>CAVROY010000010.1:0-84948 GCA_963722935.1 uncultured Acidobacteriaceae bacterium | reverse complement strand
CGTTGCGCCCGAATACGGCGGCGATGGGGGCAAACAGGTGGGTGTTTGCGCGAACAAGATTGCTCCGGTTGCTTCGCTCCCTGCCCATTGGGCGCCCAACGCCATGGTGCGCTACGACAAAAAACAATTCCCAGCCCGCTATCGGAACGGAGTCTTCATCGCCTTTCACGGCTCATGGGACCGGGCGCCATACCCGCAAGGAGGGTATAACGTAGTTTTTCAGCCGCTCCAAGGCGATCGTGCGTCGAGCAATTGCGAGATTTTCGCCGACGGTTTCGCGGGATCGGTTGTGGCTCCAGACGGCGCGGCACATCGTCCTTCCGGCCTAGCGGTGAGTCCAGACGGGTCACTCTATGTTTCCGACGACATACGTGGCCGGATCTATCGGATTGTGTATCAGGGCGGAGTTAGCAGCGGCGTGGCGCCGACTCCATGCCCGAGCGCGTCGGCTCCCGTCCGTGAAGCGCTGGAAGCGTCCGCCAAACCGCCCGAGGGAACACATCCAAACGCAGGTGCGGCTGCAACCAGCAAGCTTCCCGTTCCTGAAGGAGCTACCCCGGCGACGGTTGCCTTGGGCGATAACATCTACCACGGCCAAGCAGGCGGAGCTGCATGTGCAGGTTGCCATGGCGCGAACGCAACGGGCTCGCCTTTGGGCCCTGATCTTACCTCCGGAAACTGGCTGTGGAGCGATGGCAGCTACGCCGGAATCGAAAAAACGATCAGAGAAGGAGTGCCGCACCCCAAAGAATATCGCAGCTCGATGCCGCCTATGGGTGGGGCGCAACTCACTTCCGACCAGTTAGCGGCGCTTGCCGCATACGTCTGGGCTCTGAGCCATTAGGCCGTCTCCGGGAATCAGCCATCCGCCATTTGCGCTTGCGTTGTCGAGCCTAGCCGGAACGGATGACGTAATACGGCTGGCCCGCGAGATCCGCCGGGAAGCCGGGATGCAGCCAGGCGCGATCGGGCGCCGATTTCAGTTCGAAATAGTATTGGAGCGGGTACGGCGAGTCGGTATATGCACTCGGGATAGCGGCGACGTAGGCCAACCCCTTGCGATCCATGAGGACGGACTGCCAACGCTCGGCCTGGTTGATGTGCCGGTAGTGAAGGCGCACCGATACGAGCACGGGACCTGAAAGTTCCAACTCCAGCGGCTGTCTGCGCCGAAAGCGATCCGGTGCACGATGGCGCATTGCGACGGAAGGACGTCGCGGCCGGCCAGCGGCTTCGGCGATGGCAGCCTTCACTCTTGGATCCTTGGTGAAGGTCGCGGAGAGCAGCCGTTTCTCAAGCAGGGCAATATCGGCATCAATAGCGGGGAGCCGGTCAAGCCAGTGACCACGGAGCCAGGGAAGTTCCCCGAAAGTGACGTCCGGAACGTAGACCCCCTTGGCCGTTTCAGCCAATCCGGCCCAGGCGGCACGCGCCGCGCGATAGTACTGGATCGCCTCCTCCAGCGCTGCGCGATCGCCCGTGCGCGCGTGAATCCCATACAGGACGGCGGCGCGGAATTTTGCGGCGAAAAATCGCCCCAGACCGGATTGAATCGCAACATCGATGTCGACGCGCCGGACTTTTCCCGGTTGCGCCGCCGCAGCCAAATCTTCCAGCCATTGCGCGACCTCGATAGGCGAATACTTGCCGCTCCGTTCTCCTTTGAGCAACTCATCCACGAAGTCGTTGATGCGAGAGAAGAGCTGTGGATCGAGCGGGCTGGTGTTGCCGAACATTTTGGGTGACGGGGTATCGGTATATTCCGCTTTCGACGACTCCACTAGAGATTGGTTGGTGTAAATCTCAGGCCAATAATTGTTGTTCGCGGCCGAGGGCAGATGCGCGGTGGTGACGATCGGCAAAATGCGGCTGACAGCGGCGAGCGCGGGGTCGACTTCCACGTTCTCGTCAGGGTTGTAGAGCTTCCGGCCCCAGACTCGGTAGGTCTCCAGATACTTCTCCCAATCCCACCGCGGCCGCAGCGAAGCGTCGGCGTAAGCGCAACGGCCCGCCGCTTCAGGTGCCGCGTGGCCCGATCCTCGCCGCCCTTTGAAGGAAAGCGGTTCCATGATCTCCACGCCCGTCGATCCGCAGAATTGGAAGGCTCGCGCGTATGCGCCGGCGAAAACCGGATCGGCCCACAGCAACAGACGCTGCGTGCCAGGCCAGATTCGCCAGAGGATGTCGAAGCGGCGGTCTTCGCGCATCAGGTCCGCGTAGCCATAGCGAGTAAAGCTGCGGGAGCCGGCGCTCAGCGCCATCAGGCCGCTGTCGCGGTGGTCGGCCTTGGGCACCTCCTGGTCGCGGATGTCGGCCTGGTGGTAGGGCATTCCCATGTGCTCGGCCCAGAACTTTGGCGATACCTTGACGGGCATGTCTGTAGCCAGCGCGAGATCGATCATGTTTTGATCGATGCCCTTCGCGTGCAGGTCGATCTCCACCTTGCGGCCGCAACGCTTCACGCCATCGAACACGGCACCCCAGAAAGCATAGCTACCTTCGGCTACGCCGCTTTCACCGTGGACGCGCAAGGTGACCCCGGTAATCGCCGGACAGGCGCGCAGAAGCGTTGCGAGCGCATCGCGGCAGTACGGGCCATGATTGTCGGCGTTCAGTCCCTGGATGGTGTAGTTCGCGTTCGGACTGTTCTCCCACTGGTAGCCATGCATCCATAGCCCCAACTGGAATTGGAGTCCATGGCTGGCAGTCTGGTCGCTGATGAAGCGCAACGTTTCCAGATTGCGGTCGCGCTCCGCGTCCGGCAGGTTGGCCGCGCGAACGTTGTAGCCTGGCACGGAAAGAAAGAAGGGGTAGGCAAACAGAAAATACGCGTCGGTGACATCGCGCAGGAAATCGTAACCGATGCCGAAGCTGAGATTGAAGCGGTTGAAGCGATTTTCCGCGAGCATGGCGAGGTAAGCGCGGCCACATTTCGCGGTCACAGAACCAGGGTTTGTCTTCGACCTCGCTAGTGAAGAGGCGCTGCACGCTGCGGACGGCGTTGGCGGGCCGCTTCGCGATAGATTGCGGCAGGGCGGGTGCGCCGGCCAGTGCGGCGGCTGTTAGCAGAAAGCTGCGGCGTTTCACTAAGGGATTGTACTGATTATTGAGAACCAGTCACGGAGATGGTCACGAGCCAGTTGTACGGTCAGAGGACCATGCGCAAGAGCCTTCATTGAGCTTGCCTACGAGAGAGCTATGCTTTGCCTAACGGAGCTGCGCCGTTATTTCGAACTCCCGTTGGCTTCCGGTGGTAATTACCACGGCGTCCTTGTGAAGTCCGCCGAGCCTGGCTGGTCGGCCATTGACGATAACATTTTGCAGCGTGTTTTGAGTCGGAACACGAAGCTTGACATACACTTCTTTCGGAGCACTTCGGCGAGCCAGTTCCAGCTTCGCCGTCAGACGCGTTTTCGCAGAGTTCGCCTGCATGCGGAAGTTGACTCTACCCCAGCGCGTGGGAGCCTGACTGATCTGAATCTTTTTTCCCGATACGGTCCATTCACGCGGAAGACCCCGGCCGAAATACAATCGGTCCTCGTCCGAATCTTCTAGAACCAGCATCCAACGAATCAGCAGTGGAATGGTTTGTTGCGCCGGAATGCAGAATGTGGCTGTATCTCCCGTGATGCCCGCAACCTCGCCCGCGGTCCAACTGCCGGGCGTGTGGTCGTGATAGCGATGCGCATAGAGGAACAGCAGGAATTCTTCCACCCGGTCCAACCGCAGCAGCATTTGCGCATAACCGTACGAAATGAAGCCTAGGATGTCGCGTCCCCCGGGATGCGGACGCTCCACGTTGGCAACCACACCCAGCGTCGTGGCGCCATAAGCGCGCATGCAGTCGATGACCGTATTGGCGAGATCGGGCGGCAGCACATCCGCCTGCAACAGCTCGCTATAAGCGCGGTGCGGCCACTGTTGCGGGCTTGGCCGTTCCTGCGTCATCGACTCGCGGAACGTCGCCTTGGTTCCTGGAAGCGGCCCAATATAAGAAGGGTTCATGTCTTTGCGCACGTTCCTTTCGACGCTCGCGACGGTTGCGTCTTTAAGAACTTTGCCGCGCCTGAGCCATTCATTCGCTTCCCTTTGCATCGCCGAATCCGGCTTTGCGCGTATGAGGTCCAGCCAAGCCCGGGCAATGTCTTCAAGCCCGCGCGCCGCGAATGCGCTATTCGCAAAGTAAGGTTGCCACCAGGTGTCGGGCCGTGGCATGAGGCACGAGTCCGATTCGTTCCAGCCGTGAATCAATCCATACCCGGGATCGTCTTCCGGCAGCCGCAAGCTCTCATCATGCATCTCGCAGAGAAGGCCGGCAGTGGCCTCGATCTTTGCCCGATGCTTCAGCAGCAACGAGCCGTCCCGCGTGTAATTCCAATAGCGGGTAAGCAGCGACAACTCCAACCCGAACTGCGCCGTCTCCGGGCCGCGCATGTTGACTACGCCTTTCGAATCGACGAAGGCGGTGAAATAATTATCGATGGTCTGGCTCGCCTGCTCGAAGCGGCCCCATTCCAGGTTCGTGTAGACGGCGCTCGTGAAAACATCCTGGAAGCCGTCGTACTCAGAGCCATAATAATCTCGATCCACCGCGCCATATTTCGGATAGACGCCGGCCGGCCGCACCATCAACTCCTTTGCGAATGCGTGTTTCGACATATCGATCCAAACTCTGTCCGGGAGCGACGCGGGAGCAAAGTCGCCGAGCTGCTTTTCCCAGTAATTCGCAAACAGCAGTAGCGCCCGGTAGAACTCTTCGGACCGCGGTTCCCGACGGCGCGGCGGGTAAGCCGGATAGCTGTATCCATAGACAACTTTGCTTATCTTGCCGGTCTCTATCCGCGCGGTCCGGTGCCACGTCTGAACAATGAATTTGTCGTGAGCTTCGACGCCGCCAAAGATGAGGAGCTCGAAATAGACAGAGTCCGAGACCGGCACGATCTTCAGGACCGCAGGCATCCAGCCGCCGAGCAGGCCTTCCCAGCGCTTCTGGGCCAAGCCCCTGGCCATCAGCTCGGGAAAGTACTGCACCGGATGGTAGGTTCGGGTATTGCCGCTTGGGTAAACCGGCATCGTGTCGAAGCACTCCTTCGTTCCAACGAAGGTATTCCACGCTGGGCGAGCGCCGGGATAACTTTCCACCTCGGAGCCGAGCGGTTGTGCGGCCAACCTGACTTGCTCGGGATCTGGATCCCCATGTTCAAGAAGCTTGTCCGCTAAGAGATCGGGGCCGGACATTCCGATATCGCTTAGCTTCAATCCGAGATAAGGAGGGTTCGCTTGCGCGAATGTGGCTTCGGCGCTTTTCAGAAGCGTACGTGCGGCGCCCCGCGGGGATAGGAAGGTGATTTCTCCCTCACGGGTTCGCAGATCTTCGTAAGCTTTCCAGACGGCTCCCTCCAAATCGAATTCGCAAAGAAGCGTGTGGCCTTCGAGACTTGCCGTTTCCTGCGTTCGATCTACCGCGACGCTGTGCCCGGCAGCCGCGCTGAACTCTGGCCGGAGAGCGACCCCCGCACCTGTCACCCCAGCCAGGTTTTGCAGGAAGCGGCGTCTTCGCACGGAAAATCAGAACTCGATATTGGCGCGGAGCTCGATTGCGCGCGGGCGATTCGCCACGCCCGAAGTCCCGAAATTGAAGTCCTGAACGCCCACGTCCGGGTTGCCCCAGACCGGGTGATTGAAGGCGTTCAAGAGCTCCGCCTGAAGACTGGCTCGGATGTTCTCACGAATCCGAATGGCCTTGGTGACTGACATGTCGTCATAGATCGCATGCGGGCCGTAAAGCCAGATGGTGGGCGCCAGTGTCCCGGGCGTGCCATTTGGTGTGAAGTACGTTGGGCTCGCCTGACCACTGGCGGCGACGAATTTCGTCGGGTCAAACATGTAGGCGTAAGGGTTTCCGCTGGGGTAGAAGCCCATCGCGTTCTGAAGTTGCGAGCCCGTGATGCCGCTGAGCACCGCCCCTCCATCCGCAATATCATTGAAGGTTCTATAGCCGCCTGAAAGATAGAATGGAGCGCCGGTCTGGAAGGTGAAGATGGTTCCCACGGTCCATCCGCCGACGATTCTGTCCAGCCATCCTTTCCGGTTCAGGAACGGCTTGCCATCGCCGAAGGGAAGATCGTAAGTCCCAAGAGCATGCACCACGTGCCGCAGATCGAACGGCATCGGCCCATAGTTCAGCTTCAGGTCTCGCATCGTAAAGAGACTGATGTGGTTGTCATACTGATTTGCCCCGGACTGTCCGTTTCCACCGGACAGTCCGAGAGCGTGGCTCCAGGTGTAATTCACGTTGAACTGCATACCATGCCACTGCTTCTGGCGGAACTCGACCTGCAGACTGTTATAGGTGGAATAGCCGATCGAATCGAGGTACGCGGCGCCGTTTCCGGCGGCAAACGGGTTGGCCTGGAAGAAGTTGATGGGATATCCCGCACCGTTTCCAGTAAATCCCTGGGCAGCGCAAGGGCCGAAATTCGCTCCGCCAATCAGATTGCAGAGGTACTGTGGGCCCGCGCCACCGGCAAGCTGCTGCGCCAAAGCGCCAGCCGATCCTTGCTGCAGCAATTGAAGGAAGTTCCCGTTGGCGTAATCGGCCAGCGGCACGCCGGGTCCAGCGGGCCCTTCCCCGGCAAAGGCGGCATCGAAAAGAGGCGTCGGCAGCTGGCCGGCATAGCTGTTATTGGCGAACGATGTGACTCCATTGGCTTGGTTGATGGTCATGTTTTTCTGAGCCGTCTGGAACTGCTTCAGAAAACCGTTTTCAAAAATGTTGACTTCGTTCACATTCGTGCCAATCCATTGGTGAGTGGACTTGTTGCCGATGTAGCGTATTTCGATGGCGTTGCTGCTTCCAAGTTGGCGCTGAATGCCGAAGTTCCAGGATTGGATATACGGCTGGGCAATATGCGGGTTGATGCCCGCCGGGCCGCCACCGCTAAAGGTATTGACGGATTCGGGCGCGGTCTCGAGGTATTGCGGAGGAACGTAATTGTAGGCTGGGAATGGCTGTCCGAGAGATAGCGTGCCAGGCGTGAAGCTTCCCGGTCCCGAGCCATACGGATTATCGAAAAATGCACCTTCGAAAAATGCCCCATAGTTAGACGCGTAGCTCCAGAAGTTCTGATAGGATTCGGTGTAGTCGCGCAGCGAATAGCCGGCCCGAATCACCGTCTTGTTCTGGCCAACGAGCTTGCCGAGCATTCCTTCCTTCATGCCCGGGCTCCATGCAATGCCAATTGCCGGCTGGGGGCTGACATTCCAGGGCGCGTACTGATGCCCGTGGGTCGTGTACGTCGGATTCATGTCGCCAGCCAATACGCCGGGTGCGAATTCGTTGCCGTAACCGGAGGGTCCGTACAGATCCCCGGGCGAGGCGCTATGGTACATGCCGTTGAGATCGTGGTCATCACCAGTGAAGTCCCAGCGAAGGCCATAGTTCAGCACGAGATTCGGCTTCACGTGCCAGGAATCCTGGAAGAACAAACCCCATGCCTGCTGCAACTCGTCCAATGCGGGCGCTCCATACTGGACATACGATTTGGTCTTGATATCCAAGGCCGTGTTGCCGGACACCTGACTGATTCTTCCCGTCAGGACGGCGTACAATTGCTCGGCTTCACTTAACTGGCTCTGACTGGCGTTGGGCAGTGTACCGGCCGGCCCGTTGGTGAAGGCATTGAACGCCGGATCTCCATTAGCGAGGCCGAGACTGACCCAGGGATAGCCGATGGGTGGATTCCAGTAGTGGTCTTGTTCTCTATACCAGGATCCGCCGAAGCTCAGGTTGTGCGAGCCGTGTTGCCAGGTCAGGGTGTCGGAGAGGTTGAAGCGCGGATAAAAGTTCGATTGCGGCTCAGTGTAACCGTCGCCGGACATGAACAGAGGTGCGCCGGGATAGGAAAACAGGACACGCGGCTGGGTGACATTGCTGGGCAGAGCGTTCAAGCCGCCAAACTGGAAGTAATACAGAAAGCCGCCCTTGAACTGGTTAATGAGCGTGGGGCGGATGGTCCAATCGACGCCGAGCGCAGCCGTGTAATATTTACTCCCGGTGCCGCCTCCGGTCTGAGAAAAAGCCGATCCCGGGAAGGACTGGGTGATGGAATTGGGAGTGGTGGTCTTGCTCATGTCCCACGATCCGTTGATCCGCAGGCTATCTGACAGGTTATAGTCGAGGCGAATCACCGGAAAGTAAACCGTGCTGGGATTGTTCTGCTTCCAGAACAGGGTCAGAAGATTAGGATCGTTCCCCGTTTCCCGGAGAATTCCATTTCCGGCAGCGCTGTTGATGGCCTGCAGCTTGGAGCCTATAGCGGGATTTACCGTTGAAGGAAGACCCAGCCCGGAGTTACCGGCCACCTGGAGAACGCTAACAGTTTGGGTTTGGCCGTTGGTATCCACATAGGTGAAGTTTCCCTGCTGCGCGGCGGCGGACAGAACGCTATTGGTCGGATAGAGCGTGCCCGGAATCTTCTGCTCGGCGTAGTCGCCAAAGAAAAATAGTTTGTCCTTGATAATCGGACCGCCAAGCGTGCCGCCGAAATCGTTGATGATCAGCTTGCCCCTGCCCTGCCCGATCGCATCGTTGAGCCAACTGTTGGCGTTCAGCCCGTCGTTCTGAAAATCGTCATAGATGCGGCCATGAAATTCATTGCTTCCGCGCCGGGTGACAAAATTGGCCTGCATGTCCGAAGTTCCATAGCCTTGGCTCAAGTCGATCTGGTCGGTTTGGACCGTCATTTCCGCAATGCTCTCGATGCGTGGGGATACAGCTGGCGTCGCATTGCCGAAATCCTTGAATCTACTGGTATCGGCGACCACTCCATCGATATTGTTCCCCTGCGCGGCGGGCGGAAGGCCGTTCCAAGTAGAGTAGCCATTGGCCGAGGTGAATCCAGGAACCAGATTCGCCAGTCCGGAGATGTCGCGACCGCCGAGAGGCAGATCCTCGATCTGTTTCATATCGATGGTGGTGCCGATCGCGTTCGAGGTGGCCTCCACCAGCGGGGCCGCGCCGCCCTTCACCTCCACTTGCGTGGCGGTACTGCCGAGCTTGAGTGTGACGGTGATATCCGTGGTTCGTGCGGTTTGGACAACAACGGAATCTACGATGGAAGTTTCGAAGCCGGCCATGGTGGTGGTCAGGCGATAACTCCCGTACGGGAGGTTCACGAAACTGTATGTCCCCTGAGCTTGGGTAATCCCATCGCGGACCATGTTGGTTGCCACGTCGCTAAGCTGCAGCTGGGCGTTGGGCACGACTGCGTTGCCCGGATCCATCACGGTGACTGTGACGGTACCGTTCGTATTCTGGGCCCAGCTCATCGCGATTCCCAGAAAAAATGAGAAGCATCCCAGGAGGGCGACCAGCAGCGACCTGGCTAATTTAGCGTTCATGATGCGTCCTTTCGTGCCGGTTCAGGTCTGTTGACGAGCCTGGAGGCCGCCTGAAAAGCGGGTTCGGCAGGCGGCAGGACGTCCACGCCACTCAAGAAATTGACATGAAAGCGCATCCTGCTTCTCTCTTGTTGGTAACAGACAAGTATCGCGATTCCCCAACCGATCCGCGCCTCGTCTGCATGTAAGCGCTCTCATAGCGCGAGACTGAGATAACTTATAATCTGCTTTCGGGTGCCTGTCAAGATAGCTCTTATTCTTTTAGTGCTGACGCAGTCGCAACCGGATTCGAAAGCGACGTTACAACGCGCCCGCGAGTATATGGCCGCCGGTCGTTTTCGCGAAGCCGTTCCAATTTGCGAAGAGCTGGTGAAGGCTGATCCGGGTAACCAGGAAGCACGGCAGGTCCTGGCGGATCTTTTCTACGATACCGGCCACTACTATCTGGCGGCAGTGCAGCTTCTCACGGTAACCAGTGCACTTCCCTCGAACACGCGAGCCTGGTATGTTTTGGGGCGGACCTGGGGCCAACTGGCGCGCGACGCTTACGAGCAGCTTTTGAGCAAGGCAGCGCCGGACTCGGCGTACGGCTTGGCGGTTGCGGCCGATGGGCTGATGCAGCGGCATCTTTATCGTCGAGCTTTATTGATCTACAACGAGGCACTCGCGAAGGATCCGGACCTGGTGACTGCTCGCGCTTCGGCAGCCGAGATCTATCGCCAGAATGGGCGACCCGATTGGGCTGCACAACAAGAGGAGCGAATCGCAAGGCTCGATTGCAGCGCTCATGCGCTCGCCTGCGAATCGAGAGCACGCCGCTATAAAGACGTGGTCGCGGCCACGCTAAACGAACAAACGGTCCAGGCGCTCTACTGGCGAGCCCAGGCTTACACCGGCTTAGCAAACGAAGCCTTCGGCAAGCTGGCGCAATTGCCTCCGTCGCTCGAACTGCATCGCTACAGGGCCGGAATCGCGTGGGAGGCGGGGCAGCATGCAGAGATGGTGACGGAACTGCGAAAAGCCCTCGAATTCGCGCCCGCCGATCGAGAAATTCGGCGCGATCTCGCAATGGCGCTAGGAGGGGCAGGCGAGTACGATGCGGCGTATCGCATGGCGCGCGAGCTGCTTCAGGAGGAACCCAGCTCGCCGGAACTCAATAACCTGGCGGGAGCCGCGCTTCTGAACGATCAGAGGGCTGAAGAGGCGATTCCCTATCTGAAGAAGGCTCTTGGCGCGAACCCAAAGGACGTCTCGATAGACGCCTCCCTCGGCCGCGCTTACATAAAAACCGGTGAGCCCAGGCTCGCTTTGCCGTATCTGGAAGCTGCCGCGAGCACCGACAAGGACGGTAGTTTACATTACGCTCTGGCTCGAGCGTACCGGCTAACGGGCCAAACCGAGCTCGCGAACAAAGCGATGGCGGAGTACCAGAAGCTTTCGGCGCAGCCGAAATTTCCGCCCGAGCCACCGTTAGCTCCTCCAGGGTATTAGTAGGGCTCGATAACCGTCTGGACAGTATTTAACTTCGCGATTGGGACGCGCTGTAGTTTGCCGCTCGGCCATCGTATTTCGATTTGGTCGTTCGGCCGTATATTGCCGAAATGCACTGGGATGTGGCTTGACGATGCATAGCCAACTGCCGAGCTTCGGATCTGATACTGGCTGCCAATCTTTATGACGCTGCCGATACCGTCGCGATTGGATCCGATTCCGCGCGGGATCACGTCCAGCCAGGATGCCGTGGAAGGAGTGATGTTGTGCCAAAGCTCGGAGAGTTCGCCGAGGGCGGTGACCACGATGTCTGTTCGGCCATCGCCATCAAAGTCAGCGAACGCGCAGCCCCGATGTGCTCGCGCTTCCTTCGCGAAATTCTCACCCACGGTCGCCGAGGCATCGCGGAATTTGCCTTCGCCCAGGTTCAGGAGCAGCATGTTCGGCAATTTATATTGGCTTGGTTCAAGGACTGCGATGCGATCGTTGACGTGCCCGCCCGATGTAAAGAGGTCTTTGTAGCCGTCGTTATCGACATCGACAAAACCCGCACACCAGGCGCTTTGATGCAGGGTGGCTCGCGCTACACCGCTCGGATAAGTCGCGTCGTGGAACATCCCGTGGCCATCGTTATGGAAAATGGGAAAAGTTTCACCCGACAGTGCGGCGATGGCGATGTCCGGCTTTCCGTCATTATCGTAGTCGCGAAAGTCGACGCCCATGCTCGAAACTGGTTTGCCGCTGTCCAGAAGCGCAACACCCGCATCGAGAGCGACCTCCTCGAACCGGTGGCCTCCAATGTTCCGGAATAATGAGTTGGGCAGATTGTCGTTCGTCACGAAGGCATCGATGAACCCATCGCCGTCATAATCGGCGAAGGCGACACTCATACCTCGGCCAATGTGACCGGCGATCCCGGTGCGCTCGGATACGTCCTCGAACGTGCCATCGCCGCGATTGCGGTAAAGCGTGTTGGGCAAACCCTCGAAATTGTCGGGGTGGCAATACATACGGAGCCCACGGGCCCGATCACCGCAATAAAGCTCAGACGACGGCGACCACTTCATGTAGTTCACGACGAAGAGATCGAGCAGGCCATCGTTGTCGAAATCGAACCAGCCCGCGGCTACCGACCACATATCGCTCTTGATGCCGGCCTTCGCCGTAACATCCTCGAACGTACCGTCGCCCCGATTGTGGTAAAGAATGTTGCGATAACCGCCGGCGACAAACAGGTCGATTCTGCCATCGTTGTCATAATCGGCTGCAGCGGCACCGTTTGAATAGCCTTCGCCCATTACGCCGGCTTGCTCGGTGACATCTGTGAATTTCAGACCACCGTCATTACGGAACAAACGGTTGTAATCGCCTGGCGATTCCTTGCGCAGCGCCGGAACGACAGCGCCATTCGTGAAGTAAATATCGGGGCGACCGTCGTTGTTGTAGTCAAAGACAGCTACGCCTCCGGGCATGGTCTCAATCGGGTGCTTCTCGGGCGTAGCGTGGTTCTCAAGCACAAAGCGGAGGCCGGCGCGCGCCGCTACGTTCTCGAAACGGACCCTCGAAGTCCCATTCCGCTGAGCGGAAGGAAGGAGAACAACCGGGATCGTAAATAGAAGCAGCAGAAGCGCCAGGTCACGTTTGCTGAGCGTTTGCCTCTCGATTGCTGCTCGCATTTCACTGGGATCAGTTTGGAAGTCCGCTGAGATACTGCGTCGGCGCAGCGAGCAAGCGCCCATGCTCGAACCTCTACTTCGCCTTCCATTTCTCCACTCCCGCTGACCATTCCGGTTGCATGGTGACTTCGAGTCGCAGACCATTCGTCGTTATGGGGGTGAAATGGACGTCGTTGTATCGGTCCTTTTCGACTCTGTAGGCTTCGTGATTCTCTACTGGCCTCCATTCGTCGCCACTCTTATAGAGAATGCGCCAGGAAGCAGGCACACGAACTTCGCCACGACCAGTGTCGTCGAACCAGTACACTCCGGCGTGCGAGACGGTTGAGCTCTCAGGAAAGCTGTACTCAATCCATTCGGTTTTCCCCTTCTCCGGCCACCAATCGAAATAGGAACTCGGATCGTTCGAGGCGGACGGCTCCTCCCCGTCGTTCACAGCCTGGGGCCGTTTTATGATGCCTTCGCCTGTAACCCTGTTCCCACCGCTCGATGCACTGACAGTGCTTTTCATCGCTAATGTGGGGAACGGCGTCGGTTTGGCAGCACCGTCCGTATCGGCAATCCACACGGCCATCTGCCCGCGGCCACGATTCGCCCAAGCGTAATACGGAATCGCAGTAAATTCCTGCTCATTGCGGATCACTTTGCCAGCCGAATCGTATGCCAGAGCAATGGCCTTGGTTTGCACCGTTTCCACACCATTCAAGAGGTCGGGCCGGAATGCAACTGTGAACTTCCCGTTATCCGGAAGCAGCAGGTTGCGCACTCTGTGATTCGGATTATCCGGCCACTCAGCCGCATACACGATTGGCCCGCGTTGAATCGCGACGCGTTCGCGATCGGCCTTGACCTGACCGTTCGCAGCGATTCGCCGAACAGTCATGGGTAGATTCAATTCCATTGTGTCTCCCGCAGTCCATTCGCGGCTTACGGTCGCGTAGCCCTGATCGAGATGAATCGGCACGCCGCGTCCGTTCACACTCAGCGTCACCGAGTCATTCACTTTATTGAGAAAACGATAAAGGTCGCTCGGAACTGCCTCGCCGCGTGCCCATCCCGGAATGCGAACCTTAATTACGAATGTGTCAGGCTGGTTCGGATCCACCGTCATCTTCACGCGCCCATCCCACGGGTAGCGCGTTTCCTGGACCATCTTTATCGTTCGTTTGCCCAGTGGAATCTCCGCCGTGCTCCCAGCGAAAAGGTTCACATAGAGCGTGTTCTCACGCGTGGCGTATACATAGCCCGGTACCGATGCCATGAATCGTGTAATGTTTCCCGGACAACACGCAACTCCGAACCACGGACTGCGGCCTTGCCGTCCATTCGATTCGAGCGGATTCTGGTAAAAGAACGATCTACCGTCGAGTGACACTCCCGAGATCAGCCCGTTGTACAGCGTCCTTTCTAATACATCCACATACTTCGCATCCCCATGAAGCAGGAACAGCCGTTCGTTCCAGAAGTCATTTCCAACCGACGCGCAAGTCTCGTTGTAAGCGGTCAAATTCGGCAACTCGTAATTAGCTCCGAACGCCTCGCCCGCCCCTGTAGCGCCGATTCCGCCCGTAATGTACAGCTTCTTGCTGACGACGTTCTCCCAGATGGCGTCTATCGCGTGAACATAGCGCGTGTCACTCGTCATGGCAGCGACGTCCGCCATGCCTGAGTACATGTATGTCGCGCGAACTGCGTGGCCCACGGCCTCAGTTTGCTCGAAAACGGGTTCGTATGACTGGTTATACTCAGAACCGTTAGTGCCTCCGCGAACATCCAGCATGAACTTAGCCAAATTCAGGTAGCGGTCGTCGCCCGTAACGCGGTACAACTTGACCAGACCCATCTCGACAATCTGATGCCCTGGCCAGATGGTGCGCTTGCCGGGCCCGAAAGTGTCGCACAGCAGGTTCGCTTCCCGTAGCGCGATCTCGAGCAGGCTACGTTTTCCCGTCGCCTGGTAGTGCGCGACCGCTGCTTCAAACAGGTGGCCCGCATCATACAGCTCGTGGCTCTGAATCTCTTCGTTCTCCCAGCGCTTCGTCCCTGACCACGGATGAGGATGTTGAGGATCGATCGTCCGCGCCGTGTAAATGTACCCATCTTTTTCTTGCGCAGCCGCGATCTTCGCTATCAGGCTGTCAACATATGCATCGAGCTTCGGGTCCGAGTGCACGCTCAGTGTGTAACTCGCGCCTTCGATCACCTTGTACACATCTGTATCGTCGAAGGGATATCCGGGCAGCTTCGGATGCTTATCGCCTAATTCGCCGCGCAGCGCCTCGGCCGCGTGTTCGAAATTCGCCACGCGTCCCGTGATCTCGCATTCCTTGAACGCATAAGGGATCGTCACGTTTCGGTTTGTCTCGATACGCGGCGCCCAAAAGACGTCGTTCATGCGGACTGCAGTGAACGGGACCGGCTTGAACGGATAATCATGCTCCGGGCTGCCGGATGTCACCGGTTCTGCGGTTGCGATCCGCTGGTATGAGTACGCAAGCCCATATACGACGAGCAGTGCGCCGCCAATCATAAAAAGTCTTGTTGCTCTTGGGCGAGACATCCCTTGTAATCGCTTACATTATATGGCTGCGCTCGGCCAGCTCAGGCCTTCACCTTGGGCTAGAGTGGGGTGTTCGAGTATGAAATCGTTTTTCGTCTCTCTCGCGACCGCGTTGCTCACCTCCTGCCTGCTTCTCTCTAGCACTGCCACAATTAACGTCGACGCTGCACATCCGGGAGGGCGCATTTCGCCTGCCCTGTATGGAATCTTTTTTGAAGAAATTAACCATGCCGGAGATGGCGGTCTGTATGCCGAGCTCATTAGGAACCGTGGATTCGAAGATGCCAATTTACCTCCTGCATGTGCTCGTCGGGATAACACGATCGTTCCGCCGCGGACTCCACACTTCTGGATTCAGCCCAAGGTCAGTGATTGGACCATGGACTGGAATGTCCATTCTGAGTGGCCGGGCTGGTCTCTCCGAACCAGCGGTGGAGCGGAAGCACGTATCGCGCTGGTACAAGACGTGCCCCTCACACCCGCAAGCCCGCATTCCCTCGAGACCAGCATTGCCAGACTGCCCGTGAATGGACATGTCGATCTGGTGAACGCGGGCTACTGGGGTGTACCCGTCCAAAAGGGTGCCTCTTACGACCTCAGCTTCTTTATGCGCTCGAAGCCAACCTTCGGCGGTCCTGTCATCGCAATGCTAGAAAGCAAATCCGGAGCTGTCCTCGCGTCTACGAAATTCCTAAAGCGCCCCAACCAGCGATGGCAGAAGTATCGGGCGACACTGACCGTCGCTGCCACCGACCCTCAGGCGCATTTCGCGCTCTCCTTCGAATCCACAGGAACGATATGGGTGGACTTCGTCTCGCTCTTCCCAGCTAAAACATTTCACGATCGACCCAACGGCATGCGTCCTGACCTCGCGCAAATCATTGCCGACATGAAGCCCGCCTTCATTCGTTTTCCCGGCGGATGTTTTGTTGAAGGAATCACCATACAAGATCGTCCTCAATGGAAAAGCACTCTCGGCAGGCTCGAAGATCGGGTACCCACCTATAGCCCGTGGGGTTACTGGAGCTCGAACGGTATCGGCTATCACGAATTCTTGCAATTTGCCGAAGATATTCGGGCCGACGCTCTGTACGTCGTCAACGCGGGTATCTCTTGCGCCTTTCGCAGCGGCACGTTCATACCGGACGATCAGTTACAGCCGCTCATTGAGGACACGCTCGATGCTATCGAATACGCCATCGGTCCAGTTGATTCCAAATGGGGCTCTGTGCGGGCGGCTGCCGGGCACCCGAACCCATTTCCTCTGAAATACGTCGAAGTCGGCAACGAGGATCAAGGCCCTCGCTATGGCGAGCGCTTCGCTCGCTTCTACGAAGCCATCAAGGCGAGATATCCCCAAATCAGTGTGATTCTCGATTCGTGGATTTCAGGGATTGATCGAGGCGCGATGTCGACTGCCGGGAAATTCGACATTCTCGATGAGCACGCTTATCGACCGCTCTATTGGTCCATAGATAACTTCAACAGCTTCGCTAAATATAAGCGCGAAGGATGGCCGCTATATGTTGGCGAGTTCGCTACCAACGGCGGTGTAGGCGCGGGAAACCTCGAGGCTGCTCTCGGCGATGCCGCATACATGATGAGCATGGAGAACAATGCCGATCTCGTGAAAATGGGCAGCTATGCGCCTCTGCTCGAGAACGTGAACAAGCCCGATTGGGAGGTTAATCTCATCCACTACGACGCGGCCAGAGTATTCGGTCGCGCCTCCTATTACATGTGCCGCATGTTTGCCGAAAACCGTCCAGACGTGGTTCTCCCCGTTCAAGTGCAGTATGCGCCCTCGGTCGAGCAGTCCATCTCGGGCCGCATCGGTCTCGGCACTTACGACACCGCGGCCGATTTCAAAGACATTCGAGTGGAATCGGACGGACACGTTCTCTATCAATCCGACTTCTCTGGGACTGCTGAGGGATGGCGACCGCAAACATCTGAACGCGGTGGCAAGTGGATTATAGAAGATGGCTTGTATCGGCAGACACAAGAAGCTGCCGCTTGGACTTACTTCGGCGATGCCGGCTGGAAGAACGTCACCATTTCGCTCAAAGCTCGCAAGCAGCACGGCCGTGAAGGTTTCGTGGTGGTTCTAGGAAACGCCGACGACCGG
Organism: uncultured Acidobacteriaceae bacterium; assembly: GCA_963722935.1. Lineage (GTDB taxonomy): Bacteria > Acidobacteriota > Terriglobia > Bryobacterales > Bryobacteraceae > Bog-105. The sequence continues at coordinate 67,691 of CAVROY010000010.1, read as the reverse complement.
CGCATCGAATGGAATCTGGGAGGCTTCGGTAATCACCTGAATGCTGTTGAGGCGAACGATGAAGTGATCGGCGAGCCCGTGCATGCGGTTGTGGAAGCAGGGCGTTGGTATGACATCAAAGTTGAAGTACGGGATCGAGCCGTCCGCTGCTCCCTGGACGGCAAGCTGATCCAGCAGGTGGAGCTTCCGAGGATCGAGACCGTCCTAGCAACCGCTGGGCGGGATGACAAAACAGGCGAGATAATCATCAAGGCGCTAAACACAAGTGCTGATAGCGCGGCAGTCCATTTTGACGTCCACGGCGTCGCACACACTTCGTCTTATGCAAAGGTGATCCGAATCACCTCGCGGCAACCCACGGACGAGAACTCGTTCGAGGAACCCCGTAAAATCATTCCCATCGAGACTCCTCTCGAGACTTCGAGCCCCAGCTTTACGGCGCAACTCCCCCCTTGGTCAATGTCCATTATTCGCCTAAATACTAGATAGCCACCACCGCCGGAAGGCAATCTGCCCTTGATTCACTGGCCTATTTTATGGGGCAGCATCTGACCCGAAGAATATTTGAGAAGTACTGCGAAGAACACACGAGGTGCGCATTTTGCAAAGCAACGCCGCACTCGATTTCTTTCAATTCGAAACGGGAAGCGGGTTCGCCACAGAGCCGGGCGGCTCTCGTGCGGAGCCGTTTCGTTGACCGGCATCACGGGAGGCGGTGTCCACCGGCCTTGCAGCACCTCTTCCTCAGGCCAATACATGCGCAGCGAGAGTTTCGAACGTGTTCCCGCGCGGCGTGGGAGCCAATTCGCACGATGCTTAAGCAAGGGATCATTTGGCTGCAAGTACAGCACCAACGACCCATCCGGCTCGTAATGTAGCGGATCCCCGGACCTGATCGCACAACGGCCGAGCGGGTTTGCGACTAAGTAACCCTCATTATCGTAGAGCGTGACGGACCAGAACCCCCGCGCAGGCGGTGTCTTGCCCGCTTCAAATCTCAGGCGGTACTGCTTGTTGCCCTCCAGCCGATTTCCGTTTGCATCAACGCTCGCCTTGAGATAGACCGCATCGGCACGTAAGTTTTCGGCAAGATCGAATACCGCGACTTTGGTCCGAACTGCATAGTGCGTGCCGTAGCTTCCCGCTGGTGCGTCGTCCTTGCCCGGCAGCCCCGACCACCCATTACACGTCCTACGGCGCCCGTCCAAAGAAACCCCGGATTTGAACGCGTCCAACACCTGCTCGAATTCCCTTGCCAAGGCTTGACGATCGAGAGGATCGATTTCTCCCCACGGCTTCGGTTTGCCCGGCGAAATGCCGATCGGCTCGAGAACGTCTTTGATGAATTGCGCATCTTGCGGCGCTGGAGGGTTTGCCACAGTCAATTTCATGAAGCGCTCAAAGAATGCTTGGGGCCCGACGTGTTGCAAGATCTGCAGCATGGCGGGGCGCCTGGTATTTCGCTCTCCTGGGCGCGGATAGGCAGCCAGGAAGGACGGATCATGCAAACGGCTGAGCGGGCGAACGTCCAACTGTCGCTGAAAGGCCCGAGCCGCGGGCAAGTCCGCCTGGTCGCGCACGTACACCCGCGCAAGAACCCACACCATTCTTGTAGGTGCGCGAATCTCAGTTACACTGTCCGGCACGGGGCCATGCCAATCTGGTCCCACAATCGCGTATCGCGCGCCTTTGTTTCCGAGCGTCCGAATACCAGGGTCGGCAATGACATTTGTCCATGCGTCCATGCACTGAATCATGAAATAGCGCCCTTTGCTCGGCGGCACGGACATGACCACGGGCTCGGCCGACAGATCTAGCCAGGCGGTCGAGTAGATCGTGTTGACATTGGGACGCACAACGGTACGAGATGCCGGAGTCGCGAGTATCGGCCTATTGAGAAACCCATTGGGCATTGCGCCAGGAGAGGCGAGGGTTTCTGCGCGCGCCACATCCATGATGACCAAAGGCAGGCAATAGATCGTAGCCTTTCTAGCAAGCTGGACGCGCGAATGCGGGGGCTGCAGTGTGAGGGAAGCGTTCGTCCCAGCGATGGCGAACGCCAGGAGAGTCAAAATGAATGCGCTAATCAGTACAGGTGCAGTAAAAACATATCCGCTTCCCTTCATTCAATGATTCACCGGCAACTCAATCGTCACTTCTAAACCACCGCCTGGCGCGTTCGCGGCGGCCACCGTGCCACGATGAGCCGCCACAGATCGCGACGTAATGGCGAGACCCAATCCAGTCCCTCCAGGATCTGTCTCCGGGCGATCGCGCAAGCGATAGAAGGGTTCAAACATCGACTTGAGCGCATTTTCAGGAACACCAGGCCCGTGGTCGCGAATTGCAATGATCGCTTTGCTTGTGTCGCGATTGAGGCGGAGACTAACACTCACCTCAGTGTTGGGATCGCCGTAGCGGACACCGTTGCGGATGACGTTCTCGATTGCGCTCCTGAGTAGCTCTCTAGTACCGGGAACATGGCAGTCGTCCGAACAATCGAGCTTGACGCGACGAGAGCGGGCTTGCGCTTCAAAGTCGCAATCGTTCACCACGTCGGACAACAGATCGGGTAAGTGAATCAGCTCAGTCGCAGCCGGCTGCGGCAGCGCATCCATTTGGGCGAGCATCAGCAACTGTTGCATGATGGCGTGCAAGCGATCCGTCTCGTCTTCGATGCGATCCAGATACGGCAAAAGCGTCGCCGGCGCTCTTCGCTGAGCGATCCCCAATGCGAGGGTGAGTCTGGTCAAGGGAGATCCGAATTCGTGGGCGGCGTCGGCGATCAATCGGCGTTGTGCGACGACGAGCGTATCCATGCGCTCCGCCATGAAATTGAAGTTACGGGCGAGGGCAACCAGCTCGCGGGCGCCTGAGAGGAACCGCTTCGACTCTATGCGCGCCCTTAGATCCCCGCCCGCAAGGTGGGAAAGTGCGGAGCCGACCGCTAGAATCGGTGCGGTCAATTGCCTGGCGAGCACCCAACACAGAACGGCAATCAGCGCCACAAGCAGAATCAGATAGAGCCAAGCAGCACGCAGAAACCGAGCTATTATCGGCCGGGCGCGCGATAGCGGATAAACGAGAACATAACCTTTGCCGTTGTCCCCTACAAAATATCTTGCAAGATAGGTAGAGAGAGGTAGACGGAGGATCTCGATCTGATGACTGTCGCGGGTTCTCTCAAAGAGTTGGTCGATAGGTTTTGAGGCCGACCTGCCAAACAGTTGTTTGCCGCATTCATCAAAAGTGTAAAGAGGTGTCCGTAGAGCTCCCTTGGTTGTCGTAAGGCGCTCCACATCCTGCGTGCGGCCCTCTTCCAGCGCTCGCACGAGCGCGCGCGGGTAATCCTCTAGAACCGCCGGCCCCAGAGTGCGGAAGCGGGATGCATCCAAGTTCTCCCGAATGATCAGGACCGTGACTGCAACGACTCCTACTATGGCGAGGTCAGAGATCAGATACCAAACGAAGATCTTTCCAAACAGCGTGCGCATTCTGAACTATTCGGGCCGGACAGCGCGATTGTCCGGAACCGCATAAAGGTAACCGGCCGCGCGAATGGTCTTGATTCTTTCCAGCCCGTCGTCCCCTGGTCCGAGCTTCTTGCGAATGTTGCTGATCAAGTTGTCGACACTGCGATCGTAGGGGGAGAGGGTGCGGCCCAACACCTCACGGCAGAGGTCTTCCCGCGAAACTACAGTTCCTGCCGAAGCTAGAAGAATCTTGAGACTATCGAATTCCGCGGCAGTTAGCGGCATCGGCTTACCGCGGATGAGCACGGTTCGAGATTTGACTCTCATTTCCAGGTCACCAATAGTCAATAGCTCGGGCACTCTGCGAGCCGGTTTCGGTGACGTGCGTCGGAGAATTGCTTGCACCCGGGCTACAAGCTCGTCCGGATGGAAAGGCTTTGCCAGATAATCGTCTGCCCCGCCTCGCAGGCCGGCAATTCGGTCTTCCGCCGCACGACGTGTCGTTAATAACAAGACCGGGATTTCCGATCGCTCCCGGATTCGGCGCAGCACTTCGAATCCATCCATGCCGGGGAGCATGACATCCAGCACAACAAGATCGAACTCGCCGCTTAAGGCTTGCTGCAAGCCTGTTTCGCCGTTGTGAACAGAATGCAGCAGGAGTTTTTCCGGGTGCAAATACTCAGCCAGCAATTCCGTCAAGCCGACATCGTCGTCTACTACAAGCACTCGTTGCATTGTGCCGGTCAAGCCCAGCTCTAATTTTGATACTGCGCTCACTGCCGCGACACCATCCTTTGGAATATCGTGCCAGAATCATTTGCAAAAAAAAGGCCCCACATCACTGCAGGGCCTGAGGGATAGTCTTAGCGCCAGCGTCGCCCGCGGCTCGGGCGAGAGTAAGTGCGCGAGTGCCCATTCGGACCGGTAAACGTTTTCGTCAACTGTCCATTACTGCGACTGATGTTTTCAGTACCTGTCTTTCCGTTGGGGCCGGTGTAAGTCCTGCTGTCATTGTAGGCTCCGTTTCCCCATGATGCATTGTTCTGGTACGATGCCGTTTTGCCGTTGAATCCGGTAACCGTCGTATCTCGCGAATAAGTGCCGGGCTGTGACTCGCTGTTGTGTTGGAAGTCGCCGTCATACCGTTGAATCCTGTGACAGATCGATTATCGGTATAGGTGCCGTTACCCCAGGTCGCATTATTCTGATACGTTGCTGTTTTCCCATTTGGCCCGGCAACCGTTGTGATTCGAGAATGGTCTCCCGGGGAATTGGTGACGGTAGTCGTGCTGGATTGCGCCGAAACCACAAACGATCCGGCCAGAAGTGAAACTGAGGCACATAGAGTTGATCTGAGTTTTCGATTTAGATCGAACATTCGTATTCTCCTTTTTAGCGTCGCCAATAACCGGCGACGAAGACATAACCGCCGCGCGCTGGTTGGTACACCCATCGCGGCGTCACCCAAACGGCTCCTAGAAATGGCGGGCGAGCCCAGTACCCGGGCGTCCACACGTACGCTCGCCCGGTCCACCGATAGAAGCCGCCGACCCATACCATTCTGGGTGCGGGAGCGGGAACTACGCGCTCCACGACCGGACGGGGTGGCCCAAAGCGGACAAACACTCCGACAGCCGCTTGCCCGGAGAGTGGAACTAAGCACGTTAGTCCCAAGCCGAGAACCAAGGATTGCAGAAGCTTTTTCATTTTTCACCTCCACTCTCTTTGACGCTTTACCGTGTTTCGAGTTCACATTGCGGTCCTGCAAATGACAAAACCTTACAGTGGCGCCCTCTGGCGGTAACGCATCAGGTCAAGCTGTTTTGCAAGCGACCGCCTCACAATGGTGCGATCCCCTGGGTTGCGGGTCTGGCACTGGATGAAGGCAATACACATTTCATCCGTCGTGTTTTCGCCCCAATGCACAGCCTGGGGGGGCGAGTGAGGATTTTTGGGATTGCCGGACGAGTTGTCGTAACTCGCCTGCAGTTCAATTTTGGTTCCTTTCGGAAGACAAAGGGGTGCTTGGTATTGATACATACCCTGCCAATTGAAATCCCAGTCTTTGATCCAGACCATCGGCTTGATCTGTCCATCGGGTAAGGTGGCCGTAACCTTCATCTCTCGGCCGAGCAGATGCATGTGCGGCGCGATTCCGATTACTTCGAGATCAATCGGCGTCACAACGGTTGAGGTCACCTGATAATGGGAAGCGCCGGCGGGAATATTGAGATCCCGGTGCATGATCCGGAAACTGAACACGGTTTTTTCTATCGGAGATTTTGCGAAATAAAACCCCAGCTCAGACTGATCGGTTTCCGGCTTGCCGGAAGGATGATAGTGGTTCTGCATGATAAGGTCGGAACCCTGAGGCACAGCCATGGCTACGCCAGCCGGCAGCAGGCGCGTCCTGGTCCCGGGAACCCAGCCGCCGAGCCCTCCGGCCGGGCGCACACCAGGTCCGCCGAAACAGCGATAACCTGGTTCTGCAGTTTGTTGGTCTAGCTTTCGGGCACTCCCGTCGTCGTTTAAATATAGGAGCGAGTGATGCAGAACTTTGCGATTACCCGGATGAATTTCAACCGCTGCAACGCTGGTTCCGGCCGGCAAGTTCAAGGGCAGGACAAAGCACTGATAAATGTCTTCCCCTTCCGCCGGGATCTGAAAGGCTTCGGGCATCTTCAAGACTAAATCGGGAGGACCTAATTCCCATCCGCCAGGGAAGTGAGGGACTGGCGGTAGATCTGCAGCGTCTCCTTCCGGCGCTTTAGCATTAGCCCAATTTCGCAGTGTCTCGATTTCGGCATCGCTCAAGTAATTTGCATCTTTGAATTCGCCATAGCCCGGAATCGGTTTCCAAGGCGGCATAAAGTGGCTACCCGTCACCGTTACGATAAGTGATGCACGTTTCGCCGCATCACCATAGGTAAGCAAAGAAAAAGGTGCTACTTGCCCTGGACGATGGCAACTAGCACAGTGATTGAAAAGGATTGGCGCGACATCTTTATCGAATGTAGGCGTCGTCGCACGGTCGGGTTTTTGGTCTTCTACCATCCCGGAGCTCGACAGAAAAAAGGCTGAGACGGCCGCGACTGCGATTGCATTCAGTGAAGCGATCTTCATTGGCTCACTCCTGGAATGGCGCACCCCAGCGACGGCACGTCGGGATTGGAGACGGGTCTTCCCTCGAGAATCTGATCGAGCGCCGCTCGAAGATCATGTTTATCTACTTGAATACGGGTCTTACCAAAATTCGCGAACCGATCATCAATACGGCCCCGGTATAGCTCTTCGCCGGTAGAGGAAAGGACCACGGCCTCGGGTGTTACCCGGGCGCCCGCCCCACGCGCCAACGTCTGCTCCGGATCTAAGAGTGCAGGGAACGGAATCGCATATTCGCTGTCGTGCTTTCGTACGCCTGCGGCAGTTTCCTCCGGATCTGAATAGACACTGTAGAAAGCGACCCCGCGCCTTTCGTAGTTTGTGTGGAGTCGGACCAATTCAGGCGCATAACTGTTCGAGTTAGGGCAATCCGTCGCCAGAAAAACGAAGACGATAGCTTTGTGCTGCGTAAGCTCTGAGCTGGAATGAAGTCTGCCGTCAGTATCATGCAAACTAAATGTAATCGGCACAGCCGAGACTACGACCGCGGACAAGATGGATACGAGCGCAAAACGCCTAACTTGTACTAATTGCCAGCGCGCTTTCGTGTTATCTTTCATGCCGGCTTCTTATGTCCTCGATGTCGTGTCGCACTGCCTGCCGATCGGCAGGTCGAAACGAGTTGCTTTGGAACACCTTTTCCGCCTCCATCAAGGCGCTCTGGACGCGTTGCCGATCCACACGCTCGCCTTGCTCTCTGGCCTCTCGAGCTTCCCTTAACGTGCCTAGCGCCTTCTGTAATGTCGCTAGTTCACTCTCCGTCGGGCTTCCGTTCTGAATCGCCCGTTGAATATCGGAGCGCAAGCGAGCTACCGGGCTGTTCGCATTTTCCTGAGCTGCTAAGAAAACAGAAGAGTTGGTAGAAACCAGAAGTAAGGTACTAATAAAAAGAATTTTTCGCATTTTGTGACCTCCAAAAGATCTGTCCCGTGAACGCAAGCTGGGAGCAGGCTGGGGTTGGGGATGAGGGACCTGCTCCAGCTGCTGCGTCTGTTCAAGAGACGTTTAGGTAATGCGCTCGAATACGGTTCTGGAGTTCAACTTGACACTTTCTGACAATTGCCGAAGCCCGATGCCATCGATTGGCTGTAATCTTCGAATGGCTCTGCCCGTTTACACAGCTGCCGTTACAATCTAGCGCCGTCGCTGAAAGCGGTTCCGCGGGAGCGGCGGCGCTTCTTCAGGCAGTTGATCGGCACACATTTGGAGCAATTCGATCATATTGAGTGAAGATTGAGCCACGCTGTTTGTCGACATCATCGGCACCTCCTCGATCAGATTCAGCACGTCAGGTCCATTCAGGTTGTGGGGAGCGTACATGTCCAGCCACATGCTGTAGCCGCCAGTCGGCCCTGAAACAGCTCGCTTGGCGAAAGCAGGATTCTTCGTTTGCATATACGCGTACGCCGCTAGGCGGCCGCCGCCCGCATACTGCCCGTCCGCGCCTTCATCGCCGGTATGCATATCCTTCGCGACGACTTCCTTGGGCGCATTCGTGAGCCGGCAGTATTGCAGAAATGCTCTTTGCCAGCGCGGATTATCGATGAGCTGATTCACCTCGAACACCACTTCGCCTCCGCCCTGAATAATCTGAAGGTTGTACACGCCAAATGGATCTTCTGCCAGCGGGTACATCATGCCGGTCCTGGGATTGTACCCGTACATCGCATCTGGACCGGTCATGAAGCCATATGGCATCTTGGCAATGCAATCCATTCCCGCAACAATCTTGTCGCGATATTTTACGTTCCCTGTGCGCTCCCACTCCGTCATCCAGTTGCCGACATAGGCCAGCCAGTCCGGACCTCCACGGATACGCGCTGGATACTTCTTTGGCCCTTTTAATGGCGCGGCTTCGCGCATCGGATCAATTTCAAGCAACGTATAATCCGCATTTATCACGGAACGCATGATGTCGCCCGTGCGCTCATCGGTTGCGAGGTAGTAATAAAAACGCCGGAACGCGGCTTGACTAATACGAGCCTCTTTGGCGCCATCGCCCCAGTGCCGCACGTTGTGACGCGAGCCAAGCATTGCGAAGCGCCCGGAATGATAAACATCTACCTCGCTGGTATGGCGCGTCATGTGTTCCGCCATGCGGAAGATATCCTGGCGTCCGGTACGCAGGAAGCTGTACCACAACCACATATCGGAGGCCAGCTCGGTGTTGTCCCATGCGAAACCGCCCACGTCGTAACGCCACACGTGCCGCTCGCGATCGTAACTATGCATCACGTCGCCGAAATTCCAGAACCCGTACCAGTGCCGCTGCTCCACTTCCTTCAGATACATGGCGAGCGCTGCATCAAGATCGTCTTCCATCGCTTTCTTGTAGGGCGTGGAGCGATCTGGCAAACTCCAAATGCCGAAGACAGACGTCGAGTGAAGATATGCGGGCGAGCAGACGAGCAGCGGCGGTTCCTGGCAAAGCTTCGCCTGCTTCACGGCATTGTTCCTGGACGGCACGCTCGTACTCGGAAACAGCATGAGTTCGCTTGTTCGGCCGATCCCATTGGGCGTGCTGAAGCCCGGCTGCACGTCCTCATAGCTCGAATTCAGGTCGTGAGCTTTCGTGTCATAGTGCCGCAGATCCATCGCTTGCGCATCCGGCGACCAGAGCCAGGCGTACAGTTGGGCGGTGTTGCTGGTCGCGTTATGAACTTCGAGCGCAGCCGGATAAGATTGCCAAAAATTTCTGATCGAGATCGCAAGTCCGCCGCTGACATCGCCCACGAATGCGAGGCCTGAAGCGCGCGTCCCGTCTCCGGCATGCAGCCAGCAACTTTGCGGATTGGTGCGCTTCTGAATGATAAAGCCGTCCGCATTGGGCTGAGTCAGTTTATATGAATCCCAAATTGCCAAGTCGGTAAGAAGCTTCTGTCCAGCCGCATCGAATGTCGCTTTATCCGGCACGCGCTTGCCGGTTAGCTGGTCGGCGTAGATGCTGTTACCTGGAGGTCCAATAAAACGCCGGCCAATCAGCGGCTGTAGCGGCTCAGCCCATAAGCCATCGCCTTCACCAGAGAAGCGGACGTGCCGATTCTGAACTTCTTCGCGCATCGGCACATCGAAAACTACTCCGAGCCCGCGAATGAAATCTTTATATTGATCGCCGTCAAAAACAAAGGAATGGATCATTCGCACCCTCGACTGCCCCGCATAAAAATACAGCCGGACCGTGAAGGGCAGCCAGTCGCGGCCGCCTTTCTCCGCGCGATGCACGCCATCGATCCTGACCACGCCTCGTACCGAACCGTTCTGCTCGATGGAGGCCTTTTTTGTTTCGCTGACGAAATCTTCAAAACGAAGGCCGCGATTGGTCTCAAGCTGCGACCGGTCTTCGAGGGTGCAAACCAAACGCCCGCGCCGCGCGATCTCCCGGCTCTCCATCATCATCGATTCGACTAACGCCGGGCCATGCCGCGCAACACGGCACTGCAGCGGACCAGTGTCCACTTGAATGGCTTGTGCGTTTTGGCTGATGTGGAGAGTGGGCCCGTTCCCGGTCGCTCCGGCGCCTTGCGCGACGTGAAAAGGGCCAGTGGCGTTTGCACCGGTAACAGCCGCAAACCCCGTCCACTTGATGGAACCATCCGGCCAATAAGCCATCGTCCAGCTCTGCAATGGCGTGTTCTTTCCACGTGCGTCGGTGAGTTGAAATTCAGCGCTCTTTTGAATCTTTCCGCGCGGCCATGGAACTCCCCAACTGACTCCACTCTCGAGTTGCGGCGCATTTCCACCCAACCAGTTGACCGGGACGCTCCCATCCTGCGACTCGGATGGTTGTGACGAGGTTCCGCTGTTTGCCACTGCGGGAACGGCAGCCCCAAGAACGCCGATTGCCGCTCGTCTTGTGATTCGCATCAATTCACTCTCCAGTGAAGTAAGGACGAGCCGGCTGGGAAAACCGTAACGGCAGCAGGGATCGACTTACCGGCGTTTCACACTGCAAAACGCGACGCGAGCGCCTGAATTTTCTTGCTGCGGTTCGGGGAACCGCGATAGACTGTATTTCACTTTCGGGAGTATTCATGCGCCACGTTGGCATGTGCCTTGCGTTGCTGCTCGCCGCTGGGGCGGCATTCGCCCAGGTCGCGGGTACCGGTTCCATTGAGGGCACAGTTACCGATCCCTCGGGAGCCACAGTGCCGGGCGCTTCTGTGACTGCGATCAACGTTGCAACTGGGATTGAAACCATCAGCAAAACGACGAACTCCGGTTTTTTCGTACTCACTACGCTGATGGCTGGCGAGTACACCGTGACTGTCACCGCCGCCGGCTTTGAAACTCTCAACCAGGAGCATGTCGTCGTAGACGCGCTCGCAACCGTCGGCCTGAATCCCAAATTGCAGATCGGGCAGGCCAACCAGACGGTCACAGTAGAAGCTGAGCCTTCCATCCTGAAAACGGACGATGTTGCGCTTGGCTCCTCCATGGAGAATCAGGTTTACGATGCCCTTCCCCTGGCCATGAACGGAGCCGCTCGTGATCCTTCCGCGTTCGCAGGCCTCGCGGTTGGCGTCAGCACCTATAGCACGCAGCCCGCCGGTCCCTCGACCGGTTCGTTCAACGGCGGCCAAACTTATCAGAACGAGGTCTACATAGAAGGTCTCCCTTTGACCAGCGCCGGAACGGAGAGCGACACTCGCAATCTGGCATTCGGAGTTTCAGTGGAGGCGGTGGATCAGTTTCAAGTGGAGACTGCGGGCGCCAAGGCAATGTACGAAGGACAGGGCGTAGAGAATTATGTTTTCAAGTCGGGAACCAACCAGTTCCACGGGGCCCTTTTCGAATACTTCCGGAATACCGATTTCGACGCGCGAGGCTTCTTCGCGCTGACCAGGCCCATTGAGCATCAGAACGAATTCGGCGGCAGTATAGGCGGTCCTATTAAGAAGAACAAAATCTTTTTCTTCGGCAACTACGATGGATACCGCTTCGATTCGGCGACGCCTCCTGGCCTGCAATCGATACCAACTGCCGCGGAGCGGACGGGCAATTTCAGCGCATTCCCCCAAGTGATTTACGACCCCACGAGCGCGAAGGGGACCGCCGTCCGGACGCCATTCCCGAACAATACTATCCCCGCAAATCGCATCTCAAAAGTTTCGCAATCCTTTCAGTCTTATCTTCCCGACCCTACGAACGGCAATATCACAAATAATTATCTCGCCACTTTGCCGAACCTTGTTAACAACAACAGCACTACGGACAAAGTGGACTATAACGTTACCGACAAGAACCGGCTCTTTGTTTTATTCAGCTACGGCCAGTACGCGAATCCGATCGTCGGCAGCCTCGTGCCGATCACTACGTCGACGCTTCCCGTGCCGTATACAGATGGAAGGGGCGTGATCGAACACTCGACGCTAGCGCAGATTCACGATACTCACACGATCAGCCCCAGCCTGGTGAATGAGTTCAGCGTGTCCGCGAGCCGCTTATTCATACCATTGACGAGCAACACTGCCAGCGGCGACTATCCATCCAAAGCAGGGCTCACCGGCCTTCCGCTCGGGAATCGCGAGCACTGGTTTTCCCGATATCACTTTCAATGGCAACAATGCGCCCGTCAGTTGGGATGGCACCAACTCTCACGCCTTCAATGAAGCGCAGAACACGTACGACATACAGGACAACATACTCTGGACGAAAGGCAAGCACAACCTTACTTTTGGTTTCCAGTTTCAGGCGTTGGAGGATAACGAGAACACTCCACTCACCGGCACGCAGGCCGGATTCACCTTCAGTAACAACGAGACGGCGAATTTCAGCTCCGACGGGAACGCTCATCGCTACCACCGGCCTCAGTTACGCGAGTTATCTTTTGGGCGCGGTGGACAGCAGCGTCGTGACGCAGAATTCAGTCGCCGAAACGGGAGGACGTTACAAGACCTACGCGACTTATGTTCAGGACGATTACAAAGTCAGTTCGCGCCTGACGTTGAACCTGGGCCTGCGCTGGGATGTCTGGAGCCCGTTTACGGAAGTGAACAACGTCATGTCATTCTTTAATCCCACGCTGCCCAATCCGCTGGCAGGAGGCATTCCCGGCGCTCTGGAATTTGCAGGGAACGGTCCCGATAGCTGCCATTGCTCCACTCCCGTCAAGCAGCATGATCTCAATCTCGGACCTCGCTTCGGGCTCGCTTATCGCCTTGGCGACAACACTGTTATTCGGGCAAGTTACGGTATATTTTTCGCGCATGCGGGCGGTGTTGGTGGACGCACCAACGGACGCCAGGGGCTGAGCCAGGTTGGTTTCGATAATAGTGGCGGGCTATCCAGTACAGTAACCGGGCAGCCCGCGTATTACTGGGACAACGGCTATCCCGGCAATCCGGCTGTCTCCGCCATTTTTTAATCCAAGTTATGGCATTGGCTTTATCACGGCTGCGGCCGGTGCTTCGGTCGGCTCTGGCCCGGCCACCGCGCAAACCCTGACGTACGGCGATCCCAACTACGGCGGCAAGCCCCCGTACTACGAAGACTGGAGCTTCAACATCCAGCATTCGTTGACGCCGAACCTGGTATTGAGCGTCGCCTATAGCGCGAGCGCCGGACACTGGCTCCCTGGCGCAGGCGTGGCTGGACCTTTCACCGACCAGATTCCCGAGCAATATCTTCCACTAGGACCTCTGCTGACCAAGACGTTGACTCCGGCTACGCTCGCGCAGGCCCGGCTTCTGTTTCCCAATATCGCCGTTCCCTTCCCCAACTTCACCGGAACCATCGGTCAGGCGCTGAAGCCGTTCCCTCAATACAGCAGCATCTCCGATCCGTGGCTGGATATTGGAAATTCAACCTACAACTCGCTTCAAGTCTCACTCAATCACCGGTTATCGCACGGCCTCACGTTCATGATTAACTACACCTACAGTAAGGAACTGGACGACTTGGTCGGCGTGCGTGATCCGAACAAGGATTATCTGGAAAAAGGGCCCGGCACCATTGATCATCCGAACGTCGCCACCGCCACATTCGTCTATCAACCGCCTTTCGGCGCCGGTCACAACTGGAACAGCACGAACAAGATTCTCAGCTCAATCATCAGCCACTGGCAGTTTTCTGGAATTTTTACGTTCAGCAGCGGCGCTCCCCTATCGATCACCGGCACCTGTGTCGGCGGCTGGCATCATCGATGCCGTCTGCTACCCGAACTACAACCCGAACTTTACCGGAAGCGTTTGGCAGAATGGCTCCGTCGGAAGCGGAGGTGCGAATGTCGGCAGCACGGCTTACCTCAACAAGGCGGCTTTTGTGGACCCGGCGAATTACACGGCAGGCGACATCGCCCGCTCCGCGCCGCTCGGGCTTTTCGCTCCTCACACTGCCGATTTCGATCTGAGTGTGCGCCGGGAATTCGCGATTCGCGAGCGAGTGAGACTGGCATTCCAGGCGGATGCGTTTAATCTCAACAACGCGGTCCATTTCGCCGCTCCTGGAACAGGCATCGATTCCGCCACGTTTGGAATTTTCTCGGCCATGGCCAATCAGCCCCGCAAACTGCAGTTCAGCTCCCGTATTTCGTTCTGACAGCGGCCCGAAGCAACAGCTCCCTCCACGAAGTTTTTGGGTTCGAGGCGTTTCGCATTGCGAAATCGCCAGGCGTACACTAACAGAATTAGAGCTCCTCCGCGTTTAGAGGCAAATATGGGCTCACAAGCCAGAACTCGCGATCCGTATCTTGTCAAATCCGTGATTCACTCGTCGCAATTATTGCGGGCATTCCGGTCCGCCGGCGAAGCATTGTCGTTGCGCGAGATCACGGCACGCAGCGGCTTACCGAAGAGCATGGCCTTCCGGCTCCTATATACGCTGGAGCGATGCGGAATGGTAGAGAAGCTAGGCGAGAATTTGTACCAATCCTGTCTTCGCCCTTTCAAGCAGAAGCTGTACCGGCTGGGGTACGCAGCGCAAGGAACGGACTACCAGTTTTCGATGGATGTATCCCACAGCCTCCAGCGTGCAGCGGCGGCCGAAGGAATCGAGCTGATTTCACTCGATAACCGCTACAGCGCCAAGACCGCGCAACGCAATGCAGATCTGTTGGTGCGGGAAAAGGTGGATCTAGTCATCGAGTTTCAGACCGATGAAGATGTTGCACCCGTAGTTGCGGCCAAGTACCGCGAAGCAAATATTCCGCTGATCGCCATCGATATCCCGCATCCCGGAGCTACGTATTATGGAGCCAATAATTATGAGGCTGGGCTGATGGGCGGAACACACATGGGCCGTTGGGCTAAGCAGCATTGGCAATCGGACGTGGATTCGATTGTCCTGATGGAGCTGACGCGCGCCGGCAATCTTCCACGGATGCGTCTGACCGGAATGTTGGCTGGAATCCGAGAAGTTATCCCCAAGCTGGATACTTGCACGGCGACCTATCTGAACGGAGATGGACGCTTCGCCGAGAGTTTCGAAGCCATGCGCAAGCACTTGCGGAGCACTAGAGCGAAACGTATTCTGATCGGCGCGATCAACGATGCCAGCGCCTTAGGAGCGCTGCGTGCTTTCCAGGAAGCGGGCCGCGCCGACACGTGCGTCATCATGGGCCAGAATGCCTCTCCGGAAGGCCGCGCTGAATTGCGCGAGAAGGGCACTCGGTTGATCGGTTCGGTCGCATTCTTCCCGGAACGGTATGGAAACGATCTCGTGCGCGTCGCCTTGGACATTCTCAATCGCCGCCCTGTCCCTCCGGCCGTATTTGTCAAACATCAGCTCATCACACCCGAGACGGTGAATCACTTTTACCCAAACGATCTGCTGATGCAGGTGGCTTCGGCTGCTTTTTAGAGCGTCTTGCGATCGACTCGATCTAATTGCGTGTCGGCAAGCGGTCGCGCGCGAGCCACGCTGAAATCCTGCACGTTATTCAGCGCGAACATCGGAATCTCGTCGACGTGCGCAGTTTTTATGCGGAAGAAATCGGCGCCTTGCACGTCGTCGAGGACAAACGTGGGCCGAAGGTCTTCTTTCGCAGGCACGATTTCGATATTGCTCATCCCGATATTCTTCACGTGGCGAATGAAGAAGCCGTTTGAGGGCATCGTTCCAAATCTGCCTGGGTCCGGATATCGATCGCGCTCTTCTTCGGGCGGCTGAATCGCAGCCATTTCCTTTGTACCGCCGCCTTGGTGCTGTATGTAAACATCGTGGATCTCGATGTCCTGGATATACCGTTCCGCAACACCACTGATTATGGAAGAAATGCGCGAACCAGAGTTGTAACAAACGATATTGCCGATAAGAACGCGCTGAAGGGTACCGACGGGACGGCCTTGAGGACCGCGCATCCGGTTGCCGAGCCGGAAAAAAAGCGGAGCGCTCACAATATCCCGCATGGAGATGTTCGTAACGGTGACATCCTCGAGCAGCGCGCCATCGACGCTCTCGAGTGCGAGTCCCTGGCAACCGTCAAAAGCACAATTCGAGATCGTGATATTTCGAAATCCGCCATTTGATTCCGTGCCGAATTTGATGCGTCCCGTGCGGGGCACACGGAAATCCGGTGCGAATCGCCGATACGTGGCGTCGAGGAGCGCACCTTCTTCAAAACTGCCGGAAACGAAACAGTTCGTGATGGTCACTGTATCGGTCGACCGGGGCTCGCCCAGCGCATAAGAACTCTTCAGGCAGATGCCGTCGTCCCAAGGTGAATTGACGCTACAGTTCGAAACGCGCACGTTGCGGCAACAATCGATATCCATGCCATCGCGATTTGTATCGATCTTCAAGTTATCGATGGTCAGATTGTCGACGCCCGTGGCGAGAATGCCGAAATGTCCGCCATGCAGAATCGAGAAATCGCGCAGCAGAACGTTGCGGCAATTTTTCAGCGCGATTGACTTATTGCCAACGCCGGGCTGTTCCGCTTTCGGTCCGGGCCCGTATCCTTTGCTCAATCCCCTGCCCCAGATCAGCCCGGAACCAACGATAGAGACATTTTCCAGCCCTTCACCCCACATCAGGCTGTTGTGCCAGTGGTTGTGACCGTAGTCCTGATAAGCTTCCCAGCCGTCGTTCGGTTCCGCAGGGTCGTAGCCGGTTGTGCTGCTGCTGCCTGGCGCAGGCGAATCGGCGGCGATTATGGTTGTTCCGGTCTCAAACTGCAAAGTGACATTGCTTTTGAGATGAATTGAATAGCACAGATACCTGCCGGCCGGAAAACGAACCGTGCCGCCGCCCGCCACTGCTGCGGTGTCGATCGCTTTATTTATGCCGGCTGTATCGACTGTCTTACCGTCCCCCGCAGCCCCAAAAGTTCTTACGTCGTACACAGCTCTGTTTTCAAGGGTTCCGGACTGCGCATTCGCGTTCATCCCGAGAGCTGGCAAAACGGCTCCGGCGCCCAAAAGCCTTAGAACATCCCGGCGAGCGGCGTTTTCCATCAGTCTGTTAGCTCCAGGTAACAGCGATAAAAACGCTGGAGCGCCCGGGAATGTTACCGATTATTATTGGGGACGCTGTCGTTTGCAGCTTCGTAGGTGGCGCCGTATACGTATTCGTAATCGTTCCAGCCAGTGACTTCGTGCGCGGCGGAGTTATTTGTAATCTCCATTCGGAGCGCATCGTACATTACGCCCTGGGTGCGATTCACATTGAACGTGATAACGTTGTCGGCGCCCGGCGGATTGAGCTGGCTGGTGTTCCACTGGAAAACGACCCACTGGTATGTGCCTGAGAAGTCCGCTCCGCACAGCCGCATCGGCATTCTTCAGGTTATAACCATGCCACACTAATGGAACGCCATTCAGCGATACCGTCAGATCGGCTTCCGTTGCCGCCAATCCGACCGATAGAGCGACATATTGACCCTGGGCCTGCTGATTGGCTGTGGTGGTGAAGTGAACCTGCCAATCGGGAACGATCGCTGTTGCACAGTTTCCGACGTAAGCCGGGCAGACATACTTGTAGCCATCGGTTGTATCGTCTGACGGATTGTAGATTCCCGCATACAGACCGGGATTGAAGATGTGCCACTGGTTGTAATTCCATTTCGTGAGATCGTTGGTGGCCGGAATAGATCCCACAGGAGTAGCGTAATAAACGACGGCTCCGTTGGTGGTAGCGAAGTCGGCCCAATAATTCCAGTTTCCCCAGTACTCGCGGTCGTCCTGAACGGCATCGCCAAGCCATTTGGTGTATTCGTCCGAGTAGTTCGGATCGAGATCAATCGGATTCAGTGATCTCGCCGTGCAGGAATTCGTGAGAAGAGCGGTCGGGCGTGCCGATGGTCCAGATGGGCGGCGCCGGACCGAAGTTTTCCGGAGTAAATTTCAACGGCAGGATTGTCGGGCTTATGAGCGGCGACATTTACGTTATCAAGCCGCAATTCGCCCCATTCCCCTAGTACGTACGCGGAGAGCCGATAAGTGCCGGGCACTACCTTATCGAGCAGGGTGAGACCGAGCGGATTCAGTATTCTCCCAATATTGGCGCCCGGCATGAGAGTACTGAAAATTGCTCTGATTATCGCTGAGCACAACCCAGGCTTGATTGAGGCGGCGCAGTTCGGTGCCTTGAATGAACGAAAGGATATTCCCCCGGGCGTTCGAAGGTACGTATCCGTTCTGCTGCAGAATCGTTTCGTTGTCATAGGCGGAGTGGAATTGTTCCGCCGCCGACAACGCTTCCTGATAGAGCGAGGCCGGCGTGGGATGCGCGCTCTGAATGCATTGAAGTGAAGATAAAACGGGCCCGTAGAGACGGTGCATCACGGCGTCCTGGGGCACGCTGAAATTGATCTGATTATCGAGATGGTTCGAGTAGGCCTCCATGATCAGAAGATTTCCCGTAAAGATCAGGTCCTGCTTGGTTGGCCCACCAGTCAGCGAGTCCGTGCTGGGCACCACCATCCACGCGCCTATGGTTGAGCCGTAGACGCCTTCGGCCTTGTGCAGGTATTCGTAACTTGAATAGTCGTACTTCGTGTAAAACTCCCTGCGAAATCCTGTTGGAAGCGGCAATCCATGCAGATCTACTGTCGCATCCTGGACGTTGCGGCCGGGGTCACTAGGTTCCGGATAAGACCGCATCGGGAAGCGGCACGTCGGTGGCCGCCGAGATTGCCGAGGCCCGTATTCACCGAGTAGGTGTTGGTAAACTGCGTCAGGTCGCCCCGAAGCACCCATTGGATCTGGCCGATGCTGCCGGCGATGTCTCCAGGGCCGTGATCTAAGACAAAGTAGATGTGAATGCCCGGATCGTTTGCGAAAAGAATGTGGTGCTGGGACCAAGTGAACGGATTAGCCGAACTTGCCGGGAACGTGTTCCACCAATCAATATAGTTTCCGTTCGGATCCAGGTAGTAGTTATTGCTCGCGGTGCTAAATCCAGGACCGACGTTATCCATGTAGAAGCCCTTGGGGCCGTTGTGATCGCGGTTGGTTTGATCTATGAGCTCCTGATTCGGAAACGCCGCCCAATGGATGCTGAAGATGCGCCCATCCCCGGGCAGCCAATCCACCGTGAGCACTCCGTTGCTGATTTTCCAATCGGTTGGATTGGTGGTATCAATCGTGACGGCTGCGCTTGCGGACGCAGCCACGCCTAGCAGAATCATCACTGCCGAAGTCAAACTGGCATACTGTTTTGCCGTCGATGTCATATCTATGCCTCCTACCAGACCAGCCTTCCGCCGATCTGAATCTGGCGCGCCTGATTAGTCGTGCCGGCTGTAATGGTGCCGAAAGCCGAGCTTGTCGGACTCAGATTGGGCGCGGCGAAAACCGGATGATTGAATAAGTTGAAGAACTCGAACCGGAGTTGTAAGGGAACCCGTTCCGTAATTCTGATGTTCTTGAGCGCGGAGAAATCTTCGTTTTCGTAACTGTTTGCGCGCAGATTGCTGAAGTATTCCGGGAATGTGCGCACGTTATCGGCAAGCGCGTCGGCGGAATTTCTATCGAAGCGGCGGTATTGAATGTGTGCTGCGGATTACTAGGATTCAGATCCAGCGGTCCACCTAGATAGATGACGTTGCCCCAGGCAAGCGGCGCGCCACTTTGATAAGTCGAAATGCTGTTTACTACCCAGCCACCGATTATACCGATCCAGAATTCGGCCGGCATTGGAGCCGAAAGCCTTGCCTTTTCCGAAAGGCAAGCTGATAACTCACACTCACTACGACGCGATTGGCGAAGTCCTGTGCGGAAGGCTCGTATAGCGAGCGGCGTCTCAGGATTCAATCGGAAATCCGACATCAAACGCGAATGCGTGTAGCTGCCCTGAAACTGCAATCCGTGGGACAGACGCTTTTTCACCTGAATGAAACCCATCTCGTAACGCGAGCCCTCGTCGTTGACTATGTCTTCAGTGACGCCGGTATATTCCGGGTACGGCAAGATCAATTGCCCTACGGTCGTCTTGCTGGCGGTGTTCAAGCCCGCAGTGGAATTCGGAAATAGCCCCTTGAACGGGTTAGTCAGCACTCTATTGAGCCGATTTATGACAGCCTGATTGCGTGTCGGAGCAGTGCTCAGGTAATTGATCGGCGTGTAATTCAAGTTCTGGTTTTCACCCAAATGAACGCCATGGTTCCCTTCGTAACCGAGTTCCACGATAAGATTGGAGCCGAACTGGTGCTGCACGTCGAAGTCCCAGCGGACTGAGTAGGCATTGAGGAGGTGCGGATTGTCGGACGCAACGCTGGTGCCTAATGCCGTTGTGGCATTCAGCGGCTGTGGAGGCTGCAGCCCTTGCGGAAACGGATTGGTCAAGGTCGCATAGGGGACAAATAATTGTTTTGAGTGGGCGTGATCGGCGAGATAATGCTGTACCCGGTTTGATTCATCACCGAGGTCGTGATGTCCTGGGGAAACTCAAACATCGCGAACCCGCCGCGGACAGTGGTTTTCCTGTCCGCGCCGCCTGGCGTCCATGAAAAACCGACGCGCGGGCTCAAAAGATGCGAATTAGAGTTGTAAATGTCTGGGTTATTCGGGGCTTGCAAACGTCAGGCCGCCAGGAGTAGCGAACTGGCCGACCGGCACTTCCGGAATAGGATGCTGCGCGTATGCCGCCTGCGCCGCAGGTTGAATCGGATTGGCGCTGGTGTATTCGAAGCCGTTCACGTTACGGTTGTATCGTTCCGTTGTGGGAAAGTCCTGGTCATATCGCAGCCCTAAATTGAAAGTCAAATTATGCCGAATATGCCAATCGTCCTGGACGTACAGACCCATGTAATCTTGCCGGTACGCGCCTTGCGATTCCTGATCGAATTCTCCACCTGTCGGAAGCCCCAGATAACAGCGCGGCCAAATCATGTCCGATCGGCGCATGGCGCCGAGTGGTGGTCGGCCCGTTCGCCCAGGATTTGCCACTGTTGCTACCGAACTGTAGTAGGCCGCTTGAATAGCCATAACCGACTGCTCCTAATTGGTACTGCCGCAAATCCGCTCCGAACTTAATCGTATGGGCGCCAGTCACCTTCGTTGCTTGCGGCAAGATCTCGAAGATCCCTTGCGGAGTGAAAAAACCCTCGGAGGTTGGGCCGGTTCCGCCATTCGGCCCCAAAGAAGTATAGTTGGTCATGCCGATGGCCGGGAAAGCCACGTGCTGCGAAACCGAGAGCAGGCTCGCGGGCAAACCGAGTCCAGTCGCGAAGTTAAACTTGGTGCCATTGCCGTAGAAATCGTCGGTGATGAAGCGCGTCCAATTGAAGCGGGTATCCAGCACCAGCGTGGGCGTGAAGGTGTAGACATCGTCGATGGTCGATCCCCAATTGATGCGGTCATCGGTGCGGCCGGTGGCAGGATTGTTGAACCAAGCCAGGTCGTACTCGTCTTTGAAATTGTGGCGAATGTTCCAGTAGAGCTTGTTGTTGTCGCTGATGTTGTAATCGATCCTGCCCAGCTCGTTGTTAAACGTGTTGGTTTGAACTCCGGTCTCATAGTTATCCGCCCCGTCGGGTAATCCGGGTTCATTGGGCGCGGGGTAATAACTCAAGATCTTCTGTGCGATCGGACTGATCAGCGACGGCGGGATGATATTTCCCGCAAAGGGCTGGCGCGTAATCGTCGAACCAGTCTGCACAGCCGTGTAAGGATTGTAAATCTGATAGTTCGGTCCTAACGCCAGCAACGCCGAAAAATCGCCTGTTTTTTCTGCGGCGGTCGGTACGGTCAAGGTATACGGCTCGGGCAGGCTGTCCTGAATTCCTTCGAAAGCGAAAAAGTAGAACAATTTATTCTTGCCATTAAGAATCTTCGGAAGAATCACCGGCCCGCCGACCGTAAACCCGTACTGATTCTGCCGTGTCACGGGTTTTGGCTTGCTGGCGGCGTCGTTCAGCCAGGCGTTCGCTCCGAGCGCCGAGACTTCGTTGAATTCATATGCCGAGCCATGGAACTGGTTAGTCCCGCTTTGCGTGATCATATTGACCGTGCCGCCGCCTGTGTGCCCGAGCGCGGCATCGACATCGTCGGTTTGAACCACGACCTGCTGTACGGCGTCCTGCGGCGGAGAGTAGGCCAATTGACCAACCTCCGGCTGCGTATCGTCGTTGCCGTCCAACAATATTTCGTTCTGATCGGCGACAGCGCCGCCCATCGCCCAGGATGCGGCCTGGCCATTGTCGAAGGGAGTCGTTTGCGTGATGTTGGTCGTCAGTGCAATACCCGGAGACAACTGAGTAAACATGATCGGCGTGCGCCCGTTCAGCGGAAGATCTTCCACGTCATGCATATTGATGACCTGTCCCTGCGAGGCGTTTTCTGTGTTGAGCAGCGGCGCGTTTGCACCTACGCTAATCGTTTCGGTGACTGCGCCGAGTTCCAGGCTGATATTGACGCCGACCTGCTGATCGGCTGAGACGGTGACCGCCTTCGCGCACGAATTTCTTGAACCCGGGCGCCTCGACTTCTATACGATAGGTTCCGGAGAGCAACTGGAGCAGCGAGTACCGCCCGTCATTCGTGGAAACGCTGTCGTATCGCGTGCCGGTCTCAGTCTGGATGCCCGTCACTTTCGCCGAGGCGACAGTCGCTCCGCTCTGGTCGGTAATGACCCCGCTGATAGAACTGCGAAATTGCTGACCCGAGCTATAAGCTGCAAACAAGACAATCAGGCAAACCGAACGCAGATACGGAACGACACGCCTCGCGATAGTGAAAGATCCCACAGACACTCTGCAGGTAGCGTAAGCGGGAATCGGAAGGTTCTACAATTCCTGCCCGAAAATCCAGGCGTGTTTCGCAATGCGAAACCGTCCTGGAGCAGACCAGGAAACGGCAACACTAAGCCGCAGCTAAGTTTATGCGCGTTGCGCCTAGAAGCGGGCGTATACTGCAGTTTTTGCGAGCATCCCAGATTGTATTTCACATTGAGAAACGCGAGTTCATGAAAATAAAATGCCCCGGATAGCCATCAGGCGATCCGGGGCGGAATTAGGAGACAGGGGAGTTAGCTTGCGAGGGCTAACGGCCGCACATTGAGATTCGGAATCACGAGCGAGAGTACGTCTTCTACGCGATCCACGAAGTGGAACTGCATCTCTTGCCGGACGTGGTCGGGCAAGTTCGCGCAAATCCTTTTTGTTGCCCTGCGGCAGGATTACGCGACGAATACCGGCTCGCCGGGCCGCCAGTACTTTCTCTTTCACGCCGCCGATCGGCAATACCAAGCCGGTCAGCGTGACTTCGCCGGTCATCGCCGTATCGCTTCGCGCGGGCAGTCCAGTATAGAGCGAAGCCATGCGCGGTGGTCATCGTCACGCCTGCGGACGGACCGTCTTTCGGAATCGCTCCGGCCGGCACGTGGATGTGTACGCCGTTGTCCTTGATGCTTGTCGGATCGACGCCCAATTCCGCCGCGTGCGCCCAGATATAGCTCTGCGCGATCTTGGCCGATTCCTGCATCACTTCCCCGAGCTGGCCAGTCAGGGTCAGGCCTTTGCCGTTCGGGCAGCAGCGCGCCCTCGATATAGAGAACATCGCCGCCCGGCTTCCGTCCAGGCCAAGCCAGTCGCCACTCCGGGCGGAACGGTCTTGCGCATTTGCTCCGGCAGGAACATTTCCGGTCCGAGCAGATCGCCCAGCATGTCCGGCGTCACGACCACTTTGTCGGTCTGCCCTTCGTCGAACCTTTAAGTCACTTTGCGCGCCACTCGCGCAATCGCCCGTTCAAGCTGCCGCAAGCCGGCTTCCCGTGTGTAGCCGCGGATGATGCTTTCAGACCCGTCTTCGCTGAACTCGATCTCCTCCTCCGTCAGCCCAGTCGCTTTCATTTGCTTCGGAATGAGGTACCGGCGCGCAATC
The DNA here is from genome assembly GCA_963722935.1 of uncultured Acidobacteriaceae bacterium. Classification (GTDB taxonomy): domain Bacteria; phylum Acidobacteriota; class Terriglobia; order Bryobacterales; family Bryobacteraceae; genus Bog-105. The sequence continues at coordinate 43,795 of CAVROY010000010.1, read as the reverse complement.
TGCTGCTTTTCTTCCTCGCTATAACCGGAGAGCCGCAAGATCTCCATACGATCGAGCAAGGGTTGCGGAATTGTGTCCAGCGAATTCGCCGTCGTGATGAACAGCACCTTCGATAAGTCGAAAGTCAGGTCCAGATAGTTGTCGCGGAAGGTCTTGTTCTGCTCCGGATCGAGCACTTCGAGCAGCGCCGCAGCCGGATCGCCGCGGAAATCGCGGCCCAGTTTATCGACTTCGTCCAGCAGCAACACCGGATTCAGCGCGCCCGCGCGACGCATCGCTTGCAGCAGCCGTCCCGCCATCGCGCCGATATAGGTTCGCCGGTGGCCGCGCAGTTCCGCTTCGTCGTGCATGCCGCCTAAGCTGAATCGCTCGAACTTCCGGCCCAACGCCCGCGCGATCGATTGTCCCAGAGACGTCTTGCCAACGCCGGGAGGTCCAACCAAGCACAAGATCGGAGCTTTCGCGTCCGGATTGCGCTTGAGCACGCTCAGTTGCTCCAGAATGCGCTCTTTCACTTCCTTCAGGCCGAAGTGATCTTCGTCGAGAACCTGCCGCGCATGCGCGATGTCGAGGTTGTCCTCGGTCATAGCATTCCACGGCAGATCCAGCATGAACTCCAGATACGTGCGCGTGACGTGATAGTCCGGCGCGCCGGCAGGCAAGCGCTCCAGGCGCGCCATTTCGCGCTCGAACTCCTTCTTCGCCTCTTCCGGCAGCTTCGCCTTCTCAGAGCGCTCGCGCAACATTTCCAGTTCGGCCTTGTCGGCGTCCTTCTCGCCCAATTCCTGCTGAATGGCGCGAAGTTGCTGGCGCAGCATGTATTCCCGCTGCTCCTTGGACATTTCCTCCGAGCAGTGGAGGCGATCTTCTGCCGTAGTTCCAGCACTTGCAGCTCATGCGACAGGTAAGAGTGCATCAGCCGCAGAGCATCGGCGCGCGTTTCCGCTTCGAGCAGCTTCTGTTCGCGCTCCACGTCCAGGCTGAAGATGCTGGCCAGCAGATAGGCCAGCCGCAGCGGATCTTCACTTCCGGCAAGCATGCGCGTCAGCTCGGCCGCCGATTGCGGCTGCGCCAAAGCTATAGCCTTCGATGCCAATTCGAGCAGCGCACCCGAAAGCGCCTCTACTTCCGATCCGGCGTCTTCGGGTATGGGCAATGCGCGGAACTTGCGCGTCAGGTAAGGCTCTGTCGGCTTCCATCTTCACCAGCACTACGCGCTCGACGCCGAGCACCAGAATTTCCACATGCCCCCATGGCGGGCGCGACGATTTGCGGATTACCGCCTTCGTGCCAATCGTGTATAGATCGTCCTGTTCCGGCGCTTCCACTTGCGGATCGCGTTGGGCGACTAAGGATGATCTCTTTTTCTTCCGTCTTCAGAGCCGCTTCCACCGCGCGGAGCGAGCTATCGCCGCCCGACCGATAGAGGCAGCAACAACCCCGGGAAACAAGATCGTGTTCTTTAACGGAAACACCGGTAAAACCTGAAACTCTTTGTTTCCCATTTTGGTATTTCCTATCCCTTCGATGTCTATCGTCAGCCTTACGCTGCGATTTTTTGCGTCTAACATGCTCAAGTTTTATTCGGACAAAAAAGGCCCGGAGAGTGTGTTCTCCCGGGCTACACTCTAATTCGTTTTCGAGCCCTTCGATGACGATCTTTATCTGCGCCGGTTTACGACCGCGGAAGAGGTAAACAACCTCCCTCGATCGACGGTCAGCAGCACAGACTTGCCGTTCGCGTCGGCATCAGTCGCTTGAAATCCTGCCGCAGTTCGACCGGGTGCCGTTCGATGGCGGTAATCACCGAACCCGAGCCCGTACGCCACTCCGGCAGCCGGACTGGTCTGGTCGATGTCTGTCACGACAACGCCTTCAGCGGCCGCTGGCACATCAATCTGCTGCGCCACATCGGGCGTGAGGCTCTGGACGCTGATGCCACGAACGTTGCGTATTCTCCGTTGCCATCCTCGATCGCCGCCATTGTTCCCGTTGTTCCGCCTATTGGTTGGTCCCAATCGACGCCTGCCTGGACGCAGTGCCGAGCGTAACACTGATCTTCATCGGCTGCCCATTGCGGACCACTTCGAGGTCACGGTCGCCGGAGTTTCCGATATAACCTCCATCGTCAGTTCGTTGTATACCCTCGACCTTCTTGCCGTCGATAGCCAATGATCACATCGCCAGACTTCAGGCCCGCTTTTGCGCCAGGGCCGCCGGGGTTCACATAGGTCACCACCGCGCCATAGTGTCCTGTTTCAGGCCGAATTGCTCAGCCAGATCGGGCGTCAGGCGGCCGAGTGTTACGCCCATATAGCCACGCGAAACTTTGCCGTTGTTGATGATCTGATCCATCACGCTCTTCGCCATGTTCACGGGCACCGCGAAGCCGATGCCGATGTTGCCACCTTCGCCGCCGAACCCGCTATCCCCGGTCAGATCGTGGTGTTCATGCCGATCAACTCGCCCGTGGCATTGATCAGCGCGCCGCCGGAGTTACCGGGGTTGATAGCCGCATCGGTCTGGATGAAGTTTTGAATGTAAGTTCTGCTCCTCCAGGCTTCTGCCTTTCGCGCTGACGATTCCCATTGTCACTGTGTGGTCGTATCCGAACGGATTGCCGATCGCGAAACACAAATCGCCGACCCGCGCGGCATCCGAGTTGCCAAACGGCAAGCGTGGCAAGCTGGCCCGCGCTAATCTTGACTACCGCGACGTCGGTCTGGGGATCGGTACCGATGACCTTACGGTAAATTCGCGTCTGTCCAGCAGCGTCACCTTGACGGCTGTGGCGCCTTTTCCACGACGTGATTGTTGGTGAGGATGTAGCCGCGCGGGTCGACGATCACGCCCGAACCCAAGCCGGACTCTCGCTGGTCGCGAGGCCGCGCATCGGCCCGTTGCCGCCGAAAAACTGGCGGAAGAACGGATCCGACATCAACGGATTTCTCCGTTCCGCTGCTGCTCGGAAGCTTTGATTATCGCGCGTCGATTCTGATCTTGACAACAGCGGGAGATGCCTTCTCAATCACGTCGGCGAACGAGTTCGATAGCCGTTCGATCCGCTGAGTCTGGTATCGGCCCGTGCCATCACCTACACGGGAGCATTGCCGGAGTGAGTTGCTACGGCAATCGCCGCAATCAGGCCGCCGCCGATCGAAGCCGCTACCAGCGTTAAAATCGCTGTTGAGCGGCGAAATTGGACAACATTTGACATGTCCTTAAAATCCTTTCTTTGTGCGGCGCAGACGAACCCCCGCCGCTCTCCATACTTTGACGCACAAAATCAAAATTCGATTTACACCGCGGTCGAGAGCTAGACCGGAATCGGCCTCGGTCTCCGCCGCTTTCTTGTTTTCAACCTTGAAGGTCAAACCGTCGCCGTCCGAATCCCGTATCGATCCAGATGGTTTGACCGTCTCTGCACTCCGCCGCCCAGAATCATTCTCGCCAGCGGATTTTCGATTTCTCTCTGGATCGCCCGTTTCAATGGCCGCGCGCCGAAGTTCGGATCGTACCCGCTTCGTACTAGCGTAGTACGGGCCGCACCCGACAGCACTAATGTGATGTGCCGCTCCGCCAGACGGGCCCGCAAGCCTGCAAGCTGAATTTCGACGATTTGCTTCGAGTGCTCCTCGCTTAAAGCATGGAAAACGATAATCTCGTCCAACCGGTTCAAGAATTCCGGACGGAATGCCTGCCGCAATTCGGACAAACACCGCCTCCTTCATGTGGCGGTATTCCTCACCCGCGAACGCACCGCGATACTCGAGAATACGATGGCTGCCGATGTTTGAGGTCATGATGACGATCACGTTCTTGAAATCCACCGTGCGGCCCTGCCCGTCTGTCAACGGCCGTCATCCAGCACCTGCAGCAGGGTATTGAAGACATCGTGGTGCGCCTTCTCTATTTCATCGAACAGAACGACTGAGTAAGGCCGGCGGCGCACCGCCTCCGTGAGCTGGCCGCCCTCGTCATAGCCTATGTAGCCCGGAGGCGCGCCGATCAGGCGGGAAACGGTATGTTTCTCCTGATACTCAGACATGTCGATGCGGATCATGGCCCGCTCGTCGTCGAACAGAAACTCCGCGAGAGCCCGCGCCAGCTCGGTTTTGCCAACGCCGGTGGGACCTAAGAACAGAAAACTGCCGATCGGCCGCCGCGGATCTTTCAATCCCGAACGGGCGCGCATCACGGCTTCCGCGACCGCGATGACCGCCTCATCCTGGCCAATCACGCGTTTGTGCAGCTCCTCTTCCAAGCGCAGAGCAGCTTCTTCATCTCGCCTTCGAGCAGCTTCGAATACGGGCACTCCCGTCCAGCGGCTCACCACTTCCGCGATATCTTCTTCATCGACTTCTTCTTTCAGAAGCCGTGTCGCGCTCGAGACGCGTTCCTGCTCGGTATTCAGCTGGCGCTCCAGCCCTGCCAATTTGCCGTACTTCAGCTCCGCCGCTTTATTCAGGTCGTACGCGCGTTCGGCTTGCGCGATTTCGATTTTCACCTGCTCAATCTGCTCGCGAAGCTGCGCGCACGCGCTGCACGCCTTCTTTTTCGGTCTCCCATTGCGCCTGTAAAGCGGAGGCATTGGTTTTGATTCCGCCAATTCCTTTTCGATGCGCACCAGACGATCTTTCGAGACGGCGTCGCTTTCTTTCTTTAACGCTTCGCGCTCGATTTCAAGCTGCATGGTGCGGCGGAGAAGCTCGTCCAGTTCGCTTGGCATCGAATCGATTTCGGTGCGCAGCTTCGCCGCTGCTTCGTCCACCAGATCGATGGCCTTATCGGGCAGAAAATCGGTCGGTGATGTAGCGGTTCGAGAGAACGGCAGCGGCAACCAGCGCCGTGTCTTTGATACGCACGCCGTGGTGCAGCTCGTAACGCTCCCGCAGACCGCGCAGAATCGAGATCGTGTCTTCGACGCTCGGCTGATCGACAAAAACCGTCTGGAAACGGCGTTCCAGGGCAGCGTCTTTCTCGATATACTTGCGGTACTCGTCGAGCGTTGTCGCGCCGATGCAATGCAGTTCGCCGCGCGCAAGCATCGGTTTCAAGAGATTGCCGGCATCCATCGCGCCTTCCGCTTTGCCCGCGCCGACAACCGTATGCAATTCGTCTATGAACAGAATGATGCGGCCTTCGGAGGACTGCACTTCCTTCAGAACTGCTTTCAGCCGCTCTTCGAATTCGCCGCGGAACTTCGCGCCCGCGATCAGCGCGCCCATATCCAGGGCGACCACTTTCTTGTTCTTCAGACCTTCCGGCACGTCGCCTCGCACAATTCGCTGCGCGAGACCTTCCACAATGGCCGTCTTGCCGACGCCAGGCTCGCCGATCAGCACCGGATTGTTCTTGGTACGTCGTGACAGCACCTGAATGACGCGCCGAATCTCTTCGTCGCGCCCGATCACCGGATCGAGCTTGCCGGTCGAGGCGAGCTCCGTCAGATCGCGGCCGTATTTCTGCAGCGATTCGTAGGTGGCCTCCGGATTCGGATTTGTCACCCGTTGGTTGCCGCGCACTTCGACCAGCGCTTTCATCAGCCGGTCGCGCGTAAGGCCAAATTCGCGGAGCAGCTTGCCCGGCGCGCCCTGGTCCTCGCTGTCGCCAACAGAAGATGCTCTATCGAAACGTAATCGTCTTTCAGGCGCTTGGCTTGTTCTTCCGCCGCGTGAGGAGGCGGGAAAGCCGCGGCGTTACATATACCTGGTCGGGCCGGTTACCGGCGCCCTCGACCTTTGGCAGTTTCTCGATTTCCTGCACCAGCCGCTTGTGAAGCGACTCCAAGGGTACGTCCGCTCGCAACAGGATTGAAGGCGCGAGTCCGCCCTCCTGCTCGAGCAACGCAAGCAACAGGTGCTCGACATCGACCTGCTGGTTTCCGTATTCGACTGCTTTTGTTTGCGCCTGCCGGATCGCGTCCTGCGATTTTTCGGTCAGCCGATTGAAATCCATAATGAAAACTCTACACTTATAAAGATAGCGCCTTAGCGTCGAACGATGCAATAATCTTAGTGACTAATGCTAAAGTTTCTGGCCGTGTTGACCCGCCTTGCCGTGGGGTACATTGGAAGCTGACGCCGCATGCGACTGGGCCCCTCGAGTTTGCTCGTAAGTTGTTGTCTAATAGCACCTTTGCCCGTCTTCTCCTGGTGGGAAGCGGGCCACCAGGTGGTCGCTCGGATTGCAGTGGACCATCTCACTCCTGCTGCCCGCACGCGAATAGCCCGGATCTTGAATGTGACAGACTCGCCCGAGGCGGTTTCCGACGCTCTCGCAAGGGCTTCGACCTGGGCGGACGAGACGAAAAATGACACGGGTACCGGCGCGTGGCACTACATCGATTTGACCCTTCAGGACAAGAAATCGGACATCCCGGCACGGTGCAAGGATGACAATTGTGCGCCGGCTCGAATCCGGCTATTTGCCGTGCAATTGAAGGCGCAACGGGCGAACGGCCGCTGGAGTGAACTAGAGGCCCTCCGGTTCCTGGTGCATTTCGTGGGCGACATCCACCAGCCGCTGCATACCATCGATGACGCCGACCTAGGGGGGAATTGCGAGCGTCTGGATCCGCCAGTGTATACCGCCAAAAACCTGCATGCCCTGTGGGATGGTGGAATTATCAAGGCAATGGACGTCGATGAGAAGACGCTCGCCGCCGATCTGGAGACGGAAATCGAGCACCTCAGCGCTCGTCACCAGCGGGCCTTGGCGGCTGGAACTCCGAACGACTGGGTTTGGGAATCGCACGAACTGGCGTCGAAGGATGTGTACTATAAGCTGCACATTCCCGTGGAGCCGGTTGAGTTTCCCGAAAAATGTGTGGATGCGCCGGCTGCGATCACCGAGTTCAAGCCACAGATCGACACTCTTTACGTGGACAGCATGAAGCCCGTCGTTCGGGAACAACTCGAAAAGGCCGGCCTGCGTCTGGCAAAGATATTGAACGAGTCGTTGTAGAGATGGCCATGCTCCGAGTCCTGCTTCCCTACCGAAATCCCAAAAAAGTGGCGCCTTATGAACGAGCGGCGGAAGCCGCCAGGCTGGAGCCGGTTGCCGTTCCCGCCTCCGGAAAGCTCTCTTTATCCGGTTACGCGGGGTTGCTGCTGCTGGGGGGCACGGATGTCAACCCGACGCGATACGGGCAGCAGCCGTCGAACGAAACAGACTCGCCGGATGATGAACGAGACGCAGTAGAGCTTGTTCTGATTGACGAAGCGCTGGGTAAGGATCTGCCGATCCTGGCGATTTGCCGCGGGTTGCAGATCCTGAATGTCTATCATGGCGGAACGTTGAAGCAGCATCTGGCCTCTCCACGCCACGACCCGGAAAACGAGGATGCAGGCGCGCCCGCTCACGAAGTGTCCATCGCTCCCGGAACACGGCTGGCTCAAGTCGCGCAGAACGGCCACTGGCTTGTAAATTCCAGACATCACCAGGCCGCCGACCGGATCGGCGATGGGCTGCGTGTTTCCGCCCAAGATCCTGAGGATCAGATCATCGAAGGACTGGAACGGCCTGACAGGAAGTTTGTAATCGCCGTACAGTGGCACCCGGAAGATCAGGTGTTCCGGGATCGAGAACAGTTGCGCTTATTCGAGCAATTCGCTGTCACCTGCGGTGAGCACGCGAACTCGGCTTAAGAACTTCCGCAGTTCGAGTTCACTGCTGCTGCTGTTGTGCGTGCAGCAGCTCCGCTTCCTGATCCTTCTCGAGAAAACGCGACCACTCTTCGTCCGACGCAAATTCCTGATCGGGCGGAAGAATCGCTTCTGAAGGCGTGACGCGGACGCGAACCTGCATTTCGCTGTACCGCGGACCCTTTCATAGTGCCCGAGGTAGGTGGCACGTCGGCGTAATCGCGTCCAATGGCGGTCCGGATATGGCGGCCTTCGGCGATGAGCTGGTTGGTGGGATCGAAGCCGACCCAGCCGACACCCGGAAGTAGAGCCTCTACCCAGGCATGCGTAGCGCCCTCCGCCGAGCGATCCTCATGCAGCGTATCGTGATACAGATATCCGCTGACATAGCGGCAAGGAATGCGAAGATTCCGGACCAGCGCGATCATGATGTGCGCAAAATCCTGGCACACGCCTTGCCGCGAGCCGGAGAGCGTCCTCGATCGGCGAATCGACGGACGTGCTTTGTTTGACGTAGTCGAAGCTTTCGATAGAGCCGGGTGTTGATGGTAGTGAGCAACTGGAGCGGGTCGCCGCCGTTGCGGTTGTCGACCCCAAATTCGCGCGCCAAATCCTCCAGCGCGGGCGAGGGTCGCGCGAAATGGCTGGGCCGCAGCATGTCCCAGTAATCTTCGCGCTATATGATGTCGTCCAGTTCCTGCCAGGCTTCCTGGCCGAGCGTCTCGGGCAGCGGGTCGGGCGGATCCACGTCGACCAGCGCATCGGCGATGATCGTCAGATGCCTGTGCGGCGCAGGAATATCGAAATGGTGCACCAGATTGCCCAGGTGATCCGGATAAGAGAAGATGCGGGCGCGCGGGCTCACCGAAAGCTGAAACGTGAAGCAGCGCTGCATGTGCTCGCTGCGCGGATGCATGCGCACTTCCATAACGCTCTGCCAGACCGGGCGGCTATAGCGATACCGCGTGAAATGACGGACGGCGTAAAACATCAGGCCTCGAAAGCGGATTCGATCGGATACTCGATATAGACCTCGTGAACGGCGCTATGCAAGCTGTTGCACTGGTCGATAACACTGCTGAGATAGGCATGCAGATCGCGCGTCATGATCTCATCGATCTGCAGGTAAGCGAGCGAGGCGCGCAGTTTACCGATGACCCGTTCGATTTTAGGCCCGGTGCGAGTGGTCGAGATATCGCCGAGGGAGTGCAATGCACGGTGCATCTGCTCTGCCGAAAAACGAACCGAATAAGGAAATTCGGGATTGAGCAGCAGAAATTCGGCAACACGCTCGGGATTCAGATCGGCGGTGTAGACCTTGCAATAGGCCTCGAACGCTGAGCAACTCGAAAGCAGGCCCACCCAATCCATGTCATCGGCTCCCGCCGATGCAGAGAAATGAGCATCGAGCAAGAGCGACAGACCGCAGGCGCGCTCCATGTACTTGCCGACTTGGATGAAATGCCACCCTTCGCCGTGATTCATGGTCGAGTCTGTTACGCCTTGAAAGGTATAGGCGCCTTCGCGAAATGCATCGATCAGGCGAAGACATTCCGCATCGTCCTCGCCAACATCGGATTGCGCAACCGTGTGATAGAGCTGGTTCAAGCGCTCCCACATCTCCGAGCTGATCTGCTCCCGAACCTGGCTGGCATTTTCGCGCGCGCTCGTGATGCAGCAACCAGCGACGCATGCTGGGTCGTGTCGCTGATGAGACGCGTCATCGGAGTTTGCAAATCGGTTCCATCGGCTGGAAGGCGAAAGCCCAAGTGAGCCCGTGATGCGATGCCAGCGCTGTTCCCGGGAAGGTTTCGAGGGATTCAGCATCAGGTTGTAATTGGCCTCAAGCACGCGAGCGCAGTGGTCGGCGCGCTCGAAATAGCGGCTCATCCAATACAGGCTGTCGGCAACGCGGGATAGCATACAAGCTTCAGTTCTCCAGCACCCAGGTATCTTTTGAGCCGCCGCCCTGAGAGGAGTTCACCACCAGCGAGCCTTTCCGAAGAGCGACGCGCGTCAGGCCGCCGGGAACGATCGTCACTTTCTCTCCATAGAGAACGTACGGCCGCAGATCGACGTGCCGTGGCTCAATTTCGCCCGTTTTCCAGGAAAGCACGGCGCGGTCGAAAGAGCAAGCGTAGGCTGAGCAATGTAATTTCGCGGATCGGCCAGGATCCTTGCGCGAAACTCTTCGCGCTGCTGTGCGCTGCTGTGCGGACCAATCAGCATCCCGTAGCCGCCGGATTCGCCAACCGCCTTCACGACATACTTATCGAGATTGCTGCAAACGTGCTCGCGCTGAACCTCGTCGGTCATCAGAAAGGTTTCGACGTTGTTCAGAATGGGGTCTTCGGCCAGGTAGTAGCGAATGATTTCGGGCACATACGCATACATTGCCTTGTCGTCGGCAACTCCGGTTCCGAGCGCGTTGGCGAGAACCACATTACCGGCGCGATACGCATTAAACAGGCCGGCTGAGCCCAGCGCCGAATCGGATCGAAACGCCAGGGGATCGAGAAAATCGTCGTCTACGCGGCGATAGATTACGTCAATGCGCTGCAGCCCGGACGTGGTGCGCATGTAGACGAGGTTGTCGTGCACCACCAGATCGCGGCCTTCCACCAACTCGATCCCCATCTGGCGCGCCAGATAGGTGTGCTCGAAATAGGCCGAATTGTACACGCCGGGCGTCAGCAAAACAATCGTTGGGCTGGAACGGCCCTCCGGCGCGAGCGAGCGCAGCGTCGAGAGCAGCGCCTGGCTATAATGCTCAATCGGCCGCACCGCACATTTGCGGAACAGCATGGGGAAGATCTGCTTCATCACCTTGCGGCTGGTGAGCATATAGGAGACGCCGCTCGGAACGCGCAAGTTGTCTTCCAGCACGACGAACTTGCCGTCCGGCATGCCGGATCAGGTCGGTCCCGCAAACGCTGACATAGACGTCGCGCGGAACCTTCACCCCGCGCATCTGCCGGCGGAAATGCCTGCAGGTGTAAATGACCTCTCCGGGAATGACGCCGTCCTTGAGGATCCGGCGCTCGTGATAGACGTCTTTGAGAAACAGATTCAGGGCGGTAATGCGCTGTTTCAGACCGCGCTCGATGATGTCCCATTCGGCGCTGGAGACGATGCGCGGCAACAGGTCGTGGGGGAAGATTCGCTCCGTACCTTCGCTGCGGCCGTAAACGGTGAACGTGATGCCCTTGATTGAAGAACGAGAGATCGGCTTCCTGTTTGCTGCGGCGCAGCTCTTCGGCCGGAAGACTTAAAAGGCGGGCGTGAAGCGCGCGGTAATGCGGACGCGGACGCCCCGCCGCTCGGAACATCTCGTCGTAAGCGATATCCAGCTCGTAATTGGCGAACGGATCTGCGATTCCCCGTTCGGTAGTCGGTGAAGGTGTCGCCATGTTCCAACAGTGCCTGTTGCAACCGGAAGCTCTTCAACTCGGAATAGGACCGGCGAGTAAGACACCAGTATAACTCCGCGGTGACGGCCCGGATATTCTCAGATATGCAATTCCGGCGGAGGACTGCGGAATTCAATCTCCGGAAGCTGCTCCACGGCGCGGCGCAGAGAAGTTTCCCAGGAAGCATGGATCACCGTTAAATCCGCGTCAGCTCCCCGCAAATCGCCGGTATTGTGTCAATTCCAGGCTGTCCTTCCGATACAGAACAATTTCGATAGGCGGCCCCACGGTGACATTGGAGCGGATGGTGGCATCGAAAGACAACAGCGCGTATTTCGCCGCAACCTCCAGCGAGGTTTTGTTCTCCACGCCGCGATCCAGTATGGGACGTCCGTACTTGCATTCCCCAAGCTGGAGATAGGGAGAGTCTTCAGTCGCGCGCAGTGGATTGCCTTGAGGGTAAATCATGTAGAGACTCGGCGGCTCGGCGCCTTTCACCTGCCCTCCCAGAAGCAAATGGACATTGAAGGAATACTGATCGCGTTCAAGGGCGGCCCGGTCAATGTCCGATACCCGGCGAACACAATCCCCGACGATACGAGCCGCCTGATACAGAGAGTCGGCTTTAGCGAGCCCTTCGCCCGCATCGAATTCGCTGCGCAATAAAGTAACCACCGATTGACTGATTGATAAACTCCCACTCGATAAGATCACGAACACTCGCTCACCGCGTTGCACAAACGTGTGCATTTTCCGGCAAACGTTCACCTGATCGAAACCGGCATTGGAACGGGAATCGGAGGCCATCACCAGCCCCTCGTCTGTCACAATGCCCAAACAGTACGTCATGTCACTCCCTAGCCGTGATTGATCTGATGCTCTATTGTGCAACAGGCGGCGCGTACCCCCTTGGACGACTTCGCCGCCCACGATAAACTGTCGATACCTGCTGAGAAGAGAACTTCGGCGGTTCTCTTTGCCCGGTAGCAGATCGGCAGCGCAAGAGACGCTCAGGAGACCTTCTTTACAATGCTGATCCGCCTAGGATATGACATGACGTTCGAGAATGTGGCGCCCGTGCCGATTGTCGCGATGCTGAACGTTCATCCATCGCGCGCGAACGATCTCCGGGAGCCTGACGAATTACAGCTCGATCCCCCAACTCCTATCGATTCTTATATCGACAGTTTCGGAAACAAATGCTCTCGTTTTGTGGCGCCGGCGGGCATGATTCGGCTTTATAATTCAACGCTGATTGAAGATTCGGGTGAACTGGACCCTGAAAACCTGGCTGCCCGCGAGATTCCCGTGGGGGAATTGCCGACCGAAACGTTGCGGTACTTAGTCGCCAGCCGCTATTGCGAAGTCGATCTTCTGTCGAACACCGCAGTCGAATTGTTCGGCGAAATGGCGCCCGGTTGGCAACGTGTCCGGGCCGTTTGCGAATGGGTGCATCGGAAAGTGACGTTCGGCTATGGCTTTGCGCGATCGACCAAAACAGCATTAGACGTGTACACCGAGCGGCTCGGGGTCTGCCGCGATTTTCAGCACCTCGCCATCACGTTTTGCCGATGCCTCAACATACCGGCACGTTACGTGACCGGTTACCTGGGAGATATCGGTGTCACGCTCCCGCCCTGCCCCATGGACTTCAGCGCGTGGTTCGAGGTGTTTCTAGAGGACCGCTGGTGGGCCTTCGACGCGAGGCACAATCAACGGCGGATCGGGCGCATTGTGATGGGGGTGGGACGCGATGCCGCCGATGTCGCGCTCACTACTTCTTTCGGAAACACTCGTCTGGTAAACTTCAACGTCGTCAGCGACGAGGTCAAGCAGGACGCTAGCTCTGCATGACCGGCGCTTCGGCTGGGCGCCCGCACGGCGCCGGCAGGCAGAGGATTTCAAAGCGCGAGCCTTTACCGATCTCGCTTTCAACGTGAATTTCGCCGCCGTGCGCTTTCACGATCGCCGCCACGAAGCTCAGGCCCAGGCCGAGACCTTTCTCCGGATTGGGATCGGGGACGCGATAGAAGCGGTCGAAGATATGGGGCAGATGATCTGGCGGAATACCTACGCCGGAATCTTCGCACCACCAGGCGCACATTGCGTGCCTGCCCGCTTCGGCATGAGCGCGCGCACCCAGCCGCCCGCAGGCAGTGTACTTGATGGCATTCGAAAGTAGATTCGTAATAACGCGCTCAATCTGCGTGCGATCCACTTCGCAACACAGACCGGGGTCGGTGAGTTGTCTGCTGTCAACTTCACATCGTGCGCCTCGGCAGGGATCTGGAATTGATCGACCAACTCTTCCACCAGCTCGCTCAGGTCCATCGCGCCCTTATTCATCGGAATCTGGCCGGATTCGGATTGCGAAAGCAGCAGCAGCGCGCGAACCAGATTTGCCAATCGCTCCACATCCTGCAGCGCGTTCTCGATGGCTTCCTGCAACTGTTCTTTGCGCGTCGCCGTGAACAGCGCAACTTCCAACTGTCCCTGGATGGCGGTTAAGGGCGTGCGCAGCTCGTGCGAGACATCCGTCGAGAATTGGCGCATCTGCTCGAAGGATGCCTTGAGGCGTCCGCTCATCTCGTTGAACGAATCGATGAGCCGATCGAATTCGTCGTCGGCGCCGCGTTTGGGGATTTGCAGTCCGAGGCTTGAACCTGTAATCTCCTGAGCGGCCTTCTCGACCGATTGCAGCGCATTCAAAATGCCTGCCGCCGAATACCAGCTCACTGACGGCGCAGGCGATAAGCGCCAGAGGGAAAAAAATCCAGAAATTGCGCCGGAACTCGCGTAAGACGGCGTGGTCGGCTCGCTAAGGCTGCGGCCTTCCGCCACGTACCATTTTCGTCCGTGTTTTGGATCCGCCATCGTGCTGCTGATGATTTGGTACTGCACCTTATCCGTGCCGGTGATGGTCTTCATAACCGGCTGGTGGACCTTGTCATTTGCGCGAGTTCGGAAAGAATCGTTTTGCGATCGGAAAGCTGCTTGAAGGCGGGTCCTGAGGGACTCTCCGGAAATCCACCTGGCCCTGATCGTCCGCGACGAGATAAACGGCTTCGCAGCCGGGACACTTCGGCTTCCTCTTCAGGATCGGTGTGATCGACGAACCAGTATGGAGTGCCGCTATCGGCTCGAACTCGAATCCACCCCTTCAGCGCTCCCAGCTGCTCTCTGAGCTCGTCGTCGCTCTGGTTTTCAAGAACAGTCTTGAGCGTCGTGGTGCCAACGAAGCCCATGACGGCGAGCACTAGCCGTCAACAGCAACAGGAATGTCGCCGCCAGACGGAAGCGAAGAGTGCGGAAGAGTTTTACTTCGTGCAGCTTCTTCCAAAGCACGACAACGCATCTAAGCGCTTACGGTTTCGGGCGCAACCGGCTGCGGAGTTTCGGGAGCATCCAGCATGTAACCGATACCGCGCACCGTGTGAATCATCTTGGTGGGAAACCTGTCGTCGATCTTGCTGCGCAGATGCCGGATGTAAACGTCGACGATGTTCGTCAATCCGTCGTAATCCATGTCCCAGACGTGCTCTACGATCATGGTGCGGCTGAGCGGACGTCCGCGGTTGCGCATCATGTATTCAAGAATGCTGAACTCCTTCGGGGCAAGCTCGATATTTTCGTTGCTTGCGAGTGACCTTCCGGCGGATGCAGTCGAGGCTGAGATCGCCGACCTGCAATCTTTTCGGGAGTTGGTTGGCCGCGGCGCAACAGGACGCGGGCGCGCGCCAGCAGCTCCACAAATGCAAACGGCTTTACCAGGTAATCGTCGGCGCCCTGCTCCAGACCCTTGACCCGATCATCTACGGCATCGCGCGCGCTGAGAATCAAGACCGGCGGAATCGTCTTGCGATTCTTGATTTTCTGGAGTACTTGCAGGCCGTCGATATCCGGCAAACCGAGATCCAGAATGATGAGATCGTATTCGGTTGAATGCACCCGCTCGATGGCGTTGCTGCCCGTATGAACTACGTCAACGGCGTAACCGGCGCTCTGCAGACCTCGCGACAGGAAGTCCGCGATCCGCTTTTCATCTTCTACGACAAGGACACGCATGTTTATTAGATGTGCTGAATAAAGTCTAACCAAACTTGACCGGACGAGACACAAGATGCCCGAAACGGCTAGTCGCCCGATGCCCGACGGGGCTGCGGTAAGCGGGACGGGCTTGATAGACGCCCAAATCGATTCCCACCGGCTACGGCCCACCGAAATGACGGTCATCAGGGCCAACAGAATACCGCGTATAGATGAGTACCTGGGGAACTGAGAGCGCCTGCTTCCAGATTCCGAACCATCGCCCGTACACCAGTTCGATGTGCACCCAATACACCAACAGCGACGTCGTTCCGAGCTGGCGAAACAGACTCCATCTTTCCAATCGCGCCAAGATTCACCCATAAATAAGCGAGCGCCAGGAACGCCAAAACGACTCCCAAGCTTGATGAATATCAGGGCCGGACTATTCAGCCAAAACTCGCTCTTGGCATAGATCGAGTACGGCATATTTGATAACTGCTGGGCGATGACGGCGAGTCCAATGCCGATCGCCAGCATCCACTGCATCGCGCGAGACATTTCATCTGCCTTAACGGTACGAAGCACGCTGCCTGCGACCATTCCGAAAGCCAGGAACGATGCCCAGGGAAAAAAACCAAAGTAGTTATAGCTCGGAAAGAAGTAGGAGCGCAGAATCCATGGCACGCTCGCGCCGTCGATCATGCTGACCACCGGCGCCAAACCGGCGATGACGAGCCCCAGAACGGTACAGAGGCGAATCCGCTCGCGCGTCGTGAAAACCGCCATGGGCGCGAGGATCAGCATCGCCATGCCCATGCAGTTGAGAATGTCTACCCGCAACAGCTCGTCCCGCCGGGCTGGTGGGAAATCCGAACACGTACAACTGAATACGAAATAGGAAGGCGATGAGAAACAGATAGCGGGATCGCTTTAGCGCTGCGATGAAACGCTGACGCGTTGTTTTACCCTGCCGCTCCTGGCTGTCCATCAAGAATGCGAACGTAATACCGGTCAGGAACAGGAAAACGGCCGGCGGCATCCCGCCTAGAAACTGCGAGAGCATAAAAGGACCCTTGTCACGTAAATCGGTACGCGTAAAGGAGTCGAACGTATGCCCTTGCAGCATCACGACAGCCGCCAGCCCGCGGGTCCAGTCGATGAATGCAAGTCTTCCCGAATTCTTTTTCTGTTCGGTCATCTGAATCAAACGTCGCTGGGGGAAGCGGCGTTTCGGCTATTCGGCCTGCTTCTTCGCACTAGGGGGCAAGTGAAGTTCCAAAAGGCCTGTAATCGGCGGATTTAACTGCACGTTCGTATAGGTCGCCTGGCGCCAATTGCCGGAAGGCTCATAAAACTGCTGCCGTACGGGGTATGCGCCCTCGGCCGGCATCCACATCTCCACCTTCTGGAGGTGCTCTGCCACCTTACTATCTTTGGGTATGAGCAGCAATTTTGACGTGTCTTTGCCTGCAACATTTTCTGGTCCCTCCAGTGTCACGTTGTAATTTTGAGCGAGATCTTTTCCGGAGGAACCGAACCCCAGGAGAAGATATTGGTTAAGCACATTACTATTCCGGCCGAGATCATAATCCTGGTACTGATTGAGTTTGGGGTAGTAGATTCGGACCGTCTTGCCGAAAAAGGCCATGTCTCGCGCATCGGTACCGGTGAAGTGGATAACCGCCCGCACTTCCCCAGATTTCAGCCTTTGCATTTGAAGCGTGCCGTTTTCTTTCGTGGTGTCGCTCAAAATCGCCGTGTAGGTGACCATTTGAACGTCAGCGGAGATGGCGTGGAACTCGGGTGCGGCCTTGTCCATCCGCGCCAAAATATCCTGTACCGTTTGTCCATAGACAGCCGTACAGGCCACAAAGAGGGACAGTCCCAACGATAGGTTCTTCATCATTTCTAAGACGCTTCGAAGCGAAGGATTTACGGAGCAGTGTACGCGATGAAGCCCTTAATTTCTTGCTCGGCTTCGTCCCGAATTGGTTCGACGCGTACAACACGCCAGGACTTTCCGGTTCGCTGATGAATCAAAGCCTCGGCCCGGCCCACCCGCTGCTTTTCCGGTACTTCAGAGAGCAGTTCGGTCGCGATAAACACACGATTCACCCCGCGCAGCGAAGACATGAGCACGATGCTCGAGGCTTTCGGCTGATCGTGAAACCATTCTCGCGGAGTGGCAAACACGAACAGCAGAATCAGCGCAACCACGATGTCGTACTGCCAGGACGCTCTAGCAAAGTCCCAGAAAATGAGCCGTTTTGCGAAATTTCCGGCATTCCCGGACGTGCCTGCATCGGCCACAGCCCGAGTGTATCACCCGCTAATATTTCCGCATGATGGCCAATACGCGGCCTTGGACTTCAAGCTGGGCGGGATCGACAAAGATCGGCGCCATCGCAGCATTCGCCGGCTGCAAGCGCACCCGGCCATCCGATTCGGCATAATAGCGCTTCAGTGTCGCTTCGGAATGATCGATGAGCGCCACCACGATATCGCCGTTCTTAATCGCGTCAGTCTTTTCGACGAGTACGAAATCGCCGTGGCAGATGTGATCTTCAATCATGGATTCGCCTCGCACCTCGAGAGCGAAGGTGCGATCGTTTCCCGCGAAATCGGAAAAAGACAGCGTTCCAGGATTCGGAATCGCCTCTACCGGAGATCCTGCGGCAATGCGGCCCAATAATGGAACCGCTGCATCGGCAGGCAGCGGTGAGCGCGCCCGCTCCTCGGTCTGATACCGTTCGCCGATTTCAAGCGACCGGCTGTGGTTGTAACTGCGCCGGACATACTGTTTCGCTTCCAGCGCCTGGATGTGTTTGTGAACGGTCGCTAGCGAGGCAAGCCCCAGGCCGACCGCTATCTCCTCATAACTAGGGCTGTAGCCATGTTCCGCAATGAAGTTTGATAGAAAGTCCATCAGCTCTTTTTGCCGTCGCGTCAGCGCCATTGCAGGTCCTCCTCCTAACAGTATGGGCGAATAAAGGTCGAAAATCAACTATTGAGTGAAGCGAATACCGCCGACGTGCGTCTGCAATCAATAGAAAACACGCCGCTTTCGCCAGTTCCATCGACACGTACTCTGCGCCGCGGCATCTATACGCTATCGGAGTTCGATGGACGAGAAAGTTTTACTCTATGTAGAGGATGAGGACGCGGCCGTCTTTTTGCTCGAAACAGCACTTAAAGAAGCCTGCATCGACCTTCGTCTTTATAGGGTCGCCGATGGCGAGCAGGCCTTAGCTTTTCTTCGCCAAACCGGCGCGTATGAAAAGGTTCCGCTTCCCGGACTGATGCTGCTCGATCTAAATCTGCCGCGGAAGAACGGCCTGGAAGTGCTCGCGGAAATGCAAAACACTCCATCTCTACGAAGGATTCCGGTGGTGGTCTTCACGTCGTCGTCGCTGCTCAGCGACAGGGACCGGTCGCTGGCCCTGGGGGCGCAGCATTACATCACGAAACCATCGACATTTGATGGCTTCATCGATGCCGTCAAGATTGCGTGCTCCCTGTTCGCGAACCAATGAACGCGCCGAGACTCGCGTCAGTTCATACCGCACATACCGCCTTGACAGATGTCGGTTCCGCACATGCCGCTGCCGCATCCGCCAGCCGGTTCGGGTTGACTCTTTGAGCTTCCTGACCTTGCCGCGAACGTAGAATACTCAGTCGTCAGATGATCCTGTCCGCAGGATGGGCAGCGCACAGCATCGGCATCCGCGCTGCGGCGAACCAGTTTCTCGAATTTGGTTCCGCAATCGTCGCAAGCGTACTCGAAGATCGGCATAGTTTTACCGTACCAGGATTGCGCGCATGATGCCACGGGCTGGCTGCATGCATCGAAGTAATGCGGTGCGCCGGGCGACCGCTAATATAAAAGTATGCGGCGTAGAACGTTCCTGATCCGGAGTTTGACCTTGGCTGCCGCTTCCGGCATCAGCTTTGCGGCTAAGGGTCTAAAGCTTATCAAGCTCATCGAATTCACGGATTCAGGTCAGCGAAAAGGAGTTGTACAGGTGGAGAAGATCGAGAAACCCGATGCGGAATGGCGGCAAGAGCTCACGCCGGAAGAGTACGAGGTAACTCGCCACAGCGGCACGGAACGAGCTTTCACGGGAAAATACTGGAATAACCACGACCATGGCATTTATCGTTGCGTGTGCTGTGGCAATGCGCTCTTCTCGTCCGATACCAAGTTCGAATCCGGTACGGGATGGCCAAGCTTCTGGGAGCCAATCGCGAAAGAAAACGTCTCCAACAAGGCCGACATAAGTTACGGGACAATGCGCACGGAAGTGCGCTGCTCCAAGTGCGATGCACATCTCGGGCACGTGTTCGATGACGGCCCGAAGCCGACCGGGTTGCGGTACTGCATGAATTCGGCAGCGCTCAATTTCATCAAGAGCTAATTATTCCCCGTCGCGCTGTTCATTCCGATAAGTACTCAAAGTCGAAGTGCGTATTCGATAAACCTTGGGACACACTCTCACCGGAACGCTCCGACTACATCACGCGCTGAAATCGCGATTCGTCAACGCAGCCCGCGACGTGATCGTATATCTGCCTCCGGATTACAATTCCTCGCTGGAGCGCCGCTATCCAGTGCTTTACCTTCACGACGGGCAAAATCTGTTCGATTCAGCGACGGCATTTGCCGGTAACGAATGGGGACTTGACGAGCTCGCCGAAGAGTTGATTGAGAGCGGCGAGATTCAGTCGCTCATCATCGTTGGCGTTTACAATGCCGGAGAGCGGCGCTTATCCGAGTACACGCACGTGAGGGATCGCCGTGGGCGCGGTGGACGCGCCAAAGCCTATGCCAGGCTGCTGGTAGAGGATCTCAAACCGTTCATCGATAGCGAATACAGAACCCTCGCGGATGTTTCAAACACCGGGCTGGGAGGATCTTCGCTGGGCGGCTTGGCGACTCTCTATCTTGGGCTGCACTTTCCGCAGATCTATGGAAAGCTGATCGTCATGTCGCCATCTATCTGGTGGGCCAATCGCGCCATTCTGCGCGAGGTGCGGAAACTGCGCCGCAAATCGGACCAGAAAATCTGGCTCGATATCGGCACCTCCGAAGGCCAGAACCCTGCGTCCTGCGTAAAGAATGCAGAGGATCTGTGCGAGGCGCTTCTCAGTAAAGGCTGGAGATTGGGACACGATTTGCGGTTCGTCGAAGACCAGGGTGCAGGGCATGACGAAAAGGCTTGGGGCTCGCGCATGCCCGACGCCTTGAAGTTCCTGTTTCCAGGCGACCGGCGGCCGGACTCGCTGCCATCGGCGGATTACCTCGCCGGCCTTTCCGAGCCGATCGTAGACACACCCGTATAGGTGCGGAGGGTCCGATACCACTGATGGCGCAGAGCCCACGCGCAGTAACGGGCGCCGCTCACGCTATAAACTGCGAGCCCGAGATTGGCAGTGTGTTCCACCGGCCGCGCGAATGAAAAGAACAGAATATTCCAGGCACAGCACAGACCTAAGCCCGCGTACAAATGCTTGCTGGCGATTGGGCTGAGGGCCAGCGCCAGGAACGCCGCAACGCAGAAGCACAGATATGGGGCGTCGGAAATATACACCAGTGCGAAAAATGCAAGGCCCGGGAGCAACCAGATCCATAGTAAACGCCGGTACCGGCCGTGCGAGACCAAGATCGCCGGAAGCAGAGGCCAAAACGCCAGCGCCAGCGGGACCACGGTGCGAACAACATTGGAAACTCCTCGTTTCGAGATGCCGTGCAGGATCGGCGCTTCGTTCTTCGCCACGGACCAGAGTTGGCTGCCGGCGGTGCTTCCCAGCCTGTTCAGAGCAATTTGCTGTGGAACAAACCAGATCAGACATAACCCGAGAACGAGGCTTCCGAAAAGCACTCGATTTTTCCAGCCCGGCAGATATCTCCTCGCAAAATAGACAATCACCGGCGTGAGAAATATGCCATCGGCCGGCCGAATACCCGCCGCAAGCGCATACGATGCCGCAACTCCGCACAAATTGAACGCGCTGCGGTTTTCAATGCAGCGGATCAAGAACAGCAGAAGCAGCGGCGCGAAGAACAACTCGCCGGCATACGAGCTTTGCACGCAACCGGCAAACCAGGCGAAATAGATGGACGCATATGCAGCGGTCGCCAGCCTCGCGGCCCAGCGGGTCGTGAGCCGTAAGCAGACCCGGTAGAAGACGACGGCGCCCAGCGCGGACAGCAGCGCATTCACGAAGCTCAACCCGATGGCAGGATTCTGGAAAAAACCGGCGAGCCGCGCATATAGCCAATAGCCAGGCGCCTGAATGACGTAGGTCCGATGTTCGGCAGCCTGAATCAGGGCTGGGCCATCGCCGAAATAAGGGCGGCTCATCCAAAGCCAGCGCGACAGAAAGACAACCGGCACGATCGCGACGTTGAACCAGTCTGGTCGAGCAGAAGCGCGTGCAGGTGGCATTTAGGAGGGCGACGCGGATTGCACCTGCTGACGGATTGGCCTGCTAGCCTGCCATATCGCAAACAGCGCAATACCAATAACGGCCAGAGGCTGATGCCTGAGAATAATCAGACGCTGCCACTTGGAAACGGTGAATGCCGACCCCAGAAGCTTATGAAGTAGAGTCTGGCTCGGAAAAGCGAGTAGTACGAGACAAATAGTCAAGAAGGTCAGTCGGCCGTATCTCCCAGCGCACCACAGTAAGACCAGCAAAGGAATCAACAGGAGAAAGATCTGTGCATCGTAATAGCGGTTATAGGTCACCGCGATAACAACCGCGCAGCAAAAACTCACATCCGTCCACGGCTGAATCTCGTTATGATCCGTTCGGAATCGTAGATAGACGATGACTGCGATTCCAGCTAAACTCCAGAGCAGCAGATCCCGAATCAGCGCGTTTCGAAAGAACAGTGCCTCAATCGATTGAGCATTCAGCAGTTCGGAGGACCAGGGATTGGCAAAGCTTGGATCGCTCTTGCCTCCGGGCGCAAAGGTCAAGGTAATATTGCGCCGTTGCGAATACCACCAGTCCCAATGCTGTCCGAAATCCGAGACTTGGAAAATACCGGCCGCAGTGCCGAGAGCCAGAATAGCGGCGGCGATAACCATCGGCGGCCAGTACCTCCACATCAAGAGTGCGCCGACTCCTACGAGGGCGACTTGAGGTTTGAGGCAAAGTGCAATACCGAGCAGAATTCCGCATGACCACAACCGGCGATCCAGCGCGAAGCACACCGCGAGCGTAACCAGACTGATCGCAATAACGGCCGGATTGCCGTACAGAACACCGACATAAGTGGGACAGAAAAGAAGTGAGAGACCGGCAACCACCCATTTAGCCCGGTTTGAGAGGCGGGTGCGCGCAAGAATCGCCAGCAGCGCCGCCGCAAACGAAACCAGACCTGCCAGACACCACGTGACGTTCGCCGGTTTCCAGGACATCCACGTCACGGGCGCAATGAGTGGCATCGCGCTGATGAAATAAAGGCAAGGATTTACATCCTGCTGTGAAACCAATGCAGGAGGCGCGGCCGCCTGCTCCAGTTGGTTTTTCAGTTGCGCGGCATCGTAGGGATTTTCATGAAATGTCCAGCAGCGTGCGGCTGCATAGACGGTCGAGAAATCGTACGATTTGTTCAGCCAAATATTCC
Source organism: uncultured Acidobacteriaceae bacterium (assembly GCA_963722935.1). Classification (GTDB taxonomy): domain Bacteria; phylum Acidobacteriota; class Terriglobia; order Bryobacterales; family Bryobacteraceae; genus Bog-105. The sequence continues at coordinate 21,074 of CAVROY010000010.1, read as the reverse complement.
TGTACGCTCCGCGCTCCAGAAAAAACAGCACGCAGAAGACGAACAGAATCGCCACTGCAAGCTTGTGCTGGAACTTCATTCCATTTCAATAGAAGAAAGCGGAAACCAACGAGGTTAACACGCAGGCTCCTCGAACTTCTGGGGTGCCGCTTTCGTAATATAGATACGCTATGGCCTTCTGCACCAACTGTGGAAATCAGCTCGCCGATAATGCACGGTTTTGCGTCAATTGCGGCACACCTTTTGGCGGCGCCGCTGCCTCCGGGGCGACGTACTACCCTCCCGCCCCGCCAGTGGAGCCTTTGCAATACGACATCGAAGGTCACAACCTGCAGATCGCCCGCGTGCATCTGAAACCCGGTCAGGAGATCTACGCAGAAGCCGGCAAAATGATTTACAAATCCGCCAACGTGGATTGGGCCACGCGCATGAGTGGCCAGACGATCGGAGACAAAATCATTGGCGCGATTAAGCGCAAATTGATGGGAGAGTCGCTCTTCTTCACCTATTTCCGCTCGACGGCTACGGAAGGGGAAGTTGGATTCGCGGGCCACTATCCGGGCAAAATCCAGGTTTTCGAGCTCGCGGCCGGACAAACCATCATGGTCCAAAGGGACGGTTTCCTATTCGCGCAGGGCTCGGTTACGCTCGACATCGCAATGGTTCGCCGTCTCGGCGCGGGATTACTTGGCGGCGAGGGCTTCATTCTGGAAAAGCTTACAGGACCGGGCGCGGTATTTGTCCATGCGGGCGGCGATCACGTGGACTTCACCCTCGCGCCGGGCGAAATGCTTCAGGTCCAAAGCGGTCATTTGGTCGCATTCGAGCCGACGGTGAACTACGACATTCAGATGGTCGGCAATATTCGAACCGCCATCTTCGGCGGAGAAGGTTTGTTCTTAACGACGCTCACCGGGCCGGGTCGAGTCATCTTGCAAAGCATGACGCTGGAACGTCTACGCCACGAGCTTGCTCCATCCGAGCATCGGCACGCCGGGGATGAAAGAAATCCCCTCAGCGCTATCGCGAGCGGGAGCTTGGGAAGCTTTTTCTCGAGCGACGATTAATTCGCGGGCGCTTCCACCGGCACGCCACATTCTTTTTCCAGCAACGCTAACCAGCGCGCTTGAAACAGCTCCTGCCTATAAAGCTCGACCCGCTGCTTTGCCGCCTCGCCCATCTGCGCAGTTTTCTGCGGAGAACGCGCTGCATCTCGAATCGCGGCTTGAACCGAATTGGCGCTCCGTTCCACGACCCAACCGTTCTCGCCCGGGACGACAAACTCCTCGACTCCGCTGAACGGCGTAACAATTAACGGCAACCCGGCTGCGGCCGCTTGAAAGCACGCCAGGCAAAACGTCTCGTAGATTGACGGGAAAACATACGCGTTCGAGGCCCATAGATACGGGCGCACATCCTTTTGAAATCCGGCGAAATGAACGGCGCCCTCAACTCCCAGGTTCTTAGCGATGCCTGCGAATTCCCGATTCTCACCGGCTGTTCCGCCGATGACGATCAGGTGTATCCCCAGATTGGACACTTGCGCCAACGCCTCCAGAACAATCCCGAGACCTTTGCGCTCGTAATTCCCCAACGCGCAAAAGCTGAGCACAAATGCATCTTGTGCGATGTGGAGGCGGGTGCGCACATCCGCCGATTCAAAATTCGCCGGCCGCTCAAAACGATGCGTGTCCACCGGATTAGGAATGATCCGGACCTTTCCGCGCGTCAGAGTAGGATAGACAGACTCGAGTTCCCGCGCCAGGCCGCTCGATGGGACCACGACGACCCGCGCATTTCGCAACGCAATCTTTTCCATCAGCGCTCCCCAGCCATGCGTCAAAAGACGCGCTCTCTGGCGGAGCCCCCCACCCCCGAGATGTTCTCTGTGGCGCGACAAAAAGAGCCGATGACAGAACTGGTTATACGAGATGTGGCAAAACGGGAGTCCACCTTCGCTGCTGATTCTGAGGCTCGATCGATCTCTGCGCGAAACAACGTAAACACAGGTAGAGAGCAGCGTGTATAAGATCGCGCGAAGGAACACGGGACGCTTCGGTAACCGTATTTTTGTTTTGTGAACCAGCGGTGCGTCCGCCACATCCGTCCGATCGGAAATAAGATGAATGCGCCAAGTTCCAACCAGCGGTTGGAGCATGGCCAAAAGACAGCTTCCTACCGGGCTGTCGTAAGTCACGCTGGGGTCGAATACAGCTAAGACGAGCTTGTCGTTGCCGGGGGGACCGCTCTCTGGGTCAGTACGCACCTTTGGGCAACAGCAGGGGCTGGACTGTTCTAAGCAGAATATAGATATCCAGCCACAACGACCAATTGCGGATGTAATAGGTATCCTCGACCTGCTGCACCTTCAGATCGCCGTCGCTTCGCTCGGAAACCTGCCACAGACCGGTCAATCCGGGCATCACGCTGCTTCGCAACGCGCGAAAGCTCTCGGGGAAACTGTCCAGATGGTAGTAGGGGAACGGTCTTGGACCCACCAGGCTCATGTCGCCTCTTACAACATTCCACAACTGAGGCAGTTCGTCGAGGCTATAGCGCCGCAGGAACCAGCCGATACCCGGCAAAATGCGCGGATCGGTTTTCAGCTTGTAGTACTGCGACCAGCTCTGCTTCTCTTCTGGATGTGTGTCGAGATATTCGGTCAACAGCCGCTCGGCATCGGGGTACATCGTCCGAAGCTTGCAAATCGCGATGCGCCTCCCGTTTTGGCCTTCGCGCTGCTGCCGGAAGAAGGCCGATCCAGGGCTGATGAGCTTTATACAGACGGCACAAAGTGCGAGGAAAGGCGCCGCGAGTAAAAACAGAGGCAGAGCAATCGCAAAATCGAGAATCCGTTTGAGCAGCCGGTTCGATGGAACCAGAAGGTTCTTGCGTACCTCGAGTCCCAAAACGCCACCTAAATCGCGAGGCGTGATCCAAAGGCTCTGAATGTTGAACAAATCGGGAATAATGATGATGTTCGGAAACGAGAGACTCTGAACCAGTGCGGAGAGGCGCTCTCGATCCATTCCGGGAATCGCAATGAGCACCACCTTCGCGCTTTCCTGGAACTTCGCAACCCTGGAGAGTGGGCCTAAAACCGGAACACCGTTTATGGTTGTGCCCCATTTGCGCGGATCGTCATCCAGCAGCCCGACAGGGACGAAGCCGAGATCGAATTCTCGTTGCAACGTTTTTACCACCAAGGCTCCCGTGTTCCCCGCGCCCAGAATGATGACGGGTTCGCCACAGACTCCGCGAGCGATTAAACCCTTCCGCAGCACGGCCTCGAGTGCGGGCGTGAGTATCAGCGCGCACACGGCCGTCAACAGCAGCACGCCGCGCGACCATTGCCGGTCTTCAAAAATGTAGTTCCACATCAGCAGGACCGCGAAAACGAGAACCGTGGCGTACGTCCTCCCGCGGAGTCTCTGCACGGCGCCCATGCCGTGCCCGGGATACAGCCCTACCGAGTAGTAGGCCAGTGGAAGGATCAGAACACCCAGCGCGAGTCCTGCATATTGAGGCGCTCCCAACGTGATTGAAAAAAGGCCCCGGAAACTGAGCCGCGCGATACAGCCGAGCATCAATGCCAGCTCGAGCGCCAGCACATCGATCATGATGATCGCCACCGTCGCCCAAGAACGCTGTTTGATCTCGGGAACCGCAATGACCTGTTCCGCAGCGGCCGCGCTCATTTAGAAACCGAGATCCCCTCAAGTAGAGTATGCAATGCAGCGGGAACCCGCTGATCTGCCGAGCAGACCTGGTCCTCGCCTCCCGGCCATTGGTACGAGTTGTGGACCTGAAGTATCTTCATACGACGGCGCTGCCGGCCAGTTCCATGGGCGCGCGATCCGTGGATACTGCCGGATCGGGCCTATGCGCGGCGTCATGGGAAGCACGGTGCGCCACGCTTGCCAACGCGATCAGCAGCAAGAAACCAGCGTTAACTGCGTTTCCCGCTGCTGCCAGGAAATTCTCTCCAGCCAGGGCAAGAAGAAATGCGGGCAAATAGGCCATGAGCGGTCTCGCGTACCCACGCGGGTCTTTGCGCTCGCCTGTAAAGGCAAACACGGCGATAGACCCGAAGAACAGGAACCATAGAACGAGTCCGATTACACCCCATTCATACATCACCCTCAGCCATTCGTTATGAAAAAACCGGTTCGGATCCGCTCGCTTGGGAGTGGATCCGTAGATCGCTGCCCCGTTACAGGTACCGTGTCCAAACACCAGGTCCTTCGTTGACGATTCCCGAATACTTTGAATCACTCGGCCAGTCAGCTCGCGTCTGAATCGAAACGTTCCCAAGCCGTAAGAAGTCGTGTCTCCACGGTAAAAAGCGGTGATCGCCGCGGCGATTCGATTCGAGGCCGCATCCTGGCCCAGGAACGAAATGACCGTGTCACTGGCCCCAATGACTAGTGCGAGCAGAATGGTCAACATCCCCAGAGCGCAGATTTTAATCCACGCCCGCGCTCCGGAGATCAGCAGCGCCATCAGGGTTGCAATGAGAAATCCAATAAACCAGATCCTGCTTCCATCCAGCAAAAGTGCCGTCATCAGCGTTCCCGCCAGGAAAAGCCGGACGGGCAGCCGTAACGTTCGGGAGCACAGCGCAATGCAATACAAGGCGGCGAGAAATGCCGCAAATCCCTGCGCCGTCGTGAATGCGGAAAACCTGCTCTTTTCATCCGCCCATCCGGGTGCGAACAAGCTGCAGACTGCAGCTAACCCGAGGCTCAAGGCCGTGAGTGGGATCACGATCTTGGGCGTGAGATATCCTCCCTTAGTTGCCCTGATCAGAACGAAACAGATCACGAGCGATCCGGCCAGGTGACCGATCAGCTTGAAAGCCTCCACCGGGTAATAGGACCATAATCCAGAAACCGCCGCATACACCATCAGCAGAATCCAAGCGATCGGGGCAAGTCCGATGGATTGATGACCGGAGTAGCCGCGCAGCCTCCAAAGCAGGTAAAGCGGTAGAAGGATTCCTTTCGCCGCGTTCAGCATTCCTATTTCGGTCCGGACGCCGGGAAAATCGATGGTAGAGAGCAGAAGATACGCGATGATGCTCCATCGCAGCGGCGCAAAAGCGGCGATGCAAAACAACACGACGTAAAGCGTGACAACCAGCGTCATGAAGGAACCTTGCAAACGGCTGTCACGATATCGTCGATTCGATTGGCAGCGTAAATCGGCGTCAGCTCTACGGCACTCACGCGGGCATGCTTCCGCATCGCTTCCAATTCATTTAGAGGAAGATTCATGCAGCGGTCGAGAGCGCCGTACAATTCATCCGCCTGGTCAGGATGAAACAGCCAACCATTGCGGCCTTCTTCGACTAACTCTTCAACCGCTTGGCTATAAACGCTGCCAAGAACCGGCAAACCGCTCGCAAGTGCCTCGTTCACGGCAACTCCCCACGTATCGGCAAGCGTCGGGAAAACGAATACGCCCGAATCTGCATAGACGCCTGCCAATTCCGCATAGGGCAAGTTCCCCAGAAATCTCACAATGAGGTTAGGAGGAACAGCTTGCGTTTCTAATCTGGAACGAAGCGGACCGGCGCCGGCGAGAACAAATTCGACGGTGCGGCCGGGGTTCGCTGCTGCCCATCGCGACAACGCGGCGGTCCACTGCAGAAGTCCCTTGCGCTCGATGAGTTGTCCAACATAGAGCAGCCGCCACGCTCGTTCCGCCGAGCGTTTCACAGAACAAGCGGCAAACCGGTCGACATCGGTTGTATACGGCACTCGAAAGATCTGGTGCTCCGGCGTGCCCAAGCTTCGGATGTATCGTGCGCCGCTCTCGCCTAAAACAACAATCGCGTCGGCGCGCTTTCGAAGAAAACGGCGTAACCAGAGTCGCATCGTTCCACGCCCATGCTCGGTTGATTCGGATACATCCGCCCAGAGAACCAGTCTCACCTCGCTATGCAGCTTGGAATACACAGCCGCCAGCAAGCTTCGGAATCCCATTTCGTTCGATATCACGAGATCCGGCCGGAATCTTTTCAACTGCGGCCAGGTATCTATGGGCAGGTGAACGTAGAGTGGCTCGTCGAATCCTTTTGGATGCCGCCAGCGCCGATTAATCGTGATTGTCTTCTGAAGCACGACATCGAGCCCGCGCCAGTCCGCGTCCCACGGGCGATTGCTTTCCATCCGGGTCGAAAGAAGAATCCGCAGCGCCGGATATCGATTTGACAGCGAATCGAAGACCGGTTTCCAATACGGAGCGATAACGTTCGTGAGAAATGCGACGCGAATGCTTTTCCCCACCGCGAGATTCGCGGATGAATCACGCTCGACTACTGCCTGCGTATCTGGGCGGCCCGTCATATCCCGCTCCGGAGTCGCAGCTTCATTGCAGCATCCACCAAATTCCGGCGTCTCGCGTTCAGCACTTTGAAAATCGCACGCGTTCTGCTCATCACCGGGCGCGCGGAAAAATCACATCCGATGTCTTCCTTGCCGTATTTTCTTGCGGCAGACCAAAACCATTGCCCGCGCTCCACCACTTGACGGTACGGCAATAACGCCTCGTAACAGGAATAAAATTTTTCAGGCTGAGATCGGCTTCGCTTGGTCCCCTTCCACTCGAAATCCCAAATCGTTTCGTCATCGTGGAGAAGTCTCAGTAATTCTCTCCTATCCCAGATCGCCGCTTGCGTCGATACGCGATATGGCGCCAAAGGATGAATGCGACCGAAATTCCGATGTCTGCTCACCTCCATGTCGGGCCCCGGGAATGGATACAAACGTAGCACTGCGCCGGCAACCGAGTGCAGCAACTTCAGCGCGTCTACAATAGCGGCAGTCGATATAGGCCTTACAAAGAAGTAGTCTTCCAGGAGCAGCAGGATATATTCTTCTTGCATTCGCTCCAGGCAAAAGCGCAATCTTCTGCTCCATTCACCATCACCGGCGCAAATTGTCGTAACGCGGCCGTCTTTATGTTCAGCGCGATTGGCTCCTAGATATATAGGGAACTGGCAATCCGCCCAATAGCGCCAAAACAAAGTGAAGAACGGACGCCATAGATCGCGATAAGCGTCGCACGACATCACCAGCACAGCGCAGGATGGCGCATCCACTTCCCTTTGTCTGGATACGGTTCCGGCCAACGATGAAAGGGACTCAGACATAGGAGCCGTCAGAAGACATTGTGAGCGGGTTCAGCTTCCGGCGTTCGAGAACCCAATAAATGCCAAGCGCGGCAACCGTTTGAGAGACGAGGACGCACCACGCCATGCCCTTGAACGAGTATCTTGGAGCAAGGCTAGCCGCGAGAGTGACATTCAGGATTAAGGCAGTAATCGTGATCTTCTGAAAGCTCTTCTCCATTCCCAGCGCCAGAAGCCATTGAAAACCGAGCACGTTCGTCAGCGCCACAACCGGCGCTCTCAAGCTGAGGATGCGTAACACGCTCCCAGACTCTGCAAAATTGGACCCTAAGATAATTCGCACGATCAGAGAAGAACCAAACCACATAATGAGAGTGAGTACCAGGCTCGCGGCGCCCATAACATAGAGCGACAGTCTCGTGAGAAGCGCCGCCTTCTTCATGGATGTCTTGACCAAACCCGCCGAGCGCGGGTACAACGCTGTGCTCAGTGGGGACAGCAGGCCAACGGCTGCGCTATTGATCTTTTCCGCACCGGCGTAATAGCCGACCGCCTGCGGCGAAGCGAAAAGCCCGAGGATGAATGCATTGCCGAGCACATACATGTTATGCGCGCTGCGGAACAGAAACATCGGAGACCCCTCGCGAAGCATCCGCATTCCATCACCGACGCGCGGCCACCGTAATGCGTAACTCCCGTAGATCATCGCATGCCCAATTATCAGTGCACACATCGCACCTGCTGCCTGCAAGGCAAAAATCTTCCAGGCATCCTCAGGCCGGTGAACAAATATGAAAACACCTATCCCGGCCGCGAGCCGAGCGGAAATATCGAGTCCGGACGCGATCGCAACCTTCTTGACGCCATAGAAAAAGTAGCTCGGCAGAGCTGCCTTCAGGATTTCCGCCGCAACGGCCGCCCACAACAGAACTGGATGTTGGTGAAACCAGGGTACGAAGACGTACGCGCAATAGGCACAAAACAGAACACCGGCACTCAGAAGAGCTTTCGCCCCAGTAACTCCAGCGATCACATCTTCCACCTCGCCGGTCGTGTTTGCCGTCGCGATATGCCGGGTTGCCGAAAAAATGAACCCGTACTCGACCGTCATGCTGCCGTACATGGCAAAAGCTTGGGCCATGGCAACCAATCCCCAAGTGGAGGGTCCTAGAACGCGCGTGAGATACGGAACCGTTACGAGCGGCAAGACATAGTTGGCAAACTGCACGCCGTAAACGGACGCAATGTCATAAACAACGTGAGTCTGGTTTCGAAACCCGGATAGCAGGTGCGGGCGGGAACCCGGCGCGGACTCTTCAGTCTGCTTTTCGAATACCTTCATGTTGCTGTTGCGAATGCTCGCCGAGCACGAGTAGTGCCGATTGATCCTGTCAGCTCTTCTGTTTGCTCTCGGCGTAATACTTGCGGTAATCGGAGTAGTAGTAATAGTATCCGTGCGCGTTATTCTTATCCACTTCGTTCAACACGAGCCCGATTACATTGGCGCGAAGCCGATTCAAGGTCGCTAGCGCGCGAGCAACCGCTTTCCGGCTCGTCTCGCCCGCACGCGCCAGCACGACAACCCCGTCTACCGCAATCGCTACCTGCATCGTCTCCGCGAAGCCGAGCAGCGGCGGCGCATCCACCAGAATCAGGTCGTACTCTTTCGCGGCTTCATCGAGAATGTCCACCATCATGGAGCCGACCAGATCCGAAGCGCGTCGAGACACCGTGCCAGCCGGAACGACGTCCAGGTGCGGCCATTGATCGCTTGTCAGCAAGACCTCTTTCCAGTGCATTTCTCCCAGCAGGACATTCGATAAACCCATGCTTCCGGTCAACGCGAGCTTTTTATGAACGCTGGGACGCCTCAGGTCGGCATCGATGATCAAGGTCCGTTTCGCTTGCTCGGCGTGCGCGATGGCGAGATGAATCGTCGCCGTAGACTTCCCTTCTCCAGGCGCAGCGCTCGTCAGCATCAGCGATCGGACGCTTCGGTCAAAATCCGGCAGGAAGATCGCGTGCCGTAATGTGCGGATCGCTTCCTCGTATGAAGAAACGCCATCGTAGCCGTTGTTCGAAACGTGTTGAGATTTCCGCGGAGATTTCGCTTCCCGGGCGGGTCGCGGGTCGCCATTATGCCCATAGCGCACCAGTCCCACGCCGTTGGACGGTCCGTGGCTCGGTTCCGTCCCGGGATCGGCCGGGCTTAATTCCATCGGCCCAATGAGGCGCCTCATCTCTCGCACCGCTGGAAGCGTTCCGATCACGCTTGTATCCAGCGCTCGTGCTGCCTGTTCGGGATCGCGGACGGTGGTATCCATCACATCGGCCAGAATCGCGCCGCAAACCGCGAATACCATGGCGATGATAAACGCTAATAAAAGATTTAAGCCCTTCTTCGGAAATACCGCACGGTCGGGCGGCCGCGCCAGATCGGCAATTCGAATCGAGCTGTTTTGAAATCCTGCGTTGATGCCGGCCTCGCGAATGCGCCGCTCCAGATCGCTGTACAGCGTCTTGTCCGCATCGGCATCGCGCTTCAGTTGTTGATATTCAAACGATCTCCCATTCAGCTGATCGTACTCGGCTTTGGTTTGCGATACAGCATTTGCCAGCATCTGTTCGCGAGTCACGGCTTCGCGATAATCCGTCTCGATGCGTTGCGCCACATTGTGTCGCATCTCCTCGAACTGGCGCTGGACTTCCGCGAGATCGCTTTCCGCTTTTCGATATTCCGGGTGATTGGCGCCAAAAACAGTCGAGATATCCGCGAAATGCTGCTTAGCCTGATTCAATCGCTCATACAGCCTGCTGAGGTCCTGGCCTTGTACCGAGACTTGCGCGGCGGCAATCGATCCGCTTTGCATCCCGCTGTAAGCGGCCTCTTTTCGCACCCGGTCGGCTTGCGCATTTGTGTATTCCGTGTTCAGTTGCAGCAGCCGCGCCGAAAGGATGTTGGTCTTCTCCTCCGGATTAATGACATTCAGCTCCTGTTCAAATTTTGCGAGAGCCAGGCTGGAGCGCTCCATCTTCGCCTTCAGCTCGTCCAACTGCTTTTCCATGAACGCGGAAAGTGCAGACGATGTCCGGACGCGAATATCGAATGTGTGCTCCAGATACGATTGCGCAATCGCATTCGCTACATCGGCCGCTAAGCGCGGATCGGGCGAACGGTAACTGATCTTGATAATGTACGTGTTAACTGGTCGCGTGACCTTCAGTTGCCTGAGGTATGTCGGCGCATCTGTCTTCTGTTGCGCTTTGTCGGGCGGCAGCTTTTCGAGCTGGCTTTCGCGTTCGAGGAGCTTGAAACGCTCCGCCACCGGACGCAGCACGGCATCGGATTGGATCAGTTCCATCTGCGTCGCCATGAACTGATCTCCGTCGTCGGCTCCAACCACTTGGCTCGCCTCCTGCCCGATGATTCCGGAGGGCGCGCGCCGGTCCACATCGATCCGCGCTGTGGCTTCGTAGATGGGAGTAAGTCGCGAAGAAATGAGATACGTCGCAAGCAGACATGTCGCAACAAATCCTAGAATTTTCCATTTCTGGCGGAAGACTACCAGTAGATAATGCGAAGCCGAAATCGTCGGCTGTGCCCCTTCCAGATCGGGGTAACTCTGCGGTGCAAGACGAGACGGCGCTCGCGCAGCTTCAATCAGCTCGGACGGGCCTCGCTGCAGTTGTTTCATGTTGCGTTCTACTCTGCAGCCCCTAGTGCCAGATCAGCATACCCGAGGCCGTTGACGTCCCGAACCCCGCGATGCGGTCCAGCGTTTGCGCGGTTAGTTTCCGGCCCTTTGCGTCCGGAATGTACAAAATATCGTTCGCTTGAAGCTGCACATCCGGCGCTTTTCGATCGAGAATTCGGTTCAATTCGACTGGAATTTCATCGCGATTATTCTTGCCTGCTTCACGCCGGTAGATAAATGCTTGCTTGTTCGTGTAGGGAAGCAGGCCCTCAGATAGAGCGATCACTTTTAGCACGCTCGTATCGTTGCCGTCCTGGATCGGAAAAGATCCCGATTTCCTGACATTTCCGACCACGTACACCCGGCCCGCGGGCGGAACGCGGATCTCCTCGCCTCCATACAGCCTGATATTCAGCAGCGGATTCGCCTCATCGATCAATGCTTTCACAGCGATACGCTGCACGAGCCCGTTCATTTCACCGTCTTCGGCGCGCTGGGGTTTGCTTATCAGAATTTCTGGCCCAGCGTCCTCCCTCAGACCCTCCGCTTTCGTCAATGCATCGAGCAGGGTCACAACCCCTACTGCCTGAAAGGTAATCGGCCTCTTAACAGCGCCCAATACGCTAACCGGTACGCTGCGGTATTCGGCAACCGAGACAGTTACGACTGGCCGCACCAGAAGCTGGTCCTTCATCAGGGCTTCCGTGATCTGATTCTCGATTTCCGACGGATATTTTCCGTCCACATTGATTTTTTCCTTTAAAAGGGGCAACGCGAGCAAGCCAGTCGAGGAAACCCGAAAATTCCGGGTCAGCTCCGGGCAATCGGCAACTGATACCCACAGCAGATCGTTCGGACCGATTCTTTGTGCCGGTAAAGTGGCATCCGGGCTGGAAGGCGCGGCTGGCGCGACGGCCATCGGCTCCTGTGCGTTCAAACCCAAAGCGAATGAGAACAAGATAACAGCAAAACGCATGGCCAAACTCGTAGTTCTTTATTCTACGCTCTATTGCAATGAAAAGAACGGACTACGGGTTTGGCGAATAGAAGGCAAATCGGTTCCTGGATTTACAATGGAGGGTTCGTGCCAGCCGAGCCACTCATCCAAATTCACGCAAGCGAACCCGATTTCTCGCGGCCGCGACTCCCCGATTGGCTTCGCAAAGGACGCACACATTTCGAATCGATCCACCTTCTGAAGACAGAGCTACGCAAGCGTAAGCTGCACACCGTTTGTGAATCCGCCCGATGTCCCAACATCCATGAGTGTTTTCATCGCGGCGCGGCAACATTCATGATTTTAGGGAATTTGTGCACACGAGGATGCGGTTTTTGCTCCGTTCCGAAGGGATCGCCGGCCAAAGAGGTCTTCGCCCTCGACCCTGAAGAACCGTGGCACGTCGCGGAAATGGCGGTGCGCATGCAGCTTCGCTACGTCGTCATCACGTCCGTCAATCGCGATGATCTTCCCGACGGAGGCTCGCATCACTTCGCCGAAACCGTGCGCCAGGTTCGTTCTTTTCTTCCGGCCGCTCGCGTAGAGGTCCTCACACCGGATTTTTGCGGCGATTTGCATGCGGTGGCGCGCGTGCTCGATGCGGGTCCGCACGTCTTTAATCACAATATGGAAACCGTGCATCGCCTGTACCGCCGCGTGCGTCCGCAAGCCGATTACCGGCAGTCGCTTCGCGTCCTGGACTTCGCGAAACGATACAAGCCGGACGCCCTGACAAAATCGGGACTCATGGTCGGCTTAGGCGAATCCATCGCCGAAGTTCACGAGCTGATGCGCGATATTCTGCAATCCTGCGTCGATGTCGCGACCATCGGACAATATCTTCAGCCGACCCGCCGCAATCTCCGCGTCGCCGAATTCGTAACACCTCGACAATTCGATTCCTATCGCGACTACGGACTTTCGTTGGGATTCAAAATGGTCTTCAGCGGGCCGTTCGTGCGCAGCTCGTATATGGCCGATCGCGTCAGCGAAGAAGCAATCCAGCCCGATGCCTGAGGGGTGGAAGCACTGGCCTGAGCACTCTCGCCAGATTGTTTTCCATACGATTCTCTCGCTACTCTCTGCGGCCCTTTTGTTATTGGCCTTTCCGAAATTTGACCAGCGCTGGCTCGCGCCTGTCGCGCTCACGCCGCTGCTAGTAGCCCTCGCCCGAACCGAAGACGGCTGGCAGAGGTTTATGTACGGCTGGGCCTCTGGTATTTTTTATTGGTTTTTTCTGTGTACATGGATTCAATTCGTGCTCGAAGCACACGGCGGCATGGGTCGCTGGGGCGGCTGGGGTTCTTTTCTGTTGTTCTGTGTGCTCAAGGCTCTCCATCTCGCCGTGTTCAGTTGGCTGGCGGGTCCTCTCATGCGCACTGTCTATGCCGTGCCCGCCGTGGCCGCGCTTTGGACCGGACTGGAGCGAACCCATGCCACCTTCGGCTTCACGTGGCTCGATCTCGGCAACGCCGGTATCGACATGTCCCTCCCGCTGCGCCTCGCGCCCATGGTCGGCGTGTACGGAATTTCCTTCATCTTTTGCATGCTGGCCGTAGCTGTAGCGTGCGCGCTTCTGCGTTATCCCCGGATTCGTCTCGCGCCTGTGCTGATCTTGCTTTTCTTATGGACCCTCCCCGCGATACGCGAGCACAGTCCCGCGCCAGAGACCGCACTCCTCGTTCAGCCCAATGTTGATCCTGGCCTGCAATGGACGCAGCTTCTTCAAGAAAAAACCGAGCGGCAGCTCAGCCTGTTATCCGAAACGATGCCTGCGCAACTCGTGATCTGGCCCGAGCTTCCGGCTCCGCTCTATTATTACGACGATCCCGAATTCCGCGGCGCAGCGGCTGAAATCGCCCGGCATCACGGCTATTTCCTCTTCGGCACCGTTGCCTATACCTCCACTAGGCAGCCGATGAACTCCGCCGTATTACTCGGACCCAATGGTCTGGAGGTTGGCCGTTATGACAAGATCGATCTCGTTCCCTTCGGTGAGTTTGTTCCGCCTCTGTTCTCCTGGGTCAATCGCATCACCGAAGAAGCAGGTGATTTCGTGCCGGGCCGCGATATCAAGGTCCTCCCGGCCGCGCGGTACCGGCTCGGCGCTTTCATTTGCTACGAATCGGCATTCCCGGATCTGGTTCGGCAGTTCACGAAAAAAGGCGCCGATGTGCTTGTGAACTTGTCAAACGACGCTTACTTCGGTCACTCCGAGGCGCGCCTGCAGCATCTGCTCATCGCTCGCATGCGAGCAGTCGAAAATCGCCGGTTTATCGTTCGCGCGACCAACGACGGCATCACGGCCGTAATCGATCCCGCCGGGCAGGTCGTCCGCCGCGTGCCCTCATATGAGGAACTTGCATCCATCGTTCACTTCGGCACAATCGAAACAACGACTTTCTACGCACGTTATGGCGACTGGTTCGCCTGGTCCTGTCTAGCTATTGGCGTCGGGCTCGGTGTTCTCAATCTAAGGCGCAAGCCCTCCCGGAAAACAACATCTATTAGTCAATCGACATCCAACTTATACTGAGGCGATGCCCACAAAGGATATTGATCGCCCGCTCGGCTTCAATACGCGAGCGCTGCACGCCGGCTACGATCCAGACCCGACCACGCATGCGCGTGCGGTGCCCATCTACCAATCGACATCGTTTACGTTCGACAACTCGGATCACGCCTCACGTCTGTTCGCGCTGCAGGAATTCGGCAACATCTATACCCGCATCATGAATCCCACTACGGCGGTTCTCGAAGACGCGTGTGGCGTCTCTTGAAAACGGTGTCGCGGCGCTCGGGCTTTCGAGCGGTCAGGCCGCCCAGTTCCTCGCCTTGACAACCATTGCCGCGCCCGGCGATCAGATCGTATCCGCCAGCACTCTTTATGGAGGAACCCACACCCAGTTCGATATCACCATGCGCCGCCTCGGATACGATTTCGTGTTCGTCGAGCCCGACGATCCGGACAATTTCCGCAAAGCGATCACCCCGAAAACAAGTTTGCTCTACGGCGAAACCATTGGCAACCCGCGCAGCAACGTTCTCGATATCGAGAGCATGGCCAAAATCGCGCACGATCACGGAATCCCGCTGGTAATCGACAACACGTTCGCAACCCCTTACGTCACTCGCCCCTTCGATCACGGCGCAGACGTCGTCGTTCATTCACTGACTAAATTTATGGGCGGTCACGGCAATTCCATCGGCGGAATCATCGTCGACGGTGGAAAGTTTCCCTTGGAATAACGGCAAGTTTCCGCATTTCACCGATCCCTCGCCCGCATATCACGGCATGCGTTTTTGGGAGACGTTTGGCAACATCAGCTTCATCATCAAAACGCGGGTCGAAGGTCTGCGCGATATAGGGCCGTGTGTCAGCCCATTCAATTCGTTCTTGTTTTTGCAAGGCATTGAGACGCTGGGCATCCGTATGGACCGGCATTTGGAAAACACGCTGGCGGTTGCGCGACATCTCGAAGAGCACGACATGGTGGAGTGGGTGAAATATGCCTCGCTGCCATCCAGCCCCTACTATGGCCTGGCGAAAAAATACACGCCCAAAGGCGCTGGCGCCGTGTTTTCGTTTGGGGTCAAGGGCGGCTACGAAGCGGGCAGGAAGTTCATCGACAATCTGAAGATCTTCTCCCATCTGGCGAACGTGGGTGATTCGCGCAGTCTGGTGATTCATCCCGCTTCCACCACGCATCAGCAACTTGGATTGGCCGAACAGGAAGCGGCAGGTGTAACGCCGGAACTAGTGCGCTCTCCGTGGGCTTAGAAGATTTGAAGACCTGCTCTGGGATATCGATCAGGCTCTCGGCTAGCCCCGTCCGGCACGTCCGGGAAATCCCACGCTCGCGGCCGTCACTCGTACGAATCTTACGTCGCTTTCGGCTACTTTCTGCAGCAGGACCATCCCGTCGCAATCCATCCTCGAACGTGGGATAGTCGATCGGCGCGGACTCTGTCGGCAACTCTCGCGTAGAAATTCTTGAACACCTGTTTGTGGGAATCGTCGTATCCCTCGCTATGACCGCCGGGAAGGTCCGCGAACGCTAGCGGCCGCAGGGTACAGCAGCGACCGTCCTTGACAATCACCTGGTTCGGTTCGTTGCGATGGCCAATCCACAACGTGATCCGGCTGTTCCTGGTTCCACGCCACGCCCGCTTTCGTGCCAAAAATTTCGAACGCAAAACGATTCTTGCGTCCCGCAGACATCTGGCTGACTGTGAATGCGCCTCGCGTCCGCTCTCCCAAGCGCAGCATCACCATTCCGAAATCTTCCGTGTCTACCGGAAACTCTTCGTAATCCTCCGCAGCGCCTTTCTTCCCGGAAAACGTCTCAACCGATCCTTTGGGCCGTTTGCGCGTTTTATAGAACGTCGCTAAGCTCTGCGCAGACGCGCGTAATCGGGAGTCCAGTCAGGTGCTGGATCATGTCCATCCAATGCGAGCCGATATCGCCCATGACCCGCAATTTGCCGTTTGATTTCGAATCCAGCCGCCAATTCCAGTCGGTCTCATGCAGCAGCCAATCTTGCGAGTACGTCCCTTGGACAATCAGAATGTCGCCGAGATCTCCGGCCGCAATCATCTGCCGGATTTGCTGGACGACCGGATAGTAGCGCAAATTGTGCTGCACGCAGTTCACCGCATTCCTGGTTTTCGCGGCGTCCACCAGGCGCTGCGCCTCTTCGACATTCATCGACAGCGGCTTTTCGCAAAGCACCGCCTTGCCTGCGCTCAATGGCAGCCATAGACATCGGAAAGTGATCCACGTTCGGAGTGCAAATGTGAACCGCCGTGATTTCCCGATCGTCCAGAACCACTCTCAGGTCGCTTGTCGCTTTCGGTATGCTGTGCGCCTTGGCAAAGCTCTCCGCTCTCTCGGGCCGGCTGCCGACAACTGCGGCGACTTCGACGTTCCCTAAGACGCCGGACATTTTCGGTATGAACCTTACCCATGAAACCGGTGCCGACAATCGCTGCCTTTATCTTTTGCATCCGTGCGTTCTCTCTCCAACACTCTACAACCCGCCGAGAATATTCCGTGCTTATACCGGCCGGGCAGTTGATTGATAATCTGTTGTTAACAGAGGTCTAGTGACTGCAAGTTCGCATTGTACTAGCCATGGCGAAGCTCTGCACTGACGCCGTCTTCACAACCTCGCGCTTGCGTTCGCCGCGCTCCTGACGCCTCTCGCTCTGATCGCTTTCACTATGTTCTCTGGAGCATCGCTGCACAACTCCATTGGACAAACTATTTCTTCGTTTCAGCGGCTTTTCTCCCATTGGCAAGTCTGGCTCATTGGCGCTGTCGCTCCTACTGCTCGCAGCTCGACTTATTGAATCGGTATGTGGAGCGGCAAGGGCACGCTTTTCAGACTGATTTCCGTGTTTTTGAAATTCGTTATCGCGAATATAAGAATTCGTCGATCATCATCCCCTGCTCGATTTGCCGGTGGAATACCGAATTTTTTACCGGCTAATTGATCCATTTCCTCCTGCAGTTGCGTCGCTCAAACTGCAAGAAGCTGAAACAAACCTTGTCGGCAGCAACTTTCGGAACTTCTACGTGCATCGGGAAAGTGAGAGGGTTAATACGATGCCAGAAACGCCGAATTTCAGCCGCTGCAGTACGAACCGAGCCGGCAGTGCCTGGGCTGCCGGTAGCGCACAGAGCGCCGCTGAAGCGTTTTCGCGCGCGGGGACTTGGGCCGGTGGATACTGCCCAACAGTTTGGCGCACTGCTATCCGCCCTTATGGGCCCGGCGGTCTTTTCCGTGTATGCATTCGCTTTATGGAGTCTCGCTGCCGAATTTGGGATGGACCAATACCTTCGTTTTCGCAA
The DNA here is from genome assembly GCA_963722935.1 of uncultured Acidobacteriaceae bacterium. Taxonomy (GTDB): domain Bacteria; phylum Acidobacteriota; class Terriglobia; order Bryobacterales; family Bryobacteraceae; genus Bog-105. The sequence continues at coordinate 3,392 of CAVROY010000010.1, read as the reverse complement.
GCGGTCCGCTATCTAATTGGTTAATCTGGTTCAGCATCGCCGTCATCGTGAATCTCGCTGCGAGCGTGCTGAGGCGCCGCACCCAGAACGAAAATTAACGCTTCAGTTAAAACACAATTCCCTTTTTCTCTTCCTCGCTTTTCTAGGGCTGGGTACCTCGGCGCAGCACCAGACATCTCGTCCCTTTGTTATCCTCAGTTGAGGAATTCCCTCCACCGATGTCGTTCAGTTCGCGTTCCTACGTGAATCGGTATATCCCGTCCAATCGACTTCCTACAGGTCTGAAATGGCTCCTGATCGTCAACATCGGGATTTTCGTTCATCAACTACGTACTGCAAAATAGCGGCGCACTCGGCTTCTTCCAGAATTTCGTTCTCGTTCCCGCGCAAGTCGTCCAAACTTTTGCTGTGTGGCAGCTCGTCACGTACATGTTCCTTCATGCCGGCACCGGCCACGTCCTCTGGAACATGCTTTTCCTCTGGATTTTCGGCGTCGAACTGGAACGGACTTGGGGGCACCGCGCGCTTTCTCCGCTTACTACTTCTTGTGCGGCATTTTCGCCGGCATATCTGTTGTTCTCGCCGCCTACATTTTCGGTGGCATCAATATCGGGAACGGTTGGTTCTTCGGGAGCCATTTACGGCATTCTGGTGGCCTACGCCCTCATGTTTCCCGACCAGACCATTCTTGTTCGGATTCCTCGTACCGATGAAGTCGAAGTACTTCGTCTTAATCATCGGTGCGATAGTTCTCCTGCAGTCCTATTCGGCGACGGTTGGTGGCCAGCGGAGTAATGTCGCGGTTCTCGCTCATCTGGGCGGCCTTGCTTGCCGGTTATCTGCTGCTTCGCGGTAAAAATCTCCAGCTCGCGTGCGTCAACCTGTCTGTCGCGGGTCTTAAGGAGTGGAGGCTAAGGCGTGCCAAAAAGAAATTCGAAGTCTACCTGCGCAAACAGGATTCCAAGCGTGGCCCCTGGGTTCACTGAACAGGTTCACTGAATGGCTCATCTAAATTCACGTCTCTGAGGAAAGGCAATTCAGTATGAAGTTCCGTGGTCCATTTGGTCGCCATTGGCGGTGCGATGTCCTGGTTGTGGCGAGTCTCGTTCCGGACCTGCGCGCACAGGAAGGCCCGCAGACCCAGAATCACGATTCGGTCTCGCAAGCCGAAACGAAACCTGCGGATCAGCCGCCTCCGCCCACCGAGCAGGACCCCTCCCATCGGAGTTCAAGAAGCCCAAAACGTCCGCCGATATCCCGCCGAATGGCCGACCTATCGATCCAACGCGACAACCGTAAACGTCGACGTGGCGGTTCTGGACGATCACAATCAATTCATTCCAGGTATCGAAAAGGGATACTTCCGCGTTCTTGAAGATGGCATTCCTCAACAAATCGCTCAGTTCGGCCACAGCGAAGCTCCCATCACCATTTGCATGGTCATCGAATTCAGCGAATCGCTTCGAAAGGCTTTCTGGACCAGCGGCTGGTACGAAACTCTCCAGGCTTCCTATGGATTTTTGGAAACCCTGAAGCCCGACGACGCGGTCGCGGTCGTCGCCTACGATCTGCGCCCTACCATCCTTTCCGATTTCTCGGCCGACAAACGGAAAGCCGAAGAAGCTATGTCGCGCCTGCGCATCCCGGGCTTCAGCGAGTCCAACGTCTTCGATGCGCTTACCGACATGGCCGATCGCATGTCCGGCATTGAAGGCCGGAAGGCCATTCTGCATATCTGCAGCGGACTCGACACCTTCAGCAAGATCACGTTCGATCAAGCGCGCCGCTCGTTCAGGAATCGGGTGTGCCCATCTATACCATCAGCACTTTGCAGATCTTGCCGATCTGATGGCCGAGGCCAACGGAATGGGTCCGCAACATGGACATGAATTTCTCCAGGCAGATAATGAAATGCGCACGTTCGCCAAAGAAAGCGGCGGCCTTTCGTTTTTCCCTCGTTTCCTGGGCGAGTATCCAGCGTCTTTCGCCAGCTCGAAGAGGCGCTGCGCAATCAATATTCGCTCGCCTATCATCCCGACCAACACGGCGCAAGACGGTAAGTTCCGCCACATAAAAGTGGAGCTGATCAATCCGGAAACCAATGAGCCTCTTCGTCTCAACAATGCAAAGGGAAAGGCGATGAAGTATCAGGTCATCGCCAAGGCCGGCTACAAAGCGCCGCACGAAGTCGAATAAAATACCTGCGGCTCGACCACACACTTTAAGTTCCTGCTGTCAAGCACTGGATCTTCCACTGATTGAGTTTGATAGAAAGCTGATTGACAGTTTTGACATCGTTTGCTAACTTCACTGGGTCTCGATGCGATCTGCTGCTTCTGCTGCGCGCGCCCAGTATCCAGCACGATTCTTCTGGTCGATGACAATTGCGATGGTGTAATCGCCCGTCGGTCCGTGCTTGAAGAACTTGGCTATAAGGTGGTCTCGGCCGGCTGTGGTCCAGACGCCCTGCAATTTGTCGAAAAAGAAAAGTTCGACCTGATCATTACCGATTTCAAAATGTCTCCGGTCAATGGCGTCGAATTGATCGCGAAATTGCGGGAAAAGGGATTCCGAAATCCGATCATCCTACTGACCGGTTTCGCCGAGAGCTTGGGATTTCGTGCCGAAGATACCGGCGCAGACGTCGTGATCCAAAAAAGCGCAAATGAAGTGGCTAGTCTGATTCGCTATACCAAGCGTCTCCTTAATCCGCTTGCCAAGAAGCCGCCGGGCTCCGTCGGCTACGAGGCGAGCAAGACGCCCCCTAGGCGCGCCGGCTCCTGATTGTCGTTACCTGCGCACATACGCTCTCGCGTTTATAGTGAGTGAGTGCGTCTTCGGAAAGCCTTCACTCCGCTCACATTCTGTTTTCTCGCTCTGTTCGTTTGCGCAGCGTACGCGGAAACACTCCAATCGGCCGGCAAACCCACGCATGCGCGTTCGAGAAATGCCACCGCCGTGCGCACCTCGCCGCTATTGCGATCGATGTCTCTACACGATCGCATCGCGCAGTTGATTGTGGTCCGCGGTTACGGAGATTACCCTCCGCGCGAAAACCCCGAGTACCGCACGTTCGAGCGCTGGATACACGAGGACCACGTGGGAGGCTTTATCGTCGCCGGCCATATCCGCAACGGTACCGTCATCAGCGCACAGCCATTCGAAATGGCGGCGTTTGTGAATCACATGCAGCGCTTGGCCAGGACGCCTTTACTGATAGCCTCCGATTTTGAGCGCGGCGCATCCATGCGCGTCGCCGAAACGGCACGTTTCCCTTATCTAATGGCGTTCGGAGCGGCCCATGACTTAACTGCAACCAAGGAGCTTGGCGCCGCAACCGCCCGCGAGGCGCGTGGCCTGGGTGTCAACTGGGTCTTTGCCCCCGATGCCGA
>CAVROY010000009.1:0-21865 GCA_963722935.1 uncultured Acidobacteriaceae bacterium | reverse complement strand
CATAAAGCCAACAAGTTAGCCATCATTTTCAGCTTGTATCCGATTGCGCCGGGAGATTTCTACGCGATCTGGAAAACATTCAGACGTCAACCATTTTTTTCGCACTACGTTCTGAAGGATTGTGAAGCACGCTTTGGAACGAAATCGAGCCGCCGGCATTTGGTGCTGCCTCCTGCTCATGCTTGCGCCGCTCGCCGCGTTTGGCGCCAAGAAGCTAAAGAAGATCAAGCCGGGGGCGAATCCGCCGGAGTATATCGCGTTTATCCGCTCCTTTCTCCCGCAGACCGCCTCCACCACGCGCTCGAGCGGCTCACTTTTGGGCCTCGGCCGGTTATTTTACCCGGATACAGCAGATCGGGCTCGACAGGTGGTTAGATGGCGAGCTTCATCCAGAAACAATCGCCGAAAATCCCCTGTTAACCACACGCCTGGAGCCGCTCGAATCTTTGCGGATGAGCATTCGGGATACATACGTTCACTACCCGCCGCCGCAAATGATTCTGGCCGTGGCACGCGGCCGTGCGCCTTTGCCGGAAGATCCGGAACTGCGCGCGATCGTGGTTCGCTTGGCGGATCGCTACCGCCAGCGGCGTGACAACACGGCGCAAACCGGCGGTGCTGCGGCCGCACCACTTCCAGGCGCCCCGGCGGGCACCATCAACTTGAATACAGCGGGCGGAGGCAAAGATCTAACCCAAGATCCAAAGGCGCAAGCCGCTACGCCAGATCCAAATGACGATTCCGACCTTGATTTAAAAGCTAAACTGTCTGATATTCTGACGCCTGGCCAGATCGAGACACTGCGCTTTGGAAAACCGGATGAGAAAAGGGCGTTGCTTGCAGGACTGCCAGCGGACAAAAAAACCGATTTTGTCTGGGCTCTTCGGCCACGGCAGCGCCAGCAGCTATTTGTGCTTGCGCCAGTGGACCTGCGGCGCCAGCTTATGGTGTCTGTGAATCCTCAAAATGTCGTGGCGACGGATCTGATTGAGGGTAAGCTGTTGCGGGCCGTCTATAGCAATCATCAACTGCAGGAACTGTTGGTCGATTTCTGGTACAACCACTTCAATGTCTTTTTGAATAAGGGCGCGGATCGGTATATGATTCCGACCTACGAGCGGGAAGCCATACGGCCCCACGTCTTTGGGAAGTTCTACGATCTGCTGCTCGCGACAGCCAAAAGCCCCGCCATGTTGTTCTATCTGGATAACTGGCAATCCGTCGGGCCCGAAGCTGCCGAGCGGGTGCAAAGGCCAAATCAAAAAAACAAGCGTGGCTTGAATGAGAACTATGGCCGCGAACTTCTGGAACTGCACACGCTCGGTGTGGACGGCGGCTACACGCAAGCCGACGTGATCGCGGTAGCGCGCTGTTTCACGGGCTGGACTATTGCGAATCCACGCAAAGGCGGCGTATTCGAGTACAACGACAAGATGCACGATAGGGGCAAGAAGGTTGTCCTCGGCCACGTCATCCCAGCGGGAGGCGGTATGAACGATGGGTTAAAGGTGCTGGATATCCTGGCCCATCATCCATCTACGGCGCATTTCATTTCACTGGAGTTGGCGCAGCACTTTGTGGCGGATAACCCGCCGCCTTCGCTCGTCAGTCGCATGGCGGAAAGCTTCACGAAAACCGACGGCGACCTGCGCGAAGTCATGCGAACCATGCTCTCCTCTCCCGAATTCTGGTCGCAAGGTGCTTACCGCGCCAAAGTAAAGAGTCCGTTTGAAATGATCGTCAGTGCCTTACGGGCCACTGATGCTGACGTGATGTCCGGCTATTTACTGGCCAATGAACTTCAGAAGCTTGGGGAGCCGCTATATCGAAAGATTGAACCCACTGGTTATTCCAGTGCCAACGCCGAGTGGGTCAGTTCAGCGGGGTTATTGGATCGGATGAACTTCGCGCTGGCGCTGGCCCACAATCGCGTCCCCGGGATCAAAATCGACATGGCCGAGTGGCAGGCCGTCATCGAAAAAGAGCCTTTGGAACTGGCGCGCGTCATTCTGGAGCAGGATCCGAGCGACCAGACCAAGGCTGCGATAGAGAAGACGCTGAATGACCCGGCATTGCAGAAGCAGTTGACGGACAGCGCCAAGGCTGGACCGCCGCAACTACCCAGCCTCATCGCTGGATTGGCGCTCGGGTCGCCGGAGTTTCAGCGGCGATAGGAGCAAGCAGTACAGGAAGCAGAGGTTAAGAATGCCATCTCGCAGATTGTTTTTGAAGAGCTCGGCGATCGCCATGTTTGGCGTCGGGTCTGTTCCAACCTGGCTCTCTCGCGCAGTGTATGCAAAAGACGCACCAGGTCAGCGCAAGAAGATTCTCATCGCCATTTTTCAACGTGGCGCGGTGGACGGCTTGAATGTTGTCGTGCCGCACGGTGAGCCGGCGTATTATGGCCTCCGGCCGACTATTGCCATCCCACGCCCCGATGGAACGGAGCAATCCGCCATCGATCTGGATGGACATTTTGGGCTGCACCCAGCGCTGCGGTCGCTCAAGCCGCTGTGGGATCAGCGGCAGCTTGCCATCGTCGAGGCCGTAGGGTCGCCGGACCCAACGCGCTCGCATTTCGATGCACAAGACTACATGGAATCCGGCACGCCCGGGCTGAAGGCCACCTATGATGGCTGGCTGAATCGCGCCATGCGGCCGGAAGCGCAGCCGTCCCCGCTTCGAGCGGTCAGCCTCAGCCCCGATCTGCCGCGCACTCTTCGTGGTAAGAACGAAGCGCTCGCCATCGGCAACATTAATGATTTTCAGGTGAAGGATGCGCGCGTCGCTACAACTTTCGAATCGATGTACGGTACAAGCGTGGACCAGATATTGAACGGCACCGGGCGCGAGACGTTCGATGCGATAAAAATCATGCAATCGATTCAGAAGACCCCCTACGCTCCGGCAAACAACGCGCGGTATCCCGGCGGCCGGCTCGGCCAAAGCTTACAGCAGATTGCCCGCATTGTTAAGGCCGATGTCGGTCTGGAAGTCGCTTTCACGGACGTCGGCGGGTGGGATACCCACGTCAACGAGGTCGGTGCGCAGCCGCACGTAGGCCAGCTCGCGAATTTGCTCAGGGATTTTGGAGACGCCCTCAACGCCTTTTCGCAGGACATGGGCGATCGGATGGCGGATATTACGGTCGTTACCATGTCGGAATTTGGCAGAACCGTCAAGGAAAATGGAAATCGCGGCACTGATCACGGACACGCAAACGTGATGTTCGTGCTGGGTGGCAATGTTCGTGGCGGCAAAGTGTACGGCGATTGGCCGGGCCTCGAACGCGAGCAACTCTACGAAGGCCGCGACCTCAACGTCACCACGGATTTCCGAGCCGTTCTTTCGGAGCTCGTAACCAAGCAGATGGGCAATCGTCAAATTGCGACCGTGTTTCCCGGCTTCGATAAGCCCAACCCGCGCGGCGTTTTGTCTTGAGCGAATTTCCAGGCGTCTTCCACAATTCGCTCCAAACTGGCGCGGCTTGCGCGCCACCCGAGACGAGTTTGCAGCTTCCGGGAATCGGCGACCAGGCTCGGCGGGTCTCCTTCGCGCCGCGGCCCTACCGTATACGGCACTTTGTGCCCGGTAACTTGCTCGACCGCCGCGAGAACTTCTCTCACGGAGCGACCTATACCCGTCCCCACATTGAAAACATCGGATTTTCCGCCCGCCAGAAGGTGCTCCACAGCCGAGACGTGCGCTTCTGCCAAATCGCTAACGTGAATATAATCCCGAATGCAGGTACCGTCGGGCGTCGGGTAATCCTCGCCAAAAAGAGTAACCGGCCTGCCGGTTTGAATCGCACGAATAAGCAGCGGAATCAGATGCGTCTCCGGATCGTGCCGTTCGCCTAAACACGCTTCCGGTTCGGCGCCACAGGCGTTGAAGTACCGCAAACGCACGCTTCGAAACTCTCGATATCGATCCAGCCATTCCAGGATCTTTTCAACCATCACCTTTGATTCCCCATATGGATTGATAGGCGCGTAAGGCTGGTCCTCCGCTATCGGCACGTGCTCCGGGATGCCGTAAGTAGCCGCGGTCGAAGAAAATACGAGGTGCTTGACACCAGTTCGCAGCATGGCGTCAAACAGAGATATTGAACCACTCACGTTATTAGCGAAGTAAAGCTCCGGGACCTGTGTGGATTCACCGACAGCGATGTACGCTGCGAAGTGGATGACTGCATCGATGCGCTCGTCTGCAAGCAAGCGTGCCAGCCTGTCCGTCTCGCGGAGATCCATGACGCGCAGCAGATCCGGAGGAACGCTGTCGCGATACCCGCGCGACAGATTGTCGATCACCACCACCGAATGACCGTGCTTTTGCAAGAAATAGCGAGTATGCGAGCCGATGTAGCCTGCTCCCCCGGTCACGAGAATCTTCGCCACGCCTTTGAGTGTAGCGGAGGCGCGAATATTCGACCGTCACGGGAAAAACACCCTTTTGATGTCCGGCATACGATCCTGGGATGTATGGCTCTCCTGGAGCTTCGCAATGTGACCAAACTGTATCGCGCGCAAGGCATGCCCGTTGTCGCTCTGCAGGATATCTCGCTCCAGTTGGAGGCCGGAGACTTCGTCGCGCTGGTGGGCAAAAGCGGGTGCGGAAAGACCACGCTCTTGAACCTGTGCGGCGCGATGGACTTCTCGTCGTCAGGCGAAGTGATCCTGGATGACAAAAATACGAGCGAGCTGCGAGACGCCGAGCTGACGAAGCTGCGTCGTGAGAAGGTCGGCTTCATCTTTCAATCGTTTCAATTGCTGCATACCTTGTCAGCTGCTGAAAACGTCGAGTTGCCGTTGTTGCTCGCGAAAAGGGAGGATGCGCGCCCCGCGGCGTTGGAACGTCTGCGCTGGGTGGAAATGGAAGAATATGCGGACCGTCTGCCTCATCAGCTTTCCGGCGGCCAGCAGCAGCGAATCGGCATCGCGCGCGCCCTGGTGCACAGCCCGCGTTTGTTGCTGGCCGATGAGCCCACAGGAAACCTGGACACTGTAACCGGCCAGCTCGTCTTGAACCTGCTGCATCGCACGGCTCGTGAGCTCGGCGTCGCCGTGATCATGGCGACGCACAGTGTGGAGAGCGCCGCGATAGCGGATCGCATTCTACGGCTCCGTGATGGCCGCCTGGAACAGGCCGCTTTGCCGGAAGCCGCCGGGCCCCGCAGATGAGGACCGGCTGGATTCTCTTTACGCGCCTCATTTTGAAGCCGCTGTTTCGCGAACCGCTCCGAACGGCACTCACGGTATTTGCTGTTGCGCTCGGTGTGGGCGTCGTGATCGCAATCGATCTGGCGGGCGAAGCGGCGACAGGCAGTTTTCAGTCTTCGCTGGAATCCCTGACCGGCAAGAGCGGCCTGGTCCTCAGTTCCATTGGCGGCATCAATGAGCGTTTGTTGGGAAAGCTGGCGCGACTCCCATATGCATTCGATTTTGTGCCGCGGATTGAGGCTTTCGCCTTTCTCAATGGTAAGGGCGAGGCGCTGCCGTTCATCGGGCTCGACTTGATTGGCCATCCGGGCCGCGAAAGCTTCAAAAATGGTAGCCCCGAAGAGGCTGCGATACAGCTTGTCGCCGGCAGTCCGGTCTGGGTCGGAGCGCGGCTGGGAGTCCGCCCCGGTGACCACGTCCAATTGCTCATCAACGATGCAGTGCACTCTTTTACTGTGGCGGGCGTGCTGAAATCTGGCGATACGGCTATCGGAGAGGGCAACATAATTGTCGCGGATATCGGCCTTGCCCAGGCTGTGACGCGAAGAACCGGCAAGCTCGACAGCATCGATGTGCGGCTTCCGGCAGATGAGCCGGTCGATGAGGCGCGCACAATGTTGCAGAAGGAGCTTCCCGCCTCAGTGAGTGTGGAGCCGCAGGGGGCGCGTACCGGGGAGAACCGCAAAATGCTGGCGGCGTTTCGCTGGAATCTGCGCGTCCTGAGCTACATTGCGCTGATTGTGGGAGGATTTCTCATCTACAACACCATTTCCATTTCGGTGGTCAGGCGCAGAAGCGAAATCGGTATTGTGCGGGCGATTGGCGCTACTCGGTCCATGGTGACAAAGGCATTTCTGGCGGAAGCGCTGTTCTTTGGTGTCGCCGGAAGCGCAATCGGCATCGTGGCCGGCCGGTTAATGGCCGCCGGCGCGGTTCGGCTGATCGGGACCACAGTGCAGTCTCTGTACGTGAGCAGTCATCCAGCGCCAGTTACATTAGCGGTTGCCTCCGTTCTCACCGGAGTTGGACTCGGAATGACCGTCACTATTTTAGCGGCCTTGGCTCCAGCGAGGGAAGCCGCTCACGTGGCGCCGGTCGAAGCCATGGCGCCGGGGCGCGAGCAATACGCCGCTTTTATCCGCTCGCGCCGCGTGGTCCTTTGGGCTGCGCCGATGCTAATCGCCGGGTGCGGATTGGCGAAGCTCCCGGCTATTGGCGGCCAGCCGCTGTTCGCCTATGTCGCCATCGTGCTGTTCATAGCAGGTACCGCAGCAGCCATACCCAATGTGGTGACGCTCTTCGCCGGCACAGTGAATCCGGTTTTGGAAAAACTCCTCGGTGTAGAAGCTCTGTTGGCGATGCGCTCGCTGCGCGCTTCGCTCGGCCGGACTTCGGTGTTGGTCGCAGCCCTTGCGACAGCCGTGGCGATGACGGTGAGCGTCGGCATTATGGTGGGCAGTTTCCGCGAAACTGTCCGCCTCTGGATGGATAACGAGCTTAAAGCCGATTTGTACTTGCGGCCCGCCGGCTTTCCGGCCGCTGACCGCCATCCGACCATGAGTGTCGATATCGCCAACCGGATCGAAAGGCTGCCTGGCGTGGCCGCTGTGGATCGCTTCCGAGCGTACGCCATTTCTTACCAGGGTTTGCCGGCGACTCTGGCGGGCGGCGAATCGAACAAAGTGCGGGCCATGGCGAGCACAATATTTCTTCCCGGCGAGGACCGGAACGAGATTCTCAAAAAGCTCTCCGCGGGAGATTACGCCGTGGTGAGCGAGCCGTTCGCGAATAAGCACAACGTCCACACGGGAAGCTTCATCGCACTGTCGTTGGCCGGAGCGCTCCGCAACTTCGAGGTCCTCGGCATTTACTACGACTATTCAACCGAGCGTGGTTTCGTCATGCTCGACAGGCATACGCTGCTGAAGTATTTGCCGGATCCTGCCATCTCGAATCTCGCGGTTTATCTCACCCGCGATGCGGATTTGGGAGCCGTTCGCCGTGGTATCGACAACGTGATTGGTGGACGCGCAGTCATGGTGTTTCCCAACACCGCTCTGCGCCGCGGTGCGATCGCGGTGTTCGACCGGACCTTTCGCATCACGTATGCCCTCGAAGCGGTGGCCGTTATTGTGGCAGTAATGGGAATCGCAGGAGCGCTGCTGGCGATGATCATCGACCGCCGCCGCGAATTCGCCCTGCTGCGTTTCCTGGGCGCCGCACAACCTCAAGTCCGGCAGATCATTCTGTGCGAGGCGGGGCTGCTGGGATTACTCTCCAATGCGATCGGTCTGATCCTCGGGACCCTTTTGTCGCTGATTCTGATTTTCGTGATCAACAAGCAATCTTTCGGATGGACCATTCAGTTTCACTTGCCGGTTGCCGTACTGCTTGCGGCATTGAGCGGCGTGTACGGCGCCACAATTTTAGCGGGTTTGTATCCGTCGCGTACCGCTACTCAAATGAATCCGATTGAGGTGATTCATGAACTCTAGGCTGCTTGCGGCGTGCATAACGCTAACATCGCTTATCGCTGCTCAGGAATGGCGGGTTGCAAGGCCCGGTTATCATTACGAATTTCCGCGCGATCACTTCAGCCATCCCGCCTATCAGAGTGAATGGTGGTATTACACGGGAAATCTGCACGCGCCTGACGGTCACCGCTTCGGTTTCGAGTTGACGTTTTTCCGCCAAGCGATACCTCTTTCGAAACAGGAAACGGGCAACGCCCAAACAATATGGCTGCCGGATCAAATCTACCTCGCGCATTTGGCATTGAGCGATATCGATGGAGGTGAGTTTTATCACACGGAACGGTTAAATCGGGCAGGGCCGGGATTGGCGGGCACTGATGCGGCGGATGCCCAGTACTGGAACGGCAATTGGCATGTGCACTGGGTGAATCCCGCAACGGGAAAACAGGAATTGCAGGCCGTTTGCGACCGGTTTTCGCTGCGCTTGAGCCTCAAGCCGGAAAAGCCGGTCGTTATCCATGGCAGGAATGGCGTAAGCCAAAAAGGCCCGCTCGAAGGCGAAGCGTCCCATTACGTCTCCTTTACGCGCTTAGCGGCAGCGGGGGAGCTGAAATGGAGGAACACGAAATTTGCGATCAACGGGCTCGCCTGGATGGACCATGAGTTCTTCACGGAACCGCGCGGCAACACTCTTGCCGGATGGGACTGGTTCGCGATTCAATTGGACAGTAACGAAGAAGTGATGCTGTATCGGCTTAGAAAAACATCGGGAGAAATAGATCCATGCTCCTCGGGAACGTATGTCGATTCGCATGGGAATGCACATTTTCTCGAGGCGTCACAGTTCTCTTTGACCTCCGGCGATCTATGGCAGAGCCCGGAATCCGGCGCCCGGTACCCGTTGTCCTGGAACATATCTGTGCCGGCGCTTGAATTGCAACTGTCGGAGCGCGCCGCGCTGAAGAATCAGGAGCTCTTCCGTAAGAACGAGATCTCTCCCAGCTATTGGGAAGGCGCGGTCACATACGTTGGAAGCGAGCACTCCCGTGCTGTTCACGGCGTCGGCTACCTGGAAATGACTGGCTATGCGAAGCCCATGCGTTTGGGAGGTTAGTAGCTCACAGGTGTAGTTCCGGAACGGGCACTCGCGCTGCCCAGCGGCTGGAGAGAGGCCATAAAACGTGACAGTGCTGCCGCCGCCAGGCAGCACATCACCACGAGGCCCAACGCATATCGCAACGTAACCAACTGTGAAGCGAATCCGATGGCGGGAGGACCCACGATAAAACCGATGTAGCCGATCCCTGTGACCGTCGCGATGCCCGTTCCGGGGCTGACAGATTGAACCCGGCCGCCCGAGCCAAACACAAGCGGAATAATGACCGAGAGCCCGGCGCCCGTCGCTGCAAAACCGGGCAGTGCCCACCCCGGCGTTTGCATGGCCAAAGCCCAAAACAAACCGGCGGCCGCGACAAGGCATCCCGAGCGGGCGGTGCGAAGAGGCCCCAGTCGAGTTGTGATCACATCTCCCAGGAAACGGAAACCCGCCATTGCCGCCGAAAAGACCGCGTAACCGGCGGCTGCCATCCCTGGTCCGGCGCTCAGGACTTGTCGCAAGTAGACGGCGGTCCAATCGGCCATCGCGCCCTCGGAAAGAAGAATGCAAAAGCCGATCGCGCTCAGGGCCAACAACACTCCCGGAATCCGGTTCAGCGAAAGCCGCTGCCGGTGTGCCGCGGGATTTCGGTGGGCGTCGAGCAGCAGCGATGAAACCGCGAGGATCGCGAGCAGATTGATACCGCCACTTGCGGCGAAGTGTACAAGCGGCAGCGTTCCGTGTGAAGCGAGCCATCCGCCCGCCCCCGCTCCTGCCATCGCCCCGGCACTGTACATCGCATGAAAGCGCGACATAGTGGGACTGCCGATCGCCTTTTCCACTTCGACCCCCTGGGCGTTCATGGAAACATCCATTGCCGCGGCCGCAGCGCCGAAGACGAATAGCGCGGCGCCGAGACTGATTGCATTGAAGGCAAGTCCAGGTAAAGCGATCACGAGACAAAAGAGAATGCTGCCGGCCGTCGTGACCTTCTTGCTTCCATAACGAGTCACGAGCCATCCGATTAGCGGGATGGTACAAACTGCGCCAAACGCCGAGCTCAGTAACGTCAGGCCAAGTATGCCGTTATTCAGCCGCAGCGCGCTTTGCACAGCCGGGATCCTCGATACCCAGGTGCCCACGAGAAGGCCATGTACCAGAAAGAGGCCGACCGTACCCCACCACGCGGCGCGGATTCTATGTGCCCGTGGCACCGATGCCACTCCGGCCGTAGACGGTGATTACTTGTCCGCGCAGCTGCCAGGAGATAACCGGCTTGAGACCCAGTTGCGCGCACTGATCTGGCGTAATGTCCGGCTGCCAGCAGTAAAAGCGGCTCAGGAAATATCGCACCAGAGGGATCGAAATAACGCCGCTTTCAGGCGCCCATGTGCGGCTATAAGTAATCAGGACATCGAAACCGCCGGGCGAAAGGGCTTCGATCGATGCGGCGTGGAAATCGCTGGTTTCGATGACGTGCAGCTTGTGATGAACAAACCCGTAATCGGGACTCTCGAGGGCCGCCGTGTACGGCCACGCGGTGGCGATCGTGCGGCGAGGGAAATTCCGCTCCGCAAAATCCGCCGCTTGCTGCTGCAACCGGACGAAATCCACCATCGCGTAATTGTTTTCGTAGGGAAACGGATAGGGCGGATTCCAAAACATACTCGCCACAAGGCCCATGGTGAGCGCGACAATGGCCGTGATCGCGATCCGGCCGCGGATATACGTCAGCGCAATGCTGACCGCGATGTAGAACAGGGGAAGCCCAGGCAACAGGTAGCGTTCCAGTTCCGCACCGCCGAGTAAAGAAACCAGGACGAAAGTCGCCGCGAAAATCGCAATGGCTATCCGCCAGGCACCACTGCGGAACGGTCTGCATTTCCACGCAGTCGTCACGAGCGCAAGCGTGCCGATCCACCGAAAATCTGCCAGAAAAACATAGTAGAATCGCCGCACGAAAGAGAACGCCATGCGCACCGGATGCAGCGCGTACCCGACATTGTAGTGTGCGAATCCTGGATTTCCGAGCCAATAGCCAGTGGATCGGTGTAGAAAAAACAGCCAGGCCCCAAGCGCTAAGGCAGGTGCGACAAAGAAAGCTGCCCGAAGCCACTCTCTTCGGAACAGAAGTACTACGAATAAGATGAATGGCGCAACAATACCGGTCTCTTTCATTAGGACAAGTACCACACTCGCGGCCGCAGCGGCCGCGTAGTTGTTCTTCAAGAAAAGCAACAATGCCAGAACGGTAAATACCATCGCCGGCATATCAAGCTGCGCCATCATGCTTTGCGTGTAAAAAAGCGGCGTGGCAAGAAGAAACAGTGGCGGTAGGAATGCGGGAGTGCCGGTCGTCTCCCGGCTGAGTTCGATGGCTAGAAGAAAGGTGAACAGGAGGCCCAGCGAGCCAAGCACGAGCATCGCGACTCTGGTAATAGGAATTGAAAACCCAAAGAGCTTGTACCAAAGGACGAGATAGGCCTCGACGCCGGGCGGATGCACATTCGGAACGGCCGAATGGGCTATCCACGTTCCGTTGCGGAGCAAATCGAGAGCCGTTGGAATGAACTGGCCGAGCTCGTCCCAGAAGAAGGGCAATCCTAACAGCGGCAAGTGGATCGTGATTAGCACTGCCGAAAAGATAAGGAAAAAAACGAGCAGATGTTCGGGGTATTTACGACGCCCCCGGGACTGCGCCAATGCAAATGGCGGGAGTTTCGGCATCGGCGGCCGCGCGTGTGCCGGCATGAAAGAACCTATTGGATGACTTCGCCCTGGGTCTGGGCCTCCAGACGAATCTCTCCGAAAGCGGATTCATACTGCTTGAGATTTTGCTGAAGCACGTTCAACAAAGCCTTGGCTTGGGGCGGGCTTAAATAGATGCCCTGAAAGTTCTGGATCGTTACTGCGTCGGGCGCGGTCTGATTGATGGTTCCGAACATCAGGAAGAAGTCCCACAAATTCACACGCATCTGCACGCTGTTCGCGTAGCTCTCGCGGTAATCCGGCGTGTTTGTGAGTTGAAATTTGGGCTGCGGCTGTCCTGGCGTCATGCTCTTAGTATGTATGACGTCGGGCAGCGGTATTCCCACCAATTCTGGCGAACTGATATCCGGTAATGGATGAGAATTGGCGGGGACGACGGGGCTCGAACCCGCGACCTCCGACGTGACAGGCCGGCGTTCTAACCAACTGAACTACGTCCCCGTGATGCGGACAGGCGTCGGACACCCGCAGGATAACATAGGGTGGCTGTGTCTTTGCTGGACCCGCGCTACGAGCTTAAATCGATAATAAATAATGTGATCACGGCAAGTGAATCGAAATCGGCCGCCGAGCCTGCTATTCAACAAGCGCCAGAAGCACGCCAGGCGCGTGGACGTCTGAAGGTTTTCCTAGGATACGCATCTGGAGTTGGCAAGAGCTTCCGAATGTTGGATGAGGGACGCCGCCGGCGGGAGCGTGGACAGGACGTGCTGGTGGGCGCGATTCAACCCAGGCTTTCCGCCGATGTCCAGCATGCGATCTCTACGTTGGAAGTGGTTCCCCTTAAAACGCAGGGCAACTGTTCCGTCATGGACCTGCCTGCCATTCTCGCGAGAAAACCGCAAGTGTGCCTGGTCGACGGGCTGGCCTACGACAACCCGCCCGGTTCAACGCATGAGAAGCGATGGGAAGACGTGGCGCAGTTACTCAGTTCGGGCATATCGGTGATCACGTCAGTCAATTTGCAGCACATTGAAGAAATGCGGGCACGCGTCGAAGCAATCACTGGAAAGCACGTGAGCCACACGGTTCCACTCAGCTTTTTGCAGACAGCCGATGAAATTGTGATTGTTGATACCCCGCCCGAAAGTGTCGTATACGCATCCGACGAAGCCGGCGCGACTTCGTCGAAAAGCGCCTCTGAGTTGCAGCTCTCGGAGCTGCGCGAGATCGCTCTGCTCTTGGCCGCTGATGTTGTAGAGAAGCAGCTCGAGCGCTACCTCGCGTCTCAGGGCATAACTCAGCTTTGGGGTACCCAGGAACGCATCCTGGTCTGCCTTTCCCCCGCCGGAGATGCGAAACGCATGTTGGAAAGCGGGGCGCGAAACCGCGATCGTTTTCACGGAGACCTGATTGTCACCTACATTAGGCGGGGAGACTGGTCTCGCGAGCAACTCGGTCGGATTCAGGAGGGAATCGAACTAGCGAAACAGAAAGGCGCGGAAATTGTGGAACTGGACGGAGAAGATGCCGTCGAAACTATTCTCAAGTTCGCTCGCCTGCGCGGGATTACACAAATATACGTGGGTCGGAAAGGCCGGGAGAGCTGGAGGAAACGCGCCTTTGGCAATGATTTGGATCGGCTCATTAACCTGGCCGAAGGGATGGACGTACGAGTGTTTCCCTACTCGTAGCATCTTCTTCAGGGCCAAGCGATAAAGAAACTCCGCCCAAGCGCCAGGCTATCATTCATCCCGGCATCTCTCGCTGAAAGCGCCTGCATCCTCAGGAAGCCGCTGTCGTCGAGCGCGGAAAGGATTTCGGATGGGGAATAGCATTGCTGCTCCACAATGCTCTCTTGCCTTCGCCATAAGTTGTTGCCTGCTACTCGCGCCAGCCAAACGAGCTCAGTGGCCGCCCTGCGTGTCTCCGGATTGTACGTTCCGCGGACAAGGCCCACGGCGTCCTGACGAACCTCGGCATGCCATCTCCGTAGATCGGCAGAATAAGCTTCAGCCAGGTTCATATCGAACACGAATAATCCGCTCCGCTCGAGTGCGGCGTGAACCCCGATGAACACATCTCGGAGATCGTCGAGGGTCAATATGTGATTCAGCGAGTCGAACGTGGAGAGAACAGCGTCGTACTTTCCATCGATCTGAAGCTTCCTGGCGTCCTGTACGCGGAAGTCTATTCCCGGCAATGCTTGCCGGGCGAGCGAAATTAACTCAGTCGAGGAATCGATTCCAGTGACAGAATACCCACGCCTGACCAGCTCCGCTGTGACATGGCCGGAACCACAACAGAGATCGAGGATTCGCGCGGTGGCAGGAATGCGTGAAAAGAGCAGGTTCTCGAGGGCCGTCATCGCGCCCGGCAGATACCAGTCTGCCCACAGCGCGTTGTACATTTCCGCAATTTCGTCGTAGGGAGAAGCGGAATTCGTAGACACTGCCGGACGGGTTGGTTGCGGGGGCAAGATTTGAACTTGCGACCTTTGGGTTATGAGCCCAACGAGCTACCTGACTGCTCCACCCCGCACTTGCATTGTAACAACCCGCCCAGTGGCGAAGTTTTACAGTATTAAGAAGACGTCGTCATAAACTTTCCCTTCTTATGAGAAGCGCCCGCTCCGCAAGGAGGCGATCCGCGTCGGCAAGCCGAGCCGCAGCTCCTGCGTTGCGCCTGGACGGCCCGGATCTTTACCTGAACCCTCACCTCAGCCTGCTGACCTTCCAGCGCCGCGTGTTGGAGGAAGCCGAAAATCCCTCAACCCCTCTGCTGGAGCGAGTCAAGTTCATATCGATCCTCGGGTCGAATATCGATGAATTTTTCATGGTTCGTGTAGCAGGTCTCTGGCAGCAAATCGAGACGCGCACCACGGAAATAAGCATGGATGGCAGATCGCCTGGCGAGCAGTTGGAGCTGATTCGCCACGAAGTCACCAGCGTCGTCGGCGAGATCTACAGGCTTTGGCGTGAAGACCTGATGCCCGCCTTGGGAGATGCTGGCATTCAAATTCTCGAGCTGGATGAATTGAACCCACAGCAGAAGACTGCCGTTGACGACTACTTCCGCCGCATCGTCTATCCCGTGTTAACGCCCTTAGCGGTGGATCAGGGTCGGCCCTTTCCTCACATTTCCAATCTCAGCCTGAACGTGGCCGCGATCGTCAGTAATGGCGACGGAGAAGAACGGTTTGCGCGCATTAAGGTCCCCGATTCGCTGCCGCAGTTGGTCCCGCTTCCCTCACGGGCCGGTGAGCTTGCTTTTATTTGGCTGGAGCAGGTAATCATCGTCAATCTCCGCATGCTGTTCCCTGAAATGGACATTCTGGAAGCCGACCTGTTCCATGTAACCCGTGACGCGGAGCTTGCGATTCAGGAACTCGAGGCCGACGATTTGCTGGAAACCATACAGGAAGCCATATGGCGAAGGCGCTTTCGCGATGCAGTTCGCCTCCAAGTAAATGCGGGTATGCCGCAGCGGCTTATTGACTTGCTGACTACGAACCTTGAGCTGGACCATAACGACGTTTATCGTATCGATGGACCGCTCGATCTGAGCCGCGTGCGTGCGCTGATGACCATCGAGCGGTCGGCCTTGAAAGACAAGCCCTTCATCCCCTCGACCCCCAAGGCTTTCGCTGGACCCTCCGGAAGCGATATGTTCGGTGCGATTCGGGAATCGGATATTCTTCTACACCTGCCGTTCGAATCTTTCCAACCCGTGGTTGATTTTCTCCGGATATCAGCGGAGGATCCGGACGTGCTCGCCATCAAAATGACTTTGTATCGCGTGGGCCGAAATTCACCGATTGTAGAAGCTCTACTCGATGCAATCCAGAACGGAAAACAGGTTGCGGTCCTGGTGGAACTTAAGGCGCGCTTTGATGAAGAGAGCAACATCGAGTGGGCTCAGAAACTGGAGCGCGAAGGCGTGCATGTCGTCTATGGCCTTCCCGGAGTGAAGGTTCATGCAAAGATGGCGATGGTTGTGCGGCGGGAAAGCGAGGCGATTCGGCGTTATATCCACTTGGGAACGGGCAATTACAATCCCACAACTGCAAGAGTTTATACCGATTTGGGCTTATTTACGTCCAACGAAGAGATTGGCGCCGATGTAAGCGATCTATTCAATCACCTTACAGGTTACTCGGCTAAAAAATCCTATCGTAAGTTGCTGGTGGCCCCTTACAGCATGCGCACAGGCCTGGAACGCCTTATTCGCGCCGAAATCGAGCGGCATCGCGAGCACGGTGACGGCCACTTGATCTTTAAGATGAATGCGCTCGAGGACGCCGGTATGATCCGGCTTCTTTATGAGGCATCACGCGCCGGTGTCGAAATCGATCTGATTGTTCGAGGCGTTTGTTCGTTGCGGCCTGGAATCCCCGGAGTAAGCGAGACTATCCGCGTCAGAAGCATTCTGGGTCGATTTCTCGAGCACAGCCGCATCTTCTATTTTCGCAACGGAGGCGACGAGCTGGTTTATGTGGGTAGCGCCGATTTGATGCCACGAAATCTGAACCGCCGCGTTGAGATTCTTTTCCCTGTCGAAGCCCCCAAACTCGTCCGGAGATTGCGGGACAAAATTCTCGCGAAATATCTCGAAGACGACACGGCAGCAAGAATTATGCGGCCTGACGGCAGGTACATTCGGCCACGCCGGCAATCGGGAAATAAGCCGGTAAATAGCCAATTGTGGTTCTTGAAACGGCACGAGGCCTAACTCGTCAGATTTATGATCCAAGATCGCCAAAACATCTCCTCCGGAACAAAATGGGAAGACATCGTCGGTTACAGCCGGGCCGTACGCGTTGGAAGCCGCATTTACGTAACCGGAACAACTGCCACTGACGAAAACGGAAACCTGGTGGGCGCTGGTGATGGGTACAAACAAACCGTGCAAATTATTCGCAATCTCGAACGCGCTCTGAAGAAAGCCGGGGCTACGCTGGCCAACATTGTGCGCACGCGAATGTTTGTGACAGATATCGGCAGATGGGAAGAATACGGTCGAGCTCATCGGGAGTTCTTCGGCGAGATCCGGCCCTGCGCCACTATGGTGGAGGTCCGAGCCCTTATTGACCCCGGCATGCTCATCGAGATTGAAGCGGAGGCCGAACTGTAAGCGTCCCGTTCATCGCTGAACGCGCCGCCAGCTAGCCAAGCTTCGCTTTGAGAACATCGTTGACTGCTCCGGGATTTGCTTGACCGCGGCTGCTCTTCATAACTTGGCCGACTAAAAACCCTAAAACAGCGGTTTTTCCGCTCCGGTACTGCTCCACCTGCTTCGGGTTCGCGGAAATCACGTCTTCCACAATTTTCTCGAGGGCTCCCGTATCTGAGATTTGCTTTAGTCCTTCACGTTGCATAATCACAGATGGTGGCTCGCCGGTGTCGAACATTCTGGGAAGGAGTTCTTTCGCCAGCTTTCCTGAGAGCTCGCCTTTCTTGATAAGCATTACCAGTTCGCCGATGTGCTCTGGAGGTATCGGTGAATCCGAAATCTCTTTCCCCGCCGCTTTCAGCAGTCCCATTAACTCACCCGCTACCCAATTTGCTGTCGTGCGTCCATCGCCGCTGACCTTCACAGCGGTTTCAAAGTAGTCTCCGATTTCGCGCGTTAGAGTCAAGACCTGCGCATCGTATTCGCGCAGCCCATGCGAACTTACAAATCTTTCCCGCCGATCGGCGGGCAGCTCGGGCAATCTGGATCTGACATCGTGCAGCCAGTGTTCGCTCACGCGCAGCGGAACCAGGTCTGGTTCCGGAAAGTAGCGATAATCGTGGGCCTGCTCCTTGCTGCGCATTCCCACCGTCTTTCCGCTCTCCACGTTGTAAAGGCGAGTTTCTTGCGCCACTTTACCGCCGGCTTCCATCAGTTCCACTTGGCGCTCGATTTCATACTCCAGCGCTAGTTTCAAAAATCGAAAGGAGTTGAGGTTCTTCACCTCGGCTTTTGTGCCGAGCTTCTCGGCGCCTCTCGGCCGGACGGAAACGTTCGCGTCGCAACGTAGTTGCCCTTTTTCCATGTCGCAATCGGAGACGCGGATATATTGCATCATCTGCTTCAGCTCTGTTAAATAGGCGAAAGCTTCATCTGGGGATCGCATGTCGGGCTCGCTCACAATTTCAATCAACGGAGTGCCTGAGCGGTTCAGGTCGACGTAGGTAAAGCGGTCGGAATCTTTGAATCCGTCGTGAATGCTCTTTCCCGCGTCATCTTCCATGTGTACGCGCGTGATCCCGATCCGCTTCGTGCCGCTAGCTGTCGGAATGTCCACGTAACCTTGCTCGGCCAGCGGCTGGTCATACTGTGAGATTTGATAGCCCTTCGGCAGATCCGGGTAAAAATAGTTTTTTCGGGCGAACCGTGAAAACGGATTAATTCGGCACCGCAAGGCAAGCGCGGAACTGATCGCCAGCTCTACCGCCTGCCGGCTGAGTACGGGCAAAGCTCCGGGGAGTCCCAGGCACACTGGACACACGTTTGTATTGGGGGGCGCGCTGAATTCTACGGCACAACTGCAGAAAATCTTCGTCTTTGTGCCAAGCTGGACATGAACCTCGAGCCCGATAACAGGTTCGTATCTCGTCACGATGTTGTCATCAACAGCAAGGGCGGACATGCTTCGATTGTAAATTCACCCAGTCCTCCGTTTGGAGCTGCGGGCGAATCGTTGTTCATCGGCGTGCCACTAATTCGTCTACTATCATGAAGCTGAGGCCAAGCAGCAGCGGAAGAGTAACGGCTGCCCGTTCAAAAGACACGCCCGGGTGGTGAAATCGGCAGACGCAAAGGACCTAAAATCAATTTCTCCCGATGCTTCACTTCTTTAACACCAACGAAAGCATTCCAGACCAATGATAGCGAGTAGAGGCAGTAGTATCTAATAAAGCCTTCTCACCAGTGGGTGGGCATACTTTTGGGCATACCAGAAGCAGACCCCCACTGGCCTTCAATCGGCTGCTTTCTCCCCCCCCACTGCCACCCGCCAGCCCAAGAAGAGGCGGGTCTCAATGGCAGGGTGAAGGCGGCTTGTGTTTGAGGCATATGGGGCGTTTTCCAAAGCAGTCGCCATGCGCCTCTGCGTTTCACTGCTCGATCAATGCCTGATGACCAGTTATAACGTTTGGCGAACACAGACTATTTCTTCCTATAACTCCTCTCCTTTTTCAATTCCTTCAGTTCGCTCGTGAGGTGATCTATTTCTTTGGGGTCAGCAACGCCAAAGAGCTGAAGAACGAAACCCAAGGTGATGAGGCTGAACCCGACAGTTACGAGCCACGGCTCTTCAATGTTCACAACGGCGGCTGGTCTCGCGTGTTCCCATTCAGGACAGGCAAGATTCGCATACTCCACAACTCCACGCGATTCTCCTATCAGGAGAGCGCGACCGTTTACGCACAGCGAGGTCAGCTTCCGATCCTGAGTCGTTACTATTTTGAAATCAGATGATTCAGCCTGAAAAGAAAAAAATAAGAGAACAGTCCCAGCGAGATAAGACTGGCGAACCACACCGTGACGGCTCTACCGGCGCATCGCTTCGTCCAGAAGCGTGCGCGCCAGTCTGACGCTCTGCTGCAGGACGCTCATCCCCTTCGCAATGGTCAGTTCGAGGTCCGGCACTTTCGCTAGGCGCACAGCGGCGATGATCGAGTCTGCGATGCAGGGATATGCCGAGCAAGTGTAATCCACAACGCTATACTTTTAATCTAATGCCCTCAAATCCGATGATAGCCCCAGCCGTGATTGGTGCGGCAGCCACGGTTTTGGCCGCATGTATTGCCGCCGTTGCCACCGGCTACCATCTGACACCGACAAGCGACACCCGCGAGTTTCAGAAAACCAAACAGGAAAACATGCGGCTTCTTCAGGAGAACGAAGGGCTGAAGCAAGAGAACGCGGGTTTGCGGCAGGAAAATACAGGTTTGAAGCAGCAGAATGCCAGCTTGCATGATGAAATTGCCCAAGCTAGTTCTGACACTCCGCACGATTCCCAGGCGCGGGAATCACCCGCCGCCGACAACACGACGGCGAGGGTAGATGATTTCGTGTCTCGATTGGACGGATGCGAAAAGAGCACCAGCGGCGTGACGTGCGTGGTGAGGATCATGAGCATCAAGGAAGACCGTGTTGTCCGGCTTTACAACGATTGGACATCAATCGTGGATTCGGCAGGCAATGAGCAAAAAGCTAAGGTAGCGAGAATAGGCGCAAGCACGAACCCGATGCTCTGGGTGTATGCCGAGACTACTTTACCCACCAATGTCCCGGTAAAGGCAATCGTCAGCTTTGGGCGCGTCGATTCGGATGTAAACCGCCTTTCTATTTTGACGCTCGGTATGCAGTGCCTAGTGAGTAACGGTATGCCGGACAAGGAGCAAATCCAGTTTCGCGGCATCACGCTCGCTCTTCAACGCTGAGCGAGTGGCTTAGGCATGATAACGCGATAGGATTGTGGCACCTGCATGCCGCCGCCACAAACCCGATTGCTCAAATCTATTACGAGGCTCAGCGCTTTATGGGCGCACTATTTCGCGCCACCAAAGCACCGAGCATTATTCTACTAAGCGGATTTATCGGCACTCCATTCATTACTTCCATCTGCGTAACGACATATATGTTTCTCACCCACTTTACTCTTCCGGTAAACCTATTCCTTCGAAAATAGATTCTAGGTCGGGAGTGGGCGCCAAGGTAATTTGGAAGCCGAGGCCTTCCAGCCGTTTCACCAGCCTGTTCTTCAAACGAACGGGATGCAGCTTATCGAAGTAGTCTGGACCGAGGTCGCGATACTCGACCGGATCGCGGAGGATGCGGTAAGCGATACACAGCAGAGCATGCGCCACCGCGATGGTGCACGCTTGACGCCTCGACGCGCGGCTAGCCGCCGGAAGAGAGCGGAGAGGTAATTGTTCTGCTTGGTGGAGACGCCCCACACCGATGGCAGAGATGGCGTCGTAACCAAGCGCTTCTTGCGAATCCTTCCAGTCTTCCGTTTGGCCGCGCTCTCCCAGTTGCCCGGACAAAGGCCGGCCAACTGGCCAGGTATTTGGCATCCTCGAACTGATGCATGTCAAGACCGATCTCGGAGATAATGCCCCACGCACTGACGATCGATCAACCGTCCAGAGCCGGCGGCCCGTGTCCTCAAAAGGGCCAAGGCGGTCGGCAATCTCCTGCTCTAAGCGCATCATCTTGCATTCGATGAATTCCAGATGCTTGATGAGCTCTGTGAGCAAGAAGCGATGATGCTGGCTGACATATCCCTCCAGCGCTAACTGCAACTCCGGGATCTTTCTCCGCAACAAGCCACGTGACAGATCGGCCAGTTTCTCTACATCTTGCTCGCCCGTAATGATCGCTTTCAGCATGGCCCGTCCAGAGGCTCCGAGAGCATCCGTCGCCACCGAGGCCAACTTGATGTTGGCGTCTTCGAGTACCTTTTGAATCCTGTTGGCGATACGATTACACTCTTGCGCCAGATTGAGTCGGTAGCGCGTGAGATCGCGCAACTCACGGATCGCAAGCGTGAATCGCGAACTGGCAACCCTGAGACGCATGTTGCGCTTGGCATACAAATGGAAGTTGATCCGCAGAGTTCCCGTATTCTCGCTTCTAAGAGGCGAACGCCATCGGGAAACGACCCTGACGCAACCGCTGGAGCAGCTTCATCTGCAACTCGCGCCTGAGCCGCTCCGTAGTATTGCCCATCGTGCTGCTAGATACTGCCTTTCGAATGCGAGAGCTACTCGGCCTCGATTGGACAGACGTCCACATCGACGCGCCTGCTGGTTCCATGTTCGGGTATTTGATAATTCGCAGCGGGAAATCCAAAAATTCGAAAAGCCGCAACGTTTGAGCTTGCGGGTGGCGGGGTTGGTCGCGCAACTTGGCCCGAAGCAATCCGGTTTGCTATTCCACCGCAAAGACGGGCGGCCATTGTGCCAGACGCATCTGAATGAACAGGCCAGGAAGGTGCGTGAGGCTCTGAAGCTGCCCAGCGACCTGACGCCTCATGCTTTCAGGCACACGTTCGGAACTCGGCTCGGAGAAGCCGGTGCCGAGGCATTTACTATCATGAAGCTCATGGGTCATTCGAGCGCAACCATTTCGCAGCGGTACGTTCATCCAAGCCCAGAATCAGTCGAGCGGGGTTCTCTCGCTTTGAAGTTCTTAATGGGCGTCAGGCGCAAGAGGTAGGCATACTAGCAGGCATACCGATAGTAAACAGCTTGCACAATGCGGCGCAAGTCATTTAATTTCAGCACGCCCGGGTGGCGAAATCGGCAGACGCAAAGGACTTAAAATCCTTTTCGCCGCAAGGCGAGTGCGGGTTCAAGTCCCGCCCCGGGCAC
>CAVROY010000008.1:0-2216221 GCA_963722935.1 uncultured Acidobacteriaceae bacterium | reverse complement strand
GAAGTAATTGATGCCCCTTCGCGAAGGGGACTGAAATTGGCAACGCATTACACACCGCCGGCCATTGTTCAACGGAAGTAATTGATGCCCCTTCGCGAAGGGGACTGAAATCTAAAGCTCAGTGCGTGACGTGAGGCTGATCGCTAGTGAAGTAATTGATGCCCCTTCGCGAAGGGGACTGAAATAGAAATATCTCGCGAACGGCCTGCGGTATTTCGAGAAGTAATTGATGCCCCTTCGCGAAGGGGACTGAAATGCTGTGGCAGTATCACGCATCCGGGCGCGCTGAATTGAAGTAATTGATGCCCCTTCGCGAAGGGGACTGAAATAGAACCATGTGCTGATGACCGGCGACACGCTGCAGGCGAAGTAATTGATGCCCCTTCGCGAAGGGGACTGAAATCAACGATCCGAAGCAGGGGCAATGACATGAGTTCTGAGGAAGTAATTGATGCCCCTTCGCGAAGGGGACTGAAATGACTGACGACATTTCCGACCTATCCTTCGTCGTTCACGAAGTAATTGATGCCCCTTCGCGAAGGGGACTGAAATCAGTTCAAGCCAAGACTCCTCGTCGCGCATGTCCGCCGAAGTAATTGATGCCCCTTCGCGAAGGGGACTGAAATTCGAACACGCGATAGAGCGCGCCGGTGTACTCATCGAAGTAATTGATGCCCCTTCGCGAAGGGGACTGAAATCCAGTTCCGCCAAGGCGTTCGTCCCGGCAGGCACGAAGAAGTAATTGATGCCCCTTCGCGAAGGGGACTGAAATGAAGTTCAACTGACCGTTCGGCCAGTCGGTTTCGTAGGAAGTAATTGATGCCCCTTCGCGAAGGGGACTGAAATACTGGAACAGTTCGGCGCTTGCAGACTGCTTTGGATTGAAGTAATTGATGCCCCTTCGCGAAGGGGACTGAAATCCAACAATCACCCAGTGGATGCCGTCGAGATTTAGGAAGTAATTGACGCCCCTTCGCGAGGGGACTAAACCAATAATGGGGGCGCTCGCGGTCCGACTCTTACGAAATCGCCGCGTGAACTCGGCTCGACAGGTGTTCGATCGTCATCCAGAACACAAGCAATCCGTTTGCCGTGATCAAAGCCCCGCGAATCCAATGTGTGCTCATGACACGGATATACATAGGGTCCAGTGCGCCACTCGGCAGTCTTGCGTAATGTGTTTGCGCTTGCCACCGTCCCCAAAAAGCCGCCGTCAGGATGTAGACGGCCAGTTGCACAGCGACGTTGATCCAGACCGAAGCGCTGTCGACACCATCCGGGCGCCACCAGATCAACGCGATGGATCCGAAAAACGCGATGGCCGCTACTGGAAAGATAACGGGTTTGATCATCGACCACCACGCCGCGTGATAGGCGCTGAAATCGCCAGGAGCCACGCACGGCCATAGCCGCCAACCGAACTGCGTCATCCAAATCGTGCCGACATCGTAAAAGCTCGCCGCGAGCGTGAGAATCAATACCCACTGGGCTTTGCTCATGATTTAGTTCCCTTTCTTTTCGTTGGCACCACCTCGGCCTCAGACGCGACGGAGGCCATTTGCAGGCGTTCCGCACCCGGCAAACCCATGGCGAATCGATTCAGGAGCGAGACGAACTGGCGTCGTTCGGATTCCGTCATGCGCTCCAGGCTCTTGACCAGCACGCTGTTGGCGTCCATCTTGGGAATCCTGTCGAACAGAGCGGCGCCTTTTTTTTCGAGCGATAGCGGTTCGCGGCGCCGGTCGTTCGGATCTTTACGGCGTCTCAACAGCTTCTTCGTTACCAGCCCGTCCACGACGTACACTAGCGTCGATGGTGCGATCCCCATCAAGTGGCTGATGTCCGCCATCGAGCTGACGCCGCTCGATAAATGCCGGAGAACGCCATGCTCGATCGCGCTGATTCCCGCTTGATGAGCATCCAGCCGGGATTGCAGATCGGCTCTGGCAATCTTCGTGACCACCGCGCACCAGCGGCGTATCTCATCTGCCATGGAAACGAGCCCGGCAGATCCTGAAGTCGGTGTTGCTTCATTCTGCATGGTTCAAAAAAGATAATTCAAAATGAATTATATTTCCGGACACCCGAGCTTGTCAATAGCGCCCGGCCAGCCATTGACAGCACGATTAAAACCGCGAAACAATGGTGTGCCTTCCTGGACGTATGAGTTTCTCGCGAATCTGTGCCGGCATTGTATTGGCGTCGACCTTTGTTGCGAGCCAGCTAATCGCGCAGCAATCCGGTTCTGCGCAACCGCAGCCGCGCGGCAAACTGGTCGATTTGGGCGGCCACCGGCTGCACATCGACTGTCGCGGAGACGGCGCTCCCACCGTCGTCGTTGAAAACGGGTTTGAGGAATTTTCATTCGATTGGACGCTGGTCCAATCCCGCCTTGTAAAATTCACCAGGGTCTGCACTTATGACCGTGCCGGTTACGCGTGGAGCGACCCTGGCCCCGTTCCGAGAACCTTCGATCAGATCAACCTCGAATTGCACGACCTGCTGGCAAAGCTTAACGACCACGGCCCGTTCGTTCTCGTCGGTCATTCGTTCGGCGGCCCGATTGTGCGAAATTTCGCCACCGTATATCCGAACGACACGGCCGGCATCGTATTCGTCGATGCCGTATCCGAAGATCAGCGCTTCGAGATGTGGCATAAAGCCGTGCTCATGCGCAATGGCGCCAAGGGCAAAACCATCCCCCCGCCACATGAGGAAATCCTGCCCGGCGACAAACTTGCCGATTCTCCGTATTTCAACCCTGCGAAGGTGCGGAAGATCGAGCCTCCTTTCGATCGTCTGCCACCGGATCTGCAGACGTTTCATCTTTGGGCGCAGTCGCAGCGCTCGCTTGCAGCTACGGAGGAAAACGAAAGGACGTGGTCCCCCGAATACTTCGCCCGATGGCATGACCATCCTGAATCCAACACGCTAGGTTCCATTTCTTTGATCGTCCTCACCCGCGAAAACGGCGGCTTCCACGATCTCGATATCCCAGCCTCACAACAGGAGGCTGAGCGAAAGACCAACCAGATCCGGTTAGCGGCACTCTCGAAACGCGGCTGAGCGGAGAACGGTTGCAAGCGGAGAGGATATGCAGGTGGAGGCGCCTGACGCAGTCGTCCAGGCAATTCAGGATGTTGTCACCGCCGCTCGCAAGAGGCCCTGAAGCCGGCGAGCCCTTCGTTGCGTTCACAAAATTTCCAAAAATATTTCACCTAGCATTAACAGCCCTTCCAGCCACTTTCGCTCCCTCCCGGCGTTCGTTTTCTGCCAATCCCGTGCTACGCTCTGCCCGGGCAAGACCGCCCCCGAGCGCGTCCACCAGCGGGTTGGCTTCGTTTCGCAAGCCGCCACCGCAGAGCCGCCTAGCAGGGTGGCGCAGACAGTCTCCGTTGGCTTTGTTTCGCAATCTGCCGGCTTCGTTTCGCAAACCACTGCCGCACAACCGCCGACTCGTGGGTTCGTTTCGCAAAACAGCCCCAATCCCGTCCCTGAAGACCAGTTCGTTTGGAAAAATCGGCTCGCCGAACCTCTGGAAATAGGAAATTCACTAAGCGACGCCGCTTAGCCGTTCGCTCCGCGTTGTATCCGGTACAGAACGTGGCGGCGCAGAGGGTGGCCGGCGGGAAGGTCCGGGTGGTCGAAATCGTCGGCGGGGTTGTGGGTCATACCGAGCCTCTCCATAACACGCCGCGATCGCAGATTGCCGGGTACCGTGAAGGAAACCAGAGACTCGACGGCGAGTTCGGTAAACGCGTAGCGCAACATTTCGCGCGCGCCCTCGGTAGCCAGGCCCTGCCCCCAATAATCGGCGGCGAGCCTCCACCCGATCTCGACGCAGGGCGTAAAGGAAGCCTGGAAGGAGGGTATGGCCAAGCCGATAAAGCCGACGAACAAACCGCTGCTGCGAAGCTCGACGGCACACAGCCCGAAGCCATGGCATACAAAGTGCGTCTGGATGCGCTCGAATGCTTTATCGCTCTCGGCGCGCGAGAGAGGAGCCGGAAAGAACTCCATCACGCGGGCATCTGCGTTCATTGCGGAAAAGGCCTCGCGATCCGATTCGCGCCAGTGCCGCAGGATCAGCCTATCCGTTTCGGCAATCACCATACCGGCTTCAAAGAATAGCAATCGTGATTCGGGCGTGTGATGGAATCGGAAGGAATGATCCAGATCGGCAAACAACGTTGGGGCAGCCTCGATTCGGGAGAGCAAATCGATCTCTATACCATCCGAAACTCACACGGAATGGAGACCGCGATCACCAATTACGGCGGCCGGGTGGTTTCGCTCAAAGTTCGCGACCGTCAGGGCAAATTTGCCGACGTGGTCCTCGGATTCGACGACCTCGCAGGTTACGTGGGAAAGAATCCCTATTTCGGCGCGATCGTTGGACGATACGCAAACCGCATCGCCGGCGCCCGGTTCCAATTAAACGGAAGCACGTACATGCTCGCCCGCAACAGTGGCAGCAACGCGCTGCATGGCGGTTTAAGAGGTTTCGACAAAGTTGCGTGGAGCGCGCGCGAGGCCGCGACCGGAACTGGTCCCGCGCGGGAGGCCGCGACCGGAACTGGTCCCGCGCGCGAGGCCGCGACCGGAACTGGTCCCGCGCGCGAGGCCCCCACGGGAAATGGTCCGGCGCTCGAGCTTCACTATTTCAGCAAAGATGGCGAGGAGGGTTATCCCGGAAATCTCGATGTGGTGGTCCGGTATGCGATGACGGAAGAAGACGAGCTGAAAATTGACTATGAGGCGACCACCGATAAAGACACCGTGCTCAATTTGACGAACCATTCGTATTTCGACCTTGCGGGCGCGGGCAGCGGCAACATCGCCGGCCATGTCATCACGATTTTTTCAGACCAGTTCACGCCCGTGAACGCAAATCTAATCCCGACCGGCGAAGTGCGCGACGTGGAAGGCACTCCCTTCGACTTCAGAGCGCCTGAGGCGATTCGAAGCCGCATAGATGAAAAACACGAGCAGCTTCAGTACGGCGAAGGCTACGATCACAATTTCGTGTTGAAGGGAGATGACGGAGGAGTATCGGCGGCTGCGCGTGTTGTCGAGCCGAATTCCGGACGCGTGCTCGAAGTATCTACTACCGAGCCGGGCATGCAGTTTTACACGGGAAACCATCTAGGCATGATTTTGGGCAAGGCCGGCAAGGCCTACGGACAGCGCTCCGCATTCTGCCTGGAGACGCAGCATTTCCCCGATTCGCCGAATCACCCAAATTTCCCTTCAACCGAGCTCAAGGCGGGCCAGCGCTACCGTTCCACTACGATTTTCAGGTTTTCTATCGACGCGTAGGAAACGCCGAATCGCGGCGGGACTTCTACTTAGTATGGGCGAAGAGAAAAAGAGACCTACAACGCAACCCGACAAAAGCCGCGCGGCCGACGAACGCCCGGTTCCCTCGCAAGCGGAAGGCGATCTGGAGACGGTGGAAGAAGACCTGGAAGACCAGGACCGCGAGGATTCTTCACAACGGAAGCAGTAAGGCCCACCGGCTATACAATCTGACCGGTGCGTCTGTTCGGACCTCTCCACATTGCGCTGCTCACGGGAATCGTCGTTGCGGCAGTCCTCGTTGTGTTGCTGGCACGGCGCGGATCGCTTTCCGCGCGTACACGGGTGGTGCTTGGATGGGGTCTCGCGGCGAACGAGATCGGCTGGTGGATCTTCCGCTATTCGCATGAGGGCTTCCGGTTCCCCGAGAATCTGCCGCTGCAGCTTTGCGATGTGACCGTCTGGACCACCGTAGTGGCGTGCCTGACGCTGGCGCCCGCGCTGGTCGAGTTCTCTTATTTTGCAGGTTTAGCGGGCGCCGGAATGGCAATTCTTACGCCTGATCTCTGGGCTCCTTGGCCCTCGTATCCGGCCATCTATTTTTTCCTGGCGCATGGCGGGATCGTGGTGGCCCTCGCGATGCTCGTGTTCGGGCGAATGGCGCCGCTGCGCGAAGGGGCAGTCTGGCGCGCCTTCCTGATGCTGCTGATCTACGTAGTTTTTCTCGCCATTTTCGATGCGATGTTCGATGCAAATTACATGTACTTATACCGGAAGCCAAAGAACGAAACGCTATTGACTGTGCTCGGGCCGTGGCCCGTTTATCTTGTCACCGGACTGGGCGTCGCGCTTGCGTTGTTCTGGTTGTTGTGGCTGCCGGTACGTCCGCGCCGCGCGGCACTGGTCAGCGAACAGTTGTAAACGCCATACAATCGGGCGTCTTATCGGTATTGAGCTGTTTCTTTACTTTCCACGTTTCCGGATCGATCTCGCTGATCTTGTTTGTGGCCTGATCGCTTATGTAGACCTCGCCGTTGAACGGATTCACTTCGAGCGAACCGGCATCCCGCCCGAGATCGTCGGAAGACGTGGCGACGACTTTTCGTGCGGCGACATTGATTTTCCAGGCACGAATCTGATGTTGTTGATGGCCGGCGTCGTAGAGATACTTGCCATCGGCACTGAATTTGGCGACGAACGGTGCGCCATCGACCGCAACCGTGAAATCGAGCTGGTTATCGGCGGTGCGATAGAACGCGATTTTGCGCTCCGGTCCGAGGCTGGTGACGAACCAACGCTGGTCGGGGCTCAAGGTCATGCGTTGATTTTCAGCACCGGTTGGAATGGTCGCGGCGAGCTTGCGGTCCGGAACGTCGAGAACGGAGACCGTCTTTGACTGCACATTGCTCACGTAAATCTTCTTTTCATCGTGCGTGAGAGCGATCATGTGCGAAGTGCTGGAGCCTGTCGGAATGGCGCCGACAATGCGCCGCTCCTTTGGGTCTATCACCATCACGGATTGTGCGATTTCGGCTGTTACATAAACTGTGCCGCTTGGGCCGACCGTAATGCCGTGCGGCCGCTTGTATTTGCCCGTATCGAGCGAGCCGATCTCTTTGCAATCGGAGGTACGGATGAAGTGAATGATGTGCTCGTCAGTACCGGGTGAGCCGACGCCTGACGAGCCGTAGACGGGGACATAGGCATACTGTCCGTCGAGAGAAAAGGCCGCTTCGTGAGGACTGATGCCCATGGTGGCGTGACAGACAGGTTCTTCTGTATCGGCGTCGTAGATCGTGATGCCGGGGAGCTTTTTGCTCACTACCAGCATGAGGCGACTATGCGGGGTGTCAGCGGCCATGGCTGCCGGGGTCCAGAATATGGCACAGCCGGCGAAGGCGAGCAGGAAGGGAAGCGAGAAACGCATGCTTCATGATGTTAGCGCTGCGCGGCTCGTGCGGGCTGCTTATTCACCGCCTCGACGCCGTTCAGAATGGTCTCAATCACCAGATCGTCTCCCACAAACGAGTTGATCATCAGATTGTACATATCGCGCTGGGGCCAAATCCGGCCGTAAAACTTTTTAATAAAGGCGGCGCGCTCGCGATCTACGGTTTCAATCAGCTCTTCAGCCTCGCCGCGGCTTTTTCCCAGCGCCATCAGGCGACGTAATTTCTCGTCGAAGGGTGCGTAGATAAATACATGAAAGGCGTCCGGACGCTCGCGCAGAAACCAGGTGGACCCTCGCCCGACGATCACGCACTGTCCGCGTGTGGAGATATCTTTCACGACTTTTTCAAAGAGCAGAGACAAATGTTCGGCATCGAGGAGATCCAATCCGCCGCCGGTGAAACTCTCTTCGTAGCTTCCGCGCATGAAAATTTTCATCAGGCGGTAGAAGGTCGGGTCGAGCCGCTCTTCGCGCTGCTCGACTGATTTGACGTCACAACGCAGCCGTTTGGCGATCTCGCAAGTAATTTCGTTGTCCCACAGGTTCCAGCCCAGGCGCGCGGCAAGTGCTTTGGCAATCCCGCCCGCGCCCGAGCCGTATTCGCGTTCAACCGTTATGATTGAGATCAAGTCCGCCCTCCACAGGGGACGAGCACGCCCGGACGAACGATAGGATAACAGCTAAGCGGCGACGCTGGCAGGCCATTCCTCGATGCCCGCCAATGCGAGAGCGGCGCCAAGCAGCGCAACGTTCTTGCTGAAGTTAATGAGCTCACTCTGGCGCTTTTGCGGGTCTTCCGCTTCCCAGAAATCGTGGAAGAGCGGTGTGGCAATGGCCAGGAATGCAATGATGGACAGGGCTCCGAGATGCGGTTTGAGCCCCAGTATAATGCTTGCGCCACCGGCTGCCAGCGCCACGCCCGAGGCTGTAACGGCCAGATCGGGATTCGGGAGGTTTTTGGCGGCAGCATATTGCGCTAAGCTCTCTTGTTCCTTGAAATGAGTGATCCCATTGTAGAGAAAAAAACCGCCTAAGATCGTACGGCCGATCAGGAACGCAGCCTTCATTGGAACTATCCTCCTCGGGCGAATTGCGCCCACCGTTGGATTCAAGCCCAGAGGAAGCGTTACAAATGCCAGTATTTCTTCGTTATACGTGTACAGGTTCCCCGAGCGCGGTTGCCATAATCGTTATTTCATTCCGTAGGAGAAATTTATGTGGATCGTTCGCCTCGCGCTGCGGCGACCGTACACTTTCGTTGTTCTTTGTTTGATGTTGTTCATCCTCGCGCCCGTGGTGATTTCGCGGACGCCGACGGATATCTTCCCTAATATCGACATACCGGTGATCAGCATTGTATGGCAGTACGCCGGTTTCTCGGCGCAGGACATTTCCGAACGGATCGTGTATATCAACGAACGATCGATCACGACCACGGTGAACAATATCGAGCATGTCGAGAGCCAGTCGATGAACGGCATTGCGGTCATCAAGATTTTTTTTCAGCCGCATGCAAATCTTGCTGGGGCGATTGCCCAGGTGACGGCAATCTGCCAGACCCAGCTCAAACAATTGCCGGCCGGAACGACTCCGCCGCTCATCATCACCTATAACGCGTCGACAGTGCCCATCTTGCAGCTCGGGATGTCCGGGCTGGGACTGAGTGAGCAGCAGTTGAACGACCTGGGCCAGAACTTTATTCGTACACAACTGGTGACCGTGCCGGGGGTCGCGATTCCGTATTCATACGGCGGTAAGCAGCGCGAGATCATGGTGGACCTGAACACCCAGGCGCTGCAATCGAAGGGCCTCGGGCCGGCCGATGTAGTGAACGCAATCGGCAATCAGAATCTAATTCTTCCGGGCGGCACGTCGAAGATCGGATCGCTCGAATACGACGTTGAGATCAACGGAAGCCCGAGCAACGTGAACGAGCTGAATAATCTGCCGATCAAAACCCAAAACGGCGCCACTATCTACGTTCGCGATGTGGCGCACGTACGTGACGGATATCCGCCGCAGACCAATATTGTGCGGTCCGATGGACAGCGCGGCTCGCTGATGACGATTTATAAGAACGGCGACGTTTCGACACTCGAGATCATCGCGGGGGTTCGCAAGATGCTTCCGGCGATCGCCGCTACGCTCCCCCCGAGCTTAAAATCACGCCCATCGCCGATCAATCGATCTTTGTTCGGGCTTCCATCAATGCGGTGGTCCGAGAGGCGGTGATCGCGGCGTGCCTGACGGCCATCATGATCCTGGTTTTTCTGGGAAGTTGGCGCAGCACGGTCATCATTGCCGTTTCGATCCCTTTATCGGTTCTGTGCTCGATTTTCGCGCTGAGCGCGTTGGGCGAAACGATCAACATCATGACCCTGGGTGGGCTGGCCCTAGCCGTCGGAATTCTGGTTGACGACGCGACCGTCGAAATCGAAAATATCAACCGGAACTTCGAAATGGGTAAAGAAATCGAGCAAGCGATTTTAGACGGCGCCGCACAAATTGCCGTCCCGGCGTTTGTCTCGACCCTCAGCATCTGCATCGTGTTTGTGCCGATGTTCTTCCTGACCGGCGTTGCGCGCTATCTATTCGTTCCGCTGGCGGAAGCGGTGTCGTTCGCCATGCTCGCCTCTTACATTCTTTCGAGAACGATTGTGCCGACGCTGGCGAAATATCTGTTGAAGGGCCATTCGCATCACGAGGCGGTAGCACACGCGGACCGGCGGAATCCATTTGTTCGATTACAGCTTCTGTTCGAGAACGGATTTGAGAAGGTGCGTGGTAAATATCGTTCTGTCCTGGAAGTCTGCATCGGGCGTCGGAAGATTTTCACCGTTTTGTTTTTTGCGGCCTGCCTCGCTTCTTTCGCCCTGGCTCCATGGCTTGGACAGGACTTCTTTCCAGCCTCGGACAGTGGGCAAATCAGAATGCACATTCGCGCCCACACAGCGACGCGCATTGAAGAAACCGCCAAGCTGTGCGCCGTCATTGAGCAGAGCATTCGCGAAATTATTCCGCAACACGAGTTGGTGAATATTTTGGACAACATCGGGCTGCCTTACAGCGGCCTGAACACCTCGTATGGCAACAATGGAACGATCGGCCCAGCCGATGCCGACATTCTTATATCTCTCGGGGAGAAGCACAGGCCCAGCGCCGAGCACGTTGCGGCGCTTCGCGCCAAGCTGCCGCGCGAATTTCCGGGAGTCCTCTTTTATTTCCTGCCCGCCGATCTGGTGAGTCAGATCCTGAATTTTGGACTCCCCGCACCAATCGATATTCAGATTGTTGGGTCGAACTTCGACGCAAATCGCGACTTTGCAGATCGCTTACTGCAGCAGGTGAAGTTTATTCCGGGCGCGGCGGACCTGCGCATCCAGCAGCCATTCAATCAACCCAAGCTGTTCGTGAATATCGATCGAACCAAGGCCCAACAGGTGGGATATTCAGCACGCGATATCGCGGGAAACATCCTTGTCTCGCTCAGCGGAAGTTTTCAGACATCTCCAACATTCTGGCTGAATCCGAAGACGGGCGTCAGTTATCAGATCGCGGCGGAATCGCCTCAGTATCAGATGGATTCCATGCAGGATTTGCGGGACATTCCGCTTACGGGAGGCGCCGGGCCGCCAGAGATCCTGGCCAGTCTCGCCTCGCTCGAGCGGGGGACGGGACCCGCTACCATATCGCACTACAACATTGCGCCCGTCATCGACATTTTCGGCAATGTGCAGGGTGCGGATCTTGGAAGCGTCTCTAACGCGATCGGCGAAATTGTGCGGAAGAACGAGAAGAATCTAGTGCGAGGATCGAGTGTGGTGGTGCGGGGCCAGATCGAGACGATGCGATCTTCGTTTCGCGGCTTAATCGCGGGTCTCGCGTTCTCGATCGTGCTCGTATACATGCTGATTGTGATCAATTTCCAATCGTGGTTGGATCCGTTCATCATTATTTCCGCGCTTCCGGCGGCACTGGCCGGTATTCTCTGGTTTTTATTCGTGACACACACAACCTTAAGTGTGCCGGCGCTCACCGGCTCAATCATGTGCATGGGAGTTGCAACGGCGAACAGCATTCTGGTGGTAAGTTTCGCCAAGGAACAGCTTCCGGATGCGGAGAGCGCGGCAGAGGCTGCGCTGCTCGCCGGCTTTACACGGTTCCGTCCGGTGCTGATGACGGCACTCGCCATGATGATCGGAATGCTTCCCATGGCGCTTGGGATTGGCGAAGGCAGTGAGCAGAACGCGCCTCTCGGGCGCGCGGTCATCGGCGGTCTGTTGTTTGCGACGATGGCGACTCTGCTCTTTGTTCCGGTATTTTTCACTCTTCTGCACGGCAGACGGAAGGGCACCTAGATTCCGGATGTCGCGTTTTCGAGTTATCGCCGCTTTCGTGTTGGTGATCGCGGTTGCCGCCGTTGTGGTGGCCTCCGGCATTATTCCCAGGCTGCGCGCGCGGCAGGCGTTGGCCCGGCAGACCGACGTTTCCGCGGAGCCTACGGTTACCGTGAGTCTTCCAAAACGCGCGGCTCCCTCGGAGGAGATCGTTCTGCCCGGCAATATTCAGGCGTTCATCGACGCCCCCATATATGCGCGGACCAATGGTTATCTCAAGCACTGGTACTTCGATATCGGAGCGCACGTAAAACAAGGACAACTGCTGGCCGACATCGAAAGTCCGGAAGTGGATCAACAGCTCGAGCAGGCGCGGCACGACCTCGCCACGGCCGAAGCGAACCTGAAATTGTCGCAAATTACCGCATCTCGCTATGTCGATCTGCTCAAGTCCGATTCGGTAGCGAAGCAGGACGTGGACAACGCCGTTCAGGATGCGGCGGCCAAGAACGCAAGCGTGAAATCGGCGCAGGCCAATGTGTCGCGGCTGGAGCAACTGGTGTCATTTGAGAAGATTTATGCGCCGTTCGATGGAGTCGTCACGGCCCGCAACACGGATATCGGGCAATTGATCGATTCCGGATCGTCGGGAGGTCCCACTCGAGAGCTTTTTCACGTTGCGGCAATTCACAAGCTCCGAGTTTTTGTGAATGTGCCGCAAGTGTATTCGCACGCCGCCACTCCCGGATTGGAAGTAGATCTGACTCTGCCGGAACTGCCCGGCCGCCGGTTTCCGGGCAAGCTGGTCCGCACGGCCGATTCGCTGGACCCTGCAACGCGGACTCTCCTGGTGGAAGTGGACGTCGTGAACACGACCGGGATGCTGATGCCGGGAGCGTACGCAGAAGCCCACTTTGCCGTACGATCGAATGGATCGACACTGATCATTCCTGCAACGTCGCTGATTTTCCGGCGCGAAGGCTTGCGGGTTCCGCTAGTCGTAAACGGAAATTGCGTTTCACTTGTACCTGTGATTGTGGGCCGCGACTTCGGAAATACAGTCGAAGTGGTCTCCGGGTTAAACGACGATGCGCTGGTGATCGACAATCCGCCCGACTCGCTGGTAAACGGCGAGACGGTTCGGATCGTGCAGTCCCGCGCCGCCAAGGCGGTTGAAGAGTAGAAGCAGTTCTCTTATGCGTCTTTGCTCGGTTCCTCGGCGCTCTTTTCCTGTGGCTTGACCGTCGAGCGGATGACCATCACACGGTTTAGAACGTCGAACCAGAACGGCGCACCCAACGAAATTGCGAAACCGGTGAATAGAATGCCAATGAATTTCAGCAGCCAATCGTGTGGAGTGGTTGGCGCTCTCCGCCAGTCGCGCATGAAGTCGACTCCAGTCTGATTCTGCTCGGGTCTAAACAGCCATCCGACCGGCAGTCCTCCCTGGCGCGTGAGAAAGGTCATCGCGTCTCCCTGATTCACCTCTGGCGAGTTCTTTGCGGCCCTCTGCGCTTCGGCTATGAGCACCGAGCGTGCGGTCTGATTGGTGTTGAGATAGCGCACGATCGAGATCGTGTTGACGTTCAGCACGGCGGCGATCGTGAATCCGAACAGCGCGATGATGATTTGAGTGCGGCGCTTGTACCATCCGGATACACGATCCATGGAGGCGTCGTACCAATTTTCAAGGTTCTGCCGGAAGCGCGTGGCATTCCCTTCGGCAGCAACGAGGAGCGGCGTCAACGCGCCTTTGAGGTTCGATCCTTCGGGCAGGGAAGCGATCGCATCGCTCAGTTCCGCCTTGTTGCTTAACTTTTTCGTGATACTGATTACCGCGAGAGCGAATGTCTGCGAGGGGATATACGACGGCAAGTCTCCAGGACGGTTCGGATTATAGGGCCCTTTGAATAATCCGTTGATGAGCGGCTGCTTATAGAATTCGCTTGTCAGTTGGGCTCCGTCAACTTGGCCAAGCATTTCCCGTATGCCTCGCTCCAAATCTTTCGCCCGATGTTTGAACACTGTTTCGACGGCTTCCCGGGCCGATGAGCAGATCAGGCTCAGGACCAGGAAAACCATGATCAAGCCGATAGCAACGTCTAGAATTTCGGAACCGAACACAAGACCTCCGCGAGCAAGCCAGATTTGTGAATCGGGACGCTGCGAGCACCCGGCTCACTAGGGATTGCCATGGAGCCGTATCATATCTCAACCGCCCGTCTGGTGCACAGAGACTACTTTCTAGTGGCGACGTCATACAATTCGAGTGACGCATGCTACTGCAATTTCCTTCTACTAGTAGTGAAGTCAATTTAGAGACGACGTACGATGCAGTCGTTGTGGGCTCCGGGGCCGCGGGTGGCATGGCGGCGCACGTGCTGACATCGCACGGTTTGAAAGTTCTTCTGCTCGAAGCCGGCAAGAGCCAGGACACAACCAAGCTCCTGCACTCAATGGAGTGGCCCTACGACCATCCGCGCCGCGGCAAAATGCCTCCGGATTATCATGCCCTGACGAACAACGAATACACATTCCGGCAGGCGGCGGCCCTTCAGAAGTCGCCTTACCCGAACGTCACCTCGTATATCCAGGGATGGGGCGGTTCCGATCACACCAAGACGCTGGTTGTGAATGAGAAGCAAAACCCGTATACCGGCACGCGGTATGCCTGGGTGCGGGCGCGAACGGTGGGTGGGAAGACGACGATTTGGGGCCGGCTGGCGCTGCGTCTTTCCGATTACGATTTCAAGGGGAAGAGCCACGACGGATTTGGCGAAGACTGGCCGATTTCGTACGCCGATGTGGCGCCGTATTACGACCGCGTCGATCTGTATCTGGGAGTTTCGGGACATCCCGAAAACCGCCCGGAGATGCCGGATGGCAAGTTTCAACGGCCTCTGAAACTGAACTATTCCGAGCTGCATATGCGCCAGGCCTTGAAAGGAATGAACCGCATGCTCACGCCTTATCGGGCCGGCGTGACGACGGACGGGCTCAAGCACAACAAATACAGGAGCCGCTGCTTTGGGCGAGGCGCTTGTGACCGGCACGTGGGCGGCTGCGATATTCACGCGGCGTTCGATTCGCCCACGGGCTTGATCGCGCCGGCGATGGAGACCGGCAATCTGACGCTGAGGACGAACTCGACGGTATACGAAATCACAGTCGATAAGAACACCGGGAAGGCATCCGGGGTCGCGTTTCTGGACAGCGAATCGCGCCAGCCGCTTCAGGCCAAAGCGCGTGTGGTGTTGATTGCGGCTTCGACGCTTGAATCGGCACGCTTGCTGCTGCTTTCCAAATCAAGCACGTACCCGAATGGAATTGGCAACTCGAGCGGGCATGTCGGGCACAACTTTTGCGAACACGTGATGGGTCCGTCGGTCGCGGGTTTCATGAAGGAGCTTGTGGGCAAACCGCGAACCTTGGACGACGGCCGGCCGGGCGGGTTTTATATCCCTCGTTTCCGGAATCTGACCGATCGGCAGCCGGATTTCATTCGCGGCTATGGCTTTGAAGGCGGAAGCGGATGCGGCATGACTCCGGAAACAGCCTACACAACACCCGGATTCGGCGAGGAATATAAAAAGAAGGTGCGCGATTATGCCGGCGCCGTGATCAGCATGGGCGGATTCGGAGAAGTGCTGGCGCGCTATGAAAACGCCGTTGACATCGATCCGCAGTTCAAGGATGCGTGGGGCATTCCGGTGCTGCGCTTCGATTACCGCTTCGGCGAGAACGAAAAGAAGATGGTTCTCGATATGGGCACAACGGCGCAACAGATGTTTGAAGCGGCAGGTTTTGAGATCACCTCGGTTTCCAATAAAATGCTTCCGGAGGGTTGGTCGATTCACGAACTGGGCACGTCGCGTATGGGGAACGATCCGAAGACATCCGTGCTCAATCAATTTCAGCAGTCTCACGACGTCAAGAACCTGTTTGTGGTTGACGGCAGCAGCCATGTCTCCGCTTCCTGCCAGAATCCGACCTGGACAATTATGGCGCTGTGTTGGCGGTCCTGCGATTATCTTGCCGATCAACTGAAAAGGGGTGAAATCTGATGGATGCGGCATTGAAACGGCGCGACCTTCTACGATTGATCGGCGCGGCTGCGTTTACGACGTTGCAGTTGCCTGCCGCGGAACCGAACGCTCCTCTTTTCTTTACGAAAGAAGAGTTCGCTTTACTGGATACACTGACTGAGTTGATCATTCCCGCGGACGACCACTCGCCTGGGGCGCACGATGCTGGCGTCGCAGTTTTTATCGACCGCATGACGGCAGAGGCTTTTCTTCCGGAAGAGAAAACGACGTGGCGTAAAGGACTGGCTGCGATCGACGGATTGTCGCGCCAGATGTATCAAGCGCCATTTCTGGGAATCGCCAAAGACCGGCAAACGGCATTACTAGGGAAACTCGCCGGAGCGGAGCCGCACCCGCAAACGGAGCCCGAGAAATTCTTCACGCAGGTCAAGGAGACGATGGCGTTTGTGTATTATTCGTCTTCGATCGGAATCCACCAAGAAATCAATTATCTTGGCAACGTGTACCTCGATCAGTTCAAAGGCTACGAAGCGGATTGAGCAGGTTGCGACTCAGCCCTACCGGCCAACGCCACCCACCTTGGTGTGGCTTACCAAGGGGCGGGGCTCAATTTATGGTCAACGATGATGCTGAAGACGAAGTTGTTCTAAGCGGTAAAACGATGTCAAATCTCGATCGAAGCTCCCCTGCCGGCCACGCTGGTCAGGATCGGGACGGCGCTGCCGGCCCGAATGCAATCTAGCGCGATTGACGCAGGCTTTCGGTTGAAGGAACGAAGTAGTACGCACCGGTGATGGGCCGTGTGTAGCGCGTGAGCGCATCGCGTACTCCTGTACGAAGACCCGCCATGCTCTCCAGCATTGTGGAAAGCCGCCGCCGATCGGCACTGAATCCAACGAACATCGTTCCGTGATCGGTAACGGTTCCGTATGGCATGTTCCGGCGGAAGATCTTCCCGTATTGATCCTGATCCGTGCTCGCAACGTGCGAGTCTGACGGTTTATTATCCAGTTCAACGCTGTCCAGCTTTGTCCGCCCCATGACATACTCTTGCCGATTGACGGGGAGCGACTCCCAGGCGGCTGTGTCATGCTTCCACTTCTGCAACAAAAGAATGGTTCCAGCTTCGCCGGCAGTGCCCTCGGGTATGAGTGCCGCCTCCGGAGCATCGATCAGGCTCGGGTTTTCCGAACCGTCGATGAAACCGGTCAGATCGCGATCGTGCCGGTACGCCCAGCT
Organism: uncultured Acidobacteriaceae bacterium; assembly: GCA_963722935.1. GTDB lineage: Bacteria > Acidobacteriota > Terriglobia > Bryobacterales > Bryobacteraceae > Bog-105. The sequence goes on along the minus strand of CAVROY010000008.1, from coordinate 2,199,350 downwards.
CGACGTTTCTTCGGCTACCGACGCCAGTTCCTTCACGGCGGCGATGGCGCCATGGGCCACGTCGAAGATTACGTCGTACGCGCTTCCCGAGAGCCACAAGACAGCGTCGTGCTGTGTGGCGGGCATGACGAACCCGTCTTTTCCGACAATTTCCGTATTGAAACCTTGTACGTTTGCGGGCGCCTGATCGGGAGCGACTTTGTTCCACAGTTCAGGCCTGAACCCCACCACTAAGTTGACTCCGCCGATGGTGGTTCTCGGCTCACGCAAAGCGGAAATTGCGGCAACGAGTTTTTCTCCGTAGCGTTGGTCCAAGACATCGAATTCCAGGTAAGCATGAGATGCCGTCCCGAGAGCGAATATCCCGGCCTGCGGAGTCTTCATGCGAGTAGGATAGCGAGATGCGCCATCAGCCAACGGGGAGCAGCCGCGGCCGGGCTCAGCTTCGCGAGCAGTTTTTCCACCCTCCTTTAGGGAGTCGGTAGCGCTGACCCCAACACTTTTCTTTCGGCTTGCATGATTCTTACCGGGTAGCCGTTTTAGCTTCTTATGTTCTATGTTCCGGCACATGTCTCATGGCTGTCGATCCCATGAAAGCTATTCGATACGAATAAGTTGCTCAGGTTCTCTACAGGCAGGGCCCCGATGCCTGCGATTGCCGGCAACGATTTTAGGAATCATATTCCGGGCCATACGCATTCGCTATACTCCGGGTGGGGAGTCGATGCTAGGTCGCAATCTTCCTCGTAGTGCGTTTGCAGCGCTCCTTTCGGCCGCTTTCCTCACCAGCCAGTCACCGGTGGCGGTCCATGCATCGGGTCAAAACCCGGCGCTCCCTCCCATTGTTCAGACGGTCCTTTACTCGATTACCGCACCGGATCTGAAGGGAGATGTGTCGTTTCTTGCGTCCGATGCGCTGCAAGGACGCTACACACCGTCTCCAGGACTTGAAGTTGCGGCGGAGTTTATCGCTTCGCAATTCCGCGCGACGGGACTCGATCCGGGCGGAGATCAAGATTATTTCCAGATCGCGACGATGATCGACCGTCACATGCCGAAAGAAGTTTCGAATCTGACGGTACGGGAAGGCTCACAAGTCACTGTGATTCCGGCACAAGCAATCACTATTTACGATGAAAGCCAAGCCGCCAGAATCGACGAGGCTCCCGTGCTGGTGATTCCAAATCGGGATCCGGATGCGATCAAGGGCATAGACCTGAGCGGCAAAGCGCTGGTGGTTCCCGCTCCGCCCCCCGGTCACGCTCCGCACGAGCAGATCCAGCCTGCCTGGCGGAAAGCGCGATCCTTCGACAAAATTGTGGGGCAATCGAATGCCGCGATCGAGATCGTGGTGGGTGCGCCGCGGCAACCGCAGAGCAACGACAAACTCCTATTTCCCGCGGAAGCGCAAGAGCACCGCGTGCCGATAGTTGCGGCAGCTAGCGATCAGCTTCAAGGTTGGATCAATGGTCCGGCAGCGAGCGATGAGACGCGTACCGTCTCGCTCGATATCCCGGCGCCGGACGATCATAAAGTCGCCTTGCGGAATGTGGTTGGAATCTTGCGGGGCTCGGATCCAGTCCTGAAAGACACCTCCGTCGTCGTGAGCGCGCACTACGATCATCTCGGCACGACGGAAACGGCTGGACGGCTTCCCGTTAATCATTCTTCAAATCCGAACGATCGTATTTACACCGGCGCAAATGACGATGCGAGCGGAACGGCGTCGGTCATCGAGGTCGCGAAGGCACTGGCGAAACTGAATCCGCGGCCCAAGCGATCGGTTGTGTTTGTCGCTTTTTTCGGCGAGGAGCGGGGCGAGCTTGGTTCGGAGTATTATGCGCGCCATCCGGTATTCCCCATTGCCAAGACAGTCGCCGACGTGAACCTGGAGCAGCTTGGGCGTACGGACGCCACGAATGGGCGGCAGATCAACGACGCTACGCTCACCGGCTATGACTATTCAGACGTGCCTAGATTTTTCGAGGATGCAGGGCGAGAAACCGGTATTCGGGTGTACATGGATAAAGAGTCGAGCGATCCCTATTTCACGCGAAGCGACAATGCCAGCCTGGCCGATTTTGGCATTCCGGCTCACACTCTCACGGTCGCATTCGATTTTCCCGATTATCACGGGCTGGGCGATCGGTGGCAGAAGATCGACTACGAGAACATGGCCCGAGTCGATCGCATGATTGCGCTCGGAGTTTTAGATATCGCGAATGCGGCAAAACCGCCCGAATGGAATGCTCAGAATTCGAAAACGCTAGCCTTTCGCGACGCCCAGCAGAAACTGCACCAACAGCACCCTTCCGGGACCTACTGATATGTAAGAGACGGGAACCTTTCGCCCGGACGCTGCGTAGTAAAGGTCTGGTAGGAGCAAATGTTTACATTTCTGTTGTGGTGCCTTCTCCTGGTCGTCTGCTGGCCGCTTGCACTTGCCGCACTTATCTTTTACCCGATTGTCTGGTTGTTGCTGCTGCCGTTCCGCGTCGCCGGAGTCGCGGTTCACGGGATATTGGAGCTTGTCCGGGCTATTATTATGTTGCCCGCCCGCGTGCTCCGGTCCGTGTAGAAATCAGTTCAGAGCGCCTTGCGGCGCGACCATTCGTCGTCGAATTCCGGGCGCGTGACAAACGACTTCTGGGTTCCAATTTTGAGAGTCGAAAGGGCGGCGTATAGATTCGCGCGGGCGATCGCGTGCTCTTCGACGTAACCGCTCGATAGAAAACAGGCAAAACTGCCGATGAACGCATCGCCTGCGCCGGTTGTGTCTATCGCACGTACGGTGAACGCCGGGACGTGGCGAAGCTCGTCAGCGCCGGCACAAAGAGACCCATTTGCGCCGAGCGTAAGGATGACTCGCTGCAAACCGAGATCCAGCAACTTTCGCGCACAGCCGGATGCCTCTTCAAAGTTGGTCACGGGCATTCCGCTGAGCACTTCCGCCTCGCTTTCATTCGGAATGACGTAAGCGGCATTGGCGAGCTCGCTGAAATCCAGGGGCTGGCCAGGCGCGGGATTTAGAATGCTTCGAATGCCGTGCGCACGGGCAAATCGCAGCGTGTAATAAACCGTCTCGAGCGGAATTTCCAATTGCAAAACGATACAATCGGCCTCCCGCAGGCGATCGGCAGCGGCTTCGACATCCGCCGGCGACAAGCGGTCATTTGCGCCCTTGACGACCAAGATGCGGTTTTGACCGGAGCTGTCCACGAAAATCGGAGCGACTCCACTCGAGACACCCGGTGTCGTCCGGACATGGCTGGTATCGATGCCCTGTGCCAGAAGGTTTTCAATGGTTGCCGGTCCGAACAGATCGTCACCCAGCCGTGCGACCATCGACACTTCCGCTCCACATAAACGCGCCGCGACAGCCTGATTGGCGCCTTTACCTCCAAAGCCCAGGTGAAACTCACGGCCGAAGATGGTTTCGCCAGGTCTCGGAAATTGGTCCGTAAACGTGGTGAGATCCACATTTGCGCTTCCCACGACAACAATGCGCGGCGGCTTCGTCATTGGTTGAAAGCTTCAGGTTACACTCTGATGGCGCGAGTCGGCGAACTTCGCCGGTCTGGTTACACTAAAGCAGTATGCCGCTCCCATCGGCTGACGAGTTCTATCGAATTCAGAAGCTGCCCCCTTATGTCTTTGCCGTGATTAACGAGCTGAGGGACAAAGCCCGTGCCGCAGGCGAAGACATCATCGATATGGGGATGGGGAATCCGGATGGTGCGACCCCTGCTCCCGTAGTCGAAAAATTGATCGAAGCGGCGCAAAACCCTGCAAATCACCGCTATTCGATGTCGCGGGGCATTCCCCACCTGCGCGAGGCGATTGTGGCGCGTTATGAGACGCAGTACGGAGTTAAACTCGATCCCGATACCGAGGCAATTGTCACGATCGGCGCGAAAGACGCGCTGGCGCATTTGCTATTCGCGATGATTGGGCCGGGCGATGTAGTTGTGTCGCCGAACCCCGCGTATCCGATTCATCAGTACGGAGTGATTATGGCGGAAGGTGAGGCCAGCATGCTGCCGATGCCCGATGCCCAAACGTTTCTCGAAGGATTGAAGGCTCTCTATCGATCGGCCGCTAAGCCGCCGAAGGTGATCCTGATTTCGTTTCCGCACAATCCCACAACAACTTGCGTCACGCTGGATTTCATGCGCGAGATCGTTGCTATCGCACAGCATTACGGATCGTTTATCGTGCATGATTTCGCGTATGCCGAGCTGGGATTCGATGGCTACCGTCCGCCGAGTATTCTCGAAGTGCCGGGTGCGACGGACCACGCGGTGGAAATTTACTCGATGACGAAGAGCTTCAACATGGCCGGCTGGCGGGTCGGGTTCTGCCTGGGAAACCGGAAACTGATAGCCGCACTGGCGCGCATTAAGAGCTATTTGGATTACGGAATTTTTCAGCCTATTCAGATCGCGTCCATTACGGCTTTGCGAGACTGCCCGGACGCGCCGCATCAAATCCGCGAAGTGTATCAGGAGCGCCGCGATGTGCTGATCGAAGGGTTAGCCGGGGCGGGATGGCAAGTCGTGCCGCCGCAGGGCTCGATGTTTGTGTGGGCGCGGATTCCCGAGCCGTTTATCGAGTTGGGATCTCTCGAATTCGCCAAAACGCTCATGAGCAAGGCCCAGGTGGCGGTGTCACCCGGAATCGGTTTCGGACCATTAGGTGAAGGCTTTGTCCGTTTCAGCCTGATCGAGAGCCATGAGCGCGTGCGGCATGCCACCGCGAAGATTGGCCGGTTTCTAAAAATGCAAGATGTTACGAGCGTCCCTTCGGAGCCCGTTCCGGTGCACGTATAATTCAGAAAATGGCGGCGTTACCCGATGCCCCGTTGCCCGACATCGTAGAGCTGCAGCAAGTAAGCGTCAAAGAATTTGACGTTCTGCTGAACGAAGAGATCGAAATCTGGGTCCGGCGGTTCGCCTGGGACTTCCGCGCTTCTGCCGATCTGCTGCGCCGTTTTCTGCAGATTCAGTCGTTATACGGCTATGCGCTGCGTGTCAAACGAGAAGTGGTCGGCTACGCCTATTATGTATGCGAGGGCCACAAGGGATTGATCGGCGACTTTTATGTGCGTGCCGACCATGCCACGCCCTCAAACGAGACATTGCTGCTGGGTGCCGTGGTCAAAGGCCTCATGAGTACGCCGGGTATCCGGCGCATCGAATCCCAGCTGATGCTGCTTCGCAGCCCTTTGATGCATCCACCTTTCGCGCGTTTTCTGACACGGCACGAGCGGAATTTCATGGAGGTTGACAGCGCCACGCCGAGAAGTCTGCCGATGGTCCACCCCGGCGTCCAAATCACGTTTATGCGTTGGGCTGAGCGCCATCAGGAAGAGATCGCGCACTTGGTCGCCGCAGCGTATAAGGGTCACGTGGACAGCGAAATCAACGATCAGTACCGGACGATTCCCGGCGCCCGGCATTTCCTGACAAATATCATCAAGTTTCCTGGTTGCGGGCAGTTCACGCCGGCAGGCTCGATTGTGGCGATCGACGGCAGAACCGGGCGCGTGGCGGGAGCTTGTCTGGCTAGCATGGTCTCGGCGAATTCAGGTCACGTTACGCAGTTATGCGTGCTGCCTGCCATTCGAGGTGCGCGGCTTGGCTACGAACTGCTGCGTCAATCTCTGTTACGGTTGGCCGAACTGGGCTGTACGAGCATGAGCCTCACGGTGACGTGTTCGAACGTAGATGCCATCCGGCTGTATGACTCGGTGGGCTTCCACACGCGCTGCACGTTCCCGGCACTGGTGTGGGATAGGTTTTAGATTCGAGTGAGTATGTGTAGAGCAGATGATGTCCGCTTACGGCTGTAGCTGAAGTAAATCAGCAATCCAATCACCAGCCATACGACGAAGCGGATCCACGTTTCCAGGGGCAAGCCGAGCATCAGCACAAAACAGCAAATCGCCGAAATTGCGGGCGTTACAGGCGAGAAAGGCACTTTGAACGACTCGCCGGCGCTCCGGCTGTTTGCGGCGCAGAATGACCACGCCCGCTGAAACAATAATGAAGGCGAACAGCGTGCCGATGTTCGAGAGATCAGCGAACGTGCCGATATCCCAGATGCCAGCCGGTATTCCCACCGCGAGGCCGGCCACCCAGGTGCTGACGTGAGGGGTCTGGTATTTGCGGTGAACGCGTGAAAACAGGTTTGGCAATAATCGATCGCGCGACATGGCGAACCAGATGCGGGCCTGGCCATATTGATAGACCAGCAGCGACGATAACATTCCGAGTAACGCACCCACGGTTACCGTGAATCGCAATCGGCTCATCCCGATTTCCGCCAGGGCGTTGGCTACCGGCGAGGCGTTATCGAGCGTCCGCCAATTGACGATGCCCGTCAGCACCAGCGCGACAGACGTGTAGAGAACCCCGCAGACGATCAGCGTTCCGATGATTCCGATCGGCATGTTTTTTTGCGGGCTTTTGCATTCCTCGGCAGCGGTAGAAACGGAATCGAAACCGATAAAAGTGAAAAATACGATGGCCGCTCCGCTGAGGACGCCGGGGAATCCATTAGGCAGGAAAGGATGCAGGTTCGAGGCTTGCACAGCTCGCGCCGCTCCAAACACGAAGAGAAGCACAGCCGCAAGCTTGATGATCACCATAACGTTATTTGCGCCTGCGCTTTCCTTTACGCCGCGCACCAGAAGCCAGCTCAGCAGCATCACGATGAGGAACGACGGAAGATTGAACAGGCTGCCTGTAAACCTTCCTTCCATAATGGTCGGTTCCGATAGAAACCTGGGCAAATGCGCGCCGAACAGGTAATCGCACATCACGTTGAAATAGGCGGAGAAACCTACAGCCACGGACATGTTTGAGACGGCGTATTCGAGAATCAGATCCCAGCCAATGATCCACGCAAAAATCTCGCCGAACGTGGTGTACGCATACGTGTAGGCGCTGCCGGCGATCGGAATCATAGAGGCGAGCTCGGCATAACAGAGCGCTGCAAACCCGCAGGTAAGGGCCACCAGGATGAAGGACAAGCTCAGGCCCGGACCGGCACCGGGACGGCCGATGGTTGAAGCCGCTGAACCGCCATGCAGAATCAGATCGAGCAGTGGAGCGTTCAACACCGATCGAACACTCAAGTGCTGCCCGGCCGCAGCCGTTCCCGTAACGGTGAAGATGCCGCCGCCTATGACAGCGCCGATCCCAAAAGCGATCAAACTCCACGGCCCGAGCGAGCGTTTGAGCCGTTTACCTTCGACATGGGTTTCCGCGACTAAAGCATCGATGTCTTTGGTCTGCAGCAACTGGTTCATCGTTACGCGCCAGTATAGCGACAGCGTGAGGGCCGGGTGTTCGCAAGGTCGCGAAAAGTTTCAGGAATGTCACATCCCCCGATAAAAAGACGTCTATTCGGTATGTTGCTTCGGTCTAGGATTTTCCACGTAGTGACGCTCCTTGTTGTGGCCTCGTTGCCGTCGATGGCCCAGCTCAGTGCAAGCCTATCGGGCGTGATCACCGATCCCAGCGGCGGTGTCATTCCTGGAGCGCACGTCAAGCTTCTAAACAATGGCACGCAGGCAACGCAGGACACGACAGCGAGCGATCAGGGATTTTATCGGTTTAATCAGCTTCCAGCAGGCACGTATACGTTAACGGTGGATGCGCCGAATTTCCAGACTTCGACCATAACCGGCGTTCAGGTAGCTGCCGATTTACCACAGAGCGCCAACGCGACGCTTCAACCAGGCAATGTTCAATCGAGCGTGACTGTCACTGCATCCACAATCGCCACACTCCAGACGGCGGATGCCAGTATGAGCGGCACCATTTCGAGTCAAGCGGTTCAAGACCTACCGACTTTTGGGCGCGATCCTTATGAGCTGATTCGAACCATGCCTGGCATCGATAGCACGGGCGGGCGCAGCGGCAACGGGCAAACGGTGTTTCTCGGCAACACGTCGGGGCCGGGCCAATCGAATACCGGGATTTTTCAAACTGAGAATCAGGTGCAGATCAGTTCCGCCGGGCAGCGAGTAGAGCAGAACGTCTACTACATCGACGGCGTGAACGTGAACAGTCTGGGATGGGGCGGCGCAGCGGTGGTAACGCCGAATACGGAATCCGTCCAGGACATGACGGTGATCACGGCCGACTATGATGCTGCGGATGGACGCGGCAGCGGAGCGCATATTAAGACGACCACCAGGGCTGGAACGGACCAGTTTCACGGCAGCGCCGTCTTCCTTTATCAGGACCCGAATTTCAATGCCTACAACAAATATGGCGGCCCGAATAATGCTCCTCCCGTCCGCGTGCAAAATGATTATCGGCAGTACGCGGCCAGTGTGGGTGGACCGATCAAGAAAGACAAATTCTTCTTCTTTCTTTCCTATGAGGGCTTGCATAACAAGACCACGACCTATGGGCAGGCGTGGGCGACCACCCCGCAATACCGGTCTCTTGTAACTGCGGAACGTCCCAATTCAGTAATTGGCAAAATTTTCTCAACGGCGAACGCGAATCCCAGGATTCTTGGAGTATTGGGTGGGCCAACTTCAACTTGCGCGTCGGTATTTGGCTCCAAGGCCGCGACTCTGTGCCGGGATGTGCCGGGCGGCTTGGATCTGGGTTCGCCGGGTCCAGGTCTCGCGGGCACACCATATTACGCCAATCCGAATGGTGATTCCACTCAAATTCCATTCGCCACCGGCAACGGGTTTGACGGTATCCCTGACATTCAATACGTCGAGTACTACACGCCAGGAGAGCAGATCGGCAATCAGTTCAACGGACGCTTCGATTTCACGCTCACGCCGAACGATATGTTTTTTGCCTCGGCGTATATTACGCACCTAAATTCGTTTTCCGCAAACTCGACATCCGCCTCCGCGCCCGATGCGGACGTTTTTCTTAAGCCTCTGAACACCGCAGTCACTCTGGGCTACATCAAAAATTTCAACGCAACCACCATCAATGAACTGCGCGGCAACTTCACTCGGTTTGCCGATAACCAGCTCTCCGATAATGCGGGCATCAATTTCGGTATACCTCAGATCCAGGTGGAAGGCTATCCGTTCGGCGACATACAAGCCGCCGGAGTGATTCAAAGCACCGACACACCGGCTATCCTCGCGCAGAATACCTACGAGGTTCACGACACACTCACTCGAGTGATGGGCAATCACACGGTTCGCGTTGGCGGTGAATACCGATGGGAGCAGGACAACGACAATCTGGCCGGCGGTGCCCGTCCACTGTATTCGTTTTCGGGTCTATGGAACCTGGCCAACGATGCCCCCATTTTCGAGCAGCTTTGGGCTAGCGCGCTCACTGGCGGTCCGGGAAACGGAGCGCGTTACTTTAGAGACCACCTCGGTGGCCTGTTCGCGCAGGACGATTGGCACGTCTCTTCGAGTTTGACTGTGAATCTGGGTTTGCGCTGGGAATATTTCTCGCCACTGACAGAGAAGAGCGGCGATCTGTACAATATTTTCCTTTCGGCCACGGGCCCATTCCCGTTGGTGAATGCGCAACTCCGTAAGGTGAATCAGCTCTGGAATTCGAATTGGAAGGATTTTGAACCGCGCGTCGGGTTTGCCTATTCGCCGGCTTCCTGGCACCAGAGATTTGTGGTTCGCGGCGGCTTCGGTATCCTTTACAATCGCCAGAACGACAACGTCTTCAGTAACGTGCGTCAGGACAGCCCGGATTTCTATGCCTATGGGCTCTGTTGTGGAACGGCTCCCGCGCCCTATAGTTTTGCTACACCGTATGCCGGTGGCGAAATTCAGTTGTACACGGGCAGCGGTAGAGGCCCAAACAGCTATCCGGCCAATTCGTTCCTAGCAACGGGTCTGAACCCAGTGAGCGGAACCCCCAACGCAATCGGAGGCGGTACTCCGCCAGCGATTCAAGTCTATGGAGCCTGGCCGAACACGCCCGACGCTTACACGGACATGTATTCTCTCGAGACTCAGACGCAATTGGCAAAGAACATCGTGTTTACGCTCGGATATCAGGGTGCGCTCAGCCGGCATTTGATCCGGCTTCTTGACCAGAATTTCCTCTACAACCAGTCGGAGGGCACCCAATCGAGCTATTTCAATGGCGTATTCATTCCGACACCCGACGTGAACGCATCTTATAACGCCATGAGCGCCCGCATTGCGAAACAGTTCTCGTCGGGCTTTTCCGTGGACGGCACATATACCTGGAGCAAGTGCATCGATATGCTCTCGGCCGAAGGTCCCGGCGCTCAGACGAACCAAACCGATCCGGTGCACGCGCAAACGGACGAATACGGACCCTGCGATTACGACTCGCGCCATCGCTTCACGGGAAGCGGACTCTGGACGTTGCCGATTTTTCCACACAGCAAAGGTCTGCTGCATAGCGTGTTGGGCGGCTGGCAACTCGGCGCTATTGTCACAGCTTATTCCGGGTTCCCATGGACGCCGGTTACGGGACAGCAGGTATCGGTAGCCGCTCTACCGAACGCCGCCAGCATTGAGCCGACCCGGCCTGTCGAGTACTACAACAATGCCGTCATCAGCAACACGTCGAATGCGTGTTTTATGAATGGCTGCCAATTTGGGGGAACGAACTCCGTTGTGCCGATTGTGGGCACGAATTTCTTCAATATTTCGCATTCAGGACCTCCCGGAATCGGCCGCAATTCCTTCCCGGGTCCCCATTATTTTTCAACCGATGCGAGCCTCGCAAAGCGGTTCGCTCTGCCGATGATCGATGAAGCCGCCGGAATTGAGTTTCGAGGCTACGCATTTAATGTGTTCAACCAGCTCAATCTCACTCCTTTCGCATTCGGCGATCTGGACGCACATGTTGAAAATGCGAACTTCGGACGCCCCAGCGGCGCACTGGCCGGCCGATCCATAGAACTGCAGGTACGCCTTACCTTTTAGGAAATACGCATAACGGCCTAAACACCACGTTCGATAGAGGAGTACGGTCGAGGACCGGAACGTCCGGGGCGCGATAGACGTCTAAGAATCGGGGATGCTATTCTCAAATTTCCCGATAATATAACTGACCGTGGGACGACAGGATTTGCACTCCTCGCGCCGTGAGTTTCTGTGGGCCGCGGCGGCTGGAACTCTAGCCGCTCGAAGTTTGCCCGCCGCCACCGCTCCGCCTGCCAACACGCTGAAACCGGATGAGCGGAGCTTTTTGGAGGATCTGGCGAAGCGCTGCGCTCTCTATTTCTGGGAACAGACCGATCCTCATACCGGAATCGTGATGGACCGCGCCAGGAATGATGGGGCGCGCTCCGGCGATAACGTCGGCAGCGTGGCAGCTACGGGGTTCGGATTAACCGCTCTCTGCATTGCTGTAAACAGAGGTTGGCTACCCCGCGATCAGGCGCGGCTGCGCGTATTGACAACGCTGCGGTATTTCTGGCGCCACGCGTTCCACGATCACGGCTGGTACTACCATTTCATGGATGCCACGACAGGCGAGCGCCGCCTCGGGTCGGAACTGTCGAGTGTGGATAGTGCGTGGTTCCTTTGCGGAGTGCTGACCGCGGCCGGCTATTTCTCCACGGATCGTGAGATTCAGATGCTGGCGCATCAGATCTTCGATCGAGTGGATTTCGCCTGGATGCTGGCAGGGAATCCGCTGCTGTTATCCATGGGTTCGCTCCCCGGCTCCGGATTTCTTCCTACGCGCTGGAGTACCTATAGCGAAGCGTCTGTGCTGTATCTGCTCTCGATTGGGTCGGCGCGGCATCCGATACCGGCCGAAAGTTGGTACGCGTGGCTCCGGACCGAGGTTCATTATGGCCAGTGGACGTTCATCAGCGGAGGGCCGCTGTTCACGCATCAGTTCTCGCATGCATGGGTCGATTTTCGGCACCAGCAGGACGGCGATCCATCGTACAAGGACTATTTCCGCAACTCACAGATCGCGACCTACGCGCATCGCGACTTCTGCATCAGTCTGCAATCGCGGTATTCCGATTACGGACCAAATATGTGGGGCATCACCGTTTCCGACAGCCAGAGCGGCTATGTTGTCTGGGGCGGCCCCCCCTATGCCGGACCGATCAACGGCACGCTCGTACCCTGCGCGGCGGCGGGGTCCCTGATGTTCGCACAGGAGATTTGTCTGCCCGTGCTGCGCGAGATGCACAGCGTCTACGGCGAAAAGATCTACCAACGCTACGGATTCACCGACGCGTTCAATCCCAACTGGCAGGATCGCAAGCTGTGGGTCAATCAGGATGTCGTCGGGATCGATCTGGGAATATCGCTGCTGAGCGCTGAAAACCTGCTGACCGGCGATGTATGGCGCTGGTTTATGAAGAACCAGTACATCCAGAGCGCCATGGAACGCGTGGGATTCCGCCTGTCCACACCGGGTATCTTTCTGCAGCAAGGCAGAACGGGAGCACGCCGGGCCTAGAAAGGCATTTGCCGCGGCTTAGCGTTTGCGCTGACCCTTGGCAATCTTCTTCACTTTCCGTTTATTCGATCCGCGCGCTTCGCCTGATGCGCGCTTCGCCTTCGGCGCGGCTTTCTTGCGCGCCTGGCGCTTCAACCGCTTGCGTTCTGTTCTGTCTTCTACGTGCTTGGTGTTCATTCTTCGATTTTTATTCCGGCAAACTTCTCGACGATTTTTCTTAGCCCGTATCCCGGGAAACTAATTGTTAGTTTCGCATCATCGCCATCGCCCTCGCGACGAAGGACCGTGCCACGCCCATATTTAGGATGGTGAACGACCGCTCCCGCCTTCGCACTCCGACCGGCCCCGGCTGCGCGAAAGCCGCTTGCGGGACGTGGTGTCGTAAGTGGCGGCGCCGGTTTGGCCGGTGGAACGGGTGTATTCGCGGGTGCCGCATTGAGCTTGGTGTTTGGTGCTTCTGGACGGCGCGTGAAACCGGAGGGCGGCGGCATGCCGCGTTCCGCGAAGAATTGCGAAATGTTATCCACGGAATTGTAGGTGCGACCGGTATAAAGGTTCCGCTTCACGGATTCGCGCACGTCGTGCTGTTCGGAAAACAGATCGACCTCTTCTGTGTACCGCTGCTTGTAAGGAGATAACCGTTCGCGAAGGCTGGGTGGAACCTCGGAAAGAAAACGGGAAGGCAGACAGACTTCCGGCTGCGAGCCCCCGTATCTTCGGCGATAGCGCGCCCAGGTCAGATATAAGCGTTTCTCAGCGCGCGTCATGCCGACGTAACAGAGCCGCCGTTCTTCCTCCATTGCGGCTTCCGAATCGAGCGAGCGGCTGTGCGGGAATATGCCTTCCTCGAGGCCTGCGATAAAGACGTTCGTGAACTCGAGGCCTTTGGCGTTGTGCATGGTCAGCAACGAGACGGGCGCACGCTCATCGACGCTGTCGGCATCGGAGACCAGGGCGGCGTGATCCAGAAACTCGGATGCGCTTTCGCCTCTCTCGGCCGCCTCCGCCGCGGCGTTGACGAGTTCTTCCAAATTTCCCAGCCGCGATTCCGAATCGGCCGAGGCGTCATTCTTCAGCATGGCCTGATAGCCGCTTTTCTCGAGAATGTCGCGCAGGATCTCCTGAACGGGCTTGTTCTCCGCGCTCTCCCGAAGCTCATCGATCAGCGCCACAAACGATTTGACAGCCGATTCCGCTCTGGCCGGCAAGACTTTATCATCGATCATTTTCGGCAGGGCATTCCATAAGCTCATGCCGCGCTCGAGCGCATACTGCTCGATCTGTTCAATGGTCCCCTTGCCGATGCCCCGCGCCGGAGTGTTGATGATTCGCAGCAAGCTGATCGAATCCTGTGGACTGAGCAGCATTTTCAAATAGGAGAGAGCGTCTTTGACTTCCGCGCGCTGATAGAAGCTGAAGCCACCCACAACCAGGTACTTACGCCCGTAACGCCGCAGCGCCTCTTCAATCTGCCGCGACTGAAAATTTGTTCGATACAGAACCGCAACGCGCTCCATGGGAGCCTTGGCGAGCACCTTTTCTATCGTGTCCGCGATGAAGAGCGCCTCGTTCTCCCCGTCAGGCGCTTCATAGTAGCCGATCTTGGGCCCCGAATCGGAGTCGGTCCAAAGCCATTTCCCTTTACGTTCTTTATTATTCGCGACCACCGCGCTGGCGGCTTCGAGAATATTCTTGGTGGAGCGATAATTCTGTTCGAGCCGGATGACGACGGTGGTTGGGTAGTCACGCTCGAAATCGAGAATGTTGCGGATGTCGGCGCCGCGCCAGCCATAGATCGACTGGTCTTCATCTCCGACGACCGAAACATTCTGCCGCATTTCAGTCAACAGACGCATCAGCTCATACTGGCTGCGATTGGTGTCCTGATACTCGTCAATCATGACGAATTCGAACCGCTGATTATAGAGGCGGCGCAACGCTTCATCATGTTGAAGCAGCCGCACGGATTCGAGCAGCAAATCGTCGAAATCGAGGGCATTCGCTTGCCGCAGGCGCTCTTCATAGACTTCGTAGATTTTGGCCAGGCGCGTGAGTTTTGGATCGGTTGCCGCTTTGAACCAATCCTGTGGTGTTTCGTTGTGGTTCTTAGCGTGGCTTATTCGTGAAAGCGCCGCGCGATACTGCATGAATTTGTCATCTAATCCGAGCTGCTTGTAAATAGATTTGATCAAGGCGAGCTGGTCGTCATCGTCGTAGATCGTGAACTGGCGCGTAAACCCGGGCCGCACGTCGGCGAGGAAACCGCCATCGCGCCGCAACAGGCGCACGCAGAACGAGTGGAAGGTAGAGACGAGCGGCGATCGTGAAGCGGTCGTATCGGTAAGTAGATTGAGAACCCGCTGTCGCATTTCATCGGCGGCTTTGTTCGTGAAGGTGACAGCGAGGACCCCTGGACCGGGAATGCGATGAACCTCGATGAGGTGGGCGATGCGATGCGTGATCACGCGAGTCTTCCCGCTGCCGGCGCCGGCCAGGAGCAGAAGCGGACCTTCGACGTGCTCCACGGCTTCGCGTTGCTGTGGATTGAGACCTGCAAGAAAATCCATGGATTACAAGGGCGGGAGAGCGCTTTCAGAATAGCAGTGCTCTTCTGGTCCAGTAGTCTAGAGATAGCCGTTATCCGGCACTCGTGAATGTTGCGCCGATTCGCCGCCTACCTTTCCATCGCTTGTTCATCGTTGTGCCTGGTGCTGGCGCGCCCCAAAGCCGACGATCCGGTTTTCAGCCAGATCAATTCCATTGTGAAGACGCTCTCCGAAATCACGGGGCTTTCCGAAGAACATCCGGTACCGTACGGGCGCATCACGAAAGGGCAGTTGCGGCACTTCCTCGCCAAACGAATCAAGAAAACGCTGAAGCCGGAGGAAATTTACGCCGACGAGCTTGCGCTGAAGATGTTCGGCCTGGTCCCTCAGGATTTCGATCTCCGGAAATCGACAATCGATTTGCTGACAGAACAGGCCGCTGCGTTCTACGACTATGACGAAAAGAAACTGTTTCTTCTGAACGATTCTTCTTTTCAAGACGAGACCACCACGCTGGCACACGAACTGGCGCATGCCTTAGCAGACCAGCATTTCAATCTCGATAAGTTCATGGACGAGACGCCGGCCAACGACGATGAAAACCTCGCGCACACCGCCGTGGTGGAGGGCCAGGCTTCCTGGCTGATGGTTGCCTACGACTTGAAAATAGCCGGCCAATCCCCCGCGCCGACACCTCAGATGCTGAATAGCGTCGCCGATTCGAGCGATGCGTCCATGGCAGACTACCCGATTCTCAAGTCATCGCCACTGTACATCCAGCAGTCGCTGCTGTTTCCGTATACCGAAGGTACTCTGTTCTTCGACGCGGTGTACAAGAAGATGGGCAAGCGGGCGTTTTCGGCCGTGTTCGCCGATCCGCCGGTCGATTCATCGCAAATCTTGCATCCCGAGCGCTACTTCACGCACCGCAAGCCGGCTAAACCCGAATTGCCGAGGCTTTTGTTCAATCAGCAAAAGGAGCTCACCGAGGGATCTGTCGGCGAATTCGATCACCAAATGCTGTTGCAGCAGTATTTAGGTCAGGCGAAGGCCGACGAGCTGGCGCCGCACGCCTTGGGAGGTGACTTCAAAATTCTTGAAGTCGGGAAGCAACACACGCCGGTGCTCGAATATGTTTCGGAGTGGGATTCCGAATCGGAAGCGACAGCTTTTTTTGTTGCTTATGGAAAGATCCTGCATTCTAAATGGAAGCACTGCGATGTATCGATGACCCGGCAGAATGCGGTGGCCGGGACCGGGGACAACGGATATTTCGTCACGCGCCTGTTGGGAGACACGGTGTCGAGCGTAGAGGGGCTCAAGGATGCGGACGAATGGAATCGCTTGAGAGCGGCTGCACCCGCGCAGAGTGCGCTCCGAATATCTTTTCGCATCAGAGCCGCACGATGAGATGTTGGACAGCGGCAGCGGCAGTAGCTAGGCTAAACTATTTTTAGGAGATCGCGTTGAAGACAGTCTTGGTCTCACTTGCAACTGCCGCGCTGGTCGCGAGCGTATCGATAGCAGCGGATACGAGCACGCCGCGTAAAGCGCCGGAATTCGCGTTTAACGTGCCTGGGCAAGGGCAGAAGCTCTTGAGTGAATTGCGGGGGAAGGTCGTCGCGCTCTCTTTTATCTGGACCACATGCCCGCACTGTCAGGCCGAAGCCAAGATGCTGGAGAAGCTGCAGCAGGAGTATGGTCCACGCGGCTTCCAGGCGATCGATGTTGCCGTGAACGATAATGCAGACCTGAAAGTCGAGAACTTCAGCAGAGATTTTCAGACGAATTTTCCAGTCGGATGGGCTTCACGGAACGCGGTTGTTTCGTTCATGGGCTGGACCTCCGATTATTTCGTCGTGCCACAAATGGTATTGATTGACCGCAAAGGATATATTCATTACCAGACACCCGCGCGCGAAGACGAGACCTGGGACAAATTGATGAAGGAAGATGCGATCCGGCAGCATATCGAAGAACTGCTATCGCCCGGCAATGCGGCAGCCCGGTTGCATGGAGCAAGCTCCCGCACAACACTCGCCAGCAAGCGTTAGTCCGATCATGCGCCCGTAGCTCAGCCTGGATAGAGCGTTTGCCTCCGGAGCAAAAGGTCGTAGGTTCGAATCCTACCGGGCGTACCAAAATCACTTAAGTCAAAGGCATTTAAGCTACTCAGAGATGTTTCCGGACGTCTGCTACTGGCAAACAGCCAAACCGGCCTCCGTCGGTCACCCAACACCGACAGCTTCAAGAATTAACGGACAACCGCGCATGCGGTTCTGATCTTCTCCAAGCTGGCGGAACTGCATACCCGACGATAGAGCTGGACATTAAAGCAGAGCGGAGAATTGTTTAAGTTCAGAAGCGGTGGCCACCAGGCCGACGCTTGTCGAGGTATCCTGATACTCGGCAGTTGCAGAGAAATTCGTCAGGATGCTGAACGTCGATCCCGTACGGAGAAACGGCTTCGTCCGGGAAATCTTTTGTGTTTTGAGTCACGATCACGTCACACCGGCCAGGCCGGGTTTGGGCTCGGGAATCGAAGACGATTACAACCTGGACGGGAATCTGGACACAAAAGCTCACTTTGCGGAACGCATCGCGGTGCTTTACGGGGTCAGCGCAGAGACGCGATGCGTCATTTGGAGCACCGTGATGTTCGAACCCCGATAAACGATGGATATCCGGATTTATACCGAATGACGGGAACGGTTTATCCTGAGGCGAGAAAGCGCTGCCGGGAAAGCATCTTGCCGAAACCTGGATTGAGCCACTGCGAAAGGCGGCGTCCGTTTCACAAGGAATACTGTCTGTCTTCGACGATGTGGCCAGGAGTATCGGCGACCGCGCCGTTCTGGGTTGCCCGGTAACCAACTTGGCTTTGGAACTTTCTCTGGCAGATCCCGACTTTCAGCATGCGCTGTGTGCGGCCTTCGACAGAATGGGAGAAGGCGATTGCCGATCGTTTACGCGAAGAGCATGCGGGAGAGAAACAAAAAATAATCGATTTTGCGGGCCTCGCTACGCTCGTGGTCGCGATCTTCTCCGGGGCCATGTCGCTCGCCAAGGCGGCGCAGAGCACGACACCATCTCCGGACATGCAGGCGTGAGATCGTTCGTCTATTGCCGTGAATACTTTTTGCTCAACCTCTTTCACCAACCATTCACACTGAAGTTGCAAACAATCCGGGCGACAGGAAGTCGCATTCGATGTACCGGCGCTGAAGAAGGAGAAACACATGTTCCGCGTGGACGTAGACAGCCTGAAAGAATATATGGACTTCGACCTCAAACGAAAGAGCGATCTTCAAAAACTGGACCAGCTCATCAGAAGATCCGCACCCGGACTCAAGCGATACTTTCATCGCGGAACGCCCGCAGGGGAGCCAGGAATGCGATTCAAGATGATCGGGTACGGGAAGTTTCAATATGTAGCTCGAAACGGGCAATACGTGGATTGGCCTGCAGTGGGTGTTGCACTGCAAAAGAACTATATCAGCGTGTATCTGTCGGTGATGAAAGACGAAGCATCTCTGATCCAGCGCTATTCCGGCAAGCTGGGCGAGGTGAGACTTGGCCGCAATAACTTCAGTTTCAGAACATTCGAGGATTTGGATGTTCGACTGATCGCTTCCTTGTTTGCGGAAGCCGAGCAGATATTCCAATCGAATCTCCGTCATTGCGATCTCGCCCATGGAGGCACGAAGGAGATGCGAGCTCGTTGAAAGGTGCGTTCTGAGGTTCCACAACCCGGTGATGACTGCGAAGGAGAATCCGGTGTTCACACTCGACGGTGTTCGTAAGTTCCACAGCTGGACGCACGCCAGCCTCGGTTTGTTGCTGAATCACCTGTCGGCGATCTCCCCGGAAGATTATGTGAGGGTGTTGCCAGCATTTGGTTTCCCAACCTTGCGCGAGCAGGTGGTTCATATTTTCAACTGTGAAAGCTTCTGGATCCAAACGCTCCAGCAATTCCCGCATGTCGATCGCAACCCTGCCGAATGTCCAGGGGTTGTCGATGCGAAACTCTTCAAGCAGGAAGTCAGCGGACACACCCTCGCCTATTTATCGGGGTTGACCGACCAGGAACTCAACAGCACTAAAGAACTTCATTTCCCCGATGGAGACACCACCGCGCGTACTCCTGCACTCGTCCTTCACCATGTTCTGACTCATGCCTTTCATCACAAGGGCCAGATCGTTGCCATGTGCCGAGTACTCGGTCATCCTGCACCCGACACTGATCTCAACCAATTCGAATGAAAATCACGCTGAGGATTTCGAGATGCTGGTGATCGATTCGGTGGGATCGCCTCGCTAACGCAGTGCCCGACTACTCGAAAAGAAAGACATTCGCGGCCCCCGCATCGGAATCGATGCCGGGTGGAACAGTGAAGAAGTCGATGAATCGATCTGTGAAGTTTTGAGCACAACAGGGGAGTATCAAGCGCCGATTTAGGGAATCAGTGCCCTTCGATCGTATCCGGAGTCCCATCGGACCAGTGCGGCACGGTCATCATAAAAATCGTCACTCGCGCTTGAGGAACATACGTCGATAGGAGCGGCGAGCCGGGCGCATCGGCCCCCCAGCTCTTCCCCGCATCGCCGGCAACAAAAAACATCAGGTGCGGATGCCAGCGTTTGCCTTGGTCGTTCAGGTACTGCTGCTTCGACATCATGTAGCACATGGCGCCCGCAGCCAGGGCGGGGAGTTCTTTACTGTCCATGGCAGCGCCAATTGCCCGCGCGATCTCCTGCCTTGACTTTCCCTCCAGCACCAACCGAGTCTTCATCAGGTAGATTTGCTCATAAGTCGTCGCCGCTACCGCGTTAAAACAGTTTGGAGCACGCAGTTTGGGATTCCAGAAGTCGGGCGCAGTGGTTTCGTTGGCCCAACTACGCTCCACGATGCACATAAATCCGTTGGTTCCCTTCGCCGCAGTCACGTATCCGTCCTTTGTCAACACCATCACTTCCGCGGCATCGGATATGCCTTTCGGCGCGCCATCACGGGCAAGCGCGATCTCATCGTTCTCCGGCATCAGGTATTGAGCCAGCGGAGCCATGGCCGGATAGGAAGGAGACTGCGCATCCACCTTGATCGCCGCGGCAGTCCACAGGGCTTCGAAAAGGACGAGCAGCAACACTGTCTTAAGTCGCATGGAACTCTCCCAGCAGCTGAACGATCTTTCGAAATTCGGCTGCATCGCGCGAAGAGATTATACCGGCAAACGGGATGGTCTGGCGAATTGGTGGCCTGGCGGCCGATTCCGGAAAACTGGCGAGCAGCCGACTTTCGAGTACCGACCCGCCTCCGATGCCCTTGCGCCGAAGCATATCGGCTCGACCCGCGGAGGGCCGTTGATGCGTTCGCGAACCGTCTCATATTCGTTGGGACCGAGACCGTCGATCCTGACCTTACTCGACTAGGGTCCCGCGAACATTGGTCTCGTGGGTCAGGACACATTTCCAGGCGCGGTCTTCCACCGCAAAACGTCGGTCTGGACCTCTTTGACCGAAAACTCTTTATGCTCTAACGCGCCTGAGACCGAGAGGTTAAAGGTTATGGTCGCGATGTTGCCGTAGACACGCACGCGGGCGTTCGTAAGATCCGGCTCGTAGGTCTTTCGCGTAAACGTCCCCGCCCTGATCGCTGCACAGATGGCGTCTCTCACTCCGACGTTGTCGCTGAGTCTGCCGATACCGTTAACGACAGCCCAGTCGGGGCCGAGTAAGCGGCAGAAGCCATCGGCGTCATTGGTCCGCATTGCCTGTGCGAGTTCACTTTCCGCCTGAAGCGCAGTTTCTCTGCTGGGCCGATCACTGGCCGGGCCAGCGGCAGCCTGTGCGGAAGGGACCATGAACATCGCTGGGGTGGAATCAGAGAAAGCCCAATCATTGCTGTGGCCCTGCCTATCGTTGTTCGCATCGTTCACACTCCTTCTCGTTCTGCGAGCCGCCGAGGCTGGACTGCGCGAAAGCGGAGTGAGACAGCATTGGATAGGCACCGCTTTCATACCCGATCTCTATGCGATTGCGATAATGCGGATTCCGGGGCATGTGAATAATCGTTCCGGAGTGATGTGAATAAGGATTCCGGAGTGATGTGAATAGAGATTCCTGGCCGAAATGGATGAAGAATTCGATCTGGTCCGGAATGAATATTCACATGACAGGAATAGTTTTCTAAAGAAGGGTTAATCAAAAGCGGACGGCGCTGGACAACAACGGGAGTCAGCCTTCTCCACTGGAAGGTGGAGGGAGCTGATTGCCCCAGAAGAGGTTGTCTATGCGCAAAATCAAGGAAGTCTTACGTCTCAGGTTCGGGCTGGGTCTCGGACAAGAGCAGATCGCCCGCAGTTGCTCGATTGGTCAGGCAACCGTTCATCGATATCTGGAGAGAGCGGCCGCGATCGGGCTCGGCTGGCCACTGGCAGACGATTGCGACGAGCAGCGGCTAAACGAACTCCTGTTTCCGACGCGACCGGTGTGGCCCCTTCAGCAACGGCCGGGCGTGGACTTCAGCCAGATCCATACCCAGCTTCAGACTCACAGGCATCTGACGCTGCAGTTGGTCTGGGAAGAATATCGTGAAGCTCATCCGGACGGCTACAGCTATAGCCGGTTCTGCGAGTTATACCAGCGCTGGAATCGGAATCAGGCCGTGGTCCTGCGGCAGGAGCACCATGCCGGCGAGAAAACATTCGTGGACTGGGCAGGCGACACCGTGCCGATCCACGATCGCGAAAGCGGCGAAACTGCGCCCGCCTCGATCTTCGTCGCCGTACTCGGCGCCAGCACGTACACTTTTGCGCGAGCAGCACTCGGACAGGGGCTTGCGAACTGGATCGACTGTCATGTGCGTGCCTTCGATTTCTTCCAGGGCACCACGAAGTTACTCGTGCCCGATAATCCGCGGACCGCCGTCACGCGCGCGTGCCGTTACGAGCCGGATCTCAATCGCACGTATCACGAAATGGCCCAGCATTACGGCATTGCTGTGCTGCCCGCCAGGCCGCGCAAACCGCGCGACAAAGCGAAAGTCGAAAATGCCGTGGGAGTCGTGGAGCGGTGGATCTTAGCGGCGCTCCGGCATCGCAAGTTCTCGGCAGTCGCCGAACTCAACGAGGCGATTGAGGAACTGCTCGAACGCCTGAATCTTCGGCCGTTCCGCAAACGCGAGGGCACGCGAGCTTCTTTGTTCGAAAGCATCGACCGCCCCGCTCTTCAACCCTTGCCGGCCCAGCGCTACGTGATGGCCGAATGGAAGACGGTCCGGGCCAACATCGATTATCACGTCGAGATCGACCGGCATTACTACAGCGTTCCCTATCAGCTCGCCGGTCAACAGCTCGAAGCCCGTTACACCGCAACCAGCATCGAAGTGTTCCATGGCGGCAAGCGCATTGCCTCGCATGCGCGCAGCTCGGCGGCCTACCGCCATACAACTGTTCCTGAGCACATGCCGAAGAGCCATCGGGCGCATGTAGAGTGGACGCCTTCGCGCCTGATTCACTGGGGCGAAACCGTGGGCTCCGCCACCGCCGAAGTCATCCGAACCATCCTTGCCAGCAAGCCGCATCCGGAGATGGGTTATCGCGCCTGCCTCGGAATCCTGCGCCTGGCGAAGACCTACTCCAATGAGCGGCTCGAGGCGGCCAGCCAGCGCGCGCTGCAACTGCAAGCCTGCTCCTATTCCAGTCTGCGTTCGATTCTAAAGCGCTCCCTCGATCGGCAGACCACACTCGATCTGGAATCCGGCAAGTCGGGGCCGCGGCATGAGAACGTACGCGGCGCCGACTACTACGATCCACCGACAACGTTGCTGCAGTAAGCCCAAACTCCGCGTTTAGAAGGACTTCTATGTTGAACCAACCTACGATTGAAAAACTACACACCATGAAACTGCACGGAATGGCCGACGCCTTCCGTGCGCAACTAGAAACCGCCGATGCCAGCCAGCTCAGCTTTGAGGAGCGCTTTGCGATGCTCGTGGATCAACAGTGGCTCTGGAGGGAAAATCGCGCGCTCGCACGGCGCCTGCAATCGGCCCGGCTGAAAGAGCGCGGCGTGATGGAAGACATCGATTATCAGCATCCGCGCGGGCTGGACCGCAAGCTGCTGCGTACGCTCGCCGCCAGTGAATGGGTGCGCCAGAATCAGAACGTTCTCTTCATCGGACCGACTGGCATCGGCAAAAGTTGGCTGGCCTGCGCCCTAGCACAAAAAGCGTGCCGGGATGGCTTCTCCGTCCTGCATAAACGAACGACGGAGTTGTTCCGGGAACTCGCTGTCGCCCACATAGACGGCAGCATTGGCCGGGTCCTACTGAAACTCTCCCGAGTCGATGTCCTCGTGCTCGACGATTTTGCCATGGCTCCGCTGAAAGATAGCGAGCGCCGCGATTTCCTGGAGATCTGCGATGACCGCTATCAACGCCGCTCTCTGATTCTTACCTCGCAGATGCCGATTGCCCACTGGCATGAGCAGATCGGCGATCCCACGATTGCCGACAGCATCCTCGATCGCTTGGTTCATAACGCCTATCGCATAGAACTCAGCGGCGAATCGATGCGCAAAAAGCGTGGCCGGAAATCGGACGAAGGAGCTGCCTGAATGGGTTTCTACATTGCTGATGTGGGGCAAGGAAACTCAAACGCCGTTCCCTTGCCCCACACCCCCATCCCGGCTAAAAACCAGCAAACTCTTGACTCATGTGAATAATCTCAGGCATCATTGCAAGTGCCAGCGTCGCTTCGCTCCGATTTATTCACATCCCATCGGAACGCTCCATTCACATCGCCGGAATCCGCAATAAGGTTCAGATTTGACGCGCATAGCTGTAGACCGTTCTACTACTATCAAAAAAGCCGTAGCTTGTTTGCACCTCTTCTCGCGTGTACGCCGCGAGTTAGTCCCAGTCGTAACTCCGTTTTAGGAAGCTGGAGCGTGTTTAATGGGGTTGCCACTGTTAAGGTGACCCCCGGCGCCGTCGTGATTTCCGCCCCAGAAAGGTGGGCTTGGGTCATCTTAGTTAGCTAGATCAGCCTAGTCGATCTCCGCAATCCATACAGCGTATGGGGGCAAGCGAATGAAAGTGGGGCTTAAAATTGTCGGAGCCTGGAATCCGGGGCTCGCGAGCAGCGTGTGAGGGGCGCAGTGCTGCATCTTCATCGCGGAAAAATCAATGCCGGCATTTTGTGGGTTGCCGGACATATTGAGCACGATCACAACAGGCTTCGCACCTGCCGGTGCTGTGGGTACGAAGCTAAGCACATTCGCATTTGTCTCGTCGACGACAATGACTCCGCCATCTCGTATCGCACGAGAGGAGCGGCGCAAAGAGATGAGCGCCTTATACCAATTCAGTAAGGACTCGGGATTTACTTCTTCTGTTTGCACGTTTGTAGCTACGGCACTGGCCGGTATCCCGAGCCACGTGTTTGGATTGGTCGAGAAGCCGGCTTGCGGTCCTGGGCTCCACTGCATGGGTGTCCGTTCACCGTCGCGTCCTTTATTCTGCGGCCACTGCGAACGCCCTACCGGATCCTTTACATCTTCGCGGCGCGTCGGTGTCGTCGTTACCATGCCGATCTCGGCTCCGTAGTAGATCTGCGCGGTTCCAGGCGCGGTCAGCAGGAGTGCAGCCTCCACTCTGGCGATTTCTGCATCGTGCTCGCCATCTCCAAACCTGTCAATGGAACGCACATTGTCGTGATTGTCAAAGAACAGGAACGGTGTCGACCCGTGGAGTTGGGTAGACATTCCGATCAGTTGCTTCCTATAGAAGCCCGGGTCGAGCTTGTTTTTGCCGGGAAGCATCGATCCTGTCGTGATGCCCGGAAAGCCGAAGAAGTAATTCATTGGAAGTTGGAGTTCGTCGTGCGCGGCTCCGCCGTACCAGACGTCGAGCTTATCCAGCGTTGGCTCTAGCAGTTCACCGATGAGCACGGGTTGTCCGGGATAGGTATTTATCATTGCTCTGAGGCGTTTCAACACGTCGTGCACCTCGGGTTGTCCCCAGGTGTAAATCCTATCCATGATGTTCTTTGAATCCGGCTCGTTCCGCAGTTGGGCATCTTCAAACAAAGTTGGGATAGCGTCAAGTCGGAATCCTGATACGCCGCGGTCGAGCCAGAACCGCATAACGGAGAACATTGTCTTCTCAACTTCAGGATTGCGCCAGTTCAGATCCGGCTGCGCGCATAAAACATGTGATAGTAGAACTGCTGGCGTGCAGGCACCCACGTCCATGCACTTC
Organism: uncultured Acidobacteriaceae bacterium; assembly: GCA_963722935.1. Classification (GTDB taxonomy): domain Bacteria; phylum Acidobacteriota; class Terriglobia; order Bryobacterales; family Bryobacteraceae; genus Bog-105. Next base: position 2,174,121 of record CAVROY010000008.1, on the reverse strand, counting down.
CCCCAAAAGCAGAGATCCAATTGTTTGGCGGTACGACTTTGCCGTGTGGGCCCGTGTGAACAGCGGTTTTCTGGAATTCCGTCAAACCCGTGCGTGTTGCGGAGACTCCATCACTCCAGACGTACCAATCGGCCTTAGGATTCGTTTTGGAGGAGGCGCTCTCAACAAACCATGCAGACTTGTCCGATGTGTGATTTAGGATGATCATATCCAGAATGATTCGCACGTTATGCTTCTTTGTTTGTTGAAGCAGACGATCGAAATCGGCGAGGGTACCATACTGCGGATCAACAGCTTCGTAATCGGAAACGTCATACCCAAAATCGACCTGTGGCTAGGGATAGATCGGCGCAAGCCATATAGTATCGACCCCTAGCTGCTGCAGGTAATCCAGATGTTCTGTCACGCCATTCAAATCACCGACGCCGTCACCATTGGAATCCCCAAAGCTGCGTGGGTAGACCTCATACACGAGCGCGTGTTTCCACCAAACGTTATCGCGCGGTTCCGAGGTGATCGTCTCGGCGGATGCGGCGGTACGCTGTTGCACGGCTAACAACCCGGATGCAGTGAACGCCAAAAGAAGAACCATCGCCCCGGCAATCTTCGTAGGTTTCGTCGTCATGTGTTTCCTCCCTTTGCCTGGACGTTTGCTTCGAGTAGTCCATCGTCTGCCGTCCAAATTCAGAATCAACGAGCGTGATTTATGGAATTGAAAGCGCTAGAACGTGAAATGGGGCGGCATGTTGTATGTCCAATACCCCTCTTCAACTAAATGGGCGATTTTCCAGCCCTCGCGAGTATGCACGAGGGTGTTGCGATACCACAACCCTTGGAAGAACACGTGTTTTTTCGATTCTCCGAGATCCACTAGCATCGGGCACGAGCAATGGGCACGCACTCCGGCCTCATTGTCATTTAGCTGGACGAGAATGGTCGAAATCGCATGCTGTGATATCAAAACTTTCGACAAGGCCTTCCTCATGTAGGCAATGTGTTCCTCAACGCCGCTTTTGATACCTCCGGTGACCGTGTCGTCAATCACAGCATCGGGAGTGAAAAGTTGCCGGTAGATGTCCCAAGCACGATCGTCAACCGCATAGCAGTATCGGGTTAGAAGATCTTGAATTTCGAGACGGTCCGAAATGTGTCGAATCGAGAGAGGTAAGTTTGCGGTCCTCCTTTTGACAAAAAAATGTCTGCGGCTCTCTTCAGGACCTTGACGTTTCGGAAGTGGCTCGTGCTTCCCTGCATTGCTGCCTATGATGGAGTCCCGCTTCGCATCATCTCCATCGAATCGGGGCTCCAACTTAAGACCGTACAAAGAGTGGCAGAGCGTTTGCTTGCTGACCAGGTCGGAATCTTGCTTTTATTGCGTGCGCAGTCATTATCCTGAAAGAGTCACCAAATAATGGCGATCGCAAGCGGGCGACGAGACAGGTATGAATTGCAATATTTCCCACGAAACAACCTCACAGCAGATGGAGCAGTTCTTGGTTGGTCGCTCGGTTCTCACGAGCGTGGGCCTCGATTGGGGACCGTTGACCGTTCGATGCCGGCTTGAGCCCTCTGGTCGGCATCATGTCTGGATTCCAGGAACACCTGATCCTTGGTTAGTTGTGACGAACAATGGCGTCCCGCGGAAAATCGAAGTCCACCGAAAGAGCGGTTGGCAAAGTGCGATGAGCGGGCCGGGCGACCTGGCCATCACGTCACCAGGGACGAGCACTGAAGTCCGTTGGGACAGCCCTGAGAACGGCCCAATTGAGACGACCCACGTCTGTATTGATGCGGCTCTCTTTTGTAGCATCGGCGGCGAAGCCGCCAATTGCGACCCGCATCGAATCGAAATTCTCGACGGCTTTTCCCAAAAAGATCCCCTTGTCGAACAGGTGGTTCGCGCTCTGGCGGAGGAACTCAAGTACCCACAAACCTGGAGCCACCTGTTGGCGGATTCAGCTGCCCGCTTCCTCACAGTTCATTTGTTGCGACACTATTGCGCAATCCGCATTCGCGAAATACCTGCAAAGCCCGCGCTGAGTCCTCGCAAGGTTCAAGCAGTGAGGGACTACGTTGAGGCCAACATATCGGGCGCACTTAGTCTCGACGACTTGGCATCCGTCGCCCATGTCAGTTCCTTCCATTTCGCAAGGCTCTTCAAGTCTGCTACCGGCGAAACACCACATGGTTTTGTAACTAGAATCCGCATGAATCGGGCAGCGGCCTTGCTGCGAAACACGGACTGGCCCGCCTCCAACATCGCGAAGCAAGTGGGTTTTTCAAGCAAGAGTCATTTCAGCGCAGCTTTTCGTCGCTGCTTGCGTCTCACGCCGGCTGGCTTTCGTAATGTTTATCGTTGAAGCCCGCCCGCACACGCTTTTCAAAATGAATAACACGCCTGTTTTTATTACCGACTTGGTGGTACTTAGCTAATTCGGGAGGCGAATTATCTGGTTTTCGTGAGCGGACTCGGAGACTGAACGAAACGCCATAGCCCTTCCTGAAACGCTGTATTTTCGACTGTTCCTTCAATCCTCGACAAGTCGGGTTGTAGCAAACTGAGTAGCCGTCCAGCATTGTATCCCCGTTATTCCTGCCGCGTCGCAATCCGCACCGAACGGCTTTGGCTTCTATTAACCGTGTGTAGTCGCCAAGGGTCACGTAAAGGCCCGAGGCTCGATTTTCTTCTCAGACGTCACTTAGCCGTCAGGACGGACCTATGGGGCATAGCTCGTCTAATTCTCGTATCGTCGCTCAAAAGCCGTCGGCTTTGCCGAACCTCAACGCAACTAGCGGGTCACATCCACAACACAGAATCGATTCCTTCGGGATCGGCAAGAATCACATAATCCGCATCCGCTGGGCGCTTGCTCCAATGCACTTCAGTTGCACCCAGAGCTATCAACCTCCGCACATCCTCGGCTTGGTTGTCCGTGTACAAGTCAAGATGAATGCGTGGGGGTATGTTTAATTCTGAGTGATGTCGGTCGAGAGAAAGGTTGGGGCCGTTGCCATCTTTCGGGTGCAACAGCACAAAATCTTCGCTGTTTCCCTCACGCGGAATATAGTCTAGCGCCGCTGACCAAAACTCGGCTTGACGCCTCAAATCGTTAACGCGGAAAACGATAGATCCGACTCGCATCGTCACTCACTGCTGGTCTCCCGTAGGTAATTCGGCCCTTTGTTTGAACCTCTTCAATATACCTGGGTATGCAAGGTATGCAATGAGCTCCTAATCGCCATGTCAATCGACTGACCGTCGGCCGCTTGAGAGCCTCCGCGACCAGAATGCAGCGATAGATCCGCTGTTGTCGCGAAGTAGTTTAGGAATATCTCGGTCGAAGCGTTAATCGGACGCGAGTTCCCGAAGGAAGTACGACCTCAGGGTTGTGCTCTCGATGAATGAGCCTTTATTATAGGGATGCGACCTTCGTCGCACCGCTCTCCTGTCCAAAACCCCCTCGACGAGTTGCTGCTTACGAAGTAGCCGCTTACCAACATATTTGTTGTTTCCGGCCCTCCTGTGTCAGGACTCGCAGTCCAGTAGTCCTGTACTCTTCGCCATGTTCTGTTCCGAATCGACCTCAGTTAACTGTGTTCGCATCTGCTTCCCATGCCTTTTTCTTCCTTCTGGTCGGCACAGCATCGGGGGTAAAGCCCCGCGCCTCGGCGGACGACACTCTTCAGTTCTAAAGCCCTTCCGGGTTTCGGTTTCCGTCCGACATTTGCCGGCGCAAGCGCCTTTTGACATTTCACAAATAATGTCGTCCGGACCCTCGCGAAAAACTGTTGTGTCGCTGGCCCGGGGAGCGGACCCACTCGCTTTTCGGGTGCCCGACAGAAGGGCGAGAAAAGGAGAATCGCAAATATACAAGAACGCAGTCAACTTAATTGGTTTTCTCGGGAAAGTCGCAGAAGTCAAAGCCGCTCAGGACAACAGCACGAATTTCACGGTGCTCAGCCTGGCCACCAAAGGAGAGCTGGAAAAACAAACAAACGAGTGAATGGGAATCACGAACCGAGTGGCATCGCATTCTGGTTTTCGGCAATCTCGGAGATTTCGCTGCCACGCTCACGAAAGGCGCTCACATTGAAGTAGAGGGCACGCTTCGCAGTCGTGAACAGACGCTGGAGCTGAAAGGCAGCTCTAAGAAGAACCCGGAAACGAAAAACGTCCGGTCCTGGTTTATTCGTGCCGAATCCATTCGCAAGCTCGATCGCGCCGAGAAAGCCTGTGAAGATGCCGGCCTGGATGATGTTCCCTTTTGATCCAATCTGGAGAGCGGCCCCACTCCGCCGCTCTCCCTTATTACTTCCGGATCGCTGAACAGAAAAAGGCTCTGGCTCGGTAGCCGCACTGTGATTCTGAGCTACATCTCACCCTGTCAAATCGGGGTGGCCCAAAATTGGCCTAAGGCGCGAAATCTGAAACTCCTTCACTGCAAATAAAGGAGTTACGCCTCGTGACCATTTGCCTCCGGAGCAAAAAGGTCGTAGGTTCGAATCCTACCGGGCGTACCAAGTTCCTCAAAACACCGATGTTTAATCATCGGCACCAACGCCGACTATTTGCTGGTAGCAAACGGTCTATGAGTCTTCCACCTGAAATCAGACTCGCTGAAAGCGCGTTTTTCGCGACCTTAGAATTCTCAATGTAGGGAACGTGCGTTGTCGGCCAAGTGCTCTGTGACCCGAACTGGAGGTTGAACGACCTCTCCCGCAATCAAGTCACCTCGCCAATCGTCCTCGCGCGCGGGAAGCTGCTACAAGCTGCTCTACAGAGAGTGACGCGATACGCTACTTCCCCGATGCCAAATCGCATCCAAGCCGGCGCGTCGTAATGGCAAACGGCTTTCAGTTCCGGCGCTCCGCTGGTAATACAGATGCCCAACCCCGCCCGCTTCGCCAATGGAATATCCGGCAAATCATCTCCTAGGTAGGCGACTTCTTGCTCCGTGACCACAGCCTTCTGCATGCATTCCTCAAACGCTTCCGTTTTACTAGCCTGGCCCAGATAGACGAACGCAACTCTCAGTTCCTCGGCGCGCTTGGCCACAGCGGGCGAAAGCCCTTGGCCGTCGTGCGAATCGAAAACTTTCATCTCTAAAACTGTCACCTGTTCGCTTGTTTCGGCTACCCCCGAAGAAATCAGGCAAATGCCACGGTCAGTCAGGGTGCCGTCCACATCCATCAAGAACAATTTGATGTTCTGCGCGCGAGTGAGTACATCGGAAGAGGGCCAAGATTCGTCGGATACTAGGCAAGAGTAGCTCGAGGGCAATAAATTTGGTCGGCGCTGGGCGGTTCTAATGCATCCAACGTGACAACCCCGGGGCTTCAGGCACAGATCGCGAGTACGGTCGCCGACTCGATCGCAATCTCCAGACCGAAGGAGACCCGGAACATGAGAACGGTGAGGGTTGACATCCCACGATGAATTGGGGAACACGGGTCGCCCAACCAGGTTCTGGGTTGAAGAATTCGCAGCCCCCGACTTTGTTTTCAGGGACGCTGCTATCGATCTGACCCTCGCCTCACCGAAAGGCGGCCCGTAAGTCTCGCTTTCGGGGAGGATCAACGCGCTTTCTTATGCCACATTCAATCACCCGGAGGGCACCAGCCGCCCATTTCATGAAATCACAAGGTTGCCTGTCACGATTAATGCCGGAACGAAATCTACGAATCAGTTAAAGATCTGGTCAGTGCTTGCGCCGTGCAGCGGCCGGAAAAGGTCAAGGTGAAACGCAGATCGGGCAAGCCTACAAGAACTGGCCAGAACTCATAAGCCTCCCTCCCGGACTCATGGACGGAGTCGAATCATGGATCCTAACGGTGTGCCCGGAGCCATTCTCGATCTCAGAGCAGGATGCAACGGCGGAATTGCCGATCGTTGACGGCTTCTTTCAGCTTCTGTTTGCAACCTAGGTATCGCTCAGTAGTTTGAACGGAGACGTGACCGAGCAGGAACTGAATCTGTTCCAGCTCGCCACCTCCGAGATAACACAACGTGGCGCAGGTCCTTCGAAGCTCGTGCGGCGCTAATTGAGGAACTCCTATCTTCAACGCGGCTTCCCTGACGATAAGCCAGACGACTTTGTCGGTCAGTCCCTCGCCCCACACCCGTCCGAATCGGTCGATCGCTCGAAACACACGACCCGTGGACAAGCCGGCGCTAGCTGCCCAGCAATCGACTGAGCTCTTCACCCGTGCGGGAACAGGTACTGTCCGAATGTGACCGCCCTTGCCGCTTAAGTCCGCTATAACCCAATGCTCCTCGCGGACTTGCAGATCTTCGAATCTCAAGTTCAGCAATTCAGCCCGTCGTAAACCGCAGCCGATCAAAACGGCGAGCATCGCCCTGTTGCGCAGGCCGCGTGTGGAATCCGCAACGAAAGCTTCAGCTAAGCTCTTGCCCTGAGTAGCTGAAAGCCAATTACCCATGCGCGTACCGAGTCGCTTAACTCCCTTCACACGGGCAATGCCGGCGGCAAGCTCGGGACTGAGCAGGCCGGTATCCGCAGCTTCGAACGCGAGCCTGCGAACGGCAGCCAAATGGAGATTGATTGTCGATGGTGCATACCGGAGCTGCTCAAGGTAAATCCGGTATCTTAAAACTACTGTGCGGTTAAACGCCAGGCGTGGTTCTGAGCAATACCACTCGATGAACTTGTCAATGGCGTGATCATATGTGCGGTGCCAACTTTCAGATCCGAGGCTGTTCAATACTGCTGATTTAGAGTGAGCAAGATCAGGAATCCGCAGCACCGATTTGGGCGAGCCGCGCTTCTTCTTTGCTGTGGGCACAGGCAACGGCCTCCAAAGCCGTAGCCTAGCATTTTCGAACGTGAAGATTGTTTGCTATTTCTCGCCTGGGTTTATTGCGACCTTAGATCATCAATCTAAACAGATGCTGATTACACATCCGGCGCGCTTCGCGTGCAAAAAAGAGCAGCGCACAAGCTGACGTAAACGCGTTATTTCTCGGCGGTTCTAAACCGGGACTCTTATATGTCGAGCCGACTGCTCGGAAAATCATATCCTTCCAATTAAAATTATTCCGTCGTTACCTTCATCAGCTTGCGAACGCCGTCAATCGGATCTCCTAGTCCTTCAAACTCCAAAGAATAAACCCCTGAAAACCCGCTTTCACGCATCACGTTCATTGAGGCGCGGAAATCGTCGGCATAAAACTTACCGTTGTCTGCAATGCCGTCCTTGGAATGGCAGATGTTTTTCGCGTAAGGCGCCAGCATGCGAAGCTGACTGAGGGCGTAGACGGCCGACTTAGTCGCGAAGTTACCGAAATCCGGGCAGGTTCCCGCTCGATCACGGCCCAGCTCTTGGACGACGGCCGTTAAAATCTCTGCCGACTCGCGCCGCATGTCGTCATTGTGGAACAAGACTGTGATTCCACGTTTCTGAGCCGCAGTTACAGCCGGCAAAAGATTATGAGCAGCCGTGTGCGCATCAACTGGCTCATCTCCAGTTAGAGCGATTGTCATGCTCGGGGAACCAAGCGCCACCGCGACGTGCGCCCAACGTTCAGCTTCCTTCGCGTTTGCAGCGCGGTCCGCAGCCGGTGCAAATACTCCACCTGTAAATTCAACGCCCATCAAATTACAACAGCGGGATTGCGCTTTCTGTAAGCCGCGTTTGACTCCGTCGATGGTTCCAGCATCTGTATTGGCAAAGTGTTGGGACAGAAACTCGACGTTGTGAATCCCGAAATGGTCAGCGAGAAACTCAGGGAACTCAGCCTGAGTCAACAGCGGATACTTGGGATTTCGATATTCGTGCATTTGCGGAGTGTCGAAGTATGCGCGAAACGGCCACGAGTTACAGGCCAGCCGCCGCACCTTATTTGCATCCGCCGTTTGTTGTGCGTGACCCTTGGTAACGGTCAAGCTCCCGGCCAGCAGTGTCGTCAGAAAACTTCTTCGATCTGCGAGCATGTTATGTGGATCTCACAGGCCGATCACAGCCGGGCGAACGGGCGTAGAAGCTGTTTCCCTTGAAGTCGAGTTCATGCAAACCAGCTTGCGACGTGTAGTAACCACGAATGGTCTCGGCTTTAAGATAGGCGAAGAACTTCGTTCCTGCGTCTTCGGTCTGCTTGTCTGGACGCCCATCGCTAATCGAAGTGAGCACGGCGATTTGCTGCTCTAGCGGTAGAGACAAGAATCCATTCGCGCGTCGAGAGACCGCTGCGCTCGCGAGCCACTCCAGTCCGTCCCGGCAGGTGCTTTCCGCAATAAAGTGTTCCGATTCCTGTACACGCGGAGCGCCGAGGTAAGCGATAGCCAGAGTTCGGCAAAGCGGGTCCAGTTGACGCGCGGCTTGGCGAACAGCGGCGGCAGTTGCCACTCGGAGATCGATCCACTCCGCCACTTCTTTGCACGACTCTGCTTGCGAATTGTTGTCCGAAGCGGTCGGCGTTCCCAGCATGAGGTCAACCAACCGGGATATTATGTGGAACTCCGATTGGTTGAAAAAGAGCGGCGAGTACGGTCCGGTTCGCGGACGGATGTAGTCAGTCGGGCAGCCCAGGGGAATGCGATGATAGCGCTCGGAGGACATGAGCGCGTGCCCCAAGTGATCGCTGGAGGCTAAATAAACACCTGGAGGGAGTTGAAGTGCCGCGTTGGTCTCAGCCGTCAGCGCACGGACGACGCTCGAGGCAACAGCCGCTTGCCCGATTGTCACCAGGGCGCTTCGCCGGGTAAGTCCTGGGTGGCTCACAACTCGCCTCGTTTGCTCGCTTCAACAATCTGGTGCGCGGCCCGGACAGAAATTGCCATGATGGTCAACGTCGGTTCATAGCAGCCTTGTGTCACAAACGCCGCGCCGTCGGTTACGAACACGTTCTTCACGTCGTGCACCCTGTTATATGCGTTCAATACACTCTTCTTCGGGTCCTTGCCCATACGTGCTGTTCCACATTCGTGAATGTTTTTTCCGAAGATACTCAACCCTTCATTCGGTGGTACGGGATTCGTGACCTTCATCGCGTCGAGTATGGCATTGATGTCGCGTCGCATCGCTTTCGCCATCGTGTGCTCATTCTCGCCATAACTGGCATGAATTCTGAGAGCTGGAATTCCCCAGGCGTCCTTCTTTTTCGGATCCAGTTCGACAAAATTGTCGAACTGCGGTAAACACTCGCCTTGCGCCTCGATTGAAAAGGAGTATGGGATCTCTGTTCGAATCTTTTCGCGCCATTCCTCGCCAAATCCGGGCAAAGAGAAAGCTTGGTCATAGAGCTGCTGGCTCGCGGCTCCGTCAAATCGGTATCCACGCAAAAAATCTTTGTTCTGATAGCCGTCAATGTTCGAGTATTTGGCAATCAAGTAGCCGCAAGGATTTCCGATCGGCTCCCGCTTATCGCTCTTGAGAGACGGGATTTCACCCGCGGCGCCTTCCACCGTGAAGTGGTCCATCAGGTAATGCCCTAGAACGCCGTTCGAATTGCCCACACCCTTGGGAAACCGATTCGACTGTGAGTTGAGCAGAATCCGGGTCGATTCCAGAGTAGCCGCCGCGAGCACGATAATGTGGGCCCGCGCTTCGTTGTAAGCCTTACTGAGGCGATCAATATAGTGAACGCCTTCGGCCGACCCCTCGGGGTTCACGATGAGCTGGCTGACGATGGAATCACTCCGTAAAGTGAACCTTCCGGTTCGCGCTGCGGCCGGCAACGTGACTGAAGGACTATTAAAATACGATGCAGTGAAGCAGCCGCGCTGGCACTCATCGCAGTAGTGGCATGCCGGGCGACCATTATGCGGAACGGTGAGGTTAGCTACCCGATCGGGCATCACGCGCCACCCAAACTGTTTTTCGATGATGCGCTTGGCGAGAATCTCTCCGCAGGACAGATTCATCGGCGGAAGGAATTTGCCATCGGGCATCTGCGGAAGCGCTTCCTGCGACGCGCTCACTCCGATGTAACTTTCCACGTAATCGTAAAAAGGTTCTAACTCGCGATAGTCGAACGGCCAATCCTGCTCGTATCCGTCCCGCTGCGCTGCCTTGAACTCGTAGTCGCTGTAGCGATAACTTTCGCGCGCCCAGCAAAACGTCTTGCCGCCGACCTGACGCCCACGTATCCACATGAACGGCTTGTCAGGCGGAAACGTATACGGATGCTCGTTGTCATTGACAAAAAATTGGTGACTATATTCGTCGCAGGCGTAGCAGAGGCGCTGAATCGGCTGCTCAGCCAGCAGTCTTCGTTCGTCTCCGAATCCGCGATAGCGAACCTGGTACGGCCAAGTGTGCTCAGTGAAGTCTCGCGCGGGAATGCGAGGCGGACCTGCTTCGAGCATCAGAACGTTCATGCCTGCTTCGGCGAGTTCCTTCGCTACCCATCCGCCGCTTGCGCCTGATCCTACGATCAGTGCGTCATAGACCTTAGTTTTGGAAGCCGGCATCAGAAGTTCAGCTTCAGGGCAAGCTGAATTTGCCTGGAGCTGTTAATCGTATTCGTAATTGACCCGGCTACTCCAACCACGTCGACAGTCGCCGCCGGAATGCCGAACTGCGGTGTATTGAAGAGGTTAAACGCCTCAGCCCGAAATTGAAGGTTGAAGTCTTCGCGAATCACAAAGTTCTTAAAGAGAGACGCATCGACGTTATATTGCGCGGGGCTTCGCAAAGTGCCCCGGCCTGCATCCCCGAACATGTGTGCAAATGTTTGGTCAGGCGCTAGCGCGGTAATCGCAAAAGCCGCCGGATTGTACCAGCATTGGATCGTCTGCTGATTGGACGGACAGCCGGCACTTTCGGCATTCGAAAAATCATACGGGTTGCCGATAAGATCAGGACGCGGCGCGCCCGAACCGGTATTCGTTGGGTCGTAAGACAGCTGCGGTGTAAACGCCTGCCCTGAATAAAGTGCAATGAGACCGTTGAGCTGCCAGCCGCCGACCAGCCAGCGCATTGGTCCGTTGCCGGTCAAGAACTGCTGTCCGGGCCCGAACGGCAGATCATAAGTCAACGCGGAGGTGAACTGATGGCGGTAATCGGGACCATTGTCGCCACGCTCCGCAGCGAGATCGTGCGTGTTCTGAGGTTCTAGATATTCGTCCTCTTCGGTCTGCCCGATCGTATGTTGCCAGGTATAGGCATCCAGCATGCTCCAGCTCTTCGAAATTCGCTTTTCGAATTTCACTTCCAGCGCATTCGAGATGGAATTGAAGTAATTGTTCAAGGTTCTGATTGGGCCGATGTCCGGAAGAGTGTCGAAATAGGGCCGGCCGTAGTTCGGCGCCGCGCCGAAGTTTGAATCGAGCGGCTGATAGGGTTGGTTCTGATTGCTCAGAGATGCCAAATGCACACCGCGCGTACCGACATACGCTACTTGCAGCAGAGAGTCCTTCATCAAGGTCCGCTCGATGTCGAAGTTCCACTCTTCGATATACGTGGTTTCATCATTGAACGCCTGAGCGCTCGCTCGCCCGGAGGGTTCGTCTAACGAAGGATAGGTCGGAGTAGGGAGCCCTGTTGATAGCCGCACAGTTAGGGTGGTTGGCGCATTGTTGATGTTCTGGCTGAAATACAAACCGGTCGGGTTGTAGGCCAGTTCGGCATCGTTTTGATCCGCCTGCTGATCGTAGAAGATCCCAAACGCCGACCGAATCACCGTTTTCCCGCGACCCGGATTCCAGGCCACCCCGACCCGTGGCGCAAAGTTATGGAATTGCGTTTGCACACCAGCCGTGCGGCCGAATCCCGGTGTTTGTGGCGAAATAAACTCGCCTGTTGCGAAATCAAAATTGGCAATTCGGTCGTGCTCCTCAACTAACGGCGTGAACACGTCGTACCGCAGCCCTAAGTTGAGAGTCAGGGTAGGAGTAATACGATAATCGTCCATTGCGTAACCGCTCAATTCGTACCAGCGCATGCCGAACGGCCCTTGTTGTCCGTCACGAAAAGCGGAAATGGGATAACCAAGCAGAAAACTGGCGAGCGGGCTACCTCCCGTGTTGTCCACCAGATTGTCCGTGAACTGTTGGTCGAAAACGTAATCTCCTCGTTCGTCCTGTGTCTGGAAGAAGCCGTGCTCGCGCCGCTTCAGGTCCACGCCAAATTTCATCGAGTGCTGATCATGAAGCACGCTGAACGAATCGACAAATTGATAATTGTTTTCGTTCAGAAACTCTGGAAACCAGTCGGTTGTGCCGAGCGGCGCCAATCCTGCAATCGAAATATTCACCATGCCGCCTGTCCCAATCGGGTCCGCAGGGTTGAAGACACCCGGAACGCCCACCTGCTGAGAAATGGGTTGTCCGGCAAAGTTTGGCAACGCTTGGACAACGTATCGGGAGTAGCCGATCTTTAATTCGTTCACCTCATTGGGGGCAAAGCTGTGTATCTCGGACAAGCCGGCGGCCCACGCGCGGTTGATGACATGTCCGGAAAAAGTGCCGCCGCCTGCAAGCCCTGGAAGCGGATCGGGCCGTTGCGAATCTACATTGCCGAAGCTGAATGTCGCAAACAGACTGTTGTTTGCGCCAAGGTGATGATCCACTCTCGCGTCCATGGAATCCTGATTGTTGGAAAGAACCGGATTGTAGAGAAAGTTGTTGGCAATACCGGGCAAGTTGGGCGCGGGATACAAATTGACGATGTTCAGCGCTGCCGGGTCGAGCGCGGTCATCGGGATCACGTTACCTGCGTACGGCTGCCGCGCATTCGTCGCCGGATTGTACGTGAACGGGTTAAATATCTGTCCGACGTCGTAACCGGTTGCGGGATCAATAGTGCCGGTGAGTAGATCCGAAAAGTTGCCCGTGCGTTCGCTCAATGCGGGAACGGTAGAGATATCTGTTTGCGATTGCCGGATGCGCGTGCCCTGATAATCGATAAAGAAGAATGTTCTGTTACGAATAATTGGGCCGCCAAGCGTGCCCCCAAACTGGTTCTGTTTATAGGGGGGAATCGGAAGAGTGGGGCTGTCGAAGTAGTTCTTTGCGTCGAAAATCGAGTTGCGTACGAATTCAAAAAGATTCCCGTGAAAGTGATTGGTTCCGGACTTGAGCACGACGTTCACCACCGCCCCGCCACGCCCGATGTCTGCTCCAAAGCTGTTCGTCTGAACTTTGAACTCCTCGATCGCGTCGACGGATGGCTGGATGACTTCGAAGCCAATCTGCTGCTCGTTATTGTCGAATCCATTCAAAAGAAAATTGTTGTTTGTCGCCGTCAGGCCGTTCGCTTGTATGGCTCCGTTGCCGCGTTCGTTTTCAGGAATGCTCCCTTGCTGAACAATGCCTGAGGGGCCGGCGTTCACTCCTGGCGTGAGATAGGCCAGTTGGACGAAATCGCGCCCGTTGAGAGGCAGGTCAACCACCCGCTTTTCATCGACGACTTGGCCTAGCGAAGATGTCTGCGTCTCAATCAGCGGCTCAGCAGCACTGACCTCGACCTTTTGAGATAGCGTTCCTACTGTGAGGGTTACGTCAACACGCACCACCTGGTTGACATCCATATGGAACGGCTGCTGCACCGCCGTTCTAAAACCCGGGTGCTCCACCTGAACCGTGTAGGTACCGGGATTTAAATCGGGCACCGAATACGTACCGTCTGGACCGCTGACGATCCTGTGTTCCGTCTGCATTCCAGTATTCGTCACGATCACGGTCGCACCGGAAACAGCTGCGCCGGACGGGTCGTGAACGGCCCCGACCACTCGTCCCGTTTCGCCCTGGCCAAAGGCGAAAGCGGAAATCAGTGCCAGTATCAGGCGGATTTCGAAACAACTCTTTGAAAGAGAGCGCATCGACCTCACGGCGTTGCCTCCTCTGAGCAATGGTCAAGTCATATCACATCCGCAGCGGGTATGCGGACGCTCGCATGCCTCAGGGCGCCGCAGCTGTGATTGGCTGCTTCTGTCTGTCACATAATCCTGTGGTTCTCAGAGCTGCTGAACAGAACTGCGATCCTCGATCTCCGCTTCGTGGGCCGCGAAATTCAAGATCTCGAAAAATCGCCTTCCATAGAGTTCGGCAAATAGCGAAACAGCGGGCTACGAACAAAGACTTCCTTGTTCATGCCGAACCGAGACAGCTTAGCTGCAGAATTTCGTCTTTATGGGCAATCGCTTAACGAAAAAATCCGAGGAACCCAGAGAGCTCGGACACGCTTGGGAGGAGCTGCGACTTGAGTGCATCGTCCAGTCTTCTGATTGTGATGCTCCCTATACAGCAACGATAGCATTGCAATCATTCAGGCACAGCCGCTCGGCCCCGAAGGAATTGCCGGGCGGCGCGCATGTGAATAGTGATGCTGAGCAGCTGTGGGATTCCGGCAGGCATCGCTTTAGGGCACAAGACTACGTTGTCAGATCTCAGTTTCTCGGCTGTGGCCTTGGAAGCGAGGACGTTGACGCAGTAATCCGCCTCGGCAAGGCATTGAGCTAGACTGAACATAATCTAATCGCACGAGGAGGGGTGGTCCGCAGTGTCGGCTGAGCAGTCCGGAGCGAACGGTCCGGGCAATCCCGACCCCGAGCAGTTGCTCGAGACTCGTACGATTGGGTCGCATGAGGCGGTGGCCGGAATGGTCATCGGTCCGTACCATCTGCTCCAACGTATCGGCGAGGGCGGCATGGGCGAGGTGTGGCTGGCCGAGCAGAAGCATCCAGTTCGCCGCCGTGTCGCTATCAAACTGATCAAGATCGGCATGGACACCCGCGAAGTAGTGGCGCGATTTGAATCCGAGCGGCAGGCGCTGGCACTCATGGATCACCCGGCCATCGCCAAGGTGTTCGATGCCGGATCCACGCCCCAGGGGCGACCGTACTTCGCGATGGAGTACGTTACCGGCGTTCCCATCACCGAGTACTGTGACAAGCACAAGCTGACCCTGCGCGAGCGCTTGGCGCTTTTCATTCACGTTTGCGAAGGGGTGCAGCATGCTCATCAAAAAGCTATCATCCATCGCGACCTGAAGCCTTCCAACATCCTGGTGGGCGAGGTGGATGGACGTCCGCTGCCCAAAATTATTGATTTCGGCGTGGCTAAAGCGACCTCGCAGCGGCTTACCGCGGATACCATGTTCACACGCCTGGGCACGATTATCGGGACACCAGGCTACATGAGCCCGGAGCAGGCAGACTCGACTGGCGTGGATGTGGACACGCGCGCGGACGTGTATTCGCTGGGCGTCGTCTTATATGAACTGCTGGTGGGTACGCTACCTCTGGATTTTCAGAAACTGGCGTTCGATGAGATCCTGCGGCGCCTGCGTGAAGAGGACGCGCCGCGTCCCAGCACGAGACTGCGCTTGCTCGGAAAGCAGTCGAGCATTACGGCGCGAGGCCGCAGCATGGATTTCCCTACGTTAGTGCGGCAACTGCACGGGGATCTTGATGCCATCACCCTTAAAGCTCTAGAAAAGGACCGCTCGCGCCGATATGCTGCGGCATCAGAACTGGTGGCGGATATTAGAAGATATCTGCGCAACGAGCCAGTATCGGCTCATCCAGCGAGCGCGGCGTACCGGGCACGCAAGTACATACGGCGCCATCGGATGGGGGTTACGGCGGCGGCCGCGTTGGCAGTGGTGCTGATCTCGTTCGCTGGAGCCCAGACCTTCCAATTGCGGCGGACCATGGCGGAGCGCGACCGCGCGAACCGCGAGCGAGATCGGGCTACTCGCATCACCGCGTTCATGACCGAAATGTTTAAGGTATCCGACCCAAGCGAAGCCCGCGGCAACAGCATTACGGCCCGCGAGATCCTCGACAGAGCCTCGAAGGAAATCGACACCGGTCTAGCCGCGGATCCCCGTCTGCAAGCTCAGATGATGAGCATTATGGGGAATGTATATGACAACCTGGGGCTCTTTTCCCGGGCACAACCTTTGCTGGCGAAAGCCGCGGCCATTCGCCGTCAAATCCTGGGGCCGCAGAGTCCGGAGACTCTGGCGTCGATGGACGAACTGGCAAAGGCGTTGCGCGACCTTGGGCGCATCGCCGAGGCTGAGAAGATCGAGCGGGAGGCGCTCGAGACGGAACGCCGTTTTTTCGGGACAGACAACGCGGAGACCGCGCGTTCCATGAGCCAACTCGCTTGGACTCTGGAGCAAGGAGGTCACTTTCCCGAAGCCGAGAAACTCGACCGGGAATCTCTGGCGATTGAGCGCCGGGTGCTCGGTCCGGAGAACATCCAAACGCTAAGCACCATGAGCGACCTGGCTTCGGTGGTGCGATCGCAAGGCAACTATGTCGAGGCAGAAAGGATGGACCGGGAGACATTGGAGAAGCGCCGGCGCGCGTTAGGAGCCGATCATCCGAAGACGCTGGACAGCAGGCTGAACCTCGCGACGGATTTGGCGTCCCAGGATCGCCACGCTGAGGCGGAGAAACTGGACCGCGAAAATCTTAAGATTGCGCGCCGCATCTACGGACCCGAGCACCCTGCCACGTTAGGTGCGATCCAGAATCTATCCGATGATTTGGTGTCGGAGGGCCTTTACACAGAGGCGGAGAAATTGGGCCAAGGAGTTCTCGAGACTGAGCGTCGTGTTCTAGGGCCAGAGCACCCACAGACTCTGGATGTAATGGAGGATCTGGCTAAGATTCACCGAAAACAGGGCGACTACGCCGCAGCGGAGGAATTAGATCGGCAGACGCTCGAAATCAGGCGCCGTGTTCTTAGACCGGAGCACCCCCAAGCGGTAGATAGCATGCTTGGTTTGGCAAAGGATCTGGATCTCCAGCACGCCTATGCCGAAGCTGAGAAGCTGGAAAGAAACGCGCTCGCAATTGCACGCCGCGGTCTGGGTCCGGAAAACCCGAGAACCCTTCAGGCCATTGAGGAACTGGCTGTCACGACAGCCCACCTTGGCCGATACGCGGAGGCAGAAAACCTGGAACGCGAGGCGCTGGGGATCCAACACCGCATTTTGGGGTTGGAGCACGCGGAAACGGCTAGTTCCACCTATAACCTCGCGCGCTTCGCAGTCCTTAATGGAAAACGCGACGAGCCGCTATCGCTTTTGCGAGAGGCGGTTGACCACGGACTCTCTCCGCAAACCGATCTGAACATCGAAAAAGATCCCGATTTCAAATCGCTCCACGGTGACCCGCGATTTCGAAGCACTCGTCGCACATGCCAAATCGCGTGCCGCAGCAGCACAAAACATACAATAGGGCCGCGTGCGCGTTTCAGATTTCCCGTCACATCGGTAGAGAAGGCGTTTACGTATTCTGGTAGCGCGCCGAGAGTGTTCATTTCATGTGCTGACGCCAAGGTCGTCAAGTTGCCCATGTCCGGCGGTCCCGCCTTGATAAGTGTCAGTGCACCCAAGAACCACATTGGCGCACTGTCTTCGCGAGCAATTATCTGAGGATGTATTCCATCTAGCGACATCGTTGGTTCTTTCTCTTCAATAGGCTTGCGCGTACGGAGTAGCATCATCCTAATTCATTGCGCAGGGCAATAACCGCGGCGTGCGGGAATTCAGCAGGCGATGAGCGCGATGCAGGCCCGCAGCTCGGATTGCATCGAATTGCGAGATTGGGCGGCCCATCGCCTCTCGACCACCGACTATTTTTGCGAATAAACGCGCGGACTCCTCGTCAAAAGGGAGAATTCGGCCTTCGAAATCGGCTGAGAACAGCTCCTCCATGGCGGCCTGTAAACGCGTTCGGCGTTTGCCGGCGGGCAGCACCTCGACTCCGTAAAGTACTTCTGCTTGCGTGATGGTCGTGATAAAAACGTCCATGGGCTCCTGACCCGACAGGCAACGCAGGACAGCTTCTGAAGGGGAAGGTCTGAGAACTTCGGAGAGCACGTTCGTGTCGAGCACGATCATTTCGTGAGCTTAGGGGGTTTCCGGACCAGTTCACGAGCGATAGGCGCGAGATCTACGCCTCGGAGCGGTTCTATACGACGCCGGACTAATGCCCATGGATCGCGTCGTCCTTGTCTGGTACCTCAGCGCCGTAGCTCGCAGACATGCGGAGTTGATTAAAACAGGGCGTTCGGCTTCCGGAGTACAGGATACGCAGAGTTTTTCGATGCTGTAACCATATAATTGCGTCCGATGGCAATGAGGACGACACGACGCGAATTAGGGCAAGCCGCGGCAGCAGCGGCGTTGGTAAGTAAGGTCGTTGCCGCGGCGCCCGAGGTGCACGCGGCGAGATCCAAAGCAAATCCGAAGTCCAGGAGCTTGATCCGGTCGAATGGACGCTAAACCGGTATCGATCCGCGCAGCTACAGTTGACTTTCCAGGCCACTACCCGAGCTGAAGCGGAGCAGTGGCAACGGCAACTCCGTGCGAAGCTGACGGAGTTACTGGGAGGGTTCCCGGAACGAACGCCTCTTAAAGCGCAAACTCTCGATAAACGCGACCTGACCGGTTACACGCGGGAGAAGATTTTGTTCGAAAGCCGGCCGGGAAATGGAGTCATTCTTTATCTGTTGCTTCCGGCCAACTCCCCCGCGCCTCATCCGACGGTTATCTGCGTTCCCGGCCATGGCCGCGGGGTTGATGACATCGTGGGCATCGACGAAAACGGCAAAGACCGAACCGGCAAGCCAGGATATCAGCACGATTTTGCGATCCAAGCCGTTGAACGCGGGCTCGCAGCAGTGGCGATTGAGCCGATGGCGTTCGGTTATCGCCGAGATCCTATCACTATTGCCAAAGGACCGAGTGCCACCGCCTGCCAACCCGCGGCCGGATCGGCTTTGCTGATGGGCCAAACGATGATTGGCTGGCGCGTATGGGACGTCATGCGGGCGATTGACTGGATTGAGACACGGCCGGAGTTGGACGCTCAACGTGTGGGGTGCATGGGAATTTCGGGCGGTGGCACGTGCACGCAGTTTTCTTCGGCTCTCGACACCCGCATCAAAGCGGCTTTCGTGAGCGGCTATCTGAACACATTCCGAGACAGCATCATGAGCGTCTCGCACTGCATCGACAACTACGTTCCAGGGATTCTGAATTGGGCCGAGAACTATGATGTTGCCGGATTGATTGCGCCGCGACCGTTCTTTTCAGAAGGCGGCACGCGCGATCCGATCTTTCCCGTAGCGGCTACACGTGAGAGCTTCATGCGCGTGAAGAAGGTCTACAAGGTGTTAGACGCCTCCGATCTGGCACAGCAGGAAATCTTCGACGGCGTACACGAATTCCACGGAGTGAAAGGGCTGCCGTTCTTGGCGAAGGCACTGGGGTGACATTGCTGGCCCGACGAATACGCCATGTATTCGAATGTACAACTGGGTCCCGCCTTCCCCTGATTCCGTTTCTCTAGCACGGGGTATTCTTGCGGATTGAACCGATGCGGAACAGATCGCTAGCTCGGCCGCTTCGGCGATAGATTCTTCTCGCGAAGCGCAGTTAGCTTGACTTTTGTCGTTTACCTGTTTACTCTAGGCATTGTCTGACAATGCCTTATGGAAAATAGCACGAGCGTTTCGCGCGACCTGTTTCCTGGCGCGCTGGAGATGATGATTCTCGAATCGCTGCGCCGCCAGCCGGCACACGGCTATGCCCTGGTGCAGCACATCCAGCAGCGCTCGCAGAACCTGCTTCAGGTTGAAGAGGGTTCGTTGTATCCTGCGCTGCAGCGGCTGCTGAAAGCGAAACTCGTCAAGGCCGAGTGGACTGTTTCCGCTTCCACCAACCGGCGCGTACGTGTCTATCAGATCACCACGACAGGATTGCGCCACCTGGAGCGCGAGATTTCCAGCTTCGACCGCATGCTCGAAGGTATCCAGATGGTCCTCGGGCCGACGAGGCGCGCAACAAATTCCTAAGGAGGACTCTGTCGGATGAGCTGGCTTGAACGAATCTTCCGGCGCAGGCGCCTTTACGACGAGCTAGCCGAAGAAGTGCGCGAGCACATCGAAGAGAAGACCGAGCAGCTGATGCGCCTCGAGAATCTATCGCGCGCCGAGGCCCGCCATGCAGCCCTTCGTGCGTTTGGAAATCCGACTCTTGTGGAGACGCGAAGCCGTGAGGTCTGGCAATGGTCCAGGCTTGAATCGTTTCTTACCGACCTCAAATTTGCGTTCCGCCGCTTAACAAGATCGCCGGGTTTCGCAACTAACGGTGCTTTTCACGCTGGCCATCGGCATCGGCGCCAACACGGCAGTTTTTACCGTGGTCGACAGTATTCTGCTCAAGCCGCTGCCCTATCCCCAGCCGGAACAACTGGTGGCGGTGTGGCTGCACGCTCCTGGAGCAAAAGGCTTGGCCAATTTCGCCGAAGGGTTACGCCTTTCGCCGTCGATGTATTTGACCTTCGCCGAACATAACCGCACATTTCACTCCATCGGAGTGTGGGTTTCAGGTACAGCCAACATCACCGGGATCGCGCAGCCCGAAGAGGTGCACACGACATACATCAGCGACGGCGTGCTGCAGACGCTGAACGTTCCGCCAACGGCCGGGCGCTGGATACTGAAGGCCGACCAGGTTCCGGGCAGCCGCAAGGTCGCGATGCTGAGCTACGACTACTGGCAGCGGCGTTTTGGAGGCGAACCGTCGGTGATCGGACAAGAACATCCAAGTCGATTCCCAGACTCGGGAGATCGTCGGCGTGATGCCTCGAGGGTTTTGAGGTCGAGAACCAGGATTTCGACTTGCTTATCCCGCTGGGGTTCGATCCGCGACGCCAGATCCTGGCCGGCTTCGGCTATAACGGCATAGCCCGTCTGAAACCAGGCGTGACGATTGGCGAGGCGAACGCGGATATCGCGCGCATGCTCAAGATTTGGATGGATTCGTGGACCAACAACGACGGCGGCGACCCGCACTTCTACGAGACGTGGAAGATCTCGGGCGCCATTCGCCCCATGAAGCAGGAAGTGATCGGCAACGTGGGGAGCGTGCTGTGGGTGGTGATGGGCACCATCGGCGTGGTGATGCTGATTGCCTGCACTAACGTGGCGAACCTGCTGCTGGTGCGTATCGAAGGGCGTCAGCAGGAACTGGCGATTCGCGCGGCGCTCGGCGCAGGGCGGACGCGCATAGCTCGCGAGGTGCTGGGCGAGTGCGTGCTGCTGGCGCTGATCGGCGGGGTGGCCGGCATCGGGATTGCGCAGCCTGGGTTGCGGTTCCTGGCGGCCATCGGCCCTGCCAACCTACCGCGTCTGCACGAGATCTCGTTCGATGCGCGGTCGATTGCCTTCACGCTCGGGCTTTCGCTGGTTTCGGCGCTGCTCTTCGGAACGATCGCGGCGCTCAAGTCGATGCGGTCCGCTGCCTCGCTGGCGCACGCCTCCAGCGGGCGCACAGCGAGCAGCAAGCCGCGAGCGGCAACACGGGCGCAATCTGCTGGTGATTGCGCAAGTAGCGATGGCGATGGTGCTGCTGGTCAGCGCGGTGCTCATGATTCGTACACTGGCGGCGCTTCGCGGCGTCAACCCCGGATTTGCCGACGCGAATCATGTGCAGACTCTGCGCATCGCGATTCCACAGCAGCTCGTTGCCGACGCGCAGACGGCCACGCGCGTCGAGAACAGCATTGTCGATAAGCTGGCAGCCATTCCCGGTGTGGACTCTGTCGGGTTTGCGCGGGACGTGCCCATGGACGGAATCGACCCGGACTGGAATAACATTTTCATCGAGGGTAAGAACGAGCGGCCGGGAACCGCACCGATGCGGCTGTTCAACTACCTCTCGCCTGGATACTTTCATAGCGTGGGTACGACACCTGGTGGCCGGTCGCGACTACACGTGGACCGATATCTACGGGCTGAGGCCGGTAGCCATCGTCTCCGAGAACCTGGCGCGTGAGTCGTGGGGGTCTGCCGCAGCGGCCATTGGCAAGCGGTTCCGCATTTTGCCCAGTCAGGCGTGGCAGGAAGTGATTGGCGTGGCTGAGAATGTCCGGCAGAACGGGGTCGATGAAGCGGCGCCAGCGATCGTGTACTGGCCGGCGATGATGCCGAATCCGTTTGTAGCCGGACAGATCGATTCGGCGCGTGCGGTCACCTTCGTGGTGCACACCGGCCGCGCGGAAACCGAGAGCCTGCGCAGCGAGATTCAGCAGGCAGTGTGGCAGGTGAATGGCAACCTTCCTGTGGCGTCGATGCAGACTTTGGGCGAGATCTACAAGCGCTCGATGGCGCGCACCTCGTTCACGCTTGTCATGCTGGCAATCGCGGGGGCCATGGCCTTCGCTCTCAGCCTCATCGGCATCTACGGGGTGATTTCGTACGCTGTGTCGCAGCGTACTCGGGAAATCGGCATTCGCATGGCGCTCGGCGCACAGAAGGGCGAGATGCGCTGGATGTTCGTGCGCGTCGCTCTGGGATTAGCGGGGGTCGGCATCCTCATCGGCCTCGGAGCCGCGGCCGCAGTCGCGCAACTGATGACTGCGCTGCTGTTTGGTGTCAGCCCTCTCGATCTATTGAGCTTCGCTGTTGTGCCTTTCATCCTGGCTGCAGCGGCGGCCCTTGCGAGCTACTTACCGGCTTCTCGCGCCGCCGCTGTCAATCCTGTGGATGCGCTCAAAGCAGAGTGATCAGTGCCAGAGCCACACGTTGCCATCCAGCGTGTAGTCCACGAACGCGATCTTGTGTCCGTCAGGCGCGGCTACGGCCCAGGTCTCGTCCGCAGTTTCGCGCAGAACTTGCGCGCGCCCAGCTTGGTCGATTTGAATCAAGGCGTGGTTATATCCTAATCGCGAGTCGGCGAACCAGCTCTTGCCGTCCATCGCCCATGAAATTCCCCAAATTGACCCCGTTCCAGACACCTTGATCTCCTGTTCTCGCCGACTCCTCGATCCATCGAGTGGAACCAGACGAAATTCCCGGCGATCCGGATCGTGGTACGGTACCGCAACCGTCTTTCCGTCGGGAGACAGTGCCCAGTCTCCGAACAGATTCACTACCCATGTCGTCCGTGCCAGTTCGCGGCCTTTGCCTTTCACCGGATCCAACGCGTAGTAGACAAACTGGCTCCCAGGCACGGTCTCGCGCAGCACGCACGACGCTCCGGGAATCGACCCGCACCGGAATTCGTCAAGGGGCTTGCCCAGCGGCACCTCTTGAGGGCCTCCGCCCTTGATTCGCATTCTGTACAGCTTCTGGTTCTTCAAAGAGGCCCCAGCTTTGAAGCTTGCGAACAGCAGCCACTGTCCATCGGGGGTCAATTGTGGAAGAACCTGGTGCTCTTGCGTCTCGGCCAGCGCCTCCGCGACGCGGCTGCCCAATGGCTGCTGGTAAATTTGATATCTGCCCGTACGATCGGACTCGAAAACGACCGCTTGGCTGTCCGGCGTCCACGCATGTGGGAAGTCTCTCTTCGCATCGGAAGTCAACCGCCGGACATTCAGAAGTCGCGGCCCGGGCTCAGCCATATCCGCCACATAGACGTCAGGTTGCCCGCCCCCCTGAATCGCAGCCATTGTCGAGCCGTCGCTTGTCACTGTGAGTCCATGCGCCAAATTGCCATCCCATGAGGCCAGTTGTTTTGGACGTGATACAAACGCGCCCGTGCTCGCGTCTGTTTCCACTTCCCAAATGGCGGTCAGCTTTCCTCGGTTCGCCTCCCCCTTGAACACATACAGAATCCGGTTGCCCGGCGCTGCGCACGCGGATTCAATCGGGACATTTTTCTCCACCGCCAATTGCTTGCCTGTGCGCGCATCGAGAGATCCATAGTCCCAAACAAAATCAGCGTCCAGCCCGCGGCTGCTCGGATTGCCCTTGCCTGGAGCAAAGCGACGGACAACGAAGCTCAACCGATTGCCGCCATTCGCCCAAAACAGAAACGAGAGTACTTCGCCCGTTCCCGCTTTCTTAAAAAGCCTGGCATCTTCTCCGCCGCTCTCCGCCATCCAGATTTCCGAGCCATTTTTCGCGGTGAAGGCAAGCGCCGGGCCCCCGGGGGAAGGCGTTGCATTTTCCGCATCTTCCCGGATGACGTGAGCCTCGTTATCTACGATGGAACACAACCAGATCTGTTGCCGCGAAGAAGCGGTATTGAAGCTGGACACGAGTAGATGGATGTCGTCCGGAAACCACTCGATCCGGCTCACCCGAAGCTCGGCGGTGCGTTTCAGGGGATGACTGGAGCCCGTCGCCACCACCCGCAAGAACCACCCATCCGCATCGGCATACGCCACCAGCTTCCCGTCCGGAGAGATCGCCGCGGCCGTGACCTGGTTTTCTCCCAGATCCGTCGTGAGCTCGGTGGCTTCCCACTTCTTTCGTTTCGCGAGATCGGTTCTTAGAACCAGGAACAGCAGAACGGGTAGCATGACTCCGGCCGAAAGAGCCCACGTCAGTCTACGGAGACTTCTGAATGGGGTCCTTTGCGGCGGCGCGTCGATCTGTCCAGCCGTTACCTGTGACAATGAGCCTTCATCGATAATCGGGTCTAGTGCTGGAACGCTCAATGCCGGTTCCGGCGCCGATACCTCCTCGACGGGCGCAATAAACCGGTATCCGACGCCGATCACAGTCTCGATGAATCGAGGACGCGCCGCATCGTCATTGAGCACCTGCCGGATGCGATTGATCGCGCTGTTGATTCCGCGCTCCGTATCCAGCGCCTCGGGATGGGTCCACAGCCGGGCGGCAATCTGTTCCCTCGTCACGAGCATTCCCGGCCGCTCCAGCAGTAGAGCCAGCAACTCCATAGGGATTTTGGACAACGGCAGGCGTCTCCCCGCGCGCTTCAACTCAAAGCTCCGCAGATCCAGTTCGTTGGGTCCGAAGCGTAAAACTCTGGCGAGAACCTTCACGGGCTAGTAGTTTATTATCTGCCGCGCCCAGGCACATTGAGTAACAAGCCGTCTAAGCTCCGATCACTCAGCTACTTACGTAATGAGATGTTTTCGACATCGATTTGAGATCGTGTCGCTTGCCAGAACGGTTCCCCCACTATAAATTACTCGTCAAGCCTCTTTTCTAACCCCCAATACTGCTGAGCTGGTGCGCGGCCAGAGAGGTCCTTTGCACGAGGAGAAAAATATGCATTCGAGACGGTTCTCATTGCCATTCGGAACAGCGAATTCCCGGTGGGGCGCGAGGTGGCTCTTACTGTTCGTGGCACTGGTTCCGATGGTGGCTCGCGCCGGCGTCGTAAGCACCTGCGATGAGGCTAGCCTGAGAGCTGCGCTCAACGGCGGGGGAGCAGTGACGTTCGGCTGCAGCGGGACTATTACGGTTGCGGCTACGCTCACGATCTCAACGAATACCAGCATCGACGGAAGCGGCCAGACCGTGACGATCAGCGGCGGCAACAGCGTGCAAGTGCTGAATGTCGGCTCCGGAGTCACGCTCAACTTGAATCGGGTGACGATTGCGAACGGGAAGGCCTTCATCGGCGGCGCCATTGAAAATGGCGGAATCCTGACCATCGCGAACAGCACGTTCTCCGGCAACTTGAGCACAAATTCTGCTGGCGCCATCGAAAACGCCGGGACGGCCACCATCATCAACAGCACGTTCTCCGGAAACTCCGCAAGCGCTGCCGGCGGCGGCGCTATCAGAAACGATGGCACGCTGATCGTCGCCAACAGCACCTTCTCCGGGAACAGCGCTGGGACCGGCGGAGGAATCTTCAACGACAAGACACTAACGGTTACCAACAGCACGTTCTCCGGTAACACCGCGAGCGTTGGCGATGGCGGCATCGACAATTCTGACGGCAATGGCGGCACTGCGACGCTCGCAAACACGATTCTGGCCAACAACACCCATGGAGACTGCGCGAATACTGGTTTAACGGGTAATAGTTTCACGGACGGCGGCTACAATCTCGACGACGACGGTACCTGTGGCTTCACTTCCGCGAACCACTCACTCAGCAACGACAAGAATGCCGGGCTCGGGTCACTCTCGAGTAACGGCGGCCCGACGCAAACGATTCCCCTTCAATCCGGTAGCGACGCGATCGGCGTGATCCCTCCTGGCACGAACGGCTGCGCCGCTACAATTGCGATCGACCAGCGCGGCGTTGCCCGGCCGGGAAGCGTCAATGGCAACTGCAGCATGGGGGCCTATGAGTACGTGCCGTCTGCCGATTCAACAATTACGGACTGCACGAGCGACACCCAGCTGCAAGCCGCCGTAATTAATGGCGGCCGAATCGTATTCACTTGCAGCGGCACGATCACGCTCACTAGGGCCCTCGGGATCGGCAAGAACACCACCATCGATGGAACCGGCCAGAGCGTGACGATCAGCGGCGGCGGTAACGTGCAAGCGATTTTGTCCAACCAAGTGCTGACGTTGAATGAGCTGACCATCGCAAACGGTTCCGCCGACACGTCGTTAACAGCCGGCGGCGGTATTTTCAACCTCAACGCGAGCCTGACGGTGACCAACAGTACATTCTCAGGCAACAGCGCGTACGCCGGCGGGGGCATCTTCACTGACCGCGGAACGGTGACCGTAACAAACAGCAAATTCTCCGGCAATAGCGCGAGCGCCAGCGGGGGCGGCATTTTCAACGACGCCGGAACGGTGACAGTGACGAACAGCACATTCTCGGGCAACAGCGCGGGATCCGGCGGGGGCATGTGGAGCGGCGGGACGCTGGCGATGACCAACAGCACCTTCTCGGGGAACAGTGCGCTGGCAGCCGGCGGCTTTGGAAATTCCGAGACAGCAGTGCTCAAGAATACTATCCTTGTGAACAACACCGGCGGAAACTGCCCAGGCGGCGGTTTCGACGGCGGCTACAATCTGGATGACGACGGCTCGTGCGGCTTCAGCTCCACCAATCACTCGTTCAGCAACAATCAGAACGCGAACCTTGGTTCGCTGTCCAACAACGGCGGCCCGACGCAAACCATTCCGCTTCAATACCCCAGTTATGCCATTGACGCGATTCCACTCCTCGCGAATGGCTGCGGCAGTGGCATTTTCACGGATCAGCGCGGCGTTTTCCGGGCGCAAGGCCCGGCGTGCGACATGGGCGCGTATGAAGCGAACCAGATTCCGATCGCCTTCAATACCAATCGCGGAAACCTATCGTATACAGTCGGTCCCAGCACCGACAACACCCCGCAGGCACCGTTCCTGGTTGTAGGCGGCCAATATACGATTTCGACTACATCGCCGCAAGCGGGCGCGACTGGAACGCAGTACGTTTGGCAGAGTTGGTCGGACGGCGGCACGCAGTCGCATCAGATCACCGTCTCGCCATTGACGACCAGTTACACGGCCAATTTCCAGACGCAATATCTGCTGACCACGGGCGTGAACCCGAATGGAGCGGGCACAGCTACTCCGCCATCAGGATCGTATTATCCGGCCGGCTCGCAAGTGACACTCACGGCTGCACCCAATTCCGGCTACGCTTTTACTGGTTGGACCGGAACGATCACGAGCTCGAGCAACCCGTTGAACGTGACCCTGAGCGGGCCGATGACGGAGACCGCCAACTTCGTCCTGAAAACATTCACGATCACGCCAAATCCGCCGAGCGAGACGGTCTACCGCGGCCATATCGCCGTGTTTGTCCTTACTCTCAAATCCGTAAATGGCTTCAACGGCAACGTGAAGCTGAGTTGCTCAGGCGGTCCCGCAGGCTCCTATTGCGTGAATTTCCCCATGACTGTGCGTCTCAACGGCACGGCGTATGCTGCATCCGGGATCTTCTTCCCGAATAAGGCGAGCGCAGGCACGTATGTGGTCACCTTCAGTGGTGTTTCGGGCTTGCTGAGCAATACCGCTACCGCGAAGTTCACGGTCAAATAACCGGAGTCCAAGCTCTGTTGTGGAATACCGTGGCGGCCGCAAGCACGAGCCGGGCCTATAGGGTCCAAAGGCATCCGTTTGGGCAACTCTAATTGACCACCTTGAGGTTCGTTCACGTATCGCCGGAACCGCAAAGCCGTCGAAATTTTAGCGCAGCGCTCTGGTGGTGTTTGAATTAAGTAAGCAGCGGCGGCGACGCGTTTTCCCGCCAAAGAACCTTATGTATCTGCCAAATGCATTCCGGGAAAGCAATCTAGAGACTTTGCATTCGCTGATCCGTGCACATCCGCTTGCTACACTCGTGACCGCGGGACGGGGCGGCCTTATTTCTACTGGATTAACGTTGAATAACTCGCGGTCAGGAACGTCCGCCGCTGTGCAATCTGCGATTTCCTAAAAAACGCCCGGTGAGTGCTCCTAAGATGACTGTGGCGATGATCGCTGCCCCGTGCGCTCCCAGCGCATGCCACGGGGTCGAGACCGGGCATGCAATGCGCCAACCCGCATTGATCGCGAGACCCGCGCCTGCGCCATACAGGGCACCCGCTTCAGTTGGCCGCGTCGCGAGCGAGTTTCGAAATACCCAACTGAAGAACAGGACTAGGATTCCCCCGGCTAGCGTGCTGCCGATGCCACAGGCGAAGCCCATGATCCATGGCGAGACACGCAACATTTCGTTGATCCGTGGCGGGACACGCAGAAGAGGTTCGCTCGCAGGACTGGTCGAGAAGGTTAGTAGACTGACAAATACAACAATCAAGGATGCCGCGATCACGGCGGAGTAAACCATCTGCCTCGGCAGCCTGCCAGCCGGTATGCTTTCGTGCGCGGCAATCCACACGAGCGCGATCGCCAACACGAACTGCGCGGCGGAGGAGCCCCACGTCAAGAGCGGTCCTAATATTCGTGAGTCGTAACGGGGTCCGATGGCCAGCAGAATCGCCGACGAAACCAGGAGAGCGAGAGGGACCATTCGCAACGCCAGGTGCAGCGGTTGCGGCGATGGTCTGACCGGCCTGAGATCCCCGGCGATCGCCCGCATTAGCGCTTCCGGTGGTTTTGGTGAACGATCCATCATGCACGAACCCTCTTTAGTAACTTGCGCACAACAGACTCGCGCGCCACGGCCAAGTCCGCCGAGTTATTCGTTCGCTGTAAGCCGCGCCGCTCGGCTTGTGCGCTCTGAAGACTGTTCAGTGCCATGCGCAGGTCTGTCATTCCCCGGCTGGCGCGCGCGCGAGCCGCCGCGGCACTAATGCCCAGCATCCCGGCGATCTCCTCGAAACTGAACCCCCACTCATGGTGCAGCAGCAGTGCTTCGACCTGATCCGGCGGTAAATTCGCAATACATCTGCGGATCTCGTCCTGGGAGCCGAGCCTATCAGCTTCCGGAAGCACGGGGAATTCAGGCAAATCCTCACGCGACTCATGAACCTTTGCCCATCGGCGCGCCGCGCGCCGGTTCATCAGAAAAACGTTTCGCGCCAAACCAAACACCCAAGGTCTAACCGCATATTTCGGGCTGTATGCGGCTCTCGCCCGGTGCATTTGAAGGAACGTTTCCTGAAGTAGATCATCGGCGATGTCGGAACCGCCCGCCAAATGCGATAGATACCGGCGCACTCCCGGTGCGAGCTGCGCGTAGATCTCCTGAAATGCTTCCAGTGATCCGCCTTGGTAACGGATCATCCGGGCGCGAAGTTCCTGATCTCCGTCGCTCACTCTTAAACTCTTTGCCGCGCGAGGCGCGTTTGTGACAGGTTTCCTGCGAGAAATCGATCATCCGTAATCGTGTCACAAGCCGGGTGCCGCGCGCAAATATCAGACAGGCGAGCGAGAAGCCGCCAACATAAGGAGAATCGACGTGAAACTACTGCTCCCTTTTCTCATTGCAGCGCTACCGGTAGCGTCCGTGGCGCAATCGCAATCCGGAGGCGTGCCCAGCGTGGCTATACCTAAAACCACCGAAGTGTTGGTCGTCCAGACCGCCAAGGAGGGCATAACGCCTCAACAAATCATGGCCATGATGCCGGCGGAGATTCGGGCAACTGTGAAGCTCTACTTCGACGGGAAAATCCGCCAGTGGTATTCGCGCGGCGATGGCAAAGGCGTCGTCTTCCTGGTCGACGCGAGGACCGAGGATGAGGCACGAGCCATTATGGAAACACTGCCGCTCGCGAAGGAACAGTTGATGGATCACGAGTACATCGCCGTCGGACCCTTGATGCCGCTGCGGGCCCTGATGGGCGCAGGGGCGACTCGGCAATAGCGGTGAATTGCGTCACCAGAAAGGATCTATCATGCCACTTCCAGTTTTGTTCGGAATCAGCGCAGCGTTCGGCTTGACAGTTTGGGGAGCAGTGGCGTGGCAGTATTTTTGGCCAGCGCTAAGAGAGCGCCACAGCCCCGAGAACCTGAAGCTCATCCTACTGCTGCATGGCTTCAGGTTTCTCGGATTGGCATTTGTGGTGCCGGGTGTTGTCTCTCGGGAGTTGCCTGCCGCATTTGCTCGGCCAGTAGCTTACGGCGATTTCATAACCGCCATTCTGGCTTTGCTCGCTCTGGCTGCTCTGGGAACTCGTGCTGGGACAATGATGATCTGGGTTTTCAATACATTCGGAACGGCGGACCTGCTTTTTGGTTTTTACCAGGGAAGCCGCATATCGCTCCCAGATACGCCGGGCTTGTTAGGCGCTGGTTACTTTATCCTGGCTGCCTACGTGCCTCTTCTTCTGATAACGCATGGCTTTGCGTTTCGAATACTACTGCGAACGAAGGTTGTCGTCCCGTTCCGCAGCAAATTGAGTACGGCTTGCTGAGGAAATCAAAAGCTGCTCAAGAGAAAATTTCGTACGCTTGCGAGGACTTTTTCTTGGGCCGCGCGATCGGGCAACATGCGTGCAATCTCAACGGCTCCGACCATCGTTGAAAAGATCACAAAGAAAGCGCGCTCTTTGTCGCTAGTTCGCCGCCCTGGCATAAAGGGGAGCATTCGATCTTTGTACTTCACAAGTTCGGCAAATATCTGGCTCCTCATCCGCTTGCCGGACCGTGCCAGCTCCGAGGACAGTGCTGTCAGAGGACAGCCGCGGTCGGGATGTTCACAGAGTTCCAGGCTTAAGTAGGCTTTTACAACGGCCTTCCATGTCTCTCCAGGGGGCGACTGTTCAGCGGCATGAACCAGGATATCCTCGATTTCCCGGAAGCCCTCGCGAAGCGACTCCAGGAGCAGGTCGTCCTTGCTCCCGAAATGCTTGTAAAAGCCTCCGTGCGTTAGGCCGGCATCTTTCATAACGGCCGAAACCGCGGCGCCATTTAGGCCTTCAGCCCGGACGCGACGCGACGCGTCTTTGACAAGCTTCCGATGGATTTCCGCTTTGTGCTCGGGTCGATAGCGCATGACCCATCATAGGATGTGTAGGATCATCCCATCGTGCAACCGGTCGCGCCCGCTTCAAAATTCCGAATCTATAAGATGAGCGCTATCATCTCATAGACGAAAGGATGGTCCCAATGTCTCACCCGATTCTGACCACAGGCGCTGCCGGCGGTCCACAGGGATCAACCGGACGCCTCGTCGCGAATATCCTCCTCAAGCAGGGCATTTCCGTTCGTGCGTTCGTCCACAAACTGGACGCCCGGTCCGATGAACTCCGCCGACAAGGCGCGGAAGTCATCGAGGGCGATCTCCTCAATCCTGCTTCAGTCCTGGCGGCTATGAAGGAAGTGAAACGCGCTTTCTTTACTTACCCGGTCGCCGATGGGCTGCTTGAAGCAGCCACCATCTTTGCCGCAGCGGCTCGTGACCGAGGCCTGGAATTAGTGGTGAACAATTCGCAATTTCAGGGTACGCCCGAAAATCCCACATTTCGGGATCTCCAACACGCTCCGTCCTTCAGAAACTTGCAGCATCGGCTGGCCGATCGTATTTTCGATTGGGCGCAGGTTGGGGCTGTTCATCTTCAGGCGCCGCCGTATTACGAAAATGTACGCGCTCTCGTCAGTCGGAGCGTGGCCGAGCAGAATACCGTCTTCCTGCCGTGGGGCGACGAGACGACGGTCATTCCACTCGCCGCTGCGGAAGATGTTTCCCGCGTAGCGGCGGCCCTCTTGGCTAATCCCAGTGTGCCGTCCCAAAATGTATACCCCCTCGTGAATGAAACGCCGACGGTGAGGGAAATTGTCGAAACCCTTGGCAAAGCCATAGGGCGGGCGATCCGCTATGTACCGATCACGGACGAGCAGTGGACTGAAGCAGTGAAGGAGCGAATCAATCCTCACGCGCTCGATCATCTAACCCATCTTTGGCAGTATTTCCGGCAAACTGAGGAACCCTACCGGACGACCGATACGGTTCGTGTGATAACTGGCCGGAATCCACAAACGCTGGAAGAGTTCTTCCGAGCGAATGCCGAATCTTTCGGCTCCGCAGGATCCGTAGCGCAACCACAGTCCGGGGTCGCCTCAGGCGTGCCCAGCGTGGCTATACCTAAAACCACCGAAGTGTTGGTCGTCCAGACCGCCAAGCGGGGCATAACGCCTCAACAAATCATGGCCATGATGCCGGCGGAGATTCGGGCAACTGTGAAGCTCTACTTCGACGGGAAAATCCGCCAGTGGTATTCGCGCGGCGATGGCAAAGGCGTCGTCTTCCTGGTTGACGCGAGGACCGAGGATGAGGCACGAGCCATTATGGAAACACTGCCGCTCGCGAAGGAACAGTTGATGGATCACGAGTACATCCCCGTCGGACCCTTGATGCCGCTGCAGGCCTTGATGGGCGATGGGGCGCCGAACCGTTAGAAGGAGACAGTCATGATCAAGCCAAGAATCATCGTGACTGGCGCGACCGGGAAGACGGGCAGTGTCGTTGTCAGCGAACTACTGAACGCAGGCTATCCTGTCCGCGCCATGGTGCGCCGGGAAGATTACCGAAGCGCGCAACTGAAGGCGCACGGAGCCGAGATCGCAGTCGCCGACATGAGCGATGTCGAGCGAGTCGCCGACGCGCTGAAGGACGTCCAGCGCGCCTATTTTTGTCCGCCTTCCGATCCGTACATGCTTCAGGGCGCGGTCGCTTTCGCCGTCGCAGCGAAGGAAGGCCGACTCGAACACATCGTCGGCCTTACCCAATGGCTGGCAAGCCCTTCACATCCCTCGCTCATGACCCGACACCATTGGCTGGTTGATCGGCTGTTCTCGATGACGCCTGGAGTCGCACATACGGTCGTCAACCCCGGCTTCTTCGCCGAGGTGTACCTGGTGACGATTGGGATGGCCGCGAATCTCGGTGTCTTCACCTGGATGTTCGGTAATAGCCGCAACGCGCCACCCTCGAACGAAGATATCGGGCGAGTCGCCGCCGCGGCCCTAACGGATCCTGCTCGACACGCCGGAAAGAGCTACCGCCCCACTGGTCCGGAACTCCTCGGTGCGGAAGACATGGCGAACGCGATCGGACGGGCCGTGGGGAGACCGGTCAGGGTTGTGCCGACACCGGCTTGGCTGTTCATGAAGGCCGCACGAATGAGCGGCTATCCAATCGATGTGTTCAGTGGCGTTCGCTACTACATTGACGATCACAAGCGCGGCGCCTTCGAGTTGGGCGCGCCAACCACTGACGTGCTCGATGTGACCGGCCGCCCCGCCGAACACTTCGAGACGATCGCTCGCCGGTATGCGGCGCTGCCCCGCAACCAGCGGGCCCTCGGCAACCGGCTTCGCGAGTTCGCGCAATTCATAATTGCCCCGCTCAGTCCTGGCTTCAATTTGGACCGCTACGATCGGGAACTGCGTCGCCCGTTCCCGTCGGAACCGCATTTTGCGCCCGAGTCCGAGATCTGGCGGCGCGAGCATGGGATCGGCGACTTCGCTGAGCCCGGCACGCCGCGCCGGTACAAGGCCCGTTCCGCCACGAGTCGCGCTCAGGCAAGAATTGCTCCCGGAGAACCGTTATGACCGCCACCACCGGGAGGATGGCTGGAATTCAGAAAGGAGACATTCATCGTGCCACAACTCTGGTTTTTCGCGAGCATCGCATTTAGCTTCATCGTGTGGGGCATAGTCACCGCTCGATATCTCTGGCCGGAACTCCGCCACCGGCCGCGGGCCGAAGCATTACGGCCTCTACTCATCCTGCACAGCTTCCGCTTCATCGGGTTAGCATTTCTGGTCCCAGGGGTTGTGTCGCCTGACCTGCCGTCCGCTTTCGCGAACTCCGCGGCCTATGGCGACATCATTGCGGCGATGCTCGCATTGCTCTCGCTGGTATCGCTGCCCAGCACGGCTGGCGTTGTCATCTCGTGGATATTCGGCCTCTGGGGTTCGGTCGATCTCTTAAACGCTTTCTACCAGGCCAATCGCACGGGGCTCGCACCGGGGCAGTTGGGAGCCGCCTACTTCATTCCGACTCTCATCGTTCCCCTCCTGCTGATCACGCACGTACTCGCTTTCCGGATTCTCCTGCAACATCAAAATGTACCCGCAGTACAGGAAAGCCGCCGCCTGGCATGAGGTCCGTCCCAATCGCAAGAAGTGCTATTCTTCCTGCACCGCTCGTTCGACGGCCGGCGAAAATGAAAGGGGAGAACTGAATGCATGATGACGAGGACCTCCTCAGACGGGTCTATGCCCTCTTCAATGGCCGCGAGATTGAGAGCGTCCTTGCGGCCATGCATCCCGATGTCGTTTGGGCAAATGGAATGGAAGGTGGCCACGTCCACGGACGGGAGGAGGTGCGCAGCTATTGGACACGCCAATGGGCAAGCATCGATCCGCATGTCGAGCCCGTTGAGATCTCGCCCGATGGCAAGGGGGAAGTCGCAATCAAAGTTCATCAGGTGGTGCATGACCTCAAAGGCAATCTCCTGGCCGACAGACTGGTGACCCATGTTTTTCAGATGCGAAACGGGCTGATCCAGCGTTTCGATATCCGCGATGTAGACCAAAGTGGCAAGCAGAAGTAGCTGGATCTCGGTTGTCAGAACAATCCGGTCACGAATTGCAACTTGAAAATCGAAACGGTAATTCACGTGGGTCTTCCTGTCGCCTGCGCAAATTCCGCGTAGCGGCTAACCCGGAAATTGTCGGCATGTTCACTCCGCTCAGGTCAGCGATACATCGAGGATTATTTTGTCCCTATCGACTTTTTGGTCCACACTGCGTCTTGCTGCGCGACTACAAGCCTGGGAAGCGACAGATTATTGCAGTCTGGAGGGGTAGGCTTTGACCTGCTTGAAAATTGGGATGTCAGAATCTGCATCTCGCCAGAGGGTTGAAAACTCCTGATAAGCGGCCTTTGCCGCTGCTCTATTTCCCGATAGCACAGCAGCTCTCCCGATCTCGAAGTGCGCCAGCGCGCCAATCGGGTCTGCATATACCACCCCAGGATGATCGATAATTTTCTGAAACTCTGCCGCCGCTTCATTACCTTCGCCCAACAACAGATAACATTGGCCGCGGACGTACGCCGGGTAGAGACCGCCGAAGAATCCAAAAAAATTTGTTCCCGGTGTTGCGAACTCGAAAGGAAGAGTGGTTCGCAGCAGGCTCACGCTCTCAGCCAGCTGGAGGCGATGCAAGCTGGCGAGCGCATTGAGCACTGGCAAGTACGTAAATTGAACGAGCGTGTCTTGCGGGAAACGCTTGGCCAGGTCGTTCGCGAGCACCTGTGCCCTGGAATCATCATGCGCCAGAGATAGTGCGAAACTGGCTCCGTATTCGACGTCGCGAGCATCTGAAAGCTTGAGTGCGGCTGCGGCGTTCTTCTTCGCCTCCGGCATGTTCCCGAATAACGCTTCCCACGCCGCCGACCCCGCTACATAAATTGCAGCTCTTTCGGAATGGCCTGAACGTTGCGCCAACTCTGCTGCTTGCCGGGACAACAGCCGGGCTTGGTGCAAGCGACCTGCACGTGCCGCGACCAGCGCTTCGGATTGCAACATCCAGTCCTCCTCCGCCCTTCCCGTCATGCGTGCGGCGATTTGATTCATGCGTTCGCGATCGTCCCCATAAAAGGCAAGATAAAACCGGAGGATTAGAGAATCAGGGATTTCAAGGTTGCGTTCCTTTGCGCGATCTAGAATCGCTTCGGCATTCTTAAACCGGCCCAACGATGTGTAAGCGAAGGCGAGGTTGAGGTACGGCGGTGCGGTATCGGGATCGAGTTCAATAGTTTTGTTGGCTTCCACGATCGTTTTTTCATATTGGCCCATGCCTTGACTTGTAAATCCCGACATGAGCGAGTGCGGAGATGCTTCGCGAGGATATGTTTGCTCCCAAAGCTCTAACGTTCGTTGCGCATTCTCGAGGTTCCCCGTGATTTGCCGATCGTAGGAGAACGCGATGAAGAATCTCTCCTGCTCGCTTGCCCTGCCGCGCAATTCATAGGCGCGCCGAGTGCTTTCCGCGGACAGCTTCGAGTCTCCAATGTCGGCATAGACCCGCCCAAGGAACGCGTGAGCCATGGCGAATCCGGGGTCAAGCTCAACCGCCCGCTGTAACAGCGGCACAGCACTGCCAAAGCTGGTGGAGGACACAAGCTTGCGGGCTGTGCTATAGGCCTTAAGCGCATCCAGAGATGGAGTCGTGGCCTCGGCCAATGGCGCGTCATGTTGCCGAATCATGGCTAACGATTCGCCCGCGCCTCTTCTGA
This sequence comes from uncultured Acidobacteriaceae bacterium, assembly GCA_963722935.1. GTDB lineage: Bacteria > Acidobacteriota > Terriglobia > Bryobacterales > Bryobacteraceae > Bog-105. The sequence continues at coordinate 2,137,785 of CAVROY010000008.1, read as the reverse complement.
ACTTGCTGGCGATTTGGCTAAGCGAGTCCAGCACGTTCTCCTTTCGCGTGGCCTGAATTTGTTCCACATAGAGCGAGTCTCCACCACAAGTCTTAGCGGCTAAACCCAGTACATAACGGCTCCCTAGACGGTCGATAGAGCCTTCGAGAACTGCGCTGCTCCCGGTTCTCTCGCACACTTCGCGAGCAAGATCAGGTGTGAGGATATCGCTGGCCGGTCGCCTCATCATCTGCAGTGTCTGCCGGATACGGTTCTCGGTAACAACGCTGAGAAAGGGCGATTGCTGGAGTTGCACCATTAGTCCCTGTTGCAGAGTGGCGTCGAACACCGGATCACCTGTCATGTTGCGAAAGCCTGCAAGGACCAGCGTTCCCTTTTCTCCGAAAGACGGCTTACGATCCGGGCGAAGAAAGGCCGCGCCCAGAATCAAGGCGACCGACAATAGCAGCGCGCCGGACGCGATCCACCATATCCGGCTCGACCGGTGGCCAGCTTCAAGGCTAACGAAAGTCTCGGTGACCTGTGCCGCCTGCAACTTAAGCGCGCTCCCCTGCACGGTCCCAATAAACCGGTAGCCCCTGCCCGGAACGGTCTCAACGTATCGCGGTTCGTCGGCCGAATCGCTCAGTACCCGCCGCAGTCGATTCACTGCCACATTTAAACTGTGCTCGAACTCGACGTTCCTGCTGTCCCGCCAGATCTGGTCGCGAAGCTGCTCTCGCGTAATGAGCTCTCCGGGACGCTCCAACAGAGCTATAAGGACCTGATATGGCTGGCCGGGAAGACGAAGGAGAATGCCGCCTTTAAACAGTTCACCTGTATGGCAATCGACTTCAAACGGGCCGAAAGCAAGTCGATTTCGTTGTTGCGGCTGCGTGACCATCAGATGGCTCGATGTAGATCACAAGTCTACAACTTCACAGAATGAATAACATAAGTGGTGACCTAACATTTGACTCGCAATTGACCTCGCAAGGATCGCTTCTTGAGGCCGCCTTAGTGTACATTCGACCCGACGGAGATTGATACCTTATGACCCGACACAAACTCATCGTTCCACTTGCCTTCTTTTTTACAGGAGTCGCCTTCGCCGACTCGGTTTACGTTATTAGCGCCTCCATCACTGGCGACGGGGTTTTTGGCACCGTAGATCTCACAACCGGTGCGTACAATCCAATCGGTCCAACGGAACCGGACGGCTACTTCGGGATGGCAGCCGGGCCGAACGGCGCTCTTTACTCTCTGAACTATGTGGGCCAACTCGACCGGATAAGCCCCGTAACTGGCGCGTTCACGAGAATCGGAGCGACTGGACTGCAACCTTGCCTCGTGCCCTCGCCCGCGTGCGGTCCTACCAGCGTTTTTGCCCTCGGCGGCATAAACGGAAAGCTGTTTGCAACGGATTTCGCAAACAGCGTCTACAGCGTTAACCCCGTAACCGGTGCGGCCACCCTGCTCGCGAAGAACTCTGGTCTGCCAGCGGCGCCCTTTGTGCCCGGAAGTCAGAACCCGGATGGAACCTTCAACCTCGCGGACGAAGCAATCTGGAGTGCGGGCGGCAAGTTGTATGCCACTTACGACGCTTTCATATATAACTTTGGAACCTCGTCCGTGGACGCGATCTCCGTCGCCCCGAAGCTTTACAGCATCGATCCGACTACCGGATTGGCAACGGTGATCGCGGCGACCGATTTAGGAATCGGAGCTGCCACTGAAGTTAACGGGATTACTTACTCCTTCAATGACCTGACAACTCAGATCGATACGGTCAATCTCCTAAACGGCGGAACAACGGGCGTGGGAAACTTCGATCCGGCTGCGGAGGTACTGCAAGGAGCGTCGCCCGTTGCACCTGAACCTGCATCGGTCGGGTTAGCTGCCCTTGGCTTTGCTGCGCTCCTTTCGTTCGTCAAGCGCAAAAGGGGCTTGGAAAGGGGCGAACGTCACTGAACCTTTTATGGAAATTTCTCAGACTAGTGCCGATGAGAACCGAGAAGCTAAGCATTGTCTTTGTTGGCGCTGGCAACGAGGAAGGATTTAGCGCCGCTAACGGATAAAACGAAGGTAAGGACAATCGGAAGTGGATTTCATGCCGAAATCCAATGCTGGACATCTTCTTGGAAGCGGCGCCAAACATCAGTAGGTTCCAGTAATGGAAACTTGGGCGATGCCAAAGGCGCCATTGCGTTGTTCCTGGTCTTCGGCGCTACGGAAATTCGCTCAGGCTCGAGTCTCTAAACAAGTCCTGCCTTGTCGCGAAGTATCAGGAATGTTTCGGCCGACGTGAGTTCCCGAAGGAAGTACTACCGCACTCTCGTGCTCTGAGACGAATGCCCTTCATATAGAAAGTCGAGATTACTCCATCGCTCTCATGTCCCAGAACGCCTCGACGGGTTCCGCTTCCTGGCAAAAGACGCTGGAGTCAAAACCGCTCAGGACAGCAGTACGAACTTTACCGTGCTCAGCCTGGCCACAAAGGAGAGCTTGAAAAACAAACAAATGAACGAATGGGATTCCCGCACCGAGTGGGATCGCATTCTGGTTTTCGGCAAGCTCGGAGAGTTCGCGACCACGCTCATGAAAGGCGCTCACATTGAAGTCGAGGGCACGCCATATCGAAATGCAGAAGGTCGCGGCTGACGAAGTACGAGGGATGAGTTGTGGGATCGCGAACGCCGTGAAGAAGCCGACCCCGTAGAGTCCCGGCTCTTAATCGTGGAGGCGCTCCACTGTAACAAGCCACATTTCTGAGCTGAGATTCTTCCCAACAGATGTGTCTACAACGGCTGCTTTCCTGTCCATCTGTTTTGCATCCTATCTCGAGGCCATCTGAGCCAAAGGCAAAGGCAAAGCGATCGCAGACGGGAAAGCCGTCCGTGCCGCGGGAGGTCAGTTCGTGACTTGTCATTTGCTCAGTGTCGACTGAACATCCAGGAACAAGTGGTGGGCTTCGGAAGCCGCTTGCTTTGCGCCTACGGAGATTGCGTGTTTTGCGAGCAGGGTGTCGGCAATCCGGGCGTGGGGCAGTGCTTCCTTGAAACGCTTCTGCCCTACCAAGGCTCGCGCCCACAGTAGATGCGAAGCTCCAAACCGCCGGTCTGTTGGCGCTACCTTACCAGACTGGACTCGAATCATCTCGCTGGCATCCCGTTCCGCCTCGCTGTAATGTCCTGTCTCGATCTCCGACAGGCACATGAAATTGAGGGGCTCGGCAAGATCGGGACTTGAGCCCACGATCCTTCTCCAAACGGGCATAGCGCGCTGCATCATTGCGAAAGCTTCTTGCGGCCTTCCCGACTTAATAAGTGCGCCGGCTAAGAATTCTTCCTCAGTAAGTGCCCCCTTGCTCTCAGGACCGGAGCATGCTTTATAGCCATCGTAGGCCTTCTGGTACAGCGGAAGGCTCGCCTTCAGGTCGCCGCTCATCTGCTTGGTCCAGGCGAATTCTCCGTAAATTGCAGATTGCTCGCAAAGCGCTGCGGGATCGGTCGCGTAGATCTCCAACGCTTGTTCGAATACCGCTTCCGCCTCTTTCATCCGGCCACGCAGTTCCAGGTCTTCGCCCAAGTTAGATAACGCGTCCGCGGTCTCGCGAGGAGAAAGATGGCTGGTGCGGCATTCTTTAACCGCGTTCTCGAGTAAGCGCACGTTCTCATCCGCGCGAAAGCCATTATTGTCGCGGTTCCAGGCGTAGTAAATAGCGCTCCAGACGCGAACGGCAGGCGGGACTCCCGACTCACGCGAGAGCTGCAACGCATGAGCGGTCAATCTGGCGCCCATCTCCATCTGGCCTTGCAGGTAGGCGATGTTTCCGGAGAACGCCTCCGATTCCGCTTCCGCCGCCAGATCTCCTGCCGCTTTGGCATGTGCGGTGACCTGGGTGAACACTTTTTGCGCGCCGTTTAGATCTCCGTTCTCGTACATCGACTCGGCCAAACCCAGTTGGCCTTCGCGCAAATCGGCAGGATCCCTGATATAGTCCGGGAGCATTCTGACGCCCAGCGCCAGGAACTCCGGGACGGTAGCGGCAGGCTTTCCCGTATAGTTTGAATTCGCCAGCTTGAATAACCGATACATGAAGGTCTGCATTTGCATCGCGCGTCGAGCTTCACGGAGCGCCTGCTCCTGCCGCCGCACGGCGTAAGTCAAGCTCGCGATGAGGGCCAGCGTAACGAGCCCCGTTACGGCGACGCTCGTGAGATTCCGCCGCACGAATTTGCCAATCCGATACACGGCGGTCTGCGGACGAGCAAGAACCGCCCTGCCGTCTAGATATCTCTTGAGATCCTCCACTAAGCCATCGACCGACGAATACCGGTCTTTCGCGCGCGGGCGAAGACACTTCGCCGTAATCGTCTCCAGATCGCCCTCGAGCAGTTGCCGCAATCGAGGCGCCGAGACCCCGCGCATCGCGGCCGCTTCTTCGGTAACAGCCTCTGACAATCGGTCGGGCTCGGTTTCCTTCAGGGCTTGCTCGAACATTGCGGCCGCCGATGCCTGATCGGAGCTTCGCCGGCCGGCCAGAAGATCGAACAGAATCCTCCCGAGCGAATAGATGTCGCACGCTGTGGTTACGGGTTCGTTCCGCAACTGCTCCGGACTGGCATAGGCCGGGGTCGCCAGTACGGTGGTGGTCAGCAGCATCTCTGGCTGGATCAGCTTGGAAGTGCCGAAATCCAGCAACTTCACCGCTCCGTCTTCATTGACCAGGATGTTTGAGGGCTTCAGATCCAGATGAACAATAAGGTTGCGATGCGCATAGGCGACCGCATCGCAGATCTGAAGGAAGAGATCGATTCTTTCCCTGATACCGAGTTGGCGTTTGTCGCAGTATTCGTCGAGGTGAACTCCAGCGATGTATTCCATGACCAGGTACGGCTGCCCGGTGTCACTGAGGCCCGCATCCAGCAGGCGCGTGATGTTTTGGTGATCGAGCGAGGCCAGGATGTGTTGCTCGCGATGAAGCCGCTCAGCGAAAGAGTGCCCGGCCGCATGCGGAGCAAGGACTTTCAGTGCCACGCGTTGCGGAATGCCCGCCAGCATTCGCTCGGCCAGATAGACCGACCCGATCCCTCCCGCTCCAATGAGCCGAATCAGCGAATACGGCCCCAGTCTGCCGGGAAAAGGAATACTGTCCCGAGCCTCAGATGGTTCGCTCGGCACGCTGGCCCCCTGAACCATGGTCCGGACGCGCTGCCGTAACTCCGGGTCGGGGCAGAGTTCGTTCAACATTCGCTCCCGATCCGGCCCGGAAGTCTTCTCGATCAGGTGAAACAGCGTCTGCAGCCGCTCCCAGTTCTCTGTGTCTAGACCCATGTACTCACTCTGAAGGTTGGCGCTGAATAGCGGAAAACTGCCTCAACCGCTGGGAGATTGAAGCCGCTCATAGATCCAGCCGCGTACGAATTTCAGTTCCCGGTCCACAGTGGCTTTCGAGATGTTCAAAAGGCCGGCAGTCTCTTCGGCGGAGAACCCGAGAAAGAAACGAAGCTCCACCATGCGGCATTTCCGAGGGTCCAACTCGTTGAGGTCCTCGAGGACGCGATCCAGGTCCATCAGCTCAACCGGGGCGGCATCGATCCAGGCCAGCTTCTCGTCCACTGCGACGGAAGTCCCTCCGTCCCGCTTCTGCCTTCTCTGCCCACGCGCATGGTCCATCAGAACTCGACGCATCAGTCGCGCGGATAGACTGTAAAAGTGCTCGCGATCCTCGAAGCGCAAGCTTCGCTGGCGAATCAGCTTTAAAAACAGCTCATTGACGACGATGGTTGGCTGTAGAAGATTCTCCGGAGCCTCGCCGCGAAACAGCGCACCTGCGATCTGTCGGAGCTGCGGATAAACCACGTCGAAGAGGCGCTCAATCGCATCGGGCCGCCCTTCGCTCCATTCCCGAAGAAGTTCAGTGATTTCACCGGTGTGGCTCAACCGAATTGCCGTCAATCATGGTATCGCAAAACCAGATAACTCGAAAACTCGCCGGCCGTGAGTCATTTCTTCCCCCGTTGTCGCCTACAGGAGTGATACGGATCTGATCCCACTCTAGCGAGGCGCCATGAAACTGACCCATCCCCGATTCATAAAACTTATAGCGGTTCTATTCTCTTCATTCGTTCAGTTAATCGCGGCGCCCGGTTTCAACACCGTCCCGATCGTCGACCCGGCTTACGGCGTGAACGCTTTCAACATCACGATTCCCTCCGGCTGGAAATTTCAGGGAACGGTGGTGCCCGGCCCGGAGTGCAGCCAGATCCCTTATCCGGTTTTTCGCGCCTATTCACGGGACGGTCTCTCTGAAATACGGTTGATGCCCACGTTCAACTGGACCTTCCATCCCAACCTGCGCAACTTTCATTCGCCGAGCGGCTGCCTGGATTTCGGGCGCACCCTCACGGCACAGGAGTTCCTTCAGCGTTATGAAGAGATGCTCGCCACCAGCGGTATGCACGTCGTGGAATCTATGCCGATCGCGCCCTTATACCAGCGTCGCGTAGATGGCGTGGCCCGGAATATGAGCCGCATCGGCCCTGGAATCCATGCCACAGCCGACGCTGCCGCAGTCCGTGTCGAAACGCGAAACGGATCTTTCGTGATCGAGCAGCGATTGCGCGTCTATGTCGAATGTCGTGTGAGTGACCGCAGCGGCATGGGTGCGGGAGGCGGGTGCTCGGCGCACGTGGACGTCCTGCGCGCCCCTCACGGAAAACTCGACGATCTTGCCCGAATCGTGGACGCCTACGACCTGGTCCGCACGCCGCACGAGGATGTCTGGCTCCAACGAGTCCAACAAACGCTCTACGCGGATGGACAGCGCCGTATAGCTGAGCTCACCCGTCAGGAACAAGCCAGTTCGGCCCTGCTGAGAAAACAGTTCGAAGATTTTATGGCGACCTCTCAACGCAATCACGAGGCTTTCATGGCCCAACAGGAGTCTTCCTTCCGCAGCTCCATGAATAACGCGACAACCGCCATGAACGCTCGTACCACTGCGGCCTCCGATTGGGTCGATTATGCGCTCGACCAGCAGACCGTCACCGGCGCCGGAGGCACCGTCAAAGTATCCAGCGCCTATTCGCACACCTGGTCCAACGGCACGAACGATTGGTACCAGACCAATAATCCCAACGCGAACCCCAACGGCGTTCTCCCCGGTAATTGGACAGAAGATACCAAAGTGCATGGCAACGGCCAGCCTTACTAACAAAGGAGTCGGAAAATGTTCGAGCTTGTAAAACTCGCCTGGGATCTATTCGTCCTTCGAGATGCTAAGCGCAAAGGCCAGCTCAACTGGCGTATTTGGGCCGTGGCAATCGGCTTTGTACTGTTCCTGTACGGCACCGGGTTGCCAGCCGAAATACTTTATGACACGCATCCGCAATATAAGCCGGTCTTCATCGCCGCCATGGTTCTCGATGGACTCGCTTTCGTAGCATTCATGATCTGGGGCTGGCGCTGGTACGCCCGGCAATCTGCATCCAAGAACTCCCGCACCGCCAGGTAACAAACTTATTTTCTAGAGCGAGGAATCTATGTCATCCGTATCCGTTCAGAGTAATGCTCCCACTTACACCTTGTTTGATGCCAATGCGGTAGCGGGTGCTACGTTTCTGGGCACTCCTGTGGCCGGAGGTTCCCTCATGGCCCTCAACTACAGCCGCCTCGGTCAAGGACTCAAAGCCGTGATCGCGCTATTCGTGACCCTCGCTGTCACAGCCTTGGCCATCTTGATCGGGTGGTATCTTCCACACGGCACATCGTTTCCAATCGGTCTCGCGCTCCTGTTCGCGATGCGCTGGGGTGCCCAACATCTGCAGGGCTCCGCAGTGAAAGACCATGTCCAGCGCGGAGGACGGCTGGCCTCGAGGGGCGTGGCTTTTGGACTTGGTGCGGTCGCCTGCGTCGCGATTTTTCTGGCCGTGTTCATCCCCGTCTATTATGCGAGCGATCGTTCTGTAACCATTGGCGCCAAAGACGAGGTGTATTACTCCGGCGCTGCGACTAAACAGGACGCTCAATTGCTGGGCAACGAGCTGAAAAGCACCGGATACTTCGCTGACAGAGGCGTAAGCGTCTTTTTAACGAAAGGCAAGGATGGCACGATCGTCTCCTTCGTGATCAAAGAGGGACTTTGGAACCAGCGTGGCATCCTTTCACAATTTGAAGAGGTTGGGCGCGAGATAGCTCCGTCCGTGGGAGGCTTTCCCATTCGAGTGCGCCTGATCAGCGCCGCGCGCGACATCAAGATGGAATCGACGGTGGGCAAGACGGCTTTTCCTGGGAATGACGCAGTCTACTATGTCGGCACGGCGAGTGAATCCGAAGCCAAGGCTCTCGGTGGAGCGCTCCGATCCGCCGGCTTCTTCACAGGCAGAGGAGCCGACGTCTTTCTGTCCAAGCATAACGATGGCACTGCGCTGTCTTTCGTCGTAGGGCAAGGAGCCTGGGGTAATCCAGCTCTTGTGACTGACTTTGAGAAAATTGCCCGTCAAACCGCGGCCTCGGTCGGTGGGCTTCCTGTCAAACTGCGTCTGGTTGACAGCTCACTCGAAGTGAAAAAGGTCGAGGAAGTTAGTTAGTCGGGGGATCGCGCGACGCTTCATGGGATCGCGATCAGCAGGCCACCGCTTATGCCAATCGATTGCTCATGTCCGCGCCCAAAGTTGTAGTCGTAGCCTGGTTCGAGATACCAGCCGAATCTATGTTTCGCGGAGGGCCAGAACATAAAATCCAGCGCGACTTCGGCGGCGACCGAATTCGTCGTCCTGAGGTATTCCCGTGTATGAACCCACTCCGGACCGACTCCGAACATAAACTCCACTTTTTTGGAGAGGGTCCAAGGCTTCTTGAACAGAAGGTCCGTGCCCCATTCTGTCGAGTGATGGCTGAAGGCCGGCGTAACGCCCATCTCCAGTTCCAACCAGTTCTCTATCGGCGTCACTTCAACCGCGAGGGTGGGGCCGAAGCTCGATGCGCCATCTTTTAGATTCCAGCCAGGCGCTCCTCCGAGCTCGACGATGGCGGCGGGTTCTTTATCGAGGGACTGATCGATTGACTGCGCGACGGCGCATGCAGAGCAGAGAAACGATAAGATCCATACGACACATTTTGTCGCGTTCACTCGATGTGGCTCGTATCCAAGCTCTCACATTTTGAATGTTGGAATTCATTGAGGCGGGGCGGGAATGGCGATCAGGCAAGGGACAAAAGCGATCGCAGACGGCAAGACCGCCGGCCAATATTATCGCTGAACGAAGAACAGCCTGCGCACGCCTCGCCTCCTGACGAAAACATAAAGTGATAGATGATGAGTTGCTGCCGAGCTTCGAACAGACCCGGCAGTCGCACCCTCCCGTGGGGACCTTCGAAGCTGTAATCTTTTTCAATCTTGACCGTGGGCAACCGCCGACGCTCGGCCGGTAACGCGTCCACGGCACGCGTTAGCTCCTTTTCTCCTGCCAGCAGCCGATTGCGAGTCGCGACCCATTCAGCTCGCGAGACTACCTTTGGAAGTCCTATGCTGGCCATGGTGATCCTCCTGGACTTATTTGATGGAAGCACACCAAGTAGCCGGCGATTTAGGTGAAATCGAGCTCGAGCTGATCGATGTAGCACCAGCCCCAGTCTTCACCAGGCTCGTTGGATTTGATGATCGGGTGTTTGGTTGCGTGGAAGTGTTTGGTGGCGTGCTTGTTTTTTGAAGAGTCGCAGCAGCCCACATGACCACACGTCATACACAAGCGCAGGTGGACCCAAGTGTCACCGCTTTTCAAACATTCTTCACACCCGCGGGTATGCGGCTCGACGTCGCGAATCTGGTCTGTGTGCGTGCATTCCTTCATCCGGTTTCCCTCCCACTTCTAGTGTTCCAGATTGGCTCATTCCGTGGCACGGCGATTGTGCAGCAATGCGGAACGCTCGACGTTGGCTGATTAGTATCGGGCGGCGAAGCAGTACTGACCAGACGCTACCCGGTAAACAGCGGTGCTCAGATCTACGGCTATTATGTTCCTCGATTTCAGAATCGCGTGACCACCCTCTGTAACCGAATGGGGGTCGCTGGTAGGAATATAGACAAGCGCGGTGGCATTCGGCGGGATAGTAATTTGCAAGTAGACATTCCCGCGTTCGCGTTTCCAGCTACAGGCGATGGTTCCGATCTTAGATTGGTAGCTTGCTTCCGCCTCCGTTATATCGCCCACCAGCGAGGGGCGAATGACGATCCTCTCCGCGTCCGGGCGAGACAGATCGAAATCGATACCGCCCAAGGTGCGGTAAAACCATTCCTCCGCATGGCCGAGCATGAAATGATCCTGGGAGTAGCGAGGGTTTGCGTCCCAAGCCTCGGTCAGCGCAGTCGCGCCCATTCGCAACTGATATCCGTAGCTCTGCGAATCAGTCCGGGAAAGCATATCGAAAAGAACATCGGAACGATTTTGCTGGATCAGCGCGGAAACAACATAATGAAAGCCGATATCGCCCGCTGTCACATGGTTTTGATGGGCGCGGATATCGGATACCAGCTTCTCTAATACGGCCGTGCGATCTCCATCCGGCACAATCCCGAGCGCCAGCGGCATCGCGTAATCCGTTTGACTGCCGCGATCATACCCATGTGTCGTTCGATTGTATAGCTGGGAATTGAAAGAGCTACGCACGGACTTGACAAGTTGTTCGAACCGTATCTCGTCTTCTTGCTTGCCGAGCAGGCGAGCGACTCTCTCTAGCGTAAGAAGGTCCTGATAGTAAATGGCCGTCCCAGTTACGCCGAGGCTAGTGAGCTTTGCCACGCCCGGCTCGCCGGGGCCGACGTCATACCAATCGCCTAGGCCATATGAGATCAGGTTACCCGTCGCTTTGCTAGATAAGTAAGTTGCGTAGCGCTTCATTTCACCGTAATGTTCGGAGAGGTTCCTGAGGTCGCCATAGTGCTGATAGGCAATCCACGGATCGAGGATGATGGCGCTGCCCCATTCCGGCGAGTCCCGAAAGCCGCCAGCAAAGACAACATATTCGGGTGCTATATCGGGAACGAATCCATTCGCGGCCTGTGCATCGCGCATATCGCCGGAGATCTTTTCGTAGAGGCGCGATAGGTCATAGTTGTACATAACCGACGAGCCGAGAAGGTGGGTTTCTTCGAGCCAACCGAGCTTCTCGCGATGAGGGCAATCGGTGAGGACGCTTTGCATATTGTTTTCGATGGCGGCATCAATCAGGCTGTGAATTCGATTGAATAGCTCATCGGAACACCGGAAGTGGCCCACCTTGGGTGCAGAGGCGTGTATGAACTGTCCTTTTATCGCAAGCACCTCCGGCGGCGCAGCATTGGGCGGTGCTTGCAACTCAACCTGGACATAGCGAAATCCGTAATAGCTGAATCGGGGATGCCAGATTTCGATGCCGCCGCCCTTTAAAGTGTAGGAAAACCATTGTGGACCGCCCGATCCCCTTTGACTCACCAGGCCGGAGCTATCGAGCAACTCGCCCGGAATAAGCTTTACCGTCGATCCAGCCGCACCGCGCACGTCCAGTTCCGGCCAGCCCGCAAAATTCTGCCCGAGATCGTAGACGTGAACACCAGATTTCGGCTGCGTGACGCGCTCCGTCTGGTAGATATGCTCGACTTTTGTTGGCGGGCTCTCTTGGGAGAGCAGCCGCCCACCGGGGCCGTCTGTTTCGAGAGCCGCCGGCCATTGCCGGTCATCGAAACCAGGAATATCCCAGCCGCGGGGATCGAGGCGCGCATCATAGTCTTCACCGCCATACGGAGAAGAGAACGTAATAGGTCCGCCGTGGACATGCCACGACGAATCACTGACAACCAGGAAAGAAGAACCATCCGTAAATCTGATGTGCACTTGACAGATCAGCTTGGGAGGTCCAAATGAGCCGGCGAACTTCGTGTATCGCCCCGGTGTGCGCTCCACGTTGTACATGCCATTACCAAGCATGATTCCGATGGCATTCAGTCCCCTTCGCAAATCGCGAGTGACATCGTAGGAGTTGTAGAAAACCGTCTTGCGGTAATCCGTCCAGCCGGGTGTCAGTACGTCATCGCCTATCTTTGCCCCATTTATGTGTAACTCGTATTGCCCTAGACCGGAGATGTAGGCGATGGCTTCGGCGACCGTCTTTTGAATCAAGAACTCACGCCGAAAGAGCGGCAAGGACTCCTTCGTGAGGTCACTCACAGGAGAAGCAATCCACGTTCCTTTCCAATCGTGCGGATCGAGTAAGCCCATGCGAAACTGTGCCGGCGCGCTCCAGCGCGATATGCCACCCTTCTCATCCCAAACCTCAACGGACCAATAGTAAGCGATGGATGAGTGGACGGGCTTTCCTTCATATGCGATCTGGATCGTGCTGTTAGAAAGAGTTTTTCCCGAATCCCACAAGTCGCCTTGGTGCCGTGCAAGCAGGGGGAGCGATGAAGAAACAACAATGCGATACGCCGTTTGGCGCAATCCGCGAAGCGATGGATTCATCGCTTCAACTGTCCAGCCGAACCTCGGATGCGTGGTCTGTAACGCCAGCGGCCGTTCCTGAAATTCACAGCGAAGATGGCGCGGAACGAGTTCAGAAGCAAAGAGACCAGAGGCGGCCGCAAGCCACGAAAGCGCCGCGATGATCATGGCTACGGGTATGAGCCTGCTCTTCGGATGCAACTTCACAGAATAGAATACTAGCCGGTTCGCGCTGTTTCGATGGATAATCCGCCGGAATGTTCTCGAAGATCTTTCCTCAAGAGCACGCGTACGCCGCCGCGGCGCTCGCGGTCCGTTCCCAAGGCTCGAGCCGCGAGGGCCGGTTCGCAGTGCGGAATGAGACTTACAGTATCTATTTGCGCCGGGCCGGGTAATTAGACAGAAATGAGTGATAGCGAGAAATGGCTGGATCGCCGGGCCGTGATTCGACAGTTGATAGGGGGAGCGGCGCTGAGTGGCGTGGCTATCGCTCGTGCAACTCCTCGCATTTCCGCCGGCGGCGATAGCCGTCAGGCTACGAAGACGCCTGGAAACAAATTCTGAATCCGCAAGGGTTCTATGTTCCGTACGGTTTGACGACTACCGAGCGTCGGGATTTCCGCTTTCGCATTGCATACTCCGGTGACGACTGTCAGTGGAATGGCCCGAGATGGCCGTTCGCGACGGCCATCACTTTACGGGCACTTGCGAATGTGCTGAACACTTAGAACCAGCGCTCCGTTTCGACAGAGGATTACTTCAGAACGTTTCTGACTTACACACGAAGCCACCTGCTGTCGCTTCCGGATGGCCGCCGCATTCCGTGGATCGATGAGGATCTCAATCCATTTACGGGGGAGTGGCTTGCACGGCAGAGAAAGATCGATAAAGGTACTTTCTATGGCCGGGGCAATCATTATAACCACTCCACTTATGCCGATCTTGTGATCACCGGTGTGGCCGGCCTACGGCCGAGAGCCGATAACACAATTGAAATAAATCTGCTTCTGCCGGAAAATACATGGGATTGCTTCTGCCTGGACAACATCCTTTACCACGGACAGCTCCTGACCATATTGTGGGGTAAAACGGGGCAACAGTTTGGGAAGGGACCAGATCTTCGCCTCTTCGTGAACGGATCGCAAATCGCGCAACGCGAGCAGTTGACCCGCATTCGCGTTTCGCTGACGCCGGCCGGCTGAGCGATAGGGCCGGAACTAAGGGCCTGACGGTGCATCCCCGCACGCCGGCTGCAACCGTTGCCTGGCCTCCCTTACATACCTTGACAAGCATATGCTCTGTGGAGTATATCGAGAGAGTGGAATCAGTGTTCGAAATCATTGCGGAGCCGAACCGCCGTGCGATATTGAGCCTACTGGTCTCGTCCCAACAGTCGGTTGGCGAGATCGAGCGTCAACTCCGTATGCCGCAGCCGACTGTGTCAAAGCACCTGCGAGTGCTGCGCGAGGCCGGTTTCGTAGAATCCACCGTGGACGCACAGCGCCGTGTTTACCGGCTGAGACCTGAACCATTTCAGGAGGTGGATGCCTGGCTGGCTCCCTTCCGCCGGTTCTGGTCCGCTCACGTAGATGCTCTCGAACGCCACCTCGACCGCATGGATCAATCCACACCAACGAAAAGAAAGACAAGGAGAAGAAGATGACGATGACCGATCGTGAGCAGTACACACCGGGTCCCGCCCGCGGGGCGCAGGTACGAAAGGACGGGGAGAAGTGGACGCTCATTCTCGTCAGAGAACTGCGCCACTCGCCGGAAAAAGTCTGGCAGGCGCTTACCGACCCGGCGCATCTGCACGAGTGGGCGCCCTTTGAGGCCGATGGGAACCTGGGTACGGTTGGAACGGTGAAGCTCACCTGGGTGGGAGCACCGGCGCCGCAGGAAACAACAGTGACGCGAGCCGACGCTCCCAAGGTGCTTGAGTACAACGATACCCGGTGGGAACTCGAAGCCTTCGGTGGCGGTACGCGCCTGACGCTGTGGCACAACATCGATCGCCGCTTCATCTCGTGGGGTGCTGCCGGGTGGCACATTTCTTTCGATGTTCTGGATCGCCTTCTCGCCGGTCAGCCCATTGGACGCGTCGTCGGCCCCGAGGCGATGAAGTTCGCCGGCTGGCAGCAGCTGAACGCGGAGTACGCCAAGCAGTTCGGTACTGAAACGCCCAACTGTCGTGAATAGTTTTCAGAGGAGGCCCCCTTTGAACTGGAACAAATGGGTTCGGCAGACTCACCGTTGGCTGTCCATCGCCTTTACGGTGGGCGTCATCGTCAACGGCGTCGCCGTGGCACTGAAGAAGTATACCGGCTGGGTGGGCCTCTTGGCGCTGCTCCCGCTCGCCTTGCTTCTGTTCACCGGTCTCTACTTGTTCGTGCTGCCGTATGCCAACAAATGGCGCATCGGAAGACGCACATGAAGAGGCCCGTGCCGGTGGAATTTGCCTCTGCATTAATCGACGAGAGGATCAGGGAACTTGGGGACCGGCGCGGGAAAACATGTTGACTGAGCCGCATCGGGATGTAGAAGGCCCAGGCGAATCAATGTCGTCTGCCAGCGCCATTCCGCCCGAGCAGCCCCACGATCTCCGCGGGAGCGCTTTCTTGACGGTGAGTGGAGCGACAACGAGTTCTTCAGCGAGGTCGCGGTGCGATGGCAGCTTGCCGGTTGGTTTGAGAGTACCGAGGGCGATCGCTTCACGAATCTGCCGCATGATTTGGCGGTAGAGGGGAGTTTCATCGGAGGGTGTGACGAACAGCCTCGCAGTGATACGTATCTATATGTCACATCTCGGTCTGGTCTGGTCTCGCAACGGTAAATTGGAACTATGGTCCAAACCGAAGAACGGATTCTGGAAGCGCATCGGATGGCTTCGTCCGAGCTCGAGAACTGGCTGGGAGAAACGGGCGATTTTTATTGGCTCACTTTTTTCGGTGAAGAGGGCTTCCGAGGTGTCGTGATTCTACGCGCTCCGTCGCTGGATTCGGCCCTCAGCCTGTCGTGGCTCCGCAAGCTGAATCCGGGTGGGAACGTGTCGAGCGCTCAAATCACACCGGGAGTTTACGACGACCTGTTGGCAGCGCATTCTGGGCGCCTGTTGAATCAAGAGGAGGCTGACGAGTTGCAGGGCAAACTCGTTACGTCGAGAACTATATTTTCGTTTCGGCGCAAGGCTTAGACTTTGTGGCGCGCTTGTTGGGCGGTTCGAATTGACGGAAGTCGGTGGGGCATTTGGGCACGCAGAAGGCAAGACCGTGCGCGCCACAAGAATGGGCGTCACTTATTCGATCCGCAAGGCGGTTGCGGGGTCGATGCGGGCGGCGCGGCGGGCAGGCAACCACCCGGCCAGGAGCGCCGATGCGATGAGTACCAGCGACGCCCCTGCAAAAATTTCGCCGCTCCAAGGCGTCACTTTGTATAGCAATCCGACCATGGCTCGCGCAACGGCGATCGACGCAACCAAGCCGATACCGATGCCCGCGATGACTACGGTGGCGGTCCGCCCGAGCTCCAAGCGCACGATCTGACGGCCGGTTGCGCCGACTGCGAGCCGAATGCCAAACTCGCGCGTTCTGCGAGCGGCGGAGAGCGAGGCGACGCTAAACAGTCCCAAGGCCGAAAGGAACAGCGCCAGGGCCGCGAAGCCGCTCAAGAGCCCGGTCTCGAATCGCCGCTGCAATGTTACGGCCTCCAGCAGGTGTTCCATGGTTTGCACGTGCGTCACCGGCTCTGCAGCATCCAATTGCCAGATTGTCTTTTGTATCGACGGAACCAAACTCTCCGGATCGTACGCCGAGCGGATCACAAATGTATCCGAATAATATGGGTCCGCCGTAATCAAGCGGTAGAACTGCATCATATCGGGCTTCTCGAGCGACGCATTATGCACATCCCCGACGACGCCGATGATCTTGACCGGAGGATTGTCTCCGTCTGCGAACTGTTTGCCGATCGGGTTTTCGCCCGGCCATAAACGCGTCGCCATTCGTTGGTTGATTACGGCGAACGGGCCGGATCGTCCGACCTGAACAAGCGGCCGGCCATCAGGGGAATCTGCATGGTGCGGAAATACGCGGCATCGACCACCCGGTATTCGGCGGAAATGTTCTCCGCTCCCTGCGGTATCCGCCTGCCAACCGCGCGTACATCGTGAATTTCGTTGTCGCCCGTAAGGGGAAGACGGTTGACCAGCGAGGCCGATGTCACGCCTGGCAAGCCTCGGAAGCGGTCAAGCACTTCGCGAATGTGCTGGAGGCGTTTTTCCGGCTTGTCTGTGTTTTTCGGATTGAATGGCACCTCCACCGTCAGCACGTTTTGCGGATTAAAACCGGGCTGTTCGCGCATCACGTTGTGGAAACTCTTCACCAGCAAACCGGCGCCCACCAGTAATACGGTCGAAACGGCAATTTCCGCAGTCAGCAACAGAAAGCGTAAGCGGTTGGTGTGGTGATCACTGGTCGAGGTACGGCTCTGGGAGTTTAATGCGAAGGCCAGTACTGTCTCGGAAATCAGTAATTGCGAAAGCGTTCCAAAGATAACTGCGGTCAGGAACGCCATTCCCAGCAGCAGGGCGAAATCCGGGAAACTGAATCGCAGCTCATATAAGCGCGGCAGCTTGTTGGCGGCAACGGCTCGGAGAATATGGACTCCCCACAGGATGAGCACGGCTGCAATCGCGGAGGCCAAGCCGACCAGTACGGTTTGCTCGAAGAGACTCTGCCGGAAGAGCTGGCAACGGCTGGCTCCCAGAGCTTGCCGGATCGTATATTCGCGCAGCCGGTGCGCGTTCTTCGTGAGCAGCAAATTGCCCAGATTGAATAGAACCAATACCAGGAGAAGCGCAACGGCGGCGAGAAGCATCCAGAGCACGTCGCGGATTCCCAAAGCCATGGTGTCCCGCAGCGGCGTGACGTAGACGATGAACGAGCCCAGCATCTGCTCGATCACATCCTTGTACTGGGGATACTTGATTTCCTTTTCTTTGAACAAATGAACGGCGACTGGGAAGGAATTGTGCTGCCGCCTGTGCGGTTGTCACACCTTTACGTAGGCGCCCCAGCGCGAAGTAATTGAAATTTCCTTGTTCGACGGTTTTAGGCGTGATAACAAAGGGCGTCCAAAATTCGGTCTGTTGCGGCGCCCAGTTCATGATCTGCGAAACGTCGGCCAAGCGGGGAAACTCAAAGCCAGGCGGCATTACTCCGATCACGGTCATAGGTGAACCGCTCAAGTGGATTGTCCGCCCGATCACGTTGGGGTCGCTTGCGAAATCGCGAACCCAGAGCTGATGGCTCAGGACGATGACGCGGCTCCGGCCTTCGATGGCATCGCCGGCCGAAAAGCCGCGACCCACTATCGGCTGCAGCGTGAAAACGTGGAAAAAGTCGGGCGTGACGCTCGCTCCATAGAGCCGCTCCGGATGGCCCTGTTCTTCGAGTGTGTACTGCGCCGTGTCGATAAGAGCTGCCGACTCAAAGAGACCGCTCTCCTGCCATCTTTGAAACTCGTCGGCCGTCACGACGGTCGGGGATGAACCAAAAAACGGAATTTTTTGAGAAATCGTCACGACGCGGTCGGATTGAGCGAATGGCAAGGGCCGCAGCAGAACCGTATCCACCACTGCAAACGTGATGCCCACCGCGGCGAGGCCAAGCGCCAGCGAAACGATCCCGGTCGCCGAAAATATCGGAGCCTTCCGCAGGTTCCGCAGCGCATAACGAAAATTACGGGCCAACTCGTCCAGCCAATTCACGCGATGGGATTCGCGACACTCGACGCGGTACCGCTCCTTGCCACCGAACTCGAGGCGCGCGCTTCGCTCTGCCTCCTCAGGTGACAGCCCCGAACGGATCAGGTCTTCTGTGCGGGCTTGCAGATGAAAGGCGAACTCGTCGGTCATTTCGCCTTCGAATGTTTTTCGGCGGAAAATGGATCGCCAATGGAGGAAGCGGAACATATGTCCGGGCCGCTTTTATTCTTTCCTATACATCTTAGGGAAAGGATAAAGCAATCTCTCCTAAGGTGTCAAGGAGAGACTATTTTGCAGACGCCAGGCGAGGAGGAACCCGGCTCATTCGTAGCGCAAGGCGACTATGGGATCTACTCGAATGGCGTGGCGCGCGGGGACGAAGGTTGCGATGCCCGCGATGAGGATGAAGAATGCGGCCAGGCACAGAAACGTTGACGGATCGTAGAATGGGACGCCATAGAAGAAGTCGGCGGCTCCGGGAAATGCCAGTGTGGTGTGCAGAATCCAGGAAAGGGCGGCGGCGCCTGCGATCCCGGCGGCGATGCCGATGAAAGTGGGGCGCAGGCCTTCGAGGACAATCAGTTTCAGAACATTTTTTCCGGTGGCGCCCAATGCCATGCGTATGCCGATTTCGGCAACGCGTTGATTGACCAGGTAAGCCATCACCCCGTAAATCCCGATGCCGGCGAGCAGCAGCGCGACAAAGGCCAAAATGCCTGCGTAGATTGCGGAGGTTTGCGCCAGGGATTTCTGCAGGTGCAGCGGCCCTTTCTCCACGGTCGTGATCAATAGGCTCGGCAGCAAATTCTTGTCCAGCGCTTCCACAGCGACGCGAACAGAGGCCATGGCGCTCTGGGGGTCGCCTTGAGAGCGCAAGAGGATGCCATAGAAATCTTGCGCTGCGGTGGGCACATAGACGTGTGTCGGATCGAACCGACTCAGATTTGCAAATCGAACGTCGCGGGCGATTCCAACGATTTCGAATTCAGTGAATTTTCCGCGGAAATTGAGGTCTAATTTGAAGCGTTTGCCGAGCGGATTTTCTCTTGGCCAGAAGCGGCGCGCGGTGGATTCGCTGATGACTGCAACGTGCGCGCTGGTTAGAGCTTCCCGTCGGGTCAAGAGGCGACCGCGCAGCAACGGGATGCCCAGAGTATTGAAGTAGGTGTCCGAGGCGTAACTGGCGAGAGCCCGATCGCTCGACTTGTTTTGCGGAGTGCGGGCGCCTTCGATAAGGATGGGTGGAGTCCAGGTTCCTAAGAGCGGCACCGTGCCGAGCGCGGCGCTCTGGATTCCTGGCACAGTTTGAAGCCGATCGATGAGACGGCGCTCCAGTGCCGCGCTTTTGGCGAGATCGCTACCAAAATCGCCGGACAACAGGAGAACGTTATGCGTCTCGAAGCCGGGATCGGCGGCCTGAGATCGCACCAGGCCACGCAACAACAGCCCGGTGCCGATCAACAAAACCATCGATACTCCTACTTCGACGGCGACCAGAACACCGCGGATGCGCGAGCGGCTCCAGCGACGGCTTAAGGATCTGCCTTCGTCTTTCAGAGCCATGGTCAGGTCCGGCCTGGAGAATTCGAGAGCGGGCGAAAGCCCGAACAGAACTCCGGTCAAAATGGAGAGGATTAGAGCGTATCCGAAGACTCGCAGGTCGGGGCTGAGATCCAATTTGAAGACGACGCTGCCGGCAAACAGACCGAGGAAAATCCGCTGAATTGAAATCCAAAGCAGCTTGGTGGTCCAGATGGAAGCCAGCAGACCGCCGGCTCCGCCGAGGAGTGCGAGCAGGATACTTTCCGTAAGGAGCTGCCGGACGATGCGGCCACGGCTTGCCCCGAGCGCCAGGCGAATGCCGATTTCCCTGTGCCGCACGGCTCCGCGCGCCAAGAGCATGTTGGCGACGTTCGCGCAGGCGACCAGAAGCACCGATCCGACAAGCAGCATCAGCGCGGCAATGAATGCCTTGAACCGGATATCGTCCGTGTTGCCGAAGAACGCGGTGCGTTGAAGCGTGGTGGCTAGTGTTTTGTCTCGCGGTTTGAATGTGGTTGCAAATTGGCGGATGAGTGAATCGGCCTCGGCCTGCGCGCGCTTTGGCGTTGTAAAGGGATTGAGGCGAGCGAGGATTTGAAGCTGGGGGTTGGCCGGCTCATGCAGCCAATCGGAACCGCGTAGAAGCTGCGCCTGCATGGACAGCGGCACCCATAAATCGGGAACCTGCGGCAGCGTGGAGGTGCCCGTGAACTCTTCCGGGACAATTCCAATTATGGTGAACGCGATGCCGTTGACTTTGACGATTTTCCCGAGAACCTGCGGATCTGCGTGAAAGCGGCGCTGCCAGAACGGATAGCTGATGACCGCGACGGCGTTGGCTCCGGGAGTGCGGTCTTCTTCCGGTAGGAATGTGCGACCGAGCCGGGACCCGACCCCGAGATCGGCAAAGTAGTTCGCTGAAACAAACTGGGCCGCAGCACCCGTTCCAGATTGGGGAGCCGATGCATTGCCTGCGCCTTCCACCAGCACCTGACGAGGCCAACTGGCGGCGACCATACTCGAAAAGACATGGTTATGGTCGCGGCAATAGACGTATTCGGGATACGAGAACGCGTATTGCAGGTCGCCGAAATAGCCGTGCTCGAACCAGCGCTCCAGCCGGACCACTTCGTTGGGATCGGCCACGGGAAGAGGTTTTAGGGCAACCGCATTGTAGGCGGAAAACAGGGTCGCGTTTACACCAATGCCCAAGGTAAGGGTCAGGGCCACGACGAGCGTGAAGCCCGTGTTCCTCGCAAGATTCCTGAAGGCATAGCGAACGTCACGCATTGTTTGTTCGAGGAATGGAATCGACCGCTCCTCCCGATGAAGTTCCTTCACCAGTTCGACGTTGCCGTAGGCGCGCCTGGCCGCTAATCGCGCCTCGAGCGGCGTCATGCCGCAACGTTGGAAATCGTCTTCTATCAACGCCAGGTGCGCGGCGACTTCACGGGCGAGCTCCTGTTCGGCCCGGCTATGGCGGAACAGATTGTAGACTTTCGCGCAAAATTGTCTCAAGCGCCACATCGCTCAGGAGTTGTCCATCAACAGCTTTTCCATGAGGCCAGCCATCTTGCGCCAGCGCTGGGTTTCGGTATTCAACGCCTTGCGACCGAGCTTCGTAACTGCGTAGTACTTGGCCTCGCGGTTATTCTCCGTTTTCCCCCAAGTTCCCTTAATACGGCCTTGCTGCTCAAGCCGCACCAGAGCGGGATACAGCGTCCCCTGGTTCAGATCGAGAGAGTCCTTTGAAACCTGTTTGAGCCGGGAAGAGATGCTGTAAGCGTGCTGAGGTCCCATGGCGGCGAGCGTGCGTAAAATGATGAGGTCGAGCGTGCCCTGAAGAAGCTGAATGCGCTGCTGGTCTTCAGTTGACATTCAAGTGATCTCTGAAACTCAGTGTTTCGCAAGTCCACTTGGATGTCAAGTACAAAGGTGCTGTTTCTGTAGTGCCTCGCGATAAAGCCGCACGCTAATTTAGGAACGAGTTACACGAGGGAGATTAAAGATATTGCGATGGGAATGACGGGAATAATCGGATCGATGCGCTCCTTTTCGCGGGACGCATCGGTGCTGAAACAAAAAGTGAAGCCTGGTACGGCGGGGCGCATGCTGCGATTCGCCGTTCCGTATGCCGGCCTGCTCGCGGTGTTTCTGGTGGTCGTCATTTTGGATGCGGCGATCGGCATCGCCAATCCTCTGATTTATCGCGAGATCATCAACAACGGCATTCTGCGATTCAACGCGCCGCTGATTATTCGGCTCGCCATTTTGGTGGCAATTCTGGGCATATTCGATGCGGCGCTCGGCTTGGCGCAATCGTACTTGTCGTCGCAAACGGGCGCGCGCGTTGTGCTCTCGCTGCGCATGAAGCTTTTCGAGCACATCCAGGAAATGCCGCTGGCGTTCTTTACGCGCGTACGGACGGGAGCGCTGGTCAGCCGATTGAACACCGATGTCAGCGGCGCGCAAAGCGCGTTTACCGACATTCTCTCGAATGTTGTAGGCAATGCGGTCACGGTTGTCCTGGTGCTGGGCGCCATGTTCGTGCTTTGCTGGCAAATCACGCTCGCGGCGCTGGTCCTGCTGCCGCTATTTCTTTTTCCAGCTCGTATCTGGGGAAGGAAACTGCAGCAAATCACGCGCGAGACCTATGATTTGACGGCGGCGATGAACAGCCTGATGGTGGAGCGTTTTAATGTAGCCGGCGCGCAGCTCGCGAAACTGTTCGGACGTCCGCGAGATGAAAGCGCAGCATTCGAGGCAAAAGCGACGCGGGTTTCCGACATCGGCGTGAAGCGCGCCATTTACGGCCGCCTTTTCTTTACAGCGCTGCTGCTGATGGCGTTTTCCGCGACCGCGCTCGCCTACGGCTGGGGTGGCGTTCTGGCGGTCAGACATCTACTGGATGTCGGGACGGTGGTGGCTTTCGTTTCGTACCTGGCCCGGCTTTACGGTCCTCTGGCTGGTCTTTCCAACATTCAGGTCAGCATCATGACGGCGCTGGTCTCGTTTGAACGCGTGTTCGAAGTGCTGGATCTAGCGCCGATGATTCAGGAGAAGCCGGACGCGGTCGCGATTACGGCTGGCCCGGCACGGATTTCGTTCACTCGGGTTTCTTTCCGCTATCCGGCGGCATCGGAAGTCTCGCTCGCATCACTTGAATCGGTAGCGGAGCCAGACAAGAAACCGGGAAAAACGGTGCTGCACGACATCACGTTTGGCGCAGAACCGGGACAGCTTGTCGCGCTGGTTGGACCTTCAGGAGCGGGGAAGACCACGATCACGCACCTGGTCGCGCGCCTCTACGACGTGCAGGGCGGCTCGGTCGCGATCAACGGGATCGACGTTCGCGACGCTCGCCTGGATGCGCTGTATCAGCGCATCGGAATTGTGACGCAGGACGCGCACCTGTTTCACGACACGATTCGAGCGAATCTTCTATATGCGAAGCCGGATGCCACGGATGCGGAACTGAATGAAGCGTTGCGCGCGGCGCAGATTCTGCCGCTGGTCGCGTCGTTACCGGAAGGGCTCGACACGCTGGTGGGCGACCGTGGGTACCGCTTTTCGGGAGGCGAGAAGCAGCGTCTGGCGATTGCGCGCCTGCTTCTGAAAGCGCCCGACATCGTCATTCTGGATGAGGCAACCGCGCATCTGGATTCGGAATCGGAAGCCGCTATCCAGAGGGCGTTCGAGAAGGCTCTAGAGGGGCGTACTTCTATCGCGATTGCGCACCGCCTCTCGACCATTCTCAGGGCCGATTTAATTCTGGTGGTGCAGGAAGGGCGCATCGTCGAACGCGGCACGCACGCCGAACTGCTGGAGCAGCGTGGGCTTTATGCGGAACTGTATCGACTGCAATTCGCCCAGGCTGGATAACGTCAGGATTCCGGCGACACTATGCTGGTGAAATCGGAGAACAGAGGAATGGCACACATCTACCCAGGCCGATATGCGGGGAAACTAGAAGGCGACTTCGTCGTTTTCGTGATCGGAATGCGAATCAACCGTCTGTTCCAGTTGCACAGATGGTGGCCGGTTGTACGAGCAATGCCACGAATGCTGAAAGAGCTGTTTCAGGATCCTGAAATGGGTTTATTGCACGCACAGACCTTCGTGAGTGGCCGTACAGTAATGGTTCTTCAATACTGGAGAACTTTCGAACAACTCCACGCCTACTCGCACGCGAAAGAACTGCAACACCTGCCGGCATGGACAGATTTCAATCGCAGAGTCGGGGGGAATGGGTCCGTTGGAATTTTTCACGAAACATATCTGGTAGCGGCTGGCGGGTACGAATGTGTATACGTGAACATGCCGAGATGCGGGCTGGCTAAAGCAGGTGAGATGATACCGGCCGTCGGGCGAATGCAACACGCAAAATCTCGACTGGGCCGCAGGACAGAGCCCGCCAATTCCTGAGCGGTTGAAGTGTGTTTCGCTGCATCTCCAGATTGACAGCAGGCCAGATAGCTTCTAAGCTATACCTAGCTAGTTATGCCAAAGAGCCCAAACGATAAGTTGCAGGGTACGTTGAGCCTGCTCGTGTTGCGCGCGCTGGATGCGCGGGGACCGCTCCATGGCTATGCGCTCTGCGATCACATTCGCTGCGTGTCGGAGCAGCTTTTGCGGGTGGAAGAAGGCTCATTGTATCCGGCTCTCCATCGAATGGAGCAAGACGAATGGATTGCGTCTAAATGGGAGATTACCGAAAAAGGACGCAAGGCGAAGGTGTATTCGATAACGGCGCGTGGAAGGAAGCAGTTAGTTGACGAGCAGAACAACTGGGCGCGGCTGACACGCGGAGTGACGCGAGTGCTTCGCTATTCGTGACTCTGGAAATTGGCAATGCCGTGGCATCTGCGTTGGCGTAATGTGTTTCGATCTGAGCGTCTGAACGATGAGCTCGACGACGAATTGCAATTTCATTTAGCCGAGACGGTAGACCGGCTAATGGCAGAAGGCGCGAGCGAGAAGGAAGCGTTGCGGGCGGCGCGGCGCAAGCTGGGGAACTACAGCGTGCAAAAGGAGAATACCCGGGATATGAACCTTGCAGCATGGCTGGAAACGGCACGCGCCGATTTTATTTACGGCGTGCGGCGACTGAGAGCAACGCCGGGATTCACCGGCATTGCGATCCTGTCGCTGGCGTTAGGGATTGGCGCAAATACCGCGATCTTTCAGCTGGTTGATGCGATTCGCCTGAAGACGCTGCCGGTTCAGAACCCGCAGCAGTTGGTATCCATCGACTTTGAAAAGAATGCGACCCGACCCGGATCGTGGTATAGCCTGACCGCGACGATGACCTATGGGCAATGGGAGCAGATTCGTGCGCAGCAGCAAGTCTTCGACGGCGTGATTGCGTGGAGCCCGGAGCGTTTCAATCTTGCCAATGGGGGCGAGACTCGCTTCGCCGAAGGCCTGTATGTCAGTGGGGATTTTTTTCGTGTACTGGGTGTACACGCTGTGCTGGGCCGGACATTTACCGCGCAAGACGACGGCAGGACGTGCAACGCAGGAGCAGTACTGAGTTATGGCTTCTGGCAGCGGGAATTTGGAGCAGATCCCGGAGCGCTGGGACGCACCGTCAGCCTGGATGGGCATTCCGTTCCGGTGATTGGCGTCACGCCTCCTGCGTTTTTTGGAGTGGTGGTCGGCAACCGGTACGACGTCGCGGTCCCAATTTGCGCCGACCGGCTGTTAGCAGTGGACAACAACAGTCGCATTCCCATGTCTGCCGGCTGGTGGCTGTCGGCGATGGGGCGGCTGAAGCCGGGACGGACCGTCAACAGCGCCGCGGTGTACCTCCATTCCATCTCACCTGCAATCATGCGAGCCACCCTGCCGAGCGGCTATCAGCCCGATGTGGCAAAACGCTATCTTCAAAACAAACTCACTGCGGCAAAAGCGGGCACCGGAACCTCAGAGCTACGCCGGGAATATGAGCGTCCGCTCTGGCTGCTTCTGGAGACAACCGGTCTGGTGCTGTTAATCGCCTGCGCGAATCTAGCGAATCTGCTGCTTGCGCGAGCGACCGTGTGCGAACGTGAGTTTGCCGTCCGGCTTGCAATAGGCGCATCGCGCGGCAGGCTGGTGCGCCAGCTTCTAACGGAAAGCCTGTTGCTGGCGCTCGCCGGCGCTGGGATTGGAGCCGCCTTAGCTGTTGCTCTAAGCAGAACGCTGGTCGTGTTCATCAGCACTTCGAACAATCCGCTGTTCGTGAATCTTGCTCCGGACTGGCGCATGTTGAGTTTCACGGCCGGACTGAGCGTGTTGACCTGTCTACTGTTCGGTCTGTTGCCCGCGTTGCGGGCCACTTACCTGTCACCAGCTTCTACAATGCGCGCAGGGAACCGCAGCTTCACTACGGGGCGAGCGCAGTCCAGCCTTCGCCGAACGCTGGTGGTCGCGCAAGTCGCGCTTTCTCTGGTGCTGCTGTTCGGCGCCCTGTTGTTCGTGCGGAGTCTGAATAATCTGCTGACCATCGATGCCGGATTCAGGCCGGAGGGCATCCTGACAGTGACCATCGATTTCAGTAAGGCGCAATTTCCGAGGGCGCGGAGATCGGCCGTATATCGCGAGTTGCGCGACCGATTATCCGCTATTCCCGGCGTTGTTTCCACAGCCCAGATTTCCTTTACGCCGGTAAGCGGAGGCACCTGGAACAATTTGGCGGCTCCGGATGAAGCACCCGCCGCACGCGGAAAGCTGACCTATATCAACGAAGCGGGGCCAGACTACTTCACGACAATGGGTACGCCGCTATTAGCCGGACGCGATTTCAACGACCGTGACACATCCTCTTCACCCAAAGTCGCTCTCGTCAACCAGATGTTTGCGCGAACCTTCTTTGGAGGCGCGAATCCCGTTGGCCACACCTTCCACATGGCTGCGGACGCCGGTAAGGCGGGGCCGGTATTCCAGATTGTTGGACTTGTGAGGAACACAAAATATAGCGAGTTGCGGGAAGACTTCAAACCGATTGCTTTTTTTTGCATGACACAGGAAGAAAATCTCGCCGCAAGCGCGACGTTTGTTCTGCGGATCGGCGGTGCACCAGGCCCGGTGATGAATAGGGTGAAATCCGCAGTGTCTGCGATCAACCCTTCGATGGGAATTGCGTTTCGGCCTTTCTCGGCCCAGTTGCAAGAGTCACTGCTGCGAGAGCGGCTGATGGCGAGTTTGTTGGGAGGCTTTGGATTCTTGGCAGGCCTGCTCGCCACGCTGGGATTGTATGGAGTGATCGCGTACATGGTCGCGCGGCGGCGCAACGAAATCGGTGTGCGGATCGCACTCGGCGCCGAACGGGGACAGGTGATGGGACTTGTATTCCGCGAAGCGATTCTTCTCTTGAGCCTCGGCATCGCAGCGGGGCTAATCCTCGCCCTCTGGGCGGGAAAAGCCGCCGCGACGCTCTTGTTCGGACTGCAGCCGGACGATCCTGTCTCGCTTGTGGGGGCCGCAGCTCTTTTAACGACGATTGCTCTTGTTGCCAGTTATGTGCCCGCAAGGCGCGCTTCGGCTCTGGATCCAGTGGTCGCGCTTCGCAATGAATAAAGTTTGACGAGCCGCTTGAACACGAGCTCAGAATGGTCTAATATGGCGTCATGCGACAGGTCGTTTCAAAACAGGACGCGCCGCTAGGCCGTCAAGCCGCTGGCGAGCCGGTCTTTTTGATTCTTAGAAGCCTGGCGGAAGAGCCTCGCCATGGATACGCGTTGATGCAGGACATCCAAAACATCAGCAAGGGGCGTGTAACACTAAGCACTGGAACGTTTTATGGGGCGCTCCGGAGGCTACTCGAAGACGGCTGGATCGAGCGATTCAAGCAGGAAGACACTTCGCGAGAGAAACAGGCGTATCGGCTTACCTCAACGGGCCGCGAGCAATTGCAGCTGGAGTTGGACCGCATGAAGCGGCTGAGTAGAGCGTCCAGCAGCCGTCTCCGAGTGAGCGAGGTGTGACGTGGATATCGAGCGCGCCTATCAAACTCTGTTGCGGCTGTACCCGACGGACTACGCGGTCTTCTTCGCCGATGAGATGCTGGACACGTTCCGGAAAGCGGCCCAGGAGCGCCGCGCGCGGGGACGGCTCGGTTTCCTGCGCTTGGTTTTTGCAGAGCTCGTCGGGCTGACAGTTGGCGCTGCGACCGAGTGGATTTCCAAATGGACGACGGATCCCTCTGTTCGAGGACGCTGTTTGCCGGATCTGCGAATGATGCGTCCTCCCGGCGTGCCGCAGAGGATCTGGTTCGCGGGAAGGTGCACGCATGCAAGTGGTGGCTGCATGCAAGACGAGGAATAGCGGATGCTGGTGGGGCATTTCGCAGTTGGTCTGGCAGCGAAGCGCGCGGAGCCGAAGGTATCGCTCGGGACGTTTGTGCTGGCGGCGATGCTTGCGGATCTGCTCTGGTGCGTGTTTATGATCGCCGGATTTGAACATGTGCGATTCAAACCGGGCAAGGGCGCAGCGAACTATCTTATTGCTTCAGATATTCAAATGAGCCACAGCCTGGCCATGGACGCGCTATGGGCCGCTTTATTTGCGGGGGTGTACTTCCTGGGGCGACGTTATAGACGCGGAGCCTGGATCCTTTTCCTGGTAGCGATCAGCCACTGGTTACTCGATTGCGTCAGCCACAGGCCCGATATGCCGCTGGCACCAGGCGTGCACAGGTATTACGGATTCAGTCTTTGGACTTCGGTCCCGGCTGCCATTATTCTGGAGGGCAGCATCTGGATTTTCGCAGCGATCTTGTACGCTCGCGCCACTCGTCCCAGGAATCATTTGGGCATTTATCTGTACTGGAGCGTTGTCGCGATTCTCACGTTGGTTTGGTACAACAATCTCGCTGGGCCGCCGCCTCCCGATCCGAAGACGGCTCCGGTTGTCAGCTTGGTCTTCTTTTCTCTGGCAGTCGCGTGGGCGTACTGGATGAACGTACTTCGTCCGGCCGATGTCGACGCAGGGCTTCAAAGAGCGGCTCGAGCGAGTCTAAGGTAACGTTTCCCATGGTTGCAATCTGCCCCCAACTTCGAGATTGAAGGTACGGCGATTCGTACGCTATTTGAAAGCCCGCATTGAGACACTGCCTGGAAAAGGACGGGTCCGGCAGAGTGAACGTCGTTATATTGGGCGCAGCGATCGCATCAGACGCAAGAAGCTCGAGTCCGAGAGATCTCAGTCGATCTCGCGTGCGCTCTCCGAGTAAAAAATATTCCTGGAATCGGCGGGTTGCCGCTTCCGGGGATCCGTAGTTGTCCTCAAGGGAGCGGGCGAGCGCGAAAAGCGATGAAGAAAGCACAGTCGATACGGGTCCGCGCGTTTGATGCATGCGTAGAAGGTCGAAAGAGGGGCAAAGCGTCTTTTTCGAGAGCAGGCGCCTGCACTTGTCATTCAGGTAGACGAAAGCCAGGCCGGCATAAGCACCCAATGACTTACCGGAAACTCCGCTGGCCAGAAAGAGAGATTCCACATCGCTCGCAATGGTCGTCGCTCCAATACTGCTTACGCAATCCAAAGCCACGGCGCAATTCGACTCGCGGGCAAGCTGGAGAAGAGTTTCGGTGTCATTCAAGACTCCCGTGCTGGTCTCAAGTTGCACAGCCCAGATCCACATTGGTTTCCGGTCGAGGGCGTTCTTGATGGAGGCGAATGACCA
This sequence comes from uncultured Acidobacteriaceae bacterium, assembly GCA_963722935.1. Classification (GTDB taxonomy): domain Bacteria; phylum Acidobacteriota; class Terriglobia; order Bryobacterales; family Bryobacteraceae; genus Bog-105. The sequence continues at coordinate 2,108,354 of CAVROY010000008.1, read as the reverse complement.
AGGGTCACCCCAAGAAAAGTGAAGCTGGTGAAACAGTAAACCGGCCATCTTTGCCTGGTGGGCGATGCGCTCTCCGAATTCGCCATTGGCGATGACGAGTCCTCTTGCGTCGCCGAAGAGTGCTTTCAAATTGGCGGCTACTGCATCATTGGCGAGCGTCCCCGCACCCGGGAAAAGAACGGCCTCCGAGCCAGCGAGCAGTCCGTTCAATAGCGATCTAACCCGTTCGTAGGAATCTATAAACGCTGGAGAACGATGGGAAACCGGAGGTGAAGCAAATGCCGCAACGACGCTGGGATGTATGCAAACTGGGCCTGGCATAAGGCTCATTGGATTCGAGGCTCTGGTAACGCGATTCCAATGGCGCTGATGCAAACGAATTTGCGTGGAATTGATTTTTCGTTGATCGGCGATGGGCATCACCATAGGTATAAAACTGGCGGAGCCTTCCGGTACAGCTGGGCCGAGAGGATGAAACCCGAGTTTGCGGTACATCGATTCTTTCTCCAGGATGGCGGAGATCAGCAAATGGGAGTAGCCGTTAGAAAGCGAAAAAGTGTAGGCCTGCCAAAGGAGTCCGGCCAGTATGGTGCGGTTCCGTTGTTGAGGATCGATGGCCAGTAGCCGCAGTTCGATGGGGCGAGCAAGATCGCGAATGACGGTAAGATCTCTCAGTCTTTTTGCAACCGAGAAGTCCGGTCCCGCGTTCACCGAGATCATGCCAACCACGATGCCATCGCGAGCGGCAATGAAGTAGCGATTCTGAGTGTGGAGATGATCGATAAGCAGTCCGGACGGATTCGTTTGGTGCTGGGCTATTTCCTCTGCGAAAACGCGATGGTTAAGCGCGTGAACCTGTTGTAATTCAGCCGGGCTTTCGGCCTCTTTAAAGAGCAGTCTTCCGATGCGGATCTGAGATTCCGAGCCCAAAAAGAAATATTACAGCGAAGCCCCTGCAGCACAGTATCGAGAGACCGCTCTGGACAGCAGCATCGGGTCTCTGGAGCCAAATTCAATTTACACCAAAACGTCGCCGGTATGCGCCGTATCGTACCCGGCGATGGATTGCAGCTTGTTCCGTAGACTAGAACGGTTCAGCAGATCGAGCACGGCCTGAGCGGCGGGTGATTCAAGCGACGCGCGGGTGAATGAGAGATCGAAGCGCTCCACCGCCAAGGGAACGAAGTCCAGACCGAAGCAGCGGGATGCAGAGCGAGGCGCGATGCAGCAATCGGCCGCTCCGGCTGCTACCGCGTACGCAGCAGCAAGATGCCCTTGCGCAATGGATTTGTAACCTTTGATTTGCCGAGATTGAATACCGAACCGGCGGAGGGCCGTATCGAGCAAATCCCTGCTGCCCGATCCTTTTTCCCGATTCATGAATGTCACACCTTTGCGGGCGAGATCTGCAATCGACCGGATGCTCTTCGGATTCCCATGCTGCAGCACCAAGCCTTGCTCCCAAACGGCAAAGGTTACGATCCGCAAGGAAGCTATCGGGAGAAGACGCCGGATAATCGGCAGGTTGTAATCTCCCGTGGCGGGGTCCAAGAGATGGGCGCCGGCCGCATGCACCCTGCCTTGCTTCAGCCATTGCAAAGCGCACCGGCTTGAACACGGAACGGTGACGATTTCGATTCCCGAAGCGTGCAGCGCATCGTGAAGCAGCGACAGTGCGGGATCACACCCGGCGAGCAACAATCGTCTGCCGTTTCCCGGCATATCGAGCGCGGACTGGATCGAGACGGAGAGCTTCCTCCGGGACTTCACGATCGCGTCGGCTGGTGGAAGATAAGCGGGCAGCAAAGGAATCGGAACGGCTACGAGCCGTTTATTGACGCGGCAAAGGCGCACGAGCTGCCCTTCGTTTGTCGTCCGATCGCGGCTCAGCAAGTGGGCGTTCATCGGATGGGTGACTTGCTCTTCCTCCATAGAGAAAAGCTCCTCGACGCTCACGTCGAGAGCACGCGCCAACTGGAGCGAAACCGTTGTGTTCGGGACAAAACTCCCGTCTTCGATGGCGTAGATGGTTTGTCGCGTTACACCGACGCGCTGAGCCAAATTAGCAGCAGAGACGCCGCGCATCGTTCGGATTTCGTGCAGACAGGTGTGAACCAGCATGGAATCTAGCCTGTGTCGCTTATACTTTACAGAGTAGCGTAAGCGAGACAATCCTCCAAAACTATGTACCACCGGATTTGGCAATGCATATGGTGTTTCTCTGGCGTTTGCTGGCTGTTGTTTCTGTTGTGCGGATTGCCGGCGTGTGCTCAGGTCGCAGCGACTGTCTCGGGAACTGTGCGGGATCAATCGGGAGGGGCAATCTCGGCTGCCGCTGTCGTGGCTAAGAGTGAAGACACCGGCGCAGTCCGCAAAGGCGTCACAAACGGCGCAGGTTTCTATGAAATATCCGCGTTGCCGGTCGGGCGCTATGAGGTTCGCGTCGAGAAAACGGGATTCGCCGAAGGGATTCGCACGGGAATCAATTTAGCGGTAGGGCAGGAAGCCAGCGTAGATCTGAGTTTGCGGCTCGGAACCTCGAGCCAGCAGGTCACGGTGAATGCGGACGCCCCGATTGTGAGTGTGACTACGACCGATATTTCCGGTTTGGTCGGAGAGCGTCAGGTGAAAGATCTACCGCTGAACGGCAGGAGTTACGACGAACTGCTCACGTTGAATCCGGGAGTGGTCAATTTCACGTGGGAGAAAACGGGCGGGGCCGGCGTGTCCAATTCGACGGTGGGCAATAATTTTGCCGTTTCCGGGAATCGTCCACAGCAGAATCTGTATCTGCTGAATGGAATCGAATTCACGGGCGCCGCCGAGAACAATATGCAGCCCGGCGGCACCAGCCAGGAGTTGATGGGCGTCGACGCGGTTCGGGAATTTAATGTACTTCGTGATTCGTACGGCGCGGAATACGGCAAGCATCCCGGCGCCCAGGTATCGATCGTCACGCAATCCGGCACGAACCAGTTCCATGGATCGCTTTACGAGTTCTTGCGCAACAACGATCTGGATGCGCGCAACTTCTTCGACGGCGCTTCGGCTCCGGGATTTCAACGCAATCAGTTCGGAGCGGCGCTTGGCGGCCCGATTAAGAAGGATAAGAGTTTTTTGTTCGGAGACTTTGAGGAGCTGCGCCAGCACCTGCACCAAACCGGCGTCGATCTTGTTCCTGATACGAATGCACGGAATGGCTATTTGCCGTGTAAGTTGGTGAGCCCTGCTCTCCACCCATGCCCGCCTTCCAGACTCGCCTTCGTCGGTGTGTCGCCGTTGATTTCGGCCTGGCCTCTGCCGAGCGCGGGCGCTCCGGATTTCGGCGGGATTTCAGAAGCTTTCAATAATCCGCTGCAAACGATTCGAGACGATTTTGGAACCGTACGGCTGGACCAAATTCTTTCATCCAGAGATTTCTTGAACGCGGCTTATACGGTGGACGACAGCGCGGACCTCACGCCCACGAGCACCAATCTCTACAGTACGGACGTGGAAACTCTGAGAGAGCAGGTCGCGAGCCTGGAAGAGACGCACGAGTTCTCGGCCACTCTTTTGAATACGGCACGCGTTGGTTACTCAAGAGCGAGTTACTTCTTTACAGGCGAACCGACGCCGGGTACACCCGCGGCATTGTTGCCAGGCTTTCTAACAGGAGATCCGATTGGGGCGCTGGTGGTGGGAGGAAGCGCGGCATCGAACCCTACAGCACAAATCAGCCTGGCGGGGAGCAACAACGGGAGTAATCTGCGAGTCGCCCGAAATATTTTTACTTATGAGGATCGCGTTTCGCTGACAAGGAGCCGACATCAATTCAATTTCGGCGCCTGGTTCCAGCAGTTCCAATCGAACGAGACCCTGGCGCTGAGTCAATATGGACAGGCGACGTTCACCAGCCTGCAAACTTTTCTGCAAAGCACGGCGAGCAGTCTTCTGTACGACCCTTCGCCGACGGAGATGAATTGGAGATCCGTCTTCGGCGCTTTGTATGCGGAGGATGTCATTCGGATGAACCCCAGGTTGACGATCTCACTCGGATTCCGCGATGAATTTACAACCGGTTGGAATGAAGGGCATGGCCGTGCCTCCAATTACACCTACCCGAATGGCGTAATTTCAACGCAACCGACGATCGGGGACTCAGTATTTACACGAAACAATGGAAAATTCCTGCCACAGCCCAGAGTGGGGATCGCGTGGAGTCCGTTCAGCGAGAAAACCGCGATCCGTGCCGGTTTCGGCATGTACAACGACTTGCAGGATGCACTGGGTTATCGCACGGATCAGAATGCTCCGTTCAACCCGACCTACAGCCTTCCGAATGCGGCTGTTTCGCGCTTTCCGCTTTCGACTGCCGCCCCGGTGCCGGCGACCGCGCGTTTGGTCCCTGGCGGAGTTGAACCCGACCTGGAAACGCCCACATTGGTCTCCTGGTCTTTTCGCTTAGAACAGGAGTTGACCGCGAATACGGCGCTGAGAGTTGGATATGTCGGCTCGCACGGCTATCACGAACTGATCGGAATCGACGCGAACGAACCGTTCCCGGTAATCTGTCCCGCTGCCCCATGCCCCGCCAGATATCCGAGTAACTTCCTGGCCTCCCTGGCCAATACACCTGTCCCGGCTGGAACTTACTATGTTCCGACTGCAACTCGGGCGAATCCGGCACTTGCGAACACATGGACTTACTTTTCGGAGGGCGACAGCTCCTATAACGCTCTGCAGGTGGATGTGAATCATCGCTTTCACGACGGATTTACGTTACGTGGAGCTTACACCTGGTCGAAAACCATCGACGATGGAGATTCCTTGAACTCGACCACCTCGGGAGGCGAGCCGGCACTCGCATCCAATCCCTTTGACCTGGGCGCGGATCGCGGCCTTGCAAACTTCGATGTCAGGAACGTGGGCGTGATCAGTGCAGTCTATGCTTTGCCGTTCGGTCATAGCAAGCAATTTCTAACGAATGGCAGCGGATTCGGGAATGCCCTCGCGAGCGGCTGGACCGTCAACTCCATTGTGACGCTTCAAAGTGGATTCCCGTTTACGCCGCAGCTCAGCTACAATCCATCGAACAACGGCGACACGCGAAATCCAGTGCGCCCCTACGTCAATCCCTCTTTCACTGGCCCCGTGATTCTGGGCACTGTAAGTAAATGGTTCAACCCCGCGGCATTCCTTGCGCCGCCCAATGGCAGTGGCTTCTACGGAAATCTGGGCCGAGACACACTAATCGGCCCTGGCCTTGCGACCTGGGACTTTTCTTTGCTGAAGGACACGCCGATCCGTGAACGAGCGAACTTACAATTTCGCGCGGAATTCTTCAACATCTTGAACAGAGCGAATTTCAACACGCCTAACGCGGTGGTCTTCACTCCGACGGGTGTGTCGCCCACAGCAGGCGTAATCACCAGTACATCGACTACGTCAAGGCAAATCCAATTTGGATTGAAACTGCTGTGGTAGTGAAAGGCACGCGGCTATTCGCAACGAAGCGCAGTTAGCGGATTGAGGCGGGCAGCGCGGCGGGCGGGCACAAACGCGGCAAGCAGCGCGAGCGCGCTGATGACGATGACGGCAACAGAGTACAGCCATGGATCGGTTGGCGAGACGCCGAATAACCAGGCGCGCAGAAATCTTGTGAGCGCCAGAGAGGCCGCCAACCCGGCCGCGAGTGCGATGACAAGCAGGCGGGTTTGTTCGGAGAACACGAGGCTCAGAATGCTCTTGGGAGTGGCGCCCAACGCCATACGGATCCCAAACTCGGAAGTGCGGCGGGCAACGGAATAGACAGCCAGGCCATAGACGCCGGTGGCGGAGAGAAATAGTCCGATGAGACTAAACGCCACGGACAAGGCGGTCAATAGCCGTTCATATAAGAGATTGGAATCGATCAGCGAATCGAACGTGCGGAAGTCGACAACCGCCTGATCATCCAGTTGTTTTACCAATCGATCCATCGGCTTTCGAAGATGGCTTGCGGGTGAGCTCGTCCAGACTTCCAGATTCAAGGTCAACACGAACTCGAAAGAAGGAGGGAGTTGCGCGATGGGGCGATAGAGCGTCGGGGGAGCGTCGTCGCGCAGCGTGCGATAGCGTGCATCGCCAACGACGCCCACTATGGTGATGGGATCCTTCTTCTCTTTTTCGTAGAGTTGGCGGCCGATTGGATTGGATGAGCCGAAGGCCGAGGTCGCGAAGGCCTGGTTGACCACGGCGACGTGAACAGCCTTGGGAGAATCGCGTGGTTCCAAATTGCGGCCCAGGATCAAAGATGTGCCGAGACTCTCGAAATAGCCGGGCGTGACCCAATTCTCGAAACTATGATAGACATGCGGTCGCGCATCGGCATAACCGGGAATTTCGTAATCCTGCTGCCAGCTACTGCCGCTCAATGGCACCACGACCGAAGCCGCGGCGGAGCGAACGCCCGGGGTTGCGCGTACTTGTTCCAGCACGCGATCGAAGAATCGCGTCACGTCCGCGTTCTTATGGATGGTTTGACTGGTGTCTATATCGGCGATCAACAGATGATCGCGCCGAAATCCTGGATTAAGGGTACGCAGATCAAAAAGGCTGCGCGACAGCAGCGTCGCTTCGAGTAACAGCACGAGGGCGAGGCTGATCTGGACGGCGACGATCATCTTGCCGAAAGAGGTGCTTGTCGCAAAGCGCTGACTGCTTTCATTCAGGGCAACGCTCAAGTCGGAGCGTATGGCTCGCCATGCCGGCGCAAAGCCAAACAGAAGCACGGTCGAGAAAATCAGCGCAATCACGCCGGCAATAAAGCGCCAGTCGGGGTTCAGATCGAGGAAGATATTTGGATCGGAGCCCGACTTCAGAAAAGCAAGCAAGCCTGTGGTGCAAGCAAAATAGGTGGGAATGGCGGCACATCCGCCCAGCACGGCGATGAGAGCGCTCTCAGTCAGTAACTGGCGTAGAATCCGTGCACGGTTTGCGCCTAACGAGAGCCGCACAGACACTTCGCGATGACGCACGACTGAACGAGCCAGCAGCAGGTTTGCCAAATTCGCGCAAGCGATCAGAAGAATCAGGCCCGTCATGGTGAGCAACAGATACAACGGTTTTGTGAACTTTTCCCGAATCGCAGAAACGCCAGTGGCCGCCGAGGCTGCGTAGAGCCTGTCTAGCCTGCCGGTTTCAGGTGAAGGTTTGTCGATCTGCCTTCGCATCGAAGGATAGACGGTGTTCAGGCCCGCGATGAGCGCTCGAACCGGCACGTTCGGCGGCACGCGCGCCATGATGTTGAGCCAGGTCCAGCCGCCGCTCTCGAGAATGGGCTGGGCAGGATTGATCGCGGCATAAGCGGCAATCGGCACAATGAGATCCGAATAGGCGCCGACGTAGAAGCCGAAAAAGCTGCGAGGTGCAACACCGACGATGGTGAACGATTCAACACCGATGGAGAGATGTTTTCCCAGGACCGCCGGATCACCGTGGAATTGAGACTGCCACAGCCGGTAACTCAGCACGCAGTTTGCACCGCGGGGAAGACCTTTTGCGTCGTCTCGCCGGTCGAGTAAACGCCCGAGATAGGGCTTGATTCCTAAGATCCGGAAAGTGTCGCCTGAAACGATTAATGCAGGAGTGTTGCGCGTGACGTTTCCGTAATTCATCCGCATGTTATCGTCGCCGATTGCGAACAGAGGAAGTCCACTCGTGTTCGCCTTTTGCAGGGCATCGAACATGCGATACGAGAAGTTGTCCTCTTTCTCTTCCCGTGTATGGTGACCCAATTCCAATAGCTCGGTGGGTTCGGGAACGGGCAGTGTCTTGAAGAGCAGGGCATTCATCAGAGAAAAGATGCCCAGCGTCGCGCCGAGCCCGATGGATAAGGAGAGGCACGCGGTGGCTGTGAAACCGGGGCTTCTGATTAAAAGCCGAGCGGCGTAACCAATGTCGCGGGCGACAGATTCCAGCCAGTTCCATCCCCAAACCTGGCGGCTGATTTCCTGCCAACGCGTTACGTTACCGAGACGCTGTTTTGCGCGAACGGGGTCCGTGTCTGCGGCGAGCAGGGCGAAGTGCATATCCATCTCCTCGCGCAGATCGGCTTCTCTCTGGCGTCTCGCAACGAAGTAGTGAACTCGACGTAAGAGCTCCAGAAGAAAGCGCGGCATGTTGCTCCTAGGAGGACGTTGCGATCACGCGGCCGATCGCTTGCGAGACACGCCGGTACTTGCTTAGCTCGGCTTCGAGTTGCTTTCGACCCAAGGCGGTGAGGGAATAAACGCGGGCGCGCCGCTTGTTTTCCGTCTCCTGCCATTCGGCTTTGACCCAGCCCTTCAGCAGCATGCGCTGCAGCGCTGGATAGAGCGATCCTTCCTCCAGGCGAAAGACGTCGCGAGAGGAACTCTCCACAAATTGGGCGATGCCGTATCCGTGATTCGGGCCGCGCGCGAGAACTTTGAGTATGAGGAGGTGAAGAGTTCCCGGCGGAATCTCATCGCGGAACGGATCTGCCTTAGTCTATGTGAGTCAAACCCGTATTGTCAAGGTACACTTGCTATTTTTGGCGCGTGGCGGTCCAACTACCATCGGCACGGGACTCTACTTTCATACGGCCGCTTGCATGGTCTTCGTCAATCCAGCCCGCGAGCGTAACTTCGGCGATGCCGGGCGTGCCTAAGAACATCTCCTTGGTCCAGTTACCGTTGAAAGTGAGTTCCACGTATCCATTCCGCCAGATTCCGGTGACGTGTTCGTCATTGCCAAAAGCGCCAGACCACGAGCCCTCTACCCGATTTCCGTTGCGCGTCAATTTCATTGAACCGGCAAACTTCCCCGCGTCGCTTGAATACTTCACATCCCAGACTCCGGCCGGCTCGCCGTTGTTTTGTAAAAGTAGAGGCGCCGCCGGCGTGATGCGGAGATTCGAGAAATACGATTCCTCGCCAGCATAGCCCCACAACGCGATCGCGCCATGCAACTCGTCGCCTTTCAGACCATCGACCATCAGCGCCGGTCTCTCGGATCCATTGAGGTATAGCTTGGCCGAACGCCCAGCCACGACGATCTTGAGTTTGGTCCACGTCTCGAGCGGTAAATCTGCATCTGCTTCGTAGATCCAGGGCCACTCTCTTCGTAATCTGTACCAATCGAAATCAGGCGGCGCGCAGTATTGGACAGAATGGTTGCGCATGGCTTGATCGGTCGAATGCGAATTGCCGGGCCGCACGTAAAAGAGATCAGAATGGGCTGAGTCCTGGCTAGCCCTAAACGCAATTCCGATGAAGCCCGGCATCCTGACGCCAGGAGGCGTCGTTATTCGCAGGGCGAAATCGGCTTCTATCGTGCCGTCATGGAAATCTATGCCTTTGATAAGCGCAACACTCTCGCCCTCTGGTTCTTTGGTGAGACGCACGCAGTTACGCCCCTTGTATTCGGCTTCTTCCACTTTGCCCTGCTGTGCGAGGAGACCTTTGGTGTCCGTGAGAGCGAAAGTCTGAGGCGTTAGGGCGGACTGCCCGGACGCTGCGCTTTGAAATGCGGCGATGGCAAAAACTGCAATGGCGATGTATTTACGAGACATCCCGTTGTCTCCTAATCGCACGTCCAGAGCAATCAGGAGACCAACAAGAATGAGGGAATTCTAAGTGAATAACAGCGACTTTGTCGCCGTGTTCGGTCGTAAACGGACACGCGTGTCCGTTCTTGCAACAGTGAGTCGCTGCGACAGCTTACGAGGCGTTTGCGTCACGATTTCGCAGCAGATCGGCGATTTCGTGGAATCCTTTGTCGCGTGCGAGCTGCAGAAGCGTGCGTCCGTCGGGATAATGCGATGTGATATCGGGACCATATTCGAGCAAGGCGCGAACGGCTTCGGTCTTGCCCTGCTCGATCATTCGCATCAGAGGGGTCTGCCAGTCCTCGGGTTTCGGCTCGCGAGTGAGGCACTTTGCAAATGGGCGCTCGAGGGCGGCGGGATCACGCTCCAGAATGTCCGGAATGCGATCAAGCCGGTTGAATTGGAGCGCGTCAAACAGGCAGATGCCGGGTTCGTCGAGCAGCTTGTCGCGAAGTTCCAAATCGCCACCGAAATCCGCCCAACCGATGGCTGTGCCGTCGTACCAAGGCTCACGCAAGGTGAGAGAAGCTCCGCGCTGAAGCAGAATTCTGAGAATTTCCGGCTGACTGGCGAGGACACCCGCTATGTGGATGGCCGCATTGTCTTCTATCCAATTGGGATCGAAGCCGAGATCCAGCACGAGCTCGACCGCATCTTTTCTTTGGACGCCGACCGCTCTATGCGCCATGTCTTTAGGCGCGCGCTGCACGAGATCGGGAGCGCGATCGAGCAGGGCACGGGTTGCTGACCGATCGCCCGCCAAGCACAGCGAAACAAATTGCTCGAGCTCATCGAGCGGGGCGGTGGGTGCGCCGGCTGCATCCAAGGTCCGCGCAATTTCCAGATGGCCTTTCGCCATGGCATGTTGCCAAGGCGTTTTGCCATCCCATATTTCGCCGGTCCTGGCGCCATTGGCGAGGAGGAGATTGACGCGCTCGAGATTTCCTCGTAAGGCGGCAACAGCGAGTGCGTATCCCATAAGAGTGATGTTTGCCGTGCCGTTGCCAGTGTGGCGGCGGGCTATCGCGTCCGGCTTCAGACCGTGCCGCAGGAGTATCTCGAGGCTGGCCGCCGGATTTTTCGCGATTGCTTCTTCGTCGGCCGGATCGGCTCCGCGTTCGAGCAAGAGCTCGGCCAGTTCGCGCCAGCGCGGATGTTGTGGCTCGTTGGATAGGCCGGTCGAGCCGCCACCGAATACACCGGTGAGCGCGGTGAAGTGTCGCGGAGTCTGATCGAGTCGCTCGTCGGCATTGCCCTTGATTGTGTAGGCGTTGGGATCGGCGCCGCGGTCGAGAAGAAGCTTTGCGACATCGAAACTTGAGTGAACCGGGTCTATGGGCTTGGCGCGCGAGTAACAAGCGCAGATCAGCGGCACCCAGCCATAGGGCCCCGGGCTATTTATCAAGTCCAGGTTGTCGTCGAGGAATGCGCGGACGGCTGCCGTGTTGCCGGCGGTTGACGCGGTCCAGATGTTCGCTCCCGCCAGCCACGGGTTGGTTCGGAGCACCTCATGTGCACGGGCGTGAAACATGCGGTGGTCATAGTGCGGGTCGTCAAAGCACAGGCACGCGAGACTGATGAACTGGTCCGGCAAGTCGCGGGCGGCTGATTGAATCGCGACTTTCAATTGCGGCCAGCTGTTGAAACCGGCTTCGCGAGCAAGCACGAGCTGGCAATCAGCCAAGCGCGGAATGGCGTGACGCAGTTCGGCCTCCGATGTGTTTGTGAATCGCGGGTGAACAGCGCGGATACGTCGAAGCGCGTCCGCATCATGGGCCTGCCACGCTCGTTTGAGCGTTTTCGATTGCTTTTTGAGATTTTCGAGCGAAGGATTCGCAGGTAGAGAAGTAGGCATGACAAGTTCCTTTCATGGGCATGGGCCCTGCAGCGCCCGATTGCTCGCATTGCCGGGCTAAAAGGACTGTCGTTATGTCCGAATTCTCAATTGAACATTCAGGAGGGCTTGGCCCTTTCCGCGAGCTGGCGGCATCCTGAAGTGCTACACGTCCAAAATAACATCACTCTGTCACTGGAGGTATTTTCGCGGCATACAATCGAAGCGGTATGCAAGACATCAGCCGGTTGCCACACCAGTTGGATCGGGAGTCGCAAGAATGTAGAGCAGTTATTGAAACGCCGAAGGGGCGCAGAAATAAATTTAAATACGAGCCTAAAGCGGGACTGTTTTCGCTGTCGAATCTGCTTCCGCAGGGCTTCAGCTTTCCATTCGATTTCGGATTTATTCCTTCGACGGCGGCGGAAGATGGCGACCCGCTGGACATCATCGTCCTGATGGACGAGGCGGCGCACGTCGGGTGTTTGCTGACGGTTCGGGTGATCGGGGTGATTCGGGTGCAGCAGACCGAAAAAGGGAAAACGACCGAGAACGACCGGCTAGTGGCGGTGGTGACCCGATCGTTCGACTTCAAGGACGTTAAATCGATTGACCAACTGCAAAAGCCGCTGGTGGAGCAGATCACGGAATTCCTGGAGCTGTACAACAAGAATTCCGGCAAGCAGGACAAAGTGAAGAGCGTGAATGGGCCGGAGAAGGCGCTGGACTTGGTGGAGCAGGCGATTGCGAGATTCAAGAAGAAGCGAAGTTAGAGCGCGATTTTGCGCAGGCGCAGAGCGTTGGCGATCACCGAGACCGAACTGAAGGTCATGGCGGCGCTGGCGAGGATGGGGCTGAGCAGAATTCCGAAGAACGGGTAGAGCACACCCGCGGCGATGGGGACGCCGAGCAGGTTGTAGACGAAGGCGAAGAAGAGATTCTGGCGAACATTGCGGATAGTAGCGCGGCTGAGATGCAGGGCGCGCAGGATGCCGTGCAGATCGCCTCCGAGCAGCGTGATCCCAGCGGACTCCATCGCAATATCGGTTCCATTCGACATGGCGATGCCGACGTGAGCGGCGGTAAGCGCGGGAGCATCGTTGATGCCGTCTCCCACCATGCCAACCGTGTGACCCGAGGACTGGAGTTGCTTGATAGCAGCGATTTTTTGGTCGGGCAGGAGCCCGGCCTGGACATCATCGATGCCAAGGCGGCGGGCGACAGCCTGCGCGGTGTGAGGATGATCGCCGGTGAGCATCACGAGGTGCAGTCCTTCGGCGCGAAGACGCGAGATTGCTTCGGGCGCGGAGGGCTTTATGGGATCTTCGATCCCAAGCACGCCCGCGAGCTTTCGATCGACGGCGATGAAGATGACGGAGTAGCGTTCGGCGCGGAGGGAAGCGGCGCGATCGGCCATTTCGCCGAGTGACGTCGACGATTCTTCGAGGAAATTGGAACTGCCGGCGAGGACCTCGCGATCGGCGATGCGGCCGCGAATGCCTTTTCCAGTGAGCGATTGAAATTCGGAGGGTTCGCGCAGAGAAACGTTGCGTTCTCTTGCGGCGGCAACCACGGCGCCGCCCAGCGGATGCTCACTGGATTGTTCAAGACTCGCGGCGAATTGTAAGAGGTCGTCTTCGGAATAGCCGCTCACGGGAATTACGGCGGTGAGTTTCGGACGGCCTTCGGTGAGCGTGCCGGTTTTGTCGAACACGAGCGTATCGGCTTTGTGTAACCGCTCGAGTGCTTCGGCGTTACGGATGAGGACTCCAGCGTGGGCTCCGCGACCGGTTGCAACCATGATAGACATCGGCGTGGCGAGGCCCAGCGCGCAGGGGCAGGCGATGATGAGCACCGCGACGGCGTTGACGAGCGCATGACTGAGGCGCGGCGCGGGGCCAGTGATGGCCCAGACGACAAAAGTGAGGGCGGCACAGAGCACCACGGCAGGAACGAAGTAAGACGCGACGCGATCCGCGATGCGCTGGATGGGTGCACGCGTACGCTGGGCCTGGTTGACGAGCCGAACGATCTGGCTGAGGAGCGTTTCGCTCGAGAGCCGATCGGCTTGGAAGATGAAGCCGCCGGTTGCGTTGAGCGTGCCTGCCGCGACGCGCGCGCCGGGCGCTTTTTCGACGGGCATCGATTCGCCGGTGAGCATGGATTCATCGACCGAGCTTGCGCCTTCGACGATGACGCCGTCGATCGGAATTTTTTCCCCGGGCCTGACGCGCAGATGGTCGCCGGGCTTGATCTGATCGAGGGAGACGTCGCGATCGGCGCCGGTAGGATCGATGAGACGGGCGGTTTTTGGCGCGAGATTCAACAGAGATTTGATGGCGCTGCTGGTTTGGGCGCGCGCGCGAAGCTCGAGAACCTGGCCGAGGAGAACGAGCGTGGTGATGACGGCGGCGGGTTCAAAGTAAAGCGGCAGCATTCCGGCGCCGGTTCGAAACGAGGTGGGAATGGCATTCGGCACGAGCACCGCGACGACGCTGAACAGATAGGCTGCGCCAGTGCCGAGCGCGATCAACGTGAACATGTTGGGACTGCGAATGACGACTGACGACCAGGCGCGGGCAAAAAACGGCGCGCCTCCCCAAAGGACGATGGGAGTGGCGAGCGCGAACTCGATCCAAGGGAGCGCGGCACTATGAGCGAGAATCTGCGCGGCGCGACCGGGAAGCATTTCGAAGAGCATGAACGCGAGCAGCGGGAGCGTGAGGATGAAGCTCATCCAGAAGCGGCGTTGCATGCCGGTTAGCTCGGGATTGGCTTCGTCTTCAGCGGTGATTTCAACCGGCTCGAGGGCCATGCCGCATTTGGGGCACGAGCCAGGGCCGAATTGCCGCACCTCGGGATGCATGGGACAGGTGTATTCGACAGCGGTGTGCGAAGCTGCGCTCGCGGCGGGACCGGCGGCCGCGGGCATCGAGAGAGTGGTCGAGAGCTGGACAAAATTCTGCGGCTTGCGCGCTAGATATTGGGCGGGATTCGTATCGAATTTCTTTTTGCATCCGGGCGCGCAGAAATAATAGGTTTGGCCCTGATGGACGCTGTTACCCACAGCGGTTTCGGGATTGACTTGCATTCCGCAGACGGGATCGGTCGAGAGGGGGCTCACCTTATTTAGATTAGGAAGTGATGGGAAAGTCGCGCTGGGCGGAAAATTTGCGGTGGGCGGTCAGGTTTTTGCGCCAACTCGCGCGAGATCCGGGGTTTGCGGCGGCTGCGGTCGCGACTCTTGCACTGGGCATTGCGGCCAATACAGCAACCTTCAGCCTGGTATATGACGCCGTTCTTCGTCCGTTGCCCTACAAACAAGCCGGTCAACTTGCGGTTCTCTGGGCAAGCATACCTGAAAAACGAATTGCAGCCGATTGGACATCATGGCCGACGATTCAAGATTGGCGCAAAGAGAGTAAGAGCTTTGAGGACATCGCGACAGAGCTTCGGAATCGAGTCGGCGACGTTGACGGGTCAGGACGAACCGGAACAAATCAAGGTTGGTCGTGTTTCGGCAAATCTATTTCCTCTGCTGGGCGTGCAACCTGCTCTTGGTAGAACTTTCACATCTGAGGAAGAGATTCGCCGCGAGGCGCTAGTGGTAATCAGCTCTCGGTTTTGGCGAACCCGGTTTGCGTCCTCGCCTTCCGCGATCGGAAAGCAACTCGAAGTCGATCATAAACGCGCAACGATTGTGGGAGTGATGCCGCAATCGTTCGCATTTCCATCCGCCGATACTCAGCTATGGCTGCCGCTGACTTTCGTTCCACAATGGTCCGCCTTCCTTCGCGCGAGACAGTCAGACGGGTTTCAAGCGATTGCACGGCTTAAGCCAGGCGTGAGCCTGGAACAAGCGCAAGGCGAAATGAACATCATCGCTCAACGTCTCGGGAGGCAATACCCGGATACCGATGCTCGAAAGGGTATTGCGGTCGTGTCGCTTGCGAAGCAGATGACCGATTCTCACCTTCGGACCGCTCTCTGGATGCTGTTTGGAGCAGTCGCGCTGGTTTTGCTTATCGGCTGCAGCAATGTCGCAAGTCTATTACTGGCACGCGGCACAATCCGGAGCAGAGAATTCGCGATTCGAGCGGCTTTGGGCGCGAGCCGATTCCGACTTATTCAACAGTTGACAGGCGAGAGCCTCGTACTGGCGGCGCTTTCCAGCTTGTTCGGTCTAGCAATTACCGTTTTAGTGTTGTGGGTACTTCCGCGCGTCGTTCCGCCAGATCTGGCGCAGTATGCACAAGCCGGGTTGAGTCTGCCCGTTCTTGTTTTTGCGCTGATCCTATCGGTTACTACCGCGATTTTCTTCGGCTTCGTTCCAGTCTCGCAACTTTCGTTGATAGAGCCGCAGAACGCGTTAAAAGGCGACTCCCGAACACAAGCGGGCCAAAAATCGCATAGTCGGATGCGGTCGGCGCTCATCATAGGTGAATTCGCTTTAGCTGTGATCCTGCTGTCAGGGACGGGACTCCTCATTCGAAGCTTTCTGTTGCTGGAACAAGAGAACCTCGGATTCACCGCGACGAACCTGCTGATGGCCACGATCCATTTACCGATAGACGAATCCGCCCACATCGCATCGACGAACTTGTTCTTCGAAGACGCTCTGGAGCGAATAAAATCCGTGCCGGGCGTAGCGGATGCTGCAGCTACTGGAAGCTTGCTCAGCGACTATACACCGAACACGGAGGTGATTACCGAACAATCGGGAGACGCTCCGCGTAGTGTTCAGACGGCCCCGGCTACGCTTGCGATCGTGAGCGAAGCCTTCTTTCAAACCCTGGGAGTCCCACTTCTGCGCGGCCGGTCGTTCTCGCAATACGACAATCTATCTTATCCGGCCGTCGCGGTAATCAATAAGAGCATGGCCGATCAATTCTGGCCTGGACAGAATGCAATCGGCAAACGCTTTCGATATGGATCGCCGGGCGCGATCGAGCCAGAGTGGCTGACCGTGATTGGAGTGGCTGGTGATATGAATCCGTATGGGCCGGGTAGTAAAGCTATCTCGACCTTGTATCGGCCCTATCGTCAGGCGCCTTGGCCGCCGAATATGGACATCGTTATCCGCTGCAATACGAACAACTGTGCCTCATTGGGTAGGCGTCTGAAACAGGCAATTCGTTCTGTAAATCGCCAGATCCCGCGTTTTGCTGTGCAGACGGTAGCTGACATCCTGGAGCAAATGTCTGCCCCTCGGCGCTTTCAAATCTGGATTCTTGGAGTATTCTCCGCTATTGCGCTTTGTTTAACCACGGTTTGGCATTTACGGCCTGCTGAGTTATCTGGTTTCGCAGCGCACTCAGGAACTGGGCTTGAGAATAGCGCTTGGCGCGACTACGGATGACGTGCTCCGCTTGGTTATTGGCTCCGGAGTCAGGCTGGCCGGAGTTGGGATTGTATTGGGATTGGGAGCGTCTTTTTTTCTGACGCGGTTGATCCGCCATCTGCTGTTTGGCGTCAGCACGATCGATCCGATGACTATCGGACTCGTGTCCGTGACGCTCCTTATTACCGCGCTTAGCGCCAGCTATTTTCCTGCGCGAAAGGCAGCGCACCTGGACCCGCTTGTTTCGATCCGGCACGAATAGAACCGGATCGGAATCGGCGGGTGAAGTTGAAACGCTAAGTTGGCAAACACGATCCAGCGATTGAGAGGAGTTTTTCGCCATGGCGTTGTTTGGTGAAGCCAAGGAAACATCGCGGAAGGTTCGCTACGCGGTAGTAGGGCTCGGATGGATTGCGCAGGAGGTAATTTTACCGGGATTCGATGGCGCGAAGCATTCGGAACTGGCGGCGTTTGTGACGGACGATCCGAAGAAAGCGAAGGAGCTTAGCGAGAAATACGGCATTCAGCGAATTGCGGATTATGACGGCTACGAGGAGCTGCTCCGGAGCGGCGCGGTGGATGCAGTGTACATCGCGTTACCGAATAATCTGCACAAGGAGTACACGGTGCGGGCGGCGAACGCGGGTGTGCACGTGCTTTGCGAAAAGCCGATGGCGGATTCCGTTTCCGAATGTCAGGACATGATTCGAGCCGCGGAACAAAACAATGTGAAGCTGATGATCGCCTACCGGCTGCATTTTCAACCCGCGAATTTGGGCGTGATCGAGACGATTGCAGGCGGGCAGATTGGCGAGCCACGCATATTCAATTCGGTGTTCAGCCAGCAGGTGCCGGAGGGGAATATACGGCTCAAGAAAGCCTTGGGTGGAGGGCCGTTGATGGATATGGGCGTGTATCCGATTAATGCGGCGCGGTATGTGTTTCGCGATGAGCCGATGGAGGTCACGGGCGTGGGAGCGAACACCGGAGATCCGCGATTTCGGGAGGTGCATGAAGCGGCATCGTGCGTGCTGCGGTTTCCGGGCGACCGGTTAGCGTCGTTCACGTGCAGTTTCGGCGCTGGCGCGGCAGACGCATACCAGGTAGTGGGCACCAAAGGCGAGCTGTGGCTGAAACCGGGATTCGATTACCACACCAAACCGACGATGACGGTGAAAGTCGAGGAAAAAGAGAAAGAGACAACGTTCGATAAGGTCGATCAGTTTGGCGGCGAGGTGGAGTACTTCTCGCAATGCATTCTGGAGAACCGCGAGCCGGAACCGTCAGGATACGAAGGGTTGGCCGATATTCGGATTGTGCAGGCGCTGCTCGAATCGATGCGGGCAGGGCGGCCGGTGAAATTGGATCCGTTCGATAAGCGGGCACGGCCGAGCGAGGCGCAAAAGATGGAGAAATCGCCGGTAAAGCCGGAGAAGGATCTGGTGAACGCGCAATCGGCGTCGGGCCAGTAGCCACAACGGCATTGCGCGTTTTTGCAGCCGCGTTGGTCGATCAAGGTCGGATGTAAGTGCGCGAATCGCCCAGTTACATCTAGCTAAAGCGAATTCAAGAAGTTAATCAAATCCTGTTGCTGTTGAGGAGTCAATCCTATCTGAAAACGTGTGTTGTAGAAATTCACTAAATCCTTGAGAGTGGCAGCGTTTCCATTATGAAAATAAGGTGCGCGCGAAGCCAGGCCGCTTAAACGTGGGACCTTGAACTTGCCGAGATCGGCGCAGTTGCCAGTGATCAAGCCCATACCCGGGTCGGTAGTCTGGAACTCGTCGTAATTGACTCCACTAATCGTTACCGGATTGCTGAAGAAGGGAATACTGCCTACGGGACAGTCAAATGCGAAGAGCGGCTGGTCGGAAGTGGGTGGCAAAGCGGTTGCGGTAGTCTGATAGCCGCTCTTATCCGCGCTGCTGTTGTCGCCTATGCCAAGATGCCTCGGGCCACCGAGGGTATCAGATCCAACGTTGAAGTTATTGTGACAGGCCGAGCACGTCAGTGGTACGGGTCCTGGGAGTGGAAGACCAAAAACATTAGCTATGTCGTTAAATCCCGCAACACCGTTAACGACGAATACTTTGGTGTTGAAGACCGTCTCTCCACGTGCAATAGACGCTTGTGCCGGGTTCAGAGAAACACCCCAGCCCTCATATTGAGTAAATTGCGGGACCGGTGCGGGTACATTGGGGGCTCCAAGCAGCGACAGGAAGACAGGCCCACCCATGGCAGGAAAGGTCGAAAGGCTCCCGGCCTTGGAATCGTACCCTTGTGCAGTGAAAAGTCCGGTCTCAAAAGAAACCCCTTGATTGATCTGAGCGCTGCTCGGAGGCGTCTTAGCTTGGGCATGGCCCAGCGTTGCGTCTTGAAATTGGCTCTGCAAAGTAGGTTCACGTCCGTCCCACATGATGTTACCCTGCGGTGCAGGTGTAGGCGCTGCCACGGCATTCCTAGTCAAGTTAGTCGCATTGAGGACGCGACGATACATCGAAATGACGCCGCTTGGTAGCCCGTATCGAGAGCTGGTCTCACAGCCATAAGGGTCGCGTAGGATGCGCACTTTATATTGAGCATTCGACGGTACAGGCAAGAAGATACGAATATTACCTTTCGTCAGCAGCTGGCTCGAAGCTGCAGCTTTCTGGGATATTGATGTCACGTCGGCTTCAAGACTTGGGCAGTTCATTCCATCCACGGGCGAGAAGAGCGGATCCGTGCCGCGGGTGGCCGTAAAAATCTTTGCTGCACTGCTCGGATTCATCGCCCAACCGCTCTGTGGCTGATGGCATGTGAAACAGGTACGACCGTTGCTTCCCAGCGACGTGAAATATGCATTTCCTTCGGTGATGGTCGAACCGTTCGGCGAATAGGTCGCGACATTCCCTGAGGCATCAGAATCTTGGAAATACTGTGGAATGGTCGCGGGCGTCGACCCAGGGTTTGTTGACGCGGGCTGCGGTGAGCTAAGAGCCTGCTGCCAAACGGGAGGAAACCAGAGAGGCAGATCGGGCAAAGTCGGTAACTGAGGCAATTGGCTTTGCGCGCGCACGATGTTAACGCGGCTCAAGACCAATGCGGCGACAAAAAGACCTATCGCGAAACCTAGGAAGCGCACTCTTCGTTGCATAGATCACTCCTTAAAGAGACACAGCTCTCTTCCTCCCGGCCATTGCCACCTCCGCCGAGCGATGAATAGAATTTTCCGAGTCAGTGCAGCACAGGGACAACTAACATCACATAGATCCACTATTCCCAGTAATGTGATCTGTCACCCTGGGGGAACAGTACTGTACTGGTACTTAGCCGGTAAATACTGTTCGGACCTCGCCGGATTGTCTAGCCAGTTATAACGGAGAAGTTCACGGAACCTGTCACGCAAAACAAGCAATACGGATTTAAGACAGTAAGGGGAGAGGCAAAGAAGATACAGGAGCGCTCAGCTACGCTTCCGGGTCACGCTTCGCTGTCAAGAGACTACGCCGCGGAGGGACGGTAGATGAGGCCGATCACGATTCCGACGACAACCCACTCGATGAAGTAGGCGACCGCTTGCTCGATGGTCAGTTTCAGCCCGATATTGAGATTGACGTAGTTGTGCACTACGAAAGAGCAGACCGAAAAGATTCCGATCAGTGCGCCGAAGCGCGCGCCCTCGGCGAAGCCGGACCCGCCCTTGTATAGCATTGCGTAAATCACCGCGAGTACCACCATGGCCACAAGCATCGCGGCCATTCCGGCCGGCATTACGCTCTTGATGGCCTCCTGAGACCGGTACACGGCGGGATATTTGCGGAATTCATCGCGAAGCGGCAACAGACCGAACGCAACACCTCCGAGGACGAAATAGGCGATGCAGGCGCCGAGAGCTGCGAAAACGATACGCGGAATATTCATTTTGGCGATCGTCTCCAGATCACAGAACTGCGACGGCAGCCCGGCCCACTAGTAAAGTATCAAGCTTATCGAGCGATTCGGCGGTGCCTTGCGAGACGGTCTTGCAGAACATCTCATCCGGGCAGTTCTCGTGCGTGAGGACTAATTTTGTGTGGTCGCCGTGCTCAAAAAATTCCACAATCACTTTCACCACGGCATGGCCGAAGTTCGCGTGATAGACAATCTTTTCCGGCTCTGCAATCTCCTCGTATTTGCCGCTGAATGAAGACTCGCAGATCCCGCCATTTGTAGCGATCTGCATTTTCTGGGTGAAGGAACCGCCGACGCGAAAATCCATCTCAACTTCGCACTGGGTGGCCTCCTTACAGCCGGACCATTGCCGCAATTTTTCAGGAGTTGTCCACCACCCAAATACCAGATGCCGCGGAGCGTCGAACACTCGCGTGATTTGGAGCCGATTACCGCTGATTCTTACTTCGGACTTCATCTTTTTTTCCTTTCCCTGTTTGTTTTGCCAAAAATTCATCCAAGCCGTCGAAGCTGAAATCCCAACCTGCCGCGCATTGAGCCATCCAGGCTTGAGCCTGCCGGAATCCCGCCGGCCGAGCGCGGATCAGGTGGACCCGCCCTTCGCGCCGGCGGTCGATTAACCGAGCCTTCTCGAGCACCCGAAGATGCCTGGAGATGGCCGGCAATGAGATGCGAAACGGCTTGGCCAAGGCAGTGACCGGGCCTTCTCCGCTGCTCGAAAGGCGCAGCAGGATACGGCGACGGGTGGGATCGGCGAGAGCCGCGAATATTGCGGAGACTTGTTTCGGACTGTTAACCCCCGGGTGGGGATTGTTAACCATCGCGTTAATTGTAGAGGCTGGCAGGCGGCGCGTCAAGGTTAACTCATGTGTTAACTATTTCGCCAGGCGGAGGGCCGAGGCAAAAAACCGGAGCGGAACGCCTCGGTGGAGACGCGCCGCTCCTTGTGAGGATGAACGCTTAGCGGGCCCAATGGCCTTCGACCCAGATCCAGCCGTGCGGAGTTTCCCGCCAGTGGCCTGCAACCCAACGGTGATAGTAGGGCTGCGGAGGAACGGTCCAAGCTCCGGGAACCCAGACGTACGCCCGGCCATCCCAGCGATGGTAGCCGGCCACCCAGACGTGGCGGGGGCTCGGGCGGGTCACGATCACCTCATGACGAGGCGGCGGTGGACCGATTCGGACGTAGACCTGCGCATTTGCTGAACCAACCGCGAGCGCGAGGCCGAGTAACGCCGTAGGTAACATCTTCTTCATGCTCTGTTGCTCCTTTCTGAGGGCTCGATTCTCTGATCGCCCCCGGGTGAAATGGATTTAGTTCAACGCGCCGCTACCCTGACCGGGATTTTGACCCTGGTCGCGGTGCTGACGGGCACGCTCGCGCATCTGTTGCTGCATTTGATCGTAGGTCTGTTTCTGGCTGTCGGTTAGAACCGAGCGGATTTTTGCGTCGCTATCTTCGCGAACCGAGCGCATTTTGGCGTGACGGTCCTTAGGCGCGAGCGAGTTGTCCGAACGGATGCTTTCCATCTGTTGCTGGCGGTCGGTGAGGATGGGCAGAAGCTGATTCTGCTGATCGGCCGTCAGGTTCAGGCGCTTGGTCAACCGCTGCAGTTGACGGTTGGGATCGGCCTGGCGGTGTCCGGCGTGTTGGGCCTCCGGAGCCGGTGCGGCCTGATCTTGTGCGGACTGCGGAGGCGCGGGCTGGGCGTCCTGAGACGATGCGGCGAGCGCCATGCCTAGTCCGAAAAAGGTGGATAAGGCTAGGGATGCAATTTGCTTTTTCATTTTGATTACTCCTTTTGAGATATCTTGATCTCTACCTGGAAAGACGAATACGGCGTGCGATGGTTTATGGGTACGCCGTTAAAGTTCGTTTAATGCGCATCACGTGATTACGGGATGCGACGTATCATGCGGGCGCGGCCGGTTAGGAACTGACACACTGGAAGCATGCTCGAGGCCGCATTAGCCGATCCGAATATCGCGTTTCTGCTGCTGGTTGCGGGGCTGCTGGGTATTTATTGGGAGCTGCACGCGCCGGGCATGATGGTACCGGGAATACTGGGCGTGCTGCTGGTGTGCGCGGGGGCATACGGGCTGTATCGGGATGCGCCGACATGGTACGGGATGACGATTCTGGCGGTGGCGCTGCTGCTGCTGGCGATCGAGCTGAAGTACTATACGCACCTGATTTCGGGCGTCGCGGGAACAGTGCTGCTGGCGTTCGGGGCCTTGGTGTTGTTCACAGGACCGGAGAGAATTGCGCCCGCGCTGGCGATTGCAGTGTCGGTGGCGTTCGGAGCCATCAGCATTTTTCTGGGTGTGCTGGCGATGCGGGCGCGCCAAGCGAAACATGCTACCGGGCTGGAGAGCCTGATCGGCGAAGTGGGCGTTTCGCGAACGGAGCTGAGTCCGGAGGGAACGGTGTTTGTGCACGGCGAGTATTGGCGCGCGCGTAGCGATCGCCCCATTCCGGCGGGCAAGCAAGTGGCGGTGGAACGAGTGCAGGATCTTTTGTTGTATGTCAAGGAGGCTTGAGCGGTGATGAGCGGCGGCATGTTTTCCGGTGCGTTACTGATTGTCATTCTGATTCTGGTTTTCTATCTGATCTCGTCGGTCAAGATTCTGGCCGAGTATGAGCGCGGCGTGATTTTTCGGCTCGGCCGGGTGCTGCGGGAGCCGAAAGGACCGGGCATCATTCTGGTCTTCGCGCCCCTGGACCGGATTGTGAGGATCTCGCTCCGGATTGAGGCGATGGAGGTGCCACCGCAGGACCTGGTGACGCGCGACAACGTAACGGTGAAGGTGAACGCGGTGGTGTATTTCCGCGTGGTCGATCCGATCCGGGCGGTCGTCGAAGTGGCGAATTATCTGTATGCGACCAGCCAACTGGCGCAGACCACGTTGCGAAGCGTGCTGGGCGAGGTGGAACTGGATGAATTGCTGAGCCAGCGCGAAAAGATCAACGTGCGGCTGCAGGCCGTGCTGGATGAACATACCGGGCCGTGGGGCGTGAAGGTGACCATGGTGGAGGTCAAGCAAGTAGACCTGGCGGAGCAGATGATTCGCGCGATTGCCCGGCAAGCGGAAGCCGAACGCGAGCGGCGCGCCAAGGTGATTCACGCGGAGGGCGAGTACATGGCGGCGGAGAAGCTGAGCATGGCGGCTCAGACCATACAAAAGGAGCCGGTCGCCATTCAATTGCGGTATTTGCAGACGCTGGTGGAGATCGGGGCAGAGAAAAATACGACCGTGGTGTTTCCGCTGCCGATCGATATGTTCACGCCACTGACAAAGCTGGTGGAACGGCTGGCGCAAAAGCAGGAGTAGGGGCGGCTGCGCGTTGTCCATGGCGCTCCTGTAAGCGGGAGTTGTGCCGATAAGTTCGTCTCCCGGGCGGAGAACGTGGACGTAGAACGTTTGTGTTTTAGAGGGGATCTATGATACCGAGTGTGAACGCGATTGCAGGGAGTTTTGTCGTCATTGCGCTGGCCGGTATGGCCGCCCGGGCCCAGTCAACTTCCGGTCACGCCATGAGCGAGGCCCAGGTTCACGACGTAGCGAAGCAAATGCTCGCCGCATACCGGAACTGGGGGCCCGGGCTGAACACAGAGGGAGTCACGCTTACCGTCACCGGGGCACCACGCGGGGGCGGCGCGCTGGCCTATCGGCTGCACGCCGATGGCCTACCCCGCAACCACGTTTACAACTTGCTTCAGTGGCCGGTCACGCAACTCAGTCTGAGTGTTGCCTTGCCGGGTGTGACGTTTGACGAGTCGGGTTTGGCAATTTGCGCTGGCCAGCCGGGGACGTGCGGGGATCCCGCGAAACCGAACGATCCGAGCGATGTCGTTGTGCTTCCCGCAAAAGGCGAGCCGTTCCGATTTGGAGTGGTTGCCGAGGATGATGAGAAACTTCGCGCATTTGTGAAAATCGTTCCTGTACCAAACTAGCGGAGGATAAAGCGTGCCATATCGAGGCTGTCCTTCTCCTGCCGCAGGGCGAGCTTCTCTTGCTGGCAGCCTCGCATTTTCCACCGAATGCCCAGTTGACGATAACGAGTGATTCCGAGGGCGAGGTACAACAGACAAAGCAAAAGAGCGACACCAAAGGCGAGTACGTCTGGGCGATCATGCCCGCGAAAGCAGGACTGAAAAGCGGTGTCATTCGAATCCGCGTCGAAGCGCCTGCCTGCAGTCCTCAGATTTCAGTCGCTTGGGCTACCCCGAACCAGTAAGCGGCGTCGTATTAAGAGACATTTGAAAGAGCCGACGTAGATTCACTCGTAGCGTAAGGTCTGGATGGGATCGATGGCGCTGGCGCGGCGCGCTGGGACCAATCCGGAAATTGCGGCGGTTACGCCCAGAACGGCGATGGACGCGGCCCAGGTCACACATCGGCGGGGTGACACCGAAGAGTTCCGAAGGGAGATAACGGCTGGCCATATAGGCGCAGGGCAGGCCAATCAGCAGACCGGCCGCTACGAGCATCAAAGCCTCGCGCAAGACCAGCCACAGGAACGATTCGCGTGAAGCGCCGAGAGCCACGCGCACCCCGATCGATTTTGTGCCTGCCGAACAGCGACGCGACTTTGGATGCAAAGACGCGCAGGCGGAGGAGCATGACTATTTTTGCCCTTCGAGGCTCAAGACCCGGCCGATGACGCCGGCGATGCGCTCCCAGTCTTTCGTTTCAAGGGCGAGCTGCTTCAGCCCGGTTGGGGTGATGGAGTAAAACTTCGCTTTGCGATTATTTTCGGACGTGCCCCACTTGGAAGCGATCCAACCTTGTTGCTGGAGGCGCAGCAGAGAAGTATACACGGTGCCTTCGTTGAGCTGCAGGACCTGCTCGCTCACCTGTTCGATACGACGCGCGATACCGAAACCATGCAGCGGCCCGAGAGCGTGGAGCGTTTTGAGAATCATGAGGTCGAGAGTGCCCTGCAGCACTTCGGACTTTTGGGTGGCGGACGAGGGTCCTTTGGGCATTGCACATAACGTAGCATGAAACCTTTGGAATGTCCATAGGAGGGGAGTTTTCCGTAAAATAAAAGGAATTTTGATCTAATTTTTTCCTGTTATATGATGTAGGGCCGAAGCGGGGAAGCGTCCCGGACGCTGGAAAGGAGACGGATCCATGGTGCCGATTGCGGTCCTTTTGGCGGGCTGGCTCCTGGCGCTCACGCTGGCCAAGCGGAAGCCCGATCACGATCATCGCCATCACCATCCTTGTCCCCCTCCGCCGTGTCCTCCCCCCTGTCCTCCGCCGTATCAAATTCCGGACACGTTTAACCAGCAGACTCTTCCGGCTGCGCTCAATGCACGCCTGATTGGTACGCCCGCGAATGGCGTGCCGGTGGCGACTGAGACGCCACGAACTCAAGTGATCTGGGTGAATGGCGGGAATGAAGTTCTGGTTCACCTGGACAGCACGCAAGTTCGAATTCTCGACGGCATGCTGCTGGTCTCGGTCGATTTAGAAACGGATCAGACCGGGCGCACACCGCTGGTTTGCGTTTACGCTTTGGGCACCGCGGGAGATCAGGCGGGACTGGTCGCCACAACCGACGAATTTCCACGCGGCAATGGCGGGCTCGCGGCCACGTGGGGAAAACAGTTGCAGCAAGGCATCTGGTCGAGCATTCTTTCGCTCTCGAACGATCACGCTACGGAGCGCAAGCAAGCGCCGCGAGGCGTTTTCGCAGCGGCCGGAACGCTGAGCCTCTCGGCCGGCGACTCGCTGGCGCTGAGCGCGACCACGAAAGGCCAGGCATGATCAGCGGCGGTGACCTCGGCAATGAACTTCTCGATCTGGGGAAAGCGATCGGCCTGTTTGATGACGGCGGAAATTTGCAAACCTCATGGTTCCAGAATCCGCTGCAGAATATCGAGACCATCTTTCAGAACGCGACACAGCGCGCCGCGCTGCTTCGACTGTTGAACGATTTTCTGCCGCCAGAGCAATCGCCGGACATTCCGCCAGGCGAATCCTGGCATCCGATTCTGGGCAATCAGCCGCGCGGGAACGCGTATCTCACGGTGGCGAGTAACGGCACCTCGACGTTCGGCTTTGCCGGGGAGTTCCACAGCACCGAAAGTCCGACGCCCTTTGCCAGCCTCATCGCGCATCTGCCGATTGTCAGTTTCAGCGGCAGCAACGTGACGGCCGTCGCCGGAACCGCGAACGGACCGCTCGATTTCAGTCTTCGGCTTCATTTGGGATGGAAATTCGGAACCGACGCGCTGGGCCTGGATTCGGTAATTATTTCCGCGGTTCTCGCTCCGCTGCCGCCTGCGAGCGCGACGGCCAATTTCACGATCACACTGGAGCAGCTTCAGCTCGATAGCAGCGGCGCAAAGGATGTGGTTCTCGATCCGAGCAATTTGGGTTCGGAGGCAGTACAGCTCATTATCGGATTTATTCGCGAGCAGCTCAGCCGCATCGCGGGGCCGACGGGCGAAGTGGCATCGGTGGTGAATCATTTGCTGCCGCTGCTCGGCTTCGGCGATGATGGCATACCGCAGTTTCCGTTCGCACAGCTTGGCGATCCGAACGCCATCAATAACTGGTTCGGCTCACTGCTCGAGGCGCACAGCACGGCGCCGATTGTGCCGTGGCTGGGGCATCTTGCCGGTTTAATTGGGTCGAGTGATAACACGGTGAGCGGCAGCGGTACGCCCGCCGATCCGTGGGTGGTGCAACTCCTGCCGATCGGGAGCGTGGCGGGATCGGGCCTGGGCATTACGCTCGCGACGCAAACCGTCTCTTCCACAACGTCGGTGTTATTGGGATTGCGCGCGACGATTATTCCCGGCGGCGCTACCCCGCCCGTGCGCATCCTTGCCGATGCAACGGTCGCATCGATTCCGATCGTGGGAGTCGGGTCGGCGGCGATTCTGCCTGCGGCTTCGATCACGGCGTTCGCTCCGGGAGCTACCGGGGCAGGGAATTTGGTTTCGACCGCCAGCATCACGCTGGCATCGATCGAGGCCGGGTTCGAGTGGAATGGCAGCAGGCTGCAGCCGCTGATCGAATTGGAGAACGTGACGCTGCTCGGCACGCACTACGATCACCTGGACCTCACGAATGCCGATAGTGTCGAAGCGGCAGCGGGCGCGGCAGTGCGCAATACGATAGCGAATCTGCTCGGGAGTACGGGACCGGGAGCGCACCTGGCAGCATTAGCGGGCGTCATTGCGCCGACGAACGATCCTGGTTCGCCGCATTTGTTAGATCCGGTGGCGCTGGTAGCAAATCCCGCGGGCGCATTCGCAGCCGTGCATCGCGCCGTGCTGCTCGACAGCACGCACAACTGGTCGCACATGCTGGAGGAGATTGCGGCGATTGCCGGGCTGGCGGGCGGAGTCTCGGGCACGGGCACGCGCAACGATCCCTGGGTGGTGAGCCTGGCAGCTCCGGGAATACTGAATGTCGAGCTGGCGGCGTGGAACGATCAATCGAGCGGCGTCGCCACCGATCCACAGAAGCTGCGCATTGGGTTGCGTGCGGCCGTTTCGCAACCACCGCTGACGTTTTGGTGGCTTTCCGAACTGCTCGCTTTCGATCTGCCGCAGACGGGCTCCGGCACCGTCTCGCTCATGGCCGGGCAGATCGCGCATTTTGAGATTCAGCCGGTACCGTCGATTCCCGATGTTGCGGAACTCTCCATCAGCGTCGCCGATTTCAGCGCCGACATGAGCTGGGCGCCGGGAAGCTCAATCGCGTGGAGCGCCGGTGTCGATAATGTACGGGTTTCGTTCGCGGGAAGCAGCGTGAACGTGGCCTCGCTGAAATTTCCGGCAGCGGCGGCGTTCGATGTCAGCAATCCGGCGTCGATCGCGACCAGTCTGGGCGTCAGCGTTGCCGATCTGGAATTGCTGCTGCGCTTTATGGTGACGCGCGCGGCCTATTCGTGGGCGGGAACGCCGGGATTCATCGTGGCGGGACTGCTGGGCGTCCACAGCGGACTGCCGGGGCTACCGACGGGTTGGCCCACGCTCGCCGATCCTGGGGCGGCAGGCTCGCTGGTTGGCGATCCGTTCACCGCGCTGAGAAACTGGCTCGCTCAGATCGCAGTCAATGTGGGCGCGGATGGCACCGCGTTTTTACCTTCAGCGCTGGCGTGGCTGCGCGCGCTGCTGAGCAATGCACTTCCGGCCCAGCCTTCGGATGGATTGGCGTCGTTTGCACTGCCGATTTCGGGATCGGGAACGTATGACGACCCGTGGGCGCTGCCGTTGACCACCGGCGCGAGCGTGGATGTGGATGCGCTGGTATGGCTGGAGCCCGCCGGACCGCCGCCGAAGTGGGCTGCGCCGCTGGTGAATGCTGCCACATCGGCAACCGATTTACCCTCACTGCTTCAAATTGCCCAAACGCTCGCGGGCTTCATGCCTGGTTTGCGGGATGCACTTGCGAATGCCGATCCCGGATTACTCGCGTCGTCGATGGGAACGCTCGGATCGTACTTTTCGACCAGCGATGGAGTTGTGCCGCTGGTGTCGCAGGTACCCAGCGGCGGCTCATGGACCGCGGGAACGACGCTTGCGAGCGCGCATTCCGAGGAACCTTCCGATCCGGCGGCGATTTCGCAGATTCTGGCGCAGATCGATACCTGGGCGGGCGGCGCCGGGTCTTCGCGCACGGTGCTGCTGCTAGGTCCGGCGTTCAGCGATCACACCATTTGGCAGACGCTGCTTTCCAACGCGAATCTACACGGCACGACTGCGGCGGGAGCGAATTTCAATTTGCGCGTCCCGGGTCTCGATCCTTCTGCGGTCGATCTGACCGGTGTTTCAGCGGTCGCGAATTACTACACTGCCGATCTGAATGACGACGGCACGGGCAACCTGGCGTCCCTGACCGCACAGATCGGACGCGTGGTCTCGCGCATACAGCAGTTGACGAGCGCAACCACGGTGATATTGGTGGGGCATTCGACCGCCGGCGTCGCCGCACGCGCGTTCACGTCGGCAAATCCCACTCTGGTTCAAGGCTTAATTACGCTGGGCTCGCCGCACACCGGCGCAGCGCCGCCGTTCTTCAACGATCCGCACGTAGCGGATGCGATTCGCGCGTTGCAAGTCGTTCGATCCGCGATGCCGGCCGATCCGAATCGCGATGCGTTGGATCACGCGGTCGAAGCGCTAGACGGGTACCTTCCGCCGGTTTCCGCCGCGGCGCTGGCTGTCGCGTCTCCTTATCCAATCGGTTCTTTTGCAAACCCAGGAAGCATTGATACGGGCGGGCGTCCGGCGCTGGCGCTTGGCAGCCAATTACCCGGCACGCTGCTCGACTTTCTGAAGACGACGATTTCGGCGCTGGCAAATACAACAGCAAATCCAGCCACCGCCCCGGCCGCGCCAACGCATCTCGCTTTCGGAGCGCGCGGGCATCTCGATTTTCCGGGAACGCAGGGACAAATCAACGTGGATGTGAGTATTCGCGGGGATGCATTCCGTGTCGCGCTACAGAAGGGCGCGGCCGATCCGCCGCATCCCGCGCATGCACTAGCCGTGCGCGCGCAATTGAGCGATCCGAACGGATGGCTGGTGGGCGAATCGAGCGCAGTTGGCGGAGACGTGCGCGTCCAATGGGCCGAGCTGGGCGTGGACGTTCTTCCGAACGGAAGCGGAGGCCTCGCGGTCAATCCACATCTGGAACTGCACCAGGTTTCGTATCACGGTCCCGTTTTGCCCAGCGCTGGGTGGGGCGATGTCAATGCGCAGGCGTTGCTGGGAGCGGTATTTCAATCGATCTCGAATCCGCTGCCGCCCGCAGCGACAGCGCTCTCGCAATTTCTAACCGCATTGACGAATCTCGGAATCGCGGTGCCCGATCCGCACGGCGGCATTGGAGTATCGGCGGATGCGTTTGCAGCTATTCAAGCGGATGCGGCCGGGTATCTGGGACCGAAGCTCGGAAGTGCGTTGAGCGCGGGATTGCCGGGATTCTCGGGGCCTGCTGCCGGACTGTGGACCGTGCAATTGGGAACCTTGCCGCTCGAGTTCTATCTTTCGCAAAATCCGTGGACCGCGGGTATTCGCAGCACCAGCGCGGGAAACGGAGTATTTTTGCTCGCGCCAAATGCCTGGCTGACGTTCGACGGAAGCGTCGCGCTTCCATCGTTTCAGCCCACGCTTGATGCGTCGTTCAACATCGGTTCGCTTTCGGTTGCGTGGGCGAGCGCGACCGGACAACTCAGCGTGGCGGCGCAGCCGTGGTTGGCGCCTCTGACGCTGGTACCCGCTCCGAGCGCGGCTACTTTGCAAGCGACGCTCAACGATGCATTACCGCGGCTGTTATTTTCCGCTGCGGGCTCGGCGCTGCTCGAAGGCATTCTGGGGCCGGGATTTTCGATTGGGCCGCTCGATTCATTCTTCAGCTCGACATCCTCATCGCTTTCGCGGTCTTCGGCGCTGGGTAACAGCAGCGGAACGGGGCTCGATTCGGCCCGCCTGACGCAATTCCTGCAAGCGATCAATCAAGCCGCGGGCTTCCCGGCAGGACCGGGGCTCAGCCTTCCGGGCGGTCTGCAGCTTGTCGCTGCCGGCGCGGGAACGGCTGCCGATCCTGTCTCGTTGCAGCTTTCGACAACGGCTCCCATCAGCGGAGTGGTTGGAATTACCGCAGGCGTGTCTTTCGATGGGCTGATGCATCCATCGCCGACCGGCACCATCACGCTTACGATTCCGCTGCCCGCGGGATGGAACAGCGTGACGGTCACGTTTGGAGCGAGCACGGCGGGAGTAACGCTGGTGGTGACCCCTGCGACGGCGTCGCCGATTCAGATTCTCCCAACATTCAGCGGACTGGGCGCGCTTGCCGGGGCCGCCGAAGCATTGCTACCACAAGCTCTCGATGCGCTGGTCACGGCCATCGGCCCATCACAGGTGCTGACGCTTACGCTCGACGTTGCCAGCGCGCTTGCCATTTACGATAGCGTCGGCGGATTCGCGGCGCATGCGGACCAACTGAAAGCGCTGCTGCAGACGAACTGGCTTGCAGGTTTTCCGGCAGCGCAGCGAGCGGCTGCCGCGAACGCGATTGCGGCGGTCTTCAGCGGAACTTCGCCACTTGCAGGTGTGCTTCCGGGTACGGTTTCCGCCAGCGCTGGAACGGTTCAGTGGACGCTTGCACTCGCGGGAGGCGATACCGGGAATATTGCGTTAACGCTGGGCTGGGATTCGTCGGGACCCGCGGCTCTGTTAGGCATCCACTCGGTCAAACTTGCGGGCGGAGCGGTCGCGATCGATGCCGCCGCCGGATATGGCGATGGAAATTTCGAGGTCTCGGCAGGTCTGAGCCTGCACCTTGACGCGGCGCTTGGGATCAACCTCGAACCGACGCTGGCGGTGAGCGAAAACGGAAGCAAGTTCCAGCTCGAATTTTATCCGTTGGCGAGCGGCGCTGGAAATGGGCCCATTGCCATCGACTTTATCCCGCCCGCGGTACACCTCGGCACCGGCGGAGCTGCGCAGCTTATCAATCAATGGCTGATTCCGCTGGTGGCGGACACGCTGTTCACGGCTGTTCAAAGCAAGCTGTCGAATACGCTCTGGACGGGCGGGCCGAAGCTGCAGGATGTCCTGATTGGGGCGCACGTCGCGCAGGCGAGCGGCGGCGGAGTGGTCGTTAATCCATCGCTTCCCGATATCACAACCATGGTCACCGGCCTGGTGAGCACACTTGCCAACGGCGTCAGTATTCCGGTCACCAGCACGCTGAATTTAGCTTTCACGAACGATGCCGGGCGGCTCGGTGTTCGGATCTACGGCGAACAGGATTTCGCAGCCGGCGACTTTTCGCTGAATCTGCTGTTCGGCGCACCCACGGAATGGGGCGCGGGATTCGATAAAGGAGTGGCGGTCTACCTCTTTGACGCGAGCGGCTCGACGTTCACGTTCAATCCAGGATTGCTGGTTGCAGGATTTGGTCTGGGACTGACCGGACAGAACGATGCGCCGCTTGTGAACACATCCGGGTTCCGCTTGGGCGGAATTCGTCTGTATTCGTTCTTCCATGGCGAATTTGGCAGCGGATTCAGCTTCGATTCTCCCGGCGGCGGCGTGGAGCTGGATGCACTCGGCATTCCGCTGGGCCAAGCTACGGGACCGAACGTAGGCGGAAACAATCCGGTCGCGGCGAGCCTGCTTCAATCGAACGGCGGCGATAGCAACGCAGGCGATACGCAGCCGGTGAACCCCGGCATCGATATTGCGGCGTGGTATTGGGACGCGCCAAAGGGCGACGCGACTTTCCACATTCTGTTCCAGGATTCGGATCAACCGATCTGGATCGGCGTACACGCGCAATTCGGACCAATTTACATCGATCAGATCGGCCTGATTCCGAACGGCACCACATCCGTCTCGCTGGTCCTTGATGCCACGGTAAAAATCAACGGGCTCTCGGGCGAAGTGGACGAATTGGGCGTCACGATTCCGCTGAAATCGCTCACTTCGCCCGGCGATTGGACGCTTGACCTCAAAGGCATCGCAATCAGCTTTACATCTCCCGGCGTAACCATCGCCGGAGCGCTGCTCAAAAACGACAGCGGGCCGGCCATCGAATACGACGGCATGCTGCTGGTGCAGGTCACGGAATTCGGAATTGTCGCGGTGGGCGCGTATTCCAAGCCGTCGGATGCGCAGGGCGGCTATACCAGCATCTTTATTTTCGCGGGAGTGTTCATCGTTATTGGCATCCCGCCGGTGATTGAGATCGATGCGTTCGGATTGGGTGTCGGCTACAACCGCGAGCTGATTGTTCCGGACGATATCAACAAAATTCCGAGCTTCATTCTGGTTGCGGCCCTCGATGACGCGGGCGCGCTCGCCAACGATCCCATGGGCGAGCTGATGCAGATTCGCGACAGCATACCAGCCAAGCGCGGAAGCTTCTGGCTCGGCGTCGGGCTTCATGGGACGACGTTTGTGATCGTGCATGTCACGGCGGTTGTGTACGTTGCGCTCGACAGAGGAGTCGAGATCGGGGTGCTGGGTGTGGCGCGCATGGCGATTCCGACCGACGACACCGCCCTGGTCAGCGTCGAGCTGGCGCTGAAAGCTCGCTACAGCAGCGCCGAAGGTATTTTGTCGATTCAGGCGCAGCTCACCGACAACTCCTATATTTTTGCGCCCGACTGCCAGCTCACCGGCGGATTTGCCTATTTCATGTGGTTTCCGCAAGGGCAGTTCGTACTAACGCTGGGCGGATACAACCCGAATTTCCAGGTTCCGACGCAGTTCCCGACGGTGCCACGGCTGGGCTTCAACTGGGGTTTGCCAATCGGCGCGACGATCAAGGGCGGCTGCTATTTCGCTCTGACTAACACCTGCATCATGGCGGGCGGCAGCCTGAATCTCACGTACGGCATTTCTTGCGCGAACATCTGGTTCAACGCGTACTGCGATTTTCTGGTCTCGTGGGATCCGTTTTATTACAGCATCGATATCGGCATATCGGTCGGTGCTTCGCTTTCGATCCGGATCTGTTTCTTTGGATGCGTCACGATCGGGATCTCGCTTTCGATTGGCGCATCGCTCAGTATTGCCGGGCCGCCGCTGCATGGAACGGTGACAGTGGACCTGGACGTTTGCAGCGTGACTGTCGCATTTGGGCCGAATCCGAATCCGCAGCCCAACTACATCACGGACTGGGGCACCTTTGCGACGAAATATCTTTACGGCGGCGACCCGAACGGCAACGCCTTCGCTGTACACGTTCTAACCGGACTGGTGCCGCCCGAGCCTTCCGGCGCTCAGCCCGCCCCGGGAACCCAGGATAAACCGTGGAAGATGACGAGCGAATTCTCGTTCCAGTGCGATACGAACATGCCTGCTACGGGCTCCACCGATTTCGTGTTCGGACTCCAGGATGAAAGCGCGAACGTTCACACCATCGATATCGCGCCAATGAATAAAGAGGTGGTCGGGACGCAGATGCTGGTTCAGCTTCTGGCGCTCGACGGAACCACCTGGACGCAAGTCACCACGACGAGTAACGATCCTCGTTTCCACGTTGACCGACAGCACTGGACCATCACGCCAACGATCGGAAAAGTATCGGAAGCGACCTGGCACTGGAACGATCCGGCGCATATTCCGGCGGCAGCGAATACAGTACCTGCGGTAACAAGCCTCTCCATTGAAGGATTCGCCGTCGCGGAAGGGCAGAGTGCGCTGATTCCGATCGCCAAGCTGATCGATTACGGCAACAGCCGGCCGTTGCCGTTTACGGTGCCTTGGGATATCACGGTTCTGAAATCGTACGGCGTTGCGGCCGACGCGCTGGCGACGCTGGCGGCGGGAACCTCTTCAAGCGTCACGCTGAAAGCGGCGAGCCAGATGCTTTCAGGCAACGGATTTTTCTCACAGATGCGCACCGATGCGGGCTTACCGGCAAACGGGCTAGTGCCGCTGGCCGTGCGCGCGCTAACCACGAATCGTTCCGCGCCTCCGCTGCTTACGCCGATTACCACGGGTCTGACGATGAAGCCGGTAGGGCTTCCGAACCCTCCAGTGATCGCCAAGATTCCTGATGTTCTGCCAGTCGCTATGCAAGGGCCGCGCCTGCGCGCTGTTCTGCAGGGACGTCCACAGCCGGTTTCCGATGCCCCGGTGCCGCTGCAGACCAGCGTGAAGAATGTCGCGGGAGCAAGCGTTTTACGAATGGCAGCGCCGAATGTGGATGCGTTAGGCGCAAGTTTGCGGAGAGTTGCAAGCCCGAATGCGCCGCGTCCTACGGCAGTCGCGCGCGCAGCTCGTACGTTGCGATCGCCGGAGCTGGGCTGGACATCGGGCGTTGCGCATCTGAATCAATGGACCACCGCGCTTGAAAACCTGACGGGTTCCGGTGTCACGCTTCCGGCCGGCACAACGCACTTATGGGATGTGCCGGTGGGCACCTCGAGCCAGTTATCGATTCAGGGCGCGGGCGCATTCCGCATCACGTTTCTGACGCGGGGCGGAAGCGTGGTGAGCGACAGCGAATATCCGAATGCAGGTGGGAATCCCATTGCGGTACCAGCACGCTGCGGCATTGTTGCCATCACGTGTCTTGGAAATCCGCCCGCTGCCAAGATAGCGCCGGGATTCGGTACGGTTAGCTTTTCTGCCGCGCCCGCGGGTGGCATGGCCGTTACCGGATGGCAGGCAGGCAATCTGCTCCCGCAGGCGGGCGCCGCGACGATTCTCGGACGTGGAGCCAGCCTCGTGTTTGCGCAAGCTCAGACACCGCAGCGCAAAAAGCAGGCAGTCAGCCAAACGATGGTACGGGTTTCGGACGCGATCGCCAATCAGTCCGGCATCGAGACATGGCTGCCCATATCGATTGGTGTGGTTACGATTCTTCTGGATCAGCAAGATTCAGCGGCCGCCGCTAACGGAGACCTGTCGCTGGCTGTTACGGGCGCAACGCTGAGTGCTTCCCCGATACGCGTGCTGGGAGGACGACGGCGCGCGCTGCTGTACGACGTGACCGGGACCACTGCGGGTGCGGATCATATTGTTATCGCCGCCGCCAGCGTCTCGGGCTGGCGTTTTGCCGGTGTGGCCGGTCTCGCCGGAAAGGCGCAGGAGTGGGGCGTGCGCTTCAACGGAAAAATTCCGGAACAAATCGTGCCGGATGGACCGCTGACGCCCGGTGGGAGTGTCACGGTTCGTCTGGTTTCCACTACAGGAGGTCCCGCATGAGCGCCGCTCCGCCGATTGGCTCGATGTATCTGTACGACAACATCACGCCACCGCTGTTGGACAACAGTTATCAGCTCAGCGCGGTAACGAACGTCAGCTTCGATGGTGCGCAGCAGCCGCTTACACCCAACACCGGCTTCTTCAATATCGAAGGCCCGCGGTTTTCGCTGGCTGCCACAGAAGTGGCGGGCGTTTTTCCACCGCCCAATGGCCATGGCGGATTCGACGAAAGCGTGCCGCATGTGGTCTTGCTGCGCCGCACGCTGCCTTGGGAGCGCGCGCTTACCTCGCACCCGAGTTTGATTGGAACTCCAAAGCGCGCAGAGGGCGATCCACCCGCGCCGGATGGTCCCGCGCCATGGCTGGCGCTGCTGCTATTTGCGGAAGGCGAGTACACGCTGCATCAGAACGTTCCACTGGAGCAGGCCGTTCCGGCCGACGTGTATCAGCGGCTCGAACCTCCTGCCGGTGTCACGTGCGACACCGTGGAGGCAAATCTCGCGTTGGTTTCCTCCCTTGTGCCGTCGCTCGATGAACTGATGCTGCTGGCGCACGTCCGCCAAGTCAATGTGGACGATCGCGAGCTGAATGCCGGTTCGACGGATGGCTGGTTCGCGGTGGTGATGTCGAATCGCTTGCCTGCTCCCGGAGCGAAGTATCGCGCTTGCCTGGTTTCGCTCGAGGAGCGCACGGACCTCGTGAAGGCCGATCCGCCGCCTGTCGCAGAGCCGATTTTGCTGCAAATCACGGCTACCCAGGTAGGGGACACAGCGAGCGTCAGTTTCAATCCGACCGACGCGACCACGCTGGTTCTGGCGAACGCTAACGAGCGCCGCATCGCGACCGCCGTGGGCATCATCGAATCTCCGGTATTCGGGTATTGGCAACTCACTACGCAACTTGTGCTGCTGCATAGCTGGCAGTTTGAATGCACCGGAGTCGGAACGTTCCGCGATTACATGCAACGCGTAAACGTTTCGATGGCGGGGACTGTGGAGGACCCGGGGCATCCGCAAGTGGCCGATACCGGGCACATTCAGATTTCGCTCGCGGACCGGGCCGGGGTGGATGAGGAGGTATGGTATCGCGGACCATTAGTGCCGGTCCCGCTGACGCGCGATCCGCTCACCTATCACAGCGCCGATCAATGCCGCCGCGCCACTCCGGAAACGGGAGCCGAGGATGTCTCGTATGCCGCCGCGTTCGAAGCCGGACGATTGCTTGCTGCCGCGGATGCACGTCTTGCGCAGGAGCTGATGCGCTGGCGCCGTGAAGCTTTCCGGCAGTCTGCGCGCACGGATTGCCTGACCGCAGTTCAGACGGCGATGTCGCTGGCAGAGCCGCTGGATCTACACGCACCGATTGTGCCGGTAGTGGCGGTCAGCGCTGCGCAAGGCATTCTCAGCGGCATCGACAAAATTGGCGATCGTTATGGGCTGGCGCAGCTCGGGAACGTGGTTGGATTGAATCCGAGTATCGTGCAACAGGCGTGGAATCTCGGAAGCGTCGATGAGGCAACTGCGATTCTCGGCGGCGATGCCGGCGCGATTGGAGCCGTTGTGTCCGCACCGGCCCAAACTGCGCGGCCGAACGTCACGCTCGACCAAGTGGCGGCGGATACGGCCGGCCTCGAGAATTTGACGAGTGCGCGCGGCCGCATTCTTACCAACACGCAACAGGTGTTAGGAGGCTCGTGATGAGAACCGCATGGATACAGGCTTCCGAAGCGCTGCGCGAGCGGATGATCAATCCGCCGCAGGTGGCAACCACGCAACCCGAAGCGGAGATGCCTCCGTACATGGAGTCGTTTCTGGCGCATCTGCGATTGCTGATCGGCGTTCCATTCGAATACCTGGTTCCGGACGAAAGGCTGCTGCCGGATGAAAGCATACGCTTCTTCTATATCGATCGATCCTGGACCGATCGGCTGGTGGATGGCGCGATTGCGGTGGGCAAGATCGGCACGCGCGAGCAGGCGCATCACCAGGCTCATGCTCCCGCTCTGAACCAGCAGCTCGATCAAACCGAGCGCATCGTGCGCGGTCTTCAGCGCGCGCTTGGAAATTTCACAGAGCTCAAGAATGCGAATGACGGCAATCCTTCCGCCGCAGATACGATCACCGGTTTTCTGCTTCGCTCGCAAGCCGTGAGCGGATGGCCGCAGATGGATGTGCGCGCCTATAGCCAGGACATCCGGGAGCCGCTCGATCCGGCAGACCCAAAGATTCAACCCTTGCAGCTCAAGATGCTGCGGTTGGAACTGCTTTCGCCGAGCGTGATGATCGCGCTGTTTCAAGGCGTGCCGCAGCTCGTCATTCTGGAAGAGCCGCATCACGGCGTGCAGTTCGGAGTGCACTTGAATGGCGATTATCGGGTTTACATTCGCGATGCGACGGGGCATCAGGTGACCTCCGGCGGAAACCCGGTGGACATTCCGGTGCCGGTACGCGCCGCCAATAATCGCGTGGTGCACGTGACCGAGCTGCGCCGCCGTCTTTTTCAAGCGCGAAGCACGTACCCGAATGCGGTCGCGCAGACCGGTAGCGCGAGCTTTGCGATTTCCGTGTTGAATCCGCCGTGGCGGCAGCGATTTGAAGGCTCGGTGGATCAGGCCGGGACACAAAATCTTTCAGGCGGCTTTGTGGCGCACCTGAACGTGGCGCAGCGGGTCGCGGGCGGCGATATTTTCAGCGCAGTCGAAAAACTGGTGACGGGCAATGGCGGTTAGCAGCACTCTTTCCTTCATCGACAAGACAGCCGCTTTCTCCGTGGCGGCGGCTTACGGCATCACGCAAAAAGTGGTGGGCACGTGGAATCCACATCTGTTGCGTACGCCGCGCGTGCTGGTTCCGATCCAGGTGGATGCGCTGGCGATTCGGCCGAATCAAGCGGCGGAGCAGTGGGCGGATTGCGCGTTGAAGCCGCATCCCGGAACGGGAACCGTTACGCGTCGCGATCTGCTGCCCGCGCCGTTTGCCGAATTGGCTTCCGCGCGGCCGCAAGGCGTGTACCTCCATTGGGCGCTGCCCGATGCACTCACCACTGCGACGGCGGATGGCGACACCGCCGCCTTTCCCGCCGCGCCGGATCGCTGGCTGGTGCTTCGGATGTCTCCGTCGCTTCAGATTCCGCAGCGCCGCGCGGTTCGTGGCTGGGTGCTGCGCTCCGGAGATCAGAATCCGGTGCCGATCGACCTCGACAGCTTCACGGAAGGGCCGCCATCGCAGGATGCAATCAACAATCCTTTGACGGTGCTCGGGCAGGGCGATGTCTCCTGGGCGGCTTATTACGACAATGTCGTCAACCGGCTGGCATTCTATGACAGCTTGAGCGACGTGAAGGCCGGGCCCTTGGCTTACCTGGTGTGCGGCTGGTATTCCGATCCATCGCAGGATCCGCTGGGCGATACGGACGTCAAATCGCTCACGGACTTCAACAATAAAATGGCGGCACTTGAATGGCAGCTCGCTTCGGGCGAGCTGAATGAAGCCGTCAATCACTCGCGCAGGTATTTGATAGCGGCGTCGAACCTGGGGCTCGCTTCAATCGCCAGGATTAGTTTGGCGACCAGCGACGTCGTCAGTGCGGCGGGCGGCAATACCCCGTATGCGGTCTCGGATGCCGCGCCCAGTTTTCCGGCAGTGGACGAGGGCGGGGAAGCGCTGGGTCCGTACACGACGGATGGCTCGTGGTGGCCGAACGCGACGCTGTTTCATGGATCGGTGGTGGCGATCGGATGGCCTGGAATCGGCTGGCGGGGAAATGAAGGAGGCATCTTATCGGGTGAATCGGGCGGCCCACCGCCGGCCTCTTCGATTAACGTCGCGGCGGGAAACACAATTACCGAAGCGCTGGCCGCATTGGTTGCGTTGAAAAACGAAGCACCGGATGAAGCGCGCATTCTGGAAGCGTTTCTGCTGGGCGGTTTGCCGGCGCTGAATGAGGCGAACGGCCGCGCGGCGGTGGATGCGCTACTGCACGCGAACTCTTTCGCATCGTTAGATGGCGGTTACACGACGCAACAATTGTGGATTCCGCAGACGCCCGACACACCACCGCCGCTGCCGAATCCGGTCGAGCCAGGTCCCGGCGTGTTTCCGAATCGCTCCACGATTCCGTTTCACCAGCAAGCGTTCCAAAGCGGATTGTTCAAGGCCAGCACCGTGCAGCCCGGCGGCAAAGCAGTTGCAACGCATTTCGTCGCGAGTGAAACGTTGCGCGAAACCACTTTTCTGAACGGCGGATTGTCGGTTGCGCTGGGAGGCGTCATCGGTACGCAGCAAGTGCAGCAGCCGATTCCGGGTCATTACGAAACGGTGCGCCGCGCGCTGCCGCGTCTCTACTATCCGAGCGAGCCGGTTCTGCTGCTGGAAGGCGCGGGACGCAGTTTCAAGCATGGCAGTGACGATCGGTTTTCCGAAGACAATACGCTGGTCTGCAGGCTAACTGGTTTTGTCACAACCGAGCTGAGTTGCAATGCGATCACGGGACAGCCGAATCGTCCAGCGGTGCAAGGCGAGGACGTGCTTGAGAGTGGCATTGAGAATGGGAGCGTTCCGCCGGAATGCGAGGATCTGCTGAGAGAGGCGGTGATTCTCGATCCGGGCGCGGCAACGGCGCTCGCGACTGCTTCGCAATCGACCGTTACCGCCAGCTCGGCCATTACAGCGGTCGCTCACAATTTCACCGTCGAACAGACGGTGTGGTGGGCGACGCGCGACCCGAACTTCGATCACGGGCCGCTGGTCGCGAATAGCGGGATCGCTGGTATGCTGCCCGCGGCTGTAGCCGTTTCGCCGCCCGTGAAGCCGTGGAATCCGCTGCACCTCGATTGGAAACTGCAATATATTCCATCGACAAACGGCATCAAGGATTGGTCGCTCGCCGAAATCGATTACACCGCAGATCCAACGAAATACCCTTCATTCAGCGATGCGAATGCCGGAATTATTTTGCAGGGACGCGCGCATCTGACCGGCGGAGCGGCAGCTACGGCGGCAGCGAGCCTGCGCCGTGCGATCGATCAATCGCTGGCCGCGGGCGGAGCGGCGAACCTGGTACCGAACACCACGCCGCGATTCCATTCTCCGCTGGCGCAAACTGCACTTACATCGTTCGCTTCGCTTGCGGCGAACCTTCACATGACAGTGACGAACGCGCCCACGGGCGACATTCCGGCGGTAGATCGCGCACCGCTCCAGGACATTCTGACAACGCTTTCCAGCATGGATGTGCTCACTGGTGCATTGGACGGATTTACGCAAGAACTGCGCGGCGGCTACGATCCGGATGGCCAGTCGAAGCCTGCCGACGGCTCGACACCGAGCCCGTTTATTCCGCTGCGTGCGGGTTTTCTGCGCGTCCTGCGTCTGCGCCTGGTCGATTGCTTCGGTCAATTTCTAGATCTCGCAGGATCGAGCGATACAGCGCTGGTCAATCCCGCCGCGATCGTCGAATCCGAGCCATTGGAGGTGGATCAAAATCCGGGAATTCTAGCGCTCCCGCCGCGCTTCACTTCGCCCAGCCGGCTCTGGCTCCGGTACATGTCGGCAGACGGAAGCGAGAACGAGGCGAACGATACGGTCTCGCCGGTTTGTGGGTTTCTGATGCCGAACCATTTGGATGGCGATCTCGAATTTTTCGGCGCGGATGGAGGCAATCTGGGCGTGGTGCGGCCCGATCCGCAAGCCGGCATCGTATGGGAGGAAGCGCCGGGACAGCCTTCGACCGTGGGGCAATCGCCCGAGCGCGCGATTCCCAATACATTTGCCGCCGGCATTGCGAAGGCGCTGCTGCAGTGGGGACTGGCGGATGCCACTCAAGACGATTTGCACGAAGATGCCTTGAGCGCGCTGCTGCGCATCATCGACTCGACCCTCTGGGCAGTGGATCCGTTCGGCCACACGGGCGACGAGCATCTCTCGCTGCTGGTGGGCCATCCCGTCGTGGTGCTGCGCGGGCGTCTTCGACTGGAAGTGCAGGAGCCGATTCATCCCGAGCTGCTCAACACCACTTCGATCAGCGTGCGTCTGGGCGCGCTCAGCCAGTTCCAGGACGGGTTGCTTGGATATTTCGTGAATGACAACTATACACGTCTCTATTGCGCCGATGCCGCGGTTGCGGGGTTTGCGCGCGAAGTCGGTCCAGGACGCGGCTTTCTGCAGCAGGCCAACCTGGTGCCGGATTTTTATCAGACATTCTCAAACGATCTGGGCGCGACAGTTACGGAAGGTGCGAGTCCCGTTACACATCCGTATGTCGATAGCTCCGGAATTTTGACGATTCAGCCGAATCAGGAGATCGCGTTGACGCTGCTGGTAGAGCCACAGACGAGCGTGCACGCCACGACCGGAATGCTCCCCTCGAAGGAAATCGGCATGCGCCGGAACTGGGTTGCCAGTGCTCTTGCCAGCCTGTCTCCGACATTTCGTTTCGGCCCGGTGCTGGTGGATCCGCAGAAGATTCGTATGCCCGTTTCAACCGATATTCAAGGGGCATGGAGCTGGGACCATCGCTCCGACATCATCACGTGGGCAGAAGAGCCGGTGGTGAATGCGACCGACGACGCGCAGTTGGGTCCAGATCCGGCTAGCGCGGAAGAAGGCTGGCTGCGTCTGACCCCGCCTACGCCGGCACAGAGCGGAGGCACGGGCTCGAGCAGCTAGGAGAAGGTCTATGCCAGAACGCCACGACGAGGAAGGCCACGGAAAATGGCTGCGCCAGTTCCTCGATAATCACAGCAGTCCCGACGGGCAGCCGCGTGCCGATCTATGGCGGCAGGGGCTGC
Source organism: uncultured Acidobacteriaceae bacterium (assembly GCA_963722935.1). Taxonomy (GTDB): domain Bacteria; phylum Acidobacteriota; class Terriglobia; order Bryobacterales; family Bryobacteraceae; genus Bog-105. Next base: position 2,065,172 of record CAVROY010000008.1, on the reverse strand, counting down.
TCGATTTCGTTCAACTGGATGTCGATGCCAGTGTTTTATGGAGTCCTATCGGACCGGCGCCTCTGAACATCAATGCCGCGGCACAGTTTTTTCAAGGTGTTGGGCCGAATTCCGGCGAAATCACCGATATCGCGATCGACCCCAGTGGGGCTACGGACGATAACATTCTGGTTGCAACCAACGATGGCGGCGTCTGGAAGTCGATCGATGGCGGTACCACGTGGTCGCCAACCATGGATCAGCTTCTGTCGCTCTCGATGGGCGCCGTGGCTATCGATCCTTCCAATCCGCGCATCGCATACGCCGGAACTGGGAACCTATACGACGGCGGTGTGGCTTTCAAGAAAGGAGTCGGCCTCTATCGCTCCTCCGACGGAGGGTTGACTTGGAGCATCGTTGATGGTGGACCCTTCGCGGCGATCTTCGCGGGATCGGGCCGAACCGTATCGCCGGCTTCCGGACCATCGGGCACGTCGGGGTTTGGGATCAATCGCATCGTAATCCCAGCGGCGGATACGCTGCTAGTTGCGACCGATCAGGGGCTATTCCGCTCGGCAGACGGGGGCCAAAATTTCGGCTCCAACTCTCCTGCTTTTGACAATCGCCAACCCGTCCTGAACGGCTTTATTTCGGCTCTAGCGCTCGACAGCACGGCTGGGGCTACGGTCTATGCCTGCGTAAAGGGCGTTGGCGTGATGAAATCGATCGACATCGGCGTTACTTTTCCGGTGAATCTGTTTAGTAATCCCGGAGCGCCGGGTCCGGGCTTCGGCAATCTCGCACTGGCGCAGTCAACGAGTCCCAACAATCAGACGCTGTTGGCGCTTGTTCAGCTTGCGCCGGGAGCGCATCCCACCGTTGCGTTGTATCAGTCGACGAATAGCGGGACTCAGTGGAGTCCAATTTCCAACATCGTTGCCGTGGCAGGCGGCGATGGCTTTAAACAGACCCATTACGATCTGACGATCGGTATCGATCCTCAAAATCCGCAGCTCGTATACGTAGGCTTTCAAGAATTGTGGAGATCGAATGACGGAGGGAACACGTTCCAAACGCCGGCTTGCACTTCAAGCAAGGTCCACTGGGATACGCATGCTCTGACGTTCAGCCCGAGCACGCACCGGACCGGCGCGCCAACGACCGTGTACCTCGGGACCGACGGAGGAATTGCCAAGAGCGCGAACGGGGGCACAACCTGGACGGCGATAAACGGGGGAATCGGGTCGAACTTGTTTCGAGGCATTGATATCGGCAAAGGAGCGGCCAACAATGCCTACACCTACGGCGGATGCCAAGATACCGGAACCAGTGGACATGGGCCCACCGATGCCGGTACCACGACCTGGCACGAAGGCATCGACGGCGATGGATACTTTGTGGCGGTGGATCCAACCGACCCAATGACCATCTATGGCTTCGACGACTGGGACCTTATTAAGTCAAGCGATGGCGGCACAACGTGGCAAACTAGCGGCAATACCCCGAAGGTGATCGGAAACAATCTGCCGACTCCGCAGAATGATTTGACGCGTGCCATCGCGCTGGAGCAGAACGGGAATAACAAGGCCACCCGCGTGGTGTATGTGGGCGTTGTGCAGGATCTCTATAAGAGCGTGGACGCAGGTCTGAACTTTGTCCGATGCCCTCTCAATGTGAGCGGCGATATTACTGCGCTTACGACGACCACAGCCGACTCGAATCGCGTCTGGGTTGGCGTGTACGACGGCAGCGTTCATTATTCCGGGGATGCGGGAGCGACCTGGGACCAGGGATCGTTTCAGACGCAGCCCGGAGGGTTGGGACCTGCGCGCGGGATCGCGGTCGAACTCGACCAACGCGTCGCGCGTCGCCGTGGTGTACGGAGGCATCAGCGGAATTCATTCGAAATATCGCACCAAACGGATTTTTCTAACTACCGACAACGGCGTTACCTGGAATGACGTCAGCGGCACGGATGGAAACGGTCCGATCGGCAATCTGCCGGATCTGACGATGCATTCGGTGGTGTTCGACACGAGCACCGCGCCGAGTCCGCCGGCAATCGTGGTTGCAAGCGACGGCGGGGTGATGCGCTCGACGGATGTGACCGTAACGGGCACGAATGTCACCGCGACATGGAAGATTTATGGCGCGGGATTGCCTACTGTGTGCTGTAACTCGCTGGCGATTGACAATACGGTCAGTCCGCCGGTGCTTCGCGTCGGGACTTATGGACGCAGTTGCTTCGAAATAAGCCGGCCAACCGGCCCCCGAATCAATGTCGAATCGAATCTGGCCTTCGGCGTCACAGCGTTGAACCAGACGGCTACGATTACCATCTACCTTTACAACTCCGGCGACGCCCCGTTGACCGTGACGGGCATCACTCCGAGCGGTGGCCCGACTGATTTTGACGTGAGTCCGTCCGCGACATTCCCCGCGACCATTGCGCCCGGCGGGACACAGTCGTTCGATATGACGTTCAAGCCGACCAGCGCGGGCGATGCCGGCGCTGCGTTTGACATCGCCAGTAACGATCCATCCGTGCCGTCCTATCTGATCCCGGCAAGCGGTCGAGGCATCGCTGCGCCGCTGGTAGCGCGGCTGGGAACGAATCCCATCAGCCAGACCGGTTTCGGCACCGTATCTGGAGCAGTCGACCGCACAATACCCTTGCAGCTTTTTAACGTCGGGACGGCAGACCTGCAGATTTCGTCGATCAATCGCACGGACGGCAGCTCGGATTTCACAATCGATCCAGCGCCGGCCTTTCCGATCACGATCGCTCCCGGAGCCGAGAGCGACGTCACGCTGAAATATCATCCCACGGGAAATGGAGATGTCAACGCGACATTCCAGATCGCCAGCAACGACCCGCATTCGCCCCGTAGCCTGATGGTGACCGGAACCGGAGCAGCGGTTTCAGGCTCACTGTGGCCGATTCTTTTGATATTGCTGGGCGTAGCCGCAGTCGCGGGCGGAGTGATTGCTTACGAGGAACTCAAGAAGAAATGAGATAGCGGCGAATTGTGGAAATTCGCTTGAGACTGCAAGTCCAGCCGCTGACGCATCCGGCTCAGTTTCAGGTGGTCCGGACATAGTGGCACAGACTTACGAAAGGCTATTGCGAAAAGGGATGGTCCTCAATGGTGGGGCTGCTATTGACGGATAGCTACGGGGCTATCGCTCTGGCGATCGCCAATAGATGTTCGTTGCTCCAATCGGCGCGCGGGTCCGCTGCCGTGCGGGCGAACATCCAGAGCCGAACGCGCTCATAGTCGACGCTGAGCAGATCCGCAATGCGCCGGATCGTCCCGTAAGGGTCCGCAAGTAGTCTCCCACGACAATTCAAGAGATGTTGCGTCGCATCGTATGCAGGATCGCCGATGAATGGCTTAGGGTCGATCAGGAGCCAAGGCTCACGGTGCGCCCGCAAAACATTGCCGGCGTGCAGGTCGGTCGCCAGCAGAACCTGAACAGGCGCGGTGCGCGGCAACTCTTTCATGAGATGCAGACCGTCGCGGACAATTGCTGGGTCGGGCCATCGATCGATATCGGCCAGCGTCTCAGCACTCCAGTAATCGGTTAACGCCGACAAGGGGCGAAACGGGTGAGGTTCAGACGGCGAGCGCCAGAGACGGCGCAGCAGAGGTGCGATCACCAGATCCTGCTCGGGCTCGGGCAGCGCGCGCAGAGCTGTTCCTGGCTCGCAGCGTTCCAAGAGCATGGCGCCCCGGGAATCGTTTGCTTCGAGCAGTCGCACTGTTGGATCGCCGCCCCAAAAGCGCAAACCCTGGATCTCGTGCGCTCCTTCCATGTGCGGCATACCTACCTTCAGCACGGCAGAGGTTCCGTCGGCGCGTGTTACGGGCGCTACCCATACACAACTGACGTCTGGGCTGTCGAAGGGATCGCCGACGACCCTCAGGCACCATTGGCGCTGCAACATTGCCAGCGAATCCGGCAAGCGGTCGAGCCAGGCGGCACGCTCGGGCTTCTTGCGGCATGCCGAGGCGAGGCGTTCCGGGATCTTTGCTGCCATGTTCCATTGTGGTGGTTTCCTGGCGGCACGTTCGAGCTCAGCGATATCCGGTTTGCTCATCTTTAGCATAGCCTCCATTGCCTTGGGATTTTTGATGAGATCGGGCAGACGCGCGTGGAGCTCGCGGGTACCTTAAAGGACGCTTCCGAAACCGCCCGGAACTCTCCGAACGTCTTCGTGAGGCGCTGGCAGGAGATCATCTCGATTGAGCATCGCGCACGAATGCCAGCGTGTATGCGCCACTAACCAAACCAAAAGCTTTGAGTTTGATACTGTGTACGAGATTATCGATCTTCGTGCTTACCGCTGTTCTTCTTTGTTTACTCGCTAGTCCCGCCAGTGCGGCGAGCGCGCCGGTGCATATCTGGGAGAAGCAGGAACTCACCTTCACTTCCAGGCATTCGTTTTCGAATCCCTATACAGACGTGACGGTGTGGGTGGATCTGTCTGGGCCTGGATTCCGGAAGCGAGTCTATGGTTTCTGGGATGGAGGGAACACGTTTAAGGTGCGGCTGCTGGCGACTGCTGCCGGAAAGTGGAAATGGCGGAGCGGATCCGAGCCTTCGGATGCTGGCCTGGCGGGGAAAAGAGGAGCCTTCGACGCGGTCGACTGGAGCGAAGAAGAAAAGCGGGAGAACCCGTTGCGGCGCGGGTTTCTTCAAGCCACGCCGGATCACCACGCTCTACAGCTTGCGGACGGAACGCCGTTTTTCGTGCAAGGAGATACCTGGTATGCCGCCGCGACAAACCGGTTTCGCTGGTACGACGACAACCGGGAACGGTCGATTGGACCGGCGGCGGGCTTCAAGGATTACGTCCGCTTCCGGAAAGCGCAAGGATACAACTGGGTGAATATTATCGCGGCGTTTCCCAATTGGAATACCGACGGGTTGCCGTGGCATATTGTCATGAACGACGCGGAGCACACGACAGTGCGTTCCGCCTGGCTGGAGTTTGGGACGGGGAGCGCCAAGAACACGACCAACGAGGGCGGGCGTCCGTTCTTATTTCCGGGGAAGGTACCCGGCTACGAGAACATTTTCCCAGACGTGGATCGAATCAATCCCAGGTATTTCCAATTCATGGATCGCAAGATCGATTACCTGAATGCGCAAGGCTTTGTTCCTTTCATCGAAGTTTCGCGCCGGGATGCGAGCGAATGCTGGAAGAAGTATTACTCATGGCCAGACTCGTACGCACGCTTCATTCAGTACGTTTGGTCGAGGTATCAGGCGAATAGTAGCGTGCTCAGCCCCATTCATCTGGATATTATTCAGGAAAGCATTACGGTGCCGGACTTTCAGCAGGCAATTGAATTGGCGTTGAAGAAGTTTGGACCGCCTCCGTTCGGAAATCTGCTGTCCGCTAATGCGAATCCCTCGACGCTTGTGAACTGGGGCGAGAACTCATGGGTGACCTTACAGCAAACCGGTAACAAACGCGAGCATGAATACTATTGGTATCTGACGGAGATTTTCCGCGATCCTCATCCGCAGCCAGGGTTGAACGGCGAGCCTTACTATTCCGGTTATGTCGACGCGCGCGGCCTGAACGGAGGGTATAAGTACGGAGCCCCAGGCGGCACGCCCAGAGACGATCAGTTCGTGCGTTCGGCGATGTATGGAAATTTCCTTTCGGGAGGCTTGGCGGGCCACGTCTATGGCGCGGAGGGCATTTGGGGCGCCGATATCGAACCGGCAGCACCGATAAAAATGTGGGACGCTTTTCGGTGGAACTCGGGAGCGCAGATGAAATACCTCCGCACGTTTGCTTTCTCCATCGGAAAACGTTACCAGGATCTAGTGCCCGATGAGAATCTGGTCGTTCCGAACAAGACTCACATTGTTAAAGGTTATGAAGGTTGGGCCTACGCGGCACGAACCGCAGACAAGACGATTTTTCTGCTGTATTTCGAGAAGGGTTGCCCACGCAGTTTGGTGCGCGCCGCCCGGGTTCTCGGCCGGTATCGTGCACGCTGGTTCGATCCGCGTAACGGGACCTGGCAGGGCGTTGGCGACGGCCAAGTTAAGGCAAATGCGATTGGCGAAATCGAACTGCCTGCGTTTCCATCCGATCTGGATTGGGGTTTAAGCCTCGTTTATGCGGGCCCCGCTCCCGCGTAAACGCATTCTCAATATTTATGGAAATCGATCGTCGTCGTTTCATGGCTCTGCCCGGCGCTTTAGCCGCAGGCTCGCTGGTTGGGAAAGAAGCAGCCGTGTCGTGGCATCAGACGGTGAGGCGTGTCGGGCAACTGAATATGACCGAGCACGATCCCGCCGTGATGAATGTGGAAGAGTGGGCAGACTATTGGGCGAGCCTCAAGGTGAATGCAGTCCTTATCAGCGTGACGGGCATTCTGGCCTTCTATCCAAGCGAGGTTCCCTTTCACCGGCGGGCGAAGTATTTGGGCAATCGGGATTTTTTCGGCGAGTGCTGCTCGGCCGCCAAGAAGCGCGGTATACGCGTGATCGCGAGGATGAGCCCGGACCTGAACTGGGAGGATGCGCTGAAGGCTCACCCGGAATGGTTTGAGCGCGATGCGGAGGGCAAGCCGCGCACGACCTCAGACGATGCCAGATTATTCCGCACTTGTATGTTCACTACATACTTCACGGACTACATTCCGGCGATTATGCGCGAGGTGAACGCGCGGTACGACATCGATGGAATTTTTACGAACGGCTGGCCGCCGCTCGGCCAGTTGCCCATCTGTCACTGCGCGCAGTGTAAACGTCTGCCGGAGCCGAGGACTGCCGCTTATTGGGATAAGTTCAATGAACGGACGATTGAGCTTTGGAAGCTCTACGATGAGATCGCGAAGCAAAAGAGCCGCGAGAATCTCTATTTCGCTAACCTGGGTGGGTCTATCAAGGCGGGTCCGAACCTGAAGCAGTTAGCCGATGTGTGCCAGTGGTTCAATTGCGATAACCAGGGGCGCGGCGGCGAGGCGGGCGCCGATCTGGGGATGTTCGCTGCAGGGCAGAGTGGCGAGCGCAATCATGAAGGGGCGCACGGCGACAAATGTAACCGGTGCGTGGTCGACGGGAACGCCGCGCTGGCGCAACGTGGCGAAATCGACAGCCGAAGCGCGGATGTGGATGAACGAGACGGTCGCAAGCGGCATGGTGCCCTGGTATCACTTTATCGGCGCGGAGGGCGGCCTGGGACGGGATCACCGATGGCAGGAACCGGGACGCAAATATTTCACGTGGCTGGCACGGCACGAAGAACATTTCGTTAATAAGGCGTCCATCGCTAATGTCGGCGTGGTGATGGGACAGCGAACTCAGTTGTTCTATCGAGCGCCCGGCCAAGGCGACGCCGCGCAGTACATGCAAGGGATGTACTATGCCCTGATTGAAGGCCGTTTTGCGTTTGACTTTATCCATGAGGACGATCTTGGGACGGAAAGTCTGCGCAAATACAAAGCGATCCTGCTGCCTAATGTCGCGCTTCTGAGCGATCGGCAATGCGGGCAGTTGAAGGAGTATGTGCGGTTGGGCGGATCGCTGCTCGCGACGTTCGAGACCGGCCTGTACACCGATAGAAACGAACGGCGGCCGGACTTCGGACTGGCCGATGTTTTCGGGATTCAGTGGAAAGGCGAGCCGGTGGCGGCAATCGGAAACGGGAATCCCTATCTCGCGCGGATCGAGCGGCGGCACGAGATTCTGAGCGGGTTCGCGGATACGGATTGGATACCGGGGGCGCAATTTCTAACCCGGATTGCGGCAGTGCAGAATCCAGTACTGACCGTTGTGCCTCCGTATCCGGCTTATCCGCCCGAGATCTCTTATCCGGCGGTGGCGCAGACCGATGAGCCGGCAATTGTAGTTATGGAACGCGGAGAAAGCCGCTTGATTTACTTACCCGGCGATGTGGATCGCACCGCGTGGATTGCTGGTAACACGGATTTGAGCCGCTTGCTTCAGAACTGCGTGCGATGGCTGCTGCGAGGCGATACACCGGTCGAGGTGAGCGGCGAGGGCGTTATCGAGAGCTTCGCGTGGCAGACCCAGGCCGGCTATGCGCTGCACCTGCTCAACTACACCAATCCCAATATGCACAAGGGTTGGATACGCAATTTCTACCGAGTTGGGGAACAGAAAGTCAAACTGCGGGTGCCGGTTGAAGAACGTATCGCTTCGGTGGCGTTGCTGCGAGCGGAACGGCAGATTCCCTTTCGGCAAGAGGGTGGCGCGCTGGAATTTACGGTTCCGGAGATTATAGATTACGAAGTCGCTGCGCTGAAAACAGGTTAGTTATTGCAAAAGCGACTCAATGCGCACAGGCAACTCGCGCACTCGAATTCCGGTGGCGTGAAAGACGGCGCCCGTGATTGCTGCTGGGATGCCCGCTAAACCTATCTCGCCCACGCCGCGAGCTCCTAACGGATTCAGGTTGAGATCCGGGTAGTCCAGAAATGTCACGTCGATCTCGGGTGTGTCGGCATGCGAAGCAACGATGTAATCCGCGAGATTGCTGTTGATGGGGGCACCATTGCGCGGATCGTAGATTGTTTCCTCAAATAAAGCCATGCCGACGCCCATGACAATCGCGCCTTCGATCTGGTTCCGGGCCGGGCTAAGATTGATGATACGGCCGGCATCGATGACAGTGACCACCCGACTTACGCGTAGCCGCGCGAGTTCGGGTTGCCAGGTTACTTCGGCAAAGTGCGCGCCGAACGAATGAGACGAAAGGTTCGGCTTCTCGCCGGTACCAAAGGTGCCCCCCGATTTGCCGTTGCCCGTAGGCAGCGCTCATATTCGCGTCGCGGAGAATTTCCGGAAAGGGCACGCCCTTCTCAGGATTGCCTTCCTTCAAATGAACGCGACCCGCCGTGAAAGCCAGCTCGTCCTTTTTCTTGCCGCGGAATTTTGAAACGGGCGCTCGGGTGGCGGCGGACAACAACATCGAGACAGCTTGATCGGTGGCTTCGAGGACAGCGGGAATGACCGACGCGGTCACCATCGATCCGCCGGAGATGGGGCCTGCGGGAAGGGCACTGTCACCAAGAACGACGTCGATCTTGTCAACTGGAATGCCAGTCCGGGAACTGACGACCTGGGCAAAAATCGTGTAGGTACCAGTGCCGATGTCCTGGGTTGCGGAGGATACCCTCACGGTGCCATCGGGGCGAATCGCTACACTCGCCTCGCACGCAAAGCGCGCCGCAAGCCACGAGCAAGCGCCGACGCCCCAACCTAGAATCTTGCCGTTGTTGCGCATGGAGCCGATTTCCGGGTTCCGTTTCGACCAGCCAAACTTCTGCGCGCCGAGAGTAAGGCACTCTTTCAGATGGCGCGAGGAGAAGGGGATGTCCAGGCTCTCGTCTTTCTCCGGCTCATTCTTGAGCCGGAGTTCCACCGGATCCATCTTCAACTTGATAGCCAACTCGTCCATGGCCGATTCCAGTGCAAACAGACCGGGAACCGCGCCCGGGCCTCGCATGGCCGTTGGGGTACCCACGTTGCGGCGCACAAGCGCAGACGTGACTTTCAGATTGGGCGTGCTGTAAAGAAACGGAGTTGCCTCCGCGCATTCTTCTTTGTAATCGTCCTGAATTGACGTGTGGTTCAAGTAATCATGCTGGAGGGAAGTCAGCCTGCCGTCGCGCGTCGCACCAAGACGTATCCGCTGTTGCGTGCGGGGCCGGTGTCCGACATTTTGGAACATCATCTTGCGGCTGACGACCAGCTTCACCGGCGCGCGCAACTGCCGGGCCGCCGCGCAAGCGAGAACGGCATGAGGCCAAGGCCACAGTTTGCCGCCAAAGCCGGAACCAAGAAAACGCGAAATCACTTGAATATTTTCCGGCGGAATGCCCAGCATCTGCGCCAGCACGGCGCGGGAATTCACCACAGCCTGCGTACACTCGTGAAGCGTGACCTTATCGCCTTCCCAGATCGCGATGGTTGCATGTAACTCAATCGGATTGTGCGTCTCGACAGGAGTTACATAGGTGTGATCCACTTTGACGGGAGCATTCTTGAAGGCTTGCTCGGCGTCGCCGCGGGCGTTGTCCGGCTCCGGTTTTTCATCGGAGGAAAGCTGAGTAGAGACATCCGGAACCGCGCTGGAATAAGCGACCTTAATCGCCGAGGCCGCGGCCTGCGCCTGTTCAAATGTGTTTGCCACCACCGCCGCAACGTATTGGCCGAAATATCGAACTTCGTTGTCTTCGAACGGCGGCCGCTTTTCGTTGACCATGGCGCTAAGACCAGAGCCGGGGGCCACGCGGTACAGCTCGCCAATGTTTCCATGGTGGAAAATCGCGACTACGCCAGGCATCTTGCCGGCAGCACTCGCGTCGATTTTGATAATTTTGCCCTTCCCAATTGTGCTGCAAATCGGAACGGCGTACAGCATTCCCGGGAAGTGATGGTCTGAGGCATACATCGCACGGCCGCTTACTTTATGCGGACCATCGATACGAGGAACGGCAACGCCGATGACGGACGATTTCGTTTCTTCTGCAGCGATCATCTGAATCCCTCCTTTATGCCAATTCCGTTGCTTTGCGCAAAGCGTACTGCATGCAGCGTTTCGCCAGCTCTATCTTGAACCCGTTTTCACTGCGCGGTCTTGCGCCGCGCAACTCGGCTTCCGCGGCATCAGCAAAGCTAACGGGACTTGCGGGGCGGCCTATCAGCGCCTTCTCAGCTTCGAAACAACGCCACGGCTTGGTTCCAATCCCGCCCATCGCCAGACAGACGTGGTTGATGTTTTTTCCTTCCAACGTAAGCACGACCGCGGCCGAAGCGAGCGCGAATTCGTAAGAGGCCCGATCGCGCAGTTTCAAATAAAGCGATTTCGCTCCTGATTTCGGCGCGGAGAGCGAGACATGCGTGACCAGTTCTCCCGGCAACAAAACAGTTTCGATGTGAGGCGTATCGCCGGGAACCAGGAAGAACTCTGGGATGGGTATCGTTCGATCTTCCTTCGCGCCGCTGATGTGGATTTGGGCCTCAAGGGCTGTCAACGCCACGTTCATATCCGAAGGATTGGTGGCGATGCAGTGTTCGCTGGTGCCCATGATCGCGAGCGTGCGATTGTATCCTTCGAGAGCGGAGCAGCCGGACCCGGGCTGGCGCTTGTTGCAGGCGCATAGAGGTATCGCGAAAATAAACGCAACGCGTCCGCTGCAGTAGGTTGCCGCCGGTGGTTGCCATATTCCTCAGTTGAGCCGAGGCACCGGACAGCAGCGCTTCTGAGAGAACCGGGTAATCGCGATACTACGTCCGGATGATGCGCCAGATCCGCATTTCGAACCAGCGCGCCGATCTTCAAACCACCATCGGAAGTTCTTTCGACACGATCTAAAGGCAGGCCGGTGATGTCCACCAGTTTTTGGGGGCGCTCCACATCCAGCTTCATCAGATCGAGCAGCGTTGTGCCGCCCGCAATGAAGCGCGCGGTTTCGGATGAAGGCGTTTCGGTGGCGAACGATCGCAGGGCGTCCGCCACGCTTGTGACTCGACTCAATTCGAACGATTGCATCTCAGCCCTTCCTCACCTGCTGGATCGCGGCGAGAATATTCGCGTACGCCCCGCAGCGGCAGATGTTCCCGCTCATCGCCTCGCGCACCTCGTCGTCCGATTCGCCGCAAGGCTCTTTCAACAGGGCAACCGCCGACATGATCTGGCCCGAGGTGCAGTAACCGCATTGAAAGCCATCGTGTTCCACGAAGGCAGCTTGCATCGGATGTAGATGGCCGGGCTCGCCCAAGCCTTCGATGGTTGTGATCTCATCGCCTTCGTGCATCGCCACCAGCGCCAGACACGAATTGATGCGCCGACCGTTCACGAGTATGGTGCAGGCTCCACATTGGCCATGATCACAGCCCTTCTTTGTCCCGGTCAGGTGCAGCTCTTCGCGAAGGCAGTCCAGAAGTGTGGTTCTGGGATCTAGCTGGACCGGGTATTTTTGGCCGTTCACTACCAGGTTTGTCGTGATCTTCCGCTCCAAGGCCGAACTGGAATCGGTCGGAGTTAATCCCTCTAACAACGGCGCGGATGTTATTGCCATGCTTTGCTACTCCTAATTTCTGTTTTACTGCCACCCACCTCCGAGCGCCTTGTACAACTCGACGACGCTCAGCAGCTCGTTCAACTTGATCTGCCTCAGGGTCAGTTGGGCGCTAAACAGGTCCCGGTCGGCATCGAGTGCATTGAGCTGGGTGTCCACTCCGCCACGATAGCGCACATACGCCAGCCGTTTGCGATCCTCGAGCGCACCGACCAGGGCTTCCTGCTGCACGCGGCTTTCTCTCACCCTTTGATGCGCAATCAAGGCGTTCGATACCTCGGAAAAAGCGGTTTGGATGGTCTTCTGATACTGAATCAGGGCGCTGTCGCGTTGGGCTTGCGCCAACCGCACGTTCGACCGGAGACGGCCGGCTGTGAAGATCGGCTGGGTGAGCTGTGGCACAAACGTCCAGGCGCTATTCGGCCCGGCGAAGAGCCTGGAGAGCTGCGGGCTCTGGCCACCTAAAGCTCCGCTCAAGCTTAACTCGGGGAAGTAAGCGGCTTTCGCCACTCCGATCTGAGCATTCGCGGCGATCAGGTTCTGTTCAGCGGCACGAATATCCGGCCGTCGTTCCAGTAAAGCAGAAGGCAGGCCGGGAGGCACATCCGGGGGCACGGCCTGCGCGTTGAAGCCGCCACCGCTGCGCAGCACCTCAGCCGGATTTTCTCCAAGCAGCAGGCTGATCTGGTTCTCGGTCTGCTCGATCTGCTGCTGAAGAGTAGGGATGGTTTCGGCGGCTGTATCGACGAGTTGCTCGGCTTGTCTCAAATCGAGCAGCGTGGCGACGCCCCCGCCACGGCGCACTTCGGTGAGCTGCAGTGATTCGCGGCGGGTATCGAGCGTCTCCCGGGAGATTTCCATTTCGGAATCGAGCTCGCGCAGCGTGAAGTATGCGGTCGCGACATCGCTCACCAGTGTCGTGACGACTGCTTTGCGATTTTCCTCTGCGCCGAGAAGGTTGGCGCGCGCGGCTTCGGTGGCCCGGCGCAATCGCCCCCAGAGATCGACCTCAAACGAGAGTAAGTTGAGTGTCGCTTCGCCCCAATTGCGATTCTGGGATGGCACCAGGTATGCGGGCAGTTGGAATGAACCGTTTCTCGAAAGCCGTGTGAATTGTATGTCTCCGGTTGCGTTCACCTGTGGAAACTGATTGGAGCGCGTGATTCCTAAATTCGCCCGTGCGGCTTCTACTCGAGTGACCGCGTCGCGCAGATCGTAGTTCTGCACGAGAGCGGTTTTCACCAGGCGCTGCAGATCGTCATCTTGAAAGACCTGCCACCATTTGAGATCCGCGAACGAGGCGGCCTGCGGCGCAGCTAAAGGTTCCGGCGCGCGAAAGCTTTGCGGCGTCTGCACGACGGGCCGGTGATAATTCGGCCCGACCGCACAACCCGTCAACCAACCTGCGGCGATTACGATAGCACCAATTCGATAGTTCATGTCAGTCCCCCTGCACCGGCTCGGGAAGCATGCCGGATCTGGTTGCACTTTGCCGCGCGGCGCCTGAGACCTTCTCGACCAGATAGAAGATGGCCGGTATAAAGAAGATGCCGAGCGCACTGGCCGCGAGCATTCCACCAATCACGGTGGTTCCCATAATCTGACGGCCAACCGCGCCGGCTCCAGAAGCGGTCCAAAGCGGCACGCAACCGAGAATGAACGCGAACGACGTCATCAGGATGGGGCGCAAGCGCAGCCTCGCTCCTTCGAGCGCGGCGTCCATGAGACCCATGCCGTCCTCATATTTATCCTTGGCGAATTCCACGATCAGAATGGCGTTCTTGGCGGCGAGACCGATCAGCATCACGAGTCCAATCTGGGAGTAAACGTCGTCTTCGATCTGCACCATATACGCAGGCACAAAATAACCGAGCAGCGTGCGCCGGAGCCAAAGAATGCCGAATGCCCCGAACACTGCAACCGGCGTACTCAAGAGCACGCTGAACGGCAGCGACCAGCTTTCATACAGGGCCGCCAGAATCAGGAACACGAACAGCAACGAGAACGCGAAAATCACCCAGGACGGTAAGCCTTCCTGCGCTTTCTTCTCCTGAAAGGACATGCCCATGTAGTCGTAGCCCATTTCGCGCGGCATCGTTTGCGTGAACGTCTCTTCGAGCGCTTTCATGGCTTGCGCGGAGCTGTAACCGGGCGCCGCGCTGCCGAAGATCTGCGCGGAGCGGTATAGGTTGTAGCGCATGGTGAACTCAGGCCCGGCGCGCGGCTCGAATTTGGCTAAGGCCGAGAGCGGCACCATCTCGCCGTGGTTGTTGCGGACGTAGAACTGCCCGACGTCGTGAAGGTCCTTGCGGTAATTACCCTCAGCTTCCACATAGACCTGCCACTGGCGTCCGAAGCGGTTGAAGTAATTGACGAAGACTCCGCCCATGTAGGCTTGAATGGTTCGGTATACGTCGTTGAGCGGGACGCCTTGTTTGAGCACCTTGTCGCGATCGACACTGACGAACTCCTGAGGAACGGCGGGCAAAAACGTGCTCACGATGCCCGCGATCTCGGGCCGCTTACGGGCCGCTGCCATGAACTTGTTGAGATTGTCCGCGAGAAATTGAACATCCTTGCCGGCGCGATCCTCCAGCACGAACGTGAATCCGCCAGAGGTTCCGACGCCTGGAATGGCCGGCGGCGAGAAGCTGAAGGCGAATCCTTCCGGGAGCGCAGCCAAGCGCTGGTTGATGTGTTGCAGGATCTGCTGATATTGTTCGGCGCGGCTCTTCCGCTCATCCCAGTCCTTCAACGTGACGAAGAAGAAGCCGTTGTAAGTCGTCCGGACGAAGCTGAGTAAGCTGAAGCCCGCAACGGTGGTCGTGTACTTGACGCCCGGCGTTTCTTCCAGGATCTTTTCGACCTTGCTGCTGACTTCTTCGGTTCGTTCGAGCGAAGCGGCGTTGGGAAGCTGGAGATGGAGGAAAATGTAGCCCTGGTCTTCGTCGGGCAGGAAGCTGGAAGGGACGCGTTTCCCAATCAGTGCGGCTGCCGCGCCGAAAACCACGAGCATCAGCAGTGCAACGCCGCTTTTTCGCATGAGCGTTCCCGACCAGCGAATATATCCGTTCGTGGCGCGCCCGAAGATCCGGTTGAACCAATCGAAGAACCTTCGGAGCAGGCCATGACTTTCCTTTTTCGGCTTGAGCAGCAAAGCAGCCAGCGCGGGACTTAGTGTCAGCGCGTTGAAGGCGGAGAGCACTACCGAAATCGCGATCGTCACCGCAAACTGCTGGTAGAGGCGTCCGGTGATTCCCGGTATGAAAGCTGTCGGCACGAATACGGCTGAAAGCACCAGCGCGATGCCGATTACGGGGCTCGATATCTCCCGCATGGCCTGAAGCGCGGCCTGTTTCGGAGAAAGACCCTCTTCGATGTGACGTTCGACGGCCTCGACCACCACGATCGCGTCGTCGACCACCAAGCCGATGGCCAGCACCAGTCCGAACATGGAGAGCGTATTGATGGAAAAGCCGAACAGCGGGAAGAAAACAAATGTTCCGACGAGCGAAACCGGCACAGCCAACAGCGGAATCAGCGTGGCGCGCCAACCTTGCAGGAAGATGTAAACCACCAGAGTCACCAGAGCGATCGCGATCACAAGGGTCAAAACGATATCTCGGATACCTTCCGTGACAGAGCGCGTGGTGTCGAGCGATACGACGTAATCGACATCCTGCGGAAAGCGCTTCTTGGCTTCCGCCATGAGCTTCTTTACACCCTCGGCAGCGTCGACCGCGTTTGTGCCGGGCAACTGATACACGGCGAGAATGGCGCTAGGCTTCCCGTTTAGCCGGCCGACAATGGTGTAATCCTGAGCGCCGAGCTCCACGCGAGCTACATCCTTGACGCGCACTGTTCCGCCATCCGGCAGTTCGCGAAGCACGATTTGTCCGAATTCCTCCGGCGAAGTCAGCCGGCCCTGTGCGCGCACCGAATACGTGTATTCCTGGCCCTTGGGGCCCGGCGACGCGCCGATCTGCCCGGCCGGATTCACCGTATTCTGGGTCTGAATGGCGGAGATGATTTCAGGCACCGTGATTCCGAGCTTTGCCAGTTGGTCGGGTTTGACCCAGAGCCGCATGGCATACTGACCTGCGCCGAATACCTGCACATTTCCTATGCCGCGAACCCGAGTAAGCTGGTCGTTCAGGTTGATATATGCGTAATTCGCCAGGAACTTCGCATCGTAAGTTCCATGTGGAGAATACAGACCAATGACCATTAGTGGGGCGGTTACGGATTTCTGGACGGTAATGCCGTAATTGGTAACATCCGTGGGTAACTGCGAGGCCGCTTGTGTTTCGCGCATCTGCGTGAGGATCAGATCTGTGTTTGGATCGGTCTTCACGTCGAAATCCACGATGGAGGTCATCTGTCCATTCGCGGCATTGAGCGAATACATGTAGTTGAGATTGTCGACACCGCTCATCTGCTGCTCAATCGGCGTGGCGACCGCCTGTTCCACGGTCTGCGCGTCCGCGCCTACATAATTCGCCTGTATCTGCACTTCCGGAGGAGCGATGCTCGGGAACTGAGATACCGGTAACGCTGCGATGGTCACTGCGCCCACAATCACCATCAGAATGGAAATGACCATGGCCACAATGGGCCGATTGATGAAGAACTTTGACATATTGCTTACCTTTCGTCGTTTCCGTTTTCCGCCTTGAACGGCTTGGGGTTGACCTGCATGCCGGGAGCGACTTTAATTACTCCTTCGGCAATGACGCGCTGACCCGGCTTGAGGCCGTCACTGATGAGCCATTGGGAACCAACGCGGTCGCCGACTTTCACCGGCCGGAGGCTGACCTTGTTGGTGTTGTCCAGCACCTCCACCAAGTAGCTGCCTTGCAATTCCATGACGGCACGCTGGGGAACGAGTAGTGCGCCGGGAGTGTTTCCAACGACTGCGCGAACCCTGCCGTACTGCCCGGGCCGCAGGACGTTGCCGGGGTTCGGGAACAAGCCGGTCAATTGAATTGCGCCGGTGCTCTCGTTGACCTGGCGATCGGCAAAAGCGAACCGTCCTTTCTGTGGATAAACACTCCCGTCACCCAAAATCAACTCGAGCTGCAGTCGCTTCATGGATGTGTCTTGTCTCGTGAAACTGAGATACTCCTGTTCGCTTACGGTGAAATTGACCTTAACCGGATCGAGGGTTGAGACGGTTGTTACCGGATTGCTTGCAGGGCTGACTAGATTGCCGACCTGGGTCTGCGCTACGCCGGCGATACCGTCGATGGGCGACGTAAGGCGCGTGAAGCCCAGGTTCACTTTCGCGGTTTCGAGCGCCGCTTTTGCTGCCTGCACGGCGGCGCTGGAGGCCTGAATTTGGGCTTTCGCGGTTTCGACTTGCGCTTCGGCGGCCTTTACCTGGGCCTTGCTAGACAAGTTATTTTGCGTGGCGTTGTCGAGATCCTGCTGCGTAATAGCCGACTGCTTCGCAAGCGGAATGTAGCGGTCTTCATCGAGTTGCGCCCTGCGCTGATTCGCCCCGGCGCTGGCGAGTTGCGCCTGCGCTACGAGAAGCTGTGCATTCGCCTGCGCAAGTTGCGCATTCGCCTGGGCCAACTGGCCTTGCGCCTGATCGGCTGCGGCCTGAAAGGGCCGTGGATCGATCTGAAAGAGTAATTGCCCTTTCCTGACAAACGAGCCTTCCGAATAATTCTGTGTGAGCAAATACCCGGTCACCTGCGCTCGGATCGCCGCATTCACCATGCCGTCCAGCGTGCCGATCCACTCGCGATACGTCGGAACGTCGCGCTGTTCGACTGTGGCCACCTCGACGGTGGGTGGCGGTGGCGGCGCACTTGCGGCCGAGGTCGGTCTCGTGCGGCTTAGGATGGTTAGCGCCGCTGCAATCAAAGCAGCCGCAGCCGCGATCTTCATTTTTCGTCCGAATAGAATCTTCATTTCCTGTCCCCTTTCACTTGTCGTCTCGCGACCGATCGTCTTTGCATCCCAGGTGCGCGAGGAATTTGCGGAGCGGACGTTTCCCGGCAGTCGCAAGATTGTCGAGAAGATCTTTCGTATCCACGCCGCTGGCAACGAACTCGGCGCCTTCATGACGCATTTGGTGCAGCAATCCCTCGCCGTTTTCGTCGATGAAGGTCACGTCTCGCAGATCAACTACACGTTTGCGGCTCTCCGATTCATGTCGGGTTCGCTCCCAACTCGATCGCAGCTCAGCCACCCATGGTCCGGCTAGTTGCCCGCAAAGAGTCCACCGTCGTTCGGAAGCTGTGCCGGACTGAGTGATCTTGAGCATTGTTACTTCCTCGAAATGGATAGGGCACGTTAAGAGCCATCGAGTCGAGATCACCTATAACCGCTCAAGTTGTTACTCAACATAGAGAAACAGAGTTACAGCTACATGGCTGGAAGTTTGTGTGCCGAATTATCGGTGCCGAGAGCCCGGTACCTGCCGGATTTTCGGCAGAGGCGAGATTAGTTGGCTTTGCGCGAGATGCGGATACCGAGTTTCTGCATGCGTGACTGCAGCGTGGAGCGTTTCATTCCGAGTCGCACGGCGGCGCCGTTCGGCCCGGCAATGACCCACTTGGTTTCTTCAAGGGTCTGCAGGATTTGCTGGCGCTCGGTATTATCGAGAACGGCCCGCATGCTTTTGCCGGTATCTGGCGCGGCATGCGGAGTAACCGCGCGATGCACGAACTCTTCAATGGGAACTTGCAACCGGGCGCCCGGCGAGAGAATCACCGCTCGTTCAATCACGTTTTGCAGCTCCCGAATGTTGCCTGGCCAGTGATATTCGACCAAAGCGCTCATCACTTCCGACGGAATTGTATCGATGTGTTTGGCGCTGCGGCGGCTGAACTGCTGCACGAAATGGCGGACCAGCAGCGGAATGTCCTCGGGACGCTCGCGAAGCGCCGGGACCCGGATTGGGAAGACATTCAAACGGTAATAAAGATCGGATCGGAACGTCTGCTCCTCGACCATGCCGGTTAAGTCGCGGTTGGTTGCCGCGATGAGTCGCGCATCAGTGTGGAGCGTGCGCGGGCTGCCCAGCCGCTCAAACTCGCGCTCCTGCAGGACGCGCAGAAGCTTCGGCTGCAACTCGAGCGGGATTTCGCCAACTTCGTCGAGGAAAACGGTTCCTCGATGCGCCAATTCAAAGCGGCCGATGCGCTGGGCGATGGCACCAGTGAACGCTCCTTTTTCGTGACCGAAGAGCTCGCTTTCGAGCAACCCGGTGGGTATGGCCGCGCAATTGAGTTTCACGAAGGCATTCGATTTGCGGGCGCTCAGGTTGTGCACGGCCCGCGCAATGAGCTCTTTACCGGTTCCGGTCTCTCCATATATCAGGACCGTTGAATCGGTTGGCGCGACCGTTTCCACCTGTCTCAGGACGCGCCGCAGCGCTTCACTCTTGCCGACGATCTCCTCGAAATTCAGTTCGCTGCGGATTTCATCTTCGAGATAGAGCTTCTCTTGCGCGAGCTTATCCTTCAGCTCGGAAATTTCGGTGTAGGCAAGCGCGTTGTCGACGGCAATCGCCACCTGGCAAGCGACCTGCGTTAGAAACGCGATGTCTTCCGTTGAGAATGCATGGTCCTGGAAGCTCCCCAGGCTTAGCGTGCCCAGCACACGTTTGCGGCTGATCAGAGGCAAATGACAAAGCGATTTGACGCCTTTTCTGGTTGCGATCGGATCGCCCGCGAGCTCGTGCGAATTGAGGATCTGGGGCTCGCCAGTTTGAAAGACGTTGGCCGCGCTCGATTCGGCTCCTGCCGATCTCTCGAATCCCTCGTGAATATCGCTCGCCGGGGAATCGAGCGCATAGACGCGCAGGCGTCCGTCTTCCCGGTCGGGCAAAGCGACACCGACTCCCTCGCACTGCATGACGCGCCGGATACTCGCCGAAATTTCGCGGAGGAGCTCGCGAAGATCGAGATTTGAAACGACGCGGTTGGTCAAATCCAGCAGGAGTTGAAGCCGTTCCTGAGCGCGTTGGGAGGCCCGGAAATTGAAGGTGTCGTCCATTGCCAGCGCGATCTGGCCTGCGACCAGGGAAAGAAAGCGAACGTCCTCTTCGGAATAAGCATTGCGCCTTTGGCTCGAAATCGCGAGACTTCCCAAGCGCCGATGGGCAGTGCTGAGCGGCACGGCGCAGAGCGAGTGGAGTCCGGATTCCACCAAACATTGTGTGTTTAGCGGGAATCGCATTTCCTGCTGCACGTTTGGAATGACAAGCGGCCGCTGGCGCTCATAGACCCACCAGGGAATGCTCTCCTCTTTCGGAACATCGGACGGAGAAACGGTCGGCAGCTTGCAGTCTTCGCAGAAAAACCAGTTGACCTTATTGGCGGATTCGTCGAACTGCGCAATCGCGTCAAATGGGACGACTGCGCTCAATTCGTGAACAAGAATACAGAACAATCCCTGCGGATCACGCTGCGCTCGGATGGAATCGGCAAGCCGGATCAACGATTCATAACGAATACCGACTAATTCGTCTGTTTGCGCTTCCAGGGCCAATGGTCTTAACACGCTCACCTGAGCCGCCATTCTCTAGCGATGCGGAAGGCGAAGAAGAGGATGCAAATACAAAGCGAAATGTTTCGATGAGGCCGCTCGACATGAAGTTGTAATGAGCGCGGTGACCGAGCGATATTGCCTAGTCTCAAATTGCGGAAGTTCGCGTGAGGCTGCACGTCAAGGTCGCTGACGTTTCCCGCTCAGTTTCAGTCGGTTCGGACGTGGGAAACGGCACACGCGAATTTCTGCAAGAAGATATCAGCTTTTCGTCATGGGGCGACCGGTTGAGGGCAGGGCATTTTGACGGAACTGATCGAGAACTCTCGTTCGTAATCAAAGCTTGGATATCTTTCGGCACGGCCGAGTTTTGCCTTCTCGATTGCATCGACTGCGCTCGTCGGAACGGCAGGAGAAATTCCTGGTGCGGTGCTGTGCGGAACGGGATGCCACGATAGAGACTGGGGTTTGTAGAATGAACCTGGCTGATCGGCGTACACTGCCGATAGTAGGGCAGGGCATCGGCGTGCCGCGAGCGCTCTTACTATGACAAAGAACTGGATTCTTGTTTGCTTCCTGGTGGCGCTCCCTCATTTGTCCGCACAAGGGCAGACCGATCCAGAACTGTTGACGTACGACGAAATTATTCAGCTCTATCAACAAAATGATCCGGCTCCGCCGCTTAGCGATAAACTCCACCGTCTCTTAACCACGCCATTTGTCCGCAATACAGCCTCCGACACCGGCCGCAGTCCTTTAAAGCCGGTAGTTCCGGCGGTGGGGAAAATTCTTCGTGTCGCGCAGTGGAACATCGAACGGGGGCTCGAGTTCGACGCCATCCGGCTCGCTTTCACGGATTCCAAGCAGTTCAACGGGCTGATGGAAGACAAAGGGTCTAAGGCAGACGAGGACGAGCGGACCGATATTCGGGAGCAGTTGCGCGTGCTGCAGCAATCGGACCTACTGGTTCTGAATGAAGTCGACTGGGGCATGAATCGCACGCGGTTCCGCAACGTGGCGGCGGAATTGGCCGATGCATTTGGAATGAATTACGCCTATGGCGTCGAATTTGTCGAAGTCGATCCAATTACGATGGGCATCGATCAGCAGGTGGTTCTGCAAGAGGTGCAGGAAGCATACGCCGAGCCTCACCAAGACAAAACGGAAATGCTCGCCTACGTCAAACAGATCATGACGCCCGACCCGGCGCGTTATCACGGCTTGCACGGCACAGCGATTCTCAGCCGGTACCGGTTGGAGAACGTTCGGTTGATTCCTTTTTCGACCCGCGCGCACGACTGGTATGCAGATGAGAAGAAGATTTCAATACCCGAAAAGGCAGAGGGGAAAGTGAGCACCGCCGTTTTTAAGGAGCAGCTGGTCAGGCAAGTGCGCCGGGGCGGGCGCATGATGCTATTGGCCGATATTGCAGATCCCGATTTTCCATCGGGCAGGGTAACGGTGGTGGCCACGCATTTAGAGGATGTAACGACGCCGGCCAACCGGCAAAAAGAGCTGCAAGAGATTCTGGATCGGATCGGGGAGATCGATCATCCGGTGATCTTATCGGGCGATATGAATACCTCGACGCATACCGGCGTCCCGATCAGCGTGACGCGCGCGTTAAAAGAACGATTCGGCGATGCAAAATGGTGGGCCGAGCAAGGCGCGGCTCAAGCGGCGCGATACATGACACCTTTTGGCTGGGCCTATAGCGCGTCGGTAGGCACGATCGGCTTCGTGCGTAAGGTAGACGACCCGACACGGGCCAGCATCCCGCTGGTGGGCGATAATCCCGAGGCCAAGTTTTTCGGCATGTTGGAGAAATTCCGCTTTGTCGACGGTGGCGCGTTCGATTTTCGCGGCGATCCGGACCGCTCCGCGAACGATCGAACGGGAACCCTGGCGAATTCCAATGAACGCAGCGAAAAAGGGTTCGTTCCCACGAGCGGGCTAGGCAAGACATTTGGCCCCGTGGGTCAATACAAGCTGGACTGGATGTTCATCCGTCCGCCCAGACTGACGAAACCAAAAGGTGCTGACGACGCGGGACGCTTCGCGCCCTATTATGGGCGCACGCTCAAGGCGCTGAATCACAGTATTCCCGAACGCATTTCCGATCACAATCCCATCACGGTCGATTTGCCGTTGGGCGATCGCCTGCCGTAGACGGCGCTCGGCATCAAGCGCTAATCAGGCTCCGACTTTCGCGTTTTGCATCGATTCAATGGCGGACGATCGCGATTCCAATATGCCGGAAGCGAACCAGCCGCTGCACGCCGAAGAGCCGACCCGCCTGGCGACGTTCGAGCAGTATCGAGGGCTCCTATTCTCGATTGCCTACCGCATGCTCACGCTGGACAGTGGCGAGGGCCGCATCCGGGCGCTCTACATTATGGCGAATCCCGAGAAGCTCTCACGTCTCCCGGAATTGCCTGCGGCGCCTTGTTAGACCACCCGCAATTCTCCAGGGCGGAAAAGGTCATCCACAAAAGTTCGAAAACCCCGATCTCCCGCGCCTGCTCCCACTTACCGGGAACGCTAAGCAGTTCTTAGTTCTTAGTCTTCTAACTAAGAACTATGCCTTCTAAAGCTCAAATCGCAGCCAACCGCGCCAACGCGCAAAAAAGTACCGGGCCCCGCACCGACACTGGCCAGGAAAAGGTCTCCCAAAACGGCCGCAAGCACGGTCTTTGCGGCACCTTCAAAGTGCTCGAATGTGAAAGCCAGCCCGAGTATGACGACCTGCTGGAGCGCTATATGCAAGCCGAACAGCCGGCTGACGATGTCGAACGCGAGCTGGTCGCCAAAATGGTCCGCCACACCTGGACGTCGGACCGCGCCGTTCGTCTCCAGGAAGCCTGCTTCCTGGTCCAGCCGCGCACGGACGAAAATATCGCCAAGGGCCAAGAAGGAATCTGCGTGCGCGCCGATATCGATCTCTATATCCGCTATCAGACGGCCCAGGATCGGGCCTATCAGCGCGCCGCCAGTGAGCTGGCAAAGAGAAGGAAAGAAAGGCGGCAAGCCGAGATTGGCTTTGCTTCGCAGAAACGGGCTCAGGCCCAGGAAGAACGTCGCCAGGAACAGCACGCGCAACGCAACGAGCTTCATCCTTACAAGGTGGTTACAGCGGAAGTTCGCCTCCAGGAGCAAAAAGAACGATACTTCGCCGCGAATTCCACCGTGTCGATGCCCGACACGGCCCCAATCGCCGCCTGAATCTAATCGAGCCACACCGGCGAGCCGAATTCGCCCGCTGACACCCTTCCAGAATGGGCAGCAGCGGTGGATTGACAACGGCCGTGATGACGCCTGCGGAGGTAGCAACGATAGGCGCAGGACCGCGCGAGCGCGGCTCCTTTCCGTGACCATGTCCGAAAAGTGCCAGCACACTTTTTCGACAGATGAGAAACTTTTGTGTGTAGGCTGCCAGTGGGCGGTCGACAGAATTGCAATGACACCGAATCGAGACTATGTGGGAGAAGTTCTGCACTTACTGGTCGATCGAATGCAGACGCCTATCGGTGAAATGATCATCGTCGCGGACCACGATGGAAATCTGCGCTCTGTCGATTGGACCGATCACGAGACACGTATGCGCCAGCTCCTACGGCTTCGTTATGGCCAGGATGGATTCAGGCTTGAACCCGCTCGTAATCCGAGCGGGTTAACGGATGCAATCGGCAGTTACTTCGCGGGAGAGCTGACGGTGATCGACGCGTTGCCAGTACAGACAGCCGGGACGCCCTTTCAGCGCGAGGTGTGGCGTGCTTTGCGGGAGATCGCCTGCGGCAGCACCCTCTCTTATGCGCAGCTTGCCCAACGAATCGGTAGATCCAGCGCAGTGAGAGCTGTTGGCCTGGCCAATGGTGCGAATCCGATTGGGGTCGTCGTGCCATGTCATCGTGTGATTGGAGCCAACGGTTCGCTCACCGGTTATGGCGGCGGTATCGAGCGCAAACGCTGGCTTCTGGAGCACGAACGCAGGCATACTTTGGGCAGCGTTGAAGTGCATGAGATTCCGAAATTCAGGACGGTATGCAATGGATTGTTTACCGGAAACCGGTGAATCCGACCGCATTCAGAACGAGGTTCAGAAAAATCTCTTCATCCGGGAGATAGCTGGTAACGACGCGGAAGCGGCTGCTCAGTTATGCGTGGAATTAGGCTATCCTGCATCGATCGACACAATGCAGAGGCGGATAGCCACCGTGCAGACCTTGCCGGATCACGTCGTGTATGTCGCCTGCCTGTCCGGCGTGGTGATTGGCTGGATCGACGTGGGGATCATCCATCATCTTCAAAGCGGGCCGTATGGAGAGATTGGCGGCTTTGTTGTCTCGAATGCCTATCGAAACCAGGGCATCGGTCAGATACTACTCGCACGAGCCGAGCAGTGGGTCGCGGATCGAGGTGTCGAGCGAGTCGTTGTACGGTCGCAGATTGCCAGGGAAGGCGCTCACCGTTTCTATCTTCGAGAAGGGTATTCGCGAACGAAAACTTCGGCTGTGTTTTCGAGGAATTTGAGAGTGTAGGCGCCGGGCCGAGTAAGGAGAGTTCTGGGTGAAGGGGAGAAAAGGCGAATCGTCCAGCTCATGACCTCATATGCAGAATACAGCCCCAGTTCGATTGCACCGCAAAATTGGGAAGCTTGTAATTCTGAACGCTGTACGTCGTGTTCGCGTTCAACAGGTCCGTCCACGCACCGTTTTGTGGGAACGGAATATCGGTGTATTGAATCGAATCGGAAAAGTTGAGCACGATCATGTACAGATCTCCGCCGGACCAGCGGTGATAAATCGCAAGCTGCCGGAATTCGTCGATGCCGTAGCCGTCGGGTGAGAATTGGGTCCACGACGAATCGTAGTCATCGGGATAGAAATTGGGCGAACGCAAAGCCGGATGTGCCGCGCGCAGGCCCATCAGAAAGCTGTACAGGCTTGTCAGCCGCTGTCCAGTATCGTCGTCGCGCTGTTCCCAGTTAAGGGGCCGCGACTGGACCCGTTTGAATTCGGGCGGCGCGTTGGAATCGTCCTCCCAGAGATTTTCGAGCTGGCCCCACTCCTGGCCATTGTGCAGCAGCACCGTTCCGGAACAAGTTGCCAGCGCGATCATGTAGGGCTGCGCTTTATACCAACGGTCCCGCGAGCCCAGCTCATACGTGATGGTCGCGTGATCGTGATTCTCCAGATAAATCGTGGGACAGATCGGCGCATCAAAATCGAGGGCTGAATTGAGTACCCGCATATAGCTTGCCGTGATCGCTCCCTTGACGGCAAAGCCGTTGAAGACGTCGAACGGATACGAGCGAAAGACATCGAACCATGCGCCGGTCGGCTGGATGAAATTCGAATCCGCGATCACCTGAAAGCCCCAATCGTCTTCCAGAATCAAGGAAATATTTTCTAAATGTTGACTGGAGATATACGTCTTCAGATCCGCAATCAGTTCCGGTGCGCCCTTGGTCGGGAAGTCGGGATTGTCGTATCCCGTCACCTGATCGAAGCGGAAGCCGTCGAGCTGAAAGCGGGTCAGCCAATATTTGCAGACGTCGGTAACGAATTGCTGTGTGCAGGCGTTGCCGTAATCGAGCGGAAGCATGCCGAAGTTGCCAGCCGGCTCAAACTGCCCCACAAACGGCGAGTCTGTAGGCGTCTGCCACAGCCAGTAATACGGGAATCCGTTGGTATATGCGCCTTGCCGAGCATGTTGAAGGACGATATCGAGCAGCACGTGAATGTTCCGCCGGTGGCATTCGGTAATCAGAGCGGCGAGTCTCGAGAGGCGATCGAGTTGATTCGCCGGATCGGTGACATAGGCGGATTCAACCGAGAAGAAATAGGCGGGATCATACCCCCAACTGAAACTCGCATCGTCGGGCCAGGCGATCCACGGCATGAATTCGATGGCGTTGATGTTGAGCGCCTGAACGAGGTCGAGTTTGTCCTGAATGGCATCGATGGGCGCGCGCATACCTCGGTATTCCTTCGTGAAATCGTCGATCATCAGTTCATAAAGGATGAGATCCCCGGAGGGAAGACGTACGGCGATCGGTTCTGGTTGTGCCAGCGATCCTCCGACAACGAAGGCAGAACGGTCCTGGGAATCGCCGCCATATTTGGTGCACGGATCGCCCACAAGGCGGACCGTCGCATTTTCAAAAGTGACCAAATATTGGTATTGATACCAGCCGTCCGGAAGAGGCGGGGCAAAGTTGTAAACGAAGAGATAGCCGCTCGGGTGAGCGGTGCGCTGCATGGGTAAGGCGCTCGCGGGATCCCAATCGGTTGAACCGGGATTCACCAAATGTTGGAAGTCGCCGACGATGCCGACGGTTGTGATGCCGCTCGCGCCTCCACGCGTGTACTGGGTGGGATCGATCGTGTTATCGGGAATGAACAGACTGATGCTTTGTTCACCGGAAGTGGAATGAGTGAACCCGAATTGCTCGTACATGCCGAATGCCTCGTCAGGGTGGAGTGGGGTGTGCTTAATTTATCATCTGAGTTGGACTTCTTCCGATGATGAGTGACAGGAACGCCGCGCTCTCGCGCCGCGCTCTGTTGGTTTGCGCGAGTGCGTCTGCCGCTCAACTTCTCGCGTCTCAAAAGCTTAATGGGTCACCCGAATACTGGACGTTGACTCAGGCCGCGGCCGCACTGCGGCGGCGCGTTATTTCTTCCGAAGAACTCACAAAACTCTGCCTGGCGCGCGGGAAGAAACTCGATGCTGCACTGAACAGCTTTATCACGGTAACGGAGGAAACAGCGCTCGCCCAGGCTCGGGTATGCGACCGGGAACGCTTCCACCTCGGGCGCCCGGCGGGCCCTTTATATGGAATTCCGATCGCGCTCAAAGACAACATCGATACTGCCGGCATTCGCACCACGGCCGGCAGTCAGGTCTTTGCGGATCGTGTTCCTACTCGGGATGCGGAAGTCGCCGCGCGCGTCAAAGCGGCGGGAGCGGTCTGCCTGGGCAAGTTAAATCTGGACGAATTCGCATTTGAAGGTACGGGAACGACCAGCTTTTTTGGCCCGGTCCACAATCCCTGGAATCTCGCGCACATCAGCGGAGGCTCTTCTGCCGGTCCAGCAGCGGCGCTGGCTGCCGGCCTGTGCTATGGCTCGGTGGGTAGCGATGATGGCGGGTCCGTTCGCATTCCAGCGGCTTTCTGCGGAATCACAGGTTTCAAAACTTCGTACGGGCGCGTGAGTACGCGCGGCGTGATCCCCTCAGCCTATTCACTCGACACAATCGGTCCTATGACGCGTTCGGTGGAAGATGCCGCAGTCATGCTGCAGGTGCTGGCGGGCTTCGATCCGCAGGACTCTATTACGGTCGACGTGGCTGTGCCGGATTACGCTGCATCGCTTCACGCTCCGATCGGAAATCTTCGAGTGGGGATTCCGCGCGATTACTTCCTCGAGAAACTGAATGCCGATGTGGCGAAGGCGGTCGAAGATGCCATCGATGTGCTTCGTCCGCAGGTCCGCGAAGTACGCGACGTGGCTCTTCCGCGGTTCCAATTCGTTGAAAACGGAAGCTACGACGTCGAACTTCTGCACTATCAGCTTCCGTTTTTCCGTGCATCGCCGCAGCTTTATCACCCCTGGTCGCGTCGCATGCTCACCGAAATGGAGAAGACGACGGCGGTTAACTACGTCGAAACCCTAAAGCGGCTACGGGAATGCAAGCGCGACATACGGCGAATTTTTCAGCAGGTGGATATTTTGATTTTGCCCACGAAGCGCGATACCGCTCCCACGATCCAGGCGACGGTAGATGACCGCTATGAGCGGCCGCCCAGCAACACGTCTGCGTTTAATCGATTCGGCACGCCCGTTATTTCGATACCTTGTGGCTTCTCGCGAGACTCGCTTCCCATCGGCCTGCAGATCGTCGGGCCGGTGTTCGGCGAACCGCGAGTGCTCGCCGTAGCGTATGCCTATCAGCGCGCTACCGACTGGCACCTGCGTCACCCGCCGCTTTCCGATGGTGGCTAACGGCGCCTTCCGAGTAGGTGAGCGCGTTAGAGTACAGCGTATGCGGCTGATTCTTCTTTGTCTCGTCTTCGCCGGTGTGCAGGCGTCCGGTCAGATTGTGCTGCGAATTAATGACGCGGCCCAGGTGACGATTACGGCGGCGGATCTCGCCAAGCTTGCGCGCCACACTGCTGTGCTGAACGACCATGGAAAGCAGATCCGCTACGAAGGCGTGCTGCTCGGCGATGTGCTGGCGCAAGGTGGTGTCGATTTCGGCAACGGGCTGCGTGGAAAACAGCTCTCGAGCTACGTGGCAGCTGTGGCGAGCGATGGTTATGAGATCGTGTTTGCTCTGGCGGATGTCGATCCAACAATCGCGGATGCGGATATTCTCATAGCGGACAAGCGCGAGGGACAGCCGCTGGCGGGCAACGAGGGCTCCTTGCGCATCATTGCGCCGCATGACAAGCGTCCAGCGCGATCGTTGCGGTTGCTGCAGGAGATTGATGTTATTCAGTTGAAGAAATAGGAAGGCGCGGGGTCCCTTCGTTCCCTACACGCTTCTGTCCACGCTGTATCGTCCCGGCCCCGCAATCAGGATCACCAGCGCCGCGCCGATAAATAGAAAGGGCAGCTCTCCATTGCCGGGACCCGAAAACTTCATGTGGTGAACCAGCAGGAACGCTACGCCCAGAATGATTACCACGCCGAGTGCGGCGAGCCGCGCCGCGAGCCCAAGCACGATCAGCAGCGAACAAATGGCATCCGATAAAATCCCGAACGCCAGGCTCGCGTGTGACCCAATATGTAACGGATCGGGAAAGTGTCCCGACATCTGCGAAAAATGAGTGATCTTCGGCAGCCCGTGATTAAAAAACAGGCACAAGCCGAACCACAGCCGCAATACCAGCAAACCCGCATCGTAATCGCGGGGCAGAAATCCCAATTGCAGAAACTTGTTCATTCGTCAATTGTCGCTCGGCTTCTCCGTGGGCGCGGGTAGAATAGCCTCTTTGCTATGCGTCGTACTTTCCTTCCCGCTTTTCTTCGAATCTCGTATCTGCTTTTTGCCGGCAGTATCGTGTTTGCCGCGACCGATTTCGCGGGAATGCAGTATCGCCTTATCGGCCCGTTTCGCGGGGGTCGTACCGTAGCGATCTCCGGCGTCATCCAGCAATCGAACGTGTTTTACATGGCGCCCACTGACGGCGGAGTTTGGAAGAGCACCGACTATGGCAACACTTGGGCTCCCATTTTCGATGGCCAGAGCACCGGCTCGATCGGGGCGCTCGCCGTCGTTCCCTCCGATCCGAATATCCTCTACGTTGCGAGTGGTGAAGGTTTGCAGCGGCCCGATCTGTCGGTCGGCAATGGCATCTACAAATCCGTCGATGCCGGCAAGACATGGGTGCATCTCGGACTTCGAGACGGCCAGCAGATCGCCTCACTCGCGATCGATCCGGGCAATCCGAATCGCGTGTTTGTAGCCGTTCTCGGCCATCCCTATGGTCCCAATGCCGAGCGCGGAGTGTATCGCTCTCTCGACGGCGGCCGTTCTTTCGAGAAGGTCTTATATAAGGATGAGAACATCGGCGCTTCCGAGGTCGCCCTCTCACCAGCCAATCCCCAAATCGTCTTCGCGAGCTTGTGGTCCGCGCGTCAGGCGCCGTGGGAAATCGGCAATTCGTTCAATGGCCTCGGAAGTGGGCTATTCAAATCGCTCGATGGCGGAAATCACTGGAAGCCTCTGACCAGCGGGCTTCCCACCTTTGCGCAGGGACTCGGCCGCATCGGTTTCGGGATCGCGCCCAGTCTTCCCAATCGCATATATGCGTTAGTCGACGCTTCCGCTGCGTTTGGCGGCTTGTATCGCTCCGACGATGCAGGCGAGAGCTGGCGCAAAGTTAACAACGAGATTCGCATCTGGGGCCGCGGCTCCGACTTCGCTTGCGTCGTGGTGGATTCGCACGATCCGGACAAGATCTACGTCGCCAATACCAGCACGTATCGCTCTACCGATGCCGGCAAAACCTTCACCGCGATTAAAGGCGCACCGGGCGGCGACGATTATCACAGCATCTGGATCAACCCGCGCAATCCGGATATCATTCTCCTCGGCCTCGATCAGGGAGCGACGCTCAGTGTTAATGGCGGCAAGACCTGGAGCTCCTGGTATAACCAGCCCACCGCGCAGTTCTATCACGTCATCACCGACAATCGTTTTCCCTATTGGGTCTATGGCGGCCAGCAGGAGAGCGGATCGGCGGCGGTCGCCAGCCGAAGCGACGACGGTTCCATCAGCTTTCGCGATTTTCATCCGGTCGGTGCCGAAGAGTACGGCTACATCGCGCCCGACCCGCTTCATCCCGACCTCATCTACGGCGGCAAGGTGACACGTTTCAATCGGGTCACCAAAGACGTGCAGGATGTCAGCCCGCAGTTGCTACGCGGCTCTTACCGTTTTGTGCGCACCATGCCGCTGCTGTTTTCGCCAGTCGATCCGCATGTCCTTTATCTCGGCTCATATGTCGTCTTTAAAACTATAAATGGCGGCGATAGTTGGGATGTTATCAGTCCGGATCTTACTCGCAAGCAGTGGCAAATGCCAGCCGTCATTCAATCGTTCGAGCCACAGGACCCCGAAAAAGGCCAGCACCGCGGCGTCATCTATACCATCGCGCCCTCGCCAAAAGACGGCAATCGCATCTGGGCAGGCACCGACGATGGTTTGATTCACATCACAGTCGATGCCGGAAAGACTTGGCAGGACATCACGCCGCCCATGCTGACCGCCTGGAGCAAAGTTTCGCTTATTGAAGCCTCGCACTTCGATCCTGACACTGCGTACGCGGCGATCAACCGTTTCCGGCTGGACGATCTCGATCCGCATATTTATCGCACCCACGATGCTGGAAAAAGCTGGCAAGAAATCGTCAATGGATTGCCGCACATGGGGGTTGTGAATGCCGTTCGCGAAGATTCCGAACGCAAGGGCCTTCTATTCGCCGGAACAGAAATCGGCGTGTTCGTTTCCTTCGATGACGGAGACCAATGGCAGCCTCTGCAACTGAATCTTCCTGTTACCTCGGTGCGCGATCTCGTGATTCATGGCGACGACTTGGTTGTTGGAACGCACGGCCGATCTTTTTGGATTCTCGACGATGTTACGCCCCTGCGCCAGTTCGATCCGAATGCGGCCGCCGGTACGCGCCTGTTCGCTCCCGAAACCGCTATTCGCTGGAGGGCTAATCGCAATACCGATACGCCGCTGCCGCCCGAAATACCCGCCGGCCAGAATCCGCCGGAGGGCGCCATCCTCGATTACACACTCGCCGCCCGAAGCCAGCCCGCAACTCTGGACATCTACGATTCCCAGAATTTGCTTGTGCGCCGCTATTCTTCCGAAGACAAGCCTGAAGTCACCGAAGCTGAGCTGGAACGCGAGCTGCATGTGCCCACTTACTGGATCCGTCCGCCGCATACGCTATCTGCCGCGCAAGGCATGCATCGCTTCGTCTGGGATCTTCGCTATCCGCCACCCAAATCGCTGGAGCACGAATATCCCATTGCTGCCATCGTTCACGACACTCCGCGGGAGCCACGCGGCGCGCTCGCACTGCCCGGCCAGTACACGGCTAAGCTCATCGCAGACGGGAAAACCTATGTCCAGCCCCTCGAACTGGTTATGGACCCTCGCATCGCAACACCTCAGTCTGCGCTCGAGCAGCAACTCGCGCTCTCGATGCGCCTTGCTCAAATGATGAACGACGATTTCGATGCGATCCCACGATCCGGCGCTCTCAAGAGTTCGCTCGAAACGCTCAATCGCGAATTAACGCATCTCTATGAAGTGATTCAAAGCTCCGATGGCCCGCCTACGACGCAGGCCGTCGCGGCCGTTCACGATTTGGAACGCCAATGGCATGAGCTGCAGGGGAAAATCCCCCCGTTACAATGACAGTATGGCTGGGATTATGGCGCCTCCGCTCACGATAGAGGAGTTTTCGCGCTTACCTGACGATTGCGAGCGCCACGAAATCAACGCTGGCGAACTCATCACAATGGCTCCAGTCGAATTGCTTCACAGCCGCATCGCGCGAAGGCTCTTCAAAGCGCTGGAAAAGATTTTGGAGAATTCAAATTTTGGCGAGGCGTTCCTGGAGGCAGGATACATTCTTTCTCGCAACCCGCTGACGGTTCGCCAGCCGGACGTCTCGCTGCTCAGCAGAGAGCGAATTAACAGCACGGGAGCCGAGGACTACGTCGAAGGTGCTCCCGAACTGGCGGTCGAGATCGTGTCGCCTTCGGATTCTGCCCAGGACTTGGAAGTCAAAGTCGAACAGTACCTGCGATCCGGCGCAAAACAGGTCTGGGTCCTGTATCCCAAGACCAAGTGCCTGCATCTTTTCCGCCCTGGCACCGTGATGATGGTTCTCGATGAATCGCAAACGCTCGAGGCCGGGGATTTGTTGCCCGGTCTCTCGGTCAAAGTGGCAGATCTGTTCGTCTGACGAAAGACGCGCATTAAAAGGTCACACGGCCCGAGAATTGTAGCGATCGCGCCGGAAGCTGATTCGTAATGCCGGCCAGCGGCTGCCCAAATCCCGGCCCTGGGGTGGTGCCGTTGCCCCACGTCCCGCTGTAACCCACAAAATTGGCGTGATTCAAAAGATTGAAGGCCTCGACGCGAAGAATCAGGTTCACGCGCTCGGTTCCAAGCGCAAATGGCCGCTCCAGGAACGAGGATACATCGTAAATCGGACGCCCGCGAGCGGCATTGCGCCCGATCACCACCCCATTCACCACCGGCCGGTCCGTCGTTGCTCCCGTGTCGCCGCTGTTGGTGGTTCCGGTCACGATGTTGTACGGCAAACCGCTGCCGAACGTCGCCACGCCACCGAAATGAATCTTCCAGGGCAGCACGTACACTCCGCTCGCCACAAAACGTTGCCGCTGATCAAAAATCGCGCTTGCGTTTTCGACGGACCCGGTGAAGTTCGGATCGTTCGGATTCTGGCTCGGAATGTCCGGATCGACGTTATCGATCGCGTGTGACCAGGTGTAACTCAGCAGGATCGACAAACGCTGGCTGAAGCTGTGAGTTAGATTGACGTCCAGCGCGTCGTAGTACGCGTAGCCGTCATTCACATCGCTCTGAATCACCGAATAGGGTGGTTGAGGATTTGTCGCGCGCACCGGATTGCACGTCAGATTATTTTGCGCGTACCACCAAATCCAATAAGGCCGTGTGCAGTTCGCCGCCTGAGCGGAGCGTGTCTGCCTCGGAGCTGTGCGGCTAAACGGAGCCGGCGGGTCTACATCCAACGGGCGATTGATCTTCAGCGTGTGCGAACCAACGTAATCCACAGCTAGTATCCACCCCGGCGCCAGTTTCTGCTCGATGCCGAATGTCCATTGCTCCGAATACGGATTCAGTAACCGATTGGGATAGCCGATCAGCGTAGATGCCGGGAAGAACTGATTTAAGTACGCGCCGTCACC
Source organism: uncultured Acidobacteriaceae bacterium (assembly GCA_963722935.1). GTDB lineage: Bacteria > Acidobacteriota > Terriglobia > Bryobacterales > Bryobacteraceae > Bog-105. The sequence continues at coordinate 2,031,124 of CAVROY010000008.1, read as the reverse complement.
AGGCCGGATGTAAAGACTTCGGAGAGGTGCAACTGCTTCCGCGGGAAATGCCGGGAGCGGCGCTGCGGCAATGCTAGATGGAAATCCTATCTGTCCGGGTGTAGCCGAGTAGTTAAACACGCCCGTTGGTCCCGTGAGGGCGTAATTGGCCTGCGAGTTATCCACTATCTGCGAATAGTAGATGCCAAAGCTACCGCGAAATACGGTTTTCCCCTTTCCGAGCCAATCGTATGCGAAACCCCACGCGCGGCGCGAAGTTGTTGCGCGAATCCGTGAACGTCTGCTGCTCATACCGCAGCCCCAGATTTACCGTCAGATCCGGTCGCACGTGATAGTCGTCCTGCACAAATAACGCCCAGAGCGTGTCATTTACGGTGTATTGCGCATTGCCGTAGCTCTGGGTGTAGGTCTGCACATTTGCAATGTTGTCCAGATACGTGGAGCTTTCGCAAACCGCCGGCGCGAGTGTGCACGTTTTATACACGAACTGACCGAGGTAAATCGGGCCGCCGAATTCTTTGCTGTTGCCGCCGTTGCGCGCAAAAATCATGTCCGCGCCGAACCGTATCTGGTGTTTTCCCCACACCGCCGCCACCGTGTCCGTCGCTTCATATTGCCGATTGATTAATAAAGCGGATTGCGAAGTGCCGGACGTGAATGTGCCGCCGCTCGAGATCGGAATCGAATACTGTGTGCTGTCGATCACCGGATCGAACTCCGTGATTGGCGACGCGAGTTGAAACTGCACGCGTAGATTATTAATCAGGTTTGGTTTCAGAACCGCTGTTTCGCCCAGCTCTTCCGCGTACGTGCGACGCCGGAAAATGCGATCGACTGTCGGGAGGCTGTTGCCGCCCACCGTCCCATTCGGATTCGTATCGTAAAATCCATCCACGTCGCTGCGGAAAAATAGGCTGTTCCGGTCGCTGAATTCATGATCGATGCGCAAAAACCCGAGCCAGTCGCGATAGTGGCCAATGAAATTCCCCGGCGCGATTGGTGAAGTCACCGGCGACGCGCGATTTTCGATGCTGTACTCGCCCGCGGCAAAAAATTGCGTGCGCCGGTCGTGCCCTATCGGGCCGGACAACGACAACGCCTCCTGATTCAACGTGTCGTTCGTCAGATCGTTGCCACTTGTCGCATTCGTCGAACTAAATCCGGAAAGTTTCGCCTCGCTCACCGATGGCCGGCCCACATACAGCGCCTCGCCGTGAAAATCGTTGCCGCCGCTCTTGGTAACGATGTTCACCACACTTCCTGTGCTGCCGCCATACTCGGCCGAAAAGGCATTCGTCAACACATCCATCTCTTGCACCGCGGCGAGCGGCACATTGGTAAAAATCGTCTGACGTCCCCAGCTATCGTTCCCGGTGCTGCCATCGATCTCAAACCAGGTCTGACGCCGTCCCGCTCCGTTGGTAGTGAACAGGTCCTCATTCATAAAGACATCGCCCTGATTAATCGCCGGCCGGTTCGCCGCATTCAAAAGCGGCAGATAGGTAATCTTACGATCAGGCAGCGGCGTCTCTTCCATTTGCCGCGCGCCGAGCCGGTCGCCAAGCTGCGGCTCGTCCGATCGCACTTCACCCGCTGCGCCAGTCACAGTGATTTGCGTCTGGGCTGCCGCCACAGTGAGCCGCAGATTCACCTCAGCCGTTGTGCTCCCTTGAAGCACCATGTCGCTAAGCTGCGCTCCGGCAAATCCGGGCTTATTGGCGGTGATCGTGTAACTGCCCGCGACCGGCAACCCGGCAAACGAATATTTTCCGGAACGGTCAGTTTGCGCGGTTCTGCTCAAGCCGGTCAACCCATTCACGACTTTGACCTGAACATTGCCCACGCCCGCATGGCTCTGGTCCGTTACTTGCCCTTGAATCGTTGCGGTATCGGGCGTTTGTCCGAAAACGACAGCGGCCGCCAATAGCCACGTGGTCAAGAAAAGTCTGCCTGGGCGCATTCGTAAACACACAGGCTACAGCGGCGCGGAAGGTACTACCACGGATCGTAATTAGAGGCTATCGCCACGCAACGGCAGCCTGTGTTAAACATGTAGAAGCCGGAGGCATACGAGAAGGCAGAGGAGGTGCGAAATGACGTGGTGGCATCGCTTGTGGCGTCGAGCGCAAATGGAAGAGCGGCTCGAAAAGGAGCTGCGCTTTCATATGGACCAGCACGCGGCCGATCTCATCGCTCGCGGTCATGATCCCGGGGAAGCTCGACGACAAGCCAGGCTTGCTCTCGGCGGCCCGGAGCAGGTGAAAGAGACATGTCGCGATGTTCGTGGCACACGTTGGCTGCAGGACTTCTGGCAGGATTTCCGTTATGCGCTTCGCACGTTGCGGCAGAAGCCGGGGTTTGCGGCGGTCGCTCTATCGACATTGGCCCTCGGCATCGGAGCGACCACCGTCATGTTCACCGTCATCGACGGTGTATTGCTGAAGCCGCTGCCGTATCCTGAGCCGAGCAGGCTGGTCGCGGTGCACGGACACACGCAAACCTGGAACACAGCTCTGTATGGCGAGCAGAATCTTGCCTATTTTGACTTTCTCGATTGCCAGCGCCAGAGCCGGTCGCTCGATCTGGCAGGCTGGCTTTACAGCCCAGGCACGCTGAGCGAGCCAGGAGAAGCCGAATACGTTCTACAATTCGAAGCTTCACCCAATCTGTTTTCCGTCCTGCGCGTTCCGTTGTTTCGGGGGCGCACGTTCCTGCCAGAAGAAAACCGTCCGAACGGCACACCCGTGGTGATCCTGAGCTACAGTTTGTGGCAGCGCCGATTTGGCGGCAATCCTGCGGTTCTCGGCACAGCGCTGGTTCTGAACGAAAAGCGGTACACCGTAATCGGCGTCGCGCCGGCAGGTGTTCGCTTAGACGGAGACGAGGCCGATCTGTATACACCCATTGCTCAAAACACGGCGAGCTACATGCAGAGTCGCCGGCCGCATCCGGTTGGCGCGATCGCGCGCTTGCGTCCGGGTGTGACGCTGGCTCAAGCGCAGACGGAGCTGGCAATGATCGGGAGCCGTCTGGCCGGGCAGTACCCGGACACGAATAAGGACCGCACATTCACCGCGCCGCCGCTTCGTCCGGTTATCGGCGATGTCCGGTCCACGCTTTGGTTGCTGCTGGGTGCTGTCAGCCTGGTGCTGCTGATCGCATGTGCCAATGTAGCGAGCCTGCTGCTGGCGCGCGCCGTTTCCCGCGAGCGCGAACTCGCGATGCGGGTGGCGCTAGGGGCCGCGCGGAACCGCTTAATCCGTCAATGCCTGACCGAGAGCGCCGTATTGGGGCTTGGCGGAGGCGCGCTTGGTGTTCTGCTTGCAGCCGTTGGCATTCGCCCTTTTCTGACGTTCTGGCCGGGCACTTTGCCGCGTGCCGAAGAGGTCCAGCTCGATTGGCGTGTTCTGCTGTTTGCGTTAATGGCGTCTCTCGCGAGCGGCCTTCTTTTCGGACTGGCGCCAGCCTTTCGCGCTCCTGCACGCCATCTGGAACAAACGCTCCGCGCGGGAGCGCGAACCATTGCGGAAAGCTCGCGTCGTATGCACAGCGGTTTCGTCGTATCGGAGATCGCAGTTGCGGTGGTGCTGTTGGTCGCCGCTGGAATGCTGGGACGGACGCTTTTGAAGGCCTCATCGCTGAACCCAGGCCTGAATGTGCGGAACGTGTTGATCGCCCGGATGGCACTTTCCCCGGCCACGCTTCCATATCCTGGGCATATACGCGCAGCCTGGCAAGACGTGCTGGATCGCGCGCGCCGCGTACCGGGCATCGAGTCCGTTGCGATTGTCGATACCGTACCGATGCGCGACGGCAATAACCAACTCGGCTACTGGACTACAGCGGCCGTACCTCCGGAGAACCAACAGCCCATCGCGTTGGCGACGAGCGTGACGCCGGACTATTTGAAGGTCATGGGCATCCCGCTACTCGAAGGCCGATTCTTCGATGATCACGATCGCATGGGCAATGAGCTGGTTGTCGTGATCGATGAGGTTCTAGCGCAACACGCCTTCCACGGACAGCAGGCGGTAGGAAAGCGACTCTGGGTTCCCGATATGGGTTCGACTCCGCTTAGAGTGCTGGGTGTGGTGGGCCATGTCCGGCACTGGGGGCTCGCCGGCGACGATCAAGCGCAGGTGCGCGCACAATTCTACTATCCTTTCGCGCAGGTCCCGGATCGATTTCTGCGCCGATGGTCCGAACTCATGTCGATTGCCGTGCGCACCGGCGTCACGCCATTGACTGTGGTCGAACCACTACGTCGCCAAGTCCGTGGAGCTGCCAACGATCAAGTGCTGTATGAGGTGCGCACGATGGAGCAGCTCGCAAGCGACTCGCTCGCCCGGCAACGCTTTCTTTTAATGTTGTTCGGCATCTTCGCCGGTTTGGCTCTGCTGCTGGCGTGCATTGGCATTTATGGTGTGCTCGCCTACCTAACCGGCCAGCGCGTACCGGAGATCGGTGTGCGGATGGCGCTGGGGGCAACGGCTCGCGATGTCATGCAGCTTGTGCTTCGACAGAGTCTTGGAATGATTTTCATGGGCGTTGTCATCGGGATAGGTGGCGCCGCGGCAGCGGGGCGAGCATTGGAGCGCCTGGTACAAGGAATGCAGCCTACCGAAGCATCGACATTCGCTATTACGATTCCAATTCTCGTCGTCGCCGCTCTGTTCGCGAGTTTTGTACCGGCGCGCCGTGCGAGCCGGGTGGATCCGATGAAGGCCTTGCGCCAGGAGTAACGGCTCAGCGAATCAACTGTTCCAGCGCGGCATGGGCCGCCGCCAGTGTTCCGTCGCCCAGTAGAAAAAGCGCTGCTACGCTGAGCGTGACTAGCGCAACCGATATTCTCCCCGGCCATCCCGTAGCTCGCGGTTCGGGTGCTCTCGATCGCATGTTCAAGAGGCGTTCCACCCGCGCCGCCAGATCCGAGCTGCTATCCAGAAGCGATGTGCTGAGTAATGGTCCGGTAGCCGTTTGCCCTAGGCGCGAAAGGCGCACCAGCGCCGCCGCGAGCGCAAGAGACCGCTCCACATCTCCCGCGGTCGCCCGATCGTCTGCCGCCCACTCAGAGAAACGCACCCACGCCTGTTCCAGCGCGGCGAACCCACTGAGGAACGGCAGCAATCCCGGAATGGCAACCAGGAAAAGCCGCTTCAGATTGTCGTGCGATCTTCGGTGCGCGTATTCGTGCCGCAAGACTACATCGAATTCCGCGCCGGACAAACTCGCCAGCACACGAGAGGAAAGAATCACCCGCGGACGCAACACTCCGGCCAGTAGAACGCGAATGGCCGATCCTTCCACGACGAGCGCCGGCCACTCACCTCGCCCGGTATCGAACGTTCGCGCCACGCGTCTGCAACGGTCAACGTACTTCAAAGAGCGCCCGACTGCCCGTGCGGCACGTGCCATGGAGATCGCGAACACAATTACGCAAAGCCCGGCTGCCATGAGACAGAACCATCCCACAGGCTCGGCAACATTTAGCGGTTCGAATCGCAAGAAACTCGGGACGCAGACAGCCGATACGGCCATGGCTGCAAGCGCGGGCGGGGTGAAACGAAGCGCCAGCAGCAAACGTGCCGCGGCAGCAGGCCTTTGTTTTTCCGCCAATCGAACCGCGGTCTGCGTCGTCACCTGCGCCAACAAGCCCAATGCCAGATGAACCAGGAAAAAGCAGGCCAGCGAGAGGCAAATCAATCGGAAAGCGTAGGGCAGCATCATGCTGACCCCCGTTTCGACAGCTCTTTCCGCTTGAGCTTGATCTTCCGCTCGAGTTCGGTCAGCAGCTTTTCATCATGAGTTCCAATGGCATCCACAAAGCACGACACCAGCAGTTCTCCTGAAGATTGCGCGCCAGCCAGAAAGCCGGCCACCCAGTCATCCGCTTCTCGTTGGTCCCATTCCGCGCGCGTCAGCAGCGGGGCGTAGAGGAACGCGCGTTCCATTTTTCTACGAGCCAGCAAACCCTTCTTGAATAGCCGGTCGAGCGTGGTCATAACTGTGGTGTACGCCAGTGGCCGTTGAAGGCTCTGCGCCACGTCCCGCACATTGCTCTCGCCTTGCGTCCAAAGAATCTCCATTACCTGGAATTCCAGGTGTCCCAGAGCGCTGGCCCGACGCCCTCGTTTTTCATATCTGCGTTTTATGAATCCGATCATTGCCAACAGCCTCGCCACTCACCCGCTTAGCAAATCATACGCCAGCTTCGGACAGTGGGAGTCCCGGAACCGCACAGATTCCTTGTTTTCTTTGAGTTTTCCCGTTCAAAGTTAAGCAGAATCGGCGCGAAAACGCCCGGCCAACAAATTGCTGCTCTTTTTCGTTCCGTGAGCAATCTGATCAACGACCTGCGCTACGGCGTGCGCGTCCTGTTGAAGAGTCCCGCCGCAACTGCTATCGCGGTCCTCGCGCTCGCGCTGGGGATCGGCGTAAATATCTCCTGTTTCATCTCCATCGACGCGCTGGTGCTTCATCCCTTGCCGTACCCGCACCTGGAACGGATCATGGCCGTCTCGGAAACGGTTCATACGCGTTCCGATGCGGTTGCTCCGGCAGATTTTATCGATTTCGCTCGCCAAAACCGCTCGTTTGAGCAAGTCGCTGCCTATCAGTCTTGGGCGGTGAATCTCACAGGTGTAGGCAATCCCGAGCCGATTCAGGGCGCTCTCGTATCGCCCGCTTTCTTCGCTGTGCTCGGCTCGGGCGCCGCTCTCGGTCGAACTTTTTCGGCAGGCGAGGCGCAACCCGCGCATTCGGGAGTGGTGGTTGTCAGTCAGGGTTTCTGGCGTCATCAACTCGCCGCTTCGCCCGCCGTGCTGGGCGAATCTGTGTCGCTCGGCGGCCGCCGCTACACTATTGTGGGCGTCATGCAGCGGGATTTCGATTATCCGCTCTCGACCGATGTTTGGGCGCCTCTCGCCATGACGCCGCCGGAACAGGCGCAGCGCTCGGTTCACTATCTGCACGTGCTGGGTCTGCTGAAACCGCATGTCTCTGCGTCTGAAGCCAGCGCCGAAGCCGAACTGATCGGCCGGCGCCTCGCCCGGCAATATCCGTGCACAAACGAAACGCGAGGAATGACGGTCGATTCCTTGCGCTCGCTCACGAACGGTGTCACGAGTCATTTCGTTTCCACTCTGATGGGTTCGGCCGCATTTGTTCTCTTGCTTGCCTGCGCCAATGTCGCTAATCTCCAGCTCGTGCGCGCCGCGAGCCGCGGAAAAGAGATCGCGGTCCGTGCCGCGCTTGGCGCGAGCAAGGCCCAAATTGCGCGTCAACTGCTGTGTGAGTGCGTCCTCATCGCCCTGCTCGGCGGCGTGCTGGGATTGATGCTCGCAAGCTGGAATCTCGACTACGTGAAGGCGACCATTCCGGCTCAGGTCTATATGTGGGTCGCCGGAATGCGGAACATGCGCATCGATTTCAACGTGATCGTATTCTCTCTTGCCCTTTCACTCATCGCCGGAGTCCTCTGCTGCGCGCCCGCCGTGCTGCAGCTTCTGCGTCAACGCTCCCGACGCGATCTGAATCTGGCGCTGCGCGAGGGCGGCCGGACGACTGCCGCAGGGTCGACGCGCAGCCGTCTGCAATCGACGCTGATCGTCTCGGAAATTGCGCTTGCCCTTGTGCTCCTCGTTGGAGCCGGTTTCATGATCAAGAGCTTTCAGGAATTACTCAACGGCTACTACGGATACGATCCCAGGAACGTGTTGACCTTCGATGTCACTCTGCCCGCGGCTCAGTCTACAACCGACGCGGGCAAAGTCGCATTCTATGATCGCGCGCTCGACAGTCTTGCCGCACTTCCCGGCGCTCGCGTAGCCGGTCTGCTCTCGTATGGTCCCGCGGTTGAACATTTCTCGATCGAAGGCCGTCCCGAGCTTCGACCTGGTGAGTTGCGCCCTGAGCTGAGAATCGTCAGCCCCGGCTACTGGGACTCTCTGAGAATTCCGCGTTTGGCCGGCCGTTTCCTGTCCAGGAACGATCGCTCCGATTCGCTCCCGGCTGTGGTCGTCAGTGCTGCCCTCGCCCGGCAATATTGGCCGCATGCCGACGCTATCGGCCGCCGCATCCGGCTCGGCAATTCCGAGGCGCCGTGGCGGACCATCGTCGGGATTTCCGGCGACACGATCCAGGACTGGCTGACCAAACGCCCGGTGTTGGCCGCTTACGTACCGTATACCCAGATGCCGCCGCGCGCCGTCCATTTTTCGCTTCGCACCACGAACGATCCCATGCAACTCGCCAGCGCCGCCCGCGCCGCCATTCACGAGATCGATCGCGATCTGCCTGTTTATCAGCTCAAGAGCATGGAGCGCGACATCTTCGAAGAAACCTCGGGCGTGCGAGCCTCCGCCAACACCATGAGCCTGTATGCGGTAATTGCGCTGCTCCTCGCCGCAACCGGGATTTTCGCGGTCATTTCATATTTCGTCGTGCAACGCACCCACGACTTCGGTGTCCGAATGGCCCTAGGGGCGAATGCTCGCGACGTCCTCCGCTTGACATTGGGCCGCACACTCCAATTGACTGCGCTGGGCCTGGCCATCGGCCTTCCCGCCGCTTTCGCCCTTATGGATTTCATGCACGCTCTGCTGTATGGGATCGTGACGCTCGATTGGATCACTTTTCTGGCGTGCACTGTGATTCTCGCCGGCGCCGCTTTGCTGGCCAGTTACATCCCCGCGCGCCGCGCCTCGAAAATCGACCCGCTGGTGGCGCTGCGGCAGGAATAAGCTATTCGCAACGCAACGCGCTCATCGGATCGACGCGCAACGTGCGCCGGGCAGGGATGAAGGAAGCCAGCAAGGCGACCAACGTGAGCGCAATAGTGACTGCCGCGAACGTGGACGGATCGGCAGAGCTAACCGAAAAAAGGAGATTTGTCATCAATCGCGTGAGACAGAATGAGGCAACGATGCCGATCAGGACCCCGGCACCCGCCATTTTCGCTCCTTGCGCGATAACCATGCGCAACACGTCTCGAGGTTGCGCGCCCAGCGCCATACGAATCCCAATTTCCTGAGTGCGCTGCGCGACGGAGTAGGAAATCACACCGTAAATTCCAATCGCCGATAGAGCGAGCGCCAGTGTACTGAAGCATCCGAGAACGATGAAAGTCATACGCCGCGTCGAAACGGAATCGTCGACGAGCTGTTCCATCGTCGCAATCGCCGAAATGGGCTGATCCTTGTCGATGGAAGCGATCGCGCGGCGAATTTCGGATACCAGGGCACCAGGATCGATTGCCGATTTCAGCACCAGCGTCATGGAACCGGCAGCGCTCTGGTGGAAAGGAACATATATTTCCAGACGAGAGGGATTCGCAAGACCGTAAAGCTTCGTGTCTCCGACCACTCCTACGATCGTGATCCATTGGGGCGTGTGGTTCGGTGACAAATGGCCGAACATAAAGCGCCTGCCGATGGGATCGCGCGCGGCAAAAAACTGCTGGGCTGTCTGCGCGTTGATCATTCCTACACGGGGAGCATTCTCGTTGTCCATCTCGGTAAAGGCGCGGCCACGCAAGAGCCGAACGCCGAGTGCGCTCACATATGCCGGACTGACGATGTGAACGTCGGGATGGGGAAAACTCCCCGGCTTGAGCAGCGCCATCCCTTCGATGGTGATATCAGAGCGCGAATGATCGTCCGTCAACGGAACTCCGGTACCGAGTGCCGCCGCCTGGATGCCAGGCAGCTCGCGCACACGACGGAGGACTTGATCCCAGAAATTCAGGATCGTGGGATCTTTATCGTATTGCTGGGTCCGAAGACTCATTTGCATCGTGAGTACGCGCTCGGTCCGAACGCCTGCATTCACCGCAAGGAGGCGATCGAGGCTCTTCATCATCAGACCCGCGCCAACCAGGAGAATCAGTGCAAGAGAAACTTCCGCGATGACGAGGACGCCGCGCCAGCGATTCGGCCCCTTGCCCGCGCTCGAGGTCCTGCCATTCTCTTTCAGCTCCGACTGCACATCGGCCTTGGTCGAATGCAAAGCGGGAACAAGCCCGAAAGTGAACGCGCACAACGCTACCACGACCGCGACAAAGAGCAGCACAGGGCCATTCAGATCGATGCTCGCGCCCGCAAGCATACTGGCAGGTATCAGACGTGTAGCGCCGCGAATCGCCGCGAACGCAAGCGTCAAACCCGTCACACCGCCGAGCGCTGTTAAGACCAGGCTTTCCGCCAGCATCTGAACGATCACGCGGCCGCGGGTAGCGCCGATGGCGATACGTACCGCCATCTCCTTAGTGCGGTCGGCACCGCGCATCAGAAACAGGTTCGCTACGTTCGCGCACGCGATGAAGAGCACAAACGTGACCGCGCCGAAGAGGATTAAAATCGCCCGGCGTATTTCGTTGACGAATACCTCGCGAATCGGCTGTAGCGCTACTCCGAATTGATCGTTTGTGGCGGGATAGGTCTTTGCCAGGCGCGCGGCAATGCCTTGCATTTCTACGCGTGCCTGACCAAACCCGACGTGCGGAGCCAATCGTCCAATCACAACCGCGTCGCCGCGCGCCCCTCGATCATTGAATTCAGAGTCGGGGGTGGCCCACGCGCCAATTGGCTCCAAGAGATCCGTTTTCTCGATCCAGCGAAAATCGGGCGGGAGTACGCCAATAATGGTAAAGCCGTGACCGTCGAGTTCCATCGTGCGACCCACCGCGTTGCGATCACCGCCGAAATGCGATTGCCAGAGCGAATAGCTCAACATTGCCACGCGCGCCGCGCCGGACTTTTCCTCCGAGATGTCGAAGTCGCGTCCAAGGAAAGGGTGCATACCCAGAGTGGAAAGGAAATTCGGAGAAACAGCCTGGCCGGTGATGCTTTCCGGTTGATTGATGCCCGAGAGATTAAACCCGACGCTGTTTACCACCGCCATATCCGAGAAGGCGCCGTGGTGTGCACGCCAGTCCAGAAAATCCGGATAGGAAACGCTGACCTTCCCAACTTTAGGCGTCGTCTCATGGAGCACGATCAATCGGGAAGCATCCCGGTAAGGCAGCGGGCGAAGCAACACGCCGTAAAGAATCGAAAATATCGCCGCGTTTGCGCCGATGCCGAGGGCGAGCGTAAGCAGTGCGACCGCAGTGAATCCGGGAGATCCGCGCAACATTCGCAGTCCATAGCGAATGTCCTGGAAGAAAGTTTCCATCATTCTTACTCCGCGCGCGTCCCGGCATTCCTCCTTCACTTGGGCGAGCCCCCCAAACTGAATGCCTACGCGCTGCAGCGCTTCGGCCTCGGTCAGGCCAGACGCCAAATACTTTTCAAATTGTTGGGCGCGGTGAAAGTGCAGTTCCTCGTCCAATTCCGTTTCGACCGTTTTCCGCCAAAACAGTGAGCGGACACGAAGGAACAAATCGTTGAGCATGGTGCCCTCACTAAGCCATACCGAGCACTTGCGCCATGGCGGCTGTCAGCTTCTTCCAAGTGTCTGTTTCGCGTTCGAGCTGCTGCCGTCCGGCTTTCGTGAGTTCGTAGTATTTGGCGCGACGGTTGTTCTCGGAGGTTCCCCAGCGGGCCTTGATCCAACCGCGGCGCTCCAGGCGATGGAGGGCCGGATACAGAGAACCCTGCTGAATGCGCAGCAGATCGCTCGAGGTTTGCTGAACGCGCTCGGAAATGCCCCATCCATGTTGCGGTCCCAGAGCGAGCGTGCGGAGGAGTAAAAGATCCACCGTGCCTTGCGGAAGGTCAATGCGGTCGTTCGGCATGCAGTCCCTTTATGCTTCTACATGAGACGATACAACATCTCTTGTCGAAGTACAAGAGGAATACCAGGGTTACGAACAGCGACGATGAGGAGGATTGGTTTCCATATTGCTCGCCCGATGGCAAGTGGCTCGTGTTTATCGCGTTTCCAAAAGGAACTGCGGGCCACAATGGGCATTCGAACGTGAAGCTGCAGATGATGCGGTTACCGGGCGCGAAGGTGAAGCGCGAAGCGGCACAAACGTTGACGGAATTTTTCGGTGGGCAGGGAACCATCAACGTGAACTCGTGGGCGCCAAATTCCACTCAGTTCGCATTTGTCCGTTACGAGCAATAGAGGGCTCGCTATTGCCGGGTTAGAGTGAAGGTGAGTTGTCTATGCAATGTCGTAGATACATTCCACGTGAACCGCTTTCGGCGCTCGTCAATTGTTTGTGGTATTCGGAGGGCGCGCCACGGACACACTCGAGGGAACGTCTTCTGCCGAATGGTGAACCGGCCATCATCTTTAACCTGCGGGACGATCCCATTCGGATTTATGACGCGCAGAATCTTACGCGATACACCAGCTATGGTCATGCGGTATTTTCGGGTGCGCGTTCAAACTGTTTCGCTATCGATACGGAACAGCAGGAACGCGTAGCCGGTATACAGTTCGCGCCGGGCGGGGCGTTTCCTTTCTTTCGCATTCCCGCTTGCGAAGCAGAGAATGTCTCTATCGGGCTGCAGGATCTGTGGCGCAGACGAACGGGCGAAATACGGGAGCAGCTTCTTGCGGCGTCAAGCATCGAGTCGCTGCTGCTCAATCTGGAGCGCTGCCTGCTCGAGCAACTGGTCCGGCCTCCGGAATTGCATCCGGCAGTAGGGTATGCGCTCGAGCAGTTCCGGCGATCGGCACATAACGGCCGGGTCGCGGCGATTACCGAGCAAATCGGGTTGAGCCCGCGGCGGTTCATCGAGTTGTTTCGCCAGCAGACCGGTCTGACGCCGAAAGTCTTCTGTCGCGTACGCCGCTTCCAGCACGCGCTGCAAGCGATTCACCGCAAACGAGAGATCGATTGGGCACAGGTTGCGCTCGAGTGCGGCTATTACGATCAGCCACATTTCATTCACGATTTTCAATCGTTCTCTGGTCTGACTCCGAGCAGCTATCTTGCCGCCGCCACGCCGCACCTCAACCATGTTCCGCTGACCTAGGAACGGGGCTGGTCAATTTCTTACAATCCGAAGGCCCGGGTTCTGCGCAAGAATTGCTATTGAAAGTGAGGACCAATTCGATGTCTCAGGCCAAATCCATTCCAGACGGATATCACAGTGTGCAGCCATACGTCATGTTCAAGCAGTGCGCCGAAGCGATCACCTTCTACACCAAGGCATTCGGCGCCAAAGAGAAGTTTCGAATACCGGATGCCCAGGGCCGCATCGGTCACGCTGAGATTGAGATCGGCGACTCGATCATCATGATGGCAGACGAAGCTCCGCAGATGGATGCCTTCAGCGCGGAGCACTTTGGGGGATCTCCCATAACCCTGCTCATCTATACAGAGAATTGCGATGCGATGTATGCGCAAGCCATTGCCGCCGGAGCGAAGAGCCTATGGGAGCCGGCAGATCAACCTTATGGAGATCGCATGTCCGGCGTCAAGGATCCGTTCGGCTACAAGTGGTGGATTGCCACGCACATCAAAGATATGTCTTATCAAGAGATGGCAGCACAGCAATGAGGCATTTGAATGACCAGCGACGACTTTCGGCGGTTCGCACTGAAACTTCCCGGGGCATTGGAGAGTTCGCACATGGGGCATCCCGATTTCCGGGTTAACGGAAGGATTTTCGCGACGCTGCACTATCCGGATGAGGATTTGGGCATGGTGAAGCTTCCGTTGGAACAGCAGGCCGAGCTGATGCAGACCCATCCTCAGGCCTTTGTCCCAGTGAAAGGCGCGTGGGGACGGCAAGGCTGCACTAACGTGCGCCTGAAAGCAGTGGATATTGGCACGCTGGAGCACGCCCTTCATTTAGCGTGGAGTAAAGCAGGAGAAAAGAGAAAGACCGGAAGAGCCCATGCGCGGCGCAAAGGGGTGAGACCTGCTGCCGGGCTGCGATGATGAAGAACGTTCCGGCAGAAGATAGCGAATGGGTTCCAAACTGTTTTGGCTGCTCGTCGTGGCCGTTCTCGGAGGCTGTGCCTGCGTGTACTCGCAAGAGCACGATCCTAATCCGAATGCCGATGTGCATTATCATCTCGGTCCCGATTCGCTGGTCGAAGAGGGCGTTCCGAAGGGAGAAATCCGGGGTCCTTTTACGCTTCCGAGCCAGGCATACCCCAACACCTCCCATACGTATTGGGTCTATGTTCCCGGCCAGTATGATGCGCACACGCCCGCAAGCTTGATGATCTTTAACGACGGCCACGCCTTCATGGAACCGAACGGCGATCTTCGGGCACAGAACGTGATGGACAATCTGATCTACCGTCGCGAGATTCCGGTGATGATCGGCGTGTTCATTAATCCCGGGCGCCGGCCTGATCAACCGGAAGCCACCGCTAGCGAATGGGGCGATCATGTGAATAACCGTCCAACGGAATACAATTCGCTGGACGACCGGTACGCGCGAGTGATTGCCGATGAACTACTACCTGTGCTCTACAAGCAGTACAACATTTCGAAAGATCCGGAGCAGCACGGCATTGGAGGCGAAAGTTCCGGAGCGATTGCCGCGTTCACCGTCGCGTGGGAGCGTCCGGAAAGCTTTCATAAGGTGTTGAGCATCGTCGGCAGCTTCACCAACCTGCGAGGAGGCGACGCTTACGCCGCCCTAGTGCTTCAGTCGGAGAAAAAGCCGATTCGCATTTTCCTGCAGGATGGCCGCAACGATCATCGGGGGTTGAAACCGGACGGAGGCTATGACGAAAGGCTCGACTGGTTCTATCAGAACGTGCGGTTGATGAAGGCTCTTACGCAGAAGGATTACGACGTGAACTACGCCTGGGGCATGAACCGGCACGGTGGCAAAATGGGGGGCGCGATTTTGCCTGAGATGATGCGCTGGCTGTGGCGGGACCAACCGGTCTCCACCGATCCGCGGGACAACAATGAGCGATCCTTTCACGAAGCGCCGAAGTAACCGGCGCGAATATGGCCGAGATCGGAGAAGATGCCGGTCGAAAAGATCGGCAGCGCCACCAGTCCATTGATCTTCACTCGTCGGCCATGGACGATTCTATACCGGCCTGCCGACGAGCCGGATGAGTCCCGAGTGTTGGCTCGGGATTTCGTGTCGCAGCGTGTTATCGCGCGCCTGAAAACCACCCCGCGATCCGGCGCCGGAACGCTAGAGCGCAGAGGGCCAAGGCAGCCGCCATTGTGCCTATCGAAGCAGGTTCGGGAGCCCCGGACACCGGGCCGCTCAAGGTGTCACTTAAGGAAAGGTTGTCGAAGTCGATCTCAGCGGGTTCGAAGGGGGAGCCGGAACCGCCGGCAGTCAGGACGATTTCTAAGGGATCGCCCAACTGAGCCGGAGTGGCGCCGGACGTGTAGGAAAGAGTTAACGCCTCGAAGGTGCCGGCAGCCGGGCAGGGCGCATTCAGGAAATTGTTGTCAGCCGCAAGGACAGTGCCGCCTGCTTCCAGACTGACCGATAGACCGTAGCATCCGAGGCCAGGATTAAAAACATTGCTGTCGAGGCGCACGCCCGCAAACGAGTTGAGGGTGTACGTGTCATTGGCCTGGACGGTAGCGCTGAGAGTCTGGGAGATCGAAACGCTGGGCCCGTCCTCCAGGAGGTAGGCAACGTTGACCCCGTTGGGAACGCCTGCTGGATACGATACCGTTCCGGGCTTGTATACACCAAAGTGCGTCGCGGGCGATAGCGTCCCGGTCCAGCCGGTAATCGAATCGTTTGTAGAGCAGCCCGGCGCGCAGGTCAGCACGTCGGCTTCGAAGCTCGGATTGTTGATGGTGATGGACCCGGCGGATACACAGGTGGCGAGTCCACAGAAGAAGAGAGCGAATGATACGTATTTCATAGAAATTCCTGCGATTGAATTCAGCGCGTTTGGGCGCGCTCCTCCAGTAGCATGTGTCACGGAAGCGCTTCGATGAAAGTAGGTTACGGGCTAGAGTTTGCGTAGGTAACCGCTTGCGTCAATCTCGGTTAAGTAGGCGCGGAGCGAGGTGCGGGGCGGCGGCGGAAAAGGCCTGGTTGAGAGAAGAAATGTCGAAATCGGGAGGGAGAAGCTTGGCGAGATCGTCGGCGAGCTTCATTTCTTCGCGTTGTTTGCGCACATTAGCAATGGCGGTGAGGACCTCGTGCTTTTCGGCCTGGCGCGATTCGGCGGCCTGAGCGCGCTGCTGCAGAGCAACCCCAATTTCGGCTAATTGGCGTGTTTTCTTGCGCTTCTGAAGCTCGGTGGAGGCGCGTTGATAGGCACGGTCGTGGGCAGCGTGATAGCGGACGTAGCGTTCCAGGTGCTGGACGTCGACGCTGACGGGGATTTCGCCGCTTTTAACCTGCGCGGGAGTTTTCGGCTCGAGAGCAAAGCAGTTGTTCTGCAGGCGGAGGGCACGCTTAGAGAGCCAGGTGTGTTCGGCCATTTTGACGACCAGTTCGATTTCGGCCTGGCCGACGGGTTGTTCGTCTTCCATGAGTTGTTTCAGGAAGGCGTCGAACTTTTCCTGCTTTTCGACTTCATCGAGGACGCGAAACCTCGCACAGAGGCCGTGGAGGACGGGATTCTGCGAGACTTTGGCCTTGGTCTCAGCGGACTTTGGGCCACAGGATTTCTGTGCATTGCGGCGATTGGCCGCGATCTGTTTGGGGGTCGCCATAGGTGAGGAAGCGAGCCGACTGTTGCGGCTCGTATCTTGATCGAGTGTGCGGGGCGGGTGCGCGGGATGAGGCGCTCGGGGGCGGTAAGGCGGTGGATCTACAGAAGAAAGAAAGATTTGGAAGAGTGGGACTGAATGCGGGTCAATCCGCTAGGCCTGAGATCCTAAAGCCCGGTGCAGGTGGTTATCATTTACGTAGGTAGTATCCCGATTTTTGTGTAAGTCGCTGTTCTCCAGTTTTATTCCTTTTCTTAGATCTTAAGATAGTTGCTGTTCCTCATTCGTTAACGAGAAGCCGGAGCGCCGGAGGCGCGGAGGCTTTTCGTTAACGGTCGGCCCTCGCACCGGCGGCCTCAATCCGGTCACCCCACAGCAGCAGAAAATGGTTCAGGGATGTGCGCCAGTTGGGAGCCGCGCGCCAGCGTTGCGCAATGTTGCGTAGAGCCAGGTACAACAGCTTGAGTGCGGACTCCTCACTCGGAAATGACGCCCGGGTCTTGATCACTTTGCGCAACGTCATGTGCAGCGATTCGACCGCGTTGGTGGTATAGATCGCCCGCCGGATCTCTTCCGGGTAAGCAAACTGCGGGCTGATGCCGGCCCAATGCCGGCGCCACAGCTTGCCGATAGCTGCGTACTTACTGTTCCAGCGCTCTTCGAAGCTGTCCAGTGCCGCCATTCCCGCTTCGGCCGTCGGCGCGCGGTAGATACCGCGCAGATCCTCGGCCACCGCCTTGCGTTCTTTCCAGTTCACATACGCCAGGCTGTTGCGCACCATGTGCACAATGCAAAGCTGCACCTCGGTGCGCGAGTACACCGTTGCTATTGCTTCCGGGAAGCCCTTCAACCCGTCCACGCACGCAATCAGGATGTCCGCCACGCCGCGATTACGGATCTCGGTTAGGATCTGTAGCCATAGCTTGGCCCCTTCTGTCGCGCTGGTCCATAGTCCCAGCACTTCTTTCGAGCCCTCCATGGTCACGCCGATTGCTACGAACACCGCCCGGTTCTCCACCCGGCCCTCATGCCGCATCTTCACCACCAACGCATCCAGATACACGATCATGTAGAGCGGCTCCAGCGGACGGCTTTGCCATACGCGCACCTCATCCATCACCTCTTCAGTGACCTGGCTGATCAGCGTGGCGCTGACGTCCACACCGTAAATCTCGCGCAGGTGCGCTTCGATGTCGCGCGTGCTCATGCCGCGCGCATACATCGAAACGATCTTGTCGTCGAAGCCCGTCCAACGACGCGCGTGCTTGGGCAGGATCTGCGGCTCGAAGCTTCCGTTGCGGTCGCGCGGCACTGCGATCTCGACCGGGCCGAAGTCGCCCTGCACCCTCTTGCGACTGTTGCCGTTGCGGTTGTTTCCGCTGCCGCGACCCTCCGCCTGTCCCTTCTCGTAGCCGAGGTGATGCGTCAACTCAGCATTCATGGCCCGCTCCAGCAGCGCTTTCGTCAGCTGCTTCAACAGCCCATTCGGGCCCACGATCTCTTCCGTCTTCTTGCCCTTCAGCAGCTCATCCAGGGCCGCCTCCAGTCCACTTCGTTCTTCTGCCATTCCGTTCTCCTATTCTCGGAGAACGCTTCTTACACAAAATGTTTTACACCCTCTTTACGTAGATAACCCGGCACATCGCTATCAGAATGTCCACTGAGAAGCACATGGGTACTTTGACTGTCCCCGCCTCGCCTTCAGAAGTTCCTCCGGAACGGGTGATGCGTCAACTGGAGACCATTCTCGCGAGCGAGACCTTCAAGAACTCCAACCGGCTGGCCCGATTTTTGCGTTATGTGGTCGAGGAAACCCTAAAAGGACACACTGTTCTGAAAGAGCGGGATCTCGGCGTGGAGGTATTCGATCGGAAGGACGGCTACGACACGCGGGTTGACCCGGTGGTGCGGGTGGAAGCGCGGCAACTTCGCTTTAAGCTGGCGGAATACTACACGAAATTCGGCGCAGCGGATGAGATCGTCATCAGTCTTCCGAAGGGAGGCTATGCGGCGCGTTTCGAACCCCGGACGGCGGAAGCGCCGAATCCGCAACCGGCGACCAGTTTTCCCGAAAGCTCGACTTCGAGAAAGCGTTGGATCTGGGCGATTGCGTCGCTGGCTCTGGTAACTGGATTCGTTGTTTTTGCACTCGCTCGTTTTCCGATTGGCAAGCCGGCGGCGAAGAAGCCGGACCGGATTGCTCACATTGCGAATCCGGAAGCGCGCAATTTGTATCTGGAAGGAAGGTATTACTGGAATAAAAGAACTCCGGACGGGCTAGCCAAGGCAGTCGATTATTTCACTCAGGCCATTGTGCGAGATCCCGCTTATCCGCAGGCCTATGTGGGCCTCGCCGATTCTTACAATCTGCTCTCCGAATATACTTCCATGTATCCCCACGAGGCCTTCGGACGCGCCATCGCCGCGGCGAAGCGGGCCGTGCAGTTGGACGACAGTTCGGCCGAAGCGCACAGCGCGCTCGCATATGCGTCTTTCTGGGGCACGTGGGACGTGGCGAGCGCCGGTAGCGAATTCAAGCGCGCTCTTGCGCTCAATTCAAATTACGTCCAGGGTCATCACTGGTACGCAACATATTTGTTGGTGCTGGGACGTTTTTCGGACGCTCTCAGCGAAATCGAACGGGCGCGGGAACTGGATCCTCTTTCCACGCCAATCCTGGCGGATAAGGGCCTGATCCTCTTCTATGCAGGGCGGCAACAGGACGCGATCGCATTGCTGAAACAGATTGAGGCGACCGAACCGGGATTTCTTTCGAGCCATCGTTACTTGAGCGCGATTTACTTGGTTAACGACGATTATCCGGACTACATCTCGGAGGCGCGCGAGACCGCCCTCTTGTCACGCGACGCGGAGGGACTTGCGATTTCCGATGCCGCGACGAAAGGGTTCAAGGCAAGCGGCGAACAAAGCACGCTAGAGAACACACTGGAGGCACAGAAAAAGTTTTACGCTCGAGGGTCGGTGCCGGCATATTCGTTGGCACAGACCTGCGCGCTTCTGGGTGAGAAGCAAGCCGCTCTCGAGTACCTGCGGCACGCGCTGGACCAGCGGGAAAGCTCGATGCTGGCGCTCCGGATCGATCCCAAGCTCCGCAGCCTGCATGCCGATCCGACTTACCGGGATTTGCTCAAGCGAGTCGGGTTGCCGCCGTTGATGTAGTGGCAAGTTGCAAAATTAGCGTCCGCAACGATGTTTCATTCTCAGGGCGAACTCTCCTGTTCGCTTCGCCAGAAGTGTCGAAACCAAGCATAAGTGACCGATGTCTGAACGGAAAAACGATCAAGGTCGCTTACGCTCGGCTGAAGCCTGCTCCACAAGAGCTTCCAAAACAGAATCCATACAGACGGGCTGAAGCCCGTCCGCAGGCTAAAGCCTGCCCCACAAGAGCTTGCAAAACAGAATCCATACAGACGGGCTGAAGCCGCGCTTACGCTTCCCGCTCCGGTTTGGCGGCTGGATTATTCGATCTGGATTTCGAAGGTTCGTATTTTGCTGCGCATGTCCTGTTGCGGCTGCAAGCGAAACCGTATTCGCGTACCGCTTTTCATCGTAGAAATGGGCAGTATGGCGTATCGGATGCCGAGATGGGAATCGGTTGCCGGCGCTTCATGGCGCGTTTTCCATTTATCGGGGGTCCAGTACACGGCTAAGGCAGTTCGGGAATCGATGCGCAAATTCTTGCCGTGCGACACGCGCGCTCGTTGCTGTGTTTCGGTCCAAATCTGGTAGGGAGAAGCTTTTTTTTCGACTAAGTAACGTTGTTGGGTTTGGGGCGGCATGTTCCACACCGCTTTGTCTTTCAACGACCGAAGAAGCTTCACATATTCGGCGTGAGCCCAAGCGAGAGGCATGCCGGAACCGGTGGGATGGCCATTGTATAAGTGCCGTTTGGCAATGTCGCGCGCGTCCCAGACTTGTTCCGGGATCATTCCGCATTCACTGGTTTGCGCTTCGACGGCGGCGCGCAATTTTCGCGCCTCCTCAAAGTTTCCTCTGGCAATTTCGTAATGCGCCCGTTGACCGGCCAACAGCGGCCAACCACGACCCTGCCCGGTCTCGTGGAAGGGTCTGCCATCGCTGTGCTCGCCGTAGCCGTCGAGCGTATAGCGGCGCCAGACCGGGCCAGTGCTCGTCTCCGTTTTGAGCGTCGCATCGATGATCTTTATCGTGTTCCGTATTTTGGGATCGTCCGGGTGCCGCAACCCGAACCTCACTAGCGCGAGCGCATCCGGGCTGACAATATCGACCGCCGGGCGCAGACGCTCTTTTTTGACATGATTCTTGAGCTCGGTGGTTACTCGACTGATGGAGTTGGCGCAGATACCTTCCGGAGGCAGGATTCGGAAATAATATCCATCAACTCCGAACTTCTTGGCGAGCTTTGTTCCGGATGCGTAAGTCAGCTCGTCAATGGCATCGTTCCAGGCGTCGGCTGTAGCTCTCAAGAATTGGGCCATTTCGGGTTGCGATTCGGCATCCGCGAAATCGGCGGCGGCCAGGAGAGCGGCCACTTCTACTGCCATCGTGTACGGCGAATATCCGGGATTGGTTTCCCAGCGATCCTCCTCGGTGAGCGGACCATTCTGGACCAGGAATTCCGCGGCAGCCTTGATCATGGGCCACGGCTTCCAGGAATCAAGCTGACCTCTTCTTCTCAGCGCATCCGCAATTAGAATTGAAAAGCTGGTGCCGTCCATCTGAGTGGAAGTCCAGTGAGCGGTACCATCCAGCCACATATTCTGGCTCCAGTTGCCATCGCTTCCCTGAGTGCAGCGGAGATAGAAGAGAGCCCGCCGCGCGCTCTCCGCGTCTCCGGAAGCAAGCAGACCGAGTACCGTTTCCGCCATGTCGCGCGGCCAGAGTACGTGATAGCCGCCGGTCGCTTCATCTCCCCGATCGAATCCCCACGGAATGGAAAGGCTCGCTACAAAGCCGCCGGGGAAGCGCTTCGATTCGTGGCTGCGCATGACGGCAATACTGGCGCGATAGAGATCCAGTTTGTCCGCGGGACGATCATTCAGGTCAATACACTGTGCCTGGACCTCATTCCAGCCCTCGATGTATTTGCGCCGGACGGCGGCAAAATCCTGCAGAAGACCGGCGCGGGCCTGCTGTCCGGCTTCAGCGCCCTGACCTCCGCAAGCGAGTGCGATCCGAAATCGCCCTTGAGAGGCGCGCCAATCGATTTCGCCTGTCAAAGCGACGTTTCCCTGCAAAGCCTCGGTATAGAAGCGGGTCATACGCTTATGAGTTTGAATGTCGCTGAAGCCGTCGCTTGTGCCAACAAACCCGCAGCTCATTGCAACGAAACCGGTGGAACATGCGGCTGCGAGCGCCAATGCGTTTCTCTGCGCGAAGAGCATCGGAAGACCTTTGTACTGGCCAACCCATGCATCGTTCTTTTCGCCCCGGTCGCCCATGTGCGGATTGATCGATATATACAGATGAAGACTCTTTTCGGCGGGCGCGGGTTCAAACGATGTATTGAGCAGCAGAACATCGCGAGCGGGATCCGCGAGCACCTCGGTCTCAATGTGATAGCGGCCCTGTTTGCAGCGATTCGAAATAAGAAAGGCGGAAACACCGGGACTAATCCAGCGAACCGAGTGCTCGGTATCCTGCTCTTCATCCGAGAAGAAGCTGTCGCCATCGGCGACGAGATAGCGGACGCTTTGCGTGTTGGCGCAGTCGATATCGGGGAAATAGATCTCGTTCAAAATGCCGGAGCCGATTGTGAACCAGATTCGGCTTTCCGGCGAGACGGCTGTCCCGACGGCGGTTTTGGCTCCGGAACTCCAGGAAGGCTTAGTCCCGGGACGGCCGGGAGCGCGCGAGTTGTGTTCCAGCCTTGTACTGTCGTGTTTCTCAATGTCCGGTCTCACGGTTCGATTAAGTTTTGGACTCAGCCGGAAGACTATTCGTTTTATCAGTAGTGTTTCGTGACGATCTTCTTAGGTTGTAACGGCTAGCAGGTGCTCGGCGTGACAGGATGTGGCGATCACGTACTGATCGAAGCCGGGCAGCAGACTCACCGACCGATCTGGCGGAAGGTGACGCAGTTCGCGGGCGTGCTTGACGAGCATCCAGGCCGCGACACCGTCCAGATCGACTGGACACACCTCTTCGCCGAGCGCGCCTATCTATTGCCGGGCAGTGGAAACGCTGCCGGCACCACCCCACCAGCGCGCCAAATCGTGATAAGTGGTGGGCCGTAAGCCGAGAGGAAGCGGCGCGTTACGGCAGCGGTCGCAGTTTGGGAATCCATGGGAGCGAGCGCAGCGCTTAACCATGTATCCGGGCGCGTGAAACGGACACGCTGTCCCAGACTGGGGCCGAAACATAAGCGGCCGGCGAACGCGGCGGGTTTCAGAACGGTGCCCCAACTGCTCTCCGCGAGCTTGGCTCCGAAGGCAGGTAACCCGGTGAGCCGTCCCAGTTCCGATGCCAACTCTTCGCGCGTCAACAGGCGGCGTATGCGCTGTCGGCTATATCTGCACCGAAAGCGCACACGGCAGCGAAATCCTCTTTTCGAGACCGGGATGCTCATCGAGGATTTCGTCCTCGGTCATGCTATGAGCCAGCCAGCCGAGAACGTCATTAACCGTGATCCGCATTCCGCGAATGCAGGGCTCCCGTCCCGCTTACCGGGTCACGAGAGCGTAGCGGCACGGAGCTTGTGATATTCTGCCCGTCTTGAACAGATCGGCACATGTCGTTCTGCTATCGATCACGAGCGTGCTGTGTTTGGCCACAGCGGAGCGCTATGACGAACCGTATCGGCCTCAGTTCCATTTTTCTCCGCAGATCCATTGGATGAACGACCCGTGCGGACTCGTTTACGCGTTCGGAAGTTACCATCTCTTTTTCCAACACAATCCTTTCGCCAACGTTTGGGGCCATATGAGCTGGGGTCACGCCGTCAGCCCGGACCTGGTGCATTGGAAGCAGCTTCCCGTCGCTATTCCGGAGGATACGAAGGCTGCGATTTTCACCGGCAGCTCTGTTATCGACTCACGCAATACGAGCGGCCTTTGCACCTTTTCACAGAGTGGTTGCATTGTTTCCATTTACACCGGATTCACTGCAAAAACAGCGACTACACCGGAGAGACAAACCCAAAACCTTGCTTTCAGCCAAGACGGACGCACATGGACGAAATACTCGGGCAACCCTGTTCTCGACCTCGGCCGGAGCGATTCGCGCGATCCGAAAGTCTTCTGGTACGCACCAGCCAAGAGCTGGGTTATGGCGATGGTTCTGGCAAACGATAAGAAGGTTCGGCTCTTCGGCTCGCCCAATTTGAAAAATTGGCATTACCTCAGCGACTTCGGACCGGAGGGCGCGGCGGACGGCGTCTGGGAGTGTCCGGATTTGTATAGCCTGCCCGTTGAAGGAAAAGCAGGCGCAATGCGCTGGATACTGAAGGTCGGCTTGAATCCCGGACACATTTCCGGCGGTTCCGGAGAGCAGTACTTCGTGGGTGAGTTTGATGGAATCCGATTCCGGAACGACAACCCGGCCAAAGAGACGCACTGGCTCGACTATGGACGCGATTCTTATTGTGCTTTGACGTTCAACAACGAACCGGCGGCCAAAGCTCCGCGCATGATCGGCTGGATGAATAACTGGGAATATGCGGCGGCCGTTCCGACGGCGCCCTGGCGAGGCGCGATGACTTTACCGAGAGCACTCAGCTTGCGGGAAAGCGGCAGCTCGATGGTGTTGGTGCAGCAGCCGATCGATAGCCTGCGCTCCCTTCGCCAAGACGCTTTTGAGTACGAGGGCTCGAGCGAGTCGGATCTGAATCGCAAGTTAGCTGAATGGCCGTACCGGAGCCAAACGTTCGAGATGGAGGCGACGATCCGGCCTGGCGCTGCAAAACAGGTTATCTGGAAGTTGCTGGAAGACGACGACGATCAGGTAGTCCTTAGTTATGATGGGGTTAAAGGCGAATTATTCCTGGATCGCTCTAAGTGTGCGAACGGTCATTTCAGCGATCGTTTTTCATCCAAAACTGTCGCTCCTCTGAAACTCGGAAAGGAACCCTTGCAGTTACAGGTTCTTGTCGACCGGTGCTCGATTGAAGTCTTCGCCCAGAATGGCAAACTCGCGATGACGAACCTGGTGTTTCCGAAACCGGCAAGCGCCGGAATTTCACTTGGCACCTCGGGCGGCCGATTGGATCACGTGCAACTGAAGCTATGGAAACTGCGCTCGATCTGGAACAAAGGGAATTAGGGCAGACGATCAAATTTCGACCTTTCGCTGCGCCGGATCGTAATAAAAGCGCTCACGGATAATTTTGCCATCGCGCCAGAGTTGATACGCGACTTCATCGAGGCGGCGCCTCTTACCTTCGCCATCAGTGATTTCAAAAATCCAGTTGATGGCAGCGCGATTTCCATCCACTAGAAAGGAGTCGGCCCTGTGGATGTGCATCGCCCGGATGGAATTCAGGAACTGCTGCTCCCTCTCGAGAAGAGCCGGCAGACCTACGCGCGGGGGATCGTTGTTCTCCTGCATCGTTGCATCTTCGGCATAAAACTGCTGAAAAGCTTCCAGGAATTTTGCTTGTTCGACAAGCCATATGAGGTTTCTGACGTTTTCGGCAATGGACATTTTATTTAATTGTGCTTCAATGCGCGGGGCGAGTTCGCGTCTGAGGTTTTGCCGTTCACGGTTCCGGACCAGCCGCTTCGATTCCGATGAGCGTGGTCAATAGGAGACCGGTGCAGCTCGGGTTTCTCAATTGTCGGATCGCGCAGCTTCGCCTGATTAGGCTTACGCCAGCGGGATACTGATGAGACCGACAGAGATAAGCCAAAGACGGTCAGAATGGCCTTTGAAAATCCGCAAAATGGGCCAAGCGAATACGAATAGCTAGTATGCTTAATTCATCCAATGCTTCTTGAATCAATCGATCAGAAAACGATCGCCTCGAAGGACACCATCCCATTCCTGGACCTCAAAGCGCAGTTCGCGACAATTAAGGGTGCGCTTACAGATGCAGTTCTGAACGTACTGGAGAGCCAGCGTTTCATCTTGGGGCCGGAGGTGGAAGCCTTCGAAAAAGAAATGGCGAGCTGGAATTCCAGCAAAGCAGCCGTTGCTTGTGCATCCGGCTCGGATGCGCTGCTGCTTGCTCTAATGGCTCTGGAGATCGGCCCAGGTGACGAGGTGATTACAACCCCGTACACTTTCGTTGCAACGGTCGGTTCTATTGCGCGGGTCGGCGCCAAGCCAGTGTTCGTCGATATCGATCCGGAAACCTTCAATATCGATGCGAAAGCGGTCACGAGAGCGATAACGAACCGGACTCGGGCGATTATTCCCGTCCACCTGTTTGGCTGCCCCGCCGATCTGGATCCGATTATGGCCGCCGCCCAGCCCAGGGGGATCGCAGTCATCGAGGATGCGGCACAAGCGATAGGCGCTAAGTATCGAGGTGCGCGAGCCGGGAACATCGGAGCGATGGGGTGTTTTAGCTTTTTCCCGACGAAAAATCTGGGTTGCGCCGGCGATGGCGGGTTAGTTACGACAAACGACGAAACACTAGCGGACCGGCTTGCTGTACTGCACACACACGGCGGCCGAAAACGATACAGCTACGAAATAGTTGGAATGAATAGCCGGCTAGACGCTCTCCAAGCGGCAATCCTACGCGTGAAATTGCCGCATCTGAACGGCTGGAGTGAAGGGCGACGCGCGAATGCGCATCGGTACGCGACGTTGTTTGCCGATTTTGGAATTGACAAGAGAATTTCTCTTCCCTACGTACCCGACTATGCTTACCATATATTCAATCAGTTCACGGTTCGCACTAGCGACCGCGATGCGCTCCGCGCATACCTAACCAGTCGCGGCATACCGACAGAAGTTTACTATCCGTCACCGCTTCACCTGCAGCCGGCCTTTGCGAATCCAGGGTATGGACCTGGCGATTATCCGGAATCAGAACGCGCATGCCGGGAAGTTCTCTCTCTTCCGATCTATCCGGAACTTCCGCTGGAACATCAGGTCGCGATTGTACAGGGGATTGCGGACTTTTACTGCAAGTAGCTGGGGCGCGAGTTAGGCAGTGATGTTACCGGGCCCGGCGCTGGCCCACCGACAATACTGATCTCATCCTATCCTTCCACTCGGCCCATTTCTCCTCGCGATCTAGCGCGCTGGCGACATCGTACGCCCGCAGAAAAAACTCATCGGCGAATTGCTTTTGCACGACGGGTCGCGCGGATGCTGTTGCCGGGCTCACCGCCAGTGACAAAGACACTGAACAGCGGGAATGATTCGTCGCAGAAAGAGCCGAATTCCCGGTATTGGTATATAAATCGGCTGTGAGCAGTTCTTCGGGCCCGGGATGAAAGACGACGCCTACATGTCTGCCCTTCGGAAAACAGCCGTTGTGAAACTCGATCTCCGAGGCGAGCAGTCCGATGGCGGAATCGTGCCGAATAGAAAACCAGCCCACACATTCCAGCCACGCGAGCTCATGGTCCGCTGCCGTTTGCGTATGCGATAAATTGAAGGCTCGGCACCATTGACCGGAGTCTGAAAACTGAGTTGCCCCCGGATGTGCGTGTAAAACCCGGAAATTTTGTATGACAAGGTCTGTGCGGGCGGCAGCTCCGAACAGTAATCCGAGGACACTTACCTCGGGCGAATCGCTGAAATTCCACCGATGCCGACAATAGGTAAGAAAAGCTCGCAGGAAATATGCGGAGAACTCGACTACGAGCGATTGCGGGTTGGTACTCTGCTTTTGCATCGCCGCTGTTCATTCTCACACGAAGCCTCGAGGATCTGTAACAATGAGTGCGTGCGTTTATGGATAGCGCTGTGGCTCATTGCAGTCACCGCCATTTCACTGGCTCCGCTAAGAATAAAAGTCTTCTTCGGAACCGTAGGACCGTGGCATGCGACAGGCCATTTTTGGGTCTTCCTGATAACCGGTGTGCTGGGTCTTGTCACGGCACGGTCCGCCTGGTCCAGAGCGTCACGCGCCGTGCTTCTGGTCTTGTTCTGTGTCGCGATCGAAGGAATCCAAGCGAAGCTGAATCTCAATCGATTGGAGTGGCTCGATTTGGTTGTCGATTCCCTTGGCATCTGCTTCGGCTGGAGTGCTCTTCTGATTTTTCATCCTGTGGCCCGGCGGTATTTTTATGGTCGATATCCATTCCCACGTACTGCCGGCAGTCGATGACGGGGCAGGCTCGCTCGAGGAGAGCATCGAGATGCTGAAGCTTGCGGCCGCATCGGGTACTACCGATCTGGTCGCAACCCCTCATGTGAACGCTGAATTCCCCTTTGACGAGGGTCGCCTGGAGGAGGCGTTTCGGGAGCTGTCGCGTCGCAGCGCCGGGATCGTCAATCTCCACTATGGCTGCGATTTCCATCTCAATACACAAAATTTGCAAGATGCGCTGCTCCATCCGACCAGGTACACGATCAATCACGGTCCCTATCTGTTGGTCGAATTGCCAGATTTCTTAGGATTATCGGTGATCCGGGAACAACTGCAAACACTAATCAACGCTAGAATTCACCCGATCATTACACATCCTGAAAGAAACGTCTCGTTGCAATCGGCAACGGATCGTCTGAAGCAGTGGATCGCAGACGGCTGTCTCGTGCAAGTGACCGCGCAATCTTTTTTGGGCCGTTTTGGCAGAACGTCCCGCCGCATCGCGGAGTCGCTGATGAATGCCGGCCTGGTCCACTTCATAGCCAGTGATGCGCATGACTGCACGGACCGGACGCCAAACCTGTCCGAAGCTTACCAGCACATCTGCAATGGATGGGGAAAAACGCGAGCGCAAATTCTATTCATCGACAACCCGGCGGCAGCTCTCAGCGGGCATCCTGTGCAGCGCGATTTCCAGGGCACTGGATGGCCACTGCGTTTTCTTTCATTCTGGAAACAGACAGATCGGAAAAAAGCCTAATCCACGTCTTTCTGATGTTAAGAACGGCTTTAGTACTATGCGGCGTCTGATTTCGCAGAAATTAATTTGCATTTGGCGGTAAACGTGGTATCACATGTATGAGGTATTGCACCTAATCAATCGGTTCTAAGTAACCCTCAACCTGGCCCCGTTGTCATTCCGCCGGCCCAGTGGTCCTAGTGATTGTGCCACTCCCGGCGAAAGCCAGGACGTGACAAAAGCGCGGTAGCTACTCCCCGCAACTTGGCCCAGTTGCCATCAAGTCTATTCAGTCATTACAGGTGAGTTACGCCCGTCCGGCGAAAAGCACAGGACGTGACTAAAAGGGCGGTAGCCTGTTCCGGCAACGGCTCAGTTGCCAATCAACCTGCTTAGTTTGTTGTAAGTGATTCGTACAGTCCGGCCAAAAGCCTGGATGTGACTAAAAGGGCGGTAGCTTGCCTGCCGTTGTTTCTTAAATCGATAAATAATCGATTCGGTTACGTGTTATTAGTTTCGGCGATTTGAAGGAATTCTCATGGAGTTTAATACCCAATATTCCCGATAGCCTGAACAAGTTGGAAAATCCCGAACGCATGGATACCGATATCAGCCGAACAAAGTTCCCGTGGTACGCCGTCAGGACCCGATCGAACCAAGAACGTACCGCAGCGACTGTCCTGAAAGGGAAGGGATATGAAGAGTATGTGCCGGTGTACCGGACGCGGCGCCGGTGGTCAGACCGCGTGGTAGACGCCGAACTTCCGCTGTTTCCGGGATACGTTTTTTGCCGCTTCGACCATAAGCAACGGTTGCCAATTATGACCACGCCCGGAGTAGTTTCTATCGTCGGCTTCGGTAACGATCCCGCACCCGTTTCCGACGACGAAATCCAAGCCGTTCATGCAGTCTTGCGATCGGGCGAAGCTCCCGAGCCGCATCCGTTCCTGCGAGAAGGCCAGCGGATTCGCGTCACATACGGTTCGCTCAAAGACGTCGAAGGCATTCTCGTGAAAAAGAAGTCCGACTGGCGGCTCGTCGTCTCCGTCACGATGCTCCAGCGCTCTGTATCAGTCGAAATCGACCGCGACTGCGTGTCAACCCTTTAACCGCGCCAAGTCTGGCGCAATATCTTGTACTCCATGTCCCTTGATCCGAGAAGTAGGATGATCAGTTTCCGCCTTACCGCAGGAGAATTCGACAGATGCCGCGAAATCTGCTTCACGCAGGGAATCCGCAGCGTGTCGGAAATGGCGCGTGTCGCTATCAATCTCCTGCTGCAGCAACCCAGCAGGGTTCCGCAGGAGGCATTAGAAGCCCGTGTTGCGGACCTCGAAGGCCGGTTGCAGATGGTCGCATTGGAGTTGAAAAGACTCAACCAGAATGCAGCGGCGGCCGCCGCGCCGGTTGGTACACCTGCGCTGCGCAATTCTTCGGAAATGATGACGGATAGGTACTGACTTATGAGATTCTCCATATCGAGCTCCGATTATTTGCTTGGGCCGGGCGTTGCTCAAACCGTCCGGATTGACAGGTAAGACCGATGGATAAATGCCCTCTATTTGTTATTTCGTTTCTGATGCTCGCATCCGTCGCATACACGCAACAACGGGTTGAGCCGGTCGACAACCGCGCGCACGCAAGTTCCGACCCAACTCGCCAGCTTCAGGCTGCTGGAACCACAGTGCCGACGGATTCTCCGTCCCCCGATTACGTACTTGGCCCGGGAGATCTGATTTCGATCTTCGTACCTGACCTTGACGATCAATTTAATCCCAGCGGCGACAGGACTTTCCGAATCGATATGAGCGGATATATAACACTACCGTTTGTGGGCCGCACTCAGGCTGCCGGTTTTTCGGGCCCGGCACTTGCGCACGAGATCGAAGAACACCTGGCCGGCAAAATTCTGAAGCATCCTCAGGTTGTTGTGAACGTCACTGAATTTCATAGCCAGCCGGTGTCGGTTTTTGGAGAGGTGAATAACCCCGGTCTTCACCAGTTGATAGGAGACAAGAGCTTGTTCGAAGCTCTCTCGGTTTCTGGAGGTTTTACAGACAATCTTGGAAGCACTCTTACCATTACGCGTCAACTGAAATGGGGAAAAGTGCCATTGCCGAATGCGCGAAACGATTCGAGCGGTCAGTACAGTGTCGCCTCGCTCAATATGAGGTCGGTTCTGAAGGCCAGCGATCCGGCTGCGAACATCCCCCTTATGCCAGAAGATGTCATCACGGTTTCGAGAAGTGAGTTCGTTTACGCCGTCGGCTCCTTTAATAAGCCTGGCGGTTTCGAACTCGGCCAAAATGACGCGCTCTCCGCGTTGCAAGTCCTGTCTCTAGCGGAAGGGCTCAATAGAACGGCGGCGGCGGATCGAGCCATCATTCTTCGAGAGGTGCCTGGCTCCAAAACCAGGGCGCAAATTCCGGTCAATATCAAGCAACTGCTGGCGGGTAAGACTACCGACGTGACTTTGCAGGCGGACGACATCCTTTTCATCCCCAACAGCAAGAGCAAATCGATAACTTATCGGACCCTGGATTCCGTCGTGCAAGCTGCAACGGGCATGACCATGTACGGAACCTACGGAAGGTTTTAAGCGCGATGCAATACTTCGATCGACCTGAATCTGCCGGCACGGCCCTCATCCGGCGCCCGGAAACGAGAGCTGCCCGCGGACCTTATGCTGACGTCCCGGCGCCCTACAGCACTTATGAGGGCTCTGACGACTCCTCCGGCTCCGGCGGACTCTTCGAATACTGGCGGATCGCTCGACGCTATAAGAAAACTCTAATCTTCTCCGCACTCGGCGGGGCGGTTTTGGCCATTCTGATCGGATTCTACTCGACGCCCATTTATAGGGCCCGGACGTCCGTCGAGGTCCTCAATTTGAACGAGGACTTCATGAATATGAAGCAGACCAATCCGGTCACCACGGCGGATTATTCTTTCGATACATCGGAGGAAGAGAACCAGGCTCAGCTTCTGCAAAGTGACGCATTAGTTGAGCGTGTTATGCGGAAACTCGACCCGGATTACGCCCTAATTCCGCACAGGCGCCGCCCAGCGCCCATGTGGTGGCAAGAACTTTTCAACATTGAACCCCCCATACCGCTCACTCCGCGCGAGAAGCTGCTGAACAAGCTGGTAAAGAGCCTCAGAGTTCAGGTCGTGCCACGCACACGGCTGCTCGAGGTGACGCTGAAATCCAGCGATGCGCAACTTGCCGTGGATTTCGCTAACAATCTCACCAATGAATTCATAGAGCAAACACTCGAATCCCGCTGGCAAACCACGCAAAGAACCGGCCAGTGGCTTACCCGGGAAATCGAAGGGGAACGAGTGAAACTGGAACGCTCGGAAGATGAGCTGCAAGCCTATGCCAAGGATTCCGGCCTAATTTTCACGGATGACAACACGAATGTGGCCACCGAAAAGTTGCAGCAAGTGCAGGAGCAACTTGGGCGCGCAACGGCAGACCGTATCACCAAGCAGTCCCGCTACGAGCTCGCAAAGAACAGCCCGCCTGATTCGCTCCCGGATGTGCTCAACGACGCGGCTCTTCGCGATGCTGCGGCGACCATCGCAAGTGTAAGGGCGCAAGTCGCCCTGCTATCCGCGACGTACGGCCCCGACTACAGCAAGCTGCAACAAGCGAAAGCCCAAGTATCGGCGCTCCAGGCCGCATTTGATCATGATCGGGATGCGATCGTTCACCGCATCACCAACGATT
This sequence comes from uncultured Acidobacteriaceae bacterium, assembly GCA_963722935.1. GTDB lineage: Bacteria > Acidobacteriota > Terriglobia > Bryobacterales > Bryobacteraceae > Bog-105. The sequence goes on along the minus strand of CAVROY010000008.1, from coordinate 1,998,885 downwards.
ATCAGGAGGCCAGACGTAAGGAAGCGCTGCTTGCTTCCGCCTATGATGCGCAAACCAGAGAAGTCACGGGCTTCGATGAAAAGGCTGTCAAGTACAACATCCTCAAGCGCGAGGCCGATAGCAATCGCCAGCTCTACGATACGATGCTGCTGCAACTGAAGGAATCGTCCATGGCATCGGCCTTAAACGCAACCAATGTCCATGTAGTGGATCCCGCTTCGCTGCCCAGCAGACCGGTTTGGCCAAATTATCTGATACTAGGCCCACTCGGACTCATGTCGGGACTGTTGTTTGGAGTTTGCGTGGCATTTGTTCGCGAACACGCCGATCGCAGTCTCCAGCAACCCGGGGAAGTTCAGATCTGGACGAATCTACCCGAACTCGGGACCATCCCCAGCGCTTCCGTAGATGGGCAGAAGAAACTCGGTAAGCGCGGACGCAACTCCCAACTTAGCGAATCGGGAAACCCAACTGGCGCTCTGGATGCTCCAGCGCAGGCGAACGGGCAAATACCGATCGGGCTGATGACGTGGGAACACAAACCGAGCCTCATGGCGGAAGCTTTCCGTGCCACGCTGACATCCATTCTGTTCGTCGGGGAAAACGGCAGCCGACCCAAGGTCCTGGTCCTGACCAGCGCAACGCCCGGTGACGGGAAAACGACCGTGACAAGTAATCTGGGAATCGCGATGGCCGAAATCCGGCGCAATGTCCTGATTATCGATGCCGACCTTCGACGGCCACGAATCCACGACCTATTCGGCTTGACAAATGAGCACGGGCTGAGCGATCTGCTCAAAGAGCAAACTCTATCCGACGATTTCATCAATCCGTTGATCCAGAAAACACAAGTTCCCGGGCTTGATGTCCTCACCAGCGGACCGGCGACACACGCTGCCGCGAACCTCTTTTATTCGCCGAACCTTCCCGAGCTCCTGGCGTCCTTAAGGAAGCGGTACGACATGGTTCTGATCGATACCCCCCCGATGCTGCAGATGACCGACGCCCGCGTTATCGGGCGGCTGGCCGATGCCGTCATCCTCATTGCCCGGGCGCACCAGACTACCCGAGGTGCCATGATTGCTGCCAGCCAGCGATTCTCCGAGGACAGGATTCGCGTGCTCGGCACCGTGTTGAATGATTGGGATCCGAAGCAATCGCCTAATGGCTATTATGGCTATTACTCGAAGTCCTATTACCATTACAAGACCCGTACGCGTGACAGCGAGTCAAGCGCTCTAAAGAACTAATTCGGCTCGTCACATTTACGGATACACACCTGCCTTTTGTTCGTGCAACACGCGAACTACGTGGCAAGCGTCGGCTACCGCATGAGGAAATGCAGAGTTCCATGAATCCGCCGGTGAACTTATCCAAACCGGATAACTCGCTGCTGATCAGAGGCCGGCCGCTAGTTATTGAAGCGCTCTGGTACTTCATCGGTTCGCCACTGGTAAGAAGTGAGTGGTTGCCGATTTCGAGTCTCAAGCGCTTTGTGCTTCGGTGTTTCGGTGCGCGCATCGGTCAAGGCGTTTACATAAAGCCACGCGTCCGAGTGAAATTTCCCTGGTATCTCTCGGTGGGGCACCACTCGTGGCTGGGTGAGGGTCTGTGGATCGACAATCTGGCTCCGGTGACCATTGGCTCTCATGTTTGTGTTTCACAGGAAGTCTACTTATGCACCGGAAATCACGACTGGTCGCATCCGAATATGAAGCTCACCCGGAAACCCATTGAACTGAAAAATGGATCCTGGGTGGCCGCGCGCAGCGTGATCTGTCCCGGTATTACTGTCGGCGAATGTGCGGTAGTGACGGGCGGCAGCGTGGTAACGCGCGATGTGGGCGAATACGAGATTCACGGGGGAAACCCGGCGACATTCCTGAGACCCCGCAACATACGTTGCGGAGAGGACGGCGCCCGGACAAACAAGGAATGGCTTTCGCGGGCAGCAACTAAATGAGCGTTCGTAAGCGACTGATGACCGGCTTCGGCGCAGCGGCTTTGGGCCCGTTAGTCACGGCTTTGGTCCAAGTGGTGAGTGTTCCCGCCTTCCTGCACGCCTGGGGTGCTCATCTTTATGGAGAATGGCTGATCATGAGCGCCGTTCCCACTTATTTATCGATGACCGATATGGGATTTGGCAGCGTCGCCGGAAACGATATGGCAATGCGCGTAGCCGTCTCCGATCGCGACGGAGCCCTGGAGACATTTCAGAGTGCGTGGCTGCTGGTGACGCTGATTTCAGTGCTCGTTGCGGTACTCGCCTGTGGCATCATTCTTACTGTCCCCATCGCCGGATGGCTGCACATCACCTCCATCAACTCGAGAGAGGCGCGTATCATTCTGGTTCTGCTGTCTGTCTTCGCCCTGGGCACCTTGCAAGCGAGTCTTTTGCAGTCTGCATTCCGGTCGGACGGGCAGTACGCCTTTTGCACGGCCGGCATTAACATAATGCGAGTGCTCGAGAATACCGGCATGCTGCTGACACTCTCGCTGAATGGGCGGCCGATGTACGTGGCACTGACGGCAGCCGCCATTCGCGGCGCTGGAACGGCGCTTCTCTACATGCTCCTCACCCGTAAGCTGAAGTGGATCCGCCTCGGCTTTGCCCATGCATCGTTGGCAAGGTTGAAGGAACTCACGCGCCCGGCCATCGCCTTCATGGCATTTCCCGCTGGAAACGCCTTGAGCATTCAAGGCATGACCATTGCAGTCGGACTTGTGCTCGGCCCTGTCGTTGTGGCGACATTCAATCCGATGCGCACGCTTTCGCGATTCGCGTACCAGATCCTGGATCAAATCAAGAATGCAGCTTGGCCCGAGCTGTCAGCCGCCTATGGGGCGCGCAATTGGTCCCTGGCGCGGAAACTCCATCGCTCCTGCGTTCAGGTGGCGTTTTGGCTGGCAATACTTGCCGTCGCAGGACTTGCTATTGGCGGACCCGCTCTCTTCCGCGTCTGGACGCGCAGCCGCGTTGTAATGGACGTTCCGTGCTTTAATGTCCTGCTCATCGTCGTCATCGCCAGCTCCATGTGGAATACCAGCTCCGCGGTGTCCATAGCGGCGAACCGGCATGAGCGGCTGGCGATGCAATATCTCTTCGCTACTGCCGCATCCCTAGTTGTCGCTTACCTCTTTATGCCGCATCTCGGCATGATCGGGGCGGCGCTGGCGCTTCTGGCCACCGACATATGGATGGGGTGCTTTGTCATTCGCGGCAGCAATCGCCTCTTGAGCGACGATACGCGCGACTTCGTCCGCTCCATGTTCAGCTTTACTAAATTGAAACTGCTTTTGGCACGCTAGCAGCGCGTGGCAGAAGGCATAATCCGCCGCTTACTGACGCGTGCGGTTCTGTAGTGAGGAGCGAGCGAATTGAGGCGTGATTCAGGCGGTGGGGGCCGGGTCGGGGGCCGACACGGTGGAATTCGCGGCGAAGAATCGTTCTCGTTGCTCCTGGAGGCGAACTTCCGCGGTGACCACCTTGTAGGGATGGAGCTCGGCGCGTTGCGCGTGCTGTTCCTGGCGACGTTCTTCCTGGGCCTGCGCCCGTTTCTGCGAAGCAAAGCCAATCTCGGCCTGCCGCCTTTCTTTTCTTCTCTTTGCCAGCTCACTGGCGGCACGCTGATAGGCCCGGTCCTGGGCCGTCTGGTAGCGGATGTACAGATCCACGTCGGCGCGCACGCAGATTCCTTCTTCGCCGTTGGCGATGTCTTCGTCCGTGCGCGGCTGGACCAGGAAGCAGGCTTCCTGAAGGCGAACGGCGCGTTCCGACGTCCAGGTGTGGCGGACCATTTTGGCGACGAGCTCGCGTTCCACATCGTCAGCCGGCTGTTCGGCTTGCATATAGCGGTCGAGCAGGTCGTCATATTCGGCCTGGCTTTCACATTCCAGCACTTTGAACGTGCCGCAAAGACCGTGCTTGCGGCTGTTTTGAGAGACCTTTTCCCGGCCTGTGTCCGTGCGGGGCCCGGTACTTTTTTGCGCGTTGGCGCGGTTGGCTGCGAGCTGCGATTTAGAAGGCATAGTCCTTAGTTAAAGGACTAAGAACTGAGAATTATTTAGCGGGTCCCGGTAAGTGGGACCAGGGGCAGGAGATCGGGTTTTTCGAAACTTTTGTGAATGAAGGCCGTCCAGGATTTTTCACGCGATGAGTTCGGGTAAAGAAACTTGAGAAACACGACGCTAGGCTCCGAGCCAGAAGCGTAAGCGCCCGAAAATACAAAAGATGGCATCCATCTCATCGCCCGCTCCGTATTACAGCCGCCAGCTGGCGCCTCCAAAGGCCCGCACGGCCGGTTCAACCGCGGAGTTCGCGATCGTGCTTTTCATCCTCTGTCTCGCCGTCGCTGCAGCGTTTGCCGGCTCGGAAACGATTCTCCGCGGCCTTTTGATTTCTTCTATTGCGACCGCTATTCTTTTTCCGCTGCTCGTCCTACTCACCAGGCGCACATTTGACGTTTTCGAGCCCATTGCTCCTGCCGCCGCCGCGCTGTTCTTAATGTTCGTGGTGCGGCCAATTGTGGATCAGGTGACTTCTAACTACGACCACCTGGGGTTCAATATTTCCGGAGACTTCGAAGCGACGCTTCTAACGGCGCTCGTGGGTTGCACCGCCTTCAGCATCGGATATCTCTCCAATCTGGGCACGTCTCTTCACCGCTTCTTTCCCAAGCCCGGGTTTGAGTTTCGCCGAAAACGTGCGGTGCGGGCGGCGCTGGCGCTATCGCTCATCGGTTTGGGCGTCTATGGAATATTCCTGCATTCGCACGGCGGCGCTGCGATGTTATTTCTCATTCTGAAAGGCCGCAGTAAAGAATTGGGCGACATCCAGCGGCACAGCACAACTTATCTATATGGCTCCATCAATTTTCTTATTCCAGCGAGCTTTACTTTTTTCGCGGCTTGGCTGCATTTCCGCCGCGCTTATCTTCTAACCCTTACGGCAGGAACCGTGTTGCCCATTCTTGTTTTGGGATCCGCCCAGGGAAGCCGGAGCGGGCTTTTGCCTCTCGTTCTGGGTTTAGCCGCCATTTACTACCTCTACGTGGGTCAACGCCCCAAAGCAAAGAACCTTGTTATTCTGGCTGGCCTCCTGATCGTGTTGTCTTCTTTTATGCGGGAATTCCGGGATTCTCAGCGCACCACGAGCAGAAGCGCAGTAGCCGGACAATTCGCGAAAGATCCTGGCCAAGCCCTCGCGAAAACCTTCAGTAGCAGCGACGACGAAATGTTCGATACTTTGGCCAATACACTCTCGATGGTCCCAAGCCGGATTCCATATCACCCATTCGGGCTGATTACCGATGTCGCTACTCGAGTTATACCGAGAGTGCTGTACCCAAACAAGCCGCTCGAGATCAGCGACCGGCTCATCGTGGCTTTGTGGCCCATGCATTACCAATACTCGCGAGCTTCGGCGGCGAACTCTATCTTCGGGAATTTCTATATGTATGGCGGGATTCTCGGCGTGGCGCTCGGCGCGTTCGGCATCGGAATGCTTTTTAACCAGACCTGGAAATGGTACGGGCGTAATTCAAACAATGTGAACGCGGTCCTATTGTACGCTTTTGTGCCGGGATTTGTCGTCATCTTGCTGAGAGGAACCGTCACGGACACTTTGGGAAGACTGTTTTTTACGCTTCTTCCTCTGGTGATCGCGCAGCGCTTTTGGCGCCGCAAGGCATAAAGGCGCGGCATTCTCATGATTGGTATTGTTTCTTCAAGCCATCCCGAACTGGATAGGCTGGCGGGTGAGCTTTGCCGGCGCGGAGTTCTCGACGTGTTTGTGCGCCGTTATGTGAACAAAGGGCGGCTTTGGGAAAAAATACTTCTCTCGCTGCCGGCCGCCAAACAGCGATACGCATCGACTTTCGGTAGAAGGCCGTTAAGTCCGGGCCTGAGCGCTGACAAAGTCACCGACGCAGGCGTCCTCTACGATTTCTTGGCAGCTCTCTTCTCTCGATCCAAGCTGGGGAGCTTTAGCGCCACTGCCTCGCACTTCATGGCGAAGCAGTTCGCTTCCGCAATCGGGCAAAAGGGCGCTGAACTGCTGGCAAATATGGATACCGTAGTCGGCAACTACAGCGTTGCAGAGCCCGCGTTCAAACGGGTAAAGGCGCGCGGTGGACGCACCATCCTAAACTATCCCAATGCGCACCACCACTATTCGCGCAGGTTGCTGGCCGAAGAAGCGGAGCGAGAGCCGGAATTTGCGTCGACGATCACGACCGAAACCTCTCGCTTGGCCCCGGTTCTCGATCGCGAATGCGAATTGGCCGATACCATTCTTGTCGGCTCGTCTTTCGTCCACCGGTCGTTCATTGAAGCAGGATTAGGAGCTAAGCATATCGTCGTCATTCCGTATGGCAGCGAAACATCGCGGTTTTCCCCGAGAGACGAACCAGATTCCGATAGCACCTTCCGCGTCTTGTTCGTAGGCCAATTGACGCAGCGCAAGGGCATCTCTTATCTTCTGCGCGCCTACAAAATCTTTCATGGCGCGGGTACCGAGCTGATGATCGCCGGGAGATTCATAGGCACTCCTGCCGCTCTGAATCCATACCGTGACTTGTTCTCCTATCTCGGTAATCTGCCCCATGCTCAATTGCCCTTGCTTTATCGAAATGCGGATGTGTTCGTCCTTCCCACGCTGCTGGAAGGCATGCCCCTGGTTGTACTGGAAGCTATGGCCAGCGGCTTGCCCATAATCACAACGAGCCACGGGCCCGGCGATATCGTTCGCGACGGAGTAGAGGGGTTTATCGTTCCGATTCGCGATTCCGAAGCCATCGCCGACCGCCTGGAACACTTGAGAGCAAACCCGGAGATGAGGGCCGAAATGGGGCGTTCGGCTCGTCAAAGAGCGCTTGAGTTTACCTGGAAAGCTTATTGCGAAAAAGCCGCGGCGATCGTCCTACGATCCGGTCCAGACGCCTTGAGACCCGGCAACGTGAGTTCGCGCCAGGGCGCGCTCGCCGACGCGCGCCGACCCTACAACTCCGCTGCCTCACCAACGCTGACCACGGATTCGGGAACTGCCGCCGAAGCCGCCCGACTATGCGGCGAGGCTACGCACCCTTGACTGGCGTGCCTTCCGTAGCGACAAAAGCTCTTGCCGCTTGCTAGCTTCTCAAAACACAATATCCAAATGCAGTCGATACCGAGCGTCCCAGTGTCAAAAACGAGAAATGTAGTCACGAAGCTATTTCGCGCCTCGGCCCACAGAAAATCAAGGCTTCACGACGAAAAGGGAAACCTAGCCCTGCGCTCTTCAGCCGACGTTGGGGACTGCCTTACGTCCATCGTTACTGCGGCTTTAAGGATCGCAACCGGGCGGAGAGTGCGCCGGCCCTGGATAGCCGCAGGTGCTTATCGACAGCTCAGCAGAAAGCTCTCCTCCCAGGCTCGAGTATTTGAATGGGGCAGCGGTATGTCCACACTTTGGTTTGACAGTCACTGCGGCGAGGTTCACTCGGTCGAAGACAACCCAATCTGGTTCGAAACCATAAAAAGGCGTGTCAAATCGGCCCATGTCTACCTGCTCTCGGGCGACACCTATTTTCGTAAGATCGAGGACTTCCCCGAACGGTATTTCGATCTAATCGTGATAGACGGGTCTCAGCGCCTTGCCTGCTTCCACATTGCGCGGGACCGCTTAAAGATAGGTGGAACCCTCCTCGTAGACAATACTGACAAGGACCGCACAACGCATGGCGATCTTTACGAGGTAGACCGCTTGCTGGAAAGTAGCGAATTCTACATGGTCCGTCGTTTCACAGGCTGGAGCCCCGGGCTACTTTTCCCTCAAGAAACCACAATCGCACTCAGGTTGAAGTGAAAAATCGCCCGACCTCGTTAGCAAAGAGCGCATCAGCGAGTGACCGCAACGCGGATGGCCGCAAGCCTTGCCTAGACTCCCTATTGAGCGCCGACCCGCTGCGTCACGGCTGCAATCTAGCTGAGGAGAATACGTCTCTAAAATGAATCGACGAACCTTTCTAGCAGCTACGGCCGCCCTTTCGGCAAATCTCGGTCAGGGTCAAATGGCCCCGAGCGGCTCGCCGGTTTCAGTCGCCACTTACGGCGCCGATCCATCCGGCCGGAGCGACTCGACGCCCGCAATTCGAAAAGCCATAGTCACTATGAAGGCAACGCGATCCCAAACACTCGTGTTTCCACGCGGGATATACAGGTTAAACACTGCCATGGAGTTCAATCAATGGCCGAATCTGGAGATTGACGGCGGTGGCTCAACGCTTCTGAATAGCTCAAGCGGCCGTACTATCTACCTCAACGGTTGTTCGAATGTGAATGTCCACGACCTCGCGATCGATTACGACCCGCTTCCGTTCACGCAAGGCACAGTTAGCGCTTCGGGCCCGGACTGGTTCATTCTGAGAGTCGATTCAGGCTTCCCAGTACCTCCGCAGACTGAGTTAACAGCGCTTGGGGCGTATGACCGGTCGATTAGAAATTACGCCCAGAATCCCATTGAGATTTACGGGAAGGACGTAGCCAGCGTGCAGGCCACAGGAACATCGGATCTGAGGATACAATTCAAGAATCCGAAAACGATTCCAGTCGGGACAGTCCTGGTCCTGCGGTTCAAACAGAGCGGCGAAGCGTTAGGAATCAAAGACTCGCAGAATGTCACCGTGCGGAATTTGAATCTGTACTCCAGCCACTCGATGGGGTTTGTTATTGCTACCTCCAAAGACCTCCTCTTTGACGGAATGACCATAGGGATGCCCGCCGGAAGTAATCGGCTATTATCGACACTCGCCGATGGGATGCATTGCACAAGCTGTAGTGGTTCCTTCACAGTCCGGAACTGCACGTTTCAGGGCATGGGCGACGATGCGATCAACATCTACGCGCGAATGCTGCGCTTGAAGAACGATCCCACAGCCGGAATACCCGCTGTTGTAAAAGGTTCGGGCGCTGCTATCAATCCGGGAGAAGCGGTACCGGTCAAGCCGAGCGATCGTCTGGAGGTGATCGACCCACGCGATATGCACGCCGTGACGCACGCACGCCTGGTACCAGCTCAAGGCGCGGCCTTCCATGTGCAGCCGGAGAGCGGTAACCCTTCCGATCTGGATGGCGCACTTGTGGTAGATCCAGAGTTCTCGCCCACGGTGCAAATTACAAACTGTAGATTCCTGGGAAACCGCGCCCGCAACGTTCTGGTTCATAGTAAGGCTCAAATTACGAATTGTTTCTTTCAGAATTCGACGTCAGCCGCCATTCTGTTGGCACCCAATCCCGAAGGCGAAGGCCCGCTGACTCGCAACGTCACCATTCAGGGTAATCATTTCGTGGGCTGCCATTATGGCTTCAAAGCGCAGGAAGGATCCATCACGGTCGATACGAATCCTTACTTTTCCCAACGGAAACCCGTGCCGAACGCGCAAGCCAGCGGTGTCAAAATAAGCGACAACTTCTTCGAGACGTGTCCAACGGCTGCCATTTCGTGCCGGTCCGTCGAGCACCTCACGATCGAGAACAATCGAATCGGCAGGACGTGGACGAAGTGGGATTCGGGCAATCCGCCGCGGGCCATTATCTTATCCCAAATAACGGACTCGGCAGTCCTTGGGAACACTTCGACCATTCCTAGCGCGATCGTCGTTCAGAATAGCCCAAGCGTGAATGTAGCCAATAATACCGGCTTTACCGTAGACAAAAGCTGACCCTGGCGGGGGCAGGATAAGGATCCTGCAGCGGCGGTGACATTGTGTCTCTTCAACTAACCGATACCGAACAGATCGCATCCCGATCGGCCGTAGAGCAGTTCGAAGCTCGGCGGCAGGCGCCAAAGCTGTGCCTCTGGACGCCCCATCCGAATCACTATCAACGTGAGTTTGTTGCGGCATTAGACAAAAAATGCGATCTGCGAACGGTCTATTTCGCACAACTATTGCCGAAGCGGATCGCGCTTGGGTGGGACAATCAGCCGCAACTCACTGACCGCGAATTCCGATGCTCGAGTCTCGACGAGGCGTTACAAGCAGTACCGGATTGGCGAAATCGAATCCATATCGTACCCGGCTACGGCGCCCCGTTCCAAAGAGACTTAGCCAGGCATTTAAGTGCGCACGGCATACCCTGGGCCGATTGGTCGGAAAGTTCGAGCCCCGGATTTAAGTGGTACGCTCGCCTTCCGGTGAAACTCTGGTGGACGCGGATGGTGTCGCGTTATGCAATCGGATCATTCGCGATTGGCTCGCAGGCAGAGGATGATTTTGTGCGGCGGGGAATCAGCCGGTCAAGTGTCGCATACGTTCCCTATGTCACGGCAGTATGGGATAAGCCAGCCGAGCCGGACCCCGAAACGTCAGGTCTGATCGCCGGCAGGCGCGCGTTCCTGTTCCTCGGTCTGCTCATTCAGCGAAAAGGGATCGACATTCTATTAAAAGCTGCCCGGCGAGTGTTGCCAAACTCGCCCGATTGGGTCCTGATGCTGGTCGGCAATGACACCAAAGATCGAAAATATGGTCGCATGGCAGAGCGGCTCGGAATAACAGGCCAAGTTTTGTTTAGAGGATCGGTTAAGCCAGAAAAGATCCGCGGCATCGTGGCAAGCGCGGAGGTGTTGGTTCTTCCAAGCCGCTATGACGGTTGGGGACTCGCAATTAGCGAGGGAGTGGCCGGAGGCCTTGGCGTTATCGCGAGTGACCGGTGCGGAGCCGCCAGGCATTTAGTAATTCCCGGCCACAACGGATTTCGTGTCAAAGCGGGCAGCGAATCCGAGCTCGCAAGCGCGATGACGTACTACACGGCCTCTCCCGATCTCGCTCGCAGGCATGGCATGGCGTCGCGTTCGCTGGCGCATGATGTTTCACCGGATTTGAACGCAGACCGCATGCTCTCCGCAATTTCAACCTGGATGGCTGCACGCCAGACAGCACATTAGGCTCGAGGAATGCTCCAACACAAGGAGAAGTTACGGACCAAACTTCGGCGTCATGGTCGCAAGTTCGGGATCGATGTACGGCGCATTGGAAGGCTCTTTGACGAGAGCGAAGTGCTGGCGTTGTTCCTGGAGCAACGCAGGATACCTTTGGTGGTTGACGTCGGCGCGAATGTTGGCCAATTCGCAAGCAATTTGTTCCGGTCCGGTTATAAAGGCCGCATTTTATCTTTTGAGCCTTTCCCCGATGCTCGCGCAGAGCTGCTTCGCGCAGCTGCGGCGCATGCTAGGTGGACCATAGGGCCAGCCGTTGCACTTGGAAAAGAATCCTCAACCGCTCTACTCCACGTAGCTGCAAACAGTATTAGCAGTTCGCTCTTACCAATGGAATCTCTTCAGATAGAAGCAGCTCCGCACAGCGCCGAAATCGGCTCCATACCAGTAGACGTGCGGAGGCTTGACGACGTCCTCGCTTCCCTACAGATTGCCGAGAATAGATTTTTTTTGAAGCTCGATACCCAGGGCACTGAGAAAGCGATTCTGGAGGGTGCGTCCGCAGCTCTCCATAGGATCGCCGGCATTAAAATCGAGCTGACGTTCGCGCCTCTCTACACGGGACAGCCGTTATTTCACGAAGTGTACGAGTTCATTCGAACGCGTGGATTTGAACCCTGGGATATAACACCAGGATTTCGAGATGATCGCACGGGGCGTCTCCTACAGAGTGATTTCGTCTTTCTTAGAAGTGACGAAGCGCCCAACGCTGCATAGCGAGTCAGTCATACCTGGGAGCAAACCCGGCAACACACAGCCAACGATGGCATGATGAAAACCGCGTCTCTCGAAGTAAACCAAGATTTGTTTGAATCTCCGCGAAAGAGCTCGCAGCTCTGTTGCGTTCTAGATATCTGGCCTCATATCGAGCCGCGCTTCGGCGGTGTTGGACCTGCCGCAGCCGCTCTGGCGAGCGCAGTTCAAGATTGCTCCGGATGGCAGTCGAATCTCCTGGCGGTTTGCGACGCTGGCGAATTCGAGCGGCACAAGGATATCCCCGATTCTGCGCAGGTAATTGTCGAACGGCGGCCGAGACCTTTTTCGGACGTGCAGCTCAGAAGTGCATTGAGGACCGCCATCTCCAAAGCTGACGTTTGTCACGTACACGGTATCTGGCTGCCTCATTCCCTAGCCGTCACCCAGGTCGCGCGCGAGCTTCGCAAACCCATCGTTTCTTCAGCGCACGGCATGTTGGAAAAGTGGGAGCTGGCAAATAAGCGGCTGAAAAAGCAGGTGTACTCTACTTTGTTTGAACGCCGCTCGCTTTCGCGCTCGGGCTGTCTCCGCGCGTTGAGCGAGCAGGAGGCGAAGGACTATCGCGCGTTCGGATTGAACAACCCCATTGCAATTGTGCCGAATGGCGTCCATCCCCTCGAACCGGTCGAGACCTCGGAGCTGCTGGGACATTTCCCACAACTTAAAGACAAGCGCATCACCCTCTTCATGGGCCGGATTCATCGCAAAAAGGGAATTCTCGACCTCTTGCGCGCCTGGCCGGAAGTCATTCGGCGCCACTCGGACGCGCATCTGCTGATCGCAGGATCGGATTGTGAAAACACGGGTGCAATCGCGAGAGAGATCGTCTCCCAATCCAAAATCCAGAACAGCGTCACGTTCTGCGGAGTGCTGAACGGCGATTTCAAACTCCAGGCGCTGTCGATTGCTACCGCATTCTGTCTCCCTTCCTACTCGGAAGGGATGAGCGTTGCCGTTCTAGAGGCGTTATCGATCGGTCTGCCCGTCATCATCACTCGAGCCTGCAATATCGGCGGCGTTGCCGAATCCGGAGCTGGATACGTTATCTCGCCCGAGGTTCCGACACTATCCGAAGCCCTTTGTGAGTGCCTGTCGCTGAGTGGAGCTCGACTGCAGGCGTTGAGCGAATCGGCGCGGCTGCTCGCCCGCTCGCGATATGACTGGGCACGGAGTGGGGAAGCGATGCGCTCTGTATACGAATGGCTACTCGGGGGAACCCGGCCGGACTGCGTCATGTGCTAGCGCCGTTTCGGAAAGAAGTCGTTGAGACATTTATCGGAGCCTAGGCAGACACCGGTTTCCCATCACACAAGGAGTTCTTAATGCGTGTAGCGGCCATACTTCTCTTTGCCGGTTCAGGGGTTCGAACCAGGCTTGAGATCCCAAAACAGTTTCTGAAGATTGGGGGTAAAACAGTACTAGAGCATACACTTTTGGCGTTTTGCAGGTCTACGCGGCTCGATCAAATTATCGTGGTAGCAAATCCGTCTTTTTTGTCTCAGAGTCTTGAAATCGTGGCTAAGCTGAACGATGCGCGGCTGTCGGTTGTGCCCGGAGGAACAAGCCGCCAGGAGTCTTCTTTTTGCGGAGTTTGCAGTTGCCCGCATGCGACGCATGTTCTTATTCACGACGGAGCCCGACCGCTCTTGTCGACGGGGCTAGTCGAACAGGTGATTGATGAACTTAACTTCTACGATGCTGTCGATGTTTGCATACCGTCGCCGGACACGGTCGTGGTCAGAGCGGGGGACCTCGTAGACCACATTCCAAAACGCGACCAAATGATGCTTGGGCAGACTCCGCAAGGCTTCGCTCGACCCGTCCTTCTGAGGGCACATGAGCGCGCGGCGATTGAAGGAGTGGACGATGCTACAGACGATTGCACTCTCGTCATTAAACTCGGCATTCCGGTCAAGATTGTACTCGGCGAGCGCGCCAACATGAAACTAACGCATCTTGATGACCTTTACCTCCTTGAAAGGATATTCCAAGTTGCGAGGTTGGCCGAAACAAGAAGATGTGAATCCCCGTGCAGCAATTTGGAAAAAACTCTTATTATCGGCGGAACTCAAGGGATTGGTGGCAGTTTGGCCACGTTACTGAGTGGTAAGGGATCAGAGGTGCTCTCGGTGGGGAGGACGACAGTTCCTGGGGTAGACGTTTCATCAAAACGCTCACTGGTGGCATTTCTAAAACAATTAACTGATGCCGGACAACAGTTTGATGCGATCGTTTATGCACCAGGCTTTCTTGTTCTCGAATCGATAGAGAACTATACGGAGGAAGACTGGGACCACACGTTTTCCGTAAACCTTAAAGGCGTCTTTCTGATTCTGCAACAACTTCGTACCTTACTCCGGCTTGGAGGGCATTTTCTTGTAGTGGGATCCGGCAATTACTCGCGGGGGCGCGCCGGATTTTCGGCCTACGGGTCCTCAAAGGCTGCCCTGATTAATCTCATTCAAACGGCGGCAGAAGAATATCCGCAGTTTCGGCTAAACGTAGTGAGCCCGCAGCGAACGAATACGGCAATGAGAGAGCGTGTGTTTGGAGTCGAGCCTTTATCGACTTTGCTGGATCCGAAAAGGGTTGCAGAAGAAATCATCCACATTCTTGGAACAACTTCCACCGGCGCCAACTTTGATATACGAAAAGATGCCCCGCTCGTCCCTATAGAGCCGAACGCAGTCTCCTCTCCCTCTGCGCCCCGGGTGCTCGCAAACTGACAAGTCATATAGATATAAGATACGGCGAGCTTTCAAGACAGTAATGTTGCGTTCGACTGCTTCAGTATGGCCCGAATCTCACCCGTCACTTTTGACGATTATCAAATCGTCGAAAAAGCCCGAAAATGTTTGGTTCCAGATCTATTATGGCGCTGCGGGTTTCGTGACCTGGATAGCGCTCCGGCTGGGATGGACGCCGAACCAGCTTACGGTAACAGGCGCATTATTGAACTTTGCCGCCCTCGCCTATTTCATGGCCGCATCGCGCAATGTTTACGCGATTGTCCTGACCTACGTTCTTCTCAATATCGCTCACGTTTTTGATTGCGCTGACGGTCAGCTGGCCTTTGTCGCCAACATGCGCTCCGAACGCGGGTACTGGCTCGATTCATCCTTAGACGTCTTCAAGTCTGCCTTCCTTACTCTTTTGCTCATAAAGGTGATCGTTGCGTACGGGGGCGGGTATTCGTTCCAAAACTGGCTTGAGCAGGTTGCATTCTGCGCCGCAGTGGGCAACTTAATAAATTACGCTGTCAGCGTGCATGCACTCCGTTATCGCGAAACGATAGATGGATACCAGAAAAAGTCTTTTGACAGGGTGCTTTCCAGCCAGGGTTTGAAACGGTACTTATCGGAGGCCATCATTTCTCACCTTCGTGAGTACGGGAATTTCCTTCTGGTGTTCGTGCTTTTTGCGGTAGATCGCCGGATTGCACTTTGGTGTGTCGTGCTGCTGGGACTTTCTCATTGGGTTTTTGCGCTGCGTCGTGTTGTCGTAATCAACCGGCAACTGAACAGTTTGTAGCGAGATCGGCGCTTGGAGCTGTCGGCAATCGCGAAAGACAGCTTATCGTAGTTCGCGCCCGGAAGGTATCTACATTTCCCTCAAGACCGTCTATGCGTTATCTCATCCACGACTTCGCCGGCCATCCGTTTCAAGCTCAGCCGTCAACTGACACTGCAAGGCTGGTAAAAGGGCTTTTTGAAGAGACCCTCACCGGGGCGGAGTGTGTTGCGGCGGCTCACATAGATTGCGATTGGTATGACTCGGTATCTACATGCCTTTTTCGTATCGTGCCTCGGTTAGTTTCCGGGGGTGTGATCGTCCTCGACGATTATGATGTTTGGTCCGATTGCAGAAAAGCTACCGATGACTTCGTTGCAGACAACAAGCGAGAACAATTCGTATTTGAGAGACGCACACGGGTACATATCACGAAAGTCTAGCCGTTCGGCTCACCAAATAAAGGAGTATCACAAGTGGAGATTTCGCACGCACCGGCAGCATTTCCCCATTTCGATAGCAACAAACCTCCAGCACCGACGCCCTAGCTGCTGACCCACTATGCTAGTTCCACTCTCTCGCTAAGATCGCTCTGACAACGAAGCGATATACTAACCATGCACGACGCCGACCAAGCAGAGTTGTTCTCTGAAACACAGAAGACACCCGATCCGCGTCTGTATTCCGGGCAGCATATATGCCTTATCGATTACGGCAACTACCACTTTCTCTTCGATCTGGTGAGAAACTGGCCGCCCCGACTTGGCCGTATGAGCTATCTCTTCGGAACGGCCCAACTTGGAAGGAACACCGAGGTTGCGGACGTAAACGAACTGGCCTCGGGGGGCTTAGTCCGTGGTTTGGGCATTAAACCGACAGCCCCGGGCGACCACTTCTTCGCCCGCCAAAGGAATGATATCCAGACAGCACGGGCGACGGTAAAACAACTGGACACACTCAATCCGGACGTGGTGATCGGCGCGAACAATCCGCTGGACGTTCAAGCGCAAATAGCGAAGTGGTGCCGCGAGCGCCAGAGGCCTTTTCTATTCTGGCTTCAGGATCTTCGCGGCATGGCCATGCGAAGCATCTTGCAGAAGCGGATACCAATATTCGGCCGCCTCGTAGGCAAATACTACACAATCCTCGAAAACCGATTACTAAGGCAGAGCTCTCACGTGATTTCGATCACTGACGAATTCTGTCCCTACGTGCTATCGACTGGCATTTCAGAAAGCCAGATCAGCGTCATTCACAATTGGGCACCCATCAACCGCATTCCATTGCGTCCAAAGGACAACGATTGGTCCCGTTCGGTAGGTCTGTCTACACAGCGGGTTGTACTGTATACCGGCAATCTTGGAATGAAGCACAACCCCCCGTACCTACTCGCTCTATGTGAAGCGTTAAAGGATGAGGCGGATGTCACTGTCGCGGTTGTAGCAGAAGGAACGGGGGCCAATTGGCTCGCAAAGCAGGCCAAAGAGAGCCGGGTGACGAATTTATTTATGCATCCTTTCGTGAGCGCGGCTCTACTGCCCGATGTTCTCGGTGCCGCGGACGTGTGTGTTGCATTGCTGGAGCCAGACGCGGGTGCTTATTCTGTACCCTCCAAGATTTGGACGTACCTTTGTGGAGCTAAGCCCTTGGTTCTATCGATCCCTAGAGATAATCAAGCGGCATTAATCGTCGGCAAGATAGGCGCAGGCATTTCCAGCAATCCTGGCGATGAGGCACAATTCGTGACTAACTGTCTAGCCATGCTCTCAAAGAATTCCGAAGAACGGGCTGAGATCGGCCGACGAGGCAGATTATTCGCCGAGTCCAATTTTGAAATGGACTCGATTGTTCAACGCGTTTCACGCTGCATCGACCTGGCGCGGCGACCACATAGGGATACTGAATTTGCGTACTTTGATAGCCGGGAGCAGCGGCCTGATCGGCTCCGAAGCGGTGGAATATTTTGACCGGCAAGGTCACAGTGTTGTCGGGCTTGACAACAACATGCGCGCCTCGTTTTTCGGCCCAGCCGGTGATACTCTCTGGAATCTTCACCGTCTTAAGTCTGGCTGAAGATTCGAGCATAGGGATATTGACATCCGTGACCGCCAAACCATCGAAGATCTTTTCAAGGGAACACGGTTCGGCGCGATCATCCATATTGCGCCGCGCAGCCCTCGCACAACAAAGCGAAGGATATCCCGGACGTCGATTTTGAAGTAAACGCGATCGGTACGCTCAGTCTTCTTGAGGAGGCTCGTCACTTTTGCGGCGATGCGGCGAACGAACTGAAGTTTCCTAGAAATGGAAAAGCGCTTCGATTACGCTGACACGACTCGGTACGACGGCATCGACGAAGACATGCGCATCGATCAATCGACACATTCGCTCTTCGGTGCGTCAAAACTGTCCGGTGACATTCTCGCTCAGGAATACAGCAGATATTTCAAGATGCCTGTTTGTGTGTTTCGATGCGGCTGCCTTACGGACCCGCCTCACAGTGGCGTGGAATTGCACGGCTGTCTCTCGTTCCTCGTAAAACCGTAGTCACGGGAATTCCTTACACCGTTTACGGCTATAACGGGAAGCAGGTACCCGATAACATTCCACAGCAACGATGTTGTCAGCGACTTTCGGCGCCGAATACGATGACGCTAAACGTGACAGCATGCAGGTACTGGTTTTTTTTACATACAGCCGCCATTTGAATGGAACTCGTCTGTTTCAGCAGTTCCCGTTTAGATTCCAAAATTATCTGCGAGGTCAAAATGGGAGCCAAATCAGCTCTTGCTCCTTCATCCATAATTACTACTCCGCTGGTTTTTCACGCGCCGGCGTGGTGTACATCGCTTTCCATACTGGCTATTGATGTTATTGCGTTATCTTGCCTGTACTGGGTTGCCGTTATTGGCCGTCATCTCATTACACCTGGGGATTTCCGCTTTTATGTAGAACTGTTCCCGGGCGTTGTCCTATTCGTTTTGGCTTTTTCGATCCAAGGTCTCTATCCAGGGGTTTTACTACATCCCGCCGAAGAGATCCGCCGCATATTCCACTGTGTAAGCATCGTACTTCTTCTCGTGCTATGTACCACGTTTCTGTGGCACAATGCCCAGTCCTATTCGCGTTCGATTGTCATGACGATCTGGGCGCTCGGCGCTCCGGCAGTCCTGTTTGCCAGATACATCGGCAGAACGTTACTAGCGCGAAGCGCCTGGTGGGGAGTTCCGGCCGTGGTGTTTGGTTCCGGAGCGGCGGCCGGGAGAGTAGTCCGGACGCTAAAGGATAGGCGATTGGGAGTGCGTATCACTGCCATTGTGCCCGACCATTTCTCCGAGTTACCGGCTGTGAGTGCCCACTATGCCATCGTCGCGATGACCCAAAAACCGGAAGTAGCGTTACAGCAGATGATCCAGGAGTGCTGCAAAGGCTATCGCCATGTTCTTCTTGTCCCGGACCTGCCGGGCGTTTGCAGCCTTGGGATAACTGCGCGCGAGATTGGAGGCGAGATCGGCCTCGAAGTTCCGCAACGGCTGTTCCACCAAAGCGCCCAGTTCGTGAAGCGTGCATTGGACCTATTGTTGACTATTCCGATCCTGATATTGCTTTCTCCTCTTTTTGCTCTAATTGGCCTCGGCATTAGGCTGACTTCACGCGGGCCTGTGCTGTACGGACACAGTCGTCACGGCCGGGAGGGCGGAAGCTTCAACGCTCTAAAATTCCGAACGATGTTTCAGAACGGCGATTCTATCCTGCTCGAGTGTTTTCAAAACCACCCCGACGAGTTGGCAGCTTGGCAGCGTGATCATAAGCTCCGAAACGACCCTCGCGTAACCCCGGTCGGAAAATTTCTGCGGCGCTGCAGTCTGGATGAACTACCGCAGCTTGTCAACGTGCTGCTCGGCCACATGAGTCTGGTGGGTCCTCGTCCCATCGTCGCAGCAGAAGTATCGAAGTACGGCCGCGGATACGATCTCTACACGCGCGTTCGACCTGGAATCACAGGCCTCTGGCAGGTCTCGGGCCGTAACAACACGACCTATCAGGAACGTGTCTCGCTTGACGAATACTACGTTCGCAACTGGTCTATATGGCTGGACGCGTATATTTTAGTCCGAACAATAAAGGCGGTTTGGAGCGCGGAAGGGGCATATTAGAATGCGCGGAAAAGCCCTCTGGCTCACCGGTGCGGCGTTTCTGTGCTTAATCGGATCCGAAATCGGGCTTCGGTGGAAATTCGGATTGGGCGATCCAGTTACGGTCACTCCCGATCCTGCCTGTGGGTATGTCATCTCGCCTAATCAACATAAAATGCGCTTCGGAAGAGCAGTCGATATTAACCAGTTCGGCATGCGATCGGGACCTGTGTCGCCCCGGAAGGCGCCCGGACACTACCGAATGCTGCTGGTAGGAGACTCCGTTCTCTACGGGACCAGCCGAGTGGGGCAAAATCAGATCTTTGCAAGCCTCCTAGGCCAGGAGTTGCCAAACATGCTTCATCAGCCGGTCGAGACACTAAATGCGTCGGCGAGTGCCTGGGCGATTGCAAACGAAACGAATTATGTGAAGTCCCGCGGCATTTTCCGGTCAGATTTGGTTCTCCTCGTGCTCAATAGCGGAGATCTTTCGCAGCGCAGCAGCAGTGTGGATAGAGTCGAAGGAGACCTTCCGAGTCATAAATATGCCTGTGCTTGGTGTGAAGTTTGGGCGCGACTAATAAAGCCTAAAATCCTCGCCCAGAGAGTGCGTGAAGACGCTGGAACAACTATAGAGATCGATAGATCGCAAATTGCCCAAAACCTGCGCTACCTTGATGAGTTTCGATCGACTGTAATTGCCGGCCATGCCCGGATGAGTATCGTTTTCATAGCATTTCGCAGGAACGTCGCGGATGGAGTTCAGCACTCGGCTTCCGATCAGCTTGTCGGTTGGGCTCAAGAACGGCACGTACCATTGGTGGATCTGACTGCATTCGAAACTCGAATCCGATTGCAAGAACTGACACTGGATGGTGTCCATTTGAGTACTTTTGGCAATCGCGTTGTGGCAAACGCTATCGAGAAGAAATGGCACTCGATCGATCCTCTAAGCACGTTCGACCCGGAATCACAGGACTCTGGCAAGTCTCTGGTTGTAACAACACGACGTATCGGGAACGTGTCTCGCTTGACGAATACTATGTTCGGAACTGGTCGATGCATACATATGGTGCGCACCGTAAAGGCTGTGTCGAGTGCAGAAGGGGGCATATTGACGCTAAAATAGCGTTCTATATGAAAAACAAAAAGATCCTGGTTTGCGGTGCCGGCGGTTTCATCGGCGGCCATCTTGTTAAGAGGTTAAAAGCCGAAGGCTTCTGGGTGCGCGGCGCGGACATCAAACGCCACGAATACACCGAACTGCCGACCGATGAATTCATTCTCGGCGATCTCTGCGATCAGGACATCGCACGAGCTGCGATCGACGGCATCGACGAAGTCTATCAGCTCGCCGCCGATATGGGGGGCGCCGGCTACATCTTCACGGGCGAACACGATGCCGCCGTGATGCACAACTCCGCGACTATCAATCTGAACATTCTCGAGTACGGCTATCGCGCCGGGGTGAGCAGGTTTTTCTACTCTTCTTCGGCTTGCATGTATCCCGCCTATAACCAGACCGATCCCGATAACCCGAAATGCTCGGAGGACTCGGCCTATCCTGCGGCTCCCGACAGCGAATACGGATGGGAAAAGCTGTTCAGCGAGAGACTCTATCTCTCCTACATGCGAAATTACGGCGTCGCGGTTCGCATCGCCCGCTTCCACAATATCTTTGGGCCACAGG
Source organism: uncultured Acidobacteriaceae bacterium (assembly GCA_963722935.1). GTDB lineage: Bacteria > Acidobacteriota > Terriglobia > Bryobacterales > Bryobacteraceae > Bog-105. The sequence goes on along the minus strand of CAVROY010000008.1, from coordinate 1,977,821 downwards.
GCACATGGACGGGAGGAAAAGAAAAAGCGCCAGCCGCGCTTTGCCGAAAGGTGGCGGAAACCAAAAACGGCGGAGAGATCGAGATTTGGGGCGACGGGTGTCAGACCAGGTCCTTCCTCTACATTGACGAGTGCGTGGAAGGCGTGCGGCGGCTCATGGACTCCGATTTCAGCGGTCCGGTGAATATTGGCTCGGAGGAGATGGTCACCATCAATCAACTCGCCGAGCTCGCAATGCAAATCGCTGGAAAGAAGCTCTCGATCCGCCATATTGAGGGCCCGCTCGGCGTGCGTGGCCGGAATTCCGACAATCGCCTGATTGCGGAAAAGCTCGGGTGGAAGCCATCGCGTCCTTTGCGTGAGGGGCTTAAAAAGACCTACGCCTGGATTTCCGCGCAAGTGGGAAAGACGGCGGACGCTGATTGTATTGCCGTGGCCGGCGACTAGGTCGCGCGCTCGCGAATCTTTGCTGCGCTAACGCGCAAAACGGTGCAGAGCTTCTATCATCAGTTTCTGTGCGAATGTCTCCGTTGCAATAGCGACGGCGCGCGCGCGCTGAGAAACGACGCTCGCTGGAACTGGGAGCGCCTGTTTCAAGCGGCCAGCCAGGAGATGGTATTGCCCGCTCTGGCCGGGGCGGTACCGGACGCTCCCCCGGACGTGTCCGAATTTCTGTCCGCCGTCGAATTTCTCAGCCGTGATCGTAACCGAGCCATTTTCGAGGAACTCGAAATCGCCGCTGGGCTTCTGAACGAAATCGGAATCGAACCTGTTCTGCTGAAAGGCGTGGCGTATCTGGCGACTGGTGTCTACCGGAATCCGGGCCGGCGCTATTTGATGGACCTCGACCTTCTTGTTCCAGAAGCGCGGCTAAAGGATGCGGCCGAAATCCTTATGCAGAACGGCTTTGCGCGGGAGGATGAGGACCAATTCGGCCGATTCCGCCATCATTATCCGCCTTTGCGCCGGCCCGGGTCCGTTTCTATTGAGCTTCACCACAGTCTCGGTCTTGGACGGTGTGCCTCTTTGTTACCGGCGCGCGAAGTGACCGAACGCGCGGTGCTGCACGATTTTAATGGTGTTCGGGTTCGGATTCCTTGCCCCGAGCACCTCATGACGCATCTGATCCTGCATTCCCAGATGCAACATCCCTACAACGAGCGCATCTGGCCGCCGCTGCGGGCCATGTACGATCTGGTATTGCTCCAGGGCCGATTCAGCGACTCCATCGACTGGAAGAACATAGAGCTTCGATTTCGCAGGGCTCGTCAATACGGCATGCTGGCCCTACATCTTCTCGAGGTTCGCCGCGCGCTGGGCCTGGCGGCGCCTATGCAGCTCCGGCTGAACAGGCTGACGCGGCTGCGTTGGCATCGCCGAAAGCTTCTCAGACGGGTACCTGTTTTGCGCTACCTCGATCCCGTCTACATGTTCTCGACCGTCTTCATCCGGCGCTTCCGCGTCTTACGCAATGTCGTGAGCACAGGCGAGGGGTGGAAACATTTCGTCGTTCAACTTTGCAAACCGGATGTATACCAGCGTTTGTTTACTGACGTCGTGGAAGGCCGCGGAAGATAGTCGATTTGGAGGCCCCGATTACGTCGTCAGACATTGATTTCATTGGGCTTGTGGCACTGTTAGTCTTGAATTCCATGACGTTTTCTTGTTAACCTCTAACAACGGTTCTTATACCGTCTCGAATAAAGGAGTATAAATGCTTTTTCGGCTTCACGCTCCCGGTCTCTTTCTCCTCTCGGCCCTTTTGGCTCCCGTGATCGCTCAATCGGCTGCGATATCCGTCAACGGATCCTGCGAACTTGGAAATTGCACGATGCCCGATGCGCTCAACGCAGGCGACAGCACCAGTGGAACGTTCAGTTATCTTTACACGTTCGCGGATACAGATAAGTACACGATCACCGGCAGCTACTCGGCTTCGTATCTCTCGGGCAGCACGGGGATCAGCTTTACTGCGGTTGCGAATTATGTCGGAAATTCCACCAATACCGCTTCGTCTGCCGATTTGCTGCCGGTCGATCTGCTGCAGAACTACCATTTTGTGGGCAGTGCAGACGGTACCTATTCGGCGAGTGCAACTCTGACACAAATCGGTGATGCGCCGGGCAGCTATACTTCATCGCAGCTCTCTTATGACGGGAACGGTCTAGGTCTGATGGGGCCGTATTTTGGACCTGGATCAAAGCTATTCACGTCCAGTGCGACCCTCTCCGGTCTCACCGATCCTTTGGCCGCCGACTTTAACTACACATTCTTCTTCGCAGCCGGCACCCCTTCGGTTCCCGAACCTGCGGAGGCTGGCCTGGTGGTTGCCGGTCTGTTCGCCTTCGTCGTCGTTTTCCTGCGCCGTCAAAAGCGAACGGCATAAAGCACCGTGCGCTTTCTGGCTGGACGCATACAATAAGAACTGTCGACTTCAAGGAGCACTCTATGGATAACATGAACCAAACACAGACTGACTTTCCCAAGGAGCAAGACGCAGAGGGTCGCCGCGAAGCGCTTCGCAAGCTCGGCAAGTATGCCGCGTATGCAGCTCCGTTTACGCTGCTCGCGTCGAATCTACAGGCAACCGGCGGGGGCGCCGGGAGCGGTGGTGGTCCCAAGGCAGTTCCTGGTCCCGCAGGCAAACGATAGGCGCCATCAAGGGCTCGCCCTTTCCTATCCGGCCTGAAAGTCTTTGGGAATTTTCGCTTCCGAATTCACTTGCGTTAGTACGCCCGGATTCACCTGGCGTTTACGTTCTCAACGTTACTGCTGCGTACGCTTGGCGTCTCTTGCGGTCCGGAAAATCCCGTGCCGACGCGATACGCGATTTCGGAGGGCACTTTGATATCCCCGTCGATATTGCCACTCGAGATCTACAACTAACCTGGAGCGAATGGGAACAAAATCTTCTTGCTCCCATTCCTCCTTCCATTCCATCCCCAACTCCGCCCCCTCCGCCAGCCAACCCCTCCGCCGACGCGTTCTCGCGCATTTACCGTTTGCACGGTAAAGCTATTCGGGTCGTTGTTCATGACGCAGACCTGATTGCTGAGATCGCTCCCCGCCTGCAACCGCTCCTCGTTCCCTACGCTTCGCAACCCAACCTGACAATCCAGGCGATCGCCTCGGAAACCGGGTATCACATTTTCTCCGGGGCGACTTGCGTCGCTACCGAAGATCACCCGAGTACGGCGCGCGTCGTGCTTCTGCAGGAGCTTGTCCGTAGCACGCGAACTCACCGCGATTTGACGGCGATTTTGCACGCGGGCGCGTGCGGCACCGATCGCGATTGTGTCATTTTTCCGGCCGCGTCACACTCCGGAAAGACGACCCTGGCGTCCGCTCTGATGCACGCCGGCCTGGTGTTCTATGGCGATGACTCGATTCTTTTGGAAGGTGAGTCGTTGAGCATACCTGCCATGCCTTTCTCGCTCATGATTCGCGAGGGTAGCTGGGCTGCAGTCTCTCAACGCTTCCCGCGTTTCGCGCAATGCGCCCGTTTACGTAAGGTATGGCGAGAAAGTGCGATTCCTGGATCCCGTATGCCCAGCCGATAACGCGAGCGCCCGGGCGGCGGCGGTTGTCTTCAGCCGTTGGGAGCCGGACGCAAGAACCGAAATTCGTTCGCTCGACACGCTGGAGGCGTTGGTCCGGCTGAAGGACAGCGGGTTCTGGGTCGCGCATCGTCGGAAGAGTATCCAGAACTTCCTCGACTGGACACAGTCGCTCCCGATCTACGAAATGATCTACGCCGATTTGGATGAAGCAACTGCGTTCGTGAAGAAGCTTCTGCCTTTGTGAGGCGACACGGCGGTAAGAAGGCGACCCGAGTCGCCGGGTGGGGCGCGAGTCACCCTGACCTCAAGATTTCTTGAGGAACCGGTCACGAATCTTCATCTTTTCGACTGTCACTCTGGATTCATAGGCTTACCCGAGTTTTAGTTCATAGTCCGACGTTGAGCATGCAACGCTTCGCTCAGTTCAACGAGCGAGGTACTGCGACATGTTTTGGAGAGTCGGGATCGTTTTTTTGATCTCGTTTAATTCGGCCCTGTGGGCCCAGAACGGCACTAAAGTCGACCTGGCGGCGCAAGGGCGCAACGCCGACTTCTCGAGTTTCGCATTCACAAGACCCATTTCAACGGGCTCGGCATTGCCGACGACTTGTCAGGTGGGCCAATTATTTTTCGACATCGCTGCTGCCACGGGGGCAAATCTCTATGGCTGCATGTCCCAGAATACGTGGGCAGTTCTAGGTGGTTACACTCTCCCCGCAGCGGGAACCAGTAACATCGGAGGGATCAGCGTCCCCAACTCTTCCGGACTGACTGTTGCCGGTAATGGTGCGCTGTCCATCAATATGGGCACGGCAGCGGGTACGGTCGCTGCAGGAAACGATTCGCGCATTGTGAATGCGTTGCAGCCGACCTCCTCAATTCCGGCTGCTAACGTGACCGGGCTGGCTCGCTCAGCCACCACGGACACGACGAACGCAGCCAATATTGTTAGCGGAATTCTCAACTCAGCGTTGTTGCCCAGTTCTCTAGTACAGACCAGTCAAACCAACACATACCTGAATCAATCGGCACCCGCTACCCCACCGGTCGGCCGCTCGAGTTGCTGGACCGATACCGCAAACAAGAACTGGGAGTGTAAGAACGATACTGGAACTGTATTTAACGGCATCGTTGCGAGTGCAGGCGGAGGAAATCAATTCGCCACGGGGATTAGCGCGACGGGCATCATCTCATATGGACAGCCCTCCTTCAATAATCTGACCGGTACGATTGCGACCTCGCAACTGGGCGGCACGGTAGCTGGAGATCTAAGTGGAAGTTTGCCTAATGCAACCGTGGCGAGAGTAAATGGAACCAGCTTTCCGCCCAATGCGAGTGCCGACCAGGCAGTCGTGACGACGGGCGCCGCTACCGGATCGTGGACGTCTCTCCCGAACTGTAATGATTTGGCGGGCCAGCACCTGAACTACAACACCACAACGCACACGTTCTCCTGTGGCACTACAAGCAGCGGCGGCAGTGGGGGCGGCGGGATTGGCGGTTCAGGCTCAGCCAACGCTCTGCCTCTGTTTACCGGGTCGACGACCTTAGGGACTTCATCCATGTCGCAAAATTCCACAACTGGAGCAATAACAAGCACGAAAGATTTTCTATGCAATTCGCAGCGGCCCTGTGTGGATCTGGTGGCACTTGGAGCCGATCCGACCGGCAGCGTTCCGGCAGACAGTTACCTCAAGACAGCACACGACTTTTTCAATGCTTCGAGCGGAGGGACAATCGTTGGCTGCGGCACGTTTCTCGAGACTCGGCCTTGGGTTATCACGAACAGCTCGCTCAAAATTGAAAGCAACTGCGGCGTATCCGGGTCTCGATGGGGAAACATGAATACGCCCCGGGCCCCCGGGGGGTTCGTCCTGACTGCGAATGGATCGAGTTACAAGATTCCAACCCCCACGGATGCGCCGACGCTCACTCTGGCGGCAGGCGGATCTCTGAGTAGCGGGACCACTTATTACGTCTGTTACACGCTCGTGAATGGCTATGGGGAAACGCCATGTTCGCCTGCGGCCAGCGTTACCCCTTCAGGCAGCAATCTGAGCATCGTCATTACTCAAGTGGATTATGAAAGCGGCGGTTGGGGATACAACATTTATGTCAGCACAGCTTCTGATTCCACTGGGTGCGGCGGCTCTGGTTACTCAGCCTGTTTCAAGCAGCCACAGGGAAATTTCTTGAACGGCGGAGGTTCGACCGGGGCTGCGACTGGCCCACCGTTCCTAAATTTGCGCTACAACCCGTCGAGCGTTGGCTCCTGGCCCACTCTCACTGGCTACAGCGGCACTGGCTCAGCAACGCCAACCACCAACTCATCGAGCCATGCACTGGTTTTGATGCAGATCGGCAGCAGCGGAAACGGGCAGATCAACGCGAACGTTGCGCATGCGCCAGAGATTCATGGTGTGACTTTCAAGGATCCCGCAAACTGCAATGGCAACAATACCGGCTGCCTCGGCGGCGGCCTAGCAATTGTGGGTGGTGACTTCGCCATACTGAACAATGTAAATTTCGACAATTTCACCGCACCCGGTTCTTCAGCGCCAGGGGGCGAGTTGCAGTACGAGACGGGCGGGGTCGCGTTAGCTATTCTCGGTGCTGGTTCAACTAACTTCACCGATCTCCGCCAGGTCGAGTTTTGGAGCCCGAAATTAGGGATTCTGAATACCGGGTCCGACACGACCATTTTCGGTGGCGATTGTAGTTTTGGAAGCGGTGTGGTGGGAATGTGCTTTGATTACGCCGGCGGCAACATGCGCGTGTACGGCCTTCATTCCGCTTCGAACCCCTCCAATACGCTTCCGATTGTTGGTCTTCGGGGCAGCAACGCCACAGGCCACTATGGCGGAATCTTCTCTCTGAAGATTGAGGGATTGACGAACGCCGGCCCTGCCATTGTGATGAACGACATCCACAACGTAATCCTGGACCTTCAATGCACAGGAACCGGCAACACAGCAGCAGCGGCTTGCGTGACGCTCGATTCCGGCAGTTACAGAAATCTGCTCAGGATCGCCAATCAGACATCGGAGATTCCTTTTTCCGATGGGACTAGTGGTTATCGCGACCCAAGCAGTGGAAACGCGATTTTGGATACGAACAACATATATGTCGGCAAGAATGGACATCTGAACCAGACGGCCAGTGGCGACTTAGCGGCAGTGAAGACCTGCAGCTCTGGCAGCTTTACCGTCACATTTAATACTCCATACGCCAGCACTCCAGTGATCATTGTGTCGGACGAGACTACGGCGGGCGGCGCACGCGTGAGTGCGAAATCGTCTTCCGGTTTCACTGTGACGTGCAGCGGCTCGGCAGACGTGGTCGATTACACGACATACGGGAACCCCAACTAGTGGCTTTGGGCTGCAAAGCAGCGCGGCCGTTGTGAGCCCGTGGCCGCGTAATGGCGCTGTTCTTTCGGGAGCTCGTCGATCACATTCCGCATCTTGTGATTGCGGCAGCGCTGCACGGGCTGATCCGAGCCGAAGACCTCTTCAATGGCTCCTCGCAACGCTTTCGCCCCGTCAATCACGAACAGGTACTTCCGGTTGGTTGGTAAGCCCTGATCGCGCAAGTTGGTGAATAACTGCTTCACCGCGGCGGCATTCTCAGTGGCTCCCAGTTCGATCCCGAGCACGTGCTTGGCTCCGGCGCGATCCACCCCCACGGCACTGATCACGTGATGCGATCCAAAGCGCTGGCCGTCGATGTAGAGCACCAGCAGATCGGCTTCGTCCCAGCGCCGCTCACGCAACTGACGGAGTTGTTCGACGCTCCCTTCGATCGCCTGGCGGCTGACGCTGCTACGCGACACGCCCGCTGTTTCCGCCATCTCGGGCAGCACTTCTGCGTATTCGCGTGTGGAAACACCGCGCAGCAGGACGCCCATCATCCGCTGGGCCGTCGCGCTGTTCTCTTGCAGCGATTCGTATGCTGGCACGCCCACTTCACCCTTCTGCTTGTGGCGAAGCCGTGGACGTCTCACTTTGATCTGACGATCGGCCAGACTGACCCGTCCCTTCTGCGACCCATGCCAGCGAATGTCACCGCTGTTCTTGCCCGGCGTGCGCGGTCCGGCCACTTCCTCAGCGCTCAAACTCAAAATAGTCTCGATGGTTTGCCGGCCAATGCTGTCGATCACTTCATCGACAGCGATTCGCGCCTGGGTGATCAGTTCCACTAGTGGCAGAAGAATCTGCCCGTTGGCTTTCGCAAACTCCTCCACTGCTGCCGATGCGCTCTTCGCCTCCCGGCTCACGATATGGTACGGTTTCTTCACGGCGGTGGTGTCCTTTCCAAGGATTGTTTTTGGCGAATCGATTCTAACGAACCGGCCGCCACCGCCGCCTCTAACCTTCAACTAAACCGGGGACATCCTCGCGTAATGGCGTTGAAGCCTTTTGGTTCTAGTACGCCAGGCGTTCCCGAGCCGTACTACTCGGCGGAAACGTCTTGAATCCGTATTCGCCTTGTATCATACTTAAAGACCAGTTGTTTGGGAGTCACGGCGGCGGAAGTGTGACGGTGATCTGGAATAGCGCCGGCGCACTGAAATGATGGATTCAACTCCCGATGCGCGAATTCGCACGCCGTCAATATCTGACGGGAACCCCACATGCCTAATGCAACCGGGCCGGCTGCGAATCTGAACGTGACCGGCAGAAAAAAGGTTATGCCCAGCCTGCGATGGCGATGGGAATTGGCTCTTTTCTTATTCTTGAGCGCGTCGGCGGCTCTCATTATGAGCTCGTCGCGGTACGACGTCATAACTGTATTAATCGTAATCGCGATACCGGCTGTGTTCCTGCTTCCCGGGGTTGTGGCTATCGTGATAAGAAGTGGACGCACACTTTTGACCGGGTTCACCTGGTGGCAAGGCATGTGGCTGCTGCTGTTTGTGAGTGGCCTTGTCTTTCGCGACAGAAGCATTCAGGAAATTCAGGGAGAGGCCCTGGACGGTTGGGCTCTGTTTCGCGTCGGCTGTGTAACTGCCACCGGAATGATTTTGCTCCTCAAAATGGCGCTCAGGCGAAGCGAGTGGCCGAGCTATCTGATCCGCGGCGTGGTCGCGTGGCTAGCGACGTATTCTTCCATATGTCTAATCTCGAGCCTCTGGTCTGTATTCCCTTCGTGGACGTTATACAAATCTTGTGAGTATTTTGTCGATGTTGCCGCGCTTGCTGCCGTGGTCGCGAGCGCGAGATCTGCGGACGCATACAAGCGTTTGTTCGACTGGACTTGGACGCTCGTTGGATTACTAACGATTTCCGTTTGGATCGGTCTGGCCGTTCGACCGCAGGACGCTCTGATTCCAAGCGTTGGCATTTTTGGGGTTCAGCTTGCGGGCGTTATGCCTAACGTGAATCCAAACTCGGTTGGAGAATTCGGAGCGCTAATCGGACTAATCGCAATTTGCCGGCTTCTGCGAGGCAACAAGGAAAATGCCCAACGCGCCTGGTACGGTGCGTTGTTACTATTCGGGCTCGCAACAATGTGTTTCGCGCAGGCGCGATCGGGGATCTTGGGATTCGTGGTCGGTCTGGTCATCGTGCTCGTTGTTTCCGGACGCGTCACGATCGGTGTTGCCTTGTTGGGGAGCGCCGCGGTGATACTGATCGCCGCCGGGAATGCATGGGGAGTTTTCTCCGATTTCATGCGCCGGGGAGAGTCTCAAGAAGAGCTTTATACCTTATCTAGCCGTGTCGAGTGGTGGTCCCTTGCATGGCCGAAGATCCTGGAGCATCCGTTTATCGGGTATGGCGCTTTTGCCGGCGCGAGATTCTTTGTTATGGCTGAAAATGGCCTGGATGTTGCGGGTATACACAGCGACTGGGTAGAGACCTTAGTGGGAACCGGGCTGTGGGGTTTCGTTCCGGCTCTTCTCGCTTTGTTTGGGACTTGGCGGGAGCTGATCAGACGCGTTCGATTCCCGGCTCTTACGCCCGTGGAGCGGCAGTTGAGAATGGAAGCGCTCGGTATACTCGGCATCCTTTCGATCCGATCTATGTTCTCCAACGATCTTTTCTGGCACCCGCCTCTCGTATTCTTCGCAATTCTGGCTTATGCCCAATTCCTGCTTATTCGGCGAAAACGCCAAGACGCCGGAAAGCCATCTTTAGCAGCAGTCGCGTAGAAGCTTTCAGCGGTCTCCCGAAGTCCCATTCCGAGAAATGACCAACTGGATTGCCAAGGCAATGTTTCGGCGTGCAATCTCAATGTTGCCGCGAAGCCAATCCTGGAACTACCTTCTTCAGAAGCACGTAACCAAGTCTCTGGATCTCGATACCATCTGGTTTCAGCGCAGGTTGAGAGAATGCAGGTGGCACTTGGAAAACTGCTTCAACACAGGTGGAAATCCAAGTACTCGAGTGTTGGAATTAGGTACCGGCTGGCATCCTACGATTCCACTCGCTTTCTGGCTCTGCGGCGTTTCCAAAATTTTCACGATTGATATACAACCTGTGCTGCGCCCCGAGACCCTTAGAGCGACGTTCGAGAGTTTTGTCGCATCGGCAGATCGCGGAGAACTAGCCGCAGCCCTTCCCTGGTTGAAAGAAGATCGACTAGCGATGCTGAGAACGATCATCGATAGGCAAGATGAGCCGATCCAAATCCTTAGGGACCTCGGTATCGAAGCTTTGGTGCGGGATGCGAGAGACAGCGGACTGGAGTCGGCCTCAATAGATTTTTTTTATTCAAACAGCGTGCTGAACGAAATTCCGGCGCATATCTTGACAAATATTTTTTCTGAATTTAAAAGACTCGCTTCTCGGCGCGCTGCCATGAGCCACTATATCTTGCTGAAGGATATGTATTCCAGTTTTGATTCTTCAATTACCTCTTTCAATTTCCTTAAGTACCCTGACTGGGCTTGGAATATATTCAATAGCCCTCTCCAGTGCCAAAATCGGCTTCGTGTATCCGATTACCGTCAGATCCATCAATCCAACGGCTTCGCGCTTTTGTATGAACACGACGAGCGAGGCTCGCCTGCTGATCTGGAGAGGGTACGTATTGCAAAGAAGTTCAGGCGTTATTCTCCCGATGAGCTGCTCGTCACGAGAAGCTGGATCGTGTCTTCCATTGACCCCGCGCCGCGCGTAGAGAACAGTTTTTCACCCGGCTGGATGGTTACGCCAAGAAGTAGGGGCTAGGTTGAGCAGGTATGCGGCTCTCGTATTTGGATTGGAAGCGGCGCCGGAAAGACAGCGCTGCCGGGGAATGATTGGTAGCGAGAATTGCCCGAGATCGACAGCTTCAGGAGAAAAAAAGTGGACAAGATGCCTTTGGGCCGTATTTTGCCTTCAGCGCTGGTTCTCCTGTTCGCGGCGCAGCTCACATTTGGTCAAAACGATCAAAACCGGCATGTCTCCACGCGTCCCATAGTGTCGAGCTTTTTCGGAATGGACCTCATCGGACCAAAGATCTGGCCTGAGGCTCCCATTGGAGCCTTAGGTAAAGGGGCTGGAACCGGCTGGCGGTATCTGGAGCCTTCTCGTGGAGCTTATAAGTGGTATGGTACCGATCTGTATGTTGGGGCGGCGGAGCGGCACGGCGTAGACGTGCTGTATACATTCGATGCCACACCTCAATGGGCGTCTGCCAGACCGGACGAGCGCTGCGGTGCGGGTCCCATCGGCTGTGCCGCTCCACCCGCTGACATTCGCGATTGGGAGCATTTTGTAAGGGCTCTCGTGACACGGTACAAAGGGCGCATCAAAATATACGAGCTCTGGAACGAGCCGACTACCCAGCTCGAGTGGTCAGGTACCTATGCCGAAATGGTCAACCTGGCCAAGAGCGCCTACTCGATCATTAAATCGATTGATCCTGGTGCATTAGTGCTGACGCCTGCTCCTTCCGCCCATGGCTACCAACCTCGCCGAATCACGAGCCCAATTCAGTCCGATTGGATGCGCGACTACCTGAAAGCGGGAGGAGATTCCTTTGCGGACGGAGGGTCCTGGCACGCCTATCCATGGCCGAACGCCTGCGGACAGACGATTGATTGTGCCGGAGCCCCTTTAATCACCCAGATTGAAGCGATGCGCTCCGTCTTTGACCATAGTGGGTTGGCAGGAAAACCCATCTATGTAACGGAGGGTGGTTGGCGCACCGACTCCGAGCTCCGTGATCCAGATCAGCAGGCGGCCTATATCGGTCGTTGGTACATTCTCCTGGCCAGCAAAGGCATCTCGCGTGCCTACTGGCATGCGTGGGATGACGATAAATGGGGTACCTTATGGGACCCTGCAAATGGCACGCACAAAGCCGGAATAGCATACAAGCAGGTTTATAAGTGGCTCGATGGCGCGAGCATCGGAGCGTGCCTCCGTTCTTCCACGGATCTGTGGACGTGTGACCTGGCGCGGACTACTGGCTACCGAGGCCTCCTGGTTTGGAAAACCTCCGGCAACGAATCTTATTCTGCGGCGGACACTTACAAATCCTATCGCGATCTGGACGGACATACCATTCGCCTGGAGGGTCCTCTAACGATTGGCATGAAGCCGATTCTGTTGGAAACGCCAAGTCCGTCACGCGAATAACGGAGTGAGAACGCAGCTAGCAGAGAGTTCCGTGACCAACGACGCAACGGTGGAGCAGAACCTTTGCAGAGTATCGGCAAATTTCTTAAGTAGCCTCTCATTCCGGTTTCGTAATTTCGAGGAGAATAGAGCCACACAGCCCCGGAAGCGTTTGCAACGCGCGATCGAGAGGTCCGCGCACCGCTGAGGGAATCCTTTCGACCCATTTTCCATAGACGGTGTTGTTCTGTCCGAAGATCCGGTAATGCGAGGCCCGAAGGCTGCGCGCGAGCTGGTGCAGATCACCGACGGTATATTCGCGAACATGTCCGACGAAGGGATCACTGCAGTAGTAATCGTCGTACGGTCCATAGTTTGTACGACCGATCAAGACGCCCAGGCGCTTTCTGAAGTTTACCGCGTTGGGCACTTCGATCAGCATTGTGCCGCCTGGTCTTAGCACGCGCATTCCGGACTCCAGCACGACTCGCGGTGAGCAATGGAGATGCTCGATGCAATGGAAGCTGGTCACGGCATCCACAGAGCCCTCTGTGAAATCTAACGTTAGGTCGTAATTTGAGATCTCGCGTTCAATGAATCGCACGCCACTGGTTTCAAGAAGTTTGACCTGCCGCGATATGTCGGTGGGCGAACTGGCCTTGTGCTCCCAGTATTGGCTGAGCACATCGATAACGTACACGGTCATTCCGAGCTGCGCCAAGATCGCGTTGTGAGGAGAAATCCCGCCGCCCAAGTCGATAAGGGTCCCCCCCGGGCGATACAGCCATTGGGCACGCGATCTATCGGCTGTCCATCGAAAATCGCTCTGCAGCTCCGGCGGATACTCGGTGCGCAACTCGGCTAAGCGCCGGTCCATATCGCCTGACCCCGGACACCTCGAGACATGAGAATTCATCTGCTCTTATCCGAATCGAACCCCTGAGTGTAGCAAATAATTCGCTATTAACGGGCAGAGTGATTTATTACTTTTTCTAAGGTAGGCAGGCAAACGCGGGCAGCGGAACCGGATCTGTAAATCCGATTCCGCTGGAGAGATCAGAGTATCTCAATTCACGACCAGTGACACTGTGACCGTGTGTGTGAGATTCCCGCTATTCGCAATCATGGTGACCGGGTAGGTTCCTGCGGGGGTCGCTGAACTGGTACTTACGGTCAAGGTCGCCGAACCGGAACTGCCGATCGAAGTCGCGCTCCAACTCGCAGACGCATCCGGCACCTGGCTCACATCGGCCTTCAAAGAAATAGTCCCGGAGAAGCCGAGAGGCATGGCGCTCAGGACGAATGCGCTCCTTGCGCCGGGAGACACCGAGTTAGAACCGGAGTTCACAACAAACCAATAGTCAGGGGTATCCGGCGTAACGTTGCAACTGGCAGAAGCTGTGCGAAACGCTGAGTTGGCATCTTTACCGGTCGAAGTTTTCCAGCCGCTAAACGTCAGATTTGAGCTGGTAGTGGGAATCGTAAAAGGAGAACTGGAGTTGGCGTTCCACCAAGTGTTATAGTTCGAGCCTAAGCTGTCGATGAACTTCGACCAATCTTGCTTCAGCCATCCATCCCGGAACACGTCCTGTGAGCCCGTTGCTACGATTGTATTTGAATCCACTGTTAAATTTTGGTTATAGACCTGAGTCGCGCCTCTCGTCTGATAATTTTCAACAGACATTCCGCCGTTGTTCCCTGTGATTATGATTTGTGAGGTGCCATTATTGTATAGGGTGCTGCTATTCACCGTTACATTCGCTGAATTGACTAAATTGACGCCCCCATCATAGGGTTGAACTTGCGAATTGTTATGGCAAATGCTCGAGCCGGAAAAAGCTACCGGTCCTTGTGAGGCCTCCACCTGTGCACCCGTGCGCAGATTATTCGCCGACACGAGGGAATTCACTGTAATATCCATATTATCGGTGTCAAAATGGATGCCTTTTCCTAAGTTATAAAGGGCCGCAAAGTTCTGGTAATTACCACCGTGGATGCTGAAGAATTTGCCGCCCGCCGCTTGCCACGCGTAATATGCGCCCTGGGCTCCGCGCCAGTTATTGTAGGCTCCTTCGTCCGCACTCCACAAACCGTTCGCTACATCTTGCCCTAGCATTCCACTCTCGCCGTTGTGATTGGCGGTGCTTGATTTGATGGTGACATATGACACGTTGCCCACGCTAAGTCCGGCGGCGTTGTTCCATAGGAACTTATCGGTATCGATCAGAATGTCGGTAGCAGACCCGCCAACCACCACGGCTGGCTGAATTTGCCGGCACCCGTTCCCCTCCTGAAAGGTCAAACCTCTTAGCACCCAATCATGCAATCCATCAATTTGGAAAAGTATAGGCCGCGTCGAGACTTCCACGGTTGCGGTACTCATGCTGGTTCCCGAGGGCGGCCAAATGTAGACGGTCGCGTTACTTTGATTGACAAAGAAAGTCCCGACCGTCATTTCACTTAAGGAAAGAACTTGCGTTAAATGAGAGCCGTTCACGAAGATCTGTTCGCGCCTGCGCACGATTCCTTCTTCGGTCGGCCCGGCTAGCTGCGCGCAATAGCCCCAGGCATAAGGCCAACTGTGGGTGTAGATACTCCCATTTCCGCTGTAAACGGCCCAGCCGGTCCAGGCGTCGGCGCCCGAAACAATGGCTGTTCCCGCCGTCGCAGCCTCAATCGTCACCGGAGCACTGGACGAACCTCCTACGTTGATGGCTTCGCGATAAGTTCCGGGAAGAACCGTCACTTTTGTACCCGTTCCTTTGTGGGCTTGGCTGGCAGCGGTTTGCACACCCTTGTTAAGGGTCTTGAACGGCTTTTGCTGCGTTCCGGGGTTGGAGTCCGAGCCGTGGACCCCATCCACGTAGAGGGAGGATGTCTCGTTGTTTTCATTGACGCTCGCTTGGCTCCAAGCGAGACTCGAGGTGAGCAGTAGCAGTCCAATTCCTGTTCTGGTTGTCATTTTTGCCTGATTGTCTTTCCTTTCTGATAGTTTTGTCGGTTGCGCCTTGCCGGAGCGGTCGCAACTAGAGTTAGCGGGCATGTACCCGATGAGCCTCCGAGACCAAATGTTTTTTAGGTTTCCGGTTCTTATCGGCCGGACGCCTAGTGATGAGAGCGGCGATTTACGAGCGGAACGTCATCAACGGGAGCCCCCGCAAGCGCACTTCGCGTAATGTTCGATTTGTGCAGTTCGAGTGGACGCCCGTTCTGCTTATGCCCAATCGCGGTTTGAGTTATTCTACCACGTTCGCTTTATAGTGCAATCTATAAATTGAAGTGTACCAACGTTAGCACGCTAACGGTACATCATGCCGGGAAGCAGCGGAGTCGCCAAGCAAAAATGGAATCCGTGCTCGGTTCTCAGCGCAACCGATTGCGAGATTGGGCGGTCGTTTTAGGACTACGTTGTGTTCTGGAGGCTGGGCACGCCCACCCAGAAGTGCGTCGTTGATGGACATTCCTTGATGGACGGCGGCGCCATGTGCTGCGAACTTGTCCGCCATGTTCGATGCCTCTACCGTTGGTACGGGCACGATTGTCATCGCCAGAAGCTCGTCACTTGCGTTTTGCCCTGACGTCCCAAAGTGATCTTCCGATGACTCACAATCTTGTCAGTGCTGATTAGCTGACAATCGATAAGTACTAACATCAATGGGCAAACTCTCGTATAATCCCTAAGTACTCTCAATGTTACGAGTCCGTCGCTCCGGATACCAAGATCGTCATTACTGCCGCTTGACTCTTTTGAAAGTTCTAGTACCGGACAGCTGTAGTCAGTACCACGAAATCACTCTTTTACCTGCTTCAACCTCTTGTCAGTTGTATTGGATCTGAAACATACTGGGGTTCCCAGTCTTTTCCTATACCAAACAACCGGAAAGATGCGTGGCACTACCGGGCGGTTGTAACTGCGTAGTGCACCGGGCTTGCCGGAAGGCTCCAAATGGGACTCATAAAGGCGGAAGCCTGCCCTAATACACAAGTGAACTGGTTTGCGCTAACCGTACGATCGCAGCACGAAAGATCTGTCGCGGACCAGCTAGCGGCACGCGCACTCGAGGCGTACGTGCCTCTCTATCGATCGCGGCGGCGCTGGTCCGATCGGGTGAAAACGATCGAGTTGCCGCTGTTTCCCCAGTATGTCTTTGGCCACTTTGGATTCGAAGATCGGTTGAAAGTCATTGCGATTCCGAGCGTGATCTCGATTGTGGGTTTCGGCGGAATACCTAGCCCCATCAGCCAGGAAGAAATCGACCTCGTAAAGCTGCTGGTTGGTCAGGACCGACCGATCACGCCATGGCCCTTCCTGCGTGTCGGACAACGGGTCCGTGTTCGCGAAGGTCCGATGTGCGGCATAGAGGGAATTCTGGTGCGGGAGAAGGCAGCGTACAGAGTCGTCATAAACATCGAAATGCTGCAGAGGGCCGTCGCGGTTGAGCTTGAACGTGACTTACTGGATCCCGTTCAGCCGAGCGGCCAAGTTGCGCCGGATGCAGTGATTCTCGATCGTCCCGCCGTGAGTTAAACCAGTTTTTTATTCGAGGCATCCTGTCCGCTGCGCGGGTATGGATAAGCTGACAAGAAAGAGAGAAGATCCGCCATTTTATGCGAGCAATCCTGAACGTTCAACAAGAGGAAGTGAAGCCAAACGGGCATGTGTGTTCCCCGCATGGCGGGGAATTAGTCAATCTGCTACAGAGCCCGGAACGGGTTTCCGAGTTGCAGTCGAAATCTCAGGGGTGGCCTTCGTGGGACTTGACGGCACGCCAGCTCTGCGATCTCGATTTACTGATGAATGGTGGATTTTCGCCTTTGCGCGGATTCATGACCCGTGGCGATTACGAAAGCACGTGCGGCACAATGCGGCTGACAGACGGAACGCTCTGGCCCATCCCGATCACGCTGGACGTCACGAACGAATTCAGGCGCAGTATCGACCCGGGGAGCACCATCGCGCTACGCGATCCCGAAGGTGTGATGCTCGCGGCTCTGCACGTCGAAGATGTGTGGCAGCCGGACCGTCTCGCCGAGGCGCACGCCGTCTATGGCACTACCAGCAGCGCCCATCCGGGTGTCGACTATCTTTTGAACCAGGTGAACCCTTGGTACGTGGGAGGGCGGATCGAGGGCATCCAGTTCCTGGCGCATTACGACTTCGATAACCTGCGCAAAACCCCCGCAGAGCTGAGGAGCGAATTTCAGCGTTTAGGCTGGAGCAAGATAGTCGCTTTTCAGACGCGGAACCCGATGCACCGCGCTCACCAGGAATTGACTCTGCATGCAGCGAGGGAAGCGGGAGCCAACCTGCTGATCCATCCCTCCGTGGGAATTACGAAGCCGGGCGACGTGGAATACTTCATCCGGGTTCGCTGTTATCAAGCGCTTCTCGCAAGTTATCCGAAAGACACGGTGAAGCTTTCTCTGCTCCCGCTAGCCATGCGCATGGCCGGGCCGCGCGAGGCCGTTTGGCATGCAATCATTCGCAAAAATTATGGTTGCAGCCACTTCATCGTGGGCCGGGATCACGCCGGTCCGGGCAATGACTCCGACGGCAAGCCATTCTACGGACCGTACGAAGCGCAACAGCTCCTCCACAATCATGAGGAGGAACTGGGCGTGCGCATGGTGCCGTTTCGGATGATGGTTTACCTGGAACAACAGGATACCTACATTCCAGAAGACCGAGTGCCAAGCGGGCTGCGCCCGCTCACGATCTCGGGCACCGAGTTGCGTCGGCGTTTGATGCAAGGCATGGAAATTCCCTCCTGGTTCACCTTTCCCGAAGTGGTGAACGAACTGCGGAGGAGTTATCCGCCGCGTCATTGTCAGGGGTTCACCGTTTTCTTCACTGGTCTCTCTGGTTCGGGAAAATCTACGATTGCCAATATCCTGCGTGTCAAATTCCTCGAAATAGGGGGCGTCCCGTAACGCTGCTGGACGGCGACATCGTGCGTAAACACCTGTCCTCGGAGTTAGGGTTCTCGCGCGAGCACCGCGACATCAACATTCGCCGGATCGGGTTCGTAGCTTCAGAAATCACCAAGAATGGCGGAATCGCTATCTGCGCGCCAATCGCCCCGTACGATTTGGTTCGCAAAGAAGTAAGAACCATGATCGAAGCCGGCGGGGGATTCATTCTAATTCACCTTTCCACTCCCTTGGAGACTTGCGAAACGAGGGACCGCAAGGGCCTGTACGCAAAAGCGCGGGCCGGGTTATTGCAACAGTTCACTGGTATTTCCGATCCGTATGAGATACCGGAAGACGCCAACGTGGTTTTGGACACAAGCCAGATGTGTCCGCAAGAGGCGGTCCAAGAGATCTTTTCGTATCTCGAGCGGGAGGGGTACCTCGGCGCAAACTCAAGCGCGTCAATTTCTTGAAGCTTGCAGCGATTCCGGCCGCTCAATAGCCATGCATGTGTTCTTGTTGAAGGCAATGGTTGGCGCTCTGGTAGGCGCCTTGGTGGGTCTCACGGGAATGGGTTCAGGTGTACTGTTGCTCCCCATTCTCATTTTTGGGCTTGGCATTCCGCCAATTTTTGCAATTGGTTCCGATGCCGTTTTCAGTGCGGTCACAAAGCTGGGCGCGGGCATTTTGCACTGGCGCCAAGGGACGGTCAGTTGGAAGCTGGTGCGGTTTCTCGGCTTGGGGAGCATACCAGGTGCATTTTGCGGCGTGCTGCTCTTAGCTCGTTTGCGGACAGTCTACGGGAACGGAATAAACGACATTCTGAGATCCGTCGTCGGCATTCTACTCGTATGTATTCCGCTCCTGCTGCTGTTTCCCGGGACATCCAAGAAACCAATCCACAATCTAACTCAACTGAAGCCAAGTTCCTGGATTGGAGTGAGCCTTATCGGACTATTTGCGGGTTTCCTGGTAGGCATGAGCTCCGTTGGTTCCGGCACCATCATTCTGGTGCTGTTGATTCCCCTGATCAAGTGCTCGCCGTCGATTCTGGTCGGAACCGACATAATTCACGCGGTGATTCTCACAACGTTCACAAGCCTTTTGTATCTTCGGCTGGGGACGATTGATTTCGGATTGGTGACGGCACTCCTGATCGGTTCGATACCGGGAGCTTTGCTGGGAGTGCGGCTGAGCACGACGTTACCGAGCCGCTGGTTAAAGCGCGTGTTATGCGTAACGCTGCTTGTCACAGGCGTCAGAATCTTGTGGGTCTAGGTGATCGAGTGAACCGCAGCATTTCAAAGCCAGATACGCTGAAACGGATTGACGAAGCGCTGGAGGAAGCCGTCAGGGCGATTTCCCCCTTCGCTTCCGGCACCGTGCAAGTAGATTTCAAATCCGGCGACGACCCGGTTACTGAGGCGGACCGGGTAGCCAACCGAGTACTTCGGGACATGCTTGTCCAGGATGGGGATGGCTGGCTGTCGGAAGAGAGCGCGGAAGATTCCAGCCGGCTCCAGAAGAGCCGTGTGTGGGTAGTGGACCCGCTCGACGGGACACGCGAATTCGTCGCCGGGATTCCGGAGTGGTGCATCTCGGTAGCATTGGTCGAAAACGGCCGAGCGATTGCCGGCGGCATTCGCAATCCGGCAACCGGCGAGACATTTCTTGGATCTGTCGAATGCGGACTTACTTACAACGGAAGTGCGGTGCGCTGTAGCCAGAGGAAATGCCTGAGTGGCGCTACGGTTCTGGCCAGCCGCACTGAGGTAAAACGCGGGGAATGGAAGCGATTTGAAGATGCCTCATTTACCGTAAAAGCAATGGGTTCGGTGGCGTACAAGCTCGCCTTGGTAGCTGCCGGACTGGCGGACGCGACCTGGACGCTTTGTCCGAAACACGAATGGGACGTCGCGGCCGGAGTGGCTTTGATCGCATCCGCGGGCGGCTTTGCCGGAAAACTCGATAACACGAGGCTGACGTTCAATAACCAGCCTTGTCTGTTGCCGCATCTGGTGGCAGGTGGGCCGTGGTTGGCGGCTGAATTGTCGTCGTTCTTACCGCAACACAACGGTAGCAATGGAAACGGCAAGAACCGCTGAACTGTACAGCGAAAGAGAAATTCTAAAGTGAGAAGCCAAATGAGACGTACAAACGAAATATGCAGAGTCAAGCCGGTTATGGGGTCCCTGATTTCGATGGGAATCATGGTTTTGCTACCCATGGCCGTGTGCGGCTCCGGTACGCAGGAAAAGCAGGAGGTGTCGGCAGGTACAGTTACTGCTGCCGCGCAACTCAAGAACACCAGCAGGACAGAACCGAAAGCCGGAGAAGCGGTTTTACAACAGCGAAGTTTCCGCTATGAACTGCAGCCCGGCGATATATTCGACGTGGCATTCCCTTTTACTCCTGAATTCAACCAGACGGTGACGATTCAACCCGATGGATACATAGCCTTGACCGCACTCGGCAATTTGCAAGTTGCCGGGAAAACAGTCCCCGAAGTTAGCGAACTGCTACGGACGGGATACGCAAAGATCTTGCACGACCCGGTCGTCAATATCGTCTTAAAGGATTTCCAGAAACCGTACTTCATTGCCAGCGGAGAGCTTTCTCACCCCGGAAAATATGAGCTGCGGTCCGATACGACGCTGACCGAAGCGATTGCAATTGCCGGGGGATTTACTGAGGATTCGAAACATTCGGAGGTTTTTCTATTCCGGCGTGAATCGAATAACTGGGTAGAGATTAAGAAAATCGACGTAAAGAGAATGTATAAGGAGGCGGATCTGCGTGAAGATATGCACTTGCAGCCCGGGGATATGGTGTTCGTGCCCCAGAACCGCTATTCAAAGTTCAAAAGGTACATTCCTAGCCCTGGCTTGGGAATGACCGTTACACCGGCGCCTTGAGTCAGGATGACCGTGATTTGTTATTCTGCTTTAGATGTTAAATCCGGCGGGAACATGGAAGACTTAAACCTTAATAATCAAAGCGGCAATAAGAATGGCATCACTTTGCGAGACGTAACCGCGATTGCATTTCGACATCGTCGGCTCATTTCGCTCACTTTTTTGAGCATTTTATCGGGAGCGATCCTGATAGCGGTCTTGCAGCCGAACCATTATGAGGCGGCCCTGAAAATATTCGTCAAAAAGGATCGTGCGGACCCGGTCGTCACATCTGAAACGAATCCTGCGGCATCGGTACCTGGTGAGCTCATTACCGAAGAAGAACTGAATTCCGAGGTAGTGTTGCTCAAGAGCAAAGATTTGCTCGAAAAGATTGTGCTCGCCTGCAATCTGCAGCATCGAACGCGCAGTGACTTGGGCATGTTAGCGGAGATCCTGCCGGCCGGACGCGCCAATGACACCCGGAGAGAGGTTTCAACAGCGCCCCCTTTGCATGGGTTGATTCATCCAACGGCTGACGGGTCGATCAGTGCCATGTCCCGGTACGAGTACCGTCCAGTCGCGGAGATTACGGCGTCCAGCCGTCCGCAATCTGATGGGGGCCCTATGCTTGCGACGCTACCAATTCAACCGCGGGCCCGGACTCCGGAAGAAAATGTAGGAATTGCGGTCGCGGTTCAGGCGCTGGAGAAGAACTTGAACGTGGAGGTCCTAAAGAAGACCAACCTCATTGCCGCAACATATCAATCGTCAGATCCGCAACTCGCGGCTCAAGTGCTTGCCACGCTGGCCAATCTATACATCGAAAAGCACGTAGCAGTTCACCGCCCGGCCGGGGCCTTTGACTTCTTCCAACGAGAAGCCCAGAAGTACGCCGACCAGCTGAGTGAAGCCGAGGGGCGCTTAGTGGCCTTCAATCGGCAAGCGAAGGTGGTTTCCGCGCCGTTGGAAAAAGAGATTACGCTCCAGAAACTGGCCGATTTCCAAGTAAGTCTGTACCAGACTAACGCGGCTATTACCGAAACTCAGCGGCGAATTCGGATGCTCCAGGAAACGGTGGTCTCCATACCGACTCGGATGGTCACTCAAGTTCGGAACTCTGATGATGGCATGCTCATCTCGCAGCTTAAGGCAAATCTCTTGACGTTTGAACAAAAGCGCATTGAATTACTGGGGAAGTTCGAACCTAGCTACAGACCTGTTCAAGAAGTGGACGCGCAGATTGCCGAAGCTCGCGCCGCGCTCGCAGAGAAATCGCAAATACATGATGAGACCTCCGACCGGGACCCAACCTACGAATGGACTCGGGAAGAATTGGCAAAAGCAAACGCCGATCTCGCTGGCTTGCAGGCCCGGGATCAAGCCACGGCTCTGGCCGTGCGGTCCTATCAAGAGAACGCCCGATCGCTTGACTCGAAGGAAGTAGTTCAAGCCGATCTAATGCGGACCATAAAGACGGCAGAAGAGAATTACCTGCTTTCTCTGCGCAAAGGAGAAGAGGCGCGCATGTCTGACGCGCTTGACCGTGGGCGGATCCTCAACGTAGCGATTGCAGAACCTGCCACCGTCCCGGCGCTGCCTTCGAATCGCCGGCTTCGAATCGTGTTCCTTGGCGCCCTTCTGGCTGTTTTCATGAGCGCGGTCTTGGCTTTTGCTTCTGAGCGCGTCGATTCTACGTTCCGGACGCCCAACGAGATCGAGTCGATTTTGAACATCCCAGTGCTTGCCGCTATGCCGGAGAATGGAAAAGGCGGCACTCCAAGTTATGCTTGACGCTTCGACTGGTCGGCAATGCCGCTCAGCTCAGTCTTAATTACGAAGCGAGTAAGTCAGTGCACATGATTAATGTAATTAGACGTGATGACAAATGAGCCGCATTCATAACAGCCTGCGAAAAGTTGCACAACCGAGATTTCGGCCACCGGAAGTTATCCGGCCGTCCGCGGTCGCGGCTAAGGATCCTGAAATACGCGCGAATCCAGAGCTGCGGTCTCGAGAAGGCGACCCGGCGCTTCAAGAAGGCAGCACTGACTCGCGGTCCAGCAACGGCCATCTTTCTGAGGTGCATCGCAGAGCGCTAGCCCCTGGTGTGGGCCAAACCGAGAAGAAAGATTTGGCGCCATCAGAATTGCGGAATGGATCGCAAGCCAAAGAGCCCGGACAGGTTCATTGCGCTTTAAGCGAACAGGCCCGCGAACAGGTCTCTAAACTTGTGCAGCGTCTGTTCGTGTTTGCAAATTCCTGTGCACCACGAGTCGTGGTCTTCTCAAATGTCGACAAAGGCACTGGCTCGAGTGAAATGTGCTTCTACACAGGTCAAGTTCTGGCCGCGCAGACTTCAAAGTCAGTGTGCATCGTGGACGCAAATGGTGAGATGCCCTCACTTCATCGCTCCTTGGGCGTGGGTAAGCTGCCAGGACTTTCAGAGGCGATCAACAATTCAGACCCGATTAAGAACTTTGCGGTTCAAATGGCCGGTGCGAATCTTTGGTTGCTGCCGGCAGGGTCGCCTGGGGTGGATGGGCACCGCTTTTCCTCGGATCGAATGAGCTCGCGGATCGGGGAACTGCGGGAAGAGTTCGAGTATGTTTTGATCGACGCTCCTCCAGTTAGCTCTGCTGCGGATGCAGTTTTGCTTGGGCAAATGGCGGATGGCGTGATCGTGGTAGTCGAGGCCAACGCCACGCGACGTGAAACGGCACGCGCGGCCAAGGAAACACTTCAAGGGGCCAGCGTCAAATTGCTTGGGGCGATACTCAACAACCGCACCTTTCCGATTCCTGAAGCGATTTACCGGAAACTTTCGGACTGATTTAATATCCAGCGCTGCTGATGAAAGGCGGAGCTGTCCGGCTTGACGTAACGTGGTCTGCCGCTGCGCCTCCAAGTTAAACTCGCTTTCTTTCCAGCCTTGAACGCATCCGCCAGGTTGTTCCCTGCGCAGGCTGTAACCCAATTGTTGTTCCCGCCAACTTTTCCCGGGTGATCCGATACGATGACCAACCTCCGACGCAGACTGTTGATGAATGCCCTGAAAATGTTTGACTTGGGCGTAATGGTATCGGCATTTCTCTTAGCGGCCGTGTTCGTGCTTCATCAGACCCGCAATGTAAGCCCGACGGAATTTTTCTCAATGCGGGTCAAGATTCAGAACCTTGCGATCTTCTCCGCTTTCGTCGGTCTATGGTACGTAATCTTCTGTTCGTGGGGACTCTATACTTCTCGTCGGCTTTCGAACGGTACTCGTGAAGTCGTCGAGATTGCTGCTGCAACCTTTCTCGGGACTTCCGCAATCCTATTCGGGGCTGTTATTTTCCACATAAAGCTGGTGACGGCCGGATTTCTACTTGTGTTCTGGCTCGCAAGTACCATGATGACTGCTTGTAGCCGGCTTACACTTAGAGCAACTCTCGGCTTCATCAGAAAGCGTGGGCGCAATCTGCGGGATGTTCTGATTGTCGGAACGAACAATCGAGCGCTCGAATTTGCGCATAGACTGATTTCCCATCCCGAGCTCGGATATCGAATCGCCGGCTTTGTAGATCGAGAATGGCAGGGTATGGAGGCGTTTCGGAGAAGCGGCTACACGTTGCTATGCGATCTTGAGAATCTCCGACAGTTTCTGCGGCACAGCGTGGTGGACGAACTCGTAATAGCTTTACCATTTCGGTCTATGCACGAATGGGCATCGCTTATCGCAAAGTCATGCGAGGAACAGGGCATCACTGTACGAGTACTCAGTAATATTTTCGACTTGAAAACGGCTGGTCGCCCCGCGGACGGGCTGGAAGGGGACGCTCTCCTCACACATTCTGCTGGATGGGGCGACGGATGGCCGATTTTCGCCAAACGTATCTTGGACTTCGCGATTTCCCTTATCGCCACTATCGTGCTGTCTCCCGTCCTACTATTTGCGGCGCTCCTTATTAAGATCACGTCGCCCGGGCCGATCTTCTTTGTACAAAGGAGAGTCGGCTTACATAAGCGGCCGCTAAATGTGTACAAGTTTAGAACCATGGAAGTCAATGCAGAAACGCGAATCCACGAAATCGAGCATCTCAATGAAGTTCGGGGCCCCGTCTTCAAAATCAAGAACGACCCGCGAATTACTTCGTTTGGCAAACTTCTGCGGAAAACGAGCATCGACGAATTGCCTCAACTTTTCAACGTGCTCAGGGGTGAAATGAGCTTGGTAGGCCCACGCCCGCTTCCTTTTCGCGACTACGAAGGCTTCAACGAAGATTGGCAACGCCGCCGCTTCAGCGTGAAGCCGGGCATCACCTGTCTCTGGCAAGTGGGCGGCCGAAGTTCTATTCCTTTCCAGGAGTGGATGGAATTGGATTTGCAATATATCGAAAAATGGTCTTTGTGGCTGGACGTGCGCATCCTGTTGCGGACAATCCCGGCGGTTATAAGAGGTTCTGGTGCTGCTTGAGCGTCGCAGAGTACGCCGTGCTCCATCGCTATGACGTCTCCTGAGGCACAACCCGAGCCGGATTGTCACATACAGCCGGTAAGTCGTCGTACATCGCACGATTTTAAGCGGCTGCTCCTCCGATCTCTGAGGGAGCACGGAATTCGCTATGTCGCTTTTTCCTCTCAGAATCATTCCGCAGAGGCCGAGCCCGGCAGACTAAATTTAGCAATGCCGTGCGAGGACGAATGCAAATGGCCAGACGTCATCAAGAGTTTATCAGCGCACGCGTACCTGCCGATACGATCGGTATATTCCGGCGTCAAGGTTCGTCGCTACGATTTCGCGTGGGTTGACTTAGACACGATGAGTGGCGTTGCCGTATACGTGACGTCACACCGTCGACGCGAACAGCCGTTGAAAACCAAGAGGTCAGAATGGCCCTTCAGATCGCGCAATCCGATCCATGAAATTTCCCGTTTGGTTGATAATGCCTATCGGCAACTCCGCGGCTGGATCCAGCCAACCGGCATGTTTGTCGTGGCTCTCGGACCGGACGGCGCTGGCAAGAGCACGGTAATTAAGCATCTCGTTATGGCTACGCAGCCCGCTTTTGGAGGCTCCCAACTGTTTCATTGGCGGCCAGCTTCACTTTGGCCTCGGAAACATGTCGGAAACGTAACTGATCCTCACGGGCAGGTGCCCCATTCGGCCTGGTGGTCGATAGCGCGTATTCTGTCGCATATTCTCGACTATTGGTTCGGCTACCTAACAAAGATTCGGCCGGCACTTGCCCGCTCACAGTTAGTTGTATTCGATCGATACTTCTATGATTTGATCGTTGATCGTCGCCGTTACCGTTATAACGGCCCACAGTGGCTTCTTTCAGCGCTCACGCCATTTGTGCCCAAGCCGGATCTGGTATTTATTTTGGATGCTTCTGAAGAGAAGGTTCTTTCTCGTAAGCAAGAGCTCGATTTTCAGGAGGTAAGGCGTCAACGGAAGTGCTATGGTCAACTCGCAGGCACACTTCCTAACGCTGAGTTAGTCCAAGCAGACCAGGAACTTAGACAAGTTGTGGACGATGCCTCTCAATCCGTCGTCCGGCTTCTGGTCAAGCGCTTTTATCGATATAACTAAGCTGCCCGTTCTGGCCAGTCGAAACTAATCACATCGGTTGGAAGAAGCCTAACCAAAAACAGAAAGGAACCGGCCTTCGTAAATGGAAGCCCTGCTCCCCCAAGCTCTGCAGCGGTTCGTTGGGTCCGCCCTAACTATAGTAGAAAACAAGAGCGAGTTGCTCGCCTTAGCGGATCTCGGATCACCTACCGTCCTTTCATTGCATCCGTCGCGCCGGCTGCGAAATGCGTTAAGCAGTCAAGGCTATACAAACGCCCATTCTTTTGTGACATTGCCTTCGACCAAGACGCCACGCTGGCTTTTGCCGACTGGAGATCGCTGCGGAATGCTAGCGGGAACCTGCGTGTATCAGCCGCACAAGTGGGCGGCTCGGGCTGTCAAAAACGCGCTTATCGGCATGATGAAAATGGGCTGGAACGGCCTATGGTGCTCCGAGGTTCTAATTGCCTCGACAGGCAAATTGGGTCTGGAAATCCTCGTGCGCAACGTCACCGGAGAAGAGCGGCCTATATTTGCAATGTCATTGGGTCGGCAGGCTGCGGTCCGCAAGCTCACGGTCCAGGTCATGCGTCCAAGCGGCGACGTGCTCGGATACCTTAAATTGCCGCTCACCGATACAGCAGTTGAGCGGGTAAGTAATGAGGCCCGTACCGTGGAACAGCTTTGGAACTGTCCCGCCCTGCGGCCATATATCCCACGAGTTCTGTACAGCGGTGTTTGGAATGGCAGTTACGTACTCTTTCAATCTCCGCTCGAAGGTGAGCGTGGCCCCCTGATTTTCAACGGCATGCATGACAAGTTCCTTCGTGCCCTCTGGGATGTGCAGCGCACAGAAGTACCGGGCCGGACAGTAATTAACGCTGTTGCGGCGAAGTGGAAGAGAACGGCCCAGCGCCTCGGTGGGAAATGGGAGGAGATCGGAGATGAAGTGTTGCGCCGCTCGACTCGCGACCTGCAAGGCAAGATGTTGCAGTGTGGTGTCATGCATGGCGACTTTGCACCATGGAATACCCGCGTCAGGCAAGATCAGTTGTTCCTGTTCGACTGGGAGTCTGCAGATTGGCAGGCTCCAAATGCGTGGGACATCTTCTATTTTCAAGTGCAGAGCTTTTATTTCTTTCACAAACAGAAAGACTTTCAGATCCCTCAGCGTGAAGCCTCGGACGAGAGTTCATTCATGCTCTATGCGTTGAACTCAGTTTGCCAATTGCTAGAGGAGCAAAACCTTAAAGGAATCGATCTCTACAAAAAACTTCTTTTACGTGCATTTCAACGAAAACACATTTGGCTGGAAGGTCCAATTTCAGCGGCTTGACGTCTCCGATTATGTGCAATTCTAAAATCGTGACTACCAGTTGGGATGACGGAGGTCTAAGCGACATCCGGCTCGCGGAGTTACTGCGATCCACGGGGCTCACGGGCACGTTTTATGTTCCAATCCGTGGCTATAACGGAATGGAAACTCTTGGCAGTCGTGACCTGCGGGCGCTCCGTTCCGAAGGTCTTGAAATCGGGGCGCATAGCGTTTCGCACGGGAATCTGTCGAAGCTCAGTGAAGAAGATCTAGGTCATGAAGTGCGCGACTGTAAACAAATTCTCGAGCAATCCTTGGGCGAACAAGTGCGGATGTTCTGTTACCCAAACGGCCGTTACAATGCGTCGGTCATTCGACAGGTGCAAAGAGCAGGATACAAGGGCGCACGCACAACCCAAATGCTTTCGTTGAGGACGGATTTCCAATGTTTCGAGATGCCCACGACCGTGCAGGCTTATCCGCACGCGAGGCTGGCATATATGAGGAATTTAGGAAGAGCCAAACGGATTTCTGGCTTGATCCGGTGCATAACGCAGTGCCGGCGACCACAAACCTGGGTGGAAGTCGGAAAGCAAATGTTTGAGCGGGTGCTGGAACACGGCGGAATCTGGCATCTATACGGACATTCTTGGGAAATCGACCAACTCGGAATTTGGTCTGATCTGAAAGAGCTGCTAAATCATGTATCCCACCGCAAAGATGTCACTTACGCTACTAACGGTCAGGTAATATCCTAGATGAGCCATGGGTCAATCCGTCAAAACGCTTGAACGCGCAATTGTCGATAGCAAAATCCGCCAGCCTGTCAAGCTGCGGGAGGCCCGATTCCGAAGATTGCGATAAGATCAGTTCTCTCGAGTCTCGCTATGCGCTGGAAAGCAAAAGCTATGACGAATGGAGTCATCTATGGCTTGAAAACACTGCCTATCAGAACCTTCGACAGAAGTGGCCGATCGGGTGGGTCCTCGAGACCAACAGGAATGACATCGTTGGTTATCTTGGAAATATTCCGAGATCGTATAACTTTCAAGGCCGGATCGTCACCACAGCCGTCACCCACGCTTGGGTAGTGGACGCTCTATATCGAAGTTACTCGATTCTGTTGCTGGATCGCTATTTCAATCAGAGCAATGTGGATCTCCATCTAAGCACCACCGTGAACGCACAAGCTTCCGAGGCTTTTAGGTCGTTCGGCTCGTCGCCGGTTCCGACCGGAGCTTGGGACCGATCGTTATTCTGGATCACAAATTACCACGGCTTCACGACAAGTTGGGCGGCGATAAAAGGCTTGAATGTGGGTCGGCCATTGCGCTACGCGCTTTCGGTAGCGCTGGCAGCCAAGAACCTGTCTGTCAAGAGACTTCTAAATGCGAATGTTGACTACCGCGATCTTGAGTATTCCCGCAGCTTCGATGATAGGTTCGATGCCTTCTGGCACACCTTGAAAGAAAAACATCCACAGGTCCTGCTCGCTGAGCGCTCAAGACAAGCCCTGGAATGGCACTTCAAATATGTCATGCTTCAAAAGAATTTGTGGGTGTTAACGACCAGGAAGGGTACTGGAATCGGTAGCTATTCGATCTTTTGCCGGCAAGACAATCCAAGGATCGGACTTAAACGAATGCGCCTGGTTGATTTTCAGACTGTGGAAGGGAATACGCAGGTTCTGCTGAGTATGGTTTCGTGGGCTTTGAAGAGGTGTCGCGAAGAAGGAATACACATGCTGGAATGCATTGGGCTCAGTCGAGAGGCGGAAACGATCCTCGGCAGCCTGGCTCCTCAAAACCGTCAGTTACCCTGTTGGCCTTATTATTACAAGTCAAAAGACCAAGCTCTGACTCAGGGATTAACCACTCCGGAAGCTTGGCAACCCACTCCTTTTGACGGCGACTCATCTCTTTAGAGACTGTAACAACTCGCAAGGTCAAACACGTCCTCATCTCCAACTAAACCACGCAGGCAGAAACAAACGTTCGCGCCCGCCCAAGGACAAGCAAATAGGCAACAAATGACAAATGCCCACACGACAAATCGATCGACGGATTTATCCATTAGTCCCTCATTAAGTGAATCGGATTGGCAGCAGTTAAGGATATGGAACGCCACCGGGCAGGTCTATCCTCGAACGGCGTGTGTTCCCCAGCTCGTAACGCAACAAGCAGCGGTCAATCCTCGTAACGTAGCCCTCTCCGGGTGCGACGGAATGGTAACCTATATGAGCTTTAAGGAGCGTGCGAACCAACTTGCTTGCATGCTGCGTTCTTTCGGCGTGGGATCGGGTTCTTTGGTTGCGATTTGTCTGCCGCGCTCGGCAGCGATGGCTGTGAGTGCATTGGGTGTTCTAAGAACCGGAGCGGCATACGTTCCGATGGATCCAACGTATCCGCCGGAGCGTATTAGCTGGATGCTGAACGATGCTCAACCCGCCGTATTGTTGACGCGCAAGCATATTGCCGAGCAGCTTCCTCGTGGGCCGTGGCGGACGATTAATCTGGATGGCGACTCGAAACAAATCGCTTCTCATCCGGCGGATTGCGGTGAGTGCTGCGCCAAGCCCGAAGATCTGGCATACGTCATCTATACATCGGGCTCTACGGGACGTCCAAAGGGTGTACAGATCACGCATGACAGTCTTCTAAATCTAGTGTTCTGGCACCGGCGGACGTTCGGGATAGAAGCCGAAGATCGCGCGGCACAATTAGCAAGCCCAGGGTTCGATGCAGCGGTTTGGGAACTTTGGCCCTATCTCACCGCAGGCGCCAGCGTGCATCTGATCCCCGACGGCGTTCGGAACGATCCCGAGGCTGTCCGGGACTTTTTAATAAAAGAAAGTATTACCATCGCTTTCGTGCCCACACCCTTGGCCGAACGCATGATCGGATTGGAATGGCCCGACGAAGTGCCGCTCCGCGCGTTATTGACCGGGGCCGACACGCTTCACAGCTATCCATCCTCTACGCTTCCGTTCAGACTCATTAATAATTACGGACCTACCGAATGCACCGTCGTCGCCACATCAGGGATTGTCTCCTCGAATGGGCGTCGCGACGGGAGCCCCAGCATCGGCAGGCCCATTTCCAATGTGCAAATCTATCTTCTGGATGAACAAAAGCAACAGGTTCCGATTGGCGCACCGGGCGAAATATACATCGGGGGAGCAGGGGTTGCCAGAGGCTATCTGAACGCTCCCGAGCTAAGCGCGGCGAAGTTCATATGGAGTCCCTTTGACTCCGAATCGAATGGACGCCTTTACCGGACTGGAGACTTAGCTTGCTATCTGCCGAATGGCGAAATCGCATTCCTGGGTCGGATCGATGAGCAGATAAAAATTCGAGGATTCCGCATTGAACCAAATGAAATCATCGCGGCTCTCGCCACAAATCCCCTCGTTCAGGCCAGTTACGTAGTAGCTCGTGAAGATGCTCCGTATGACAAGCGTTTGGTCGCTTACGTCGTGCCAAAACCGGGCAACCATCCCACAGATCGAGACCTGCGAGAGTTCTTGAGCAGCCAACTGCCGCAATATATGGTGCCGGACATCTTCGTGGGAATCGACTCCCTGCCGCTCAATATGAGCGGGAAAGTCGATCGCGCCGCATTGCCTGCGCCGGATGACTCGAATTGTTTGCACGTAAATGCCTATGTTGCACCGCGCACCACGATCGAGCAGGAAGTCGCGCAAATCCTCATAATGTTGCTGGGTGTCAAAGAAGTTAGCGCGGAAGACAATTTCTTTCTGCTAGGCGGTCATTCGCTGCTGGGAACGCAGTTGATTGCGCGCATCCGGCAGGCGTTCGGAGTCGAGCTGAGCCTGCGCAGCCTCTTCGATTGCCCGAGCGTTGCGGCACTCGGTGCGGAAATCGAGCGTCTAGTATACCTTCGTTTGGAAGCTATGAGTGAAGAAGAAGCAGAGCGGTTCCTAAAAAGCGCAGCGCGAGACAGCGCCGTAGGAGATGCTTGAGTGGCAGTTGGCAGCATCGAATCGCTCGCACGCAGAAAGACCGCGCTGCTGAGCCTCACACAACTCCTCGATCCCGAGGTGTTGGCCAACCCGTATCCGCTTTTTAACCGGCTTCAGAGAGAGGATCCCGTACACTGGGACCCCTTTCTTCACGCATGGACCGTGACTCGCTATGCGGACGTGGTTACGGTGCTTCACGACTTTTCGGCTGACCGAACTCCCACACCGGAGCATCTGGGAAAAATTGGTCTGGGAGAGCTGGCGCCAATCGCTCAAGTACTGGTCAAGCAGATGCTATTTCTAGATCCACCGGCACATACCAGGATTCGCAGACTGGCTTCTTATGCCTTTACACCCGGGCGAGTCGAAGTGCTTCGGGGCCACATCCGCGATATTGTACGGAAACTCATCGACGCCGTAGTCTCGAACGGCGAGATGGACGTGATTGCCGATCTGGCCGAGCCGCTTCCCTATACGGTAACCGCGGAGATGTTGGGAGTTTCCGTCGCTGATGCGCCGCAATTGAAGGCCTGGTCGCAAGATTTTGCGGAGATCCTCGGCAATTTCCAACACAATCCGGAGCGCGCGCCGAAAGTCCGCCGCAGCATCGAGGAGATGACCAGCTATTTTCAGTCCGCAATTCGTGAGATCCGCGCGCATCCGCGTGAAGGTCTTATTCATTCGCTTCTGACCGCGGAAGTGGAAGGAGATCGTTGCACGGAAGAGGAGGTCATCGCAAATACGATCGTGACCATGGTTGGCGGTCAAGAGACTACGACCAATTTGATTGGCAACGGCGTGCTCACGTTACTGCGCCATCCAGAAGAACTGAAACTGCTAAGGGCCGATCCTTCGTTGATTCCTTCGGCAGTCGAGGAAATGCTGCGCTATGAACCCCCCAGCCAGCATACAGGCCGCTTGGCGCCGTACGACTTGGAATTGGGAGGAAAGCGAATTCTCAAACGGCAGGCGGCGATCGCCGTCATGGCCGCTGCAAACCGCGACCCGGAGCGCTTCCCTGAACCCGACCGCTTCGACATTTCGCGCAAGGACAACCGCCATCTTTCATTCGGATGGGCAGCTCATTTTTGCTTCGGCGCCGCGCTCGCGCGCATTGAAGGTCAGGTCTCTTTCGAAGAAATGTTGCGCCGCTTGCCGAATTGGTCACTGGCAGCGGGTCGTCTCGCGTGGCGGACGAACCTGGGACTGCGTGGGCTGACGGCATTGCCGCTCAGATTCGACGTTGTGTAATCATACCGTCTGGACTTCGTCGAGCACTGCTGAAAAAAGGAACAATCTAAATGTTGCAAGGAGCGGCAGAGTTGATGGGGAACGCCAATTCTCTGTCTGAAGTCAAACGCGAACTGCTCGAAAAGTACGTGCGAGGTAAGGTGCCGCAGCTCTTAACGGCGGCACGCACAGTTACCCGCCGTCCTCCCGGAGCACCGACGCCTCTATCCCTGGTTCAGGAACAGATATGGCGTCACGCCCAAACGAGTGGCGCCGTACCCTCACTTTACAACGAGTCAATTACAATTCACCGTACCGGTGAGTTGGATGTCGCGACGTTCGAGCGCAGCTTCACGGAGATCATTCGGCGACATGAAGCGTGGAGAACCACTTTCGCAACCGTCGAAGGCCGGCCAATACAGGTGATCCACCCAGCTCCCTCCAGAGTTGATGTCCCATTTGTAGATCTCCGCGGATTCCCGAGGGGCGCGCGGCAGAGCGAGGCTTTACGGCTGGCCGTGGAGAACGCGCGTCGGCCCTTTGATTTAAAGTACGGCCCGCTGGTGCGCCCCCTCCTTGTGACTCTCGATGAGAGAAGTCACCGGCTCTTCCTGACGATGCACCAGAGCATCGTTGACGGGGTATCGGTTTACAAGATATTCCCTTCGGAATTGGCAGCCATCTACGCAGCCTTTTCTGCCGGCCGGCCTTCTCCGCTTCCCGATCTCCCTCTTCAGTATTCCGACTTCGCGTATTGGGAGCGGCAGTTCCTGCGAGGACCAGTACTGACTGGTCAAGTAGACTACTGGCGTGAACGGCTTGCTGGCGAACTTCCGCAGCTCAAATGGCCAAACCGGAGCTCGCGGCCCTTAACAGAAAGCTTCAATGGTGCAATCCGCGCCTTCACACTCCCGAACAATCTCCTTGAAGAGTTGAAGGAAGTGAGTCGACGGGAAGGACTAACATTATTTATGACCCTGCTGGCAGGGTTCACGATCTTGCTGTTCCGCTATTCAGAGCAGAGCGATGTCATGGTCGGCACAGTTGGGCTGGGGGGGAGGAAGCGGCTGGAGGTTCAGCAGTTACTCGGTTATTTCCTCAATCCGGTGGCGCTGCGCGTCAATTTTTCAGGGAACCCGACCGTTCGTGAAGTATTGCGGCAGTGCCGTGAAGTCGCGTTCGAGGCGTTAGCCTACGACGATGTACCCGTCGAGTATTTGATGCAGGAGCTAAACCTGAAACCTCATCTGGGCTCCCACTCGTTATTTCCGATGGTGATTACACTAGCACCTCCTGTAGCGAATTTCGATTCGGGTTGGAATCAGACTCCCATGGACGTGGATAGCGGTTGGGCGAAGTGGGACTTGTATCTCGAACTGAGTGAGAGACCCACCGGACTCATTGGGCGAGTTCAATACAGGACAGATGTTTTCAGATCCGCTGCCATCTCACGATTTTTGCAGGATTTCGCGGCTGTGTTGCAAGCCCTCGCTGCTGGTCCCGGCCAGCGTGTTTCGAATCTGCCACGGAGAGCTTACGTCCGACGCCACTACCCGGAATGAGTTCGCCTGAACTGGCCAAATAACATCCGGAACTAATACCTTCTTAATCAATGCCTGCTCACCGGCCCGTTCTCAATCCTTTACGAATGGCTTCACCTATGTCTGAAGAGAACTCTTCCTCCGTTGAGTCGGAAGTATCCTCTGTCAAATCGGGTTGGCTTTCCTGGGGCGGCAAGGGAGTTCTTACGCTCACAGATCAAGGCTTAATAGGGGGCTCGAACTTCATCATTGCGATTTTCTTGGCTCGCCAACTGTCGCGCACTGGATACGGCGCCTACGCCTTGGCCTTTGAGATTTTCATGGTGCTTTCCCTGGCGTATGCATGTTTGATTCTGGAACCCATGTTTGTCTTCGGTCCCTCTACATACCGGGGCCGCTTTCGACAGTATCTCGGAGCCTTGCTATGGATGCACCTGGCCGTGGCTTTCGCGACCGCGATCCTTCTCGGAGGATCAGCCTGGCTGATATACGCACTGGGAAAATCGCCCAACCTTCCACGAGCCCTTACCGCTGCGGCTTTTGCTACTCCGTGCGTCCTGTTGTTTTGGTTGGTTCGCCGTGCGTTTTATGTGAAGCTGGATCCGAAAACCGCCGTGTTCGGAGGTCTGATTTACGGTTCGGTATCTGTCGGCGGAGTGTTATTGCTCTACCAGTTGCGATCGCTATCACCTGCTACCGCATTCCTGCTCATGACAGCCGGAGCCTTGGCTGCGACTCCATTCCTGCTCGGGCGGCTGAAGCCCTCGATGTCCTTGAAGTCCGCCGGCCCGATGCTGCGTGAGGTGGCCGGTAAACATTGGGTTTATGGCCGCTGGTCCTTGTCGGCGGCGATGGCTAGCTGGATTTCGGGCAACATCTATTACATTTTGCTCAGCACTATGCACGGACTTGCGGATACCGGATCTTTTAAGGCCTTGATCAACTTCGCATCTCCCGTTGGACAAGTATTCGCCGCACTTTTCATGCTGATCCTTCCTTACGCGGCGCGTATTTACCAGGAGAATGGCGTCTCCGGTGTTGAACGACTTTCCTGGCGTCTCATGCCACTCTATTCAGGTGGTGCGGTGGTTTATTGGGTCGCGTTCCTGCTGTTAAAATATCCAATTCTGCACTTGCTGTATGGCGGCAAGTACTTGCACATTGAACATTTGATTCCGTATGTCGCGCTGGGATCTGTGTTCCGGATCGCCGCAACCGTAGAAGTTATCTCCTTGAAGGCACTCCGGTCACCCTTTCTCTCATTTATTGCATGGATCTTCTCGGACATTGTTGCCCTCCTGGTAGGTGTTCCGGCCATTTGGGCCTTCGGCCTTCAAGGGGCACTCTGGGCGTACACCTTGTCCGGCGCAGCCACGCTCATTGCTTCATTTATTTTGCTGCGGAGAATGGCGCGACAATACGAGGGAGACCAGCTTACGTCGGCTTCTTCGGGGTCGGCAGGCTGGGAATTCTCCGGTGTTGAAGTCGAGCATTCCAGTCATTTGAGTTCACAGTCAAAAGGAATTTAGAATTGTCGGATAGAAAAGTAGTCAGTGGACTCGATCTCTTCACAACAGACATGACGCGTGGATCGAATGCTGAGTTGAAAAGAATCGATCTCTAGCTCAATATCTTTGTCCTTGACCGTCATCAAACCGCGGAAGTTATTGTGTAGCGCGCTTGGAGATATGCACCGGATTCTTAAAGGAAACGCACTGCAGAGCGTCAATGGATCCTGGTGGTCAGGTCAAGCGGCCGCTTAGTCATACTGCTCCTGTTATCCGGAAGGTCCAAAGGCATGGAAGAGTTTAACGAGACTGCATTATCTTTGGTCGACATAACGCTTGAGTTCTCCTTCGGTTATTGGTGTTTTTATGCGCATCCTCTCCGGGTGCAAAGGATGACGAAACACTTTGCGGAACTCCCAGCTCATCCGGTGAGTGCGCGTGAGGTATCGTCATTGCCGGGAAGGCAGGAGCCGTTGTCGATCCTCTCGCACCCGGTGAAGCAGAAAATATCCACGCTGGAGTTTGGCCGCGCAGCTCTTCGATACGTATCCGGCCGTTACGCGCGTTACTACGTCGAGCTTACGGGAACTTTTGAGCAATATCTGCAGCGGATCAATCGGAAAAGACGAGGTGAGCTGCGCAGGAAAATGCGAAAGTTCGCGCAGGCAGGATCAAAGGTCTTTCGCGAATACCGGTCAGCCGAGGAGATTCGCGCCTTTTACGACCTGGCGCTCGCCGTGTCACGGCAGTCGTTTCAAAAGCGTTTGGGACGCGGGCTGTCGGAGCGTTCAGAGTTCTTAGCCCAGCTCATTGGACTGGCAAACGAGGATAGAATCCGCGCATATATTTTGTTTTATGGCGAGCGTCCGGCGGCATTCTCGCTCTGCCGCACCAACGGAAGTTGGCTAACGGGCCATCTGTGCGGCTATGATTCAGCTCTGAACCAGCTTTCGCCCGGGATTGTCCTCATGGCTTACATTCTGGAGCACTTGTTCGCGGAGCAAAGCTTTCGAATGTTGGACTTCGGCACAGGAGAGACGCCTTACAAAGCGTTTTTCGCCACCGGCAGCGTGCAGTGCGCTGACGTTTACTATTTCCAGCGCAGCTTAAAAAACATCATTCTGTTGGTGGCGCACTCCAGTACGTCCGCCTTATGGCAGTGGACCGCAAGAACACTCGATTTCCTGCGTGTGAGAGGTAGGCTGAAGAAACTAGCAAGGAATGGATG
Organism: uncultured Acidobacteriaceae bacterium; assembly: GCA_963722935.1. GTDB lineage: Bacteria > Acidobacteriota > Terriglobia > Bryobacterales > Bryobacteraceae > Bog-105. The sequence continues at coordinate 1,940,551 of CAVROY010000008.1, read as the reverse complement.
GAAGCGGCCTGAGCTCCTGAGTTCCGGCGGGAGTCACCTGATAGAGGCCAAAAACAATTGACGACAGAAGCCGAATTCAGGACGAGGCTGATTCTTGCCCTTCGGATGCCGGTCATATCTTTTGGTTTTGCTCGGTATGGTATTAGTTCTCTATTAGTCGAGATCTCTATTATCGGGCGCTGCAGTACTTGAAACAACTGTGTTCACGGATCTCCCAGTGGGGCAGCAAATGACCTCGAGTGATATAACTAGTTTTCGAGGTTATATTACGATCGGCCGTTTAGACACAATTTACTGATGTGTCTGAGACCGGACTGCTCGATTGAATCGTGTAATACCTATCTCGGTTTTATCGAGCACCTCAATACCATCGGTATACGCTACGCTATTCTGCACGGTTGGGAATTATTGCGTGATAACGATGTATCGGACCTCGACATCGTCATCGACGCTTGCGATCTCTCGCTGCTTGAGGAGTCACTACACGAGCATTATTGGATTCTCAGCATGCTCCACTATGAGGCGACCGGCTTCGCTTTCGTTCTGCTCTCCAAGGGTTCCGATACGTTTTCTCCATTCAACGTAGATGTCATCACCGATTATCGATGGCGTGGTCGTATTTTTTTAAGTGGCGGAGAACTTCTCCTAAAGAGACATTCATGGCAGAACTTCTGGGTAGTGGGGCCCCAAGAGGAGTTTACTTATCTTCTCATCAAGAAGATTTTCGACAAAGGGACCATTCCGGAACGTCAACGAGATCGACTGCAACTGCTCGCACGGCAACTCGGAGCTCAGGCGTCTGACCTGTCAGCAAGGTACTTCGGAAGGTCTTATGGCGAGCAATTGGCGGCATGGGTTCTTAGTGGCGAATCGCGTAAAATCGAAGCCCGGATTTGCCAGTTGAAGAACGCGCTACGACGGCAAACCTTGAAGCGCGGGCTGTTACAGCCGCTTACGTATTGGTGGGCGGAACTGCGCCGGCTGTGGGGAAGGTGGTCTCATCCCGCGGGTTTGTCGATCGGCATAATTGGCGCCGACCGTCAACACTCCAACGCACTAGTCGCTCTGATCCTCAAACATTTTTCGCGAGTGTTTCGGCGGACTGCAGTCTATCCGCTATCCTTCGGACCTGGTTTACCCCAGACAGCCCTGCCTAATTCCCGTTCTCTCCATGTCACCGCGGCGCCTTCGGCGGCAAAACAACTTTTCCGAGCGTTGCGCTACACCGTGGGTTACTTCCTTACCATACGCCCCCTTCTTGTGCGGTCAACATTAGTACTCCGATATCCTTGCGATACCGATTTGTCTGAACAGACGCGTACCGGCAAGAGCGCTAGCTCCAGCCGCCCCGCGCGCGTAACATGTCGTCGACTCGTACCAAGGCCCGAACTGCTGGTTGTGTTTGAGGACGGAACTTGGCATTTGCGACGGAGTCCGGAAACACCAACCGCAGCGGGCGATCAGCCAAACGCCTACGACGAGGTCTCCTGTGCCGGCATCAGCGCCGGCTCTGCCGAATTGGCGATCCGTAACAGCCTGGTTAATTACTTAACTGACAGATACATGGCGCGTTCACATGTGTGGTTTCCTCGCGGAAATCATTATACGTGATGACTGGGATGATGTGCCGCACACGTTTTCATACCCGAAATAACAATGATCAATAAAGTCCGACGTTTTCGTTACCGGGCCTCCAAGACCAGATTGCTGGGCCCTATCACTTGGCTCCGGCATCGCGGACTCGATTCCGCAGATGTGTTCCTCGCCTCCTATCCAAGGTCCGGACAGAATTGGACCAGGTTCCTGTTATTAGAGCTGCTGACTGGTAAGGCTGCCCAGTTTGACTCCCTTGAGGACGTGATTCCGAAGGTAGGTGTTCATGGTCAAGCTCCATTGCTGGTGCCAGGACGCGGGCAGGCTTATTCAAACGCATCGGCCATGGCGCGCAGAGTACAAGCGGGCGATCTATTTGGTACGGGACGTAAGGGATGTGTTGCTTTCTGATTTTGCGTGGGACAATTCGTTGCATTTAGTCGCGCATTTTGATATCCACAACTTCGATGAATACCTATTGCCATGGCTCAAGGGTAAAGTACAAACGATGGGTAGTTGGGAGAATCACGTTGCCTCCTGGTTTAATTCTCCCGCCGCCCGGTCTGGGAACGTGCTTGTCATCAAATATGAGGACATGAGGAAAAATACTGAGGAGGCTTTGGGACAAATGCTGGAGTTCCTCGGAGTTTCTGTGGAAAATAGCCGAGTAACAGATGCGATCAGAAATAACTCTGTCGAGCAAATGCGAGCAAAAGAGGATGCTTCGAAGAGATATGCTCCGCAAGCACTGGGAAGAAAAGCTGGAGAGGAGTACCGCTTCGTCCGCAAAGGCTCCATTGAAGGATGGCGCGAGCGACTGAGCGCGGCGCAGCTACGGCTTATCGATGAATACGTAGGTAGCACTCTAGCAAGCCTTGGATACTCGACCGGGCACTCACTCTGTTTAGATCGAACCCCGGAATCAGTCATCTCTGACCTCCGACAGCGGTGAGTTCTCCGAATCGCTTTCCTGTCGAGATATTGTCGATGCGACAACCCATGGACTTTCAATCATTAGATTACGGCTGCGAGATCACAAAGACCTCCGTTGACGATTACACTGTCCAAGTGGACGAAATGGACCCGTTTATATGGAACGGGATTATTGCGAGATTCGACGACGCGCGGTTATCGCAGACATGGTCGTATGGAGCAATCCGCTGGGGTCGCGGTAATCTCAGCCACGTGGTTCTGAAGAAAGATCGCGAGGTTGTCGCCGCGGCCCAGGTCGTAATCAAGACGGCCCCGTTTCTGAAGGCGGGATTAGCCTATGTCAAGGGTGGCCCGCTTTGGCAGCCCAGGGCCACAGGCCCGAGTACCGCGAGTCTTAGACGACTACTGCAAGCCCTACGAGAGATATATGTAAATCGACGGGGCCTATTGTTGCGAGTCTTTGCCGGTGGCAGCGATGACGGCAGTCTCCCTCTGGAATCCATCTTTGCTCAGGAAGGCTTTGTAAGGGATCTGAGTATCGGCCGACCCAGCACCGCCATCGTCGACCTTTCCCATTCCCTGGACGACTTGAGAAGTAGTCTGCGACCCACATGGCGGCGGAATCTCGTCTTGGCAGAGAGGAAAGGCCTCAATATCGTGGAAGGTAGCAGTGATGAACTATTTGGGGCGTTCGCAACGCTTTACGAGCAGATGCTCGATCGTAAGAGCATCTCGGACGTAGTCAGCATCGATCAATATCGAAGGATGCAAGCTGACCTGCCGGATTCGCTCAAGATGCGAATCATGATTTGTGAATATCGCGGTGAACCGGTGGCGGGGGTAGTAGTTCCTTGGCTCGGGAGTTCTGCCCAAAACCTACTTGCGGCAACCGGGGACAAGGCACTGGAGCTTCGAAGCTCCTATCTGTTACATTGGCGAATGCTCGAGCGACTTAAGACCTGCGGCTTCCGGTGGTATGACCTGGATGCAATTAACCACCAGGTATATCCAGGCATTTCGCAATTCAAGCTTGGGCTGGCCGGAAAGCTGGGACGCGAAGCAGAATACTTCGGCCAATTCGAATGCTGCACGAGAGTGGTAAGTGCCGGCTGCGTAAGCTTAGCGGAGAAGGCGAAAGCAATACATTGCGCGACACGTCTCGCATGGAGGCAGATTAAGCGTCGCACGCGCGGTGAGCCGATACAGCGCTAAATAGGAGACGCAGAGCTAGACAGCAGCGAAACCGTAAACGAGGAACACTGCACAACTTTCATTTACTTTAGACTATGTTTATTAAAGGAGGAAGAAAAAGGCAATATTTGATTACCGGCGGTTCGAGGTTCATCGGGTCGCATTTGAAAGACCACCTTTCGCGCATGGGGCCATGGTGTCGTGGTGATCGATGATACCTTTCCACTGGAGCTATGAGAATATTGCGCATTTGAAGCCAAATCCCCATTTCGCTTACGTGCTGATAGTATTTTTAACCGCGGCCTCATTGCTCAATTAATGAACAAAAGTGACGACGCTGTGTTCCATTTAGCTGCTCCTGCAGGTGCATTTAATCGGTCATAACGCCGTTCGGACGATCGAGACAAACATAAAGGGCACGGAATTGGTGCTCGAGATAGCCGCGAAGAAAAAGCGCAAAGCGCTTATTAGCTACCAAGAGCGTATGGAGACGGGGTCAAAGATATGATGTATCGGCTATCGATATCTCTAAGAACAAAAGCAATTCGATCGGATACTATCGGACCAAAATCTGCGTGCGATCTCCGGGAGAACGTAATCGAATACGATCGTCCTCAGCTTTACGACGAGGCGGCTGCGCGAGCAGTGCGTGAAGGCTAACTGGATATGTCTTTAAAGTATGGAGGCATCGACGAGTGAAGATCTTACTATCCGCATACGCTTGTGAACCGGGAAGGGGCTCCGAGCCGGGGAGCGGATGGAATTGGTTGCTTCAGATTTCCCAATTCTGTGAGATCTGGGTCATAACTAGAGCAAATAATCGGTCGGCCATTGAGACATTCACGGCGGCTACGCCGTTGCCCAATGTGCATCTCATATATTTCGACTTGCCTCGTTGGGCTCGCTTCTGGAAAAGAGGTCGACGGGGAATGTACCTTTATTATTACCTATGGCAGCTCGGTGCATATTTCATCGCTAAGAGACTGCATGGGGAAGTGGAGTTTAGCTTGGCCCATCACGTTACGCTTGCGAAGTATTGGGTGCCGAGTTTCATCGCAGTTCTGCCCGTGCCATTTCTTTGGGGACCCGTAGGTGGAGGCGAGTCGGAGCCGCGTAGCCTCTGGTATTCCCTGAGTACTCGGGGGAAATTATATGAATGTGTGCGACACGTGGTCCGGGGCATTAGCGAGCTCGACCCGTTTGTTCGGTTGACCGCCCGGCGGGCGAGACTCGCATTCGCAACGACTGAGCAGACCGAAGAGCGTCTGCGCGCCATCGGCTGCAGCAGTGTTGCCGTCGTATCTCAGGCGGCTTTACCGCCGGCAGAGATTCGACGATTCCGCGCGATTCCCGCTCATGAAGGCGGTCCCTTTCGCGTCGTGAGCATTGGAGATCTATTGCACTTGAAAGGCTACCACCTCGGCCTTAGGGCATTTGCGAAGTTTTTGGGGCGTTTTCCCGGCGCGGAATACTGGCTGTTTGGAGACGGGCCGGAACGGAAGCGGCTACAGAATCTGGCTTGCCAACTCGGGGTTGCCAACCAAGTTATGTTCTGGGGATACGTTCCTCGTTCAGAACTACTGGAGAGGCTCGCTGAATGCGATGTCCTCTTACATCCCGTGCTGCATGACTCGAGTGGTTGGGCGAGCGTAGAAGCCATGGCAGCGGGACGTCCTGTGGTTTGTCTGGACCTAGGCGGTACTGCTCTTCAAGTAATCAGCGAGACTGGGGTTAAAGTGCCCGCTATCTCTAAACGACAGGTGATCCAAGACCTCGCCGAGGCGCTTTTATATCTGGCGCACAACCCTGTGCTCCGCGCCGAAATGGGTCGAGCCGCACGCCAGCGCGTCGCCCGAGAGTTCAACTGGGAAAGCAAGGGCGAGCAGCTATGCGCGATATATGCTCGTATGCTAGAAAACTCTAAGACTGCAGAGCTGGCCATTGCTGGCAAAATGCGGTGAGGTCTGTCGTTATGGCTTACTCTCAAGCCCGGTCCAGTGTTTCGCGGTAGGACTTTATAAACATAAGAAAGGTGTTAATCAAATTATGAACGCGCAAGATGACTTCTGTAAATTAACGGCCAACCAAGACAAGTCCCTGCCTAAGCCCTTTAACGTGCTTTTTACACCTCAGGCGCGGATGTATTCGGAGACACAAACTAAATTGCCGAGATCTATGTTTACTAAGATTCGCAGAGGTATTGGAGGGTTTGTAGCCAATCTTTTCAGTTGGTAAACTTAGCTGCAGTGGAGATGTAGACGCTCTTCATGTTAGACCGACATCCATTAACCTATATATGAGGATCCTGCAGGTACACAATTCGTATCAGCGGCCGGGGGGCGAGGATGTCGTATGTGAACAGGAAGCACAACTACTTCAGCGCGCCGGGCACACAGTAATTACATATCGGCGCAGCAATTGGGAATTAGATGGATACCCGGGCTGGAGGCGTCCTGGGCTGGTCAAGCAGATTGTTTGGAACGCAGATACGCGGCGGGAGTTTGTCCGATTGTTGCAGCAGCACAAACCGGATCTTGCGCACGTTCACAATACGTTTGCGATGATTTCCCCTTCGATCTATTCAGCGTGTCAGTCCGCGCATATACCTGTCGTTCAAACACTTCACAATTATCGGCTTTACTGCCCTGCGGCAACGTTCTTTCGAGACGGTCACGTTTGTGAAGAATGTCTCGATCGGAGCCTGTTGCGAGGAATTGTTCATGGCTGCTATCGCGATTCACGGGCAGAAACTGCGGGTGTAACTCTGGTGTTAGCGGTACACCGCCAACGACATACCTGGACTCGGGAGATAACGCGCTACATAGCTCTTAGCGAATTCTCGCGGAGTACATTTGAGAGGGCCGGGCTGCCGAGGGAGAAGCTCTCAGTGAAACCGAACTTTGTCTACCCCGATCCTGGTTGCTCTAAGAGTGGCACCGGCGATTATATGTTGTTTGTCGGGCGGCTTTCTCCAGAAAAGAGGGTGGGCACCGTGCTGGCGGCGTGGACGCGCCTGTGCGAACCCATACCGCTTCTCGTCATCGGTGGCGGTCCTGAGCGTGCGCACCTCGAGGGGCAAGTTCGCGATCTGGGCCTGTCAAACATTACCTTCCTCGGGCAAGTACCGCGCGAACAGACCATAGCGGCCATGCAGCGAGCTCGTGTTCTGCTGTTTTCAAGTGAGTGGTATGAGAACTTTCCTGTGACGCTCGCGGAGAGCTTTGCGTGCGGCGTTCCGGTCATCTGCTCCCGGCTGGGCGCGATGCAGGAAATAGTTGACGACCGGCGAACAGGTCTACATTTCACCCCGGGAGATCCTGCGGATTTGGCCGACAAGGTCAATTGGGCGTGGACACATCCTGACGAAACGAAAATGATGGGGCGAGAAGCGCGTCTGGAATACGAGAGTAAGTACACGGCCGAAAAAAATTATCTGATGCTGATGGACATCTACCGTCGCGCCATCGCTGAGGCGCAAGAAGGTCGGCCTTTACATGCCAGTTCGACCTGATGCCGGCGCTTCGAAGGCGGCTAGCAAGGTAGGGCGTAAGAGGAGACTATCAGCGCCCTCCGACGGCCACTTTGCGTGTTTGACCTATCACGTCATTGGAAATCACGATAGCGATTACGCAATCAAGGAATCGCAACTGCGAAGCCACTTGGAGTTCTTGAAATCCGAGAATTATTTGGTAGATGACTTCGAAGGGCTGGAAGCCGTGGTTCTCTCGGAGCGTCCTGCGCCGAACCGGTACGTCATTCTTACGATTGACGACGGCCACGAAAGCTCAATGAGAGCAGCGGAATTGCTGCAAGCGTATGGATGCCGGGCTACGTTCTTCCTGACTCGCGATCGATGTCTTAACAAGTCGCAGTTCATTCGTGAGCCTCAGATCCGGGAGCTCCGCAAGGCCGGTTTTTCCGTCGGGGCGCACGGCACTACTCACCGCAAACTGACCTTTATGCCCGCCGAGGATTGCGCCGTCGAGCTTAACGAAAGCAAGCAATGGCTGGAAGATGTGGTGGGGGAGCCCGTGCATCATATGGCTGCTCCCGGAGGCTATATTAATCGCGGTGTATTGCGGCTTGCATATACGTCCGGGTATACGTTGATCGGTACCTGTCGGGAGTATATGAATTCGGTGGAGGCCATGAGATTACCCGGCACACTGAATCGCGTCAATATCCGACAGCATTTTTCGATAGATGATGTTTGCAGTGTGGTTAGCGGTCATCTAGGTTTTTACACTTGGCGTCAACTCCGTGCCGCGGCGCTGGCGCTTCCTAAGCAGCTACTGCGCTGAACAACATAAGGGAGCATCATTGGCAACTGATCAATCTCAGGTCACGCGAGCGCCCGCGTTTCAGGTATTAGGCGTTCGTGTACACGCAATTCAGATCCCCGACGTAATCGCGCAAGTAGAGAGCTGGATTGCTGAACGCGGCGGGTGTCATTTCATCGCAGTCACAGGAATGCACGGTGTCACCGAAGCGCAACACGATTCCCAATTCAAACAGATTCTAAACTCGGCCGATTTGGTGGTTCCAGACGGCATGCCCCTGGTTTGGCTCGGCCGACGCCAGGGACATCGCTTGCGGCGCCGGGTTTACGGACCAGAACTCATGGAGACGTTTTGTCGCTCGACAGGCTCCCGCTACCGCCATTTCCTATATGGCGGCGCTTCCGGCGTGCCAACTGCCTTAGGCGGCATATTGGAGAGCAAATATGGCATAAGCGTTGTTGGAACCTGCTCCCCGCCATTTCATGCGATGTCCGAAAAAGAAGACGAAGAAATTCTTGCCACTATTCATGCTGCGCAGGCGGATGTGCTCTGGGTTGGACTCAGTACTCCCAAACAAGAGCGATGGATGTACGAACACCGGCAGAGGCTTCGGGTTCCCGTTGTAATCGGTGTGGGCGCCGCCTTTGACCTCAACAGCGGACGGATTCGGCAGGCCCCAAGCTGGATGCGCGAGCACGGCCTTGAATGGGCATATCGTCTATCGCGAGAACCGAGGCGACTCTGGCGGCGTTACTTGCTGTATGGTTCCGAGTTTTTGTGGCGTGTCACACGCGAGCTTTTGTCGCCAGGGAAACTCGATTGACTAAATATCTCGAAATAGACTTCGTTTCGGCCCCGGATCGGAGGATTTGAATGTTCCGGGTCACCAAAAACGCAGGAGTTGCACTCGTATTGGCGTTAGTGCTTGCCATGCCCGTTTGGGGACAAGTGGTGGGTGCATCGATTTCGGGCATTGTTCGCGACGATACCGGCGCGGCACTCCCATCCGCGGATGTCACCATCCGCAATCTCGAGACCGGAGCCGAGCGCAAACTCGTGACCGACGATTCCGGCCGATACTCCGCGCCATCAATTGCCATAGGCCGCTATGAAGTGGCTGCCAGCAAGAAAGGATTCAGCTCGCAGGTTAAGACCGGAATCGACCTGCGTCGTCGGGCAGAGCATTCAGACTGATTTCGACGCTGCCCGTCGGCGCAGTTGCGGCAGGTGGTCACAGTAGAAGAGAAGGTCCCGCCGGTGAGCGTCTCGACCCAGGAGACCTCAGGGCTTGTCAACGAGAAGCAGGTAAAGGATCTGCCGTTGAACGGCCGCAGCTACGACGAGCTGATCACGCTGAATCCCGCCATTGTGAATTACTCATCCCAGCGTTCGGGCGGCACCGGCACGTCCAATTCGGCGGTGGGCAATATGTTCGCCGTCTCGGGACATCGTCCGCAAGAGAATCTGTTCCTGTTGAACGGAATTGAATATACTGGCGCGTCCGAGATCAACAACACGCCAGGCGGCGCAAGCGGTCAGTTGCTGGGCGTGGATGCTGTTCGCGAATTCAACGTGGTGACCGACACCTACGGCGCCGAATATGGCAAGCGGCCCGGCGCGCAGGTCAGCATCGTCACGGCGTCGGGCACCAACGCCCTGCACGGAAGCGTCTATGAGTTTCTCCGCAACAGCGATCTGGATGCGCGGAACTTCTTCGACCAGGGATCAATTCCTCAGTTTCAGCGGAACGTCTTCGGCGCCGCGCTCGGCGGGCCCATCAAAAAGGATAAGCTGTTTGTCTTCGGGAATTACGAAGGATTTCGCCAGCACCTCGGGCTGAGCGATGTGACTCTGGTCCCGGACAACGAAGCGCGGCTAGGCTATGTGCCGGGCGCAAACGGCAGCCTAAGAAATGTCGGCGTTGCACCCAGCGCTCAGCGCATTGCTTTCGCTCTGGCCTGTACAGAACGGGCCGGGATCTGGGCGGCGGGATCGCAGAAGCTTTCACTCATCCCCTGCAAACCATACGCGAGGATTTCGGTACGACGCGCGTCGATTACAACGCTTCGAGACACGACACGCTGTTCGGTGTTTACACCGTTGATGACAGCGCCGACAACACGCCTTCTGTCAATCCGCTCAGCGGAGTCGTCGAGACCCTGCGTGAGCAGGTGGTGAGCCTGCAAGAGCAGCACGTCTTCTCGCCCACCATTCTCAATACTGCGCGAATCGGCTTTTCGCGAGCCGGCTATCTCTTCACCGGCGACACGCCTGTGAACGTACCCGGCTGGGTGGAAGGCGATCCTATCGGCGCAGTCGTCATCGGCGGCGGAACGGCTCTGAACGGAGCCTCGCAGATCAGCCTCGGCGGGCACGAATGCCGGTAGTAACTTGACTGCGGTTCGGAATCTGTTCACATACGACGATCATGTCGCGATTATGCATGGCATTCATCAGTTCGAAGGCGGCGTCTGGTTCCAGCGCATTCAGGCCAACGACAATCTCGCGCAGTATCAATATGGGCAGGCTTCTTTCGGCAGCTTGACCAGTTTTCTGCAGGGCACAGTCTCTACATTCACCGTGGTCCCATCGCCCACGCCGCTGGGATGGCGCTCGCTCGAGGGCGCCGGATTTGTCCAGGATGCAATCCGCTTCACCAAGCATTTGGAACTGCGAGTCGGTTTCCGCTTCGAATCGACCGATGGCTGGAATGAGGCGCACGGCCGGGGTTCCAATTACCTGTTTTTCGAACGGTGTCATCCAAACCAATCCGCGCATCGGCGACTCGGTCTTTACCGTTAATCGCGCCAAATTCCTGCCGGAGCCGCGCGTGGGACTTGCCTGGGATCCTTTCGGCAAGAGCAAGACCGTCATTCACGCCGGTTTCGGAATCTATCGTGCGTTGCTGGACAGTCTCGATTACCGCCTGGATCAAACCGCGCCATTCAACACGACCGAATCGCTTGAAAAACGTTTCACTCGCGGGCCTAAGCATTGTGCCGGGCTCCGCGATTCCGAGCGGCGCGCTGATTTCGCCGAGCGGCATTCAGCCAGACGCGTATACGCCGACCATCCTCTCCTACACGCTCAAGATCGAGCAGCAGATTGCGCCGAATACTTCGCTGAGTGTCGGCTATGTGGGCTCGCATGGGTACCACGAGATGCTATCGCTGGATGCGAACGAACCGTTTCCGGCCATCTGCCCCGCTTTGCCTTGCCCCGCAGCTCTCGGCGCCCGGCACGATCTACTACCCGAAGAACGCCCCGCTCGCGAATCCCAACCTGGCGAATACAACTTCCTGGTTCTCGGAAGGAGTCAGCTCCTACAATGCCCTTGAGGTCGATGTCAACAAGCGCTTCAGCAGCGGATTCCAACTGCGCGGTGTCTACACATTTTCCAAAAGCCTGGACGATGGCACGGCGTGGAACAGCAGCGTGGCCGCAAATGCGCCGGGGTTCGTGATGTTTCCTTTGAATCCCAAATGGGATTGGGGTCTTTCTACGACCGACGTTCGAAACCTAGCCGTAGTCAGCGGCGCCTATGAGCTTCCCGTCGGACATGGTAAATCGACACTGGGCAATCTGAGCGGATGGCGAGACAAACTGGTGAGCGGCTGGTCTCTCACCGGCATCGGTAGCCTGCAATCGGGCCTGCCGTTCACCCCCCAATTGGGCTTCAATCCTACCAATAACGGAGATAGCCGCAATCCGATACGGCCGTCGTGGAATGCGGCATTTCAGCGGGCCCGTGATTCTGGACAGCCCCACGCAGTATTTCAATCCGAACGCATTCGTCGCTCCCGCCGCCGGGACTTATGGCAATGTCGGCCGCGACACGCTGATTGGTCCGGGAATCGCGCAGCTCGATTTTTCTGCCCTGAAGAACACTACATTGACTGAGCGAATCAAGCTGCAATTTCGAGCAGAATTCTTCAACATCCTGAATCACGCTAATTTCGGAACCCCGAACCCCGTGGTGTTCACTTCTGCATCTACGACCCCGGCGCCGACGGCCGGCGTGATCACATCAACTTCCACCGCATCGCGGCAGATTCAGTTCGGCTTGAAACTGTTGTTCTGATACGCTGTTGTTCCTGTTCTGATACGGGTGATCTTTCCGAGTGCGCTAGCACACCCGGGCGGCATCAGCGTGGGCACAGCTCTTGGGACTCTGTGGGGATAACATTGTCCATGCTAGTGCAACTCGCTGACGACGACGCGCACGTCTGATGCCTGAAAAGCACTGCATCCGAGAACGCAGCTTCGCTGCCCAGTTCGTTGTTGTCGCCAGATGACCTTGCTCGTGCCAAGCGATACCGCTTCGACGTCTAAAGATCTAAAGACGGATTTTACAATTTCCGCGGTATCCTACGCCTCTTACTGGGAGCTTATCTGGGAGAGTCGTCGGCGAAGCTTCGGTTCGGATACGGCAGTAACGGGAAGCCATTTCTCCGATCACCACGTACGGAGCTTGCTTTCAATGTGTCACATTCCGGAGAGTTCACGTTGTATGCTGTGACTCGTGGCTGTGAGGTGGGGGTTGATATTGAGCAAGTACCTCCCGCGTTTGATTGCGCTGGAATCGCTGAAAGCTTCTTCTGCAGCGATGAATCGGGAGAAACAGCCATCTTGAGCATCGGCGGAAGTGCATCACGTGCCGAGGCTTGGTCCATGGTACATCTCGAACCCGCACCGTGTTACGTCGGGCCCTCGCGATTCAAACCCGAAAATGGAACGTAAGAAGTGCTGCCGGTCCTCAGCGACACGGATGCTATCTTACTGCTCTCTTCGTGTTCCTGATCAGTCGTTCCGGGCAGCAATAACGCGCGGGTTTAGCGCCTCGTTGCTTGGCCCGCTTTGAGCTGCTTGCCCGCTGTGACTATATCTCGCACGGCCCGGCGACTCAGCCCGGGTGGATGGACAGTTTTATTCAGTTATTTATTGGTAGCGAGCAATTCACCCGAAAGATTTCCTTCTTCAGCAGCGCCCTTGCGAGCTCGTCCGAGTCAAGCGTTCACAGCCCCCCGTTTGCGCCGTAGATCCCGAAATTGGTCGGGGCGGGTGGATTCGAACCACCGGCCTCCTGGTCCCGAACTATGCGGTTCGATTAATCAGGCGTGTTCGCGGAGGCTCGCATTTTTCGCTTTATAATTCTGTTTTCAATAGCTTCACGCGGTTTCCTGAACACCCGTACAACAGCGAACAAAGGCGAAAAAAGGTGGGGTTACGGAACTCCTTCTGTACATAATTCCGTAGATTGCGGATTCCGGCGATGTGAATGGAGCGTTCCGATGGGATGTGAATAAATCGGAGCGAAGCGACGCTGGCACTTGCAATGATGCCTGAGATTATTCACATGAGTCAAGAGTTTGCTGGTTTTTAGCCGGGATGGGGGTGTGGGGCAAGGGAACGGCGTTTGAGTTTCCTTGCCCCACATCAGCAATGTAGAAACCCATTCAGGCAGCTCCTTCGTCCGATTTCCGGCCACGCTTTTTGCGCATCGATTCGCCGCTGAGTTCTATGCGATAGGCGTTATGAACCAAGCGATCGAGGATGCTGTCGGCAATCGTGGGATCGCCGATCTGCTCATGCCAGTGGGCAATCGGCATCTGCGAGGTAAGAATCAGAGAGCGGCGTTGATAGCGGTCATCGCAGATCTCCAGGAAATCGCGGCGCTCGCTATCTTTCAGCGGAGCCATGGCAAAATCGTCGAGCACGAGGACATCGACTCGGGAGAGTTTCAGTAGGACCCGGCCAATGCTGCCGTCTATGTGGGCGACAGCGAGTTCCCGGAACAACTCCGTCGTTCGTTTATGCAGGACGGAGAAGCCATCCCGGCACGCTTTTTGTGCTAGGGCGCAGGCCAGCCAACTTTTGCCGATGCCAGTCGGTCCGATGAAGAGAACGTTCTGATTCTGGCGCACCCATTCACTGGCGGCGAGCGTACGCAGCAGCTTGCGGTCCAGCCCGCGCGGATGCTGATAATCGATGTCTTCCATCACGCCGCGCTCTTTCAGCCGGGCCGATTGCAGGCGCCGTGCGAGCGCGCGATTTTCCCTCCAGAGCCACTGTTGATCCACGAGCATCGCAAAGCGCTCCTCAAAGCTGAGCTGGCTGGCATCGGCGGTTTCTAGTTGCGCACGGAAGGCATCGGCCATTCCGTGCAGTTTCATGGTGTGTAGTTTTTCAATCGTAGGTTGGTTCAACATAGAAGTCCTTCTAAACGCGGAGTTTGGGCTTACTGCAGCAACGTTGTCGGTGGATCGTAGTAGTCGGCGCCGCGTACGTTCTCATGCCGCGGCCCCGACTTGCCGGATTCCAGATCGAGTGTGGTCTGCCGATCGAGGGAGCGCTTTAGAATCGAACGCAGACTGGAATAGGAGCAGGCTTGCAGTTGCAGCGCGCGCTGGCTGGCCGCCTCGAGCCGCTCATTGGAGTAGGTCTTCGCCAGGCGCAGGATTCCGAGGCAGGCGCGATAACCCATCTCCGGATGCGGCTTGCTGGCAAGGATGGTTCGGATGACTTCGGCGGTGGCGGAGCCCACGGTTTCGCCCCAGTGAATCAGGCGCGAAGGCGTCCACTCTACATGCGCCCGATGGCTCTTCGGCATGTGCTCAGGAACAGTTGTATGGCGGTAGGCCGCCGAGCTGCGCGCATGCGAGGCAATGCGCTTGCCGCCATGGAACACTTCGATGCTGGTTGCGGTGTAACGGGCTTCGAGCTGTTGACCGGCGAGCTGATAGGGAACGCTGTAGTAATGCCGGTCGATCTCGACGTGATAATCGATGTTGGCCCGGACCGTCTTCCATTCGGCCATCACGTAGCGCTGGGCCGGCAAGGGTTGAAGAGCGGGGCGGTCGATGCTTTCCAACAAAGAAGCTCGCGTGCCCTCGCGTTTGCGGAACGGCCGAAGATTCAGGCGTTCGAGCAGTTCCTCAATCGCCTCGTTGAGTTCGGCGACTGCCGAGAACTTGCGATGCCGGAGCGCCGCTAAGATCCACCGCTCCACGACTCCCACGGCATTTTCGACTTTCGCTTTGTCGCGCGGTTTGCGCGGCCTGGCGGGCAGCACAGCAATGCCGTAATGCTGGGCCATTTCGTGATACGTGCGATTGAGATCCGGCTCGTAACGGCACGCGCGCGTGACGGCGGTCCGCGGATTATCGGGCACGAGTAACTTCGTGGTGCCCTGGAAGAAATCGAAGGCACGCACATGACAGTCGATCCAGTTCGCAAGCCCCTGTCCGAGTGCTGCTCGCGCAAAAGTGTACGTGCTGGCGCCGAGTACGGCGACGAAGATCGAGGCGGGCGCAGTTTCGCCGCTTTCGCGATCGTGGATCGGCACGGTGTCGCCTGCCCAGTCCACGAATGTTTTCTCGCCGGCATGGTGCTCCTGCCGCAGGACCACGGCCTGATTCCGATTCCAGCGCTGGTATAACTCGCAGAACCGGCTATAGCTGTAGCCGTCCGGATGAGCTTCACGATATTCTTCCCAGACCAACTGCAGCGTCAGATGCCTGTGAGTCTGAAGCTGGGTATGGATCTGGCTGAAGTCCACGCCCGGCCGTTGCTGAAGGGGCCACACCGGTCGCGTCGGAAACAGGAGTTCGTTTAGCCGCTGCTCGTCGCAATCGTCTGCCAGTGGCCAGCCGAGCCCGATCGCGGCCGCTCTCTCCAGATATCGATGAACGGTTGCCTGACCAATCGAGCAACTGCGGGCGATCTGCTCTTGTCCGAGACCCAGCCCGAACCTGAGACGTAAGACTTCCTTGATTTTGCGCATAGACAACCTCTTCTGGGGCAATCAGCTCCCTCCACCTTCCAGTGGAGAAGGCTGACTCCCGTTGTTGTCCAGCGCCGTCCGCTTTTGATTAACCCTTCTTTAGAAAACTATTCCTGTCATGTGAATATTCATTCCGGACCAGATCGAATTCTTCATCCATTTCGGCCAGGAATCTCTATTCACATCACTCCGGAATCCTTATTCACATCACTCCGGAACGATTATTCACATGCCCCGGAATCCGCAGTAGATGATTTGGCATCCCGGGTGACCGTTCTCAGAACCCGCCGCCGGATGCTGATCTAAAGCTCCGCCCGACATATGACTGCGCGCGCCGTTGTGGCATGCCATTGGCCACCACGTGGCGTTCGAACACCAAATCGATCAGCGTGCCGCGATCACAGGCAGACTGGCGGATTCAAGGCGCATGCGCTGGATCATCTCGACGATAGCCGTGCTTGGCCGCGCAATCTGCTGAATGCCTGCTAACCGCGCTTTCTCGAGCGATTCTTTCCAGCGCGGGTCGCCCAACTTGCTCCGCGGGCTTTCAATGCGGCCAGTGCCGCTGATGTGCGCTCGGAGATGACGGAGCACTATCGTGCTCTTGATATTTCTTATCTGCCCGAAATAACCTACTCCGGGATGGGCGGTGGGTATCGATAAGTTGGCGGAGAGGCGATCAGCCGATTGGCGATATTTCGGTTGAGGTTGAACAGAATCGGCTCGTCCTGATCTATCGATGTTGATACGCCGGTGGCGAATGGGAACATATAACTGGCGCCTGTGACGCTCACCACCACTTGCTGTCAGTACGGTGGCCAGCGATATTGGTTTCGATGCCCGGGGAGCGGTTGCGGGGGCTGCGCTTTGAAGCTCTATGCAGCTGGCCGTTACTTCGCGTGTCGAAAATGTTCTGGCCTTCGCTATCACAGCCAGAGAGAAAATCGGACTGATCGTGCGTTGCGCGTGTGTCAGAACATTCGGCAGCGGCTAGGTGGCAGCCCGAGTCTCGCCGACAAATTCCCCGAAAAGCCAAAGGGCATGCATCGGAAAACGTACAACCGGTTGCGCGCTCGCGCGGAACAGGCTGAGCACGTGTGCTGGGCCGCCTTGGCTGAGCGGATGCATATCCGCTTTGAATCGCCGCCGGCGCACGGTGGGAGGTGGCCCAGGCGGGATTATCTTTTCTGTTAGCACGGCTATCCATTTCGGCAGTATTGTTGCGTGGTGAATGCTGTTGGGCTCTATAGAGCCATGAGAGAGGTGCAGCAGCGTTCGCAATCGAGGAAATGACGGCATTACTGGCAGATTCGGCAATTTTAGGCGCAAGTGTCATTCAGCGGTCAGCGCACAGGAAGCCGACAGCGTCAGTTCCTCAGAGCCATGTCGAGCGGGCGAAGGCTGAGCATGTTCGGCGTCGAATGTGGAAGGGGATAGCCGGTTCAGCAGCCAAGCTGGGAGGGGTGCAGCCCCGGCGATTTCACAGACTAGGAGGGTTGTTATAGCCGATGCGACAAACCCAACAAGAAAAGAATTGATGAGCGGGATTCCGCGGTCGATGGTTCGCATTCAGGATGTGAAGTGCACGTTGCTGACCATAACATTCGTGTGGGTGGCCCCAAAGTCGTTCGTGGTCAGCGCGTGTGCACGAGGCCGGAGGGGCAATCCTTGAGATAGGCTGGATTTGGACGGATTTGCAGGCTTGCTGCGCATTCTGACGGATCGCGGAACGGAGTACTGCGGCCAGCGCGAGCATCATGAGTATCAGCTCTATCTGGCAGTGGAGAACATCGATCACAGCCGGACCAGAGCCAAATCCCCGCAGACCAACGGAATCTGCGAACGATTCCATCGCACCATGCAGGACGAGTTTTATAGCGTAGCCTTTCGCAAGAGGCTGTACTCGTCGCTTGAGCAGTTGCAAGCTGACCTAGACTTGTGGCTCGAGGAGTACAATCAGCGTCGGCCGCATTCTGGCAGGTAGTGTCCCGAATTTTGTGTAACTAGCGATTCTCCCTATTCACTTACTCAGCTCTAGATTACAGCTTTGAATCTTGTTGATGGACGGGCCGAAGCGCCGGAGGCGCGCAGGCCTGTTCATCAGCGGCCGCCTCTTTGCCCGGCGGCCTCGATCCGGTCGCCCCACGGCAGCAGAAAATGGTTGAGCGACGTGCGCCAGTTCGGGGCGGGCCGCCACCTTCCCGTTGAGGTGAGGTGAAGCCGGCTTCAACGGACGAAACTTGATGCCATATTCAATGAGCTTCTCCTGGAAAGCATAGGCAAAGAATTCGCGGCCGCGATCGGTTTGTATTCGTTGGATCGGAAAGGGAAATTCCTCGATAACCTTCTCTAAGAACAGCAGCGAATTGGCCGCGCTTCGGCGCTTGTACACTGCCAGCACGCGAATCCGGGTGCCGTCATCGATCGCGGTGTATTGATAGAGGCCCGGCGCAATATTGCAGGGGTCCATTTGCACCCGCTCGCCAGGGATTTCCTTTGCGTAGCGCTTTGGGCCCTTTCTCGTAAAGGTCCTCACCACGCGAGGCCGAGCTCCCAGGCCATGAAAGACTTTCTCGATGGTTGGGCGAGAAAGCTCTTGGTCATAACTTCGCTTCAACTCGCTTTGGATCCAGCGAGATCCGAGACCGCGCTGCCTGAACTCCGCTATCCATGCGCGCTCCTGCTCGGATACTTTGCTGGCCGCCGAACGATGCAGTCGCCTCCTCTTGCTCAATAGGTCATCAGGGCCGGCCGCACGATATCGCTCAACCCACTTCCGTTGCGTTGGTCGAGAGATGCCGCACTGCAGATAAATTTGTTTGCAGCTCTTTCCTTGTTCAACCAACGGTACCCATCGCAATCGCTTCCCGATCTCCGTACCCATTCGGTACAGATAACTGAAAACGATGTCTATTGACCAGACACGTAAACGATCTGGAGGTCCAATTAAGTCCGGAACTTTTCGGTCACTTCCTGTACTTCGCAGAGAAGCGCATCGCGTCTGACTGCGACAAAACAATTTATCTGACTCGCGTCTAGGTGGCGCGGCTGCGTCTAGACTCAGACCTCTAAGCTATACCCGATTTCCTGAATCCTCCTTTTTGTCTCCCCGTCCAGCCCCTTGATAAAGCTTCGGAATCGAGGAACTTTTTCTTTAATAGCTACATAGCCATAAGCTTTGGCCCTCGGAGTAGCTAGACGTAACTGGCCCAAATCAAGATTGATCGACATGAGCTCGACGATCTTAGAAAATTGCTGGGACGGATCGAGCATAAAATCCTCGAATCGCAGCGGGAGCGCGGCGGCTTGCAGGTAAAGCTGAGTCTCCTCCACAAATTCGGCAAATGACAAAAATCGCGCACCTGGTAAGCCCTTGAAAAACTCGGAATCGCCTTCGGCAAAAGCCTTGAACTCAAGAAAATTCTCTTCCAAACATGCGCATAGGGCTTCTATGTCCTTAACCACCTCTGAGATTCCCGATATCTTCCTGTTCTCCCGGTTGTATGTCCGCCACCAGATCCAATTCGAGAGCAGCGAATCGAGCGGATGACGGTAGACAAAAATCAAATCGGCGATCCCCGCTCGGACAGCTTGCAGTATGCGGCTCGTCACTTCCGGCAAATGCTGAGCGCGAGAAGCGTACTTTATGGTGGCGTGACCGCTGTAGATCATAGGCGTTGGCCCAGGATGCACACGGATCGCATCTCTAAAATATTTCGCCCTTTGCCCAATATTCTGCAGGATCAGTCCCGCGACATACTGCCGTCCCGAGCCGAACAGTCCAATAATATAAGTGGTTCTGCAACTCCGCCCGGCCAGCGAGTTCAGAGCCGCCGTCTGCCCTAAGACGGTTTGTTCACCAGCCGTCTTCTCTAATTGCATCAATCGCCAGTCAAGCGAATACGTGTACACGGAAACGTCATCAAGGGCGCGTTCTATTTCCTGTAGCGATTGGCGTAACACTGCATTGAATTCAATGAACGGCCGCGTCTGCCAGCTGAACGTGCGAGCAAGCAACTTCTTAATCACTTGGACCAAGTCGTTGTGCCAACCGGAAGGCCGGGGATTGATGGCTCCAACGGCACTACTGCGCCATTCGAGGTCGATCAATCTACGCCGCAGCTCATCGAAGTCATAGTGCCAGACGCCGGAAGTGTCCTGCGGCTTAGCCCCATTCGGGTCCATAGTTCATTTTCCCTTGAGCGACATAGCTGCCGGCAATCCGAGCTCTCCGGTACTACGGGCTGTCGCGCCAACCACAGTTAGCGTTCGCGCTTTTGGCAGCAAGGCCGCCCCGTGAACGCGCACGTCGCTTTCCTCGAAAACGACAGCAGCATCGCAAGCTCAGTCTTTTCGGCGCGCCGACCATGCGCGAGTGGCGTAGGTCGCCTTGATCGAACGCTGGTCGGCGACGCGTTGCCCGACAAAATCAAGGAATGCGTCAAACTGCTGGTCGCCAAGCTGCACTCGCAACTCGTTGACGGAACGCCAGGCCCCCAGGTAGCGCTCAGGGGTCATGATGATGTCATGCCGGCCTTCAATGTACACGATGTCCTCAAACCAGGGTGACGACCAAAGTTGTTCAGTAAGCGTTGCTTTCATATCGGAAGACGCCCGCTTGATGTTTGGCCGCATAGCGCATAAGTGCGCCTCGATCTCAACAAGTAATGGATTCGCCTCTATCAGCCGGGAGTTCCATAGAGCTGTAAACCGTCCTTGTGGGCGCAGCAGACGATGAAATTCTCGAGTAGCCGCATCAAAATTGGCCCAGTGAAAGGATGAGGCCATTGTCAGCCAATCACAGGAACCTTCGGGCGAACCTGCTTGTTCGGCGTAGCCAGCCAGCCATCGAATGGTAGTATGTGCGCTATCGGCCATGCCGGTCACCCGCATTTCGTCGTTAGGTTCGATGGCCGTAACTGACTTCACGCCCTTGCCGTAGACCATTCGCGTCCAGATGCCCGTCCCTGCACCCACGTCAACAAAGTCGACATCTGCCACAGGCTTATTGAGTAAGCCCAATAGGGCATCGAGCACGGACGGGCAGTAGTCCGGACGATGACGTGAGTAGTCGTTCGCGAGCCCGGTGTAGTCGCCGGATTTTAAGATTTGTTTCAACTGCGTCACCGCCGCCTTTTTCGGCTGCACCTGTTCGTGATCGATCTAAGAACCATCGACAGAAATCCGATTATCGCTCGAATCTTGAAACGGGCCGCTCAAATCTGCTTAGGACATTGCATTCCATATAGAATCATGGATGGCCGCTGTTCATCAGGATAGATGCGCAAGACCTACCGAGAAAAGAAATCGCCCGAGTACTGGATCTTACGATGGAACCAGATCCCCGTTGATGCGCCTGCAGAAGGACACGACCGGTATCCGCTTCTGTATGCCGACATGGTCGTTCGCGAGCGTGATGGTGAAGTCCTGGAACTCGGCTGCGGTCCCGGACGCCTCTTGCGCTACTACCATGGTAAGGGCATAAGAATCGTCGGGGTAGACAATGTCGCGGCTGCTATAACGAAGTTACACGCATGCGATCCTCAACTGCGTGTCGTCCATGCAGACGCTCGCACATTGCCATTCGAGACCGGACGCTTCACAACGGTTCTTTGCTTCGGCGTTTATCATAGCCTTGAGGATGATGTAGCCGCTGCGATCAGCGAAACGTTCCGGGTCCTTCGACCTGGTGGTCGCTTGTGTGCGGAGTTCCGCTCCGACAGCCTGCATAACCGGATAATCGACTGGTATAAGGGGCTCGGAAAGCACGCCACTGAGTTCCACAAATCGAACTATCGGCGGAAGGAAGCTTGGGCCATGCTCGGGCAAGCAGGATTTTTGGTTGAAAGCGAGTTTTCGGCACTCAATATGCCGCTGCTCTATCATGTGCCATTCTTGCGGCACCCATCGCAAAGGCGCAGCGACGAACACTCAGCCAGGATTTCTGGCTATCGCCTGCGGGCGTCGCTCCAGACCCTACACTCTATCGGCCTGCGACTCCTGCCCGGGTTCCTCGCCAATGAGTACATCTTTGTTTGTCGCAAACCCGACGAAAGTACCCATGCGCGCTAGAAGAGCGGGCGTGCCGGCCCGTTTCGCTGAGACAATCTCCGCAGCGTCGCTAACGGTAAGTTCCTCCTGACCTCCGGCATCCAGCCGCGACTTGCCAGGACCAGAAGTCGGACTGTGCCGTAGTACCTGTGAACCAGTCGAACAAAGAGGTGCATGCCTCCGCGGAGGTCGGGGAGGGAAGCGCCCAGATTGATGAGAACATCGCACGATGTCACATATCCCCGACACAGACCGGGAAACGCATGTCCCAGGGATTGCGCAGTGTGCGAAAGCAGCAACAGAAAGGAAGCAGGAACGGTTCAATGCTTTGCTCCACCATGTGACTGTCGATCTGCTTCGGGACAGCTTCTATGGATTGAAGCGGCGAACTGCACCAGGAGTGGAGGGCGTGACGTGGCGAGAGTATGAGACCAGATTGGAAGATCGACTTATCGATCTGCACAATCGGATTCATCGAAGATACGCGCCTTGGATCTCATCGGCTCTGCGGGCGAGGATTTTAAGGTTACGCTCGGATTCCTCGACCGGCCTGCATTTCGCGTAATCTACCACTTTCATGTTGCGCACTTCAGCATCACGCCTCGACAACCGGGGCTGCAATACGCATATACTGTCTGGATATACATCGGCTCTTGATCGAAATCTCTCCGAACGAGGTTGCTTATGCAATACGACCAGCTCCGCGCCTCGCAGGCTCGGCGGCAGGCGGCAAATATTGCCTGCGTCCTGATTTTCGCCCTCAGTGCGGCGCAACCTGCCAAGACACAGGATAGCGACCCTGATCAGCCGTTTGCCATTGTCACATCTCCCCTGGTGGATGAGAACTTGTTTATGTTGCGCCTGCTCGCTGATGTCTACTCGAGTTGGCCCAACATCCAGGAAAACCGCAGCCAGCTTCCTAAGTGGTTTTCGGATGCACGGCATACTATCTCGGCTGTGCGCGGGCAGATTCACGCCAGACGCCTCGATCCCGATCTGGAGTTGGTCTATGACGATTGTCTGAGTTACATGGCGGCGACGGAGGACTACCTCAAAGCCGTCGAGGTCATCGACAACCAGAACAACACGCAAACTGTATTCGACGTGATTTCCAGCCTGTGGAGTGGATACAAAGATGGTTCCGGGACGCAATCTAAAGCGCAGGAATTGGGCATGTCCAGCGAGAATGCTGCCGACGCCGGTAAGGTCGTAGGAACGGTCAGCGCTCTTTCGGACTATTACACGAAGAGCCAGCAGCGCAGCGCGGCCTACAACGCAGCGCTCCAGACGGAATCGAAGAAACTCGAAGACCTGTGGACTACCACGTGGGCCTCTGCGCAAACCGTCGCCCAGAGATTTACGTCGAAATATAACTGGTCCGACGGTGAGGCGGGATTCGACAGCGTTCGAAGCCCGACATTGACCGATAACGTCAAACGGCACCCGCGCGATGCTTTCATTAAGGCGAGATATGCAGATTCCCTTGCTAAGGACGGCAACGTAACCCAGTTCCTCCAAGCCGCTTACACATACCTCGAAGCCGCACAATGGGTTCCCGCCGATGCCAGCTATGATGCCCTACGATTGCAATACATCGCCGAGGCTTCCGATCTGGGCCTCGATGCCTCATCCGTGGAGGCGGGGGAGCTTGGCTATAGCTCTCATCCTTCGTCAGCACCTTACAGTTTGAGGCTCGCGAGAACCTATCTGGCCATGGACCCACAGGATAAGACCGGACGCGGGCACGTGCAATTGGCTCGGGCTTTGGCCTTCACCGGGCGCTACGACGACGCCGCAACGAATGCTACCGCCGCGTACAGGTCTAACAAAGACTGGGGAGCCGATGTGAACTTTTGTTATCGCTACGCTTTGTTGATGAGCCTGACGAACGATCTGGATCTGGTGGGCAATTGGATTGTCCAGGCGTACCGGAACGGATTCAGCGCCATCGCGCCGCTGCGCAGAAGTCCCGATCTCGCCAATTACCGGAATGGGCGCCCGCAGCAGTTTGTCAATTTGACAACCGTCCGGTGGACCTGGCAGATCCGATATGGCTGGATGCTGGATGATGTCATCATAAAGAACGATTCCGCATTCAATCTTACGAATGTTCGCGTGCAGCTTCATATTCGCAAGGGCAACGAGAGTTGGAATCCGGAGATAAAGTGTGCACTCATCAAGCCCGGTGAGACATGCGAGAACGATAACGTGATGAGCGTAACGGGCAATTCTTACGATGAAGGAAATGCCTCGCTGACAAGCGATCAGAATTAGCCTCCACCTTCGTCTTTTTCTGGCCGGGCCATCCTAACTGCGCTGGTTGCGAGGCAGACTCACCCACAAGCGCCATCCATAAATCGCCAAATTAACTCCGCAAACTGCCACTCCGATATAAACCAACAGCGATTCCGGAATATCGGGATAGACGATTCGCTCCAGCCAGTGAATCAGGAATCCGCCGCTATACGGATGCGCGCCCGCCTCCGCTTCGAAAAATTGCTCGGCGATCGTGAGCGGGCAATCGAGCGGGCTCAGCTCAACTACGACTCCCCACACCAGCGACGCGAGATGAAACCCTGTCAGAAACGGATGTCCGCGTGTCCACAAGGCGCCGAAAATCACCCATAGAATCCAGGCCAGATGCACGACCAGGATGAATGCCGTGGCGGCTTGCAACGCGCTTCATCCCTCCGGCACGCCCGCTTTGCGAAACACGGCCAGTGAGCTGCTCAAGCCCAGCCTCGCCGCTTCATCCGGCGGAACATCTTTCAAGCGTCCGAATACTTCCACGCTCAGCGCGTCCGTGTAGCCGATCTGGTGCAAAGCTCGCAAGAAGCCAATTAGGTTAATCACTCCTTCTCCCGGCAGCAGGCGCTGGTTGTCGCGTATCTGTTCCGGCGGCAGGTTCGGCGAATCATTGAAATGCACATGCACGATGCGCTCCCGTCCGGCCGCAACGATATCCGCGGTGGTCGCGCCCGCGTGATGCCAATGCCACGTATCGAGCAGCAAACCCACATTCGGCCCACACTCTTTCGCAAACGCGAGCATTTCGTTCATACGCCAGATAAACTCGTGCGGAAACTGCTTTCTCAAATGCAGCGGTCCCAGAAATTCCAATCCCAGGCGGACGTCGTATTTCGCCAGAATGCGCGCGCTCGCGGTGAAACGCTGTTTGTAAAGCTGGCGCAGCTCGTCTTTCGGCGTTTCGCTCGAAGGCATTATGTACGTGATCATGCGCGGGCAGTGAATGTCGGCGGCGAACCGCGCGGAATCGTCGAGTTTAGCGAGGCCTTCCTGAAAGGTCGCATCGTCTTTCCGGAAATCGACCGGGAAATCGATCGCGGCGGGCTTCACATGGAGCTGCGCGAGTAATTGATTCGTGGCCATCGCTCCTGCACTCATCGCCGGGCGCAGCATCACGTCGGTGCCTGGATATCCGGTCTTTGCCGCCAGCCGCGCAAAATCAGGCCACGGTACCCGCCCTCCCACCAGCACACTGTTCAGCGCCAGGTACATATTGTGATCCGCCGCGAAGGCTTTCACAACGGCAGGCGCTGCGCCGAAGAGCTTACAAGCCGTGCGTCGATTGAATGTACTCACGTGTTCGATGGTACATCCTGTAAGTGGAGCACGGCACTCGAATTCGATCGCCAGAACCGGATAGTAGTGGAAGCGGCGATCGCCCTACCATAAGCATGAAGTGAGGGCCAAATGTTAGACCAAGAAAAATGCTGGAAGGCGATCCTGAACAAAGACAAAACGCAGGACGGCCAGTTTTACTACGGCGTCAGGACCACGGGTGTGTATTGCCGGCCGGCTTGTCCGGCGCGTACGCCGCTGCGCAAGAACGTGCGTTTCTATGCAACTCGCGCCGAGGCCGAACACGACGGCTTGCGTCCCTGCCTACGCTGCCGTCCGGGCGCAATCAGCTCGGCCGATTCCAATCGGTTGCGCATCCGCCGCCTCTCCGAGCACATCCGCGCCAACTGCCAAACGGGCGAGTCGCTGAAGCTTGAGGACTTGGCTGCCCAAGTCGGTGTCAGCCCGTTTCATCTTCAAAAAACGTTTAAAGAGATCGTGGGCGTAACTCCCAAACAGTTTGAGGAAGCCTGCCGTATGGAAGCGCTGAAATCGGAGCTCCGCTCGCGCGATTCCATCACCGACGCCATCTATCAGGCCGGCTTCGGCGCCTCCAGCCGTGTCTACGAACGTGTAGACACCCGGCTCGGAATGACTCCGCGTCAATATCGCGCGGGCGGGGGCGGCGTATCCATATCGTACGTTTCCGTGGCCAGCCCGCTCGGAATCATGATGATTGGCGCGACAGATCGCGGCTTATGTTTCCTACAGTTCGCCGAATCCTCCGATGAGCTGCTCGAAGCGTTGCGCAAGGAATACCCGGCGGCATCGCTCGAGCTCATGCCATCGCCCTATCCGGCGCAATTCGATCTCTGGATCAAATCGCTGCTGCGCTATTTGCGCCGCGAGCAGATTCGATTGGACCTTCCGCTCGACGTCCGCGCAACGGCCTTTCAGCTCAAGGTCTGGAAGTATCTGCAATCGATTCCCTACGGCGAAGTGCAATCGTACACGGAAGTGGCGGCCGGAATCGGAAGTCCGAAAGCCGTACGAGCCGTTGCGCGCGCGTGTGCCGCAAATCGCGTCGCCATCGTGATTCCCTGTCATCGCGTCATTCGCGGCAGCGGCCATTTGGGCGGATATCGCTGGGGAATCGAACGCAAACGCACACTGATCGATGCCGAGCGCAGCGCCAAATCCCAAGCTGGCGCCGCTGCGCGCTGACGCCTCTCGTACCATAAGAAGGAAGGAGGAGCCATGAATCATCGGGCCTTAATCTCCACTCCCACACGCCGCGATCTGCTCCGAACCGCAGGAAGCGCAGCGCTCGCCGCCGTCACTCTTCCGAAACTCCAAGCCAGTCCTCCCGCGAGTTCCGTCGCCATCGTCCGCTGTCGCGACTACGCGGATTTCGGCGCTCAGTTGGGAAACGCGTTCGATGTCATTGGCGGCATCCAAACTCTGGTGCGTGGAAAAACCGTGGGACTCAAGCTCAACCTCACTGGGAATCCCGCCAATTTCCCCCTGACACCCGATCTCCCGTATCGCGTCAACGACCAAAGCGTAGCTGCGACGGTCCATCTTTTGGCCCGCGCCGGAGCTCGCCGTGTCCGCATCATCGAGAGCTTTTTCCCTGCAAGCCAGGACCCCGCGCTTTGGGCGCGCTATGGCCTCGACGTCGACGCCATCAATAACCTCGGTGTTGCGGTCGATTGGGAAAACGTTCAAAATCTCGGCAAGTACAAGCACTACGTACGACTCAAGGTGCCGTGGGGCGGCTATATGTATCCGGCCTATCACCTCAACCCGGCGTTCGTCGATTGCGATGTTTTCGCTTCGCTTGCTAAGCTCAAAAATCATTGGATCGCGGGCGTCACTCTTTCGATAAAAAACTGTTTCGGCAACACGCCGTGCTCCTTGTATGGCGGCGATTGCGGCCCCAGCGGAAATGAGCGCCCCACCCGCGAGCGCGCCGCGGTTTTGCACGAAGGCTCGACCAAAGCTCCTTCGGGCGTCGATCCCGAGCTGCATCCCGATTCCCCGCGCGATCCCGGTTATCGCGTTCCTCGCGTCACCGCCGATCAGATCGGCATCCGTCCCATCGATCTCGCCATCGTCGACGGCGTGGACACCGTGCGGGGCGGGGAAGGCCCCTGGCTTCGCGGTCTGGAGCGCATGACCCCCGGCCTGATCCTCGCAGGCCGCAACCCGGTTTGTACGGACGCGGTTGCGATGGCCGTGATGAGCTACAGCCCGCAGGCCGATCGCGGCACGTCTCCATTCATCCGTGGCGATAACACGCTCAAGCTCGCCGAAGCAGCCGGTATCGGAACCACCGATCTGAATCGCATCGAAGTCGCGGGCGTTTCTCTAAAAGATGCGCGCATTCCCTTCGGCCCCGGCGCCGTCGGCAAAACGCTCAGCCAATTGAAGTCATAGAGACAGATCAATCCGCGATCGGTAATGGAATAGAGCGTAAGGCCACGGGTGATGACTGAACAATTGAGGTAGTCGTTTGACCGTGTACTAAGAATCTATCCAGAATTCGATCCAAGGACGAAACGTTCTCCAGATACACCTTCAGAATGAAGCAATCTTCTCCCGTGATGCGGTGGCACTCCGTTATTTCGGGAATCGCACCTGCCAAATCCGCAATCTTCGCGAGATGACCTGGAAGGGGCCGTATTCTCACGAACGCCAGTAGCTCATAGCCCAGTTCCTTTGCGCCCAGGTCGAGACGATAACCTGCAATGATGCCGCGTTCTTCCAACCGGAGAATCCTCTCTTTGACGGCAGGATTCGACATTTTGACGTGCCGTGCTAGCTCTGATATGGATGCGCGTGGGTCTTTCTGAAGGAGCCGAAGCAGCTTGGTATTAACGGCATCGAGGACGGATTCCTTACTATTCATTTCTTTAAAAGGCCTCTTTCCCGATATCTTTAAGGCAAAGAGCGGTGTCCGCCTAAATTATTGCATTTATCTCGTCATCAGGTGCATGCTACTGTTGACCACAGACGAACGCCAATGGAACCAACCGCGTGGATGCAACGGGAATTCACTTTTGATCAATCGCCGGGGACGTTTCCTACTCTCCTGGAACGCTTGCGGGGCACCGCACCAAGAGCCGTAGAACTATTTAGCGCATTCGATGAACGTGTGTTGTCGACTCGGCTCAACGGGTCTTGGTCCCCCAAAGAACATGTCGCTCACCTTGCCGACCTTGGGCGGCTCGATAATCGACGGCTTCAGGAATTTCTTTCGCGTGCATCGATCCTCTCTGCTGCCGACAAAACGAATCGTGCGACAGAGACTGCAAGCCACAATAACTCGCCGTCATCGAAGATCGTTGAGCAGTTACGTATCTCGCGAGTCGAGTTAATCCATAAACTCGAAGCACTCGTGCCTGAGGAAGTTGTACGCCGTGCGATTCATCCTCGTTTGCAGAAATCGCTGCGGCTTATAGACTGGGTCTATTTTGTCGCCGAGCACGACGACCACCATCTGGCGAAGGCCCGCTGCGCAGCGTTGCGGGCGCAGCGAGTCAATTGCGAGAGCGGCAGTCGTGCTTCGGTTTGCCTGAATGAAAGCTCCTAAGCACACTCGAGTGAAGGATCTTTTCGAAATCCCAGCCGGCATAACGTATCTAAACTGTGCCAACATGGCCCCACAGCTAAGAAGCGTAACGGAGGCTGGCCTCAGGGCAGTACGGGCGAAAGCAACTCCATGGACTTTGTCGGCAACGGATTGGTTCTCCGGGGCAGAGCAATTGCGAGAGCTGGCGGCAGAACTATTGGGTGCAGATCGAGAAGGGATAGCGTTGGTTCCCGGCGCAAGCTATGGAATCGCACTAGCTGCCGCCAATTTGCCTGTTTCGCGCGGCCAGACGATCCTTCTTCTTCATCAGGAATTTCCCTCGAATGTTTATGCGTGGAGCGAACTGGCGAAGCGAACGGGCGCGCGAGTTACTACCATCCAACGCGGGCCGGGAGCGAGTTGGGCCGAAGCGCTGGCGGAGGCAGTAGATGCGACTACCGCAATCGTCGCTGTACCGCAGTGTCACTGGATAGACGGCAGTTGGGTCGACCTGGAGCGTGTTGGAAACGTTGCACGGGCAATGGGCGCAGCGTTGGTGATTGATGCCAGCCAGTCCGCGGGAGCCTGCCGGTTGGACCTGAGCCGAGTGCAGCCCGATTTTCTCGTTACGGTCGGTTATAAGTGGCTGCTTGGTCCGTACGGACTCGGATTTCTGTACGTCGCGCCAAAGTGGCGGACTGGAACGCCTCTCGAGCATTCTTGGCTCACGCGTCTCGGAAGCGAAGATTTCACAAGGCTGGTGGAATACACCGATCAGCTTCGCACAGGCGCGCGCCGCTTCGACATGGGCGAGTTTCCGCAGTTTGTACTGTCTCCGATGGCCATAGCAGCTCTTCAGCAGATCCTCTCCTGGGGCGTTCCGAAGATTGAACAAGAACTACGTGCAATGACGGACGCGATTGCAACGCGGGCTGAGTCACAAGGATATTCTGTTCTCCCGTCTCATCAGCGCTGTCCCCACATGATTGGAATTCGCTTCGCCGGCGGGGTTCCCTCCAGGCTGGCAACACGTTTGCAGGACGCGCACGTGTTCGTGAGCGTTCGTGGGGACTCTGTCCGGGTTGCCCCACACTTGTACAACGACAGGGCGGACATCGACCGTTTGTTTGATGTGCTTCAACGAGCTCATGTTTGACCTTCGCCAGCTGACGATTACGATCCATTCAAAAAGGGAGGTGGGGTCGTGGGAGACGCGGCCGATCCTCGCATTCTGCAGTTGTCTGACAAACTTGTCTTTTGAAACAAGGGATATCAATCTGCGGACGCGCATACACCCGCAGAAGGTTTCTCACGAATGCGGCCCTGGCGTCGCCGGCGATTGCGGCTGACCGGAGCGCCTGGCGCAGCACGTGGGACGCAGCGCTTCGCGCGCTCGCGGCTAACGTTCGCACGCTCGCCAGCTACAACCTTCCTCTGCTGCTTGAGGGCAGCGTTTATGAGGGCGTTTGGCAAGAGTGTGCTCCACAAGAGGGCTTGGCTTATGCGCGCCTGGCTGCGTCAAGCTTACTCGAAATGCGCGCCAAGGCAGCGCAAGTTTCGCGGAATAACCACTTGGCCTTCTTTGCGCTGCAACGGCCAGACGGACAACTGCCGGCGAGCATCAAAAATGCCGGAGCTGGGTTCGCGCAGATCCAAATGGTCGTGCCGATCGCGGCGACCGCGTGGGAACTCGCGCACTTGTTGGGCGATGAAGAACTTTTGCAGACGACGTATTCGGCATGCGCGCGGTGGGACCGATGGTTGCGCAACTACCGCGACACGCGCCGAACCGGATTGGTAGAAGGCTTCTGCACGTACGACACGGGCATGGACCACAGCCCACGTTGGGCCGGCATGCCCAATCGATGTCCGGACGGCGATGCGCGCGCCTGTCCGCCGATCGCGTCGCTTCCACGGCTCTGCCCAGATCTTTCAGCTACTGTCTACGGCGGTCGCGTAGCGTTGGCGAAAATTGCTGTCGCGCTGGGAAAGAAAGAAGAAGCGGCGGACTGGGAGAAGGACGCCGAAAGCATCCGGCAACTGATTATCGACCGGCTATACGATCCCTCCGAAGCATCCTTCTTTGATGTTGATGCGCAGAACAAGTTCGTTCGCGTGACGTCGGTCGTGAATACCCGCGTGCTCGGCGAGCATGTTCTCGATCTTTCGCAGCGCACTGATCGTGCAGTTTTCGATAGCCTGTGGACGCGGCAGTTACACAATGTCGAGGCGTTTTGGGCGCCGTACCCGCTGCCGAGCGTGACCCTGAATGACCCGGCTTTCGTGCGGCCCATCCCGCGGAACTCCTGGGGAGGTGCATCCCAAGCGCTGACGGCTTTGCGTGCTCCGCGCTGGATGGCGCACTACGGCAAACAGGCTGAACTGCATGATCTCATGCACCGCTGGTGTGACGCCATTGTGCGCAGCGCCGGCTTCTTCCAGCAGATGAATCCGATGACTGGACAATTCACGCAACCGGACCCCGGCGGCTATTCGCCAGCGGCACTCGTTTTCCTGGAGTTCGCTCGAGCGCTTTCGCCGGACACATAGCACCCGGTCGTATTGTGCCGATCGATCTAAAGGCGACCGCTTCCAGCCGGAGTCTTGCGGACACGATGAACTTCCAGCTCGCAGCAATGTATGATCTGCTGGGCACCTCGACGACCAGGCGGGTATCGGCCTGATGTTACTCGGGCGCAGGACCATTCGCTCAGGTCGAAGCGCTCGGCGGCAGCGGACTCAGAGCGGGCTTGATAATTTTCCTCATTTCAAGTTTCCTAGTTTTTCAAATGTTCGCTTGTGAGCGAACGTTTTGCTGTGAGTAATTGTTTCGGCGTACCTTCAAACATCACCTGTCCACCCTTGCTTCCGCCCTCAGGGCCCATATCGATGACCCAGTCTGCATTTTTGATCACGCTTGTGTTATGTTCGATCGCAATAACCGTGTTGCCGGCGTCCACCAGGCGGTTCATGATCTCCAGCAGGTGACTGATGTCCGACATGTGTAAACCGGTTGTGGGCTCATCCAGCACATAGATGCTGCCTCGGTTGTGCAGTTTACTCGCCAGTTTGATGCGCTGGCATTCGCCACCGGAGAGCGTGCTCAACGGCTGACCCAGGGTCAGGTAATCAAGGCCCACGTCGGTCATGGCCTGTAGCTTGCTCGTGATCTTGTCGATCTTGAAATATTCGAGTGCCTGCCGGACAGTCATTTCCAGCACATCATTGATCGATTTTCCGTTGAGCTTGTATTCCAGCACTTCATCTTTAAATCGTTTGCCCTCGCAGATCTCACATGGCGACTTGACCTCGCCCATCGCGGGGATCTCCGTGTAGATCACGCCCAGTCCCTGGCAGTTCTTGCAGGCGCCTTCCGAATTGAAGCTGAACAGGGATGGCCTCACCTTGTTCGCGGCCGCGAAGGCTTTTCGCACCTCGTCCATGATGCCGGTATAGGTGCCGGGATTGGACCGGCTCGAAACACCCACAGGGGATTGGTCAATCACAATGGACTCCGGGTGTTGACGTAGAAAGGTCTGATGAATTAACGAGCTCTTCCCGGAACCTGCCACACCTGTGATCACGCGTGAGTACACCCTTCGGGATGTCCACGCTCACGTTCTGCAAGTTGTTGGCATTTGCATTCTTGATCGCCAGCTTTCCACTGGGAGAACGGAAATCGCTTTTGATCGAAACCGGCCGTTTCATGTATTTTCCCGTCAGCGTGTCCGCGCTCAACAGGTTCTTGAAGCGACCTTCGTACATGACCTGGCCGCCCTGACTCCCTGCATGCGGACCCACGTCCACGATATGGTCAGCCACTTTAATGACATCAGGATCATGTTCTACCACGAGAACCGTATTTCCTCGATCACGCAATTGTTGAAGAAGTTCATTCAAACGATGCACATCACGCGGGTGAAGACCCACGCTGGGCTCGTCGAACACATACATCACGTCCACGAGGCTGCTACTCAGGTGTTTGACGATCTTCACGCGCTGCGATTCGCCGCCGGAGAGCGTGTCTGTTTCACGATTTAAGGTGAGATATTCGAGGCCGATTTCCACAAGATATTGCAGGCGCTGGATCAGTGTTTTCAAAATGGGTGTGGCTTTCGGTTCCTTGATCCTCTTGATCACTCCGATCAACTGGCCCACTTCCATCGAGGCCAGCTCAGCGATGTTGTATCCGTCGATCTTGCCCTTCAGCACTCCCTGGCTTAAGCGCGTGCCCTTGCACACCGTGCACGGCGCCATCGTTATGTAAGGCGCCACGGCCTTTTGTGTACGTTCGGACATGGTCTTCACGTCGCGCGTGATGTACTTGGCGGTAAATTTGCTGATGATGCCTTCGTTCGTTAAATTGAAGTCCTTGCCTCCGACCTTGGTTTTCACTTTATATGGTTTGCCGTACAAGAGCAGTTCCATTTCCTTTTCGCTGAACTTCGAAAGCTTCTTGTCCATGTCGAAGAGTTTCGACTGGCCGAGGAGGTTCCAGCCCCAGCTCTCGATGGCATATTCATTGAACAGGATCGCGCCTTCGTTCAGTGTTTTGGATTTATCCAGGAACAGATCCAGGTCCACGCCCATCTTGCGGCCGAGGCCGTTACAGTTCGGGCACATGCCCTTTGGGTCGTTGAAGGAAAAGACATTCGAATGTCCCACATACGGTTTGCCGATGTGGGAATACAACCGGCGGAGCACCGAGTAGATGTCGGTGATGGTGCCCATCGTCGAATGGGACCCGCCGCCGAGCCGTTTCTAGTCCACCACGATCGGCATGCTCAGGTTCTCAATGGCATCGGCGTCCGGCTGGGAGTAGCGCGGCAGAAAGGTGCGGATGAACATGCTGAAATTCTCGTTCATCTGGCGTTGTGCCTCGGTCGCAATCGTATCGAAGACGATCGATGATTTGCCGGAACCCGAGACGCCGGTGAAGATCGTGATCTTGCGTTTGGGGATGCGCAGCGAGACGTTCTTGAGGTTGTTCTCCCGGGCGCCGCGAATCTCGATGTATTCCTGGGGCATGAAGTCTCCTGGGGGTGTTTCAGTATTCGTTCTTAGCCACAGATGAACGCAGGTGAACGCGGATAGCCCCAGCCAACGCCGCCGGAACGCTGGATGGCACAGTGCTGATCGGCGCGGGCGCGATTGTCAGGCAGTCCCGCAACTAGTGAGGAAAAGCTCTAATTTCATCACGTCTTGCTTTTATGTACTTTCGCTCGAGTACCCGTATGCGCTTTCCTCTTCAATTTGATCTGATTGTAATCAACGGCCGCACGCACGAGACTTTTTAGAGCACGGTCATTAATCTTGTCGCCCTCGAAAAAATCGATCGCTCGCCAGGCCTTACCTTCGAGGCCCGCGTTGAAGAGCTTGTCAGGATCTGGGAGGCTGGCCCCGTGGGAGAAGGTAACCTTCACCTTATCTTTGTGGGCGTTGGCGACCGCGATTATTCCGTCGTGAGACCACACTGGGCTTCCCATCCACTTCCATTCCTCGCTTATCTCCCGGTCGGCCTCAAGGATGCTCTTGCGGATGCTGGCGAATGTTTTGCCACGCCAGTCTGTGAGTTTTGCGATCAGCTCGTCAATACGTTGCGATGGATTCATTGGATCTTTATGCCTCCTGCAGTGCGGCGCCATAAGAAGTACGAGAGCCCCGAGAACCGACGGAACGGAGCCAGCCAGGCATCCACCTCCTAGCGTGAATAGCGTGCCAGTTGGGTGAGCTGAATGAGGTTTCCGCAGGTGTCCTTCAGCATCGCAATGGTCGAGGCGGTTACGTCGGTGGGCGGCATCGTGAACTCGGCGCCGCGGGCCTTGATCCGCTCGTAGTCGCCCTTGACGTCGTCGGTGTAGAACATGGCCGCGGGCTGGCCCTGTTGAAAGATCGCCTGCTGATACGCTTTGGCCGCGGGGTTGTTGTTCAGCGCCAGCTGCAGCTCAGTGCCGTCCGGCTCCTCGGGCGAGGCCACGGTCAGCCAGCGAAATGGGCCCTGACTGAAATCGGCCTTCTTGGCAAAGCCCAGTACCTCCGTATAGAAGCGGAGCGCCTTGTCCTGGTCGTCCACGTATACGCTGGTCAATTTGATTTTCATTTCGTTTCTCCTTTGTCACGTTCGCGGTTTGGGCCGCGTCGTCTTCTCCTTGTCTTCCTTTTCGTTGGTGTGGATTGATCCATGCGGTCGAGGTGGCGTTCGAGAGCATCTACGTGAGCGGACCAGAACCTACGGAACGGAGCCAGCCAGGCATCCACCTCCTGAAGTGGTTCAGGTTTCAGCCGGTAGAGACGGCGCTGTGCGTCCACGGTTGATTCCACGAAACCGGCCTCGCGCAGCACTCGCAGGTGCTTTGACACGGTCGGCTGCGGCATGCGAAGCTGACGCTCGATCTCTCCAACCGACTGTTGGGACGAGACCAGTAGGTTCAATATCGCGCGGCGGTTCGGCTCCGCAATGATTTCGAACACTGATTCCACTCTCTTGATATACTCCACAGAGCATATGCTTGTCAAGGTATATAACCGGTAGGGTCCAGGCAACGGTTTCAGTCGAGATGCGGGGATGCATCGCTGATGCGTTCTTGGTGGGTGCGATTCAGAGGTGTGCGCGCTCCGGCCGCTTCAGCATTGAGGTGGGGACAAGGAAACCCTCCTTGTGACCCTACTGTATCGTTCTGTAACTACCGCTCATCGCCAGCGCATCGCGCACGCCGTACAGCGGCATCGTTCGAGTTGGCAAACCGACAATCGAGAAAGTGGGACCACATTGACTGCATGTTGGGTAGGGCGCCCCTCTTCCAACACGCCCTATTGACTTTGCAGTGCGGCGGGTTGAACCCAAGCGCCGTTGCCCGCTGAATCCCATACCGCGAACCGCACCCACTTCTTACCCGTTGCGTCAAACGGGATCTTGAAGTTCCTGGTTCCGAAAGGTGTCGTGTCGGTCAGGTTGACAATCTTGCGGTCGACTTTCGTGCCATCGCTCCAGACCAGCTCGGCAAATTCGAGAGGGAACGTATATTCGATGGTCGCGCTGTAAGTGGCGTTCGCGCCCGAGCCTTCGACGCCCCAATTGTGGAAGAGAATTTCTCCCGTGGTCCCGAAGAAGTTGCCGGCTCGTATGCCCTCGACGATCGGAGCCCAGCTTTCGTTGTATAGAGGTACGCGGTCAAGTTTCAGGTAATTGACGGCCAGTTGCGGGTAGGTCTCGTCGCTTGGCCACTTGGTGTAGGTGTCGCCCTCGGCGATCATGAACTTTGGCTTCGGAGCCCAGTTGCTCATGTCGTCCAGTGGTGCCGAAGCAGCGCACCTCGCAGAGCCTTTTTTCAGAAAGATCTGTCGGCAGCGATTCCCAAGATGCGCCGATGAAACGATCGCTAAGAAAGAAATCCTTATTCTTATAAGCTTCCGGATAGCCTTCGGAGCTCTTCGTGCGCGGGTGGGCCGTCCAGATGATGCCATGCTCCCGGTTCACCATATTCAGCACGTCTTCGGCAGAACCGAGATGATAAACCTGCCCATAGGTGGGATCCTCTTCGATGAACTGTTGGCCCGCGGGTCGCGGAGTCGCATGGGAGAAATAAATTGGCTTGGGAGTCATCAGGTACCAATGGCCGCCCAAATAGGCATTTGGCTCTTCGGCGGGTATCACTAGGAAGGCTTTATCGGACATCCTGCGCGAGCCCTCGAAGTAGATCTTTTCTTCCGCGAATCGCTTGGGGCCGGGATCGTTTGGATCGGAATCGTCGTGGAAGTCGCCTAAGTAGACGACGTTGATGCCGAGCCCGCGAAAGACCGGAACCCAACCGGGCTGGTAATCCAGAGTGTTACGGTCGCGAAGTACCTCGTTGTAATCCATATGAAAGTGGCCTGCGACCACTTTGAAGCCCGGTACTGGTTTAAACACATCATCGTGCGTGTACGCGAGAACCGCATGCTGCGTTGCGCGATCGTTCTTCGCACTCAGATAGTAGTAAACTGCCATGTGCTGGAGCGTGCCAGGAGGAGCATTGTAGAGAGCGAAGTTGTCCCATTCGACTCGAGAAACAGCGGTGCGCCTGTTCCAGACTGCATCGGTGACGCCCCAGGGCACGTAACCTTCTCCCCTTTCGGGCTGCATGACGCCTAGCGAGAAACTCTTCTCGTCATCCTTTCGGTAGTACACATAGCCGAGGTTTACTTCGTTTTCGCGGGCGAAAAAGAATTTGTGCGGCGGCGGGAAGACAGCCAGCGAGCCGCGTCCGGTATCTAAAATTTCGAGACGATTGCGGGCGCGCAGGTTGATTGGTTCATTGTTGGGTGCTCCCCCGAATGCGTATTCTTGCCATTGCCGCGCGGTGTCGCGCCAGACTACCTTCGTGTCGTTATCGATGGCAAAGCCTTTCAAACCTGCTTTATAGATATAGGCCATGGACGGCCGGTCGGTCTTGGCGATTGCTTCCTGGCGGAGGAGATTCGATCCTTTGTAAGCCGTGAACTCGACATCACCCGAAAATAAACCCAAAGTCAGGCCATCAAATGTCACGCTTACACGAGCGCCATTGCTGGTTACATGACAACTTTGGGACTTGTAGCTGACGGAAGAGCGCTGAATTTCGTCGGCGGTGCGCGGCAGATCGGTTGTATCGTGGCCCCCGGGAACCACCAAGGGCGCATCCCAGAAAGTATTCCATTTTCTGACGTCTTCCTCCGCCGGCGTGTCGATACCAAATTTTTTGAGCAGGTTGCGCTGAGTTGACGAGATGCGACGCCGGCCAGTGGTTATTTGGAAGTCCGCCGTCAAATCCTTTCCGAGCACATCCCATGCGCCACCACTACGCGCGGCGAGTTGCTGGATGACAGGATGGCCGTCTTGAACGCTGAACAGCGCCTGCAGTTGTTCGCCGGCTTCACCCTGCCAGACCATCTCAAGAGTGCCTCGGCTCATCCCGGCGTGCACGCCTTCGATGGGCTTGTAG
Organism: uncultured Acidobacteriaceae bacterium; assembly: GCA_963722935.1. Classification (GTDB taxonomy): domain Bacteria; phylum Acidobacteriota; class Terriglobia; order Bryobacterales; family Bryobacteraceae; genus Bog-105. Next base: position 1,902,604 of record CAVROY010000008.1, on the reverse strand, counting down.
TCATCAAAGCTGCACTGTAAGGTTTGAGCTGTCGTTATCGTGGACAGCAATGTCATGCCCAGCAAAAATCCGCCGGCTTTCATGGCTTTGTTCTGCTCCCGATTTAGTGTATAAAAGGCCTTCGCTGATAACGAGAAGTTTTCGTTCGACGGCCGCAACGGTTTTCGGATCTTCACAACCCGATCGACCGTTGCCAGCCCGAGCATATACTCGTAAACGTGCTCGGAGGGATTGAAGCGGGTGGAACCAAGTTCGTCTGCGCTATTGGAACCGGTCCCGACGACATCCGGACCGCCAACTTCCCCACATCCGCTCCCGACCTGACTATCTCGGGCGCCGTCGATTTCTTCAAACAGCAAGCGGGAGCCCGCCCGGAAGCCATCGGCATCGGTTCCTTCGGTCCACTCGATTTGGATCCTGTTTCTCCTACGTACGGCCACATCATGTCGACGCCGAAAATCGGTTGGGAGAACTTCGACCTTGTTGGCGCTATTGAAAACGCGCTTGGTGTTCCGGCCGCGCTCGACACGGATGTGAATGCCGCGCTGCTCGGCGAAGCGCGTTGGGGAGCCGCGCGTGATCTCTCCGACGCGATCTACATCACCGTAGGCACCGGCATTGGCGGAGGCGCTCTGGTGCACGGCCAATTAGTACACGGCCTGCTGCATCCGGAGATCGGCCATCTGCAGGTGCCGCACGACCGCACGCGCGACCCATTCCCGGGCAATTGCCTCTTTCACGGAGATTGTCTGGAAGGATTGGCGGCCGGTCCGGCCATGCAGGCACGTTGGGGAGCGCCTGCCGCGACGCTGCCTCCTGGTCATCCTGCCTGGGCGCTCGAAGCGCATTACCTGGCTCTCGGTCTGGTCAATCTCACGGTTACCCTATCCCCACGCCGCATCTTATTAGGAGGCGGCGTCATGCAGCAGAGCCATCTGTTTCCGCTGATCCGCTCCGAGTTCGCGCGTCTGATGAACCGCTATATGCAGCATCCGGAAGTCATTGATCGGCTCGATTCCTATATCCGCCCACCGCAGCTCGGTCCGCTTGCGGGCGCTTTGGGAACCTTTGTTCTCGCTCGACAGGCGCTTGGCGCGTTGAATAAAGCCAGCCGCGCCTGATCTTGATGGAACCTCGCGCTCCTCAAATCCGTTTTCGGAAAGCCTCGCGTCATTGCGCCCAACAACATCGATTCGAATCTGGTGAACGTGGAAGCGCTGCTCGGATTCCGCGTACCCACGGTGATCGCATCGCCCTTCACGCGCGGAGCGAATAAAATCGATTCGACCGTTTACGACCACACCGCCATCCTCAAGCTCATCGAATGGCGCTGGAGCCTTTCACCATTAACCTTGGCGAGGCGTCGCCTGCCATCGGCAATCCAGCCGCAAACTTCAATTTCTCATCGCCGGATGCGAGTGTTCCGCCGCTGCCCAAGCCCTCTACCGTCCCCGGGGCTACCGTATTTCCTGAAAAATCTCACGACCCGCGACGAGCCATCCGTTTGCGGTACAGAACCCGGCGCCTACCGAATTCCATGCGCTCGCCAACAGCAAGCTCGTGCGGGATTGGCTCAACCATCCACAATAATGGGCGCGCGGAAACAGAGCTAATGCGACTTCGCAACGCTCGCCGCCAAAGCACGAAGCCCCGCAAGCTTTCCATTCGCGCGCTGCCGGATCTCGTGCAGCATCGGATTCTGGTCAGAATCAAACGAAGAAAACCGCGCGTGCAAAGTGTCCGATTCATCGACGGTGAACAGGCTGCCCGGGCCGTAACAGGGCCCGCCAAGCTGTCTAGAGGAGTCGAATAAGACGAACACAAGGTGCCTACCTCCGACTGGCAGATCCTGGGTCCCATCACGCGTCATCGTAATCGTCACTCCATCGATCTTTGCAGTTCCTCCGTAATCATCCGTGAGAAATTCATCGCTTGCGAGAGGCAGCATCGACTTTGGTGCGAGGGCCAATTCGGCCTGCCAATTCTGGTCTAGCTGCGGAGGCAACTCACGCGACTGCATAGCCAAACGCTCGACAATTCTGTATTTGCGCCATGTAAGAATCTGAAATTCAGTGGTGCTCGTCTTGCTTTCGAGCAAGGAGGCGACTAGGACCGTGCTCCGTACGAGGGCCTCATCGAGCGACGGCTCCGATTCCGGATACTCGAAGATGGTCGGACCCAGCGTGACGGCCGATTTCCCCTCATTGCGGGCTTTCGTTGCGTGCCACGCGAGCGAACCTCGCGCCGGTTCGGATCCCGGCGCGCTCTGAGCAGCCAAGCCTTCGACCAACAAAAGTGGAACAGCGATCGTCAGCCCCAAACGGGAGACCTTACTAAATGACACAACTTATTCTCCAGTAATTACGGAGCCCGGAATCGCACTCAATTTATCCCGGCCCGAGCACGCGTTACCCGGAAATCGTTACGCATCGTTTGGACCGAAGGCGCGCGATACAGCAGAATAAATTCCTGCCAGGCTTCGTTCCAGAATCTGCGAAACGTTCGCCCGGCAGATCGGAAGACCGCCTGGTGTTCTATCCAGACCAGCGCCGCCGTACAGGCTAACAGTGCAATGTGGCCGTTCTTGATCAGAGCTTGCATCGGCCGGGAATGCCGGCTCTGAAAGCGGCTAAGAGCGAAGGCTTGAAAGCGCAGATGCGCGCCCTCTTCATCGAAAATTCGCTGGCAGATGCTTCTGAGCAACAGCGAACCGGTAGCATCTCGCAGGGCGCCATAATATGGTCGGGCCAACAACTCCGCAGTCGCCAGAACCTCGAGACACAATTCCAGACCCGCGAGCCCGCGAATCCATCGGAAAGCGCTGTGTACCCAATGCTTCTGCAGGCAAGGCGCGCTTTCTATCTGGAGAAAGCGGGCCAGGATCTGGCTATGGCGCTGCTCTTCCCGTAAGAAAAGTTTTAACGCGGCGATCAGCCCCAGATCTCCCGTTGCCCGGCAGAAACGCTGCGCACGCTCTAACATGCGGGTACCACTGGCGCCCTCTCCCGGTTGGAACTGCTGAATGGATCGGATCACGGCCAGCCGTTCGGCTCCGGATAAACGGGCGCCATCGCTCCAGGGAAGCACGGGTTGTGGCGCATTTTGGTAGAAATACTCGACCCAGTCGTAAGAAGTAGCGCAGGCACTCTCGAGAGCAACGTTCCTCATACAGAGAGTATGGCGGATGGCCTCTATATTGTAAAGGACTTTGTGACGGCGCCGCTCGCGTCCGCACGGGAATCCTACACGTCATCCCGCCTGCCCCTCGATCACTGGGATAACGTGGAAAAGATTATGCCAAGAACCTCTACAAGCGATCTTCATCACCGGGTGAGGAGTGTGACGGTTCTCGCCGCAGGCTTACTCACTTCGCTCGCAGTGTTCGTCGTCGCTCCCTCCCGAGCGGACCAGCCCGCAGCCAAGCCCTTTACCCGCGACGAGGCCACTGCCATCATCGCCAACGCGCGCAAAATCGTGACGCCCAACGGCGTGGAGCGATTGGAGAAGGTGCGTATCGGAGGGATCGAGCAATGGGTCTCGATCCGCGGCGCCAATCGCAGAAATCCAGTGCTGCTATATATTCACGGTGGCCCTGGTTACGTATCGATCCCCATGAGCTGGTGGTTCAGCCGGGGTTGGGAAGAATATTTCACGGTCGTTCAGTGGGACCAGCGCGCCGCCGGAAAAACGTATCTCCTCAACGATCCGGCCACGATAGTGCCCGCCGCGATCGTGCCCACTTCGATCGCGCCCACCCTGACACCTGAGCGGATGATCGCCGATGCCGAGGAGATGGCCACCTGGGCCCGCAAGGAGTTCGGCAAGGACAAAATCTTCGTCTTGGGCCATAGCTGGGGCAGCTTCCTGGGCCTTCAGCTCGCGACCGTCACCCCGAATGGCTGCACGCTTATATTGGCGTTTGCCAACTCATCGACGGACCTGAGAGCGAGCGTCGAGGCTGGCGTTTCGCCATGGACGGCGCGCGGCGCGCGGGCAATGCCGAGGCCGTGCACCAGCTCAAGGCAATCTCCCCTACGCCGCCCCCGGCCACATGGTCCCCATCAAGGACCTCTACGTTCAACGCAAATGGGTCGGTTTTTATGGTGGCACTATGGCCTATCGGCGCGACAATTCGGCCGACAGCGCGCTCGCCCAGCTCTCCCCTGACTACAGCGACCAGGAGATCGGCCGTATTTGGGAAGGCAATAAATTCGCCACTCCCTATCTGCTCCCGAAGGTGATCGCACTCGATCTCACCAACACCCGTAAGCTCACGGTTCCGCTGATCCTCTTTGAGGGCCGCCACGACCGCCTCGTGAATTCAGAGGTCGCCGCCGCGTGGTTTGACAAAGTCGAGGCGCCGGAAAAACATCTCGTCTGGTTCGAGCATTCCGGGCACATGCCCATGACCGAAGAGCCCGGAAAGTTCTTCCTCTCGCTCGCGCGATTTGCCCTGCCCGTCGCCGCGAAAGCGGGCGATATCGCTCCCTGACATCCGGAGGCCGAAGAATGAGGACCGGTAGTACCATAGAGCGCGCGCTGTGTCTGCTGCTCCTGAGCTTTGATTCGTCTCGGAGCCTGTCGGCGAACGATAAAACCGCTGATCCCTGGTACGTACTCGAACGCGGTGACCCATGACACGCTGTACGTCCTTGTGCAGACCCACGATGTGTGTACCAGCGCCAGGCTCCTACACGTGACGGACAGTTCCGTGCAGGTGGATTCCGGAGACAAGCCAGGCTCTCCGAAAGTCTCGACGATCGAGCGCCAAAGCATCCTCAGAATTATGGACGAGCCGGGGCCCGAGCCCCGACATTCACTTCATCATTTACAGCGGGAGGAGTTCATGGTTGGACGTGCGGGACCTTCAACCGCGCGGCTACGGTGAGGAACTGCTAGCAATTCGGGCCGACGGCCGAAGCTTTTCGTCAAAACACGTCGACGTTTCCGACGGGACAATGCTGTTTCATGGTCTGACGAAAACATCGCTTGCGAAGTCGGAAGTTAAAGCTGTGTACTACATCAGGTCGAAGCCGCTCACCGCAGACCAGAAATTTTTGGCTGAAGAAAACGCCGTCTACCTTGATCCAAAGCTGTGGTTCAACGGCGCATTCCTCGGCAAAATTCGCGTGCTTGTGTATGATCGCTCTAAGCCGGAAGACGATTCCGATCTAAATTGTGCGGCGAGACGATAGCTCTCGCGATCGTAAGTCATCCAGTAGTCCCAAGTTTCAGAAGCAGACCCGGCCGCTGAACGAAAATAACTTTCGCTCGCGAGAACCGAAAATCCACGACAATAAACGGTATCGAGACCATGCAGTTGATGGTGGTCTGTGCTGCCATGCCGTCTTTCGTTCTACTGAGTCGCACGCGCGCTTATTCGCTTTTGAGAATCGGCGGCGCGCTCTTTGCGATGTTCGCCTCTGCGGGATGGATTGCTGAGCGTCTGCTGAACGTGCACAACCCGGTAGACGCAGTCGTCGAAAGTGTTGCGCATGGCGCCCTTTGGATTGCCCCGATCTTGTTCCTGACGAGTGTGGTTTGCTGGGCGCTCCGGCACACACTGGGCTTTCCGCATTTCGAACCCTCCCGCTACTGAGCCGCGCGCGTAGCAAGCAGTTTACACAGAAAGTTGAGGTAGCTCGATTCTTTGGGCTACTCTAGAATTAGAATGCGCCTGGAATGCGCGATATTGATCCACCGGCCGCCCCAAGACGTGTGGGGCTTCCTGGCAGAGCCTTCCCACCTGCCTAGGTGGGACCAGGGCGTTGCCGGGATCGAGACACCGGAGCCAACAACTCCTGCTGGTGTGGGATTCGAATTCACTACGGTGGGGCATGCAGGCAGCGCTCCGGATCGTGGCCGTATGACCTATCGAATCGCAGAAACGGATCCGTTGAAGGGTTGCCGGGTGGAGTTGACGAGTTCAACCGGCAATGCCCGATTTTTCAAGAACGCTCAATGGCATTTTCGTGTTTACGATGCGTCGCAGGGTTCGCGGGTCGTGTGCTCGGCGGATTTTCGGCTCCGGCTTCGCTATCTCCTGCTTGCCCCCATTCTTTATGCCATGAAGGGCGCTATTCGCAGAGACCTGGTTAGCCTGAAAAGGGCGCTCGAAAATGTCTGATGCCGGGACGGCTGCGGGCGGATTGCGGGCACGAAAAAAACAACAGACCCGGGAAAGGATCGCGACCACGGCCTCCCGCCTTTTCCGGAAACGAGGGTATCGCAACGTCCGCATGGTCGATATCGCGCGCGCGGCAGAGATCTCCGAGCAGACACTTTACAATTACTTCGCAACCAAGGAACACCTCATTTTCGACCTGGATCGGGAGTTCGGGGAAATGATGGTCGCCGTAGTCGCAGGAGCAAAGTCCGGGAAACCCTTAGCGCACGCGTTGCGCGCGAGCGCGCTGAATTTCCTAAAGCAAATGGCCCGTTCCGTTGGCCGGGACAGCGGGATCCCGGCTTCCGTAGCCACCGGCCCCGCTCTGCGGCGTGTTTGGGTGGAGATGAATGCGCGCCATGCAGATCGGGTTGCTGAGGAGTTGCTTCGACAAAACCGCCGTATGTCGACCGCGGAAGCGAAGACTCTGGCGCGATCGATTGTCGCGGTTTTCGCGGTGATCCTCGAGGAAGTCGGAGTGCTTTCGCTAGCGGGCAAAACCCGTGCCGCCGTTCTGAAAAACCTTCGGCCCCCAATTGAGTCGGTCATGGACACGATAGAGTTTGGACTAGCACACCGAAGCCGTCGCGCCCCGGGCTTTCCCGGTTTCGAACCCTAACGCTACCAGCTGAACTGCCGTTTACTGGGTCGGGCCCAGTTACCGTTTCAGGAACTTTTTCGTCGCCTCCGACGTGCTATAGATCTCCCCATCAATGAGCAGGCGGCCGGTATACGATCCGCCCGCACTGTCAAACTCCCACGCGACCTCGTGACCTTCTCTCGCGAGCTTGGCCCATTTTGAAGCTTTGGACGCGTTCTGCTCAAGCCAAAAATGACCTTCGTGATCCGTGAAGGACCGCAAACGTGAATGGCCGAAGTGCTCTGGCCACGTCTTAATGTCTTTGAGTTCTGGCATAACTGCCTAAAGACATTGTGCTCGCAATAACCGGATCTTATGGCAACGCCGTCCAACGCCTGGACAGGTTCGCTCTAAATCGCTTATCGCATACTTCTATGAGGCGGGTGTGCTACGAAGTGAAGACCTCGAGAGACATCGAAAAACTCATGCCCCGCGATTACTGGCTCACCGAGGCTCACTCGAATTTAAGGAACACTGCAATAGCACGCCGCTTAGTACTGTCATTAGTTTTGGGAGCATTCGTGCGATCCGGCGCGAGGGGGCAGTTCATCCCGGATAAGCCGGTAGCGATCCACGCAGCCGTCGAGAGCACCCCCGTTCGGAAGGGGCCCATCGAGGGCCCTGGACAGGGTTTGGGTTCCACTCCGCCGGCACCTTTGCCGCCGCGCCCTCCCACCGAACATCGGCCGCCCCAGTCCGGTGGTCCACCGCCAACGCCTCCTCCCCCCGTTGACGTACCGCCGGCCAGCGCAGCGGTGGAGCAGACCAGCCAAGGGAGTCGTCGTCCCATCGAGCCCGACGCCGGTTTCGACGCGTTGGGCGATGGCTTTACGGGACACGAACTCCCGTCAGCGGGTACGTCCGCAGAGGCAACAGCCGTGCCTCGAACCGCGGCGCGTGGTGGCATCGACATCAGTATTGCCGTAGGTCCCAATCACATCTTCGAGATCTTGAACGGCAATATGGCCGTGTTCACCAAGAAAGGCAAGAAATATGCGTCCACCGGGAAGACTGCTATACGGCCCCGTTCCCAACAGCACCGTGTTCGCCGGTTTCGGCGTGCGTTGCGGGGTCGCCAACAACAGCGATTCGGTCGTGCGGTATGACCAGCTTGCCGGCCGTTGGCTGATCGTCGTCCCGGTCTTCGCACGTCCTCCCGGCAACCCACAAGGGCCGTACGCAATGTGCTACGCCGTCAGCGCAACCTCGGACCCGCTGGGTGCCTTATTATCGATATGAATTCGAACGGCCCCTCTTTCCTGATTACCCACGACCCGCGGTTTGGCCCGACGGCTATTACAACCCGACCAGCACGAGCGACAACCTGCTGCCCGAAATCGTCACACAGAAGCACGACTGCATAGCCGACCGTAAAAGTATGTTGAAAGGTCTCCCGGCCACCGAACAATGCGTCGTCATTGACAGCGCTGTCTTCCTGTTGAACGCGGACCTCTTCGGAAAGCGGCTGCCCCCGCGCGGGGCGCCTAACATCATGATGTCGACCGGTGGCGCGCAACTGCTCAACAGATTTGAGGACGACGGCATATATTTCTACAAAGTACACGTCGACTGGAATCATCCTTCGAAGACCACGGTGTCGCCACCTCAAAAAATCCCCGTTGCGCCGTACCACTACCTTTGCAACGGCCAACTCAGCAACTGCGTGTCCCAGCCAAATACGACCCGGCGCCTGGATGCGCAAGGTGACAAGCTGATGCAGGCGCTTATTTATCGCAACTTCGGCGATCACCAGTCTCTGGCGGCAGAGCACTCCATTGCCTCTGCCGCGCACGGTGGCGGTAGTCCGCTGGTATGAGTTTCGTCTTGACCGCCTGGGTGACCCCGCGTTATACCAGCAGTCCACCTACGCGCCTGACAAATTCTACCGTTGGCTGGCCAGCATGACCATGGATCGCAAAGGTGACATCGCCATCGGATTTTCGTTCGGCGGCGACCCTAACTATCCCGGGCAGCGCTTCGCGGCCCGCACGTCCGCTGATCTCAAAGGCCAGCTCGGGTTCCATGAATCCGTTCTCGCGGAAGGGCAAGCGTCGCAGACGACGAGCTTGCGATGGGAGGACTACACCAACATCACTGTCGACCCGTCGGACGACTGCACGTTCTGGTTCGCAGGCAACTATCTCAAAAAGGGAGCTACTTCGTCGACGACGCGTATTGGTTCGTTCCTAATTCCCGGCTGTAAGTGAGGCCAGTCATGGAAAAGAAAGCAATTGCCTTACCGGCATCGATATTGCTGCGATTCGTTTGCCTGCTAGTCATAAGTGCAGCCCATTGCGTTGCCGATATTAACCTGGCCTTCACGGTTTCGATGCCGCAACCCGCCAGCCATATCTATCACGTCAGTTTACGGTGTGAAGGACTCAGTGGCGAACTCCATGATTTCAAGCTTCCCCAGTGGTCTCCCGGCTATTACGGCATACGGAATTACGCGCGCAATGTGTCTCACTTTCGTGCTGAGGATGCTCACCGGCCACGAATTAGGATGGGAGAAGACCACCAGGGATACGTGGCGCGTTGTCGCTGCCAGCGCTTCAACGGTTATGTTGGACTACGACGTGTTCGCCGCCACCTCGTTCCCGGCGGACTCCTACTTGGGCGAGGATCGCGGTTTCATTTCGCCCGCAACTATGTTCGTCAACATTGACGGACAAATTCAGCATCGTGTAAGGATACACATTCAAGTGCCTGTGGCCTGGCGTCGGATCGCGACCGGACTCGAGCGGGTAGCCGCAGAATCAAACACGTTTGAGGCGCCCAACTTTGATGTGTTATACGATTGCCCGATCCTAATGGGCAATCCAGAGTATCTGCAATTCGAAGTCAGGAGAGTGCCGCATTTTATCGCGATCGAAAACGTACCCGCTGAGATCGCTCGCGAAAAGATGGTGGCCGATGTCAAGGCTATCGTGACCGCGGCCACCGATCTCATGGGCGACGTTCCGTACAAGCACTATACGTTTTTGATGATGGGCCGCGGAGTAGGGGGAATAGAACACTCCAACTCGTCGGCGAATCAGTTCGACGGCAAGAGTTTGACTACCCCGGCGGGTTACTTACGATGGTTGAGCTTCATCTCGCACGAATACTTCCATAACTTCAACGTCAAACGCATCCGGCCTTTGGCTCTCGGGCCCTTCGATTACGAGCAGGAAAATCTTACGAACATGCTTTGGGTTTCTGAGGGCTTGTCGGTGTACTACGAGGATATCGTCCTCGTGCGCGCGGGGCTGCTGACACGCGATCAGTACCTGGCGAAGATGGCGAGCGCTATTGGGGTATTTGAAAACGCTTCGGGACGCCACTACCAGTCCGCGACCGAAGCGAGCCAGAATGCATGGAACTCGGGTTCTGGCGTCGGAGGAGACCGCAGTCTGTCTATCTCGTACTACGACAATGGCGCGATGCTCGGAGCAATGCTGGACTTGAAGATCCGCGGAAGCACCGGAAACCGGCGGTCGCTTGATAACGTAATGCGCGGAATGTATCGGAAATACTATATTCGGAAGCAGCGCGGCTTTACGGACGCGGAATTTCGAGCCGAGTGCGAGGGCGCCGCAAGCGCCAGTCTCGCGGAAATATTCGAATATGCCTCAAGCGCCAAAGAGATGGATTATGCGCGGTATTTTGCCTTAGCCGGTCTCAAGTTGGACGTGACGTCGGAGCCGGCACCGAGGCGGTTACGTTGGCTTGGACACCCGCACTGAGGAGATTCCGCCGAGCGAGGCGCCAATTGGCGTAGGTCGGCAGTTGAGCGGGGGCAGCGCGCAGTCTTTCAAATTGCTCGTTACTGACGTCGCGGCCGATTCACCCGCGGAAATGGCCGGAATCAAGCCGGGCGATCGAATCGCTCGATGTCGATGGAACAGTGGCCACCGCGAAAGTTTTGAATGATGCGATCAATGCCAAAACATTCGGCCAGGAGCTCCGCATCCACATCGAGCGGTCCGGGCGCGATCTGAATATCCCAGTTGCAGTCGGCCGGAATGCAAAGAAGACGTTTCGGTTCGTGCCCGCGGTAGAGGTTACTCCCGAAGAAAACCGCATCCTCGAAACCTGGCTCGGTAAGGCGAGATAAACAATTGTTCGGGGATTCTCCACTATTGCGCGCCAGCTCTGCTGTAACAGTAAAGCGTCACACGGTAGACATGTACTTCGTGGGGTGACATCAAGAGTTGGCGGCCTTGATTAGTTTGGTCCCCGGTCAGTTCGCGATCTGTAACCCAATTGCCGCCGGCCTTAGAGATTTGCTCGATTTTCGCAATTCCTGCCAGCTGGTCATCAGTATCCGGATCGCGCGAGAAGTCCACCGTTAGCCCGCTCCCTAAGATATAAAATTCGTCAGGTTTTATTTCCAACGCCATCATCGCGCCATCGTCGCTAAGCAGAGTCCTCGCCGGCCACGATCGCGAAAGACTTGCTTGAAAGAGATACCCGCCCAGAGAAACCGTCTGAGTTGGGCGCGGACTTGAGGCATGCAGCACCAATCCGCGGATGTGGTTCGTCTCTTGTCCGTCCAGTATGGCGCCACTGAGCTGGTCTAGAACCTTGTACAGCGCCGCGAGGCTCGGGTGCGAGCCATGCGGCGGCTCGGACGCTACCAGCGAATCTACTCCGAAGGGCGAAAATCCAAACCCTCTCGCCTCACCGTAAGTGTAGAGAGCGGTGTAGGGACTTGAGTCGAGGCGCGCTTCGGGAACGAAGATGGGATTACCAGCCGTCTGATAGCGCTGCACCCAATACTCGAAATTCGGCCAGTAGATGTCAGGCGAATAGAAATCGATGGAAGGCGCGCCGACGCGGTAAACATCTTGATAGTAAGGATGAGGCCCACCGCTGGGATATTCGCCAGCTCGTTCGAACGGAGACGGAAGTTGCGCGTTGACGTACATCGGTAGAGGATACTCCTTCTTACCTTGCAAAGCCACCTCGTTTACGAACAGAGCATAGTGCCATGCCATGAAGACCTCGTCCGCGGCCTCGCCAAACATCTCCTTCCATGTGCGTCCTGCAGAGTTGAAATGCGCGGCTAGTTCCGGTGACATCTGCATGCGGCGCTTCTGAAGGCCGCGTGTCAGATCGAGCGGCACGCTGCCTTGAAAGAGCTCGTTCGCGGCATGGGAGCGGTCCCTTCCGCGGCCCAGGTATCCCATTTCGTTTTCCACCTGCACCATCAGAACGGTTTGCTGATCCGCGTCATTCTCACGCACATGGCGCATGAGGGAAGAAAACGCGCGAGCATCACAGCGAACGGTTTCGTCACTGAGCGTTGAAAGAATTTCGAGGGTCAATCCATCGGCAGAAATGGCACGCGGAAATCGTCGCGGATCCGATCTTACCCACTCGGGCGCATAGTTCGAGAACGCATTTTTCCAGCTTCCAAACCATAGCAGCACCAAGTGAATATGTTGTTGACGCGCAACCGAAATCCAGTGATCGAGGATCGAGAAGTCGAAATGACCTTCTTGAGGTTCGATTTCTTCCCAAGCCACGGGCATCAGCACGGTGTTGATGTGCATGCTCGCTAATCCCGGGAGGATGCTGTCGGCCTGAGCGGCAGTACCTGCTGAAGAGTTTCCAAGCTCCCCGCCAAGAATAAGAAATGGCTTGCCACGAACAATCAGTCGTCTGAACCCATTCTCATTTCTGATCGTTGGCAATTCACTGGAGTGCAGAATGGAGCCGAAGATCGCCCCGAACGCAATCATGAACAGCGCAGTTCTAAGTGCCCGCTTCAAATGATCATTGTAGAGATTACCGGCCCCAGCCTCTAGAGGCGTGAATACTCGAAACCGAGCCGCGCGCGCCAGCAAGCGGTTGTGGGCCTTCTTCACCATCTTGTTAGGTGTATACTGCACTCATTTAGCACTTGTGAAACGCAAGCCATCACTCACTGATGGCTAGAGCCGGGGAATGTGAATCTCAGTGTCGGAACACAAGCGAGACGTGTCATTGAACACGTGAAGCGATGACTTCCAAGCTTCGGCGCGAATGCCACGTTTTGCTGATTGCACTGGTTGTTCTCGTCTGCCCATGGAGTGCCGGCGGCCGGCAAACTACAGGCTCGGCTTCGCCACCGCCGGCCGTGACCTCTTCGGTAAAAGATCCTCACGTGCTGTTGCAACAGGCTCTCGAAACCGTGCAGTCGTACCGATTGCATTTTCGGCAGACCGGCGATCTGGAAAGCATGGCATCTTTGATCCGCAGTGCGCAAAGCGATGCGCAGGCGGCATACGATCAGTTCATCGCGCAGAGTGATTTTCGAAACGCTGCGCAGAGCCTCATCACAGTGGCCGATATCCAGCGGATGCTGCTGATGCAAAGCCCTACGGACTATTCGGCCAAGCAAACTCCCGTCTCGCAGAAATACGCGGTGGCGCTGGAACTGGCCAATAAAGCAAAGGACCCTGCAATGCAATACAAAGCTCTGGCCGGTCTGAGCAGGGCGGACCTGAACAGCAAGGATTACGTAGCCGGATCCGAACACATCGCACAGATGATGACGTCGGCGTCCCACTCCCGCAGCCCGGATGATCTGTTCAATGTCTACGAAATGAATGCCGAGCTCGAGCGCGACCGCGGCAATCTATCCGCAGCTAATGATTATCTGAATCGCGCGCTTGAGATGGCCGGCGAAGTGAAAGATCAGTTTCTGTTGTGGTCGGCGTATACCGAGCGGTCAGACGTCTACAACGATAGGGCCACGCAGTGTAACTATCAGCGTGATTTCGAGCCTTGTCAGAAGGCATTTCAAATGGCGCTCGATGATTGCCAGCAGTCGCTGAACGTGGCTCAGCGGGCGGGCTTCGTGGCCCTCGCCACTGAGTCGCAGAGACGACTTGGTGAATTGACCTTGCTGCGAGACACGCAGGCCAAAATGGCCCAGACCTACCAACAACTCAGCGGGATGGCGTTCCGCATCAGTAAGGCATCGCAGGTGATACTCTTGCCACGTTTTGCCGCCGGACCCAATCCCCAATTTGCTGCCGGGCTCAGGGAATTTAAGAACAAAATGGGCGGCCCAGGAGACGCGTATAACCCCCTAAAGTACTGGATCGAGGGTTCATTGCAAGAGTACGAAGGCAATAACGATGCAGCCCTGGAGAACTATCGCAAGGCTGTCAAGCTGCTCGAAACCGATCGGAGAAAGCTCGGCGACACCCAGGGCAGCGGCTCGTTTCTCAGCGACCGAATCGATATCTACTACCTGGCCGCGCAGCAGTATCTCGATCGCAAAGAATACGCCATCGCATTTGAGATGCTCGAACGTTCGCGCGCGCGGGCGATGGCCGACCTTTTGAGCCGTCGCGAAATATCGCTCAACGTTCCGGAAGATCAGAACCTCTTTTCGCAATCGGTGAAGCTTAAGGCCCAAATAGGCGAAGCGCAGAACACGCTTTTTAACCGGCCGGACGCCAGTAAGGCGGATACGGATGACGAAGTCAAGGCGCTGCGCGCGAAAATCGACGAGCTTCAAACTCAGGATCACGCCCTGGAACTGAAGATTGAACAAAGAGCGCCAAAGGTGTGGGAGCTGTCCGGAGAGAAGGCGCCAGTTTCGCTAGAGGCTGCACAAGCCTCTGCCCGCCGCGGACATTATGAGCTACTCTACTATCTCGCCACCGAGAGCGGTGTTGTCGTGTGGCACATTGGCGCCGATTCGGTTCACGTTGTCAAAATCGCTTATGGTCGTTCACTATTAGTGGACCGCGTCGCTGCGCTTTCCAGAAGCTTGTCGGACCCGCACGCGACCTTCGACCAGCAGGATGCGGCGGAATTGTTTCTCGTCCTTGTGAATCCGGTCCTGCAGTATGTGAGGACACAGCACCTGATTATCGTGCCGCACGAAGACCTTAATCAAATACCGTTCCAGGTCCTGAAAAACCCGCTGGACGGTTCGTTTCTAGGAGAGCGATTCCAGATCTCATACGCTCCTAGCGCCACTATCCTCGAAGAACTCGGTCACACGCCCGATTTCGGAGACGGACACCTGCTGGCAGTGGCCGATCCGGCAATCACGAATGCTGTAGCGGAAGTGAACGCCATCGGCTCGTTGTACAGCGACCGCAGCAAGATTTTAACTGCGGTCCTTCCAGCAAAGCAGGACGTGAAGGACTGGAGTACTGGCTACAACCTCATTCACCTCTCTGTGCACGGCGTTTTCGACGCCAAAGATCCTCTGCTCTCGTATCTGAAACTTCATCCTAAGGAAAGTGCTGAGGGCCGATTCACTGCGGCCGAGATGTTCGGGTTGAAGTTGCCAAGTAACAGTCTCGTAGTATTGAGCGCGTGTGAGACGGGGCGCGCGCAGGTGACGCACTCCAATGAAGTACTGGGCATGGTTCGAGGTCTGCTTTACTCAGGCGCGAGCACGTTGGTGCTCTCATCATGGCAAGTGGATGCGAAATCGACCGCGATCTGGATGGAGACGTTTTATCGTGAGGCGCAGACCAGGCCTCCGGCGGAAGCTGCACAGTTAGCGCTTCTCGCAGTTAAGCGCCGCCCCGAATTCCGGCACCCGTTTTACTGGGCGGCATTCCTGGTGACTGGTCAATAGCATGTCCAGCACCTGGAATGATCTTGGCGGAAAAATTGGAAATCTAGCGGCTAAGTGGAGCACTTATGCCGCGCTCGGAACGTTTCTTCTATATTTACTCGGATATCTCACGCTCCGCTTTCAACTCAACACCTATGGCGTGGCGACTAATCTGGACGTGCTTGATGAGAAGTACCTGTTCGCGGGATGCCGATTCCTGGTTTTCTTCGCCATGACGATACCAACTATCATGTTGATCCTCGGAGTCGTTTTCTTGCCGCTGTATGGCATCTACAGGCTCACACCGGCCCAGCCGGCACACCGCCTGAATCTCGCTGTTCGCGATTGGTTCGGCAAACCGGGCCGATTACAGATTGTGGGTTGTGTGTTCGCATTGGTCCTCATTCAAGTGGTTCTTCGCCAATGTGTCTTACTCAATAACATGCTCTTGCGGGATCGGAAACCTGACTTCTGGATCGCCTCCGTTTTGATGGCGGGCGATTTCGCACAGGCGATGTATTTCACGGGATTGGTTCTGGGAGCGGGACTGACGCTCGTGCTGCTCGCTTGTGCGCTGCGCAGTCCTGTACCGCCTTCTCTGCCGGCGAAATTGTCGACCGGATTGCTGATATTTCTGATGTTCGTCGAGTTTCTTCTCCTGCCCATCAACTACGGTGTGCTGATCAGCAGCACTTCGCTTCCCCGAGTCTCGCAAATCGGGAATGGAATCAAACTCCCGCCGCCGAGCGCGGCGTGGCTGTTGTGGGACAGCAAGGAGGTCCTGACATACTTGCTTTGCGACAACCAAGGCCGGACGCTGATCACGATTCCCCGAAAAGACAATCAGATCGCCATCATCGGATACGATGCGATTTTCCCGGCCATCTTCAGCCAGCAATCCTGTTCGGCATCAAAGTGAGGACACGAGCATGGGAAAGAAATTTATCGTGACAGCTTTCGCGATTGCGTTTTTGCATGCGAGTTCGTTGCAGGCGCAGACAGCCGTTCAGAAGACAATGCCCCGGCAACCGGCCCAAAAGCAGCAGGCGCGAAAGAAAAACGAAACCTTCTTAGAATGGGTAGTACGATTTTCGGGGGTTTCGGCAAACTCGAATACACTGAAGGGCGCTGATAACGACTTGGAGTCCGGCCAGCTATGGATAGCCGATTTGCGTTCGGACACCCGCAAAAGAATCACGACCGGCTCCGATTACCGCTCGCCGGTTTTTTATCCCGATAGTGCGGCGATTCTTGTGCTCAAAGACAGCGACGTAGTGCGCATGCCGTTCGCTGCGGGTTACCCTGCGAAGCTCTGCGACGCGGCTGGAGTGACAAAGCTAATCGGATTCAACCGGGACGATCCCGATCAGGTATTGCTGCTGAAAGAAGGTGCGGGCGAAGTTTCAGTAGGGCTGTTATCCGTCAGCATGGCGAAAATAACGCTACTTCCATACGATCTGAAATCCAGCCGCGATCACGAGATGATCGAGCACCTTCAGGATTGGCAGCGCACCTACGGGGATAAGAGCGTGTACGTGAAGAGCGAATCCAGACACGAGATGTCGGGCGCGGTCGAGAGATCCAACATCTTTTTGAAAACGCCCGGACAGGAACCGCAGAACGTCTCGCACTGCGAGTCAGTGAACTGTGGAGAGCCCGCCCTTTCCCCGGATGGCAATCAAGTAGTTTTCATCAAGGCAGAACCGTGAATTCCGACTCAGCATGGCCTCATTTGAATAATCGAGAATCACGCAAGAAAGCCGACAACTTCAAAAAGAAATTGCCACACTGGCGTGTTTTAGACTTGTTTTTCGATTACAGAACTGAGGGTGGTCCAAGAACATGCAAAAAGCTCTGTTAGGACGAGTTAGCACCGCTGTTTTTCTCTGTGCCTTTCCGGGGAGTGCCGAGCATATCCCGAATCTCAATCCGTATCCCAACAGAGCGGGTTTTGTAGAGACATACAATGCCGCAGGTAAACCCATTGACACGTCCGGCCCATTTTTCCAGCCTTTGGGTACGAACGGGCGCAGCTGCTTTTCCTGTCATCGTCCGGCGCAAGGTTGGAGCATTTCGACGGAAGAACTAAAGGTGCGCTTCGAATTGAGCTTTGGACGGGATCCTATCTTCAGGACAGTGGATGGCGCGAACTGCAACAACATAGACACGCGTGCTGGGGGCAGAGCCGACAATTACAGTATGCTTCTGAAGCATGGCCTGATCCGAGTTGAAATGCCAGTACCGGCTGACTCCGAGTTCTATGTAATTGGCGTTGACAACCAATATGGCTGCGACAGTACTTCCGCGCTTTCGATGTATCGCCGTCCGCTGCCTACCACGAACTTGCGAGGTCTATCCGCCGTCATGTGGGACGGCCGTGAATCGGCGCCGCAGCTTGGAACGGAAAAGATCACCTATGAAACCAATCCGGCGGATTTGTTGTCGGATTTGGCGCACCAGGCTATGGACGCCGTGAACATTCACGCACAAGCGAGTACACCCCTTTCAGAAGAGACACAAAAACAAATCGTGCAGTTCATGATGGGTTTGACCACTGCTCAAGCCTACGATTATCGGGCGGGGTGGCTCGATGCGGAGGGTGCCACGGGCGGTCCGGTGACGGTGGCTAAGCAAACGATACCGTCGTTCTATGTCGGCATCAACGATCCGCTTGGAGGAAACCCGCGGAATTTGCCGTTCACCCCTGTAATTTTCAATCTGTTTGACTCGTGGTCCCGTCTGTCACCCTGGCGAGTATTGTCGCCTCGCGGCTCCGCGGAGCAGCGGGCGAGCATCGTTCGGGGGCAAACGGTCTTTAATAGTAAGCCGATCAGCATCGTCAATGTGGCGGGACTGAATGACGATCTAAATGTGCCCTCCATCCCAGGAACCTGTGGAACTTGCCACGACTCTTCCAATCTCGGGAATCACTCGTTGCCTGTGCCGTTGAACATAGGCGTGGGAGACCTGGACAGTCCACTGGATATCAGCTACTTGCCGGTGTTTACGCTGCAGAATAAAACTACGAACGAAATCAAACGAACGACCGATCCGGGCCGCGCCTTGGTCACCGGCGCGTGGAAAGATGTGGGCCGGGTGAAGGGACCCGTCCTGCGCGGCCTCGCGAGCCGTGCACCCTATTTCCACAATGGGTCGGCGCGTTCTTTGAGTGATGTTGTCGATTTCTATAACACGCGTTTCAACATCGACTTTACCGATCAAGAGAAAGCAGATCTGATCGCGTTTTTAAACTCGCTATAAACGGGAACCGCGACCTAGCTCGGTGAGGGGCTTACTGGATACTGCCGGCGCCGGTTTGTATCCGAGCCGCAGGCAATCCCGCGGTTGGGGGCGGTCCAAACGCGCTGTTATGGTACGCGCTGAGTCAGCGCGCGGCGCTTCGGCGTGTATAAGATAGGTCCGCCAGGTACCAGCGGGTCCATAGAATGCTCGCTAATTAGAGTTTTCGTGTAGCCCTACTCTAGCCTGGAACTTCGCTTTCGCTTAGCCTGTCAACTGCGTATCTGCAGGAGATCTTAACTATGTTCCCGTTGTTTTCTTGTGCTGCTGCTATAACTGCGTTATTCTCCGCCCACCAGCGGAATGGCTCAGTGCGATTTCGATTGATGCTGGCCGCTATCATTGTGGCTTTAGGCGGGTCGGGGGCGGCTCGGGCGGGCGGCGTCGTGAGCACCTGTGATGAGCCAAGCCTGCGCGCTGCGCTCGCGGGCGGCGGACTAGTAACATTCAGTTGCGGCAGCACCATCACTCTTGCGGCGACTATACAGTTCACAACCAATACCAGCATCGATGGAAGCGGCCAAAATGTAACCATCAGCGGCGGCGGCAACGTGCAGGTCCTTTTTGTGAACTCGGGAGTTACACTCTCGCTGAATAATCTGACGATCGCCAATGGCAAGGGCGCTCCCTACCAGAGCGGAGGCGGCGCACAGAACCAAGGAATGCTGATTGTCACGAACAGCACCTTTTCCGGCAACAGCACCACAGACGGCGATGGTGGGGGGATTTACAACTCTCGAGCAACGCTGATCGTTATCAACAGCACATTCTCAGGTAACAGTACGCTGGGGGGCGGCTCTGGCGGTGGCATTTACGAAACGGGCGGAACTCTGGTCGTTACGAACAGCACGTTCTCGGGCAACACGGCATCAAACGGCGGCGGCATTTACGCCAACTCTGGCGGGGTGACACTCCGAAACACCGTTCTGGCGAACAATGGAGGGGCATGCGGCGGCTTCCAGAACCCGCCTGTCACCGACGGCGGGTACAACCTCGACGATGACGGCAGTTGCGGGTTCACCGCACCGACATCTCTCAGCGACAACAAGAATGCGAATCTTGGATTGCTGTCGAACAATGGCGGCCCGACGCAGACGATTCCACTTCTGCCCAACAGTGCCGCTATCGGCGCAATTCCTCCGGGGACGAATGGCTGCGCAACCACGGTTGCAAGCGATCAGCGCGGCATCGCGCGGCCTGAAAGCGTGAATGGAAACTGCAGTATCGGGGCATATGAGTATGTTCCGCCTGCGGACACGACCATCACGAATTGCAGCGATGACAGCCAACTTCAGGCGGCGGTCGGGAATGGCGGGAGAATCGTCTTCGCGTGCAGCGGCACGATTCCGTTAGCAAGTACTGCATACGTTCGGAAAAATACCAGCATTGACGCGAGCGGCCAGAGCGTCAGGTTGGACGGCGGCAGCCAAATGCAGGTGTTGAATGCAGATTCGGTCACGCTGGTGCTCAACAATCTCACAATTCAAAACGGCAAAAACGCTCTCGGCGGTGGAGTAAGCATCTCCCGCGGAGCGCTGGTCGTCAACAACAGCACATTTTCCGGGAACAGCGCTCCCGGCCCTGAGGGTTTCGGCGGCGGCATTTCCGATAGTTTCGCCACCAGCGTTGTCAACAACAGCACGTTTTCGGGCAACAGCGCTTCCGACGTAGGGCTTGGCGGCGGGATCGCCAATCATGGCGGAAGTCTGATGATCGACAACAGCACATTTTCCGGCAACAGCGCTCATGCCAGCGCCAATGGCCCGGGATTAGGGGGTGCAATCAACAATGATGCGTCCCTGATGATCGCCAACAGCACATTTTCCGGAAATAGCGCGGATACCTACGCCGGCGGCATCTACAGCAACGGCTCGGTGACGCTCCAAAACACCGTGGTTGTGAATAACCGAAACGGGAATTGCCTGGTCATCGGCAGCCCCGATGCCGGCTACAACCTCGACGATGACGGCTCATGCGGCTTCAGTTCGGCGAACCACTCGCTAAGCAACAACAAGAAGGCCAATCTCGGCTCGCTGTCGAACAATGGCGGCCCCACGTACACCATTCCGCTACTATCCGGCAGCGTGGCGATAGACGCAATTCCGCTGCTCCAGAACGGCTGCGGAACCACGATCTTCACTGACCAGCGTGGGCTCCCGCGCCCGCAAGGATTCGCCTGCGATATCGGCGCGTTCGAAACCACTCAGTTCCCGGTAACATTTACTACCAGCCCCGCTGGTCTCTCCTATACAGTCGACGGCGCCACTTACAGCTCACAGCAAACTTTGCAACTGACACCGGGTTCGCACACGATCACAGCCAGTTCGCCGCAACCGGGCCCAACCGGCACCCAATATATCTGGCAGAGCTGGTCTGATAACGGCGACCTATCGCACCAGATCGCAGTTTTCGCGCCGGCAAGTTACACCGCTAACTTCCAAACGCAATACTTGCTCACCACAGCGGCAAATCCCAGCGCCGGTGGCACAGTGACTCCGCCCTCGGGCCAGTATTATGCTACCGGCTCGCAAATACAACTCACGGCGATGCCCAATTCCGGGTATGCGTTTACCGGCTGGATCGGAACGGTCACGAGTTCGACTAATCCGTTGACGGTGACGATGAACAGCCCGGTTATCGAGACCGCAAACTTCGCGCCAACTGTACAAGCGACGGTCGGAACCAATCCCAGCGGTCTCTTCTTCAGCGTCGACGGCACACCGTATACGGCAACCCAAACGCTGGCGTGGGTCGTCGGCAGTACCCATACTATCGCCACCACCTCGCCCCAGAGCTTGGGCAAATCGCAGTACGGGTTTGCGAGCTGGTCGGACGGCGGAGCGATTTCGCATCAAGTGATCGCATCGAAGAGTACAACCAGCTACACGGCGAAATTCACCAGCTTCACCATCACGCCCAATCCATCCACCGAAACAATCTACCGCGGGGCTATCGCGGGGTTCATTCTTGATCTGAAATCCGTGAACGGCTTCAGCGGCAACGTGAAGCTGAGTTGCGCCGGCGGTCCGGCGGGCTCCTACTGCGTGGACTTCCCGATGTCTGTGCATCTCAACGGCACGGCCTACGCGGTCTCCGGAATTTTGTTCCCGAAGAACACAAAGTCCGGAACGTACGCAGTCACGTTCACCGGCATCTCCGGTTCGCTGACCAACACCGCAACAGCGAAATTTACGGTCAAATAGCGGAGCTTGCGTTCAAGTCTAGGCGAGGTACCAGCGGTCTATAGGGTGCTCCTAACTGAGGTTTTCGTGTAGCCCTACTCTAGCCTGGAACTCCGCTGTCGCTTAGCCTATCAACTACGTACCGCAGGAGATTCTTACTATGTTGCCGTTGTTTTCTTGTGCTGCTGTTATAAATGCGTTCTTCTCCGCCCGCCGACGGGAGACCAAGGAGCGCATCTTCCGGCGGCTGATTTTCGGAGCCGCTTTCGTTATCTTGCTTTCGCCCTCGCTTGCTAATGCACAGACCACGATTGCTGTGAACGATACCGCCCAAGGGCCGACCGCCCAGAACCCGACGGGTCAGGGTGATACGACGTGTACCCTGGGCGATGCCATTCTCACGGCCAACTCGCTGGCGCTGAGCGGTGCGGCCGTTGGTGGATGCCAGCCCGCCGGTAACGGCGCGCCATATACGATTCAGCTCGCGACGAGTGCGACTTACTCACTTACAAGCGTTCACAACTACTGGTATGGTCCGAATGCGCTCCCACCCATCGCCACACAGATTGTTATCGAGGGCAATGGCGCAACCTTGCAAGTCCCCGCAAATGACCTCAGCGGCAATCCGATCAAGCGGCTGCGTTTCTTCTACGTTGGCGCGGGCCCGAACGCGCCGGCGACGCTCAACATCATCACTCCGGGGGCCGGCAATCTCGCGTTGAAGAATCTAACACTCACCGGCGGCCGGCAAGTAGGCGGCACGGGAGGCAGCATTTCCGGCGGCGGTGCCGGCATGGGCGGAGCTATTTTTAACCAGGGCACGCTGCAAATCGTGAATACAACGCTCACCGCGAACAGCGCCACGGGTGGGGAGAGCGATGGGTCTTCGCCCAATGGCGGGGGAGGCATGGGGCAGGATTCAGCGCAAAACCGACTCGGCGAGGGTTACATCGGAGGTGGCTTCGGTGGCGCACTGACCAGCTCCACCGGCGGCGTATTCACGGCCATCAGTAAGGGCGGCGTTGCGGGAAGCGGTCAGAGTGGCGGCGGCGGGGGCTTCGGTGGGACAGATAACGGGAACTCCTCAACCGGTACGGGTGGAGGCGTTCCCGATGGGCTAGGCGGAGGCGCCGACGCCTCCAATGCCGGCCACGGCAGCGGAGGCGGTGCGATTTATTTCATGTCGGACTGCAGAGCTAACTATGGCGGCGATTTCGGCGCGGGTGGCACAGGTTGCGGCGGCGGCGGTGTAGGAGGCGGAGGGGGTAGCGACTGGCCGAACTCATTAGCCGCAGGCGGCGGCGGCTTTGGAGGCGGTGGGGCTGGTGGATCTGATGGGGCAAGCGGCGGCTTTGGGGGCGGCAGCGCTAGCACCATTGCAACCGGGTACGGAGGTTCGACCCGTGGCGGCGGCGCTGGCATGGGCGGAGCGATCTTCAACCACGGCGGTAATTTGACCGTACTCAACAGCACCTTGAGCGGCAACTCCACAATCGGCGGAACCTCCACGAACGCCGGCAATGGTGGCGGGAGCGGCCTCGGGGGAGCCATCTTCAATCTCAATGGAGCGGTCACGGTGTCCTTCAGCACCCTGGATGCGAACTCTGTCTTGCAGGGCAGTTCACCGGACATCCAGAGTTCCGCAGCCGGCGGCGCGATCTACAGCGTTGGTTACAATCTCGTTGCCGGACAGGCGGCCACGCTGCTGATCCGTAACAGCATCCTGGCCGATACGGTGGGCGGATCCGACTTGGCAAGCGATCAGCCGTCCAACATTGCGCGAGGTGCGGGTGGAGGCGTGAATGCGGCCACCGCTTCAGTCACGTTCGCAGGCGTCAATATTATTCCGAGCGCGTCGTATACGGGCGCAGGCACGATCAACGGTCCGACGCCTCTGACGTCGTCTCCGCAGCTCGGTCCTCTCGAAGTCAACGCGCCCGGCCTCACACCGACAATGGCGATCCCCGCCTCGAGTCCGGCCTTTCAAGTCACGCCCTGCGACCCAGCCGTGACCACCGATCAGCGCGGCGTCGCACGCCCGCAACCCGGCGTCACTGCCTGCGATGCCGGCGCGTATGAACTGCAGACGCAAAGCATCACGTTCAACCCGATCGCACAACAAGTAGTCGGCGCCGTCGTGACGCTCAGCGCCACGGCCAGCTCTAGTCTGCTGGTCACGTTTCAATCACAGACTCTGGCCGTGTGCTCGGTTAGCGGAAGCTCGGCAACCATGATCGCGGTGGGAACCTGCAAGATCGAAGCCGATCAAGCGGGCAACACCAACTACGCTCCGGCGAAACCGGTGACGCAAAGCTTCAGCGTGGTCGCAGCGCCCAGTTTCACCATCAAGCCTCTGCCAACTTCGGAAACGGTAAACCGCGGCGACGTGGCGGGGTTCGTGCTGGAACTCGATTCTGTCAATAGCTTCAAAGGAAAGGTCAAATTGAGTTGTTCGGGCGGGCCGTCGGGATCGGTTTGTGTCGATTTGCCGCAAACCGTAACACTGAACGGTCGCGCGTTCGCTCTCGCCGGGATCTTCTTCCCAAAGAACACCAAGCCGGGCACTTACATAATCACGTTCACCGGCGTTTCGGGATCGCTCACCAACAGTACAACCGCGACGGTCACGCTGAAGTAGCGGCTCGCCGCAATCAAAGCACAAAAAGAGAACCTGCGTTGCAGGAACTTTTGAGTAGGATGTTTAGCAATTTATCGAAGGTCAAGGAGAACAAGATATGAAAAAACGCGTTCAAGCGTTACTGGTATTCGCTTTCTGCTCCGCTCTCTCGTCAACGTTTGCGGCTTCAGCCGCGCCCATATTTGACAGCGGCGCGGTAAATTTCACTGGCGGATTCGCCCCTGGCGCGAGTTTGGGTGAGGGCTCTGCAATTTCTGTCTCGACTACCACCACAATTGGCCAGGTCGCAGTTCCGCTTTACATGCCAGGCGGCGGCAGCGTGACATTCATGATCTGGAACAGCACGAACAGCGCGCTACTATTCAGTCAAACTGTTCCGGTGGCTGCGGGTGGATCCGGTCTAGCAACAAACTATGTCCTCTCCGATCCGTTCTCGTTTACTTTGGACGCCGGGAGCACATATTTTTTCGGTGTGCTGGGAAATACAAATATTGACATCGGTGGACACCATCCGCCCGTGGGCACTACGATGAATGGGCTCACCAGCGTCGCCTCCGGGCAAGCCTATTACACGCTGTCGGGCGGTTCACCGATTTTTCAAGGCTACGAAACCGATCCCCCAGCGAGATGACGATGGGGCTGCGTCTCTATGCCGCCGCCAGTCCAGTACCTGAACCGGCGTTCCTGTTGCCTTTGGGTTTAGCGCTCGCCGGAATGGGGATCGCTCACCGTCGCCGGTCAACTTCCTACAACCTACGGCAGAGCTTCAAGGGAACCCTCGTGAAATTCAAAACTAACATCTAGTGGGTGCCCGGTCATTTTGTAACTACTGGACGAATTCTGCGGCGGGCCGCGAACCGGTGATGAGGATATCCACCAGTCTCCTGGCGCTTTGCTGCCAGTCAGGGCTGGACGCCACGTTGGCGACGCCGATGAGAGCCCGAAGGAGATCGACCGGGTCGAGGTCTTTACGTATATCGCCGCTCTTGATCGCGCGCTTCACCAGTGCGCGAATCGCTTCCATGATCTGAGCGTAGGAAGCTTCGATCACCTTCGAGGGACCTCCGACCAGTGTATTCAGCGCAGGCGCGATGATCTGCTTCGTCGCGATGTAATCAACGAACAACAACATCCAGGCTCGCAACGCTTCAATGGGGGGCATAGTCCCAGAGCGAACTTCCGCTCTGCCGCCGCCAGCTTTTCTACCTCGGTCCGATAAACCGCCTCCAGAAGTTCCTCGCGCGTAGGAAAGTGGCGATACAAAGTTCCCGCTCCAACACCTGCCTGTTTGGCGATGTCGTCCAGGCTGGTATCTGCGCCCGACCGGGTGAATGCCTCCTTCGCCACTTCCAGAATGCGCTCGCGATTCCGCTGCGCATCGGCGCGCGGCTTTCGCGGCAGCAGATTGTGAACGTTTGGTAGCCATCTGCAAAAAACCTGCAACCGGAGACAGTCTCCGGTAATCTAGTATATACGGAGACTATCTCCGTTTTATCAAAACCATGACGGCTGGTCAATACCGGTTGCGTAAGTACACAAGGGAACGGGCCAGCACAAGGAAGAAGAGAATTATGCGTGTTTTTGTCACCGGGGCTACGGGCTTTGTCGGCTCCGCAATTGTTTCAGGAACTCATCGGCGCGGGTCATCAGGTGCTCGGCCTCGTCCGGTCGGACGCGGGCGCGGCGGCCCTCGCCGCGACAGGCGCAGAGGTCCATCGTGGTTCGCTCGAAGATCTGGAGAGCCTGCGCAGCGGAGCGGCCGAGCGGATGGCGTGATCCACACGGCCTTTAACCACGACTTCTCGAAATTCGCCGAAACTGCGAGACGGACCGGCGCGCTATCGAGACGCTCGGCGCCGCGCTGGAAGGCTCCGGCCGGCCCCTGCTCGTCACCTCCGGACTCGCGCTGCTGGCGCGGGGCCGTATCGCGACCGAGGAAGATGCGCCCGTTCCCACCTCCACCTCGTATCCCCGCGCTTCGGAAGCGACGGCCGCCTCGCTGGCGACGCGTGGTGTGTGCGTGTCGGTGGTGCGGCTTCCGCAGGTACATGGCGACGGCGATCACGCCTTCGTTCCGCGCCTCATCCAGATCGCGCGTCAAAAGGGTGTTTCGGCGTATGTGGGTGACGGGCTGAATCGCTGGCCCGCGGTGCACCGGTTCGATGCGGCCCGTCTCTACAGGTTGGCGATCGAGAAGCGCTCTGCGGGAGCCAGGTATCACGCGGTCGCCGACCAGGGCGTGCCGCTCCGCGATATCGCGAGGCGTCATCGGGCGACGCCTGAACGTGCCGGTAGTCGCGAAATCTCCAGAGGAAGCAGCCGATCATTTCGGGTGGCTCGGGCGCTTCGTGGGCATGGACTGCACGGCTTCCAGCGCCCAAACGCAGGAACGGCTGGGATGGCACCCCACGCACATTTCGCTAATTCCCGACATCGACCGGCCGAGCTATTTCGAAGCCTGAACAGATCGCGCCTAATCCTGCGAATACTTATGAGCGGGCGTCTATGACGCAGTTCGTGGACGTGATCGCACGTCCCGAGATGCCGCAGACGCTGTCCGCTCCTCCGGGCGGTGCACGCGCACTCGTGTGTGATCAATATTAAAGCTGCACCGGGCAACAAACTGCCCCCGGTTTGGAACGCCGCAGAGATCGAACGGGCGGGTGTTGCATCTAAAGGAGCAGCTTATGAAAACACGCATACTTGGCCGAAGCGGCCTCGAAGTTTCCGCACTTGGATTTGGTTGCATGAGCATCGGCATCGCTGATGTGTACAGCAGTAGCGTGCAAAGCGAAAACGACGCCATTGCGCTCGTCCATCGCGCCCTGGATTTGGGTATCAACTTTCTCGATACGGCTAATATCTATGGCGATTCTGAGATCAAGGTCGGCAAAGCTCTGCGGGGCCGGCGCGAGGAAGTCGTGTTGGCAACGAAGTTCGGTATCGTGCCCGGTTCGTCTTACCAGGATAGGGCTGTCGATGGCAGTCCCGAAAATGCGCGGCGCTGCTGCGATTCGTCGCTACAACGCCTGGGAGTCGACGTGATCGACTTGTATTACCTCCATCGAGTGGATCCCAGCGTGGCGGTTGAGGATACGGTTGGCGCTATGGCCGATCTCGTGCGGGCCGGCAAAGTGCGCTATATCGGCCTCTCGGAAGCGTCTCCTGCGACTGTGCGTCGTGCGGACAAAGTACATCGCATCACCGCTGTCCAGACCGAGTATTCCCTTTTCACTCGCGATCCTGAAGACGAACTGCTTCCGACCCTGCGCGAGCTTGGAACCTCGCTGGTTGCCTACAGCCCTCTGGGCCGTGGTTTCCTCGGTGCGCGTTTTCGAAGCGTCGATGAACTCGCCCCTAATGACTGGCGCAGAGGCAACCCCCGTTTCCAGGGAGAGCAGTTCCAACGTAACCTTGTCATCGCGGACATCATCGGGGGAGTCGCGCGAGAGAAGGGAGTAACACCTGCCCAACTTGCCTTGGCCTGGGTGCTCGCGCAAGGGGAACACATCGTTCCGATTCCCGGTACGAGCAGCGCACAACGGCTCGAGGAAAACGCTCGCTCACTTGACCTGGTCCTGACGACGGATGACGTCGACCGGCTTGAGCGGGCAGCACCGAAGGGCGCCGTCGTCGGGGACCGTTATGAGCCTGGAATGATGCAGCTTATCAACGGGTAAGAAATGGATAAGTGCCAGCGCTCCGCCTCGTCGATTTAACATGAGCTTTTCGGGAAGTGGCCGGCCATACTCCCGAAAGAGATTTTTTCTCGTTAGGAGTTCATTTCGAGGAGTAAATGACCTCTCCATTTCGGATCGTGTAGCGCACTCGGGAAAATGCGCTAACATCCTTCGAAGGATCGGCGCTTAGGATTACGAGATCGGCTTCCATTCCTTTTGCGATGCGGCCTATGCGGTCGGAGTAGTGGAATCTCCGGGCTGGGTTCGTCGTGAGCGAGGCGAGAATTTGCTGATAATTCATTCCGGCCTGCGACATGAGAGTGAATTCCAGGGCGGTATCGTAGTGGTCGATGTAGCCGATGTCAGTTCCAAATAGTATGTCGCCGCCTGCCTGGGAGTAAGCACGCATTTCGGCAACCATTCTGTCAATCCAAGCCTCGCGTTCCTGGTCGGTGCCGTTTTCTTTGCGCGCCTCAAAATCAAATAGCGTCAGAGTTGGTATCAGCGCAAGGTCCGCCCGCTTCAGGCGCGAGATGAAGTCAGAAGTCCACGGCGGAGATTGGGGAACTGTGTGCGCCAACACATCGACGCCGCTATTGATCGCGACGTTCACACCATCCACGTTTTGCGGATGCGCAAAGACAGGCATATTATGCCGATGCGCCTCATCAACCGCAGCTTTAGCAACAGCCAAGGGTAAGACTGCAACTTTCCCCTCGCCCTGGTAGGAACCAGTAAACAACTTGATCCCATTCGCTCCTTTGGCGGCGTGGTCGCGCACCAGCGCAATCGCTTGGTCGGGGGTTTCGGTGTTCGCGATATGGATATGATTTTCGTTGAGAAAATCACGAACATAGACCGGTTCAATCGTCCAAACGGGTTCGCCGGCCGTGAGAATGCGTGGGCCGCGGAGCTCATTGCTTTCGATTCGACGGCGCAGAGCGAGCGTGTTATCGAGCACTGACGAGATATCAAAGACGGTGGTGAAGCCCCAACGGTTGAACATTGTGTCCAGCTGTTCATTGAGTTCCTTCGCGCCGGAGTCGCGCAGGTGAAGAAGGGCGGGAGTGAGGATGTGGACATGATTATTCCAGAAACCCGCAGTCACGGAAAGGCCCCTGCAGTCAATAACGGTCGCGGCACGCGGGATTTTCACCGACGGGCTCGGGCCCACAGCAATAATACGGCCCTCATGTATGAAGATCGCGCCGTTTTCGATGACGGGATCCGTCGGCGAGCAATAAACTCGCGCGCCAGTCAACGCCACGTCAGAGGCGCGAATCAGGCCGTTCCCTACAGCGAGCAAACTCAAAACGATACGCAGAGCGAGTCGAAGTCGCACAAGCACAATATACGGTTTGTTTGCTTTTCAGCGGGAAAATCAGGAGATCCGCTTTACATCATCGCAGCCAGCTATTTTTTCGGCGACCTCGTCATGTCGCCGAACAGGTGATGATTAACTGACGTTCTTACGATCGTTTGCCGAAGTAATGAGGACCACCTGAGTAACTGATGTTGTCGCGTCTGAGCAAATCGCGTTTCCACGGCAAGCGTAATTCCAATTCTGCAATTCCGAACCGCCGTGGGATCGCTAGCTTACTCCGACTGAAACAGGTGAAGCTTCTTCCGGTTCCATAGAGCAACAGGCTAGAGCCTTCGTCGCAGCCATCCATACGAGGGTTCCCGCGCAAGAGGAAGGTCGAAAATGATGCTGAACAAACCTTTTCGCTTTTCGGCTATTCCAGCCAGAAGAGTGAATTTCATCGTAAATCTTCTGATGCTGTTGGCCGGCATGGCATTTTCCCTCGTGGCCGGTTCGGAAGCGCAGCAGAACCCAGGGTCTCCGCCTCCGGATGCAATTGCAAAAGCGCAGCAAAGCACACCGTGCCGGTCACCCGCCCGGAGCAGAACAAGACCGCTCATGACCTGTCGGGCATTTTCAACGCTACCAGTGCGCCGCCTTCATCGCCTGTGTTCCACGATCAGCCAAAGCAAGGGAAGAACTCCGGATTCGATTTCTATCGAGACCCTTTGAATTCAGATCGGCCCAATCAGTCGCCTGATGAAATCATGCAGCAACTGATGACTGCCAAGCCGGCCGTGATGGAGGCGCAGCGTAGACTGCTGGAACACCGGTATAACTTACAGCCCAAACTCGACCCGGAGGCGAAAATGTCTCGCGGCAAGCCACTGGCGGTTGGTCCGACGGCCAGGCTGGCGGAGGGTGTGACGTGGCAACAGCTCGCCGAGGTAGCGCCGGACGAGATCAAGAATCGGGACATTTTTCCTTACCCTTCCTTGCCACATCCTTTACAAACAGTGGGAGGTCAGGTGTTCCCGAAGATGCAGATTTCAATGTTTCCGCGATTGGAGCGAGTGGATGTGGATTTCGATCTGCCGGAGGTCTTCCTGCCCGAATTCCCACCCGCGATCTTCTTGAGCAATAGGCCGGAACTGGGAGACGTTTCGAGAGGCGAAGTTATTTCGATCAATAATTATTACCGGCTCTTCAAAGATATTCTGACGCCTGTTCAATTAGACGGTTTGCGGCTTTTACTCACGCCATTTCCGCAGGAAGAGTTCAATCCAACGGACGACCGCAAGAGCAAGGACCCCAGTCTGGGCGTCACCTGTTTCGATTGCCACGTAAACGGCCATACAACAGGGCAGTTCCACTTGAACCCGGACATCCGGCCGGAGGAGCGCCGACTCCGATTAGATACGACTAGTCTTCGCGGCGTATTCAACCAGCAGATTCATTCTTCGAAGCGCAGTCTTCGTTCGGTAGAGGACTTCACCGAGTTTGAGCAGCGCACCGCCTATTTCAATGGCGACGAGATTCACGCGATCAAGAAAGGAATGAACATTCTGGATCGCATTCAGGTCAGTCACATGGCGCAAATGCAGAACATGTTGAATTTTCCTCCGGCGGCGAAACTCGACGAGATAACGGGCCGGCTCGATCCCTCCAAAGCAACAGCGAGTGAAATGCGTGGAGAGCGGGTGTTCTTCGGTAAGGCCCAGTGTGGGAGTTGCCACCCAGCGCCGATGTATATGGATAACCAAATGCATGACCTCCATCTGGAGCGATTCCTTAAGAATGAACCGGGCGACGGCCCGATAAAGGCGTTCACCCTACGAGGAATCAGGGACAGTCCGCCTTACATGCACGATGGCCGGTGTTTGACGCTAGAGGATACGGTGGAGTTCTTCAATATCGTGC
Organism: uncultured Acidobacteriaceae bacterium; assembly: GCA_963722935.1. Taxonomy (GTDB): domain Bacteria; phylum Acidobacteriota; class Terriglobia; order Bryobacterales; family Bryobacteraceae; genus Bog-105. Next base: position 1,871,221 of record CAVROY010000008.1, on the reverse strand, counting down.
TGCACACAAGGCTGACGGTGCAGGAAAAGCAGGATCTCGTCGCGTTTATGCGGCAACTGTGAAGAGCTTCTTTGCCGGTTCAATGGTACGGCTTTGATGATAGTCTGGAGAACCAGAGGAGGAGTCCAGGCATGTCTTACCAGTGTGCGAGTCCCGAACAATACGTCGACCATTCGATCTATGGGACAGGTCAATGCGTGGAGTTTGTCAAAGCAGTCACGCTCGCGCCGCAAACTTCAGCTTGGAAAAAAGGTGATGCCGTTAAAGCAAACATGGACCTTGCTCCCGGGACGGCAATTGCTACTTTCGACCAAACCGGTAAGTATCCAAATCACTCGACCGGAAATCACGCCGCGATCTATCTAAGTCAGGATGCCGCGGGGATAAATGTGGTCGAACAGTATAAGGGGTTGGAGAAGGTTCAGAGAAGGCACATTATGTTTCGGCAAGGTCTCGGAAGCCCAAGCAATGATGGCGATGCGTTCTCGGTTATCGAATGAGAGAAAGGAACTCGCGCACGAATGCAGCGCTCTCGCACTCTAGTTCTGATCGGCACCTTAATTCTCATACGAACAGCCAGTCCCCAAGCAGCAGTAAAGCGCAACCGCGAAGGCCTATCCTGTCCGGGTTCTATTCACGTCTCGGAGACCGCGACGCCTAAATCGCCGTTTACGGTATTACCCAGTCAAGCGACTCATCTGCTGTCTACAGCAAACGTTTTGAACGTGGTCGGCAGGGACGAGTTCGAGCTCAAGCCGGACGACGAACATAAGAGGCAAGCACGGACGATCCTTACCTGGAATTTGGATGCTTATCGTGATCATGCGCTATATCTTCGATGCGTTTACCATGACACGCCGGTCAAGTTTTCAGTCCAACTGCCGAGCGTGATTCATAACTGTACTGCCACTCTCACTCTGAATAGCAAGAATCACATCATCGGCTCTACAACTGTCGAGTGCCACTAGCGATGCATATGCTGTGCAGATTGCGGCCCATAAAGAATCTTACTAATAGTAGCGAAGTTCTGATCTGAGCGCCCGGCAAACAGCGCAAGCTGGCGCCGAACCAAGCCGGATGCTAAGAGTTTTACTATGAAGGCGTGCGAATCACCTGCTGCGCTTTGGCTCTCTTCGCCCTCACATTCTCTGCTTGCAGCCGGCGTGAAACCATCGGGCTGGAGCAGGTGACGGGCGGTGATCCCAAAGTCGGCCAGCATTTGATCTATGCCTATGGCTGCGGCTCTTGCCACGTAGTCCCCGGGGTGGCAGAGGCGAACGGAACAGTCGGCCCGACACTTCAGAGATTCGGGTCTCGCATTTACATTGCAGGCTTGTTAGTGAATACGCCCGAAAATCTTTTCCGCTGGGTTTCAAAGCCTCAGCAGGTTGACCCTGAAAGCGCGATGCCGAATCTCGGTGTGACCGAACGACAAGCCCGCGATATCGCTGCCTATCTTTACACTTTGCGATGAATCGTACAGCAATCAAAACGGCTCTTGTAACAGTCGCCGCGACCATCGTTCTCCAGTTGGCCGGCGGCCTACTCTTCCTTACATCCGGAGCGTACAACATCGCAGCCGACGAGCCGCATATCAAGCCGGTACGCTGGATGCTGCAGGCCGGCAGAACACGCGCAGTCGAGTTCCGCAGCCGGGGAATGCACCGGCCAAATCTTCGCGATCCATCGCTGCTCAAGCGCGGACTGGTGCTGTATCGAAAGAATTGTCAGCCGTGTCACGGCGCGCCCGGTGTTGCGAACGAACAAATAGGGCGCGGCATCGATCCCAAGCCGCCGCAGTTAGTGATCGCCAGCAACAAGTGGAATGATCCCGAGTTGTTTTGGATCGTTTCTCACGGGCTCAAACTCAGCGGAATGCCCGGATTTGCTCCGCGTCTTAGCGAGACAGATCTGTGGGGCATCGTGGCTTTTCTTCGCCGTGTGGTCTTGCTGTCTCCAGCCGAGTACAAGCGATTGATTACTGCGGAGGATCTGGGCGTTGATGATCAACTATTGCATTGGCCATCGAATAACGATTACGGGTTTGCGCAGCTCAAGGCTCACGGGAATCCCGACAGGGGACGCCAATTGATTCAGACTTATGGCTGTACTACCTGTCATACGGTTCCCGGCCTGGGCCAAGCCAGCGTTGGGCCGCCGCTTACCGGGTTCGCCGAGCGACAATACATCGCCGGTTCGCTCGTGAATGTGCCTTCGAATGCGGTCGCGTGGATCACGAACCCGAAACAATTCAAATCCCAAACCGCAATGCCGAATCTGAACGTGCAGCCGGCCGAGGCCGTTCACATCACGGCTTATCTGTACACCTCGGGCAGTTCAGAGCGACTTACTGCGCTCGAGCGAAATTTGGCAATCCCGAAGGCATCATCGAGTCCAAAGTAGCTTCCGGACAGCCAGTCACAAGCCCAATTTCCTTTAGAAAGCCCGTTCCCGCTCCAACTTCTTGACACGCTCTGTGCTGTCGCGCACCGGGCGTTTTCTTTCGAATCTCTGAATCCGTCGCCGTACGCGCAGTTCGCCGAGCCACCCTGGCGGACGCTTCACAAAGGTCGTATTCAGTTCTGCTTCGCTGAGGCTGTCGATGTAAGCTCGCGTTCCATCGCGTAATCGGCTCTTCGCAGCCAGCAACGCTGTCATAGCCGCGCAATCTTCTTCTCCCCAGCCCGCAAACGCCTTGTCCTGCAAGTCGTGGATCCAGCCTTCTTCGACGGTGAGAAGGTGGATGAGTTGTTTCCATACAGTCGGAAAGCCAAAACCCGCAAGGGGCTGACGCGGCAAGCTTGCGGGTATGCTCCCGACATGGAGCAATAAAATATCCAGGCTCTCGTGCGTTGTCTGCAGTTCTCTGATTGCTGATTTCGTAAACATGACTATACCCCCTTAATGTTGCTTGAACCGCCAGCCTTCTAACCTGAGTTCCGGAGCAGGCAGACGTGACTCGGAAAGTCCTACAGACGATCTGTTGGTTCGCGGTTTGGATCCTGTTCACGACGTTGACGAGAATCTTTCACTCGACACTTCTGCTCGCAGTCCTAGCTACGGCATCTCTGGAATTGGGGTTCCGCCTTCGCGATCTACCATAACGAGCTGAGCTTGTGCCGAGGGTCCTATCATCGAGGAAGTCGTTCGTGTATTCATTAGCGCTCCTCACTTCTGGCTCGCTGATCACAATCGGAGTTGTCTTCCTGATTCAACTTCTGTATGACATCACTAGGGGACCTGTTCCCAGGCGGCTCGGATTGTTGACTAACATCGAATCCGACTTCGCCTGGATATCACTTCACGTCGTTTTAGACACTTGCATCGTCAGACTGTGGCGGCGATCGGAGCGACTGCTCAACATTTGAAATGTCGGGGTTGTCGGAGAACTGGAACAGAGAAGAGTACTCTCCGATCACGCATCATCCTTCCGTAATCGAGTGATGGAAGAGCGGCAGACCGATCGCGCACAATACGGGGCGGAGACCGTAACGGGAACCGTGTAAGTGGGTGGAGCAAATTAATCACAGCGTGTTGACCAAGTCTGTCCTGAGTCGATCGCCGAAGAGCACCATCAACTGATTCATGACTATATCCCATCCCTGGCGTTTGGTCCAGCGATTGGTGAAATTGCGAATGTTCAGGAATAGGATTTTGATAACGGATTCGTCGGTGGGGAACATTTTGCGAGTAGCGGTGTTTTTGCGCATTTGCGAATGTAGGCTTTCAATGGCGTTGGTGGTGTAAATCATACGGCGCAGCTCGACCGGGTATTGGAAAAAAGTGGTGAGACTATCCCAGTGAGTACGCCAAGCTGCCGCCGACATCGGATAACGTGTACCCCAGGATTGCTCGAACTGCTGGAGAGCGAGTTCGGCTGCTTCGATGGTGGGCGCCGAGTAGATCGGGCGCATGTCGGCGCACAGCGGTTTACGATCCTTCCAGGAAACGAACTTGGTCACGTTGCGGATATGATGCACCACGCAGAGTTGCACGTCGGTTTGCGGGAATGCAGATTCGACGGCACTGGCCAGGCCGGTGAGTCCGTCGCCGCACAAGATCAGAATGTCGCGTACGCCGCGTGCTTTCAGATCGTTGAGGGTCTTGAGCCAGAACCGGGCGCCTTCGGTTTCTTCGATCCATAAGCCGAGCACTTCCTGTTTACCGGAGACATTGACGCCCAGAACGGTATAGACGCATTTTTTGAGCACGCCTTTGTCGGTCCGTACAGCGACACGCAAGCCGTCCACGAAAACGATGGGATAGACGCCTTCTAACGGGCGGCTTTGCCATTCGGCTATCTGTTGCTGCAGTTGCTCGGTAACGCGAGAAACAAACTGCGGGGAGACCTCTACTCCATAGATCTCCTGCACGTGTTGCTCGATCTCCCGCGTACTCATGCCGCGCGCATACAGCGAGACAATCGCTTCGGAAAAGTTGCCCACCGAGGTTTGGCGCTTGGCCACAATCTTGGGTTCGAAGCTACTGTTGCGATCGCGGGGTGTTTCGATTTCCACCTCGCCCAAATCGCCGCGCACCGTCTTGGGCGTGCCACCGTTGCGGGAATTGCCGCTGCCGCGGCCCTCCGGATCGTGTTTGGGGTAGCCGAGGTGCTCTTCCAATTCCAATTCGAGGAAGGCCTCGAGCGTATCTTTCACCAGGTTCTGAAAAAGCTGTTTAGTATCGATGGTCTTCGTGCCGCCGCCGGCGCGCACCCGATCCATCAGCTGTTGCTTGAAATTTTTGGAATCTCCCGACGAGTCGGGAGAAACGGCCGCATTCTGCGGTTGAGTCTGTGTCATGGAGCTTGTTCCTTTCCTCTTTCTTGCGTTACGGTTTAGCTCCACCGCAGTCGGGGCCGGAGGCATGACCGTCGCTGTTTTGGGGAACTCAGGTCGCCCTTCGGGCTCCCTCCGTCCCCCAAAACACCAATTGCCAGCCTATCCAACCCAAAACAACTTACACAGAAAATGTTACAGCGCCTACGAATCCCGTCCAGCAATATCGAGAAGTCTCCCAGCAGGTCTTTAACGCCAATCATCGATCACGTAGGCGTCGGCCCGATTGAATCCGTCTGCATGCGGATGCTGCATCGCTACACCATTCATCGTCACTCGATATCCATTCGAGTGCATGCGCCGGTACGCATCTTCGCAAGCCAGGTTCATGCCGGCTTCCACATTCGCTCCGCGCGAAGTTGCAAACGCCTCGCAAGCATCGAGCAATCTTTGGAAACGTTCACCCGCACCCTCACCGGGACGGGCCGCGCCGAACTTGAGATAACACGTCTTCTCGCCGCCCTCTGATCCAGAGCCGTTCAGGCACACCGCAAAAGCATCGAGAACACTTCCGGTGTATGTCAACGTTATATCCCCGGTGTGCTGCGCGAGCACTGCCCGGATTTCACCAGTGAGATCGAGGCCCTTGTAGACTCTATCCGCAAGTTTCTTACATGCCTGAACGGCCTGTTCCCGCTGGATTTGGGTGAATGCCGATAGCAACACTGGCGGATTCACACCTTTGGTCTGTGGCGCTAGGTTGGCGTCCGGCGTGCGGGTCATGATAGCTGTGAGGTAACCCGGCCAGTAGCCGAACTTCTGGTACAAGGCTATGTGCTTCGCACTTTGCGGGAACGTGAACAGCCCAGTGTGCCGCACGCCCCATCTGTCGAAGACCCTCATTGTGGCGCCGAGCAGCTGCTGCGCGACGCCGCGGTTCCACCATTCCGGCAACACAGTCAGCGGTCCAAAGAACCCGAACGATCCCCAACGGGTGACTACGTTTGATCCGATCAGGCGGCCACCTGCACGTGCGGCGATCACCTTTACGTGAGTCAACCGCCAGCGCGGCGCTATGAGATTCCGGTCGCCCATAAAATCGGCCGGATTTGGCAATCCCAGAAATGTTCCGAACGCCAGCCGCACAATACGCTCGGCCTCCTCAAGCTCACTCTGTTTGAGCGGACCAAGTTTGATCGCCTGATTCGTCGGCACTAATTTACGCTCCTCCTTCAGCGGCCACCATTGTTTAGGCCGAGCAGTAGCAGATTGCTCCCGGATGAGCCGATTAGTCTCGCAACCGCAAAACCCACCTCGGCCCAATCCGCCGGTCGCAAGCCTAATTCCCTTTAAAAAGCTCCTTTCCCGCCCCAACCTATTGACACGCCTGCTACACCAGCGTTAGAAGTCCGGTGCCGTCGCGCTGGTTGTCTCAGTACAGGACGAGCATCGCCCGCAAACCGTCACCGAGCGCCTGCTCGTCGACAAAATGGCGTAGCATCATTGGCTCTCCCAGGGCGCCATTTTCCTCCAGACCACCGCGTATCCGGATGAAATCGTTTACGAGGAGAAGCAGAAACAGTTTGCGCTCTTCCTGCGCTACCAACCACCAATGATCGCGCCTTCCACAAGTGCCTGGCCGACCTGCTAAAGCTTAGAGCCGAAAAGCGCAGAGCGAAAATTGGGTTCGTCTCGCAGCAGCGCAAAGAAGCCGACGAGGAGTGCATCCGAGCCGCCGAAAAAGCCGCCTAAACCGCCTCGAATCTCCGCCGCTCGCCGTGTCTCGGACTCGATGTGCGTTTCGGGGCAACGACGTGGCTAATCGGGTTCCCGCTCAGCCGCAGCCGCGCGCAAATGCGGCGGTTTCGTTTTCTTGGGCGCCATCACGTAGGCGTACGGATCCTCCGGCGGCTCAGCCTGCTTCGGCCGAAAGAATTGTCCCAGCTTTTTCATGCCCGCTCTCAAAAATCCCGTTCGCCTATGAACAGATCTGCCGCGTGATTCCATCACCTTATGCTAACTCTTGATGCTGCTTCTCGCTCGCGTCTTCTTGTCTCCCGATAATGCGATCGGATTCGGCTTCGTCGATTTTCTGGAGCTCGCCGCGGCGGCTCTTCTCGCATTCCTGCTGCCGCGCCGATGGAGCATGCCCGCAGCCGTCACCCGAATCGCCGCGCGCACCGGTTGGGCAATGCCGATTCTGTTCACGCTGCCCATCGTGTTGCGTCTGCTCTTGCTCGCGCGCTCTCCCGTGCCCACCCCTAGCGGCGCGGACGATTTTAGCTACGTTCTGCTGGCCGACACCTTCCGGCATCTGCGCCTCGCGAATCCGCCGCACGCGCTGCCCGAATTTTTCGAGCAGGTCTTCGTACTCCAGCGGCCCACTTACAGCTCCATCTTTCCGCCCGGACAAGGAATCGCGTTGGCCGCCGGATGGATCATCTTCGGACATCCATGGGCTGGCGTTCTTTTGTCCATCGGAGCGCTGTGCGCCTTCTGTTATTGGATGCTGCGCGCCTGGACCACGCCAATGTGGGCTTTTGTAGGCGGTCTCCTGGCCGTCATCGAATTCGGCCCCTTGAGCTATTGGGCAAATTCTTACTGGGGTGGTGCGCTCTCGGCGCTCGCCGGTTGCCTCGTGTTCGGAGCGCTTCCTAGATTGCTGCCCCAGCTCATCGAGAGCCGGCATCCGACAGTGACCAATCGCCTGGGTGATGCGGCTTGCCTCGGCGCTGGCCTCGCACTCGAGCTATGGACCCGGCCCTACGAATTCGTGCTGCTCGTCTTCAGCGTCTTCCTGTTTTTTGCGGCTGGGCGCCAGGTACACTGGCGGCGAATCGTGCCAGCCATCGCCATCGTGCTTCTGTGCGTGGCTGCGGCGGGCGGATTCATGCTGCTTCAGAACCAGCGCGTGACCGGCAATTGGCGAACACTGCCCTATCTGCTCTATCGCTACGACTACGGCGTGCCCGCCACCTTTACGTTTCAGCCCAATGCGGTTCCACACCGGCCGCTCAATGAGGAAGAAGAACTCGATTACCGCGCCCAAAGCGCTATTCACGGCGAAGGCAGCGATACGTTCGGCCGATACCTCGAACGGCTGCTGTTTCGGGCGCGCTTCTGTCGCTTTTTTCTACTCGCGCCGCTGTTTCTCGCTTTTGCGGCATTCGCCGTCACTGCCCGTGAGTTTCGATTCCTCTGTGTGCTCCTCACCTTGCTGCTCTTTGCGCTCGGCACGAACATTTACCCCTACTTTTATCCGCATTACATCGCGGCAATAACATGCCTGTTCGTGCTTGCGAGCGTCATCGGACTGGAAAAATTAAATCGGCTCAGCCACCGCATTCCGGTCGCGCTGCTCCTGGTCTGCTTCCTGCAGTTTGCGTTCTGGTTCGGCGCGCATGCATTCGGGAGCGACCGCCTTCTTGCGTGGGCCGGGCGAGTGGAAACCTGGGACTTCATTAATTGGGGAGATGCGGAAGGCCGCTTGCAAATTCAACACGAACTGCAGCGTCAACCCGGAAAGCAACTCGTGTTTGTCCGCTACGCGCCGCAGCATGCCTTTCGCGAATGGGTTCACAACGCCGCCGACATTGATCGCGCGAGCATCGTTTGGGCGCACGACTTAGGCGCCATCCAAAATCGACAATTGATCGAGTATTATCCGGACCGCAAGACGTATCTCTTAACGCCGGACAACTGGCCGCTCAAGCTGGCTCCATACGTCGCGGAGATGCCGCGTTTTGAGGACGTCCGGTGATTGGGATGCCGTCCGCTTCCCCTCCGTGTTGCTTGGCAATAATGTGCCGATATGAAATGGCTGGCGAAAAGCGTCTTGCGGCAGAAGACAATATTCGCACCGATTGGCGAACTGCTCGCGTACTGGCATTCGAAAGCGCGCCAGGTTTTACAGCAGCCTTGACCAAAGAACTCGCGGCTGAGGTTCGTCGCCGCGCCGGCAACGGCGTGAGTACATCTGCTTCCCGGAAATAGAGCACGGAAAACCTGCGGGGCTGAAGAAAAAGTAATTGCCTATTGTTGGTCTGCCCCGATGTTCGTTAAATAATAGATGCACGCAGACGGCAAGACCGTCCGCGCCACACCACGAAGAGCGGCTGATGAAAAATCCGGCTACCATTACCGCAACGCGTCGCAGTTTTATAATTTGCGCGGCGGCTCTGAGCGCCCAATGCGTTGCTGCATCCGACAACGAAGACACGCGGCAATGGCTACAAGGGATTTTGGCTGCGTGGGAAACAACCTGCCGCGGCGATCTGCGGATTCCGGCGGAACCGCTATCCTGGCTGATTGTCTACGACGAGATTCGGGCGTGGCATGTAAATCCGGAGCAGCGACTTCTGCCTGCACACAAAAGAACGTCGGTGAATTTGCGCTTCTCGGGACACGAGTACGGCATTTTCGAAGTCGAGAATCGCGGACGATTGTGGGTGCCAGGGCGTGATCCGATGCCGATCAAACCGCAAGCGGCCGCGATGGTGTATGCGAATGATACGAAGCCGTTCTTTATCGCCGCGTCACTTGCATTCCAGCAGCGGGCACAACATGTCAGTGCCAGTAACGACGATTTTCGAAACTTCTTCAAGGGCCTTATTCTCCATGAGCTCACGCATACACGGCAGTTGCCGCAGGTTATGCGCGACATCAAGCAGTTGCAAGCGAAGCACAGATATCCTGCCAACCTCGATGACAACTTCATTGAGACCGAATTCGGCTCAAATCTCCGATTTCGGGAAATGGTGGAGGAAGAGGAGCGACACTTTTCGAAGGCGATCCTGGCCAGCGACGCAGGAATTGCCCGGACGACCGCAAGTGAAGGGCTTCGCCTGCTGCAGCAACGCCGCAAAGAATTTCTAATAGGCCGATACGAAGGCTGGTCGGAAATGGAGGATATATTTCTGGCGCTGGAAGGATCGGCGATGTGGGTACAGTTCCAATCTGCCTTAAAGTCAGCGCCGGCTGGGCAGTCCTGGGTAGACACACTTAGGGCATTGAGCCAGCGTACAGACGCCTGGTCTCAGTCGGAAGGCCTGGGATTGTTTCTGTTACTCGACCGGTTCCGTCCAGGATGGCAGCCGCAGTTCTTTGGAGCGGCGATTCCCTCGCCCACTGCTCTTTTGCGGCGCACGGTCTCCGGTTAGAGAGTCGGCAGTTCGAGTTAGCCTGAGGCGCGGGTCAATAGATGTTCAACATATTCCGTTACAACCTTGGTTGCGGGTCCGTAGACGGCCTCATGAAATAGGGACGCTCCGAGAGATTTCTCGAGACTCAGCTCCACTGTGTGGGCGCCGGCGTTCCGGGCGATTTCTACGAATCCCGCAGCAGGATACACGGTGCCCGACGTCCCGATCGATATAAAAAGATCCGCCCTCTCCAGCGCTTTCTGAACTTTCTCCATGTGCATTGGCATTTCGCCGAACCATACCACGTCCGGCCGCATTCTGCCCGATGTTCCACAAGTTGGACATCTGGACTCAATGCCGAGGTCGCCCATACAGTGAGTCGCGTTCCTACAGCCACTGCAACGTGCCTTCAGGAGTTCACCATGAATGTGAATGACGCCTGAGGTGTCCGCACGCTCATGAAGGTCGTCGATGTTCTGGGTGACGATTGTCACATCGCCCTTCCAGGAACGCTGAAGATTGGCTAACGCGAAGTGCGCCTCATTGGGATGAATGGCACCAGAAAGTAGCTGCCGGCGGCGGGAATTGTAGAACTCGTGCACCCGAGCCGGATTTCGCCCGAACGCGCCGGGAGTTGCCACATCGTCGACGTTTACCTTGGCCCAGATGCCGTCGGGATCGCGGAACGTATCGAGGCCCGATTCGCGCGAAAGGCCAGCTCCGCTGAGAATGACCACATTGCCAGTTCGAATTCCCTCGCCAGGTCTACTTGGCACCGCGCGCCATGGTTGTATAAGTCAGGTGCTGCACCCAGCGTGCGGCCGCAAGCAACGCGAGTGGCCCAAGTATCATCGCCGATATAGTCCCCCAATTGAGGCCTTGACCGCGCATGACCACTGTGGATGCACGACCGACGTTAGACCGTAGCCGGTGAGCAGAATTCGGCCGTAGCGGTCGAGCGGCTGCGAACCGCGGCGCAGCTCGCGCAGCAAGCGCTGGTCGAAATCAGGCGGCAAGCTCGGGAGAGGCGCGGCCATGGAAGGCCGCAGGAATATTCCCTTTTCCATGGCCGCCATCCGTTCCTGATGAACGATCTCGATCCGCTTCTGCCGACTGCGGTACGTCACATTAAGATAACAAACAATGCCCCCGCTAACGCAAGCGCAACCATGCCGTCGCCGATTGTGTAGCTCATTTCTCTCTCACCTCACGGTTAGGACAAGGTGTGGCGGGTGCGCGGTTGCAGCGGGTGAAACAAATATTCTGGTTCGCATGACCAGGAGGGGAATGGGAAATAGGACGAGAAAACCGGAGGAAACCGCCTCCGTCCGGATTTCCGAGCGTCAATAAATTTTCTGCTTCGGTGTCGTTTCTTGTCTTCCGTTTCCGATTTACCAACTTGGGGTGGAGGAAAGCGTGAATTTTCAGAAAAGATCTGTCAGCGCGATTGGGCTTCTCTTTGGCGCCATACTCATTTTCGGGCAGGCGGCACGCGGGGATACCGTCACCTTCACCGGAAACCTGAGCTCCGACGGTTCTGCCGTCGGCAGTGGAGATACCGTGATCGCCAATCCAGCGACAATCAATATCGGCGATCCGTTCTCCATGCTGCTGAACTACAATGCTGCCAGCTTCACCCATTCCGGTAGCTCGTATGTGTTGACCGATGCAAGCGCGACCCTGCAATTCGACGGCTATTCTTTCGACTACACCTCGGCGGCGGGAAATTACCTCGAATTCTCCACGCCGGGTGTGTTCGGCCCTAATACCGTATCGTTTCTGATCTGTTCTTCTCTTGCGGGCTGCAGTACTGACGATTTCATCAATCTCTATTTCACGGGAACCATCACGGACCTCGGCGCGCTAGCGTCGCAGGCGAGCGGTCTTTCCGGCGACACCAGTGCCAGCCCGTCGGAGTTTGAGTTCCTGCGTAATTTCAACGACGGCAGCCAGACCGACCTTCAGGGGACCCTGGCGACACCAACGGCCGGCAGTCCGGTTCCCGAGCCTTCGACGATGGGCATGATGGGGTTGCTCGCGTTTATCGCGGTGGGTATCCGAGCGTTGCGCGCCTAGCTATTAGCTCCCTGCAGAATTCCGATGATTTTAGATTTTTTTAATAAGGAGAGACTTCCGTGACTGGGTTCACCATTTGTAGCTTGACTGTTTTTTTCTGCGCTGCTCCGCTGGCGTTAGCGCCCTTCGCGCTTGCTGAGGACGGCGTTGTGCTCATCAACCAGAACACTTCCGTGAACGGCTTGCCAGGGTGCCCTCACGCGGGGTTTCCCGTCACGATCTGCCAATCCGGCAGCTACCGCCTATCCGGAAACCTTACGGTTCCCGATGCCAACACGGACGCCATCTTTATTAACGCGAACAGCGTCACGCTTGACCTGAACGGCTTTACGATCGCCGGTCCCGTCACTTGCACGCAGGGGCCTCCCGTGACCTGCTCCGGATCGGGATCGGGTGACGGAATTGACTCGCGCATTGGAGCGCACATCACCGTGCGAAACGGCAACATACACGGGATGGGGAGCAGAGGCATCGAGCTGGATGGAGTTGGATCTTTGATTGAGGAGATTCACACTTACAGCAACGGAGGCTTGGGAATGTTAGTGAGTGATGGCCTGATCACTCGTTGCATGGCGTATCTGAATCAGTTTGACGGTATTGGCGCGGGCTTGACTGCCAACGTCATGTTCAGTAACGCTTCCAGCAATGGAGGGAGCGGCATCGGCGGAGGCGCACTAATCAGCAACAATCTCGCGTACGACAACGGTCAAAACGGAATTGTTTCTTCCCTGATGGTCATTGGCAACCTTGCACTTCAGAACGTGGCCTACGGAATTAAATTGGTTCCCGGCGGCGTGGGCTACATGGGCAACCAGATGGGCGGAAATGGGGGAACCGTGACGGGCGGCACATCGATGGGGCAGAACCTGGGTAACGGCGTGGTCTTTTGAAGAACTCGGAACCTCCAGGCCCGAAAGCGAGACGATTGCCCGGATTCTGACGGGGTGATTCCGGACGGCACAGGGGATAGACTAAGTTCCATATGCGACCCTTGGGTCTCTGTCGCTACGACGCAATCAGGAGAGTTCAAGTGAGAAAGACGGGAATTGGGGCAAAAAGCGGCTTTGTCACCGCTTTGCTTTTGACACTTATGTTCGGGCTGCAATCCTCCGCTGCGGAAGGGGAATCCAGGCGGATGGTGTTTGCCCATTACATGGTTACTAATCAGGATTACCAAGACAACAGCAGCGGTGAAGCGAAAGTCCGGGCTTACATGAAAGAAATCCAGCAGGCGCAGGCCATCGGCGTCGATGGATTCGCGCTTAACGTGGGAAGCTGGTTGAGTTCTGGCGCGGATGCCGAATATTACATTGCATACTCATCGCAAATGTTTGAAGCGGCAGCACGGCTGAATAGCGGATTCAAACTGATGTTCTCCGCGGATTTTTGTTGTGGCAACCAGCCGAGTGACGTGGAGGACATGATGCGCCGCTTCGTCAACTACGACCGGTTCGCCGACGTTTATTTCCGGCACGACGGCAGATACGTACTGACCACCTTCGCCGGCGATGCACTCGGTCCGAATACATGGCAGACGATCAAATCGGACCTGGCAACCGGCGCGAATCCCTCGACGGGAACGGTTGACCCTTCCTGGGCGCCGACGACCATTGCGGTGACGGGTAAGCCGAGCAATGCTCCAATCAACATCTTTCTGGTTCCCGCTTTCTTTGGCGCTTTTGGCGGAGAAACTCCGACGCAATCCCAAATACAAGACGGTTTTAACCTGTGGAGATCGACGGTTGGCGGTCTGTTCTACTGGGGCATTGCGGGTGTGCCGGGTGGTTCCGGCGACGGATGGCCCGATCAGATTCCGAGCAGTGAAGCGTACGCGTCCGTTCTCCACAGCGCCGGTAAGCTCTATATGGCCCCGATCGCGTTGCAGTTTTGGGGCGCGGATGCGGCTCGCTATTTCGAGTACAGCGGATATGAAGGCATGCGCAAGATGTGGATGGACGCGATCCATGTTACTCACCCGCAATGGGTCGAGATCATCACCTGGAACGACTTTATCGAGGGTACTTATGTAAGTCCGATCGACGATCCGAATAAGTATCCGTTCGCGAACTTCCTTGTGCAAAGTGGACTGCCCACGCAGCCGGGCCCACTGAGTTACTTCCACAGCCATGCCGGAGCCTGGGCGCTGCTGCCGTATTTCATCGAATGGTACAAGACTGGCATCCAGCCGGACATCGATAAGAATTCCGTCTACTGGGCCTATCGCACGCAATCGGTCAACGAGAAAGCCGCCAGCGGCGTTCCGGCTCTGGGAACACTGTACGGTCCCATAGCGGATGAGATCTACGTAACGGCAAACCTCGCTCAGGCAGGAACGCTTACGGTTACTTCCGGCACCCTGCAGACGAGCTTTAATCTTTCAGCAGGAAACACCGACGTGCAGGCGCCCTTCATGGACGGCAATCCTCCCATCTTCAACTTCACGCCAAACGACAAGAACTGCGGCGCTTCGATCGCCAGCGGTAAGGATTCGATCGGCATCTATACTTACACGCCTGCCGGCGGCCCCTCTATTCAGTACAACGACGAATACTATTCGACGGGCTTCTTGCGTGCGCCCCGTTGCCGGGAGGATCGCGGCCGGTAGCGGGTGACAGCACGCAAGATCTCTTGTGACTTGCCACGATTCCGGACTTCATGACCAATTACCTGACACATCGTAAACTGGTTTCTCTACACGAAGAGTGTCCGCTTACCGGCGAATGCTGTTCCGAATCGCGCTTAGCCAGTAAGACAATCGCGGAACGAGAACTGCGCGTCGAACCAGCGACGCTTCAGTGGCCGCTTGCAGCAGGGAAACGATTTGGGCCGCCGCGACCCGCTTCGTAACCGTGTCCACCGAAGCGTAACGCACGATCCGGTCCTGATCGATAATGAAGACCGCTGGCTTGGCGATGCCGCCTTTCTCGCGTGGATTATAGATATCCCAATTCCTGACGACACGCCGCTCCGTATCGCACAAAATCGGAAAAGGCAAAGAGAGGTGAGCACGCAAGGCCTCCGACGCTTCAGGTGCATCTACCGAGACGGCTACTACGCTCGCGGCCGCGGCCCGGATTTCCGGGTAGTGCTCTCGGTAGTCCGCCAACTGGCGGAGGCAGAACGGTCACCAATTGCCGCGATAGAAGAGTAGCACCACACGGCCGTGCGAGACCAACTCCGATAAGCGCCGCAGCGCCCCTGTTGAATCCGGCAACTCGAACTCCTGCGCAACTTCGCCCGTGATAGGAAGTTTCTGCACAGCCCAAGTCTAACGTTCCCGCCAGGCCCGTGATGCTCCTCGCCGAGTCGGCGGAAGCTCATCACATATTCGCCGCGGAGGAGGAAGCCATCAGTATAGACAGAACGAGGCTTTGAAAGCCATGCTCAGGCTAAAGGATCGCGCTCAAAAGCTCGGGTGCAGGAAGCCTGAACACTCCTATTTCCCTGCAAAATCCGTAACGGCGAAGGATATGACCCGTCGAGGCCTCTGAAAGGGTGGCGCAGGGCCTGGCGCAAGCTTACCAACGCTGCTGGACTTCCTGGCTTCCGCTTCCATGACCTCAGGCATACACTTATTACCAACCATGCCGAGATGGGGACGCCCATTCAAGTCCTGATGGCGACCGCCGGGCATCTTTCTCAGAAGATGACTGAAGTCTACACGCACATCAGCCAGCGCGCGATGCAAGAGGCCGCTGAGAAGTACGAAGAGCGAAAAGCCGAACTACTGGCCGCGGCACGAGCAAAGCTTGCTTGGAAGCCTCAACCCAGTTCGGAACAAGTTAATTGGGGGTTCGGAGCTGCTTCCGAACATGACGCAAAATGGTCTCGGGGGTATCCGAGCTAAGTGACTGAAAGAATTGGTCGGGGCGAGTGGATTCGAACCACCGACCTCCTGGTCCCGAACCAGGCGCTCTAGCCAGGCTGAGCCACGCCCCGAACATTTTTAGTCTACAAGGTCACGCTGAAGCGCGCACGTCCTTGATGCTAACGCACCAGGAGCCGTAGCCGCGTTTCTGACTGACGGGGTCGTCCTCGATCTGGAAGAGCACGTCGAGCGTGCGGCCGGACTCGAAGAGTGCCGCGCGGTCGCCGAAGTTCCAGGCTTTACAAAACAGCAAGCGCCCGCCGTGCCGCAAGGGGACGTTGAGATGCTCCCCGCTTTTGAGAGGCTTGGCAGGACCTGCTACTTCCGCGCCAGGCGCGTACAACAGGGGCAGGGGATTGCTGAAACCAAAGGGCCCGAGCGACATCATCTGCTGCACGCATTCCTCGTTGAGCTCGGCAAATGAGGCTAGAGCATCAGGCGCGTACAAGGGCCGCAGATCGTCCGATTTAAGTCTGGTTGTGGCGTAAGCGGCGAAGCGTTGCCGAAATTCGTCGAGCTGACCGGAGGCGAGTGTGAGCCCGGCCGCCTGGCGGTGACCGCCGAATTTTCGGAACAGATCGGGCATGCTTTCGAGTGCTTCGAGCAGATGAAAGACGGGGATGCTGCGGCCCGATCCGCTGAGGCATGGTTCCTCGTCCTCAGCCGCAAACGCAGCTTCGCTGAGCACGAAAACGGGACGGCAAAAGCGTTCGACCAGACGGCTCGCGACGATGCCCAGGACCCCGAGATGCCAACCGGATCCCGCGAATACCAAGGCCGGCTGCTCCGCATCGAAGCTGTGGTCGGCGCACTGGTCAACGATGGCCTGAACGATTTCGGCTTCTACCTGCTGACGCTCGCGATTGAGGAGATCCAAATTTTCTGCGAGTTGCCGGGCGCGGGCCGGATCTTCGGTGAGGAACAACTCGATGACATCGTGCGCGGTCGCCATTCGTCCGGCGGCGTTGATGCGCGGCGCCAGGCGAAATGCGACCTGATGCGCCGATGGACATTCGCCTTCTGCAAATCCGGCGACCGTTAATAGAGCGCGTAATCCGTGATTTCGAACCTGGTGCAAACCCGATAAGCCGCGGCGGACGATGACGCGATTCTCTTCGACGAGCGGGACGATATCGGCAACCGTTGCGATTGCAACTGGTTTCAAGAATGAATCGAGAAGCGCCGCCTGGCGACTGGAGGACATCGCGCTTCTGGCGAGTACGGCCTGAACTAACTTGAGAGCGACACCGGCGCCGCAAAGGCTCTTGTCCGGATAAGCGCAATCGGGACGATTGGGATTCAGGACGGCCAACGCGGGTGGCAGTTCTGTTTCGGGCAGATGGTGATCTGTCACGATCACATCTATGCCGCAGCTTGTTCGCATGCGCAACAACCTCGCGGGCGCGGATACCGGTATCTACGCTGACGATCAAACGAACGCCGGTTTGAGAGGCGCGCTCAACCACCTCACTGCGCATCCCATAACCTTCCTTGAGCCGGTGCGGGATGTGGAACTCGGCACGGCCTCCCAGGATTTCGATAGCTCTCTTGAGAATGACGACGGAGGTTGTACCATCGACATCGTAGTCGCCGTAGAGAAGAATGGCCTCGCGCGTTTCGATTGCCCGCAGCAGACGTGCGGCGGCGCGGTCCATGTCGCGCATAAGAAACGGATCGTGTAAAGCCGCGATTTTGGGACTCAGGAAATCGGCTGCGCGCGCGGGATCACTCAAGCCTCGATGGACGAGAATCGCGGCGACCAGCGGATGCAAGTTTAGGGCGCGCTGGAGGACGAGGATAGGACTAGTGCGCGCTGCGGGTAAGGTCCAGCGCGCGACCGGTCGAGAGGACGGCTGAACGGCGACCCCAGCAGATGTCATTTAAGTATGTAGCCGTCCCAGAAAACCAAGGCGTTCAATTGTTAGAGAAGTATCCACCGAGCGCGCCATCATCTGTTTCTTCTTCTTCGGCTGCCGCTTCCAGCTCGGCTAGTATGTCATTGAGCGCTTCGTACCACTCGGTGTGCAGTTCAAAAACATAAGTGCGCGCGTCAATCGAGAAGAAAGATCCAACCGGCAGGTAAAGCCTTCGTACGCGTGCAACTGCCGCAACCGCGTTTCAAAATTGCGCTTTTCCTCGCGCGTGATCTCGCTTTCCTCTAATCGCTCGAGAGCCTCGTCGATTTGGTCCAGAGAAAGTGCCTCGTGATGAAAAACGATCAGCTTGGCGCCGGCTCTACGCGCAGCGCTGATGAATTCTCTATAGTCAGGATGGCTTTCGGTATCCCACACGACGTGGTTGAGCGTGTCGGCGAGGGGCTGATAACCATGAAAAACAGGCATGCCGAGCTCGTTGAGGTAGTTCTGCATCTCTGTGCGCAATCTTTCCAGATCGAGAGCCATTCGCTTCAACCGTATCAGATTGAGACTTCTTTATGTAAAGCAAGCCGAGAGCGTATTCGCGTAGGGCAAGGCCTACACGCAAATGGCTCCGGGCGCAGTAACCTTGGCTTTACAGCGTACATCGTTTAGAAACAAGCCCTTCATTCAGCATGCGGTTCAGCTTTGTCATTTTGCTTTGGTTCGCACTCGTCGGAAGCGTCTTCGCCCAGAGTGGATTCGTGAAATCGGACGGTCAGCCGATCCCCGGAGCTACGGTGACGATCACGCAAGATGGGAAGACCTTTTCGACAGTGACAGACCAGGATGGGCACTACGTATTTCCGGTGCTCGAAGCTGGAACATGGACAGTCGGCATCGAAATGTTCGGGTTCAACACGCTTAAGAAGGACGTGGATTTCTCCGCCGCCAAGGGAGCGGTGAATTTCGATCTTCAGTTGAAACCGTCGCCACTTTTGCAGCGGCTACAACAATTCGCTGCGCGGCGTAATGGCGTAGGAGGAAATGAACCGGGCGGTACTTCTCATGCTGGAGGACTTGGCCGGCCGGGCGGATACCAGGGAGCCGGGTCCGGCGGGACGAGTAGGAGGGCAAGCGGATCGACAACGGCTGGTAACCTGACGCCGGGCGGAAACGGACAATCAGCCGATCAAGACCTGCAAAATGAACTGAACGCATCGCAGCAGAGCGCGGCCACGCCCGCAGGAGCCAATGAAGGAGGCAACGAAACGTTTCTGGTATCTGGCAGTCTGAGTCCAGGAATGACGCAAGGCAATCAAGCCGATTCAGGACCCGACATGCGATTCATGGGCGTGGGACCTAACGAATTCGGCGGTCAGAGTGGAGTGCCGGGGACTCCGAACGCGCCGGGATTCGGCGGCAGCGGACAGGGAGGACCCGCTGGTGGTCCGGGAGGTGGATTTGGAGCCGGTGGATTCGGCGGCGGATTTGGGCGGGGCGGAGGCGGATTTGCAGGACCCGGTGCATTCGGTGGCCGCAACGCGCGGCGGCCCGGGCAAGTGGCGGGCGCGGTATTCGGAAACCGGCGGCGCAGAAATCAGCAAGTCCACGGACAGCTTTCATTCTCGCTGAATAATTCGGCTCTGAATGCGAAGCCGTTCTCGATTAACGGTCTCGACATTCCGCAAGCCTCTTATGCGCAGAGCCGCTTCAGCGCGATTGTCGGCGGGCCGCTCGTGCTGGGCAAGATAATTAAGGATCCGAAAACTCAATTCTTTCTTACGTACTTCGGAACGCGCGCGCGGACACCGCAATTGTTTACCGAAACAGTGCCGACGCTGACGGAAAGAAAGGGAGATTTTTCGCAAACCACCCAGTCGCTGGGCGCATCTGGCAGGAATATGCCGCTGGCTCTTTTCGACCCGCAAACGCGCACGCAGTTTCCCGACAACGTAGTTCCGCCAAGCCTGCTCAACCCGATTGCCATGGGATTGTTGCGTTTTTATCCGGCTCCGAATGAGCCACGACAGGCCAACAACTATCAATGGGAGACGGTGCAGGCGAGTAACACGGACAACTTGGGAGTGCGGATACAGCGCAACTTAACGAGCGTGGATCGGCTCTCGCTGAATTTTCAATATCAAGATAGAAACGGCACGGTCGCGCAACCGTTTGGTTATTCCGACACAACAAACGGGTACGGACTGAATACCAGTCTGCAGTGGACACGCAATTTATCGCAGACGGCGATCAGCAACACGCAGGTCCGATTCAATCGCAATTACACTCAGGTCATCCCGTATTTTTCATCAGTGCCGGATATCGCGACACAGTTAGGCATTCCGGGTGTCTCGACAAATCCGCTGGATTACGGGCCGCCTACGCTGAACTTCACGAACTTCTCATCGTTAAGCGATTCGACGCCAACGCTGCGGCGCAACCAGACGCAAGGCGCGAGCGAGGGCATCATCTTATTAAAAGGTCTCCACACCGTTTCGATTGGAGCGGGTTATACGCGCGCCGACATGGCGATGCAGACGGATTCCAACGCTCGAGGAACGTTCAACTTCACTGGGCTGGCAACCAGTGAATTGAACAGCGCAGGGCAGCCACAGACCGGGACGGGTTACGACCTAGGCGATTTCTTGCTTGGATATCCCCAATCGAGCTCGATCGACTACTCACAGTTCAGCGACTACTTCCGCCAGAACCAGTTCAGTGCATACGCGCAGGACGAGTGGAAGGCCCGGCCGAACCTGACGCTGATTCTTGGCGTCCGGTATGAATATTTTTCGCCGTTTTCGGAGAAATACGGGCGTCTTGCGAATCTCGATGTCGCGCCCGATTTTACAAGCGTGGCGGTGGTGACGCCCAACATATCAGGGCCTTACACAGGGATCTTTCCGGGCGGATTGATCAACCCGGATTACAACAATTTCTCTCCTCGGCTGGGGGTCGCCTGGAAGATCGCTCAGTTCAAGAAGTCTACAGTGGTGCGCGCTGGCTATGGAATTTATTACAACGGGCAAGCGTACATTCAGTTCGCGACATTGCTGGCACAACAACCTCCGTTTGCCGTATCGAACAGCGTGAACACGAGCACAGCAAACCTGTTGACCTTGAACAGAGGCTTCTTCAATATTCCCGCGAATCAGATTACCAACACGTTTGCGGTTGCTCGCGATTATCGAACGCCTTATGCCGGAACCTGGAATTTTTCGATTCAGCGCGACCTCGGCAGCGGATTCTTTCTAGAGGCGCTATACATGGGCACGAAGGGCACCGGCTTGGATGTACGAACCGAACCGGATCAAGCGCTGCCCGGGAGCGCACAGTTGCTCACGCGGACGGATCAGCTTGGTGATGCAACCGGATTTCAATACGACCAATCGGTGGGCAATTCCATTTTCAATGCCGCTCATTTTCGATTGATGCGACGTTTTAACCGCGGAATCTCGCTGAATGCGCTGTATCAATACGCAAAGTCGATCGACGATTCCTCGACTTTAGGCGGCGGCATCGCCACGGTGGCGGAAAACTGGCTCGATATCGCGGCGGAACGCGGGCTCTCAACCTTCGATATTCGCCATCAGCTCACGGCCAGCTTTGTCTGGACATCGCCGGTGGCGGCGGGCGCCTCGCGGATTGCATCGGATAGCTGGGCAGGGAGATTGTTGAAGGATTGGCAACTAAGCGGGGCGATTACGGCACAAACCGGCGAACCGCTGACGGCGCGCGTCTTGGGCAACACTTCTCAATTAGCGCAGACGAACGGAGCTGGCAGTCAGCGAGCAGAAGCGACTGGCGAGCCGATCGTATCGAACACGGGCTTCTTCAATCTAGATGCATTTGCGACTCCACCGCCGGGAACTTACGGGGATGCCGGCAGAAATACGATTCCGGGGCCTGGGCTGTTCAATCTGAATGTCGCGTTCGCGCGTTCTTTTACTTTTCGAGAACGGAAACGACTCGAGTTCCGCCTGGAGACCAACAACATCCTCAACCACGTGAATTATACGAGCCTTTATACGGTCGTGAATTCGGTGAATTACGGTCTACCCAGCGCAGCCGGCGCCATGCGTACCTTAAACGCCGTCGTGAGGTTCCGGTTTTGAGAGCGATCACTTCAGCATTAGCGGCTTTGCTGACGGTGCAGCCCGTATTGGCGCAGCAGCGAGCGACGTTTTCGACCACGACGAACGTGGTCATCGTGAACGTCACGGTATTCGACCGGAATGGAAGACCGATTGAGAATCTGACAAGAGACGACTTCGAGCTTTTCGAAGATGGGAAGCTGCAGAAGCTGCAGGCCGTGGATTTGCAACGGCTGAACAATCAGGTGCTTCCGGATTTGGGATCACCCGCATCACAACCGGCTCCCGAGCCGAAGGGCTACAACCCTGCCCGGGAAAAAGCCGCGGTCAGAAGCACGATGCTCAGCAAGTATCAGGACCGGCGATTGATGATTCTGCTGTTCGATTTTTCGTCCATGCAACCGGCTGAACAGATTCGCGCGAAGAACGCAGCGATCCAGTTTCTAACGAAGCAGATGACATCTAGCGATACGGTTTCGCTGATGACCTTCGGGTCGCAACTCGAGACGCTGCTCGATTTCACGTCAGACCGCGATCTGCTGATCAACACGATCAAGAAATTTCGGATCGGAGAATCGAGCGAGAATGCGACGTTTGCCGATGAAGGAGCGGACGCGCAGGACCAGAGCGGACAATTCGTGGCGGATGAAACGGAGTTCAACATCTTTAATGCGGACCTGAAATTAGCGGCCCTGGAGGATGCGGCTCGGAAGCTAGGACAATATCCCGAGAAAAAGGCGTTAATTTATATATCGAGCGGCATTCAGAAGAATGGGGTGGATAATCAGTCGCAACTGCGAGCCACGGTAAATACGGCGGTTCGGGCGAACGTTGCTTTTTACCCGATTGATGCACGCGGGCTCTCGGCGCTGGTGCCAGGCGGAGACGCCACGCAAGCGGGACCGGTAGGGAACAACCTATACACGGGCGCGGGACAGACATCGCTGAGAAACAATTTTCATAATCAGCAGGAGACGCTGGCGACTCTGGCGCTGGATACGGGTGGCAAGGCGCTGCTCGATTCAAACGATTTGACGGAGGGCATGCGGCAGGTTCAGAAGGATTTCACTAGCTATTACGTGCTTTCGTATGTGAGCACGAACACCGCAATGGACGGACGGTACCGCCGGATCCAAGTAAAGCTGGTTCCTAGGGACGCCACCCTTCGTGCGAAACTCGACTACCGGCAGGGCTATTACGGACCGACCATCTTTGCGCGTATGAGAGATGTAGATAAGGAAGCGCAGCTTTCCCAGGCATTGCTCAGCGACAATCCGGTCACCGATCTGCCGATCGCTGCGGAAGTGGACTACTTCCGATTGGAAAAGGACAAGTATTTTGCGCCGATTTCAGTGAAAATACCTGGATCCGCGTTGGCCTTTCACAGCAAGGGTGCGAAACAGGCCACGGAACTGGACTTCATAGCCGAGGTTTTCGACCAACGCAACCGGTCGGCAGCGACGGTGCGCGACACGATTCCTCTGAAGGTGGACGTGACGACGGCAGGGCAGGTGGTGCGCAAGAGCATTCAATATGACACCGGCGTGACGCTCACGCCCGGTACCTACAAGCTGCGATTTGTCGCAAGGGAAAACGGAGAAGGGAAGGTCGGGACCTTCGAGATGGCGTTTGCCATACCGGATTTGATGGCGACGAAGATGCTTCGGATCAGCTCTGTCGTGCTGAGCAACCAGAGAGAAGCGGTCGCCCAGCAGGTTGCAGGAGTCAAGAACGACAAGAAGCTGTTGGCCAGTAATCCTCTGATTGACCACGGGCAGAAGCTGATGCCGAATGTGACGAAGGTGTTTCGGCCGGGACAGAACATGCTGGTGTACGTGGAGGTATACGATCCGACGATTTCCGACAGCTTACCCGAGAACTTCCGGCGGGCTGATGTCGAAGCTACGTTGGCGCTGTATCAGAACGACAAGAAGATATTCGAGTCACAGCCGGTGCGCGCGAATCGGTTTAAGGAAAAGCGCCAAGATACGGTACCGGTGTGGCTGCAAGTTCCTATTGGGAATATTCAGCCTGGGAAATATGATTGCCAAGTGAATCTGATCGATGAATTCGGACGTAAGTTCGCATTCCCGAGAGTCTCGATCGCGGTCTTACCGGCTGGAAGTGCGGCGCCGAAGAAGGACGAGAAGCCTGCAGCTTCGACAGCCGGAAGCTGACAGCAGAGTCGCGGGAAGCATCTACATACAATCCAGTATTTATTGTATAAATCTGATACCATGTACTCATGCGATTTGGTTATGGATCGCTTCTCAAGAAGCTTTTTTCATCTTCCAAGCAGCTTACGCTGGCGCTCGGTCTCTTGGCACTCCCTGTCACCATGCGGCTCGATAAGGCTCCGAAACCGCTGCCTCCCGCAAAGCCGCCACAACCGATGCCCCCGGACGCGAGGACAGTGCGATTGAAACGCTTCTTCGCGAAGCTCCATTGCCCGATCACTTATCTGGCGGACGACTTCGTGCATGCGGCCGATGATAATCATCTCGATTGGCGGCTCCTGCCGAGCATTTCGGTGATCGAATCGGGTGGCGGGAAGGCTTACCGGAATAACAATGTGTTCGGCTGGAACAAGGGCGACACACTATTTCCCAGCATTCGCGCGGGTCTGAACGAGGTGGCGTACAAGCTGGGACGCAGTCCACTATACCGGAACCGTGACGTGGTCGGGAAATTACGGCTGTACAATCCCGACGAGAGCTACGCGGGATCAGTCGTCCGAGTAATGAATCGGATCAGTCCCGTTGCGAACCTTCAGCCGGTAAGACAGAGTCCCCGACCGCAAACGCAGTTCGCGTACGCAACCGACTAACGGAAGGATTTTAGGCGGCGGCGCAAACCGCAATATCGCGCAGAGATCCAATCCCGATCCGGTGACAGAAGTCACCGAATTGCTCGCCGGGTCTACGGGCATCCTTGTAAAACTCGAGCACGGGCCGAAGGCGGCTCACGATTTCATGGCGCTTGACGTTCTGGGCAAACATGGACCCCAGACGAGTACCCAGGGGCGACGCACCTAAGTAAATCGTGTACATGTCGACACTCGCGCCGACGATTCCGATTTCGGCAGTATAGGGACGAGAACAGCCATTCGGACAGCCACTGGTGCGCAGATGAATCGTCTGATCGCGTAAACCGATACGATTCAGTTCCGATTGCACTTCGGTCACTAAGCCCGGCATCATACGTTCGGATTCAGTGATCGCTTGGCCGCAGGTGGGAAGGGCCGGGCAGGCCATAGCGTGACGGAGAACCGGAGGGAGTTCCCGCGGTGCGGCGATTCCGTGCGCCCGGAGCATAGCGGCGACCTCGGCACGATCTTCGTCCCGAATACCTGCCAAATAGAGATTCTGCTGGCAAGTCAGCCGTACCTCGAGCCCGAACCTGGAGACAACTTCGCGCAGGCCCGTCCGGATTTGCCGCGCCGAATCGAAATCTTTAACGCGCCCGCTCACAACCGGAACGCCGACGAACCAAGCGGTGGAAGTGTCAGACGAGGTAGTCTGGGCATGCCAGCCGAGATAGTCGTTGGAGCGAGTCCAGGAGAGAGGTTGCGGCGGTTTTAGAACCCTTCCCACCCGCGCATCGAGTTCTGCTTTAAATTTCGCGACGCCCCAGTCATCCATGACATATTTCAGACGGGCCAGTTTACGATTGGACCGATTACCGAAGTCTCTGTGAATGCCTACGATTGCCGCAGCCACTTCAAGTAGTTCTTCAGCATTAGGCCCAACTGCGCAAATGGGATCTGCAAGACGCGGATGTGACGCCTTCACGCCCGCGCTTTGACCCATTCCACCGCCCACGAGAATCGTGAAACCGACCAGCTGGCCATCCCGATAATGAGGCACAATGCCGATGTCGTTTGCGTAAATATCGATCGTATTGTCGCCTGGATAGCTAAAGCCAATCTTGAACTTTCGAGGCAGATAGCTGACACCATATAGGGGTTCCGCGTTCTCATCCGGAGCTTCCGCACTGGCAGCACGCTCCCCATCCATCCAGATTTCGTAATAAGCCGTCGTTTTCGGCTTAAGGCTTCGCGAAAGAAATTTAACGACGGGGTACAGCTCCTTGCGCTGCTCATTCTCGAACGGCGCTGGACAGGAAATCACGTTTCGCACGACATCGCCGCAAGCAGCCAACGTCGAGAGATAGCTCTCGTTCAGCCCCCGAATCAACTCACGCAAACGCTGCTTCGGCACGTAGTGATATTGGATGTCCTGGCGGGTCGTAATGCGCAGAGAGCCGTCGCCTAAATCGGCAAGGCGATCAAGAGTGAGGTATTGATCGGCAGTGAGCACCCCTCCTGGGATGCCGACGCGCACCATGGCAGAAAACCGCTTATCGCCTAGTTTGCGAAGGTCGCGGTCGTCCTGTTGGTAAATGCCGTGGAATTTCAGGACTCCGGTAGCGGGCTTTGAGAATACGCTTTCGGCGTTGTTCAGTTCCTCTGCGATGGATCCGCGCAGGTAGTGGGCGGCTATTTTGGCACTCTCGGCCGCAGAGGGAGGCCCTTTGTCCATCTAGATACTAGGGTATCGCAGTCCAGCCAAAAATGGAAGATGTCTATCAGCAAAGGGGGAATGGCTGGAGCTATCGCCCGAATGTGGCGGAGCGCCGCCCGGGACCAGGAGGCGGGGGTGGTGGCGGCTCTTCGACGATCACCTTCTTAGGGCGGGCGTCGAGGCGCGTGGCGATGAGGTGCTGGTGGAGCTTGGCAAATTTAGGAGTTCCGGGCTGTGCACCCTGCTCGATCACGTCCCGCTCAGTGACTTCCTGGGCGGCAGGAAGATACTTTTGAAGATAGTTCTTGACGCGATCGAGAACCAAACGCTGGCTAGAACGCATGAGCAAGAAAAGCAGCAGTTCGCCGGATACTTTCGACAACACGGCATAGAGCGAGGAGGGCTTCTGAAGTTTGGCGGTTGCGAGCTCCTTCTCGATTTTGGTAGCACGAGGTTCGAGCTTCATGGCAGCATCCAGTGCGGGTTTCGGAATGCCGACGCTCTTGATGAGCTGGACACGTTCTTTCGAGTTGAGTTTCTCGAGCAGCAGAAACAGAAACAGGGTGTAAGAATCGATAGAAATATCAATGCCGAAGGGCAGGGATTGCCGGGCCTTTTGGAGCTTTTGAAAGGCCGCAAGGTTGAGTTTGGGTCCGGAGAGTGCGGACGAGATCAAACCAAGCAGCTTCTCATCTTCGAGCGCCTTCAAAATATCGCCCGCCACCGGATCGAGAGCGATCTGGCGGAGCTCGTGTTCGAGCGCCGGCTGCGGAATTCTCGTCTCGAGCTGGGCCTCACGAACATTCCGGTACTGGCTCATGGTGCGCTCATCCACAGTGAAGCCGAGCCGCGTGCGGAACCGGATCATTCGCAAGATGCGCGAGGGATCGTCGTACAGGGCGTAATTAGAGGTGGCGCGAAGCTCTTTCCGGCTGAGATCGCCAAGCCCATTGGTGGGGTCGAGGAGAAGGCCCCGAGATGCTTTACCTAGCGAGAGCGCGACGGCATTGACCGTAAAATCGCGCCCACGCAAATCTTCATGGATGACGGCCGACTGGACCTGCGGCTTAGCGCCGGGCTTAGCATACCGTTCCTGGCGCGCCATGGAGACGCTGACGTTCACGTTCCCGGGGAACAGCAACTCGACGGATTTTCGGTGATCGTCCAGGGAGAGAATTTCCGCATTGGTTTTTTGGGCAACCGCTTTAGCGAATTTGACAGCGGGGCCTTCCAGACTGAAGTCTAGGTCGCGGATCGCGAAACCGGCCATCATGTCCCGCATGGCGCCACCCGTGAGAAATAGATTCAGATTGGCATGTTCGGCGGCTTCACGAACCTGGGCTAAGGCTTTACTTTGCTCGCCCGTCAGGTGGCTATCAAGCATAAACATGTAGTCGCTCATAGCTCGGGTTCGCTCCTGGGCACTGATGCGCGACGCTGGACAGAGCGCCTGCGCGAATTGATTTCCTTTTCCGGCTCGTGAGAGCGGCGTGAAGCACCACGGCGATTTGCGGCGCGGGGATGAAACTCATCTACAGTTTGGCGCAATCTGGAGCGCAATACGTGAGTGTAGATCTGGGTAGAGCCGATGTCGGCATGACCAAGCATGCTTTGCAGGCTGCGAAGATCCGCACCTCCTTCGAGCAGGTGCGTAGCAAAGGTGTGGCGGAGCACATGAGGGCTAAGGCCACGAAACACGCCGGCAGATTTGCCGTGCCCGCGAAGCAATTTCCAAAAAGCTTGGCGCGTCATTCGGGTTCCGCGGGCAGTGACAAATAAATAGGGGCTGACACGGCCTTTCAGTAGAGACGGCCGTTGCTCGGCGCGATAACGCTCAATGGACTGCAACGCTTGGCGACCGACCGGAACAAGCCGCTGCTTATTTCCTTTACCGATGACCCGCAGGATACCTTCCGAAGTTTCGAGGTCCGAGACGCGCAACTGGATGAGCTCGCTGACGCGTACGCCGGTGGCGTAGAGCAGATCGAGCATCGCGCGATCACGAAGTCCGAGAGCGGAATTGGGCTCGGGCGATCCTAGAATCTCTTCGATCGTGGAGTAATCGAGATATTTTGGCAGGGAAGCGCCAATTTTGGGCGCAACAAGAAGCTCCGCGGGGTGAACCCGTATTTCGCCTTCGTCCAGGAGGAAGGAAAAGAACCCGCGCAGCGTCGTTACCTGGCGCGCAATGGACCGGTTGGACAGACCAACGGACCGCAGCCGGTCCAGGTAAGAACGAAGTGTTTGGAGTGTAACTGACTGTAAAGGCCTAGTCTTAAGGAAATCGCCTAGATATGTTAAATCGCTGCGATAGGCTTCCAAAGTGTTCGCGGCCAAGCCTTTTTCGGTACGGCAGAAGTGCAGAAAGGACCGTAGACTTTGCTCGTAAATGGGCAACCCCGCCATTTTGCCAATGATACAATATTCGCAAAATTGTTTGAAACATAGCTGTTACTTTCCTTCCTGTGTCGTCAAGCACAGCCAAGCGCGTTATCGTCTACCGGTTCGGCCGCCAGCCCATAGAAGGAATGGTGAATCCTGGAGCCTATTTGCTGGAAGACCGCATCGAGCTGATTACGTTGACGGGGAACTTGCAAGATGCACCTTATGGCGAAGTGAAAGCAGTGTGTTTCGTGGGGGAAGGCAGACCGGCCGATTTGTTTACCGAGCACGCGCTCTTCGAGCGCCGGCCCAAGACACCCGGACTGTGGACAAGGTTTACATTCCGCGACGGAGACCGGCTGGACGGAATCCTTTCTCACAATCTGTTGGAATGGCCGGACGCCGGTTACCTGATCGCGCCTCCCAAGGCCGGCCCTGGGAGACAGCGGGTTTTTGTTCCCAGAGCGGCCTTAGTGGGAACGGAGCTGCGTGGGGTGGTTGGACGATCGGCGGCGGCTGTAGGCAAACAGAGGGCGAGCGAAGCCCGGCAACTTAGTATCTTCGATACATAGTAGCGGCGGAGGCGGCCTGCATACTACGATTGCCTGTGCCACTCAGAGTCCGGGACCAGAGCCGTGACCATTCTCGTGGCGCGGTGCCCGGCGGCAGCCAGAGAAAGACGATCTCGCTCAGCAGAAAGCGGCGCGGGCACTGGGCGGCGGTCCAGGCCGCTTCGATTTGCTGCCGAAGTGTCTGGAGATCGGCATGAGGAATCGGACCAGCCAGGGTCAAGTGAGGACGAAATAGGAACGCTTCTACATGCGCCAGATCGCCGGAGTTCAGGGCAGAATGCAGCTCATGAATCAGCTCACTACCTTCTTCAATATCCAAATAAAGTATCTGTGTTTCCGGGAATAAATGGACCTTTGACAATTCGACTTCAAAGTCCGGAAACGAAAGCAAAGTTTTCAGCGCCAGTTCCGAGGTGACATCCACAGGAAGCTTCAACGGCCGTGGTGGAAGTATTGTGATGTGAGGCTGGAAGTTATCTTGACCGGGCAAAGTTTGCCGCAGTCTTTGAAGCAAGGATCCGAGCGGATCCGGTATATAACTCACCAACGCGAAAGAGCCCCACTGAGGCGTTTCCGTGCGGTTGTCCATTACATTCGTTTCTTGGGCAAGCGCTACCTTTAGGGATGAGGAACGGCCTCGCGGGAAGTGCGCGGAGTTGTGGAGGGGTCCGGCTCCGGCTTGGGATCGGGGACGTACCATTTGGCAGGTTCGAACCCGATGTACTTGAAAATATGCAACTCGCCCGGCGCGAGGTCCGTTTCCAGTAGATCGCCGGGGTGCAGTGCGCGACTTTCAGTAGCAAGCAGCTTCCAGGCGGCATACGGACTGGCGGCTTCAATCTGGCCGGCCGGTTCATAGTCTTTTTCCTTCACGATCGCGAGACCGCCAGTGTGGGGCGCCCAGCGGAAACTTTCGCTCGGGGCATATTTCAGGCGGTGAATGCGGAACCCCGGCATAAGGAATCAGTCTAGCGCGTAACGGACCCGAAAAGGAAAAGAAAAAAGCCAGAATTGTGCGAGTGCACAATTCGGAAAAAAACGATGACACGCAGGTTTGTCACAATGTGGGACGGGGGGTTTGGAAGCACGGGGAGAGATGCGAAAGTCTTGGCTCATTCTGATCCTGCCTATCGTCTTGCTCTTGTGGTGGGGATTGGATCACCGGGGGGCGGCGCCTAGAATCCACTTTGTGGCTGTAGAACGGGCGCGCATTGAGAGTACGGTTTCAACCAACGGTAAAGTAGAGCCGGCGCAATGGGCTGCGGCGCGGGCAGAGACGGCTGGCGTAGTACGTCGTGTTTTGGTTCAGCGCGGGCAGATGGTACATGCCGGTCAGACGCTGGTGGCGCTGGATACGACGGCTGCACAAGCAGACCTGGCGGAAGCGCAAGCCACACAGCTACAAGCCCAGACAGAACATATGAACGCGAGCCGGGGCGGAAGAGCGGCCGCGCTGGCCGACTTGAACGATAAGATTGCAACAGCGAACGAAGCCGTCGCGGTCGCGCAGCGGAACTATGACTCGCTGCAGCGCTTGCTGGAACAACAGGCGGCGACCAAACAGCAGGTGCAGCAGGCCAAAGATACCCTTCAACAAGCAAAACTGCAGCTTGCCGGATTGGAGGACCAGCGGAGGACGCTCGTAACGGCGAGCGACAAAGCCGTCGCGGAGGCGAAGCTACATGAATCGCAAGCCGCGGTTGCCTTGGCAGAGCACCGGGTTCAGCTGGGAGAAATTGTGGCGCCAATTTCAGGCACCGTTTATCAATTCGATCTGAAAGTAGGCGCGTATCTGCAGCCCGGGGAGCTGGTAGCGCTGATTGGAAATCTGGATCTAGTGAAGGTAACGGTATATGTGGACGAACCGGATCTCGGGCGGATCGAGCTGAACGATCCGGTAAGCATTACGTGGGATGCGCGACCTGGGCAGACATGGTGGGGGCGCATCAACAAACTCCCGACCGAAGTGGTTGCGTTAGGAACACGGACGGTCGGCGAGGTGACGACAAGCGTCGATAATCCGAAACACGATCTACTGCCCGGGGTGACGGTAAACGCTACGATCATTTCCACAGTGGTGAACAACGCGCTCAGCATTTCGAAAGCGGCGCTGCGAGCGCTGGGAGGCACTAGCGGAGTGTACCGCTTGCAGGGCGATCGCATTCTTTGGACTCCCCTAACAACAGGCGTGAGCGACGTGAATCGAGTGCAGATCTTATCTGGTTTGCGGCCTGGCGATCGAGTAGCCGACAGGGTGATTGAGCCGAGCGATGCAGAGATCAGAAATGGAATGCGAGTACGGCCGGCAATGGATTGAGCCACGCGACGAGCTTCCAGGTGATATAAGCGAGTGTGTCCTTGACCGCTCCGCTATCAGTGATCGTGCCAGCGTTCAATGAACAAGCGACGCTCGGCGAAGTTATCAGGAAACTTCTGGATGTGCCGCCGGTTGGAGAAATCATCGTTGTCGACGACGGATCTACGGATGCGACGTACGAAATTGCGGCAGGATTTGCCAAAGAGCACGATCGGGTTCGCGTTCTGAGACAGAGTGCGAATCGCGGAAAAGGAACAGCGGTGCGCGCGGGCGTTGCAGCGACTAGAGGAGATATCGTTCTGGTCTTGGATGCGGATGATGAATACGACGGGCGCGAGATTCCCGAGCTGATTCAACCGATTCTCGATGGAGCGGCGGATGCGGTTTACGGATCGCGCTTTCTGGTGCGGAAAGCGGCGCGTGTTTTGTACTTTTACCACTACATTGCGAACAAGGCGCTGACGTTCGTTTCGAACTTGCTCACGAATATCAACTTGTCGGATGTGGAGACTGGCTACAAAGCGTTCCGCGGAGACATTATTCGCGAAATGATCCTGAGCTCGACGGGATTCGGTTTTGAGATTGAGGTAACGGCGAAGCTGGTGAAACTTCATTGCGCCATCTACGAGGTGCCAATCAGTTATTACGGGCGCACGTACGAGGAAGGAAAGAAAATTCGAGCTAGACACGCTTTCGCAGCATTGTGGTTCATTTTCAAGTACAACTTATTCTGCGGCCTGAAGAGCTCGTTCCGCTCGGTCCCCCAATTAGGACGACCGAGGAATCGGTTGCCGCAGTAGTCGATCCTGATGTGGACGAAGTTCTAGGGCGGAGATGCGTCCAGCTGCGCGACATGGCGCAGCGTTGCGCACTGGTGGCTGTGTAAGCCCCTGGACGATTTATACGGCGTGGTATTGGCCCGGTGTGGTGCATGTGTGCGCTGCTGGCCGCGTTTGTTTCGTTATTGGCGGCCGTGACCAAGCTCAGCCGTGATTCAGCTCAGGAGAGATTAACCAGCGATTCGCCATTTGCCGCGGCCGCGAGAACGGCTTCCGCGTCAGCCTCGGTGAACTCCTGCGTTTTTGCGGAGTGGTTCATCGAGCAAAACTTCGGCCCGCACATGGAGCAAAAGGCGGCATCTTTAAAGCCTTCTTCCGGCAGAGTTTCGTCGTGCATGGCTTGGGCGGTTTCAGGATCCAGTGAAAGAGCGAACTGCCGGCGCCAATCGAAGGCGAAGCGGGCGCGTGAGAGCTCATCGTCACGGTTGCGAGCGCCTTTCCGATGCCGGGCGACATCGGCGGCATGCGCGGCAATCTTATACGCAATGATTCCTTGCTTCACATCTTCGCGATTTGGAAGTCCGAGGTGCTCTTTGGGTGTGACGTAACAAAGCATCGAAGCGCCATGCCAGCCGATCATCGCAGCCCCGATAGCGGAAGTGATGTGGTCATAGCCAGGCGCAATGTCGGTTACTAGGGGCCCAAGCGTGTAGAACGGCGCTTCGTAGCACATTTCGCGTTCTTTTTCGACCTGTAAAGCGATCTGGTCGAGCGGGATGTGGCCGGGGCCTTCGATCATAACTTGAACGTCGTATTCCCAGGCCGTTTTCGTAAGCTCGCCGAGCGTTTTCAGCTCCGCGAACTGGGCCGCATCACTCGCATCGGCGAGGCAACCGGGGCGGAGACCATCCCCTAGAGAGAAACTGACGTCGTGCTTTTGAAAAATCCTGCAGATTTCATCGAAGTGATCGTACAGAAAATTCTGCTTGTGTTTTTTGACCATCCACTCGGCCAAGATGGATCCTCCGCGGCTCACAATGCCGGTGATGCGGTTTCTGGTGAGCGGAACATATTGCACTAAAACGCCGGCGTGGATGGTCATGTAATCGACACCCTGCTCAGCTTGCTCCTCAATAACCTCGAGCATCACCTGAATGTTGAGGTCTTCGACGCGGCGCACCCGATTGAGAGCTTCGTAAATGGGAACGGTGCCAATTGGAACCGGAGAGGCGTCAATGATCGCTTGCCGAATGCGGGGAATGTCGCCGCCGGTAGAGAGATCCATGACCGTGTCGGCGCCAAACCTGACGGCATAGGCGAGCTTTTCGAGCTCTTCCTCGATATTAGACGTGGTGGAAGAATTGCCGATGTTGGCGTTGATCTTGCATTGGGAGGCAACGCCGATGCACATAGGTTCGAGGCGGTGGTGGTGAATATTTGCGGGAATGATCATATGCCCGCGCGCCACTTCCTCGCGGATAAGTTCAGGAGCCAGATCCTCACGCTTTGCGACATATTCCATCTCGCCGGTGACCAGACCTTTGCGAGCGTAGTGGATCTGGGTGCGAATGGGATCGTTTTGGCCTGAGGAGATCCACGTAACGCGGTTCATGCTTCGATTATAAGTTGAGAGAGAGCCGCTCTATGGCAGATGTGGCGCTGCGTTCTGAGAATGCGAAGCCGGGAAAACTTCCAGGCTTTAAGCTTTTGGCAGGAGCCCTTCATTCATGAGTTCTCTCGAAAGTCCGTTTAGAACCGGTCCTGAAACGAGACCTGTTCCCCCAATCGCCCCCAAGGGCGAGCACCGCGCGATCTGGCATGGCGAAACGGTTGTGGATGAGTATTACTGGTTTCGCGATCGATCGAACCCTGAGCTGACGAAGTATCTCGAGGCGGAGAATGCCTACACGGAAGCGATGACGGCGAGCGTCTCGCCGTTTTCCGGACAGCTTTACAAAGAGATGGTCAGTCACATAAAACAGACGGATTTAACTGTTCCGGTTCGGAATGGCGGGTATCTGTATTACACACGGACGGAGGAAGGAAAGCAGTACCCGATTTATTGCCGGCGGCGAGGCAGCATCGAAAATCCTGAAGAGATTCTGTTGAACCTGAACGAGCTGGCAGAGGATCGAGCATTTGTGTCTTTAGGCTCGTTTTCGGCGAGCGACGATCAAAATCTACTGGCATATACGGTCGATTACACGGGGTTCCGGCAATACAAGCTGCAGGTCAAAGATCTGCGGACGGGCGCGATGCTTCCCGATTCGACCGAGCGGGTGACGGGCCTCGAATGGGCCGCCGATAACAAAACTTTGTTCCTGACGACGGAAAACGCCATTACGAAGCGCTCCGATACGCTCTGGCGACACGCGCTCGGCAGCAGCGATTTCGAATTGCTCTACGAGGAAATCGACGAACTGTACGATGTGGCGCTGACAAAGACGCGCGATAAACGCTATCTACTTCTCGGAATTTCGAGCAAGGATACGACTGAGTTTCGATACCTGAGAGCTGACCATCCGAGCGATCCCTTCGCGATCTTTCTGGCGCGAGGAAAAAAGCATCGGTACTACGTGGATCATCGCGAAGGACTGTTCTATATCCGAACGAACCGAAACGGGAAGAACTTTGAAATAGTGACCACGGCGGACGGTGATCCTGAACCGCAGAATTGGAAATCATTTGTCGAGCACAGCGCCGATGTGTTGATCGAAGATGTCGATCTTTTCAGGAACTTTGCCGTTATCGAAGAGAAGACCCAGGCTATAACACGCCTGCGGGTTTATCAATTTCAGACGCGTGCCTGGACCGAGATCTCGTTTCCTGAGCCTGCGTATTCGGTGGTTCCAGGCGACACGCCGGATTATGAATCGCCGGTATACCGGTACATCTATCAGAGCTTTGTGACTCCGCGCGGTGTGTACGATTACGACGTCGCGAGCGGCGTGTCGAAGCTGTTGAAGACACAAGAAGTACCCGGTTACGATTCATCGCAATACCGCTCGGAGCGGTTTTGGGCAAGGGCGAGAGATGGCACGCAGATTCCAATTTCGATTGTGTATAGGAAGGATTTTCGTCAGGATGGACAGCGGCCACTTTTTCTTTACGGTTATGGGTCGTACGGATATGCCATACCCATTACGTTCGGGAGTGAGCGCCTCAGTTTGCTGGACCGCGGGATGGCCTATGCGGTCGCGCATATCCGCGGCGGGAACGAGATGGGCGAGCAATGGCGCGAAGACGGCATGCTGATGAAGAAGAAAAACACTTTCAACGACTTCATTGACTGCGCCGAATACCTGGTTAGAACAAAGTGGACCTCAAAGGACCGACTGGTGATCGAAGGCAGGAGCGCAGGCGGCCTACTGCTGGGAGCAGTTATCAATATGCGCCCAGATCTTTTCAAGGCCGCGCATCTCGCAGTTCCTTTTGTGGATGTGATGAATACGATGATGGACGCCACCCTGCCGCTTACAGTAGGCGAATATTTGGAGTGGGGCGATCCCAGTGAGCGGACGGCTTACGAGTACATGAAGGCGTATAGCCCGTACGAGAATCTTATGAACCGCGCCTATCCGGCGATGCTGGTCACGACCAGCCTGAACGACAGCCAAGTGATGTATTGGGAGCCCGTAAAATATGTAGCGCGGCTGCGAACACTAAAAACCGATGAGAACCCGCTGCTCCTGAAGATCAGAATGGACCCGGCTGGTCACGGCGGCGCGTCCGGCCGCTATGATCGGTTGAAAGAGCGGGCGTTTGAATACGCATGGCTACTTTCGCAGGTTGGGATTACGAACTAGCTGCGAATGTGCCCGATTCGTGTACTCCTAACGGCGGGCGACACGTCGAATGCAAGAGATTATGCCCAAGCAATCCGTTTTCGTATCTGGAATAGTTCTTGGCTCAATGATCGGTGTCGCAATCGCGGCATCCTCATGGCAACAGAACGATCCATCGCAGTGGACGAGCGAAGACGTTTATCAAATACTAAATAATTCGCCGTGGTCCAAAGCCGTGAGGGTGAGTGTCGCAAGAAATGCGGGGTTCGGCGACCAAACTCCGGGAAGCGGCGGAAACGGGGGAACCTGGGGCAGTGGCGGGCAAATGCCGGGAGGAGGGATGGGTCACGGCGGTGGCTTGGGCGGCGGAGGAATGGGCCGGGGACGTGGAAGTGGCGGCGGCGGATATCCGCCTTCTGAACAACCAACGACCGCAACCGTGCAATGGGAAAGCGCGCTGCCGGTGCGGCTGGCAAAAAGCAAGATGAGCGGCGGCACCGCAGAGCCAGGGGCGATGAAACCTTTGAACGAGTACGTGATTGCGGTGATCGGAATGCCGAAGTCGGGCTTCGGGTCACAGTGGTCGGGAGGTAGTTCGGGCGACGATTCCGACGACGCAAGACTTGCTGATCATCTGAAGGTCATCACGGTTTTGACGATTGGACACGAGCGGTTGAATCCGACAAAGGTTGAGTTGAATCAGGGCCGGGATGGGCGTAGTATTTTTCATTTCGAGAAGTCGGAACCGATCACGTTGCGCGACAAAGATGTTGAGTTCCGCATCACGGCAGACCGTATGGAAGTAAGAAAGAAATTCACGCTGAAAGATATGGAGTATCAAGGCAAGCTGGATCTGTGACTTTCACAGCCGACCTGATACTGTGGTGTCTGGTGGCGCGGGCAGCGCCAAGCTCACAGATGGATTTACACAGGATGATTGCGGAGTTGCAAGGCGAAAGACAGCGACTGGATGAGGCCATACAGGCATTGGAGCGTCTTTCCGCCGGCAAAGCGCGTCGTCGTGGCCGTCCTCCCGGGTGGCTGAAGGAAGAAGTACAACGGCAGGCTCCCGGATCGGAGAAGCCGGAGACCGAGAGCCTTCCCAAAGCAAAAAAAGCCGGAACATAGTTTTATCAGTTATCCGTTTGCGCGGCGCTCCTGGGGTCGAGTTCTCGACCGAAATGTTGACAAATTCCGTGCGATGACAGGTTTGTAAGAAACCGTATCCCGCCGTGAATGAGCGACATATGAGGGATTCACAGCCGCCCAGCAACTTCCTCACTGTAGGTTTATGAGCGGATGAGCGAGGATGAGTCACCCGCGGAGGGATCACCGAAGCCACCCGGAAAAGCGATTTGCTAGTCGCTCGAGCGCTTCCGTCTCAATCTCAATTCCACGCAGAAGATGCGCGTTTCAAAGGTTTCTCGCGGCCCGTTGGGTCGGGAAGAGCGCAGCGCTGTGCGCTGAGGTTGTTCGCTATTGTTATTTGAATCGGAGGCTGCAGGGAGTGTTGGCCCCGCGCCTACGCTAACGATGTTGCGCGACGCGACGTGGACAGGAATGTCCGAATCGCTCGGGGAGCAGGATTTGGAGTTCGAGCTGCGAAGGACGGATGGGTAACTGACGTTTCTTGGTCCTGGCAGCACCACTTTGTTGCGGTCACTCGACGAGCCGGAGCGGTTGCGAGGCACGAATCTGGCGTGGTTTGGAATTGACGAGCTCTCGTATGCGCGGCAAAATGCTTGGCTCCGATTAGAAGCTCGTTTACGCGATCCGCGGACAGAGAAGTTGTGTGGATTTGGTGTCTGGGCGCCGCAGGGCACGATTGGGTATAGCGGCGCTTGGTTCAGAAGCCGGTTGCGGGTTACCGATGTGTACGCGCAAAGCCGTTTGAAAATCGCTTCTTGCTTGCGCAAACGCCCGATTACTACCAGCGGCTAGAGAGCAGCTAGGACCAGAGGTTTCATCAACAAGAGGTGCTGCGTGAATGTTTCAACAGCCGAGCCGATCGGGTAGAACCACTGCTTGGATGCGGCAGCGCATCTGGTTCGACAAAGTTACGACCTGGGGCAGCCTCTTTTATGTCTCTGGATTTTAATGTGGCTCTATGAGCTCGGTCGTTTTGCAACAGCATACGAACTGCCTGGCGATGATCGACGAGATCGTCCTCGAGCGTGCGACGACTGATGAGGCTTGTCAGGAATTCGAAGACCGGTACAAGCGGTACGCGGGAACGCTGACGGTATTCGGCGATGCCAGCGGGCGCAGTTTGCGCACAACGGGGCTGAGCGACTATTTGATGCTGCAGAATTTCTGCATCGCGCGGGTTCCGAAATGTGCGGCTAAAAGTGCCGGGTAGCCACCCGGGGGTGCTCAATCGCGTTCAAAAGGTAAACGCGATGCTGACTAATGCAATGGGAGAAGTTCGGCTGGAAATCGATCCGCGGTGCAAGGAGCTTATCGCGGACTTCGAAGAGGTACTGTTCAAGCCGGACTCCGGCATCGTAGACAAAGCGCGCGATCGGCGTCGAACGGACGCGTCGGACGCGCTTAGGTATGCAATATGAGCGCTGTATGAGGAACAGCCTGGAGCGGGCGAGAGGAATAAAAGACTTTTTTGATAAGTGACATCCATGAGTGAAATCGATCGAGAGCATTCCGACTTCAAGCGGCAGAAACGGATGTGGCGGATGTACCGAGACCTGTACGCGGGCGGCCACGACTTTAAGGAGCACGCGGCGGAATACCTGCTGAGGCGCCAAAAAGAACCACTCGATGTATACGGAGAGCGCTTACATCGGGTCTTCTACGAAAACTATATTGGATCAATTGTCGACTGGTACGCCTCCACGCTTTTTCGACAGGAACCGACATTGCAGTTCGATGGAGAGATGCAATCGGGCAAGAACTTTCTCTCAGACTTCTCGGACAACTGCGACCGGCGAGGAACAACTATCGCAAGTTTTTTCAGGCGATGTTTCACAAGCGCTTTAGTGGCGGGAAAAAGTCATATTCTGATCGACTTTCCAAAACCGGCAATCAACGCGGCAAATCGAGCGGAAGAAGACGCCTCCGGGATATCACGAGCGTACCTTATACCGTATGAAGCCGAGGATCTCATCAACTGGAGTAAAGATGAGCACGGCGAATACGAATGGATTGTCCTTAAACAATCGGCACGGCGACAACCAAAGATCAGCTCGCCGGAAATCGTCGAGGAGACTTACTGGCACTACTATGACAAATCCACATATCGAACGTATCGGCGCATCGAAGGCGGCAAGCAAGAGGGAAGCATCGATTTAATTGCGGAAGGTACTCACGCCTTGGTGCGACAGCAGCGCGTGCCTCTCTTCGATATGCAACTGAGCGAAGGGCTTTGGCTAGTTAACAAGGCGGCCCACTTACAACTGGAGCACTTCAATAAGTCAAATGCACTTGGCTGGGCGATCACCATGGGTCTATTTGCTATGCCGGTGATCTATTCAGACCGCGAGTGGAACCAAATTGTAGGCGAGAGTTATTATATCCAGCTCGGGCCCTCCGACCGATTTGGCTGGACCGAACCGGACGGTAAGGTTTATCAGATTGCGGCGCAGAACCTGGAAAGCCTCAAGGAGGAGATTTACCGCGTGTGCTATCTATCCCAGGCTTCCGGAGAAGCGGCGGGAGGACACGGGCAATCCGCACTGAGTAAACAGCTGGACTTTACGATTACCCAGGAAGTCTTGCGAGCCTACGGCACGGCAGTTAAGGATTGTATCCGATGCGTATTAATGGCCGTCAGCGAGGCACGCCAAGATGGCCTGACGATTTCCGTCTCGGGGCTCGATGAAGTGGACATCAGCGATTTCGGAGCGGAATTGCAAAACGCCAAGGATCTCTTGGCGCTCGGCATCGGGTCGGTCACGCTGAAGCGGCAGATGTTTCAGAGGCTCGCTCTGAAATACCTGGCCGATGCCAGGCAAGAGACCAAGGATCAAATTAGGGGCGAGATAGACGCGCAGTTCGTTAATTAGGGGAGAAACATTCATGGCGGATCAGATGGAAGTAAAGAGTACGGCCACGCAGCCGGAGATACAGCAGACAAATGGAATAGACGTTCGCGATGTTGTTCGTCAAGCCATTGAGGAATTTGTTACGGCCGAGCAGCGAAAGGCCGAGCCGGCTTACAAGACGGAGCTACAAGACGAGCGAAAGCGGCGCGAGAGCTTAGAAGCGCGCGTGAATCACCTCATCGAAGAAAATCGCAAGGCGAGGGCGGTAGCGGAGGAGGCCGATCGGTCTGCACAGATTCGCAGCGAGCTGCAACGCCTCGGGGTTGCGAAATTAGACTTGGCTTTTCGCGCGGTGAGAGACGATGTCGTGCGCGGCGAGGATGGAAGTCTGCAGACCAAGGGACCAGAAGGAAAGGCACTACGGGAATATCTTGCAACGTTCGTGCAAGAGAATCCAGAGTTGCTTCCCGCGAGGATCGCCGGGGGCAGTGGGGCTCAAAC
The DNA here is from genome assembly GCA_963722935.1 of uncultured Acidobacteriaceae bacterium. Classification (GTDB taxonomy): domain Bacteria; phylum Acidobacteriota; class Terriglobia; order Bryobacterales; family Bryobacteraceae; genus Bog-105. The sequence continues at coordinate 1,830,548 of CAVROY010000008.1, read as the reverse complement.
CCCCTCCCGGTCGACGCAAAGCGTCTCTTCTGTTGAGCTCGAAAAAATCAAACCCGGAATGAATAAGGAAGATCTCGACAGAGTGCGCGCGGAGATATCGCGTTTAGCGTCTCAGGCGCTTCGTGGCGCTTAGCGCCACTTAAACGATCAAGCGAGGCTCGGCGCACGTAAGTCGAGAGTGAACGACATTTGACTGTCGTTACGAAACATCAATTTTAGGAGACATATGGGAATTATCACATCTGCCAATCTGGCGAATGCGATCGTCAAGCTAGTTGCTGCCGACGCTTTGCCAGCTCTGATGGGCAACCTGGTTATGGGAAATCTGGTGAACCGCGATTATGAGCCTGTACTAGCACACGCGGGCGACACCGTGAACGTTCCGATTCCACCAGTGCTCGTCGCCAATAACATTGCAGAAGGCGGTACCGTTACACCGCAGAATCCGAATTTGGGGAACGCGCAAATCGTTCTGAATACGCATGCTGAGGCTACGTTTCAGATTCCCGACGTGACAAAGGCGCTGGCGTTTCCCGAGTTGCTGAAGGCGTACATGCATCCGGCTGTAATTGCGATTGCGGAGCGCATGGAGCGCGATCTTCTGGGGCTATACGGCCAGTTCACCGCAAACACCGCAGTGGGGACGGCCGGAACAGCCATGACGGAAGCCACGATCGACAGCGCAGAGACCGCGCTATTCGCAGCGATGGTGCCGGCGAGCGCGCCGAAGTACCTGGTTGTCGATTTCGAATGCATATTCGCAGATCCGCCAAATTCCGCGGTTCAGTGAATATTATTCAGCTGGAGAGGCCGGGCTGAAGGCTCTTGTTGAAGGCAATATCGGTAAGATGAAAGATTTCTTCATTTTCCGCTCACAGTTTGTACCGGTTACCGGCGCTGTCACTACGAACTCTCACAACCTGGCGTTTACGAAGGACGCGATGGGGTTAGTCATTCGACGTCTACCTCAGCCTTTGCCAGGTACGGGCGCCGTTGCGGAATATGCCGAGATGGGAAATTTCGGTATCCGCGTAGTCATGAGTTATCAGCCGAATACGTTGTCACAGCAGTTCACGGTTGACGTGCTCTATGGTTGTGGCGTTCTGCGGAATAACTTCGCAGTTCAGGTCAACAGCTAGCTCATTTGAAGTAGACATGCTGGGGAGCTGCCCAACAAAGGTGGTTCCCTTTTTTTCTTAGGAAAGAGGCGAAGCGTGGACGTTAGACAGTATTACAGGAAGGTTCGAGAGGTTGAAAGCACACTCACTGAGCAATACGTGGTGTTAATCAGTCTCGAGACTGCGGACGGTGGAAAGTCGGGCATGATGTCGGAAGTGCCGCGCGAAATCGCCGCAAAAATGATCGTAGAAGGACGTGCCGTGGTGGCTGGCGAAAGCGATCGGAAGCATTATTTCGATGCGCATGCGAACGCGAAGAAAGCCGCGCGAAAGGCTGAACTGGCGCGCCGCGTTCAGGTGGTTCTCGCCGACCCGGATGTCGAAAACCCGGATTCGGACGACAAAGTTAACATCCCAAGCGGTAAGAAATAGGCGACATGGCCCTATTTACGGATGCGGATATCGTCGGGTTGGACGATCTCCTGGAGTTTGAGAATACATTAGTTCAAATCTCGTCGACTCACAACGTGGATGTGTCGACAAAGATAAACCTCGCGGTGAGCGACATTGGCGACAAGCTGATGTTGTGGCTGTTAAAGGCGGGTAGGTCTGACCCACAGTGGCTCAACCGGCGCCTGTTGGGATTATCCACTATTGTCGTCACCAGCACGCTACACCGCTGGCTATGTTTCGAGTCTCTGTCCCTGTTTTTTGCAGAAGCTTACAACCTCCAGCTAAATACGAGATTTCAGGCGAAGTGGACTGAGTATCAAACCAAAGCCGCCGAGGCGGCTGAGATGGTATTCATGTCCGGATTGGGGATCGTCTATAATCCGCTGCCGCAACCGGCAATGCCGGTCGTCTCGGTTGGGATTGGAACGTTTCTGCCGGAGGCGTTATTCATTCAAACGGCATGGGTGGACAAATTTGGAGCGGAGAGTGCGCTCAGTCCGGTAAATGGGTTGGTTTTACAATCACCGTCCAGCGTGTCGGTAACGATACAAGCGGCCGCAGGATCTCCCCCCACTTCCGCAACGGGGTGGAATGTATATGCAAGCGCAACGTCGGCTGGCCTGACACGTCAGAACGCGATGCCTCTGGCGAGCAACACGCCATGGGAGCTGCCCACTTCCGGCCTGGTCAGTGGTCCGGGGCCAATTGACGGCCAGGTTCCGAACTTCTACTCTGATTTTGGCCAGGAAGATTCAACGAGGTTGACCATGTTGCCGCTTACGATACTCGCCGCTCAAAAGATTTCGGATCTGCTGACGACCCGGAATGCGCTGCAAGAACAGATCCTTGCGGCCGGCACGGCGGCCAATGTCGCGATTCCTCTTATCACTTCAGCGCAGATCCTGCTCAGCTCCGCGAGCGCAGATATCTGCGACAAGAACATCCAGCTCACGTATCCGCGAGTCTGCTTGTACAGCAGCGGGCTTCAAAATCTGCAGACGGAGAAGTTCCGGACACTGTCGGGAACGGTTGAGACCGTAGCCGAGATTTGGGCCAGCGCCAACATGGCTACGGACACGGACCAGTGGATTCATTTTTATGTTGAAGCATTGACGCAGTTGCTGCGGCAGAACATTGGGGATTGGGGCGATGGCTTCTTCTTTTCGGGCATCTACGATGTCCAATTCCAACCGCCGAAAAGCGGCGGATTAGGCTTTGTTCAATCAGCGAAAGTGACGTGCAACTTGAATGTGAGTGGTAGCTAGGAGATCAGTGTCTAACTACATTGCATCAAACGCGAACCGATTCTATGCGGCAGTAGAGTCGAGCTACGCACAGGCCGCTGGTGTGGGGTCATCGAACCGATTTCCTGCGGTTCGGCTCGAAGCTCAACAGGTGCTTGAAGCGGGAAAACGTCTTGACAAAACGGGGACGCGCACGTTTCTGGGCGCTTCTCCGTATTCACGCCGCAAAACAGCATTCCTACTTCGCACATATCTAACATCATGGAACGGGAACGGCGATCCCGGGTACGGCCCACTGGTGCAGGCTGCAATGGGAAGTGCATCGCAGCTTTCGACGGGTCTGACCGTTTCCAGTCTCATAAGCCCTGTTCAAATACAAACCACAACACCGCATGAGCTGGCGATTGGCTCGGGCATTTCGTACTTCAATGAAATTCGATTTGTGGTCGCGACGCCCGATACATCGACGGTCACAATTAATGCCCCGTTCTCCAACACTGCGGGACCGACGGCTGCGCTCTCGTCCACCGTTACATATCGAGTAGCAACGGGACTTCCAAGTCTTACGCTCTACGACTATTGGGACCCGGTCACGGCAATCAGCAGAATCGTTACCGGCGCGACGCCCGATACCTTCCAAATATCCGTAAATGGCGATTACCACGAAATGATTTTTGCCGGGCCTGCTTCCGATCTCCTTGACTCGAGTAGTTTTCAAAATGGAGAAGCCGGGCTCAGCACGTTTCCGGTGGAGCCGGCCTTGGCGGCGTTCGATTATTCTATTGTGCCGGGGCACTTAGGTCAAGTCTGGCTAGGAAGCGCACCCAATCAGTTTTTCACTTTGACGGAAGCTCAGATTGAGATAAAGAACAACATCAATATCAGGAACTCCGAATACGGGTCCTCTTATCCACGCGCGATCGCACCAGGGCCGAGGCAAGTCGCTGCGGATTTCGCATTGCTTGTTCAGGACAATTCCCAGACGTCTGGCTTGTATGCGGCTGCGAAGCAACGCCAGACGATGCCCGCAATGTTACAGCTTGGACAAAAGCAGACTGAGCTAATGGGCATCTTTTTGCCAAATGTCACGCCAGAGATTCCGAACTATGACGACTCGGAAACGCGTTTGCAATGGCAGTTCAAAAACAATCTCGCCCAGGGAACAGCAGATGATGAAATTTCTATCGCATTCGCCTAAGCGCGCAACTTACTCGAGTATCGCGTGGCGCGAAAGCCAGACGATCAGAGGAGTGCGGTATGCAATTCGGCGCGTTTCGCTGGCGCAGCGCATTGAACTGGCTAATAGAGTTCAAGAATTGCTGCTCAAGCACGAGTTTCTGCGAGCTGGAGATAGCGCGGATCAGGTACAGGCGAATCTTGCCGAGCTGCTGATCCAGAAACTCTATATCGAGTGGGGCCTTGCCGAAATAAAAAGGCTTGTCATAGACGGAGTGGATGCAACGGCGGACTCGGTAATCGAAAAAGGACCCGAATTGCTGGCCAGGGAGATTGTTGCTGCGATCCGGGAGCAGATGGAGTTATCGGAAGACGAACGAAAAAACTCCTGATCGCATTCCATTTCCAGTTTTCCTCGCCAGCCGCGTGGAAATGCGATCCGTGCCGTGCAAGCGGTTTGGCGAAAACGAGGAATTGCGCCTGGATCGCGGATGCGCAACCCTCCACTCATGTCGTTTGGGCGCGAGGAGGCGTTATGACGAAGCAGTGCCCGAAGTCGGTGATTTCGGCGCAAAGCCTGAATTTCCTCGAGCAGTTCCGGGTATGGCAGGCGTTCGAAGGAGGCACTCCATGGGATCTAGACGCAAGAGCGGCGGAGGCCATTCTGTTGTTGCGGGACGCGTGGCGAAAGGAGCGTGAGCGTGGCCAAAACTAGCGATGGTTTATCAAAGCTGATCAAGCAGCTCTCTTCAATGAAAGTCGATGGCCTCAGTGTTACTGCGCTGTTAAACCCCACGGCCTCGAGCGCCACGGCCAGCGGGAAGCCCGTTTCGCCGAAAGACACGAAGGCGTTATCCATGAACGGAAAAGACTCCTCAACCGGAATTCTATTCGGCTCGCCATCAAGTCTCCGAACTTCTTCCGCGTCGACCTCTAATTCATGGACGAATTTGCTTACTCAAACTGCGTCGGGCGGCCTGTCAAGTGCGCTGGGCGGAGGCTTGGGCTTAGCCGGGCTTGGGGGTCTCGTAACCGGGCTATTGAGTCTTTTTGGTGGAGGCAAGAGCACACCGCCACCATTGGTGCAGTTTCAGCTTCCCGAATCGCAGCAAGAAACCGTTTATGCGGGGTCCGGTGGAAGCACCAGCTATCAGGGCACGACTGTGGTGCCTCCAAGCGCTTCGCCGGGTGGGAGTGGGATTTACGCAAGCGGTGTCCCAAGGGCACCGCGACCCGTAGCGCTTCAATATCAGAGCTCGCAACTCGCGCAGGCGGTCAAAAACGCCGTTTTGAACTCGAGTTCCTTGAACGATGTAATCGCGGAGATCTGAAAATGGCGATCTTTCCAACGCTCAGCACCGGTGCCGTGACTCAGTATCCCGCTGTGTTCGCGGATAGCCAGAGTGTGCAGGTCATTCGATTCTCAGATTCCGCCGATCAGCGATTTCTGATGCAGGGAAGAACCTTTCGTAGATGGCAGATTCGCCTGGATCTGTTGAACGAAGAAGAATTGGCGGAGATAGAGGGCTTCTTTGCGGCGCAGCAGGGAGACTACGGGGCGTTTCTGTTTCCGGATCCGGTCAGCGGGGCAAACGTCGCGAATTGCAGACTGGCATCACCCGGATTTACAAGCGCGTATGTCGGAGTCGATGCCGGATCCATATCGCTGGTGGTGATGGAAACAAATGGCTAAGCTCTACTTTCCACAGCTAGCAAGCGGTGCTTTGGCGCAATACCCAATCAAAAAGACCAGGCTCGTGAGGACGATTAAGAATCAGCTTCTAGACGGGAGCATGATTTTGTTCTCCGATCCGGGAGGCGCGCACTTGATCTGGCAGATGGTTTACACGGAGTTAGCGATTCCCGACATTGACGCGCTGCAAACTCATTTCGCAGTTTGCAACGGTCCGTATCATGCATTTACGTTTATCGACCCCACCGACAACATGCTGGTTTCCAGCTTGGATCTGACAACATCGCCATGGCAAACGTCGAGCTCCGTTCAAATATCTCCGGGGCTGCAGGATCCGAATGGCCGCAACAGCGCATTTACAGTCACGAACACCGGGCAAGCGGCGCAGGAGATCAGTCAAAAACTGGCCGTTCCAGCCGGATACCAATACTGTTTCTCCCTGTATGCGATGAGCGCAGAGAGTACGCTCCTGACGGTCATTCGTAAAGGATCATCGCAGCAGCAGAGCATTTCGGCCCTCGTCAGCCCGACCTGGACCCGCATCGTATCGAGTGGCCGGCTGAGCGATCCTGGAACGGAGTTCACGGTGTCGCTCAGCCTGGCGCCTGGACAGCAAATCGGGCTGTATGCGCCGCAATTAGAACCGCAAATCGCACCATCGCGCTACCGCGCCACAGCCGAAACGGGCGGAGTCTACGCCAACGCTCACTGGGGCGTTGACGAATTGACAGTGTCAGCGATTGCGCCGAACTTGTTTTCCACTTCTTTCACGATCGAGACAGCTACCTAGAGCGAATCAATGGGCACGATCAACCAAGTTAAGCAACTCGCCGAAGCTGACACACCATTACTGTTCTTTGAGTGCGTTTTGCCTAGCGGCGATGTTGAATATTGGAGCACGCACGCGATTCCGTTCAATGGCCAACCGTACTCGGCGCGGGTACTGACGCACAACTTGTTTGATCTGCAGCTTTCGGCGGACGACGCGATGGATGGCATCACACAACTATCGCTGGTGCTCGCGAATGCAGATTCCTATCTGTCGGAACTCATTGCAGCGCTTCAGATCGAGGGATTCAGCGGTCTCAAGGGCACGCAAGTGACGGTATATTTCGCATTCGCGGATCTGCCAACTGCGACAATCACGACCGAAAGCACGGTCCTCTTTCGCGGAATCGCGGGCGACCCGGACGAGATTGCAGAAGACTCGCTGACCCTAAGTTTCACGAATAAGCTCAGCCTACAACGGATTCCCGTTCCCGAAGTTCGCATCCAGCGTTCGTGCCCATGGAATTTCCCAGCTACGCTGGAGCAGCGCACTGAGGCCCTGACGGGCGGAACGAATGGCAGATATTCGCGATATTACCGGTGCGGTTATTCAGCCGATATAGCCGGCGGGGTGGGAACGCTCAGCAACGGACAGGCGTTCACAACGTGCGATAAGTCGCGGGCTTCCTGTCAGGCGCGAGGTCTGTTCGACAAAGATGGCGCGGGCAATGTCACGCGGCGTTTCGGAGCGTTCGAGTTCGTACCATCTCAGATTCTGGTGCGGACATCGGGTGATAAGACATCACACGTTTCCCCTCTTCTCGACGATCCCGCAAAATACAATGACGCAGTACCGATCGTTTATGGAATCGGTTGGTTGAAGGGAGTAGTCAATTTCTCCCGCAATGATGGAAACCTGACTCATCTGGAAGTCTTACTGGGAATGGGGACCATCCAGGGCATCTTCAAGGTCGTATTAAACGACATTGAAATTCCACAAGCGGTTGCAGGGCAGGACATGACCACCACCGGCTGGTACAGCATTGTAACGACCGGCACTCGGACGGGCAACTTCAACCTCGACTTCACGGACGCGAACGGCAATCCCTTAGGCGATCCATACGGCAATATCTCGGTGCTTTCTATCATTGTGCCGAATAGGATCTGCAGCGGCAGGTCGCTGCCTAACGTGGAAATATTGCTCCGGGGAATCGGTGTGGACGTCTACAATCAGGACGGCAGCTTCTCGACAACTTATTCGAATAACCCGGCGTGGGTCATTTTGGACATCCTTCAGCGCTGCGGATGGTCGGTTTCGGACCTCAATATGCCGACATTCATCAACGCTGCAGCTTTCTGTGACACATTGATCAATACGACCGATCTGAACGGAAAAGCGATCCAGGTGCCGCGCTATGAATGCAACCTGATCCTGAGCAAGCGACAAAGCGCTGCGACTGTGGTTCGGGGAATTCGCGTCGCTTCCAGCTTGATGCTGCGATATGGGCCGACAGGGTTGTTGGAGCTGCTGCCTGAAACAACACTCGCCGCCCAGCAACAGTTAGTGCCCGATGGGACCAACAGCACCCAACCGTTAAATGGAGGATGGCCGGCTTACGAGTTCAGCGATGGATCAGGACCATTTTCCGGAATTGTCCGGAATGCTAATGGCACGTCGACGGTACGGCTCACTTCGCGCACGATTGCGGAAACATCCAATCGGCTCAGCGTAGAGTTTCAAGACGAATCGAACGAATATCAGCAGGACAGCTTGTCGGTGGTCGATGCCGATGATACGGCGCTGATCGGATACGAAATCAGCAGCCAATCCACGGCGCTGGGTATCGCGAATTTCAGCCAAGCCAACAGAGTACTTCTTCGGCAATTGGATAAGTCCACAGACGGAAATTTGTATATCGAGTTTCAAACGAGCTTCCGCGCACTCAAGGTTCGTCCCGGCGATATTATCGCGCGTGACGTATCTAAAAGAGGGCTTCTCGCGAAGTCCCATTCCGAGTCGTTAAATTGTCACCCTCCGTGAATTATCAGTTAGTGACAATCCAGGCGCAGATTCATGACGACGACTGGTACAGCGACAATCCAGCTGTGCTGGGGGGCGCCGGAAGGCAGCCAACCAGCCAAACGCAAACGCCCCGGCCGCTGATCGGCCTCATTCGTCACAACGACTCGCATGGGAATTTCGAATTTTTCGATTTTCAGGTAAAAGAAAGCTATCCAGGCGCAATCGGATGGCACGGCGACCGATACGCTCACCGTGAGCTTTTCGCAGCCGAGCAAGCCGAATCCTAATTCTCCGAATCTTGCCTTTGCTGAGCCTTTCGCCTGAATATGTAGCAGACCAAGGTACGCTTGCGGGTGGAAGCAGCCTCTATTATGCCGTGAGTGCCGTGGATGGAGCCGGCAACGAAGGTGCGCTGTCGTTTACGGTGTTTGCTTCGATTCCGTCCGTATCCAATACAAATAGCGTTACGATCACCGGGCTCAGCTTACCCGCCACAGCACAGTCGTTTAACGTTTACCGCGGCACCAGCCCCCAGATGCTGTATCGCATCGCCTCAGGCGTGGCTATCGATCCCAATAATCCGACTTACACGGACTCCGGCGCACCGCCGCAACCGTTCGGTCCCCCCGATGCGAGCTTCGATCATGCAAATTTTTACTACCGGTATGAATATGCGGGGCCGTTTCTGTGCACAAGCTTTTCTTCCACCTCGATTGCCTGTGCGGACATGGGCGCGACAAGCCAGGCGTTTACCGGGATGGTCGTTCGAATCATCGAAGGAACGGGGCGGGGTCAGGAGCGCTCGATATCGACCAACGATCAGACGACCATAACCGTCGCTTCGGCATGGTCCGTCATGCCGGATACTACAAGCCAGTTCGTGGTTGCACAAGCGTCCTGGACGTTTGCCGCAGTCTCGGCCACAAGTCCCGCGCAATTCGAGATTCCTTACCGGTCTGGAACAGTCATCCAGATTTCGGGCCGCGGTGCGAATGTCAACAATCAGGAAGGCACGCCCGACCTGTGCCCGCTTACGCGGTGCGCACTCGGGCAGCAACAAACGGACGGGGGAGTGCCTGGAGTGCCTGGTTTTATCCTGACACCGAGCGGCGAAGGTGAGCTCAGCATTACGCAAATCGGATTTGTCGATTACAGCAATACAGCATCGATCAGCAGCGGCACGCTTCAACTCTTCTACTGGAGCGAGTTGGATACACCCAGTACTTTTGCCCTATCAGCATCTGTTGACAACCAGACAACGACAATCCCGCTTGTTTCAATTCCGACAACACTGCCCATCGAGCAATCGAGTGGCATTGTCCAGATCGGCAGCGAGTTGATGTCTATCCTTTCTGCAGACGCCACCGCTAACACGTATTCCGTAGTTCGAGGCGTGCTGGGGTCGGCAGCCAGCGCACATAATAGCGCGGATCTTGTCTTACATTTAGGAACGTCGGTTATTATTACACCGTTCGCGTCGAATTTCTTTGCCAATCAAGCTTCTTTGGATTACCTCCACACAGTGAGCTTGCCCGATGTTCGGATATCCGCGGCTGAGTTCTTCGTTACCAACGCTTTTGGCGATAGTCAAACAAACCAGCTTTGCTATACCAGTACACTCGACCGCGGCTTGCGAACGCTTTCGGGAGGACAGTTTTCGCTCCAGATCAGCGGGTATATTGCAACACAACAGAATGCCACTCCACCCTTGCTGATTGAAGCTGCCCACGCAGTACTGGATATTCGCGCGAACGTCAGCCAAGCGGCAACGGGCTACGACATCAGCGTAGACGTGCTTCAGAACGGATCGGAATATTGCAACGTGACAATTCCGTCGGGAAGTAATTCCTCGCCCATTCAGTCGGGCACCGGCTTGCCTCCGTTAACAAAGGAGTCCATAGTAACGGTGAACGTCACGCTGCAGGTTGATAATACGTTTACGGGATCGCCAACTCCCGGTCGCGATCTGACGGTCACCATTCGGCTCTGATCCACGGGCTACGGAGCCGGCGCTCGATGATGTCGGTAACATGGTCGGTTCATGATCTATGCCGTCACGGTTTCGTGCGTTGTCCTGTTGCTCTGCGGAATAACAATCTACAAAACCACGCAGGTCAAGAATGAAGCCGATTTCCTGGTTGCCGGGCGTAGTTTGAGCTGGCCCGTCCTGGTTTTCACGCTGCTGTCGTCATGGATAGGGGCAGGAAGCTTGCTAGCGGGAGCGGAGAACGCTTATCTCAACGGCTTCGTCGCATTGTGGCAGCCGCTAGGAGGTTGGTTGGGGCTGCTGCTCATTGCGCTTATTGCCGGCCGGGCGAGACAATTTGCGCAATTCACTGTCCCGGATCTGCTGGAGGCGCGATACAACGCAGCGGCGCGAGTGCTCGCCACGATTGCGATCGTCATTTCCTACACCATCATCACAAGTTACCAACTGATCGGCGGGGGAGATATCTTACACCTCATATTTCCAGAGGTGAATCGCACGATTGGGTTGTACATTATGGCCACATTCGTGATTTTCTTTACCGCTGCCGCTGGAATGGCGTCTATCGCGTATCTCGATCTCGTGATTGGATCCATGGTGACGCTCACCGTCATTGTGGCGGTGCCGATTCTACTCCAGCGGATGGGCGGATGGGAGAGCGTTCGACATTCAATCCCGGCTTCACACTTTGAATTGCTAGGCAATTACACCTTAGGGCGGGCGGTGGCGCTTGCGCTGCCAACGCTGCTTTTGCTGATTGGCAATCAGGGCATGTACCAAAAATTCTTTTCAGCGAAATCCGCCAGTGATGCAAGAAAGTCCGTAATCGGCTGGATTTTCGGCACGATCACGCTAGAAACCCTGCTCGTCGTTGTGGCCGTCATCGCAAGCGCCAAGCTGCGCACGGACAAACCACGCGAAATTATTCCGCTCGCAGCGAGAGAAGCTCTTCCGCCGGTACTCGGGGCGATTTTGCTGGGTGGAGTGTTCGCCAAAGTGATGTTGACCGCGAATAACTATTTGTTTTCACCGGCCACGAACCTGATCCACGATGTGTACTCGAGATTTATAAACCCGTGCGCGAGCGAGCGCCGGAAGCTCGTTGTGTCGCGAGTTATCGTCATCTTGCTCGGCGTCTTTGCGATTTTACAGGCGGCTCAGTTTGAATCTGTATTGAAGGCTTCGCTTTACGCGTACACGGTCTATGGCGCGGCGGTCACACCGGCAGTGATGGCGATATTCTTCTGGCGCCGAACGACGACAGCCGGCGCGATCACGTCTATTGTGCTGGGAACAATCGTCACGGTGGGCTGGGAACTCGCGCAGCAATATGGTTCGTCGCCAATCAAACGGGCGATTGGCGGATGGGATGCGGTTTATCCTGCGCTCACCGCTTCTGTGCTGAGCCTGATTATCGTCAGTCTCGTTACCCCTCGACCCTCGGCGAAGCAGATCGCCCTGCTGGACAACGCCTACAATCTCTGATGTATGCTCGTCGAACCTATTCAAAAAACGCTTCATCAAAGCGGTCTCGACGGTTGGCTGTTTTTCGATCATCATCGGCGCGATCCACTTGCGTATCGGATTTTGCAGCTTCCCGACGGGAACCCGTCACGGCGCTGGTATTACTTCATTCCCGCTGATGGAGAGCCTCGGAAGCTCGTGCACCGAATTGAAAGCGGCGTGCTCGACAGTTTGCCGGGACGGAAGGAATTTTATTCGAGCTGGGCAGATCAACGAAACAAGCTGGGCGAACTAGTCGGGGGCGGTTCCAAGATCGCCATGCAGTATTCGCCGAACTGCGCCGTTCCCTATGTCGCCTTGGTCGATGCTGGAACGATTGAACTCGTGCGTAGCTTAGGAGTGCAGGTTGTCAGCTCCGCAAATCTCGTTCAGGAGTTCGAGTCCCGTTGGACCGACGAACAACTCGAGTCGCATTTCGAGGCGGGGAAGCGGGTGGATCAGACCCGGCGCGAAGCATTTGAATTTGTTCGGCAACGCGTCCGGTCAGGCCAGGGGACAACAGAATTTGAAGTGCAGCAGTTCATTGCGCAGCGTTTCCGGGAATTGGGTATGAGGGCAGATCATGGCCCCAATGTTTCGGTGAACGCAAACGCAGCAGATCCGCACTATGAGCCGACCCGCGAAAAGAGTTCTCCGATTCGCGGCGGGGACCTGGTGCTGATCGATCTTTGGGCCAAGCTGGCTCAGCCGAATGCGGTCTACTACGACGTGACCTGGACTGGATTTTGCGGCGATGCGATTCCGGATCAGATACAGAGCGTCTTTCGATTGGTGAGAGATGCGCGAAAGCTCGCGTCGGACTTCGTCATTGAGAAGGTCTCGAAAAAGGAGCCGCTGGCGGGGTATGAGGTGGATGACGTGGCACGTAAACACATTTCCCAGAACGGCTTTGGCGAGTTTTTCTTCCATCGGACGGGCCACAGCATCGGTACTGAAGTCCACGGAGCGGGAGCAAACATGGATAATCTCGAATCGCACGATGAACGCCGCATCATCGCCTCGACCTGTTTCTCAATTGAGCCCGGTATCTACCTTCCTGAATTCGGCATTCGATCGGAAGTGAATGTATACGTGGGCGAGGGATTCGCGCAAGTGACTGGCGAACAACAGGAAGAGATGGCGCGGATATAACACTTGGCCTATGACGGAACCATAGTTTACAGCTGAGTGAATCTCGCATGTGACTGAAGAATATTGATTTGCGGCAGAATGGGGCGCATCAAATATTTTGATTGGATGTATTGACGGCTCGTGTTCTACGCTCAAATATGGCGACAGTAAGCGTTCTGGAGCCGCCGGCCTCTCAGCTGGCGCTCCTTCATCGTGTCAGCAATATTGTGAGTTCAGAGCTCTCGCTAGACGAGATGCTTGGTGAAATCGTTGGTCTTGCCGCTCAGGTCACCGAATGTGATGCCTGCCTTGTTTACCTGATTGAACGGGAGGCAAACGAGATTGTTCTTCGGGCTTCTCAGGTTCCACACCAAGGCGACCTAGGCAATATTCGCCTGAAAGTTGGCGAGGGCGTAACTGGATGGGTCGTCGAACACCGTTCCGTTGTCGCTCTTCCGGAAAATGCGGCCGCCGATCGCCGCTTTAAGCGTTTTCAGGCGTTGGTAGAAGATACATACGAGGCATTTTTGTCGGTTCCGCTATTGACAGGCGGAGAAGTGATCGGTGTTGTCAACGTTCATCATCGCGAGCCACATTACCACACGCCTGAAGAGATTTCCGTACTGACGTTTATCGGCGAGCAGATGGGCGGCGCCATAACGAAGTCGTTCCTTGCCGAAGAAAATCTGCGGCTGCAGGAAGAGACGGCTGAAATGCGCCGTCAGCTTGAAACGCGCAAAATCGTCGAGCGCGCCAAGGGGATTCTGCAGCACCGTCATAACTTGACAGAAGAAGAGGCTTATCTGCGGTTACGGAACGAAAGCAGGCGCCTCCGACGGCCCATGCGCGAGCTGGCCGAGGCCATCATTCTGGCGGAAGACCTGAGCCGCAAGAGCGAAGCACTTTCATAGAGCTCTCGCGGTAGGACTCTGCCGCCGGTTGTGCTTTAGGCGCTATGCCCCGAAAGCACGGAAGTGCGCCGGTACAATCGAATTTGGGCTTGCCATTTCTGCCGATAGTCCGGAATCCGCATCTGCTCACGATTGCGGGAAATTTCTGGCCACGGCGGCTTGACACAACGCGATTCCCCGGCAGACGCAGGGAATATCGGATCGATGACCAAACCACTATTGTGGTTTTCGAGCACCAACCCGGCCAGCCGGCGCTTGGGCAGATTGTCTTCCTCCATGGACTCGAAGGCTGCGCAGATGCTGGATACATTGTCAGCTTCGCGCAGCAAGCTTTGGAGCGCGGATTCGGCGTTCACCGTGTAAATCTGCGCACGTGCGGCGGAACGGAAGAGTTGTGCGAAACGATGTACCACTCCGGGTTAACAAGCGATACACGATCCATTCTGGAGGAGGTCCGAGAAGCATACCCTCAACCGGTATTCCTGGTTGGGTTTTCGCTGGGAGGGAACGTGGCCCTCAAGCTGGCTGGAGAACTCGGAGAGTCGGATCTGCTCGGCGGAGTTTGCGCTGTTTCGACCCCGATCGATCTCACCGCATGCGTTCGCAGCATGGAGAAACGATCGAATGTCCTGTACGCCCGCCGTTTCCTCGGCAGGCTGCGCGCACGGGTGCGCCGCAAGAGCAAACTTTCACCGCAATCCTACAGCACTGAGGGTTTAGATGAAGTTCATTCGATTTGGGAATTCGATGATCGCTTCACAGCGCCACTGTTTGGGTTTCGGACTGCGGCGAATTATTACGCGACTCAATCGGCGGCGAATTACTTGGATGCGATTCGTGTCCCAGCTCTTGTTATCTGCGCGAAAGACGATCCCATCGTTCCGTTCGAGGTATATCGGCATCCTGCGTTCCGAACGAATCCCGCACTGAGGCTCGTATCCACAGAGCACGGCGGCCACGTCGGTTTTCTCGCGCGTCACAAGCCACGCTTCTGGGTAGATGGCATTGCTTTGGACTGGATCGAAGAAGCCATCTCATCAAACCCGCAGCACGGAACACCGATCGAACAGCTTACGTCCTTCTAAAGAACAGCCGTGCCAAAGACGCGAACATTTCGCCCAAGCGCCTCTTTCTGGGAAGCAGCTCGTATCGCCGTCGATTCTTTGAACAAGAATAAGCTTCGCAGCTTTCTGACCCTGCTGGGAATCATTCTCGCGACCGCAACACTGATTTCGGTGATGGCGCTGATCCACGGCATGAATGTTTACATAGCCGACAAAGTTTCCAATATGGGTGCGGACGGTTTCCAGATCATGCGGATGGCTTTTGTCGGTTTTGACGCGAAAAAATTGATGTTGATGAACAAGCGTAATCCTCAGATAAAACGCGACGAATATGAATTCATAAGGGATAATGCGACGCTGCTTAGAGGAATAGGAATCGCTGCCTCTACCCAAGGACGCATCACCTTTCAAGGGCAGTCGTATGAGGACGCCACCATACAAGGTGTAACGAACAACATTCCCGCCTTGAACAACGTCCAGGTGGATGTCGGGCGTGAGATAACGGCTAGTGAAGTGCAGCGGCACTCTCCAGTGGCGTTCATTGGCAATGATATCCGGAACCGATTCTTTGCAGGTCGCGACCCGATCGGGAAAACAATCGAGGTGGATGGAATTGCAGTTCAGGTGGTCGGCGTGGCGACCAGCATCGGCAGTGTGTTTGGTCAATCACAGGACGCTTTTGCGATGATCCCAATTGACGTGTACTTTAAGCGGTATGGCGTGCAAAAAGGGATGACATTCGTCGCCAAAGCAATCGACCAGGAGCACTTATTACAAGCTGAGGACGAGAGTCGAATGCTGCTGCGTGCGTTTCGACATCTCCGGCCGAATCAGGATGACAATTTTTCGATAATTTCTTCTGATTCGTTTATTACGCTGTGGCAGCGCCTGACTGCCGCGATCGCCGCGACTGCGGTGGGCATCGTATCAGTGTTCATGGTCGTAGGAGGCATCGTCATCATGAACATCATGCTTGCTGCGGTAACCGAGCGGACGCACGAGATCGGTATACGCAAATCGCTGGGGGCGCGAAGGGCGGATATCCTAAATCAATTCCTGGTGGAGTCCGCGACGTTAGCGGCAACGGGAGGACTCATCGGCGTCGTCATCGCGTGGATTATCGCAAACATCATCCGAGCGGCAGCCTCGGTTCCGATGGCGCTACCTGTGACATCAGTGATCGTCGGGGTCGGCCTCTCAGCCGTTGTGGGGTTGTTTTTCGGAATCTACCCTGCGCGACAGGCCTCAAAGCTCGACCCTATTGAAGCTCTGAGGTCGGAGCAGTAGCATGAACTGGCTCGCATTCTTCAATGCAGCTTCGGTGGCGCTGCAGACCATCCGTACGCATAAGATGCGGGCGCTGCTGACGGTACTGGGCGTGGTCATCGGGACTGGAACGATCATCGGCGTCGGGGCGATCCTCACCGGTTTCGACAAAGCCATAGAAGGGGCTATTGATGCGTTGGGCCCAAACTCCATTCTGATTTTCAAATTTCCGTTTGCATTTCGAACCTCCGCGTTGACCGGCGAGGAACGCACGCGAAGGCCACTAACGTATGAAAACGCGCTCGATATTCGGGAGCGCTGCGGTGCCTGTGAGAGAGCGTCCCCTGTTATGCCTAACTTCGGCTCACCGATCGATGCCCGCTACAAAGGGAACATTCTGTACGGAGTAAACCTTTCAGGCGTGCAAGAAGAATACGCGGCCGGAGGGCAAGTGGATATTCACCAAGGGCGTTTTCTCACCGAAAGCGAGGACCGGAGGCGTGCCTCCGTTGCGGTAATCGGAGCCGATCTCGAAAAGGGGCTTTTCACGAATGAGGATCCCATCGAGAAGGAGATTGATGTTGACGGCCATACCTACCAGGTAATCGGAACGATGAAGCGGCCCCCGTCTATGCTCTTCGGACAGCAGGATAATCGCGTTCTGGTCCCTTACTTTACAATGCGCAAAGTGTATCCGGCATCGAAAGAGAATTTCCTGGTAGTTACCGCAAAGCAGGGAAAATTACTCGAAGCGGAGGACGAGGTGCGTGTCATTCTACGCATTGATCGTCGCGTGCCCTACAGCAAACCGGATAATTTTGCCATGTCGACAGCAGACCAGATGGTCAGCGATTTCCGCCAGATCACATCCATGGTGGCGATTGTCATGGTAGTCCTGAGCTCGGTCGGGCTGCTGGTAGGAGGCATTGGCGTGATGAACATCATGCTGGTATCGGTGACGGAGCGCACGCAAGAAATCGGCATCCGGAAAGCGATCGGCGCCAGACGATCGGATATCATTCTGCAATTCTTGCTGGAAGCGGTCGTGCTGACGGGACTGGGCGGACTCGCAGGGATTATCTTCGGGTGGATGATTGCTCTGATCAGCCGGCTCATATTCACGACTTTGCCGACCACAGTTCCATTGTGGGCAGCGGTTCTCGGCATCGCGGTCTCGGCTGCAGTCGGATTGTTCTTTGGCATTTGGCCCGCCAATAAAGCCGCGCGTCTGGATCCCGTGGAAGCACTGAGATACGAGTGAACGGCGACCGCTCTCGACAGACGGAGCCCTCGATTGCGGCCGCGAGAAAGTGGAAAATCGCCGCTGCTCTTTCGATCTGCGCGTTTCTTGGATTGCTCATTGCTGTGTTCGCGAACGCTTACCTGAGGCAGGCATTTGGTTTGCGCCGGCTCGATGCGCAAAACGTAGTCATGCAAGTCAGGGAGCTGAATCAGCTTGTTACGGTGAAGTACAGCATTCAGCGCGTTGTGGGACTGCGCGAACCGAAAGTGCCTGTCGGCGAGGAATCAATACTCTTGATGGTTCAGGGAGAAGCATTGGCCGGCGTCGACTTATCAACCTTGACGTCTCGCGATGTGCGCTACACGGGAAAACGTTCTGTCATACTCACCTTGCCCCGGGCCAAACTGTTTAACACATTCCTGGATGAGAAACAGACTAAAGTTTGGGACAGACAAATTACCTGGTGGACTCCGTGGGTAGCTCCCGATCCCGATCTGGAGCATAAGGCTCGATTGGAAGCAATCGGGGACATGCGGGAGGCTGCATTGAATATGGGAATTCTCGATCAAGCCCAGAAGAATGCGGAGACGGCGATCCGGGGTTTCTTGATCGCGTTCGATGTAGACGCGAGTTTCAAAACCCGGCCTATCGATTAGCTGGGTGCGGTTTTTGGATCAGGTGCTCTTCGATAGGCTTGATCGAGCACTTCGACGACGTGCGCAACGCGCTGCCCGTGACCATACAGCCGGGCGCCGGAAGCAAGCTGCAGCATGCACCCTGGATTCGCCGTGACGATCCACTCTGCTTTGGTCATTGCGACGTATTCCATTTTGTGCCGGAGGATCTGCATTGCCATATCATTCTGGGCCACGTTATAAATACCGGCGCTTCCGCAGCATAGGTCGGCCATCGGCATCTCGCGAAATATCAATCCGGGTACAACTCTCAGCAGCTGCCGCGGAGCTTCTTTGATCTTCTGTCCATGTGCAAGATGGCAGGAGTCCTGATACGTGGCAATGACATTCAGAGGCCCCATATCCCGGTTGAGATCGATGGAGGCTAGAAACTCGGTGATGTCTCGCATCTTCGCCGTGAAAGCGAGCGCTTTTTCGCGATAAGAAGGGTCGGTTTCAAGAAGTTCGCTGTATTCCTTCAAGGTCGATCCGCAGCCCGCGGCGTTCGTGAGAATCGCGTCAAAATCGGCTGCATGTATGGCGTCGATATTGCGTCTTGCAAGATCGGCAGCTTGCTCTTGCAGGCCAGAATGAAGGTGCAGCGCTCCGCAGCAGCCCTGCCCGGCTGGGATGACCACCTCGCAGCCGTTCTGCTGCAGGACGCGCACGGTGGCCTCGTTCAATCGTGCGAACGCCACATTCGCGATACAGCCCGCCAGAAAGCCAACACGATACCGCCGCTTCCCAATTGACGGAAAAGTCTTTCCGATCTTCGAGTAAAAGAATGGAATTTGTGCGGTAGGACAAAGCGCTTCCAAGTTGGCTATCTTGCCGACGATTTTCAAGATTCCGGAAGCGCGAACCAGTCGTTGCAGTCCGGAGACTTGATACGCATACAACGCAGCACCTGCCGCTTGTAATGCAATGGGTGAGGGCAAGAGGTATTGGAAGACAGTCGCTTTTACCGCTCTCGCCCAAACAGACGATCTCTTGTGACTTTCCATTTCTGCGCGAGCAGCTTCGATCATGCGGCCGTACGGGACGCCGGAAGGACAGGCGGTCTCGCAACCGCGGCAGGCCAGGCAAAGATCGAGATGTTGTCTATAAGAGGGTGTAATCGGCGCGCCGCTCGCCACCTGGTTCATCTGATAGATACGACCTCGAGGCGAGTCCATCTCAACCCCAAGTTCCCGATATGTCGGGCATGCGTTTAGGCAGAGTCCACAGTGGACACATCTATCGAGATCCGATTGTTTGGGCCCGACTGAGGGAATGGTGGAGATGGTTTGACGGCTAGAGACGGCCATACAGGCGTGCAGAATTCAAAAGTTCTTGCGGGTCGAACAGTTGTTTAACCTTCTTCATAATGGCAAAGGTCTCCGCAGACGTTTTGCATTGCGGCTCTAACCACAGTTCTTTGGTATTGCGCAGTTCATCCGGAGCGAACTCGACGACAACGCTCCATTTCCGGGTCTTCGCGATGCTCCAAAGCGCCGCGACTCCTTGCCAGGAGGTCAGGTAGACGTAGGTAACGCCGGCACCGGCTCGCGTGATACAGGGATCTGAAACGATCTTCAACAGCGCCGGCATGTCGGTCAGGGTCGTTGAGATCCGCAACACGACTCCACCGGGCTGGCGCCGCAGGAATTCAGGAGTAAATTCTCGAATCGTCTGCCACAGAGCTTCCTCTGCCGGACCCGTCAGTTGCTCACACTTTTGCAACTCGTGCGTGTAGCGTTCGAGTACCTTCCGCGTACCACCGGCTCGTACGAGCAACATGTATCGGCGGCTGCCGATGCGCGCGGCAGCGGGAGGCGTAAGGAGGTCGATTGCTATCGGCTGAAGGACGCTCCTGGCAATCTCGTTGCGCTTTTCGATAGCAGAGTCGAGATCTGAAAAGCTAAACAAGAACGTCTGGAGTTCCGGATAAACGGAGTGAACCCGAAAATTGATCCTCGTCATCACGGCAAGCGTACCGAAACTTCCGATCATCAACTTTCCGATATCCAGTCCTGCCACGTTCTTAACCACCATTCCACCGGTTTTCACCAGCTTGCCTTCGAGCGTGGCGAAAGTCATTCCAATCACCAGGTCGCGCGCCGTTCCGAAACGGTGACGCAAAGGGCCGCTGGCGTTAGAGGCTACGATACCCCCGACGGTTGCTTGCGACGCAAACGGCGGATCCAAGGCAATCATCTGCCCATTCGTCAGCAGATGCGCCTGCAGCTCTCGAGCCGGGATGCCCGCTTCCACGCTGATGGTCAAATCGTCTCGCTCATATTGCAGGATGCGGCGGAGACCTGCAGTCGAGAGCAAAATGTCCGCATCGGCGACCGGTCCAGCCATTAACCGCTTGCTGTTGTTGCCGCTGACTGTGACTGTGCGGGAATGAGCAGCAGCATCCGCTAGAACCAAGGCCAGCTCCTCGGGGGAGCCGGGGACGACCGTGGACATTGTCTTCTCATTGTGCACGGGGCGCTCATCAGGATGGTGATAAAGGTTCAGATGATAAGCTGTCCAAAGATTCCATAGCCCTCCCGGTATCGGATAAGGACTCGATGTCCGATGCCGACCACCTCACGGGCGCGAATAATGTATGGACTTCGAATTCACAGCGGAGCAGATACAGCTCCGCCGATCAATCGGCGATTTCGCCCAGGCGGAAATTGCGCCCCACGTTCTCGATTGGGATGAAAACCAGATCTTTCCTCTCGAGCTGATCAAGAAAGCGGGCGAGCTTGGTGTTTTGGGCGCGATTTTTCCCGAACAGCTAGGCGGAGCGGGGCTGGGGTATATCGATTACGCCATCATTATCGAAGAGCTGGCGCGGGTGGACCCGAGTGTCGCCTTAATTGTCGCCGCGCACAATTCACTCTGCACGAACCACATCTATATTGCGGGGAACGACGAACAGCGCAAAAAATATATCCCGAAACTGGCCACTGGCGAGTGGATCGGCTGCTGGTCGCTGACTGAACCGGAAGCGGGTTCTGATGCGGCCGGCACGCGATCGACTGCCGCCATCAAGGACGGCTCCTGGGTACTCAACGGCGGAAAAACTTTTACTACGAATGCGCAATATGCCGATGTTTGCGTTGCCATGGCGGTAACCGATCGTTCAGCGTCGCAGCACGGCATATCGGCCTTTATTTTGGAAAAAGGCACTCCCGGATTTCGCGTGGGTAAGAAGGAAAACAAGCTGGGCATGCGCGCCAGCGCCACCGGCGAGGTCCTTTTTACCGACTGCCATTTAGCTCCGACACAACTGCTAGGGAAACAGGGCGAGGGTTTCGTCGACAGTTTGCGGGTTCTGGACGGCGGCCGGATCTCTATCGCGGCGCTTGCCATCGGTCTCGCACAGGGCGCTTTCGATGCGGCGCTCAAGTACTCGAAACAACGTAAACAGTTTGGACGCTTTATCTCCGAGTTCCAAGCCATCCAACACAAGTTGTCCGATATGGCCACCGACATCGAATCGGCGCGTTTATTAACCTACCGTGCGGGGGCAAGAAAGGACGCGGGCAAGCGTGTCACAAAAGAATCCGCCATGGCAAAGTTGTTCGCCTCCGAAATGGCAGTGCGAGTGGCTGATCAGGCGCTGCAGATTCACGGCGGATACGGATTCATCAAAGATTATCCGGTAGAAAAGTTTTACCGCGACGTCAAGCTCTGCACAATCGGTGAAGGCACGAGCGAGATCCAGCGGCTGGTCATTGCCCGCCAACTGCTAAAAGAGTAGTTTGGCAGTAGCATCTTCAACAGCAGATATCGCGCAAGGTGTTCAATCAGGTGATTTGCGTGCAATCGCCCGAGCGGCGAGTTTGATCGAGGCCCAGACCAGCGCCGGACGGGACCTTATAGCGGCTCTGTTTCCATATACAGGGCGCGCCATGATCGCCGGTATAACGGGTCCGCCTGGGGCAGGGAAGAGCACAGTAATCGACGCGCTTCTGAAGATACTGCGGCACAATGGCCAAACGGTCGGGGTGCTCGCTGTCGATCCGAGCAGCCCGTATTCACATGGCGCAATTCTTGGAGATCGGATCCGTATGCAGAGTCATCATGCCGATCCGGGAGTATTTATCCGTTCCATGGCCAGCAGGGGCAAGCTGGGTGGTGTTGCGCAGGGAACGCTGGAAATGGCGCTGCTGCTCGATGCAGCTGGGCGAGATGTCGTACTGATTGAGACAGTCGGTGTAGGCCAGGATGAAGTTGAAGTCGCACGTCTGGCAGATGTCACGGTTCTCGTTTTGACGCCGGGGCTGGGCGATGACGTTCAAGCGATTAAGGCGGGTATCATGGAGATCGCGGACATTTTTGCTATTAACAAAGCGGACTTGCCGGGGGCGGAGCGGCTGGAACAGGAGATTCGCGCGATGCAGAGTTTGGCTGCACCGGCCGATCGGGCGGACGCCGCTCCACTGCGGCGAATCGTGGCTACAGAAGGCAAAGGTATAGAGGAACTGCTTGCTGTAATCGAATCCGTGTTCGAGAGGCGCGGCCAGAAGAGCGTCCGCGAAGCAATTTGGGCGTACCGGTTGCGGGAGATGCTGCGGGATGATCTACTTTCGGCCGTTTCGGAATCTGAGCTCCAGAGCCATGCCGATCGGATCGCAGCCAAGCTAGAGGATCCGTATACCGCAGTTCGGGCGCTGCGACACAGGTTAATGCAAGACTTTAACAGCAGCTATTCATGAGCATACAAATCGACCACTTAGGTATTGCGGTGAAGAGGCTCGACGAAGGGCTCGACTTCTACCGGTCGGTTGGATTAGCAGCCGCGCAGCGCGAGTATGTCGCAGCCGAACGCGTGAATGTCGCCATGCTGCCGACAGGAGAAGATTCGACCGATCCGCGAATCGAACTGCTTGAGGCTACCGACTCAAACTCGGTTATCGCGAAGTTTATTGAAAAACGTGGCCCAGGATTGCATCACGTTGCGCTGCGTGTCCACGATTTGGAAACTATCGTCGCGCGATTGAAGGCTGAAGGCGCTCATTTTTTGGGCGAGCCACGGGCGGGAGCAGGTGGACACCGCTACGTTTTCGTACATCCTTCCTCCGCGGGGGGAGTGTTGCTCGAGCTGATTCAGAAGTAAACAGGATGGATCAATTGGAGAATAGGGCAACGATCGGTGTAATCGGCGGCAGCGGATTGTATACCATGCCGGGATTCCAAGCTTCTGAGGAGGTCCGGCTCGAGACTCCGTTTGGTCAACCCTCTGACCCGTATATCGTTGGCGTACTGGAAGACAAGCCGGTGGCATTTTTGGCGCGCCACGGACGAGGCCATAGGATCTCGCCATCGGAGCTGAATTTCCGGGCAAACATATGGGGCATGAAGATGCTCGGAGTGGAGCGAATTCTTTCACTCAGTGCTGTCGGATCGCTCAAAGAAGAGCACGCGCCGCTCGACTTTGTCATCCCAGACCAGTTCTTTGACCGAACACGAGGCCGCATATCGACATTCTTCGGGGAGGGCATCGTCGCGCATATCAGCTTCGCCGATCCTATCTGTCCGCAGCTTTCCGCTCTCGTTCATCATTCGGCCGGACAAGTCGGCATCAAGAGTAAATCCGGCGGAACCTACGTCTGCATGGAAGGCCCGGCCTTCTCCACGCGAGCCGAGTCGAACGTATATCGCAGCTGGGGTATGGACGTTATTGGAATGACGAATTTGCAGGAAGCAAAACTCGCGCGGGAGGCTGAGATCTGCTACGTGACGATCGCAATGGTGACCGATTATGATTGCTGGCACGAGCAGCATGACGCCGTCACAGTTGATCAGATTATCGACAACCTGACTAAGAATGCGGCGAACGCCTGTAAACTCGTACGGCATGTCGTTGGCGCAATGCCCGCAACGAGAACGTGCCGTTGTGGCTCGGCGTTGAAGCATGCGATCATCACAGATCGCGGGGCCATTCCCAAATCGATAAAACAAAAATTGGAGCTGCTGATTGGCAAGTACACCAGCGGCTGATCTGGCCACCGACATCATCGACTCGTGTCTGGCGTACGGCACTTGGCCAACGCGATCACTGGACGCACTAATTGAGCGGGCACTAAATTCGAGCGACGAGTTCGCCGCGCGAGCAGCCACTAGGGCTCTGTTCACGATCGTCGTCGAGCCACTCGGGGACCTATTTGAACCATCCCTCTGCGAGATCTACGCCAAATTATTTGCACAGGTAATCTCGCGCGCCCTACCCGAATACAATTCGGCGGATCTGCTGCTGCGCTATCGGAATATACGCCGGGTTCGCAGTTTTCAGGGTGGACAAATTCAGCGCGTTTTTGTTCTCTCCAGAGTCACCCTGGGGGCAGATGTGGCGGTAACGAGTGTGGCCCTGGCAGCGGCAAAAGAACGATTTCCGGATGCGGAGATTTTTCTGGTCGGACCTGCCAAGAACGCGGAAATGTTCTCCGCCGACGAGCAGATCACGCCTTTAGCCGTGATGTACGGCCGCTCAAGCTTACTGCGAGATCGGCTGCTTGCGGCCGCAGAACTAAACGTGGCCGTCGATGAAACAGGTTCGATTGTGATCGATCCCGATTCTCGACTGACGCAATTAGGCCTCATACCTGTGTGCGACGATTCGCGATATTTCTTCTTCGAAAGCCGTGCCTTTGGCGGGGAAAGAAGTGCAAGTCTGCCGGATCTCACAGCGGAATGGCTCGGACAAGTATTCGATATTGAAGCGGCCCGTCCCTATGTCGCTCCGCCCCCGCAAGCGTCAAACGCCGACGTCACTGTGAGTTGGGGAGTTGGTGAGAACGAGGCGAAACGGATCGACGACGATTTTGAATACGAAGTCACGGCGGCTCTGGTGAGGCAGGGCCGTTCGATAGTTTTGGATCGAGGCGCCGGGGGCGCCGAAGCAGCACGAGCCGATAAGCTGATGCAACAACTGGGCTCACCAGCCAACTTGCAATTGCACGATGGAACGTACGCATCGTTTGCCGGCCATATTCTGCAGAGCAAGTTGTATGTCGGGTATGACTCGGCAGGCCAGCATGTCGCGGCGGCTGCGGAAGTTCCTTTGGTATCCGTGTTTGCGGGTTATCGATGTGAACGAATGTTGGCCCGCTGGCGACCCGCCGGTTCGAGATCTCGCGTGATTGTTGTCAGCGATGAGGACGGGCCGTCGGTGCTCGCTCAAACGCTTGCCGCTATTGAGGAGGTTTAGGGGGTGGTGGAGGAGGAACCGGCATGGCCCACCACGGATTGGAGTTGTTATTCGCCGGCGCTGCGGATTTCCCGGTTTGGGTGGCGCTCGGTGCGGCTGTTGCCGGCTGCTCCTCGGTCTTGCTCGCTGGTAGGGGCGGCGGGGCCTCGGCAGGCAGATCCGTTTTTCCGTAGGTAATGACCGATCCAGTTTCAAATTTGCGATAGTCCCGGAACTCTATTACATTCTTCGATTTTTCGCGACCGGCCGTCATATAAAGCTGAGCCATCAATGGGCAAATGTAGGGTTGACCGCTGATTTCCACTTGGTCGTAATCCAGAATTTCCCACGCTTCGCTAACCGGAAAGCTGCGCGGGATGTTGACGGCGATGAACTTAATGCGATCTATTTCGCCCGTGTCCGGATCTGCATAAACCAGTCCTTTGTAGGCCGTATAAATTCGCTGTTCGTCCCCCGGCCCGGAGCCGTAGTCAATCGAGTAATGCGAATGCCCGCTATCGATGAAGTAGTTGAAGACTGCCATTCGCCTGGTACGAAGCGTTCCCCAGTGATCCCAGCCAAATTCGGCCTCACTGCCGGCCTCGAAAATCTCACGCATCATGCTGCCGAATTCGCCGGTCGATATCGCGCCGCCGGTCGAACCGGCCTTCTCCATCGTTGTCTCTTCGTAATGGCCGTTGACGGAGTAAACCTGGTAGTTCTCCTGACCCTCGTTGTAGCTCACCTTCGTCAATACATTGCCAATGCTGCGGTAATGGTCGCCCGCATTCGGATCGACATAGCGCCGCATGACCTCTACACACATAAAGTTGGGGAGAGTTTGCGTGTAGGACATTGCGTATTGTTTGATGCGATCCAGGATCTCTTGCTGCCGAATCGAGCTGGGTGGCGGGATGGGAGGAGCATCTGTGCGCAAATTTGCCGTGGGAGCAGCAGAAGTCAAAGTAGTGTCAGGAGCGGTCGCGGGTGAGTAGGTCGCGTCATGGGACGGCGGCTTCATTGCCGCGGTTTTATCTCGCAATTCCTGAAGCGCCTGGACGGTTTTGGGACCTGCGCCTTGAGATTCCAGGTCGAGGATCGTTTTGTCCGTCAGTTTTTCGCTAAGCTGAATATTTTGTTTGATGTAGTTGGCAATTTGCTTATCGTTGTGTTGCTTGAGAGCCAGCTCCGAACGGACAAAGTCGGCCAACTGCTGAACATTCATTTGCATCTGAGCCTGCAGTGTCAAAACGGCTGAAAACACCAGCAGACATAGACGGAACTTCATATTTAACATCATGACGCAGTTGGGGCACCGCTGGTTGCGCGGGTGGCTAAATTACCCTTTTTGCGCCTTTTCGAGCAGAACGGTCACATTTCCCACCGGAAATCCAAGTTGCAGTCGAAGCTGAACGGGAAGACGATCGGCGTCGTCGGTCATCCAGATGAGAAGCCGTCCCTTTCGTTTGTAAAGAACGTTGTCGAAAACAAACGCCTCATACCGGATCGTTTGATACGCCCTGCCATCCAGATTGAGCGTCTCTTTTGTCTGGCCTTCGATCTTAACGAAGGCCATCTTCTTGCCGTCGGTAATCGGCAAGGTAACCCATTTACCGGATTGGAGCGCGCTTTGGCGCAACGTCTCGAGCGCCCCTGCTATCTCATCGGTGCAGGGCGCCACGTCGAGTTCTTTCTTCACGCTTGCGTTCTTCAGCAGGTCATGTTCATCGTAATCGACTTTGCGCTGCGCCCTTTGGAAGGTCAGATGAGTAATCGTGTGACGCTTTCCTTCTTGCGCATCGAGCACCGAACTCGCCGTACAGAACTTGTCATCGGTTGTTATCCGATAGCTATCCAGAACTCGATATAGACGAGCGACCACGCCCGCGCTTTCGATGTGCAGATTGGTTTGCCAATCGTCAGCGGACGTATGGGTGGTATCCACCGTCACTGAACCGGCATTGATGAGGTGCCACTCCACTCGATAAGATAACTTCTCTGCGTGGGGAAGGCGAGCAATTTTCTGAAACTGATCCTGTGCTGATGTAGGTCTGCTAGCGCAACAAACAAGGACGAGAACTGCACGCAGCATGTGCTTGATGAGCCGAGAGCGATATATCACGTGAAGGAATAATCGAGTGTTCGCGTTTGCTGACGAATCGATTCATTTGCAACGCAAGCTCTTCAAGTTTCGCAGACGCGCCCGGAAAGAGCAAGGTTGCGCGGGGGCCGCGAACGTGGGTATGGATACGTTGAAATCAAAACTCAATGGAGGCGAGGATTTCTGAAGGTTTGCGGTCAAAGGCCCTGCATATTGCAAGCAAACTCTCAATGCTGGGCAGATTAGCCCCTCGCTCAATCGAGCTTATCTGGGACACGCTGAGCTTTGCCGCCCCCGCAAGATCTTTCAACGACCAATCGCGTTCTACCCGCAGCAGCTTGATGCGATGCCCCAATCGCTCGCGGAGGCGGTCCTGCAGGGTGCGCCCGAGGCTAAACTGTTCCGCAGCCTTGTTCAGGACCTGCCGGAGCTGAGCAATCGAGAACGGCTTTGCCAGATAATCGAAGACGCGCAACTTGAAAGTCGCGCGCATATTCTCAAGCGACGGATAGCCGGTGACCACAATAATGCAGAGATCCGGCCAGCGCGAGAGCAACTGTTCGACTACTTCAACCCCGCTCGCATGGCCCATCTTCATATCGAGGAGAACCATATCCGGCACACGTGTTTCCGCCGAAGCGAATAGCTCGACCGGGTGGGCGAATGTGCGCACGGTATAACTGCGCTCATCCCGCAAGAGGTCCTCTATGTAGTTCCGGAAATCCAAATCATCGTCGAGGACGGCGATATCTACGAGGCTCGAGAGTACTTCGGCGTCATGCATGCTGTTGTACCCCCGGTTCGCTAGCGGCCGGAAGCATCACCTCCAAGCAGGCGCCCCCTTCCGGGCGATTCGAGGCGGAAATGGTTCCGCCGTGCTGCGCTATGATTCCTTCCGCCACAGTCAGGCCCAACCCGGTGCCTTTGGCGTCCAAGCGCGTACTCACAAATACTTCAAAGACGTTGGGCAGGATGTCTGCCGGAATGCCAGGACCATTGTCGACGATCCTACAGGAAATCCAGGTTTGGGCGCCCCGATCCAGTCGCCTGGATTCAGCGCGAATTTCCCCTTCGCTTCCTACCGCCAGCAAGGCATTCCGCAATAGATTGACAAAGACCTGGATCAGGCGGTCGGGATTACCCACGACCACAGCCTCGGGCGACACGCTGTTCCGGAAGTTGACAGCCGATGCCTTTTCATCAATGGCGACGAGATTCCAGCTCTCATCGATCAACGGTCTTAACCTGACAGCCTCCGTTTCTTGCTTGCGAACGCGGGCAAAATCAACTAACCCTTCACTAATTTTCCTGAGCCGTTGCGTCACGCGAAGCATTCGATTTAGCCGGTCGAGGGCTTGGCTGTTTTGGGCGCTTTCAAGTAGCTTTTCTATCGATCCCTGCAGCACGGCCAGAGGCGTATTCAGCTCGTGAGCAACACTGGTACTCAGCAGGCCGAGGCTCACGAGGCGATCTTGTTCTTCCAGCCTCTTCAGAGCTCCAGCCAAATCATCTTCGTGCTGCCGCAATTGTGCAACCGTAGCGTTGCGGGACTTCATGATCTGCCCGATCTCATCGTTGAAGATGAAGCGATGATCGATCATCTCGTGTTCCCGATCGTCGAGCTGCGTAGCCTTATCCGCGTTCAGCATCAGTTTCAGAGGCTGATAAACGTATTGCGGCATGATGATGAACTCCATGACGACAATCGACAGGAGGTAAATGGTACCCAATGCTGCGAAAAGGCTGATTCGAGCACTTCTAAGAGCTGAATTGTAGAAATCCGACGGCAATGTCACCCGGCGATATTCTCCGCGCGCATTGCTCTTCCGAAAGAGCAGCCCACCTCCCTGATTCCAGATTGCGGAGGGATGAGTCGACAAAAAAGCTTCGCCGGCCGGCGAAAGGCCGAGTTTACGTGCCGATGCGTGGCGTAAATCATAGGCCGTCAGATCGCCGGAGCCGCGATTTCCCGATGACAACTCGGATGAGAAGATCTGCGTGACAACCCGAAACTCTCGATCGCGCGCCGCGCTCAGATGGTCCGCGAACAGCGGTATCAGCGACAAGTAGACAGCTGTAGCCAACACGAGAAAGAAAACGTTGTGCAGAATTGCGAGCTTGACCCGTACGTTCAAAGCCGCCGAGCGCACGGAAAAGCGTTGTAGGCGGCTTGTCCGGCCTAGAGTTCCTGAGGCGCGAGTTCGGGACTCCGCTCAATTTCCTGCTCCTTGTACTGCAGCTGATAAAGCTTCCAATAAATGCCGCGCAGGGCCAATAGCTCCCGGTGCGTGCCCATTTCGCGCAGCTGAGCTTTATGCATAACGATGATTCTGTCGGCGCGCTGAATGGTTGAGAGTCGGTGCGCGATGACAAGCGACGTGCGGTTCGAAACCAGGCTGTTGAGCGCTGCTCGCACGCGCAACTCCGTTTCCGTATCCACGCTCGATGTGGCCTCATCCAGGATGAGAATGCGGGGATTATGAGCGAGGGCTCGCGCGAAGCTGATGAGCTGCTTCTGCCCTGTCGAAAAACCGTTTCCATGCTCGCGTACCGGCGTATCGAACCGGTCCGGCAATTCTTCAATGAAATCCAGCAGGTTCACCTGCTCGGCCGCGCGCTTCACCTCAGCTTGGGTGATGGCTTTCGTTCCCAACCGGATGTTGCTTTCAACGGTTCCAGTAAATAAATAGGGGTCCTGCAGCACTACGCCGAATTGCCGCCTTAGCTCCATCAAGTCGAGCCGGCGGACGTCAATTCCACCGATCCGAATCACGCCGCGCTGTACATCATAGAAGCGCAACAGCAGATTCGTGAGAGTGGTTTTTCCCGCACCGGTGTGGCCGACGATTGCGACCGTTTCACCTTCCCGTATGCGAAAGCTCACGTCACGGAGAACCCAATCCTCATCGTGATAGGCAAACCAGACGTGATCGAACTCAATCTCGCCGGCCCCGGCTGGCAACGGCACGGCGTTCGGGCCTGAAACAACTTGCGGCTCGGTATCGAGTAATTTGAAAATTCGCTCGGAAGCCGCCATTGCTCCCTGCAGAATGTTGTATTTTTCGCTCAGGTCCTGAATGGGCCGGAAGAAGCGCAGACCGTACTGAAAAAAAGCGACGAGCACGCCCAGTGTGAGCGCTCCCTGGCGCACACGGAGCCCTCCGTAGGCGAGCAGCAGCGCCAAAGCAAGCATCCCCAGGAACTCCACCACTGGATAGAACCATCCGTAAGCGGTGATGGAATCTTTAAATGCGAGCATGTGGTCGCGGTTGATTTTGTCGAACTCGCGCCTGCTCCGCTCTTCGCGGTTGTACAACTGCAGAACTGCCATACCTGCGACGTGTTCCTGCAGATATGCGTTGATTCTGGCAATGGCAACACGGATGCGGCGATAGCTTTCGGAGGCCGTTCGGCGGAATTGAATCGTCACCAGAACGACTATCGGCATGACGGCCAGCATCAAGCCCGTCATACCGGGGCTGAGGCGAATCATCGCGATGATTACGAATGAGAGCATCAGAACGTCGCCGACAATGGTCACCAATCCGGATGCGAAGAGATCGTTCAAAACATCGACATCGGTCGTAACCCGGGTCACCAGGCGCCCAACGGGATTCTTGTCGTAATATGCGACATGCAGTGTTTGGAGGTGAACCATCAACTCACGGCGAAGATCAAACATCGCCTTCTGTCCTGTCCACTGCATAAGGTACGTCTGTCCGAAATCGAAGAACACGCCAAGCACCACCACGGCGAGATAAAGTCCCGCGATTTGTGACAGGCCGGTCCAAGGATTGTGGGAAAGCCATTTGCCAACGAACGGAACCGCCGGCGAGTGTTTGACAGGCACCAAATATCGATCGACAGCTAGTTTTGTGAGCAGCGGTCCGATAATCTGAAGAAGAGAATCGATCAGCAGCAGCACCAGGGAGGCGGCAACCACCACCCGGTACGGCTTCATATACCTCAGGAGCCGACCCATTAACCTTGAATCGTAGGCTTTGCCGAGTACCTCTTCTTCCAATTGATTAGCCTCGCCGCTTCTGGGCTCTCGTTCGCACTCTGAATATCGAAAGTGTCTTGTTATCAGCCTAACGCAGCGATAGAATTTGCGAGTCTCTCCGACACCGAGTCATGAATGGCATTGTTCTGGTCGATAAACCCGCGGGCTGCACAAGCCACGACATCGTCAACCGCTGGCGTAGATTGGCCAACACGAAACGCACCGGCCACCTCGGCACGCTCGACCCGATGGCGACGGGCTTGCTCGTCCTTATCAGCGGAACCGCAACTCGCCTCGCGCAGTTTTTTGCAAGGGCGGACAAGACATACATCGCCGAAATCCAATTCGGGCAGGTATCGAATACATTCGATGCTGAAGGGCAAATTAACGATACTGGCGCTCCGCTGCCTACCGAGCCCGAGGTCGTGTACGCGGCCTTAGAACAATTTCGTGGGAAATTCCTGCAGACACCACCGCCAGTTTCGGCGAAGAAGATTGGCGGAATGCCGGCATACAAGCTTGCACGCAAGGGAATCCCGGTGGAACTCAAGCCGGTTGAGGTGGAGATCAAGCGATTAGAACTGCAAAGCATCTCTGAATCGAAGATCGTTCTTGTTGTCACTTGCTCGGCCGGCACATATCTTCGCAGCCTGGCTCATGATCTGGGCCGGAGCCTCGGTTGCGGAGCCCTGCTGAGTCGTTTGCGTCGCACGAGAGTGGGCGAGTTTGATGTTCAACAGGCGAAGACTATCGCCGAACTGTCCGATCTTGCTTCGGCGGGGCGGCTTACGGAAGCCGTTATTCCTTCGGGATTGCTGCTGACTCAATTTCCCGCGGAGTACGTCGACACATCGATCGAGTTGCAGATCCGCCAGGGACGTGACTTTCGCACCTCGCCCTTTGTCGTCAAGCCCGGTGCGCATTTTGTCAGAGCGATCTCACGCTCAGGTGATTTGATTGCCATCGGCGAATTGAAACTACCGAATGTCTACCACCCGAGTACCGTTTTGTGAGGAATGAACGTCAAGGACACATGCCGTGTGCTACACAGGTACCATCGAACCCGTTTACAGTTCTCTATGACGCGTGAACTAGCGCGGTTAACCGGCGCTTTCGTGTTAGCCGGTGTAGTGGCGCTTACGCAAACGAGCCCGAACTCCACGACCTCCGCAGCCGATTCCAAGCAACAGCGAGTGCAGCATCAGAGGCCGACACGTGAATTTTTTGCAGGTGTAATTACAGGAATCAACGATCGCCAGATCACCGTATCCCGGAGTAAGCCCGGCCGAAGCTCCGTGCGGCGTACCTTTGTCATCAACCCCAACACAAAAATGAACAAGTCGGCTCTAAAGCTGAGGTCGAAGGTGACAGTCCGTTATAGCCATTCTCCGGGAGGTGATATCGCGCTCGAAATTCAGCTTCAGCCGCCTTCCGCAAGGCGCTCGAGAACCCTCTGAGCGCGTGAATTTCTAGGAGCCGTTCCGCTTTTTTTCCCGGCGAGCCTTTGCCCAGCCTGGCTTGTCTACTTGATAGGCACGCCCGAGCGCCAAGGCATCCGATGCGACATCGCGTGTGATGGTAGATCCCGCCGCAATATAGGCTCCCTCCGCTACTGTCAACGGGGCAACCAGTGTTGCGTTGCTGCCGACAAAGACAGCGTCTTCAATTACGGTGGGATGTTTCTGCCGTCCATCGTAGTTACACGTGATGGTCCCGGCTCCGACGTTTACCTGCGCGCCTATAGTCGCATCTCCCAAATAGGCGAGATGATTGGCTTTCGAGCCTTTTCCGAACTTCGTGTTCTTCAGCTCCACAAAATTACCTATGTGAGTGTCCTGATCTGCATCGGCATTCATTCGCAAGCGGGAGAAAGGACCAACGCAAGCCTTCGCTCGCATGGTGGAGCGATCCGCAACAACATACGGCAGAATCATTACGTCATCGTGGATATCGCAGTCACGCAAAACGCTTCCCGTACCGATTCGGCAATTTGTCCCAATGCGAGTGCGTCCACGAAGCTGAACATTTGCTTCTATGACCGAATCCGGTCCGATTTCTACCTCGACGTCGATTGTCACGCTGCTGGGATTTTCGATCGTTACCCCGGCGAGCATGAGTTCGTTCGTTTTTCGCTCGCGCAGAATTTTGTCTACCGCCGCGAGCTCAATTCGCGTATTGATGCCCAGGAGTTCCGTATGATCTGAAATCAAAACAGGCCGTATGGGTCGTTCATGCCGGGTAAGGATTTCGATCATATCCGTGAGGTAATATTCCCTGGCCGGGTTGTTTGGCTTCACCTCGTCTATGTAATCCCAGAATGAGGCAGCATCGAAGCAGTACAGGCCTGGACTGACCTCGGTAATGGCCCGCTGTTCAGGCGACGCGACTTTCTCTTCGACGATTGCAGCTACAAAACCGCTCTCGTCGCGGATAATGCGCCCATAGCCGGTCGGGTCCGGCAATTGCGTGGTCACAATACTGCCGCCGCCATTTGGCTCTTGAATCGTGAAATCCAGAAGAGCCTCGACGGTCCCTAATTTCAAGAGCGGTCCATCGCCGTTGAGCACCAGCAGGTGACCATCTGTCCGCGCGATCTTGTCGCGAGCACACAAAACCGCATGGGCCGTTCCTTTCTGCTCACGTTGCTCGGCGAACTGTACACCGGCAAAGGTGACACTGTCCCGGACCTGATCGGCCTGATGTCCCACGACGGCGATGACTCGCTCAGGGGGCGCAATTCGCAGCGCAACACGCAAGATATGGTTCAGCAGCGTGTCGCCACCTGCCTCGTGCAGCACTTTAGCTTTTTTCGATTTCATGCGTGTGCCTAGACCGGCGGCTAGAACCACGACAGTTACGTTTTCTCTCATCTCACTTGTCTACGCTGTACTTCCAGAGCTCTTTTCCGAACCTGATGTGCCCGCGAACGGCTTGCCAGATCAATTACCACATCCGCCAGCGCCGCTGGATTATGTCGCACCCTCTCGCCGAGCGCCGCGGTATCTCCCAGCAAGTCAACTGTCACCACCTTAAGTCCCATTTGTGCCAAGTTCTCAAAATCGTTCGCGACCGGCTTCACATGGGCCCTAGCGTACTTGCGTTTCAGCGCGGACGGTATTGTTCCGGTGTTCAGTACTACGCAATCGATAAGTTTGCGTCTGGCATGATGGTGCAGCGCTGCAACGTGTTCTGAAGCGGAAAATTCGATGGTTTCGCCCGGTTGCCACATTAAATTCACGAAATAGACTTTCAGCGCCTGGGAAACCTCTATCGCCTCCGGGATGCCGCGTACCAGGAGGTTGGGGATAACGCTTGTGTACAGCGATCCCGGGCCCAATGTAATGAGATCTGCCTGGGCAATTGCTTCGAGAGTATCCGGCAATGGTTGGCAATCGTGCGGCAGCAGGCGGATCGCGTCAATCGGCCTGCGACTCTTACTGATTTTCGTCTCACCTCGGACGACCGATCCATCCTTCAGAGTTGCCTCGAGTGTCACGTTCACGGAGGTAGCGGGAAAAATGCGCCCGCGGATTGCAAGAATTTCGGACGACAACTGTACGGCGTGCGCGAAGTCGCCGGTGATTTGGTGCATTGCGGTGAGAAAGAGGTTCCCGAAGCTGTGCCCTTTCAGTCCATGACCACTGGCGAAGCGGAATCGAAAAAGCTGTGACAGCAAATCTTCGTCCTCGGAAAGCGCGGTCATGCAGTTGCGGATGTCACCTGGCGGAAGGATATCGAAATCGCGCCGCAATCTGCCGGAACTGCCGCCATCGTCCGTCACCGTCACCACGGCAGCAATGTCGACCACCGGCGTGCCAGGCTGCCGGCCTTCTTGCACGCTGCGCGCGTGTTTCTTCAATCCGCTTAAGAGCGTGGATAGGCCGGTTCCACCCCCGATCGAGACAATACGGAGAGGGCTCTTAAATGCAGATCTTTCATGAGGCGAGACGCGGGTCAGGGTCGGCATGGCCCAGTCGCCTTAGGATCTCACGCCAGACGCGGATCTTCAGCGCCGCTTGCGCGGCTTCTCCTCCTCGTCGTCGTACACTGGCGCAGCGTCCAGATCCTCCGATTCGAAAACCTGACCACAATCCAGGCACCGAACATAATCAACACCGTCACGGCGGTAGAGAAACTCGGTTCGCTCGTGCTGACATCCCTGCATAGCGAAATAACACCTATTCTAGACCGAGCGGCATCCGTGTCAAGCCCTTTAAACAACGATAATGGTTCCATCCATTCCGTTACCGAAGTTTTCATTACGTATTCCTATCCGGAGAAGAGCTCTGTCTGTACAATGCTAATGACCTCCCGGCGGTTGTGAGAGTCCCAACACCTCTCAGCCTTGACCCTCGAGCAGCGGATCTTGGCGAGCGCATCGCGGCACTTCCAGCTATATCGGGCGTCTATCTGCTGAAGGCGCGCGAGAAACCGCCTCATATCAGTTGGTCCCTCAATTTAGCGCGACGCCTACGTCGTCTACTTGTCTCTTCATCCGGCGCGCCGGGTGTTATTGCAAGTCTTAGAGGCGAATTCGATGTTGTGAACTGTTGGCCGACCGGTTCGAAGCTCGAATCCTCTCTGCTTATTTACCAGCTGACGAAGCTTCACTTTCCCGTTGACTACCTCTTTCGATTGCGGCTACGAATGCCGTGGTTTGTCGCGTTAACCGAATGGGAAACATTCCCCCGATTGAGCACGACCAACCGTCTGCGTCGAAAAGCGAAGGCAGTCTTCGGGCCATTTCCCAATCGCGACGTAGCTCAGCACTACGAGCAAGAGGTTCTGGGCCTGTTTCAAATGCGACGCTGCACAGAAACTCTTGTGCCCAAGCCCGATCACCCCGGTTGCATCTACGGAGAGATGAACCAATGCCTTCGACCTTGCCAGTGCGCGATTACGGTCGACGAATACAAGACCGAAGTACAACGGGTTACCGATTTCCTCCTCAGCAATGGTAGGACTGCGATCGGCACGTTACAGGCAGCGCGCGATCGAGCAACGGAGCAGACCCAATTTGAACACGCCGCGGAGATGCACAAACGCATCGAGAAAATGAGGACGGCCGCCATGCTTCGAAACGATGCTATTACTGAGATTCGCCAATTCAACGGTGTTGCCTTAACGCGAGCTGTGGCGCCTGGATATGTCCGGCTTTGGCCGATGGTAGGGAGTTGCTGGCAGGAACCTCTCGCCCTCGAAGTGGCGACGCAAGCCTCGGGCACACGGTCGCTCGATGCGGAATTGCGTGAACGGCTCAGCTCGGCACTCGGTTCACCCAGCAGAACGGAAAAGCCCCTCGAAGATCTTGCAATTTTTTCGCGGTGGTATTACTCGTCATGGCGCGATGGCGAGTGGTTTTCGTTCCGCACCATTACCGACCTGAATTATCGTCGTCTTATCCGCGAATTGGCCAAGCTTGTCAGGCCCGAATCGGCTGCGAACTGAGAAGGCTCATGTTAGCTTGGCGTCATGCCAGAAAACGAAGAAATTCAAGAGCATGCACATCACGCTGCAACACCCTTCGACAAAAGCGTGGCGGGGACCATGGCTATTGTCGCAGCGTTTCTTGCGGCCGTTTCCGTTCTCGGACAGCATTACAATACCGAGGAACTGCTAAAGCAACAGCAGGCATCGGACCAATGGGCTTTTTCACAGGCAAAAGACATCCGTCGCTACTCCGCTCAAATCACGCTAGACAGCCTCGCTTCCCTCAAAGCGAACCCGGAGCTGATCAAGAAGTACGCTCAAGACAGCAACAAATATAGAAAGCAACACGATGACATTCAGGAGCAAGCGCGCGATTTCGAAAAGGAGCGCGATAAGAGCGGAACTATGGCAAACCGCTTCCATGTCGGCGAGGTCTTTCTCGAAATCGCTATTGTTTTATCATCGCTGGCGATCTTGACCAAAATTCGCGTATTATTCTTCGGCGGTATTGGATCCGCACTTACCGGAATAATCGTAGCGTTGACCGCCTGGTACGCTTAGCGATGCGCAGGTCCATGGGCGTTCATGCCGATTCCGACACCCATATCCGCTAATTGCTCCAAGCTCTTCTCGGGGATGGAAAGAGCGACATGAACCGCTTCTGCGTCAGTCTGCAGCGTCATTTGATCGAGTGCCGATGCCAATCCGTCTACTCCCGGACCTTTCTCGCGATTCATTTGAACCATGCTTCCGAGAAACCGCACGACATCCACAACCGATTGGGCGTCTTTGGGTGAACGCGTAGTCGCATCGAAAGACAAGCGCACGATATCCCCAAACTGAATACCCCCGCTGGACTCCTGAATCGAATTGAGCGCTTGCGCGGGAACCGCCTGATTACCGGTCCCTGAATTGATATGACTGGCCAAAAAGGAACCGGGCATACCTGAGATAAACCAGGCATCGTTGTTCGGTCCCACGCTTGAAACAAGCCGCTCAATGGCCGGGTCGGGAGCCGTGCCATTAGCCCGATTGGCAATAGCCTGCTCGACAGTCGCGAGGTTCCCGATAGCCACTATGTCTGGAGTAAGAAAGGCGAACGCATGCGGTGAATCGTTTCCCAAATTCGTGAAGACCTGCGTGCCCTGATACTTTTGAACGATCGAGCCTTTTCGGCTCAAGGTTGCTGCGATCCGGTCTTGGTCGAAGTTGCCGCGCGCGAAGAGAACAAATTCGGGCCGAGGACCGGAAGTAGTTGGCCCTGGTGTCGCAAATACAAAGTCTTTTAGATCGCGGCGTGGATCGAACCCCGTCTCGCGGATCAGATCCTCAAAATCGTGGTCCTGAGTGTTGATTCTGTTTAGGATGTATTGGCCAAATGGTGAATTTTTGGCCTGATCCACAGCAACGCTTGTGATGACCTTGGAACCCGGCGGCACAAGCCGGAGCAATTCCTGATCGACTGCTCCATAGGCCGGAGCTAACGCGGCAAGAAGGACAACAATGATCGTGGTGCAGTAGCGCATAGAGCCTCTTTCTAACCTTACGAAGTAGTGCCGCTCGAAAGTTCCATCTAGTCGCGAAGGCGCCCGGCCCATCTGTCCAACCGCCGGCCGATTGCAGCAGAGCTCATGAATTGATGGGCGTTGGCGAAACAGATGTGGCCCCAGCACTGGTCGCAGACGTTTCGAATCTGCGGAGCGGCAATTCGAACCAGAAGGTGGCTCCCGGCCGAGGATCGTTGTTGCAGGTGCCGATCCTTCCGCCCATGATTTCTACCAGTTGCTTACTTATCGTCAGGCCTAACCCGGTTCCCCCGTAACGCCGCCGAGTTGTCCCGTCCGCCTGAAAGAAGGCATCGAAAATTCGTTCCCGAACCGAATCTTCTACGCCGATACCCGTATCGATCACTTTGCAGCACAGCACATTTTCGTTGGGTCCGCGGCTCAGCCGAACATGCACGCCGCCGGCGGTAGTAAATTTTACGGCGTTGGCAATCAGATTCGTCAGAATCTGCCGGAAACGGACGCTGTCGCCAGTAATCTTGTTCGGTAGACGTGCGTCGATGTCATACGTGAGCTTCAGCTCTTTCGCGTTAGCGCGTAGCCGGAGCAATTTCACCACCGCTCGTACACTTTCCCGCATATCAAATGG
Organism: uncultured Acidobacteriaceae bacterium; assembly: GCA_963722935.1. Taxonomy (GTDB): domain Bacteria; phylum Acidobacteriota; class Terriglobia; order Bryobacterales; family Bryobacteraceae; genus Bog-105. The sequence continues at coordinate 1,791,438 of CAVROY010000008.1, read as the reverse complement.
CTCGTCGCTCACGGCCAGCCTTCCCGCTTCGATCTGGGATAGATCGAGAAGATCGTTGATGATCGTTAACAAGTCGTTCGCGCATTGGCTTACGGCGTCTGCGTATTCGCGTTGATCGTGTGTCAGATCCGTACTGCGGAGCAAGTTGATCATGCCCATGATCCCGTTCATGGGCGTTCGCAGCTCATGCGAAGTATTAGCCAAGAACTGTTCTTTAAGCTGGGTGGCCTCTTGCGCCAACCGGAGTGCTGTGCTCAACTCTTCGTTTTTTTGTTGAAGCTCTCGGGCTTGCTCGAGCAAACGCTGCTGGGCCTGTTTCCGCTCTGTAACGTCACGTCCGATGCCTTGTATCCCGATCGGATGGCCCCGCCGGTAAATAATACGGGTACTCACCTCAAGGAAGCGCCGGGTGGCGAACTTGGACAAAATCGGGAGCTCGTAGTGCTGAGTTGCGCTCCCTCCCAGGTGTGCGCGAATACTATCCTGTGTCTGATGGCGCGCTTCAGGCGCTACGAGTTCCTCGAAATTAAGCCCAACCAATTCACTGCGCGAGTACCCGGTAAGAGACTCTGCCGCGCGATTTACCGCGATTATTTTCCCCTTCAGATCATGTAGGAAAATGACGTCGTTCGCATTTTCGAAAAGTTCGCGATATCGTTCTTCGCTGCTGCGCAGGGCTTCTTCGGCAATGTGGCGCGCCGTCTCGTCCTGGATCATCGTAATCCGCGCGTTGACACCCCTCATGACGAAACTGAAGAACACCATGCTCACGACCAACTCTTGGCGCGATGCGCTGCGATGAGCAAAAGGACCAATTGTATTCAGAGGTCTGGCGAATTCCGCTAACAGTTCCGCTCGGTTTCTCCGGCCATCTGGAGCGAATAGGTCGAACAGATTCAGCTGGCGGATCTCTTCCGGAGGGTATCCGTACAACGCGATGGCACTGGCGTTGGCTTCGAGGATATTCAGAGATGCGGGATCAAAAACGATCGCAGGTACTGGATTCTCGAAAAACACGCGCTCATAGCTGGAAATGCGGCTTTGGAGCGTTTCGTTTTCAGCCGCGAGCTGTGCAACGCGCTCTTTAAACACCTCGATCGACAGAGGTGAGCTATCATCCCGCATCGACGCGTGTTCGAGCGGTCTCATCTCGTTCATGTGCGCCGCTTCATCCCTCCGATCAATACAAATAATGTAGCAGCGAATTCAATTGTCCGGCGTTTTTTCGGTCGGCCTGGCCACATTCAGTTCTTCGTGGCAGGAGACGCTGGGGAAATGTGCGCCTTACCGGGTTCTGAGCCGTTTTTGTCCGCATTCCCGGTATATGTGATCGTCGAGTCCGCGTAGAACTTGCGGTAACTCCTAAAATCGATTTCGTGGCGAATATAAGCCGACCCAGTATCGAGCAACACGCTCGCGTGAACCGGCAAGAGATACCTTTTATCGCCAATAATTATCGCGTCGTAATGGACGGTTCGGTGCATACTCCTGGTCGCCAACTCTGGCGGAATTTCGGACGCCCCATTCGTCATCCCCCACACCGCGCCGGTTGACGGATCACAATAAATCGATCCATAGTATGGAATAAGGGCGTATTCGGAGTCGCTGATACTTAGTTTTAGCGTGGAGTGGCTTTGATCGACAGAATAATCAAATACCGCCAAGCGCCGGCCATCGGTGACGCTCCAGCCGTTCCATTTAAACTGCGCTCCGCTCTCCGCTCCAAGAATTTTATCGAGCAGGGCTCCGAACTCACCAGCCGTTGTCAGCGGTGCTCGTAAAACGTAAGTTCGTTTGGGCGGCCTGTCGTTCACGAGCTGCAGTGTGCGTTCTTCGCGTCCTTCTTTGTAGATCAGGGCCGAGGTCAGCGTATCGCCTCGCCGCCAATGGATACGTTGTGCCGCCGTTTGAAATTGTTGCGTCACCTGGGTACAGAGGAAGTTGGGAAGATTGGCCAGATAGTTTTGGACATAGCCTCGCACGCCCATTAGGAGTTTCTGCTGGTCGGCTGCGCTGGGAGCCGGAGGAGGGTCGGTTGTCCTTTCGGGAACCTGGGCAGCCGCACAGACGCTCAGAAGGACGGCTGCCGCGCTCATCGGGCGTAAATGCGCGATCCAGCGAGACACGTTCTCTAGTTCTATCACTTTAGACGCCGCTCTAGCCGAACGCTTTCACTCGAAGAAACAAACTTCTGCGGCAAGGGTCCAGGAGGTATGGGTCCCAATGACAGCAGCATTCAGCGTGGTGATCGTGCCGATACAGGCGATAACGTAGCCCGCCCGGATGAAACGGGCTCAGGTCCCGCCCACCCAACCGCCGATCCCACAACCTTTGGCGCCACAAGCTCGATCCGTCACCGCGAGAGTGACAATTTCGACGTCGAGCGTGAGCTTGGCGATTATGACGGGGTAGAGATTATGCAGCCGACAGACGGCCGGCTCGGATTGACGAATGTCGGCGGGGTCCCACCCGACGATTGGGCGGCCGACACAGGCGAAACGCACACAGCGGAATCCGAACCCTGATCTATGTAGCTGAGATATGCCTGAAATTCGGCTCAGCACGGGTACCCTCCTTCGATCCGAACACATTCGGAGAGCTGAATATTATCCGAAAAACTCGTTAGACAATTACGGCTGTCATTTCGGCGGCCCGGAAATGCGCGATTGTCCGTTCCTCTTCATCCAAACCGAGGCGGGTAGTGAGCGAGTCTCGGGCGCGGAATCCGCTTCCGACGCGAATCGGTTAGAAGAAGCCGGTGTTCGCGTGATCCGCCATCTGGTTGAGCCACTCGATCCGCCGCTCTGATTGTAGAATCCTAAGGGTGCCGGAACCTGCTCGAAAACCCGCCCTCGAATTTGAGGAAGCGCGTCGCGTGGTCATCGAGACCGTTCGCGGGCTGACTTCCGCCCGGCGATCCGAATTCGTCCCTCTGGAAGAGGCGCACGGCCGCGTTCTGGCCCAAAGCGTGACGGCGGACCGGGACTACCCCACGGTTCAGCGCTCGCTCCGCGATGGATTTGCGGTGAAGGCGAAGAATCTTCCCGGCGTTCTCCGTATTCGCGGAGAGATTCGCGCCGGTCAGCCGGAAGAGGCGCCACTTGCGGATGGAGAAGCGCTCGAGATCATGACGGGAGCGCCCGTTCCGGAAGGAGCTGATGCGGTTGTGATGATTGAGCACACGTCGCGTCTCGACGCTCAGGTGCGAATCGACCATTCCGCCGAAGTTGGGCAGTTCATCAATGCGCAGGGCGCGGAAGCGCCACGGGCCTCCACGCTGGTTTCCGAAGGCGTGCGCCTGGATGCAAGCCATATCGCGGCCCTGGCTATGGCAGGCTTAGCGACAGTTTCCGTTATGTCGCGCCCGATGATCGCCATTCTTGCAACCGGAGATGAAATTGTGGAACTCCCGGCGATCCCAGCGCCGCACCAGATTCGCAATTCAAATTCGTATATGCTCGCAGCTCTTGTTCGCGCCGCGGGCGGCGAGATCCGAATGCTGCCCGTTGCTCGAGACACAAAAGACGCCCTGCGCCCGCTGCTCGAGGAGGGCTTGAGAGCCGACATGCTGTTGGTAACCGGCGGGGTCTCCGCAGGTAAATACGATCTCGTTAAACCTGTTCTCCGCGACTTGGGCGTCCATTTCCAATTTGAGCGAGTACGGGTGCAACCGGGTCAACCAACCGCGTTTGGCACGCTAAACGAGAAGCCGGTGTTTGGGCTGCCGGGCAACCCGGGTTCAACGCTTGTCACATTCCAGCTTTTCGCCCGGCCCGCAGTCGAGTTGCTTGCCGGTCAAGCCGATCCCATTTTGCCGCTTCTCTCTGCTCGTTTTGAGACGCCATTTCGTCACAAACCGGGGCTCACTCGCTTTCTTCCGGCCCGCCTCAGCGCGGACGGCGAGCATCTTCGCCATCTTCCCTGGCAGGGCTCGAGCGATGTACCGGCGCTCGCCAAAGCCAACGTGTTCCTGGTAGCGGATCATGATCGGGAAAGCTGGGACATGGGAGATTCCATTCGAGTCATGCCCAAACTATGAAGAAGCGGCTTTCACATTACGATTCGGCCGGTCGTGCCGCGATGGTGGATATCGGCGAAAAAACAGTCACGGAACGCCGGGCGACCGCCCGTGCTTTTGTCGCCATGTCAAGCGCCGTGATCGACGCCCTTCCAACGAATGCCAAGGGAAATCCGCTTGAAGTAGCCCGAATCGCAGGCATAAGCGCCGCAAAGAAAACAGCCGATCTAATCCCGCTTTGCCACCAATTACCGCTTTCTCATATAACCGTTGACTTTCGAATCGCAGAGGATGGGATCGAAGTAATTGCGACGGCTGCTACTGTCGCCAGGACCGGCGTCGAGATGGAAGCGATGACCGCCACCGCGATTGCCGCGTTGACGATTTACGACATGACCAAAGCTCTGGATAAAGCGATTGAGATTCGCGAGCTTCATCTGATGGAAAAAAGCGGCGGGAAGTCGGGAACATACCAACGAAGCAAGCGCTTGAAATGATTACAGTGGCGATTCTCACCATTAGCGATTCCGCCGCACAAGGCACTGCTCGGGATCTCTCAGGGCCGGCCCTGCGAGAACGATGCGAACAGCTGAACTGGAGCGTTGTTGACGCGGAGATCGCCCCGGATGACGAAGATGCTATTGCAGCCCAGCTCCGAACTTGGACGGACACTTCGGCTGCTTCCCTCATCCTGACCACAGGTGGTACAGGGGTCGCTCTGCGCGATGTGACTCCGGAAGCGACACGCAGCATCCTCGAACGGGAGCTCCCTGGCATCGGCGAGCTCATGCGGGCAAATGGACTGCAACAAACGAAGTTCTCCGTTCTGTCGCGCGCCCTTGCCGGTACACGAAAGCGATCGCTGATCATCAACCTTCCGGGGTCGCCGCGCGGCGCGTTGCATTCGCTCAGCGCAGTCGAAACCCTCGTATCGCATGTGATCGATCTCCTGCAAGGTCGCACGGCACATGAACCAGGTGAGAAACTAAGGACGGTAGTGGAAACTCATAAAGAAGCGGAAACATCTCAGGACGTATGAAGCCATTCGCTTTTCTCGGGCTGCTTGCGGCAATGGCGACATTGGGTTCAGCCCAGACCTTGCCGCCCGGCCAGCTCCCGCCTGGGCCGCCTCCGCAGCCTGGTCAGCTTGGTCCTGCGCCTGAGAAGCCGCCCGCCAACGGTGCGGAACCTACACCCGGCCCTAGCAACTCGGCGACTGATGTGCCTGCACCATCGGTGGGGACAATTACAGGGGTGACGATACAAAACGTCCTTGTTCCTGCTTCGGTTTTCAATCCGGATGAACGCCAATACGTTACCGGCTTGTCTGCAAAGGATTTCGAGGTTTACGACAACGGCAAGCTGCAAAAGGTGAACGCGGAATATACTGAACAACCCGTATCGGTTGTGCTTGCTGTCCAGGCTAATTCTGAAATTGAGCCGGTGCTTCCGGAGCTAAAGCAGATCGGTATTCTATTTCATGGGCTCGTCACCGGCGAAAACGGAGACGTGGCCGTTCTCGCATTCGATCATCGCCTTCAACATTTGCAGGATTTCACAAGCGATCCGGACAAGCTGGACGACGCGACGCACAAGCTGACGGCCGGATCCAGCAGCGCACGCCTGATCGACGCGGTACTCGACGCGGATCGAATGCTGAAGCGCCATGATCCGCGGAACGTTCGCCGGCGGGTCATTATCCTCATAAGCCGCAACATCGATAAGGGAAGCGAATCTCGCCTTCAGGAGACGATTCGCGATACGCAATTCGATAACGTGCTTATTTACGCAATCGATATTTCGCGCGCCCTCACCGCTTTATTGAAGAAGCCAGATTACCCCAGGCCGCCCAACGGGGGCATTCCACCGGAAGCGTTGCCGAATATAGCGGGGAGCCAAGGTCCAAGAACCGAGACGAATGTAATTCAGCAGGAAGATGGAAATGTCTTGAATGGCGTACCGCCTATTGCTCGCGCAATTCACGATCTCTTCAAGAAGAACCCCGCCGAAGCATTTTCCTATTTCACGGGCGGCCGCATTTACAATTTTGCGACGTTAAGAACGCTCTCAACCGCAATCAGCGACATCGGCGCGGATCTGAACAGCCAGTATCTGCTTAGCTACAATCCGAACGACAAAAGCGAGCCTGGCTTCCACATCATCAAAGTCGTGGTAGATCGTCCGGGCCTGAAAATTCGCTCCAGGCCAGGATATTGGTGGGGCGGGGGAGCGCAGTAGAGATTCCGCGCGCGTCGCGCGGGCATTACCCTCTAAAGTGCATTGCTCCAAAGGTAACGACACTATGCGGATCGATTTGCCACTGATGATAGTGGTTTAGTTCGCCGCGCGCTGCGGGCAGGGCCTTGAGAAAGGTGTAGATCGGCGAAGCCCCGCACCACTTCAGATCGTCGTGCTTTTCCTGCACCAAGGACCAGTAGGCCAGCGCATCTCCTTCGCAAACTCTTTCAATTCGTCCCCGATCTCTTGCTTGGACCTGGAGCATCTCGCCCGAATTGGCAGTCACCGGTGCGCGGTCGTGATAGCGCGGGCCCATATGTGCCATATCGACTCCGATCACAAAGAAAAGCCGCTCGCCCTCACGCGCCGCGATATTTCCCAGCGCATCGAAAAAACGCGCCAGATGCACACTGTCTTCGGGCATCCCGCCCTCGTAAATGCTCTTGACGAATGGTCCACACAGGATTGGCAAAATGCGCACGGCCGCACCATAAAGATATTGAAGAAACACGATCTGAAACTCGATCGAGTGTTCGACGGCGTGGCAGTAATCTTCCATGCGGATAGCATCGGCTGCCTCGCGCTCCAATTCGTCAACCAATCCAAGATCCGTTTGTGAAACACCGAAAGGGGTCACGAACTGTTTGCGAGTCAGCCCAAACCGGTCTGGTGCCCCATAGTGCGACGTGCCAAGCACGATGAATGTACGATTGTTGGCCACGTCACGCGACGGAAGCGCCTGGTACGCCGCCCTGTACGTTTCCCATCCGGCGTCGGGGCTCGCATGCGGAGCAGCTATGGCGATTATGCCCGCATCTCCGCGCGCGCGCCCGATGCGACCATCCAACAATTCGGACAATTTGCCGGCGTTCTCGGGATACGCGGAGCCCGAGAAAACAGCCGGGCGCGTTTGCTCTAGCGCAAACTCCGACTCACGTCGAGATTTCATGTCGTGATAGCGGTCGTTGTCCAGGAAACCAGCTTCATTCAGCGAATCGAAGAGATGTTTCTCGAGATCGCCTACCTGAATTTCTCCGGTGATCCGCACTAGCTCGGACCGCAGATCGATCGTGGATTGCTCGCCATCGAAACACTCCAGCACTTGCACCAGCGGTGGCGGCACAATCAACGTGGCCCCGGAATATTGGTACGGATCGCGAATGATCAGGCCCGGCCGCGCCGCATCGGCCGACGGCATGAAATCCAGATTGAATCGGAGTCTGGGCAGGACATCAGACACGCCTCATTGTACGCGTTGACGCATTCTCTGCAGAAAATCGCGCGGTACCCGCAGATTTCCGTTTACACCCGTTCCCAACTCCACCGCCGGCTTGGCTGCGCCGTGAAAATCGGAGCCTCCGGTCGCAAGCAGATCTAGCTCTTCGGCAAGCTGCCGGTAATGCGCCTGCAGTTCTGGCGAGTGCTCGGAATGATAAACCTCGAGTCCCATCAATCCCGCATCCTTCAACTCCACACATATTTCCCGCTCGCGATCGCGCGACAACGCCAGGCGAATGGGATGCGCTATCACCGGGATGCCGCCGCCCCAACGAATCTTCCCGACGACCTCTTCCGGGGCCCGGCTCTGCCGTTCCACATACGTCGGTGCATTTTCCCCGAGATAACGTCGAAAGGCATCTTCGTGACTGCGAGCATATCCCTTCTCAATCAGGATCCGTGCAAAGTGAACTCGTCCGGCAAGGATGCGCCCGCGCGCCTCCACCTCGGCAAGAGTAATCTCAACGCCGCGAGCTTGCAGCAGTTCCGCCAGCCTTTTGTTCCGATTTCTGCGGTCCTGCCGCTCGCTCTCCAGCCATTCGCGGAATTCTGGAGAAGCTGGCTTGACTGGCCAGTATCCGAGCAAATGCACGGTTCGACGTTCTTGCTTACTCGATAAACCCAGGCGCGAATTCAGCTCGATTCCGCATACCAGATCGAAATTGGCGGCTTGTGCTGTGGGGAGAGCCTCGTCGAACCCGGCAAACGTGTCGTGATCGGTAATTGCCAGCGCACTCAACCCGCGTTTCTGGGCCATGCCAACCAGTTCCGCGGGTGTTAGCGTCCCGTCGGAAGCGGTCGTATGTGCATGTAGGTCGATGAATGATGCGGGAGTAGACCGTTCCGGAGGCTCAGACACTAGCGGAGTTTGACCTCCGAATAGACCACGAATTCAAACGTTTCTCCGCATGTGTGGCTAATCAGCCGTCCCGGCCCCAGACTTTTCTCCTTTGTACGAGTTTCAAAAAAAATGGCGCCGTCGGTACTATCGCCGGGTTTCAGCTTGGTAGGAACAAGCGTAATCGCGGATGCAGCCGCTGCCGCCTTAAAACCGGGTTTCACAAACTGAGCCATAGCCGCTTCGCGGCGCTTTTCATACCCGTTCGTCGATCGGAAATTGGACAGCGCGTAGATGCTGTCCTCGTACATAAGCTGCAGCTTAATGACGTCGTTCCGGCTCGCTCTCTCGAGCAGCGACTCGATCACATCGTCGGCAGAAATTGCTTGGAGCACGGTGCCATCGGGTCGCACGAATGTAAAGTCGGCGGGCTTGACGGTCCATGATACAAGCGAGCCGTTCGTGATAGTGATCTGAATAATATTGAAATCCTTGATGTGCGGAGGCAGCGACGCGAACATTACGGTGATTCCGTTCCTCGTCAATGCCTCGTATGTCAGGCCATGCGATTCAAACTCCACTGGAGTTTGTGGTCCGGCTGGATTCGGTGCCGGGTTCTGCTGGGTATCGGTCATGGGCCGGCTACTCTGCGGTGCTGGCGTTTGGGGCGCAGAGGAACCCTGTGAGCTGATTGCGGATGGGTCTGGCTCGCCGGGTGCAATCTTTCTTTCGGAATTTTGATTCGGGCTGGTCTGCGTAGTCGGGGTCTGCGTGCTCGCCAACCGCGCGAGCATCAGCACACACACGAATAAATTGCGCACGCGTACAAAACGACCCTGCGCGTAGAAACAACTCATCGAAGACCCAAATACATCATAGACGCTGGAATATGACCTCGCGTCAGACGCGGTCTGCAGCCAGCTTTGGACTTAAATGCCAGCGTAAGACCCCTTTAGGGTGTGCGGGAAAGCTCTCTAAATCGATGCGTAACAGAGCGCCTTTTTTGAAATCGATTTGAATCTCTTTCGATCCGAGCAGATAACTTGCTAATTCGCTGAAAAGTGGATTGTGTCCGACCAGCAGTAACGACGCTTCACGCCGGTGAGCGCGTATTGCGTCCCAAGCCTGCTCGACCGGAGAGCTTGGCGTCAGTGCCGGGCTCCGCAGCAGTTCGCCCTTGTATTTAAGTACCTGTTGCGCGATTTCGGCCGTTTGTACGGCTCGCTTCAGAGGACTCGTTAGAACCAGGGTTAACTCGACGCCGGCATCGGCTGCCGCTTCTAACGTCTGACGAACTTTCCTCCGCCCGTCCGCAGTCAAGCCACGGTCGGCGTCTCTGCCGCTCGTTGCGTTTTCTTCGGCGATTCCATGCCTAAGCAAATACAACTGCATAGCTGGGGTTTTCGCCTTTCATTCTGTCATACTGGTGCCTTCATGCTCGGGAGCGAGGCATCCAGGAATCGCATCCTCCTCGCGATTGCCATCGCAGCGGCGGCGCTCATCCACATTTCGATCGCGGGTAGCCAAATCCTGCTCGGCGCCGGAACTCTTCTGCTGATCCTGTTCCGGCACAAACTCGAATTTCCTCGAATCTGGATTCCCTTGACAGGATTTTTTGTCTGGACAGTTCTTGCCGACGCGGTTTCACCCGACCCTTGGGGGGGCCGGGCACAGATCCGAAAATTCTTCGTGTTTCTTTTCATCCCCTTGCTTTATGGTGTTTTTGTCCGGCAGTTCGCTAAGGTTTTCTATCTGGTTATTGCCTGGACGGCCGCAGCGACGGCCTCAGGCGCCTGGTCGCTCGTGCAGTTCATTTCCAAATACGAACACGCCCGCCACACAGGCGAAAACTTCTACGTCACATACGTCGGCAGGCGGATCACCGGTTTCGAAAGCCATTGGTTAACGTTCGGCGCCCTTGAACTTGCCGTCCTTTCGATCGTGCTGGCGCAGTGGCTGTTTTCCGATCGTCGAATGCCCGTTTGGGCCTACGGCTCGATAGCGATTCTTGCCACCGCAATCCTGCTGAGCTGGGATCGAAGCATCTGGGTTGCCACGCTTCCCGCTGTTCTGTATTTGGTCTGGTTCTGGCGTCCTAAGATGACGCTCGTCATTCCTGTCGTGCTGGCGCTGGCGTTTGCTGTCGCCCCGGCAGGCACTCGCGACCGCGTGGAGTCGCTTATCACTCCTCACGGCGACACGGATTCGAACCGGTTTCGCGTTGTGACTTTCCGGACAGGGATGGAAATGATCAAGAGTCACCCATGGTTCGGAGTTGGGCCAGAGGAAATCGGCCGCAATTTCAACGCCTACGTTCCTCGCGACGTTCGCCGTCCGCTTCCCCCTGGGTACTACGGGCATCTGCACAACGATTACGTGGAATATGCCGCGGAACGGGGTCTCCCGGCTCTGCTTTTTGTGCTCTGGTTTATCGGCCTCACAGTCTGGGACTGCGCACGTGCTCTCTTTCGATCCGGGCCTGCGCGCTCACAGCAGCTCTTCGCTCTGCACGCAACCATCGCCGTCATTATTGCCGTTCTGGTTGGCGGTCTCGCGGAGTACAACCTGGGGGATAGCGAAGTGCTAATGATGTTCGTAAGCGTCGTCGCGCTGGGATACGCGGCTGTCTACAACGTGAGTGTCGAACCCTTGCCGACTACCGGCCGTTAACCCTGAAGATTTTGACCGGTTCTCCCGTATGATAGGTAGAAATGGGAACGCTGACTGTCAATAGCACTGCGGCCGAATACAAGGTAGCCGATTTAGGGCTCGCCGACTGGGGCCGCAAAGAGATTTCGGTCGCCGAGCATGAAATGCCCGGCCTGATGGCGATTCGCGAAAAATACGCGCCGGAAAAGCCGCTGAAAGGCGTCCGTGTGACCGGATCGCTACACATGACCATTCAGACGGCAGTCTTGATCGAGACTCTTGCCGATCTGGGGGCGAATGTCCGTTGGGCGAGCTGCAATATTTTTTCTACGCAAGATCACGCAGCCGCCGCCATTGCCGTTTCAGGCGTTCCCGTGTTTGCCTGGAAAGGCGAAAGCCTCGAAGAGTATTGGTGGTGTACTTACCAGGCGCTCAGTCATCCCGATGGAAACGGTCCTGAACTCGTCGTGGACGATGGCGGTGACGTCACGCTCCTCATCCACAAGGGTTATGAGTTGGAGCAAGGGAGCGATTGGGTTAATACTCCCTCGTCCAGCCATGAAGAGACCGTCATCAAGGATCTGCTCAAAAGAATTCACAAGGACAACCCGAAGCGCTGGCACAACATTGCGAAGGCGTGGCGCGGAGTCTCTGAGGAGACCACGACGGGTGTACACCGCCTCTACAAGATGCAAGAAGCGGGCAAACTGCTGGTTCCGGCGATTAATGTGAATGACTCGGTTACGAAATCGAAGTTCGACAATTTGTACGGCTGCCGCGAATCCCTTGCCGACGGAATCAAGCGCGCGACGGATGTCATGGTTGCCGGCAAAGTTGCTGTAATCTGCGGCTACGGCGACGTAGGTAAGGGTTCCGCGCATTCGCTGCGCGGCATGGGCGCGCGGGTTATCGTTACCGAGATCGATCCAATCAATGCGCTGCAAGGTGCTATGGAGGGCTTCGAGGTGACGACCATCGAAGACACTCTGGGTCGCGGCGATATCTACGTCACGTGCACCGGGAATCTCGACATCATCACGCTCGAGCACATGCGCTACATGAAGGATCAAACCATCGTCTGCAATATTGGGCACTTCGATAATGAAATCCAGGTCGACCGTCTCAATACCGAGAAAGGTGTCAAGCGGACGAATATCAAACCGCAAGTTGACATGTACAGCTTTCCCGATGGGCACAGCATTTTCTTACTGGCGGAAGGGCGATTGGTCAACCTTGGCTGTGCCACGGGCCATCCCAGCTTCGTCATGAGCAACAGCTTCTCCAACCAAACGCTCGCCCAGATCGATCTGTGGAAGAACCGGGATACTTACAAAATCGGAGTCTACACGCTGCCTAAGAAACTCGATGAGGAGGTCGCGCGGCTGCATCTCGAAAAGATTGGCGTGAAGCTCACCACACTTACACCTGCTCAAGCGAATTACTTGGGTGTACCGGTCGAAGGCCCCTATAAACCCGACCACTATCGGTATTAGGCGCTAAAGAGATCGCGATTTCTGGCCGAATAATACAATAGCGAGTTCGGCAAATGAAACTCTCTTTTATCTTCGCTATCGCGCTGTTGGCGGGCCCAACAGTAGTGCCTGCACCTGCTTATCCGGCTCATGTGAAGCCGCACAAGGTGAAGAAGCACAGGATTCCAAAGCATAGATCCTAACACCGCCCGCGAGCGAAATGAAGTCTGGCGGTTTGCGTCCCATCGGATGAGCGCTGTGCGCCTTCCCCCAAGATGAAAACGCTTCCTCTTCTGGCTGCTCTCCTCCTCGCCGGGTCCTGTAGTCGCAAGAATACTCAAACCGGAACAGCTTCGCTCAATCCAGCATCGGCGAACTATACACCTCGAATCGGCGTTGCCGTCGTAACCGGCGCCAGGACGTGCATTGCGATTGCTAACGCTAATCTGGCTCCCGGCACGCCGATCACGCTGGTTGCACCCCTCCCGCCGCAGAGTGTCACGCAGGTAAGCGTCGCAGGTCCCTCGAACAGTGTCTGCCCAACCGGCAAGGACCTGGATCCGGCCCTCACAAGTTACAACCTCCAAGTTCCGCCCGATTCTAACCTGCCGAAACTCACTCCGCTCACGGCGGTCACAGGCACCTCCGCTCCCTTCACGACCGGAGCGAATAATAACGTGCAGGCAGACCTCGATCAGAACGGAAAATTTGAAACATTCCGCGCCTGCAGCGGCAATGACGGCATCCACCTGACAGTCTGGTCCGGAGCTGCCCTTAACGGAACCGTGCTGTGGCACGGCTACTACTATGAGCCAAGCAATCCAGGTATTGGTCCGGCTTGCACCCCAACGGAGACTGCTCCTTAAGAGCAGCCTTCAATGCGCGGGCAACACGCTCCAGATCAATGGGTCTTCCTCCCCCAGCACCCACGAGCAGAAGCCTTGCAATTCTCCGTCAGCGACTAATTTCAGCCGGGCCTCGAATGTTCGAGCGTCGGTATAGAACACCCACTCCCGCATCGAATCGCGATAGAAGTAAAACCAGGATGTCCGGTCCTCCGGGTCCCACTCGACGTGCGGATGATACGTGGCGACGATCTGCTGGATTTCGGGCGATCCAATGCTGGCTGCTGAAATCGACGGCCGATTCTCTTTGCCGGGATCCCCCGCGAACCAACGATAACCATAGACGGGAATACCCAAAGAGAGCTTTTCCTTCGGCACAAACTGTAGCGCATAGTTCAGGTTTTTGAGCGTCCAGGAATAGCCCGCCACCGGACCCGGCGGAGTGTAGCGGGTGTGCTCGTCGTACGTCATCAGGCAAATCAAATCGGCGAACTTTGCGAGTGCCTGTAAATCGTACGCGCCGCGCCAATTCTCGTAAATCCAATGAGCAAACCCGCCCGTTCCGGGATAACCTGGGGCATTCGGAACGGTCGCAATCGAGAGCTGCAAGCCAGCGGCGTGCAGTGCGGTCGCTGCGCGCTCTACGAGCTTCGTCAACAGCGTTCGATCCGTCCAGAAAACATTTTCAAAGTCAAATTGAAATCCGATATAGCCGTTCTTCTTGCATTCGGCGATCAGCGCAGCCACAAGATGGTCTTCGGCGCCCGAGTTCGTCAGAAAATTGTGGAACATCTCCTGGTTGAAACTCGGATTCACCACGATCGGCATCACCGGAACGTGCTGCCGCCGCGCTACCTCCATCACCAGCGGATCGGGACCGCCCCAGACCAGGCCGTAGGCATCGACTGAGTACCAGGTGGGAACCACAATGTCGATTTTGTTTGCATGCGCGACGAAGGACTCGATCGACTCAGGCTTATCTGTCAGGTAGAACAGCGCCTTGGGGCGCGCGAGTGCTACGTGTGCGAGCAGCAACGTCGATGAGATCAGAACCGGAAGAGGCAAGCGCACGCGCATACGCTTTCTAAAGTAACCCAGGACTGAGGCGCGGCACCCGCGTTCCTGACCGCGATAAATGGTGCTGGAGGAGGGAGTCGAACCCTCATGACCAGTGAAGGTCGCCGGATTTTGAGTCCGGTGCGTCTGCCAGTTCCGCCACTCCAGCGAGCCTCGGAAACAACCCGAGTATAACAACGCGCTGGCCCTCAAAAGTAGAGATTGTCGCATCGCCCGATGCGCAAAGGGTGTCGCTAGGTAGTGCCTTTAAGAACATCTTTCGAAGCGGTTGACAATATCGACGACATCGAGATCGCCTCGATGCAGATCATGTCCGGCATCCTGTATTTCGATGAGTTGCTTCCTTGCCGGAATCAGTTGAAGCGCGGAGCGCATTTCCTCTATCGAGCCGAACGGATCTTTGGTTCCGTGTACGAACAGCACGGGCGTTTTGAGCTGGAGAAAATGTGCGGTACGCAATTCGGCAGTCTTCTTCGGTGGATGTAGTGGGTATGAAAGCAAGAGCAGTCCTTCGCATAATCCTGGCTCGGCCGCGCATAAGAGACTGGCTTGGCGGCCGCCGTACGAGTGTCCGCTTAAAAAGACCTGCGTCAGCCCAAAGCCCCGCATCCACGCCACAGCCTCCTGTAACCCGGCGCGGTCTTGTTCTGCCATGTTGGGAAACGGTGGACCGAAGGCGCGGCGTTGCCGAAACGCGAGATCACACCGCAGAACAACGTATCCTGAGTGGCAGAATACGCGAGCAGCTGCCACCAGGAGCGGAGTCCGGCAGTTGCCGCCCGCGCTATGGGTCAGGACCAGCCCCTTGCGCGTTGGCTTCTCTGGCTCGTGCAGGAATCCGGATACAGCTCCCTCGCGAACGGGCCGCCCCGAACCACATGTCTCCTGATAGGACATAATTTTCCGTTAATTCTACCTGTACTCGCCCGTTTGCCGGGTCATGTTTGCACCACTGCAGTGCGGCTTCCCGCAAACGCGTGATATACTCCCGCGCTAGGTAGACGAAATGCGAACAGTTCACCGAGCACTGATTGCGGCGCTTCTTCCCGCCGCGTTCTTTTCGATGATCGGATGCTCCAGCTCACCACATGATCCATCCGAAAAATACATCTTAGTGGCCACCAATACAAAAATTCCCTACTGGCAAACTGCCTTGGGAGGCCTGAACCATGCCGCCAATGAGATGAAGGTCAAGGCTGAAATGGTAGGTCCTGACGGTTACGACCCGAAAGCCGAGCATGACGAGTTTCAGCGCGCTGTCGGCCGGAAGCCCACCGGCATTCTGGTTTCAGCCGCTGATGCTACTTTGTTGACTCCCGATATCAATTCGGCGCTGCAGCAGGGCATTCCGGTGGTCACGATCGACTCCGACGCTCCTGATAGTAAACGGCTATTTTTTGTTGGAACCGACAACTACAACGCCGGCACGCTCGGGGGCGACTTGACCGCAAAGCTCTTGAACGGGAAGGGCAACGTGGTCGTGTTCACCATGCCGGCTCAGCAGAACTTGAAGGACCGTCTGCACGGCTACCAGGATGCTTTCGCTGAACATCCCGCAATAAAGATTACCGACGTGATCGATATGAGGGGCGATCCGACCGTGGTTTTCGATACCACTCGCAGGATGATCGATGGCAAGAATAAACCCGACGCATTCGTTTGTCTCGAAGCGATCAGCGGCCCTGAAGTCGGCGAAGTGGTGAGTAGAGAAAACATGACGGGCAAGGTCGTTGTCGTTGGAATGGACTCAGACCAGCGCACGACAGACTTAATCCAGAAGGGCGTCATCTCAGCAACCATTGCGCAGAAACCGTTCACAATGGCTTATTACGGCACCAAGCTGCTGGATGACGTGCACCATCATCTGACCATGCCGCTGACCAAGAATTGGATTCAGGACCCAGCCTCGCCTATCCCGACGTTCGTAGATACAGGCGCCTTTGTTATTGATAAAAATTCCGTAAGTTCGTATCTAGACCAGAGCAAGGCCATATCGACCAGCCAATCGGGCCAATAGACTGAACCCGGGCGCGGCGGCCGAATTCATCCTTCTGTTGCAAACGGATGTCACCATGGACAGATGGCCGTGCTCGCTGCGCTCCTCGTGGCTTTCGCCCTCGCGTGCTGCGGGCAAGAAGCGCAACCTGCTCAACAACCGCCTGGAACTCCTGTGCCACCAGGTGGGCAAGTACCGCACGGGAAAGAGGCGAGTCCTCCGCCGAAAACGGAGCCCGCACGGCGTTGGAACGTGTTTTGGCAGAGCACGGTCATTGGCCAATATCACGGAACGTTCCATTCACCGTATCAGGGCCCCAACAGCCTGGAAAACGTTCTGGAGACCAGCGGTTCTCTGACCAGCACTCTGTTTCTCGGATATCGGTTAGCCGATAACACACAGATCTACGTTGATCCGGAATTGGCCGGCGGTCGAGGATTCAGCAATGTAACCGGGATAGCGAACTTCCCGAATGGAGAACTGCCGCGCGTTTCCGGCGCGACTCCCAAGCCGTATCTCGCGCGTGCCTACATTCAGCACGATTTCGGTTGGGGCTCGGAACGGCGAATCATTCGACAGCGAGGAGAATCAACTCGCCGGCGACCGCCCGTGAATCGCTACACGGTGGTCGTCGGGCGGTTTACCGTGACCGACTTTTTCGATAACAACCGTTACAGCCACGATCCCCGCACGCAGTTCATGGGTTGGGCTGTCATGTACAACGGCGCTTGGGACTATCCGGCAGATACGCGCGGATATACCTGGGGCTGGTATCACGAGCTGCACACCAAGAACTGGTCGTGGCGCTATGCGAGCGCATTCGAGCCGAAAGTTGCGAATGGCGAAGCACTTCGATCGCAGAATTCTTCGCGATCGCGGCGACATGTTTGAAGCCGAGCGGCGGTTCGCTGTGGGCGGCATGCAGGCGCTGTTCGGGCGCTTGGTTTCCTGCTGCATACCGATTCCGGCAGCTACCAGGAAGCGCTGAAGCTCGCGCGCCAAACCGGAACGACGCCGGATATAACTGCCACCCGCCAGATCGGCCGACTGAAATATGGCTGCAGGTCTAAACATGGAGCAAGAGATTACGACGGATATCGGCATCTTCTCCAGGCTTGGCTGGAATGACGGAAAAACTGAATCGTTTGCATTTACGGCCATGGATCGGCTCGCCGAAGGCGGGGTATCGGTCACTGGAACGCGTTGGCATCGTCACTTCGACACAGCGGCAACTGCTTTTACGGCCGGAGGGTTATCAGCCGTCCACGCACAGTATCTCGCCGCCGGTGGCCTGGACTTTATCATCGGCGACGGCCGGCTTACCTACGGACCCGAATACGCCTGGGAGAGCTATTACAGCGCCCGACTCGCTCAGGGAGTTTTTACGACGTTGGATTTGCAGCGGATCGTAAACCCGGCGTACAACCGCGATCGTGGACCCGTGTGGGTTACCTCACTGCGTCTCCATCTCGAGTTTGGGAAGTGAGTAAGGACATCCGGCGGCTCCTCACTCTACGAAGCCGAACTCCATACGATTCAGGTCATTGTGTAAACTCGAAAATTCTCCCAAAATGCCGCTCCCAATCGCACCGTAATAGTTTTCAGCCTCGCCGCCTTGGGGGGCTGTCAAGACGTGCTGCGCGTTCGGAAAAATCGCCGTCGAACCAAACCACAAGGGAATGCGAATGGCCGGGTACGCGGTATCTGCTGAATCCCGCCGCCCACCTCCTCGAGTTGAGCGAGATCAGCAGCGATTCGTGCTAGCCACATCCGCGCGCTACCACTGGCAGCCTTGTCCTGCGAGTTAACGGTCAGAGTGCCGTCCTTATGAAAGGTCAGGCTCCTCAACGCGGCGGCGACCGGATAACCGAGAACCGCCTTCGTCTGCGGCGAATCTCAGCCATGTGCAAATCGGCGTCCACCGCAATACCCGGCTCTGCCGCACATCGTTCGGGTAATTCCGTGTTGTGTTAGTCTCTTACCCGACTGCCGCTTCTTTGTGAACGTATTTGCCATGCTCGGGCAGGGCGAAGTGATCGAAGTTGATCGCCAATCGTTCAAGCTGATCTGCAACTTCATCGCCACACATAGGCAACCCATGGCCCGGTGCGATTGTCCGGGGACAAAGTTTGGCTAGCTGGAGCACCGAGGCTCCGGCCGCCGTCCAATCCGGCGTGTAATAAGCGGGCGGCCCATGTAACTCGGGCTTCTGTTTTGCCACAGCGAGAAACGATTCCTGCTTCGTGGTGCAGAATGCGTCTCCGGGCAGAAGGACTTTGTCTTCCGCCCTGTAGAGCGACACGTGACCGGGCGCATGCCCCGGCGTGTGCAGCCAGCGCCAATCCGCAAGAGCAGGAACAGAGCCATCCACCGGAAGCGGCTGCACGCGATTCGCCAGGTCTGCGGACGTCCGCGGATACAGAGGCGACATGACAGCCATCAACCCTCCGCCCACGCTTGGATCCGGCGGAGGATATTTTGCATGCCCGGTCAAGAAGGGAAATTCGTCCGGGTGCGCGTATACCGGCACGTTCCACTCCTGGAGCAAATCCTTCACCGCGCCCACATGGTCAAAATGGCCGTGGGTAAGAATGATCGCCTCGGGTTTGGTCCCCTTACCGAAATGTCCTTCGGCCCAGTGCTTGATTTTTCCAGCCGACAAGTACAGCCCGGTGTCGATTAATACCCAGCCGCCTGCAGGCGTACTGAGAGCGAACACATTCACAAAGAGAATGCGCACACCCCTGACTCCAGGCGCAATTTCATCAAGAGGAACTACTTCATAGAAGGGAAGCGGAATCGCATCCATCGGGTCCTCCTCGCAGGCTTTTCTTTGCCACCTCTGCAGAAATTAGACGCTCAAACGCTCCGCTTGATCACTCTTTCGTTCAGGCCGGGCGGAGGGTAACTCAGAGCTATTTGATCGATCCGCTCCAGCGCAGGCCCACCCGCCAAAGCCTCGGCTCGCCCGTATTCGGGGACGGCGTGAGCGCCACCAGGTAGGTACGGTCGAGCAGGTTTTCAATGCTGGCGACTGCCGACAGCCTCTTCGTAAGGTGCTGCTCGGCCGCAAACTCAACGGCAGCATAGCCAGGGAGCTTGAACTGGTTGAGATCGTCATCGAACTGAAGCCCGAATGCTCGAATGCCGGCCGAAAGCAGCGTAGATCCGGTGTTGTAAGAAAGCTGAGCCGTACCTTGCTGCTTAGGGATCTGCGGTATACGCTGTCCAGCCGAGAGTCGCGCATCGGCAAACAGGTATCCGGCCTCGCCATTCCATCGGTGCCAACGATGTGTCAAATTCACCTCGACGCCACGCGAGAGAGCGGTCGGAAAGTTTTTCCTCATCCTCAAAATGAGAGTAGGCGAGGTGGAGAGTGTCGCATTATCGATCAGATTCGAGAGATAGTTCTGAAACAATGTTACGGAGACCCGCGTTGCCTCGCCGACCCAATCCGCCCCAGCCTCGACCCCAGTAAGGCCCTCCGGAACAAGGGCAGGGTTTGCAAACGTCAGAACGTTGCCGACACGAAACTGGCGATAAAGCTCATTGAGCGTAGGCGCCCGGAAGCTTCGGTATCCCGAGGCACGAAGGCGAAACCGCTTGGCGCCCCAGGCAACACCGCCGTTTGGGCTGACAAACGTCTCCCCGCGCTCGCCTGTGAATTGCTGGCGTATGCCTGCAAAGAAACGTACCGCGCCGATTTCAAGGTCCCCTTGGCCAAAAATTCCGTGCTCCAGCAGCGTTCCTCCGCTCGGTGTGAGGATATGAGTGTTGTAGGAATAGTCATGGCTCGTGCCGTGAATATCATCGGCGTCCGCGCCCACAAATGAGTTCCATTTCAGGCGCTGGTTTGTCCCGTGGTGCTGCCAATACGCCGCGCCTCCGACGTCATTGGCTGGAACGGTCTGGCGCGACGTTAGCGCTTCCGAATTTCGATTCAGCGATACGCTCGAGTACGTGCTGTGAAATTGCTCTTGCGTGTGAAACCCAAGAACTGAAACCTGGTCGTTGGTCCAGGAGTGAGTATAGTTTCCGCCGATAGTGCCCAATCCAGTGGAGTTGTGCGTCAGTTCCGTCCCATTGTGCCGCTCCTCCGCAAGCACGTCGATATGGATTGCCAGGCGATCCGCGCTTCCCAAATAATCGATATGCACGTCGCCCATTGCGAATCGCACGTTCGCTCTCGTGTCCACGGCCCCACGCACAGGCTCGGGCGTGATGTAGTAGCCGTCGGTTGTGAACTCGCGCGAGTGAACCGTCAGCCCCCAACGACCCCATAGGTTCGAATAACCGCCGGATATGTCTTCGGTTCCGTCATTTCCAGCTAGGGCGTCCGCGAATAGATATTCGTGGCGTTCAGTTGGTGAGAACAGTGAAATCGTGCCGCCCATGGCGCGATCGCCGAAGATGCTGGTCGAGGCGCCGCGGTCTATCTCAACCTCGCTAATGAAGTTCGGATCGACACGGTCCCAGTAAACCCACCCGCCAAACGGATCGTCTATCGGAATGCTGTCCCACAGGACCAGAGTGCGGCTGGCTCCGCTTGATCCCGTTGCCCGAAGCGACACGCCTTGCGTTGTCGGATTGGCAACGATGCTTGACGACCGCCGAAACAGGCTGAAGCCAGGCACTTGGCGAAGACGGTCGTCCAAATTGTTGCCAGGCGTCTCTTGAAGCTGTTGCTGCGTCAGGACCGTGATGAAAGCGGGTGACTCGCTTGTTAATGCCGCGTTGACCGTAACAGTGGTCTTCAGAGGCGGAGGAGCTTCGCTCGTAGAAGTGGTGCTTTGCCCCGGCGCTTGGTTGGACTGCGACGGAGGATTCGCTTGCGCAAAGGCGCAGCAGGCAGTCGCCGCGACCACCAAGGATGAGCGAAGAAAGATTGTCATTCCGTTCGGGAACTAAGACTTGCGTGGACTCGTATCCTAAGGTACATGACGGCGCAGTATGCGATCGAGACGTCGGGTCTCGAGAAAATCTATCGATCACGGCTGCGGGGGAGACAAATCAACGCAGTATCGGATTTGACCCTGCGGGTCCCGACAGCCGTCAAATTCGGACTGCTTGGCCCAAACGGGGCGGGGAAGACCACGTTTGTCAAAATGTTGCTCTCTGCCGTGAACCCGACTGCTGGCTCGGCAGCGTTGTTTGGTCGAGATGCACGCCACCCCGAAAGCCGCAGGCCGGTGGGCTACTTGCCCGAAAATCATCGATTTCCCACCTATTTCACCGGCCAGGGCATGCTGGATTTCTATGCTGCGTTATCCGGACTTCCCGGTGCTGAGCGCAAACGGCGTATTCCAGAAATGCTCGAACTGGTCGGCTTAAAAGACTGGGGCGATGTTCGCATCAAGAAATATTCAAAAGGCATGTTGCAGCGTCTCGGTTTGGCGCAAGCGCTTATTCATCGCCCGGACTTGCTGATCCTGGATGAGCCCACAGACGGAGTCGATCCGGTGGGCAGGCGCGAAATTCGCGATATCCTGAACCGTCTTACTGGAACAGGCGTGACCGTCTTCATCAACTCTCATCTGCTCAGCGAAGTCGAGGCTTTTTGCGAATATGTCGCCATCTTGAACCACGGCCGCTTAGTGTTGGAAGGCAAAATCAGCGCGCTCGTAGCCGGGAGAGGCTATCGCGTAACGGCCTCGCATGTATGCGAGGAACTGTTGACGAAATTACGGCAGGTTGGGAGCGCGATCGTTCCCACACTGGACGGTGTTGAAGTGCATGTGGCCACCCGTGAGGAAGCCAATCAGGTTATCGATCAGGTGCGCGCTGCCGGCGGACTGATCGAAAACCTGTCGAGTTCCGTCAACAGCCTCGAAGACGTCTTTATTCGTGCAACAGAAGCGCAGAAAGCGGCATGAGCCAGATATTAACCGGGTCCAAAATGCGCGTCTTTGCCGCCCTGATCGGCGACACATTCCAGGAAGCACGCGCGCGCTGGTTATTCGGAGGCTTGTTCGCGCTTTCGACGTTGCTCATTGCGATCTTTCTTTTTGCTCTGAAAATCGATCTGGTCCAGGGCGCCATATCCATCATGGGTATTGCCTCGACTACTTCGTTGATCAATGTCAGGCGCTTCGTCACTACCTCGTATTCCTTCATCTCAATATTTCTTTATATCTGGGGAACGCTGCTGGCGATCTTCGCTTCCTCCGGATTGATTCCCAGCGTGCTCGAAGCGGGACGCATTTCGCTTCTGCTTTCAAAACCCATCACGCGTCCGACCCTCTTGCTCGGGCGGTACATCGGTAACGTTCTAGTCATCGCAACCAATCACGTCTATCTCGTTGCGAGTATCTGGATCATCATCGGTTTAAAGACAGGATATTGGGAACCACGCTTCCTGCTGGCGATACCAATCAGCTTGTTCATCTTTGCCGTCTTACTCTGCGTCGTGGTTCTCATCGGGGTTCTTTTCGAGAGTGCCGCTCTGTCGATGATGGTCTGCGTTGCGCTAATGCTCATTAGCACGATACTGGCTCAAACGAATTTTATGTTGCGCGTACTCAACCCCGGCTGGCCGCGCGGCCTCTGGAAAACGCTGTACTGGATTTTCCCCAAAGTCTTCGACCTTGCCAACGCCATGAAACAGACCATTGTGTTCGATCGGCAAGCCGATTGGTCGGCCCCTCTATGGACCTCTTTGCTTTTCGGGCTCGTAGTGCTTTCCGGCGCGGTTTTCGCCTTCCAGAAACGGAATTTCTGAGTGCGTTACCCTCTCTTCGTTGTAGCAGCCGGTGGTTGCCTTGTGATCGGGAGCTGCGGGCGAAATGCCGCGACGGGCATTCAAGTACCCTCGGCATTTCAGCGGTTTGTCTCTCCGGATGCAAAAGCGCTCGTAAGCGTAGATCTGGAGAAGTTGAAAGTCGCTCCTCTGTACCGGGCGCACGAGAACGATCTCCAATTCCCGCTACTCGATGGAGCTTCTGAAAAAATTGGCCTCGATCCCAGAAAAGACGTCTCCAGTTTCCTCGTAGTCTGGAATGGCAAACAGCCTTTATTCCTGGCGACCGGTCGCTTCAACGCCACGGCTGTCCAAGGAAAATTAGGTTCTTTAGGTGCGGTAAGGACAACGTATCGCGATCACGCTGTACTCGAAATCGACCGGATCTCGATCGTTTTCCCACGGAATTCGATGGCCGTCGGTGGCGAGACGAATGTACTGCGCTCCGCACTCGATGCAGCGTCCGGCAGCGTGGGCGGGGTTCCAGAGGAATTGAAGGCTCGTCTGGCCGAAGTTCCGAAACGCGCGGCTATCTGGGCCGTGAGCCGGGGCGGTCTGCCGCTGGCCGAAGTTCCCATGCCCAGCGAGTACGAATCGGCCTTGTCCAATCTCGTCGGCTATGTCAATGGCACGAGTGTCGGAATTGAAATGGATACGGGTCTGCATGTAGGTGCGAACATCATCTGCCCGTCTAAGCAAGCGGCTCAGCGGGTGCACGACGGTCTGCGTGCCGGAATCGCGATTGGGCGCTTAACGACGAAATCCGATCAGCCGGATCTGTTGAGGATCTACGATGCGATTGAGGTCGATCAGGACCAACAAATCGTTCGCATTCGTGCGGACTTCCCGGCCGATCTCGCAGACCGCCTCGTTCGCTATCTCACGAAGGAAGACAGCTCTTTACGTCGACGGTAGAAGAACAAACCAAACGTACGGGTAATCAGTACTTCCACGACCTAAAACAGTACCCGCATTTCGGCGAATGAATAGACGCTCAGCCGATCAATCCAGTATTCTGGTCCGCGACCGTTGCCATTCTTCTGTTGTCGAGGGTTTCTACAGACGCTCCAAGTCTATTCGGCCGCGCCCTTCAAGGCGCGGCATTTTGTTGGAGAAAGCCGTCCTACAGTGTCGAGCCGCCGCCTTCGCTGATGTAGTTGCGGTTCCAAGCCGGAATTTCAACTTTCACGTCGCCCACCACCACCGCTTGACAACCTAAACGCGAGTGAAGCGTCAGGCCAGGGGCCATGTCGAGACGATCGAGTTCATCGTCTTCCGGCGGCGAAAGATTGTCGTCTCCTTCGACAACGATGACGTGACAAGTCGTGCAGGCACAACTGCCCCCGCAGGCATGTTCGAGGTGTATGTCGAAATTCAGCGCGACATCGAGCACAGAACCCGGGTTCCCGTGATCGCGATAAGGAAGCTTTCCAGACTCAAACTCGACCGTCTTGTTTTCGGGCAAGAACGTGACTGTCGGCACATCCCATTGTATCCGCCAACTCGCTATAGGCCCCAATTTGCTCGTCCCGCATACTGAGAGATAGTGTTTCAGGAGATCGAAGCTCAATTAATAACCGCCGTCGAGGAGCAAGTTGCATCGCAACTCGATATCGGGACGAAAGTTACACTCGAGCAACCCAAGCAAAGTTCCTTTGGCGAGTTCGCCATTCCTGTTGCCTTCCAGCTCTCCCGCACGCTGAAGCGACCACCCAAACAGATCGCCGAACAGCTCGCAGCGGGTATGGCCAACCTGCCGGGAGTTGCATCGCTCGAGATCGCTGGGAACGGCTATATCAACGTGCGGCTCGATCGCGGCGCCTACGCGGAATCCTTATTGCGGCGCTCCGGCGAGATAACTGGCAGCCCAGCCACTCCCGAAAAAATCGTCGTCGAGCACACCAACATCAATCCGAATAAGGCCGCTCACATCGGTCACTTGAGAAATGCCGTTCTGGGCGACACTTTTGTTCGCATGCTTCGCAAGCGAGGGCACGCCGTTGAAGTTCAAAATTACATCGACAACACGGGAGTGCAGGTTGCCGACGTCGTCGCCGCTTTCCATTATCTCGAACACAAGACACCGTCCGACTTACGCCGATTGATGGAGCCCGGCACGCCCCGCTTCGACTACTTGTGTTGGGATCTCTACGCCCGCATATCCGCTCATTACAAAACGAATCCGGAATCTCTGTCCTGGCGCTCCGAGACACTGCATGCGATTGAACGGGGCGAGGGCCCGCTCGCCGAATTGGGACATCTGATCGCCGATGCCATCGTTGATCTTCACCTCGGGACCATGTATCGTTTAGGCATTGAATATGAACTACTTCCACGGGAAAGCGAGATCCTTCACCTGAACTTTTGGGCGACCGCCTTTGAATTACTCAAGCAGCGCAATGCTATTTACCTGGAATCGACAGGTAAAAACAAGGGTTGTTGGGTGATGCCCGACTCGGCGTTTAGGGATTCGGCTGCCGCCTCTATCGAGCCTCAGGACGACCCGGAAATCGATAGCAAAGTGATCGTGCGCTCGAATGGCACCGTTACGTACGTGGGTAAGGATATTGCGTATCAGCTCTGGAAATTTGGGCTGCTGGGAAGGGATTTTTTCTACCGGCCTTGGACCCGTTATCCGGACGGCAGCGAGATTTGGGTAACGTCAGGTTCGCCCAGTGAGGTCGACCCGCCGAAATTTGGGCACGCGGGAAAGGTATTCAACGTCATCGACTCTCGTCAGTCGTATCTGCAGGATGTCGTGGTTTCCGGTTTACGCGCGCTTGGATTCGAGCAGCAGGCGGATTCGTCCGTCCACTTCTCATATGAGATGGTCGCCCTCTCCCCGCGCACTTGCGCAGAGCTCGGGATTCCGATTTCAGAGGAGGACAAACGGCGTCCGTATATCGAAGTATCCGGCCGAAAAGGGCTTGGAGTCAAAGCCGACGATCTGATCGACAAATTGATCGAGACCGCGCTCGTCGAGGTGGTGGATAGGCATCCCGATTCCGATCCGGCCGAACGGGAGTGCATTGCGACACAAATCGCGATCGGCGCCCTCCGCTACTTCATGCTGAAATTCACGCGAAACTCCGTCATCGCGTTCGACTTTCACGAGGCGCTGAGTTTTGAGGGCGAAACCGGTCCGTACGTCCAGTACGCGGCAGTCCGCGCCGGCAACATACTTCGCAAATTCCTGGATCGTGGTGAAGCGATTCCGGATTTTGAGAAGGCTCTAAGCGGCGAAATTCTGAAACACTGCTTTGAAGAAGAAAATCTCTGGCAACTCTTGCTGCTTGCTTCCAAATCCAGCAGCGTAGTGGAGCGTGCGATCTCCTCAGGTGAGCCGGCGCACGTCGCCAAATACGCTTTTCAGCTCGCCCAAGCCTTTAATAATTTCTATCACGAGCAGCCAGTCATTGCGGAAGAGAACGGGATAAGCGAACAGTGTTGCTGTGGCTGACCAGCTACGTTCGGAAACAGTTGCTCGCCACGTTGAGCGTGCTGGGTATCGAGCAGCCCGAATATATGTAGGATCTAGACTGAAAGTAAGATGGCCAGCAAGAACTCATTTGGAACGGCGGCGTCGCTGAGAGTCGATGGAGCCGATTATCAAATCTTTCGCCTCGACGCGCTAGAGAAATCGATTTCCGGCGTTAAGCTGTCGTGCATTCCGTACTCCATCCGGATTCTGCTGGAAAATCTGCTGCGGTTTGAAGACGGCCGCACGGTTAAGCCGAGCGACATAGAGTACGTTGCCAAGTGGGATCGTAAGACCGCCGCCCAGGAGATTCAATTCCGCCCCGCACGCATTCTGCTGCAGGATTTTACCGGTGTTCCCTGCGTAGTGGATCTCGCCGCGATGCGTGACGCACTGAAGAAATTTGGCGCCAACCCTGAATTGGCCAATCCTCTCATCCCCGCGGATCTGGTCATCGATCACTCTGTTCAGGTGGACGCCTTCGGATCGAATCGCGCTTTTCAGGAGAATGCGTTACTCGAATTCTCTCGCAATCAGGAACGCTACGCATTTTTGCGCTGGGGTCAGAAGGCGTTTGGCAACTTTCGTGTTGTGCCGCCGGACACTGGGATCGTTCATCAGGTAAACCTCGAATATCTTGCGAGCGTGGTATTTCGAAATAGCGTGAACGGTATTCAGCAGGCCTACCCGGATACTCTGATGGGGACCGATTCCCATACCACCATGATTAACGGCCTCGGTGTGGTCGGCTGG
Source organism: uncultured Acidobacteriaceae bacterium (assembly GCA_963722935.1). Classification (GTDB taxonomy): domain Bacteria; phylum Acidobacteriota; class Terriglobia; order Bryobacterales; family Bryobacteraceae; genus Bog-105. Next base: position 1,764,060 of record CAVROY010000008.1, on the reverse strand, counting down.
GGCGTTGGCGGCATCGAAGCAGAGGCCTGCATGCTTGGGCAGCCCATCTCTATGCTGCTGCCGCAGGTGGTGGGCTTCAAGTTGACCGGAAAACTGCCGGAAGGCGCGACGGCAACGGACTTGGTCCTGATGGTCACGCAGATGCTTCGCAAGAAAGGTGTGGTCGGAAAGTTCGTCGAGTTTTACGGGCCTGGCGTGAACGCGCTACCGCTCGCAGACCGCGCAACCATCAGTAACATGGCCCCGGAATACGGCGCCACGATAGGGTTCTTCCCGATAGATTCCGTCACGCTTGACTATCTGCGACTTACTAACCGGTCATCCGATCAGATCAACGTAGTGGAGACTTACGCAAAAGAGCAGGGATTGTTTTTGGCCGCCGATGCAGACCCTGATTATTCGGATACACTGTCTCTCGATCTATCCAAAGTTGTTCCATCGCTTGCCGGACCACGACGCCCCCAGGACCGAATCGATCTGCCGGATGTGAAAAGCAATTTCCTGTCATCGCTGGACGGCTCACGCAAAAGCGCGAACATGCGCGTGAACAGCCACAAAGAGAAGCTTCATGATGGCGCGGTTGTGATTGCGGCGATCACAAGCTGTACGAACACCTCGAATCCTTCGGTCATGGTAGCCGCCGGGCTGATAGCGAAGAAGGCCGTCGAAAAGGGCCTCACGTCTAAGCCCTGGGTCAAAACATCTTTGGCTCCAGGGTCCAAGGTGGTCTTCGATTATCTGAATGATGCTGGGTTGATGCCATACCTCGAAAAACTGAATTTCCACTTGGTCGGTTATGGATGCACAACCTGCATCGGCAATAGCGGCCCTCTTCCGGATAACGTCGCGGCGGCTGTTACGGAAGGCAACTTGAACGTCGCTTCCGTTCTAAGCGGAAATCGCAATTTTGAGGGTCGCGTCAACTCGCTCGTGCGCTCCAATTATCTGGCTTCACCTCCGCTGGTCGTTGCCTATGCACTTGCCGGGCGAGTGGATATGGATTTGACCAAAGAGCCTCTCGGTGTCGACCGGCAGGGCAAAGAGGTTTACCTGAAGGATATTTGGCCAACATCCAGTGAAGTGGACGCGGCTGTTCAGCGATCCGCACGTACGGAATTCTTCAAGAAAGAGTATTCGGAGGTCTTCGCAGGAGACCGGAACTGGAATTCCCTGAAAGTTCCTGCAGGTAGCACCTATGCCTGGACTGATACGTCCACTTACATCAAGCAGCCGCCCTACTTCGAACACCTTGTCGATCCTTTGACATTCGTGCGGGATCTAGCGGATCTTCGCGCACTGGCAGTGCTTGGGGATTCGGTAACGACGGACCATATCTCTCCTGCAGGCTCTTTTTCAGCAGATAGCCCGGCTGGAAAATACCTGATCAGCCTGGGCGTGAAGGCCGCCGACTTCAACAGCTACGGCGCTCGCCGCGGCAATCATGAAGTAATGGTGCGCGGCACGTTCGCGAACATCAGGCTCAAGAACAAAATGGTGCCGGGCATCGAAGGCGGTTGGACCAGGCACATGCCCGATAGCGAAAAAATGTCGATCTTTGATGCCGCGATGAAGTACAAAGCGGAGGGTGTCTCCCTCGTCATCATCGCCGGCAAAGAGTATGGCTCCGGGTCGTCGCGCGATTGGGCTGCCAAGGGCACCTTATTGCTGGGGGTTCGTGCCGTCGTTGCCGAGAGCTTTGAGCGCATTCACCGCTCGAACCTGGTGCAGATGGGTGTTCTGCCGGTGCAATTCCTCAGCGGAGATACACAAGAATCGCTCTGTCTGACAGGCGAGGAAACTTATTCCGTCTGTGGAATCCGCGACGCGCTGCAGACCTCTGCCAATCTGCAGGTAACAGCCGTTCGACCCAATGGAAAAAAGGTTGAATTCGAAGCCAAAGCGCGCATCGATACGCCGCAAGAAGCGGAATACTATCGGAGCGGTGGTATTTTGCCCTACGTCTTACGGCAGTTGATCGCCTCCAGCCACGCAGCCAACTCACCTTCGCTCTAATGGATCCCACACATCCGCTCTGAAGGGGAATGAAAAACCGCACGCCCTTGCTCGTTGCTGCGGGTATCATTCACCGCGATGGTCAAGTCTTGGTGGGCCAGCGCCGGCGCAACGACCGCCATCCCTTCAAGTGGGAGTTTCCCGGAGGAAAAGTCGAGTACGGTGAGTCGCCGCAGGAGGCTCTCATTCGTGAACTGCGCGAGGAACTGCAAATCGAGGCGGTAATCGGCAGTGAATTAGCGCGATACGAGCACGACTATCCAAGCGGCAGCCGCGTTCACCTGCTGTTTTTTGCGGTGCCCGATTTCGCAGGCGAGCCGCAAGCTCGCGTTTTCGAGCAAATCTGCTGGACCGGTCTCCATCTCCTGCCATCTCTCGATTTCCTTGACGGCGATCTGGACTTTGTGAAGCGCCTGGCTCGTGGCGATTACGCCAATCAGCTCGAGAAATAGCGCCCTCTAGTCCAGGTCGAAAGGGCGCTTGGGAGGAGCGCCCGATTTGTCTTCCTTCGCCTGTCTGAGCAGTTCCTCGAACTTCTTCTCTCGGACTTTCTCGCCGGTCAGATGGGAAGCGAAACTCTTCTGAAAAATATCGTTCCGGCGATCGGCGTCGCCTTTCAGTTGCTGCACGGCTGAGTGCAGATCCTCAATGGCAGGCTTCTTTTCGGGTTCTTGGTGATGCAGCACGATCTGCATTTCGGAATCGATCCGCAGTGTCGACCCGCAGCAAGGACATTTCACTTCGAAAACGCCGGTTGTCTCGTTCGCCATACCGGAATCGTAGCGCAACCGCGACCCGCCGCTCCTGTTATCCTCTGACTCGATAGATGGACTCCGTGTTTGCCTGGGTCGCGCATTACGGCTACGCAGGGCTGTTTGGCCTTTTGGTGCTCGGCATTGTCGGACTGCCGGTACCCGATGAGACACTCTTGGTTTTTTGTGGTTATCTGATTTCCCAGCGTCGCTTGCTTCCTTTTCCAACGTTCCTCGCCGGATTCGGCGGCAGCGCCTGCGGCATTTCGATCAGTTACTTCATCGGACGTACGTTGGGCCGCGGCGCGGCAAATCGCTATGGCAAATATATCGGGCTCACGGCAGCCCGTTTAGATCGCGTACATCGCTGGTTCCAATATGTCGGCGACTGGCTGCTCGCGATCGGCTACTTCATTCCGGGCGTCCGGCATTTCACCGCAATCGTGGCGGGCATGTCTGACCTCGAGTTTGGAACGTTCGCAAAGTTCGCGTACACAGGTGCGGCGGTTTGGGTCGCGAGTTTTTTGTACATCGGCTACATCGTCGGCGAAAACTGGCAAGCCGCTTTACAGCTCGTTCATCGATATACGCTGGTATTCGCAACCGCCGCAATGGCCCTTGCGCTCATCGCCTGGGGCGTGCATCAAAAGCGTTCTCGCTGATGGTCTGCTATTTCTGACATAGGAGTTATGAAGAACCTGCGTTTCGCGCACCTTCTTTGCGGATTTCTTTTCTGCAACACATTGGGCTTCGCGCAAGCCTCGTCATCTCAGAGCGGGGTCGATGTCAACGCCCTCGATCTAAGCGTGAATCCGTGCCAGGATTTCTATCGCTATGCATGCGGCAATTGGATGAAGAAGAACCCGATTCCGCCGGATCAAACTGTGTGGGGCCGGTTTCAAGAGCTCCGTGACAGAAATCTAGGTGTGCTTCACGAAATCCTCGAAGATTCCGCGAAGCACCAGGAACGGTCTCCCTTAGATCAGAAGATTGGTGCGCTCTACGGCGCATGCATGGACGAAGCCGCCGTCGATAAGGCGGGAGACACGCCTATCAAGCCCGGAATCGAGCGCATTCGAGACCTGAAAGACAAGTCGCAGCTTCCTGCTGAAGTCGCGCGTCTGCACGACCAGGGCGCCACGGTCTTCTTCCGGTTTGGAGCGCAGCCGGATCCCGATAAATCGACGGTGAGCATTGCCACTGTGGATCAGAGTGGTCTCGGCTTGCCGGATCGGAGCTATTATCTTCAGCCGAAAGACGAGAAGACGCGTCAGCAATATGTTGCTCATATTTCTCGCATGCTGCAGCTAATTGGAGATGCGCCGTCCGACGCAGATGGCAAAGCCGAGGCCATTATGAAGATCGAAACAGCTTTAGCCAAAGCGTCTCTCGACCGCGTCGCCCGCATGGACCCGCACGCAACTCATCACAAAATGAGTGTCCTTGAGCTCCAGGCGCTTGCTCCGGATTTCAACTTTAAACAGTACTTTGCTGATCGCCAGGCGCCCGACTTCGAATCTCTAAACGTTGCAGTGCCGGATTTTTTCAAGACACTGAACGCGACCCTCGAATCTACTAGTCTCGATGACCTGAAGAGTTACATGATCTGGCATTATGTCTCGAATAATGCTAGTGTCCTCAGTACTCCATTCGTGGAGGCCAATTTCGATTTCTACGACCGCTACCTGACCGGCGCGCAGCAACTCCAGCCACGTTGGAAACGCTGTGTGCAGCTTACCGATCGCAGTCTTGGTGACTCGTTGGGCCAGAAATACGTTGAAAGGGCATTCGCCGGGCAATCAAAGAAGAAAACACAGCAGCTTGTCGACACCATCGAACATGAGATGGAGGTCGATATCGACTCATTGACCTGGATGAGCAGCGCCACCAAACAGCAGGCGATCACCAAACTCAAAGGTGTAACGAACAAAATTGGTTATCCGGAAAAGTGGCGGGATTACGCGACAGTCAGGATCACCGCTCAAGACTTAGTGGGCGATGCAGAGCGCGCGCGGGAGTATGAGCTGCATCGCAACGTGAACAAGATAGGAAAGCCGGTGGACCGTTCTGAATTCAACATGACGCCACCTACCGTAAACGCCTACTACAGCCCGCAGGAAAATAACATCAACTTTCCCGCAGGCATTCTGCAGCCGCCGTTCTACAACAACACGGCAGACATGGCGGTAAACTTCGGAGGCATCGGCGCCGTCATCGGCCATGAATTAACGCACGGCTTCGACACCATGGGCCGTCAGTTTGATGCTGACGGCAATCTGCGCGATTGGTGGACCCAGCAAGATGCAGCGGAGTTCAAGAAGCGCGCCGACTGTATTGTCGACGAGTACTCGAAATTTAGCCCCGTAGAAGGAGCCACCGTCAACGGCAAGCTGACACTCGGCGAAAACGGAGCGGACAACGCCGGCATTCGCCTTGCGTACATGGCGCTGCTCGGAGGCCTGGAAAACGGCTCGGTCGATAAAGACAAGCTGGATGGCTTCACACCGCAACAGCGGTTCTTCCTTGGATATGCGCAGATCTGGTGCGCGAATGAGCGTCCGCAAGCGCTGCGCAATAGTGTCCGCACCAATCCGCATTCGCCCGGCGAGTTCCGCGTCATCGGTGTTGTGCAGAACGTGCCAGAATTTGCCACCGCCTTCGGCTGCTCTACCGGACAACCCATGGTTGCCGCGAACGGCTGCCGCGTTTGGTAGTGATCGACTGATTAAACTGAGGTGATGACCGGAGCGAGGTCCGCCATTGTACTGGTTTGCGTTTTTGTGCTGCCAGCGGTAGCGCTTGCGCAATCGAATGCATCGGCTCAGTCGCAGAGCGGATTGGAGCTAACGGCGATCGACAAGTCTGCAGATCCGTGCAACGACTTCTATCAGTACGCCTGCGGGAATTGGATTAAGAACAATCCAATTCCGTCTGATGAGAGCGAGTGGAGCCGCTTCAACGAACTGTTCCAGCGCAATCAGACAGTTCTGCGCGACATACTGGAATATTCCGAAAAGCACCAGGACAGCTCCGCAATCGATCAGAAAATCGGAGGGTTTTACCAATCGTGCATGGATCTGCCGGCCATCGAGGCACGCGGCATAGCGCCGCTGCGACCCGAACTGGAACGTATCTCGCACATCGCCAATCAACAGGAATTACTAGATGAAATAGCCCGGCTCCAAGCGCGTCAGGTTGGCGTCTTTTTCACGTTTGATTCCACACCCGACCCACATGATGCCAAGCTAACCATCGCCGAAATCGACCAGGGCGGCCTCGGGCTGCCCGAGAAAGATTTCTATTTCCGCTCCGACGCAAAATCGCAAGAACTGCGGCAGAAGTACGTCGCCCATATCGCCAAGATGTTCACCTTGATCGGCGTCCCAGCCGCTGCGGCAGCCAGTAAGGCGGCCACCGTGATGGCTGTCGAAACAGATCTCGCCAAGGGATCTTTGGACGTTACGTCCCGGCGCGACCCGCAAAAATTAGTACATGAGATGCCCGCATCGGAATTGAAGCAGCTCTCTCCAAATTTCGATTTCAGGGAATTCTTCGTCCAACTGAAGACACCGGAATTCTCGAAACTCAATGTTGCGGTTCCAGACTTCTTCAAAGACTTCAACGGCCTGATCGCGAACGAACCGATGAGCGCGCTCCAGGATTACCTCACGTGGCATTACCTGACTGCCAGCGCCGGCCGCTTACCCAAACCGTTTGTTGACGAGAACTTCGAGTTCTATGGCAAGACGTTGGCCGGTACAAAGGAGCTGAAGCCACGTTGGAAGCGTTGTGTTTCTGCAACTGACGACGAATTGGGCGAAGCTTTAGGCCGGAAGTTTGTCGAAAAGACGTTCGGCGAACAGGGCAAACAGCGCACGCTCGACATGGTGCAAAAAATCGAACACCAGATGCAGAATGATATTCAATCCATCTCCTGGATGAGTCCGGAAACAAAGAAGCAGGCGCTGGTGAAGTTACACGCCGTTACGAATAAGATCGGCTACCCGGATAAGTGGCGAGATTACTCGTCGGTAAAGATCGTCGAGGACGATTACTTCGGCAACTGGTACCGGGCAAACGAATTTGAGAGCAAACGAGAGATAGATAAGATCGGCAAACCGGTTGACCGGACAGAGTGGGGCATGACGCCTCCGACGGTGAATGCGTACTACGATCCCACCCAGAACAACATCAATTTTCCAGCCGGCATTCTGCAGCCGCCTTTTTACTCAAATCAGGCTGACGATGCTGTAAATTTCGGCGCAATTGGCGTAGTCATTGGGCATGAGCTCACGCACGGATTTGACGACGAAGGGCGGCAGTTCGACGCCGACGGCAATCTCAAAGATTGGTGGCAGAAGAGCGATGAAGCGCAATTTGAGAAACTCGCCTATTGTTTGGTCAATGAATACGGCGGGTTCAGCCCCGTGTCCGGAATTGAGCTCAACGGCCGATTGACGCTCGGTGAGAACACAGCCGATAACGGCGGCATTCGCCTGGCATATCTCGCTCTGATGGACGATTTTGCGAAAAAGAGCATTCCCCCAGCGCAAAAGGAAGACGGCTACACGCAGCCGCAACAGTTCTTTCTCGGTTTCGCCCAGTCATGGTGTGAAAATGTAAGGCCGGAGCAAGCGCGCTTGTGGGCCCAGACCGATCCCCATTCTCCCGGCAAGTTCCGCGCAAACGGCGTTGTTTCCAACCTGCCTCAGTTCAGCGAGGCATTCGGTTGCAAAGCGGGAGACAAAATGTACGCAGCAAGAGGGTGCCGCGTCTGGTAAGCAACTCACGCCTACTACATCATTCCTTCATGTCAGACCAATTGAACACCAGCAATCCGCTTTTGATCCAACGGTTCCCGATCCAGTTTGACGCTATCCGGGCCGAGCACGTTCAGCCTGCTATCGACGTTCTTCTCGAGCAGATGAAGAAGCGCCTGATCGACCTCGGCGATCCCGATGTCCCGCGCAGCTATGAAAATATTCTGATCGCACTCGACAAAATTACCGAGCCGCTCGATTTCGCGATGGCCGTGGTTCGTCATCTCGAGTCCGTGGCCACCACGCCCGAGCTGCGTGCGGTCTACAACGCGGTGCAGGAGCCCGTCAGCGCGTTCTACACTTCCATTCCGTTGAATGAGAATTTGTGGACTGCCGTAAAAGCGGTGAGTGAAACGCCCGAGGCTCGCAACCTCCACGGCGTCGATAAGCGGTTTCTGAAAAAAACCTTGAGCGGTTTTCGACGAGCTGGCGCCGACCTGAATCCGGAAGGCAAGAAGCAGCTCGAAGCGCTCGATGTAGAGCTAACAAAAATCACGACAAAATTCGGCGAGAACGTGCTGGATGCGACCAACGCGTTCGAGCTTTTGATCGCAGATGAGCGGCAGCTTTCTGGATTGCCGGAGTCGGCCCGCTTGGCCGCTCGCGAAAGTGCAAAGGCCAAGGGCAGGGAAGGCTGGCGGCTTACCTTGCAAGGTCCTAGTTACACCGCCGCCATGACCTATTTGGACGACCGCCCCATCCGTCGCGAGCTATGGCATTCGTATAACACGCGCTGCACGAATGGCGGATACGATAACCGTGCACTGGTCGGTGAAATTCTTCGACTCCGCCGCGAGAAAGCCCGCCTTCTGGACTATAACGATTTCGCCGACCTCGTGCTTGAAGAGCGCATGGCCCACACGGGCCAACAAGCGCAGACATTTCTCGAAGATCTTCACAGGAAAACGCAGCCTTTTTTCAATCGGGAGAATCATAGCCTGGCCGAAATCGGCAAGACCTTGGGCTACGGCGAAATCCATCCCTGGGATGTCGGTTACCTGGCTGAAAAACAGCGCCTGGCGCTCTATCAATTCGATGAGGAAGAGCTTCGTCCGTATTTTCAGCTCGATCGCGTAGTCGCCGGTATGTTTGAGATCTTTAGCCGCGTGTTGCGGATAAAAGTTATCGAGGAACCCGGCCTCCCTGGATGGGATGCGGCTGTGAAGTACTATCGCGTCGAAGATGCGGGCTCGGGCGAACTTTTGGGCGGCTTCTATACAGATTGGTTTCCGCGGGAGAACAAGCGCGGCGGAGCCTGGATGGACTCGCTCGTTACGGGCAATCCCGATCTCGGCCAGCCGCATCTCGGTTTAATGTGCGGTAATCTCACGCCTCCCGTGGAGGACGTACCTTCGCTGCTCACGCACCGTGAGGTCGAGACGATCTTTCATGAATTCGGGCATCTGTTGCACCACGTCCTGAGCCGTGTTCCGGTACGGACGCTCGCCGGAACCAACGTGCCATGGGATTTCGTTGAGCTGCCGTCGCAAATTATGGAAAACTGGTGCATGGAGCGCGAATCGCTAAACCTGTTCGCGCGTCATTACCAAACCGGTGAGCCCATTCCGGAGGAGCTCTTCCAGAAGATGAAGCGCGCCCGCACATTTCGCACGGCCAACGCCCAGATGCGGCAGCTCGGTTTCGGTATGGTCGATCTGAAACTTCATCGCGAGTACGACCCTGAGCGTCACTCGGATGTCATCGCCTACGCGCGCCGTATTCTCGCCGAATTCACGCCTGCGGAACTCCCCTCCGATTACGCCATGATCGCGAGCTTCACACACCTGTTTTCCAGCCCTGTGGCTTACGGCGCCGGCTACTACTCATACAAATGGTCGGAAGTCCTGGACGCCGATGCCTTCACCCGTTTCCAGCGCGAAGGCATCTTTAATGCCACGACCGGTGAGCAATACCGCCGGCGCATTTTGGAGCGCGGCGACAGCGAAGATCCTGCGCAGCTCTATCGCGAGTTCATGGGCCGTGACCCCGACGCGAACGCTTTACTCGAGCGTCTGGGCCTGCTGCAGGCCGCATAATTCCGTGACAGGAGCAGATCCCGGCCCAGGCGATTTCGAGGATCGTCTGGCACAGGCTTTACGCGAAAACGAGGAATTGAAGCAAGCTCTCCGCGAACTGAAGTCTTCGGCAGCCGACGCCCAAGCGGCGGCAGACGAGATGGAGCTCCTCATTTACGCCATCGGCCATGATTTCCGCACGTCGTTGCGAACCATGGGCAGTTACGCCCAGCTTCTCGAACGCCAATACGCGCTCGATCAGGACTCGCGTGAAATGACATCGTTCATTCTGAAGGGTGCCGACGAGATGAAGACTCTCGTCGAGGATATACTCAAATACTCCCGTATCAACACGTCTCCGGAGCGACGCGTCATGCCCTTGTATCCTGTCGCGCACTGGGCCGCGCTCAATGTGCAGGAGATGGTACGGGAAAGTGGCGCACAAATCGCGTTCGGCGAGAATTTGCCGGAGATCGCCATCAACGAATCGCAGTTTGTTCAGTTGTTTGAGCAGCTGTTTGCGAACGCATTGAAATTTCGCAGCGCAGATCCTCCCAGAATTGAAGTGACCGCGGACGAGGGAACTGACGCTTACCTCATTTCTGTAGGCGATAACGGCATTGGCATTGATCCGAAATACCACGACGTAGTCTTCGCACCATCCAAACGTCTCCACGGCAAGGAAATCCCCGGGACCGGCTTCGGTCTCGCCATTTGCCGCAAGATTGCCCGCGCGCACGGCGGAAAAATTTGGGTCGAGAGCGACGGCTCTCATGGCTCAACATTTCGAGTCAGCCTACCTTTTTAAATCAAGGGCGGTGCAATGCGCCCATCGTGGTGGTTTTCAACCATTGGGCGCACAACGGGCAATGCTAATAAACGTAAAGTCTTCAGTAATTTGCACATTTGGTCCACGACGTGTAGATAAGCCAGCGTCGTATGTGGCGCAACGCGGTATCGATGCTTCTTGTGGTCGCCATGACCGGGCTTTCCACCGAGCCGGTTGCGTACGGCCAGTCCGGTGTTGCACCCGACCCGCAAGATTCGGCTCCTCAATATCCACCTCAGCAGTATCCGCAAAGCGCCTATCCGCAAGCACCAGGAGCAACCCAGTATCCAGCTCCCGGACAATATCCGCAGGGCCCGTATAGCCAAACTCCCGAGAATCCTGAAAATGCTGGAACAGACCAGCAGCACGGCGTGGCCCGTCTCAGCGTCGTTCAGGGCGATGTAAACGTCCGCCGGGCCGACAATGGCGAACTGGTGGCCGCCATTATGAACGTCCCTTTAATGACGCAAGATCACGTGCAGACGTCCGCAGGCTCCAGGGCAGAAGTGCAGCTCGACTACGGCAATCTCGTGCGTCTCGCTCCCAACACAGACCTGGGCTTCGCCGATGTCGAGTATCACCGGTATCAGTTGCAGCTCGCGGCCGGAACAATCGTGTACCGGGTGTTGCGCAATTCCAATGCGCAAGTGGAAATCGACACCCCAAGCATCGCCATCCGTCCAGCGGCCGAAGGCGAGTATCGCATTTCCGTTCTCGACGACGGCACCACGCAAATCGCGGTTCGGTCTGGTCAGGTCGAAATTTTCGGCCCCCGCGGCTCTGAGTACATCGCCGCCGGACACTCTGCGCTCATCCGCGGCAACCCGTCTGATCCGGAGTTTCTACAGGGGGGTGAGATCGCACGCGATCAGTTCGACGATTGGTCCGCGAACCGCGATCAAACGTTGCTCGCTTCCCAGAGCTACCGCTATGTCAGTCCCGATATCTACGGTGCAGACGATCTGGACGCCTACGGGCAATGGGTTCCATCGCAGTATGGAAACGTGTGGCAGCCCCAGGCCCCGGTTCCGGATTGGTCTCCGTACAGCTACGGCCAATGGACCTCTGAGCCATACTACGGCTGGACCTGGGTCGATTATGCCCCGTGGGGTTGGGCGCCATATCACTATGGACGCTGGTTCTGGAACGGCGGTCACGGCTGGTGCTGGTGGCCCGGATCGGTCGCTTCCGCGTATCGGTGGAGTCCTGCCTTGGTAGGCTTCTTCGGATGGGGCGGGGGAGTTGGACTTGCCTTCGGTGGATTGGGATGGGTCGCACTTGCGCCTTTCGAGAGATTCCACGCTTGGTGGGGCCACGGCTTCGGATACGGCGGCGGCTTCGGCGTAATGCGTGGTGCGAATCTTGCGGGCATGTACCGCAACGCGGCGATCCGCGGCGGCGCCATGGCGGCCGGTTACAACAGCTTCGGTGGACCGTTTCATCGCTTTAGTCCGGCCACACGCGCGCAGCTCTCGAATGCCGGCTTATTTCGCGGACAAATCCCCGTCTCGCCAACTCGGGCCAGTTATCAGTTCTCGAACCGTCAAGCCGTAGCGAACTCGCGCCTGGCCGCGGCGAGCAACCGTCAATTCTTCGTGCACCAGCAGTTCCGGTCCCAGAATGGATTTGCAAGTTCTCGCGCCGTTGCTCCGAACGGACAAGGCGCTTACGGTGCGAGAGGAAACTACGGCAGCTCCAGCGGTGGATGGCAGAGATTTGGCGACCCGGGCCGTGCTCCTGCTTTCCGGCAGAATTATACGGGTGGCCAGGAGCAAAGCGGCTGGCATCGCTTTGGCGAGCCACAGCAGCCGAGGCCCAGCTACAACGGCGGCCGACCGTACACTCCCGGAGCATACGGCGGAACCAATCAATATCGTCCGCAAGCGCAGCCGCACCAGGGTTACTCCGGCGCATATGGCGGAAATTCGCACCCTGCGCGCCCGAGTTACAGCGCCCCATCGCCGCACTACAGCGCGCCCGCACCTTCGCGTGGAGGTGGTGGTCCTTCGCACGGCGGCGGCGGACACAGCGGCGGCGGGCATTCGTCTTCAGGCGGCCATCACGGCCGATGAAGGTCATGATCTTCCCTCAGCCGCTTCGGCGTACCTGACACGAGCCGAAGCGGCATTTTTTTATTGAAATCAACAGATCGTATCCTATTAACTTGAGGCTTGCTGGCCGCTTGGACGGCATTCGAGACGGTGAAATTTACGGCTGGGCAATTGACCACGACGATCCGCTCCAACCGGTGAAGATCACCGCCTACATCGACAATCAACCTGCGGCGGAAGCTCTTGCTCTGTATTACCGGCCGGACCTCGCGGCGAACTTGAGCTGCTCAGGCCAGCAGGGTTTCTACATCGACCTGACGGGCTGCTGCGACCCAGCCGGAGAGGTAATGGTTGACGTGCGATTCCCGAATGGCGAGTCGCTGCCCGGAGGTCCGATCCGTGCCCACATACCAGAGCCGGATCGTTCTCCGCATTCAACACTATTGTTCATGCATATCCCCAAAACGGCGGGAACCGCATTCCGTGAAGCAGCCACTGCCAACTACAAGCGGAGCGAAGTCGCGTACGTCTATGAAGGGGACCCTCTCGGGTTCCCCCTGGATCCCTCAGCGCTCCCTCTTCGGCAACGCACCCGATTTCGGTTTGTCGTGGGGCACTTTGTCTACGGCGCGCATGTAGTGGTACCAAACGACTATTCGTATTTCACCATCGTCCGCAGTCCTTTGAATCGAATCTGGTCGCAATACAACTGGATGGTCGAGAACAGCAGCCCCTTCGTGACAGCGGCAGATGGCCGGACCAGAAGTTTGGAAGAAATGTTCGAAAACAGAATAGCTACTGAGCTCGACAACATAACGGTTCGTTACTTCGCGGGCGTTTACGACAGAGATGTCCCGGTAGGTGCGGTAAACCAGGATATCTACGATCTCGCCATCCAGCACTTAGAAGAAGCATTTCCCTATGTCGGAATACAAGAACGCATCGAGGACGCGTATGAATACCTTCGCAACCGGCTTCGCTGGAAGCGCACGCTCCCTCCGGCAATTGTTAATGCCGGCTTGTACACAGCCACCGGCCGCTGGAGTGAACGAGATGAAAAGCTCATGCAGCACTTTAATAAGTGGGACATCATGCTGCATGAGCATATCGGTGGGCGGGCCCAGCCAGACGGACCTCTTCGAACGCGCGATACGACGGCTTAGCGCGCTGACCGCCTGCATCCTCCTCGTCGGGTTTCTTCCTTTGCCAGCCAGGCCGCAACAGTCGTGCGCCGCAAACAAAGACTGCGCCTCCCACAGTAAAGCGGGGCGAGAATGCGACTCGAAACATTGCATTGACCACGTCTGCCAGGCGCGCCGGCGAGATCTGCGAAACAGATCGGCAGTGCGCGTCGAAAACCTGTGTGGAGGGCTTTTGCCGGACTCCAGTGCACAATGGAGAAGCTTGTCTCGTGAACAAAGAGTGCGCTGAAGGGATTTGCATCCGGAAAGTTTGCCGGTTTTGGGCATCTTCGGAGGCTGGCGCAGTTGGAGAAGATTTTGATTTGAAATTAGCCAGTCAATACCACTTTGCGTAACCCGGTAGCACCACCAGGTTTCGTTTATATTACTGTCTTCTACTTCCTCCATGAAGCCACGATTCCTAAGAAGTTGAAGACTCAATGTAGCCGCCAGCTTCGAAAATCCTGCTTTCACCATTTCATCCCTGACGAAAGATGCGGACATCGAGTCGTGAGCAGATAGTTGGTTTTCCATGACTATCTGGATCGTTGCCATTTCATGAGGTGATAAACCTGATATTTTCTCCGACGACTCTATTGAGGCCATTGTTTGTGCTTTAGTAACAGCTTCCAAAAGCGCCTTGAGTCGTTTTGTGATTTCGGACTCAAGGGCGTGGAAATCGCGCGGCGACTCCGTAGTATACGTGACGATGGCGCGATGCCTAACGTCGAACGGAAAGGCGTTATTCCTCTCTTTCGAGTTACAGATCATTACGACCGGCTTCCCATTCGCAATAGCAAATCCGAGTTCACACCAAACGTTGGGATTGTCGCTTGAAATTTCTGCTACGCAGGCATCGCTTGAGCGAATGCCTTCTTCGATAGCCTCTATCAGAACCTTTGTTGCTGGATCGCGATCAACTCGATAGTCGACCAGCCCAGCCCAGTAATGGCCGGAACCAAGACATCTTCGTTTGTCGTAGGCGCCCTTGTCAAAGGGCTGAATCACAAAACAGCGGCCCATTACCAGAACCTCAGCCTCAGCCTCTTGGTAAACATTCAGCCTGTCAGTATACGCTTATGGTGACTGGTCAGACGATCCAGACATGAAAAAAGCCGCCGAAATAGCGAAGCAAAGAGGGTAACGGGCAAAGATTCCCAACGTAACCTTGACATTTTCCGACGGCGCTCAGACAAGCTTCCAGCGATGCATTTGGCTGGGAACCGAAGTACTCCATGGCTGCAACAGCAAGCTCGAGCCGATGAAGTGCTTTCCTCGGCCGCTGCTACAACCGTCTGAACCTGGACCGGCCTCCAATTCGATAAGCTCGACAGGAGGTGGACGGAATCGTTTCGAGTGGGATTCGAGGAAGGATACAGTTAATCTCCGAAAACACGGCCTTGGTTCGCAGAAGCGAGTACCGTTCTTGAGGATCTCTCTCAATCACCATTCCGAACCCGGATCATGCCGTAGGCGAAGAACGCTTCGTCATCATTGGAATGCCCGGCAAGCGAAGGCTGCTGATTGTAGTCCATACAGTTAGAGGCGAGCGTGTCCGTCTGATCAGTGCCCGGGCTGCGATGAAAAGTGAGAGGCACAGCTATGAAGAAAACCTCCTCCTCTAGGCAAACCACAACCGGATAAGAGCCGAGTATGATTTCTCAGGCCGTGTGCGCGGGAAATACGTCGATTCGATATCGCCACGCGACCAATGTGGTGCTCGTCGAACCGGAGGTTGCGCAGGCATACCTAGATTCCAAATCGGTGCCTTCGCGCCATTCTTGCCATCGCGAGGTGGACGGACATTCGCAAACGCACCTGATCTACGTGCCCTAGGGTCGACGCCGATCTGGGTCCAAT
Source organism: uncultured Acidobacteriaceae bacterium (assembly GCA_963722935.1). Taxonomy (GTDB): domain Bacteria; phylum Acidobacteriota; class Terriglobia; order Bryobacterales; family Bryobacteraceae; genus Bog-105. The sequence continues at coordinate 1,748,539 of CAVROY010000008.1, read as the reverse complement.
TCTCTCCCAAGCTGTGCAGCTTCGGACGAGCCAATCCGCACAGCGTCTCCGGATCGAAAAGCGGCAGGCTCTTCAGCAGCACGCCTCCCCACCTACACCTTGACCTTCGACCTATCGTGCTGTATGCTGAGCGGTAGAAGGTTGAGGCATTGTCATCTTCACGCTTTCCCATTCCGCAAGGCACGCTCGACATGCTCATTCTGCAGATTGTGTCGCTCGAGCCCGCGCACGGCTACGGAGTAGCGCAGCGGCTGGAGCAAATCTCGCGCTCGGTGGTGCAAGTAAATCAAGGCTCGCTGTATCCTGCGCTCCATCGGTTGGAGCAAAAAGGATGGCTCCGGGCGGAATGGAAGGAATCGGAAACGGGCCGTGAGGCGAAGTTCTACTCGCTGACCGCTGCCGGGCGTAAGCAACTCGCGGCCGAAAAGGATAGTTGGGCGCGATTAGCGGGAGCGGTCCAGCTCATCTTTAATGAGGACAGCCGATGATCCGAAAATTGGCGAACTGGTTCCGCGGCGCGAAGCTCGAGAGCGGTCTCGACCGCGAATTGCACTACCATCTCGAACGGCGCATCGGCGATCTCGAGAAATCCGGTTTGCCGGCAGCCGAAGCTCGCAGGCAAGCCGTATTGGAGTTGGGCGGCCTCACGCAAATACGAGAGGAGGTGCGAGACGTCTGGTTGACCCGCTGGGCGCGAGATCTCGCCTACGATCTTCGCTTCTCGCTGCGCTCTTTTTTCAAGAGGCCATCCTTCACCGTCACAGCCGTGCTTTCGCTGATGCTTGGCATTGGTGCGACCGCCGCCATTTACTCACTCGTCGATCAAGTCCTGCTTCATGCGCTTCCGGTGCGGCAGCCAGAACGTCTCGTTCTGATCGATTGGAAGGGCGATCAAGCAACAACCAATGCGTTTGGCAGTTGGAATCTGATGTCCTATCCCATCGGCCGCGATCTGGATCGGCAGAAGCGATTCTTTGAAGGTGTATTGAGCCGCGCGCTCACACCGGTCAGCCTGACGGTAGCTGGTGAGGCTCAGCCCGCGACTGCCGAGGTTGTATCCGGCAACTATTTTCAAGTGCTCGGAGTAAGGCCGGCGTTAGGGCGCGTGCTGACGACCGACGACGATGGCGCGCCGAACGCGAATTCGGTGGCCGTGCTTTCCTACGACTTTTGGAAGACGAAGCTCGCAGGCAGTCCCGATGTAGTGGGGCGCAAGCTGCTGGTAAATAGCCATCCGATGACGATCGTCGGTGTGGCTGCCGCTACGTTTCGCGGCATCGATGTCGGCGAGGTTCCGTCCATCTGGATTCCTACCTCCATGTCGGAGCAGGCCATACCCAGCTTCAAGGATTATCTAAATCGCCGAGTGCGCTGGATGCAACTGCTGGGCCGGCTAAATCCCGGCATGACTTTGCAGGAAGCGCAGGCGGGTCTCCAGCCGTGGTTCAAAGCAATGCTGCGGGAAGACATGCGCCGCCCCGGTTTTCCCACCATCACAGACGAGCGCAGACGCAACTTTCTGAATTCGTCGTTGGTATTAACGGCGGCCCCGCAGGGTCATTCCTCGCTGAGGCGTCGGCTGCTGGAGCCATTATGGGTACTTTTCGCGGTGACTGGCGTGCTGTTGGGCTTGGCTTGTTTGAATGTCTCCGGTCTGTTCCTGGCGCGTGGCTCGGCGCAGGAGCGCGAGATCGGAACGAGGTTGGCGCTCGGCGCTTCACGAGGTCGACTGGGGCGGCAGCTTCTGACGGATAGTTTCGTCATAGCGCTTGCGGGCGGCGTGCTGGGAATCGCAGTCGCGCCGATTGCGGTGCGAACTCTCCTTGCATTCTTGCCGCAGGAGAGCGCTCCGAACGCCTTGCATGCGGGCTTAGATTCGCGCGTCTTGCTCTTTGCATTCGGTGCGAGTTTGGCGGCTGGTCTGTTGAGCGGGCTTGCTCCGGCGTGGCAGGGCAGGCGGCATTCGCTTTTCACATCGCTTCGAGAGCGGGGCGGAACAGCATTCGGTGCCGTGCGAATTCGCAAGGTCATTGTCACGGCACAGATTGCTTTAGCGTTGACACTGGTGATCGGAGCGGCTTTGTTCGCTCGCACTCTGGATGCATTGATGGCAAAAGGACCCGGATTCGATACGTCGAGCCTTGTGTCGTTCGGCATTCACACTTCGCAAAGCGGATATTCGGCGTCGGATGGGAATCGGATGATTCGGCGCCTCGATGAACGAATTCGTCAATCGCCCGTCACGCAGGCCTCCTCGGTCGCGCGCTTCCCGCTGCTCACGGGCGGCAGTTGGAACGATCCGATGACGATCCTTGCGGACAAAAGAATCACCACCCAGGGTAATGACGTCAACTTGAATGCCGTCACGCCTGCATTTTTCGAGACGATGGGCATCAAAATTCTTGCGGGGCGCAATTTCGATAGGCGGGATGTGCGCGCGCCAGGCGATCCGGGCTATCGCTCGGCGATTGTGAACGAAGCCTTCGTAAAGCGCTACCTCGGCGGGCTGAATCCGCTGGGCACCCTGATTTGTGAGGGCGCCGGACCCGACGCGAAGCCGAACGTAGAGATCGTCGGCGTCATGTCGAATTTTAGTTATCGCGGGCTGAGAGAGGAGTCGGAGCAAGCCTATTTTCCGTTTCTTGAAGGTAACGATGCGGGCGGCACGTTTTACGTCAAAGTGCATGGCAATCCGGAAGCCGCGCTCCGCACCATTCGCGCCATCGTCCGCGGTGTCGACCCGGCATTACCGATCGTGGACTTCCGCACATTGAATGAACAGGTGGATCGATCGCTCAATACGGAGCACATGTTGGCGACATTGTCGAGCAGCTTTAGCGCGCTTGCATTGTTGCTATCGCTGGTTGGTTTATACGGCGTAATGTCGTTCGTAGTGACGCAGCGTACGCGTGAGATCGGCATTCGATTGGCGCTGGGCGCACAGCGCTGGTCTGCGGTTTGGCTGGTGCTGCGCGATGCGCTGGCGATGATTGTCTGGGGCATCGCGATTGGGTTACCGCTGGTTTGGGCTCTAGGCCGGCTGGTCGAATCGCAGCTCTACGATGTGAAGCCTTCGGATCCAATCGTTATCGCGGTCGCGATCCTGATTCTTGGGTCGGCGTCAATCGCGGCTGCCTTTATTCCTGCGCGGCGTGCTTCGGGCGTAGATCCGACAGACGCACTACGAGTCGAATAGCAGAGCGCAGATTCTCGAGCCTTATCGCTTTTCACCGCGTGGTCGCGCTTTAGCCAGAACACCAACCTATGCTACTTACCCGCCATAACAGGCAGAACTAAATGCGACGGCTGTTCCGGTGTGCAATAGACACGCTGGGTTGCCGATACGAAATCGCTCGCCTTGGCTGTGTAAATGCTCGGCACAAACGTCTGCGGATTACGGTCGATCACAGGAAACCATGTGGATTGCACTTGCACCATAACTCGATGCCCTTTCAGGAACACATGATCGTGATCGCGTAACGGAATTGCAAATTCCGTCGCTCGATCCGGAACAAGCGCCTGTGGATGCTCATAACTATGATTGAAGCGCCCACGCCGCACCTCCATCGCAATCGGCAACTCATACCCGTCCAGCGACTTCGCGTATTGACCCGGTTCGGGACCTTCCTCCGGCTTCCACGCATTCTTCACCGCATTCTCCGGATACACGTCGATCAGCTTGACAACGAAATCGCTGTCGGTTCCCGAAGTCGAAGCGAACAGATCCGCGCTCAACTGGCCCGTTACGGCTACGTCATGTTCCAGCGGAGCGCTGACAAACGTCAACACATCCGGCCGATGGTCCACAAATCGCTGGTCCGCCATCTCCCAAATTGGCCAGTCACCGCCGGGATAAGTCGGCGAAATAGGACGCGGCCGGTAGGGCACTGGATTGGCAGGGTCGGAAATGTATTGAACATACTTCGGATCGCCGGATTTCGGCGCTTCAAACGACAGCGTCCGGTCCGCATGCAAATACAGATTCGTCGCCTTCGATCCTTCCGGCGGCCAAGCGGTGTAGCTGTGCCAGGTGTTCGACCCCGACTCGAATGTGCTCGCTTTCCACTTGAACTTCTCACCCGTACCGTGCAGGTAATAACGAAAGAATGGAGCCTCGATGTTCTCGCGGAACTCACGCGCCGTTTCATGACCACTGAACGTGATCTCCCCGATTCTTTCTCCTTTAGGCGTTTGCCATTCGCCGTGGAACCACGGCCCGGCCACAATGAAGTTCTGTTCCCGCGCGTCGCTTTCTTCGGAATGCCGGAAGATTTGCCAAGGCCCCCACGGATCTTCTTGATCCCAAAATCCGGCCACATTCAGACTCGGCACCGGTGTGCTGTGCAATTGATCGACCCACGCCTCGCGCTTCCAGAACTCGTCGTAATTGGGATGCTCCACCGTCTGCGTCCAGAACGGAATCGAGCCGTGCAGATACTTCGAATCGAGATTCCCAATCGGCCCCAGGTTCAAATACCACTGATACGTGTCATAAGTATCGAAAGCAAAGTGCGTATTCGAGTTCTTATCGGCCTGCTCCATCACGGAATATTCAAACGCATAGCTCAAGCGTAAAGCGCCGAACCGGTGCATATCGTCGTTCATCCACTGGTCCACCGGTGAGGCCTGTTCGGAAACGGCTTTCAAAGCCGGATGCGGCTTCAGCAAAGTCATCCCGGCCGTCAGGCCTAAGTAGGAAACGCCCCAGATTCCCACGCGGCCGTTGTTTTTAGGAATATTTTTGACAAGCCAATCGATCGTGTCGTAAGCATCGGTAGTTTCGTTTGTTGCTTTCGGATCCTTCAAATCGACAAAGGACGAAAGATGAAATGTCCCCTCCGATTTGAAACGCCCACGCAGGTTCTGAAATACAAAGATATAGCCGTCTCGCATCAGCTCTTTCAAGCTGTCCGGCACTTTGTCAGGCGCTTTTTCCGGAATGCCGTAGGGGGTGCGCTGCAACAGAATGGGCAGCGCCTCACTGTCACCCACCGGCGTCAGAATCGCCGTCTGCAGCCGGACCCCATCCCGCACCGGGACCATGATCTCCTGATACTGGAATACCGGCTTTTTCGGCTCTGCGGCGGGTCGGGACGCCGATTGCCCGAAACTGAACGATTGAAAGGCGACCCACACGAGCAGACATTTCAGCAATCGATCCATAGATTTGGTAAAGACTAGCACACATTCATTCATCTGGTCTTGAAATCGATGCGCGTGACGCTCGCGTGGCGAAAAACAAACTCAATTCGCGAGTCTCTGATTTCTACACTGGCTTCTCGGGGTTGAATCGCCGCCGGATGTATTTCGTCGTTTACATCGTAAATGCTCCGCCCAAATAGCTCCTGGACGTGTGCTATCGCCGACGCGCGGAAGTCCTGAAGCGTAATTTCTGCGCTCACGTCTTTCTGCAGATTGCGATTCACACAAAATAGCGAGATCGCATCTCCTTTTCTGTTTTGAACGGCAACCGCATCCAGATAAGGAACCCCGGCGATCTCCGGGATTCGCGATACCCCACCGTGAACGTCGTATGTCGGCGAAGAATTGTCGATCTGCAGCGCTCTATCTGGTTCAGCAGTGGAGAACATCTTGAATACGTAGTATGCCGGCGTCCCGAACACCTGCGAGCGCTTTTTCCAGATTCCCGCAAACTCGATAATTCCGGTCATGTCGGAGACCGGCACAATACTTGAGTTTCGAAGCAACATGTTGAACATACCGCCGGCCGCCACTGCGCCTCCCAGATTGTCGAAGGCCGGCGCGTTGCCGTCCTTTGTGGAACAGCAGTGGAACAGCCACTCCGTAAAGGCGATATGGGTCGCCGGCTGCCCCGCATTGTCAAGCTGCTTCTGCATGTCTCGTAGTTTCCGCTCCAGTGCCACCGGTAACGCGAAAGTGTCCAGCGCGATCGCATCCGGCGAAGAATCCGCGCCCGCTATCCGATCGGTAGTGACCACGAAGTGCGTGGATAGTAAGTCGAATGTGCCAGGCGGATTGCTTAGTTGCTTTGCATTCCAAATCTCGTAGTGATCGGGATCTTGCCCCGTCGCAATCACTCGCGCTTTCGGGTCGGCTCGCCTGACCGCCCGGCTGAACTCAAGCGTTCGTTCCGCCAGCTCACTTACTATCGGGTAACCGGCATTCCAGTTTCCCCACAGCTCGTTCCCTAACTCCCAGAGCAACCCGCTGTGCGTGGTCCAATGCTGGTTAACGTAACTCACCCAGCCGGCGGCTTCTTCCGGAGTACCCGTGCCCAGGTTGAGAGCGATTTGCGGCTGGGCGTCAATCAACCGGCAGAACCTGAGAAACTCGTCGGTTCCGAACTGGTTCGTTTCCGGTATGCCCCAGGCAATGTTACGCATGCTGATGCGCTTCTCTATCGGCCCAACGCCATCGCGCCAATGATAGGCGGAGGTGAAGTTCCCGCCAAACCGGACCAGCAACGTGCGCATTTCTTTCGCCATCTTGACCATGTCCGGATCAAGACCGCCAATCGAGTCGGCGGGCATCAAACTGGCTTGATCCACCATGGCCCGTTCGTCTCCATCCACGGCAATCGCGAAGTCTGCGGGTTCAAGATGTTGGATCGCTCCCGCTTTGAGTGAGAGATTGAACGAGTATTTTCGCCATTCGCTTGATGCTGCATCAAAATCGGCCACGGCCAGAACCTGATCGGGACGATTTCGTTGGCGAAGAGAAACGTGGATGACGTCGTCGCTGCCGCTCAAGTGTTTTACGAATAGCGATCCGCGGTAGCTCAATTCGCGATGCACAGGAAGATAAACCTCCTGACGAATTCCGGTCTCTCGATCCGAAAGGCCGAACAGGACAATTGACTGATATGAGTTCGCGGCGTCGCCCCGTCTCGGTTCGTATCGATTCCCTTCGTCGGCATGAAGTGGCTCCCACGGAATGGGAAGCGCTAACTGTGAGGCGCGCACAAGCTGCGGGTCGGCCGCCGTCATTTCGCGCTCGGCGCCGGCGCTCCAGAGACCATTCTCAAAGGACGGGTTTTGGATGATTTCGGCCCACAGACCGTTGTAAGCCGAATTCCCAATCGGCTCGAGGAAGCTGCCGAAGATTGTGGAGGGGATTGGCTGACCCTCCGGGCTCTTGGCATGGATCTGAATCCGAATCGGCCCGTGCGCAAGAGCCACAATCCCGAAAATCAACCAACACGGAATGAATCGTAAAATCATCTCGCAGCAATTACCATCGCAACCACGGAATGTATGCGCCAACGCTCCGCTTATACTTTACGAACTCTTCCCCAAACCGCACTGAAAGTAGCTCATCTTCAGCCCGCATACGGATCTCCGTGCCGACAACGAAGAGGACCAGAGCGGCAACGAAAAAAGGCCACGGTGTGAGGATCAGCGCTGTGCCGAGCAGTACGCACAGCATGGATGTATAGATGGGGTGCCGGACCACGGCATAGGGACCGGAACGTACCAGCTCGTGATCCGCATTCAGGCCGGCGTCGATGCGCCAATGACGCCCAAGAATTCTTACGGCGCTCCATGAGAGCAGAGACGCGACAAAAAACAATCCTGCGGCAAGAACCAGTCTCCAATTCCGTGGCGAGCGTTCCCAAAACCGGCCTTGCCAGAGCAATGCAAACGCAATGGCCTCTAATAACATTCCCCAGCGAGCTCGCTTTTTCACCTGTTGCGCCTTGGCGCCGCTGGGCCTTCGCACAGCGAACGCCGAGAAAAATGCCAGCCAACCTACCGCAAGAATGGTGTACGCTATCAAATCGCATCATAGCCCCGTAAACGAAACAGAGCCGCGGCTGTCAAGGAGCGGTCGCTAACGAACTCACCGCGAGAAGCCACTAGGGGCATGGTGCTTGTCCTGATGCTCACATCTTGACGATCATAATAAAAGCGGCTATTCTGGAGCCAACATTCTTCTCCGGAGCATCTATGGACGAAGCAAACACCGATGTGATCCAGGGCACGCTTGACATGCTGATCCTCAAGACTCTAAGCCTTGAACCTATGCACGGTTTCGGGATCGCACGCCGTATTGAGCAGATCTCGCAGGAAGTCTTCAAGATCAATCCTGGCTCGCTCCTCACCGCCTTGCAGCGCTTGGAGCGCGGCGGATGGCTCGATGCGGAGTGGCGCGTAACAGAGAACTCCCGCCGCGCCAAAGTCTATAAACTCACCCGAGCCGGGAAAAAACAGCTCGAAAATCAGACGGCGGACTGGTCCCGCCGAGTGTCGGCGATCTCGCGACTCTTAAAGGCCGAGGCCTAGGTATGTCCATTTGGCGTCAACTCTCCCGCGGTCTGCGCGCTCTGACAAACCGCCGAGTCGCCGATCAGAATATTGCTGACGAGGTCGAGAGCTACCTGGAACAGGCCGCGGAGGCCTTGGAGGCCAATGGGATGTCTCCCGATGAGGCACGCCGCGCCGTACGGCTGCATCTCGGCAATGCGACGACCGTCCGTGAACAAGTGCGCTCCTACGGATGGGAGAACGTCATCTCGGCGCGCGTCTCTGATGTACGCTTTGCCGCTCGCCGTCTGCGCCGCAATCCGGTTTTCACCACTGGTGTGCGTGCTCACCCTGGCCATCGGCATCGGGGCGAATAGCGCGATCTTTAGCGTGATCAATGGCATTCTTCTTGAAGCCGTTGCCTTATCAGAACCCGGATGAGCTGATTGATTTGAATCACACGGCTCCCGGTGTGAACTTCCCCGATGCCCATCCGGCGCCATTTCTTTATTTCACCTACCGCGAACAAGGACGATCGTTCGAAAGCATTGGATTGTACATTCCGGATTCCCACAGCGTGACGTGGACTCGCCGAGCCCGAACAATTACAGTGTCTCGACGTAACTGCCGAAATCCTGCCGATGCTTGGTGTCAAGCCGGAGCTGGGACGCTGGTTTTCGGAAAAAGACGATGCGCCAGGCAGTCCGCCAACCATGGTTCTGATGCAGGGCTGGTGGCAGAAGCGATTCGGCGGCGACCGTTCCGTGATCGGTCGCCAAATCATCGTCGACGGCATCTCGCGGCAAGCGATTGGCGTCATGCCCGCGCATTTTCGATTTCTCGATCGCAATCCGGCCTTCCTGCTGCCATTGCAGTTCGACCGCAATAAGGCCTTTCTAGGCCAATTCTCCTTTCCGGGCATTGCCCGGCTTAAACCCGGCGTAACGATTGAACAAGCTAGCGCAGATATCGCGCGCATGATTCCGATCGCGCTGCACAGTTTCCCTCCGTCTCCCGGCCTGACAGTCAAGACATTTGAAGACGTGCGGCTCGCTCCGAAGCTGCGGCCTCTGAAACAACTTCTTGTCGGCGATATCGGGAAAACGTTATGGGTGCTGATGGGGACGCTCGGCTTCGTTCTGCTGATCGCATGCGCGAATGTAGCGAATCTGCTGCTGGTTCGCGCCGAAGGACGGCAACACGAACTGGCCATTCGCGCGGCACTCGGCGCCAGTTGGCGCCACATTGTCCGGGAGCTGTTGACGGAAAGCGTCGTGCTCGGGCTGCTCGGCGGCGCGCTCGGCTTGGGCTTGGCCTACGGCGCGGATTCGAGCGCTGGTCGCGATGGCTCCGGCACATCTGCCGCGGCTTGAACGAAATTTCAATCGATCCCGCCGTGATTCTGTTCACGTTTGCGGCTGCGCTGCTCACCAGCGTATTGTTCGGCCTGATTCCGGCGATCAAGTACGCCGGTCCCCGAATCGCAACCGCGCTGCGTGGCGGAGGACGAACGTCTTCGCAAACCAGGGAGCGGCATCGGGCCAACAACGTGCTGGTAGTCGTGCAGGTTGCGCTCGCGCTCGTCCTGCTGATTGGCTCCGGATTGATGATTCGGACCTTTCAGGCGCTGCGCCGAGTCGATCCAGGATTTGATCCGAAAGACGCCCTGACCATGCGTATCACTATTCCAGCAACGGTGGTGAAGGATCCCGACGCGGTCATGCGATTGGAGCAGGGCATCTTGAAAAATGTTCGCGCGATCCCCGGAGTCACATCCGCTGGAATCACTACCGTCATCCCGACGGAGGGATCGGCGGGCTCCCTTCAGGTTTATGAACGCGACAAAATTTACCGATCCGTGCCGCCGCTACGCCGATTAAAATTTATCTCGCCCGGACTCCTCGCCAGCATGCGCAACCGCCTGATTGCTGGCCGCGAATTCACCTGGACCGATACCTACGGGCGCCGTCCCGTTGCGATGGTATCCGAAAATCTCGCGCGCGAGCTTTGGGGCGACCCGCGCCTCGCGATTGGCAAGCAGATTAAGTGCCAACCCGAAAGACCCCTGGCGCGAGGTCATCGGTGTGGTCAACGATGAGCGAGAGGATGGCGTGCAATTGAAGGCGCCGGCCGTCGCATATTATCCGCTGCTGATGGAACGATTTCGATGGCCAGAAGTTTGGGGTGGTGCGCACGGTCTTCTATATTGTGCGAAGCAAACGGGCGGGATCGCGAAGTCTGCTTTCGGATGTGCAGCATGCCGCCTGGTCCTTGAATGCGACTCTTCCGCTTGAAAATGTGCGCACGCTGGAGGAGATTTACGACAAATCACTCGCGCGTACCTCATTCACGCTGGTCATGCTGGCGATCGGCGGCGCAATGGCCCTCTTGATCGGACTGGTAGGAATCTACGGCGTCATCTCCTACTCAGTCTCCCAGCGCTGGCGCGAGATCGGAATTCGCGTGGCGCTGGGCGCCCGCCGCCGGGAGCTGGCGCGCTTGTTCGTCGCTCACGGCTTCGTGCTCGCCCTCATCGGCGTGGCTTGCGGATTAGCAGGCGCAGTCGCTCTGACGCGCGTCCTCGTTTCGCTGCTATTCGGCGTAAACCCGCTCGATCCGCTGACCTACGCTGCGGTCTCTCTCGGCTTGCTCGTAGCCTCGATCGTGGCAAGTTGTATCCCAACCCTGCGCGCCTTGGGTGTAGACCCGATCGAAGCTCTGCGCGCGGAATAGATGTGGCGGGCTCTCGTCATTCTACGAAACCTCGATGATCGGTCGCGCCCGGGCTGCGTACCACAGATCATCGCTTTCCGCGTTTCTTGCTTGCTACTCCACCGCGTGCCGGTAAAGGGTGTCTCTTCGTGCGTGTCTTTGCGTTCAGCTCAATCCGCAATTTCCACGCGGACCGCAGTGCGCCTGTCAGTACATCCTCATTCGCCGCGGCGAGGCGAATATGGGTATGTCCCATCTTTCCCCACCCGCCCGGAATGGGCAGGAAAATCTCCGGCGCCTCCTCCACGAACGCTGCCTGCTGCTCCAGCGTAAGCATCAAATTTCCATAGCCCTGCGCTTGCGAGGCTAGCGAGGCAAATCTCCTGTCCCCTACACGAAAGGCTGGCAATCCCGCGTGGGAGTCCTCTTGCACGCCCTCCAGACTAAGCGCAATCCTCCGAAAATCTGCTGCCGTCATCGCGCGACTCCTAAACCCCAGAGCGTATCTCATCTCGTTGGACCAGGTCACTGCGCGTGTACTTCGGCGCTGCGAATGCCAAGGGCTTGCCACATCGCCTTCAAGGTACGGAACGGTCGCGGGTCACTCAATGGCCGCCGGTCCATTTTGTTTGCTGCATAGGCAAACGTGGTGCGCGCGTCCATATCGATGAAGATCCAGGAACAGCCTCCACCACCCCAATGGATGGTGTTGGCGTTCGGCAAATCCAGGTCCAGCAACGGTCCCGGAAGAGCGAAACCCATACCGAAGCGAGCCGGCGGCAGGTGGCTCATCACCAGATCCGATCCTTCAATCTGCTGTTCCAGCGCTTTGCGGCAACCCGCCTCAGACATGAACCGCTTCGCCCTGGCAACTCCTCCATTGGCGAGGATGCTATGGATTTCAGCGATGGAGCGTGCATTTCCATGGCCGTTCACGGCGGGAATCTCAGCGGCGCGCCAAGCTCGGGTGCGGATGGTAGTAGCGGCATCGAACGGCATGTTCAGGAACGTGATCTCCTGGATCTCGCTGAAGACGATTTTGGCAGCGCTCTGCGGCAAAGCCCATGGAATGATTTCGGCGACTCGGGAATCCTCGGAGGCAGGCAGGCCGATGTGGAAGTCGGCGCGCAATGGTTCCACGATTTCCTCGCGGAACACGCTACCGAGAGACTTTCCCGTTATTCGCCGCACCACTTCGCCAATCAGAAACCCGAACGTGACCACGTGATATCCGGACGCAGTCCCCGGTTCCCACAGCGGCGCCTGCACCGCGAGTAAAGACGTCATCTTCTCCCAGTCATAGAGATCTTCCGTTTTGAGCGGCTCCTTCCAACCGGAAAGCCCGGATGAGTGGCTCATCACCTGACTGACCTTGATTCGCTCCTTTCCGTTTGCGGCGAATTCTGGCCAGTACGTGGCGACGGGCGCCTCGAAATCCAGTTCGCCACGATCGGCCAGCAGCAACGCTGTGAGCGCGGTCATTGTTTTCGTCGTCGAGTAGACATTGACAATGGTGTCCTTTCCCCACGGACGGGTTTTCTCCTGGTCGGCGAATCCGCCCCAAAGGTCCATGATCGTCTCGCCTTCCAGAGTGGCGCAGCACGAGGCGCCTATATCCGCACCGCTTGTGAGATTCGCTTCGAAGGCATCGCGGACGGAACTGAATTTGTCTGCTACGAAGCCGTGGACTGTGCTTTCCGGCATTGACTAACTCTCCTTTCGTCCTCCCGAGCAACATCATAAAGTTCGACGAGGCATGCTTCGCTTCGTCTGTTGATGCTACGCGAATTCAGAGTTAAGATCTAGTCTTGTTTTCAAGGGCTTAGCTTGCTATCCTGAAACTAGAGGGATCGAATCGATGTATCGCGTCGCCCTCCACCTGCCAGGCCGGAATCTGGCGGTCTGTCCACTTTTCGGCTATCTCAACTATTCATCGCGCATGATCGAAAGTGGGTTTATGATCATAGCGCGGCGGCCGGGCAGCAAACCCGCAATTAAGACGATCGCTGCTAACGTAAGCGGTGCTGCTAGCCACGCCAACAAGCCTGGCGAAGGATTGCCGGGTGTGACATGAGCTAGCAATCGCGAGAACGCCAGCGCTCCCACCGTGCCGGCCAGGGCGCCTGCGAAAGCGAGTCGCCCTCCTTCCCGCAGAACGTAAGAGACGATGCGCCACGGCTGTGCTCCAAGCGCAGTACGAATTGCCAATTCACGGCGGCGGTGCTGTGCGGCATCGCTCAGCACTCCGAAGAGACCGAGTATGCTGAGCAGAATCCCCGTCGTTGCGGATGCGCCGAAAATGAGTGTCGCAATTCGTAGGGGAGCCATTGCGGTGCGGGCGAGGTGGGAAGAGAGCTTTTCGATCACTACAGAATCCGGGCTGCGCCCCGGCACGGATTCCACCGTGCGTCGCAAATCGGGCAGTATCGGTCCTTTAAGCTTGGTGCTGACTGCAATTAGTGTCATGCGACGGAGACAATCTTGCGACATTGGGAAGTAGATCGTAGGTTCTGAACGCTGCTGAAATATTCCAAACGGTCGTGAGTGCACGACTCCAACAATCGTCGTTCGGATGCCGCGATCGTCGATGACAGCGGCCCCGACCGCCGCCTTACTGCCAAAGTAGAGGTCAGCCGCCTCCTCATTAATAACAGCGACACGGCATTCCATCGGCGGCCTGCCGTTCATAAACCCTGGACCACTAGTTAATGACAACCCCATCGCCTCGAAATAACTCGGGGATACAACGTTCGCGTCTAAATCGGCGCGGGCCAACTCCGCACGTATTGCCGCGCGAAAATGCGAGCGAGCGGTTCGGTCCGGCTTGGATGCCGTTTGATCCGCGCTGTTGTAATAAATCGTAGGATGGCTAAATCTCCCATCGCCTTTGACCTTTTCCGCGACGACGCCGATAATTTCGACTGGCAGACCCATTGGGTCCCGAACTACTCGGCCGACCGTATTGCCGCCGAACAGTTCCGCTGCTGCCTCTTGGTTGATGACCGCGACTCGGCACTTTCGATCTTCAAACCCGAATAGGCGACCTGCCGCAGGAAGCCGTGCAAAGCGTGAGAGGGATTCGGGTGTAAACCATGAAATGTCCATCAGTATTTCGCGATATGGCAATTGCTGCGGCTCAATACGGAACGACTGCCACACTGGTTGACTCCCCGGAACCCGCGCGGCCCAGGCGATCGGCAAAACACCACTTGAGCGCGTTATCTGCTCAATGTGCTCGAAGTAGCTCTTCTCGAGGTAGGGTTGCGCTCGCGCAGTGATAAGAACTGCGTCCTTAAGACCATGTCCGGAGCTCGTCTGTAGGGTCGAATGAAGACCGTCAAGCAGAAGGCCGGTCAAATTCACGAGTACACAGCAGCTCGCCATCTGAGTCACGACGAGAATTCCACGAAACCGCGTCATCGCTTTCGATGGGCCCGTGCTTTCTCGTCGAAGAACGGCCGCTGGGTGAGAATCGGGTTTCAATACGAACGGCATAAGTCCACATAAGATCGTGATACCAACGCACGCGGTGGACGCCGTAACGATACTGAACAAACTTGGCGCAAGTAGTAGATGTTCGGCATCCCGTTCAAACAGAAACGCAGGAACGACACGCACGGTCCAGAGCGAAAGCAGAAAGCCGCACAATCCTCCAGCTATCGAGATAACAACGCTATCCCAGAGCAGCTCTACTGTAAGTTGGCGCCGAGTCGCGCCAAGCGCGATGAAAAGGGAGGTCTCGTGCGAGCGGGCGAAAGCACGCCCAAGCAAGAAAGAGATGATATTGGCACAAGCGATGAAAAACACTCCGCCTGTGGCGAAATCGAGCAGCGAGCCGACGTTGGCCATGCCGTCCGCCATTTCTGGTGTCATGCCTGTGTATGGAAGTACCGTTATTCGGGCGAACGCCTTTCGACTTCGGCCAATCGCGCTCTGCGCCTGACTGGCTGAAACGTTCCGGCGCAACCGCGCGAAAAGCCAGAGGTTCCGGCCCCTATCGTCAATGGCGCTCTGGCCCTGGTCCCTTAAGGCCATCCAGACGTCGACGGGACGGTCGCGATAAAGCCCTTCAAGCCATGTTGGTGCCACTCCGCTTACACACGTGTCAACACCGTTGATTCGAATCTGCTCGCCGCGAACATTCGCACTACTGCCGAAGTCGTCACGCCACATGCGATGGCTGATCACCGCACCCTTGCCGAGTGGCAGCTCGAGCACCTCGGCGAGATTGTGGTCCACGGCGGCGACGGACACGATTGCCGATTGATTTGCCGTGACCATGCTAGCCGGCAAAATGCGGGCCGCGCTAATCCATTCGAAGGCGTCCGAATGCTGTTTGACCAGGAGATATTCTTCGTACGAGACGGGGCCAACTCCGCGATTTGCGTCTGATCCAAATATTGAAGCCACGCCATCCAAAGATCGGTACGGAAACTCCGGTCTCTTCAGCCCACAAGCGAACCCGTGAACCGACACATTGCTGCCTATGCCAAGCGCAATCGTAAGCAGCAGCGCTATTGCGAGCCCGGGCGCTCGTACAAACTTTCTCACCGAATATCTGATGTCGACGAGAACTCGATGCAAGATTCCGTATGACTGTGCAACCGGAGAACCGTAGCTATGCTACATAGTTTTCCGTCATTTGTGCCATTGGCCTAACATCGCGTGTACCGGTGCGTTCGATTTCTGCATTCAGATGTTCGCAGACGAACACTTGGGATCAAGCAGCTTCCGAAACCACCGGCAGTTTAGCGGCTTCCCAGGCGGCAAGTCCGCCCGCCATCTCGATGAGATTCGTGATTCCGTACTGGTGCAAAATGCTTGCGCCGATGGAAGATCGGTATCCGCCCGCGCAGTGGATCGCAACGCGGCGGTCGCGCGGCAGCTCACCCATACGCTCTTGCAAATGATTCAGCGGAACATTCACACTGCCTTCAATATGTTTCGCCGCCCACTCGCGCGGATTTCGAACATCCAGCAACAGCGGCGGATCGTTGCCCGCCAATTCTTCCGCCACCATCGGCGCGCTGGCGCGCTCGGTCGGCCACACCAGTTCCGCGCGCCCGGCCAGCGCTTCCATGCCGCCCTTCATATAGCCTTTGATGTGATCGAAACCGATGCGCCCCAGCCGCAGCGCCGCTTCGTGCTCGCGCCCTGGCTCCGCAATGATCACAATCGGCTTCGTGCGGTCGAGCACCGTGCCCGCCCATGTCGCGTATTGCCCGCCCAGCCCGATGTTAAAGCTGCCGGCCACATGCGCCTTGGCATACTCGCTCGGCTCCCGCACGTCCAGAATCTGTGCCCCCTCTGCCCCCATGTGAAGCACTTCCGCGAAATCGACCGGCTGCAGATTCTCGAGATGTTTGTCCAGCGTCGCGCGTTCGCGTGTATTGAGAATCGCGTCATATGTAAAGTACGGCGGCGCGTCGGGTTGATCGGCGGTGACCAGCCGGATAAATTCCTCTTTCGACATCGGCTGCAGGGCGTAATTGAAACGCCGTTGCTCTCCCATCGAAGAAACGGTATCGGAGGAAAGTTTCTTCCCGCACAGCGAGCCCGCCCCGTGTGCCGGATACACCAGCGTCTCATCGGGAAGCGGCAGCAGTTTGTTATGTATCGAATCGTAGAGGTGTGCGCCCAGATCAGTTGGCGCTCCAGCCCAGCGACGCGCGCAGGTCGGGCCGGCCCACATCGCCGATAAACAGCGTATCGCCCGTCAGCACGGCGTGAGGCTTTTCGGGGTCGTTCTGCAGATCGAACACGAGAATCGAAATCGACTCGATGGTGTGGCCCGGCGTCTCGAGCACTTGCAGACGCAGCCCAGGAAACTCCAGCGTGTCGCCGTCCCTCATGGCCGTGAACGGATATTCGGCCTGCGCGCGCGAGCCAAGATGAATCGCCGCCCCGCAACGGTCGCGCAATTCCAGGTGGCCGGCGACAAAGTCGGCATGGAAATGAGTCAGGAAACACATGCCGGATCTGAAGGCCGCGTTTCGCCGCTTCGGCTAAGTATTGCTGGATGTCGCGCTGAGGATCTACGACAATCGCCGAACCCACTGCCTCGTCCCCCAGCAGATAGGAAGCGTGCGCAAGGCATCCCAGGTAGTACTGTTTCAGGATCATATGGAAGCGGATTCCCTCACAACGAAAACGGTTGGGGCTCTCGGTAAACGAAACAGAGCCGTGAGTGTCAAGGAGCGGTTGCCCATGCCAACGAACTCACCGCGACAAGCCACTAGGCTCCATTGCCACGGCTACGTTTAGTTCTTTCCGCCGAAGCCAAAAGAAAAGAGCCGTTGCGCCGATAGTAAGCACCAGTCCCGCGCCAAACTCTGTCGTGAAATACCGGGCGCGCCCCACGGGCGCCGTGAGGCGGTCAAAGATCGCCTGCACAAAAAGATTATGGCTGGCATGCAGCATCGCGCACGGCCACAAACTGCCCGATCTAAGTCGCAGCCACCCTAGAATGAACGCGTCGCCAATAACCATGAGCGTGAAACAGGTCAGAGCATATCTGGCATTGGTTCCGGCGTTGTAATTGGCCCACAATAATGCTGGATAATGCCACACGGCCCAGATACAGCCGCTCAGCAGACAGCCCACCGTAAAGCCGAATTGAGTAGTGAGGCGGGGAAGCAGGAATCCGCGCCATCCAATCTCCTCGCCAGTCGCGCTGGCCAAACTGCCGATGATTCCTACTGTTGCGAGCAACGGGATTTGGAGCCCGAAGAAAGCGACATGCGGCGAGTGAGTCAGACCAAACGACTTCGCGGCGTCGGTCTCGACCGCGGCGAGCTGCAACGAGCCTCGGATCGCGATCCAGCACGCAACATACACTGGCGTCGCGTAGATCACCGGAATCACGTAACCGAAAACTTCGTATTTGGCCGGCCGCCATTTCCAGCCCAGCGAAGCCAAATCGATGCGGCAGATCGAGCACGTGGCGAAGGCGGCAAAAGCGGGGCACCACATCAAGAGGCGCACCAATAGCCCGTTGCCCTCGGCAAGATCGTGCCTGGAAATAATCAGCGCGTAAGGAACGCCGCTGAAAAGAAATACCAGCAACAAAAAGAAAATGATCTGCTGGGCGAGCGGTCGCATCGTGCATGGCAGTGTATCACCGCCGCGTGGCGCGGACCGACCGAACAGAACCGCGCCTGTCGTAGCTCTTTAGAAATGTCCCCTGTTTCGCCTCAATAGAAATGTCCCTTTATGAATTATGCATTTTGGAGCCGGGAGGGGGTGCAGGGCGAGGGCGGCATTTGAGCGCCTTGCCCTGCTCAGTCCTGTAGAGACGTTACGCGAGAGCGCAGGGTAGGCTCACGCTTCCACGGGTGCGAAGCCGGCGGACTGGTGATGCCTCGGCGGCGAAAACGTGGATCAGGAGCAAGCTTGACAGGCCGTTCCGCAATCGCCTGCCAGCGTAGTTCGCAGCCGTTGTGCCACAAGTGCAAGCCGCCGTCGCGATACTGCTGGATTTTCACCGTCATGCCGGCTGCGACTTGATTAGGCGCGAGTTGCAGCAACCGGTTTTCAAAGCGAACCACCCAATCGTTGCCCACCGTGCGGCAATGCTCCAAGCAAAACACGGTGTTCAGATCGAGCTTGCGCCGCAACGGCTCGTGCAGATCAACCGGATCCGCTGGCACAATCGCAAAGCGCGCATTATGTACTGACAAATAGCTGTCGGCGAGATACTCGTTTGCTGTTTCGTAATCGCGGATCGCCAGCCGCCGCATTTTCTTCACCAGCCGATCCTGATGCGTGCCATGATGACGCTCGACACGGCCTTTGGCTTGTGGCGAGTTGGCTGCGATCAGGCGAATGCCCAGCTTCGCGCACATGTTTCCGAACTGGCTCAACTGCGGCGCGACTTCTTCTTTCTCCGGCGGCGCGTGATACACGCTCTTCCAGTCGGTGTAGATCGCGCGCGGGATGCCATAACGTTGCACCCACGCGCGCACCAGATCGGCGACTGCCCACGTGGTTTCGTCCTTGGCAAAGCAGGCCAGCGCCGCGGTAGGGCTTGCGCTTGCGTTCGCGGGTCCATAGCCCTTCGTTGACCATCCAGCGACGCAGCGTCTCGCTGTCTACTCGGAAGCCGTGCTCTTCGGCCAAATGCTCGCTCGCCAGTGTGGGACCAAACCGTTCGCCAGGCCCGCCACTGTAATGCTTGCGCATCAACTGCAGCACTTTCCTGCGCAGCTTCCTTGGTTTCGCCCGATTCGAAGCACGGCCCGCATTCCCGTGCACTATTCCCGCCGCCCCATGTTCTCGGTAGCGCGCATAGAGCCGCTTTACTTGCCGGTAGCTCACGCCGAGAAAGTCGGCTGCTTGCGTTTGCATTAGCTCACCCTTCTCCACGCGTCCCAATATCCCTGCTCGTCTGACTTCTTCCTCGCTCATCCATGCCCTCCCCACCAAGCCTCCTGGGCTTAGTTTCAGAGGGACATTTCTATTGAGCTAACGAAGGGACATTTTCATCGAGGTACAACACCGAACAGAACCGCGACTGTCAAGGA
Organism: uncultured Acidobacteriaceae bacterium; assembly: GCA_963722935.1. Classification (GTDB taxonomy): domain Bacteria; phylum Acidobacteriota; class Terriglobia; order Bryobacterales; family Bryobacteraceae; genus Bog-105. The sequence continues at coordinate 1,729,080 of CAVROY010000008.1, read as the reverse complement.
GCGCTTGCCTTACGCTCTACATTCGATCGATTTTTGAAGCCCGGCGACCGAATCGAGCGCTTGCGCGAGAGTCGTGACGACTTCCACCTTGAATGCTTTCGCGAGTCGCTCTTCTGCATGCGAACCGCCTCCGGAAAATTTCCACAAGCCCACCACAATTCTTGGGCGCCGAAGGCGTAAGCGCACCTTTTCGCTCACCGAACGCGCCTTCAGCAGCGCGAACGGCGGCACTGCCGAAATGCAAACCACATCTTCTTCCTGTTCGGAAAGGTCGAGCACGGCGGCCGCCGAGGAGTCGATCGCCGGAAAAGAAAGCACCGGATATCCAGCGCGTTCCAGGATCTGCGCCAGCATCGCCGCGCTAATCTCATCCGCCTCGTCCCCGGCTGGCAGGCAAATCACGCGGCAGTTCGACACGACGCCTCTGCCGCCCGGCTGTGCCTCATAGCCCGCCAGTTCCGCAACGAATTCGCTGATCGTCCGTATAAGAAAGGTTTCGCGCGTGTGATCAAGCGCTCCCTTATGCCGATCCTCTTCGGCCATGCTGAGAGCGGGAATCATCAGCACGTCGTACAGTTCTAGAAGCGAGTGTCCCTCCAGAAACGAGCTAACCACCGCTCGAGCCTCCAGCTCATCCATAGCCAGCAGCCGCTGATAAAAATGCGCCGCCGGCGACAATACCGGCTCGTCGCCCAGCAAAATCTCGAGAAATTCGAGCTGCGGCACATGACTGCCAAGCACGAACAAGCAGAGCGTCAACGGCGTAGACAGCACCAGCCCCACCGGTCCCCAAAGCACGGTCCAGAAAACGGCCGCCACCAGGATGGCCAATGCGGAAATGCCCGTGCGGGTTCCGTAAATCCAGGGCTCGATCCCATAAGCAACCGTCAGCTCGATCACCAGGAAGAGACAGACACACAGCACCGGCCTGACCCAGCTTTCGAACAAAGCCAGCGATAGAATCAGCGGCACGCTGCCGCCGATGACAGGTCCGACATAAGGGACGAATCGTAGAATGCCGGCGAGCGCGCCCAGCAGCAAGGCATCCGGCAGACCGATAAAATACAAGCCGGTTGCGATCAGTGCACCGTATGCAGTGTTGATGGCGAACTGCATCCGCAGATAGCGGCTGACACGCTCGGTGGCCTCATTGAAAGCCTCCGTGGCGCGATACAGTTGTCCGCGCGCGACAAGCCGGAGCAGCCGGTTTCTCAAGTCTTCACGCTTGATCAACATTGCGATCGCAAACACCACCACAATGAGGGCGGTGCCCAACGGCTCTAACAGCGGCCCTAGAAAAGCTCTAAGAGTTTCGAGCGCACTCGGCTGCCGCTCTACCACTTCGACTTGCAGCGGGCGTTCGCCGGTCGACGTGGAGGGCGGCGCCTGCCGTGATGGCGGAACGTGCTTCGGAGTGGGACTGGATAAGTCCTTACTCATCGCTCCGATGGAGCCCGTAACTCTAGCGAGAATTTCGCCGGGGAATCCGCGTATCGATCCCATTCTTTTCTGAACGTTCGCCGCTGTGTAGTTTGGCAACTGATGCGTTACACTAATCAGCTGTTCCATCACAATCCAGCCCACTCCGGTGAGTAACGTGAGCGAGACCACCAGCACCAACGCCACTGCCACCTTGCGCCCCAATCTCCAGGATTCAAGGCGTCTGACGATCGGAGTGAGCAGAAATGCGAGCAGTGCTGCAAGCGAAAGTGGAACAAGAATTCTTTTCGCGAAATAGAGCGCCGCGATAGCGACGACAAAAGCAAACAGCGGCGATTCACGCCAGGAGGAGGATGATGTTGCGGCGAGCGAGCGGTTACCCGATATGGCCACGGCTCCCCCCTTCAACACCCATCGGTCGAACGTATCACGTAACAGCCGCCTTTTGCAAAGGAACTCGTCCTGGTTCCATGAGGTCTTACCGTTGACTTAATCGAAAAAGGCAAGCTCCTTCATGGGATAGTGCTTCCGGTTTCGCGTCCACAGCGTGGCGTCACTCGCGACAGCGCTTGCCGCAATCACTGCATCGCCGAGTTCAATCCGGTGGCTCTTTCGATAACGCCGCAAGTAATCTCCCGCTCGCCGTCCCACAGCAGCGTCCACCGGTACGCAAATCAGAGCTGCAAACAGGCCTTCAAGAATCTCATATTCAGCAGGACGCGCTCCCGCCCAGAGTTCGACCGTGCTAATTGGTGAGAACAAAATGAGAGCGTCGGAGGTGCTCAGTTCCATCCATCTGGACACGATGGACGAATCTCGCCCTTGAGAAACCTCGATGAGGATGTCGGAATCGACCAGGATGGTCATCGATCGCGGAGCAAATCGACCCTCTTGCCCCGACGAAGGCCTCGAACCTCCTCGACGCCGTCAATCGCTGTGGTGGAGGACTTGCGGCTTCCGACCAGACGTTGCATCGCGACCATGCGTTGCTCGCGGCTGCCTAGATAGCGATCGCGAACCGCTTGCCGGACCAACTCGGAGATAGTCGTTTTCTGACTGCGAGCGCGAGCGTGGAGCGCTCCCCAAAGTTGATCGTCCAGGTAGAGTTGCGTTCGCCTCATGATGTATAGTATACATCGCCAAATACCAGATACCACGCAGAACCGTGCAAGTCCGGCGGGCGGGCTCTCTCCTGGGACTGCCACACGCTTCGTCGCAATCGAGCGAATTGATCATCGGCCATTGTCATCCCGTAAAGACATGCTATCTTTACATCATGAGTTCTCGCCTCGTGAATGTGCGGCTGGATGAAGAGCGCCTGCGGAAAGCTCGTATGCTGCGGGAACAGGGCCTCGCGCTATCCGACGTGATTCGCGAAGCGATCGATGAACGGTTCGAGCAGCTGCACTGTTCTAGGAAGGCGCGCGATGTCAGAAACATCGTCCAGCGCATTTTTGAACAGCATCCCGATCCTGCCGGTCTCCCGCCGCGAGCCTATAACGTCCATAACCGGAAAGCTGCCCGCGCCGCCATCCTCAAGAAATTGCGCCGGCGAGTTCGATGATTCTGATCGATACGACACCCCTGGTCGCGCTTTGCGATGCTCGAGACTCGCAACACGCGGCTGCGGTGAAGCAATTGGAAAAACTGGCGTCCGCCCCGCTCTGCACGTGCGAAGCCGTGTTGATGGAATCCTGCTTTCATCTGCCCCATCGGGAACAGCGGCAACGCCTTCAGGCACTGCTCGACACGCTGGCGATCTCCTCTCTGCCGGGCCCTTGCGACCGGCGCTTCTGGTCGGACGTGTTCCATTGGCTCACGAAGTACGCCGAACACGAGCCAGATTGGGCAGACGCGTGCATCGCAGTCCTGTGTGGCCACGACAGGCGATTGAAAGTATGGACTTACGATCGCGAGTTTCGCACGACGTGGCGCAGGCTCGATGGAACCGTCATTCCGCTGGCCGTTAGAGGGTAGGTATTTGGCTTCTCCATCTCTCCAGGACGCCGCAAGTCGTCCAACGCGAGATGCGCGGAACAGCCACGTCGCCATCGTCATCCGCTGGTCCCGCACACTCAGGACTACGCCGGACATCACTCAACCACGCCTTTGGAGGATCAATCGGCTTCAATTTCCCAGGTGCCGACTTCTGGCCCGCTTGCGGCCTCCCGGGCAAACGGCCAAGACTTTGGTGGCCTGCGAGGGTCAACCGAGTATATGATTAGCTGTTCTGGGTTGACAGAGTACGGGATGCCAGGAGTTTTCATCAGTTATCGCCGTGAAGATAGCAGCGGCTACGCTGGGCGACTGTTCGATATCCTCAGCACTCACTTCGGCCGAGAAAATACGTTTATGGACCTCGATACGATTCAAGGGCGGCGACGACTTTACCGCAGTTATCGAGGAGAAGATCAGCGTATCCGATGTGCTTGTAGCTGTCATCGGCGTTCGCTGGCTAACGATTACCGGCGAAAACGGAATGCGCCGCCTGGACAACTCAGGCGATTTTGTTCGTTTAGAAATCGGGAAAGCTCTGGAGCGTGGAATCCGAGTGATTCCAGTTCTTGTGGGCGGTGCAGTCATACCGCGTGCGGAAGACTTGCCTGAAGACCTCCGGGCTTTGTGCGAACGCCAGGCCGTTGAAGTACGGGACGCACATTTTCATTCAGATGCGGACCAGCTGATTCAGATCCTCCACAAAGCTCTTCATGGCGTCCACTTTCTCCCAGCGAACCTAAACGGAAAGCGTTTTGTTCCGGCACTTGTGCTTGGCATAGGTGTCGCGATAGTTCTTGGCATTCTGCTGCATCGGCATCCGTTTTCGGACGCTCGCCGTGGATCGGCCTCGGTAAGCCAGGCATCGGGAACTACGGGATCGGGCACCTCGGATACCGGGGAGCTCAGGCATGAGCATCAGCCCAATGGTGTCCAGCCGCAGGATAGGTCGAACTTAACCGCTAATCTTCCTGACGCTACCGGTAAGTGGACCGCAACAGTTAAGTACGATTGGGGAGACAGTTACATAGAGATATTTGAATTTGAAGTCGACGGCAAGGAAGTATCGGGTACCGCATCTTTTTTAGGGAGTGGCCGGGGCGGAGATAGAGGCATACTGGACGGAAGAATTGAAGGCAAACGGATCAGCTTCATGACCAAATCCTTGTCAACCATCAGCTCGGACGAAAAGATCTACGAAGACAAGCACTACTACAAAGGGACTGTCGAAAATGACATCATCCAGTTTACGATGATGACCGATAGCAGTATGGAGTCGCATGTCCCGATTCATTTCACCGCAAAAAAAATCAAGACATATTAGGCTCGGGAAATTTGAGACCGTAACGGGAACCGTGTAAGTGGGTGGAGCAAATTAATCAGAGCGTGTTGACCAAGTCTGTCCTGAGTCGATCGCCGAAGAGCACCATCAACTGATTCATGACTATATCCCATCCCTGGCGTTTGGTCCAGCGATTGGTGAAATTGCGAATATTCAGGAATAGGATTTTGATAACGGATTCGTCGGTGGGGAACATTTTGCGAGTAGCGATATTTTTGCGCATTTGCGAATGTAGGCTTTCAATGGCGTTGGTGGTGTAAATCATACGGCGCAGCTCGACCGGGTATTTGAAAAAAGTGGTGAGACTATCCCAGTGAGTACGCCAAGCTGCCGACCGACATCGGATAACGTGTACCCCAGGATTGCTCGAACTGCTGGAGCGCGAGTTCGGCTGCTTCGATGGTGGGCGCCGAGTAGATCGGGCGCATGTCGGCGCACAGCGGTTTACGATCTTTCCAGGAAACGAACTTGGTCACGTTGCGGATATGATGCACCACGCAGAGTTGCACGTCGGTTTGCGGGAATGCAGATTCGACGGCACTGGCCAGGCCGGTGAGTCCGTCGCCGCACAAGATCAGAATGTCGCGTACGCCGCGTGCTTTCAGATCGTTGAGGGTCTTGAGCCAGAACCGGGCGCCTTCGGTTTCTTCGATCCATAAGCCGAGCACTTCCTGTTTACCGGAGACATTGACGCCCAGAACGGTATAGACGCATTTTTTGAGCACGCCTTTCTCGGTGCGTACCGCGACACGCAAGCCCTCCACAAAAACGATGGGATAAACGCCTTCTAACGGGCGGCTTTGCCATTCGGTTATCTGTTGCTGCAGTTGCTCGGTAACGCGAGAAACAAACTGCGGGGAGACCTCTACTCCATAGATCTCCTTCACGTGTTGCTCGATCTCCCGCGTACTCATGCCGCGCGCATACAGCGAGATAATCGCCTCGGAAAAGTTGCCCACCGAGGTTTGGCGTTTGACCACGATCTTGGGTTCGAAGTTACTGTTGCGATCGCGGGGTGTTTCGATTTCCACCTCGCCGAAATCGCCGCGCACCGTCTTGGGCGTGCCACCGTTGCGGGAATTGCCGCTGCCGCGGCCCTCCGGATCGTGTTTGGGGTAGCCGAGGTGCTCTTCCAATTCCAACTCGAGGAAGGCCTCGAGCGTATCTTTCACCAGGTTCTGAAAAAGCTGTTTAGTATCGATGGTCTTCGTGCCGCCGCCGGCGCGCACCCGATCCATCAGCTATTTCTTGAAATTTTTGGAATCTCCCGACGAGTCGGGAGAAACGGCCGCATTCTGCGGTTGAGTCTGTGTCATGGAGCTTGTTCCTTTCCTCTTTCTTGCGTTTCGGTTTAGCTCCACCGCAGTCGGGACCGGAGGCATGACCGTCGCTGTTTTGGGGAACTTCAGGTCGCCCTTCGGGCTCCCTCCGTCCCCCAAAACACCAATTGCCAGCCTATCCAACCCAAAACAACTTACACAGAAAATGTTACAGCGCCGGAAATTTCGCAATGATCCACGTTGCACTCGTCGTTTCTGGCATACATCGGCCACACTCAATGCGGTGTTGTCTAGAAAACGGGCTTCTGGCAAACAGAGCTTACAAGGCCCCTACCGTCCCATTCCCCGCGCCCTCGTCCTCCAACAACGGCGCATTCTCCGTACAAATTTTGCAGTTATACGCCCGATAAAACGACCGCTCCCAGGTGGTCTTGTACCGCAGAAAAAGCGCCACCTTCACATGCTGCTCCGCGGTCCAATCGAGCGGGTCCGTTCCGCCAATCACCCGCGACATCAGCGATACCAGCGCCTGCCCATCCCCGCCGTACTCGACCCGCCAACCCGCATCCAATGCGTCGAAATCTTCCTGCCGCTCATCCCCCACCAGCAATCGCTTGGACCGGCATCCATGCGTGGTCGAATTCTGGCTCGACGTCTTCTTTCCGTGAGGCGTCGTCGGTCCCGTGGACTTCGGCATCGCCCCACAAGTCCCACGCGCCTTCGCGCGCCACTTTCCGCATCGCCCCGCAAGCCGTTCAGCTTAAAGGCAAAATTAAAATTCCACACCCCCGCGATCGTCGGTTTCGTGTGCCGCTACAGCTCTTCGCCGAGGCGCTCTGCGAAGAGCGAAGTACGGGTCTTAGATTGGGCACCGGTCCGGAATGAAAATGCGAGTTGAGACGCCCTCATCACCCCTCAAGTACACTTGCTTCGATGTCCTCGCCTCAACCTGCTACTGCGTCGAATAAAGCCGATGCGGGTCCTTTCGCACGGGCGGTCAAGGGCGTCGCTCTGCTTCTGCCGCTGTCTGTCGGCGTTCTGTACCTTATGGGCGCACTCGCCGAGAGCGAAGCTCGCTACGTTCTTGGCCTGAAGGGAATTCTCGCTGCTGGCGCCCTTCGCGAGCGCTATCTAGTCAACGGTTTTATTTACTTGAACGCCTACCTTCTAATCGGAGTGGGCGTGCTGCTATGTTGCGTGGTCCTCTCGCTAATTTTAGCTGGAAGTCCGAAGGGCCGCCTTATCCTAAACAAAATCAGCTTTGTTCGAAACAAAATAAGAGAATCCGACAAAGCCGCTCCCTATTACTGGCCGGCCCTTGCTTCACTGCTTCTTTTCCTCGTCGGATTTGTTGTGTCTTTGCATGTGGGTCATGCTTTGACCAAACGGGAAACGTTAATTCTCCCGCAAACCCCACCATCGCAATTTCCAAATCCCGACGCATTCATCTGCCTAGGTCTGGAATCCTCAGCCGGCGTATTGCTCGTCGCTCTTGCGACCATCACCATATACCGCAAGGTTCCTCGGCGCTGGCGCGACGTGTTCCTGTATGTGGGGTTGTCCATGTGTGCTGTCAATGCCACCCTGATAGCACGAGCCGCCGGATTTGCTAGCGTTCTCCGCAATCACCAGATCGTAAGAATCTATGGAAGTCCGGCCGTTTCGGACAAAATGGAGCTCCTCTTTCTTGACGCTGACGACAAGAATATAGCCGCCCTCTCCAGGCCGCCCGACCGCGCGGTAATACTGATCCCGCGATCAGATATCAAGCGGCTTTTGATTACGGGCATCGCCGCCGTACCACAGTTCCTTAGCTCCAGCTCCGAGAACGGAACGCCCTCCGACACCCGTTGAGGTCGCGGACGGAACCAGCATCACCCTGAGACAGCCTCTCCATTGCAGTCTGCTCGGTAGGTCACCACCACACGAAAGCCGGCATTCTAGGCAACGGCTCCCCAAAGCCTCCGCGCCCCCAGTTCGTTCGGCAAATTCCGCACTTCCAGCAACTTAGCCCGCCGCCGCTGTTAAAATAGGAGTTCGATGTACCCATTCCCCTGGAGGTTGCATGCCCGCTCTGCCGCGCCGGAAATCGGTTGCCGTCAATATCGGAGGCGTCCACGTCGGCGGTTCCCACCCGATCGTCGTCCAGTCGATGACCAATACCGATACGGCCGACACCGTCGCGACCGTCAACCAGGTCATGGACCTCGCCCGCGCTGGCTCGGAGCTGGTCCGCGTCACCGTCAACACCGAAGAAGCCGCCCAGGCCGTCCCCAAAATCGTCGACACGCTGCGCAATTTCGGCGTCAACGTGCCAATCATCGGCGACTTCCACTACAACGGCCACATTCTCCTCAAGAAGTATCCCGATTGCGCCCGCGCCCTCGCTAAGTACCGCATCAATCCCGGCAACGTCAACATCGGCCGAAAGCAGGACGACAATTTCCGCATCATGATCGAAGCCGCAATCGAATACGATCGTCCAGTCCGCATCGGCGTCAATTGGGGCTCGCTCGATTCCGTTCTGCTCACCCAGATGATGGACGAAAACTCGCGTGGGCCCGAGCCGCTCGACGCCATGGAAGTCACCATGCGCGCCATTGTCGAAAGCGCGCTTCGCAGCGCCGAGAATGCCGAGCGCTATGGCCTCGCCCGCGACAAAATCATCCTCAGCGCGAAGTGCTCCAGCGTGCAAGATCTCGTGCACGTCTATGAAATGCTCGCCGCGCGTTGCGAGTACCCGCTGCATCTCGGTCTCACCGAAGCCGGACTCGGTTCCAAAGGCATCGTCGCCACCACCGCCGCTATTTCCGTGCTGTTGCAGCAGGGCATTGGCGACACCATCCGTTCTTCGCTCACGCCCTTGCCCAATGGCGATCGCACCGAAGAGGTCATCGTTTGTCAGCAGATTTTGCAGGCGCTCAATCTCCGCAGCTTTACTCCGCAAGTCGCCGCCTGTCCCGGCTGTGGCCGCACCACCAGCACGTTCTTTCAGGACATGGCGGATCAGATTCAGACCTACCTGCGTGAGCAGATGCCGGTCTGGCGCGAAAAGTATTCAGGCGTCGAGGAAATGAGAGTCGCCGTGATGGGCTGTGTCGTCAACGGTCCCGGCGAATCGAAACACGCCAACATCGGCATCTCTCTGCCGGGCACTTTCGAGCAGCCTGTCGCTCCGGTCTACGTCGATGGAAAACTCGTCAAAACTCTACGCGGAGATCACATCGTGGCCGAATTCCGCGATATGGTAGACGATTACGTTGCCCGCCGGTATGGAGCAGCCGAAACCGTCGCCGCCAGCGTCGCTTGACGCCGAGCTAACACGTCTAAAATCCGAGATCGCCGATCTCCAAGCCCGCGTCTCCGCCCTCGAAGGTGGTGTGCCTCCCATCCCTTTACCACATCGTGAGCCAACCGAATCCCGCTTCGGCCTCACCATCATCAACCGCATCGGCGCCGCCACCCTCGCCATCGGCATCATCTTCTTTTTCAAATATGCGGTCGATAACCAATGGATCGGCGCTGCCGGCCGCGTGCTACTCGGCGTCGTCGCAGGCACGCTTCTGATCGGTGCCGCCGAGTGGCTGCGCCGCCGCAATCAGCAGGCCTTCGCAGTGGGTCTCGGCGGATGTGGGCTCGCGACGCTTTACATCTCCGCCTACGCCGCGTCTGCGTATTACAATCTTCTGCCGCGTCCTGTCTCGTTCCTCGCGCTCATCGCGGTGTGCGCATGCGCCATCCTCCTGTCGATCGCCTACGCGAATCTCGCCATCGCCGTTCTCGGCTTCTTAGGCGCTCTGCTCACGCCTCTATTGCTTGAACTCGCCGCGCTCAGCGAATGGATCGCGTTCGACTTCGTCTATTTCGGCGTGCTCGAAATCACAGCCATCGCGATCGCCATGACGCAAGGTTGGCGCGTGCTTCTTCCCATCGTCGCCGCGCTTACCACGTTAGCCGCCGCACGACTGATCGATCCGCATCATCCGGAAGCCTTCATCGCCTTCATGCTGTGTCTCGCGGCCCTGCATGTCCGTCGTGAGGTCTACTCACGCGTCGTCGCGCACGCGGCCCTGCTCATTGCAGCGCTGCGCTATCTCGCGCTGTGGGCCAAGCAGCACATCACGATGGATGATCGGCTGAGTTTCATCAGCGAATCAGGATCAGTGCTCCTCGGCGTATACGGAATCGTGGTGCTAGCTTATGGCATCGCCCGCCAATCGCCGGAAAACCGAGCGCTCGGTCTGGTGCTGCTCGGAGTCGTCGTAGGCAAGCTCTATCTATACGACGTGTGGCTGCTGACGCGCTTCTACCGCATCACCGCTTTCGTCGCCCTAGGCGCGCTGCTCCTCGCCGCGTCCTATCTCTACTCCCGCTTCAAGCAACGCGCCTGATGCCGGGCCGCATATCCGCGTCCATCGGTGTTTATCAGCGGCCAATGTTTCTTCCCTAATGCTCGTGCCACCGCTCCACCGCATGCCTTAACGCCCGCCGGGCTTCTTCGATGTGCCGGAACGCCCGGTCTCGCACCATGTGTGCCGCCGGATTCATCTCCGCCTGGCTGATCTCACCGCGCGCATGATCTAACGCTTCCATCGAGCGCCGTATGCGGTCTCTCGGCTCCCAATGCATATCCACGGGAGGAAGGTTATTCGGGTTGCGCCCATCCATCTCGGCGGCGTGCCGTATTTCTTCAATCGCCCGATCGATTTCTGCCGTCGCTCGTTGCTGATCCGCCGCCACCGGTCCCCAGCCTCGATCTCCGGGCTCCAGCAGTGCCCGCGCAAAGTGCAGTTGCCGCAGCGCCTCCATGTAATGCGGATGCTCGTGATGCTGCGCCATCATAGCCAGCGGGGTGATCAATGCTATCCCCAGCACCGCCCCCATCGTTTTCAGCTTCAACATGCGTTCCCGTCTCCCCTCGTTTATTTCTGCACCAATTTTTGTATTTCATCCAACTCGCGACCGGCTTCCGCCCATTTCCCCTGTGCACTCAGTTCCCGATAGCGCTGTAGATGGTCACGTATCTGCCCCAACGTCTGGGCAGCCTGATTTAGAGACGCACTCGAAGCCGAAGATGTAGCAGCCGGACTTGCGCCCGCCGGGGCGCCTTGCGTCGGCTCCGCGTTTGCCTGAGCCGGCGGCCCCGAACCTCCGAGTTCCGCAATCAATTGCGAAAGCGCCTGCTCGTACGTATCCGCATAGGCCAGCTTATTGCCCATTCCCAGCGCCACTTTCTTCAATTGCGGCATGCTGGTCTGCGAAGACTGAATGTAAATCGGCTCAACATATAGAAAACTGTTGTCGATCGGCAGCACCAGCGTCTGCCCGCGCAGCACCTGCGAGCCCTGCTGGTTCCACAGCGTTAAATCTTTCGAAATGTTCTGGTCCTGATTGATCCGCGCATCAATTTGCATCGGGCCGTAAATAATGTTCTGCTTCGACAACTGCTCGAACACCAATTCACCCAGATGTGGCCCGTCGCAGCGCGCCGACATGAACCCGATCAGGTTGTCTTTATTCGCGGGGGTGAATGGCGTAATCAGCATGAATTCCGGTTTGTCTTCACCGGGAAGCGTCGCCACCACGTAAGTCGGCGATACGGCAGCCGCCGCGCCCGATTCGCCCTGTTGCCGGCTCCCGCCTTTCGCGATGTCCCATAAATCCGCCCGGTTGTAAAACGATTCCGCATCTCGCATGTGAAACGTGCGGTACATCTCCGCCTGCACGCTGAAGAGCGCTTCCGGATACCTCGCGTGCGCCCGCAAATCCGCCGGCATTTCGGAAGCCGGCTTGAACAGCGTCGGGAACAACCGCGCGTACGCCTCAATCAATACGTCTTGCGGAGCGAATATATACAGGTTCGTCTCGCCCGTGTACGCATCGATCGTCGCCTTCACCGAATTCCGGATGTAATTTACCGATTGCCCATCCGCCAAATCGATCGATCGCGAATACGGGTGCGCATCCGACGTCATGTATCCGTCCGCCATCCACACCAGGTGCCCCGAATCTGTCAGCACCAGGTACGGGTCCGAGTCCCACGTCAGAAAACCCGCCAGCGTATGCAGCCGCTGCAGAATCGGGCGATGAATCATCATGCGCGTGCGATCCGTGAAATATCCAGTGATCAGCGTGTCTAAATCGCCGTACACCACCGCCGCCGCCAGCCGCATCGGCAGCGACGAAACCGGAAATCCGCCCGTGCCCGAATACGTCGTGTAGACGCTTTGCGATCCCGACGGATAATTGAACTCCTGCTGGCCCGTATCCACGTAAACCGGCTCGTGCGCGACCTCGCTGTAGTACAACTCCGGCTTCGTAAACTTCAGGCTCTTGCTCGTCACCACCGGCGGCGCATCTTTAACGAACAGCACCGGCAGCCCGTCCGGCGTGATGCGATTCGCTTCCGCCATCACAATGCCGTAGCCGTGCGTGTACATCAGGTGCGTGTTGATCCAGCGGTTGCTCGCCGGTCCAAGCTGCCGAATGTCGAGCTCGCGCGGCGAAATCAGCACCTGTCGGATCTGCCCGTCAATCGTGTAACGGTCCACGTCCGTGTCGTAATACACGTACGGCCGCAGCGGCTGGATCTGCGAAATCGTATCGTGAAACGCCCGCCAATCCCACAGCCGCACGTTATCGAGCAGCGCCTTGTGCTTTTCGTAGTCGATCGGTATCTGCGGATCCGCTTCGAGATTCGTCTCCTTCACGCGCTCGTTCAGCGCGTATGCCGAGCGCGTCGCGTCGATATGGTACTGAATGTACGGCCGCTCCAGCGCCAATTCGTTCGGCCGCAGGTACAAACTCGAAACAATCGAAGGAATCACGTATCGAACGGGAATCAGCAGCAGCAGAAACAGCGCGAGTTTCGCCCGTTTCGCCAAGACCAGCGCGGCCGCCGCCACCGCTCCAAAAATCATCAGCCACTGCAGCGGCAGCGCCACATGGTCCGCGATCCAGTCCACGCCCACCAGATGCGCCCCGTGGTCTTCCAGCAAGAAGCCATAGCGGCTGAAATAGAATTTCACCGCGATCCCAACCAGCACAACCGCTGCAATCACTCGAATGAATTTTGAATGGAACAACCCGTCGAGCGAGCCGCGCTCGAACTCGAACCCACCGGCCGATTGCATGTTTCGCAACGCGCGCGTCAGCATCCCGGCATTCGAGCTGAGCCAGTAAATCAGCAGCACCAGCACCGCCCCGGTGAGAATCACGCCCACCAGCATGCTGTAAAAAGGTAGGCCAAAGAAGTAGAACTGCAGAGGTTTATGGAAGATCGGATCGGTGAATCCGCCCGCTCCCGCCGGCAGCCGCAAGCCTCCGAAATACCGCACTACGGTCCAGCTATCGACGGTTGCATTCGCCGCGATAATCGCCACCAGAGCCGCCCCGGCCGCTGCGATTTTCGATACAAACGAGCGTTTCAGAACGCCGAACAGCGGAGTATCCGGCTCATGCCGCGTGCCGATCCGAAATGCCAGCCAGAATGCAAAGAAGAATACGAGAATCGTGAGCACCAGCGGCCCGGTGCCATACAGCAGCAGGCTGATCCAGGTATCGGTCTGATGCAGCTCCGACCACCACGAGTAATCGATGACAGTGGACGCAATGTAGCGCGAGCAGAAAAGAAGGATCAGCAGCGCCACAAAGGCGAACAGCAGCCCGCCCCTGCGCCGCTGCCGTTGGCCGATGTACCGGCTGGGCCCGCGTTCCTCAGGATAGATCAAAGTGAGATTTCCTTCCGGCCACGAAAGCCTCTCATATATGAGTTTCGCGCGCCGCCATCTGCCCCATTGGCAACCCTCTGGCCGAACGCTGTTTATTACCTGGTATCTGTACGGCAGTTTGCCGCGCCATCGGGATGAAACTCGATCCGGACCCTCGTGTTTGCGAAACGAAGAAGTGTGCCGGCCGCGCTTCCTTCAATCCATGAAACCCTACACGGCGCGCGATGCCAATCGCATTCTGGACCGCACGGGAAACCGTTCTGGCAGGCCGAATCCTACGATCATTGGATACGGGACGACCGGGAATTTGCACGGATACGAAAGTATATCGAATACAATCCAGTTCGTGCCGGCCTGGTCGCCAGCCCCGAACAGTATCGATACTCCAGCGCCTACGTAGAGCAGGCTTTCTAACGTGGGGCAGGCAACCGCTCCTTGACAGCCGCGGCTCGGTCGTTATCGAAAGCCATTAACGTTTTCGTTGCGACAAGTCACGAGGTCTGGAGTGAGCTATGTAGCCTTCGATTCAACTTCGGGGCCCTGAAACATCTTGAAAAACCGCGCACGGTCGTCGCGCACTGCGGCGACTGGCCAACCTGCGCTCATGCCGCCATCCACTACCAGATCAAGTCCGCTTACCAGTCTCGACGCATCGCTTGCGAGGAACAATGCCGCTTGAGCTATATCATCGGCTGCCCCCGCATAGGGAAGAGGCTGGTATCGAGGCAACACGACAGCGGCTATAGCGGCCTTCGCCAACTCAACAGTCTGGTCTGCCTGGTCAGGTTCGAGTCCGGCACCCTTGCCGAAGGCGCCGGTAGCGATTGGCCCGGGTGAAATGCTGTTCAGGCGGATTCCTTTTTCCCCGAGTTCCACGGCCGCACAGCGCGTCAAATGGATCAGCGCAGCCTTCGCTACAGAATAGTAATGGCCGCCCAATCCCGCCCGAGTGCCATTAACACTCGCGACGTTGATGATGCTCCCGGACTTCTGCTCAGCCATCGCCCGCACAGCATACTTCATAGCGACCAGTGCACCTCGGACGTGAACTGCGATTACTTCGTCGAAGCGCTTCAAATCAACGTTTTCAATTTCCGTGTAGCCAGAACCACTGCCGGCATTATTCATGAGGCAGTCGAGTCTGCCGAAAGTCTTCACCGCATGCGCAATCATCGCCTCGACATCTGCCTCGTTGCTCACGTCTGTGCGGATGAAACTCGCCGCTTCGCCGAGTGCGCAGGCCAGCTGCCGGCCCCTTTCCTCACGGCGCCCGGCAATCACGACGCGTGCTCCCTCGGCCACGAATAATTCGGCTGTGCGAGCGCCGATACCGCTCGTACTTCCCGTAATGACAGCGACCTTTCCTTGCAGTGCCCCCATCAGATTGTCCTCCCTGGCGGCCCGTGGCAGAAGACATAATCCACCGCTTACTCACGTGCGCGGTTCCGCAGAATGGTGCACTTACAGAACCGCGACCGTGAGGAAGCGGCTTTTGCCACGGGCTACTAGGAGGTTAACGGACAAAACTGGACACCTCCTGTCATATTTATTGGAGATAATTTGCAGATGCGAGCTGACCGGTTACTGTCTATCCTGATGACGCTGCAGCTTCGCGTCCGAACCACGGCGGGCGAGCTTGCGAAACAGCTCGAAGTTTCAGAGCGCACGATTTATCGCGACATCGAAGCGCTGGAAGGCGCCGGAGTGCCTATCGTAACGGATCGCGGCCGTTCCGGTGGGCTCCGGCTCCTGGACGGCTATCAGACCAGACTGACCGGGCTCACCAGCCAGGAGGCCGAGGCCTTGCCCTTCGCGGAAATCGGTGTCGCAGCGTCGGCCCTGGGCTTGGATGCAGCCGCCGAAGCCGCTCGCTTGAAGGTTTTCGCAGCGTTGCCCGCTTTAGGACGGGAGCGCGCATTGCGCGCGAGTGAACGTTTTCATCTCGATCCTGCGGAGTGGTATCAGCGTTCGGCGACACCTGCCTGTCTGAAGCCACTTGCCGCGGCGGTTTGGGCGGATCAAGCAGTCGTAATCGACTATGAAAGCTGGCGCGGGAGAAAAGCGCGCGTCGTCGAGCCGCTCGGTCTGGTGCTCAAGGCGGGGGCATGGTATATGGTGGCCCGCAACCGGAAACGGCACGCCATTTACCGGCTGGAGAATATTCATGCGATCCGGGTTCTTCAAGAAAGAAGAGCACAGCGCCGCAATTTCCATCTTGCCCAGATTTGGCGACAGGAGGCCTCGCGCTTCGAGGCTAGCTTGCGGCGCATACAAGCAACCGTTCGTGTTCATGATGCGGCCATGGAGCGCATCAGCCGACTAGGCGCCGATGCCGCCGAAGCGATTCGCGGCGCGAAGCCCGATTCCGAAGGCTGGCGCACAGCAGCCATCTGGATCGAGAGCCTGCAGCACGCTGCCGGTTTGCTGCTTGCCTTCGACAGTGACATTGAGGTGCTGTCGCCAGAAGCTTTACGTCGAGAACTCGCGATGCGGGCGGGATGGGTGGTGGCTCTTTACCGAGGATCAGCGGAATCATCCGTGGATTAGTCAAAGTGGAAGTCACGGGCGCCAGTGGGATTATGCGGGAAATGCCGTAAGTCGGGCTTAACTTCCTAAAAGCGTCAGTTTCCGACGCGTGCGGGCTTGATCAGCGAATCCATCGGAATCCCGCCACACTTGTCACTCCCATCTTTTCGACACCCGGCGCTAAGTTTATCTCGTGGCCAACAAGCACGGCTTCCGATCGAGCATCCAAGGAAGCGTTTTGTGGCGCCGCGTATCTTCGGTCGCCCCAGCTTCGTAACAGCAAACAGAAGTACGGATTTCGAAGAGGAGAACGGTATGAACCTTGCAAACAAAACAGTCTTGATCACCGGCGCCAACCGCGGCATCGGCCGGGCACTTGTCAATGAGGCACTCCGACGGGGGGCGAAGAGGGTATTTGCGGGAATGCGCAGCCCAATGCCAAACGACGACCAACGCGTGACGCCCCTGACGCTGGACGTGACCAGTGTTTCGCAGATCCAACGGGCAGTCGATGAGGTCGACACCCTCGATGTCCTCATCAACAACGCCGGCGTCGCCCTCTACGACGATCTGAGCAATCTCGACGTAATCGAACAGCACTTGGCCGTCAACCTCCTAGGTCCGGTCAGAGTGACGCATGCGTTCTTGCCACTACTGAGACGGTCTAAAGGGGCCATCGTTAATAACCTGTCATTGGTGGGGCTCGCTGCCTTGCCGATCATACCTGCCTACTCGATTTCAAAGGCGGCCGCGTTCAACATGACGCAGTCATTGAGAGCGCTACTGGCCCGCCAGGGCGTAACGGTGCATGCCGTCGTCTTAGGCCCTATCGACACAGATATGAACCGCGGTTTCGAGATACCGAAGGCCTCGCCCGAGTCCGCGGCGATGGGCATCTTCGATGGGTTGGAGAAAGGTGAAGAGGATATTTTCCCCGATCCCGCGTCCCAGTCTCTGGCCGAGGGCTGGCGCACTGGCGCGGTGAAGGCGCTCGAGCGCCAGTTCGCAGCTTTCGTGCCGGAGAGCGCGGCGAATCTTGAGTGACGTCGCTTAGACAAGACGAGTCGAACGATTCCGCGCGCGTTGGGCCCAGCTCACGGCCGATACGTCGCGACGACGATTCCCGTACCTGTGATCACCGAGTTGACGAGACTGAGTTCGTGAACGGGCTTCCATCGGGGAACAGGCGGCGTCCTGTGCCGAGTACCAGCGGGTGGACCTGCCCCTGCATCACGCCGTCGATCGTCAGGTGCTCGATCGCCACGACGTTACTCACCTCTCTCACTTCCTCCCGATGGCGAAAATCATGTTCGATCCACCAGGGCACCTGACGCCACTGCTGGCGGTCGTTTCCAGGGACTACAACAAACGAATGTGGGTTCGCCGGCGCTGCGTGAACGCGAAGGATAAGATCCTGGGTCATCTCCGGTCGATCAACGCTGTGCAGAAATCGAGCGGACGCTGCCCCGAGTCTGCGAGGTTGCGGAAGACATTATCGCAGCAAACCATCAGATCGACGATGATTGATGCTGCACTCCCACTCTGGAATTAGCTGCACACAGCCGGCACACGTCCGACGCGTCTTATGCTCAAAGTTTCTGCTCACGTGAATAGATCCAATTCTGAAAACGCCCCAGCTTCTGGCTTCCGTTTGTCAATTTATGCCGCAACGCTTGGGATACTGCTTACTCTTGCCCATGCAGTCGCAGTAACACAGCAGCCAGCCACAATGCGCCAGATACTTACCGGCACGATGCTACCGGGCGTCGAGGTAACCACCTTCGAACATAGCGAGACGCTGTATCCGTTCAGCCGAGTTCCACGAAAAGGACCTGTCCGTTCTATGCCGCTGGCGCCGAATCAGCTTAGAAATGTTAGCTTCACGTCTGGCGGCAAGAACTACGATCTCTTCGACTACCTTGCCGATAATCGTGTTGCAGGTCTGCTCGTCCTGAGAGACGGCAAGGTCGCTTTTGAAGACTATGAACTCGGTGCAACGCTCTCGACGCGCTGGGCTTCGTTCTCTATGGCCAAGTCTGTTTCCTCGACCCTCGTCGGAGCGGCACTGCAACAAGGCCTCATCTCAAGTCTTGATGTTTCCCTCTCCCGCTATGTGCCGATGCTCAAAGGCGGTGGCTACGACGGAGTGACCATTCGCAACCTGCTGCAGATGGCATCCGGAGTCAAGTGGGACGAAACCTATACCGATCCGGAGTCAGATGTCAGTAAGCTTGGCCTATTGCTGTTGGCTCAAAAGCCCGGTACCGTCGTGAATTACATGCGCGCTTTGCCCAAGGCTGCAGCGCCCGGTTCGACCTGGAACTACAGCACAGGTGAGACCTATTTAATAGGGCCGGTGATCGAAGGTGCAACCCACAAGCCGCTTGCAACTTACCTCTCCGAAACGCTCTGGTCACGGCTTGGCATGGAGCAAGATGCCACCTGGTGGTTGGAATCCCCAGGCGGCATGGGACTTGCAGGTTCCGGCATCGGCGCAACTCTGCGTGATTATGGACGCTTCGGCTTGTTCGTTCAGCAGGACGGCGTAATCGCCGGTCACCGGATTGTTCCCGAAGGATGGTTCCGGGAGGCCGGCAGCGCTCACGTTATTAATGGAAAGGCCGTCGGCTACGGTTATCTTTGGTGGCCTATGCCAGCAGGAGACCCGATTCACCAGGGCGCTTTCGAAGCCCGTGGCATATTCGGCCAACATATTTATATCAATTCAACCGAGAAGCTGGTGATTGTCGTGCTGAGTGCGCGTTCGAAACCAACCGGGGCCACAGTTGTGGATGATGCGGCCTTTTTCGCAGCAGTGGCACGATCTCTCCGGTAGCGCGATCCCGAATTACAGCAGAAAACCGCGGCAAATCTTCAAAAGAGCAAGTTTTCCGAAACTTAGCGGTTGGTATATCGGAAAGAGAACATCCTGCGACTCAATCCGCGCCGCTTTAGCAAATCCCGATATACCGAAACCCGCTCCGTGTCAGCTTCTCGCGATCGAGCGTATGCCGGCCATCCAGCACCAGCGGGTACCGCATCTTTTTCGCGATCTGCTCCCAGTCGAAATCGCGATACTCGCTCCACTCCGTCACCAGGACCAGCGCATCGCAGCCCTCCGCGGTCTCGCATGCAGTTCGGCACAAGTGCACGCCCATGCCGCCGTATTCGCGCTCGAAGCGATCCATCGCAATCGGGTCGTGCGCTTTCACCCGCACGCCGCGGTCGATCAGCTTCTGTGCGATCTCGATCGCTGGAGCTTCGCGCAAATCGTCCGTATTCGGTTTGAAGGCGAGCCCCAACAATCCGATGGTCCGGCCCTTCAGAATCTTCAGCTCATGCAGCAGCTTCTCCACCACGCGATCGCGCTGCCGGCAGTTGATTTTACGGGCGGCCTCGACAATCGGCAGGTGCAAGCCGTATTCGCCCGCCGTAGCAACAAGAGCAGCCGTATCTTTGCCGAAGCAGGAGCCGCCCCACCCGATTCCGGCGCTCAGGAAGCGCGTGCCGATCCGCGAATCGAGTCCGATGCCGCGCGCGATTTCCGTAATATCGGCCCCCACGCGCTCGGCCACCAGCCCGACTTCATTGATGAAACTGATCTTCAGCGCCAGGAACGAATTCGCCGCATATTTGATCAGCTCGGCCGAAGCCAGATCGGTCGAAACCAGCGGGACGGCGGCCATGTCTTCTGGCCGCGGCAGCCAGGTGGGCGGGCTGAAGGTCTGGTCCAGAATCGGCCGATACAAAGAATATAGAACTTCCAGGGCGCGCGGCTGGTCTGCGCCGATCACGATCCGGTCCGGATACAGGCTGTCGTGCAGCGCCGATCCTTCGCGCAGGAATTCGGGATTTGACGCCACCGCGAAATCCGCCGCCGAACCCGCCTCGCGCTGGCCAACCGCATCGCGCACCAACGCATCCACCCAGTTGCCGCTGCCGATCGGCACCGTCGACTTGTTCACTACCACCGTGAAGCTGCCGTTCAGGTGCTGCCCGATCTGGCGGGCGGCTTGCGAAAGAAACTCCAGATTCGGTGCGCCTGAAACAGTCGGCGGCGTCCCCACCGCGATGAAAACAACGTCCGCGCCCGGAATGGCTTCCGAATAGCTGCTCGTGAATCGGATGTTCGGACGCGCCTCTTCGAGCAGATCCTCTAGGTTCGGTTCATAAATCGGGATCTTGCCCGCCCGAAGAGTGGCGATTTTGCTCTCGTCGGTGTCGAGACAGGCGACCGAATGGCCGGTAAAGGCAAGGCAAACGCCGGTCGTCAAGCCGACATAGCCGGTTCCTACGATAGCTACACGCATGAAGGGATAATGTCGCCATGATAACCCACCGAGCCTCCCACGTCCGGAGCCCCGTGGGAGAATGCCCAAAGTGATAGAAGTCATTCGCAGCGGCGCGTCGGCAGCGAAGGCCAAAGTAGCGATTTTCGATTTCGATGGAACTCTGTCCCTCATCCGCTCCGGCTGGATGGACGTGATGGTTCCGATGTGTGTGGAGCAACTCGCCGCGGTCCACACCGCTGAATCCGGGGTCAACGCCGCTGAATCCGGGGATCACCTCCGGGAACTGGTGGAAGAGTTCGTTTGGCGGCTGACCGGTAAAGAAACGATTTACCAGATGATGGCCCTGACCGAAGCGATCCGGGAGCGGGGAGGACAACCGCTCGAACCCGGGGCATACAAAAGGATGTACCTGGAGCGGCTGCACTCGCGGATTCACCACCGCCTCCAGGAGCTGCGTGATGGAACCGTATCGCCCGCCAAATATCTCGTTCCGGGCGCGCGCCCATTTCTCGAATGGCTCGTCGAACGGGGCTTGCGGCTCTACCTGGCCAGCGGAACCGATCACGCCAACGTCCGCGAGGAAGCGGAATTGCTGGACGTCGCCCGCTATTTCGACGACCGCATTTTTGGTGCGCAGGACGATCTGACCAGCTTCTCCAAAGCGCTCCTGGTTCAGCAGATCGTTTCTCGCGCCGGGTTTCATGCCGACGAATTGCTGGTGTTCGGCGACGGCTATGTCGAAATTGAAGAAGTCAAAAAGGTGGGTGGAACCGCGGTCGGAATGGCGACAGCGGAACCGGCGTGCCAAACGATCGATCCTTGGAAGCGCCAGCGGCTGATTAAAGTAGGAGCTGATGTTATCGCGGCGAACTTCTTGCCCTTACAAGGCTTACAAGAAATCCTTTTCGATGTACCAGTACTGCGCGTTTAGCCGTCAAAAACGTCGCGAGGGAAGCCCCTAGGTCACGTCTCATAAATTAAGGCGTCGATTATGTTCGAGATGCATCTCCACATTGATGACAGAAAGTAGTTTGATAGACACTTCACCGACTGGGACAGATACGGTATTGCCGCGCGTCTTGATGGCCGATGATCATCACCTGATCCTCGATGCTCTGCAAGCCATGATGAAAGACGAGTTCAATATTTTAGCCGTAGACAACAGTCAGGCCTTTATTCAGGCCGTCGACAACTTCGAGCCCGATGTCGCGATTCTCGATGTCAGCATGCCAGGCGGGGACGGCTTTATCACGGCGCGAAAGGTCCTGGAGCGGAAGCCCGCGCTGCCGATCGTGTTTCTCTCGATGTACGGCGATTCCAGTTATATGGACCAGGCCGCGCAAGTAGGTGCCCGCGCCTATTTGTCCAAGAAAATGCCAGCCCGGGAACTGATGACCGCCATCCGCACGGTTTTAGATGGCGGAAGCTTGCTGGCCTCCAGGCCAATGCCGTCCGCCTCCGCGCCGGTCGCACGGCCCGATCTGACGGTGCGGCAGCGCGAGGTGCTGCGCTTGATCGCACTGGGCTGCAGCGCGAAAGAGATCGCGAATCAATTGGACATCTCGGTGCGCACGGCGGAGTTTCACCGGGCCGCCATCATGCAGAGGCTCGGCCTGCACTCTACCGCGCAGATGACGCGCTACGCCCTGGCAAACGGCTTGGCGTAAAACACGCGCCTCAATGTATCCAGCGGGAGTGGGGCTCCTTCTCTTCCAGGTAAGCCGCTGCATCGCCCTCGCCGCAGCCAGGAAAAAGGACGGCGCGGCGCAAATTCAGGTTGTAATCACTAGCCAGGGCAACAAATGCGCTAAGGGCTTCTTTGCGGGTCGGGAAGGTACACTCTTCCCATTCCCCGTCGAGTTCAATTCTCAGAACCCAGCTTCTCACTGCTAGCCTTATTTTCGGTAAAAGACGGCTGCTTCTGTAGTTAGCAAATCTGCGGATAAGGCCGGCAGGGGTTCGCGCGTAACCGCTCCAGACTGGCAAGGTCCAATGGGCAGAAGGAGCTGAACCGATGAAGAAGATGGCCGCAGGTACTGCGGCGCTGGCCCTGTGCTCTGTGGCTCTACTGGCCCAGAATACGAGCACATCCAGTCAGCACATGGACGCCGGCAGCAATAAAATGATGAAATCGGCCGACATGACGTTTGCCATGAAGGCGGCGCAGGGCGGCATGGCGGAAGTGCAGCTCGGACAGCTCGCCACCACGAAAGCTTCCGACCCGGACGTGAAGGCCTTCGGCCAGCGCATGGTGGACGATCACACCAAGGCCAACGATCAGCTCAAATCCATCGCGCAGAACGACAACATGACGCTGCCCACGTCGCTTGATGCGAAAGATCAGGCGGAGTACACGAAGCTTCAGGCACTTTCCGGAGCCGATTTCGATCGTGAGTATATGCGGGATATGGTGAAAGACCACCAGAAAGACGTAAAGGAATTTCAGAAAGAAGCCAACGACGGACACGATCCGCAGATCAAAGGCTTCGCATCCCAGACACTCCCTGTGCTTCAAGAACATTTGAAAATGGCCGAGACGACTCGGGCCAAACATCCATGAAATATCGAGTAGTGTTTCGAGAACGCTCCGATGTGACGGGCGAAAGAGCCGACAATCCACCCAGCTTTCTCGACCCGGAGCTGGACGACCAGACGGTGTTGGACGCTGTGTTCGTTGGGCGCAATGAACCTGATGCGCTGCATAGTTCCGACATCATGGAAGAGGACGACTCATTCCTCAGCCTCGGGACGGAGATCTGGGAATACGATGTCGCGGATGGCAAAGACAAGGACTTCAAGAACGCTCTTCTGAACTCGGGTATGGTGATCGAGTTCGAGCCGCTCGAATCCACTTAGACCGAGCCGCGCGCGCCAGCAAGCGGTATTAATCTGATACCGTGTAAAGGCAATTCCACCCCTGAAGGAGGTGAAGTCGTTCTATGCTCCGTTTGCTGTTGATTATCATCCTGTTCCTGCTGCTCATCGGAACACTGCCGACGTGGCCCTATGCAACAGGTTGGGGATTAGGGTATTACCCGACCGGCGGCCTGGGGCTTCTTCTGATCATCCTTGTGGTCTTGTTACTGGTCAACCGCCGCGGTCTGCCGTAACGCGCGAGACCTTCCAGGCGAAACCCCGCCCGTAGGGGCGAATCCAACCTCCGGAAGGAAGATTTCGCAACATGGCCGAGTTGTTAAAAGGCAAGAAAATTGCAATCCTGGCTACCGAAGGTTTCGAGTACGTCGAGTTGACAAAACCGAAGAAAGCGCTCGAAGACGCCGGAGCCAACACCGAGGTCGTTTCTCCGAAAGATGGCAAGATCAAGGGCTGGGATCACACGGACTGGGGCGATTCCGTCAAAGTCGATGTGAGCCTGAAATCGGCCGACCCGGATAACTACGATGCGTTGTTACTTCCGGGCGGCGTGATGAATCCGGATCACCTGCGCCAGGATCCGGCGGCGGTTCAGTTCGTCAAATCGTTTTTTGAAGCGCACAAACCTGTCGCGGCGATTTGCCATGGACCGTGGATGCTCGTGGAAGCCGATGTGGTGCGCGGCAGAAAACTGACTTCGTGGCCCTCGCTGAAAACCGATATCAAGAATGCGGGCGGCCAGTGGACAGACGAGCAGGTTGTCACCGATCAGGGGTTGGTGACCAGCCGTAAACCGGACGATATTCCGGCATTCAACAAAAAGATCGTCGAAGAATTTGCGGAGGGAAAACACCAGGCCCAGCACGCGTGACCGCCGCACTTCCTCAAACGCAAAGCGTCTCCGAGCCAAAATGGTGCGGGGACGCTTTTCTTTTTAGGATGAGAACGCTGGCTATCGACATTGGTGGCACGAAGTTCACGGTCGCGGGTTTTGACGGCGACGAGATGCTTTTTCGGGAAACGCGAGCGACCGAGCGGAACGGCGGTCCGCATTGGCTCTTTACACAAATCGAGCAAATCTTCACCGATTGGCGCGGCGCGCACGGATTTCAGCCGGAGCGATGTGGAATCGGGTTCGGCGGCCCGGTCGATTTTCCCACCCAAACGGTGACGTTCTCGACGCATGTCGCCGGCTGGGATGGCTATCCTTTGGTCGAAAACGTCCAGCGGCTCATTCACGCGCCGGCGGTGATGGATAACGATGCCAATACCGGCGCCCTGGGAGAAAGCATGTACGGCGCCGGAAGAAACGCAAATCCTCTGTTCTACATGACGCTCTCGACCGGCATCGGCGGAGGCATCGTTCTGGGCGGCAGGATCTATCGGGGCGCTGATTCATTCGCCGGCGAGATCGGCCATCTGAACGTCCTACCCGATGGCCCCGAGTGTCTTTGCGGTTCCTTCGGCTGCCTGGAACGGATGTGCTGCGGTCTGTGGCTGGAACACGATTACCGCCGCACCGCAAAAGAGCTGCTCACCGATCCGGAGTTCGTAAAGCAGTACGTCGTTTATCTGGCGCGAGGGCTGAAAGCGGCGATCATGCTGTTGAATCCGGCGCGCATCGTGATCGGCGGCGGCATCAGCAAAGCGGGTGAGCGCCTGTTCGATCCGCTTCGCCAGGAGCTGAACCGCCAGCTCACGGCCTGGTCGCACGCCCGCCGCGATATGGTGCCCGCGGAGTTCCCCGACGATTGCGTTCTGTACGGTGCGCTCGCTCTTACTAAGCAACATTTATGAAAAATTAATGTCGTCCCTCGTGTTTATACATAATGCCCGGTCGCGAAATAGCGTCTCATAAAGGGAGAAGACTACATGGAGGGCCGTGCATGACATTTTTCAACCGATCTTTCGGGGTTCTATTACTTACATTTGGGCTAGGCGTAGGACTGAGCGTGGCGGTGCCCGCGGCAGCGTGGGCTCAGGAGGCGCCCTACCCGGCGCCCTATGGAGATTTGCGCGGCCTCATCGACCGCACGCAAAGCGATTTGCGCGCCGCTGCCGATCTGGAACACGGCAACGACAAGCAGCGCAACCGCTACCGCAACGCGCAGGAGCATCTTTCGAATCTGGACCGCAATTTAAGCAAGGGCCGTTTTGACAAGGGCGACTGGAATCATTCGATCGGCGATCTCAAGGACATTCTGGAGCACAACACCCTCCAGGCCAGCAGTCGCGACGCCTTGCAGCACGATTTGGAAGATTTGAGAATCGCTCGCGATCGGACCTATTAAGCATTCTGGGCTTCAACCGCTCCTCGCAGGCCAAGTTCCGGAGCGCGGGTCTTCATCGCTTCGATACAGAAGGCGATGTGTTCCTCTAAAGGAACTCCTAATTCCTGCGCTCCGTTGAGAATGTCCTCGCGATTCACGTTGCGGGCGAAAGCTTTGTCCTTGAGCTTGCGCTTGACCGACGCGACATCGACCTCATCGATGCTTTTTCCTGGTTTGACGTACGCACAGGCAGTCAGAAATCCGGCCAGCTCGTCGCAGGCGAAGAGCGCGCGTTCGAGCAGCGAAACTCTGGGAACGCCGCTGTAGTTGGCGTGCGACAGAATCGCGCGGCGAATCACGTCGTCAACACCGCGCTCGGCCAGAATAGGCTCGCCTTTCATGGGGTGATCCGGAGCGGCGGGATGGATTTCCCAATCGAAATCGTGCAGCAGCGCCGTAACGGCCCATTGCTTACGATCTTCGCCGAACTTATCTGCGTAGGCGGTCACGCAGGCCTCTACGGCCAGTATGTGGCGCCGCAAGCTCTCGCTCGCGACGAACTCGCAGACGATCTTCCATGCCTCATCGCGCGTCATGAAAGAGATTAGGACTCCTCGATTTTGATCGAATTGATTTTGTCGCCCTGCTTGACGGAATTCACCACGTCCTGGCCGGAGCGCACCTGGCCGAACACCGTGTGTTTGCCATCGAGCCAATCGGTCGCGATGTGGGTGATGAAGAACTGGCTGCCGTTCGTGTTAGGTCCCGCATTCGCCATGGAAAGCGAGCCGGCCTGGTGCTTGTACGGATTGCCCTTGGTTTCGTCCTCGAAGCGATAACCTGGCCCGCCGCGTCCGGAACCTTCTGGGTCGCCTCCCTGAATCATGAAATTCGCAATCACCCGATGGAAATTCAATCCCTCATAGAAGCCCTCGCGAGCCAGAAATACGAAATTATTTACGGTTTTCGGAGCTTCTTTCGCGAACAGGTCGGCGACGATCTTGCCGCGCGATGTATCGAGTGTGGCCGTGTATTTTTTCGACGGATCGATGCTCATCGCAGGCGGCGCGGAATACGTTTTGCTCATCCTCCCCAGTCTAACGGGCGCTTCTCCCGCGAAGAGAGGGCATTATGCCCTCGGCGTGGCCTGGTCAAACAGGATGCGCATCAGTTGAGGCGGATGCGCCGGAGGGAACCGGCGGCGCGTCGAGGTACGGGCCGCGAATTCGAGCACGGCCTGAACCTGTTCCCGCGTTACTCCAAATTTCTTCCACTAGTTCGTCAACGCTCATGTCCTGAAGGTTCTCGAACACCGTCGAAACCGGCGTGCGAGTTCCCCGGAATACCCACGCACCGCTGCGCTTTCCGGGGATGCTTTCCACGGCGGGGCACTGTGACCAATCAAGACTTGCCATGTTTCTACCTTCTTTCCTCGTAGCTTTGTAGCGCAGTTCGGCGGACGCGCCACGCGCAGGATTTACTGGACCGCATACTCTAAAGTGACAATGCCGGTTTGGTTAACTTTGTGAGATGTGAGCGCTAGTTTGATCCGGTTCTTCGAATCTGGAAATAAAGGAACTCCCGCACCAAGCAGGATCGGGACAATGCGGACTTCAACCGCATCGACGAGTCCGTCTTCGGCGAGGCTGCGAAAGAGCGCCCCACCACCGAATAGCCAGATATCCCTTCCGGGGCTCGCTTTGAGAGCGGCTAACGTCTCCTGTTGATCATTCGCAACGATGGCGACTTCGGGATAATCCTGTTGCCTCAGCGTCCGCGAAAAAACAATCGTCTTCATACCGGGCATCGACACACGCCGAGCGGCCACCATCGTGTCGAACGTCCGGCGCCCGACTAAGATGGTGTCGAACTGGCTGAATAGCGCAGTGAAATCGAAATCCGGGTCCACGGTTATCCAATCGGCTTCGCCGTTCGGTCCTGCAATATAACCGTCTAAACTCATCACCACCGCATAGCGAACGCGCCGCATAGATTCTCCTGCCCGTATCAAATTTCATTTTCGCGGAGTTATGCCTCGTGCGTCGTCGAGTAGACCATTCAGCTTTCCTTCGGCGTTTGTCTCAAGACTTTGCCCCTTATGAAACGCTGGACAGGGCAGGGAAGGGCAGAAACTTGCCCTCGGCCGTGCTATCGAAGTCTACGCTTGCCGGGAACGTGCACCCAATTCGTGCAGTTAAAATCGAACGCCGACCAAGGCGGTCAGAGCATCACGGATTTCTTATCAAGCACTGAGCGCCGCCTGCGGCACGTTCAGCCCTGTAATGTGATTCTCGATTTGCGCTACGACGATGGCGGCGACTTCGTGAACACGTATGGCTTCGCGCGCGATTTGCCAAAATTGATTCCTCCGGCCGGGCAAATAATCATGCTCACCGGCCCTGCGACGTTCTCGGCAGGAATATCTATCGCTGCTTTCGTTAAACACGCTGGTCAGGGGCGCGTCGTGATTGTGGGCGAACCCGTGGGCGATCGACTGCAGTTCTTTTCGGAGGGGGGTCGGGCATGCCTACCCAATTACCCACTGTGTGTCGCCTACGAGACGGGTAAACATGATTACCAGCATGCTTGTACCGATTGGGATGTCTGTTTCTGGCTGAAGTATTTCTTTCAGTTCCGAGTCAAGTCGCTCGACCCGGACGAAGTTATCCTATTGAGTTTCAAAGACTGGCGGGCGGGTGTTGACCCCGTGCTCGATCGGGCCATAACTTAGCTATGACAAGTACGCGCGGTTAGCTTGAGGGAATCGAGCAGGTCCGTGCTTCCTCCCCGGTCAGTACCGGTGCCTTGCCTTTCCGGACAACATGCTTCGGCACGCGTACGGCATGGGCGGGATTGACGTCAAGGAGATGGCCGATCATCAGCCGGTCGAACAGCATGCGCAGCGCCGCCAGATGTTGCTTCTCCGTATGGGCCGAGACTTGATTTCGCAGCAGGACTATAACGAAGCCATCCGGCTCAGAGCGGCGGCGGAGAACTGATTGTCAAGAACGTTGAGAGCAACTGATGCAGCATCTACCCCTTTCGAAACAGCCGAATCCGGCGCAAGACAAACCAATCGTCGGCGCGTAATGGATGCACAGGTGGTTTTCGTCTGGGACGAAAACAAACGAGTGCCGCAACAAGGAGAATCAGAAGGTGTTGTGGACTGAGGAGATGCATTACTTCCCCGCTGAATGGAGTGTAGCGATTTTTCGTAGGTCATCCGTCCCATGCGCCCGTTGATGATGCCGGGAAGCTGTCTCAAAACTTGCCGTTGTAGAACGCTCCCACGGCGGCGCGCCCGATCGGCCAAAGCGTTACTCCAGACGAAGCGCAATTGCGGGATCGATGGCCGCCGCGCGGCGGGACGGCAGATAACTGGCCAATGCAGCGACGGCGAGCAGCCCGAGCGAAACCGCGACATAGGTCAGCGGATCCACCGGGCTGACATGGAACAGCAGCGATGCCATAAGCCGCGTGAGGGCGGCCGCAGTCGCCAGTCCGATCACTGCGCCGATACCGGTGAGCACAATGCCGTGGCGGACGAACATTCCCCATAACTCGTGTTGCTTCGCTCCAAGCGCCATCCGGATGCCGATTTCGCGCGTGCGCTGCGACACCGAGTACGCAATCACGCCGTAGATGCCAATCACGCCGAGCAGAAGCGCCATGCCCGCCGCAATCGCGAGCATCACGAGAGTGAACGAAGTTCTGGCCAGGGACTTTTTGTAGATCTCATCTAGCGTGCGCACTTCCGCGACCGGGAGATTGGGGTTCACAGACCAGACGGCATCACGCAGCTCTTTGATAAAGCCTTGCGAACCGGCGCGGTCGCTGCGGACGACGAAGTGCATGGTGCGTTGAATACTTATCTTGTCGCCCCAGAACTCCTTCAGGATCGGCGGAAAATAGATAGCGGTCGAGGGCTTTTCATTCACTCCTTTGTCGTAGACGTTGCCGATCACCCCGATAATTTCGCGCCATGGGTCGTTCATGCCTTCGCGGACCTGTTTGTGGAGGGCGGAGGCCGGATCGCCCCAGTATTCGCGCGCAAAGTTTTCGGAGATAACCGCGACCGGTGCGAAGTTGTAAACGTCTGTCCAGGTGAAATCGCGTCCGGCGATCAGAGGAGTGCCCATGGTTTGGTGCAGGCCGGGCGAGACGAAGACCAGGCGGCGTATCGGTGGAAGCTGTCCTTCCTGGTACACGCGATCGCGCGCAAACAGAATGTCTGAACTGCTGTTATCGCCCATCGGAAGGCTGAAAGCGTAGGCTGCCGAAGATACGCCGGGAACCCGCGCGATTCTATCGAGAATGTCATTCTCCATCCGAACAACCTTTTCAGGGTTCGGGACCTGCGCCGAGGGAAACGAGAGCGTGAAGGTTTGCAGTTGGGCAGGAGCCGCGAATCCGGGCTTCACGTTCATCAGTGTTCGAAAAGTGCGGATCATGAGCCCTGAGCTGATCAGCAGCACCACCGCGAGTGCGACCTGGACTACGACCAAGAGGTTGCGCGCGCGATGCCGTTCTCTGCTTTGACTGAGCGTTCGGCCGCCTTCGCGGAGGCCCGTATTCAGGCGAGCGCCGGCGTGCTTCCAAACCGGAATGGATCCGAACGCGATACCGGCCAGCAGCGAAATGAGAAGTGTAAAAAGCAGAACAGGGCCATCAAGCCCGATTTCCGAGAGACGTGGGATGCCGGCAGGCGCGATCGCCACCAGCAAACGCAACGCTCCGAATGCGAGCAGCACTCCGACCAGTCCGCCCGCAATCGCGAGCGTGACGCTTTCGAGCAAAAGTTCCACAGCCAGGCGAGCCCGGCTGGCTCCCAGGGCGGCGCGAATGGCGAACTCCATGTGCCGCGATTCGGCGCGCACCAGAAGAAGATTCGCGACGTTTGCGCAAGCGATGAGCAGCACAATGCCGATGGTTCCCATCAACACCCAAAGAACGGTGCTGACGTCGCCTATCAACACCTGCGCAAACGGGCGATATTCGGGAGTGATGCGCGCCTGCTCGAAAAGCTTAGGGCTGAAACCGGGCGGTGGCGAGAACGTGCGATTGACAATCGGCAGCATGCGCGCGGCGTCTGCGTTCGCCTGTGCGAATGTAATGCGGGGCTTGAGCCGCCCCACGCCCGGATAGCTGAAATTTCCAAGAAAGGTTTTGCCGCGGTCGAATTGAAATGGTGTCATCAGCGCCGCATCGAGATCGAGGAACCGGAAGCCCTTTGGCATGACGCCGATCACTTCCGTTGGTTTCCCCTCGATCAGGATCCGCCGGCCAAGTATGTGCGGATCGCCACCGAACTTCTGCCGCCAATACCCGTAAAACAGGACCGTCGTCGGCGGGCTGCCCGCCATGTCGTCTTGGCGCGTGAAGGTGTGGCCGAGCAGCGGCGGAACGCCCAGTATCGGCAGCACGCCATCGGTCACGTCCAGCGATTTAACCTGTTCAGGTTCTGCTATGCCGGTGATGCTGACCGAATCCGTCGAATACAGGCCGATGTCCTGGAAGGTACGGTTTTGATCCCGGTAGACGAAATACATCGATGGGGAAAGCGTCAGGTACGGGATGTTGACGCCTGGCGCCGTATGCTTGAGATCAACCAATCGTTCCGGCTGCGGATACGGCAGAGGCTTCAGCAGAACACCCTCGAGAACGCTGAAAACAGCGGTATTGGCGCCAATGCCTAGCGCCAGCGTGAGTATCGCCACGACGGTAAACATCGGCGCGTGCAGAAGCCGGCGCAGGGCCTGTTTCCATTGACTGCTGAATGATCCCAAGGTGCAATCTCTCCGTATAAGAGATACGGAACGGGGCCGACGCGGAGTTCCTTATATTTGTGGGAAAATCGAGCGACGTGACACGTAGAGCGGATAAACCACGGACCAGGGCCGGTTTTCTAGCGCTCTCAGTTGTCGTCCTTTCGCCTCTCAGCTTGGCGCAAACCGCCATCCTGAGGCCCGAAGTCAACCCTCCCGAAGATCCCAAGCTGCGTGCAGACGCAGTTGCTCTGCTGGAGCGAGCGGTTCAAGTGAGCACGCCTGCCACTTGGACGAATGTCGAGATAGACATTCACTTTCACGTCGGGAGCCCGGAGCCCGGCGAGCCGAGTGAAGGCGATTACTCGTTGAACGTCGGGAATTGGTGGAAACTGCGGCGGCACGAATGGCACTACGGGACATACAGTTTGGTCCTGGTTCGCAATGGCGATCGTTTCAATCAGTTGATCAGTGAAGGTACTAAGCCGGCGTTTACGAACATGATCACGGACACAAGCCCGATCGATCTGGTCCGGTTCAATCACGAAGACGTGATCCGCTCCATTGCCGACGGCCCCAATGGCAGCGCTTGCATCCAGTTCGATGTCGTTTTCGGCGACCGGATGCAAAACGGCGAGATCTGCGTGGACAAGCAAAATTGGCTGGATTCTTTCCAAACGCCTGGCGATCTGACGACTGTGCACTCGGAGTTCTTCCACTATCAAAACGTGTTTCTGCCGGCCCATGTCGAACGCTCGGTTGGAAATGTCCAGCAGTTCGTTTTTGAGCAGACGGTGAGGGAACGAACCGATTTCCCTTCGGATTTCTTTGCCGTGCCGGAAAATAGCACGATTCACGGAATAGAGGCCTGCAAAGAATTCAGGCGCGGCCATCCATTCTATGCGCCGCAACCGGAGCCCATCGGCAGCTCTCAGACGGTCACTGACATACAACTCGCGGGTATCGTGGGCGCGGATGGACACGTTTTCAATCTGAAACCGATGGACTACCTGTATCCCGAGCTGAACAAGCAGGCGGTAGAGATCGTCTCCACCTGGACGTACACGCCGGCATCGTGTGACGGTAAGGTGACGGGCTGGTCCACCACTTTTGTCGTTCAATTCAGGGGCCGATAACAGCCTTCTTTCCGCACTGGAAGCTGCAGCGAGACGATATGGCGATCGATCCGGATTTGTTTTCAGAGCCGCTGGCGAGCATCATAGCGAGATACGCGTCCGAGATGCTGCCGCTGACGCGGTCGGGCGATTGTGATCGCACGCAAGCAGAATCACTGCGAAAAGCCGGCGCGACGGCGCTGTTTCGGAACGCACGGCATCCCGAAGCGGCGCTTAGCGGCTTAATGCTGCTGATGGGCTGCTGGGAAGCGAGTCATCAAGTCGCGCAAGAGATGGAAGACCGGGAGGCCGCGTACTGGCACGCCATTTTGCATCGCATGGAGCCGGATGCCGGGAATTCCGCCTACTGGTTCCGGCGTACGGGCGAGCATCCAATTTTTCCGGACCTGCATCGCGTGACGTCCGAAATTCTGGAGCGGCGAAGCGAAATCGGATGGCGTCTGAAGCCCAAGTGGGACCCCTTGCAATTCATCGAGTGGTGTGAGGAGGCGCGCAAGAAACCGCATAGTGAAAAGGAGCGCATCGCGCGCGAAATCCAGCAAGCGGAATGGGAATTACTGTTCGAGTGGTGCGCCTTGGGCTATCAGTAGTACCGTCTGTGAATGTAGGCCCGCCCGTGCCTCCATCCGAAACAAGCGCGCGTGCAGGAAAGTCCGAAAACCAAGAAAATCACCATGATGATCAGACATCCGAGTGCAATGTTCTTCGTCGTGCTCCTCCCATTTCCGGCAGGAGGAGGATTCTGCGCCGGATACGGTACAGGCCCCTGGTAAGGCGGAGGAGCTTGGTATCGCGATTGACTCGGTTGCTCTTGGAACGAACCATGCGGAGCGTTGCCGAAGGCGGTCCCGCAATTAGCGCAGAACCTCGCGTTGTCTGGATTCGCTAATCCACAGTTCGGGCAGTTCACGTGTGCTCCCCTAACCAGCATAATCACAGCGCGGGCTTCCGTCGCGTACTCGCTCGGCTCTTGAGGTGGGAATCATTGAGGCTATACTGTCCGGCATGCTGAAACGACTCGTCATCGCCGTTCTGCTGCTCTCCTCCGCTGGGCTTGCGCAGCAAGCGCCGCAAGAATTGCGCAAAATGTTCGATGATCAGATGGCGGCATGGAATCGGGGCGATCTCGAAGGCTTCATGCACGCGTATTGGCATTCTCCGGAACTGACATTCTTTTCCGGCGCGACTCTGTTTCGCGGATGGGACGCCGCTCTCGAACGATATCGGAAGAGGTACGGCGGCACAGCCGAGCAGATGGGGCGCCTCAGCTTTCGGACGAGAAGATCGAGATGTTCGGTCCGGATGCTGCCGTTTTCACCGCTCGGTGGCACCTGGCCATGGACGACGGGCGCAAGTTGGAAGGCCTCACCACCGTCGTGTGCCGACGAATGGCAGACGGATGGAAAATCGTCCATGATCACTCGTCGTAAGCGCCAGCTTAGCGATTTGGAGCGAATCGAATTGCATCGAGCATGGCGAAAAAAGCGGGCGTCGGTTTAAGATCGGCATCGAAGGGCAACGGCCGCTGCGGTAACCCATCTTTGCGCCGCCTGGAGTGGTTCAACCAGGTATCACGGTCCGTAAGTCCCCAGGTGAGTACGGCTTTAACGGAGCGGTACGCCAGCACGTTTTGCAAATAATCGCGGTACAGATCCGCTACGCTGCGGTCGCGCTCCGCGATGTCGCCTGGCAATGAGGAATCGTCAACATCGAGCTCCGTTACGAAGATTTGCAGATTGAGGCGCTCGACATTCTCGAGAAAACGATGGAAGCCGCTCCATTCCGAGGGCGCTGCTCCAGCTTTGAGATGTGACTGCACGCCCAAGGCTTGAATGGGGACGTCGCGGTCGCGCAAGCCGCGCAGCAGCGCCAGAACCGCCTGCCGTTTCGCTTCATCCGCCGGACTGTCCTGCTCCAAATCGTAGTCATTGTAGGTGAGCAACGCATGCGGATCGGCGTCTCTGGCCGCCTGGAACGCGATGTCCAGATATTGCGGGCCGATCAACTGCAGCCAGGGCGAGTTCCGAAGACCGTCGGGCCGGCCATCGCTGACTTGGACGGCTTCGTTCACCACGTCCCACGAGTGGATTCTGCCGGTATAGTGCCCAGCGACTCGCGCGATGTGCTTGCGCAGTAAGTCCGCCGCATTTTGAGCCGTAGCCACTTGCTTAAACCAGCCGGGAAGCTGTTCGTGCCAGCAGAGATTGTGGCCGCGCACTTTCTGATCGTGCTCGGTCGCGAAGGTGACGAGCGCATCTCCCCGCGTGAAATCGAACCGATCTACTTCGGGATGAATAAGCGCCCACTTCATCTCGTTTTCCGGTACGACAACGCTCGCCTGCGCTGCCAAGAGCCGCGTGAAGTCCGGCCGCTGAAGCTGAGCGAAGGAAACGGCGGTTCCCACCAGCAGGTTCTTGCCGCTACCAATGTCGCGGAGCGTAGTGGATGCTGTGTCTTGCGCCCATGCTATGGAAGAACTGAGAAGCAACCCTTTTCGAAGCAGATCCCGGCGGGTAGACATGACTCGCTGAGCTAATCTTAGGACGAATAGCATGGCAACGACGGTAGCCGCCGCGCACGAAATCCGGCCCGCGCGGTTTTGGGCATCTACCAATGGAAAAAAAGCGGTGATGGCCGTCACCGGAGCGATTCTTTTCCTGTTTGTGATCTTTCACATGCTGGGTAATTTGCAGGTCTTCGAGGGACCCGCGCAGATGAACTATTACGGCGCTGCGCTGCGCAAATTTCCGGAAGCGCTTTGGGCGGTTCGCGCGATTCTGCTGGTTTCCGTAATTCTGCATATTTGGGCGTCGGTCGAACTCGCAGTGCGGAAGACCAAGGCGCGCCCGGTCGGATACGCCAGGAAGGAAAACATCGGATCGACCTACTCATCCCGAACGATGTATTGGAGCGGTCCGATTATCCTGGCGTTCGTCATCTATCATCTGCTCGATCTCACTGCGGGCACAATTCATCAGGGCGCGTTTGCGGTCGGCGATCCGTATCACAACCTGGTATCCGGCTTTCAGGTCTGGTGGGTGTCGGCGTGGTACATCTTCGCGATCATCCTGCTCGGCTTTCACATACGGCATGGCGCCTGGAGCATGTTTCAGTCGCTCGGGTTCAATCATCCGCGGCACACCCCGATCCTCAAGAAAGCTGCGACGATACTCGCGGTCTTGATTGTGGTTGGTTACGTCTCGATTCCGGTGAGCATCTTGTTGGGGCTGGTGGACTGATGGAGCTCGAGCCGAAGATTCCTTCGGGTCCGATTGAGCAGGCCTGGGATAAAGTTCGCTTCGACATGAAGCTGGTGAATCCGGCCAATAAGCGGCGGCATTCGATTCTAGTGGTGGGCTCGGGCCTGGCGGGTGGTTCGGCGGCTGCGACGTTGGGCGAGTTGGGTTACAACGTAAAATGCTTCTGTTTCCAGGATTCGCCGCGCAGAGCGCACTCAATTGCGGCGCAGGGTGGAATCAATGCAGCAAAGAACTATCAGAACGATGGCGATAGTGTCTACCGGCTGTTCTATGACACCGTAAAAGGCGGCGATTTCCGGGCGCGCGAAGCGAACGTCTACCGTCTTGCGCAGATCAGCGTCAACATCATTGACCAGTGCGTCGCACAAGGCGTTCCGTTTGCACGCGAGTACGGCGGCTATCTCACGAACAGATCGTTTGGAGGGGCGCAAGTCTCGCGAACGTTTTACGCGCGCGGCCAGACCGGACAGCAGCTTCTGCTGGGCGCGTATCAAGCTCTCGAGCGACAGGTGCAAGCCGGAACGGTGACGATGTACCCGCGCGCAGAGATGCTCGACCTGATCGTGATAGACGGGCGAGCGCGCGGCATTGTCACGCGAAATCTCGTGACCGGCGAGATCGACACGCACATTGCCGACGCGGTGATTCTGGGAACCGGCGGGTACGGAAATGTTTTTTACCTCTCGACGAACGCCAAGGGATCGAACGTCACGGCGAGCTGGCGAGCGCACAAACGCGGCGCACTGTTCGCGAATCCGTGCTTCACGCAGATTCACCCGACTTGCATTCCCGTTTCGGGCGAGTATCAGTCGAAGTTGACGCTGATGAGCGAATCGCTGCGGAACGATGGTCGAATCTGGGTGCCTTTGAAGAAAGGCGATAAGCGGCCGCCCGACGAGATCCCCGAGCAGGAGCGCGACTATTACCTGGAGCGGCGGTATCCGAGTTTCGGCAACCTGGTGCCGCGCGATGTGGCCTCGCGCAACGCTAAATATGTGTGCGACGAAGGGCGCGGCGTGGGCGAGACCGGTCTGGGCGTTTATCTTGATTTTGCAGACGCGATTCGGCGTCTCGGCCGCAAAACTATTGAAGAGCGCTACGGGAATCTCTTCGATATGTATCAGCGCATCACCGGTGATGATCCCTATCGGGTCCCGATGCGTATCTATCCCGCCATTCATTACACGATGGGCGGCTTGTGGGTGGATTACAACCTGATGAGCAGCATTCCGGGGCTGTTCGTGATCGGCGAGGCGAATTTTTCAGATCATGGCGCCAACCGCCTGGGCGCGAGCGCACTGATGCAGGGCCTGGCGGACGGCTACTTCATCGTGCCGTACACGGTTGGCGATTACATTGCGAACAACCGGTTCGAGACGGTGAGCGATTCGAATCCGGAAGTGCGCAACGCGGTGGCATGCGTCCAGCAGATGACTCAAAAACTATTAGCCATTCGCGGAAAACGCACCGTGGATTCGTTTCATCGCCAGCTCGGCAAGATTGTCTGGGATTACTGCGGGATGTCGCGCCATGCGGAAGGGCTCGAGACGGCCATTCAACAAATTCGCGATCTGCGTGAAGAGTACTGGCGTGACGTGAACGTGCCTGGGTCGGGTGAGGACTTCAATCAGAGTCTCGAAAAAGCGGGCCGGGTGGCTGATTTCTTTGAATTGGCGGAGTTGATGTGCGTGGACGCGCTGGAGCGCAATGAATCCTGTGGCGGCCATTTCCGCGAGGAGTATCAAACACCGGACGGGGAAGCGCTCCGTGACGACGAACGCTATTCGTATGTGGCGGCATGGTCCTATCGCGGCTACGGTAATCGAGAAGACCTGGTCAAAGAGCCGCTCGACTTCCGCTACGTTCACCCCAGCCAGCGGAGCTACAAATAATGCGTGTCACGCTCAAAATCTGGCGACAAAAAAACGCGGGATCGAAGGGCGCTTTCATCCGCTATCCGGTAGAGAATGTAAATCCGGATATGTCGATGCTCGAATGCATCGATGTGCTGAATGAGCAGCTCATCGAGCGCGGCGATGATCCGGTTGCGTTTGAGCACGACTGCCGCGAAGGAATTTGCGGCTCCTGCGGATTCATGATCAATGGCGTTGCCCATGGACCGCTGCGCGCCACAACGGTTTGTCAGCTCACCATGCGACATTTCAAGGACGGTGAGGAACTCACGCTGGAACCTTGGCGCGCGAAGCCGTTTCCGCTGATTAAAGATTTGGTGGTCGACCGGCGATCGTTCGACCGGATCATCGCTTCCGGCGGATATATTTCAGCCTCGACGGGAAGCGCGCCGGATGGGAACGCGATCCTGGTGCCGAAAGAAGCTGCCGATCGGGCCATGGATGCGGCGGCCTGCATCGGCTGCGGGGCCTGCGTCGCGGCGTGCCCAAACGCTTCCGCCGCTCTTTATACCGGCGCAAAGATCGCACATCTGGGGATCTTGCCGCAAGGCAAGCCGGAGCGCGACCGCCGCGCCATCGGCATGGTCGCGCAGATGCACCGCGAAGGATTCGGCGGATGTACAAATATCGGCGAGTGCACAGCCGTCTGCCCGAAAGAGATTCCGCTTGAAGTGATTGCGGCGATGAATCGCGACTATTTGCGCGGGAGCTGGCGCGAGCGTGACAATCTGGTGACCACGATGACGCCGTTTACAGAGTGGAGCTACGGATCGAAACTGCGTGTCGATGCTGCCGACAACGATTAATCGGCAACCGTGATGGTGGGCCGCTGACGCTGCTCTTTACTCGCGGCCGCTTTCTCGACTACGGTTCGGGCCAGCTCTTCGAATAGCTTCACCTGCTTGCCTCCATCTTTGAGAGTGGCAATCGGTTGCCCGCTATCGCCGCCTTCGCGCGTTTTGGGATCTAACGGAATTTCTGCCAGAAGCGGAACCTTCATCAGCTCGGCTGTTCGCGCACCGCCGCCTTTCCCAAAGACATAAATCCGGTCGCCATTGTGCTCGAGATAGCTCATGTTTTCGACGATACCGAGAACCTGCTCACGGACCTGCTCGAACATGTGAACGGCTTTTCGAGCGTCTTCAAGCGAAACGTCGGAAGGTGTGGTAACGATAATCGCTCCGGTCAGCGGAGTGGTTTGGATCAGCGTCAACTGAACATCGCCCGTGCCCGGCGGCAGATCGATCACCAGGTAATCCAGGTTGCCCCACTCCACATTGCGAAGGAACTGCTGGATGACGCTGTTGAGCATGGGCCCGCGCCAGACGAGCGGCTTATCGCCCGGGTTCAAAAAACCCATCGACATAATCCGCAAGCCGTGCGCTTCCAGCGGTTGTATGCGTTGGCCGATCGCGTGCGGCGCCGCGCGGACACCTAGCATCAGCGGCACGTTGGGTCCATACACATCTGCATCCAAAAGGCCGACGCTGAAGCCGAGTTTTGTCAGGCTGATGGCGAGGTTGACTGCGATTGTGGTTTTGCCTACACCGCCTTTGCCAGAACCGACGGCAATGATATTTTGCACACCGGGAATCGGTAGCTTCGGCTGTTCGCCCGGCGCGTTAGGACCCATAACCCCAAGCTAGCACCCGGAACGAAGTCGGCGCGGGAAGTGAAGATGCAAACGCGACAGGTCACGCGAGAATGAGAGTGGCCCTTGCCTTCAGATCAAAGCCGGCGAACTCGCCGCGCGCGAATTTCGGAAAAGCCGCTGCCGCGATCATCGCCGCGTTGTCTGTGGAAAGAGCGACCGATGGAAAGTAGAACGGTACCGCGCTCTCTTCGGCTGCGCGTTTCCGCAGACCAGCATTACACGCGACACCGCCTGCCACGAGAACGGATTCGGCGCCGGTCCGCTCCGCTGCAGCTATGGTGCGATTAAGTAATTCATCAATTACGGTTCGTTGAAAGCTCGCGAGCAGATCGAGAGTCGTCTGCGGAGTCGCTGTCAACCAATCCTCAAATTGTGGATCTGTGAGCTCGCGACGACAGGCGATTTCTTCTCTTACATCGTTCTGTTGCGTCCAACGCAGCACCGCCGTTTTCAAGCCGCTGAAGCTGAAATCCAGATCGTTGCCTTTCATCTTCGCCAGCGTGAATTTCACTGCTTTTGGGTTGCCATAAGGCGCGAGCCGGTCAATGATCGGTCCTCCCGGATACCTGTAGCCAAGGAGCTTTGCCACTTTGTCGTAAGCCTCGCCGGCTGCATCGTCGCGCGTTTTGCCGAGAAGCCGGTATTCGCCAGCTTGCGACATCTCGAACAGATGGGTGTGGCCTCCGCTGACGACCAGGGCCAGGGCGGGGAAGCGGATATCGGTGTTTTCGATCAGAACGGAGTGGAT
Organism: uncultured Acidobacteriaceae bacterium; assembly: GCA_963722935.1. Taxonomy (GTDB): domain Bacteria; phylum Acidobacteriota; class Terriglobia; order Bryobacterales; family Bryobacteraceae; genus Bog-105. The sequence continues at coordinate 1,688,855 of CAVROY010000008.1, read as the reverse complement.
GTGTCCTTCGACGTGATTGACTGCAATGAGCGGAAGGCCGCGAGCGAACGAGAGCGCCTTCGCGTATGTCATTCCGACCAGGAGTGAGCCCACCAGGCCGGGTCCGGCGGTCACGGCGATGGCGCTCAGATCGCTCAGCTCCACTCCAGCGGCTACGAGCGCTTCGCGGACAACTGGCACGATGGCGCGCAGATGCTCGCGCGAGGCAAGCTCCGGCACCACGCCGCCATATCGAGCGTGGGTCGAGAGCTGTGACGCGACAATGCTCGATCGAATGCGGAGCCCCGCCTCCACCACTGCGGCCGCGGTTTCATCGCACGAACTTTCAATTCCTAAAATGACGGTTTGACGCAAGTTTCCGATTTTTATTATGAGCTGCCCGAGGAATTGATCGCGCAGACGCCCTTGGCCAGACGTGATGCTTCGCGGATGTTGGTCGTGTCGCGGGAGACGCAATCCTGGCGAGACGACGTGTTCGCGAATTTTCACACGTATCTCCGCCCGGGAGATTGCCTGGTCCTGAACAACACGCGCGTGTTTCCGGCGCGCTTACACGGCCATCGGGGCCATGAAGCGGGCGCGGCGGTGGAACTTCTGCTCTTGCGGGCACTGAATGAGGAGGAGACGATCTGGAAAGTGCTGGTGCGGCCGGGCAAGCGGATTCGTGCGGGCGACCGTATCGTGCTGGACGACGCATTATCCGCTGACGTTCTCAAGGAAGGCCCCTCCGGCGAGCGCATCGTGCGGCTTTTGGCGGAAGGCAATGTCCGCGATCGGCTCGAGAGGCTCGGCAGCACGCCGCTTCCCAGGTATATCCAGCGCGATCCGAACCCGGAAGATCGCGAACGCTATCAAACCGTGTTTGCGGAGAAGCGCGGCTCCATTGCAGCGCCCACTGCAGGACTGCACTTCACGCCGGAAATGCTCGAGCGATGTCGGGAATCGGGAGCCACCATCGCTTACGTGACGCTGCACGTCGGGTTGGGGACGTTTGCGCCGCTGCGTGAAGAGAACGTATCCGAGATTCGGCTCCACGAGGAGTATTTCGAGATATCGGAGGCGAATGCCGCGATTCTGCGGCAGGCGAAACGGCTATTCTGTGCCGGAACAACCAGCGTCAGGACGATCGAAACGGCGATGCTGCGCCGCGGCCTTCAAGAATTGAGCGGAGAAACGAATCTGTTTATTTATCCAGGCTTTCATTTCCGCGGGACTGGCGCTTTGCTGACCAATTTTCATCTGCCGCAATCGAGCCTGCTGATGCTGGTGTGCGCGTTCGCGGGGCACAAGCTTACGATGGCCGCGTACCGGCATGCGGTCGCCGAAAGATACCGCTTCTATTCTTACGGCGACTGCATGATCGCTATTTAATAGCGATGAATTCCTTGTAGCAGCGGACGCCATCGGCGACGTAACCCTGGAGAGCGCGGAACCCGTCGCGCGCGGCATGTGGATCGTAGAGCAGACGCCGCCCGACACGGGCGATATCGAGCACGTCGTCTACGTCGGCCTTCCAATCGGCCGGCGCCCAATCGATCGCACTCGAGACTACCGACGGAACGCCTTCTGCGACGCCGTCGGCGGTGACCATGTTGAAGGATTCGGTGTAGCTCGGCTGCAGCAGCAGATGCATATGCGCGACCGTCTGGCGGAATTTGGGCCACGACTGCCAACCGTTCCAATGAAGCGAGACATTCGGCAGCCCTTGCAACATTTCCTTGATAGCCAGGTGGACTCCCTCGCCGCCGCCCTCGGCGCGTCCAGCGGACAGCCAGAGGTCCAACGGTACGCGCAACAGGCGGGAGATTTCGAGAGCTGCGCCCGCGGCGCTCATCAAATTCTTCAGCGGACGAGTGGCGCCAAAAGCGCCAAGGCGGATCGTCCCGCCTGTATACGGCTGCTGCGGCCGTATGGGATCGCTTTCCACGTAATACAAATTGGGAAGGTAAGCGCACGGAGCTCCAAACGCTGCCGTGATCCAGGTGCAGAAGCGGCGCGTGTTTCCCGCCAGATGCACGTTCGCGGTGCCGAGCTCCAGATCCATGACCTCGCGCACCAGTTTGACGCCGTTGCGATCGGCCTGCAGGAAACCGACGTTCGAATGGCAAGTGACGGTGAACTGCGTATCGGGGAAATCGGTCGAAAGGCCTTGCAAATCCGGCGATGGAATCCAGGGCGCGGAAATGATGACCTGTTCGCGAGGCTCGGCCTTCAGACGGCGGCGCAGATCGCTCGCAGTCAGAATCGGCCAAACTTCCGTCGAAATCCCCGCGCGACGGAGTACTTTCGCGGTATTGATGGCCGCCACACCTAAGCCAATATGGCTGATGTTGCGGTTAGCGGCAAAATTTTTGTAAGCAAGAACTACGCTCACCTGGGCACTCCTCGTGGATCGTGATCCGATCCAAGGATTCATTACGCGCTTGGCGATCCGCGGATTTTCTACAGGTAAGACCCTGATTCGCCTCAAGAAAGATTTTTCGCGGCTTCTGTGATGAAGCCGAATGCCGAGTACAATGAGACCGTGCGCCGTTTGCTCGCGAGCCTTCTGCTGAACGTTCTGGCGTTCGCACTGATCGCTCCGGCCATCTCCGTCAGAACGGACTCGCAGTTACCAGCCTGCTGCCGCGCAAATGGCAAGCACAAATGCGCCATGCTCGCGAAGCGCTATTCGAGCGGCGTTTCGGAAACGGGAAAGGCGCTGGTGAGCGAGCAGTGCCCGTACTCCCACTCGTCCGGAACACTCGGGACAGCATTCCAGCTCCCCGGCTTCACCGTCACTACGAGATTCTCGCGTGCGGCAACGATCGCCGGCATTGTCAGACCTGAGATTGTTCGGCAGGTCCGCTGGACCAACAGCCGCAGCCACTGCAAGCGCGGTCCTCCGCTCTCCCTCGCTTAACTGCTTGGCTCCGCCTCTGGAGCCGTTTGATGCCTAAGTTGTGCTTTCAAGCGAGGAGTGTATGCGCAGTTGCAAGAGTGTATCGCGAACAGTCCTGTTGGGATTTGTTTTGATGAGTTCGCCTGTTTGGGCGACGATTTTCAGCACCGTACGCGGGGTGGTGCACGATCCGAACCATCGGCCCATCGCCGGTGCCGAGGTGATTCTGCAGGCGAATCACTCGGAATACGTGCAGAAGGCATCTACCACCGGCGACGGCGAGTTCGAGTTTGCGGCCGTCCCTGCGGGCGAATATACCGTGCGTGTTCACCATCCAGGATTTGCCGAAGAACTGCAGCCCTTGGTGGTGGTCTCGAGCACAGCGCCCGTACTGCATTTTCAGCTTCAGCTCGCGCAACGGACCGAGTCTGTCGAAGTCACGGAGACGCCTGAAGGAGTGAACCCGGAAGCCACCACGCCTGCAACGCAGGTCGATCGCCAGGAGATCTCCAGAACACCGGGCGCCGACCTCACGAATGGTCTTCAAATGATCACCGATTACGTTCCCGGCGCTTACATGGCGCACGACCAATTACACGTGCGCGGAGGACACCAGGTGACATGGGCCATCGATGGCGTTCCGATCCCGAATACAAATATCGCTAGCAATGTAGGGCCGCAGATCGATCCCAAGGACATCGATACGTTGGAGGTCCAGCGCGGCGGGTACTCGGCCGAATATGGCGACCGGGCCTATGGTGTGTTTAACGTCGTCCCGCGGACCGGATTTGAGACAAACCGCGAGATGGATATCACCACCACGCTCGGGACGTTCAATCAGACCAACGACCAGATCAGCCTCGGCGATCACACAGAGCGCTTTGCTTATTTCGCCAGCGTCAACGGCGATCGAAGTGACTACGGATTGGAGACGCCGGGGCCGCAAGTGCTGCACGATCGTGTTTGGGGAATCGGCGGGTTCGGCTCGCTCATCTACAACGTCGATCCATCGGACCAGCTCCGGTTTGTGACCTCGACGCGCCGCGATGATTATCAAATCCCCAATACCCCGGATCAGCAGGGCGCGGGCATTCGCGATGTGGAACGGGAGCGGGACACACTGGCGACGTTCACCTGGATGCACACCTTTTCACCCGGCCTGCTGTTCAGCGTGTCGCCCTTTATGCATTTCAATCGCGCCAATTACGACGGCGATCCGAACGACACGCCGATCAGCACCACACAGCACCTGGATTCAACCTATGCCGGCGCGCAGATTACGTTGAATGCCGTAACCACGAAGCACGATGCGCGCTTTGGAGTTTACGGATTTGCGCAGCATGACGACGAATACGTGCGCCTGATTGCAAACGACGGATCGGGAGATAACGTCGTGGCGGAGAAGCCGGCGAACGGGAACCTGGAGGCCGGCTATCTGGAAGATCAGTTCAAAGTGACGCACTGGCTCACGCTGACCGGCGGACTGCGGCTCACACATTTTTCAGGAGCAGTTTCCGAGAATGCGGCCGATCCTCGCGTAGGCGCCGCGATCCGCATCCCGCACCTGAATTGGGTTTTGCGCGGATTTTATGGCGCCTATTATCAGGCCCCGCCGCTCTCGACCGTTTCGGGGCCGCTGCTTCAATATGCGGTGACGCAAGGGTTGGGCATTATCCCGCTCAAAGGCGAACGCGACGAAGAGAACCAGGTGGGTCTCGCGATTCCGCTCGGAGGCTGGACCGCCGATCTGAACAGTTTTCGCATGCGGGCCACGAATTACTTCGATCACAACGCGATTGGAAATTCAGATGTCTTTTTTCCCATTTCGATTGCCGGGGCGCGCATCTGGGGCGAGGAGGTCACGCTGCGCTCTCCGCGCCTGTTCGGCCGGGGCGACGTTGCGATCGCCTATTCACATCAGCACGCCGAAGCGGAAGGCGCCATTACCGGCGGCCTGACGGATTTTTCCCCGCCCGCGGAGGGCTATTTTCTGCTCGATCACGATCAGCGCGACACGCTGCACGGCACGTTCGAAATGAATTTGTCAAGACGCGCATGGGCCGCCACGAGCATCTACTACGGCTCCGGTTTTACCGACGGAAGCGTGCCTTATGCGGCCCACCTTGAGCCGCATACGACCTTCGATCTTTCACTCGGCAAGGCGCTGGGCGAGAACTGGTCGCTGTCTCTGAACGCCCTCAACGTGGCGAACCGCCGTTTTCTGCTCGATAACAGCCAGACGTTCGGCGGAACGCATTACGCGGACCCGCGGCAGGTCTGGATCGGAGTCCGATATCGATTCCGGTACTAATCCCACACAAATAGAGTGGATGTTCGAGCGGGCTTGCGATATCGTGACAGAAGACACGCGGACAATCGCTGACGTGCAATCCAGCACCGGCGCCTGCCAGGAAACTGGGTGACCGGGGCGTGTCCAATCAGGTTCTAGGCATTCGCGGTACATTAACTTTTCGGAGTCGATTTTGATGTGGAGTGAGCGCAAACACGACAATTTCCCTTCGCCGGGGAGTTCAGAGCCGGTGGACCGCCCGGAGGTGGGTATGGAGAGCGCGGGCAAGGTTTCGGAAGTGACAGTGATCGGCCAGGCGATGACCATCCGTGGTTCGATACAAAGCGAGGAGAGCCTTCATATCGACGGAGAACTCGATGGCAGCCTGGACATGCCCGAGTTTCGTCTGACGGTGGGACCGAATGGCCGCGTTCGGGCGAATACCAGGGCGCGCGAAGTAGAGGTTCGTGGGGCGCTAACCGGCGACATTGACGCCTCGAAAAAAATTGCGATCCGCAAAGGCGGGCGGCTGATTGGGGATCTGCGAACTCCCGCCATCGTTATCGAAGACGGCGCTTATTTCAAAGGCAGAATTGAGATCGTGAATGCGGAGCAGCGGCCGCAGATTGTGCGCCCGCCAGTAAACGTCAAGAAAACCGCGGCCGGGGCGTAATCGCGCAACCCTACTGAGACGACTGCGTCAATTTGTCCATGATCAGCCGGAGCGGCTCTTCGCTTGTGGACGGCACCCCTGGACACGCTTTCACACGGGCCTGCCAGATCTTTTCAGCCTGCGCCAGGACGTGCTCAGCCGTCTCGTTTGTCACGCCGGCGGATGCGGGCGCCTTCGTCGCGTCTTTCGCGGATGCGATCAGGTTCTGAATGGCGGTCGTGTTTTGAGAAGGCTGTCCGGCTAAGCATTGCTGGAGATCGGAAACCGCCAGGTCGAGAACCCGAAGACTGCGACGGTATTTTTCGGCTGACGGCAGTTGGCGCACCGTTGGATCGAGCGATGCCAGGCTGCTGGCCAATTCCAACCGGGAGCGGATGCCGGGGTTGTGCGGATCGTGGTAATAGGCCTCGAGGAAATTTCCGCGCGCGGCCCGATACTCGCCCAGCTGCAAATCGGCCTCGGCCAAGCCGGTATAAGCCGCGGCGTCGTTTGGATCGCGATCGAGAATGGCACGATAGAGCTCGGCCGCGTGGGAAGGCGCGCCGGCCACCAGGAATAACTGCGCAAGCTTCTTTTGCAGCGGTTCATTTTTGCGGACTTCCTGCTCGAGCGGAAGCAGCTCCGCCAACAGCTCGTGTTGATCGCCTTGCGTCTGGAGCAGACTGATCAGCTCGAACCGGACGTCAATGCGGTGCTGGGCCGAACCATCGGGCCAATTACCATAGATCGCGCGGTGATAATAGGCCTTCGCCTCGCGAATGTTCTTTTTCCGCAGAGCCAGTCGGGCCGCAACTAGATTCGCGCGGCCATCGTTGCGGTTCTCGTCGAGAACCTCGTTCATAAGTGGCTCGGCTTCGTCGATCTTGCCGGCTGCCGTCAAAGCCTCGATCAGACCCAGCTCGTACTCTTGATTGGAGCGCTCCAGCGCATGCGCGGTGCGAAACGCGTCTACTGCCTGGGCCGTTTTTCCCTGCTTGAGCAAGGCCACTCCGTTCCGGTAGGCGCGCCACGCGGAGTCTTGCATCTCCGTCTGTTCGGTTTGCTTGAGAGACCAATCGAGCGAATACAATCCGCCGATCACGGCGGCGATGATGACGATCAAGCCCAGTTGTGCGGGTCGAAATCCCGTGTTCCAGGTTGCATTGCCGGAGCTGGCCATCTCAGCTTTTCACCGCCGGGGCAGGGACAGCGGCATTTATCGAATACCTGGCCAAGACATCGCCCAGCGTCACGACACCGTACATCTGACGGATATTGGCCCGGCTGACGACGGGCAAAACATCCACGCCAGCCTGTCTCATCCGCTCGAGCGCATGGCTCAAAGGATGATCGCGGTGCACATACGGATAGTCTCCATCGCGGCGGATCAAATCGCGGAGCGTTGCCGGCCGGGGTTCCGCACTCTCCAACTGGTGTAGACCAATCACGGCTTCCACGAAATTGCGGCTGCCGACGGGCCAGGAGGTGGACTTCTCTTGGTCGAAACGCGATTTCGCGCTCGCGACATCCGCTTCCGCAGGTAACGGCTCCGCATCTTCATGCATGACTTCGGAAACACGAATACCGGTCAACTCCTCGCGCGATTCGCCGGTCGGGAGATAAACTCCTTCCTGTAACGCCAGCGCCTCGTAAATCGGTTCACGTTGAAGTTGCTGCGAGATAAAAAAGCTGATCAGGTTAGAGATCATCAGCGGCACGATGATGGAGTAATCGCGCGTCATCTCGAAAATCATGATGACGGAAGTCAGCGGCGTCCGCACAATTCCGGCAAACGCAGTTCCCATTCCCACTAATGCGTAGGCGCCCGGATTTCCCGTTACGCCCGGCAGCAGCGTGTGCGCGACGGTGCCCACCGTACCGCCCAACATGGCTCCGACGAACAGACTGGGACCGAAGATGCCGCCCGCGTTTCCGGACGAATAGCAGGCCGGCGTAGCGATAATCTTCATGACAGCTAGAAGAGCGACGATTTTGACCGGAAAATCTCCACTGAGGACGCGATCGACATAGTCATAGCCGACGCCGAGTACTTCCGGCCGAATCAAAGCGAAGACGGCCATGAGGAGCCCTCCTGCAACCGGCTGGAACCATTCCGTGGATCGCGGAAGCCGCCGGAACCACACGCGCAACCGCAAGAGCAGTTTTACGAAACAAACCGAACCGATACCTCCGACCACGCCGAGAATCGCGTAAATTCCGAATTCGAGCGGGTTCACGAGCTGATAGGCGGGAACGTGAAACAAAGGCTCGTCACCCAGAATCAGATGCAGGATCATCCAGGCCGTCGCGGAACTCAGAACCACAGCCCCGAGAACCGGCGCGTTCAAATCGCCGAGAATTTCTTCGAGCGAAAAAAGCACGGCTGCGATAGGTGTGTTGAAGGCGGTCGCGAGCGCTGCGGAGCAGCCAACCGGCACCAGTGCCTTTACCTTTTCCTTGCTCAAACCGAAACGGCGGCCCAGCACGGACGCAATGCCCGCGCCGATCTGCACCGACGGTCCTTCGCGTCCGAGCGCGATGCCGCTGGCCAGCGAAATGGAACAGCAGACGAATTTCCCGATCACCGTCCGCAGGGAAATATAGCCGTCCTGCAGAAACAGCGCGAATTTGGCTTGAGGAATACCGCTTCCGCGGGCGTTCGGGAAGTATTTAAAGAGCAGAAATCCGCTGACGAGCGTACCAATGATCGGTACGAAGAAACGCCGCCAGACCGCGCTCTCGGGCGGATACATGCGCGCAGCCAGGCGTCCGGTGAGGAGGATGAACGCGACCACCGTCAATCCGACGAGCACGCCTATGACGAGGCTGAGGACGATGACCACCTGATCTTCGCGTTTTTGGAAGCCGGTCCAATTCATCAGCCTTCCGCGCAATGAGAGCTTCGCCATCTGTTTTTATCTTCACAGAGGGAGGAAAGAATCTTAGAGCACTACGTCAAAGACGGAAGACGGAAGACCCCAGGCGCGCACAGTGGGCGAAGTTCAGGTGCACGATGCGGACGCGTCATCCGAGCCCGGCTGCTCGCGCGATCAGAAACAACCCTGCCCCGACGACGACGACTCCGATGGTTCGCGCGACGCGCTCACCGGCCGGTGCGAGACGTTCGACGGTGATGGCTGCCGTCACAACAGCCATCGCGCGAACGTCCATGATCCCGATGACCAGTAGTATCGCGATCAGACCGGCACAGCAGTGGGTGCAGTGGAGGCCGAGGCCCAGGCCGTGTCGCCAAGCCGTGCCTGCGTCGGCCCGCAGTGTACGACCTCGCCCGGGTGCCTCCCGGCAGCAGGCGAGGTGACGCGCCTTCCACGCGGTGAGCTGGAGAGAGCCGGCGATCAGGACCACCACACCGGCCGCGATGGGTACGGCGCGCGCCAGCGCCGGCTGCTGCATCTCGACCGCCGCCAGCGCGACGCCCAGCGCAAAAGCGGCCATTCCGAATAGGCTCCAGACGAAGAAGTAACCAATGCCCACGAGCGTGGTCAGCCGACCCAAGCGCGTTTCGTCTGTACTACCGACCGCTTGGCGATAGCGCCACAGCATTGGCGCCAGCGAGGGCAGCATCATCGCCATCATCATCACGAGCCACATGCCAAGAAAGGACGCTGCGGCGCCGGGCCACGTCTGACCGGACATCCGCATCCACGCCATCGACATCGTCCAGCCGCCCGGCATCGGCATCCCGCCCATCGCCGACATGGACGCGCACCAGACGATTGTTACCGCTACGCTGGCAACGAAGAGCAACGCCGAGACGCCGAAGAAGGCTCGCTGGGAATTTCGCTCGGAAATCATGCCACCGTCGATGATGCGGGAGATGATTCGCTCGAGATTGTCGGCGAGAGATTTCACATCAGTCATGATGTTCTGCGCCGTTTCCAAGGGCGCGTGAATTCGTTACCGAACTTCGGGCTTGCCGGTTCCCAGGTCGTCGGACCGTCCACCCTTCAATCGAGACCACTGGGCAATGGGCCGTCCGCCCGGCCACTCTGGTTGCCAAGTGGGCGAGCCGCTGCTAGTCCGTGTGTAGGTGCACTTTTGTGGCCAGCCGGGGGGCGAGTCCTCCCATGGCTCCTGGCGTCCGTATACGGTCAAGTCGAGCAACCGGTAACTGTTATCCATGGCCTCGACACCGCGACTGGTCGTCCAGTAAGTCTCGAAGACATTGGATCCTTGTCGCAGGTAGCAAACGATGTGCATCCTGCCCACCCGGCGTCCAACCAAGAGGGTGTCGAGCGAGTCCTGGGCCGAGTACCAAGGCATTTCCCAGCCCATGAAGTCGCGGTACCGGGCGCTCTCTTCGTAGGAGCCTTGGCAAAAGATGGCGAACGTTACGTCGCGAGAATGAAGATAGGACAGCTCGCGGACCTGCGTTGTAACCCACGTGCACCCCTCGCACTGCTCCGGCGCAGGGTGACCGCTGTGCCACATGAAGTAGTAGGCGAGGAGCATCCGGCGTCCCTCGAACGCTTCGAGAAGCGTCACCGGGCCGTGTGGGCCGACGAGTTTTGTGGTGGGATCCATCTCCACCATAGGCAGCCGCCGGCGGGCTGCCGCAATCGCATCCCCCTCGTGCGTGTGAGCCTTCTCTCGAACCCGCAATGCCTCCAGCTCCGCCTGGAAGATGCTCCGATCGACTATTTTGGGCGCTCCAAGTTCATCGGTCCTGATGTCTTTCATCGTTCTCTCGCTTGCTAACCTCGCTCATGCTTTCGCCTCTGCGTCGCGCTTTCGGAAGGTAGCTTCTCCAGCGTCGGACACCTCGACCCACTTCGGGTCAGGCGAGGCTTCGGCATCGTAGTTGTCGTGCCAGTTCCACCACTTATACGGCAGGGTCTGGGGGTAGCCCTCTGGCGAGTCCTCCCAAGTCTCCTGACGGCCGAGCGGCGTGATGTCGAGGTAGCTCCAGGTGGTCCCCATCGCCTCGTCGCCGCGGACGTTGATGAGGTATGTGCGGAACACCTTGTCGCCGTCCCGGAAGAACACATTGTGGCCGTGCCATTCATCGACGCCGAAATCGGTGTCGAAGCTGTCTGTGATGGTGTACCACGGCATCTTCCAACCCATCCGTGCCTTCAGGCGCTCGATGTCCTTCTGTGGCGCGCGCGAGGCGTACGCGAGAGTGGTGCTTCGGGCGTTCAGATGGGCCAGGTGGGAGACCTGATCGGCGCCCAGGGAGCAGCCGCGGCAGGCGTGCTCGGGCCAGCCGAACACCCCGGGCTCGAAGAAGGCGCGATAGACAATCAACTGCCGGCGGCCTTCGAACAGGTCGAGCAGGCTAACCTTACCCCGGGGGCCCTCGAACTCGTACTTTTTCTCCACCGCCATCCACGGCATCCGTCGACGCTCGGCGGCCAGCGCATCACGGGAGCGGGTCAACGCTTTCTCCTTCACGAGCAGCTGCTGGCGTGCAGCCTCCCACTCCTGCTGCGACACGATCGGGGGTGTCTTCATCGCGAGATGCACTTTCGGGTGTTCCTTGTCTCTCTCTTTGCTTGTTGCCATCTTATTTCTCCTTTGCTAGTTACGAGACAAACTTAGCGCAGCACATCGAAACCATGGGAGTTACAAGTGTGACGGGATTCCGATGAACTCGCTGATCACGCCCGCAACCGTCTTGTCGCGCGAGATTTTTGCTGAGCGTAGTCCGCGGCGCCCACCAAGTGAATCGAGACGTACGGCTCTTCGCCGATCACCCAGCTATCGTGCCCTGGCGGAATGTAAAACACGTCTCCGGGCTTCATCTCGAATACGGTTCCATTTTCCATTGCGGCTGTCGCTCTTCCAGAGATCACGATCCCGACGTGTTCGACCTTGCATGAGGCGCTTCCCTCCGCGCGCCCCACGTGCTCGGACCACCTCCATCCGGGCTCATAAGTAGCGCGCCCAAGCGTCATTTCAGCGATGTGAATGATCTCAAACCTGCCTTTAGGGAACGTCCGAATTTCGTCTGGTTGCTCGAAACGTTTGAGGATGACGTCCATAATATGCCTGTCCATCGGGGCGAGTCTGACAGGTAGCGGCGCGTTTGGTCTTGTCGAATCTTGCCGCGGACGTTGGCCTGCAACAGGGCGTCCGCTTCGTGTTTATCCTGGTATGGAGCAGTCGGGAGATTCGGAATGGGGTTGAGAACCTCCGGCCAACCAGAGTGGTCGCGCTATTATCGCCTGCGAGTTCCCGGCGCTGTGGAAGCGCTCCACGCCCGCTTTGTCACACACCAATACCCGCGCCACGCGCACGAGTACTTCGTCATTGGGCTTATCGAATCGGGCGTCCAATCTTATTGGTACAGAGGCACGCGGCACATTACCCTGGCGGGGGAAATCTTCCTGGTCAATCCAGACGAGCCCCACACTGGAGAACCAGCGACACCAGATGGCTACGTCTATAGAACCATCTATCCGCAGATCCAGGATCTCGCGCGCGTGGCTGACGATATCGGTGTCCGGGCGAACGCACCGTTTTTCAAAGAGGCGGTGATACGCGACCCGCAACTGGCGCAGTTGCTCTTGGAGTGCCACACCAGCATGTCCGCCGGCGCGACCAGGGTCGAGTGCGAACTCCGGTTTCTCCAGGCGGTGGCGCGCCTGCTCACTGCTCATGCCGATCCTCGAGTATCGGAGAGACGCCAGGGACCCGAACGTCCGGCGGTACGCCGTGCCCGTGAATACCTGGAGGAGAATTTTGCTAAGGATGTCTCGCTTTCCGAACTTGCGGAGTTGGCATGCCTCAGCCCATACTATTTTGCGCGGACTTTTGAAAAGGAAACCGGCCTGCCTCCGCATCGGCATCTGGAAGGAATTCGCATTCGGAAAGCGCGGCAGCTTCTCGACCGCGGTGAGCCCTTGGCAAGCACCGCCCTGCTGACGGGGTACTCCGATCAAAGCCACCTGACGCACCGCTTTAAGCGCTTTCTCGGGATTACACCGGGGCAGTACGTGCGTGGTGGCTCCTGAGTGGATTCGACATCCGGCAGATGGTCGTAGGCGCGCACGCTTATGTGCCGTCATCGCTCTTGGCTCTTTGGTTCGTTTCTCGATACGACTCGCTGATTGTTGGTCACGAGATAAACTTGGCGCAGCATATCGAAATGACGAGAGTTACAAGTGTGGCGGGATTCCGATGGACTCGCTGATTACGGCCGCGGCACGTGCGCTTGCGGCAGGTGATCCCTTCGGCGCATTGAAGTGGGTCGCCCTGCGCGACGATGCGCCTGCGCTCGCGCTTCGAGGCATCGCGATGGCGCAGCTCGGCGATCTCGTTCGAGCGAAGGCTCTCCTGCGACGTGCTGCACGTGCCTTCGGTCCGAAAGAGGCCGTGGCCCGCGCGAGGTGCGTGGTCGCCGAGGCCGAGATCGCGCTCGTCTCGCGCGACCTGGGCTGGCCTGCGAAGGCGCTCGCCGCGGCGCGGGCGACGCTCGAACACCACGGCGACCGGGCGAACGCCGCGCATGCGCGGTACCTCGAAGCCCGGCGCCTCCTCCTGATCGGGCAGATCGACGAGGCCGAGCGTGTGCTCGCCGGGCTCGACCCCGCGCCCTTTCCGCCTGCATCGAGGACCGCCCACGAGCTGGTGGTTGCCGGGATCGCGATGCGACGTCTCCAAACCAAGGCGATGCGCGTTGCGCTCGCTCGGGCTGAACATGCGGCGCGCCACGCACGCATCCCGGCCCTGACGGCCGAGGTCGAAAGCGCATCTCGCGTCCTGAACACTCCCGCGGCGCGCCTGATTGCCAGTGGCGAGGAGCGACTCCTCCTGCTCGAGCAGGTCGAAGTGTTGCTGACGTCGAAAACGCTCGTCGTCAACGCGTGCCGTTATGTCGTGCGTGACGCACGTACGGTAGTGTCGCTCGCGAGGCGTCCGGTGTTGTTCGCGCTCGCACGCGCGCTGGGCGAAGCATGGCCCGAAGACGTACCGAGGGATCTACTCTTTGCCCGGGCATTCGGAGCGAAGCTCGTCGATGCATCGCATCGCGTGCGCTTGCGAGTCGAAATCGGACGGCTTCGCACGGTGCTTCGGAGGCTGGCCAGCGTGAGCGCGACGAAGCAAGGCTTTGCGCTGGCGCCGCGCCGCCCACGCGAGGTCGTCGTGCTGGCGCGGCCCGTCGAAGAGCAGCATGCTGCGCTGCTCGCCTTCCTTGCCGACGGTGAATCGTGGTCCAGCTCGGCCCTTGCGCTCGCGCTTGGAACAAGCCAGCGCACCGTGCAGCGGGCGCTCGACTCGCTTGCCGCAGCAGGCAAGGTGGAGTCGTTCGGTCGCGGGCGAGCTCGTCGTTGGATGACCCCGCCCGTGCCGGGATTCACGACGACCTTGTTACTCTCCGCTCCTCTCCCGATTCACTAAGGTGGAAGCATGAGCCGATCAACCGCCACAATCGTCCGTGAGTATGGACCCTTTCCGGGTGTCGACAGGGTGGATGGAGTCACGTATGACGGTCGGCACGTCTGGTTTGCCGCTGGAGACAAGCTGATTGCGTTTGATCCTGTGAGCGGGAAGAGGCTGCGCTCGATCGATGTCCCCGCCGCGCATGCAGGAACGGCCTTCGACGGCCAGTACCTGTTTCAGCTCGCCGGGGATCGCATCCAGAAGATCGATCCGAACAGCGGCCGTGTGCTCGCCACGATCCCGGCGCCCGGTGGCGGTGATCACTCGGGGCTCGCGTGGGCCGAAGGAACGCTCTGGGTCGGGCAGTATCACCACCGGAAGATCCATCAAATTGATCCCGAAACAGGGGCGATTCTTCGCACCATTACGTCCGACCGCTTCGTTACCGGAGTCACCTGGATCGAAGGCGAACTCTGGCACGGCACCTGGGAAGGTGACGAGAGCGATTTGAGACGAGTCGATCCCGAAACGGGAGAGGTCCTGGAGAGGCTCGAGATGCCGCCCGGAGTCGGCATTTCGGGGCTCGAGTCCGATGCGGGCGATCAGTTTTTCTGCGGAGGAGGAAAGACTGCGAAAGTGAGGGCCGTCCTCCGGCCCAAGCGAGGCTCCGCGAAGGGCAGCGGCTCCGGGAACCCCATCGACCCACGACTAAGTAAGCGATGCGAGCCCTCTCATGGAGAATGGCAGCGCGTCGCTCTCGCGCGTTGACCGGAGCGGTAAGTCGGCTGGATTTCGTCAACCGGGCCGGTTCACACGGATCAATTGATTCTTCGTCTCAGGCGCAGTGGCCATCTTCAGCATCGATTAGCTGAGCCTGTCTGCGGAAGTCCGGGTCGAAAGTGCAAAGGATCATCCCTGCATGGTCCTCGGTCCGGCTCCGATGAAGGTGAAGAAAGTGCCGGCGATTGTGCGACAAGAGAATTCGGTTTTCGGCGACGGCGAAGGCCAGGACTTCACGGTCCGGCACGGCGGCGTTCGTCTTTCCGGCATCGAGCGAGGTGAGCACGTCGTGTCCTAGTCGCCTAAGTTCCGTAACAAGCTGTAACGCAATATTCTCGTTTGAATAGAAACGTGCCAACTAAGCGGCCTCATTATCACGGATTTGCTCCTCGATTTCCGCAGTGTGAGAACGTGCGAATGCCCAGGCGTTCACCAGGTCTTCCGCACGCAGGGACGGATACGCCGCGAGTAATGCCTGCTCGTTTGCGCCCAAGCGCCGCGCCTGCTCCAGAAGCCACACGGGAATCCGGGTCCGAACGATACACGGTTCTCCGCCGCATACTTCAGGATGAGAGTCGATTCCGGGAAACGCACCGCTTAGGTCCTGAACGACCCATTTTAGGATCTGCGCCCTTTCGCCGGGCGACAGCGACGGCAGCAGCTTCTCAAAATCGTTCAGGCTAACCATGGGACGCACTTCGATTGTCGCTTAAGGAACGCCCGCCGGCCACTTGATCGCATCTGTCCCTCTAACAGGCAAACCGTCAGGTGACGGATGCCCTAGCGCCTCCAGCTCTCATTGCCGCATATCGCAACCGAGTGAGAAGCGCAGAGCAGCGCAGATTTCGCTCATTCGCAAAGAACTGAGCCGTGCCACTCGCCTTCCCAAGCGGTCCTGTGAGATGGTAACTGTGTTGTGCAGGTTGACTGCGCAAGGTGCATTCATGCCGTCGCCTTCGTCCAGAACCACTTCGGATGGCACCCCGCGAATGATGGACGTCACCGGGGCCACGGTGACGGTCGATAAATAAGCGACAGCGCTCTCTCGAGTAAGGACCAGCACGGGTCTCTGCTTATCGGGCGGAGCGAATTGGTAGAGGCGCACATCACCTCGGGCAATTCCGCGGCCACGCGGCCTCCGCTTCCCAAACGGCCGACTCACGCGACGCTGCCCTTTGCGTGGAATAGCCCTCGCGATCGCGTTCTTCCAATGCCCGGGCTTCCAATCTTCGAAGGTGCTCTCGAAGGGCCTCGCGAATTAACGCAGAACGATTTCGCTTCGTCTGGCGCGCGAATCGGTCAGTCGCCCGCAACAGTTCCCGATCGAGAACAACCTGGATCGTCTCCATATGTGGACTGCGCTCCACAGTGTACTCCACATCCTGCGAGACTGTGTCGAGGCGGCTTCGACGTGGGCGCGATTATTTATCGGACCAGACGGCGAGCTCGTTTCCGCTCGGATCGCTGAAATGGAAGCGGCGTCCTCCAGGGAACGAGAAGATATCCTTCACGATAGAGCCACCAGCGGAGCGAACTTTCGCTTCCATGCCGGCGAGATCGGCAGCATAGATCACAATGAGCGGGCCGCCCTGAACGACCTTTCCCTGTTTTGTAAATCCACCTGCGATCCGGCCGTCTTCAAAGCTCGTGTAATCGGGACCGTAATCGGTGAATTTCCATCCGAACGCCTGCATATAGAAAGCCTTTGTCTTGGACACGTCTGTAGCCGGAAGCTCGATATAGTCGATTCGGCGATCATTCGCATTAGTCTCCACTGCTCTATGCTCCTCCTGCGCGAGCGCGATTACGGTCGACAGCACAGCGGCTGCGATCCATGCCGTTCGCACAACTTTCTTCATTCGAAAGTGACCTCTTCGAAATGCTATCCGCTCCGCGTCAGGTGCGATAGGAAAAATCGGTCACTGCCCGGCGTCGGAGCGCGAATAATCGGCAGGAGTGCGACCAGAAAAACGGCGGAATTCGGCAATGAAATGGGATTGATCGGTATAGCCGCAATCGGCTGCTAGGCCGGCGTGATCACCTGCCTCCGCAAGCACACGCGAAAGCGCATGCCGGAAGCGCATCACCCGGGCCAGCAGTTTCGGCGACAGGCCTGTTTGCTCGACACAGACGCGGCGGAACTGGCGCACACTCAGATTCGATTGGCGTGCCACATCCTCCAGGCGGACGACGCCGCGCTGCCGTTCCATCCAGGCGAGGGCGCGCTGTAGAGGGGTTGGACATTGGATTGTTTGTAAGTAACCCGCCAGGATAGATGCACACTGTTCCATCGAAGTCGCTTCCGCGATTTGGTTGAGCAGGCGAGATGTTTTTGGGCCCCACAAGTCTTGGAGCGCAACAATTCTGTCCGTTATCTGCGCGCCGGGGATGCCTAACTGAGCTGGCGCCATTCCTGGGCGGAAGCGGACTCCAAGCATCCACTGTCTTGCGGGCACTGTGAAGTCCTCGAACGTCGTCATGGCGCCGACAACGTGCAGGGCCGATTTCTCTGAGCGATGCGTGAACAGGATATCCGTACACCCGTCAGGCACTACTCGATGTACAAAATCCGAGTGAGGCGCAGGGCGGATGGACCAAAAGCACTCCACGGAATCGGCTATTCGAGCGGGTGGGCTGAGCTCGTGGTATTCAGGCATGCTTATTCCACATTCGCATCGCGCGGTAAGAGACGGGAAAGCATCTCGGCCGGTGCGAGCACGCCTATGATCAGGCTGAGCTTTCCGCGCCGTGACAAACTCGGCATCTGTTTTTCTCTTCACGGAGCGCCGAAAGACTGTCAGCTTGATTCTTCGGTTTCGGAAGCCAGCACGTCTTCGGCTCGTTCAGCATCTTCAGATCTGATAACGAGCCGAATGCCTGCGCCTAGCACGAGATGTGGCCGGAGACCGCCGCAATCGTCGCGACTGATCGTGCAATCGATTCCGAATGCTTCCAGAGCCATCTTCGCAATTTCGGCTTCGGACTCGCTCAGGAAGGTGCGAATCGTGACAAGGTCGGGCTTTGTCGCGTCGGGACCAGAAGTTGTCAGCCGAGCATCCTCTAACGACTACAGTGTAGCTGGCTATCGAACACCAACTCCCACACAACTGCTTGCTGGCGCGCTTATCCCAAACCGTCTAAGTCAGGGCAGAGCTGAAAAAGCCGCTCCACCTCTACAAAACCGGAAAACGGCTGCCGAAGAGGTAACTAGCCTGAGAGGAAGCCCCTCCCGGTGGGCGGATCGGCGAGTTTCGTGCCATCGTACACTAACAACACCGAAGTCGGCCTTATTGACCAAACGCAGGAAACGGTCCAGCACGAGTTCCGGCCAAATTCTATACGTCAGTCGGACGGCCTCATCGAACGACGCTGTACAGAATCTGAAATGCTGGAGTTTTTGCTCGAGACGGAGTATTCTCGGCAGGATCTGCAGCGCCGTGTAGACGAACTGAATCGGGCCATCCGCGACTCTTCGAAAGAAACGCGCGAGGCGCAGTTAGCCACTCAAACCAAGAGTGACTTCCTGGCCATGATGAGTCATGAGATCCGCACTCCTTTGAACGGGATCATCGGCATGACCGCTGTTTTGCTGTCGAAGGACTTGGCCCCGCCGGAGCGCGATTGCGTGGAAACCATTCGAAGCTCGGGCGAGGCTTTGCTTTCGATCATCGATGGAATTCTGGATTTCTCAAAAATCGAGGCCGGGCATCTGGAGCTCGAATGCGCCGAATTCGATCTCGCGGAAGCTCTGGAAAATGCGCTCCAAATCATCCGTCCCGCCGCAGAACGGAAAGGCCTTCAGCTCGCGCCGGAGATCGACCCCGCGCTGCCCAGAAGCGCTCGCGGCGATCCCGGCCGTATCCGGCAGCTTCTCCTGAATCTGTTGAGCAACGCGGTGAAATTCACCGAGCGCGGCAAGATTCAGGTCAAAGCCGAGCTCGTGGGCTTCGATCAAAACGAGTATCGTGTGCGATTCCGGATCACCGACGAAGGTATCGGCATGACAGAGGCGCAGCAGAGCAGGTTGTTTCAGCCCTTTCAGCAGGCGGATGCCTCCATCACGCGCAAATTCGGCGGCACCGGCCTGGGTCTCGCGATTTGCAAGCGTCTCGCCAAGCTGATGGGAGGAAGCATCGGCGTTGACAGCCGCTTTGGCGAAGGATCTTCGTTCTGGTTCACCGTCAAAGTTCTTCCCGCCGCCGAAACAGCTCCCGATCCGGAGGCCAATCTGCCGAAGCCCACTTGCCAAAAGGCGGCCAGAGGGGAATTCCGCATTCTTCTGGTCGAGGACAACAGCATCAACCAAAAAGTAGCTCTGATGATGCTGCGGAACCTGGGCTATCGGGCCGATGTGTCGAAAAACGGTGCGGAAGCTCTGACCTGTCTCGCATCGGAGCGCTACGACCTCGTGTTAATGGATTGTCTGATGCCGGAGATGGATGGATATGAAGCCACCCGGCGCATACGTTCTCAGGCCGGGCATGGCGTGCAGGTTCCCATCATTGCAATGACCGCGAATGCCTTCGCGCGAGACCGGGAGCTTTGCCTTGCGGCCGGTATGACTGACTATCTTTCCAAGCCTGTCCGGGAAACGGAACTCCAGCAGAAGCTGGAATTTTGGCTTTCTGGCCAAGGCCGCCCGCTCGGTTTGAAAGCTTGTTCGGCTCTGTAAGCACACCCCAGTCGCCCCTATAAGCGTTTCTAACTCAAGGCCGTGAGAAGCGGCGAATAGCGCCTTGTCTGCCCGATTAAAAGATTACTGTCCAGTAACGGTGTTTTCTGGTCCCTGATGAAATTCGCGCCGCTAGCGGTGCAAGTGCGTTTGGGTTTACCTCAATGCCCGCGCCACCCCCGCTATCCAAATACCCCGATCCAGCCGCCGTACTATCGCAGGAGCTGAGACTGCGTACAATACGCGAGAGCAAATTCCGCAGACTTGCTGTCCGGACCTCGATTAGATTCTGTCTGTTTCGGATTCCACAAAACAATGCTCATAGGTCAACGATCCCCGACCCGAAGACGCGATCATGCGTGGCGAGCTGTCGCCTCCTAAGCCAACACCGAGCAGCCCGGTTGGAGGCGAAATCGTATAGGTGAGGGCACCGAAGCCGGTCTGGGTCGCCGGATTACCGGGAATTCCGGCGGTCACAACCGACGGCAGGCTAAAGTTCGAGTGATTGAAAACGTTGAAAAATTGCGCCTCAACGCGAAGTTTCACTCGTTCGTAGCGCAAACCATTTGGTGAGAAGAAATCGCTCCAGGTGAAGTCTTGACCTCTCAGAGCGTTGCGGCCGAGATTTCCAAACTGGCAGTTCTGTGGACTATCCTCGCCTATACAAGCGCCCGTGCTCGGATCGACCGCCGGAATGAAGGCATTCGGGTTAAGCCACTGTATGGTTCCGGGCTGTGCGACGCCGGAAATCGCTTTGTGTTCGTACAACGGCACTCCCGGCACGACGCTGGCAAATTGCGGCCACTACAATTCACAATTCCCGCTTCCGTCAGCCGTATAGGGGCGCGCTCAGCACCGAGAATGGAACGCCACTGTGCCAGAACACGGAGCCTGATATCCCTGCTCCAAAACATCGCACTTCAGGGACAAAGTGGTTACGACTGAATCGTCCAATCTGGCTATTGCCGTCCGATAATCCCGGCGTGCACGATAGCACTAGACCAGGAATTCAAATGCTTTGCGATCACGCTCAGAAAGACAGCTCGCATCAACCTAAGCGACCGAATGACAACTGAACGGAATTCAGTGAAACCCGGATCGAATAAACCCTTTCGATGGCCACTAAGACCAGCGCTTTGGTCTTCGTTAGCTCCCCACCGTTCTGGGAAATCAGATTCGATCAAGCTCCGGACTCGATGTGGCCCATTTCAGCAAGCGAAAAATTGAACGAAAGGACACAAGAATGAAAGTGAAGATGTCATCGATACACGCCGGCCGGCAATCGTTGCTAAACCTCGGGATTGCGCTTCTCATCGGCTGCAGCGCATCCGGCATCCCTATCGAAAACGTCTCGCCGGACGCCCCAGCCGTCCAGTCCGGATCCCCGCTCGCCCTTGGGGGCGCGATCATCCGCACGGTGGCCGGTGGACGGGCTCCAACCGGAAACGCGCGATCGTCGATCTACGGAACTTCCAGCGTGGTCGCGCGCGGGGGGGCCGTCTACCTCAGTGACTTCAATACCTCATCGATTTATCGCCTGGGGCCTGACGGCGACGTCACTCGCATAGCTGGAAGCGGCGTGGCCGGCTTCGCAGGCGATGGCGGTTCGGCCACCCACGCCCTCCTCGGACCATCGTTGCGTCTAGCATTCGATGATGCGGGGAACTTGTTCTTTGCCGACGCCGACAACAATCGCATTCGGCGCGTCGATGCAGCAAGAGGCGTCATCACTACCGTGGCCGGCAATGGCTCTGCCGGCTTCGGCGGAGATCAAGGTCCAGCCACGCGCGCGGCCCTGAATCTTCCTTCGGGCGTTGCTTGGCATTCGGGAAATCTGTTTATCGCGGACGAAAATAACTGCGTGATCCGCAAGGTTGACGCCGACGGCATCATTACCACCGTCGCCGGTGTTCCCAACAATTGCGCCTTCGGTGGGGATGGCGGGCCGGCCGGCGGCGCTTTGCTGAACGGACCGATCGCCGTGACCTCTGATCGAAGTGGAAACCTATTCATCACCGACTCGCGCAACAATCGCATCCGGCGCGTTGATGCAGCAAGCGACGTCATCACCACTGTAGCCGGCAATGGTATGGCAGGATTCTCCGGCGACGACGGCCCGGCGACTGCCGCCCAGCTCAATGGCCCCGGACGAAGTTGCAGTTGACGAAGAGGGAGACCTCTACATAGCCGATACCGGCAACGTGCGAATCCGGCGGGTCGACCACGCGACGACCATTATTTCCACGCTCGCTGGGACGGGAGCGAATGGGTTTGGTGGCGATGGCGGTCCGGCCGTAGCCAGCCAGATGGCCTTTCCGCTGAGCGTAAGCCTGGACGGCGCCAAGAATCTGTACATCGCGGACTTCGGGAATGGCCGGGTTAGGCGCATCGCCTCGTCGACGGCTATTATTACGACGGCCGCGGGCGGAGCCAACGTCACCGAAAGGATCGACGCCGCAGACGCGGAACTCGGGTTCACGCCCAACCCGCCGGCCTCTCCCTTTCCGAACGGCTTGGCGATCGATCCATGGGGCAACCTCATGATCGACGACACGGACAGCAACCGGGTGTGGCGCGTCAATGGCGACACCGGGATCATTTCGCTGGCGGCGGGAAGCGCCATTGGAGCGTTTGGATTTAGCGGAGACGGAAATGGTGCTCTGCGCGCCAGGTTCGCGTTGCCTGGTGACGTCGCAGTCGATCAATCTGGAAACCTTTTCATAGCCGACACTCAAAACGAACGGATCCGGCGAGTGGACGCCGAGACTCGAATGATCGTGACCGTAGCCGGCAATGGCACGGCGGGTTTCAGCGGCGATGGAGGCCCAGCGACTCTCGCGACGTTCATCTCTCCTTCCGGCTTGAGTGTGGATCGATGGGGCAACCTTTTTATCGCTGATATGTTCAACCAGCGCATTCGGCGCGTGGACGTAGCCACGGGATTCATCGAGACGGTCGCCGGAAACGGCACGAGCGGCTTCGGCGGCGACGGCGGTCCGGCCGTCAGTGCGCAGCTCAGTGTTCCGACCGGCGCTGTGGCGGACGCGAACGGGAATCTCTTCATCGCCGATGCCGGCAATAACCGCATCCGCGAGGTAGTTGCGGCGACAGGCGTGATCCGGACCGTCGCAGGCACCGGCGTTCCCGGCGCTTGTTTATTCGGCGGGGATGGCGGTCCCGCGACCAGCGCTCAGCTCTGCAACCCGGCTCGCGTCGTCGTCGATTCGTGGGGAAATCTCTTCATTGCGGACCAGGGTAACAATCGCGTCCGGCGCGTCGATGCGGCAAGCGGCATTATCACCACTGTGGCCGGTACTGGCGTGGCAGGCTTCTCGGGCGACGGGGGGCCCGCCTTGGCTGCGGCGCTGGATGCCCCGTTTGGTTTGACCCTCGACCCCTGCGGGAATCTTTTCATCGCCGACGGGGGAAGTAGTCGTGTACGGGAAGTCGTCTATTCGCACGACCTGGGCGCGTCGTGTTTCCATCCGCTGCCGTTCGGAGCGCCGTAACACTTAATTGCGCGATCTTACGCTAAACCTTTGCAAAGGTCGTGCATTCGTGTTCTCAACAAGATGTCGCTATTTTTACCAGCTCTCTTGGCCCACTTTGAGTGGCGATAACCCTCGATAACTTTTGCATTGCCAAACGGATTTGTTGCGGTTTGTAACCCGCGAAACCAAGCACCAAGCCTGAAATTCTATCCGGACCTAGATAACAGGAAGATAAGGGCATTGCGGAGATGCCCAGATGCGCGGCATCTGTCGCCACAGTTTGATCATCTACTCCTTGTCCTAGGCGTGCCACAACGTGCATTCCACCATCAGGCCGGCGAATCTCAAACTGACAGTCCATTTCCGCCCGAGCTGCTTCGAGCAGCGCCTCCAGCCGCTCAAGATACAGTGTCCGCATCCGCCGGATGTGTCGCGCAAAATGGCCATCATTGATAAATTCGGCTGTCACGAATTGCTCAATCATCGGGCAATGGTAGTCCAACGATCTCTTTGCGGCGGTAAACACTTCCACCAGGTGAGCCGGTACAACTATGTAGCCGAGCCGAAGTCCAGGAAACAGCACTTTACTAAACGTTCCAACGTAGATCACCGATCCGGTGGAATCGAAACTTTGTAGGGAAGGCAAAGGACAGCCGGAATAGCGAAATTCCCCATCATAGTCATCTTCAAGAATCCCGACCCCCGACTTGTGTGCCCAGTTTAGAAGCTGCCTGCGGCGCCCGACACTCATCGTAATGCCAAGCGGAAACTGATTAGCAGGGGTCGTGTACAGTATCCGTCCCCGAGCGCCTTCATGCATGTCGGGCACCATCACGCCGTCTTGGTCGATTGGCACAGGTAACAACTTGACCGAAGATGCGTCAAAAGCGGCCTGCGCTCCGAAATAGCCGGGATCTTCCAACAGGACGGAATCGCCTGGCTCCGCCAGAGCACGAATAGCCAGGCTCAAAGCTTGTTGCGCACCTGAAACCACAATCACCTGATCTTCGTGGCAACGCATGCCACGCGCAATCGTGAGATACGACGCGATGGCCCTGCGCAAAGGTAAATAGCCCGCAGGACTTCCATAGCCCAAGAGGATCGAGTTTGCGCACGTCTGCAAACGTTGCAGCAGTTTCGACCAAATGGCAAAGGGGAACGCATCCAAAGCGGGAAAGCCCGGCTGAAATGGGCGGTATGTCACGGGTGGAATGGTTCGTATCTGATGTGTTACAACACGATGGGACTTAAACCCAGGTTGATGGTGATTACCGGATTGTCTCGCACCGGTGAGGGCGACAGCTTGCGTAGCTACTACCCTCTGATCCGGTAAGAAGCGAGCGACATAAGTGCCTGAACCAATGGATGCTTCCAAATAACCTTCTGCTTTCAATTGCTCAATGGCCTGCAATATTGGAGTTCTAGATATAGCTAGATCAGACGCAAGCACACGAGTCGAAGGCAGTTGCAGCCCTGGCGCCAATCGCCGGCTCAGAATATGCTCGCGCAATCGCTCATAAAGCTGCTTGTGGAGAGGCTCCGTAGAGGCACGATCGGGAGCAAGCGCGCTGGCGATCAACGAAGACGGAACCCGCCGCATTCACCCTTCAACGTAACATTCAGCGGATCTTGCGACGCCACCCTCCGTGAGAAGGTTACTGATATGGCTTTTGAAGCAAATGTTCTCACAGTTGCTAACGCGCCGGACAGCGTGAGGCACTGGAACGTCTCGATTATACGATGTATTCAACGTCCCGAGACGTTTTCGAGAGTGATGATGCACGTCGGGCCGATGCCCTTTCTTCTGTTCCCATTCGAAATGATGTGGAAGGCCCTCGAGACGCTTCCGGGCCTCGTTTTCCGCTATTCAGCAATTCGCAGTAGTTTGGAACAGGATGATCGCGATCTGAAAATCGGATCTCACTCACGGAAAAGTGCCGTTATCGGACAAGTGGGAAATAGGCCGAATTCCTGATTTTGCTCTTAACTTAACGCATAGTCCCAATCGCCCTCTCACCAGCTCGTTTAGTCTTCCTAAACGGCTCTTTGAGTTTATTTTTCTTGATTCCAGCCGAACGGCCCGCATAATAAGACCAAATTCCGTTGCGAGGAGTGTCCGAGAGGAACAGCGCCTTCCAGGACTGTCCAGAAGGGGTTAACTATGAACCACGTTGCTCGTTTGAGCCCGGCGGCACTACTATTATCCGGCTTACTTTCGTCTCTGTTGTTTGTTGGCACCGCTCGCGGCCAAGCGGTCGCGGTGGCCAGTGTTGGCGGAGTTGTGACAGACCCGACCGGCGCGGCAGTAGCCAACGCCACTCTCACGATCACCGAAACCGATCAACATGCGATCCATACCACCGTAAGTGACACCACCGGCCACTACATCTTCAATAACCTGCCGGTTGGCCCTTACAAGTTAGAAGCGCAGGCGCCCGGATTCAAGAACTACGTTCAGACCGGAATCGAATTGCAGGTCGGCGCAAACGTCGAAGCCAACCTGACCATGCAGCTCGGCAACGTGTCGCAAACGGTCGAGGTGCAGGCCAATGCCGCCATGCTCGAAACCAGAAACAGCCATGTGTCGCAGGTTATCGATGAGAAACAGATCAACGACCTGCCTTTGAACGGGCGCTATGCGACCCAGTTGATTCTGTTGTCGGGAGCGTCTGTCACTGCTACACCGGCGGGGCAGGATCTGGTAGGCAGCAAGAATTTCTACAGTTCAACCACCATTTCGGTGGGTGGCGGTGAAGTCAACGCGACGAACTATCTTCTGGACGGCGGCTACAACGTGGACACGTTCACCAACGTGAATATGCCTTTCCCGTTCCCGGACGCGCTCCAGGAATTCAGTGTCGAAACCAGCACTTTGCCGGCGCAATACGGAGAGCATCCCGGTGGAGTCATGAACGCCGTTACGAAATCGGGAACCAACAGCTTTCATGGAGATTTATTCGACTATCTCCGCAACGGCGATTTCAACGCGCGTGGCTACTTCGCAACGGCTCGCGACACGCTCAAGCGGAATCAATACGGCGGCACGCTCGGCGGTCGAATTATAAAGGACAAGCTGTTCTTCTTCGGCGGATTCCAGGGCACGCCTACCCGCACCAATCCGCCCTCAACCATTTCCTTTGTACCGACAGCAGCGGTCGGACCGGCGATTTCTCCACAATTGACGGCGCCTCCTGCACCTCGACCCACAAATTTAAGCAGCTCAAAAACCCGTTTACTGGCGCGGCCTTCGCGAACGATCAAATTCCCATGTCGATGTTCGACCCTGCATCCGTCAAATTGCTGCAATATCTTCCGCAGACAAGTAATCCGATGCGGCCAGGTCACTTACGGGATTCCCGCCAACAACAACGAATATGAGACTATCGGCCGCGTGGATTGGGTCATCAGCCCGAAACATAGCTTTTTCGCCCGCTACTTCATCGACGATTACACGCTCAACGCCAGTTTTCAACCGACCAATGCGCTAGTAACAGTAAATCCCGGTAATGCCGAGCGGGCCCAGACCATTACGCTGGGTGATACCTACACCCTGAGCCCCACGACGCTCAATTCCGCCCACTTCACCTTTGAGCGCCGGCGCGATAATCGCGGCCCTGCTCCGCAAGGAATCAGCCCGCAGACGATCGGGTCGAACGTCTTTTCCCAGGATCCTGATTTTCTTGTAGTTGACGGTCAGCGGCTATTTCAGTACGTATTGCGGAACTTGCAACCAAGCTTACTTCGATACCAATACTTGGTCTTACACCGATGACATGACTCTGGTTCGCGGCCGGCATCAAATCATGTTTGGTGCCGATATCATCCGCACGCAGGGAAACTTCAACAATCACTACGATCTCGACGGTACCTATGGCTTTACCCAAAGCCTCAGCGGGGACAATCTTGCCGACTTCATGTTGGGCGATTTATCCACTTACGCCCAGAGTAAAGTCCAGGCGACGGCCAACCGGCAGACCAGCCCTGGTCTGTATGTCCAGGATACGTTCCGCATGAACGATCACCTCACAGTGACAGCCGGTGTTCGCTGGGAACCCATGCTGTTTCCGCAGGATTTCTTCGGCCGCGGCAGCACCTTCAACTGTCAAAACTTCCTGAACAACGTGCATAGTCTCATTTATCCCAATGCGCCCGCCGGTATGCTGTATTTCGGCGACGCGGGTGTTCCCAAGGCTTTCGTTCACGACAAGTTTGCGAATTTTGCCCCGCGGCTTGGACTGGTCTTTTCACCCGGCCATAGCGGCCATGATACATTTCGCCTGGGTGGAGCGATCCTCTATGACACGACGGAGCTCTTTTTTGACGAGCGTGTGCAGTCCAATCCGCCGTTTGTAGACGAGATCGACGAGAGCTGGACACTCAATTCCAAAGGTATTTTGTCTACCAGCCCGAATGGCTACGGGACTTTCAGCAATCCCTGGATCAGTTTCCCGGGCGGTAATCCCTTCCCGAGCACCAAGCCATTCTTTCCTTCATCGGCAGCGCTATATGTCATTATGCCGCTGAATCTGAAGCCGACATCCATAAACGAATACAATGCCAGTTATCAGCATCAATTCCGGAACGAGTGGCTTGCGTCGATAAATTACATAGGAAATAAAACGTCGCATCTCTATGTCGGCCAGGAGACCAACCCCGCGGTCTACATTCCCGGCAGCAGCGCAAGCACACAGAACCGGCGCGTGCTTACATTGTTGAACCCTTCACAAGGACTTCCGATCGGATCGTTACCGATAGCCGATGATGGAGCGAACGCCAGTTACAATGCGATGCTTGCCTCACTGCAGCACCGCTTCAGCAATAACTATTCGCTGCTGGTCAATTACACCTATTCGCATTGCATCAGTGAATCTGATTTCTTGGGCGAGACCACCGGGCCCACCTTCGAGAATCCCTATAACCTGAGACAAGACCGGGGTCCATGCAGCTTCGATGTCCGGCACATCTTTAATGCATCGTTCGTCGGCATTACGCCGCACGTCGGCGGCGCCTTCTGGGGTAAGGTTCTAGGCAACTGGCAGTTTGCGCCCATCATTCAGGCGCACACCGGCTTGCCCTTCGATGTAACTACGGGTGTTGACAACTCAAAGACCGGCGTGGGACGCGACCGGCCGAATCTGATTCTCCCGGATGCCTACAACTCTAACTGGGGACCGAATCTGCCCCAATACCTGAACCCCGGGGCTTTTCTTCCCAATGCAACCGGGACTTTCGGGAATCTCGGACATAACGCGTTCTATGGTCCTGGGACATTTGAATTCGACGCCGCCGTCAGCCGCATTTTTGCCTTTACCGAGAGGTGGCGACTGGAAGCGCGCGCTGAGGGATTCAACGTGATCAACCACACGAACTTTGCTGCACCGACAACGAGCCCGAATAATCTTGGCCTCAACAGCACCAATTTCGGCCGCCTTACTACGACGCAATCGGTTGGACCGGGCCAATTGGGGACAAACCGCATTCTTCAATTCGCGCTCAAACTGCATTTTTGAGCTCTTGGCATTAATGTAGAGCGTCCGTGCTGAGGTTGGTAATCCGTAGCGTCTTCCACGGGTGCGCCCTTGCTGAAGCTACTCCGCTAACTTACCAATCAGTTGCACGGCCTGGCCCAACAGTCCGTTCCGCCGGTGCATTCAGCGATTCAGGTTCACAACAATACTGCTCACGCCGTATTCGCTCTTGGGCACCAAAAGCCGCACCGAATTTTCGCCAATGGGCTCTATCCCCGTGATCTTTACGAACTGAGGATTCTCGCCCGGTTTTTCGAGCTGGTCCTTGGGGATACCGACGCTTTTCACGACGGGATGATTGATCCCGAGCGAAAGGTTGACGACAACAAGAAAGTCCCTGGAACTCATGAAATCCTGTCCCTCTGCGGCAACGAAAACCAACCGCTTCTGTGGCAGTAGAAGGAAGGAAAGATAGGCTAGGACGGTCTCGTTATCCGCCGGGTTTTCGACCACGTTTGCGTACGACCGCTCCTGAACGTTTATCTCTGGGTAGACCGGCATGCCCACCAGCACAGGAGCGGCCGTGACCGGCGCCGGAATCGCAACGTGATTGGCAATCGGAAGCCTGTTTTCGGCTGGCGCTTTATCCAAATCGTAAATCAGTACAACTTCCCGGGGCGCCTCTCCGAACAGCCGCGGATACCATTCGACGTATGCAATCCAACCCGGTGCTATGCGCCTCGGCTCAATGCAGAAGAACCAGTCGCTCATCTGCCTTCGTGCTAGGTCAAAGATCACGACGGCGGATGCCCTGCCAGCGCGCCCCAGGACGGCCAATCTATCGCCCCAGATGAAAGAATCTGCGATCTCGGTGAGGCGAACATCAGTTGATAACTCAAAACGGCCCCGCGTTTCGGTGCTCGAGATGGCTGCCGTCAGCTTGTTAGGCGCACTGCCGTCAGGCAGTTTGTGAGCCGGCTCGGTATCGGCAGCCAAGGAGACGCCTTCGATCCGCCACTTCGTTGATTTCTCCTTAGGAGCGGCAGAATTGCACAGGCAAACCGCAAAGACAGGAGCCATCAGCCGAAGGCAATCGAGAAGCTTTCTATTCGCTATATCGAAAATCACCACGCCGAGAGCCCGCCCCGCTCTCCCATCACCACAAGCCGGTCCCGGAAAACGAAAGTAGTATCGAAAGCAACAACCGCATCAAGGATTTAGCCATATTCTCACCGCGTTGAAAAGACTAACATCTGCTCAGGTGATCTGCAAGCCAATAACACCGACCCAGCTGCAGCTAGTTCTTATTGAGCGCAACCTCCAAAACGTTTTGACGCGACAGGCCGGGAGCCTTCCCTGATGCGATATTGCCGGCTAACCGTAATTAGATACTGGCCCGGCCGTGCAAAAGCGAACAAGTCATCGATGGACCACACATCCACGCGGCTTTCTCCAGGGCCCAGTGTCACTGCGACATACATGATTGAGCGAATTCGGTCCTTGGAAAAAAATTGCTGACCTTGCTTTGAGAGCGGGACCGGGTTCCCACGAGCATCCGTCACACCGAGCTTGTAGTCCATCAAGGGGCCACCCACGCCTATCGTGATGTTACTTTTTGAAACGTTCTTTAGAGTTGCTTTGAGGGTGACCCCATCTGGAGCGGCGTCCAGTGCGCGTTCGAGCGTAAGCGCCACGGGTGAGCCCGACTGGTCGCAATCGCCCGCAGGCGCGAGCGCAAGACACAGCAACAAAAGCGGCAGGCTGCCTCGGATTCGGTATCTGCATGAGCTCCGATGCTCTATCGCGCACAGTTGGGAGTATATACAAATTCGGTGCGCTCATCGCTTGCTTCGCTTTTCTTACCGCCGGCTCTCGCACTTCCACCGCTACGTAGGGCTCGCGGCAGAGAGCGCCACATAAGGCGAAGCGCATGCGTCACCGAATCGTTATCGTAATCGTATTGGATACGTCCGTTTCTTTGATCGATTCGAAAGTGCGGCCGAGCTTAACCTTGTACGTGCCGGGTCGGGAAAAATCGACGTAATCGCTCAGATTCCAAGTCTCGGACGTGACTTCGTCAGGGGGAAGCGTTACGAGAACTTGACTGCCGTTTTGCAGCGCCTCTCCAGAGCGGACCTTTTTCTCAAATTCGGTGAAAGGCGCCGGCCTTCCATCCGGCCCGGTCACATAAATCTTGTACACCCAGGCAGCGTATGTGCTGCCGATCCGCACGGCTTGCGGCGAGACATTTTTCACGTCGGTCCGCACCTCCACGTCTTTGGGATCGTCTGCTCGAACTGGCGTGAGCGTTATGGCAAGACGTTTCGTTGTCGAACAGGACGTGCAATAAGCATGAGAAATCCTCGCTCCGTATTGCCTGTCTCGAGCGGACCTTCTAAATTTCGGCGCGCCGGCCGGCTCAATGTCATTCCGGTAATTTCCTGAGGCCGTCAGTTGTCGAAGTAAATTCCGTTACCACTCGTACGGGCCGGCCATCCAGCACGGTCGGCTTAAACTTCCATTGAAGGAGATTGTTCTTGATGGCCTTTGATGCCTCGGTTGCGGCACCGGAAATTACCACATCGCGAACATTTCCCGCTGTGTCAATTCCAAGGCGCGCTTGAACCGGGCGCTGCCCACTACCGCCGATGTCCGTGGGAACAAAAAAAGTCAAAGCGCCCCTCTGAACAGCCCAAGGAATCGACAGCGTCCGCTCGCCAGAACTCTCTTGACCGCCCGTTACGGTCGCTATCTCCAGTGAGTTTTTGTCGACCTGGAAATCTCGTCGTATTGACGAACCTGCTGCGCCGACGTCAACCGAAAGCATTAGGTCGCCGAAAGCGTTTTCAGCAAATTCTCGAATGTGTACATCCGATAAACTCCGCACCCCGAGACCATTAAGTGCCGCGCAGTTCTCCTTCTGCGCTCGACCTCCACCGAGATCGAGTGAGAGGCGCACCACGCAGAGTTTTCCAGAGCTCAAGCGATCGGCCAGGAATAGAAGCGAGCCCGCATCCGAAACGACGATGTTATGCCCAATATCGTGCCTGATATCCGGAGTCGGGACCTCCGGATAGATAATGGTGCCGACTTGGTCCGTTGGATTTTCGTACGGCCGGGACGGCACACTGCGGGGCACTTGCTGCTCCAGGTCAAGCTCCGCCACAGCGTCCGAGACCATGGACGGCTCGGTGAAATGCGGGTAGAACCTTCGGAACACAATCAGTCCTCTCGGCGTAATGTGCGGATCGTATTCGAGAAACTCCAGTTTCTCCATTCCGCTCTTGGCATCGATGATGGTGGTTACTCCGGAACAGCATCCGATCCATCCAAAGATGATGATATTGTCGCCATATCGGTAGGCTGCGTCGATCTCAGTCGTTTGGTTCCATCGCCCAAGCCGCCATGTGTGGTGGTCGTCTTCCGACGAAGTTATCGACCTCGCGGATGATTTTCCAATGAACAATCTGCGCAAGTGCGGCCCATCTGTGGTTGGGTCGTTGGAGGCACTGAGGGTATATGTACACGTCAACACCGCCATTACTAGACATATCTTCACGTCGGCTCCGATAACGTTATTGCTGCACCTGCTCGGTAACGAAATACCCTGGGGGGCTGCCGGGCTGGAGGTCGGTAACCGTGGTTCCGCAGGCGGGCCCGCCCGCGGTGGTCCAGTTATCGAAGTGCGGCGGATCATTCTGACATCTTGGGCACTCATCCTGGACGCTTTTTTGCGTTCCTGGAGACCCGTATCCCTCGATAAAGATATTGAGGCCGCACTGACGATTGAACTGGGCGACTGTACTACCGCTAAGAGGCTGGTTGCAAGATCCGGTTATGCTGGATACCTGCACAAACGTATTTCCGTAGTTAGCGTCACCCGGCTTGCCGGTCGTAGCGCCTTTGCACGACGTCGCAGCAAGCCCTTTTACGAGTCCCCAACTGCGGCTATCACCCGAGCCGTTGAGGGCCGTCTGGCCCATAAATTGGGCACTCAAAGAGCTAGTCTGCAGTCCGCTTGAGAAGCACGCGGCTAAATTCGTAATGATATACGCCTTCCCCTGGGTCGTCGCACAGGTGCCCTCGTTAATTAATGTGTACTGAGTCTGGTGCGTGTTGCCGTAGTTGTAAAATCTGAAATTATACGAGGTGATAACCTGAATCCCAGCAACCGACCAGGCCGCATAGATTGTTGAGTACTGACCAGTCGGCGCAGAATTCGTAAGGTTAAAGCCATCCACGTACGCCTGACCCCTGCCTTGCCTGCTAACAGCCGTCTGGGAGTAGTTGCTCGAGGAGCCCGTCGACTCCCAAAGCGAAAAGGGCCCACTCGCTCCGGTCGGCGACAGGGTAGTCGAGATCTGATTCGAGACTAGGTTGACTGAATTAAAGGAAACGCCAACAACCGTCACATTCCCATTCTGCGGACTGGCGCCGCAACCATTTATGAATGTCGCCGCCGTTGCTGTGATTGCGCCGGAACCAGCCGAGATGCCGTTGATTGTCACTGCGGCGACATTCGACGCATTTGGAATGGAGTAAACGGACGTGCTCGCGGGACTCCAGTTAGCGCCCCACCCTCCTGTGTTTTCATAGCTTCCACCGCACACGTAGTTCTGTGTCAGGCAGAAATCGACTTCGTAGGGACCCATCGACCCGCCGCCCCCAACCGGGACACCGATGTTGCTGTTCTGCATGGACGAGCTCCCGCAGAGTGTGGTGGATGTATAGCAACTGAAATTCCTCGCCAGTCCCGTATCCGCTCGCGAAACCAACAGCCGTCCCGCCCCTTGGCCAAAATTCGGAGTAAACCAGCTCGCCACCCCTTCCTTGGCGCCCAGCGGCAGCACGTGTCCCTTCTCATCTTTGGCGCCCGTTGAGATCAGCTTTCCTATATCCAGCGCCGTCGTCTCGAGTGCGGCAATCTCGTATGTTTCCTGCCAAAGCACCCCAGCCGCCGAAATCGCCACATAAAATTTGCGAGGCTCGCGTGAATAATTGAACAGCAGCAGCGTCGAGCTCGCACCGTCTGCAGTCGTCCACGGGTGCGCACCCCCGTTTTGGAGCTGCTCCGCGTCCTTACCGACCAGTTGCACCGTTCCAAACGGCCCAGCTTCGGCAACAAGATTGGCCGCAAGCGTGCCGGGCGGGGCTTTCGATTCCAGAATAAAGGAGTTGCGCGCTTGTCCGTCACCCATTATCGCCGGCAGCTCAATCGTTTTGCTCGATTGCGGCTCTAGTGCCACGTCTGCAACCACCTTTCCCTTAGGATCGTTCGCCTCCGTAGCATACAGCACTTGGGCCGTCGCAGGCTGAGTACCAAAGTTGGCGACGGCAATCTCCGGCTTGAATGCAGCGCCTGGAAGCACGTCCGTCTGTCCCACAGGCACGCCCGCGAAGACAGTATTGCTCGACCGCAGCATGCCGGCGTCTTTGAAATTGAGTGCCGTATAGCTGGGATGATCGCCGCCGCCGCGGAGCGCAAATCCATAAACATCCAGTTGGCCCGGCATTCCCGCCGTTACGACGGATAGCCCGACCGAGCCCATGCGTTCCTCCCCGCCCTGGCGCCAGAGATCCTCGAAGTCCGCCCTGGATTCATCACCGACCTTGCAAGCCTCAATGACTGCCATCTCACCCGGCGCAAGCCGAGCCGTCGTCACACGCCTGCCCCGAAGCTCCGCGAGACAGGTGACGGTCACGGTCTGCGGCTCCATGCTCGTACTCATGAGCGCCAATACGGGATACCCGCGGACCGAGGAGGCCGTGGCGATAAACGTATTGGAACTGGTCATCGAAGGCATCAGAACCTCCTCCTCGAGATAGACAGGCGTGGCCGGTCGATTGTCCGTAATCGAGACCTGCGCCACCACGGACATGCTCTTAGCCGCAGTCGGCTCCGGCAGGATCTCCACAGAGCCAATGCCGGCGGCAGACCCAGCCTTCTGTAAGAGCTCGGCGATCCGTATCGCCTGCCCGGAGTGGCCGGGAATCTGAATTCTTTCCGTGATAATCTGCATCCCGTGCTCATCCAAGAGCACGACATCCACGTACGTTTCCGCGGCTGCTGCGTTTACAATGGACGCCGTGCTCGACACCTCCGCGGTCTCGACAAACAGTGGCGCGACCAGCGGCATCGGCATATCCTGCTGCGGCTGCGAGCCGGCTTGTCCCACCTTTGCAGCCCCCACGGGCCTCAGCGTGAGGACAACGGCAACTGCTAATACGCAAACTCTCTTCATCCCCTTTTCCCCTCTCGCTACTGTCCCGCGCCTTGGATCAGCCGCAGGGTTTTCAGGAATTCAATAATCGAACCCTGTTGGTACGAATCCAGAGAAGAAAACGCGCGCCGGCTAGCGAGCGCCTCTCCAAAATGGTTCAAAACCGCTTCACGGATGGTCGTGAACTGGCCATGATGAAAATAGTTCGGCTTGCTCCCGACCGCCCATAATCGCCGCGTCAGGAATTTTGAATTCCCTGTAAAGAATGGCGCGGAACCGGCCTTCTCGTTCGCATTCAGCGGCTCGACATTCGGATCGTCCGGTCCTTTGCAGATGTCGTGCAGTTTGAAATCGGTATAAAGCGGCACCATCACGACGCCATTGATAGGCTTCAACCGCGGCTGCGGCAGATCGTCGCTGGAAAGATCGATCACAAGCTCCTCAGCCCCGCCGGGCTGAAGATTTTCAGGCGGATTGTACGGATTCGGCTCGGTATAGATCCACCCGCGCTTGTCGAGCGGCAGAGCGGGAACGTGGCAGGCAGCACAGCCAATCTGCTGGAACAGCCGTTCTCCGTCGCGCGCGGCTCGGCGAAGTACCCCGTTCTCTGGAATCCCGCGACCTGGTACCGGGAGCGTCGCCTGAAAAACCGTGCCAGCGGTAACATCGGCACGAGTCAGCTCATTTACGAAGCCGTCGCCGTCAGGATCGGTGCCAAGACCGAAGCGCTCAGTTGATTGCATCCCGTGGTGCTGATTGAAAGCGTCATTTGTGAACACACGTAGCGATACCGTGCTTCCGGCTTGATGAAAAGGCAGAATCAGTAGACTGGGCGGACGCTGGGCATCAACCGAAGCGAGCGATTGCGGGGGCAATCCTTCCACACTCGACGTGTCCCACGACCCGTCCGTATTGCGCGCCAGCATGCCGAATGAAATTCCTTTCGAAATCAATCGCGCTCGCTGCCCGGGCTGCAGCCCGTCGCGGAGGCCCTGCAAATCGGCCGTGATCTGGCGCGCCAGCATCTCGTAATAGCCGGAGCCGAACATATCGACGGTTGAGCGGCTGTTCGCGATGGATTGCAGCGTGACCGCAACGCCGCGCTCATCCGCCGCTCCCCGGGTTGGAATGATGTCGTTTACGCTGAAGGTCGCGAAATCGAACCGTTGCCCAAGCACGAAGACATTCGTCGAAAGATCGCCCGCTCCGCCGGTGACCGGCTGATTGTGGCAGCCGGAACAAGAGTTGGAGTCGGGGCCGGAAACGCGATTGTTGTTTCGTGGAAACAGAAGCGGACTGGATGGATCGGAAAGCGCCGCCCCGGTTCCCTTCGACATAGGTCGCCCGGCGCCCTCTTGGGAGGTGAAATGCGCTTCGAAGAGTTTCTTGCCGTAGCGGACCAGCTCGGACATCGGAGTATTGAATTCTTCGCCGTCTTGCATGTGGCGCGGGATCGCAACTTCGCGCCCGACCTCGCTCGGCTCCTGCGCTCTGAGAATCGCGACCGGCGCGAGGGTTGCGACTAGGCAGACAAGAGTAAGCTGGCTGCGATTTGGAAACATAAGCCATCCGCGGCAGTTGGCCGAGCCGCCAATCGGGAGGAACTCCCCCATTTAGACTTTTGGTAACTCTGAGTGTAAATGCCGGTGTAGTGCGGGTAAATCGGAATTACATGGCCAAATTGGACTTCTTTATGGCCAAATCGGACATTCCTTACTAATTCACAGCAGCAGCTTCGGCCAGCGAAGCGAGTCGAGCGAAATCGCGCCTGTATTCAACAGGAGTCATTCCGGTGGCTTCCTTAAAGTATCGTGAGAAATGACTGAGATCGGGATAGCCGACGATCGAGGCAACTGCCTTTACGCTATGGTCCGTCTCTGCGAGCAGCTTTGCCGCGTGACGGATTCTCGCCGCGCGCAGGTACTGCCGGAAAGTCTGGCCGGTACACGAGCGGACCGAGCGCGCTAAGTGTCGCTCCGAGACGTGCAAGGCGTGGCTGAGGGTAGCGAGTGAAAGCGATCGCTCAGCGAAGTCGCGATGAATGAGCTGGAGAGCGCGTGCCGCGTGTCCGTTTGCCTCAGGCGGGCAGACACGCCTTGTCGTGTTCATAGCTCACTCGGACGTTAGTAGCCTACGCGAACGCTCGATGTCCGTCAACGAAATATCGCCCCAGATTTTTCCTAGGACGACTCTCTGGCTCAGTATCAGCTTCAGTACACCATCGGGTAACCTGAGCAGCTCGAGCTTCGGCCGTATCAGCACCACGCAATCCGTCGGCCCCGGCCAATTGGGGACAAACCGCATTCTTCAATTCGCGCTGAAGCTGCACTTTTGAGTGTTTGTTTATTGGTGGTGGAGCGTCCGTGCCGGATCTACCCGGGTGGCCTGTATCGCTGGCGTCAGACACGCGCAGCACGCGACCGCCAGGAGAAATAGCGGCACCGCCAGGAACGTCACCGGATCGGTAGCTCTCACGCCATACAGCCAGCTACTCACCAGTCGCGTCAACGCCAGCGCCGCGCCAAGGCCGACCACCAAGCCGGCCAACACGAGCCCCACGCCTTGCCGGAGAATCATCGTCAGGACCCGCTCGCGCGAAGCCCCCAGCGCCATGCGCAAACCGATTTCGGCTGTGCGTTGACGCACGGCGTACGACAGCAGGCCATATAGGCCAACCAACGCTAAAAATACTGCAAGCGCGGCGAACACGCTCAGTAAAACCGTCTCGAAGCGGCGTCTCGCGCCGGCTCGCGCCACACGCTGATTCATCGTCCGCACATCTTCGAACGCGAGAGCTGGGTCGATTCGGTGAAGAAGTGTACGAAGGGCGGAAATCAGTTGCCGGCTCGGAATGCTCGCCTGGATTGCGAACCGCGCGTCGTTGTTTAGACCGGGCCAGTAGGGGTGAAAAACTTCGGGCCGCGGATTTTCTTCAAGACTCGAATGGCGAAGATCGCTCACGATTCCAATCACCGTGGACCAGGGCACGCCCGCAAAGTCTCCCATCCCCATTCGGATTTGTCTCGTCAGCGGATCTCCGCTCCTTAGGTAAGTTTTCGCAAAGCTCTCGTTAACGATCGCGACCGGGTTTCCGCTATTTATGTCGTGTTCGTTGAAAGCGCGTCCCGCCAGCAGATGCATCCCCAGCGCGTTGAAATACCCTGGCGTCGCCGACCTCGCGTCCACCAGTTCTTTCGGCTTACCCAATCCTTTTATGTCGACGAAACCAACGCTCTCCTGGTGGTCCAAGGGTATGTAGTCTGTCGCGCCGCTCGCCAGCGCGCCCGGCGTGTTACGTATTTGCTCCAGGAAGCTGCGGAAGAAAGCAGTCCGCCGTTCGGGCGTGTTATATCTCTCGTCCAGCGCCAATCGCATCGTCAACGTCGACGGCGAAAACCCCAGATCTACCGCTTGCAGCCGAAAATAGCTGCGAATCAATAGCCCGGCTCCAGCCAGCAGAACAACCGAGAGCGCAACCTCCGTTACGATGAGCGCGTGGCGCCAGCCATTCCTCGTGCCAGCCGTCCCTCTATTCCCACCCTGCTTCAAAAACTCGCTCAAGTTAACGCGTGAGCCGGCCATGGCGGGGGCAATACCGAACAGCAAGCCCGTGATCAATGAGATCGCCACGGTTACCAGAAGAACGCGGCCATCAACCGAAGTTTCGCCAAATCTCGGAATGTTGCCCGGATTGATGAGTACAACGGCTCGCACCGCGGCAAAAGCGAGCATGATTCCGAGCGCCCCTCCTCCGCAAGCAAGCAGGAACGACTCGGTTATCATCTGCCGTACCAGGCGCCTTCTTTCCGCTCCGAGCGCGGCGCGAATTCCCATCTCGTTGGCTCTCACGGTCTGGCGCGCTAACAGGAGATTCGCGACATTGCTGCAGGCGATGAGCAGCACCATGGCTACCGCGCCGAGCAGCAGCCATAGCATTTCACGTACCGGACCAACGATCGTCTCCACCAGCGGCCGAACCAATGCGGTCCATCCTCGCCACTCCGGCGGATAGAGAGAATTCAAGCCCGACTCGATCGTTTTCAATTCCGCTTGAGCCTGCCCGGCGGATACTCCCGGACGAAGGCGGCCGATGGTCGCTTCAGTGCTCGTGAAATTCACGCGATCCGTTTTTTCTCTCGCGCTGAGGGCAAGAGGCGCCCAAAGCTCCGTGTTTCCGAAATCCGCCATTCCGTAGGGCACATCGCCTTCGAATGGATAGCCAAACTCCTTCGGCATGACGCCGATGACGGTATACTTTTGCCGGTTCAGTTGCAACGTTTTCCCGATGACGTGCGGGTCCGCGGCGAAATTGCGGCGCCACAAAGCGTCGCTGATCACGACGACTCTCGCATGTCCAGGCTGATCGTCGTCGGAATTAATGGCGCGCCCGATCGCCGTCCTAGCCTCCAGGGTCCTAAAGAAGTCCCCCGTCACTAGCGCGCCCCCCACGCGCTGAACACCAGTGCCCGTGACCAGATTAAACATTCGCTGATCCAACATGGCTAGCGAGGAAAAAGAATGACTGCGTTGCTGCCACTCATAAAAATCCGGAGAGTTCGGACCCAACTCCTGAGGAACCATCGATCCCCGGAAGCTGCTGTTCGGAGTCCAAAGATAGACCAACCGTCCTGCATTCCCGTATGGCAAGGAGCGAATCAGAACCGCATTCACCAGGCTGAATACCGCCGTCGTCGCGCCGATTCCCAGCGCGATCGCCAGCAGCGCCGCAA
The DNA here is from genome assembly GCA_963722935.1 of uncultured Acidobacteriaceae bacterium. Lineage (GTDB taxonomy): Bacteria > Acidobacteriota > Terriglobia > Bryobacterales > Bryobacteraceae > Bog-105. The sequence goes on along the minus strand of CAVROY010000008.1, from coordinate 1,649,324 downwards.
CCGTGAATCCGGGCGCGCTCGCCAGCATCCTCGCGCCATAGCGCAAGTCGGAAATGAGAATGCGCCCATGTTCTTTCATTGCGTTCCATGCGGTCATAAGTAACTATCTTCCATCTTGCTAAAATCGGCGCGTGTCTGCTCAAGCACCGACTACTGGGCAAAGCGCCGAGCACTTGAAGCGACTGATTCGTGAAATCCCCGATTTTCCAAAACCGGGAATCAATTTCTACGACATCACCACGCTGCTGAAAGACAAGCGCGGCTTCCGGGAAACGATCGACGCACTGGCGCAGCATTATCGCGGGAAACCGATCGATGTTGTCGTGGGAATTGAAGCGCGCGGTTATTTCTTTGCCCCTGCCATGGCGCATGCCCTTGGAGCTGGCTTCGTTCCGGTCCGCAAGCCTAAGAAACTTCCTTCCAAGGTCTGCAGCGTTGAATATGATCTCGAATACGGAACTGATCAGCTTGAGATCCATGCCGACGCTATCGATCCCGGTCAAAGTGTGCTGATCATCGATGACGTGCTCGCAACGGGCGGAACGGCGTCAGCGGTCGCACGGCTGGTAGACCAACTCGAGGGCAAGGTCGCCGGGCTAGGATTTGTAATAGAACTTACATTTCTGCACGGGCGCTCGAAACTCAACGGCCGGGACGTCTTCAGCCTGATCCAGTACTGATGGTGCAGGTCACCGTCCCGTCTTACGCCAAGCTGAACCTGGACCTCCGCGTTCTTCACAAGCGCCTCGACGGATACCATGAACTTCGGACCATCTTTCAAACCATCAGCTTGAAAGACACGCTGCGAATTGAGTTCGATTTTGCGAAACGAACCAAAATCGAGCTAAGTAGTTCAATCGAAATACCCGACAACCTGGTAGTTCGTTCGGCAAAATTGGTGCTCGACCAGCTAAGGGTCAAGGCTTGGGTTCGTTTCGTATTGGACAAACGCATCCCGATGGGCGCCGGTCTGGGCGGTGGATCGAGCAATGCCGCAGCCGTCTTGACGGCCCTTCCAGCATTAGCCGGCAAACAGCTTCCTGTGGAGGAACGGGTTCGTTTGGCAGAATCGCTGGGCAGCGACGTTCCGTTCTTTCTGTATGGCGGCACGGCGGTCGGATTAGGGCGGGGAACTGAGCTGTACCCCCTGCCGGATAAGCAAGCTGAGGCCGCCCTCGTCGTCGCGAGCGGCATTCACGTTTCGACCCCGGAGGCTTATCGTTTGCTTGGCCGGAACGTTACAGATTCATTGACTTCGCCCGCGGAGTCACCTATTCTGAGAGAGTTTCAGACGCTCGCCTGGAGCTTGAGCGACTCCAGTCTCGAGCAACTTCCGCTTAAAAACGACTTTGAGAAACCTGTCTTCGAGCTTCACCGGGCACTTGCGGCGGTCGTGCGCAGATTGCGGAAATCAGGAGCGAAATCGGCGCGCATGACGGGCAGCGGCTCGGCGGTATTTGGAATGTTTGAGACGGCGCAACAAGCGGCTGCCGCGGCCAAGCAGTTTCCCGCGGGCTCCGCGTGGCCGGTTCGTTTCGTAACACGACAGCAGTACCGAAGTGCGTGGCGCCGGGCCTTGGCCTCGGCTGCGGAGGAGGTTCGATAGAGAATGTCGGCGCCCAAACCGGCTCGAGCGCTATTCACTGATTTCAAGGTCTTCAGCGGATCGGCTAATCCCTCGCTGGCTCAGGAGATCTGCGATTCGTTAGGCTGCCCGCTGGGCGCCAGCATGATCAAGAGTTTCGCGGACGGCGAAACGCACTTCCAGATACAGGAAAATGTCCGCGGAGCCGACGTTTTTCTGGTTCAGCCGACGTGCACGCCGGTCGATCACAACCTGATGGAATTGCTGCTGATGATCGATGCATTCAAGCGCGCCAGTGCGGAGCGCATCACGGCAGTGTTACCCTATTATGGGTACGCGCGGCAGGATCGAAAAGACCGCCCGCGGATGCCCATCTCCGCGAAACTGGTCGCGAGTCTGGTCGAAAGGGCTGGGGCGAGCCGGGTTTTGGCGCTCGATCTGCACGCCGCTCAGATTCAGGGTTTTTTCGATATTCCTGTCGATCACCTGTTCTCCGCACCAGTTATGGTCGAGTACTTTGACGGTCGCTATGACAGGCGCGAGCTGATCGTCGTTTCCCCGGACGCGGGCGGAGTGGAACGGGCGCGATCGTTCGCCAAGAAAATGATTGTGCCGCTGGCCATTATCGATAAGCGGCGCACGGATACGAATGTCGCCGAGGTGATGAACATCATCGGCGATGTTCGAGGGAAGCACTGTTTGATGGTGGACGACCTGGTGGACACGGCAGGGACTTTAGTGAAGGGCGTCGAAGCGCTTTTGGAACAAGGCGCCAAGACTGTCGCTGCCTGCGCAACGCACGCGGTTCTCTCCGGACCGGCGGTGGACCGTATCCGCTCATCGCCTCTGACGGAATTGGTGGTCTCGAATTCGATTCCACTATGCGTAAGGGCGCAAGGTTGTCACAAAATCCGGACGCTTTCGGTGGCGCCGCTGCTTGCACGGGCCATTCAATCGATTCACGAAGGTGGGTCGGTAAGCACGCTATTTATTTAGAAGTTTCTTGGACTGAAGGTAAGGACATGAGGAAGGACATATCGATCGCCGCCGAGCCTAGAGACTCGCGTGGCAAGAACGAAGCGCGGCGATTGCGCGCGAAGGGCTCCATGCCGGCGGTGGTTTACGGGGGATCCGACGGTCCTACGCCGGTAACAGTGAACCCTAAAGAAGTCTCTCGCATTCTGCACAGCAAGACGGGCCACAACACGATTTTCAATCTACGTCTGGCCAGCAACGGCGAAACGCCCGTGATGATTGTCGACTGGCAGTACGATCCCATCAAGGACTCGCTGCTGCATGTGGACCTGAAGCGAATCGACCTAAGCCAGCGAATTACGGTGAAGGTCCCCGTAGTCACGCAAGGCGAGCCAAAGGGCGTGAAGCTGCAGGGCGGCATCCATGAGATTGTGACTCGCGAAATCGAGATCGAATGCCTGCCGGACGAGATACCCGAGCAGTTCGCCGTGGCCGTCTCCGAGTTGATGATTGGGCAGAGCATCCGCGTGGCCGACATCCCGCTGAGCGGATCGATGAAGCTGGTCAGCCAGCCGGATTCGGTTGTCTCGCACGTCGTTTCGCTGCGAGCCGAAGAGGCGCCGGCGGCCGAGGCGGCGGCTGAGGTTGCACCCGCGGCGGAACCCGAAGTCATCAAGAAGGGCAAGAAGGAAGAAGAGGGCGCGCGCTGCGGAAGCGGCTCCTCCGAAGAAGAAGTAGGGATCGCGCGTGTAGTTGGGAATGTCTGAGGGCGCGGTTGTGGCCGATGCGACGGAAACGCAGAGCGTCGGGCCCTCCGGTGAGCCGGAACAGCGGGTGTATTGCATCGCAGGGCTGGGAAATCCGGGAAGCCGCTACGCCGAGACGCCTCACAATCTGGGTTTCTGGGTTATCGACGAGTTGGCGAAGCGGCATCACATCCACGTCACCAAAAACGAGCGCGGGACGCTGAGCGGCGCGGGAAAGATCCGGAATAGGGATGTGGTTCTGGTGAAACCGCAGACCTTTATGAATAATTCAGGTGCGGGGCTGAGCGCAGTACTTGCTTACCGCAACCTGACGAATGAGGATTTGATTGTAGTTCATGACGAGCTGGATCTTCCTTGGACCGCGCTGCGGATCAAGAAGAACGGTTCGGCGGCTGGGCACAACGGTGTCAAGTCGTTAATCGCCGCTCTGAAGACGGATGTCTTCATTCGGGTCCGGGTGGGTATACGCCCGAATCGCGAAATTGAGGATGCGGCGGAATATGTTCTCGCTCCACTGGAGCGGGAATGGAGGGAAGAGGTGGACGAAATCGTGTCGTATACCGCCGACGCGGTCGAAACCATCGTTGCCGAAGGCGCCACTAAGGCCATGGCGAAATTCAATCGCCGCGCTCGAGGCATACAAGAGGATAAATGAGAATCTACGAAGAGCTGTTTATCGTTCGTCCGGACGCCACCGATGAAGAGGTGGATCCGTTGCTCGAACAATTGAGAAACGTGATCACCCATTCGGGTGGCACGCTCGACAAAGCAGAAAAATGGGGAGTTCGCAAACTCGCCTACCGGATCTTGAAATACAACGAGGGGCAATACGTCCTGCTGCAGTTTTCATCCGATCCAGGAACCGTTAAAGAGGTAGAGCGCCGGCTCCGTGTTGCCGACCTGGTCTTGAAGCATCTGACGGTGCGGATCGATGAGAAGCTGAAGCGCATCGATAAGCGCAAAAAAGCGCGCGAGAAGAGGGCTGCACGCAAGCCGCCGCCACCTCCGCCACAAATGCCGGTGATCGCATCGCCGCTATTACCGTCTGAACCGCCGGCTCCTGTGCCGGGCGCTCCCGGTTCTCCGGGCGCCATGCCAGCACCACCCGCACCGCCTGCGCCACCTGCGCCTGCGGCAGTTGAGAAGCCGAAATAGAGGGGAAGAATAAGGATTATGCCAGAACAAAGAAGCAGCCGCCCGATTGCGGCATCACAGCGGCCGACCGGCGGTGACAAGGCGATCGCAACCGGCAAAAAGCAATACTTTCGGCGCAAGAAAGTGTGCCGCTTTTGCGTGGACAAAGTGGACGATATCAACTACAAAGACGCGAAGCTGCTATTGAGCTTCATTTCCGAGCGTGGAAAAATTACTCCCCGACGAATATCGGGCGTCTGCACGCCGCACCAGAAGCGCTTGAGTGAAGCGATCAAACAGGCGCGCAACATCGCTTTGGTGCCGTTCGCGTCGCGGTTCTGAGGCTGGAGATATTCATGGAAATCATTCTCAGAGAAGATGTCGATAAAGTCGGCACGCGCGGATCGGTGGTGAAGGTAGCCGACGGGTATGCGCGGAATTTCCTGCTGCCCAAAAAGTTAGGCGTTCCTGCAACTGAGGCCAACAAGAAGATTGTCGAGCAGGAGCGCCAAGCGCATCTGCGTCGCGAGGTGAAAGCGGAGAAAGACGCCCAGGATCTTGGCCAGCTTCTTTCGAACGTCACGCTCACCTTTCGCCAGAAGGTCGGCGAAAACAATCAGCTCTTCGGTTCGGTAACGGCAAAGGACATTGCGGACGCTCTCGAAGCTCAGAAGTTTCACATCGACCGGCGTAAAGTGCAGCTTGACGAGCCCATCCGCACGTTAGGCGAGCACCAGGTTTCCTTGCGCCTGCACCGCGACGTATCCACTCCTATTCGCGTGATCGTAGAAGCTGAGCAGTAGAGTTTGTTTCTCGATCCCGACAACCTTAGCGACGCACCGCCGGCAGCGGTGCTGGAAGCGGCGGCACGCGGCCACCTGGGCCTCGACCATCGCTTTCTGCACGCGCTGATTGACCGGCCCGGCGAAGCTCTACGGGCCACAGTCGCTTTTGCGGAAAGAGATCGAAGTGACGATCGTGTCGATCTCGCGCCGGAGCTGATCGCGCTGTTCCGGTACTGGAAGACGCCGGAAGCTGTGCCGTTCTTCATCGGGTATATCGACGAGGATCTGGAGGAAGTGCCGGACGAGGTCGTGGAAGCGTTGGTGGAAATTGGCGAGCCGGCGCTGGAGCCCTTACTGAGCCTTTACAACGACCGCGACAAGGCGGAGAACGGCGAAATCGCTTTTATTCTGGCCAGCCTCGGTATCCGTGACGATCGCATTCTGAGAATTTTAGAAGATCGGCGCGAGTACGATCCTTCCGACACCGATCTTCTGCTTGGTATTTACGAAGGTCAAACGAAAGAACCGGCGGACGAAACTGCCAAAGCTGAGCCGTTCGATATTTGGTCGTTGTATCCGGCGCGGGCGGACCTGCCGGTTGACTTGCTCGATGAAGATGAGCGCACCGAGTTGCTCAACCATCCGGTTGCGGCGATTCGAGCGGCTGCCGCTTATTCGTTTTTCAATCGCGACTTGAATCCGCAACAGCGGGCAAAGCTGTTGGAACTGGCGCAGCACGACGAGTCTTCCTTCGTTCGCGGACGGGCGTGGGAAGCTCTGATGAACGAGACCGAAGATAGCCATGTGTTGGACGCGATGCTCGCGGCTCTGCGGAACGCCGACACACCGGTCGAGGAACGCGGCGGTTTGCTGGTGGGTCTGGTATCGGAAGCCGACCGAAACGAAGTGCGTCAGGCGATTCTCAAGCTTTATGAGACGCCGGGCGGATTGGCGAAAGCCCTGGAAGCGATGTGGCGGTCCGTGCATCCGAGCTTTCGCGATTACTTCATTAAGCATCTGGACGACAAAGATCTGGAAGTCCGGCGCGGTGCGATTTGGGGCGTCGGGTATTACGGGCTGAAGAGCGAGCTGGACCGCCTGCGGACGTTTTTCGAGGATGAAGAACTACGATCCGACGCATTGTTTGCGTATGCGCTGGCGCTTCCAGCCGAAGTATCCGCGGGCCGCATAAAAGGCTTGCTCACGCGAATCGAGAAAGACGCCCGCGGCTTCTCCGAGATGGAAGAGGAACTGGTAAAGGCGGCACTGGATGAGCGTCTGATGCTGGCTGGCAAGGAGCCGGTGTTCGCGCGGGAAGAAGACTGACCTTCGCGCTACTGAGCGGGTGTTCGCGGCAGCTTCACTGGCTGGCCGTTGTGGAAGATCATCGCGATTTTTTCCGTGTTCGCAATATCGGCGGAAGGATCTGCATTGAGGACGATCAGATCCGCCTGTTTCCCTACTTCAACGGTCCCGGTCTTTTCGCCCAAATCCAGCATGTTCGCAGTGACGGCCGTGGCGCTGTGTATCGCTTCCAGGGGCGTCATTCCGGCGGCAACCATCAGTTGCAATTCGCGGTGTTCCGCCCAGCCTTGGATCCGGTAAGGATTGGCGCCTGAATCGGTTCCGAATGCAATTTGAACCGAGCCGTCCCGCAACTTCTTGAGATTCACCATGGCGGTTTGCAACGCGGCCCGGTGAATTGGAGTAGTGGGATCCTGCTCCACTTTCTGCTTATAAGCCGCTGAAGTGAGAAGTTGCGAAAGCTCGGGATTTAGGGCGCTCTGGAAAAAGGACGTGTTCATCCACGCGGGATCTTCGCTGAAAATGAAGAAAGACTCTTCGAGTTGCAGAGTCGGGATGTAGTAAATCTTTTTCTCTTTCATTAGGCTGATCGTATCCGCATCGATCTCCTGATCGCGAATGCTGTGCGCGAGAATATCGATGCCGTCCTGTAACAGCCGCTTGGCATCCGCCAGATAGTACACGTGGGCCGCCACTCGAAGCTTCTGTTTGTGCGCTTCGTCGATCACGGCAGCGTATACGGCCGGATTCGGTGGCGGAAGTTTGTGGAGACCGTCATCTACCCAGACCTTGATCAGGTCCGGCGCGCGCGAGGCCATTTCCCGAACATCGCGACGCGCTTCGTCAGGTGTTGCCGGACGATAGATCTGGTCCGGGCCGACCTTCACGGCAGGAACCCCGCCGGGAACGCCGATGCCCCTATCGGCCGTCAAAATTGTCGTGGAATCCAGTTCGCCCTTTCCCTGGGCGGATCTGAGGCCATACAAAAGATCCTTGTTCATCCCGAGCGAAATCATCTTTGCGATGCCGTAACGCTGATATTGCGTTAACTGCCGCTCGATATTTTCCGGCGTATAGTTGGCGGGTGAAACCGTGGCGCCTTGCGTCAAGCCGAGATGGCCATGGCCGTTGATGATTCCCGGCATAACGGTCTTGCCCGCGAGATCGATCGTTTGAGCGTTGGAGTCGCGTAGTTGAACTGTCGTTCCGGTGAGAATCTGGGCGATTTTGCCGTTTTGAATGAGTATGGAAACGTGATCCGCAGGAGGACGCCCCGTTCCATCAATCAGACGAAGGTTCTGAAGCAGCACAGCGCCTCCGTCACTTTGCGCAAGTGCCGGAAGCGAAGAGAGGGCGAGTACCGCGATGGAGAAAAGTCTCACGTCTAGCGTGTCGATGCGGGTTGTGCGGATTGGATCGCGCTCGCATGTCTGCTGTAGGTGAAGTAGATGATCAGGCCAATCACCATCCAGCTCAGAAAGGCTATCCAGGTGATCAGGCCCAAGCTGGCCATGAGGCCCAAATTGATGATCACGCCCAAAATCGGAACAAGCGGAACGAGAGGTGTCTTGAACGGCCGCGGCAGATTAGGCCGCTTCTTTCGCATAATCATGATCCCGACACAGACCACCGTAAAAGCGAAGAGGGTTCCGATGCTGGTCAGATTCCCGAGCGAGCCGATGGGGATGAAGGCGCCTCCCAACGAGACGAAAACCATCAGCATCAGGTTTGATTTCCAGGGCGTGCGGAAACGTGGGTGTACTTCGGAAAACAGCTTCGGCAGCAAGCCGTCGTTCGACATCGAATAAAAGACACGCGACTGGCCGAGCAGCATGACGAGCATAACCGACGTCAGGCCGCAGAGCGAGCCCAGCTTCATCAGGAATCCAATCCACGGCAGGCCTTTCATCCGGTCGACGGCGACGGCGAGGGGCGCAGCGACGTTCAGGTCCTTGTAATTCACAATTCCCGTCAGCACCAGCGAATACAAAATGTAGAGAACCGTGCAAATCGCGAGCGATCCGATGATGCCGATGGGCATGTCGCGTTTCGGATTGCGCGCTTCCTGGGCCGCGGTAGAGACGGCATCGAAGCCGATATACGCGAAGAAGATTTGACCCGCTCCGGCGAGCACGCCGCTCCAGCCGAAGACGCCGAAGTGGCCGGTATTCGGAGGTAAGAACGGATGATAATTCTGGTGGTTGATAAAGAAGTAGCCGATTCCAATAAAAAATACGACTACGGTCACCTTGATGATGACAATGATGTCATTGAAGCTGGCCGACTCCTTGATGCCGCGAATCAGTATGCAGGAGATGATGCAAATGATGATGACTGCGACCACATTGATTTTGCCAGGGATCACATCAAACGGCGAGGCGGCTATTGCATTCGGCAGTCCGTTTCCGAAGGACATCAAAATCGAGTTGAAGGTAGCCGCCCAACTGACCGATACGGTAGCGGCTCCGACTGCGTACTCCAGGACCAGGGCCCAGCCGATGATCCACGCAATGATTTCGCCCATGGTGGCATACGCATAGGTGTAAGCGCTGCCGGCGATCGGAATCATGGTGGAGAATTCGCTATAGCAGAGGCCCGCAAATGCACAACCGACTGCGGCGAGGATAAAGGAATAGACCATGGCCGGTCCGGCGTGCGTGGCCGCGGCGACTCCGGTCAGGGTGAATATGCCAGCGCCGATAATAGCGCCGATCCCCAGCGCCACTAACGATAGCGCGCCAAGGCTTCGCTTCAGTCCTGTCTTGTTGTCCTCGGCTTGCGCCAGCAGCGCTTCAATCGGCTTCGTTGCAAGCAGGCTCATAAAGTAAAGGTTAGGCTAACAGAAGTATTATAGAGGCGCAAATAGAACAAGAGGTACAAAAGCTTTGATTCGCAACATCCGATACGCCTGGCGCACATTGCGCCGCAGCCCGGTATTTCTGATTACGGCCGTGCTGACGCTCGGTTTGGGGGTGGGGGCGACCACGGCGATGTTTTCGCTGTTCTACCAGGTTTTGCTGCGAGAATTGCCCGTGGCGCATCCGGACCAGTTGGTTGTGCTTCATGGGACCGCCGGGTTGCCGGGATGGACGAGCAACGACAATTCTGAATCGGCCTTCTCTTACCCGATGTATCTACATGTACGGGACGCGTCGGGTGCGGTGTTGCAGGGCGTTATCGCCCGAGCCGGGACCTCGGTGGACGTTCTCAGGAGTGGGGTCAGCGACCATGCACAGCTCGAGACGGTTTCCGGCAATTTCTTTCAAGTGTTGGGCTTGCATGCGTTCGCGGGACGGCTGCTGACGCCGCAGGACGATACGGTGCGCGGCGGCAACGATGTTGCCGTGCTGGGGTACTCTTATTGGGCGAAAAACTTTGGAGATGCCAACGTAATCGGACGGAAAATTCTGGTCAATGAGCACCCGGTGATGGTGGTTGGCGTTACCCCGGCGGAATTCCGAAGCGTGCTTTCCGGTCAAACGCCAGATCTGTACATGCCGATCTCGATGGGTGGAATTGCCATTCCGGGATTCGATGGCTGGGACAATCCGGGGATTCACTGGCTCACGTTCATAGGGCGGCTCCGCTCGGGCGTATCGCAAAGCAAGGCGCAAGCGGGATTGAATCCATTATTCACCTCGATTCTTCGGAGCGAACTCGCGGGTATGCACGTCAGCAGCGCTCACGCGCGTCAACGCATTCTCGGCATCCACCTGGAGGTGCATCCCGCTGCGTCCGGACTGAACGAGCTGGAACGCAGTTGGAAAAAGCCGCTGACGGTGCTGCTCTTCGCTGCCGCTGGGCTGCTTTTGATCGCTTGTTCGAATCTGGCGAGCTTATTAATGGTCCGCGGCGCGGCCCGGCATCGCGAGGTAGCGATCCGGCGCTCGCTGGGTGCGACACGGCTCCAGATTATTTCTCATCTCGCTTCGGAAAGCGCTTTGCTGGCGTTCTTGGGAAGCGTTGTCGCGATCTGCCTATCGCTGGTAATCACGCGAGGCATTCTACATATGCTGCCACCCGACGTGGCTGGAGGTTGGGTGGGAACGAGCCTGGATTGGCAGGTTTTCGCATTTACACTTTCGGTTTCGATCGTAGCCGGGCTCGCCTTCGGCATTTTGCCAGCGTGGCAGGTCAGCGGCGAACACTCCGCCACGGTATTCAAGGAACAGACGCAGCAAATCGCAACGGGAAAAGCGCAGGCGCGACTGCGAAAAAGCCTCGTGGTTGCCCAGATCGCGACCTGCGTGGTTCTGCTCGCGGGAGCGGGCTTGTTCGCGAAGAGTCTCACGAAGCTCCTGCACCACAATCCCGGCTTCCATGCGGAGAACTTATGGATGTTTTCGCTCGATCCGGCGCTAAACCGGTATACAAACGGTCAAGCGCTGAATTTGTACGCGCAAATTCGGGATCGGCTGTCGCAGCTTCCCGATGTGACCGCCGTATCGCTATCCAATGGCGGACCGTTTTCCAACTCGAACTGGTCAACCAATGTGAGTATCGAAGGCTATCGGCCGGGCGAAGACGAAAGCATGGATAGCGAGCGGAATGTGATTGCGCCCGGCTTTTTTCATACTCTAGGTATTCCGTTGGTTGAGGGTCGCGAGTTCACCGATGCGGATACGGCGAATGGCCAGAAGGTGGTGATTGTGAATGAGGCCTTTGTGAAACGCTTTCTGCACGGCCGAGACCCCATCGGGGTCCGCATGTCGAGAGGCGCCGGGGTACCGCTGGACCTGGTGATAGCCGGAGTTGCGCGGAATGCGCAATTGGGCAGTCTCCGCGAAACAGTCAAGCCGTTTTATTACCTGCCGTTCACCCAATTCGAAAAGCTTACCGATCCCGCGATAAGTGCGGTTTTTCTCATTCGCACCCATGGTGAAAATGCTGCACTACCATCCGCCGTTCGACGGATCGTAGCTGAGTTGAATGCAACTCTGCCGGTAACGAACTTGCAGAAAGTGCAAATTCAGATCGAAGATTCGGTGTATCAGGACCGGGCCGTCGCTGTACTAACCAGCGCGTCGGGTTTATTAGCGCTGCTGCTCGCGAGTTTGGGCCTTTACGGCGTCATTGCGTATGCCGTGAGCCGCCGGACAGCGGAGATCGGGATTCGGATTGCTCTAGGCGCTGGCAGACCGTCGATTATGGCGCTGATTTTGCGCGAGGTCTTGTGGATTGTGGCAGCAGGCGCGGCGATTGGTATTGCGGCGGGGCTAGCCTTGAGCCGAACTATAGAGTCTCAGTTATTCGGTGTCGAAGCGACCGATGCGGCTATCTTTGCAAGCGCCGTGGGAGTACTGCTGGCAGTGGCTATCGCGGCAGGAGCCGGTCCAACGATACGGGCGGCACGTATCGATCCGATCCGAGCGTTGCGCTATGAGTAGTTGAGCTTCGCGTGACTGAACGTTTGGAATGGTTTACTGAGCCGCGACTAAAAGGAGCGGTCGGCCAAAACCAATTTTGCGACGAAAAGTAACTAAACTGCTGCCCCAGTCGGGACGGCAGTCAGGCGAATCCATTCTTCCGCGCGTCGTCTGAACGCTTTCCGTTCAAGGGCCTCAGGCAGAAGCGCGGAGAGGACTGCCACGGAATCGGCTCCGGCCTCGAGCACCTCGCGCGCGTTCAATAAGGTGATGCCACCGATGCCGACCAGCGGCTTTTCGGTCATGCTGCGCAGCGTGCGAAGACCGTCGAGCCCGATAACGGGATCCGGGCGCAGTTTCGATTGGGTTCCGAAAACTGGGCCGATGGCGAGGTATTCGACCGGTTCCTGGTCGCCGCGCTCCAGTTGTTCGCGATTGTGGGTCGACAAGCCCATCACCTCATCGCTGATGATACGGCGGGCAGCCACGGGAGGAAGATCGTCCTGGCCAACGTGTAGCGCCGCTCCCATGAGGCGCGCAAAATCGGCGCGATCGTTGACGACAAACAGAACTCCCGCGTCATGGCAGAGCGCGGCAATCTGTTTGGCTTCATCGAAGTTGCGTTGCGTCCAAGCATCCTTATGGCGATACTGCAGAATGCGAACGCCGGATTCGATGAGCGCTTCGGCTGCGGCCGCAGCGGGAAAGTTACCGGCAGCAACCGCCGCCGTGTCCAGAATCGGATAGAAGCGGGGAAGTTTGAAGGGAATAGGCATCTCAGAAGTTAGCGAGCCGGAGCCGGCTGCTTTTCTTTAAGGTAACGATCGAAAAAACGGGCAGCGCGGCCAAATGCATCCCTCAGGCTTTCGTCCCGAACGTAGGCGTGACTCTCTTCCGGATAAAACGATTCTTCGAACGGCTTGCCTTCATGGATCAGCTTTTCAGAGAGCTGAACGGCGTCCTGGAAGAGAACGTTATTGTCGACAATGCCGTGTACAAGCAGTAAGTGGTTTTGCAATTGGCTGGAGAAGTGGATGGGCGAACTGCGCTGATACGCTTCGGGATTCTCAGCGGGCGTCGTGAGCCGCTCATCGGTGTAGTTGGCATTGTAATTGGCCCAATCGTAAACGCCGGAAAAAGCTGCGCCCGCTTTGAACGTACCGGGTGCACGGAACATCGCCATCGCCGTCATGAAACCGCCGTAGCTCCACCCCCAGATCCCGATGTGCGACATATCGATGTTCTTTAAGCCGCGCAGGTACTCGACTCCGCCGAGCACATCTTCCAGATCGGGACCACCCATGTTCAGATAGACGCCACTGCGCCAATCGCGTCCGTAATTGGTGCTGCCGCGATAATCCATCTCAAGCACCGGGTAACCTTGGTGCGCAAGATAATTGTTGAACACGAAGCGCAGTTCCTGGTAACTGCCCCACTGTTTCAGAACGCTTGTGGCATAGCCCGAGCCGTGGATGTAAACAATTGCCGGACGCGGCGGCTGGTTCGGATCATCGGGATTATAACCGGGCGGGATGAGCAGACGGGCGGAAACGGGCTTATGATCTTTCAGCGATGGATATGTGAAAAAGCGGCTTTCGACCCAGTCCGTCTTGTAGAACTCGGGAAGCGGCGATGTAGTGATGCGTGTGCCGTTCACGTAGAGATCGAACGGATTCTTGAGATCGGCTTGCAGGATGGCCCGATGCTGGCCGTCCGTGCTGACCCAGCCAATATTCAGACCTTCGTGATTCGACAAGCGCTCGGGAGGCGCCGAGCCGTCGGCTTTTACGCGATAGAACTGGCGCTCGGTTGTCGCGGCTTAGTGGACGAATAGTAAATAGAATCGCCGATCCACTGAGGGCTGTGGGAGAACGGATCGTCATGAATTTCCCAGTCGCCGTGTGTGATCTGCTTCAAATTGCCGCCATCGGGCGCGACCGTGTATAAGTGCTGGTATCCGGATTGATCGCTAATGAACCAGATGTGCGCGGACGAAGGATCCCATCCCAGGTCGGCCAATTCGACCCAGCGATCGTCGGTCTGGTGAAAGACCACCTTCGACTTGCCGGTGTTGACGTCTACGATGCGAATGTCCTGACTCTTGTAGTTTGGCGTTTCTAAAACGAGCGCCAGGCGCTTCGAATCCTCCGACCACTGCGGAGGCCGGAAGCCAAAAGTGCCATGACCGACATCCAGCAGGCGGGGAGGGTTGTCTCCGGTGCTCTCGACGACGTAATACTGCAATGCGGTAGGGCTGTCGCCGGCAACCGTCCGTGGAAATGGAGCTGCAATGACGAATTGCCCCGAATAATCCGGCAGCGGCATGGTGCGTCCCGGCGCCTGACGCACGGAATAGCTGAAGTATTTTCCATCGGGCGACCAGTCGAAGCTGGTGAGTGATGCAGGCGGGTGAATGTCGGTGCGCTGCTCAAGCGTTCCCGCGGCGAGATCGAGTACGTAGAGCTGTCCCGCTTGCGTGAACGCGATCCGCTTGCCGTCCGGCGAGAACTGCGGATTTACTTCCGCAGCTTTGGTCTTGGTGAGGCGGTGGATCGTCCCACCGTTCGTAGGTACCAGAAACAGATCGCCACGGTAGGAGAATACCGCCTTGGAACCGTCTTCGGAAAGATCGAAAGACGTGAGGCCGCCCGGAGGGGGCAGATAGTTCTTGCGGTGCTCATCTTTTTCCGCTTCGCTTTCGTTGATCGGATCTTTCAATCCCTCAAGGTCCGTGAGGCGCGCCAACTTTTTGGTATCGGCATCGTAAACGTACAGGTCCCGAAACGTCTCGCCTTTCGCGTTCCAGAGAAAGCCCAGCACATGGGCGTGTTTCGACCATTCGATGTGAGAAGGCCAGGTGCCCCAAAGAAGAGGCCTGGTAAAGAGACGATCCAGCGACCAATCCTGGGCGCTCACCGTTAAGGCGCACGCGATGAAAGCGGCAAGGAAATTGCGCATTTACCCGTCGGAACGAACTGCGGAGATCACAGCGTTTCGCTCGGTGTCCTCTCGCGCAGGCAAAGGAATCTGCTTCGTAATCTGAATTCCGAAACCTTCTAATCCGACCACCTTGCGCGGATGATTTGTCAGCAGATGAATCGTCGAAAGGCCAAGGTCCGAGAGAATTTGAGCACCGACACCGGCCTCATGCTGGAGGGGCTGGTGGCGTTCGGAAGCATGAAAACTCGATTGCGAGCGACCATGCGTGAGAAGCTCGCGGTGACCGTCGCGCGAGATGGTCTGTATGCCTTGTCCGGTCTGATGCAGATAGATCAGGACCCCGCAGTCGGAGCGCGAAATCGCCTGGAGCGCCGCCGCAATCAACTGGTGGCAATCGCAATCGAGCGAATGAAACAGATCGCCGTAAACGCAATGCGAGTGTACGCGCACCAGAACATTCGGTTCTTCCGGCAACTTCACCATGGACCAGCGCCAGATGTGTTTCCTTATCGATGCGGCTGACGTAGCGAATTATCTGAAATTCGCCGAAGGCGGTGCGGATATGTCCGGAGGCATCCCGCTCGACCAGCTTTTCGGTCTGCATGCGATAGCGGATGAGGTCGGCCACCGAGATCATTTTGAAGCCGTATTGCCTGCAGAACTCGGTGAGCTGCGGCACGCGCGCCATGGTGCCGTCCTCGTTCATGATTTCGCAAATCACACCGCCGGGCGCAAGGCCCGCGAGCCGCGCCAGATCGACAGCCGCTTCGGTCTGTCCCGTGCGAACGAGTACGCCGCCTGGCCGGGCACGCAGCGGGAACACGTGTCCAGGACGCGCGAGATCTGGCGGGCGCGTCGCAGGATCCATGGCGACGCGAATGGTGTGAGCGCGATCGTAAGCTGAAATTCCGGTTGTGGTCCCCTCGGCGGCATCAATAGCTTCGCAGAATGCGGTGCCGAACCGGGCCGTATTGACCGCCGACATAGGCTGCAGATCGAGGCGCGTGCACAGTTCTCGCGTCTAAAGCGAGGCAAATCAGACCGCGCCCGTGCGTCGCCATGAAGTTGATGGCTTCCGGCGTAATTTTTTCGGCCGCAATGGTCAGGTCGCCTTCGTTCTCACGATCCTCATCATCGACGACGACGAGAATCTTGCCTTGCCGGAAGTCTTCAATCGCGTCGGGGATAGAGGCAAAGTGCATGAGGCGCGTGCGCGTGTTGCTATACGGTGGCGGCGACCCCGTACTTCGCGTGCCAGGGCTTTGCCGACTGAATCGCTTCGTTCACCGCGTTGATATTTTTGACACCGTTATCCGCCAGCCACTCTTCGAGCGCTTTGACGCCCTGCTTCGCGTAAACGGGAACGCCCTCTTTCCAGGTGGCGCGCCCGCAGAGCACGCCGGAATAATCGGTCCCCGCTTCGGCGGCCATGTTGCAAAGATTCCACGAACTGCGCATTGCCGACGCCGGCGCTGAGATAGATGAACGGCTTTTGCGCCACTTCGGCGGCTTTGCGGTACCAATTCAGTGCTTCTTTGCGGGTGTATGCGGTTTTGCCTTTGTAGACGCTGCTGCCTTCCACGAATTCGGCGTTCACCGGCACCTCTACCTTGAGGACATCCACTTTGTACTGCGGCTTGCCGAACTCTTCCATCGATTTGATGACGACCTCCGGCTTCTTCTTGGCGTAATCGATTCCTTTCTCGTCGCCGCCTGACGGATCGTACCCGACGAACTCGAGAAAAAACGGAATATCGTAGCTGTCGCATTCCGCACCCATGCGCTCAATGAAAGCGTGCTTGATGTCGTTGATCTCCGGCTTATCGAAGGGCGTGTAGTAGATCAGGATTTTGACTGCATCCGCGCCAAAATCTTTGATGCGCTTGGTGGAGAGATGCGGGAGCAGATCGGGAAGACGGCCGGGCTTGCGTGTTGTCATAGCCGCTCTCTTCGTACGCCAGGAGAAGGCCGGCGTTTCTGGACCGGGCTTTGGCCGCTGGAATTCCGAACTCCGGATCCAACAAAATGGCGCTCGCGTGCGGAGTCAGTACTTTCGAGACAGCGACCTTGAATTCAATCATCATGTCATCGGTGACCTGTCCTGCGATACGCCTTTGGCGGCTGCGATGCTTTTTCGCAAGCTGCCTCGCTGGTCCATTGCGGCCGCCGCGATGACGCCGCGGTCATTCGACAGTGCGTTCAGATGCTGGATTTTTCGGTCGGAAAGCTGCATGATGTGGATCTCCGGAGAGTTGGCCCTTTCGCGATCTCATTTTATCGAAGCACCGAGTCTAGAAAATCTTCGCCAGAACGTCTGCGCTCGCGCCGACGTCTTTCAGAATCTGAGATTTCAATGCTTCGGGAGTGGGGAATTGGCGCTCCGGACGAAGAAATTCGAGAAAACGAACTTCGATGCGGTCGGGCGGTGGGCCTTCGAGCAGCGTTAATAAGAATGTTTCAATCGCGAGCACATCGCCGCCGAAGGTGGGGCGCACTCCGGCGTTTGTGACCGAAGACCAGCGGCGATCGTTCCTTGCTCGCGGGTCTCTGTGACGTAGACGCCACGCGGGATCAACTGGCCTGCAGGAGGTTCCAGATTCAGAGTGGGGACAGTTTGTTTGGAGCCGATTCCATGTCCCGCAACAATCGGGCCTTCGACCGAGTAACAGTGGCCCAGCAGGTGTCCCGCTCGTGAAACATTGCTCTTTTCGAGACGCTGGCGAACGGCCGAGCTGGACACGATTTCGCCACGCCAGGTGACGGGCTTTAAGAAGTGGGGTTGAAAACCGAATTTTTCGCCGAGTACTCGCAGCGTGTCGGAGGTGCCGGCCTGTTTGTGACCGAAACGGAAGTTTTCACCCACGAAGACGGCCTGGGCCTGCAAAGTATCGACAAGGATCTGCGATACAAACGCTTCTGGCGAGAGGCGCGCGATCTCAGGCGTGAATGGCAGGACGAAAATGCGCCCGGCGCCGGCGTCTGCGAGCAGCCGGATGCGTTGTTCCAGCGTGCAGATCATGGGCGGGGTGCGCTCGGGAGCCACGATCACGGTGGGATGTGGATGGAACGTCAGCACAGCAGGCGCAACATTGGCTTGTGAAGCAAACTCCACAACGGAACGCAGCAGCGCCTGATGGCCGATGTGAACCCCGTCGAAATTGCCGATCGAGGCAGCGCAGGGTCCGAATCGGGAGCGCGCCTCGTCGAGCGAGCGAAAGATAGTGGCCATCAGGAACGATCCGCTCGCCCTATCGGAATTTCCAACCCGTCATATGCCATAAAGACGTTGGGCGGCAGACGCGATTCCACGGCTGAATGGAGCAGGTCGTGAGAGATGTGGGTGAAGTACGCACGCTCGGGCTTGAGCTCCCTTACAGTGCGGAGCGATTCCTCGACCGTGGAATGAGTCGGGTGTGGATTGTGTCGAAGAGCGTCCAGAAAAAGAACATCGAGTCCTGCCAGCTTTTGGAGGCTCTCGGCGGGAATATCGCTATGGTCGGTGAGATAGGCGCAATCGCCGAACCGAAAGCCGTGAACCGTGCCGCGGCCGTGCGCCGCGCGGATGGGCTGAAAGATCACGCCGGCGGCGCAAATTGGATCGTTTTCAAACAGGTGCGGGGTCAAACGCGGGCGGCTCGATTCGCTTGGCGTGGAATCGAAGACATACTGGAACGTGCGCTCGATAACCGCCCAGGCCTCGGCTGAGGCGTAGATGGGGATTTCCTCTTTTTGCAAGAAGTTGAATGGCCTAACATCATCTAACCCTAGAATATGATCGGCATGGGAGTGCGTGTACAGAATAGCGTCCACATGATCGATTCCGAAGCGCAGCGCCTGATGCCGGAAATCGGGTGATGTATCGATCAGAACCCGCCGCTCACCCAACCGCAGGAGGACGGAAGGCCGCAGCCGTTTATCGCGAGGATCGGTGGAGGTGCAAACGTTGCAGCGGCAGCCGATCATCGGCACGCCCACGCTGGTTCCCGATCCCAGCACAAGGATGGACGCATGCTCGAATTCGTCGAGCATTTACCCGCTTTTCGATCCCTTGCCGCCGTCTGCTGTAATGATGCGCGGTTCGTTCTCTTTCTTTTCTTCGCTGCCGGAATCAGGTGCACTCTTGCCGCGCATGCTCGTCGCTCACCTGGATATAGCGGAAGCGCAACTCGGTCAGCCCGTTTTCGAGCAGCCGCTGCTCTTCGACACTCAGATTCCCTCGCGTTTTCTCTTCGAGCATTCCGAGGAGATCGATCGAGTGGCGAGCGAGCGGCAGATTGACTTCCGGTTTTTCCTCCTTCTCCCCGAAATGCAACAGGCCAAGCTGAACTTGCGCCTGCATGAGAATCGATTCAACCAGAAACAGAAAATTCGCGGGCGGCATGGGGAAATCGCTGGTGTCTGCCATATCAAAACCTATCTTATGAAATGTAGACGCTTCGAAGCGGCCGGCGCTTTCATCGTGTCGCCGCACTATCTAAGCGAGTGGCTGGACGAATGGCTTTGGGTCTATGGTTTTCTTTCCTTCGACTCCTGGTACATCATTCGTTCCTTATTCCAGTCGATCGGTCCGACGATGAAGCGCCGCTCCAAGCGGTTCATTAGGTCGCTCCACCCGCGCGTGAAGTGCACATACGCCCGGTCCCACTCCGGACCTTCCTTCCAGCCCAGATGCGTCACCGTGACGCGCGTCCGGTCTGCCCCTTCCGGCCGCATTTGCACGACAACCCAGGTTCCGCCGTTGCGCACCTCCGGCATTTCCGGCGGTGCATTCCACTGGAACGAAATCATTTCCTCGGGTGCGTAACTCAGAATGTTCAAACCCTTGGTCCCCGACCGCTCGTCCTTGGGGTCAAATTGGATTTCATAGGGTCCGCCGATTGCCACCCGGATGTTCGCCTTCTCCGCAAAGAACTCTTCGGCACCCTGCGACGTGGTCCAGACGCGCCACACCTCGGAGACGGGGGCCTTGATCGTCCCTTCCACGCGGACTGCCCGTGCAGGACCCGTTTCCGCTGCCGTTATGGTTGATTTTTCCTGGGCTATTGCGGGGCTTACGGCAACTGCCATAGCCAAAAACAACGTCATCGGTATGTATTTCACAATTCTCCTTTGTAAGAAAGGTGCGCTCCCTTTGATGTGGTTGTTAGGCGGTCAATGGCACGCATGCTCTCCGCGCGTATGCGAAAAGCTATCCACGAGGAGTCCTAAATAGTGTTCCCAACCGCGCTCATGCATCCGACCCAGTTCGTCATCGGGGATGTTCGCGTGGTGAAGCGCGAGCAGAGTGTCCTCTCCCTGCGCCTCAAACGTGAGGGTCACGACCGACTCGAATCCGCCTGTGTGTCGCGACATCAAAGTGTGCTGAATCTTCCGTGGCCGGTCGAGAACCGTAAAGCGGCCGTAATGGGGCAACTCCTGGCTGTCGGTGACGTGCATGCGATAAAAAAGCCCGTCCACCGAGGGATCGAAGATCAGCTTGTCCATTTTGTGCCATGGGTTCCCTGGGCTCTTCGGATCTAGCCACACATCGAACACCTGCGGCGGGCTCGCAGGTATCGTTCGCTTGAAGGTAAATTCGATCGTCTTTGATTTCGAAATCATGATTTGCTCCTTTTTTTCTTCTCTTTGAAAAGCTGAGTCAGAGCATCGAGCTGCTGGTTCCAAAACTTCTCGTAATACGACAACCAGCGCTCGGCCTCTTTCATCGGTGCCGCGTTAACCCTCACGAACTGGAAACTTCCCCTTTTTTGACGGTTGATCAACCGTGCCTTCTCGAGAACCTTTAAATGCTTCGAAACTGCTGCCAACGAAACGCGATAGGGCTGGGCAATCTCCCCGACCGTTTTTTCCCGTGCTGCAACATCCCGCAGGATCGCTCGCCGCGTCGCGTCCGACAGCGCGTGAAAAACAGCGTCGAGCTGCGATGCCTCATCGTGATGGAGAGATTTCACCATTCGGTTGAATGTTACCGTTCTCTTCGTAAGAAGTCAACCGTTTGGTTAAATCTTTCTTCGGGAAGAGTTTTCGGGGCATCGTGGTCGCGCTGCGCCGGATCGCTATAGTCGGGCCGTTATATTCAGATCAGGAACATCGGTGAACGATCGGTTTAGCGCGGCTGGAGAAAAGTTCAGTGAGCTGGTCAGAGTGATGGCGCGGTTGCGCGCTCCAGGAGGGTGCCCGTGGGATCGCAAACAGACGTTCGACACGATACCGTCTTACACACTCGAAGAAACGTATGAGGTGATGGACGCGATTGACCGCCGCGACTGGTCGGCCCTGTCAGAGGAACTGGGAGACTTGCTTCTGCAGCCCGTTTTCCTGGCGGAAATGGCTGCCGAAGAAGGTCTGTTCACGATTTCCGATTCGCTCGATGCAATTAACCAGAAGCTGGTTCGGCGGCATCCGCACGTATTCGGCGATGCCACGGCGGAGACAGCCGAAGACGTCAAACAGCGCTGGGACGAAATCAAGAATCAGGAGAAAGCCGGGCAGGGAACGGCTGCCGAGGGCTCTGTGCTGGATGCCGTACCGCGCAATTTACCGGCACTGGTCGAAGCGGAAAAAATCGGCAATCGCGCGGCAAGCCTCGGCTTCGAGTGGCCCGAGATCGGCGGAGTAATCGACAAACTAAAGGAAGAAGCAGAAGAGCTGGCTCGCGCGCGGGAAGCCGGAGATCGGGAGCACATCGCAGACGAAATTGGGGATCTGTTGTTCACGTTGGTAAACCTGGCGCGATTTTTGAAAGTGGACCCGGAACAGGCGCTGCGCAGAATGAATGGACGATTTCGCAGACGATTTGCGCACGTGGAGCGCGAAGCCGCTGCGGCGGGAGCGACGCTGCCCGATATTCCGCTCGAACGGATGGAAGAGCTATGGCAAAAGGCGAAGCGCCTGGAAGAGGCTTAAGCCCAAGTCTCGTTAGTGATTCCCGCTCATGGCTTGTGTAATCGCTTGCATCGCTCCTTGTAGCTGTTGTTGCGCGCCATAGAAATCCCAGTTGCCCATATTGCGCGTCGCGAGATGCAGACCGCCTTGACGGTTCATTTTGGCTTGCTTCAAATCAAGAGCGGAAAAACTGACGTGCTCGCAGCGGGAATCCTGGCTCTGCAAACAGTCATACCGGATCAGACCATCGGGCGCTATGGACAGCGTACCCATGCAAAAAGATGTGTTGAGGCGGTCACCGAAGGCAAGATGGCGATGCTGTACGACAAACCGGGCGCCCTGTACCATCGGTTGTTGTTGCTGTTGTGCCTGCTGGCGTATCTGCTGGGCTCTTTGCTGCGCTTCCACCTGCTGCCGGGCTAAAGCCGCGGCCTGCGCCTGCTGTTGGGCCTGGAGCTGCTGTTGCTGCTGAGCCGCGTATTGATTTTGGCTGTCGTTTTGCGCGGCGGCGTTTAGTTGCTGGATCTCGGGCGCGTTGGGAAACGCTTCCATGGCCTGGGTCATCAGCATGGAGGCAGCGCCGAGATTTCGCGCTTGCCTGAGCCTTTGCACTTGTGCAACGGTGGTCGCGACAAGGGTGCCTTCTAACTGCGAACCTTGCGGATAGCCACGCTGCTCGGCTTGTTTGGCCCAGAAGAAAGCGCTGTTGGTTCGTGGCCTGAACAGACGGCCGCCGTTGAGCGCAAAGGCGAAGTTCTGAACCGCTTCGAGCGGCGTGGCGGTCGGCTGCTCCGGCCGTTGAGGCGGCGGCTTGACAGGCGGAGTTTCAGGAGGTTTGGTGTCTTTTGCGGGTGAAGCAGTCTTCGTTTCCGGAGGCGGCAGAATGTCGGAAAGCGAATTCGGCGCCGCCGTCGATGAAGCCGCAGAAGGCGCAGTGTTGGTATGACTCACCGTTACGTCCGGCGTATTGCTCGACGTGTTGCCGAGTGGAGAGTTAACGGTCCCACCTCCTCCGGAAGTGTTGTGGCCAATGATTGGCTTGGGACTGGGCTTGAACAGTTCGTAGGCCCCGACTCCGGCAGCAATCAGTAATACAGCCGCGGCCGCAGCAATCAACGGAAAATTCTTCCTTGAAACGGAGGTCTGCGGCGGAGTCTCCGCGGGCAGCCCAGTGCCGGCGCTCTGCACGACGGTGCGGCCCATCGGCGCAGGGGTTTGCGGCCCGGGCGGAGGGGTCTGCGGGCCCCCCGGGGATATTTGATGGCTGGGCGGAGGCGTATACTGCTGCGCGGGCGGCGTTGCCGAGTGCGGCGCAGGCGTGGGCGTGAAAACCGTAGCGCCTAGCGGAGGCACGCTCAAAGGCGGCGGCGTTCCGCCAGTGTGCTGAACCGCAGGCGCGTGTCGCGCGGGATGAGCGATCAGCCACTGCTCAATTCCTTCGGGATGCTCGAGGGCCGAGCCGAATTCTTCTACCGTTTGAAAACGTGCGTCAGGATCTTTTTCAAGGGCTTTCAGAACGCACTGCTCGATGCCCCGCGGAATATATGGATAGTGGCGGGTGGGCGGCGGTGGCGGCGTGCTGACGTGATCGGACATGATCTGGAACTCACTCTCGCTTTCAAATGGCAAGTGAGCGGTGATCAATTCGTACAGAGTTACGCCCAATGAGTAGATGTCGGAACGGATGTTGACGGGGCGGTTGCGGATTTGCTCGGGCGACATATACATCACGGTTCCGACCTGAGTGCCGGTTCGGGTCAGGCGCTGGCCGCCCAGCACCTTGGCGATACCGAAATCCATCACCTTGACGACGCCATACTTGTTGAGCATGATGTTGCTGGGTTTGATATCGCGGTGAACGATACCCATGCGATGGGCGAAACCGATGCCGAGCAACGCCTGGCGGAACAGCGGCACAGCTTCCTCGGAGGGAATTAAACCGCGGCGACGAAGCATTTCATCGAAGGTTTCTCCTTCCAAGTACTCCATCACGATGCTGGTTTGACCGTCGATGACGAGCAGCGTGTAGAGCGAAGCGATATTGGTGTGGTTGAGATGCGCTTGCGCCTTGGCTTCGGCACGAAACCGCTCGAGAAGGCCCGGATCACGGGAAAGATCGGCGGAGAGAACCTTCAGCGCGACGATGCGGTCCAGGTTGATGTCGATGGCCTTGTAGACCACGCCCATACCTCCCTCGCCGAGCTTGGATTCAATTCGATAGTTTCCGATGGTTGTCCCAATCATTCCGGTCTCCTTTTTAATGCATCAACACGCCGCGGTTGAAGCTAATCGTCGTCGGTAAGAGCTTCTTTCATGGCCGCAATCCAGCCAATGCCCGTCCAGCCGCGCAGCGCGTTCAGCTTCACCACTGCGGCGCCGTTGCGCTTCAGGAGCATGGCGGCGACCAAAATCGGGAGGAAATAGAGCAGCACGGCGCAAGCGAGCAGCATGGCGACACTTTCCCGGCGCAGGCCGACGATCAGCAGTGCGGATACAACCGCCAGGCCGAAGGTCAACGAGAGAAATGCAAGCGGACTGCTGCGTCCCTTACGAAGAGCTTTCACAGGAGCTGGACGGCGGCCTGCCGGCTTGACGGCGGGGGGCCGATGAACCCCTTTATTGGGCGGCGAGGCGCTTCGGACTGCAGGTCGAGGCGGCGCAACATGCTTGGCCGGTGAAGCGGCCCCGGCTGCGGCTGCCATAGCTTTGGGGACGGCTTTGACTGCGGGCGGGATTCGATGCGCCGGGGCATCTGCGCGCTCCAACGCCGCACCGAATTCTTCGGCTGTCTGGAACCGGTCTTCAGGTCTCTTCTCGAGCCCTTTCAGTACGACATCCTCGAGAGGCTTTGAAAGCTCGGGGCAGAAGCGGCTCAGCCGTGGCGGCGGCGCATGCAGATGTGCAGACATCAGCTCGAAGCCGCTCGAGCCGGCAAACGGACGCTGTCCTGCGAGCATTTCGAACAGCGTGACGCTCAAGCTGTAAATGTCTGTGCGGGCGTCCATGTCCCCGTTCTGAATCTGTTCGGGCGACATATAGGCGAGCGTGCCCATCTGCGCGCCGGAGCGGGTCATGCGCTCGGCTCCCAGGACCTTCGCAATGCCAAAGTCCATCACCTTCACGATGCCGCTGCGAGTGAACATTATGTTGCTCGGCTTGATATCTCGGTGAATTATGCCGCGGCGATGCGCGAATCCAATGCCGAGTAAGGCCTGCTTAAAAGCGCGAATCGCTTCGGCGCATGGAATCCGCCCATGCTCTTTGATCCAACGATCGAAGGGATTGCCTTCCAGATATTCCATGACCATCAGATATTGGCCGTGCGCCTCTTGCAAGCAGTAAAGGGTTGCGATGTTGACATGACTCAAATTCGCAAGCGCTTTGGCTTCGTGCCGGAAGCGGCCCACCAACCCGGGATCGCTCGCCAGCTCGGGATTCAGAACTTTGATAGCTACCAGCCGATCCAGGTTCAGATCCATTGCCTTGTAAACCACACCCATGCCGCCTTGTCCCAGCTTTTCCTTGAAAGCGTAATGAGCAACCTGGGTTCCGAGCATTTCAATTACCGTTGGTCAGCGCAGATTGGTTCCGCTCACCTTCTATATGGAGGATTTGAACCGTAATGTTATCGGGACCGCCTCTAGTCTTGGCGAGCTGAACCAGTTCCTTGCAGGCGGCAGTCGGCGGATTGCTACGAACGATGGAAAGCAGTTCCTCATCGGTGATTTGGCCCCAAAGGCCGTCCGTACAAAGCACGAGCACGTCTCCGGCCTGAAGCGGAATGGGGGCGGGGGAAAAATCCGCACTCACATCGCGGCTCGCGCCGAGAGCGGCTGTGAGGATATGCCGCTGAGGGTGCGTGGCGGCCTGATCGGGCGTGATGATGCCTTGCTCGATCATTTTATTGATGGCGGTGTGATCGTTAGTGAGTTTTGAAATCGACGATCCGCGAATCAGGTACAGGCGGCTGTCGCCGATGTGCGCCACGTGCGCATGCTGCCCGGTAATGGCCACGGCGGTACACGTGGTTCCCATGCCCTGCAGATCGGGACGCTCGCGTCCGGCGGCCAGAATGGCATCGTGAGCGGCCTTAAATGCGTGAATCAGAGATTCGTGCGGATCGCTCTCGAGCGGAGACACGTAGGTGTTGCGAACGGAATCGACCGCGAGGCGGCTGGCGACTTCTCCGCCTTCTTCGCCACCCATGCCGTCGGCCACAACAGCGAGGCGGCCCTTTTTGAGGAACTCGTCATCGTTTTGCGGTTCCCAATAGCAAAAATAATCTTCGTTATTTTCCCGCTCACAGCCGATGTCCGTAACATTCGCCAACTCAAGCCCGGGTCGAATCTGCATTACCGCTCACCACCAGATCCGCTCAAAGGCACTTGAACTTCAGCCGGACATCTCCGAAGCGGACGATATCGTTGTCCTTCAGTTCTTCGCGCGCGACCGAGTCAGTTCCATCGTTCAGGTAAGACCCATTGCTGGAATCGAGATCGGTCAGAATAAATTTCCCTTCCTTGTAGCGAAGACTGGCATGCTTGGCTGAAATGGTGGAATCGGTCAAAACGATATCGCAACCCCCATCCGATCCGACGGTGTTCTGGCCTTCGCGCAGGCGGAAATCCTCGCCTTTCTGTTGGCCATCGAGCGCGACAAACCAGCCCACCACGGGCGACTTATATTTTTGGGAGAGAAGGACGGTTTTTCGGGGACCACTTGCCGGAACGGTGGAGGCGGGCGCGGTTAAAGTGGGCGTATCTTCGGCGCGTGTCTTTCCCAGTCCTGTGCCGGCATAGCCCGTCTTTTGGCAGTAGGGGCAGACCTCCCAGGAATCTTCCATTTGATGCCCGTTGGCGCAGAATTTGGCCATGTGAATCTCCGCAAATAGAATAAAAAGGTTAACTACTATAGTACGTAAAGGTAGCGGCGGCCTTACCTATAAAAATCTTGTCGCCGTTATGCAGACGAACCTTGCTGATCTTCGGGGAATCGGGAGAATTGATGAACGTGCCGTTCGTCGAGCCGCGATCGATGACGACTGTTGCGCCGTCCACCGGAACGATCCAGGCATGCTCTTTCGAAACTGCGTCGTCGTTCACCACAATCTGACACTTGGTGGGATCGCGACCAATCAGCAAACCCTGTTTTGTGACTTCAAAGCGCTTTCCTGCTACCGGGCCTCCAATGCCTTGCACACTGCCGAAACTCGCGCTTGCGGGAATTTCGGGCGGACCCTTGTGCAGATTGGCGTCCACCAAAGTGACTGGTCCAGGAATCGGTCCTACGCCGGCCGCCTCCATTACCGGAGCGCGCTTACGCATCAATAGAAAGACAGCTGTGAGGATCAGGAGCAACAGCGCCACTCCGCCGACGATGTAGGTGGTATTCGGCATCCAGCAACGGTCCAAGCCTTGATCGATGGCGTTCCGCGACTGCGTAATCTTGTCCTGGACGAACGGAAAACCGGGGCTAAGATCGCTGATCTCTTTGAACTTTTCCAGCGCACCCTTATAGCAGTTCTTGTTCATGCTGGTGATTCCCTCTTCAAAGAGCTGCGAGAGCCGGCTCTGCTGCGGCTTAACGTTCAGCTCATTGAGGAATTCCTTGGCGACGCCGATAGGGACCAGGAAATTAATGCCCCGAACACCTTCCTCCGAGGGGCCAAAAGTAGCGATGCCGATGACTTGACCGTGGTCGTTAAATGCCGGTCCGCCGCTGTTCCCGTGATTGATTTCGGCGCTGGTTTGAAGAGCCTGCCAGCCGCCCGGCATTGTCTTTCTGGCGCTGAGGTCGCCCTGTGTGAGCGTCGATTCCACACCCATCTGCTGCTTGTTAATTTCCGCAGCTCCGGGATATCCCAAAACAACGACGCTATCGCCCACTCTCATCGAGCTGTCATCGCCGACGGGAACAGTGGGTAAATTGTTCTGTTCAATTTTGAGGATCGCCACGTCCTTGCCGCTGCCATTGCCGGTCACAGGCTCGCCAACCTTCCGGATGTCGCACGGAATGCCTTTCGGCTGCGTCGGCAGACCGGGAACAGCGATTCCCATCAGCGCGTACACGTCGGTCTTCGTGTTCAGAATCCGCATGTTCGTGTAGTAGTAATTCATTTCCGCTTTGATGAAATCCTGTTTGCGATCTTCAATCGCCTGAGGGCCGACGGCTGCGAGTCCCTCAAAATTCTTTTTGAAATCCTGGAAATCCAGCTCGAACAGCTTTTCGAGCTCGTTCGATTCCCAATACATTACGATTTCCCGTTTCAGATCGTTGGGATCGTCGTACACGACGTGCGCATTGGTCACGATGTAGCCATCGGGCGTCACAATGAATCCAGAGCCAGTGCCCGCGGCAGTCACATTCAGCGAGAGCACGTCATCGGAAGGAACCATATAGTTGTCGGGATGGTTCAGCAGCTCATCAAATAACGCTTTAACGATGGCGTTTGTGTTACGGGTCAGCAAACCCAGCTTTATCTGCTTCGCGGCATAGAGTTTGAGAGCATCAAAGCGAATCGCTTCTCGACCTACGGCGACCCGGCTGGTCCATCGCGTAAAGATCATGATGGTGCCGGGTTTGTTCGCATCGGCGATCTGGGAATCCGTCAGCTTGTCTGCTGCATAGAGAGTCTTTACGGCCAGACCACTGAACAGAAAGGCCGTCGCTGCAAGAACTGCCGCGCTCCTGCGTAACAGCCGTAATACCGGCGCCGATGGGTTGTGAGGCGCAAGCCGCGCCCGATTCGGTGTGCTCATGACCAAATACTCCAATGGACCCCAATCCGAAGCCCACGGGCGGCGGGGACGGTAGTCGCGCTCAAATGTTGGATGACTGGAGGTCGATTATATCGATGCCAATCGGCTGTCGTCAAGGAAGAACAGTTTCAGTACCGGCGTTTCCGCGAAATGGCCGGCGGATCGCCAGCGCTGGCGCGCCGGATGAATCTACGTATTCTTGTGACTGCGCTGGCGTACGAATCCTCGCACGTCCTTGCGCTTGATGTCCAAAAGCAGGTAGCCCAGCAACCCGAAAGCAGTGATGGTCGCGACATTGATAAAGAAGGTTTCCAGGCGGGTCCAGGTAGTGCTTGCGTCGGGAAAATGCTTTACCAGACAAAAGCCGAACCAGACGGGAAACACGCCGTACTGGATGGCCGCTGCGACTCCGATCAGGTAGCGCCGTCCTGCATCGTCCGCGGTAATGATGCCCGCGGTTACTCCGATCACCGCCGAGATGGCGAAGCTCGGCAGGGGAGGCATGAAGCTGTGAAACTGCATCGGTGGCCCGTGCAGCAGAGTAACGACCATTCCAGCCGCGATCGAAGCGGTAATGCTGACAGACAGGGCTTTGAGACCTTGACTGGCGAGGCTGAGATCGCCCGCCCAGGCTCCGAAGCTAAGTGCCAGAACCTGCGACAGGAAAGGAAGAAATAAGGCGGAAATGACGATCGTGATCGGATCGTTTTCGAGCATACCGTAGGCAAGCAGAATGGCTCCCGCGATGCAGCGCGCGACATAGCTGATCGTGACGTGATTGAGCTGCCATAGATCTTCAAAGACGTTGATGGGCGGCTCGAGCATCGGCCGCGTAACATCGCGCGGATGAGCATTGGTGACGATCGCACGAAGCTCGCGCGAGCTGATGGAGAACTCCGTGGAATCGAACCAGGCGGAGGTCAGGACGGTATCTACAAATTTCTTGGCTAACGGCGTGGATGTCTCGGCGCTCACGATTTCCCTGGTCTGATTTGGTCCGTGGACGAAGACCGGATAGATCGACACCTGCGAAATGCCAGCGCGTGTCGCGAGATCGGCTACGTCCTTGGCGCGGCCCTCCGGAACGGTCACACGAATCTCATGCATGGCTTCACGGAAGGGACAGACGTGCGATCATTGCGCAAATCGTAATCCGCCGCTTACTGACGTGCGCGGTTCCGCAGAATGATGCACTTACAGAACCGCGACCGTGAGGAAGCGGGTTTTGCCACTGGCTGCTAGCATTGTAACGGGTTCGCAACCATTAGGAACGTAAATTGCTTCATCGAACATGACAGAGCATGGCATGCACTGGAAAAGGATCGCCGCAACGGTTTCGGCCATTCTGCTGGGCATCGTTTTCCTGGTTTCAGGCGGCTGGAAGGTGCTGGAGCCGTTCCGGACGGGAGAAGTCCTGGAACAGGCGCAGGTTCCGGCCGGGATGGGGGTTCTAGGTGCGGCGGCGCTCGGAACCCTGGAGTTGTTTGCGGCCTTTTTGCTCTTTGTTCCGCGATTCAGACGTCTAGGCGGCTTACTAGGCTCAGCGCTGATGATCTTCTTTATCTGCTGGGTGGCGTACTACTACCATGTCCTGGTTGGCCACGAGTGCAATTGTTTTCCGATCATCAAGCGCAGCGTAGGGCCGGGTTTCTTTGTTGGCGACGGCGTGTTTCTATTGCTGGGTCTGATCGCCTACGCCTGGTCAAGCCGGGTCGCGACGTTCCGCGGACCGGCCGTGGCATTGCTCGCGCTGGTGGTCCTGGCGGCAACTAGTTTCGGGGTGAATGCGGCCGAGCGTCACAACGTTCAAGTGCCGACGCCCGTTGTCGTGAATGGCAAGCCGGAGGACCTTGCCCAGGGCAAAGTGTTTCTTTACTTCTACAACCCCGAGTGTTCGCATTGTGTTGACGCCGCGAGATTTATGTCGAAGCTGAGCTGGGGAAATACGAAGATCGTAGGCATTCCCACGAACGATCCTCAGTTTGCCAAAGACTTCATGGACGACACGCACTTTCACGTGGGAACGAGTCTCGAGGTGGACAAGCTGCGAAAGGCATTTACTTTCGTGGACCCGCCGTTCGGCGTGGCGCTGGTGAATGGGCAAGTAAAAGAAACGTTCGGGCAGGCCGCATTCAACGAACCGGCGCCCGAGCCGGATCTGAAGAAGCTCGGTTTTATCCAGTAGCCGGCTATTGAGACGAATCGATGCCGAGACGGGTGAGCAGTTGCTGAACGTCATCTGCCGAGATCAGCGACAACTGCAGCTGTTTCCGATCGTTCTCGTTGACTTCGACTTCCGCTCCCATGGCTTCGAGCTGTTTCAGAAGCTCCGGATTTTGCAGTTGATTCTGATCGATCTGCTCGAATGCGTAGGCGCGGTAATGACCTGGCGGGACCTGCTTGATGGTGAAGGTGCCGTTTTGGTTCGTGCTTCCGAACTGCATGCCGGAGCCGTTCGCATCCAGAACGTCAGGCACCAATACGACGGAAGCGGTGAGACCGGACGTTGCTGCCTGCCCGGTTGAGGACGCATCGGCAGCGGAGGTGTTCTGCGCGCCTTGAAGAGTGCCGTCCACTTCGGCGACGCCGTAACGGAACACAATGTCCAACTCACCGGCTACGCCCTGAGTCAGATCCAATGTCTTACCGGCAATTTCCTCCTGCCCTAAATGCACCGATTTGAGATAGGCACCCGCGGGAGGGTGCACCTGCACGTAGTATTTGCCCGCGGCTACACTTTCGAGCGTGAAGCTGCCGTCGGGTTTCGCTTGGGCATTCGGCGTGCGTCCGAATATCATGCCCTGGTCGGCGGGCGATAAACTCACGTGGACATTCGCGAGATTGCCAGCGGGCGAGCCGGCCTGCGGTGTGCCTTCGAGGCGAATCTGACCACGCAAAGAGCCGGGCGGAAAAAGAGTTACGATGAGATCGTTTACATCTCCCTGTCCAACATCGACCGGCTGTCGTGCGCCGTTGCGGATGCCGCCACCCATAACCATAACGGTGATGTTGTAGGATCCCGGCGCGACTCCCGCTATATCGAAACTTTGATCTTTGCCGACGATGGTTTGATTGCCGAAGAAGAAGGCTTGCTCGTCTCTGGCGCTGATAGAAACGCTCATACGCTGCGATTCTCCCGCCGGCAGATTGCCAACAACCTTTCCGCGGACGTGATAACTTTGCGCGCTCTGCATGCGGATGTTAGTGTCGGCCGCGTCCTGGCCGGCCGTGATCTCGATCGGCGTTGCGGTCTCGATAGTCGTCGCTCCGGGATAGCACGTACGAATGGGACGAATGTCAGGCTTTCCCGGAGCAGTGGGCTGCTCTTCGCCTGGCATTTGAAAATTCATCTTCTGCGCGCAGACGTAGTACTTCCCAGGTCCTAAATCCGCCGCTCGAAACTCGCCGAGATCGTTGGTCGGGGATCCGCTCCGCGGTAGATACGCGAGTTTGCCACGCTCCCAGGTCTGGCGCAGCACCTGAACCATCGCGCCGTTTATGGGGTCGCCGTCTTCATCGACCACTTTCCCCGAAATGACAGCTTGAGGAAGTAACGCCAGGCTGATGTCGGTCATCTGCTGGGCGGGACGCAAGGTTAATATGGTTCCTAACGCCATGGGGCGCTTGGCTCCATACTGCGTGTTGAGATATCCGCTGCGTTGTCCCCACAGGATGTAGTCGCCGGGTTCAATGCCTTCGATCCGGAAACTGCCGTCTGCGTCCGAGACCGTCGAATACCCTTGGCCGCCCATTGGTATTCCGCTACCCGGGCCGCTCACCATGACGATGGTGCCTGAGCCATGCCTCGCCAGACGAATGCCGGTCTTCTTCAAGGGCTCGCCGGTCTGTGAATTGATGACGCGACCCTGAAGAACGCATTTCTGATCCGGAGGAGTGTTGCCGGCAGGAGGGGTGAGCTGTGGCGTGAGCTGCGTCCCCTGAGACGTAAACGTGATCTGCGCGTAGAGCAAGCAAGACGGCAGCACGAGTGCCAGGATCGATTTCACCACGTTACGCATACAGGAACGCCGATGAGTATAGGCTAACGCCTCGGCAATTAGACGAGAGGACGGGCTATTTCGGTTGCGGCGCCCTCAGGAAGTGTTGGCTTCCGGTAATACGAAACACCGTCGCGCTCCTCGACGAATAAGACACGGTCGCCGATACGCGCTCTATCCTGGGGGTCTTTTCCAAGCACGCGAACGGTTTGGCGGCCTCCCGCTGCGAGATCGATGATCGCGATCTGGTACGGCGCATCGGCCGCATACTGTTCCGGCGGTGAATAGATGATGGTTTCGGTGTACACAACGCCGTCGCGCGATTCCGGCATTAGGAAGCCCCCAGAATGGTGACGACACATGTTGCGCCGGAGCCGCCGAGGTTCTGCGCTAGGCCGATCCGGTGACGGGATATCTGGCGTTCACCCGCATCGCCGCGCAGTTGCATGACGACATCACAGATTTGGCCGACGCCGGTAGCTCCGACGGGATGTCCTTTGGATTTCAGGCCCCCGCTGGTATTTATGGGGCGGGGTCCGTTGATGGAGGAGCATCCGGCGGCGGCGTAGGGTCCGCCATTGCCTTTTTCGACAAAACCGAGATCTTCGCTGGCGACGATTTCGGCGATGGTGAAACAGTCGTGCAGTTCCGCGAATTCAATGTCTTTGGGACCCAGGCCAGCCATGGCGTAGGCCTTTTCTCCAGCGGATTTCACGGAAGGAAACATTGTGATGTCGGCCTTTGTATCCAGCGCGACGTGATCGGAGGTTTGCGCCACCGCCAACACGCGCGCACCGCGAGACGTGTAGCGATGCGCCTCATCGGCAGGGACGATCACCACGGCGGCCGCGCCATCGCTGATCAGCGAGCAATCGTAAACGGTTAAAGGCTCCGCCACCGGCTTACCGGCGAGTGCCTGTTCCAGAGTGATGACCTTGCGCATATGCGCCTGAGGATTCTTTGCGCCATTGGCGTGATTCTTTACCGAAACGGCCGCCAAATGCTCCCGCGTTGTTCCGTACTGATGCATGTGGCGGCGGGCGATCATGGCGAACAGCGCGGGGAAAGTAGCGCCCGCGCGGCCTTCGCCCGACATGTCACCGGCGCCGGCAAGAATCTCAGTAACGCGAGGCGTTGGCTGGGAGGTCATTTTCTCGACTCCGGCCGCGACCACGACATCGTAAACTCCCGCCGCAACGCCCAACCAGGCGTGAAAGAATGCCGATCCGCTGGAGGCACAAGCGTCCTCGAGGCGCGTACAGGGAATACCCTCTAAACCGGCGGCCGTACCGATGTAAGGGGCCAGGTGGTTCTGGCCGACGAATGCGGGACCCGCGAAATTACCCAGGTAAAACGCTTCTACCGCGCCGGGGCCGACATTCGCATCTTGGAGCGCGTGAGTCACGGCCTCGACTGCGAGCGAACGCAGATCGCGGTCCGCGAAGGCGCCAAAAGCGGTCTTCCCGATGCCAATTACGGCAACAGGTCTCATATACACTTAGGATAACGTCGATGGCGCCGGCGTCCTGCA
Organism: uncultured Acidobacteriaceae bacterium; assembly: GCA_963722935.1. Taxonomy (GTDB): domain Bacteria; phylum Acidobacteriota; class Terriglobia; order Bryobacterales; family Bryobacteraceae; genus Bog-105. Next base: position 1,615,295 of record CAVROY010000008.1, on the reverse strand, counting down.
CGTTTTCCACTGCCGCTCGTCTTCCCTTTAGAGGGAATGCGTCAGTCAACGAGTCATCACAGCTTCGAACTGGCGCGTATTCCTGCGTCAGCTTTTGGGTCTGTGCTGGAGGACTCGATGAGTGATTCTCTTCCTCCTATCTCGGATTCGCAAATTCAGACCAATTCCGATACCCAGACCCAGTTTATCCAGCAGAATCTACGCCGTATCTTCCTGCTGATCTACCGCATTGTAGGCAACGTTGACGATGCACAGGACCTGACGCAAGAGACATTTATCAAAGCTCTGCAGCGGCAGGCGCAACTCAAAGATCTGGAGAAAGCGGCAAGTTGGCTCTCTCGTATTGCGGCGAACACCGCGATCGACTTTCTAAGGCGGAACAAAAAGCTGTCGTTTACCGATGTGAGCGAATTGACCGAAACACGCACGTCGGCGATGGACAGCCCTGAACAGGTGCTGCTGAGAGGAGAACGCAAGCTGCATCTGGATGGCGGATTAGCGATGCTGACGGAGCGCGAGCGCATGGCGCTTTTGCTTCGCGACGTCGAGGATTTACCGGCCGAGCAGGTGGCTGCGGAAATGAAGTGCTCTATGGCGACGGTACGCTCGCACATCGCGAACGCGCGCATCAAATTCAAGCGCTACCTGGAAGCGAAGAAGCCGTTATGAGATCGCCAACGAGCGACACGAGTTTGCACCCCGCGGCAAGCACGCTTGCGCTTTTTTCCACAGGAGACTTGCGATGGAGGTCGCGCTGGCAAATCCGGGGACACGTGCGGCACTGCGCCGAATGCGATCGCCAAGTTTCGCTATTCCGGTCCGCCAGGGCGGAGTTGCGGCGGGAAGCGCATTCAGAGACGCTTACCGGTTTTGAAGCGGTTGCGGACTGGTCGCGCCTGGAACGCGAGATGTTGGGCAACATCGGCGTTGGAGTTGCCGCCGCGCGATGTATCGATAAGGTGCGGAGACGGCGATCCCTGCTTACGCCCAGCGTGCTGATTGCGGCGTTGACGCTCTTATTCGTCGCCGGGTGGGTTACCCACATTCCGAAAGAACAGACAGAACATCTGGCGGCTTCGCTGCGGCAGTTGGTCGGCCTGGAACGGCCGCAGATAACCGGGACCGTGCTTCGGGCTACTCCCGACGGCGTCGCAGTTCGGGCGCAGGGCGCGACGCTGACGATCATGCATCCGCCTTCGGCGGTGTTGTCGCTTTCGGGCGGTTCCGCGGTGGCGGCGCGCTATATCGACGAACAGTCCGGCCAAGTCACCATCACCAAAGTCTATGCGCAGTAGCTTCCGACGATGCGGCGTTCTTTTGCTACTGGGACTTGCGGCTGTGACTTGCGCCCTAGCCCAGAACGACGCAGGACGCTATCTGGACATCGAGTTCCCGCACGATTCGCCGGTTCTTCCGGTCTCGTTCAGCCTGGGACCGACGACGTTCCGGCCACGCGGCGTATCGATGGCGTTGGATCTGCATGCTTCTCTGCTGCTGCGCAATACCGGCAATAAGATAATTTCCGGCCTGACCTTGCGCGTGGAGGCCCAGGACCTGACGCCGGCGGGCAAAGGATCTGTGACGGTTCCGAGCTTGGACGTTCTCCCAGGGCAAGTTTTTCCAGTGCGGATCGACATGGAGCTACTGCGGCCGTTCAATGTCGCGAGAACAGATGGCGCCCTGGTGCAGGTGGCGCTCGATTGCGCGCTGTTTACGGATCTTTCGTATTACGGGCCAGATCAGCTGAATTCGCGCCGCACCTTGATGGTTTATGAGCTCGAGGCGCGACGCGACCGGAGATATCTGGCCAAGCTGCTCGATACAGGAAAACTTTCCGAGCTGCGCGAGGAGCTGAACTTTGGTCTCGAGGATCTGAATCCACAGCAGCTTGGGCTGGAATTGCTGCGCGATGCGCGGACTAGGCTGGCGCGAGAGCAGTCGCTCAGCGTTGGCACAGTTCGTTTTCCGAGCGAGCCGGTACAACCGATGAGCGGAGATGCACAAGTGGCAGGCGACGAGGTGCGGGCGCCGCAAATCGAGGTGAGGAACACATCGCAGAAAACGGTGCGCGCAATTGAAATGGGCTGGATCGTGCGCGACGAGCGTGGACGCGATTTTCTGGCGGGCTCGCTACCCGCGACTTTGCAACTGGCTCCGATCGAGACCGGGACGATGAGGGAGCCGGCTACTTTGCGCTTTTCTCATCCTACAGGCCAGCCGATGGTGATTAACGCACTGATGGCGTTCGTCAATGATGTTGAGTTCGCGGATGGCAAGCTGTGGATCCCTACCCGCGCGGATATCACCGAGGCGACCACGGACCCAGTGCTCCGGCGCGCACTCGCAACCTCGCCCGAACAACAGCGCCTGGCGGATATCTATCGCCGCAAGGGAATCAGCGGATTGGCGGAAGAGCTGAAGCGCGTCAATTAGCACTGCTGAGGTATTCGCGAGGGGGCCAGCCGGTTAGTCGGAGAAACCAATCATGTTTATAGTGGATGGATTCGTTGAGTTCTTCAGCATAGACCAGTAAATGAACTGCTTTGAACTGCGATTCCGTTCAAGATCGGCCACAGGGGGACATTTGCGACCTTCAAAGTGGCTGTGCGCCGGTATATTTATGTTGAGCCCCGATATCAAATAGCCCGCATTTGCACTGTTCTTTCTTCTCCCAGTCCGCAACTACCGCTCGAGCGAGCGTACGCTTCGATGCTCGAGGCTCACTCCGGAGTTGGTGTTCGAGCCTGCCCACAAAGGTGGCCGCCTCTCATGTGCTCCGCCATCGATTGGCGAGAGCGCCCGCCCTTGAGTTCCCGATAACCCCTGGATCGCCGAAATCAGGCCGATGCATAAGGGCGAGGCATCTGCGAACTCGGCAGGAGTACCATATTTTTATACGAACATCCTTCAATTTCTAAAAAAAGAGAACACTTTTAGAATTGACTTGCAGAATTCAATCTCCCGCTGCATGCGCTTTACAGCCTGGAGACCCGAAAAGATTCAAGTTTGGACAGATTCGCATGGCTTTCGCCGCCGCACCATACCGCGAAGGCCGCGACAAAGGACGATATGCCGAAAATCCGCATAACGAATGCTACTACCAAAGACGTGATTTCAAAGGAACTGGACCTCAAAGCGAGGTTGGTTGCGATCCGAATACGTCTGGGGACCTGGATGACGAAAGACGATGCCTTTCTCGATAAGAACGGCAAATCTATCGCTTCGAAATTCGAACAAAGCACGAAGGTAGAAGAAATCGAGTACACCGGCGACCCCAAAAGCCCAGGTATAAAGATTGCAAAAGTGGAAAGCAAAAATCCCGCCAAATCTGATCCCAAAAAGAAACCAGATCCGAAAGCTAACCGCGATCCGAAGGCCGGCGGTAATCCTGTAGCCGATCGCGAACCCAAAATCGGAGACGATTTCGTAGCCGATGGCGAACTCAAAATCGGAGACGATTTCGTAGCCGATCGCGAACCCAAAATCGGAGACGATTTCGTAGCCGATGGCGAACCCAAAATCGGAGACGATTTCGTAGCCGATGAAGAATCCAACGCCGGCAGCGATCCCAAAGACGACGACGAGGTCTCCAGGCCTGCCCAGTCCAATGACAAGCTTTTCAATGGAGGTTCTCTCACCCCAATCGAGATTCCAGAGTATGAATGGGCGGACGACCATGTAGGTCTCGCAGACGGCCTGAAGGAAGGAAAACCCGTTAGGGAAGACAAGGTGACCGCGATGAAGATCGGTCAGGTGAGAAATCTTCTGAAGGAAAATCGGATAAACCTCAATAACAAGAAGTACGGATTAACCGCGGCCTTTGTCGATAACGGCGACCTTGTGCGGGCGCCCTATGATGCAGTGCAGTGTACGGAAGTTGAGGTGAAACCTCCCGATGCGAATCGCATAACTAACATTAGCTTTCAGTACAACGAGCATATATCCCGGCTTCATAGGACGACCACGACTGAAGGAACCGCGGATGTCGGCATGCCGGGAATTTTCCGGATGGAAAGTTCGTATCGGAACGCTGTCGCAACCCGGTCCGACAGGAGACTGGTCACCGAACACAAATCGTACAGTCATATCATTCCCAAAGCCCGTGTAGTGTTCAAAGACGACAAAATCTCACTTATTTCCGAGTTTGTTGACAAAATCAGGGAAGCCGTCAATGCGCCTCAGGCCGGGGCTCGAGCAGAAAAGCTGCTCAGCGTCCTTGAAAGGTACGGCCAATTCTTCGCGAGCGACATGTTGCTTGGAGGCCGCCTCAACTACTGGACTGATAAGAGGCTGGACGATTCCTTCACCGCAGAGCAGGAACAAGTGGCATTTCAACTCGCGACCGAAGCGCGGGGAAAGGCTGATGGCGTTGATGTTGAAGCGGGCGGAAGCGTGGGCCACAGCCTCACTAATGACCAAAAGAAGATTGCCATCAGCCAGGCAAGCTCGCTATTTTTTAAGCTCATCGGTGGTAACTCGGCGCTTACATCACCGGAGAACTGGATCCCAACAGTCGCAAAGTACTTAAATTGGAGATTCATAGGTTTTAATGCTCAGTCGCTTGTGCCGATCATCGACTATCTGGACGACGATCTGCGGGCTAAATGCCTCAAGCTTTTGAAGAACTACTTCCAGGATCACCTGGAGCTCCAAACTACCTCAATCTTAGGGCTTCCAAAGAACACAAATCAGTTTGGCTACGATGTTGACGAGAAAGCCAAGCGTATCGTGACAATTGAAGTGAACCACGGTATTAATATCGACGGCTTGCGCGTGACGTACGAGCTTACGGACGGCCATCGGAAACAAACGCCCTGGGCCGGCTGGCGTCACGGTGAGCATAACGATACTGTCGGACCTTTACCTTTCGATGAGGACATTACTTCAATCGAAGTCGGATATAGAGCGGTGGTCCGTCAACTCGCATTCAGAACCAGCAGGGGCAGGCGCTTTCCTGCCCCCGGCAAATACTATGGACGCGGCGAAGATGGCGAACAATTGACTTACACTACGATCCAAGCACCTCGCATTTGCGGCATCGTCGGGAACCACGAGGACCTTATCATCGGCATCGGCTTGCGTTACTATGAGCTTACAAACGATCCTCGCCGGATAAAGTCGCGCAATTTCCTGTTGGAGATGGAGCCTTATCTATTTCCTTTGAATATATCGTCGCCGATCGAAATGACGATTCCGGGTATACTGCTTGCTGGGAAGTGGCGGACCGAGAACGAGTTAAATGCAATCTCCGCGAATGATAAGCGCAACACGTTGATCACGGAGCTCAACGCACACAGCAAGCAGAAAAACGGCTACTTCGCGGCATTCAAGGATGACGATCTGGTCGGAATGGGGGCGGTTATGGTATTCCTCATGGCGGCCGGAATCCGTGATAAAAACTGGCTCAAAGCAAACACTTGCGACGATCATCGAAACGGCTTGATTGCGTTTCTCGATGCCCGCACCGGCGAGCCCGTTTCCAAATTACAAGGATTGACCAACCAGGAGCTTGTGCGATGGGGATTCACGCTCAAGGGCAATGCGGCAGCAGCGATTGGGGCGCCGGCCTGAACTGCATTGCCGCTGTTACGAGGGATTACTAAATAGGAGGGCATAAGGTATGGCACCATACAAATCGTATTTTGAGACGACAGAATCCGCGAAAAAGCAGTGGAATTTGACCGCACCTGACGCCAAGAATGTCTGCGAGATTTGGGAGCTGACACAACTCGAGCGAGGGTGTCCCGAACTTAGTTGAAGGTCAGGGCGGCTGAGTTTCATGTTACGCGACCTTCTCAGAGGAGGCGTTGGGTTTGTGTTCTCTTCCAAGGGCAACGGCCAGGGCCCAAAGATCTCGATGACCGACGACCTTTCGGAAGTGTTTTTCAGTGAGTAGCCAAGCCGATGCGGCCCAGCGTTCGACCATGCCGGCATCGCGCCAGCGCGTGACATTGTGGGTTCTCTTTTGCACGCCGCTTTGAGGACTCTCGATCACGTTCGTAGTGCCGAGGCATTTATACAGCGAAGGCGGAAGCTGCAGCCGTTGCACGGTGAACATCTCCGCCACGCCCTCGCGTAAGCTTCTGGCCGCCGACTCATGTTCCTGCTCGAGGAAGCGCGCCAGTTGCTCCAGACGTTTTACTCCTTCTTCAGCGTCATGAACGCGCCAAGCGGCTCGCATCAGGTTCATAGCCTGTGGACGCTGTTCTTTCGGGAGCTCGTCGATCACATTCCGCATCTTGTGATTGCGGCAGCGCTGCACGGGCTGATCCGAGCCGAAGACCTCTTCAATGGCTCCTCGCAACGCTTTCGCCCCGTCAATCACGAACAGGTACTTCCGGTTGGTTGGTAAGCCCTGATCGCGCAAGTTGGTGAATAACTGCTTCACCGCGGCGGCATTCTCAGTGGCTCCCAGTTCGATCCCGAGCACGTGCTTGGCTCCGGCGCGATCCACCCCCACGGCACTGATCACGTGATGCGATCCAAAGCGCTGGCCGTCGATGTAGAGCACCAGCAGATCGGCTTCGTCCCAGCGCCGCTCACGCAACTGACGGAGTTGTTCGACGCTCCCTTCGATCGCCTGGCGGCTGACGCTGCTACGCGACACGCCCGCTGTTTCCGCCATCTCGGGCAGCACTTCTGCGTATTCGCGTGTGGAAACACCGCGCAGCAGGACGCCCATCATCCGCTGGGCCGTCGCGCTGTTCTCTTGCAGCGATTCGTATGCTGGCACGCCCACTTCACCCTTCTGCTTGTGGCGAAGCCGTGGACGTCTCACTTTGATCTGACGATCGGCCAGACTGACCCGTCCCTTCTGCGACCCATGCCAGCGAATGTCACCGCTGTTCTTGCCCGGCGTGCGCGGTCCGGCCACTTCCTCAGCGCTCAAACTCAAAATAGTCTCGATGGTTTGCCGGCCAATGCTGTCGATCACTTCATCGACAGCGATTCGCGCCTGGGTGATCAGTTCCACTAGTGGCAGAAGAATCTGCCCGTTGGCTTTCGCAAACTCCTCCACTGCTGCCGATGCGCTCTTCGCCTCCCGGCTCACGATATGGTACGGTTTCTTCACGGCGGTGGTGTCCTTTCCAAGGATTGTTTTTGGCGAATCGATTCTAACGAACCGGCCGCCACCGCCGCCTCTAACCTTCAACTAAACCGGGGACATCCTCACTCGAGCTGCGGCAAACATATAAGAACAAGCTGGGCAGCGATGTTACAGATTTTTTCAAGCGTCAGACGAATGTCAACCCTTCCCAAAAATTGAAGACCGTCGTAAAGCCCATCAAGGAAGATCAGTTTAAGCAACTAATTGATATCTACCGCGGGATGCTGGTGATGAGAGCACTCTCTGCAGCCAATAAAACAGCACGGTCCGATTACGCGATGATCTGGCAACCTATGAGGGGCAGGATGACGGGTCGGGATAAGGACACGCAGGAGGCCAAGGCTATGAATTTCGCCAGCCTTTTCAATAACACGTATTTGCAGGACGAACAAGTGCACTATCTCCAATACCTCACCGGCGTCAAGAAGAACCCTTGGGCATTGAAGCCATATGTCATTGAGAAACCGGGTTCAATTACCGTGCAGGTCTGGCACAAGCCATAAAGGGTGTAGACCGAACACGGGTGATACGGACCGGCGAGAAACTGATGCAGCCGATCGCGTCGGGCAATATTACGGTAACAAAGCTGCAGTTGTCGAATTTCGCGTGCGAGGTACAGCGCGAGTTAAAGCTGAACCCGGAAAGCGCACGCCAGCCTTCGACTGGAAACGCGATCACGAAAAGTGGGACTCCTTGTAGGCGCCAACGCACGACCGGCCTTCGATTCGCTGGGCGACCTTATCAGTTTCCTCCATGCTCGCGCCCTTTTTGATCCCCGCCACTGCGCGACCCGCAGGGTCGCGGAATCGTGTTCACAACAATAGCCGAAAACCCGATCTCCTTGCCCCTGCTTCCACTTACCGGGAGCCGCTAAGCAGTTCTTAGTTCTTGGTCCTTTAACTAAGAACTAACGAATGCCTTCTAAATCTCAGCTCGCAGCCAACCGCGCCAACGCGCAAAAAAGTACCGGGCCCCGCACGGAAACAGGCCGGGAAAAGGTCTCCCAAAACGGCCGCAAGCACGGCCTGTGCGGCGCCTTCAAAGTGCTCGAATGTGAAAGCCAGTCCGAGTACGATGACCTGCTCGAGCGCTACATGCAAGCCGAACAGCCGGCTGACGATGTGGAACGCGAACTGGTCGCCAAAATGGTCCGCCACACCTGGACCTCGGAGCGCGCCGTTCGCCTTCAGGAAGCCTGCTTGCTGGTGCAGCCGCGCACGGACGAAAATATCGCCACCGGCAGAGAAGGAATCTGCGTGCGCGCCGACCTGGATCTCTACATCCGCTATCAGACGGCCCAGGATCGGGCTTATCAGCGCGCCGCCGCTGAGCTGGCAAAGAGAAGAAAAGAAAGGCTGCGAGCCGAGATTGGCTTTGCTTCGCAGAAACGGGCGCAGGCCCAGGAAGAACGTCGCCAGGAACAGCACGCGCAACGCGTCGAGCTCCATCCCTACAAGGTGGTTACAGCGGAAGTTCGCCTCCAGGAGCAAAAAGAACGATACTTCGCCGCCAATTCCACCGTGACGGCTCCGGACACGGCCCCAATCGCCGCCTGAATCACGCCCCAATTCACCCGCTCGTGCGCAGCAACACCACAGGTGCCTCACGACGGAATCTTGACCCTTAGGGCGTGTTGTGGCGGGTAAGATCTGGCCGGGACACCTAACTACGCCGAAGACTGTGGCGGCGTGCGATTTCGCAGATCAGAATACCGAGAGCGGTCGCGCTGGTGTTGATCAGTGCATCTCGAATGGCCGGATCGCGCCCCGGGAAGAAGCGTTGCAGGAACTCGCTGTAAGATCCAACGACGGCGCCGCAGGCCAGGATGATCAGCGGCTTGGCCGGTGCATCTGGTAACGCCTTCCAGAGCAATAGCGCCAACACGCAAAAGAGCGTGACATGAACTCCTTTATCGGCCAACAGGTGGATCACTCCGTAGGGCGAAGAAGTCGGAGGGAGTTCGCTGAATAACAATTGCGAAAGATACCTAAAGCCCTGTTCAGACCACTCGCTGGCGACGGAAGTCGATGAGAACGAGATGAGTCCGATCCAGGCGACCACGGTCAAACGCCAGAAGGTGGGCGGCATCTTCAAACTGATGGTAACCAAGGCCGTGAAGGCGGCACGCGATACTGCGATTTGACCCCAGTGGATCGATACCGGTTCGTGTTGTCGCTGCCGGAGCGGGTCGTGCGGTCGCTCAGTGCGATCTCGGGCGGTCTGCTGCGCGAGATTGGAGCCGTCGTGCTGCCCGCCCGCTTACGGTGCACGGCGCTGTATCGCACCATGGTCGACGTCACACTTCGATTCCTGATCGATGAAGTCGGGCAGGTTCCGGGAGTTTATCCATTGGAAGGGCGGCTGGCCGAGAATTTCTTGCTGAAACGCGGCGCAAGCCACGGGATTGAACTGCTCGGGTTATTGACCATACATGTTTCGCCGGTTTGGATTTTGGCGGCGCTCGCCGACGCGACTGGAACCGGACATGCATTGATCCAGCAGATCGCACAAGCACTCAAGGATGAGGGACTGCTGGATCGAAGTATACAGTTCACAAGCGCGGATCAACTGCTGGACGGCCTGGAGAAAACGAGCGCGCACCTCGCCGAAACGTTGAACATGCCGCCGCTCGATATCGCTGGATTACGCCGCGAATGGCAACGCTTGAAGGAAGAATTGCCAAGAGTGCCGCGCACCAGCCTGCCGACACCGGCCAATCTCGAACGAATGTGGTCAGAGCTGGTGGAATCGGCACGCGAGCAGAGACGATCGGTATTTGCGGTGTGTTCGATGCTGGCGATTTCGACCGTTCGCGAAATGCCCGCGAACCTGCTGTGGCTCTCACGCGCGGCAGGAACCGCTGCCAAGCGAACGGGTGAAGTCGTAGGAGGAGCGCTACTCACCCACTACAGAGTCGCGTTGCGTGAGATATCGAGCGCGGGATTCCTGGCGTATTGGCGGAAGCAGTTCCGGCCCTACCTGCGGGCGGCGGCGGAACAATTCGGAACCGCCAAAGAATCTTCGACTGAACGGCTACTACGAAGGCGCGTGCGGCGCCCGTAGCATGTGTGGCCGCGCGGCTGCTAGCCTTCGAGGTCTTTCAGGCGCCGATCGTGAATTTCGTTGTCCTGGTGCATCTGGGAGAGCAGCTCGACCGAGTGGGTGAGGGCTTCAATACGCTGATCGATAGTGGACGCTCCTTTCATTGTCGCTTCAATGCAACCTGTCGAACACGGCCACTAGTGGCCGTCGGAACTGAACCGCGACGGTAACGGAGCGGCCGCCCATGCTAACGAACTCACCGCGATGGGCCACTAGTCGAATGGCTGATGCGCGCATGGCGGCAAGACCAGCACACTAGGGTCATGAATGCAAACAAAACGGATCTGCAGCGGTTTTCGGATTCCTTTTCAGAGCTGGTAAGCCGGACAGCAGGAGGCGTGGTGGCCGTGAAGGCAGGCGCGTACCGAACCGCAAGCGGGCTGAGCTTGCGAGAGGACGTCATTGCCACGACCGACCAGACGCTGCGGCGCGAAGAGCGCGTACCCGTACATGCTCTTGACGGGACGCAGGGCACAGGAACTTTATTGGGGAGAGTGCCACAGGTGAACGCGGCGTTTTTGAGAGTCGATGGACTGCGGCTGAGTCCTTTAGCAGTCAGCGATCCGACCTTGTTGCGACCAGGAATGCTCGCCGGCGTGGTGGGTCTGACAACCGATGCCGGTCCTTCGACGAGTCTGGGAATCTTGGGAGCGGTGAGCGGACCGCGCCGCACCTGGCGATGGGGAATGATCGATCATTTTATCCGGCTGGATGCGAACGTGTATCCCTCACAGGCGGGCGCAGCAGTGGTCGATTGCGCCGGCGGGCTGATCGGGATGGCGACGCCGGGATTGCTGCAGTATTCGGCGGTAGCGGTGCCGATTGTGACGCTAAACCGGGTGCTGGATGAACTTCTGAAGCAAGGACGGATTCGGCAGGGCTATTTAGGCGTTGGGCTGCAACGCGTTGCGATTCCGGTGTCGTTTCGGGAGAAGATTCCGACCACGCAAGAATCGGGGCTCATCATTCTCAGCGTTGAAGCCAATAGCGCGGCAGAGAAGGCGGGGTTACAGCTTGGCGACATTCTGGTGTCGCTGGATGGTAAGCCCCTGAATGATGTGGACGATTTGCAAAATGCGCTTACGGGAGAGAATGTGGGGCGCGAGGTGGAGGTGGTGATCGTCCGAGGCGGTGCAGCCTTCACCCGACAGATCGCGATCTTCGAGCGCGAGAAAAAGGGACGGTAAGATTGCCGTTCGCTACGCTCCTCCGCTGAGTGCCGCTTGATACGAGTCGCCATTATCGCCGATACCACGGAACGCGCAGAGAGCATTGCAGAGGCGCTAGAGGAGGATGAGCGTTTCGACGTGATCGGTGTCTATACCGAAGACGACGTAGAATCGGATCCGGCGCAAGCGGCAGACGTGACCGTGATTGCGGGGCTCGCACCCGAAGTGCGGGAGATTGCGGAGCCCGTTGTTGCGATCACGGATGCACAACCTGAGAGTCTGGGACTATCCGGAGTTCGCGCCTGGCTGCCGCTGGGTTCGTCGAAAGATGAGATACAGGCTGCGGTGTTCGCTGTTGCGCACGGTCTGATCGTGCTGACGCGAGAACAAGGCCAGCAATGGATACGCGCTCCGGTACGCGAAATGGACGGATACCTGGTCGAAGCTCTCACAGCGCGTGAGTTGCAGGTACTGCGGATGCTTGCCGATGGGCTGGCAAACAAGGAAATCGCGGAGGAGTTGAAGATCTCCGAGCACACCGCCAAATTTCACGTTTCACAGATATTGGGAAAACTGGGAGTGAACAGCCGGGCGGAAGCCGTTGCCGCCGGAATGCGGCGCGGGCTGGTTCCGGTCTAACGGAGCCACGCCCCAGGCTTTCGCGACGCCGTTCACGTTCGCGTGGCTGTCGGTTCTTCGATATCGATCAAGCCGAACGGATAATGCATTACCGCTGCTGATGTTCCATGACGGATCGCAGAATCGAATTGATGCGGGACGAGTAACCTGGACCGAAGCTTTGCAGCCACTCGATCACATCTCGATCGAGCCGCGCTGCGACCAACCGGCGGGCTGGCCGCTTCGCCGACGCTAGTTGCTCGTCTGTTAGCTCCGGAATATCGCTGAAGTCGATGCCGGAATCGTCACGAGCGTCCTGCCTGACCTTTATCTTCCGTAGTACTGCCTTCTGCTTGGCTGTGAGCGGCTTATTGAATATATAGTCTCCGCTCACGCGCACTAGCTTCTCTTGCCGAGATGATTCGGATGATTTCTTCTTCATTTTGACCTGGATAAACGTGCGCCACTACCAGCAACGCTGCTTCTTCCTTCGACGGAGGCCGCTCCAATCCCTTGCCATCGCTGTTCGCCAGTCTCGTCGTCGATGCGATCCTTGCTGAGAGCGAAGTTCGGATCATCGAACACCTTCGAAGCCATTGTGAAGTCGATGCCGTGTTTTTTGATGTTGATGAGTTCCTTTTCCGGATCCCATTCGAATCTCATCGTAATACATATCGTATTACGTTTAGTATGGGAGCGCCCACCACCCTGCGTTCTCCGTCGTACGATGAGTTCATTCCTGGAGAGGTCGACGGCGACTTCAGGAAGCGCTCGGCTTGCTGTCCGCGGTACTGCAGTTCGGGTGTCGCGCTAGGAATTCTGCTTCAGCAGCGTCTTCCAGCGCTGCCAAGCGTCGTTGCGGGCCTTCTGGTTGGCGGCGTTGGCATCGGGCGCTTCACCGGCGCGCATAAAACCGTGTCCGGCTCCCTCGTACGTGACCGGGTCATAGGTCTTGCCGAGCTGCTTCATGGCTTCCACGGTGGCGGGCACGGTGGCTCCGATCCGAGCGTCATTCCCGGCGTAGAACCCATAGACCGGCGCTTTAATACGCGACAAGGCATTTCGATCAGGCGTGCCGGGCTCATTCGGGTTCATAGGGGCCGATCCGTAGAAGACGAAGGCGGCAGCCAGATCGGGACGGTTTGTCGCGAAACGGAAGCTCTGGCTTCCACCCCAGCAGAAACCAGCCACGAAGAGCTTGCCATTCGAGGCGGGCAGCTTAAGAGCGTAGTCCGCGACGGCGTTCAGATCTGCGGTGACCTGATCAGGATTCAGATGACTAACAGCCTGGGTGACATCGCTTTGTTGGCTGAAACTGCTGGTGCGGCCGCTGTTGGGACCCATGCCGGACAGAAGATCGGGAGCTACGGCGATATAGCCGGCTGCGGCGACCTGATCGGCAAGATCCTGGGCCCAATCGGAAAGCCCGAAAATCTCGTGAACGATAACAACGACGGGTGTTTTGCGGTTCGCTTCGGGGTAAACGACAAAGGTCTCCACTGACCGGCCGTCGTGCTTGATCGTGACCCATTCGCCATGGCGCGGCGATTTCTCCACGCGCTGGCGTGCCCAATCCTGAGCGGTTAACGACAGCGCGAAAGCGATGAGAAGAGCAACGATGCGTGGCATCTCACCTTTGTACTACCATTCCCTGACGCCGTCCTAATTCAACATGCGCCATGCGCAGAAATGGCAAGCGAACAGCGGTAAAACAACTGAAGTTTTGAGACGCCTATCCCGATGAGTTCACTAGTTGGATAGAACCATGACTTACCGCTCATTGTTCCGCATGTTCTCGTCGGATCTGGCGATCGACCTGGGTACTGCAAACACGTTGGTCTACGTTGCCGGGAAGGGAATTGTGGTTAATGAACCTTCGATTGTCGCCGTGAACCGCACGACAGGTGAAATTGTCGGGTGTGGAACCGAGGCGAAGGAAATGCTGGGACGAACTCCAGCGAACGTAGTGGCGATCCGGCCATTGCGGGATGGCGTGATCGCCGATTTCAAGATGGCGGAGCGGATGCTGAATTACTTCATTCAGAAGGCACACAAGCGTAAGAGCCTGGTGCATCCGCGGATTGTGATCGGGGTTCCGAGTGAGACGACGGAAGTCGAGAAACGGGCTGTTCTCGATTCCACGTATCGGGCCAAGGCCAGTGAGGTGCACCTGGTAGAACAGGCGATGGTCGCCGCGCTCGGAGCCGGTCTACCGGTCACCGAGCCGAGCGGAAACATGGTGGTGGATATAGGCGGGGGGACTACCGATATCGCCGTCATCTCGCTTTCCGGAATCGTGTACTCCCGCTCGCTGCGCGTGGCCGGCAATCAGATGGATGATGCGGTGATGAACTACGTCAAGCGGAAATACAATCTGCTGATTGGAGAGCGAACCGCGGAGAACATCAAGATTGAGATCGGCTCGGCGTACCCGTTGGAAAAGCCAATCACGTTCGAAGTCAAAGGGCGGGACTTGGTTTACGGCTTGCCGAAGGCTATTGTGCTGAAGGATGGGGAGATTCGAGAAGCGATGGCCGAATGTGTCACGGCGATTGTGAGTGCGATTCGTGGGGCTCTGGAGAAAACGCCTCCCGAATTGAGCGCAGACATCAGCGAGCGCGGCATTATCCTGACCGGTGGCGGATCCCTGCTCCGTAATTTCGACGAGCGCATCCGATCGGAAACGGGGATGCCGGTGCTGATGGCCGATCAACCGCTTGCTTCCGTCGTATTGGGAACGGGCAAGATGCTCGAGAATTTCAAGCTGCTTCGGAAAATGTCGCTGAACTGAGAAAAATTCAGCAACAGATCTTCCTTTTCCATAGAGTCGCGACGGATCGAGAGAAAATGGTGAGCCATGCGCTCACGAGGATTCTCGGCCGCCGGCCTGTTCGCCGCCACGCTCTTATCTGCCCAAACGCCGCTGCCGCAAGCTCCGGGCGCAACGGCAGTGGATATCTCGCCCGCAGGTGGACGATACAGCGAGCCCAGCATTGCAGTTAATCCCAATGACCCCGACCAGGTGCTAGTCGTATACCAGGGAGGGGTTCACACTCAGGGAAGTGCAACCGCGGCGTATTCCACCGATGGCGGGCTCACGTTCACGATTGCCGAGGGAACCAAACCGACGAACTGGCGAGTCGCGGGAGACGTGACCGCCGCTTTCGATAACAAAGGGCACGCGTTCCTTTGCTATCTGGCTTTTGACAAGCTGGGAACGGCTTCCTATTGGGCTCATAATGCCGGGCGAAATGGAATATTTGTGAGACGTTCGCTGGATGGAGGGAAGACCTGGGAGCCGGAGCCGGCAGCGCTGAAGGCGTTTCCGACCGGGAAGGAAGCGAACCTCGAATTTGAAGATGAGCCGCGCATTTTCGCGGATAACGGGGCAAGAAGCCGTTATGCCGGCAATCTCTATGTCGGCTGGGTCGAGTGGCAAATTGACAAGTCGGTGATGTTGTTCTCGCGCTCGACAGATGACGGAAGGACCTGGTCGCCGGCCACGCAGATCAGCACGCATCCTGGCTTGCCGCGCGATGACAATGGCTCGCTCGGCGGGTTCGAGCAAGCGATTACTTCGGATGGCACAATCTACGCGATATGGAACGACGGAAATTCCATTGTCCTGACGGCATCGCGGGATGGCGGCAAAAGTTTCAGTCGCCCACGCGCGATTCTTGAAACAGGACCAATATATTTCGCCGAGGTCCCAGGTGTGTCGCGCGTGGAAGGATTCGCGCAGATTGCCGCGGATGCTGGAAACCCTGGAAGGATTTACGTCTCGTGGAGCGATTACCGGAACGGCGATGTGGACGTATTTCTCGCGTCGTCCGCGAATCAGGGCCGCACCTGGTCGCGGCCTGTACGAGTGAACGACGACCCGCTGCATGATGGATGCGATCAGTTCTATCAGTCGATGGCCGTGGATCCGATGGGCGGTGATGTGTACTTGTTCTTTTACGATCGGCGAGCGGATCCTGAAAACCTCAAGATTAAGATGACGCTGGCGAGATCGACAGATGGCGGGCAGACGTTTGCGAATTACGTATGGACCGGGCGTGCCTTTGATGGACAAGATGCTTTCCTGGGTGATTACACCTGGGTCACCGCCTATAAGGGCCAGGTTTACGGCGCATGGACCGAAACAGCGGCGCAAAGCGAGCAAGGCAAAACGGACCCGCATGGCCGTCCGGAAACCGTTGTCCGAGCCGGCAAAGCGGACTTCTCCGGCGTCCGCTGAGATCTCGACCGGGAGACAATCGTTACTCTTTCAGTATTGACGTTCCGCGCGGGCGATTCTGAAGATACTGAGCCGATTGCAGCTTTTGGCAGCGGCGTTTCTGTTTTCGACGGGTGGGGCGGCAATCAAGGGCTGTGCACTCACAAGCTGGCAGGTGGCCTGCTTCCGATCGGGAATTGCCGCCGTTGCGCTGCTCATTCTGTTGCCGGAAGCCCGGCGTGGCTGGCGCGCACGAACGTGGCTGATTGGCGTGAGTTATGCCGCAACGCTAGTGCTCTTTGTATTGGCGACGAAGTTGACGACATCGGCCAACGCAATCTTTTTGCAATCGACAGCGCCATTGTATTTGCTGATCCTCGGTCCCTTGATCCTGAAAGAGCCTATTCGCCGGGTTGACGTCGCAGTGATCGTCACGGTTGCGACGGGAGCGATTCTGCTTCTCTTTGGTTCGCAGCGCCTAGCGGCCACAGCTCCCGATCCATTGCGCGGAAATCTGCTGGGGGCCTGCACGGGCGTAACGTGGGCGGTGACCTTAACCGGTTTGCGCTGGCTCGGAAAGCGTTCGACGACTGCGGAACCAGCAAGCACGGTCGTGGCTGCAGGGAACGTCATTGCCTGTGTCGCGTGCTTACCGATGGCCCTGCCGCTAACGCACGTGACGTTCCGCGATGCAGCCGTGCTTGGGTATCTGGGCGTTTTCCAGATTGGGTTTGCATACGTGTTGCTGGTGCGATCGATCGAAAACGTTCCCGGGTTCGAGGCTGCGACGCTGCTGCTGTTGGAGCCGGTACTCAATCCGATCTGGACGTTGCTGATCTACAAAGAGCGGCCTAGCGCGTCGGCGCTGACAGGCGGAGTACTGATTCTGGCGGCGACGCTCGGAAGAACGTGGTGGCAAGCCCGAACCGCGCAATCCGGCCTCATAACGCCAGCCGAAACATGAGCCACACAATAGTACGATTTGTGCAGGGATATCTCCCACGATGAGAGTCGAGTATGCGCATGAACGAAAGATGCGCGAGAAAAACAAAGTTGCTTACCGCTTCGCACACTGGCCAATCTGGATTTGGGTGTTCTTCCTGGCGCCCGGGCCCCTAACGTTCGATCTGTTTGCGCATGGCCCCGGCTGGAGGAACGGCTTATGGCTGGCCTTCGTTGGACTGGCGACTGGAATCGCGGGACGGTTCGGACAATTACCGGGCGTCGAACCGCGGCCGTACATCATTCGTTTTTGCGAAGACAAACCGAACCCGCTGTACCGGCGTATCTGCTACACGTTCGCTTGGAATGCGCTTCTGAGTTTTGCGCTGCTGAATCTCGTGGGCTTGATTGTTGCGGTCTCGACACGTAAATGGGTGTTGAAGCAGATTTACACTTATGGCTATTTACTCAGTTTTCTGACGATAGCCGGCTTCGCCATTTTTGGGATGCTGCCACGAGTCAAGCGCTCGACAAAGGGTGAAGGAATTGAGCGGCGCTACTTCTATGGCGCGGTTTGGGCCGTCAGTTTAGCGCAGGCAGTGCTTCTGATCTTGTGGAAGACGTTGCGGCAGGGCCACGCAACCGATGTAGGCAAATTGACTGCATTTGTGCTGGTCCTGAGTATAACGGCAACGGCCGCGGGATTTGGTTGGCTGCCGCGTACGCGTCCCATCTTGCCGGGCGAGCTGATGATCGCCGATTGAGAGTCGATCCTCCGTGATCGTTCTGGCTCTCGTGGTTGCACTGATCGCGACCGGGATTCTGTACCAGACGGTCGGGACGCATCGCGACAGGAAGAAGTTTCCAGCTCCCGGCCGGCTTCTCCGCGCCGCTGGCGTGGATCTGCATCTGCATGAGCGGGGAACCGGGTCGCCTGTAGTGGTGCTGGAATCGGGAATCGCAGCGAGCTCGTTGAGCTGGGCCCTTGTACAGCCACGGATCGCCGAATTTGCACATGTGTGCAGTTATGATCGCGCCGGTCTGGGATGGAGCGGGCCATGCTCCATGCCTCGAACGACTGAGCAGATGAGCACGGAATTAGAGAAGCTGCTGGAAGCGGCGCAGCTTCGAGGACCGTACATTCTTGTGGGACACTCCTTCGGCGGTCTCTTGATTCGAGCGTACGCTCATCGAAAACCCGAGCAGGTACAGGGGTTGGTATTCATCGATCCTGTGTCCATCGATTACTGGGCAAACCGCGGACCAGACGAGCGGCGGCGCTTGGATCTGGGAGCGAGTCTGTCGCGGCGCGGCGCCTGGCTTGCGAAGCTGGGCGTGGTTCGTGGGGCGCTGGCGGCGCTTGCATCGGGCGGCCGCTTGCTTCCGAAACTCGTGGCGAGAGCGACCGCTACACAGCAGGGGACGAAGCTGATAGAAAACATCACGGGTGAGATTCGGCGCCTGCCGCCGGAGCTGTGGCCCATGATTCGCGCCAACTGGAGTACGGCGAAATGTTTCGAGGCGATGGCGCTCTATTTGGCCGCGTTGCCGAAGACCGCCCGTGAGGCTCTGGGAATGCCAATCCCAGACGAAATTCCCTTCATTGTGCTTTCCGCCTCTAACGCGACCCAAGGAGAACTCGAGGAACGGGAGAGTTGGGTTCGCCGAAGCCGGCATGCACACCACCTTCGCGTTCCCGGATCGGGTCACTGGATTCAGCTAGAGCGGCCGGAAGCGGTCGTGGAAGCGGTGCGAGAGATTCTCCGTGCGACACGCGAGCAGTAAATCAAAAAACCCCTCGACAGCCATTGGCTGCTGAGGGGCTTGAGAGACTTGCGTCTGAACCCAGCTAGTATTTTTAGTTTTTCTTCCTTGAACGGCGCCAGCGGGCGATACCAAGCATCGCCAAGCTACCGCCGAGGAGACCCACTGTCATGGGCTCCGGTACCTGCGAAAACGTGTCCTGGACGATACTGAGATGAGCCGCGCCAGTGGTCCCGCCCGTAACGCTGATGTCCTTAGTCACTTCGACAGATCCTAACGGTGCAAAAATCGTATCGCTGACGCGTTTCGTATCCGAGCCACCGTTATCGAAAGTCATCACAGCGAGTTGCGAAGGCGTGCAAGGCGCGGGCCCGCAGCCGTTCTCGATGACACTCGCCGATCCGTTTGGCAATACGCCTGAGACTTGAGCGAGACCGAAATCTTCAATAATGATGGCTCCCCCAAGAACTGTAACTGTGAAGCCGATGGCCGAATCGGTGGTTTGACCGGCAAGGGCGTTCCAACCCGCATTAAACTGCAAGCCGATATTTGTACCGACAAAGGTAGCGCCGGTGCTGGCAGGTCCGACAGTGTCAACCGTTACACCCGCAGAAGGGACGGCTAAGGCACCACCGAAGGCGGAACTTGTGTAATTGAAATTGGAGAAGATCTTGTCGCCGATTTGGCAGCTATATCCCGAAGTTAGGAACGTACTCAGGGGATCTCCGTCCGGGCATACTGGTGTGGCGGACGCCGTCGCAGCGAACGGTATGATCGCGGCGAAAGCGAACGCGCAGAGAGATAAAAATTTTTTAGTCATTAAAGTCCTCCGAAGCGTGTCTATAATCTCATACTGCTGGGTTCTCATCGAGTATATGGTTTGCTCCATGGTAATACAAGGGCGGCAAACTACCGCGTAGTACCAAACCCGATGCGGTAGTACCTTTGTAACATGTAGAAAATGTTGGGACTTCCACAGTTCCTACAAAGCGGAAAGCCAGAACCGTGCGGAGTGGTGCGTCGTCGAGCCGTTTCAGAGTGTCGGGGGCCGGTTCGGAGCCATCCTCTATAATCCTGGTTTGAAGAAGCTTCTTCTTTTTATCGGAGCGCTCGGGGCCCTTTCCTGTTCAGCGCTCTCCCAATCGTTCGATGTGGTGATCCGCCACGGGCATATCGTAGATGGCACCGGATCGCCTTGGTATTCAGCGGATATTGGAATTACGGACGGCCGGATTGCCCAGATCGGGGATTTGGCCGGCGCCACCGGACGGAAGACGATCGATGCGCAGAACATGATCGTCGCGCCAGGGTTCATCGATATGCTCGGGCAGTCCGAGGTGTCGATTCTCGTAAATCCGCACGTGCCGTCCAAAATTTTTCAGGGAATCACGACGGAAATCACGGGTGAGGGGAACACCATCGCGCCGATGAATGACCGGCTACGCGCCGCAGACCGGCCCGGTTTTCTGCACTACAACGTCGATCCTGATTGGCGCACCTTCGGGGAGTACTTTGCTCGCCTCAAAAGACAAGGGATTGGAATCAACCTGGCGAGCTATGTGGGCGCAACACAGGTCCGACGCATGGTGGTGGGGGAAGCTGACAGGGTTCCAAGCGCCGGCGAACTGGAGCAAATGAAAGGTTTGGTACGGCAGGCCATGAAAGAGGGAGCCATGGGGCTTTCGACAGCGCTCCAATATGCTCCCGCACCGTACGCCAAAACAGATGAACTGATTGCACTGGCGACGGAAGCAGCGCAATTCGGAGGCATCTATGCAACCCACATGCGGAGTGAGAGCGATCAAATCGACGAAGCCTTGGACGAGACCTTTCAGATCGGGCGCGAAGCACAGATACCGGTGGAGATTTGGCACCTGAAAGCCGCGGGGAAGGCGAACTGGGGTCGTATGCCGGAAATCGTCAGCCGTATCGACCGAGCGCGCAGCTCCGGAATCGATGTGGAAGCGGACACGTACGCCTACACAGCCTGGTTCAACACCTTTTCGGCATTCGTTCCTCCGTGGGTACACGAAGGCGGCGACGCAAAGATGGTGGACCGCTTAAAGGATGCGCCGACTCGAGCGCGTATTCGCAAAGAGATGGAGACACAAGCTTCCGGATGGGATAACGAATGGCTGGAAGTGCCCGGACCGAAGGCAATTCTGGTCAGCGTGGTGCAAAACCGGAAGCTATTGCCGTTGCAAGGGAAGACGATCGCTCAAATAGCAGAGGCCGAGAAGAAAGACCCGATTGACACGATCTTCGATTTGTTGATCGACGACCCGGATATGTCGGTGGCGGTTTTCGGGATGTCGGAAGACGATATCCGGTATGCGCTGAAGCAGCCGTGGGTCTCGGTGGACAATGATTCGCAAGGGACTGCACCGGATGGTTTGCTCGGGCAGGAGCACCCGCACCCTCGCGCGTACGGCACGTTTCCGCGCATCCTTCGGAAATATGTGCGAGACGAGAAGCTACTTTCGCTGCAGGAAGCCATTCGCAAATTCAGTGCGCTGCCGGCGCAGCGCAT
Organism: uncultured Acidobacteriaceae bacterium; assembly: GCA_963722935.1. GTDB lineage: Bacteria > Acidobacteriota > Terriglobia > Bryobacterales > Bryobacteraceae > Bog-105. Next base: position 1,593,843 of record CAVROY010000008.1, on the reverse strand, counting down.
GCGCCTCACCGATCGAGGCGTTCTCAAGCGCGGCATGTGGGCCGATATTGTGGTCTTCGATCCGAACACGATCCACGATGTCGCGACGTTCGAGAATCCGAATCAACTGTCGATCGGAATGCAATATGTACTCGTCAACGGCACCCCTGTTATCGATCAGGGAAAGATGACGAATTCCCTACCGGGACGAGTCCTGCTGGGACCTGGGGCGGCGAAGTAGCACTCGAACCTGAGGTCGCGTTTCGCGACATGTTTGTTCCGGAAACAGACACTAGCGATAGAGCACCCCGGCAGCGAATCCCGAGAGAATGGCGGTTTCAAGCATACGGGCGACGATAGGCCGGGTTGGCCCGCATCTTGCTCAGAATCATCGAGACACGCGATGGAGAGGGCAGATGGGAGTTGTACCAAATCCGGAACTGGTCGCAGCAGCCCCCGCTGTGCGGCCAAGATATGCGCGCATCTTTAAGTTCGGAATATTCGAGTTACGACCCGATACAGGTGAACTTTGGAAGCATGGCGTCCGAATTAAGCTGCAGACCAAACCCTTACAGGTGCTAGAGGCGTTACTGGCGGAACCAGGGGAGGTTGTGACGCGGGAATGTCTTTTTAAGAGACTTTGGCCCGAAGGAACGTTCGTTGATTTCGAAAGTGGATTGAATACCGCGACGAACCGTCTGCGCGCAGCGCTTGGCGATTCGGCAGGAGCTCCTCGCTATATAGAGACCTTGCCGCGTGTCGGGTATCGATTCATCTGCCCGGTTTCGGAACGACCAGCCGCAGGGCGAACCGATGGGTTGTCCTCAGTTGTTCCTGCCGAACCATCGCAGGCTACACCAGACAACGGGAGCATTGCCACAGGTCCCCGCCAGTTCGCGATTGCAGCGGTGAGCGCAGGTGCGGCTGCCATTAAGAAGCTCAGTAAGAAGTACCGCGCAGCCGCGGCTGTTCTGCTGATTGCCGCGGTCATTCTGTTGCTCGTTTATGCGCATTCGCGATGGAACATATTGCGTTTGCAGCCGACGGTGAAAATTGGGCTGCAAGAGAGTGGAAAGACGCTCGTGGAGGCGCCGAGTCTGGCGTCAGAGTTAGCAGCAATCCGTTAAGGGCACCGAAATCCAGCCATTTGAACTTTACGGGGTAGGTTTGTCACAGCTCTATCTTTAAACTCCTATACCGCATTGCGGTACACTGTCGGATAGTGGATGATGGGCCCGAGATCACGGTCCTGCAGCTACCGAAATTCAAGACCGAGGCTGCGAAGCTAATCGGAACGGATGGCATTGAAGCCGTGGCCGTTTATCTCATCGACCATCCCGATGCCGGCGATTTGATACCTGGCTCGGGCGGAGTGCGGAAACTGAGATAAGGAGCGCAATAGATGCCCAAGAAGAGCGGCGCGAAGAAAACAAGCTTTGGTGCAGACCTGATTGACAGAATGAAACAGGTCCGGGCGCACCAGCGGGGCAAGGTCGAGTTGGAGCAGGTCTGGCCGAAGCCGATCAATGTCAAGGCTATTCGCAAGCGGGTGAAAATGTCCCAGGCCGAATTCTCGCGAGCTTACGGCATTAGCAAGCGCGCCTTGCAGGAGTGGGAGCAGGGCGGACGGCAGCCAGATTCGGCCGCCCGGGCCTATCTGACCGTTATAGCGAAGGAACCGGCCGTAGTGCGCCGGGTTTTGGCGAGCGAATGAATGGGGCACCGATCGGAAGCAAATAGCTCGGCTACGGGAACTCGTGACCTGCGATCCGGAGATCGTGCCCGGGACACCTGCGTTCAAAAGGACGCGCATCCCATGGACCTCGTTGCCGAGATGCGTGTTCAGGGCGCAAACGCAAAGCGTGTGGGTGGAAATGGTGGGCGCGACAGGACTCGAACCTGTGACCTCCTGCGTGTGAAGCAGGCGCTCTAACCAACTGAGCTACGCGCCCGGATGCTGTGGCTCTTTTTGATTTTAGAACAGCGTGTTCGCTCGCCGCGCTGAGCCGTTCTGATAACGTGAATTCGGATGGCTGACAATCGCAACAGAACGCGCCCGCTGGTTCTGAGTGCAGGGTTGCTGGCGCTGGTATCAATCGCGTGTTTCGTCACCCCGATTTATGTCATCCGGCCGTTTCGGCATCAGGGCCCGACGGAACTCGCGTTGGCATTGTTTATCACGCGCATAGGTCCCTGGCTTTCGATTGTATGCGCGTTCGGATGTGCAGTTCTCGCGCTGCGAACGTTCCAGAAGACGTCGAAATGGGCCGTCCGGAGCCTTGTGCTGGTTGCTGCAGCCATTGCTGTGATTGGCGCGTGGCTGACGCGCGTGAACGTATATGAACTACTGTTTCATCACCTGGATCGGCCGGAGTTTGAGAGCGCCGGCCGCGCAAACATCGGTTTGGACGACATGGTGCTTGCGGTCCGTGTTCAGGGTATGGACCGGGCGTATCCTATCCGCGAGATTGCATATCATCACGTGGTGAACGACACAGTTCGCGGTGAGCCCATCGTGGCGACCTATTGAACGCTCTGTCACACCGGTCTGGTGTGGAGGCGAACGGCGCGTGGGCTGACATTTACGTTTCACCTGGCCGGAATCAATAATCAGAATTTCTTAATGCGCGATGAGCAGACCGGGACGTTCTGGCAACAGATCAGCGGGCGCGCTGTGTCGGGACCACTGGCCGGATCGCAACTTGAACTCGTTTACAGCGACGAACTCACGTTTGCAGTCTGGAAGACCGAGTCTCCGCAGGGCATGGTGTTAGAACCCGTTGCCCGTTATTCGAAAGACTATGCGGAAAAGGATTGGGACGTGAAGATGCGAGCCGCCCGTACCGTGCTCGATTTTCCAAACAGCGGGTTGCAATCGCGCGACCTAGTGCTTGGCGTAGCAGCGTTTGGAGCCTCGCGAGCATATCCAGTAAAACGAATTTTATCTGAAAAGCTGATCGAAGACCGGTTAGGTGGCGAGCCGATCCTGATTGTCACGGGCCCGGATGAGAAATCGATTCGGGTGTTTCGGGCGCGAATTCATGGCGGGGGGTCTGCGCCGGAATATTATCGGGAGACTGGAGCGCGAACCGATTCGCATCTTTTCATGGATTCGGAGGCTGGGAGCGAATGGAATTTCCGCGGATGTGCAGTGAACGGAAAGCTGGCCGGCGCGTGCCTGGATCCCATTGCGGCCATAAAAGATTATTGGTTCGATTGGCGCAATTATCACCCCCAGACCACCATCTTCCGGCGCTAACCTGTGCGACGCTGAATTTGCATGGCGACCGGGCGCTTTCGTGCTTTATTCAGCGATATCGGCGGCGTCTTGGGCACGAATGGCTGGGACACAAACTTACGCCGGAGGATTGTCGCTCAGTTTAGGATCGATTTTGAGGAGATCGAACCGCGCCACCATCTGACGTTCGACAGCTACGAACGCGGATATATGCGGTTCGACGAGTACCTCGAGCGCGTATTCTTTGCCGTGCCTCGCGATTTCACCTTGGATGAGCTTCGCGAATTTACGTACGAAGCCTCAGCGCCCTGGCCAGAAACGATTGAATTTTTCAAGCGACTGAAGCGCAGTAATCCCTTGAAAGTCGCGCTCATCAGCAACGAAGGGCAGGGAATCGCCGAGCACCGCATCGAAAAATTCGGACTGCGGGAGCTGGCCGATTTCATGGTCATCTCGCATTTCGTGCATTTGAGAAAACCGGACCATGAAATCTGGCGCCTCGCCTTGAATCTGGCGCAAGTAGCTCCCGACGAGTCCATCTATGTCGAGGATCGCGAGATGTTCGCCGATGTTGCGGCGAGTCTTGGCTTCACGGTCATACACCACACCTCGCTTTCCAGAACACGAGAGCGCATGAACGAGCTAGGATTGCGGTTGGATTAAAGCCGAAGCACGCTTATCCAAGTTGCTTGTTAACTTCGTCCCAGTTGACGACGTTCCACCAGGCCGCGATGTACTCGGGCCGGCGGTTCTGATATTTGAGATAGTAGGCGTGCTCCCAAACATCGAGACCCAGGATCGGTTTTTTGCCGTCCATGAGCGGACTGTCCTGGTTTGCCGTGGAGATGATTTCAAATTTGCCGGCGCTGTCTTTTACCAGCCAAGCCCAGCCAGAACCGAAACGACCGGTGGCAGCAGCATTGAACTTCTCTTTGAATGAATCGAACCCGCCGAAGTTCGAGGTAATGACGCTTTGGGCTGCGCCTTTAGGCGATCCACCACCCTTCGCGGAGAGCAGGTTCCAAAACAGCGAGTGGTTCGCATGGCCGCCGCCATTGTTGCGAACAGCCGTTTTTATCGCATCCGGGACGGCCGCGAGATTGTTCGCCAGCAGCTCTTCAATCGATTTATTTTGAAGATTGGGCGCGGATTCGAGGGCTTTGTTTAGATTTGTCACGTATGCGCCGTGATGCTTATCGTGGTGAATCTCCATGGTCGTCTTGTCAATGTGGGGCTCAAGAGCATCCGAAGGATAGGGAAGCGGCGGAAGAGTAAATGCCATAGTGTTCTCCAGGTTAAATTTTGAGACTGTCTCTCTGTTCCCAGTGTCTCCCATGGTCCGATTTGGTTCGCATGGTCGCGTTGGAGACGATTCGAGAAACTGTCTTCAGGCTTTGTAGACCGTTGTACCGGCTAGAACTGTTTCCTTAATGGTGAGGGAGTTCGCGACGTCATCCCAGGAGAAGAGCACCAGGTCGGCTTTTTCGCCGGGTTGAGGCCGCGCCGACGTCCGTTGATTCGCCCCACCCGCGCGGGATTGACAGTTGCCATTGCAATCGCGTCCCGCAAAGAGACACCGCCCAGGCGAACGGCATTTCCGACGGCATAATCCATGCGCAGCGCAGATCCCGCGAGACGTGTCGCGCCTTGCATCACGACGCTACCGTCGCTGCGGAGCTCAACATCCACCTGTCCCAGTCTGTAGTTTCCGGGCGGGCACATGGCGGGCATGACGGCATCCGTGACAAGGACGGCGCGCTCAACTCCTTTGGCACGGACACCGGCGCGAAAAAAAGCAGGCGGAATATGGATGCCATCGAGAATAAAGCTGGCAGTCAAGCGGTCTTCCGCCAACTGTTCCCAGATATAGTTTTGCGTTTTCGGCAGGGTGGGATGGGCCGCATTGCCCAGATGCGTTGACATCGTGGCTCCGGCTGCGACTGCAGCGCGAATCTGCTCGGCTGTGGCTTTAGTATGGCCGATGCTGGCGACCACGCCGGAGCGAGTAAGCCGCTCGATATAACTGGGCGTTTGCTCCCACTCCGGCGAGATCGTGACAAGTCGAATGTTGCCGGCGGCGGCTTCCTGCCAGCGCTGAAACTCGTCCCAATCGGGAGGACGGATGTGTTCGAGGGGATGGGCGCCGCGCGGACCATCTTCCGGCGAGATGTGCGGACCTTCCACATGGAATGCTGCGATCGCATCGTGTTCCGGCAGATGGTTGCGGCTGAATTCGTCTTTAGCCGCCGCAAGATTCCGAAGTGCGCCTTTGATGCGCTGCTCGGAGCCTGTAATGATGGTCGGAAAGAAGCGCGTGACTCCGGTACGGAACATCGTTCGTATCGATTTGGCAATCGATTCATGCGATGCAGCGGGATCGTTGTAGTCTACGCCGGCGAATCCGTTCACCTGGAGGTCTATAAAGCCCGAAGCGAGGAAATCCGTATCGACGGGCGGGTGGATGAGCTCATCGACCGCTTGAATAGCGCCAGCAAAATCGATTTGAACGACGGCTGACGAGCCGGGTAGCCTGCCGGTCAACATTCTTCTAAATTACTCCGCGACAAAAGATCCCGTCCTTGTTTTTTTCTTTTTTTTTCACAGCTTACGCACAACGGAATCAATGTAAGGCTTCTCAAAAACCCCAGGATAAAACGTGTTGAAAAGCGAGGCCGGAACACAAATACGCTCTGGTCATTCTGTGAGGTTTGAGGTACATATCTTGTAGATCCGGCGCGAGTGCTAGATCGGCAGGTAATCTCGGGGGAGGTGGCTGCGGGTTCGGTAATCGCGCTTGGAGAGACATCGAGATTGGGTCAGCCAGCAATGGTGAGCCCAAAGTTCAGGGCAGAAACTAACTCTTCCAGAGGGTAACTCCTCAGGCGAAGCAGGAGTTTCTGCCCTGAAGGTGTTTTTGGGCGACGATTCGCGCGTCTATGCGCCAACCGGCTGGCTCTCGCGAACGCCCGTGACGGGAGTGAGCCAGTTGAATTCGTCGTGAATTTCTCCGTTCACGATTTGGAAATAGCGCCGCTGGATGCGCTCCGTTAAGGGACCGCGCCGCCCCTGGCCCACGATAATACGATCAACTGAGCGGACCGGAGTGACTTCTGCCGCGGTTCCAGTGAAGAAAACCTCGTCGGCGATGTAGAGGAGCTCGCGAGGGACGAGAGTCTCCACCATTTCGATTCCGAGCTGGGCGGCGATTCGAAGAATGGTATCGCGGGTGATGCCCGGAAGGACGGATGCACCGAGCGGCGGAGTGAGAAGTTTCCCATCGCGCACCAGGAATAGATTTTCGCCCGATCCTTCGCTGACGTAGCCGGCCTCGTCGAGCGCAATGCCCTCGGCATAACCGTTAATTGCGGCTTCCATGCGAATGAGCTGCGAGTTCATATAGTTCGCACCCGCTTTAGCAAGAGCGGGCAGGGTATTCGGCGCGATCCGGTTCCACGATGAGACGCAGACATCGACACCTTCGGCAAGGCCCTCCTCGCCCAGATACTTGCCCCACGGATAACCGGCAATGTAGACATCGACTGGGTTGTTCTTAGGAAGTACTCCCATATCGCCGTAGCCGCGCAGCGCGATGGGCCGGAGATAACAAGCGCTGAGTTGGTTCGCGCGGACTGTATCGACCATGGCCGCCGAGAGCTGATCCATCGAAAACGGGATTTCCATGCGGTAGATCTTGGCCGAATCGAGCAGGCGGCGCGAATGATCGCCGGCGCGAAAGAGTGCAGGGCCATGAACCGTGTCATAGCAGCGGATACCTTCAAATACGGAACTGCCGTAGCTGACGACGTGCGATAGGACGTGAATCTTGGCGTCATCCCACGGGATGAACTCTCCGTTGCGCCAGATTTGGCGAACTTCCTGCGGCATGCTGCGATTATAGCGATCAGTCTTTGGCTGGGGCTGTTTACAGCTTGCGAGAGGATGCCGGCCCGACATCGGGCGAAGGGCCGCCGTGCTCGCGGTCCCGTCCGGAGTCGCGAACGTGCTTTGAGTGCTGGCCGTTTTCCACATCATGCCGCCAAGCGAGCTCAGCGGCGATTTTTATATCCAGTCGCGACGGCAGATAGAAACGGGACTGGCACTCGCGACAGCGATAGGGCTTCATACGCCATATCGCCATGAAGAAGTCTGCGAGCTTCCGGCGCCTGGACCAGCCGATGTCCGTGGACTTGCACCGTGGGCACATGAACGTTGGTACTCCGTCGTTTAAGGCTAACGCATCACCATATAGGGGATTGAGGGTACTCGAAAGTCACGGTTTGGCGTAGAAGCAGGTACTATGGTCCTGCGGATGCTATGTCTGATAACGGATATTATGTAAACTCGAGGGGTAGTGGGTCAGAAAGAAACGCCCGCGAGACCTTAATCAGCAGGTCTTTCTCGAATCCATTGGCGAAGTGCCGAAAACCGAACCCGGGCAAGCAGCCTGCCCCGGTTGATTCGTCCAAGAATTCTCGGTGGGCTCAAAGGCGGAAAAGCCAGAGCGCAAGCCCTCACGCCCAAAAACGCTCCCAGACCGCAACGAAAGCAGCAAAGGCGCGGTGGCCAAAAGTGAGCGCGACAGACGAATGGTAAACGACGAGGAGCTTAAAGGCCACAATGTTGGCTCTGATCCAATTGGCCTCACCAGAAATGCAAGTGATTCATGAGTTGGCCGCTCCAGATCAAGTCGATCTCCTGAATGCGAGCAAGTCGATCTCCTGAATGCGAGCAAGTCGATCTCCTGAATGCGGAATTTGATATGGGCCGGAAAGAGCACAGCGAATCGTTTGAAGAAATGCTGTCATTGATTCGAACACTACACAAACGCTTGTCGCCAACGATTCAGCAGGTTTACGCAACGGCTCATCATCTATTTGTTCTGTTTTGTCTGGTATCTTCACTTTTCTTTGACGTTTCATGCTTGCCTGCTGGCTTTCGCATTCCTCTGGTTCGCTATTTCCGGGTAAACCGTATAGACTTGTTCCACCTGCGGCAAAGGAGAGCAAATTCTAAAGATGTCAATGATTACGCCAAAGGAAGGCTGGGGAATAACTCCGGCCCCGTCCCGCGTGCAGCCGCGCAATATGCAGCCTCGAAGCTTGCAGGACGCGCCAGTGTTCTGCGGTCACTGCGGCAAATTAATTCCAGCCGATCTCAAGTTCTGTACGGGTTGCCGAGTTACTGCTCCGCCACCGACTACCGGATGGACAGATAACTACCAGCAACCATACGCTCCAGCTATCTTCCAGCCGCAGATCACACAGTAAGTAACCTTCGTCCAGGCCAGCGCACCCCGACCGCACATTTCTGGTTGGGTGCTCTTCTCTTTGTTGTTCTTCCCGTTCTGGCCTATCTCCCGGCCGATCCTGATTATCGTCTGGTTCATTGGGCTGTTTCGGGACTGATAACAATCCCCGCATTTGCATGACGTGAATCAAACATCAGTCTCGGTGGAGCAAAAAGCGAGCGCGGTGGGGTAAGAACAATGATTCCGTCAACTACGGACCTATTTTGGATGCGGCTTTCGCTGGAATCTATGATTACGTCAATTGAGACTGCGGAACGCTTTGCAGTACTGAAGTCTCTTGTATTTGCACGTGATCAGGTATTGCCGCAACATTTGAAGGCGTTCTGCGACGGGGATGAAGCAAGAAACTCGCGAACGTATTGCCGCCCTTCGACGCATGCTTGAAGAACTCGTAGCCTTAGAGACTCCCATTGCTCCGCCGAAATCTGAGCGTGGCCCAGCGCAGTAGTTAACCGCTTCGTCCTGCCGATAATATGTCCAATGCAGTTCATTTATGTGCCGCGTGAAGAGATCCTGAGACGCGGGGCGGAATACAGCGCCAAGCGGCTGTCAATCCAAAGCGGCGTGGGCCGAAGTCTAAGAAAAGCTCTACTGCCGCTGACAAAAGCGGCCTTAAGAGCATTGACGACGGCACCACAAAGATCGCACTGAAGCACGCGTTTTCTCGTTACGAGTAGCCAGCCCAGCAGTCCGCTCACGAAGAACGCAATCATCCAGGCAATAGCGAAGGATCCACCGATCACGCCAAGTAACGCTGATAGCGCTACCCACTTTCCCGCAGCGCCGACGGTCTGTCGCGTTCGTTGCGGGGATCGGCGATCACTTTGGCCCAGGGCATCCGTATATAGGGTTTGGGTTTCTTGGTCGGCTACTGTCGACAAACCGTCTTGCATTCGCTGTACGCATTCTCGAGTAGACTGCGTGGCGGAATAGCCCTCTTTGACGAGCGGAAGTTCCAAAACCGGCAATGGTGCCGATGCGCCCGTATTCTGCCGATACGTCCTCGCGGCACCGTTTAGGACATGCGCCGGAAGTTGGAGTCAAATGTTCCTTCGGTGGCGGACTGAGAAGTGGCGCTTGCAATCGCTGCCGATCGTACGCTGGAAACTGCAATCAACCCGAAAAACGCCAGTGCGGACGCAGCCATGCCAAGAATCGAAGGGACCAGTAGAATGAACCCAATGACCACCGCTGGGCCGCTCACGCGAAAAACCTTCTTTGCGATCACTGCGCCCTGATCGCAGATTTTGCATTGAAGATATCTGCCGGTCGATTGCCGTTCGGCTAGATACGCGTATTGGACAGGTTGCTTCGCGCTCGGGCTGGCCTGTGGCTTCTGACGGAGTTGCAGAGGGGCAGCATCCCACCCGCCGGACGGTCGTTGCGATGGCCTTTTATCGTCCCATCCATTGGACGGTGTAATAAAGCCCATCGCTGCACCTCGTGCGACTTTCTATATCGGTCTGGTGGAGCATAGCACGTTTCTGGCTGTACCGCGCGCTAGGGCTGGCAAATTGGCTGTAACTTAGTCAAGTATATTTATACAATCATTGTGGCGGCGCACTCGTCCTGCTTCCACCCGAACTAGTTCAAATCTTCCAAATTTTTCTTCACCTGTAGATCCACCGCCTTACCGCCCCCGAGCGCCTCATCCCGCACACCCGCCCCGCACACTCGACGACAGATGGCGACCCCCAAACAGATCGCGGCCAATCGCCGCAATGCACAGAAATCCTGTGGCCCAAAGTCCGCTGAGACCAAAGCCAAAGTCTCGCAGAACCCCTCCAGCACGGCCTCTGCGCCCAGTTTCGCGTCCTCGATGAAGTCGAAAAGCAGGAAAAGTTCGACGCCTTCCTAAAACAACTCATGGAAGACGAACAACCCGTCGGCCAGGCCGAAATCGAACTGGTCGTCAAAATGGCCGAACACACCTGGCTCTGTAAGCGTGCCCTCCGCCTGCAGGATAGCTGCTTTGCTCTCGAGCCGAAAACTCCCGCGCAGGTCAAGAGCGGCGAAATCCCCGCCAGCGTCGACTGCCAGCACCTGGAACGCTACGTCCGCTATCACGCCGCCCATGACCGTGCCTATCAACGCGCCTCCGCTGAGCTTCAGAAACGCAAGAAAACACGCCAATTAACCGAAATTGGCTTAGCTTTGCAGCAGCGCGCTCAGGCCGCCGAATTGCGCCAGGCCGAAAAGCACGCCGTCCACATCGCGATCGCGAATGTGCGCAAACAACGGGAAGAAATGAAGCTCGCCAACGATCTCGCTGAGCTTCTCCCTCCCGATTTCGACATTTCTTCTCTCAACCAAGCCTTTTCCGCCGCCGCCCCACACCTCGCTCCGAACGCCGCGATAAAAACGGATGGCGCATGCACCCGACATTCTGGGCAATGATTGGAAATACCCAGGAAAGCTGGAAGGCCTTGCTGAACATGTTAAAGCGCTAGCATCAAATCACTGAAACGGCAACCCGAAATGATCGAAGGCTCGGAAGCGTGGACGCGGTTGCGGAAATCCGTCGATCCCCGCGGGTGTTGCCGCTCGTCTTGCGGCCACGGTGGTGCAGGCCGATGACGATTTCGGCGGAATCAATATTTTAGACGACGACGTCCCCTTCTGAAAGGCTTCGGATTTACTTTTTAGCTTCAGCAGTTTGAAAGATCTTCTGGATAAGGAGAAGCTAGCGCTACGTAAAGTGGGCTTCCCAATAGTACCCTCGTCACCTCTCTGTCGCTACGATTTCGCGCTGCGTATTTGCCGCGAAGCAGGGTTTTGCAAAGGAAATCGAGATTCTTGATCCGGCGACTTGATACTGTCAGTGGCAATCGCAATCGCTTCATACGTCATCTGAACGTCGCTCGCTTCAAGCGGAGGATAGGCGTTCCAGCCATCTTTCGGCGTACCCATTCCCGTCAATATTTGTTCGACTAAATAGGGCGTAGATGATCGCGAGCCAGTAGCAGCGCAACCAGCATTGCCTTCGATGTGCCGTGTTGAGCCTCCAAAACCAAAGACCGTCTCTTCAGTTCTGCCACCGAAATAGACCAGCGGCGGCTCATCAGTCGGGCGCCCGCTATCTCGGTATATTCCCCAACGCATGGGAAGCGTTCCCATGACATAATCCTTCGGCTCATCAACCGTCCCGACAAGCTGTGAATATTCAAGTGCCTCAATGACGGCCTTCAGCTTGTCATCTCTATCTGGTTCGTCCTCGCGCTCGCTCTTCCGGTTGGCCTTGAACGCCTTGAGATCTATCGACCAATCCAATGAAGTAGTTTGTTTGCCGGATGAAGCAACCTGGCCGTAGAGCATGTCGAGCTTGGCGGTTGACACATAGATGTAGTACTTGAGATCGCTGGCCTTCTTAAACTTCATAAGGTTGTTCAAGATCATATCGCCTCGCAAGTGGCCTGAATTCTGCATCGATGTTTCAAGTAGCGACTGCATCAGATCAGAAAAGTCGTTCCGATCGCCAGGACGACGCAAGTGGTCGATTGTTGAATGCCTTCCTTCTCTTGGTACTAGGATCTTTTGTTTTCCATCCGGGATACTTCGTTTCTCGCGCGGCGGCCCGGCTTTCATGGCAGGTGAATTTTGAGGAGGTTCTCCGGGCCCGTTGAGGAGCGTGCTCGCTGCTAGATGCTGGCGGAAGTGCGTACGATTAGGACCGGGAAGTCATTCCGGCGGTCAACTTGCGGATTGCGCATAATCAGGGGCTATTGGCAAACTTTGCTTCAGGTAGTTGCAAACCGTTGACGGTTCTTGCGGTCTAATGGCCACCACGCGAGAGCGGCGCGGGAGCACGTTTATCGTTTTTGGGACGCTACGGATCACGGGTGAACAGTCACAGCGAGTTACAGCGTTATCGAAAGAGCGGCCACTGAAAGAGTTAGCTAAGTCCAAGGTTGGTCCGTCGGTTGCACGCTCGTTGAAGAAATTGGGGAAACGACATTGATACAGGACGTGCGCTACGCGTTGCGGCAGTTGAGAAAAACGCCGGGATTTACGGCGACTGCGATGCTGACGCTGGCGCTCGGGATCGGGGCGAACGCCGCCATATTCACGCTGGTGAATGCGGTGCTGATGAAGAACCTGCCGGTCGCCGATCCGAAGACGCTGGTGCGGATTGGGGATGAGAACGATTGCTGCGTTAACGATGGGGCGCAGGAGCGCGGCGACTATTCGCTGTTTCCGACAGAAACGTGGCTGCTTTTCAAGAAAAATGTGCCGGAGTTTGCGGAACTGGCGGCCATGCAAGCCGGCTTCGGATACCGGCCGATCATCGCCAGACGCGATGGGGACCGAGCGGGCGCACGTTCTGCGATGGGCGAGTTTGTGTCCGGCAATTATTTCCGGACATTCGGGCTGACGCCGCAAGCGGGACGATTGCTCACCGATACGGACGATGCTGCGGGCGCGCCCACGGTAGGCGTGATGAGTTACGAGTCCTGGCAGCGCGATTATGCCGGCGATGCTTCCATCGTGGGCAGCACGTTCTGGATCAATACAAAACCGGTGACGATTGCAGGGATCGCGCCGGAAGGATTTTATGGCGACCGGTTGTCGAGCACGCCTCCGGATTTCTTTCTGCCGATCGAATCGATGCCGGCGCTGGCGAATGCGCCTTATGTCCACGTGCCCGAGGTCCGCTGGCTGTATCTGGTGGGGCGCGTGAAGCCGGGCGTACACATGGCGGCACTGCGCGAAAAGTTGAACGCGCTGCTGAAGCAGTCGTTTGCACAGACGAAAAGCTTCGCTTCGCAGCAAGACAAGAGGCTGCTGGCGAAGGCGCATGTGGTGTTGACGCCGGGCGGCGCCGGTATTCAGGATTTGCAAGAGGCGTATGCGTCGAATCTGCGGCTGCTGATGACGATCTCTGGCCTGGTCCTATTGATTGCGTGCGCAAACATTGCCAACCTGCTGCTGGTGCGCGGGATGGGACGCAAGGCGGAGATGTCGCTGCGGCTGGCACTCGGGGCGAGGCGACGACGGATCATTGGACAGTTGCTGAGCGAGAGCGTGTTGCTGGCCGTCCTGAGCGGAATTGCCGGACTGGCGGTCGCATACGGAGGAACTCGCATGCTTTTGGCGTTGGCATTTCCTGGCGCGCAGCATCTTCCGGTTCACGCGAGTCCGTCGGCGGCCGTGCTGGCGTTTGCCTTTGGGCTTTCACTGCTGACCGGAATTTTATTTGGCGTGGCGCCGGCATGGATTGCCGCACGAGCTGAACCCGTGGACGCTTTGCGCACCGGAATGCGGAGCAAGGGATCCGAGGCTTCCCTGCTCCAGCGCGGGCTAGTGGTGCTGCAGGCTGGATTGTCGCTGGTGCTGCTGGTGGGAGCGGGTCTGTTCTCGCAGAGCTTGAACCAGCTTCAACATACGAATATGCACCTGGACACGAAGAACCGATACATCGTGCATATCAATCCAGAAGCGGCGGGCTACGCGACAACGCAACTCGAGGCGTTGTACCAGACGATTGAGGAGCGGTTCCATGCGCTGCCCGGCGTGAAGAACGTCGGCATCAGCTTATATACGCCGATGGAGGATAACAACTGGAGCACAGGCGTGCAGGTGCAGGGGCAGCCATCCTTGCATGTGGGCGCTTCCGTGGTCAAAGTGAATACCGAGTATTTCGACTCCGTCGGAACGCATGTTGTGATGGGGCGCGGAATCAGCAAACGGGACACACCGACGGCTCCGACGGTGGCGGTCGTGAACCGCGAGTTCGTGAAGAAGCTGTTCGGCGGAGGAAATCCGATTGGACGGCACTTCGGCATGCCGAAGCCGGAGTCAACGGGAGACTACGAGATTGTCGGCGTGGTGGAAGACACGGCCTATGCAAGCGTGCGATGGAAGGAACACCGGATGTATTTTGTTCCGATTCTGCAGCGGCCGCCAAGCGCGAAAGATCCGGTGGACAAAGACGAATCGCTCTATGCCGGGGCGATCGTGCTCGAAACCGAGAGGCCGCTCAGCCAAATGGCGGCGCTGACGCAGCGTACGCTGGCGAGCATCAATCCGAATCTGACGATCGTCAAATTTCAAACCTTCGAAGAGCAGATTGCGGATCGATTTAACGAGGAACGGATGGTGGCGCGGCTCACGACGTTGTTCGGGACTCTGGCTCTGTTACTTGCGACCGTGGGGCTTTACGGCGTGACGGCTTATAGCGCAGCGAGACGAACCAGCGAGATCGGACTCCGCATGGCGCTGGGCGCGGGTCGCGGCGGCGTGATTGCGATGGTGATTCGGGGAGCGATGGGATTGACGGCGCTGGGCCTGGCGATCGGCATTCCTGCGGCGCTGCTCTGCGTGCGGTTTGTCGAGTCGCAGCTTTACGAGGTGAAGGGCGTAAATAGTAGCGTGCTGACGATATCGATTGTGACGCTGATTGTGGCGGCATCGATTGCGGGGCTTATTCCGGCGCAGCGGGCGGCATCGATCGATCCAGCTCGGGCGCTAAGGAATGAGTAAGTTCGTGCCCGGTCTACAATGGCTGATGTTCGTAGAGAGTACTTATGCCAGTGCGCATTCGCCGCTGTGGATTTACGCTTCTTCTGGCCGCGTTTCAGGCGGCGGCCCAAACACCCGAGCTGTCGAGGACGGTTCAGGAGTTCGTGCGAGTCGAGGACAAGACGGTCGTCCTCGCACACGTGCGGATTATCGACGGCACAGGAGCCGCAGCTGTCGAAGACCGGAACATCATCCTCGAAAACGGCAAAATCGCAGCCATAGAGCCCGGCGCCGATGTCGCGGCCGCGCAGCCGGCAAAACAGTGCTGCCACTGACGGGATATACCGTCATGCCGGGAATCATCGGCATGCACAATCATCTGTTTTACATTGCACGGCCGAATCTCGACACCCGGCCGCATTTCGATCCGCCTGTGCTGGTGCCTCAAATGACGTTCTCCGCGCCGCGCCTTTATCTCGCCGCGGGCGTGACCACCATGCGAACGACGGGCAGTGTGGAAACGTACGCGGACCTCAATCTCAAGCACGACATCGAAGCGGGCAAGCTTCCCGGGCCGCACCTCGACGTAACCGGACCGTATCTCGAAGGCAGCACCAGCTTCTTCATCCAGATGCCGCATCTCACCGGTCCCGAGGATGCGCGCGAGACGGTCGAGTACTGGATCAAGCAGGGCGTCACCTCATTTAAGGCCTACATGAACATCACTCGCGCGGAGTTGAAGGCGGCCATCGATGCCGCTCACCAGCACGGCATAAAAGTCACTGGGCATCTGTGCTCAGTGACATATAAAGAAGCCGCCGATCTGGGTATCGACGATCTGGAACACGGGTTCTTTGTGAACACCCAGCTCGATCCCGGTAAAAAGCCGGATGTGTGCAGTCGAAAGCGCGGGTGAGCAAACGCTCATGCGCATGGCGCCCGGGTAGCCCGGAAGCAGCAGACTTAATCAGAACTCTGGTCAGCCATCATGTTGCGATCACCTCTACGCTGCCCGTGTTCGAATCCGAGGCCGGTGAGGGCCGCCCGCCGCTCCGCCAGCAGGTTCTCGATGCGATGACGCCACAAGCGCGGGAGGACTTCTTTCTTCGTCCGCTCGGCTTCCCCTCGGCGCGACTCGCCGCGGACATCGATCCCGCTACTCTTTGGCAGCATGATCTGGGGCTGGAGCGCGCTTTTGTCAGAGCCGGAGGATTGCTGCTGTCGGGCCCGGATCCTACGGCGTCGGGCAATGTGCTGCCTGGGTTTGGAGATCAGCGTGGAATTGAGCTGCTTGTTGAGGCTGGATTCTCGCCAGCGGAAGCGATCAAGATTGCCACTCTGAACGGCGCCATCTATCTCGGCAGAGAAAATCAGATCGGATCCGTAGCGGCCGGGAAAAATGCCGATTTGGTTGTTATTAAAGGAGACCCGTCAAAAAGATCTCCGATATCGAGAATGTGGAGTTGGTGTTCAAAGACGGAATCGGTTACGATTCGCGGAAACTGCGTGATTCGGTCAAGGGCAGATACGGGGAGTATTGAATGAGGGTGCGCCTGCGGAGCGCCACCGTTGCGTCTTTGTCCAGAACGACGTCTTCAACCGGAGCGCGACTGCGACGAGCGTCGTGTGCCTGATTACCTCGAATCTAAGCAGGGCGAACGCGCCGGGCAACGTGCTTCTGAAGACTTCGGTCTCCACTTCCTGACGCTCGTGGCTCGGTCAGAACGTGAAAGCGTTGTGGTGTCAGATGCCGGCGTACCAGGCGTAGCCGTTTTCCGGAGAGGCGGAGCCCAGGCCTTTGCCGAAACGTTTCAGGCTGTCGGTAACGGTGAGGCGGGTGATATATTTGACGCTTTTGTAGCCGAGCTGGCGAGGAAGACGCAATCGAAGAGGTCCGCCGAATCGGACCGGAAGCTCACCGCCATTCATGCCGTAGGTGACGAGCGTTTGCGGGTGCAACGCATCGGCCATGTCGATGCTTTCCCACCAGTGGGGTTGGAAGGAACGGTAGATGATATATCGGGCTTGCGGCAGAGTCCCTGCAAGGTCGAGGACATGGGATAGCGGCACGCCGATCCATTCCGCAATGTAGGACCAGCCTTCTTCACACGCGAGATGAGTGATCTGGCTGCAGGAGGGATAGCTCGTGAGCTGGGCAAGCGAGAACGAGGCCGGGCGCGCGACCATACCATCGACGGAGAGGCGCCAGTCCGCGAAACGGGCTTCGTGGAGGCGCTTAAAGACGGGCCCCAAGGGAGCCACTTCGTTTGCGAATGGAGGTTTCGAAATCTGGCCAGGAGCGAACTCACGAGCCAACGAGTGGCGCGTCAGGATTCGCTGCGCAGCATAGGTGAGCGTTTCACCCGGGCCGTAGAGGCCAGCGCCATCGGGCGGAATGAGTCCATAGCGCTGCGCAAGTTTGCCAGCCACGGCCAAGCCGGATGCGCCCGCGGTTGCCGAGAGGCCGGTGGCGATGAGTTTTCGTCGCGAGAGCTTGTTCATGCTCCATCCTTATTTATGGTGGGGCGACCGGTGATCATTGCTCGCATGCGGTTCCGGAATCCGGCGCGACAGACCATGACGACGTGAACCGCAACGAAGAGTGAAAGGAACACGGAAACGAAGAAATGAATGGTGCGCGCGGATTGCTGGCCGCCTAGTGTACTAACTGCGGCCGGAAACACAGACGCAATCGCAGGGGACATGGCGAGGCCCGTCCAAATTACTAACGGGAACAGATACGAAGAATCACGAGTAAGTATGTAAGCCGCTGCAGCGGGTTATAGGAACCGGGATCGGCCCTGCCGGAGAGTAAATTCTTCCGAAAATGCCCGGAGAACAGGCCGAAAATCGCATATAGCAGGCCGGTCAGTACGGCCAGCCACGCGGCTTGAAAATGGAGATAGCGGCTCCAGCCATTCTGGTCCGGCAGCACGTAGCCGTAGCCGCTGGGGACGGTTGCTCTGGAGGACGGGAGGTGCAGGTCGAACAGCGGAGGAGTTAGTATGTTGCCGGTTTCACCCCAATAGAAGCGCGGGTGAGAGATGAGAATTTCCACTCCCGTCACGAGGAGGGCAAGAAAGCATAGCGCGGTGATCCAGTGCGTGACGCGGACAACGGCAGAGTGCCGCGAAGTAACTGTCGTGGCTGGCAGGGCCGAATCGGAGATTGGAATCCAAACGGAATCGGCCATTTGAGAAATGGTAGCAGTTTGGGGGGCCTTTTGCAGATCACTGGCAACGCAGCGCAATCATTGGATCGACTCGGGATGCGCGCCGCGCCGGGATCGATATGGCGACAACGGCAGTCAGAGTGAGAGCCACGGCGGCGAGGGTAAACGTAGCCGGGTCTGTCGCGCTGACTCCGTACAGGACAGCCTTGAGATAGCGCGCCAACGCGAGCACAACTACCATTCCGGCCGCGATACCGACGAAGACCGGACCAATCCCTTCGCGCACGACAAGCCGAAAAATCCGGTTTCGCCCTCCGCCTAACGCAATGCGGATGCCGATCTCTTGCGTGCGTTGACTGACTGCAAATGCAAGCACGCCATAGACACCAATGACCGCCATCAGAAATGCGATGGCTGCGAAGCTTCCCACCAGAATGGCATTGAATTGCGCTCCTCCGCTCATTTCGGCAATGGTTTCGGACACAGGAGCGAAGTCCGCCACTAGGCCGGAATCAATGGAGCGAAGCTTGCTGGAGATGGCGGACTCGAGAGCGTTTCGATCGCCGATACTGCGCACGAGGAATTGGAGCTCGGTCGATTCCGGATAGGTCACGCCGTTATAAAAAGCCTGAGGCGCGGCCGGCGCATCGAGGCCCATGTTCTTGGAATCCGAAACAATGCCGATGACCGTTCTCCATTGGCCGGCCGCACCCATCACTCGCTCGCCGATGGCGTTTTCGCCGGGAAAAAACGTGCGGGCCGCGGTCTCATTAATCACCACGAGTGTATTGGGATGATTGAAATCGTTTTCCGAGAAGAATCGGCCGCGCAGAACCCGTAATCCCGCCGCCGAGGCGTATTCGGTCCCTGTTCCGCACACATGAATGTTGTCGCCAATATGGAATGTGCTGGCTCGAAAGCCGGCTGGCAGGCCAGAGGCCTGCCCGACAGCAAAAGATTGACCAATCCTGAATAGCTTCAGGGTTCCATGCAACGGCGGACTTGGCCGGCGGTTTGCTTCGGAACTACATGTTGTAGAAGAATTGTTCGTAGACGATCTTGTCGCCGGCAACTTTGTAGACGGCGATCTCTTCCATCGTGAAGCGTTTGCTTTCCGGCTTGAAAGTGATGTCGAGCTTGAAAGTCACGGCGAAGTGCGAACCCGCGACAAGGGGACCTTCCACCTTCGCCGAGTGAACTTCATGGTTGGACGCCCACCACTCGCCTTTGGCCAGCACTGCGGGAAGGCCCTTGGTTTCACGCGATTGTCCGGGAGGGGCGCCGGCCTCGACGCTTTCGATATCGGGGGAGTAGAGAGTTCGCGTTGCCTCCTCGAACTTGCCTTGCGAGCAGAGCTTCACAAGCGTGTCGGCTATTTCCTTGGTTGTCATGGTTTCCTTCTTGTGTGTAGATTCTCAGAACTTCGCTAGGGTAACACAGCAAAATGACGCAGGTGTTAAAGGGCGCGCGAATGCTCAGGCGGCGTGATGTTTGGTTTCGTGATACAAGCGCATGAGGTAATCGGCAGGCAGCGCTACCGACGCTTATTTCTTGCCATGGTCGCCACTGAACGCGACTTCGTATACTACGGACGCAAGATTTTCAACGGTAGTACCGGCCTGGCCACACAGCAGGCCCTTTTCGGGCAGCTCCTTTGTAAGTGCAACAACCGATCAGCATTTCGAGTTCAGCCGAAAGTACATAACAAGTGGTCAGCCCGGGAATGCTTTCGCCTCGCGGATTCAGGCAATAGTTGCGTAGTTTATCGATATCGACAACACCTTGCTCCGCCGCGGGCCGAATCACGCAGCTTTGCGGAGAGTTCCGTGCGGGTCGAGGACAAATTTCTTAGCGGCGCCTTTGTCGAAGTCTTTATAGCCTTGGGGCGCGTCGTCCAGACTGATGACGGTTGCGTTCACGATTTTGGCGATGGGAAGACGATCGTGCAGGATCGCCTGCATGAGCTGATAGTTGTATCGCAATACCGGCGTCTGACCGGTTGAGAAGCGATGCGATTTCGCCCAACCCAGTCCGAGGCGCAGGCGCAGATTGCCCTGCTGGGCCGCCTCATCCTTAGAGCCGGGGTCCTCGGTGACATAGAGTCCCGGGATACCGATAGCGCCGGCCGCTCGTGTGATGGTCATCAAAGCGTTTAAGACAGTCGCCGGGGCTTCGGTTGCGTGCTCGCGACCATGGCCGTGAGCCTCGAAGCCGACCGCATCGATGGAGGCATCGACTTGCGGAACGCCGATCACCTGGGCGACGAGATCTTCCAGCTTGTTGCTTTTTTTGAGATCGATCGGTTCAAATCCGACATCTTTGGCGTGCTTGAGCCGCTCGTCGATCAGATCGCCAATCATGACCACAGCCGCGCCGAGTATTTGCGCGGAAGCGGCAGCGGCGAGTCCGACGGGACCTGCGCCAGCGACGTAGACCGTCGATCCCACGCCTACGCCGGCCGTCACAGCGCCATGAAAACCGGTAGGCAGAATGTCGGAGAGCATGGTGAGGTCGCGGATTTTCGAGAGAGCCTTCTGCTTATCGGGAAACTTGAGGAGATTGAAATCGGCGTAGGGAACCATCACGTACTCGGCCTGGCCGCCGACCCAGCCGCCCATATCGACGTAACCGTAGGCACCGCCGGCTCGCGATGGATTCACGTTGAGGCAGACGCCGGTCTGCTGGTCGCGGCACGTTCGACAGCGGCCGCACGCTACGTTGAACGGCACGGACACTAGGTCTCCGACGCCGATGAATTCGACATCATTACCCTTTTCAATCACCTCTCCGGTGATTTCGTGACCTAAAACCAAACCTTTCGGCGCGGTGGTGCGCCCTCGCACCATGTGCTGATCGGAGCCGCAAATATTTGTGCTAACGATTTTCACTATGACGGCATGTTCGATCTTTTTCCCATGGGGATTTTGCATCTTTGGATCATCAATGCGTTTGAACTTCGACCCTTCCGGGTCCCAAATAAACGACGCCGCGATTGCCTGGCATTGTGTTCTCCTCCTTCACATCATTCTTATCCATTGTGATCCAGAGAGGTCTCGCAGACGGCAAGAACGTGCGCGCCACCGGTAGAGGATCTCAAAATTTGACTGCAGCAGCGCTTTGCCTGATTTCTTCGACGGTGCCGAGCTTATCGGTGGAACGGTGATAGAGAGCCGATACGCCTGCCGGCAGGGTCACCGGACCGGTATAGACGTTCCAAGTCTTTCCGTCGAAGCTATACTCGATCGCGCCGAGTCCGGAGCCGGCGGAATCGTAGGCGGTAAGCGCGACCGTGCCATTCGCCATGGTCGAGGCGATCGAAACCGGTGGAGCTTTGAACACCTCGCACCATTTCGGCTCGGAAGGGATGCGACCCGCATTGGCGGCGCAGAGTGCCTGCATGCGGGCTGCGTCGCGCTTTAGTTTTTCGACAGCCGGAGCAGACGCATGCGCGGGGAACTTGGCAGGCCGGCTGGGCGGCTTCGGGTTGATGGTTACGGTTAAACTCCGGCTCGCGAGTGTACGTTGCGGCGGATACAAGGCTGCGAGAAGCGTCCTGTAAAGAGCCTGCCGATCGGGAGGAGTGCTGTTCCACATGTTTCTCAGGCGCTGTTCGGGCTCTGGGCCGCTTTCCTCTCTGACTGGCTTTCTCACAACGACGGGCGGCGGCTTGGGGGCGGACGCAAGCGTAACGTCGATGCGGTCCCGCCGAGCGCCGGGGCCAGGCGGCGGAAGCGGTTTGCCGGTCCAATTCAGACTGACTTCGCCGAAGACATAGGGCTGGTTCGCGGAATCCGGCAGGTTGAACGTAACGAAAGTGCCCTGGGGACCTGAGTTAAACGCGGGTGAGCCGACTATTCCAGAAGCGCCGAAGACCTGAGTGAGGGAGACGTTAAGCTCGGCGACATTCTGTTGCGCGGACGGAGGAGGCAATTGGAGCGTGATCTGGTTCGAAAGTAAATAGTGCTGGAGATGGCTGCATTCGCCTTCATCTCCCCAGTTGCGGACGAAAAAGAACCAGCGGTCATCGGCCGGATTCAAAGGCGCTGAGCCGTTGGGGGCCTGACTGCCCTCGCGGATGGCGAGCGCATGCACCGGGTGGATTTCGGCATAGACGTCGTGCATTTCGTCGATGCCCATCAGACCGATGACTACTGCATCGTGATTCTCGATCAGGCCGCCGGCATCGACGTCACCCTGATTGTCCACTGCTTGATGGAAGGAGTTCCAGAAAGCGCTCTGGCTGTAACGATCGATGGTCTCGTCGGAATCGAATTCGATGCCGATGTTATCTTCATCCGAAGCATCGTCGACATTGACGTTGAAGAAGGTGGTGCCCGCGGGATCGCGGTGAAAATTCGGCGTGACGATTCGCATGTTGTAATCGTCGTCGCCGAAAGCGCCTCCGTCATGAGTAACCCAAAAGATCTTACCTGTGTAAGTGGCGTCGAACCAGTCGAGGTGCCCGGAGGCAGTCCAGGGATTGTAGTTTTGAGGAGGATCGTAGTGCTGGCATACACCGAAGAAATGGTTGAGGGCATTTCCCCAGGAGAGCTGCGCTTCGTCAAACGATGGATTCTGCGAAGTACAGGCGGGCGGGCAGCCAACAGTAAAGGCGGCCGGGTCGGGACCTAGCGGGTGGATGCCGGTGCTGGTGAGAAGTCCTCCGTTGATCTGCCATCCCCATTCCGGGTTGAGGGGCAGCCCGTTGGGATCCATACCATGAGCGACTAAGTCCCAATCTTTGTGAACGACGCTGCCGAACGGATTTGACTTATCGTGCACGACATGGAGCTTGACCCAGGCGGGGCCGCCGAATTGCCCGTAGGGCGCGTCCGGACTGGTGTTGGCGCACTGGCCGTTATTCCCATCGTCGTGCTGCCAATATCCATTGCCGCCGGCCTCGGTAGAATTGTCGTCCACGTATCCCAGAACCAGATCGATAGAGGACACGTTGGGATAGTTGGGAAGCGATGGAATAAAAATCTTCTGGGGCGCGAGGCCCGGAACTGGAATGGGAGGCGTCAGCGAAGCGAGCGGGGTGTTTTCGATGAGCGGGCCGTTGGCGAGCTGGGCGAATTCGATCTTCACCGTGCCGAAGTACAGGCCACTGGGCGGGCCGCTGTTTGGGCCATTGGGATTGAGGTATCGCTTCCAGGTATCACCGCTGCCGCCAGTCTGCACGCACCCGTCGGCGGTGAACGTAACAATGTCGCCGGGACTGAATGTTATCTGCTTGTATTCGAAAAAGTGGTGCGGATCGTCGACCACAGGCTGTTTGATGAGCACGTCCTCGCTCCCGTCGTCGTTTGCCGTGACGGTGATGTCGCAGGTATATTCATGGCCCGGATTAGCGACATTGAAGGACATGGGACGCCCCTGTGCGTCCGTTGCGCAGGGAATAATTTGCGGTGCAGCCGCGGCGGGCGCGGGCGCGAAGAAGGTCAAACAACCGGCTGCCAAAAACAAGGCAGAGGCCCATGACCGCTCCCAAGCGGGGCAAGAGATAAACGCATTGAACATAGAATGCGCTCCTTTGCCGAACTGCGAGCCTGCATCATATCAGTTGTTGAAGATTATCGACAGCGCCCGATATGGAAACGGCCGCGTCTGTCAGGTGCGCTTCAGGATGACGTGGGTTGCGTTTTCGCCCGCGGTACTTTGGACGGGCTTAAAGCCGAGTTTTGGCAAATGAAGGCCGGCGAAAAGATTTTCTCCTTCGCCCAGCAGGACCGGCGAGAACGCCAGATGCATCTCGTCGATCCGGCCTGCGGTTAAATATTGACGAATGGTCGAAACACCGCCGCCGATACGCACGTCGTGACCTTTGGCCGCATCTTGGGCTTGCTGTAATGCAGACTCGGGACCGCCGGTTACGAAATAGAAGGTGGTGCCGCCTTTCATGGACAATGGCGCGCGCGCATGGTGCGTCAGAACAAAGACGGGCAGGTGATAGGGCGGCTCGTCGCCCCACCAGCCTTTCCAGGAATCGTCTTGCCAGGGGCCACGGATGGGCCCGAACATGTTGCGGCCCAAGATCCAGGCGCCGACATTCTCAAAAGATTGAGCCGCAAAATCGTTATCCACGCCTTCCCCGCCCTCGTCCAAGTGGTGCATCTTGCGAAAGACGGCGGTTTTCTGAAACCACGCATGCAGCTCAAAACCACGAACGCCGAGTGGATTTTCGCGATCCTGCCGAGGGCCTGCACCAAAACCGTCCAATGAAACCGAAAACGCGCTGACCTTGACTTTGCTCATTAGAATTCACTTTAATATTCCGCCGAGTCCAGATCGTTTGTTCACGGAACACAGCGATCCCGCACTTCCTTGCTTGATCCGGGCTGCGCCGATGAGGATTGTCTGCGACTCGACGGACCGGAACGTCATGGTCGGTTGTCTACCTTCGCGACGCGCATTGATGGTAGAATTTCTACCATCGGTATGCTCAGAGAATCATTCAGCCGCATAGAACTCCCGGGTGAGAAAAGCTGATATGCGCTGGTGGCGATTTAAGGAGCGTGAGCAAGATCTGGAACGGGAGCTGTCGAC
Source organism: uncultured Acidobacteriaceae bacterium (assembly GCA_963722935.1). GTDB lineage: Bacteria > Acidobacteriota > Terriglobia > Bryobacterales > Bryobacteraceae > Bog-105. The sequence goes on along the minus strand of CAVROY010000008.1, from coordinate 1,569,141 downwards.
GCACCTCGAGGCGGAAGCTGCCGAAAACCAGGAGAGCGGCCTCTCTCCGGAGGAAGCCCGCTACGCCGCCCGGCGGGCGTTCGGTAACAGGACGAGGATCAAAGAAGATATTCGTGGCGTGTGGGTTTCGGGATCAATCGAACGCCTACTACAAGATGTCCGTTTTTCGCTCCGAACCGTCCGAAAGAGTCCGGGCTTCGCTGTGTTCTCCGTGCTTGCTCTGGCGCTTGGTTTGGGCGCGAACGTAGCAATCTTCAGCGTCGTCGATGCAGTTCTGCTACACGCACTTCCTTTCCGGAATGCCGACCGCCTGGTTGAAGTCTGGGAAGACGCATCCCGCATGGGTTTTCCTCTCGCTCCGCTGGCTCCCGCCAACTTTGTCGATTGGAAACGCCGGAATCCTGTGTTTGAAGACATGGCGGCACTGAAAGGCGACTTGTATGCGCTCACGGGTGTTGGCACACCGGAACAGGTGGAGGGCAGCCCGGTGACGGCCAACCTGTTTCCGCTGCTCGGCACCTCACCGATACTCGGGCGCAACTTTTCGGCCGAGGAGGACCGGCCCGGCGGGCCACACGTGGTCCTCATCAGCTACGGTCTGTGGCAGCGGCGTTTCGGCGGAGATCCAACGCTTATCGGCCACCAAATCTGGCTTAATAACGAAAAGTACGTTGTGATCGGCGTGATGCCGCGCGGGATCACCTTCCCCGAGAAATCGCAGATCTGGCTACCACTGGCGCTTGGCCCGCGTCAACTGGCCGAGCGTGATAATCACTATCTGCGCGTATTCGCACGTTTGAAACCGGGCGTGACCCTTGGCAGCGCGCGGCGCGACATGGCGGACTTAGCTGCCCAACTCGCTGGCGAGTATCCGGAAACCAACACGAATATCGGAGCCGTGGTGGTCAGCCTGCGAGACCAGTTGGTCGGTGATCTGAAGCTGACGCTCTGGGCTGTGACGGCCGGAGTAGGCTGCGTGCTCTTGATTGCTTGCGCCAACCTTGCCGGGCTGCTGCTCACGCGTGGCGTGGCTCGCGAGCGTGAGTTCGCCGTGCGGGCGGCCTTGGGTGCCGGACGGCTTCGACTCATCCGGCAGACGCTGATCGAAAGTCTCCTGCTGGCCGGCTTTGGCGGAGCGGCGGGCGTACTGATCGCGCTGTTTACGCTTCCATTCTTGCGTCATCTTGTACCGACCACATTGAGCGCCTGGTCGGAACCTCGAATTGACCTGCCATTGCTCGGGTTCCTACTGCTCGTTTCGACGTTTGCCGCGATCTTGTCTGGAACGTTACCAGCCTTGTTATTCTCGCGGCCTGACCTGTCGGTATCGTTGCAACAGGGCGGCCGCATTGCGACTACGGGCGGCACGCGAACGCGGAAGACGCTCATTGCCGGCGAAGTGGCATTGGCACTCGTGCTTCTAGTTGGGGCGGGATTATTGACCAAGACGCTCTGGGCCCTGGCGCATGTACCGCTTGGATTCAACCCCGAGAAAGTCATGACACTGCGGACCTCTCTTCCCGTCTCATCGAACTCGCCTTATCGCGACTTTCGCGTGAGATCCGATTTCTACCGCCGAGTTCTGGAGAGAGTTAGTATCATCCCCGGCGTAATCTCCGCTGGTTATACAACCTTCCTTCCACTCACGAATTCCGGAGGCACGAGTCCGTTTACGATTGAGGGAGCGCCACCGCCCGCGCCAGGGCAGTCCAATGACGCCAATCATCGAGTCATCAGCCCCGATTACTTCAAAACGATTGGCGTGAGGCTCCGTGCCGGCCGGTTCTTTCGAGACTCGGATGGGCCAGATGCGTCGCCGGTCGCCATCATCAACGAGGCCATGGCGCGGCAATATTGGCCGGGACAGAATCCGCTGGGGCACCGCTTCCAACTCGGCAGGGTCGCCGGTGTTTGGTTCACAGTTGTCGGAGTCGTAGATGATGTCCGTCAGATCGGGCTGGATGTGAATGGCCGGGCTGAGATGTATTTCCCATACACGCAGGCGGCAGGTTCGTACGGGTATTCTACGCCGCGCGATCTGGCCGTTCGTGTGAAGGGCGACCCGATGGCTTACGCCAAGGCGCTCGAAGCCGCGGTCTGGCAAGTGGACCGCAGCCAGCCCATAGCGGATGTCATGCCGATGAAGGAATTGGTAGCAGACAAGCTGGTTGCGCGCGAGGTCGCCTTGAAATTCATCGCGGCGTTTGCGGCGCTTGCTCTATTGCTTGCTGCACTGGGTCTCTACGGATTGTTGGCGTATGCGGTTTTGCAGCGACGTCGCGAAATCGGCGTACGAATGGCACTCGGGGCACAGCCTCGGCAAGTTGCGGCTGCCGTGCTCGGAGAGGGATTACACGTCGTGCTTCCCGGAGTAGCGATCGGCGCGGCCGCATCGTGGCTTGCGATGCGGAGTTTGAAATCCATTTTGTACGGCGTTGCCACAACGGATCCTTTGGTTTTGGCCGGATCCGCATTCATTTTGCTCGCACTTGGATTGATAGCGTCCTATGTGCCTGCTCATCGAGCGGCGGCAATCGATCCGATGACCGCCTTGCGCTACGAGTAATTGGATCGCGCTGTGATTTGGCTGAAAGGGATGAGAGCAGGACTTCGACCGTGAACGGCACTTCATGTGGCAACGCGGATCCTAGAAACTTGTTTCCGAAATTCCTTTACGTTCCGCGGAAGACGGAGTTTGACAATTTGGGAAACCCGTTCAAATGAAAGGAGCATCGTAAAGCGCATACAAGCTCGCTTACGCTCGCGGCTCGGCTTCGAGTATTCACGCCTCTTCCAGGCTCCCAACCCCAAACAGCAAAGCTCGGCCACAGCCAGGCATGGGGATATGGTAAACGCTCCGCGTTTCCCACATCCCCAGATCCCAGGCGAGGACCACGGACAAACGTCCAACGAGGCATTACACTAACGCTCCACCTTTGGTAGAAAAGACCGGTCAGGGCATCAGCAGACGTCAGCCACCGATCTATTGGCGTTCGCAAGTCACGCGATTGTTCCAGTCCACGAACGCACCCTGGGGATTGTCCCGCCAGGCCCAGACGTGCAGCTCGAAGAAGGAGGGGATGTTGAAACGATTGGGAGCGCCGACGAACTGGAAGACTTGTCCATCGAGTACCGGCGGGGTGTTGCCGTTGCTTGCCAGCCAGATTGCCGCGTCGACGATGAATTCCACGCCGACCAGGCGCAGCTTGCCATTCTCGGGTTCATAGATCAGCGCTTGCGGTTTCGAGGCGTCAAGCTGGGTTGGGCCGAGCAGCGCTCCGTTGACGTAGTGGATGCCCATGGCTCCGTGGTCCGGGCCGGTAACGCAGCCCAGGAACGGTTCGTAGCCGGCTGCAGTGGCGTTGTTGACATCGATGAATTGCCTTGTGGCATCGCGGACCTGCCGCACGAGCGCGGCTGGGGAGTTGTGTTCGTCATCGGCATCGTGCTGGGTTGCTTCTTGCGCATAGAGAAACGGCGCCGCTATGACAAAGATGGCCAGTAACGCGAGGCGTGGCATAACAATGGTTAGTAGGTCGATTAATTTTCCGATTGGTGTTGTCATATTCTCCTCAAGGATTTTTTTCGCTGAAACGACTGCTCGAGGCCACATCGGTCGCGAGCACTCGAGCACAAATCTAGCCTGGAAGCGCGAATCCAGCAATCCATGCCGCCTCTATTTGTTCCCAAAGTTCTCTCCACGTCTAAACGGTTAATGACAAAGGGCTCGTGTCGGAAAAGGTTGTGATAGGCTCTTTCAGGCTCGCTCGGCGCCGTATGGCCACCTCTTCGAAAACCCAGCAGGTGCTGCGCTTTGACGTTTTCGAACTTGACCTTCGCGCCGGCGAATTGCGCAAACGTGGGACGAAGCTTCGCCTGCAGGGCCAACCGCTTCAAGTGCTGGCGATACTGCTGAAGCGAGCCGGAGAACTTGTGACCCGCGAGGAACTTCGGTCAGAAATCTGGCCGGCCGACACTTTCGTCGATTTCGACCACAGCCTACACAATGCGATTGCGCGGATTCGCGAAACTCTGGGAGATTCGGCAGACGCTCCGCGTTATATCGAGACTCTGCCGCGGCGTGGATATAGATTCATCGAACGCGTCGATGAGGTTAAGCCGGAGACACCCGCGTCCCAGCTTCGCCATAACCGCGACGGAGATGCGCGAAGAATTCAGGCCCTTGCCGTGCTGCCGCTGGAGGATCTGTCGGGCGAACCAGGGCACGAGTATTTCGCGGATGGCATGACCGAGGCTCTGATTACCTGCCTGGCCAAGATCAAGGCCTTGCGGGTTATCTCACGCACGTCCGCGATGCAGTACAAAGGAGTGCGAAAATCGCTGCCGCAGATCGCGCGCGAATTGAACGTGGACGCGGTTATTGAAGGCTCTGTTTTGCGGTCAGGAGAGCGAGTCCGCATCACTGCCCAACTCATCCACAGCAGCGACCAGCATTTATGGGCTGAAAGTTATGAGCGCGATTTTCGGGATATTTTGTCGCTGCAGAGCGACATTGCCCGGCAAGTCGCCAACGAGGTCAGGATTGTCCTCACGCCTGAGGAGCGGGATCGCTTGGGAATCGCCCGGCAGGTGAACCCGGACGCCCACGAGTTATACCTGAAGGCTCGCCACTTCTGGAACAAGAGGACCGAAGAGAACGTAAGAAAGGCACTCTCCTACTTTCACCAGGCCATCGACACCGATCCAACTTACGCTCAGGGGTATGCCGGCTTGGCCGATTCCTATAACATCCTCGGATACTACAACGCACTTCCACCGAACGAAGCTTACCCAAAGAGCAAAGCGGCAGCCTTGAAGGCACTCGAACTGGATGATTGTCTCGCTGACCCTCACGCTGCCCTGGGGGTGGTCAAACGGGATTTCGAGTGGGACTGGTCCGGAGCAGAAGCGGAATTCCAGCGGGCTATTGAACTGAATCCCGGCTACGTCGAAGCGTACCACTGGCGCAGTACCCTGCTGAGCATGCTGGGGCGGCATGCGGAAGCGCTCGGCGAAAAAAAGAAGGCCTTGACAATGGACCCTCTTTCCGTGGTGATCCGAACCGATCTGGCGCGCATGTATTACTTCTCGCGGGACTATGACCAGTCGCTCGAACAATATCGTGCGGCGCTTGACATGGACCCGAATTTCGGGTCGGCCCACCTGTGGCTTGCACAGGTGTACGAGCAGAAAGGCCTACATGAGGAGGCAATCTCTTCGTTGAAGACTGGAATGCATCTTTTGAGCGACAGTACGTACGCACTGGCCAAGTTGGGACACGGCTATGCGATCGCGGGGCGATGCGATGAAGCGCGTGCGGTGCTCAACCAGCTGAATGCATTATCGAGCAAAAGATACGTTTCACCGTACGACATAGCATTGGTTCATCTTGGCTTGCAAGAAAATGACGAAGCCTTCACGTGGTTGCAGCGAGCTCTTGAGCAACGATCCCTTTGGCTGGGCTATCTCAGCGTGGAACCACAGTTGGACCCGCTGCGCTCCGATCAACGCTTTCAGGAACTACGTCGCCGTGTCGATCTGCTCACCTAGATTTCCTCCGCTCAGCACAGTTAGAGCCGAGCACAACGCCGGCCATGCCTGACCAGGCTGGATATTGAGAATCGTGATACGTTGTGCGATTCACGAGGTGATACTCGCGACATTGTGTCGTAGATACTTCAGTAATAACGAAGGAACGCAGAAAGTCTCGCGTGACAAGCCATGCGAGAAGATTTGTTTGGCGGCCGGTATTCACGGTGCCTTATTAAGGTAAATCACCATGCGGAGACCGCCTACGCACCAAATGCCGATGCTTCCAGCGACCGCCATTATGCTGAGCACTGAGGGAATATCGGGTGCCGTCTGCTAAGTTTCGTATCGCCGCAACATGCTTTTTCGAATCATGTCTTTTGGTCTTTATCTGTTCAAGGCAAGCGCAATCGCAAACTGCGGAAGCCAAGGTCGCCCAAATCGCCGAAAGCTTCGTCGGTCAGCAACTTAAATATGATCCGACGATCGCATACTCTGCCGGGTTGAACTCGACTGACAACGGCCGGTTTGCCGACAGACGCCCTGCTTCATTAGCTTCGCTTGACCGAGAAGAGCACGACGATCTGCTGCAGCTTGACGCAATCGACGGGCGGCGACTGTCCGGCACAGCTCGCGCCACCTATGCCAATTTACGGGAGCGGCTCGAATCAGATTTGCAGCTTCGCGTTTGCAGAACGGAACTGTGGAATGTTAACTACTTCGATGGCTGGGCGTCGCAGTTTGCGGAAGTCGCACAGCAGCAACCAGTGCTCACCGATGATGATTTGAGACAAGCTCTTGCGAGGTGGAGCGATTTGCCGCGGTACGTGGATGTGGAGATTGCGAACTTGAAGTTGGGTTTGATTGACGGCTACTCCGCGCCGCAGTCCGTCGTGCGTAGAGAGATTCGCCAGATGAGCGAGCTCATTTCGACGGTTTCCGAGAAGTCGCCATTCTATTCGCCGGCTGCCCGTTCCAGCGATTCGGCATTTCAGACGGCGTTTCGTAAGCTCATGCTGGAGCGCATCGATCCGGCGCTACGAACGTATCGCGATTACCTACAGGAAAACTATCTTCCCAAAGCGCGTGAAGGCGTGGCGATTTCAGAGCTGCCAGACGGCCAAGCCTGCTACGCAGCTTTACTTCGTGCGAATACGACGCTGCAGCGCACACCCTTGGAAATCTTCAACCTGGGCCAAGAGACCGTCAAAGCAAATCTGCTTGCTATTCAGAAGATCGGCGAACGAATTTTCGGCACTTCCGATATTTCGTCAATCGTGACGGCCATCCAAAACAGGCCAGAAGAACACTTCCGATCAAAGGAGGACCTGCTTCAGTTCTCTGAGCGCTTCTTGAAGAGGGCAACCGAGATTACAGCCGCTCAGTTGGTTGAGGCGATGCCCTCTCAAGATGTGATCATTCGCCCGCTTGCACCTTTCGAAGAGGCAGCAGGCGTAGGATCGCGTTTCGTCGATCAGCCGGACAGGAGGAAATCGTGCATTTATCTCATTCAGCTAAACCGCTGGAGCTCGGAAACTCGCGCCGAAGCTGAAATCACAACGGTGCACGAAACCGCCCCGGGGCACTATTTGCAAAAAGCGCTTGCGCGCGAGTTGCAACCAGCTTCACCGCTCTCAAAGCTGATCGACAACAGCGCCTATTCGGAGGGATGGGCGCGTTATGCAGAGGCACTAGGGGAAGAGGTGCACATCTACGACACTGACGACGCTCTAATCATCAGGAGACTTTGGCCCGCCCGGGGCATGGTGGTCGACCCTGGCCTACACGCGTTTCACTGGACACGCCAAAAAGCCATCGACTACATAGTTGCGTCGGGGCGGTTCACTCCTGCAGAAGCGAACGATTACGTCGATCGGATTGCGGTTATGCCGGGACAACTGACTTCGTATGATACCGGCGCGCTCCTGATTCAATCGCTCCGCCGCGAAGCAGAGACGAAGCTGGGGCGCCGGTTCGATCTGAGGCGCTTCCATCAGGTGCTCCTCAATGAAGGCGCGATACCGCTCGGCGAAGTGCAAAGTCACATTGAACAATGGATTGCATCCCAGGCGAAACAGTGAGGGCCAGCCTTGCGCTGTTGATTCCCAGAGTGATCAAACGGCACGGCTGCGGCGATGCCCTATTGGGGCATGGCGATTGCGCAAGGTCCATACATTAATATGGACGGCGACCCTAGCTATAATCTCGCAGCAGCATGCCGATCGATCGCGGTGGGATTGGCGCTGCCGGTGATCGCGACGCCTGAACGGGCCTATCTCCAGGCCGTGTGGGCGTGGTGTCCCGAATACAAGTCGCAAGCCGCAATGAAGGCGGCGGAAATACTGGCCGCAGCATACCCGGACGACCAGATGCGCAAGTCTTATTCGCAGATAGCATTTTGACCAGCTCGCGCTGGCACTGGTACGACAGCAATGGGGTCGCGGCGGCACGTGTGGACGAAGCGGAACGAAGGCTCGAAGGCGTGCTTCGACGCTGGCCGCAGCATCCGGGTGCGAATCATCTGTATGTGCATGCGACGGAATCATCGAAGAACCCCGAGAGAGCGATCGCGTCGGCACAGCGGCTAATGGGCATAGTGCCGGCAGCAGGGCATATGCTGCACATGCCGGATCACATCTGGCTGGTGTTGGGCGATTGGGAGATGGCGGCTTCTGTCAATGAGCGAGCCGCGGGGGTGGATCGGGCCTACTTTGCATCGGTACACCCGCGATCCGAAACCTATTGGCCGTACTATGTGCACAATCTGCACTTCATCTTGTACGCGCGGAGCATGCAAGGACAGAAGCAACAGACGTTGCAGGCCGCCGATGCGATGGACGCAGCTGTCTTGCGAATGAAGAACAGCATGCCGGAGATGGCCGACGCTCTTGCCGCGTATCCGATACTGGTTCGTACGCGGATTGGCGACTAGCCGAAGCTGCAGAGCGCGACAGATCCAGGGGAACGGATGCCACTGGCGCGTGCCGCGCGGGAATATTCCCGTGTACTGTTCTTCGCGAAGCAGGACGATTTGGCGGCAGCGCGTGCGGAGGGCAGAGCCTTTGGGCAGATGAGAGATCGGGTCTCGTCTCAGGCCTCTGGGGACAGAACAAAGCCGCGGCTGTAATGAGCGTGGCAGCAGAAGCGATTCAAGCCACCATAGCGACGGACAAGCTACAGGCTTGTAAACACTGGCAGCAGGCGGTCGAGCTTCAGGATCAGCTCACTTATGATGAGCCACCGGCGTGGCACTATCCGCTGCGCGAGTCCTTAGGAGCATGTCTTTTGCAAGCAGGGCAGAAGGAGAGGGCGATCGCGGTGTTTCGCGAAGGAATCAGGCGCTCCCCGCGAAACGGTCGCATGTTGTTTGGCTTGTGGCAGAGTCTCCTCTCAACCGGTGACACGTATGAGGCCGCGCGCGTCCAACAGGAATTCGAAGCAGCTTGGTCGAAGGCGGACGTGACGCTCCAGATTAAGGATCTGTGATGCGCGCACGGATCTCGCATCGAGGCACCGCTTTGCGCTAGATCAGGAAGTTGTACCCCCTGGAGACATCGACCGATACCATCTTTTGTACTAGTCTCAACTTGATCTGACATTTCTGATCGACTGCGCAGAAGGCGCAAGAAGGAGATGTCAGTGGCTTGATTACGACCTCGTCATGTCGCGGAACCCGCGTCAACATTGCTTCCGAAAACAATGGCAAACGCGTGAGATTGTTCGAGACGGATTGTTTGCAACACATCCCTCATTTCAGAGGAAGTAGGCCCGGCATTTGCACGTGAACGTGCACTCAATCTCGTTCCTCGCGAAGGCATTTGCCATACAACACGATGGCCGTACCGGCCAGACGAATCGTGCTGCTCGGGTACGGACAGCATCTCGGAGCAACTTCAAAAGTCACGTGCAGAATTTTGATACGCTGATAGGTCGGCGAGCTTTCGAGGGCGGTTTGCGCATGCGCAAATCCGCCCTCTGCCCCGATATCCCTGATTTGTGCCATAAGGATCAGCTTTTCTTGTCGGTACCCGGCACGCCACGAATACAGAGTGGCGTGCGGACATTTGGTAACAAATCTTAGCCATAGTGCCGAGGCGATTTGTATCGCATTGTCGCCTTTGTAACGCTTTCCATCGATCGGACTTTGTAGTGCACTCGCAGATCACAAACACGGGCGTTCACCGTTTAAATGCTCTCGCTCGGCGAGAACTGCCAACTTTGCGATTGCCGCGAAACGGATATCCACGGCATCAACCCGGCAGCCACGACGGGCAAACAACAACGTGTTTTTCTGCCGTCACCGCAGCCGAGATTGAGAACGGAGGCATTCTTCGGAACGACGGGCCGCAACTCTCTAAATTCGCCACTGGGCGATCCGAATAGGCTCGGTGCATTGATATCTTCGAAGGCACTCCCCCAGAATGGCCGCGACTCCATGTTCAATAAATAATCGGGCCGAAAACCATGAGTCTACTTACAGCTTGACGCCTTCGGGGCGGAAAAAGCAGTCAGATGCTCTTCGTTGAGTGAGGTCATCCCCTTTTGTGTGGTAGTACGAAGCAGTAAACGGTGTATCTGATCTCGCTCCAAGCCTGTTCGCTGAGAGGATAACCGGGATATAAGGGGCGGCCAACCGGGGTGAATTTCAGCCTGACCCAGATCGCTTTCCGCCCCTCGGTGAGCTCCCGCGAAATCAGAAATTCATCGTCGCGAAAGCGCCGGTTCGACGTCTCTACGATGTGTTGCGTCGCACCGAGTTCTTCCTTTGGATTCGAGTACACGCACGTATTCGATCCGGCGAGATACCAGATTCCTGCGGGCTTCCAGTCGGATTTTGATTCGTTGGCCACATAAACTTCTGCCCTTTGATTCGGGAACGAGTAGTCGAGTTTACGCCGGAGCAGAACTCCGAAATTCTCGGGATGGAGCCGAAGCCGGAACTCCGAGACACCCTTCGTCGTGCGGCCGCGGTCCGTCTCGGCGGGGTAGATTTCTTTACCGCCCAGGGTATCGACGCCCCACTCATAACGCGATGAGATTGAGTAGGGAGATGAGGCCTGCGGCGAGGAATACTCGTGTTTCTTCTCGCTCGCGGTATCTCCGATTTCGAGCGCATCAGTTTGCACCAGCGAAGGCGATGGAAGGCCATACCAATACGTGACCGTCTCATAGTGCTCGGTAGACTCATCCATTCCGCCGTGCTCGAGGTGAATGACCGCGTTCTTGCCGAACGGCATCAGGTCCGCAAGCAGGAAGCGATAAGCGGATTCAATTTTGTCTTCACTCTCGACGGCCCATTGTAGGGACCGCGCCCCCACGGGATGTCCCACGAAAGGCAGAGTCATATCGAGTCCGCCCCAATAGTCGCCGCCGCCGCCCCATTCTTCGGTCCCGGTGCCCTGGGCTTGTGGTGTCAGGCTGTCATCGAAGAAGAAGCGTGGGTCGCCCTCCAGGGTCCGGAGGTTTGCGTCGTGCGAAAAGATGAAAGATGTACCGGCAAGGTGCCCGCTCCAATCGCCGCCGCCCTCTGTCTTTCGCGTATCGAGAAGCAATAGATCCTCGCCGGGCGTGGGGTGAGGAAAATCTCTGTAAGTCGCGTGGAAATAAGAAAGCTGGTTTGCCGGCTCGCTCAGCGGCATGTACCGGACGCTCCACTCGATGCGGTTGACCGCGTGATTGGCGCCGACTAAGTCAATGCGCGCTGATTTAAAGAACGGCATTGGGAAATAGCAATCCAGATAAACACGGCGGTTTGCAAAACGGATGTTGACAGGAAATGCTTTCACAAGATACTCGCGGTTGTCCCGGTTGTAGAGAGTGCCCGCTCCGTAAAAAAGAGCGATCGGCGCATCGATGGATGGATTCCGTCTCCCGTCCCAAGTAATGCGGAGATGGACGTCCTTAAAAGCAGGGGCCTGGTCGCGAGGAATGGAAAACTCGAGAGCGCGAACGGCAGCTTTGCCGCGCAGTTGGACTATCGTAATCGCACCGTGGACCCGCAGGTCCGCTGCTCCAGAGACCAATTTGCAGCCAGTCTTTGGGGCAATATCAGTCCCGGACCTGGAAATGAGATCGAGCACATCCTGAGCGGGGGCATCACCCTCGTTCCAACTGCGGAGTTGATGAGACAGGGAGATCCCAGGTACGAAGCGATCGTAGATGTAGTATCCGGTTCCATAGTGCGTTCGAGTGTAAGCCATTTGAAAGCTGCGCTCAAATGGAATCGGAGTCCAAACGAGATCAGCCCCCTTCGTGATCGCCCAGGTCCAATTCAGCGGGTTGGGAAAAGGACCGCCAGGCAGAAAAATGGAATCGGGTGCGGGATGCAACGGATCGCGTGTGCTGCTCTCCTGCACAGTGTGATCTGTTCCATCAACGACATAATGCCAAGGGCTACCGTGCCAATGATTGTAGCGGCTGAATAACAGCAGGCCAGGCCCTTCCAGATCGAGCGTCACGTTGAAGCTGTCCGAAAGCTGATAAAGGAAATGCGATGCATCTGCGCCCTCGTTTCCACCGCGGCGGTCATATGTGCTGCGCATATAGGCGCGCATCCCGATCCGCTGGTCGGCCCAGCGATCCCAGAATCGATATGCGTCCAGCCCGACGGGAATGGGGCGGGGGGTTTCAGCGGGGCGAGCCACTCCCAACATCAAAGCGGCGCAGGGCCATAGCCAGCGAACGATCAAGCGTATTGATTGAGTTGGCAACGAGAATTTCTCCAGTCCAAATTGTCATTGTGCGCTCCTCCCCGCCGGCTGAGAGTGAGGGTGGTTGAATACAAAATGTTTATGCCCACCTCCGAGCCATCGTCTATACAATGCGACCACGCATAAGACGAGGAGAGGTAAACGTTTCGGCTAAGCGAGCCGGCAAATCGCAACTGAAGGGCTTGGTAATTCCATGGCGTGAACCAGCTTGCGGTGATTTGTAGGAGACAGACTTGGTCAGATCAGTCAGGAACTTGGGGGCTCATTTCGCGTCTCCCAGCCTGTTGGAACGGCTACAATCGGCGCCCGCAGGAGTCGCTCGCAAACTCCGCAGGCGCCAGCCACCACTTTTCGCAAATGCCCGGAACTCGTCGCATTGCGCTTCCGGGCTTCATGTGTCCAGCGGCTGAATTCCCGTTTCGCCACGGATACCGAACGCCGGCGGGCTCTCGTATTGGGGAGCGGTGAGCAAGGTCACGACGTGCTCGCCATAACCGCTTGGGCTTAGCGGTTTGCCGAATCCGGCCAGGAAGGCTTCGGTGGTCACGCCTTTGCGGCGCGCGTAGGCTTCGGCAGCGGCGCGACCAAGCTGGGTGGCGCCGACGATCTGGCGGACAAGCAGCGCCTGAATCGGATGCCCAGGTTGAGATCGTTTGCCACACCGTTGGCGTAGCCGGCCATCAGCCAGATCATTCGCTTTGCCCCGCGTAACCGCCGGAAAACGGTGAGCCTTCAATCGCGGCGCCACTCGAGGAGATCAGCACACGACTGCCGCGCTCGGAGGGCGCTCTGAATCCAGTGAAACGCAGCCTTGACATCGGTATTCCAATTTCTGCTGAACGATTCCCACGTCTGCTCGTGCAGCGGCGCCATCGCCGGCGTATCGCCTGCGTTGAGCACGACCACCGACGGGCGCACCTCGCGAAGCGCGGATTCGGCGAGCTTGGGGTCCATGGCATCGCCCGGAATGATCGAGACACCGAGTCGGGCCCTGAGGCCGGAGAGACGCGCGGAATCTCGTGCGACGACGGTGATGTTGGCGTGATGGGCGACGAGCGCTTCAACCACGCCGAGTCCGAGGCCGCGGCTGCCACCGGTGATGAGAACGCGCTGTTGTTCGAGTGTCTTCATGACCGCTTCTCCGTTCGCTTTCGTCCCTTTATTCGTAACGTTCATATCGTTCTCCTTTTCGAAATCCGTACTTCTGTCTGCTATTACGGCGCCCGGACGAAAGAAGATACGCAGCCAGGATTTGTCAGAAAATTTCTCCGGCGATCACGGAGGTCGCGTCCGCGAGAACCCATGGGCAGTGAATATAATCGGCGATGCGAGTGATCTGATGGTTTTCGATTTCGAAATGGACCAGGGAGGCCGGCATCCACTGGCTTCCATCCCACGAGTGGATAATGACAACGGGTTCGCCGTCCACGTTCCCCACTGCCAATCGCAACGGGGTCTTCCACCGGCTGTAGACGCCGAGGTAGCCCGCAGTGGCGAAACTCCCGGCGAAACGATCCGCTACCCGGAGCTGAGCGTCGGCGCTGATGAGTTCACGAAGTCCATCCCAGTCCTGCCGGTTGAATCGCTCCACGTATAGGTGGAGAAGACGAGAGAGCTCAGCGTTCTCCGCGCGAGGCTGGATCGATGGCTGGGGCGGCCGCTCGGGCAAGGACGTCAATTTTGATCGGCCCCGGTTGAGCGCGGCCTTGACGCCGCCCACGGTCGAGTCGACCAGCTCGGCGATTTCTTCGAGCGAGTAGTCGAAGACGTCTTTGAGGAGCACGCAGGCGCGCTCTTTGGGTGGAAGAGCCAGAACCATGTGTTCGACTGCCCGGTCCAGCATGGGGCCGACGGGTTCGGAAGGGTTGACGGTGTCCGGCTCTATGGCGGCAGCTTCGCCCTGTTCGCGAACTTCACGGCGGCGAAGGAAATCGATGCAACGATTGTGCGCGATCTGAAACAACCAGGGCTTGAGGGGACGTGAGTCGTCGAAGGTTTCGAGCTTTCGATAGGCCTGAAAAAGCGCCTCCTGAACGACGTCCTCGCCGTCCATCACCGATCCGGTCATGCGGGAACAGTAGCGGTGGAGAGCGGGACGAAGGCTCGAGATTGTTTCAAGGAACGCGACATAGCGGGCCGCGAACGGACCTTGCGCGGGTAAATCTGTCGGATCATCCATATTGATCATTACGCAGCCCTCCGCGTTCAGGATACGCGGCAGCAGAGGTCACTCTCTGGCCGCGCCCGATTGCGCCGAACCGGAATACCGGAATACCAGTAATCAGCACGGCGATGGCATGAGGGAAAAGCGGCGCTAATGTCGCTTCTATACATGAGGAGCTTCATTTTGATCATTTCTCGAAACAACCGGCTGTTGCCCGTCATTGCCTTCATTGCTGCGGCGACGGCGCTTGATGCCGACACGCTGGTAGACAACATACCCATCACCGTGAATGCCAGCCCTTTTCAGCAGTCGGTAGCACTTCCGCAGTTCAATCCCGTCCTCGGATCCCTTACCGATGCAAAGATCACGCTTTCCGGCTCACTCCAGGACGTGGCCGAAATTGTAAACTCCGGCCCAGGCATGTTCGATGTCACTCTGCAAAATTTCATTAATCTGGGAACCTTGCAGGCTCAGAAAAACTTCCCGCTGGGTGGTTTTATTCCCGCCAATACACCGGTATTCGGTGTCCTGCTGCCAGTCACTCCGTTCTCGGTATCGACCTCTTTAAACGGGCAGCTTAGCGAGTTCACTGGACCCGGCGCGCTCAGCTTCCTTCTCCAGGTCCCCAATCCCATAACGCAGATTGTCGATGGCGCGACCGTAAACAGCGTCTTTGGATCGGTCTCCCTCACCGGCAATATCGCCCTCGATTACACTTACACTCCCGTCGCTGCGGTTCCCGCCGCAGTTCCCGAACCCTCGACCATAATCCTGCTTTCGATCGGCGTGCTTTTCGCCACCATCGGTTATGTGTGCAGGTTGCATCGGAGACGGCAATAGCATGGAAGAACAGAAGAATAAACGTCGATTACACGCGCGGCGCTGGACGTCGATCAAGCTCGAACCAGTGGGTCGAAGATGCATTCGATAATTTGAAAAGGATTCGGAAGAAAGTAGCTGACCGGATAGGGCGTCGTCGACGATCCGTCAAGCATTATCGCCGTCCATCCCCTGGTTGCACGGAGGATCGAACAGGGCCATCTCTTCCGATGAAGGGCGCTCAAAGATTTCGGCCCACTTCATCATGTCGTCAACTGTAATGGGCGGCGACTCCATGTTCCGCTGACGAATTCTGCCGAAGAGGACTTCGACCGGAGCGTCGAGAAAGTGAAGTTCGACAGCAGCGCCAAGCGTTCGTGCTCCGGTCCTAAGGGCATCCCGCTCCGACCTACCCCAGGTTCCCCACTCAATAACCACATTGTGGCCCAGAGTGAGCAGCTCTTGAGCGAGCTGCCATTGAAGCTTCTCGATTCGCTCACGAGTTTCGCCGTCCCAGAGGCCGATCTCCATGGCGTTCATCCATTCGTCGGGACAGAAGCGAACGGCACGCAAGTTCTGCTGAACTTGTTTGGCGTGGGTTGTCTTGCCCGAGCCCGGCAGACCACAAACGATGATGAGTCTCGGTCCAATTTGCAGGTCGCTCATGGAATCTCGTACTTCATTCCCGCAATTCGCATGATCTCGAGTACATGACCATAAATCAATGCCTCAATACCATTGCTTTGATATGCCGGGACGCACTCGCTATTGAGGACGTCCCGGCCGTTCCACGATTCGACCTATGCCGCGGGAATTTGCATTCAAAACTGGCTTATCGCGACGATTCCCCGACTTTGATGGCGATGGCGGTGACGGCATTCGTGTCGACAACCTCGTCGATTTCCTGGCCCTGTTTTACCACTACGAAGTGCAAGTTTAGAGGACCAGTGGGATTGGAGGGTGTATCGATCACTGCTGTTCCCGTGCAATCCGGATTGACCGTATAGGTGCCGCTGCCGGGTGTCCATTCGACCGGTGGCGGCATGCCGTTGACAACTATGTGGTCCACTTGAGTCAGATTACCTTTACCATCAAAATGCGCCATAACTACGCCGCGGATCGGAAGGCCGGCTCCGTCCTGCACCGTTCTCCCAGGTAAGGCAAGAACCCCTATAACAGTGGCGCCGTAATCGCCAGAAAGCGTTCCGTTCGAGCAGGAGCGGTGCCCTCTCTCGGACAACACGGCGGCTTCGCCGTCTGACTGAGCCATGGAAGAAGCGCCTGACGTGAGTAAGCCGCAAACAAGCATCAGGGGAGTCGCGATCGAAATTTTCGAGATCAGCAGTTTCATTTAGACCTCCTATGGTCTGAGCCACACTATACGGCCCGGTGGTTGCGTGCTCAATGGCCGGCGG
Organism: uncultured Acidobacteriaceae bacterium; assembly: GCA_963722935.1. Taxonomy (GTDB): domain Bacteria; phylum Acidobacteriota; class Terriglobia; order Bryobacterales; family Bryobacteraceae; genus Bog-105. The sequence goes on along the minus strand of CAVROY010000008.1, from coordinate 1,552,504 downwards.
ATTCTGTGAATGTTATGAACTTGTTCGCCGCTAACGAGGCTCTGATGGAACGGTTTAGAGCGGCTTCTCGAGTTCAGCTACACATTGACGGACTGCCGGTCGAAGTGGTGAAATGTGTTGGTCTTTCGATGGGAGCCCCGGCGCCGCATATACGTTTTGGAATCTTCGAGGTTGATGCTCGATCTGGCGAGTTGTACCGGCAAGGCTTCAAGGTCAAGCTGCAGAATCAGCCGTTTCGACTTTTGGCGGTGTTACTGGACCATCCGGGCGAAGTGGTCACGCGGGAAGATCTCAGAAAACATCTATGGCCGGAGGACACCTTCGTCGATTTCGAGCGCGGCCTGAACAGAGCAATTAACGGGCTTCGCGCCGCTCTAAGGGATTCCGCCAAAAAGCCGCGTTTCATAGAGACTCTTCCACACCGCGGATATCGCTTTATTGCAGCCGTTGAAGCTGCAGGCGTGAGTTCCCCGAGCACGGCGCAAGCGCGCGTGCGTCCTCTACCGCAACAAGTCCGTCAGATTGACTCCCTGGCGGTGCTACCGCTTGACAACCATTCCGGTGATCCTACACAGGAATACTTCTGCGATGGCATGACCGACGAACTAATTTCCGCAGTCTCCAAAATCAGTTCGCTGCGGGTGATCTCGCGCACGTCGGTGATGAGGTACAAAGGAGCGCGGATGTCCTTGCCCGCGATTGCAAAGGAATTGCGGGTAGACGCGGTGGTGGAGGGGTCCGTAATGCGATCAGAGCAGAAGATCCGGATCACCGCGCAATTAATCCATGCGCGGGACGACAGACACTTATGGTCCGGAAGATACGAGCGCGAACTGCGTGAGGTCCTGCAGTTACAGGCTGAGATAGCGGAGAGCATTGCCAGTCAGATTCACAAGGTGGTAGACCCAGGACTGCGGTCCGCTGCCGCAGCGCGCCGAGTCCATCCGGAAGCCTATGAAGCTTTTCTTAAAGGTAACTATTTTCGGGATAAGATGACGCCTGCGGACCTGCAGAAGAGCACGGAATTCTTTACCCAATCGATCGACCTCGATCCTGGCTACGCTCGAGCTTACGCAGACCTCTCTCAGTCTTATTTCTATCTGGGGCTTTTTGGCGTGGCCCCTTCCGGCGAGGTATTCCCCAAATCAAAGGCGAATGCCGTCAAGGCTCTAGAACTGGACGAGACGGTTGCTGCCGCTCACAACGCATTGGCGGCTATCCATATCCTCTATGAGTGGGATTGGGCTGCCGCGGAGGCAGAGTGCAGGCGGGCAGTAGAGTTAAGCCCGGGAGATGCAGTAACTCGCGCACATTTGGCGGACTATATGTCTATTCGGGCGCGACACGACGAGGCGATCGCGGAATACAAGTGGGCACTCGAACTGGATCCGATCTCGCGAGTGCGTATCGGCCACTTCGGACTGATTCTGCATCGGGCACGCCGCTATGAGGAATCGATCGCCCAATGCCGGAGGGCTCTGGAAATCGATCCTAGCTACGTCAATGCCCTTTGGTTTCTAGCTCTCTCACTGGAGCAGACCGGCCAGCTTTCGGAGTCGATCGCGAAACTGGAAAATGCCGTGAGTCTTTCAGGCGGACCGCATTATCTGGCGGTGCTAGGCCGTGCTTACGCGCTCGCCGGCGCGGAGAGGAAGGCACTAAATATTCTTGACGAACTGACGGCGCTATCCCGGCGAACGTACATTTCCCCGTTTGATATCGCCGTTGTTTATCTCGGCCTGGGCGACCTGAGCTCGACATTCCAATGGCTGGAGGAGGCATATGGGCAGCGGGTGTTCCGAATCATCGAGCTAACCTTGCCAATGTTCGACAGCCTGCGTTCCGATTGGCGCTGGCAGGATCTCGTGCGGCGCATCGGACTCCCGCAATAGTGCGGGGCCAAGCTAGCCAGGTCAGACACGGCATCCCGGCGAGGAGTCCTCGCAATCGTAAGAAAGGGAACCTAGTTACTCGCAGATAAACATCAGACAAGCGGAGTATCTCCTCCCCATCGACTAAATCGCTTCATTCCCTCAAAGTTGAATGGCAACGAGACGATCCGATGCTTCAGAGAGCTCGGATCACAAAAACGAATCACAAGGAGAACTCCGTGTTCAAGATGCTTTCAACCATCACTCTTTTCGGTTTGCTCACAATTCCGACGGCTCACGCGCAGTCGAGTCCGATTCAAGTCAAAATTCCATTCGCGTTCACAGTACACGATGGGATGTTAGCGGCCGGCGACTACCAGTTGCGGTACAACAGCACAGCCCATGTCATCTCGATTCAGGGATTAGACCAGAATGCAAGCGGACTGTTGATGCCGGCAGTTGCGATTGCAGGGGCAGATGGGCCAGGCAAACTCGTCTTCAATTGCTACGACAAAAGCTGCTATCTCGCGCAGGTATGGCAGGGCGCTGCGGCTGGAGGCCGTGGCTTGCAAGTGACGCAGGGTGACCAGGAGCGCAGGATTTCGTTCGTCATACACCCGATATCCACAACGATCGCAGCTAAATGAAACGCTGCATCTATTCCTGCCTCAATGCGACCACAGGATCGATCTTGGCAGCGCGACTTGCCGGAACATAGCCGGCAACGAGCGTCACCGCGCTTAGCAGAATTGCGACGGCCATATAGACAAATGGATCGTTGGGCTGAACCTCAAAGAGCATGGATTTAAGCAAGCGTGTGCCCGCAATCGATCCGGCTAATCCCAAACCCAGGCCGAGGCAAGCGAGGGCCAGTCCTTGCCCTAGAACGAGCCGCACGACCGACCCTGCGGTCGCTCCCAGTGCAATCCGCAGACCTACTTCGTTTGATCGTTGGCCTACCGAATACGCCGTCACGCCGTAGACGCCGGCCATGGCAAGGCACACTGCCAAACCCGCGAAAACTCCGAATAAAATGGTGCGAAACCGAGGGGCAGCGACATTCTCGGAAAGCATGGCCTCCATGGTCGTAAACTTCATCGGGGCATCCGGATTGCTCTCATGCGCCAGCCGTCGCAACGTCTGTGCGAGCGTGTTGGGATCGCCTGCAGTCCGCACAACCAAGCTCAAAGTCGCTCCGTTGAACGCATGCTGCAGATACGGCATGTAGCACTCCGGCATGGGTTCCCGGGCCGGACCGCGTTGCCTCACGTCACCAACGACACCAATAATCTTCATGCCGTTCAACGAATCGAAGGGACAGAAGATGGTCCTGCCGAGCGGATTTTGTTTGGAAAATGATTTTCGAACCAGCGCCTCATTCACCATCGCAACAAAGGGTCTGTCTGATGTATCGCTGTCGCTGAAGTCGCGTCCGCTGTTCAACGGAATTCCGAGCGCCGCGAACGTGCCAGGCGCCACAACGGAAAGCACCACGCTCGGCGCACGACTCCAATCCGGCTGCGCCGGCAACTGATCGACAATATACGCTCCCGTCGAATCCACATACCCGGGCGGCGCCATTGTGGCTCCGGCCGCCAACACGCCGGGTAAGGTGGCGACTCGAGCGAGCATGTCTTTGAAGAACTGGCGTGTGCGTGCGATATCGGCGGACGGCGGCGCCGGCACGGTTGCCCGCATGACGAGCACGTTTTCGGGTCGAAAACCCAAAGCTACATTGTGCAAGGCTACAAAGCTCTTAATCAGCAGACCCGCTGAGGAGACAAGCGTTACCGCCAGAGCGATTTCGGCCACCACGAGTACCCCACGAATACCGATCACCCGGCCGCCACTCGTAATGCGCGTTCCGCTCTGCTTCAGCGCGTCGTTCAATTCTACTTTTGACGCATAGAATGCCGGGACCAAACCGAAGAACAGGCTCGTGAGCACCGACACTCCAAGAGTGAATCCGAGCACCCATCGATCAATGCCCGTTTCGGCTAGCCGTGGAACGTCCGCGGGAGCCAACGCCACCAGTATTTTCGATCCCCCATACGCGAGCATGAGTCCGGAAAGACCTGCCAGGAAAGCCAGCAGTAAGCTTTCCGTGACCAACTGGCTCACGATGCGTTTCCGGCTCGCCCCCAGTGCGGCGCGAACGGCGACCTCGCGAGTGCGCGCGGTGGCCTTGCCGAGCAGCAGCGTCGCGGTATTCGCACACGCTATCAGAAGCAAGACCGTCACGGCGCCCAATAAAAGGTAAAGCATTACGCGAACGTTGCCCACCATCTCATCGCGCAACCTTGTCACGGCAACGCCCCGGCCCCTATTGGTTTCCGGAAACTGCTGCTCCAAGCGCCGAGCAATAGCACTTATCTCGGTTTGCGCCCGTTTCAGCGGCACGCCCGGTTTGAGCCGCCCGACCGCAAGGAAGTTTTGCCCTCCACGCGATCCGGATGGCCCAACCGCCGATATCCAAATGCCCGTGCTATCGGGAAACCGGAAACCCGGCGGAAGCACTCCAACAATCGGTCTGGGCCCAGGGCAGCGCACGGTCTGCCCCAGCGCGTGAGGGTCGCCGCCGAAATGGCTCTTCCAATACGCGTAGCTGATCATCGCAGCCCCGCCGGCGCCCGGCTTCATTTCTTCAACCGTGAAGGAGCGGCCGATCAACGGCTCAACGGCGAAGACTCGAAAGAAGTCAGAACTCACTTTGGTGACTCGGGCGTACTCGGATGTGGAGCCCCGGATCACCGCCGTTTCGCCTGAGGCGTAGTAGGCCATCGCGTCAAAAGAGGAACTCTGATCGTGCCAATCCTGAAAGTCGGGGATGGATACTTGTTTCGAAAGTGCAGTAGGGGCCTCACGGCTTGTCGAAAAGTTGGAGAGAGTGACGATTCGGTCCGGATCACGATATGAAAGTGGCTTCAAAAGCACGGCGTTCACGACACTGAAAACAGCCGTGTTGGCGCCGATGCCGAGCGCCATGATCAGGACGGCCAGCGTCGCGAAGCCCGGATTACGGCGCAGATTGCGACCGGCGTATCGTAGATCGCGCACCAGATCATCAATATAGTTCACGCGTCGCATATCGCGGCATTCCTCCTGAAACTGAATAATGCCGCCCATCTTGAGCAGCGCCAACCTGCGGGCTTCATCAGGCGCTACTCCTGCGCTGACGTGCTCTTCGACGAGTCGATCGAGATGGAACCGAAATTCGGCTTCGAGCTCAAGGTCCACATTGCGGCGGAAGAACAGGGAGCGTAAGCGTAGACGGAGTTTGTCCTGAGCGCGCACCTCAAGCCTCCTGGATGACGAGATCGATCGCTGACGACAAACGACTCCAACTTGCCAATTCCTTTTCGAGTTGGCGCCGACCGGACCGAGTGAGCGAGTAGAACTTTGCCATGCGGCCGGTCTCAGAGGACCGCCATTCAGACTTGATCCAGCCTTGCTGCTCCAGGCGGTGAAGCGCCGGGTAAAGCGAGCCCTGCTGGATCTGGAGGGCGTCTCGGGAGACCTGTTGAATGCGCTTCGCTATAGCCCAACCGTGCTTGGGTTCGAGAGAGATGGTCTTAAGAATCAATAAATCGAGGGTTCCTTGCACGAGATCGGTGGGCTTAGCCACATGCCTAGTCTATCAACAAATGTAGACGATCTGGGTGTAGTGTAAAGCCCATTCTCTTCGCAGAAGGTCCGCTTCGGGGGTAGAAGGCGGGGCCGGAACGGATTGCGGCGTTAGCATTGAAGTGTGGAACGGCTGGCATGGATGGTGAGTGGAGCGGTATTGTTGGCTGCACTTTCCGTCTCGGATTATGTAGGTTATCGAAACCTGAAAGCCATGCGTGGGGAACTCAACGCGCTGCGCGAGCAGGTACATGAGACGGCCCAAATGGCGCAACAGGAATCCACGGCGGTAGCGGCATCCAGCAGAAGCGCGGAAGAGGCGGCGGCTCGTGCAGCACTGGCAGCCGAGCAGCGCCAGCAGGCCGAATCCGGCCGGCAGCAAGCCGAAGCGGCAGCGCAACAGGCGCACTCCGGCCAGCAACAAGCTCAAGCGGCAGCGCAACAGGCGGACGAGCAAGCCAGGCAAGCGCAAGCCAAGATGACCGAAATGCAGCGCGAACGGGATGCCGAACTCAATCGCATGCAGGAGGCCCTGAACCGGGTTGCGGAAACGCGGCGCACACCGAATGGCATGGTGATCCTGCTACCGAACTCGATCTTTCGTTTCGCCTTCGATAAGGCCGACTTGAATGAAAAAAATCGCGAGTTGCTGAGCCGTATCGCGGGCATTTTTCTGGCGTCGAAAGGCTATGGACTGTCTATATACGGCTATACGGACGACGTCGGGACGGCGGATTACAACCAACAGCTCTCGCTACGCCGCGCGGAGGCCGTGAAGGATTACCTGGTGCAGGCGGGCGTCGATCGCGACATCGTCAACGTGAAGGGGTACGGCAAGACCAGTCCGCGGGTGGAAGGAAGCAGCAACGAAGCCCGAGCCAGCAATCGCCGGGTCGAGATTGCGGTGACCGACAGCTCCATACGATTTCAGTAAGTGGATGGACGACTCGCAGCGCCGCCGGTTCACCTAATCAAATCTATAGGCAAAGTGATGCAGAACACTTCACCTTCTACTGGCCGGTAGAATACACGCGAAGAAATCCGCGCCGGACAATTGGCGATTCGATTTCTGATAGAGGGCCGGGAGTCAGGAGGGCCGTCGCCCCGTTCCAATTCGACCGCGAAGAATCGCGGTGACTTCTGCCCGTGCAGCTCTCGTAATAGGTCTGCTGTCTCCGGCGGTGTTTGGCTGCAATGCATCTTAAATAGATACTTCGATCTCACGACTTCTGCAATCCGCTTTTGATGATGGTCATGGCCGTCGCGATGAACGAGCTGGCATCGGACAGAGTGGTCGGAATGACGAGGGTATTGCCAATTTTGGCGATATTGCCGAACTGCGTGATGTATTGCTCCGCAACCCGGAGTTGCACAGCCTGGAACCCTCCAGGGGCCTCGATAGCTTCGGCAACACGACGGATACCTTCGGCGGTGGCAGTGGCTATCGAAAGAATCGCTTGCGCCTGGCCCTCTGCTTCATTGATCCGCTGCTGGCGCACAGCCTCTGAGGCTTTAATAGATTTTTGCTTTTCGCCCTCGGCCGTGTTGACGGCCGCGTCCCGCACGCCTTCGGAGGTCAGAATAACGGAACGCTTCTCTCGCTCAGCCCTCATCTGCTTCTCCATCGCGGAGAGAATGTCCTGAGGAGGATTGATGTTCTTGATTTCGTAGCGGAGCACCTTCACGCCCCACGGTTCGGATGCCTTATCCACCTCGCTGACCACCGAAAGGTTGATTTGAGCGCGCTCCTCAAAGGTCTTATCAAGGTCGATTTTGCCGACTTCCGATCGGAGCGTAGTCTGGCAGAGCTGGGCGATCGCAAAGATATAGTTCGAGATTCCGTAGGAGGCGCGCTCCGCATCCAGGATCTTCAAATAAAGAATTCCATCAACTCCCACCTGCACGTTGTCACGTGTAATACAAACCTGTTCGGGGATATCGATTGCGGTCTCCTTCAGTGAGTGCCGGTAGCGAATGACGTCAACGAAAGGGGTGAGGATGTGAAAACCCGCCTGTAGCGTCCCGGAGTAGCGTCCCAGGCGCTCCACGACGAACGCTGCTTGCTGAGGGACAACCACCGCCGTCTTGTATAGGATGATGATCGCGAGAAAGATGAGGATGATGATGACGATAACGCCTACAGTCACGAGGTTCTCCTAAAATGTGGTTCTCCTAAATTTTGACATGTAAGGTCAGACCATCGACCTTCTCAACTCGGCAGCGAACATTCAACCCAATGAGCTCCGAACCGGTGTTCAAGGCAGACCACGAAGATCCGCGCATCTCAACTTTTCCGATTGCTTGCGGAGCTATAGCCTCAAGAGCTTTTGCCGTTTGGCCAACCAGAGCGTCTACCGAGTGGACCCGGTTTCGCAAATGAAATTTGGCCAGCAGCGGTTTGCGAAGCAGGATCACACACAATAACGAGATCCCGACGAAGGCGAGTCCCTGCGCAGCAAATGAGGATAGTAGCCCGAAGTAAGCGAGGAACGCCGTAACCACGGCGCCCGCGCCAAAAAAGAACAAGAAGAAGCCCGTGGGCACGAGGAGTTCAGCCACCATAAGGACGAAGCCGGCAATGAGCCAAGTCCACCAGGTCAGAGTAATCGGTTCCATCGAAACGCTGGACAGAAATGTACCATGGCGGGCGAAAGAACGGCGCGGCTGCGGCATTGGTTGATGCGAAGGATTGTTGGTCAGGCCGTGTCACGCAGGAACACCCCCTGGTGTACCGCGTCACCGGTGAAGCTGTTGATTTTCTTCAGAGCGCTATCATTATTGATCCGTTCGGAGGTAATGCTGACGAGGAGTGTTGCGCAGCACTCTGCTCCGGAACCGAACTCGACTCAATCGGTCGCAAATTAGCGGGCTAGATCCACGAGCACCACGTCCGAATGCTCCTGCACTCGTTCGAGAACAACTTCACGACCGTCGGGTGAGACGTCAAAATCGCGAACGTCAAAATCGGGAGCCAGGTTGGTTAACTGGCGCTCGGTACCGGTATTCAGATCGCGGACCCAGAGATCCTTATGCTGAATGTCACCGCGCAGGAAGACGAGTTCGCGTTCCCCGGGCAGGAACTTAACATGTCGAGCGCCTCGAGTGAGCCTCAGGTCCGGCAGCGGATACGCGACCCCTTCTGCCGTTACGGCTTTGATCGAAAAGGTGGTGCCTATGTCGGGTCCCGAGTACAGAACGAAGCGACGGTCGGGCGCCCATATGGGATCGACAGAATATTCTCTGACCAAAGGCGCGGTGGAGCGGCCGTCCAGGGGCACGCGGAAGAGCTGCGGAACTCCGTCCACGTCCACCGCAGAAGTGATCGATTCGCCGCCAGGCGCCCACGCGGGTGAGCCCTGCAGTGCGAGCGAATCCGACACGATCCGCGCGTTCGTGCCGTCGGCCTGCATCCTATATAAGAGCGTTCGATCGCGCTGCCGGACAGAAAACGCGATGGAGCGTCCATCGGAGGCGATAGCGGGGCCGCCAAAGATTCGGGCTTCCCGACCGCTCCACAGCTGGGTGACAGCTCCGTTGGAGAGTTTCCAGATACTCTCGTTTGCGCCGGTTGCCGAAATATACAGAAGATAATCTGGCCCGAGTCGCGGGGAAAACCCTGTGCTGGTCGTCAGCGAGATTCGATCGGCCGGGGCCATTTCGCCGGTCCGACCCGCGATCCGCAACCGCCAAAGTGTTGTGTTCGGAATCGCGCGCGTAACCACCAGGCGGCGAGCGTCAGCGGTGGCCGCCAGCGAAGTGTACCGGTTCAGACCGGAGGTCAGCCGGTGGGCAATGCGGCGCTCGACATCCATGCTGTACAGGGATGGACCCGAATCATCGGAGTCGCTGGCGAGGTAGAGCAACGTCCGCCGGTCCAACAGGACCGGATGAGTCACGCGGCCAAAGTGCGACGTGATGCGTTCCGGGATCCCGCCGGCTGGGGTCATGCGCCAGATGTCCAATTTGTCCGGCAGGGAGCCCTGTACGAAATAGATGAAAGCCGAATCGGGCGACCACAACGGAAAGTGACAGTGCAGCCCGGCAGGCGCCTTGTAAATGGGCCGAGCCGGCGATTCCCGGCTGCCGTTTGACACGAACAGCGGGTCTCCGGGTCCGGGTGTGTGATACGCGAGTTGGGAGCCATCGCGCGACCAGTCGAATTCGGCGATGCCTTGAAGGTATGACCTCGGCTCTCCCCCCAATGTCGGAACCGCCCAGACGCCGATTTCGCCGGCGCTCAACCCGTCGTGCTTGCGAACCCAAAACGTAACGAGAGACCCATCGGGCGAGAATCCGGGCGTGCGGATCGATGGATTGACAAGTCCCGGCACGCTCCCTCGCGTCAGGTTGTGGAACTCTCCCGAACCAACCTGCGTAACCCAGACGTCCATCTGTCCGTCCCGGTCCGATAGAAACGCTACGAACTTGCCGTCGCGCGACACCGCGGCAGCCTGCTCCACTCCATCGAAGTCGGTGATGGTCTGAAACCGGGCGTCCGCGATAGGGTTTCGCCAGAAGTACTCCGTCTTCTGAAACCAGAGGCTTGCGCCAATCGCCAGCGCGGCTGCCGCGGCTGCCGCGGCTGCGAGCGGCAAGACAAACTGCCATTTGGTTCGGGAGGTCGATATCGCCGCGTGCGGCAGCGGTCCCTCTGTTGAGATGCTTGCGCGGCGCGCAGGGGCATCAGGCGAGGCGGCACTGTTCCCGTTCTCCTGCGCTGCTCGAGGATTCCGGCCGCGCGCCCACGCGTCCAACTCCGCCCGAGAAGCGTAGACCGAGCCCATCCTGTCGTGGAGGTGCCGGTGAACGGGCATCCCCTCCCGCTTCTCCCAGCGTTGGACGGTCGTCACGTCACGGTTGAGGTAGGCCGCGATTTCTTTCCACGAATCCAGGTGGTCTTCGGAAACGCTCGCGGAGGGCAGTGTGCTAGGGGATGGTTCGCTCAATGCGCTCTCCTGAGTTGGTCCTCGGTTGGGACGAGACGGGAACCCGAATTGTAGCGTGCTCGCTGTCGAAGGCACGGCAAAACACGGCATTCGACGGCAAGTAATGGCAAATAACGGAACGGCTGCGATTCTGCGCATTGCCTTTTGACGCCACGCACCAACGTGTCCGATCCTGTCGGCACACGCCGCAAGGCGTGAATCTCAAATCTGAAGGTGTGTCATGAAGAGCAAAGTTTTCCCGGGGGCGGTACGCACGATCGCGGTCCTGGTGCTGACGGTAGGTACGAGCGCTCTGGCGCAAGCTCCGAACCATGTGAAGTTTCGCGGGGTAATCAACGATTTTACGCCCGCGTCCACCGGTGGACCTTGGGAGGTTCGCGGCCCTTGGTCGCTGGTGCTGAAAGGAAAGTATGGGCGGGGCGATTGCAAGGCGGATTTTTCGGCGGCTCTGACTATGGAGCGCTCCGACGAGGGGATAATTGAGAACGGTCACAGCGACTTTAACGGTGACAACCCTATGGATCGCATGCAGCATACGCACCACATCACCCTGGTCGATGCCGAAGTTACGACTATCCCGGGCGGAATTCAAGTGAAGGGTTTGGCCAGGATTACGGCGAACGGAACGTTCCCACCGCCTTTTGGCGCAGTTCTACCCACCTTGATGATCGAAATCACCGGCGGCACCGGAGAGAACAGCGTCGCCTTCTCAAACATCACGTTGCTCTTCGGCGAACCGGCCGCTGGGCATTTCGGGACGAAGCCTCTGCACGGCGTCGTCGCTCGAACTTCAGAGAAGGATGATGCGGATAGACATTAAAAGGATTGCAGCTCCTGCAAAGGGCCTTACTCGTTCGCGCGATACGCCTTGACGACCATGAATTCGCTCCAGGCCTTCGCGTCGCCGGACTTCTCACCTCGCCACGTGAAGTGCGTGTTGGAGATGTTCGTGTAAGTGGCGCGCGTATAAACGTGGGCGGCCATCGGCTCTTTGAAGGCGTAGATGATGGACGGGCCATCGAACCTGACCCCGCCGAACTCCTCCGATGCGAGATCCGTCCACGTTTGTCCGATTTATTCAAGAACCGATCTCCCCTTTTCCGCAACATTCGGGGCGGGCAGCTATGGCCCTGGCTTACAACCTCCGCGCCAAGAGCGAGGTGGATCCGCTGCTGCAGCGACCGGCAAACGCCGGCGCTGCAATTCTGAAGCCGACTCGCGAAGCTTCGTGGGGCGGCTATTCAGGATGTTTCGCGGATCCCGATGGATTCGCCTGGGAAGTAGCGTGGAATCCAGCCTGGCATCTTGCGCCGGATGGTAGCATCTACGTTCGCTAAAGACTCGGCTCCGTTTTAAGCAAACCGGATAATTGCAGGGTGCATCGCGCGGAACCGAGGAGCTCCGTGGGCGATGCATCCGAGAACCGATGTACTTCACGGGTCATGTGCGCCTGATCGGCATAACCGGCGTCGGCCGACAGATCTGCCAAACGGGGCCGATCCGCCACGTGTGCGGCCCGATTCAGCAGATATTGAAAGCGCAGCACCTGCTGAAATATCTTGGGACAATACCCGACCGCAGTCGAAAAACGTCGCCTGAATTGGCGATTGCTGATCCCAATCCGGTCGCTAAGCTGTTCCACTTGGCCTTCCGGATGATCGGCCAGCCACTTGATGCCCGCCGCCACGGCCAGATCTATGGATGCCGCCCGCGGGAGGCGGTTCGTTAGCGCTGTTTCGAGAGCCGCGAGCTTGCTGGCAACGCCAGTCGCTTCGCTCACTCCTGACACAAAGGCGGAGCACGCCGCTTTGTTCCACAGCGCATCTACCGGAACCGCCTGATTGAGCAGCGCGGAAGCCGAGTGCCCCAAAAAAGCAAAAGCGCGGCCAGGATGAAACCGCGCGCCAATAATATTTGTTCCGGGCGGCAGGCGTGCGATAAAGCTCTCCATATACGGACCCACCACCGCCGGAAGCTCGTCATTGACGAAAACGATATCAATACAGGCGTCCGGTAGAACGCGATGTGCATACGGATCTCCCGACCCGCAAACGGATTGCGTCCACAGGCACATCAGGTGCGTCTTCAGCGGAAAAGGTGCTGGATACTCCCGATATTCAGCGGTCAGTTTGGTTGCGCTCCTCTACCGCTCTGAATTCTTCAACCCCAGGGTACTCCCGGCGCCCTGTGGGTTGTATCCGGATCTCAGTGCTCGAGTTCTGCGAGGCGAGCGTTTCACAAAGTCTCTTGGATCAGAATCTAAGGTAGGACATCAAAACGAGCAAGGTTCTGAAATCCAGATGGCGATTCCAAAACATTTTCTAGATGCACTTCCGTTTTCGCAGCGAGCCCCTGACATTGCGGAGGCGGATGACATTTTTGGTTTTCTGATCGGAAGCTGGGAGCTTGATGCCGTTCTGCACAACGCAGATGGACAGCGCCAGAGGAGCAAAGGCGAGGTCCACGCTACGTGGGTGCTGGAGGGCCGCGCGATCCAGGATCTGTTTATTTTCCCGCGTCGAGCCGACCGGCCTTCCGGCGTTCCGGCGCGCGGCGACCGCTACGCTACTACCATAAGAACGTTTGACAGGACTCTCGGCGCCTGGCGTGTCCATTTCATCAATCCGGCGGACGAGGAAACCAGTGCGCAACTCATCCGGCCAGGAGGGGCCATTCCGGGAATTTTGTACGCTAAGGGCTATCCAGCCTTCGATTCCAGCTCATTCTGTACGCTAAGGGCTCCCCGCCTGAGCGCCCGCAGCCGCTGGAACGTCGTGGTTTGACGCAGATCCCAAACGTAATCGCCGGTTAGATTGATGTGTTCCCAGCCAAGCGGCGAAAAGTGCGGAAGGCATTCGACGGGCACCGGCGTTCCTTGCCGTTCGAGTTCCGTAACAGCCTGCTCCAGATAGACGGTATTCCAGAGAACGATCGCGGCAACCACCAGATTGAGCCCGCTGGCCTTGTTTTGCAGATCCTCCCGGAGTCGGTCGCGAACCGCGCCGCGACGGTAGAAGAAAATCGCCCGAGCCAAAGAGTTTCGCGCTTCGCCTTTGTTCAAGCCGAGATGGACCCGACGCCGGAGCTCCGGACTCTGAATCCATTGCAGTGTGAAGATCGTCCGCTCGATCCGGCCAAGTTCGCGTAACGCCAGCGCCAATCCGTTCTGCCGGGGGTACGCCGCCAATTTTCCAAGGATCAGCGAAGCTGAAACCGTTCCTAAACCGATGGAGCAGATCAACCGTAGAAGGTCATCCCAATATTGCTCGATGCGTTTTATCTGCACCGTACCGCCGATCAGCGATTGCAGCGCGGGATATTTCGCCGGCTTTGCGATCGGGTAAAGCTTGTGATCACCCAAGTCGCGGATGCGTGGAGCAAAGCGAAACCCCAGCATGTGACAAGCCCCGAACACCTGATCGGTGAAGCCGGCGGTATCGGTGTAATGTTCCTTTATCCGCAGGTCCGTGTCGTGGCCCATGAGCCCGTCTAACACGTGCAGCGCGTCGCGCACCGTTGAGTTGATCACTTTAGTATGGAACGGGCCGTATTGATCCGATACATGCGTATAGAACGTGACAGTCGGATCGCGCCCGTACTTGGCATTGATGGTGGCCGTCGCCGGGCGGCGAGTTGAAATCGGGAAAGCCTGGCCATCCGACGATGATGTTGTTCCGTCGCCCCAACGCTGGGCGAATGGTAGTTTGTGATGCACGTTGATGATTTCGGCCAGCGCCTTCGAATATGTTTCTTCGCGAATGTGCCAGTCCGCGGTCCAGGAGAGCCGGTCGAATGTCAGGCCGGGACAGGCATCGGCCATCTTGGTCAGGCTCTGGTTCGTCGCATCAGCGAGAATGGCGGATAGCAAAACCGCCTTGTCTTTTGCCGGGTCATTATTGTGGAGATGTGTGAAGCAGCCGGTGAACCGGGTCCAACCGTCTACTTCTGTGAGCAGGTCTGTCAGCTTGATCCGCGGCAGGAGATCATAGGCGCGTTCTGTCCATTCCTCGGCGGTTTCGGGCACGGACCGGGCTAGGGCTGTGAAATGAAGGCAGTCATTCTCCAATCGGGCTTCCGGCAGAGCGCTTCTCTCGGCGAGTGAATCCACCCGCAGCAGTTGTTCATGAAGGACCTCGCGCCGCTCATTTAAATAGGTGGAGCAATCTGTGTTTGCCGCCACGCCGACAGCGCCGCGGTCCCGCACGCTCGCCCATGAATCTTTTGGGATCAGGTAGCTTTCAAAATCCCTATAGCGCCGGCTTCCGGTGACCCAAACATCACCGGAACGTAGGCCGTTGCGAAGCTCCGTTAACGCGCACAGTTCGTAATAGCAGCGGTCGATCCCATCCCCCGAGAATACATGTGGCGCCCAACGCTGTCTGACGAAGCCACGGGGAGCTGTTCCGGGCACCTTGCGTTTGCCGGATACATTCATCTCCCGAAGCAGTTCGATAGCTTTCAGCAGAGGGGCGCTCGGCGGCGCAACCCGGAACTCGAACATGTTGAGCAGGGTTGGACCGTACTGGCGAATCTGCGGATACTGATCACGCATCTCGTCGAGGAAGTCGCAGTCGAACGGCTCGACCAGTCGTTCGGCCTCTTCTACCGTGGTTGCGAACTGGTCCCAGCCGAGAACCGACTCGAGCGCCTTGCCCAGGTCCGTGTTGGCCTTGTACGCAACTATAAGGGCCTTACCGACCTCTGCGTAGAGCCGCACTTTGTCGTTGATGGCCTTGGCATTCTGCTGAAAACCCTCTTGCTGCCTTCGTTCGCTTCGATTGAACAGGCGGCCAATCATCTGATCGTGCATGTCAATCGCCTGATCCGTGAATTCCTGGGCTGTGCGGATCAGAAATGCCACGAGTAGCGCCTGGCGCTTTTCTTCGCGGAAGCGGTTTAGGTGTTGAAGGGAGTACCTGGCCCCCTCACGCGCCAGTTGTTGCAAACGGCTCTGATGAACTGTGCTCCCCATGCTTTCATCAAGCCGGATAGCGCGAATGCTGCTCAGCTTGTCGCATAGCCGGAGAAAGTTCACTGGCGTCGGACGGCCGACAGCCTGGCGCAACCACCCCAGCCCTTTTGATCCGCTATCGGTCATAAGCTGATCCAACTGGCGGCGCTGGACCAGCGTGAGACCAGACGTGAGCTGGCTGAAGATCGTCTCTTCCGCGCGCGTGAGAATCTCCCATGCGAGATTTTCCACGGTCGAAAATGCCGGCACGATGATCCGCTCCGCTCGCATTTGGTCGAGCAGTGCAGTAATCAATGGCATTGGCTTCGGCGAGCGCAGGGTATTTGGAAGTAGGTGATCGGCAAGCTTGCTGGAGAGCTCATCCGTGAATGGCTGAAACCCGAAGTCGCGCTGCAATTCCAACAGGTGCTCGCGCCTGGTTGTATCGCGTCCGGCGTAATCATGGAAGAGTTCCGGGCTGACGTTCAGTTGCCGCGCCACATAAGCCAAAAGTTGCGCGGCTGGGGACTCTCCCGCCCTCAGAGGCCATCCAGGAAAGCGAAGATGGCAAAGCTGGATGGAAAAGCCGAGCCGGTTATGATCCCGCCGGTGATGGCGAATAATCCGGAGATCCTTATCGGAGAGCGTATAGTAGCGGGCAACCTCCCTCTCTCCCATCGAAAGGTGCGCTTCAAGAAGTTCCGCCCGCTGTGCAGCGGACAGCAATTCGTGCGTTGGAATGGTGCAGCTCCTGATTCTGGGGGAGGTGGGCAGTCGTCAAGATTCATTTACCCGCAGCTTTTTCAAGGTGCCGATAGAGCGTTGCTCGGGATACGCGAAGGGTCTCGCAGACATCAGTAATGCTGGCGTTCGGGTTGTCCATAAGCGCTTTGGCCATGCTGATTTTCCGGGCATCCATTTTGCCAGGCCGGCCACCATTTCTTCCCCGTGCCCGCGCGGCTCGGAGCCCGGCCTGAGTCCGCTCGCGGATGAGGTCCCGTTCGAATTCCGCCAGAGCGCCGAACACATGGAAGATCAGTTTGCCTCCGCTGGTGGTCGTGTCCATGCTTTCGCGGAGGCTTTGAACACCTATTTTGCGGGCGGCGAGTCCATTGACGGTTTCGATGAGATGCTTCAGGGAACGGCCGAGCCGGTCCAGCTTCCACACGACCAGCGTGTCTCCATCGCGGGCGTAGTCAATGGCTTCGGCTAGGCCTCTTCGAGAATCGACAGCGCCACTGGCGATATCGCGGAAGATCTTCTCGCATCCGGCCTTCTGGAGAGCGTCCTCCTGCAGGTCCGGATTCTGGTCGGCGGTGGAAACCCGTGCATAGCCGATCCGCATACGCAACCTCCTGTCTCAGAACTCAACCCGGATCAGTGGTTTTGAGATGTTGATTTCGAGATAGGTATTGCAACAACTTTTATGCAGGTTTGCAAGCCCGACGTCACGACTGGTCAGGCGTCTTGAAAACGGAGGTTTTAGAGACTGCACACATTAGGATTGATTCGAGCAGTATAATCATCGCCAAGGCAGGAATAGATTTGTCTAGTCGTTCCAGACGTCAATTCATCATCACGACATCGGCGGCCGTGGGATTCGGAGCTGAACCCCCCGCGACTTCGATACGTACTGAACGCGCGAGGGCGCTGATGGCGCTGTTCGGCTTAAAGTACCCGATTTTCGAAGCACCGCATGGCAACACGACAAGCCCGGAGCTTGCGATAGCTGTGTCGAATGCTGGCGCAATGGGCGCGCTAGGTCTTACGTCAGTTAGCCCAGAGGGCGCGCGAGTAGCAGTTTCCAAAGTTCGTTCGGCAACAAAGTCGGCTTTCTTCATCAACTACATACTTACGCTATCAGGGGGCAAAGAGCCGAAATCCCTCGGGGCCGCGCTGGAGGCGGGAGCGCCTGTCGTGCAGTTCTCGTGGGGCTTTCCATCGAAAGCGATCATTGCCGCGATTCGTCAAGCGGGCGCCAAGCTGGGCATACAAGTGACGAGCGCAGAGACTGCTCGCGAGGCTTTGGACGCGGGCGCCGACTATCTGGTGTGCCAGGGCACTGAGGCAGGGGGTCACGTGCAAGCTTCGCGGGGGTTATACGAGACATTGCCGATTGTTTTGCGGGAGGCAAACGGAAAACCTGTGGTGGCATCCGGCGGAGTCGGCAATGGAGCAGGAATCCGTAAGGCGCTGCTGGCCGGCGCCTCGGCCGCGATGCTTGGTACTCGATTCGTCGCTACGGTTGAGAGCACGGCACATCAGGACTACAAAGTGGCTTTATTGGCGGCGCATGCACGCGATACGGCGTTGACGATCTGTTTTCAAGATGGCTGGCCTGCGCTGCATCGCGCACTGCGGAATCGGACCTTCGTCATGTGGGAGAACGCTGGCTGTCCTAAGCCCGGATTAAGGCCCGGAGAGGGCGAGCTTGTCACGACACGGGCTAGTGGCGAGAAGGTATTGCGGTATTCGGCCTATCCGCCCGATCGAGATTTTCACGGAGCCGCAGGCGAGATGGCGTTGATGGCTGGGTTAGGCGTCGAGTATGTGAAGGATTTGCCCGCAGCAGGGGAGTTGGTTCAGCGTCTCTGGCGAGAATGTGAAAGGGCAAAATAAGATACGTACCAAAACATCCAAAGTAGGCTTAGCGTACAAAATGCCCGGAATGGTCCCGGCTGGCCTCATCGCGCGTCGCCACGGGCACGACATCGTGATGGAAGGAAGACTTTCGGATGGCACGCCCATTCGCTGGCGATATGAGTCGATCACGCCGGCATCCTTCCACTACACTGCCGAAAAGCTGGGCAGCGATGGAGAGTCTTGGCAGCTCTACCTGGAGTTATTTGGTAAGCGGTCGAATCCACGGCTGCCATCTGCGCAGCAGAAGCTGGTTGTCACACTGCTGGCCCTTTGTCAGCTTGGCTACGCTCACTGGTTCTTTGGGAATCTCTACGAGGCCGTGGTCAGGATTCCGGACCGTCTGGCGAAGGACTACGAACCGGGCGTGGAGGACCGGCGCTTGCCGTCCGTCCTTAGCCTAGGCAGCCCTTTGCGCTATTATCTGCCCGGTATCCCGGTTGTGATTGGCGCCACGCTATCTGCGCTAGTGGCGGGGTGGAGGTCGCGAGATAACCGCCTGTTGCTGGGTGCCGCCGCTGTGAGCGCGTTTTCAGGAGTCGCGGCGACGATTTACCAGGTGTCGGCGGTCAACCTGAAACTCTTCGTCGCTGGCCAAGCCGTCACTCCACCCGAGCAAGATCGCCTCTTAC
Source organism: uncultured Acidobacteriaceae bacterium (assembly GCA_963722935.1). Classification (GTDB taxonomy): domain Bacteria; phylum Acidobacteriota; class Terriglobia; order Bryobacterales; family Bryobacteraceae; genus Bog-105. The sequence goes on along the minus strand of CAVROY010000008.1, from coordinate 1,533,840 downwards.
GGGTCTGGTATCGAGTAAACGCCTTCCGCCTCCTGACTACCGGTAGCGCCTGGCTCATCGCCGCGCGGCTTGCGTCGCGCCTGTGCTCATTGAGCAAGAACTGAAGCCGGCTGGCACTCAGAGTTTTAAGACGAGTGAAAGATCGGAGGGACGGCGCGCGGCGATTGGGGGATTGCTCCTTTGATTTCGGGTCGAGATCAACTCGACGTATGACGCACATTGCGTCATTTGTAGCCGACTTCTCGTCAACTTGGATTGGCGGGACGCTGAACTTTTGTGGGTATCGCGAAGGTTAATGCGGACGTGAGGGCGCTGTCGTGGCAAAAATTATCGCTTTCGAAGGAGTATGTCGCGTGAAAAGCACTTCGGACACGCGATGACCGGGACACGATGTCACTTCCAGCCAATTGATCGTGCCTTCGGAAGATAGGGAATCAGCAGAGGCAATGCAACTTAGGGAGAAGCCGAATGATCCGTAGATCTGCTCTATGCGATAGGCCCGAAGGCTTTTCGTCTTAAGATACGTATCGACGAACGATGGTCTAAGAGCCAAGTTTGCGCCTTTCAAATCGGTAACAACGCTTGAATTGAGAATTCCATCGAGTCAAGAATTATACCTGAACAGCAAGGTGGCCAAGCCAGCAGAAATTAGATAATGGCGGGGTGAGCTGACAGCTGTCCCAAAAACCTGCGAAGCAAAACGTTAAAACAAACGATACCTCTCGTCCAGGCTCGAAGAGTCAAAGTATCCGCCATAATCGATCGCGTGCAAAACGGGCTGGTGATTGAAAAAGATACTGGCTCGCCCTAATTGGTTGGTGCGCGAAAGCTTTGTACCCGCGACGCGCTCGTGGGCGTATGATGTCTGCAAGAAAGGGCTTGTATGGCAGAGAAAAGGATAAGAGTGCTCGGGAAAGAAAAGCCGCCGCCGGAGCCGGGCTCAGTAGCGACCAGCAAGCTGAAGAAGCTCCCCGGAAAAACAAAGCCACCCACGCTGACGTTGAAGCGAGGCAAAAATCACTAGGTGAAAGCTCTCGCGTCTGCCCTGACTGGTCATACCGCGATTCCCCGCTGCTTGATGCTGAGCGGTAACTGCTCCATCCGCATAAACGTCTGTGGGGGTGCGCGCTTCATCATGATTTTGCGGTCGCCTTCGGAAAGCAACAAGCGGAGCGCGACTGCTGCGTATTCGCCGAGATCGGCGTGAACGTGTCGCCGCGGACACTCGCTTGGTCGGGGATCACGTTGACGAGAAACGCGCATCTCGTTCTCTGGTGCGTCGCGTGCCGAGAAGCCGGCATACCACAGCAGCGGACCACAGCCGCGGAATGCCGACTTCGCGGTCATGTGGGGTGACTGCACAGGAGCGATTCAGCGACCAGCGCCTATTCTCCTTCCAGGGTCAGATGCACTCCCTTCATTTCCCTGATATCCGTGATAACAATCACGTGCGTTCCATTCCGCTCAAACGAGATTCCCTTCACCTGCACATATTTACCGACGAAGGGCATCAGCTTCTTCCTCTGACTGTAGTCGGGCATTTTGTCAGAGATTGGCAGATACAACTCGCCATCCTTCGTGAGAATACCGATCGGCGAGCCGGCCTTCACGCATTCCCTCACGCACTTCAGGCTCAAGTGAGTTGCGTCTCCATCGAGGTTTTGCATGGGGCATGCGATATCTCGCACTAAGCCCTCGATCGTCGCTTCTGAGCGATTTGCGCGGGCACCTTCCATCGACGTCTTCTGTAGAGGGGCGGGCATTGCCACCATCGCCGCAACGCAGCAGCCGGTCAATAGACAGAAACGCAGAATTCGGTTCATAGATGGGAACGAGTATATCTCTGCCGCAAGCGCCTCGATCAAGGTAACTGGCGTGAACAGGCCATTACACTCATAACCGGAATCGGCACTAGGCATTCTGGCCGAACCGCGAGTAATCCGAAGTTGTGCTGTTCGGCGTCAAGTTGACGTGTAAAGCGCATCCCGTAGATATGAAGGTCTCTCGGATAGAGCCTGTAACCACCCACCTGAGACCCCATTCCCCGTCGTCCGCGATCCCGAACTTTGACCGGATTAGGAATGGCAAGCCGATGCCGAATGCTTCTATTACGGCGATACACCGCTTGCCGTTCGAGAACACAACTGAGATCCGACGAGGATGAACCAGACAGCTTGCCCGAGGGCCACAACTGCCATGCCATGCACATCGAGCCGTAAGTGACCGACGGCGATGCCGATGACGATGAGCGTGCCAATGACGCAGCCGTAGATGGCGATACCACGGGCGAAGCCTCCGTTGCGCATTGCGGAGACCGACCAAAGAATAATGGCGAGCGAGGCGGCGACCGAAAAAATACGCGCAAAGGCTTGGTTGATTTGAAAAATGCCGGCGATCAGGATTTCCCATTGATGCCTGGCGGCAGGAACATCGCGGACCATGTGCTTCATAATGGCCGGGACGATGAATCCGCTGACCGCGGCGGCTATGAGCACAGCGACGCACGCGAAACCGTAAGTGACGATGGCGGCGAAGGAGAGGCGGTCCGCGGCGGCGATGCGGCGTGTCAGGCCGCAAGCACCCAAAAACAGCAGGAGCACGCTCATCATGGCGAGAGAATGCGCGACGGCGGAGACGGCCGACAGATGCGCCACTTGGCCGGCCGACAGCGAGGCAGCTCCTGTAGGATGGATAGCCATGGTGAGAAGGCCACCCAGCGAACCGGCAACGAGAGCAATTCCAGATTTACGGTCGTCCGTCATATTGACACTCTAGAGAGAAATCGCTTGCCTATGAGAATGTATTTCGGCGAAGAGCCGCGATACGGAACAAAGGCGGCAGATATGTCCAGGAGCGTGCGATTGTGAAGACCGGGAAGACCGAAAAAACAGACCGTCGTATTCTGCGAACGCGCGACACGCTGGGCGATGCGCTGTTTGCGCTCATGCACGAGAAGAGTTTCGACGAAATTACCGTGCAGGATGTGCTGGACCGTGCGGGAGTGGGGCGTTCCACCTTCTACGTGCACTACCGCGACAAAGAAGATTTGTTCCTGAGCGATGTAGAGGATTTTTGCGAGAGGTTTGCGAGCGCACTGAAACGGCAAGGCGCCAGCGCGAAGCGGCTGCTACCAGTGCAGGAGTTTTTCGAGCATATCCGCGAGGTACGCGAATTTCATGCGGCAATCGTGAGATCGGGGAGGGTGCACGATGTGCTCGCGCTGGCACGAGGATTTTTCGCGCGCTCGATTGACGAGAGATTGCAAATGGCGGGCGTGGAGATGCAGCCGGTGCGGCGATCTGCCCAGGCCCATGCCCTGGCAGGCAGTTTTTTCTCGTTGCTGGATTGGTGGATCGATAAAGGGATGAAGGCGGATCCCAAGGAAATGGACGAGCTGTTTCATCGCATGGCGTGGAGCGGATTGCAGAGTACGCCGGCGACGGATTCCAGTGTTGGCTAATTTAAACCCTTGGTTAAACCCTGGCGGTCGTGACCGGATGAGCCGAAGTTCTATGCCTGAGCGGGCGCGCAGGTACGCGTCCAGCAGGTTGCTCCCAGCACACGGCGTGATACCTTAGGCAGCTCCGGCACTGGTACTGCCCACGAACGGGCCACATAGGCTCATCGTGGAAGAGTTCACACCACAGGTCTCTCACTTTTTCGATCCAATTCTGCGACCTTCGACTGGCCATGAACGCAGCATAAAGCGGCTCTCGCTACGCAACAATTGCCCTCGGATGCCTAAGGAGTCCCGAAACTGGCGGTACCAATAGAAGTACTGCGGCGGCGCGGCCCAACGTTAACTATCGCGTGCGCGATCCGGCGGCTACACCAGTGCGAGATTCAGATTGTCAATGGCTTCGTCGATCTCTGCGGTGTTCTTGTAGCCTACGGTTACGCATTGGACACCGGCTTGCTGGAAGGCGAACCGCATCGCAGCCTTACGATCGTCGCGGTTCGTGAACCTGCCCTCACCCACCAGTTTCATACTGATCACGCCCATTCCTTCTTTTCTGACCTGCTTGACGTGCGTGACGACCTCACTCACATTGCCCGGTCCTGCTGTGTTGTACTCTTCCGCGTCCATGGCAGTGCCCTTGTGATTCATTCGGATCATCGCAACCTGGAGCCACGTGGTCCCAGGCACCTGGCGCAAGGCCGGGAGCCCGTGCACAGAGGCGCCGCGGGCGATGACAGCCTTTCTCGATTGCGCTTCCATAATTCCGTCCTGCCAACGCTTGCTGTCCGTGGGCCATGACGCCACATGCTGCCAGTGCAGCAACATCACATCGAAGTAGTCGGTGTTGGCGAGTTTGCGCAACGCGTCGATCTTCTGCTGCGGATCTGTACCTTCATCCGTGGTCACCTTCGACATAAGGCGATAGCTATCGCGCGGAATCCCCTTGAGCGCTACGCTGAGCATCTGGTGCATCTCCCGGTAAGACTCGGCGGTCTCAAAGAAACGAATCCCACGGTCGTAGGCGTACCGCACTAAGCTGGTAAACTGCTCCTGTCCCAGCTCGCGCTGTACCCGGCCGCCCAAAGTTCCAGTGCCAAAGGCGAGGCGCGTCACTTGAACATTGGACTTTCCGAGCGTCACCCAATCGGTCGCGGTCTGGGGGGCTGCTTTCAGCGACAGGGTTCCCGTACCTGCCAACGCGGCGGCGGCGAATCCGCCCTTCAGGAAATCACGTCTGGAGCTGTGCGTCATTCGTTTTCTCCAATGCGCCTGAATCTTATCACGAGCCGTTGGATCGAGTCACGGGCCGTTAACAGGGCGGCGTTATAGTGATCGCAGGCGAAACGACCATGCCCAATAACCAGCTTTCTTCCATCGACAACATCGTGGTTCTGATGCTGGAGAACCGCTCCTTCGATCATATGCTGGGGCTCCTGTATTCGGCAAACGGCAATGTCTCGCCCACGGGCCAGCCTTTCGAAGGACTGACAGGACAGGAATCCAATCCGGGCACAGATGGAACGCCGGTTCCGGTATTCACGATCGCGCCAACCGATGCTTATGCGTATTTCATGCCCGGCGCCGATCCAGGCGAAGGTTATATGGCAACGAACTCTCAGCTTTTCGGCGAGACGACCGCTCCTTCACCGCCAGTGGCGACGAACAACGGCTTCGTCACCGATTTCAGCTACACACTCGGATGGGAGTCGCAGGAGGGATGGTCGATCCTTGCGGGCACAACGGCCAGCAGCATCATGGGCATATTTCCTCCCGCAATGCTACCGGTGCTTTCAGGGCTTGCCAAAGGCTTCGCCGTTTGCGATTACTGGTTTGGCTCGGTTCCGACCGAGACGCTGCCAAACCGCGCGTTCGTGAATGCCGGTACGTCGCAAGGCCATATGGACGACAAGACCAAGAAATACACCTGCCCGAGTATTTTCGGTCTGCTGTCAAAGAACAACATCACGTGGACGATTTACGGTTATGACGCACCGCCACTGACACGTTTAGACTTCACCGATACAACTAATGCGGATGACAGCCACTTCGGCCAGTTCACGGATTTTCAGACGGCCGCGGCGAACGGAACATTGCCGTCTTATACATTCCTGGAGCCAAGCTGGGGCGCCAGCGGGAATAGCCAGCATCCGAACTACGACGTCGCACTGGGCGAGCGACTAATTCACGACGTTTACTATGCGCTGCGCAATGGTCCGGCATGGAACCGAACGCTGCTGATTGTGACCTACGACGAACACGGGGGCTGCTACGATCACGTGGCGCCGCCTTCGGGGGCCGTGGCGCCAGATAATTCAGCAGGCGAGTATGGTTTCGATTTCACGCGCTTTGGGCCACGCGTGCCGACCGTGTTGGTATCGCCGTTCATTCCTGCGGGTACCGTGTTCCGAGTGGCGCCGGGAACGATGCCGCTGGATCACACATCTATTTTGAAGACCATCGAAGCGTGCTGGAATTTGCCGGCGCTGACTGCGCGGGACGCCGCTGCAATGGACGTGGGGGACGTGCTGAGTCTGACGCAGCCGCGCACGGACGATCCGATCCAGGGCGTGACCGTGCCCGTCGCGGCGGCGGAGAACCCCGACGCGGACCGCCCTTCGCACTTGCAGGAAGTGTACGCGGAACTGGCGGCGGAGCTTCCGGTTCCCGATGAGAAGGGCGGAACACACCATAGGATGCCCCCTTTAAAAACCAACAGCGATTACGAAGCTTATATCCGCGCGCGAGTGGAAGCGTGGCGGGTGGCACGAAAACGGATCGGCTCGCCGGCACACTCATGAGGGGAGCCGATGGTCTCTCTAGCATGCTGTCTGACATGAGATAAGATCGTCAACATTATGCGCCGATTGCTCATGTGGGGACTCGTTCTTTCTGCAGTTGCTTTGGTGTGGGGGCAAAATCAAGCGTCAACCGCCGCCGACGCGCTGAAGCGAAATTTCGATTACATCAACCGTAAGGTCCTGACGATGGCGGAAGACTTTCCGGCGGATAAATACGATTACAAGCTCAGGCCGGAGATGCGTACCTTTGGCGCCGTGATTGTGCACATCGCCTCAGGCGACATTTACGCCGCCAAAGCCGGCAAAGGTGAAAACGTGAAATGGGACGATCAAGAACAAAATCCCGCCAAATACAAAAGCAAGGCAGATTGTGTTGCGCTGCTGAGAAAGTCCATTGAAGACGCCAACGAGGCGCTGGCGACCAATCCTGAAGGTCCCAATAAAAACATGCAGCCGTTTTTGTCTGTGCTTCAGCATGCATCCGAACATTACGGATTGCTTGTCGCGTATTACCGGGCGAATGGTTTGGTCCCGCCCGACTCCCGACCGAAAAAATAGAGCTCAAAGGCTGAAGAGAGTTCAGATTCATGCGTCTTACTTTGTGCCGGGTTCCATTACGGTTCCTGCCGGGCTGCGCGGCTGCGTCGGCGCTATTTTGCGGATCGATAACAGGTCAGCAGGCCAGCTCGCATCGGCAGATTGAACTGCTTGTGGATCAGAACAGCTCCGCATACATTCAGGCCTCGAAGACGATTTGGGAGTACGCGGAGCTTGGATTTCACGAAGAAAAAAGCTCAGCGCTGTTGCAACGCGATTTGAAAGAGGCGGGCTTTCGGGTCCAAGCGGGAGTGGCGGACGAGCCGACGGGTTTCGTTGCCAGTTATGGCGAGGGCAAGCCGGTGATCGGAATACTGGGTGAGTTCGACGCGCTTCCGGGGCTCTCGCAAGAGGCGATACCGGACCGCAGTCCAGTAGCAAAAGGCGCGCCGGGACATGGATGCGGGCACAACCTGCTGGGATCGGGCGCGGCGCTGGGGGCGGTGGCGTTGAAGCAGTACATGGAGACGAATCATGTCGCGGGCACGCTGCGCTATTACGGCACTCCCGCGGAAGAAGGCGGCGACGGGAAGGTTTACATGGTTCGAGCCGGGTTGTTTCGCGATGTGGATGTGGTGCTGCATTGGCATCCGGGCGATCGGAATGCGGTAATCAACGGCGGGGCGCTGGCGATTACGGCCGGCAAATTTCTGTTTCACGGCGTGGCAGCGCATGCGGCGATCGCTCCGGATCGCGGGCGTTCGGCGCTGGATGGAGTGATGCTGATGGGGAATGGAATCGAATTTCTGCGCGAGCACGTTCCCAGTAATACGCGTATTCACTACATCATCACTAATGGGGGCGCGGCCCCGAATATCGTTCCCGATACAGCGGAACTGTACTTGATGGCGCGGAGTCCGTACTCGGAGACGCTCGATGGAATCTGGGAGCGGATCGTGAAGATCAGCCAAGGTGCGGCGATGATGACGGAAACAACGGTGGATGTGAAAATTGTGAGCAGCGATAGCAACATTCTTCCGAACGACGCGCTGGCGAAAGCTGCGCAGAAAAATCTCGAAGAAGTGGGGGGCTTCGTCTATAGCGCAGAAGAGAAGCATTTCGCCGAAGAGCTGCAGAAAAGTTTTCCGGCCGGCGCCGCGGCGAATCTCAGCACCACGGCGAAGATCGTACCGCTTCACCCGTTCGATCCGAACGCTCCGGCAGCTTCGACGGATGCAGGGGACGTGAGTTGGAACGTACCGACCATCGGGTTTACAGCGGCGACCTTTGTGCCCGGCGCGGTGGCGCACACCTGGCAAGCCGCTGCCTGCGCGGGCATGAGCATCGGGCAGAAGGGAATGCTGGTCGCCGCCAAAGCACTGGCGATCACGGGAGCGGACTTGTTCTCAAACCCGCAACTCGTCAAAGACGCGAAGGCCGATTTCGAGCGACAGATGCAGGGGAAAACGTATCGATCCGAAATTCCGCCTGGCCGAAAGCCGCCGCTAAATTACCGGGACGAGCCGTAAGCTCAGTGAGCGTCCGGATGTTGGTCGCGCCACTTCCAATAGTCTGATTGTTCCCGCTTCTTTGCCCTGGACCAATCGTGATCCTTTTTGTGGTGCTCCTTCAGATATTGATGCCAGGCCGGATTTTCGTTGTCGTTCCATTGGTGTCTCGTGTTTTGATCGTGTTGATCGTGGTGGTCCTGGTCCTGTGCACGCAAAGTTCCTGTCGGGGTGAGCAGGCACACACCCAGCGCCAAAGAACCTAAAAATTTATACATTTCGCTCCTCCTCACAATTTGGGCGGTACACATGCCCATGTCGTAGATCGCGTAACGGTGACGCGCGTTACAAACGGCGAAGGCGACGGCAGGCCGGGGACTCTTCAGGCGCGACAAAGAGGTACCGGTACTTACTTCGGACGGAGTGAGAGTTGAGCAGTTCTACTGAACAGGCCACCTTGCAAGTTAACCTGCGGAGCGCATATTATGGAATTACATGCCGCGAAAGAGCCTTGAACTCGCCGTAAGCGATTTTACCCACGCCATTGGGCTACTGGTACGCCGGGTGCGAGCGGCGGCCGCATCGCATGAGCTTTCCTTGACCGAGTCCGCCGTGCTGAAACGACTGGCGAACGATGGACCTGTCACGACCGCCGATCTGGCGCGCGCGGAAAGCATGAAACCGCAGTCGATGGGAACCACCGTCGCAGCGCTTGAGGAAATGGGGCTGGTCGAGCGCAAGCCGCATCCGACCGACGGCCGCCAGGTGAATATCGAGCTGACGGCGAAAGGCGCCGCTGTGCGGAAGAGCGCGGGCGATGCGAAACGAACATGGCTGGCGCTGGCCATCGCCCAGCTCGACGAACAGGAACGGGAAGCGCTGTTCAAGGCCGGAGAAATCATCAAGCGTCTGGCAGAACAGTGAGCGGCAACCGGATGTCGCACGCCTGGCGAGCGTTGCGGCACCGCAACTTCAAATTATTTTTCTGTGGCCAGAGCGTCTCGCTGATCGGCACCTGGATGACGCGGCTGGCGACTAGCTGGCTGGTCTATCGAATGACCCATTCGGCGCTACTGCTCGGCATCGTCAGCTTCGCGGGACAGATTGTTGCGTTTGCGCTGGGGCCACTTGCGGGTGTTTGGGTGGAGCGGCTCGATCGCCGGAAGCTGCTGGTGTGGACGCAAGCCGCTGCCGCTGTCCAGTCGCTGGCACTGGCTGCGCTCACGCTGGCGCATGTCATCACGCTTTGGGAGATTATCGCTCTCGCCGCTTTGCAGGGATTGATCAATGCATTCGATATGCCTGGGCGGCAATCCTTCCTGGTACGCATGGTCGAGGATCGTAACGACCTCAGCAATGCCATCGCGATTAACTCGTCGATGGCGAATGGCGCGCGGTTGATCGGCCCGGCCATTGCGGGCCTGGTGATCGCAGCGTTTGGCGAAGGCTGGTGTTTCCTGATCGACGGCATCAGCTACCTGGCCGTGATCGCATCGTTATTGTTGATGCGTATAAAGACGATGGATATCCGCCGGGGCGCGAGTAGCATGCTCGAACAACTGCGGGAGGGTTGGGACTACGTGCGTACGTTTCGTCCCATCCGGACCATCCTTTTGCTGTTTGCGCTTCTCAGCCTGATGGGATGGCCATATTCTGTGCTGCTGCCGATCTTTGCCGGCCAGGTGCTGCACGGCGGTGCGCATACTCTGGGTTGGCTTACGGGAGCTTCCGGGATCGGCGCACTGATATCGGGGCTCTCGCTAACGTTGCGAAAGTCGGTGGTTGGGCTGACGCGCATGCTCCAGATTGCGGCCGCGATGCTCGGCGGCGCGCTGATTCTGTTTGGCCTGTCGCATACGTTGTGGCTATCGCTGGTGCTGATGGTGTTCGTCGGCTTCGGACTGATGCAAAGCGCGGCGATCAGCAATACGGTGATCCAGTCGCTGGTGCCCGAAGACAAACGAGCGCGCGTCATGAGCTATTACACGACGGCGTTTTTCGGCGCGGCGCCGTTCGGCAGCCTGCTGGCCGGCGCGTTGGCTCACCGGATAGGCGCGCCTCACACGGTGATGATTACGGGCGCGTTCTGTATCGCCGGCTCTCTATGGTTCACGCTCGATTTGCCGAAAGTAAAGGCGGTCATGCGACCGATCTACCAAGAGATGGGGCTTTTGCCCGCAAGCGACGCACCATAACTTCTTCTGTATGCGAAAGGAACAATTCATGCCTCTGACAAAACTCGACGACATCCCTGCCCTGGTCGCGATTGATTTGCAAAAAGGAATTGTCAGTCTGCCGACCGTGCATCGTGTCAGCGAGATTATTGAGCGAACCGCCCAGCTCGCACGCGCTTTCCGCGAGCGCGGCCTGCCGGTGGTTCTCGTGAATGCGACGGGTGCGGCTCCGGGACGCACGGATGCAGGACCTCGCAAGTTTTCGCTTGCAGCCGATTGGACCGAGCTCGTTCCCGAACTGGAGCAGCACCCCACGGACTACTTAGTGAGCAAGCAGCGAGTGGGCGCGTTTCTTGGCACGTCTTTGGACGATTACTTGCGCCAGCGCGGGGTAAGCCAGGTCGTCCTGACGGGCGTCGCGACCAGTGCGGGGGTGGAATCGACAGCGCGCAGTGCCTACGATTTGGGGTACAGCGTTGTGCTGGTGGTGGATGCGATGACCGACCGGGATGCCGACGCGCACCGTCACAGCGTTGAGAAGATTTTTCCCCGAATCGGTGAGACGGCAAGCGCTGGCGACGTGTTGAAGATGTTGGAAGACCGAATGTGAGAGGTGTTCCTGTACCTTAGACAGTCTTCCTGCGGAAGCATGCAGCGGCGTGATCATTCACGATTCCGACGGCCTGCATCCAGGCATAGACAATCACGGGGCCGACAAATTTGAAACCGCGCTGCTTGAGCGCCTTCGAAATTTTTTCGGAAAGTGGGCTTTGCGTGAGAACCTCGCCTCGATTTTGAATCGGCTTTCCGCCCGCCATGTTCCAGACAAAAGCGGAGAAATCGTGGCCCGCTTCGCGCATCGCCAAATAGGCCCCCGCACCCGCGATGGTCGCCTCGATCTTGGCGCGTGAGCGGACGATGCCAGGGTCTTGCAGTAAGCGGGCAACATCCGCCTCATCAAAGCGCGCCACCTTTTCCGGATTGAAATTCTTAAATGCCTTGCGGAATGCTTCCCGCTTCCGCAGAATGAGTGTCCAGGAAAGGCCGGCCTGAAAACCATCGAGCATCAGTTTTTCCCAGAGCGCCCGGCTGTCGTATTCGGGCACACCCCACTCCGCGTCGTGGTACTCCCGCAAGAGCGGATCGCCTTGCGCCCAGGAGCAGCGAGGTAGTTGGTCGTCCATTGGTGGCCTTTAGAAGGTTAACAAGAGTTTCTTGCCGGAGGAAACGATGACGATGAGCCGGCGGCCGCTGATTTCCGTGAAATCAATGGGCATCGATACAAGCCCTTTGCCGGAACTGGCCACGTATGAAGCAATGATGCGTGTGGCCCGGCCATGAGCTGGACCGGTCCGGTTTAGCGATGTTCTTACGCGCAGTTTTGACGCCGAAGACCTGAATCAATCGGCTGTTGACACGGCGGCGAACTACCGTACGATCGTGCTGCTTGCCTCTGTTGAGATAAGCTGTGCCTTGTGTCATGCCTTTCTGCAAATCGGTTCGGCATATCTTCCGGGGTGCGTGGTTCATCGCCCTATTCGCGGTGGTCACCGTGGCCCAACAACCCATCGCATTCCCGCACAACAGGCACATGCAACTTGGATTGCAATGCATCGATTGCCATATTGGGGCCGACATTCGTGATGCGGCGGGAATTCCCTCCGTCCGGAAATGCATGCTCTGTCATGCCAAGCTGGCAAAGGAAAAACCGGAAGTGCAGAAGGTCATTGCATACGCCAACAAGAACCTCGAAATCCCCTGGGTACGCGTGTACGGCTTCTCGCCCGACGCTCACGTGAAATTCCGCCATGCACCGCATTACCAGGCCGGGATTTCCTGTTCAACGTGCCACGGAGACCTTACCAAGGCTACGGTTGCGTCACTCACGGTAACCCACAATATGGGTACTTGCCTGACTTGTCATCGACAAAAGCACGCAACGGAGGACTGCGCCGCGTGCCACTATTAGGCTGCATCGGCTTAGCGCATGGATCGCCGCAACTTCTTTAAAATCGTTTCAGCCGTTTCCGCGGGAGTAGCGGGCAACGCATGCGGAAAGAAGGGCGATGCGCTGATCCCGTTGCTGGTTCCGAACCACGAAATCGCTCCTGGCGAGGAACAGTGGTATCCAGCCGTCTGCACCGAGTGCGGTGCAGGATGCGGCACGATCACGCGTGTTATGGAAGGCGAGCGTATTATCGAGCGCCACGGCGAAAAATTTCGCGAGCGCATCGCGTGCGTGAAAAAACTGGAAGGCAATCCGCTCGATCCGGTTAGTGGAGGCCGTCTCTGCGCACGCGGACATGCGGCTCTGCAGTCTCTCTACAATCCCGACCGCGTCGCGCAACCCATGCGCAGAACGGCAGCTCGCGGGAAGGCCGGGTTCACTCGCGCTTCCTGGGATGAGGGGATTGCGACGGTGGCGGACAAACTCGCGAAGGCGCGCTCAAGCGATCCCAAGAAGATTCTGTTTCTTTCTAGTCCTCAGGCAGGCGCGCGGTCGGTCACTATCCAGCATTTTCTCGAGTCGATCGGCGCTCCGCCTGCGCTGACGTGCTCTCTCGCCGATTTCGCGCTGGAACGGAAGGCAGCCGCCGCAGTTTTCGGTTGGAACGGCTTGCCTCGATACGATCTCGGCAATGCGCGTTATGCGCTGGGAGTAGGCGTCGATTTTCTGGGCGGCTGGACCTCGCCGGTTTATTATGCGCGCCAGTTCGGCCAATTTCGCCAAGGACGCCCCGGCACACGGGGCAAACTGGTTCAGGCCGAATCCAGAATGTCACTTACGGCTGGAAGCGCGGACGAGTGGCTTCCCGTGCGTCCAGGTTCCGAGCCTCATCTGGCGATCGCCGTCGCACGTCTACTGCTGGATGAGAAACTCGCCCGCAATCCGGAACAACTATCCGCCGAGGTTGGAGATTCACTCCTGGCGGCGAATGTGGACGATCTGATCCGCACCACCGGCATCGAGGAAAAACGTCTGCGCCGCATCGCGCGTGAGCTGGGCGAATCGGAGTCCCCCCTCGTCATCGCAGGCGCTTCGACCGTGCACACCAATTCGCTCGACGCGCTGATAGCCGCACACTATGTGAACCTGCTGCTCGGCAATATCGGAAAGCCCGGCGGCGTTTTGCCGCCCTATTCATTGACGGCGGCCGCCGGTTTCCAGACCGCAAACGTTACCGACGCTGTGAAGCGCGCAAAAGTTGTTCTGTTGGACGATGCGAATCCGGCTTACACGCTTCCACGGGCGAGCGGAATCGCCGAAGCTTTCGCGCGCCTCGACCTGATTGCCAGCTTCGGGATGTTCATCGACGATTCGGCCGCTTACGCGGACTTCATCCTTCCGAGTCACCACGCGCTCGAATCGGAAGCGGCGGTCGTACCGGCCGTCGCTGGCGCGCCCATCTCCATAAATGTGGCAACGCCTTTTGTGCAGCCTCTGCATGACACGCGGCCGCTCGAGGAAACTCTCGACGCCATCGCACGCAAGATGAATGTTACATTTCAGCCCGTGAGCGCCAAGAGTTTTGTTCAGCCTTTCTTGCCGCCGAATCAGACATGGGACGAAGTAGCGCGCCAAGGCGGCCTGTGGCGCGACGATCAGGCAGCCGTCTCCGCATCGAAGCCGCTGACTGAAAAGATCGCGTGGAGCAGCGCAACTTTCGCGGGCGCGCCGGAGCAATTTCCACTCTACTTTCAACCTTATCTTTCACTTCAGTATCACGATGGATGCGGCGCGAATTTGCCGTGGATGCAGGAACTCCCCGATCCGGTTTCGAGTTCCATGTGGGATCTTCCGGTTGAAGTCGATCCGCGCACGGCCGAGCGGCTGAAGATCGCAACGGGCGATTGGGTGCGCGTTGAATCGCTGCACGGCAGCCTGGAGGCGACCGCTTATGTGCATCCTGCCGCACTGCCGGGCGTCGTGAGTATGGGGATTGGGCAAGGACACACACATTACGGCCGCTACGCGTCGAATCGAGGCGCTAACCCGCTTTCCATTCTTGCGCCGGTTTGGGAGGATTCTGTTGGCGTACTCGCGTTCGGCGCGACTCGTGTGCGCATTGCGCGGCTGGAACGGCCACCCGGATTGACCCAGTTCTCTCCGAAAGACCGCGAACAAGGGCCTTGGGGGTACCGATGAACGACAGCAACCAAACACCGCATCGTTGGGGAATGGTGATCGATTTAGACCGCTGCACCGGTTGCCAGGCTTGTGTAGCCGCCTGTCACGCCGAAAATAATTTGCCGCTTTCCGATCCTGAGTCTGCCGCCAAGGGCCGCGCGGTTCATTGGATTCGTGTCGACCGGTATTACGAAGGCGAGTTTCCGGACATTCGCGTCAAGTACATGCCGGTGCTGTGCCAGCAGTGCGACGAAGCTCCATGTGAGCCGGTTTGTCCCGTTTATGCCACCTACAAGAATCCGGAAGGGCTGAACGTGCAGGTTTACAATCGCTGCGTCGGGACACGCTACTGTGCCAACAACTGTCCTTATTCGGTGAGATTCTTTAACTGGTTCGATCCGGTATGGCCATCGCCTCTCGAGCTGCAGCATAATCCTGACGTCTCCATTCGCATGGGCGGAGTGATGGAGAAATGCACATTCTGCATCCAGCGGATTAAGAGAGCGGAAACGGAGGCGAAGGATGAAAAACGCGCGCTCGCCGATGGAGACGTTCAGCCCGCGTGCGTGCAATCCTGCCCGGCGGAGGCCATGGTGTTCGGCGATCTGAACGACGCGGAAAGCAAAGTCTCGCGCTTAGCTGCGGGAGGCCGCGCCACGCGTCTGCTTGAAGAGTTGGGAACTAAGCCAAAGGTGTTTTACCTGCAGAGGGCGACTTAGGGTGGCAACGGCATCTGAAGCCATTCCTTATGCGGAGGTGCGCCGCGATTTGTGGCGACCTCTAGCAGGGGCAAGCTCGCGCTATATCATTTCGCTTGTTCTGCTGTCTGCCGTAACGCTCTGGGGCCTTTGCGCCTGGGGATACCAGCTTCACGAAGGGATCGGCGTAGCGGGAATTCGCCGCCCCGTGTTTTGGGGCTTTTATCTGGTCAACTTCGTTTTCTGGATTGGCATCTCCCATGCCGGTACGCTGATCTCCGCCATTCTTCGTCTGACCGAAGCGAACTGGCGTAAGCCGGTCACACGCGCTGCCGAGGCCATTACCGTTTTCGCGCTCATGATCGGCGGCATGTTCCCGATCATTCACCTGGGACGCGCCTGGCTGTTCTTCTGGCTGTTCCCATATCCCAATTCGCGGCTGCTTTGGCCAAATTTCCGCTCGCCTCTTCTGTGGGATGTCACGGCCATCAGCACCTATCTCACCGGCAGCACGATCTATTTATTCCTGCCGCTCATTCCCGACGTTGCCCAATTGGCAGAGCACGCCACCGGTTGGCGGGCACGTCTGTATCGCGCGTTGTCACTCGGCTGGACGGGCAGCGATCAGCAGTGGCATGCGCTCGAACGCGCTATGAAGCTGATGGCTGCGATCATTCTCGCCGTCGCCGTTTCCGTGCATACCGTGGTGGCATGGGATTTCTCCATGTCCATCGCACCCATGTGGCACAGCAGCATTTTCGGACCATATTTTGTGGTCGGCGCAATCTTCAGCGGCATCGCCGCTCTTCTGATCGTGATGTCGATTATCCGGAAGGCGATGCATCTGGAGCAGTACCTGACGCCTCACCACTTCAACAATCTCGCCAAGCTGCTGCTGCTGATGAGCCTGCTCTGGCTCTACTTCACTTTCGCCGAGAACCTCACCGCGTGGTACGGCAATGAACCCAAAGAGATGAATGTTTTCGGATCTCGCATACGCGGCCACTTCGCTCCGTACTTCTGGGTGATGGTGTTCTGCAATTTTGTCGTGCCGTTCGTGTTGTTGGGTATTAGACGGCTGCGATCGATCAGGACGGCCACTATTGCGTCCGTGATGGTCTTGATCGGTATGTGGCTGGAGCGTTTTCTTATCATTATTCCCACGTTGAGCTTTGGCCGGCTGCCTGCCACGTGGGGACAATACGCGCCGACGTGGGTGGAAATTTCCATCACTGCCGCAACTTTCGCGGGAATGGGCGTGTTGTATCTGCTGTTCTCGAAACTTTTCCCTATCGTGTCGGTATGGGAGTTCGAACCGCACGTGGAGCCGGAGGAGTAAGGAAATGTTTCTTGCCGGCGACTTTCTCGATCGGAAAGCAGCCGTCCGCGCACTCCGCGATCTGCAAGCGAAGGGCTTTACCTCTGCCGACCTCGCGGTGTTTTCAGATGAGCCGCTCGAGTTTCCATCTGGCGTGCTTCACCGTCGCAGTCATATGTCCCTCGCCTCCGTCACGGGCGCAATCGTATCGTGCCTGGCCACCATCGCATTCGTTTATTTCACGCAATATAACTATCCGATCATCACCGGGGGAATGCCCACATTCTCGTTCTGGGCTACCGGCGTCATCTTCTATGAGCTGACGATGTTTGGCGCCATCGTTACCACGTTTTTCTGGTTTCTTCGAGAAGGCGGTTTTCTGCGCCGGACCCGCCGCGATGTGCCCGTGCCCCGGACCGAGCCTGGCATCATCTGTCTTCGCCTGGCGTGCAATCCGGAACGGGCGGACGCGGCTCGCGAATCGCTGGAATCGGCCGGCGCTGAGAATGTCAGACTACTAGTGGCCGGTCGGGGTCAATGATTACCATGTGGAAACCGCTTGCTCAGGCGCGCGGTTCAGTTTGGGCACTGTTGATCGTTTTCGTCGCCGGACTCTCGGGCGCGGAAATCAAATCACCGCCGTGGGAAGAGTCGCAGCTGGTCGCGGGACGCGATCTATTTCGTGAGAACTGCACGGTCTGCCACGATATTGACAAGGACCAGAAACACACGAGAAAATTCGGCCCAAGTCTGAATCATCTGTTCAGGAACGAAAAACTCCCACTCAGCCACGGAAAGCCGAGCCGTCCTTATGTCACGCTGAGAATCAAATTCGGTGGCGCGCTGATGCCTGCCTTTCGCACGCAATTGAGCGATTCGGAGATAAACACTCTGATTAACTACATCGCATCGAAATAGGGGACCTGTCATGCGCATTTTCCTTAGTGGTCAGGCGACCGCAGCAAGGCCACTGCTTTAGGCCTGAAATCCCTGTTGGAAAGCACGTTTCCGGAGGCTGTCGATGTGTTCATCTCCAACCATATCGACGCCGGCGAAACCTGGGCGCGACGGCTCGAAAACGAGCTGGAGGAATCTCAATTCGGCGTTCTATGCCTGACGCAGGAGAACTTTGAGGCACCATGGCTGCTGTTTGAGGACCGGGCTATCGCGAAGAAATTTGGCTCAGCGCGCGTGGTTCCATACCTTATAGACGAATTACCGGCTGCGGCGGATCGGTCTCCGCTGGCGCAGTTCCAGCGATGTGCAAGCCACTCGCGAGGGCACCTTCCGTCTGGTAAGAAGTATCGAACGCGGTCCGCGAGAACCCACCGAGCTAGGTAGTTGAGTACTCAAATCAGATCTTTGCTATGTCGGGGAATCGACGGATTCGTTTGCCGGAAGCCGCAAAAATTGCATTCGCCACGGCGGCAGCGAGCGGAGTTACACCACCTTCGCCAACGCCGGAAGCCGGCTCTTCCGCACCAGGAACGATGTGAACCTCGATATCGGGGGCTTCGTTCATGCGCAGCACCTTGTAATCGTGGAAATTGCTTTGGACGACTGCTCCTTCGTTGATCGTGATTTCGCCGGCCAGCACGGTCGTGAGAGCGTAATTGATACCACCTTCCATTTGCGAGCGGACGCTATCCGGATTTATGGCCATACCGCAATCGATCGCGCACACGACGCGCGTGACGCGCGCGCTACCGTCTGATTGCATAGCGACTTCCGCCACTTGAGCAATATAGCTGCCGCCGAATACGTAGCAGGCAATTCCCCGCCCCCGGCCTTTGGGTAAAGGCTTGCTCCATTCCGCCTTTTCGGCGGCGAGTTGCAAGACGGCGCGAAACTTCCGGGTTTCGTTGAAATATTTCGGGTCGGTTGGACTGTAAACCTTCCGGTCATCTCTCAGCAAGTACATCCGAAATTCGTAAGGATCGCGACCGGAGGCATGGGCGAGCTCGTCGATGAACGATTCGGTGGCGAATGCATTTGGCGCCATTTGGACGGATCGCCACCAGGCACGCGGGACCGCCGAATCGATGGGGCGATACTCCAGGCGAAAGTTTCGAGGCGCGTAGGGAATCATGTTGGAGCAACCTAACTCGGCCGCCGCGACGTATTTCGGATCGTTGAGTTTACTCGCCGGACCATAGTAGGCGTGAATCGCGGTGGAGGAGAGTCGATGCAGCCAGGCGGCGATATTTCCGTCGCCGTCGAGCGAGCCCGAAAGTTGATGCCACACGTAAGGGCGATAAAAATCGTGCTGCATGTCGTCTTCTCGCGTGAAGAGCAACTGCACGGGACGTTTGACTTGCTTCGCTACCTGCCACGCTTCGGCCGGGAAATCCCATTGCAGGCGGCGGCCGAACGATCCGCCGGACAATGTCACGTGAACCGTAACCTTATTTAAAGGAAGGCCGGCAAGATGCGCAATTTCCGCCTGGGTCACATTCCCGCCTTGGGTTGGAGACCACACCTCGATCCCATCTTCACGAATGTGAACGGTTGTATTCATGGGCTCCATCGTGGCGTGTGCTTGAAACGGCAATTCGTAGAGCGCTTCGATCTTTTTGGGCGCAGCGGCAAGTTCTTTCACGGCGTCACCCTGGTTGACAGGGATATAACTTGGCGGAGCGCTGGCCCGTTCGTGGAAGGCCGTTTGCAAGCTGGCGCTATTTTCGTTTGCAGCGGGCCCTTTATCCCAGGTGAGTTGCAGGGCCTTGCGGCCTTGTATGGCGGCCCAGGTAGAATCGGCCACGACGGCGATGCCGCCGGCGGTGCGGTCGAGCGACTCGGTGGGGCGCGGCACGATAGAGAGAACTGGGAATACAGCGCGGACACCGGGAACAGCCTTCGCGGCGGTGTCATTGCAGGCGGCTAGTTTTCCACCAAAGTGCGGACAGCGCGCAATCACCGCGAAGAGCATGTCTGGCACGCGGACATCGATTCCGAAGATAGCGCTGCCCTCGACCTTGCTGCGCGTATCGACGCGTGCGGCGGGCCTACCGACGAATCGAAATGTGTTCGGCTTCTTCAGCGGGATGTCGTCGATGTTAGGCGGGGTCAGTTTGGAAGCCGTCTCGACCAATTCACCATAAAGAATGCGCCGGCCGGTTGGCACATGCACGATGGTTCCGTTTTCGGCGCGCAACTCGGATTTTTCGACATTCCATTTCAACGACGCCGCGGAAAGCAGTATCTCCCTGGCTTGCGCTCCGGCGCGGCGCATGCTCATCCAGTTCGCGGTTGTGCTGCCGCTGCCGCCCGCGGTGAGGTTATGGTAAACGCCGGAATCCGTCGGCGCCTGTTCCACTTGAATGGTGGACCAGTCGGCCTCCAGCTCTTCCGCGAGAGCCATCATGTCGGCGGTCCGCGTACCTTGACCCATTTCGGGAGTTTCGGTGAAGACGGTGATCCGGTTATCTGGCGTAATCACGAGCCATGCGTTCGGTTTGAAATTCCGCGCTTGTCCCGCGGCAGGAAAACAGGCACTCAGGATAAGGGCCGCACCGGCCTTCAGCATGTCGCGCCGATCAAGCGTCAACGTTTCTTCCATCATGCTTTTTCTCGAGCGGCGCGCTGAATGGCGCGCCGGATCCTCTGATATGTGGCGCATCGGCAGATGTTGCCGGTCATGGCTTGATCGATTTCTTCTCGGGTGGGACGCGGGTGTTTTGTCAGGAACGCGGCGGCCTGCATGATTTGGCCGGATTGGCAGTAACCGCACTGCGGAACCTGCTCGGCGATCCAGGCGCGCTGAACGGGATGATTGCAATCGGCAGACAGACCTTCGATAGTCGTTACCTTTTTTGTTCCAATCGCGCTCAGCGGAGTTTGGCAGGAACGCACAGCTTCGCCATCCAGATGGACGGTGCAAGCGCCGCACACACCCATGCCGCAGCCGTACTTGGTGCCAGTCATGTTGAGCGCATCACGCAAAACCCACAGAAGCGGCGTCGAGGGAGATGCGTTGACCTCACGCTGTTTTCCGTTGATCGAAAGCGAAAGGGGCATTCCAGGCTCAAGGCCAGTTTCGGGCGATAAGCGGCTGATGGCGAGGAATTTGCAGGATAGCGCGCTTATTGTGCAGGGAACGGGCGTGGTTTGCGCAGCTAAGTGAAATGTACCGGCGATTCGGTCACCGATGAACGGCCCGCTTGGCTTACGCGCGCGCCTCGGCTAGCGGCTGCTCGCGGCCAGGAGTTTTTGCCAACCGACCGTGCTCATGCGGACACGGTCTCCGTTGGAGAGTAGAACCCAGCCTTCCGATCGGCCTTCGCGATGAATTTCGCGAATGCAATCGATGTTCACAATCGCGGAACGATGAATGCGAATGAACTTTTTCGGATCGAGCTGCGTTTCGAGCTTCTTGATGCTTTCGCGAAGCAGATGTTTCTTGTCCGCCACATGCAGGCAGACGTAGTAGTCGGCCGCCTCGATCCAAGCCATCTCACTCACGCTGACAAACAGATCCTTGGAGCCGGAATGAACGACAAACCGAGCCGTATATGCTGGATCTGGCGTTGCGGCTAAAGATTCGAGGGTGGTCAACACTGACGCAAACTTTTCCTCCGTGGCAAGAGCGGCCTGCATGTGGGCCCGATCCTTAACACGCTTGATGGCGTCCTGAAAGCGGTCGGGTTCGACGGGTTTGAGAAGGTAATCGACGGCATGAATCTCAAACGCTTTGATGGCGTAGCTGTCGTGCGCGGTGACGAAAACAATCATCGGCAGCTTGCGGTCACCCATTTCTTTCACAACATCGAACCCGTTGAGTCCAGGCATATGAATATCGAGCAGCAGGAGATCCACCTCGCGCGAGAGCAAGGTTTGGAGCACCTCCGCTCCGTTCCGGCATTCCTGAAGGATTTCAAGGTCCGGATCTGCGGCTATCAGGCGGTTGAGGCGTTCCCGGGCCAACGGCTCATCGTCGGCGACAACGACTTTGAGTCTCATTGGCCGGAGCGTTCGTGTGGAATGTCGATATAGACTTCGAAGCCGCCGGATTCGAGCGTGCCTGCGCGGAATTCAAAATTCCGGCCGTAAAAGTGAGCGAGTCGCTCTTGCGTATTTTGGAGCCCGATTCCGTACCCCGGCTGGCTTGGCGTATCTATTGCAGGAACGGTGTTGTGCACTCGCAGGTGTAATCGCGATTCGCGACGTTCGGCGCTCATGCGGACCACGCTACTTTCTTTGCAGCGCGATGTTCCGTGACGGATTGCGTTTTCAACGATTGGCTGCAGGAGAAAACAGGGCACCTGCGCATCGAGTGAATTCGGATCGATGGTCATATCGACGCGCAGCCGGTCTGCAAAGCGCGTGACCTCGTGGAGAGATAATCGTCCACCAATTCCAATTCCTGCGCGAGCGCAACTTTTTCCGGCGCGCTTCGGCCGAGGGTGCTTTTCAAAATGGAATTGAGATTGCCGAGTGTCTGGAGCGCCTGCTGCTTGCGATCGAGTTCGATGAGCGAGGTGATTGCGTTAAGCGTGTTGAACAGGAAGTGCGGCTCGATTTGCATTTGGAGGGCGCGGAGATGCGCAACGGAAAGCTGGCGCTCGAGCGCAAGAGCACGAATGGCTTCGCGCTGCGAAGCCAGTTGCAGGTGAATGACTCCGGTGAGGCCAAAGATGAAACCGTAGAGCAGCAACTCAAAAAAGAAGCGGTTGAGACTGAGATAGTCCAAAGAACTATATCCGGCCGGTCCCAAGATAGGCCATTGCGCGATCAACCAATAGACGGTGTGCTGCAGAAGCCAAACGTGCGCGCCCGCCAGCAGGACTCCGAAGCACGCGTGTTTCAATGCGGACGAGAACGAGAAGAAATCTCTTCCACTCTTTTCGGCGAGCTTCCAGATGGCAGTGGCCGCGAGTCCCCACCAATACCAGAGGACGAGGCCATACAGGACAGAAGGAAGCCTGGGCGCATGCGGAGCCGAACGTGTGACAACCGTGTGGCATTCCGCCGCGGCGATCAGCGCGAGGACCAGAGCGACGGATTGTAGAACCAGCAGACCGTGCGATGTAAGCGCATGGACCCATCGAGAGCCACGGCTTTCGGCGGTCGGTGAGTTGCCCGGCGATAGAGAAAGACCTTGCGGCTGGATGGCCGATCCGGCAACGCTACTCATACGTATACTATGATGCGGCTTTATTGAGGAGATGTGCGAGATAGTGCAGGCGGCGCAGCGTGCAATGCAGCCGAGATGATGTATTGCGGGACAAGTTCCAGTTCCCAGCGGTACCACTTGCGAAATTCTCCGTAACTTCCACCGTTGATGCCCACGACCATGTCGAGTTTCGGAATGACGATCACGAGCTGGCCGCCATTGCCTCCTGCTCCGTAATCGCGCAATACGCGACCGCCGAATTTGAGATCGTGAATGTGCCAACCATAGCCGTATCGGTGTTCGCCTTCGATATCGAGCGCCGGGGTAAAGCTCGAGTGATCTGAGATGGAGTGCTCCACCCACTCTTTGCTAACGACCCGTCTGCCGTTCCAAGTTCCGCCGTTAAGATACAACTGCCCGAGCTTCAGCTCGTCGCGCGGCCGCAGATAAGCTCCTCCACCCATATACGCCTCGCCCGTCGGCATCAAATTGAGGTGGTAGTGGCCAAACTGAAGTAGTCTTGCAAGATTTTCATCGAAAAACTCAGGAAGCCACTTTCCAGTGGCCATTGCAACTGCACCTCCGACCAGATTCAAATCGGCCGAGCAGTAGACGGCATGCTCGCCCCCGGGATCACGGAGCATTGGAAGGTCGAGAGTATATTTGTACCAATCGTGCTGCTCTGGCTGGTTTTGCATGTGGTCCTCATTGCCGGGTGATGAATCGTCGTTGTCGTCGCAAGCGTTCCCCGCCGTCATCGTCATGAGGTTGCGGAGCGTGACTCGCTCCTTGCGGCGATCCCAATTTGCGAACGGCTTGTACGGTGCAAATAACGGGTAAACAGGAGTCTGCGGGCCAAGTTTCGCGCCGCGATCGCGCGCGATGCCCGTCAGAACGGTAGCAAACGTCTTACTCGCGGAGCGCATATCGTGTGTGCGCTCCTTATCGAAGCCGTAGAAATATTCCTCCAGCACCAGCTTGCCGTGCCGGGCAATCAGCAGGCTTTGGATGTATACAGGATTGTCCGCAGGATCGGCGCTTAGGACTTTTTCCACCAGCCCAGAGATCGTCCGTTCGTCCAGGCCCACATCCGCGAGTGATGCGGTGGCCCATCCATCGCTCTCCGCAATCGGCTTGCGATAGAGATAACGATCGGTCAACACATGCGGAAAGAAGCCGATCGCGTCGCGTTCCTTGCGGTGGGCGAAGTGGAACGGCGGCATGAAATCGACGATGCGGAGTGAGAGGACACCCGACCGTTCCTCGTAAGTACCCTCGAGCTTCTGCCCGTCGGCGATGAACATGATGGTTGAGCCATTTCGCTCGACCTTGTATTTTCGGCGACGGAAAAAATTCATTTCAGGATTGGCAATGAAGGCGACCAATGCGCCGTCGGGGCCGGGTTGCACTGAGATATACACTGAGAGTCGTTGATCAAGCGGAACAACGCTGCCTCGCCAAACAGAAGAACCGAGAGAAACGAGGCGCACCGGACTGGCATAGCGATTATTGAAGATCTCGCCCGCAGGCTGAATCCACTGCCCGAAAAGAGCTTGCGCGTCCTGGCTCAAGTGGCCGCGGAATTCTCCTTGATCGCCAGGCAAAGCGAAGTGAATCTGATTGTCCTCATGCCGGACGCTAACATCGAAGCCCGAAATCTGAGCACGCCAAGTTGTAGCGCGGCCGTCAATCGTCAGCTCCCCACGAACCTGAGGACCGAAATCCAGCTCACTCGCCCAGATTCCAGCGAGACCTTCAGCCGAGCCTTCGCGGGCTTGTGCGGCGGCCACCGCGGGGCTCCATAGAGCAGACCAAGCAAAGAACAGGAGCGCGAAAGCCCGCGCTACGATGAGCGGCCTGACGCCACCTCGTTTAGTCACGTTAATCAATGGCGCCAGTATCTCTTGGCGAGGCAGGTTGAATCTTGTATGAATTTAACTTGGTGCAGAGAAACACAGTCTAGCGGCCCTCGCTCGGAGCTGACTGCGATAGGCGCGAGGGGAGAGTCCGAAATGGCGTTTGAATGTGTTGGAGAAGTGACTCTGGTCGCAGAATCCAGTTAGGAGCGCTACTTCCGCCAATGGCAGCTTGGATTCCGTCAACAAAGTGATAGCCCGGTTGGTTCGGCATCGCGCCAGATACTCGCCCGGAGTGCAATGAAAGAAATGACGGAAAGTGCGCGCAAAATGGACTGGATGAACTCCAATCGCCTGCGCGGCATCGGATATCCGGAGAGGATTGGCGCATTCCTCGTAGAACATTTCTTTAGCCGTTCGCAACCAAGCCGGCGGCTTTTTCGGCGACGTCGAAGACCCGCGCGCAACACGCGCCAGCAGTTCCAGACAAATGCTCTCCGCAAGCAGCGGAGAAGCCTCATTCCAGCGAGCGGATTCGCTTACCAGAAAATGCGCGGCGGAAAGCATGTCTCGATTATTGAAACATGTCGCATCACACGGCAAGATACCGCAATCGGCAGCGCTCCGGAAGCTTTCCCGTGAAACCGAGATCGCCAGAAAACGTCCTTGCAGTGATTTGAAGCGATCGCGGTGAACTGTTCCTGGCGGATTGTAAATCAGCCCAGGAGCCTCACATTCAGAGCCGAAATTAGCCGCGGACGAAAGGTAGGGGCCGCCCAGGAGAAGTACGAAAGACGCTTCTTCATGGGTGTGCAACGGCACATCTTCAGGCCGCAGAACCGGACTCATTACAGCCAGCGAAAACCCAGGTATTTGGCGATGCGATTCGTCGATGCCGTAGAACTTTCCGTAGGAAAGACTCCGCAAGGATGTGTCCACGACATAAATACGTCAAATCTCACCGGAGAGTTCCTCACGTCATCATTCGGTTCAGACTGTGTCAGGACTTTGACCCACGCTTGCCCTCGGGTCACCAGGTCTCGCTCGTCGCGAATTTGATCTGCTCCCCGGCACTCTCCATTTCCAACTCGTCGCCGGGCTCCAGATGCAGCTCCTCGCACAGGGATTTGGGAATCACCACACGACCGGCTTTATCAAGGATGAGGCGCGCGTTCATTCTGGTATAAGACTGTGGGTTGACCCGCCCCTCAGTACGATTATGCCTAGGCACAGCGGCTGCGAGGAGCCAAGAATCGTATCCTGAGAGCACGATTATGAGCACCGCGGACATGTCGCCGATTGATGATGTGCGGTATCCCGTCGGGCGTTACCATGCGCCGGACGTAATCGATGCGGAGACTCGGACAGCGTGGATTGCAGAGTTACAGGCACTGCCGAAGCACTTAAGAGATGCCATCAGCGGATTGAATGAGCAGCAACTCGATACACCGTACCGGGCGGGCGGGTGGACCGTGCGGCAACTGGTGCATCACTTGGCAGACAGCCACCTGAATAGTTACACTCGTTTCCGGCTGGCGTTAACCGAAGATTCACCTGTTATCAAGCCGTATGACGAGAAAAGCTGGGCGGAGCTTCGCGATGCGAAAAAGGCTCCGGTGGACTTATCACTCGGTTTGATTGACGGTCTGCACGCCCGGTGGGTTCTGCTGTTGTCTTCACTGACCGGAAGCGAGTTTGCGCGCACGTTCAAACATCCTGAACGGGGCGAAATTCGCCTGGACTGGACCGTTGGGCTGTATGCATGGCACTGCCGTCATCACGTGGCGCATATTACCGCGCTGCGGAGACGGGAGCGCTGGTAGGGGCCCGACAATGAGGTGAAACATCACTGTGAGTTTTCTACTCGCGATTTTGACTTCAGCAATTGCTGCATCCGGTTTACCGGCGGTCGAGCGGGTTACGCTTTCCGGCAAGGTTCTGGGATAACAGCGGGAGGCCGCTCGAGCACGGTCTATCATGCCGGCGTCAAGAAAGGTTACAGCACGTTCTGTCCCAGTTGGTATGTCGACTGCGGCAAACGGGCGTTCACCAGCCCGGATGGAACATTCGCAATCAAGAGTGTCGGCCCCGACCTTTTGTTCGAGTTGCTAGCAGTCCGCGATGGATTTCAGCCAGCGTTTGTCAAGAGAGTCGATCCGTTGAGCCAGTCGGTCCCCAGGGCTGTGTTGCTTCCGAGCACCGTGACCAGAAATCCGGACAGCCTTGTACGCGGGCGGGCGGTGAACGATTATGGCCTGCCGCTGCGCGATGCGGTTGTCGAACCGGTAGGGGTCTCGAGCCGGAGTCGCATCCCTAATCGTCACGGTTGGGGACGCCGTTGCGTGCGCTTGTAAAGCGCGATATGCTGTTATCGGATATCGATAACACCAAATGAAGCCCAACGATCTGGTTCAAGGCACGCTGGGTCTGCTGATCCTGAGAATTCTGGCTTTGGAGCCGATGCACGGGTGGGCGCTTTCGCAGCGCCTGAAGCAGATGTCGAAAGACGTTCTGCAGGTCGGGCCCGGTTCGTTGTATCCGGCGCTTCACAAACTGGAACAGGAAGGCTGGATCACCGCCGAGTGGTTAATCAGCGATACCAAACGGCGCGTCAAGTTCTACTCGCTTTCCAAGGAGGGCCGAAAGCAATTGGAAGCTGAGACCGCGGACTGGAAGCGCCTGTCGAGGGCTATTTCTGCGATCGTACTTCCTGCCCGGAGTTAGCTCTTATGCGATGGCGGAGAAAATGGCGTCTTCGGTTTCAATCCTTGTTCGACCGCTCGCAAGTGGAACGCGATCTCGAGGACGAGCTGCGCGACTATATCGAGCGTGAAATCGCCACAGCGATGGCCGCCGGAGCTTCTTTCGAGGAGGCGAGAAGGCATGCGCTTTCCAGCTTGCGCGGCGCCGAACGTTTGAAAGAGGAGTGCCGCGATGCGCGTAAAGTGCGGTGGGCGGAAGATACCCTCAGCGATTTGCGATTCGCATTTCGCACGTTTCGTAAGTCGCCGGCTTTTGCGATTACCGTTATAGCGGCCCTGGCCTTTTGCATCGGCCTGAATGCCGCGATTTTCTCCATCGTTGACACGGTGCTTTTCCGTCCCCTGCCCTTCCCGGATCAGGGCCGCCTGGTCTCGGTTACGGAAGGCGTTCCCGCGCTTGGATATCCGGTCATGCCCTTTTCCTGCCCCGATTATCTGTTTGTGGCAGCGAATAACCGATCGTTCGCGTCCACCGGAACATATCGCACCCAGGAGTATGAAATTGCGGGCGCCGGGCAGCCGCGGCGCATCGAGGGCGCACGTCTTTCGGCATCGCTCTTTCAGGTTCTGGGAATCTCACCCGTCATGGGCCGGGCATTTACAAAACAGGAAGACGATCATGCGCTGCGCGTTGTAGTGTTGAATGGCGGTTTCGCTCGAAACTTGTTTGGGACGCCCCGGCGCGCGCTAGGTCGCACGATCCTTCTCAACCGGGTTCCGTATCAAGTGATCGGAATCATGCCACAGCGCTTCTCTTTTCCGATCCGCGGATCGCGTTTCAACGATCAGCCCGCTGAACTATTTGTGCCCGTTTCCTGGAGCAATGAAGACCGGCAACAGAACATCAGCGACTTCGACTACAGCATGATCGCCCGGTTGCGCCCGAACGTTACGGTTCAACAAGCAGACGCGGACGTGCGGGGCTTGATCAAACGTCTGGTCGCGAATTATCCAACGCGCATCAAGCAGATGGTTCAGCATCTACCGAATTTCTCACTGGAATCGCAAGCGATTCCGTTTCGCGAGGAGTTTACGGGAAATGTGCAACGCCCTCTGCTGCTGCTGCTGGCGGCAGTTGGGATCGTGCTGCTGATCGGGTGCTCCGATGTGGCAAATCTGATGTTCAGCCGCATGGTAGGACGGCAGCGCGAATTTGCGCTACGAACCGCGCTTGGTGCAGGGTTGGGGCGTCTGACTCGCCAGACATTAACGGAAGGTCTGCTTCTTTCGGCCAGCGGCGGCGCAATCGGATTCTGCCTGGCTGTCTGGACCATACCGCTGCTGATTCATTTTGCTCCCGACACGCTGCCGCGCTTGAACGAAGTCGGTTTGAACTGGCGAATTACGGCTTTTGTGGTCGCAATCACGCTCGCTACGCCGCTGTTCTTCTGTCTGGCACCGTTTGTGGGCGCTATGCATTCCGGCGTTGCAGAGCAGCTTCGCGGCGAAGGCCGCACGAGCACGCAAGGCAAACGTGAACGCAGGATCATGTCCGCCGCGGTGATCGCACAATTCAGTCTCGCGTTCCTGCTGTTAACGTCCGCCGGCCTGCTGCTGCGTAGTTTCGTGCATGCAAGCGAAGCCAATCCAGGTTTCCAGGCGGAGCACCTGGTGAGCATGCGGATCGCTCTGCCAGACACGACTTACAAAACTTCGGCCCAGGTCACGAACTTATTCAATCGCTTGCTGGCCCGGCTGAGCGCGCTTCCTGGTGTCCGGCAAGTGGGAGCGATTTCCGATCTTCCAATGGACTCTAGTTCCAACGTGATTCTCTCCGTGCAAGGCCGGCGTAACTATGCCCAACGGGCAGATACGCTCTTCTGCCTCGGCGACGTTCTCGGTTCTCTCGGCGTTCCGCTTCTGAAAGGCCGCATGCTCGAGCCTCACGACTACGTTGGGAAATCACATGTCACGGTCATTTCAGAGGGGCTGGCGAAGCAGGCTTGGCCGCACGAGAATCCGATTGGCAGACATATCAAATTTGGAGTGGACGATCCGATGAACGACCAGCCCTGGTTGACAGTGGTCGGCATGGTCGCCGATGTGAAGGGCAAGCTCACCAGCCAATCTCCGCGTCTGGCAATCTTCACTACTCCTGCCGATTGGGTGAACACGATGAATGTGCTGGTCCGAACTTCGGCCAATCCGCTCTCTCTGGCCAGCGCTATCCGGCATGAAGTAAGTCAGATCGACCCCGATCTGCCTACCGGCAGCATTAAGACTGTCGATCAAATTCTGGGTGAATCGCTATCGGCCGAACGCTTTCGGACGTGGCTGTTGGCGTCCTTCGCTATTGCGGCCATGCTGCTGGCCACGTTGGGAATTGCCGGCTTGCTGGCCTACAATGCCGCACAACGCATGCAGGAATTCGGCGTTCGTGTGGCATTGGGAGCCAATCGCCGGAATCTGCTTGGCCTGGTGCTCCGGCATTGCTTGCGACTGTCGAGTGCGGGCGTTGTGATCGGGCTAATTGCCTCTGTTCTGATTACGAGAACTCTGTCGGCTTTGCTCTACGACACGAGTCCGTTCGATCCCGCGACTTTCGTGGTTGTATCGATTATTCTGACACTCGTTGCGCTGGGCGCCGCTATGATTCCGGCTTGGCGCGTGATTCACGTTGACGCGGCAATGTCGCTGAGATCGGAGTAAGCACGCTGCCGCTTATTCATATCGCAGCGCTACGATCGGATCGATTTTGGCGGCACGGCGAGCGGGAAGGAAACTCGCGAGAATAGCCGCGACGATCAGACAAAGCCCGGCGGCCATCATGCTGAGCGGGTCGGCTGCTTTCACGCCGTACAACATGCCGGCAATGGCACGCGTGGTCAGGAACGCGGCCGCCGTGCCGATCAGCGCACCGAGGAGAATCATCGCGATCACATCGGAAAACACGAGCGACAGAACCGATTTGCGAGGGGCTCCGATGGCGATGCGAATGCCGATTTCCCGCGTCCGGCGCGTTACGGTATAGGCCACTACGCCGTATAGCCCCACTGCGGACAGCAGCAGCGCGAGGAGCGCAAAGAATCCGGAAAGCGTAGCGACCAGACGCTCGACCAGAATGGATTGATCCAGATCCTGTTCGAACGGATGGATGTTTAGAAGCGGGATGACCGGGTCGAGCTGGTGAACTTCGCGCCGCAGTAGATCCGAAAGTTGCGTCGCCGAGCCGGTGGTACGGATCACAAGCTCCGTTTGTGCGGCGAAACGCCGCCAGATGGGGACGAACATCATCGGCTCGGCTGCGCTCCGCAAGCCGAAGTAACGCGCATCTTTGACGATAGCGACGATCTCATACGAGCTGCTGCGGAAGGGTCCGCTCATAGAAACGTGCATACCCATGGCGCTGTGGTCTCCGAAAAATTTCCGGGCGAACGTTTCGTTCACGATTGCGACATGCCGGCCCGGCGGGTCGGGCAGTTGCAGTCCGGGAACGATGTGATCCGGCTGCTCGATGGCGTTAGCTGGATCATCCTGCCGGGTGAAATCGCGGCCTAACAGCAGCGGTGTTCCCAACGCCTCGAAGTAGCGCGGGCCGATGGCGTCGAGAAAGACGTTGTTCCGCTCACCGGGTTTCGGGGTGTAGCCTTCGACTGTAACGTTATCATTCCAACTCGATCCTGTTAGCGGCGTGATCAAGGCGAGACTAGCTACGCGCACTCCCGGGAGACCCGCTACGCGCGCACAGAGACGGTCATAGAAATCGCGCGTCCGCTGAGCTTTGTAGCCGAAGCGGGTAGGATCGACCGAAGCGATGAAAACGTTGTTAGTGGCAAAACCGGTGTCGAGCGTGCGTAGGTTCCCGAGCGTGCGCGCGAAGAGACTCGCTCCAACGAGTAACGGGAGCGACAACGCAACTTGAAGGATGACGAGTCCTTTGCGGAGAGTGAAGCGCCGCGTCCCGGTCGAGCCTGGCAGGTCCTCTTTTAGGGAGGGAACGAGGTCAGGCTGAGTCGATTGCCAGGCGGGCGCGATACCAAACAGAAGTCCGGTGAGAACGCAGACTATTACCGTGAATGCGAGGACGCGCCAATCGAGTGCGGCGTGAATGCCAGCGACCGGCTCCCTACCCGATTGGGGCACAAAGCGTAACAGCGCACGAATTCCTACCAAACCGATAGCAACGCCGCTGAGGCCTCCGAGAACCGCAATCAACATGCTCTCGGTCAGCAATTGAGTAATCACGCGCCAGCGGCTTGCTCCAATGGCCAGCCGCACGGCGATTTCGCGTTGTCTGGCGGCGCCGCGGGCGAGCATCAAATTGGCGACATTGGCACAGGCGATGAGAAGAACGAGCGCGACGATGACGAACAAGATCTGAAGAGGCTGCTTGAGCTCGTCGGCCTCCCAGGAAAATCCGCGAGCAGCCGGCGCGAGAACCACTCGATCGGCGGTGTTGGCCCATGCGGGATTTGCGAGGCTACGGCGTTCAGCCGATTCCTGAGCTTTGCAAATTGCGAAGAGCTCGCCTTCAGCCTTCTTCGTGTTTGCGCCCGGTTTCAGGCGCCCGAGAGCGGCCATCCACCAGTTGTGACGATTGTTCCAAGCAGCGTAGGAGATGTGCAGAACCTCGCTGCGCATCATGATGGGCAGGAAAAGGCTGGGTTGGAAGGCCACATCCGCTCCGCTGAAGCGGCGCGGAGCAACACCGATCACGGTGAACGGATAGCCATTGATGCGCAGCTTGCGTCCAATTGCCTGGGTGTTGCCGTTGAAATGCGATTGCCAATAGGAGTAACTGAGAACCACGTAGGGTGAAGATCCCGGAGCGCGGTCGTCGGCAGTGTTGAACACGCGGCCCAGTGCGGGCGCCACACCGAGCAGATCGAAATAATTTCCCGAGACGAAGATGCCGTAGGAGAGTTCGGCTGCATTTCCGGCGGCGTTGCCGGTTTGCACGCCGAGGGATTCTGGATTGAGACTGTAGCCGGCGAGACCGGTGAAGGCAGTGTTGTGGTCGCGCATGGCGCGGTAATCAGGATAATTCCAGCTCAGGCTCATGCGCTGGGAATCGTGCCCAACGAAATATAGCTGCTCCGGCGCTTTTACGGGAAGCAGCTTGAGCATGACGGTATCGACGAGAGAAAAGATGGCGGTGTTGGCGCCGATGCCGAGCGCGAGCGTGATCACCGTGATGGCAGCGAATCCGGGGCTGTGTTTCAGGGCGCGGACTGCATATCGAAGATTTCGCTGCAGATCGTCCCAGAAATTCATGCGGCGCAGATCGCGACACTCTTCTTTTTGCTGCTCCATGCCCTGCATCGCTTGCAGCGCCGCGCGACGAGCCTGTTCCGCTGTTTTGCCCACGGCGATCTCGAGTTCGATTCGCTGCTCGAGATGAAACTGGAGCTCGTCGTTCAGCTCCTGCTCGACATTTCTGCGCCGAAAGAGCGATCGCAACCGGAGTGGGATCGTGTAGAACCAATGTTCGAGACGCATGGCGCTTAGGACTCCTGCAGACGTACGACCTGATCGATGGCGCCAGAGAGTCGGTCCCAGTTGGCCGACTCTTTCGCGAGTTGCCTACGGCCCAGGCGCGTAAGCGAATAGAATTTCGCGCGCCGTCCGAGCTCGCTCGTTTTCCACTCCGCCGTGATCCAGCCTTCCTGTTCTAATTTGTGGAGCGCCGGGTACAGCGATCCGTCGCTGACGTGGAGGACGTCGCCCGAAACTTGCTTCAGGCGCTGACTGACAGCCCATCCGTGCAGGGGTTCCAGGGCCAGAATTTTGAGAAGCAGGAGGTCGAGGGTGCCTTGAACCAGATCGGTTGGTTTACTCATTCGGTATGTACTCGGTTACCGAGTACAAGTGTACATGGGCTGTCCTCGGTAAGCAAGGGCACGGGTGCATTGCAGAGGTTTATCCGATGCGCAGGGCCGAGGCCGGATCCCGGCTGCAACGTTGCGGACGCCCGCCACGGACTGCACGCGCCGGATGAGCTCGTCAAAGAACGCGGCTTGTTTCTGATTCGTGTCATAGCGCACCAGCGGCAGAGAGATGCGCAGCGTAAGGAGATTTGAGGGATCGAATCCCGGATTGACGTGGGAGAAGCGCGCCAGGCTCCGCATCAGAAGCGCGGTGCCGATCAGCAAGATCATCGACAGTGCGATTTCAGCGACAACAAGCGCATTGCGCGCCCTGAGTCCCAGCACAAATCGCTCGCGGCCGGTTACTTGCAAGCCAACGGCGAAGCAGCACGGCAGTCGCGGTAAAGCTGCGGCTGGTGCGCATGGTCCTCAGCGCGTAGACGGTGTCGCGGACGATTGTCTCTGCAAATCAACCATTTGCCTCTCGATTGTTGATGTGACGGTTGAGGCCGTTTGCGTACGGCAGTCGAATCACGGGTGCCGAGGGTATGCCCGTTTCAAACGCTTTCGCCTGTGCGCCGGTCCGTTCTTCATCGCGTGCTTCGGCCTTCGCACGCGCGGCGGCATCGCCCTTAAAAGCGGCCCCTCGATCATGGGGGACTGCGTAAACGGCAAGAATCGGCGCTCGGATATCGGTATATTTCTCTTCGCCTGAAAGGATTGCCTCAGTCGGCGTAGCGACGGGATGCGCCATCGGCCCAGAGGGAGCAGGCGGAGGCGGCGCGGTGTCCAGATCGTTCTGAAGCTGGCGCAGATCCTTTTCAAACTGCGGAAGAATTGTTTGCAGCAGGTCCTGGACAAATTGCTTGGGGTCTCGCGGCTGCCTTCCAGGTTGCAACTGCCCCAACTTGTCCCGCAGCTCCAGCGAATCGAGCACCAAATCTCCGCGCTAGCGATCACGATACGCGTACGGATAGCCAGCATCCAAGTAAATCAACCTGGCGATTTTTTTCGGAGCACGTTGTTGCTCATCCGCTCCTCCCTTGGAACTTTATGTCGTGGTTACAGTTTTTTGGGGGGCGTAATGTACGCTCCGGTTCAATGGCCTGATCTAACAGTAACGATCACGGTGTTTCCGTCGTAACTGCCGTATGCGGCCGGGTACTTCAGTTCGGATTCGGAGGCGCGAATCTGCTGCACGCTCCAGGGCTGAAGTTTCGTAAAGTAATTCACGCGTATTGTGTTCTTGCCGGGGCAGAGCGACACCCGCGACGCCTCCAGCTTCTGAGTCAAGCGGAGTGACTCACCGGGTTTCAGGAGAAGCCAAATCTTCTCAATGTAGGCTGCGAGGTTGGCGTTGAGGTCCTTTGGCGCGTAGTCGATGGCCTCTCCGTACCCATACATGAGGCAGGACCCTTGGACGTACACTCGAAAGACACCATCGCCGTCATAGCCCAGGCGTGTGTTTGGATAGACGTAAAACGGCAGCGTGCCCACATTCACAACTTGCATCGCGAGGATTGGCTCCTCGCCGGCATCGTAAATTGATTTGTCCGTAGTGAGCCGAACCTGAACCGCGCGATGAAGCTCCGCGCGCAACTCGGCGCTCATGCGGTCGTCTTGAGCAAAGGCGGTGTTCGCGAGGAAGAATAATACAGTCGCGAGTGCAAGAGTTCGAGGCAGACGGACGCCCTCGATTCCAGTATTGCCTGAGGCCAGGCGCTTCGTGTCAGACGATATCTTATACAGGGTCGATGCCGGTTTCAGAGAGACTTGTCGAACTTCGAGAAAACGGATTTTGTGTTCTCAGAGCGCGCTTCGCCGCGCCTCTTATTCGCGCGTGCCGCGAGGCGTTTTGGCCGACGCTCCTGAGATATATCGATACGCACTGCGACGCGCCTAACCGCGGTCCGAGCCGCCATTTTCTGCCGATGCCGTTTGAGCCGCCTTGCTTTGCGCCGGAATTCTTCTTGGATGCAGATGTTCTCAGCATCGTGCGGCAAGTTTTGAACGACCAGATGGTCGCGGATCAGTGGGGTTGCGATGCTCCTGTGAAGGGATCTATTTATCAGGAAATCCACGTCGATTACAAACGCCCTCTTTTCCCCGAGCTTCCCGATCTGGTACTCCCTACTTACATGCTGGTGGTCAGCTTCGGTCTGATCGATATAACTCTCGCGCACGGTCCCATCGAAATTGCAGCGGGTACGCATCGAATGCCGAGACACGAAGCAATGCGAGCCGTTGAGCTTGCCCAAATCAAACTAGAGCCCGTCGTTCTGGAAATCGGGGATGTGCTGATTCGCCATCCCTGGACGCTACATCGCGGCACTCCCAACACGACCGATGTGCCGCGCGCTTTGCTCACGATTCGTTATGTGCGGCGCTGGTACGCCGACTCCAGCCGCGATGTCCATCCGATTCCTCAGCACGTCTGGCGCACTCTTTCGGAGGAACAGCGTAACATGATGCGTTTTCCAGTTTTGGATACTTAGTCTCCTGTTTCCGAATACACGAGGGAAACGGAGTGCGTATCAATTTAGCCTACAGACCCGTCGGGCTTCGCGCCGGGTAAGCGTTTCATCAAAAAGTCGATTTGGCCAGCATGGTGCGAGATATGCTCGCAGACGTGAAACCAAAAACAATAGTTGTTTATGGGTCCGCCGCCCCAACCCGGCTCTTTGAGCGGAGTGAGTAGCCAGACGTCATCGCGTTTAGCGAACTCGGTGAGTGTCTTTTCGCGAACTTCGCGGATGGAGTCCTGATAAAACGTAATGTCGTGACCTTTGATCGAGGACCGGCCAGCATCGCCGAGATTCATCGCGGCGACCCACTTGGCTTCATAGTCGGCGGGGAATTTGTCAAAGTTTTCATTGTTGAACGTCATTCGCTGATAAAGGATCTCGGTAGCAGCGAGATGGAGCATAAGCGCGCCGATCGTGTTGGCATTCTTATCAAACAGGAAGTCAAGGTCCTGCTGCTTCAGACCGCGCGTAGGCCCAAGAACGGCAAGTTCCATCCAAGTGAGCATGGTGACGATCGTCCCGACCTGCGGGCTGTAGCCCGACCTCGGGCCAATTAGATTGATCGTGGCCTTGTCATAAGGGGGCGCAGTCTGCGGCATTGAAGGCTGCTTCGGCGGAGCCGGCGTGCTGGCGGTCTGACCAGAGGCCGACTGTGCAGTCGCAGATGCGCTCTGGATCTGCGTGTCTTGACCGAGGATTGGTACTGCGCCAGCAAGCGCGCTAAAGGAGGCAGACCCAGCGAGGAAACTACGGCGTGTGGAGGACATGAAGGCCATAACCATTTGCAATCTCCTGAATGTCAGCGATCGATTTCACTTCGGGCTTCCCGTCGAAGCGAATCGCAGCGTTACTCATTCCGCCGGAGCTGCCCGTACTCATTACATCGTTGCAGAACAGTCAAGGCGAGTGCAAGAGCGCGTGTATGAGCCTCAACGACTACTAATCGCGCCGCAGTTTACATCGAATGGCGTTTGGTTACTGCTGCGTGGGCGTCGGGATTGTGTCCAAACGCACCAGTGGATCATGGGCCGCGATCGAATTTATGCTCGCCTTTGGAATCCTGGTGCCGAGCGAGTCGTTCATCACGTCGATGAACCGATTCGCAATGATTGCGTAGCCTGTGTTCGTGGGATGAACCCCATCAAGAGAGAACAGGCCACCGAGGAATTGCGTCGTCAGAATTTTGCCGTTCGCCTTGTATCCGTCCCGGGCGATCTGATCAACCAGACCATGGATGTCAACCACGGTTGCGCCGTGAGTTATCGATTCGAAATAGATGATTAGGTTATACCAGTCTATAGTTGCCTGTACATACGCAGCGTCACTCTGAGTCAGAACACACGGCACTGTGGAGACAGGTAAAGCAGACAGTGGGACCGGGCAAGACTCAGGCCAGGTGCTGATGCCAGGGTTGTTCTGGTTCGAAAGAATGGCCTCCGCGACTGGAACTGCCGTTGGCCTCAAGAAATCCCCGGGACCGACGCCAAGCTCTGTAGCTGCCTGGGTTACCGGGATATGGAATTTCGCAGCGATGGTGGAGACCGGCGTAAAATACGGCACCTTTGTGACATCCGGGATCGTCGCCGTGATAATGGTCGCGTTTGTCGCTTGCAACTGATCGAGTAAGGCGTCGTAACTGGTAGCGAACGTCGATGCCGGAGTCAATAGTTGAAGCACTCCGATCAGGGCGGGCACAAGTGCGTCGTTGTTGCCAAGGTACTCGATTACGGTGGTGGGCTTGAGAGCGACGGCCTTCTGGATCTGCGTCAGCACCGGCGGCGGCCCCTGATAACCACTGGGACAGACCTGCGCGTTCGGGAAGGCGAGGACCAGGTCCTCCCACTGTTGCACACCAGGAGGGGGATTGGGCGATGGCGTATCATTCAGGGCCTGTTCCAACGTCACACCAGGGATGGAGAGGTTGGTTGCCTGCTGACACGGATAGTCCCTCGGTATCAAAGGCAGACTACCGGGAACGGGATGAATCGTCACCGGATTGAGGTTCGTCAACTGGAGCACGTTAGGTGCCCCGGGCCACGGGACCAGAGGCAGTATGAGCGGCATTTTTGCCTGGTCGGCAATGATGCTGGCGTACCCATGCGGCTGCTGGGAATCAAGCAGCGAGAAATTCTGAACGCCCGCCGAGAGAGAATCTCCTACAACGACCAGGCGTGAAAGATCAGCTTGCGACTCGGCTTGTAGCAGGCCGGCCGCGGAAAGAAAAAGCGCCGATAGGACAAGTGAATTGCGAATGGCAGATACGATCATTTAGAGAAAACCCGAGAGAAAAGGAAAAGAATTCTTGCGAACTCTACTGAAGAATAAGAATACCTCACATATAAAAATGGACTACCAGATAAAATACGTAATTCTCGGAATATAAATTGGATAACATTTTCAGTACGCCATGCAGCGAGCCAGTTCCCGCCGATCCTTTTTGACGACCGCCCTCGTTTCTTGCACCGCCGGGCGGGTCCTGCTGGAACCAAAACCTATGGATGCTAATCCTTTGAACCTGCCTATCGGCCTGCAGCTCTATACGGTCGGCGCGGAGATGGATCGCGACCCGTTCGGAACCCTGAAGCGGATCGCCGCCATCGGCTACAAGCAGGTGGAGCTTTCCCCGCTTTCCAAAACTCCTGCGAAGGATCTGGTGAAGGCCCTCGACGACAATGGCCTCAAGAATCCGTCCGGGCATTTCCTGTTGCCGGACCTGCTGGGCGACCTGCAGAAAAATATCGACCTTGCCAAACAATTCGGGCAAGCCTACATGGTCGTCACCGTTCCGTGGGTGGCAGATCCGTCACGATTCGGCAGCAATCCAGGCGAAGATCAGATAGCGTTTTTTCTCAGGTTGATCAATGGGTTGACACTCGACGACTGGAAATGGAATGCCGAGCAGTTCAATAAGATCGGTGAGCAGACCAAGAAGGCCGGATTGCAGTTTGGCTATCATAACCACAATTTTGAATTCAAACTGTACGACACCGTAAGCGGCTACGATGAATTCCTGCGCCTGACGGACGCCTCGCTCGTAAAGCTAGAACTCGATTGCGGTTGGATGACGGTCGCCGGGAAAGATCCGGTCGCTTATCTCACCAGGTATCCGGAGCGCTATTGCCTGCTGCACATCAAGGACTTCCACAAGGGCTTCACACCGCGGACAACGCTGATGGACAAGAATCCGGGTGCGCCTGTGCCCACTGAGCTAGGGCGCGGCGCCATCGATTACCGCCGAATCTTTGCCGCCGCACGGAACGCCAGGATTCGCGCGATGTACGTAGAACAAGAGCCACCCTTCACGGAAATGCCGGCGCTCGACGCAATCCAGGTGGATTATGATTACCTCAAAAATCTCCAGGTGTAACGTGAAGGATCATCCTGCTCACCCCATGAACCTGCGTTACACACTCATCGCGTTCGCCTGCGGCTATCTTTTAGGAACAGGTTTCCTTGGAGCGCAGGATCAGGGGCGGCGCGCGCAGAAGCCGCCCGACGCGGCCGCAATGTTGGCTGGACCGGACAAGATAGATGCTGCTGCAGCGGAGCGCGGAAAACGGTTATTCGCTCCGACTTGTGGCTTCTGCCACGGCACCGATGCCGCTGGAAAGAGCGCGCCGGATCTGATTCGGTCGCAACTCGTGCTGCACGACGAAGGCGGCGCCCTCATCGGACCGGTGATTCACAATGGCAGACCGGACCGCGGCATGCCGGCGTTTCCTGCCCTGAGCAACCAACAGATTGCGGATATCGCGGCCTTTCTTCACTTGCGAAGGCAAGAAACTTCGAATCGTTTCGGCTATGTCATACAAGGACTGTTGACCGGCGACGCTAAGGCGGGCGAGACTTACTTCAACGGCGCTGGCAGATGCTCCACTTGTCATTCTGCGACCGGGGATCTCGCTGGAATCGCAACCCGGTTGGAGCCCGTGGATCTGCAGAGGCGCTTTTTATCTCCCGGCCCCTCTCTGATGGATTTTTTCTTGGGGAAGAAGAGCAAACCGCTTCCACCGACTAAAGTGACGGTTCAACTGCCTTCCGGTGAAAGTGTTTCGGGAACCCTGGTCCGCGAGGACGAGTTCAACGTGGAGTTACTGGACGCTCGCGGGTGGCATCGGTCGGTTTCCCGTGAGGGCGCAAAGGTCACGCTGAACGATCCGCTCAGCTTCCATCGCGAACAACTTGCGAAATACACAGATGATGACATGCACAACCTGCTGGCTTACCTGGAGACTTTGAAATGACGTTTGCCCGAATCTGGTTAGCCACGCTCAGTTTGGCGCCGCTACTTGCGGGGCAGGAACTTACTCCCGATGCCTTGCTGCATCCGGTTTCGGATAGTTGGCCCACTTACAACGGCGATTACTCGGGAAAGCGTAACAGCCCACTTACGCAAATCGATAGGTCTAATGTTAAGAACCTCGGCTTGCAGTGGATCTACCGGACGACTAATTCCGGGCCTTAGCGGTTTCGCCGGTTCGATCAAGTCTACGCCATTGCTGGTGAAGGGTGTGCTCTACTTCACGATGCCCGACAATGTGTGGGCGGTGGACGCGCGCACCGGCAGCGAGATATGGCACTACAAATATCCTGACAATCCAGGTCTTCACATCGGCAGCCGTGGAGTGGGGATGTATGGCGATTGGCTCTACTTCGAATCGCCCGACTGCAATCTGATCTCGCTCAACGCGAAGGATGGGACTGAGCGCTGGCGGAAGACGATTGCCGATGTGAAGGCCGAATACTTCTGCACGATGGCGCCCCTGGTGATCGCAAATCGCATCGTCATCGGAGTGGGTGGCGATTCACTGGATAATCCTGGCTTTCTCGAATCGCGGGATCCCGAGACGGGCGATGTGCAATGGAGGTGGGACACGGAGCCGCTGCCCGGTCAACCAGGATCGGAAACATGGCCCAACCAGGAAGCGATGCGGCATGGCGGTGGCATGACGTGGATGCCTGGCACTTATGACCCCGAGCTGCACCTGCTCTACTGGACTACGGGCAATCCTAATCCGGTTCACGCCGGAGATGCGCGAAAAGGAGACAACCTGTGGACCTGCTCGATCGTGGCCCTCAACCCCGATACCGGCAAACTGGTCTGGGCGTTCCAGCCCTCTCCGCACGACACTCACGACTGGGATGCCGTGCAAACACCGGTATTATTCGATGGCCCATTCCACGGTAAGCAAAGAAAAATGCTGGCTCAAGCGAGCCGCAACGGATATTTCTTCGTTT
This sequence comes from uncultured Acidobacteriaceae bacterium, assembly GCA_963722935.1. GTDB lineage: Bacteria > Acidobacteriota > Terriglobia > Bryobacterales > Bryobacteraceae > Bog-105. Next base: position 1,492,918 of record CAVROY010000008.1, on the reverse strand, counting down.
TGGATCGCGAAACCGGCAAAGATCTGCTGACCACGCCCTTTATGAGCAATAACTGGGCAAAGGGCGTCGACTCACAGGGCCGTCCCATTCCGAATCCGAAGAAAGAGCCCAGGCGGGACGGCACGCTCGTCAGTCCCAGCTCGAACGGCGCGACGAACTGGTATCCGCCGACTTTTGATCCGGCAAAGGGACTCTTCTACATCGACGGCTCACAAAACTACAGCGTTTTCTACTACACCGCGGAAGGGAAACCGGAAGGCTATGCCGGCCGGGATGACTTTCTGACATCCTCGAGCCTGCTGCAGGCCATCGATTATCAGACCGGCGAAATCAAGTGGCGGCATGATATTAGCAGCGGCGGCGCCGATGAGTTTTGGCGGCCTGCTCAGTACGGCTTCCAGTCTTCTGTTTGCAGGCGACGCGTCGGGGAACCTGCTGGCCCTCGACTCGGATAACGGGCACACCCTGTGGCACGCGCGAGTGGGTCAAAACACCACCAACGGGCCCATTACTTATGCATTGGATGGACGCCAATACGTTCTGTTCGGCGCGGGAGACTCGCTTTATTCATTCGCGTTGCCGGAAGGACGTTGATTTGCTAGTTTCTGCGATCGTAGCTACATCATTCGAACCAATAATCCAGGGTTCCGTCGGACCCTTTTCCAAAGTAGCCTTCGAAGCCGCCCTCGCCGCGCAGCCCGGAAAGATCACCTGTCCCCGATTCCCGGTCAATCCGTGCATTGGAAACAACTGTGCCTCAGCGGGATGTCGGCACAAAGAAAGAGTAACTAGTAGCTCAATTCCGACTTATGCTCCAGCACAAACCGAAGCAACGAATTCGTGCCGCTTAGTCCCAGCTTGAGTATTCACGCCTCATCGAGTCTTACTGCTGTGATTGCAACCGGCTGCTCACCCGCTCCGCTTGCTCCATGATCCGAAGGGTGTTCTCACCTAAGATCTTTCGGACGTCTTGTTCCGAATACCCTCTGCGCAGTAACGCCTCAGTAATCTTTGGCAGCTTGGAGCAATCTTCGAGGCCCTCCGGCATACTGGCGCCATCGAAGTCGGAACCAAGGCCGACATGGTCCGAGCCGACAAGTTTGACGGCGTGATCGATGTGGTCTATGATTCGCTCCCAACTGACATGGGGCAGCTTCCCCTCCGCAGTCAATTGCTGTTCGAGCCTGGACATCTCGCGTGAGACGCAGGCCTCATCGTTATTGCACTTCTTGGTCAGCTCGTCCAGGTGCTGGACGACCCCACCGCTTTCTTTGTCGTAGGCATCCTTATAAGCCTGATCGATGAAGCTCTTTTCGTAATTAATCTGGATGACACCTCCCTTCGCGGCGAGAGCCTTGATCATGTCATCGGTCATGTTGCGCGGGTGATTGCACAGAGCCCGGCAGGAGGAGTGCGAAGCGATCAGCGGTGCTTTGCTCACTTCGAGTGCATCATAAAAGGTCTTGTCGCTCACGTGTGAGATGTCTACGAGCATTCCCTGCCGGTTCATCTCACGCACTATTTCTTTGCCGAAATCAGTGAGTCCATTGTGAGCGGGTTTGTCAGTGGAGGAGTCGGCCCACTCGTCGTTGTAGAAGTGAGTGAGAGTCATGTAACGCACCCCGAGATCGGCGAAGATGCGCACCACGCGGATATCATTGCCGATCATGTGGCCACCCTCCACACCCATCAGTGCGGCGATCTTGCCTTGCGCGTGCACGCGCCGAACGTCCTCAGCAGTGCGGGCGAGCGCAATTTGGTCCGAGTACTTCTGCACGTTTTGTCGAACAGCGTCTATCTGATCGAGTGCCTTTTCAACCGCTGGTGGACCGGTGATGCGTCCATCGATCCAGATAGAGAAGAAGATGGCGTTCATGCCGCCTTCCTTCATACGGGGAATGTCGACGTGGCCCTCCTGGTTGCGCTTGCCGAGATCATAGTCCTTTGTGAAGAAGCGCTGGGTGGTGTCGTCGTGCGTATCGAGGACGATGGAGGAGAAGTGCAGCTTCAACGCGCGATCGGAGATATCGTCGGCGTGCACAGCCAGGATGAGAGTGGATGCGATGAACAGGCTAACGACTGCAGGCAAAAGGATGACGGGAATGCGGCGCATTGCTCCTCCAATCAGAACATGGTACACGCTGCGCCCAGGTTGTGCTATCAACCCTCAACCCCTGAAAACTTCCTCGATACGTAATTCCGGCGATGCTGGTCTGATTAGCGTGAGACTGCGGGCTTTTCTTCTGCTGATGGTCTCGTATCCAGCGTTCAGTCAAACCGAGTCGATCTTCGATCCAGTCCATCCTCCGGACGGCCCGTTTCAGGCGCTCAATCTTGAAGCGGACAGTTCTACCACTGCAAGCGATCCAAATGCTCCGGCGGCCTCCAATGATTCCGGAGGTCCTGGTCAACCTGAATCACGAGGCTTGGTGCGGCGCGGCGTGACGAGATTATTGCGGGATCAAGAGGGGCTTTACCGTGCTCCCTTTCAGCGCTCGAATTTCAAATGGGATGCGATTGTGCTGGCGGGGACCGGAGCGCTGTTAGCCACCGATCGGCGCATCGAGAGACATCTTCCGGGCGGAAACGTGGATATCTACGGAAACTTTTCGAACGTCGCGTTGGGGAGTACTGCGGCCGCTGTAGCGGTTGCGTGGGGCTATGGGATTAAGACCCACAATGAGCATCTGAAAGAAACGGGATTACTGGAGGTAGAAGCCCTGGTGAACACCTTCCTGATTTACACGCCATTGCAATTCGCCGCGGGACGCCAGCGCCCCGGGGAGGGCAACGGCTATGGGGATTTCGGGCGTCATCACAACATAGACACGTCGTTTCCCGCCGGTCATCCCATGTTCACTATTGCGATGGCTAGCGTTGTTGCGCATGAATATCCAAAGCCATGGGTGGAGGTGCTGGCGTATGCCGCAGCAGCATCGGTGATGGGTGGACGCTTTCTCGGTCGCGACCACTGGTCCTCGGACGTATTTGTGGGCTCAGCGCTCGGCTACTTCATTGGGTCGCATATATTCCATTCACGTTGCAATCCAAAATTCGGAGGAGCTTGCCATTCCCACTTCTAAATAGTCCACTAGGTCGGCTTCTCTTCGGTGAAGTTCCGAGTTGCGCGTGATCCTACAATGGAGCGTTGGTCGGTGTAATGGCCGTAGGAGACGCGCTCTATTAGTCTTGTCTTGCGCCAAGCGGCAGGATGGGTCGCTAACTCTTACGAAGCTGTCTCGCGAGAGCTTGGAAAATGGTCCACGGATGCGTGAACAGGATCGTGATGCCCCCGAGGGCAGTCTGCGGCTCATGGAAAACTCCCAGTTGCCTCAGAACCATAGCTCGGTCGTAATAGATTCTCTCTCCTGCCAGAAGGTCATCAAAACTGAAGGTGTACACGCCGCAAAGAGGAAACTCTATGCACCTTCCCGTTGCGGGAAGACCTCGCCAAGGCCCCAACTGCGTGCCGCGGATGATTACCTCAAGAATGATTGTCTCGGCCGCGACGTGTCGGCGCACTATCTCAATGCTCAGGTCCGGCAAGGCGGCCATAAGCTGTTCATAGAATTGACGCACTTGTTCACGGCCTTCATAATGCTTGTTCCACGGTTCATCATCGTAGCGTGCCGTTTCACCGAAGGTTTGAATGACACCTTCAAGGTTGTGCTCGTTTTCGAGGCGCACGTGTTCTTCCACAATTGCCAGACGAGGCGACCGCTCATCCGCCAGTACAGGTTTCGTAGTCATATGCGACTCCTAAGCGCGCCACAAGTCACATCGGGGAGCTCGGGCTTGCTGGACTAGGGATCAACAATCACGACAAAAAAGGCGCTTATTATAAAACGCGCTTTTGATACCCGAATCATACATCCACTTTACTGTTGTGAGCTGCCTACCATGAAAGTCCGCCGACACTCCGCGCTGGAACACCGGAGATAAATGGATGAGTTATTTTTTTTTGACGGAGACATGCTCGCGTCACAATAGCGTTGCGGTTTAAGGGCTGAACGGTGAAGATCGTCACTTTCAACATCAACAACATCAAGAAGCGGCTGGAAAACCTGCTGGCGTGGCTCAGCGAAACTGAGCCAGAGATTGTTTGCCTGCAGGAACTCAAGGCCGAGCAGCGAGCATTTCCCGCCCAGGCCCTTCGAGCTCTTGGGTATCGGGCAGTCTGGCAGGGCGAGCGTTCCTGGAACGGCGTGGCCATTCTGGCCCGCGACCACGATCCGGTGCTGACGCGCTCCAGCCTTCCGGGCAATCCTGAGGACCGCCAAGTGCGCTATATTGAGGCCGCCGTCAATGGGGTCTTGATTGCGTCGATCTATCTGCCGAACGGCAATCCTCAACCCGGTCCGAAGTTCAATTACAAACTGGCTTGGTTCGGACGCCTTATCGATCACGCCGCGGCGCTGATGGCCGCCGGTGTACCGGTCGTCCTTGCCGGCGATTACAATGTTGTCCCTACGGTGCACGACATATATCAGACGCGATCTTTAGACAACAACGCGTTGATCCAGCCGGAGAGCCGCCAAGCCTTCGCGCGACTGCTAGCCCAAGGCTGGACGGATGCTCTGCGGAAGCTGCACCCAGACGGGCCACTGTGGACGTTTTGGGATTACAAACGCGAGCGCTGGCCGGCCGACAAAGGCATGCGGCTGGACCATCTCCTGCTCTCGCCGAAGATGGCGGATCGACTCGTTGACGGCGGTGTAGACCGATGGGTGCGTGGCGAACAAAACGCGAGCGACCACGCCCCGGCGTGGGTGGTGCTCGATCATTAAAGTTGCACGCACGCCGTTAATGAATTCGGAGCTTACTCGCGGATCGCGAAAGGCTTTGCGGAATTGGTTATTTGGGGGCGCAGAAGCGTGAATTTGAGACGGCGACGGCATTTAGCAGGACTAATTCAGTGCAATGAGAGGTGCGCTCGATTCAGGAGCGTCTTATCGGGTTAGCATGGAGCGAGCAATATGCCCGAGATTGATGTGTTCTGGGGTGATCCCGGCTCGCAAGGAGACTCCTACCATCTCAAAAACTTTGAGGACCTTCTTTAAGATGCTGTGCACCTGCTGTACTTTGCTTACGACGTGAACGAACAAAATGATGCTCATGGTTATGAGTACACGTTCGTACGGAGTAGCATGCTGAATGCGTTCTTGCTGTTTGAATGCGGGGCAAACTGCTGCATAGATGCACTAAGCCTTGCAGGCTCCTACGGTGAGGACCTCGACAAGCTGCCGTTCTTATCGAAGTATGAGTTCTTTCTAAACAGGGTAGCCTCGGACGCCGCATTTGATCGCGGACGCATCGAGGTCCAGGCTGCTGCGGAATTGAAATCCGTGCGCGATAAATACGTATATCCAAAGGTGAAGAAGAAAGGTTACGTTCCGATAGGTGAAGATCGGTTGGGAGTTGAATTCGGCCGGACCAAAATAATGGGAGTTCCTCTCAATCCGCGCGAATGGGGAAAGAGCACGGCTCTTGCAACGCTTAGGGCCGCTAACGACTTCTTCAATTTGTTCTTCCTTCAGTGGTGTAGATTTGCGCCAAACACAGTTTACGAAATCCTGCTTGGGTCAGACGCGGCACAAATTCCTTCACGCTTGGGGGTCACTGTGGATTGCCTCGGCGGCCTTGACCGCGCCACCAAAGAGTGGCAAATCGACTTCCGGTTCATTGGGAAAACTGCGGAGTGCTGAAGTCCACGCGCGTGCACGTGAGCTACAGAATTGCGGCTTCTTTCGATCGTAAGCTAGATTGTGCTCCGAGCCTGCATGCCCCTAATGATTTCGGTAGAAGCGTCTCATTTGAGAAAGAGCATGTCTCAGCGGATTACGACCGGAAGTTGGCTTAGGCAGCCGCTTGTTACCGGCGGGCGTATTGACAAAAACAGCCAAGTACTTGGCACTCGCGAGGATCCCGGTAGTGTTGAACAGGCGAGCCCTATTCGTTTTTGTTTCCCAGGACAAAATTCTACTTCAGGCAAGATTTGGCTACCCTGACCCAGACACCCAAGACGGTTGCTGACAGCAAAGCCTGATGTGGGTTCAATAAGAAAATCGCCAAACCAGTCGACATTATCAAGAGTCCGAGTCCCGTGATCTGCCAGCCGCCTGCTTGGTTCTTGACGGCCGCATCGGCCACCAGCAGATCGATGATCGCTCTTTCCAATTGGTTCCGCCCTCCATCCGTATTATCAAGCCGGTTTTTCTCGACGCTGAGCGGCGCAATTAGACGGCCTCAGAGCTGCTCGACAAGGACGGGAGGCCAAAAAAGGGTCCCGTCGCCATTCTCGGGGCGCGGCTCTAGATTCGGGCGCTTAAGGTGACGGCGTTCGGCCTGAGCAATTCGCTTGTATTAGCGGCCCTGAAATCTCTCTTCCAAAACGGGTCTTCGGCCACGCGGAAGGTGTACTGCATGATTAGGATTCACAAGTCCGCCAGCATCGGCCGATGGCATCCGCGAACTTGGCGAAGCTATGCGCGTTTCCTCGTTCCTAACGAGCCGGCTTCGTCATCTGGTCACTACAAATCAGCTCGGGCGATAGACTCTTGTTGGCAGATTGTATGCAACGAATCGGACGGATCGGAACGAAGTGGGTGCGGGCCAGCGCAGCGGTATTGCTGGCCACCGGTATTGCGAGCTTATGGGCGCAAGGCGCGCGCGGCGGGCGAACTGCTCAGGCCCTCTTTGCCGCTCTGGATGCAAATGGTGACGGGACGCTAACACGAAGCGAGATCGAGCAGGGCTTCGATTCCTGGTTTAAGAATTGGACCAGCACGAATAGCGGAACCTTGACGCGGGATCAGATTGCGGCCGGATTAGGCAAGCTGCTACCTTCCCCGCCGGCGGCCAAGCCAGGGCAAGGGAACACTTTCAACATCTCCGGCAATTCAACGCCGATGACCGCACCACAATCGGCCGTCGATGCCATGATGGCGGCCCTGCCCAGCACGCAAGGTGCAAAGCCCCTACGCCCGCGCAAGGTGCTGGTGTTTGCGCATACGGGGCCGGGAGGGTTCGTGCATGCCTCCATCCCGCTGGCTGCGAAGGCAGTGGAAGCGCTGGGGAATCGAGGTGGCTTATGGGCGACCACCGTCAGCTACAACCCAGCCGATATCGACGCGAGTAACCTCAAGCAGTACGATGCGATTTTCCTGGACAGCACGACCGCCTGCTTCCTTGACGATAGTGATCCGTCGGTGACAGCAGCGCGTCGCTCGGCGCTGCTCGAGTTCGTCAGAAGCGGCAAGGGTATCGCGGGGATTCATGCCGCTACCGATTCGTACCATACCGACTGCCTGGCAGCCGAGGCAGCCGCAACGAACGGCAGTGCGGGCCCTAACTTCATGGCCAATAGTCTTGCCGCTCAGTTGATTACGGCAAGCGACCAAGATCATAACGATACCGTGAGCCGGCAGGAGTGGACCGCGCTTGCCGACGATTGGTTCCAGAAGTTGGATACAGACAAGACGGGCAAAATCAGCCGGGCCGAATTTGTGGCGCATTTCAATTCGTTACTGCCGCCGCCCGGTCCGCATGTGGGCGGTGAAGCGAAACCGGTCCTGCAGTGGCCCGAGTTCAACACTTTGATTGGCGGGTACTTCAAATTTCATTGGCCCGATCCGCAATTGATCTATGTGAAGATCGACGATCCGAACAGTCCGTTGACTGCGATGTTCCACGGGAAGGAGTTCGAGATTCACGATGAGACGTACACGTTCGCGCAGGATTCGTTCTCACGCAAGAACGTGCACGTGCTAACCAGTATTGACTACGACAAGATGAGCCCTGCGGATAAGGCGAAGGAAGTAAATCCGCGAACCGATGCGGATTACGCGTTGAGCTACATTCGGCGCGAGGGGCAGGGGCGCGTGTTCTATGAAGGGCATGGCCACAGTGACCGGGTATATGCCATGACGCCGATGCTGGAACACGTTCGGGCCGGCATTCAATACGCCCTGGGCGATCTGAAAGCCGACGACAGCCCTTCGGTGAGGTAGGCTTTTCCCGCAGGTGTACACGAGATACGAGGCATCGCTCATAATTGGAGAATTCTGATTTGCCCTTCGGAGGACAATTGAGAACTAAACAGATGATTCCCTGCCCCGTTCGGCCTGCTCTTCTTGTGGCGAGTACGGTCGCGGTACTCTTTACCGGCCCAATGGCAAGCGCGGCGACGCCCGATCTGAAAGCCGCGGGTCAGAGATGGTGGTCCTACGTAGAACATCTGGCAAGCGACCAGATGGAAGGCCGGCTCACCGGAACGGAGGGGTACCGGAGGGCGGCGCGCTATGTGACCGAGCAATTCAAAGCGAGCGGCCTCGAACCAAAGGGCGTTGACGGCTACTTGCAACCCGTCCGGTTCGAAGTGCAACGAATCCAGGCGGCTCAGTCCAGCGTGATCCTCATCAAAGGCGGCCATGAACATGCACTTTCCTTAGGCGAAGATTTGCTATTCGGCAGCCGTCTGCCTCAACCCAAGAGCATTGAGGCGCCGCTGGTGTTCATCGGATACGGACTCCATATCCCGGAGGCGAACTATGACGATCTAGCGGGCCAGGACCTGCATGGCAAAATCATTGTCTATCTGAGTGGCGGTCCCTCCAATCTCGCCGGCGCTCTCAAAGCTCATTCGCGCTCGCCCCAGGAGTTCTACAAGGCGGTGGAGCAAGCAGGCGCCATCGGGATCGCCAGCATCCCTAATCCTAAAAGTATGGATATCCCGTGGTCCCGCATGTCGCTGGCGGCCTCACAACCCGGCATGCGCCTGTCCGATCCGGTCTTTCAGGACACGCGCGGCCCGATGTTTACGGTCACTCTGAATCCAGCACACGCGGAGCAGTTCTTCGCCGGTTCGGGGCACGCCCTGAATGAGTTGCTTGCCTTGGCAGATGCGGGCAAGCCTTTGCCACGATTTCCACTGTCCGCAACACTGCGTGCCCACGTGAGCGCCCTGACGGAGCAGGTTGAATCGGCAAACATTATCGGTGTCCTGCCGGGATCTGACCCGCGACGGAAGAACGAGTACGTCGTGTTAAGCGCGCACCTGGATCATCTGGGCATCGGCGAGCCCATCCATGGCGATCGCATCTACAACGGAGCAATGGATGACGCATCGGGCGTGGCTACGCTGCTTGAGGTAGCTAATGAGCTACAGGATTCGCACGTTTCGCTGAAGCGCTCGGTGCTGTTTGTGGTGGTATGCGCGGAGGAAAAAGGTTTGCTGGGATCACGCTACTTCGCCGGGCATCCGACGGTACCGGCAAAATCCATGGTGGCCGACCTGAATACGGACATGTTCCTGCCGATCATTCCTTTGAAAAACCTGACGGTGTACGGCCTGGAGGAATCGACGCTTGGCGACGACATTCGAGAGGTCGCGGCGGGTATGGACGTGAAAGTCTTGCCAGATGCACAGCCGGATCGCAATATCTTCATCCGTAGCGACCAATACAACTTCATTCGGGCGGGAGTACCATCCATCATGAGTGCGTTCGCCCCAACTTCCGGGACGGACGAAGAAAAGACCATGAAGGCATGGCTGACGAACCGGTATCATGCCCCCTCCGATGATACGAATCAGCCGGTAGACCGGGTAGCGGCTGCGCGATTCAACCGAATACTTCTGACTCTCACTGAACGAATCGCCAACGCAGATGGCCGGCCCCGCTGGAAGGACACGAGCTTCTTTAAGAGATTTGCGGGGATGTAATGTCGTGGCGGCATAATGGATCGATATGAAATTCCGGATTGTTGTTGGAACCGTCCTGCTTGCATCGGCACTCGCGGCCGCAGATGTGCCGGCTCCGGAGGCTCAGATTGCGGCCGCGGTACTGGCTGCACCTGCGGATCTCCGAGAGGGCGCGGCGGTCCTCGGCTATAACCAGCAGGGTGAGTTGGTCAGGCTTCGCGAGGGCAAGAACGAACTGATTTGCGTAGCTAACGACCCGAACAAAACGTCGTTCAACGTCGCTTGCTACCACCGGGAACTGGAGCCGTATATGGCTCGCGGGCGTGAACTTGTGGCTCAGAAGGTCACGGGGCAAAAACGGAATGAGATTCGCTGGAAGGAGATTGCCGAAGGGAAGCTTTCGATGCCGCGCGAGCCTCGTACCTTATATGTGCTCTCCGGGACGAGCTTCGACCACAGCACTGGGACCGTGACGGACCCGTACCGGCGATGGGTCATCTACGTCCCCTACGCGACCCCGGAATCGACGGGACTTTCGACGACCGCCAGTGAAAGCGCGCCGTGGCTGATGTTCCCCGGGACTGCCGGGGCGCACATTATGATCAACCCTCCGAAGAAATAGCCGCTGGCCCGGGATCTCTCAAACCCACTGCGTCTGTGGCTTGACATCCATCTCCGTGTGCAAATGTGCCATCCATTGTCCGTGCTCCTTGCTGAAGACCGTGGTCGTCAGGACTTTGCCGGTCGCCGCATTTCCGTTCTGCACCGAGGAGTAGCTCAGCTCGGCAATCACGTATCCGGACGTGAGTGAAAGGACGTAAGCGCGCGCAGATTCGTACTGAAACGAAAACTTCGTCAGACCTTGCAAGTATTTGAGTACTTCCTCGCGCGAATGACGGACCCCTGAGTCAATGTCAATATAGTCCAAGGCAAGCACCGCGCTCACCTGATCAATGTGGGGACGCGAATTCGCGATGGCTTCCCAAATCCCTCGATCCGCCCCGATAAGTTCCTTCTGCAACTCGTCCGCCGCGTTCTGGCTGGGAGCGTAGGTCGAAAATGTGCCGAACAGGACCGTGCACGCGAGTAATCTTTTGCCCAATCGCAACCTCCGCCATAAAGGATCACACGAGCCGCTCCTTGCGGAGGCAAACGCGGCCAAAAATTTGAGCCTCGCCGACATGCACTCCTAATCCCGGCCCTTGGGCAGAAATAAACGGTCGGAATATCTTCATCCAGAGGAAACTGCCTCCGTCCCCATTTCGACAGCCCACATTTCGACAGTCACATTTCGACACACGACACCGTTCACTTGCCGATGCGCGTGTATCTGTTGATCCAGTTCACTTCCCAGCTCTTGCCGCCGTCGTCTGAAAACGCCTGTTCGGACTGTGCGGTATCGGAGGTGATGCTCCAGATAGAGAATCGCACCAGAATGGATTTGCCTTTGACGGGCTCCTGATCATAGAAATCGGCGCGGCCGTTCTTGAACTCGCCGACGCCAGGAATGCCTAGCGTGCCGACGTTCGGGGTGGCGAAATCCAGGTTCCATTGACGGGAGACGGGATTGTACCAACGCAGCGACAGGAGCTCGACGCGACCCGCAGGACCGTCAGCCTTGTACTCCGCCAGATTGGCGCGACCGCCCCAGATCTTCGTGACGACGGTGACGCCGTCCATCTCGACCCAGGTTGTCGAGCCAGTCAGGGGATGCAGAAGACGCGAGGAGTGTGTTTTCCAGGACCCCAAATCGAAATCGAAATCGTGCTGTCCGTCGCGAACGACAATCGTGTCTTTTGCGGATGGAGCGCAGGGAGGCGCGAGCGCTGCCAGACAGATGAAGATTTTCGCCAACGACAAAGCGTTCATTCTTTTTCCCGGGTCAACGTTGCGATGAACGCCGCCTTCCAGGTCTGGCCTCCATCGTCTGAATACGATTCCTCGTAACGATGGGAATCCCCTGCGATGCCGGACCACACGCCACGAACAAGGATGGACTTGCCATCCAAGGTGTCCTGAGAGAAGAACTCGCCGCGCCCGTTCTTGAACTCGCCAATCAAAGGCGTCGTCAGGGTGCCGATCTTGCTATTGACGAACGACTGGCTCCACTGATGCGCCTGGGGATTATAAAGAAACAGCGTCATGCCTTCCCAATGACCGTTGGGACCGTTCGCCTCGATCTCTTCCAATTGGGCCCGGCCGCCCCAGACCTTTCGCACGCTGACGGTCCCATTGAGCTCGATGCAATCGGTCGAGCCCGTTAGCGGGTTCTTAATGCGTTTAATGTGAGTCTTCCAGGTTCCGACATTGAAATCAAAATCGTGTTGCCCATCCCGCTGTGTGGCAGTCTGCGATTCCCCTAAAGTGCATAGAAGAAGAACCATGGCGGCAACTTTAGCCCGGGTTAAGAGAGGACGATAATCGATGATTGGTGTTATGCCTTTGCGCATACGAGAAGTGTAGGGCTGGTCGGGGCAGAACGTCCTATTTATGACGCAGGGATTTTCAAAGGAAAATCAAAGCTCGATCGATAGCGCTTATCGTTTTGGCGAATTCGAGCTTCATCCCCGCGAGCGTCTGTTAAAACGAGGCAGCGAACCGGTGCCCCTTCAGCCCAAAGCCTTTGACGCACTGCTCTGCCTGGTGCGCAGAGCGGAACATCTGGTCAGCAAAGAGGAACTAATCGAGACTCTCTGGCCGTCGGTGTATGTCGGTGAATCGAACCTCACCAATACAATTGTGAGTCTGAGAAAAATTGTGGGCCGCGATGCGATTCACACCGTTTCGAAGCACGGATATCGATTCGCGCTTCCGGTTACAGGCGAGCCAGGTGTAGCGCCAGCGACTTACGAAAGGTTTGCGCGCGCGAAAGAGTTAACGGTGCAACGCTCGGTGGAGTCGATGAGCGTGGCGCGGGAGCTGTACTGGACTTGCCTTGCCGAGAATCCCAGCTTTGCACCCGCGTGGGCATGGCTCGGCAGATGCTGCTGGTTTCTGGGTAAATTCAGCGGCCAAGCTTCAGCAAATCTGAAGTTGGCCGATGCCGCCTTCCGGCGAGCCTTCGCACTCGATCCGGACTTGGCTTGCGGTCACCAGTTCTATACCTTCGTGCAGACAGACACTGGGCACGCAGATGAGGCTATGGTCCGATTACTCGAAAGGATCGAGCGCCATCCCCGCGAACCGGAAACGTTCACCGGTTTTGTTCAGGTGCTGCGTTTTCGCGGATTGCTTCCAGAGTCTGTTGAGGCGCATCGGCGTGCGGCGGATTTGGACCCGGCCATTGTCACGAGCGTTGCTCATACGCTGTTCCTGGCCGGTGAGTACGCGGCTGCGATCGAGGCCTACAGCGGACGTGCGGCCTATTATCTGGACGCGGCTGCCTGGGCCGCGTTGGACAACAAAAAGCGGGCCATCACGCTCTTGCGCGAGCGGCTCGGCCGGATGTCGTTATCCCAATTGATGACGGGTCTCATGAGTTCTCTCTTGGCTCTTCTCGAAAACCGAGTCGATGACGCAGTCCGCCAGATGGAGGCGACGGACACCACTTGTGAACCTGAAATCCTCGTGTATTTTGCCCGGCATTATGCGCACATGGGCCTGGCCGATGCGGCCGTAACCGCACTGAGGACGGCAGCGCAATCCGGTTTTGTGTGTGCGCCGCATACGATGCATTCGGACGCCTGGCTTGGTGCGGTGCGCGAACATGCGGACTTTGCATGTCTGGCGAGCGCTGCGGAAACGCAAGTCCAGCAGGCGCGCGCGAGCTTTCAGGCACACGCGAGTGGTTGGAAACACGGATCGTAAGTATACTGTGGTCTCGGCTTGGATTTCAGCATGCCTATTCGAATTGTTACTGTGGATGCCTTCAGTAGTGTTCCGTTCGCCGGAAACCCGGCCGCCGTTTGCGTACTGGAGCAGCCCCGGCCGGAGGAGTGGCTGCGCAACGTTGCGCGGGAAATGAATCTGTCGGAAACGGCGTTCCTGATTCCGCGCAACGGCGATTTCGACTTACGCTGGCTAACACCTGCCGTCGAGGTGGATCTCTGCGGCCATGCGACGATCGCGAGCGCGCACGTTCTCTGGGAGGACGGCCATCTAGTACGCGGAAAGCAGGCTAGATTCCACACGCGCAGCGGACTGCTCACGGCCGACCAGCGAGGGGATTGGATCGAAATGGATTTTCCGGTTAAGATTGCGATTGCGGCCGAACCGCCTTCCGAATTGCTACCTGCGCTGGGCGTCAATGCGCCGCGGGGCGTGTTTAAGAATGCTTTCGACTACCTGGTGGAAGTCGAATCGGAAGAGCAACTGCGCGCGCTCACGCCTGATCACGCGATGTTGCGCAAGGTTCCTGTGCGCGGCGTGATTGTCACGGCGCGCTCCTCTAATCCGAATTTCGATTTCGTCTCGCGCTTCTTCGCGCCGGGATCGGGCATCGACGAGGACCCTGTCACCGGCTCCGCGCACAGCGCTCTTGGACCGTATTGGGGCGCGAAGCTCGGCAAACAGGAAATGACGGGCTATCAGGCCTCGGCGCGCGGGGGTGTGGTGCGGGTGCGGCTGAATGGCGAACGCATTATTCTTGGCGGGCAGGCTATCACGATACTCCGCGCTACGCTGCTGGCGTAAGAAATTAGGCTACGGCGCGCGTCGGGCTTGCGACTCCTTCGACATCTAGCGACACGAATGCTTTTCTGTCCTCATTCTCGATCGCCGATGTGCCGCTCAGCGCGGGAACGTACTGGCTGGAATTGCACGCGGGAAGCAGCCTGAAGGACAATACCGGATTCGCCGTCTGGTGGGCCGCGAGCGACGCGACGTCTACGTATCCGGCGTTGCAGAATACCGTGGCTGGGGCTTCCCTGCACGCCCCTTAGCGTCGGCGGATTTGAACAGTACGCGTTCCAATTAGAGGGCGCGAGCGGCGGAAGCCGGCCTTCGGTTCCGGAATCTCCGCGATTCTGCTGCTGGGATGCGGACTCTTCGGGCTGCTAATGACTTGTCGCGGTCAGTTCAATTAGCATGTAAAAAACCGCTTGCTTACCGCGCACGGCTCATTTTCAAGGGAGAGTTTATGCTCACGTTTTCGCCGCGACAGCCGCTAGTTGGCAAGAGTTTGGTGCGGCGGCTTGTTTGGCTTTGTCCTGTGAAAGAAAGCCCCGCGGCATCGCCGCCGTGGCTATAGCTCCACCAGATTGACGCCCGCCAGCCGTGCGGCCTTCCTCAACGCGTTGTCAAATACCGCGATCGGCAGCTTGCGACGAATGGCGAGGTCGAGGTAGGACGCATCGTAGGCGCTAAGTTTATAGTTCCTGACCAGAGCACGAACGGACACAAACATCTGTTTCTGCGTCGGGTTTTCGATTTCGATGGGCAGGTCGGTCAGGCTTTCCAGAAAGGCGGTCGCTTTCTCCTCCGTCATCCGTCCTTTGCGAACCGCGAGTTCAGCTACATTGACAACTTCATACAACCACAAGCCTGGAACAATCGCGCTGTCGCTCAGGTTCGAGAGACGGCTTAGCACTGTTTCAGAAAATTCAGTTGCTTCCTCAGTGAAGCACCAAGCCATCGTGACAGTGTTATCGAGAACAAACTGACTCAACGACGCCCTTCCTCAATCAATTCCCTGATCGTCAAACCTCCGAGCGCGACCCCTTTGCGTAACTCGCGGATACGTGCGCCCGCAGCTTTGGCACGTTCCTTATCGAAACGCGCTTGGTTTGTGGTAGCAGGAAAATGGACGGCTTCTTCAAGCAAAGTTGCAGCATGAGCTTCAATGGCACGACCCGGCGTGCCGAAGATCGCGCGTATCAGATCCTTTCCCGCTTCAGCTTTTCGTTCTGGATCGTCTTCGGACATAAACCGGCGATAGGTCGCGCTGAGCTTCTCCTTAGCTTCTGCTTCGGCCTCAATACCGCGCTGAGCCAACTCTACAAGCGCACGGCTGGTTGTAAGGCGCCGCTCTTTTGCTACGCGCCGGACTTCCATTGCCAGCTTTGCCGGAAGCGTGACGCTTTGGCGGACGGATGATGGTTTCCCCGAACGGGCCTTGGTCTTGGTGGCCATGCTTACAGTCTACAGTGCACCACACTGGTGCACTTCGTACCTCGATAGGCACCACTAAGTTTGGGGCGACTAGTACCAAATTGCCGGCGGCAACGTGGCAGGACAACTCGCGGCACACTATCATTTCTTAGCGGCCTTCCACTAAGCTTGAACAACTTGTCTCAACGATCTCTCGTTCGTCCAGGATTCTCACTCCTGGCTCTATTTCTCGTTCCGCTCGGCCTATCCGCAGCATCCAGCCCCCCGGTGCACGCGACTCGGGCAATCGGAATGCCGGAAGTCGAGAACTATCCAGTCCGGGAATATAACGGCGGCGGTCAGGTCTGGACAATTGCTCAAGACCCACGCGGCATGATGTACTTCGGCGAGTCAAGCTCGGGATTGCTCGAGTTCGACGGGGCTAGCTGGCGGAAGATCTTTGTGCCTTCCGCCGTCGTGCGGTCGGTTGCGGTCGACAATGGCAGCAGGGTCTGGCTAGGCGCGAGCGGGAACTTCGGCTATCTCGCACTGGACGCCCATGGCACCCGGCGATACGTCTCGCTTCTCGATAAGGTGCCCACGCAGGACCGCGGTTTTACCGATGTCTGGCAAACGCTCGTCACCCCGCAAGGCATTTTCTTTCGCACTTACGAGCGGCTCTTTCGCTGGGATGGCAGGCGCATGCAGGTTTGGCCGCCGGAAGGGAAATCGAGGTTCCAGGCGCTCTCGTATATCCACGGCCGCGTCTACACCGCTCAGAACGGAATCGGACTTCAGGAAGTCGTGGGCGACCAGCTTAGCAACCTTCCGGGAGGCGGCGCCTACGCTTCTTACGGAAAGCTATTTCTGCATCCGTTCGATCAGACTCACATTCTGGTGTCGGCACGCGATCAACTGCTCACGCTTTACGACGGCCAAAAGGTCACGCCGTTTGTAACCCAAGCCGACGAGTATCTTCGAGCGCACAGGCTCTATACGTCCGCTCTGCTTCGGGACGGGACGATCTGCGCGACCACCTTGAACGGTGGCGCTGTACTGATCGGACACGACGGCACACTTCGCCAGATTATCGATAAGAGCGACGGAGTCCTGGGTTCCGATGTACTCTCTGCCTATCAGGATCGGGAAGGCGCGCTGTGGCTCGGTTTGGATATGGGGATCGCTCGCGTCGAAGTGAACTCCCCTATTTCTATCTTTTCGCGCGAGGCAACGTTGGATGTGGCCGAGTTCAACGGGTCTATTTATCGGACCACTGCCGCGGGCCGTAGCGGCCTTTCGCGGATCGTTCCCGATCCGGAAACCGGACGGCCTACCGACATGCCGCTCCATGGTGCCACCCAGGCGTGGACTCTGGTTGTGTTTAAGGATCCCGCCGGCAGGGCGCCCGATCAATTGCTGGTAGCCACCAGTGAGGGCGCGATGAGACTGGAAGGAGACTCGCTGGTTCCCCTCATACCCGCTCTGCGCGGCTTTCCCGAGCAGACGTACGACATAAGTGTTTCCCGAAAGGACCCCTCGCGCATATTCATCGGGCATAGCGATGGTGTGTCTTCGATGCGCTGGAATGGACAATCCTGGACAGACGAGGGCAGACTGCCAAAGCTCGTTTATACAACCAGGAGCGTAGTCGAGGACGCGAAAGGGACGCTCTGGGCGAGCGGTGGCGATAACCAAATCGTTCGCATCGACGTCGCGGCTTCCGGCATGCGAGATTCCAAAGCCGAGCTGCTTGGCGTGAAAGAAGGTCTGCCTGAGGGTCCGAGTTTTGCAAATTTAGTCGCGGGTAACATCATCGCGACGGTAGATCGTGTGAACCGGGAGTTCCGCTGGGATGACGGGGCTCACAAGTTTGTGGTCGATAACCGCTTTTTGCTGCCCATCGACGCGCCCGACAGTGCCTATGGTTTGTTTAGAGATGGTGACAGTAAGATTTGGTCTTCCTCCTCTTCATCGGATATCCGGCGCCAAGGCCTATTTACCCGTCAACGCGATGGAAGCTGGCGTCTCAACGAGGATACATACCGCCGGCTCAGCCGATTTCGCTTCGTCTCCTTACGACCTCAACCGAATGGCACGGTCTGGTTTTTCGGCGAGAACCTTATCCGCTTCGATCCCCGCGCCGGAGAAATCGAACATCGGCAGTTCCCGACGGTGGTGCGCCGGGTCGATGCGGGCTCGCACACGATCTATGGCGGGGACAGAACTGCCGATAATTCCGACAAACGGCTGCAGCCCGGGAGCAATGCGCTGCACTTCCAATTTGCCGCACTCACCTACGGCAATCCGTCTGGCACGGTTTACCAATATTTTCTGGAAGGCCTCGACAAAGACTGGTCTGTGTGGGGCACGCAAAGGGAGGCCAACTACAGTGGTCTGGGTCCGGGAAGTTATCAGTTTCATGTGCGCTCCCGGGCGGACGATGGCCGCATCGGCGAGGAAGCCATCTATGCGTTCACGATTCTGCCGCCCTGGTATCGAACCACGCTCGCTTATTTTCTTTACGCTCTGCTCTTTTTGCTGATCACGTTCGCTTTCTGGCGATTGGTTGTCGCATACGAGCGTAAGAATGCGTTCCGCAAGACACAGGAACTGCAGGCGCAGGCGAAAGCGCTGGAAACTACGGTCAATGAGCGCACCGGGGAAATTCGCGCCCAGGCACGCGAGATTGCTGCCCAGAGGGACAGCATCGAACTGCTGAGTGAGATCGGCAGAGAGATTACCGCTTCGCTCGACCTCAACACCATCCTATTTAAGCTGTATGAGCGTGTGAATCAGATCGTGGACGCCAGCATCTTCGGCGTGGGCTTGTACCGGCCGGAGAGGAATCTGATCGAATACACGCTGGCTGTTGAAAACGGCAAGCGCTACGCGCCGTACACGCGCAGCATGAACGACAAAAATCAGCTCGCGGTATGGTGTATCGAGCATCGCCAGCCGATCCTGCTGAACGATGTCGCCGCTGAATCCTCAAAGTACGTCGCTTCCTACGAACACACCGGGCGCACATTGGAGGACGGCAGTATGGCGCAGCCGCCCGCCTCGACGATTTATTTGCCGCTGATCGCGCAGGAACGCGTTCTGGGCGTGCTCAGCGTCCAGAGCTTCAAGAAAAACGCCTATACGGAGCAGCATCTCAGCCTGCTCGAAAACCTGGCAGCCTACACGACGATCGCACTGGATAATGCGAACGCCTACATCGTGATCAACGAGCGCGAGAGGCAGGTTCACGAACGTGTCGCTGAGCTGGTGACTATGAACCGCATCACGCAAGCGCTCGCGACACAGCTCGATCGGGACAGCCTGATTCAACTGGTGGGCGACCAGGTACGCGATCTGTTTCATGCACCGATCGTTTACGTAGCATTGCTCGATCGCGTCACCATGACGCTGCACTTTCCCTACACGTTCGGCGAAGATGCGCCCTCGCGGCCGTTTGGCGCCGGGCTGACTTCGCAGATCATCCGCACCGGCGAGGCGTTGCTCATCAACGAGGATATGGATCGCAATCGCGCCGCGCTCGGCATTGAGCAGATCGGCCGGCCTACTGCCTCTTATCTCGGCGTTCCCATTCCCTCCGGGGGGCAGACCGTCGGTGTGATCAGTGTGCAATCGACCGACCAGGAAGGGCGCTTCACGGAAGCCGATCGGCGTCTGCTTTCGACCATTGCGTCCGCGGTCGGTGTGGCATTTCACAACGCGAAATTATTCGAAGAAGCGCGTCAGGCAAGGGAGGCGGCAGAAGACGCCGATGCTGCCAAGAGCTCGTTTCTCTCCACCGTCAGCCATGAGTTGCGAACGCCTCTCACATCTGTGCTTGGCTTCGCGAAGATCATCCGCCGCCTGGAAGAGCGTCTCTTTCCGCTCATTCCGGAGGACGACCGGAAGATTCAGCAAGCCAAACGCCAGGTTGTCGAAAATCTGGGTGTCGTTATCAGTGAGGGAGAGCGTTTAACCAAGCTCATCGACGACGTTCTCGACCTTGCCAAGATCGAGGCCGGCAAGTTCACCTGGAACATGGCAAGCATGTCCATCTCCGATGTCATGGAGCGCGCGATTGCAGCTACCGCTTCGCTGTTCGAAGCAAAAAATCTCCAATTGGTCCGGGCCATCGAGCCCGAACTGCCGTCCGTCACTGGAGACCAGGACCGCTTAATTCAGGTTGTGATCAACCTGATTTCGAATGCGGTGAAATTTACCGATACGGGTGCCATCACCTGCGCTGCCCTGCTCCGCGATACGGAAGTCGTGGTCAGCGTAATCGATTCCGGAATCGGCATTGCTGCGGCAGACCAGCCCAAGGTATTCGAGAAATTCAGACAGGTCGGGGATACCCTGACGGACAAGCCTAAAGGCACCGGCCTGGGACTGCCCATCTGTAAAGAGATCGTCGAGTATCACGGGGGAAGAATCTGGGTGGAGAGCGAGCCCGGCCACGGCAGCACCTTCTCCTTCACGATTCCGACTACCGGGCAGGCTGCTCTGATCGAGACGTCTCCGGTCCGGCGCGCTGTGGATATCGAATCGCTTTTGAAGCAGCTACGTGAGAGAGCTGCCGCGCACCAGTCGCAGAACAAGTCTGTACTTGTCGTCGACGACGACCCGAACATTCGGTCGCTGCTCCAGCAGGAGCTGGTGGAGGCCGGCTATTCGGTGCGTCTGGCCGAGAACGGCCGGAAGGCGCTAGCGCTGATCCGGGAGGAAATTCCGGGCCTGGTGATTCTGGACGTGATGATGCCCGAGATGAACGGTTTCGACGTGGCGGCGGTGCTGAAGAACGATCCCGCGACTATGGATGTGCCTATCATCATTCTGTCCATCGTCGAAGATAAGGAACGCGGGTTCCGTGTTGGGGTCGACCGCTATCTCACCAAGCCCATCGATAC
The DNA here is from genome assembly GCA_963722935.1 of uncultured Acidobacteriaceae bacterium. Lineage (GTDB taxonomy): Bacteria > Acidobacteriota > Terriglobia > Bryobacterales > Bryobacteraceae > Bog-105. The sequence goes on along the minus strand of CAVROY010000008.1, from coordinate 1,472,287 downwards.
CGCGTCGCTCTTCCACGAAGTGGACGCGCTGTTGGGCCAGGGCAAATCGAGGAAGAAGGTGATGGTAGTCGATGAGGATGCATCTACCATCCGCACTCTCACGGACGTGCTGGAAACGCGCGGCTATGATGTGGTCGAGTCGAACGGCTCAGACTTGATCTCCAGGGCGGTTCTCTCAAAGCCGGACATTATCATCCTGAATTCACTCCTGTCCAGCAACGAAGGCGTCCACGCGCTGCGCTTTGAGAGAGGTATGGAGAACGTTCTTTTCCTCATTTATCCCTAAATAAAAATCATGAAGATCCTGATCGTCGACGACGAACCACACTTGCGCACCCTAATCCAACAGGCTCTGGAAGAACTGGAAGACGATGGCGTGGATCTTCTGACAGCCAGCAATGGCGAAGAGGCGCTCGAGACCATTCGCGAAGAGCGGCCAAATCTTGTTTTTCTCGACGTCATGATGCCGAAGCAAAATGGTTTCGACGTGTGCAACACAGTCAAAAAGGAACTGGGGCTGGCCCACATTCATGTTGTCCTGCTCACGGCAAAGGGACAGGAGTTCGACCGGCAGCGCGGTCAGGAGGTGGGCGCTGACCTCTATATGACCAAGCCGTTCGATCCGGATGCGCTGCTGGCGCAAGCCCGCTCCGTGCTCGGTTTACCGGTGCGCTGAGCGAGGTTTATGCCCGGTCCTAAACTTAAGGCTCTGCTCAGCCCCAGATCTACTGGCGCCATGGCTGTTACGGCTCTACTCGAGGCCATGGGCAATAACACCTGCATTGCCGATGTCTCCGGTAAGCCACTGCTGGGCCATCTTCCAGCAGAAGCTTCGAACGGTTTGTGCCGCGCGCCTGTATTGCACGACAGCGCGACACTGGGCTTCGTAATCGGGCCATCGGCCGCTGCGAATGCGTTGGCATCGCTTCTCGGACACCTGGCGGCACGGGAGCTTGAAAACCGCGCACTCGCTTCCGAAGTACTTCATCTTTATCGCGAAGTCCACCTCATTGAGCAGCTCTCCGAACAGCTTGCAGCCCTTCTGAACCTCTCCGCGGTCGGGGAGTCCGCGTTGGCGCAGGCGCGGCGGCTCATCCCCGCTACACACGGCAGCATCCTCGTTCTCGAGAAAGCGGACGGCCGTCTTCGCAAGGTTGCTTCCTTTGGAAATTCATTCGGCGATTCCGCCGGCGCGCCGGGACCACTTGCGCCCGATTCACGCTTTGCCGCCGCAATCCTCGAACGCGGAATCGGCGAAATCGTGAACGATTGCGCTTCCGATTCCCGTGCTTCTGAATCTGAGCGAAAGCTGAGGGCCTTGATCGTCGCTCCTTTGCGAGCCGGGCAACGTGCTGTGGGCATCATCGCGCTGGCCACTACGGAGGATGACGCAACGTATTCGGCAGCGGATCTAAAACTGCTGAACACGATCGCTCTGCAGACTGCTGCCGCGATAGAGAACTCGCTGCTTTGTGTAGAAATGGTGGGCGCGGCGCGCGACCGCGAGCAACTCGCTACTATTCAACGCGAACTCGACACTGCACGCACCATCCAGCATCTACTCGTTCCTCGGACCTTTCCGCCGTTCCCGGAGCGTATCGATTTCGATCTGCACGCCCAGATGACTTCCGCGCGGGCCGTGGGAGGCGACTTCTTCGACTTCTTTCTTATCGATGAAGACCGGCTGGGCGTCGTGATCGGCGATGTCTCGGGCAAGGGCATTCCCGCCGCGCTTTACATGGCGGTGATCCGTACACAAATCAAGACTACGGCTCAACGCAACATGCCTCCGGCGGAATGTCTTATAGAGGTGAACCGGTTTCTGGTTCGGGAACGCGTGAGCACGATGTTTGCCACTTGTTTCTATGGCCTCCTGAATCTACGCTCGGGCGAGTTTCACTATTGCAATGCCGGCCATAATCCGCCGTACCTGCTTCGGGCGGAGAAAAAAGCCGTCGAGTCGATCACGGAGGTGGGTGGCATTCCGCTGGGCCTGTTCGATGGCCTGGGACACGCAGGCAGTTGTATGCATTTGCAGCCGGGAGACACGCTTTTTCTCTATACGGACGGAGTACCGGAGGCCCAGAACGCTGCGGAAGACGATTTCACGGATAAGCGCCTGATCTCCACGCTGCGGGAGTGCTGCGGCTTCGGTTGTAAAGACTTGATCGGTCGCGTGACGCGAGAGGTCACAGCCTTCACCGGCGGTGCCCCTCAATCGGACGACATCACCATGCTTTGCCTAAGACGCCTGGCGGTTTCCTGAGCTTGTGAACCGTGCGGCGGGTGCTAAACTTCGCTACAGCGCCCCCGAATGAGAGAGCGGTAATCGTCATCGACGTGCTTGTAGAACCCTCGATGCGCCTGCATCGAACGGCGAGCGCTTCCGTTTGCGAGTTCTCTGATGAGCAGAAACACGGTGATCGAATGCTAGACGGCATCAAAGAAATCGATGTGCTCTGGATCACCGCCGGCCTGGGATGTGATGGCGACACGATTTCTATGACCGCGGCAACGCAACCCAGCCTGGAAGATCTGGTGCTGGGCGCCATACCCGGAATTCCGAAGATGAACTTCCATAACCCGTTCCTCGCATTTGAGGTGGGCGATGAGTTCCTCAGCTACTTCCACCGCGCCGCGGAAGGAAAACTGTCGCCGTTCATTCTCGTGATCGAAGGCTCTATTCCCAACGAGCACAATAAAAAGGAAGGATACTGGGCCGGTTTCGGCACGGACCGGCAAACCGGCCAACCGATCCTCACGTGCGACTGGATCGACCGGCTAACCCCTCATGCCTGGGCCGTGGTTGCCGCTGGAACCTGCGCGGCCTATGGCGGCATACATGCCATGCAAGGAAATCCAACGGGATGCATGGGCTTGGCCGATTATCTTGGCTGGAACTGGAAATCGAACGCGGGTATACCGCTCATCAACGTGCCGGGCTGTCCGGTTCTGCCAGATAATTTTATGGAGGTGCTGCTGTATCTCCTGTATCAGGCCGCCGGGCTCTCGCCATTAATTCCTCTCGATGAAGCGTTGCGGCCCACCTGGTTGTTCGGCCAGACGGTGCATGAAGGCTGCGATCGCGGCGGCTATTACGAACAAGGCGACTTCACGGAAGAATACGGCATGCCGCAGTGCATCGTGAAGCTGGGCTGTTGGGGCCCGGTTGTGAATTGCAATGTCGGAAAACGAGCCTGGATGAACGGCATTGGCGGATGTCCGAACGTGGGTGGCATTTGCATTGGCTGCACGATGCCTGGATTTCCAGATAAATTCATGCCTTTCATGAATCAACCGCCCGGCTCCTTGCTCTCTTCTCACGCTGTCAGCACGTACGGCCGGGCCATCAAGGCGCTGCGCAGATTTACTCAGAACTCGCTGAACAAAGAGCCCGACTGGCGCCGGGCCGCTCCAAAGCCGGGGGAAGCGCTTTAAATATTCAGAGGAAGACGCTCGTCGCGATGGGTGGGAATCTCAATCCGAACAACCTCGAACACATAAACGCGGAAAGCGCACAAGCTTTGCTGCGGCAGCTTGCAAACACCTTTTCTTCGGGCGCGGCGTCTTTCGGGCCGGCTGTTTCAGTCGAGGAAAGCGCGCGAGGCGGAACAGCCGAACCGCCCGACCTCACAGCCCGATACAAAACGCTGGTAGAGCAGATTCCGGCCGTGATCTTCATGGCCCTCCTCGATCAGGATCTCAGCGAAGCTTATGTCAGCCCTCACGTCGAAACAGTTCTGGGTTTCACCCAGGAAGAGTGGCTGAACGATCCGATACGGTGGTATAACCAAATTCACCCGGACGACCGCACCCGCTGGAGTATCGAAGCCGCGCAGCTAATCCTCTCCGGACAAGCCTTGCGATCCGTTTATCGAGTGATCGCGCGCGACGGGCACGTGGTCTGGTTCCATTGCGAAGTGAAAATCGTCCTGGCGGCAGACGGCCGCCCTTGGTTTCTTCACGGGACAGCTTTCGACATCACCAATCTCAAGGAAGCGGAGATCGCCTTACAACGGGCCCGCGATGAACTCGAGGGCAGAGTTCAGGAACGCACAACGGAACTGGTCGAAGCCAATCGCAACCTGCAACAGGAGATTGCCGAACGCAAGCGAGCGCAAGCCGAACTCGCGCGCATCGTTGAAGAATTAAGGCGATCGAACGCCGATTTAGAGCAGTTTGCCTACTCTGCTTCGCACGATCTACAAGAGCCGCTACGGATGGTTTCTATTTACAGCGAGATGCTTCAGAAAAAGTTCGGGAGCAAACTGGGCGCGAGCGGAGAGGAATTTATCGAGTACATAGCGAAAGGCGCGAGCCGGATGGGCCAATTGCTGGCAGACCTGCGGACCTTTATACAGACTTCTGAACCAGCGAAGAAGCCAGCGCAAAAAGTGCATGCCGGCGAAGCCCTTCGCAGCGCGCTTGAAAACCTGACCGCGTCAATTGAAAGCAGCGGTGCATCGATCGTACACGGATCTCTTCCGTGGGTGCGGATGCACGAGTTTCAATTGGAGCAGTTGTTTCAGAACCTGATCGGAAACGCGATACGGTATCGCAGCCAGGAACCTCCACAAATTCAGATAACTGCCGAGCGAAGCGGCGATGAATGGACATTTTCCGTTCGTGATAACGGCGTCGGCATCGATCCACAATACAGGGAGCAGATCTTTGGAATGTTCAAGCGCCTTCATAGCTGGGACGACTCCCCGGGCACGGGTATGGGACTCGCGATTTGCAAACGAATTGTGGAACGCGCGGGAGGTCGAATCTGGGTTGAATCCGAGCCGGGGCGAGGCTCAACCTTCTTATTTACTATCCCGGCGGGAGGGACCGATTCCACTTAGCGAACGCCCGGGATTGCGGTCTCACTCAGGGCACGAGCGTTCAAACTGCGAGCCCGGTCAAAGGCTTTCGCAGCCGCCGTGTCTTGTCCGCTGCTTTTCAGCGCTCGCGCCAATGTGTATTGTGCGCTGGCATCATCGGGGTTCAGCTCCACTGCTTTTTGCAACAGCGTGACGGCTTCCGCGGTCTGCCCGAGGTGGAGTTTGGCTCTGCCTAGATATAGATACACGCCATAGGAATCCGATTTGAGTGTTTTCGCCTCCTCAAGATAGGCGATGCCTCGCTCATATTGGTTTTCCCGAACCAGCAGACTGCCCAGGAAATAGTTCGCTTCCTGATCGCTTGCATTTTCGTGTAGCGCTTCCGTTAATTGCTTGATTGCATCGTCGGTCCGGCGCTCGCTGATGTAGACTTTGCCAAGCTCGAGATGGATGCCCGGAAATTGAGAATCCAGCCGCAACACTTCAAGAAAGCTCGCTTCGGCCTGCGGAAAGAGTGCCGCGTCATAAGAGGCTTTCCCGAGAAGAAAATGCGCGCGAGCCGGTGCGGCCGCTTCTAGCATGTGGTTGAAAGTGGCTTGCGCCGTCTTCGAATCGCCAGCTTTCAGATAAGCAAATCCCAGCAGAAACAGGAGTTGCTCGTCGCGAGGATTCTCCCCGGCCAGCAGGTTGAGATCGCGAACAGCCAGCGGCACCTGACCGGTGTACAGACGGCACACATCGAGCAACTGCCGCGCCTGCCGATTGCGCGGATCGATCGTGAGAACGCGCTGGAAATAAGGCAATGCCCGGCTATGCAATTCCTCTTTCAGGTACACAATGCCAAGGTTCAGCAGAATGGGCTCATCGTCCGGACTCAGACGCAAAGCGCGTTGGTATTCGGCAATCGCCTTATCGATACGGTCGGTTCGAGCATACAGAATGCCCAGATTTCCGATTGCTCCAACATGGTTGGGCTGCCGCTTGAGAACCGCTTGAAAGCCTTTTTCGGCCGCCCCATAGTCGCCCGTTGAAAGAGCTTGGACGGCGCGGTCAAAAGTGACCTGGGCCGGCTCAGACGCCGCGTTGAGAAGCGAGCCGCAGAGAAGCAGGCATGCGGCGTACTTCATATACGGAAATCATAGTGGGCGCCCTCCGAACCTAAGCCGCCCGCTGGTATATGGGTTTAATCAGAACTCGAACCGCAGCGCCATCTGGATGGTGCGCGGATCGCGCCAGGAGTTCACCTGACCGAACGTTGCATCGTTGGCGGCATTGATACCGAGGCTGGGCCCCAGGCCGATAAAGCCGGCACTTACGCCCTGTCCGGTGGCAGTCACGCCAGATAAGCCCCAGATTTCCGGATGATTGAACACGTTGAAGACTTCAAAACGGTAGACGAGTTTCATCCTTTCCGTCATGTAGAAGTTCTTGATCAAGCTGCTATCCAGGTTCTGGATCCAGGGCAAGCGGAACGCGTTGCGGCCGGTGGTGCCGTATGTGCCGTCGGCCGGCTGCACGAAGGCCCCCGGGTTAATCCATTGCGCACTGTTCTGGCCCGCGTACGGATTACCAACGACGTTGACGTACTGGTTTCCGGCATTGTATCCGTCGAGGTTACCGTTGGAGTAAATCGAGAACGGCATGCCGGAGTGAATACTGAGAATCGACGTAAATTCCCACCCATTGACCAGGACGCCCAGCGCGCGCTTATCGGTCACCTTAGGAAAGGCATACACCCAGTCGGTGGAGAAAACGTGGGTTTGATTGTAGCCCGCGGGAGCGTACTGCGAGGCGATGTTGAAGGGATTATTAATCTGGTCTGAATCGTTATCCACGACATCCATGGTTTTCGAGAACGTGTAGTTGACGTTACCCGTGAGCCCCTTCATGAAACGACGGGTAGCGCGAACCATCAGGGCGTCGTAGCGCGAATAGGCGTTGGTTTCCACCGCCGTCAAATTGCCCCAACCGAGGTACGGCAACAGAGCGACCGGCTTCTGATTTACGGAAGGCAGCGCGTTTGGAAACTGCGCAGTGTAGCCCGCCGGCAGCGCATTGACCTGACGCTGATCCATCAAGTGGACGGCGTGGTTTCCGGAATACGAGACGTCCAGCGTAAACCCCCCTCCGATCTCATGCTGCACACCGAAGTACCAGGAATAGATCGTGGGCATCGTGTTATCGGTTGGGAAAATGGTCATGTTTGGAGGCGACTGACCGGTTGTCGCCAGGCTGAAATTCGACACATTTTTGTCTAACACCGTGGAAGTGAACTGGTTTGGGTAGTTCGTCCCCGCTCCGAAATTGAAATTGTTCTGGCGGAGCCGCTCGTTGAACATGCCGAATCCGGCGCGAACGGCTGTCTTACCGTTGCCGAAGAGATCGTACGCGAAGCCGATGCGCGGTTGGACAAAGTTTTTGGTGGGCGAAAAGCCGCTCGGCACACCGGAGCAAGGATCGCAAATTAACCCCTCGTTCGAGAGTTCCTGTAAAACGTTCCCCTCGAGATAGCCGGTCTGCAAGTCAACTTGAGGCGCTGCGGCCGGGTTGTACTTGGAGAGATCGACGCTGTAGAGTTTGAACGTACCCTCCCCACCTGGAGTCCCGCCCCGAACGATGGTGTAAGTCGGCTCGACGCGAGCGAAGCGGAGTCCGTAGTTTACAGTTAACCTGCGACTTACTTTCCAACTGTCCTGAATATAGGCGTCCTGCTCCTGGAATCCGAAGTACGGATAAATCGCAGCGTTCGCTTCCGAGTAGTTATTGAAATTGCCCAGCATTAAGTTGGCCAGACCGTTTCCGGTATCCAATGGCATGGAAGCGCTGGAACTGAAATCGATGCTTGCGTTTTGCGGCCAGGTTGCGGTCTGAGCTTTTTTGTCCCAGTTGATATAAGCGCCGAACTTGATGGTGTGCTGGCCCAGCACTTTGGTGATGTTCTCGGTAATGGCGTAATCCTTGCCCCAGTTGTGCCAACCGGGATCGCCGAGATTCCAGTTGGTCGTAAGCGCGTTATCGGAGGTGCTGTATCCCGATCCCGTGCTGGTGGTCACGTTCGGAATGGAATTAGTGATGTTCGTCTGCGGATAAAGCTGCGGGAAGGTAGCGCCGATGGCGTTGATGGTAACCGGATTGGCGCCCACAACCGACAACGATTGCGACTGGTGGTTGTAAGACAGGACGGTTTCCGCAGCCAACGTAGGCGTGAACGTATTGACTATGTTCCAAGACCAGGAACTGCCTGGCTTGGGGCGAACCTGGGGCTGAATCGGGAACGGCTCCGAGCCCCAGATACCGGTCTGAAACTGTTCCTGTTGATAATCATTCACCCAGCGGAAAAATGTGCTGAACTTCTCGTTGACCTGGTAATCGACACGCGCCAGATCCTGGTCTTTGTGCAACACGTCGGGATTGTTGAAATAGTATCGGGCGTACCCGGCGCTGGGCGCCGCCGCGAGGCTGCCGTAGTTCGGGATCAGCTTTGTGTACACGCCCAGCAACGCTGCGCTCTGCTGGTTCCACATAGACTGCGGCACTACATTGCCGGGGAAAGCCGTACCACCGGTGATGTTGCCATTACCGTCGCGCGTGATTGTGCCCGGTTCAAACACGGTGCCCACCGGGTAGGCCGGCGCATACGGCATGTGGCTGCCAGGAACAATCCAGGAACTGAAATTGCCGCTCAAAACTTGTGCATTCGGGACATCGGCGTAGGCGCTGCCAGGCAGCGTACGGCGCGTCATTTCCCGGTTATAGAAGAAGAAGATTTTCTTGTCGTGACGAGTGGAGACCTTGGGAACGTACAGCCAGCCACCCAGATTGCCGCCGAACTGGTCATAGCGCAGAGTCGGGTGAAGCGTGTTGCAGAGCACGCACTTCGCATCAAAGTAGTCGTTGCGAAGGTACTCATACGCATCGCCATGAAATTGCGCGGTACCGGACTTGGTCTGGACCGCAATGGCCACGCCTTCGGCACGGCCGTACTCGGCATTAAACGCGCTTTGGAGAACGCGAAACTCACCTATGGAGTCGATGCTGGGCTGCGTGTACTGGGACTGATTGTCACCCACATCGACGTTAGGCGACCCATCCAGATAAAAGTTGTTTTCGGAACCGCGGCCACCCAGGCCATGGAACTGCGACACGTCATTGAAGTTCACATTGAAATCGCTCTGCGCCGAACTGGACATGCCCGGGACGATACTCATCAGGGAGATCCAGTTACGCCCATTCATCGGTAACTGCGAAATCTGGTGTTGGTTGACCAGATACGCCTTATCCATGCTGTCGGTATCTATTGGTGGCGCGACCTCAGTGACCGCCACCGTCTGGGTGACCTCTCCGACCGTCAAGGTGATGTTTCCTAGCGCCACCTGCCGATTTACGTCGACATCGAAGGCGAGGGTGGTCTTCTTAAACCCCGGTCTTTCGATGCTGACTGCGTACCGGCCCGGCTCGATATCCAGCTCGCTAAACCGGCCACTCGCATCGGTAGTTGTGGTCTTGACTACCTGGTTCTTGTTTACGTCCGTGATGGTGACCGCCGCGCCCGGAACAGCAGCGCCACTCGGATCCACGACGGTACCCGTGACGGGCTGGGACTGCGCGATTAAGGGTTGCCGCGTGCAGAGTATCAGCAGGAGCAGCCCGAGCACAAACACCGGCATTCCGATTCGTTTGTCAGCTAAATGCGTCATAGGATCTCCTTGGATCTATGTCCTTGACCTGCGTAACCTAGGTAGCAGGTAAAGCAATCTGAATCTTGAGATGATGTCACATATCGAACCGTGTAGCAAGCCCGCGAGGGATACATTATGAGGACGCGGAGAAAGATCATCGTTTACATCGCGACGAGCGCCGACGGCTATATTGCCAGGCCAGACGGCGACGTCGAATGGCTAAATCGCCGGCCGAGCACGGTCGATTACGGCATGACCGAGTTTTACCCGACGATCGACACCATCCTGTGGGGCCGCAAGACTTACGACTGGGCTCTCGACTATCACAAGAAGAGCGGCAGCACAGGCGGGATAATCGATACGAGTGTTGCCAATTACGTGTTCTCGCGGAAGCCTGCGGAACGGCCGGCGCCAGACGTGGAATTTGTGGCGGAGCCGGTGAAAGCGTTTACCCAACGCCTGCGCGCGAAGCCCGGAAAGCACATCTGGATGATGGGCGGCGGAGAACTGATCGCCTCGTTCCTCGACGCCGGCGAGATCGACCAGTTCGACATCCACGTCATTCCTACCTTCATCGGCGAGGGCATTCCACTGGTGGCACCGCGGCATCGGGACGTGCCGCTTCTCTTGCGCTCAGCCAGGAAGTACCCCGACAGCGTCGTCCGGCTGCGCTATGAGGTCGCAAGATAGAACACATCGATGGAAAGAACGCAACGCATTTACGCGCGACTGGCGGGTTTTCTGTTTCTATGGCTCATCATTACGGGCCTGGGAGGTTTGTTCATGCTCTCCCATATCGCTGGGTCTGGGACGTTCGCAGAAACAGCGAAGAGAGCCGTAATGTCGGAACACTTATATAGGGTGCGCTCTCCATTGCGTTTATCGAGCCATTGAGCACAGTCCTGCTTGCCTTCGCTCTCTATGTCACGCTCAAGCCGGTCGATAACCTTCTGGCCCAGTTCGCAATGTACTGGAGGTTGGGAGAAGCATTCCTCGGGAGCGTGGGGACCATCTTCGGCTTTGTGACACTGGAGTTTTATAGCCGCGCGGAGTCAGTCGGGTTATCGGGCACCGGCCAATTACAAACGTCTGTGGATCTGCCGAGCCAAACGGGCTCCGCCGCAACCAACATCAGCGCGATTTTCTTCAGTATCGGCTCGATCCTTTTCTTTTATGTATTTTTGAAATCGGGATATATCCCCAAAGTGCTGTCGGCATTCGGCGTGTTTGCCTCGGTGATCGTGGCCGTCATGTTATTTGGCATTCTGATCTTTCCCGAACACGCAGCGACACTCCAATATGGGTGGGTGCCGATGGCCATCGCCGAAGTGATAACGGGCTTCTGGCTTATGTTTGCGGTAAAGATCCCAGCGCATGGCGCTCGGCGATCCAGCCAGCCGGCGGCTTCGTTTTGACGGCGACGGATAGATCTGAGATGACCCGTTTAGCTAAGGCAATTAGCTGTCAGTCGGCGACCAGGGCGGATTCTATGATCGGCATAAAGGCCGACAATTACGCGGATCTGGCTTCGGCCCGTTGTGGACGCATCTGCTTCATGAACTCGCGCATCTTCGGGATCTGGCCCGGCGAGCGTTTCTCCGACCAAGCTTCGAATCGCTTGGCGGCGTTTTCCATGTGGATTAGAAAATGTGGGTTGTTCCAGGCGTCGCGGCCTTGCTGCAGTCCGGGCCGGACTCGCTCGAACACACCAAAGAACTCGCCAGTGGTTTCGAAGAAGAGGTCCTCGTGCAGCAGACCATAATTGAGGAGCGCGCAAGCCTGCTCCCAGTAGCTGATTACCATCATAAAATTCGTTCCGCCTTCGGTTCCGGGGGCGGCGATCCTCATCGTCTCTTCGAAGGTGTCGGCCCAGTAGTTCTGGAAAAACCAGTCGCGCGCTTTTCGCAGGCGCTCTTCGCGGCGCTGTTCGTAAACCTGGAGGTGTAGCTGGGCCTGTTCGAAACTCGGCTTCGTTTCCATTCTTAGTCTCCTTTTCTCTTCGATAAGCTAAATTGTCAACTTATATAGGATACTCGAACCGAGGTGGGCGAAATCGACACCGGCGGAGCGAGATTTTTCACCTGCCCCTGAAGCGGTTTGATAGATACTCTTTACAGAGGCGTCAGAGCGAGATGCAGTCAGCGCGGGTGTGGAGGGCTTGTCTGTTTTTGCCCACTCTGCTCCTTTTCATACCTTCAGCTTCACCTGGAAGCGCTAGTGAAAGCGAGCCAGCAGTGACTATCACTTTGCCCAGACGCGTTGGCGTTCCCATCAAAGCAAAGCCTTTGTCGGCTGAAATGATCGTTGAGGATAATCCGGTACTCTCGGATGGATCATCCGGTTCCTATAGGCGTCGCAGGGCGCTTGTCTATCGCAATTCTGAAGGAAGAACTCGGGTGGAAATACTTGCGCCTGCGGAAGGCGACCAAGGCGAAAGGAGTGTCATCGCTGAGCTAGCCGATCCCGGCGCTGGGATAAGTGACATCCTTGATTCACAAAACCGTGTGGACCACCGCGTGACTTTGGCACGGATGGGTTTCATGATGGCCGGTGGCTGTTGTCCAGAAAAGATGATTGCTTTGCAATCCGCCGAAACCTTTCTCTTAACGTCAGCCGAAAAAGCAGTCCCGAACCTCGGTCTCGGTGCGCGGGGGGACAGCTTCAGTCCCGAACCCATACAAAGGATAGAAGGCTTCATCGTGGAGGCATACGGCGAGAAACTCACGTCACCGGAGGGGGTGCAAGGACGTGAACAGGCGATTGTCTTCACCATTAAGGCTTGGTACGCTCCAGACATCAAACTTGCAATGTTCATCAACATATCTGATTCCCGCTACGGCGAGAGCAAGATTAGATTGATCAACATCAAAATGGGAGAGCCGAAAGCATCGCTTTTCAAAGTGCCACCTGGCTACCGGACTGTTGAAGAGAAGGACACTTTTACGATCCGTTAAGCTGCGGTGGAAAACGGAAAGTAAAAAACCCGATCAAACCGGGGACAAACGGCCCGGCAGTCGGCCAGCATTACTAACCCGCTGCGAGCGTTTTGCGACTGCCACTCGAAGACTGGCTATGTCGGCGCGGGCGGCGCGAAATCGACATCGGACCGCCAAGTTTTCCGCACGGGAAATTTCTCGCGAAGCATGTCGAGAACCCGGGAAGCTGCTCCGACTACCCTATGAACGCGCCAAAAGGCAGCGTGAAACAGGAAGGAGCAAGAGATATGAAATACATTTTGCTGATGTCAGGAAGCAAGGCGGGAGTGGATGCATACCGGGCGTGGTCCAAGAAAGACATTGATGCTCATATGGCCGTTTTGACTAGCCTCAACCGCGAGCTCACAGAATCGGGTGAGTTCGTCGCAACACAAGGTTTGGCAGCTCCGCATGAGGCTAAGGTGGTGCGGGGCTTAAAAGAAGGTATGCCAATCACGGACGGCATTTTCCCCGAATCGAAGGAGTTTCTGCTGGGCTACTGGATTGTAGACGTGGAGACGCCGGAGCGGGCCTACGAGATTGCGGGCCGAATTTCAGCCGCGGCGGGGCCCGGCGGAATACCGACCAATATGCCGATCGAAGTCCGGCAGTTGGCGATCCACACTCCACAATCGTAGAGAGTGCACACAGTTCAGAGCCGGACGGAAGCGACTTATGAAATACATTTTGATGATGCATGGCAAAAAGGGCTCCTGGGATGAGTACGCTAGGTGGTCGAAAGAAGATCTGCAACGCAACGTCGAGTTTATGCAGCGCTTCAACAAGGAGCTTCAGGATTCCGGTGTCTTCGTGGACACGAAGGGGTTGGCTTGGCCGCAAGAGGCGAAGATCGTTCGCGGGGGGAAGAACGGAGAACCCGTTACCGATGGCGTGTTCCCGGAATCGAAGGAGTTCCTCGCGGGATATTGGGTGATCGACGTCGAAAGCCCCGAGCAGGCGTACCAGATTGCTGCTCGTGCATCCGCCGCGCCCGGGCCCGGCGGGAAGCCGGCAAATATGCCGATTGAAGTACGCCAAGTGCTCAGCAATCATAGCGATTTGGGATTCTGACACTGACAATCGAACGTGGTACTGAGCGAACCATCCTCGGATCTTCCGATCGGACATCTGTTGCGAGAACTGACGCCACGCGTGCTCGGAATTGTGGTGCGAAGATTTCGTGACTTCGCTGCGGCCGAGGATGCCGTTCAAGAAGCCTCGATTGCGGCGGTGACGCAATGGCCGCGCGATGGTGTTCCCGACAATCCACGCGCTTGGCTGACGCAGGTTGCATTTCGAAAGATGACGGACCATATTCGCGGCGAATCTGCCCGGCGGCGTCGCGAGACGCAAGTTGCCGAGGCGGCGGCCCATGTGCCCGAGGCTGCCTTCGATGCTGTGCAGCGGGAAGACGACACGCTCGTTCTTCTCTTCATGTGCTGCCACCCGGCACTTACGCCTGCGTCTGCAATTGCGTTAACGCTCCGCGCCGTTGGCGGTCTAACCACGGCTGAAATCGCCAACGCTTTTTTGGTTCCGGAAACGACTATGGCGCAGCGAATCAGCCGGGCGAAGCAGGCCATCAAGGACTCGGGCATTCCGTTCCAATTGCCGAATGCCGAAGAGCGTGAGACGCGTCTGCGCTCGGTGCTGCACGTCTTGTACTTGATCTTCAACGAAGGGTATACAGCCACCTCAGGGCCACACCTGCGGCGCGCCGATCTCTCTGACGAGGGGATACGCCTGACGCGCATGGTCCTCCGTCTGCAACCCGAGAATACGGAAGTCGCGGGGCTGCTTGCGCTAATGCTGTTGACCGACGCGCGCCGGCATGCCCGAACCGGCTTGAACGATGAATTGATTCCGCTTTCGCAGCAGAATAGGACGCTTTGGGATCGAGGGCAGATCGCGGAAGGGGTCGCACTGCTCTCAGCCGCACTGCCGAAAGGCTCTGTCGGGCCCTATCAATTGCAAGCTGCGATAGCCGCTGTTCACGATGAAGCCGCGCGCCCCGAAGATACGGATTGGCTTCAGATACTGGCGTTGTACGAGTTACTGAAACGTATGTCGGACAATCCGATGGTGATGTTGAATCACGCAATCGCGGCAGCTATGGTGCATGGCCCGAAAGAGGGTTTGAATCTGCTGGACGTGCTCAAAGGAGAGCCGCGAATGGCCGAACACCACCGGATCGATGCCGTCCGCGCACATCTGCTGGAAATGGCTGGTGATTCGCAAGCCGCGGTGCAATACTACCGCGCGGCCGCTGGCAAAACAGTGAATCTGCCTGAGCGCAATTACCTTCTGATGCAAGCTGCGCGGGTCGCGACGATGACGGCTAATTCCTGACAAAGCTGGAGACAGTACGCTTCGGATCCCGACCTTCGTGCTTGACACATTTTCAAAGTAAGGGTAATATGCCGGTATGCGACATGTCGTCAGCGATCCTGAGGTCCAGGAGAGCAGGCCGCTAACTGAGCCGGTCTTTCTGATTTTGGCCAGCTTGGCCGATCAGCCTCGACACGGATATGCACTCATGCAGGATATTCAGCGGATGAGCAACAAGCGTGTCCTGTTAAGCACCGGAACTCTCTATGGCGCGTTACGCAGACTACTTGAAGATGGATTGATTGAGCGGTTTCAGCAAAAGGACAAATCGAGAGATAAACAGGCCTACCAACTGACGCTCGAGGGGCGCCGGCAGTTGCAGGCCGAGATTGGTCGAATGAAGCAGCTAATGCGTATCGCCGCATCTCGCGTGAAAGAGGCTGAGGCGTAAGCGTGCAGGAATTCTATCTACGCCGTATGATTTTCCGAAAGCTCGTTTGTACTCGAATGAGGAGCGTGTCACCCGGGCCCCGGCTCGCTAACGGCGGTAAGCGTCGTTGAGCATCACCTGGACACCTCGCCAGCCCCAGTACACGCAGTGGCGCTGAATCAGGCCTTCGTCGTTGAGTTCCATCGCTTCGACAAAATCCATCTGTTCACCATCCGGCTTGGCCCGTGGATATTCCCAAATCAATCTTTTTCCGTCTGTTAAATATCCAGCGCGGTAGTACTTTCGGAGGCTGGGTTTTCGACGGCCAACCTCGCGGAAGAATGGCCTCATTTCCTGATGTCCGCGGCAGATGCCGCGCTCCACTTTCATGAGATGAGGAATGAGCGGGCTCTCTATAACAGCGTCTTTGGCATACAGGCTCAGCAGAGATTCCACTCCTTCGTCCAGTCGCTCGGGAGGTAACTCTTCAAGACGTGCGAGCGCCGCGTCCCATTCGACGTAAATTCTCTCTACATTTTCATTGCTTTGTTCCGGATTCAAGGCATTGCCGGTTTGCACCATCTGATTGCCCATACCTGCAGGATACGATCCGACCGAGTCGAGACTCGAAGGAGGTTTGCCTGGGGCTTGCACATTGTCGATGATCGAGGTATATTGTCGATAATCGAGGTGTTCAACACATGCCGAAGCCTTCCGATCTGCTGCAGGGGACGTTGGACCTGCTGATCCTGAAGACTATTGCCCGGGAACCGCTGCACGGCTGGGGCATTGCGAAACGCATCCAGCTCCTCTCGGGCGATGTGTTGGCGGTCGGTCAAGGATCGCTCTATCCGGCGCTGCATCGGCTCGAGCAACAGGGCTGGATCGACGCGGAATGGAAAGATTCCGATCTGGGCCGTCCGGCAAAGGTCTATTCACTCACGCGTCAAGGCAAGAAGCAATTGGAGCGCGAGCTTCAGAGCTGGGACCGGCTGTCGTCCGCCGTGCAGCTCCTGATTCAAAACGCCTAGCGGGAGGAATCATGCGATTCGGCCGTATTTTCGTCCGCCGGTTACGCTCATTGTTTCGCCGATCGCGTGCGGAAGCGGAGCTGCAACGGGAAATCGAACTCCACATCGAGCAATTGGCTAAAGAGCAAATGGCAGCAGGCATGAGCGAATCCGAAGCGTTCCTTGCTGCGAGACGCGAGTTCGGAACAGTCAGCCTGACCAAGGAGCAGTGCCGCGATATGCGACGGACCAATTTCATTGAGGAGCTCACGCGAGACCTGGCGTTTGCTTTGCGGGCTCTCAGGAAATCACCGGTTTTCACGTTGACCGCATTGCTTTCGCTCGCGCTGGGGATTGGCGCGAACACTGCAATCTACAGCTTTCTGGACGCCATTATGATGCGGGCGCTGCCGATTCCAGATCCGCAGAACCTGGTAGTCGTGAACTGGCGCTCGAAAGGCTGGCCCAAGGTTGCGCATTCGCGGCACGGGGACGGCTATGAAGCCGCGGGAGGAATCAGCGTTTCGGGAACATTTCCGTATCCAGCCTGGGAATCTCTTCGCGATCACACCGACACGTTGTCGGCATTATTCGCGTTTGCAGACGCCGGGCGTCTGAATCTTGTGGTCGGCAACCAGGCGTTCCTTGGAGGGGGAGAGTACGTTGCCGGAAATTATTTCAGCGGCATCGGCGCGCCGCCCACGCTTGGAAGACTGATCGGCAAGGACGACGAGCGCGCCGGGGCTGCGGCCGTCGCCGTGATCGGCTATCGACTGTGGCAGGCGCGCTTTCATGGAGCCTCCAACGCGGTAGGACAAAAAATTCTCGTGAACCGGCACCTTTTCACCATCGCAGGCGTGACGGCGCCTGAGTTCTACGGCGTTAACCCGCGCAGCTCGCCGGATGTTTTCCTGCCGCTGCGTTCTGTGGGCTACCTCGATCCAAGAGCCAAGAGCGGCGACTGGTTTCATGAGCGCGACAATTACTGGGTCGAAATGATGGGCCGTCTACGACCTGGCGTCACGCTGCGGCAGGCCGAGGCTTCGATGGCAGGCCAATTTCACGTGTTCGCTGCCTCCACGGCAAGCAATGCCAAGGAACGGGCGAATCTTCCCGAACTGTGGCTGCAGGAAGGCGGTTCGGGTATCGATTCGCTCAGACGCCGGTACTCCAAGCCGCTGTATGTCCTGATGGCAATGACCGGACTGATCCTGGCGATCGCCTGTGCCAATATCGCCAATCTGCTGCTGTCACGCGCAACGGCGCGACGTCGCGAGATCGCGGTCCGGATCAGCCTGGGCGCGGGGCGATGGCGGATTGTGCGGCAGCTTCTCACCGAGAGCGTTCTGCTGGCGATTTTGGGAGGCGTGCTGGGCCTGTTTGTGACTGGGTTCGGGATCCGTTTCCTCACGTGGTTGTTGGCCAATGGCAGCGAAAATTTCACGTTACGTGCTCGAATCGATATTCGAATCCTGCTCTTCGCAGTAGCGGTATCGGTCATCACCGGCCTGGTGTTCGGCCTCGCTCCCGCCATTCAGGCCACGAAGGTGGATGTGGCGCCGGTGCTGAAGGAGTCGCGCGTGGCGGAAGCTCGGAGGCGGCGCTGGGGCTTGCCTTTCGGACTGAGCCACGTGCTCGTGGCGGGACAAATCGCGTTATCGCTGCTGCTGGTGATCGCAGCCGGGCTGTTCGTAACGACCCTCAACAAGCTGCACTCGATTTCGATTGGCTTCAACAAGGAAAAATTGTTACTGTTCACGCTGGATGCGACGCAGGCCGGTTATGACCAAGCAGGCGGCGCAAGATTTTACGAGTCTCTGCGCAAGCGTTTCGCGAATACACCGGGCGTGCGCGCCGCGACCATGACGGACATGCCGCTGGTGGCGGGGTCATCCAATTCCGACAGTTTCTCGCTTCCGGGCGTGCCGGCGCAGCGGGAAGGCGGACCTTCCACAAGCGTAACGATTGTCGGACCCTCTTTCTTTGAAACGATGCAGACTCCGATTTTGCTCGGGCGCCCGATCGGCGAACAGGATACGGCAAACGCTCCGCCGGTGGCGGTGGTGAATGAAGTGTTCGCGAAGAAATTCTTTTCGGGCCGCAGCCCGATCGGCCAACACTTCGGGTTTGACGACAAAAAACCGCTGAATGTCCAAATCGTCGGTGTAGCGAAGAACACCCTCTACTCGTCACTGACGCGCGAGATCCCGCCGGTCGTTTATATTCCGTGGTCGCAGCCGCCGGCATGGCTCATCACCGGCATGTACTACGAAATCCGCACAGTGGGCGATCCTCTCGCACTTGCGAACACAGTCCGCCAGATTGTGCATCAGGCAAACCCACGCGTGCCCGTTGCCGATCTTGGAACGCAGGTACGCTATATCGACTCGACCATCGCGCCCGAGCGCACTTTTGCGAATCTGTGTACCTGCTTTGCGCTGCTGGCATTACTGATTGCGTGCGTCGGTTTGTATGGAACGATGGCCTACACGGTCGCGCGCCGCACAAACGAAATCGGGATTCGCATTGCGCTGGGTGCGCAACGTGGAAGAGTGGTCTGGATGGTGCTGAGGGAAGTGCTCGCGCTGTTGTGGATCGGAGTGGCGATCGGCCTCAGCATTGCTTGGGAGTCGGCGCGATTTGTGGCATCGTTTCTTTTCGGCGTGCGCCCCAATGATCTTGTCGTATTCGGGCTCTCCGCGACCATCCTGGCGGTATGCGCATTGGCGGCCGGTTATGCTCCGGCCTGGCGCGCCTCGCGGATCGATCCGATGGAAGCGCTGCGGAATGAATAGGCGACCGGCTCAACCTCCGGGTTGACGGTGCTTTCCAATTTCGGTACTGTGGACTTGAGCGCGAAGGGCGCATCCAGTCCGCGGAAAGGGCCGTGCCCACCTTCAGCACTACGATTCTACGAATCTTCTTTCCCGCCTGACTCGTGCGGACTCCAGGCAAGCAATGAAAGGAGCTTCGTGTGCCAGAGAGAGATTTACCCGCCCGTCCGAACCTCGAGCAATATAAAAAACAGGCCAAAGGGCTCGTAAGAGATTGCGGTCGCGGCCTTCCCGCCGCGCTCGCTCGCGTCAGGCGGCACCATCCCCGCTTTCACAAACTACCGGAGCCGGAAATTCGGGCAATGAAGATCAGCCATACCGACGCGCAATTGATTCTTGCGCGCGAGCATGGCTTCGAGAGTTGGCCGAAATTTGCAGACCACATCGAGACGGTCAATCGGATTCGTTCTGTTGGTTCCCTAAAGGATCCAGTGGCTACCTTCATCGAAATGGCTTGCGTGCCCCGGCACACCTGGCATGGTTCGGGCACTCTGGAGCATGCCGAAACGATTCTGGCCCGTTACCCGCGGGTCGCCGAAAGCAATGTTTACACCGCTGCCATTCTCGGGGATGAAGCCGCCGTGCGCCGCTTTCTGTCCCGCGATCCGCAAAGCGCCACTGCTAAGGGAGGTCCGCACGCGTGGGACGCGCTGACCTATCTCTGTTTTTCGAGATACCTGCGGATAGACCAAACCCGCTCAGAGCTGTTCGTGCGCACCGCTCGGGCTCTGCTGCACGCCGGGGCCAGCGCAAACACTGGCTGGACAGAAATGATCGATCACCCGAATCCGCGCCCGACTTGGGAAAGCGCCATCTACGGCGCGGCGGGCATCGCGCGGCATGCGGAGCTGACACGCCTGCTTCTAGCGCGCGGAGCCGATCCGAACGACGAGGAGACCCCTTATCACGTGCCGGAAGGCCGCGATAACGAGATCGTGAAGATCCTCCTGGAGAGCGGCCGGCTAAATGAAACCAGCCTTACCTGCATGCTTCTACGCAAAACCGACTGGCACGACGAAGAAGGCGTTCGTCTCGTGCTGGAACACGGCGCGAATCCGAACATTGTGACCAGGTTCGGGGACAACGCACTGCATCATGCTCTGCGCCGCGACAATAGCTTGATAACGATCGGGTCGTTATTAGATTACGGAGCCGATCCCGCGGTGAAGAACACGCGCGATGGCAGATCGGCAATCTCATTGGCAGCGCACAGAGGGCGCGGCGACGTGCTGATCCTTTTCAAGCAGCGCGGCATTGCTCTCGATCTCGACGGCGTGGACAGGCTGATTGCGGCGTGTGCAACCGGCGATCGCAAGGCGATCGATAGCATCACGGTGGGGGATCCTCAGCTCGCCCAACAGTTGCTCGCAGACGGTGGACGCGTGCTCGCCGAGTTCGCCGGAAATGGCAATGTTGAAGGCCTCCGCTGCCTGCTCGAGTTCGGGGTCGGTGTCGCCTCGCTCTACAGAGAGGGCGATGCCTACTTCGACATCGCGAAGGACAGCACGGCGTTGCATGTTGGCGCGTGGCGTGCGAGGCACTCTGCCGTAAAGGAATTGATCGAGCGCGGCGCGCCGGTGAACGCTCTTGATGCTAAAGGGCGCACGGCCCTGGCGCTGGCAGTCAAAGCGTGCGTCGATTCCTATTGGAAAAGATTGCGTTCGCCCGAATCGGTAGAAGCGCTGCTTGCGGCGGGCGCGACCGTCGCGGGCATCGAGATCCCATCAGGCTATGAGGAAGTGGATAAACTGCTTCGCAAATACGTAAATTGAGATACGCGATCTTGCGCAGTTCAATTAGCCCTTTGATGCCACGCGCAACGCAGCGCCGTAGATGAGCACAACGTAACTCCAGAAGATCGAAAAAACCACGTGCATGACCGTGAAGAACCGCCGTCCTCGCCAGATCGCTGAATCATACACGAAGAGTTGGAAAACCAATCGAATAAACCAGAACACGACGAAACCCGTCAGCACAACCCGGCTTAAAGTTCCCGATCCGACCAAGGCATTCGTGTAAAACAAGGAGCAAGCGCCGATCAAAACGACCAATAGCGAGATGAAGAAGCAATGCACCAGGAAGATCTGCCGTGTCAGCAGAGATAGTTGTGCCAACTCCTTTTCCCATTTGAAGTAGCGGCCAAACATAGGGTGCGCGGCACCCAGAACGAGCAGCAGCGCTCCGGCTACTTTCAAGTGAAGGTAAATATTCATCACTGCCTTTGCAAGACGAATACGTGAACGAACGGTGTCACGGTACGGTGCAGCCGTATCGGCATGCCGGCTGCATTTGCCGCATTTCGCCATGTGCGCGCAGAAAAAAAGTGGAGGAACCCGGGACCGAATGCGAAGAAGTTTGCCCAATCGCGCAAGTGTTCCACCAGAACCAGTTCCCCTCCAACGCGCAGCACCCGCGCGACTTCCCGGAGGAGTCGCACGCGAGCTTCATGATGCCGGAGTTCGTGCGCGGCGAAGACCAGGAACGCAGCCTCGAACTCCTGGTCCGGTGCGGGCAGCGTTTGGCGGTCCGCGGATGCCGATGAGACGCCTGCTAGCTGGCGTGCGCGCTGGATGGAAGGTTCGGTCATTTCACGCGGATCGTAAATGTCGATAACCTGCCCCTCGGAACCGGGAAACATCGAGCCAATAGTGAGGCTGA
This sequence comes from uncultured Acidobacteriaceae bacterium, assembly GCA_963722935.1. Lineage (GTDB taxonomy): Bacteria > Acidobacteriota > Terriglobia > Bryobacterales > Bryobacteraceae > Bog-105. The sequence goes on along the minus strand of CAVROY010000008.1, from coordinate 1,450,547 downwards.
CTTCATCGATACCTGAATGGATGTTGATCCAACGCATTGGCGATTGCGATAGGCACTCCTGGAGCCAGCGGAGTCCGTACAATCCGGATCGATCATAGACGTAGTGCGAGACCAGGAGCGAGGAGCAGGTCCAGAAAACTGCGGTTCCCGTACCAAGCAGGACTAAAGTGCGGATGGCCGGAGGCAGCCATGCCGAAAGAACGATCGCCGCAATCGTCGCTGCAACCGTGCGCAGATAAAACGGCCTGTTGTACGTGAAGATCCGCAGAAGCCCCTGATAAGGCGCGCCATCCGGAATGCTGGTCATGTTGCCTCCAGGGGAGTGCGTATCCCGCGATTCCATCGATAGGGGATATCGTGCACATGGAACGCGTTTGCCAGGATCGCCGTGGCGCGGCAGAAGGGCTCCTGGTGCAGAAACGTGTTTTGGAAAACCTCAACCCTAACGGGTTTTGGATCCCAGTGTTGCCGGACGCCCTGAATGCGAATGATGGAGTGAGTCTCCGGTTCATAGTCGAAGGTGTACGGCAATGGCCCTGCAAATCTCCGCGCGTCTTTGACGTTGAGAAACGGCGATCCAGCGGGTAGAAGCGCCGGTCCATCATCGGTATATGCAATCACTCGCAGATCGGCCTCCTGGCGCGGCGTTCGAATATGCCACTCGATTTCGCCCGGGCGCTCCTTCAGTTCCGCTTCACACAAACGGTATTGATAGTGGGTGAGCAGATTTCCGGCGGTCGCCATCCATCGCCGGTTGGTATCGCTTCGCAGAATTCGCAGGCCGCGTAAGGAACTGGCGCGGTTGCCTAGCCGCACGAAGATCCGGTAACCGCTCAGGATGAAATCGCGACCCAGCGCGGCGGGTGCGAAGCTCGGGCGCAGTCGTTCCGCCTGAACCAAGGCGATCGCAAGAAACCCATACTCGCCGTAAGTGTCGAGAGCCAGCCCGGGCGGAAGTAGCGGCTGCAAGAGGTCGCGTGGAAACGCGTATGTCAGAACCAACGAGTGCCGAAAGAATGCCTTCACCGGAAACGGATGACGCTTCAAAAGGTGGAGCATAGATCTCTCGCCCGAGTGACCTGAACAGTGCCCCAGAGCAACGACCGATCGCGTGCCGCCAGGTTGTTGTCACTAGTAGCAGGCTCTGCGAAGCTGCGCGTGACCACGATTGCCTCCGCCGCGGCGGCGTGCTTTATGGCACTGCACAAGTGCTGCCTGTAGAATGACGGCGCGCCATCGACGATGTTGGACAACGAGAACGCATCGAAGCTCGCGGGCTCGCATGCATCCAGGTAGGTAGCTGCGTCCGCACACACGAAGCGAATTGCCGGCGTGGGCGGCTCGGCTATCCGTTTCGTTTCGCCTAAGAACAGCCGCCAGGCATACGGATTGGAATCGTTTGCGTGATTCGCCCAGGCACGCTCCAACCTGGCGCGAACAATCGGTCCGAAGTGGGGAGGCAAGGAGGCTACGAACGGACTCGCGTACACAAGTCGGAGCAGCCGGGCTGACAAAACGGTATCGACGGCTATATGCCATCGCTTGGAATTAAGTGTCCTGTGCCAATAATAAAGTTGCTCGAAAGGGTCGCGCATCGAGAGGAACTTACGCCGCCGGCTCTCAGTCCAGCCGAGTAGAGGAAAGAGCGTGCGCGCCCGACCAAGCAGTCGTTCGGCGGCTCCTTCAACCATCGGTCCCCCGGCCGAGCGCGCCTGTGCGTAGAGGATCTGCTGCGGATTGATATCCACTGCCGTGACATCGTGCCCCGCAGCGGCGAGCGCGCGAGCTGTGCAACCTGCGGAGGCAATGCAAAACACCCGGCTGAACGGCGCGACGGCTTCTAACTCGATCGCAGAATCCTCGTACATTGCGCCAAAGAGCAGTTCCTGCCTGCACCCTCGAAAAGAACCCGCCTGCCAAGGCGTCGCCATCGGTGAACTAAACGCCTGCATAGAAACCAAGCTGCCCTGCAGCTACCCAGGCGAGTAGTAGAAAAACAAAATTCTGGAGCAACATGCCCACTGGATCGGGTATCTGGCTGCGCGCCCATAACAGGCCCGCGGTGTTCATGGATACCAGCAGAACTGTTTGCATCAGTGCCGCTTCGCGCGCTCGGAATCCGGATAAGACCCACGCTGCCAGAACACACTCGATAAGCCCTAGAAGAAGCAAGGCTTGGCGCGCCCGGGAAGAGTTGAAAAACGGAACCGTCTCCACAACGTTCCGATGGTGTGGCGCGTGGCCGAGCAGCTTGCACCAAAATCCTTGATAAATCCAGACCAACGCAATCGCGGTGCGCGGGAGTAGCAGGCTAAGCGTCATACGTGTCCGCCTGGATGGTGGTCAGCAGCTCGACAATCTTCTTCCGCAACGGCCGGAGCAAGGGAAAGCGGGCCAGCTTAAGAGCGGTCACAAGTACCGAAAGACTCTTGTCACGTAGTTGCCGCGTTCGGATTTGGTTGGGCGAGCGGTCGGAGATCCAGAACAGAATGAGCCCCATTTGATATAGCCAAAGCACACTCGGCAAATACGATGCAATGTCTTTCGGCATAGCTGTCCGGCTTCCTGCCAGCGCCGCGTCGAAGCGCTTCAGGTCGAGCTCGCGGATGTGCGCGGTCTCCTTGCTGAAAGGCGAGAGTGGATTGTGCGGGTCGGCCGCATGCCGGGAGAGCGCGCCGAGAAACAGGCGATTGGGCGCAAAGTATTCGAACTTTACGTCTAAGATGGCGCGCAGCCGGCTCTCCAGGCCCTTCGCCTCGGTAAGGCGTGTTTCAATCTGCGCCGTCATCTCTTGGCTGGCCTTCGCATAGAAGGCCATCACGAGAGCTTCTTTCGACGCGAAATAGTAGTAGGCCGAGCCGAGGGCTACGCCCGCCTCGGTAGCGATTTCGCGCATGGTGGTTTCATCGAAGCCGCGGCGGCGAAACAGCTCCAGGGCTGCCGCTAATATCCGCGAGCGCGTCTCCTCGGCCTTGGTAACCGAAGGCTTGCTGGAAGGTGGCATACACCTCGCTTTTGAACGTGTTCAAGATCAGTATACGTGTGCTTTGATTAGCAAGTCAAGAGAAACTTGAACGCGTTCAGTTCTTCCTCGATTCGTTGAGCGTCTGACGAAGAATGGGAAGGACGGCGATATCTTTGTCCCCCGCTAATTCTTCCTTTATTGTGATCAGGGTTTCGAGATTAAGAACCAGTATGCGGATTCCCTCACCAATCTCCAGCATCGATGAATGCGGAAGGAGATCTTCATAAGCGAGACTCTTCCCAATGGTGGCAAGTAAGTCCAAAGGACCGCTAGCAGTGAGGAGGTTCAGATGAATGCCATGGGACAAATGGCTGGCGGTGGGTCGCAACCGGCGCTCAGGTTGCATGCGGAACACGGCGTCAACCGATTCGAGCAACGTAAGTAAGCGTTGAATGTTTTCGGGGCTCCGGGAGTAAACGATGTCTATGTCGTACGTCTGGATGGGGGCGCCGTTCAGGACAGCTGCCACACCGCCGACGACGATAAATTCAGATTTGCTCGCCTCCAGCTTGCGCAAAATTTCAAGCAGATTACTTTTCTGCATTCAGAGCACGGATCGCCAAAACATCGGCGATTCGTTGTTGCAAAAATTCGAGACGTTGCGCGGGAGTGAGCGACAGCATCCAGCGAATAAGGGTTAAGTCTACGCCGTCCTTGCTGTAATCGGGAAGCGGAGCGGATTCGGTTATCTCGTTGGAATCCAGCATACGACCAGCATATCGGAGTTCGTGGACCCGCCACCCGCAGCCTGGATGACTATGTGCCTCCCCTTCTAAGAAGCAATGATCAAGCCAGAGCTGCCCGAATTGCTATCTCCACGTCTTCTTTGGCCAGAGCGGTACTGATAAAGAGTTCCTGGCGCGCGCCCGCGCTCAACGCAATCGCTTTCCAGCCGTTGCTTGTTGAAACAGTTACGCGAATCCTTGGCTCGCCGCGCGCATCTCTCACGCGCCGGATGACGCCGGGAATGATCGACCGTATTTCTGGGTTGTCCTTCAACAGGCGCTCGAGTACCGGCCGCAAACCCTCGATGATGCTGTGTTCAATCTTCAGCTTGCCTTGAGCAGTCCGCAGCCTCATGGATTTACTTCAGCGATTCTTAATTGCTAACATCACCGCAACAATGCGTCAATTTGCTTTCTGAGAGCCGCCTCGCTGATGCGAGCAAAAGCACAAATCGCATACGCCGAGTCTATATCTCTGCTGGCTTCGGATCAAACAAAGTGACGACTCCAGGCATGCGTGCTGTGGCGACCGCGAGCGAATTTCTCGAAGTCAATGTGTAAAGAGTGTGATCGCGCGCTGACGACACACTTTGGCACCTGACTTGACACCAAGCTAAGCAGGAACCATACTAAACATAGATTGCTTACTCAGCAATCTTATGATCACAATGGCTCGCCAAGATTCCTTCCAAGGTTCCATTCCGTTGCTGGTGCTGAAGATCCTCGCCCGAAGAGGACCGCTTCACGGCTACGGACTGACGAGCCATATCGAGCAGGTTTCGCAGGACATTCTGCGAGTGGAAGAAGGATCGCTGTATCCGGCGCTGCATCGCATGGAAGAGGCCGGGCTCATCAAGGCGGAATGGACGACAACGGAAAAGAACCGGCGAGCGCGAGTCTATGCGATTACACGCGCGGGAATCAAGGAACTCGAGCAGGAAGAAAACCGTTGGCGGACCATCTCGAGCGCCATTGGAAGAGTCTTGCGGGAGGCGTAAGAGCGGAATATGTCTTTACTATCGCGTTTTGTCACTCTGTTTCACGGTGACCGACTCAGCCGGGAGATCGAAGCGGAGCAGGAGTTCCACATTGCCGCGCGCGCAGAGGAGTTGGTCGAGTCAGGGATGCAGCCGGAGGAAGCGAAGCGACGAGCACGGCTTCAATTCGGAAATCGAGTTCGAGCGAGCGAAGAGAGCCGCGACGCGAAACTGTTCACGTGGCTGGAATCCGCGCGACAGGACCTCTATTACGGCTTTCGGACGCTGGTGAAATCACCGTCTTTCGCAATAGCCGCGATCCTGACACTGGCGCTGGGAATTGGCGCGAACACGGCAATCTTTTCAGTGGTGAACGGGGTGCTGTTGAATCCGTTGCCGTACCCGGACGCCAACCGTATCGTCACGCTGTTCGAGATCATTCCGAATTTCAAGGACGGGTCCATCTCGTATCCGAATTTTCTGGACTGGCAGCGGATGAACCGTACATTTTCGGCGCTGGCTGCGTATCGTACGGCAGGGTTCAATTTTTCCAACGAGGGCGACGCCGAACAACTGCACGGTGAAATGATCTCGGCCGGTTTCTTTGAGATTCTCGGCGTCAATCCGGTGATCGGGCGAACGTTCAACAAGGAAGAAGACCGCCACGGCGCTGATCCCACAGCGATGATCTCGGAAGGGCTGTGGAGACGGAAATTCGGCTCGGCTCGAAACATCATCGGCCAGCGGCTAATTCTCGATGGCATTGGGCGAACGATCATTGGAGTGGTCCCTTCCAACTTTCATCTCCGCATTGAGAACTTCCAGGACAGTACCTCTCTCAACGACATATACACGCCCGTAGGGGAGTATAACGAGCCGGAATTTTATGCAGATCGCGGCGCAGGCTGGGGCCTGAAGGCCATTGGACGTCTCAAGCCCGGAGTAACACTGGAACAGGCCCGCCAGGATATGGACCGGGTGTCGAGCCAACTTGCGGCGACGTATCCCGACGTCGACCACAACGAGACAGCCAACCTGATCCCGTTGAAAGAAGAGATGGTTGGCGACATGCGTCCGGTGCTGCTGATTCTGCTGGGCGCCGTCGTGCTTGTGCTGCTGATCTCCTGTGTCAACGTGGCGAACCTGCTGCTGGCGCGCTCGACGTCACGGCAGCGCGAGTTTGCAATCCGGCTGGCGGTCGGGGCCGGACAGATGCGCATTGTCCGGCAATTACTGACGGAAAGCATTCTGTTGGCGCTGATCGGCGGGGGACTGGGGCTGTTACTCGCTAATTTCGGGACGGCTGCGGCTATTGCCGCCGTACCGCGGACAATACCGCGAGCGGAAGAGGTCAGATTGGATGCCCGCGTTCTGCTCTTTACGGTCTGTGTTTCCCTGGCCGCAGGCCTCGTGTTCGGGCTCGCGCCGGCGTTGAAGACACGGCGGGCGAAGATTGCCGGAGCGCTGAAAGAGAGCGGACGAACGGTGGCCGGAACGCGCAGCCGCACGCAAGGTATTTTCGTTGTGCTGGAGATCGCCATGGCGCTGGTGCTGCTAGTCGGAGCCGGGTTGATGATCCGCACTTTATTTGTTCTCTGGGGAGTCGATCCCGGTTTCAATCCGCGCGGCGTCCTGACCTTCGCAATCTCGCCGCAGCCATCGCTTCAAAAAGAAACTCCAGCCGCCATCCGCGCCTTCTTCCGGCAGATACATGATCGGCTGGTCTCCGCTCCGGGGGTGAAGGCAGCGTCACTGACTTCGGGCTCTACTCCCATGGAAGACGATTACGACTGGCATTTCTGGTTCGCTGGAAGGCCAAGACCGCAGCACGTGACCGATATGCCCATGTCACTCGTGTATGTCGTCGAACCGGACTACCTCAAAACGCTTCGGATTCCGCTAAAGCGCGGCCGTTTCTTCGCTGATAGCGACAACGAGCACTCCGCCGCCGTCACTGTGATCGATCAGACGCTGGCTGAAACATATTTCCCCGGCCAAGACCCGATCGGTCAATATCTCGACCTGGACAACGATTCTCCCAGACGCAGCAAACGGCCCAAACCGCGGATCGTCGGCATCGTTGGCCATGTCAACCAGTGGGGGCTGGATTCGGATGCCGCCAAACCCCTGCATGCACAGATGTATCTGCCCATTGCGCAGCTTCCGGATAAAGATACCCTCCATATGGCGCAAGGAGTCAGCGTGTACGTACGCGGCGAAAGCCCGGGCGCCCTGAATTTTGAAACGCTTCGACAGCGGCTTCTCTCATTCAACCGCGGATTGGTGGTTTTCGAGAATGAGCCGATGGAGCAAGTTGTCTTGCGATCGATCGCGAGCAAACGCTTCACTATGGAGCTTCTCGCCGTCTTCGCCGGAATTGCCCTGATCTTGGCTGCTATAGGGATTTACGGCGTGTTGTCGTATTTGGTCGGACGGCGTACGCAGGAGATCGGGGTGCGGATGGCATTGGGCGCCAAGCGGCTGGAGGTGTTGCGCATGATTCTGGCGGACGGCGCCGGCTTGACGCTGCTTGGAATCGGCATCGGCACCATCGCGGCCCTGGGATTTACGCAACTGATGTCGAACATGCTGTTCGGCGTGAAGCCCAGCGACCCGCTCACGTTTGTCCTGGTCGCTGTGACGCTCTTCTTCATTGCACTATTCGCCTGTTATGTCCCGGCAAGACGAGCGATGAATATCGATCCTGTAATTGCGCTGAGAGATGAGTAAGTTGGTCCTTTAGAGTATCTGTCAGGCAAAGACGTTTTTCATTGCCTCAGTACTCACGAGACTGCACTACCTTCAAAGCACACAGGAAGAGGATCGCCGAAGAAAGGAGGGAAATGCCCATTGCGGGCCAAGGCAAAGCGTGCGTGACGAGAGGAGAGGCGTCGCCCAGAAAACGAAATACGTTGAGGGCGGGTCCCACCGAGAGGCGGGAGAGACTCCACCATGCAATTACAACGAAGAACATACTGCCGAAAATATGCCACGTCTCTTCTAAGAAGGTAGCCAGGAAAACAGAGACGAAATAAATACAAGCGGTACAGACAGCGGCCGCCAGAATCGCTTTCGATAAATCCAGCGCCGTCGAATTCGCTCGTACTAATCGAAAGAGACTCCAAGTCAAGCCAATAACAATTGCATTTATGGCAATTGTCTCCAAAAGCCCACAACCAACCCTCACGACCAGCAGCCGAAGCCGGCTGACTGGTAGTGACAGCGTGTAATAAGTGGACCCATGAAGGCCTTTCGTCATCTGAAAAGCTGATTGTGTTTTGACGCCGCTGCCAGCCAGGTAAATCGCTGCAAAAATCGAGGCGAACGATATCGTGATCATCATTGTGGGCGCCGGTTGTGTCGTACCTACGCCGGCCAGCACAAAAAGCGCAAGCATCGCCAGCGGTAAGCCCAATGCGTACAGGAAGCGCCATCTTGTCTCGAGCCAAGCCTTCATCCAAAGCATCAGTTAGACCTCACGTGTTCCAGGAAAATCTCTTTAAGCGTTACGGGGAATTGCTCGACCGAGGTGCCCGGTATGGAGCGCGCTTGCTCGACAAGTTCTTCTACGTTGCGGCTTGCCAATATCGAAATGGAGCGGCCGTCTTGGTGGAGGTACTCCACTCCATCGACCCAGCGAATCTCGGTACGGAGCTCCTTTTCGAGGATTATATGCAGTCTTCTATAGCAGGCCTTCAAGTCGTCCAGTGATCCTTTGACGACCGTGCGTCCACGATCGATGATAGAAATATGATCCGCAATTTGGTTGACTTCAGCCAGTTGATGCGATGAAAAGAAAATGGTGATGCCTTCGGAAGCCGCGAATGCGACAAGTTCACGGAGTACGTCCTCCACAACGGCCGGATCGAGGCCGTCAGTTGGCTCGTCCAAAATCAAAAGCTCCGCGCCGCGTGAAATCGCGAGTAACAGCATCAGCTTCGATCGCATACCTTTGGAGAGATCCGGGATCTTGCGGTTTAAAGGCAATTCGAACATTCGCAAATACCGCTGTTCGAGATCACTGCGCCACCTCGTGAAAAACGGGCGGGTAAATTGAATTACCTGCTGTACCGTCATGTAAGGATAGAGTTCTTTCTCCTCAGTGACGAAGCCAATGCGCTGGCGGATAGCGACCGAGTTCCTGTCATCGGATACTGGCAGCCCAAATACGTTCGCACGCCCACCATCGGCCTTCAATATGCCCATTAAGAGCTTGACCGTGGTGGTCTTTCCGGCCCCATTGCGGCCGAGAAAACCAAAAATGCTTCCCATAGGAACTTGAAGGTCGAGCCCGCTCAAGGCCGCTTCGCCTTTGAAGGACTTCCGAAGTCCGGCGGTTTCAATCACAAAATCACTCATTAAACCTCCTCTTTACCTGCTCCGATCGGAGCAGCGCCAGTTCGTTCTCAACCAGCCTCCTCATCTCGTCTTCACCGAGATGTAGTGATGCCAGCCGGGAAATTGCCGATTGCACGATCCCTTGTGCCTTTCGCATCTCTCTGGTTCGGACCACAACAGATTCACTCACAAAAGCTCCCAAACCGTGCCGGAGTTCGATAATCCCTTCATGCTCAAGTTCCCGGTACGCACGCGCTACGGTGTTCGGATTCATCACCAAATCCTCGGCGAGCTTGCGAATTGTCGGCAACTGGTCGCCAGCCCGCAAGTCACCTGTCTCAATCGCGTGTTTCACCTGCTCCATCAGTTGGAGATAGAGCGGACTTCCCGAAGATGGGTTTAAACGAAGCAGCAATGCGGTGTACTAGACAACTAATACAGTACACACTACCGCGCCGGGCTGTCAAGGGGAACACCTGTTTGGAACCCGCGGTTGCGGGAGCTTAGAAGAGCCGGATCATCGCCCGGGCTTTGGCCAAGGTTTAAATCCGATTGCTGGAACTGCGCTTAGATGACTTTGTGAGTCGCGAACCTCACGCTAACATCTTGACTCTCGCGCTTCACGGCAAGTAAGTAGGTTCGGTTTGGTATCTTAAACATCTTGATCACCTGATCTAACTCCAGCCGATCCGCGGGCGTGCCGTCCACGGCAACGATGTGGTCGTCTGGCTGTATGCCCGCTTTCGCGGCTGGATAGCTAGGCAGCACCGCCTGCACAACAAACTCGTGAGGACGCCCCAGCTCCGTTCGCAACTCCAAACCGCTGATGTCAATTTCAAATGGCTCATTGAACTTCGCGTTTGGTTCAGCAGCATCTTCTGAGATTGATAATCCAGTGTGACCGTAAACCTTTCCAAGAGCTCCGCGCCCAAGAGGCCCGCGGCGCCCGGCTCCTCATACAGACCGTGGCTGTTTTCCGGAACGCTGGCGATCGGATCGCGAACGGTCTGCCCGGCAATTTTGATACTGGGGATGCGAGCTTCGATATAAGTCAGGCTCCCGCCGATGGCCTCGCCGAGCCCTGTGGTGGTTCTGGCTTTGGGAACGAGAGAAAAGAACTGGTGCTCGGTTGCGAACCGTTCGCTGAGATTGAAAATACGGTTCAGGCCTGTATCGATGAAGAACTCCGCCGAAAAACTGTGCTTTCCGTCGAACCACACTTCCGCAGCAGCACAGGGAATGTTATCTCGTGCCGTGAGTGGAATCGCATCGGCATTGTTCGAGAGACTCCGAACGGTCGGGTCGTAGAACGTAACCACCTGTTTCGCGTAGTCGATTTCAATAACGAAGTTCTGTAGAAACGGCGTGCCAATCAGGCCTTTGATATCCCGGCCGCTTTCGGCCATAGCATCCATAGGCGCGGATAAAATAAGCTGCTTGTAAACAGCGAGTCCCGGCAAGCCGATACTTGCGTTCTGCGCGGCATACCCTTGCGTCTTCCCTGCCCCGCCGTTGACATGCGAGGCTCCAAACGGCTTCGGCCCCAGTTCGGAAAATAAGCGTTCATTGATAATGTTCTGACCAGCTCCGGTATCGAGAATCAGCAGAATGGGCTTCGAGTGGTTGATACGTGCCTTCAGGACGATGCCATCCCTATATAACTCGAACGGAATTCGAACGAACCTCTGGCCCGAATCCATCCGGAAAGCAGGCTCAGACGAAGGCGCCTGCCTGAAACCAAAGCTGCCTGGCGAACTGAAGAAAACGAGAGACAGCAAAGTCGAGAAAGCCGAGCAACGTCGTCCCTTGTGCATCTCAAGCCGCATTATCGCGCGGGGCTCGGGAGGGTGACAAAAGTTCGAAACACTCGATCTCCTTACCGCTCCTTGCACTTAGCGGGAACACTAAACAGTTCATGGTTCTTAGTCTTGTAACTAAGAACTATGCCTTCTAAAGCTCAGCTCGCCGCCAACCGCGCCAATGCGCAAAAAAGTACCGGGCCCCGCACGGACACAGGCCGGGAAACGGTCTCCCAAAACGGCCGCAAGCACGGTCTGTGCGGCACCTTCAAAGTGCTGGAATGTGAAAGCCAGGCCGAGTACAACGACCTGCTCGAGCGCTATATGCAAGCCGAACAGCCGGCTGACGATGTGGAACGCGAGCTGGTGGCCAAAATGGTCCGCCACACCTGGACGTCGGACCGCGCCGTTCGTCTCCAGGAAGCCTGCTTCCTGGTGCAGCCGCGCACGGACGAAAATATCGCCAAGGGCCAAGAAGGAATCTGCGTGCGCGCCGACCTGGATTTGTACATCCGCTATCAGACGGCTCAGGATCGAGCCTATCAGCGCGCCGCCAGTGAACTGGCAAAGAGAAGAAAAGAAAGGCGGCAAGCCGAGATTGGCTTTGCTTCGCAGAAACGGGCGCAGGCCCAGGAAGAACGTCGCCAGGAACAGCACGCGCAACGCAACGAGCTCCATCCTTACAAGGTGGTTACAGCGGAAGTTCGCCTCCAGGAGCAAAAAGAACGATACTTCGCCGCGAATTCCACCGTGCAGGCGCCCGACCCGGCCCCAATCGCCGCCTGAATCACGCCCCAATTCACCCGCTCGTGCGCAGCAACGCCACAGGTGCTTCACGACGGAACCGCGGGCGTGACGCGCGGTTCAGAATGATGCGGGGCGATCGGCGAGTCTCCACGACCACATCAAGAATGACGTGGCAGTGAGATCGATGGCGGGCTCGGTGGTGCTGTAAGACTGCACGTTGTCCCGATACACGGCCTTTTGAGCGGCCTTATACGGACCGTCGTTGCCGTTGAATTTCTGGAAGGGATCGGCCCCATTGGCGGGACAAAGGACCATACCCGATACGACGCCGGATGTGGCGGACGTGGCGGGTCCTTCGGAAGCGGCGCCCCACAGGACAGGAGTTCCACCGGAAGTTCCGTCGAGCGCTCCCGCTAAATTTGCGACCTGGTGCTGGATGCAATTAGGAAAGCTGGTGGAACCGTCGCCGACGATGAAGGACGATCCCCAGGCATTGGCTCCCAGAACATTGGCCATCCATCTCTGTGAGTATGTGTCGTATTCGTGAGCGCCAGTCAGATAGCGGGCTTCGCTGGCCATGACGGAAAGGCCGGCGCCGTGCGAAGTGGTATCGCTATTCCACGGGTCGCCGAAACCCCAGGCATCGGATTTCGCGAGACTGATGGCGTCGCCGACTTGTTTCAGGAGTTGATCGCGAATGCCGGATTCCGTGACGTCTAAGTTCGCCGGGTCGCCAGTGAGGGCGAGCGCGCGATACAGCTCAAAGTGCGCGAGGCCGCTGACATCGTACAGATTGAGAGTATCGGCGTTGCCGGTGTTATAGATTCTGGCGATGTAATTTTTGGCGAAACGTGCGGCTTGCGCCAGGTAATGCATCGGATCGGAATGCGGCAACGCGTTGGGGATATTCCCGCTGTCGCGAGCGCAGCGCAAGGCGAGATAGAGTTCCGTGGCGCCGAGCTCCATGTCGTCATCCCAAACCGTTTCGGGGTAGCCGTCGAACGGAATGATGGTGAGCAGGCATCCGGAGGTGCATGTTCCGGCATCGACCGAGGCAGCGGGATCTGCAAAAGACGTATCCGCGAGCTCGAAAATATCTTGCGCATTCTTGAGGCAGCGGTTGGCGAGATCCGGATGGCTCCAGCGATTGAGCTGATAGCAAACGGCAAAATCGGCAGTCAAGCGGCCCGCCAGATTGGGACTGATTTTTGAGCCGCCCGGTGCAGCGATAAAAGCCGGCCGATGGCAGATGAACCGGGCGCCGGCGTGGCATCCGTCCCAGGTGTCGTCGGCCTGCGGGAGACGCCAGATATCGTAGTCGCTCAGGAGATTGGGAAAATTCGCCCAATCCTGGCTGTTGCCGACCTGATAGTACAGCGTGCGGGACTTGTCATCCCACATCTTCATCAGAAAACGGATGCCGAAGTCCGCCTCGCCGATGAAGTTAGAAGTGGAAGGCGATCCCGAGAAAGTTCCGGCGTAAGAAATGGTATCGGGAGGCGCTGGAGGGTTGCGTGGAGCATCCGTTCCCATTTGATTCGGAAAATCGCGAATGCCAATTTCCTGAAGCGCGACCGTGTAACTGACGGTTTCGACGTATTTCATGTAATCGCCGGCGTCCCACCAGCCGCCTGCCGCATCGATAACTGCCCCAGTTGACGTGAGGGGCGCGGCGGTAGTCGCGATTTCATCGTTGTAGTCTAAGGGCGGAGTCTGATAGACGGTGGCGCGCTCATCGTTGAGGTGACCCGGCGCAGTGCGCAGCGCGTTCGGAATGTAATCGGGCCCGTCGCGTTCGGTTTCATAGAAAGATTTGGAATTCAAGAGCAGACCGGAGTAGAGCGCTTCGCGCGTATCGACCGGAAAACGGGGCGAAGTGGCGGGCACGGGACCGGAGACCGAAATCGAGTAAGTCTCGAAGGCAGGAACGCTGAAATCGAGAGCGTAGATCCGATAGATGAGCGTTTTGCTGTGGCTCCAGGTACCGAGCAAGGGGCCGATCGCGGCCGAATACGCGGTCGCTCCGTGCGAATTGAGAACGCGAAACGTCGCGCCGGATTCCGCGGCGGTGGACATCAGATAAGCGCGGAACGGACCACGATCGGCTTCATACCCGACTTGACTCACGCGCACGTAGGCGGCGGATTGGGCAACGGCAGGCGTGTGCGATGCGCAGAGAGTGAGGACCGCAAGACTAACGAAGGCTCGCATGGCTGAAACTCCCGGAGCGAAATATATCAAAGTGCAGAGTGAGGGCGCGCTGGAAGCATGAGACCATTTCGTCCAGGAGCTTCCGATGTCATTTGTGGATACCAACAGCCTTCCTGTCGTTGAGCGCCTGCCCGGTTGGCGCGGGCGGTATTTCCACTCGGCGAATATGACGTTCGCGCACTACGATTTCACGCGCGGCGCCTCCATTCACGAGCACTTCCATCCGCAGGAGGAAGTGTATGAGGTGATCGAGGGCGAGCTGGAGGTGACCGTCGACGGCGTGGCGAAGATCGTCCGAGCGGGATTGGTAGCAATCGTCCCAGGTGGCGTTCACCATTCGGTCAAAGCGCTCACGGACGGGAGGGCCATCGTCGTCGATCATCCACCGAGGCGCGATTTCGGTTAAGGTCCGTAGGTTGATGCAGGCGCTGGCCTGCATGGTAGATTATCTGGGAACCGGAGGACACATTATTCTCTTGCCGCGTGTCTCAGCCGACGTCAGTGACGAAATTGCCTGAACGATATCCCTCGATTCTCTAGATGGTTAGGTGCTTGTCGCAAGTAGTCCTTCTCCTGCACCGCTCAACCTTGCGGTGAAAGTAATGAAATTTCCTAGTCATGCGTTCCGACCGGACGCCCTAAGGCGCAACGGCGCATCTCATTCCACGTTATGTAGAGAACAGCTTCGGAAAATGTTACTCGTGACGAAGCGCGGTCATGGGGTCCAACTGTGCCGCACGGCGAGCTGGAATATAGCAGGCCAAGAGAGCCGCAACGATCAGACAGATCGAGACAGCTAGAAACGTCAACGGATCGGTGGCGCGCACGCCGTAGAGGAGGCGCGAAAAGCTCGAGAGCACTCGGGTGAGGATGAAGGCGGCCACTGCGCCGATAACGATGCCGGCAAGAGCAAGTCGAAGGCCCTGCCCGATCAGCATCCGCAGAACGTCCCACTTTTCCGCCCCTAGCGCCATGCGCACTCCAATCTCCGGCACACGTTGGGCCGTCGAATAAGAGATCACGCCGTAAATTCCGACAGTCGCCAGCACCAGGGCCAAAACGGCGAAAGCAACCAGTAGAATCATCGGAAAGCGCTGGCGCGCCATCGACGCCGAGACGAGTTCGCGCATGGTGCGGATGTTGTAAACCGGCTGATTGCCGCTCGCTCCATATACTGCATTCTTGATGGCAGGCAAGACAACGGCAGGATTGAGCGGAGTACGGACAGCAAATGTGATCTCGTTTCGAAAGACGGGTAAAGCCTCATCGGGAAGCTGATAGAAAGAGTAGTAAATCTGCGGTTTCTCGCCTCTCGAGCCGTCGATTCCATACTGTTCGACGTGACCGACAACGCCGACAATCCGAACGGGGACCGCCGTAGCTCCACCCCAATGAGGGATCGTTATGTTCTGACCCACAGCATCGCGATTAGAAAAATAGCTGTGCGCCATTAGGCTGTCGATGAGAATGACTGGTTCTGAATGGAGAGTATCTGCCCGCGTCAGAAAGCGGCCGCGCAGGAGCGGGATTTGCATGGTGCGAGGGTAATCGGGATCAGTCGCATAATAGAGCGCACGCGGGATCTCTGCCAGGGACGCCGGCTGATGAGGGCCGACCCAGAACGGGCCGGAATTGTCGCCTCGGCCCAGGGGCACGAGCGCTGTCATACCGGCCGACTCTACGCCGGGAATCTGGCGGAAACGCTCGCTGAGTTGTCGATAGGTGGCGCGCGTGGCTGACGCAGTTTGCGTCATGGAAGGCGAGAGTCCAACTTGAAACGTAATGACGTGCTGCGTTTGGAACCCGGGGTTGACGGCCCACAGGTTGTGGATGGTGCGAAAGAGCAGTCCGGCGCCCGAGAGCAGGACCAGCGTGAGTGCAACCTGCGCGATCACGAGAACACCTTGCGTACGCCGATGGCTGGCGATCGAACCGCGCCCTCCTTCTCTTATGCCCGCTTGGAGATCGGTATTTGAATGCTCGAGCGCCGGTACGAGCCCGAATAACATTCCAACCGCGATGGAGACGCCCAGCGCGAACAGGAGGACGGACGTGTTTACACCGATATTTTCGACGCGCGGCAGACTGCCCGGAGCGGCCGCCAGGACCGCGTTCAGACCAAACTTTGCAACCGCGAGGCCGAAAATCCCGCCCGTGAAGGACAGCAGCACACTCTCTGTGATCAATTGCTGGACGATTTGCATGCGGCTGGCGCCCAGCGCTCGTCGAACCGCGAACTCGCGCGCGCGTGAGGCTGAGCGCGCCAGCAATAAATTTGCGACGTTTGCGCAGGCAACCAGCAAAACCAGGCCAACCGCTCCGAGCAGCAATAAAAGCGTCTCGGCAACATTGCCGATAACAATTTGCTTCAGAGGAACGATAGATGTTCCCTCACCTTTTTCTGTGAGGGGGTTGAGGTCGTCGATATGCTCCTGCAGCGTATTCATTTCCGCCTGCGCCTGACCTATGCCAACGCCCTCTCGCAAGCGCGCGACACAGAGGGTGTCGTGAATGCTGCGATCACTGCGGAACAGCGGGTCGGCGCGGCCTATCGGGGCGTACACATCGGCCGGCTGGTTTTCGAAGCGAAAGGCGGGCGGCAGAACGCCTACGATCGTATAGCCGGTGCCGTTCAAGCTAATAGATTTGCCGATGGCCGCGGGATTACGGTGAAAGCGCTGTTGCCAGAGACGATCTCCGATGACCACGGAGGGCATGCCTCCGATTCGATCTTCAGCAGCAGAAAAAGAACGTCCGAGGGCAAGGTTCACACCCAGCGTGCTGAAGAAATTGGAGGAGACTTTGTAACCGTCTACGTGCTCGGGCGAACCGGGATTCGTCAGGTCAAAGCCGACCGGCATAAACGCGGCTATTTGCTCGAAGGAACGTGCATCGCGCTGCCAATCCAGAAAGTCGGGGTAAGAAAGATAGGTCGCGTACTTGAGGCTGCGATTGTAGAGCGCAACGATCGCCAGGCGGTCTGGTTCGCGATAGGGCAGCGGTTTCAGGACGACACCGTCCAGGGCGCTGAAGATCGCGGTATTCGCTCCGATGCCTAGGGCCAGAGTCAGAATCGCCGCGGCGGCATAGGCGGGGGTCTTCCGCAAAGAGCGGGAGGCGTAGCGAAGATCGCGCAGAAAGCGACCGACCGATTCGAAGGCCCGAAGTGACTTCACAGGGTACCTCTAGGATGTCAAAGTGTTCGTGGCGACCGGAACAATGCCGGCCGGGCTGGTGTCAGATGAAAGAGATGTTTTCGCAAGACCTGAAGTACGGATTGCGTCAATTGTGGTCGAACCCCGGCTTCACGGCCGTCGCCGTTCTGACGCTGGCGCTTGGGATTGGCGTGAACACGTCGATTTTCAGCTTGCTGAATGCGCTGATGCTTCGACCGTTGGCGGTGCCCAACAGCGGCGGGGTGCTTAGTATCTATCGCGGCGATGGGCGTCCGTGTTCCTATCCGGACTTTTTGGATTTCCAGCAAAGCTCCAGGCTATTTTCGGGTTTGGCCGCGGATACGGCCACCGAAAGCGCGCTCGACGTCGGCGACACCAGCCAGGTGATTCTGGCCGAGGCTGTCTCCTACAATTACGCGACGGTGCTGGAAGTCAAGCCGGCGCTGGGGCGGTGGTTCGCGGCCGAAGACGAGCGCGCAGCCGGCTTCCCTGCGGTGATCAGCTACCGGACATGGCAGAGCCGTTTTGGCGGCGACCCGCAGGCGATCGGCAAACAAGTGCGTCTGGAATCGCAATGGTACACCGTTATGGGCGTGGCTCCGAAGGGTTTCCAAGGCATGGCCATGCCAGTCCAGACGGCGGTATGGGTGCCACTGGTCCGATACGCGCAACATAACGAATTCGGCGCCCGCATCAGAAAAGATCGTGTCGGGAGCCGGGTGATGCTGTTCGGCAGGCTGCGGCGAGGCGTAACCGCGGCGCAGGCCCAAGCCGAGTTGAACGCGGTAGATGTGCAGTTACGCCGCGACTATCCACGGCCGGAAGCGCGACGAATCGCGTTGCGAGTAGAGACTGCGCGGGGAACGGCCGATCCAGGCTATCGCCGCATGCTTACGCCACTGTTGACGCTGTTGTCGGCGGTGGTTGGACTGGTGCTGCTGATCAGTTGCGCGAATGTGGCCAATCTATTGCTGGGGCGTGGCGTGACGCGACGGCGCGAAGTGTCGATCCGGATCGCGATCGGAGCCAGCCGAGGGCGAATTTGCCGGCAGATGCTGCTGGAGAGCCTGCTGCTGAGCATGATGGGCGCAACGGCGGGATTGGCAGCGGCGCAGGGGACGAACCGAATCCTCGAGCGCGGACTCTCGTCCGCTCCATCAGACGTTGCGGTGGGAGCAAGTCTGTCGCTCGATGGGCGAGTGCTCGGATTCGTGTTGGTTGCGTCGGTTGTCACGACATTTCTATTCGGATTGATTCCTGCGCTGCAGGCGTCCCGACCGGATCTG
Source organism: uncultured Acidobacteriaceae bacterium (assembly GCA_963722935.1). Lineage (GTDB taxonomy): Bacteria > Acidobacteriota > Terriglobia > Bryobacterales > Bryobacteraceae > Bog-105. The sequence goes on along the minus strand of CAVROY010000008.1, from coordinate 1,432,263 downwards.
GTGCCTGCACTCAAAGGAAACGAGACGTTCTCGCGGAATCGCACGCTTACGCTGCGGAATGCCAGCGTGGTGGCGCAAGTAACGCTTTCGCTGGTGTTGCTGATCGTGGCGGGGCTTTTCCTGAGAGCCCTCCGGACGGCGAGCAGCATCGATCCCGGCTTCGACGCGCGAAGATTGCTCTCCGCCAGACTGTACCTTGCGAAACCGGAGTTCAATGAGATATCGGGTATGGCGCTTTACCGCCGCGTCATCGCTCACGCCCGCACGCTGCCCGGTGCACGGAGCGCAACTTTCTCCTATACGTCGCCTATGCTCACGATGTCCGAGTGCGTCGTACCGGACAAACCGGGCGCTTTTTCGGAATCGACGACGGCAGGCGCAAACATTATCGGCTCCAATTACTTCTCTACGTTCGGCATCCCGATGGTCCGCGGCCGTGAGTTCACGAGCAGCGACACCTCGTCGGCGCCCGCCGTTGTGATTGTGAACGAAACCCTGGCACGCCGGTACTGGCCGGGGCAGAACCCGGTTGGAAACCGCGTCCGAGTGGGCGATGGATGCGAGAAAGGACAGGGCAAGCTGGTCGAGGTCGTGGGCGTTGCAAAAGACGCGCAGTACGCTTCGCTCAATACCTCCGTCCAGCCGTACGTGTTTTATCCGTTCGGGCAGCATTACGCCGGATACATGGCATTGATCATGCGGACCGAATACAATCCGGCGGGATTAGGTTCGGTGCTACGCAAAGAACTCCGCGGAGTGGATGGCAGGCTGCGGATCTATGAGATCGACGCTCTAAGGGATGAGATGGACAAGTCTCTCTGGCAGGCACGCTGGGAAGCTTCGCTGCTGGGCGCATTCGGCATACTGGCGCTGCTGATCGCCTCCGTTGGGTTGTACGGCGTGATTGCATACGCAGCCAAGCGGCGGACGCGAGAATTTGGAGTTCGCATGGCGCTGGGTGCCCAAAGGCGCGATGTGCTGCAGCTCGTGACCGGCGATGCCCTGACGATCACGCTGGCGGGTGTCGGGGCCGGTTTGTTACTTTCGCTGGCCTTGACCCATCTATTGCGCGGCTTTCTTTACGGATTGAGCCCAACCGACGGCGCGACCTACGCCGCGGCTGCGCTCTTGTGGACGGCTGTTTCCGTGGCAGCGAGCTGCGCGCCCGCGTACCGGGCAACCAGGGTTGATCCTTCCATCGCTCTGCGGGAAGAATGAGTGGCAGGCATCGTCAGCGAGCCAAGCGAGCCGCTTCCGAAGGAACGACCTGAGCCGCCTGAGCGCCGGTATATCCCTGGTCACAATGGGAATAGATTGGAGCACCCGATCGTAGTTTTGGCAACAATTTTTCGAGTGGACGCTCCATAATTCAGGAGGGCTGCACGACAAATTATCCAAAGCGGCGATCGGACTCGTCGCTGCTGTTGCGCGTGATTACGGCGGTTGCGGTGATCGCCGCGCTGCGGCTGGGAAAAGAACTTGTTATTCCCCTTACGCTTGCGATCCTTTTGAGCTTTCTGCTGGCACATCCAGCGGGGTGGCTGGAGAAGCTGAAGCTGGGCCGGGTGCTCTCGGTGGTGATCGTGCTGCTGGTCACGGTTTCAGCGGCGGGGGGAATGATCTGGATCGGCGCGCAACAGCTCTCCGACATCGTGAGCCGGCTGCCTTCGTATCAGGAAAACATTCAGAGGAAGCTGCAGAAGGTGCGGAATCCGGCAGGTTCCGAATTCGCGCGGGCGATCGACAGCATTCGTCAGATTGCGACAGAACTGGCGCCGAGCAACGCCAGCGCCAACCAGGCGAATCAGGCGGACGGGGTGCGCGAGAAAGCGAACGGCGCGCCCGCGGTCACGCCCGTGCCGGTGCAGGTGGTGAAAGAGAAGCCGAGCGTTTTCGATTCGTTCGGGATGATCGGCAGCTCGGTTGCTTCGTTCTTTGTGATGGCAGCGGCGGTAATCATCCTGACGCTATTCATCCTGGTGAGGCGGGGCGATCTGCGCAATCGGCTGTTCCGTTTGTTTGGCCAGGGACGCATCAACGTGATGACGACCGCAATGGACGACGTTGCGGCGCGCGTCAGCCGCTATCTATTGACCCAGTCGCTGGTGAACTGCACGTTCGGGTTGCTGCTGGGAGTGGGCATCAACATTATCGGCGTGCCGTATGCAGCGTTCTGGGGCGCGCTGGGGGCGGTTCTGCGATTCATTCCATACGTTGGCACTCTGACGGCGGGATTGTGCCCGTTTCTGCTTTCGCTGGCGGTATTCGACGGCTGGAAGAAACCGTTACTGACGCTGGCGCTGTTTGCGGTGGTGGAGTTGACGATGTCTTCGATCGTCGAGCCGTGGCTGTATGCAACACGCACCGGCATCTCGTCTCTGGCGGTTCTCTTTTCGGCTGCGTTCTGGACCATGCTGTGGGGACCTATCGGGCTGGTGGTCGCGACACCGTTGACCGTTTTGCTGTTCGTGCTGGGCCGGTATGTTCCCCATCTCGAATTCCTGTACATCCTGCTGGGAGACGAACCAGTGCTGCCGCCTCACGCGTTGTATTATCAGCGGCTGCTCGCCATGGATGAAGACGAGGCGCGAGCGGTTATAGACGATTACCTGAAAGAACACACGGCACTCGAGACGTACGATTCGGTGCTGATCCCGGCGCTCTCCCTGGCCGAACAGGATAGGCATGCAAACCAGCTTGAAGAGGACCGGCAGAGGATCATTTCCGAAACAACGCGCGAGTTAATTGAAGAGATCGGCGAGAACGGGGCGGCACAACCGGAGGCGGCGCCCTTCACCGTGCCAGGCGCAGAGCAACTGAAGACGGTATGCGCAGCGGCCAGGGACGAAGCGGACGAATTCGTCGGGGTGATGGCGACACAGATTCTGGAGCAGGCAGGATTCCTGGTAAACACCATACGAGCCGGTTTTGTGGAGGAAGTGCTCGAGAAAGTTACGCAAGCCGCGCCCGACGTACTGATCATTTCGGCACTGCCGCCATTCGCGATCAATCACGCGCGCGCGCTTTGCAGGCGAACACGGCAGCGCTCGCCCGGGGTGAAAGTAATGATTGGGCTGTGGGGCTCCAGCGCAGATGCGCAGAATGTAAAGCAGCGGCTGGGATCGGGCTGCCCCGATTACGTCGTGCACAGTCTTCAGGAAATGCGCCTGCAGTTGCGGCTTTTCGTGGAACAAGTGCAGAGCGGCGGGACGGAAACCGCGGAACAGGCTGCAGAGCACGCAGCGGAAGCGGGCGAAGCGGAAGTCGGGACAACGCTCGCGTAGACTGGAATTTTCTATGCCTAATTTTGCGGGATTTTCCCGCTTGTGGTGCGTGGCGGTTTGCGTACCGCTGCTGGCTCTGGCGCAGGAACACCAGCCAACGCCGCTGCCACGGCAACAGCCGACCGAAGACCCGGCAGCGGTCCAGCGCGGACAAAGTTTATTCAAGTCGAGCTGCGGATTCTGTCATGGCTCCGATGCAACGGGGGCGAGAGCGCCCGATTTACTTCGTTCGCCGATCCTGATGCGCGACGACCGCGGCAACCTGCTGGGGCCCTTTATTCGCAATGGCAGACCGGACAAGGGCATGCCGAGCTTTACCACGCTCAAGGATGATGAGGTTGCGGATATTGTCGCCTTTCTCCATCACCAACTGGCTGCATCGCTGCACAGTAATGGCGTGCGCCGCGATTATCCGGTGGCGAAGCTGCTGACGGGCAATGCGCAAGAAGGCAAGACGTTTTTTTATGGGGCGGGCGGATGCTCGCATTGCCATTCGGCGACGGGGGACCTGGCGGGACTGGCGAAAAAGGATTCGGCTTTAGAGCTTCAGGACCGGATGCTGGCTCCTTCGGAGAAGAAAGCGCCGAAGACCGCCATTGTGACGTTGCGGGACGGCCAGCGTTTTGCAGGTGAAGTGGTGCATCAGGACGAATTCAGTATTGGTATCCGGTGCAAGGACGGCTGGTACCGGTCGTGGCCGATGGACGAGGTTCGAGTGGAGATTCAAGATCCGCTGGCGGCGCATCGTGAGTTGATGAGCAAGTATACAGATGCAGACATACACAACCTGTTCGCGTATCTCGAAAGCTTGAAATAGACATGATGAGGCTCGCGTTGGCAATGTGGCTCGCGTGCTCGGCGGCAGTGATCGGCCGAGGCGCGGACGAGGGATTGAATCCACAACTATTGACGAAGCCGTTGGGAGGCGAATGGCCGACCTTCAACGGCGATTACTCAGGACGGCGGTACAGCAGCCTGACACAAATCAATCGGGGAAATGTCAATAAACTCACCCTGGCGTGGTTGATGCAACCGCAGGGAGTGGGGATCAAATCGACTCCACTTGCGGTAAACGGGATTCTGTACTTCACCACGCCTGACAACGTGTGGGCCGCGGATGCGCGAACCGGCCGGATCGTCTGGCATTACTTTCGCGAATCGACGGGAGACCATATAGGGAATCGCGGCGTCGGGATGTACCACGACTGGCTGTACTTCGAGACGCCGGACTGCCATTTGATTTCGTTGAATGCGAAGGATGGATCGGTGCATTGGGATGTGGAGCTGGCCGACCCGAAACTCGGTTACTTCGCGACGATGTCACCGCTGGTGATTCGGGATCACGTAATTGTCGGGGTTTCGGGCGATGTGACGGACATCCCCGGGTTTTTGGAATCCGTGCAGCCGGATACCGGCAAAGTCGAGTGGCGATGGAATACGGAACCGGCGTCGGGCGAACCGGGATCGGAAACCTGGCCGGCAGATTCGGACGCGATTACGCATGGCGGCGGCATGACCTGGATGACGGGCACCTACGATCCGGAGCTGAACCAGCTCTTTTGGGGCGTCGGGAATCCGAATCCAGTGATGGCGGGCGAAGGCCGGCGGGGCGAGAACTGGTATACGTGCTCCATCGTTTCACTGAACCCGGACACAGGGAAGCTGAATTGGCATTTTCAGGCGTCGCCGCACGATACGCACGATTGGGACGCAGTGCAGACGCCGGTGCTATTCGACGATGAATATCGCGGCGTACATCGCAAGCTGCTGGCGCAGGCGAGCCGCAACGGATATTTCTTCGTACTGGACCGCACGACGGGCGAACACATCGTGACGGCGCCGTTTATTCCGACGAATTGGGCGAAAGGAATCGATTCGCGCGGCGAGCCGATTCCGAATCCAGCCAAAGAGCCGAAGCGCGACGGCACATTGGTATCGCCAGGCTCCGACGGTGCGACGAATTGGCTCGCGCCAAGCTTCGACCCTCAGACAAAGCTGTTTTATGTGAGCGTGCGCCGAATGTGGAGCATCTTCTATATGACGGCTGAAGGCAAGCCGGAGGGTTGGTCGGGGCGGGACCGCAACTTATGGGCGAACTCGTTGATAGAGGCGATCGACTATAACACCGGAGCGATTCGATGGAAACACGAGATTGGAGATGGCGAAGGCAGCGCCGGGATGCTGACAACCGCGGGCGATCTTCTCTTTACAGCCGATAATGCGGAGAATTTATTAGCGCTCGACCCGAGCACTGGTAAAACGCTTTGGCATGTGAACCTCGGGGCCCGGATGCAGACCGCGCCGACAACGTACGAATTGGACGGGAAGCAGTACCTTTTGACGACAGCGGGCAGCTTGATGATGGCTTGGGTGGTGGAGAAATAAAGCGCGGGTAAGGCGGATTTGTAGCAGATTAAGCCGAGATAAAATTCGCGCGGAATGAAGTCAGATCCGCTTTGCCCACTGTGACGGATCGCGACTGGCGTGAAAACAGGCAATCACGATCAAGTCATTATCTTCGACGACAAAAAACAGTGAGTACGGAAAGCGGCGCAAAAGGGCGCGTCGAACATTTTTAAAGACGATGGGGAACTGCCGGGGATTTTCGCTCATGCGTTCAGCCAGCGCGTCAATCGCTTGGCGGAAACGTCGGCCGAGCCCGTTGGCTTCGCCTTCATACCAATCCTGAGCCTCGATCAACTCCGCGCGCGAGGCCTGAGTGAAGATAACCGAATACACTACGTGCAACGCTGCTCAAGTTCGGCTTTCAGGGACGCCCACGTTACACTATTGCGCCTATCTTCATCGAGCGAAGTGAGGCGGCGTTCAAGTTCCGCTTCCTGCGCACTGGTCAAGGGGAGCTGCTCATGTTCGAGACTATCCCAAAGCTGCGCGATGAGCGCCAGACGTTCCGGGGGCGTCAAACGAACGATCTCATCAGGAGTGAGCAGTTCCATGCTCTTCAGCCTACGAAAAAGAGAGCCGGGGAGCAAGGATCTCAGAATTTACCCTTAGTGAGAGAAATGTATGTGGAGTGAGAGAGATGTATGTGGCCCTTAAAACTGGCGCTGGGTTGCTCTCGACGAAGCTCGTCCTACGAAATAAAGCGCAGGTAACGCGAGTTCGCGCGGATTCGTCGTTCCAACATGCGAGTGGAAGAAGGCGTGCTATCCTGACGCCAAGCGAGTCTCCCAAAGCATGGGCGCGGAGACGAAGTGCCCTCGCGCTGAGTACGTAATGCGCTTCCGTGGCGTGCTGCTTTCGACTTCTCCCAGCTTGGTGCTACTGAGCGCCGTTGTCACGTCGTGGGTCGCGTCCCGGCCCGGCCCAGATCCTCCGGTTTCCTCCTCGATGACGCACTGAACGGGCACCCGCATGTTCCACTTTCTCTTCAAATACCCCGAGAGCGTATTTTCGAAGGGAAGCTTTGTGCTGTTGGGAGCGTGGCCGCGATGGATGTTAGCGGCTGCGATTGCCGGTGCTGCGGCGATGCTGGCTGTGGCCATGTGGCGCAAACGGGCGCGATTGCTGCCCTCGATCGGCGGCTTACGAGCCGGCGTGCTGTGGGCGCTCGAATCCGCGATGGTGGCGCTGCTGTTGCTGCTTTTGTGGCAACCGGCGATCAGCGTGACGGCGTTGAAGCCACAGCAAAACATCGTCGCGGTGGTAATCGACGACAGCCGCAGCATGGCGCTGAAAGACACCGGCGATACACGCCAACAGCAAGCCGTCCAACTGCTCGATTCCGGATTATTGAAGAATTTAGGAAACCGTTTCCAGGTGCGGCTATACCGGCTGGGAGCGGGCGTCGAACGAATTCAAGATCCGAACCAGCTCTGCGCGATGCAACCGGCTACGCAAATTGGAAAAGGATTGCGCCAACTGGCGGACGAAGCGGCCACGCTGCCTATCGGAGCAGTTGTGCTGTTAAGCGACGGTGCCGATAATTCCGGCGGCGTGGACGCGGAAACGATTTCGGAGCTGCGGCGCAGACGGCTGCCGGTCAGCACGGTGGGCTTTGGCAAGGAACAGCTCTCGAATGATATCGAACTGGACGGGCTGGACGCGCCCGCCAAGGCGCTTCCGGGTTCCCGGTTGCAAGCGCAAGTGACGCTGAGGCAGAACGGGTTCGGCGGAAAGCGCGCGCGGCTCGTCTTACGTGAGGGAGGAGCAGTGCTGGCGAGCCGCGAGATCACGTTGACAGATGATGCCGAACAGGTGGAATCAATAGAGTTCAACGCGGGCAAATCGGGAGTGCGGAATATCGAGGCGAAGCTCGAGCCGCTGCCGGGAGAAACGAATACAGAGAATAATCAGCTCACGCGCGTCGTGTCGGTGGACAATGCGAAGCGGCGAATTCTGTATGTCGAAGGCGAGCCGCGATGGGAATACAAGTTTTTGCGGCGGGCGGTGGAAGACGATCCAGCGGTGCAAGTGGTGTCGATGCTCAGAACGACACAGAACAAGATTTACCGGCAGGGCATCGGGAACCCGAATGAGCTGGCCGACGGTTTTCCGAGTAAAGCCGAGGACCTGTTTCAGTTCCAAGGGCTGGTTCTGGGCAGCGTCGAGTCAAGTTTCTTTACGACTACGCAGCAGCAGGCCATTCAGCAGTTCGTGGAGCGGCGCGGAGGGGGGCTGCTGTTTCTGGCGGGCCGCTGGGCACTGGCAGATGGCGGCTACAACGTTCCGCCAATCGCGGAACTGCTTCCGGTGAGCCTGCCGGCACGAAAGAACACATTTCAGCGCAGCTTCGTCGCGGCGGAACTCACGGATGCCGGCAAGAAGAGTTTGATCTGCCGGATTGAAGACGATCCGGAGAAGAGCGTTCAGCATTGGGAAGTGTTGCCGTATCTGGCGAACTATCAGGACGCCGGAACGCCGAAGCCAGGCGCTGTGGTTCTGGCGCGCGTGGATGCGGGAGGCACGCGGCTGCCTTTGCTGACGACCGAGAATTATGGGCGCGGACGCACCGCTGTCTTTGCGACCGCGGGAAGCTGGCGCTGGCGGATGCAGCAGCCGGTGGGCGATTTCAGCCAGGAAACATTTTGGAGACAATTGCTGCGCTGGACGGTGAGCGCAACGCCATCGGAAGTGGATGCGTCCACGCCACAGCCGAATTTGGAGGACGATGGCCGCATGGAGTTGCGGGCCGAAGTTCGCGATCGAAAGTATTTGCCCGCGGGCGATGCGGACGTGGAGGCGCGGATTATCGGACCGGATGGATCAGCGGAAACGGTGGCGCTTCGGCCGGAGCCGCTGACCCAAGGCGTGTATGCGGCAGAGTGGACAGCTCCGCAGGCAGGATCGTACATCGCGGAAATTACTGCCAAGCGCGGAGCTGAGCAGCTGGGCCGCGACACGCTGACGTTCCGGCGCGAAGATGGGGTCGCCGAGAATTTCCATCGCGAGCAGAATCGCGACCTTCTACAGAAGTTGGCAGAGGAGACGGGCGGGCAGTACTACAAGCCCGCGGATGCGCATCGAATGGCGGACGAGATTTCGTACTCGGAAGCGGGCATTACCTCGCATGAGACGAAGGAATTGTGGGACATGCCGGCGGTGTTTCTGGCCGTGTTGATTTTGAAATCGGCGGAATGGCTGCTGCGAAGACGATGGGGCGCCGTATGAGATGGGCGGTGCTTGCGTTGTGCTGCGCATCGAGCCTGGGAGCGGCGAATTATTACGTGACGGTGGCGGGATTGGGCGGCACTCCGGAATACGATGCGCAGTTCTTAAAGCTGGCGGGCGAGTTGGACCGGCAATTCAAGGCCAATGGACCGGATGCGCACGTGGTGACGCTGAGCGGGAGCGCGGCGACGCGGGAGCGCCTGAAACAGACGCTTTCCGAACTGGCGAGCGAGGTGAAGCCCGAGGATTCCTTTGCATTCCTGATGATTGGTCACGGAACGTTCGATGACATCGATTACAAGTTCAACTTGCCGGGACCGGACATCAGGGCGGGAGAGCTGGCCCAGTTGCTTAACACGGTTCCGGCTAGACGGCAATTAGTGGTGAATATGACGAGCTGCAGCGGAGCGTCGATTGCAGCGCTGGCCAGGAAGGACCGGATCGTCATCACCGCGACCAAATCGGGAACCGAGAAGAATGCACCCGTTTTTGCGCGGTATTGGGTGGATGCGCTACACGATCCGGCGGCAGATAGCGATAAAAACGGCACGATTTCGGCACTGGAGGCTTTTGCCTATGCGCAGCGGAAGACGAATGCGTATTTCGAGGAAGACAAGCTGCTGGCAACCGAGCACGCCATGCTGACGGACACGGGGAGCGCGACGGCAGTGCGGGATCCGAAGCCGGAAAACGGACAAGGGATGCTGGCATCCGCCTTCCCGTTAATGCGCCCGCAAGCGGAAAGCGCTAGAAATCTCGCCCCGCAAAAGCAGCGGCTGGTCGCTAGGAAAGAGGATCTGGAAGCGAAGATCGACCGGTTGAAGTACCAGAAGGCGGCCATGCCGGAAGAGGAATACAAACAGCAGTTGACTGCGCTGCTGCTGGAACTGGCGCGAACACAGGCGGAGATCGACCGGTGAAACGGGCAGACTTACTCACGCTTTTTCTCGCGACCGCGGCGGCGGCAGCTACCATCGACGATTGCCGCTCGCTCGCGCACCATGGAAAGCGGCCCGAGGCACGGGCGTGCTTCGAAGCACGATTGCGCGATTCAAATCCGCTGATTCGAGCGGAAGCGTATTGGGGGGTGGACCGGTATTTCGAGGCCAACGACGAATTCCGAAATGCGGTGAAGGCACAGCCGAAATCGGCGGCGGCGCGGGTTGAATGGGGCCAATTGTACTTGGACCATTACCAGCCCGGGGATGCCGCAAAGCTGTTTGAAGAAGCGTTGGAGATAGATGCGAACTATGCGCCCGCGTATCTCGCGCTGGCGCGAGTTGCGGCGCAAGGATTCGATAAAAAGGCCGTGGAGCTGGCACGCGAGTCGCTGGCGCACGATCCGAAATTGACGGAAGCCCACGAGTTTTTGGCATATCTGGCGCTCGAGGATAACGACACGAAAGCGGCGATTGAAGAAGCGCAGCAGGCGTTGAAACTTTCGAGCGAAGCGCTGGATGCGATGGCGGTGCTGGCCTCGATGGATTGGCTTGGCGATAAGCCGCAATCGGAATGGATGGACCGCATCCGGCAAGTTAATCCGGTATACGGCGAGGCTTACGCGACCGGTGCGCATTTCTTCGAGATTAACCGGCGATACAAGGAAGCGATCGCGTACGACCGAAAGGCATTGGAGCTGGACCCGAGTCTCTGGGCGGCCCGCTCGCAGTTGGGTATCAATCTGATGCGATTGGGCGAAACTGCCGCGGCAAAAGAGGAACTGGAACGCTGCTTTGATGCGCATCACTCGAACCCGCAGACCAGAAATGCGCTGCGCTTTCTGGACACGTTGAAGGACTACGAACAATTCCAGACGGGCACGACGGAAGTGGTGCTCGATAAAAAAGAAGCGGCCGTGTTGCGGCCCTACATTGAACCGGAGCTAGCAAAGGCGATCGCGACCTACCGGCGCAAATACAAGATGACGTTACCCGCTCGAGTGCGGTTGGAAGTGTATCCGAATCACGACGATTTCGTGGTGCGGACGCTTGGGCTGCCGGGGCAGGGTGGCCTGTTGGGCGTAACGTTCGGGCTGGTGGTGGCGATGGACAGCCCTTCGGCGCGGCCTCCCGGAGAATTCAATTGGGCCAGCACCATGTGGCACGAGTTGAGCCACGTATATATCCTGACTGCGACAAACAACCTGGTGCCGCGCTGGTTTACAGAGGGACTGGCGGTACATGAGGAGGGTGCGGCTTCGCCCGAGTGGGGCGATCGCCTGACGCCGGAGATTGTCGGCGCCTTAAAAGACAAGAAGCTGCTGCCGGTGCTGGAACTGGATCGAGGGTTTGTCCGTCCAGATTATGCGAGCCAGGTGATTGTGTCGTATTTCGAGGCCGGCAAGATCTGCGATTACATTGCGCAGAAGTGGGGCGACGACGCAGTGCTCGGGATGGTGCATTCATACGCGGCTCGGAAAACGACCGCGGAAGCCATTCAGGACAATCTGCATGAGACGCCGGCGGCGTTTGACAAGGATTTCCGCTCGTGGCTGGATCAGCGGACGGCCAGCACGGTACAGCATTTCGACCAATGGAAGCAAGGCATCACTACCGCTTACGCGGACCTGCAAAACGGGAAAAAAGACGATGCGTTTCGCGAGGCGGTCAAGGTTCGCGATTACTACCGCGGCTATGTAGGAAACAACAGTGTGTACGAACTGACGGCGGACTTCTATCTGGCGAAGAAGGATGAAAATTCCGCAGTAACGGAATTAGAGGCTTATCGCGAGGCCGGCGGGACGAAGGTCGAGACGCTCACGAAACTGGCGCGGCTCGAGCAGGAAATGCATCAGCTTCAGCAGGCCATAAAGACGCTGAAAGACATAAATTCCGTCTATCCCGAGAATGCCGAGCTGCATCGAATGCTGGGAGATGTGCTGCTGGATACGAACGATCCGAACGGCGCGGTTCGTGAGTTCCGCGTGTTGATCGCTCTGAAGCCCGCCGATATGGCGGGGGCGCACTACCACCTTGCAAAAGCATTGAATGCGGCACATCGGGTGGATGAAGCGAGAGACGAAGTGATTCTGGCGCTCGAGGCGGCTCCGGAATTCAAGCCCGCGCAGCAACTGCTTCTCGAATTGAGTCAACCCTAATGTCAATCCTTACGACCGCACCCGTCGCCGACACGGCTGAAATCAAGAGCCGCATCGGTCGTTTTCAAGAGGCGCAGACCGCGATCCGGCGTGAAGTGGGGAAAGTGATCGTAGGCCAGGAAGAAGTCATCGAGCACGTGCTGATCTCGCTGTTCGTGGGCGGACACTGCCTATTGACGGGCCTGCCGGGGACGGCGAAGACGCTGCTGGTGCGGACCCTGGCGCGCACGCTGGGTCTAAAGTTCAACCGCATTCAATTCACGCCGGACCTGATGCCTTCCGATATTACCGGCACGGACATCATCGAAGAAAATCCGAGTACCGGTCACCGCACCTGGACATTTGTTCCCGGTCCGATTTTCTCGAACGTTCTGCTGGCCGATGAGATCAACCGGACGCCACCGAAGACGCAATCGGCACTGCTCGAAGCGATGCAGGAGCTGTCTTGCACGGTGCGCGGTCATCAATATCGAATCGACGCCCCATTCTTTGTGCTGGCCACGCAGAACCCGATTGAACTGGAAGGGACGTATCCGCTTCCGGAGGCGCAGCTCGATCGGTTTCTGTTTAATACCGTGCTGGATTATTTGTCGGCCGAAGATGAATTGAAAGTCGTGGATTTGACGACGACGACGCACATTCCCGAGCCGGATATTGTGACGAACGGCGAGGAGATTCTGCAGTTTCAGGAACTGGTTCGCATGACACCGGCAGCCGAAGCGGTGGCCAGGTACGCAATAGAACTGGTGCGGGCAACGCGGCCGGGGCAGAACGGAGACGCTCCCGATTTTGTGAAGAAATACGTTAATTTCGGAGCGAGCGTTCGAGCGGTGCAATACCTGATTCTGGCGGGAAAAGCGCGGGCGCTGATGCACGGGCGCTTTCACGTCACGTATGAAGATGTGCGGGCGCTGGCGGTGCCGATCATGCGGCATCGCGTTTTACTGAATTTCCATGCGGAATCGGATCGTCTGGCGCCGGACGACATCCTGCGGCGCTTGCTCGAGTGGAAGGCTGCACCGCGCGGATAGGAACAAGAAGACACAGCGAGGCGATATGCCGAGCGCAGCTACAAACGTCCTGAAGCAATCGAGCGAAAATCGCCAGCGGTTCCTCGATCCCGCCGTGCTGGCGGAGATTTCGGGTCTGGATCTGGTGGCCAAGACGGTGGTGGATGGATTCATAGCGGGACTGCATCGCTCGCCCGATTTCGGCTTCAGTCAAGAATTTGCGGAGTACCGTGCGTACACGCCTGGCGACGATTTGCGCCACGTGGATTGGAACGTGTTTGCGCGGACGGAGCGAGCTTATTTGAAGCGCTACCGCGGTGAAACGAATACGGCGGTGATGGTACTGCTGGACGCGAGCGCGAGCATGGGATTCGGCTCCGGCGCGGTGCGGAAGTTCGATTATTCGAAGTACCTGGCGTCCGCGCTGGTGTACCTGGCGCACTTACAGAGAGACAGTAGCGGGTTGATCGTGTTTCACGACGATGTGGCGAATTTCATCCGGCCATCCGCCCGGCAGGGCCAATTGATGCGCCTGCTGCACGGCATCGACACCGCTCAACTCGGGAAAAGAACCGATTTCAGGCGACCGTTTTTCGAGCTGCAGCAATTTCTGAAACGGCGTGGTGTGGCGGTCCTGATCTCCGATTTCTTTGAAAAGCCGGATGCGATTCTCGAGACGGTGCTACCGCTGCGCTTTCATGGAAACGAGCTGATTCTGTTTCATGTACTCGACCCGAGAGAGCTGGAGCCAAAGCTGGGCGAGCCGGCGCTGCTGCTGGATATGGAGACTGACGATGCGATTGAAGCTTCGCCGGATTACGCACGCACGGAGTATACGAAAAAGATAGAAGCGCATATTGAAGAGCTGACAAAAAAAGCGCAGGGCGCGGGAATCGACTATTGCCTGCTGCGCACGGATCGGCCGCTTGACGCCGCGCTGCGCGAATACTTCACGGTCCGGCAAGGGAGGAAGTAAATGGGTCTTCTATCTCCCTGGTTTCTGGCGGGCATGGCTGCCGTCGCGCTACCCGTTTGGCTGCATTTACTACGGCAATATAAGCGCACCCCGCAGCCTTTCAGCTCGCTTATGTTTTTCGAGAAACGCGTGCAGAGCTCGGTGCGACACCGGCGGCTGCGCTATCTGGCGCTGCTGGCGTTGCGGCTTTTGTTGCTGATGCTGCTGGCGCTGACGTTTGCCAATCCCTTTATCAGGCGCACAGCGGCCGTGGCGAGCCGGAAAAAGCTGGAAATCGTCGCGATTGACCGGTCCTTCAGCATGCGTTCGGGCGGGCGGATGGAAGAAGCGAAAGCTGTCGCTCATCAGGTATTGAGCAATGGGACGAATGGCGGTTTGGTTCAGGTGATCGCGCTCGACTCCGGAGTAGAGAACCTGACGCAACCGGAAACCGATCGCAATCTCCTAAATACGGCGATCAATTCGGTAGGCGCGACCGATGCAGCAAGTTCCTACGGCGAACTGGCGCGCGCTCTGCGAATCATGGAGCAGACGAGCGGAATGGATCTTAACGTTGACTTCATCAGCGATATGCAGCAGACCTCCATGCCGGCGTTTCGCGATTTGCAACTGGGGCCGCACACCACGCTACGGCTACACAAAGTCGGCGTGAGTAACAGCCCGAATTGGGCGGTCGAGACCGTTACCACTTCGCCGCACGTTTACGAGGCGAAGCACACCCGGCTGACCACCATCATCGCGGGTTGGAATACGCAAGCAGCGGAACGCACAGTGTCGCTGGTCATGGATGGGAGGGTGGTTGCGACTAAAGAGGTGCAGGCTCCCGCAAAGGGCCAGGCCGAAGTGGAATTTCTGGGATTCAATGTGCCGTACGGCGCGCATCGGGGCGCGGTACGAATAGAGCCCCATGACGCGCTGCCCGAAGACGATTCGTTTGCGTTTTCTGTGGAGCGTTCGGATCCGCGACGTGTTCTGTTTCTGTATGCCGGCGGACGGGCGAAACAGGGCTTCTATTACAAGGCGGCGATGGAGTCTGCGAGCGATACGGGACTGACGGTGGAGCTAAAGCCGACGGAGCAGGCCGCAACGCTAGACCTTTCGAAGTACGCATACGTGGTTCTGAACGATCCCGGAGACCTGGAAGAAGCCGCGGCGCAAGCGTTGTGCAGCTATATCTCGCGGGGCGGAGCGGCGGTGACTGTAGTAGGTCCGAATACCGCGCGGGAGGGCCGAGTGCCGCTATCGAGCGACCGGGCAAGCGAGGCGCGCGAGACACAAGGCGCGGGTTATGTCGAGACGCAACATGCTGCGCTGCGCGGCGCAGGACGCTTCGAGAACGTCGAATTTTCGGAGAGTGCGCGTATTACGCCGAAGGCAACCGCCCGCGTACTGGCGAAGCTGGCGGATGGATCGCCGCTTCTAATGGAAGAAACGATGGGCGAAGGACGGATGCTGATTTTCGCCTCGACTCTGGATAATTCGACTAACGATTTTCCGCTGCATTCATCGTTTGTGCCTTTTGTGGTGCAGACCGGACACTATCTGGCTGGAACGGAAGATGCGCCAAGCAGCGTCACGGCCGGCACTCCGGTAGTATTGCGGCGCAGCCGGAAGCAGGGAACAGCGGCGGATGTGATCGGTCCGGATGGAAAACATGAACTACCGCTGAATGAGGCGACTCAGGCCCTGAGCTTCGATCTCAGACGCGAGGGGTTTTATGAGGTGCAGCGCGCGGACGGGCGCAGGATGCTCGAAGCCGTTCATGCGGACCGCCGCGAATCCAACCTGACGACAGTGCCAGAGGAGTCGCTGGCTTTGTGGCGCAATACTGGAGATACGACGGCGGCTGCGGCTTCGGGACCGACCGAGCTACAGATCCGGCCGTTGAGCCTGTGGCGCTACGCTATGGCCCTGGCGCTCTTGGCAGCCTTGGTGGAATCGGTGTTTGCGAGCCGGTATCTGAAGGAAGAAAGGCAGACCGCATGACGGCGCTCGAACAATTGAATGCATATCTGCGGAGGCTGGAAGTACGCTTGCGGCTGTTTGCGGCATCTCGTGGAACGGCATTGGCGGCAGCGCTGGCGCTGGCGCTGACATTGCTTTTCGTTTGGATCGCGAACCGCTATGAATTTGCCGGGCACGTGATGCTGCCGCTTCGGGTGGCGCTGTTCGCGGTACTAGCGGCTGCAATTGCACTGCTTGTATACGTTCCGCTGGCGCGGCTGAATCGAAAATTTGTCACGCGGCTGGCGGAGGAGCGGGTAGGAGAATTCGAGCAGCGATTGCTCACGGTCACGGAACGGCCCGATGTATCGAACCCGTTTACAGAGCTGATTGCCGAAGATGCACTGCGTTTGGCGCGTGACCACCAGCCGGAGACACTTGCTCCGACACGCGTCTTGGCGGCGCTGGCAGGCTCGGCGCTTGTGGCGGCAGCCGTATTGGTTTGGCTGATTGCCGCCGGGCCGGGCTATTGGGGCTATGGCGCTTCCCTGCTCTGGACCGGCAGCGCCAATGTGGGTAAACGGCCGCTCTACGACATCGGCGTACGGCCGGGAAACAAAACCGTACGGCGCAAATCAGATCAGTTGGTCACGGCTCAGCTGCTGGGGTTTTCGGCGCATCGCGTGACGCTTCACGCGAAATACCGGACCGCCTTGAAATGGGAACAGACCAGTATGCAGCCGCGCGTGGATGGAAACGGATATCAATTCCTGTTCGCCGGGTTGTCGGATGCGGTTGAGTATTACGTGAGCGCCGACGCCGCGCAGTCAAAGCACTTCACGATTGCCGTGAAAGACCTGCCGGGGGTGAAACGGGTACGGGTGGCGCTGCATTTTCCGGCAGGACTGCATCTGCAGGATACAGTTGACGATCCGGGGGGCGATGTGCGGGCGGTGGCGGGGAGCCAAGCCGATATTTCGGTATTGACGGATCGGCCACTCGAACACGGAGTGCTGGCGCTCGACAACGGAGCGAAGCTTGCCTTAACTCGAGGCGATGGCAACTGGCTCAGCGCACGCTTACCAATACAGAAAGATGGTTCCTATCATGTGGCGGCGCTTGACGGAAGCGAACTGGTGCGCATCAGCGACGACTACTTCATTGAAGCCAAGAAGGACGAGCCTCCGAGCGTAAAGATTTTGCATCCGGGTCATGATCCGCATGTGAGTCCGATCGAAGAAGTGCCGGTTACGGTAGAAGCGGCGGACGATTTCGGCGTGGAAGGTTTAGAGCTGCACTATTCCGTGAATGGCGGCGCGGAGCAAGTGACATCTCTGCTGAAAGCGAAGGGGACGAAGGAAGCGGAAGGACATACGACGCTCTATTTCGAGAATTTCAAAGTCGTTCCGGGGGATCTGGTCAGCTTTTACGCGACAGCGCGCGATGCGAATACGACTTCGCACACCGATATCGTGTTTGCACAAGCCGAGCCTTTCGATTTCAAATTCAGCCAATCGCAGCAGATGGGCGGCGGCATGGGGATGGGTATGGGCGGTCAGGACAACAACATCTCCGAACGGCAGAAGCAGATCATTGCAGCGACGTTCAATGAAGTCCGAGACGCGAATAAAGCAGCCGCGGCGCTCGAGCAGGATGCACATTTTCTTTCGGGTGTCGAAGGCAAGCTGTCGGAGCAGGCCAAGACACTTGCGGAGCGAATGGCGAGCCGCGAACTGTCTTCGGCGAGCTCGCAATTCGAAGAATTTTCGAAGCTGATGACCCAGGCATCTTCCGAGATGAATGGCGCGGTGAAGGAATTGGGGCCGGGCAAGTGGCGCGACGCACTGTCACCGGAGCAGAAGGCGTTGCAATCACTGCTTCGGGCGGAAGCACTGTTCCGCGAAATACAAGTGGCTTTCGGTCAAGGAGCAGGCGGCGGGGGCATGAACGGGGGCCGCGATCTGGCCCGGATGTTCGACCTGGAACTGGATACGACGAAGAACCAGTACGAGACTGGGCAGCCCAACGCGTCTTCACAAAGCGATCAGCAGAAGGCTATCGACGAAGCATTTGAAAGATTGAAGATGCTGGCTCAACGGCAGCAGGAGCTGGCGGCACAAAACGCGCAGCAGAAGACGTTTGAGCAGCGCTGGGAGGAAGAGCAGCTACGGCGTGAAGCGGAAGAACTGCGGAAACAGATGCAGCAACTGGCGCAGAACTCGCAGGGGCAGCAATCGAGTTCTTCGAGCCAGAGCGGCCAGCAGAGCGGGGCCTCGGGAGCACAAGGCGCGCGGCAAGGGAGTAACAGCCGGTCTACACAATCGGACGCTTTGAACCGGCAGACCAGCGAAGCGCTGCGACAGACCACGCAGGCCCTGCAACGGGCGGAGGACGAGATGCGGCGCGCGGTGAGCGAGCGAGACGCGACGGCCCAGCAACGCGCCGCGGCACAACTTCGGGAAGCGCAAGAGATGCTGGACAAACTGCTGCATGCGCAGGCTGGCGATTCGGTTTCCGATCTGGCGCGTCGGTCGCAAGAAATTGCGGAGGCGCAACGCGATATCGCGCAACGCATGAAGCAGATGTACGGCGACGATGCCACGACGCGGCGGTTTGGCGAGCGTTTTCCGGACAATTCGCCGGGTGGGGAAAACGCCATGCCCGAGATGAACGATCCGCATAGCTTCGGATACGGATATGGTTTCCGCAGACGAAATTGGATGATGCAGCCAACGCACTCAGCGAGCCCGCAAGAACGCGCGATGGCGGATGAGAAGGAGAAGCTGGCGCAGGGACTGCAGCAGCTCGAACGGCAGATGCAGCAGCAGGCGCAGAATATGGAGGGTTCGCAGCCGGACGCGTCGTCCAAATTGCGACATGCGCTTTCCGATGCGGAACAGAAGGAACTCGCCCTGAGAATGCAGAAACAAGCGGAATGGATGAGGGAAGGCTACGGCGACCGCAACGCCGGTATGGAAGACAGCGTGACGCAGGGCGTCGATCAGCTCAATCAACAATTGCGGAGCGTGGAGGGCGCGGTACGAGCCGGAAATCAACCGGGCAAGAACGGACAAGACGACAGGACGGCGGAGGCGCTTTCGCAGGTGCGGGCCTTGCGCGAACAACTGCAGGTCAGCGGCCAGCCGAGCAGCCAATCCGGTGAAGGCCAGCAGGCGGAAGGCGAGCGGAACGGATCGTACGGGCCGACCGACAGCGGGGGTGGAACACTCAACCGCCGCGAGGTGCGCGAGGCAATCGGTCAGCTCAACGGGCTTCGGCAGCAAATCGATCCGCAAGATCGCGCGCTGAACGGCTATGTCGATGGCGCGCTGTGGAACTTAAGACATCTCACGGGCGCACAAGCGGGCCTGCTGGATGCGCGCATTAACCAGGAGGCCGTCATTAGCCTGCAGCGGTTGGAAATGGAATTGAACAAGCGCGTCGCACAGCAACAACCACAAGGAACGCGAACGGGCGCGCCGGAACCCGCGCCGGAGAAATACCGGGATGCAGTCGCGGAATATTTCAAGAAATTGAGCAAATAGCGCGGTTGCATCGCGGCGCATCTCCGGCGATTGCCACTACAATGGCGACATGGCGCGAAAAAAGCTGGGTGCACAGGAACTGGAGCAAGTTTTACAACGCCTTCGCGAATGGAGCATCCAGAACGACAAACTGCATCGCGAGTACAAGTTTCCGGATTTTGCACATGCGATTGGCTTCATGATGACAGCGGCGGTGCTGATCGAGAAAATGAATCACCACCCGGAATGGCAGAACGTGTACAACCGCGTCACGGTCGATTTGACCACACACGACAGCGGCGGGATCACGAGTGCTGATATTGAGCTGGCGGAACTGCTCGACCGCCTTGCGAGCAAGCCGGCCTGAGATTCTGGTTTTCATGAAATCGACAATTGCCGCACTGCTGATGGCGGCTTCGCTCGCTGCTGCCCAGCAAAACAATACGGTTGCGTACCCGCAGGTCGATGCCATTCTCAACGAAGCTGTCCAGAGCGGACTGATACCGGGAGCGGTACTGATCATCGGGCATGACGGGCAGGTAATTTACCGGAACGCCTACGGATCGCGATCCCTTGTGCCTAGCCGGGAGCCGATGACCGTAGACACCATTTTCGACCTCGCATCCTTAACCAAAGTGGTGGCAACGACGCCATGCGTGATGAAGCTTTTCCAAGAAGGCAAGATACGGCTCGATGATCCGGTAGTGAAATATCTGCCGGAGTTTCAAGGCGGGAAGAGCGACATAACGGTGCGCCTGCTGATGACACATTTCTCCGGCATGCCGCCCGATTTGATCCTCAAACCGCGATGGAGCGGATATGAACTGGGAATCGAAAAAGCGCTTACCACCAAGCCGATCGCTTCTCCGGGAGCGCGTTTTATCTACAGCGATATTAATTTTGTGCTGATGGGTGAAATTGTGAGACGGCTTTCCGGAACGAGCCTGCCTGCATTCGCACGCGAACAGATTTTTCTGCCGCTGGGCATGCACGATACGCAGTTCCAGCCGCCCGCCTCTCTGCGCGATCGAATCGCGCCGACGGAAATCGACGAGGATACGGGGCAGCCTTTGCGGGGCGTGGTTCACGACCCAACCTCGCGCTACATGGGAGGCGTCGCGGGGCATGCAGGCCTATTTTCGACGGCAGACGACCTGGCGAAATACGCGGAGATGATGCTGGGTTCGGGGCAACGAGAGGGTGTTCACGTTTTTGAACCGACGACGGTGAAAAAATTCACCGAGCCAGCGAGTCCCGGGGACCAACCGATTTTGCGAGGGCTCGGCTGGGATATCGATTCACCACTTTCAAGCAATCGCGGTGAGTTGTATCCGGTCGGTTCCTATGGGCACACGGGCTACACGGGCACCGAGATGTGGTTGGATCCGACGACCAATTCGTTCGTCATTCTGTTGACCAACGTTGTTCATCCGCATGGGATCAAATCGCTGAGCTCACTGCGCGCGCGCGTGGCGACGGCGGTTGCAGCATCGTTTGGGATCAAGGTGCCGCAGACCGTTTCGCTGACCAGCTACAACGAAACGATCCGGGGCGCGGGAGTGCATCGCGTCATCGATCGCGAAGTGAAAACCTTGACGGGACTGGATGTTCTGGAGCTGGACGGATTCCAGGAACTGAAGGGACAGCGAATCGGATTGATTACGAATCATACCGGTTTGGACCGGAGCGGGCGCAGGAACGTGGATGCGATGCTTGCGGCCGGCGTGCGCGTGATTAAGCTGTTCTCTCCCGAACACGGGTTAGCCGGAACGGCGGATGCGGACGTGGGAAACAGCCGCGATTCCAAAACAAGGCTGCCGATGGTGAGCCTATATCGACCGAACCAGCGGCACTTGACAGCGGATGAACTTCAGAATGTCGACACGGTGGTGTTCGATATTCAGGACGTTGGTTCTCGTTTTTATACGTATTCGTGCACCATGCTGTATGCATTGGAGGGCGCGGCGCAAGCCAAGAAGCGGTTTTACCTCCTAGACCGGCCGAATCCGATTACGGGTGTGCATGTCGAAGGTCCTCGACTGGAAAATGCTCTCCAGTCTTTTGTAGGCTGCTACGATCTTCCGGTTCGCCACGGCATGACCTTCGGCGAGCTGGCCACCATGGCCAATGCCGAGCAGCATTGGGGTGCGGATCTTCACGTCATCAAGATGCAGAACTGGGAACGGGGAGACTGGTTCGATTCCGGTAGCTTGAGCTGGGTGAATCCATCGCCGAATATGCGCAGCTTGAATGCAGCTCTGCTTTACCCGGGGATTGCACTGCTCGAAGCGGCCACAAATTATTCAGTCGGGCGAGGCACCGACGCGCCGTTTGAACAAATCGGGGCTGACTGGATAGACGGACAGGAGCTTTCCGAATACCTGAATTCGCACTTTATTCCAGGTGTACGATGTTACGCGACGCGCTTCCGGCCGACGTCGTCCAATTTGGCGGGCAAGGACGTGGAAGGCGTCCGGTTCGTCATTACGGATCGGGAGGCCTTCGACAGCACACGCCTGGGCATCGAAGTGGCGGCGGCGCTGCAGAAGTTGTTCCCGGGGAAGCTGGACTTCGAGAAATGTAGGTTCTTGATCGGAAATCGGAGGGCGATCGACGAACTTGCTTCAGGCAGAGATGCAAGCGCGATCTGGGCTCAAGCGCAAGAGCAAGCCGTCGAATTCACCGACCGGCGAAAAGCTTATCTGCTGTACTGAGGGCGGCTCAGGCTTCGACCGGCTGAGCCGTGTGTCTGGTTTTGCTGCCAGGAGGACGGCCGCGACGTCTGGGCTCCGTTCCTGCCGCGAGGACATCCGAGGAGTTTT
The DNA here is from genome assembly GCA_963722935.1 of uncultured Acidobacteriaceae bacterium. Lineage (GTDB taxonomy): Bacteria > Acidobacteriota > Terriglobia > Bryobacterales > Bryobacteraceae > Bog-105. Next base: position 1,409,975 of record CAVROY010000008.1, on the reverse strand, counting down.
CCTCATCCAGGCCAGCCGTTGCGTCCTTGAGCCAGCCTGGCGGACGGCCGCGACGGCGTCCCCGGCCACGCGCCAAGCGCTCCAAGGTCAAGATGGCCTCTTCGATCTGTTCTCGTTCCAGGCGCAGCTCAGCCAACATTTTGTCGACGTCCAAGATAGTTCCTCCTCACGCCACCACTTGTCGCAGGTGCTATGCCTGGCTCTCCAGACGGTATCGGTTCCACACCGAAATAGCGCGGCTCAGACGAAGTGTAATGCTTGTTTGATGAAGAATTCAATAATCGGAGGACTATTTAGGAAATCCAATAGTTCTAGTAGTACCGGCCACATTTTCCGAATAATTCAGGAAAAGCGAGACGCTTTTCCGCTCGGTCCTGTGGGTTTGGATTTCCAATAACAATAGAAAGGAATGCCTAAACCCATCAAAAAAAGCCCCATCAACGATTCACGCGGGCGTGTCAGGAAGGTCCTAGTTAAAAGAAGAAAAGCCACTCCGACGAAAAGTACTGGGACGACGGGGTATCCCAAGACCCGGTACGGGCGCGGCATGTCAGGTTTTCGCTTTCGCAGGACAAAGACCGAAATGACGGTCAATAAGTACAATATCCAGCTTCCGAAAATCACGAAATTGTATAGATCGTCATACCAGCCGCTGAGAACGACGATGCAAGACCAGCCACAAAGCAGGACCGTCGAATTTCCAGGCGTTTTATATTTCGGGTGAACCGTCGCGGCGGTACGGAAAAAGAGGCCATCGCGCGCCAAAGCGTAAGGAACCCGCGAGCCAGAGAGAATGGAGCCGTTCAGCGCCGCAAAGATAGAGATAAGAACCGCAATGGTGACCACCCCAGCGGCGGCCCTGCCCTGCACCATGGACATCATGTCAGCGGCGACCCGGTGACTTGCCGCGACCTCTCCAGGACTCAAAATGTGGAAATACGCAACGTTCACGAGCAGATAAGTTGCGATGACGGCGGATGTGCCTACGATCAAAGCCCTGGGAAGATTCCGTTGCGGATTGCGAATCTCAGAAGAGACCATGCTTACGTTGTTCCATCCGTCGTAGGCCCACAGAGCGCCCACCATCGCGGCAAAGAATCCGGCAATTCCGGCGGCGCTCGGAATACTGGAATGGAAATGTGAAAAGTCGCCCTTGCCGGAGAAGATGCCGATAGCAATGACGCCGGCGATGAGCAGCATTTTGAGGATAGTGACGAATACCTGCAGATTGCCTCCCGAGCGCACCCCTATGTAGTTGACTGCACCGAGAATGACGATGACGGCAATGGCGACCAGTTGGCCGTAGTGAATCTCCAGAAGGGTTCCACCGGGGCCGATGTGGAACGGCAGGACTGCCACGGGAATACCCAGAACCGGATAAAAGGCCGTGAGATACGTGTAAAAGCCGGCGGCGAGCGTCGCGATGGAACCGCTCTTGGCGACCCAGAACTGAGTCCAACCATAGAGAAAGCCCCAGAACGGCCCGTATGCAGCACTCAGATACACATACTCACCGCCAGCCTCGGGCATCGCGGCGGCGAGCTCCGCATACGTGAGCGCGCCGAACAGGCTCAATAGGCCTGCGACGATCCAAACGACGAAGAGCTTCTCGACAGAGCCGACGAAGCGAATCATGGTGGAGGGCACCAGGAAGACACCGCTTCCGATCACGGTTCCGATCACGATGGATACGGCGCTCCAGAGCCCCAGGACCCGCTGCAGCGTGGGTCGCGAATCGGGTGGAAGCGTCACGCCGGAACCTGCCGCAAAGACCGGTCCCGCAGAAGGAGACTGGTTGCGTATCCGACACAAAATGTGGCAACCGAGCCGATCAAAACGTACCAGGTGTATGCGACGTGTTCGCGCAGGAGAAGAGTCGCGAGAAAACCGGCGCTCATACCAATGATTGCTGACCATTCACCCGGACGTTTCGTGAGAACTCCTAACAGAAAGACTCCGAGCAACGCGCCATACAAGACGGAGGCTATGGAGAGGCCCGCTTCGAGCACTCGTCCCCAATGGCGAGCGGTGAAGCCAAGTGCAAACAGGATGCTGCCCCACACCAGCGTGGCCCAACGCGCTAACTGCAGGTATCGTCCTTCCGGCAGACCGGGGCGCAGCGGACGGAAGAAATCCATAATCGTTGTGGAAGCGAGTGCGTTCAGCGCCGCGCTCAGGTTCGACATGGCGGCGGCGAGTATGGCTGCAATCACCAGACCCGCAACGCCCACCGGCAAATGAGTCCAAATGAAATCCGGGTAGGTGCGCTCCGGGATAGCGGGCGCGTGTTTTCCGGTCTGGTTATAAAAGACGAACAACAAAACGCCGATCACGAGAAACAAAGCGAATTGGAAGAAGACCACACCCCAGCTCGAGAACAGAGCCAAGCGGCTGTCGCGCTGGCTACGGGCCGAGAGCAGGCGCTGCACCATAAGCTGCTCGGTTCCATGGCTGGCTGTGACCAGAAAGCAGCCGCCGAGCAGCCCTGCCCAGAAGCTGTAGGTCCGGTGGAAGAATGCGGGAGTAAGCGAAAAACGGAAATCGAAAAATTGAAATTTGTGCGCCGCTCGTCCCAGATGGACGACCTCCGGCCAGCCTCCAGGAATAAGGTGCAGAATGAAAAAAAAGCTGACCAGCGCGCCTGCAATGTAGAGAAACATCTGGACGACATCGGTCCAAATGACTGCGGTCATGCCTCCCTGAAAGGTGTAGAAGAGCGTGAGCGCGACGATGAAAGCGATGGAGAGCAACTCGCCCGTGCCAAGCACGATGGAAACGACGATCGAGACGGCAAACACGCGGACGCCTTCGGCCAGGGCGCGTAGGACTAGAAAGGTTCCAGCGGTGAATCTACGGACGCGCGGACCGAAGCGGCGTTCCATCAGCTCATAAGCTGTGTACATCTCGCCGCGGAAATATTGGGGCAGGAACAGGACCGAGATAACCAGCCGACCGAGCAGGTAACCCAGAATAAGTTGCAAAAATGTAAAATTTCCGGCGAACGACAGAGCTGGCGTTCCGATCACCGTCAGCGTACTGGTTTCCGCAGAGACGATGGAAAACGCAATGGCCCACCAGGGCGCGCCGCGGCCGCCCAGAAAATAATCCTTGAGAGTTCTTTGTGTTTCTTTGAATTGCGCCCCGAACCAGGTAATGAATAGCAGGTATGCTGCGATTACCAGCAGATCGACAACGCGCATGGAAGTGGGGATCATAGCACGCACCCGCGTATATCGCGATAAACTGGTGACTGCCAAGTAGAAGGAACAAGTTTTCACACCCAGCATCTAAAGTGGTAGGGAAGGTTGCGGGTTACCGGGTTATCCGCTATACTCCGGCTTTGCGCACCCACTGGTTTCGGGTGTCAGATCGCGCTGTACTGGTCTTCGACCGGTCTATTGGCCGAAAAGATCCGCTTCCAAGATTTGAAGACGTAGAATTCCTCTGAGGGAGGTTGTCGTGGAGTTTTCTTTTTTGAGAGCCCGCAGGTCTCTTGTGGCGGCGGCTGCCATGGCTCTCATGACGAGCGTGGTATCTGTCCCAATCGCCACTGCGCAAAGCACGGGAGGACAGCAGCCGGCGGGGCAGTCCGCACAGCCCACCAAAAACTGGAAAGACCGGGCTGAATACGATCTCTACATGAAGATCACACAGACGCAAGATGCTAAACAGCGTCTGGAGCTTTTGAAGACCTGGACGGACAAATATCCGCAGACGGATTTCAAAACCGAGCGAAACCAAGCTTATCTAGCAACTCTGGCGCAGCTTGCGCAATCGGATCCGAGCCAGCGCCAGGCTTTGATCGATAAAGCCGAAGAGGTGCTGAAGGAGGACCCGAACAATTTTACGGCCGCGTACTACGTGACGTTGATGGGTCCGCAGATGGGGAACAGTCCTTCCCCCGACTTGGCGAAAGAGGTACAAGACGCGGCTCATGCGCTGCTGACTGGAGCGGATACGACATTCGCGCCGGACAAAAAGAAGCCGGGCATGAGTGAAGAGGACTGGACAAAAGCGAAAAATCAGATTGTGGCGCTGGCTCACGCCGCGCTGGGATGGGCCGCTGGAGCAAGTAAGGACACGGCCACGGCAGAAAACGAATACAAGGCCAGTCTGGAAGCTAATCCGGATCAAGGGACGGTGGCCGCCGTTTATGCCAGATTGCTGATGGACGACAAGAAGTATCCCGAGGGATTGTTCGAGTATGCGCGCGCGGCTCAATACACCGGGCCGGGACCCGCGCTGCCGCCGGCTACCCGCACTCAGTTAATGGATTACTTCAACAAAGCTTATAAGGATTACCATGGCAGCTCGGATGGAGCAGACCAGTTGCTGGCCCAAGCCAAAACCAATGCACTACCGTCCGGACCGCTGAACATCACCAGCCAGGCCGATCTGGCAAACCAGCAGACAGACGCTCTCAATAAGCGGATGGCGTCTGACCCGGCGTTCAAATTGTGGTACACGATCAAGCAGAACTTGACCGGCGATCAGGGCGACCAATTCTTCAGCAATAACGTTAAGGATGCCGAGATCCCTGGTGGAGCGGAAGGAGTTAAAGACTTCACAGGCACCGTAATTTCGGTTGACCCGCCGGACCGGCCCACCAAAGTGACACTGGGGGTGGAAGACCCGACCAAACCAGATACGGTTCTGCTGTTCTCTCAACCGCTGCCCGCTTCCGCGCTGGACAAGGTCAAGGTAGGCCAAACTCTACAGTTTTCGGGTGTCGCGGACAGTTATACGAAAGACCCTTATACACTCACCTTTAAGGACCCGACCATTCCGGGCGTGCAAACGACCGCGCCTGCGCGAAAAGGTAGAACGGGACGGAAACGCTAGAGACTGCGTAAACAGAAAAGCCCCGGAGGAGCAAATCCTTCGGGGCTTTTTTATTTTGGCGCGCTCACATCTTGTAGCGGCCCAAATCCTCGTCGTTCAAATTCTCAAGCCATTTGCGCAACTCTTCGTTATTCACCTTCTCTGAAACATTCCCAGAATTGCGAGAGGACTGCAAAACTTTCTCCTCCACATAAATTGGGCAATCGTGCCGCAGCGCAAGAGCGAGCGCGTCACTGGGACGAGAGTCTACGCTGATCAGTTTTCCGTCCCGTTCCAGCCAGATGAGCGCGTAGAATGTGTCCTCTTTGAGCTCACTGACGACTACCTTTTTGATCGACGTATCGAGACCCATCAGCAGAACTTTAATAAGGTCGTGTGTCATCGGGCGGGGGGTGGTCACTTTTTCGATCTCTAGCGCGATGGCGTTGGCTTCATAGATGCCCACCCAGATCGGTAAAACGGAGTCTCCGTTCAGGTCCTTGAGTACCACAATGGGCATGTTGGTCATGGGATCCATCATCAGACCCCGAATCTTCATCTCAACTTCCACTGTTTTCCCTCCCGCTGGCATTGTCTTTCCTCCTGTCTACTTTATTGGACGCGAACCTGGGTGAGACGTTCACCTGCAAGGCTGTTCGGGCCGGAACGCGTGACTAGAACATCGGCGTAGCGACCCACCAGTGTATGCCCCTCGGCGGGAGCAGGGAGAAGCGGATCGCAGAAGTTCAAGGTTTTGTTCTGCGTTGTGCGTCCAATCCACTGACCCGTGGCAAGATTGTAGCCCTCGACATGGACTTCTTCGGTTTGACCGACATAGGCAGCATTACGCCGAATCTGAATTGCGCGCTGGCGCTCCTGTAGCACCATGAGACGGCGAGTCTTTTCTTCCTCGGAAATGTGATCTGCATAATCCAGGGCCGCGGTATTGGGACGCCTCGAATACTTAAAGATGAACATGGAGTCGTATTCTACTTCTTCGGCGAGCCGAAGGGTTTCGTTAAAATCGGCTTCGGTTTCGCCGGGAAAGCCGACAATGATATCGGTTGTGATGGCGATTTTGCGTTTGGCAGCTTTCATCCATTCAATGCGGCGCATGTATTCATCGCGGGCATATAGCCGCTGCATTCGCTGCAATACGGTGCTGGAACCGGATTGGACCGGCAGGTGAACATGATTGCAAAGGGCCGGATTCTCATCGATCGCATCGACAATACTCTTCACAAAATCGCGCGGATGCGAGGTAGTGAAGCGAATCCGTCGAAGACCGGGGATGGCTCCGGTATTCGTCAGCAGCTTTGAGAAATCCCACGCAGCCGGAGATGGATCGCGATAGCTGTTGACGTTTTGACCGAGGAGCTGGACTTCGGTGTAGCCAAGATCGACTAACGAACGGGCCTCGCGCATCACGCTGTCGCTGGTGCGGCTGCGCTCCGGACCGCGCGTGAAGGGAACGACGCAATAAGCGCAGGATTTATCGCAGCCTTCGATGATGGTGATGTAGGCGCGATGCGGATTGTCGCGGCGCGTGAAAGGCGTGTCGAACGTTTCGTCCGTGTCCAGGCTCAAACCTGTGACGCGGCGGTTTCCGGATTCGAGCTGAACCAGCATCTCGGGAAGCCGGGTGTAGCTTGCCGAGCCGGCGACGAGACTCACATGTGGAGCGCGCTCAAATATGCGTTCGCCCTCCTGCTGTGCTACGCATCCAAGAACGCCGAAGATCTTGCCCTTCCCCGCTTCACGCTTGAATTGCTGGAGGCGGTGGAAGACTTTCTGCTCGGCTTTGTCGCGGATGCTGCAGGTGTTGTAGAGAACGAGCTCGGCCTGATCAGGCTTTTCAACCTGTGTGTATCCGCGCTCGAGCAAAGTCCCGACGACCTTCTCCGAGTCGTGCACATTCATTTGACAACCGAAGGTCTCGATATAAAACGTTTTCATGGGCAGCAGAGACGGTTTGACGCAGGTTAGCCATGCAGCAAGCGCATGAACCAGCCGATCCCGAAGAGTGCGGCCATAAACCAGCCGAAACAATATGCAGCGTAACGGAAGCGTTCGCGATCCGTGCGTTTCGTGACGAGGCCGAGCATGACGCTCGCCAGCAGAGCGAACAGGACAGAGACTTGCAAGTGATCGAGTGTGAGGTTCATGAGGGTCAGTCCTTTTGCCTGGTCGCGATTTCGTATGCATCAACCATCGCCAGAATGTTCAATAATCCGGCGACGACAATGAACTTGGATCCGTATTCGGGCGTGTGGCCAGCCTGATCCGGCGGGGCGTAACCGAGCCAGACCGATACGAAATACAACAGGCCGGTGGCAAGATCGCCGACAAAGCCGCCGTATTGGATCAGTCTGGATAAGATGTCGCCAGTTGCGCCAGGCTGGAACATGGGGCCACGCATGAGCACACCGATCAAAAAAGCTGCGAGTATGGTGGCAAATGCAATGACGGCCCGGCCTCGCCTGCCGAGCAGGAAATGACCACCGCCAGGGATCAGCCACGCCAGAATCACAATAAGGATCGGCGAGCGGGCAGGCACAGACGTGCTTGTGTTGGCAGGAACTGCTGGCATCACTTTGATTTTAGCTGTATCGGCGAGCGGCGAAGGGATTGGCGCGAGCGAGGGAGCTAGCGGCGCGAGAAAATCGCCGGCTGAGCGGCTGTATAGGATGGATGCGTTTGAGGTGGTTCGCTGACCAATACAGCCAATACCTCGCGGACACGAAGAGCCTGGTCAGGTGTAATGAGGAGGTAGCGGCAATTGCCCTGGGGATCCGGAGTGAATACGGTTGTATTGTTTGGGCCGAGCTTCACCCGGCCGGGCGGCGATACATGGAAATAGTCTCGATCGGGGCGAATGGCTTCGAGCACTGCCGTGGGGTCCCAAGCCGGGCGATCTTGCGGCTTAGGAAGATAAAGATGATAGGCTTCCGCAATCGGGTGATTCGTCACGTATCGAAAATCCTTTTCGATGGACTCATAAGGAAACGGGACGGCGAGTCCGATTTCAAAGCCGCTGAAGATCATCGGCGTCGGCCAGTCCTGGAAAAGAGAGCTGGCGGAGGCGGGATCCGTGTAGACGTTGTATTCCGGCTGCGCCTGCGCAAAGTTCCCTGCCATCAGACACAGAAGTTTCACTTTTCGCGCGACGAGAGCACGACCAGATGGAGTATTCAGCAGCCGCGCTAAATTTGTGCTGAAACCGATCTGCGCGATCGTGACGGAACGATCAGGTTGTTGGTTCAGCGTGCGCATCAGCAACTCGACAGCATCGTCGGCCTGAGAACCGTCCATGATCCGGTGCGGATAGAGGTAGCGGCCCGGAGGAATCGCGCTGCGTAGACGGAACCTGGAGCATGGGTGAATCTTCCGGGGTCTTCCCGTTATGGACGACTCCAATGGGGATGTCAGGACGGCCGTAAAACGTGTTCACGAGGTTCACGAAGGGCGCGCAGTAGCGATTGTCCTTGGTGATGGTGACGGCAAGGAGATGAACCTCAGCGCGGTTCTCGAGTGAGTGGATCAACGCTAATGCCAGCGCGTCATCGACGTCGTTGCCGATATCGGTATCGAGAATCAGCCGGACAGGCTGCCCGGCGCAAGCGGCGATGGCGGCAAATGCGAACAGAATAGAAATATGCGCGTAGAGACCGCATGTGCTTCGGCGAAATAGTAGCACGAGCTGGATTACAATGGTGAGGTTCACCACGTTTAGCGGATGTGGCGGAATTGGCAGACGCGCTAGATTCAGGTTCTAGTTCAGGCAACTGAGTGGAGGTTCAAGTCCTCTCATCCGCACCAAATCAAATTAGCAAAGTCTCACATGCTCTACTCACATAATGGGAGCAAGGCGTCTCTAGCTGATTCAAGAACACACTACCTGAACCCGCAAACGATAGTTCTGAAAGTTTCTGAAACCGTATGCTTGACGCTGGAAGAAGTCATTATGCTGTGAAAGCCTTCAGTGATGCCGTCATTGCGGGTAAAGCGCCACATCGTGGCTATTTCTTCTCTCCAGTGGCTGCCAAGGCAATCGAAACAGAGTCGGTTCTCGGTTCGTTTTTGATACGCAATTTCAGATCCGCGCGTTGGACGGGAGCTTAGCTCTCAATCAGCCGCAAACCATCGAAGGTGTGATTGCCGACGATATGCACGTCGCGAGTCTTCAGGCTTTCCTGTTCGGCACACTCGCGACATTAGCACTGATCTTGGCAGCGGTGGGCTTCTATGGCATCATGTCTTATCTGGCAATGCTGCGCACGCGGGAGATCGGCATGCTGGTTGGAGCGACTGCCGCGTTGGCGCTCACGCGTGCGATATCAAGCCTGTTTTACGGGATCAGTGCGGCAGATCCGTTTACGTTCGTCTGCGTGGCAACTCTTCTGGCGCTGGTTGCACTGGCCGCCTACTTCATTCCGGCGCCCCGGGCGACGAAAATAGATCCCATGCTGGCACTGCGATGTGAGTAGTAACTCGCGTCGAACGAACCCCGCCGGTTCGGGATGCACTTTGATATATTTGAGGCGGCAATTTCAGGTTGCATCCCGTCCGCGGAAAGGGAAGATCCCGCCTGAATGAGTTTTTAAGCACCGAGCATTGACTTCTCTTCTGCCCGTGACAGCGGACACCGGGCCATAGAAGGAGGAGTACATGTCTCGTGAGTTACCTCAAAAACCGAATCTTCAATATCTCAAGAAGCAAGCCAAAGAACTGCTGCGCGGCATGCGGCAGGGCAAACTGGCGGACGCGCAGCATACGCTCGCCAATGAGTACGGTTTCCCCACCTGGGCGAAGCTCAAATCGCACGTTGAGGCGCTGGGGCTCAGTCCGGCAGAAGCGTTGAAGGCGGCGGTGTGCGACAGCGATGCACCGCGCGTGCGCGAGATCCTCGAGCGGCATCCGGAACTGCGGGCGAAGATCGACGAGCCGCTGCCCAACTATGGTTTCGGCCAGCACGCGTTATTCGCGGCAGTACAGCGGAGCGATCGGGCGACCATCGATGTGCTGCTGCACGCGGGCGCCGACATTCGGAAGCGAACCGAGTGGTGGGCGGGCGGATTCGGCGTGCTGGACGATTGTGACCCGAGCCTGGCGGAGTTTCTGATGGAACGCGGCGCGGTGCTGGATGCGCACTCGGCTGCGCGGCTGGGATGGATGCCGAAGCTGAGAGAGTTGGTAGCCGCGGACGCAGACGTGGTGCATGCAAGAGGTGGAGACGGACAGACGCCGTTGCACTTCGCCTCCACGGCGGAAGTTGCGGAGTTCCTAATGAAGAACGGCGCGGACATCGATGCGCGCGATGTGGATCACGAATCGACACCGGCGCAGTATATGCTGCGCGTGGAGCAGAAGCGGCATTACCGGCATGACCGGCAGGATATGGCTCGCTACCTGGTGTCACGCGGATGCCGTACAGATGTCTTGATGGCAGCGGCGCTCGGCGACGTGGATCTGGTACGGCGGCATCTGGACAGCGATCCCGCCTGTATCCGGATGAGCGTGTCGGAGGAATGGTTTCCAAAACAGGACCCGCGCTCGGGCGGCACGATTTACATCTGGAAGTTGGGGACGCACCGCACTGCACATTCGGTAGCGCGCGATTTCGGCCACGAAGACGTTTTCCAATTGCTTCTGGATCGAACTCCGGAGGACCTGAAGCTGGCGCTGGCCTGCGAACTGGGCGACGAAGCGGTGTTTCGCGAATTTCTATCGAAGCATCCGGATGCGGCCCGCACGCTGTCTGAACCGGAGCGGCGAAAGCTGCCCAACGCTGCGCAGAATAATAACACGAAGGCGGTGCGGCTGATGCTGGAGGCGGGTTGGCCCGTGGATACTCCGGGAGAAATGGGAGCGACGGCGCTGCACTGGGCTGGATTCAACGGCAATGCGGAAATGGCACGCGAGATACTGCGGTTCCATCCCACGCTGGAGTTGAAGTCCCATGAGTATGAGGGGACCGCGCTCGCATGGGCGGTGTACGGGTCCGGGAACGGCTGGCGTCGAGACACAGGAGATTTCGTCGGGACGATTCAAGCGCTACTGGAGGCAGGGGCACCGCTGCCCCCACATGCGGAGGAACTGGAACCGAGCGAGGCCGTGCTGGAGATGCTGCCATGAATGAGAACAAACGCCCTCTCTCGGTCACGATCCTCGCGTGGGTGTATATCGCGGTAGGTGCGGTAGGCTTTGTTGCTCACTTCACCGACTTCCTGAAGAGGGGTGGGTTTCAGTACGATGCCATCTGGATCGAACTCACCGAGTTGTTAGCAATTCTCTCTGGAGCGTTCCTGCTGCGAGGCCACAATTGGGCGCGCTGGCTAGCGCTCGCCTGGATGGCGTTCCATGTGATCCTGAGCGCGTTTCACGCGTTCCGTGAACTCGCCATCCACTGTTTATTCTGCGCCGTGATTGCCTGGATTCTCTTTCGTCCCGAAGCTGCGCGGTGTTTTCGCGGCGCAGCGGGCGGTCGGGAGCTCGGGCGCAACTAACGGATACTGTTGGCGCTACTCATGCCGCATTCGCTATAAATTTCCAGACGAGGTCGAATGACCAAATGCGAGATCATACCGTACTGGAGCGACGAGGATGAATCCTCCATCGCCGAAGTGCCGGAACTGGCTGGCTGTATTGCGGACGGACCCCACGAGACAGGCGGCACTCGCAAAGGCAGAAATCGTAATCGGCGAATGGCTGGATATCGCTCGCGAACTTGTCAGAGGGCGACCAACCGCAGTGTGGGAGCAATCCGCCTGAGATCGTCGGCATCGCTGGTAATCACCGCCTGTCCGGCCCGCTGTGCACACACCACAACGTGAGCATCCACAATATCGGCCGTTGCCGTTCGTGCCAGCAGAAGGCCGACCATCGTCGCATCCGGTCCATCGAGCGCAATGAGATCAGTGCCGACCTGTCGAATGAGCCGGGAGAGGAGAACCTGCCTGGCTGGGTTGCGAATCGCCTGTGCCAGCGCCGTCGCCGGAACCGTAATGCCCACCCCAAGGTCTTTCGCCCGCGCGACAAGTGTGAGCACCCGGCGATCTTTACGATCCAGTGCGATCAGGCCACCGGCATCGAAAGTGATGCCGTTCACGCAGCCTTCCGTTTTCCTGAACGTCTCTTTTGTCCTTGGGCAGAGAGGAGCGTGTCGGCCCACGCGCGCTCCTTTTTCGTGAGCGGGCCGCCCGTTTGCTCTATTGCTTCCTCAAGCAGTTCCCTCCACCCTGCCGCATCATGAAGCGCAACACCAACGGCATGCTGGACGAAGCCGGACACGCTGGTTGCTTCTCCGGCTGCGACTAGTGCTTGAATTTCTTCGATCTGCTCGTTCTGAAGCGTGATCGTGATTTTGGCGGTTGCCATACCAATGACCATACCACGCAAACAGTCCAGTCCGTCCCGCCTGTGCGCACCGGATATCTCTCCGAGGACGCCGCGAAATACTTGCCTCCTTTGCTAAAGAAACGTGCTAAGCCCGATATCGACGTATGCGCGGCCCTTGCCCGTTGCCTGCTGGAGCATTCACGCACGTCTGATTTCCTGTATTCTGTCCATATGCGGTCGCTTTGTGTTGCGGTGCTATTGGTTGCGCCGCTCGCTTTGCCGGTGGCGGCCGACACGCGCGAGGTAATCAAGACCACGGTTGCCGGTCACGAGACCGTCTTTGCGGAATACATTCAAGGCAAAAACATGCGCACCGAGGATCTTACGCCGCATGGCTCCCGGCGGCGGATAATGATCCAGAATTTCGAACGGAAGACCATCTACGAACTCGATCCCCAGTCGCGGGAGTATGTCGAATTGCGCCCTCGGAGTTCCGACTGGCTTGTGTTGCTGGCGGAGTGGATTGCACGCCCTCCTCGTACTCGGGAATCGGGTAAGGTCGTGAACATATATTACGAGACGGTTGACACAGGCGAGCGCAAACAGTTCTTCGGGCACACTGCGGAGCATCTTCTCATGCGCGAACGTCACGTCGCCGAACCCGGCGCTTGTGATTTCTCGCATCAAATTGAGAGGGACGGCTGGTATATCCCACGGAATGAACGAGGCGCTCCGAGGGTGTCATACGGCTATGTTTTGCATGGCGGCATCGAGTGCCGCGACACAGTTGTGAACCATGGCCATCCGTCGGTGTCTGGAGTCCCTGTCCTCGAGACCGACGGTCCAGTGACTCGCGAAATCCTGGAGCTCTCCAACGATCCACTCGATGCCGGCCTGTTCGATCTACCTGTTGGATTCAGAAAGGTAGATGCTTTGCCTGGGTATCGGCCGATGAGTTGGTCCGAGCGTCTCGACATGGAATGGGGACAACTGGAGCGCGCTTTCGAATCGTGGTTTGAATAGCGAGCTGCGCCCGTTGTAACACCGTAACGCATCTCGGGCCTATGCCTCGCACGCGCTGATCTTTCCCCATCACCCGGTACCAGGGAATTCCCTGGTTCCCTCGAACCGGCTTTTCACGTCGTACTTAGTAGGTGCACCGTCCATCTCGAAGTCCAGCGGAGAGGGCATCACGATGATAGGGCTCAAGAGCTTAACACCTTTCTCAGGTTTAGGATCCGTCGCCGGGGAGTTTCAACGGGATTGGATTACGGCACGGGAGGAGCGACTGGCTCGCAGGAGCAGCGGCCGCGTATGCGCTTTCAATTGGGGCACGGAAGCGCTGGAGGGCGTACCCGGTTTCGAATCATTATCAGGTTGTTCAGAATTGGAAATCTTCCGGAAAGCGAATCGGCGGTGGCTTCGAAAAAGGGACGAGTTCTTCGCTTACGAGAGGCCAACCGTGTTTACGCTCGATGGCTCTCATCTGCAGTTTCCCTCGCCGATAAAAAGCCTTTATCAAGAGAACAACACAGTCCACGCAGATTACTTTCGTTGTGGCCGCGCCTGTGGGCGCGCAGTGCTGGTGCTGCCTCACTGGAATGCGGTACCAAGCTCCTACACAAACTTTTGCCGGCTTTTGAATCTGGATGGGTTTTCTGCCCTATTAGTCACGCTGCCTTATCACGGCAATCGTAAACCTCGCGAATGTATCAGTGCGGAATACGCAGTGTCGCCGAATATCGGCCGGACCATCGCTTCTGCGCGTCAAGGCGTTGTCGATACGCTTTGCTGTGTGGATTGGCTGGCACAACAGGGATACCAGCAGTTCGGCATCGTCGGCACCAGCCTTGGATTCGGTCACGCTTTCGTGGCCAGCGCGCTCGACCAACGTCTTACGGTAAATGTTTTCAATCACTGCTGCTCGACTGTCTCGGATGCGATTTGGGCCGGTATGCCGAGCTTACGGGCGGCTTTGGAATCGCATATTTCTCAGGAGGAGCTGCGTGAGTGCTGGAGCGTGATCAACCCTATTACGTACTTCGATCAGTTTGCACGGTTCGCCAAGAAATCGCTTGTGATCCGCGGCCGCTACGACACGACATTTGCCCTGGATTACGTCGCAGAGGCGATTGGGGCGTTCCGGACAATGGGACTTAATCACCAGGTGGTCGAGCTTGCTTGTGGTCATCGCACCATCGGCGACCTTCCCTTCGCGCTCTTGAGCGCCTATCATATCTCTGCATTCCTCAATAAGAATCTACAGCGAGGATTGTCATCCATGGAAAGGCACGTCAGCCGAGCAGTCGATGGGAAGCGCGATCCCCGTGCAGTCATGGCCCCATAGGAACCGGCGCCGCCGAACAATGCACCACCGGAAACGCACTGCCGGCGGCTGGCGAAAGTTTGAGATGCGATTGCGCCGAATGAGACGCGAGGGTAACAGGCGCTCACCCATTGGCGCGAATCACGATAACCTGAGACTAGGATTGAACGAAGTAGAATGCCCCCGAACGACAAGATTATCTCTGATCCTGCGATCATGATGGGTAAGCCTGTAATTGCTGGTACCCGGATCACTGTCGAATTCATCCTAGAGAAGCTGGCCGCTGGCGAAACGGTCGAGCAGCTGCTTGCCGCACATCCCCGTTTAACGGAATCGGGAATTCAAGCCGCACTCTCCTTCGCGGGTGAAGCTTTGCGGGCCGACGTGATTTATCCCGTTGAGCTGATGAAGGAGTGACATTCGTCGCCGATGAAAACATCGACCGTCAGATCGTAGAAAAACTGCGCTCACACCGGCATTCGGTCATCTACATCATCGAGCTAGAACGAGCTATCAAGGACGAGCAGGTCTTAGAGCTCAGCCGCAGACAGGACGCCGTATTACTCACTGCCGATAAGGACTTCGGAGAGTTGGTATTTCGCCAGCGCCTGATTCACAGCGGTATTTTGCTCGTCCACTTACAAGGACTGCCTTCATCGGAGAAGGCCGATATCGTGGAACGGGTCGTACGGTCCCATTCGCTCGAACTGAAATCCGCCTTCGCGGTTATTAGCAAGCACAGCATTCGAATCCGGCGACCTATCGTATAGTTTTGCCGTAAGGCGCCCTCACAACCCGCCGTCACTTTTCAACGCACCTGCCGAGGCAGCGCGCCAGTAGCAGAGTGCGATCGTCGGTGGCCTGGCCGAAAGCCGCGGAGGCCGTCAGCATGTGCGAGGCGATTTCCGCGAGCGGCCTGGTTGCCGATTCCGCCAGCGCTCCTTCGATGTATCCGGAGCCCAGTTCTGAGCCGGCCCGATCGAAAATTTCTGTCAGGCCATCCGTGATCATCGCCAGCAGGTCTCCCGGCTGGCATTCGAGCATCGCAGTCTGGTAATTCACGCGGGCAAACATGCCCACCGGCAGGTTTTCTACCGAGCGGCGTTCGACTTCCCGTGTCGCGTGCCGGTAATGAAAAATCGGCAGATGCCCCGCGAGCGAAAATTCTAAACGCGGACCGCCGTCGCTCGAAACATAGACGAACGTCGCGTACGCGTTGGTCGCGGTTAGAGGCTGAAGCACTTCATTCAAAGCCGGCAACAAGCCAACATCGCAAGGACCAACGGACGCAACGCGCATTCGCACCGCGCTCTTCACCATACTCATGACCACCCCGGCGGGAACTCCGTGACCGGCGACATCGGCGACGTACGCGCAGAACGAATTTCCCTCCGCTACCACGTCCAGCAGGTCACCACCGACTGTACCGCTCGGAACGGAAACGCCGTAGAACTCGAAATTTCCGGCCTTGGTCGAAATCGCCGGCACCAGCTCCAACTGAATAGCCGATGCAAGTTGAATTGCAGTGTGCGCGGCGAAGTAGCGCTTCCCCTCGGTTCGGAAGAACGTAATGAACAAAACGTAGCCCGCGATGATGCAACCCATGACGACCAAGTCATGCTGAATCCATTGCTTCCGCAATTGTTCCGCTGTCAGTACGCGCGGCGGGCCCAGCAGCAGCGCCGCTAGTCTGGGAAACACCAGCGCCTGATAGGCGAGCAGCGGAAGGAGCCACTTGAACGTGCGCAGCGTGAAAAGGGTTGCCCACAGCGTGGCATTCACGCCGTTCACTACGGCTTCGAAAGCGAAGTTCAGCCCGTTGGAGCGCTCCATGTGCATGGCATTGTTGATGGTTCCAATCGCGGCAAACAGACAGGCGACTCCGAGAAGGAAAATGGTGAATGAGCGCCGCGGCATCATTCTAAAGAACTCCGGGCGCTCTTTCCAGGGGGACAATCGGCAGGCTCCTTTCTCGCTGTATCTTATCTATGCTGGGACTCTTGGTGACGGCAGAGCGCCTCGACCAGACCTTCTATGGTGTGCGGGTTGGCTTCCGCCGCGACCGAGCCTCCCAACTTCCGCACCGTATCGGACGTGATCGGACCTATGCTTGCGATGTTCACCCACTGCAGGGCATCCGCGCCCAATATGCGAAATAGATTCGCGGCGGCCGAAGAGCTCGCCAGCGTTACCCAATCGGGATAGGGCTCGCGAAATATTTCTCGAGTACGTCCGGCTGCTTCCGGCGGCATTACATTCCGGTATGCTTCCACCACGCCCACCCGCGCGCCACGCCTGCGGAGTTCGGTCGCAACCACGTCCCGCGCCACGGCAGCTTGCGGGATCAGGATGCGCCGGCTGTCCAGATCTTCCGGGCCGAATGCTTCGACCAACGCTTCCGCTACGTAGTCGGCCGGCATGAGACTCACTGAAAATCCCTGCTCTTCGGCTGCACGGCGCGTAGCCATCCCTATCGCCGCAATGCGCGCGCGGCACTCGTTTGCCGGTGAACGCAGCTCGCAAGCAAACGCGCGCACGGCGTTTGCGCTGGTGAAGAGAATCCAATCGTAGTCGTTACTTTCTGCGGCAGCGCGACGCAGCGGCTCGGGATCGAGCGGCGGTCCAATGGCAATCAGCGGCAGCAAAATCACTTTCGCTCCGAGCTGTCGAAGCGGACGCGCCAATTCTTCGGCCTGATGCGCCGCGCGTGTGACCACGATGCGCAGCCCCGTGAGACTAGACACCCGATGGACTCTCGGCCAGAATGCTGCGCGCGCCCTGGAGGAATAATTCTTCCGCCGCGCGGCGGCCTACTTCGTCAGGCGAGGTCGCCGGTCCTGAAACGTTAGCCCATAACGCGCGGGTGCCATCGGGAGAAATCACCAGCGCCGTGAGCCGCAGCGCTCCGTCTATTATTTCGGCAAACGCGCCCACCGGCAACTGGCAGCCCCCGCCCAACGCCGCGAGCGCCGCACGTTCACACGCGACCGCCTGCCGGCTGAGTTCATGGTTCAACGCATGGCAAAGGTCGCGGGCGGGGTCGTGCTCGCGGGTTTGAATCGCCAGCGCTCCTTGTCCGGGCGCGGGACACATCCGGTCCGGTGCAAATGTCTCCGCGATCTCCCGCTGCAGTCCCAGGCGGCGCAAGCCAGCGGCCGCGAGGACGATCGCGTCATACTGCCCTTCCCGCAGCTTGCGAAGACGCGTATCAACATTTCCGCGGATCGGCTGCACGTTCAAATCGGGCCGCAACCGTCGCAGTTGAGCCCCACGCCGGCCCGAACTTGTTCCCACGGTTGCGCCCTGCCGCAAATCCGCAAAGCGGCAACCGGCAATCGCATCGCGCGGATCTTCGCGTTCCGGAATGGCAGCCAGTGTCAAACCGCGCGGCATCTCGGTCGGCAGATCTTTGAGACTGTGCACCGCTATGTCGATTGCGCCGGTCAGCAGCGCGTCTTCGATCTCTTTCGTGAAGAGACCCTTGCCGCCCGCTTCGACGAGCGACGCAGTCTGCAGGTGATCGCCGGTGGTCTTGATGATTTCGATGCGGCTGGGCACACCGTGCACATGCAATTGTGACGCGACGTGGCGGGCCTGCCACAGCGCCAGTTGCGAGCCGCGGGATCCAATGGTCAGCGTCTTGGCCGGTGGGCTCGCGCTCATTCGGTTAGCGGTCGCGCAACTGGAACATGCGGCGAACGGCGCTGATCAGCTCACCCTCGCGGCCCTCTTTCGCTGGACGTGTCGCCGCGTGCCGCCGCATCTCCGAAATCGGGCCATGTGCGATCTTGTTGACGATTCCACGCGTGAGCGCCTCGATCGCCTGCTCCTGCTCGCCGGTCAAATTTCCCAGGCGGCCACGATAGCGCGCGAGCACATCGCGTCGGATCTCTTCGAGCTGCTCCTGCAAGCTTACGATCATGGGCATCACGTCGCGTTCGCGCAAACGCGCTTCAATGCGCGCGACCTCTTCCATCACAATGCTCTCGGCCTGCTGCGCAACGCCGCGCCGGCTCTCCAGGTTGCGGTCGGCTAAGCGCTGCAAATCGTCGATGTCGTAGAGGAACGCATGCTCGATTCCGTTCACTTCCGGGTCGATATTTCGCGGCACAGCGATATCGATGAGAAACATCGGCTGATTCTTACGTGCCTCAATTGCGCGCCGCACCAGCTCGGGCGTGAGAACGTAACCGGGCGCTGCCGAGGATGCAATCACGATATCGATCTCGGGCAGCCGTTGCGGAAACGCGTCGTACGCGACAATTTGTCCGTGAAATAGTTGCGCCAACTCGTGCGCCCGGTCGTGGGTGCGATTCGTGATCAGAATCTCCGTCGCTCCGGCACGCAACAAATGACGCGCCGCGCCCTCAGACATCTTCCCCGCCCCGAGGATCAGGACGCGTTTCTTCTGGAGCGACCCGAAGATCTCGCGCGCCAGTTCGACAGCCGCATAACTCACCGAAACCGCGCTCTGCCCGATCTCCGTTTCTGAACGGATGCGCTTCGCCACGCTGAAAGCGCGCGTGACCACCGCGTCCAAAACGCTTCCGATGGCGCCCTGATCTCGCGCCTGCGCAAACGCTTCTTTGAGCTGTCCTAAAATCTGAGGCTCGCCGACAATCATCGAATCGAGGCTTGCGGCCACGCGAAACAAGTGACGAATAGCGGCGGATTCTTCAAAGTAATAGAAGTGCGGCCGGATGGCTTCGAGGTTCAATTGATCGCGCCCGGCCAGCAGCGCCTCCATCAGGCTTTCGGGGGACCCGCCGTCCTCGAGCGCCGCAGTCACTTCCACGCGATTGCACGTCGATAGAATGAGCGCTTCCTTGGCACCGCGGGCCTGAATTTCCAGGAGCGCCGCCGGAATGTCCTCGGCGCGAAACGCCAGCTGCTCGCGCAACTCGACAGGCGCGGTCCGGTGACTGATGCCGGCCAATGCGATCTTCATTGCGGCCACAGCGTCCTCAAGCTCACGTGCGTCGCCCAAGTGATGATGGAGCACGCCAGCACGCTCACCGCCAGCCACGCGATTCTACGCCCGCGCCAACCCGCCGATACGCGCAGGAAGATCATGGCCAAATAGAACGCCCAGGTGAACAGGAAAAATGCTAGCTTCGGATTTCCGATCCAGGCCGTGCCACTCTCGATAAAGGCCCACACGACGCCCGTGATGGTTGCGGCCGTGATGAATACGAAACCGGTGTTCATCGATTGCGTAATGATGCGGTCCAAGGTAGCGAGCGGCGGCAGGTGATTGGACGAAGGCGCCACTCTCTTGCGTTTGAGCTGCCGCTCCTGCAACAGATAATAGACCGATGCCACTGCAGACAAAAGCAGCGCCGCGTAACCGATCAGCACGGTGGAAACGTGGATGACCAGCCAGATATTGCGTATTTGCGGGTTGCTCCAGGGCGAAACCGGCACTTCGGTTGCGCCGATCAGCGTCATGAAAAACACCAGCGGAAACAGGCAAACGCCGAAGATCGCGATTCGATAATACGTATACGCGAGCAGGAACAGAATCGCTATCAAGAACGCACAGATGGAGCTGGTCTCGTAGAAATTATTGAGCGGCAGATGCCCGGTTTCCTGCCATAGCTCGACAATGGAAACCAGGTGGAACACCGCACCGGCGCCAAACGCGATGAGCGCGGGAGTGAAGAGCCTGGTGGTGCGTCTAAACAGATAGATCAGCGCGTACAGCAATCCGCACGAGTACAGGGCGGCGGCCGTCCGCAGCCAGAGAATGCTCATGCCGGGACTCTCTTTTAGTATAGGGAGGGCAGATACTGCTGTGAGACGGACAGCCGGCAAGACTAAGAATCAATTGCGTTCGAGAAACAGTCGCGCTCGCATCTTGGCCGCGGCTAGAACGCTCTTTTCCTCTAAGGGCTACGAGCGCACAACCATTCGTTGCGTGGCGGAGGTCGCGGACATACATCCTTCCCTTGTTATCCGGTACTTTCGAAGCAAAGAGCGGTTGTTCGCGGCAGCCGTGACCTTCGATCTACGATTGCCGGACCTCACCCAAACACCAAAAAGCAAGGTCGGGATTGCCCTGGTTCATCATTTTCTCGATCGTTGGGAGGGCCCATTAGCAGGTGACGAACTCCCATCCCTGATACGGGCAGCTGTAACCCACCCGGAAGCAAGAGAGCGCATGGTGCAGATTTTTGAGCAACAAGCGACACCATATCTGAAAAGCATATGCTCACCAAGAAAGGCGCGTGACTGCGCGGCCCTAATCGCGACGCAGTTGATGGGTCTCGCCTATACTCGCTATGTACTCAAGTTGCCTGCCGTCACGCAGTTGTCGCGCGAAGCTATTTTGCGTCATGTAGGCGCGACGCTCCAACGATATCTGATCTAGCGACATCTTTGCGATATTTCGTAGTGTGTTAAGTTGTAAACGAATGGTTGCAAACAAACGTTTGCATACTGTCATCCGCGGCATGAAAATCTCCCGCAAACGAAGCGTCCACAGCAGATCTTCCGGCGGCATCGCCGGCGGCTCGTCGTCGAATTCCGAATTGCCCATGCCACAAGAGGGCGTGATCGTCACTCACCTCCTCATCGTCCGCGACATAACCCGGTCCCGGCGCTTTTATGCAGACGTGCTCGGCGCTCGGGTATTGATGGACGGTCCGCCGGCGATCCTACGCTTCCACAACACCTGGCTCATCCTCTCGCTACCGGGCAGCCCCACCGATGACAGGCCAGGTGTTGCCGCAGCCGCACCAGGCGATGCCACAACGCTCACCAGCGGACTGAATCTGCGCGTAGCCGATATCCATGATGTCTATGAACGATGGCGCGCCCGCGGCGCGGAGTTCTTGACGCCGCCGAAGGAACATGCCTCCGAGATCCGGTGCTACCTGCGTGATCCGGACGGGCACCTCATCGAGGTCGGACAAGCCAAACCGCGAAGGAACGGCTAATGAGACAGGACGGTTCAGCCGTGGTAGATGTACTCATCGTTGGCGCAGGCCCGACCGGGCTGACAGTCGCACTCTCGCTGGTTTCACGGGGCCGCGAAGTCACCATCGTCGATAACCAGGAAGAAGGCAAGAATACATCTCGCGCCGCTGTCGTTTATCCCGGCACGCTGGAGGTGCTGAAACGTTATGGTGTAGCCGAGCGTTTGGCCGCTAAAGGAATCCACACGCCGCGCTTCACCATTCGTGACCGCGACAAGGTTTTAACGCCTGTGCCTTTCGATAAGCTACCAACTGCCTTCCCGTACACGCTCCTGGTCTCTCAGGCGGTCACCGAGGCAGTTCTGCTGGAGCGATTCAAAGAACTGGGCGGACGAGTGCTACGGCCGCGCACCGTGACACGAGTCGATCAGGACGACTCGCGTGTAACAGTAACGTTCGAGCGCGGCGAGCAAATGTGCGCTGCATTTGTGGTCGGGGCCGATGGTTCGCACAGCACCGTGCGCGAGCAGGCACGAATCGCTCTAACCGGGGACAGTGCGGGGGCGTCGTACACTCTGGCCGATGTGCATTTGACCGGCGGCGTTCCTGACAACGAATTGGTCGTGTACTTCTCGCCTGCGGGGCATCTGGTGGTGTTGCCGCTGCCCGGCAACATTCACCGCGTCGTGGCACATGTGGCCGAGGCGCCTGAACAGCCCGACGTCGCTTTTGTGCAGCATCTGCTCGATACTCGCGGCCCGGAAGCCGAACACGCGGTGGTGCACGACGTCGTCTGGGGCTCTCGGTTCCTCACCCATCATGCCGTCGCCAATTCGTACCGCGCAGGCCGCATCGTACTCGCCGGCGATGCCGCGCACGTGAACAGCCCGCTCGGCGGACAGGGCATGAACCTAGGCATCAATGATGCCGCGGCCCTCGGTAAAGCGCTTTTGGAAATCCTAGACGGCGGTTCCCCAAACACACTCAATTCCTACAATGCCGCTCAGCGACCGGTGGCGAAGCAGGTTATTTTCATAACCAACTGGCTGACAAGAGCCGCCACCACGAAGCACTGGCGGCAAATCCGGAACGTTGCCGTGAGCATCCTGAGCCCCATTATCCGTGCGCGTCTCGCTTGGCGTTTATCGCTTCTCGGCTACCTCAAGGAGAGCCCCGAGAGTGCAGACTAGAGCGTCTACGATATCGGAACAAACGGACGAAGAAATCACGACAAGTTTTATTTCAGGTGACCAAAACCACGGCGCAGCCGGTGGTCGTAGCGGGCGCCGGCCAGCCGGTCTGGCTGCTGCGATGCATCTGGCCCACTTCGGCGTGCCATGCAGATTGATCGATCGCCTCACTGAGCCCGATCCCCATTCCCGCGCTATCTCGCTCCAGGCACGCACGCCCGACTATTCGAACAACGTTCATGCATAGAGCCGTTCATGGAGTCGGGCTACCAATATCATGTCGCCAACTTTCATTTTGGCGGCCGCCATTTTTTCCGCCTCGATTTGTATGACAACTGTTCTTCCCTTGTTCACACCAAAGGAGTGTACTCCGTTTCCTTTGCCTTGTCCAGAGGAGCCTTGTTGGATCGTGCGCAGGTATAGTGCGGTACCCTCGACTCTGTCGACCTCTCTATTGCACGCTAGATAGAGCTAGATAGATATGATCGAGCGTCGCTTTCTTGAGGATCTTGCCGTGGGTGAAGTCAATGCGACTCCGGAAATTGCAGTGAGCGAAGCGGATATCATCGACTTCGCCCGGCATTATGACCCTCAAGACATGCACACGCGTGCCTCCGAAGGATTGATTGCAAGCGGGTGGCATACTGCGGCGCTAGTGATGCGACTTCTGGTGGACTCGCATCCTCTCGGGAGCACTCCACTGCTTGGCTTGGGTGTCGAAGATCTTCGCTGGCCGGCGCCCGTTCGACCTGGCGACATCATCAAAGCGGAAACCGAAGTCCTTTCCATTGTGCGCTCCGGATCGAAACCGGACTATGGCATCGTACGTTTGAAAGTCACAGCCCGCAACCAGCATGGAAACGTTGTCTACGTCGTGACACCTAGCCTATGGGTGCCGTGCCGAAACGCATAAGCAGGCCCGTTGCCGAGCGCTCGTGCCCGATCTGCCTAACGCGCGGAGCTCTCATACCCGAATGCACGACCATGGCGGCGTTTTGCCGTGGAGAGCGGGTCTACTTGCGAAAAGCACCTGAACCGCAGTAAACTCCAGCAACCGAGAGCCACGTCCCAGACACCCGACATGGAAACCGCCTTAACGCCGCTCGATTTCGCTCGCCGTGCGCGCAAACTATACGGCGGGTTTGAGGCTGTCGTCGACGAAGACCGAAGTTTCACGTACACGCAATTCTTTGAGCGCTGTGACCGGTGGTCAGCGGCCCTACAAGGCTTTGGAGTGGGTCCGGGCGATCGAGTGGCCTATATCGCGCCAAATACTTGTGCCCAACTCGAATCCTTCTATGCAGTCCCGCAGATAGGAGCCGTGCTCGTACCGATCAACTACCGTCTCACCTCCGATGACTTCGCCTACCTTATCAATCACAGCGGGGCCCGAGTAGTATGCGCAGATCGCGACTACCTGGACTGTGTCGATCGCGTTCGTCCGCAGCTCAGAGACGTTGAACAGTTCATTGCGCTAAACGCTGAGCGCGAAGGGTGGCTGAATTACGAGAACCTGCTGCTGCAGTTTTCGCCTTGTTTCACTCCGGTGGAAGTGCGCGAAAGCGATTTGCTGAGCATCAATTACACAAGCGGCACGTCCGGCAGGCCGAAAGGCGTGATGATTACCCATCGAAATGCCTACCTGAATGTAATTGGAACCTTGGTTCATGTTCATATGAGTGCGGCCGATCGGTACCTTTGGACCCTGCCGATGTTTCACGCGAACGGGTGGACGTTCGTTTGGACGGTAACCGCCGTAGGAGCGGCCCACGTCTGCTTGCGAAAGGCTCACCCGCAAACGATTGGGGACGCGATGGTTCGACACCGAGTGAATTTGCTCTGCGCCGCGCCGACCGTCCTTCTCCTTTTGGTCAACTGCGCGTCCGAAACGAGATCACAGTTGCCGCGGAACGTGCGTGTCCTGACAGCGGGCGCGCCTCCGGCGGCTGCGACTATTGAGCGCATTGAGGGTGAGTTCGGGTGGTCTCTCACACATGTTTACGGTCTGACAGAAACGTCGCCTTTCATTACCATTTGTGAACCTCGCCCAGAGCACGCTTACCTTGATCCCGGAACGCGTGCTGCCATAAAGGCGAGGCAGGGCGTTGAGCTGATTACTTCCGGCGAACTGCGCGTGGTGGATGAGAGCGGTCGGCAGGTTCCGACCGACGGCGAAACGGTCGGGGAGATCGTTGTTCGCGGGAACGTCGTCATGGAGGGTTATTACAAGGATTCTGAGGCAACAGATCATGCCATACGGAACGGATGGTTCCACTCCGGCGATGCGGCCGTGGTGCACCCCGATGGTTACGTCGAGATCCGTGATCGCATCAAGGACATCATCATAAGTGGCGGAGAAAATATCTCTTCCATAGAAGTCGAAGGAGCGCTGCTGCGGCACCCGGCAATTCAAGAGGTAGCCGTGGTTGGTATCTCTCATGAACACTGGGGCGAGGTGCCCGAAGCGTTTGTGGTCTTAAAATCCGAGGCATCGGCATCGGAGGCCGAATTGAGGGAGTTTGCAAGGGCGGCCCTCGCGCATTTCAAGGTGCCGCATCGTTTCACATTCGTGGAAGAGCTTCCAAAGACCGCGACAGGCAAAATTCAAAAGTACATGTTGCGCCGAGGAGGCCGAGCTATCGGCGCGGTCTAGGTGTGTCGAGGCATGGTTGGGCAACCGTCACCGAGAGATCATGTGGCTTTCGATTGAGACCTCGCCGAGAAACCTTCCAAATGCGATCTCGTCTCGGGATGTTGAAAGTGCTCGAGCAGCGACTCACGTTCGAGGCGCAAGATGCTTTTGATATCGCTCTTAATGAGTCGCTTCGTCCGAAGTAAAGCCGCTCTTGAATGTCGAGCGACTGCCGCAGCCATCGAATTGGCTGCTTGCTCCAGCTCAAGATCCGACACAACGCGGTTCAACAATCCAATTCGCTCGGCTTCGACAGCATCGATGAACTCACCGGAAAGCAACATCCAACGGGCCCGCCGGTCACCAATCATTTTTCCCAGCAACACTGACGAGCCTGCACCCGGGTGCAATCCATAATTGATATGTCCATCTGCGAGTCTGGCGCTTTCGGCAGCTACGGCAAGGTCGCAAGCGCATATCAGTTCCAGGCCGCCCGCCACCGCAACCCCGTTCACTGCCGCTACGGTTACAGCAGGATAGTCAACAATTTTTTCGAATACATCGGCGAGCAAGAGGAAATATCGCCGCAGCCCTTCCGGATCGTCCAGGCGCTGGAGATACGACTTAAGATCCCCGCCAGCGCAGAATGCTCGTCCCGCGCCGGTGATAATAAGCGGTTTTCCGGAATCCGTAATCGTTTCAAGTGCCCCAACGAATTCGCGTAGCATTCCTTCGTCGAACGCGTTTAGGACCTCGGGACGGTTCAGAGTCAACCAGTAGTGCCCCTGACGCTCCTCCAGACAAACGGTCGTTTCATTCACCCGCACATTGAATTGTATATCCCGAAGTCTCGTGAATCGACGCCAGTGAGGAACTACTGTATTGTTTTTCTCGTCACAGGTAACCTCCGCCAACAATCGCCTTAGTGTGATGCAGTCCTACTCGATTTTATTCTTCTCGCAGGGCGCTGATCGGCTCAATCTTTGAAGCCCGGCGAGCGAGTACCCAAGCCGCAAGGAGTGCAACAGCGGCAATCGCAACCAACAAGCAAGCCATGGTTCGAGGATCGGATGGCGTGAGACCGAACACCGCATCCTTCAAAATTCGCCCGACCGCATAGGCGCACGGAAGCCCAATGAGAATTCCACTACCCACCATCCAGAGAGAATCGCGCAAGATCATCGGATCACATCGCCGGAAGCGGCGCCGATCGCCATTCGAATGCCGATTTCGTTCGTCCGGCAAGCGACCGAGTAGGCCAGCAGCCCGCCGATTCCGATGGCTGCAAGCGTTAAAGCAACGAAGCCAAACGCGCTCGATAAGAACGCCAGCAACCGCTCGGTTCTGAGCATCTGGTCGATCAACGCCGCCTGCGTGTGAAACTCCGTCAGTGGCACAGCCGGATCGACAGACGTAACCGCTTTTCGAACCTCTTCGGCAAGCAGACCCGAATCGACGCTCGCGCGGATTGCGAAATGAATGGGGCCTTTGAGCTCGCCAGGAACATAGGGCGCGTATACGGCCGGAAGCGGATCGCTGCGCAGAGTGTTATAGCGGCTATCAACAACGCCGACAATCTCGTAGCGATCGTTTTGTTTCGAGCCGAAGAATCCAAAGCGCTGGCCCAGCGGATTCCGGTTGGGGAAAAATCGGCGAGCAAAATGCTCATCGACCACCACCGCCGCCGCGTTCGGGCGAATGTCGCGCGATTCAATGGTCCTGCCGGCGAGAAGCGGAACGCGCAAGGTTTCGAGAAGTCCGTCTCCCACCCGGTTCATGCTGGCTATCTCCGTCGACGTCAGAAGGTCTTTCCCGATCGGCATCGGATGCCCCGGAATGCCTACAGCACTCACGTTTCCGTCGCCGGATAACAAACGCACTTCCACCCAACTCACCCGAATCACGCCGGGCAGTCTGGCCAGTTCTTCCCGCACGTGATCGCGCCATTCGCCGGCAGCTCGAGATCCTGGTGGCGGAGCGGGAACGCTTCGAGCGCGAACCTTAGGTACGGCACTCAAGACTGCCCCTCGCCGCAAGCGAGTAGTCACAGAGAAACCCGCAACCGGCTGCGCGGACCGCACATCCCACTAGATCGAGGTCGCGGATGTGACTCTGCTCTCACGTCGAAAAATTCTGTTGGGCGGTTGTGCGCTCTGGCCGGTGGCTCGCCTCGCTCGTGCACAGTCTAGCCAGCAGCCCCCCACGTATTCCTCCAACGTCAAGGTTGTTAACGTATTCGCCACGGTGCGCGACAAGCAAGGCCAGATCGTCCGCAGTCTGACTCGCGACGATTTTGCGATCGAGGAAGACGGCCGCCCGCAGGCCATCCGCTACTTCGCGCAGCAGAGCGATCTTCCGCTCACGATCGGTCTACTGGTCGACACCAGCGGGAGCGAGCGCCGCATGATTCCGACGGAGCGGCAGGCCAGCTATACGTTTTTCGAACGCATTCTTCGTCCCGAAAAAGACAAAGCGTTTCTGATCCATTTCGATCACGACGTCGAGCTTTTACAGGACCTGACTTCTTCCCGCGAGCGGTTGGAAAAAGCGCTGGATCTGCTGGACAAACCGGAATGGGGCGACAGTGGCGGCAAACACATCCAGGAGCGGTGGCAACGGCGGTTATGGCGGGCATCGCGGAGGGGGTGGTTACGGTGGTCATCGAGGTGGCGGTACGGCCTTCTATGACGCGGTTTACCTGGCTTCCGACGACCTGCTGAGGAAGCAAACCGGGCGTAAGGCGATCATCATGCTGACCGATGGCGAAGACAACGCCAGTAAAGTGTCACTTGAAGAATGTATTCGAACCGCCCAGCGCGCCGACACGCTCGGGTACTCGGTCCGCATCGCAGGTGAGGAACAAGGGATGGCCTTCGGCGGTCCCGGAATGGGCCGGCATGGGGGCTGGGGCGGTCCGGGCGGCGGTGGAGGCGGCCGGCGCGGCGGGTATGGCGAGCACGTGGACGGCAAGAAAATCCTCCAGCAGATTTCGAAAGAAACCGGCGGCTCTTATTTCGAGGTTTCGAAGAAAAAGACCATCGACGACATCTACAACCAGATCGAAGAGGAGCTGCGCAGCCAGTACAGCCTCGGCTACACGTCTGACCAGCCCGATACCGAGACCGGTTACCGGAAAATTCAGGTGAGCGTGAAGCAAAAAGGGCTGGCGGTGCAGGCGCGTGACGGCTATTTCCCGGGCGCCCGCTCTTAAACAGCCGAGTCGTAGCCTGTAAGTGTGATACCCGAGCGTGCCTCGCTCGCTTCTCTTGTCAGCGATTTCGAACGCCTGGGCCGCGACACCGCGATTGTATCCACGCGCGGAGTCCGGCAGTTCAAGACCACTTATGGCGAGCTCGCCACGCTTTCGAAACGCTTTTCCGCTGAATTAGCGAATCGCGGCTTCGCGAAAGGCGATCGCGTGCTCCTTTGGGGCGACAACAGCGCGGAATGGATCGCCGCATTTTTCGGCTGCGTGCTGCGCGGCGTTCTGCCTGTTCCTGTCGATGTTGCCAGCCCGCCGGATTTCGTCCGCCGTGTTGCGCAGGAAGTTTCGCCCAAACTGATCGTGGCGAGTGAGGAGAAGCTCGCGGCGCTTGGCACAGATGCGCCTGCTGTTATCCTGGAAAAGTTCTCCGGCAGCATCACGACCGACCCGGCCGACACGATTCCCGATCTGAGCGAGCAAGACGCGCTGCAGATTGTCTTCACTTCCGGCACCACGGGCGAACCGAAAGGCGTGGTGCACACGCACAAGAACGTGCTCGCCAGTTTGCGGCCGATTGAATCAGAAGCGCAGCGCTACCTCAAATACGAGTGGCTGGTGCATCCCATTCGCATCCTCCACACACTGCCATTGAGTCACGTGTTCGGGCAGTTCATGGGACTCTGGGTTCCACCGCTGATTTCGGCTGAAGTGCACTATGAATCGCGGCTGGTGGCAGGCGAACTTATCGAGCGCATCCACAACCAACGTATTTCCGTTCTCGCTTCGGTGCCCCGTGTGTTGGAGTTGTTGCAACGGGACCTGCTGGATCGTGTGCCGGATCTCGCCTCGCGGGTTGGGGCTGCCAGCGGAATGGAAGCGTGGCGGAAATGGTGGCATTTCCGCGACATTCATCGCCTGTTTGGTTTCAAATTCTGGGCGTTCGTTTGTGGCGGCGCGTCGCTTTCTCCCGCTGGAGAACAGTTCTGGAACGCGCTCGGCTTCGTCGTCATTCAAGGCTACGGCATGACGGAAACGACAGCGCTGGTGAGTCTTAACCATCCGTTTCGTCCGGCGCAAGGAAGCATCGGCCAGGTGCTGCCCGGGCGCGAGGTGAAACTCAGCGATGAAGGCGAAGTGCTGGTTCGCGGCGACACGATTTCGAACGCCACCTGGCATGGCGGTCAGCTTCAGCAGCGCGATTCGGAGTGGCTTGCGACTGGAGATCTGGCCGAATTCGACCAGAGCGGCAATCTCCACTTTCGCGGCCGTAAGAAAGACGTGATCGTCACTTCTTCCGGCCTGAACATTTATCCGGAAGATCTGGAAGCCGCGCTGGTGCGGCAACCGGGTTTGAAAGCCGCGGCGGTGATCGAGACCGCAACCGACCATGGGCCGGGCCGCTGGCCGCGCTGGTGGCGAATAACGGCGCCAACGCGAACTCCATTGTCGATGCCGCGAACCGGGAGCTTGCGGATTTCCAACAAATTCGCCGCTGGCTCATTTGGCCCGATCCCGATCTGCCCCGCACGTCCACAGGCAAAGTGCTGCGCCGCGAAGTGGCTCGCCGCATCGCGACAGGTGAGGTGACGGCTCCGGAAACGCCGGAAGGCGGCGAACTGAATCTCGACAGTCTCGGCCGCGTTGAATTGCAGGCGCAGCTCGAGCAGCAATACGGAATATCACTGGATGACGCGGCCTTCGAGCAGGTAAAGACCAAAGACGACGTTCACAAGCTGCTCACCGGAACGCCCGCAGTGCCTGCGCCTCAAAAGACCCGGCGTCTCGAACATATCTATCCGCACTGGCCCTGGAACCCGGTTATGCAGGCGATCCGCAGTGCGTTTCTCGAGCTGATCGCGATGCCGCTGGTTCGTTTTCTTGCCAAGCCACGCGTGGTGAGCAAGGTGCGCGCCTGGCCGTCCGCGCCGCTGTTGATCGTAGCCAACCACATCACGACTTACGACGCACCGTTCATTTTATATGCCTTACCGGGGCGCATCCGCCGCCGCGTTGCGATTGCCACATGGGGCGAGATGCTTCTCGATTGGCGCCGTGCCCGCAACCAGGGCCACTGGTTCCTCAATGCCGTCGCGCCGATTGAATATCTGCTCGTGACCGCGCTGTTCAACATCTTCCCACTGCCACAGCAGAGCGGATTCCGCCGCAGCTTCTGGCATGCCGGAGAAGCAATCGACCGGGGCTACAGCGTGCTGGTGTTTCCCGAAGGCCGCCGCGCAGAGAACGAGGCACCGCAACCCTTCAAATCGGGCGCGGGACTGCTGTGGAAAGAATTGGGCATGCCCGCCTTGCCGGTGCGCCTCGAAGGACTCGGTGAAATTAAGGCAACGCGGGGGCGCTGGTTTCGAGCCGGTAACATCGGGGTGACGGTGGGCGAAATTCTGCCGCTCGATTCGAGCAAATCGCCCGAAGAACTTACGGAAGTTTTGCGTGCGGGCGTGTTCGGCTAACGCGAAGTCTTCGAAGTCACGGGATGGAACAGCTCGCGCGCGATGCCTCCGAAGAACGGTCCGCCGAAAATTCCGATCGCCAGCAGGCCGCCGAAAAACGCCATCGCTTCATAACTCTCGCGGCCTTGCCGCTGCCAATAGACGTCCTGTAAGTTCAGCCACAGCGCAAATTCATCGAGCGCCAGCGCTGCTCCAACACCGTACAGCATAGAAGTCAGCCGCCCCATCCAGCGCGATGAGTTGGACGATCCGGTACCCAGTTCGATCAGCCAGGCGTAGCCGACCAGTAGCAGCAGCAGAATGCCCCAGACCATGTGGTGAATGTGGCGGCCGTGCATCTGCACGTCGTGAAAAGGACCGATATTGTTGTGAATCGCGATGGTGAGGCCACGCACCACCGCAACGGCGGTAAAGAATCCGACGGAGGCGAGAAACAGCCGTTCCCGCCGGCTTTCCGCAAGATGCCGCGCGTAAATGTGGCGCAGCCGCGTTCCGTAGACCAGCAGGGCGAGAATCGCCAGAATCGCTGCGATGGTCAGCGGCAGAATCCAAAACAGTCTATGTGTCCACGGCATCCTTCGTTATTTCAGGGTAGCGTGCGGACAAACAGACGAACGTCAAGCCTAAACTTGCGGCCGACGCATACGCCTTAGCCAAAGGACGTTGTTAGTGCGCCAGCCGCATAAGTTTAGCTTCATCCGTTGCTCACTTTGTCGTTATCGCAACGGTAATGCCCGGCACTCCAGAACTCCGTGCGAGGATTTCTCTTTGCTCGGGATGTGTTTGGTAACTGTAAGTCAGTCCAGCCGGCGCCAGATATAAGGAGCGAACCCTATTTCCAACGATTCGCATGGAACTGGCTCCGGAAGAACCTGCTGGGTTCATGCCCTGAGCCAGAACCACGGCGGAGGGACCCTTAGGTTGCCGCTTGAGTACAATCTGCCCGTCCAGCGTGGCATGGTCCAATGTGAACGTGTAATCGCCAGCCGGCAGCACAGCCGATCCCCATTGCGTTTGGGACGGCAACGTAAAACTGCCCGTAACATCCGCCGCCCCCAGTAAGCCAGCCGTCAAACATATGCTGGCCAAACCTTGGAGCAGACTCCTTTTTCGACTCGATTTCATTTCATCTCTCCCTTTTTATCTCGGCGAACGGTGCTCAGATCGCTCATCCGCTGTTCACTATGCGGTAGGGGGCCGGGATGGTCCATGGACTGACCTTGTACTTTGAGTGACCCGTGTTTGAACTTCTAAGTGATTGAAAAGGCATTGGCCAGACGGGAGGTTGAACTCATCCCCAATGAAACATGGGAAATGTCCACGCTCCCTCTCGTACGGTGTTATACTTTACGCACCTAAGGGATATGTCGCCATGCAAGAAGGCCCTCAGTCAGCGCCGGTTTTCCGCTTCGGCGTTTTCGAAGCAGATGCGGCCAGCGGGGAACTGCGGAAGCACGGATCGCGCATAAATCTTCAGGAGCAACCGTTTCGAATTCTCATTACATTGCTGGACCATGCTGGCGAGGTGGTTAGCCGTGAGGAGATCTGCCGAAAACTGTGGGCGCCTGAAACGTTCGTGGACTTTGAGCAAGGCCTCGGTACGGCAATCAAGAAGCTCCGACAGGCTCTGGGCGATGCTGCAGAGACTCCGCGTTACATCGAAACGCTCCCCAAACGCGGTTACCGCTTCATCGCGGCCGTAGAAAAGCCGCTCGGCCGGCAAACTTCGTCGATTGTTGATACCCCGGATTTGACGCCCGATCAGGCGAGCGAAGCTGTCCAAAAGCTTGCGCCGGAAGGTTCGCGAATACAGATTTCAGTTCCTGAAGGTCAACGTGTACCGTCCCGCCGAGTTAAAGGTTGGGCTCTCGCCGCAGCGTTCTTAGCGGGCGCGGTCATGATCTGGCTCAATTGGGATGGGTTACGCATCGTGCTCCAGGAGCGATTCAGGGCAGGTCGGGATCTGGCGCAAACGGCTGAACGATACACATCGCGACCTCTTGCAACGCTCGCGGGCGGTGAATACGAACCGGCTCTCTCACCTGACGGGAAGACGATCGCGTTCGTCTGGGGGCAAGAGGGCAACCAGCAATTTCATATCTATACACAAGCCATTGACGTGGGTTCGCCCGTGCGGCTCACCACACATCTAAGTGGCGAGGGCAGCCCCGCATGGTCCACCGACGGGCGTTACCTTGCCTTCATCACGTGCACAGAGAACGTTCAAGAGTCCGGACTCTATATCATTCCCATATCCGGTGGCGCGGAACGAAAGATCGCGAATATAGCGCCGCGTACGCATATCTTCGACCGCCAAATTGATTGGTCGCCTGACGGGAATTCACTGGCGCTGGTTGACCGAAGCTCGGCTGAAGAGCCATTCTCTATCTACGTCCTTTCGTTAAATAATGGCGCCAAGCGCCGCCTTGCCACGCCTCCTACTGGAAGCCCTGGAGACAGCGGGCCGGTGTTTTCTCCCGACGGGCGGGAGATCGCGTTCCGTCGAACTGAAAATATTGGGAACAACGATCTTTATATCGTCAGCTCATGGGGCGGCAAACCGCGCCGCCTCACCTTTGACCGGCGCTTTACTTCGGCCCACGCATGGAGCCAGGACGGCCGCGATATCGTGTTCGCCTCCAAGCGTTCGGGTCCCATTAGCCTGTGGCGGATCAAGGCGTCAGGTGGTTTACCGCAACCGATGCCGGGAGTCACTGAGGGAGCGTACAACTTAGCTATCGCGCGAACCGGGGATCGATTGGTCTACTCGAAATATTTCTCCGACAGCAATATCTGGGAGACCGATTTAGGAACGGGCGGCAGGGCTCGAGTAGTTGGTTCAACGCGTAATGAACGCAGCCCGCAGTATTCGCCCGATGGCACGCGAATCGCTTTCCGGTCGGATCGCAGCGGGGTGGACGAAATCTGGGTGTCCGATACATCCGGCGAGAATTCGGTTCGGCTCACTTCTTTCAACGGGCCATTAACCGGCACACCGCGGTGGTCCCCGGACGGGCAGTTCATTGCGTTCGATTCGCGCCCGAATGGAAATCCGGACATTTACGTCGTGAGCGCGAACGGAGGGCCACCCCGCCGCGTGACATCGTCGAGTTTCGAAGATGTGGTACCAAGTTGGTCTGGCGATGGCCGGTGGATATACTTTGCTTCTAACCGCACCGGCGCTTCGCAGGTGTGGAAGATCTCTTCCGGGAC
Organism: uncultured Acidobacteriaceae bacterium; assembly: GCA_963722935.1. Classification (GTDB taxonomy): domain Bacteria; phylum Acidobacteriota; class Terriglobia; order Bryobacterales; family Bryobacteraceae; genus Bog-105. Next base: position 1,375,865 of record CAVROY010000008.1, on the reverse strand, counting down.
GGTTGAGGAGAGCACTGCGCCTGTTCAGTTGACGCGCGAGGGCGGCTTTGCAGCCTTCGAATCGCCGGACGGAAAGAATGTTTTTTACGCGAAGGGCCGTGATCTCCCGGGTATCTGGTCGGTACCTGCAGCCGGAGGCCAAGAGCGACTTGTGACGGATGTGCTGAAGGCTGGATACTGGGGCAATTGGGGGGTCGCACGGGCTGGTCTGTTTTTTGTCAGTCCATTACCTCCGGACGGGGCCGAAGTCGATATGTATGGTTTTTCCTCGGGACGCCTTCGCCGCGTCGCACGGCTTGAGAGAGATCCGCCTTTCTCGGATTCCGGGTTTGCGGTAAAGAGAGACGGCAGCAAGATGTTGTATTCGCAGGTGGACCAAAGCAGCAGCGAAATTATACTGGTTGAAAACTTTCGTTGATTCGTATCGCTATTGCCTCTCGATCTGTCTAGACGCTCGCCTAATCACCTATCGCCTGCCCGCCTGGAAGACTGCCATTCTGTTTCGGCCGCTGTGCAGTTGACCGCTCAGCAGAGACTCGGAAAGAACCGTCTTTAGATGGGGACTCTGCCCCCAAACCCCCGAGATTTTTTTCGCTTTGCGCCAGAATGTAGGCCGGCGGAAATCGATTCAATCTCCGCCGTATCCCGGCTCCAAAATCGGCGCTCGAGTTGCGTCTCAGCAGAGCTCTGTCTTCCGTTTTGGTATCGCCTAGTCTATCGATACACTCGCCTTCGATGCTGTAATGATGTCTATTTACCGCACAATTTTAGGGAGCTGTACGACAAGGGCGGCGAGCTGGCGTTGAACCTAAATTAATCTCTCGGAAGCCGCGCTTCCGAATTCGCATCGTGTTAGCCAATGCCTTCCGGCCTGTTTCAAGCACGCCAGACTTGCTCGATACCCGCGGCTGCTGCCGCTTCAACGGTGATCTTGTTTGTCACGAGTTTTCTTTCGTTTGCTGTTTTTGGGTTGAATGAACAGAGCTACGAGATACCGCCGCAGATGTGCCAAGCTCTCGCGCACGACATCCGGGCTTTGCTTTGCCTTGGCAAAAATGAAGCTGCCCTGCAAGACAGCCTGAATGAAGTAGCCCACGCTATCCGCACTCCACCTCGCTTTCGGGGCGTAGAGTCTTTTGGCGGCTTCGACATCCCGGGTCAGTTCCGTGCGGATTCCGGCGATGTGAATGGAGCGTTCCGATGGGATGTGAATAAATCGGAGCGAAGCGACGCTGGCACTTGCAATGATGCCTGAGATTATTCACATGAGTCAAGAGTTTGCTGGTTTTTAGCCGGGATGGGGGTGTGGGGCAAGGGAACGGCGTTTGAGTTTCCTTGCCCCACATCAGCAATGTAGAAACCCATTCAGGCAGCTCCTTCGTCCGATTTCCGGCCACGCTTTTTGCGCATCGATTCGCCGCTGAGTTCTATGCGATAGGCGTTATGAACCAAGCGATCGAGGATGCTGTCGGCAATCGTGGGATCGCCGATCTGCTCATGCCAGTGGGCAATCGGCATCTGCGAGGTAAGAATCAGAGAGCGGCGTTGATAGCGGTCATCGCAGATCTCCAGGAAATCGCGGCGCTCGCTATCTTTCAGCGGAGCCATGGCAAAATCGTCGAGCACGAGGACATCGACTCGGGAGAGTTTCAGTAGGACCCGGCCAATGCTGCCGTCTATGTGGGCGACAGCGAGTTCCCGGAACAACTCCGTCGTTCGTTTATGCAGGACGGAGAAGCCATCCCGGCACGCTTTTTGTGCTAGGGCGCAGGCCAGCCAACTTTTGCCGATGCCAGTCGGTCCGATGAAGAGAACGTTCTGATTCTGGCGCACCCATTCACTGGCGGCGAGCGTACGCAGCAGCTTGCGGTCCAGCCCGCGCGGATGCTGATAATCGATGTCTTCCATCACGCCGCGCTCTTTCAGCCGGGCCGATTGCAGGCGCCGTGCGAGCGCGCGATTTTCCCTCCAGAGCCACTGTTGATCCACGAGCATCGCAAAGCGCTCCTCAAAGCTGAGCTGGCTGGCATCGGCGGTTTCTAGTTGCGCACGGAAGGCGTCGGCCATTCCGTGCAGTTTCATGGTGTGTAGTTTTTCAATCGTAGGTTGGTTCAACATAGAAGTCCTTCTAAACGCGGAGTTTGGGCTTACTGCAGCAACGTTGTCGGTGGATCGTAGTAGTCGGCGCCGCGTACGTTCTCATGCCGCGGCCCCGACTTGCCGGATTCCAGATCGAGTGTGGTCTGCCGATCGAGGGAGCGCTTTAGAATCGAACGCAGACTGGAATAGGAGCAGGCTTGCAGTTGCAGCGCGCGCTGGCTGGCCGCCTCGAGCCGCTCATTGGAGTAGGTCTTCGCCAGGCGCAGGATTCCGAGGCAGGCGCGATAACCCATCTCCGGATGCGGCTTGCTGGCAAGGATGGTTCGGATGACTTCGGCGGTGGCGGAGCCCACGGTTTCGCCCCAGTGAATCAGGCGCGAAGGCGTCCACTCTACATGCGCCCGATGGCTCTTCGGCATGTGCTCAGGAACAGTTGTATGGCGGTAGGCCGCCGAGCTGCGCGCATGCGAGGCAATGCGCTTGCCGCCATGGAACACTTCGATGCTGGTTGCGGTGTAACGGGCTTCGAGCTGTTGACCGGCGAGCTGATAGGGAACGCTGTAGTAATGCCGGTCGATCTCGACGTGATAATCGATGTTGGCCCGGACCGTCTTCCATTCGGCCATCACGTAGCGCTGGGCCGGCAAGGGTTGAAGAGCGGGGCGGTCGATGCTTTCGAACAAAGAAGCTCGCGTGCCCTCGCGTTTGCGGAACGGCCGAAGATTCAGGCGTTCGAGCAGTTCCTCAATCGCCTCGTTGAGTTCGGCGACTGCCGAGAACTTGCGATGCCGGAGCGCCGCTAAGATCCACCGCTCCACGACTCCCACGGCATTTTCGACTTTCGCTTTGTCGCGCGGTTTGCGCGGCCTGGCGGGCAGCACAGCAATGCCGTAATGCTGGGCCATTTCGTGATACGTGCGATTGAGATCCGGCTCGTAACGGCACGCGCGCGTGACGGCGGTCCGCGGATTATCGGGCACGAGTAACTTCGTGGTGCCCTGGAAGAAATCGAAGGCACGCACATGACAGTCGATCCAGTTCGCAAGCCCCTGTCCGAGTGCTGCTCGCGCAAAAGTGTACGTGCTGGCGCCGAGTACGGCGACGAAGATCGAGGCGGGCGCAGTTTCGCCGCTTTCGCGATCGTGGATCGGCACGGTGTCGCCTGCCCAGTCCACGAATGTTTTCTCGCCGGCATGGTGCTCCTGCCGCAGGACCACGGCCTGATTCCGATTCCAGCGCTGGTATAACTCGCAGAACCGGCTATAGCTGTAGCCGTCCGGATGAGCTTCACGATATTCTTCCCAGACCAACTGCAGCGTCAGATGCCTGTGAGTCTGAAGCTGGGTATGGATCTGGCTGAAGTCCACGCCCGGCCGTTGCTGAAGGGGCCACACCGGTCGCGTCGGAAACAGGAGTTCGTTTAGCCGCTGCTCGTCGCAATCGTCTGCCAGTGGCCAGCCGAGCCCGATCGCGGCCGCTCTCTCCAGATATCGATGAACGGTTGCCTGACCAATCGAGCAACTGCGGGCGATCTGCTCTTGTCCGAGACCCAGCCCGAACCTGAGACGTAAGACTTCCTTGATTTTGCGCATAGACAACCTCTTCTGGGGCAATCAGCTCCCTCCACCTTCCAGTGGAGAAGGCTGACTCCCGTTGTTGTCCAGCGCCGTCCGCTTTTGATTAACCCTTCTTTAGAAAACTATTCCTGTCATGTGAATATTCATTCCGGACCAGATCGAATTCTTCATCCATTTCGGCCAGGAATCTCTATTCACATCACTCCGGAATCCTTATTCACATCACTCCGGAACGATTATTCACATGCCCCGGAATCCGCAGTTCCGAGATGTGCGCAGACATGCCCCGGTCGCAAGCAGCGCGAATTTCAGGGTGCGTCGAATAGGTTTCCTGAACCAGCGTTCCGAGCAGGCACGTGTAGTCGGGCAACTCGCCTTGAAGAATCTCCTCGCGAAAAGCCACGTAGCCGAGCAGACGTTTCAGCGGGTCACGCACCTTGTGATACGGCGCGGCCGCGAAAAAGCCTTCCGTCAAGGTTCCCCAATGCGCCGACGCCGCGAGTGCGAGTTCATCCTTGCTTTTGAAGTGATGAAAAAAAGCTGCCCTTGGTCACCCCTGCTTCGTTGCAGATGTCCTCGACCGTAGTAGCCGCGTAGCCCTTCGTGCGGACGATATGCAGCGCCGCATTCAGCAGCTTGGTTTTCGATTCATGCCGGGGCTCGGCTGTCATTGATCTCCCCTTACCGTCTAGTTGGTAGCATACCGAGTCGGGTATCCAGTCAAGAGGAGAGGATTCACTGCGAAACGTTCTTGCTGTTGTTACAAGGAATGCGTCACGGGATGGTTGTCGGCAAGGCCGGCTGATGAACCTTTCCGGCCTTGCCTCGCAGACCTGCGGCCAGCGCCGTTATAAAAATCCTCTGCAACAGGTTTGAGAAGAGGAAGTTCAGGCCCTTATGACCGTTTTCCCAGGCTTAAGCACTTTATAATCCGCCTCGTGGGGTGACCCTTTTAAGCCGTCTTCTAAGCACTAGAAGAGATCCTTGCGCTATCAGTGATTATGTAAAGGCGCCGGGCTGCCGTCAGACCAGTTTGGCGCTATTACGATATAAGTCGTTAAAGGCTCTGGGGCACCCTGAAACTGGGGGTTCAAGATAACAGGTGAGTGTTCGGCATCGGCGCCCCACTCCGACCCATCGGATTGGCGACCATAAAACATGAGGTGCGGATGCCAATGTCCCACGGCATCGTTCAAGTAGCCGCCTTTCGCCATCATGTAGGACATCGATCCGGCCTCGAGCACCGGGAGTTCCTTGCGCCTCACCACCTCGGTGAGCCGGACACTCATTTGAGCCTTGGTCAAGCCAGCCAGGACGAATCCGGTTCTCTTGAAAGTGATCGGCAAAACGGACCGCGCCGCGGGGGGATTGAAGCAAATGGGTCCTCGTACCTTCGGGTTCCAAAATCCTGCGTCCAGTGGTCCCATCCAAGCGCGTTCGACAAGACACACAAACCCGTTCTTGCCCTTTTGTGCCACCTCATACCCGCTGCGCTTCAGCACCATAACCGTGGCGTCGCGGGAGATGGCAGCAGGGGCAGCGCTGCGTGCCAGAGCTATCTCTGCCTCGGTGTCGGTCGCGAGATATTCAGCGACCGGTGCCATTTGCGAATATGGACTAGCGGCCGTTTGAGCGTGCACCTCGTTGTTCACGCCAACGATCACCGTGAGTGTGAGGCTTAAGAGCGCTGGTCCCTGGGCTTTAAAAGACAAAACGCGACTACCTTTCTATAGCTTAGAAAGTCAACTTCATAGTCAACTGCAGCTGCCGCGGATTGCTCGAGAAAGCCTGACTCCACTGGGCGAAATTTGCTGAGGTTGGCTCAATGGCGGTCCGAGCCAAATCACCGGCAATCGTACCTGCCCCGTAGGCCACCCCAGCGACGTCGCTGAGGTTCCCTCCAACGTACTGGGGATGGTTGAAGATATTAAAGGCGCGAACCGAGAATTCCAGATTAAAGCGCTCGGTTAAGCTGAACCGTTTCAGGGCCGTGATGTCGATGTCGTCGATCGGATTCATGGTAAGAAGGCTCCTTCCGCCGTTCGGCAGGGTGCCTTCCGGTGAAGCAACGAAGCGGGCGTTCGGATTATTCGCCATGTAAGCGACAATAGGAGGCGTCACTCCAGAGGGTTCCACCGGACACACGGGAGCGGTTGGGCCGGCACAGAGCGGGGTGGCGCCCGTTCCGGCATTACTTGCTCCGCCCGGGTTGATCATGACGCGATCAGGCGCGCTGTCACCGTTGAGGTTCGAATCCACGGCGGTCTGAGGCGTGACTAATTGGCCGGTCTGGTATTGGTAGACCGGTGCCAGTTCCCAATTTCCGACGATGTTTTTCATGAGCCAATTTCTCTTCCTGAAATAAGGCACGTCGTAAATCATGGAAAACACGACACGATTGCGATGATCCAGCAGCGACGAAGCGCGCTCCATGGCCAGGTTCTGAAAATCCTGCGGGCGGCGCGGTGCCAGCACCGTTGAGTCGAGCGCATCGGTGGAATCATCTATGGCATGACTCCAGGTATAGGAACCTTGAAATTGCAATCCGTTCGAAAGGCGCCGAGTCAATTGATTGGACCAACCATGATACGTGGAGTTCCCGACTGGCATAAAAGCAGTTATGGGGCTCACGAAACCCGCATTGGCGTACGCAGGCACAATGTTTCCGCCGTTGTCATAGGCTGTCTGCAGGGCCGGCAAAGTGCTCGTGAGGGAGTTTAGGGTGGCCACGCTAGGGATTGTAAAGTAAACCGGTAAAGCATTGGACGCATTAACTGTAGGCTGCCGGTTCAATTGCACCTGCATCGGCAGGAACAGACCACGCGTACCGACATAACGGCTTTCAAAGACATAATTATCCGCAAAGACATGCTGGATGCCGAAGTTCCAGTTATAGGCCTCGGGTCGCTTCTGATTCGGAATGAAGCCGGCGGTTTGGGCAATCGCGGCGGCGCCCTCCGGGATGGCAACGGACGTGTTAGCTGGAATCCCTCCACCTGCGAGAAAACCAGCTTTATCGAAACCAGTTACATCGACCGTAGTACTTAGCTGAGGCGGCAAAGTTGTAGTTCCGAGATTGTCGTACAGCACATCATCCGTGATGCCGAAACCGGCGCGGATTGAAGTCTTACCGCTGCTTCCGGGTGAGTAAGCAAGACCGACACGAGGCATGAAGTTCTCCTTTTGAGCGGTCGGCGAATGAAAGCTGATCAGACCAGGAACGCTGGCGCCTGAGTTCAAGCTTTGACTGTTCTCGCCTAGCGGAACAGAAAGATACTCATAGCGCAATCCGAGATTGACAGTCAGATTGGGTGTAATTTTCCAATTGTCGTTGCCGTAAAAGCTAAGGTAGGCCTGGTTCTGATAATAGGTCGGATTCCCCAGCGAGCGTTCCGCAATTCCGTCGGGATTGGTGTCGTATAGATAGTCTGAGAGGTAACTCCACTCGTAGTCGCCACGCGACCGCTGTGTGAAGCTCGAAGGCGAAATGGAACTCCAGCCATCGAAGCCGAATTTGAAACTATGGTTCCCTTTTGTCCAGCTGAGATTGTCGCTAGCCTGGTACGAATTCTGGATCCTGTATTGGGGTGCGCTTGAATTCGGGCCGAAGGCTGCATTTAGCTCATACACATTTATGTTGGGAAATTGATCCAGACCAGGGAAGGTTTGATTCCCAGCGATCGGAAGAGTCTGGTTAAGCCGATTGAAACCCAGACGCAATTCATTGAGGAGAGTGGGCGTGAAAGTATGATATTCCGAGATTGTCGCGAGATACGCGTTCACGGGTTCAATCGCGAAGAAAACGGAAGGGAAACCACCGGTATCTATATTTCCAGTCCGGTTCAAGATAAACCGTCCGCGAAGGGAATCTTTATCGGAGATGTTGTAGTCGACCGAACCCACTCCTAATTCATTGTTTGTGAATGCCGGGAGCGACGAAGAGATTTCTCCTACCGGAATTGTAAGCGCGCCAGGGGCCCCGGTAACGGCAAAGACACCGGTCCCCAGACTTTCGTTACTCCCCGAGCCGGGCGCAACCAGAATTGGCGCCTGGTTAGGTAGCGTGGAAGGGTTGGCCGGCGCTGTGGCTGTGCCCAAATACTTCTGAAATTGCGCCAGATTGTTGGCGTTAATACCGGGCAATCCGGCAAGCGTAGAGTACCCAACAGCGGTGGGAGCGTAGTAGTAAGTGGAGCTGGTTCCGCCGATCGGATTATATTCGTAGTCGACAAAGAAGAACAACTTGTCGTGCTTGATTGGACCGCCGAAGTTGCCGCCAAATCGATTCTCATCGAAGCGGGGATGCAAAGGATTACCTTCGACGAAGCTCAAGTTATCAGCGGCATCGAGATTTCGATTCTGGAAATATTCGTAGAGCGCTCCGTGGAACGCATTGGTTCCGCTCTTCACTACCTGATTGAATTGGCCTCCGGAAGAATGGCCGAAATCCGGCGAAAACTGGTTCTGAAGAACGCTGAACTCTGAAACTGCATCGTTAGGAACGGTGACTATAGGCCCTGTAACGGCCAAGTCATTGTTATCGATACCTTCAATAGTGAAATTATTGTTCGTCGGACGCTGACCGCCTACGGACGGCCCCGTACCGTAACCCGCCCCGCCACTGGTAGTCACTCCGGCACTGAGCAGTGCGAGGTTGATCACACCTGAGCCGCTGCTGGCTGAAGGTAAGTCGGCGGCCTGTTTAGCCTGAAAGGTAGTTTGAACCTGAGCAGTTGTGGTGTCTATATTGGCAGCCGACGTGTTCACTTCAACAGTCGTGGCAGTCTGGCCGATTTGCATCGTCACGTTAGCCGTCACAGTTTGGTTGATGTCGACCATGATGTCATTTACGACTGACTTGGTGAAGCCGCTGGCGTCGACGGCCACCGAGTATTTTCCGGCCAGCAGATTCTGGATTCGATATTCACCAGTCGAGGTGGACACGGTTTGATTTTCCACGCCTGTCGCGATGTTCCTGGCAACCACAGCCGCACCAGGCACAGTGGCGCCTGACTGGTCATACACCGTTCCCTGAATGTTTCCACTCGTTTGCTGAGCGGGAAGCAGCCCGCCGAATGAAAAGAAAAGCAACAATACGGCACCAATCCGCAAGCTAAGAACGGTCATAATGTTTCTTCTATTCCAGGACGTATGAGGGGGGACGGTCAGCAGATAGACTTGCGTGCTATTGCCCGCCCGCACGAGCTAATTACCGCTGTGCTGTGACCGAGCTGCGACTATCGCGTGTGTTCCCTCATCGCGCCACTAACCTTTTTCGACCCCTATATCCGTTAGATCGATGAATCTCGCCAAACTCATCGGTGTGGGCGGAAAGAATTGCGATAGAGCGCTCAGTGATTATGCGGGAAGGTGTGGTGGCAATTCGAACTTGGGGAAGAGCGTCTCCGTGTCCAGAAACGAGTTCCAGCCTGCAATGTGATCGCCTGAGAGTTCAAGAACTACTAAAGCGAACGGCTTATGCCCACCATGGGGATCTGCCTTGTATTGACCAAAAGCCGGCGATCCACATGCAGCAGTTACCAGGAGGCGAGAACCCCGGCAGCCCGAGCCCATACCCAGAAGCCAGGCGCGAACGGACTCCGGTCCTTGCAGCCAGAGGGAGTAAGGGGGCATAGAGAACGTCGCGTCGTCGCGCAACAACGCTACCAGTTGATCGACGTCATACCTTTCAAAAGCGGCAACGTATCGACTCAGCATCTGTTTCTGGGATTCTGTCAGTGCGGACGGGACGGCGCCCCAATTCCGGCCCGCGAGAGTAGCGCGGGCCCTCTGAAGTGCGCTGTTGACAGAAGCAATAGACGTGCCAAGTGTTTCCGCCACTTCGGCGGCGGACCAGCCGAGCACCTCGACCAGGAGTAACGCTGCGCGCTGTTTTGGGGCGAGACGCTGGAGAGCAGCAACGAAGGCGAGCCGGATACTTTGGCGCAGCATCGCGCGTTCGGAAGGATCAGCGTCTGCTGGTATTGCACGCACATCGGGGACGGGCTCGATCCAATGCGTGCTCGGTTGCTGGACTAACGCATCGGTAGGTGCACCGGCCGGGCGCTCTTCAATTGGGCGCGCCCTACGCCTGCGATGGGACAGTTCAGCAATGCAGACGTTGGTTGCAATGCGATACAACCACGTCAGTAAAGCTGCCCTTCCATCGAACTGATCGGCATTCCTCCATGCTCGGATGATGGTTTCCTGCGTGGCATCATCAGCGTCGACTGCTGAGCCGAGCATCCGGTAGCAGTGGCCTGTCAGCGCCTGGCGATGCCCTTCGATCTGCTCGATATCGGCGATCATTTTATGACGAAGCTAGCGCTGCCGTATCGGCCATATGCGGCATACTCGGCACCGTATGCCACGCATCTATTAGAAAAGGGTTCTTACTCCAAAGGCTGGGGATCATCTAGAGCATGTCTCCGCAGCCGTCACCAAGTCTATGCCAAGGTCGACCTGAATGGTCTCCCGTGATGGAAGAAGCTGCCCTTGGTAACTCCGGTCTTGTGGCAGATATGATCGACGGTCGAAGCTGCGTAGCCCTTGGCCCGGATAGCGTGCAAGCCCACTTCCCGAGGCTTGGTTTTCGACTCGTGCGGTTTCCGGTCGACATTCGGTCCGTACCAGGTAGTTGGCATCATACCGACTACTTGGTATTGTGTCAAGGATGGATCGTCTCGGTTCTACGAATCTTTCTTTCCCGCGGTCCGGATTGTCTTTTTTCTCTAGTGCATGTATCACGACGCCTTCATACTATCGGTTTAGGAGATGAACGTACAATCCCACCCAGACCCAATCGCAACCTGGTTTGAGTCGCTACTAGCCGATTGCCGCTACGCCCTCCGCGTACTGGGGCGCGCCAAGGGCTTCGCCGTCGTGACGATTTTCACTCTTGCGCTCGGAATCGGTGCTACGAGTGCTATCTTCAGCGTCGTTCAAGGTGTCGTTCTCGCGCCCCTGCCGTATAAAGAACCGGATCGCCTGGTTCTTGTATTGCTTTATAACCAGAGGCTGAAAAGTTCAATCTACCTATCCTACTCGGACTTTCGTGACTGGTGCCGGAACAGCCGCTCCTTTGCTCGCATGGCAGCTTTCACGCCGCAAGAGTTTGACCTGAGCAGCCCCGGTACTCCTGAGCATCTCAGCGGTCAGTTGGTAACGTGGGATTTTTTCAGCACGCTGGGTGCAAAACTCGCACTGGGCCGGGAGTTCACATCCACAGAAGACGTTTACGGAGGCGCGCACGTCGCCATCATTAGCGACCGGCTATGGAGAACCCGCTTCGGCGGACGCGCGCAGGTGCTTGGGAATCCATGACACTGGAAGGCGTAAGTTACACCATCGTGGGCGTCCTCCGGCCCGGCTTTCGCTTCCTCACCGATGCTGATTTCTTGTTCCGCTCGGTCAAGCCGACCCGCTCCTGCTCGGAGATCGCACCACACATGACATCGCCTGCGTCGGGCGCTTGAGACCGGGCGTTTCCATTGAGCGCTCGCAGGGCGACATGAATGCCGTACAGGCGGACTTGGATCGTCTTTATCCCAACGAAGAGCGCGGGCTGGGGGCCACGGTCGAACCATTAAAGCAAGAGGTCATCGGGAATGTGGGCAGCACGATTCTGCTGCTGTTCGGCTCCGTCTCAGTCGTGTTGCTCATTGCTTGCGCGAACCTTGCAAACCTCTTGCTCGCTCGGTACTGCGTTCGCGCGAATTTGCAGTTCGCTCCGCGCTCGGCGCGAATAGCAGCCGTATCATCCGGCAATCGATTACGGAAGCCGTCGTGCTGGCACTGATAGGAGCTGCCCTGGGCCTTGCGGTTGCCAAGTGGGGATTGAAGCCGCTCGTTGCCGCTCTCCCTGGAACATTGGGGCAGAGTCACAGCATCGGTCTCAACGTCGGTGTCCTCCTGTTCACGTTGGGCATTTCGGTCTGTATGGTGGTGTTCTCCGCTCTCTTGCCGGCCTTCAAGACTGCGCGGCTTGATCTACAAACCGCGCTAAAGCAGGGAGGCCGGGGCGGTAATGGCAGCCATCGCGCTCAAACCATGTTCGTCATTCTTCAGATGGCACTTACTGTGGTACTGTTCGTCGGCGCAGGGCTGTTATTTCGAACGGTACACCACTTATGGGAAGTGGATCCTGGCTTCGAAATCCGGCGAGTGATCACCTTTAAGATCGGGTTATCGCCCTCCGTCAAGAAAAGTGCTGAAGCCGAGCGGACTACGTATCGGCAATTAGCGGACCGGCTTCGCGCGATACCGGGCACAGAGGCTGCCGATTTTACAACACTGGTTCCCCTAAGTGGAAATGACGATTCGCTCCCGTTCTGGGTCGGCTCCGCGGCTCCTAGCTCTATGGCCGAGGCGCCCCGAGCCACCTCTTACTCAGTCGGTCCCGATTACCTCAAGGTGATGGGCATACCCTACTTCGAGGGCGTTTCTTCACGTTGCAGGACAATACCCAATCTGCTCCTGTGCTGGTCATCGATAGCGGCCTGGCGCGTGCTTACTTCCGCGACAAAGATCCTGTTGGCCAGACTCTGTCTCTGATCCACGTGGGTTCGTTCCGCGTTATCGGTGTCGTTGGCCACGTGCAGCATTGGGGTTTTGGACGGCCACGTCCGTTCCAGCCCTTACCAGGTTTATGGCGCCTTCTATCAGATTTCCGATCACTGGCTGCCCAGGATGTACGGGGCCGTCAGCGCAACGATTCGCACCTCACTCGACAGCGCAACCATCATGCCTCGGGTCCGGACAGCCGTCTTGCAGGCGGGCGCTGACCAGCCGATTTATAATGTTCGCACCGTGCAGGAACTGGCTGCAAGATCCGTGTCTCGGCGCTTTCCCATGATCCTGATGGGAACCTTTGCCGCATTGGCACTGCTACTCGCGTCGATCGGCACTTTCGGCGTCATCTCGTATTCAGTGACGCGGCGTATTCAGGAGATCGGAGTCCGGATGGCTCTGGGCGCAGAGAAATCGCGGGTGTTCCGCATGATCATTGGCGAAGGCCTTCGGCTGGCTCTCATAAGCATCCTCATCGGAGGGGTCACGGCATTCATCGCCGCCAGACTGTTATCCAGTTTTTCCACCCTCCTTTACGGAGTGGGTAGCGCCGACCCTGTCACCTTTCTTTCGGTTTGCGTGATCCTTATCGGGACAGCCGTTTTAGCTTCTTATGTTCCGGCACGACGAGCCATGGCTGTCGATCCCATGAAAGCTATTCGATATGAGTAAGTCGGTCAGGTTGGCGCTTTCTACGTGAGGGCGTATAATCCTAGTTCCGATAACGCCGGGCATACGGGCGATTTCGTGATGCGCAGTCGCACTCGCGTTGTATTGACCGGGGCGCCGGTTTGAAGGATCCGGCACGAACCGATGCTTGTTCCTTCAGCGAATAGCTGCCAGTTCCCGTCAACCCAAGCATCCATTACAAACTTTTCAATTCGTCGTCCCAGACGAATGTTTTCACGAAGCCGCACGATGCTTAACTTCTCTTCTCGCCGAAGTTGAACGACTAATTCAGGGGTTGTGATCGAATCGTCGGTCGACCAGTAAGTGCTTCGATTCCCGTCGACTAGATTTTCTGGACCGTAGACACGGCTTTGTCCGCGAACGTGAGACGCCCTAAGGCTTGCCTCGACAGCGATATTGCGGCTGAACATTGAACGACGGAGCCGCCCGAAATCGCGCAAAGAGAGGGCGTCGATCTCATGAATTAACCCGCGACGGTCTGGCGGAACATTCAGCAGAAAAACAGCGCCACGGCCCACCGATTGGTAGTAGAGCGCGAGTAAATCGGCTGGCGTTTTTACGTTTGCGTTCTCGCTGGGGTGCCAGAACCATCCTGGACGGATGGAAACATCGCACTCCGCCGGCATCCAATAGCGTCCGTTCCGAGTGCCGGTTTGGGCGCCTTTCTCCTGGACAAGACCGGGAGACGCGGGGCCGCCATCCGGCGCGAACGGCGTATAAGTGGCCCAACAAGTTTCGCCGGCGATTCCTTTTTCGTTTCCGACCCACCTAATGTCCGGGCCAACATCGCTGAAAAGAACAGCATCAGGTTGTAACTTTCGCTCCATGGCCCATGTGTTCGTCCAGTCGTAGTAATGCAACTTATCAATGACCCGTTTCTCACGCGCGCCGCCGTAGTAGCCGTCGCCACCGTTTGCACCGTCGTGCCAAATCTCAAAGATAGGACCGTATGCAGTCAGCACCTCGCGTAACTGCCGCCGATAAATGTCGAGATATTGCGGCCTTCCATAAGAAGAGTTATTGCGGTCCCAAGGCGATATATAAACGCCGAATTCCAGCCCGGCGCGGTGAGCCGCCTCGGCAACCTCCTTGACGATATCTCCTTTACCCTTCTTATAAGGACTGTTCCGGATGCAGTGTTCAGCTCGTTGACGGTGGGCCAAAGGCAAAACCCGTCATAGTGCTTACAAGTGAGAATGACTGCCTTGCTCCCGCTCGTTTTCAGCGCATCCACAATGGCGTCTGCATCGAAAGCGGTGGGATTGAAGGAAGCCGGATCCTCGTCCCCATAACCCCACTCCTTATCGGTGAATGTGTTGATCGTGAAGTGCAGGAAGTTATAGAACTCCAATTCACTCCAGCGGAGCTTGTCGTGCCGAAGGCGTTGGGCCGTAGGGCTTAGGCGCGGCCACGGCTTCTGCCCGAAGAGCAAGCGTTGCTGCGCCGAGCAGAAGCGAACGACGTGTCAGGACGGCCTCAGAACTGATAGACCAAGCTCATCTGAATGCGCCGCGGCCACCATAGATTGAGCGCACCAGCGCCGTTGAGCGACACCAGCGAACCAAAAGCGCAATTGCCCGATGCACCCGGTGTACAGCCCGTCGGGCTGTCAGAGAGCCTATTGTCCGGATACAGGAAGTTCGGGTTCGAGTGCCAGGTCGAGCCTAAGTTAAATATCTCGAGTTTGTATCTCAGCTCGTTACGCTCGGTGATATAGATATTCTTCCCAAAAGCCATGTCCGTGTCCGCGTAATAGGGCGTACGCATGGTGTTGTGTCCCAAATCGCCGAATCGCCCTTGCGGAGGTGCTACAAAGGCGGCGGTATTGAATTGCTGATAGATGCTTGTGGGACCGGTAAAGGGATTACCAACAACGTCGGGGCGAATGTCACTGGGCCGGTTCAGGCCGATCTGGTCCGTGCCGCCGGAAAAGGCGGATATGGTGTAGGGCATCCCGCTGGCCAGAGTGAACGTCCCGCTCACTTCCCAGCCGCCGAGCAGCCAATTCAGGTGGCGGACATCCCATTTCTTGCCCTTACCGAAAGGCACTTCATACGATCCGAGAGCTGAGAGACGCTGCGGCTGATCGAAAGATGCCGGGCCATAATCGCCTCGCAGGTTGTGCGGATCCTGAACGAAGCTGGTGACCCCGTAGAGCAGTCCGATCTCCGACACGACGTCCAGCATCTTTGAATACGTGTAGTTCAACTGATATTGCAGCCCGGAGGTGAACCGCTGGTTGAGCCGTAACTGAGCTGACTCGTAATTCGACCAGAATATGTTCGCGTTTTCGTAACTGAGAGGATCGAGGTTCGGATAAGGGTCTCGCGAGGCGACCGGTTGGAAGTTCGGATCGCTAAGGCAAGAAGGCTGCTGAGACTGCGCCTGCGTCGCCGTAATCCAAACGTTGCAGGCGTCGCCGGCTACTTTCGGCAGATATCCGGCATTTTCATACCAGTAACCGTTTTCGTGCTGCGCGTGAGAACCGACATAACTCGCATCCAGCAGGAGGCTCTGTGTCAGTGCGTATTGGAACCCGAACGACCACTGTTGCGTGCGCGGCTGCGCGTTGCCCGGCCCGTTGGTCTGTAATCCGAGATTCCAGAAAGGAAGCGTGAACAGACTGTAGTTATTCGTTCCGCTCGGAAACGGCTGCCAAAGTGTATTCAGCGCGAGCGGCGATGCCTTTTCGAAGCCGCTGCCCGGCTGATAGGAGACGGAGGGAGCCGCATACAGGGCATCGTCGTCAAACGTGGTCAGTTCGTAGTACCGCGCGTAGATATCGTAGAAGATGCCATACCCGCCGCGAATGACAAAACGGTCGGTCTGAAAGGGCCGCCACGCGAAACCAAAGCGCGGCGCAAAATCCTTGCGATCCGGCTCAATCAGTTCATTGTCGACGCAACAGCGGGCGAGATTGGGATCGGCGCCTGGCGTCTGGCTGGCAGCCTGCGCGAACGTCGGATTGGCCCACAAATATCCTCCTCCGGCCGACGTGTCCAGCGCGATGCCGCTGTTGTTGATCGAGTAAAAGGCTGGGGGCAGCTCATAACGAAGTCCGAGATTCACTGTCAGGCGCGGTGTAACCCGAATGTCGTCCTGGATGTAGAAGTTCCAGTTGGTTCCGCGCACGTCGTAATGATCGGTGGGGACTGTGGAAGGGCTGCTTACCGACTGCGGAAAGCCAAGCAGGAAATCGGCAAACGCATTGCCGAGGCCCGGCCCATAACCGCTACCGGCCTGCGCCGGGTTCGATGAAGTGTAGGCGCCCGTGAAATTCGCCTGGCCCATGAGGCCGCCGTAACCGTCGATCAGATTGACAACCATACGCCGAATGTCGGCGCCCATGGTAAGCGTGTGGCGTCCGTGAATAATCTTCAAATCATCCATGTATTGGAAGGTCTGGGCCTGCTGCGTCCAGGCGGAGTTCGAATTACCCAGTGTCTGGTAGCCGTTGAAATTGAGAATGACGGGGCCGAAAAAGGCAGGCACATTCGGTTCATTCTTGAAGCCTTCCTGGGATGCGATATCGGGTCCATAGGAGGTCTGGGAAGCGTCCTGAAATTTCTGGAAGCTATAACCTACGCGCGCCTCATTGAACATGTTCGGCGAAAAAGTATGCTGCCAGTTAAGCCCGAATAACTGCTGCCACGTGTACTTCGATTCGCCGGAGAGAGGCATTGCAGACTGGTTCAGAAATTGCTGATTGGCGAGTATGCCGGTGAAGAAGATCCTGTTATTGTCGCCGATATTCTGATCGCCGCGCATGGTGGTCATATAGGTATCCCACGGCTTTGGAACAGTTGCCTGATAGTTGCCTGTGCCCGTTGGACAGGGATTCGGGCAAGGCACATTGGCGGTGGGAATGTACTTGAGAATGTTCTGCGAAATCGGATCGAAAGCGCCCGATGGAATCTGATTTCCCGCAAGAGGCAAGCGGCCAGCCGGATTCTGCGCGGTCACGGGAGCTTCTCCGCTCGTTGTAGGGTCGTAGAGCTGATACGGCCAGTCGGAGAAATTGCCCCCGCGCTCCTGGGCGGTAGGAACGTTGAATCGGCTGGTGGCTTCCGTCCGCTTGAGTCCGACATCGTAACCGAAAAACCAGAAGCTCTTGTTCTTGCCGTTATAGAGCTTGGGAATCTGCAGCGGGCCGCCCAGCGTGAAGCCAAATTGGTTCTGCCTCAGAATGTTTTTGAGCGGCAGGGGAATCGAGCCGGGCTGGGTGGCGTTCAGGAAGCGATTCAGCGGGCTCTCGGGCTGGAAAATATCGTTTTGCACAAAATCGTAGGCCTGCCCGTGGTACTGATTGGTTCCCGATTTAATCGCAATGTTGACTTGCGCCGAGCCTTGCCCGTACTCGGCCGAATACATGCCGTTCTGCACTTTAAACTCTGCAACGGAGAACGAATCCGGCAGCGCCGATTGCGCCGCAAAGAATTGGTCGTTGCTGTTGACACCATCCACCAGATAGCTGATCGATTCAGACCGGGCGCCGTCGATGCTGGTCGAGAGCCAATCGTCGTTCAACCCGTGCATGGTCCAGGCCCATGAGACGCCACCGCCGGTTGTAGTCGCGCCGGCCTGAATTCTGAGCAGGTTCGTGAAGTCGCGCCCTGCGATCGGCAATTCTTCGATTTCTTTTCCAGTGATGACGTTGCCGATGGTGGCATCATCGCTCTGCACCATCTGCGCTTCCGAGCTCACCTCTACATGCTGCACCACGTCGCCGACCACCAGTGAAAAATTCTGCCGTAACGTATGCTCCACGTCCAGCACCACGCCTAGGCTTTGCGATGTTTTGAAGCCGCTCGATTCAGCGGTGATATCGTATCGGCCGGGCTGGACGTTCACAAACACGTAATCGCCGACTCCGCTGGTGGTGGTGTGCTGGCTGATGTTTGTGGCCACGTTGCGGGCGGTGATGGTCGCTCCTACAACCGGCGACCCCGACGGGTCAGTCACGTGCCCCACTACGGATCCCTGCGCGGTTTGTGCAAGAACAAGGCGCGGCGCAGCGAAGAAGGCCAGACTGCACGCCAAAACCCAAGCCGAACAGAACTCTCGAAAAGCAATTCATGGTGTCCCCCCGCACATACTAACCACTATATAGCAATCCTCAGTAGAGTATACATCCCGTAGCAAACAACAGCGCAATAGTTTTCTCTGTAATCGGTATATCGCTACATAGCACCGGATTTGAGATGATGCAAAAGATGAATTCCGGCGTTGGCATGCACCGGCCCAAAATCGCGAAATCTTTCCATTCTTCAAAGCTGCCTGCTTACAAGGCCATCCAACTCGCGGTCCAGAAAATGATCGAGCGCGACGGGCTCGGCCCCGGAGACAGCCTGCCGTCCGAACGAGAATTGGCGAAGAAACATGCGGTCAGTCTGATGACTGCTCGCGCTGCACTAACTGGTCTCGAGCGGCAAGGATTAGTAGAGCGCCGGCCCGGGGCCGGGACTTTTGTCGCGGCCCCGAAGATCAATTACAACAAGCTGACCAGCACAACGGAACTGATGGCGGCGCGAGGCTTTCAAGCAGCCTCTCGCCTATTGAGTGCCGAGATCATTCAAGGATTCAGTGAAGTCACCGCTCCGCTGGCGCTTCCCGACGATGCGCCCGTTGTGAAACTTTACCGGCTGCGTCTTGTACAGAAGGAGCCTCTGGCACTCGAGACGAGTTACCTGGCGGCAGAGCGCTTCGCAAGCATTCTCGACGCGCCTCTGAAGAACGGATCGTTGTTCAGCACGCTCGAGGAGCGCTTCAGTTTACAGCTTGCATACGCCGACGAGGAGGTGGATGCCGTTTCGGCAGACGCGAGAGTGGCGAAGCACCTGCGCGTGTCTGAGGACAGCGCAATTTTACGCATCCGCCAAGTGATTTACTCGACACTTGGAGCGCCAGTGCTGTACGTCGTGGGACTCTACCGTGGCGACCGACACAGGTTACTCATACGACGCTCGCGATCGTAACGGTGAGTTCGCTGTGCGGTTGCGTAGGCTCGCTGCCGCGGATAGGCCGACCTTCTTCAGTAATCCGATCAGCTCACGTCGCTCAGCGAGTGACACCACGGCCATCGTTTCTTCCATGTCGTTTGCGTGTTGCCGGAACGCACACTCAATGAGGCGCTTGCCTTTATCCGTGAGTTGCACCAGCCGGGCGCGCTGGTCTTCCGGATGAGGCGTTCTGCGAACTAGCTTTTTCGATTCAAGCCGGTCTATTGCCGTCGTGATGGAGCCGCTTGTCAGCAATACCTTTTTGCCGATCGCATTCACCGGCTGAGCGCCTTTGTGGAGAAGAACTTCCAATACCGCGAAATCCGAGAGACCGAGACCTAGCCGAGACACGCTGGCCCTTGCGTTCCACTCGACAGCATGGGCAGCTTTCCAAAGAACCAGCCAGACATGGGTCCCCCTCACGTCGGTTTTCGAGATCTGGCTACCTTCAGGAGGCATGAATCCTTTTCATAGTATGTCGCATCTATCTTGATATCAAGATATATTCTGGCACGACCAGATCGAAAAGGAGAAATCATGTCGTTACGTCCGATGAAGCAAATTATTCAGACCACCCCCACTATCGAAGGGGCTGGTGTGAAGTTGCAACGTGCGTTCGGGTTCGGCAAAACGAAGGACTTCGATCCTTTCCTGCTGCTGGACGATTTTCGGAACGATAACCCGGAGGATTACGTCGCCGGATTCCCTTGGCATCCGCACCGCGGGATCGAGACGATCACCTATGTGCTCGCGGGGTCAGTCGAGCATGGCGACAGCTTGGGCAACAAGGGCAAAATGAAGGCGGGTGACGTGCAATGGATGACCGCCGGCAGCGGCATTCTGCACCAGGAGATGCCCAAGGGAGACGCGCAGGGTCGCATGCACGGTTTCCAGTTATGGGCCAACCTGCCTTCCTCGCTGAAGATGACCGACCCGCGATATCAAGACATCCCATCCAATGCGATCCCGGAGGTCACGGACGATGACGGCACACACGTTCGCATTATTTGCGGCGAGTTTTGGGGAAAGGCTGGGCCCGTAGAGGGTGTAGCGGCCGACCCGACGTATTTGGACATTTCCGTCCCGCCGGGGCAGCGGAAACGATTAAAGGTCGAGACGACGCGCAACGCGTTTGCCTACGTGTTCGCGGGTTCCGGCACGTTCCGTGATGCCTCCAATCCCCATGCGGTTCTCACCGAACAGGTGGCTCAACCGGACGCCGCGCCCGTGTACGACGTTAAGAATCACTCGCTGGTTCTGTTCGGCCGTGGCGATGAGATTACGGTGCAAGCCGGACCCGAAGGAATCCGGTTCCTGCTGGTATCGGGCAGACCCATCGAGGAGCCGGTGGCCTGGTATGGCCCAATCGTGATGAACACGCAAGAGCAACTCAGGCAAGCGATGTCGGATCTTGAAAAGGGCACGTTCATCAAGCAGCGGTGAATCGGAGGCCAGAGGGCCGAGACCGTCTAGCCGCTAGGACTCCACGAGCACCGCAACTTCCAACGCACCGAGCGATATTTTGTCAACGCTTGTTTGTCCGGTAATCAGCTCGTGCATGGCGTGCGGCAATCCGATGTCGTCGTGTACGGTTTCAGTGAGGTTCAGCAGAAAGTAATAGACGTGTTCCAAGTCTTCGCGGCTGGTCACTTCCACACCGTACGGCGCGGCAAGCAGCGGAGAAAGATTTCCTGTAGCACCTACGGCACGCGCCAGGGCCTCGTGGAAACCGTGCTCGGCGCAATCGGTTGCCACATAGAAGACCCAGCCCTGTCCCACTCGATTTCGGGTGACAGCCGGTCGACCGGCCATACGGGCACCGAGAAATGTGGCGATCGGCTCCGCGCCGTGCAACGTGAGCGATTCCAGAATCGTGTGAGGGCGAAAAACAGCCTCGCTGCCGGTGAACCTGATTCCAAGCTCGGCTTGAAACTTGCCATCGAGCTGCCCATTGAGCGGGTTGTATTCAATTAAGTCGAGCTTGGACTCCGCCGTGACGCCTGCGATCTCAGAAAAGGGGCCGGGTGGAAGCATGCGCTTCATGCTGTTGTCCAGGTTCTGCGTGCCGGCGCGGTTGTTCAGAACAAGAATTCCGCCATTCTTCGCAAAGGCCTTCAGGTGCTGCACAATCGAATCGCCGGTCAAGCGCAAGTTCGGCGCGACAACCAATTTGTAAGGTGCAAAATCGGCTGCGAGCGGAATGACGTCGATATTCCGCTGAAGGACTTTGAAGCCGTTGTAGTAACGTCCCGCTGCGCTGTCGTAATGATCGTTCTTGTTCCCGACCGACCAGAAGCCCTGGGACCATTCGTTCGTGAAATCGTACAAAAGAGCGATGTCGGCGCGAGTCGTTGCGACGGCCAAGAGCGGACCCAGGCGTCCGAATTCCTTCGAAATTTGTTCGAAGACCGGCTTCGCGGGGTTGATACTGCCGTCAAACCTCTTTATCAAGGACGGCCGGAACTGCTCGTTGCCCGCCAGCGGACGGCGCCATTCAAAGTAAAGCTGTCCGTGACTTCCATGGGCGAGATTGATGTAGGCCTGCAGCCGCAGTCCCTTGTCGAGCGCGACAGGCGGAACGTAGGCAATTTGTTCGGCACAAAGGTACCGCTGGTGCGGGCCGGCGCAGCGGCAGATGTCGCCTTGGAATCCTGAAATATACTGGCGGTGAAAATCGGAAAGGCCTGGAGCGCTGACGTAATTATCCCAAGCGGTCGCATTCAAGAACTCCGCCCCGGCAAAAACGTTTACGGACCAGGTGGCGCTGGGCCAATTCGTGAAGACGAACTGATCTTTGACGTGTTCGTGCAGAATTGTCGCTTGCCGCCGCAAGTGATTGAGATAGGAATCGGAAAAGAAGCGGCGGTAATCCAGGCTGATTGCCGGCTGCCAACCACCTTCCGCCGAATTGGTCGGAAAATGGATTTGCGACCAGTCGGAATATTCGTTGCTCCAGAATGCGCCATTCCAGGTGTGATTCAGAGCGCGCAGCGTGCCGTAGCGTTTTTGCAGCCAGAGCTGAAACGTGTGCTCGCAGTTCGGGTCGTAGCACTCGAATGGAAAACCCGGCTCGTTATCTAGCTGCCAACCGATGACTCCGGTGAAGCGGCCATAATGCGCGGCCAAGGCCGTAGTTATACGCGCGCTCGCGTCCAGATAGTGGCGGCTGTTCGTGCAGTAACCTTTTCTGCCGCCGTAGGTGTATGGGCCTTTTGCATTAGCGCCCAAAACATCGGGATACAACTGGTACAGCCAAGGCGGAATGGATGCGGTCGGGGTGGCCAGAATCACGTCGATATTGTGGCGCTTCGCCACAGCTATGGCCTCATCCATCCATGCGAAGTCGAACTTGCCTTCGGAGGGTTCGAAACAGGCCCAGGCAAACTCTCCCATTCGAACCGTGTTGATGCCCAGTTGCTGCATCTGGCGGAAGTCGGTCTCCCACTCGGCAGGCTTCCACCATTCGGGATAATATGCGGCACCCAGGAAATAGCGATTCCACAAATCGCGGCCTCCTGGCTCTGACGCCTGCTGTGGAAGTTCCTCCCCGGTCAAGGCGGAAACGCCAAGAAAGCCAACTACTTTATTGAAGGTCCTTCTATCTGTCACTCTTCCGTTCTCCAGGCGCGTCGCCTTGTTTAAAACATATACTTCAACGCGAGCTGAAAGAACCTGGCATCTGGCGTATTGCTTTGGAAAGTGACTGGTCCCGTTATCGTTCCCCCATTCGAGTTGATTCCGGTGGTCGACGGATTTGCCCAACTGGGGTGATTGAATACATTGAATATATCTACACGGAACTGCAAGTACTGCTCGTGCCACACCGTGAAGTTCTTGAAGAACGACATATTCACGCGCTCAAAACCGGGCCCGTATATATCATTCGCCGTACCGCCGAGATAGGCATATACTTGCGAAAGATTTGTAATGTATGTCCCGGATGGAATCGTGTTTCCCGGCAGTGGATTTGCGAAAGCACAGGGGTTATACCAGTTAGCTGTTGTCCGCGTATGCGCTGTGCACGTGACGGTCGGATTTGTGGCGTTCGGCATTCCGCCCGGAGCGAAAGGATCTCCGATCGGAATAGCTCTTGCACTGCCGCCGCCAGCCGTAGTGATATTCGGCCCTACTGTAAAGGGAAAACCGGTTTGCGCAAAGAAGGTCAGATTCGCCGCCCAGCCGCCAACTGATAAGGTCCGCTAGGCGCGAACTGTTCATATAGGCATGACCTTTGCCGAAAGGCAACTGATAAAATCCGTTGAAATTAAACCGTTGCCGTACATCGAAGGACGAATTCGTGTATTCGTCAATGATAGGGATCAAATTGCTATTCCGATCTCCGACACCTCCCCCCAACGGATCCACGGAGTCGTCGAAAGCATGTGACCAGGTATAAGTAGCCAAGAAATTAAGACCGTTCGCGTAGCGCTTTTGCAGCGTCGCCTGCAATGCATTGTAGTTGCTCTTGCCTGCGTAACTAAGTAGGTTTGCGCTACTGAATTGGGGAAACGGCTGTACAATTTGAGCATTCGTCCCTGGACTCACGAGGGCATCGGCGCCATTAGGGCTCGTCAGAGTTATAAGATGTCGGGAAAAGTTTCCCACGTAGCCTACCGTTGCAGCAAGGTTGTTTGAGAATGCTCGCTGGACGGTCACATTGTAATTCGCGGTATAGGGCGTTCTGATTGACGGATCTTCGCCAAATAGCCCGGGGGCCGAAACAAAGTTTTGGATTCCTTGCGCTATTTGTTGCGATAATCCGTTTTCGAGAGTGGCGCCCTGAGATCCGAGGGAAGGGCAAGGCTTGTCGGCACGGCAACTCGGCGTGACGAGACTGGCATGGACGACAAAGGGAAAGTTTTCGCCAATGTTCGCGTTTGATCCGGCACCTTCGATCGCGCCGTAGAAGACGCCGAAACCGCCGCGTATCACGGTTTTGCTATCCAGTTGATAAGCGACGCCGAGTCGAGGCGCAAAAGCTGTCTTCTGCTCGGTCGCTAGCCTCGAATTCGGGTCGTACTCGAGGCTGATATGATCCCGCTGCAACAGATTTACAAATGCCGTCGGAAGCACTACGTCGCGGCTCTCCGATGGAATTTCGTATATCCCGGTTCCGGTGCCGATTCCGCCAGAAGTTTTTATGAAATTTGCCTGTAGCCCGGCCATCTCCTTGTACGGCTGAAAATCGTCGTATCGTACGCCTAAATCGAGTGTCAGCTTGCTTGTTACTCGCCAGTTGTCCTCAACATATGCGGAGTTGTATCCCTGCTCATCATTGAGCGATGGCTCATTGGTAATGCTTGCCGAATTCATCTGGTCGGCAAGAAAGTCGGCGACACCATAACCCGTAAAGCTTTGGCCCGGGATACTTGTGTACATGCCATTGTAGCCATAATTGCCCCGGGGAGCTGGTGGTTGTAGAAACAATACGCGGATGCGCTGCAGGTCTATGCCCGCCTTGAACGAATGGTTGCCAAGGATTTTAGTGACATTGTCGATAACTTGATAGACATTTTCCTTCTCTACCGACGGATCATTACCATGGGTTCCAAACGCGGTGATACCGCTTACTGAAATTCCAGGCAAACCACCATTATCGACAAAGCCCGGACCGAACGGCATCCCTCCCAAGCCCAGGCTCGCCGCCACATTCACATTATAATTTTCTTGTAAGTTCAGGAAGATTCCCCAGTTAAAAGAAAATCGAAACTCATTCGTTAAGTTGGGATCAAAAATATGTGTCTCACTCAGCATGAAATTCTGAGTGAGATAACTATCTTGCGAACCGGTAAAGTTTGGAGTGCCGTCGAGAATGGGTCCGAGAGGCGGTGTATTCCTATTCATAATGTGCACATAGCTATACCGCGCGTAGGCTTGGTCTTTGTCGGTGATGTTCCAGTCCACGCGTTGATCCCACTGAACCGGATCACTGTCGATGGCAAGGTTTTCAACCAGATTGTTGAATGTCTTACCGCTGTTTGCATTCGGCAACGGATAGAGCGAGAGAAGCCTTTGGGCAACCGGATCGATCTGACTGGCGCAAAACACGTTGTTCAATCCGTTGCAGATGAGTTTGGCTGTTCCGCCTGGGCCTCCACCGGAATTTGGCTGATAGAGCTGAACAGGCTTGGCGTTGCCGGTCAGACTTGTGTTCAGCAGCTCCGTAAAATTTCCCTGGCGCATCAAAGCTGTCGGCGTGGTGTAGGTATTTGTCGCCGCATAAGCGATCCGGGTGTCTTGAATGTCGCCGAAGTAGAACAGCTTGTTTTTAAGGATGGGGAAACCCAACGTGCCGCCGAACTGATTCATGTGGTAGGGAGGGATGACTAGTGAATTCCAGTTCCGCGCATTGAGCGATGTGTTTCTGAAGTACTCCCAGACGTCCCCGTGAATCTGGTTCGTTCCGGATTTGATGCTGGCGTTCAGGACCGAACCGGCTGAATGCCCATATTCAGCAGTGTAATCGGCAGTTTCTAATTTGAATTCGGACAAAGCATCTGGGGGCGGAGCGATTGCATAACTGGAGCCATTCTCGTAATCGACAATGTTGATGTTGTTATCGACACCGTCCAGTATGAAATTATTCTGTTCCGCGCGCTGGCCATTTGCTTCAAAATCGCCGGTTCCGCCGCCGCGCGTGCCCGAGGAAGGAACTACGCCGGCCGTCAATTGCGCAAGATACACCCAGTTTCGCTGATTGAGCGGTGTATCGTTAATCATCTGTGTGCTGATTTCCTGCCCGACCGAAGCCGACTGGGACTGGAGCAGCGGAGGCGCTGACGTTACGGTTACCGTCTGGGTAACGGCGCCCGGATTGAGGCTAAGAACGACGTTCAATCTTTCCTGCAGGTGCAGTTGTAAGTTTTCCTGTACCGTGGTCTGGAATCCGGTTGCAGCCGCGCTCACCGTATAAGGACCGATTTTTACAGGAGAAAAGATATAGACACCCCTCGCATCTGTCTTGCTCTGAAGCACCAGCCCCGTATCCGTATTGGTAAGGGTCACCTGCGCCCCGGGAACAACCCCGCCCGAGCTGTCCTGTACTAATCCGGTAATGGTGCCCTGGTCCAGTTGGGCGAACGCGATAGTTGTGTGCAGCGCAATCAGGAGCAGACTCGCCCAGCAAACAGATCGAAGCATGCTCCACAGCTCTTGTTTCGTTTCCCTTCGGATACTCCCGACTAGCTCATTCATCGACGTGGATTTCGAATGCATACCCTCACCCTTGGCCCAACGGCGCTTGTGAAAACGTTACACCCCCCGGCGCGCTTGGTCAAGAGCAAAGTGAATCGATTAGAAATGCAGCAGCCGAGGTGCGAGCCGCCTTCCAAACGTGTCCCGATTCTGAACATTCGGCGACGCACGCTACCACATAAGCTTTGCGGCAAGCTGCACCTCGCGGGGCAGATTGCTTTGACCTCCGCCAGTTACTCTTCCGATGGTTCCGAAGTCGGCATTCATAGTGGTGAAAAAGCCGTTCTGAAACAATGCGTGGTTGAGGACGTTGAACGCTTCCAATCTGAGCTGCAGCTTCATGTTTTCCAGGATCGCGAAGTTCTTGGAGAGATTCGCATCGAACTGCCGGAATGGAAGCTGGCGGATTCCGGTATAAGTAACGTTGTAGTGCGCGCCGTAATTGGGTATCTGGATGAAGTCGGGCTGTGTACAACCATAAGCCGTTGCAAAAGCAGTGGGTGAAATGGCCCCCGTCTCGGGATTGGTAGTCCAGACGCAGGGTGCGACCAATCGTATATTGCCGTCTGGCGTGAACGATTCCGGCACAGAGGCGTTATGCACATAATCGTAGCCGCCGGGCGCCGACCAGGGCACGCCGGTCTCTAGGACGCCAATTGCGGAAAGTTCCCATCCTCCGAGCGCCCAATCCACGACGCGATAGCTATTCGACAGGAATTGCCGGCCGCGTCCCACAGGCAAAAGATAGACGCCCGACAACGTAATGCGGTGGGTTCTATCGTTTGCATCAATCGTGCGAGAGGGGATGCGATAAGTTGTATCGGCCCAGCCACCGGAGTCCATGGTTTTGGACCAGGTCCAGGTTCCGTGAAGGGTGAAGGAGTTGCTCCACCGATGGGTTCCACTTACCTGCAGCGAGTTATACCAGGATTCCCCGCCGTTTATCTGGTACTCGGTGATATTTCCGAAGGCGGGGAAAGGGCGCGTGAAATTCAGCGCCTGGATCGTAGGCGAGCTGTAATAACCGGTTCCCTGGAAAGCAGGGACATGGAAGAACGGATTGGGAACATAACCTCCGAGGGACGCATCGTCGCAGAGATGGTGATTGCCGCCCATTTGAACATTGCATCGCGCCACGGCGTCGGCGTTCCAGGGATTTATATTGTCGCTGGTTTCGACGTTATAACTTCTGCTACCCACATAGCTTACGTCCAGAATGTCGTTTTTGAAGAACTGCCGCTCAAAACCAAAGGAAAATGTCCAGACATTAGGAATTGTGAAGTGGGGATTCTGAAAATAGGGGCCGGTTCCGAGACCGGTGAGCAATCCCAACGAAGATCCGGTAGGCTGAACCACGATCGAGAAAGGATCGGAAATATTTCCGAGCGGCGTTTTGCCGCCATCCAAGCTTCCGACATACTGCGTGGTTGAGCTGAAGCCCAGCGAATCGGCGCCGGCGGTCGGATTTTCGAATAGTTCACCAATCCCGCCGCGCATTACCGTTCTCTCGTTGAGGGCGTACGCAAATCCAAAGCGGGGCTGAATGTTCAGCTTACTCAGGCTGTACAACGTGCGCGGATTTCCATCCACCCCAAGAAAAGTGACGCCGCCGATCACTGGCTCTCCATTGGGCATCAACGCACGATCAATTTGGGAAGTTACAGGACTTACCGCGGTAGTATTGAACGCGTAGTTACCCTCGTTATGACGTTCCACCTGGCCCCCATTGAGGTCATATCGCAATCCTAGGTTGAGCGTGAGTTTGCGCGTAACTTTCCAATCGTCCTGAATAAAGGGGGCGTAATAGTGCTGGCTCCATAGGCTGGCAGCCGTATAGGTTGTGCTGCCGGAGGTAAATGTGCCGAGAAGGAGCGACGCAATCGAATTGCCGCTGTTCGGAGTTGACGTGTTGTAGTACTGTTGGGTCCAGGTTCGATCCACATTGAACGACGGACCCCCCATGGCGGAGCTGGTGGCGATCTGGAGAATGCGCCAATCCAGCCCGATATGAATGCTGTGTTTTCCCTTGATCCATGCCAGGCTCGGCAAAAGATTCAGTGAGTTGGCAGGAATGATGCTGGCTCCCGCATTGCCCATCCGCGCAAACTCACTTACTGTGATGCTCGGGAAGTGCGAGCCTTCGTAGCCTAACTGCGACACCATCGAGCTCGGCCATCCCAAGGAGGTGTCATTGAAACCGGCCGGGCCTTGATAATCGAAATCCACCCTGCGGATTGCGGCGGCGCGAAAGTCGAACAGCAGATTCGGCGCGAAGGTATGCGTCCACTCCGTGGCGAAAGTGTGGCTGTGCTCGCCAAGAGGATATTCTCCGTAGGCAGCGGCCCCCGGCAAACCACCCGAGGCGCCGGCGTCTACCTCATAGCGCTCCCAAAAACCATAACGAAGCGAGAAATGATCGCGCGATGAGAAGTTCTGGTCCCATTTGCCGAGCGCGTTGCGGTAACGATCCGTTTCCGGGTTCGGCACCACGTAATTATTCTGATACGGGGTGGAACCTGGAGGCGGCGTCACGTTAGGAGCCGGATAAAACGAAAGCAGCTTCAGGGCGGTGGGATTCAGTCTGCTGGCTGGAATTTGATTATTCGGAAACGGGGCCCGGCTTCCGTCGGCATGCAGGATGGTGGGATCGTATATGGTGATGGGCGCGTACGCATTTCCGGTCCAATAAGTGAGATTGCTGAAATTCCCTGTAAGCCATTGCGGTTCGGGAACCGAGCCGGTAATGGTGTTAGGCGCGACTTCGTTCCAATTCTCATACTGCATCAGAAAAAAGGACTTATTACGTCCGTCGTACACCTTCGGAATAAGAACGGGACCATCCAGCTCCGTTCCATACTGATCAAGCGTATGTTTGGCCTTCGCAAACTGGCTATTCTTTGGATTTTCCGCCAGATAGTAGTCGTTCTGCCAGGTATTGGCATCCAGCCAGGAGCGCCGGGCGAATTCGTACACGTCGCCGTGCAGGCTATTGGTCCCGGACTTTAGGGCCATATCGACTGCTCCACCCTTCATACGGCCATATTGGGCGTCGTAAGGATTCGTGACGATTTTGAACTCTTGAACCGAATCGTCCGGCGCGACATAGGCCATCTTGGCGTTGGTGCTGGAGTTAGTCGCTGTGGCTTCGTTTGCGACGCCATCCAGGAGAATTTCGTTACTCCCGTTGCCGCCGCCGTTGATATTCAGAAAATTCCAGACGTCATTGTCGAACGGCCGCTGCCATTGAGGATGTCCGTCCCATACAACGCCAGCGCTCAGTATAGAAAGCATGAACGGATTACGGCCATTGAGCGGCAGCTCAGTAATTCGCGTATTTTCTATTACCTCGCCGCGATCCGCTTTTCCGGCATCGAGCATTGGAGCATCGGCTTTGACGGATACCGTCTGAGTAATGGAGCCAACCTCTAACGTTAAATTAACCACCGCGGACTGCCCAGCTTCCAGAGTGATATCGGTCTTGATCTCTTTCTTAAATCCCTTTGCCTCCGCACTTACTGAGTACAGGCCCGGTTTGAGATACGGCACGGTGTAGTCGCCAGCATCCGTAGTCATTGTCGTTGTTTCAACGCCTGTCTCCTGATTGCGGACCGTGATCTTCGCTTTGGGCAAAACAGCCCCGGTTACATCGGCGACGTGCCCTGTGAAGTTCTGATTCTGCGCAAGCAAAGCGGCCGGCAAAGCAGCTAAGGAAGCGACCAGAATGCAACGTCTCAACCAACAAAGGGCCAACTTCCTGCCATCGGCACGCGACATAGCGCCTCCCCCAAACGGATGTACGTAGCAGCAGGCTACACCTAAACCGGCCCGCTCGTCAACGAAAAAGCGAATCGATTAGAAACAATTCCTTGCGAGCCGCTGATTAACTGTAGGTTTTACATAAACGTGTATATGGCGCGGTTAGGTAGATTGGCGCCTCCACGCGCGAAAAACGGCCTTCAAATCGATTCACTTCTTGACCAAAGTTCGCCATTGGCGTAATCTCAATGGCAATGCCCCAGGCAGCCAGCCGGCTGATCTCGCTGAGCCCCGAAGATATCGCCATCATCGCCCTGTATTTCGCCATGGTACTGGCCATCGGGCTGTATTTGAAGCGCTACGCCAAGAGCGGCGAGGATTTCTTCATGGCCGGCCGCGAAATGACCGCGTGGATCGCCGGATTGAGCTTTTTGTCGGCGAATCTCGGCGCTCTGGAGTTAATGGGATGGGCAGCTTCCGCTTATCAGTACGGCATTCAGGCCGCGCACTTCTACTGGATTGCCGCTTTTCCGGCCATGGTGTTGCTGGGGCTGGTGATGATGCCGTTCTATTACATCTCGAAGACGCACTCAGTCCCCGGATATCTCCAGTTACGCTACGGCGAGGCCACGCGCGCACTTACCGGTATCTCCTTCGCTTTGATGACCGTGCTGATGTCAGGCATCAACATGTATGCGATGGCCCTGGTCATGAACGTGGTGCTCGGGTGGAACATCCACTTCAGCATTTGGACGTCTTCGGTGACCGTCGCGATTTATGTGGCGCTCGGCGGTCTGTTCTCGGCAATCTTCAACGAGGTGCTGCAGTTTTTCCTGATCTGGCTGGGCGCTTTGCTGATTCCCATCCTCGGGCTCATCGAAGCCGGCGGTTGGTCGGGAGTGGTCAGACGGATTCACGCGAATTTTCCAAACGGCGATTACGTCCATTTGTGGCGAACCTTGGGGACGTTCTCGGGTAATCCGATGGGAGTTCACTGGACTGGTATCGTGTTCGGTCTGGGAGGCGTGATTGCCTGCGGTTATTGGACGACGGATTTCCTGGTCGTGCAGCGCGCCATGGCCGCCAAAGACTTGCGGTCGGCCCAGCTCGCTCCGATTATCGCTGCCTATTTCAAAATGGCCGTGCCCGCGATCGTGATCCTGCCGGGACTTCTCGCGCTGGCTGTGCTTCCTTTCAAACTCGTTCCGGAGAGCGCAAGAGTGGTCGGCGTGCACAGTTACAACGAAGTCCTGCCGCTGATGCTGGCGCGCTATTGCGGACCGGGACTGCTGGGGCTGGGCATAACCGCTCTCATCGCCGGATTCATGTCCGGCATGGCGGGCAACGTGAGCGCCTTTGCCACAGTGTGGACGTACGATATCTACAGGCCGTATCTCCGCAAAGATGCCACCGACGCGCACTATGTCGGAATGGGACGCTGGTGTACCCTCGTCGGCGTCCTCATCAGCATTGGAA
This sequence comes from uncultured Acidobacteriaceae bacterium, assembly GCA_963722935.1. Lineage (GTDB taxonomy): Bacteria > Acidobacteriota > Terriglobia > Bryobacterales > Bryobacteraceae > Bog-105. The sequence goes on along the minus strand of CAVROY010000008.1, from coordinate 1,344,505 downwards.
CTGCGTATTTTGTCACTCATTTCAAGAGCATCATGGATTATATGCAGGCGCTGGTCAGTTTCTTTATCGCGCCTTTGTTCGCAACCGTTATCCTGGGCATGCTCTGGAAACGCGCCACGCCGAAAGGCGGCTTCTGGGGCCTTCTGGCTGGAACTGCGTCGTCGGTGGCAATGTATGCGATGGTGAGAGCGGACCCGAGTAAGTTGGCCTGGATTGCATTGTCTCCAGACGCGAAAGACATGGCGGAAAATCTCTATAGAGCGCTCTGGGCCTGGTTGATCTGCGTCATAGTAACTGTGGTGGTAAGTCTGGTGACGAAGCCAAAACCTGCCGGCGAATTAAAAGGACTGGTCTATGGGTTCACTGAGCTGCCGAAGGACTGCCATCTGCCGCTCTATAAGCGTCCGATCTTTTGGGGCGCGGGTGTCGGCGTGGTGTTCGTCATCTTGCAGTGGATTTTCTGGTAAAAGCGGATATCGATAGGGCGATGACGAAAACGCGAAAGATCACGATGCGGGACGTAGCGCGCCTGGCAGGCGTGTCTACGGCTACGGTTTCGGCAATCATCAACGGCAACAAGCGCGTGAGTCCTCGCAGGACCGAGAAAGTTCGCCAGGCGATTGACGCCCTGGACTATCATGCCGATGAAAACGCTCGCAGTCTTCGGACGGGGCAGACGCGCGTCATCGGCGTCGTAATTCCGGACATGGCGCACGCGTTCTTCGCTGAAGTCGTGGCAGGAGCCGAAGAGATCGCGTCGAAGTTTGGCTACTCGTTCTTTTTGTGCAACGCAAATGAAGACCCGGCCATCGAGCAGCGTCATCTGGATATGCTCTTCTCACACCGGGTGGAGGCGGTTCTGATCGCTTGCTGCGATTCTTCCATGGCATACGAACGGCCGATCATGAGAAGATTTCCGATCGTATTTTTCGACCGGATACCGAAGACCTTTCGTGGGACTTCGGTGACGACCGATAATGTCGCAGGCGCCCATATGGCGACTCATCACTTCATTGAACAGGGCCACAAAGATATCGCCATCATCGCGGGAAGTCTGAACCGCTCGACCCACGCCCACCGCCTCGACGGGTTCCGAAAGGCGATGCAGGAATCGCACTTAGCCATCCGGGACGAATATTGTGGGATGGGAGGGCTGGATGTGGAGGCGGCTTACAACTTCACCTTCGACTTACTGCGGAGCCCAGAGCCTCCCACGGCGATCTTCTGCACCAGCAATAAATTGTTGCGAGGATGCGTCCGCGCGCTCCAGCGCTTACAGTTGCAGTACCCGGGCGATATCAGCATTATCGGATTCGATGATTTCGCCTGGAACGAAACCTTCCATCCCGCTATTACGACCATCGCGCAGCCGACTCGCGAAATGGGGCGCGATGCGATGGAGTTGCTGTTGGACAAAATAGCGGGCCGCCGCGAAGGCCGCGAAGTGGCGGAGCGCAATGTCGTGCTCCAACCGGAACTGCGTGTCCGCAATTCTACGGCCTCGCCTCCCAGTCTTTCCCATCAAACTTTGCGCTTCAGCGCGCAATTGACCCGGCCGTAGTTCGGCGCGGACTGCGCTTTCAATACGGGACCAGGGAGTAGATCCTGATCTCAGCTAATCGATTAACTTTTCTCTTGACTGCATAGAAATCCGACGCTACGCTTGATTTGGCTGCGGCCCTTCGCGGAATTCTCGCCACGCGCTTCTATGAACGGGAAACTGACACGCCAACTGACGCGAGATGCGATCGAAGAGAGCGAGGGGATCTTGCGCCTGGCCCCGACCTGGGTTCCACGTTCCTATCTGATTCCGGGGCGCCGCTTAAAGCTTGCCCCCGAGGATCTCTACGCCTATGGAGCACATCGAGGTGGAATCGACGAGCGTTGGTTTGCGTCCACGACGCTCGCGATGAATGAGAATCGAACCGCGGATGAAGGGCTGAGTCATGTCGTTTTTAACAATCAACGATTCACTCTGAAGGACGCGATCGACGCAGAAGGCGCGCGACTCATCGGCCCGCGGCTGTGGAATGAATTTCATCGTTGGCCCGTTTACAGCAAGTTTTTCGACAACTCGGGTCCGATTATGCACCACCTGCATCAGAGCGATGAGCTGGCGAAGCTCGTCGGGCGGGAGGGCAAGCCCGAGGGTTATTACTTTCCCGAGCAAATGAATCCGCACGCCGGCAACTTCCCTCACACCTATTTCGGTCTGGAACCGGGAACGACGAAATGTCAGATCCGGCGTTGTCTGGAGCGGTGGGATCGGGGCGACAACGGCATTCTCGATCTTTCCAAGGCCTACCGGATGAAGGCAGGCACCGGCTGGATCGTGCCGCCTCGCATTCTGCACGCTCCAGGTTCTCTGTTGACCTATGAGCCGCAGTGGGGAAGCGACGTGCTGGCCATGTTTCAGTCGATGGTGGATGGCCGCGCGGTGCCTCGAGAACTTCTTGTTCAGGACGTGCCGACCGAGAAACAAGACGATTTGGATTTCCTAGTCAATCTAATCGATATGGAGGCGAATACCGATCCCAATTTCAAAGCCCACCACTATATCGAGCCGATTCCTGTTGCCGACAGTTCGTCCGAGGGATACGTCGATCGCTGGATCGTTTACGGCAGCATCCACGGGCGACAGCGATTTACAGCTAAAGAATTGACTATCCAACCGGGAGTACGATGTACGATCCGCGACAACGGCGCTTACGGGCTGATCGTTATCGAAGGACACGGACGGATTGGACGGCTGTCTCTGAGTTGTCCTGCGCTGATTCGCTTCGCCGAGCTTACCGAAGATGAAGTGTTCGTGTCCCACGAGGCGGCCGCGCAGGGAGTTACATTTGAAAACCTGTCGAGTCGCGAGCCGCTGGTCACCCTGCGTTATTTCGGGCCGGATACCAACCCGGAAGCGCCCGAGATAGGCGCTCAGGCGAAGACAAACGTGTCGTAGTGCGCAATGCAGAATTTTGAAGTAAAAAACGAGCGTATCCGCGAGCAGTTTAAGAGTCTCAAGAAAAGGTCTCCCGAGTCATTCAACAGGCGGCTTAATCTTTCCTGGAGTAACTGGGGATTTGGCATGGAATCGCTTTGCGACTCGGCCAAGCGGCTCGAGCAGGCAGGTGTTTCCTATGTTGAATTGCACGGGAACCATTACGGTCCGGATCTCGGATACTGTCTACACGAAGCCGTCGGAATTCTCGGCGATCATGGGCTGAAAGTTTCCGGAGTCTGCGGAATGTTTTCAGCCGATAACGACTTATCCAGTAACCGGGCCATTCATCGCCAAGCTGCGATCGGCTATTTGCAGCGCGAGGTTCCCTTCACGGAAGCCGTCGGAGGCAGTTACCTCCTCGTGGTTCCGGCGGCTGTAGGACGCGCGACTGCTTACGATGCGATGGAGTTCGACCGTTCGGTCCAGACTCTGCGTGTTTGCGCAGACCTATTTACAAAGCACCACGTCAAGGCCGCCATCGAGCCGATCCGCGCCGCGGAAACGAGCTTGGTTCATTCCGTCGCCGACGCGCAGCGCTACATCGCCGAGGTGAATCACCCCGGTGTCAAGCAAATCAACGCCGACGTGTATCACATGCAGAGCGAAGAGAGCCATATCGGGGAGGCGTTGCTTGCCTGCGGCGACATGCTTGCCAACGTTCATTTGGCCGACAGCAATCGCGGCGCTCTGGGTGCCGGATCGCTGGATGTCGCGACGATCATCCGGGCATTGTACATCCTGGGGTTCAACAGCGGTGAGAAATTTGTCACGTTTGAACCTTTGGGTCCTGGAGGCGATCCCTATCCGGCCATGTATGGAAAGCCGGATAAGCCTAAGTTAGACGCTCTGGTTATGGATAGCGTGAATTACTTCAGGGCATGTGAGGAGTCCATTCTTTCGGAGTGAAAACGCACCGCGAATGCTGAAGCATTTCGACCCGATCCTTAGTCCGGAGCTGCTGTTCGTACTTGCCGCGATGGGTCACGGCGATGAGCTTGCGATCGTCGATGCGAATTTTCCGGCCGCCGCCCTGGCTCGAAAGCTGATCCGTATGGACGGCATTTCCGCCCCGCGAGTGCTCGAGGCGATACTGTCTGTGCTGCCGCTGGACGATTTCGTCGATTCTCCAGCCGCGGTAATGCAAGTCCCCGGCGATCCGGACGCCGTTCCGGAGCCAGTGCGGGAGTTTCAGGTGCTCGCCGATGCAGCCGAAACCAAACCAGTGAAGATTACCGCGATTGATCGCTTTGCGTTTTACGATCGAGCGCGAGCCGCTTTCGCGATTGTCGCCACCGGTGAAAGGCGTCTATGCGGCAACATTCTATTGAAAAAAGGCGTGATCCGGCCAGATTGACGCTTCGTGAGATCCAATGAAATCCGAAAGATTCCCCATAGCAACGAAGTTTCTTATAGCATTCTCGATGCTGGCAGTTACTGTCGCGCGCTCTTCTGCGGGCGAGGTGAGCCTGGAAGACGAGGCCCTGCAAGTTACGTTCAACGCGACCTCCGGCGCATTGACGCGAATTGAAGACAAATCTACGCATTGGGTTATCGAGCGGCGCCCGGAACTCGGCGCGTCCTTCCGGCTGCATGCGCCTTTACCGAATCGCCGCTACAACTTTGTTCTCGGCCAGAAGCAACGTGCAGTTGAGGTCAAAAAGGTTTCAGACAACAAGGTTGTAATCGAGTGGAAGAACCTGGTGAGCGAACACGCCGGCGTGCTCCCCATGACCTTTACTGCCACGGTGACGCTGGAAAATGGTGCGCTGACATTCGATGGAAAGCTGGTGAACGATTCATTGCTCAACGTAGAAACACTCGAATATCCGTATTTTGGCGATTTGAATCCTCCTGGGCGCGATAAACCGATGCAGGTGAGAACCATGTGGTACGGCAATCTGCAGTCGGAGGAGATTTATCCGGATTTCCGGAATGATAAGGGTTATTGGGGTGTTTTCTCCCCAATGAAAACGTTCGACTCCTACCGGAGCCTGTTCTGCCTTATTCAATCCGCCAAGGAAGGTCTCTATGTCGAGATGAAAGATCCGACTCAGCCGTATATGCTCCAATACACCTTCGAACAGCATCCCGGCTTCGTCGAATCAATTGACAATCCGGTTCCGGAACAAGATGAGATCAGCGGGCATCCTTCGCATCTTGAGTTTCGGGCCACGCATTTCCTGTTTGCCCATCCGCATTCGACCATGAAACTTGCTCCGGTGGTAGTGACTGCCTACAAGGGCGACTGGCATGCGGGCGTGAACATTTATAAGCAGTGGCGCGCCACCTGGTTCAAACCACCGCACGTTCCGGGGTGGGTGACGGATGTTAATTCCTGGCAGCAGCTACAGATCAACTCGCCAGAGCAGGATGAACGCGTGCCCTATACGGACCTTGTGAAATATGGCGAAGAGTGCGCCAGAAACGGCGTGAGCGCGATTCAACTGGTGGGCTGGAACCGCGGCGGACAGGATGGCGGCGACCCTGTACAGGACACCGACCCGGGATTAGGTACCTGGCAGCAATTGCATGACGCTATTGGCTACATCCAGGCCATGGGCGTGAAGATCATCCTGTTCGGCAAATTGAACTGGGCCGACATGACGATGCCCTCGTATAAACGTGAATTCTCTAAATACCAGTGTACCGATCCTTACGGTATTCCCTATGAACAAGGCGGCTACAGTTATTACACGCCGACGCAGTTAGCCGCCATCAACAACCATCGCAGGGCGGTGATGGACTTTCTCAGTCCTGCATATCGAGATATCGCCACGAAGGAGTTTGAGAAACTGCTGGCGCTCGGCGGCTCGGGCTGGCTTTTCGACGAGAACTGCCACCACGGGCCAGTGAAATACAGCTTTGCTCCGGATCATGGTTATCGGGCTCCAGGGTTTATTTATGGCGGCGATATGCCGATGGCCAGTCAGTTACGCGCTGCCGCCGATCGAGTAAGCCGCGATTTCATATTTGCAGGAGAGGGGCAACAGGATTGGCTGATGCAATATTACTCGGTCTCCTATTTTCGTATCGATAAGAATTCTACGCCGGTGGCGCGCTACATCGATCCACAAGCGCCGCTGATGGTCGCCGTTACCGGGTTCGACGACAGGGAGATGTTGAATCTGATTCTGCTGGATCGCTATATCATCAGCTACGAACCGTTCAATTTCAAAGGCCAATTAACTGAGTTCCCTCTGACACTGGCGTACGGCCAAAAAATCGATGCCCTGCGCAGAAAATACAAGGCGTGGCTTTGGGACGGCGAATTCCAGGACACACTGGGAGCCACAGTGGCCGCCGATGGCGCACATCGTTACTCCGTTTTCGCAGCAAAGAACGGGAAACGCGCCGTGGTGGTTGTGAATGAGCAAGAAAAGAGAGCAATTGCCGCTACCGTGGAACTGCCGCATGCGGGTCCGTTATCCGTCGTTACGCCGGACGAGCCCGAGGCCCGGGCAATATCGGGAAAGCTAGAGATCCCACCGCGATCAGCGGCCGTCGTGCTGGAGCAATAAATCGGTGCTTTGAACTATGTAGCCGTTCCCAGTAGCGTTGACACGGATAACATCACATCGCCCTAGGGCGCTTACTTGCCCGGTATCGAGATTGTTTCAATCACGAGAGCTTGGGACCCGTGTTTCGAATAGACCTTCCCGGTCACTATGACTTGTTTGCCAGCATAGGGGAGCAGCCGCTCATTCTGGCCCTGCGCCGGCATGGATTCGGCTATGGGCCAGAAGATGGAGCCGTCATCTTGCAAGATGACGAGAGGCGAACCCTTACGGGCGCAGGGCTAACGCATTTTGCGGCTGATCGGCTTATCCAAGTCTTTAGTAAAAGCGCATGCCGAGTCGAGAACCCAACCTCTTATGGCTTTCCGATCTCCGGCAGGAGCAGCGGAAAGCAGGCAGACAGTGAGTAAGCTGGTTAGTAAGAGACGTACTGCGAGATTCATATCCTTCCTAGAAGCCCTCCCAGGCCGGAGTATACAGCATTCGAATGCACCAGAAATCGGCAACAGGTTTAAGATTGAACTCGGTCCTTATCGACCGAAGCGATCCGGTACACTCGCTTCCAGGATAGGAGCGCCGGAGAAGGAAACCTGCTCTATCGGGTACAATTCTCAAGCATGGATCTCGCGAGCTTGCCTCACGAACTGGACAAGAAAAAGAAGGAGTGCCGGGTCGTTATCGAAACGCCGAAGGGACGCAGAAACAAATTCAATTACGACCCGCGACTCGAGGTATTCACGCTGGGTGGTCTATTGCCGGAAGGGCTCAGCTTTCCTTTCGATTTCGGTTTTGTGCCTTCTACCGTGGCCGACGACGGAGATCCGATTGATGTCATCGTCCTGATGGACGAACCAGCACATGTTGGATGTGTCCTGACGGTGCGGCTAATCGGTGTGATCGAGGCAGAGCAGACGCAAGACGGCAAGACGACGGAAAACGATCGACTGATCGGAGTGGCCGTACATTCGTACAGCCATGAGAACCTTCAATCCATTGACGAAGTGAACAAATCTCTCCTGGATCAGGTGGGGGAATTCTTTGTTTCCTACAACAAGAGCCGAGGTAAGAAGTTCAAAGTGGTGGGCGTCCACGGTCCCGCTAGAGCCGTGAAGCGGCTTCAGCAAGCAATTCAAGCCTATAAGAACAAGAAATAGGTCTTTCACCGGAGAAATCGAAACATTCCGATCTCGCGCCGATACTAAGCTGTGGGAGCGGAATGATCAACGACCTCTGGTACAAGAACGCCATCATATATTGCCTTTCGGTCGCTACCTATATGGATGCGGACGGCGACGGCGTTGGAGACTTCAAGGGCCTCATGCGAAGGCTCGATTATCTGCAGGGGCTCGGAGTCACGGCGCTCTGGCTCATGCCTTTTCAACCATCTCCCGGGCGAGACGACGGTTACGATATCGCCGACTACTATAACGTCGATCCGAGATATGGCACGCTCGGCGATTTTGTCGAATTCACTCACGGATGCGAGCAACGCGGGATGCGCGTTTTGATCGATCTGGTCGTGAATCATACCTCAAATGAACATTCCTGGTTCCAGGAAGCGCGGCGCGACCCGCGCTCAAAGTATCGCGACTGGTACGTGTGGTCGAAGAAAAAACCAAAGAATGCCAAGGATGGCGTGGTGTTTCCGGGCGTGCAGAAGTCGACCTGGAGTTATGACGATGCCGCAAGATCCTGGTACTTCCATCGCTTTTACGAGTTCCAACCCGACTTGAATACAAGCCATCCCGAAGTCCAAGCAGAAATCTTGAAGATCATGGGTTTCTGGCTTCAGCTCGGAGTGTCCGGATTCCGTATGGATGCAGTGCCTTTCGTGATTGCCATGAAGGGCGCCGACATTACAGAACAGAAGGAACAATATGACATGCTGCGCGAATTCAGAGAGTTTCTGAGCTGGCGCGAGGGAGAAGCGATCGTTTTGGCCGAGGCAAATGTCCTGCCCAACACGGATATGCAGTATTTCGGCGCGAAAGGCGAGCGGCTGCAAATGATGTTCAATTTCCACGCGAATCAGAATCTGTTTTACGCGCTCGCGACTGGCGATAACCGCCCGTTGGCCAAAGCGCTGAAAGCGACGAAAGCCCGTCCTGCGACAGCGCAGTGGAGCCAGTTTCTGCGAAACCATGATGAGTTGGACCTGGGGCGTCTGAGCGAGGAACAGCGTCAGGCGGTATTCGATGCATTTGCACCTGAGGCCAACATGCAACTCTATGGCCGAGGGATCCGGCGGCGACTGGCTCCTATGCTCAAAGGAGATCGGAGAAGAATTGAACTCTCGTACAGCTTGATGATGACGCTGCCCGGTACACCCGTGATTCGTTATGGGGATGAGATTGGAATGGGAGACGATCTCGATCTTCCGGAACGCCAGCCGGCGCGAACACCGATGCAATGGTCTATAGAGCCACAGGGAGGCTTCTCAACCGCTCATAAACCCGTTTCGCCAGTGATTAGCCGTGGAGCCTATAGCTACGAGCACGTCAACGTTGCCGACCAGCGGCGAGATCCGAACTCGCTATTGAACTGGATGGAGCGCATCATTCGCATGCGTAAGGAAGTTCCAGAAATAGGGTGGGGCGATTTTGAAGTGCTTCGCAGCGGCGCCGTTGAGGTGCTCGCGCTCCGCTATGACTGGCGCGACAATTCAGTAGTGGTGGTGCATAACCTTAGCGCGAACCCGTGCGAGATCCGGCTGAGCGTCGGCTTAACAGGTCAAGAGGGCTTACGGCTTGTCAATCTGCTTTCCACAGATCACAGCGTTTCCGATGACTCGGGCAAGCACCGCATTTTATTGGAGCCCTATGGATACAGGTGGTATCGCGCCGGAAATCTGAAAGATCTTTTGAAGCAAACCGATGTTTGAGCGCCGGGGAATAAGCCGCGTGAAAGGACTGATTGGCGCCGATCGGACTTAGAACATGATCTTCAACGCCAGTTGGGCCTGGCGCGATGTTCCCGTTCCAATGAGGCTGCTGATGGTCGAACCGCTTCTGCCGAAGTTCGGGTTAGCGACACAACTGGCCGGTGTGGTCGCGGTCGGGAGATTGATCGAGTTGCATAGGCCCGTATCGGGATTTCCGAAGTTCGGGTGATTCAAGACGTTGAAGATATCGGCCCGGAATTGCACTCGCACCTTCTCGGTGATCGGGAAAAACTTCATCGCCGAGATGTCCCATTGATAGAAATCCGGAGCACGAGCAGTGTTCCGGCCCAAGGAGCCGATAGTGAGCGTCTGGTTATAGTCCGGTTCGATCGAGTAAGCCGCCGGGTTCAAGCTCGAATCGGGCGCGTGGGCGTTCGATAGATAGATTGGCTGCCCAGGAATATAGTTGGGCCGGAATGGAGCTGCGAAGAATCCACTTTCCAACTGGACATTCAACGGCAGGCCTGAGCGCGCCTGAAAGATGCTGCTTGCCTGCCATCCACCCAACACCGAGCGCACCAGCCCACTTGAACCCTTGAGATCCGGAAGGCTATAGACTAAATCCGCCGAGAAATTCTGGCGGACATCTATATCTCCGCTTCCGTGATCGAGGTTGTAGTTATACGGATCTTCGAATGTCCCGAAAACGTTGAGCGTATTGTCTATCTCGTGCGACCAGGTGTAGTTGGCATCGAAATTAAACCTGCCCGCACGGCGTCTTAGTTGGGCCTGCAAGGCGTTGTAATTCGACTGCAGAAACGTACCCAGCTCCCGTTCATCTCCGAAGTTCGGGAAAGGCCGCGTTCCCGTCAGCGGATTCAACGGATTCACTTCTAATCCAGCGAATGCCGCTCCTGCGGGTAGGTGATTATTCTTGCTTCCCGTGTAATTTGCTTCCAGAACCGTGTCTCGCGCAACCTCCTGCTGGATGCCAAACAGCCACTGCTGGCTATAAGTGTCCCGGGAATCGCGCAGAAACGCCTGGACACTCTGGGTACCTGGAATGACCGGCGGATTGGGTTCCGGATACGCCAGCGGAGCTTGAAACGCGTTGATGGTTTCGCCAGCGTACGCGGGGATATTGGACGATAGCGAGTTCAGTGATCCAACGAGCATCGGTAGATAGAAAATTCCGCCGAAGCCATGGACTACGGTCTTACCTTTTCCGAACGGATCCCAGGCGAATCCAACTCTTGGCGCGAAGTTGTTGTAATCGGGCTCGTAAGCTGCTTCGGATGAAGGAATGAAAGTCTGAGTTGCGATGTCGAAGTTAGAAAGCCGGCCGTGAGATTCGCTGATTACGGTGTTGTACTCATACCGGAGCCCCATACTGACGGTCAGGCCGGGCCGAACCCTCCAGGTATCTTCCGCATAGAAATCCAGGTTCGAGTTGTTGAGCCCGATGGTTGGATATCCCAGGGTCTGCAGAATGAAAGGCCTGTCGTTCGCCAGGTCTGAGAAACTTCCAAACTGGAACGCCTCGATATGCTGCAGGTTTGTATTCGACCGAACGGCTCGAAGGTCAGCGCCGAATTTCAAGGTGTGGCGTCCGGCAGTTTTCGTCAGACTCTCCAGGAACTGGTACGACGTATTAGCATTGGTCTGATTAAATAGCTGGGGCCCCGGAAGCGATCCGAGGTTCGTGAAAAAGCCTTCGAATAACGGAAGAGTCGTGTCGGAGCTTGTGACGGAATGGAACCGGTCCACCGCCACGCCGATCTCGTTCAGCAGGGTCGGGCTGAAGGTATGGGTTTCGTCGATGCGTCCGAATTGCGTGCGCAGCGGGAGAATTTCAATCTGGCCCAGATTGGCGCCGTAAGTAATGTCGGTCTCGGAGTCGTTGATGTTGTAGCGCATTGAGAGGTGGTCGTTGGACGTAAGAAAATAATCCAATTTGATCGAGCCTGTGTCTTCGCGCAGGATATTCGGAAAATTCGCGCTGAAGTAAACGAGATTGCCTCCGGTACCCGGAACCACAACGGGATTCGCCGGCAAAGGAGCCAGAGCGTTCAGGATGGGCGCCAGAGCCGGTACGAACTGCGCCCGAAGCTGCGCGCTGGGCGTTTCATTGATGTCCGAAGACGTTGTAATATGCTGCCGGACCCCTTCGTAATTGAGGAAGAAGAAAAGTTTGTCTTTAATAATCGGGCCGGCGAAGTTGCCGCCGAACTGGTTCAGCTTAAACGGCTGCTTGGGTTCACCCGGCTCGTGCTCGAAAAAGTTGCGGGCGTTCAAAACTTCGTTGCGGAAGAAATCGAAGACTTCGCCGTGGAATTCATTGGTTCCGGACTTAGTAACGAAATTGATCACCGGACCCAGCGAGCGGCCGTACTCAGCCTGATACCCGGTGTTGAGGACGTCGATCTCCTGAACGCTATCTACGCTCGCGCGGGTGATCCGGCTTTCCTGACTTCCTTCCGTATTCTCCGCTCCGTTGATATCGATTCGGGTGGCATCCGCGCCATCGAGAAGCACGTTCAATCCAGCAAAGCTAGATTCCATGCCATTCACGCTGCCCTGGAAACCGGCGCCGGCGGTAGCAACCGCTCCAGGAGTTACCTCCAGAAAATCCATGATGTCGCGCCCATTGACCGGGAGATTGGCTACCTGAGTGGAATTGAGGGTTGTCCCCGCGGTGGTACTGGTCGTATCCACAGAAGAGGACGTACCAGTTACCGAGATGCTCTGGCTGGTACTCGAAATCGCTAAAGTCAGATCGATGTGAACGGTCGCACCCACGTTCACCGCGATGGTGCGGCTGGTGGCCGTCCCGAACCCGGGCGCAGTCGCAGAAACCACATAACTACCGAAAGGAAGACCGGCGGCGACGAACGTTCCTGAGCTGGAGGTCTTCAGAGTTGTCGATTGGGATGTTCCCTGATTCGTCACTGTGATGGTGGCATTCGGGATCAGCGCGCCTGCGGGATCAATCACCGATCCTGCGATGGTTGCCGTGTCGAATTGGGCCGAGGCCGGCGGCGTTGCGAGCAGCAATAATGCGTAGGCCAGAATGGCGAAAAAGCGCCAATTCATCACACGATGTCCGTCGATGAAAGGCAACTTGGCTGGCTTCATGGTCTTCCCTTCCCTGTAACTCCCTCACTCCAGAATCTGCGAGGCCTTGGATCGAAGATACTTGGAAGCTGTCAAGGTGTCAAGCCCGAAATGATTGAGTTGCGTCAAAACGATCATTATCAGTACCAACATGACGCCGATGTAATAAGAATATTGATCTGGAAGAGGCGATCCTGTATTCTTGTTTCTCAAGGATGAAGACCGCCAATCACGCGCGCATGGGAAGCGATCAGCGCAGTGAAAAGATCCTGCGGGCGCTGCAGCAATCGGGATCGATCACGGTGGAAGAGCTGTGTACGATTCTGAATGTCTCGATCGCGACGGCGCGCAGGGATCTGCAGGAACTGGAAAGCCGCGGGCTGTTGCGACGGACCCACGGAGGCGCAACTACTGTCGAGCCCTTGTTTTACGAGCCATTCCGCCACGATTCTTCGTTTCGCGATCAGATTGAGTTGCATGCCGATGAGAAGCGGCGGATTGCAATGGCGGCGGCGGACCTGATCGCCGATGGCGACACGATCTCGCTCACGGCGGGAACCACGGCTACCGAAGTAGTGCGCGCCCTGCGTCACCGCAGCGGCATCACGGTCGTGACCAACACGGTCAATGTCGCGATGGAACTGAGCCAGCGGCGCGATCTGGACGTGATCGTGACGGGCGGTTATCTACGAGGGAACTGGTTCTCGCTGGTGGGGCCGCTTGCGATTCAGGCGCTCGACCGGATTTTCGTGGACAAAGTTTTCATCGGCGTGAACGGGATCGATGCCGACGCGGGCCTCACCTGCCACAACCTGGATGAGGCCGCTACCAACCAGGTCATGGTGAAACAGGCGAAACAGCGGATCGCGATTGCCGACCACAGCAAGCTCGGGGTGATCGCCACGCACCAGATCTGCGGGCTGGACGTGCTCGATCTGCTGATTACGGATGCGGGAGCGACCGATGACGCGATCGCGCCATTTCTCGAGCGCCGCATCGACGTTCGCCGGGTATGAATTTGTGCCGGAAAACTATTTACCTATACAAATCGATTGGCGGACCGGGGCACTTTCCGGAGAGCGCGTGGTTTGTTCGATCAAGAAGCTGTCTCAATTGAAGCGACTCTTCCTTCATCCTGAGATCGCGGCCGGAATGGACCCGGAAACCCTGGTTTACCGGGTTGAGTACTGGTTGCCGGTAGCCGAAGGAACCACCGGCGGACTGTTCTGGGGCACTACCGTCATCGAACCAGGCAAAGTTGGCGACGAATTCTTCATGACGCATGGCCACTTTCACGCCGTGCGCGATCGCGCCGAATTCTACGCCACGATTCGCGGGGAGGGAGCGCTCATTCTGATGGGTGAAGACGGGCGGACGCGGTTTGAGCCCATGCGGCCTGGAAGTTTGCACTACATTCCGGGCTCCACAGCCCATCGCGTTGCGAATACCGGCTCGGAGCCGCTTGTGTTTGCCGGTTGCTGGCCGAGCGATGCGGGACATGATTACACCGCAATCCAAAAAACGGGATTCAGCGCGCGACTGCTGGACGTCGAGGGTCAGCCCACGCTCGTTTCCGATGGTGTTCATGGGCGTACCGAGGCTTAGCGGCGCGCGCGTGAAGCGAACCTTCTTCGTCTGTGCGCTGAGCTTCGCCGGTTGCGTATGCTCCGCTGCGCCTTCGCTCACGACGCCGATCAAAACCATCTACATCGTTCCATCGAGTCATTACGACCGTGGATTCGTGGTGCCGCCCAAGCAGATTGTCGCGATGGCTGCGCGGCATGTTGACGAGGTGCTGGATGCTGCGGAAAAAGATCCGAATTTCCGCTGGACCATCGAAAGCGTTTGGCAGGTGCTGGCGTTTCTCGAGGAATCGCGCGGCCAGGGGGATATTCTTCCGGGGCAGCCGCAAAGAATCAATGACCTTATGGATCTGATCCGATCCGGGCGCATCGATTTATCCCCGGTCTGGGGCAGCATGCACTCGGAGTTTATGGGCACGGAAGAGCTCAATCGATTGGTCTACGATTTCGCGGCACTCCGCCGGACGTATTCGATCCAGTCGGAAACCGCGATGATGGACGATGTGCCCGGACAGCCATTCAGCGTGGCTTCCGTACTCTCGGGCAGCGGAGTACGTTACCTGCTGGTGGGCGCGAATCAGTTTGTGGGCGGCGGTACTTCGCTCAGCCCCGGTAAAGTTCCTTTTTACTGGGAGGGGCCGGATGGCAAACGCGTGCTGACATGGGTGAGCCAGAGCCCGCGCGGCGGTTACACCGAGGGAATCACGGACTTCTTTATCGACCCGTTTACCGGCGACCCTTACCTGCGGATACCGGGCTGGAAAATTTTCGATCCGAAGCTTGAAGGAAAGAGCCCGCTCGAGATCATGCAGACCGGTATCGATCGGCTGCTCAAACGATATACGGACGCAGGTTATCCATACGATGCGGTCCTGGTCATGCATCTGCACGATTTTCTGCATGCGGGCAGCGTAACTAACCTGGAGCGGGCCGTTCATCTCTGGAACGATGCGCACGAGACTCCGAAGTTGCGCATCGCCACGGCCTCGGAATTCTTTCGGTACATGGAGCACAAGTACGGTTCGGTCATTCCGACGGTGCGAGGCGAGTGGTCGGGTTTATGGTCGGAGGCCAAAACCAGTTCTCCGCAGATCAGCGCCATGGCGCGGCGCGCCCACGACGAAGTTCCCGCCGCGGAAACTCTCTGGAGCGCGCTCGCGATGCAGCAGAGCGTTCCCCCTCCCGCCGGAGACTTTTACAAGCTGTACCATCTGCTCTTCAATTACGACGAACATAGCGGCGCTGGGAACGTAGGCTGGCCGGGACTCAACACACAAGATCAACTCGAAGAACAAAACCGGGAATACGTGCAGTTCATGCAGGAGGCGACGGGCGGGGCGGAGCGTCTCTTGGCGTCCGGCATCGAAACGATCGCGTCGGCCAATCATGATTTGCACCCGCGTGCAATTACATCGGTGAGTACCTGGCCGCTTGCGGTCTGGAATGCGCTTTCCTGGAATCGAACCGGGGTTGTCACGACATCCGCACCGGCACCCGGTGGCCATATCGTCGCGATCCGAGATGCTCGGAACCATGGGAGCATTCCGTTCGATATCGATGAAAGAGGAGATGCCGTATTCCTCGCGCGCGATGTACCTTCCATCGGCTATGCGACTTACAACCTGGATGTTTCGCCCGGTCGTGCTGATTCGACGCATTCAACGCCGGTAAGTTCTTTAACGGCTGAGAATCAGCGCTTCCGGGTCGCGCTGGGCCCGGACGGAAGCATCGCCAGCATTCGCGATCTCCAAGCGAAGCGCGAACTGGTGAACCAGAAAGCCGAAATCCCGTTCAACCATCTGTTGCGCGTCGCTGGCGACGAGCCGGCGGTCGTACCTACGCCTTTCGACGCTCGCATTACTGTGAAGCGCGGCCGGATCATGACGCAAATGGAGGTGAGCCGAACCGGCTCTGCCTTCTCCACTACGACCATCCGGCTCTACGACGGTGTCGATCGAGTGGATATCGACGATCGAATCCGTTCCGACTTGCTTCCTTTTGCATCTCTTCGAAGCGGATTCGACAGCTATTATTTTTCATTCCCATTCGCCTTGGATCCCGCGACGTTGACCGTGAGGCCGGAAGAGCAATACGGCTTCTGCGAGCTTCCCAAAGATTATCTTCCGGGTGCGAGACGGGATGCGGTAACGGCACAGCACATTATGGCGTTGACCGATGCGGACGCAACGGTGCTGCTGGCGCACCGCCAGGCCTTTCACTTCGTTTTTCCCGGATACGTGCATACAAAGGCCACCAAGCCTGGATCCTTTCCTGCCATATACACCGGCAAGTGGCCTCTGCCGGAAGCAACCTTATACTCCAAAGCCTTCCGCCACAGCAGCGAGGGCGACATGCGCTTTCTGGGGGTCACTACTTTTCCCAAGGTGGAACCAGGGCTGGGCGACGAATATAGCTTCGACTACGCAGTCTCGGCCGCGGGCGTGCCCTTTGACGCGACGGCGGCCATGCGGTTCGGGGCGGATTTCGATGTGCCGCTTCGCCCGGTCTATCTAGCCTTTGCTGCCGAGCCCGCGCACAGCTTCTTTTCCGTTGATCAGCCGAACGTTGAGATTGACACGGTCAAACCGGCTGAGGCAGGCGCCGCTGTGGGAATCACGCCGACCAATCTCGAGAACGCGAAGACAATCAGAGAGTTCGTGATCCGGCTGCAGGAAGTCGGGGGCCGCGATACGCCGCGCGTGTCGATCAGCATTCCCGGACAAGTGAGGCACGCCGAAATTGTGA
Organism: uncultured Acidobacteriaceae bacterium; assembly: GCA_963722935.1. Taxonomy (GTDB): domain Bacteria; phylum Acidobacteriota; class Terriglobia; order Bryobacterales; family Bryobacteraceae; genus Bog-105. Next base: position 1,327,672 of record CAVROY010000008.1, on the reverse strand, counting down.
ATCTAACCGAAGACAAGGTGATCGAGCAATTGCCGCCCGGCCCGCTCATTTCGGTGCATGTCGGCGCCTGGTCGACAGTCACGGTCCGCATCGAACTGGAGACCGCGCACTGAATGAGCAGCGAAGCCAGCAGAAGAGCATTTTTTGCGCAGGTCGGCGCGGGAATTCTGGCGGCAAATGAATCGGTTCGCGCGGATTCATCGGTTGAGAACGCAGCGAACCCAATCGACTTCCGGTACGCTCCGCTGGATGGACAGGCCACCTTCTGTTTTCCCGACGATCCTTATAAAGGCGTAATCGGAAGTAGCGGAGATTTGCGGTACGGGCATCCAGGCACCAATGTCAGTATCGACGCATTTTCTTCTATTGTTCACTTTTCCGCGGCCGGCATGGGTTCCGATCGCGTGTTGCGGCAGGAACTGGAAGCGCCTGGAGTTCCGGTGGTCCATACGTGGATCGAGCGCGCGCCACTGCAATTCGAGTTGATCGCGTTTGCCACCGATCGGTCCGATGAAGGACGCGTGGACAACGTGATCCTCAGGATTCACAATTCAGGAGCGGGGGGAATTGCGGTGACTCCGCTGGTTCACGTGGAAACGCGAGGACGCCTCGAAACTGTTCCGATCGGAGATGGGAAAAGGACGCGCGCGATCGGAGAAGAGGGCGAATGCTTTCTGGTGGCCGACGCTCCGCTGGTTACGTTCCCGGCAATGTCCGGCTGGACATTGGCCGCGTCCACGCTCTTCTCGAAACCGGGAGCTGCATCGGGAATCTTTTTCCGCTTTCCGCAACAACGGCAAGACGTAGACGTTCTCTTCAAAGGGTTGAGCGAGCCCGACAGGCTGCTCGCAGAAGCGCGGCAATACTGGGCGGACTGGAAGTCATTCGGAGGCGATGTCAAATGGAAACTTCCGGGCCGTTACAACGAATTCCTGATCGCTTGCGCGCGCAACATTCTGGAAGCGCGCGAGGTGAAGAACGGCAGAAAGACTTTTCAGGTTGGACCTACCTGCTACCGGGGATTGTGGATCGTTGACGGGAATTTCATTCTCGAAGCGGCCCGCTACATGGGCTTGGATACCGCAGCGCAGCAGGGTTTGGAAGCAACGTGGTCTCATCAGCTTCCTTCCGGCGCGGTCTTCGCCTCGGCTCCCGGCGAACATTGGAAGGATACAGCCATTGCGATGTTCACGATGGTCCGCCAAGCGGAGCTGAGCGGTGACTGGTCATATTTCCGTGCCATGGTTCCGAACCTTCTCCGTGCGGCTGACTTCCTCAGGCAGGTTCGCGATCGCGCGCGTCTGACGGACACAGCGAATGGGCGATATGGATTGCTCGCACCCGGTTTCGCAGACGGCGGGTTGGGAGGCATTCGACCGGAACTCGCGAACACGATCTGGACACTCGCCGGATTGAAAGCGACCGTCAACGCGGCGGAGCCACTCGGTTTGGGGCCGCAGTTCGCGCCCGTGCATCAGTTCTATTTAGAATTACGATCCGCGTTTTTCACCGCAGCTCGTCAGGAAATGCGCCGGCATCCGGATGGATTCGAATATCTTCCGATTCTGATGAAGGACGATCCTGCGTGGGAGCTGAGGGATTTATGGGCAAGGCCGCGGTCTCAGGTTGCGCAATGGGCATTGTCTCACGCGATCTATCCCGGGCTGGTTTTCGATAAGAGTGACCCGGTAGTGCGAGGTCATATCGCGCTCATGCAGGCCTGCACTCGCGAAGATGTTCCATCGGAAACGGGCTGGCTCGCGCATGAGAGTGTGTGGACGTACAATGCGCCATTTGTATCGCACGTGTATCTCTGGGCTGGAGCAGACTCCTGGGCGACGCGGAGTTTCTCCGGTTTCTTGAATCACGCTTCTCCTCTTTATTGCTGGCGCGAGGAACAGCCATTGCGAGGCGCACTTGTCTCGGGTTATTGGGGCGATATGCCGCACAACTGGGCGAGCGCGGAATGCATTCTTTATCTCCGGCACATGTTCGCGCTTGAGGATGGATCGGCGCTCCGTTTGCTGGCCGGTGTGAGTGGCGCGAGTCTCGTCGCGGGCGACGACGTGATTCTGGAGCAGACTCCCACTCGTTTTGGCCGTCTCGATCTACGGCTCAGTCCACATTCGAATGGAAAGGGGTGGCATCTGGAGTTCTCGCGAGCGAAGGGTCCGACGCCCGGTCAAATCGAGCTTCCGGCAACGCTGATGGGGAACGCCACGTTTGCAAGCTTGACCGGAGCCCGCTTCGATCGGCGCGGAGAGCGGATCCTGATTGACCCGGCGGCTTCCTCGTTTATAGCGGACTGGAAAACTTAGCTCGTGGTTCACTGGGCTGGCGGCACCGGTCCAAGACCATACTTCGCGAGGAACTGCCTGATCTCCTGGTAAGCCTTGCGGTTGTCTTCGTCGGTGAATTCGCCGTGCTGTCCACCGTGAATGGTGAACAACTCATTCCGCGCCCCAGCGCGATCGAGCGCCTCGTGGAGTCGCACGGCATGGGCATAGGGTACGACCGGGTCGGCATCCCCGTGAATCGTGATAATTGGCGGAAGATCCTTCCGGACATAGGTCAACGGCGACACGCGGTGAGCGATCGCTTCGCGGTCCGGAGATCCCCCCAACCACGCCAGCGCGTACGTCCGGCGATTCGGGCCGGATACCAGATCGGCCACATCCGTGATGCCATACCAGTTCACGATGGCCGCGACGCGCGGTTCAGGCGTATCGGTTGGGCAATTATTATCGAGCCCGGCGGCTTCCGTCAACATGCCCGTCATCAGCGCGAGGTGACCGCCCGCCGAATGTCCAGTGACTACCAGGCGCGACGGATCGATGTGATACTGCTTCGCATTTTGCACTACCCATCGCAATGCACAGCGCACATCTTCGACCGCAGCGGGCGCATTCGACACGTTGGACATCCGGTACTCCACGTTCACAGCGGCCCAACCCATTTCGAGATACGGCAACGTCTGTAGAACCGCACCTTCTTTCGTCCCGAATACCCAGCCGCCGCCGTGAATATAGATCAAGGCCGGTACCGGATTCTTCGCGTCGTGGGGGTAGATCACGTCGAGTTTGTCCTGGTAATTGTTGGCGACGTTGTAAACGACATCCGGCTGTATCCAGTAGCCATTGCCGGCATCGGCGGTCCACTGCGCGGCTTGTTGGGCGAGTGCGGCGGCAGCAAGCACAACCATAAAAAAACCGCATTTCAGTAACGTCAAAACATCCCCTTGTCAGTCGTCGGTTGCCTCGACACCACGCGCCGAGACGCGGTACGTCTTGTCCTGATATCGCAAGCCTTGAATTTCGGCGGTGGGATCGGAGCCAGCCAAACGAGACGCCGCGGTCAATGACCCGTGCAATGGCGCCTGAATACCGAATAGGCCTTCGAGTATCGGCTCGAGAAAGTTTCCTCCGGCGACGCATCCCCAGTCGTTGATCCACGGCATGTCGGAGGATGATTTTCGCGCGGCGCCTCCCGCTTCGGGATCAATGGCCGTCTCCGAGAAATTTGCCTGGGCAATCGGGCCCTGCATCGCGGTCCGGGCAATACCGTGCATCCACTCCACCGCCAGACTGCTCCCGCCGGCGCGATAGAGCGCAGTCAACGCGATGGCCGGCCAAGCCGCGTATGCTCCCGTCCACTGATGGTCGGGACGAATGCTGAAGAGGACATCATTGTCGCGCGCCGAAAGAGCGCGCATCCACGCGGCCGTTTTCAGTTCGGTTCGGAAAAAGCGCACCATTTCCTGCTTCTGCAGCGCGCTGAGGTCATCCGGAATTGTGGAGAGCACCGTCCCGAAATCGTAACAGTGGCGCACCACTTGCGTGCGACCGTCCGGCAATCGGCAGCGAAACACTCCCTCGCCTGGAACGTACAGTTCCAGAACGCGGCGCGCCAGGGCGGACGCTTCGCTCCGAAGCGCGGCCGCGCGGCTCTGTTCGCCACGGCTTTGCAGCAGCTCGGCGACAAAGCGGAGGCAGAAGACGTTGGCGGCGTTCAGGCCGGCGACCTCGTGCACATAGCTGCTGACGGCTTCGAGCAGGTTGTTCACGCCGCCATAATCGGCGAGTCCATGACCATTCACGTCGAGTGCCCGCCAGTGCGTGGCGTACTCAATAAGCCTGTCGATGACTCGCACTCCGCCGACGCTTTTGTCGAGCCACGCATGATCGCCGGTCCAACGGACATAATCGCGGGCCATGCGGCACATGGCGAAATCGTTCACTGAATACCAGGGCCCAACGCCCGCGCCGGTCAGGAAATCCGTGCCGAAGTGCTTATGGATGTCGAGCGTCATCCATGTTTCGATCATTCTTCGAAAGACAGCCGGATCGAGAAGCGCGAGCATGGTGGAGCTCAGGCTGATGTCCCACAGAAATGTCGTGGTTTCCCAGTAACGGGGAGCCAGCGTCACATATGTGGTTCCGTAGACCGATGCCGGAGTAGTCCGGCGATGGAACAGTACCGTCGCGACGGCCGTGTGGTAAAGCCGGAGAATGGCCGCATCGGAAGTGACCAGCTTTGGAAGACAGCCGCTGAAGTGTTCATTCCCGCGCGTGAATGCCGCTGCCAAAATCGTATTGTTCGTTTCCAGTGAACGATGAGCTTCCGCGTCGAAGTTCCGAACCAGTTCCGTGGCGATAGGTAGAACTTCATCGGCCGTTTCTCCTATCGCATCGGCGAAAGTGATCACTCGCCCTTCACCCGCGGTGAGCGTCCAGCGATAAACGAAAGCTGACGCAGTAATTGTCGAAGGCGCGGGCCACGCGGCCTGAGCCGAAGCCGCTTTGGAATGCCCGGCTTCGAAGAGCACGGCCGCTCGGCCTTCGAGAACCGTACTGCGATTGTCCGATTCGCCCGGGCAGACGGCATTCCAGCCTTCTACATGTTTGGTGACGCCGCCCTGCAGAACCAGTTTGATCTCGACCTTTCGCGCTTCCTGTTCTGTGTTTTCCACGCGAAGCTGAACGGCGACGGCATTTCGACCCGTCGGGACGATCATGACGCTGGAGAGTCGAAGCCCGCGTGACACCGATTCCCTCTCCACGCGATCCGGCCTCCACACAAAACGGATGGCATCGCGGCGCGACACGAAGTACTCGCCATCGACATAGAGCACTCCGGTCAGATCCCCCCGCCCGGCAAGAACATCGACGCTCATCTCGCCTTGGGCGAACGGTGGAAAGGACACGCTGCGGATGGCGGTCACATCCAGCGCCGCTTGCGCGCAGCCCAAACCGTTGGTCAGCGCCGGTGGATTGAACAGATCCCCAAAACGATGAATCATGGCAACGCTCGTGAGCGATTCGCAGGTCGGGACGGGCGAATTTCCGGAGGCCAAGGGGTCGGGAAGAAGTCCTGCGGCGGCCGTGATTTTCAGAAAATCTCTGCGATGCGGCCTAATCAAGATTCCTCGTGCGAAAGGAGATCGTTCATTCCGGTTCCGGTTTTGTATGATCGTAATCGCTGAAAACGATCATGTCAACTGATTTCATATGGCCAATTAGACGAATGTATTTGCTCGTTCGGTTGAGTTTGTCGGCGGAATCATGTAGCGTGGTCACTTGACACCGCAAACGGGAAAGAAGCTTGCGCTGGCCATTGACATAGGAGGCATGCACGCGACCTGCGCTCTGGTGAGCGAAACCGCTGTACTTTCCAGAGAGGTGGTCGAAATATCGGGCTCACAGGGGCTCGGTCGGTATTTGCCGCGCTTTGCGGAGGTTCTGCGGCGGATCGCGACGGATCGGGACGTCCACCTGGACCAGTGTCTCGGGCTGGTTGTCGGATTCTGCGGGCTGGTGAATTGCGACACGGCACGCGTGCTCTCGACCAATCAGAAATATGAGGATGCGCCCGGTCTGGATTTCAATTCCTGGGCTCGCGAATCTCTCGGCGTAAGACTCCGTCTCGAAAATGACGCTCGTCTGGCGCTATTGGGCGAAAGGGCGGCCGGAGCGGGGGCTGGATACGACGATATCGTGATGATGACATTGGGAACCGGGATTGGCGGCGCCGCCATGATGGGCGGAAAGCTGGTCCGCGGCAAGCATTACCAAGCGGGGTGCCTGGGCGGCCATTTCGCCATGAACCCTCGCGGCTGGCGATGTACCTGTGGAGCTATCGGATGCGCTGAATCGGAAGCTTCCACCTGGGCGCTTCCCTCGATCTGCGCGTCCTGGCCAGGGTTTGCGGAAAGCCGTCTCAAGCATGAAAAATCTCTCGATTTTGCCGTCCTGTTCCGCATGGCCGCCGAAGGCGACGCCGTGGCGCTGGAAATTGTTCATTACTCCGTGGATGTTTGGGCCGCACTGACGGTCAGTTTGATCCACGCCTACGATCCCGAAATTGTGATCGTGGGTGGCGGTGTGATGCGCAGCGCGGAGCGGATTCTTCCGGCCATTCGAAAGCGCGTGGAAGAAGCGTGCTGGACGCCATGGGGAAAGGTCAAGGTCCTCGAAGCTCAAAACAGCACGGACACCGCGGCGCTGATGGGCGCGATCCCTTTGCTTCAAGAGGTGCCAGCGTGACGGGACGCACGCCGTACGACAAACATCCTTATATCCCGGTCGATTCCGATTCGCGCCGGTGCAGCACCGGTTGGCAGGAGATCGGAGCGCGGCTCCGCCACGCGGCAGGCGAAAGCGGCGTAGTCTGTATCGAGTGCTATCCGGGCGTGATCGTCAGCCACATCGAAGAATTCGTCCGGAGAGATTTAAATCCGTCGATCCTGATTTTGACGGATCAGGCCCTTCGGCCTCAGAACGAAATTGAGAATATCGTTCAGCCGTTCCTGACCGATGATCCGGTGTTCGGTTTGATGAACGATCTGCGGCTCCAGGATCTATTCGACCCGCGCGGATTCGAACAGCTTCGGAGCGAACTGCGCCAGGCCTCTTCCGGCGTGAGGATTGTGCTCGGCACCGGAGCATCGCTCTTTGCGCCCGATCCCGGCCTTCTCGTGTATGCCGATCTGGCCCGCTGGGAGATCCAACAGCGACAGCGTCAAAACATCATCGGCAACTTCGCGGCGGACAATCTCGGGGAGCGCTCCAGTCTCAAATACAAGCGCGCCTTCTTCATCGATTGGCGCGTGGCCGATCACGTCAAGCGGGATCTAATCGGAAAAATCGATTTCCTCCTGGACACCAATATCCCGCAAAAGCCGCAGATGATCTCCGGCGCGGATTTGCGGCGCGGTCTTTGTCTGGCTGTTTCCAGACCGTTTCGTGTCGTTCCTTTTTTCGACCCTGGTCCTTGGGGCGGTCATTGGATGCAGGAGAGATTCGATCTTCCGGCGGGACCGCCGAACTACGCCTGGGGTTTCGACTGCGTACCTGAAGAAAATAGTCTTCTGCTCGGATTCGGTGAAAAGCGCGTTGAGATTCCCTCCATCGATGTAGTTTTCTGGCATCCGAAAGAATTGCTGGGCGAATCGGTTTACCAGCGTTTCGGCGCCGAGTTTCCCATCCGTTTCGACCTCCTGGACACGATGGGCGGCGGTAATCTTTCCCTTCAGGTGCACCCGCTGACCAGTTACATCCGGCAGCACTTCGGGATGCACTATACGCAGGACGAAAGCTATTACATGCTGGACGCCGCGCCGGATGCGTGCGTTTACCTGGGACTGAAAGACGGCATCGACCGGCAGCGGATGATCGCCGATCTGCAAGCTGCACAGGAGGGTTCGAAGACTTTTCCGGCCAATGACTATGTCAATCGCTGGTCCGCCCGTAAGCACGACCACTTTCTGATACCCGGCGGAACGATTCACTGTTCCGGACGCAACGGTGTCGTTCTCGAGATCAGCGCGACGCCATACATCTTCACCTTTAAGCTATGGGATTGGGGGCGTCTCGACCTGGATGGACACCCTCGCCCGATCCACCTGGAGCACGGCTTGGCCAATATCCAATGGGACCGGACGGCCGGATGGGTTCGCGACAACCTGATCAATGTGACCCAGCCCCGTTCGCAGGGAACCGGGTGGCGCGAGGAAAGGACGGGTCTGCATTCACTCGAATTTATCGAGACGCGCCGCCATTGGTTCACAGAGGCGACACCTCACGACACCGAAGGTTCCGTGAATGTAGTGAATCTGGTGGCGGGTGATCAGGCGATGGTGGAAAGCCCGGAAGGAGCGTTTGAGCCGTTTGTGGTGAATTACGCGGAGACCTTCATTGTGCCGGCCGCAGTGGGGCGCTATACCATCCGGCCCCATGGCACGCGAGACGGAAGTTGCGAGTACGCTACGATGCGGGCTTCCGTGAGGGACAGCCATGCAGAGTAACTTCGGCCTTGCTATTGAGGCTCGTTTCGATCCGCTCGGCTTTCAATACGGGGAGGATATGTTCGGACCGGAGCCGGAGCTACGCACGCTGGATGCGATTCGTGGCAGTCTTCTCGACGCTAATTGCGATGGACCGGATCCGGTTTACGCCATCGCTATGGATGTGGGCCGGCCGCGGCACCGCGACCAGATGCTGAAACGCAATCTTCTGTTTGGCGTGGTGGCGTATGCTGCCGGCCGCCTCGGCGGAGAGCCGGTGCGAAGCCAAGGGCACGTTCATAAGATTTCACGCAACAGCGGATACTCCGCTCCGGAGATTTTCGAAATCTGGCAGGGACGCGCGCTGATCTACATGCAAGCGTCGACAGCCGAAGATCCCGGCCCATGTTGTGCGATTGAGGCACGGCCCGGAGACCGCGTGGTGGTGCCGCCTTCCTGGGCGCATGCCGTGATCAGCGCGGATCTGCGGCAGCCGCTGGTCTTCGGGGCTTGGTGCGATCGGGATTACGGTTTCGTCTACGACGGAGTGCGCGCTCACGGCGGACTCGCCTGGTTCCCTATACTCACCGATCACGGAGAAATCCACTGGGTGCCGAACCCCAGGTATCGCGAGAGCCAGTTTCACGTCAGGCCCGTTCGAAACTACACCGACCTTTCGCTCGACCCTGAAATTTCGTTGTACGAGCACATCGAAAACGCGCCCGCGGGAATTCAATGGGTTTCGCAACCCGGCCTGCGGCGCGATGTTTGGACGCACTTCGAACCGTAGAGGAGGCATTCACCTCCTAGGGTTGCGCTACCTTCCGGAAACCAAAGGGCCGCACTCTCGAGAAATTCAAACGTTCTGGAGAAAGTGATTTCAGAACTGCATCCAGTGAGCCAAAGTTTTAGATGGTCCGCCAGATGGTTGTTAGCGGCCCCTTAGCTCCGAAAACGGGATCGGATTTCGGGACGGTAAGCCCTGCATGCGAGCGATTGCATCTTCGGAAGGAGCGCTGCGGCAGATGTCTCAATGCTGATCCGGTGGGTAGGCGCCAATGACAAGAAAATCGGAGCTCGCCTCTAATTTGCAGTGACCTGTCCCGGTGGGGAGCACGACGACATCGCCAGCGTGCACTTCCATCCGAACTCCATTCTCACCACCTAACATCAGCTTGGCGTGGCCGCCCGCAAACCCGAGCACTTCATGCGCTGTCGAGTGGTAGTGGTGAAAATCGTACACGCTGTCGCGCCACTGCGGAGGCCAGCCGTTGCGTTCGAATTGTGCCTCGATGAGAGCGGCCGGATCGGAGTCTTTGAAGTGGACCGCGTTCCGGTAGAGTAGGACCGGCAGGTGCTCGTTATTCGGCATCCAACCGTTTCGGGAGAGTCGGATCGCTTCGGGTTGCATGGCAGCGGCTGAAGCCCCGGCAGGCTGAGCTGGTTCAGACAGACCCAATGCCGCTGAACTCAGAATCGTGTTGAATTGCCTTCGCTTCATCTGAATATTGGAAGGCGAAGCCGGACTTTTTTGTACAGTTCGATTTGAACCCGCTCGCAGCGCAACGCGCCCGGTACTTTCGCGAGTCTTATCCGGCACGCGACTTTCGAGTCTCATATCTTGTGGCTATCGAAAGGAGCCAGTGTGGCCGATATTGGACATCAAGCTACAAAAATAAGTCGACGGGCAATATTTGAGTTAGGCTCGGCAGCGGTGGCCGCGACATTGACCGTTGCCGCTCCAGGCAGTTCCGGCGCCTCTCTGCAGGACCAGCAGCCGGAAAATCACAACACGCCTAACGAAACGGATCCCGGGCCGAAAAATCTGCCGTTGGCGAAAGAGAATCCGGATTCTGTATGGGCTCCGCCGACCGATCACGGTAGCGTTAAGCCATTCAAGTATTCCTTCGCTCTGTCGCACAAGCGTATCGAGAGCGGTGGATGGACACGGCAGGTGACGGCGCGCGACCTGGCGATCTCCAAAGACATCGCGGGCGTGGAAATGCGGCTGACGGCGGGCGGCGTTCGTGAGCTGCACTGGCACGTGGAGGCCGAACGGGCCATCATGCTCTACGGTAACGCACGCATTACCGCGGTGGATCACGAAGCCAGGAGTTTTGTCAGCAATGTAGGCGAGGGCGACTTGTGGCTGTTTCCGCCGGGAGTTCCTCATTCCATTCAGGGCTTAGGGCCGGATGGTTGCCGGTTTCTGCTCGTGTTTGACGACGGAAACTTCGATGAGTTCCACACGTTCCTGATTACCGACTGGCTCTCGCACACACCAAAGGAAGTGTTGACAAAGAATTTCAACGTTCCGGAATCGACATTCGACAAGGTTCCTAAGAAGGAGTTGTTTATCTTTCAAACGGCCCTTCCCGGCGATCTGAAGGCCGAGCAGGCTCAGGCGGCGCAAGGAACAGGCACCGTACCAAAGAGCTTTGACTTTAAAGCGAGCCAGATGAAGCCGACCAAAGTCACGCGCGGCGGCGAAGTGAAGATCATCGATTCAAAGATCTTTCCCGTGACGCCCATCTCGGCGGCCATCGTTACGCTGAAACCGGGCGGCCTGCGTGAATTGCATTGGCATCCTAACGCAGATGAGTGGCAGTACTACATCACGGGCAAGGGGCGCATGACGGTTTTCATTGCCGGCTCGGAGGCCCGCACGATGGACTTCGAAGAGGGCGATGTCGGATATATTCCAATATCCAATCCTCATTACATCGAGAATACGGGCGACTCGGATCTGGTTTTTCTCGAGATGTTCAAGACCAGTGAATATCAGGATATCTCGCTTGCCGAGTGGATGGCACACACGCCACATCTTTTGATGGATCAGCATTTGCAAGTGGGGACCTCGATGCTCGAATCCATCCCCAAACAGGAATCGGTCATTACGCCCGTATAAAAGCTCGGATCGAAGCAGAAGCGCCCAAGCCGCGATAACGAGCCGCTACTCTGTTGGAGAGAACCTTACGCGACTATGGACAATTCGAGTACGGATACGACGGCAAGGGAAGAAGCTACGCTATGGCCGGCGCTCCCACTGGAAGAATGGCGGGCGACTTGTGCGACTCTCCACATGTGGACGCAAATCGTCGGTAAGGTTCGGTTGGCCCTGAGTCCCCATATCAACCACTGGTGGGAAGTCCCGTTGTATGTCAGCACTCGAGGTATGACGACCTCTCCGATTCCTTACGGCGAGCGTGTATTCGAGATGGAGTTCGACTTCCTGGACCACAATCTCGCAATCCGCAGTAGCGACCGAATCACGAACTTCGTCCCCTTGTACCCGCGCTCGGTTTCCGACTTCTACCGCGAAGTCATGGCGGTATTGGGGGCGATGGGTTTAGAAATCAAGATCTGGCCGAAACCCGTGGAGGTTTCAGATCCGATCCCGTTTCCCGAGGATGAGGAGCACGCCTCCTACGATTTCAAATACGTGACGAGGTTTCATCGTATTCTTCTTCAGTCCGATGCCATTTTCAAAGAGTTCCGAGGGCGGTTCATAGGAAAGGTAAGCCCGGTACATTTCTTTTGGGGCAGTTTTGATCTAGCCGTGACCCGCTTCTCTGGACGCCGCGCGCCGGAACGCGAAGGAGCCGATCCCATCACGCGCGAAGCGTACTCTCATGAATGCAGCAGTGCCGGATTCTGGCCTGGTAGCGGCGATGTAACAGATCCGGCCTTTTACTCGTACACTTCACCAGCGCCGCAAGGCTATTCAACCTATCGGGTACTCCCGCCAACGGCCTTTTATCACTCGGGACTCGGAAACTTCATTCTGAGGTATGACGAAGTCCGTCACGCGGCTTCGCCGAAATCCACACTGATGGATTTCCTCCAAAGCACTTACGCGGCTGCGGCGAATCTCGCCAACTGGGATCGGATGGCCCTCGAGCGTCCAGCAAACCAAGGGCCTGGGAACCTGTCCGCATAAGTGCCGTGCTGGATGCTGTCTGAACCGCTAAGTTCTCAATTAGGCAACCAAAAAAGTAGTATCAGAAGGAGAATATCAATGAGATCTCAGTGGCTGATTCTACTTGTCGCGCTGAGCGAGGTTGCATTCAGCGCCAATGCGCAAGTAACAATTGATGATTACAAGCGCGCCGGCGAGCTGCGCGAAAAATTTGGCAATGTCGTCGATACCATTGACACCGGCAACTGGATTGAAGGCACTCACCAGTTCGTCTTCAATAGAGCGCAAAAGGGCACACACCAGTTCATCGCGATTGATGCGGCCACGTTAGCCCGCAGCCCCGCATTCGATCACGCGCGCCTGGCCGAAGCGCTGTCGAAAGCATCCGGCGAAAAGTACACTGGCGACAAACTTCCATTCACTCGCATCACCTATATTGACGACGGCAAGGCGATCCGCTACGTCGCCGGCGACTTTACCTGGAAGACCGATCTCACCAGCTACGCGACCGCCCAAATCGGTCCGGGTCGCCGCGGCAACGGGGTAGGCCGTCCGCCGCGGCCCGCGGTCTCCGAGATGTTCAACAAACCGGTTCCCTCGCCCGACGGCAATTGGGAAGCGCTCATCCTCAACTACAACGTCTTTGTTCGGCAGAAGGGCAAGAAAAACGCCGCAGCCCTCAGCTTCGACGGTTCCGAAGACAATTACTATGATCTGCATTCGCTGGCGTGGTCGCCCGATTCCCGCAAACTTGCCGCCTTTCGTATCAAACCGGGCGAGCATCGCACCATCATGCTCGAAGATTCAGCGCCGTCGGACGAAGTACAACCGAAATACGTCACCATCGAATACGAAAAACCTGGGGACACGGTCGATTTGCCGCAGCCCGTGCTGTTCTACGTTGCTTCCGGCAAGCAGTTCAACATCGACAGCACGCTTTTTCCCAATCCCTTCGAAATGACCAGACCTGTTTGGTGGAAAGACAGCCGGGCATTCACGTTTGAGTACAACCAGCGCGGTCATCAGGCGTATCGAGTCATGGAAGTAAATGCCCAGACGGGCACACCACGCGCCCTGATTGACGAAGAAGCGAAGACCTTCTTCTGTTATTCCGGCAAGAAGTACCGTCATGACGTTAGCGATGGAAAGGAAATTATATGGATGTCTGAGCGCGACGGCTGGAATCACCTTTATCTCTACGACGGCACAACGGGCGAGGTGAAAAATCAGATCACCAGGGGAGAGTGGGTGGTGCGCGAAGTGGAAAAAGTGGACGATCAGCAACGCCAGATCTGGTTTCGCGCGAGCGGCATGCATGCCGGTGAAGACCCGTACTTCGAACACTACTTCCGTGTCAATTTCGACGGCACCGGAATGACACCGCTGACTACAGCCAATGGAAGTCACACGGTTGCGTTTTCGTCCGACATGAAATACTACGTTGACCAATGGTCTCGCGTCGATCTTCCGCCGGTTTCCGAATTGCATCGCGCTTCCGACGGCTCAAAGATCGTGGAATTGGGTCACGGTGATCTTCAGCCGTTGATACAAGCTGGCTGGCGGGCACCGGAGTCGTTCCACACTTCGGGGCGTGACGGCAAAACGGAAATCTGGGGCATCATTATCCGCCCGACACACTTCAATCCCGCGAAAAAGTATCCGGTCATCGAGAACATTTATGCCGGCCCGCAGGATTCCTTTGTTCCGAAGTCCTTCTTCACCTATAACCCGATGCAGGCGCTTGCGGAGCTGGGATTTATCGTGGTGCAGATTGACGGAATGGGAACCTCGAATCGTTCAAAGGCCTTCCACGACGTGTGCTGGAAGAATCTCGAAGACGCTGGATTTCCGGATCGCATTCTCTGGCACAAAGCTGTCGCCGCAAAGTATCCTCAATACGACATCAGCCGCGTGGGTATTTACGGCATGTCTGCGGGCGGTCAGAACGCGTTGGGCGCCTTGCTGTTTCATCCTGAGTTCTATAAAGTCGCCGTTGCCGCTTCTGGCTGCCACGACAATCGCATGGACAAGATCTGGTGGAATGAGCAATGGATGGGCTGGCCGCTAGGACCACAGTATGTGGCCGCTTCCAATGTCGAAAACGCCTATCGGCTGAAAGGCAAGCTGCTTCTCACGGTTGGCGAAATGGATGATAACGTCGATCCGGCGTCGACCTTCCAGGTCATTAACGCTCTCATCAAGGCGAACAAGACATTCGATTTCCTGTTAATGCCGGGACAGAAACATACGCCAGGCGGACTGTATGGCGAGCGCAAGCATTACGACTTTTTCGTTCACAACCTGCTCGGCGCCGAGCCTCCGGATTGGAACACGATCGATCGCGCGCCGTCTACCTCGCCGGCATCGGATCATTAACCGGTGCGCCGCCTCCAACGCGCGAGCGGCTTTCGGCGGTTGTATCATGATCGAAATGCGTTGTATTGCAAGGCGCAGAGCAGCGCTTGCGCTGCTTATCGCACCGGCAGCACTGGCCCAAACGGTAAGCCATCTCGCTGCAAACGAGGCTGTCTCTTCCATGGAGCATGCCATCGCGGTTGCCCAAACAGGCGAATGCCGGCAAGCGTTGCCGTCTATTGTTGGCACGATGCCGCGCGTTCGAGACAAGCAGCTCCGATATCGGGCTGCTATGGCGGAAGCGCGTTGCGCCATGGCGCTCGATCGCCAAGACACCGCGGTGGAAGCGCTGCTGCAGTTGAGACACGAGTTTCCCGGCGATCCCGAAGTCCTGTACATCGCTACGCATTATTTCTCCGAGTTGGCAGAGCGATCGTCACAACAGCTCACCGCCCAATCGCCTGCTTCTGTGCAGGCGCGCAGGCTTCAAGCCGAGGCTTTTGAATCCCAGGGCAAGTGGGACGAAGCGGCCGGAATCTACAGAAGCATTCTCGAAGGCAATCCGCAGGCGCCCGGCCTCCATTACCGCCTGGGGCAAGTCCTGCTCTCGAAAGCTGGTTCTTCCGGTTCGGTCGATGCGGCGAAAATCGAGTTCCAAAAAGAGTTGCAGATTGATCCCACGAATGCTTCCACCGAATTCGTTTTAGGCGAACTCGCTCGACGGGCAGGCGAATGGGATGCCGCGGCCCAGCATTTCTCGCGCGCCGCCAAACTCGATGTGGGATTTTCGGAAGCCTATCTGGCCCTCGGCATGTCGCTCGCAGCCGCCGGCAACTACAAAGACGCGGTTCCACCGCTCGAGAGTTATGTCAAAATGCAGCCCGCAGATCCTGCCGGGCATTACCAGCTCGCCATCGCGTACGCTCGCACCGGTAACACGGGAGGGGCTACTCATGAAATCGCTCTTCAAAAAGAGACTGCCGCGCGCACTTCACCATCGGCCAATCCCTCCGAAGGACACGTCAATCCGCATTGATGAGGTTCTCGCGACGGCATTTCTTCCAGATACTCCAATGTTGTACCCTGGGGCGCCTTGCTGCCGGAACATCCGCTCCCGCCTTTGAAGAGATCCCCCCTGAAAGAAGCGGCATCCGCTGGGCGCACACTGCAGGCCTCTCGCCGGAAATGTATCTGCCGGAAACAATCGGCGCGGGTTGTGCGTTTCTTGATTACGATAACGACGGTTGGATGGATATCTATCTCGTCAATAGCGGCCCTTGCGACTTCTACCAGCCATCAATCCCGCTTCGCAATGCCCTTTACCGCAATAACCGCGACGGCACATTCACGGATGTCACCGAGGAAGCCGGAGTCCTCGGCAGCGCCTACGGCATGGGTGTTGCGGTGGGCGACTATGACGGCGACGGACTGCCAGATTTATACGTCACCCAATATCCGCACAGTATCCTGTATCGAAACAACGGCGACGGAACGTTCACCGATGTCACGGCCCAAGCCGGTGTTGCCGCTCCCGGCTGGAGCACCAGCGCCGTCTGGTTCGATTACGACAATGACGGCAAACTCGATCTCTTTGTCTGCCGTTTTGCTGATTTCTCGAAATCGAAGAATCTATTTTGCGGGAACCGTGACATCGGCTTGCGCTACTACTGCAAGCCTAATGTCTATCAACCGCTGCCATCCTGGTTATTCCGCAATAACGGCGACGGCACCTTTACGGATGTCGGCAAAGAATCGGGAATCGCCGGATCACTGGGGAAAGCTTGGGGTGTTGTCGCTGCCGACATAAACAATGATGGACGGATGGACCTGTTTGTCGCCAACGACACAGTGCCGAATTTTCTCTTCGCTAATCGAGGGAAAGGCAAGTTCGAGGAAATCGGTCTTCTAGCAGGTGTGGCCTACAACGTCTTCGGAGCCGCTCGTTCAGGCATGGGCGTCGATTGCGCCGACTACGATCAGGACGGATGGCTCGACTTGTTCGTCGCTAATTTCGACCATGAGATGTACTCGCTCTATCATAATAATCGGAACGAAATGTTCGACGATGTCTCCATTCCCACTGCTATCGGGCCCTTAACGAAACTATTAAGTGGTTGGGGGCTCAAATTTTTTGACTACGACAACGATGGCGATCTCGATCTTATCCTCTGCAATGGCCATCCCGACGTCATGGTCTCGCGTTACCAACCGGAGGTCCAGTATCGTGAAGCCATGATGCTGCTGCGCAACAGCGGCGCCGGAGCGAAGGCTCCCTGGAAGAATGTCAGCGCCCAAGGGGGTCCGGTCTTCAGAAAAGAGCTCGCCGGCCGCGGTCTCGCTCTCGGCGATTTTGACAACGATGGTTCCGTCGGTGTCCTGGTCGCCGTAAACGACGGCGCTCCTGTCCTGTTGCGAAACAATACAGGCCGCCAGAATCATTGGTTGGGTGTGCGCCTCGTCGGACGCAAGGCGAACCGCGATGCCGTCGGAGCTCAAATCACTTACCGATCCGGCGACTTCAAGCGAAGCCGCACCAAAGTCGGCGGCGGAAGTTATCTTTCGTCTCACGATCCGCGCCTTGTGCTCGGCATCGGAACCAGAGCCAAGATCGATTCGCTACAAGTTCGATGGCCCGCGCCCAGCGACAAAATCGAGCGGTTCGTCGATCTACCCATCGATCGCTACATCACCATCGTGGAAGGCGAGGGCTGGCGATGATCGCACTTCTGGTGGCGCTTGTGCTCGCCTTCGCTCCGGCCGCCGACCAGACCGCCGCCAAAGAGCTGCAGACCGGCATCGCGCTCACGAGGAGCGGCCATTTTCAGGAGGCGATCCCGCAGTTGCTCGCGGCGCGCGGCCGCGTTGCCCAAACCTTCGCACTCGAATTCAACCTCGCGCTCTGCTATGTGGGAACGCACCAGTACGCGCTCGCGGTTCAGACACTCACAAATATTCACGGCAACAACGCCGAGGCCGCCCAGGTCGAAAATCTCCTGGCGCAGGCTTACATCGGAAATCACCGGCCGGAGAGGGCGGTAGGCGCTTTGAAGAACGCCGCTGCAATCACGCCAAAAAATGAGAAGCTGTACGTTTTCGTCTCGGATGCCTGCTTAGACGAGGGCTATTACGATCTCGGAATCGAAATCGCCAGCATGGGGCTTCAGAATCTGCCGGAATCGTCGCGTTTGCTCTATCAGCGTGGTTTGCTTGAATCCAGGCTCGAAGAAATCGATCTGGCAAATCGCGATTTTGAACTCGTTCGACGAATCTCCCCCGATTCCGATCTAGGCTATATCGCCGCCACGCAAGAGGCGCTCTTCATGGGAAAAATCCCGGAGGCTGTCCAATTAGCACGTGAAGCGATCCGCAAGGGCCACGATCATTACATGTTGCTGGCAATGCTCGGTGAAGCCCTCCTTCGGTCCGGAGCAACACCAGGCACCGCCGATTGGAATGAAGCGCACTCCGCTCTGGAGAAAGCTGTTTCCGAGCGACCCGGCTACTCGAGCGCCCAAGTGGCAATCGGCAAACTGTATTTCCTAGAGAATCGGCTGCCCGAGGCCATTGCTCATCTCGAATCCGGCCGCGAGCTCGATCCTCACAATCCGGCTGTCTATCCGAGCCTCGCTGCCGCGTATCAACGCGCCGGCAATCCGGGAAAGGCGCGCGCCGCTCTCCTCGCCCTCGCAACCCTAAATAAGGAACAGGCTGCCCGGATTGCTTCGGCAGCCGGTGGCCACGCCGGAATAGCCGATACGCCGCGCTGACGTCGGAACTACTTCACTCTGGGAAAGTTCCTCTTCACCAGACCGGACCCCTCCTGAATGGCTACTATTTGATTGCTCGCTATATTTTTCAGTCGAGTCGTCTCTCCACTCGGCCACAGAATCTCCATATGATCGATATTCCGATGCTCGCCCAGGCCGAAGTGTAGCCGCGGATCCTGGGCGCTCTGGTAGCTCATCCCGCCTTTTTTTTGATCGTAGAGCGCCAGATCGCCCGCCCAAATTTTCACTCGTGCGCCCACCGCATCCCGGTTGGACCGCGTACCAATCAGGAGAATTTCCAGCCAGTGATTGGCATTGCCGCCATCGTTGCGAAGCAACTCGGCTGCGCCGCCGTTATTGTTCACCAGGATGTCCAGATCGCCGTCATTATCGAAATCCGCAATCGCTGCCCCGCGGCTCACGCAGGGCGTCAAGAAATCCGCTCCCAACTGGCGGCTCACATTTTGAAAACAGCCGTTCCCCAGATTCTGGAACATCAGCTTCGGCTCTGCGTAGCTCGTTCCCGGATGATATCGTTCGATGTTGTCGAGCACGTGCCCGTTCGCCATGAAAATATCGCGATGCCCATCATTATCGTAATCGAGGAAACGCACGCCGAAGCCGCTCATTTCGAAAGGTGTCGTAGGACATTTTCGACCGGAAGGTTGCATCGTCGAAGCTGCCGTCACCAAGGTTTTGATACAGCCGCGCCAATTGCAGGTCGAGGTGCGTCACGACCAGATCCATCCGTGAGTTGCCCGCGGTATCGGCTGCATCCACGCCCATACCGGCTTCCGCAACTCCATCGCTGCTGACCGCCACTCCCGCCTCATAAGCGACCTCCCGAAACGTCCCATCGCGGTTGTTGCGGAACAGCGAGTTGGCCATCGAATCATTGGCAATAAAGACGTCATCCCAGCCGTCGTTGTCATAATCGAACGTAACCACGCCGAGCCCGTTGGAAGGCTTTCCGGCTAAACCCGCAGCCTTCGAGACATCTGTAAACGTTCCGTCGCCGTTGTTGTGATAGAGCGTCGGCGATTCCGGATGGTAATCGTCGGGATGGCAATAACTCCGGAGTCCAGGACCCCGGCTGCCGCAATAGAAATTCCGCTCCGGTGCCCAATCCACGTAATTCGCGATCACCAGGTCCAGAAGACCGTCTTTGTCATAGTCGAACCACGCGGCACTCGATCCCCAACGTCCGGCATTCACCACCCCCGCACGCGCCGTCACATCCGTGAACGTTCCGTCGCCGTTATTGCGATAAAGAATGCACCGTCCATATCCCAGCACGAACAGATCTGGGAACCCGTCGTTGTTGTAATCGCCCACCGCCACGCCCATTCCGAACAACCCGGGAGCCGCGACTCCCGCCTTCTCGGTAACGTCGGTAAATGTGCCGTCCCCGTTATTCCGGTAGAGCGCGCTACGCAAGGGGTCTTTCGGTGCGTACACCTGTGTGGCAGCGCTGTTGACCAGGTAGAGATCGAGCAGGCCGTTCTGGTCGTAGTCGAGCCAGCCGCAACCGGAGCCCATGGTTTCGATCAGATACTTCTCCGGGCTGGCGGCGTTGTCGTGATGGAACAAGATTCCTGCCGTCCGCGCAACGTTCACGTACTGCAGCGCGCTCCGCTCGCCCACTGCAACGCCTAGAAAGGGCACAGCGGCCGAAAGCCTCAACATCTCCCTGCGGGTGATCAGACCCATGTGTAACCTACCGTATCGCTAGCCGGCAAACCCTGGTCTTTTTCTAACCTCATCTCACGACATGTTGAATCGCTTGACGGTATACAGAATTCTGTATACAATTTCAACATTGCTGGGGGTTTTTCGCCTCCAAAGGGCTGTCCAACGTCGTGCAAGCGCTTCCAGGTACGGGAGGTATTGTATGTTTCGATCGTCTTCAGTAGGGGCCGTATGTACCTTCGCGAGTCTCGCGTTGCTATTTGCCGGCGCACCACTGCTTTACGCACAGCAGGGTTCTGAGGGAACCGTTACGGTCACCGTAACCGATCCGAGCGGCAGTGTTATTCCCGACGCCAAGATCGAGCTGCGCGATCCGTCGAGCAACGAGGTGCGGCAAGCCGTCACACAGGGCAGCGGTACATACAGTTTTGTGAATCTTTCTATTGGGACCTACCGGCTAACGGTCTCGAAGGAAGGATTCAGCGTGCAAGTTTTCGACTCTGTCGTGGTGCAAGCCGCCCGGGTTACCGACGTGAGCGCGAAACTGCAGGTCGGAACCACTACGCAGAGCGTCGAGGTCACAGCCACCGCCACGCCCGTCCTGGAAACTACGTCGAATATGATCGGCACGACTATCGACATGAAGCAGATCGAAGATCTGCCGCTGCAGGGTCGCGACCTCACGCAATTGGCGAACTTGACTCCGGGCTACAACGGCACCTGGAACGGCCTGCCTTCCATTGACCAGGGCAATAACATCGATGGTGTCATCGGCAGCTCTACCCGCATGAAGTTCACGGGCAACGCGCAGCCGATCGTCTCGCCGCGGCTTGAAGATATTGCGGAAATGACCGTACAGACCGACCAGCTCGATCTGAATCAGGGCTTTGGCCAGGCCTCGATGCAGCTCAACTTTGTCACGCGCCGCGGCTCGAATCAATTCCACGGTCGTGCCTTCGAAGACTTTCAGAATTCCGCGCTGAATGCGAATTCCTGGTACAACGACGCCGCGGGACTCCCCAGGCCGCATTTCGAACTCAACACCTTTGGGGGCAGCGTTGGCGGCCGCATCATCCGCGACAAGCTCTTTTTCTTCGGCAGCTTCAGCATGTCCAAACAGCCCGGCAGTATCAATGCCACCAATCTGGCGCTGACGCCGGCTGCCCAGTCTGGCAATTTCACTTACACGGGCACCGATGGCGCTGTGCACACCGTCAATGTTCTTCAGATCGCCAACAGTTCGAATGCCTCGCTACCGGGAGTCCTTAATCCCGCTACCGCCGCCGAATTGCAGGCTATCAACGGAGCGCTGCGATCTGCAGCCGTTACTCCGAGTTCGGATCCGAACATCTCAAATGTGAGCTGGCTACAACCTTCTCCGACCACGTATTACTATCCCACCTTCCGCGTCGATTACAACATCTCCGATAAATTCCGTCTTAACGTCTCATTCAACGAAACCAAAGAGGTGCAGCCCGCAATACAGCCGTCCTTTTTGCCCGGGCCGACCTTTTCAAATGAAATTGCCGGAAATAGAAACAACAATTACACTGCGGCTTTCGGCCTGACTTGGACCATTTCCCCTACTTTGATCAACGAGTTCCGCGGAGGATTCCTCTACAACGCCACTTGGTATGCGTACAACGCCGCTCCACTGTACGCAAACGGCACGCCCGCGGTCGCCTGGAATTTCAACGTGCCGTATCCGTACTCCGGCAACATGTCCGGCCAGCAGTTTAATCTTCCGATCACGACCTACTATCCCGTCTACAACGCTTCCGATAACGTAACCTGGCAGCGCGACAAGCACACCTTCATGTACGGATTTTCATGGTACCGAGAGCAGGATCACTATTGGAATCCACCGGTCGGTTATCCGAATGTCAACCTCGGAACGACGAATTTCTCTGGGCTGGCAAATGGCGATCCGGCTCAAGCCGCATTCTCCAATAGCGGCTCAAATGCCACACTTCCAGCCGCCACTTCGGCTCAACTTTCCGAAGCCGAAACGCTATATGCCGTTCTTGCCGGACGCATTTCCAGCGTGAGCGGAACGTACCCATACAGTCAGAAAACCAAGCAGTACCTGCACCAGGTCGGGGCGTACAATCTCGATGAATTACAGCAAGCCTGGGGATTATTCTTCCAAGACTCCTGGCATGTGAAACCGAATCTGACTCTGAACTACGGCCTGCGCTGGGATTTCACCGGTGACGATCATGATCTGACTGCCGCGTATCACGGCGCATCGCCGGCCGCCATTTATGGTCCGTCTGGAGTTGGAAATCTGTTTCAGCCCGGTGTCCTCAGCGGTGATCAGAATCCCATGCTGGTGGCCAGTGCACATCAATACGGCGCTTGGGACATCACCCCGCAGCCGGCTTTCGGCTTCGCGTGGAATCCACAGGCCACCAACGGCTTCGCTGGAAAATTGGCTGGCGGCGGCAAAACGGTGATCCGCGGCGGATTCTCGCTTCGCCGTTTCACGGAGCCGCAGCAATATTTCTGGGATGATGCATCCGACTACGGCTCGTTTTACTTTCAGAATTTTTTCTTGAATGCAAACAGCAGCGGCACGCCGGGAACGTTTTATCCCGGCACGCTCTCACTCGGGCAAACCCTGCCGGGATACGGCTATGCGCCGACTTCCTATCTGCCGAACGCGCCGGAAGCCGATTACACATTCCTCAATTCCGTCGGAGTGAATGGAATCGATCCACATATCTCTCAGCCCTACACCGAATCGTGGAACTTCGGTATACAGCGCTCATTCGGGACCACGAGAGCGCTGGAAATCCGTTACAACGGCAATCGCACCTTGCATCAGTGGATTTCGCTCAATACTAATGAAGTGAACATCTTTGAAAACGGTTTTCTGAACCAGTTCAAAGCTGCGCAGCAGAACCTCAGAGTCAATCAGCAGCATGGCATCTCTTCTTTCGCCAATAACGGATATGCCGGACAGCAGGCCACGCCCGTGTTCGATGCCGCGTTTGCGGGCGAGTCCTCGGGAGGCACCGGTGTGCCGCTTGCGGATTACTCGAACACCAGTTTCATTAATCAACTCAACACTGGGCAAGCCGGAGCTTTAGCCTCTGCGCTCTCCGGCATCTCCGGGCCCGTTCCGTACTTCTGCAATCTGGTCGGCGCAAGTTTCACACCCTGCGCCACAAACGCCGGATTCTCCGGTCCGGGAGCTGGCTATCCCATTAACTATTTCCAAGCGAATCCCTTTGCCGCAGGGAGTTCAGTTGGCGATATGGAAGCCGCCGGTTACTCGAATTACAATGCACTCCAGGTCGATTTCCGGCAAAAGCAGTGGCATGGCGTTCAGTTCGACGCCAATTACACTTGGAGTCACACGCTCGGTATTGCGACGCCTAATAGTTGGACCTCCTCCTTTCCGCAGTACACGCTCCGGGATCTGCGCCTCAGCTATGGGCCCACATTGTTCGATCTCCGCCATGTGGTCCACCTGAACACGACGATCGATCTACCCTTCGGCAAAGGCCGTGAATGGATGAATCGCGGCGGCATCCTGAACGCCGTTTTGGGTGGGTGGACCGTCGGAGATATCTTCACCTTCCAGACCGGCGCGCCTTGGCAGACCGGAGGCGGTGGTGCCACATTTATTCAAGGCGGTAATTCTACCTTCAACGACTACGGGGACGGCGGTGTCGTTCTCAACGGAGTGACCCGGTCGCAGCTACAGAATGCCAGTGGGGTTTACCGCGTTCCAGGCGCCACTTTCGTCGACCTGATCAATCCGAAGTACCTTGTCGCCCCGAGTGGCGGGGGCGCCAATCAAAGCTATATCGCGCCCAATACGACGCCCGGAACTTTCGGCACGCTTCTCTACCTCTACGGTCCCCATCAAACTTTTAACGACATGTCGCTTTCCAAGCGTTTCCCGATTACTGAACGAATTCACTTCGTCTTGCAATCGGAGTTCCTGAACGTCTTTAACCACCCGGTGTTCGCCGCGAACTCCAATGTCGCTCCATCGCCCTACACGGCGAGCATTCAAGGATTCGGCTTCGGAACGGGCACCGTTGCCAATAATTCGCGCGTAATAGAGCTCCGGGCCAACATTGAATTCTGATGCTTCCATTGTGAAGAGGAAATGGATAGGATTTCCCGGCGAGATCTGCTGAAAACCGGTCTCGCCGCGGACGCCTCGCTGATGGTTATGAGAGGCGCGCAGAATCCCGCCTCCCGTCCCGATCGTATCCTGCCGCTCACCTCTTCGAGTGACGTCTACATCCCGCCTCCCGGCGAAAGCTTCTTCAAATTCAGCTTCGATTTTCCCGAGCCGTCCGTCGCGTTCCAGGATCTCTTGTTCTCATTTCGGGTTTACACGTTCGAGAATACGTACGCCCTGGACCGCAGTGCCATGAGTATCCGCGATACCGGCGATGGCCTGGAAATCGGCTGCTCACGATTCCTGTGGGGCGGCGATCAAAACGCTGTGGGTTCGTTGCGCGCGGCGATTCGCAAGAATGGCGACTACATTGAGTGGACGGTTTCCGCGCAAATGGAGCAGCCCATCAAATCCGTCGCTACCATTCTGCGCGGAGTTCCTCGCGGCCACATCTCAATCGCCGGTAATGCACTCTTCGATCCAAAAGACAACGAGGTGTTACACGGCCACCCTTACCTGTTCGGCAACATGACCACTCCGCTCGCCGTCGTCCAAAGCGGCGAGAAGGACTATTTCTTTCTATCGCTGCTTCATGAACATGTGCGCGCCAGCCGCTTCTATTTCCAGCCCGGCGAGACAGGGTATCGCGTCGAATTGGTGTATGAACGTGAAGGCTGGCAGCATAGCAACCGAATTGAAACGCCGGTCTGGCGAGCCGGCAAGACCTCCAGCTTCGAGGCAGCCGCCGCTCCACATTTCGAGCATCTCGAAAAAACCTACAACATCGGGTCCTGGGACACGCGCGAAGACGTGCCTGCCTGGTGCCGCGATATCGCGCTGGTTGTCGCCTTGCACGGCATGCATTGGACCGGATACACCTTCAACGACTTCGCCAAAATGCAAAAGATTCTAGCCTGGATCGCAACCCAGATTCCAGGCAATCGCGTGATGGTGTTTCTTCCCGCATGGGATGGCCGATACTACTGGAACTATCCCGTCTACCAGCCAGAACCGCGCCTGGGAGGCAATGCAGGCTTTCGCGCGCTGATCGAAAAAGGACACAGCCTCGGCTTCCGTATGCTTCCCATGTTCGGCGCAAACGCGGCGAACCGGAATCTACCTGTCTTCTCGCATTTCGCCAACGCGACCACGCAGCACGTGGATGGCGATGCCTTCGATTTGAATTGGGTCGATTGGGACAATGACCGTTCCATGGAAGGCTGGGGCGCCTACATGAACCTGGGCGTTGACTCCTGGCGCAATTGGCTGTTCGATCGGATCGACAGAATCATCAGCGAATTTCATGTGGATGCCTACTTCCTGGATATCGTCGGAGGCTGGATGAACAACACCAAAGGCGACATGCATGAGGGAACCGTACGTCTGGTGCGGGATCTGCGCCGGAAGCACCCGAATGTGCTCGCTGTCGGAGAAATGCCTTATGACGCGCTCATGTCGTGCATCCCGCTCTTTCAGGTTCCCGGCCCGTCACTCTATAAACAGGGATTTCTGAAGTATTGCCGCGCCTTCCAGCACCTCAGCCATCCAGCTCCCGGCCGCGGAAGCACGGGCGTTCATGAAGCGGGCTTCGGAAGATTCAACCCGCTCATATCGGAGAAACAAACGACGATCCCGACCATTACCGTCGTTGACGACACGTTCGACAAGTATCGCGACGTAATGGCGCAGATCATCGCCGGAGCCAAACGACGCGCCGGAATCTAATCGCCGAGCCTCAAGCCTTACGTCACCTGCCAATAAACCGAATAGCGGCGCTCAAAAACGCTGTTAAGGGGCACGAGGGAAACATCTGTTGCTTGCCCGGAGGTTCGAAATCTCAAGGGCGCATCGGCAGGTTTAATCCAGGAATGCGGATCGGCGCTGGTTGCGCGGAATGCGGGAACGTCGATCGGCAATTTGTGGAGTGGCGGTCCTTCATGCCCGGCAATCAGTTCTTGAGTCAATCCGTTTGATCCCAAGTCTCCGGCAAGCACGATCGGACCGTAGAGAATGGCCTGCATATGCTGGTCATCCGGCATGCGTACGATGTGTAACTGCATCGGAAGCGCCATTTCAATCCGATCGCCGGTTTTCCACGTTCTCGAGATCGTGAGATAACTGCCAGGACTCGCATACGATTCCAGGGTCTTCCCGTTCACTTTTACGGAAGCGTTAGAGCCGACCCATTGCGGAACCCGCAGCCGGATCGCGAGCCGCGTCGGACGCTCGGCTTGGATCGTCAACTTCGTGCCCGGCTCTTCGGGAAAATTCGTCGTCTGGCTCAACCTGAAGCCTTTCTCCTCCCAGTTGAGTTCCGACGGAATAAACAAGTTGACGTAAATGCCTTCGTCATCGTGCCAGTAGATGCTGTCGTTCAGTTTCGAGTACTCCTCAACGCCTGTTCCCGTGCAACACCAGAACGAGTCGTCCTCCGTGCAGAATGTCTTCCACGCGCCCGGCGTCAGCGACAGATAATATTGCGTGTGGCCGCTCTCCGGATGAATCGTGCCGATGCGATGATTCAGCAGAATACGCTCGTAGTAATCGAAATAGCGAGGGTCGGCTGTCCAGCTATACACGTGGCGCGCCAGCTTCAGCATGTTGTACGCGCAGCAGCATTCGGCGGTCGCGACGCTCTGCTTAAGCTCGGCTGCCAGCCTGCGAGGCTGAGTCAACCAGCCTTCTCCGTTACTGGTTCCACCGGTTACGTAAGTGCGCCCCGTCTTCACCGTATAGAGAAAGAAATTGGCAACGTCATGAAACCGCATATCATCCGAAATTTCGTAACGCCGGGCAGCGCCGATGACTTGCGGAATATGCGTATTCACATGCAAGCCGCGCAACTCGTCCTCCTGCATCGCTAAAGGATTAAATACCCGCTTTTTGGTGAACCTGTCGCCCGCAACCGCCCAGCGGTCATCGTTCGTTACTGCAGCCAGGTTGTAAAGGACTTCATTCATCCCGCCGAATTCGGTCTCTAGAATCGCCTGCATGTGGGGCTCAGACTTGGACGCGGTCCACTTGTCGGCCCAATCGGCCATCCCTTGTACGACTTCGAGCGCCTGGCGGTTGCCGGCAAACTGATATTGGTCCAGCATCCCCGCCATAATTTTGTGAATCGTGTAGAACGGCGCCCAAACTGGCTTTCGCGCATCAAGCCGGTCGAACCATTCCGTCGGAAAGGCGCTCAGGTATCCGCCGCTCAGTCTCTGTTGACACTTCGCGAGTTCCGCCACCATGTACTCGCCGCGCGATTTCATCTCCTTGTCGTTGGTTGAGGCGTACATCAATGCCGACGCCGACAAGTAATGGCCTGTGAAATGTCCTCGCAACTCGCCGGCGCGGCCCGCTACATCGGTTTCCCATCCCCCCAGCGGCTTCGCGGAAGAAGGAAGTCCCGCGTTCAGCAGAAAATTGCGCACCAGGCGATCCTGTTCCAGACGCTGCATGTACCCGAGATCCCACTCTTGCGCCTTCTTATACGAACCGCCCAGTACGCGCACTTGACTCATCGGAAACGGGCGCACTGCAGGTTCCACGTCGGAGCGTGTGAAACTGATCGTCTCCTCGAAAGGAGGCGTTTCCGGCAAAGTGCCTCTTCGCTGCTGGCTGGTGTTCGGATTCGGAGTGCCCTGAGTCGGGCGATTCTGCGGAGGCGGTGGCGGCTTTTGACCCTCCGGCTCATGAACCGGCTGCTGCTGGGCGGCCATGACAGGCGCCAGTGCGCCCGCGCCAGCAACGAGTGCCGCAAACTGCCGCCGATCCAATGTTTCCCATTTCGAATTCTTCTTCATACAAGCTCCTTAAAACCGGACCGCTACGCTGTTCCCTTTAAAAAGAACCGGCTGCGTCTGGCCGTTTACATGAATCTCCATATGTTTTGGCAGGGCCGCCAGCATCCGCGATCCCTCAGCCAATTCGAGTGTGGTTACGCGTTGCCGGTCGTTCCAACCAATATCGATGCCCATCCATTCACCAGTCCGATACCGGAACGAAACTCCGTCGTCTTCGTACAGAAGGAAACGGCAATCCCGGCCTGGATAGATGTGAATCGCTAGCGGCTCATCTATTTTCTCGCCCGTGTGCTGCTTAACTGGGCCGAGGGGCAGGATCGATCCAGCACGCACGTACAGCGGCATGGTTGCCAGATCCACGCGTGCGTTGATCTCACGCCCTCCGTCAATGCGTTCACCTGTCCAGAAATCGAACCAGGCTCCTTGTGGAAGATAAAGCTTGCGGCTGGTTGCGCCTCGCTCAACGACAGGCGCGACCAGCAGGCTCAGACCCCACAAATACTCATCTCCCCGTCCCACCGCCGTGGCGTCTTCAGGATATTCCAGCCATAACGCCCTGATGACCGGCATACCGCTGAGCGCGCATTCCCGAACGACACTGTACAAATACGGCAGCATGCGATAGCGCAGCTCAAGAAATTTGCGGCAAATTGGTTCGACTTGGACGTTGTGCAGTTGGCTTGGATCCGGAAGCGCCGCGCCCCGATAGTTGCTGATCTCCATCGGACCTAAATCTCCGGTATTCCATCCCCACGGTAAGCGCAGCGTCCAATTCCGGCCGTGCGCGCGAAAGAGCGGGCAAAACGCCCCAAATTGAAACCACCGCACGTAGAGTTCGGCTGTGAATTCGGCAGTCGGCACAAAGCCGCCGATATCCGTTCCCCAATACGGTATGCCAGTCAGCGCGGTATTGATCGCATTAGAGACGTGAACTCTCAATGTCTCCCAAGTCGAGTAGACATCACCGGACCAAAGAAAGGCTCCGTACCGCTGCATGCCGGCGTAGCCATTGCGATGCAGAGCATAAGGGCGTTCGTCGGGTCTGTCTACTTGCGCGCCTTCCCAATACATTCGGTTGCGAACCAGGCGAGACTGTTGATCGAGAGGGTCGCCTTCGTCCGGCCACCAGCCATCTACGCCGAGGGCGAAATCTTTCCGATGCACGTCCCAATAGCAGGCCGCCTGCTGCTCATCGAAACGCGTTACTTCACATCCTTCCTGAACGTCGCCTTGCAATCGATCCGTCAATATTACGACGTGCAGCACCACCCGGAAGTTAGCCTCGTGCAGTCGGTCGATCGTGCTCTTGGGATCGGGAAAAACGCGGCTGTTCCATTCAAACGAACCGTTCTCCGTGTTCCAGCCGGACGGGCAAAAGCCGGTTCCCAGATAGATCAGAGCATCGCAAGGCAATTTCTTTTCTCGAAAAGTTTTGGCCTCTTCGAGCACTTGTTCATTACTCGACAGCGTTCGGTGCGACTGCTGGTACCCGAGAGCCCACAACGGCGGAAGCTGTGCATGGCCGGTCAAGCGGGCGTATTCGGCCATGATGGTCGCAGGCTCGCGAGAGCTGACGAAAAATAGATCTAGCGGCAGCGGTTTTGACGGGATAAACTTGCCCGGATCGCCCGACAAATCAAACTGTCCGGATGGAAAATGGACAAAAATCGCCCAGCCCGCACTCCCGATCAACCAGGGAATCGGCACACGCCCGCCATGCGTTCCCAGCTGATAGCCGCCTTGGCCATTCCGCATTGTGTCGATAGAACCGCGCCGGTCGAATTGCCGGCCTCCTTCGCCCAGGCCGAGCAACAGACTACCTGCAGTACCGAACGAGAGCACGCCGGTGGCTGAATCGATCTCGAGCTGTTGAATCGACTCGCCATGGATGGTTTCGATGGAGATTTGAAGCGGTTCTGAAGTGAACTTCAGGCGCATGTCACCGGCCGGAATGGCTTCTCTTGGCACGTCCCGGATGCGAGTTATTGTGGATGGCCAGTCTGGCTGCACCAAGGATCCGTCAACGGGAATCTCAGCGGCCTTGGGGTTATTGGCGGGAGTAACGGCTAAGCGGAAAGTGTACCGGCTCACGGCTGCGACGCGTATCTCCACTTCCGAACTGGCAATCTCGAAAGCGTTCTGAGCCTTGGCTGATGTTTGCTCGGTGAGTAAGAGCGTGGTGCTCGCAGCGGTCCGTTTCAAGAGTTGCCGGCGAGTCCACGGTTGGTTCATTTCTTGGGTGACTCTTTCATCTATTCGTAAACGTGCTGCTGTTATCGAACGCCTGGAATCGGACCGGTTGCAAGGAACTTCCAACTGGCCTTGTACTCGCGATTCAACTTCTGACCGGTAAGACTTGCGCGGATCAGTTCAACGGGCATCATGTTCTCTTTGACAACAGCGTCGTTAAACTGCCGGTTTGTCATTTTGCCCGAGCCGACCAGGGCGGTGTGCAGTGAATAGATTTGCATGCCCCCCAACAGATAAGCCGCCTGATAGAGCGGCCCATCCTGACCGGCGACAGAGCGGCGAACTTCCGCAATGGCATTCTCGCGCTCATGGCCAACGCGCTCGACCAAAAAGTTCACGCACTCGTCGGGTGTCATTTTTTCCAGATGAAAACTTAAGGAGAAGATGATTCGGGCACAACGATGCATACGCCAGAAGAGTGCTCCCACTCGATCTTCAGGCCTCTTCTGAAACTTCATGTCCCAGAAGAGAAGCTCCCAATACAGCGACCAGCCCTCAATCGTGAAAGGAGTGGAACCTAGAGCCCTGCGATAAGCGTGATACCGGTCGGCCATAAAGAGCTGTAGTTCATGACCCGGAATGAGTTCATGAAAGACGGTAGCCCGCGCAAAAGGAATGTTATTACCGCGCATGCTCATCATCTTTTGTTCGTACGTCATTTCCTCAGTCGGGTAAGAAACGCTGATGGTGTCTCCTCCCGTGAAGAACGGATTGATTAACTGACGTTCCGGCGACATCATCTGCATGCGCCATGTCTCGCGAGCCAGCGGCGGAATGGTTACCATCTCGTGCTGGTCGACAAATGACTCCGCCTCGTGCTCCAGCTCCCGAATAAGCTGCGGCTGCTTGCCCGGCTCAACATACATGTTCTTTACTTTTTCGAGGGCCTTCTTCCAATCGTCGCCAAATCCCATTTCGTTGGACGCGCGGCGCATTTCGTTCTCGCACCAGGCAAATTCGCGATTCGCGACGTCGATCAGCTCTTCCGGTGTATACGGGATCATTTCGTACTCGAGCTCTTCCAACAAACGTTCCCGCCCGATCGGGGCCCCTATGATGTCGCTGGTATCTCCGGCGGTTGCTGCCCTGGTGGCGTGCGAATTAAAGGTGTCTTCGTCCTCGCCGGAGTCTCGATCACCCGCTCGATTTGAGGAGTTTGACGCCTTCGATCCAGCACTCTTCACGCCGGCGATGTCGTGCCGCAAAAAACGCCCGTATTCGTCGAGCTGAGAATCCGCCTTACGATAGGATTCGTTATTCCACCAGGTAAACAGGGGATCGTAATTGTCGTAGAACGCGAACCACTTGTGCAATGTCTCTCGAAGAATATCTACCTCGTCGGCGGCACGATTCGCATCGATTCTTCTCTTCTGAGAACTATCAGCATCTGATTTCGCCGGCTGCTTCGATTCTTCCTTTTGCAGCGCGCCAATTTGAAGCGTCATGTGAGCGAGCGTAGCGGCGCTCTTCTGCGGATCGAGCAGATGTCCATCGCGCCGCGATTCTTCGAGACCAATTATTGTGGCTGCAAAGGGGACGTACAAGGCAGAATCGGCTTCTTGTTTCGCTTCAAAATCGAGCTGCTTTAACGCGTGACCGAGAAAGTTGTGGAACAGGACGTAATCGATTTGGCCGTCCTGGTTTAATGCCTCGAAGTTCAGGCTCGCCAGGCATTTTTGCCACTCCTCATAGAAGCGGCGGAATCGCTCGCGACGGTCTTCCGCGATTCGGATGTCATAGTACCGGGCCAGCGTAGATCGGTCTTCTGCGAATCGTTCGATCAGAGGACGCAAAGGGCTGTTTGATTCGTCAACTGCTTCGATCGACTCGGGATTACCGCCTGACACCGGATTCTTCGGTTCCTGTGCCCCCAGCAACGGTAGGGACGCGAGTAGGCAAACCAGCACCACTCCGCGGACCGGCTGGATCGATAGCCGTTCGATCGACATGCGTGAGCCTATTTCGCGCTGGCCAGCGACGGCGTCATATATTCCTTAGGCCGGGCGCTTAGAGCTTGATGAACGATCGCTTTCGTCTTCTCCAGTTCGGTGCCAACGAGTTCCAGACGCGGCGGGCGCACGCGCACAGTGCCGATACCAACTTCGGCTTGCACGATTTTTATCAGCTGAACGAACTTCACGACCGTATCGAGACGAAGTAGCGGCAGAAACCAACGGTAGAGTTGAAAGACTTTTTCACGTTCACCGTTCATGGCCAGATTGAACAGTTCAACCGACTCACGCGGCAGGGCGTTCGCCAGTCCGGCAATCCAGCCGCTCGCGCCCACCCCGATCCCTTCCACAATGGCGTCGTCGACACCGACGAGGATCTCTAAACGATTTCCAAGTAGAGCCCGGATAGCAGAAACGCGCCGGGCATCGGTGCTTGACTCTTTAACCGAATGGAAATTGTCGTGTTCCGCGGCAAGCTCCTCAATCTGCTCCGGCGCGAAATCCGTTCCGTAGGCCACAGGATTGTTGTAAAGCATGCAGGAGAGTGGAGTCGCCTCAAAAACAGCGGCGATGTGAGTCTTCATCTCACGCCAATCGCCTTCATACACATACGGCGGCAGAACCATCAGGCCGTCGCAACGGAGGTCCGCAGCGGCTTTCGCCAATGCGATCGCTTCGGCCGTTGAAAGAGCTGAGATGGCAGCCACGAGAGGAGCGCCACCACCTAAGACACTTCGGCAAGTCCGAAGAATCTGGCACTTCTCTTCGAACGAGAGCGTCGCCCCCTCTC
The DNA here is from genome assembly GCA_963722935.1 of uncultured Acidobacteriaceae bacterium. GTDB lineage: Bacteria > Acidobacteriota > Terriglobia > Bryobacterales > Bryobacteraceae > Bog-105. The sequence goes on along the minus strand of CAVROY010000008.1, from coordinate 1,294,734 downwards.
CGAGCGAGCCCAACGCTACGATTCCGGTACAGCCGTTTTCAATAAGCCAACGGCAGTGCTCTCCGATGAAAGCATGGTCGACCCGGTAGTCTTTATCAAAGCTGGTGGTGATGGCGGGCATCACGCCTTTCCAAATCATTAAAGAACCCTCCTGCGTTTGCCGGCTGAAGTCGCCTGCATCAAGTATTCATGTATACAATATTCAGATTGTATGATGGACGGGCATTTGCGCTAAAATCCCTTTTGAACCAAGCTGTTCCCGTTGTTGGACTCACATTGCGTAAATCAGGCTCTCCCATTGCAGCCCATTCTCCAATTCTCAGGCAATCGCTGACTTCAGCGGTAGCGGACAAGTTGCGCGATCAGATCATCAGGGGCGAGATCCCCGAGGGTACATTGTTGCGCCAGGATCTGATCGCAACGCAGTTCCAGGTCAGCCGGATTCCTGTCCGCGAGGCGCTTCGGCAGCTCGACGCCGAGGGCCTGGTTGCCATTCTTCCGAATCGCGGCACGATTGTGCCCCAGCTATCTCCTGCCGATGTCGAAGAATTATTCAGGATTCGAGCGCTGCTGGAACCGGAAGTTTTGAAGGCTTCCATTCCACACCTGACGCAGGACGATTTGAATGAGGCTGCAGCTATACTTCGCAAGTTTGCAAGTGAGCTGCGACTGGAAAAGCATCTCGCGGCGTGGGGCCGCCTGAATTGGCAGTTCCATTCCAAGCTCTATTCCCGCGCCAATCTGCCCCAGTTCCGGAATATCATTCAAAACATCAACAACAAAGGCGAACGCTACACCCGCTTGCAGCTCTTTCTCACGCATGGCATGAAACGGGCGAACGAAGAGCACGCTGAACTTCTTGAATTGTGCCGAAAGGGGAATACGGCGGCTGCCGGCAACTTGCTCCGGCGGCATATTCAACATGCTGGGCAATCTCTGCGGCAGTCGCTGCAGGAGCGGCGCGCTCACGCCGACGCCGAACAGGCGCCGCTTGCATCGCGAACAGGATCAGCCGGTTAATCCACCGCAACGATTCACTGCCAAGCGGCTATAGAGCGGCCAGCGCAACCGTGTCCGGGTGCTTTTTGTGCCACGCCGTGTGATTCTGAAATAAGCGCGCCGCCGCGATGACCGCGTGATCGTTCCCGGCCCTTGCAATAAACTGGATCGCAATGGGAAGGCCTGCATTATTGAATCCGCAAGGAACCGCAATCGCAGGTAAGCCGCACAAGCTCGAGACACCATCGGGGGCCCGGCGCTCGATGTGTTCCACCTGCCGGTGCTCCGGCGGTGTCTTGGATGGCGGCTCAACCAGCGGCTGCGCCACATCGGATTGGCCTGCCGTAGTCACGACGTCGAAGCTATCGAAGAGCTTATCGACGCTTCGTTGCAGGAACGTGCGCACGCGCTGGATCTGCAAATAATCCGAAGACGAAAACCGCTCGCTGACGTATCCATTGACCTGTCCGAGAGGATCGGTCAATTTCGCGCAATCGCCGGAGTGAATGAGATTCTGAAAAGCGGAGGCGGCCTCGATCAGAATAGTCAACTCGGCCGCCTCTTCGAAGGGACCGTCGGGCATTTCCGCATCGGAAACGCGTGCACCCGCCTTCTTCAGCACGTGGATGCCTTCTTCAAGACTCTTTTCCACCTCGGGATCGATCCGATCCCAAACGTTCGTAAGCCGTCCAATTCGCAACGGCATGCGCGGTTCGAGTTCCGGAGCCGGATATCGGAATTGCGCCAGGGCCGGCGGCAAAGAATCGTGATCGTTTACATCATGGCCCGCTATGACCGAAAGGATCAACCCGCAATCGTCGGCAGTGCGAGCCATTGGCCCGAGTTTATCCATGGACCATGCGATCGCCATCGCGCCATGCCGGCTGACCCGGCCGAAGCTCGGGCGCATTCCCGCTACGCCACACCACGAGGATGGACAAATGATCGAGCCGCGCGTATCGGACCCAAGCGCCCAAGACGCCAATCCTGCTGCGACGACAGCGCCGGAGCCGCTCGAGGAACCACACGTCCAGCAATCCGTCTTCCAGGGATTCTGGCACGGACCCGTCAAGGATGCGTTGCCATTCGTGTACCCCAAACCGCCCGCCAGCTCAATCATGGCCGCCTTTCCAATGAGCACGGCCCCCGAGCGGTTTAGTTTTTCGACAATCGTCGCGTCGTAATCGAACACTTGATCGGCATAGGGACGAGCGCCCCACGTGGTTTTGTATCCTTTGACGGCTACCAGATCTTTCAATGCATAGGGAATCCCATGTAATGGCCCGCGATGCCTTCCCGCGAGGATTTCCCGTTCGGCGGCACGCGCCTGTTCGAGCGCGAGTTCTTCGGTAATTGTGACGTACGCGTTGAGTTTTCTCCCGATGCTCTGACTGCGATCCAAATACGCTTTCGCAAGCTCCACAGGCGAGAATGCACGCCGGCGGAGATGCGCTTGCAGCTCGCGAATGGGCAGGAACAGCACGTCTTCACTGAGCATTTTCTTTTGTATGCTCTCTGTGAATTCTGCTCACGTGTTCCTCTGAGGTCTCTCTCACAAGCTTTAGCGTCGTAGCTGGAGCGTCTCCATTCGCAACGGCGAATTCGCGTATCGGAGCCAGCATTCGTTCATTCTGCGCCAGAACCCGCCGTACGCGCTGCTGTTGTTCATCGGAGAGCCGATCGCCATAGCGCCTGATGGTTTCTCTAAACCGGGCATCCACTTCCTCCCGCTGCGTGGCCGTGAAATCTGGAATTTCGGGCTGCTCGGCGAGCGAAAGATCCGCGTCCCCTTTTGCAGGGGATTGCGGGACGGCGCCAAGGAACGCAGCGGCGAGTGTTTCTTTTCCAAATCCACGTCGCGATAGCCCACGCCCTCTTGGCGGCTTTGTTTCGCCGTCAATTACCCGGTCAATCGCGTTTTTCAAAGGGCATTCTTGCTTTCTATTGCTGTCTGGCGTATTCTACCTCCAATATCTGACGATTGGATATTATATACGGCTAGGGGACTCTATGGTGCTTTCCAGGTGTGCTTCGGCGATCGTTTTGTTTGTCTGCGCGGTGGCTTTGTTTGGGCAGGTAAATCCCACCGGCAATTTGTCGGGGGCGGTAACCGACTCGAGCGGTGCGGTGGTTCCTGGTGCGGCTATCGACGTGAAAGAAGCATCCACGGGCACTAAGTTTCAGGCGACCTCTGGTGCAAACGGCGAATTCTTCATTGGCAACCTGCCGCCCGGAACGTATAACGTCACAGTGATCTTAGCTGGGTTCCAAACCGCCGTGTACCAGGCAGTCCAGGTCGTTGTCGGACGAACCTACGATTTAAAAGCTACGCTCCAGCCTGGCCAGGTGACATCTACCGTAACGGTGGAAGCGGGACAGCAATTGATTGAGACCTCGCAGTCGTCGGTCGGGTTGACGATTACCGGCAACGTCATCACCACCGTTCCTACGCCGTCCAATAGCGCGCTCTATGGTCTGGCGTTGATGAGCCCTGATGTCCAGACCATCGGAGGGCCGCGCCAGAGCAGTGCCGACGGCCTCCCCGGGGGCGCAGTAAACATCACCTATGACGGCATTTCCGCGCAATGGCAAACGGGCAAGTCGGGCGATCCCCTATTCACAATGATCAGCCCGAATATCGATGCTGTTTCGGAGTTCACTATTTCGTCTGCAGCTGGCAGCGCAGCCGATACAGGTCAGGGAGCGGTGCAGTTGAAATTCGTCACGCCGCGCGGGAGTAACCAGTTCCACGGCGGAGTTTGGGAATACTTTCGTAATGACGATCTGAATTCAAATTACTACTTCAACAATCTGGCTGGGTTACCGCGCCAGACCATGCGTTATGACCAGTTCGGCGGAAAGATTGGCGGCCCGATCTGGAAAAACAAATTGTTTTTCTTCGCGGACTTGAGTATATGGCTGCGGCCGCAGTCGGCTGCCAGAACGCGAACGCTCCTGAGTACGTCTGCCGCCAGCGGGGTTTACACTTACGCGCCGGCTTCGATACCGGGTGCGACACCATCGTGGGTCACCTGCAACAGCGGAGCGGGCACTTGCACGGCAAACCTGTTTCAAATGGCGGCGGCCTACGGCGGAACAGCACGAGTGGACCCGGTCATTGGGTCTGCACTATCGGCCGCTCAGTCGGCAACCACCGCGCCTGGCGTGCATATGCTTGCCGCTCCGTCGTTGAATGAGCAAAACATCACGTTCAACAATTCCGGAGCGTACACGCAGCAGATGCCGGATCTCCGCCTCGATTACAACATTTCCTCCAACCATTCGCTGGAACTCGATTACCATCTCACGCGCTTTGTCCTAGCTCCGGATATTTTGAATGCCACCGATTACACCTTTCCAGTAGCTCCGTTTAACACGAATCACGGCGGCTACTATGCCGACCGGTCGCTTGGCGGGATTGCCTGGCGATGGAATGTCCGGCCGACCATCAGCAATGAGCTGCGCTTCGGAATGCAGATCACTCCCGAGTCCTTTTCTCCGGACCTCAATCTGAGTGTCTATCCGGTGGCGAGCACGAATTTAGGCCCCATCCACCTGCAGCCCGCCCTTCCTGCAGCCCTCGGGTTGACGGATCCGTGGCTGCAAGTTACTCCCACGCGCGATAATCCCTCGGTGGCGAATCTGATCGACAATCTCGTTTGGGCAAAGGGCCAGCATAATTTTTCATTCGGAGTTAATGCCACTCGCGAACACTACAAAGACGCGAACTACGGCTCCGAATTCGGAACGGTAGGTCTGGGGCTAGACGCCAGCGATCCCATGGCTGCCGCTTTCAACGGAACAAACCTGCCGGGGATGTCCGCGACCGACCTGAACCTGGCTCAGCAGCTCTACGGTACGTTAGCGGGCCGAATCACGAGCTACTCGGGGACTGTCGCGCTGAATCCTTCCACCCGCAATTTCCAGACTGGGCGATACCAGGCCGATCAGTATCACCAGACGGATTTCGGAATTTACTTCACCGATAGCTGGCGCGTCCGTCCGAATTTCACCCTCAACTATGGGTTGCGCTGGCAATACGAAGGCGTTCCGGTAGACGATTTGAACCAATACTACACGCTGCAGGGAGGCTTGGCCGGTTTGTATGGAATTTCGGGAGTGGGTAATGTTTTTGCGCCCGGCGTACAGACAGGATCGATTCCCGAGTATGTTCTCGATAACGGCCATCCCTGGTACAACAACTGGTATCACGGCTGGGCTCCAAGCCTTGGCTTCGCTTGGCAGCCTTCCTTCGATAACTCGATTGCGAAAACTGTGTTCGGCAGCTCCGGCAATACTGTTATTCGGGCAGGCTATTCCATCTCTTATTCACAGGAAGGGCTCAACAACTGGGTGGCGTTGTCCAATCCAGGATTTACAGGATCGCAATACACGTCTGCAACAACTCCGGGCTCCAGCATCGGCGCTGGCCAGTTCGCAGCGGGATCGCTGGCCCTAGGGAGCTTGAATATCCCGACGCTCGCGCAAACTCCTACCGCCTTCGGACAGCCGTTCCAGGCGGACCCGGCGGCCAGCCAGTCGGTGAACGTTGCCGATCCAAACTTACACATGCCTCGGATTCAATCCTGGTCGGTGGGCATTCAACGCTCGGTCGGAACGAACATGGCACTGGAAGTCCGTTACGTGGGCAACCACGCTGTGGGCCTCTGGGAAGACGAAAATCTCAATGAAGTGAATATCTACGAGAACGGGTTTCTCACCGAATTCAACAATGCACTCGGCAATCTGAATATCTGTGCCGCCAATGCTGCCGCCTGTCAAGCAGCGCAAACTGCAGCTGGCGTCCCCGCGTCTGCCTCGACGGGCCAGAATTTCGGCGATTTCGGGTTGCCTGGACAGAAATCTTTGCCGATTCTAACGGCTGCATTTACAGGAAGCCGAAATGCCGCGGCAGGAGCCGCAACGCAAGCCAATAGCAATTTCTCTAGCGGGGCCTTCCTGACGCCGCTGGTCAACGGGCAAGCAGGTTCCCTCGCAACGACCTTATCGGCCGCCGTTGCGAGTGCCTACGGGCCAGGTGGCACCAACACCGGGGCGCAGGCTACATCTTCCGGCTTGGGATATTGGCAGAATCTGATGGCAGCCGGATATCCACGGAACTTTTGGGTCGTCAATCCGGACGCGACCGGCGGCGCATACTATCTGCACAACGGATTCCAATCGACTTACAACGCCATGGTCATCGATTTTCGCCGTCGTCCGGCCAACGGTCTGACATTCGACGCCAATTACACGCTGTCCCATGGTTTGACTGACGACTGGCAACGCAACGGCAGCAACGCCATCGAAGATTTCGTAACACTGCGCAACCAAGGATTAATGAAGGGTCCTTCGCCGTATGATATTCGAGATGCAGTAAAAATCTACATGACTTATGAATTCCCGTTTGGCGCCGGGCGGCGTTGGTCGTCTTCGCATGGCTTAGTCAATGCAGTGCTCGGCGGATGGCAATTCAATACGTTCAATCGATGGCAGTCCGGCAGGCCAACGCTTGTCTTCGGCGGATTAGGCGGGACGGTGAATCAATACGACGGTGGAGTGAGCCTGACTGGCCTGACAGCCAATCAACTACAAAGCGAGCTGGGCGTCTATAAAACCTCATCTCCCGTGCCTGGAGCGGTATGGTACGTCCCGCAGCAGTTACTTGGGCCGGGAGGTACGGGCGTAAACACTGCCTCACTGAATGCGTGTGCAACCCCCGGTCAGTTTTGTGATCGACTCTTTCTATATGGGCCGTCCTTCTGGGACTGCGATTGGTCGCTTGAGAAAATCACGAAGATCAAGGAGCATGTAACCTTCGATCTCCGTCTGGAAGCGCTCAACGTTTTCAATACAGCCAATTTCCTTTGGGGAGACGCCTACAACTCGCCAGGGTCCTCGGCTGGGTCGAGCTTCTTCAGTACGGTATCGGCTAACCTCCAGAACCAGGCGTTTGGCCGAATCTTCACCGGTTATCAGGACTTGGATTCTACTGACAATGTAGGTGGCCGGATGGTCCAGTTGGTGGCCCGATTTAGCTTTTGATAGATCACAAAAGCTTTCGATAGTGGATACAGCGGTCCACAACCTCGAACCCGAGCGCGTCGTGAGCACGCTGAGAGCCAAGCGCATCAAGCTATGTATCGGAAGCCATTTCTAAGCAGCCTTGATCTCGGGCCCAATCCTCAGCCGCAGCAACCAGTTTCGCTCCCACCCTTCGACGCCGGGATTCAGGTGCAACATACCATCCCTCGATGTAGCCTACAGGACGGATCGGGTTGCAGCCGTCCGCGTGCGACCGGAGGCCGGCCTCAATGAAGCCGACAATCCGGCACTCCGGGTCCTGAGCTACGAAGATCGCCATTGGTAATGGCCCGGGCGATTTGCCTGCTAACAGGGGAGCCAAATCGCGCGCGTGTTCCTCGGCACAATCCTCAGGCCATAAGCGGTGGCACATCTCCGCCACTTCCGAAAGATCTTGTAACTCCGCACGCCGGATCACGAAAGGTCCCATGGCAACAGAATAGGTGTTTGCGGAACAGCATTGTATAACGATAGTCGGCACAAATGAATCTGCGGATCTGCCTTGCTCCGGCGCTACTCATATTCCTGCTTGTCTTCCCCGCCCTCGCGGCCGCGGAAAATCCAAGCATCGATCGGACGGAACTCGTCCGTCGCACGCAACAACTGGTCGATGCCTTTGCTCCGGGTGATCGGAGACCCTGGAACCTCTACCTTGCGGATGACGCTATGTTTTTCGATGAACAGGGTAGAAGTATGGATAAACGCATGTTCCTCGCACGGTTGCAACCGTTGCCGCCGGGTTACACCGGCTCGATCAAGGTCACGGGAGCGATGGCCCGGTTCGCCGCAGGGGTCGCAATTCTGAGTTATGACTGCGATGAAACCGAGACTGTCTTGGGCAGAAATTGCATGCTCGGTACCACATGACGGACACTTGGCTATACCGCAAATCGATTTGGCAGATCGTCGTGAGCCAGACTCTTCGCTACTATGCAGACCCAGCAAAAGGTAACGTGGCAGAATCGCGGCTCAACGATTACACCGGTACCTATGAGCTGGCTCCGGGTCACACGGTGATTATTACTCGACAAAATGGAACATTATATGCACGGCGAAACGCCGGCCGAGCCACTGAACTGCTGCCCGAGTCGCCGGATCTTTTCTTCCGCGCCGGAGTTGAAGGACGATACTTATTTCATCGTGATGCCTCAGGCCGAGTAGACTCGCTCATCGATCGCCGGAACAACGAGGACTTGATCTGGAGGAGAGTCGAGCAGAGTTGAAGCGCCCATCGAGTAATCAAGGCTTCTGACCTTTTCCATCCCATTCTGCTCTTTGTCAGCCGACCGTGAGCGATTTCCGTCACTCTGCGATGCAAGAATCGGGGCAAAAGAGGTTCAGAGGTCTCGATTATGAATGACAAAAAACTTCGGATAAAGTTCGTCCCGCTTTGGAAAGTCGCGTTCTTGTTCATCCTGAATCTGCCGCTTCTGGCGCAACTCACGAGCGGCAACGTTACGGGAACGGTATACGACCCTACGGGAGCAACCGTTCCGAACGCGACCATCGTTGCAAAGAACAATGCTACCGGCGTCGAGACTACGACGACGGGGGCTGGTGCGGGCGGATATAGGTTTGAAAATCTTCCAGTGGGCACGTATACCATCACGGTCACCGCGCCCGGCTTCGCAAAGGCGGAGATCGGAAACATTCGGATCGAACTGAATCAGACCGTAACGACGAACGTAACGCTGCAAATCGGGCAGACCTCCTCGACGGTTGAGGTCAGCGCTGCTCCTGCGACCATCGATACCACCACCGCGCAGATCCAGAGCACGTTTGAAACGAAGCAGTTGGAAGATCTGCCATCGGCGAGCGGCGGCCAAGCGGGTTCCGGCGTATTAAACCTTTCGCTGTTATTGGCAGGCGTGGCAAGCTCCGGCGGCTTGGGTTATGGCATGGGGCCCTCGGTCGGCGGCCAACGTCCGGCGAACAATAACTTCACAATCGAGGGCATCGATAACAACGACCTCGCCGTGACCGGGCCTGTGGTTTCCGTTCCGAACGACGCGGTGGCCGAATTCTCGGTGCTCCAAAACCAGTTTTCTCCGGATTTTGGTCATTCCTCCGGCGGACAGTTCAATCAAGTCGTGAAGAGCGGGTCGAACGACTTTCATGGGATGCTTTATGAATACTTCGAGAATCGTAACCTGAACTCGGCCGACAACCTCGACTACGTTGAAGGAAATCCGCTCCATCCCCGCTTTGACAACAATCGTTTTGGGGGCAACTTGGGCGGACCGATCAAGCACAACAAGCTCTTTTTCTTTGTAGATTATGAGTACCAGCCGATAGGTGCGACGGCATCGACCTTTCACTACGTTCCGACAGCAGTCGGCTACGCGACCCTCGCTGCGCTGCCGGGCATTAACAAGAGCAATCTCGCCGAGTTCCAAAAATACTTAGGGAGCGCATCAACGGCGGCAACTCCGGCCACTACGCCGACGGGTGCGTATCCGCTCGTCGCTCCCGGTCCAGGCAGCATTGAGTATTTGGGGACGGGTGTATTTGCACCGGGAGCAACCGGCGCCATTTCGGTGCCCGTCGGTCAGATTTCGGCATCGTTGCCCAGTTTTTCCAATACCGAAAATGGAGTTGGCTCGATCGACTACAACATATCCGATAGAGACTCCCTCCGAGGGCGATTCATTCTGAACCGCGCGGGTCTAATTGATACGGCCGGGTATCCGTCCGTATTCTTTGGCATCGAGCCGGTGAACGCATACATCGCGACTTTGTCGGAATACCATACCTTCACACCTACTCTGATCAATGAATTCCGGCTTGGCTATAACCGCGCCTTGGATCGCCTGCCGGTCTTCGGCAATCAGAGTTTCCCTGGCTTGGACTCCTTTCCGAACATCGATGTCTTTGAGCTGAACGCGGCCTACGGTCCCAACACCATTGCACCGCAATATACGATTCAAAACCTGTACCAGCTCACGGACAACTTGACCTGGACCAAGGGTGACCACAGTTTCAAGTTCGGCTTTGATGGATGGAGCACGATCTCCCCTTCGAGTTTCACGCAGCGCGCGCGCGGCGATTATGAGTGGAGTTATCTCAGCGACTATCTCTACGACTACACTCCCGATGGACTCGCGCAGCGTTCGCTGGGTAACGTCACTTACTATCAAAATCAGCAATTATTTGGGTTCTATGGAAATGACAACTGGAAAATTCGGCCGAATCTCACTGTGAACCTTGGTTTGCGGTATGAGTACCTAACTATGCCGCTCGGCGAGCAAATTCAACCTCTGAACGCCAGCGCGAGTGTGTCAGGTCTCATCGTCTTCAATAAGCCAACCACGCAAACCACCAACTTTATGCCTCGTGTCGGCATCGCGTATTCGCCTGGAACCAGCGGGAACACCTCGGTTCGCGCCGGCTTCGGCACCACGTATGACGTTCTCTACGACAATCTCGGAACGCTCAGCCTTCCTCCGCAGCTCAGCACCACAGTCGATGTAACTGGAAACGGAGCGCCCGGATTCCTCGCCGGCGGCGGCATCTTACCGAACACGTCGGTTGCGATTCCCGAAGGCGCGGCTGCCAGAGCCGTCACTTCCGGCTTCATTCCGAATCAAAAACGGCCGGAAGCAATTAATTGGAATTTCGGCATCCAGCACGTATTCGCCAATAACTACACCTTCGAGAGCCGGTACGTCGGAACTCGCGGCTTATTCCTTCCGATGCAGGTGCAGTTGAATGTCCAGCCGACGATCAACGCGTCGAATGCGCTTCCCGTATTCCTGACGCAGCCAAGTCAGGCGACGCTCAATGCATTGCCAAACCAACTGGCGGCCCTGCCAAACGGACCACCGTGTCCTACCTGTCTTGAAACTATATTCGACAACGGCGGAAACATTGTCCCTGGGTATGCGAATGCAGGCTTTTTGAGTCCCATCACCGCCTTCATGCCGGTCGGCAATTCGACATACCACGGTTGGTCGAACCAGTTGACCCGGCGATTTTCAAACGGCTTGCAGTTCCAGGGGTCTTACACCTGGAGTCACAATATCGATGATTCGACCACCGCGCTGGACACCACGGTATTGGCGCCGCGGCGCCCGCAGGATTTCCAGGACATAGCGATGGAACGGGCCTCCTCGCTGCTTGACCATCGCAACCGCATCGTTTTGGATATGGTTTACGATGCGCCGTTTTTCAAGAACGGCAGTTGGTTTCTGAAGAACATCGTCGGCAATTGGGAAGTTGCGCCTGTGTACATTTACCAAACCGGCCAGTTAACAACTCCACAGAGCGGAGTCGACGCAAATCTGAACGGCGATTCGGCTCCTGACCGGGTGGTCGTTAACCCGGCTGGGACACAGGGCGTCGGAACCGGCGTAACGGCCCTGTCGAATAGCGCCGGGTACACCGTAGCTTATTTAGCCAATAACCCGAATGCAATGTATATTGCAGGTGGGCTAGGGACGCTTCCGAACGGCGGCCGTAGTCTCGTTCACCTGAACCCGATCGACGATATCGATCTCAATTTGACCAAACGCTTTAATTTCACCGAGCGTTTTAGGCTGGAATTTTCCGCTCGTGCGTTCAACATATTCAATCATCCGCAGTATGTAGGTGGATATCTGAACGATGTCGCGCGATTCCTCTACGCCGCAGGCACGGCCAGCGGAGACCTAGCGCGAACTACCATCATACCGGGCAATCCGAATTTCGGCGATTGGAGCCAGGCCTTCTCAAGCAATCCGCGAGAGATGCAACTGGCTCTGAAGCTCATCTTCTAAATCAGAGACACGAACTACGGGAGCAATGGATGCAACCAACCCGAGCAATTGCATTCGCATCAGGAACCGGCGCGCGAATGAGGGTCGAACCACCATTTTCCTATCTGCCCCGGCTTCCTGCGATAGTGTTGGCGCTCGGCCTAATTCTGGGAACGGAAGTGCACGTCGGGAGCGCGGCCGGAGTTGACGATCAAAAAGCCGTAGCTGCATTAGATACTGAGTACCAGGCGGCCGTAAAGAGAAATGATGCGGCCACGATGGCCCGGATTCTCGCGGATGATTTCGTTCTGGTAACAGGTTCCGGCAAGACCTTTACGAAGTCGGAGCTGCTCAACGACGCGCGGAGCGGAGCTACCAGCTACCAACACAACGACGAGGATGCCCAAATGGTCCGCGTGTGGAGCGACGTGGCCGTAGTCACGGCAAAACTGTGGGAACAATTTACGACCAATGGAAAATCATTCGATCGTAAGTTTTGGTTCAGCGACACGTACGTACGCACGCCCGCGGGATGGAAATATGTCTTTGGTCAATCTTCGCTGCCGCTGCCCAACAACGCTCGGTAAGGAACCGCATCGTGCGGCTTTGTATAAGAGCTTTCGGCCCATGAGGCAACCCCGAGTTTTCAAGACTTAAAGAACTGCTTTAGAAAAACTGCGTTGATCTGTACTGGAAAATGGCGTAGCTTTCCTCTTAGGCATCCACTTGGGTCTAGTCGAAGGGGGAATTCTCAATATGCGCCGCCTGGCTCCGTTCCTGGCGTTGTGCTTGTTCTCGCCCGTAGTTATCGTCGCCCAGACGACGTTTGGTTCTATCACCGGTACTGTTACCGATGCCAGTGGCTCGACCGTTCTGGGGGCTCATATCAAAGCTACTGAGAAAGGCAGTGGCTATTCGTACGAGACACAAACGAACCAGAATGGCAACTACACTGTTCCTGACTTGCGTGAGGGCGACTACACCGTTATTGCGACCGCAACCGGATTTCAGGAGTCGCAGGTCAAAGACATCAAACTGGAGGCACGCGAAATCCGGCGTGTCGATATTACAATGCAGCTTGGGGCTGTCACGTCGACGATTGAGGTGAGCGCAACTCCAGCACAAGTAGTCGAAACAGAAACTGCCCGCATCAGCCAGACCGAGACCTCGACACAACTGGAGGATTTACCGCTAAATACCAGAAGCGTCACATCCTTCCTGGCGCTCGTCCCAGGTGTTGGCCAGGCAACTACCGTAACAGCAACTTACCGCTTCAACGGCAGCCGCCGCAACCAGTCTGAGTTTACCGTCGATGGCATCAGTAATATTACTTATAACGGAACCCAGACCAGCCCGCTGACTAACTACCTCGAAAGCTTCCAGGAAGTAAGAATCGACAGCGCCGATAACACGGCGGATGCGGGCGCAATCGGCCAGGTGACGGTGATCTCGAAATCGGGAACCAATGAGTTTCACGGCAGCTTGTTCGACTACTATCAGACTCCTGCCTTCCGAGCTCGCGACTTTTTCTCTCCCACGCGTGCGACGGGCATTTCCCATAGACCTGGCGGCTCGATCGGTGGTCCCATAACGATTCCGCATTTCTACAACGGTCATGACAAGACGTTCTTCTTTTTCGATTTCGAAACTTCGCGCGGAAGCATTACCCAGAATTTGTTCAATCCCACGGTTCCGCCAACTCCGTGGCGGTCGGGGGACTTCTCGGGCCTGTTGCCGAAAACGGTGATCAAGGATCCGGCCACGGGCATCGCGTTTCCGGGCAACAAAATTCAAGCGAGCCAACTGAATCCCGTTTCCCTTGCGATTCAGAATCGTTTCTACCCGGTCCAGAACAATGGCAGCACTACCAGCCTTACATCGAGCAACTACATCACAACGCTGACGCATCCATTCGATCCAAACACGTATTGGACCGGCCGTATCGATCACCGCGTTTCCGATAAGACATTCCTCTTTGCGCGCTACACGTGGCAGCGGCAATATAGCACCGATTACGAAGATAATTTGCCGTCAATTGGCCGCCTGACCGATACTCGCAACACGCGCAATGCCGTCGGCTCCTGGAGCCAGATCATCACTTCGAATCTCGTCAACGAAGCGCGTTACGGCATGATGTATACCAATGAGCCCCGCTTTGGGGCGAATAACGGACCGGCTCTCGTCAACCAGTTCGGTCTAACTGGATTGCTGCCGAACCTGCCCAATCTTCCCGGAATACCCAATATTTCTTTTTCCGGATTGGGGCTGCAAGGAATTACGCAAACCGCTTTCGGCGGCCCTGATTTCCAAAATTTCAATCAGTATATACAAGATCAAATTACGTGGACGCGCGGTAAGCATACGGTTCGCGCCGGCACGCAGATCTCGCGGAACTATGCGGACAACGTAGTCGAATCGAATAACCTGTTCGGTAATTTGTCGTTCTCAAACCGCTATACCGGGTTTTCCTACGCGGACTTTTTGCTCGGTTATCCCAGCACCGCAAGCGTTGCGGCGCCGGCACTCGACGCACCCTTTCTGCGCTGGGCCTATGACTTCTTCGTTACCGACGAATACAAGATCTCTCCGAAGCTGACTGCCAACATCGGTGTGCGATATGAGCTGCACCCCGCCTGGAGCTCCACGAACGGCTTTGCATCCGCATTCGACCCAGTCACCGGAAAGATCGTCATCCAGGATGGTTCGCAAAACAAAATCAGTCCATATTTCCCTTCCAGCTACGTGGGCATAGAGACAGCATCTCAGGCTGGGTACCGTGCCGGATCACTGATAGAGACGGACAAAAACAACTGGGCTCCGCGGGTTGGCCTGGCATGGCGTCCTTGGGACGACAAGATCGTGTTCCGTGCAGGATTCGGCGTTTTCTATGATCTCGTGCCCACGCAGGTCAGCATGGGAAGTACGCCGTTTTCCGTCAGTCCCGCGTCTTATACAAATCCGACGAAGGCTACGGCTGACAACCCGATCGTTGTCCTGCCGCAGGTGTATCCATCAACCCCGATCAATGCAAAGACGGTCGGTTTACCGGCCGCGTTTAAAAAAGACCTGCGGATTCCATACTCGCTCCAATACAACTTCACCGTGGAGCGGCAGTTGGGATCCATGGGAGTGCGAGTTTCTTATGTAGGCACAGGAACCCGCCAAGGTGAATACGACGAGAACATCAATCAACCCCTGGCTGGGCCGGGGCTGTATATCAATAAGCCGCGGCAGTTCCCGCAATTCGGGAATATCACTTACGTCACGAACGGAGCCGGACATCAATACAATGGGCTGAATGTCGAGGCGAAGCGTCCGCTTGCGGCCGGTCTGCTGTGGGATTTTAATTGGACTTGGGCGCGAGACATCGGCGATCTGGAGCGCGATCAGCAGCCCGAAGACTCGTACAATCTCGCGAGAGAACGAGCGCCATGGGCCGATATTCCGAAACATCGCATTACGGACAGTCTCATCTACAATCTTCCGTTCGGCTCCGGGCAAAAGTTCCTGAGCAAGCGCGGCCATTTTGTCGATGCCTTAATCGGTGGATGGCAATTCGCGCAAGCTCTCACCTGGAGCACCGGTTTCTTCCTGACGCCTTTGTGGACGGGACCGGATCCTACGGGAACCGCATTCACGACCAGCGCGACCCCGCCAACAGTCACTATCCGCCCTAACGCCGTTGGCAATCCGAACCTGCCATCAGATCAGCGCTCTGTTTCCGATTGGTACGACCTGGATGCATTTACGCCACCAGCGCCGGGGACATTCGGCAGCGCGGCTAAAGGCACAATCGTCGGCCCAGGCCTGTTTACGGTAGACGGCGGTCTCGCAAAGACATTTTCGATTGCCGAACGCGTCCGTATTCGCCTGGAATTCACCGGCACGAACCTATTCAACCACACCAACTTCAATCCCCTGCTCGGAAGTTCGTCGACCATCGGTTTGATAAATGGAGCGAGTTACCCTGCAAGCAACGCGTTAATTTACAACAACCCAGGTGCTTCGGGCGTAATCACATCGACTGGAAATGGCGCCGGCGGACTCGATCCCTCTGGTCCAAGGGCGTTTCGGGCTGGCTTCCGGCTTGATTTCTAAGTCACGTTCGTGAAGGAGCTGATCTGCTGTTTCCTGCTGATTGCGGGCGTGCTGGGCGCGGCTGAAGTTCCTCCTGCTTTTCCTGGCGTAGTAACGTTACGTGTTGCAACCGATGGCAGCGGTGACTATCGCTCAGTTCAAAAAGCAATTGACGCAGCACCTGCCGAAGGTGCAGTCATTTCGATTGCGCCGGGCACATATCGTGAGGTGCTTGAGGTCGCGAAAAATAACCTGCAGTTACGCGGTACCAGCGGCGATGCCGCCAAAACCGTTATTGCGTTCGACAAGAGTTCTGGAACCGCCGGCGGCACGCTCAAATCTTCAACGGTCAACGTCCGCGGCAATGATTTCTTCGCCGAGAACCTTACGTTTGCGAATGATTTTAATGCCACACATCCACAATTGCCGCAGGGCTCGCAAGCATTGGCGTTGTTGGTAACCGGCGACCGGGCGGTGTTCAGAAACATGCGCTTCCTGGGTAATCAGGACACACTGTATGCAGCAAACAGATCCTGCGCCGGTCCGAATGGTCAGCCCTGCGCGCCCACGCGACAGTACTTCTCTAAGTGCTACATCGAGGGTAACGTCGATTTTATTTTCGGCGATGGCGTTGCATTCTTTGAGAATTGCGAGATCCACAGCACAAAACACCCGGAAGGCTTCATTACCGCACAAGGTAAGCACTACCCGGATCAGGACAGCATTTTTGTCTTTAATCGCTGTAAGCTAACCGCCGAACCAGGGCAGCACAATGTTTGGCTGGGCCGTCCATGGCGCTCCTACGCCAGCGTCGTCGTTTTGAACACGGAAATGGGGCCACAAATCGTGCCCGCAGGTTGGCGCGAATGGCATCCTGGTGAAACGCATTATCTGGGGACCGTTTTCTATGCGGAATATGGTTCCACTGGAGCTGGCGCCCATTCCAAACAACGAGATCCGCATAGCAAGCAGTTGACACCCGAAGAGGCTGCCAAATACTCAGCGGAACGGGTACTGGCCGGCTCGGACGGGTGGGATCCAACCCACGTGCGCTAACTTAGAAAAATCGGCTAGTACTAGCGTTGCGTTGGAAAATCCACAAAGCGATTCGCACAGCTCACCGTCGCCGATGGTCCAGCGGTTCCCGAAACGTTTACATTCTGGCCCGTGATGTTCAAATTGAATGCTCCCGGGCCAATTTTCACGTCCGAGTTCCTCGCCTTGATCTTAATTGCCGATGGATCCGCGAACACGACATTATCGAATTGGATGCCGAGGCGGTGCGTGAAATCGTGGCCGTCCAGCGTAAGAGTGCCAGGCCCGTCCACAAGTACATTGCGGACGACGATATCTCGGAAAACCGGAATCTTGTTATCGGCTGCGCTAACGTGGGCGGTATAGCTGGTATCCATCATGATCGGATTAGGCGTGTCGCGAATGCAAACGTCTTCAAACACGACATCATGAACCAAGCCCCCGCGCGTGACGTTCGACTTGATTCGCAAACCATTGTCGGATTGGTCAATGGTCAGATCCGAGACGCGAATGGCACTAGCCCCGCCGTCTGTCGTACTGCCAATCGACATTCCGTGTCCTGAATAGAAGTGATCGTGGACAATGCTCATGTGCGTTGTCGGAGCGCCGGCGGGAGCTTTGATTGCGATCTGGTCGTCACCGGTGTGAATGAAGGAGTGCGTAATGATTATGTTCTTCGAGTTGCCCGGATCGATGCCGTCCGTGTTTCGAGCGCGCTCCGGAGCCCAGATCTTCACGCCCCAAACGGTAAATCCGTTGCCATTGTCGTATCCAACGTGGAAGTTAGGGGAATTAAGTAAGGTAATTCGGTACAGAACAAAGTTGTTGCAATGGTTCACGTGAATCAGCCTGGGGTTGTTCTGTCCGCCACCTTTACGTGCGAGATCCGCAAGGTTCCACCAACTCATCTTCTGGCCCAGCATAACTTCGCCGCCGCGGCCATCGATCACGCCGTCCCCCATGATCCCCGCATCATCCACCCCATCCCCGTTGATCAGCGCCTTGCAAGCATGTGTTCCTACGTGAGTAATGGTTCCGCACACGCCAGGCCGTAAATCGTAATCGCGCGGGTTGCGCGATGCATATAAATACGCATCGCGGTCCACCACCAACAAGACACCGCGCCGGAGCTGCAAGGGTCCAGACAGAAAAGCGTCGGTCCGCTCAGACGCGCGCTTCAGAACCACAGCATGTCCCGGTGCGCATGCGTCCAATGCCGCCTGGATGCGAGCTGTATCAGGTTTATTCTCGTCATCCGGGTAGATCGATAATCCCATGCGGCCGATTCTTGCCGCGAGCGTGGCACACGCAGGCGGAGTCGACGGCTCGGTCACGTTACGCGTGTCCTGCCCGAACACAGTAACGCTGAAGCTCAACGCAAGTGCAAAAACGAAGCCAAATCTTTTTGCCAATATGTGGGCCGCCCTTATTGCTTGTCTGGCGCCGGACCGACGTCCGTCCAGAAATCTCTGACTAACTCCGCTTGCGGAGTCTTTGCGTTCTTCAACCAGTTCGCCTCCAGTACCAGAGTCTGCAACTCGCCAGGTATCACCGAGAGAAACGTACCGGTTCCTGGAAATGCCCTGCTATCGCGAATGATCGTACCGGGACAGCGATTCAGCCGGATCACCGGCATATCCGCAAGCGGTTTGCTGGACGTTACATCGTCCAATTCGAGTTCCTTCGAATCCCTGACCAGGAATGCCGGGCCGCTCTCGGCGTTTATGCGCACGTTGTGCAGCTCCATGCCGCTGGTGTTAAAGCCCTCCATGCCCATTTTCCCGGATGCAATCACATCGCTGATGCGAAGCCCGGTAATGGGCATCTCCGGCAGACCTTCCACTTCTATAGGGACCTTCGAACCTGTAATGGTCATGTTACTGATCGCGATATCCCGGAATACCGGCGTTCGGTTCGACACTGGTTCTATGCTTGTCCGTTTCTCGCCCTCCATGATGTAGTAATTCGTGACATTAATCCCGACAGGGACATCTTCCATCGTCCAGTTATCGAAGCGCACATTTTCAACGCTGCCGCCCCGGCCTCGCCTGCTCTTGATACGTACCCCGATCTGTGTGCCATGGCAGGTGATATTACTCGCCACCAGGTCTCGAATGCCGCCCGCGATCTCACTACCCAGTACAACGGCGCCATGCGCGTGGTAGACGTTGCAATTCGTGACGGTCACATTCTCCGTCGGCCTATTGACCCGCAGACCATCGGCATCTTTTCCCGACTTAATGACAATGCCATCGTCTCCCGTATTGATGAACGAATTGGAAATACGCACGTCGCTGCTCGAATCCACAGCAATGCCGTCCGTATGAACGCCGGGGTAGGTGTCAATTGTAACTCCGTCCACCACCACCTTCGTCGAATATAGAATGTGGACCGTCCACATAGGAGAGCCGATAAAATGAACTCCCTGCACCAGCACGTTCGTGCTGTCCATAAAACGCAAAAAGGAGGGCCGCAGGTGCGGCGCTGCCTTCTCATACAGTTCCTTTGGCGCCGGCGAATGCTGTTCCAGTGCCTCCAGCAGGCGCCTCCAGTCGGGTCCAAAGACGGAACCCGGCCCCGCGGCAGTATTCTTCTCGGGGCGTCCCAACAGGTTCAGCCAATCTTCGTTACTTGTCGTCAATATGCCTTGGCCGATTACGGCAACGTCGTGCAGGTTTCGGCCGCCAATCAGCGGTACCGGCGTAAGGCATTCAATACCCTGTTCGCGTCCTTCCGTGAACGGCAGATGCGCAGCCGGGAAGCGCACTGTGGCGCCCGCATCCAGGTGGAGGACCATGTTGCTCACCATTTCAATAGGTCCGGTAATGTAGTTGCCGGCGGGCACAAAAACGGTTCCTCCTCCGGCAGCCTTCACTGCCTGAATTGCCGCCCGGAAAGCGTCTGTTGAGAGCGCCGAGCCATCGCGCACCGCACCGTAATCGACGACGTTGAAATATGTAGCACTCGCCGCCGTCGCGGGAACGCAAGCCAACGCCAGCAGCACTCTAACAAGCCGGTCCACAGGGAACTTAGACATATGCACTCTCCTCAAGCTTGAAACGGCCAAATGCCCGTCGTTGTAAACCCTCCATCGACTGGGATCACTTGGGCCGTAATGTAGTCGGCTCCTGGACCGCACAGAAACGCAGTAAGTGGAGCGATGTCTTCCGGCGAGCCTATACGCTGGTTCGCCTGCGAGGCGGCCAGCCAGCCTTTCATCTTAGGCGCTCGCCACATCTCGCGATTGAGGTCTGTCAGGATAAATCCCGGCGCGACGCAATTAACTTGAATGTTGTACCGTCCCCACTCCGCCGCGAGACAGCGCGTCAGACCGGCGAGAGCGCTCTTCGTCATGCCGTAAGCGCTCACGTACGGAAAGCCGAGCAGAGAAGTCAAACTCCCGATAAACACAACCTTTCCGCCTGCACCGCGTTGAATCATGCTTTTCCGGCGCGTTGCGTCAGGCGTACGAGCCCTGTCAGATTAGATCGAAACAAAAAGTCGAATTCCTCATCGCTATACTGCTCAAACGGCTTGCGAATATTTGTGCCGGCCACATTCACTAGGGCATCCACATTCGGCAGTTCGGAAACGCTAGTGGGGTCTCTGACATCGATTCGTATGGCGCTGGCCCGAAAGCCTTGCTGCTGGAGTGCCGCTACTTCCGCTTCCAACGCGCTCAGCGTGCGCGAAGCGAGAATGGTGTGTGCTCCCGCCCTTGCGATTTCACGCGCGATGGCAAGACCGATTCCCCGGCTTGCCCCAACAACCAAGGCCGTCTTGTTTTTCAGTTGCTGCATAGTGGGCAAGAACGATTCGATTCTTTTCTAAGGAACTCAATGGTCAATGCACCGGCCCCTCCCGCGAATTTAATGCGTTCCGAATGGATTCTTTTGCTGCTGCTTGTTTTATCTGTTTTCATTAACTATGTTGACCGTGGCAATCTCTCGTTAGCGGCCCCGCTTCTCGAAAAAGAACTTCACCTTTCGCCGCTTCAGGTCGGGCTCGCTGCTTTCGGCGTTCTTCTGGACCTACGCATTGATGCAACTCTGTGGAATATCGGGTTGGCTCGCAGACCGTTTCCCTCCAGGCATCGTATTCGCGGCGGGTTTCCTGTTCTGGTTGGTTGCCACAATCGCTACCGGATTTCTGTCGGGATTTGTCGCCATCTATTCTGTTCGACTGCTGCTCGGCGCCGGTGAATCGGTTGCTTATCCCTGCTATTCGCGGATATTCGCCACGAATCTTCCGGAACATCATCGCGGCCGCGCCAACGCACTCCTCGATGCCGGAACAAAACTGGGCCCCGCTGTTGGCACCTTCATCGGCGGCTTGTTGCTTGTGCGGCTTGGATGGCGTTCATTTTTCGTAGCTCTCGGCGCCGGTTGCATGCTCTGGCTCCTGCCGTGGTTGACGTTCATGCCGCGTGATCGGCAACCACTCGGGCAAAGCTCTGAACAACTTCCGTCCGCTCTCGAATTGCTCAGATATCGTTCGGCGTGGGGCACGTTCCTGGGTCACTTCTGCGGCAATTACTTCTTTTACTTTCTCCTCACTTGGATTCCTGTCTATCTCGTCAAAGAACGCGGTTTCTCGATCGGCCGTATGTCACGGCTAATCGCGTTGGTGTTTCTTGCTGTCGCACTCACCACCGTCGCCACCGGTTGGATCGCGGATCGATTCATTGGACGGGGCGCATCGGCCACTATCGTTCGAAAATCTGTTGTCACCGGGGGCTCACGCTAGCGTCCCTGATAACGGGATCTGGGTTAACACCCTCGCTTGTGCCGGCCGTCGTTCTCCTTGTCGTTGCATCGGTCGGGTATCGCGCGTACGCCTCCACCCATTGGGCGATTTCACAGACGCTCGCCGGCCCATACATGGCTGGCCGGACCAGCATCCAGAACGGCGTCGGAAATCTCCCCCGCATAGCGGGACCTTGGCTCGCCGGGTCGTTTGTCCAAGCGAGCGGCTCTTCGAAATGGGCGTTTGTCGTCGCCGCTGTTATCGCTATTGCGGGCGCGCTTATGTGGGGCATCGTAGTCGTCGCATTGAACCTGTCGTTTGGAGCACAACACCGGTCAGCGGTAAGTCTTATCGTCCAGATGACTGAAATCGACGTCGTTCATGACTCCCAAAGTCACAATCGCGAAGGTAAATACATTTGTGCCGGGCTCCAGGTGTCCGCCAATCGCCTTATCGGGAGTCGCCAACGTGATGTGCGCATGAACACTTCCCTGAATGACATAGCCGTTCATGCTGACAAGATCCGCCGGCATGACCGGATTCTTTTCGAAAGTGTCGTGCGAAGGAAATGTACGGTTTGTCACCTGATGAACTTGATAGCTACGAACGGAGCCCGCCCCTGAAAGAATAACCGCATTCCGGATTTTCTGTTCCTTGACGATCTTCTCCATTCCGGCGAGCAGGTCCGTGTTGTACTTGAATCGCAAAACAACGATGCGCTCGAAATGCCCGGTAATCGCATAAACATCGGGAACGGTCGCGCTATTTCGCTTCGCATCGTCGGAAGGATTGGGTGCCCGATTCACAATCTCATGTCGAGTTTCCTGTGCTGATACCGTGGCGAACGCTGCCAACAGAGCTGCACACACAACTTTCACGCTGGCCATATCTATTTCATTCCTTTTTTTTCCGCCGGGCCCGTTGTTGGTTCAAGTGCTCGGAGCGAATGCGCGCGCCACTCGGCGATTCGTTCGATGGCGGGCCGCTTCCGGGCCCTCCTCAGCGCATGATAATTCCTGATGATCTTCCGCTAGCGCCAGGTAATCGACTGGCAGCGGTTTCAAACCTTCGCAAAGAATGTAAGCAAAGGGGGCTGCCGCAATCGCCTGGCATGCTTGCACCAGGAAGGGATTGTTCGTCAGGTTATAGATCTCCTGATGAAACGTGTAATCGGCCAGGCAGAACTTTTGCAGATCTTTGGTGCGTGCCGCGCGACGCATATGGTCCACCTGTTCGTCCAATCGTGCATGCGCTTCTTTCGACCAGTTCGCAGCCACTGCCTCCGCCGCTAACGGTTCGAGCGCCATCCGCACCTGAAACAGATTTTCAATTTCCGCACGCGTGTACTTGCACACGTTGGTAGACCGGCTCATCAGCTTCGTTACGATGCCCTGGTTATGCAGATCCTGCAACGCCGCATTCACGGTGGCCTGCGACACGTTAAATTCGCTGGCCAATTTGACCTCTAAGAGGCGTTGACCGGGGAGAAGCTGACCCGAAAGGATCTGCCGGATCACGGCTTGTCGGATCTGCTCGGTTTTCGAGAGGGCGATAATCTGCACGGAATGACTGATAATCGATTATCCGTTGCTCGGAGCCCGCCTGTAAAAGCCAGAATCGCTCCATTGACAATCAGATCGATTATCGATTATCATCCGGCAGAGACTCGTGGCATTGATGCCCTCTGCTTCCCTGAGTTTCGCTCGCCTCTGCCGCGTCGCCCGGCTTTCGTTTGTATTCTCAACCGGACTCGCAGCAGCTAACGCTCCTTATATAGCAGTCGTGGAGAAAGTGGCCGGCGCCGTCGCATTCTATTCGCAAGACGGCCGGCAACTCGGGCGTGTGAACGTAGGCGCCTTCCCCCATGAAGCTGCGTTTTCCGAAGACCGGCGAACTCTTTACGTCAGCGATAACGGCGTTCTCTGGATGGCGAGAACCGCAACGGAACGAATACGGTTTCGGTTGTAGACGTGCCAGGTATGCGGAGAGTCAAAGACATTTCTCTCAGCCAGTTTCATAGACCTCATGGCATCGCCTTGATTCCTAACTCGAACGAGTTACTCGCTACTACAGAGCGTCCCTTCGCATTGGTCCGCATTGATCCAACAGCGGGGCGTCTCACTCGTGTGTACGACATAAAAGGGAAAAGTCCGCACATGGTCATTCCCGATCCTCAGGCTCATCGCGCCTTTGTGAGCGATACCGGCTCCAACGTGCTTGCGGTTGTGGATCTGAACACCGGAAATGTCCACTTGATCCCGGTTGGCGCTCGCCCGCAAGGCGCCATTTTATAGCCTGATACCAAGCGATTGTACGTCGTCAACACTAACGGGAATACTATTTCGATTGTCCATACCGCCGGGCTTCAGGTTATCGGTACGATCCCAACCGGCAAGGGCCCCGGCAGGATTGCGATTACGCCAGATGGCAAGACCTTGATCTACAACCTTCAGTACGACCCTGGAGTTGGTTTCGCCAACATTGAGCTCCGCAAACAGGTCGCAGAAGTTTCGCTGAGTGGGCGTCCCTTATCGCTCACCATGACTCGCGATGGCGCGCGCGCGTTCGCCGGAATTCAAGATCAGGACAAAGTTTGTTTCATCTCCGTTCGCGATCGACGGCTCGTCCGCACTCTGCAACTTCCAAAAGACAGCGGCCCCGATCCTGCCATTCCTCTGAATTGAGGTTTCTCAAATGAATTTGAAATCCCGTCGCAATCACAAATCCGTCTTCATGCTTGCGGCCTCCTTGTTAGCTGCAACCGGATGGACAGGTGCTGCATTGGGCCAAGCCGTTTCCGTGGCCGGCGTCTCAGGCCGCGTGACCGATCCCAGCGGAGGCAGCATTGTAAACGCGCAGGTCAAGATGACCCAGATAGACACGCAATATATGCGCGCCGTGAACACGGACCCTTCGGGCAATTATACGTTATCTAATCTTCCTGTCGGTCCGTACGCACTTGAAGTTCAGGCCCGGGATTCAAGACCTATACGCAGCCCGGCATTGTACTCGAGGTAGGCAATAACATTCAGGTCAATGCCACTCTGCAGATAGGCGCAGTTTCCCAAACCGTGGAGGTCAATGCAAGTGCCGGAATGGTGGAAACGCGGAGCAATGCCGTTGCGCAAGTTGTCAACGAACGGCAGATCAACGATTTGCCATTGAACGGCCGTCAGGCAACGCAGCTCATCCTGGTTTCCGGCGCATCTGCGCCCACTTCCACCGATAGCCTGAACAGCAGTAAGAACTATCCAAGTTCTGTCACCATGTCCATCGCGGGCGGACAGGGGAACTCGACGAATTACATCTTGGACGGTGGGGATAACAACCAGACGTTCACGAACCTCAACTTGCCCTTCCCATTCCCCGACGCCTTACAGGAGTTCAACGTCGAAACCAGTGCCCTGCCCGCGCAGAACGGCCTCCATCCGGGCGGTCAAGTCAACATCGTCACAAAATCCGGCACCAACAGTTTTTCATGTCGATCTTTTGGAGTACATCCGCAATGGCGATCTGAACGCGCGCAACTTTTTCGCTCCTGCCCACGACAGTTTGAAGCGTAATCAATTTGGTGGCACCTTAGGTGGGCCGATTATTAAAGACAAACTGTTCTTCTTTGGCGGCTACCAAGCCACGAGAACGCGCACCAGCCCTCCGCAAACAATCAATTACGTCCCAACAGCCGCTGTTCTCGCGGGTAACTTCAGCACCCTGGAGTCTTCTGCTTGTCAGTCCAAACCGAAACAGCTCATCAACCCGGCTACGAAGCAGCCATTCGCCGGTAACGTTATTCCCGCTTCGATGTTCGATCCCGCCGCTCTGAAGCTAGTATCGTTCCTGCCCGCGGCGCAGAACCAATGCGGCCAGGTTACCTATGGAATTCCGCAGGCTCAAGACGAGGATCAGTACGTCGCCCGCATCGATTACGTCCGAAGCGACAAACACTCGATGTACGCTCGCTATTTCGCTTCCGATTATCGAAGCCCGGCCTTTTGGAATCCGCAGAACATTCTCTGGACTTCCACTCCCGGCAACCTTGAGCTAAGTCAATCGATCACGCTCGGCGATAGGTATTCGTTCAGCGCTAACCTGCTGAACTCTCTTCACGCTACGTTTACCCGTTTGCGTAACAATCGCGGTCCATCCCCCCAGGACATCAACCCGAATGAGCTCGGCGTCAACATGTATACTGCCGTTCCCAATGACATTCGCATGGAGATCAGCGGCTATTTCAATATGGGCTGTGGCACCTGTTCGCCGGGACATTTCAACACGAACACCTTCCAGTTTGCCAACGACGTGAACTTCATTCACGGTGCGCACCAGATGATGTTCGGCGTGGATTTCATTCGCAGCCAGAACAACGATCTCTCCGGCTACCTTCAGAACGGCGTTTTCTAATTCAACGGATCCTATACGGGTGACGCGCTTGCCGATTTCTTCTAGGCGACATGTATCAATTCAACACAAGCCGTCCGCAGCAGGACGCCTTCCGCCAAAGTATTCCTGCACTCTACTTTCAGGACACGATTCACGTCAACAATCGCCTGACCGTGAACGCCGGCGTCCGTTGGGAACCCATGCTCTTCCCGTCCGACTATTTCGGACGCGGCAGTTCATTCAATATGGATGCATTCCTTGTCGGCCAACACAGCACCACATTTCCGAATGCGCCGGCGGGCATGTTTTATTACGGCGATCCTGGTATTCCGAAAGGCTACTCAAATAGCAAATGGACTGACTTCGGCCCGCGCATCGGATTCGTGTTGAATCCGCACGGGGACGGACGCGACACGCTGCGCATCGGAGCGGGCATTCTCTACGACACGACGGAGATGTACTACACGAATCACCTGACGTCGAATCCTCCGTTTGCGAATGAAATTGACCAGACCTCCCCAACATCGCACCTCAGCAATCCATGGCTCGAATACCCGGGTGGCGATCCATTTCCCGTTTCCGGATATACCGTCTTTCCCCAATTCGCGGTCTGGGATCTTGTCCCGCTAAACATGAGGCCCACCACGGTGGATCAATCGAACATCAGTTATCAGCGCCAGTTCGCGAATAATTGGATGGCCTCTATCAGCTATCTCGGGAATAAGACGAGTCACTTATGGCTACAGGATGATATCAATCCTGCTATCTATGGACCCGGTGCAACCAGTTCGAATACGAATCACCGGCGCATACTCGACCGTCTGGATCCTGCCCAAGGACAATATTATGGCCAAATGCTGATCGGTGATGATGGCGGCAACTCGTTCTACCACGGCATGCTCACTTCCTTGCAGCATCGCTTTGCCCACGGTTTCACGATGCTCGCCAACTATACCTGGTCGCATTGCATCGACGACGGCGATTTCACTGGCGATGTGCATGTAACCCAATATCAGAATCCGTTTGATCGTCGCGCAGACCGCGGCAGTTGCAACTTCGACTATCGCCACGTATTCAATTTGTCGGCCGTAGCCACTAGCCCGTTCAAGAACGGCATGCTCGGCCATATTCTCGGCGACTGGCAACTGGCTCCCCTGATTCGGGCCACCAGCGGCGCCCCTCTGAATGTCACAACAGGCCTGGGCACCTCGCTCGTTGGTAATAGTCCGAATACGGATCGGCCGAATCTGGTCTCCGCGAATCCCTACAACAGTAATTGGGGCTCCGCGCTACAGTATCTGAGTCCCGCCGCATTTGCCATAAATCCGGCGGGAACCCTCGGCAATCTCGGTCGCGACGTTCTCAACGGGCCCGCGCAATTCAATTTTGATGTATCTTTGGTTCGCATCTTTGCTCTAACTGAGCGGTGGCATCTCGAAGCACGTGGTGAAGCGTTCAATGTCATCAATCACACGAATTTTCAGCTCGCAAACCTAGCCGTGAATTCGACCGGTACATTCGGCCGGATCACCAGCGCTGGCGATCCGCACATCTTTCAGTTCGCTTTGAAACTGCATTTCTAAGCGCATGCGCCCGTTCGTTGTAGTCTCTTTTCTTACGACGCTTTTCGCGGCGCTTTCTCGGCTCGCAAATGCGGCAGGAGAGATGCCCACTTTTCGCAGCAGACCTTGGCGGCCGATCTCGCCGGCGGTTATCAAGTCGTTGCGGCGGACGTCAATGGCGACGGCAAACTCGATTTGATCGCTCTGGCCAGTAACATGACAGAGCTTGTCTGGTTCGAAAATCCGGGCTGGCAGCGCCACGTCCTCGCTTCCCATCTACATCACATGATTAACGCCGCTGCTTGGGACATCGACGGCGACGGCATTCCAGAGATTGCTGTTGCTTATGGGTTCTCAATGAACCCCGCTGGAAGTATCGGGGACGTTGCCATCCTCCATCACAAGGGCGACCCGCGCCAGCCTTGGAAATTGCAAGAGTTCGACCGCCTGCCGGCCTCCCACCGGCTCCGCTGGGCAGATATCGATGGCAGCTGTAAGCGAGTTTTAATCAACGCGCCGCTGGCAGATGCGACCGCCCACGCTCCTGAATACCGTGGCCATGTCCCCTTGGTCTACTACCGGACCGATGATTGGAAACGGCGTCTGATCAGTGATGCGGAACAAGGCATCCTTCACGGCATTTACATCACCGATTGGGATGGCGACGGCCGTGATGAAATTCTGATCGGCAGTTTTCTTGGCATCCACATATTCAAATACCAGCTAAACAGTGAGTGGTTGCGCAGCCAAATCAGTACGGGCAACCCCGAGCCATGGCCGAAAAGCGGGACCAGCGACATCACCGTAGGGCATCTGAACGACCAGCGATTTCTCGCCGCGATTGAGCCGTGGCACGGCAATCAAATTGTCGTTTACCGGAAAGCGAAGCGCGGTGCATCGGGTGGCGCATGGCATCGCGAAGTAATTGACGCGAGCTTGCTCGATGCGCACACGATCTTAACCGCCGATTTCGATCACGACGGATCTGACGAAATCGTCGCCGGATGCCGTGGTCAACCGTATGGGGTATACCTTTATAAGTTTATCGCTGGCGCCTGGACGCGCGAATCGATTGATTCGGGCGGCATGTCGGCCGCTGGTTGTGCCATCGCCGATCTCGATGGCGATGGTCGGCCGGATATTGCCTGCATTGGATCGGCCACTCACAACCTGAAGCTGTATCGAAATTTGGACAAATAGCCAGGATCATGTCAGCGGCTGTTGCCGGCATCGTTCCCCGCTTAACACGTTTTTCTTCCCTACCGCTCTTCCGTAGGCGTGGCCGCGTTGTCCAATGCATTGCCTTCCATGTGGAAGGATCTTGTCTCACCCGCAGTGGCGGAAAGAAACACTCCCGTTCCGGGAAACGCACGGCAATTGCGAATGATTGTTCCCGATGCCTCTGTCAGCCGCAGCACTGGTGCTCCGGCCACCGGTTTTCTCGTGCTCAGATCATCCAGCAACAGATTGGACGCTTGTTGAATTGCGAACACCGGACCTTGCGCAGCATCCAGTTGAATGTCGCGCAACTCCAACGATTCGGTGTACCTGGCCGTGAGACCAATCCGGCCGTGCCCGGCAATGGCGCTCAAACGCAGTCCGCTGATGGGCATCTCCGGCAGTCCCTCTATGTCAATCACTTTCCTGGTTGTCCCATTCACAATGACACCGCTGACTGCAATGTTCCGAAACCTGGGCGTGCGCTCGGAAACCGCTTCCCGCTTCGTCGCCGCCTCGCCGCCCATTACGTAATAACTGGTGACGACGATCGCTTCGGCCACGTTCTCCATGGTCCAGTTGTCGAACCTGACATCTTCAACCACGCCGCCCCGGCCCCTGCGGCTTTTCAGCCGGATGCCGGTTTCCGTCTCAAGCGCGGTGATATTGCTGGCAACCACGTTCCGAACGCCGCCAGACATCTCACTGCCAATTACCACCGCTCCATGAGCGTGATGAACAGTGCAGTTTGTGATCGTCACGTCCTCTGTTGGCCGATTGACCCGTAGACCGTCTACGTCTTTGCCCGATTTCAACACGATCCCGTCATCGCCCGTATCGATGTAATCGTCGCTGATGTGGACGAAGCGGCTGGAATCCGCAATGATGCCGTTTGTATGTGGACCCGGATAGGTCTCGATCATGATATTACGAACGGTTGCGTTCTCCGTATACAGCAAATGGACCACGAACATCGGCGCGCCGATAAAGCGCACGCCGTCCACGAGCACGTTCTTTGCATTCATGAAGCAGACGAACGAGGGACGAAGCTCCGGTGCAGCCTCTCGATATTCTTCATCGGAGATCGGTTTTTTTGCTTCGAGATCTCGCAGCAACCGATCCCAGTGTGGTCCATTTGCACTGCTCGATTCGTCTCCGGTCGTCGAAATGACTCCTTTATGCACTTTCAGGTACTCCTCATATGCTCCGTGGTAAGCCTTACGCCAAGCTTCGTAGTCACTGGTTGTAAGTATTCCCCGCCCTATAACCGCGACGTTCTCGACATTGATACCGCCAATCAGAGGCATCGGCGTTAACGCCTCAACGCCGAGATACCTGCCCTTCGTAAACGGCAGCGGCGCGACAGGGAATTCAATCGTCGCACCGGCATCGATGTCCAGAGTCATGTTAGTGAATAACTCAATGGGTCCCGATTCGTCCTTGCCGGGTGGAACATAGATTGTGCCGCCACCCGCAGCCTTCGCCGCCTGAATCGCTTTCCGAAAAGCCTCCGTTGCAAGCCTGAACCCATCCTTCGCGGCTCCATAGTCCACAACGTTAAATATTTGCCGGCCGCCATTCGCCGCGAAGAGAAAACTCGATGAACAAAAACAGAGCGCTAAGAAAATCTTGGTGCGAAATCTTGCTGTGTTCACGGTGCTTGGCCGCAACATAGCACAATTCCAGCAGTTCGCGTCGCTCGGCTGCGAAACGCGATGGTCTCGCTGGGCTCGCCACATCACGCCTGGGAGTCTGATAGCGCTGGCGGCTCCACGATTCCGGCCGTTTCAGCCGCGTTTGCCCGACTTAAACGCATTTCCCGGGCACATCTGGACACGACTTCTGAACGAGGCGCGACGAAATTCCTCACTGCTAGACTACGGCAGTGCGCAAGGACATCTGCAGTTGCGTAGAGCAATCGCCTCGTATGTACGCACGGCTCGGGGCGTGGCGGTCGAGCAGAGGATTGAACGGAAGCTGGTCGGAGATGTTCATAGAGTTCATGTTCCAGACATCCAGTCCACCGACCCAGCCGGTAGAGCTTCACCTCCGTTTCAGCACGGGAACCCTTACCCCTTTCTCGATCAGTGAGTTTGCCGTACCAAGCGTTACCCTGCGGTCAATATTAAGTACGCCCATGCTTTCACGCAGCACTGCCGGGTGATCGATGCGTGAGCAGTGGTCCGCGGCAGTTCCGGTCCAATAATCGAAATCCTGATCGGCGGAAACTTCGACAACTCCGAAGGCCGGGAACACGGCGCCGCAGTACTGGTTATTACGATCCTGATCCCCCTTCAAGAGAAGTACCAAAACCGGCCCCTTGGCGTCAGGTACTGTTTGTGGGCTCCCCGGGTAAGTAACGGATATGCCTCCTCCCACAACGGCTATGGCCGCTACAGGGTCAGAGGATCCGGTCGCTCCGCGAATCCATGGTATAAGGCTGCTGGCCGGCTGCTCTCATTGCCGCAGGAGCTGAGAATACGCGAACAGATCGTACTACTCAAGAGAAACAGTCACATTTGAAATCGATTGACGTGGTTAAGCCGTATGTATATGATCGTTTATGGTCAAATCGTTCATTGGCCCTATTCTTCATGTTCACAACGTGTGCAGTTCGTAGTGTCTCTTTTCCATCGCTGGCGCAAGACGGAGCCAGTAGAGACACACTGGGTAGCCGCGGCGACCGAACGGCCCTGCTCTTTCTCGATGCTGCACACGTTATCAGCGCGGGCATTCCGGTTGAATTTGTCAGTGCCGTCGGAGTAAAGTGCGATTCGCCCATTTGACCTCGATGCCCAAAAGCGATCTGCCAGAAACTCAGAGCGTCCTCGTGGGTGGTATCAAATCCAAAACGGCTGGCTTTGTCTACCTCGTTTCAGCGGTGGCCGCATTGGGCGGTTTACTGTTTGGTTTCGATACCGCAGTCATAAATGGCGCGATTATTTTTCTGCGCTCCGCTTTCGGTCTTTCCACGCAACAGACTGAATTCGCCGCAGGGAGTCTGTTGACCGGCTGCATCTTTGGCGCGGCTTTTGCAGGTACGCTGAGCGACCGTTTTGGACGAAAGCGCCTGCTGCTGGTGGCGGGCCTGCTGTTTCTCGTCTCCGCAATCGGCGCGGCCATTCCGAACAACCTTTCGCAATTTGTGGTGGCTCGTATCATCGGGGGCCTGGCGATCGGTGTCGCTTCCGCCATCTCACCGTTATATATCGCGGAAATCTCTCCCGCACACGTCCGCGGACGGCTGGTCACGCTGAATCAGCTTGCGATTGTGATCGGAATTCTCATGGCCTTTCTCGTCAACTGGCAACTGGCCAGACTGGGCCCGCAGAGCTGGCGATGGATGTTCCTGTTCGCCGGATTTCCGGCGCTTGTCCTGGTATTCAGTCTGCTTGCGGTACCCGAAAGTCCGCGCTGGCTTGTGCAGCACGGCCGCAGCCCGGAAGCGTTGCGCGTTCTCACCAAGGTTGACGGACCCGAGCGCGGCCCGCAGATTCTCGACGAAATTCAGAACGCGATCGCCGAGGAGACCTCGATCTCGGCAAGTGCCCTGTGGCGTCCGCCTCTGATCCGGCCCATGACACTGGCGCTGATGATCGCCATTTTCTCTCAGGTGACCGGCATCAACACGATTCTGTATTACGGCTCGATCATTTTCACGGAGCATGTGAAATCCGAAGGCGCATCTTCCGCGCTGCTGGCCAACGTCGTGATCGGAGGCATTAACCTGCTGGGCACCATCGTCGCGATTCTCTTTTTCGATCGCGCCGGCCGCAGACCACTCCTGCTTGCGGCCTCCGGCGGAATGGGTGTCTCGCTCGCGGTTCTCGGGCTGGTTTTTCATTCGCCTAATGCGCCTGCGGCTTTGGTATTGGCTCTCATCCTTCTCTATGTGGCCTCATTCGCCATCGGTCTGGGACCCGGGTCGTGGTTGCTGATGTCCGAACTCTTCCCTACCACTGTGCGCGGGCGCGCTATGTCTATCGCGACCGTCGGCATCTGGGTGGCGTGCCTGCTCATCACAGTGACGTTTCTGTCCCTGGTCACGGCACTCGGCGCATCGGGGGCGTTCTGGGCCTACGGATCGCTCTGTTTCGTCACTTTTGCGTTCGTCTGGATCTTTGTTCCCGAAACGCGGGGCCGTTCG
Source organism: uncultured Acidobacteriaceae bacterium (assembly GCA_963722935.1). Classification (GTDB taxonomy): domain Bacteria; phylum Acidobacteriota; class Terriglobia; order Bryobacterales; family Bryobacteraceae; genus Bog-105. The sequence continues at coordinate 1,261,753 of CAVROY010000008.1, read as the reverse complement.
CTCGAGGAGATCGAACGGTTCTGGATGAAATCCCGTTAGAGGTGTCGAGATGCAGCGCGGGGAACCAGCAAAACTGACCGGTAAAGTGGCCGTCGTCACCGGCGGCGCAAAAGGAATCGGGGCGGCGTGTGTCGCGCGACTGGCCGCTTGCGGCGCACGGATTGCGATTCTCGATCGAGATGCGCGCGCCGGAGAGGAGTTGAGCAGTCGATTCGAGCAGGCGGAGTTCTTCGAATTGGATGTGAGCAACTCGTCCGGCGTGGAAGCGGCTTTTGAGAAGATCCGCGGGCGTTTCGGTGATCCAGTCCTGCTGGTCAACAATGCCGGCATCGTGAAATATGGAACTCTAACCGAAACTCCCGAAGATGTTTGGGATGAAATCCTGAACGTCAATCTCAAGAGCGCCTATCTTTGCTCGCGCTGTGCCATTCCCGGTATGTTACGCAGCGGCGGCGGAGCCATCGTCAACGTCTCGAGCGTGCAGGCATTCGTCAGCGAATACGGCGTGGCGGCTTATGCCACCAGCAAAACGGCGCTGTTGGGGCTGACGAGAACGATTGCAATCGACTATGCGCCACGGATTCGCTGTAACGCCGTTTGTCCGGGTTCTGTCGACACGCCGATGTTGCAGCGCTTCACTCAGGGATCCGAAGAAAAAATGGAGCAGTGCCGCCGCATGCACCTTCTCCAGCGCGTTGCCGCGCCGGAAGAGATTGCGGGTTCGATCGTGTTTCTGTTGGGCCCTGAATCCGGATTTATTACGGGCCAGGCGCTTCGAAATCGATGGCGGCCTGGGAGCGTGGATCGGTGCACGACCGGATCTGGTTTAATTCCGCATCATGGCGCAAATCGTAACGGTTGACGAACTAGCAGCGATGGTGAAGGACGGTGCTCGCCTGGGCATTGGCGGCGTACACTTCTCACGCTTGCCGATCGCCTTGCTCGAACGGGTCCTGAAGCTCGGCCGGAAAAATTTTGTGTTTACGAGCTGGGGCGGCGGGCTTCCACTGGAACTTCTGCTGGAAGCGAATGCGGTCCGAAAACTAATCTTCTGCTTTTCCAGCCTGGATATCTTTGGCCTGGCTCCGCGCTTCCGCGAGGCTATGGAACAGAAGACGATTGACGTGGAGGAGTGGGCAGCACTGGCGATGATACAAGCCCTGCATGCCGCTCATTTCAACCTGCCGGAGATGCCGTTCCAATTGCCTGCCGGTTCCGATCTGATGAGCTCCGGCGATTTCTGGAAAGAAAGCCGCTCGCTCTTCTCGGGTGAACCGTTGGGCTACGCGAAGCGCCTGGATATCGACGTCCTTCTACTGCATGCCCAACGTGCCGACCGCGCGGGTAATATCGAAATCCAGGGCGCGCGAGGCCTCGACGTGAGTTTACTCGGGGCCAGCCGGAAAACCCTCGTGACCGTCGAAGAAATTGTTGACACCGGGCGGCTAGGCAGCGGACCCGGATCTTTTGTGCTGCCCCATTCTTTTGTGACCGGCGTCGCCGAGCGTTCGGGAGGCGCTTATCCATCTTCGTGCTTGCCGTATTACTCGACCGATTATGAAAAGCTGCTGGCGTATGTTCGTTGCGAGCAGACTCGCCGGAAACAAACAAGCGGCGCCGGCGTCACAGATGGTGCCGACCGGTTTGCATTGACGAAACCCCGGCGCGCTTTTCTCTCCGCGGCGGCGCGCGTCCGAACCCACGATGTGACACCGCAATGTTTGGCAAAGCATGCCCTGGCGAACGGCAGCCGGAGGGAAACAGAGCCAAGCTACACCATTGACGAACTGCTCGCCGTGTGCCTGGCGCGCGAGTACGACAACTCGAGCGTTTGTTCGGTGGGCTCAGTCTCGCCTCTGGCGATGGTCTCGTATCTTCTGGCAAAGCGCACTCATGCGCCAAGGCTGACGATCATCGCATTGAACGGAGGATTCATCGATATCGACGTGCATCCCATGTCCCTCACGTTGGCAGAACCTCTTGAATTGGGGAGTGCCAAAGTGTTTTGGGGCGGCGACGATACCTATCATTGGTACTACCAGCAAGGGCGAATCACGCATGAAGTGATCACCGTAGCCCAAGTGGATGTTCACGGCCGAACCAATAATGCCTGGATCCGTGGCGATGGCCGCGTGTTGCGGCTGCCTGGACAGGGTGGCATGGCAGATGTGGCCAACTTGCATCGGAATTTTACGTTGTATCTGACACGACACTCGCGCGAGCGCTTCGTGGAAAGCGTCGAATTCTGCACCGCTGCTCGCACTCTCTTGACGGACGAGCAGCGCCTCCAAGCTGGCCTTCATCCCGGTGCCATGCGTCTCATATCGGATCTCGGGATCTTCGAGCTCGATCCGTTCGAGAGACGTTTTCGACTGATCGGTATTCACCCCGCTGTCACTGTCAACAAGATTCGCGATAGGACGGCGGGAGAATTCCTGGTTGCCGATCCGCTGCCAGTCACTCAGCCGCCCAGCGGCGAAGAGTTGAACCTGATCCGGAACGAAATCGATCCGTTTGGAATTCGGCGGCTCGAGTTTGTGCCCGGTAAAGAGCGTCTCAACGCGATCGACGAAATAATAACTGCCGAGGCTGGCCTCGTCAGAGATATCGGAGCTTTATTATGAATGGCACATTGAAGGGCCTGCGAGTGGCCGATTTCAGTCAGTTAGTGCAAGGCCCGAACGCCACCCAAATGCTCGCCGATATGGGTGCGGACATAGTCAAGATCGAGCCACGCCACGGCGATTGGCAGCGCAACTGGTCCGTATACGACACCTATATCAATGGTGAGAGCCTCTCGTTTCTTGCCTTCAATCGCGGCAAGCGCAGCATCACGCTGAATCTGAAAGACCCACGCGGTAAGGAGGTTGCACTGCGGATCATTGAATCGAGCGATGTGCTGATCGAGAATTTCCGGCCCGGCGTGATGAATCGTCTAGGCTTCGGCTACGACGCGCTTTCGAAGCTGTATCCGCGCCTCATCTATTGCGCAAGCTGCGGTTGGGGCCAGGACGGACCCTATTGCCGCCAACCCGGACAAGACCTGCTTGCGCAGGCGGTCGCGGGCGTCTTGATGCTGAACGGCAAGGCGGGCGATCCACCCTCACCGGCGGGCGTGGGCATCGCCGATCTGACTGCTTCACTGCACATCGTAATCGGGATTCTTGCGGCGCTTTATGAGAGGCAACGAACCGGCTTGGGCCAACGGATCGACGTCAACCTTCTGAACTCGGTCCTGAGCCTGGCAACCCAGGAGCTCACGCTATTTCTCAACACGCACAAGGAACCGCAACGCAGTTCGGCTGGGATTGGACACCCCAACGTGGGCGCGCCCATGGGAATCTACAAGACGAAAGATGGATACATTGTCGTGGCCATGATGCCCTTGGGCATAGTGGCTGAGCTGGTTGGCGTTGCGGGCTTCGAAGGAAACGAATCGCGTAATGCTCTCGAAAACCGGGATGAAATCAAGCGCAAACTCGAACCTGGCTTCGCCGTTAAAACCACCGCCGAGCTGATGGAGATTTTCATGCAAGCCGATATCTGGGCAGCGCCCGTAAATACGTTTCCTCAGATGGAAGCCGATCCGCAAATCGCGCACAACGGCGCCATCATTCAGTTCGATCATCCCAAGGCGCAGCAGTTCCGGACCATCGGACCGCCTATTCGCTTTAGCCGTACGCCGTCGAGTATTCAGCGCCCTCCGCTGCTCGGCGAACATAGTGTCGAAATCCTCCGGGAGCTTGGATACGACAACGTCGATATTGAACAGTTGACCGCAGCCGCGGTCGTCTGAAATGCCGGTTCTGAAAGGCCTCACCTGGAAACACGATCGCGGACTGGCACCGCTGGTCGCCACGGCGGCCGAATTCGCCAGCGACCATCCCGACGCTCAGATCGAGTGGGAGGCGCGGAGCCTTCAGGAATTCGGCGACTCTCCTCTTGTTGCGCTCGCCGAGACATACGATCTGGTAGTGATCGACCATCCCTTTGTTGGCAGCATTGCGCGCCAAGGCTGCTTCCTACCGCTCGACCATTACATTGCAGATTCGGTTCTCGTACAACTTGCGGCGGAGAGCGCCGGTCCCTCTCATCTGAGCTATTACTACGACGGGCACCAGTGGGCGTTAGCGATCGATGCTGCCGCGCAAGCTGCGGCATATCGCCCTGATCTGCTCGAAGAAGCGGGCGCTGCCGTGCCTCAAACGTGGGATGATGTTTTCGAGCTCGCTCGGTTGCGCCGCGGCTTTGTTTCCATTTCGCTGACCCCGGTTGACGCGCTGATCTGCTTCTTTACGCTGTGCGCGAGCCGCGGAGAACCAGCGTTCTCCCGGCCGGGCTCAAGCGTGATTCCTTTTGACGTGGGTGAGCAGGCGCTCGAGCAGCTTCATCGCCTCGGCCAGGTCTCTGTCTATGACTCTCCTACCTCCAATCCGATTCGCATTTGGGAGCGCATGAGCACAACCGACGATATCGCGTATTGCCCTTTGGCGTTTGCATATTCAAATTACGCGCGAGATGGATATCGCCTGCACCGTCTCTGTTTTGGCAGCGTTCCTCTTTACAGTCCGGACATGCCATCCAGATCCACGCTTGGCGGCACCGGATTGGCGATCTCGTCCAGATGCATTCAGCCAGAGCTCGCGGTCGAGTACGCCAAATGGATCGCAGGTTCGGCCTGCCAAAGAACTACCTTCGTCCAATCCGGCGGACAGCCCGGAAATCGTGTGGCTTGGGCCGATCACGATGCCAACGCGATCACCGGCGGATTCTTCGAAGCATTGCTTCCAGTGATTGAAGCAGCCTGGGTTCGGCCCCGCTTCGCTGGTTTTATCGAGTTTCAGAATGCAGCGGCCGAATGCATGGCCCGATTTCTGAGAAACGAACTCTCTTCGCGCGAAACCCTCGTCGCTTTAGACGATCTTTACGCGAATGCCATTCACGGAGCTTGCCTGTCCTTCCCAAGCGTCTGATTGACTCGCCGATGCGTCAGCTCGTCCAGCGAATCGGTCTTCATCGCTCGAACAGCATCGAACAGCTTGCGGGATTGCTCCATTTTCCCGATAGTTTGATACGCGCGAGCCAGATTATACAGCGCGGCAGATGAGGAGGGGTCCTGCTGGAGGGCCAATTTGAGATCCGCAACAGCATCCTCTGCTCGCCCCCGCTCCAACAAAAGTTTGCCTCGCAGAGTTCGGGCGGCTACATGCTTCGGGTCCATCTCGATCGCGCGGTCGAGCTCCTCACGCACTCTCTCCGCTCTGCTCTTTTTGCTGCGCAAAAGGCATTCGGCCAGCAGGTAATGCAGGTCCGCATCGTTGATTCCGCTGTCGATCGCCCGCTGCAGTTCCGCCGCCGCGTTCTCGGGCCGGCCCTGCTGATAGTCGACGAGCGCCAGAAAAAATCCCGCATCCGCACTGTGCGGCGCCAGCTCGATTGCGTGGGCAAAGTCGCTGTGCGCTTCGGCGAGACGGCCAGTCGCGATGAAAGCTGCACCGCGGACGACCAGCGCTTGGGCGGAATTGGGAAAGCGCTGAACAGCCTCCGAGGCGATCTTTGCGGCGTCCTCCAGATCGTTGTTATCGGAGAGAAGCGTAACGATATTCAGGTAGCCGTCCAAGTTCCGCGGCTCCTGTTCGATTCCTTGGCGGAAGGCACGATACGCCTCTACCGGACGGCCCAGCTTGGACCAGGAGACTCCCAGAAGATTGGCGCACGTTGCGTCGCATAGATGTTCGGCTTCGAGCGGCGCCAGAGCCGCCACTGCGGCCTTGTAATCGGATAATTCAAATTCGCTCAGTGCAATCGCATAGGCGTGACCCGCCCGATCGGGAATCCCGGCAGGAACCGATTCAAATGTTTTCAAAGCGAGATCGAAGCGCCGGGCCCGGCCGTACAACCAGCCGACTTGAAACATTTCGATTGAGGGCAATGACATGACGCGAAGGCGATCCAGCACAGCGGCTGCCGATGAGTATTCTTTCAATTGCAGGAAACGGTTCGCCTCCTGGAGCAGCTCGTCCGCTCGAGCGGCCTGCGCTTGAGGAAGAGCCGGGGGCGCGAGCGCGATCAGCATTCCCGAAATCCTGCAGATCAGCCGGGCTGTTCGCGATTGGCGGATTGGTTTCACATGGTCAAAACATCAATTTCAACGCGAACTGAATGTCTCGTGGAGAGCCGGTGGTGGTCAAGATCTGACCGTACGTAGGACTCTGAACGTTGTTGTCCGGCAGACCGAAGTGAGCATGATTGAAGATGTTGAAGAACTCACCGCGGAACTGCAGTTTCAACGACTCGGTCAGCGGGAAATCCCGCAGCGTCACAAAATCAAAGTTAGTTTCTGAGGGGCCGGTCATGTTGTCGCGACCGGCATTTCCAAAGGTGTAATTAGCGGGCAAGGCAAACGCCTGAGTGTTGAACCATTCATGTATGCTCTGCGTGAACCCGGAATTCGGATCTCTGACTACTTCGGCTCGCTGGCCCGACCCGGAGCCGCTATTCGCGATATCTCCGCCGGCAAGCACCGAGAACGGCGCACCGGAAACAAAGCTGAGAATCCCTCCGGCGGTCCAGTTGCCGAGCAGCGCTCGCACGAATGGGTTTGCCGTGGCGAGATAGGCCTTGCCGGTTCCGACTGGAAGCGCATACATGCCGCTCAACGTAAGCAGATGGCGGCGATCGAATTCCGAAGGGCCCCATTCCTGACGCAGGTTGTAGTTGTTCTCGACCGTCGTGGCTTCGCCGTTGGAGACGGAATCGAGCGATTTGGACCAGGTGTAGGAAGCCAGGAACGTTAATCCGGAAGAAAGAGATTTCTCGAGCTTGGCCTGCAGCGCGTTGTAACTGGAGTTCCCTAGATTTGTGGAGTAATTGATGTTTGCACTATAGGCCGGAAACGGCTGCCCACGCGAGGCGTAAGATCCAGGGCCCGGATCGACGGCCGTGTTCGCCGGCATGTTGACATATAAATGCCGGCCCAAAGCTCCCACATAATCGACGCTCAGGGCAAGGGACTGCGCCAGTTGGCGCTCGATGCCAAAGTTGTATTCCATCGCATAAGGAATTTTGTTTCGCGGGTTAGCGCTGAAGGCCAGCGAGGGATGCAACGGGTCGTCGAAGGAAGAAGCCGTCGGGAGATTGTCGAGCGTCATGGTGGGCAGACCCTGATTGAGGCCAAATGACGAAACGCCGTAACCGGAGGGCCAGGAAATCCGAAGCGCCTGGGTCTCCTGCACCAGAGAGTTGTTGTGATCGTCGAACATGGCAAACGCGGTGCGTATGACGGTTTTGTCGGTTGCGCGGTAGGCGATTCCAAAACGGGGCTGGAAGCCGTTATAGCGTGGGTCGAAATAGGTCTTGCGGACGTCAGGCGCCGGGAAAGCGGGAGGAAATGCGAAAGGAATTAGGAACTGGCCGGTATCCATGTCGAGACCGGAAACCTTGTTGTTCGCAAACGTCGCAGGCGCCACAAAATCGTACCGCAACCCCGCCGTGATGGTCAGCTTCGGCGATACTTGCCATTTGTCCTGGATGTAGCCGCCATACCAGTTGGTGTGCAGGTTGGCGGTGGTGTCGCCCAGAAAACCGTAAAGGAAATCCGGCAGGCCCAGCATAAAGCTCGCCACTCCCAAACCGCTGCCGTCAAAGCCGCCGGTCCGCGAAGTGGCTGTTGCCGCGAAGTCGGCGTTCACGCCCCAACCGTCGTCGAAGCTGTGAACGTGGTACACCATGGCGCCCACCCCGATCGTGTGATTGCCGCGAACGATGGAGAGATCGGCATGAATATCGTGGTTCTTTTGCGGACCGTTAGGAATGACGAACTGGCTGACGCCAGTGAAGCCGCCGGAAATACTCAGCAGCAGTCCCAGAGGCACGCCATTGCGCTCCGGATTGAGGCGATCGAAACCCGTGGCCTGAATAAAACTTGTGCCGGCCGGACCGTCATACTGCTCGAAATCCGTTCTCGTGAATCCATAGTGCACGTTCAGGATGGTGGATGCGCCGAACAGGTGAACATAGCCGATCGCCGCGTTGTCCGCGTCATTGAACAACGAAGATTGATAGGACGGCAACGATTCCGGCAGCAGCAGCGTCGGATTGGTGCGATTAAAGCGGCCAAACAAAAAGTCGTGATCGCCGAATCGATGATCGATCCGGATGCCAGCCTGATCGTTGTTTGTCTGGGTTGATTCCGTAAATTGATAATTCGGGAAGACGTTTGCAGGGACGTTCAAGTTCGGCAGTGGGTAATATTTCTGGAGCGTCAGTTCCGCCGCATGGCTCAGATCGCCGCTTGGGATGACGTTCCCGTTGTAAGCCTGGCGAATCACCTGGCCCGGATGGTTCGGATCCGCGACGCTTGTCGATGGATCGTATAACTGTTGCGGAAAGGCCGAGAAGTCGCCGTTACGCATCGCTTGAGTAGGCACGGTAGCAAAATAACTGGCGCTTTGCCGCGAGCGGAAGCCTTCCCAGTATACGGAGAACCAGGTGTTGTCCTTTCCGTTAAAATGCGGCAGCCGCACGGGCCCGGAAAAGAAGACTCCGTATTGATTCTGGCGATAAGGCGCTTTTTGCGGATCGAAGAAGTTCCGGGCATCGAGTTTGTCGTTCCGGAAGAACTCCCACAATGAGCCGTGAAATTGGTTCGAGCCTGAACGCGTGACCAGGTTGATGTTCGCGCCGGAAGAGATGGAGAATTCCGCGTCAGTCATATGAGACTGCACATTGAATTCCTGGATCGCGTCGGGAGGCGGAGCAATTGCCCAGGTGTCGGTGTATAAAGCGTTATTCAGTACGCCATCCATGGTGAAATTGTTCTGCTGCCCGCGCTGGCCATTCACGGAAGGACTGATGGAGCCCGCTCCCTCCTTGACGATCAAAGTATTTTGCTGAGGGGCCTCGGCCGGAGCTGCGCCCGGTGTGAGAAGCACGAGCTGGGTGAAGCTTCTGCCGTTCAACGGAAGATCCACGATTTGCTGGTGCTCAATGACGTGGCCAAGCGTTGCAGAAGTTGCGTCTACAATCGGAACCTCCGACGTCACTTGGACGTTTTGCGAAACCGCGCCCGGCGAAAGTTGAAAATCCAGCGTCAGATTTTGATTTACCAGAAGCGAGACATCCCGGCGCGTCTCTGTCCCCATCCCTTCTTTCCGAACTGTGACTTCGTAACTTCCGGGTGAAAGGAACGGAATGGTATAGCTTCCCGAACTCGAGCTGACTGCCTGGCGATGAACGCCGGTGGTGGTGTTCACCACTTCAATTGCGACTCCCGGTATTACAGCGCCGCTTGAGTCGGTGATGGTTCCGTTCATCGATCCGGTCACGGTTTGGCCGGGTAGCATGGCCGCCAGGAAAACCGTCAAGAGCGGGGGACAACATAGTCTTCGGAGCATGTTTCTGCCCTCCAGCAAGGTTGGCGGAATCGATGCTATCAGAGGATTTGCTTGCTGTCAACTAAATTGTGATCGATTGACAGCATTTCGAGCATCCATATGCTCGATTATTGGAGGTTTGTGCAGAAGAGCAGGCTTTCTTTACCACGCCTTAGTGCCCGGCTACGATCAGAACGTCGCAGCATCTGGCGCTTAGGCCGACCAGCAAACCCGTAAGCGTTGGGCCGGAAGGCGTCAACTGTAGCAGGTGCCGAATATCCGTCCTCTGCGGTGTCGAACAGGGGAAACGTTCCTTGCCAGATGTTGCACAGATGCCGGCCGCCCGGCCTCAACTCGTCGCCCCATGGATACAGCTTCTGCTCCAGACCGCCACGCGCGGCGTATTCCCACTCGACTTCGGTGGCCAACCGCTTGCCTGCCCAGCGCGCAAACCGGGCGGCCGAATTCATACCAATCGTTGAACCCGAGCGCCAGGATCGTGCCCTTTTCAAAGGGACTGCGCTTTCTTGGCGCGCTCGGCGCGTGCCAAGAACTCCGCCATCTTCTTATCCTGAGCGGCGTGGTAAGCCCACCCTTCCGCGGTCGCATTCCAGCGATAGTCGCGAATGGTCATATCGATACCGTGGTCGATCAGGAATTGTGCCGCTTCGTAGTTCCCGCTGATGGAGCACTCATGCAGAATGCTGGCAGGCTCGTGCGTACTCCAGTCCGTATTAACGTTGGCTCCGCGCTCCAGCAGGAAAGTCGCAATCTCAAACTGCCGGTTCATGCACGCCCAGGCGAACGCTACGTTCAGGATTTGCTGCGCGTTGGCAGGAGTCCAATGTAGGTTCCGCAAAACGGAGGGGTTGTTGGTGGGGTAATGCTGACTGAGGCTTCCCAACCTCACATGGCCAACCTCATCAAACCAACTCCTCACTCGCGAGAAGTCCCCTACGCCAGCCGCGTGGCAGAGATCGTCGGGTAACGGCCAAATCGGGGTCAACAGAGGGACGAGATGCGCCTTCCCGTATTCCAGAGCGAACACCAGCGCGGACGAAGGAGGGCGCGTCACCCCTCGCAGGACTGCGGGATCGAACTCCAGCAGCCGGGTGATAAAAGGCCCGCGATCTTTCAACACCGCATGCTCTAATAATTCCACCTGCAGCGCGACACGGGATTCGCCGAGCAGATCCGGCTCTCGCTGCAGCCACCGCGTGAACTCTTGGAGGTTGTCTTCATCGCTTGCCTTGAGAAGCTCGGCCATGACGACCGTCTGCCAAGGGCTCACAACCGTCTGCCAGGGCTTCCGTACGTTTGTGGATGTTCGACCAAGTAGTCGATGAAGCCGCTCCGCCCACGCCATCTCTCCACCCGTTCTCCAAGAGCCCCGTCGAGTTCGATACAACGGTTGAGAATGAGAGCGGCGACCGCCCGATGTTCGAACCGGCAGGCCCAGAGCAACGCCTGCCTCACCGCGGCCGCGTCATTACTGGGGTGGGCCCTCGTTGCGTCAAGACAATCCTGCACGCCGTTGTAGTCACCCAGTGCCGCCAGAATATCGAGCCTATGCGGCAGAACACCCTTGCGCGAAAGGAGCTGCAACACTTCCTTGGCACGGGCGCGAATTGCGTCTTCCCATATCGCCGGATTCGCGATGGCCCCAGTATCCAGGAGAAACTCGGCGCATTTGAGGCGCGTGAACATCTGCTCCCGGTAAGGATCGCCGCTATCCCCAAACGAGCCGGCGGCAAGACCGAGCAACGATTCTCCGAAATCGCCACGCCACGATAGAAGCGCAGGATACTCCCGAACCAGTTGCGTCAATCGTTCGACGCTGTTGTCGTGGATGGCGCGCTCCGCCTCAGCGGCGGCCCACTCCAGGCCCTTGCCTTCCTGGCGGAGCACCGCCGCGCGAAGATCCTGCCAGCCTGCGAAGCCGTATTCTCGGGCGAGCACAAGCTGGGCATCTCGCAGCGATAGAGGAAGGATCGGAGCCGGCAGTTGGGCGTTTATGCGGGCCACAGCATCGGGGTCGGCAGCGGCCGACTGGCGGACCAGTTTCTTTGACTGCTTCCGGATCGACTCAAAGGATGAGTGAGAGCGTAAAAACTTCGACGGGGTCACAAGACCTCCTTTCATATTTGCCGGTGTCCCGCTGATACCAGGCTGAAAGAAGGTAACGGCACGTCTCAAACAAAAACAGGTGGGATGTTTCCCTTGCCGCGGGTGGGAGACGCCCTGTTAGCGCACTGGGCCAACTATATCCGGCTCCGTCGAGCTTGTCAATCCATTCCGCGTAATTCACTCGTCGAGCCACAAGTCCACTCTGGGAAGTGGACCCGGCTGCTCCGTCCGGAATACGGGCGATCCGGACATTGGCCTACAGGGATCGAATGCGCCGCGCAAGACAAAGTTTTTCAACAGCATCGATTGTTTTCGCAACTCGCCGATCCTGACCCGGCGTTTACCGAATGACACTGGGCCTAAGCGCGCAACCCTCGTTAGCATGCAAGTGAAAGAACGTGATTATGAACGCTTCCGCATCCGCTGGAAAACCCTACAAGGGTTTGGGGATGGAAGGCGCCGTGGCGAAATGGTATGCGGCGCTTACCAAAAAATCTATGCAGAATTTCGAGGCACTGGCCCACCGCATCGCAGGAGAACTTCCCGCCGGCAGCAGCGTCCTCGAAGTGGCTCCTGGACCGGGCTATTTCGCGATCGAGCTCGCAAAGCTGGGCGGCTATCGAATCACGGGTCTGGATATCAGCAAGACCTTCATCGAGATCGCCCGCGCAAATGCTGCCGCCGCGAACGCGCGAGTCGATTTCCAGCGCGGGAATGCCGCCGCCATGCCGTTTGACGACCAATCGTTCGACTTTCTAATTTGCCGTGCGGCCTTCAAAAACTTCACCGACCCAATAGGCGCCCTCGAGGAAATGTATCGCGTGCTGAAACCGAATGGAAGAGCGCTGATTATCGACCTCCGCCGCGATGCTTCCACGGAATCGATCGCGAATGCAGTCGAGGCGATGAACCTCAGCCTGATGAACAGAGCCATCACGAAACTCACGTTTCGGTTTATGCTGCTCAAGCGAGCATACACGAAGAGCGAATTCGAGCAATTCCTTCGGGAGACAAAGTTTCGCGAAGGCGGCATCGAAGAGGATCTGATCGTCCTTGAGGTATCGCTCCGCAAAACATAAGTAACCCGCGCTAACGTGGAACTCGTATGCCCTTCCCCGTCCGCAAACGTTGGGGCGCCTCCTTTTTCCTGTTAACCCTACTCTTCGCGCTCAATTGCAATCCAGCGCTCCCCCCGGCATCAGCGCAAATGAGTATGCCCGGCATGCCCATGGAAATGCAGAATGAAACACCTCCGGACGAATTGCCCGCGCCGCGGAAGATGAGCGGCATAGGCAACGCTCACATCCAGATCAGCGCCACGCCCGAAGGGCAAATGTGGTTTGATCAGGGGCTGAATCTGCTGCACGATTTCTGGGATTACGAGTCGGCGCGCGCGTTCGAGCAGGCTGTTCGCGTCGATCCGCAATGCGCCATGTGCTACTGGGGACTCTACAAGGCAGAGTCGTTTTATCACAGCACGGCCAAAGATTATGCCGGCCAGGCGTTGTCTAAAGCAATCAGGCTTGAGCGCCACGCAAGCAAGCGCGAGCGCCTTTACATCGAGGCGAGCGCGGCGCAACAGAACGCTGCTAGAAACGTCATGCTCTGGCGCAAGCTGGTCCGCAAGTATCCGAACGATACGCAGGCACGAATTTTTCTGGCCCAATTTGTCGATCACGAGCAACGTCTGGCGCTCTTGCAGTCCGTCCTAAAGGACCACCCCGAAGATTCAGCCGCGAATCACTATTACATTCACGCTCTCGAGGGCACCGAACACCCCGAGCGGGCCTCCCACAGCGCAGAAATCCTGTCAAGCCTCGCGCCCGCGTCGGGACACATGGTCCACATGCCCGGGCACATCTTCTTCCGCATCGGCGAGTACGCTCGCGCGGAACAGGCGTTTTCCGCGTCCATGCAGGTCGACGAGCGCTACATGCAAGACCAGCACGTCCAGCCCGATAACGATTGGAACTACGTGCACAACCTCATGTATGCGATCGCGAATTTGATGGAAGAAGGCAAGCTGAAAAAGGCCGCCACGCTCTCCGTCAAGCTCACTGCGGCACGCGGCAAGCTGGAGTCCACACTCTACATTTACTCAACGCGCGATTCGATGACGCGGCTCGATCCGCGATTGCCCGTGGCGCTGCGGACCGGCGATTGGCCACAGGTGATCGCCTCAGCAAAGGCGACTGCCCCGCCCGCCGGCCCCAATCTCGAGTTTCTTGCGCGGCAGCTTGGCGGTTTTGCCTCCGGCATGCAGGCCGTCGAAACGCGCAATCTCCCGGCCGCGGAAGAGTCGTCCACGCAGTTCGATGCGGAATTATTGCGCATGTCTCAGGAAGGGAAGAACTCGCCGGGAATGCAAAGGATGCCGGCAATGAAACAAACAAATGCAGGGCCGCCAAACCTGCAAGTATTGCCGGATGCCCTGCTTCAACCATTACTGGATAGTTTGTCCGTTATGTCACTGGAATTACGGGCCTCCCTGCTGGCGGTTGAGGGCCAGACGGGCCAGGCGAAAGCCCTGTTCCGGAACGCCGCGCAACGGGAGAAAGCGCTCGGCTACCATGAGCCTCCCACTTACATTCGACCCGTGGGTGAAACCGAAGGGGCCGCTATGATGGCTGCCAACGATTGGGCGGACGCAAAAAGTGGTTACCAACAAGCGTTACTTGAGCGGCCACGATCCGGTTTCGCGCTTTACGGTATCGCCCTCAGCAGTGAGAAATCCGGCGACGCCGGCACTGCCGCGGAAGAATACACCGATTTTCTCGCGGCCTGGAAAGATGCCGATCCGGATCTCCCTCACCTGCATCACGCTCACGCCTACCTTGCCGCGCATTCAGTACTTCGCCGGACCTCGGCAGGCGCTGAGCCGCTCCCATTGCACTTCGACAAGAAATGCTGTATCCTCTCATGTAGAAGCGAAAGAGGAGCACACCTGCCGTGCAACCCAACGATGTCTACTTTCGTCTCCGTTCCCTTTTCAGGCGTCGCACCATCCAGAGAGAACTCGACGAAGAGCTGCGGTTTCACGTCGAGCGGCAGGTTGAGAAGTATGTCCAGTCCGGTCTGACGCGCGATCAAGCGGAGCGCAGATCTCGCCTCGAATTCGGCCATCTCGATCAGATCAAGGAGGACTGCCAGGACGCCCGTGGGGTGACCTTTATCGAAACTCTATTCCAGGACATTCACTATGGCCTGCGAATGCTGCGTAAGTCTCCCGGTTTCACGGCCGTCGCGGTACTCACGCTCGCTCTCGGCATAGGCGCGAACACGGCGATCTTCAGCATTGTCGACGCGGCTCTTCTGCGCCCGCTTCCGTTCAAGAATGCAGACCGTCTGCTGGACATCACGGAATACACCCCCGGAAAAGTAGATAGCACAGGCGTCCCCTACCCGGATTACCTCGTCTGGAAACAGAAAAATACTGTCTTCGAGGAAACAGCCGCATACTTTCTGATCCGGGCCTCGAACGACATCGTTTTGGGCGGCCCTTCTTCGGTGGAACGCGCGCACTATTCAACCGTGACGAACAGCTTCTTCACCATTCTCGGCGTTCAACCCGCGCTCGGTCATGGCTTCTCCGCAAATGACGAAACGCCCGGTGGGGCAAAAATCTTCCTCATCGGCGACGCGCTTTGGCGCGGCATGTTTGGCGGCGATCCGCACGTAATCGGCAAGTCGTATGTGCTCGATGGAGAAAACTACACGCTCATCGGTGTGATGCCGCCGGGGTTCGATTTCCCGAAAGGCTGCGGCATATGGGTTCCCGTGAGCACGCTTGGCCAGTTCGGGATACACGACCGGGTCTCGCATCCATTCCACGTGCTCGGACGCTTGCGCCAAGCCGTAAATCTCACGCAAGCAGAAGCGCAAATTGCGAGCGTGCAGAGACATCTCGGAGAAATCTATCCAAATACCGATGCGGACTGGCGCGTGCACGCCCAACCGTTGCTCGATGAAGTAATTGGCAATGTCCGCACGTCGTTGTTTGTTTTGCTTGGCGCCGTCAGCTTCATTCTGCTCATCGCATGCGCCAACGTGGTGAATCTGATGTTGGCGCGCGCCTCGGCCCGAGAGAAAGAATTCGCGATTCGCACGGCTCTCGGTGGAGGCCGGATGCGCCTGCTCCGTCAGAATTTGACGGAAAGTTTCCTCTTAGTCTGTATCGGCATGCTCCTTGCCGTTGTGCTCGCAAAATGGGGTTTGGCGCTGATCGTTTCGCTGACATCCATCCATTTGCCCAGGATGGAATCGTTTCAGTTGAGCATCCCAGTGCTTACGTTCCTGGCGGCAATCGCCACGTTGACCACCATTCATGTGGGTTTAGTGCCCTCGTTGCAAGTGTCGCGTGAATGTCTGCAGAGCGCGCTGCGGAACACTCAACTCAGCGGTGGAAGCGATCTGCGAGGCCGGCGGCTCCGCAGCAGTCTGATCGTCTCTGAAATGGCGCTGGCTCTTCTGCTGTTGTGCGCCGCGGCTTTGATGCTCAGAAGCTTCGTTCAACTGAATCGAGTGGACCCGGGCTTTCACCCGGAGCATCTCCTCACGTTGAAAATCGCTCTTCCCGGAGCAGCATATCCCAAGACCGAGCAAACAGCGGCTTTTTTCGACCGGCTACTCGAACGGCTTCAGTCGCTTCGCGGTGTCGAGGACGCCGCCGCAACCACAGAAATGCCCCTGACCGGGGAAGCGGATTGGGGCAGTTTCCAAATTGTGGGGCGTAACACTCCGGATTGGGCACATGTGCCTGCCGCGGAAGCGCGCGCCATTAGCCTGAATTATTTCCGTACGCTCGGGATTTCTTTGCTGCGCGGCCGCACATTCACCGCCGCTGATGCGAAGAACAAAAATACGATCGTCATCAATCAGGCGATGGCCAAGAAGTTCTGGCCCGGCAAAGACCCCATTGGCCAGCAGATCGTCTCCATAGACGAGCGCTCAAACCCGCGCGAAATTATCGGTGTCGTCGCGGACGTGAAGAGTTTTGGGCTGGCCACCGAGAGCAAGCCGGAAATGTACGCGCTCTATCGCGGCGCCTGGTACATGGATCTGGTCCTGCGCAGCACTCAAAATCAAACCCGTCTGCTTTCGGCCGTGCGTGACGTAGTCGCCTCGCTCGATAAGGGCGTTCCGGTCTATCATGTTGCAACGATGGATCTGCTCCTTACACAATCCCTTGCGCCCGACCGGTTCAATCTGTTTCTTCTCACGTTCTTTGCCGCGCTCGCTCTGGCCCTCGCAGCAGTCGGACTTTACGGCGTTCTCTCTTTCTCGGTGAGCCGGCGAACGCATGAGATTGGGATACGGCTGGCGATCGGCGGCCGTCGACACGATATTTTGCGCCTGATTGTCTGGCAAGGCATGAGTCTTGTGATGATCGGCTCAGCAGTCGGTTTATTCGCGTCGTTCCTGTTGACTCGCTTCATGGCGCGTCTGCTCTATGGCGTCAGCGCAACCGACCCGATGACGTTCAGCGGTGTCGCTGTGGTGCTCGTCCTTGTAGCCTTCGCCGCTTGCTACTTCCCCGCGCGACGTGCGACGCGTACCGACCCGATGGTCGCTCTCCGGCACGAATAGCCAACCGAATCACTCGCTTCTCAAAAGTTGCATCGGGTCCGCCGATGCAGCGCGGCGTGCCGGCAGATAGCACGCCCATAACGCCCCAATCAGAAGAATCAGCTCCACTGCGCCAAACGCGGCAAAGTCCATCGACCCCACTCCGAATAAAGCGCTGTGCATCACGTGGTCGATAAAATAAGCGCCAATCAGTCCCAGCCCCATTCCGGCGCACGCCAGCGCCACACCCTCCCGCACCATCAGACCAATGGCCGCACCTCTGCTCGCGCCCAGCGCCATTCGCAGAGCGATCTCATGCGAGCGTCGCGCCGCCGCGAACGCCATCACGCCATAGATGCCAATCGTCGCCAGCAACAGTGCGATCGCCGCAAAGCTGGCAAATAGAATTGCGGTGAAGTGATCGCTCGCCAGCACCTCGTCGCGAACTTGTTCGATGGTGCGCAGATTCCCAAGAGCGATCTCCGCATCTATCCGTGCACCGCCGCGGCAATACTGCTCGTCATTGCTGCCGGGTCGCGCCCGGTGCGAACCCCGATACCCGCGCTCGGCCAACCGGCTTGCCAGAAAGGAACATAAATTTCTGGAAAATCTTGCCGAAGTCCGCGGCCCCGCACGTTGTGCATCACGCCCACGATCTGCCCTACGCCGGTTCCGGAGCGTTGACCCTCCTTCAGCGCTTCAGCCGCATCCGCGCGTGCGGCAAACCATGCCGGCGCGCAACCGAACAGCAGACCGGCTGACGTTGTCACCGCTAAAGTGAAAAGCAGGATCGGCAAATTCAGCCTTAAATCCGCTTCGCTCGGCAACGTGTTGGGCGGCGTCACTGCGATCAATCCCTGCAATATTCCGTAACCCACGCCAATGCCAGCCACCCCGCCCAGCATTGCAAGCAACAAACTTTCGATCAGATGTTGCACGAACAATCGAGCGGGCTTCGCTCCCAATGCGCATGCGTATCGCCGAGCCGATAATATGCGAATTGCTGCCAAGCCGTTTCCAGAACTTATTGGCGAGAATCACCACATGGTTCTCGCCCGGTCTTCCTTCTTCCGGCAGAAAGTCGCGGCCGAAACGAAAAGGAGTTCCCAACATCCTCGTGAGCCCGGGAGTAACGATCCGCGCCTCGATGTTTTCGGGTTGGTCGCGGATCGCAATGTTGAAGGAGCCGTCGGTCCAGGCGTTCAGATCCTGAAACGCGGTGTTCTGGCGCTTCCACTCCAAAAAGTCTCCCGCCGGTCATGTTGCCGAACACCTGCACTGCGCTCGCCTTGCGTTTTCCGGTGTTTCGCCAGCCTCGATCCGCCGCTGGATTTCAATCGCGAGGTGCGCGGCGATTTCCTCCTCCAGCTCTTCCTCGGCCCGCCGCGAACGCCATCTCACGATCCATCTCCCCTCAAGCGGGCTTCATCACCCTGGCAATGGTCGCGACGAACGCATTCCACTTTGGCTCCTCCTGCAAAAGCTGCTTCTTTCCATTCGATTTACTAGCAGACAGTCTACCAAACGCGCCGCCGGATAGTTGGAGCCTTGTTACCTTCACACGAGCGCCGTCCTCACGCCGTCGCCCTGTTAGCTGAGGCGGGCCATCTGTCTAATATCTGCAGATTCCAAAATCTTCTTCGGAGCGCCCGACTTTGCTACTCGGATCATCGCGCGACCAATCTCCTCGGTGGTCAATATGTAGTTCGGGAAAAGACGCCGAAGCAACGGAAGCAGGGGTTTGATGACGCTGTAGGCGAATCGGTATGCGGTGGTCTTGGACCGTTCTCCATGTACCGCCTGCATGCCCGCCGGTCGGAACATGTAGGCCTCTTTAAACGGAAGGCGCAAGAGTGCATTCTCGGTCTTGCCTTTTACCCGTGCCCACATGACCCGTCCTTTTTCGGAACTGTCCGTTCCCGCGCCGGAAACGTAAACGAACGTCATCTCTAGGTTCAGCCGAGACAAAATCTGCGCAGCCGCGATCGTAATGCCGTAGGTGACGGATTCGTATTCCGGCTCCGACATCCCGGCTGACGACACGCCAAGGCAAAAGAAGCAGGCGTCAACTCCGCTAAGGTCTGCCTCGATTCCTGAATAGTTCGTCAGATTCGAATGAACAATTTCGCGCAGCTTTGGATGTTTGACCCCGGTGGCCGACCGTCCGAGAGTTCGGACAGCATCGACATCGGAGTTGAGCAGACACTCCCGGAGAACACCTTGGCCGACCATGCCCGTTCCTCCAAACACCAGCACTTTTATAGAGACCTCGATTACCGCTAGCCGCCTTCACGCGGCTCTCGCTATCATTCCAAAAGAAAGTTCCGCGATGCCTTCCGCCATAACCCTTGGAGAAATTTCGTCGCAACACCTTCCTGCGTCCGTCCCGTACGCGGTCCTGGCTGCTGACAAACAAGAGCAACTGCCCTTGTGCATTCTCCTCATGGGTGCTGGCGGTACACGCGATTCCCTGTTCGATCTTCAGCCGCTATTCGATGCCTGGTGGGGCGACGGTGTCGTCCCGCCCATGATTATCGCAACGCCTACCGCGGGTCTCGACTACTACGTCGAAGAACACGATGGGCCGATTCGCTGGGACTCGTTTCTGATAAGCGACTTCCTTCCGCACCTCCGCTCCACATTCAATTTCAGTGGTTGCGCGATCGCTGGTATCTCCGGTGGCGGGTACGGAGCGCTCAAGATTGCGTTCGCATATCCGCATCTGTTCGACGCTGTTGCCGTCATGCAACCCATGCTCGAACCCGGGCTCCGGGAATCGGATGTCGGAGCGCGCAATCGTCTCCATCATTCGGCTGGAGGGCCACCGCAGCTAATCGGTCCCGCGCGTGATCCCTTAGTTTGGCAATCGAATAACCCCGTCAACCGGGCGCTTAAGCATGCACGCGAAATTCGCGATTCCCGCTTGGCAATCTACCTTGAGGCGGCAGACAATGACTTCCTCAACGCCCACGACGGCGCTGAATTCCTTCATCGACAGCTCTGGAGCCATGATCTCTCTCACGAATATCGGCTTGTGCGCGGTGCGGACCACGGTGGCCCGAGCATGCGGCCTCGGCTCTGCGCAATGTTCGGCTGGCTCGGATCGCTCTGGACGCAACCGCCGTTAGACACGGCTGCCGAACAGAGTGCGACCTCCTGGTTGCAATCTGGCATGCAAGGCAAACCACCAACTGGTGCGACAACTACCAACGCCTTCATCTATTTTCTTCGGGGCAGATTCGAACCACTGCGAGCCCAGGCCGCTGAAGCCGATCCGACCGCAAAACGCCGCTTCGGCGTGTTCTGACCAGTTCCGTTTACCAAACTCATCGGCAGATGTATTTGACGAAATGTATAATTTATAGTATAAACGATCACAGATATGCAGCAGGCGCGAAACGGGACGGGCGGAGCTCAGCTTCACAACCGGATCGCCGTCCTTCGCGCCGAAAGAGGTCTTAGCCGTCAAGATCTGGCGCAGTCTCTTGACGTGAGCTATCAAACCATCGGCTATCTGGAACGTGGGGAATTCAACCCGAGTCTGGAACTGGCGTTTCGAATCAGTGAGTTCTTTGGGATTCCTATCGAAGCGATATTCTCTAGGACGGCGTTCCGGCCCATGAGTGCGGATTTGTACTCCACAGGAGGTTGAATGACGGACACCAACACAAAAGTGTTGTGGATAAAGATCGATACCAGGTCAAGGCGAAGATGGGCCGTCCTCGCCATGTACACCGGCTACATCGCAGGATGCGCATTTGCAGCCGGCACACGCAACAGCTCTGGAATCGCGTTCCAACTCAATATCTGTCTCATGTCTATCGCGTTCTTGATTCCAGGCGTGTGCTGGTTAGCCCTGGCGAAATTACTTCGGGAATATGGTCTGCCGGGAGATTCGCGTCTATTCGTAAGCCGGGATGAACGACAGACCATGATGCGCCACCAGGCATTCGTCCGTGCATATCGGATATTGGAGGCGGTGATCTGTATTGGTCTTGTGTATGTCATGCTGGCATCGGATAGCGGGTTCTGGTTGCCCGGTCCGAGGTATGTCAAGTTTGTCCTGTTTGGGCTGATTCTCGTTGCCACATCGCTGCCGTCGGCAGTTATAGCGTGGAGTGAACCTGATGCGGTGCCCGATGCGATTGCGGGCGGAACATCGACGCTGCGAGTGTGAGTGGGACCGTTCGATTATTGTCCGGTCCAGTCAACGCCGGTCCCTCACTCGTGGCGCAACGAAAGCATCGGATCGATGTTCGCGGCCCGTCTGGCCGGAATGTAACATGCCAGCAGCGAGACGCCAATCAGAATGACCGAGACCGCGACGAACGTCAGCGGGTCCGTTGCCGTCACTCCATACAGCAAACTCGATAAGAGCCGCGTCAGTTTGAGAGTAAGGATCACTCCGATCGCGATGCCAATGATAGCGGGCCTGAGACCTTCCCCGACGATCATCCTGAGAACATCCCGCTTTCCGGATCCCAACGCCATCCGAATCCCGATTTCGCGCGTGCGTTGGACCGTGATGTACGAGACAACGCCATACACTCCCAGGCAGGCCAGAATCAACGCCAGCCCCGCGAAGCCGCTCAGCAGGAAAGTAATCAGCCGCGGCAGCGTCAGCGATTGCGCGAAGTATTGGTCGAGCGTTTTCACGTGGTAAATGGGCGCGTTTTTGTCAAAGGACGCTACCTGGCGCCGCACAGCCTGGACCATCGTCCTCGGATCGTTTGCCGTGCGTACTACGACGAACATGGTCAGCAACGGACTCTGCGCTAACGGAGTATAAACCTCGGGTGCGGCTTCCCTCCCGAGCTCACCCTGTTTCACATCTCCGATCATGCCGACGATTTCTCGCATCGGCGGCTCGCCTGGGCCATATCCGTTGCCGATGCCCGGACGGACGTGCTTCCCGATCGGGTCTTGATTACCGAAAAAGCGCCGGGCCAGCGCCCGGTTGACGATCGCCACTGCAGTCGATTTCAAATTGTCATGTTCTGTGAAATCCCGCCCTTCGGCGAACGGGATGCCCATGGTGTGGAAATAATTTAGTTCGACAGCATTGAAATCGACAATGTGCCGCGACCCAGGCGGAGTAGGCTGCCCCTCAATCTCGATGCTCAACCGCATGTTGTCCCCTGTAAGCGGCAGCCACGCTCCCACGCTGGCCGACTTCACGCCAGGAATCGCGCTCACTCGCTCGACGATGTGCTGAAAGAATGCCGGCGAGGTCAGCCCTGTTTTCGTAGCGGACAAATCCAGCTCAAACGTCAGCACATGGTCTGGCTCGAATCCCGGATTCACTCGCGTGAGACGCATGAAGCTCTGTATCAACAGACTCGCCGCCAGCAGCAGCATAACTGCCAGCGCGATCTCGCTCACCACCAACGCTCCCCGCAAACGGCTGTGCCCCTTCTCTTCCCCGCCTGAGCCCAGCCAGCTTTCTTTCAGCGATTCGGTCAGGCTGATTTTGGAGACCTGCAACGCCGGAACCAAGCCAAAGAAAATTCCCGACGTCACTGAAATCAGAAAAGCGAAACCCAGTAGGCGATCGTCGAAGCCAATCGCGTTCACACGGGGCATTTGCGCGGGAAGGAAGCGTATCAGCAACCGCAGCGTCGAAAGTGCCAGCATCAGCCCCAAACCACCGCCCAGCAACGACAATGTCAGGCTTTCTGTCAGTAATTGGCACATCGCGCGACCGCGGCTCGCGCCCAGTGCAGCCCGCAGCGCCATTTCCTTGCGCCTCCGCGTTGCCCGCGCCAACAGAAGATTCGCCACGTTCACGCACACGATCAGCAAAACGCAGCCTACTGCCCCCAGCAGCACCAG
Source organism: uncultured Acidobacteriaceae bacterium (assembly GCA_963722935.1). Classification (GTDB taxonomy): domain Bacteria; phylum Acidobacteriota; class Terriglobia; order Bryobacterales; family Bryobacteraceae; genus Bog-105. Next base: position 1,238,855 of record CAVROY010000008.1, on the reverse strand, counting down.
CAGCGGCGTGCGGATGGGACCGGCGAGGCCCTGAATCTCCGGCACAACATGTACGCTGCGCGGTCTGTTCTCGGGGTGCTCTTTATTGAGACTCTTTGTGATCCCAGCCAGCTCAGCTTGCGCCTGTTGAATTTGGACGCCCGGCTTCAGTAGCCCAATCACGTCCAGATAGTGCGCACCGCGTTGTGCCGCCATGGCGCCCGTGCCGCCCTGGGTATCGATCGCGATCGTCGTCCACAGCTCGATGGGCTCCGCGTCAATCGGGAACTGAAATCCCTGCGGCATGACACCCACCACCGTAAATAGCCGGTCGCCGAGCTGAATGCTGCGGCCCAACACGGATCTGTCCGAGCCAAACTCACGCTGCCATAAACCGTGGCTCAGAATGACCGGGTCGGCGCCACCCCCCGTCGCAAGGTTGTCTTCTTCCGCGCGAAAGCTGCGTCCGATTACTGGACGTACCCCGAGCAAAGAAAATAATCGCGCCGATACCACCGCCCCTTGGAGATGAATCGCCTCACGTGCGCCGATCAGCGTAAAATCGTTCATCCGGGACGCAGCCATTCCTTCGAACACGTGATTCCGGCTGCGCCAGTCCAGGAAATCCGGATACGAGGCAACATCGCCGTGACCGGTTGCGGCAATCATCGACTGCACCCGCATCAGGCGGTCGGCGGTCGGAAAAGGCAGCGGCTTGAACATCACGGCATCGACCACGCTGAAGATCGCCGTCGTCGTGCCGATCCCCAGCGCGAGCGTCGCGATCGCGATCGCCGCGAATCCGGGATTCCTCCTGAGCACGCGAAAACCGTAGCGAAGGTCCTGAAGCAACTTATCCACCGAAGCCCCCACTCTCACGTCGCGAACGTTCTCTTTCACCCGTTCCAATCCGCCTAACTCCCGGCGCGCCTGCCGCATCGCCTCGTCGCGATCCATCCCGCAACGGGCTTTCTCGTCCGCCAGAAGCGCAACATAGCTGCGGATCTCTTCATCGAGATCTTCCGCCATACGTTCCTTATGGAGAACATTGCGAAAGGACTGGTAGAGACGACGCAGCCGCATGACATTCTGCTATAGACAGCCGATAAGTAGAATCTCAAATCTCTTATAGAATGTCAATAGGAGGCGGGACGACACGCCCATCAATAACAAGGAGCGATCGCGTCGCCCCGCGTGAGGCATCCCGATTTTACTGTTTAACCATAACCTCCGAGAGCCGTTGGATGACCGGCTGTATAGCAACCGGATTAAACAGGTTGGAGAGCACAATAAGAGAGCCACCCAACTCCGGATAGTATTGAAGCATTGCCACGAAACCACTAACTCCTCCGCTATGTAACAGGCATGTGTAGCCTGAGGTCTTAGTGATATACAAACCATATCCGTAATGGAGATTTTCCTTCTGCGTCTCCGGGTATGGCGTGACCATGCGTTCGTAGCAGCTGCGGCTAAGGAGTCCGTTCCCGTGCAGAATGGTATTCCACCGTAAAAGGTCGTCAACGGTCGAAACCAGACCGCCGGCTGAGAAGGGAACGCTTCATATCGAGAAACTCTGCGTTCTGCAATTCCGTGCCTTGCAGCGTGTATCCAGAGGCTCTCTCCGGCAGAATCTGTGAATGACAATCGTACTCGGTTGTGGTCAGATCCAACGGACGCAGGATCTCTTCCTCGAGATAGCGCGCATAGGATCGGTTGGACACCTTCTCTATCAACATGCCGAGCAGAACATAACCTGTGTTGCTGTAGGAGTGACTCGTTCCAGGCTGAAACAGCAACGGTTCGCTTGCAATCAGACCGATGAGATCCGCGGGTCGGGCCCCAGTCCGATTTAGCTTGCGCTTGGCGGGCATCGCTAGGTGATCGCGCAAACCGGTTGTGTGAGTTAGAAGCTGGTGAGTCGTAAATGACTGCCACGCCTGGGGCAAATCTTCGAGCCATTGCCCTATCTCGCCGCTAAGATCGATAACGCCGGTCTCGACCAGCCGCAATACTGCGACCGCGGTGAATACCTTGGTTACGGAGCCGATCCGGAATTTCGTCGTCGGGGCGTTCGGAATCCGCCATTCTTCATTGCCGAGACCATACCCGTTGCGGAGAAGAACCTCGCCTTTGAGCGTGAGCAGCACGGCACCTCGAAATCGTCCCACTTCGACTTCGGATCTTAGAAACGCATCCGCGTCCCCGGCAGCATTATTGAGGATCATCGATTTCGAAGCCTACCAAAACTTGAGAAACGATCACTGAAGCGATTCGGTATCAGGCTCTCACGCTATTTCATGCGCCAGGATCTCTTCGTGAACGGCTCGTAACCGCCGCTATCCCATCGCGCACCGGCACATACGCCGCGCGATATCTCAGACGCACTCCTTTGTGCCGCCCCGTTCGGAACCGGATGATCGTTGTCGAAGAATTGAAAATCATCCCGCTTCGACGTGTTGTCCGGAAGCATTCTTCACATTCAGGGCGATCACACCGACCCAAATCAGATTGAATGAAATGTGGAATGTATGTCCGCCGACTGAGGAAACAGGCTGCATGCAAACGATAACGGCATGATCGCGAGAATCGCGACTCGTTTCATCTTCTGAACCGCGATCGTAAGGGAGTCGGTGCCCTCAGGTTCTTTCAGTAACGCTGCATCATTCCTCGCGCAGCAGTATCAAAGGATCCAGCGACAGCGCGCGTTGCGCCGGAATCCACGTAGCTACTAGTCCCAGCAACCCCATCGCTACAAGCACGCCGGCCAATACCAGCGGATCGCGCGCAGTTGCTTGATACACAATATGCGCTAGCACCCGGCTCCCCAGAATCCCGAGCAGCAATCCCGCCGCCGAACCAAATGCCAGCAGCCGAAAAGCTCGCCCCAACGCCGCTTGCAACACTTCCTTGTGGTGCGCTCCGAGTGCCATGCGAATACCCAATTCCTTCAGCCGCCTGCTCACCGAGTATGCAGCTATTCCGAAAATGCCAGTTATGGACAGCATCGCGCCCATCGCGCCCAGAACACCCAGCGACAATATCGCCATACGCGCGCCAAACCGAGCTCCGCCCAAATCTTCATTCCAGGTTTGGATGAAAGAAGGGAGTGCCGGGTCCAAGTCGCGCAGTTTACTCCTGATGGCCCTGGCGAGCTGCCCCGGATCGCGCTCCCAGCGCACAGACCGGCTTGTGGCCGTTGTGCGCGAACCAGCAGCGTAGCGGATCAGAAGAGATGTCTCACTCGATCCCGATTGCAGGATGGGAAAGAACATCGCCGGCTGCGGGCCTTCGCCGATGGTCTGATATCTTCCGTCTTCCGCGATCCCCACCACTTGTACGCGCGTTCCGTCTTGTATCTTGTAATACTTGCCCATTGCGCCTGTTACGGAACCAAAGATTTCGCGCGCAAACTCCTGGTTGATCACCGCCACGCGCGGCGCATTCTGATCGTCGTGCCAGGTGAAATCTCTTCCAGACAGCATGGCTGTGCCGGCCGCGCGGAAGTAGCCGGGCGAAATGCTGTACGTCGGGACGCCAGCCGCGGCATTTGCCGGCCTCAGATCCGTCACTGCGTCGACGAACACAAGCGACCACCTCATGGTCCCATTCAGTGGCGTTCGATCGCTAAATCCCACGGACATTACACCGGGAATGGTCTCGATGGATTCCAGCATGCGTTTTTGCATCGCAGGCACGCGGTCGTCACGGTACCCTGCCATAGTCAAATCTGTATCCACCAGCATCGCGTTCCGCGGCTCGAAACCGAAATTGCTGTCGAGCGAGCGCACGTATCCGCGCACCGCAACCATGGAAGAAGTAATCAGCACGGCACAGATCGCAATTTGCACCACCAGCAACAGGTCTCGGACGGTGATCCGCCGCCCACCCGTACTTGTCGATCCCGACTTGACGATCTGATACGGATCCGTGTGCAGTACTTGCCTCACCGGGACGGCGCCAAAGAGGAATCCACTAATGAATGTCAACAGCAGGGCTGCTGCATAGACGCGTGCATCTGGATACACCGCCATATGGACGGGGAATTTGGGAACTGGCTGCCATACGCTGAGCCCGCGCAGCACCACTACCCCGCCCCACAGTCCAACAGCGCCTCCCATCAGGGATATCAGCAGAGCTTCGGTAAAGAGTCCCCGCAGAATGCGGCTGCGGCTCGCCCCTAGTGCGCGGCGCAAAGCAATCTCACGCGCTCGGTCGGCGGCCCGTGCCGAAAACAGGCTGCCCAGGTTGGCACAGGCGGCCAGCAGAATTAATCCGGCCAGCAGCATCAATGCCGTGAGAAATGCCCGGGTTGGCGCAGCGCCGAAGTCGCCAAAAAGACTTGGATGCGCCAATCCAAACCTCATCTTGGCATCGGTTTTGGGATAGGTCTTTTCCAGATACGAGCCGATCGAGTTCAGATCGCCAATCGCCTGTTGCGGAGTGACACTCGCTTTCAAATGTCCGATGGTCATGAAAAGCGATGGGCTCCCGCGCGCGTTCAGGCGATTCTGTCCTTCCACCTGTTCCTGGTTTATGATCGGCACAAAGAAATCCTCGGAGAAAAACAACACCGGCCCGTGGAACCCGGGCGGCGCAACACCAATGATGGTGAACGGGTGCTTGTTGAGTTGAACGGTGCGGCCAATCACGCTGCGATCGTCCTGAAAATGGGTGTGCCAATACGCATAGTTGAGCACGATATATGGGGCGCTGTTCGGACCGCGCTCATCGGACGAGTGAATGAGCCGGCCCAGATACGGCTGAAGGCGTAATACGTCGAAATAGTTCCCGCTCACTTCATCGACAAAGGCGCGGGAGGGGTCGCCGCCCGTATCCAGTCCTGCCCGAACGCTGTTATAAGCTGCCAGGCCGTCAAAGCTGCGGTTGTGATCGCGCAGGTCGAGATAGTCGGGATAGGAGGGCGCCAGGGGCAGATCTCGCCAGTGCTCGATGGTGTAGAGGCTCTCGGGCTGTGGCACATCCAGCGGTCGTAGGATCAGCGCATTCAGCACGCTGAAAACTACCGCGTTCGCGCCGATGCCCAATGCCAGCGTTACCGCGGCAGCAGCGGTAAAGCCGGGCGATTTGCGCAGCATGCGAAGAGCGAAGCGCGCGTCGCGTAGAAGGGTGTCGATAAAATTGCCGCCCAGCGTTTCGCGGCATTCCTCTTTGAACCGCTCCTGTCCGCCGAACTCGATACGCGCGCGGCGCTCTGCCTCGACATGATTTAAACCGGAACGCTCCAGATCGTCAGCCCGGTGCTGCATATGCGAACGAAGTTCCTCGTCGATCTCCGAATCGTGGAAAAACTTCACGGCAATGGAACGGAAATAAGGCAGGAATTTCATATTTCCTCTGGTTGTGCAGGGAGGGCAGAATTCCTTACACTCCTAAGCTACTAAGGAGTCTAATCGAACTTTCCTAAGCTGTCAAGGAGAGAACAAGCCGGAGAGGAAAAGCCGGTACTCAACGATGAATTAGGTCCGCCTGTCCTCCTGTTCGAGGACGATGACCACGTGTCCTTTCTTATGTCCCGCCTCCGCATAACTGTGAGCCTGCGCGATCTCGTCCAGTGAGTAGCGTCTATCGATCACAGTCCTCAGCTCTCCGGCCTCGATGAGCCCCTTGAGAAAAGACTGATCCCCAGCGGCCCCGCGTGCTACTCCGCTAATGATTTCCCCGGTGCCTGTGATGGAAACCCACATCGCTCGGAGCATCCCTCCAAGAATCGACGACACTCGTCCAGAGCCCCAACCCGAACGTAGAAACCGCCTCGCTTAAGCGATTTCAGGCTGCGCGAGAAACCGCTCTTGCCGACCGTGTCTAAGACCATGTGATAGACCCGGCCGGCTCTCGAGAAATTCTCTCTGGTATAGTCGACCACCTCCTCAGCGCCGAGAGACTTCACCAGGTCCAGATTGGCGCTGCTGCACACGGCGGTGACGTGCGCGCCGAAGTGCTTCGCCAGCTGAACAGCGAATACGCCTACACTTCCCGACGCTCCGTAGATGAGCACTTTCTGTCCGGCTTGAATCTTTGCTTTCCTCAGGAAGTGCAATACGGACCTCCGGCCAAACAAAACCGCCGCAGCTTCCTCATGGGACATGTTGATCGGCTTTATGGCCAGCGTGCATGCTCAGGCACGCATATGTACTCGGCATGGGCGCCGAGCTTGGACCCGGTAGATCCGAAGACCTGGTCGCCCTCGCCGAACCGGGTCACGACCTTGCCCACTGACTCGACGGTTCCGGCGAACTCCATGCCCAGTATGTTAATTTTCTTTGGCCTCCAAAGACCGTTGATTAATCTTATGAGGAATGGATCGGCTTTTCTAAACCTCCAGTCCGCCGCGCACACGGTCGTCGCATGGATGCGAACCAGGACCTCGTTGTCTTTGGGAACAGGCTTCTCGACGTTCTTGATCTGAACGACGTTCGGAGGGCCGTATCTGGTATAGACGGCGGCTTTCAAAGCCAACTCACTCCTCGCGCAGCAGCGTTAAAGGATCGAGCGACAGCGCGCGCTGCGCCGGAATCCACGTAGCCAGCAAGCCCAGCAACGCCATCGATACAACCACGCCACCCAATACCAGCGGATCCCGGGGCGTTGCCTGATACACGATATGAGCCAATACCCGGCTCGCCAGAATTCCGAAGAGCAATCCTGCCGTCGAACCAAAAGCCAGCAATTTGAATGCCCGTCCCAAGGCGGCCTGTAATACTTCCTTGCGCTGCGCGCCCAGCGCCATGCGAATTCCCAACTCCTTCAGCCGCTTGCTCACCGAGTACGCAGCCATGCCAAAAATGCCCGTGATCGACAGCATCGCGCCCATCACGCCTAATACACCCAGAGACAACGTCGCCACATGCGAAGGAAATAGAGTGAAGTCGTCCAGTTGTTGGCTCCACGTACTGATGTAGTAAGGCAGCGCGCGATCAAGATCCCGCAGTGTATTCTTTACGGCCATCGCCACTTGTCGCGGATCGCGATTCGAGCGCACAGGGCGATTGGTGCCCGTTGTGCGCGATTCAACCAAGGTCCCAGGGCGATTGGTGCCCGTCGTGCGCGATTCAGCCGAGGTCCGGATCACGAGATTTGTTGCCAGGGTTGGCGATTGCAGGATGGGAAGAAACATTGCCGGCGCCGAATTGTCGGTGAGGCTTTTATATTTTCCGCTCTCCACAATGCCCACCACTTGGATGCGCGTTCCATCGCCCAGCCTATAGAAGTGGCCCAGGGCCTTTACCGCAGAGCCGAACACCTTAACAGCGAACTCCCGATTTACGACTGCCACGCGTGGCGCGCTCTTGTCGTCATGCCAGGAGAAGGTCCTGCCCGCTAACAAGGCTGTGCCCGCCGCCTGGAAGTATTCGGGTGACATCCGAAACGAGAAGGGTGAAGCCAAAGCATTCGATGGACTCAGATCTGTCGCCTGGTCCGTAAAGACATAAGACTGGCTGTAAGCGCCGCTGATTAGTGGCGGCCAATCGATTAATCCCACGGATTCTACTCCAGGAATTGCCCGCATCGCATCCAGCATGCGCTTTTGCATTTCTGGCACTTTTTCGCCGCTGTAACCCGCCATGCTGAGGTCGGTATTGACGATCGTCACGTTCCGTGGATCGAAACCGAAATTGCTGTCGAGCGAACGGACTAGACCTCGCACCGCAACCATCGATGCTGTAACCAGCACCGCACAGATCGCAATTTGCACCACTAGCAGCAGGTCTCGGATCGTAATTCGCCGCCCAACCGCGCCGGTGGATCCCGATTTGACGATCTGGTATGGATCGGTCCTGAGCACCTGGCGCACCGGAACCAACCCGAACAGGATTCCGCTCACCAATGCCAACAGCAAAGCCACTGCATACACAGTTGCGTCCGGGTTCACGGGCGCAGATATCGGATATCGGGGTACTGGCTGCCACACGCTCAGCCCGCGCAAAAGCGCTACACTGCCCCATAATCCGATGGCGCCTCCGGCAAGTGAAATCAGCACGGCTTCGGTAAATAGCGTCCGCAGAATGCGCCTGCGCTTCGCTCCCAGCGCGAGCCGCAGAGCAACTTCACGGCTTCGATCGCCAGCGCGTGCTGCAAACAGGCTACCCAGGTTGGCGCAGGCGGCCAGCAGAATCAATCCCGCAAGCAGCATCAATCCCGTAAGGAACATCTGTACGCGGCGGCCCAGGAAATCGCCATAAAGACTGGGGCGGGACAACGAATAGCTTATTTGCCCGTGTTCCTTGGGATAAGTCTTTTCCAGATAGGAGCCAATCGAGTTCAGGTCGGCAATCGCCTGAGCCGGAGTGACTCCCGCCTTCAGATGTCCCAGCGCCAGATAGATCCAGGCAGTTCCCCGCGCGTTCAGAACATTCCTTCCCTCCACCTGCTCCTCGTTAATCATCGGCAAAAAGAAATCGGGATAGGCAAATAACAATGTCCCGTGAAACCTGGGCGGGGCCACGCCAACAATCGTGAAAGGATGCTTGTTGACCTGAACAACACGGCCCACCACTCCACGCTCATCCTGAAAATGCGTGTGCCAATACGCATAGCTGAGCACGATATAAGGAGCGCTGTTCGGGCCACGCTCATCGGATGCATGGAAGAAACGGCCAAGATACGGCTGAATACGTAATGCGTCGAAGTAGTTGCCGCTCACTTCAAATAGGAAAGCGTGGGATGGATTTTTGCCCGTATCCAGCCCTGCCTCAGTGATTCTATAGGCTGCCAGACTATCGAAGCTGCGGTTGCGGTCGCGCAGGTCGAGATAGTCGGGATACGATTGCACCGGATTATCGTCGTCCGAGCGCTCGATTCCGTAGAGGCTTTCCGGCTGAGGCACATCCACCGGGCGAAGGATAAGCCCGTTCAGCAAACCAAACACCACGGCGTTTGCGCCGATTGCCAATGCCAGCGTGAAAATGGCGACGATGGTGAATCCGGGTGACTTGCGCAAGACGCGAAGGCTGAAGCGCGCATCCTGTATAAGAGTCTCAATAAAATTGCTGCCCAGCGTTTCGCGGCATTCCTCTTTGAACCGCACTTTTCCGCCGAACTCGATGCGCGCGCGCCGTTCCGCTTCGGCTCGACCGAGTCCCGAACGCTCCAGATCGTCCGCGCGGTGCTGGATATGCGAACGCAGCTCCTCCTCCATATCCGCGTCGATCTGGGAACGATGAAAAAGCGTAGCGAGCAACATGAGCTACTCTTCGCGCAGCAGTGTGGAAGGATCGAGCGAGAGAGCGCGCTGCGCTGGAATGCACGTGGCCAGCAGGCCCAGTAACGCCATCGCTACAACCACGGCGGCCAATACCAGCGGATCGCGCGGAGTGGCCTGATAGACGATCGACGCGAGTACGCGGCTCGCCAGAATTCCTAAGAGCAATCCTGCTGTCGAACCAAAGGCCAGCAATTTGAAGGCACGTCCCAGCGCGGCTTGCAGAACTTCTTTGCGCTGCGCGCCGAGGGCCATGCGAATTCCCAATTCCTTCAGCCGCTTGCTCACCGAGTACGCCGCCATTCCAAAAATGCCGGTGATCGACAGCATGGCGCCCATCACGCCGAGCACGCCCAACGACAGTGTCGCCATACGCGAACCAAACAGTGCGATCTGCAGTGCCTGATCCCACGTCTGGATGTAACCAGGCAACGCCGGGTCTAGGTCCCGCAGCGTGCGCCTTATCGCTGCCGCGAGTTGCTGCGGATCGCGGTTGGAACGGACCACGAGGAACGTCGCGCTCGATGGCGATTGCAGGATCGGGAAGAAGACTACCGGCTGCGGATCTTCCGTGAGGCTTCCATATTTTCCGTCTTCTACAACGCCTACCACCTGTACGCGCGTACCATCCGGCAGCTTGTAATGTCTGTCGATTGCCTTTGGTACGGAGCCGAAGATTTTGCGTGCAAACTCCCGGTTAACTACTGCCACGCGGAGCGCGTTTTTATCGTCATGCCAGGTGAACGCCCTTCCACGGAGCAGGGCTGTTCCCGCCGCACGGAAGTACTCGGGAGAGATGCTGTACATCATGGTGTCCGCAGCGGCATGGGCGGGCCTTAGATCGATGGTTTCGTCGGTAAAGACAAGCGAGTCGTTCGTGTCCGGACCTAATGGCAGCAGATCGGTCAATCCCACAGATGTCACGCCGGGAATCTTTTTCATAGCGTCGATCATGCGCTTCTGCATAGCGGGTACTCGATCGCCGCGGTAGTCTGCCATATTCAGATCTGTGTCCATGAGCATCGCGTTTTTCGGCTCGAAACCGAAATTGCTCTGGAGCGAGTGCAGCATTCCGCGGACGGCAACCATCGAAGAAGTGACCAGCACGGCGCAGATTGCAATTTGCACGCCGAGCAACAGGTCTCGGATCGTGATCCGCCGCCCACCGGTGGTTCTTGATCCCGACTTGACAATCTCATAGGGATCCGTGCGAAGGATCTGTCTCACCGGGACTGCGCCAAAGAGCAATCCACTGATCAATGCCAACAGCAGGGCTGCTTCGTAGACGTGCGCATCCGGGCTCACAGCCATGTGAAGAGGATATTTGGGTATTGGCTGCCATACACTCAACGCGCCCAACAGCGCTACGCTGCCCCACAGCCCCAGCGCGCCTCCGACGAACGAGATCAGCAGCGCTTCGGTAAGAAGTCCCCGCAAAATGCGCACCCGGCCCGCTCCGAGCGCGAGCCGCAGAGCCACTTCACGGGAGCGGTCGGCCGCGCGTGCGGCGAAGAGGCTGCCCAGATTGGCGCACGCGGCTAATAGAATTAACGCGGCCAGCAGCATCAACGCTGTTAGAAATGCCCGCACTACAGGCCCGGCGACGTCGCCCCAAAGATTTGGGCGTGCCAATGCAAAGTTCATGTTGCCATCGGTTTTGGGATAGGTCTTTTCCAGCCAGGAGCCGATTGAGTTCAGATCGCTAATAGCCTGTTGCGGAGTGACTCCCGGCTTCAGATGTCCCATCAGCAGGTCCATCGAAATGGTCCCGCGGGCGTTCAGGCTATCGCGTTCCTGATTCACCATCGGGACAAAGAAATCGGGAGAAAAAAACAACACGGTCCCGTGGAACCCACGCGGCGCTACGCCGATGATGGTAAAAGGATGCTTATTCAGGCGAACCGTTCGGCCCACCACGCCGCGATCGTCCTGAAAATGGGCGTGCCAGTACGCGTACGTGAGCACGATATACGGAGCGCTGTCCGGGCCGTGCTCATCGGAGGCGTGGAAGAAACGGCCAAGATACGGCTGAAGCCGTAAAACGTCGAAATAATTTCCGCTCACTTCATAGAGCCAGACGCGGGACGGATTTTGGCCTATGTCCAATCCTGCCTGAGAGGTGTTCGAAGCTGCCAGACCGTCAAAGCTGCGGTTGCGATCGCGCAGGTCGAGATAGTCGGGATACGAGAGCCCCGTCGATTTCTCGCTGCCGTGCTCGATTGCGTAAAGGCTCTCGGGTTGGGGCACGTTCAGCGGGCGCAGTAGGAACGCGTTCAGCACGCCAAAAACCACGGCATTTGCACCGATACCCAATGCCAGCGTGAAAACGGCAACGAGGGTGAATCCGAGAGACTTGCGCAAGACGCGAAAAGCGAAGCGCAGATCCTGTATCAGAGTTTCGATAAAATTGCCGCCGAGCGCTTCACGGGATTCCTCTTTGAACCGCCCATGTCCGCCGAACTCGATACGCGCGCGGCGCTCTGCCTCGGCACGAGACAGGCCGGAACGTTCCAGATCGTCGGCGCGGTGCTGGATGTGCGAGCGAAGCTCTTCGTCGATCTCCGCGTTGACCTCGGAACGATGGAAAAACTTAGGAAAGAACATGAGCTACTCCTCGCGCAGCAGTGTCAAAGGATCAAGCGACAGGGCGCGCTGCGCTGGAATCCAGGTTGCGAGCAAGCCCAACAATGCCATAGCCAAGACGACGCCAGCCAATACCAGCGGATCGCGCGGAGTGGCTTGATACACAATGTGCGCCAGCACCCGGCTCGCCAGAATTCCCAGGACCAATCCCGCCGCCGAACCAAAAGCAAGCAACCGAAAAGCCCGTCCAAGTGCAGCTTGTAAAACTTCTTTGCGCTGCGCGCCCAGCGCCATGCGAATTCCCAGCTCCTTCAGCCGCTTGCTCACCGAATACGCCGCCATGCCAAAAATCCCCGTGATCGACAGCATCGCTCCCATCAAGCCCAGAACACCCAGCGAAATGGTCGCCATGCGCGGAGCAAACAACGTGGTGTCCATTTCCTTGTCCCACGTTTCGACAAAGACAGGCAGCCCTGCATCCAGGGTCCCCAGCTTGCTCCTTACCGCTGCTCCCAGTTGCTCCGGATCGCGACGCGACCGTACTATTAGCCACGTCTCACTCTCCGGCCATTGCAGGATTGGGAGAAACATCGCCGGCCGTAGATCTTCGGCGAGGTTCCCGTATTTTCCGTCCTCTGCAATGCCCACCACTTGCGTGCGCGATCCGTCCGGCATCTTGTAATATCCGCCCATTGCGTTTGCGGGGGAGCCAAAGATTTTGCGCGCAAACTCCCGATTGACGACTGCCACACGCGGTGCATTTTTGTCGTCATGCCATGTAAACGCCCTTCCGGACAACAAAGCAGTGCGCGCCGCATGGAAATATTCCGGAGATACCTTGAGCATTATCGGATTCGCAGCGGCATTCGATGGCTTCAGGTCTGCCGTTTTCGCGGTAAAGACCATGGAAGTAACGCCGCCGCCATTTCCCAATGGCCAATCTACTAATCCGATCGAAGTTACACCGGGAATGGTTCCCACCGCATCGATCATGCGTTTTTGCATGGCGGGCGCCTGCTCGCTGCTGTAACCTGCCATGTTCAGATCGGTAACGGCCAGCATCGCGTTCTGCGGCTCAAAGCCGAAATTCGCGTCCAGCGAGCGCGCTAGCCCGCGCACGGCAACCATCGACGAAGTGACCAGCACCGCGCAAATCGCAATTTGCACGACAAGCAACAGATCCCGGACCGTAACCCGCCGCCCAAGGGTTCCAGTCGATCCCGACTTGACGATCTGGTATGGATCGGTCCTGAGCACCTGGCGCACCGGAACAAGTCCGAAAAGAATCCCGCTCATCAACGCCAGAACCAACGCGACTCCATAGACCTTTTCATCTGGATTGACAGGCACGTGGATAGGCCATCTGGAAAATGGTTGCCACAGGCTCAGCCCACGCAACAGCGCGATGCTGCCCCACAGCCCAAGAGCGCCTCCGGCGAGTGCAATCAGCACGGCTTCAGTCAATAATTGCCGCAGAATGCGGTTACGGCTCGATCCCAGCGCGAGCCGGAGAGCGACTTCGCGCGATCGATCTGCAGCCCGCGCCGCAAATAAACCGCCCAGGTTCGCGCATGCGGCCAGCAGAATCATTCCCGCCAGCAGCATCAATGCCGTCATGAACGCTCTTACGGGACGTCCTAGATAGTCGCCATAAAGACTCGGACGAGCCAGTGTGAAGCTCCTTTGGTCGTCGTATTTCGGGTAAGTCTTCTCCAGATACGAGCCAACCGAATTCAAATCGGCAATCGCCTGCACCGGAGTAACTCCCGTCTTCAGATGTCCAAGCACCATAAAAACCAAACGCTTCCCGCGTGCGTTCAGGTTATTAACTCCCTCTATCTGCTCCTGATTCACAAGCGGCACAAAGAAATCGGGATTGAAAAATAGTAGCGTTCCGTGAAATCGGGGCGGCGCGACACCGAGGATCGTAAAAGGATGCTTATTGAGCTGAACCGTTCGGCCCACTACGCCGCGATCATCTAGAAAATGGCTGTGCCAGTACTCATAGGTGAGCACGATAAACGGAGCGCTGTTCGCGCCATGCTCATCGGAGCCGTGGAAAAAACGGCCAAGATACGGCTGAAGCCGTAACACGTCGAAGTAGTTTCCGCTCGCTTCCTCGACCCAGGCGCGCGATGGATTGTCACCCGTGTCCAGTCCGGCCGGAGAGACGTTATAAGCTGCCAGACCATCGAAGCTGCGGTTGCGATCGCGCAAGTCGAGATAGTCGGGATACGACTGATACGAGGAAGCCTCATTCCCATGCTGGATTCCGTAGAGGCTCTCCGCCTGGGGCACATTCAGCGGGCGCAGGATCAGCGCATTCAACACACTGAAAACCACGGCGTTTACGCCAATGGCGAATGCCAGCGTCAAAACCGCGACGATGGTGAATCCGGGAGACTTACGCAGCACGCGCAAGCCGAACCGCACATCCTGCATCAGGGTGTCAATAAAATTGCCGCCCAGCGTTTCGCGGCATTCCTCTTGGAACCGCACACGTCCGCCAAACTCGACACGCGCGCGACGCTCTGCCTCGGCATGATTGAAACCGGAACGTTCCAGATCGTCCGCGCGGTGCTGGATGTGCGACCGCAGCTCCTCGTCCATTTCCGCATCGACCTCGGAACGATGAAAAAACTTGCCCAGGAACATCGGCTACTCCTCGCGCAGCAGTGTCAAAGGATCCAGCGACAGCGCGCGTTGCGCCGGAATCCACGTCGCCAGCAAACCCAGCAAGGCCATCGATACAACCACGCCGCCCAATACCACCGGATCGCGCGGAGTGGCCTGATACACGATCGAAGCCAATACCCGGCTCGCCAGAATTCCTAAAACCAATCCTGCCACCGAACCAGAAGCCAGCAGCTTGAATGCCCGTCCCAACGCAGCATGCAAAACTTCCTTGCGCTGCGCGCCCAGCGCCATCCGAATTCCCAATTCCTTCAGCCGCTTGCTCACCGAATATGCCGCCATTCCAAAAATGCCCGTGATCGACAGCATCGCGCCCATCACGCCCAGAACACCCAGCGAGACCGCCGCTACCCGCATCGGAAACAGAACAACACTCAGCATGCTGCTCCACGTCTGGATATCGACGGGCAGCCCGGAATCCAGCTCGCGCAATTTACCCCGCAGGGTGCCGGCCAGTTGTTGCGGATCTCCCTTCCACCGCACCGTTAATGACGTATCGCTTGATGGCGATTGCAGGAATGGAAGAAAGATCGCCGGCTGCTGATCTTCCGTAAGGCTCAAATATTGTCCGTTTTCGACAACACCCACAACCTGAACGCGCGATCCGTTCTGCAGTTTGAAATATCCGCCGATCGCGTTTGCCCGATTGCCAAAGATCCTGCCGGCAAACTCTCGATTCACTACCGCGACGGGAGGCGCGTTTTTGTCGTCGTGCCAGGTGAAATCCCGGCCCGCCAAAACGGCTGTCCCCGCTGCCTGAAAGTACCGCGAAGATATTTCGTACCTGTAGGGCGTGAGAGCGACATTCGACGGCCTTAGATCTGTGGCGTCTTCCTTGAAGACATTGGACCTGAACGCGGCGGTGTAAACCAACGGAGGATAATGATTCACCAATCCCACGGACTCCACGCCAGGAATCGTTTCCAACGCCGCGATCATCCGCTTTTGCGTCGCAGGCACTTGCTCGCCGGTGTAACCGGCCATCGCTAGGTTTGTCCCTACGATCATCGCGTTCCGCGGCTCAAAACCGACCTTGGCGTCGAGCGAACGTACCAGTCCGCGGACCGCGACCATGGAAGAGGTGACGAGAATGGCACAGATCGCAATCTGAACCGCAAGCAGCACGTCTCGTACCGTCATACGCCGCCCGGCCCGGCCGCTCGATCCCGCTTTGACGATCTGGTAAGGGTCGGTCCGGAGCACCTGGCGCACCGGGACAATCCCGAAAAGCAATCCGCTTACTAATGCCAAAACTAACGCAACGGCGTAGACTCTTGTGTCTGGGTTGACTGGCAAATGGATGGGAGCGCCAGGGAACGGCTGCCAGCCGCTCAGCCGCTGTAACAGCGCGACGCTGCCCAGAAGTCCGGCGGTGCCACCAACGAGGGAAATCAGCACCGCCTCGGTAAGAAGTCCTCGCAAAATCCGATTGCGGCTCGATCCCAGCGCCAGCCGCAGTGCAACTTCGCGCGATCTGTCAGCCGCGCGCGCGGCAAACAGACTGCCAAGATTGGCGCAGGCCGCGAGCAGAATTAGCCCCGCGAGTAACATCAGGCCTGCCAGGAACGCCCGCGCCGCATGATCAAACGCAGTGAGACCCCGGACGCGTTCCAGCAAAGGATTCTTTTGATCGAACTCTTTGGGATACGTCTTCTTGAGATACGCGCCCACCGTGTTCAAATCGGCGACAGCCTGACCGGTCGTCACTCCCGGTTTCAGATGTCCGAACGCCTCAAAGATCCCCTTGATATCTCCCCGTGCGTCCAGGAGATTTTCCCCGTCCACCTGTGCCTGATTCACGATCGGCATAAAGAAATCGGGAGAGATAAACAACAACGTCCCGCGGAAGCCGGGCGGGGCGACACCGAGGATCGTAAACGGATGCTTGTTCAGCCTGACCACACGGCCCACTACGTTACGGTCGTCCAGAAAACGACTGTGCCAATACGCGTAGCTGAGCACCAGATACGGCGCGCTGTCGGGCCCGTGTTCATCGGAGCTGTGGAAGAAACGCCCGAGATACGGCTGAAGTTTCAAAACATCGAAGTAGTTCCCCGTCGTACCAAAACCGGTGGTGAGCAACGGGTCCTTGCCCGTGTCCAGCCCGGCAAAGGCAAACTTAAATGCCGCCAGACCATCGAAGCTGCGGTTGCGATCGCGCAGATCGACATAGCTGGGGTACGACTGGAAACCAAGATCCTCGCCGTACACCGTTCCGTAGAGACTCTCGGCCTGCGGCACATTCAGCGGGCGCAGGATCAGCCCATCCAATATGCCAAAAACGACCGCATTTGCGCCGATCGCCAGCGCCAGCGTCACAACCGCCGCAATGGCGAAACCGCGAGACTTGCGCAGCACGCGAACGCTGAACCGTGCATCCTGTATCAACGTCTCGATAAAATTGCCGCCCAGAGTTTCGCGGCATTCCTCTTTAAACCGCACATGTCCGCCGAACTCGATGCGTGCTCGGCGTTCTGCCTCGGCACGCCGCAGGCCGGAACGTTCCAGATCGTCCGCCCGGTGCTGGATATGCGACCGCAGCTCCTCCTCCATATCCGCGTCCAGCTGAGAACGGCGAAAATCCGGGAGTCTCATACTTCCTCCGGTTGCGTCGCAAGCGCGGAAGCAATCGCCGAGGCTAGCCGGTTCCACCCCTCCGTCTCCTCGCGCAGACGCTTCCGCCCAGTCGCCGTCAGTTCGTAAAACTTGGCGCGGCGATTGTTCTCCGATGTGCCCCAGCTTGCTTTCAGCAGCCCCTGGCGCACCAGACGGAACAATGCCGGATACAGCGCGCCCTGCTCAATCAGCAGCGCTCGTCCGGAGATTTGCCCAATGCGCAACAGCACCCCATAGCCATGCAGAGGGCCGAGAGAGACTGCTTTCAAAATAAGAAGATCGAGCGTTCCTGGAAGAAGCTGGGCCTGGCCGGACATTCACACTCCTAAGCTAATCAGGAGTATAGTGCAACCTTTCCTAAGCTGTCAAGGAGAGAAGATCTGATTTAGTACATTCCTGCAGAAATTCGCGTATGCCGTTTCCTATGTCTGAACCGCCCGAAACTGAGCGGGCGACGTTGACGTGCAGCCTCACGCGAATTTCCGCAATTTCCACTACACCACTGCGCTGACCAGATGACCACCGACCGGCAATTCTTCCACCGCCAAATCAACAACCTGTCGAAACCCAAGCCCACGCAGCATCGCCGCCACAGCTTGGGGTTGAATCAGATATTTGACGCTTTCGGCCGACAAGATTCGGCTGGCCAGCGCGTCCAGCGCCGTGTGAGTCAGCGACCGGATCGACGTGCGCTCCACTGCATAATCGAACACCACTTCGCTCCCTCTGGGCAGCGACGCGATAAACGCCAGGCCGCCCATGACGGCCTCAACCGTGCGATACCCGGCATCGCCCAGCCACAGAAACAGGCTTGCTTTCCCCTTGTCAAAAGCCGCCGTTTCGAGTTTCTCAGCCAGCGGTTCCTCTTGCTCCACCGTAAACAGGTGCAAGCTCCCATCGGGAGAATTCTCCAAAGCTCCGCACGCCAGCGGCCGCGACCCCACCACGACGCACTGCCGCACGCCTCTGGCAATCGCAGCGGCCAGTTGCGTCCTGATGAAGGCGACCGAACTCATGCCTGCACCTCTGCTCCTCTGTTTGGCATTTCTGCGGTTTGGCCGCGACCGCATCCGCCGCGCATGCCCTGCTTGAATTTCTCGCGCTCCTCCGGCGTCATCTGTTCCCAGCGTTCCATCATGCGCCGGCGCCAGCGCGGTCCGCCTCCGCCACGTGGCCGGAAGCCTCCAAACAAAATCTTGCTCAGCACCAACAGTCCCAGTGCCTGCCAGAAACTGATCGTGCGAACGGCAAAGATGCCGGGCATCAAAGCATTCCATAGGCTCATCACCACGAAAGTGACTACTGTCACAGCCAAGATCCCAAACAACCCAATTTTCAAAACTTTCAACAAACGGTGCTTTTTCATCTGTTACTCCTCAATCTCTTCCAATTCGTCATAGATGGCTTGCAATCGGCTCCGCAATTGGAGCACTGCATATCGTTTTCGCGATAACAACGTATTCACGCTGATGCCCGTTGCTGCACTCAGTTCCTTGAAACTGCGGCCCTCTATTTCATGCGCCACAAAAACCTCGCGCTGCTCTTCCGGCAGATCGTCGATCGCCGCATCCAGTTCTTCTAACAACACGCCGCGGGCGTAAGCGGCTTCGGGCCCTGCATCCGGCGACGGAAGCAAATCTTCCCAGCGGCGCGCCTCACCATCGTCAACCGTCGCCACAGAATCGTTCCCTAACACCGGCCGTCTGCGTCGAAACAGGTCGAACGATCCGATTGCGCGCCACGCGAAATAGCCACGCACCCACTTGCTCCACCGGTTTCATCAGGCGGTAAGCAACAATCAGTTCGTAGAAGACCTCTTGAAAAATGTCTTCTGCGTCGCCGCTGTCCGGCACGCGCTTACGGATGAATTGGCGCAGGCGGGCCTGTTCCCGCGCAATCGTTTCGGAGATCCACCGGTTCTGTTCGGTCGTGACTCCGTCAGGACTCAGCACTTCTTCCATCCACTCCTGTAGACGGACGCGGGCCTCAAATATTGTGGGATCGTAGAAAATACTTTCACCGGCACTGGCATGATGGGGCGATGGATATTGCAGGTTGGGATGAAAAGTACCGCTCAGGCGACCGCGGAAAGGAAGATGCGCCCACCATCCTGCTCGTCGAGATCGCCGCGAAACTCACTCCCCGAACGGTCATCGATCTAGCCTGCGGAGCCGGTCGCAATGCACTCTATTTAGCCGAGCAAGGCTGGACAGTAACCGCCGTGGACGGATCGAAGAGCGCGATCGAACTGGTGCAACAGCGCTCTGCCGCGCGCGGTCTTAATATGGATACGAAAGTCGCCGACCTGACCGCCCCGGACTTCAAAATCCCTTCCGATACCTTCGACCTTATCCTGATTGCCTATTACCTGCAGCGCGATCTGTTCGTCAAAGTCAAGGCCGCGGTTCGCCCGGGAGGCTTAGTCGTGGCAATCGCCCACACGCCGGAATCGGGCGAGCAATGGAGCGAAAAACGGGCCGCGCCAGGCGAGTTGCGCGGGTTCTTCAACGACTGGGAAATTCTATGGGAGTACGAAGGACCCTCGCGCGACCCCGCGCATCGCCGCCCTGTTGCCGAAATCGTCGCCCGCCGAGCTGAGAATGCAACCTGAGCGGCAATCAATCGAGACTCTATGGGCGTCCGTTTAGAGATTCCCGAACCGCTCATTCGCGTGATCGAGACCACCGCCGCCGCGGAACATCTCACGCCCGGGCAGTTCATGCGGAAGCTCGTCGATAAACATCTCGAGAACAAGAATCGGCAAGAACTCATCGAGCGCGGACGCCGGCAATCGCAAGCCCTCGGCTTAACCGAGGAGGATCCAGACCGGCTCCTACCCACCCAACCGCTCCGATCCCAACGACTCCATCCTGACCCGCCTGCCTCCAGCCGATAAGGCTCCTTGAGCTTGGTGCGCAGCCCAAGCGTAGCGCCCTTTTTGTGCGTTACCGGCCATCAATGCCAACAGCAGGACCAAACTGTGTTCCCTTACGGCAATTTCTTGAATCGAAAATGCCCTAAACTCTTGTCTCACCTCTGGCCTAGGGTCGCCCTCCTCCTCACCTTCTCGCTGACCCTCTATCTCCCAGCCGCCACCCGCTCCACGGAACTCTCTTCCCAATTCGTATTCAAATCTTGGTCCGTAGCCGACGGAGCGCCCACCTGGGCGGAAATCGCCCAAAGCCGCCAAGGCTATCTCTGGCTGGTCTCCGATCAATCTCTCGTCAAATTCGACGGAATGCGCTTTACGCGCTTCGACGATCCGAACACCCGCCAGATCCAATCCGACTTTTACTCCGGTGTCTTTGCGGATCGCGCGGGCGATATCTGGATCGGCACCGAAAACGGCTTGCTGCGGCTGAGCAATGGTCGCCTCTCCCGATACACCACCGCCGATGGCCTTTCGAACAACACCATCTGGGCATTGGCTCAAGCGGCGAATGGCGATCTCTGGATCGGCACCGGCAAGGGAATCAATTGCTTCCGAAACGGCCGTTTCACCGTATACGGAAAAGGCGCCCAGCTCCCGAACGATAACATCGAAGCCGTCTACCCGGCGCAGGATGGCGCCGTCTGGATCGTCACCCACGAAGGTCTCCGCGTCTTCAAAGGTGGACAATTTCTCAAGGTCAACAATGCGCCCCCGCGCATCTCCTCCAGCGGTCTGTTCAAAATCGTGCAGGATCGCCGCGGACGCTTGTGGTTCATGGTCGGCGATTCGCTATTCCTCCATCAGAATGGCGAGTTCGTCCTGTATGGAGCGAAGTATGGCATCCCGGAGCACTCCATCACGGCCATTGCCAGTGATCGTCTCGGCGCCATCTGGATCGGCACCGGCGATTCCAGCTTGTACCGTTTCGATAGCGGCAAAGCGATCCGCTACAGTTCCGGGGACGGACTGGGCGGCGCCGTCCAGGCCATCTTCGAAGATCGAGCCGGTAATCTCTGGATCACCACCAGCGCCGGCCTCTCGCGCCTGAGCGCGGCACGCGTTCCCACCTACAGCAGTGAAGCCGGGCCTCTCAGCCACAACATCTGGTCCGTCACGGAAGATCGCAACCGCGACATCTGGCTTGCAGGGGGAACCGACGTCACGCGTCTTCATCAGGGAGAATCCGTCCGCTACGGCGCGAAAGACGGTGTGCCCGCCAACAGCAGTATCACCGTGACGTACGCAGACCGCGCGGGAACCGTGTGGATCGGTACCGACACTGGAATCGTTCAATATCGCAACAACCGCTTCACCCGCCTGCCTTTCACCAGCAGCGTTCTCGCGCTCTATGAGGATCCCAAAGGAGACATGTGGGCGGGAACCTGCAGCGGTCTATCGCAGTTTCGCAATGGAGAGTTGCTCGCGAACTTCACTGGGCCATTCACCGGTCCGTGCGTGCGCGCCATCGCAGGAGACCGTGCCGGCAATCTGTGGCTGGGCACCGGCGGCGGCGGCATCTTTCGCTGGAATGGACACGATTCGGTTCAGTACTCCACTCCGCAGGGCTTGCCCAACAGCTTGGTGTTGGCGCTCTATTTTGATCGACAAGGCGTTCTGTGGATCGGCACGCATGGCGGAGGCTTGGTCCGTTTCTACAACGGCAGGTTCCACAGCTTGAATAACATCGACAACCTTCAGGATGGCGCCATCAGCTCCGTCCTCGAAGACGATAGCGGGCATCTTTGGCTCAATACGGGCGATGGAATTTTTTGTGTCGCCAAACGCCAGTTGAATGACTTCGCTGCCGGCAAGATTCAGCGCGTGCCCTCCATCGCCTACGATCTCGCCGATGGACTCAAAGCGGTTCTCGGCGGTCTCGGTCGCCAGCCCGCCGGATGGCGCGCGCGCGATGGAACCATGTGGTTCCCCACCGGCAATGGCGTGGCACATATCGACCCAGCCGCATTGCGCGTCAGCAGGCCACCTCCCAACGCCCTACTCGAAGAAGCCGTGGTCGATGGCAAAACTCCGCCCCAGGCTGCTCGTTTGAGTATTTCTCCAGGACGCCATCAACTCGAATTGCACTATACAGCCATCGATCTGTCCACTCCTGAAAAATTGCAGTTCCGCTACCGCCTCGAAGGCTTCGATAAAGATTGGATTGAGGCCGGCAGCCGCCGCACGGCTTATTACGCGAACTTGCCGCCTGGCGATTACCACTTCGCGGCCATCGCTTGCGATCGTTATCGGGCCTGTAGCGCCGCCTCGGCCGCTTTGCCGGTTCATCTACAGGCCAGCTTCTATCAAACGCCCTGGTTTACCGTCTTGGAAGTTCTCGCCGTACTGCTCGCCGGATTGGGCATCTATCGCCTCCGCGTCCGCGCTCTGCACGCCCGCCAAAAAGAATTGGAGAAGCGCATCGCCGAGCGCACCGCGGAGATGCAACTCGCGAAGGAATCCGCCGAAGCGGCCAATCAGTCGAAAAGTCTCTTCCTGGCAACCATGAGCCATGAGGTCCGCACGCCCATGAACGGCATCATTGGGATGACGGAATTGCTCCTCGATACTCCGCTCTCACCAGAGCAACGCAGCGATCTCTGCCTCGTTAAAGCTTCCGCGGACTCCTTGCTGACCGTCATCAACGACGTCCTCGACTTCTCCAAAATCGAAGCCGGCAAGCTCAATTTCGAAAACGTCGGCTTCGGACTCTATCAAAACCTGGGCGAGGTCATGAAGCCGCTGGCCTTCCGCGCTCATCAGAAGGGTTTGGAACTGATCTACGACGTCGGCCCCAGCGTGCCCGAGCACGTCATCGGCGATCCGGTCCGTCTCAGTCAGATCCTGATCAACCTGGTCGGGAACGCCATCAAGTTTACAGAAGAAGGCGAGATCGTAGTCCGTATCGATGCCGAAACTCAGGACCAAGATACAGTCTGTCTGCGCTGTTCGGTCGCCGACACCGGCATCGGTATTCCGGCCGATCGGCAAACCGCCATCTTCGATTCTTTTACTCAGGCCGATAACTCGACCACCCGCAAATATGGAGGAACAGGCCTGGGCCTTGCCATCTGCCGCCGTCTGGTGGAGATGATGCAAGGCAACATCCAGGCCCGTTCGCGTCTCGGCGAGCCCGGCAGCATCTTCGAGTTCACCGTGCGTCTTGGACTCCAGAAGGAGCCCTTGTCCAAACCGGCCTTATGGGATACCGAAGCTCTGCGCGCCATGCCGGTCCTAGTCGTGGACGATAACGCCACAAACTGCCGCTTCTTACTGCAGACCTTGAGCCGTTGGAGAATGGAGCCAACCTCTGTCAACAACGGGAGAGCGGCTCTCGAGGCGTGGCGTGCGGCCCATCTCTCGGGTCGGCCGGTCCAGCTCATTTTGCTCGATCTGCACATGCCCGAGATGGACGGCTTCACCGTGGCGGAGCGCCTAAAGCGAAATTCGGCTTGCGATCCGGCCAGGATCGTTCTATTGACTTCAGGCGGAACCTCCACCGAAGCGGCCCGTGCGCGCGAGCTGGGAATCGGCGCCTTCCTGACGAAACCCATTCTCATAGCGGAGTTACTCGAGGCCATTCGCACCACACTCGGCGCGGCAACAATGATCTCCTCGCCGGTGGCAAAAGACGATACCGCAAACCTTAAGGAAGCTCGCCAGCAGTTACAGATCCTGCTCGCCGAAGACAACCGCGTCAACCAGACCCTCGCCGTCCGGCTGATCGAGAAAAAAGGTCACGGCGTAGCCGTCGCCAATAACGGTCGCGAAGCGTTGTCGATGCTGTCGAAAGATCGATTCGACATCCTGTTACTCGACATTCAAATGCCTGAGATGGATGGGTTTTCGGTCATTCACGCCATTCGACAGTCGGAAAAGCAAACACAGGAACACCTGCCCGTCATCGCCATGACCGCGCATGCCATGAGCGGCGACCGCGAACGCTGCTTGGCCGCCGGCATGGATGGCTATATCTCAAAGCCCATCAACTCCGATCAATTATTCGAAGCCATCGAAAAGTTACACAGCAAATACTACACATCGCTCGTATCGTAAAGTGCCCGGCACCTTTACCCAGAACGGCTCCGATTTTCCTTTGGCGCTGTCCCGCGCCAGACTGCCAAGCAATAAAGAGGAGGCAATCACCTGCATGCATCTCCAGCTCTCCCGCCTTATTCCGTTCGCAGCGCAACCGTGGGATCGATGCGTGTAGCGCGAAAAGCCGGCAGATAACAGGCCAGCGCCGATACCGCAAGCAGAAACACCGGGATCGCCACGAACGTGAGCGGGTCGAACGGTCCCACATGGAAAAGCAGAGTTTGCATGACGCGCGTCAGCGATGCCGCAATCGGCACGCCTGCAGCAACCCCAATGAACGCTGGCAGCATTCCCTGTTTCAAGATCAAACCCCGCACCGCTGAGTTATTCGCGCCCAGCGCCACGCGCAACCCGATCTCGCTGCTGCGCTGCGTCACGCCATAAGAGAGAACTCCGTATAATCCCACCGCCGCAAGCACCACCGCCAGCCCCGCGAATGAGCCGAACAGCAGCATTTGAAAGCGCCGGTCCGAACCTGCGCGGCCCAGCGCTTCCTCCATCGTCCGCACCTGAAATAGTGGAAGATCCGGCCTCAGGCGATGGATCTCATCCCGCACAGCAGCGCTCACCGAATGCGGTTCCACAGCCGTATGCAGCACGATGTAGATATTGTTCTGCCTGCCATCGAATATGGGCGTGTAGAACGTAGGCTGGATCTTCGCATCCAGTTGTGGAAGCACGTCGCCCACCACCCCAATCACTCGATAACGCGGAACCGGAGTCCCTCTCAGCTTGCTCACCTCCCGGTCGATCCCAACGATGATGATCCTCCCGATCGGATCTTCGCCCGCGAAAAACTGTTTCGCTAGTGACTCGCTGATGACCATCTCGCCTTCGCGCGGATGCTGCCGGTCGAAACCGATTCCGTCCTCGCTCGTGAACGTGCGCCCACGCAACAACGGCACGCCTGCGGCTGTAAAGAAATTCGGATCGGCCCCCCGAATCATCGAATCCATCATCTGGCCCGGTGGGAGCGGATGTCCTTCGATGTCGAATACCCAGTCGTTGCAGTACCCCATGACCGGCGGGCAGGAAGTGATCCCCGCCGAGATCACGCCCGGAATATGCTGCATGCTGTCGGAAATTTGGCGGATAATCGCTGAGGTCTTCGCCTGGTCATTATTCGTCGGGTCTGGTATGGAAAGGCCAACCACCAGCGTATGATCGACGCGCACGCCGGGCCTCACCTCATAAAGTGTGGCGAAGCTGCGCCCCAGTAAACCGGCCAGAATCAGCAGCACCAGCGAGAGCGCAACTTCTGCGGAAACCAGGCCGTTACGGAAGCGCCCCTGGGCGCGGCTCGGTGTCGCACTCCGCGTGCTGTCTTTTAGATGGTTCGCCAGATCCGCTCTCGCCGATTGCAGTGCCGGGAAAAGACCCGCGGCCACTCCGGTCAGGAGCGCCAACCCGAACGCGAACACAAACACCACCGGGCTCACCGGAACCGAACCCGGCGGCAGCACGGCATCCGCATTCGGCGCATGCGAAACCAACACATTAGTAATAGAGGTCGCCAGCAACAGACCGATGGCCGCGCCCGCAAGCGCCAGCACTATGCTCTCGGTCAGAAGTTGCTGGATGATTTGACCGCGGCTCGCGCCAATCGCTTCTCGAATCGCAATCTCGCGTGTGCGCCCCGCCGCCCGCGTCAGCAGCAGATTCGCCACATTCACGCAAGCGATGATCAGAACGCATCCAACCGCGCTCAACAAAATCAGCAGGGAGGTTCGCACATCGTGGACCAGGTAATCCTGCAATCCCACCACGTTGCCTCCCTTTCCACTCACCTCCGCCGGATGCGCCTGCTTATAACGCGCCACAAATCCATCGATCTCGGCTCTCGCCTGCGCCACCGAAACGCCCGGAAGTAACCGCCCCACCACCAATAAAAAGTGTGAGTCGTGGCTCTGCTGCTCCTCGGGAGTGATGTTCGCCAGTAGCGGCTCCCAAATATCCACTGTGCGATACGGAAACGCAAATCCGCGCGGCATCACGCCGACGATTTCACTGTTCTCTCCATCCAGCCGGATCTGCTGGTGCAGCACATCCGGTGAACCGCCGAAACGGCGTTGCCATAAGCTGTAACTGATCACCGCTACGCGAGCCGCCCCGGTCCGGTCTTCGTCCGGTCGGAATCCTCGGCCCAGTATGGGATGAATTCCGAGCGTCGCGAAAACCGTATGCGAGCACAGACACGCGTCTACACGCTGTGGCTCGAACAGGCTTTTCGGACTCGATAAGTTGATCGGTTTGCCGAACGCCCCGGCAATCTCCTCGAAGCTCCTCGACTCTCTTTGCCAGTCGAGAAAATGTCCGGCGGACACTGAGTTGTAAGGGTCACTCCCGGGCGGTCCTATCGGATCGCGCTCAAACAATGCTGTAAGGCGCCCCGAGTCCGGATACGGCAACGGCTGCAGCA
Organism: uncultured Acidobacteriaceae bacterium; assembly: GCA_963722935.1. GTDB lineage: Bacteria > Acidobacteriota > Terriglobia > Bryobacterales > Bryobacteraceae > Bog-105. The sequence goes on along the minus strand of CAVROY010000008.1, from coordinate 1,212,317 downwards.
GAAATGCATTCACAATGCTGAATATCGCGGTGTTCGCCCCCAGCCCCAGCCCCAGCACCAGGACTGCCGTTACCGTGAAGCCCGGCCGTTTACCAAGTTGCCGGAACGTGAAGCGAACGTTTTGCGCAAATGTGGAGAGCATGGGCCTCACTACCAATTAAGCAACTGCCGGTCCGCTCACGGATCTGTGTAGGTCGTTGAATCCACGACCGGTATCGCCCATTCACCGCTTTGCGCCCCGGGGCTTCGTGACCGTAAACGGCACGCCACTGTCGCGGGAGCGAACAGATTAAATAATCCCGAGGCTTGACAGCACCGTTAATTCGATAATAATGGAACTATGGAATCCAGCCGTGCCTAAGCCGAAAAGTGAGCCGGACGTCGTGCGCTACGCCGACATGTTCTCCGCGATGGGTACCGAGCCTCGCCTCCGTATCATGCGCCTGTTGCTGTCGGCGCATCCCGGCGGCATGATCGCGGGCGACATCGGCGCCGAGCTCGACATTCCAGCCTCCACGCTCTCCCATCATCTCGACAAGCTGAAGAATGAGGATCTGGTGAACGTGCGCCGCGAAAGTACGTTCCTCTGGTATTCCGCTAACACCGAAGCACTGCAGGAGCTTCTTGGTTTCCTGTATGCCGAGTGCTGTACACGCAACAAGGCGATCAAGCCGGAAACGCTGCTCAAAGTTTGCAGTTGAGTATCACCTTTCAATATAAGGAGAACCATGGACCTGAAAGAAATCGTTAAAGAAAAATATGGCGAGGCCGCGCGTCGCGTCGTCAGCGGAGAGGGATTGCCGGCCGATTGTTGCTCAAAGACATCTTGCTGCAGCGGCTTGGCCACCTCATCATGCGATCCGATCACCTCGAACCTCTATGATGATGCGCAGGCCGGAGAAATTCCTGAACAGGCGCTCAACGCCTCGCTCGGATGCGGCAATCCAACTGCGCTCGCCGCGCTCAATCCCGGCGAGACCGTCCTGGACCTCGGTTCCGGTGGAGGCATCGACGTGCTGTTATCGGCGCGCCGCGTCGGCCCAACCGGCAAAGCGTACGGCCTCGATATGACCGACGACATGCTCGCGCTCGCGCGTGAAAACCAGCGCAAAGCGGGCCTCGAGAATGTCGAATTTCTCAAGGGCGAAATCGAGCATATCCCGTTGCCTGATAACACCGTCGATGTCGTCATCTCCAACTGCGTCATCAATCTGTCCGGCGACAAAGATCAGGTGCTGCGCGAGGCCTTCCGCGTACTCAAGCCCGGTGGCCGCTTTGCCGTTTCCGACGTCGTCGTGCGCGGCGAAGTACCGCAAGAAATCCGCCGCAACATAGAACTCTGGGTCGGCTGCGTAGCTGGCGCCTTGCACGATTCCGAGTACATCGAGAAGCTCACCACCACCGGATTTGAAACCGTCGAGATCGAACCGACGCGCATCTACGACATCGAAGATGCCCGCCACTTCCTCACCGGGCAAGGCATGGACGTGGACGCGACCGCGCCTCTCGTCGCCGGCAAATTCATGGGCGCCTTCATTCGCGCCACAAAGCCGGCACGTTGCTGCGCACCGGGCTGCTGCTCGTAACAGGCATAAGGGACAGTTGCATGCCCAAACAACGAGTCCTGATTCTCTGCACCGGCAATTCCGCGCGCAGCCAAATGGCCGAGGGGTTGTTACGTCACGATGCAGGCGATCGCTTCGATGTAGAAAGCGCCGGCAGGAATCCGGGCGTCGTCCGGCCTGAGGCAATCGCCGTCATGCGCGAGCTCGGCATTGTTATCGACGGCCACCGGTCGAAACACGTGAATGAATTCGATGGTCAGCGTTTTGACTGCGTCATCACCGTCTGCGACAACGCCAGGGAAAGCTGTCCGCTGTTCTTCAACGCAGCGAAACACCTGCACGAAAATTTCGAAGATCCCGCCGCCCTGCAAGGCTCTGAAGAACAACGTCTCGCCGTTTTCCGCAAGGTGCGCGATGAGCTAAGGACCTATCTCCGGGATTTCGCCCACAGTAATTAGACCAGTTCCAACTCCCAGGTCTGCCCCATCAGGTCCTTGCCGAAGCTGTGATGCGGTTCCTCTTTTGCAAGCTGAAAGCCCGCTTTTTCGTAGATCCGATGAGCCGCTACCAGAATGCTCTGTGTCCAGAGCACAATTTTTCGATACCCCGCCGTGCGTGCAAAACGGATGCACTCCTTGACTAAAACATGTCCCAATCCCATGCCGCGGACGCTCGGTTCAACGAACAGCAGCCGGAGTTTCGCAGTCTGTGCCTCCTCCGGATGTTTGACGAGAAAAATGTGGCCCACGCTCTGGCCATCTGCTTCCGCAATCCAGCAGCGTTCTCGCGTCGCATCGAAATTCGTAAGAAAATCTGCCACAATGCGCGCCACCAGAGCTTCGAATGTCCCGTCCCAGCCGTACTCTTCCGCGTAAACTGCGCCTTCTCTGGAAACGACCCATCCCATATCGCCAATCCGATGGCTTCGCAGCACGTACGCGGGCCGGCTCCGTTCCGGTTTTACAAGGATATCTTCGATAGACCGCATGGATCGCACGAGTTGCGTTGCCTCGCGCGGCGGCAACTCTGTAAGAATACGGCGTGCCTGCTCATCGGCAAGCGCATTCAGCTTTTGGAACGCCGCTTTGCCGCGCTGCGTAAGACCCAAATCGGTAGAGCGGCCATCTTCTTTGGAAGCTTTCCGCTTCAACAACCCGGCACGTTCAAATTTCCCCAGCAAGCGGCTCAAATATCCCGGATCGATCCCCAGCGCTTCCGCGATCTCGTTGGCTTTCGGCGCCGTGCGCGTGGCCAGCTCGTAAATCACGCGTCCTTCCGCCAAGCTGAACTCGGTATCGAGAAACCCTTCTTGCAACGTCCCGATAAAACGCGTATACATACGGTTGAATTGGCGAAACGCCGCTATATCGTCCGTCATCTGTACAGTGTCAACCAATATAGTTGCCGTTGTCAACTATCTCGTGGCGTTCTCCGCTCGCGCATCGCCCCACTGAAACACTCCGTCTCATCCGGCAATCCCATGTCCAGATGTCTACCGCGCGAAGGTCTACGAAGAAGACCAAAAAGAAACCCGGCATCCTCGATGTAGCCCGGAAAAATTTCGGGTTCGATCGTTTGCGCCCCGGCCAGGAAGACGCCATCCGCGCCCTGCTCGTCCGCAAAGATACGCTCGTCGTCATGCCCACCGGCTCCGGCAAATCGGCCATCTATCAGATCGCCGGCCTCATGCTCCCCGGCTCCGTGCTCGTCGTCTCGCCGCTCATCGCGCTCCAGAAAGATCAGATCGATTCCATCAACACCAACGGCTCACAGGCTGAAGCCGTCGTGGTCAACTCCACCCAGCGCGTCGCCGCCGCACGCGAAGCGCTCGAAAAAATCGAAGAGGGTCGGGGCAAATTCATCTTTCTCGCCCCGGAACAGCTCCGCAGGCAGGAAACCGTCGAATCGCTGGAATCCACCAACCTCTCGCTCATCGTCATCGACGAAGCCCATTGCATCAGCGAATGGGGCCACGACTTCCGCCCCGACTATCTGCAGCTCGGCCCCGCCATTGAGCGCTTCGGCCACCCGCAAGTGCTCGCCATGACCGCGACCGCTTCTCCCGAAGTCCGTCGTGAAATCGTCGATCGCCTCGGTCTCCACCGGCCGAAGATCTTTGTCCACGGCTTCGATCGCCCCAACATTTACCTCCGCGTCGATCACTTCGATACCGAAGATCACAAGCTCGAAGCGCTCATCCATCGCGTGCGCTGGGCTGAAAAGCCCGGCATCATCTATGTCGCCACGCGCAAAATGGCCGAAGAGATCATGAGTCGTCTAGACGAAGAGGGCATCCAGGCGCTCTTCTATCACGGCGGTCTCAAAGCCTTAGACCGCGACCATATTCAGGATCGATTCATGTCCGGCAACGCCGAAGTGATCGTCGCCACCAACGCCTTCGGCATGGGCATCGATAAAGCCGACATCCGCTTCGTCTATCACTTCGATATTCCGGAATCGCTCGATGCCTATTATCAGGAAATCGGCCGCGCCGGTCGCGACGGCGAAAAATCGGAAGCCGTCCTCTTCTTCCGCCGTGAAGATCTTGGGATCGCCAGTTACAAAAGCACGGAAGGCAAGCTCTCGCCCGGCGAAGTCGAGCAAGTCGCCTCCGCGATCGCTGACCAGGAAGGCCCTGTCGAACCCGAAGAGATCACCGACGCCGTCCACCTCTCCAATCGCAAGCTCACCAGCGCCATCCATCGCCTCGAAGACATCGGCGCATTAGAAGTTCTTCCCACCGGCGAAGTGAAAATGGACGAGACAGCCGACCTCACCGAAGCCGCCCAATCCGCCTCCGAAGAGCAGGAGCGCCGCCGCGAGCACAAAGAGGAGCGCTTACGCCACATGCAGGAATACGCCGACACCTCCACCTGCCGCCGCGAGCATCTCCTGCGCTATTTCGGCGACAACTTCACCGGTCCTTGCAACAATTGCGACAACTGCGAAGCCGCCCAACCCGGCATTTCCGTCGATCCCGACGTCGGCATTCGCCGCGAAGTCGCTTAACCTATAATGCATGGGCACGCTCCCATGCCGCGCGTCTTCATCAGCTACAGCCACGATTCGCCCGAGCACATTGATCGTGTTCTCGTGCTTTCCCAGCACCTGCGCAGCGACGGCGCCGATTGCGTGATCGATCAATACGAAGAATCGCCCGAAAAAGGCTGGCCGATCTGGTGTACGGAGCAAGTCAAAGAATCGCAATTTGTCCTCGTCGCCTGCACCGAGACATATCTGCGCCGCTTCGAAGGAAATGAGACGGAAGGAATCGGTCTCGGAGGAACCTGGGATGGTCACGTCACTACGCAGGAACTCTACAACGCGCAAGGCAGAAATAAAAAGTTCATCCCCATCGTCTTCGCACCCGAAGATCGCTAGAGACCGTAACGGGAACCGTGTAAGTGGGTGGAGCAAATTAATCACAGCGTGTCGACCAAGTCTGTCCTGAGTCGATCGCCGAAGAGCACCATCAACTGATTCATGACTACATCCCATCCCTGGCGTTTGGTCCAGCGATTGGTGAAATTGCGAATGTTCAGGAATAGGATTTTGATAACGGATTCGTCGGTGGGGAACATTTTGCGAGTAGCGATGTTTTTGCGCATTTGCGAATGTAGGCTTTCAATGGCGTTGGTGGTGTAAATCATACGGCGCAGCTCGACCGGGTATTGGAAAAAAGTGGTGAGACTATCCCAGTGAGTACGCCAAGCTGCCGCCGACGTCGGATAACGTGTACCCCAGGATTGCTCGAACTGCTGGAGAGCGAGTTCGGCTGCTTCGATGGTGGGCGCCGAGTAGATCGGGCGCATGTCGGCGCACAGCGGTTTACGATCCTTCCAGGAAACGAACTTGGTCACGTTGCGGATATGATGCACCACGCAGAGTTGCACGTCGGTTTGCGGGAATGCAGATTCGACGGCACTGGCCAGGCCGGTGAGTCCGTCGCCGCACAAGATCAGAATGTCGCGTACGCCGCGTGCTTTCAGATCGTTGAGGGTCTTGAGCCAGAACCGGGCGCCTTCGGTTTCTTCGATCCATAAGCCGAGCACTTCCTGTTTACCGGAGACATTGACGCCCAGAACGGTATAGACGCATTTTTTGAGCACGCCTTTGTCGGTGCGTACAGCGACACGCAAGCCGTCCACGAAAACGATGGGATAGACGCCTTCTAACGGGCGGCTTTGCCATTCGGCTATCTGTTGCTGCAGTTGCTCGGTAACGCGAGAAACAAACTGCGGGGAGACCTCTACTCCATAGATCTCCTGCACGTGTTGCTCGATCTCCCGCGTACTCATGCCGCGCGCATACAGCGAGACAATCGCTTCGGAAAAGTTGCCCACCGAGGTTTGGCGCTTGACCACAATCTTGGGTTCGAAGCTACTGTTGCGATCGCGGGGTGTTTCGATTTCCACCTCGCCGAAATCGCCGCGCACCGTCTTGGGCGTGCCACCGTTGCGGGAATTGCCGCTGCCGCGGCCCTCCGGATCGTGTTTGGGGTAGCCGAGGTGCTCTTCCAATTCCAACTCGAGGAAGGCCTCGAGCGTATCTTTCACCAGGTTCTGAAAAAGCTGTTTAGTATCGATGGTCTTCGTGCCGCCGCCGGCGCGCACCCGATCCATCAGCTGTTGCTTGAAATTTTTGGAATCTCCCGACGAGTCGGGAGAAACGGCCGCATTCTGCGGTTGAGTCTGTGTCATGGAGCTTGTTCCTTTCCTCTTTCTTGCGTTACGGTTTAGCTCCACCGCAGTCGGGACCGGAGGCATGACCGTCGCTGTTTTGGGGGAGGGTGTAAACCAGAATGTGTAAACGGTTTTTCTCGAGGGAAGAAAGAGAGACTGAGAAGAACCGATGGGGATCGACAAGGAAGTACTGGACAAGCTGCTAGCAAGCTATCAGAAGCCGGAAGATATTATCGGCGAGAATGGATTGCTAAAGCAGCTGACGAAAGCGCTGGTGGAGCGAGCGATGGAAGCCGAGCTCACGACGCATCTGGGTTACGAGAAGCATGACCCGGTGGGCTACGGCAGCGGTAACTCGCGCAATGGCAAGAGCAAGAAACGGCTGAAGGGCGATTTCGGCGAAGTCGAGATCGAGGTGCCGCGGGACCGGCAAGCCAGCTTCGAGCCGCAAATCGTGCCCAAAGGGGAAACGCGCTTTGCCGGCTTCGACGACAAGATCCTGTCGATGTACGCACGCGGCATGACCACTCGCGAGATCCAAGCGCATTTGCAGGAGATCTATGGGGTCGAAGTCAGTCCGACGCTGATCTCGAATGTGACCGACTCGGTGCTGGAAGAAGTGCGCGCCTGGCAGAGCCGGCCGCTGGATCCGCTGTATCCGATCGTGTATTTGGATGCGCTGGTGATCAAGATGCGAGATAACGGGCAGGTGCAAAACCGGGCCGTGTACGTCGCCATCGGCATCACTATGGAGGGCCAGAAGGAAGTGCTGGGCCTTTGGACCTCAGCCAACGAAGGAGCCAAGTTCTGGCTGCAGGTGCTTACCGAGCTACGGAACCGCGGCCTGCAGGATATTTTCATCACCTGCGTGGACGGGCTGAAGGGTTTTCCGCAAGCTATCGAATCCGTATATCCGAACACGACTGTGCAGCTGTGCATCGTGCATCTCACGCGCGCCAGTTTGAATTACGTGAACTGGCAAGACCGCAAGCAAGTGGCCGCCGATCTGAAGACCGTTTATCGGGCCGCTACTGCCGAGCAAGCTGAAGACGCGCTCACCGCGCTGGCCACGCGCTGGGATAAAAAATATCCCACTATCAGCGCGCTATGGCGGCGCCACTGGGCCCAGATCACACCGTTCTTCGCGTTCCCCGCGGAGGTCCGCAAGGTGATCTATACAACCAACGCAGTGGAGTCGCTGAACATGACCTTGCGCAAGGTGATTAAAACGCGCGGATCGTTCCCGAATGAGGAGGCCGCCATGAAGCTGCTCTATCTGGCGCTCCGCAACGTGTCGCTGAAATGGCACACCATCCAAGGCTGGAAAGAGGCGCTCAACCGCTTCGCCATTCTTTGGGAAGCTCGCTTCCCAAAGACTTCCAGCTAAATCAAACACATCCTATGATGAAGCCGTTTACACAATTTAGTTGACACTATCTTTTGGGGAACCCAGGTCGCCCGTCGGGCTCCCTCCGTCCCCCAAAACACCAATTGCCAGCCTATCCAACCCAAAACAACTTACACAGAAAATGTTACAGCGCCGATCGCTAACATATTCCCCTCACACTCCAAAGCGCGACGTCGTACACGATCGGCGCAGAATACGAAAAGGTCTACGGCCGCCTCACTGCCCAGCAATTCGTAACCGCAGCTCCGCTCGGCCAACCCCCCCCCATCGCACGTGCCGAAAAGCTATAGCCTCTTCCAACCCTCGAACGCAAACAGGATTTCGCCCCACCCTGGAACGTGCCCTACGAAAGAAATCCTTTCTTCGCCAGCCGCGAAGCGATATTGGACAAGCTCCGCACTGCGCTCGATCGTCACGGCAGAGCCGGATTGAGCGGCATCGCGAGTCTCGTCGGAAAACCGTTTGAATTCACAACCGCCCTTGGCGAAGCGACACGCTTTTCACTCCGCGATCGCAATCCCGAAAATCAAACGCTCGATGTCCACCGCCTTGTCCAAACCGTCTTAAAAGCCGGAATGACCGAACCCGAGCAGCACCTCTGGGCCGAGCGCGTCTCCGCGCCATGAACCAGGTGTTCCCGTGGCCCGAGTTCGAAACTTGGCCCAAGTGCGAACGGTTTCTTCCCCACCGCGCAGCTCGCCGCAGCTCTCATCGAAAATCTTGGATTGGAATCTGGCGAAGCAGCGCATCTTCTGAACAACACTGCCCTCTATCTCCACGAGCGCGCCCGCTTCGCCGAAGCCGAACCTTTCTACAAGCAATCGCTCGCCCTATACGAAAACCTCTCCGGCAGGGACGGCACGGACGTCGGCGCGATCCTCAATAATCTCGCCGGGCTGTATCGCACCCAGGGCAAATACACCGAAGCCGAGGCACTCCACTTACGCGACCTCCAGATATCGGAAGCCGCCTTAGGCCCTGACCATCCCGAGGTCGGCAAGACACTCAACAACCTCGCGATTCTCTACCGAGCTCAAGGCAAATACACCGAAGCCGAGCCGCTCTTCACCCGCGCGCCCTCCGAATCCGCGAAGCCGCCCTAGGTGAACACCCCGATGTCGCCCAGAGCCTCAACAATCTCGCTCTCCTCTACTACGCCCTCAACCGCCCCGCCGAAGCCGAACCCCTCCGCCAGCGCGCCGCCCAAATCCGCGCAAAACACCCAAACTCAAGCCCTAATCCTCTACTTCTTCACCAACCCAAATATCTCCACCGACCGCCCCGGCAACTCCACCGTTCCCTGCCCCTCCCGAATCGATAACCCATCCGCCACTCCGAAGTGCCCGCGAAACTCACCATCCTGCGGATACCGAACCGTAATCGTCTCAGCCGCCGCGCCATTATTGAACGCCACAATCACCGTCTCCGCCGCGCTCGTTCTCGCAAACACCCACGTCTTCTCCGTCACTCCCAAATCGACAAAACTTCCACGCCGCAACGCACTCGATTTCGTCCGCAGCGCGATCAGCTTTCGCACATAATCGTAAATCGCACTCTGCTCCGCGGTTCTTCCCGCCGCCTCAAACGCATTCTGTGCATCGCCCGTCCAGCCACCCGGAAAATCGCGCCGATTATCCGGATCGTCGCCGCCCCGCATCCCGATTTCATCTCCGTAGTAAATTTCTGGCGTGCCGCGCATCGTCAGAAGATACGTAAATGCAAGCTTCAACTGCGTCGCATTCGCGCCGGGTTCGCTGATGAATCGCGCGACATCGTGATTCCCCAGAAACGGCACCAGTACATTCGCGTTTGCATACAGCCGGTCCTCTGCCATCGTCTTGGCAAGGTTCTCCATCGGCTTACCCTCCGCGAACACCGCCCGCATTCCAAAATGATTCGGAAAATCAAACACCGAATCGATGCCGCTGTCGATTCCATCGAACTGTTTCACGCCACCCTGAAAAAACGCCGGCACAACCGGATTCCCATCGAACACCTCACCCACCGCGCGCAGCTTCGGATACTGCCGCTTCAACGCCGCGGACCACTCCCGCCAGAACGTTCGCGGCACATACGGCAGAGTGTCCTGCCGTATTCCATCGAATCCGGCCATCCCCACCCACCACAGCGCATTCTGAATCTCATACCGCGCCACATCCGCGTCCTCTTGATCCATATCGGGCAGCACATTCGCAAACCACCCGTCCAGCACGCGCCTCTTCAAATCGCCCGACGCATGCGGATCCGGCAGCGACCAGATTTGCCACGTCTCATTGACATGCTCGGAAGCGGTTCCATGAAACCAGGTCGGTTTTGGCTCGTCCTTCACCCATGGATGATAGGGCCCCACGTGATTTGCCACCTGATCTTGAATCACTTTGATTCCCTGCGCGTGCGCCGCATCCACCAGCTTTCGCAGCGACTCCATCGTCCCGAAATGTTCTTCCACGCCGTAATAATCCACCGTGCCGTAGCCGTGATAATCTGCGATCGCCTGCCCGTGCGCCCTCTGCTGCACGTTCGGCTGATTCGTGTTGTCGTAAATCGGCGTAATCCAGATCGCCGTAATGCCGAGCGATTTCAAATAAGGCAAGTGATCGATAATTCCCTGAAAATCGCCGCCATGATAAAAGTGGCTGTTCGCTCTCCCGAACAGGCCGCGTGAAATCGCCGGATCGTCATTCGACGGATCGCCGTTCGCGAACCGATCCACCATGATCAGGTAGATCACATCATCTTGCGAGAATCCCTGGAAGCGCCCTTCCGCCGATAGCGGCGCTTCAATGCGAAACGGAGCCGTCGCCGTTCCTTCCCGCGTACGAATCTCCATCGGATACGATCCAGGTCTCACGCCAGCGGGAATCTTCATGTCGCACAGCAGATACGTTCCCGCCGCGTTCACCCAAACATCGCTCGCCGTGAATCCCGACGCCGCTTCCACGCGCGCGCCCGTCAATCCGGACCCGTGTATCAGCATTCGAATGGGATTGATCGTGTGGTCCGCCCACCAGCTCGGCGGTTCCGCTTTCGTTACAGCCGGCGCTGCCCAGCCACATCCGGCAACACACACGAACAACAGCCAACGGAGCATCACTCCATTGTCTGCGCCTTCTTAAAATGTGATGCGTGCCGCGAATTCGATCTGCCGCTCGGTATCGAGAAGCGTGCTGGTGATCCTGCCAAAATTCCCATCCGGAAGATTCGCATCCGGATTCAGGAAATGCGGGGAGTTCGCGATGTTATACGCTTGGCCGCGGAACTGCAGCTTCACCCGCTCCGTAATCGCGAAATCCTTGAATAGCGCCACGTCCACGCTGAAGAAACCCGGCCCGAAAATCGGATCGCGGCCAAGATTTCCAGGCGCCAGATAGACGCCCGTCGCGCTGCCATTCACTACCAGTTGCGGTGGACTCGCCAGCGCCGCCGTATTGAACCACTTGCCTGTGTTTCCAATCACAGTAAGCGGTCCAATCACATTCGGCCGCTCCGTTCCGAAGTAACTGCTGCTGTCGGTAATGTTGATCGGCAGCCCGCTCTGCGCCGTCCAGATCGTGTTCAGATGCCATCCGCCCAGAACTTCGTCTAATGGCCGCGACCAATTTCTGCCGAACGTCTTTCCGCGCCCGAACGGAAGTTCATACAAGGCATCCGCGGAGAACAGATACTGCTGATCGATGGATGCGAGCGCTCGTTCCGCCGCGAAGTCCTGCGAGTTCTGCGGCAGCGATCCATCGAACGCTCCGTCGCTGTCGTCGATGTCCTTCGCCCACGTAAACGATGTCCGCAACTGCAGCCCATTGCTCATGCGCTTCTCAAATTGCGTCTGCAGCGAGTTGTAAGAAGAATTCCCGCGAGACGCCTGCACCGTAACGCCGCCAAGGTTCGGAAACGGGCGCACACCGGGGGCCGCTCCGAAGAATTGCTGGTTGCCATCGTAATAGAACATCAGCTTCTTGCCGATATCGCCCACATACGCAATGCTGAAAACCGCATCTTTGAACACCTCTCGCTGAATTTGCAGGTTGTACTCATCTACGTACGAATTCACGTTATTCGTCAGCGCCGCAAAGAAGCTCTGATTCACCGGATTCGCCGGATCGAAATTCGGAAATCCCGGCGCCGGCATCGCAGCCGCTGAAGCCGCAGCCGGATTGTTGCTGTTGAGCGGCGCTTGTCCCGAAATCGTAAACCGATACCCGTTCGTGTAGTTATATGCCGAAATACCTGCAAATGGTGGATTCTGCCCAAGCTGATTACTGATCCCGCCACGATCCAGGAAATAGAACATCCCATACCCGCCCCGCACCACCGTCTTTCCATCGCTTGTTAACTGATACGCAAAACCTACCCGAGGTGCAAAATTGTTGTAATCGTTGTGGATGAGGCTGCCGCTGTTCCCGCCTTGCCCCGCCAGCAGCACCGTTCCGGTCGCAATATTCAAATCAGATTGCCGGTTGAACTGCTCGGTCGGCCACGTCAATAGGTCGTAGCGAAGCCCCAGATTCAGTGTAAGTCGCGGAGTAACTTTCCAATCGTCTTGTGCGAAGAACCCGTTTTCCCAATTACGCGTTCCGTAATAGCCGCTCTGCGCGCCAATCTGGTAGTTACTCATGAAGCCCGCCAGAATGTCCGCTGGTTCATAACCCGTCGATCCTGATCCCTGTCCATTGGAAAACAGATTGAAGAATCCCTTACCGGCCTCCGGCCGAAAGTAATTCACTTGTCGCCAGATCAGATCGAAACCGAATTTAAAGGTATGATGACCCGTGCTCTTGGTTAATCCGTCCTTCAGCTCGTAGGTGTTCTCCGGAACCGCATATAAGCCGTAATCTCCCGTATATTCCAACTGGCTGCCTCCGCCCCCGATCAGCGCTCCACCGCCCAGCAGTGGGCTGCGATTTGCGTTCGGAATCCCGAGGTTCGCCGAAACCGGAACATTTCCGAACGGCGGGTTGTATCCCAGATAGTCCCGCTGAAAACCGAGCCAGATTTGATTCACCACCGTCGGCGAAAACGCGTAGCTATGGCTGAGTACCGCACCGCGCGGGTCATTAAAGTTCGTGCCGGTCCCGAATCCAGCCGGCAGATTGGGGAATTCCGACGACGTCGCCGACGAATCGCGTCCGAAACTGAACCGGCCATACATGGTCTGTTTATCGCTGATAATGTAGTCGCCCCGCACGTCGAAGTCGTCGAACTGCTGCGTTTGCCGCTCGCTCGTTTCATAATTCTGCTGAACCTTCCCCGGCAGATTCGGTTGTGGGAATGCATTCAAGTAGGCTTGCCCCACAGTATTGATCTGGCTCGTCGGGATCACGTTATTGAGATACGGCGCACCCGTCGTAACGTCATGAATCACATAAGCCTGACTTAGTCGGGAAAGTGCAGGATTCAGCAGAACGGAAAAATCCCCGGTCCGCATCGCCGCCGTCGGCACCGTCACAAATCCCGGCTCCAACGGCTGATTCTGCCTGGTCCCCTGATAGTCGCCGAACAAGAAGAGCTTATTCTTAATGACCGGAAATCCGAGTGTTCCGCCAAATTGATTCCGCTGGAACAGCGTCTTCGCCGCCGCGAAGGTCTGTCGCGCATCCACCGCCGAATTTCGCAGGAATTCAAATGCACTTCCATGCACCTCGTTGGTTCCCGATTTGATCGCGGTATTGACAACCGCCCCGCCCGCTCGCCCGAATTCCGCGGGAGCCACGCTCGTCTCGATATTGAACTCGTTGATCGCTTCAGCCTGTGGGAAGAACACGATCGTATTCACCAGGGATTCGTTGTTGTTGACGCCATCCAGCAGAAAGTTATTCGCCTGAGGCCGCAGCCCGTTCACGGAAAGGGCCGCTCCACCGACTCCGCCATACCGGAAGGTCTCCGCGTTTCCATTGGCTCCCGTCGCCGCGCTGGTCGGGTTTCCACGGCTCACGCCGGGGCTCAACAGCGCCAGTTGTGTAAAATCGCGGCCGTTCAACGGCAGGTCCGTTACTTGTGCGCTGTTAATCGTCGCGCTGATATCGGATGTCGCGGTATTCACTAACGCAGCTTGGTCGCTGACGTTCACGGTTTCCGTTACTTCGCCCGGTTCAAGCGTGATCTTTGCGTTCGCCACCTGGCCAGGGTCCAGCCGCACCGTCTGTGTATATTTCTTGAAGCCCGTCAGCCCGACGCTGATCGTATACTGCCCGACAGGCAACCCCGGAATGGCAAAATTCCCCGTGGTTGCATCGGTTGTCGCGACCGTCTGTCGGCCCGTTCCTTGATTCGTCACGGTAACGGTCGCATTCGGGACCGCGGCCCCGCTTTGATCCACCACCGTACCTTCCAGCCGTGCCGTGTCTCCCTGTCCCCATAGGCACACCGCACCCACAACGCACAAAACAAGCGCACTAACTTTCGAAAACCAGTACTTCCTTTGCACAGAGAACCCCTTCAGCTTTAAAGCGAGACTTATTCGATGGGATACCACGAGGCCGCCTTGGGTTTCAGGCCCGCTCATCAGCAGATCTACGGGTCCGCACTCACCAACAACCTATAATGACGCCGATGAGCACTCCTCCCTCATCGTACGGACCAGACCGTCAGCCGCCCTACCTTCGCATCCACGCGGTCAATATTTTCGTTCGCAATCAGGAGCGCAGCCTCGAGTTCTACCTCGATAAACTAGGATTCACACTGGCCTTCGACGCCCGCCTCCAGTCCGGCCGGCGCTGGGTCGCCGTGTCTCCGCCGGATGGTACCGCCGTCCTCACTCTGATCGCACCCGATCCCGATTCACCCGACTACAAACTCATCGGCCGCCCCACGCAGGTTATCCTGGTCACTGAAGATGTGGCTGCGAAATTTCGCGAGTGGAGCCGCCGCGGAGTTCGTTTTCGCCACACGCCCCGTCTCCGCCGTGTCAAGTATGAGCGGCAGCAACCGGCGCAGCCTCCCATCTGGGGCGGCATTTTCACCCGCTTCGAAGACATCGATCGCAATTCGTTCGAGCTTGTAAGTCTCGATGAAGTAAGTCACGCAGTCGACTTACAACGCCGGGCGGCTGCCGAAAAGCTGGAATCCGAGCGCCGCGCCGCTCAGGAGCTCGAAATCGCAAAACAAGTACAGGCTCGGCTGTTCCCACAAACCCTCCCATCGTTGACCTCGCTCGAATACGCCGGTATCTGCATTCAGGCCCGCCAGGTCGGTGGCGATTACTACGATTTCCTCGAACTGGGACAAAACCGCCTTGGGTTAGTCATCGGTGACATCGCGGGAAAAGGCATCGCGGCTGCCCTGCTGATGGCCAATCTGCAGGCGAATCTCCGCAGCCAATGCGCGCTCGCTCTCGATCAGCCGCAGCGTTTCCTGCGCTCCGTAAATCAGCTCTTTTACGACAACACCGTTGACAGCGCCTACGCGACACTCTTTTTTGCCGAGTACGATGACACCGCGCGACGTCTGCGCTATGCCAATTGTGGCCATCTCTCCGCGCTTCTTCTTCGTCGCGACAACACCTTGGAGCGGCTCGATTCCACCGCGACCATGTTAGGGCTCTTCAAGGAATGGGATTGCTCCATCGGTGAATGCAGTCTGTCGCCCGGAGATACGCTCGCGCTCTACACCGACGGCGTCACGGAATCTTTCCATGAAGAAGAGGAATTCGGCGAAGAGCGTCTCATTCAGGCCCTCCGGCGATATCGCGAATTACCGTCACCTGCCTTGCTCCAATCCATCGTCGAGGAAGTCCGCCAATTCAACCCCCACGAACAGCGCGACGACATCACACTCATCCTCGCCAAGTGCCGCTGACGTTCACCCTGTGAATTCCAGCACCTGTTCCCGAAAAAGACGCTCCAGCATCGTCTCTGCGTCATCACAAACACCGGAATGTACCGGCGAAACTTGAATCAACGTACTGCGCGGAGAAGCCAACCAGTGAAAACGCGCGCTTTGCGATAGGTGCGCAATCGGTCCCGCCGTCTTATCGCCTGCGCCGATTTTCACTAGCGCATCCAGCCGTTGCCGTACGTCTTCGGCTTGCAGTTGAGGAGCAAGCGCCCCTAGCTTCGCCGGATCGAGATGCACGCGCGCTCCGAGGAATCTCTGCTGAGGGCAGAACAGAATCACGCCCGCATTGAAGAACTCTTCGCGTTCCGTGAAGGGAACGACGCGGACCACCGCATAATCAAACGAATCGCGCCCGTGCACGCACAGCCTCCTCAACAAATCGCGAGGCTCGAAGACGTTCTCTGAAATAGGCCAGATAGCCTTCGACGCTCGGGCCTTCACCTGTAAGCCACGAGGCCGGAACCGCCTCGACAATCTGCTTCATCACGGGTTCCGTCAGTTTCGCACGCAGTTCGCCGTCAACTTCGGCAATCCGGTCCGCCCATGGAAGCAGAATGTGATCCTTGATTGCGCCAAAAGGCTTGATAGCCATTTGGTCGATCTCTTGCCAGTTGTGATGGAAGAACAGGCTCGCGCCATGATCTATAAAGTACAGCCTCTTGTGCCACAAGAGCAGGTTGGCATTTCTTGCTGTGCGGTCGATATTTGTCACGAATGCATCGAACCACACCGCCTTGGAAGCCGTTTCTGAATCGGCACGATCTCCAGCGGCAGGGTCGAACATCGTCGCGCCCGGCAGGAAATCCATTCCCAGATTTACGCCCACGCTGGCCATCAGCAGATCTCGAATCTCAGGATCGCCTTCATTGCGCCCGATCGCCTCGTCGAGTTCCATCAGCACCAGCTCGGGAACCCGCAGCTCCAGGGTGCGCCCGATCTCTCCGGCAATCAATTCGGCGACCAGTGCCAGCGGACCCTGTCCGGCGCCTCGAAATTTTAGAACGTACAACCCTTCGTCGTCGCCTTCGACAATCGCCGGAAGCGACCCGCCTTCGCGCAGCGGCGTGACGTAACGCATCACGCGAACGATTCTCAGCACGTTCTGATTCTACGGGGCTGGCTGTCCAATCCCACCGCGATTTGTTACTATCCTTTCGATGAGCGAGGGTCTTTCCTCCGCCCGCACGATTCCGTCCACCTGGTATACCGATCCGCGCTTCCTTGCCGCCGAGAAGGAAAAAATCTTCTGGCATACTTGGCAGCCGATCGGCCATGCCGCCCAGCTCGCTCAACCCGGATCGTACCTGGCCGCTGAAGTCGCGGGCGAGCCCTGCGCCATCGTGCGCGGCAACGACGGCATCTTGCGCGCGTTCTCCAATGTCTGCCGCCATCGCGCGTCCACCATTCTCGAAGGCAACGGCTGCGCGAAATCTCTCCACTGTCCCTATCATGGATGGACCTACTCGTTAGACGGCGCGCTCCTGGTAGCGCCCGAATTCGAAGGCGTCGAAAATTGGAATCGCAGTGATGTGCGGCTCCCCGCCATGCGCGTGGAGCAATGGGGTCCTTTCGTTTTTGTGAACGTCGATTCCCAAGCGCCGCCGCTCAACGAAGTCCTCGGCAATATTCCAGATCAGGTCGCCGCCATCGGATGCCCGGTCGATCGGCTGCATTTCTCCTATCGCCGCGATTACCTGCTGCGCTGCAATTGGAAAGTCTATATCGACAATTATCTCGAAGGCTACCATCTGCCCGCCGCGCATCCATCGCTCTTCCGCGAGCTCGATTACAATGCCTATCGCGTCGACACCTTCCGCTACTACTCATCGCAACATGCGCCCATTCGCCCGCCGCGCCCCGGCCGCGATGAGCCGCGCCGCTACTCTGCGGCCGATGAAACAAATCGCGCCTTGTACTTCTGGATCTTCCCGAATTTCATGCTGAACGTGTATCCGGATAATCTCAGCAGCAACATTATTCTTCCTGTGGGTCACGACCAGACGCTGACCGTCTTCGAGTGGTTCACGTATCCCAAAACAGACTACGCAGCGGAAGTTTCGCCGGAAACCGTCGCTTTCAGCGACGAGATTCAGCAGGAAGACATTCGTATCTGCGAAAACGTTCAGAAAGGCTTGGCGTCCCGCACTTACGATCGCGGTCGATATTCCGTCAAGCGCGAAAATGGCGTGTACCATTTCCATCTTCTGCTCGAAGAATTTCTGAACGAATTCGCCGCGCCCGCTCGTATCTTTGAAACACAAGCCACCCGAGCAGTCCGATAACGACACTTCCGCCCACCACCTTCAGCTCGAAAAACCCGGTCGACGCCACTTCCGCCGGAGGCAGTGCCGATAAAACAATTCCAATAACCGTTACCGCCAGCCCCGACACCGCCGCAATCCGGCTCGCGAATCGGAATCCTGCGGCGAAAATATAAAGGAACGGAATGAACGTCGCGATTACCATCATGTCCACCATGATTTGATACGCCGCTCTCACGGTCTCGCCTAGTTGCGCCATCAGCAGAAATCCGGTCGCCACCGCTCCCTGCACCAATAGCGAAACGTACGGAGTACCCCAGCGCGGATGAATGCGTCCAAACGCTGCGGGGAGATAATGATCGATTCCGATCGCGTACGGCAACCGCGTATTTCCGGCGATCCACGTGTCGAGCTGCCCGATCAGCGCCATTCCGAGCAGCGCGCCCAAAAGAATCGTAAGCGCCGGCGCTCCCAAGGTCTGTGCACCCATCACGCCCGCTTGCGCCAGGCCGGTCATGGGGCTGATGTCGTCCGGCTTGAGCAGCACCAGCAGCGCCGCCGTGATGCCTATATAAAAGGTTGCGGAGATGACGCCACTGATGGCTGCGGCCCGCGGCAGGTCGCGCCGTGGGTTGCGGATCTCGCCACTGACCACTGGCGCCAGCTCCAGCCCAATAAATGCGAACGCGATTTGCGACCAGAAGTTCAGGGTGTCGAGCTTCGCCTCCGGCAACAAGTGGAAATGCGTGGCGCTGCCGGAATGCAGAACGGCGGCAATCGCCAGCACGCCGATCAACCCGCCGATAACAAAAGTCGAGCTTCCGCCCAGCGCCGAAATCCACTTCGCGACTTTCATTCCGAAAAAGTTAGCGGCAAACGCCGCCCACAGCACGACGAGCGCGGTCGGCAGCGCGAACGCACGCTCTTCGGCAAAACGGAGCCCGACGCCGCCAAATGCATAGGCAGTCATGCTGATGCCCGCCAGCAGCAGCGACGGAAAGTACAGAACCGTGGAAAGAAAGTAAAACCAGCCGCATAGGAATGCGTGCCGGTCGCCAAACGTGCGCTTTGTCCAGATATACATACCGCCTTCTTCCGGAAATCGCCGCGACAGGCTCGCGATCACCACCGCGGAAGGCAGAAAAAAGAAAAGCGCTGCAACCACCCACAAAACCAGCGACCCCGGGCCCGCGTGTGCAGCCGCGGCAACCCACCTGAGGCTGATAAGCGCGCAGATATCGAAAAAGACAAGATCTCTCAACCGCAGCTCGCGCCGCAAAGTCGCTGTCTCTTCTCTAGCGGAATCCATAATTAGAAATCGCAAGTCATTTACAAAAACTACACGACTGCTCAGCGGATTCACTTTAGCATCGGGGATGCACACGATGTTGTGCCGAGGCGCCTTATCAGAACAACGCTGTTCGCAATGACGATCGCTGGTCTGTCGCTCTTCGCCAGGCTACAGCGGCGGTGTGGGAAGCGCTTTACGGTAATGCTGCCGAAGCGAAAAAGAACGCGATGGCGGCACTCGCGCTTTCCAACGGCCGCGATGTCGAATACGGCGCCGTTCTTGCTCTGGCTCTTTCGGGAAAAGCGGTACCCGGGAGATACGTTCGCGAAGTTCACGTAGCCGCCGGTTCCTTCGCGCGTTATCGGCGCTGGAGCACGGTAAGCCCGCAGACAGCGTAGAGTGGCCTGCAAATCGCTCTCCGCTATGAGCTGCCTCCGAACGGGCTCAGCTTCAATTTCTATCTAGGTGCTCTGTACTCTGCCTATGTACGGGGCCAGGCCTTTGTGGCCGCCCGCCGCTATGCGGAAGGGACCGCCGAGTTTCAGAAAATCCTTGACCATCGCGGGATCGTTGACGCTGATCCCCTCGGCGCGCTGGCCACTTACAACTCGGGAGAGCATACACTCTATCGGGAGACAACGCCAAGGCGAAAAGTGCGTACGAGCGTTTCCTCACGACTTGGAAGGACGCCGACCGCGACATCCCGATTCTCAAGCAACTCAAGGCGGAATACGCCAAGCTACGGTGAACGCGACAACAATGAGGTGATCGTGGCCATCCGTCCCGGCAGAGCGAACGCGCGCCCATAAGCGATAAATTTCCGGATCGTGCATCATCGTTGCACAATCCGCGAAATGTGGTTCGGAATCCCATTTCTAACGGCGGAGGATCAGGCTGGTCGCCATGAGCGGAGGGCCAGACGATCCGCTGCGGCAGGACCAGCGACCAGCCGCATCGATCCGTGGCCAATGATCCCCAGCAGGACGTATGCCCCGGAGGTTGCGAGCATCGGCGCAAATCCTCCCGCGTAGGATCCCCACTCGAGGAGCGTTGCCATGTACCAAAAGTCTCGCAGCGGTCCGACGACCGCGACAACGCATATAACCGCTGCCAGACCGCGCCCGCCAAACCGGCGGGCGATACGCCACGTGATCAGAAAGATGAACCCGCACGGGATCACGCCTAGCCACATCAGTGTCAGGAAATACGGCTCCCAGGTAATCACAAAGTGCCACCATCGAGCGCTCTCACCGATGGCGATGATGCCCAGGCCGGCCCCGCCCATGACCGCGGCGCCGATTAAGGCGCCCGCGAGGCGCCTTAGCGTGGCCCGCGTGAGAACGACTACGACGGCCTGGAGGGTCAGATACAGGCAACTAAAGAGGAAGAGCTGCTGCTCAGTCACTGTCGAGTTTATATCACGCTTTTCCGCTGCTGAACCTTTCATCGGTCTGCTGCGTGCCGAATACGAAGGCAACGGTTGTTCCTCACCCGGTCGCTCACAGTGGGAACATTGTCGGCCACTCAAAAGTTGAACATCGAGATCAGCTACCCGCTTAAATTCCGATTTATTCCTGCAGCGTTGGACTGCTGCGCTCCCACTGCAAGTGAGATGAGGGAGAGCCAAGCCTATGTCGTTTCGCACGCTCGCCAGTCGCGCAACCAGCGGAGAAGCGCAAGCGAGCTCTTACTGCAAAGTCGAACCTATTTGCGCCGCACAGGCCTGGAGACGTTCCTCACCGCCCCAGGAATCGAAGCGCGCCTGGGCTGAGTCGTGAACTCGCTGTGGAGTGACGGGATAATCAAGGCGGTTCTGACGCTCGGGAAAAATCAGCACCACGGACTGCGGCGCTTAGAAGTGTTGCACCGCGTCTGCAGCGCTGGCCAGAATAGCTCCATCTGGCGATCCGTTGAGAATTCGGTTCATCTCGACAGAAGCTTCGCCTAGCTTATGCGGAGGACCCGCATCACCTACGATCGCGTAGGTGATTCGCTTCTGATTCAAGGTCGTCGCAACCACCAGACTGCGCGTTAGTGCCTTGCGTTGCTGAAACGGTGAGGACATAGGCAATACTAAAGCAGGGATCGTCAATGCGTCGATCCATTTACTCTGGTCGCAGTCTCCATCGCGAGCCCAGCCGCCCGCAACTGAGACGTCCGCAGTCTTGGAAACCAAGTATCCCTCGCTCGTTACACAAGGTTTACCAGTCTTATGAAGTTTCGTATCTCTTTCAATGACAGATGCGCTAAGGATTTTCCAGGTGTCGTCCACCGGCTCCCAATTGCGGGCCGCGGCGGCCT
This sequence comes from uncultured Acidobacteriaceae bacterium, assembly GCA_963722935.1. Classification (GTDB taxonomy): domain Bacteria; phylum Acidobacteriota; class Terriglobia; order Bryobacterales; family Bryobacteraceae; genus Bog-105. The sequence continues at coordinate 1,190,979 of CAVROY010000008.1, read as the reverse complement.
GGAATTGATCGATCGTGGCGCCCTGGCGAAGCGCGTTACGGATGTCGTTTATCGCTCCGTGTTGAGCGCGTGGATCATCGACCTTATACGAAATCCGAGTTCCGTCTGTGTTCACTTTCAAGCTGGAAATGAACAGCAAGGGTTCGGCATTCCCGGACCCGGGTTCCGCCACTCCTTTGTAGACGTGTATGAGTCCTTTTCCATCCCGCTGATCGAAAGCTGGCTGCAAACTGCAATCGCTGGATGCGTGCAACGAGGTGCTAAGCAATATCGTGATGATGTATAGAAGGCTGTGCCTCAATGGGACACCTTTCTACACAAACGAGCCACTCGGGATCATTCTGGACCGCCACCCTCTAGCTGACGGCGATAGTCGGAGCTGTCGAAGCTGCCCTGCGATGAAGCGATCAGTCCATCCGCGCCAGTCTCCCAAAGCTCGAAGCCGCTGATGCAAACCGGATTGTAACTCGCCCGCAACAGTTTCCATTGGACCCTCAATCGTGTCAAGTTGGGTGGCGAATCATTAGACGCACAAGAGGCCCTAATCGGCGCGTAAAGCCTTCATTGGGTCGATACGGGCTGCTCGGCGTGCGGGCAGATAGGCAGCGGAAAGTACAACCGCCAAAATGACGAGACTCGCAAGAATGCGCGAGGAGACATCCCATCCGGCAACGCCGTATAGAAGACTTCGCAGCAGGCCGATTAATGAGAACGACGCAACGAATCCAGACAGCACGCCCAGTAATGCGAGGCGCGCTGCGGACCCGACGAACCTGGCGACGACACTTCTACGTTCGGCTCCAAGGGCCATGCGGAGCCCGATTTCACGCGTTCTGTTCGCCACGTCGTAACTCACAAGACCGTATACACCGACAGACGATAGCAACACTGACGCTATCGCAAACCAACCGAACAGTTCCGCTTCCAGGTTGTAAGACGCGAGCCGATCGTCGACAATTCCGCTGAGGGTTTGCACGTTGGCGATGGCTTGTTCCGAATCGACGGACCAAACGCGGTGACGAACGGCTGTCGCGTAACTGGCAGGATCGCCGGCAACACGGATTGCGAGATCGCGCGGATAAAAATATCTCTCGACAGGTAAGTCTTCGACCGCCGAGAGATACACCTCAGGAGAGGGTGGCGCTTGGATATTGGCGCGCAGATCGGCAATTACGCCCACAACGGTGAAGAAAGGCAATCGTGGGTCATCGAAGCGAAAGCGCCGGCCGATCGGGTTGAGACCGCGCCAATATTGGCGAGCAGCAGAGTTGTTGATGATCGCGGTGGGTATTTGCGAACCGCTATCGCGTTCCGACAGGAAGCGGCCAGAGATTAGACGTGAGCCGATTGCCCGGAAGTAATCCGGCGTAACGACACGCGCTGCGGCATAGCTCCATTGACCTGGTGCGGGAGGCGGAGCACCCTCCTGGAGAAGGCCCATGGCGCCCCCGGCGCCGGTAAGAGGAAGAAAGGTGGTGTAGCCGGCAGAGACGACACCAGGAAGTTGTCTCACGCCATCGAGAACGCGCTTGTAGAAGGTAGCTCTGGCTTCGAAAGTGCGATACCGAGAAACATCGGAACCGGGCAGTTCGGTTCGCATGGTCAAGACGTGCTCGGGGTTGAATCCGAGGTCGGTATGGGCGAGCTTATAAAAAGTGTCGCCGAGGAGGCCGGTCGCAATGAGGATAACAGTCGTCAGCGCGATTTGACTGCCAACCAGAATCGAGCGCAGCAGGCGCTTGTCTGCCGAGATCGTCCCGCGGCCATAGCGTAGGCCACTGTCGGACGCTGTTATGACAAAGCGGTGGCTCGCAAGCGTTAACGCAGTCGCAGTGAACAGGCATATAACGATTGCGAACGCGAGAGCGCGGGCATCAACTGCAGGGTGTGCCCACGCGCTGAGGCTGGGGGGCACAAGTCGTTGCAGAAGCGGCAAGCACGCAATTGCAAGAAAGACGCCTGCGACTGTCCCGCAGACTGAAAGCGCGAAACTCTCTAGGAGATGCTCATAGAACAGTGTGAGGCGCGAGGCGCCGAGCGCAGCCTTAATAGTGAATTCACGTTCACGCATCGTACTCCGCGCAATCAAGAGACCCGAAATATTGGCGCAGGTGGTAAGAAGGATGGCGAGCACGCCAACGACAAGGACGACAATGGCCGCGCGTGTTTTGCCCACTAGTTGTTCGCGCAGAAGCACGGTCGATGTGATCACGCCGGTGTTGGTGGCCGGATATTCCTGTTGCAGTTGCTTCGATACCGCGACCAGGTCTCGAGTGGCGGCACTAAGCGTCGTGTTGGGGCGCAGCAGACCGAAAACGAGGAGGAAGTGGTTGTCATGATCGTGAAACTGTGCGGGCGATAGGGCGAGCGGAACCCATACGTCGGCATTCCGGTAAAACGTGAAGCCGAAAGGCATAACGCCAGCGATCGAATGAGGCACGCCGTCAAGGCGGATGGTCCTAGTCGTGATGTGTGGATCTGAGCCGTAACGAGCCCGCCAAAGGCTGGCACTGATCAGGGCGATATGGTTTGCGCCCGGCTGATCTTCATCCCGGCGAAAGCCGCGACCGCGAAGTGGCTTGACGCCCAGCACGGACAGAAGATTAGCGCTGATTTCAGTGGCTTCAACCTGTTCGGGACGGCCGTCTCCGGTAAGTGAAAAGATGGTGTTAGCGGCCCCACCCATATCGGTAAAAACGTGGTTACGACCTCTCCACTCGACGAAATTGGCTGGCGCAACCGGGTCGTCTGTTACGCTGCGGCCGGCTCTTTTTTCCCATACCTGCACTAGACGAGATTCATTTTCGAACTGCAACGGGCGTAACAGTACGGCGTCAGTGAGGCTGAAGACCGCGACTGTCCCGCCAATGCCGAAAATGAGCGAAAGAATAGCGGTGACAGAGAAGCTGGGGTTTTTAGCCAATTGGCGCACGGAGTGACGCAAGTTTCGGAGGATTGTCAACATGGGTCAGGTTGAGAACATTGCTCACAACTATGCTAACCAGCATCCAGAAATTAGAAAACCTACGGGCAAATTACCAGTCCAAATGCAATTGCCCAATACTCCGATTCACTGAAGTTACCAGTCAGTGGATGTCTATCATCGATAACTCGTGCAGAGCGCGCTCACGTCTGAGCTAGCCCTTATCGGCCGCGAATCCAGATCGCTCACGACTGGCTGTCTGGCGTCGGCCCGAAGAGCGAATCATATCTGGACCTCGATGTACGGCAGCACGAAGGTGGTGCGGCGAACCGTCGGCCCAGCATGGCGCGAACTTGCTATCGCGCGCATCACGGCCGTAACGGTCGCCGCAGCCTATTTATGCAGGCAGAGATTACCGAATCGACTCTCCGTCTGATTCTGCAATTAGAGGTTGTACTTAGAAAGCACGGCGAGCAGGAGCAAGCATATGCTTTTCCCTATTGCTGCTGGTCTTGGTCTCGGTCCTCCTCTCTGGCCAGTCCGGAAACTGTTCCCGTAAACTCCCCCGTAGCAACGAAAAAGGCGGGATTGCCAGCGGCATCGGCCAACACTGGCGCCGCCGTCTCGGTCAACGTGAGAATGCCGGACGCATCTTTGAAACGACCGGTTCCGCCAGTGATTTGAAAAATCCTGGTACAGTGCGCCTCCAGGGCCACGAAATCTATGCAGTCGTGTCCCTCGGTAAGCTTGACCTTCAATAGACTTCCGTCCTGGAAGCGAAATACGCCTGCGCCGGCGATGGTTTCGACATAAACCTGATTTGCCGGGCAAGTGCTGGACTGCTGCGGGAAATCTCCGTCTGCCTCAACATTACGAAAGGTGAATGAGCCCAGGGTACCGTTCCCAGCGAAATTGAATTCGCCGGTTTGTTTGTCGCCGGTATGTGGATCCGGGATCTGTAGATCGATCCCGCTGCGCCCCTCGGTTCCCGAAAACATCATCTTTACGGGCCTCTCATGTGCGTAGAGGCCCGCGACACCGAGATTGAGCATCAGTGCCATGGTTGCTATGTATTTCATCTGTGTCTCCTATCTTTTTGGAGGAGATCATGGTGAGACTTTGTTCTCCTTCCGCTGGTACAGGCGGAAATGGGCAGCGAAAGCGGCCACCAGTATGGTATTTTCTCTGTGCCGGGAAGCGGGCTAGTTGTTCGTGCACGATCCTACAGAAATCACCCAACTGCTGAGGGCCTGGAGCAGCGGCGATCAGGCGGCCCTGGATCGGGTGGCCGAGCGCGTGTATGGCGAATTGCGTGTCATGGCTCGGCGCTACATGAAGAACGAGCGCCCGGACAACACCCTCCAGACGACGGCCTTGGTTCATGAGGTCTATATCCGCCTGGTAGATGCCACCAAGGTCGAACTGGCACGAGCGTGCACAGTTTTTTGCAATGGCGGCGCAGATGATGCGGCGCATTCTGGTGGACGCGGCTCGCGCCCGTAGATCGCACAAGCGTGGCGGCTTGGCGGCCAAAGTGAACATTGAAGAAACCGCTCTCGTCTCGAGCGCGCCGGGGCGCTCCATACTGGCGCTGGATGAGGCCTTGACAGCGTTCTCGCAGGTGGCTCCGCGTCAGGCCAAGGTGGTCGAGTTGCGTTATTTCGGCGGCCTGACGGAGGAGGAGATCGTCGCGGCTCTCGAAATCTCGCCGCGCACGGTCAGGCGCGATTGGGTTCTCGCAAGGGCCTGGTTACTGCGCGAACTAAACCATTAGAATAAGGGAACTATCAGGACCGCACCGAATGACCCTGGAGCGTTTCCAGCAATTGGAAGAGCTGTACCATGCGGCTCGCGAGACAACCGGCGAGCGGCGCGCCGCGCTGCTGGCCCGGGCGGATCCCGAATTGCGCCGCGAAATCGAGTCCCTTCTCGCACAGCCGGACCGTGACGTATTCTTGGATCGGCTCGCCCTGGAGAACGCCACTGGACTGGTGGAGGATGCGACTGCCACCGGGTTGACTATTGGTGCTTGCCTGGGGCCATATCGCATCGAAGGCAAACTCGGCGCAGGCGGCATGGGTGAGGTTTTGCGCGCGATAGACACCCGCCTAGGCCGCGCCGTCGCCATCAAGATCGCTCATGAGCGGTTTAGTTCCCTTTTCGAGCGCGAAGGGCGCGCGATTTCGTCGCTCAATCACCCCCACATCTGCACGGTCTACGATGTTGGGCCGAACTACCTTGTCATGGAACTGGTGGAGGGAGAGACCATAGCGGCCCGGCTCAGGAGCGGACCTCTTGCAGTGAAGACCGCGCACCTGTATGCCTGGCAGATTGCAGCTGCGCTTGCGGAGGCACATGGCAAGGGCATCATTCACCGCGACCTCAAGCCGGGTAACATCATGATCGCGAAGTCCGGAGTTAAGGTTCTGGATTTCGGACTGGCGAAATCGGGTACGGACGAAACGGTTACGGCCAGCCACATGGTGTTGGGCACGCCCGGCTACATGGCGCCCGAGCAACGGGAGGGCAAACCGGCCGATGCTCGCACGGATATCTACTCGTTCGGCTGCGTGGTCTATGAGATGTTGACCGGCGGACGAATCGGGGCTCAGCGGAGGCGTATCCCCTCGCGAAGGCTGGAAAAGATCGTAAACCGGTGCCTGGAGGAAGACCCTGGACGAAGGTGGCAGTCCGCTGCCGAGCTCGAGCGGGAGCTGAAACGAATAACCACGGCAAGAAACCCCTGGATAACCGTTTCGGCAGCCGCTGTTGCTCTGGCCCTTTTGGCCGCCGCGTATTTCTATTTCCATCGCGCCCCGAAACTCACGGCGAAGGACACGATTGTTCTGGGGGAATTCGAGAATAAAACCGGCGACGCGGTGTTCGATCAAACGCTTCGCCACGGGTTGGCCGTGCAACTGGAACAATCCCCGTTCCTTAGGCTCTTATCGGACGACAGCATCAAACAGACAGTGCACCTCATGAATCGGCCGTCGGAGACGCGGCTCAATCCGGAGATCGCCCGCGAGATCTGCGAGCGCACTGGCAGCACTGCGGTTCTGGAAGGTTCGATTGCAGGCCTCGGAAGCCAGTACGCTTTATGGTTGCGCGCGAGCAACTGCCGCACCGGAGCCGTGCTCGCGCAGGTGCAGGCGCAGGCGGGGAGGAAGGAAGAGGTCCTGAATGCGCTCTCCCGAATTGCGGTTCAAATGAGAACCCGGCTGGGCGAATCGCTCGCCACCATCCACGAGCACTCGACGCCACTGGAGCAGGCAACTACGCCGTCCCTGGAAGCTCTCAAGGAGTACAGTGTCGGGCGCAGCGCCCTTTTTGCGCATGGCGGACCTGCTGCGATCCCCCACCTTCAGCGTGCGATCGCCATCGATCCGCAATTCGCCATGGCGTATGGTGATCTGTCGATCGTGTACTTTAACCTGGGCCAAACGGATCTCTCTGGCGGCTATACTCGCAAAGCCTACGAGCTTCGGGATCGTGTCAGCGACCGGGAAAGGCTCTGGATCCTTTTTCTCTACGACCGGCAGGTGACGGGAAACTTGCCCAGAGAGCTGCAGACCATCGAATCGTGGGTGCAAACCTATCCCCGTGATTGGCAGGCCTGGGCGGTTTTGGGGGGCTGGGGTGCCTTTGGCACGGGCCAATACGAAAGGGGCATTCAAGCAGGCCAAGAGGCCCTTCGGCTAAATCCGGACAACTCGTTCCCGTACACTGTGGCCCAGCATTATCTTCTCCTGGACCGGTTCTCGGAGGCCGCCGATATGTTGCAGCGGGCGGCGGAGCACAAACTGGAAATCCCCGAAATGCTGGTCACCCGTTATTACCTGGCATTTTTTAACGGCGACCAGTCGGGAATGGACCGCGAAGTCGCGCGCGCTCCCGGAGAGCATGCGGAGGACTGGATGTCCCACAATCAGGCCCTGGTCCTCGCGCGTTCCGGTCAGATGCAACAGGCGCGTATGATGTGGGAGCGCGGGATCGCTTTGGCGCAGCAGGCCGGCAATCGCGAAAGAGCCGCGATCTACGAGGCTGCGGAGGGCGTCTGCGAAGCGCATTTCGGGAATGCGGCGGCGGCAAAAGAGCGCGCTCACGCAGCGCTCCAACTTGCAAGAGACCGAGATGTGGAGTATGCCGCGGCTTTTGCGCTGGCGCTCTCGGGCGATTCTGCCGGATCTCAGAAGCTCGCTGCCGATTTGGAGAAACGGTTCCCGGAGGATACCCCTGTGCAATTCGAGTATCTTCCCACGCTAGGCGCGCTTTTCGCAGTCGCTCATCGAGCGCCGCTGGTCGCGGTCGAGCGATTGCAAAAGGCGCTTCCTTACGACTTCGCGCTGCCGGGCACCGCATTTTTTGCCAGGTTTGGAGGCCTCTATCCTGCGTATGTACGCGGCGAGGCATACCTCGAAGCACGGCGTGGCCGAGAGGCGGCCGCGGAATTCCAAAAGGTTCTCGATCATCGCGGCATCGTTTTCGCCGATCCTATAGGCGCCCTGGCGCACTTGCAACTGGGCAGAGCATACGTTGTCTTGGGCGACATGGTCAAGGCCAAGAACGCCTACCAGGACTTCCTCACGCTCTGGAAGGATGCCGACGCGAACATCCCCGTCCTCAAGCAAGCCAAGGCGGAATACGCCAAGCTACAGTGAACGCGACAAGTTATACCAATGCAGAACTCGGAGCGCGCGCAGCGTGTTCCAGCGGCTTGCCCTGCCCACATCGGTCTCCATCTCCAATGGAAGATGTTCGGGATGAAGGAGGTTCAGCGGCCAGCGCCCGTTCTGGTGGCGCCGCTCAATCACGGTATTGATGGCGTCACTGATGCGGCTGTCGGGTTTGATTCCTGCATTTCGCAGATAATCGAGTCCGCGTAAGACGTCGTAGTGCCAAAACGTCGGGAACGAGAAACGGAGCCAGCGTTTGTTGATGATTTCGCCGGTTCGGAGCGAGCGGAACATGCGGCGCTCGAGCAGATAGTTTTCGGCCCGCTTGCGAGCCTTAGTGACGGCCGCCGATTTGCGCCCTGCTCGTTCATATTCGAGCAGTCCTTCGAGCACGCAGATGGTGGTATGGAACGAAGAGCGCCGGCTTTTGGGCGCTTCGCAGTTCCAGCCGCCGTCTTCGAGTTGCTCGCCCAGGAGTTGATCGGCCAGCGCGTCGTTCGGTTCCTTGAAATACGCGCCGATGCCGAGGATTCTGCCGTTGATGCAGGGCTCCGTTTCGCCGTGAAGGTAAGGCCGGTTGTTGAGCGGCTTAAACACGAGCCGCTTGTCGACGCGGTCGATCATTTTACGAGCCTGCTTGCTGGCGGGGTCGAGACCGAGGTCCTTCAAGACGACGAGACTGTAGAGGGTAATAAGGTCCCACTTCGGCCCGCCCCACGTTGCCAGCAGGAGATTGGAGGGCGAGAAGTTTTGCGCCCCAGCCTTCGGTTGCGACACGAGCCCGCTCGGCTGCTATCGCTTCCGGGGTTTCACCGGTGAGGTCCCTCATGACCTGCCAGCGGATGGCCGGGTCAGAATCGAGGAGCCATTTGAGGTGCGCCGGCCGGGGTGCGAAATCGTGTAGGCGCATTGGTCTGTTATAGCAAGTGCTGCGTAAGTTTTGATCCTTGCGCCGAACGGTCTTCACATTGGCTAAAGTCCACCCGTATGTTCAATAGCGATTACAACTTTCCCATTCGCATGTCCCGCTTCTCGATAACGAAGAGCTTCAGCTGCCTCGCTTAGCGGGTATCGTCGATCAATGACGGGTGCAATCCCTCCAGCTTCCAGTAAATCTTTTAGAAAAACCAGATCCTTCGTGTTTATCTTCGCAATGAAGAACCGTATCTTCTTGCTTCCAGGCCGGGAGAGCAAGGGCCCCAGCGAGGCAGCCTGGAGAATTCGAGCCAAACCACCTCCGACCATTACAAAAATCCCGTTTCGCCGGAGCGCGCGCCTGTAAGCGAAGATCGAATGATGTGCGTTAGCTCCGAGAATGAGATCATAACGCTGACCGCTTTGCGTGAAATCCTCCCGAGTGTAATCGATGACATGGTCTGCGCCGATCGATCGCGCTTGGTCCACTTTCCCCGGACTGCACACGGCGGTCACTTCAGCTCCGAACGATTTGGCGATCTGGACCGCGAATGTCCCCACGCCACCTGACGCGCCGTCGATCAGAACCCTTTGACCTCGCTCGATCTGCCCCTGGTCGCGCAGTCCCTGAAGGGCAGTGATTGCCGCCACTGGTACGGCTGCCGCCTCCTCAAACGATATATTGGCCGGCTTTCGTGCCAAAGAATCTTCACTGGCACACACGTACTCGGCAAATCCTCCCAACCCGCGTCGCCCGAACGACCCACCGAACACTTCGTCGCCTGGCTGAAACTGCTTTACATCTTTACCGGCCGACTCAACTCGGCCGGCTATATCAGCCCCGGCCACCTCGTGCTTTGGCTTGAGCAGCCTTCCAATTGCCGGGAGAAAGAACAATGGCCCCCTAATCGCAAAACTGTCAAGCGGATTTACAGACGAGGCGTACAGCTTGATCAAGACCTCGTTCTCTGCGGGCTCGGGAGTTGCTATTTCCCTGAGCTGCAGCACTTCAGGTGGTCCGTATCGTGTGGTTACGATGGCTTTCACAAAGCCCTCATTCCGGCGTGCAAGAACCATAGCACAGGGCCGAGCATTCTGCGCTGGCGGGGATCTTAAGTCGTATCTCCAGCGCCTGGACGATCCGGAAGGGCTGCGGCGATATTTCCTCTTGCTCGCCGATGTATTCGAAAAAAGTTGTTGACTATCCTGCTGTAACCGTAGCGGCAGTGAACGGGGTTGCGGTGGCGGGCGGCCTGGAACTGATATGCGCTCGCGACCTTGCCGTAGCTGCCGAAAGCGCCGGACTCGCAGATGGACATATCAATTACGGATTGCACCCGGGTGCAGGCTCGTCGGTGTTACTGGGAAAAATGATGGGTGACCGGCGCGCGCGTTAGCTGCTGCTCTCCGGCGAATTCATCGATGCTGTCGAAGCCGGGCGAATTGGATTGTTGAACCGCGTTGTGCCGGATTTTGGGCTGGAGCAAGCAGCCAATTCGATGGCTGCGGCAGCCGCTCACTGAAGGTATATCCGATAAGAATTGTGATCGGTTTAGCCTTTTTCGAGCATCTACATGCTCGAAATCTTCCCTGCTGTGCAGGGACATACATCTCTTCAGAGGAGATTAAATGCCGAAAGCCACCATTCTTGCCACGGCTGCCCGGTTGCTTACCGTTGTATTGCTGCCGATTTCCGCGCTTTCGCAACACACCTGCAGCGTTCAGGCGGGTACGGGCGTTCCCGACACCACCTTCGATCAGGACTTTACCGAAAACGGTCCCGGACAGATCGCTCCCAACGGCTTCGTCATGGAACCGCCAACAATTCCAGGCTGGACTGGCGGCGATAGCACATATTCCGTCTATTTGCCCCGGACGGGTGAAAGCGTTTTCTTCTTTTCCGACTCTTATATTGGCCAAGCGCCGCCCACACCGGGCGACGGTCACGCGATTACGGGCCCCACCGGACTGCGGACCCGCGCGGTGAATTGTACGCCCGCGCAGGGCTGCTATCCCTCAACTAATCTGTTTCGTGCCCATAACAGCATCGTGGTCCGCGATGCTTCCGGCACTGTGCTGCGAACCATCGCCGGACCGGCGAGCTTTGGCTATTCGACTTCGTATTTCGTTCCGGCGAACACCAATCATTTCTATTGGGTCGCCGATTCCGTTCTGGCGGATGTGGACCGCTTCGGAACGCAAAAGATTTTCACGTTCTTGATGGAGTGGGACGGCGCTCTCAATTATTATGGCGCCGCGATTGCTCAACTGTCGGTTCCAAGCTTGACAATCGACGCGATTCAGCCAATTCAGAATGATCCGTCCGGCGATCCCGCGCATTGGGGTGTCGCGACTTGGATAGAGCGCGGCTTCGGTCACCCCATGCTGTACATTTACGGGATCGAAGATTATGTGCCGTATCCGGCCTTTGGCTGGATCCGCTACCGCATGCCGCACGTGGCCAGAGTCGACTTTAGCCTCGGCTACTCGGGCATCACGAACGCGAACAACTGGGAGGTCTACAACCTGGCTTCCGGCTGGGTAAAGAACAATCTGCTCGTTTCCAGCCGCCTGATTGGCGATTCCAGCGATCCGAACAACGCTGGCGATTCCATTGGCGAGATGTTCACCGTCAATAAGATCTACACCACCGCGGGTCCCAGTTGCGTACTGGTCAGCCAAGACACGAATCCCAACAGGACCATCACGGTCGATAATCTGCCCGGCCCGCCGCTAGGACCCGGACCCGTGTTTCTTTCGACAGCCAACCACATCATCCTTTATTCAGCCTGCAGTCCCGAAGGACCGTTTTCAGCCAAACACGTTGTTTACTCGACGCCCGAAACCGGTGCCAACACCGTGCCCGGCATGCTCCCTGGCCAAACCCTGAATGGGCATCTATGGACCTACGGCCAAGGTGTGCATCCGCAGTTTACTCGCGAGCACCAACTGCTGATTTCCTATAGCATCAATAGCGATGACAGCGGCGACCTCGTCTATGCCGATGCCTACCGGCCGAAGTTCATCCGCGTTCCTATCGCAGGTCTCTTCGATTGGCCGTTCTGAGCGAATCTGGGGAGTTATAATTCGCAGGACAGAGAAAGGATAATTTTCCATGGCTCGATTGAGAGTAGGCGTGTACGGGGCTGTTGCTGCGGGTTTGCTGTTGCTACTGCCGCCCTTTGCGGCGCGACCGCAAGACGCGAACTCGAACCAGGATGCGACAGTGGCCCGTAGTCGCGACGGCAAAAAGTTGTTTGGCACCATGGCCGCGCTGCGCGTCGCGCGTGTATCGTCGCCCCGTATTTCGCCGGATGGCTCTCGCATAGCCTATCTCGTTTCCGAAACAAAAATGGAGAAAGACAAACCTTGGAAATCGGTCGAGCACCTCTGGGTGGTTCCCACCGCCGGCCCGGCGACTGCGGCCCGCCAATTTACGCGGGGCGACGAGAACGTCTCCGACATTTCGTGGTCGGCAGACAGTAAGATCATCGGCTTCCTGATGGATGCAGGAGACGAGAAAGAAAAGAAGCCGCAAGTCTGGTTCATCTACGCCGATGGCGGCGAGCCGTGGCAGGTGACGAGGCACAAGCCGGGCGTTCGCTCCTTCGATTTCGCGCCGAATGGAAAGACCCTAGTGCTCGGGGCCATTGACCCCGAGAGTGCAGCACAGGAGCAACGAACGAAGGACAAGGACGACGCCGAAGTTGTCGATCACGACATGAAATTAGCCCAGCTTTGGACATGGGATATCGCCTCGGGACAGGAAAAGGAGATCGTCAAAGGGAAGTTCACGGCCAGCGATCCGCGCTGGTCGCCCGACGGATCAAAAATCGCGTTTACGGAAAACCCGACACCCCTCGGAACGGATTTTTGGCACCAGAGCGCATGGGTGCTCGACGTCGCGAGCGGTCAGCCGCACAGATTGCCGGATACGGCTGAATACACCCACACGGCTCGGTGGTCGCCGGACGGGAAATGGATCGCATACCTCGCGAATCACAGCCTGCCGGCTTTTCACACGAATCTGAGGGTTGCGCGAGCCGACGGCAGTGATTCCCGGAACCTTAGCGAGACATTCGAGCTGAATGCGGGCGAGCCGGTGTGGGCGCACGATGGTAAGGCGATTTACTTCAGTGATGAGAGCCGAGAGTCGGAAGAAGTTTTTGAGGCGACTCTTGCGTCTGGCGCCGTTCGGCAGGTCACTGAGAAGGGCGGCGTACTCACGTTATCTGGTATCGACAAGGATGGCCACACTGCGATTGGAATATGGACTGATCCAATGCACCCGGCCGAAGTGTTCCGCAGCGACCTCAAATTCGGAAGAATAGAGCCGATCACCGATCAGAATCCCTGGCTGAAGGATTACGCGATTGGCGCGACGGAAGTGATGCGCTGGAAGAGCAGTAAGGATGGCATGGAAATCGATGGAATTCTAACCAAGCCGGTTGATTTCGATGCGTCACAAAAATATGCCTTCCTGTTAAACCCGCATGGTGGGCCGACGGGAGCATCGTTATTGTCGTTCAATCCGGCCGAGCAGGTGATGGCATCGAACGGATACCTCGTCCTGGAGCCGAACTTTCGCGGGTCCACAGGCCGCGGGGAGAAATTCGCCAGCGCGAATCAGAACGACTGGGGCGACGGCGATTACAAAGACGATATGAGCGGCGTTGATGCTGTCGTGCACCAGGGATGGGCCGATCCCGATCGGCTGGGAGCATACGGCTGGTCATACGGCGGTTACATGACGTTTTGGATTGACACTCAGACAGACCGGTTCAAAGCGATTTCGCCGGGCGCGGGCTTGCCGGACTTGTACTCGATGTATTCGCAAACGGACATTCATTCCTACATAGGTCTGTTTTTTGGGTTGAAAGCGCCCTGGGACAATTTCGAAGAATATTGGCAGCATTCGCCGATGAAATATGTCGAACCAAGTGAAGACTCCGACCATGATTCTTCACGGCCAAGTGGACACGCGCGTGCCGATTGCGCAAGCAGAAGAGTTTTACGAGGCGCTGAAGGAACGCGACGTTCCAGTCGAGTTCGTGATTTATCCCCGCGAGAACCACGGCTTCGGCGAGCCGCGGCACGTGCAGGATCGATGGCGGCGTTACCTGGTCTTTTTCGGCAAATATCTGAATAATCCGCCGAAGACCGAGCCGAAGGACGTTCTGGAACGCATGCAGAAAGATCTTCCTTCCACAGGTACTGCCGCGGCGCTCAATAGCTCAAAGCCAATCTCTTACCGTTAGAGCCAGTTGCTTGAATCCGCCGTCTGCCCCGATAACCTGCTGTGTCTCTCTTGCGCCGGCTTCATTGATATCAGAAACGACAACGCAGCAGCCCTCTGAAGCAACCGCTGCAAAAACGGCGCCAGGTAGTTTCTGATACCCAGTTCATCCAGTTGCTAGAATCACAGTCTCGTGATGTGCCACTCTCCAAACATCTGAAGACCTTAATTCGCGAACAGGAACTCAATCTTGGGATTGCGATAGCCGTTTATGCCATCCTTTGGGGCACTGGCCAAAAGGCGGACATTGCGCCGGTCCTCATCTACTCCTTCGTCCTAGGGAATTTCGTCATCTCTTTTCAGAAACTCGTGAAACCTCTGGTAAACCGGGCGCCTTTCCCGCTCTCATTGTTGTTCTGCCTACTTCTGATCTATGCCGCTACCCCCGTTGCCGTTGCGTTGGCTACGGCTTTGGTTGTGGCCATCACGCTCCAGTCTGTGCCTTTCCTTGGCTATCTGCGATCTGGTTGGAAGTTTCCGACCGTGATTACGCTTGTTGCTGCAACCGTTTACACCGTCTACGTGTACCTGATGGCCAGCTTAGAACAACGCAATCTCGAGTTGCAAAACACCGTAGCCAGTGAGCGAGCGCAGCGGGACCTTGCCCTAACAGAACTGGAGCGAGCCAGGGAAGTGCAGCAAGGGCTACTGCCGCGCACGCTGCCGACAATCCCTGGGTTTCAAATCGCGAGTCACTTCGAACCGGCACGCGTCGTAGGTGGGGATTATTTCGACATCATCAAGTTAAGCGATAGCAAGTTGGGTGTCTGCATTGCCGATGTTGCCGGGAAGAGTATTTCGGCAGCTTTGCTGATGGCAAGCGTGCAGGCGACTGTACGCGCCTTCGCGTCTGAAGTAGCATCGCCTGCGTGGGTGTGCAGCCACGTCAACTCCGTATTGTGCAACAACATCGCGCGCGGCAAGTTCGTGACCTTTTTCTATGGGGTGCTGGATAGTGCTCTGCACCGGTTCGAGTACTGCTCCGCCGGACACGTGCCTCCCATTCTGGTGCGTGCCGATGGACGACCGGAGGCTCTCGCGTGCCAGGGGGCCATTCTAGGAGTGTTCCCCGATTGGGAGTACTCGGACAGTTCCCTCCAACTCACCCCAGGAGATCGCCTGGTCCTGTTTACAGACGGCGCTTCCGAAGCGTGCACTCCGGAGGGCGATGAGTACGGAGAGGAGCGGATCGCCGCAACGGCAGCGCGCGCCGTAAGAATGTCAGGCGAACGTATTCTGCAAAGCTTGATCACCGAGGTGAAGGCGTTCTGCCGGTTTCAGCTGAACGATGACCTGACCTTAATTGTGATCGCAGCAGATTAGCCCAGAGGTGATTTCGGTAATGAAGCTCTAGTAGCGTGGATTGCCGGCAAACAGCAAGTTACTCTGAGTCACACGCGGCGATTCCATCACTTGCCAACTTCCAGGTCGCGTAACCCACTAACAAAATACGGTGACTCCGTGGACGGGCGAACTGCTGCTGCGGTTCGAGAAGCGGCATTGCAAAACAGCCGCTACTATCGATTTATGATTCCTGGCGGGCTGATCAGTTCCTACTTCAAAGCGGAACGGGCCAAGAGACATCTCGAAGAACTAAACCAATTTCTAGATCACTACTACATCCGTTTTCCTGCACCATCTGTAACTGAGGAAAATGGCCGCTACATAATTCGCATCGAGACTGAGGAGCCGCACGTCTGGCTTTTCCTAATCGCCGGGGACTTCTTTAGCTGCCTACGCGCTGCGCTGGACCATGCGGTGTGGCAAATCGCTTCTCTCCATGTCGCCCGTCCGAAAGACCAGATCCAGTTCCCGGTTATCAGCGTGAATGACAAGAAGGGTCGAGAGCGATTTGGTAAGCAGACCGAAGGGTTACCCGATGCGGCTGTGGCTGTCATCGAATCTTTACAGCCATACAACAGGCCGGCTGGTGTGCCGCTCAAGAGGAACCTGCTCTGGTGCCTGTCCAAAATGAACAATATCGACAAGCATCGTCGGATCACGGTTCATCCGACCGTTGCCCTGACTGCGAGTGGCATTCCGCCGAATTCGGTAACTGTGGATGAGGGTAAAAGGACATTCCTGTTTTCCTCGGACAAGGAAGTAGAGAGCCCCCAGGTGAACGTTGCCATCAAGTAACCGACCAGTGTTCATTGGATTGACCTGACCTGATGATCAGGTTCCCATCCACACTGAACTGGTACACCCGCGGCAGGTCCTTTCCGACGAGTCGATCGCGGGTGTTCGAGCCCTGGATGTGATGCGTTACGGTATGCGTCGCCTCATTTACGTCGTAGCTTCCAAAAGAAGCTTCATACCCGTTGAGAACGTATTCATTGAAGACCGCATTGGCCGACGGGGGATACATGAGCTGCACCGACATGTGGCCATCGCGCGTGTAGATCAACATGCCCGCCGGATGACTGACGGACATTGTCTTTCCATCCGGCCCTGGGAATGCTATCGAGACTAGCTGCCATGCACCGACCAATCTCTCTCTATCCAAGCCCGGCGCGGGGCGATGATCCGGGGCCGACCTCGCCTGCGAAAATCCGCTTAACGCCAAGATCGCGGCCAGCATGCCGATCCGGACTGCGTTCATTGTGCCTCCCTTTAATGCCGCTCAGCGGCCTACCAGTTTTTCGTGAAATTCCGGGTATCGAGCCCCTTCGATCTTGATGTGAGAGGAGGCAGTGTCAATAGCGGTGAGATCGTAAGGTGTGAGCTCGACATTCAGCGCTCCAAGATTTTCATCCAGGCGTTCCAGCTTCGTTGTCCCCGGAATTGGAACAATCCATGGCTTCTGCGCAAGCAGCCAGGCGAGTGCGACCTGAGCAGGTGTCGCTGTCTTCTGTTCCGCGAAATTTGAAAGCAACTCGACCAGCGCTTGGTTCGCTTTCCGATTCTCCTGATTGAAGCGAGGTACTGTGCTGCGGAAATCTGTGCTGTCGAACTTCGTCTCTGCGGTTATCTTGCCAGTGAGGAATCCTTTGCCAAGCGGGCTGAAGGGAACGAATCCGATCCCGAGCTGCTCAAGTGTGGGCAGAATTTCTTGCTCCGGCTGCCTCCAAAACAGCGAGTACTCGCTCTGCAGTGCGGCTACTGGCTGAACGGCGTGGGCACGACGAATAGTCTGCGGACCTGCTTCAGAAAGACCGAAGTACTTCACCTTGCCTTGCTGAATCAGGTCCTTCACTGCGCCGGCGACGTCTTCGATCGGCACGTTTAGATCGACACGATGCTGGTAAAAGAGGTCGATCACATCAACCTTCAGACGCTTGAGCGACGCCTCAGCCACCTGCTTGATGTGCTCAGGCCGGCTATTAAGGGCGGTCCACTTGCCGCCGTCATTTGGATTTGTTTCCCACCCGAACTTCGTCGCAATCGCTACTTGCCCACGGAAAGGGGCGAGTGCCTCACCAACAAGTTCTTCGTTGAAGAACGGGCCGTACACCTCCGCGGTATCGAAGAACGTTATGCCTCGCCCCACCGCAGCCCCGATAAGAGCGGTCATTTCCTGTTTGTCTTTCGGCGGACCGTAGGACCAGCTCATTCCCATGCACCCGAGCCCAATCGCCGAGACATCCAGGCCATGTTTTCCAAGTCTGCGCTTCTCCATCTTTAAAGCTCCTTGCCGACAATCATCGATTAGCGGAACGGTATTGCTCGTCGCTGACGTGTTCCATCCAGTCCACAACCTTGCCGTCCTTCTTTTCCTGGATGGCTATATGAGTCATGCCCGTAGTTGGCGTCGCTCCGTGCCAGTGTTTCTCGCCCGGAGAAAACCACACCACATCACCAGGACGGATCTCCTCAATCGGCCCACCTACGCGCTGCACCCAGCCAAGTCCGGCAGTCACGATGAGAGTCTGTCCTAGCGGATGAGTGTGCCATGCGGTGCGCGCTCCGGGTTCGAAGGTTACGCTTGCGCCTTGCACCAGGGCCGGATCGGGTGCCTGGAAAAGCGGATCGATACGTACGCTGCCAGTGAACCACTCCGCCGGTCCCTTAGTGGATGGTTGCGAGCCTGCTCTCTTTATTTCCATGCTTGTGCTCCTTTTGTTACGTGTGCTCTTACCAGAAATTGCGGGTTGAAGGATTGATAGCCATGATCGCAGTTGCGACAAGTGTTATCCGAACGCGAAAAATGAGCCGATAACGAATTGGCCGGGCTTGACATTCTTGACCGCACTTCCAACCTGTTCGACGATGCCGCAGTATTCGTGGCCCATCGGCATCGCTTGCTTTGATAGTCTTCGGCGCGGGGCACTTTCAAAACGCACGTCACGCAGACCGTAAATGACAGTTCATCGCATCTTTTTTCTTGTTCTCCCCTTGCGTCGCCCGATCTTTAGTGGATAGTGAATCCGCCATCGACTGCGAGTGCGTGGCCGATGACGAAGCTTGCGCCAGGACTGCAAAGCCAGAGAACCACAGAGGCAATCTCTTCCGGCTCACCGAGTCTGCCGATCGGCTGATCTCGCAGGATCTCTTTCATGGCCTCAGGTTCCTTGGCGAGCATCTCTTCCACCATCGGTGTCCTGATTGTTCCGGGGCAGATCGCGTTGATACGAATGCCACGTGCGGCATATTCGAGTGCCGCACTTTTCGTCAGGCCAAGCACGCCGTGTTTGGTCGCGTGATAGATTGCCCGCCCGGGTAAACCCACGAGTCCCCCTAAAGAAGAGTTATTCACGATAGCGCCACTGCCTTGCTTGCGCATTTGCAGCAGCTCATATTTCATGCAGTTCCACACGCCCTTGAGATTGATCGCGGTCACACGGTCGAACTCTTCCCCGCTAGCGTCGGCCGTTTCAACGGCAGGAGACTGCACGCCAGCATTGTTGAAAGCCGCGTCCAAGTGACCGAACGTGGACACGGTCTGATCGACCATGGCCTGTACCTCCGCCTCATCGGTCACATCGCAGCGGACCCCAATCGCCTTGTGCCCCTCTGTGACCAGTTGATCGGCTGCTGCACGTGCTGCGGCTGCATTGACGTCCGACAGAACGACGGCTGCGCCCCCGGCGGCGAACGCCTGCGCAGTGATTAAGCCCATACCGGAGCCTGCGCCGGTTATCAATGCCACTTTGCCTTCAAATGAAAAACTCATACGCGCCTATGCCCTCCTTTGTTGCGCTCACAGAACGTCGAGCTGCTCACATGATGTATCCCGGCTTCTTGTAAAGGTTGCCTTGCTGATTCACAATATCGGGCTTATAGACCTTCTCCGCCCAATCCTGTGGCTCGACTACTTCGAACACGACGGAGACAGATCCTTCTCCATTAGTTCAGAATCTGCATGATGTCCTTTGTAATTTCTTCTACGAGCCGAGTCTTTTGCTCTTCAGATTTGCCGGGCCAAAGCTTGATGATTACGTGAGGCATAATTACTCCGGCTTGCGGTCTATCTGTGAATTTGCCGGGCGAGATCTCGACTGTCGCGGCACGCGTCCGAGCAGAGTTCGAGATCAGGGAACCGGGTGATGCGGCTTGTCGTCCTTGATCGTCGTGTTCTCTATTTCCAGAGTAAGGGCAGACAGAGGGCTTGTGAAGACCCACAAATCAACATGGAGTTGTGAGTAAAATTCATAAATGCGGAACAGCGATCTCAGCGCGTTGTCCGTGTTTCTCACCGTTGCAGAAGAGCGCAGTTTTACTAGGGCCGCGAAACGCCTCGGTGTTTCTCCTTCGGCCGTCAGCCATTCCATTCGAGAGCTCGAAGAGGAAATCGGCGTGCGCCTGTTATCGCGAACTACGCGAAGTGTTGCGCCGACCCTTCCTGGAGAACACCTGCTCGCGCGACTGCGCCCGGCGTTCACCGAGATCCAAGAGGCACTGGGGCAAGTCTCCGGACTCCGGAACAAACCTGCGGGCCGCGTCCGCTTACTTGTTCCCCGGCTTGCCGTAAAGACTGTGCTTGCACCAAAAATTGGCCGGTTTATCCGCGATTACCCAGACATCGTGCTCGAGGTCACAACCGACGATAGCCGCATGGATATTGTGGCCGGAGGGTTCGACGCGGGCATCCATTTCGGCGAATACATCGAAAAGGACATGATCGCGGTGCGTGTATCCCGGGATCAAAGACCTGTGATCGTCGGCTCGCCCGCATACTTCAAATCGCATTCAAAGCCGAAATCGCCTCGCGATCTGATTGGCCATCGTTGTATCAACTTTCGACACGGATCTGCTGGCGTGTACCGCTGGGAGTTCGAGAAGGGCAAGAAATCCCTTTCGATATCGGTAGATGGACCATTGGTCGTCGACGACTTAGACATTGTTATCTGTGCTGCAGTCGAAGCCGTCGGCCTTGCTTATATGTCGGAGGAACCTGCGGCTCCGCATCTCTCGAGTGGAGCGCTGGTGAAGGTGCTCGAAGATTGGTGCCAACCGTCCCTGGCTTCTTCCTCTACTATCCCAGCCGACGGCAACAGCCGGCTGCCCTTTCGGCTTTGATCAGCGTCCTTCGGCTGTAACCAGGTGATTATGGAATCCACTCTGTGCCCACGTGCCAATGACCAAGTGAGCGCCACCAGAACTTCTTAGATGGTTTTCACGTCTTCAGAGCTGAGCAGCAGTTAGGGACGCCGATCGCTTTTGTTGGGCATAGGTTTCGCCTTTGCCCGAGTATGCTCATCCGGCCCGCTTCCCGCAGTTAAAGTTTCGCATAACATTCTGATTTTAAGGCGGAAATCAATCCAACCCGCACCGCGAATGCCCATTCTTCGCCTCCCGCCCAGCCGCCTCCTGCGCTCCGACGCCAGCCGCCCCGTCCCTGCCCCGGTTCGCCTCCGCTCGCCTCGGGGAGTTCGTTTGGCAAAATCCGGCCAAACCATAGAAATCTCTTGCTATACTCGAATTTTGTCTCTGCCGCGGAGCGTTGGCCGAGGGTCGGTTTTTCAGGAGGGTTTGCGTGTTTATAAGCCTCCAGCAACTGGAACAGCGTCCTGTCCGCTTTGACGTCGATATTCCGGCAGCCGACATTGAATTTGACAGCAGGTTGACCCAGACATCCGTTATCCATGCCGAAGGCTCAGCCCAGCTTCTTAATCACTCGCTCGGCGAAATCCGCGTCCAGGGCAAGCTCCGTGTCACCATGGAAACCACCTGCGATCGCTGCCTCGAGGCCGCCGTCTTCCCCATCGAGAATGATTTCGACCTGGTCTACATGCCTGCCGCCGAGTCGCGCGGTGGCGAAGACGAGATCCAGCAGGCTGCCATTGAAGTCGGCTTTTATGAAGGCGGCGGTCTCGCCCTCAACGACATCGTGCGCGAGGTCGTGCTCCTCGCCTTACCCATGCAGCTCGTCTGTGACGAGGCCTGTAAGGGAATTTGCCCCGTCTGCGGTCAAAATCGCAACCAGGGCGATTGCGACTGCCATATCGAAGCCGTCGACGATCGCTGGAGTAAGCTCAAACAACTTCGAGCCGAGGTCGGCCCTCACAACTGAAGGCGCCCGCCACACTCAACATACGTAATCCGAGAATTGAGAAACTAGAAACTTACCAAGATGCCGAATCCGAAACGCCGCCATTCCAAGCGCCGCACATCCACTCGTCGCGCGCACGATTCCCTAACTACTCCGCAGCTCGCCGAATGTCCCAACTGCCACGGCAAAGTGCGGCCCCATCGCGCCTGCCCACATTGCGGCAAGTACAAAGGCCGCGAAGTGATTGAGGTCGTCGAAGCCTGAGTACGCGCCGCGTACAATAGTTTCACTCGATGATCACCGTAGCCCTCGATGCGATGGGCGGCGACCACGCGCCCCGACCGGAGATCGAAGGAGCTCTTCAAGCTGTCAAGGCATTCGACGTCAAGGTGGTTCTCGTCGGCCGCGAAGAGGTCGTCCGCAAGGAATTGGAGCGCCATCCCGGCTGGAAGTCCCTCCCGATCGAGATCCGTCATGCCAGTGAGCAGATCACCATGGAAGACAGCGCCGGCAAAGCCGTCCGTTCGAAAAAGGACAGCTCCATCCGCGTCGCCTCGCGTCTCGTGCGGGAAGGCTTCGCCCAAGGCGTCGTCTCGGCTGGCAATACGGGGGCCGTGATGGCCACCGCCAAAATGACCCAGGGTATGCTCTCAGGCGTCGACCGGCCCGCGCTCGCATCCGCTTTTCCTACCGTGCGCGGTGGCGCAGCCGTCATGCTCGATGTCGGCGCTAATGTCGATTGCACTCCCAAAATGCTCGCCCAGTTCGCCGTCATGGGCAGCGCTTACTCGCGCGTCATTTTCCGCACCAGTCGTCCCCGCGTCGGCCTGCTCTCCATCGGCGAAGAAGAACACAAGGGCAACTCCCTAACCCATGAAGCCCGCGTGCTCTTGAAGAGCCTCAACCATCTCAATTTCATAGGCAACGTCGAAGGACGCGATCTCTACACCGGAGCCGCCGATGTCATCGTCTGCGATGGTTTCGTCGGCAATGTCGCCCTCAAGGTCAGCGAAGGACTCGTCGAAGTGATCCGCCAGCAATTGAAGCAATCGCTCAAGGCCAGCCTCACCCGCAAGGTCGGCGCCTATCTCGCGCAAGGCGCTTTAAACGATTTGAAAAAACGGTTGGATTATTCCGAGTACGGCGGTGCCCCCCTGCTCGGTCTACATGGCATCTGCGTCATTTGCCATGGCCGCTCCAGCGCTAAAGCCGTTCGCAACGCCATCCGCATCGCCAAAGAGTTCGCCGAAGGAAAAATTAACGAGCGTATTGCAACGGAACTGGACGGCTGGGCATCAGCACAAGCAGTTTGATCCATGCGCCTGCTTTTCCTAGCGTTGGGTCTTTCGAGCCTCCTCGCGGCCAAGGAAGATCCCGTTCAGTGGACTCTCATACCGGTAGAGAACCACTCCACCGTCGTCCCCGGCGCGAAAGCCTACCTCGAACTGAAAGCTGCCATCCAGCCCGGCTGGCATCTCTATTCCCCGACCACGCCTCCCGGCGGCCCCATCATTACCCGCATTGGCGTCACCCCGAATCGCGCCATTTCGAGCTATAAGGTGTATCGGCCACAGCCCGTTCGGAAATTAGATCCCAACTTTCAAATCGACACGGAAACCTACACCGGCAGCGCAACATTTCTGATTGAAGCCGACACCGCCGCATCCACAAACGGCCCGTCCACCATCGAAGCGACTGCGCGCTATCAGGTCTGCTCCGACGTCAAATGTCTCCCGCCCGTCAGGAAGACCGCTGCTACGCAGATTTCGTTCCTCCCCGGCGCACCTGTCGCGAACTTCACTCTGCCTTCCGGTTACGCACTCGTTCCAGGATCACAGCCTGCATCTCAGACCCCGGCACAAACACCAACTCCATCTCCCGCTCCCACCCGCAGCGATGAGCCGCTCCTTCCATTTCTCCTCACCGCCTTCGGCTTCGGTCTCGCCGCGCTCTTCACGCCGTGCGTGTTCCCGATGATCCCCATCACGGTCTCCTTCTTCCTCAACCAGAACGCCGCTGCCGGCGAGAGAAAAAGTGGAGGCTGGACCCAAGCGCTCATCTTCTGTCTCGGGATCGTCGTCTTGTTCACCGGCCTCGGCTTTCTCGTCACCGCCATCGCCGGACCGTTCGGCGTCGTCCAACTCGGCTCCAGTCCCTGGGTGAACGGCTTCATCGCTATCGTCTTCTTCGTCTTCGGTCTGAGCCTGCTCGGCGCATTCGAGCTGCGCCTGCCTTCCGGTCTCCTGACCCGGCTCGATCGAGCCTCGCAGGCCGGGGGCTACGCGGGTACGCTGCTGATGGGTCTCACGTTCTCGCTCACTTCGTTTGCCTGCATTGGTCCCATCGTCGGCCCGCTATTAATCGCCTCCGTGCAGGACAAAGGAGCCAAACCGGTCCTCGGCATGCTGGCCTTCGCCGTCGGCCTCGCCGCGCCGTTCTTCCTGCTCGCGCTGTTTCCCGCCTGGCTCAAGAAACTGCCGCGCAGCGGTGGTTGGATGGTGCGGGTGAAGATCGTGCTCGGCTTCATCGTCCTCGCCGTCATGCTGAAGTACCTCAGCAACGTCGATCAGGTCCTGCAAACCCATTTCCTCACGCGTGAGCGCTTTCTCGCCGCCTGGATCGTCCTCTTCGCCCTGCCCGGTCTCTATCTGCTGAGCTTATTGCCCATGGAAGGCATCAAAAAAGACGAGCCGCTCGGCGTCGCCCGCGCTCTGGTCGCAGCGCTGTTCCTGATTTTCTCGATCAGCCTGGTTCCCGGTCTGTTTGGCGGACGCTTGGGCGATCTCGACGCGTTCATTCCCGAATCATCCGGAACCGTATTCGGAGCGCCCGCCACGACAGCCGAAGCCAATTCGGGAAATTACTTCAAGAATCAGCTCGAGGCCGCCCTCGATTCCGCCCGGCGCCAGAATAAGCTCGTGCTCGTCGATTTCACCGGCTACGCCTGCACGAACTGTCATTGGATGAAGGCCAACATGTTCCCCCGCCCGGAAATCCAATCCGCGCTCAAAGATCTCGTGCTGGTCGATCTCTACACTGACGGCACCGACGCCGAATCGGAGAAGAATCAGAAACTCGAAGATCGGAAATTCAGTACGGTCTCGATTCCCTTCTACGCCCTGCTCGATCCCGATCAAAACGTCATCGCCACCTTCCCGCAACTGACTCGCAATTCGCAGGAATTCCGAGCCTTTCTCGAGACCCGCTCTGGCGCCAAACCACAAGCCACGGCGATGTTACGCTGAAACTGATCCTCAGCCAGTAACCAACGCGGATGTGGCGGAATTGGCAGACGCACTGGATTTAGGTTCCAGCGCTCGCAAGGGCGTGGGAGTTCAAGTCTCCCCATCCGCACCAATCACTTAGCTGAACCTCTCCTTTCTCTGCTGTGGATTTTGTGCAGTAATTTGTGCAGTTTCGTCTTCCTGGGCTTGGAAGAACTCGACACGCCGACCAACATCCCGGATGTCGTCCTCGTCGACGATGTTGTAGCGCTCGAACATGGAGCAAGTCTTGTGACCGGTGATTCTCATGGCAACACTTCCGGAATCCCGGCCCTCCTCAAATTGCGAGCGGCCGTGCGGCGCAAATCGTGAAAGAGGAGGTCAGGAACACCAGCCTCTTTGCATGCCTTCTTCCACGAGCGCCTAAAATCTTTGATCGGCTCCGAGCCCCGGGCGAAAAGATACTCGCTCGCTTGCGGCTGCATTTCAAGAAACGCCCGCATATCGCCCTAGATGGGCAACGGCTGCGGAACGTGCTTGGCTGACTTTCTGCGTTGAAGAAAAATAATCCCGGCTTTCAGATCAACCTGGCACCATCTCAAATTCAGAAGCGCCGATTTCCTCATGCCGAGGTGACACGGGCCTATTCTATTCACACGTCGGCTCTTCGA
This sequence comes from uncultured Acidobacteriaceae bacterium, assembly GCA_963722935.1. Classification (GTDB taxonomy): domain Bacteria; phylum Acidobacteriota; class Terriglobia; order Bryobacterales; family Bryobacteraceae; genus Bog-105. Next base: position 1,165,842 of record CAVROY010000008.1, on the reverse strand, counting down.
ATTTGTGATGATCCCCGCTGATCGGAAGACCGATCCGGCGCTTCGGTTCGTCGGCTGGCGCTTCGATGAGATGCTGGATAGTTTCAAATACTGCCTGGATCTTTTGCCCCTGCTCGTTTTGACGCCACTCTAGCTGTTCCAGACGCCGAGCTATTTCCTCGTGCGTAGCAAGGAGTTGCCGGAGCCGGACAAACGTTCGCATAATGGCGATGTTTACTTCTATCGCGCGTGAACTGGTCAGGACGCCGGAGAGCATGGCAATGCCCTGCTCGGTAAACACATAGGGCCGATAGCGTCGGCCGCCGCGCGCCTCGTTTGAGGTGCCAATTTGGTACCTCAAAAGTTCCATGGTTTCCTGTCGCGTCAACTGAAACATGAAATCCTCGGGAAATCGATCCCGCTTACGTTTGACTGCCCTGTTCAGGGCCTTGGTCTCGACTTGATAGAGAGTGGCGAGATCGGCATCGAGCAGGACCTTCTGGCCGCGGATCAGATAGATGCGGCTTTCGATGAGAGCAACGGGAGTAGGTTCAGTCCTGGCCATGGTTGTTGTTTAGGAATCAGAGCGAAAACGATCCTCAATGCGCTGGTAGACGCGCGCCGCAACCAAATCCGCAAGACGTTCCAGTTCCGGTTGGCTCAACACTGATTCTAATCGCGGCCTCATAGGCAAATGTCGCATCGTCGGTGAGTCATTCTCCGCGTCCGTGACAAGAAGTTTTCTCAAATCGGCGATCAGCGCTTCAATCTCAGGATTGCTCTCGACTAATCTTTCGATCTTCTGAATGCAGTAGCAAACAGTCGAGTGGTCTCTTCCGTTGTAGAAACGGCCAATGATTGTCGTTGTCCAGCGGCCGACATGCTTCGCCAAATACATCGCGACTTGCCGGTTGAAGGCAGCAGGCTGTGAATTACCTAATCCGCGCGTCGGACCCCACCTCGCTGACACGATTGCATCGATATGCGCGAGCGGAATGCGCTTGCTCAGCCCGGTGCAATGACCAGCCCGCGGCCACTCGCAGTTAACTTCGCCGGGCATGCCGGCCAGTACAGTGAAACGGCATTCAGCCATTCCCGCAGCCGCTTACGGAAGTTGCGATCGCGGGTATATTCAAAGACTCCGAGCTGGGCGGCAAGACCATACGATCCGAATAACGGAATCTCCTCCGTTCGTTTCGCACTGAAGCACCGCCAGACCGGCCACATGTAAAGGTCCAGGCAGCCGGGATTGTTCGTCAGTCCGCGCACAACGTTCAAATCCACGGGAATCGGGTGGGCCTGAATCTCCTGCCAGAAGGAATCGCTGAGGCTGATGATGTTGCCGTCACTCGAACTCGCTTCGCGGTCCTTGGCCGAACGGCAAACCAAAATCAGGATGCCAACGATCTCCAGAATGAAACGGCCGTTACGCCTGGTGTACTTTAAACTGCTTGGCGCAGGCCGCCGGATAGGCAGGCCGCACAAGACGAACGGTCTAGAGTGAAATGCCAAGTCCTGCCGTTGCCGGTCTCGTAGTCGTGCACGAGCTCACAAGATTCGATTCTCCGGCGCTTGTGTGCGGTCGGATGGAAGTCGAATTCCTCCGCACGCGGCAGAAACGGCATGATCGCTTCGACGTGCTGCAGCAGATAAAGCTGGGTGACATCGGCGGCAAAACACCAGCTGGGAAAGCGCCCGCTTTTTTGCTGGAGCGGTATGGTAGAAATTCCCCTGCGCGTCCGCCGGGGGAACTAGCGAGGAGGATCAACAACATGCATTTCAAATGGATGATCGCAGCAGTGCTGTTCCCCGCTGCCCATGTCTTTGCCGCGGTTCCGTTCCATTGTGGCGACCGCATTCCGCTTCAAGTCGCTATTGACTTTGCCGTTCCGAACGAGACGCTCCTGCTCACCGGCACGTGTTCCGGACCTATCGTGATCAATCGCAAAAGCATTACGCTCGAGAGCAATACAGGTGCGGTAATCGACGGTACGGGGAAGGACGCGATCACTGTCACCGGCCCAGTACGGCTGTCTTTGAAAGGCATCACTGTCCAGCACGGCAATAACGGCATCAATGCGACTTCCGGCGCGCAACTCATCCTCACCAATATGCAAATACTCGGCAATAAAGCTATGGGAGTCCTGCTGACAGGCGCGTCTTCGGTAACGTTGTCCGGAGTTGCGACGAACGGTAACGGTGTGAACGGCCTCGACGCGGAAGGTTCCTCCTCGATCGTCGTGAAGGGAGCGTATCAGAGCAACAACAACGGCGTCTTCGGCCTGAATATCAACGGCAGTTCGAGTTTCACACTCTCTCAATCCCAAGTCTCGGTTTCGGGCAACACGCTCGGAATTCAGATCGGCACCAGTGCGAGCGCGTTCATCTCGGACGCCGCGACATCTATCACCGCCAGCAATAACGCGGCCACCGGCCTAACGATCGTTTCCGGCGCCCACATGGTCGATTTCGGTGGAACGATTACTGCCACCGGTAACGGCGTACACGGCGTTTCGGTTGATTCAAAAGCGGGCCTCGACCTGGATGCCGCCGGCACCTTGAACTCCAGCGGCAACACGCAGGACGGAGTCCACCTGGAAGAGACCTCGGTGCTCACGATGTTCAATACGCCAGCTTTTTCAGGCGCACCTGGTACCACCACGATCAACACGTATGGCAACGGCGGCAATGGGTTGAATGTGTTGACCGGATCAAATTTCACGGTAATCCATCAGGCGGCGCTGGATAGCACCAACAATATGATGAATGGTGTTCAGGTGGACAACGGGAGCAGCATTACGCTGATTCAGTCTACAGTGACCGGCAACACTGCAGCAGACGTGGCACTGACGTTCGGCTCTCGCGGCGACATTACAAGCTCGACCATCGGGAAGCTCACCTGCGACGCGACAGTCATTGTGCGCGGCTCGTACACGCATTGCCCGATATAAACCACTGAAAACCTGAGACGGGCGACGCAGAAGGGCGCCCATCTCGCTCGCAACAGGCGACACTGACCCATTGCTGGAGCATTCAGATCGCGGAGCGCCTCTCAGCCTCATTCCGGCGTGAGACAAGTGAGACAGTGAGACTCTCTGATACGATCAAAGCGATGCCCACTGATCTGTTAACGACCGACGAAGCGATCCGGGCGCTAGGAATCTCGCGTTCGACGCTTTGGCGGCGGCTCCAGCGCGGAGACCTCCCGAGTGTCAGGCGCGGCGGCCGCCGTCTGGTACGTCTGACGATGACGCGGAAATCTGCTCCCGCGAAGGCTACAGGTAATATCCCGCCCTTCGCGGAAAGCCATCCGATGTTTCGCCTGATAGGTGCAGGGCGCAGCGGCGGCCAATCGCCCGGCGCCCGCGACAAACACGCGATTTTGGACGTATGAGCATCAGGCGCGGCGTTCTGTGGGATTCGAGCGCAATTCTAGCGCTGCTCGACGCGGATGACTTCGATCATAAACGTGCGGTTGCGATTGCCGGCCAAATTGCGTCACAGAGGCGGCCAAGCTTCATCACGAATTACATCGAAGTGGAAGCCCATGCGTTGTTGCTACGGAAGTTGGGAAGGGCGCTCGCCCGAGAATGGCTACTCACTGGCGGTCTGCCGGTGATCCGGGCCCTTCCGGACGAAGAGGATCGCGCCAGGGAAATCGTCGCGCGGCACTCAGATAAAGACTGGAGTCTTTGTGACGCGATTTCTTTTGCGGTTTTAGGTGTTCGGGGAGTCCGCCGCGCTTTCACATTCGATCGCCATTTCCTTCAGTACAGCCGGATCGAAGTCCTCGGTTTATCGCGCTGATTCGCTCCATGAAGAATCAGAGGTTCGTCGAGCAGACCTATTTATTTCCGCAGATTCGAGAGACCGAGCTTTTGTCGAAGATCATCCGGAACTAGCTCACGATTGTATGGTTCCTTAGGCCGGTTTAGCGTACCGGGCGGCATCTGGGTTCCGTATATCTGTGGCTGCTTGATTGCTTGCAAATAGCGATCCAATGTGGCGGTCGCGATCCAAGACGAATTGCGATCTCCGAGAGCCATGGCGACGATTGCCAGCGTATGCGCCAGCAGATAGTCGTCCGGTGTTTCGCCATGCTGAAAAACGAATGCGGCGCGAGCAAAGTCCGGAGCCGAATGCAGTGCCCCACGATCGAGCAGCTTCCGTACCCGTTGGCGATGGTGTTTATCCTGCTCCGCCACCAATTTCTCATGGGCTCTAAATTCAGCCCAAGAATGTCTGTACTCCTGATCCTCGGCGAAGATCTTTTCCATTTCCGGATTTGATTGTGTCAACTCATCCGGGTAGTAAGTGCACTGGTAATCCCATCCCGCTCCTACGACCTGATGAGGCGTGCCGGGGACCCGAATCATATGCCAAGGCGCAAGTGGCGAACCCGACAATTTCAACTCGGCGCTACTGCTGGCCACGGTAAGATCGAGTTCGTCGGTCTGAGACGGCTTCCCGGGCTTCGCGGCGATCAAATGCAGGTGACCATCCCGCATAGTCCCGGCAACAATGGGTTCGGTAAGGCTCTCGTTGCTGATCTTGGAATAGGAGACGCCAAAATCAGCGTGTTGCGGTCTAGCGAATGTGCCCGTCCACTGGCCGTCCTCCCTTTCTAAGTTGAGGACAATAAAGTTCCTGCCGCCCATTTTGAAAACATATTGGCCGGCGTACGATTCCATGATTGCGCCTGTGAGCGCGACGCTCGCAAGCGTCAGCAGGGTTAAAGCCGATCGGATCACGACTGCATTTTAGCCGCCTGGCGATGCGGAAGGGCGGCCACTCCTTGGCGGCCGCGACTCCGCCGGAGACAGAAGGCCGGCCACTCCGGCGAGGATTAACTTGAAGACCCGAGAAGGGTCTGCGGCGTTGTCTGCCCAATCAGAGAGTTACTCTCCGATAACGCTTTTTCATATTCACAATCTCGCTTTCATTTGGACGCATATTCTCGGAACTTTGCGCCGGCGTTCTCGCTTTGGGGGGCCGGGTTTAGCTGATCGAACCGTTGGCGGCGGAGGAAAGACACCAGCCATATCGATTAACCCCCAAAGGGCTACGCGTCCTCCGCGCAAAGCTCGGAACATTGTATGAGTTTGCACGCGCCGGATTGCGGAAGTTCGAGGCGCGATGAATCCATGGCTTGTACGGCAACTAATCGGTTTATACCCGCTTATCTGGCGAAGCCGATATCGCGACGAATTTCAGAGCTTGCTCGAAGCTCATCCCTGGGACCTCCAAACGATCCTCGACGTAGTCGGATGGGCGATGTATGAACGGGTTCTGTCTCTAGGTAGGTTTCAAATGGATCGTCGTCAAAATTCGTCAGTGTTGATGCTCTACGCCTACTTGGCTGCAATTGCGGCCGGCGTCAATTTCCATTGGACCGTGGACGACACACGCTCGCGACGGCGATGCACGATCACCCGGCGCTGTTCACAAGCTGGAATTTGGTAAGAGGCGGTGCTTTTCTGGCTCTTGCCGCCGTCGCGATGGTTGGCATCCCCGTGTCTCTGAAGATGGTGCGAACGGCATTTGTTGCTCGACCCTGGGATGTCGTCTACCGGTTGCTCGTACCGCTGCGCGCTGCGGTAGTTACGTTAATTTGGATGATTTCAGCGGCGCGGTTGACGGGTGGCCACTGGGCTCGCACGCCTTGGGATGTCACTGGCAATTGGACGGAACCTTCTGATTGGCCTTCGCTAACTACTCGGTGGGCGCTGAGTTCCGTGACATTCGTTCTCATGATACTGGGGCTGGTGGTGAGTGCGATTACTGTCAAGCAGGCAATTGGTCGAAGCGATCTGTCCGCACAGAAACGCCTGTAGTTCGTCGCACCGTCGCTGCTGCTGGCCGGTTCGGTCGCAGTAATGGCCATCGGCGTGTTGACTTGGGGCTGGCTGGTCCAGCAGTACGCGGCATCTGAGTTTCATACGCGGAATGACGGATTGTTCAGCAGCACTAACTTCGCCTCTTGGGCCACAAGTTCCATTGTGTTTCTAGTCGCTACAGTGATGGCAGTTCGAGGCTCCCGCACAGCACTCTCGCCGGCGGCTGAATAGCTTACGCATGACAGATTCCTTGGCCATCGAAACGTGCGGGTTCACTCGCGCGTTCGGATCATGTAGAGTGGTTGATGGCCGGTCGCCCGATAGCATGAGCAGATTGGCGATCCGACCGTGGCCGACGGCATACTCGACCGGCTAGTTCATAATGCCCACCGCATCGAGATGCGCAGCGATTCGATGCGTAAGAATCGCGGGGAGCCCGCCGCATAAACCACCTCAGCCTCTGACATCAGCAAAAGGCTGTGCCACGATTTGAAATTCATCCTCGTAGACGATATACCCGACGCGATTCGCCTTCAGCATCTCGACCGATATACCGTGATGCTCCAGGATGACAACCAATTCACGTACGCGGGCAAGATGTTCATGCGCAGTATCTTTGAACCACGAGATCGCTTTACTCTTCTTGCGATAGAACGGGGGCTTGGAAGCTGTAAAGCGCGTCGGCTTCTCCAGATGCTCGTCGAACCATCGAACAATTGAGTCGTGTTGCGCCTCTTCATGGGCGTGAAGCTTTTCTTCGTCCCGCAAGTTCCTGACCGCGTGAAACACGCCGACTTCCCGACCGGAATCTTCGTCGATGTCTGCAACCACGAATCTTAGATACATAGCCCAGACCCGGCTCTTTCGTTGACAGCACAAAACGTCGTTAAGGGAGTCCATCGCCGTAAGGTCGATGAACGGCAAACCTTGTGTTTGCGCTGTCTGCTCGAACTATTGCTCACGAGTGGTCGCGCAGTGCTTATCAAATCGGTATCCTAATCTCCACAACCAGGGTCTATCTTTCGATTTAGCACGTTTCATCGGCAACGGGCTCTAAAATCCCGCTGCCTAAACGTTCATAGGTTCATTCTCCGCAAACCTATTTACCAGCCGGCGCAAAACCGGTAATCGACAACTTAGAAAACGTGACCGGCTACTAATCCCGCAGGGCGACAATCGGATCAATCCGCATGGCCCGCCATGCTGGCGGCCAGATCGCGCAGAAACAAGCTGCTAGCAGCAAGCCGCAAACTGTGATGAGCGTTCTGGGATCGTGCGCTGAAATTTCAAACAAGAATGAACTGAGGAGACGGCTACCAAGGAATCCAATCGCCAGACCGCTGATCATGCCCCAAGCAATCAGCTTGAGACCTTGTACAACGAACAGGCGGTGAATCTTAGCGGTCGTTGCACCCATTGCCAATCGCAGCCCGATCTCGGCAGTTCTCTCGCTCACGTTGTGTGAAACCACTCCATACAGGCTGATGGCGGAGAGGAACAGAGCGAAACCCGCAAAGATCTCCATCAATGTCGCGTGCAGGCGCCGCAAGGCCGTGGTCTCCGCGAGCACGGTCGACATCGTCCGCACTCCGTAAACCGGCTGATTTCCGTCCATTTGAGCAGCGATTTTTCGGATCGCAATAACTGTCGCGTCGGGATCGCCCAACACTTTTACAACCAGGTTCATGTGCACCCGATTCTGATAGCCATGCCCCGCTGCAATCCGCGGCTGTTGTCTATAGGGAACAAAGATCTCCGGGGCAGGTTTGTTTTCGAGCGAATCCTGATGGACGTCGGCCACAACGCCGACGATCTCACGCGGTCTCCCATCGAAGGCTTCGGCAATTGCGATCTCCTTTCCTATTGCGCTTTCTCCCCGGCAGTAGCGCCCCACGAACGCTCGATTGACAATTGCTACCCAAGGGGCTGCTTCAGTGTCAGTTCGCTCGAAAGAGTGGCCTTCCAGCATGGGAATCTGAAGTGTTTTGAAGTAATCCGGGCTGATTGCGTTGAAATCAGCAACACGCTGACCGGCAACAACATCTTCGGTCTTGCCGATGATGCGAAACGTACGCTCGCGCCGGCCTGTGTTGTAGCCCATTTCCGGGAGCCAGCTCACTAGGGCCGCAGAGTGGATACTGGGCAAGGATTGCACGCGCTCAAGGAGTTGGCTATAAAAACTCGCAACATCGTCGTGAACGCGGACACCATCCGGCCGCCAAAGAAAGTATCGAGGCCCGGAGAGAAAGATTTGCATCGTCATGACTTCCTGCTTCCGAAATCCAGGATCGACACTGAGGACACCCAATAGACTCCGAATCATGAGGCCCGCGCCCATAAGAAGCGCCACGGAAAGAGCAATTTGAACAATCGCGAATGCGCTTCTAAACCAGCCATGATGTCGGCCCAACGATGATCGGGCCGTCCGCTTCAGCGCGGTGTTCAGATTGAGACTCGTTCCAACGAATGCGGGAATAATCGCCAGTAGTATCCCGCTGAGAACCGCTGTGCCCAGACAAAACAGCAGAACGGTCACGTTCAATCGAATCGAATGGAGCATTGGAAAATCACTGGGCGCCAAGGCTTCGAACAGATGGATTCCCCATCCGATTAGTAATGATCCAAGTACGCCGCCAACAAGCCCAATAACAAGACCCTCATTGAGCAGTTGGATCACCAGCCTGAGACGCGTCGCACCGAGTGACGCACGTAGTGAGATTTCGCGGCTACGCGCCGACAGGCGACCAAGAAACAGATTGGCGACATTAACGCACGAGATCAAGAGAACGAAGATTACCGCTCCCCAAAGCGGATAGAGAACACCTTTCCAACTACCAAATTGTGCTTCTTGGATTGGTTCAACCTTCGCAGTCCAGTCCCTATTAGAAGCGGGGTTTTCGAGCGCAATACGCCGCGACAATACATCCATTTCGGCCTGGGCTGACGCGAGCGTTTCATTCGGTTTCACTCTACCGACCGCGATTAACCACGATCGGAAGGAACGATCTTGGGACCGCGCGTCAGGGAGTGCGATAGGCATCCATATGTCGGTCTCCATGTCGAACAGATGGAAATTCTTCGGAAGAACTCCGCAGACCGTGCGCACCTCGCCGTTTACGATGATCTTCCGACCGGCAATGGAAGGGTCTTTGTCGTAGCGGCTTACCCACAAACCATAGCTCAGCAGCACCGGTGCACTTGAATTCATTTCATCGGACTCAGAGAGGAACCGCCCGATGGCTGGCTGAACACCCAGAAGCTTGAAAAGACCCGGTGTAGCGTATTGCAGATTCGCCCTTTGCGGAAACCCTGAGCCAGTGATGGTGACCGCCGAGCCTGGTGCAACCAGCTCAAGCTCTTCCAAAACGCGGCTGTTTTCCCGCCAATCTCGAAAGGTGGCGGCAGCCACCGGCGTTCGTGCAATCCCTTCGTTGCGTTCGATTCCCAGATGACGACCAGCTGGCTTGAATTTTTGAAGATTGGAGCAGCCAGCAGAACCGTATAAATTACGCTGAAGATCGTCGTACTCGCGGCAATTGCCAAGGCCAGCGAAATAACCGCAAGCAAGGCGATGCCGGGTGCCGCTTTAAAAAGCTTGTACGAGAATCGAAAATCTTGCAGCACAGTGCTCATGGCCAAGACTCTTCCTGAGCCAACGGAGTAATACACGCTATTGGCCTATTCCAAACCCTTGAGAATCACGTCTTTAAAATGCTCTACCGGCCCAATTGCGCCCGGCTGTGAGCGGTAAGATGTCCGCTCTTGGGACATAGCGAATACGCTGGGTTTCGTGAGCAACCGGGCGTAGCGGTGAGCCGGGCGTAGCGGTGAGCCGGGCGTAGCGGTGAGTATTGACAGCGGGCATTTAACGGCGTAAGCTGTCGATATTAGACATGTCGAATGCACAAGCCGAGGTGCCTTACGGGACGCTAGATCTGCTCATCCTCAAAACGCTCCAAACGATGGGCTCAATGCACGGCTACGCCATTGCGCGCCGCATCGAGCAGGTCGCCGGTGAGTCCGTGCGATTAAGTCAAGGTTCTATTTATCCTGCCCTCATACGCTTACGGCAAGAAGGCTGGATCAATACAGAATGGGGCATCTCGGAAACCAATCGAAAGGTTAAGTTCTTTTCGTTGACTAAGGCCGGGCGGAAACAACTCTCCCTCGAGGTAGCGAAATGGGAAAGGTCCGCCGCGTTGGTAGCGCGATTTCTGGAGGCATCACTATGAGTCCTCGCCGCGCATTCGCAAGATTATCGGCCTTCTTGAGCAAACGACGCCTCGACGTAGAACTGGAAGACGACATCCGCGCACACCTGGAACTCGCGGAGGAAGACGCGATTGCACACGGTTTATCGCCAGAAGACGCTCGCCGGCAAGCTCGTCTCCGTTTCGGAGGAATCGCTCAGATGAAGGAAGAGCATCGCGACCGCCGCAGCGTTCGATGGATGGACTCTCTGCTCAGGGATTTTCGATATGGGCTGGCCTCTCTCTGGCGCGCACCTGGTTTCACGTTCATCGTTGTTGGCGTGCTGGCGCTCGGGATTGGCGGAACCGTCGCAATGTTCAGCGTGGTTGATGCAGTCCTGGTGAAGCCCCTTCCCTTTCCGGAGCCGGACCGCATCGTTAATCTCTGGGAAGCTCCGCGTCCGGGTGTTGTCAACGCCACAACAGTACCCGAGTTTCTCGCCTGGAAACGCTCGGCTGCTGTTTTTGATGCGCTGGCAGCGGAGAACCCGACATCGGCCGCTCTTAACGATAAAAGTGGCCCAATCCGTTTATCGGGCAAGCTGGTCACAGCCGAATATTTTAAGGTTTTCGCGACTGGCGCGGCGCTTGGCCGCACTTTTACATCGGCAGAAGATCAGCCCGGAGCGGCTCCGGTCATCGTCTTGAGTCATTCCGCATGGCAGACTTACTTTGGCGCCGATCCGGACATCTTGCACCGGCGGGTCGTGCTGGATGGCCAGAGTTGCCAAGTTATCGGCGTCTTGCAACCCGGCGCGTTTGACCGCGACCAAACTCGATTTTGGAAGCCGCTCGTCTTCACTCCCGATGAAGCGTCGAGCCCAGCTCATTGGCTTATTGTCTATGGACGTCTTCGAGCGGGCGTGACTTTAATCGAAGCCAGGCAACGAATGCAGGCCATCTATGCCGCTCTGCTTGCGACTGGATCGATGGATGAAGATCGCAAAGGAAGCATCGTTGTCGAGCGTCTCTCGCGTTTGCTTGTGGGTGCGAATCTGCAGCGGTCGATCGCAACCGCTTTTGGCGCTGTCTTTCTTGTCTTGCTGATCGCTTGTGCGAACGTGGCCAACCTGCTGTTTGCTCGGGGAGCCGCGCGCAGAACGGAATTGGCCGTTCGCGCCGCTCTAGGCGCGGGGCGTGGGCGCCTGGTTGCCCAATTGCTGACGGAATGTTTGGCTTTGTGCGTTTTAGGAGGAGCAGGGGGTGTCGCTATTGCTTTTCTTCTGATTCGCCTCGCGACGCCTATGCTGTCGCAGTCTCTCCCTTTCACAGCCGACGTGAAACTCGATCTGCATGCGTTTTACTTCGGAGCTGCCGTTATTTTGGGGATTACGTTGCTTACTGGCGCACTTCCTGCGCTGCAGGCGTCATTCGGCGATCTTGCCGACTCGTTGAAGCAAGCAGCTCGCGGTTCATCCGGTGCACACATCCGGGTGCGGCGCACTATTGTTATTGGAGAAGTCGCGCTGTCGCTCGTGCTGTTATGCGGCGCTCTTCTCCTGGCCCGAAGTCTTTCGAAGCTTCAACAGCTCGATACGGGCGTCCGCATCGAAAACATAATTACAGCGTCCATCAATCTCCCAACGCAGGTTTACGCGACGCCCCAAAAAGCCGCGCTCTTCTATGAAGCGCTCACGCAGCGGCTTCGCTCCGTTCCGGGCATTGCGGAGGTTGGGATTTCTACATTTCTGCCTCTACAATGGATCAGCAATGGCGAGGGCATATTTATTCCTGGCGCCGAGAAGCCAGTGCTGGTCCGGTTTAAGCGTGTCAACGCTGGTTACTTCCACACGCTCGACATTCCTGTGCTCGCTGGGCGTGGCATCAACGACCGGGATCGCGAGAATTCGCCGCGCGTCATTGTCATCAATCAAGCCCTAGCCGCACGGTTGGCAGACGCCGCCGGCATTAAGGATCCGGTAGGGAAGATAGTTCGCTTGACGTCGGGCGATTACCTGCAACAGCAGCCGCTGATTTCGGAGGTTCAGATCGCCGGTGTTATTCGAAGCGAGCGTACCGCCTCAGCTGGGTTGCCGGATCCTGCTGTCGTATATGTGCCCTTGGCCCAGGCGCCGAATCCCAATATTAAACTCCTTGTTCGCTCCCGCGAAGAGACGATAGCGCTCTTACCGGCCATTCGGAAAGCCCTGCGTGCGATCGATCCGAATCTACCCCTTGGCGACATCGCCACCATGCAGCAAGTGCGGGACGATACGCTCTCCGGTATCAGTCGTCCGGCATGGCTGATCGGCGCGTTTGCCTCTGTGGCGGTTCTGCTTTCCGCAATCGGTCTGTACGGTGTCGTCTCGTACTCGGTGACACAACGGCGGAGGGAGCTGGGTATTCGCATCGCCTTGGGTGCGCGGTCCGGGGATGTGCTGTCACACGTCCTGCGGAACGCGTTGGCGATGGTTAGCGTCGGCCTGGTATTTGGATTGATGGGCGTTTATGCGCTGACGAGGATCCTGACCAGTCTGTTGTTCGAAGTATCGCCGCTCGATCCTCTTGCGCTTGCCATTGCCTGCATTTCTATGACGGCGGTCGGCTTGCTTGCGGGATTTTTTCCGGCGCATCGTGCGGCACGCTTCGATCCTGTGGTCAGTCTTCGCGACGCAGGGTAATTGGGTTGGGCGAGTCGGCGAGGCTTCTAATGTGATCCAATAGGAGTCGCGCATGGCCGCTGATAAGAAATCCGACGTTTGGCAAGGAACCCTTGCCCTGATGGTGTTAAAGACTCTGGAAACCATGGGGCCCCTCCACGGTTACGGAATAGCCCGGCGCATCGAGCAGATCAGCGGCGACCGGTTGGCCATCAATTACGGAACGCTGTATCCAGCACTTTTGAAGTTGGAACAGGAAGGCTACGTCGCCTCCGAGTGGGGTGTTTCGGACAACAACCGAAAGGCAAAGTATTACAAGCTGACGCGTGCAGGTCGCAAGCAAGTCGAGAGAGAAGCGCGCGAGTGGGAGCAGATTACGGCAATTCTCGCGCGGTTCCTGTCTCCTCAGGGCGAATCCCGATGAGGACGCTGCTTGCCTGGCTATTGCGTGTTGGCGCGCTGTTCCATAAGGAACAGAGCGACCGCGAGCTCGCGGATGAGATCGAGAGCAATCTGCAACTGCACATCTACGACAACATTCGCGCTGGCATGACACAGGAAAATGCTCGCCGGCAAGCGCTTCTGAAATTCGGCGGCATCGGTAACGCTCATTTTCAGCCCGGCTACGGCGTAATCCTGAACACGTTCCCGCTCCGCGATGCGGGCCAAGTGACGAGCTACTCATGGCGGGAATTTTCAGCTTGATGGCGTACACCGTTTCGCTGCGGACGCATGAAATTCGAATTCGTATGGCCCTGGGCGCCAGACTGGAAGATATTCTGGCAATCGTACTTGTGAAAGGCGCTCGTCTGGCACTCGCTGAGCCTCGCCGACCTGATGGGCCACACGAGTGGGGCGAGCACGTATAACCGCAAGGTCGATCTTCAAGTGCGTTTTACGTTCTAGGCAAAGTTCGTCACTTAGCGTGTTGAGGACCGCTTCCTCGCGGTCTCGATAGCCGATCGTCCGGGAGCTATTCGTAAACGCTGAGCCGTCGAGGAGGATCTATCTACCGATTCACGCGTGGTCGTGGCCGGCAGTGAGATTCGCGCGACCAGTATCCAGCTCGATAGCGATTCGCGTTCCTTTGCCGGACGCGGACTGCACGTTTATTTTTCCACCGAGTAACTGAACACGTTCGGAAATGCTGGTAAGCCCAAGACCGCCTTCCTTCGAGGAGGCACGCGACGCGCCCAGAGCGAATCCCACGCCGTCGTCGCGAATCTCGAGCCGGACGCGATTTCCGTCGCGCGCGAGGCGGATTTCAGCCCGCCCGGCATGCGCGTGCTTCACGATATTGTTCAGGCACTCCTGCACAATGCGGTAGAGATGAATCTGGGACTCTTTGGGAACCAGATCATCGACGTCATCCAAGTGGCAGGTGAATTCCGTTTCTGAGCTGTCCTCCACTTTTTTGATCAGCGCTCGAACGGCATCTTTTAATCCGAGATAGTCCAGTTGATAGGGCCGCAGCGCGTAGGAGATCTCGCGAACTTCTCTTAAGGCTTCGGTGGTCTCGGAGGCGATTGCACTCACATTTCCGTCATCTGAAGCCGGCGAGGCGCGCTCCCGCAGCATCAGAGCAAAATTCTTAACCATCGTCAGCCGCTGCGCCAGGCCATCATGCAGCTCACCGGCCAATCGCTTGCGCTCCAGCTCTTGTGATGCAATCAGCTGTCGCAAAAATTGTTGCTGTACTTCGCGGGCGCGAATGAGTCCGGCCATGCGTGCGCGCCACGCGGCGGCAGTGATGCTTGCCACCAGGAGCGCACACAGAGCCAAGAACCACCAAGTCCTGTAATAGGGACTCGCAACGGAAATGCTTAAGCGATCGCCCGCCATGTTCCAGATGCCTTCTCCGTTATCTGCGATCACGCGAAAAGTGTAGGTTCCAGGCGGCAGGTAAGAATACAATGCCGACCGGCGAAGCCCGGCGTCCTTCCAATCGTCATCGAGGCCTTCTAACTTCACCTTGAATCTGGCCTGTTGAGGGCGATCACATTTCAAGACGGTGTATTTGATCTCTAAATTGTGCTGGCGCTGTGCCAAATGAACCTCATGAGTGAGTGCGCCGGCGCGGCCTTCAACGCTCACCTGCTCAATCAGTACATTCGGCGGGCGTCCGTTGCTTATGCGGTGAGGATCGACGGCCACAACTCCCTTCGTCGTGCCAAACCACAATCTGCCGTCCGGCGACCGCCAGCCGGCCGGAAATGCGCCGTTGCACTCTCTCGTCAGCATTCCATCGGCGGTCCCGTAAGAATAGGACGTGATCGTTTTGCGGCGGCCCTCTGCGCAATCCTCCAGCTCACGCAGTTTGGCGCGATAGATGCCGCGATTGCAGGACATCCAAAGGTTCTCCTCGTCATCCTGCAGGATCTGGAAGGCGAGACCGTCGAACAGGCCGTTCTCGGTCGTGACATTGGCGAAGCGTCCGTCTTTGAAGCGGC
Organism: uncultured Acidobacteriaceae bacterium; assembly: GCA_963722935.1. GTDB lineage: Bacteria > Acidobacteriota > Terriglobia > Bryobacterales > Bryobacteraceae > Bog-105. Next base: position 1,150,726 of record CAVROY010000008.1, on the reverse strand, counting down.
TCAGGCCTCTGCCCTGCGTTCCGATCCACATCGACCCCGTGCGGGTCTGGTAGAAGCAGGCGATCACGTTGCTGGGCAAGCCGTCTTTCGTCGTCCACGTGGTGATCCGGCCGTCTTGAATTCGGCTTGCGCCATTGAGAGTGGCGACCCAGATAGCTCCCGCGCGGTCCTCATAAAAACCGACAACGTAATTGTGCCCCAAACCCTGCCGGGTTGTGTAGAAGGTGCAGCTTCCATTCCGGAATAGACAAACGCCGCTGGCACGGCTTCCGGCCCAGACTTGGCCCCGCCGGTCACAATAGAGCACGTTGATCCTGTCATCGGGGAACAGATGGGCAGCGATGTTGGTCAGGTCATCGTTTTGGACGCGAGCCAGATCGGTTCCGTTGGTCACCCAGTAGGCTCCGGTGAGATCCTTTGCGATGGTGCTGTCGTTTAGGTGGGTGCCCCATGGGAGCCTCTCGAAGGCGTTCCTTTTGAGCTCATACCACGCGTCCTCTGAACCGGCCCACAATGAGCCGTCCTCTCCCGCAATAACGGCCCTGATATCGCCATACTTGCGTGCGCCCCGAATACCGTAGGTCTGGATGGTGGCATCGCGCAACTCAACCAGCCCGCTCTCATACGTTCCTATCCAAATGGCGCCGTCGGCGTCCTGATAAATGGCTGTGATGTGATCGTCCGGCAACCCGTCCGCAGAGGAGTAAGTGAGAACGTGGCCCTGGTCCAGCAAAGCCACGCCTTTATCATCCGTTCCCACCCACATGCGGCCGTCTCGATCGCAGTAGAGGCGTCGAATACGCGATTTCGGAATCTCATCTTCTCGCGGGTACGGGACGAACTTGCCATTGCGAAATGTGGCGATTCGCCCGGCCGCGCTGCCCGCCCACAGAATCCCCTTGCGATCCATGCAGAGCGCAGTGATGTTGTCGTCATTCAGACCATCGCGCTTCGTGAAAACCCGGATCGTACCGCCGCTCATCCGTGCGAGACCTGCGCTTGTTCCGATCCATAGATTTCCGTCAGGATCTTGCGCGATCGAAGTAACCTTATTGCCGGGAACGCGATCGCGCATGCCCAGCGTGGAGGTTTGGCCATCTCGAAAGCGCAGAAGACCGCTGCCTGAGGTCGCGATCCAGAGAGTTCCAGCTCGATCCTCAAATAATTCTTCCGTGATATAGGAGCCGCTCGGCGCGGCCGGATGAAAGGCAGTAAACACGCCATCTTTGAGCCGGGTGAGACCATGGCTGCGAACTGCAAACCACAACGCTCCCGAATGATCCTCCAGGAGCGATATGATTGCCGACCAGTCCTGCTTCAGAGCCTTGCCGTCGAAGAACGTGAAGTTTACACCGTCGAAGCGCGCCACTCCTTCGGGGTTTGCGATCCATAAATAGCCATCGCGGGTCTGTTGAATGGCGGTAACGGTATTCCTCGGCAGACCGTTCTCGTTGTTCCACCAGAACTGGCGATAGCGCCCGAAGACCTCGTGATCGGATATGGTTTGGCATTGCCACGCCTGCGGGAGCACCAGCATTAGAAACAGCAGGCGGAAACGGCTAATGCCAAGCCAGTTACGCATATACGAAACCAGGATTCTCAGGCAAGTTCCGCTTTGTGCTCAAGGGCGAATTTCAATAGCGCGTTCGCGCCGTGCAGATCGAGTTTCTCGCAGATGGCAGTTCTCCGGTTTTCGATGGTTCGGACGCTAAGCCCGAGTTCGGAGGCAATTTCCTTACTGGAACAATTTGCCGCAATCAGGCGGACGATCCGTCGCTCGATAGGACTGAGCCGCGGCAAGGGGGGCACCTGTTCAGTTGCAGCAGTCGCCTCAGCGGGGCGGCGGTTCAGAAGGTAATTCATCATCGAACCGGTGACGTAATAACCGCCTTCGCAGACCGCTCGAATCGCGGCCACGATCTCCATCAGGGCGCTATCTTTCAGCAAGTAGCCGTTCGCTCCAGCCTCGAATGCCGCATGAAACAGATCTTCGCCATCGTGGACGGTCAAGAAAATCAATTTAATCCCAGCGTCGCGCTGGCGAACCTGCCTCGCCGCCGCGATCCCATCCATTTTCGGCATGTTGATATCGACGATGGCGACATCCGGGTTTAGGCCCGCAATCTGCTCGATCGCGGCTTCTCCATCGCACGCCTCCCCGACCACTTCAAGTAGCGGATCCTGCCCGATCGCCAGCCGCAATCCGCTGCGGACTACGGGGTGATCGTCGGCAATCAGAACTCGAATTGGCGGCATTTCTTATTGTCGGAAAGCTAGGCCATTTTACCGACTCCGCCTGGGCCGAGTTTTCGCGAGAGCGCAAAGGGCGCGGATGCACGCCGCGAGAACGGATTGGCACTCTCCAGCTCTTTGCGTGGCGTGCCCGAAGACCGCGCCCGTTTTGCGCGAGTTCCAAAAACGTGTAGTCCTACTCTGCACTTTTCGAGTGGCACCACTCTGTTCTCTTCGCGCTGCTGAACTTACACTTCTGACAATCATGGACGCGAAACAACTTTCAGAACCAGCAGCGCAGAGACGTTTTTCCCCCGGCGTGATGTCGTTCATGGCAGCGATCATTCTAGCCATGAGCGCTCCGATGGCGGCCCGCGCGCAGACCGTCATTACCTCGAGTACTTGCGACGCCAGCGATTTCCAGACGGCGCTCGACCATGGAGGCCTGATTACGTTTGCAAGCGACTGCACGATTTCTACGTTTATCAATTTCACTGTCTCCACGAATGTCACGATCGACGGCACGGGCCACAAAGTGGTCATTGACGGTGGCGGAACTGCCTCCGGCTTACTGAGTCTCAAGCTCGGCGTCTCAGTCGCTCTCAACCACGTGACACTCCAAAACAGCGGCAACGGCTCCGCCCTTGCTGGCAATGGTGGAACTCTGATCGTCACGAACTGCGCATTTCTAAACAACAATGGAGGAGGTCATTTCTCAGGCGGCGGCGCGATCTCGATCGCGGGAGGCTCCCTGACTGTGCTGAACAGCACCTTCTCCGGCAACCGGGTAAGCGGAACGGATTCGATCGGCGGCGCGATTGCCAGCGACAATGCGGCGGCGACGATCATCAACAGCACCTTTTCCGGCAACAGCGCTCCCGTCGGCGGAGGCGGCGCGATTGGGCGCGTCAACGGCACGGTGACGGCAATCAACACGATCCTGGCCCAGAACACCGGCGGCAACTGCGGGAATGTCTTTGCGAAACTCACCGATGGCGGCTACAACCTCTCGGACGACGACACTTGCGGCTTCAGCGCGGCCGGTTCCAAAAACAGCGACCCGAATATCAATCTCGGCGGACTCAGCAACGGCGTGTTCCCGCCAAATTCCACTAGCGATGCGATTGACTATCTACCCACAGGAACAAACGGTTGCGCGACAACCGTAACGAGCGACCAGATCGGTCAGGCGCGCCCCGGCAGCCTCGACGGAAAATGCACGGTCGGCGCGTATGAAGTGGTGGCGCCGGTATCGGCCACGATCACAGACTGCGCGGACGATAACCAGGTTCAAACGGCCGTCGGCAGCGGCGGCCGTATCGTGTTTGCGTGCAGCGGCGATATATCGCTCTCGAAAACGCTCACTATTACCCAGAACACGGCCCTCGATGCCACAGGCCAGATCGTCACGCTCGATGGCCACAAAAGTGTTCAGGTGCTCGACGTCAATCCAAATTTCCTCAACCCAGGGCCAGTGCTGACGCTAAACAACCTGACGATTGCCAACGGGAACACCGCCTTGGGCGGTGGACTGTACGTGCGTTTTGGGAGTGCAGCAGTGATTACGAACAGCACGTTCTCAGGCAACACTGCCAGCCTCCTCGGCGGCGGCATCGACCAGAGCGACGCCACGAACCTGATCGTCACGAATAGCACTTTTGCGGGCAACTCTAGTGCGTCTGACGGCGGCGGCGCCATGGACGTCTTGGACGTGGCAATAGTAACCAACACCACGTTTACTGGTAACAGCTCCCAAGGTATAGGCGGCGCTATTAAGGCTGAAGGCAACTCCTCCCTGCTTGTGCAGAACAGCACGTTTGCGGGCAACACCGCTCCGGCTGGCGGCGGAGTCTTCAACAGCGGCGCCGCGACATTTCTAAACAGCCTGTTCGTGAACAATGGCGGAGGTGACTGCAGGTCAGAAGCCAACACCCCTATTAGCGATGGGGGTTACAACCTGGACGACGACGGCAGTTGCGGTTTTAGTGACGCGAACCACTCGTTCAGCGATAACCCCAATGCGAACCTCGGTGCGCTCTCGAACAACGGCGGCCCGACGCTGACGATGCCGCTTCTATCCGGCAGCGCCGCCATCGACGCGATCCCATTATTTGCGAACGGCTGCGGAACCACGATTCTGACGGATCAGCGCGGCGTCGCGCGCCCGCAAGGACCGGGCTGTGATATCGGCGCGTCGGAGAACGCCCTGAACCAGATCCAGGTGACCTTTAATACGAATCCGGCAGGGCCGTCTTATTTCGTCGGCCCCTCTTCCTACACCGGCCAGCAGGTCCTCACGTTACCCGTGGGTACGCAATCGACGCTCTGGGCTTCGTCTCCGCAAGGATCAAGCGGCACACAGTACACGTTTGCAAGCTGGTCGGATAGCGGCGCGCAAGCTCACATCATTCCGATTCCGGGCGCTAACACGACGTATACCGCGAGCTTCAACGTCGCTTACCTCCTAACCACGGCCGTGAACCCGAGCGGAGCCGGCACAGTCACTCCGCCATCGGGCCAGTATTATGCCGCAGGTTCACAGGTGCCACTTACGGCGACGCCAAACTCGGGCTATGGATTTTCGGGCTGGACCGGAACCGTCACGAGCGCGAGTAATCCGCTGACCGTCACGATGAACTCGCCCGTCACGGAGACCGCAAATTTCGCGCCGGCTGTCCAAGTGACGGTTGCCACAAATCCCAGCGGCCTCTCATTCAGCGTCGATGGCACACCCTATCAGTCAGCCCAGACGCTAACCTGGACGATCGGCAGTAAGCACACGATTGCCAGCAGTTCTCCGCAAACGCTCGCCGGCCTGCAGTACGGCTTCGCAAGCTGGTCGGATGGCGGAGCCATCTCGCATCAGGTCATCGCATCCACGAGTACCAGCTACACGGCGAAGTTCAACAGCTTCACCATCACGCCAAATCCTGCGGCTGAGACTGTCAATCGGGGCAATATCGCGGCCTTCATTCTCAGTCTTAAATCGGTAAATGGGTTCAGCGGTAACGTCAAGCTGAGCTGCTCGGGCGGGCCCGCAGGCTCATACTGCGTCGACTTCCCCATGACTGTGCATCTCAACGGCACGGCCTACGCCATATCCGGAATCTTCTTCCCAAAGAACACAAAACCGGGCACCTACACGGTCACGTTCACCGGAGTTTCCGGGGCGCTGACCAACACCGCCACCGCGAAGTTCACGGTCAAATAGCAGATCAACCAGGCGCGCCGCTCCGGTTCGTACCTCCTCTGACAACCGTGCGGCGCGCGCGTCCCATGAAGATTTTGATTGTCGACGATAATGCCTCATTTCGCGCGCTGCTGCGGCAAGTGTTGGCCGGCCTCACTGCGGAAATTGACGAATGCGCCAGCGGCGAAGATGCGCTCGTCGCCTATGCGCGCGGCCGCCCGGATATCGTTTTGATGGACCTGCGGATGGAAGGGATGGATGGATTCTCCGCCACGCGCGCCATCCTGTCGCAATATCATAACGCCCGAGTGCTCATACTTACCAGTTTTGACGATGAAGCTCTGCGAAACGCCGCGCACGCGGCTGGCGCTTGGGGCTATGCGCTTAAAGATGATCTGCAGGGGTTGACACGGCTGCTTCGGACCGGCTCATGACATAGGGTCGAGAACAGCGCACGGAAGAACCTGCGCGTTCGGAAACATGCTCCAGCCTGCAACCTCCGTAAGCCGTCCTTTCTTATTCTCCGGCCGATCCGGTCTCTTCAATCAGAGATAAACAATGGGGAGCACTAAACTTCTCTTGACCTGACTTTATAGTTCTGCAATTATAGAACTATGGAACAGAAGAATCGGTCAGACGGCATGGCAACGCTGCCTTCCTGCGACCACGCTCTTCAAACCGGCGATTCGTCTGCGGATTCGGTTCTGACGGACGCCGTGTTGAACGAACTTAAGGAACAATCTCCCGAAGGCTGCCTGCTCTGTTCTTTCGAGGCCTGGGATGAAGAGGAATCGATGGACTGATGGCAAAAGCGAAAATTGATGCCGAAGCCGAGAGTTCTTTTCCTTTGCGGCACGAACGCCGGCCGGACACAGATGGCGGAAGGATTTCTGCGCGATCTGGCGGGGGATCGCTTCGATGTGGAGAGCGCGGGCTATCAGCCTGCGGAAGAGGTTTGCGCCGACGCCATTGAAGCCATGCGCGAGGTCGGCATCGATATCTCAGGGCATCGACCCAAGGCCACGGACCAGTTTTTAGGGCGGCGGTTGAACTATGTCATCACACTTTGCGACCGCCAAAAAGAACGTAATTGCCCGATCTTCCCTGGCGTGGTCTGGCGTCATACATGGCCGCTCGAAGATCCACAGACCGCCCAATCGCCACACGAGAGAAAAGCGGCCATGCGGCAGATACGCGACGAAATACAGCGGCGGGTTATCGAGTTTGTCAGTGAAAACACTTAAAGGGATTCGAAAGGAACGAATGCGATGGAAGTGAAGGAAATCGTCAAAGAGAAATATGGGGAGGCGGCTCGCCGCGTCAGCAATGGCGGCGCTAACGGCTGCTGCGGGGCCAGCTCGGCGCTCGAAAGCTGCTGCGACCCATCACGTCGAACCTGTACGACGAAGCGCAGGCGGGGCAGATACCGGAGACGGCCTTGAAAGCCTCGCTCGGCTGCGGCAATCCCACGGGGCTTGCGAAGCTCAACGAAGGTGAAACGGTCCTCGACCTTGGGTCGGGGGGCGGGATTGACGTGCTGCTTTCAGCTCGCCGGGTCGGGCCTTCCGGCAAGGTCTACGGCCTCGATATGACAGATGACATGCTCGCGCTGGCGCGTGAGAACCAGCGCGAGGCCGGCGTGGAGAACGTCGAATTTCTGAAAGGCGAAATCGAACATATCCCGCTGCCTGATAACAGCGTGGACGTGATTATTTCCAACTGCGTGATTAACCTTTCGGGCAACAAGGACCGGGTATTGCGTGAGGCGTTCCGGGTGCTGAAGCCGGGCGGACGCTTTGCTGTGTCCGATGTGGTCACGCGGGGAGCGGTGCCGGAGGCAGTGCGGAAAAGCATGCTGCTGTGGGTGGGCTGCATCGCATGCGCGTTGCAGGACGAGGAATACACTGCGAAGCTGCAGGCGGCGGGCTTCGCTGCTATCGAGATTGAGCCAACGCGGGTTTATGACATTGAGGATGCGAGAGCGTTCCTGTCGGGTGAAGGAATCGACGTGGACGCCACCGCGCCGCAGGTCGAAAACAAATTCATGAGCGCCTTTATCCGTGCCACTAAGCCTGCGGATGAGCCCGCGATTCTCACCGAGGCAAAGACTCCAACAATTGCCTGCTGCTCTCCGGAGTGCTGCTCGTGAGCCAAGTAGTTGGACAGCCCATCAAGACCGGCGGCGGGCTTGGGACATTCGAGCGCTATCTGTCGGTATGGGTCGCGCTCTGCATGATGGCGGGTGTTGTGATAGGCAAACTGATTCCTGCGGCCGTCGCGAGCCTGCGGGGCATCGAGTTCGGCAAGCGAAGCCAGATTAACGCGCCCATTGCGGTGCTGATCTGGCTCATGACTACGCCGATGATGATGAAGGTCGATTTCTCATCGGTGCGGAATGTAGGCAAGCGCCCTGCGGGCCTATTGGTCACGTTATTCACTAACTGGGTAGTCAAGCCCTTCTCGATGGCGCTCATTGCCTGGGCCTTTTTCCGCGTGCTCTTCGCGCATCTCATCACGCCAGCGGAAGCCGACCAATACATAGCGGGCTGCATCATTCTGGCCGCTGCACCCTGCACGGCGATGGTCTTTGTCTGGAGTCATCTGACGAAGGGGGATGCAGCCTATACGCTCGTGCAGGTCTCCGTGAACGACTTAATCATGCTGCTGCTGTTCGTGCCGATTGTTCAGTTTCTTGTTGCTGGGGCCTCGTCGCTGACGGTGCCTTTCAGTGTGCTACTTACATCCGTCATCGTTTTTATCGTCGTGCCGTTGCTGGCTGGAGTGCTGCTGCGCTCCTTCCTGCTGCGCCGTCATGGGCAGGCATGGTTTGAAGGCGTGCTGCTGCCGAAGTTCGCGCCCGTGACCATCGCGGCACTGCTCGCAACACTGGTGCTGATCTTCGCCTTTCAGGCGGATAACATCACCGGGCGGTTTTTCAATGTGGTGCTGATCGCCGTTCCCATCACATTGCAGGTCTATTTCAATGCGGGCCTAGCTTACGGCCTCATGAAGTGGCTCAAGGTAGAACATTCGGTGGCAGCTCCGGGGGCGCTGATCGGCGCATCCAATTTCTTCGAGCTGGCGGTTGCCACGGCCATTGCGCTCTTCGGTCCTGAATCCGGGGCAGCGCTCGCAACCGTTGTAGGTGTTTTGGTTGAAGTGCCGGTGATGCTCTCGGTCTGCGCGGCCTGCAACCGGACCCGGCACTGGTTCCCGGTGCGGACGGCTTCAGGGACTGCATGAGATTTGTCATCTCGGCGGCAGTGATGCCGGAATCGGCGCCGCACTGCGGGCTCGAGAGCTGGATCGGGCCGCGCACATCACCGTCATCCTGGCCGATGCCTTCCCGAATTACAGCATCTGCGGCCTGCCTTTCTACGTGAGCGGCGAAACACCCGACTGGCGGCAGATCGCGCACCGGACGGAGTTTGAAGGTATCGAGCTGCTAAGAAATCATACGGCGCAGGCCTTCGACCCTTCGGGCAGGACCGTTGCCGTGACCGACGACTTCGGCCGGGACAAGCGGATTGCGTATGACGTGCTGCTAATCGCAACCGGCGCTAGCCCCATCATTCCCCTGATTCCGGGTATCGACACGCCCGGCGTTTTCCGCTGCACGCGATGGAAGACAGTTTCCGCGTGCATCGGTATCTGGCGGAGAATGGACCGCAATCCGCCGTCATCGTCGGCTCCGGATATATCGGTACAGATGGCCGCGCAGGCATGGGGCCGCGCAGCGGCAGAGATCACCACCTGAGCAAAGGAAGAAACGATGAATAAAAAGCGAGTGCTGATTCTCTGCACTGGCAATTCCGCTCGGAGCCAGATGGCCGAGGGGCTGCTGCGCCACGATGCCGGGGATGCTTTCGAGGTGGAAAGCGCCGGGACCAGGCCCGGCAGGGTGCGGCCGGAAGCCATCGCCGCGATGCGCGAGTTGGACATAGACATTAGCGGTCATCGCTCGAAGCATGTGGATGAGTTCGAGAGACAGCGGTTCGATTACGTCATTACGGTCTGCGACAACGCGAAGGAGAGCTGCCCGGTGTTTATGGGCGCAGTGAAGCGACTGCATCACAGCTTTGATGACCCGCCGCCGCCTTCCGTGGGAACGGATGAAGAACGCATGACGATCTTTCGACGGGTGCGCGATGAGTTGCGGGCTTACCTCCACGAGTTTGCGCAAACCGAGTCATCATCTACCTAATTGCCTTCTTCGATGAGGCGAGCCTCTCGTGCATAAACCTTGGTTTGACAACGGTGATCCTGAATCGAGCGCTCCGCTTCCAATTTCCGGGAGCTGCGTGCGGCCAACCTTTGCAATCTGCCGTTATTAGAACCTGAACATACAGCAAGTGTTATTTCCGGATCACTACGACGATCGTCGGCGATCCGGCAGTTGGGATCAGAAAACAGCGTTACCGGAAAGTTGCTTTCTTTCGCAGTTCAAAATGAGTCTGGCCGGCGCGGCACCCATTGGAATCCCAACGAGGCGCGCTATATTGCCGGATGTGGACTTAGAGGCCACGGGACGAACTGGACCATCGGGCGGCGACGGCATCCTCCAGCCCCTCGTCAGTCTCTCCGACTATGAGGCCGCAGCAAGGCGAAAGCTTTCAGCATCCGCATGGGAGTTCTTCAGCGGTGGTTCGGCGGATGAGATCACGCTGAGGCGCAACCGCGAAGCCCTGGATGCGCTGCAACTCAAACCTCGCGTTCTGGTCGATGCGACACGAATCGATACAACTTGTACGCTGCTGGATTTCAAGCTGGAACACCCGATTCTATTGGCTCCGATGTCTTCGCACCTTCTGGCGCATCCCGATGCTGAGACGGCAACGGCGCGTGGAGCAGCGGCCGCCAAGGCAATCATGGTTGCCAGCACCGTCTCGAACCGTAGCATCGAGGACATCTGCAAATCGGCCTCGGGGCCAATCTGGTTTCAGCTTTACGTTGAGGACGATCGAAGCGCGGCAAAAGCTCTGATCGAGAGAGCGGAGGCGGCGGGCTGCAAGGCACTTTGTATCACGGTCGACAACCCATTCGCGTACGCGCGGAATCGGGAAGAGCGCGTAGGTGCTCAAGCTCCGACGCTCCCTTTCCCGAACCTGGGGATCGAAGCCGGACCTGGCGGCCGCAGCCGCTCACGCAGGCACTTTAGCTGGCACGATCTGGATTGGATCCGCTCATTTGCAAAAACGCCCATCATCCTGAAAGGGATTCTCAATCCCGACGATGCCGACGAGGCGGTTCGCCAAGGCGTAGCTGCAATCATCGTTTCCAATCATGGTGGCCGCGTGCTGGATACCGAGCCCGCAAGCATACAAGTGCTCCCGGCCGTGATTGACCGGGTGGCAGGACGTTTGCCGGTGCTTTTCGATAGTGGAATCCGTCGAGGCACCGACATTTTGAAGGGGTTAGCGTATGGGGCTTCCGCCGTGCTGATCGGACGCCCTTACATGTATGGACTGAGCGTCGCCGGCATGGATGGCGTGCGCGATGTAGTCAATATCCTTAGAGTCGAGTTGGAGGGTGCGATGGCAATGACAGGACGCACTCATCTGGCTGAGATAGATCGGTCAGTTTTTTGGAAGTCCCGCGACTATAGCTCTTAGAACCCGTTGCAAAAAGTGCTCTCGGCAAAGTGGACGGAGTTATTGGTAAGCCGGCATGTCGAAGGCTGAATGAGTTTCTGACTTACTCCCGACGACTTAGCCCCGGCTGAACAGCATTACCCGTGCGCGGTGGCCTTTGCTCAACTTCACATCGCTGGTGTAGAGGCGCCGTGGGAGCGCCGTCCAGCGACTCTAAATAGTTGACGTGTTCGCTAGCCCGTAACACTTCGGAGTAGCTCCTCCAGATCTCGCCTTGCTTTCGCGGCCGCACCCCCGAACGCTAGCCATGCGAGGGCCAGGCAAGCGGCTACAAGGATGAATGGCCACGGCCCCGCGCAGAATTGAAAAAGCCAGGAGGAAGGATCAAGACCCTTCGCTCTAGCAAAGGTCAGTGGGCCTCCACCCAGCCAAGAGGCCACAATACTTGGAATAAGGAGCCATAGCCGACGTCGAAAACGGAGATAGCCTCTCGCCCTTTCTTCATGTTGGCGCTCGAGGAAGCGTACACAGGGTTCATTGACCTCTTTCCGCCCTGCGCCGTACTTGAATTCGGTTCCCAGAACATAGGCCAGAAAACCGAATGCCCACGCCTGCCCGAACCTAATCCACGGCTGGTCCGCTGACCAGACGTTGTAGAGAAGTCCTGCTGCCAATGAGCCCGTCACAGCAACCCCAGCCCATTGCAGAAACGTATTCAACTTCTCCCGTGATCGGACCAGAGCCGCTAGCTCCTCCGGTTTAACTTTGATTTGCATAGCTTGTTTCTCCTCATCCTGGGCTTTCCACACATTTTCGGGTTCACGTAAATCATCTGGTAACATCGGCATCTCCTTCGGTGTGCTGCTGTTTCAGCAGCCTCTTAATTCGGTGTATTTTGGTTGCAACATTGGTTGCGGTTAACCCAGTGGCCTCGGCGATGTCTGCGGCTGCCTCCCCTTCGAGATACAGCAAAATGATCTGCCGGTCTAACGGTCTGAGCCGGTAAATCAAATCGAAAAGCATGGCAGCGGAGAGGCGGCGATTGGCTTCCACTGCCCAGTTTTCCGGCGACTGGCTAGCCTCTAACGCTTCCAAATCGACCAGCCCGGTCGAAGCTCGGCGGCTTCGCACCACGTGGGAGGCGCCTACGTTGTGCGCAACGCGGTACACCCAGGTCCGTAAACTGCAGCGCCCGTCAAAATTGCCGAAGCTGCGCCAAAGTTCGAGATGGATTTCCTGAAGCAGATCACGCTGCTTCTCGCGATCTGCTTCGTAAGCGCGGGCGAGACGGTGGATCGCCGCACCGAACGCTAGATTCGCCTCACAGTACAAAGCGTTCTGTCCACTAAAATCCAACGGCTGTTCTCTTGAGCCTCTCGATTAAGGTAGTCTTCCGCCACACTTACGTTCTTACATCAATGAAAAAGAATACGAGATGTTGCCGGAAAGCCAGAGGTAGAGCGTTGTTACCTCACGAGAAGAACAATCAGCGTGGCGGCGGTTGATAGATGAAGCAGGATGTGTGCAGTGGTTGGCACAAATCCATCGCGCCACGGCAGGAAGGAACCAGTTGTTAAGCGAAGGGGCGATTTTGGTTCGCCACGCCTTGAAAGTGGTATCAGACGTTCCCGCAGAAGTGGAGCTATGAAAATACCATGCGCCGCCTCATAATCTGGACAGGTGCGCCTTTTCCACAGAACCGTCACCCGGACGATTGTTTTGGCGTTCTCGCAGACGGAGGCGCATCCTGGGAAAGCAACTGGATCATGACGTTCGTTCGGGAGAAGAAATGATCCTGACGAAACGTGCCCAATTGCGGCGGTTGCCGGAGCGCGGTTCACACGAGCCGGAAATCATTCATCAAGTTCTGGACGCCGGCTTTCTTGCTCAGGTGGGCTTTTGTGTTGCCGGGCAGCCATTTGTCATTCCGATGCTTTACGGCCGAAACGCTGAGAAGCTCTATTTACCTGGGGCTGAGAAGCTCTATTTACACGGATCGGCCGCGAGCCGAATGCTCCGGGAGCTCGCAACCGGCGTGCACGCTTGCGTCACCGTGACGCTGGTGGATGGACTGGTACTGGCACGATCGGCCTTTCATCACTCCATGAATTATCGCTCCGTCGTGGCTTTCGGAACCGCGCGCAAGATCGACGATCCCGCCCTGAAGCTGGAGGCCTTGCGCATCATTTCCGAACACTTGATTCCGGGCCGTTGGGACGACGTTCGCCAGCCAAACGAGAAGGAACTGAAGGCCACTGCGGTACTCGAATTCCTGGTCGAGGAAGCCTCGGCGAAAATTCGGACCGGGCCGCCGGTCGATGAAGCGCAGGATTATGCTTTGCCCGTGTGGGCCGGCGTTATTCCTTTGCATCTCGAGCCCGCTGAGCCGATCCCCGATGGGGCGGCCGCCGCCGGACTGCCCACATATATCCGGACGTATCGGCGCACATAATTGCATGGCGCGAACGCAAATCAGATGTGAGGTTACTTCATGCTTCGATCACTTACTGTTCTGCTGTGTCTCGTTAGCGCGATCATGCTTATTCCCGCGCAGACCGGATCCAGGGATGCGATGAATCATGGCGATTATCCCGTGATCGAGTTTCGCCGCTACACAATCAAGGAGGGCGAGCGGGAACATTTCGCTAAGCGCTTTGAGAGCTATTTTCCTGAAGCTATCCAGCAGACCGGAGCAATTGTCGCCGGCGAGTTTCTCGAGCGTGCAAACCGCTCGATGTTCGCCTGGATCAGAGGCTTTCACGATATGGACGACCGCGCAAGACTCAATGCGGCACTGTATTACGGTCCGGTATGGAAGGAACACCGATCTGCCATGAACGATCTGCTGGTCGATAGCGACAACGTGCTGTTACTGCATCCGGTCGATTCGCAACGAAGCGTTGTCATTCTGCCTGCGGTAGATCCAGTGAAGGAGACCAGCGGCGCTCAGGGCGTGGTGATCGCTCAAATATTTGCGTTGAAGCCCAGCGGTGTCGAAGCATTTTCGCACCAGGCGGAATCTATATTCGCCAGCTATCGCGCGGCCGGTGCGCGCGAGGCAGGTGTACTGGTCACCCTTGACGCGCGCAATAATTTTCCGCAGCTTCCCATTCGAACGGACGGGCCGTATTTGGTGTGGCTGGGGATTCTAAAAGACAATCAAACGTTCGAAGATCGATTCCATCCATTGGCGGAGCAGGCGTCGCAATCGCTATCCGCTAACGGCCTGCTACGAGGGCGGCCGGAATTGGTGGTGCTCGATCCGGCGCCCCGATCTCGAATGAGATGGCTGCCCGAATGGCAACAATAATCCGCATTCCAGGCGCATTTTATGATTGGACGGCCGCAGAGTTCAGAAGCAGCGCCTTATTACTTCACCTATATCAACCGTGTTACAGGTGACGATGTAATTCGCGTTGTTAGCAATCAACTCGAGGAAACACTCGCGTTCTGCGCGAAAATTTCCGAAGAAGGGTCGCTCTACCGTTACGCGGCGGGTAAGTGGAGTATCCGGCAAGTCTTAAACCACGTCACGGATTCCGAAAGAGTATTTGCCTTTCGCGCTCTTTGGTTCGCTCGAGGCTTCGAGACTGCTCTACCCAGCTACGATCAGAATATCGCCGCTTCTGGTGCTGAAGCGGATCGCATCGCATGGCCGGCGCACGTAGAGGAGTTCCGGCGTGTGCGCCTCTCATCCATCTCCCTGCTTGAAAACTTGCCACCGGAGGCTTGGATGCGCGGTGGCATCGCGAGCGATAGTCACTTCACCGTACGCTCTCTGGCCTACATCATCGCGGGGCACCTGGCGCACCATTTCACAATGTTAATGGAGCGGTATCAGATCGAATGACGCTGTTCGAGAGATCCAATGGCGAACAATCCAGCGACAGTTTTCACGCTGATGCCTCAGTCAGGCGCAATGGGTGAGTGGTGGCTCTCGGCAACAGGAATCCCGTCGCGATCAACCAGATAAAGCCCGGGAATCTCACAAGCGGTATAAGAAAAACGACCTTCGGAAAAACCAGGTTGAACCAACTTAGCTCGCCGGCAATCGCCAGCAAAAGTCCGAATACCACAATCCACCTTGGCAACAGCTTTCGCACAGCGGCGGGGATACATATTCCCGCTATTAGCAGACCCATAGGGACCGAAAACCCGGGGCCGCCAAAAGCATATGAAAGGTAATACAGAGCGGTTGTGAGCGTCGCATCCTGCGTAACGCCTGGGTGGATCATCGCCCATACCGTCAATCCGGCAGCTACGCCGTTAAATACGGTCATGAATCCGCCAAAGAGCGCGATGTTCGGGCCTGCAGCGTCGATCCCTAAAAAACGCAACCGGCTCACTATCGATGCGGCGAAGATGCCTAGCGGAATTAAGGCGCCGAACTGCAGGAAGATGCAGATCAGCGCGGCAGTGGAGTGTGCCTGAAAGTACGACACGATGACCGTGCTTGGTTCCCAGGGACCAGGCCAGTATGGCTGTTTAACCCCGAACGGGATACCGAAGGCGCTGACGGCGCATAGTCCGGCAATGAAGAGCAGGGTGTAAACAATCGCCAACATTCCGAGGTGCGGGCCGGCGTGGCGGCGAGTGCTTGAGGTGGTGTTTGGTTGAGAGTTCATGGTTTCCTCAATAGTTCGTCTTGACAATCATTCTACTATAGAATGATTTCACTGTGTAATAATGTGTCTGCATGAAAAACTTGCGGAATTCCGGCGAGTCTTGCTCCCGCCCGGACGGGCGGCGTTCGCCTGCTTTTCTAATTGCGCAAGTCGGCGCCCATGCCGCCTCGCAGTTTGCAGAGCGATTACGCAAGCTGAAGCTCGCTCCACGCCATGCCGGCATCCTGCGGATCCTCAACTCGACACCTGCGATTACTCAGCAGACGCTCGCCGCGAATCTCGGAATGGTTCCCAGCCGATTGGTTGTACTTATCGATGAAATGGAACAGCGAGAACTCATCGAGCGGCGCGAGAATCTCGACGACCGCCGCCGTTATGCTTTGCACATCACTGAAAAGGGGCGCTCGACGCTCGAGGCAATAGGCCGCATTGCCCGCGAACATTCGCAGGCACTGCTCGCCGCTATCTCAGAGGACGAACAGCGGCAACTCGGCACTCTTCTTCAACGCATTGCGGATCAACAGGGACTCACTCCGGGAGTGCATCCAGGTTATCGGTCAGAGTGAACTCCCTGCCCATCGCGTTTCGCGGTTGTCGCGCTTGTCGCTCCCGATCCGCCCGGCGCCCGTGTCTGGTCCGTGATCCAGTTGACTTCCCAAGTCTTGCCGCCATCCTCGGAGAACGACTGTTCAAAGTGGGGCACGCTCGTGTTCGTATTCGACCAGATAAACCGAATAAAGATGCTTTTGCCATTCAGCGTGTCCTGGGCGTAAAATTCGCCGCGTCCATTCTTGAATTCGCCGATCTGGGGTGGCACAACGATTCCATCTTTGCCGTTGGCCCAATAGAGCCTCCACTGGTGCGATTGGGGATCGTACAGACGCAGAGTCAGGCCTTCGATGTGGCCCGCCGTAGGGCTGTCGGTTTCAAACTCCTCCAACTGCGAGCGGCCATCCCAAACTTTTCGTGTGACCGAGGTACCGTCGAATTCGACCCATGTCGTGGAGCCCGTCAGGGGATGCAGCCGGCGCTTCAAGTGAATTTTCCAACGGCCAAGTTCGAAATCAAAATCGTGTTGGCCGTCGCGAGCCTGCTGCTGTCCTGCTTCGCCTGTGGGCGGGGCCGGCTGAGAAATCGCCTGATAGGAATTCGCCAGCGAGCCAAGCGCACATACCAACACATAGTTCCCTATTCGCCGAAGCGCGTTCATAGTCCCTCCAGAATCATGCTGAACTGTTGTCGCCTGTGTCTAGGTTGATCCAGATCGGTGGTATTTTGCTAGACCCACTTTCTATGAAATCTGTAATACCGCCCTGGAAAGTAGCGTGTCGAGTTGACCGCCCGCGCGACCCGAACCGCAGAAAAAAATAATTGACACCATATGCAAGCTAGGTGTACTTTACCAATAGGTTAAATACAAATGCCCGCCGATCGCCTGAGTGCCACGTTCGCGGCGCTGGCCGATCCCACGCGCCGCGCAATTCTCGCCAGGCTGGCATCAGGGGAAACTTCCGTCACAGAGCTGGCCGAACCCTTTGAAATGACCCTTCCCGCCGTGTCCAAGCACTTGAAGGTGCTTGAGCGAGCGGGCCTGATCGCGCGCAGCCGCGAAGCTCAGTGGCGGCCTTGCCAGCTCGAACCCCGACCGCTGAAAGAAGTGGCCGATTGGATCGAACACTACCGGCGGTTCTGGGAAGAGAGTTTCGATCGCCTGGACGAATACCTGCACGAATGGAAGGAAAAGGAGAAAAAGCATGCCCGCAGGCAAGGCAGGAAATAGCAGTAGATCGAGCCTGGCAGGACCCGACTACGTCGTCGGCAGCAGGTTCGATGTACTCCCAAAGAATGTGCGAAATTCTAACCACCAAGGAGCGAGATCATGACCGGAGCTTCTTTTCCCGCGAAGGCAGAGCTGGTACTCACGCGCATCTTCGATGCACCCCGGGAACTTGTCTTCAAGGTTTGGACCGATCCAAAACATTTGGCGCAATGGTGGGGGCCGCGAGGATTCACCACCAAAATTCGCGAGATGGACGTGCGGCCCGGTGGCGCTTGGCGCTATACAATGCGTGGACCGGATGGAAATGATTATCCATTCGATGGTGTGTACCTGGAGGTCGTCGAGCCCGAGCGGTTGGTGTTTGATGGCTCGATCCTTGCATCGCCTGAGCAACGAGTGTGGACCGAAGTAACGTTCGCCGAGCGCGCAGGAAAAACCGAGGTTACCGTGCGCCAGTTGTATTCATTCGAGTCCGATGCCACGCGAGGCGCGCCGACTGGCTGGAACCAGCAGTTCGATCGGCTCGACGAATTCTTATTGAGCTTTTGATACCTCGACGGCCGAGAGGAGGGCTTATGGATACGGCTCAATCCAAGGATGACGCGAGCATTGCATTCGAGCATGAAGAGATATGTTTTGACCGGCGCACCTGGAGCGGGCAAGACGGCGATCATTCGACAACTTGAACTTGACGGGTTTAGCGTGGTTGAGGAAGCGGCGACCGACATGATTGCGCTGTGGCAGGCGCAAGGTATCGCCGAGCCGTGGACTCGCCCGGAGTTCATTGACGCCGTTGTCAGCCTTCAGCAAACAAGAGAACGCAAGAGTGCCTGCCTCCCGGATCTTGTGCAGTTTCACGATCGATCTGTCGTATGTACCGCTGCTTTAGCGGATTACCTCCGGATTCCCAGGCCTCAAAAACTGGTGAGGGAACTGCAGCGGGTTAGGACCCAAAATGTGTTTCAAACCAGCGTTCTATTGCTAAGGAATCTAGGTTTCATAACACCGACAGAAGCACGACGAATTACGTACGAAGAAACGGTCCGTTTTGAGCAGATTCATGAGTGGACGTACCGGGATCTTGGGTTCGAAGTCATCTCGATCGGGCCAGCCTCTGTTTCGGATCGCGTGAGAGAAATCAAGCTTGCGTTGTCACTCGACCGGGCTTGAACGAGAGGTTTAATCTGACTGGCATCAAGAGGCTGAGAATTGGGGCGTCGGTGCCAGCGGGCGGACGCGCGACAGCAACTCATGCAGAAACTGCTCGGGCTGCGTGAAAGCGGCGAAGTGTCCGGCATCTCGAATGAGGGTGATGCCTTTTACCGGCGCCACGACGTCGTGGAAATACGCCTGCGCCAGACTAGGCACTGTCAGCACGTCATTTTCACCCTGGAAGATAAAAAACGGAACTTCAAAACGAGTGCCTTCCTGCCAGGCATCATAGCCTTGGATCTCCGGAAACAATTGGATAAGGGAAAACTCCATACCGGAGAGGAAGAGCTTGATTTCGCGCAATGTATGACTAGGCGAGAACCAGATGGAGGACTTGAGCAATTTCATGATCTTCGTGTACGTGCTTGGGTCCGACCGCATGGTCCACTGCGCGCACGTTTTAAAATCCTTGGCAGTCCAACGCGACGGGTCGGGACCCATTTTCTCCAACGCAGCGGCGCCTTTACGAAATCCTAGTGCACGCAGGCGCTCGAGAATGGCTCTATGATTCGCTTCTCGACCGCGCAGCATGCCGACGTTCTGATCTGTGCCGACGTATGCGCAGAATAAATCGGGACGCCGCCGGATCATCGATAATCCGAACGTAGAGCCAAATGAACTCGCCAGGAGAATGATCTTGTCCTTTTGCAAATGCGTCCGCACATACTCGGCCAGCTCGATCCCGTCACGGATGAGCTGGTCCATCGTCAGTTCTCCGCTGCCCCTTTGTCCGGTTCTACCCAGGGTTTTACCGCTGCCGCGTTGGTCCCACTGGACCACCGTAAAGTGGTTCTCCCATGATCGTATGAGCGGAGTGAAGATGCTGCAAGACGCTCCCGGTCCGCCGTGGATTAGAAGTAACACCGGATTGTCTCGATCCTCGCCTCGAATCCCGATCCACTGATCGATGCCGCCGATCGCGACGAAGCGCTCCTCCGCAATCCCGCGAGAGCTGCGGATCCGCATTGCGGCTGCTGTCCGGCGTTGGCGAAGCCTGCGATGCACTAATGCGGCTATCAGGCATACGGTCACAGCCATCGCGCTTGCGAAAATGATTCCGATCATTTACTTTGTTTCTCCTTCAAACTGTGTATCACATATACAATTATAGATGACAACTCCGAATGAAGGACAGATCGAAGTCGGGCGCCGGCCGAAAACGAGAATCTGAATTGAGAACGAAGAGAGCGAAAAAGGCAAAGGCTTCACCGAAGCCTTTGGGCAGCGTCAAGGTACTTTGGGGCGAAAAAAATCTTCCAAGCCGCGGGCCCAAACCAATGCTGAGCGCGGATCAGATCGCACGGGCGGCGATCCGTATAGCGGACGCCGAAGGACTCGCGGCGGTGTCCATGCAGCGGATTGCCCGCGAGGTCCATGTCACGACCATGGCGCTCTATCGCTACTTCTCGAGTAAGGCGGAGCTTGTCGATTTGATGATCGATATCGCGGGTGGACCAGCTCCGGACCTTAATGCGGTGTCTAAGAAATGGCGGCCGAGGCTGAACGAATGGACGCGTCGCTGCTCATCGATCTACCGCAAACATTCATGGTTTCTCCAGGCGCGCGGCGCGCCGGCGAATCATGGGACCGAACGAGCTTGCATGGCTGGATGCAGCCCTGGCCCTGCTTGGCGAGACCGGACTGAGCGCGCACGAGCAGCACGACGCCTTCCTGGTCTTGATAGGCCACGTGCGCAGCCACGCGGAGTTTACCGCCAGGACAGCACGGGGCCCTTCAGCCAGGCAGTGGGTATCGGCTATGAAGATCTTATTGAGACGGCACCGCGATCGTTACCCCGCCCTATGCGCAGCTTTTGATGCGGGCGCATTTAGCCATTCGCCAATCGACGGTCTCGAATTCGGCCTGGAATGCATTCTCGACGGGATTGAGTCTCTCGCCAGTAGACGAGGCAAACGAGCGTAGTGCACCGGCCACTCAATCGGACTGAAGAAACAAGGCGGTGGCACGGGCACTTCGGACCGATAGCACGGCTCCGGTCGAAACAACAGAATACAACCATCAACGACGCGCCCTCGCTCGCAATGTCCAACTGCGGGCGGGAGAGGGCGGACAGTTTACGGCTTCCCACTTTGCAAGGGCCATCCATAGACGATAACCGGAACCGGCCGGGATGGGATGCCGTTGGCTATGACGACGAGATCGCTCAAGCCGGGTTCGGTGTTGGGTGAGGCTTCAAAATTGGTGGAGACAATCCGGTCGCCGGTAGCGACTCCCATGGTGCTGTGGTCGTGAGTTCGCGCGTAGAACACATGAGAAGTCGAGCGGTTGGTGATGCGAATGATCGGATAATTCGATGCGGCTGCTTCATCGTCGCCGTAATTGTTGCCTTGCGAAAGGCCGTTAAACTGCATTCCCCAGATCTTGTAGGTTTCTCCAGGCTTGATGAGTAGAGGGGAAAAGAGAATCCTGGGCGCCCATTTCGGATCGGGGGCTCCGCTGGAGTTATAGAGCTCAACGTCGTTATTGTCGTAGGTCACAAGAGATTGGCCGGTGGGGAGCATTAGCATGCGCGCCCAAAACGAGCTGATGTAGGGCCCGAAAGACGGTCTGGTGACGGGATTCAGCTTGGTTCCATCTAGCTCGAAAAAGTAATCGTCAATGTTGTAACAACCTGGACTCGCTCCGACAAGGACATTGCCGTTGGTCAGTAAAATACCGACGCCATCGCAGACGTCGAGTTGTCCTTCACCAGAGACGGTTGGAAAACTCGGGGCGGCCGCCCAGCTTCCGGTACCGAGACGATTCGCTGGAGGAGTGTAGACGGCGTTGTAGCCCGTGGCTCCCGCAGCGAACACGCTGCCATCGGGGCGAAGCACCTGCGGCCCCATTTCGCTGCCTTGCTTGAGGGCTACGGGAACCGGTGTGTCGCCTGCGCCGATCCACTCACCGTCTGGATGGTCATCATGCATCCACGGGGAGAGGAGATGGTCATCATCATGCAGCCGCGGGGAGAGGAAACGTTCCGCGCCTGGAGCTGCGCGGATGTCGACCGTCAGCACGCTTCCGTCGGGCAGCAGTGTCCAGTTTTCCTCGCCATTGCCGTCTGCTTTGCCCGATGGAGTCAGAATGGTCCAGTCGAGAGTAGCGGGATTGAGCAAAGCGACTTCGCCGTGGGTGGGCGTGAAATTATCGGCGAGCATTAAATGGCCGTCGGGCAAGACGGTGCAAGAGGCATCGCCAATGTGAGTCCAGCCAGCGGGCGGATTGAGCACTGCCCAGGTGTTGGCTACGGGATCGTAAATAGCGCCCATGTTTGTTTCAGTGGCGGTGGCATTGCCGTTGGAATCATAGGTGTA
Source organism: uncultured Acidobacteriaceae bacterium (assembly GCA_963722935.1). Classification (GTDB taxonomy): domain Bacteria; phylum Acidobacteriota; class Terriglobia; order Bryobacterales; family Bryobacteraceae; genus Bog-105. The sequence continues at coordinate 1,128,779 of CAVROY010000008.1, read as the reverse complement.
CTCTCCGCCGAGCACGACGGCTCGGCCGTCGGCCAGAACCGCCGAGCAGTAATCGTATGGCGCATAGCCGTTTGGCATCGAAGCGAGCTGGGTCCAGGTTCCGTTCAGATAGCTGCCGAAGGCGTCGGGGGTGAGGCGCCACCAGTTCGGCGTGCCGTAATCCTGGGCCATTACGGTTCCGTCGGTGAGCAGGAGGGCAGTGTCGGGAAAAAACGGGATCGGATTGCTCAGGGGCTGCCAGGGGCCGGTGGCAACTGCCAGGAATCCGTCGGCGGTGACGATGCCCGAGCCAGCGCTTGTTTCGGGAGCGGCGCCTGGCTTGTGCGGCCGGATCGTTTTGCGGGCGGTGATGGCCGCTGGGTCGGCGTTCGGGGCCGTGGATTGCGCATAAGTGAGGAGCGGACCGCTGTAGGCCGCGATGATCAGGGAGATGAGGGTTGAAGGAAATTTCATCATGTTCACCGGCTGATTGGATACTATATGCGATATATTCTCGGGGTGTCAAGGGATTGGTTCGAAGAAGTGGAATGTCCGACCTGGCCATAGCGCCAAGCTCCGCAGCGAAATGTCAATGAGATCCCGACTGCCCTCGAATTCCAGACACCCTGAGGGAAATCCGATCGAATTGTGCCGGCCCGCCAAACGCGCCTCCCCACGCTAGATTGCTCCACAGTAATAGCTCTGCGATTGTCGAAAGTATTACATTCTGTAAAATGTAAAGGGGCATGCAATGGAATCCGCACTCAGTATAAAAGGACAGGCCACGATTCCGAAGGCCATTCGGGATCATCTCCATCTCGGGCCCGGCGATCGAGTTAAGTTCTTCGTGCATCCGGATGGCAGCGTCGCGATCCTGCCGAAGATCCCCACGTCGAAGCTGAAAGGCATCGTTAAGACTCGCCGGCGGGCTTCTCTCGATGAGATGGAAACTGCAATCGCGGAGGCCGCCGTCGGCCCCAGGCAGCGCACCAGGCGCCGATGATCGGTCTGGATACAAACATTCTGGTGCGTTATCTCACACAGGACGACACCATTCAGTCGCGAAAGGCAACGCAGATCATCGAGCGCCAGTTAACTGAGGAGCGTCCTGGTTTCATCAGTATTGTCACCATGGTCGAAACCGTCTGGGTTCTCGACCGCGTTTATGGCCTGTCGAACTATGAGATTGCGGCCGCTGTCGAACGCATCTTGCAAGCGGATACGCTCCACGTTCAGAATGAGCAGGAATCGTTCACCGCAATGATCGCTCTCAAAACGGGAGCCGGGTCTTTCCCGGACGCGCTCATTGGAGCGCTTGGTGCATGGGCAGGATGCACGGTTACTCTTACTTTCGACAAGAAGACCAAGCGGCTGAAACAATTTCAGCTTGTCTAATTTCTCAGGAAAGGATCAGTTTGAGCGCGCGATGCAAGTGGCGCGGGGATTCTGGGGCCGCGCTAACCTCCGGCCAGAACTCATCGACCCCTTGCGGCCGGTGACGGACTCCTCCCTGCGCAACGTGCGATCGCGCCGGAGAAATCAGCGTCTGAGCCATCGGAAGGCCCGCTCTACGAATGCTTTTGCGTCTTGCTCGATGCACCTGCCGTGAGCGATGATCAGTTTATTGAAATCCCAGGACAGCAGTTTTTCAAGCGATTGTCGCGCGAGATTTCGATTTGTGAAGGACAGCTTGATGTCGAGCGGAACGCCGCCATCCGGATAGGCAACTCCTCCGAGTTTGAGCAGAGCATTGCGAATGGCCCTACCATTCACGATCGAATGGATTTGAATTAAATCATCCAGGATGACCGTGCCAGACTGTTTATGAAAGAAAAGCACTTCCTCGATGAGAGGGTTGCCTTTGAAGGCTAGTTGGTCAAGATCCTCGGCCCAGCCTTGAGGTGGCTCCTCCTCGAGACTAGCGGCGAATGGCAGGTGCTTCTTCTTCAACGTAAATGGAGTTACTCGTGGCATCCATAGCTGTGCTTCGGGAAACAGCGTGTGCCACGTTCCCAGCCGCCAGACGTGTCTCGGCGTCGCTGCAACAAGGTATTGAACAGGCCCCATTTCCGTGATGCGTCTGAGCGTATCGGATGGCACAGACACAGGAGAATTCACCCATAATGAACCGGCGGCGAGCTTCACTATAGTCATGCGAGTAGTAAATACGACACCGAAGTCGCGGACATTCGGACCGTCGACAACCCACACGTTCTTAGCAAACGCGCGAAGTTCCGCCTGTCCCACGATAAGAGGTTATCGCGTCGCTTCAGTCCAGCTTCAATAAGCCACGCGGGGGGCCACTTCCGGGGTCCACTCCCTAGCGGTCATGGCTCGGCGGGTCGTGGCTCAGTCGGGCGTGTTTGCGCCGTTTCCAGGGAGTCTGGACGGCGTAAGAGGGCGTGGCGGTCACACTTTCTTTGCCGACCACCAGCAGCTTGCGCCGGATTAACCAGCCGACTGCGGCTTGCGCCGAACTCTTCGAGACTCCGATTGATTCGGCGAGCTCCCGATAACTGATCCGGACGTCCGAGGCTCGACGCTGCTGTTCTGCGAACAGCCACAAATAGACCAGGAAGCTTACAGGCCTTTTATCGTGGCCGACGAGGTCACGCATCAGGACGTCGGTCACGTAATCATCGACGCTGGGCATTGCTATACCGATAGTCAATATAGCATTGATTGGCTGATTGCAAGCTTACTCGAAGACCGGTATAGTCTGAAAAGCCTAAAACATGGAGGCACGCAAATGATTCGCGGCATCAAGATCGTCAGTATTCCGGTTCGCAACCAGGATGTTTCGCTCAAGTTCTACACGGAGACGCTGGGATTCAAGGTTGCGACGGACCAGCCGTTCTCTGATAGTCAACGCTGGATCGAGCTTCTGATTCCGGGCTCCGATGCAAGTCTCGCGCTCTTTACTCCGCCGGGCCACGAGGATCGGATTGGCGGGTTTCAGCCGGTGACGTTCTGGTGCGACGACGTTTTCGCCACTGCGAACGCGTTGAAGGCGAAAGGCGTGGAGATGGTTTCGGAACCGAAGAAAGAAAGTTGGGGAACGCGGGCGATCTTCAAAGACCCGGACGGCAATCAGTTTGTGTTCTCGAGCCGGTGACAGCGATCAGCCGGCGGGCTGTGGAGCGAGTTTCTGCACGGCCGGGTCATCGCCACCCAACCAGTCGGGATGACGCGCGGTTCCGTCGAAATGCGCCGAGACCTTGAACAGTTCGTATTGTCCTGTTAGAGCCACTTGCTCGGTCCTGGCGAGGAGCGCAGCAAACTCCTGTTCGTTCATCGGCTTGAATGTTTTTGCCGCCTGGAATGCCTGATCGAGGATCTCCTGTTTATCGATACCTGTGATCACGACAGTAGTGGGAAGATTTAACGCGTAGTGGAGACAATCGATGGGATTCTGAATGGCTCCGCTTTTCAGGATGATGCCGTCGCCTCCGCAGAAGGGCTTCATGGTTTGAATGCCGATGCGCTGCTCGACCAGCTTCGGCATGACTAGCTGGGCAAAGCTGCGGAAATGAGCATCCATCAGGTTTGACGGCATGAGCACCGCATCGAACTGAAAGCCGTGCTTAGCGGCGACCTCCAACATATATAAGTGAACGTGCGGATCCTTGTGGCCGGTGAAACCGATGAAACGCACTTTTCCGGCCGCTTTCGCCGCTGTCAGAGCTTCGAGCGCTCCGCCCTGGCGGAAGATGCGATCCGGATCGTCGAACCGGAGAATCTCGTGGAACTGCACCAGGTCGATGCGATCGGTTTTGAGGCGCGTGAGCGAATCGTGCAGTTGATCGGTAGCAAGATCTTTCCCACGGCCATCGATTTTAGTCATGAGGAAGACCTTGTTCCGGTAACCTCCCTGCGCGAGCGCGTTACCCATCCAGCGTTCACTGCGGCCTTCGTTGTAATCCCAGCAATTGTCCATGAAGGTGATGCCGCGATCGACGGCCTGATGAATCAGCCGGGTCGCTTCCGCTTCCGTGAGCGTGGGCTTACCGATGTGCGATCCACCGAGACCGATCGCGGAGACGGTCTCGCCGGTGCGCCCGAGTTTCCGGTACAGCATTTCGCCCCGTAATTCTCCGGGATCGGTGACGCGTGGAATGTGCACCGCCGCGCGGTCGTTTCCATGCGCGATTGCGGGTGTTGCGGATTGCTGTGCCCAGGCCGCGGGCGCGGCTACTCCGGCGGCCAAACCTTGCAAAAATCGTCTTCTCTCCATCACGCTGTGCCCCTCGCCTAGAAGACCCGACGGTTCGAGCGGCTGTTTCGCAATCCTTCGGAAGTGGCACGTTGTGGAGCGCGCTATCCCATCTGCGAACACATCGAGAGCCTTACCCCGGCCCAGTAAATACAACAGGAAGATCGGCTTAGGCTGCCAGCGGCTTCGGCCTATGATGTGCATAGTAAGTGCGAATCGAGGTGTGCGTTTGGAAGCTGCGTGGAAAGATGTGCGCTATGGCGGAAGAATGCTGGCGCGGAACCCAGGCCTTACAGCGGTGGTGGTGCTCACTCTGGGGTTGGGGATCGGGGCGAATACCGCCGTCTTCAGCATGGTCAATGGCCTGTTCCTTCGACCGTTGCCGGTTGCGGACCCCCAACAGATCACGGTGCTCACCTATAGCCAGAAGCATGGCCCTCTGAACAATAATTTTTCCGCTCCTGAATTTCGAGATATACGAAACGGAAGCGGCGCCGCCTTTTCCGAGATGCTGGGGTATCAGATCGGGCTGGATGGGTTGAGCTATGGAGGCAAAGCCGATCGCATCGTCACGGATTATGTAACCGGCAACTTCTTTTCCGCACTCGGGTTGCGACCGGCGGCCGGCAGGCTCATTCGTCCGGGTGAGGGCGAGATGAGTGGAGCCGATCCGGTGATTGTGCTTGGCTATCGATACTGGCAGAGCCGCTTTGCCGGAAACCCGGGCGTGATTGGAACGAAAGTGGTGGTGAATGGGCATCCGTTGACAGTGATCGGCGTGACCCCGAAGGGTTTTTCCGGGCTGTATCAGATTGTCGATACGCAAGCCTATCTACCGCTGGGCATGGTGGGAATCGAAGGCTACCCAACCGATTTCATGGAGAACCGCGCAGTCCGGAACATCTTTCCGGTGGGACGTCTGCGGCCGGGTGTGGATGTCGGGCGAGCGCAAGCGGTGCTGAACGTGGTAGCGGCGCGCCTTTCGCAAGATCACCCGGAAGCCGATCGGGACCTGGCGATCCAAGTCTTCCCTGAACTGCGCTCGCGCCCCGGACCAGAAGAGAGCAATGAAATACTCATCGTTGCTGGCCTGTTTCTCACGCTGGCCGCCCTGGTGCTTGTGCTCGCGTGCGTGAATGTTGCGAATATTCTACTGGTGCGGGCGACGGTGCGGCAGCGAGAAATGGCGATTCGGGTTGCGCTTGGCGCAGCCCCGTACAACCTGATCCGGCAACTGTTGACGGAAAGCGTCATGCTGGGAGTTTGCGGAGGCATCGGGGGAATCGCGCTCGGCTATTGGGCGAGCAACGCGCTCAGCTCCTTGAATCTTGCGACGGACCTTCCGCTGCGGCTGGATTTCGGTTTTGACTGGCGTGTATTCGGTTACGCCCTGGGTGCGGCGATTTTCGCGGGGATCATCGTGGGCCTGGCGCCCGCAATTCGCGCCTCACGAGCAAATATTAACTCCATTTTGCAAACGGGAGGACGCGGATCGGTAGGTGGGCGCAATCGCGTCCGCAGCATTCTGGTGGCGGCGCAAGTCGCGTGTTCGCTGACGATCCTCATCGTGGCGGGACTGTTTACCCGTAGCCTGACAGAGGTGGAACGGATTCACCTGGGCTTTGACCCGACCCACGTAGCAAATTTCAGCATGGATCCGACGGAGATCGGGTATGACGAAGCGCAGGGCCGCATTTTTTTCCGCGATTTGCTGCAGCGCGTGAGGGCGTTACCGGGCGTGGAAGCCGCCAGTTTGGCGAATGCCGTCCCGATGGGTTACTACAGCAACAACGATACGGTTACGATACCCGGCTATGTGGTGGGTAAAGACCAGTCCGCCCCGATGGTGGAGTACGACGTGGTTTCGCCCGGATACTTTTCCACGATGGGCATACGAGTGCTTCACGGACGCGCGTTCACCGATGCAGACGACGCGAAAGCGCCGTTCGCCGCGATCATCGGTGAAGCGATGGCCAAGAAGTTTTGGCCGAAACAGGATCCGATCGGCCGGCAGTTCCGCTTATCCGCCGATCCGAAACACGAGCTGCGCGTTACCGGCGTGGTAAACGATGCTCATTTCCGCAGCCCGGGCGGCGCCATTCACCCGTTCTTCTATGTGCCGCTGGCGCAGCACTACACATCCAATTCGCTCGAGACCCTGCAAGTGAGGACGGCCGGTAATCCCGAAACGATGTTACCGGAGATTGAGCGTACGATCCATTCGCTCGCCCCGAATCTACCGGTGTTCGACGTTAAAACCATGCAGCAGGCGTTATACACACTGAATGGCTTGCTGGTATACCGGTTAGGCGCAGGACTTGCAGCAGCGTTGGGGTCGCTGGGACTGGTGCTGGCGGTCGTGGGAGTTTACGGAGTCATCTCGTATGCGGCCGCGCAATCGACGCACGAGATCGGCTTGCGAATGGCGCTGGGAGCCCAGCGATCGAACATTTTGCGCATGATGCTGCGGAGCGGCTTACTTACGGTGGGCGCTGGAGTGATTGCCGGTATCCTTATTACTCTCGCTTGCGCCGGCACGATCAGTCACTTTGTGATTGTCAGTGCGACGGATCCGTTCACGTATACGACGGTAACCGCGCTGCTTACGCTAGTGGCTTTTTGCGCATGCTACATACCGGCACATCGGGCGACGCGCGTGGATCCGATGGTGGCGCTGCGGTACGACTGAGAAGCGCTGTTCACCAAAGTTGAACAACCCAGATCTCCTTGCCCCTGCTTCCACTTACCGGGAACGTCCAAACCGTTCTTGGTTCTTGGTCCTTTAACTAAGAACTAACTATGGCTTCTAAATCTCAGCTCGCAGCCAACCGCGCCAACGCGCAAAAAAGTACCGGGCCCCGCACCGACACAGGCCGGGAAACGGTCTCCCAAAACGGCCGCAAGCACGGTCTTTGCGGCACCTTCAAAGTGCTCGAATGTGAAAGCCAGTCCGAGTATGACGACCTGCTCGAGCGCTATATGCAAGCCGAACAGCCGGCTGACGATGTGGAACGCGAGCTGGTCGCCAAAATGGTCCGCCACACCTGGACGTCGGACCGCGCCGTTCGCCTCCAGGAAGCCTGCTTCCTGGTGCAGCCCCGCACGGACGAAAATATCGCCAAGGGCCAAGAAGGAATCTGCGTGCGCGCCGACATCGATCTCTACATCCGCTACCAGACGGCCCAGGATCGGGCCTATCAGCGCGCCGCCAGTGAGCTGGCAAAGAGAAGGAAAGAAAGACTGCAAGCCGAGATTGGCTTTGCTTCGCAGAAACGGGCGCAGGCCCAGGAAGAACGTCGCGAAACACAGCACGCGCAACGCAACGAGCTCCATCCTTACAAGGTGGTTACAGCGGAAGTTCGCCTCCAGGAGCAAAAAGAACGATACTTCGCCGCGAATTCCACCGTGCAGGCGCCCGACACGGCCCCAATCGCCGCCTGAATCAGCCCCCAATTCACTCGCTCGTGCGCAGCAACGCCACAGGTGCCTCACTACGGAGCCACGCGTCAGCAAGCGAAATCTAAATGGAGCCGCGCGTGTCACGCGCACGACAGCTAAGATTGTCCTTGACTCTGACGTTGCGTCAGGCCTGAACCTATTGAAGAAAGGGATTTCGAGTGAACGGGTCGTTCCAGGTACAGGAATTCGCGGAACTGGCAGGTGTTACGGTTCGAGCGCTGCATCATTACGACCGGTTGGCGTTACTTCAACCGGCGCGTACGGATGCTGGTTATCGGCAGTATAGCCTCCGAGATCTGGAGCGGCTGGAGCAGATTGTCGCGCTCAAGTTTCTCGGACTCCCTTTGAAGCAGATCAAGGACCTGCTGGACCGGGATCGACGCGACTTAAGCGGTATTTTGCGATCGCAAAGACAAGCGCTCGAAGAGAAACGGCATCGCCTCGATCAGGCCATCGGCGCAATCCGAGAAGCCGAGAAGACGATCCGGCCTGGCCGGCAACCTGACGCTGCGGCATTGAAAAAAATTATCGAGGTGATTGAGATGCAAGACAGCACAGAGTTCATGAAGAAGTATTACAGCGACGAAGCGCAGGCAAAAATGGCGGAGCGTCGGCAGCAGTGGAATCCCGAATTGCAGGAACGGGCCACCAGGGCGTGGGCCGATCTTTTCCGCGATGTCGAGGCTTCGCTCAGCGAGGATCCAGTGAGCGAAAAGGCGCAGGCATTGGCGGCGCGTTGGAAGAAACTGGTGGAGGAGTTTACGGGCGGCGACGCCGAGATCAGCACGGGCTTGCAGAAAGCGTGGGCAGACCGCCAGCATTGGCCGAACGCTCTTCAACAACAGAGCGCTCCGTTCAGTAACCCGAAAGTCTGGGACTTTATGAGTAGGGTCATGAATTGCCGCCTGGGATGAATCGCCGGGAATTTCACGCGACTGTTCTGAGCGTTCTCGCCGCCACGGCGAGAGCGAGCGATTCGCCCGATATCGCTGCGCTTTATAAGAACGCGATTGTGATGGATTCGCTCTGCGCGCCGTTTTCGGATTCGGAGACGGCGCCCAGCCCCGAAACAATTGCAGCCGTCAGGCAATCGGGAATTACAGCGATCAATTGCACTGTGTCGGAGCGGAGTTTCGAAGGCACGGTGCAAAACCTCGCGTGGCTGGAAGCGCTGGTGGAGAAGTATCCGGACGTGTTCGGAATCGTTCGGAAATATTCCGATATCGCCCGAGCCAAGCGCGAGAACAAGACCGGCATCCTTCCCGGTTTTCAATACACGGCGTTTCTCGAGGACGATCCCGAGCGCATCGACATGTTCCGCAAACTCGATGTGCGCATTATGCAGATCACTTACAACAACCGCAGTATCTTTGGCGATGGGTGTCTCGAACCGGGCAACGCTGGGTTGAGTAAGGCTGGAATGGCGGCGATCAAAAAGATGAATGACATTGGAGTGGCGGTGGACTTGAGTCACAGCGGATACCGGACCGTGGCCGAAGCGATTGCGGCCTCTGCCAAGCCGGTGCTGATCTCGCATTCGGGATGCGCGGCGGTGTATCCGCATCCGCGCAATAAACCCGACGACCTTCTGAAATCGCTGGCGGATCGCGGCGGCTATTTCGGCGTGTATCTGATGCCATACCTGGTGGCGTCTCCCACGGTGCCGACTCGCGAGCATGTGGTCAACCACCTGGTACATGCGATTGACGTATGCGGCGCGGATCATGTGGGGATCGGTTCCGATGGATCAGTCCAAAAAGTCGTTCTCACGCCCGCTCAGAAGACGGCGTTCGATGCCGATATTGCGCGCCGCAAGAAACTCGGAATCGGCGCGCCGGGAGAAGATCGCTATCCGTTTGTTCCGGATCTGAATGGGCCCGATCACATGCAGATCCTGGCGGAAGAACTGGCGCGAAGAGGGCAGCCTTCGTCGACGATCGAAAAAGTGCTCGGCGCGAATTTCCAGCGCGTGCTAGGCGGAAATCTGGGGAACGGCTTAGCGCTCACGGTACGATTGCCTTCATCATGAGCACTCCAATTTCTGGACCAGGAACCAGTTACGCGAAAAAGGCAGGTCCGCATCACGGCATGATGCTGATGCGCGGGTTAGAGACGTTGAAAGGTCCCGAAGCGCCGGCCACTTCTGGGCGATTTGGGCGGATCTTTCGGAAATCCAACTACAATCCGACTGACGACGCCATTCATGCCCTGGCGCAAACCATGCTGGAGGCGAACACGCCGGACAACGACAATCCGGAGGTTCCGATCGGCATAACGTTTCTTGGGCAGTTTATCGATCACGATTTGACATTGGACGCGACGACGCTGTTTGGGCAACAGCAGGATCCCCAGGCCATCACGGATTTTCGAACGCCGAATCTGGATCTCGACAATCTGTACGGGGCCGGACCGGGCGTGAGCCGGCACATGTACGACGTTCGGATGCCGGATACGGATAATCCGGTCAAGCTGCTGCTCGATCCAGACCGCGATTTCGATCTGCCGCGCAATACGTCGAACTCGGCGCTGATTGGCGATCTGCGGAACGATGAAAATTTTCTGGTATGCCAACTGCATCTCGCGTTTATGAAATTCCACAACGCGGTAGTCGATCTGTACCGGTCCACGAATGCTGCAAAATACGCGGGGCTGCACGGGAACATGCAGTTGTTCAAAGACGCTTCCCAGACGGTGCGCTGGCATTATCAGTGGATTGTGGTGCATGAGTTTCTGCCGGCGATTCTCGAGAGCAGCGTTCTAAAGGATGTTCGAGAGAACGGCCGAAAACTGTACTTGTGGAAAGAACAGGCCAATTATCCGTTCATGCCGGTTGAGTTTTCGACAGCGGCTTATCGGCTTGGTCATACGATGTTGCGGCAGGATTACCAGATCAATGTAACGATGAAGGCGGATTTGTTCGATCTACCCGTGTTCGGGAGCCCGCGAATCGACTCGAGCTACAAACTCGATTTCAAGTTTTTCTTCGACTACCCCGGCCAGCCGCCGGCACAGCGCTCGCGAAAATTCGACGCGAAGATCACGGCTCCGGTATTTCAACTGCCCTTCATCGATCCCAAACAAGATCCGCCGGTATCTTTGCCCGAGCGGAACATGCTGCGAGCCAAAGTGTTCGGCGTACCTTCCGGACAGGAGATCGCGGAACAGATGGTGAAACGCGGAATCCACCTGCCGAAGATCTACAGCAATGCCGATTTGGGAATCGATGGGATCAGCGGACTCGAAGATCAGGCGCCGCTTTGGTTCTACATTCTGAAAGAGAGCGAGTTCAAGCCGACCAACGCGCTGCGCCTGGGGCCGGTGGGAAGCCGGATTGTGGCTGAAGTCATCCTGGGCCTCTTGACCGATATTCCAGGCAATTATCTGCACGACAATCCTGAATTCAAGCCCACGCTGCCGAGCGCCCAGCCGGGCCGGTTCAGGATTGTGGACTTACTGAATTTCGCGAAGGCGTAGCAGCGATATTCCAGAGATACATGGCCGCGTAAGCGCGCCAGGGACGCCAGGCTTCGGCGCGGCGCTCGAGCTCGCGGGAATTCGTTACATCGAGGGCGCGGAGGAGACCCACATCGCCGGGTGGAAATGCATCCGGTTCGCCGAGGGCACGCATCGCGACATATTGAGCAGTCCATTTTCCGATGCCGGGGATTTCACAAAGTTGAGTTATGAACGCATCGACATCCACCACGCGCTCGAAGGCGATCCGGCCATCGCGAACGGCGCGCGAGAGAGCTCGAATGCTTTCGGCTCGCGCTTTCGTCAGCCCGACATTGCCGAGTTTGGCATCGGCGAGGACATCGGAAGAGGGAAAGAGATGGGTGAGACCGTTAGCGCCGGAGAGTGGCTGGCCGAAGGCATGCACGATGCGGCCCGCGAGCGTAGTCGCGCCCTTCAGACTGATCTGTTGGCCGAGAATCGCGCGGATCGCGAGTTCGAAACCATTCCAGCAGCCCGGCACGCGCAGCCCGGGAGCGGCTTCCACACGCCACGCCAACGCGGGATCGGCTCGGAGGCTGGGAGTGATGACCGCCCAATCGGCATTCAAATCGAACATGGCGCGTATTCGCTCGACGATGAAGAAGAGCGCGCTCGGATCGCCAAACTGAACGCGTACGAGGAGCGAATGATTCTGCTGATCGAGCGAGATCTCAAAATAACCATGACTGCCGTTCAAGGAAATGGAGCGGCTGTAGGTGCCACGCTCGACCGCTTCGACGCCGGGGGTGGCGCGCGCCGCCAGAAATCCGAGCATCTGGTTCCATGCGTAGGGAGGGCGGAAGCGAAGGCGGAAGAGATACTGATTTTCCGGCTGGTCAGCGCTTTGCCGCGCGAGACGGCGAATTTGCGTTGGCGTTCGACGGTAGGTCTTTCGAATCGCAGCGTTGAAGCGCCGCACGCAACCGAAGCCCGAAGCGAGCGCGACTTGCGTCATCGATAAGCTCGTCTCATCGATCAGCTTTTTGGCGAAGTGCAGACGGCGGGTTTGAGCGACAGCGCTGGGGGTGGCGCCGAGGAGCTTGAGAAAGAGACGGCGGAGATGGCGGGAGCCAACACCGAGATGTTCGGCGAGAGCCTCTACGCCGCCATCTTCCAGGCCGCTTTCTCCGATGAGCCGCAGAGCTCGCGAAACGGTGTTCGAAGTTCCGAGCCAGGCGGGAGTGCCAGGGGAGCACTCGGGACGACAGCGCAGACACGGACGAAAACCGGCTTCGGCGGCCGCGGCGGCGGTGGGAAAGTAGATCACGTTTTCTTCTTTCGCCGTGGGCGCGGGACAGATGGAGCGGCAGTAGACGCGGCTGGTGCGCACCGCGATGAAGAACTTGCCGTCAAAGCGTGCATCGCGCGATAACCGCGCCCGCGAGCACACCTGCCAATCGAGATTCATGTCGTACGCGAACTAATGGTAATCGATTCCACAGCGAGGTCCGAAAACGTCCAGGTTGTAGACAGAAACGTCCGCAAACGTCCAGCTTTCAGCCGGGCAATTGATCTACCTTGAGTGGCATGAAATCCAGAATAGTGACGTTCTTCAGCGCCATGATCTTATTCGCCGCGTTAGCGGTTCCGATTCGCCTCTTTGCGCAAGGTGATCCGCAGCATTACCGTGTGATTAACCTGGGCACGCTGGGCGGAGCGGCCAGTTCAGGCAACACCATTAACAACCTGGGCTGGGCGATGGGCAGCGCGAACCTCGCGGGAAACGCGAATGCGCACGCCACGATCTGGATCTACGGATTACGTTTCGACCTCGGGACACTCGGAGGACCAAACAGCGACGTGCAGTGGCCGGTGAAGAACGATCAAGGCGAAATCGCGGGCATCAGCGAAACATCGTCGATCGATCCGTTAGGCGAAACATGGAGCTGCTCGGCCTTTTTTCCGACAACCACGCGCCATACCTGTGTCGGGTTCGTGTGGCAGTGGGGCGTGATGACTGCGCTCCCGACGCTGGGCGGCAATAACGGATTTGCGGCCGGCGCAAATAATCTGGGCCAGGTGGCCGGGTGGGCGGAGAATACCGTTCACGATGGGACTTGCATGGGCTATCAGGTTCTTCAGTTTGAGCCTGTCGTTTACGGGCCGGGAACAAGCCAGATCCAGCAACTCCCGACATACCCAGGCGACCCCGACGGAGCCGCCACAGCGGTTAACGATCGCGGTGAGGTGGTTGGCATTTCGGGCACGTGTGATGTTGCGGTTGGAGCTTTCACCGCTAAGCACGCGCTGCTGTGGAAGAACGGCATAGTAACCAACCTAGGCAGCCTGGGAGGCGCGGGATGGAACACGCCGATGGCGATCAATAACCGTGGTCAAATCGTCGGATTTTCCGATCTGCCGGGCGACGTGAGCGGCGGAAAACTCAACGCAAATTTCCATGCGTTCCTATGGACGAAGGAACACGGCATGCAAGATCTCTACACGCTTCCAGGCGACACGATGAGCGAAGCTTTGGATATTAATGACCAAGGCCAGGTGGTGGGCGTCTCGTATCCTTCGACGCATGCTTTCCTTTGGCAGAACGGGCTCATGACGGACCTGAATAAACTGGTTCGATCCGGTTCTCCGCTGGTGCTGCTGGCGGCGAACGGCATCAACGATCGAGGCGAGATTACGGGGCAGGCCTGTGTCATCGCCGATGGCGGCTGTCCGTCGACCGGGAACGAAACACCAGCGTTTTTGGCGATCCCGAGGCATGACGCGGACGATCGCGACGCCGTTTCCTCCACAGCGCCAGCAGTACCGGAAAGCACTCGCCAGCAGGTCATGCAGCGACTCACGTTCGGCCACTTTGGACCCGAGCCGATAAAACACTAATAACAATTCGCAAGGGATCGACTGTCAATTCTGCGTGTGCGGAATTGAGGCACGTACGGTGTCCAGGGGAAGGAGATTGTGCGCCACGTTGCGCACCTGCCGATGCCCCACGAACAAGAAGTCGAAACCAATATTCCTCAGCGCCTGGACCGTCTTCCCTGGAGCCGTTGGCATTCGAAGATGGTGATCGCGCTTGGGATCACCTGGCTTCTGGACGGGCTGGAAGTCACGCTAGCCGGGTCGCTGGCGAGCGTACTCAAGGACAAACATGCCCTGGGCCTGACGAACGGCGAGGTGGGGGCCAGCGCAACCGGTTATCTGGCGGGAGCGGTTATCGGCGCACTGTTCTTTGGGTGGCTGACGGACCGGCTGGGGCGTAAAAAACTCTTCCTGCTCACGCTTGCCCTCTATCTATCGGCAACCGCCGCAACCGCTTTTTCGTGGGGATTCTGGAGTTTCCTGCTGTTCCGGGTTCTGACGGGCGCGGGCATCGGCGGAGAATACGCGGCCATTAATTCAGCGATCGACGAGCTGGTACCGGCGGCCGTGCGAGGTAACGTCGATCTGATCATTAACGCGACGTTCTGGATCGGCGCGGCGCTGGGAGCCGGGGGCACGCTGTTCCTGCTGAACTCCGGCCTTGTCTCGCCCAGCTTCGGCTGGCGCTTTGCATTCGGCATCGGCGCACTGCTCGGGCTGGTGATTTTGGTGCTGCGAAAATCCGTACCGGAGAGCCCACGCTGGCTCATGTTACGAGGTCACGAAGAAGAGGCGGGCCGGATCGTTTCGGAGATAGAGCAAAATGTTGCGAAGCAAAAGGGCGATCTGAAGGAACCCGAGGGGAATCTGAAAATTGCCGTGCGCGACCACACGCCACTCTCGGCGGTGTGGAAGACGATGGTGCACGATCAGCCGAAACGTTCGCTGCTTGGTTTGACGCTGATGGTCGGGCAATCCTTTTTCTACAATGCCGTATTTTTCACTTACGGATTAGTTCTGGCGCAGTTTTTCGGAGTGAAGAGCGAGCGCGTATCGGTTTACATTTTGCCGCTCGCGTTGGGTAACTTTGTGGGCCCGCTGATTCTGGGCCGTTTCTTCGATTCGATCGGCAGGAAGCAGATGATCGCAGCAACGTATGGCGTATCGGGCTTGCTATTGATTGGGTCGGCCGTGATGTTTCGGGGCAATCACCTGGGAGCGATCGGGCAAGACCTCTGGTTCACGGCCATATTCTTCGTCGCGTCCTCGGCGGCGAGCTCCGCTTACCTTACCGTCAGCGAAGTATTTCCTTTGGAAATTCGGGCCTTCGCCATTTCGATTTTCTACGCGGTAGGAACACTCGCGGGAGGGGTGGGCGCGCCGGTGCTCTTTGCGCACCTGATCTCATCGCACAGCCGCACAGAACTGTTTTGGGGATATGTGTTAGGGGCGTTTCTAATGCTGTTGGGGGCCGCGGCGGAGCTGAAGCTGGGAGTGAAGGCCGAGCGGCAGTCTCTTGAATCGATTTCAACCCCGTTGCAGGCCAGCGGGCAAGCACAGTAAACGGCAGGACTGCTGGTTTTTCGCGGTAATCAAGCGACGCCGCGCGACTTCTAGATTACGGATAGCGGAACGTCTATGGCTGCGGTTCTTCGAGCGTTTTTCGGCTATTGTTTTCTAGTATTCATGGTCCGGATAGCGGGCCGCCGTCCGGGTAAACAGCTCACGCCCTTTGAATTCGTGTTCGTATTTTTTATTGGCGGCGTGACGCTTACACCGATGGTGGGAAACGACCGTTCGTTGAGCAATGCGCTGTGCATCATTACGACGATTGCGGTTACGCACTTCGTGATCTCATGGCTGAAACAGCGCTCGCCTGCATTTGGACGCGTCGTGGATGGAACTCCGCTGGTTTTGTTGAAAAAGGGCGAGTGGCAGATCGAAACCATGAAAAAGATGCGCATACAGGATGACGATGTGATGGCGGTAGCGCGCGATAACGGCTTGGAGCGGCTGGATCAGATCGACTATGCCTTTCTGGAACGGAACGGCGAAATCAGCGTGATCGAGGCTGCTTGAATATGGCTGCGACAACGGGAACAAAGCCGGTTGAAGAGAGCATCGAGAGAGTTAACGACGAAGTCGCGGTCGGTTCCGACCTGGAATTCCAGCGTAAGTGGTGGCGTTTTACACGCGCGATCTGGATTGTGTTTACGGCCATCGTGATTGCCGATCTGCTGGGATGTTTTGGGCGGGGCTATTTTGCGAACGCACGCCTGCGCACGAACGACTCAAGCATGGACGTGAAATACGAGCGCATCGAGCGTTTCAGCACGCCTTCTATCCTGCGCATCGAGTTCGGGCCATCGGCCATCCACGATGGAAAGGTCCAGCTTTGGGTGAGCGACACGCTGATCGACGCCCTGGGCAATCAGCGGGTGATTCCGGAACCAGTGACTTCGGTTGTAGACCGGGGCGGCGTTCTCTACACGTTCGGCGCCGCGAGCACCCCTGCGGCTGCGGCATTCGCCCTGGAACCGAAGGGTCCTGGCATGTACGAGTTGGCGATCCGATCGGCCGGAGGCCAGGAATTGAGGCCGAGAATTTTCGTGATGCCATAGATCCGGGCGCGGCGACTTATGTACACCGTTATTCATGCCGTGATTGGATATTTTTTCCTGCTGCTGACGGTACGAGTTCTCAGCCGGCGGCCCGGCGCTCAAATGACGCCGTTCGAATTCGTCATCATCTTTCTGATCGGCGGGGTCATCATTCTCTCAACCGTCGGGAACGACCGATCGGAGACGAACGCGGTATGCGCCGTGATCACGATCGGATTGATGCACAGGCTGGTTTCGTGGTTGAAGGTGCGCTTCTCTACTTTTGGCAGGTGGGTGGATGGCACGCCGCTGGTGGTACTGGAGAACGGGAAGTGGCACACCGAGACGATGGAAAAGATGCGGCTGCAGGACATGGACGTGATGGCAGCGGCGCGAACGAAGGGCGCGAAAACGCTGGATCAGATCAAGTACGCCATTTTGGAGCGGAATGGCGCGATCAGCATTATCAAGAAGGAGCAATAGATACGGCGGATGGTTCGGGGATGGGTTCGGGCTCGGATTGCCCTGCTTCCCCGGTGCGCACCAGGGCAAAGCGGTAGAGAACGGGCGCGATCATTTCGTTGATGGCGACTCCGGCAAACACCAGGGCGGAGGCCTGGGCTCCGATGTTGGGGAATGTCTTGACGAACAACAGAGCGAGAGCGAGAGCCAGGCCGGCCTGCGGCATCAAGCCGAGCCCAATGTACTTCCGGACAGCATCGGGCGCATTTGCAACGGAGGCGGCAAGTCTTCCTAAGCCGACGAATCCCGCTGCGCGCGTCAACACCAGGACAATGGCTGGAATACCGATCACCAGCAGCTCACGGACGTGAACCGTAGCGCCTGTGACGGCGAAAAAGATGACGTAGACGGGTAAAGAGGATGCGTCGATTTCTTCCTGAAGACGCTTGCCCTCCGCGGTGGCATTGCGAATGAAAACACCGGCGGCGAGGGCCACGAGCAAGGGATCGAGGTCAATCCTCTGGCCCACTTCGGCGACCAGAAAGGCGGCGGCGAGCACGAAGAGCGCGGAGCGGCCTTTCACAAATCGCAAATAGATCGAAATAATAATTCCGACACAGGCGCCGATGGCGAGGGAGCCGAGAACTTCCCAAGCGAGGGCGCCGGCTGCGTGCAAAGCGTCTGTCCCGGAGCCGAGCAAGCTTTTCGCGACGGAAGAGACGAACGCAAACAGGACGATCACCAAAAGGTCCGAGAGGACGACAACGCCCAGAACCGTGCGCGTGAGCGGACCGTCGGAACGCATCTCGGATTGCAGCGCGACCACGACGGCCGGCGATTTGGCGCCCATGGTTACGCCCAAAACGAGCGAAATAGCTGCGATCTGCAGTGTGGGAAGGTGCTGCAGAAACGGAAGCCGGTTGTGGAGCAGAAAGGCGGCGGAGCCGATGAGCAGAATCGTGCCGCAAACGGCGATGAAGGTTAGCGCGGCGATGCTCTTCAGCAACGGCCGCATGGCGATCAGGTCCAGCTCAACGCCGGCTGTGAGTGCAATGAGAGCAGTTGCGATGCCGTTGAAGATTTGAAGGTTCGAGACCATCGGCGCATTGACCAAATTCAATACCTGCGGACCAGCCAGAATGCCGGTTACGAGATAGCCCGTCAGGCGCGGTAAATGCAATGACTTGAAAATGGAGCCCATGAGGAAGGCTGAAAGCAGCAAATATCCACAGGCGAGCGCGGTCCCCGCAGCTCCGCCGCCGACAGTAGGGGCAAAGGAGCGCGCGGCGTCCATTAAGCCAGCGAAAATCAGTATGAACAGAAGACGCATGGGAAAAGGAGGAAGCCAGTGTGCTCAATGTACAATAACTTGTACACTTGAGATATGAAAACGTTGAGCATCAGCGATTTTCGGGAACAGTGTCTCCAACTGCTGGACGCTCTGCCCCCAGAGGGCATTCTTGTTACCAAACGCGGGCGGTCCGTTGCCAGAATTACACCCGTCCCTTCCTCCTGTTCCGATCTCATTGGAATCATCAAGGATCTTGCATCGAATCCCGAAGACGATCTCTTTTCGACTGGAGTTACCTGGGATGCTCAATCTGGACACTCATATTCTGATCAAAGCATTCGAGGGAAATCTCACGCCACGCGAACGAAAGGTCCTCACCGCAGATCCTGAATGGAGCATTTCGGCGATCGTGCTATGGGAAATTGCGAAACTGCATCAGCTTGGCCGTATTCGCTATGGGCTCGATCATGGGCCTCTCGCGGCGGCATTGGACCAGGTTCATATCTGGCCCATCACTCGCCAAGTCTGCGTGAATTTGCGCGCTCTGGATTTTCAATCCGATCCTGCAGACGAAATCATTGCCGCTACCAGTTTGACTCATAACGTTCCGCTTCTGACCCGAGACTCCCGTATTAGAAAATCAAAGGCTGTCAAATTGATCTAGTGGTCGGCGTTCACCGCAATAGCTTCAGTTTCGGTGGCTCCGAATCAGTCCTATACTGGTGCGGTGTTCGCCCGCGGCGCCGTGCTTTTTCTGATCCTGCCTTTTGCATTGAGCGCCGAAACGCTGGAAGCTGTGTTGGATCGAGCGCGGGTGCCCACTGCTTCGATACCTGCTGTCGAGTTGCAGCGCAAGGTTACGAGTTATGCAGTCAATGCTCGTGACCCATTCCTGCTCGCCTACTACGAGGAGACGGGAGCTGCCGCTCTCAGTTTTCCGTTGCGACTCATTCGGTACAGTCGTTCACGACATTCGCTGGTCAGATCTGCCTTGGACACATTCAATGCTCCCTTTTCAGACCTGAGTCCAATAGGTCCAGATGTTTGCCTGGGATCCGCTCTGAAAATCAGCGAAGAGTACGGCAGGGTCTATCTTGATACGCACATTGGTCCTTCTGCGGGATGCGTTCTCGTGTTTTCCAACCGTCTCTCTCTGGAGGCCACGCTTTCTGGAGCATTCCTGGGAGTGCTTGACAGGGATTGCGTCATCGTAGCCGAAAACGAGATCCACTTCGCTTCCGTTTCTCCGATGCGCCTGAAGGCAATCGACTTAAGGCGGCGTGCCAAAGCGCACATATATCCACCGAGGCCTGACACTCTTCGCGATCGATACTCGGATCTGATTCGGGCTCATATGCCCCCGCGCCGCTGGTGCGCGGAGACCAATTCTCAGTGCGATCCGCTCAACTTCGACTGCGAACTGGACAGCCCAGTCGCCGTGAACTCGGCTGCGATGTCGTTTGGCTTTATTGCCTGTTTTGACTCGGGCGGTTTCGGCCCCGATGCTGCACACTATGTACCACGCGAATGTGTTGCGTACCTGTATCACCTGGAAAATGGTGTTTGGCAGCACCGTGAAACACCAGCGGCCCAGATCCGCCAGACTTGGGGTGTGGCAACTGTCGAAGAGGCCATTTCTTCACGTTCTCATGTATTGTTTCGCAAGCGTTGATTGCGAATACGCAGCATCTTCCCGATGGTGATGTGCGCTACGAGATACCGACCTGCCGCTGTTCTAAAAGATTGCGGCGTGAGGCGATCTGGACGATGACTTCGGTCAGGATGGCTCCTCCCACGACGGCGGTGACCATCCAGGAAACGGTGGCGCCGAAATACAGATCCTGCGCGTTGACCACGATGGCGATGGATAGGGCGCCCATGGGAGAGAAGATCAGCGTCCGCTGCTCATCCGGTGTTAGCGCTTCCCGAAAATCCTTGCGGCACAGTTTGACCGCCAGCCATTTCCCAAACAGGCGAGCCGGAACGAACAAGAGCATGAGCGCCCAGCCCTGCCATTGACTGAGATCCCAAAGCGATCCGGCCACCAGCAGGAACACAAGGTAAATGGGCCGTTCCATGTGCTCGAGTGCATCGCGGATTCGCTCTTTAGACGTGCCGGGAAGGTTCACGAGAATCAACCCGACGATGAAACAGACGACAAGCGGCGAGATTCGCAGAAAGCTGGCCATTCCCGCGGTAAAGCAGACGGAGCCGAGAATGAGAACTGTAAACTCCGGACCCGCCCTGGTTTTGGCCAGCGTGCCCCAGACGACCGCACCGATCATGGTTCCCATACCGAGCGTGATAAACAGCCAGGCGGTTCCCGGCAGGCGCCAGGTGACGGAAGTATCGTGCGGGCGAAAATAAGCGGCAACGATCAACAGGCCGATGAAGCCGGCGAGCTGCTCCAGCGTCACGATAGAGCTTACGCGATCGATTTCGTTGCCGGCGGCCGCACGAGATTGAAGAAATTTGGGGACCGTATAGGCGGTCATGGCACCCGCGGTGCCGAGCATCATGGCGTCGCGCAAGAAGATGGCGTTGGCGGGCGAATGCTCGACGTAAACCAGCAGCAGAGCGCAGGCAGCAACGATCGCGGCAAACGGCACGGCGGCGGTAATCAGACTCACCAGACCTGTTCCGGGCGCGATGGATTCACCCAGCTTCGAATCGAAGCGGAAACCGGTGGTGAATCCGATCCAGCCCAGGCCGAGCGCCAGTAAAGGACGAAGCTCCCAGAGCACGGGTTCCGAGAGAATGCCGACGCCACGCATGTGTGCGATGACGCCGAGAAAAATGAAGGGGAGCCCGGCGGTGACCACGTTTGTCACCTGCAGCTTGTTCTCGAGCGCCTGCACCCGGGACGTACCGGCAAGATATGCGAGGGCAAATAGGAATACAAGACCTAGAACGATCTTGATGACCTCCGAAGCTGACTGCAGACTGAGCGGCAGAGTATCGGGTGAGATGGGCGGCGGTAAGGGCGGCGGAGCGATCAGAATCGGCAGAGGCGAATTACTGTGAGGTTCGGGCGCGAGCGACACATTGGGCGGAGGCGGGACCACGGGCTGACGCGGTTGTGCCTGCGGCAGCGGTTGTGCCTGTGATTCGGGCGGCGTAACAGGAGCGGTCGCTTTCGTATCGCGCGGCTGCTGGGCGAGAACTGAGGCGAAACCGGCGAGCGCGAGTAAGAGAAAAAGGATCGCTTTCGCCGAAATACGCTGCGAACGAGTATCCATTGCTCCTCGGTAGCACTATCGCACGGCACGTGGATTGTGGCAGGGGCGATTATAAAACCCCGGCAAAGAAAAGGAGAAACTCCTAAGGAAAAGAGCGGTCTTACGTATGTGGAGGGCAAAAATGGCAGCTGAAGATCTGCGGCAGAGCCCGATGATGTCGCACCTTCTGGATGCGTTGGATCGCGGCGAAGATATCGGGCATTACGGGCGTCTCGTGTTCATCATGGTTGGACGTTATTTCTTACCCGATGAAGAGCTGGTCGAACACCTGACCAAAGATCGGGATTGCGACGAGCAGAAAGCCCGCGGATTGATCAAGCAAGTCGAAGCGCGCGGGTATAATCCGCCGAAGCGAGAACGGATTCTTGAGTGGATGGCGCAGCAGGAGTTTCCAATCTGCGAATCGCCGGACGATGCGAAGAGCTGCAACGTCTACAGGAATCTGGATTTTCCGCCCGAGGTGTACGAGAAGATTTCGTCTTTCTATCAGCAGGAGCAGAGATAGCGCAGTTTCAGCTCCCAAGTGCAGCGCTTTAATCGGTTTTACGATTTTTCAGCAGACTGCGGGTACCACCCAGAGTTCTTTTTGTAGTCGCCTTAGACGTGAGTCGTCTCTCCAGAATGCCGTTTGCGGCGACAGGAGGACGTGAGTCTTCCTTTGGTTCGTTAACGGGCGAGGTCACGTTGCCAGCGCTATCGAGCCGTTCAATCTGTGCGTTTTCGCGACCCAGAGTGACCGTCTCCTGAACGGTTTCCTTTTCTTGTGATTCGGTGATGTGGATCTCTTCGGTGACGACCCACTCTTTTTGTATCCGGAGCACTTCTGAGACGACTGGCACGATCAGCGTATTGCCAACGCGCTGCACAGGCTGTGGTCCGTCGACAACGCGGTTCATCTTGACCCGCTTCACTTCCACATGCGACTTGCGGAGTTCTTGTTGTACGATTTCGTCGTGGCTTTCAACGCGCTTAGTCACGCGGACGCCGCCCGTCACAACCGGTACGGCGTCTGCGTGCAACTCTTCGCTTACAACCGGAATCACTACGTCTTTATCGTTGTCATCCATCGGAATTAGTGGCTTCCGTGTCAGCTTCGATTCGAAGGCGCTAACGGGCTGCTGCGTGCGTTCTCCCTGTGACCTTATTCCAGCCGTAACGAACCGCGTCTTTCATCTTCTCCCAGGCACTTTGCGGATACTGCCGCCCGTACTCTGTTCGAAGATCAGACTCAACTTCGTCGTAGGATCGGCCCTGATAGCGGGAATTGGACGCCATGTCGTACCCGTAGCGATAGGCTGGCGCGTAATCGTCATATGAGCCGTCGCCAGAAGCGTATCGCTTCTGAAAATCGGCACGGAAATCGGAGTCGTCGAACCTTACCCCAGGAATTTGCTCCACGTTGACCTCTGTGCGCCGCACCGTATCTTTAATAGTCTGATTGCGTTCAGATACGTCCTTCCCCAGGCGCACTTCCTCGACAACGCGCGCCTGCTTTGCGACGACCGGCTCTTCTGCAAACTCCTGAACCTCGATTACGTCCTCGCGGCCAGCCGATAGATCGGCCTGAGTCGCAGGCGCGATTGACGGGCCGGCGCTCAACCCGCACACGTTCCTCGCGCAGGGCAACGTTCTCTTCAACCGGTTCTTCGACGACTCTCGAATAGACGCGAACACCGCCCCGGAGTACTTGTTGTTTTCCGACCCGCAGCTCTTCTTTCACTACCGGGATGGCATCCGGCGCTTTCCGCCCTACCGCGGACGGGACAGCGCGTTCAGCCGCTCCTTCGTGAACGTCGATTGGAGAATGACGGTACAGGATGTCTTCCACGGTAGAGACGTCCCCTTCATTTTCATCGACATCGACCCTCAGCAAAGAATTCCCTCGCTGGATCGCATTCTCGTAATTAGAGCGATCGCGGTCTCCTTCACCACTGAAGATCGCTTTGAACCATCCGGTAATTCCGCCTTCATGAGATGAATGCTGTGAATGAGACGATCCCCCATTCTCAAGATGAATATCCTCCCGCGGGATTCCAGCCGCTTCCAAGTCGTTTGCAGCGGCTTCCGCGTCTGAGCTGTTAGCAAATGCAGCAATCAGCGCCGTTTCAGTTCTATCAGGCAAATTAGTACCCTCCGCAGAATAGGACGCGCTCAGCGTTAAATAGCTTCCGTCCGAATAACGAATAAGAACCGCTCTTCAATTGCGAGACGGCCGTGTCTCGCAATTACCGACTTACTAACAATGGGGGACCGCATTGCAGGATTTAATTGACGATCGGTGGGACGCGATGCTTTCGCATCTTTACAATTCCTCACCCGAACGGCAAACACTCGGAAGCAACAATTTGCCTCCACCACCGTCAACATAGCAAGCTACTTAGTAAGTAGCAGGGATAGCGGGGATGCGCGAGGGGCGGGCACATTGGGTGAAGCTTTTGCATCGACTTACAATCGGTGCTGTTATCCTGGCAATTCTCTTTGGCGCGGCGCTGTTGATCCTTGCGTTGAAATGGCCCTTTACGCGCGCAGCAACGATTCGCTCGTTAGAAAATGTGTCGGAGAGCGACGTTCAGATCACTCAGTTTCAGGAGTCCCTTTTTCCCCCTGGCTATATTGCACAAGGCGTAACAGTCAAGCGAGACGGCAGGCAGAATGACCGCGCGATCGCGAACATCGGTAAGGTGATATGCCGCGCTACATGGCCAGCGCTCCTCACGCTCACGGACCGGATCAACCGGATTGATCTCGTAAATGTTCAGATCTACATCCCGGCTCACGTCCCGCCGCCCATCCGAAGGCATCCTCACGCGAAGATCAAAACGACCGTGGCGCAACTTGTGGCAAATGGGACGATGCTTGAAATCGCGCCGAGGCGCCAAGGCGGCCAGCCGATGCGTTTTGCGTTCCCCAGGCTGATGGTGACGAACATCGGCCGAAGCAAGGTGCTCAATTTTCAGACGCTGATCCAAATCCCGAAACCGACGGGGGACTTGAGAGTGTCCGGTTCAGTTGGCCCGTTGATGCTTGGAAGAATTGCAGATACACGGATAGCCGGAAGTTTTCAGCTCCGGCACGCCGATCTCAGTGGGTACAAGGCGATTGCGGGCAATCTTTCGGCGGAAGGCCGATTTCAGGGTACGGTTGGGTACGCGGCAGTTTTCGGTCAGACGGAGATCTCGAATTTTGAAGTCACAAGCAGCCGCCACTCGCTCGGATTGAAGGCGGAATACAGCGCGATTGTAGACGGCACGAACGGCGATGTGGTTCTTCCGTCCGTCCAAGCGCACTTTCTGAGCACTACCGTGTTCGGAGAGGGCACGATTAGCGGAAAGCAAGGAAAGACTATGATGCTCAGTTTGGAATCTAGCCAAGGCCGCGTGGAGGATCTGCTGCGTCTATTTGTGACGGCCGACCGGCCCCCGCTCGAGGGACCGATAAACCTGAATGCGCGCATCGTGCTGCCGCCAACGCACGAACCGTTTATTCGAAGAGTTCGGCTGGAAGGAAATTTCACTATTAGCGAGGCCGAATTCACGAACCCAAGAACACAAGAAAAAGTAGGTGAGCTTAGCGCACGGGCTCGCGGTAAGACAAGCCAAATCAAATCGAAAGGCGGCCCCGAACCTATGACTGCAGAGTTGGAAGGCGACGTTCAACTTCGCCACGGCATCGCAACGGTCCCAACGGCTCTATTCGCGACGGCCGGTGCAGTCGCGAAGGGCAGCGGTGCTTACGACCTGACGACCGAGGCAATCGATTTTCGAGGTAAGCTCGCGATTCATGCAAGTCTGTCAAAAGCAGCAGGCGGGCTTAAGTCAATTCTTCTGAAGCCGCTCGATCCGTTCTTCAAAAAGGGTGGCCAAGGCGCTGTTCTCCCAGTCCGGATGAGCGGGACCTACTCGCATCCTGTTTTCAAAGTTTCCCTTACTCCGTAAGAAATGGAGTGATGAGAGCGATGTACCAGTTACTGCGCGGTGACCGTTAATTTCGAGCGCCGTGCGGAATAAGACTGAGGGATTGCGGAACACCCTCGCTCAGCAGACGGGCGCGCAGTGCCATGAGGCTTTGGAGGCCGCTGAGAATTTGCTCGACCTTGAGCTCGAGCGCCCAGACGGCATCTTTCGGAACACAACTGACGACCTCGCCGAGGAATAAGGCGTCCTCGTACTCCACACTTACGGCGGTGCATGCGGGAACCGGCTCGACGGCCTCGAGAGCCAACCGCTTGCCTTGCATTCCATTGAAGGTGCAAGCGATACTGCGCTTGCTACCGTATGCGGAGGGGTTGGGAACCTGAATAGTTGCGGAGCGCGGCTGGTCGGGGAAAGAGGTCATTACGCGGACTTATCGGCCGATGCATGGGGAAAGTTTAGGAGTTTGTTGAAGAATTTAGGGGAATTCAGTCAACGGCCTTGCCCTCCCTATCACCGCAAGCCGGTTTTTTCGCGACTAATACCACCAAGCGCACCTGATTACTTCTCGATTGCCGCCAGCGGCAAGCGGAGCGATTAAGAAGACACCGCCACAGTCCGACTCTAGTCCCAAGAGGATAACGCCAGCCTTGGGACGACCTACTGTTTCTCGAAAGCAAGCACCTCGTGTACCTGTTGGCCCTCGGCATTCGTTCCGGTGAGGGTATATCTCATCGTCTTGCCGTTCTTGGAAACCACACCGTGCCCGGTTTCGTTTCCGTTGCCCATTTTCCAGGTGTGATCAACGATGTTACCGGATGTTTTCGATATAACCGTGGAGTTCTCCATGCCTTCAATGGGAACCGGCGAATTCTCTGTCGGCGTGTAGGACCAGCTAACATTCTTACCGTCTGCTTCTACGGTTTCGACGCTGACCTTTCCGTCCGGTGCAATCGTGACGGTTTCGCTTTTCGGGGCTGGTCCGGGGCTGACCTTCGATTTCGCAACGTTCAATTTCCATGTCCCCGTAAACGGACTGTTCTGGTCGGCTTGCGCGGCCAGGATTACTGAGGAGGCCAGCAGCGCCGCTGCCAGCGAAATTCCATAGACGTATCTTCGCATCCTAGTTCTCCTTCTGCAGACTTCATCTGAATAGATCAGACGATTGTATCGCTTTTTTTGCCGGCCTTCACCGAAAGGCTATCCGCAAAATCGAATCTTCACGGTCTCTCACGCCCCTGGCTCAGCTAAAAACGCGATTCGATGAAGAACCACAGCGAGGCGCCGATGGCAACCGGCAGGAGGAGCTCGAACCAAGTGCGGAGGGATCGCAAGGGTAAGCGTTTGGTTTTGACGGGATCGGCGGGTTTGGGGGACCCCACAACTTCGGCGAGCCGGCGCTGCACATTGGGAGGCTGCGCTTGCAGGGCTCGAATCAATTCTTCGCGCCCGCGCTTGTCGGCGATCAGAATGGTCGCGGAGTTGATGCCGCGAGTGGATTCTTTCAGCTTGCGACGGAGAGGCGGCGGAATCTGTTCAACCGAATTGTAAACGCGTGTGTGCTCGCGCGTAGCGATGAAGATCGTCGAACTACGTCCAGTGAGAAGCGCCATAACACCTACCTACGAACCCGAAGCGAGACGCTGCATGGGCGCGCCGCCGATCTCGTTTCCGGCATGATCGAGCGTAACCTGAATGAATCCCAAGGCGGCCTTCGAGAGAGACTTGTCTCTACGGTAGATTAACCCAACGCGACGGATCATGGACTCGGGTCCGAGCTGGATGGCGGAAAGTTTGCCCGCGTCGACCTCCTCGCGGCAGTGCGAGGCGGCGATGAAGGAAAGCCCCAGATTCGCCATTACAAAGCGTTTGATCATCTCGGTTGAATCCAGTTCCATGGAAATGTGCAGCTCTTCGTAAACGGGCTCGAGCCAGGCGTTCAGGCGGGCGCGCGTGGTTCCGGTTTTGGGAAGCAGCAACTGCTCGCCCAATAAATCGCGGGCTCCGACACGGTCATAGGATGCAAGTCTATGCCCGGCTGGGACAAGCAATTTGATTTCGTCGGAATGAATCTTCACGACCTGGAGCTTTTTTTCCTGGACAGGGAGTTGGGTGATGCCGAAATCGGAGAGATTGTCGAGGACGGCCTGCACGACTCGCGTGCCGTAGGAGCGGTCGACGAGCAGTTGAACGTTAGGAAACTGCTTCTTGAACTCGGCAAACACGCCGGGTAATACATAGATGCAGGTCGCTTCGTTGGCGGCGATCAGCAACTCACCGCGCGGGACTCTTTCCAGTTCGTTGATGGCGTCCTGAGCGCGGCGGCGGAGGGCCAGAATTTTTTCGGCGTGCTCCGCGAAAATGCGTCCAGCGACGGTGAGTTGAATCTTGGTGCCGAGACGCTCGAATAACGTGGTATTCAATTCCTGTTCAAGCTGCCGTACTTGCGCGCTAATGGCAGGCTGCGTCCGATAGCAGGTTTGCGCAGCCTTTGAAAAGCTCTTGAGACGAACGATCTCGAGGAATGTATGAAGCTGATCAAGATCCATGAGCGTGCCGGGACACTCGGGGGCTTCGGTCGTGGAAGCCGCTGAGTTCAAATTGTAGCAGCCGGAAGCAGGGCCCCGCAGTGGCCCGGGAGGTAGGGGATTATGTATGGCCCGAGAGACAGGTACCACCCACAGATGGCAACAAGACGCGACCCGTTCCTTCCTTAATTGCATTGTCGACGACAAAGCGATGTCGCGGACCGAAGGCAGAGCGACACTGCGTCAAAAGCCGACTACCAGTTTCGAAAACGCTGTTTCACAAGCCCAATTGTCGTAGACTCCCAACCTAACTTCAGTAAACTCATAGATCGTAGTATTCGTCTCCTAAGCCAGCTCTCGTTTATGCCGCCGCCGGAAGAACATGTGGACCCGACGAAAGGCATTGCGCCCGACAAACCCGCGGACGGAGATCGCCTAACCGAAGATGCGCAAGCAAATGCGGGCAGGCAGATCGGCCGTTACCGCCTACTACAGAAGATCGGCGAAGGCGGTATGGGTGAGGTCTGGCTCGCGGAACAGAAAGAGCCGATACGTCGCCGGGTCGCGCTCAAGCTGATCAAAGCCGGATTGGATAGCGGCGAAGTAGTGGCCCGCTTCGAATCGGAGCGACAGGTTCTGGCTTTGATGGACCATCCTGCGATCGCAAAGGTTCTCGACGCCGGCGCAACGCCCAACGGCGCTCCGTATTTTGTGATGGAGTATGTTGCCGGCGTTCCAATCACGACTTACTGCGACGATCACAGTCTAAACACTCGCGAGCGAATGCAGCTGTTCATGCGCGTCTGCGAAGGAGTGCAGCATGCTCACCAGAAGGCCATCATTCACCGCGATCTGAAACCGTCTAACATACTTGTCGCACAGAGCGATGGCCTTGCGGTGCCGAAGATTATTGACTTCGGAGTCGCAAAAGCCTTATCGCAGAAGCTCATCGCGAATACGTTGTTCACTCGTATCGGCGCAATGATAGGGACACTAGAGTACATGAGCCCGGAACAAGCGCTCTCTTCCGGTATTGACGTCGATACGCGGACGGATGTTTACTCCCTCGGCATCGTGCTCTACGAACTGCTGGCGGGCGCATTACCCCGGGACCTTCGAAGAATTGCGTTTGACGAGTTCCTACGCAGACTTGGTCAAGAGGATCCGCATAAGCCCAGCACCGCAATTACTACGCACGACCCGGCGACGTCAACGGAACTCGCTCGCAAGCGCAGGACAGTTCCGAGAGCGCTGGTAAAGGAGATTCGCGGAGACCTGGACAATATCGTGCTGAAAGCCATGAACCGCGAGCCCGCACGTCGTTACCATTCAGTGGAGCAGATGTCAGCAGACATACTGCGGCATCTCGAGAATCGTCCGGTGATAGCCAGGCCGGACACAATTGGTTACCGGCTGTCTCGATTTGCGGCGCGAAATCGGTGGGGTATGGCGGCTGCATTCGCCATTCTCCTGTCGCTCACCGCGGGCACGCTGGTCTCGGTGCGCCAAGCGATTATAGCCCGCCAGCGTTTCGATCAGGTTCGCAAACTGGCTGGCCGTTTCATTGCATTGAATCGAGACGTAGCGCGACTGCCAGGATCGACGACGGTTCGCGAGAAGCTGGTTGCCACGGGACTGGAGTATCTCAACGACCTGGCTCACAGCGCGGGTAACGATCCAAGTCTCCTGGACGAGCTTGGCCAGGCTTATGCCCAGATCTCGTTCGCGCAAGGCTCGCCGGGAGACCCAAGCTTAGGTAAGGCCGAAAGTGCTCTCGCCAGCCTCCGAAAGGCCACCGAGTTTGAGAGCAGGGCAGCAGCAATCGATCCAATTTACTGGGCTAAAGTGGCAAACCTGCAGTCCAACCTTGCTTATGAGGAGATGGTAGACGGGCACTTTCCCGAGGCTCGCAAAAATCTGGAAGCGGCGGCGGCTCTTTTGGGCCGCTTGCGCGCCCAAAAGCCGGACGATCTGAACTTATTGAAGCTTTCAGCGGGCGTGGCTTTGTACCAGGGCGATCTCGCGGCATCCGAAGGCCATGCGCGCGACGGACTTCGCGACTATCAGCAAGCCAGACAGATCATGGAGAACTATTGCCGGATATCGCCGAACAAGCAAGCCCGCTACCAGCTGTACATGGTCTCAGTATCAGAAGCCGAGTCACTAGGACAGAACGGGCGGTACGACGAAGCGCTCGGGAGGCTTCGTCAGTCGGAGCCAATCATTGAAGGTCTGCTTGCAGAGGAGCCAGACAACCCCATTTACATCCGGGAGAAGATGGCTGCCGCAAACGGCGAGAGCAGCATCTACGATAGTGAGGGTGAGCAGAGTCTTGGCAAACCCGCCGAAGCTGTTGTCGCCGGACGTCGTTATCTTGCGTTAGCCCAACAACTGGTCAATGCAGATCCACACAACGCGTCGGCGCGCCTTAGTCTCGCAATCGCCAATTTCCAACTGTCCTATCCGCTGGGAAAAATCGACCCTCCTGCATCGCTCCGCTTAGCGCAAAATTCACTTCGCATCCTTGATGAAGATCTGGCCCGCTCGCCGGATACTTATTTGCTCCGCTCGCGGCGCGCTCGCGCACTTCGCTATTTGGCGTACGCTTTGAAGCGCAACTCCCGCCCGGCGGAGGCTCGGGAAGCCTTGGAGAAGGCCATCGGCATTCAGCGGCAATTGCTTATCGAAACACCCTCGAACGCAGGCGAACGCGCGCAAATAGAATTCTCGCAAAAAGCGCTTCTGGCATTAAAGTAGGATTCGAGCCGCAACTTCTGACGAATCTGTCAATCGACTTGCGAGGTGTATCACACGGTACATTGCTGACCTTACGGCCACAACTCGTAGACACGCCGTTTCACACGCTATCGAGCAATTCAAGTCATGCAAAACAGCTGCATCAAAACCGCAGAAATGCGGCTAGAGTCTTTCAATCGATTGTTAGTTAACTCTGGCGAGGTATTTGTCCAGCCAATTGAGCACTTCTTTGGACAGTTCCTGTTTGTTCTGGCTGATGTCATGCGGCGTATCAAAAACCACGCGGCGCTTGTCCGCCGCCGGTGTTCCCAACATACGAAACATGGGTTCCTGCGCCCGATCGGGCGAAAAAGTAAAATCGTAACGGCCATTGATCATCAATACGGGCTTTTTCAGGCGCGGTGCGAAATTCACCTGATCTTCGGCCGCCAAAGTCGGTCCGAGGAAAAAACCGCCGTCCAGGAACACTACGGTTTTGAACCGCTCTTCCAGAGCCGTGAAGATGACGCCGTCGGCCGAGCCTTGGCTCACGCCGAGATAAGCGATGTTGGTCTTATCGATGTCGGGCCGGGTTTCGAGATAATCGAGCGACCGTCCTATTTCCTTGGATTGTTCGGTAAGCCGGTTGAGCCGATGCATATCTCCCGGCATGATGAATGTACCCAAACGTTCGTAGGTTCCTTTGTAAATCGGGTAGACGAGCGAGCGCCCGCTCTTGATCACATAGTCCACGAACTGCATGTCACCCAGATCCTGGCTGCTCGGCATCGTGTTCACGCGAGCGCTTGGAAAGAATAGAACGGTCTGATAAGGCGGGTGGACGTTTTTCGGAAGGAAAAGATAGAGGGGAAGGCGCTCATTGCCGTATCCCGCATCGATTGTGATCTTCTCTTTGGTCCACTCGGCCGTGTTCTCCACAACGCCCTCTGAGTTCGCGTTCAGCGCGATGTGGTCGTAAGCGTACATGGTCCGGAAAGCCCGGAACACGTCATCCGATACCGGCTTGGCTTTGGCGAAATCCCTTGTCTGCCGTACCACTGGCGCGACAGCACCGGCGGGAAGTGGCCCTCTATTGCGCACACAACGGAAGCCATTCAAGGCCGAGCGGTCGAATGGCGGAAGCGCTTCCGGGTCGTACGCCTGATACGTTTGCGTTCGCCAGGCGCCTCCCAGGATGAAGCGCCGGTCTCCATCGACGGCATTCCAGCACCATTCCCTCACGTTGCCGCTCAGATCGTAAGTGCCATAGGGACCGACTCCCGGAAATGTCCCCACTGGGACCGGCCCTCGCCCATTGAAATTGCTTTGATTGATTCGATAGACGACGAGGTCGGACGGAGCGACCTTGTACCATTGCACGAGCGTGGGCAGACTCTTGCCGGCGAAGGCCGCGTATGCAGCGGCCTCATACCAACTCACTCCCGAGACGGGATAGTCGGCCTGCCCGGGCGGAAAATGGCCGCCGTCCCAGGTAGAGGGCCCGGGACGGCCCGTCGGATCGCGAAACTGCTCCATGGCTGCCTGCCAGGTGAGTGCTTTGCCGTCGCGAATAAACTTTTCCTTCCAGTACTCCGGCTTGTCGTAGCCGCCCCGGTCCACAAACGTCTGGTATTGGCGGTTTGTTACCTCAAATCGATCGATATCAAACACCGGGAGATTAAACCCAAACCCGCCGACGAAATCGATTATCTCTCCCGAGTCGCCGGCCGGAACTGTGTCCATATCAGCAGACCCGAGATGCGCTCCCAATGCGAACTGGATTGTGTTAGCCGTCTCGGGCGCTGCGACGAATTCTCCGGCACCCCCTTTGGAGATTTTCCAGCGAAAATAACCGTTCGGGATACGTACGTTTTTGAGAGGAGTCACGCCCAACGAAAACCAGGAGCCGGGCTTGACATAATCCTGAATTTCCACCTTGGCTCCAGCAGGCGTCGATCCCACCGAAATGAGCTGAGTGGAGGCTTGCGCGATCTTCGCGAGTTGAGCATCACGCGGCAGGATTTGCTCGGCCCTGCGCAATAAGAGGAACGCTGCCAAAGGTCGATCGGCGGTGAGCCGGGAGATCTCCGGGATCGCTTCCTCGTGCACCCAGTGCCGTTGCGATGAACGCTGGTAGAGCCGTACTCCTCCGGCCACGAGGACAACCAGCAACAAAATCGCGGGAATGAAGTAAGCCGGCCGCAACAAAGTATGCACACCAGTGGAAATTGGGGCGCCCCTCGGGTCCGCGATTCCGGACAGTGTGCGAGCCACCTCGGATGCGGACTGTGGCCGCTGAGCTGGATCTCTTTCCAGAAGCTTTACGACCAGATCACTCAGCTTGTGCGGCACTTCAGCGCGGCGCTTGGAAGGCGCGTGCACGACTTCTTGCGAGCCGCTCGAGAGCATCTGTCCAAACGATGCTCCCGGAAACGGCAACTTCCCGACCGCCATTTCATAGAGCACGAGTCCTAGTGCGAAGAGGTCCGCCAGACCGGTCGGCTCGCGGCCCTCCACCTGCTCAGGCGCCATGTAGGCGGGCGTGCCCATAACCACATTCGTGTCGGTCAGGCCAGTTTCCGAGAGCATTTTGGCGAGGCCGAAATCCAATACCTTCACGCCGTGACGCGTGAGCATGATATTGGCGGGCTTTAGATCGCGGTGAACAATATCGCGCGAGTGGGCTTCGGCCAGCGCACCGGCGATTTGTGCTCCATAGCGCGCCACCAACTCGGGGGCCATGGGGCCTTTCTTGATTTCGGTGGCCAGCGTAGAACCTTCGATGTACTCCATGACAAGGTAATCCGGGCCGACGTCATAGAGTGTGCAAACGTGCGGATGGTTCAATGTGGAAATCGCACGCGCTTCCATCCGAAAACGTTCGCTGTAACGAGCCGCCGCGATCTTGATCGCTACGACTCGCCCCAAACGGGTGTCCATGGCGCGATACACGATACCCATGCCGCCTGCGCCGATCAGAGCCTCGATTTTGTATGGACCGAGCTGGGATCCTGCTCCAAAGATTGTTTCTGTGGATGGCTCGCAAAGATCGGGAGCCGGCCGATCGGGCATCTGGCCGTCAAAATCCAGTTCGAGCATGCGCTCCACGCGCGACCGGATTGCCGGATCCGTGCACTCCAGCAGAGCGGCGCGCTCGTCAGGATCCCGCTTCCGGGCCGCGTGGTACAGATCTTCGACCTGGCGCCATAGCTCGGGCGTCATGCTCGCCGCACCAATTTATCCTTTGATGACATCTTACGCCACTTTCAAGGCTCGATCCTCGCGCCTTTTCATGTCAGGACGCAACGCCGTCATGGACAGCTTCGGGGATGAACTTCGCGCACGCGTTGATCTAACACTCGGTCACCGGGCCATACAATTACTCCACTTTCTTGAGCACTTTGGCGCCGGGCGGCAGGTCGAAGATCTTCGGAGGCAGGGTTTGATCGACCTGCACGCTGGAGGCGAACATCTGAAATGTTTTATAGCCGTTCCGCTCGCGCTCGATCGTGAAGGGCCACATCACGCCGCCCGCATCGCGCCACTTGTCGTATTCGATGGTCTGGTCGTTGTGCTCTTTGGTGTCGGGATCGAGCCACGTGAAGGTCTCGCGGATGGGCAGCATGGTGTTGTGGTCGAAGAACACACGCACGCTGCGATCCTGCGCGTCGATGATATCGACCACTTCGACGTGCGTGCTCACATAGACGTCGCTTCCAATGTATTCGTACGTCATGCCGGGTTCGTCGCGACGCACCTTGAGGATATAGAGAATATCGTTCTCGGTGCTTCGGGCGTAACGGCTCCAGGTTTCGTCATCGACCGGACGAGCGCCGCGAAAGGTGATGTCCCAGGCCTGATCTTCCAGATAGAGATATGAGTAATCCTGCTTTTTTCCGAGGACCTCGCGTTCGCGGAGGCCCAGGCCCTTTGCTGGTTTCTGAGGCAGATATTCGACATACATGGTCGTGACGTCCAAGTCACTGAGGCGATCGTGGAAGAAAGCGTAAATACGGCCGCGCGATACGCGGTTTTGCATGTGCAGGAAGCGATCGCCGCCGAGCGCCGCGACGGCCTTGTTGACGATTTCTTTACCTTTCTCCGTGCTGCTCTGGGCGAAGGCCGGGAAGATGCCGGCGGCGAATAAAGCGAGCGCAATCGAAGATTTCTTCAAAGACATGCAACCCATCTCAAGCGCAGGCGATGGAGCGAATCCAGAGCGCCTCCGGATTTTCCGCGTCCTGGGCTTGCGCGTGGATGGAGCCGCTGCGGTCGCGGAGCAATCCTCCATGCCGGCCATTGAGAGTGGCTTGAATTTCGGCCACCACTGCCAAAGCGACTTGCTCGGGACCATCAGCGCCGATATCCAGGCCCATGGGACTGTGAAGCGCCGGAGCGAGCCGCTCGTGGTTCAAACCGGCATCCGAGAGAAGCTCGAGGGCACGCTTCCGAGGACCCAGAATGCCCAGATAGGGAAGGGGCTGGGCAGCGAGAGCGCGCAAATTTTCGAGATCCTGCGAGTAGCTGTGACTCATCAGAACGGCCACAGTCCAACGGTCGACATTGGGTGCGCCAGAGTGGCGGGCGGGTTGAACGATAACTTCATCGGCTTCCGGAAATTTTTCGGCGCGCGCATAATGCGAGCGGCCGTCCAGAACGGAAACCCGCCATCCCAAAGCTCTGGCAAAGCGCGTCAACGGAATTGCGTCGTCGCCCGCTCCAAAGACCAGCAGACGCACGGCAGGAACCAGCGTTTCGATGAATGCTTCGCCAGAGAACCCATTCACGGCTGCGGAGACAAAGCGCGAGGCTCCTTCGGCCAGCGCAGCATTTGCGTTCGCGGAAAGCGTTGCAACCAGCTCCGGATTCGAGAGGTTATGATTCAGGTTGCCGTCGGTATCGAGGATGAGTCTCTCACCCGCGGCTTCGGCAGGGTCGATCCGATGCGCGATAACGGCGGGTCGGCGTTGGGTCTGAACGGAATCGATGAGGTCGAGAATGCCCGCGGATTGGGGGGAAACGCGCTCCAACAGAACGTGAATGATCCCGTTGCAGCCGAGACCATATTCAGCCGCGATTTCACCGTCCGGCGTGGTGTCGTAGCGGCGAATCACCGGGCCGTTATTGGTCATCCAATACGCTTTTTTGAGGAGGTCGTCTTCCAGGCAGCCGCCGCTGACAGAGCCGGCTCGCTGAGCGTCGCGCGTGAGCAGCAGCCGGGCGCCGGGTAGCCGGTAGGAGGATCCGCGCGTCTTCACTACGGTGGCTAAAACGGCAGATTCGCCGGCGCGCCTGGCGGACGCCCAAAGCTCCAGAATGCGTTCTATGTCTTTCACGGGCGGGACGGTTCTCTACCCAGCTTAGCGGTTGCGTGGACGCGGCGGAGCAAACCCAAAGCCGATGGGTAACGTCTAGATTGCTGGCATCGTCGTTGCTAATGACGCAACTGATTTTTGTAGTTGCGTCTAACGGTTGGATTGACTAATCGAATCGTTGTACCCCTTCGCAGTCGCGTCCCGCTCGACCATACTTGGTGAAATAGAATGAAGCCGTCCGGCATGCTAGAACCGCACCTTACCGACTCACCGCAACCCGATAGCCCCACGCAAGGAACAACCTCGCAAGTTCCGCATTTCGATATAGACGACCAGACACCGTCCAAGAATTATTGGTGGGTCTGGCTGCTGCTGTTTTTGGCGATCGGCTACGGGTGCTACCGGCTATACACATTTGAAAGCGGCAAGAAAGCCGCGATCGCCGGCAAAAAGGCAATGTTGCGGCCGCACCGCATCCCGGTGGTGGCGGCGACCGCGTATCGAGGCGATATGCCGGTTTACCTGCAGGGCCTGGGCACGGTGACCGCGAACAATACCGTGACCGTGAAAACACGCATCGACGGGCAGCTCATCCGGGTGAATTTCACGGAAGGACAATTTGTGCACGAGGGCGACGTGCTGGCCGAGATCGACGCGCGTCCCTATCAGGTTGCGCTGGATGCAGCGCAAGGCAATCTGGCGCAAGCGCAAGGCAATTTGGCAAAAGACGAGGCGGCGCTGCGCGATGCACAGGTGAATTACGTACGCGACCAGGAACTCTTCAAAGAACAGATCATCGCGAAACAGCAGCTCGACACCCAGCTTGCCACAGCCGATCAGATGCGCGGTTCGATTCAGGCCGATCAGGCGGCGATTGCGGCCGACCAAGCGGCGATTGCCAGCGCGAAGCTCAATTTAACCTATACGAAAATCACCGCTCCCCTGGGCGGACGGATCGGGTTGCGGCAAGTGGATGCGGGCAATATGGTGCATGCCGCGGATACGGGCGGGATTGCTGTGATCACGCAACTGCAGCCAATCGCCGTGATCTTCAGCCTTCCGGAAGAGCAGCTTCCTCCAGTTTTGAAAAAGCTGCGTGAGGGCGCGAAGCTGCGCGCGGAGGCGTACGACCAGAACAATACAGAGAAGCTGGCCGAGGGTACGCTGCTGACGGTAGATAACCAGATCGACACGACGACCGGGACCTCGCGCCTGAAAGCGGTGTTCCCGAACAACGATTTCGCGCTGTTTCCGAATCAGTTCGTCAACATTCATTTATGGCTTGAAACAAAGCGTAACGCGATCATCGTTCCCGCGGTTGCGATCCAGCGTGGCCCGACGGGCACGTTCGTGTACCTGGTGGAAAGCGGCGGGAAGGTGACGGTGCGGCCGGTGAAAGTGGGGCTGACGGAAGGCAACGACGTTTTAATCGACGACGGCCTGGAACCTGGCGATAGCGTGGTGGTGGATGGCGCGGAAAAGCTGGTGGATGGCATGCAGGTGACTTTGCGGCAGCCCAACGCGAACACAGCGCCGAGCCGGCGCGCCTCTCCGGAACAACAGCCATGAGTCCGTCTCGGCCGTTTATTCTGCGGCCGGTTGCGACGTCGTTGTTGATGGCCGGCATCCTGATCGCAGGAGCGATCGCTTACAAACAGCTCGCCGTCTCCGCGCTGCCGGAGGTCGATTACCCAACCATTCAGTGCCTGACGTTCTATCCGGGCGCGAGTCCGGAAGTGATGGCCTCGTCGGTAACGGCTCCGCTCGAGCGCACATTCGGGCAAGTGCCGGGGCTGAAGCAGATGACTTCGACGAGTTCGTTCGGTAGCTCCATCATCACCCTCCAGTTCGATCTGGACCTGAACATCGATATCGCGGAGCAGCAGGTGCAGGCGTCGATCAACGCAGCGGGCACGTATCTGCCGCCGGATTTGCCGAATCCACCTATCTACAGTAAGGTCAACCCCGCCGATGCGCCGATCCTTACGCTGGCCCTGAGCTCCACAACGGTTCCACTGACGAAGGTCGAGGACCTGGCCGACACCACGCTTTCGCAGAAGATTTCGCAATTGCCGGGAGTGGGGCTGGTGACCATCAGCGGCGGCGAAAAACCCGCGGTACGGATACGGGTGAACCCGACGGCGCTGGCAGCTTATGGCTTAAGCCTGGAAGACGTGCGGACGGCTCTGGGCCAAACGAACCTCAACCAGGCTAAAGGAAATTTCGACGGTTTGCGGCAGGCGTTCACCATTGGAGCGAACGACCAGATCCTGACCAGCGCCGGTTACGGCCCGGTGATTATTGCGTACAAGAACGGCGCACCGGTGCGGCTACAGGACGTGGCGACGGTGATCGACGGCTCCGAGAACACGAAAGAGGCGGCCTGGAAGAATACGACTCCGGCCGTCATTCTGAACATTCAGCGGCAGCCGGGCGCGAATATCATCCAGGTGGTAGACCGCATCAAAGCGCTGCTGCCCCAGTTACGCGTTTCGATTCCGTCGGCGGTGAGCGTTTCGGTTCTCACCGACCGAACTACGACCATCCGGGCGTCCGTCAGAGACGTTCAATTCGAGCTGATGCTGACCATCGCGCTGGTGGTGATGGTGATCTTTCTGTTTCTGCGTAGTTTGTCGGCAACGATTATTCCGAGCGTGGCGGTACCGCTATCGCTGGTCGGAACATTTGGAGTCATGTACCTGCTGGGGTACAGCCTCAATAATCTGACGTTGATGGCG
Organism: uncultured Acidobacteriaceae bacterium; assembly: GCA_963722935.1. Taxonomy (GTDB): domain Bacteria; phylum Acidobacteriota; class Terriglobia; order Bryobacterales; family Bryobacteraceae; genus Bog-105. Next base: position 1,089,996 of record CAVROY010000008.1, on the reverse strand, counting down.
CTGACGATTTCGACTGGATTCGTGGTGGATGACGCGATCGTAATGATCGAGAACATTTCGCGGTATCTGGAACAGGGCGAGACGCCGCTGCGCGCGGCGCTGCGCGGGTCCGAACAGATCGGCTTCACGATTGTGTCACTGACCGTATCGTTGATTGCGGTGCTGATCCCACTGCTCTTTATGGGGGACATCGTGGGGCGGCTCTTTCGCGAATTCGCGATCACTCTGGCGATCACGATTCTGGTTTCCGCGGTGGTCTCACTGACGCTGACGCCGATGATGTGCGCGAAAATTCTGCATCGCCGAGAAGAAGCGGAGCAGAGCTGGTTCTACCGCAAATCGGAGTATGCCTTCGACTGGGTGATCGCGCGCTACGGCAGCACGTTGCAATGGGTGCTGCGGCATCAGCCGCTGACGCTGCTGGTGACAGTAGCGACGCTCGTGGGAACTATCTTTCTTTACGTTGTCATTCCGAAAGGATTTTTCCCGGTTCAGGACACCGGCGTGATTCTGGGCGTGTCGGAAGCTCCGCAAGATGTGTCGTTCACGGCCATGTCGCAACGCCAGCAAGCGCTCGCGAAAGTGATTCTGCAGGACCCCGCGGTGGAGAGCCTGTCCTCGTTTATTGGAATCGACGGGGTCAATACGACGCTGAACAGCGGGCGCATTCAGATCAATTTGAAGCCGCTCGAGGAACGGCATGCCAGCGCGAACGAGATTATCCGGCGCTTACAGACGCAGCTTGCGCAAGTGGATGGCATCACGCTTTACCTGCAGCCGGTGCAGGATCTGACGGTGGAAGATCGCGTCAGCCGGACGCAATTCCAATACACGCTGGAAGACACCGACGCAAACGAGCTGAACACCTGGACCGCGCGGCTGGTGGATAAGCTAAGAACGCTGCCGCAATTGCGCGATGTGGCGACCGATCAGCAAAACGGCGGGTTGCAAACCACGCTGGTGATCGATCGCGACACGGCTGCGCGCCTGGGGATCGGGATGCAGCAGATCGACGATACGCTCTACGATGCGTTTGGCCAGCGGCTGGTCTCGACCATGTTCACGCAGCTCAATCAGTATCACGTGGTGCTGGAGGTGGGATCGGATTACCGCCGCAATCCGGCGGCGCTGAACGACATTTATATTCACTCGTCGAACGGCTCGGAAGTGCCGCTCAGCTCGTTCACGCATTTTGAGCAAAGCACGGTGCCGCTGACGGTGAATCACCAGGGCCAATTCCCGGTAGTGACGATTTCCTTCAATCTGCCGGCGCGGGAGTCGCTGGGAAATGCGGTAAAGGCCATCAACGAGGCGGAACAGGAGATTGGCTTGCCGCTCAGCGTGCATTCGAGTTTTCAGGGAACGGCAGCGGCATTTCAGAACTCGCTGGCGAACGAAGCGTATCTGATTCTAGCGGCGCTGGTGGTGGTCTATATCGTTCTGGGAGTTTTGTACGAGAGCTACATCCACCCGATCACGATTTTGTCTACGCTGCCGTCGGCGGGCGTGGGTGCGATTCTAGCGCTATTCATTTGCCATGAAGATTTCAATGTTGTGGCGCTGATTGGAATTATCCTGCTGATTGGAATCGTGAAGAAGAACGCGATCATGATGATCGATTTCGCGCTGGATGCCGAGCGGCACGAAGGAAAGCCGCCGACCGAAGCGATTTATCAGGCCTGCCTGCTGCGCTTCCGGCCGATCATGATGACCACCATGGCGGCGCTTTTCGCCGGGCTTCCGCTGGCGCTCGGCTCAGGCGTAGGATCGGAGCTGCGGCGGCCGCTCGGCATTACGATTGTGGGCGGCCTGATTTTGAGCCAGGTTCTAACGCTGTATACAACGCCGGTGGTTTACCTGTTCTTCGAGCGCCTGGCGAGGCGCTTTTCGCGCCCCCACGTGGAGACAAAACCGAAAACCGCTCGTCCTTTCAGAGAGCCCGTGCACGCGGAATAGAACAAGTGAATCTTTCTGCTCCATTTATCAAGAGACCGGTTGCGACTTCGCTGCTGACGGCTGCGCTGGCGCTTTCCGGCGTGCTGGCGTTCCGATTGCTGCCGGTGGCGGCGCTACCCGAAGTCGATTTTCCGACCATTCAGGTGCACGCCAATTTGCCGGGCGCGAGTCCGGCGACGATGGCGTCCGCGGTCGCGACACCGCTCGAGCGTCAATTCGGCCGAATCGCCGGCATAACGGAAATGACGTCATCGAGCGAGCTCAGCAGTACCGCCATTACGCTTCAATTCGATCTGGACCGGAATATCGATGCCGCGGGACGGGATGTGCAAGCGGCAATTAATGCGGCGCGCGGACAACTGCCTAGCGACATGCCGAGCAACCCGGGTTATTGGAAATCGAATCCGGCCGACGCGCCGATTCTGATGCTGTCGTTAAGCTCGGACGTCTACGACCGGCCGCACATGTACGACATCGCGGATTCGATTCTGGCTCAAAAGATTTCGCAAATCGAGGGCGTTGGAGAAGTGCACGTGTGGGGTAGCTCCCGCCCGGCGGTGCGCGTGCAGGTGAATCCGCTGCTATTGAATACTCTGGGGCTGGGGCTCACTGACGTGGCGGCGACGCTCCAGAACGCGAATGCGCATCAGGCCAAGGGCGCCCTCGCCGACGATGCGCTGCGCTGGCAGGTAAACGCCACGGACCAGCTTTTTCATGCGCCGCAGTACGCGCCGCTGATTGTGAGTTATCGCAATGCCGCTCCAATCCGTCTGCGGGACCTCGGAAATGTGCTCGACTCGGTGGAGGACACGCGCAACGATGGGCTGGATAACGGGAAACCGACAATCATCATGTCCGTATCGCGGCAACCCACCGCCAACATCATCGACGCCGTGGACCACGTACGAGCCCTTCTTCCACAACTGCAAGCTTCGATTCCGCCCTCCATTCACCTGGACGTGGCGCAAGACAGAACAACGACGATTCGGGCGTCGGTACACGACGTCGAGATCGCGCTGCTGATTTCGCTGGTCCTGGTTGTGCTGGTTGTCTTCGTGTTTTTGCGGAACGTGTGGGCGACGGCAATTCCGGGCATTGCGGTGCCGCTTTCATTGTTGGGCACTTTCGGCGTGATGTATTTGATGGGCTACACGCTGGATAATTTGTCACTGATGGCGCTCACGATTTCGACGGGATTCGTGGTGGACGACGCGATTGTGGTCATCGAAAATATTTCGCGCTACCTCGAGCAAGGAATGGAGCCGATGCAAGCGGCGCTGCAGGGCGCCAAAGAGATCGGGTTCACGGTGTTGTCGATGAGCACGTCGCTGGTGGCGGTCTTTATTCCCATTCTGCTAATGGGCGGCATTGTAGGCAGGCTATTCCGCGAGTTCGCCATTACCTTGACGGTGGCGATCGTTATTTCGCTGTTGGTTTCGCTCACCACCACACCCATGCTGTGCGCTAAGTTCCTGCGTGCCCAGCACACTCGCGAGCACAACTTTTTATACCGGATGAGTGAGGGCGCATTCAACACAGTTCATCGCGCTTACGCGAAAAGCCTGGCGATTGTTTTGAAGCACCCGCAGCTGACGCTGGTCATCACGCTAGTGGCGGTGGCGGTGAACATCTATCTCTACGTTGTGGTTCCGAAGGGCTTCTTCCCGCAGCAGGATACCGGACGAATCGGCGGCGCAATCGTCGCCGACCAGGACATCTCATTCGCAGCAATGCGCGAAAAATTGCATCAGCTTCTTGCCATCGCGCAAACCGATCCTGCCATGCAAGACGTGGAGGGTTTCACCGGCGGAGGCACGTTGAACGTGGCCTCCATGTGGGCGCAGCTAAAGCCTCTTGGCGAGAGGAAGGCATCGGCGGACCAGGTGATTAACCGGCTTCGGGCGAAACTGGCGCGTATACCGGGCGCGACTTTATACTTGCAGGCTGCGCAGGATATTCGGGTGGGCGGCCACGGCAGCAATTCACAGTATCAGTACACGCTGCAATCGGATCATTTGAGCGATCTCACGGAATGGGCGCCGAAGCTGCTGGATAAACTTAAGACCGTACCGCTGGTGCTGGACGCCAACAGCGATCAGCAGGTGCACGGGCTCGAGACGCAGTTAGTCATCGATCGCAGCACGGCTTCGCGCCTGGGCGTGCATCCGTATGACGTGGATACGACGCTGTATAGCGCCTTCGGCCAACGCCAGGTCTCGACCATGTATACCGGGATCAATCAGTACCATGTTGTGCTAGAAGTACTGCCGGAGTTCCAGCAGAATCCCGCTTCGCTCAATTCGATTTACGTGCGCTCCACGACCGGCAGCCCGATTCCGCTTGCGGCGTTTACGCACTACCGCACGGTTCTCACGCAGCTCACCGTCAATCACCAGGGCCAGTTCCCGTCCATCACGCTGTCGTTTGCACTCGCGCCCGGCGTGGCGCTCAGCCAGGCGGTAGACGCAGTGCAGAAGGCAGAAGACGATATCGGGATGCCGGCGAACGTCCATGGGGCTTTCGCGGGCACGGCGCAAGCCTTCCAGCAATCGCTCAAAACAGAGCCGCTGCTGATTTTGGCGGCGCTGCTTGCGGTCTATATCGTGCTCGGGATGTTGTATGAGAGCTACATTCATCCGATTACGATACTTTCCACGCTGCCGTCGGCGGGCGTGGGAGCGCTGCTCGCGCTGATTCTTTTCGGAACCGATTTAACGGTGATTGCGCTGATCGGCATCATCCTGCTGATCGGGATCGTCAAAAAGAACGCGATTTTGATGATCGATTTTGCACTCGAAGCGGAGCGAAAGATGGGGCTTTCGCCGAAACACGCCATTTACGAGGCGTGCCTGCTGCGTTTCCGGCCGATCATGATGACGACCATGGCGGCTCTGCTGGGCGGGTTGCCATTGGCGTTAGGAACGGGGACGGGTTCCGAGATGCGCCGCCCGCTCGGCATTACGATCGTGGGGGGTCTGCTGTTGAGCCAATTGCTGACGCTCTACACGACCCCCGTGGTGTATCTCTATCTCGACAAGCTGCAGGTGTGGTTCGGGCACCGTCAGATCAGCCCGCGGCTGCAGACGATGCTCACCGATACGCCGTGACGGGCTGACGATGGTGTACGTTTCACGCGTGCGGGTCGGGCGCTTAGGGCTCGCGGCATTTCTCAGTCTGGGCGCGACGGCGCAGAATCCCACACCGCCACCGCAAGAGCCTCGCTCGGTCCATCCGCAAATCATCGCTCCGGAAATCGATTCTCCCGCGAAGCGCGTTGTAGAACTGCCGCTGCTCGATTGTTCCGGGTTGCCTTGTGTAGAAATGAGCACGGCCAGCGGCAAGACGCTACGCTTGCTAATCGACTTAGCCGAGCCCAATTCGTATCTCGACTCGACGGCGGCGCAGCGCCTCGGCGTGGGACTGGCCCCGCTCCAAGGCACGGGAGACTCCGCACAGAATCAAGTGCAGCAGACGACCGTAGCTAGCGCAAAGCTGGGCGACCTGCCGATGGGCGATTTTCCATTCATGGTTCTCGACGTAAGCGAGCAGGGGGTGAAGCCCGGGCAGAGCGCGCAGCCATTTCCCGCCGATGGTGCCTTGGCGTTTCGCGCTTTTCAGAACCGGTTACTGCAGATCGACTATGCGCATCACGTAGTGCATCTCTCCGAGCCCGAAGACACGCCGCAAGCCTGCCCGCACAACTGCACTGCACTCATCGTCAAGCATGCCGGAACGTACGGCCCTGTCACTCTGACAGCCGAGGGATTTACGCTGAATAACACGCCAGTGGACGCGCAGATCGATACGCTTTTCACCGGCACAATGCTGGTTTATCCGGGATCGATCCAAAAGCTGGACCTGAAAAAAGCGAGCAAGGCCAAGCCGAAGGAAGTTTTCCCGTATCTACAGGGCGGCGTGAAGCTGGCGCGGTTCGATGGCGCGGCAGAAGGTTTCCGCGACGTGACGCTTGCACCCGATGCAGCGCTTTACTTCTTCACTACGGATGATAACGCGCCGCCAGCCGTTCCGTACGACGTTACGGTGGGCAGCGGTTTACTGAGCCATGCGATGGTGTCCTTTGATTTCAAGAGCATGCAGATGTGGATGGAGTGATCCTGAGGCGGCGAGTGCGGCGCCTCATTTGGAGGTGAGGTCGGGCGGCGGCGGGAGATTGCGATTCTTAAGCCACTCGATGCTGATGTTCTGGGTTGCCTTATTGTGAGGGAGCTCGTCTAAATCGGGCATGAAGATCTGCAGACCGGCTTGAGGGGTCATGCGAGTATAGCCATTCACAAGTTGTTCCTGATAGTGAGCGAGATCGAGATCAAACCAGGCGTCCTTTGAGATATCGATCATGATCAGGTCCACATGACGCATGGTGAGCTTTCCAAAGTCGATGGTGCCGTCACGGAGGTGTAGAAAATTGCGCCATTGTTCTACACGCGCGACATCATTCTGAGCGTCTCCATAGATCTCTTCGAGATCGGGGTTGACGACCCGCACGGCGGTCAAGTGTCCGCGGATATGGGGAGGCGGCAGAATCTTCTGGGTATCCAAAAAGATGTCGTTGCCGGAGACTTCGACGCCCGAGATGTTCCCGGGATGGAAGAGGTCGGAGATGTTAATGTGAAAGCCGCCCAGAAGCGCCTTAAAGGGAATTTTCAGGACGTTTATTTTCGTGACGTGAATTTCTATGCGGTTATCGGGAACAGCGGCGATGGTTCCCATCAGCTCGATGGGCAGGGGAACGATTTTGTGCAGAGTTCCGGCGAGCCTGATCTGATTTCCGTTGCCGGAAAGAGTTACATTTTTGAGCGGAGAACCAGCCAGACCGTCGGCGTTTAAATAATTGCCGATATCGCCAATATTGGCGCGGAGAACACCTGTTTTGATGTCGATAAAGAAGGATTCGGGATCGTCAAACGACGGATTGACGTTAGCGCGCGTACGAGCGAGCTGTCCGCGCAGCCAGCGTACGTAGACCCGGAAGCTCGGCCCCTTTCGCAGCATCAGATTGTGTGCGTACACATTCGTGGGAGCCGATTCGGAGGAAGTGCTGGCCCCGGGCGCGACCGGAGTGCCGGATGTGGCCGGAGACGCGGAAGATGCTGAAGAGTTACTAGTGCGCCTGCTGTGTTGAAAAAACCAGATAAATAAAATCAACAGGACAATAACGACAGAGATGAAAACAATCAAACGGCCGCGCATGACAGAACCATGTTAGGCGAGGCCCGTCCAAATGCCTACAGCCGTCGAGCTTCTCGCTGGAGTCCTTCATGGAGCAGCATCTTCAATAGCGTTTGATATCCGATACCCTTACGCGTAGCGATTCTGCGAGCCTCCGCCAAATCCGATTCCGGCAATCGTAGCGCGATCTGTACGCTGGTCTTATTCAATCGCGCGACCAAAGCTGAGCCCCCGGATTTCTTTTCAGCGCTCCTCGATTCAGCGAACTTCCTCTTGAGGAACGCTCGCCCTTCGCCACTCGCCCACCAATCCGCCTCATCGCTTTCATTCTTGAAAACGGGCATGTTTGCCGGCTTCGCTTTCATTGTTTCAATTCTCCTGCAGACGTTTAGTCAAATAATCGTGTAGCACGTTACCTGCTCGTTGGCGCTTCTGAAACAAATTGCGTCACTACCGCTGTCAAGTCGTCCTGCTGAGCGGGTGTTGCGATGTTTTGAAAGAGCTGTTCAATGAACTCTGCGGGTTCCAGATCTTTCGTCTTGAGCAAGAGATTCACTAGACTTTGCTGACCGAACTCGTGGCCGTCGGCTCCGGTGGCTTCTATAATGCCGTCGGTGTAGAGGAGCAACTTATCGCCACGTTCAAAGGGAACCGACATGTTCGAGTACATGGCGTGTGCGAACGGCCCGATAAAGAGGCCATTCTCGGCGAGCGGAATCACTTCACTTCTGTTCTTTTGAAGCAGCAGAGCTGGCGGATGTCCAGCGCCGGCATAGGTGACGCTATTCGCGGTCAGATCGATGGCCGCGCATGCCGCGGTCACATATTGGCCGCCCAGAGTCCCGCGCAGCATCGTATTCAATCCAGCTAAAATCCCAGCCGGATTGTTGGCTTGTTCCTGTTGTGCGGCGAAACAGACTTTCAGCATGGATGCGACCAGAGCCGCTGGAACACCATGTCCGGAGACGTCGGCTACCAAAATCGTAAGAGAATTTCCGTCAGTCTTCAGGAAGTCATAAAAATCACCGGCCACGGAGGTCATCGGCTGGTAACGCGTTGCGACCCGCAGGCGCGAAACGTGTGGTGAGGAATGAGGAATGATCGACGTTTGAATCCGCCTGGCGGTTGCCAATTCCTGCTCGACTTCGGTTAGTTTTCGCTCGCGTGCGACGGCGCGGCGTGAAGCTGTAGCGCCTAAACCGGCGAGCAAAATCAAGAAACCGATCGGCTCCACATCGAATCCGGCCAGCCTAAACCCCCGGTTGGTGAGCAGGACCAGGATGGCAAAGACGATGAGGGGCCATGTTAAGCCTTTTTCAAACGATTCCGGGGTCCGGCGCAACAGGATAACGTGAAGCAAAATCAGAATCGTTCCGCCGATGATCAGGATGCCGTTTACTACATCCGTCCAGTGCGAGGAATGGGCGAAGATTGCAATGGGCATAGTGATGGGAGCAAAGGCGACTTCAATCCAAAGCCACACTGACAATGAGCGTTTCCAACCGGCCCCGAGCAATTCGCGAGCGAATGCCGCGTAAGGGATCGCGATGACGTAAGTCAGGCAAAGAGTCGAGAGACGAAAGAGTTTGTCGTCTGCACCAATCGCTGCGTGAACCAGACCGTTCTGCATGGACAGGCGACTCGCGTACAGAACCGAAAGGATGCCTAACCAGAACAGCAGGCGGTCTCGAGACCTAAGCCGCGCCAGCAAAAGTGAAGAAACACCGGCAACGAAAACGATGCACGCGATACCGAAGAACGGAAGGTCGGCACGCAATGCCGTCTGAACGACATCACGGGAAATGGAATCCGGATGCACGCCAGTGAGGTCAGGCGCTCTGGATTCGTCCGTCGCGAATGGCTACGGTGCGATCGGCGAAAGCGGCGGCTTCGGGATTGTGGGTGATCATGAGAATCGTTTGGCCAGTGCGCTTATTGAGATCTCGCAGCAGATCCAGAACCGCTTGCGAGTTTTCCGTGTCCAGATTTCCAGTGGGCTCGTCGGCGAGCAGAATTGCCGGTTGATTGACGAGCGCCCTGGCGATGGCAACACGTTGCTGCTCACCGCCTGAAAGCGCTCGCGGCTTATGGTCAAGCCTTTTCGTGATGCCGAGCAGGTCGAGGATTTGCTGGAAATCCGACGGCGGCCGGTTGATGCCTGCGAGCGTTTGCGCGATCGCGATATTATCCGCGGCTGTTAGGGTCGATAGAAGATTGTATTTCTGGAATACGAAGCCGATCTTTTTGCGGCGCAATTCGGTCCGCTGCTTATCGGTGAGTTTCAGCAGATCGACCCCGTCGATAAAGATTTCGCCCGCGGTGGGAGGGGCCAAGCCGCCCAAGATGTGAAACAGGGTCGATTTGCCGGAACCAGACGGTCCGATGACGGACAGGAACTCGCCCCGGGCGACATCAAGGTCCACACCGCGCAATGCGGGCACATCGATCTCACCGGTGTGATAGGTTTTGCGCAAGCCGCGCACGCGGATGATAGGACCGGCCGTCACGCCGCTCGTTTGCTGGGCACTCGTCAGCGGACTACTCATAGGAAAGCGCCTCGATGGCATCCTGGCGTGCCGCTTTCAGTCCGGGATAGATGGCGCCGAGAAGCGCTCCTCCGAGTGCGATCGCTAAGGCGATTGGCCACCAATCGGGCACATTCACGACCACCAGCGAGGCGGGCATAGTGCGCGTCACCGCTGTTTTGGCTACGAACGACAAGACGATACCGAGTATGCATCCCACAACGGCCAGAAGCACGGCCTCGCGAATGAGGATGTCGAGAATTTTGCCTGGCGTGGCCCCGAGCGCTTTCAAAATGCCGATTTCGCGGGTTCGTTCGACAACCGCCGTATACATGGAAAGAAAGACGACGAGAAACCCGACCACCACCGCCAAAACGGTGATGACGCCGATAAAGGCGCGCAATTCGGGAATGTTGTTCATGCTGAACTGCGAGATGAACGCTCGCGCCGAAATGGCAGTTAGATTGCCGTTCAGCAAGTGGTTCAGGCGGTCAACCTCCTGATCGGTGAGGGCCGGGTCGTCCAGCTTTACCAGGATTTCGGAAACGCGCGCGGGATCGGCGTTCCCGGTGAGCTCCTGAAGTCTTTGTTTCTGGACGACCAAGCGTCCGAGAACGCCGCCTCGCATGATGCCGCTCACATGCCAGTCATGATTGAGCAGCTTTACCGTATCTCCGACATGCAGGCGATTCTGCTGCGCATAAGACGTATCGACGATGATGTCGTCGAGGTGTTGCGGCGGCCCTCCTGCCACAAAATGAAATCCACCGCTCATTTTCTCGAATTGCGCAATATCGACGCCGTTGAGCGGAGTGATCAAGGCAACCGGAATCATCAGCACGCCCACCGCTTCAGTGACGTGCGGCTGCCGGACAACGAAGTTGACGAACTTTTCATTGATCTGCCCGGCGGAAAGCGCAAAAGTGCCGCCGGGTTTGAGCCAGATGTCGGCGCCGGTGCCGCTGGCGCGATGTGCCGAATCCTGCAGCATCCCACGGCTTAAGCCGACCAGCACCAGGATCGACATCACCTGTACGCCCACGACCAATGCGCTGAGGAATGTTCGTACCCAATGATCTTTGAGCGTTTCCAAAACGAGTTTGTTGATCATTCGAGAGTCCTTCTATGGGCTAGTGTCATGGCTGCGTCGCAAGAAAATCTTTCGCGACTTGCTCCACGCGCTGATGCTCGATGTCTACTCGGCGGTTGAGGAGCCGCATGGTCTCATCGCTGATCCGGTTGGAGAGCATGGTGAGCGCCCATTCGACCTGCGGCTGCTCGTGTACGAGAGACTCTCGCGCACGATATAACAGGCGCTGTAGGGCGGAAAGGCGCGCTTGTCGTCGGCGAGTACGGAGAAGCTGGGATCAGTCAATTGCGCGTCGGTGGAATTGGCGGCCGCCATATCGACCTTCTTCTGCCGTAATGCCTGGTAGAGCAAACCCAGATCCATACTCTTGCGGAGTGCCTTGCCAGCGCAGCCCGTAAACTTCGTTCAGCTTCGCAAGGCCATCGGGGCGCGTCAGGAACTCATATCCAACGCCCAAGCGCCAGGCGCGCGAACCTGCAGAGGAAAGCCGGGCCGTCGTCAGGTGTCGCGCATCCGGCGTTCGCACCACCATGGCGAACGTGTCGTTGAAGCCGAGAGGCGGGAGCCAGACCAGATGGAAGCGGCTCAAATATCCATCCTTCACCACGATATAAGCTTTAGCCGGATCATCCGGAGCGTGCTGCTTCAAAACGACGGTGGCGGCGGTTCCGGTGTATTCGGGATAGATATCGATATCTCCCGTGGCGATGGCTTCGTGGGCGAGCAGCGTACCGCCGAGATCGAGCCTGCGCTTTACCGGGACATGCAGCTTACGCTCAATCTGCTGCGCCGCTATCTCGCCGAGCACAAGCTGCTCGGTGAAGTTCTTGGAGCCGACCACGATGCCACCGGTGCGTGAACACGAGCTCAGGCAGGCGGCCAGAAGCAGAGTGGCGCAGATTCGGTTCATGCTGTTCTTATTTTCCGCTCCAGCAGATTCATGAGGCCATCGGCGATGAGCGCGAGGGCCGCTGCGGGGATGGCGCCTGCCAGAATCTCCAATGTATCGACGGAGGCGACACCGCGAAAAATCAACACGCCCAATCCGCCGCCTCCAATGACGGCTGCAATCACGGCCGTTCCAATGTTTGTGACCAGCGCAATGCGGATACCGGCAATAATAGCGGGAGCGGCTAGGGGAAGCTCGACCCATTTCAAAGTTGCGAGCCGGTCATGCCCATGGCCACTGCGGCTTCTCGAACCGGCGCATCGACGGTTGTAATCCCCACGATGGTATTTCGCAGGATCGGCAACAAAGAATACAGAACCAAACAAATAATGGCGGTGTGTTTGCCAATGCCACCTATTAGAGGTACGGGAAGCAGAAAACCGAACAAGGCGAGGCTGGGAATCGTCTGAAGTACGCTCGCGACGGCGACGGAAATACGCCGTAAAGTGGGGTTACGAGTTCCCGCGATGCCGACTCCCACGCCGATGAGAATCGCAATGCCGGAAGAAACGCCGACTAACACGATATGTTCGCCGGTCAATTCAGCGACATCGCTGAGGAGGCTTTTGAGGACTATGGAATCCATCGGCTGGAGTCTATTTTGACGTTGAAGACGCTGCCTTACGACCGTAAGCTGAAATCAGAGCCGGCAGAATGACCTCTGCCATTATTTTGTTTGGCGGGGCGCTTTCGGTGTTATACGCGCCAGCGGTGAAGACGGCGACGAGATCGTATTGAGGAAGAAGATAGATCTTCTGGCCTCCGTTGCCCTGTGCAGCAGTCAGATCTAGGCGCTGCCGGCCATTGGCAGTGTCTACGTTCAACCATGGGCGCCACCAGAAGTAGCCGTAGCTTGTGTTGTCGACATGGCTCTGTTCCGCGAGAGATGCCCGCACCCATGAAGACGAGATAACCTGACGCCCTTGCCAGCGGCCGCCGTTTGCAAAGAGCATCCCAAATTTGAGCATGTCGCGCGAACGGAGGTGTATCTGCGAGAACTCCTTGTTGGCGTTGGTCAGGTTGTAGTTCCAGACCCAATCGGCGCGCGAAATTCCCAAAGGTCGAAAAAGGTTAGCCTGGGCAAACTCCGGAAGCGGCATATGCACTGCGTTCTCCGTCATGCGGCCAACGACTGCAACGCCGCCCGAGCAGTAGTAGCCGCGGCTTCCGGGTTGGTTGATCATCGGCAGATCCAGCGTGGCCTTTACCCAGTCAGGCGTGTCGTCGATGACCGTCTCGCGGCCTGGAGAGGTCGAGCTATGGTCGTTGCAGTCCAGCCCCGAACTCATGGAAAGAAAGTTCCCAAGCGTCATCGCTGCTTTGCGCGGGTCGGGGTTGGCATAGCTTGTGTAGCTCATGTGCGGTAGTACCGGTTCGTCTGCCCCCGGAAGAGCGCCACGGTCGATGGCGATGCCAGCGAGTGCGCTAACGACCGACTTGGTCGCGGAGCGGAGTTGATGGGGACGCTGCACGCTATAGCCGTAGAAGTACTCCTCCATGACTAACTGCCCGTGCTGGTAGAGCAGGATGCTGTGCACGTCCTTGTAGGTGCCGTCGAGAACGCCGCCCACGATAGCCTTTGCCGTGGCTTCGCCGAGGTCTGATTCGGCAATGTTCCCGACCACAATGCCGTCATCGAGATCGGCGGGCACATGATAGCGGTAGTCCAAAGGAGAGTCTTGCCCTGGAGGTCTCGGATGAGCGAGGGCTGCAGACTCCGGCGCGACCGTAAGCGATACGCGGGGATGGAACTTGCCGGATTCTTCATAGCCCGTTACCTTACCGTTCACGTCACGGCGGAAGGGTATTTTTTGTCCAGCGCCGGTGATGAACTCATCGACTCCTGATGAACGGAGCCGGTATTTGGCTTCGTCCTGGACTGCAAAGAGATCGTCGCCGGCCACGATCTCAAGCGTATGTCCTGGTTCATCGAGGTAGGTGCCAACGTAATCTGATAATCGCGTTTGCGCAGAAATACTTTCGGTGAACATGATCAGAAATAGCGCAAACGAACAGACAACCAGGTACGCGGGCGCAGCCACACGGATAAACCTCGCAATCATGACTTACGTTACGACAAGTGGCGCGCGTGTCGTTCTTGCGGCTAGCCCTTTATCAGAACCGTCCAAATAAGAGCTTGCTCGAATCCCGTTGAGAGTCACTTCACACTGAAAGCGGGGATGCAGGAATAATGGGGTGCGCACATCGCCGCTCCCCGCCACGAAGCTCGTGAGCCATACGCCGTCCGGTTAATTCAGCGACATCGCTGAGGAGGCTTTTGAGGACTATGGAATCCATCGGCTACCACAGGATAGCGGCTCGAACACAACATCGCTGAAGCTGGCGGTCGATATGCCCAGACAGCACGTTATGACAGGGCGTACCCACAATACTCTAAGCTGGAATAGAGTTGGAGTCGTGACTGTAGAAATTGAGATTCCCGATCAGCAGGCGGCCATTCTAAAGGTTCACGCAGAAGCTCGAGGCCTTACCCTCGAGCAACTGCTGCTGCAACTTGCTGAGGAGGTCGCGCCAATCATAGACCCTTCCGCGTCGTCAGACCAAGAGTCTCTTCAAACTCCCGAACGCCCCATATGGGAAGTCATTGTCGAGCGCATGAATGCGTTGCCTCCGGAGGTGTTCGAAGGCCTACCTGAGGATGGCGCCAGTCAGCACGATCACTACATTTACGGCCTGCCCAAGAGAGAACCGTGAAGGTTTTTGGCGACGCCTTCTACTGGATTGCCCTCATTAATTCGCGCGACAGCTTTCATCGTGCGGTTCTGAAGTTCAGCCGTTCGCTTAGGCCGCAGGCGATCATAACCACGGACGAGGTGCTAACGGAAGTGCCTACGTTCTGCGCCGCCGATGAGCCCTTGCGTGTTGGCGCTGCCCTTGTGGTGAACGACGTTCTTGCCGGAGAGCATGTCCGCGTGATTCCGCAGACGAGGACGAGCTTTCTGTTGGGTCTAGCCCTTTATCAGGACCGCCCAGATAAGAGCTACAGCCTCACGGATTGTATTTCCATGCAGACCATGCGGCGCGAAGGTCTGATCGACGTGCTGACCAACGACCGGCACTTCGAACAGGAGGGCTTTCGGGCTCTTTTCCGGGAATCTTAAGCCGATGATTGCAGCAATTTGTTATGGCTTCGGCACCGGCGCGGCGTCTGGTTTTTCCACCGTCTGCTCGGTTTCGACTGAGAACAGGTGGCATTTGTCGAGCTGTTCCTTAAAGCGAAAGCGGGGATGCAGGAACAAGGCCGCGCGCACATCGCCGCTTCCCGCCACGAAGCTCGTGAGCCATACGCCGTCCGGTTGCATTTGCTGGATGAGATGAAGCTGAAAACCTTTGTGAACCGTCGCCAAAAGTCCTCCCGCGATCTTCACGTCTCGTTTAGTCTCGACCTGGACTTCGACAGGATTCCCGGACTGCTCATCGATCCAGATTCGGCCGCTGAGCGCCTGCGCAAACCGTTCTTCTATGTGCCTGGCGTGGAATTCGGGATCGCCTCTCAAGGCGTAGACGACTGTAGATCGTCCGCTGCGAATTTCGCGGCGCCCATCGGTGAAGCGTAACGCGCGCAAAAACAAATCTGTCTCTTTTTCATCCTCGACCTGCGCTTTGTGGAGTTGCCGCGGGTCGCTGAATTTCCGGACATCCGCATCGACACGCTGCTGCTCGTGTTTCGCCTCGCTTGAGGAAAGCGGCCGGCCATCGGTCTGCAGCGTGTGGTCGATTTCCACGCCGTTCACATAAAAACGTTCCAGCTCTTTCGTGCGATGCCGCTTCACGGAGCCGTTGCCGGTCAGCTCGTCGGTCTCGGACCGCACCACGCAGGAGTACTTTTCGAGTTGCTTTTCGGATTCCTTAAGACTGATCAGGGCGCGCTGCTTTAATTGCTGCGTGTCGGGCAAAGGCGCATCCGCGGGTTGGGCTGCGAGGAAATAAGGAAACAAAAGAATCGCCAACACGGCGAGCCGGCGCGTCATGCCCCCAGCATCCTCAAGAAATCGGTCGGCCGTACAATTCCGATCCCTTCAAAGGCTTTTACCCTGGTGAGGTGACGGTCGCCAGATACGATCAGGTCAGCATTCCCGGCTAGGGCGCACTCCAGAATCCGGTCGTCGTCAGGATCGGATGCGATCACTTGCAACATGAGCTTCGGTTCCACAATTTCGCGACTCGCAACAGCAGTTTCAGTTGAGCAATGATTTCCGGCTCCGCCCACTGCAGATCCGTCCGCAGCACATCGGCCACCTCGCGGATGATGGCAGGGGAATCAGTAGCGCGTACTCTCGTTTTAGCGCTCTCTGCCAGAGTTCGAACGGGGCACCACGCGTATTGATGAACGCTGAAAAATACACGTTCGTATCAAGAACAACTTTAAGCAGACCTCCGGGATTTGCGGCGCTCATGGACGAGGTGGTTCACGCTCCTGGGATCGGTTTTGACGCCGAGCTTGGCTGCCCGCTTGCCAGCCGCCCGGGCGAGCCGCTCGCGTTCCGCCAGCATCTGCTCGACGGTCATGGATTTCTTCGCCTGTTCGGCTTTGGTCTCTTCGATGAGGTTCGCCACCCAACGCGCTTCGTCTCGGTCTCGCTGATTTCGAAATCGTTGATAGACGCGCACCATCTCGCGAAACAGTTCGCTCTTGGTCCGGCGCTCTTCCTTCGCAATAATCTCCACTTCCTTCCCTACCCCGGGCGGCACCGAGAAACCAACAATTTTGGTTGTCCTGCTCATTTCATTTATCGCTTTAACTAAGTTTAACTTATTTTAACTGAGCTCGGCCTCGCAGAATCCCGGCAGGGAGGGTTTTCAGAAAGGCTTGCGCGACGGGAGATTGGGCTTGGGGGAACTCTTCGGGCGTGGCCAAGGTTTCGAGCTTGCCGCAATCGAGCACCGCGATGCGGGTCGCTATGGCGAGCGCCTCTACGACATCATGCGTGACGAACACGGAGGTCACCTGGTAGCGCTGCCGAAGTTCGAGGAATTGCTGCTGCATTTCATGCCGTGTGACGGGGTCAAGCGCACCGAACGGTTCATCGAACAGCAATAAGCCTGGCTCGGCGGCAAGCGCACGGGCGACCGCCACCCTCTGGCGCTGGCCTCCGGAAAGCTGGCGCGGCTTGCGAAAGCCGATCTGCTCAGGCGGAAGGCCGACCTGCTGCAACAGCTCGCGGGCTTTTTCACGGCGCTTTTCAGGCGGCCATTGCAGGAGCCGGGGCACGAGCGCCACATTTTCTTCCACGGTCCAGTGCGGCAGGAGTCCGAAATCCTGGATCACGTAGCCGATGCGGCGGCGCAGCTCAATCGGGTCGATTCCGGCTATATCCTTTCCATCGATGTAGATCGCGCCGCTGGAGGGGTCGAGTAGCCGATTGATGAGCCGCAGGGCAGTAGTTTTACCAGACCCGCTGCGCCCGAGCAGCACGAGCGTCTCGCCGCGCTCGACGTCGAAACTGAGACAGTCTAATACTAGGCGAGCGTCTATGGAATAGCTGACATCCCGGAACGAAAGGTGAGGCAGGCGTGCTCCTCATTCGATTATGAACGTGGGACAGTACCACTTCTGCCGATAGTCTGTTAGATGGCTTCACACGCCTGTAGTAATCCCAGCCCGTACTCTGTTATTTTAGGTACTTTCCAGGCACCATTCTGTAGCACAATCTTTCCCGTCTAACATGCCATATCAGATTCAGCCTTTACGAGAGTTCTTGGTCCGCCCCGCTTTGCCGGCCGCCTTAAGCCGGATGTCGGAGTTGGCGTACAACCTGCTTTGGAGTTGGGATCACACTATCCGGGCGCTGTTCCGGCGGGTGGATCCGAACCTATGGAAAGACTCGAACCACAACCCCATCCTGTTGCTGGGGCGGGTCTCGCAGGAGAAGCTGGACAAGGCCGCCGCCGACCCGCGCTTCATCTCCCAATACCGCCGCGCCTGCGAACGCCACGACAGCTATCTTCATCCCGTCACGCCGAACGAGGCCGTCCCGCAGATTGCCTACTTTTCGATGGAATACGGTCTGCTCGATTGCATGCAGATCTATTCGGGCGGCCTGGGGATTCTGTCCGGCGATCACTTAAAAGCGGCGAGCGATTGCGATTTCGCGCTGACCGGGGTAGGCCTGCTGTACCAGCGCGGATACCTGCAACAGTACCTGAATCCGGACGGCTGGCAGCAGGAACGAACTCCGTTAAACGACTTTTATACTCTGCCGGTTCGGCCGTGCTTAGGTCCGTTCGACGAGGAAGTAATCGTCAACGTGACGCTGCCGACTGGCGAAGTATTCATGAAGGTATGGCATATCGACGTAGGACGCGTGAAGCTGTACCTGCTGGATACAAATATCCCGCAAAACCGGTTAGCGGAGCACCGCGAGATTACAGATCAACTGTATGGCGGCGACCTGCACAAGCGCATCCGGCAGGAGATCGTTCTCGGAGTGGGGGGCATCCGGGCGCTGAAGAAGCTGGGTGTCAAGCCGACCGTTTATCACATGAACGAAGGGCATTCCGCCTTTCTCGGGATCGAGCGGATTCGCGTGCTCATGCAGGAAAGCGGGCTGAAGTTAGAAGAGGCGCTGGAGGCTACGCGGCTCAGCAACGTTTTCACTACGCATACGTGCGTGCCGGCGGGCATTGATCTGTTCGATTCCAGCCTGATCTACGATTATTTCCGCCACTACTGCGAACAGGCGGGTATTCCGTTTGAGAATATGCTGACGTTGGGCCGGACCAACATGCAGGATCCCAAGGATCGCTTTTCGATGGCGGTTCTGGCGCTCAAGACTTCGGCTTTTCGAAACGCGGTCAGCGTTCTGCACAAGGCCGTATCGCAAGAGATGTTCCAGGAGCTATGGCCGCGGCTGCCGGTCGAAGAAGTTCCGATTACCTCCGTCACGAATGGCGTGCATTCGCCGACCTGGATCAACGGCGACCTGGCGGGGCTGTACGACCAATACCTGCAGCCGGATTGGCGCGATCGGCTGGAAGACCCAAAGATGTGGGAGCAGGTGCACGAGATTCCGAGCCAGGAACTCTGGGAAATGCACCGGAAACGCAAGCGCCGGACGGTGGCATTCGTACGCGAGCGGGCGGTCAATTCAGCGCTGCAGCGGAAGGCGTCGCTTGCAGAAGTGCGACGGCTGCACGAGGTTCTCGACCCCGATGTTTTCACGATCGGTTTTGCACGCCGGTTCGCAACCTATAAACGAGCGACTCTGCTGCTGCGCGACGTCGACCGCTTGAAGAAAATTCTGAACCATCCGAAGATGCCGGTGCAAATTGTATTTGCGGGCAAAGCGCATCCCAAGGATCAGCCAGGCAAGGCGCTGATCCGGGATATTGTGACTCTGTCACGCGATCCGGAGATTTCCAAGCGGCTTATCTTTGTCGAAGATTACGGCATTCAAGTGGCGCGCGAGCTGGTGCAGGGCGTCGATTTGTGGGTGAACAATCCGCGGCGCGGCGAAGAAGCTTGCGGCACCAGCGGCATGAAAGCATGCATGAATGGCGTACTCAATTTAAGCGTGCTGGATGGCTGGTTCGATGAAGCTTATGAATTATCGGTCAGTTGGGCGATTGGCGATCGTGTTCCGTACGTCGAGGACCAGGACGATATCCACGCGAGCGCGATCTATTCGATTCTGGAAAACGACATCGTGCCGCTGTTTTATCAAAGCTCGGAACAGGGCATTCCCACGGAATGGGTCCGGCGTATGAAAACCTGCATCGCCAATATTACGCCGCGGTTCAGCACCGGGCGAATGGTGGCGGAGTACATGTCGGAACTGTACCAGCCCGCTCACGATTCCTGGAGAAAAGTATCGAACAACAATTTCCAAGCGGCTCGCGAAAAGACCACATGGGATTCGCGCTTGAGCCAGTCGTGGCACCTGATCCGGTTTGTGGATCTGGGCCAAAGCCCAGGCGACCAGGTGATGAGCGGGTCGGCCGTTCCACTGCGAGCGACGCTCGATCTTGCAGGGCTGAAGGCGTCGGACGTGCGCGTGGAAGCGGTGATTGGACAGATCGGCATAACGGGCCAGTTGCAGAGTACTTTTACGGTGCCGCTCACGGCAATTGAGGAAAATGGCTCAGCCGTTACGTTCGCCAGTGAATTTACCGTTCAGCAGACCGGCCGGGTCGGCTATTCCGTACGGATTAGTCCAAATCACTCTGATCACCTGATGACACGACCGTGTAATGCTCTGCTGAAATGGGTTTCGGATTAAATTTCGCAAGGGGCCACTGGCGTTTGACACGAATTCGTGGTACATACTAAACAGGTGCAGGCGGGATCTGCTACTAAGTTCCTTCCGATGACACGACCCCGCCCTCTCCAGCAGAGAATTCCAGCGTTTCCGGCTTAAACTCTCTAAACACTCGGAACTGCACTATTGATGTAAGTCCAGTCAGCGCAGGTACACCACAACTGATCGTGCACTCACGACCAACTGGATCTTCCAAGGAGTCGATCAACGACAATGGACGGAGATCGAAAATATAGACAGCACGGCTATCAAGACAGAGAGCGGGATGGCCACCGGGCCGAACGTCCCCGCCCATCAGGCCCTAAACCGTCTCTCGACATAACAGGACCGAAACTTCCACGGCTGGTGCAAACAGTCGCCGCGTCACGATGTTTCAATTGTGCGGTAGCCTTGCCGCCGGATATCAATTTTCAGGGCACATGCCCGAAGTGCGGCTCGGCGCTGCATTGCTGCAAGCAGTGCGTCCACTTCGATCCGACGGCGCGCTTCCAATGCGTGAAACTGATCCCGGTGCGGATTGTCGCAAAGGATCAGCCGAATGCATGCCAGCTCTTTTCGGCGCGAGTGACGGTCTCACGCGATGCATCGCCTTCGGGCGCCATTCCTCGCATGGGAGACAATGGTGCGATCCCCGCACCGCGCGGCGTGAACGATGCGCGTGCCGCGTTTGATAATTTATTCAAGAAGTAACCGCATCTTTCCCGCGAGAATCGTCTCACGATAAGCGCGAACAGAACGATCGCGATGCGCTTCTTGTGAATAGACGAAGGCAATGGCCGCTCCGAAAATCAAAAAGAAATCGTCGAGCTCGAAGACATCCGCGGTTCCGCACCAGGGCGTGATTCCGTGCCTGATTCTGATCGTCATCGGACTGATTGTAATCGCCGTGTTCTTCTTTCTGGGATTCCATGTAACGTAACGGTCCGCGGACGCTGCGTGCTAGTATCCTGTCCCGCCGAAAACAGAGCCGCGCACGCAGTAAGCGGTTGTAAATAATTCCCTGGGACTGGACACCAGACAAAGCGCGGGCGTTTTCACTCAGTCACAAAACTTCCAAAACCCAGATCTCCTTGTCCCTGCTTCCACTTACCGGAACCCGCTAAGCAGTTCTTAGTTCTTAGTCCTTTAACTAAGAACTATGCCTTCTAAATCGCAGCTCGCAGCCAACCGCGCCAACGCACAAAAAAGTACCGGGCCCCGCACCGACACAGGCCGGGAAACGGTCTCCCAAAACGGCCGCAAGCATGGTCTTTGCGGCACGTTCAAAGTGCTGGAATGTGAAAGCCAGGCCGAGTATAACGACCTGCTCGAGCGCTACATGCAAGCCGAACAGCCGGCTGACGATGTGGAACGCGAACTGGTCGCCAAAATGGTCCGCCACACCTGGACGTCGGACCGCGCGGTTCGTCTCCAGGAAGCCTGCTTCCTGGTCCAGCCCCGCACGGACGAAAATATCGCCAAGGGCCAAGAAGGAATCTGCGTGCGCGCCGACCTGGATCTCTACATCCGCTATCAGACCGCCCAGGACCGAGCCTATCAGCGTGCCGCCAGTGAGCTGGCAAAGAGAAGAAAAGAAAGACGGCAAGCCGAGATTGGCTTTGCTTCGCAGAAACGGGCGCAGGCCCAGGAAGAACGTCGCGAAACACAGCACGCGCAACGCAACGAGCTCCATCCCTACAAGGTGGTTACAGCGGAAGTTCGCCTCCAGGAGCAAAAAGAACGATACTTCGCCGCGAATTCCACCGTGTCGGCTCCGGATACTGCCCCAATCGCCGCCTGAATCACGCCCCCAATTCGCTCGCTCGTGCGCAGCAACACCACAAGTGCCTCACTACGGAACCTCGCATACCGCTTGCTCACGCGCGGCTCCGTTTCGGTAGCGCGGAGGTTTCGGCAATCGGTGGAGCGATACAATTGCGCCGATGAACATTGCGCGATTTTTGACAGCGGTAGCGCTTTCGTTGCTGGCTTTAGCGCCGCTTAACGGGCAGACAGGATCGATCGAAAGGCTTGCACCGGAGCTGGATGAACTCATCGCACCAAACACGCCCATCGAGCGTGTGGCGACTGAGCAGGATTTCACGTGGACGGAGGGTCCCGTATGGATTCACGCCGGATATCTGCTGTTTGCCGAGATTCCAGGCAACAGTATTCGAAAATGGACACCGGGCGGCGGCGTAAGTATTTTTCTGCAGCCGAGTGGTTACGTGGGTTCAGAGCCATACAAGGGCAAGGAGCCGGGTTCGAACGGGATGACGCTCGATTCGCGCGGGCGGCTGACTGTGGCGGGACATGCACGGCGCAATGTATGGCGGCTGGAGACGATGGACCCGCATGGCCTGAGCACGGTACTCGCCGACAGTTATCAGGGAAAACGATTGAACAGCCCAAACGATCTGGTTTACAAGAAAGACGGATCGCTTTACTTCACGGATCCACCGTATGGACTGGAGACGCAGAGCGATCAGGATCCGAAAAAGGAGCTGCGGTTCAATGGCGTCTATCGAGTGCGGCATGCCTTGCAGCACAAAGCCGGAGCGCCGCCGGATCATGCGGCATTGGAGCTTCTGGTGCGAGACTTGCCGCGGCCAAACGGGATTGCGTTTTCTCCGGACGAGAAATACCTGTATGTGAATAACAGCGAGCCGAAGAAACTTTGGATGCGCTACGCGCTTGAGGCGAACGGCTCACTCGGCGCGGGAACGGTGTTCTACGATGCGACGTCGGATACGGCTCCGGGGGCCCCGGATGGAATGAAAGTGGACCAGCGCGGGAACGTTTATAGCGCCGGGCCGGGCGGCGTGTGGATCTTTTCACCCGAAGGGAAACATCTAGGCACGATTCGCATGCCCGAAAGAACCGGGAATCTCAATTGGGGCGATGCCGATGGGAAGACGCTTTACATTACGGCGAGCACGAGCGTCTACCGGGTTCGAAACGAAAGCAACAGGAATTCGTCCGTAAGAGTACTAACGGAAATAGGCAAACGGACGTACCCCACTTTGGCTGATCGAAGATAGGGTCCGTTTGCGACTAACCAGATGTGAAGGCCTGGTTGGCTCTTGTATTTACGTTCGCGCTACCGCTGACGGCCACGCCTCCCCGGCCGCACCTGGACGGAACCTACATTGCGACGGCCTATGCGCAGCACGGGATAACGGCTTCCGGCGAGTATGTACACCGGCACGTTGTGGCGGCAGACCCTTCAATTTTGCCGATCGGCACGCGGGTCAAGATTAAGCACGCGGGGCGTTACTCGGGCGAGTACGTCGTCATGGACACAGGCGACAAGATTGAGGGCCGGAGACTCGACATCTATATGCCGAGCGCGGCGGTATGTAAGAAGTTTGGGGTCAAGAGAGTGCGTGTGAAGGTAATTGAATTGGGTAACGGCACGCAGGAAGCCGCCAAGCAGGCCGACAAGGCGGTAAAGCAGGACGTTGCTCAAGATGTACAAAAGGGCGTGGTGGGGAACGCCGCGAGCCAGGTGGATTGGGTGGCGCAGGGTGCACCCGTAGCGGCGGCAGTGAAGGCCACGAACGCACCCCCAGCGGCAACGAACGCCGCCGGGGCAACGAATACGCCTGCGGCGACAACAACGACGGCGCCAACAGGCAAGCGCAAGTCAAAGAAGCGCACCAAAGACACCTCTAGTTCGAGCACCGCTACAACTTCCACGTCTAATCAGAATTAAAGCTCCCTCTTCCGAGCGGCATTAGCGGGGCCGTTGACGTGCACAGGCGGGTTTCTCTTCCTTTTCAAATCAAAAACTTAACGACTCTCTGCAGAAGTGCGTGAACGGGCGGGTAGGAGCATCGGAGTGCGTACATACCCCCGGTAACTGATCGCTAATAGGTCGCGACGCCCCCTAGCCGAGCCCATACCGGGAGAAATCATGTTTGTACGTTTTCGAATCTACGCCAGAATTGTGTTCGGATGTTTGCTTCTCATCGCGAATGGTTTTGCAGGGGAGAGCGCGCACGATCCCGTCACGTTTGGAACTCACCAGCGGGATTTAACAACGCTCATCGAAAAATCGATTGAAGAAATCTATTTGAACCTCGAATCGTTTGTCTGCAATGAAGAGATACGTCGTTTTCGCGGAAGCATTGCGGGTGCAAAACTGCGGCAAATCGATAGGTTGACGGCGAGGGTATCGTTCGAGAACGGGATCGAGCGCTACACGGACGTGCGACAAAACGACCGGGAACGTCCGGCATTTTCGAGACTGATCGGCGCATGGTCTACGGGTGAATATGGGACGCTGCTGCGGCAGACCGACCAACTGCTGCGGACCCCGCGCGTTCCGTTTTGCAGCGACACCGAAATAGATGGAACGCCCGCGACGCTCTGTAGCATTTGGGTCTTACGCCAGGAGACACCAT
Organism: uncultured Acidobacteriaceae bacterium; assembly: GCA_963722935.1. Lineage (GTDB taxonomy): Bacteria > Acidobacteriota > Terriglobia > Bryobacterales > Bryobacteraceae > Bog-105. Next base: position 1,065,625 of record CAVROY010000008.1, on the reverse strand, counting down.
GGGATTTGAAGGTGCGCGCGCACCATTACCGGATTCCGTTTCACACGGATGTGTGGGTGGCGAAAGCGAGTGGACAGATCCTGAAACTCGAACGGGTTTCAACAGAGGTTCCCCGCCAAATGGGCATCTCTGAAATCCGCTGGGACGTCTCGCTCCAGACCCTCGAGCTGAACGGGCGGACATGGCTGTTGCCCAAGACGGGCCGGTACGCGGTGCTGTACGGAGCAAGTGGGCGAAGCGAATGGAACGAGATGACGTTCTCGAATTACCATCGCTATGGCTCCGAAGTCTCGCTTCGGTTCCAGTAGTTAGCGGCGCTACTGCGCAGGTGAAACGGTCTGGTCGATGAAGCCGGCGACGTTGGCTTTCATCTTGTCGCGCGAAGGCGAGTCGAGGTAGACCATGTGGCCGGAGTCGAAGGTCGCGTACGAAATGTTGTTGCGGTAGCGGCTATCGAGATCGAGATGGTCCATGGTGTAATTGGCTGCGAATAGGGCGTCGCGAGATCGTAATAGCCTTCGAGGACGCGCACCTTCAGATACGGATTCTTGACGATCGCGGCTCGTAGAGCGCTGGCGGTGTCGGGGAAACCGGCTTGCGATGAGCCCCAGTCCCATCGCGCACTCGGCCCCCAAACTGTGTACGCGGTGGTGTAGTAGGGCATGTCGGTCTTGTAGTTGAGCTCGCGGCGCACATAGTCGTTGAACACCGCTGTGAACGGCGGACCGGTTTCGGCGCTGGTGGGATCGTAGAAGCGCGTCTCCATCAAACCTTGGGGATCAGGACCGGTGTAGCGGCCATCAAGACGGCCGACGCGCAGTTTTTGATCGGCCAAGCAGATATTGCGTGAAGCCTTGGACGTCGATGCGCAGATTGTACTGATCGATAATTTCCTTGCTCAGCCCGGTGTAGCGGGCGAGCGTGTCGATGACGGCTTGGCGCTCCTGTGCGGCTGAGCGCGTCGCCTTTGGCCAGGCTTTGCGTGTACTCGTTCATGGCCCATTGCTCGACTTCGGCGCGTGTCTTTTCCATATTCTGCGCGAGCTCGGGCGCGAGCTTGTGATGATAGCCGGCAATCATCGTGTAGTGGGCAGGATGAGCGGATACGGCACATCATTGGTGCGCTTGAATTCGAGAGTTTGAAAGTCCAGCACCGTCGAGAGCAGGACGATGCCGTTGAAGGCGATGCCCTGGTCGGAGAGATAGCCGGAAACGCCGGCCGAGCGCGTGGTTCCGTAGCTTTCGCCGAATAGATAGAGCGGCGAGGACCATCGCTCGTTGCGGGAGATGTAGAGGCGGATGAATTCGCCGAACGACTTCGATGTCGCCTTTCATGCCCCAGATATTTCTTGCGCGCTGCGAGGTCTTGCGGGACGGCTGAAGCCGGTACCGATGGCGTCGATCAACACGAGGTCGGTTTTGTCGAGCGGGGTATCGGGATTGTCTTCCAGGCGGTAGGGCGCGGCGGCAGCAACCTTGGTGCTGAAGCACAACTTTGCGCGGACCGAGCGCGCCCATGTGCAGCCAGATGGAGGCCGAGCCCGGACCGCCGTTGAAGGCGAAAGTCAGGGACGCGTCGCGGATCTTCGTTTCCATGCGTGTAAGCGACGTAGAACATCAGCGCGTCGATCTTGCCGGACTGGTCTTTAATCGGCAGACGTCCGGCGGTGGCGGTGTAGCGGAGCAGCTTGCCCGCCGACGTGGATTTCGTGATGGGTGACGACGGGCGGAACTTCCGCCATATCGAAGTGAATATTTTGGAGCGCGGCAGCATTTTCAGCTGAGGCGCCAGGGCGCTCGGCGGGACTGGGCTCGTTTTGTTCCTGGGGCGGAGTCTGGTTCACCTCGTTGGGCGGGCGCTCCGGACGCTGCTGTCGTGTGGCTGGCTGAGACGGCGGCGTTTTCTGGACTTGTGAGGGCGGCGGATTGGGAGTCTGGGCGAAGAAAGCGAGCGGAACGGCCAAAAGAAGGCCGGCGGGCAGGATCGATGGAATGCGCATAGAGCTAGCTTAAATTGTCGCGCAGGGGAGTGTAGCAACGGCAAACTCAGGCAACGCGCATCACCACTAATGTCATGTCATCGTGCTGTTCGGCGCCGGCGGCGAAGGAATCGGCGGCTTGCATGATATGCGGGTGAGGATTTCTCGCGACGGCAGCTCGCGACATTGCCGGATGGTTTGATCAGGTTCTCTTCGCCCCATTCCTCGTCGGCCGCGTTCATGGTTTCGCTGATCCCGTCCGTGTAGACCACCAGCAGGTCGCCTTCTTCGAGCGTGAGCGCGGCGTCCGAATATTGGCAGGACGGCACCAGCCCGATGGGAATGCCGCCAACCGCGAGCCGCATTACCTCGCCGGTTTGACTGCACCTGGTGAAGAGCATGGGCGCATTGTGTCCCGCATTCACGTAGACAAGGCGGCGTGTGGCCGGATTGTATTGCGCATAGAAGAACGTTGCGTAGCGGTTTTGGGTGCTGGCTTCATACAACAGGCGATTGACTTCGGCGATCATGGGGCCAAGCTGTTCGGTGGCTCGCGAAGCTTCGGCGCGCAGGGAGGCTTGCAGGCTCGCCATCATGAGAGCGGCGGCAATTCCCTTCCCCGATACGTCACCCAGCGCGATGCCGAGCTGACCGCCAGCAAGCGGTAGGAAGTCGTAATAATCGCCACCGACCCCGAGCGCGGGACGGCATGCGCCGCAATAATCAAGCCCTGAGATTTCGGGCGGATGTTGGGGAAAGAGACGTTCTTGTACTTCGCGCGCAATCTCGAGCTCGCGGCTGAGGCGTTCCCGACGGGCGATCTCTTCGCTGACCGCGCTGGTGAGGCGCGCGACTTCGAGAGCCAGACCGGTTTGTGCGGCGACCGATTGGAGCAGGCGGACGTCGCTGGGTGAATAGGGCTCCTCGGATCGCTTTGGACTGAGACTGATGAACCCGAGTAACTGATCTTTGACGGAGAGGGGCAAGAGCAGCTCAGCGCGAAGGACGGCCAGGCGGGTGCGCTCTTCAGCGGTTGTGCCGGGCGCGCGATAGATCCAGGAATTGGGATCGTCCAGGTAAACGCGCGCGGGTTCTTTCGATTCGCGCAGTTGACGGACCGTGGCCGCATCGGCAGAAAACGAGACGGGCGGAACCGGGTTGTAGCCGAGGGCGTAGGATGGCCGATAAGCGCCGCTGCCATTGGTCAAGACTGCGATTTGGGGGACATGCATGGATTGGGAGATACGCCCGGCAACGGTGGCGAGCAGAGGATACGTCTCGACGATGGAGCGCACACTTTCGCTCAACTCGGCGAGAAATTGTTCGGCGTTGTAGACGTCGCGGAAAAACCGTCGGTCGACCCAACCGCTGAACCCGGAGAGCAGCCGGCGCAACCAGAGCCAGAAGGCGATACCTAGAGCGAGGATGACGTAGTAGAGAGGACCGCCGCCGGCATGTTTCAGGAGAGCGTAGATGGAGAGCCCAAGTGCCACACCGATGAGGGTTCGCACGACTCGAACGCCGCGCTGCGCTAAGGCATATTGCAAGCCCTGCCGGACGACGACGCTGATCCCCATGGCGCGATGCACGAGAATGACGTAGGCGAGAGTGGGAGGAAACAGGAAGAACAGCATCCAGGCCGGAAGGTAGAGCCATTCGGGAAAGTATTGCTCCATCTGTACGCCGAGTATCTGTGCAATCACGGCCAGGAGGACGACGGGGCCAAGACTGATCAGGGTCCCGGCGACCAGGAAGCGCAATCGCCTTTTGGTATCTGGCGATATCGCGAGCTTGAACTTGGCCGCGAGACACACGACCATCCCGAGGATGGCAGCCAGCTCGACGAAATAAAAAATCGGGCGTAAGGGATTGAGAAGCGCTTCGAGCCAGAAGATGGAGGCGTGGCTTTGCAGGCCGACTACAAAGTCCAGGACGTCCAATATAGATAGGAATGCGAGCGGGAGAATAATGAGCCACTTCAGCGGCATCCAGTGAGCCCATCGGCTTTCTGGGGGAAACGGCTCCGGGAAATGTATACCGAGAAGCAGCAGCCAGATGGGAAGGGTAACGGAGGCGATCCGGTGATAGGCCATGGCAGCGGGGCGAAGCCAGCGTTCCCACGATTCCGCTCCAGGGGTAAGAAAGGCTGCGAAGCTCAGCATCAGGGCCAGCAGAATCCAGGAGCGGACATCGCGAACACGAATGGCAGCTACCCAGAAGCCAAGCACCACGCAGAACCACGGAAAAAGAAAATAGAGGAAGAGCTGAAGCCAGAATCCGAGCGAGCTGAAGGACGGCGGCTTGTCGGCGCCGAGCGGGATCGTGACGGTGCGCGTGGAGCCATTGGAAGCGCGAACGGTGACACGGAGCGAGTCGCCCGGCCAACTATGTGCGATGGCATTTCCGAAAATGGCAGTGCCTGTTACGGGTTTGCCATCGATGGCCAGAAGCTCCTCGCCGTTTTCGATACCGGGCACTCGCGGCGCATTCGAAGGAACATATAGGTGATAGCCTGGCTGGTTGTCATCCGGGACGAGGAAAAAGGGATAGTCGACTGCCTGCTTTCCGAACCAATTTGGGAAACGGTATTCCGTGTAGCGGACTTGATAGATGATCGCGATTACGAGCAGGCAGACAAGCGCGAGATAGCGTGCGATGGGAGTGGCGCGTGGCGTATTTACCACGTTTTCATACTACGTACTTTGCGGCCTCCGCGCCACGCTATAATACGTACGGAGTTCCCTTTTTGAATCTGCGCGGATTCGTGCGTCTTTTCACGCACATACAGCTACTTCCCGTGCTCGAGAACGGCGAAGAGACGACGTTGATCGGCGGACAGGCGGTGATGGAAGGCGTCATGATGCGGTCGCCGCACAGCTATTGTGTGGCGGTGCGTAAACCCAATGGCGAGATCGTGACAGAGGAGAGTCCGCTGCCACGTTTGTCGGATCGACATCCAATCTTCAAATGGCCGGTCGTACGGGGTTTGGTGACGTTGGGCGGAGCCATGTGGCTGGGCATGAAAGCGCTGAAATTTTCAGCCGATTGCGTGCTGAACGAGCGAGAGGGCGAGGCGCCAAAAAACGGTAAACCGGAGACGAAACAGTGGACGATGGCTTTGAACATCCTGTTTTCGGTGGTGTTCATGATCGGGCTGTACAAGTTTGTGCCGCTTTATTTGGCGACACTCGTGGGAAGGCATTTTCATTCACTGGGTGGGCGGTTCGCGATCAACATGGTTGACGGAACGCTGCGCATTTTGATTTTTTTGTGTTTCATGTACGCGATATCCCGGTTGAAAGAGATGCATCGCCTGTTTGAGTATCACGGTGCCGAGCACAGAGTGGTATTTAACTTCGAATCCGGGCAGCCTCTGACAGTTCAAAACGCGCAGCGCTTTGTGACCTGGCATCCGCGTTGCGGCACGAGCTTTTTGTTTGTGGTGCTGATTGTGGCGCTGGTGGCGTATGCGTTTCTTCCGATCGACAATTTTTGGGCGAAGTTTGCGGCACGTGTTGCATTGCTCCCCGTGATCGTGGGCGTGAGTTATGAAGTGATCCGGTTCGCGGCGCGGCGGCGCGGCAGCCTGTTGGCCGTTCTCACCAGGCCGGGATTATGGCTGCAACGGATTACGACCCAACCGCCATCGAATGACCAGGCAGAGGTAGGGATCTGCGCGCTGGAACACGCGATGGAACTCGAGCGGGCGCAAGGCGGCGAGCTGGTTATCGCCTGATGCGATCCCGCGAGCAAGCTTAACGGGAGTCCCGCATACATGGAATATCAAGGCCAACTGCGCGACGCGGAAGCGCGCTACGACGAATTGACGGCGCGCATGGCCGATCCGTCCATAACCGGCGACCAGGAGCAATACCGCAAGACAGCGAAGGCGCAGAGCGAGCTGGCGGACCTGGTTTCCAAGTATCGCGAATGGAAGCGCGCGGAAGAAGAGCTGCGCGGCGCCCGCGCGATGTTGAACGAGAGCGACACTGAGTTGCGGCAGATGGCTGAACTGGAGATTGTGCGGCTGGAACCACAACTCGCAGCGCTGGAACAGGAGTTACAGCTTCTGCTGTTGCCGAAGGATCCCAACGATGAGAAGAACGTTGTCCTGGAGATTCGGAAAGGCGCAGGGGGCGACGAAGCCTCGCTGTTCGCGGGTGAGGTCTTCCGTATGTACACGCGCTACGCGGAAGAGCAGGGTTGGAAAGTGGAGGTAACTTCGGTGAGCGAATCGTCGGTGGGCGGGCTCAGTGAAGTGATCGCGATGATCAGCGGGAAGAGAGTGTACAGCCGGCTCAAATATGAGAGCGGCGTGCATCGCGTGCAGCGTGTACCGGCGACCGAGACACAGGGCCGCGTGCATACGTCGACCATCACCGTGGTGGTGATGCCCGAAGCCGATGAAGTAGATGTGCAGGTGGATCCGAAAGATCTGCGCATCGATACGTTCTGTTCTTCGGGTCCGGGTGGGCAATCGGTGAACACGACTTATTCCGCGGTACGAATTACGCACATTCCCACCAATACTGTCGTCTCGTGCCAGGACGAGAAATCGCAGATTAAGAATCGATCGAAGGCCATGCAGGTGTTGCGATCGAGGCTGTACCAGATGGAATTGGAGAAGCAACTGGCGCAGATCGGGGCGGAGCGCAAGAGCATGGTAGGAACGGGCGACCGCAGCGAGAAGATCCGCACGTATAATTTTCCGCAGAATCGTTTGACGGATCACCGTATCGGTCTGACGCTCCATCAACTCGATTTGGTGATGGATGGGCGGCTGCAGGCGATTATCGATGCCCTGACGGCGTATTATCAATCCGAGCGGCTGGGTGACCAGGGCGAAGCAGCCTAGAGCCGCCAAAAAACGGGCGGGTCCTCCCATAAGAGGGGTTCTGCTGACGTTACAAACTGCGCTCCTTCAAGGAACTGAACTTTTCGAAAAGGCCGGCATTCCGGTTCCGCGCCTAACCGCGGAAGTGCTGCTTTCGCATGCCGCGCACTGTGATCGGGCGTACCTGTACGCGCATGGCGAGGATGAACTAACCGAGCGTGCGTGGATCCATTTCGGACGTTATTTGAATGAGCGGCTGCAGGGAAAGCCGACACAATACATCACGGGCCGCCAGGAATTCTATGGCCGCGATTTCTATGTGAACGCAAACGTTCTGATCCCCCGCCCTGAGACCGAGCACCTGGTGGAAGCAGCCGTTGCATTCGTGGCAAGCCACCCGGCCGCGACGGTGCTGGATGTGGGCACCGGCTCTGGGGCTATCGCGATCAGCGTGGCGATGGAGAGCGGTGCTGCGATTCTCGCTTCCGACATTTCCCTGGCGGCGTTGGGGGTCGCCGAACGGAACCGTCGAAGGCATGGCGCGCGGGTACACTTTTTCGCCGGGGATCTGGTCGATTCGGTCCGGCCTGGGAGTATCGACTTACTGGTTTCGAATCCTCCGTATGTGCCGGGCGCGGATGCGGCGAACATGCAGACCGAGGTGCGCGATTGGGAACCGAACGTAGCTCTGTTTGCGGGCGACAGCGGGTTCGAGATTTATGAGCGGCTGATTAGCGGGGCAGCAAAGATCGTGCGCCCTAGATGCCGATTGATGATGGAGCTGGGCTACCGGTCACTCGATACAGTGGGGGCAATGCTGGCGCCAAATTGGACCGACATTGATGTAATCTCGGACTTAGCCGGGCTGCCGCGAGTGATTGCGGCGACGCTCGCGCGCCGGTAAGAGATGCAGCGCCTGATCTGCCATGTGGACATGGACGCGTTCTTTGTGTCGGTAGAGGAGCTGTTCGATCCATCGCTGAGAGGCAAGCCGGTGGTGGTAGGCGGCAAAGCGGATCAGCGCGGGGTGGTTGCCGCCGCTTCGTATCCAGCACGGAAATTCGGTGTCCATTCGGCAATGCCGCTGCGCACGGCCGCGCGGTTGTGCCCGCAAGCCATTTTTGTGGATGGACATCCGGAGCGCTATCGGGAGTATTCGAAAAAAGTCTTCGCAATTTTAAACCGCTTTTCTCCTCAGGTAGAGATGGCTTCGATTGACGAAGCTTATGTGGATTTGACCGGCACCGAACGCCTGCACGGACCGGTGCTGAAAGCCGCACACACGCTGCACGAGACGATTCGAAGCGAGACGAAGCTGAAAAACTCATTGGGACTTGCTTCGTCACGGCTGGTGGCGAAAGTTTCCTCAGACCAGGCGAAGCCGAATGGAGTCCTTTACGTTCTGCCGGGGCAGGAAGCGCACTTCCTGGCGCCGCTCGAGGTGCGGAAGATTCCAGGTGTCGGAAAGAAAACGGAAGCATCGCTGCATCAGTTGGGAATCCACCGGGTTGGCGATTTAGCGGCTCTCGAGGAGGGATATTTGGCGGCCCGGTTCGGACGATGGGGATTGGCGCTGGCCGGAAAAGCGCGCGGTGCCGATGCAGGCGGCTGGTTCGATGCCGAGATTGGAGCCGATGAAGATCCAAAATCAATCAGCCACGAACACACATTCGGCGAAGATACAGCGGATCGGGAACGGCTGGAGACCGCGCTGCTGAAGTTATCCGAGATGGTTGCAAAACGCCTGCGAGCGCACGAGCTGTATGCGCGCACGATTCAACTGAAATTACGCGATGAAGATTTTTCGACGATCACGCGCGCGCAGTCGCTGGATCATGGCACGCAGCTCGATCGCGAAGTGGGTTCGGCGGTGATTGGACTATTCCGGAAGGCATGGAACGGCAAAACTCCGATTCGATTATTGGGCGTGCACGCAGGATCGCTGCAACCGATGGAGGGGCAGATGAGCTTGCTCGAAGAAGCAAGAAGCCAACGTCTGCGAGCGGCATTCCGATCTGTCGATCACATTCGCGATCGCTTCGGGGACGCGAGTGTGTCGCTCGCGAAGACGCTCGATGCCGGGATTCGAGAGAAGGTGCACGAGAATCCGTTTGGGCTGCCGGGCAAGATGCCGAAAAAGAAGGAATCAGGGGAAGAGTGAAGGCAGGGAACTCATGCGGCTTTGACGATTTTGGCGAATGAGACCGGATCGAGGCTGGCGCCGCCGACGAGCGAACCGTCTATTTCCGGTTCAGCCATCAAGCCATCGATGTTATCCGGCTTGACGCTGCCGCCATACAGAATGCGGAGGTCGCGCGCGGCATCGCGACCGAAGCGTTTCTGCGCCTCGGTGCGGATGAGGTGGTGCGCTTCGGAAGCAATCTGCGGAGTGGCCGTGTGTCCCGTGCCAATGGCCCAAACTGGTTCGTATGCAATGGCGATCCGTGCGAACTGCTCCTCCGTGAGACCCGCTACGCCCGCGGCAAATTGCCGCACCAGAACATCCGCGGTCTTCCCCGCCTTGTGATCTTCGAGCCGCTCTCCGATGCAGACAATCGGCTGCAAATCCGCTTCGAGCGCGGCCTGCGTCTTCTTGAGCACGTCGGCATCGGTCTCATGGAAGTACTGACGGCGCTCACTGTGTCCGACCAGCGTCCACGTTGCGCCCGCCGCAGCTAACATTGCAGCGGAGATTTCACCGGTGAATGCGCCTTCCTTGCCCCAATAAATATTCTGGCCACCGACGCGAGGCATCTTGCCGCGCACCACTTCGGCCGCAGCCGGCAATGCGAGGCTGGCCGGAAACACGACAATATCGCATTTCGTGACGCCCTCGATCAGCGGCAGAAAGTGTTCGAAGAAGGCCAGGCATTGCTCGATGGTCTTGTACATCTTCCAATTGGCCGCCATGATGCGCCGTCTCATATCCAGAGATAAATCAGTGTCCTTTCGCGATTTGAGGGAGGAAGCTCGAGCCCGCCGGAATGACAGTTCCGAAATTTTCCGCGACCGTCTGACCGATATCGGCCAGCGTCGACCGGGTGCCTAAATTGACATCAGGCGGAACGCCGGGACCATAGGCGAACAAGGGCGTGTATTCGCGGGAGTGATCGGTCGAAGGCGTGGTGGGATCGCAGCCGTGATCCGCCGTGAGAATCACGAGATCGCCGCTGGATGGTTCGAGCGTTGTGAGCCATCGATCCACAGCTTCGAGCGCACCGGCGTAGCCTTCGACATCGTTCCGGTGGCCATATTGCTGATCGAAATCGACGAGGTTCACGAAGATGAGCCCGTTGGCGTGCTCGTCCACAGCCTGGAGCGTCTTCTGCATCCCGTCGCAATTATTCCTGGTCTTCATCGAAGCTGTAATACCACGGTGCAGGAAAATATCCGAGATTTTGCCGATGCTGTAGACGGGCAAGCCCTGACCGGAGAGCCGATCGAGAAGCATTCCTTCCGGCGGCGGGACAGCGTAGTCCTTGCGATTGGCAGTGCGGGCGAAGTGTCCCGGCTCGCCTTCAAACGGGCGCGCAATCACGCGGCCGACTTTGTCAGGGCCTTGTAGAAGCGCGCGAGCGATCTCGCACATTCGGTATAGCTCGAGCAGCGGGATAACGCGCTCATGCGCCGCGATCTGGAACACGCTATCGGCGGACGTATAAACGATGGGGAGACCAGTCCGCATGTGTTCCGGGCCGAGCTCTTCGATGATCTCGGTTCCGGACGCGGCCTTGTTGCCTAATGTTTTGCGCGAGATTTTCTCTTCAAATGTATGAATCAATTCGAGCGGGAAGCCATGCGGGTAGACGGGAAACGGTTTGTCCAACAAAATGCCGGCCATTTCCCAATGGCCCGTCGTCGTGTCTTTTCCAGGCGAAGCGAGCGTGCATTTACCGTAGGCGCCCAGCGTGTGAGGCACAGCGGGGAGGCCGTGCAAGGGCTTGATATTCCCCAACCCCAACCTGCAAAGATTCGGCAATTCGAGCTTGCGCCGGCGCGCAATGTTGCCGAGCGTATCGCTGCCCTGATCGCCGTATTGGGCCGCATCCGGCATGGCGCCGATGCCGACACTATCCAGCACAATCCAAATTACGCGGTTGAACGGCTGCGGAGCGGGCATTCAGTTGTGCAGCGCGAAGCGGCGGGCGAGCGGGTTCATTTCTGTGCCGGGCCGGCTGTTTGGACGATACTTGCGCCCTCAAATTCGTCTTTGAGGCGTGCAGAACGCTCGCGGACTAAATGCATGAACGATTCGTGTCCCGCGATGCGCGTCAGAAGAGGAATAAATTGCGCGGGAGCGGCGAGCTGTTTGTGCAGCCACAATTCTTCGATCTGAGCGAGAGCATCGTTCACGCCGAGCTTGTCGTAATGCACCGTGCGATCGAGTTCCAGGTACGCGCGTTCGGTTGCTGCGATCTGCTCGAAACGATCGAGCAACTGTTGGGCAATCAAATTCGTTGAGTAATTGAACGTCGCTTCGCTGGCAGCGCCGTTTCCATCCTCGTAACGGAATGTCTTCTTGCCGGTATTGGCCACTTTCAATCCCGATTCCAGCGGCGACTTGAAGAAATCGAGCTTCTCGGCGAGCGAAAACAACAAGCCAGTATCGGCATCCTGCAAATGCGCTTTGACCGGTTGATCGTCTTTGGGCGACTCTTTGTATTCAAGCGCACCGCCGCGGTCAAGATCGATACAAGCGTACGGAGGAACACTGCCTGGGAAACTTTTCGTATAAATCAGCTTGGGAGGCGCTGCCCAAGTCGACCCAGAGAACACTATCGCCAGAAGGATGAATCTCATCCTTCCGCTCCGGCGAGCACCGGCATGTTGCAGCGGGTGCCATGGCAAATCGCGACCGCGAGGGCGTCGGTGGCATCGAATGAATCGAATTGCGGGCCAATGCCCAACAACGATTGGACCATCATCTGGACCTGCTGCTTTTCGGCGCGCCCATAGCCGACGACGCTGATTTTCACTTCGAGCGGAGAGTACTCGGTGACTGCCAGACCGGCTTCCGCGGCCAACAACAATGCGACACCACGCACGTGCGCGAGCTTCAACGCGGATTTTGCATTCACAGCGTAGAAAACTGCTTCTACCGCGACCACGTCCGGACTGAACTGTTGAAAAACGGCGCGCAACTCAGAGGCGATGGTCTTGAGCCGCTGCTCGAATTTCTCGGAAGATTTTGTGCGAACGACGCCCGCCGTGACGAGACGATGGGTCCGATGATCGGAATCGATAACACCGAAACCGGTTCGTTCGGTTCCGCAATCTATTCCGGCGATTCGCATTAATGAATGGTGCCTGGCTTGCTTCGCGAGCAGGGTTCGAGCGAAGCGATGTTTCAAGCCAAGGCTTCTACTTCCGCCTCGTCAACCTCATAATTGCCGTACACATTCTGGACGTCGTCATGATTGTCCAGCACCTCATACAGCTTCAACATGGCGTGCGCATTCTTGCCTTCGAGCTTAACCGTGTTCTTGGGAACCATAGCGATCTCCGCAGCTTCGGTGGGAATTTTCGCTTTTTCCAAGGCGTGCAAAACGGCTTCATGCGTTTCGGGCGGCGACAACACTTCCCAGGCGCCGCCTTGATCGCGAATGTCGTCCGCTCCCGCATCCAGAACGATGCCCATCAACTGATCTTCGTTTGCATTCGCAGCATCGACAATGATCTGGCTCTTGCGCTCAAACATCCACGACACGCTGCCTTGCTCGCCCAAATTTCCGCCGTTTTTCGAAAACGCGTGGCGAATTTCGCTGACGGTGCGGTTGCGATTGTCGGTTGCCACGTTTACGATGACCGCCGCGCCTCCGGGGCCATAGCCTTCGAATGAGATCTCTTCAATTTGGGTGCCTTCCAGCTCGCCGGTTCCGCGCATGATGGCGCGTTTGATGTTATCAGCAGGCATGCTGACAGCCTTGGCGGCTGCGATGGCGGTACGGAGGCGCGCATTCGCATCGGGATCACCACCGCTTCGCGCAGCAATTGAAATTTCTTTGATGAGGCGCGTGAAGGCTTGACCGCGCTTGGCGTCGAGGGCCGCCTTCTTGTGCTTGATTGTGGCCCATTTACTGTGTCCAGACATCGAAAAACCTCAGGTTGTACTTAACTTTCGAGGATATCAGAGAAGCGCGCGGATCCGACTTTCCAGAGTCGCGGCGTACACGCGCTATTGCGGCGGCTTACTCGGTGCGCCAGCAGATGAGTTTCAGCTCCGTCATTTCTTCGATCGCATAGCGGGGGCCTTCGCGCCCGAGGCCGCTGCTTTTCATGCCGCCGTAGGGCATGTGATCCATGCGGAAGGTGGGCACGTCGTTAATCAGGACGCCACCGAAGGCGAGCTTTTTCGCAGCGGAGAAGGCGTTTGGCAGATCATTCGTGAAAATTCCAGCCTGCAAACCGTAGGGAGTATTGTTGACTTCGGAGATAGCATCTTCGAGCCGCTTATAAGGATAGACCGCGACCACGGGTCCGAAAGCTTCTTCGCAGGAAAGATGAGCGTGTGCGGGAACATCGGTCAGAATGGCTGGCTCGATGGTGGCCCGCTTGCGGTTTCCGCCGCACAATAAAGTGGCGCCGGAATCGACGGCCTCCCGAATCCAGGACTCCACGCGGACCGCAGCCTTTTCATCAATCAGAGACGAGACGTCGGTGTCCTCTTTGTAAGGATGGCCGATGCGGAGCTTTTGGGTAGCGGCGAGAAGGCCGTCGAGATATTTGTCCTTAATCGATTCGTGAACAAAGACCCGCTGCAGGGAAATGCAGATCTGACCGCTATGGCCAAACGCCCCCTGGGCGGAGCGGGAAATGGCAAGGTCGAGAGGCGCGTCCGGTTGAATGATGACGGCGGAGTTGTTGCCCAGCTCCAGGGTGACACGCTTCAGGCCGGCGTGTGCCCGGATGTCTCTTCCTACTTTCACGCTGCCCGTGAATGTGATCATGGCGATATCCGGATGGCGCAGCATGTAGCCGGCGAGCGCCGGACCATCGCCCGTGATGACGTTATAGGCGCCTTTCGGCGCGCCAGCTCGGGAGATCAATTCGGCCAGACGCAGAGCGCTGAGGGGCGTCCGCTCTGCCGGTTTGTGAACGACCGCGTTTCCCGCGGCGAACGCAGGAGCGATTTTATGCAGTGCGAGGTTGAGGGGGAAGTTGAACGGAGTGATGGCACCGATCACGCCGATGGGTTCCCGTACGGTCATGGCCATGCGCCCTTCGCCTCCAGCCGCGAAGGTCATGGGCACGACTTCTCCGTGAAGCTGCCGGGCCTCGTGCGCCGCCGCAACGAGCGTATTGCCGCTGCGGGCCGCCTCAATGCGGGCTTCTTTGAGAGGCTTGCCGGTTTCCGAGCAGATGAGGCGCGCAAGCTCGGCTTCGTCCTGCTTGAGTTCGGCGGCGATACGAAGCAGCAGATCCGCGCGCGCGTGATTGGGGAGAGCGGCCATGGCGTGTGCGCCTTGACGAGCGCTGGCGACAGCTCGCGAGACGTGCTCTTCTGTTGCGCGGGAAACGAGCGCAACAACAGTGCCGTCATAAGGGAGCTTCACTTCATCGTGCTGGGCGGTTTCGACCCACTCGCCGGCGATGAAGAGGCCGAAGCTTGCGACGGAAGCGGGCGATTCGAGTGGAGGAGCAACGGTCATATTTTCACTGTCGCACCATTGGGGGCAAGGTGGGAGACGATGCTAAACTCGGGGTAAATACGGCGGCTGTAGCTCAGTTGGTAGTAGCGCCAGATTGTGGTTCTGGATGTCGTGGGTTCGAATCCCACCAGCCGCCCCAAGCCGATCATGTCCGGACCGGAGACATAGGTGACAGATTGTTGCTAAGAGATAGGTAACACTTTTGGCCCGAAGGACTTTTCGGGTTCCGGCTTGAACATCGTGAAGTGCCTGACGACCTGGGTTGCGGATTGGGTTGTGCCGGTATCGCGCCAACCGCAGCGCGCTTTTACCCAGAAGGTCAAGGCGGCCAAATTTTTGCCAGACAGGGCGATCGAGTGGAGCTTCCTGAGCGCCTGTTCGCGGCCTTCGGCAGCGCCGCTTTGGAGCTCGAGCTTAAATATTTTTTGAAATTTCGGTAAGGCGAGAGGCAGTTGGGACGCGATGTCGTCATCGGACATGCCGATGGCGGCGAGCTCGCGAACGCGAAGCCGATCGTCTGCTGTTGGCGTGTAACGGAAGCGCGGCATCGGTTTAAATAAGAGGCTCTTGCGTCAATCTCCGTTGAGTAGGGGCGGAGCGAGGTGCGGGGCGGCGGCGGAAAAAGCCTGGTTGAGAGAAGAAATGTCGAAATCGGGAGGGAGAAGCTTCGCGAGATCGTCGGCGAGCTTCATTTCTTCCCGTTGTTTACGCAAATTGGCGATGGCGATGTGGACGGAGTGCTTTTCGGCCTGGCGCGATTCTGCGGCCTGAGCGCGCTGTTGCGAAGCAAAGCCAATTTCGGCTGATTGGCGGGCTTTTCTGCGCTTCTGAAGCTCAGCGGAGGCGCGTTGATAGGCACGGTCGTGGGCGGCGTGATAGCGGACGTAACGTTCCAGGTGCTGGCAGTCAACGCTGGCGGGGATTTCGCCGCTCTTAGCCTGCGCGGGAGTTTTCGGCTCGAGAGCAAAGCAACTGTCCTGCAGGCGGAGGGCACGCTTACAGATCCAGGTGTGTTCGGCCATTTTGACGACCAACTCGATTTCGGCCTGGCCGACGGGTTGTTCGTCTTCTATCAGTTGTTGCAAGAAGGCGTCGAACTTTTCCTGCTGTTCGACTTCATCGAGGACGCGAAACCTCGTCGTTAATTGACCCGCACAACGGGCACCCAGCGCCCTGTGCGGTTCGGCACAGAGACCGTGCTGGAGGGGATTCTGCGAGACTTTGGCCTTGGTCTCAGCGGACTTTGGGCCACAGGATTTCTGTGCATTGCGGCGATTGGCCGCGATCTGTTTGGGGGTCGCCATAGGTGGGAAGCGAGCCGACTGTTCGCTCGTATCTGATGTGTGCGGGGCGGGTGTGCGGGATGAGGCGCTCGGCGGGCTGTAAGGCGGTGGATCTACAGGTGAAATAAATATTTGGAAGAGCGACGCCCGTAACGGATGGGACCTGCGCGGCGGAGGGTGCAAAAACCAAAGACGCTTGAAAAACTCGCCGCCGGCACTGGCCTCACGGTCGTCGATGCCCGCGGTGGCGTCGAGATCCGCCGCGGCTCAGCACCTGAGGAGACGCAGAAGAGCGAGTAAAGTGGCCTTCCTTTTTACCCAGTAAACGCAAGCTATGCTCAGCATTGTCAGGCACGCGAACTCAAGTAGAGACAAGGATTGCGTAAAGCTATGTCGCCATATCTCACTGTACAAATCTGTACACAGATGTGACGAATGGGATGAATGGAATAAACAGCTTCGTGCCATTGTTTTGAAATCAGCGGACGCCACTCTTTCAAATTCGTCGCGTTCGGCACGTTCGATGCATCGACCTAGGATTTCGGTTGCGCGGTCTGGCCACGATGTATAGGCCGTTGTGCGGTTGCCTTTGCCAGCATGGCATCGAATTCAGAACGTGACATCTTGAGCATTTCGGGATGCGCATCCACCCACTTGGCGAAGGCAGCGTATTTCTCCGGAGTCCATCCGCCTTCGAACATCGCGCCGTTCTTTCCCTTTTGGTTCAGTTGGAAATTGAAAGCGTCTTTAAGATTTGTGAATTCCGCAGAGGCGATTGCGGCTTCGGCAAGGATTGCGGGAATGAAAAGCACGCCGTCCGTTTTCGCCAAGACCAAATCTCCTGGCAAGACGACCGCGCGCCCAATGCGAATGGGAGCGTTGATGGAAGTAAGTTCCATCTGAGCCCATGCAGAGGGGTCGTAGCCTCGATAGAAGCCGTTGAAATTTGGTATTTCCCGATTTTCCTCCTGGTCTCGAATGCCGGCATCGAATACAAAGCCAGTATGGGTGTGCGCAGCGATCGCATTCCCGAGGTTGGAGCCAATCAGAGTGCCTTCGACGATCTTTCCAAACCCGTCTGCAACATAGACATCCCCAGGCTGCAATTCTGCAATCGGCCAACTATTCGTATCGCCGACGCGGGCTTCGCGCGTGCCTTCGGCGGCGATTGCTTTGGCCATGTCGGGACGGAGCGGCATATATTGTGCCGTCAGGGCGCGGCCGGCGAACGGCTTGTCAATGTGCAGAGCTTGCCAGCCGCCGTCAAATTGATTTCGGTAGCCGTGTTCGCCGAGGTAGTCCCACAGGTCCTCAATGGACACATCGAGCGCGCGTTTTAGCAGGTCATCGGGTAACTTCGGGCGTCCGTCAGCGAATCGGTCACCTTTCCAATCCGATGTATAGAAAAGTATCTGCTCCCGGGTCGTTTTGACTTGGGCGGAAACTGGCGCGATATTGGCGAAAAGCGCGCCCGCAAGCAGCGCAACGGCGAATCTGTGCTTCACTCTTCTCCTTTCGTTCCCGCACTGCTAAGCCAGGGACGCCTTTTCCGCGACTTCGGCGCGCGGCGGATTCATGCTCCACAGACGGTCGATCGAGTACTCTTTGTCCCACTGCGGCGTCGGTTCGAAATCGCCGGTTCCGGGCACCAGGTGCTCCCTCATCGCGTCGTCGTTGAGTGTCACTCCGAGGCCGGGCTTGTCCTCTACTTTGATGAATCCGTGGTCAATAATCGGCTTGTCGACACCCTCTACAAGATCCTGCCACCACGGAACATCGAGTGAGTGGTTTTCGCAGGCAAGAAAGTTTTCCGTTGCAGCCGCACAGTGAACGCTGGCGAAGGCTCCCACCGGCAGACCGGCGTAGTGCATCGCCATGGGAACGCCATATTCCATAGCCATGTCGCCGATCTTGTGCGTTTCAAGAATTCCGCCGGACGTCGAGATATCGGGATGGATTTTGCTTACTGCGTGCGCTTTACAGAGTTTTTCAAAATTTTCTTTCAGGTAAATATCTTCGCCAGTAAGGATCGGCGTGGGGCTCTCGTTTGTAATATGCTGCAGGAGTTCCGTATATTGCCATGGAATCACGTCCTCCATCCAGGAGAGATTGTAAGGCTCGTAGGCTTTGCCGAGCCGGATAATTGAATTCACCCCCAAATGGCCTAAATGGTCCATAGAAAGCGGGATCTCCATACCCACGGCTTCGCGCGCGGCAGCAACGTAGGTGATGAGCATCGCGATTCCCTTGTCTGTGATCTCATTGGCCAGAAAAGGATGAGGAAGATTGTAGTTTTCCCAACGGCTTTGTTCGGAAGGGCGCGTGACGGCGCCTGGTTGATTCTCAATCAGATTAATTCCGAGATCCATCTTTAGCCAAGTGAGGCCCATCTCCTTACGAGCTTTCAGCCGCTTCGCGTATTCTTCGGGATCCCTCGACTCCTCCGTGTCGGCGTAGATGCGGATCCTATCGCGAAACTTTCCACCGAGCATCTGATATATCGGCACGCCGTAAACCTTTCCGGCAATATCCCAACAGGCCTCCTCGATGGCGACAACGCCGCCGGCCTGACGCGAATCTCCGCCGAACTGCTTGATTTTTTCGAAAAGGAAGGTGATTTTGAGAGGATTCTCGCCGATGACGCGGCTCTTGAGGAAGAGCGCGTAGGTTGGACTCGACATGTCACGGACTTCGCCAAGACCATAGACACCCTGGTTGGTATCAAGGCGAACGATCGTGCAAGGGCTTGGTCCTGGCTTACGTATAGTTGCCACACGCACGTCTGTGATTTTCAGCTTAGAAGGACTGGAATTAGTATTTACATTCTGAACGCGAGGCTCGGGATCGGCCTCTGCACACGTGCTCAGCGCTACTCCAGCGGCAAAACTGACTGAGTTTCTTAGAAATCCACGCCGGTTCATTCTGACGGTCTTCGAGTTCGCCATTTATGTTATCTCTGCGTCAGGAGAGCAGCTAAGTTGTTTTTCACCGTTCACCATTCCGAAGGCTCCTGTGTTTGCTTTGGCTCTCCGGCTGCGACATGAATGAGATAACTAATTATGTTGTCGAGGTCGGTTGGACTGAGCCGGGCTTTGTAGTTGGCGGGCATGAGCGATTTTTTCTCACGCGTGATACTCGTCAAGGCGGACTTGTCGAATAGGTGGAATACACCATCCCGGGATTCCAGTTGCAATGAGAAATTGTCTTCATTGCGGATTATGCCGGTGTATCGCTGGCCGTTTTGCACGATTGCCGTCGCTACTGTGTGACGAAGATCGAGATTCTCATTGGGGTTCAAAATCGCTTCACGCATTTCATTTACGGAATGAGCCGCAGCGTAGGAGGACAGGTCGCTCGCGATGAATCCGCCTTTGCCTTGAGCCATGTGGCATTCAGAACAGCCAGCATTGTGGAAGAATAACTTCTGTCCGATCTCCGGCTTACCAGATACTGACCCTGTTTTCCGCTGGCCTTGCAAGCTACGCAGATAACTCGCAATACTAGATAGCTGCTCACCAGTAAAACGCGAGCCAAACGCGGGCATGCCGCCGGCCGGTATGCCGTCGCGAAGAATGCGAAGCAACTCCACATCAGTAAGCTGTTGGACTGCTTGCGAAGTCGCGATATTCGGTGCATGTTCACCGCCGCGGGCATCTAAGCCATGGCATCCGGCACAATTCGACTGGTACAACGCCTGACCCGGTTGCTGAGCGTGTGATGGAAATCCGGTGAGCACGCCGATCGCGATGGTCATCGCGATGCGTATCGTGGAACCCGATCCGCTCATCCTGAAAAAGCAAGTTTATCAGGGCAGGACTAGAAACGTGAAGCGCAAGTCACTATCCTGTTGAATATTGAAAGTCCGATTATTTGGAACGGTGATGCGCAGACGCCTTTCGCCAGCGGCATATGCAGCGGTGTTGTGCGGCTGCGCGGTCGGCCTCGCCGGCTTCAGTGACGTAACGACGCCGATCAGCGCGAATCTCAACGTCAGCGCGAGCGACCTTCTGGTGCAACCGGTCGCGAGCAACTGGCCTTCTTATAACGGCGACTACAGCGGCGAGCGATACAGCGCGCTACGGCAGATCACTCGCGAAAACGTGAAAGACTTGCGAGCGCAATGGGTCTTTCATTCAAGCAATTCGAATCTGCTTGAGGCGACGCCTGTGGTGTCCAACGGCATTCTTTTCATGACGTCCGCCAACGATGCGTTTGCTATTGACGCGCGAACCGGGCGCACCATCTGGCACTACTCGCGTCCGGTCACCGAAGGCTTGGTAGACGATGCCTCATCGCATCATAACCGCGGCGTTGCGTTGTTGGGCACTCGCGTGTATATGGAGACGGACAATGCTCACTTGCTTTGTCTCGACGCACGCTCGGGCCATCTCATTTGGGATGTGGCGTATGCCCAAGGCAACAAGAACTATGGGGCGACCAGCGCGCCACTTGTTGTCAAAGATAAGGTCGTGGTCGGAACTTCGGCTGGCGACGACGGCGTACGGGGATTTCTGGCGGCTTTTGATGCCAACTCCGGCAAGGAGATCTGGCACTTTTGGACCATTCCGGCTCCGGGTGAATCCGGATCATCGAGTTGGCCCGGAGAGATGTACTTGCGCGGTGGCGCGTCCACCTGGATGCCCGGCACTTACGATCCTGAACTGAACACCATCTATTGGGGCACCAGCAATCCATCTCCGGTGTTCGATGGCGCGCCCCGGCCCGGCGACGATTTATACGCCAATTGTGTACTGGCCATCGACGCCGACACGGGCAAGCTCAAATGGTATTTCCAATTCACGCCTCACGACCTGTTCGATTATGATGCAACGCAAACACCAGTTTTGGTGGACGCGATTTATCAAGGAAGCCCGCGAAAATTGCTTGTGCAGGCAAATCGAAACGGGTTCATCTATGTGCTGGATCGACGCACCGGGAAGTTTCTGTCGGCGACGAGGTTCGTTGATCGGCTGAATTGGGCGAACGGGATCGACGCAAACGGCCGCCCGGTTCGCACAGGCATTCAGCCAACATCGAATGGAACGCTTACATGCCCGGGCATGCTCGGCGCGACAAATTGGTTTTCACCTTCTTACAATCCTTCCATGCACTTGCTCTACTTCATGGCCTTAGAGCAATGCGAGTTGCTGTTCTCGAAACCGCAACGGTTTGAGGAAGGACAGGAATTCTATGCGACAGGCGCGAAACACGCGCACGGCGATTTTGCCCAAAAGATTCTCATAGCCTTTGATCCAGCAAAAGGAGACTTTGCTTGGCGCTACCCGCAGGTCGGGGCGGGTGGCTCGTGGGGTGGAACGATGACTACGACGGGTGGGCTGGTTTTCTTTGGCAATGATTCGGAGGCTTTTGAGGCCGTAGATGCGGAAACGGGAAAGCCGCTGTGGCATTTCACCACCGGCCAGATAATGCATGCGTCTCCCATGAGTTACGCGATTCAAGGTAAGCAATATGTGGCAATCGCATCCGGAAGCGATCTATTCAGCTTCGCGCTGCCATAGAATCGATGTGTCACATGAATGAAATCGAGAAAGCGGGTTTGCTGATGGCTGTGCTCGGCTGTTCAGTCATACTGCCTTTCGCTGTGAAAGGCGGGCAGTTATGCGAAGTGCAAGAGCCTCGGGCGACGTTTACTGTCAAGCACGTCCGTGGCAATCCAACGCTTACGCTCAACCCCGACGCAGGCATTTGGAAACGCGCGGCATCTGCGACGATGGACAAAGACTGCACGCATACGACTGAGTACAAAACCCTGAAGACGGAAATTCGGGCTTTCTGGACCGACACGAATCTGTATCTGCTTTTCAAATGCCCGTACACTGTGCTGAACTTATTTCTTCCGCCGGATAGCAGCCAACCGCATGTGGGTCTATGGGATCGGGATGTGGTCGAGATGTTCCTTGGATATGACTGGGAGCATATTCGCCATTACCGGGAATTTGAGATTGCGCCAACGGGAGACTGGATCGATCTCGCGATCGATCTTGACAAGAAGAGTTACGATCACTCCTGGAGATCGGGATGGCGTACCATGGCGCGGATCGACGAAACACAAAAGCTCTGGTACGCGGCGGCTCAAATCCCGCTTTCTTCCGTGAGCCCCGAACCGGTGCACGCGGGAACCAAATGGCGGGGAAATCTGTATCGGATTGACGGCCTCGGACCCGACCCGCAGAGGCATTTCATGTGCTGGCAACCCACTTGTGTGTTGAAACGGGATGCGAATCATGTACCGGAGCATTTCGGTACCTTCGTTTTTGCGAATTAGGCGAGATTATGAAACCGAATCGACGAAGCTTCCTTAAGAAAGCAACGCGCGCGGCCGCTATTGCCGGCCTAGCTGTGCCGGTGCAAGCATACGAAATGCAGGAAGCCGAGAACGCCGGCAAGGATTATTACGAAAAACTGGGCGTAACGAAGATCATCAACGCCGCCGGTACCTACACCATACTGACCGCGTCGACCATGCCGCCCAGTGTACAGGCTGCGGTCGCGCGTGCAGCGAAGAACCCCGTGCGGCTGATCGAACTGCAGACGAAAGCCGGCGAGTATCTCGCGAAGAAACTGCGATGCGAAGCGGCCATGGTGACCTCAGGAGCTTCCGGAGCACTCACGTTAGGCACGGCTGCATGCATCGATGTGATGAACCATGCTCCCGTCGAAGCTGTTCCGGTCCAGGTTGGCCAGCTGAAGAACGAAGTGATTATTCAAAAGGCGCATCGTTATAGCTACGATCATGCGATTGAGAACTGTGGAGCCCGCTTTGTCGAAGTGAGAACGCTCGCCGATTACGAGAGGGCGTTCACGGGCAGGACCGTGATGGCGCACTTCTTCAACGCGGCCGAAGATGGAGAGATCGGCCGCGAGGATTGGATCCGAGTGGCGCACCAGCACGGTGTTCCGTGTTTTAATGACGCAGCCGCCGATGTACCGCCTATCTCTAATCTTTGGAATTACACGAAAATGGCGTTTGATTTAGTAACTTTCTCCGGCGGCAAGGGCATTCGCGGGCCCCAGAATGCCGGGTTGCTTCTGGGTAGAAAAGACCTGATTGCGGCGGCTGCGGCAACCAACAATCCATTCGATGAGGGCGTTGGCCGCGGATTAAAGGTTGCAAAAGAGCAGATCGTCGGCATGGTCGCGGCGGTGGATTGGTTCCTCGATCAATCCGACGAGGCCATGCAAGCCGAGTTTCGCAAAAGAGCAGAGACGATCGCCGGATACTTACGGGACATTCCTACGATGAATTGTAAGATCCTTGTGCCGGAGGTGGCCAATCACGTCCCGCACCTTTTCCTTACTTACGACCAACAGCGCGTGCGCGTTTCTCCGCTTCAAGTTGCCGCTGAGCTGAGACAAGGAACGCCATCCATTGAATTGAACCCATCTACCGGCAGGCGAGAGGGAAGCAAAGGAATCTATTCCGACGAAAATACGATTGTGGTCGGCGTATGGATGCTGCAACCCGGTGAGGAGACGATTGTCGCACGTAGGCTGAAAGAAGTTTTATCGGCAGCCGTTCAGGCGTAATCTCCCGCGACTGTTCAAACCCTGAGAATGGCGAAAGTCCTCGCGATCGTTGTCCTTTTCGCCTTCGTGGCGAGTGCTCAAGATTCAAAGAAAGAGCGTCGCCCGTTCCAACTCGAAGCGCAATCGCGTGATTTTTGGAAGCTGATCGACCATAATGCCCAACTGACTTCGGTCGCCTCCGGTTTTGGATTTACGGAAGGACCGGTTTGGGATGGATCCGGGTTTCTTTACGTCAGTGACGAAGAACAAAACAAAATTTTCCGCGTGTATCGGGACGGTCGGAAACAGCCTGTGATTTCGTTAGGCGATCCGGATGGAAACACGTTCGATCCAAAGGGCAGATTGATCGACTGCGCGAGCGTTTTGCGCGCGATCATCCGCGTGGCTCCGGACGGGGAGTATACGACGTTGGCCGAACGGTTTGAGGGCAAGCGCTTCAACAGCCCCAACGACGTAGTAACCGGTCCCGATGGCGCGTTGTATTTCACCGATCCGACGCTGGATCTGCCCGCAGGCCAGAAGCAGGAGATTCCGTTTCAAGGCGTTTACCGGATGGATAAAAACAGCCGGGTGACGCTATTGATCAAGGATATGTCGCAGCCGAACGGTCTCGCGTTTTCACCTGACGGAAAGCGGTTGTATGTGGACGACAGCGACCGGCGGGATATCCGGGTGTTTGACTTTAGTCCGAACGGCGGCGTGACGGACGAGCGGCTGTTTGGGGAAGAAAACGGAGCAGGCGGAGTCCCCGACGGCATGAAAGTGGATGAAAAAGGCAATCTCTTCGTGGTCGGTCCGCAAGGCATTTGGGTGTGGGACCCGCAGGGAAGACATCTTGGAACCATTGTTGTTCCCCAGCAGCCAGCAAATCTCACGTGGGGCGATCCGGATTACAAAACGCTCTACATCACCGCGAGCACGTCTGTGTACCGAATCCGGATGAGAACGCGCGGATTCGTCCCGCATCGCAAATAGCCCTGTGATCGGCGTCCCGGAGTATAGTGACGAAAGAGCAGAAGATCCTCCATGCCCTTTCTATCCAAGTTCGTGAATCGCCACAGCGGATGCAGCCGGCGTGAGTTGTTTCGCCGGAGTAGCTTTTTGTCAGGTGCAGCACTGGCAGGCATCGGTAGCGCGGCAAGTGGCAAATCCGTGCCCAATAATAAAACCGCCGCATGGACGAAGCCGGAAACGGTCTACACCTCTATCGGCGTTCGCCCTTTGATCAATGCGCGCGGCACATTCACAATCATTACGGGATCCGAAACGCTACCGGAAGTAAAACAAGCGATGGATGCCGCCTCGCGCAGTTATATCCAGATGGACGAATTGATGGATGGAGTTGGCAAGCGCCTGGCGGAGCTGACCGGGGCGCCCTGGGGCATCGTAACCGCAGGTTGCGCGGCGGCATTAACGAACTGTACCGCGGGGTCACTAACGGGCACAAACCCGGAACGCATGGAACGTCTGCCCGACCTGACCGGACTGAAGAGCGAAGTCATCATCCCCACTTACTCACGAAATGTTTATGACCACGCCGTGCGCATGACCGGCGTGAACATCGTCGAAGTAAACGAGCCTTCGCAGTTAGAAGGGGCGTTCAGCGAACGTACCGCCATGATCTACATTCTGGCGGGACCTGGTGATGACGGCCCGTTAGGAACGGAAGCCATCTCAAATGTCGCGCGGCGTCATAATGTCCCGGTGCTGGTGGACGCGGCGGCGGAAATTTTGACCATCCCCAACGTTCATCTGAAACGAGGCGCGACGGCAGTTGCCTACAGCGGGGGCAAATGCCTGCGCGGACCTCAAGCGGCAGGTATGGTCCTAGGTGAGAAGAATTTCCTGCAGGCCGCGTGGGCCAACAGCGCGCCCCATCACGCGTTCGGACGTTCGCTGAAGGTCGGCAAGGAAGAGATCATGGGAATGCTTACAGCGGTAGAATGCTGGACTGCGCGGGACCACGATGCCGAATGGCGGCATTGGCTGGCGGATCTTCGTGCGATCTCGGCCGCTGTCCAGAAAGCGAATGGCGTTTCCACAAGCGTTCGCGATCCGGAAGGGCTCTCCAATCGCACTCCCGAGCTGCGGATCGAATGGGACGCAAGTCAGCTTGGCATCACCGGCGAAGAACTCAGCAAGCTTTTGTTCGATACGGAGCCGCGCATTGCGCTTGCCGGCGGTTCAGGACGGCGCCCCGACAAGATGGCGAGCGCCGTGTCCGTCGTCCCCTATATGATGATGCCCGGCGATGCAGCCATTGTCGCCGACCGGCTTTACGCGGCGTTGTCGCATCCTCCCAAGTTCGAAAATCCGCCGGCTCCCGGGGGCGAGCCATCGGTAGTTGCAGGGCAATGGATTCTCGACATGCAGTTCCTTCGCGGCTCCGCCGTGCACACGCTCATCCTGGAACAACACGAAAGTGAGTTGGTTGGCACGCATCGCGGCGAATTCGTCTCGGGTGATCTCACCGGCAAAGTGCAGAGCAACCAGGTGCGATTCCATAGTATTCAGCGCATACAAGGCCAGACGTTATCCTACGTGTTCACCGGAACCGCCAACGGAGACAAAATGAGCGGCAAAGTGAATCTCGGCGAATACGGCGAGGCCGACTGGCAGGCCGAACGGCATCCATACGCAACACACTCAGAGCGTGGCTGAAATTTCAGCTTTTCGAAAAGGAGAAAAATGGCGAAAGCAAACAGAAGAAGCTTTATTGGCAAAGGAGCAGTAGCGGCAGCGGCAGCGACCATCGCGGGCGGTTCGGCGGAGGCGCAATCCGGCGCGGCGAAGAAGGTATGGTGGCAGGATGGAAAAGCACCGGAGAAGACGCCGCTTTTTAGTCCTGCCGTTTCCTACGGCAACTTGCTGTTTCTTTCTGGTATTGGCGCGCACTTTGAGGGCGATATTAAAGCTCACACGAATCATGTCCTTGATGAAATCCAGAAGAAGTTGGAAGCTTGCGGCTCTTCAATGAATAAAGTTTTGAAGGCGCAAGTATATCTTGCAGACCTGAAGGATTATCAGGCGATGAATGAAGTTTTCCAAGGCCGTTTCGGACCGGAACCGCCAGTCAGAACGACCGTCTCGGTTGCTGGCGTTCCGGGTAAGTCACTGGTTGAGATCGACGTGATCGCCTATATCTGAGGCGCAAATGCTTGGCCGATTATCTCGTCAAAAACTGCTGCTTGCAATCGTGTGTGCCACCGCGGCTCTATTTGTGCTATTCGCTTTCCGCCAAGCGCCGGAGAGGAGCAATTCTAACAACCTCAGCGACGGCTTCCGGCTTGTTGAAGCTGCTTCGGCAGCCGATGCGATCGAGCAGCTCTATGGGAATCGAGCTTATATGTCGCATGACATGCGTCCGCTTGCTCCGGCCAAGTTCGCCGGCCCCGCAGTTACGGTCTTGATGAAGCGCGAAGAGAACAAGACAGGCGCAGCGGGAATACAAGGCGCGCTCGATGCGATCGATGAGGCGCCTGCAGGATCGGTGTATGTCATGGCGCTCGAAGACGGGTTAGATTACGCAGGCATTGGCGGGCTCATGAGCACGGCGATGAAATTCAGGAACCTGACGGGGGCCGTGATTGACGGAGGCGTGCGTGACACCGCGCAAATCGCAAGGCTGCAATTCCCGGTCTTCAGCCGGGGCGTAGTGCCGTCCAGCACCGTCAATCACTATCGGTTCGCGGGCAAAAATATTCCCATCCACTGCGGCGGCGTCGAAGTTCGTCCGGGCGACATCATCGTGGCAGACATGGACGGCGTAGTAGTCGTCCCAAGCGCGAATGCGGCCGCGGTGTTGGCGCGAGCGCAAGAACTCGACAATACCGAGCACAGCATGTACCCGTTCATCGAGAAATACAGATCGATTCGCGAGGCGGTCGCCAAGTTTGGCCGCATCTAAGCCTCGTTGCGACGGCTTAATGCGGGTGCGCAGGATTGAGCCCATCCCATCTCGGGTCCCCAATATTCGTGTAATTGGGAGGTAAGGTGCGCCAATCGGGGCGGCTGATCCCGTTCAAATCGTAAACAATCTTCCCGCCCTTGATGGTCAGCTCGCAAACGAGTTTGCGATTGCCGTCCATACGGGCGCCATACATGTCAGTGAAGCCGAATTTCCCCTGCTCCACGCGCAGAACGCTCACGTCCGCAATCGACCCAATCGAAAGATTCCCGAGCTCTTCATGGTGAATTTCGCGGGCCGGATTCCAGGTGGACCAAGTGATCACCTGATCGACGGATAGCCCCATTGCGAGGAACTTGCCCATCACATTCAGCATGTCCTTCATGCCGGAGTTCATACTGCCGATGTGCAGATCGGTCGAGATCGAGTCAGGCAAAAATCCTTGATGGATCGCGGGTACGGCGACTCGCCACGCGAAGCTGCCGCCGCCGTGGCCGACATCGAAGATCACCCCACGCTTTCGTCCTTCCCACATCCCCGGATTCACTTTGCCGTCTGGCAGTAATTCGTTTCTTAAGCCTGAGTAACAGTGCGTGTAAATGTCTCCGGGCCGCAGTTTCTCCGTGAGTAGAACGTCGATCGGCCGCTCAGGACGGTTGGCGCCGAAATCCACCATGACGGGGATATGGGCCAGCGTTCCGGCTTCGACCGCGTGTTCCACGGGTGTCCATTCCGGTCCTGAGTAATGGGCCGTTTTAATTCCAACAATCACACCCGGGTAGCGCTTCGCCATTTCGGCTGCCGGTTCGGGTTGCATATCAGCCAGATTGTCTTCGTATTTCGGCCCGCGCATTCCCGCGCCCACAATATTGATGAATGCAAGCACACGTGTTTTTGCGCGATCAATAATGTGCTCTTTAAAATCTTCGAAGTTGCGATATCCCGATGAACCGGCGTCGGCAACCGTGGTCACTCCATTCCGCAGCGTGAATCCGTCGGGATACACGCCATTGTCTCCGGCATATGAATTCTTCTCGCCCGTGCTTGCGTAAACATGGACATGAATGTCAATTAGACCTGGAGTGACATACAGCCCGCGAACATCCACCGTCTTGAGCGCGGAAGACGGCGCGATATGTTCTGCGATCGCCGCAATTTTTCCATCGCGAATCGCGACATCGCGTTCCGCGCTCATGTGGTTTTTTGAATCGACGACGTGGCCTCCCCGAAGCAGCAAATCGTATTGAGCCTGTCCGAAGGACGACGTGAGCGAAACAAGCGAGACCGCGAACGCCTGCAGAATAGAACGAAGATTCGGCATCGCAATCGATTGTACTCGGCAGGCGATGAGAACTCTTTACGAGGCGCTACACTGTTGTGGTTGATCCCGCTACTGACTGCGCTCGCTGCGACCATTTTGTTGTTCGCCGCCGACTGCTCTGGTAGTTCTGTTCGAGAAGAAGCCAGCATTGATGCCATGGGCTCGGTGATCACCGTCATTGCTTACGCCGATACGGCTGCGCGCGCGCACGCAGCCGTTACACAGGCTCTGGATGAAGCCGCAAGACTTGATGCGATGCTTTCGAATTACAAGCCGCATAGCGAGTGGAGCAAGATGAATCGAACAGCCGGCGATGGGGCTGTACATGTTTCCGAAGAGCTGTTCAATCTGCTTCACACCTGTCTCGATTACAGCCGCGAAAGCGAGGGTACGTTCGATATCTCGGTCGGACCCCTGATGAAGGTCTGGGGGTTCTACAAAGGCACTGGGCACCTGGCCAACCCAGAACAGCTTTCAACCGCGATGCAGTTCGTCGGTTATCAAAATGTTGTGCTCGATGCACGCGCGCGCACCGTTCGTTTCAAGAAAAAGGGCGTGGAACTCGATCCGGGGGGTATCGGGAAGGGCTACGCAGTGGATCGTATGCTGAACGTGCTTCGAGGTGACGGCATCCGGGCGGCCTTCATTTCCGCCGGAGGAAGTAGTATTTATGGGCTCGGCGCGCCGCCGGACGAGGAGGGCTGGCCGGTGAAACTGGACGATCCCAGGCGTCCTGAGATTGCAGCCGCGCAGCTTTGGCTCCGTGATGAATCCCTATCGACCTCGGGCAGCTACAAAAAGTTTTTTCTAGCAGACGGCAAACGATGGAGTCACATTATGGATCCGCGGACGGGCGAGCCCGCGCCGCGAATGCTTTCAGTTTCTGTCATTGCGCCGAAGACAATCGATAGCGAAGCTTGGGCCAAACCGTACTTCATATTAGGCCGTAGCTGGGCGGAACAGCACAAGAAACGCGGCTTTCGTGTTTTCATGTGCGAGGACTTGCCAAGCGAACCATGCAGGTGGATCAATTAAAGAATTTCGGCAAACCGAACCATGTTAGAGGCCTATTAAGTGAATAGACGAAGTTTTCTTTGCTCCACTGCTGCCGCCACTTCGATGTTTGGAAAAATACCGGTTGAGCAGTTACCTTCTTACCGAATTGTGACCCGGTTTAAACCGTCACTCCATCCGGGCATGCCTGGCCTTTACAAGGGGCGAGTCGTGCGAGTGCACTCGAATGCCTCAATCGATACTCACTCGACTGCCGTGAACCAAGAAGTCGTCGCAGAAATGCTTTCGCGAGGAATGCGCGCGCTCACGGGTGACAAGCGCGATGAAGATTGTTGGTCACGTTTCATATCGCCGCAGGATGTCGTCGGCATCAAAGTAAACTGCTCGGGCGCGCCTCACGTCATGTCGAGCCCTGAGATTGTCTCAGCGATCGTCAAAAATCTCACGGCTATCGGCGTTCCTCACGAGCAGATCTGGATCTATGAACGCTTTGAAGATCAACTCCTGAGCGTTGGCTACGATCGATGTGTTCCAAAAGGCGTAAACATCTGGGCTGCAGAAGGCAAGGCGAGAAGATCGGTGTTAGGATACGATCCTGATACTTACGTCGAGGTCGATTTTTTCGGCGAAGAAGATACGCGCTCTTTTATGACACGCCCCGTTGCGGACACTTTTACTAAAATCATTAACGTTCCGAAAATGAAGGAGCATCAAGCGGCGGGAGTTACGGGCTGCTTGAAAAATATCTCCTACGGCAACTTCTCCAATATGGACCGATCTCATCGTTTCGTGAAAACGAACACTTACTCGTTTATCGGGACGCTCGCGTCTGTCGAGCCGATTCCGAGCCGTACGGTGTTGAATATCATGGATGGACTGAGCGGAGTATGGCACGCAGGTCCGTTCAGTGAATATCCGCAATTTCGCTTCTACCCGAAGCAGATCCTTTTCGGCACCGATTCGGTCGCAATGGACCATATACTGATCGACGTCATCGATTCGAAGCGGAAAGCCGAAGGCGCGCCCTCGATCTTCGATCGCTCTTCGGCGCACATTGGTCCTGACAACAGCAATCCGCAGTTCAATCATTTTATCCGTGAGCCAGGCCATGTCGAATATGCTTCCAAACTCGGATTGGGCATTTACGATAGAGCGCAGATCCGTTTGACCGCTATCGAACTCTGATGCTTCTTCTTTTCGCGGCCGCCCTGCCGCTATTACTCTGGGATCAAGGCGTAAACACCGCGCCGGATCTTCGCAAAGCCGGTTTCAGTCACATCGCGGTACCTGCTCCGGAAGCTGCACAATGGGGGGCAATCGAAGGTATTTCCGTTGATCCGGTCGATATCGCGCTAACCGTGAAACTGCAAGCTCCGGGAGTGGCTCTGCAGACGGACGAAGCTTCTGCTTCGCGAGTACCGTGGGTGTCATCGAACGGCTGGAGATTTCTGCGCCAGCCACACGCCAAGTTTCGCTACGATGTTCCCGGCAAAACTGCGCCGTTAGCGGCAGCAGAGGCCTTTTGTTATGGAAGCAACGCGCTGATTCGCACCGATTCTGACGGAATTGCAGCGCTTGCGAAAATGCTCCAGTTTTTGCAAAGCATCGACTCACAAGCGGCAACCTCGATTGCAGACATTCAGTTTGGCGACGATGACTCGGCCATCTCGGCCGAGGTCATGAATCTGATGGTCCGTGACAATTTACTATTCCGGGTCGGGCCCGCGCTTGGGAACAGTAAATTGAGGGTGCAACTCGGAACTCGCGCTTACCCGGCATCGAGCGTCAAAGACGCCGATGCTATCGTTCACAAAATTCGTGCAAACCTAACCGATGAGCGGCGAAGCGTCCGACTTTTTGGAACGAGTGTTGTGATCGTTCGTTTGACCAGCGAACCCGGCAAGTGCCGCGTGCACCTGTTGAACTACGGCGCTGGGTCCCATCTCCGGGTCGGCGGGTTTCGCGTTCGCGTGCTTGGACGTTATCCGAATCATCAGATTCACTCGTTTGATACTCCTGATGAACAGTTATTAGATTACGAGGTTCAATCGGGCGCAACGGAGTTTACAGTTCCCGATCTAAAGAGTTACGCAGTAATCGACTTATCCGGACAAATATAATGACATGAGCACCTCATTCGTCAACTTATTGCAGATTTTGCTTTTGCTAACCTGCCTGATTCAACCAGGGACAGCTAGGGGCGAAACTGATCGTTTGCCGCGAACAGACATATCCAACGGAATGATACATGTCTCGATCTATTTGCCGAACGTTCGAGACAGGATATTATCGTGGGACGAGATTTGACTGGTCAGGGGTGATTCAAAGTCTGGAATACCACGGGCATAACTACTACGGCCCGTGGTTTACAGGAACTGATTCGAACGTAGTCGATTTCATCTTCAAGGGCGACGAAATCGTTGCCGGCCCTTGCAGCGCCATTACCGGTCCGGTAGAAGAATTTTCGTCAGAAGGGAAGGCATTGGGGTTTGAGGAGGCCAAGCCGGGCGGAACGTTCATCAAGATTGGAGTTGGTGTGCTCCGAAGGCCTGACGACAAGGACTACAACCCTTATCGGTTATACGAAATTGTGGACGCGGGGAAGTGGAGCATTCAAAAGACAACGGACTCAGTGGAGTTCACGCACGATTTGAGCGATCGCAGTTCCGGATATTCGTATCGGTACACCAAGATCATACGGCTTGCGCAAGGCAAACCGGAGATGGTTTTACAGCACAAGCTGGAGAATATGGGAAATCAACGGATTGACACCAGCGTGTATGATCACAACTTCCTCGTGCTGGATAAACAGCCGATTGGTCCGGACTTTGTAGTCACCGTGCCATTTGCGATTAAAGCATCTCAAATCAAAAGCCCAGAGCTTGCGCACATCGAAGGAAACAGCTTCGGTTATCAAAGAGAGCTAAGAGGACGGGAGATTGTTTCGGCTCAATTCTCCGGTTTCAGCGGTACCTCAGACGATTACAGGATTCGCATTGAGAACCGCAAAGTCGGAGCAGGAATGGACATTGCTGGCGATCGACCCCTCAGGAAGGAGAATCTTTGGTCAATTCGTTCGGTCCTTGCAGTGGAACCCTTCATCCGAATGTCGATTGAACCTGGCAAGACATTTAGCTGGGAATACCATTACAACTATCACTGACCAATCGCCGGATGGCGGGGTGGGGTTGAGCCAAGGCGGGGGTTTTCTGCGAGAGGCTGCCGTCGATCTTCGTTGTTCGGATGAAGAATGCGCGAGCTGTTTATGCGAGGTTCGACAAGAAATCTGGCAAATAGGGCTTGAACTTCTGGATCCTAAACGTAAGAGGAATCAATCAGGTCTTTCAGATAAGCAACGGAAGCGCGGATATCCGCTTCCTGGCGAGCACCGGAGATCTCGCGTTCGATTGTAATGGGCCCGGTGTAGCTCAGTGTGTGCAGTTTGCGCATGACTTCCGGAAAGTCTACTTTGCCCTTCCCGATAGGAACCTCTTCCCCAAGTTTCTTAGGATCGGTGGGATAAAGGCCATCCTTTGCATGCAGGCCACGAACATATTTCCCGATCACGTCCAACGCGCCCACCGGCTCGCCCTTCCCGTAAAGAATGAGATTTGCTGTGTCGAGATTCACGGCCACATTGTCGAGACCCGTATCTACAATCGCTCGCAGCATGGTAACCGGTGATTCCTGACCGGTCTCCATGAGAAAGGTTTGGCCATTCGCTTTGCAGTGACTCGCGACTTCTTGAATGGCCTTCACAGTGTCTGCGTAAAGCGGATCATTCGGGTTCTCCGGTATAAAGCCGCAATGCGTGTGAACGGCTTTGATGTCGCACCGTTTCGCGAGATTAGAAGCGCGTTTGAGAGCGTCGATGCGCGCAGTACGGGTTTGCGGAGGAACGAGGCCGATTGTCAGCGGACCATGATAAAAGTCCCAAACCATTCGGCCTCCGCCAAGCGTCATCACCGCCGTAGCCTCAATCTCATATTTCTCTAGCGCCGCTTTCAACTTTTCCGCGAGCCCGCTCGGAGACATACCCACTCCGGCCTGGCAACACCTCAAACCAAACCCTTTCACTCTCGCGATGGCTTCGTCGGGCGTCTCGCGTCCAGAAACATCCACCACCACACCAAGCCGCGGCTTCTTGCCGTCCGGTTGAGAATAGAGCGGCGCGCCCGCTGCGGCGATCGCGGCCAAACCGGTTTTGAGGAACAGGCGTCTATCGGTCATTTTCTTCGGTTTGTGTCAATGATTTGCAACGCATGAGTTCTTTAAAGCTCACGGATTCGAGCTCTTGGGCATGGCCGCTGCTTCTATCAAGAATAAACACAGCCAGATCCGATTGGTTGTCCGCGTAGGACATGCCTTTCTCGCGGCCCATAACGCTGATTGCGGTCGCGGCCGGATCGGCCCTGAGACCGCGTCGTGAGATGGTTGTCACGGTTAAATCGTTCTGGAGACCCATGCCCGTCTTCGGATCGATGATGTGCGAATAAGTTCTTCCTCCGACGCTGAGGTGTTGCTCGGTATCTCCGGAGGTGGAAACAGCCGCGTTCCGAAGCGTCAACACGCGCGTGAACAGCCGGTCAGCACGGTCAAACGAATCGACTCCAATTTTCCATCCGGGCTGACCCGGAGGAGCATCGCCAAAAGCAAGATCTCCACTAGCAGCAATCAGCGCGGAATGGACACCGAGATTCTCGAGTACGGCTACTGCTTCATCGGCGGCGTAGCCTTTTGCGATGCCGCCCGCGTCGAGCATCATGTTCGGCATGTCGAACTCGACCGTGTGCGTGAGGGTATCGAGATGAAGCTTTCGATAGTCGCAGCGGGCCATTGTGGACCGGACGGCTTCAGGTTCCGGCAGTAAGTGATCTTTTCGCGCTTGCCGCCAGAGGTGAGTAAGAGGGCCTATCGTCAAATCGAATGCTCCTCCCGTAGCCGTTGACAACTGCTGGGCAAATTGCAGAATTCGGAACAGATCGTCGCTGATTCTGACCGGATGTCTGACAGCTTCCCGAGTGACGCGGCTTAGTTCGCTATCCGGCTGATAATCGGAAAGAATCTTATCCAGTTGATCGATCCGTTCGAAAGCCACGTGGAAGGCCTGGCGCGCTAACGTCTCATTCGGCGCATAGAGCTTAATGCGAAACAGTGTGCCCATATGTGGCTCTACAGCCTCATATGGATTCAGAGTTTCGTTCCAAGCCGGCCTGGAAAAAGCGACGAGAACGACTAATAGAGCAATGACGAACTTACTGTTCATCGTGCTCGACACCATTGTTCCAATACCTGTACATCTCGTCCGCGGACGGCACCTCTGCGGGCCGAATCAGACGAAATCCCAGCCATTGCGCATCCGTCTCGTACCAGATACTCTTCGGTAACTGCGGGTCCTGCTGCTTCCAGGAAGCATCGGAGCCAACGCGCGCGGCGCAGGTCACCTGATCTGCCGGATCGTTCCACGATCCGCCACGCACGCTCATCGGGTACGGTGCAGCCGGTTTGATCCACGGATCCGTTTGGGGGCCAGGCTTATACGGCGCGTAGGCATCAAGCGTCCATTCCTCGACATTGCCAAGCATGTCATACAGGCCCCAGGCGTTCGGTTTCTTTGTGGCAACTTTTTGGTATTTGCCGCCGCTATCGACCGAATACCAGGCGTAATCTTTCAATTCAGAGGCATCGGAGCCAAAATAGTAGGGCGTTGTTGCACCGGCCCGGCAAGCATATTCCCACTCTGCTTCCGTCGGCAAACGGTAGAACTCGCCCGTTTTTGCGCTTAGCCATTCCGCATATTTGTTTGCGGCGTGTTGCGTCATGCTGATCGCAGGAAAGCCGTTGATACCCATGCCGAAGCTCATTTCGACGTAGGGACGAGTAGGGCGGCTGACGGCATCCACCGTCTCATCTTTGTTCGCCAGTTCACCCGCCTGGTTCGCAAACATGAACAGGCGGTACTCGTCCCAAGTCACCTCATGTGCCTGCATCCAAAACGCATTGACCGTCACTTCATGCGGCGGCTGCTCGTTGGGCTTTGCAACAGAACCCATCGTGAAATGACCCGCCGCAATGGGCACCATTGGGTAACTTACCGTCGTATTGGGAATCGTGACACTGTACGGCTGCGCTGCTTCATGCGAATGATTCGTAAGAATACGTTCGCGAATTTTGCGCACTGTTTCAAGCTCCGCGCTCTCCGGCACTGGTTTCGCGGCCGCCGCCTGCTGAACTTTCAGAACTTCGCCTGCAGGCCACACCGCACCGCCACGAATCCAACGCGCAATTGCGTCGATTTCGGCGTCGGTGAGCTTGCCGGCAGGAGGCATTCTCCCGCTCTTTATGCTTACGTAGACCGAACTGGATTCGGGCTTGCCAGGCAGGACTAGCTTATGACTGAGCACAAAATCGTGCGAGGTGAGATCAATATCTCTGCCCGAACTGCTGTGATGACAGCCGGTGCAGTTCTTTTCCAGAATCGGCGCAATTTCGTTGCGGAAATCGCCGGAAGCCGAGCTCTGGCCACCTGCAAACAGGACTGCGCCGACAAGGAGAGCGATCATCGCTCGCGTCTAGCTAAATTTGGTGATGCCCGGCTCCGCGCGCGGCGGAACGGCCAAGCTGCCACCCCAAGAGAGTTGGTCCGGGAACAGCTTCTCCTGCGAATTCAGAGCCTGATCCCAGGTGATCTCCTGGCCGGTATAGGCTGCCATTCTGCCCATAATCGCTAGCAGCGTGCTGGTAGCCAGACGCTTGCCATTGTTCACGGGCTGGCCTTTGCGGATCGCTTCGAAAAACACGTCATGTTCGCGCTGATACATGTCGTATTGCTGGCCGCTCCAGGCCCAGTTCGTCTTGCCCTCGATTTTCGGGACAGTTCCCCGGCCCAGAGTGCATCTGCCATCCGAACCCATAATGTAGTCGGCGTTTTCGTTGTAGCAGCCTTCAATCTGCCTATTAGCAAGAGAGGCGCGCACCCCATTCGGGTAAAGATAATTCACGTCGAAATGATCGTAAATATTGCCGCCTTCGGCTGGGATCACGCGGCCGCCAACGGCAACACAACTTGTGGGGGGTTGATCGTTCATGATCCAGGCGATCTTATCGGCGCTATGGACAGCCTGCTCGACGAGGCTGTCGCCGCACGTCCAGACAAAGTTGTACCAATTCGCGATTTGCCATTCTGCGTCGCTTACCCCTGGGGCGCGGGAACTGCTGGGCGGCATCGGTTTCACGGGATTGGTGTAATAAGTGGCGTAGTACGAAACCAAGTGGCCGAGGGCGCCGTCCTGAATCTGCTTAAACGTCTCGATGATCATGTTGTTGTAGCGCCAGCAAAAGCCGGCGACCAAGGACAAATTCTTGCTCGCTGCTTTGTCCGCGGAATCGAGTACGGAGCGAACGCCGGGCGCGTCCGTTGCCGCCGGTTTCTCGCAAAAGATGTGCTTACCGGCCTGAACAGCAGCAGCAAGGTGCTCTGAGTGGAACCCGGGAGGGGGTGCGATAATCACCACGTCGATGCCGGACGCAAGGACCTTCCGATACGCGTCGAGCCCGACAAACTGGTTAGAACTATCGACCTTGACGCGATCGGCGATTTTGCCGATACGGCCCAGCTCCGCAAGCGACGCATCAATTTGCTTCTGGAAAACGTCGCCGACCGCGGTGAGCTCGACCTGTGGATCGGCCTTCAGCGCCTCAGAAGCGGCCCCCGTGCCGCGTCCGCCACAACCGATCAAGCCGACCTTCAGCGTATTAGTAACGGTCTGCCCGGAGATGATGCCGGGAAAGCCTGCCATCAACGAGGCGCCAAACGCGCCAGCGGCGCTCTTTACAAAGTCGCGCCTGGCCGGATTAGACGGAGCGAAAGTGTTCAAATCATTCTTCACGGGATTCAGCACCTTTCATTCAGATACGGTCGGAGTAGCACAAAACAGGCAATTGCAACGAAAAGGATATCAAGGTCAGATCTTAAAACCAGCCCAGCTGTTGCGCTCTCGCGTTGAGGATTAGAATCTTTAATGGTTATGCTCAGGCGAACCTTTGTACAATCCACGCTCGCTATGGCAGCGCTTCCGGCCGCGGCCTCGGACCGTCTTCCAATTGCAATGGCGGTGGAATTTAACATGCTGCCGCAGAACATCCCTGTTGCTGACCGGTTTCAGATGGCGAAGGACGCCGGTTTTGAGCGGATCGAGTGTCCTACGACTCCCAACCAGGCGGACGCCGAAGCCATGAAAGCGGCCTCCGAAAAGGCCGGGTTGCCGATCCATTCGGTGATGAACTCCGACCATTGGAAGTATCCGTTTTCCTCGCCGGATCCCGCTATTGTGGAGAAGAGCCTGGAAGGCGCGCGCACTTCGATCCGCAACGCTCATTTGTGGGGCGCCGAAACGGTCCTGCTGGTACCTGCGGTGGTGAATGCGCAGACCACTTATCGCGAAGCTTACCAGCGATCGCAGCCGGCAATCCGGAAGCTGCTGCCGTTAGCCGAGGAGCTGAACGTCACGCTGGGGATTGAAGAGGTGTGGAACAAATTCCTGCTGAGCCCGCTCGAGTTCGCCCGCTATATCGACGAGTTCAACACTCCCAGAGTGCGCGCTTATTTTGATGTAGGGAACGTAGTCCTCTATGGGTATCCGCAGGATTGGATTCACACGCTCGGCAAGCGGATCATCAAGCTCCACATCAAGGATTTCTCGTTCCGCGAAGACCAGGCGACAGGCAAGAGGGTCGCCGATTGGGTTCCGCTCGGCGAGGGCGATATCGATTGGAGAGCTATTTACGACGCTCTCAGGGATATCGGCTACCAGGGCACTGCAACGACCGAGCTGGAGCCTGCGGACGCCGCGGGATTGAAGGAGGTCCGGCGCCGTTTTGAGTCGATTCTCACCGGCCAAATGACGCATGTGCGGTGAACATCAACGTTTGGAAAGATCGCGGATCCAGATATCTTTGAATTCCATGTTGCCCCGCCCGCCCGCGTGCAACTGTAGCGCGAGATAGCCGTCAGGAGCGCCGGGCTTCGGATCGGTAAAATCGACCATCTGTACTCCGTTCAGCCGTGAACGATAGCGGTTGCCGTTCACTTCGAGCAGATAGTCGTTCCAATCTCCCATGCGGACGACGCTCTCATTTTCCGGCGCAGGCCAAACGACCCAGTGGCCGCCCTCTTCGGCATAGACGCCGCCAGTGTGATGCATCATCGTGCAGTCGATTTCAAATTGCATGCCTTGCGTGACGTCGGCGGTGCCGGGCTTGAAAGCAGTATGGAAAAATACGCCGCTATTGCCATCGCCCACGCACTTGAACCGCAGCGCGAGCTGAAAATCCTTGTAGGGCTTATCGGTTTGAAGATAGCCATAATCCTGCGTCAGCCCCTTGCCATGGATTAAGCCATTCTCTACCGTCCAACTCTCTTTGCCGATCTTCGTCCAGCCGGACAGATCTTGACCGTTGAAGAGCGATATCCAGTCTTCGCCGGGTAGCTTCGGCTTCTCAGATTGCGCCGCAGCCAGTATTGCGAGCAAAGCCAATGGCAAGACCAAAGCAATTTTCGTTTGAAAATTCATGGATCGAGCTTATCAATCACGTTCGTTTCGAGGTCACGTTAAACTGATGCTTCTTGCGGATCAAAGCCTACTTCCTGATTCTGAGCGCGGGTTGCCTTGCGGCGCAGTCTAGTTACAGGGGCTGGAGTGATTTCGGCGGCGCTCCGGATTCGGCGCAATACTCGGCGCTGAAGCAGATTAATCGAACCAATGTGGCGCGATTGAGGCTTGCCTGGAGCTATCCTACCGGCGATCATCAACACTACTTTTTCAATCCGCTGATGGCACATGGATTGCTCTATGTGCTCGCGAAAAATAATTCCATCGTTGCGCTCGATGCGGCAACCGGGCACGAAGTGTGGACCCATAGAACCGATCCGCGAAGCCAATTGATCACGAATCGGGGAATCAATTATTGGGAGTCCGCTGACGGCGCGGAGCAGCGATTGCTGTTTTCGCAAGACAATTTTCTGCAGGCGCTTGACGCGCGGACGGGTGAGAGTATCAGTTCGTTTGGAAAAAATGGGCGAGTCGACCTGCGAGAAGGACTGGGCCGCGATCCAGACAGCATTGTGCTGGTTCAATCGACCACGCCTGGCCGGGTATTCGAAAATCTGTTGATTCTCGGATCGGCGACGAATCAGGAATACGAATCCGCACCGGGAGACATTCGCGCCTACGATACGAGAACGGGCGAACTGGTCTGGAGCTTTCACACCATTCCGCATCCTGGCGAATACGGTTACGACACGTGGCCGAAAGACGCGTGGAAGACCATCGGGGGCGCGAACGCATGGAGCGGACTGTCGCTTGATGAGAAACGCGGAATCGTTTACGTTCCGACCGGGAGCCCGAAATACAACTTCTATGGCGCCAATCGCAAGGGCGCGGATTTGTTTGGAGACTGCCTGCTGGCGCTCGACGCTCGCACCGGCAAGCGCATCTGGCATTTCCAGATGGTGCATCACGATATTTGGGATTACGATAATCCAACCGCACCGCAACTGTTGACGGTTGAGCACAATGGCCGCCGAGTGGATGTCGTCGCTCAAGTCACCAAGCAAGGCTTCCTGTGGGTGTTCGATCGGATTACGGGCGCGCCATTGTGGCCGATCGAAGAACGCGCCGTGCCGCAGTCAGATATGCCGGGAGAGCAGACCTGGCCGACACAGCCGTTTCCAACCTATCCACCTCCCTTTGCCCGCCAGAGCTTCACCGCTAAAGATCTGAGCCCTTTCATCCGGGATCCGGCGGAGCGGGCTCGCTTCGCCGATGAAATCGAGAGCGCACGAAATCAGGGGCTATTCACCCCGCCCAGCGTACACAACACTATCCAAATGCCGGGCAACAATGGCGGAGCGAATTGGGGATCGGCGGCCGTTGACCCTACCAATGGCACTCTTTATGTGCAGTCGAAAGACCTGCCCGCGATGCTGAAGCTGGAGCCGGAGATCGCGCTGAAGATTCCGCCAACCGGTTCACTCGAACAGCAGGGATTGGCGGTTTACGAGGCCAAGTGCCGCTTGTGTCATCATGCGGATCTGCGCGGGCAGCCGCCTACCGTTCCATCTCTAGTGCACCTTCGCACACGCCTCGGTCATCAGCAAGTGACGACAATTGTGACAAATGGAAAAGGACTGATGCCGGGGTTTCGCGACCTGACCCAACAAGATCTGACGCGACTCGTCGCGTTTCTCTTTAGCGACGCTCCACAAATTTCGCCGGGGGACAGCGTCGAGACGACTACGAACGCAGCCGAGCATTATCGCAGCGGGTTCGGATTTATGATCACCTCAAACGGCCTCTCACCGATCAAGCCGCCGTGGACTTCCCTGACGGCCTACGATCTCAATCGAGGGGTGATCAAGTGGCAAATTCCGCTGGGCGAAGTGCCGGAGCTGGCGGCGGAAGGTTTTACAAATACCGGCTCGCATTTCCCAAAAGTGGGGCCAGTTGTCACAGCCGGGGGGCTGATTTTCACCGGAACGCGCGATCGGAAGGTGCGTGCGTTCGATGAACAGACCGGCAAATTGCTTTGGGAGACCGAAGTAAAAGAAGCGATGGAAGGGATCCCGGCAGTGTACGAAATAAATGGACGCGAATACGTCGTATTTTGCGCCGCAGCGCAATCGAAAATACCGCTGCCCGATTCGAGCGCCCCACCGCCCGAGGTGACGAATGGTGCGTACGTAGCGTTCTCGCTGCCGTAGAGCGAACCCTCTAGCGAGAAGGCGCGGTAATCTCGGCTTCCTTGGCGAGCTGCTCGTTGATGTCGTGATTCTGCTGTTGGATTTTCTGGTACTGCTGCAAGGTGTCGGCCGCAAGCTGGGCCTGACCGGCAGCTCGATAAGCGCGCGCGAGGCTGTAGTGGACGCTGCCGTCATCGTCTAATACAAGAGCCTTTTTCAGATAGGGAATGGCCTCGGCGTTTTTATTCAAGGCGACAAGCGTTAAGCCCAACGCGGCGTCGGCGACCGGAAAATCGGTGTTTCCCTGAACAGCCAGTTCGAGGTAAGGGAGAGCCTTTTCGAGCTGTTCGATGCGAAAGAGGCTCCCACCCATGAGGTAATTCAGATCGGGAGCTCTGGGCGTCTGCGCGAGTTGCTCTTCGGCTAGAGGTATAACGGCCCGATAGTCTTTAGCATCAAACAGCGCGGCTGCTAATTGCCGCTTTACATTCGCATCGCCGGGCGCTAGCTTCAATGCTGCGCGCCATTCATTCGCCGCCTCGAGATCCTGTTTGTGATTGTGCAGAATTTGAGCCTTGAAGGCATGAATTTCTACCGACTCCGGCAAAGCGCTCAGGTGGTCGAAGGCCTGGACGGCAAGTTCGTTATACGCCTTAGTCGCCCAAAAGAGTGCCGCCGGAGAGGCGTTGGGACCGGCATCGTCGATCGTCTCGATGAAATGTTTTGAGAAAAACGCGCATTCGGCGGCTTGCATTTTGCAATCCGGCGCCGGCAAACTTTCTTCGCGTTTTTGCTCGTCTGCGGCCCAGTCCTGATGATTGGTCTGGCGATAGACTGCCGCTAGTCCCGAGTGAATGCCCGGAAAATTGGGCGACTTACGTTGCGCTTCGTTATAGAAAAAGAAAGCGCTGCGATATTGATGCCGCTCGAGACGTGTGTCGGCGAGCAGAATTGCGATATAAGCTGCTCGAGGCGCACTCTGATTCAAGCGATCGAACGTCCGGGTGGCGAGTGATTCGTAAGCTTTGCCGAGGCCGTACCAGGCGCGCGGATCAGCCGCATTTTTGCCAGTCAACGCGCGGTAATGAGCGGCGGCATCATCGAATAGTTTTTGATCCAATTCCGCGTCACCGAGCATGCCGAGGGCGTTCAGGTTCGTGGGATCGAGCTTGATCGCTTTTCGAAGAGGCGCGATCGCTTCTCTCGATTGCTTCAACTGAAGCCGGGCCATCGACAACGAGAGAAGAGCTGGTAAACTATCCGGCTCTGCTGTGAGCACTGCTTCAAAGTGCGGGATGGCGCGCGCAGGACGGCCCGCCATCTCCTCTGCTAAAGCGAGATTTAAAAGCAGGCCCGTATTGCCGGGAACCGCTTTCACCAGCTTTTCGTAAATCGGGATCGCGTCGGCAAACCGGCTCGCAGCCATCAATTCCCGGGCACGATGGGATTCGGCGGCGAGATCGTCTTTTTGCGGAAAAACTTGCGCCGGAATCAGAGCAAGAAAAAACGCGGCATGCAAAGCAAGCCGCGTTCTGACAACAACCATCAAACAATTCTAAAACTGAACGTGTACTGCGAACCGAATATTCCTTTCGCCATAAGAGCTGGTCATTTGCATGAACGCTGAGTCGTTGACGTTCAAGTCCATGCCAGAGCCACCACTCCC
The DNA here is from genome assembly GCA_963722935.1 of uncultured Acidobacteriaceae bacterium. Classification (GTDB taxonomy): domain Bacteria; phylum Acidobacteriota; class Terriglobia; order Bryobacterales; family Bryobacteraceae; genus Bog-105. Next base: position 1,022,684 of record CAVROY010000008.1, on the reverse strand, counting down.
AGTGCCGAAGTGAGACGTATTCGGCAGGTTGTAGAACTCCGCGCGGAACTGCATCTTCAGTCGTTCCGTGATCGGAAAATCGCGTGCAACATCCACGTCGGTGTTCCAGACGCCGGGTCCACGCAGCGTGTTTCGCCCGACGTTGCCATAGCCAACAACATTGACCGGCGCGAAAGCCGCAGGGTTGTAATAGAAAGCGCCCGGTCCAACGCCGCCAAGGAACTGAACGGTCGGTAGCACTTGCTCGGCTGTCTGTGTCTGATCAGGCGCATTCAAAGAGGTGTTGTTGGCCGTCACCGTGTATGGCAGACCGGTATAGCAAGATTCAATCCCGCTGAATTGCCAATCGCCTATGATCTTCGAGACGATCCCGGTATTCACGTACGGTTTGCCTTTGCCGAAGGGCAGCTCATAGACCCAGCCAAGCTGGAAGACCTGCGTGCGATCAAAGCCGGCGGTGGCGCGGTTGCGTGGGAACTGCGAACCGTACCACTGCATTTCGGCCCAACCGTCGTCGTCCGTAAAGTCTATGGCGTGCGACCACGTGTAAGCGCCTTTCAGCATCAGGCCTTTCGAGAATTGCCGGTTAAAGGCAACCTGCAGCGAGTTATATTCGGAACTCAAATACCCGGACGAATCATAGACCTGGCTCACGTCGCCGAATGCCTGATACAAGGGCAGGCCGGTGGTGCCGGATCCCGGAGAACCCGCGTTCAGGTCATAGTCCGCCAGCAAGTGACTGGAATGCTGGCCGACGTAGCCGGCCGAAGCGACGATCTGACCTGGAAGCTTTCGCTCGACCGTGAAGTTCCAGGATTGAATGTAGCCGCGCTTGAGCTCTCCCGGCAGCGGAGCCCGTTCTTCCGCATTCGGATCGAGCGGCACGATGCCGGTGGACAGATCGGGTCCGATGATGGGAGGAATGCCGTTAGCTAACGAACCCGCTGGAACATAAGCGTTGGCGCCAGAGTAGCTGTCATTAATCGTCAAAGGATAGAAGCCACGCCACGGACGGGAGTATGGAAGCGGATCGTAATTCAGACCATAGCCGGCGCGAATCACGGTATTGTCGTTCAGGCGCCAGGCGATTCCAAGGCGCGGAGCGAACAGCTTGTGACTAACCGTGACGTTTGCATCCAACGGTACATTGCCGCGGCCACCCATGTAGACGTCATTGTTAGTGGGATCGTAGCTTTCGATGCCTTTTCCGTTGCTCCGCGTCATTAGCGGATAAAGCTCATAACGCAGACCCAGCGTCAGCGTCAAATTGCGACCCACTTGCCAACGGTCCTGGCCGAACCAGCCAAACTGCCATTCGCGACCAGTCATGAGAATGTATTGCTCGCCCTTTTGTATGTTGTCGGAAAGGCCAAGCAGGAATTGGGCGTACTCGTTGTACTGATTGGCTGCCGGTGCGTTTGGCGCGTTCAGCGTCGTGATGCTGCCATCGAAATCGAAATAGCCGCGCGGGCCACCCGCGCTCAATTCAGGTTGCCAATGGTTCAAGTGATGCCGGACCAGGTCGAAGCCGACTGTCAGCTCGTGCGCGCCATGTGTATAGGTCAGCTTGTGACTGGTGGTGTATGTCTCGTCGGTTCGGAACAAGGGCATCCAATTCGGCACGCCAAAGCCCGTATAAGTCGAAACCCCGGACCGAGCCGAAATTGGTATCCGGGAATCCACTGTCGCGGATATCGGCTCCATTCAGCCCCGGAATACCCAAGGCCGTGGAATAGTTCTTGCCGAAGTCTGTCCCCTTCACGTTTTGATTCAGCCGCTCGTAACCTACCGTGCCATCCAAAACAAGGTTTGGAGAAAACGTATACGTGTGCCCGATCGCCGCCACTTGAACCGTAGTGCTCCCGAGTCCCGGATCACCACTCGGAGTTGGACCGCCCGCGACTCCGAATATTCCGTTTCCGCCGGAGGTGGCATCCATCAAATCGTACTTAAAGAAGATGACGTGCTTTTCCGTGCGGTTCCAGTTCACCTTGACGTCCGTCTGATAACGATTGAGAATCGGTCCCTCGGTGGCCGCATAGTTATTAGCGGTGCCGCCCAGATTGGGAGCCGGATAGTAGCTCTGAAGCGCCAGAGCCTGCGGGCTTATCAGTGAAGCCGGTATGATGCCGCCCCCGAACAGGCTGCGTCCGGAGCCATCCGGATTACCGGTGAACGGATTGTAGATGGCGGTGTTGTAAGCGCTAAAATTCCCCGCCCGTTGATCGGCCGTGGGAACCGTGTATAAGCCATTGCCACTCGCCTTCTGGTTGGTTCCATCGAAGCTTCCGAAATAAAACAGCTTGTTCTTCACAATCGGGCCGCCGATCGTTCCACCGTAGTTGTTATAGATACCAACAGGAATCGCGGTGTTCGGCTGAAGAAAGAAATTGCGCGCGTTGAGGTGCTGATCGTTGTGATATTCGAAAGCGCTGCCGTGTAATTGGTTGGTACCGGACTTCGTTACGACAGTAATTGAAGATGAGCCGGCAAGACCCTGAGAGGCATCTGCGGCACTCGTAGTGACGTTGACCACGTCGATCGTTTCAGCCGGGGCGACGTAGCCCGTGTATTGCGGCAGCCAAACGTTAATGCTTTCCGCGCCATCGATAGTCGTCACGTTGGTCTGGCCATTACCGCCGTTGATATGGGTATTTAGCGGAATGCCAGGAACGTCCGTCTGCGAGTTGTAGAAGTAGGAAGGCTGCGCGCCGGGCGTTAGATCAATCAGCGCCTGGTAGTTCCGGTATCCCGAACCGGAGATAGGTAGGTTGGCAACAGCGTTGGAAGTGATTTCCGTATGCGTATCGGCTTTGTCCGTTTGAAGTTCGACAGCTTGCGCGGAGACGCTGATCTGCTCACTCGCCTGTCCCAACTCCAGGTGCACATCCACTCGGTCGACCGTGTTGGGCGTGATGATGACATTTGTCTCTTCCGCCTTTCGAAAACCAGACGCGGTGATCGTAACGGTATATGTGCCCGGTTGCAGATTCACCAGGTTATAGCGGCCGCTTGGGTCCGTCGTGCCCTGACGCGTCTGGCCCGTGCCGAGATCCGTGGCAGTGACGCTGGCGTTGGGAACGACGGCACCGCTGGGATCGGTTACTGTCCCCACAAGAGAGCCGTCTAGAGTTTGGGCGCACACGTGTGCATTCAGCCCGAAAAGTAAAACACAGCAGCCCAAAAGCAGGTTAAGCCGCTTGATGTGACAACCTGAAGCTACCATTTTCCCTCTCGTTTCTTCTGCTGACTACAACAGCATCGATCAACTGCGAAGACTAAGACGCGAGAATAAACCCATGCGGAATATGTACGCAGGGGACGTTGTTGGTACTGTACGACAAAGCTGCTAGTTCTTCGACTAGTAATTTTTCTGGCAACAATAGAAAACAACTAGCGAATCAGTGGGTTGAGAGGCGTAGATGAGCTTCGACTTTCGCCAGAGCCTGCTTGGCGTCCGGCGAGTCGGGTTTAAGGCGCAGCACGGTTTCGAACTCGCTTTTGGCGTCGGTGAGACGCCCGAGTTGAGCTAACGATGCAGCTAATTGAAAGTGCAAGTCGGGATCGTCTGGCCGGAAGACGAGCGCATCCCGGTAATGCTGCGCAGCCTGCTCCCGATCGCCTGCATCGGATAATTCATCGCCCCACATGTACAACACTTCGCCCAGCCGCTCCTGGGCATTCTTGTGGTTTGGATTACTATCCAGTACTGCTTTAAAATCGGCCGCTGCTGCGGACCACTGCTTATTATTCGCTTCGACGCTCGCCAGGTTGTAGCGTGCGTCTGTGTACTTGGGATCCAGCGCAAGAGCCCGCCTGAACTGCTGTTCGGCTTCAAAAATATCACCTGTTTCGAAAAGAGCCGCACCCAGCTCGCCCGCGGCTATGGCGCTATTGGGATCAGCGTCGGCTGCCAACCGGAAGTAGGACACCGCGGCGGCTGGGTTGTGTTGGCCCATCATCAGGTCGCCTAAATTGAAATTGGCCGAAAAATCGCCCGGATATTTTTGGAGCCGCCGCTGCATCAAGGCTTCTTGAAGAACGGCGCGCTGGTCTCCTTCGCCCACAGGCAGCACCTGAAGCCAGAAGTGACTCATTTCATCGGTCGCGTGGTTCCCGGCTTTCACGCGCTTAGGAGGGTGGTTCGGATTCAGCGGATTGGCGGTCGAATTATCGTAGTGATAGTTCATCGCGATTACGGTTCCCTTGGGCAGCGTGAGCGGATGCTTCAGCCGGTAAACGCCCTGCCAGTTCAGGTCCCAATGCGGAATGCGGATCAACCACTTACGTGAGCCATCCGGAAGCGTTGCGTAAGCTTCCATCAGAGTTGCCAGATAGTGCGCGTGGGGATAGACCGCCAGAACCTGTAGATCGAGAGGACAGCGGAACTCGTCGCTGACGACGAAATCTTTGTTGCCAGCGGGAATATCAAGCCCTCCGTCATGCTCCAACTGCACCAGCATTGGAAATTTCGTCCGAGGTTTATCGGTGAAGTATAGCCCGATGGTCGGGCTTACGGTCTCCTCTTTGCCAGAACGGCGGATGTGGACATTTAGCACCAGATCCATGCCTGGTTCTACCCGCCAAGCTAACTCCTCGGGCTCAACGACCGGCGCGCTCCCGGGCTTCCAGGAAAGGAAGTGGCCGTCCGGATCGAAGGTGTCTTCTTCCACTGTGAGATCCATGCCTGGGAATCCGGCCCCTGGTTCAGATTCCTTCCGAAGCGCCGATCCGGAACGATCGAGAATCACATTCGCATGATGGAAAACCTTCTGATTGCCGGGCCGGATCTCCATCGCCTTCACCCAGCGCGTGGTTTTTACCGGGACGGGAATCACAAAATTCCAAAAGATTTCAGGACCGTCCGCAGCTACGTGATAGGGTTGCGCCACATTCAGAATCATGTCCGGCGGCCCGAGCATCCATTCGGAGTTGAATTTGGGCAGAGGCGGCGAATCGGCAGGCTGTCCGGGCAGGGCTCCATGTTTCACCCAGTCTTGTATCAATTGAATCTGCTTGTCAGTTAAGCGCCGTTCCTCTTCGAATTCGCCATAACCCGCTTCGGGCAGCCAAGGCGGCATGAAGCGCCTCTTCGTTACCGACGCGATTTGCGTTGCATGCCGCTTCGTGTCGTTGTAATTCAGCAGTGAGAAGGGGCCGGATTCATCCGGCCGGTGGCAAGTAGAGCAATTTTGGTAAATAATCGGCGCAATGTCGCGATAAAACGTCGGCACAACGGGAACACTCGCCGCGCCGCACTTCAAAACAAGTGCCAGAAAACCGGCAAACAGCCCTTTGTACTGCATGGGGAATTTTCATGCTAGCTCATGATGCGTTAGAACCAGCCTCGGTTATGCGACAATCGCAACCGGTCCCTCTCGCAATTTTAGATGTATCGCTGGCTACTCCTGTTTAGCGTTGCGCTGTCAATATGCGCGTTTACTGGTTTCCGGGGGGTAGACACTCCACCGCCCATCCGGTTTGTCGAGCAGGCCGGCACCGCAAATCTCCATTTCGTCCTGGAAAATGATCCGACCGCAACCAAGCACATGATCGAGACCATGGCTGGAGGCCTTGCGGTTTTCGATTACGATGGCGATGGCCGTCCGGATATCTTCTTTACGAACGGCGCCGAGATTCCCTCGTTACGAAAGTCTTCGCCCAAATACTGGAACCGTCTTTATCGAAACGAAGGCGGTATGAAGTTCCGGGACGTTACTGAGGAGGCCGGAGTTGCAGGAACGGGCTACGACATGGGCGTCGCAGTGGGCGACTATGACAACGACGGACGTCCGGATCTGTTCGTGGCCGGCGTGAATGGAAACACGCTTTATCACAATTTGGGCAACGGCCACTTTGAAGATGTAACCGCGAAAGCCGGCATCAAGAATACGGGATGGGCCGTCGCCGCTGGCTGGTTCGATTTCGATCGGGACGGAAAGCTCGATTTGTGGGTGGTGCACTATACAAAGTGGCAACTGCCGGACGACCGTTATTGCGGCGACCGAAACCGAGACATTCGCGTTTATTGCCATCCGAAATATTTTCAAGGCCTGCCGAGCACCTTATATAGGAATCGCGGTGATGGCACGTTTGAAGACGTTACCGACCGCGCCGGCTTAGCCCAATTCGCAGGCCGAGGCATGAGTGTTGCGTTTGCAGATTACGACCACGACGGCTATCCCGACGTCTTTGTCACAAACGACAACATGCCCAACTTTCTGTTTCATAACAAGGGCGACGGAACGTTTGAAGAAGTGGGCTTAGCGACGGGCACTGCCTTGCGCGACAATGGAAAACCGGTCGCAAGCATGGGAGTGGAGTTCAAGGATTACGACAACGACGGTCAGCCCGATGTGATTTTCACCGCTCTCGCGGGCGAGACGTTTCCCGTTTTCAAGAACGACGGCAAGGGCAATTTTCTGGACGCGACTTATGGATCACGTCTGGGTGCGGCGGCGGTGAAGCACAGCGGCTGGGGTTTGGGCCTTTTTGACTTCAATAACGACGGCTGGAAAGACCTGTTTACGGCGAACTCTCACGTGAATGATCGAGTAAAGGAATTCGAATCCTACCCGTATCGAGAGAAAGACAGTATCTTCGTGAATTGCGGCGGCACTTTCCAGGACGTCTCGGAAGAAGCGGGCCTGAACTTAACTAAAGCTCACCGAGGTGCGGCGTTTGCCGATTTCGATGGCGACGGCCGGATCGACGCGGTGGTCACTTCACTGGGTGAGCCGACCGAATTGTGGCGCAACGTCAGCCCTACCACCCAACACTGGATCATTTTGCGGCTGCATGGGACCAAATCGAACCGGGATGGCATTGGGTCAGTGGTGCGCATCGGGAATCAATATGCCGAGATGACAACCACAGTCGGTTATGCTTCATCGGCCGATTGGGGGGTGCACTTCGGGTTGGGAAATGCTGCAGTAGTTAAGGATATAGACATTCGTTGGCCGAGTGGTACGAGACAAAAACTCACGAACATCAAAGCAGACCAGGTGATGGATGTGACGGAGCAGTGAATTGAGCCGTGCACAATAGTAGCCATGGCCAAAGCTCATCTGGCGTCTGCGGTGGTTCTTGCCTTAACCGGTTTCGCGACTCTTTTTGCCCAGGAGAACCAAATTCGCATCATCGCTTTCGGCGCGCATCCCGACGACTGTGACATCCGCGCCTCTGGAACGGCTGCGCTTTGGGTGAAGGCGGGCTATGCAGTCAAATTCGTGTCGGTGACCAACGGCGATGCGGGACATCAAACGATACATGGTGCTGAGTTGGCCAAGCGCCGGCTTGCAGAAGCGAAGGAGTCGGCTCGCAGACAACACATCGAATACGATGTTCTGGATAATCACGACGGGCGGTTACTGCCAACGCTGGACGTGCGCGAACAGATCATTCGCGAGATCAGAAGCTGGAGAGCGGACGTAGTGCTCGCGCCCCGGCCGAATGATTATCACCCCGACCATCGATACACGGGCGTGTTGGTGCAAGATGCGGCGTACATGGTAGTAGTTCCGGCTGTCACGCCGGACATCCCGGCCCTGCGTAAGAATCCGGTTTTTCTTTATTATCAAGACAACTTCCAGCGTCCGAATCCGTTCCGGCCCGATATTGCGGTTTCGATTGATGATGTCATCGATCAAAAGATCAACGCGATGGATTCGCACGTTTCGCAGTTCTATGAGTGGCTGCCTTGGGTGGCTGGAACCTTGGATCAAGTTCCGAGTGGCGCCGAGGAGCGGAAAGCATGGCTGAAGCGCACATGGTTCACGCCGGCAAATGCCGAGGCTCGGGCTGCGCTGGTGAAATGGTACGGTTCCGAAGTAGGAAACCGGACGAAATACTACGAAGCCTTTGAGATTTGCGAGTATGGCGCGCACCCGGACGATGCACGGATTCGGCAGTTGTTTCCGATGCTCCACTAGACGATGTGGACATTTCGCATCGCTGTCCTGTTTATACTGATCGGCTCAAGTGCGATCTCAGGCCAGCAGCCCAGTGCAACGGAGTTGACGGGATCGGTCGTTGACGCGAATGGACGGCCCGCACGTCAGGCCGAGGTTCAGCTTGACATGAACTCGGCCCGCTACTCCTCTGAACCGCGCGCAACGGGCTGCAAACCGCCCTGTGCGCTCTCAGTTCTTACGAGCGAGGACGGAGGATTCCATTTTGGCCGTCTCGAGCGAGGCTCATACAGTCTCTCGGTGCGCTTTGAACGCCGAGTTTTTCGGTATTCTCCTGCGATCGCATTTCCGATAGATGGACCGTTGAAGGTCACTCTGCTCGAGAACGGATCGATTTTGTTCGAAGCCGGCACGCAACGGCAAGGAAGTGGCGGCGAGATGCTATCGAGCAACTCGGTCACCACGATTCCGCTCAACAAGCGGGACTTCAGTCAACTGTTGCTGCTCGCGGCTGGCACGATGACGGACACAAACGGCACCACTAACTTCACGCAACAGTTTGCCGTCAACGGGCAGCGTGGAGTAGAGGCTGTCTTTGCGATGGATGGGGCCGACACAAGCGATCCGGAGATGGGCGGCGCCACCATGTCGAATTTCAACGTGGATGCGGTGCAAGAGATTCAGTCAACCTCGGGATGGATGCCGGCCGATGTCGGACGCGGCGCGGCTGGCTTCACAAACGTGATTACACGCGCAGGGACAAATAGCTTGCACGGCTCTCTGTTCGAGTTTCTTCGCAATTCCGCACTGGACGCGCGCAACTTCTTTGATGAACGATCAGCAGTCAACCAGGAACGCATCCCGCCGTTCCGCCGGAACGAGTTCGGATTTACGCTGGGCGGTCCCGTCGTGTTTCCCGGTTATCCGAGACAATCGAAAACCGAGTTTTTCGCTGAATACCAAGGCTTTCGCCAGGTGTTGGGAACCACGCAGGTAGTGGCAGTACCTACTTCGGCGGAGCGCGCCGGCGTCGATACGACAGCATTTCCCGGCGATACGCTTTTTGTTCCAGTGAATCCGATGATTGCCTCGGTCTTGAAGCGTTATCCGCTGCCGAACGATCCGACAGGGCCTTTTGGGCCGCGCACGTTTGCGACTTCCTCGAACGTTGTGACGGAGGCGGACCAATTCTCGGTGCGGGTAGATCACGAGCTCTCGACGAAGGATCACGTTTTCGCTCGTTTCACTTGGGACAACCTTACGGGTCCGACCACCAACCCCGATCAGACGGCAATCAGCCGTGCCTTCGGCATAACCTATATGGATCATCAGCGGAATGCAGAGCTGACATGGACCCGAACACCTTCGGCGACCTTTTCCAGCGAGTCTTCACTGAGCTTCACCCGGACGACGCCCAATTTCCCGACACCTGACCACACGGACCCATCGATCGTCTTCGGCGATGGACTTTACGAAGGTTTCGATGTTCCGGGTGGATCGATCACGGATTCACTCGCGAATTTGTTCCAAGGCCGACAAAACTTTAGCTGGACCCGGTCGAAACATACGATCAAAGCCGGCGGCGAGTTTCGCGCGAATCGCGACACGTCTTACTTCGGCCAGACGCCGAGCGGACAATACATTTTCGGCGGCGGAGCGGCATTCGCAACAGGCTCGATCAGCTCCGCGAGCGGCGCGCACAATATCGCAGCGGGACAACAATTGCCCGACACTTTGAGCGCGTTCTTAGAGGGCAGTGCGTTCTCCTACACGGCAGCGGTGGCTCCCCCTCAGTTTCCTCAGGGCAGCCAGATTGGGGTCGCGGCCGTTTCCCGCTACGGTACAAACGTGTATGTCGAAGATACATGGAAGATCACGGACCGCCTGGTCATCGATTATGGGTTGCGATATGAACTTTATTCGCCCATCAGCGAACGGGCGCACCGATCGGCCGGCGTGGAGTTTACGAACGGACCAAACGGCCCGGAGCAACTGTATCTGATCAATCCGATGCCGGCTTATCGCTGGACGGGCAATAACTGGGCCCCGCGAGTGAGAGTAAGCTGGCAGCCGAGCTCTTCCGGATTCTGGATTCGAGCGGGCGCCGGCATAACAACCATTCCGCCGAATATCTGGCAGGATAACCTGCTTACGGGCGCAGCGCCATACGTTGACTATCCGCGAATTACAGCGGCGTCAGGCGCGCCCTTGCTGATCGGCACAAAAGTCACTCCCGCCGAACTTCCGCCGGTTTATACGCCAAGCGGCGTGAGTGTGCTGGCATCAGGCAACTCGCAGGCGGTGCCCGCCAATACGGTCTGGGATGTGAACCGGTTTGAGAGCGCCCTTGCGGCTCTTACGTCGAGCCATTTGATCAGTCCTCTGAACGTCAACGCGATCTCCCAGGATTTCCGGAATGCCTATCTTGGAACGTGGTCAATCATTCTGGAGCGATCCATCCACGCGGTGAGCGTGAGTGCGGGTTACGTTGGGACGGCCGGAGTCGATCTGCCGGCGGTGAATTTTCCGAACGCTTTTCCTGGCGCGACAGCCGCATTCGCTCCATACACACAGTTCAATGCGGCGGGCCACATTACAGGCGGCTTCGGAACCGACATGATCATGACCAACCGCTCGCACTCGACGTATCACGCGCTACAATCATCGGCTCAAGGCAGGCTGGGCGGCAACGGGCCGCAGATTCAACTGAACTTTACTTGGTCGAAGTCTCTGGATGACACGAGCAGCGTCATTGGACCGGGCGTCGGCAGCACATCCGGCGCGGCTGCTCCAGCGTGGCCGCAGAATCCTTTCGACACGGCCGCGGAAAAAGGGCCGTCGACTTTCGACGTGGAAAAGGTGTTCACCGCGACGGTCATTCAGGACTTGCATGCCGGACGCGCGCCGCTTCTCAAAAAACTTGGCCCGAGGTTGACGCAGGGCTGGCAACTGCTCAGTATCTCAACATTGACGAGCGGTCCGCCGTTCACGGTGTATTCGGGCATACAGCAGACAGGAGTCGGATCGGAGGGTACGGACCGGCCGGATCAGATCGGCGAGCCTGATCTGTCGACCAGCCGCAAAATTCGGGAAGATTATTTCGGACGGGGTTCGGCGAATGCTTACTACTTTTTCATTCCAATTAGTGTCCCGGACGGAACGGGTCCAAACAAGGGCGTGTTCGGGACGCTGGGGCGAGATACGTTTCGCGGACCCGGATTGCACAACTTTGACTTCGCTCTTATTAAGAACACATCGTGGGAGGCGGGCCGGAGTAAGTCTGTCAACCTGCAGTTCCGCGCGGAGTTCTTCAACTTGTTCAATATTGTTAATTTCGGGCTCCCTTCCAACGTGCTAACGGGATCGGGTTTTGGCATCATTAGCCGCACTGCTTCCAATTCGCGACAGATTCAGTTGTCGCTGAAGGCGATGTTTTAGGGGCTTTGCCCCGAGCCCGCCTTTCGGGCGGCCCGGCAGCAGCATCAGGCTGCCCGAAATTCAGAGACTCGAAGCGGGTGATGTGTTTTGAGAAGCCAATAGCCAGGCATGATGGTAGGGATGGCGGTTGAAGGTTAAGCCGCTTAGGAGTCACTTCATTTTGTTGACTTTGACTTGTAGGGCGATTGTGTTCGATATGGACGGTACGCTGGTGGATTCTACCCATATCGTGGAAAGTGCCTGGGCGTGGTGGACGAAGCGGTATCGGATTCCGCTCGAGACCGTACTCTCGTTCTCACACGGACGTCCTACGATCGCCACAATGGAGCAATTTAGGCCCGGGCGGAACCATACTGAAGACCTGGGCGAGATGGCGCGTTATGAGGAGACACAGCTCGAAGGCATTCGGGCTGTGCCGGGTGCGGCGGATGTTCTGCGTGCGCTCCACGACCACCCGTGGGCGATTGTGACTTCGGCTTGGAGGACGCTTGCGGAGGCGCGCGTCATAGCCGCTGGATTGCCACTTCCGAAGGTCCTTGTGCCTGTCGATGAGATTCGGAACGGTAAGCCAGACCCAGAAGGCTTTTTGTCTGCCGCCGAGCTATTGGGAGTACCACCAAACGAGTGCCTAGTTTTCGAAGATACACGTCCTGGCATTCAGGCCGGAATGAACGCCGGAATGCAGGTAGTGGCGATTTTGACCACGGTGGGTGCGGATGAATTGAGACATCGTCCGCTCATTCGGGATTTCCGCGACGTGACGATCCAGCCGGAAGGCGAGCGTTTGAATCTTCTGCTCAAAGAAGCGACTTCAACCGATTCCAACCCCACGGGTCCGAGTGGCAGCCATCCGATTCGGAGACTGCGTGGCTGTCGTAACCGTTAAAGTGCGCGCTCTCATGAGTTCAGCACAAGGCCAAAAAGCGATCTGAAAGGGAGAGGGCTGGGGTTCGGATCCTACGAGGTTCGCTTCTCGAAAATCTCGGATACTCGCCTAGCTGAAGCGCGGGCTGTGGCTCGATAACGCTCCTCTCGGCCTCCCAAATTCGTATTACTATTGGTTGTCCGCGCTCCTACTGACATAGCAGAATGATCGTGCAAAGAATGCTTCTTCCGGGGATGGCTGTGGTCCTCACGGCGCAGATCTCCTTAGCTGCGTCAATCTATGAATATCAGCTAACTACAATCGACTACGAAATAGTGCACCTGCGCGACTTCAAAGGCAAGGTCCTGATGATCGTCAATGTTGCAAGCCGCTGCGGGTACACTTCCCAATATGCTGGGCTCCAGAAGCTCTACCTTGCGTATAAGGACCAGGGATTCGTGATCATTGGCGTCCCCTCTGATGACTTCGGGGAAGGAGAACCCGGGTCGAATCCGGAGATCAAGCAGTTCTGCAGGCGGAAGTACGACGTGACGTTCCCGATGATGTCCAAGGTATTTGTCACAGCTAACCCCCGTCTTCCTCTGTACGACTATCTGACAGACGAGCGTCAGAACCCGAAGACTGGCGGAGAGATTCGGTGGAACTTTACAAAGTTTCTCATAGGCCGAGAGGGCACAATTCTGGCTCGTTTTGAGCCCGCGGTGACGCCCGAAGATCCGTCACTGGTGAAGGCAGTAGAGAACGCTTTGCGATAGATAAGCATTGTCTCGACGGGACACGCACCAGCATCTTTGACAAATCCGCGAGTGTCTGGTCCGTTGATTGACTGCGCTTGGCAACACAAACTTCCTGTGCGTAATCGATCATGCGATTTTAAAGCCTACAACAAACCCCGGCCGTTGAAGACAAGCAATTTGGTTCTTGACTCGTCTTAAGTCTCGCCTGATGATCGTTTATATTGCGTTGCTCATTTTCAAGAAATATTTCTCGAAGAGCTCTCCTCGGCTCTACGCTTCTCTATCCCGCGTGCAAAGCGCTTGGATGGCCTGAACCCAGTCCGGCAGACGAGTCCGCATTTCCGGGAACCCGGTTCCGTGACTATTCAAAATGCCTTCCCGAATATCTCGCAACGCTCGCCAGGGACGCTGTCACCAGACGCAGCGCGGTCCTGGAATCACTGAGCTCAGCCGCCCAAATCCGGGCTCGCCAGACGCGTGTCCGCGAGCTCCTTTGGGAGCTGATTGGCGGCACTGAAACACGAACGCCCTTGAACACGCGCACGACCGGAGAACTGAAGCGCGCGGGGTATCGCGTCGAAAAGCTGGTGTACGAGAGCCGGCCTCATCTGTTCATTTCGGCAAATCTTTACGTGCCGGAAGGGCAAGGGCGATTTCCAGCAGTCCTCTTTCAGAGCGGGCACTACTGGGAGGCTAAAGCCTATCCAAGCTATCAACGCTGTTGCCAGGGCCTCGTGCAGCTCGGTTTCGTCGTCCTTGCCTTCGATCCTATGGGCCAGGGCGAACGCATTAATTATCTGGATGACTCCGGAACTCACAGCCGTCTTTCGAGCTGCGACGCCGAGCACACGGTTCCCGGAAAACAATTTATTCTTTTTGGTGATTCCAGCACGAGATTCCAACTGTGGGACGCGGTCCGCAGCCTCGATTATCTCTTCTCGCTTCCGTTCGTCGATGCACAACGTGTAGGCTCAGTCGGGCACTCTGGGGGAGGCACGCTCACGATGCTGCTTGCTGCCGCGGATGAACGGCTCACTGCAGCCGCGGTCTGCATGGGCAATGCGGAGAATATGGTTCAGTTTCCATTTCGCTCTCCCGGCGCAATGGACGACGCTGAACAGAATTTCGTTTACTCAGGCCCACCCGGATTTGACCGCTGGGATCTCTTTTATCCATTCGCGCCGAAACCTATGCTGATCTGGCCCAGCGACCGCGATTTCTTCGCGACTTATTCACCTGATTACATCCGGAATGGGTGGCAAGAGTTTCAGCGGTTGAAGAAAGTCTACGAGACGCTTGATCATGCCGACCATCTGAAGTGGGCCGACACGCCGCTGCCCCATGCGCTCGCTTATGACAGCCGTCTATTGATCTACAATTGGTTTTCGCGCTGGGTCAAGAACGAGAATTCGGCTGTTCAAGAAGAGCCTCCAGTCCAGCCCGAGGCTGTGGAAACACTCTGGGCTACGCCTAAAGGCAGTGTCGTGCGTTCCTTGAACGGCGCCACTCCGCATCTGCTCATCAAAAACCGACGCGTCCAGCGGAGCCCTGCGCCTCTCACGGATCTGCTCAAGCTCGTGGCACGCAAGCAATCTTCGCCGGGGATCACAACCGGCCGGGTCAGATCCCGCGACATCAACGTTGAGGTGCTCGAAATTTCCTCTGATCCCGCAGTGTGGCTTCCCGCGTTTCTGCTCGTTGGGGACAGGACGCCTCGCGGCGCGCCCGTGTTGCTCGTTCTGGATGAGAAGGAGCACGATCGGCTCTGGTTCGCGCCGGAAGTCGATCAAATTCTGGCGGAAGATACACCAGTCATCTGCACGGCTGAACTGCGCGGCGTAGGTGCTGTGATTCCGGAGTTCAGCTCTGGCGCTGCAGACTACGAAGCTTGGCATCAGCAGGAAGAGAATTATGCGTGGGCTTCTCTGGCTCTGGGCAAACCGCTCGCCGGACAGCGTGTCACCGACATACTCGCCCTGGTTGCAGCTCTTCGCCGACATCCAGGCACCAGCGCCAGGCAAATCTATGTCGCAGCATTGGGAGAGATGACTGTTCCTGCGCTCTTCGCCGCATCGCTGGCGCCGGACATCAACGGGCTGTATCTCGCCGGCGGCCTTGCATCTTTTTATAATCTGATCCAGACCGAGGTTCCCAATTATCCTTTCGCAAACTATGTTCCCGACCTGCTGAACCATATTGATTTGCCGGAAATCGCCGCCTCGATGGCACCGCGAAAGATCGTTCTTGCCGGAGCCATAGATGCCGAGGGTAAAGCGATGAAGACGGACGCGGTAAGCGCTCTCTATGATGCAGCACGCCAGGCCGGGAATCTCTCGGTTCTTCCCGCCGCCGACTGGTCCGCCAAGGCGCTCTTGGCCTACGTGTCGAGCGTCGCGTTGACGTAATCCAGTCACTTCGAATTAGCGCTCTCCAGATATTTCACTCGTTCAAACTGCTGCTTGGCCAGATCAGTTCTTCCCAGTTTTTGATACACACGCGCGAGTTGATAGTAGGGGCTCGGTTCCGTCGGACGCAACTCGATGGAACGCTGAAGCGCCGGAAGAGCTTGCTCATAGCGCCCTAACGCAACGTAGACTTTGCCCCGCAAAAAATAGACGTCAGGATCGTTCGGCGTGTTCTTCGCCGCGGCCGATAACTCATCGAGGATCTTCGAATATTCGGGCGGCTGCTGGTTCAACATTGCCCGCGCAAGCATCACATGGATCATCGGATAGTCGGGTTTGTGGCGCTCCAGTTCGTGCAGCGCCGACACCTCTTGAGCCGCATCGCCCGTTTTGCGCGCCGCATCAGCGATCGAGATGAAAGCTTCCGGTATATCGGGCGCTTGCCGGAGCAGCTCTCGAAGCACATCCAAGCCCTCGTTATAATGCTCGGCACGAACCAGGTCGGCGCCCAATGCCAGTTGCACTGTACTCGAATCGGGAACGTGCGCGCGCGCCTGTTTCAGCACCTTCACGGCATCCTCATATCTCTGCTGCTGTTCGAACAGATCGGCCAAAGCAAGATACGAATTGTCCTGCGATCCATCGAGCTCAATTGCCTCGTTCAGATATTGAATTGCCTGCTGTGTCTGATGCAAGCTCTCGTAGCTTAATCCCGCAACGCCCGCTGCGGCCCCGCGCACTTGCTCCGGAATGGCATGATTTTGCTCAACTGCGAGCGCGTTCCGAATGGCGTCCTCATACGCGCCAACAGTATTTTCCAGAACTGCTAGTTGCACGCTTGAATTCCAGTCGCTCGAGTCCTGCCGCGCACGCATTGCTTCCGCCAGCGCCAGCACAAAAAGATTTCGCTCCGCCAGAAACCGAGCCAGTATCGTATGAAGCTGCGCGTCGTGCGGAAAACGATCAGCCGCTTCGCGCAGGTTCAATTTCAAAGTGTTGATGTCGCCGAGCGAGAAATTCACACGTACCTGCATCACCAGCGGCATACCCGTCGTCGGCTGCAGGCGGTCCGCGGTGCGCAACGATTCACGAGCTTCTAAGAAATTGCCTGCCGCCGCTTCCGCGACTCCCAAACCGTAATAGCCGCGTGCACTGTTCGGAACCAGGCACACAGCGCCCTCGTAAAGGCGCACAGCTTCGGCAGGGCGGTGCTGCTGCATCGCGTTCTCTGCCTCAGTGTCCAATTGCTTAAACCGGGTGATCTTTTCCTGATCGCTCAGCCCAATTGCGCAATCAGTTGCCAGCGCGAGCGTGCAGAAAACGAGTGCCGCCGCCGGTATTCTCGCGATGCGGAACTTAGCGCACGCTGCAGTGAATCGGCATGCAGTAATTAAGTTCATAACCATCTTTACGAGCGGGATCTCGGGTAAGAGGCTGCTCGCCTCCGCTCGAGTCCGCAGCCCGGCTCATCACCGCGTAATCGCCCAGCCTTGCATCCCATTCGTAGGTCCAGCGCACCCAACTGCGCGGGTCCGCTTGAGATTGCAGTTTGCCCGGATTCCACCGCTTCCCGCCGTCTACGCTGATCGAGAGGCGGCGAATAGCGCCCGCGCCCGACCACGCGAAGCCCCACACCGCATAATGACCCGCGGGCAGTTTCAGTCCATCCGTGGGCCAGGCGATCGCCGACTTCACCTGAACGGTAGAGACTCGCGTAATCTGCTCTCGATCGCTTCTGCGCGTCACGCGATTGTAGAGGTGGTTCATTCCGCTGCGATTGAATATGGTGTCTTGCTCGCCCGCGCGCAGAACGGCAATGCGCCGCAGCCACTTGACGGAATTCATCCCATAAGACCCCGGGAAGAGCGCGCGAGCCGGGAACCCATTGCGCTTCGGCAGAGTCAAATCGTTGTACTTGAACGCAACCAGGGTCGATGCTTCCTGGCATCTTTCTATCGGAACCACCTGCGAATAGGGAAGTGGCGGCCCATCTTCTATCAGGCGCCCCGAATCTGCGCCTTCGAGCAAAACATGCGCTGCATCGGAGGCCGGCCGGGCAGCTTCGAGCAATGACGCCATCGGCACGCCTTCCCATATTCCGTTGCTGACTGCGGATCCGTTCGCCGCGTTGCCGGCGCACTCGAGAACGGCTTCGATCTTCCTGCTCGACATCTCCACCAAATCCGCAAAGCCGAACTCGTAAGGCCGCTTTACATCGCCCTCAATTCGCAGCTTCCAATTATCGAGCGAAACCTCCGGCTCGCTGAAGTGATCGCGAACAAACAGCAGGTTCGGCGCTGACGCCGTGCCCTCGATCATTCGGAGCGGATAGGAAAGGTTCTGCGGCTCGGAGCCCTTCAGTGCCGGTACGCTGAGCAGTCCCGAGCCCGCCAGCCAAAGTAATTCTCTTCGAGTCACCTAAAAGACGAGTTTAAGTGCTCCTTGAATGATGCGCGGGTCGCGCGCCGTAGTGATCTGCCCGAATGTGCTGTCCGCAAGACCTGTATCCGGATTATTAAACTGCGCATGATTCAGGAAATTAAAGAACTCCGCCCGAAACTGCAGGTTCATACGCTCGCTGATGGTGAAAACTTTATGAGCCGCAAAATCGATATTGAAGGTTCCCGGCCCGATCAGAATATTTCGTCCTGCATTCCCAAAGCTGTTCGGTGCAGGAGGACCGAAAGCGCTCGTAGTAAACCACTGCGCCAGCTTATCGGCTGTCGAACCTTGCGTGTATTGCGGCCGCGAGAGAACTTCTGCCTGATCGTTGCCGATCTCGGGAAGACTGTACGAATAGTCTCCGCCCGAAGTGATATTCAACGGGAATCCGCTTTGTACGGCGAGGATCGCGGACGTCTCCCAGCCTCCCAGAACGGCCTTCGAAATTCCCTGCTTCGGCGATGGGAGCTGCCACAGGTAATTCAGAACGAAGCGCTGAGGGACGTTAAAATCGGAGACCCCCCGATAGGCGCGTACGTTGTAAGGATCGATGATGTTGATGCCGCATAAATCCGTTTGGTACGAAACCTCGTCGATGCTTCGGCTCCAGGTATAGTTCGCGTTGAGTGTCACGCCGTGCGAAAAACGTTTGTCCAATTCAACCTGCAACGAGTTATAGCTTGAATTGCCGTTGGAGGAATCCTGCGTGATCTGTTGAAACTGCTGATACGGCCGTCGGGCATCTTCGTTGTCTGCGGTTGCGTCAGGGCTCGGCAGTGGCGCGTTCAGGTCCGTGTTATAGGCCAGATGTGTTCCTTTCGACGCCACGTACCCCACGCGCAGCAGGATATCCTTCGCAAGCTGATGCTCTACCGTAAAGTTCCAGTTCATTAATTCGGAAGGGTGCCAGTTCGGTTGATAGGAAACCGCCAGCGACAGCGGAATTGGGAAGGCGACGTTGTGCGGCGGAATAAAGGGTGCGAACTGCGCAGGGAACGGATTCGGCGTGGCCTGGTACGGATTCATGAAAGGCGTCCCGATAAATTGATACTGCGGACTCCACGGCGGACTGTCCACCATATTGTTGAAAGCCTCCACGAAGGGCGGTTGATAGAAAATGCCCCATCCTCCGCGGATGGTAGTTTTGCCTTTTCCGCCGATGTTATAGGCAAAGCCGAAGCGCGGCGCCACCAGCAGCCAGCTCGATTTGAATCCGCCCGCTGGACAACCCGGATCGCCCGCAAACAGATATCCGTTGGGAGCATTCGGGAATTTCTGCGATTGAAGGCCTGGAACGAAGCATTCCGTTCGCCCTAGTGCGTCACTATAAGGAACAAACGGGTCCCAGCGCAGCCCCAGGTTTAGCACTAAATTGCGCATGGCCCGGTAATCATCTTGAATAAACAGACCGCCTAGGTTCGCGCGGCGCGCTGCGAACTCGCCGCCGCCCTGGATGAATTTTTGCGCGTAACCCAGCATAAAATCGGACAGCGCGTTGCCGCTATAGTTTGTGCTGCTGAAGGTGAAAACACCGTTCTGCCGGTAGGTGTTGATCAGGTCAATATCTTCTTTCAGGTAATCGCCGCCGAACGCCAGCTCATGACTTCCCACCATCCAATGAACACTGTCGGAAACGTGATAATCGTGGCGATTGACCTCGGTCGGATGGCCGGAGTTGATGGTGAAGTATCCAGAAACTGCGATGTCCAACTCCGGCGGAGCCGTGCTTGCGATCGGAATGCCTAAACTCGCGAGACTGAACGGTGCGCCGCTGGTGACCGTGCCGTTGTTGCGGTTATAAGAAAAGATAAAGCTGTTGAGCAGCTTAGGACTGATCGTATACGTGTCGCTGACCGCCGCCCCTTGGTCGAAGAGGTTGAATCCGCGAGTAGAAGTCAAAATGTCCGTGTTACCAACCACTGGGTCTTGGATAAACCTCGAATAGAAATACCGCCCGTAGATGCGGTGTTTGCTTAGATCGTAATCCGCGCGCGTCAAAAACTGATTCTCATGTTGGTTCTGGGGCAGCGAGTAATATGTCACGCCGGTAGGAGTGGGAGGCGGGAGCAGGCTCAGAATTTTCACGCTTGCGGGTGCGAAGTCACTGGTTGGAATCTGGTTATTGGGGAAGGGCGAGCCAGTGAACGGATCGACGAGCTGGCGGTTGACGGACGAAAAATGGCCGTTCAATTCGGCAGCGGTTGGAACGGTGGCCGAGTTCCCATAAGTCACATCTCTCGATTGCGTGCCCTGATAAGAACCAAAGAAGAATAACTTATCTTTAACAATCGGACCGCCGATGCTGCCGCCGAATTGATTGCGCTTCAGTTGGTCGGCCTGCGAAGCAAAGAAATTTCTTGCGTTCAGATCGCCGTTTCTGATGAAGTCGAAAGCCGAGCCGTGAAATTCATTCGTCCCCGATCGTGTCACGACGTTTACAATCGCTCCCGAGCCGCGCCCGTACTCCGCGCTATAGCTGTTGGTCTGAACACTGAATTCCTCTAACGCATCCGGATTTGGAAACGGATTGTTGACGTTTGTGTAAGGGTCTTCGTTGCTTCCGCCGTCCAGGTTGTAATTGATCATATCGGTCCGCGCGCCGTTCGCGCTGACCGACTCGGCGTTTGGATAGGTAACAGTTTGAACCGTGTCCGAGCAGGCTGAGAAGTTGCCCACATGCGTGTCGGCTGTCCCTGGCGTGAGCAACACTAGTGCTGCCGCGTTGCGACCGTTCAGCGGCAGTTCCACGATGTTTTGTTGGCTCACTACCTGGCTAAGCGCTCCCGATTGTGTTTGCAGCATCTCGGCGTTCGACTGAACCGTCACAGTTTGCGTGGAGCTGCCTATCTTCAGAGCAATGGGCACGGTAGAGGATTGGTCGGTCTTGACCTCGATTCCACGCTGCTCATAACGCTCGAAGCCGGGCGCTTGCGTCTGCAAACTGTAAAATCCAACGGGTAAGAGCGGAAAAACGTAACCCCCATCCGCAGCTGTGGTCGTCTCCCGGGTCAAACCGGTGTTAACATTTGTCGCGACAATTCTCGCGCCAACAACTGCGGCTCCGCTCGGGTCCGACACGCTGCCCGCGATCGTTCCTGTCGGATCCGCTGCCCAAAGCCCGGCTGGAACCAAAGACAATACAAGACAACTCAGCTTCAGGCGCATAAGTCCTCGACTCATCGGCCCCCCAGTTTGAGATCAGTTTGGGCGCACGTGCTGAAATTGTCAAGCAGTTTTTCAGAAACTTTCTCAGGCGGCGGCCTCGGTTGGACGGAGCTCCGCTTGCGCAGGGCCTCAGGTGTGTGGAAAACGCCCGCTTCTTTCCCGGAAATATTTCTCCAGGGCCAAAAAACGTGTGTATAATGCCACCATGCCGAACACTGCCGGGTCGCTGCATCAGTTTCAAACGGGGGAGGCCCATGTGGAGATCTACAGCTCCGCTTCTGCCGCGGGCAATGCCGCGGCCGAAAAAGCGGCTCACCTCATTCGAGGCGCGATCTCCGGTCACGGGAAGGCCCGCGTTATCGGTGCTACCGGAAACTCGCAAATCCCGCTGGTGGAAGCTCTTGTCAAGCAGGACATTGACTGGGGCTCGGTTGAGCTTTTTCACATGGATGAATACGCGGGTATGAGCGGCGATCATCCCTCCAGCTTCCAGTACTGGATTCGAACCCGGATTGAGGAAAAAGTCCGACCCTGGAAGACCCACTATTTGAGGGGCGACGCGCCCGATCTCGACGCCGAAATGCGCCGTTACGCGCAACTTCTCAACGCCACGCCCATCGATCTGGCCTTTGTCGGATTTGGCGAGAACGGCCACATTGCCTTTAATGATCCGCCGGTTGCTAATTTCCAGGATCCCGAGGCCGTGAAGATGATCGTTTTGGACGAGGCTTGCCGCAGACAGCAAGCCGGCGAAGGACATTTTAGAGACGTCGCTTCTGTACCGCTGCGCGCGTTGACCATCACCTGTACGGGTCTTTTTCGGGCCAAAGCGTGGGTGTGCAACGTTCCGGACCTGAGAAAGGCCGAAGCGGTGAAGAATGCTCTGGAGGGTCCCATCTCTGAAAGCTGCCCCGCCTCATTGGTGAGGCGCCATCCGAATTCCTATGTGTTTCTAGATCCCGAGTCGGCCTCTCTGTTGTCCGTGGGTGCAGCTACATCTCGCGCCTGAATCATTTCATGAGACATTCACCTTCGTTTGGCAATTTGGGTTCCTTCATGGCCTTGGCCCTGGTCTGTTGCAGTCAGCTTACCGCCGCGGATGTCAAGCTGGAGCGCTCGCAAGACAAAATCGAGATAGTGATCGATGGGCGGCCGTTCACCACGTATTATTTTTCTTCCGCCACGGCCAAACCGTATCTGATGCCTCTGCGAACCGCTTCGGGCGCCGTTGTCACGCGAGGATTTCCCGTTGTGAACAACGTTTCCGCCGGGAATCCGAAGGGCTCGTCCTTTGAGCCTCATCAGCGGCCGCTGTATTTCGGCCACGGCGATTTCGACGGTCTCGATTTCTGGCAGGAGCCGGTGTTCGATAAATATTACACGGACCATAGACATCAGGCCTATGGCCACATGCTATTGAAGGCGATCGAAAACGCCGATGCTGCGGGAGATTCGGCCACCATCCGCGCGCGCTTCACATTGAACAGCCCCAACAATCGCGTCATCGGCGAAGAAACGCAAGCGTTCACTTTTGGCGGAGATACACAGACCCGCACCATCGACTGTGAATTCGTCCTATACGCCACCAACGGACCGCTGGATATCGGCGACACCAAAGAGGGCACCTTTGGAATACGTCTGGCGCCCGAATTGAGTGCTCCCCATGTTCACATGTTGAACTCCAGTGGCGCGGTCGGAGAAAAGGCTATCTGGGGAAAGCCCGCCGACTGGGTCAGTTACTCGGGAGAGATCGATGGAAAGCCGGTCAGTGTGACGGTATTCGATTCGCCTAAGAGCTTTCGCCATCCCACCACTTGGCACGCTCGCGCTTACGGTCTTTTCGCGGCGAATCCGTTTGGCCTCCGTGAATTTACCAAAGATCCCAACAAAGACGGCAGTTGGACCATTCCCGAAGGCAAATCGCTTATCTTTCGCTACCGCGTTGTCATCCGTGACGGCGAATTTCCGGCATCCGAAATCGGCGAGGCGTACCGGCATTACGCGGACCAGCAATGAGCCGCCGCCGCTGGTGGATCGTCTGGACGCTATTCTTTTCGACAGCCATTAACTACATCAACCGCCAAACGCTGTCGGTGCTGGCTCCGGTAATCTCCCGCGAGTTTCATCTCAACCATAGCCAGCTTTCGAATATCTTCGGCGCGTTTCAATTCGCATACGCAGGCACCTGGCTAATCGGCGGTATATTCCTCGATATAGTCGGGACACGGCTCGGCTTATCCATCGCAGTCGTCTGGTGGTCGGTGGTCAGCATCGTCACCAGTTTCGCCAATTCTGCTTTCACCTTTGGAGCACTTCGTTTCCTGCTCGGCATTGGCGAAGGGTTCAATTGGCCGGGTGCAAGCAAAGCAGTCGCCGAGCACTTCCCTGCCCAGCAGCGAAGCGTCGCAGTTGCTATCTTCGACAGCGGCTCGAGCGTGGGCGGGGCTGTTGCCGCCATTGCCATTCCCTGGATCGCTCTCAAGATCGGCTGGCGTTTTGCCTTTACTTTCTCGGGGGTTCTTGGCTTCCTTTGGCTCGCGCTTTGGCTTGCCGTCTATCCGCGCCCGCGCCGCTCCTCCGCGGCCACTGCTCCGGCTTCTTTGAATCTCCGCAATGTCAAAAGCTGGCTGCCGCTGCTCAAGCGCAGCGAAACCTGGGCCGTTGTAATAGGCCGGTCTCTGACGGACCCCATCTGGTGGTTCTACGTTTTCTGGCTTCCACAGTACTTCAGCGATACGCGCGGATTCAGCCTTAAGCAGATCGCCGCTTTCACCTGGATTCCGTTTGTCGCTGCCGATCTCGGCAACTTCGCCGGTGGATTGGGTTCCGGAGCCCTCGTCAAAAGAGGAATGGCAGTTTTGCGCGCGCGCAAGCGCGTCTGCATCATCAGTTGTATTCCCATACTGGCTGGAATTCCTGCGGTCCTGGCCGGAAGTCCGTATTCATCGCTGGCCTTCATTTGTCTCGCTCTTTTTGGCTACGCTAGCTGGTCAACCATGGGTCTTACATTGCCATCAGACCTGTTTCCTTCCGAAGTCGTCGCCACAGTGACTGGATTAACCGGGCTCGCGGCCGGGCTGACTGGCGCGCTGTTCACGCTGCTCGTGGGAACGCTGGTAGACCACTTCTCGTATCTCCCCGCGTTTGTCTTGGCGGCTACGGCGCCGGTGCTTGCAACGCTCAGCATCGTGTTTCTCATCCCCAGCGAAGGGCGCGCGAATACCTCCGTTACGCCGCCAGGGCCGCTGCTCGAAACTGTCTGAGGCAAACGATGACATCGTCCTTGCGTGCGTGCTCCAGACGCGAATGGCTACTCGGTTCCGCTGCATGCGTCGCTTGCTCGAAGCTGCACGGAAGCGATCTTTCCGGGTTCTACTACCGCAATTACTCGAAGTGCCTGCCGGATTATCTTTCAACTCTGGCTCGCAGCGCTTATGAAAAGCGGGACGCCCAGCTCGCGACGCTGACGACACCGGCCGCCATTCGCGAGCGCCAGCGTTGGGTCCGCCAGACATTTTGGAAGTTAGTTGGCGGCGAACCGGAGCGCACGCCTCTGAATCCGCAAGTTACCGGGGAATTTGAGCGAACCGGCTACCGGTTGGAGAAGGTTATCTACGAAAGCCGCCCCCGCGTATTCGTCAGCGCCAACTTCTACGTGCCCACAGGTAGCAAAGCGCCCTATCCCGCAGTCCTTTTTCAGATGGGCCATTACTATAGGGGAAAGGCCTACGCTAGTTATCAAAAATGTTGCCAGGGACTTGCCCGGCTCGGCTACATTGTTCTGGCTTTCGATCCTATGGGACAAGGCGAGCGAATCGCGTATCCCGACGCCTCCGGTATCAATACGCGCCTGGGTTCGGTCACCGACGAGCACGACGTTCCGGGCAAGCAGTTTCTCCTGCTCGGCGACTCCTCTTCCCGCTATCAAGTCTGGGACGCGATCCGCAGCCTAGACTATCTCGCTTCTCACGGTCTGGTGGATGCAACGCGTCTCGCTTCCACCGGGCAATCCGGCGGCGGCACGCTCACCATGCTCCTCGCTTGTGTGGATGACCGGCTGAGCGCCGCCGCAGTCTCTTCCGGCAACACGGAGGACGTCGCATGCGCCAACTTCAACCCGCCCGGTTCCACCGATGATGCGGAACAGGATTTCATCGGATCCGGCCTTGTTGGTTTCGACCGCTGGGATCTGCTGTATCCAATGGCGCCCAAGCCTTTGCTCGTACAAGTGAGCGCGCACGACTTCTTCGGCACTTACTCGCCCCGTTATCTGGACGATGGGCGTGAGCAGTATGACCGGCTTGCGAACGTCTATGCTGTCCTCGGTCACGCCGAAAATCTGGATTGGCGCAGCACTCCGCTGAGTCACGGTTTGACTTACTCTCTGCGGTTAGGAATTTATAACTGGTTTGAACGCTGGCTGATGAAATCGGAACGCGTCATCGCCGAAGAGCCGCCGGTAGCTCCGGAACCGGATAGCGCACTTTGGGTTGGCGCAACCGGAAACGTCACACGAGACTTTGGAAGCTTGCGTCCGTTCGATCTCATCCGTCAAAGCGCCTCGTCGCTTCGCCGCGCCGCGGCTCCCTCAGATTGGACGCAGGCTTTGCCCGTGGCGCGTCCATCTGGCGGTGTCGAACTGAAGACGCTTTCCACCGTGCCGTTAAACGGCGCCCGGGTCTCCGCGGCCGAGGTAAACACGCAAGCCGAAGTTTGGGTGCCGGCTTGGGTGTTTACTCCCGCGAATCTCAAGGACAGACGGTCTGCCTTCCTTGTGCTTGATGATCGCGGCCGCAATGCAGGGGCCCACGAAGACGGCATCTACCATCGCCTCGCTCGCAAGGGCTTTCTGGTGTGCGCCGCCGATATTCGCGGAATCGGAGATACCCGACCGGAAGTCGGCCGCGGCAATCCCGAATACACGATTCCGCACGATGCCGAAGAAGAGTTCGCCTGGGCTTCACTCATCCTTGGAAATCCGTTCTTGTCTCAACGTGTGACAGACATCTTGAGCTTGGTGCGCGCGGTAAAGGCCACGTTTGGAAAGGGCATTGCGCAGTTCGCCCTTGCCGCCCGAGGGCGTCTGACAGTTCCCGCGCTTTTTGCTTTCGCAATGGCGCCTGATCTTGGCTTGCTTTATCTGGCCGGAGGTCTCGCCTCTTTCGAGAGCGTGCTGGAGACTGAGGTTTACAACCAGCCGCTGGCGAACTTCGCGTGGGATCTGTTTCGATTCACGGATCTTCCTCTGCTGGCAGCGCACTCGGCGCCTCGGCCGATTCATCTGGCAGGCGCGGTGAATGGTGCCGGCAATCGAATGAACCTCGCCGAACTACAGCGCATCTATTCATCCGCGAATGTGCGATTTTCTTCCGAGCCGGCTTGGGATGACAACATCCTAAGCTCTGTATGATGGGATGAAAATGCCTGGAAACGTTTCTCCTCGACGAGAAAATACTTCGAAGAATACGGCGCTGAAGAAGAAATCGTTCAAGAATCTCGCCAGGCTCGCTAACGTGAGCCCCGCCACCGTGTCGCGCGTAGCCAAAGGCCAGGTCAACGTGGATGCAGCCATCCGCGCGCGGGTTCGAAAGGCCGCCGAAACATTAGGGATCGACCTTGATCGAAAAAGGAATGAAAAAGCGAACATTATCGCTTTTATGCTCTCGAATCGGGATCTGCTGCACAGTTTTCAAGCGCGGATCCTGTTTGGCTCCGAGACTTATTGTGCTTCCCAGGATCGCGAGCTGCTCTTTATGTCGTTCCGCTATTCCCCGAACACGCCGTCCAAAGAACTGCACCTTCCGAAGATTCTCAACCAACGCGGGATCGTTCGCGCTATGATTCTCGGCGGAACAAACTCATCGAACATGCTCAATGCTCTGCGCGAACGCGAAATTCCGTTTGCGGTGCTCGGCAATAACGTCATCGGCGACTGGAATCTCAGCGAGTTCGATGCGGTGTACTCCGATGATGTGCAGGGCGCGTTTGATCTCACTTCTCAGCTTATCGCCGACGGCCATCGCGACATCTGGTTCATTGGCGATGTGGAGCTGCCCTGGTACGCACGCTGCGCCCAAGGCTACCGGCAGAGCATGTTACAGGCTGGCCTGCAGCCCCGGCTGAGCGAAATTCACTCCGATGATCGCCAGCTCGGATACTTGGGCATGCGGTCGATCCTCTCGCGTCGCGATCCTGTGACGGCAGTATTCGCCGGCTCGGATCAGATAGCGAGCGGCATTTACGAGGCGCTCCGCCAATCTGGGTTCAGCATACCCGACGACATCAGCGTCGCCGGCTTTAACGACAGCGAGGGCGGCCTGATGGATCCTCCCCTGACCAGCGTCCGCGAATTTCCGGAAGAACTAGGCAAACATCTGGCGGAGTTTGTGCTTCGCCGTATTCAGAATCCTGATCGCGAGCCGCAGCACCTCACGATTCCGACTCGCGTGGTCGTCCGCCAGTCGACGCGCCCGATTGCGGAGATGGTCCGTACGCCCTGACCGATTGGCGCGACCGTGGAAACCGCTTCCCTAAACTTCTTCGGGCACTACAAACGGCGCCCGGTATCCTCTGTCTCCATCTCGCAAAAGAGTTGCGGCTTCTTCGTCGCCGATCACTTCCTGTGTGTTCGGATTAAAGTTGATCGTCCTTCCCAGCCGGTAAGATGCATTCGCCAGATGCATCAGCGAGGTGGAAATGTGAGCCTCCTCAATCGGCGCGTTCAGATCCGATTTGTTGCGGCTCGCCACACAGTCGATGAAGTTTTGAAAATGCGCCTTCTCGCTGCCGCCATGCATGGGAACCTGTTGCTCCTGGTCGCGGCCTAGCCAGATTGCGTATGTATCAGCGTCTTCATCGCCCATAGCCAGATATCCTTTCGATCCGTAAAAGATGTTACCGACTGTGTTATGGCCGCCCGCCAATGGCCCTAATTTGGCTTGCGCGGTTGACCTTTTCGGCTCCGGCGTTCCGAGCAGCGGAGTTCCAATCTCCGCTTCGTGATTCGTGATCCAGTGCCGGACCTCAAATGTGATCATCCGGCGCTTGCCGCCCGGCAGGTCGAATTCGAACGCGCAGTTCAGGTCATTCGGCGTATTTTGATCGTCATCGAACATGAAGTGTCCACCCATCGCGCTCACCTTATTCGGAAATCCCAGGCCCATGCCCCACCGCGCCACGTCTACCTGGTGGACCCCCTGGTTCCCAATGTCGCCGTTTCCGTACCACCAGTTCCAATGCCAGTTGTAGTGAAACCGATTTTTCGTGAACGCGTGTTGGGGAGCCGGCCCGATCCACAAATCGTAATCGACGCCCGCGGGCACCGGTTCCGCTTCCGCGCGCCCGATTGTATCCCGCCATTTATAGCAGAGCCCCCGCGCCATGTAGGTCTCGCCAATTGCGCCGTCCCTCAGTTTTTGCATCGCTTCCCGGATTGCGGCCGCAGAACGGATTTGCGTCCCATGCTGGACCACCCGGTTGTAGCGCTGCGCCGCTTTGACCAGTTGCTTGCCTTCCCAAAGATTGTGCGAGCACGGCTTCTCAACGTACACGTCTTTGCCCGCCTGGCAAGCCCAGATCGCCATCAAGCTATGCCAGTGGTTCGGGGTGGCGATCGAGATTGCATCGATCGACTTGTCCTCGAGCAGTTTCCGGATATCGGTATAGGTTTCCGGCTTCGGAAGACCCATCTTGTCCACTTGCGCCAGACGCTTGCGCAGCACGTTCTCATCCACATCGCAAAACGCCGCAATCTGTGCATTATTGATTTGCGAATAGTTGTGCAGGTGATCGTTACCGCGCCCGTGTAGTCCGCAGATCGCGACGCGCACTCGATCGCTCGCCCCCATCACTTTCTGCGGTCGAGCCAGTAAACTCAGCCCTCCCAGGGCCGCCATCCCGGCCGTTCCGCTGCTCAGAAAATCACGCCGATTTGGTTCTTTTTCGTCTGCCATGGACTCTCCTCAGCCTAAATACTCTAAGCTTTCTTGAACCAGTTTCTGTGTACCCGCGATGGGATCGCCCGCGTCGGTGTCGAACTCCATTGAGTAGTAGCCCACGTACGCGTTTTGCTTTGCCAGCCCAAACATCTTCTTCAGGTCGACCCTTTTCATCTCGCCGTTTTCGCCTTCCACCACATCCTTGACGTGACACATATTCCACGCGTGTGCGAGCATCGCTTTCACCGCCCGCTGGTTGTAGTCGTCGTCGTGGCCGGTCAGCGAATTGCCGAAATCCGGCAGCGCGCGCAAATACGGGCTGTTCACTTTCTCGATGATCGTGACCAGCAGAAACGGATTCTCGGCAATTGCATTGTCGTTCTCTAAATTGACAACGATATTGCGCTTGGCGCCATATTCGGCCAACGAGCCCAGGCTTTCTGCGGCGATTCCAGAATCCGGTTTCTGATCGGGCTTGACCCGCAAATGCTGCCTCACGCTCGGAGATCCGATCTTCACCGCAATATCAATCCACTTGCGCGCATAATCGGTAGCGGTCTGGCGAGCCGCGGCATCCGGATCGTAGAAATATCCGCCTCCAAGCCCAAGGTCGACGAGGTGCGAGCCGGCCTTATCTACCGCCTCGCGAAGGCCAGTAAGATAAGCATCGTCCGTCGAGCGGAAATGATCGGCGAGCGGGTTGATGGCATGGACGCCAAATTTCCTGGCCACAAAGGCCGGAAATTCCTTCAAGTCCATTCCTGGAACACTTGCTTCTCTTGCGTGATTGGTTGGACTGTCCATGTAGGCCCGGAACGGCCACGACGTGACTGCCAATCGATCGCGTGGAGTTGGCGGAAATTGCAAGCGCGGTTCCTGCAGGCGTTTCGCGAAGGCGAAGGCCGGTAAGAACATGAGCAGATCACGGCGGGAGAGCGGCAAATCAACCTCTGTCGGTCATAAACATTTCACCACATCAAGAAATATTTTCCGACACTCAAATGGAATTTGCGACCACCCAATCGTACTGTCCAAGAAGAACCCGGAAACGAAAAACGTCCGCTCCCGGTTCGTTCGTGCCGAATCCAGTCGCAAGCTCGACCGCGCCGAAAGGTCGAGCGAAGACACCGATCAGATGCCCGGTCCTGCTACCGAAGAGGTGCCATTTTGACCATGTTGGGGGAGCCGTGGCTCCCCTTTCAAGCCCCACAGCAGACCTGCGCGGCGGTGACCCTCTTAGCGGGAGTAGCGTCCGCCAACTGCAGATTCATATGACAGTAGATGATCGTGCGCCGGCACGAATTTTGCGACTTCTCCTGACCAACTCTCAATATGTCCAGGGCTGGTCACCACCGTCGATCGCAGCTTTCGTCGCTATGCCCCTTATCGCGGCAGACTTCCTCGCGGATGGCCTTCAGCTAACGAAACAGTTGCGGAGCAACCGATGGTTGGGACGTGCGTTGTTCAGCTGCGTCGTCGTGCAATATCGGACAAGCCGCGCTGGCAATCTCGGGAGTGTTGGCAATCCCGGCAACATATAGTCTTATAAGTTACGGTGCGGCTTGGGTTCATGTCGGTTCCGAATCCCACCAGCCGCCCATCCTGCCACACCTTAATCCTGGGGAAGCCTTTCGATATCTGCCGAAGCACCTCGGCTGTCGCGGACGCAAGGTCTGTTGACGGTGATCGTCCGTTGGTTTCACGACGTTCGACTCAGTCTTAGCGCATACATCAGAATGAGCGAGCGCTGCGCAAAGGGCATATAAACGAGCGGGGCGCTCATTGCTAGAGCCAGGCCGGTGCTTACATGGTGAATGAGCAGGAACGGAGACACCGACCACAGAATATCCGACGGCAGCAAAACCGGGAGCAAACTCGCGAACTTTGAGGGCAGCTGCCGAATACCGAACACAATTGCGGCAAAGAGAAACAAGCGCACTGGAATCAATACTGCGGCGGTTGTTATCAGCAGCCCCATCATTACGGGAGCCGGCAGCAGTTTTGCATCCACAAAAATATCGTGGATCTCCGGAATATTGGCGAGCGCTCCGACGTAGAACGCCAGATACATCGCCTGTATGAGCAGCAGCAAAATCTTCACTAATATCGGGGGAGCCGCGGGCAACTCATCGGCGGTCGCAAGCAGCGTTCCCGCCGGCATTATTCGGCCGCTTTCGAATAGCGCCGGGTCGGCCGGCGCTGCCACGGCGAGTTCCTCAGCGCGCTTCGAAAGAGGCGCTCGTTCCGTCACTGGCGCGATAAAGCGGTAGCCTTTCCCGGAGACCGTCTCCACATACCGCGGTTGCAAGGCGGAGTCGCTCAGCGCTTCCCGGATCTTATTGATCGCGGTGTTCAGGCCGTGGTCGAAATCGACGAAGGTGTCGTCACCCCATAGCTTTCGCCGCATCTCCTCGCGCGTCACTGTCGCCGATGGTCTCTCCAGGAGCATCATCAGCACCCGAAAGGGCTGAGAGTTGAGCTTGATCCGGGTGCCATTCTTGCGCAACTCACCCGTGGCCTCGGTCGCCTCGAATACTCCGAAGTGAAAAATGCGATCCGTAGCGCTCTCGGGCATGGATAGATTCCAGTTTAGCCGCGACCGGGGCCTTGCGGCGCCGC
Source organism: uncultured Acidobacteriaceae bacterium (assembly GCA_963722935.1). Classification (GTDB taxonomy): domain Bacteria; phylum Acidobacteriota; class Terriglobia; order Bryobacterales; family Bryobacteraceae; genus Bog-105. The sequence goes on along the minus strand of CAVROY010000008.1, from coordinate 991,145 downwards.
AGAGGACTCGCGATAACTGCCGATGAGCCAGCCGTTTGCACAATGAGGCGCGAATGCGGATCGTTTGACTGGCCATCGATTGCGCTCGAGGCTCATTATCGTCCATGATCCGGACGCGAGGTGAAGAGTGCGATTCAAAATTGTGACTGCGGCGCGGTTCCTCCTGGCGGCGCAGCTGTGTTCGGGGGCCCGGCTAACCCCTGGGGCGGAACAAGCGTTCGACGGCTACACAAGGAAGGTTGAAGCGCTAATAAGCCAGCGCCACGCCCGTCCTGAAACATACCTGGCGTTTCTCACCCTTCCACCGAGCAAGCGAGCGGACGCCGAGCATCAATTAATGTCCGGTGGCGTGAGGATTGAGCCCGTGAATGGTGGAACATGGCAGGTTACGGGCGCACTCCTGCATCATTGGCGCGCCGCCGCCTTTGTGCCGGGCGCGACTCCTGCACAGTTGGCTGACTTATTGCGGGATTGCGACCACTTCCCGGCATATTATTCGCCCCAGGTTCAAGCCTGCCACCTGCTGCCAAGCGAAGGGTCAGGCGCGACCGTCGCAATCCGGTTCAAAGAACGGCAGGTAGTCACGGTCGTGCTCGATGCGGTTTATACAGTCGAAGCCGGCCTCGTTGGTGGAAGCAGGGGGTATAACTTCGCGCGCAGCAAACACATCTGGCAGATCGATGAGGCTGGAACTCCGCATGAGTGCCGCCGCCGCGAAGGCGACGACGACGGTTTTCTCTGGCGCTTGAACTCTTATTGGAGCTTTCTGCAATTCTCCAACGGTTTGCTGGTCGAATGCGATGCGGTGTCGCTCACCCGCGGCGTGCCGACGGGTCTTGGCTGGCTGCTGGCTCCGATCGTCAAGGACCTGCCCCGCGAATTCTTGGCGTTCACTGTTGAGGCAACAAGAAACGCGCTCATCGCGAGACCAGCGAAGAAGGTACATCTATGAAGCTTCGAAAAATCAACCACAGGATTCGCGAACGTGTTACGCGTCAATACCTCGCTAACTGCGGTCTTCGAGCGGCGCCTCTTGATTTGGATGGCACACCGGACGCCGGCCGGAATCAGCCCTGACCACTTGACTGCACTCGCTCTGATTTCACAACTATGCGCCGGCGCTGCATACGCGTTGGCCTCGCGAAACGCCTACGCTCTTTGGCTAGTGAATTTATTTCTTGCCCTGAACTGGCTGGGAGACAGCCTGGACGGCACTCTCGCGCGTGTTCGCAACCAGCAGCGACCTCGTTATGGCTTTTATGTCGATCATATCGCCGACACACTTGGCGCTTTAGCCCTGATGGCAGGACTCGGCTGCTCCGGTTATCTGCATTGGCAGGCAGCGGCTGGGATGCTTCTCTGTTTCTATGCGCTTTCAATCGAGAGTTACCTGGCGACTTATGCCCTTGGACGCTTTCATCTTTCCCACGGCATCTTTGGCCCCACGGAGATTCGAATCCTGCTTGCCATCGGAAATGCTGCTGCGTTGGTGCATCCTTATGTGAGCGTTGCGAACTGGCATTTTCTTCTGTTTGATGTGGGAGCCGCCGCGGCGACGGTTGCAATGGCGCTCATGGCTTTCGCAGCCGTGATCCGCCACACGGTCGTGCTCTACCGAGAGGAAACGCTTTGGTGAAACGCCTCCGGTTGCAATGGTCGCGTCTCTGGAAATTCAGCTTTGTGGGGTTGGCAGGCGCCGGTTTGCAACTGATTTCGGCCTACCTTCTCACCAAATACGCTCATCTACGAGGCGTTTTGGCAGCCCCGCTGGCCGTGGAGATCGCCGTCTTGCACAACTTCATCTGGCACCAGCGCTTCACGTGGCGCGACCGAAACACAAATGGTCGTCCGCAACAACTGGTCCGGCTCTGGCGATTTCAGTTTGGGAACGGATTGATTTCCATATTTGGGAACACGCTGCTGATCTACTGTTTCGTAGAACGGCTCAACGCACCTATACTGCCCGCGACCATGGCCGCCATCGCACTCTGCTCACTGCTGAATTTCTTACTTGCCGATCGTTGGGTATACGGGAACTGACTTGGCCATGACCCTAAACCTTCCATAGTAGAACTCCACCCGGCATTTGTCGATAAGATGACGTGCCCGCGATCGTCCGCATTCTGGATCAATTCGAAGCGAATCCCGCCGGAACTGCGAGTACGTTAAAGAATTGGATCGAGGAGGATCCGTCGGCCGTATGCACGGAGCTTGCGGCAGCGCTGCGCGAACTGAAGGACGGTCCCGGACTGCGGCACGTTCTATGGCTTATTTCGGGCAGCAAGATACTGACACGCATCCTTTGCGATCCTTCCTTCCTCGACGAACAACAGGCATGCTCGCTTGCCGACCGGCTGCGCAAAATCGAGCCGTCTGTCGAGATCACCGTCTTTCGAGAGCTATTCGGCCCGGATGCGGTCAGCGGCCTTAGCTTGGAGAATCCCGAGTGGGGGTTGCGCTTTTTGCGCATTTTCGCGGGAAATGGCAACACCTCGCGCTTGCTTCCCGTGGCGAGCCGTCTGATCAACCATCCCAGCGCCAAATTGCGATCCAAAGCGGCGCTCATGATCGGGAAAGTGGGCCAGCAATATGAGTGGATCGAACAAACGCGCAAGGAAACCGATGACCGCGTTCGCGCCAATGCTCTCGAAGCCCTTTGGAAGCCGGGGGCGCCGGATCGCTTACGCTCGCTGCTGTGGGACGCCAGCCAGGATCGCTCGAATCGCGTAGCCGGCAACGCACTCCTTGCGTTATACCGGCAGGGCGAGTCCGGCTCCATACCGCTGATTACTGCGATGACTAAGCATTCTGAGGACAGGTATCGTGCAACCGCGGCTTGGGTCATTGGCGAAACAGGCGACGCGCGGTTCCGGCCGTATTTGCTGCCGCTGCTGGATAGCGCAGATCCGTTAGTCAAACAAAATGCGACACTCGCGGTCTCCAAGCTGGATGCGCGCACTGCAGCGGCAACGATTGAAGAGCTTCGGCTCGTGGTGTTTTCCAAAGAGCGTGGGAGCATGTCTCGCCAGGTTGCCTTTCCGGCGATTTCTGAGAGTAAGAGTCCCGAGGGAAATGCCGTCAATTGCACTTCGCAGGTAATGCGAATGGGCGTGGTTTCACAACAGAGCAGTCGAATCCTTGCATTCGTCCCGACGGATTTCTGCATCCTGCGTGGCTCCTCGCTGGTCGAGTACTACACGGTTAGCGGTGAGGCTCGACCAGACCTGATGAGTTTCGCTTTTGTGGCGCCTGGCCTTGGAGCCGCGGGAGCGAACCTTCGCGACCGTTGGCGCAGCTTCTTTTTGCAGCTGTTCAAACGGAAGGACCGGATGGACTATTGGGCGCTGTTGGAATACGACTCCCGCGCATCGAGCGGCTCGAAAGCGATCGCCTCCGATCCACGCGGGCTTCTGCCCAAGGCGACAAAGTTCGTACGAAATTCGCTCGATTTAGAGGATTTCTTTGCTGCACAAGCGCAGTCTCCGGTGACCATCCCGTTGGGAAAAGCCATTGAGCTCGCACTAACTCTGCCGCCTTTTGTCGGTAGCGGAATTGCGAGCAACCGGTATGGATTGCATGCCATTGTGGCGGAATCGTCCGGATCGGCGGTCCTCACACCCGAGCTTCTGACGAGTCTCAAAGATACTGCGCTCAGCCGCGGCGTGAAAATTCATGTCGTGTGTCCACAAGCCTGCACGTCGCTGATGGAACTGGCCGAGATCACCGGCGGAGCATTTGTCGCCTGCCGGCCCGAGGTTGAATCCTGCCAGCGAAGCCTACTGGCCCTCTATGGTGCGTTCGGCTCTACTTACAAAATCGAGTTCGAGTCAACATCGCCGGAGAGTGTGGATAATACGGAGATCTGCGTGAGGGTGTGCAGATCTCCACTGTTTGGCGAAACGCGTACGCGTTGCGTGTAGAAGAAATAGAGAATAGCTGGAAACGAAATTCACGCGCAGACCGCAAATGGCGGGACCGATTCACTGGCGATTGCTTTTACGGCGGAGAGCAACTCATCAGGGGCAAAAGGGCGCTGCAGGAGCTGTGTCTTGGGGCCGTTACATTCGAAATCCCGTAAGCGGGGGTGATGACAGACGAGAATCGCCGGCAAATCGACCGCCAGGCTTCGCAAACGCGCGCTGGCATCTCCGCTCGATTTATCAGCGGAAGCTATTTCTGTCACCAGAAGGTTGATGTGGGTATCCCAGCATTGGAAGAGCTCGATTGCAGCGGGCCCGCTCGCCGCTTCAAGAATACGGTAGCCTTCCTGCTCGAGGGTCTTTGCAATCAGCTTGCGTACGGACCCGTCGCGCTCGAAAATAAGAGCGGTCGGCCGCGGCGGAGCGAGGTTCGTGCCGCTGCCGGGCGACTCTACGCCTCGCCGTTCGTGAGCCTTTATTTTGGCGAGCAGCGTGGTGCGCTTGATCCGAAGCAGATCCGCCGCACGCGCTTTATTGCCACCGGAAGCGAGAAGCGCCTGATTCAGGAGCGAGAGCTCGAAACTGCCGACAACTTCGTCAAAGTCGATGCCGTCGCTGGGCATCGATATTGCCGGCGCCGAGGGCTGCGGTTTTGCGGAACTCTCCAGATGGCGGCGCTCGGTGAAATCGCCTGGAACCAGAAGCCGTCTGTCACCGCTTAAGGCAACTGCTTTGTGAATGGCGTGCTCGAGCTGGCGTACATTGCCCGGCCAATCGAGTGCCATCAACAACTCGACAGCTTCGGGACTGATGCGCTTGGCCGGTGCATCCTCCGCAGCTTGAATTTTTTGTAGAAAATGCTCCACGAGAAGAGGAATATCTTCACGGCGCTCACGAAGCGGCGGAATACGGATCGGCACGACATTCAGCCTGTAATACAGGTCTTCGCGGAAGCGCCGGTCCTTGACGGCCTGCTCCAGATCGATATTCGATGCAGCCAAAACTCTGACATCGACCCGTACAGTTTCCGAACTGCCCACGCGCTCGAATTCCTGCTCCTGTAACACGCGCAACAGCTTGGCCTGCGCGTCCAGCGGCAGGTCTCCAATTTCGTCGAGAAAAATCGTGCTGCGGTGCGCCTGCTCGAAGCGCCCGATCCGGCTTCCATGTGCCCCGGTAAACGCTCCCTTGGCATGTCCGAATAGCTCCGTTTCGATCAGGCTTGCCGGAAGCGCGGTGCAGTTGATGGACACCATGGGGCGTGTCGAGCGTTTGCTCGCCGCATGAACGGCTTTTGCGATCACTTCTTTTCCGGTCCCGGTTTCGCCGCTGATCAGGACTGTCACCCTCTTGGATGCGATCAGCCGGATGACATCGAAGGTGTGTTGCATGGCCCGGCTCTGCCCGATGACCAGGCCACGCCAAGGCTGCGCATCTAAATCGGGATGAGCCCTCAAGCCGCACCGCTCGACCGCCGTTTTGACGGCCTGATCCAGACGTGACAGCTCTATTTTTCCCAGCAGCACGTAAAACGCGCCATGACGGGTGAAGCGAATCGCATCGTCGATGCTTCCTTCCGGGGCATGGACAATGACGGGAAAGCGGCGATCGTGATGCAAAACTTCGTCCAGCGCGTTCTCGCTCTTACTACCAAAGGAAGAAACGTTCATGATGACCAGGGAGTATTCACCCGTATTCAGGCGCCGTAATCCTTCGCTCAGCGAGGACTCATGCACGACCTCGAGGCCATGCACAGCTTCGCCAACCTCTAAATCCGAGGCTGAGGAGTCACCGTCCATCCAGAGCAGTTTTGGTTGCACGATTCCTTATGTCAACTTGGACGTGTCGCCACGTCGATATTTTGACTGTAAGTTCTCATCGACCCGACCCCGCGCGATCGGACAATTTCGCAGTCATTTTCTTAACTCGACGAATCCTGGACCACCAGCATAGATAGCGCTATTCCACGCCGCACTACGGTTGTCAGCGGGGTTAGGTTTCCCGTCAACTATGTCTGGCCGCTAGCCAGGATTCCTGTCCGAGGGCTTCCATTTCCGAGTCCGCCAGGCGCTTCCATTCCTGCATCTGTTTGTGTTGCAATTTGGTCAACAGCCGCACCTTGCGTTCCGCCTCGATGGCGCGCTTTCTCTGCTGTTCCATGAGCTGTGCGACTTCCTGCAGCCGCCGACGCAGCATTCCGGCTCGCGCATCGGTTCCAAGCAGAAAGGCGGAAACGTTGCGCAATTCCGTGGTGTCCAAAACGCTGCGACTGCAAAGGAACGCCTTGGCCTCGGATCGTTCCACTCCTACGGCCGCGAGAGCGGAGGTGAGGCGGGCATGCTCAGCGGCAAGTTGCTGCAATTTTGCCTGTTCCAGCTCGAGTTGAGCCTGCCGCAACCGAAGCACCGCACTCAATCGAAATTCAAATCGTTTCACGGCTCACCCGCTCCCGGCCTTTACAGCGCGCAGGTTATCTCGGACAGGCTCTTCAAGGTATCCGTCAGATCGGCCCTGTCGCGGGGCTCCTGGCGCAGAAACTGCATGATACGCTCGCGCACGCGAATGCTCGAATCGAGCTTGGGGTTCGATCCTGAAACATACGCTCCTAATTGGATGAGGTCTTCCGAATGACTATAGACAGCCAGCGCTTCACGCATTTTGCGCGCACCATCCAGATGATCGGGAGTGGCGACATCGCGCGCCACGCGGGATATCGAGGCGAGCACGTCGACGGCCGGGTAGTGCCCGGCAGATCCGAGTTGTCTGGAGAGAATGATGTGCCCATCGAGAATGCCGCGCGCGGCGTCGGCGATCGGCTCGTTGAAATCATCGCCCTCCACTAAAACCGTGAAGAATCCGGTTATACTTCCCTGCTTGAAGCACCCGGCCCTCTCAAAAATTTTCGGGAGAATCGCGAACACGGAGGGCGTATATCCCTTCTGGCTGGGAGGTTCACCGGCGGCCAGCCCAATCTCCCGTTGAGCCATTGCCAAACGCGTAATGGAATCCATCACCAGCAGCACATTAGCGCCCTGATCTCGAAAGTATTCAGCCACGGCTAGCGCGACAAAGCAGGCGCGAATACGTAGCGGGGCTGGGCGATCCGAAGTAGCGGCGATAACGACCGAGCGTTTTTGACCTTCCGGCCCCAGCTCGTTTTCAATGAACGAGCGAACTTCGCGATTGCGTTCGCCGATCAGCGCAATGACGGAGACGTCGGCAGAACTCTGCCTGGCCATGGCCCCGAGTAAGGTGCTCTTTCCGACTCCGCTTCCGCCGAAGATGCCGATGCGCTGGCCGAGCCCGCAGGGAAGCAGGCTGTCGATGGCGCGTATTCCGGTGACCAGCGGGGTAGTGATATGTTCGCGTTCGAGCGGACCGGGCGGAGCTGCGAAGAGATTGTATTTGTGCTCGGCCTTGATCGCCGGCCCGCCGTCCATCGGCCGTCCGAAGCCATCCAGGACACGGCCTAACAGCTCCGGACCAACGGAAAGCTGCGCATCTTGCGGACGTGCATAGATGGAATCGCCGGCCTCCAGGCCATCGATCTCTTCGAGCGGAATAGAAAGAATACGCCCGTTTCGAAAACCCGCCACTTGGGTGCGAATCAGTTTGTTGTTCGAAGTGTGAATCTCACAGAAGCTTCCGATCTGGGCGGCCGGCCCTTGCGATTCAATCACGAAGCCGGTGACGTTGGTAATGACGCCGCGCCAACGAAACAAATCGGATCCGTTTAAGCCAGCAATGTAATGGCTGAGATCAATGGATGGATCGGCGGTCATCGTAGATATAGGCGATCGGCAAAGCCGCGCTCGATTTCCTGAAGCTGCGTGTCCACTGCAGCGTCCAGTTCGCCGGCACTTGTTTCAATGAGCAGACTGCCAAGTTTCAGCGAAGGCTCGGGCACGATCTCGACCGAGGTGACGCCCATGCGCTCCAGGCAGGAGCGGACGGCTTCGGAGCCGGCCGGATAGACGCGTACCCGCAAGATCTCACGTTTTTGCAGTTTTTGGAGAGCCGCGTAGACCAGGCCGTGCATGGCCTCGGGATCTGTCAGCAGCTCGCGATGCAGAATGCGGCGGGCGATGGCAAGCGCCAGCTTCAGCAGATCCATTTCGGCTTCGGCGCGCAGTTTTTTCTTCAATGCGGGAAGATCGGCAACCAGTTGCGCCAGCCGTTCGGAAGCGGCTTTCACTTCGAGCGCAGATTCCTCGCGGGCCTGGCGGAATCCCTGCTCAAAGGCGTCCTGCCTCATCCGGGCGAGTTCATTGGCATGGAACTGCTCGAGCTCGGCGATTCGCCGCTTCAGCTCGGCTGTTTCACCGGGAGGCGACTGCGCGGATGAGAAATGCGCCGAGGCGTCCGAACTGCTCGAGACCTGCCGCCAGACGACCGGTCTGGCAAGCTGCGGCTGTCCGGCCACTTTAACTAACATATTGCTCACCCACGGTTCCCTTGAGGCTGACTACGCCTTCGCTTTCAAGCTGACGCACCACGCTGATGATCTGCTGCTGAGCGGTCTCCACATCGCGAATCTTAATTGGTCCGAGCGCCTCGATATCTTCCTTGAGCATTTCGGCGCCGCGCTGAGACATCGAGCCGAAAAGGTGGTCTTGCAATTGCCCGCTTGTTCCTTTCAGCGCTACGGTCAAAATTTTGCGGTCCACTTTCGCCAGAATCTCCTTGACCCCGCCCTGATCGATCAGCAGCAGATCCTCAAATACGAACATGAGCTCGCGGATTGTCTCGAACAGTTGCGGAGCTTGTTGCTCGATATCGGTGAGAATCGTCTTACTGCTTCCCGAATCAAGACGGTTGAACATGTCGGCGACGGCTTGCACGCCCCCATACGATTCGCGGCTGAATTCGCCCAGACTTTTCAGCTTCTGCCCGATTACGTGTGCAATTTTATTGATGACCTCCGGCGAGATCTGGTCCAGAGTAGCCATCCGGACGGCAACATCCGAGCGAAGCTTCTGCGGGAGCGAAGTCAGCAGCGAGGCAGCCTGGGTTGAATTCAGATGCGAGAGCACGAGCGCCACGGTTTGCGGATGTTCGTTATGAATAAATTTTGCGAGCTGTTGCGGATCTGCGCGTTGCAGGACATCGAAATCGTCTCCATCGCTTCCGATCGCTTTCATCAAGCGATCGATCAATTTCTTCGCAGACTCCGGCCCAAACGCTTTGGTCAGCATTTTGCGCGCATAGTTGACGCCACCTCTGACGACGAAATCCTGTGCGATCGTCATTTTGTGGAATTCGTCGAGCACCGTTTCGGCCTGTTGCGAACTGATGTTCGGCGCACGGGCGATGGCGCGGGCGATGAGACCGATTTCGTCCTCACTAAAATGCTTGAGGACCTCGGCGCTCGATTCCTCTCCCAGCGTGACGAGTAATACCGCGGCCTTTTGCACGCCAGTCAGGGTCGGAGTTTCGGCGGCGGGTAAGCTTTGAGCCATATGTTCCGTAACGTGCCCGCCCGGCTACTGCGAATCTTCCTCGAGCCAACCTCGCAGAATCGTGGCGGTGAACTCGGAATCCTTTTTAACGCTTTGCTTCAGGTGCTCGCGGAGAACCTCAATTTTTTTGGTGGGCGGCGGCAACTGAAGCGCCTGCACGAGTGGCTCGGCTTCTGTATGGGGAGCCAGTGCGGGATCCGCTTTCCGGGTTTCCGGGTCGGAGGCACGGGCGGTGGGAAGAGCCTTCGCGCCTGCTTCGACTCCCATCGGCTTCTTGCGCCGCAACAGGAACGGGATCGCAATCATCGCAAGCAGCAGCATCGCTCCGCCGCCTATCAGGACGCGCTGATTGAGCCAGGAGGGAAGTTTGGATTTGGGCGAGGGCGGCGCCTTGTTTTCCGAATCCTCCTGATCGCCTACCAGAGTCTGCTCGAAAGGCAGGGTTTCAATGATAAGCTGATCTCCCCGGTCCGGCGTAATTCCCAGCACGCCGGCCACGAGATCATGGATCGCTTTCATCTTTTCCGCGCTCAAAGGCACGAGTATGCGGTGACGTTGCTTTCCTTTGCCGGTCCACTGCACCTCCTGATCAAGTAGAACGGAAGCGGAGATACGCTTGATGCTGCCCTGGGGAGTTTTGCTGTGCCGCACAGTACGGGTTGTCTCGTACGCAGCGTTTTCGGTTTTTCGTGAATTCGTAGAACCTGCAACGGCCGGGCGCGGCGCCGGACGAGGCGTGTTCGATTGTGTGCCCGGCACTCCAGCGGATTGCGGCGCGGCCGCCACATCCTCGGATCGCTGCATGCTCACCATGACGGAGCGGGTAGGATCGAACGTCTCGTCGCTCTGCTCAACCGTGCTTAAATCGCAATCGACCGAGACGCCCACGCGAAATCTAGACGCACCCATCAAGGGCTCGAGCGTATCTTGCACTTTCGAGGTAAGGTCCTTTTCGACCTGATGCCGGAAATCGAGCGGCGTATCGGTGGCTAGATCGTCGGACGGCGATTTACGCGGGCGGCTCAGCAGGTTTCCCTGCATGTCCACCACAGAAACGTAATCGGGATTCAGACCCTCGACCGCGCTCGCAACCAGGTTCGTGATGGCGAGGACATTCTGAGGCAGGAGCGTGGCTCCGGGCCGCACGTTGACCAGGACACTGGCTTTGGCCGGCTCGCGCGAATCCAGAAAGATCGAGTCCTTCGGAAAAGTGATGTGCACGCGCGCCTGCTGCAACTGGCTGAGGCTTCGGATCGAGCGCTCGAGCTCGCCTTCGAGCGCGCGCCGGTAGTTGACATGCTCGGTGAAGTCCGTGATGCCGAGGTTCGTCTTATCGAACAGCTCAAAGCCCACGCGACCCGTTTTCGGGAGGCCGGCGCCGGCCAGCTCCAGGCGTGTCTCGTCTACTTTCGCTTCGGGCACCAGCACCGAGCTGCCGTTTTCGCCAAGGCGGTATTCGATGCCGGTCTCTTTGAGTTTCTGAATAACGGCCGCGGCATCTTCGGGCGCCATGGCGGTGAACAGCGGGTGAAAATCGCTCTCATGTTTCCAGTGCACCAGTCCCGCGATGCCGCTTGCGACCAGGATGGCCATGATGATGATACCGAAGCGCTGGCGAACCGAGAGTGCAGCGAGGAGCTTGGTCAGTTGATCCATGGATTTCGGTCAATCCGAGCGAGTCAAAGCTGCATGCGCATGATTTCCTCGTATGCGGAGACCACTTTATTGCGCACCTGCATGAACATTTCGAATTGAAGCTCGGCGTTTTGTGTAGCCAGAATGGTCGAATGCAGCTCCTGATCCTGGCCCGAGACAAAGTTTCGCGCAGCTTGATCTGCCGTAGCGCGCGAGCCTTCCACCTGGCCGATGGCGGATTGAAGCACTTTCTGGAATTCAGCCCCGGAAGCGGCTGCCGGCTGGAGGCCCGGCGCCTCGATTGGGGTGATCGGGGGGATGGACGAAATAGGGACTGTCATGACTAGCGGAACAGATCAATCGATCGCTGGATCATGTCTTTGACGGCCGAGATAGCCGAGACATTGGCCTGATAGGCACGCGAGGCGCCCATCAGGTCCACCATATCTTCGGCCGGATTGACGCGAGGGAAGGAAACGTAGCCGTCCTTATCCGCGTCGGGATGGCCGGGCATATAGCGGCGGTCGGGATCGCTGTTGTCGACCATCACATCGCTGACTGCGACTCCATTGCCGCCGGTACCGATTTGCGATTCGAAAACGGACGAGAACGGCGAGGTCGTGGGCGTGCTTTGGAACACGACATCGCGCCTGCGATAGGGGCCGCCTTCCGCCGTGCGGGTGGTATCGGCATTTGCGATATTTTCAACCAGGAGCTGAGCGCGCTGGCGTTGGGCCGACATGCCCGAAGCGCTAACGTCGATTGTGGAGAACAAACTCATGACGACGCTGTACCTCCGCCTTCGATGGCCATTCGCACGATTTTGATTTGGGATCGCAGCAGGTTGGACGCGATATTAAAACGCAGCGCATTCTCGGCGAGCAAGCGCGCCTCGCGGTCGAGGCTGACGTTGTTTCCATCGTTCTTCACGGTCAATCCGGAAACGTCGTGCGCGAACGGCGGCATCCCGGAGACGGCATTCTGCAGCTCTGTCTGAAAATCGATATCCTTCGTTCGGTAGCCCGGAGTATCCGCGTTGGCGATGTTAGACGCAACCAGCTTTTGCCGTGCGCTCATCAAGGTCATGTATTGCTCAAGATTTTGGGCCACTGGATCGAGCATTGATAGTTACGCTCCAGCAACTTTCATGCCAATGCAAATGGTGGTTTCGCAATGGAAACTGCCGTTCGCTCCGGCAAAATATTGACGCGCCCAGGAGAGTGACTGGCGGACGAATGACGCTTAGACGTCCAGGCGCCAGGTATGCCGGTCCCGTAGAGCGGGATGGTAGGCAACCTGACCCGCGGCGGTCTGTAGACGGGCGGCGATGTGCGAGCGCACGATACGGGTCAAGACAAGGTGGTGCTGAAGCACCTGAAGCGCGTCGCTCCAAATCCGCTCACGGTCACGCGCATCGGCTGCCGACTGAATCTGCATTTGCACGTTTTTTCCATACTTCTCTGCGAGCTGCTGCGCAGCCTGGAAATTGCCCGATGCGATCGCGTTTTGAAGCTCGCCGGCGAGTTCGTCAAGCACTGCTCGCTCTCAACTGGGTCTGCATGTCGCTGAACAGAGTGGTCATCTCGGATACTTGCTGTTGCAGCGACGAGATGGTCGCATCGGCCGCCGACATCTGAGCGGTAAGGCTCTGTTGAAGCTGGCTCACGTTCTGCTGATCGGCGGAAATCTGATTTCCGATGTTCGAAATGGCGGTAGTAAGCGACTGCGTCGCCTGGGTCAGCAATCCAGTACTTGCATCGTCGATACCGCTCATGACGTTGTTTGCAGCTTTCAGGAATCCGCCCGTCGATTCCGTACCGAAGAAGTTCGTCACATCGCTCGCGGAAGCCTGATTGAATGTGCTCTGATCGAACTGCAGGTTGCCATTCTGATCGAAGCTGACGCCCAGATTGGCAAGCGATGAAATATTGCCGGCTGCCGTACTGTAACTCGCCAGGCCATTGAGCGCATTCTGAAGGTCGTAAACGATGCTCTGGCCCGAAAGCGCTCCGCCGTTCTGACCCCTGTTCTTGGCAAGATCGGCGCTGGCCGTGTTGTAGGCGTTCACGAAAGAGCTGAGCGCGTTGCCAATGCCCGAAGCGCTTTGACTCACCGTGACAGTGGTGTTTCCCGCTCCCGTGACGTTTACCGAAAGTCCGGGAGAAAGCGTGAGCGTCCGGGAATCGGAATCGATGGGCACCGAAGGCTGGCCATTTACCTGATAGGCGACATACGCCCCGGGAGAGAGCGTATTCAACAGATTATTGGTTCCATCGCTCAACTGGATGGAGTCGGGCGAATAACCCAGGCCCTGGACGGAAAGCCGGTAATCGGGCGAAGAACTGCCGCCGACATTGACCACGGTCGCCTGCACATTCGCCCCGCTCGCGTTAATCGCTTGCGCCAGCCCGTTCAGCGAGCCTCCCGTGTCCGTGATGGCGTAATTCTGCCCGTTGACGCTCAACGTGTAGGTCGTGCTCGAATCGATATTGCCGCTGCTCGGATCGGTGACGACGGTTAATCCGTTCATGCTCATCGTATTCGTCTGGGCGCCGGCATTGGTGACGTCGAGCGAATACGTGCCCGCCATGACTCCGGAGCTGGTGGCGGCGGTCGCGACCGAGTTGTCGCTCACCGTCGCCGAATAGGCATTCGTGCCGGACGCGTTATTGATGGAGTCGATGGCCGTTTGGAGAGACTGGAAATCGTTCGATAGACTCTGCAGCTCATTCTGCTGGCCGCCGAGCGCGGTTTGCTGGGTCTCAAGCTGGTTCATGGGCGCGGACGCGGCATTCACCGCGTCGGTGATGGCCAACTGGAGCTGTGAGGCGTAGGAACTGCTAAAACTGGCCGGGGTGGTTAAACTGGTTCCCATAAACTAGCTCGAAAAGGGAGAGCCGGTCCTTTTGAGACCGGCCCTGGTCGATTAACGGGCGATTATCCTTGCAGCAGCTTCAGAATATTCTGCGGCTGAGAATTGGCCTGGGCGAGAGCCGCGATGGCGGTCTGCTCCAGAACTTGGGACTTGGTCAGGTTCGAGGCGTCGGCGGCGACGTTGGCATCTTTGATATCGCTTTGCGCGGTTGAGACGTTGGTGATCTGCGACTGCGCCAAGTTGATGGCGTAGTTCAACTGGTTTTCGCCAGCACCGACGCGTCCCTGGACGAGACCCAGATTCTGAATCGCCGTGGCGATGGCGGTGATGGCGGCGGTGGCGTTCGTGCTGGTGCCTGCTGTCGGAGCGGCTGCAACATTATTGCCGGCCGCGGCAAATGTTCCGGCAGCGCTCGCGTTTACCGAGAAGCTGTTCGCACCCTGGAACGAAATTCCGGTACCTGCAGCGTTCACAACGGCGTAAACGCCCAAGTTGGCGGTTTGCGAGTTGATCTCTGAAATCGCAGTTGCGAGAGGATCAGTGGCCCCAATCGTTACGCTAGCTGAGCCCGCGCTAGTTTGGAACTGCAGGGTCTGGGCTGTGGGGGCGTAAACGGCTTGGCCGTTGATCGTGTAATTAGACGTATTGGTTGCCGTGCCGGCGGCGGTTGTCAATGCGGTTCCAGCGCTGCCCGCCGCCGCGGAGAGGGTAAAGGCCGTCGCACCGCTGAACTCCAGCAGTCCGTTGCCGTTGACGCTCGCCGTGATGCCGTATTGATTCAGCTTCCCGTTCAGTGAGCTGAGCACACCGGTCTCGCTTAGGCCGCCGACTCCGCCGTTCACCGTAGCAACGACCTGCGAAGCGCCGCCGCTCGTATACAGATTGAAGGTAAATGCCTGGCTGCCGCCGGCCAGGAAGGCCGCGCCTGGCGCATCGAGGCGCTGTGTATTGCCGGCAATCCCCACTCCGCCAGCGAGGACGTTGGTGCTGGACAATCCGAGACTGGTGGCATCGACCGCGCTGTTGGCACCGCTCAGATCGACCGAGACGGTCGCGTTGGACGCATTGCTCGCGCCGCCGATAAAGACGCTCAGCTCGTTATTGAACGATCCGCCGTTATTCAGGTTGATGTTGCTCGCCTGCCGCGTGATCTCGCCGAGGAGATTCTGATATTCCTGATTCAGCGTGACGCGATTGCCGGTGAAGGTACCTGAGGCCGATTCCGACGCCAGGGTTTGCATGCGGTTCAGAATCGTCGAGATGTTGCTCAACCCGCCATCGATGATCTGAAGCTGCGCTACGCCGTCGTTGGCGTTCGAGACGCCCTGGGTCAACTGGGTCACTTCGTTCTGGTAGCCGTTTGCGATTGCCAGGCCGGCCGCATCGTCGCCGCTGCTATTGATTCGGTAGCCGGAGCTGAGCTGCTGGATGGTTTTGCTTTGCGATTGATTATCGACGCTCAGGTTTTGTAAAGCACTCATCGCGTTGACATTGGTTTGTAATGAAATCATGTTTTTTCCTGAATTATGGATTCCCCGGCTTCTGCCTGGTGCGACTTTCAAAACAGCCGCTGACTTCCATGTCGCACGCCGAGGGCCGAATTCTAGTTTTTCTCACGGGCGGGGAGAAGGTTGACTCAATTGCTGCGGCTCGACATGCATGCCGTACTCCGTGAGGATTACGATATCGACCCGACGATTTCTGCTGCGACCCTCTTCCGTGTCATTGGAATTGATGGCAGCGGTATCACCATAGCCCACAATGGCCATACGCCCCTGGGCCACACCGAATTTTTCGTTGAGCAGCCGGAGCATGGCGATGCTGCGGGCCGCCGACAGCTCCCAGTTGCTCTTGAATCGCGAGGTATTGATCGGCAGCGAATCGGTATGGCCTTCCAGGCGCAACGCGTTGGGCAGCGTGTTCATGACGGCCGCCAGCTTGGCGATGACGGGATAAACGGAGGGTTTGATGGTGTCGTCTCCGGACGGGAAAAAAGCGGCCTGATTCAGCCCGATCACCAAACCTCGCTGCTCAAGCCGCATGTCGATGGCGTGCTGTTCGATTTCGTGGCTAAGCTGCCCGTTTAAGAGCTTCATCGAAGCCGCGAGATCGCCCGACGGAGCTGGCGGTTCCGGTTTCACCTCCGGCTTGACCGTCTTCTCGCCACCGGGTCCGTGCATCATGGCGTTGCCACGTCCGGTTTCGCCCACCGTGCCTCCTAAAATAGCCACCAGCTTGGGAGGCAGACTGCCGCTGCTCAAAGCGTTCCGCACGGCTTGGGAGACAGCCTTGGCCCGCGATTTGTCGGATTGTGTAGAGGCGAACATCACCACAAAAAAAGCAAACAACAGCGTCACAAAATCCGCGTAGGAGACCAGCCAGCGTTCGTGATTTTCGTGCGGCGGATGTTTCTTTCTGCGCATGAAAACTTATCGCACTCCCGCCGCGCGCGGTTTGGGAACGGAACGCAGCTTGACGCCTTCTTTCTGCGCCTGCCGCGTTGCCGCGTTTTCTTCAAAGGCTTCCAGCTTGCTTTGGATGAGCTTCGGGTTCAACCCCTCGGCGATGCTGATCACTCCCTCCAGCACCAGCTCTTTCATCTGGATTCGCTGTTGCAGGCGCGACTTGAGCTTATTGGCCGCCGGCAGCAGGAACACGTTCGCCAACGCCACACCATATACGGTCGCGACAAACGCCACGGCGATACCTTTGCCGACGCCTTCTATGTCTTCCAGATGTTTCATGACCTGAATCAGGCCAAGCACGGCTCCGATGATGCCGATGGTGGGGGCGTACCCGCCCGCCGCTTCGAAGACTCGGGCCTCGGCCTCGCCGCGCCGCTCGGTGAGATCGATCTCGAGCTCCATAATCTCGCGCAAGTCCTGCAAATCGGTTCCATCCACCGCCAGACCGAGGGCCTTTCTCAGGAACGGATCTGCGATGGAATCGGTATCTCGCTCGAGGGAAACCAATCCCTCTTTGCGGGCGCGCCCGGCCAAGGTCAGAATTTGCGCGATGGCGCTTTCGTTCGAGGGCGTCGAATCCCAGAACACGTGCGACAATTTCTTGACAGCGGATATCAGCAACGGCAAAGGCGTGGTCACCATAAGCGCTCCGGCGGTCCCGCCGACCACAATCATGGCCGCCGTAAACTGGCCGACGTCGCTGAATTTTCCGCCCTCGAGCAGCAGACCGCCCATGATCCCACAGCCGGCAACGCACAATCCGGCCACGCTCGCGAAGTCAGCCTTGCCGGACCCGGCCGCCTTAGCTGCACGGTTGGGTTTAATCGTCATGCGAGTCATCCGGTTCGGAGGATTCCTTACCCGGAGGCGTAAAACCCGGTTGGAACGGATAGGCCGGCAGTCCATCGAGTAGCGAGCGCCGGAACCGGATGACGCGGTCCACTACCTCGTCGGCCGTTTCGCGTACTAGAAACTTCTGGCCGGTTGTTAACGCAATGACCGTGTCGGGGGTGACTTCGATATGTTCGATCAGATCCGAATTGACGACGAGCGGCACGCGATTCAGTCGCGTCAGGTGGATCATATCCTTCTATTCGGCACAATTATCAAGAAGATTCGGCTATTCCGCCTCACAGCCGACAACCTGAGGCGGCAGGGTTCAGGCTGGCGAGGTAATTGCTTGCCGTATTCCGATGAGCCAAATTGGAATGGACCAGATGGAGGCAGCCGAGGCCGACGGATCGTTCGACGCGCTCAACCCCACGAGTGATGCGTTCGATTTCCGGCGGCCCGATCGCATCGCCAAATCCCAACTCCGTGCCATTCATGTACTGCATGAAAACTTTGTCCGGAGTGTGGTTTCCAGCCTATCGGCCTATCTCCGGACGTACTTATCGATGAGTCTGGTCAGCGTCGAGCAGCTCTCTTACGGCCAATTTATAGAGCGCTTGCCCGCTACCACCTGCATGGCCTGCTTAGGCCTGACGCCATACGAGGGGACTGCCATTCTGGAAATCAACCCGGCGGTCGTCTTCCCGATTCTCGAGCTGCTTTTGGGCGGCAGCGGCAAAATCTCGCTCGGAATTCAGCGGGAAGTCACCGAAATCGAGCAGGTCTTGATGGACGGCCTGTTTCGCATCATGGTTCACGATCTCAGAGAAGCCTGGAAGAGTGTCACGCTGATCGATTTCACCATCCAGTCCGTGAACAAGGAACCGCAATTCCTGCAGGTGATCGCTTTGAATGAAGCGGTGCTCGCCGTCACGATCGAGCTGCGGGTGGGCGAAAGCATTGGGTTCATGAATATCGCCATGCCCTCGCTGATGATCAAAACCATGCGGAAAAAGTTCGACCATCAGCATCCGACACGGCGGAGCGAGCCGACGCTGGAGGAACAATCTCGTGTTCTCGAAGCGATCCGACCGGCTCGCATCGAGACCGATGCGCGTCTTCTCGATCAACAGATTCGCGCGCGCGATCTGGTCTCGCTGAAGGTTGGCGACGTGGTTACGTTCGACTTGCCGATCGAGGCCCCGATCGATCTGGTCTTTAATGGACGCCGCCTGTTTCGCGGACACATCGTCGGAAGAGGCAAGAAGCGGGCATTTGCCGTAAGCGATCTCTTAGCCGAACATTAATTTCCCGGCCGAACATTAAACGATCGTTGGAAGGCAGTCGCGTCCGGGGCTGATGACGCTTGTCAGCCCAGAAAACTGAAGAGCGTCCGATTGTCGAGACTGGCGTGCGCGGCCAGCGCTGCCTCGAGCGCGGTCTGATCGGTCTGAAGCTCGGTGGCGGCTTGCGCCACATCGGTATCGCGAAGACCGCTCAGCGCGGTTCGCAGATTGGTGAGGCGGCTCGCGGCGTCGGTGGTCGCCTGGCCGATCCAAGTCTCAGTATTCCCGTAATACTCGTTCGATTGTGCGACCTGCGTCGCCGCTGCACTAATGGCGGTGGTGGCGTTCTGGATACCGGGCTGGTCGTTGCTCAGAAGCGCCTGGCCGAGTGAATAGGCCGCTGCAAAGACGTTGTTAGGAGCCGCGCCGCCACCCGCGTTTTGTGCGTCAAAGATCTGTTGCGCAGTCAAGCCGGGAACAATCGTGCTGCCACTCGCATCGGCAATCACCGCAGTGTTTGTCGGCGTTGAATTGGCGACGACGCCGTCGGGACTACTCCAATCGAAGGTATAGGGCTGGATGGTCGGCTGGTCGCCGCCGAAGATGTAGCGCCCTTGCACGGTCGTATTGGCGATTAAGACAAGCTGCTGCTCGATTTGCTGCACTTGCTGCCCTAACTCGGTCCTGCTGGACGGGGTGGCCGTCGAAGTGGCTCCCTGGGCCGCAATCGACACGAGCTGATTCATCAGGCTGGAAGCGCTTTGAAGCGCTCCATCGGCGGTCTTCACATCGGTGTTGGCGTAATCGAGGTTGGTCTGGGTCTGCGTGATCTGATCGATCTGGTTCTGGTAATCCAGAATAGATGCGATGGCGGATGGATCGTCGGAAGCTTGATTCACGCGGATACCCGAGCTGACCTGCTGGCTGGTCTGGCTGATCCGATTTTCGAGCTGATTCAGATCGGCAAGAAAGCTTCCGTTCGAGGCGGCGATTCCAGTTATCATTCGATTTTTATGGCGTTAAACCCTGCATCATGGTCAGCAGAGATTGGGTAGTTGTATTGATGGTGCTGATCATCTGCGCAGAGGCTTCGTAGGCCTGCTGAAACTCGAGCAGATTGGCGGCTTGGTCATTGAGCGAAACGCCCGACACCTGGGCACGCATGTTTTGGGCCTGCGTCAGCAACTGTGTTTGCGTCTGCTGCGCAGTGGAAGCGGCCGAGGCCTGAGAGCCGATGGTGGCAGCCATGTCGCTGTAATAATTCGTGTAGCTCATGCCGTTGAGCATGTCGGCCGGATTGGTGGGGCTCGACAACTGCGACAGGGCGTTGGCCACTCCATTGGCGACGGCCGGCGGACCGGGATTAGCGGCTGCGAGCTCGGACCCGGTGATATTTGGATTCACCGCCAATGTCGCGGCAATCGAGGTTGGCGTGGCCGCATTATAGGTAAACAATGGAATGCCGGCGGCGCCCGAACCGGTCTGTCCACTTGTCAACAAGCCATTGACCCGGTCCGCGATGGTCTGCGCCAATTGATTCAAACTGCCCTGGTGAGTGCCATCGCCAGTGAGAGACGGTAGGGTCACATTTCGAAATTGCACAAGCGCGGCCAATTGCCCCTCATTGACGATTTCGGTCACATCCTGCCCGTTGGAAGCCAGAATCTGAGCGGACGGCGGCGCATCCATATTGGGCGCTCCGACCGATCCGAGATTCGTCACCTCCAGTTGGGTTTGCGTCGCTCCGAGGACCAGCGGCGTTTGGCCGTTCATGAGCACCGTGACAGTTCCGTCGCCCTCGGTCTGGACCGTCACGGCAGTAAGGTTCGAGAGCTTTTCAAGATCGTTATAAAGATTCGTTTGAAGACCGGCATCGTTGCCGTCCCCGCTCCGGATCTGTCCGTTCATGGCGGCTATCTGGGAAGTCAGCTGGTTGATCTGGTTGACGGTGCTTTGGAGCTGCTGGTCGGTTTGCGTACTGATCTGCTGAATGCTTAAACTCGACTGATTGAATGCCTGCGCCAGCCCTTGAGCCGCAGTAAGGACCTGCTGTTGATTAGTCGCGTCACTGGGGGTCGTACTCCAAGCCGAGAAAGCCGAATAGAGGGTACTCAGTGCGGCCGGGATCCCGCTCTGGCCCGAAACGTCGAACAGCGCTTGCAGCGATGACAGGCTGGAGGCCTGCTGCGCCGATTGGCCCAGAAGCTGGTTTTGATTCCATACCGCCTGTTCGGCGTATTGATTGCGGGAGTTCGATACGCCATCGGACTGAACGCCTCCCCAGAGACTGTCGCTGAGGTTCAGGGTCTGGGTGACATAGCCGGGCGTGGAGGCATTGGTAACGTTGTTTTGAACCACGCCCATGGCCTGCTCCAAAACATCAAGAGCGTTGCTCGCCGTGTTGAGAGACGCGAACAAAGTGGACATGCGATTCCCTCCTAGGCCTCGAATCTCAAGTAGCCGCACGTGAGCCCGGCGGGCGGTTCGCCATTCGGCGTGTACGCGCCGGTCTCCAGACGCGCATTCGAGATGGCACCGCAATAAAACGTCACAGCGCCTTCCAACAGAAAATGGAGGCGCTCGGCGCGGCTCTGGATCACTCGTAATGCGGAGAGCAAGGCTTCGCTGGATTTCAGGAAAGGCCGGCTGCGATGAATCGCCTTCAGGATTCGGGTCGATTTCGTCAACTCTTCCTGCACTTCGGCAATCCGCGACGGTGTTCGAATCAGCCGGTCCACGGCTTGCTCGAGATCTCGATCCACCGTTTCCAACTGTCGTTGCACTTCTTCACCCGTCATGGCGCCTCCGGCCTCTTTCTAGCCCGCGACGTGGCCCTGAACCAACGCCTGGCTTAGACTCGAAATGCTGGGGTGATAGTCGCCCGCCTGTATCTGGGCGCTCACCGCATCGAATTTTGCCGTTTTGTCGGCTGGCATCGTTCCCTTGGCTAACTCCACCAGATTGCTGGCGTTGGAAAGCTGCACAAAATCCTGTCCCTGCCCACCCGCTGCATTTACACTCGAACTCGCGCCGTTCGTCTGGTTCTGAACTACATTCATTTCCTGATTCTGAACGATACTGGAGCTTGAGCCGGTGCCTACGCCGTCTGTGTTTTGAATTGTCATATTCTGCTGCCTCCTCCGGGCAGACCTGTGTATCCTTTATCGATGATTCGTCGAGGATTTAGAGTCTGTTCCTCTGATTCTTGCGGTTCCTTAACGGCCCGGCTCAATTCATGAACCTTGACGATCAGCTGAACCTCCCCTTGCGAGAGGTGTAAGGAGGAAGCAATCTGCTGCGCGGATTCGCCGCGCCGATGCAGCCGCAGGACCTGTCCGCGATGGTTTAAGTGCATCGACGCCGGCTCGGGAAACCACTCGGCCGAAGGAGCCCTCGAGGCTTCCAACTCTTCAATTCGCGACTGCAGCCGTTTCGATTCGCTGGCCAGTTGGACGACGGTTTCCGCCAGTCGCGGACGCTGAGTGTGGTCGTGCTGTTGCTTCCGGGCGTTCTTTCTGGACCACAGCAGCCGCGCTCCCAACACCGCCATCAGAATTCCGGAGGTGACGCTGGCCGCTGTCACGATCACCGGAACGAGCAACTCAACACTCATGCGTCGACCCTCATTGGCCGATCCTCATGGGCCGGGCGGGATTAGAGCCTTTCTTGTGCTGGAGCTGCAGGCGCTCGTGCCGGCTGACGATCTCGTGAATGCGCACTCCGTAATTGCCCTCCACGACGACAACCTCGCCTCGCGCAACCGCGCAATTGTTCACAATCACCTCCACATACTCATTGGCCGGACAATTCAGCTCGACGATGGAGCCGGTGGATAACTTCAAAACTTCGCGTATCGGCAGAAAGGTGCGCCCGAAGGAGACGCTTAACGGCAGTTCGACATCGAGCAACACATCGAGAGTGGGCGGCGCGGGCCGGTCGGCAGCATCGGTCGCGCCACTCGCCTGCGGCTTCCACGCCTCGATCAAGGGATCGGCAAGCGCTACAACCAGACCCTTGACTTTTTCGCCCGCAAGCGTCAATTCGATGTCGAAAATGCTTGCAGCGTCTTCAGGAAGCGAAGGCACGGTTTCGCCGCGAGGAACGCCGCCCGAGCCCTGGACCAGATTGCTCTGAACGGAACGCGCCGCTTGGTCCAAGAGGCGCCGCCAGCGCTCGTCCGGCTCCGCGTCCGCTCCGTCTACGCCGCGGGTGACGAGTCGGACTACGATCTCCTCCTCACCCGCGACCCACAGCGTGGCGCCCGGGCCGCAGTCGAACGTGTATTCGAGGATTTCGAAGGGTTTCCGACTCTTCCAAGCCGGGCCGGCTTGCTTCCGACACGATTGCGCTCGCTGGCTCGCCGGATTGGGCCTGCATGGCCTGGCTCACGCCGAGCGCCCAAGCACGGGCCAGTTCCAGAGCGTGCGATTTCTGATCGAGAGCGGTCATCGGCTAAAAAATGCCCCTTCCGTTCGGCCATTTGTGTTGCATAAAAGCGCGCAGCCGCAGGATGCCCTGCGCTCGAAGTTGGGAGATGCGCGTCACGTGCAGGTCCATAATGGCGGCGATTTCACGCAGGTTCAGCTCCTCCTTGTAGTACAGGCTTAGGACCAGGCGCTCATTTTCGGGCATCTTCTGAATGCCATCGGAGATCACGCGTTCGAGCTCGGACCGCTCAAATATCTGAGCGGGCGAGTCCGCCTCATCGTCTCCGACGAACTTCAACAGGCTGACCTCTTCGCCGTCTTCGATCACATCCAGGCTGCCGAGCGAAACAGCGCGCAACTCCTGCATCCAGTGCTGATATTCCTCCAGGCTGATGCCCAGCTCGGCCGAGATCTCCTCTTCGCCCGGCGTCCGATGTAAGGTCTGTTCGGCTTTTGCAATAGCTGCCTGCACTTGTTTCACGCGTTTTCGTTTGTGCGTCGGAATTCCGTCGAGGCCGCGGATGCTGTCGAGAATCGCGCCGCGAATCTTGTATTCCGCGTAGGTTTTAAGCGAGCAGTTGTGGCCCGGATCGTATTTATCCACGGCCGCCATCAGGCCTACGATGCCGGCTGAAATGAGGTCGTCCAGCTCGATGCCCGGCGGAAGTTTCTCGTGAATCCGCAGTGCGATCCAATTGACCTGCGGAAGATGCTCGAGGATGATTTCCTCCCGCTCTTCCTGAGTTTGGGTCACCGTGGCACATTCATACATGGTGCGTGCCTCCTCAAGCGGCAAAGGACGCGGCTGCCCCTCCGCGCTCGAACAGCTTATCGGTCATAAGCGGGATCGAGGCCTCTTCGAGATCGTCAGGAATTTGCTGACCCGTTGCGAGAAAGGAAATAGGTAGCTGGCTGCGGATGGCCGAATCGAGCACCGCGCCGGGTTCTGGCGCCTCGTCCAAGTGCGTAAACAGGACCTTGGAGGGCGCAAATATTGCGAAACGCTCCAATATGAGAGTCAGGGTCGTCACTCGCAAGGTCGCGGGCAGGACCAGTTGCACTTCGATCTGCGGATTCCGTTTCAGAAACGTCTTCAGCTCGGAGGCTTCCTCCATTTCGGCTGCACCGTATCCCGGAGTATCGATCAGCAGTAGCTTTTTGCTTCTCGCCTCTGTCAAAGCCACATCGAGCGCTGCCAGGGTAGGGGTGGTCTGGAATCCCACTCCCAGGATTCGGGCATAAGCGCCCAGTTGCTCGGATCCGCCGATGCGCAGGGTATCGGTCGAAAGAATCTGAAGCGGTATGCGTGCCACAACGCCGTGCTTCAGGGCAAGCTTCACAAGTGAAGTTGTTTTGCCGGCGCCGGACGGGCCGACAAACGCGACGACCCGCTGTTCCGCGCCGGAGATTCCCAGCTCCGGAGCCGTGCGGACACGCTGCTCAATCTCTTCGCGAACCAGCTCATACAGAACCTCGATTCCGATCGGTCGTCCTTCGCCCAGCGCCGCGCGGGTAGTCTCCTGAGTACCGCCCGGGATACGCGAGGCGACGTTTTCGATCAGCTCGCGCGCGATTTCCTCCGAGAAACCGGCGTCTGAAAGCGTGTCGTACAAAGTCGAGAACTCGGGTTGCCAGTGCGGTCCGCGAGCGCCCGAATAGGTCGGCCGCGATACGGACCGGCGCACATTTTCGATCTGTTTCCGTAGATCGGCCAACTCCCGCACCACGGCATCGGGGTTCTCGCGGGCCGGCGCGCTTTCGAGGGCGGCTCGCGGGCCAGGCACGGCCGGGGGCGTATCGAACGCGATTCCAAACACAACTTCATAAGCGCCTAAGCGGCGCGATTCGGGCCCGGTCTTCTTCGAGCTCATGAGCATGGCTTCGGGGCCCAGCTCTACGCGGGCCTGTTCCATGGCGTCTTGAACGGATGGGGCGAAATAAGATTTGATTCGCATTAGCGGTTTAAATGACTCCTAGTGACACGACTTTCACGCCGGACGGTATTTCGTTGTGGGAGATGACCACCACGTGCGGCAACGAGCTCTCGATCATCTGACGCAAGAAATGCCGCGCGCCGGAGCTGGTCAAAATTACGGCGCGGCCCTCGCGGTTTTCAATCTTCCGCTCGACGCGGGAGACCATGTCCCGCGTCACCTGAGGCGAAAGAACGAGAATGCTGTTTTGTTCGGTATGCTGCACGGCCGCTTCCATCGTTTGCTCCATGGACGGATCGAGCAGATAGGCCGCCAGATCGCCCTGCAGATTCAGGCAGGGCTTCAAGACGGTTCGTCGGATGCTCTGTCGAACGTATTCAGTCAGCAGCACGGGATTCTTAGTGGTCGCGGCGGCCTCGCCCAGCGCCTCCAAAATGGAAGCGCCATCGCGGATCGAGACGTTTTCGCGAAGCAGGTTTTGCAGCACTCGTTGAACTGCGGCCAGAGAGAGCAGTTTCGGGACCAAATCTTCGACCACCTTGGGATGCTCCTCGTTGACGCGGTCGCAGAACAGTTTCGTATCCTGGCGAGACAGCATCTCGCAGGCATGCCGGCGAATCACTTCCGAGAAATGAGTGCCAATCACATTCACCGCATCGACCACCGTGTATCCGGCGGCACGCGCGGCATCCACCCGATCGGCCGGAATCCAGAGCGCCGGAAGCCCGAACGCCGGTTCGTGAGTCTGCCGGCCCGTGAATGCTTTGTCGGCTTTCGGAGTGGGAATCGCAAGCTCATTGCCGGGCAGCAACTCGAACTTACTGACTTCGCTGCCCTTCAGCAGAATCGCGTATTCCCGCGAGCGGAGGGAGAGGTTGTCGGTGACACGCACCGGAGGCAACAAATAACCGGCCGTCCCGGCAAATTGCTTCCGGATGCCCGCAATCTTTTTGAGCAGCGGAGACGTGGCGCCGCCCGCCACGAGCGAAGCCAAGCCCAGGCCCACCTCAATCGCCACCGGCTCCACCTTGAGAAGCACATCCAGATTCTCTTTTGAGGGAACCGTAGCGGCCGCCGCCGTCTCTTTCTTGACAGCGGTGTCGATATTTTTACGCTTGATCCAGGCCGCGGTTCCCAGCCCTCCCCCGAGCAGCACAAAGGGTACGGTGGGCAAACCCGGAAACGCGGCCAGCGCCAGAAGCACGCCGCTGGTCAACAGCAGCGGCTCGGTTCTGCCGAACAACTGCTTCTGAAACTGTTTGCCCACCCGTTCGTCGGATGTCGCACGCGTAACAATTAAACCGCCCGATACCGAGATCATCAGTGCGGGAATGACGGTCACCAGACCGTCTCCAATAGTCAGCACGGTATAGGTCTGGAGCGCATGCCGCAGCTCCATGTCGTGCTGAAAAACACCGATCAGAAATCCGGCGATGATATTGATGCTGGTGATCAGAATGCTGGCAATGGCATCGCGCTGGGTAAAGCGGGACGCGCCGTCCATGGCGCCGTAGAATTCCGCTTCGGAGGCAAGCTGTTTGCGGCGGCGCCGTGCTTCGGCTTCATCGATCAGGCCGGCATTCATCTCCGCATCGATCGACATCTGCTTGCCGGGCAAGGCATCCAGCGTAAAGCGCGCGGCCACTTCGGAAATACGAACCGCGCCGTGATTGATCACCACGTACTGAATCGCGATCAGCACCAGGAAGATCACGGCGCCGATGATGTAGTTGCCGCCGACTACGAAATTTCCAAACGCTTCTATGACATGGCCCGCCGCGGACGTGCCGGTGTTTCCGTTGAGCAAGATCAAGCGCGCCGAGCTGACGTTCAGCGCCAGGCGGAATAAGGTCAGTAGCAGCAGCGTTGTGGGAAAAACGCTGAACTCCGCCGGCTTCAGAATATACATGGTGACCATCAGGACCACCACCGACATCATGATGTCGAGCACAATCATGATGTCCAGCAGAAACCGCGGCATGGGCGTAATCAGCGCCACCACGATGGCCAGCACCGCAATCGGTACGGCAAACTCGCCAATGTTGGGCACGGACAGCTTGCGGCCCGTTTTGCGAACGCGCGAGAGAGGGATCGCCTGAGATGGGGAGGACATCGGCTTGCCGCTTTTCCTTCTGAAAGACCTACTGAGGCAATTTACGGCCCATCAGCCGATAAATATATGCCAGGATCTCGGCAACCGCTTTGTAAAATTCCGGCGGAATAGAGCCGCCTACGGTAAGGGAGTCATAGAGGGCGCGCGCTAGAGGCGGATTCTCCACCACCGGTATTTCATGCTTGACCGCGATTTCCCGGATGCGCAGCGCCAGCCAGTTCTTTCCCTTCGCCACGCACACCGGCGTGCCCATACTCTCCGCCTCATATCGCAGGGCTACGGCAAAATGGGTTGGATTGACTACCACGGCGGTCGCCTTCTCGACGTCGCGCATCATCTGGCGCCGCAGTAAATCGCGCCGCAGCCGGCGGATGCGGCCCTTGATCTGGGGGTCTCCTTCGCTGCGCTTATGCTCGTCTTTGACCTCTTGTTTGGTCATCTTCAAAGTCGACATGTGCTTCCGGTACTGGCGGAACAGATCGACCGAGCCGAAAACGATGAAGACAGCAGCAGCTTTCCACAATAGGTCTTCGAGCGCGGTTCCGACCTGGGCCGCGCCGCTAGGCACGGACTGAAAAGGAAGTAGGAGAAATTGGCTGGCATAGCTGCGAAAGAAAGAGTGGATGGTCAGGGCCAGGGTCGCCAAAAGCAACACCGCTTCGATGACCGACTTCAGATTCTGCATGGGAAGCTCGCGGAGCTTCGACATTGGATTGAAGCGTTCGAATTTCGGAGTGAGCCGCTCGAGACTGAATCCAAAATTCGTGATCACCAGGTGAACCCCGGTGGTCACCAGCAGGATGATGGCGCCGTAGACGAGCAACGGAAGCAGCACGTCTACCATGAGCGCGCGCAGCATGTCGCTCCATTCCGCGGCTGAAATTTGCGCGCCTGTGCTGCGCTCGAGCAACGCGGTCATGGAGCGGTGAATGCGCTCGTCGGCCTCGATCACCAGATGGCGCAACACGATGACGACCGCCACAAACTGGGCGGCATTCACCATGCCTCGCGCGGATAAGAACTGGCCTTGTTCGCGCGCCTTTTTCAGCCGCTGGGGAGTCGGCTTCTCACTCTTATCGCCGCCCGAAGATGCCATGTCGGCTCAGCGCGCTAGAACGCGCCGGATGGTTTCAAGCACCTCTGTCGCGAACGACTGATACAGCGTCGGCACGATCACGAGAACCGATACGAGCATAGCCAGAGTGAGCAGCATTTTGGCTGGAAAGGCTTGATACCCGATATGCAACTGCGAATTGATCCGTCCCAGCAGCGCCAGAGCGACATCGGTCATCAACAACAGCGCGAAGATGGGGAGCGCCAGCCGCAAGCCCAAAGAAAACACGTTGGAGCCGAGCCGCGTGACAGTCGTGCCAAGGCTCTGAGGCAACGTGAATTGGCTGCCCGGTGGGTAGGTTTCCAGGCTCTTTGCGAAAGCGCGGATGACGTAGCGGTGCATGCCGGTAGCGAAGAACAGGAGTCCGCCCAGCAATTGCATGGCGACCTGCAGGACTGCGGAATCGGCGTTTGTCGTTGGATCGATGATGGAAGCGAGCCCATAGCCGGCCTGCAATCCGAGTATCTGTGCACCGAAGGTCAGCCATTCGGCTAAGAACGCGACCATCAGCCCGATGGCCATTCCCAGCATCGCTTCGACCAGCAACCACTCGACCGCCTGGCCGAGCGACAGGTTCTGCGCATCGATCGAGGGCCAGCTCGGAAAAAGCGTCAGTGTCGCTGCAAACGCAAGCACGATACGCGCGACGTTCGGGCCGGCGCCGTTGCCTGGAAGAGGAACGAAGACGAACACGCCCAACATCCGGCTGAGCACCAGCGCAAATGCAATCAGCGTGGATGCGGAAAGCGTCAGCTCAGCGGGCATACCGGGCCAGATCTCCCAAGATGCTGGTAGCGTAGATGGCAGCCCGGTGCAGCATCCACGGAATCAGCACCAGGAAGATGCAGAAACAGGCGGCCAGGCGCGGCACGGTACTGAATACCGGATCCTGCATCGAGGTTGCGATCTGAATCAGATTGATCACGATGCTCAAGGCGAATGCCACAATCAGCAACGGCGCGCAAATCCAAAACGCCGCCATGAGCGCTTCGCCAATGATATGGGCGGCCAACTGTGGTGTCATGCGCCGGACGAATCTCTCATTGGTAAAAGCTCTTCATCAGCGAGCCGATCACCAGATTCCAGCCATCGACCAGCACAAAGAGCAGAATCTTGAAAGGCGCCGACACCATGGCGGGAGGAAGCTGCATCATCCCGACCGATAACGTCACCGAAGCAACGGCGATATCGATTACGAGAAAGGGCAGAAACAGCACTGCGCCAATCTGGAATCCGGCCTTCAGCTCCGACAAAATATAGGCAGGTATCAGGATTTTCATGCTGATATCGGAGGGTCGGCGCGGCGGCGGTTCTTTGGAGAGCTCGACAAACAGCCGGATGTCTTTTTCGCGAGCGAACTTGACGAGGAAGGTGCGCAGCGGGGCAGAGCCTTCCTCAATGGCCTGCTCGGCTGTGATTTTCCCGGCCTCGAGCGGTTGCCAGGCCTTGGTGTAAATGTCTGAAAAGATCGGCTGCACGATCAGCAGGGACAAAAACAGCGAGAGCCCGACCAGCACCTGATTGGAGGGTGCGGTCTGGGTTCCGAGCGCCTGGCGCAAAAAATGCAGCACCACCGCAATGCGCAGGAACGGAGTGATGCACATGATCACGGCCGGCAGTAACGTGAGCAGCGTCAAGCCGAGTGCGATCTGCATCGGCACACTCAGGGTTACTCCATGACCGCCGCTCGCCGCGGTCACGCCAAACGGCTCGAGGGCGCCGCCGCTGGCCGCGCCGCCGGTCCCGTGCGCTGCAGCAAGGGGCACCAACAGCATTGCCAGGAAAAAACTAAGAGATTTCACGGCCGTTCTCCGGGTTCATAGGCGGTGAATCATTGGGCAGGGAAAGGATGCGGTTGCAGCCCGAGGGCGAGACCGAGAGGAGAACCTTGCGCTCGCCGACGCCGATCAGGTACAGGGAGTGCTGTGCAGTCAGCGCCAGGCGCTCGAGAATTTGCATTTGTCTGGTTCCCGGCGCGCGCTTGGGCAAGCTTAAATTGATGCGTGCAACTCCTTTGCGGCGCAACACCCACAGCGTGCCTGCCAGCAGGGCCAGGACAAAAAAAGCAGCCAGGATCTGTTGGGCCATGAGCAAATTCGCACGACGAATATCTGCTCCACTATCGGCAGAATCGTCCCGGGAGTTTACTGGCGCTCCCGGAAATCGGTGACGCGCACGCACAGCATGTTGTCGATCTCCACAATGTCGCCATCGGCCACATACACGCTGCCGATGTGGATCTGCACATTCTCGCCGGCCGAGCGGTTCATGCGGATCAGACTGCCGGGTTTCAGTTCCAGGATTTCGGCAAAGGTCATGATCCGGCTGTCCAGCACGGCTTCAATCTCAAGCGGCACCTTGGCGACTACGCCAAGCTCTTCGAGCGGTGTCATAGAGCCAGCCGCGTTAATGGATCAGATTCATCAGATCCTGGGTCATGTTATCGGCCGTTGTAATCACGCGCGAGCTGGCCTGATAAGCGCTCTGATAGACGATCAGATTCGTGAATTGGGTCGCCATGTCGACGTTCGATCCTTCGAGCGAGCCCCCGATAATCTGACCGCGCCCGCCGGTCTGAGGCACGCCGATGGCCGGAGCGGCCGTGGCTGCGGTGGCGCTGAACGCGTTATTTCCGACGTTTTGCAGCGAATCCGGGTTCTGGATGGCGGCCAGCGCCAGTTGCCCTTCGGTTTTTTGTTGGCCGTTCGAAAACGTCGCGATAATTTGTCCGCCGTTTTGAATGCCAACCTGCGTCAGTTGTGCGGCCTGAGCGCCATCCTGTTTCGAAGAAGCTAAGCTCGAGGTCTGCGCGTATTGCGTGAGCGTGCCGGCGCCGGTTGAATCGAACAGGGCCCAGTTGACGTTCATGTTCGCCGCTCCATCGGCGAGTCCGGCAATTCCGATCGCAACCGGCGAGGCAGTTGCGGCGGCCAAGCTTCCATCGCTGTTGAAGGTGGCGGTTCCCGGCGCAGCGAGCAGCGAGTGCTGCGTGCCGGCGGTGCCGCCCGCCAGATCGCCATCGTCGATGGTCACGTCATAGCTCCAGGTGTTGGCAGCCGCCCCGCTCTTGGTAAATGTGAACGTCAGCGTATGTTCCGAACCGAGCGAGTCCACCACCTGCACGGGCGTGGAAAACTGCCCCGATGTAGCGCCGGCCGTGCCATCGGAATCGAGATTCGCGTCTAGCGAAACGTTCTGCGTGGCGATCGGCGGCAGGACGCTGCCGGTAGGCAGCACGATATCGGTCGGCGCGCCGCTGGTATTGATTCCGTTCGGAGTGGCCACCCAGCCTTGCACCGTCTCCCCGGTTTGCGTCTCTAACACGCCACTCCGGCTGATCGTGAAATCGCCATCGCGCGTGTACAATTGCTGGGAATTGGCATTCTGCACCACAAAAAAGCCGTTCCCCTGAATCGCGGACGCGAGCGGCGAGGTACTGCTTGCGAGCGAGCCCTGCGTGAAGATCTGGTTGTTGATCACGGCGCTGACGCCCATCCCCACCTGCGTGCCGGCGGCGACGCCCATGGCCTGGCTCATCAGGTCTTCAAAATCGGCGCTGCTCCCCTTGAAGCCCGTGGTGTTCATGTTGGCAAGGTTGTTGCCGGTTGTGTTGATCGCCTCGGATTGAGCCTGCAGCGACGAGAGGGCAATCGAAAATGCGCTAGACATGGTCTTCTCCTCTTTAGAAAAGCTGTGAGCCGTCGGTTGAATTCACGCCCGGTGTGCCGGAGCTGGCGGGCGTCGAATTGTCGGCTGCGTTCGTTGTGCTGCTGGTAGACGGGGGCGTGGTTGTGCCGAGATACTTTTCGCTGATGGCGTCCAAATC
Organism: uncultured Acidobacteriaceae bacterium; assembly: GCA_963722935.1. Classification (GTDB taxonomy): domain Bacteria; phylum Acidobacteriota; class Terriglobia; order Bryobacterales; family Bryobacteraceae; genus Bog-105. Next base: position 959,260 of record CAVROY010000008.1, on the reverse strand, counting down.
CTGGCGCTCGCCCAGATTCTGCTCGACGTTACTGAATTCCGCCAGCTGCGTTACGAAGGTGGTTCCGTCAACTGGCTGGGTCGGATCCTGATTCTGTAGTTGTGCGACGAGCAGTTGCAGAAAGGTAGCCTGATTGGCGAGCGGGTCCGCGCCCGAGGGGTTCTGCGTGCTCGAATTCGCCGAACTGTTTGTGCTCCCGAGGTTGCTCGAATTCGTGGTCGCGGGGAATTGCGTGCCTATTGTAGCCATAACTGATTTCCTGTCTCCTTATTACTTGTCTTGGCCGGGATATCCTGGTCCATCCAATCCGGCTGATCGTTTTGACGTCCGTTCTGCCGGCGTCCTGAATTGTCCTGGTTTGCGGTACTGCCGCCATTCGAACCGGAATCGCGCGCATCGGAGGAACTCGGCTTGGATGCTTCGGCCGAACGCGGAATCCAAACTTCGGTACGAAAATGCTGCTGGTCGAGACGATTTGTTAATTCCGGCATATGATCGCGCAGAGCCTCCGTAAGATTCGCGTCCGCCGATCTCACGCTTACGCGTAACTCCGTGCCCGAACCTGTAAACTGAACGTCCACGCGCTGATTGTTGTCCGACTGAAGCTGTACATGCACGTTTCGCACCAACTCGCTGCGGCTGGAATCCGCCATGCTGTCGCTGTAGGCTTGCTGACCGGCTCCCGTCTGTTCTGCAGGCGGCGGCCGATCCTCTGTATTGTGTCTGGCGTCAGCGCCGGTCTCACCGGCAGTCCACGCGTTCGCCTGGGTCTGGAGATCGTGGGGCACAGGCGCGGGATTCGTTGTTTCGAGGGCCGCTGAGGCGCTAACGGCCGCCACACTCTTCAGATCGCCGGTCATCGGCGCGTCGGCGCCCGCCGCGGCGGACCCGCCACTTGCATTGTTATCATTCCCAGCGTCCGCAGTGACAAGCATAGAGAAAGCCAGCAGGTTGCCGGCCGTCACGCTTGCGTTTGTCGTTGTGGCTGGCGCGTTCGCGCTCTCTCGTGCGGGACCTAAAGTTAACGACGCGGCCTTCGCGGCTGCAGTGGAATCTGCGCCGGCCTGCAGTGCGTCGATACCTGCTTCGGCCAACTCCAGCGGTATGGAGAGATTCTCCGCGCCGGATTCCGATGTCTCGGTCTTGGCAGCGGCCGATTTCTGTGCCGTCTTCGCTGCGGCGAGCGCCGTTGGCAGATTGGCGATTTCGGTTTTGGCCGGCTGCCCGTTCCCGCTGGATTTCCCGCCGGCTGCATTTTGTGCCAGCGCCGGCAGGGCCTGAACCGATCCAAGCAGCGCCGCCATCGTCACAGTCGGAGCCAGGGGCGGAGCCGGATTCGCAGTGCCCGTTTTTGGCGTGGCGTCCGCGCCGTCGTTGTCATTGCGCGTCTGCTGGGGCGCGCTGCCGTTGGCGCTATCGTTGCCGTCCTGCTCACTTTGCGATACCTGACTCAGGACGTGCGAGAACGCCGTGCTGCGGCGTTGGGATTGGCTCGAATCGTTGTCTCGTGTCTCTGTTTTTCGCGCTTCCGCGGCCGGGTCAGTCGGCATGCGCGGAGGGGTGTAAGCCGCGGCTGGAAAGGCAAACTGCGCAGAGATCACGCCGCTCACCTTGCACATTTCACGCCAAAGCGCCAAGGCTTGTCTCTTAACGAGTTTCGAACGAGTGCCGCTTATCGCGCTCTGTCAAAAAAATGAGCGACGACGCCTCTGCGTTCAAAATCTCGACGCTTCGGCTCGCGTCTGCCACGTGTGTCCACCCTGGAAACCGGGGCTTTCGTGGCAATTGCGACGGTGGCACGCGGCTTGCAGTGATGCTACCCGAACACGACACTATGGATCCACTTACATCGGCGGCAGCGGGCGGTCTCCAGGCGCGCATGGACTCGATCGACATCCTGGCGAACAATCTGGCCAACGCCTCGACCAGCGGGTTCAAGGTCGATCGTGAATTTTACAGCACGTATCTGGCGCCCGAGATTGCAGGTGCGAGCGACACGGTAGGGGAAGCGCCGGTGGTGCAAAGACAGTGGACCGACTTTGCGCAAGGCACGCTCGTCAACACCGGGAACGCCACCGATTTAGCTCTGTCGGGCACCGGGTTTTTCGCGGTGAATGGACCCAACGGAACCTTATATACCAGAAACGGCAACTTCCGGTTTTCGCCGCAGGGGATGCTCGTAACGGCGGAAGGTTATCCGGTCCGGCTGACGGGCGGGCAAACGCTGCAGACGCAAACCGGCGATCCGATTCAGGTGCAGCCGGACGGGCAGATCTCGCAGAACGGCAGCGCGCTGGGCCAGCTCGAGCTGACCGATTTCAAAGATAACGGCCAGGTGAACAAGCTGGCGGGAGCCTATTTCAAGGCCTCTTCTGGCGTCGCACCCGCCACCAACACCCAGGTCTACCAGGGAAAAGTCGAGGCTTCCAATGCCTCGCCGGCGGAGTCCGCCGCCCGTATGGTCACGCTGCTGCGCCATTTTGAGATGCTGCAGCACGCCGTCAAAATTGGAGCGGACATGAACCAGCAAGCGATCCAAGAGGTCGCGCGCGTGGGTTCGTAAAGAGATCAAGAGGTCAAGGGAGAGAAACATGATTCGTGCACTTTATAGCGCGGCGAGCGGAATGAACGCGCAGCAAACGAACGTCGATAACATCGCGAACAATCTGGCAAACGCAAATACGGCTGGATACAAAATGCGCCGCGCGCAGTTCCAGGATCTGATTTACCAGACCATGACCGCGCCGGGCACCTCCGCCGGAGCGCAAAGCACGGTTCCGGCCGGATTGCAGCTCGGCCTGGGTACGCGCGCCGCCGGAAACGAAATCATCTTTACGCAAGGTAACTTCGTGCAGACGCAAAACCCGCTGGATCTGGTGATCCAGGGCAAAGGATTCTTTCAGATCCTGCAGCCGTCGGGCACGCTCGCCTACACGCGCGCCGGCCAATTCCAGCTCGATCGCAACGGCAACATCGTCGATGCCAACGGCAATCAGCTCCAGCCGCAATTCAGCATTCCGCCCGCGGCGCAGAATATTACGATCGCGCAGGATGGCACGGTCAGCTACACGCTGCCGAATCAAAGCGCAGCGCAGAAGGCCGGGCAGATTCAGCTCGCGAATTTTCAGAACCCAGCCGGGCTGAACAGCATTGGCAACTCCTATTACATGCCTACGGACGCCTCGGGCGATCCGCTGGTTGGCATTCCCGGGGGAAGCGACGGAATCGGGAGTCTGATGCAGGGCTACACCGAGCAGTCGAACGTGGACGTGGTGGGCGAATTCGTGAATCTGATTCAGAGCCAGCGCGCCTACGAGGCCAATTCCCGCGTGGTCAAAGCCGCCGATGAAATGTATCAGCAGATCAATCAAATCACGCAATGATACTGGCCGCCTTACTCATGGCGGTTGCGCCCCCGGCCGCCTGCACGCCCATCGATCACGACCGGATCTACGCGCGCGATCTGGCGACGACGGCTCCCGTGTTCGCTCCGCTATCGCCCGATATCGAGATCGGTTTTGCGCCGGCACCCGGCCAGCAACGCGTCTTTCGAGCGGCGGAGCTGCGCCGGATCGCGCAGGTAAACCATGTGAACGCCAACCTCTCGAGCGACGTTTGTTTCGCCTGGCGCATGGAGGTGCCATCGCGGGCGAGCATCTTAGCGGCGGTTCAAGAAAGCCTGAAGGGTCGTGGTGCACACGTCGAGATTGTCACTCAGAGCCTGTCAGCGGCGCCTATTGGTCCAATCGAATTTCCGCTGGCCGGGCTGTGTGGATTTGCCGCGGGACCGGTCATGTGGAGAGGCTACGTGGCGTACGGCCTGAATCACCGTTTTCCGATCTGGGCGCGGGTGGACGTTTCGGTGAGGGAATCCCGCCTGGTGACGACCGAGGTGCTGCGATCGGGCGTGCCGGTCACGGCCAATCAGCTGCGGATTGATGGGTACGAAGGCCCGCTCTCGCGTGAGGCTCCCATTCTGGACCTCAAGAGCGCGACCGGAATGATACCGCGCTTTGATGTCCCCTCTGGCGCGGTACTGACGGCCAGCATGCTCGATCAGCCGAAAGAAGTCGAGCGCGGCGACCTGGTCGCGGTGGTTATCCAGACCAGCAGGACGCACATCGAAGCGCAAGGCATCGCCGAGCAATCCGGCCGTACCGGCGCGATCATTACCGTTCGCAATTCGAAAACAGGCTGGAAATTCCGCGCCCGGGTGGAAGCAAGAGGCAAAGTTCTGGTGGTGCCCGGCGGTCCGGCCGGGCTGGTTACGGAGGAATCCAAATCGTGACTCGCTTGATTGTGGCGTTTCTGTTTGCGGGATCGATGGCAACCGTATGGGGCGGTCCAAAAATCACTCTGAAAAAGCAGCCATCCAAAACGCCGCTTGATGAATACATCGAGCAAGCGCATAAGCGAGCGGGCGCGGCAACGGCCGAAAGTCCTGGATCGCTCTGGGCCTCACCGGCCACACTGGCCGATGTCGCGAGCGATGTGCGGGCGCGCCGCGTGGATGACATCGTCACGATTGTGGTGGCGGAACAGGCTTCCGCAGTATCGACCGGTCAAACCAAGACCTCCCGCGCATCGAGCGCGAATTCCGCGATTACATCGCTGGCAGGGCAATTGAAAGCCGCCGGAGCGCTCTCCAATCTGCTGAACGCAAATACGAACACCGCGCTCGACGGCGAAGGCACGACCTCGCGAACCACGTCTCTGAACGCCACGCTTTCCGCGCGGGTGATTGACGTTCTGCCGAACGGGAACCTAGTCATTGAGGGCAGCAAAACCGTGCTGGTGAATTCCGAGAATCAGTCCATCAGCGTGCGGGGCGTGATTCGCCCCATCGATCTCACTACCGGCAACATCGTGCCATCGGACAGCATTGCGCAAATGGAACTCAAAATTAACGGCCGCGGTGTTGTGAACGATTCCATCCATCGCCCGAATTTCCTCTATCGGCTGCTGCTTGGTCTGCTTCCCTTCTGAAATCCATCATGAAACGCTTCATCGCCCTGCTCTTTTGCGCTGCTGCCGCCTTCGCCACGACGCCTGACGAGCCACACGGCGTCAGGCTCAAGGATCTGGTCACCATTGAAGGTGTCCGCAGCAACCAACTGGTCGGGTATGGGCTGGTGGTTGGCTTGAACGGCACCGGCGATAGCCAGCAGACCATCTTTTCCGTGCAGAGCCTCACGAATATGCTGCAACGCATGGGCGTGAGTGTCAGCCCCGCGCTTATCACCGTCAAAAACACTGCTGCCGTGATGATTACGGCCACTCTGCCGGCGTTTGCGCAGCCCGGTACCTCGATCGACGTGACAGTCGGCGCGATTGGAGATGCCAAGAATCTTCAAGGCGGTCTACTGGTGCTCACGACGCTGCGCGGCATCAATGGCCAGGTGTTTGCTACGGCACAAGGGCCGCTGGTGACGGGAGGCTTTGTGGCCGGCCGGGGAAGCGCCAATTCACAGACCGTCAATCACCCCACGGTGGGACGGATTCCCAACGGCGGCTCGGTCGAGCGCGTCGCTCCGTCGGTGCCGCTTGGCAATCTCATTCACTTACAGTTGAAAGAAGAGGATTTCACGACCAGCGCACGGGTCGCAGAAGTCATTAACAAGCGCTTTGGGCCAAACGGCGCCATCGCGCACGCCGACAACTCGGCTCTGGTTACGGTTCATCTTCCGTCTCAGTATGCGGCCGATCCAACGGAATTCATTTCAACGCTCGAGCGCCTGCAGGTGGAACCCGATCAAATCGCACGCGTCGTGATTAATGAAAGGACCGGGACAATCGTGCTTGGACAGGACGTTCACATCGCGCCGGTGGCCATCATGCACGGCAATCTCACGGTTGAGATCCAAACCACGTACCTCGCAGCGCCGCCCGGTTTGCTATCCTCCGCACCAGCCACCGTAGTTCCCGAGACGAACGTCGGGGCCAAAGACGAAAAGACGCGCGACGTCGTTTTGAAGGAAGGCGCTACGGTCGAGGAACTGGTGAAGGCGCTGGGCTCGATCGGCTCGACCACACGCGACGTGATCGCTATTCTTGAAAACCTCCGAGCGGCCGGAGCTTTGCAGGCCGACCTGGAGGTCATCTGAGTACGGACCTAACCATCAGCACGCCGGTTCTTCCGGTGGAAACCAGCAGTTTCTCGGGAACGGGAAACCCTCGCAGGCTTCACGACGCTGCGCAGCAATTTGAAGGGTTAATGATGGGCGAACTGATGAAATCGGTCCGCGATTCGGGCTCCGAGGGTTGGATGGGCAGCGGCGGCGGCACGGGAGACGATACCGCCATGGGAATGGCCGAAGGCGAATTCGCTAAAGCTCTGGCCCTGGGGGGCGGTCTCGGCATCGCGCAGATGATCGAAAAAACGATGAATCCGCAACGGCCGCAGCCTCAGAATGTGAATGCAGCCCTACCGAAGGGATCCGCGGTCTCCTGGAAATAGGCGCCATAGGCGGTCAACACGCGCTCCTCGGGTTCGGTGGCCGAATGGCTGAAGTTCTGCTGTCCCGCGCGGGCGACGCGCTCCAATTCCCGGTTTTTGGCGGCAACGCTCCGCCAGCCTTCGAGTAAGGTCCCCAACAGGCGTTCCACCTCATCCAATGGTTCGCGTGTTTTCTTCAGATGCGCGTCGAGCAACCGGAACTGAAGATACGCGTAGAGCCGTCTCAGATTGTGGCGCAGCGCGGCGTCTTTGTTATCCTCCACCGAAATCGAGAGTTCGGTCACGATGCCGTGCGCCTTCGAAATTGCCTTCGAGCGCCCCCAGATATCGTCTTTTTGGAAACACTGCTTGGCCTGCCCTATCGCTTCCATCGCGCGCTCGTACAATGCGATGACCAGCTCGGCCGGATTGCCTCCCAAGACGCTATTTTGAATGTATGCCTGGTATGGACTGCTGGATAACAAAGCGGCCTCCGCAGACTATATCGCAGAGCCCGGAGCGGTTTTAGAGCGGCATCTCTCCCGGATTCCGCGGTTGCGGCATTCCTCGGTCTGAAAAATAGACAAACCCCCGCACGCCTTAGCCGATATGTATACGCAGGGAATCCTTCTTCTAAGATGTTTGCGATTATCGGAATCGTCCTCGTGTTCGGCGCGATCGTGGGTGGCTATCTCATGGAGCACGGCAACATGCGCGTCCTGCTCCAGCCCGCGGAACTGATTATCATCGGCGGCGCGGCGGCCGGCACCTTGCTGATTGCCAATCCGCTACCGGTAATCATCGGGATTTTGAAGGGCATCGCGGGTGCATTCAAGCCCGGCAAGTACAAGAAAGATTTCTATTTGACGACGCTCAAAATGCTCAACGATCTCTTCTCGCGTGGGCGCAAAGGGGGCCTCGTCAGTCTGGAACCCGACGTGGAAGACCCGGAAAAGAGCGACGTATTCAAGAAATATCCAAAACTTCTCAGCGATCATCATGCGGTGCACTTCATTTGCGATACCCTGCGCACTGCCATGACGGGCGGAGTTTCCGCGTTCGAGATCGATCAACTAATGGAACTCGATCTCGAGGTACATCACAAGGAAGTAAGCCAGCCGGTCACCGCGCTTACTACGGTTGCAGATTCATTGCCGGGATTAGGGATCGTGGCGGCTGTACTGGGAGTCGTGATCACTATGGGCTCTCTGGGCGGCCCTCCCGCCGAAATCGGGCACAAAGTCGCTGCCGCTCTGGTCGGCACATTTCTGGGCATTTTGCTTTGCTACGGCCTGTTCTCCCCGCTCGCCGTGAGCATGTCCCGAGCCAATGACGAGGAGTCGCATTACTACCACTGCTTGCGAACAGGCTTGGTGGCCTTCATTCGCGGGGCCGCTCCGCTGCTCGCAGTCGAATTTTCCCGACGCTCCATTCCCGCCGAGGTTCGGCCGAGCTTTAAGGAAATGGAAGCGGGCTGCCGGGGTAAAGCCGCTGAATCGATTGCCGCGTAGCCTATGTCCTCTCCCGTCAATCCCATCATCATCGTCAAGAAAAAAGGCGGCCACGGGGCTCACCACGGCGGCGCTTGGAAAGTTGCCTATGCCGATTTCGTGACCGCCATGATGGCGCTCTTTATTGTTCTTTGGCTCATGACCGCCAGCCAGGATGTGCAGCGCTCGATTTCCGGCTATTTTCGTGATCCGAAGGGATTCGGCAAGCAGACGGGCAGTTCCATGGGGGGAATCGGCGAATCGCTGACGATTTCCAAAGAGCATATGACTCTGCTCAAAGACACCCTGCAGCGTGCCATAAACCAGAAACAAGAGTTCGCGAAGCTCAAAGACTATGTACAGATGACAATCACAGGGGAGGGGCTGCGCATTGAGCTGCTGGAAAGCGACAAAGGCATGTTCTTCGAGAACGGGCAACCTTCTCCCACGAAATTAGGCGAGGATTTATTGCGTATGTTGGCCCAGGAACTCGGCAAGCTCAAGAACCCGATCCTGGTGGAAGGGCACACGGACGCCACGCCTTACGACGGTGCGGTCTACTCCAATTGGGAATTGTCCGCCGATCGGGCCAACTCTGCACGCCGCATCATGGAGGCTGGCGGGCTGCATTTCCATCAGGTCGTTCAAGTGCGCGGCTTTGCTGATCAGCAGCTCCGCGTTCCAGCCCACCCGGAAGATGCTTCCAACCGTCGTGTCTCGATTATTGTGCAGTATCCGCAAGCTTTGGAGCCAACCGTTATCAAACCAGCTCCCAGGAAAGCGAAAGCGGCGGTAGTGCTCGAGCAGTAAATAATTTTTCCTCGACGCTTCATTTTCAATCTAAGTTGCGCATCTTGTCGTCGATATAGCCGTACGCCGAAAATGCAACTTGCCGTTCAAGGGCAGCATGCCGCTGCAACCGAAATCGTAATTCTGCCCGGTGATTGCCGATTTACAGCGAATGCGCACTCCCGTCTCATCACGCGTAACCTGAAAACTTGTGTTGCGCTGGCTGTACACGTGCCGAAGCTTTCGTTAGCCGCCCTGCTGCGGTGTCAATTTCCCGACTCTAGCTGCAGTCCGTCCGATTCGAATCCCTGGCTTTTTGTCGATACCGCAATTCCTCTGCTGTTTGAATACCTCGGCGCGATGGGCGCTCCGAAGCCGACGTTGTCGGTTTACGCCATCGGCGGCGCGGCCGGGTGCGACGAGGAGAACGTATCGCTCGGCAAACACAACATCCTCGCGGCGCGACGCCTGTTATGGAGAGAGGGAGTGCTGCTCAAAGGCGAAGAGATCGGGGGTGCATCGCCACGCTCGGTTTGGCTCGAAGCAGCTTCGGGCCGCCTGATTGTCCGTACTAAATTTCGCGTGCAGCAGCCTATTGTAAACGTGGGGCCCGGCAGTGATCGGGAGAACCAAGTAGCCGAACTATGCCACTCCGCATCCTAGTCGTTGACGACTCCTCCGCGATGCGGACCGCGATTCAACGTCTCATCGAAATTTCTGGCTTACGCGTTGAAACTCTCCTAACCGCCGAGAATGGCAAGGCGGCTCTTTCGGTCCTGAAAAATCAAAACGTCAATCTAATGCTGGTCGACTTGAACATGCCTGTCATGGGCGGCGCTGAATTGATCCGTTGTCTTCATAGCGATCCGGAACAAACGCGGGTGCCTTTCATCGTGCTGTCGGCCGATGCGACGGCGAACAGCATGCAGGAGATGTTGGAACTCGGAGCAAGCGCGTATATTCCTAAGCCGTTTCAGGCTGAGGCTCTGTGCTTTGAAATGCGGAGAGTCCTCGAAAACACCCGATCCAGAGGGCGAGTGAATGTCGCTAATTGAAGAGTCCCGCACGCTTGAATACACGGTTGGGCAAGTGCTCGAGAACATGTGTTTTTCAGACGCAGTACCCGTTTCCGAGCGCTTTTCCGATGAGTCTGTCGTGGCGGTCAGCGTTGGATTCAACGGTACGGTGTCCGGGTATCTGCGCCTCGAAGTAGCGCCGAGTGCGGCGACCTGGCTGACCGCTTCTTTCCTCGGGATCGATCAGGAAAGCGTGCAGCCTCAACTTTCAGAAGATACGGTCTGCGAGTTGAGTAACATCATCTGTGGCCGGTTTATCAGCCTGCTGCATCCGGGCGCGAGATTCGCGATCGGGCAACCCAGCCGAATCCCGGAAACAGAGCAGACGCAGCAATCTTCCGCGCTTTCCTGGCATAATTTCCGCGCCGAGCGAGGACTGCTTCGGGTTGCGCTTCACTGGGATTCAAACGAGGGGCAAACGGGTCGATAAGACACTTCTAAGTGTCGGGATTTCCTCTATTCATCGTCTTTTCGATGCTGGCCGGTGCTGCGCCCGCTCCTACACCGCCCGCTAAACCCGTCGTAAGTAACAACAGCGCTGCTGCCGTGATGCAAGCTTCGCTGGAAAAGCAGCGCGATTCTTTAAAAAAGCAAGGCGATTCGCTCCGGCATCAGCCCGGAATAACAGAGGACCTCGTCAAAGCTGGGGCCGACGCCATTCCACCTATTCCTCCACTGGTGCAGGCAGACTGTGAACCGTTGCCTTCCGATGACGTCGAGAACTTAATTGTCGATGCCGCTCAGAAGCACTCCCTGAAACCTGCCCTCATCCGGGCCGTGATGCGGCAGGAGTCGGCGTTCAGGCCGTGCGCGGTGTCGATCAAAGGAGCGCAGGGGCTCATGCAGCTCATGCCGGCCACGGCTGGCGAGTTCCACGTTTCCGACCCGTTCGATCCGAAGCAAAACGTAGATGCAGGCGCGGCGCTGCTCAAACAGCTCCTGGGCAAATATAAAGGTGATCTGCGGCTGGCGCTCGTCGCCTATAACGCCGGCGCAAACCGCGCGGACAACTCGGACGCGCAGCTCTATCCTGCTGAAACCCAGCGGTATGTCGCAAGCATCTTCGCCGAACTCGGCCTAACCACGATTCAAAGTCTTCCTCTAAGTCCTGAGATTCAGGACCCAGACGCTGACAAACCGGCTCCGCCCAATAATCCCTAACGCATTTGTCGCCGCGTTAAGATTTCGAGGCGATCACGTGATAGTCGCGATACTCAATATCGACGGTGCTCTTTCCTAAGAAAAAGCCCTCGGAGACGGCATGGCTGTCCTGGGCGAGAGGAAACCCGTCGATTTGTTTGTATTCCCGCACGACCTGCGGGCGCCCGGCAAAGAACGAAGCGCTGGTGGGCGGCCTTCCTTCAATCTTGACGAGATTCATATCGGTGGCTCTCACCCACATTCGCCCCTTCAGCACATAAGGACTCTTCCGTTTGGGATTCAACTCGATCACATCGCACAGAATCCCGCCAACCGGCTCCGTGCCGATCAGCCGGAACTTGTAATTTGCCGATGTGATGATGGCCAGCTCCCGCGCTCTGCCCCGGCTCATCTCGCCTTCGTCCTGAAGCAACCGATCCAGTACCGTGTTCCTCAGCAGCGACGGTCCGGTGCGCGACAGCACCTTGTAGGTCTTCCCTTCCCCACGTTTGTACGTTGTCTGGACGATCGCCTCAGCGGGTCTGCTGATGTGAGAGTTTTTGATGGTGTAGTATTCGGTGACCGTATAGCCGGCCAATTTGTTTTCGCGCAATAACTCGGCCGAGTCTATCCGACGGATCAAGTCCTGCTGCTGGTCAGTGGCGTAGAAACAATCGCAAATGCACGGGGCAAGAAGAAAAAAGATCGCGGCGCACGTATTCGATCGCCGCAACATCAAATCGAGCCGCCTAGCGAACCTCGTAAACCAGGATAGCCGCGGGCCGTCCGGCGGCCCCGGGAGCCGCGACGAAATAACGGTCCAGTTCCGGAATCAATCGTGCCGTTCTCGCCTGCGAGGCTGAAGAAACATGTCCGAGAGACGTATAGGTGTCCGGGCCCTCTTGCCGAAAGACGTACACCGCGCCATCGCACGCCGCATACAAGCGCTTGCGCGCGGGGTCATAGACGAGGTCATCCACACCTTTGCCAATCGTGAGCGACTGTAATTCCTTTCCGGACGACGTGTCAAAGACCACGATCGCACCACTGCGGCACGCAACGAACAAACGGCCGTGCGCCTCGTCCAGCGCCATGGCGACATTATTTTGAGCTTTTGTGACGGGCCAGCTTGCAATCAAGGCGCGCTTCTGGCGATCGACCACATCAACTTGATTCTTGGCCTTATTGTTGACATACAGCTTTGGACTCGATGTTTCGAGTGCCATGGCTTCTAATGTATCGCCATCGATCCGCATGTCGGCTATCTTTCTGCCGGTATCCGTGTCGACGACGCTCAACATGGAATAGGTTTGGTGAACGTCCCCGCCTCCGTTGTCCACATATAGATAGTGCGTGGCGGGATCGTATCCGATCGAATCCGAATCGGCAAGCAGTTTGACGCTTTTGACAAGACGGTAATCGGTCCCGTCATAGATCTTAACTTCGCCTGCGCCGCCGTCGGTTACGTAAATTCGGTTGAGATCCGTGCGAACGAGCACGGCGTGAGGTCTGGCGATCCCGTCGATCTTGTGGATCAGCTTGCCTTGCAGGTCCAAGACCAATAGCGCTTTATAATCCTCCGGAGTGGCGAAGAGGCGATGGTTTTCCAAGTTGACGCCGAAGTGATCGAAATGTCCCTTCACGTCGGGAGGAAGTTTCCACGTATCAACCTGCTTCAGAGGAGGCTCCTGGCCAGGCAAGCTGGCAGGAACCCAAAAGCTGGCGACTAAGAGACAAAATGGCCTGATATTCATTTTCCTTGAAGATCTAATCGTGGCGGACGGAGATCTTCACGCCCAGAGTGTACATCGCGTTTCTGAAGTTTTGCTGAACAAACATCGGCGATTTGCGCGGGCTACACTACAATCAAAATATTCAGATCTACTGGCTGCGAGCTTGCCATGCCGTCGAGGCTGCTCGTCTATAGCGGGTCGGCAATTTCCTTCTTGATGAGCAATCGATTTCTCAGCAGGCGAACGGTTTTAGGCGCAATGTTCGCTCCCGCGTTCGCTTTTGGGCAAGGCGTATCCACCCGGGCGGTGAAGCCTCAACCGCGGGGCAAACCTTCCGGACTACCCTTCCATGCCTGCTTTACGGATATCGGCGCCCAGGCAGGATTGCACGCTCCCCTGATCTACGGGAATCCCGATCGAAAGACCTACATCTTGGAAACCGTCGGGTGTGGCTGCGCTTTTATCGATTTTGACAATGACGGCTGGCTCGATATTTTCCTTCTGAGCGGTACGCGGTTGGAAGGCGCGCCCGAAGGCGCCACGAATCGGCTGTATCGTAATAACCGCGACGGAACATTCACCGAGGTGACCGAAAAGGCCGGTCTGCAGCGTGTCGGATGGGCTTCCGCGGTTGCGGTAGCCGACTACAACAACGACGGATTTGAGGATCTGTTTGTCACGTACTGGGGTCAGAACGTTCTATATCGCAATAACGGCGACGGCACCTTCACGGACATCACTGAGAAGGCCGGGCTGCTGCACGCCGGTACCCGATGGGGCGCGGGCTGCACCTTTGTCGATTACGACCGCGATGGGCACCTCGATCTGTTCGTCTCGAACTATCTCAATTTCGACATAAATAAAATTCCCAAGCCGGGCGAACAAGCATTTTGTAATTGGAAGGGCATCCCGGTCAATTGCGGCCCAAGAGGTTTACCACCCGGAGGCGTGTCGCTCTATCACAATAGCGGCGATGGTACTTTCACGGACGTCTCGATTCCTTCCGGTGTCGCCAAAGCGACGGGCAGCTATTGCATGACAACGGTTGCGGCCGATTTCGACAACGACGGATGGCCGGATATTTACGTCGCCTGCGACTCGACCCCGAGCTTTCTATTCAAGAATAATCACGACGGAACGTTCACTGAAATCGGGCTCGAGAGCGGAGTCGCCTTGAACGAGGACGGCATGGAGCAGGCCGGTATGGGACTCGGCATCGGCGATTACGACCTGGATGGCAATCTCGATATTCTCAAAACGCATTTCGCCGACGACACAGCGGTCCTCTATCGCAACGATGGGCACGGAAATTTTCAGGACGTAACCAATTCGGCGGGACTTGGCGTCGAGACGCGATTTATCAGTTGGGGCGCAGGAATATTCGACGCGGATAACGACGGTTATCCGGATCTGTTCTGGGTTACCGGTAGCGTTTATCCGGAGATCGAGAAGCAGTTGCCGAATTACCCTTTTAAGGACCCGCGCATTTTGTTTCGAAACCTCAGAAACGGAAAGTTCGAGGAACTGCTCGACCAGGCCGGCCCGGGGGTTGCAGCCGCGCACGCGAGCCGCGGATGCGCATTCGGAGACTTCGACAACGATGGGGATGTGGACATCCTCATCCTGAACATGAACGAGCCTCCCTCGCTGTTGCGAAATGACATCACTGGCGACAATCGCTGGATCAAAATCAAGCTGATTGGAACGAAATCGAACCGCAGCGCCATTGGCGCGCGCGTGACCGCGCACTATGGCGGCAAGTTGCAGGCTCAAGAGGTGCTGAGTCAAGCCAGTTTCTATTCAGCGAACGACTTGCGACTTCATTTCGGATTGGGGAGCGCCGAAAAGGCGGATCTGGCGATTCGCTGGCCGAACGGCGCGATGGAACGCTTGACCAATGTCGCCGCAAATCATTTCATCACCGTTCGTGAGGGCGCCGGTATTGTCAAAACGGAAGCGTTCGAGCGGCGGAAGAGCTGAACGTTAGGAGATGCGATCCCAGCGCTTCACGCTGTAAGAGCGCGCATAGGTTGGACCGGATCGTTCCAGTGCGCCCGCTTGTCGCGCGGCGTCCCAACGCGCCATTACGCGTGTGAATGCCGGCTTGATTGAGCCGTCATCTTCATATAAGAGACAGGGTTTGCCACCGTCTCCGTAGACTCGCATGGTGAGAAGACTCGCATCAGGATCTTGCGTGTGAAGTGTCGGCTGGGCGAGTGGCAACAGCGCTCCGCTTCGCACGAATACGGGAATACGATCGATAGGCGGGGACACGGTCACGCGCTGCTTTCCCGACCTCTTTTCTCCCGTCCAAAAGTCGAACCAGTCGCCTTCAGGCAGGTAGACGTCGCGTTGAGTTTCACCTGCAATTACGGGAGCAACCAGCAAATCATCTCCCAGCAAGTATTGATCGTCGATGGGCCATATTTGCGGATCTTCGGGAAAGTCCACCACAAGCGCCCGGACAGGTGGAAGGCCTTCCAGGTGATAGCGGACGAAGGCAGAATAGAGGTACGGAACCAATTGCATGCGCAGTTCGATCCAGCGCCTGCACGCAGCTTCCAAATCCTGCCAGCCTGCGGCGAAGTTACCGGCGTTATTCGCTTCGCGATCGACCTGCTTCCACGGCGGATGCTTGATGTACCAGGCGTTAACCATAGCCAGCGGAGAAAAGACGACCGTCTGCAGACGTCGAAGCAGATCTTCGTTGTCGCGCGCATCCCGCACTTCAGGGCACCATAACAGCCCCGAAAAGCCGCTGTTCACCAGCGCTCGAATGAATTGCCGGTGATCGTACAAATCGCTGTAGAGCACGTATGGAAACGGCGCTGCGAGCGCGTGCGAGGAACGAACCAGGCCAAATGTTCGATAAGCGTGCCGTTCGAACGAAGACTGGATGGTTTGCTGGTAGTGGAGACCGAACAGGCAATGCATCTGCTCGCCATCCGCGCCGGAAGGAAAATGACTTAATTCCGGGAAGGACCAGTTGCCGGTGTAATCGGAATTGTCACATTCGTCGAGCTTGAATCCGGAAATACCTTTCGTAATGAATTCGCGCTCATGATATCCGCCGAAAATAGACCGCGCCCGCTCGTCAAGAAAATCGGGCACGAGCCCGCCCCAAACTTCGTAATCGGCTGAGTGCGGCAGCAGCGCAACATGAAACGGCGCAGTTGGATGGGTAAACGCGTGCTCCCATAAATTGACGCGGTAATTGGAATCGTTGAGTTTCGAGAGCATGCCTGAAGGATCCGGAAACTTGTCGCTCCATACGTATGAGCACGAGTAGGAATGCGATTGCCAACTCGGCTCGAGCCCCAGCACATCACAGGGAATTTTGCTGTCCCTCAGTTCCCTGGCCAGAGCCAGCACCTCATCCTGCGAGGCTTGCCCGTAGCAGCGATACCAGAACCCGAGACCCCATTGGGGCGGCAATGCGCCGCCTCCCGCGAATAAGTTATAGCGCTCGACAGCCGCGCGCAACGTTGGTCCGCCAAAGAGATACACGTCTGCACCTCGCGCCTCAGGAACCTCGATAAGCACCTGGCCCGCATTCGCCATGTGAAATCGCTCGTAGGCTTGAGGAAGCTGAGCAACTTGGGACACGATCCGCGGGTCCGGCGATTGCGCAGATGGCTTTTGATTCTTGACTTTATTTCCGCAGTAGATATTCACGTAGCGCGCGGAGTCGATCAGAACTCCATAACCGGCATTTGAAACATAAAACGGAACAGGGGCGTGCGAATCGCCCAGGTCGGCGACAGGATCCGCATTTACGCGAAGCTTCTTCTTGAGTCCTCGCTGCAGCATCGAGTGAAACTGCAGGCCCAGTCCGTAGATCATCTCGCCCGGCGCGAGGGGAAGCGTGATCTCACATCCGCGCGATGAGATGCGGCCGGAAATCGTGGCCAGCGATATGGGGGGATGCTTCACTTCAGGCAATTGCGCGAGCGCCTGAAATGCAGGTTGGTAGTGGCGGGTTTGAACCGGCGTAATTCGTTCCGGAGCGCCGAACGTCAGCTTCCATATCCCGTGCCAAATCGGCGCGGCAGACGACGTTTGCGCATTACTTGCGGTTGCGGCTGCGGTGATCGAGCCTGTCAGTTTGCCGAAGTCTCGCCGGGTCATGTTATGTTCGGCGCACCCGGATATCGGCGACGGCTTCGGCGATCTGCCCGAGATACTTGCCGTCGGCCATAACGTCCAATGCAATGGCGACTCTCGACAACGGATTCGACCAATTGGCCGGAATCGAAATCGCGACTTCGGTTTTTGCCTCGGACATAGCGTCCGCGGAAAGCGCGATTTTCGAAGGCGCGCTGCGCCAGCCTTCCGGCAGCACCAACGCGCCCTCAATCTCGACGCGGCGAGGCCGATAATTTCGCACTCGTATCTCGACCTTCCTGGTTGTACCAGGCAGAAGCATCATCTGATATGGATAGATGCAGATCCAGGATGGATCGAGGCCCATATTGGTGTCGGGGTCGGCGATCAACTCGCGGAAGAAGGCATCCTGTTTCTTGGCGCGCTGCTCGAAATTGAGCGCGGTTTCCCGATCGATTGGGAAGGGCTTGCCATGCCCCGGCGCGATGATTTGCGGCTCAAAATCCAGGATGTTACGGATGGACTGAACATGGTCGCCGCTCTTCACCTGGTTTCGGTAGATCAAGTTGTGGCGAAGCGATTTCGGATGATCGGGATCGTTGAAGAAGGCATCGCCGGTGAACGCGATCCGCGCGCCATCGATTGTGGAGAACATCGCCATCTGGTAATTGGTGTGGCCAGGCGAGTGAACTACGGTGAACTCAAACTCTTCCCACTTGAACGTCTCCTTGTTACGGATCGGCCGATCGACCTTGATCTGCTCTCCGAAAGTGCAACCCAGATTCATGCCGCGCGGATTCTGCAGAATGTCGACCATGTTCTCGTAGCACCAGATTTTCGTTCCATATCGCCGGACTAAGTACGGAAACCCATTTAAGTGGTCGTCGTGCATGTGAGTTGGCATGGCGACGTCAATCGATTTCATTCCGTAGCGCGCGCGAATTTTTTCGATGCTGTGCTCTACGAAGGTCATATGGTCGAAAGTATCCACATAGCGACGGAAGACTTCAAAAAATACCCAACTCGCCGAGCCGTAATCGACGAACAGGGCTTTGCCGCTGTCGCTGAGGATTGTGTAGAACGAAGACGTGGTCTCGGTATTCGCGATCAAATGCGGAGAAACGGCATACGGTTCCAGATCGGAAGTCGGCGGATGCGCGTACCAGTAGTGAAGCCAACCGCGAAGTTTTTGGGATAACTCTTCCATCCCGGGCAGAGGATCATGAACCGGCCGCCCATGTGATGGACACAGCAGGTCCGGTTTCAGCTCTGTCAATTTGTTGAGCGAATAGATGGAGAAATCGACGCCTTCGTGTTCCTGATAGTAGTACTGCAAATCGTATAGCGTTTGCACTTTTCCGGGAGAATGCATCAGATCGCCGGAAAATGCGATTCTCTTTCCGTCGACCTCAGTGACCAGCGTGATGGAGCCGAGCGTGTGGCCGGGCGTCGGCTGGATGAAGATCTCGAGATCGTCCCAGCGAAAAGTCGCGTAATCGCGCAACAGAGCGGCAACCGGAACGTTCCGGGTCAATGAAAAGAAATCATTCTTTACTTCGTACAGCTCGAGGATGCGGCGGTTGCGCCAGAAGTTCTCGACTGCTTCGAAGAATTGCCGTTCGTGCTCGGGTACCGCAATGGGAATACGCCGGTCCACGGCCAGGAAATCGCCCTGCGCCTGGTCGCGATGATGATGCGTATGCAGAATCCAGTCGACGCGAGAGACGCCCAGATCCGGTAAGAAATCCAGAATCTTCCCGGAGCCGAAATCGATCAGCAGCCCTCGATTCCCGCGCCGGATGAGGTAAACATTGCATGTATCTTCGAGAACGAAGAGATTTTCAGAAAGTTTTTCGGGCTTTGCAGCCGTTCGGAAGTTTCCACGGTCCGCTGGTTGCGCGGATGCCAGCGGAGTTGCGGCAATGCCGGCGCTGGTGGCCTCGAGAAAGCGCCGCCGCGAAAATTCATCGTGATCGTGTTTTTCAGACATTTGGCGAAACTTGGCGCAGGGGAGTGTTGCGCATCCACGCTTCGGTTTCACAAAGGGGAAGCACGCCAACAACGGCCCCTACATTTTGGACGCTCAGCGCGGCTACAGCGTTTGCAAAACGTCCGGCGTCCGCAAGCGAAGCGCCGCGCTGCCAAGCGGCCAAGAAACCGCCGGCGAAACAATCGCCCGCTCCTGTTGTGTCCTTAGCTTCCACCTCGAATGCGGGGCAAATTATCTTGTCGCCTTTGGTGAAGACCGCGCACCCGCGCCAACCCAGTTTCACGATGCACACGGGCACTCCCTTGTCGAGGAGCGTTGCGGCAGCACTTTCCGGATCGGCGTGCCCGCTCAGCATGCGGACTTCATCTTCATTCGTAAAGAACAGGTCGATATGAGGAAAACACGTTTCGAGAGTGTTCATCCACTCGCCTTGGGGATCCCAGTTCGTATCGAAAGAGGTGGATAGCCCGGCTTCCCGAGCACGAATCAAGACATTAGCACCACGAGCGCGCAGCTTGGGCAGAACAAAAAAGCTGGCAAGGTGGAAGTGCGACATACCTGCGCATAGCTCGGAAGTGAAACGTATTTCGTTGGTAAACGCTTCCTCGCTTGCGCCGGGCCGATGAAAGAATTTGCGATCGCCAGCTGAATTGATCAAGACAACGGTAGCGGCCGTAGGACTCGCCACGCGTGCAACATGGGTGATATCGACTTGTGCGCTGCGAATCGCGTCGAGAGCGACCCCGCCTTGCTCGTCGGAACCAACGGCACTGATGAGCCGGACCGGAACACCTAAGATGCCCAAGGTGCGAGACGTGCTCGCGCCGTTGCCACCGCAACGATAATCGATGGATTCGACGAACGTCGTTCCGTGGTTCCAGTGAAGTTCGTCAACGGGTTTCGCTAATGTGTCGTAGACAATATTTCCGCAGCAAAGAACGCCAGGAGCTTTCATATGGCGTTCCAGTCAACTTCCTCTACCGGTCCGACGACGATCCCCCACAAAAGAGCTCCGGCGAGAACGATGCAGGCCGAGACCACGAAAGCTATTTTCGAGGAACCGCTGACCTGGACCGCGAAGCCCGCGACCAACGGCGCCACAATTCCGGAGATGTTTCCAATTCCATTTTGCAAACTCGTCCAGCGTCCCGCCATCAACGGTCCGGCCAGTGTCTGGGTAATCGCCCAGTGATTCGATGTATAAGCGCCAAACGCGATGCAGGCCGTGAATAGCAGAACAACCGATATGGTTGCACTTTCGACGAAAGCGACCGGCACAATGATGGAAGAGCAAGTCAACCCACTCACTACCACTGCTTTGCGGACGCGTGTCGGAGATACTCCGCGGACAATGTAGCGGTCCGAAATCCAGCCCGCGGTCAAAGTTCCCGCGGCAACGGCGACAAACGCGAGCGAGTTGATCTCAGCCATTCGTTCAATCGAGAAGTTGCGCTCTTTAACCAGGTAGATCGGCAGCCAGGTAAGGAGAAAAAACCAAAAATAATTTCCGCAGAAATGACCGCCGAAGGTGCCCCACGCGGATCGCACCAGCAATAATCGACTCACGTCGGGTAGACGCTGGGCGGGATTGGGACGCGCGTAGTGCCGGGGCATCCACTTCAGCCAGGGAATCAGCCAGAATACGCCTGCAATTCCGAGCGCCACAAAAAACATGCGCCAGCCGAGCCGCACGAGAAGAATGCCGCCGAGGAAGGCGCCCGCGGCAGGTCCAAGCTTGGAAGCTGCATCGAGAACGGCGTTGGCTCGCCCACGATGCTGTTGCGGAAGATCGCTGGCGAAAATGCGCGAGTAACACGGGTATGCAACCGATTCGCCCGCTCCGAGTAACAAACGAGCCGCGTAGATGCTTCCAAAGCCGGAGAGAAAGCCCGTCGCAACTGTTGAAATCGACCAAATGAAAAATCCGCACGCCAACACGACCCCAACAGGAAAGGCATCCGCGAGCCAGCCGGAAATTCCGAGCAACTGGAGCAGCGAATAGGTCCAGAAAAAGGCGGATAGCAAGGAGCCGACTTGTATCGGCGAGATCGCAAGATCTTTTTGAAGAACAGGAGCCGCAATGGACAGGTTCCCGCGATCGATGTAATTGATGAAAATAGACAGGATCAGCAGAACGAGCAGGGCCCACTCAGACTTCGAGAGCCTTCTCAACGGGGCGGCCGCAGCGATCGTCATCCGTCTACTCGAACCAGCTATCCCAGGAAACGGCGGACGTCAACAGGCGACGGATCGCAAGCAGATTTTCAGCGCCCGATGTGCCGAGCCATCGGTCCAGTGCGTCTCTGTCGAACGTTGGCCCCGGTTGAGCGTAAGCGGCAATCCCGTCCTGCCAGATCGCGCGGCCGCAGAGCACGCCTGAGAAACCAACACCGGCACGGGCGGCCAATCGCAGCGATTCAAGAAACTCCGGCGTACTGACGCCCGCGCTTAGGTAAACATAGGGACGCGTGGCAACCGCATGTGCGGCGCGAAAGTGATCAATCGCCTCATTGAGGGAATAGGCAGGCGGGCCTCCACCGAGAGCGCTGCCTTCCACGAACGACGTAATGACGGGAAACTCGACTTTGAGGACATCGACATTGTAGACATCCTTCGAAAACTCCTCAATCGTCCGGGTCACCAGGTCGGGCTTTTTTTTCGCGAATGCAAAGCATCTCGGATCTAATCCACCGGGGTCGTAGACGACGGGCTCGAGGAAAAAGGGCAGGTCGAGATCGCGGCATTCGTTCCCAATACGTTCGATGAGAGCGCATTTCTCGTCGTTGGCAGACGCACAATCCTCCGGCGCGTAATGCAGGAGAATCTTTATACCTTCAGCTCCAGCGTCGCGCAGGCGGCGAACAGAAAATCGCGGCATCAATGCGAGCATGCGATGCGGGCGAGGATTTTCATAACCGTCCGATTCGTAGGCGAGCAGCAATCCGCAGCGGTCCGAACGCGAACGCACAGCTTCCAGCCCATACTCAGGGTCGAGCAACACAGCACTCGCATACTGCGTGAGAACGTTCGAAACAGTGGTTTTGAATTCGGAAAGACGACTGTCGGGGATCTCCTCGGGACTGCACGCGGCGGCAGTAGCGAGCAAGCGGCGCAGGCTCTTACGCTGATCGAGAGCCAGCGCGGCAATCACGCCAGTAGAGCTAGCCAGTTTCCGGAGCCGTTCGCGCTTTCCCCGACTGAGCGTCAAGCGCTGATCAATTTTGGGTTGCGACATCATGCAAGGAAAGGATCTGTTTCCGCTCGCGCAGCTTGGCTTGCATCGCGGCGAGATCGACCTGATGAACTTGTCTATTTGTTTGAATTGCGAGCGCCGCAGCGATTCCGGCGCTTTCTCCGGCAACCATGTAGTTGGGCTCCATGCGGAAAGACGCGTAGGCGATGGTTGAGGCAGAAATGCAAACTGTCACCAGCAGATTGGAACACTCCTGCTGGCGAGGCAACAAAGCTCGATAGGGAATCTGCCAAGGCTTCACGGGCATGCTGAGATAGCCTTCCGTAAAAATCTGATTGATCACGCGCGGGAATTGATACACGGAATGAGCCAGCCATTCGACTTCGCGAATATCGATGTTGTAGCCCGCCATTCCAATGGAATCGTACTTATCGCGATATTGCTCCAGATCGTGTTCCGTTAGAATATACTCCCCGCGCATGCGCCGGCCCTCGCGTACATAGAGCTGATTGGGCCAGTGAGCCGTATCCGGAAACTCGTCTTTCGGCAATCCCCAGCGCCGGATTTCCGCTTGGATCGGCTCAGGCACGCTCGGATCGTTTTGCAGAAAATAGATGAGGCCCTGCGCCCAGGTCAGGTGTTCCTGCCAAATTTGCGCACGGCGCTGGTAACTCGCTTCCGGGTACTCCCAACTTGCGCCGAGCAGATCCGTCGACACCGGGCCGGTGCTATTCACGTCGGATTTTCCATTGGGGATGCGCACCAGGCCGATGAAGTCGCTGAGCGACAGGGCTCCCTTGGCACTTTCGAGATAACGCCGGACCAATGCGAACCGTTGCGGATTGTAGCCGGCGGGGCGCTCGACGGGCAAACGGTTCTTCTCGTCGTCTGTTAAGCACAGACGGAAGCAATAGGATTGGAACCGGCCGTCTCCTTCTCCTGTTTGCGCGACTTTGCCTTGAGGAACAATCCACGGCAACAGGGTTCCCTTTTCCGTCTCAGCCGAAACCGGAAAGTTGAATTGATGGCGCCCCGGGAGAAGGTCCTGGCGGCCGGCGAGCGGCTCATCGAATTTGCTTCGTCCTTCCCGCCCGACGACGTACGACACACCGGCGGCTTTCATCAAATCGCCTTCGTAGGAACTGTCGATAAATACGGTTCCCCTAAATTCCCTGCCCTGTTCGGTCCGCAGCGCGGTGATACGACTGCCCGACTTTGTGATATCGGCGGGACGGGAACGGAAATAGACGTTCACCCGCGCTTGCTTGAGCATGTCACGAAAAATCAGCTCGGCGACGTGCGGCTCGAAAGCCCAAGCAATCGGCTGCTGGTAATGTTGACCCGCTGCGGCAAAAAAGCTTCGCGTCAAACCTCCGATGAGCTGCTGTTGGGATTCGACGTCGCTGTTGCTGAGGCCGCCCGAGACCATTCCGCCCACGTGCGAACCGGGTTCAACCAGCGCGACGCGAAGCCCTTGCTGAGCGGCCGCTACGGAGGCCATAACTCCGCTGGCGGTAGCGCCGTAAACGACCACATCGAACGATTCCTGCGCGACGAGATTGGCCGCGGCTGCGAACGCCAGCGCGGCGATTATTAACAACGACCTTGGCATTTCAGGCGCTCTCTCGACCGTAAGCGGACATCTCGCCGAATTGGGGCCGAGCGAACGTATCGCGCAACGCCAGGCAAACGGCGCCATGCAACAGCGAATCGTCAGCCGAAAGACGGGCTGGACGGATCGAATACTGCAGATGAGGCGACCCGTAGCGAGTTCCAATTTCCTGGAGGATGAGATCCCAGATGGCGGTTATCCGGCCCGCGATAATGACTTCCGCTGGGTTGAAGACGAAGCCAATATTCGAAATTCCCAAGGAGAGATAGCGGGCGGTCTCCCGAAAACTGGCGAGCGCGCGTGAGTCCCCAGCCTG
Organism: uncultured Acidobacteriaceae bacterium; assembly: GCA_963722935.1. Lineage (GTDB taxonomy): Bacteria > Acidobacteriota > Terriglobia > Bryobacterales > Bryobacteraceae > Bog-105. The sequence goes on along the minus strand of CAVROY010000008.1, from coordinate 935,381 downwards.
CCCTTGCCCAAGCAACTCTTCAAATCCGTTGACTGTAAATGGCGAGCGGGCATGCACTCGCCGCCAGGTCGCCTCGTTGCTCACGTACAGTTCCCAGCAGCCTCGCCGCTCGCACCGGCAAACCGGCCCTGAGGCATTGATCACCATGTGCCCCACTTCCGCCGCGAAGTGCGCATCGTGCCCGAGATAGATCTCGCCATTCAAAACGGCGCCCGCGCCTGTCCCAAAATCGCTCACGTTCAGAAAGACGAAATCGGCGCGCCGATCCTTTTTTTCTCCTGTCGACAACCACAGCTCGGAGAGCGCTCCGGCATTGCAATCGTTGTCAGCCAGCGCCTCAAGTCCCGTATGCTGTTCGATTTCCTTCGTTATGGGGAAGCCAGCCAGCTCCCGATGTGTTGGCGTCCAGAGTATTCGTCCTGTCAGGACATCTACGTGCCCCGGGATGGCAATTCCGATGCGGCGAAAACGAATACTCTGAGCGCCTCCCATTTCCTCGCGCAGGCGCTTGATGGCTTCCGCGACGCTTTGTACCAATTTTTTCGGTGAGGTCGGAGTCTCAAAGGTCAAGTTCTTCTGAATGCGCCCACTTAGGCCTGCGCACGCGATTTGGCAATACGCAGGCCGGATATTCAGGCCCAAAACATGGTATCCGGAATCGTTGAGACGGAGACTCATGGGCACGCGTCCCGGCTGTGACGGCGTGCCCCGCTCTTCCGTCAGCAGATCTTCCGCCACCAATTCGTCCACGATATCGGAGACGCTGCTGCGAAAAACACCAGTCAATCGCGCGAGTTCGGCCCGCGAGACAGGCTGGCGGCGGCGTATTAGCTCCAGCATGATCGAGCGATTTACGGCGCGCACGCTCGATGGCTTAGCCGTACGAATACGCAGAGGCATCCTCTCCGGCGTCTTTTTGCTTGACATGGCGCGGCGTTAGCAGTATACCCTTTTGTAGCCACACCGTACTAAATATTTTTGGGGTGGCTCGGGGTCGAAAGAGAGGAACCATGTTGTCTCGCCTGATTGGATTAGTTGTCCTGTTCTCATTCGCGTCCATTCTGGGCGCGCAGACCGCGGACGGGACGGTGTCCGGATACGCCACGGATCCGAGCGGGTCCGGCATTCCGAACGCGAAAGTCACCTTGAAGAATTCAGAAACGCAAGTCGTGATTCCAACTGTGACAAACGGGACGGGATTCTACACATTTCAATTTGTAGTTCCAGGTACGTACGAGGTAAGTGTCGAAGCGCCCGGTTTTCAGCGACAAGTTCATCCCGACGTTCGCGTAGACGTGGCGCAAAGCGTTCGCCAGGACTTCAGTCTGCAGGTCGGCCAGACGCAACAGGAAGTCACCGTAACCAGTGGCGCGGAGATGATCCAGACCGACAATGCCTCGGTGGGAACGGTTATTTCGCAGCGCGCAATTAATGAGCTGCCGCTGAATGGCCGTAACCCGCTGGCCCTCGTAGCTTTGACACCTGGGGTTATTCCGCAAGGGCAATCCCAACAGAACGCAGCGGGTACAAATAACTCTGCTTACGGCAATTTCCAGATTGGCGGCGGGACCGCCAATCAAAGCAACTGGATGCTGGACGGCGCCACGATGGTGATTCCGTTCGGACATGCAGTCGAGCTGCTGCCCTCGCAGGAAGTTATCAAAGAATTCAACGTGATGGAAAATAACCTACCTCCGCAATACGGCGGTTTTGCGGGTGGAGTGGTGAATCTGACGACCAAGACCGGCTCCGATCAGCTGCATGGCGACATCTACGAGTTCTTACGGAATAAGGTTTTAAACGCCAACACGTTCTTCAACAACGAAAAGGGCGTTCCGACAGGAGCGTTCACGCAGAATCAGTTTGGCGCCACGCTAGGGGGCCCGATTGACATTCCGCACGTCTACAACGGAAAAGACAAGACGTTTTTCTTTGTCAATTACGAAGGCTATCGGCTGCGGCAGGGCGCAGGTTTGCTGCTTTCCGTTCCCACACAGGCGATGCGGAACGGTGATTTTTCAGCGCTGGGCTCTAACATCTACAATCCATTCACGACGACGCAAGCGGGAAACACCTACACGCGCCAACAGGCTAGCTGCAACGGCGTCGCCAATGTAATTTGTCCTAGTCAGATCGATCCGGTCGCTGCGCACCTGGTAAATCTTTGGGCCTTACCTAACCTGGCAGGTGCGGGCGCGGTCAACAATTGGGCGGGAAATGTGGCAACCGGGGGCAACACCGATCAAGGAACGATTCGTATCGATCACACGATCAGTGAAAAGCAGCGCCTCTTTTGGCGGTATACCTACTGGACCGATCTCGATCTGGCGGGCGATCCCTTCCATAACGAGACCTACGCGGGCGGCGTGGGCACTCCCGAGAATTACAACACGCTGCAGACCGTGCTGGACGATACGTACACGCTAAATCCGCATACGGTCATGGACCTCCGTGCTGACCTGCTGCGCTTCCGGTATGTGCGAACTCCGGAAAGCGTCGGATTCGATGCGACCTCAATCGGCTGGCCTGCTTATATGAACGCGGACGTCGCGAATCAGGTGCGCACGCTCCCCAACATCTGTATCAACGACAACGTCTACAACGAGTTTTGCGGGGGCGAGACGGGGAGCGTCATTGCGGGATTCGATACGGACGTCGAGATTGCGCCCAGCATTACCAGTGTTCATGGCCACCACACGTTCAACTTTGGCGGGGAGTGGAGATCGGCCCGGCACAATTACGGCCAGACGAACAATGGAACAGGCGGTTATAATTTCACACCGGCGTTCACTGCCGCAAATGCTTCAACCGGGTCTGGTGGTGGATCGGCTTTCGCTTCTTTTCTCTATGGCGCCGTCAGCACGGGATCGGTTCAGGAGCCGGCCTTTACGGCTAGCCAGGAGATCTATCGCGCGCTCTACTTCAATGACACTTGGCAGGTTTCGCAGAAGCTAACCCTAAACGTCGGCTTACGCTGGGAACTCGCCGGCCCCTGGACGGAGCGCTTCGACCGCATCAGCGTCTTCTTTCCCAATGCGACGAATCCACTTGCCGCTAGCACCGGAATGCCGCTCAAAGGGGATGTCGGCTTTGCCGCGTCGCCGGAACATCTGGAGCGCAGCGCTGTCAATCCCAATTACAAAGAGTATTCACCGCGGGTGGGTGTAGCGTACCTGCTCACGCCCAGCACCGTGCTCCGCACCGGGTATGGCATCTTCTGGCTGCCCAACGATGTGAACCTGTTCTCTGAGCCGGATCACGACTCCATTAATGCGATTACCGAATCGATGAACACCTCGCTGAATAACGGAATTACGCCGTTCAACGTTCTCTCGAATCCGTTCCCGAGCGGCATTATTCCGCCGCCGCAGCGCAATGTCGATCCGAACCTGGCGCTTTATGGACAAACGGTATTGACTCAGATTCCACAGAATCCGCTGGGCAACGTGCAGCAATGGAATTTTGATATTCAGAAACAGTTCGGACCCAGTTTCCTGATCGACATCGGCTACGTCGGAGCGAAAGGAACTCATTTGCCGATTCAAACCCAGGATGAGAATGAGCTGCCCATTCAGTTCGTTCAACAGCAAGCGGCCGCCGTTGGCACTGGGACATTTCTGGGCACAGTGCCGAACCCCTTCGCGGCGTATGTTCCGCCGTCGTCGCCATTCTCGAACTCGAAGATCGCTTATGAGCAACTGCTCCGGCCCTTCCCCGAGTATGGACAGGTGCAGTATGCATCGCAAGGAGACGGCGATACGACATATCAATCCGGTCAACTGAAAATACAGAAGCGATTCAATGCAGGCGGGACGGTCATGCTGGCGTACACCAAATCGAAGCTCATTGGAGACGCCGAGACGTTGACCTCGTGGCTCGAATCTTCGGGCCCGGCGGGATTCCAATATTGGGGAAATATGCGGCTGGAGCGGGCGCTGGAAAGCTTCGACGTTTCACAGCGCACGGTGCTCAGCTATGTAGTCGATTTGCCGTTCGGCAAAGGCAGAAAATTCATGTCGCACGCCAATAAGTTCACGCAAGCGGTTGCGGGCGGCTGGGGTTTGGACGGAATCCTCACACTACAAACCGGGTTCCCGATTGCGTTGACGACCCAGAACAATAACATTCACGATGAGGGCGGTGGATCACGGCCTAATTACAATCTAGCGGCCTGCCCGAACGGCGCCGGAACCAGCGGTTCCAGGGAAAGCCGCTTGAACGACTGGTTCAATACGGCGTGTTTCACTCAGCCGCCGACCTTCACGCTCGGCACGGTAGGGCGCACCATACCCAACCTGCGGACGGATGGAATTCACAACCTCGATTTTGCTCTTTTCAAGAATTTCAATCTGAGCCCGGAAGGTCGCGTCTTTCTTCAGTTGCGCGGTGAAGCATTTAACCTGCTGAATACTCCGCAATTCGGAACGCCTGGATCGTCATGCCCCTGCAATGGAGGATCGAACGGAAATTTTGGGGTGATCACATCGCAAGCCAACAGTCCAAGGCTGATCCAGGTTGCGGGGAAAATAGTCTGGTGAGCCTGCGGGCAACCGATAGCATCAAGTAAGTCATGCATCGGTTGTTCGTCATTTTCTGCGCCAGCGCGGGCCTGCTGCTCGCGGATGCGCCGCAGGACAACGAGACTCTGGCGGGCAATGCAGTAGAAGCGGAGAGACGCGGCGATTTTCCGGCCGCGATCTCCGCTTTCGAGCAACTATTGCGCAAAGGGGCCGATAGTCCCCAACTGCGAAACAATCTCGGAATCGCATACTTCCAGATCAATCGTTATGGCGAAGCTTTGCAACAGTTCCGGACCGCACTCCGGAAGGAGCCGGACTCGGTTCCCGCGAATCTCTTTTCCGGCCTGTGCCTGTTGAAGCTGGAGCGGGCGAAAGACTCGCTTCCTTATCTCGAAAGGGCGCGCCGCGCCCAACCTAATTCGCTCGAAACGGCACTCGCGCTCGCACGAGCGGAAGTCGCTTCAAACGAGCTCACGAGCGCGCGGTCGTCCTATGAAGAGGCGGCAAAGCTTGATGCGCAAAATGCAGAGGCTTGGTACGGGCTGGGCATCACCGACCGAGCGCTCGCCGAGCACGAATTAAAACGGCCCGATAGCGCCGCACGGCTGAAATCGCGATCGCTGATGGACAGCTCGCAAGAGGCAATCGCAAAGGCGTTGCAACTCGACCCCGGGTCCGTTCGGGCGTATATGTTGCTTGGTGAATCGTTTCGAATCGCTGAACAATATGGTCAAGCCGTCGCAGAATACAAGGAGGCAACACAAAGGCAGCCGAATCTGGCAGCGGCCTGGGCAGGTTTGGCAACGGCCTATAGCGCGGCAGGGGACGATGCGAGCGCGCTCAAAGCAGCCACTCGCGCTCTGGATCTGGACCCTCGCGATGCGGATACAACCGCTTTGATCGCCGGCACGTTCTTGCGGCAAGGCGATTATGCCAAAGCACAGCCGTACGCCTTACGCGCTCTGCAACTGCAGCCCAATCTCGCGAGCGGACATGTGATTCTCGCCAAAATTCTGCTAGCCCAACATGAGCCTGCCAAAGCATTGCCCGAATTACAGGCGGCTGCGAGCGACGACACGGACGGAAGCACGCATTATCTGCTGGCGACCACGCTGCGACAGCTTGGCAAAGACGAGGAAGCAAGCGCCGCGATGCGCAAATACAAAGCGCTGCATGCCGCGCATATCGGAGCGGCTGTAAGCAATCCGTAAGTTCTACTACGCGATTCCAAGCTTTCGCTGCATGTCCTCGAGCGATACAGCCTTCGTCTCCGGAAAAAAGAACATCACGACCAAAAACTGCAGCACCGCCATTCCCGCGAAAAATGCAAACGGCGCGGCATGCGAGGACGCCGCGACGACCGGGAAAAGACCCGAGACAACGGCATTCATGGCCCAATGCGTGAAGCTGCCCAAGCTCTGCCCTTTAGCACGCACGCGATTCGGGAAAATCTCGCTGATATAGACCCAAATAACAGCGCCTTGCGAAAACGAGAAGAACGCGATGAAGCCTACCAGAAGCCAGACTAATAGCGATTGATGACTTTCGGTCGCGAAAACCCAGGTGACCCCCGCCAAACAAAACGCACATCCTACAGATCCGATCAAGAGAAGCTTTCGGCGTCCGGCGTGATCGATCAGTGACATGGCGATGATCGTGGCGACTAAATTTGTGAGGCCGATCGCGACGGCCTGAAGGTCGCCGGAAACCTTGTTGAAGCCCGCGCGCGCGAAGATGTCGTTCAGGTAGTAGAGAATGGCATTCACGCCGAGCATTTGATTGAAAAATCCGATCGCGATCGCCAAAAAAACGGGGCGTCTGTACTTGCGCGAGAACAAGGGTTCTTGTCCATGGCCATGTTCCACGTCAATGGAGCGCACGATATCCTGAAGCTCGCTTTCGACATCTTGTTCTCCGATTTTGATTAGCACGTCCCGCGCTTCCGGGAGCCGCTGCTTGGCAACCAGCCATCGAGGACTGCGCGGAATGCCGAAGAGCATGCCAAGGAACAGCGCCGCGGGAAACGCTGCTACGCCAAATTTCCAACGCCATTCCGAAGCGCCGAGCCCGGCCAGTCCAATCAGATAATTCGAAAAATAGGCAAGCAGAATTCCGAATACGACATTGAATTGAAAAAAGCCAACCAGGCGTCCGCGCCATCTCGGGGGCGACACCTCGGCGATGTACATCGGCCCCAGAACCGAAGACCCACCGATTCCAACGCCTCCGATGAATCGAAAGAAAAGCAGCGAATACCAGTCCCACGCGAACGCGCAGCCCACGGCCGAAACTACATAGAAGACCGCCAGTAAACGAAGGCTGTCGCGCCGGCCCCAGCGGTCGCCGGGCGCACCAGCAAACATCGCGCCGAGGATGGTACCCCAAAGAGCGCTCGAGACCGTTACCGCGACCATAGCCTCTGTGAGGTGATAAGTGGATCGCAGCGCCGCCGTCGTTCCGGCAATCACCGCTGTGTCGAATCCAAAAAGCAGGCCGCCGAGGGCGGCCACCACCGCGCTTTTAAGCAGATAAGAATTCAGTCGCAATCTTAGTCACTCTTCCAGTACATTGACCTCCTTGATAGCACGCGTGCGGAGGTCAAGACGTAATGTTTTTATCTCATACGGCCTGAAATTTCCCGACCATCGCTTATTTGCGAACGTAAGATAGATCGAACCGAGGCCTCGCACGCCATGCGTCTCATAGCACCGCAGGATCAGATCGTCGCCCGTTTCGGATCTCTTTATCGCCGCGATCACGAGATTGGGTGAGTCCACTTCAAGAAAAGATGCGGATTGCGGACGCGATCCTGAATGAATGCCCTGGAACAGAATGGGCAGAGGCGCAGTAAATTCCTCCGTGAGTCGCTGGACTTTCGCCTCTTGCCACGTTCCGGCATGAGGGATCAGCAACATCCGAAAGGTTTGCAGCCCCTGATCTTGCCAATGAGGCTCGCTTTCGGGAGTGACGATTTGTGGTTGATGATTCGCGAAAGCAGCGCCTCGCACCACCGAGATCCGCATATCAGGGCCATCTACGCTGTATCCATATTTGGCATCATTGACAATCGCCAGGCCGTACTGCTTGCTGTTATCGACTCCTGTAACGTCAATCCATCGTTGACCGGGGTTTTCATCGCCATTGGGTGGGCGAACGATGGTGCCATAACCAATTTCATAAGTCGACGCGGGTTCCGATACAGCTACAGGAAAACTGAACTTCAACATTTTTTGATGCTCGTGCCAATCCAGCGACACTCTCGCCTCCAGCGTGTGAGCGTCTGCATATAAGAGCCAATCTGTCACGAGGCTGGAGCTTCCATAAGTTGCGCGAACGCGCACGCGTGCGCGGAGTGGCCCATTTTCGATGAGCTTGCTCGCGGCGTTACCGAAAACACCGATTCGATCCGCATAAGCTCGAACGCCGTGGCTCCAGGTATCGCTTGGATCGTTCAGCACGATCCCGCGACCGCCTCGCGGCCCACCGGCGAACACTTCGCGGCCGGCCACTTTGTCGTAAATTCCAATGCCGCCATCGGGCCCGATCGTGACACGAAGATACCGATTTTCGAGCGTCCGATCGGTCGCGCTCATTTCGCCGCTGGCGGGTTCAGTCGCGCTTTTGACGATTCGAATCTGGCGATATCCAAACGGGGGCAACGGCACTTGCGCGACCAAGCGTTGGCGGTCGTTCACTTCGCTAGTCGGAGGGGTCCATTGATGCGGCAACGCATCGCCGTTTTCGTTTTCGACGAGCGCGCCAGTGCCTTTTTTCCACTGAAGATCGTATTCCAGGTTCGCGATCACCGGCCACGGTTGCAGATTGAACACCACCAGGTATTGCGAGTCGGGATTCGTCGCTGGAATCTGCCAGGCAAGTTTCTGCTCCGCTTTATAGAGTGCCTGTGCGGCGACGTCACGAGCGAAGCCATAACCCTCCGGAGCGGTGGTCTCATAGTGTTCGGGAAGCGCGGTCCCGGCTAGGCTGTCGTGGAATTGCAAAAACAGAACCCGCTTCCAGGCGGCGGTGAATCTGTCTTTCGGATAATTTGCGCCCCACGCAACCGAACCGATAGCTCCCATCTTTTCGGCTGAAAGCAAGTTGATCTCGGTGGTGCGGTTCCATCTTTTGATGTCCGATTCGGCGGTGTAGCATCCGACGGAGTGGTGCTGCAGATCGCCGGTCACGACCGGCACGTTCACAAGTTGGGATCGACGAACTTCCGCGAAATAGCGGTCCGGCGTGCTGTAGAGAACAGCGGGCGCACCGGGCTCGTGTTGCAGCGCCTGAATCGATCGTATGTTTTCCTTAGTAGCTCCGCCGCCGTGATCGCCCGCGCCGTAGAAAACCATAAAGCTGTGCGGGAGCGGCTTGATCTCGGCCAGAATCTCCCGAATACGGTTCGCGACGTTTCGGTCATCGTTATAGCTGATCGGAATGCGGTAGGTGAGAGCCTTTGTCCCGTCCGGAGATTGCCACCAGAACAAAGTTGCCGGAAGCGTCTTTTCCTGGGCTGATGGCCGCATAAAGACATAGTTGTCCATCCCCTGCAGATGAAGGATCTGCGCCAGCGTACCCGGATGACCAAACGAATCAGGATTATAAGCTGTGGTCGCGATGCGGCCCAGCAGCCGCTTGAAGGTCAACTGCCCGTATAGCCCTTGCCGCACGAGCGCTTCTCCGCTCGCCAGGTTGACATCGGGCTCGACCCACCAACCGCCCACCGGATCCCAGCGGCCCTCTGCGACACGCCGGCGAATCTCGGAAAGCATGCGCGGATCGTTCTCGGCGATCCATTCGTAAAACTGCGCCGAGCTGGCTGTAAAGGCAAAGCCCGGCGTTTCGCTCATGCGGTCGAGCGCCGATCGGAACGTACTCTGAACAACGGACATCGCTTCATACCAGGGCCAAAGCCACACGGCATCGACGTGCGACTGGCCGATCATGTGAACGCGATACGAGGAGGCGCCCTCCGGCCATTCGGGTGTCTGCTGGCCCCGAGCTGCCAGTGTGAGAAAGATCAGAAACGCCGCGGCGCCAGTTACAAATGCGCTCAGCGAACAGAGGAACCAACTTCTAAAGAATGCCTTGATCCGGCTAAGCATCAAAATTCTGACAGCATCTCCGCCAGAAAGATCACTCTCACGGCGTTCCGTTGCAGAATTATTGAGCGGTAAAGTCGAGTGGCGCCCGCGCGCCGGCGATTTCTGTCACGGGTGCTGTTGATTGGGTGAGAGGCGATTGGCTCGAGGTCAAGGCCGAATTGAGAGAAACAAGCGACTGATGAAACCGCAGCAGGTCGTGCTCGGCGATCAAAGAGCCTCGATTCAGAGCTGTATTGAACAGCAGTCTCAAATCGGTGAAAAATGTCGCCCGCCACATGTATTGGTTGTCGAGATCTGTTTTGAGCGGCATCAGGACATTCACCTGATATGCGTCCAGCGCCTCCTCGGCAATGCGGTGAAGCAATTCTTCTTCGTTGCGGAACGCAAGCGAAGCGGCTCCGGTGATGCCTGGCCTGTGGTCCAGAGCGAATCGCTGATGGTGTGGCAATTTCGGCCGGGCGCCGACCAGCGACATATCTCCGCGCAAAACATTCACCAATTGCGGTAATTCGTCGAGTTTGAGCCGACGGAGCATTCCGCCAATCGGCGTCAGACGGTTGTCTCCAGCTTTAGTAACGGAGGGCCCGATCTCGTCGGCGCTCTGCCTCATGGTCCGGAACTTGTAAATCGTGAAATGGCGTCCGCCCTTTCCCATGCGGGTCTGCCGAAACAGGAGCGCGCCCCGAGAGGACAGCTTTACGGCAATAGCCGTCAGCAGAAGGAAAGGCGAGAGGATCACGAGAGACAACAAGGCGACAACGACATCGAACAATCTTTTGGAGGTTGAGTTCGACCAGCCGCGGGAGGTCCCTTCAGCTGCGCTAAACGCAGCAGCATTGGAGTCGCTATCGGGGGAATAATCCGTGCCGGTTCGCGCATTCGGGCGTATCGAACGCGGCCTTTCCTCCGAATCCGGATCGAGAATACTCGTGCTGACCAAGAGTTTCTTTTGATTGGCGAGGCTCATTAGCAGTGAACGAATGCGCTTTTCTTCAAAGTGCGCAGCAATAAACCTGTCGTCACTGGCACTCCAATACCTGAGATGGTGTTTTTCTTAGGCTGTAGGCCGCGCGTGCTAGGGGGCCTTTGCGGCTTCTTATGCGTAGCTGCGAGCGCGCTTGGCCAAACGCAACCCGCTCCGGCTGAAGATCCGAGTTCTAGCCCGCTGTTCGCCAGCGCAGAGGACTATTTCAACCTGCAACCCGAGCACAAAGTTCACAAAGTGCGGCTCTTTGACGTTCCGCGGTATCTGCTCGAAGACCAGAGGAGTATTTGGACCAGTCCGACCCGCATAAAAAAGTCCGATCTGCGTTGGATCGTCCCGCTTGCCGCCGCAACCGGTTTGTTGATAGGAACAGATCACCATACGGCGACCCTGATTCATAACGACGCTGCGAATCGGTCGCGCAGCACGACCGTTGCGGATGGCGGGATGGCGCTATTCGGCGGAATCGCGGCGGCATCGTATAGCTTTGGAGCGTTCACGCGCGATGAGCACAAGCGTGAGACCGGGATATTGATGGCGGAAGCCGCTGCCGATGCAACTGCGGTTGCGGAAGGGCTCAAGCTGGTCACCCAGCGGGAAAGGCCGCTTCTGGACTCCGGCCAGGGATCGTTCTGGCGGAAGCCCTCGCTCGATTCATCTTTTCCGTCGGAACATGCAGCTTTCGCGTGGGCGGCCGCGGCTGTTCTGGCGCGCGAATATCCGGGCCCGGTCACAACCTGGAGCGCCTATGGATTGGCTTCCATCATCAGCTTCGCGCGTATCAGTTCCTCAGCCCACTTCCCCTCGGATGTCTTGGTTGGAGCGGCAGCCGGCTATCTGATCGGGCGCTACGTTTACAACGCTCATCACGACGACAAGATTAGCGACCAGACCGGCTCCACGCCCGTTTTCCATTGGGTAAGCGCCGTAGCACGCGCTGCAGTAAAGCCCCGCGATCGCGATAGCCCCACGGGTTCCGTGTACGTTCCCTTGGATAGCTGGGTCTACCCCACTCTGCGGCGGTTGGCCGCTCTGGGCTACATTCCGGATCAAATTTCCGATTCCGCTCCATGGACCCGGCTGGAGTGCCTTCACCAGGTCGATGAGGCTTCCGAGCTGGCATCGATGCGGGTGCTGCGTAACGAGAATTCTTCCGCGGAGCAGGAAGCTCTGCGGCTTTTAGCCGACCTAAGAACAGAGTTTGCGTCTGCAACGCCGGGTGGCGGCGTGATTGGACTGGAATCGATCTACAGCCGCGTGACCGATATCCAAGGCGCTCCTCTGCGCGACAGCTATCATTTTGGGCAGACGCTTACGGACGATTACGGACGGCCGTATGGGCAGGGGCTGAACAACATCACTGGTTTTTCCACGTACGCCAGCGCGGGTCGATTCTCGGCCTATGTGCGAGGCGAATACGAAGAGGCGCCCGGCGCGCCAGCCTACGGATTACCGGTTCGGCAATTTATCGCCGCCGCCGATGCTAACCCGCTCCAGCCGGCACGGCCCATCGAGAGCACCAATCGCTTTGAGCCGTTGGAAGCATATGCAGGCGTACAACTGGGACTTGAAAACATCACGTTTGGAAAGCAAGCGTTGTGGTGGGGACCGGGCGAAGAAAGCGCGTTTAGTTTCAGTGACAATGCTGCACCTTTTTATATGCTCCGGCTTGCACAGACTAGGCCGTTGGTTCTCCCGGGCCCGTTTGCCTGGCTTGGCCACATTCGAACGGAATTCATTTTCGGCAAGCTTTCCGGACATCAGTGGCCGCCCAGGCCCTACATGAACGCGCAAAAGATCACGCTGGATGTCACTAAGAATCTGGAGTTTGGCTTTACCCGCTCCGCGTTTTTCGGCGGCGTCGGCCATCCGTTGACGTTTGGAACGTTAGAACAAGATTTTTCGAGTTTCGGTAGCACCGGTAGAGGGTATTATGGAGATCCTACCGATCCGGGCGATCGCCACAGCGGCTTCGATTTCCGCTGGAGAGTTCCCGGTTTGCGGCGCTATCTCACGGTCTACTCAGATTCATATGCGGATGACGATCCCAGCCCACTGGACAACCCGCGGCGTGCGGCGTGGGGCCCTGGCCTGTATATCGCCCAGTTACCTGGATTGCGCAAGCTCGACTTGCGCTTCGAGACCTATTCAACATGGCTCTATCGCAAAGACTACGGCGGCCAGTTCATCTATTACAACAACCAGTATCACGATGCGTACACGAACGACGGCTACCTGCTTGGGAGTTGGGTGGGAAGGGATGCAAGAGCCTATACGGCGGAAGCCGCGTACTGGATCGGAGCCAAAACGAAAATCCTCGGAGGCTACCGGCAGACTAAAGCTGGAACCAGATTTCTCCCGGGCGGCGGGACACAAACGGATGTTTCCATCACCGCCCAATGGAGCTTCAGGCCACAGTGGCTGGTCGGAAGTGAGGTCCAATACGAGCGCTACTACATTCCCGTGCTTGGGGGTCCGGCCCACGATACATTAGCGAGTCTTCAAATCACGTTCTACCCCAGAGATCTGGCGTGGCCGCGACAGGCCCACTAGGCCGGCAAGTCCCTGTCAAAGTCTCCACTTTCTGCGCCGCTAGACCAAGCCTTCTCTGTGGAGATTTCCCGCCGAGCAAAGCTACTCATTCATCGAACCCGTGATGATCCAAACGTTCCTTGGACTTCTTTCGAGTCGTTCCGCTCTTTGGAGGTGTGTACTCGTCGGCGGCGCGATGGCGTTATTCTCAGCTTCTCTTTTTGGGCAGGACGAACAACAGCAAGAACAGCAGCAGCAGCAACAGCAAGACCAACTTCAGCAGCAACAGCAACTACAGCAGCGGGAACAACAGCAACAACAGGGACAAGAGCTGGAACAATCGGTAAGGCCGCAAAAACCCTCATCCCTCACCCCTGAATACTGTACGGACCCAAACGCGTTTGAGCTGCCCGAGTGTAGCGCCGCTTCGTCAATGGAAAACGGCTACGACCTGGAGCAACTGCCGCCCGCGCCACGGATAAATCCACGCTCCACGATGCAGCCTCCAGTAAACGTCCGCTCGGCGCCGCAAGATAGCACACAGCCACGAACCGAACGAAGCTTTCAGGTACGTGAGCCGCCAACGGAGTTCCAACGATTTGTGGAAGCCTCGACCGGGAAATTCCTAGCGATCTATGGAGCATCGCTGTTCGATCGCGTGCCATCGACGTTTGCTCCCGTTGACCACGTCCCGGTTGCCTCAACCTACACGATGGGCCCAGGCGATGAAATCGATCTGCGCGTCTGGGGGCAGATCAATTACAACCAGCATCTAACGGTCGATCGCGCAGGCGAAATCTTCCTGCCCCAGATCGGACGTATCAGCATCGCCGGCCGTCAATTCGGGAAACTGCAGGACACTCTGCAAGCGGCGATCGGCCGTGTCTATAAGAATTTCGAGATCAGCGTGAATATAGGTCGCCTGCGGTCAATTGAGGTCTTCATTGTCGGTCAGGCCAGGCGTCCAGGCACTTACACGATCAGCTCCTTGAGCACGCTTGTCAACGCTCTGTTCGCTTCCGGTGGACCATCGTCGCGCGGCTCACTGCGAAACATCCAGCTGAACCGCGGCGGCCGAACCATCGCAACGTTCGATCTATACGATCTGTTGCTGCACGGCGATAAGTCACAAGACGTATCGCTGCAGCCCGGGGATGTCATTTTTATTCCGAATGCAGGTCCACGCGTCGCCATTTGGGGCAGCGTGGAGAATCCGGCAATTTACGAGATTAAACAGGATACCTGCCTTCGCGAGCTCCTGAACGACGCCGGCGGCCTTTCTTCCATCACCGCCATCCAACGGGCAGCGCTGGTCCGCGTGGACCAGCACGCGGCTTTGCAATCGGACAACATCCAACTCGATGAACGAGGTTTCCGTACCGTTCTTCAGGGCGGAGATATTATTCGCCTGCTTCCGGTGGTGCCCCGCTTTGAGCCGATGGTGAGCCTCCGCGGTAACGTCGCCGATCCGGTTCGACTTCCATGGCACGCGGGGATGAAGATTAGCGAAGTGATACCGAATAAAGAATCGCTTCTCACGAGAAACTATTGGCACGAACGCAACCGCCTGCGCGAGGATGGGCAAGCCGATAACAATTCCCCTAACTTCCGGGAAGTGTCTCGCGAGGACAAGGCGGATAAGTCGCTGGCTGCCGCCGTATCTCCGGAAGATTTAACGCAAAGCCGGACATTTCTGTCCAAGAATAGTATTCAAATAGCGGCGCCGGATATCGATTGGAAATATGCGGTGATCGAACGTTTACGCGCCCAGGACCTCACCACATACCTGGTTCCGTTCAACTTGGGTAATGTCGTCATCGACCATGATTCGGCGGCCGATCTGGAGCTTCAACCGGGTGACGTGATCACGGTGTTTTCTATCGCGGACATTGCAACTCCTCGCGCCCAGCAAACCAAGTACGTCCGTTTGGAAGGCGAAGTGAATATGGCCGGCATCTATTCAGTTCATCCAGGCGAGACGCTCCGCGACCTGGTGACACGGGCCGGAGGTTTCACGCCCAATGCCTACTTGTACGGAGCCCAATTTACGCGTGAATCGACCAGGAGAGAACAGCAGAAGCGGTACTCCGAATTTTTGGACGAACTGGAGCGTGAAATCGATCAAAGCGGCTCCTCCATTACGACCCGCGCGGCCACCGCGGAACAGGCGGGCGGCGTTCAGATCGCGATGGCGAATCAACGGGCGCTGGTGGAGCGCCTCCGTCAAAATCCCGTAAGCGGGCGCGTTGTTTTGGATCTCGAGCCCGACAGCAAGGGTCTCGAGGATCTGCCGCAACTCGCCTTGGAGAATGGCGACCGTCTGTTTGTGCCGAGCGTTCCATCCACGATCAGCGTCGTAGGTACCGTCTATAACCAGGCTGCCTTCCTTTACGCATCCGATCTGCGCGTGGGCGATTATTTGCACGACTCGGGTGGTCCGACGCGGTTTGCCGATGGCCATCACATGTTTGTGGTACGGGCCGACGGTTCGGTGGTTGGAAAAGACGCGCATTCCCGTCTGTTCACGGCAGGCTTTGATTCGCTGCGTATGTATCCCGGCGACACAATTGTCGTCCCGGCCAATGTGACCAAGGGAGCGCGAATGCGCGGATTTCTCGATTGGTCGCAAGTCGTCAGTAACTACGGGGTCGGCGCCGCCGCAGTGAATGTGCTGAAGTAGCGCTCCGTGGCTGTGCTGCTAACTTTCGCTCTGCCCAGATACGGAAATAGCCGGGTGAATGGTTTCGGACAGACTTCCTATGCGCTCAAGGACGGTTAGCATCTCGCGCGCCTGAGCCTCCCGGCTATGCAAGGGCGCAGCAGCAAGACTGGCCGTCGCCAATTTGAGGCGTAACGGTACATTTTCCTTCAACCGCAGCACAGCTTCCGCGAGCGCGCGTGGATCTTCGGCCGGCACGCAAATTCCAGCGTCGTACTGTTTCACGATGTCCGTAGCTTCCCCCTCAGGAGCTGAGAGAAGCACAGGTAGGCCCATGGCCATGGATTCAAAAATCTTAGATGGAATGACGGTCTTGAAAAGCCGTGTATTCCGGAGGTGTACGAGTGAAACATCGCACAGACTCCAATACCGGGGCATTTGCTCCTTGGGCTGCGCGGGCACAAATACGACATTTTTGAGTTTTAGCGTTTTCGCTTTGGCCACCAGTTTCTCTCGTTCTGCGCCGGTTCCAACCAGGAGAAAGCGGACATCGGACGCTTCGATCATGGCTGCCGCATGGAGCACATTTTCCAGGGCATGGGCCATTCCAAACGTGCCAATGTATCCGACTGTGAAGCACCCTTCGATCGATAATTGGCGCGCCAGACCGGTATCTTTCGTTTGGGGCGCGTAGCGCCGCAGATCGGCGCCATTACGAATAACCTCGAGCTTTTCTAGCGGAACGCCGCGCCGCATCAGGTTTTCACGAAAAGCACACGTGAGCAGAACCACTCGTTTGGCCTTACGATACATTGCCAACTCGACGCGCTCGAGCAATTGAATTGCGCGGCTCTGCTCCATTGCGCCGACCGCCACAATCGATTCCGGCCAGAGGTCCGATACTTCCATGACGAACGGGGCGCGCTTGACCCTCGACAGCAAGCATGCGGAAACGGCTGCGAAGAATTGAGGCGAAGTTGCGGCTATCACGTCGGGTTTGCTCTGGAATAGGCCCGCCACCAAAGACGACAGCATGAACGACAGGAAATCGAGCGAACGCAGAGCTGTTCCTGCATTTCGCGCGATGAACGTCTTTACTCTCACCACCCGGATCCCGGAGATATTTTCAATGCGGTACCAGGAATTCCGGTATCCGGCGTACACGGTTCCTTCGGGGAAGTTGGGGGCACAGGTGATAACCGTGA
This sequence comes from uncultured Acidobacteriaceae bacterium, assembly GCA_963722935.1. GTDB lineage: Bacteria > Acidobacteriota > Terriglobia > Bryobacterales > Bryobacteraceae > Bog-105. Next base: position 918,375 of record CAVROY010000008.1, on the reverse strand, counting down.
CCCGATGCCCCCATTCCACCCAGTAGCATGCGCGTTCATAAACACGTGACGCCTGGGCGTTCTTTTCCGGCGGAAAGTTGTCGGCTACGAAGAGGATGTCCATGATCTGGCTAGTTCAGGCGGCGAACTCCTCTGGGACATCGGGTATCGATGCAAGTAACTTTAGATCGACTCGCGATAAATACGTGACCGAGCAAGCAGTGTTAGTGATTCCATGAACAGTTTGATTGGGTACCGCGGTGTCGAACTGCGGGTGGAACGTGGTTCGTTCGAGTGCCCGAGTGAAGCGCGGGTCGAGAATAATACATTCCTGATCGACACCTGGAAATAGATGGAAAAATATATCTACCCGATGGCTTCCACCACCGGCAATGGAATCGTAGATGAGAACGTCTGAATCTCTTAGCTCCACGCGACGGCGATGAATAACCGGCCGGTATCCATCGTGTGCCGCCTCTACCCAGGTGGCGCGATTTGTGCGAATCTCAGTCGGGCGCGCGCGGGCTCCGACGCGAAATACAGACCATACTTCCGACGAGTTCCGTCCGTCGATAACCACTGTATTGTGAGCGCGGGTACTGCGCTGGTATTTTCGCTCCGCCGAATCCTCGTAGGTTGACGTTCCAGAATTTACCAGAATGCGCGCACAGCGGTGGGAGAGCTCGAACGACAATGTATCCGCGTGTGCGTGGCCTGGCTGGTAATCGGGGCCTATAGGAGCGGCATCGAAAAAGACGATAGTCTCACGGTTCGCAAGTCGCACGTAGCCGCTGTCGCTCAAGGGAACGCGATCCGCCGTAATCCCAAGGCGTTGAGCATACTCCGTAAGCGTCTGTAGAGGCGGAGCTACACCGCAGGCGGCGTCGTTAAAGAAGGATATTTCACCGTCAGGGTGCGTCATCTGTTCAAGCCAGGACAGCATCCTCGAGGCTGTTGACGACCAGTCGGGCATCAGCCCTGGATACGCTCGACCTAGATTCACCAGGTCGAGTAGGTCTTCCAGGATCAGGGCGTGATACATCGGACTACGCTCATAATGGCCGCCGTCCTCAAGAATTTGTTCCTTCACCTCGCGCTCGAGGATCTCTACTCCGGTCCGCAGCCACGCGTCGTGATCAAAGATTGTGCCGGCGAATGCCAACGCTTTCGCATTCACAAGCAAGTGATTCGCGAGCAGGTGGTATTCCAATCTTCGATGGAGATAATCTGCCTGCGCAGCCAGGCTTTGGAGTACGCCTGCGGGAAGGTGTTTCAGGTGCTTGATCCAATTCACAATTCGACGCGAAAGCGGATATGGCTCCCAGCCAGGTCCCTTCCCTGGCGGATTCTCTTCAATCCAGCGAAGCGCCGCCTCTTCTGAAACGCAGTGCTGGTAATGCAGCGTGTAGGCTCGTAGCCTGCTCGGTCTGACTAGGTCTGCTGGGGTAAAATCAGCCGGCTCCAGGAGCGGTGACGCTCGCGGACGAAGCGGCGGTCGCGGGCGGACCGCCGGGACGGGCACTCGCCGAATCAGCCGATTCGCGACTTGCACCGGGCGCAGATGCCGGACCGTTCGATAGAAGCGGCCGACCTTCACGGGCGAGAACACCGGGAGGCCACTTCCAACGTAGTGTGCCCCACTTCGACGATTTCCTCGAACAGTATAGGCGATGGCCGGCCAAATCGTATCGCGTCCACAAACGCGGCGACGCACGCGGCATTTCCCTTATCCTGCCGCCACAGCTTCATCGTGTGGAACCCAGGCCAACCCCACCCTGTGAGTATGCGGAAGTTATCGAGCCGCAAAATACGTCCGCCCGCGAAAACTTCGATCCGTTCCTTTGGAAACGATTTGTGACCACCGGTGATGTAATGAATCGCAGCTGTGCTGCCATCCGTGAACTCGAGCAACACCTGAACGGTATCTCTACAAAGCCCCTGCGCACCGCTCGTTTGCGCATTCACGATGGGATTGCCGGCCAGGAATCGCGCCAGATCTACGAAATGACAGCACTCTCCGATAATGCGGCCGGCTCCCACCGCTGGATCGTGAGACCAATGGTCGGCGGGGATAGAGCCGGCGTTCACAGTAATTACGATTGACTTTTGGTCGCGGACTGACTGCAAAAGCATCCTCATCTTCACCACCTGCGGCGCGAAGCGGCGGTTGAATCCCACCATGAGAAGCGGCGGGGCGTGTAGCGAGTTATAGAGCGATTCAATTTCGTCGAGGTCCCCAGGAATGGTTGCAATTGGTTTTTCCACGAAGACATGTTTCCCCGCTCGAATTGCCCGGCAAACCAATTCGGCATGTGAGTTGTGGCGGGTAGCAATGACGACTGTATCCAGCGAAGCATCCTCGAGGGCCTCCTCCACTTCGGTGCTTGCGCATTCAAATCCGAATCGACGCGCCGCGTGCGCCGCCGATACACCGCCGGCCGAAACGACAACAGCTAACCGCGCTCTGGCGTCCTTGAAGGCTGGAATGAGAACCTTCGTACTATAAGCGCCGGCGCCGATGAACCCGACGTTCGCTGCGGTTTCCGCACGAGGAGCACATAAACGTAAAGTTCGGCGGAGAATTCCACTGCCGGCGATTGCCTGATCGTTCCCGTACTCCAGCACAATTCCGAGATGGCGCTCACCGGAGCGAATAAGGTCGTAGGCGGCGGTTGCATTCTCGATGGAGAATCGATGGCTTATAAGGGAGGCTGTATCCAGCTTGCCGGCCGACATGGTCTCCAGCACGGCTTCGAAATTCCTCTGGGCCGTCCATCGGACATAAGGATATGGATAATCCTGCCCTCCCTGCTCAAAGGCGGGGTCGTAACGTCCCGGGCCATACGAACACGAGACCTGAAACGAAAGCTCCTTCTTGTAGAAATCGTCGCGCGAGAGCTGCAGACCTGAGGTTCCGACGAGCACCACGCGAGCGCGTTTGCGGCACATGAGTGCGGCTTGGTGAACGGGCTCGTTGCTTTTTGTCGCAGCAGTAATCAGCACGGCATCCACACCGCGCCCGCGGGACAATCGGTTTGCTACGCCGACCGCATCTTCACCTGCAGAAAGGTTTGCCACCTCGGCCCCAAATTGTTCAGCAAGTCTCAGCCGGTGCAAGTCGAAATCGACGCCTAGAACCCGGCATCCATTCGCCCGCAGCAACTGCACCGCAATCAGACCGATCAACCCGAGTCCCGTCACCACAATGAACTCGCCCAACGCCGGCTGAATGAGACGAATACCTTCGAGAGCAATCGCCCCAATCACAGTGAAAGCGGCTGCTTCATCGTTGACCGAGTCTGGAATCCGTGCGCACAGGTTCGCCGGAACTTGTGCGATCTCCGCATGTCCTCCGTTCGCGGCTACACGTTCACCTTTTCGGAAGGGCGTCTCCGATCCGGCTTCGACGACGATTCCAGCCGCCGAGTATCCCAGCGCGATCGGCTGGTTCAGTTTGGCCCGAACCGACTCAATCGTCGCAGCAACTCCATCTGCGCGGGCTTTATCCAGGACCATCTTGACTTTGTCGGGCTGCGAGCGAGCCTTACGAAACCAATTCGCTCTCCCGAAATCGAGCAGCATGCGCTCTGTGCCTGAAGAAATAAGGCTCTTTCGAGTCTGTATAAGAACGTGGTGGGTCGTTCTTGCGGGTGCTGGAATCTCCGGGGTGAGAACTTGTCCGGTCGAGAGATCTTGCAGCAGTTGTTTCACGGCTATGAAGGGATGTAGCGGTTCAGCACCCTGAATCGCCCCGCGCGCAAAGCATCAAAAGGGGCAGGTTGCGCCCCTCCACGGAATACAGCCGCCATCCGCATGCGGAAAGCAGGTGCCGCCATTTGCCAACTCGGAAGCGATTGATCGACGATTCCAGGTATTTGCGCCTCTCCTCCGTCGATACGTGACCACGAAGCAGTGGGTGCAAAACGGCCTTCTCCACACACTCCGCCATGCGAACCGGGTGAAGAATATTTGGAACAGTCATTACTAATACCCCGTCGTGGGCCACGACGCGGCGTAACTCATTTAGATAACTGCCGACTGGCGAGACGTATTCAAGCACACTCGAAGCAACGCAGCCTCGGAATTCGCTATTCCTGAAGGGAAGATGCACCGGATTCGTCTTATTCGGGTCAAGGCTCGCAAACTCGACCCCCAATCGACTGAAGCGTGCGCTCGCCCGGCCCACCATGCTGCTCGATTGGTCAATGCCAACGACGCGGTATCCGGCAGAGGCTAAATGACCGCTCAAATCTCCCGGCCCACAGCCAAAATCGAGAATCGGACCAGGCGGAGCGACACAGGCCGTCAATGCGCCTTCGAACCGCGCCAGCCGGTAACGCATCGATCCGTTTTTGGCGTACTTGTCTTCCCAAGTAGTGGACAACCGATCGAAGTATCGTCGAACGCTGTCGTTATGCGCAGGATTGCTCTTCGTATTCATCGTCACTGACTCGGCGTTCAAGCCGCCTCCGACATTCCTGCGCTACCGCTATCTTTCCGGCTTGCCCGTGCAACTGCCCGCGATGACTCGAGCTGATAAAGGTTCACGTACCACTCCTGGATGGACTTCACGCAACTATAGGCGAATCCTGGGTGCCCATCCAGGAAGCCCCCTCGAACGACGTAGAGGTAAACAAAGAGCAGAATCGGCCTGAATGGAAGCTTGATAAACAGCAGTTTCAGTTGACGGCGCCGTGCAGCTCTCGATTCCAAGAATGCTGCCAGCGAAAAGACCCTGCGGCTCGACTCTTCTTCTACTTTCGAATACTCAATTGCCTCCAGCCGGGCAAACTCGACCGCTCGCAAGAGATAGGCTCCCAGCCCGTCATGATCCTCGTGCCATAAGTGCCCTTGTAAGTACCCTGCGCGCCCGGGCTGGAGCTGCGGGTGAGAATTGACGCATCTTCGCTCGTACCGAACTATTTTGTGCCGAAACAAACGCAGGGACCAAGTCGGATACATACTCGCATGCTTGATCCAGCGGCCCATGAAGACATTCTTGAAGCGGCACCAGTAGCCGTCCTTCTCGGCAGGTGGACAGCGCAGAATCGCCTTCACTTCGTCCCGAAGCTCCGGCTCGACTATTTCATCGGCATCCACGATCAGAACCCAATCGGTCGCGAGCGGCAGATTTTCGAGCGCCCAATTCCGCTGCTCGACGAGAGTTCCCCGATTCCCTTCGCGTACAGCCACGTGCGGCGTGTATTTTCTGGCGATCTCACACGTCCGGTCCGTGCTGCCGGAATCGACTATGTAGATATCCTGCACCCACGCAAGCGCGTTTAAACAGGCGTCAAGGTTGCGTTCTTCGTTCAGCGTATGAACGATGGCGGAAACACATGCTTTCGTTGATTCCATGTCCGTTTCAGCGATGGACCCGGTCAGCAAAGTCCATTTACATCGACAAAGGACCGCATCCAGAGTTCCAGACTTACGCATCGCCAGATCAGTGAGCGGCTGCCCCCTTTAGCGGACGTAAACGCATTCCATTCACTCCTGAGCCGCTCGGGATGAACAAAGCCGCGCGAAGCAAAGCTCCGGGATCTTAGTAGATCGTCGATGACCGGGCGGAGGGCTCCACGCATCCATTCGTCCTCCGGCGTGGCAAACCCGAGTTTGATGCGCCGCCCCGTGATCTTTTCCGGAAGCAACCGCTTTGCGGCTGTTCGCAGAGGCAGTTTGGTGACGCCATTCCTCAGGAGATGTTTCGCCGGTATGGAAAATGCAAACTCAACCAGCCGAGGATCTAAGAAAGGTAGCCGGCTCTCGATCGAAAAGTGCATCGAGTTCCGGTCTTCATAGCGAAGCAGGCCGGGTAAGGAGTGCCGTTCTAGATAATCGATCCGGGCATCGGCTACGGCATCGCCGAATTTGCGACGGACGTGAGGCAGCTCGTCTCCGTTGGCCGGAAACGCGAGGGCATTGAACCAAGGCGGAAATCCCGGCTCTCCGGCTGCGCCTGTGAATCGTCTTGTTACCGTTTCCAGATCTCGCCATGATCGCCCGTCTAGGCGCATGTGCCGCTGGCTCCAGGCAGCGGCAACGAGCTCCCTTGCGAGCTGAATGTAATCGCCGCCTCGCCATGCATCGCGTACTAGCGGGACAAAGAAGGTCGGGTATCCCGCCAGGATTTCATCGGCGCCCTGTCCGTCCAGCATCACCTTCAGCCCATGCTGGTGCGCCAGCCGGAATACAAACCACTGCGAAATAACGCCCGAAGACGCAAATGGCTCCTCCTGGCAAGTGACAACTTCTGCAAGTGCTTCCTGTACGTCTTCACCCGAAGGAGAGGTCATGTGCGAATGCAGCTTATGTTGGCTGACGATCGCATCGATGTAGGGCTTCTCGTCGTGACGCATGCTCGGATAGATCGCTGAGAACGTCTGTATCCGGTTCGTCGCCTCCCTGTTCGATATTCCAAGTAATTCCTTCGTCAGAAGCACGATTGCGCTGGAATCAAGACCGCCACTGAGACACGCGCCGACAGGAACATCGCTGCGCAGCCGCAATTGCACAGCGCTTTTCAGTAATTCCCAAAGCTCTTCCCGTTCGGTGGCAGCATCGCGGTCGTTCCGGATTCTGGCCTCGGCAGTCCAAAACTTTCCCGATCTGGTCTCAAGGCGATCTCCGTTAAGTGCGATCTGTATCCATGACGACGGTGGGACACTCGTGATGTGCTTGAAAAACGTATGCTGTCCGGTGTCGGCAGCCCCCTTCAGTAGGAAGTCACGGACGCTCCGTAAGTCCGGCTCACGCGAGATTCCGGCTGTGAAGAGAGGCCGGATTTCCGAAGCGAAAACGATCTTATTTGGCTGCAACGCATAGTAAAGCGGTTTAATCCCGAAATGATCACGCGTTAACAGCAGTTGGCGAGTCCAGTCATCCCATATGGCTAGGCCCCACATGCCATTCATGCGCGAGAAGCAGTTCAGACCCCAGTGCGCATAGGCCTTCAATACGACTTCGGTATCCGTCGAGGAGTGAAATGTGTATCCAGCGCGAAGAAGCTCCGCGCGAAGCTCAATGTAGTTGTATACTTCGCCGTTGTATGCGATCCAATAGCGGCCGTCGTCCGTCGACATGGGCTGGTGACCCGCGGGCGACAAGTCCAGAATCGAGAGGCGCCGGTTTCCAAAGGCGAGAACTCCCAACTGCGGTCGCAAATAATCGGCTTCGCGGCTATGCCGTACATCATAGATTCCGTTACTCCAGCCAGTGCGCGCGGCGAATCCTCCATCGTCTGGTCCGCGATGCATAACCGCCGTGAGCATTCGCCCGACGCTGCTTACCAGATCGTGTTGTGGATCAGTCGCAACCGCACCCGCTATTCCGCACATATTGCCGGCCGATCTCCTTTGAATGGAGCTACCGCTCGCGATGGGGATACAGCGGCTGTACACAGAGCGGCTGCGAAGGCCAATAGAATACTGTTTTGAAAGCTCCTGTAACTGGCTTGCACGGCGCTGTATACGAGTAAGACGACAATTGCACTACCACCGCCCAGAAAGTAGGAGAGCTTCGAGAGCGGCACTTGGCGTATATTTCGCCAACTACTCCGGATGAGACCAGCGCAGAATACTGCGTAGAAGAAGAGACCTATCGCCCCTAAGTCCGCGAGATAGTAAAGATATCCATTGTGGACATAGGGCCAAGGCTCCCAGCCTATTGTGTCCTCGAATACGAACATGGATCCTAGTCCAGACCCAATCAAAGGGCTTCTGATGAATTTGTTTATGGCTGCCCGGTTCTCAACAAAGCGGCTCGCAGCACTGCTTTCCTGTAACCCGCCTTCCATCCGCTCGCGCATGGCGCTTCCGTACACGATGTAAGCAAGCCCCAATAAAAGAACCACACCTGCGAACGCGGCGAATGGCTTCACGAGGTGGAATAGGCGCCGTTTCGTGTCGCCGCCGTACCGGGCCGAACAGACGACGGCAAAAGCTGTTCCAGCTATGGTCGCGATCAGCGCAATCCGAGTCGCCGAAAGAATGACCACACAACCAGCCGCACCGAGTATGAGCCAGCGCAGAACTCTCCACCAGCGTGCGGAAGGGGATCCCGAAAGAATCTGACCGAGCAGCAGAACACAACAAACCGGCGCAAATGGCAGTGTGTTGTAAGGCGCCGCCTCCGTCAGGCGAATGTCGTCGTCGATTCCCGCAACAAGCGAAACATAACCGGAATGCACCACAAAAACCAGCAGCAGCACAAGCATGCGCACCGTGAGATAGCGCATCGTCCACGGTTTCTGAACGAATATCGCGGAGAGTGGAAAAATCAGGAGCAAAGCTAGAATTGGTACGAACTCACGGGCCCAGAACGGAACGTCGATTCCAGCGTGCGGCGCCCGCACTAAGTCGAACGAGGCGTAAGCCACGAACGCAAGCAACGATCCTTCCATGATCCAGTCGTGCGTGCAACCGAAGCTGCGCGGGCCGGCAACGAGCACAAGAGCTGCGAAAACGATCAGCAGTGCAAGTTCGGGATAGTACGAACCAGCTCCGGGCAGCAAATAAAAGGCAGTCCTGACGAGCACGTCCGGCGGCAACGTCTCTAGCCGTGCATCGAGCAGGCCTTGATCCATCCGCACCGGCCCTATCAGGCATAACGCAACTAAGCCGAAAAGCGGCAGCGCAACGACATGCCGCATCTTAAGAACGAATATCGCCGCAACGGCGATGGCCGCAAGTATTCCCCAGTGAGTAACACCGGTAGATAACCAAAACGAAAGCGCTGCGGCTGCTGATGCGATTCCGAGACCCAGGATTACAGTTTTTGCCCGCGAACCGGCATCATCGAGGCCAGCAGGCAAAAACGTTGTCAGTGACATCGGCAACCATGTCCCCGACAAGCCGGGGATACGAAGACCTGCAATTTTCGCCACGTAAGCGCAGGGAAGTTATTGCTCAATGGCAGATACCGTGCTTTACGATCCAATAAGAGAATATTCATCCGAAACCGCTTGTTTCTTTTCTGAGAAATCGCGATAGCTCAAGGCACCCGTCGTGAGCCTCTGTGGCAACGGCTCGTTTTCATCCAGGTCGAGGCAACGTACCAGCCCGGGAGAGATCTCTTTGTAGCGGTATTTACTCTCGGGACACACCATTACTCCGTCTCGGGCTTCTGCATGTAACCGGTGCCCATGCCGGCTCATCCAGCCCACGTGGCGCGCCGGGTTTCCCATAACGAGCGCATAGTCGGCTACCGTATGCGTCACCACTGATCCGGCTCCGATGAAACAGTAACGTCCGAGCTCAACGCCGCACAGGATTGTGGCGTTTGCTCCAACGGTTGCGCCCCGCCGGATAATAGTCGGTTGGTACAGAGCGTGACGGTTGATCTGTGAACGCGGATTGCTCACGTTCGTCAGCACGCAAGAAGGACCTAGGAAGACATCATCCTCGATCGCCGCGCCAGAATAGATGGACACGTTATTCTGCACTTTGACGTTATCGCCAATCACCACGTCTCCCGCTATGTGGCAATTCTGTCCAAAATTACAATTCCGTCCGATTTTGGCGCCTTTCATCACATGCGAGAAGTGCCAGATCTTGGTGCCTTCTCCTACTTGGGAATCCTCGGCTATCGTCGCCGTCGGGTGAGCGCTGTAAACCTGCCGTTTATTTGTGTGCGTTTGCGCCGCTCCCGTCTGGACTGTTCCACCCTGCTCGAGCGACCTTTGGCAGGCATCGAGCACGCTCAGCACTTGTAGACCTTCGCGCGCATCGGTTAGCGGAGTGCGGCGCGAAATTATGCAGTCGAGGAACTCCCGGCATTCGTTGCCTAAGGGCTCGCAGTCCTCAAGTTCAACCACTTCGGCGGTCGCTTTAATCGCAGTTGGAATGCGGTGTTTCCACTCGATACGATGGGGATACAGGACCAGCTTATCGGCCGCGGTATCGTCGAAAACAGCCATTCGTTCGCTGCCGACGACGACCAGCCGCTGCTCCTTGAAAGGGTGCAGCCAGCTCACGAAAATGTGAGCTTGGATCCCGCTCCGAAACACTAACCTGCTGAGCGTGACATCCACCACATCGCGGTTCAGGAAGAAGTCTCCCGCGCAGCTCACCTCCGTCGGCTCGTCGTTCAGCAACGAGAGAATCACGGAAATATCGTGTGGCGCGAAACTCCAGAGAATGTTCTCCTCGGTGCGGATTTTCCCGATGTTCAGCCGATTCGAATACAGGTACTGTAGTCTTCCTAAAGCTCCGGACGCAGTAAGCTGCTTCAGCTTTGTGATACCCGGGTGATATTGAAGCAGATGACCCACCATTAAAATCCGCCGCTCGCGATCCGCGAGCTCTGCAAGTTCCAGACCTTCTGCGTAATTCAACGCCAACGGTTTCTCGACGAACACGTCTTTGCCGGCCTTTAATGCTGCGGAGGCAACCCGAAAGTGCGTAGCCGCCGGCGTGGCTATTACGACACCATCAACTGCCTTGTCGTGGAGAACCGCTGACAGCGACGTTTCAAATTCAACATCCCCGTATTGGGCGCGCAAAGAGACCTGGGCGGCCGGATTCTCATCGCACACGAGCCGTAACACGCCGAGTTGGTAAAAATTTCGAACCAGATTCTTACCCCAGTACCCGTTACCAATAACAGCGATGTTTCGAGACATTATGTATGCTTACTCTCTGACGTATTCGTCATTTCCGGCCAGGACCTGTACCACTTTCTTTACCGCGGGCTCGGGTGGCGCTAGGCATGGACTTCTCGCCGGCGCTGTATTCCCCGTAGAGCAAAGACAAAGGTGCCGCTGAGCAACGCCGACAGAAGGCCGCCCAAAAGCGTGAGTTGGGCGCGAGGCGGCCAGCTTTTCTTGTCCGGAACGGCTGCCCGGTCGACGACTTGGATTACATTGGCTTCCTGAGCCTCATCTAATCGCGAGGCCTCATACTGTTTCGACAACGCCTCGTACAGTGCTTCGTGATACTTGAGATCGCGCAGCCGTCGTGCGTATTCCAGGGTCGCGGCCGGCAGTTCCGCAGCCGAGATCGGTGTTTCCCCCGCGGCCGAATGAACAGTCCCGGATTGTACTTTGCGAAGTTCGCCCCGCAGGGCCGCCAGTTCTGCCTGCTCTCCAAGCACCTGAGGATTGCTGTCGGTTGCGGCCATGCGCAGCCGGCTCAATAACACTTCGCGATTAGCGATTTCCGACTGAAGCCGCGCAGTCGCGCGCATCATCACCTCAAACTGAGTGCCGGCCTGGAGCATGCCCGAACTCTCCTGTAATTTTCGGAATGCCGCTTCCGCTCGCGCCAGATCGTCTTTCTCCGCCGAGACCTGTCGCTCGAAAAACAATCGCCGCTGAGAAGATTCCGTGATTGCCAGATGTGCGTTTTCGCCATTCAGCTCATCTACGTATGCGTTGGCCAAAGCCGCTGCCCGGTCTGGATCGGAATCATCGACCGAAACATGAATCAGCGAATCCTTACCGCTCGTGAATCTCGTCCGTTTCGCAAGTTTCGCGCGCGTGTCTATCGTGTTCGTTGTTCGATACAGCTGCCGAAGCTTAAATCGCGCCGAGATCTCGTCGGCTATCGTTTGGCTCGCCAATAAGCCGATGTAAAGGTCGCCCGGCGTTTTCAGACCAAGATCCCTGCCGCCGAGCGAAGACAGCGCCCCAAGCTGGCCAAACAGAGAAGCAGCCAGGGATTGCGGGCGTTGAGGCGGCATAATCACTGCAGTTGCCGTATATCGAGCTGGCAACAGCCAGGCCACCAAGCCCGCTAGTGCCGTGCCCATCGTGATAGTCAGAATCAGAAATCGCTTGCTTTCATTCAGGGTCTCCAGAATCGAGAAGAGCTCTGCGCTATGAGTCTCTGGGCGCTCCTGCCCGAAACTGCCGTTAACAATGACTTGTGTGTCCTCTAAACTGGTCGCCATCGAGATTTTTCAACTGAGGCCTGATTCGTCCGGCAGAAACATCTGCGACGAATCGTCAGACTTCCGGCAGGACCCGTGCCTCTGGCGTCCAGGCCCGCGTTTACATTGGAGACGTGCCGCCGGGGACCGACTTCTCTCACCGGAATGCCTGGCGGCCGGTCCCGTCTCTGCTCTCGTTACGCGAAGAGATCAGGCGGCGGCAACTAATGAGTTCGCCTGCGCGAGGATTTCAACAATACGCTCTGCAGCATGGCCATCCCATTTCTCCGGCACGCGGTGCTGCACCGGCCTGCCGTTCAACGAACTGAATGCCGCCTCCCGAATCTGGGCTGGATCGTTGCCGACTAGCACGTTTGTCCCCATCTGGCACGTAATCGGGCGCTCCGTGCTTGTCCGTAGCGTGATGCAGGGGATCCCGAGGACCGTCGTCTCCTCCTGCACGCCGCCACTGTCGGTCAGCACCATCCGGCAGCGCGAGATCAGTGAGAGAAAAGGTAGGTAGCTTAGAGGCTCAAGAAGCTGGATACGGGGATCGAGATCGAGCTTTGAATCCTGGATTCTTGCCTTCGTGCGCGGATGAATTGGAAATATAATTGGAACTCTTGCAGCGATCTCGTTGATCGTCCCCAATAACCGTGTGAGGACCTCGGGCGAATCGACGTTCGCCGGACGATGCAGCGTCAAAACCGCATACTCGCCCGCTACTACACCCGCCGGTAGAGCCATCGAACGGGCGCGCTCAATGTGCCGGTAAAGGGTATCGATCATCGTATTGCCGACGAAATGGATCTGCTCCGGAGTGTGGCCCTCCCGCCTCAAATTGGCGCCCGCAATCTCGTCCGTCGTGAACAAGAAATCGGAAATCGAATCCGTGCAGATGCGGTTGACCTCCTCCGGCATGCTCATATCGCGGGAACGAAGGCCTGCTTCAATATGCGCAACGGCGATTCCCAGCTTTTTTGCAGTCAAAGCGCAAGCGACCGTCGAATTCACGTCGCCGACCACGACCACACAATCCGGACGGAGCCTTGTGCACACCGGTTCAAAGGCGGTCATGACGCCTGCAGTCTGCTGAGCATGTGTGCCCGACCCCACTCCAAGGTTGATCTCCGGTGCCGTCATTCCCAGGTCTGTAAAGAAAGCATCCGACATGCTCGCGTCGTAGTGCTGTCCGGTATGGACGAGATGCGTTTCTGCGCTCCGCCAATTGCGGAACGCTTCCATAACTGGAGCGACCTTCATGAAGTTGGGCCGCGCCGCAGCAACAATCAGGAAATGGATCATGGATCGGAGTAGTACCTTCTGGCGCGTACCTGGACGCGCAGTCTCCCCTTGAGCAGTGTGCCTGCATGGGAGTGCGCGGTCGGCTCGAACTCTCTCGCGGGATATTCCTGCGTTACCCGTCAGGCCTGGATCCCGGAGCGCTGTCTACCAGAACTGAACGGCGAGCACGTTCGGAGGCCCGGCGGTACCGCCGATGACCTTCGTCGAGAGCACGACTTGAATGTTCTCTTTCTGCCAATTCGAGGGCGCCTGGCGGAGCAATTCCGCCAGATATTCGGGGTTCGTCAAAAATTCCCCCGCTGCCTCGGTGCCGTAATGGGTAATGCCGGCGGCCGTCACAATCATTTTTCCAGTGGTCGGATCGAGCACCCGGGACACAATCGCGTAATCCAGCGGCATCTTCCAATCCGGCCACACATGAGTCAATTGCCAGTCGCGGTTCGTCGGGTGCAGCCGGTCATGCACGTAATGCATCGTGTCGTTTTCCGATTCAAACGTGAAGCGGAGCTGTCCTGTCAGGCGCATCGTCCAGTCATTGGTGAATGCTCCGATCAAAACGGTCGGGTTTTCCCGAAGATCGGCAAAGCTGGTCGAGCCGCCTCCGCGAATATGATAAGCGTGCCCACGCGTGGCCAACAGAGCGGCTATGTCGGACAGGCATTCCGCGTCGCCTAATGCAAGATAGCGGTCCCAATTCGGAACGATTTCACCGACCGTGACGGTCAGCTTCTCGTTCGCCTCAGCGGTCGAAAGGATGTGGTCCGGCCCGGGCATTCGCTTCGTTATCTCAGCGTTCAAGGAATCCAGCAGGTTGTATACCTTTGGTTGTCCTACGCAGAGTAGAACCGATTCTGAACTCTGGAGGATCGGCGCCCAAAGCCGATCGACCACAGTCGGAGATTTCCGGACGGAACGGATGACTACAGCGGTCAATACAATGCACACTGCGGCCGCAATTGCCGCGAAAAGCCGCCATGATGAGCGTGGCTGGGCTACCGGAAGAGGCGCAGCAACCATTGGAGGCGCTACTGCCGTCGGACGGTGAAACTCCGGCAGGTACGAGCCCGACGGAAGCTCGATGCGAAGTTCCGGCTCTCGTCCCGGCGCCTGGTAATACTGCGCCAGGCGTTTTCTCACTTCGCTCGCGGTCCCACGCACCACGGGATCCTGGTTCGTATCGTAATTGGGAGGGCGTCCAAAAACCTCTACGCCAATGGTCCGCTCCTTTAGAGAGTCCCAACGCCCTTCCAGAGCAGCTTGGACCACAAAATCGAGAAACAACACGCAGCGCCGGCTGGAGCGGAACGGTACACTCGCCCGCACGCGCTCCGCCTGTTCGCGAACATCTGCTTCTTTCAAGTCGGCAGGCAGGCCATGTTTCGCGGCGAGCGCTGTCGGGGAGTCGGAACGGCGTCCAGAGTCCATAGGTCAAAGCCGGGCCGTGACACTCACCCACGGCTCGGAACCAACGTAAATTGGCGATCGGGGTAAATTACCGTACATTACGCAGGGAACGCCTCATTCTACTCCCATGTGAGATCGAATATGAACCTATCTCTATATATTGCGCGAAATGGTTTTGTGGAGTACTGTACGTCGCCTCACCCCGTCCGGTATACGCGAATCTGGGAAGTAAGGCACTCTTGGCTAATCGCGGAGCATGGCCGCCAGCACGAACACTAGCGGCGCGTTCCAGTTGATCGCTACTTCATTGCAGGCGTAAGCACCTGCAACGTCTATGTATGCTTTTGCCGGGAGGATGCCGGCTGGCAGCAGCCTTCGCATTTCATGGTCCTGCCGTCCGGGATTCGGGCCTCCGGCCATAAGACCGGGCCAAGGCAGTTCGAGCCCGTCCGCTGCACTGGGCCGGTGGTGGGGATGCAAAACCGCATGTTCGCCCACCTGACTCACCCAGGAGAGCGAAAACGCATTCCGCCCGAGTAGGTAATGCAAAACCTCTATGGCGGCATCCGTGTACTTCGCGTTGGCATGCAAGCGGTTCGCAATCAGCAATTGCATTCCATAGTTCGCAGCCACTGCGTTCGATCCCCAGATGTAATCGCGGGTGGTAAGCGTGTTCCGATAGCCATTGTTTCGAGTGCGCGACGCGATCTGGTCCGCGGCATCGATGGACCGCTGGCGAATAGTCTTCACCGCTTCGGCATCCTCGCCGTTACCCAGAACATAGGTCCAAAGCGCGAGCGGCGCGACTTGTGCCCACGATGCGGGACCGACTGGCCGAATAGTGCTGGCATACTCGCGATAGTGCTCGAGAAAATAACGCGAATAAATCTCCTTGTGGGTTGTGCGCCCAAGTTCGGCGGCGGCCCATAACCGCTCATCTCCGCAGTCCGGATCGTCGTACGCTCCCGTGCTCACGCCCGGCGGATTCCGGAACGAGACATTCGGATTCGCGTTAACCCACGTCCACGCATCCTCGGCTGCATGCAGGCATCGCTCTGCGAATGCCGCATCGAATGGCTTGTACGTACGCGCCGCGATCGCCATGACCGCCGCGAAATCGGCCGTCGCACACGAACTCTTGAACGGCGCTTGACCGGTGCCGATCACGTAGGTCACCAGCTTGTCCGCTTCCGGCATGATGAACGGGCAAAAGTGATCGCTGGTTTGTTTGTGCCAAACGCCTCCATCGCGGTCCTGAAGCGTGAGCATCCACTCCAGATTCCAGCGGACCTCGTTCAAAATGTCCGGCACTCCGTTTCCCGACTCCGGTAGATTCAGATCGATCTTCCTGATCCGGTCTCCATAGAGTTCCCAAGTCCAAAGCAGAGTGCCCGTGGTGATGCCGGAATTCACGATGTACCGGCCGTAATCGCCCGCATCGTGCCATCCGTGGGACGAAACGTGTGGGCCGCTCTTGCCTGATGACGGGTGAAAAGCTCCGTCGAGATGACAGGCCGCATGTCTGTATCCTGGAAATTCGGGACCAAGGTCCACAGCCGTTCCGCAGCGCTGGCCGTAGTAAGCGCGCATCGCCAGATAATAGGTCCGATGAAGAATATCGGGACCGATGTCAAAGTCCCAGCTTTTACCCACACCTGAAACATCCAGATAAAATCTTCCGGTCTCCGTCAATTTAGTGAAGTCCGCAGCCTGAATCGTATCTCCTGAATCGGGATCGAATACTGGCGGCTGCAGGTTGCCCTCAAGCGCGGCAGAACCGTCCCCAGATCGCCGGACGACGAATGCTCGACCGCTTTTTTGACTCCCGGCTTGCGCAACAACCAACGCAATCTTCGGTGCGTTTGATAAGTACCCGACCTGATCGACCTTAATGTCCGTCGTAGGAGTCGCCGCTCCCATCGCCAGGCGAAACATCAAAAGAACGATCGCGCTACGCATTCACTTCGACAAGGATCTTTGCGTACTGCTGTGGCGCTTCATTCCAGCGCCGCAAGGCGTCGCCAGCGTCTTCGAGTGCGACGGTGCGGGAAATGCTCGCCTCAACGGGAAATTTACCTTGACTGAGCATCTCAATCACCGCCGGAAATTCAGTCAACGAATTTCGCGAGCCTAGGATGTCAAGTTCCTTGTGGACGAAGTCTTTGGTCTCATAGCTGACCGGCTGTTTCGTCCACCCGATGTAAACCACTCTGCCGGTGTGCGCCACTTCTTCCACCGCTAGCCGATACGTGTCCGGAAGGCCAACCGCTTCAATGATCACGTCCGGTCCTCTGCCGTCCGTGAGCTCCGCCAGCCGGTCATGAACGGATTCCGCATCGGAGCGGATGCTGTAGTGCGCTCCCGCCTGCCGGGCCAGCGCTAGTTTTTCGTCCCCTAAATCGATAGCCACCACTGTCGCGCCGCGGCGCGATGCGGCCGCCGCCACGGCTCCTAACCCGACCGTTCCACACCCGAGGATCGCCACCGTATCTGATTCAGTCACTCTGCCCCGCTCTACCGCGTGAAACCCGACCGCCAACGGTTCCACAAACGTTAGCTCTCGCAGCGAGAGATTGCCGGCTGCGTGGAGCTTCGTCCAGGGCGCCACGAAATATTCCTTCATTGCGCCATCGCATTGAACGCCCAGAGTCTGGTTCGCTTTGCAGGCGTTCGGCCGCCCGCGCCGGCACGACGCGCACTCCCCGCAATTCGTATTCGGATAAACCGTAACGTTTACGCCAGGCCGAAGAGCATCCGGAACTTCGCCGCCGGTTTCAACAATGGTCGCGGCGATTTCGTGACCGGGAATCCGCGGATACGAAACCAGCGGATTTTTCCCTCGAAACGTGCTTAGATCCGTGCCGCACATGCCGACAAGCCGCGTCTGCAGAAGGACCTCGCCACCGCATAATCCCACACTCTCCGGCACATTCTTGACCGCCGTCTCTCCCGGTTTCACGATGTAAAAGGCCTTCATGCTCAATGCGTAAGCCTAATATAAGCTTTTGAACCTTGACCTGATCCGCTTTCCAGCAGCTAATTTTCCCTCCCGCGCGTCACAACGAACATGCGCTTGCGATATGTTGCCGCCGTTTTCATCTTTGCAACAGATGTCGCGTTGGCCCAAACCGAAACGCACGCTCGAAAAACCGCTCCTCCTACCGGGTTCCTGAAACACTTCACAATTGAGTCATTCGGTTACACCGGATCTGAGAATACCGGCTACGAGTTTGCACCTGCGAGCCTGTCGGCCTTTTACAATACTCACCAGCTCACGTGCCCGCTTTGCATAGTCGGACCGCGGCTCGATCGCGCCCGGCCCGTGCTTCCACCTTTCGGTGCGGAAGCTACTTATGGGATGCGGAATAACCGATTCGTTCTCTCCGCCGGCTTCGGTGGAATCGATGGTGTACCTGGTGGTAATGCACCCTTAAACCCAGCATTAATGCGCGCCACTTCATTTGATGACGATTGGTTTGTCACTTCGGAGGTTGGCGCTCGCATCTATGTCGACCCACAGAAACGCCTATCGTTCGGAATTAGTCACAAGTACATTAATGATTTCGGCCCCGGAAAGGGTCACTGGACTGAAACTGCAGTCGACGTGACCTTCAGTCCTGGCCTCTTCCCAGAGCTTGCACATGGCGTCAAAACGAGATGCGCAAGACGCTTGCATTTAAGAGCCGTACGGCGTTTCCACTCCAGCGGTAGTCTCGATCCTTGAGTGTCTCTGCTATCTTTGCGCGGCAAAGATCGAGTCTGCTTGATCGATGGACAATGCGGAAGCCTAATATAAGCTCTTGAATGTGTTGGTGAGAGTGTTCATGGTGGGACCCTATGTGCCGCCGCTCTGCTCCGCTCTGGCAATGGCGATCTCTTTGTATCTTAAGGGCGCAATTCTGCGCGCCAAAGGTGAGCGCATCGCAATTGCGTTACTTCTGCTGGTCATCGGCGCCGCTGCCCTGCCCTTTTATCGCGCATTTTCTCCCGGCATTTCGATTGTTTGGACAGCATTCGGGCTGATTGTGTTTGTCCTGGTTCGCATGATCTTGCGCCGCAGCATTTCGCGGCAGATTTGGACCGCCCTCGATCTACTGAGCGCGGCAAGCCTCGTCGCAGCAGCAATATACTCCATCGCTCGCGTCGTCCTGTTCCCGAACGAATTGTCACGCTATCTGTCCTTACTCGCGATCCTCGCGATCCTTGCGGCATGTGTTCACATCCTGCACGAGTTCGATCGCGCGGCCGTACTGCAGCGTCCAACGGGACTCGTGTTCGCAGAAACACTGCTTATTGCCGGGCTGATTCCGTGGTGCCTCGGCATAAGCCATGTCACTCCGGTATCGTATGCGTCGCTTGCGATCGGAATCGTAATCGCCACTCTGCGGCTGAAGCAATACTTCCGCTCCACCGAGGAACGCCGTGTCCTCGAAAAAATGTCCGTCGAGGGCGACCGGCTGCAACCCGAATACACCGAAGCTTCTTTGGAATGTCCCGAGCCGCGCTTATGGTCGATGTTCGATCCAATGACTGCCGAAAAGGAAGTTCTCGATTTACTCTACGCCATGGTGCGCACGGTCAAACCCAGGCTGGCGGTCGAAACCGGGACGTTCTCCGGTATCAGTTCCACCTACATCGCGCGCGCTATGCAAGAAAACGGGCGCGGGCGCTTAATCACCTGCGAATTCGATCCCGTCGTCCATCAGAACGCTTGCGAGCGGTTTCGTGCGGAGGGCCTGACGTCGATCATCGATTGCCGCCTGGGTTCCAGTCTCGAGCTTTCCGTAAGCGAAGAAATCGACCTGCTGTACTGCGATAGCGCGTTGGAGATTCGCGGCGCGGAGGTGCGGCGCTTTCTAAAAGACGTGAACCCGTTTGGGATCATTTTGATGCACGACGCGGGCTCGCGTTTCAGGCTGGTACGCGAGGCTGCTCTTCAGATGGAACAGGAAGGACTGATTTCGGTGGTCCTCGTTTCCACTCCGCGCGGTCTGGTCGTCGCTCAGAAGCGCGAAGGCCGAAAATGATGCTATTTTCGCTTTATCTCGCCGAAACGAGCGATTACCCGCCGACCTCCGGAAGGGCGCCGGAGGCCAGTCATAATCATTACTTGATCAGCGTTCGCCTGGTAAATGGATGAGAAAAAGGCAACGTCCGGACCGCCCTCAAACGCAGCACTAACCAGATGCCAAGATTGGGCATAATCGTTACTCATCGAAACGTGGTGGTTGTTTGAAGTGAGCATGAGACGACCGTCCTCGAGCGCAAGGACGTATGGCGCTGCGCGCTGAAAGGGAACCAGTGATCCAAGGCCCGCAGCCCCAGTGAACTCCATCATCTGAGGTCTTCGAATAGATCTGGCAGTCTTCGGGACCGCAGACTTCATAGACGACAATGTATCTGCCGTTTCCCATCTTCGTCCACACCGGCATTCCGGGACGATCTTTCGGCCCCTTAGCCGCAACCCGGATCTCGTTGCCCCATGTGGCACCGTCGTCACGGGAAAGTTTTTCCGCTACGGTTTGACTGTACGACGGGTTCTCCACAACATGCTTTTCGGTCGAATACATCACGGCCAACGTATGGACATCGAGTTGGTAGAAATGCGGTTCGTAGACTCCTTTGTCCGGATGGCCAAGTTCGCCTGGTTTGCCTTCGTTGCTGTCCAGAGTGCTGAGGAATTTCCAGGTGTCACCATCATCCATGCTACGGAAGACGGGCAACCGATACGACTCCTGCCAGCGCACTGAGCGTGTGCCCAGCAGAATCGCCCCGTTTGGGAGCTGGATAAGTTCCCCATTGTCGAGGTCCCGGCCCGGATCGGAGAGCATTGCGATTGGCTTCCAGCTCTGCCCTCCATCCGTGCTCTTTGTGACGAATATTCGAGTGCCGCCACGCGGGTCGGCTAAATAGCCGCGATTGCCTTTTTCAAAGCCGGCGTAGGTGCACAGCCACGAGCCATCAGTTAGCCGCACCGCCCTGGGGTAATCGGCACCAAATCGTCCGGGGTGGATTCGCCTCGCGTCGGAGGCGCCATTGTCGTATATTGGCGGATCGGCGATTTGGACTTCCGCGCCCCAGGATACGGAATCTGTTTGCGGCACGCACGGCGTGTTGATCGATAAACAGACCGAGAGCACTAGGGCCTTGGCGATCACCGGCTAACCCTACCAGAGAACTCTCACACCGATTTGAATAACCCTGGGCACAGTATCCAAGCTGCTGTTGAACTGCGGTTGCACCGTTCCGAAGTTCGGGTCGAACGGGTTGGTGTTGAATCTGGTAGTCAGCCAATTGTAGTGGTTGAGTACGTTAGTCGCCGTGGCGCGGAAATCCAGTTTCAGGTTTTCCCACACTCCTATCGTTTTGCCGGCCGAGAGATCCATAAACAATTGAGGCTTCATGAAAAGCGTACTGGAATTGGAAGACTCCGCCGAAAAGGTGCCTCCGGGTCCGGGGGGCAAGGTGTAAACCAGCCAGTCGTAATTTGCGGTGTTGCTGCCGCAACCAGCTTGCATGCTGTATGGCATGGGAGTGATGTTGCCATTGGCATCCTCGCTCAGAACGCAATTGCTCCATCCACGGACACTGGAGGCATTCCAATTGATATTCGACGCGTTCGCAGGTTTGAGCATCACAGCGTTCGAAGGCAGCGCTGCAGGTTCCCCGGTCTGAACATTGATGGATGGAGCGATGTTCCAGCCACCCAGAAAGAAGTCCGCAATGCGATTGCTACCGAGGTTGAATGTACGTCCGCGACCGAACGGGAGATCGTAGCTGGCATAAAACTTGAAAACATTCGGATGCTCTAGATAATACGGGCTGCGTTGCGGAACCTGTAGATACTGATCCATCCAACCCCATTGTTCGATTTGTTTGGACCATACATAGCTCGTATTGAACGTGAGCCCGCGTGTAAGGCGGTGCGTATAGCTGATCTGCAGACCGTTGTACCAATCCTTGCCGATGTTCGCGCCGAGTTCCTGAACATCCCAGAATTGGGGGAATGGACGGTTATTATCAAAGTTCCACGGGTTCAGGAAGGTACTCTTGCTTCCCACCGCTGTTACTCCGTACAGAGGGAACGGCCCTGGAATCTCGCATCGCGCTGCGATGCCGCCGGTCATCTCGTTGCAAGGTTCCATGAATGCGGAGCTTGGAACGTTCATCTCGACGTTACCTGCGTAGTCGCGAACCCGGTTGCCTACATACGAGGCATCGAGCACGCCGTTTTGACTCACCCGGTATTGAAAGTCGAAAGAAAACTCGTGCGCGCGCGGCATCTTGTAGTTCGGGTTCCAATAGTTGAAACCCGTGCTGAGCGCCGTCAAGCCACCCAGGCTCGCTCCAGTCGGCTGAGTGATGCCGGAAGGGAACGGGTTGTTGAGCAGATTCGGTATCGGCGTTATCGGATTGTTTGCGGTGACTATAGGGGTGGTCGCCGAAAAACCGATGTTCTGCAGCATATTGTTGTCCTGGAAATTCGTGTAGAACAGGCCATATCCGGCACGGAGCACGAGGCGATCGGAAATCTTGTAAGCCATTCCTACGCGCGGCTGAATATCGCGATAGTCGGCCGCAAAAGGATATGCTCCATACCCATTCACGCCGGCGAATGTCAGAGCCCCCTTCAGATCCGCCAGTTGTGGGAACTGGCTGAGGACGGAAGCCGGAATCAGCGGAACCAGCGGACTCGGGGCGTTTGGATTGAACCCATCGTTGAGGCGGTTGTAACGCTCCGTCGGAGGCGTGTTCAGGTCATAGCGGAGACCGTAATTGATCGTCAGCCGCTGGTTGACTTTCCAGTCATCCTGAATCCACGGAGCAATATACCAGGTTGAATAGAAGAGCGCGGGATTAATGGAAGCATTGCCGCTCGACGGAGTGCCCAGAAGCAGCGATGCGATTTCGTTTCCGCTCTCACTGGCAGACGTGGACGACAGTTGCGTCATGTCCGTTCCGAAGTTGAACGTGAACGGAGCACCCGGGTTGTACGTCTGATAATGCGTCAAACGTAGATCAATACCGGCGCGAAGATTGTGATTTCCAAAGAACTTGTTTAGACTGCCCTCCAGGCTATACGTCTCGGTATTCGTCACGCTGCTGAACCATCCCAACTGATCGTATGAGCCGAAGTTCCACTGTCCGAAGGTCGTTCCGCTCTCCAGTTGTGCCGCCATGGAAGACGGCAACCCAAGCTGAGTTGGATCGAAACCCTGGTTTGGCGGACTCAGCCACTTCGGCCTGAACAGCGCCGCATTCAGCCGCACGTTCACAACCGTCGTAGAATTCGGGGTGGCGATAAAGTCCACCAGAATTGCGGAATTCATCCGGGAGAACTGGCCACCGGATAGGCCGGGGCCCGTTACGCCGTTGAAGTTGCTGGTCTCGGTAAACAGACTGTGAGCCGGCCGAACAAAAAGCCGGTATTTGTCGCCGAAATCGAAATCGCTGCGGGCCATAAAATTGAAAAAATTCCACGTATTCGCGTTACCGGGCAGATTGAAATTGCCTTTGGAATACCCGAGTAGGGGCGACGAGGGTGAGTTCGGTTGCGGAAAGAAAGAGACGATTTTTGCCGCCACCGGATTGATCCGGTTAGGGGGAATGATGTTGTCGGCAAAGGGCGTTCTGGGACCGCCGCTGGTGGTTGCCGTTTGGGGATCGTAAATCAGAATTGGATTCCCAGCGGCGTCGATTAAATGGCTGAAATCGCCCTGCCGCATTTCCGGCGTGGGCACGCTCAGCCCAATCAGGGCATGCGGCAACAGTTCCCAGTAATTGTCGTACGAGAAGAAATAGAACGCCTTCACCCTGCTGCTTTTTGTGAGAAGCTTCGGAATGTAGGCAGGGCCGCCGACCTGCAGGCCCCACTGGTTTTGAGGTGAAGGAGTTCTAGGCGCTGCAATGGCATTGTTTTGAAACGTGTTGGCGTCCCAACCGGTGCGCTTGAAATAGGCCCAGCCTACGCCGTGGAACTCTGACGTTCCGGATTTGGTATCGATATCGATCACGCCTCCGCTGGTGTGTCCATACATCGCGTCGTAGACATTGGCGTTGACGTTTGTGGAGGCGACAGCTTCCGCGGGCGGGGTGTAACCGTAGGTGTTATTTCCCAATTCCGTATCGTTCGGCGCACCGTCTATTTGGAACTCATTGAGATACATTAGACCGCCGTTAATTAGAAACTGCGAGGTTACGGTCCAAGGATCGGTATACACTCCCAGCGGACGGATGAAAACACCCGGTACGTCCTGTAACAGCATGACGGGGTTGTGATTGGGCATGGGTAGATCTATGACGAGCTTGCCCGAAATGTCCTGTTCCCGGCTCGCACTTTGTGTATCGAGCAGAGCCGGCTCGCCCGTGACGGTCACGTTTTGAGTTGTGCTCCCGATGGCAAGTTGCACAGGGACGTCGGAGGACTGAAAAGATTGCAGGATAATTCCGGATTTTTCAGAAGTTGCAAATCCGGGCGCGTTCACCGTAACCGTATAAGTGCCCGGATTTACAAACAGAAACGTATAGACGCCACTCTCGTTCGTAATGCCTTTGGTCACTTCCGAAGTCGCGTTGTTTTTCAGTCCGACATCGGCGCTCTTGATAGGGGTGTTCGTCGGATCTGTGACGGTAACAGTTAACGTCGCGCGGCTGTTTTGAGCTCGCAGCCCGAGAGCCGAGAGCAGAAACAACACGATAAACGCTGACAGCCAGAAGCTAGCGGGACCTCTAACGATCTGTCCGAAGCGAGCGTATTCGAACATAGAGTAACGGCCTCCCAAATCCGATTTCGCTATCCCGAGTGTGGATGCCGGATGAAAGTTGGTGCAAGTGTCCTCACGGTTCGTTAACGGTTAGGAATTGCTGAAATTAAACGACGAACAGGTACTGTTGCGCCCCATTCACCACACCCTGGGGATGGTCGACAGGAGTTGTACAATCTCGCATAGCGCATGATCGCGGTTGAAATTCTCGATCTGGAGGAGAAACGGAAAGCACTCCAGAGGGCTCTGGATAGTCACACCTTTGCCCGATCCGAACAATTGCGCTCTTTTCTCCGGTACGTTTGTGAAGCGGAGTTTCGCGGGGCGGGCGGTCATCTGACCGAGTACGTGATCGGAACCGAAGTCTTACACCGCCCGGCCGGCTACTCCCCGGCGGAAGATTCGGTGGTGAGGACGCGGGCCTACGAACTGCGCCAAAAACTTGAGAAGCTGTACTCGCGCGAGCTATATGGCGATGCAGTCCAAATCGTCATTCCGAAAGGTGCTTACATCCCCCAATTCGTGCACGCGCCGAATGGGTCTCAAATTCCCGTAGCCGATGTTAAACCAGAGCCACAGATATTGACGCCTAAACCGTTGACCGAGAGCCGCCGAAGGTACTCTGCCATCTTCCTTCTGAGTATTCTGGCCGCCGCAGTGCTGGGTGCGGCTGTAGCGCTCCGGGTAGAGGCGAAGCTCAGAAAACACGCCACTCTCGATCCCATCGTTGCCGAAGCCTGGGCGCCTTTCGCGAAACCGAACAATAGCGTTTTGCTCGTACCGGCAACTCCGCTATATCTTGTGCTCGGACCCGAAACTCACGGCGCGTACGGGACTTCTATCTATCCAGCTCCACCGGAGGCCTATGCTTTATTTCGCCAACACCGGCCGTTGGTTCCAGGTGCGCGACTTGGCATGATTTTCACCAACGACGCTCTCGGCGTGGGAAGTATGGACGCGGTGGTGACCACTTCCAGCACGCTTCACGCGCTTGGGGCCGCTTCGGAGATTTTGCCCGAACGGCCGGCTATGATGTCCCTTCTGCGCGATCGCGATACTGTGTTGTTTGGCGCTCCGGTAGACAGCCAGGCGATTTCCGAAATTCTGACAAGCGCACCATTGAGCGTCGTATACGACGAAGGCGTCAGAGAGTTTGTCATACACGACCGGTCAACCGGAAAAATCATAGTTCCAGAGAAAACCGCAAATGGCGATTTCCGGCTTGTCTATGGTTTGGTGACCGTTTTGAACAACCGCGACTCCAACCACGGCCGCCTCGGCATGGTGGTATTTTCCGGAATCACGTCCGTAGGAACCGCTGGCGCGGCCGAATACTTTACGTCCCCGCAAGCGCTGCAATCTCTGCGGGCCGTCTTCGCCCACGAGGGCGTCTCCGGTTTTCCGCCCGCCTATCAGGTTGTGGTCAAGTGTAAATTCGAAAACATGTTGCTCGTCAGCGAAGAATACCAGTCGCATCGCATCCTGAAGGCGTATTGAGGTTGCCGCCGTCGCTAACGCTACAGCGGTTTTGTATTCGACAAAGCGTGATTCGTCAGCAGATACTTACCTCCTGCCATCGCCACCACATTCAGGTCGGAAGGCTGCACGAACTTTTCCATCCGATCAACTCCCGATCGGTCCGCCACAACGTAATAGCGTTTCGCTTCAGCCCACAAATTCTTAAATTGCGCATTATCGATAAACACGTGCGGAGCGCCCGGCGCATTGGAACCGTATTCGAAGTTGTAGAAGCGCCCGTTCAACAGCAGCGCGGTCCGGTCCGTATAGAAAAACACCGAAGAAAACGTATAGTAATGATGATCGACGATCAATCCGCCATCCGGAGATCGCATCAGGGCTTCGGCCAGCGGCTGCGACGACATATACGGGTCGAAAACCGCGAGCGCCAGACGCGCCGCCTGGCAGAACAGAATCATCATCAGCGCGCTTACGATAAATGCCCGACGGCCCGCTGCTCGCATGGTTCCTACCGCACCTACCAGAAAGGCTAGCGCCGCTATTGCCAAAGGCAAACGAAGATAAGCAAACGAAGCAAGCGTCAGATCTTCAATGTGCCCAAGCGACAGCGTGTACACTCCCGGATGATCTGCCAACGCGGACGCGATATCTCCAGGCGTTGGAACATTTCTCACCAGCACGAGTATCGTAATCGCGGCGATTGCTGAGCCTGCAGTAACTATCGAAAGCACTCGAGTTCCGCGGCGCACCCATATTCCGCCCGCCGCCATCGCAGATCCGAGCAGCAGCGCCAGCGCCGGATAACACGGCATGGAGTAGTATTCCTGGGTGGTAGAGAACGTGAAGAAAACCAGCACCGCCCCGGCCCAGCACAATGCCAGCAGGCGAGCCCGTCCCGGCCGGTCAACCGGCCTGAATGACAGCTTCGCGACGGCTGGCAAATAAACGCTCCAGGGAAACAGCCAGATCAGATGAAATAGCCAGAACCAGAGGCGCGGGACGGTGTTGTAGTCCCGCGGATAACGCAGGTTCAAAAATCGGAGTAATTGCTCGTTAACGAAATAAAACCAAAGAAACCCGTGATAATGCCCTGGGCCGCTATGCAGAGTCCATACAAAGTAGGGTGGATTTCTCAGCGTTGCCAGGACGTGCCATGGCGCCGCAACAGCCAACACGATCAGTAGGCCCGTAAAAGGATGAAGACGTTTCCAGGTGCGCGCGGAAAATAGCTGGCGCGTCAGCAGCAGGTACAGCAAGCCCGCGCCAATCGGAAATACGGCTCCGATCAATCCCTTCAGCAGCAGACCGGTCCCAATGCTCGCAGCCAGCAGGAAAGCCCACCAGCCAGGGTGCCGTTCGCCCTCATCCAACGCGCGCAGGAATCCCCACATTGCCAGAACCGTTGTGGCGGTCAACAGCACGTCCGGAATCAGGATTCTTGTGAAGAGAAACAGTCCGGCGCAGCTCCCGATACACAATCCCGCGTACAACCCGGCCCGCCGTCCAAACGCCCATATCCCGAACGCCGTGGTCAACCAGCACAGCGCGATGGCCCCCAACGCGATCGGAATCCTGGCCGCCCAATCGTGAACGCCAAAAACCTTGTAGGAGCCGGCGATCAGCCAGTAAACCAGCGGAGCCTTTTCGAGGTAGACAATCCCATCCAACCGGGCCGTCACCCAGTCGCCGGAAGTCACCATATTCCTGGCGATTTGCGCCTGCACGGCGTCCACATCGTCCATCAAAGATGGCGGTGAAATAATGCATCCCAGGTAAATCGCCGCTGCAGTCAGAAGAACAGCTAAGTACCCATAAAGGGTCTTGCGATCTCTCGCGCGAGGCAATCCCCTATAGCTTTCGGGTGCCTGAGGTTTTTGTGGAGGGTAAACGGTAGTGGACAAGTAAAGAGTGCCTGAGGGGGCCCGAGCCCAAATTCTAAAATAGCAGTTTCGGTACTGTTACTTAGCCAAGTTCAACCATCTGTTATAGTTCGGTTGGGGGAATGCATCTTCAGGGCGGGGTCAAAGCGAATTGGGCCGTTATTGAGGTGTGATGTTCCTTACAGTGATTGCAGGCGTTTTTTTGGGCCTTGCTGCCCTGCCTTTTATCTATTATTTGATTGCCATTTACAGTTCCTGGCGATTTTTCCGCAATCGCCCGCTCGGAACTGCGGGTAAATCAAGCTTCACGCCTCCGGTCAGCATACTGAAACCGGTTCGGGGTTTGGACCCGGACGCGTACGAAAATTTCGCCAGCTTTTGTCGTCAGGATTATCCCAAATACGAAATCGTTTTTTGCGTCGGGGCCACCGACGATCCGGTAGTCTCCGTCATTGAGCAGCTCCAGCGGGACTTTCCCGACCGCTCGATTCGCGTTTTGTTCGGGTCGCGGCGGCAAGCGACCAATGACAAAGTCGCCAAACTGGCTCGTTTGACCAATGAAGCGCGCTATGAATACCTGGTCATCAACGACAGCGACGTCCGCGTGCAGCCCGATTATCTGCGGACCATTGTCGCCCCACTCAGCACTGCGGCGGTAGGGGCAGTCACGTGCTTTTATGTGTCGACGGGCGAAAACACGTTCATCGAGAATCTTCAAACCGTCGGCATGGTCTCCGATTTCTACGCCGGCCTCCTGGTCGCGCGCCAGCTTGATGGCGTTAAGTTCACCCTGGGTCCGACCATCGCTACCACCCGCGCGCGGCTGGCGGAATTCGGCGGATATCAAGCCATCGAGAACCGGCCGGCGGACGATCTTCTGGTCGGGCGCCTGATTGCGGAGCAAGGGTACAAGATCGAGCTTCTGTCCTACGCCGTCGAAACCGTCGCCGACTACGAATCTTTGCGCGACTTGTTCGAAAAACGCCTTCGCTGGATGGTCGTAATGCGCCACATGCGGCCTTGGGGCCACCTGGGACTGCTGTTCACGCAGGGGTTGCCGTGGTCTGTCGCGGCACTCGTGATCCATCCGTCACTGATCGTCGTCTCAGGCTACTTAATGACCTATTTAGCCCTTCGGCTCGCGCTCACTTGGACCATTGGCATATGGGGGCTGAAACGGTCGGGGATCTGGAAAAACCTGGCGCTCGTTGTGATCTGGGACGCCTTCGCTTCCGCCATGTGGCTGGCCAGCTTCGCACGAAAGACGGTCCGCTGGCGTGGTGGCCAGTATTCCATACGCGATGGCGTATTAATTCCGGAAGCTTCTACTTCTTCGGGCGATTGAATTCAAACTGCTGAGGTGGAATCAGCCTTGCCGGGCAGCGAGCGAAGCGGGAGCCGCTATGGTCACTGGCCGGGTTCTCTGGCTGCTGGCCTTCCGCCAATTCACTTGCGGAAGGAACATCGACGCGTCGATCTGATCCCTGTAGCGAATGGCAATATTCATCAGGGAATCGAGAAGCGAGTCCGAAAGATAATGCGGCTTTAGACCTAGATCGATGAGCCGGGAGTGCTTCGCGTTGTAGTAGTGGTCCTCCGATTCAACTCGCGGGTCCGGAAGATGCTCGATCTCTACATCGAGACCTAACTTTCGAGCGGCCGTTTGCACCAGGTGCGCAAGCTCCAGCACCGAAAACTGCTCCGTGAACTGATTGAATACGCGGCACTCACCGCGGCCTGCCGGATTCAAACAGGCAAGCTCGATGCAACGCACCGTATCGCGAATATCCAGGAAGCCGCGCGTCTGCCCACCTTTTCCATACACCGTCAGCGGATGTCCTGTCGCCGCTTGAACGCAGAAGCGATTGAGCACTGTTCCGAAGACTTCGTCGTAATCGAAACGGTTGATCAGCGCTTCGTCATGGGACACTTCATCCGTTACGGTTCCATACACCACGCCCTGATTCAGGTCCGTAGCGCGTAAGCCCCAAATTTTGCACGCAAACATGATGTTGTGGCTGTCGTGCACTTTCGAGAGGTGATAGAAGGAGCCAGGCTGTTTAGGGAAAGGCAGTACATCCTTGCGCCCGTTATGTTCGATCGTGATGTAACCTTCTTCGATATCGATGTTCGGCGTGCCGTACTCGCCCATGGTTCCAAGCTTCACCAGGTGGCAGTCGGGTCGAAACTCACGCAAAGCGAACAACAGGTTCAGCGTTCCAACCACGTTATTCACTTGCGTAAAAACCGCGTGTTTGCGGTCGATCATCGAATAGGGAGCGGCGCGTTGCTCAGCAAAATGCACCACTGCGTCCGGCTCGGAGGCTTCGATTGTATTGGTAAGAAACTCGTAGTCGGTAACATCGCCGACGAACAGGTCAATCGTCCTGCCGGTCAGCTCGTGCCAGACTCGCAGCCTTTCTGCAAGCGGACGAATGGGGGTTAGCGTCTGGACCCCGAGCTCATGATCCCATTGGCGACGCGCGAAATTGT
Source organism: uncultured Acidobacteriaceae bacterium (assembly GCA_963722935.1). Taxonomy (GTDB): domain Bacteria; phylum Acidobacteriota; class Terriglobia; order Bryobacterales; family Bryobacteraceae; genus Bog-105. The sequence goes on along the minus strand of CAVROY010000008.1, from coordinate 888,203 downwards.
CGACAATTGAGACAGAGTGTCCTTTCGCCGACAAGTACAGCGCCGTTGCCCAGCCGCAGTAGCCGTCTCCTCCAAGCACGCTGATCTTCATTTGCGATTTGAATCACTCCCGTTCAATAAGTTTGAGATGGCACTCCCCCGTGCGGGGAGTCAACAAAAACAGCGAGATAGGTCCGAATTGGAGACGAAATTTGTGCAGACTACGTAACAATTAGTTACCATGCGGCTCGTACGGGGGCTGAATCACACCCTGGCATGCGCCGAAGCCGATTTGCACAAATCCTTCCCGAACACAGTACCCTTTCAGGATAACCTCGTCGCCGTTCTCTAAAAACAGACGTGTTTGGCCGCTTGCAAGTGTACAGGCCTCAAAGCCTTTCCATGTCAGCTCCAGCAGACAACCTCGATTCTGTTTTTCCGGCCCTGAAACCGTCCCAGTTCCGATCAGGTCGCCTGCTCGAAGCGGACAGCCATTTGAGGTGTGATGTGCGATCATCTGCGAAAGGGTCCAATACATATCTCGAAACGAGGCAGTACTGAGGCGCTCGGGCGCAGCCGTGCCATGCGGTCGCAACCAGACCTCCAGCGTAATATCATATGCTCCGTCGCCGGGATCTTGGAGATACGCAAGGGGCGCAATCTCGTGCTCGGGAGGCGCCGTTCGAAAAGGCTGGAGCGCATCCGCGGTGATCACCCAGGGCGAGATCGAGGTCGCGAAATTCTTCGCGAGAAACGGACCGAGCGGCTGATATTCCCAGCGCTGTATATCGCGAGCCGACCAGTCATTCAATAGACAAACTCCCGCAAGATGCTCGCGAGCATCGCTTATAGAAATCGCACGTCCGATCTCATTTCCCGGTCCCACAAACGCTCCCAACTCCACTTCATAATCGAGCTCCTGTGTGGGTTCAAAGCGGCCCTCGCCCAGTTGCCCGACCGGCCTGCGGATCGGCGTGTCGCTTACGACCACCGAAGAGGCTCGGCCGTGATACGCGATCGGCACATGCCTGTAATTGGGAAGCAGCGGATTGTCTGGCCGGAACATTTTCCCCACATTCATGGCGTGGTGTATGGAGGCATAGAAATCGGTGAAATCGCCAATTTTCGCGGGCAGAAGCATTTCGCAATCTGCTTGGTGAATCAGTTCGCGCGCGCTCGAGCCTTTCCGGAGAGCACGGCTGAACGCATGCCGAAGATCGCGCCGCTGACTGGCAGGAAGCCCCATGTATGCGTTTAGTGTTTCACCGGGCAGCCATTCGCCGGCATCAAGTATGAAATCGCCGATCGCCACGCCGATCGAGGCCTGCGGCTTGGAACCTGCTCGATACACCCCGAGCGGAAGATTCTGAATCGGGAAATCGCATCCGGAGCGATTTGCCGATTCCACCCAGCTCCGAAGCTTGGGATCGTGCGTTTCGTCGAGGCCTAATCGAGCCACGAAAGATAGTAATCCGAATCTTCGGCCGCCACAGCCTCATGGCTCACATGCAAACCGTGGAAAGTATCGATCATCACGGCCAATTCGTCGGTTTGCTTCTGCCCGATAGACGCTTCCGTGCGCCCCGGCTGCGGGCCATGAGCCAAGCCGTCCGGATGAAGCGTGATGGAGCCATATTCGATGCCTTTCCGGCTCATGAACTCGGAATTCGCATAATAGAGAACTTCATCGGACATCACATTGGAATGGCTGTAAGGAGCTGGCACAGCTTCCGGGTCGAAGTCGTAGGGTCGTGGGCAAAACGAACAGACCACAAATCCGTCGCCTTCGAACGTTTGATGCGTCGGAGGCGGAAGATGGAAGCGCCCCACGCGCGGCTCGAAATTGTGTATGTTCAGTGCCCATGGATAGTAATAGCCGTCCCAGCCGATCACGTCGAATGGATGATAGGCAAGCACCATCTCGGTCAGCGTGTTTGCTTTCTTGACGATCAGCTTGAACTCACCTTTTTCATCGTGCGTTTCGAGATTCTGCGGGCAGCGAATATCGCGCTCGGAGTAAGGACTCGCTTCGGTGAGCTGTCCGAATTCGTTGCGGTAACGCTTCGGCGGGCGCACATATCCGGCACTTTCGATAACCAGCAACGCTGGATTTCCGGATGTAAACCGGTAGCGATGCAGAATGCCACGAGGGATGACGAGGTAATCGCCTCCTGTGAATTCGAGGCTGCCGAAGGGCGATTCCAGCACGCCCGCGCCCTCGCTTACGTACACGATTTCATCGCCCTGCGCATTGCGGTAGAAATCGCTGGTGTCGGCGGCCGGACGAACCAGCGACAGGGAAACGTCGTTGTTGAAGAGCAAAGGAATTCTGCCGGAAATCGCGTCTCCCCGTTCCGTTAGGTTTTTCGTCCGGAAATGCCGGTGCCGCAGCGGCTGGCAAGGTGCCGCTTCCCACTTCAGCTCTTTGATCGTATCCACCGCCCGGACCGCTGTTGGCCGCCGGACGTGATAGAGCAGTGAAGATGGCCCTACAAAGCCCATATTTCCCATCAGCTCTTCCGCATACAGCTCGCCGGATGGCTTCCGGTAGATTTTGTGTCTCTTCGACGGGATTTCTCCAAGATGGCAATAGACCGGCATTCGACCTCCTACCGTTTTAAGATCGAGTATAGTCGTTATGCCGCAGCAAACTACCGAACAGGTTGAAGCCGCTTCGCGGAGCGAAACGGATTTCCTTCCGATCCATGGAACGGATCACGTCGAATTCTATGTGGGGAACGCCAAGCAGGCCGCCTACTTTTACCGTTCGACATTCGGCTTTTCGCTCGTTGCGTACCGCGGTCCGGAGACCGGCACGCGCGATCGGGTGTCGTATGTCCTCGAGCAGAACAAAATCCGTTTCGTCCTGACCACTCCGCTGCTCCCTGGCGGCGAAATCGCGGATCACATCTCGCGGCACGGCGACGGCGTAAAATCGATCGCGCTGTGGGTCGATGACGCCGAATCGGCCTGGAAAGAAACGACCGCGCGGGGCGCGAAAAGCGCGCAGGCGCCGCTGACGATTGAAGACGACAGCGGCACGAGCGAAGCTTTCGTCTATTGCAATTTACGGCGACACAATTCATACCTTCGTCGAGCGGCACGAATACCGCGGCGCGTTTCTGCCCGGCTTTGAAAGCATCCCGGGTCCCGATCGCCTGGCGCGTCCGACGGATCTTCTACATGTCGATCACATGGTGGGCAACGTCGGCTGGGGCGAGATGAACACGTGGGTGAAGTTCTATGAGCAGGTTATGGGATTTCGCATGTTCAAGCATTTCGACGACCAGGACATCTCAACCGAATACTCGGCGCTGATGTCGAAGGTTTTGACGAACGGCAATGAAAAAGTGCGTTTCCCGATCAATGAGCCGGCCGAGGGCAGAAGGAAATCACAGATCGAAGAGTACCTCGATTATTACGGCGGTCCCGGTGTTCAGCACATTGCGATGGCGACTCACGACATTATTCGCACGGTGACAACGCTCCGGGATCAGGGCGTGGAGTTTCTTTCGATTCCGACCACGTATTACGAGGAACTCACGGGTCGCGTCGGAAAGATCGACGAACCGATAGGCGAATTGGCGGAACTGGGAATTCTGGCTGACCGCGACGACGAAGGCTACATGCTCCAGATCTTCACGAAACCGATGGAGGACCGGCCGACGCTCTTTTACGAGATCATTCAGCGCAAAGGGAGCCGCAGCTTTGGCAAGGGAAATTTCAAGGCCTTGTTCCAAGCCATAGAACACGAACAGGCGCGGCGCGGCAATCTTTAGGCGCTCAGGAGCTGACTTTGGCGGCGGCAGCCAGCTCGTGCTGCAACCACTGAACCATCTTTTCTTTGTAAGCGGAGGATTCCCACCAGCGGATGCCGTGGCCTTCGCCGCGTACAGGGTACACTTCACAGCTCGCGCCGGCGCTTTTCATACGCGCGCACATCTCGACCGACTGCTGAAACGGGACCAGAGAGTCGGCAGTGCCGTGAATGAACAGAAACGGGGGCATGTCCCGGCGCACATTAGCGATAGGCGAGAGTTGCTGCAGACCAGCCAGAATCAGGGTCTCCCAGGGCGTGCCGTGGATGGAGTTTCGAATTTGGGCCGGGATGTAATTCGAGGACTTGGCCAGCGCGACGAGATCTGTCGGTGCATAGAAGGCTACGACCGCTTTGACCGACGTATCGGGGCCGCCACGCAAGATCGCCATGGCCGCTAATTGGGCGCCGGCGGATTCGCCAACCAGTGCGATCTTATCGGCATCGATGTTGTATTCGGCAGCATGCGCCTTCACAAAGCGGATGGCGGCCTGCACGTCCGAGACCGCGGTTCCGAACTGCCTTATATCGGTGGCGAGCCGGTAATCGATCGAAAACCACGCAAAACCAGCCTCGGAAAGCGGCTGGAATAAGGGCTGAACGTCGAGGCGCCGGTCGCCCCGTACCCAGCCGCCGCCGTGAACGATGATAACGGCGGATGTCGGCGGAGCGCCGGGAAAAATTGAGGCGTCCATTCGCAGACTTGTATCGCCCACCCGCGCGTATTCTAAATCCCCGATAAATTCGGGCGTACGCGCGGCTTGGGGAGCAGCACGGACAAGTGTCGGCATGATGAGGGAAAGGAATACGGGGGAATAGGCCCAGAATCGGGCGAACATCTAGTGATTCAGATGTAATACGCATCGCGCAAGTTGCGTTGGCTGTTTACGAGAACCCGATGAGCGCGTATACTCAAAATTAATCAACAAATAAGCGTTCGTCGTCTTAGCATCCATGCGCGCTGCAGATCTGAGAACGGGCATCACACGTGTCGCTACTCTGGGACGCAGAGTTCTGCCTGGTACGGAGAATTCGAGCACCGGAGAGCGACCCATCGCCAGCCGGTGGCTGCTGTTGTTTGCAGCGGGCATCTGCCTGACGCTGCTGCTGATGGGCGCGTGGTACGCGGGGCGCGAATCCTCGGGCCTGGAAGCCCAACGGCTCAGCCTCAGTTTGAACCGGCTGGCCCAGCAAGTCGATTCCAACCAGCTCGCACTCAAACAGCAGACGGCACGCACGGAACAACTGCAGCGCGCGCTTAACGCCTCGGGGAAAACCAACGCGGTTACCCTTCAGGTGCAATTACGGAAGCAATTGCTGGCCGCTCAAGCCGAGGCGAACGAATACAAAGAGATCATGGGACGCGAGCGCGAGGCCGCGCAGCAAAGCGCGCGCGTGATCGATGCGCTTTCCAGTCCCGGCGCCCATCTGATGCCGTTCAAGGCCGGCGAGGCGGCTGCGGATTCGACTGCGTATGCGCTGCTCATCAATACCTCACGCCTGCTGTTTGTAGCGTCCAATCTGCCACATCTGGAAAGTGGCCGCCAGTTCCAATTGTGGATTGTCCGAAAAGCGGATCCAAAGTTCGTGAGCGCCGGCGTGTTCACGCCGGACGGCAACAGCCGCGCGGTGATGAGCGTCAACGACGCTTCGATTCTTTCCGAGATTTCAGAGGTGGAGGTCACCGATGAACCGGATGGTGGAAGCTCCGCACCTACGGGAACCAAGCTGCTTGAAACTTCTGTAACGGAGAGCAAAAATTCCAACGGCGGAACGGTGGAATCCGGCGATATCAGCGCAGCAGATCCTCAAGCTGGATCTTCGCATCGGTCCGTGCGTCCCGATACTTCACGATAACGGGCGTATAGAGCGAGATGCCCCAGTCCTTCCCCGGGCCGGAGGTCACTTTCCGCGATCCAGCGACGACAACGGCATTTTCGGGAATAATCAACGGCGTGTCTTCGGTGGCGCGGTGAACCGTTTCGCGAATCAAATCGTACACGGGCGTGGAGCGGTTTAGGATCGTGCCGCTTCCGAGGACAGCGCGTCGCTTGATGACGGCGCCTTCATAGATTCCGCAGTTTCCGCCCACCAATACGTCGTCCTCGACGATGACGGGAAGCGCGCCAACCGGTTCGAGGACACCGCCGATTTGCGATGCGGCCGAAATATGACAGTTCCGGCCGACTTGCGCACAGCTTCCCACCAGCGCGTGGGAGTCGATCATCGTGCCGTCACCGATATAGGCGCCAGTATTGATGAACATCGGCGGCATGCAAGTCACCCCGCGACCGATGTGCGAGCCGTCGCGAATACTCGATCCACCAGGGACGATGCGGATACCGTCAGAGGCGCTGAAGCTCCTCAGCGGATACGTATCCTTGTCGAAAAACTGCGCCGGGCTGGAGCCCGCCGGCATCTCGACGATACCGCCCATCCGGAAGCCCAACAGGATCCCCTTTTTCACCCAGGCGTTGATGCGCCAGCCGGTGGGCTCGGCCGGATCGGGCTCAGCGGCGCGAATCGATCCGCGATTGAGCAGCTCACGAAACTCGCGGAACAGCACTTTCTCGGTTTCCGAATACGATCCGGGCTTCTTTTCAAAGAGGGTTTCGATGCTGCGCTGGAGGTGTTCTACTTCCTGCGAAGCGCTCAAACATGAACTCCCGAAAGCAAACCCAAAGCTTCCAGTACGGTTTCGATCTTTTGTTGCGAGGCCGGCTGGGGCGGCACCATGGGTAAACGCCATACCGGTTCGAGCAGGCCCATGCGCGCCATGGCGAACTTCACCGGACCGGGGCTGGTTTCGACGAAATTGATTTCCATGAGGCCCTGATATTGTTTTTGCAGCTCTCGCGCGCGAGCGAAATCGCCATCGAGCGCGGCCTGTACAAGCTGGCAGAATTCGGCAGGAATTTCGTTGGAAACGACCGAAATGACCCCACGACCGCCGAGCGCAATCAACGGGAGCGTGATGGCATCATCGCCGGACAAGACGATAAAGGAATCGGGCACGCGAGCCAGAATGCTCGCCATCTGGGAGATACTGCCGGAGGCCTCTTTAACACCGACGATGTTTGGAATTTCCGTGAGCCGGACGAGCGTAGCAGGCTCGACATTTACATTAGTGCGGGGCGGAACGTTGTAAACGACGACGGGAAGCGGCGTAGCCTCGGCAATCGCGCGGAAGTGCTGGTACAAGCCTTCCTGCGTGGGCTTATTGTAGTAGGGCGTGACGGACAGCAGACCCGAAGCGCCGATCTTTTTCAATTCGCGCGCGAGCTCCACGATTTCTTCGGTGTTATAGCCGCCGGCTCCAGCCAGGACGGGAACGCGTCCGGCGGCCTCCTCGACGACGATCTCGACGACGCGCAGATGCTCCTCATGGCGGAGCGTGGGACTTTCGCCGGTAGTTCCGCAAGGACACAGAAAGTCGATGCCGGCGGCGATCTGACGCTTGACGAGCCTGCGCAGGGTCGCTTCATCGAGTGAACTGTCGGATCGAAACGGCGTCACCAATGCCGTGCCACAACCGGTAAACATGTGCCCTCCTGTCATTTTATTTTCCAGTGTCTCGCGCGCCGAACAGAACCTCTTCGAACGTGTAGACTCCCTTGCGGCCAAGAATCCATCGCGCGGCTTTCAATGCGCCGTGCGCGAATCCTTCGCGGCTGCGGGCGACGTGCCGCAGGGTAATCGTATCAGCCGCCGAATCGAATCCAATCTCGTGAGTTCCGGGATGTTTACCAGCGCGGTTCGAGCTCACGTCGATGTTGCGGGTGAAGCCTTCCCGCCGCATTCTCTCGACCAGATGCAGGAGCGTTCCGGAACGGGCATCCTTTTTCGTGTCGTGATGGATCTCCCAAGCCCAAGCGCCGTACGCGTCTTCCTGGGCGAGAAGCCGCGCGGCTGTGCCAGCGAGCTCCTGGAACACGGCGACCCCGATCGAGAAATTCGGGCTCCAGACCAACCCCGTGCCGGCCGCTTCGACAGCGCGGGTGACTTCCGGGAGATTAGCGGTCCAACCGGTAGTTCCCGAAACCGCCGGAAGATTTACCTGAGCGAGACGGACGAGATTTCGACGCGGCCGCTTCGGGAGTCGAAAATTCGATCGCGACGTCCACATGCGCAAAGCGGTCAAGCGTGATGGCGGCCCCGTCCCGATTTTCGGCGCTATCGAGATTGAGAAGCACTTCAAAGCCGTGCTGCGGCGCAAGCTGTTCGATCAGGCGACCCATCTTGCCGTAGCCGATCAGCGCGAGTTTGGTGGGAGTACTCATGCTAGTCAAAGACCGCGGAATCAAGATCGGCGAAGAACTCATCGTGCAGGGCAGCAACAGTCTGGGAGAGATCGTTTTCGGCGACAACGAACCCGAGATTCAGCCGAGAAGCGCCTTGCGAGATCATGCGGATATTTTTGTCATGTAGGGTTTGGAATGCGCGGCCAGCGATGCCGGGCGTATGACGAATATTCTCGCCGACCAGACAAATGATGGCGTGGCCCTTCTTCGACACTCACTTCCGCAAACTCGCGCAGCTCACGGCAGATGGGATCCAACTGGTCACGATTATCCACGGTGAGCGAAACGCTGACTTCTGAAGTAGAGACCATGTCGACGCTGGTGTCGTAACGATCGAAAATCTCGAAGATACGGCGCAGGAATCCGTGCGCGAGCAACATGCGCGTGGAATGAATATTCAGGATGGTGATGTCGCGCTTGGAAGAGATGGATTTCACCGGATTCGCGCAGGGGACAGGCTGGGAGGTGATGCGCGTACCTTCGATTTCCGGCCGGCGTGAATTCAGAATCAGCACCGGAATGTTCTTTTCAACAGCGGGCAGCACCGTGGCAGGATGCAGCACTTTAGCTCCGAAGTAGGCCATCTCAGCGGCTTCCGCAAACGAGATGCTCTTGACGCGGTGCCCTCCCGGGACGATGCGCGGATCGGCGGTGAGCATTCCGTCCACGTCCGTCCAGATTTGAATCTCGTCGGCATCGATTCCGACACCGATGAGGGACGCTGAATAGTCAGAGCCGCCGCGGCCAAGGGTGGTGGTTTGGCCATCTTTCGTGGCTGCGATGAAGCCGCCCATGACAACGACGGCCGTTTCGGCGACGGGCTTCACCTGCTCCTGGACAGCGGCGTAGGTTTCTTCCAAGAACGGTTGAGCCTGGGTGAAGCGATCGTCCGTAACGATAATGCGGCGAGCATCGACATGCTGCGCCCGCAGACCAGCGGACTGCAATGCGAAGGTTACGACGAGACTCGACAGGCGCTCGCCGAGGCTGGCGATGGCGTCGGTCGAGCGCGGGGAAAGCTCGCGGACGACGGACAAACCTTTGACTAGCTCATCGAGCCAGTCGAAATGAGCGCGGATGTAGCGATCGAGATCTGCTGCGGCTGCGCCGGCCAGTGGCAGTCCGTGGGAGAGATGGTGAGCACGCAGCTCATCGACCAGCGCGAGCGCTTGATCACGACGGCCGGCAGCCGCTTCGCTCGCGGATTCGAGCAACTTATTCGTGGTCTTGCCCATGGCCGAAACGACGACGACCGGGCGACGATTTTCGTAGCGTTGCGACAATGCGCGTGAGGCGCGCGATGGCATCGCTGGGATTCGACGGAGGTGCCGCCGAATTTCATGACGATCATGAGAGACCGCTTGCTTACGCGCGCGGTTCAGTAACTTGGCGATGCGGAGGGAAACCGCTTGCTTACGCGCGCGGCTCGGCACGGATGAGACCTTCGGAAACCATGAGCTCGGCATTGAGGATGGCAGCTCCGGCTGCGCCGCGGATGGTGTTGTGCCCGCAAGCGATGAATTTGACGTCGAGCACCGTGCAATCGCGGACACGCCCGACGAAAACGGCCATACCGTTTTCGCGCTCGACGTCGCGGCGAGGCTGAGGACGGTCCTGCTGCTCCATATAAACGATGGGCTGCGGAGGAGCGCTGGGGAGATTGCGTTCTTGGGGAAGGCCGCGGAAACTGTTCAACGCATCGCGAACCTCTTCGAGAGACGGCTTGTTGCGAAAGGCTACCGCCGTTGCAACCATGTGGCCATCGGCGACGGCAACACGATTGCATTGCGCGCTCACACGCGCATCGAGCGGAACGGGGCGGCCATCGACGACGCTTCCGAGGATCTTCTGAGTTTCCTGCTGCATCTTTTCTTCTTCGCCGCCGATGAAGGGAACGACATTGCCGAGGATGTCCATGGACGCTACTCCGGGATAACCGGCTCCGCTGACGGCTTGCATGGTGGTCACCAGGACGCGCTCAATCCCGAACCGCTTGAGAGGAGCGAGAGCCATCGCCAACACGACCGTAGAACAGTTCGGATTGGTCACGATCATGCCGCGCCAGCCGCGATTTTTCTGCTGCGCGTGAAGGAGCGACAGATGACCTGGATTCACTTCGGGGACGAGCAGCGGCACATCGGGCTCCATGCGATGGTTGCGGGAATTGGAGACGACGATGTGGCCGGCCTGCGCAAATTCGCGCTCGATTTCGGTCGCGACCGAAGCATCCATGGCCGAGAAGACGAGGCGGGGCGCGTTACAGGGCTTCGAATCCGAGACGACGATGTCGGCAGCGGAAGCAGGCATCTCGCCAGCTAATCGCCAGGGAGTGGCATCCTTCAGTTTTTTGCCGGCCGAGCGATCACTCGCTCCGAGCCACGTCAAGCGAAACCAGGGATGGCCCTGTAGAAAACGGATGAAACTCTGGCCCACCATGCCCGTTCCGCCGAGAACGCCAACGTCAATGGGTGTCATGTCTCACCGGGAAAGCTTTTCGACGAACTGCGTGTAGAGATCTACGCCGTCGAGTAGCTGCCTTTTGGGAATGTGCTCATGGGCGGTGTGGGCGACGTGAATACTTCCGGGGCCGATCAGATAGGGCTGCCCCCACGCGTCGCCGAAGGCCGGAATATCGGTGGTGAAGGCCACGACCGTGGTCTCGAAACCTTCTAACGAACCGAGGCGCACCGCAGGGATGAAGAGAACCTCGTCGGCTTTGGTATCCGGCGCAGCGGCTTTCTCGATTTGCTTTCGCAGATTCGTCACGTCACCGACCACGCGGATAAAGATTTCGGCTCGCGCTTCGTCGGGTATCACGTTGGGCGCACGGCCGCCGTGAATGGTTCCGATGTTCAAGGTGCTGGCGCCCAGAAGCTCGTCGATCGGCAGATCGATATGGCGGATGCGATCCAGCGTATCTAACAGTTTCTCAATGGCGGAGTCGCCAAGCGCTGGGTAAGCCGAATGGGCCATACGGCCGCGCGCGACGATTTCATAGCGCAGGGCTCCTTTGGATCCGAGGGCGAGTTTGTTCTCCGTAGGTTCGCCGTTGATCAGAAATTTGCTACCGCGGGGCGAACCGGCGGCGGCTTGTGCACCGGCGCTGTTGCGCTCTTCTCCGACGACGAAAAGCAAGCCGAAATTGCGGCGTCCGGAAACGAGCAACGCTTCGGCAGCGGCGATCATGGCGGCGATGATGCCTTTGGTGTCGCACGCTCCGCGGCCCCAGATAGTGTTGTCATCTTCGGAGGACGGAATAAAAGGAGGAACCGTATCCATGTGCGTGGAGAGCACGACGATGGGCGCATCGAACTGAACAAAAATGTTATCGCGGTGCGGCTCGACGGGAAGACGTTCTGTGCGGCCATTGAAGCGAAACGCCAAATCGCTCAGATGGAGCCAGAGAAAATCGCCGATGGCGCCTTCGTTGGGCGTGATCGACTCGATATCGACAAGCCGACGGGTTAGTTCAAAGACGTGCATCGTACGGTTACAGATCGGGTCGGCTCACATGGGTACGAGAGCCGTGACAGGCGGGTGAATTGCCTAAGATCCACAGAATACCAGAGGGATGACACACGAGGGGTGTAGAGAAGGCCGAGCGGAGCGCGAGAAGGGCGGGATCAGGCGGCTTCGGAGAGCGAATTTTCGATTTCCGGAGGGTCGGTGAGCTCATTTTGCGGTGACTTTTCTTGAGTCTTCGGCTCGCTGAGAAGCGCGGCCTCATCCCTTTTCTGCGAAACGAAGCCATTGTGCGGATCTGCGGGCGTGGGTTGCGAAACAAAGCCATTATTCGGAGAGTTCGTGGCGGTGGATTGCGAAACAAAGCCACTGGACAGCTTGCTACGCTCTTTTCGGAGACGAATGAGCGTATTCAGGGCTTTGTGGAAGGCGCGATCGTGCGTGCTTTGGTAGCGGAGATACAGAGAGAGGCGTTTTTCGTTTACTTCCGGCGTAAAGCAATCGTTTTGCAGGCGGATGGCGCGCTGGGCTAACCAAAAGGATTGCGCCATGTCGTGGACCAGCAGGTCTTCGGTGGTGTTGGCCGGCTGGTGCTCTTCTAAAAGGTCGTGCAGAAGCGATTCGAAAGCGGCGGGATCTTCGCCCGGAATCAGAAGCGTGCCGGATGCGAGACCATGCTTCAGCGAATTACGAGACGAAGCCAATTTGCCGGTGGGAGAGGATGGACCGGTGGAATGTTGAGCGTTGGCGCGGTTGATTTCGGCGCGTTTGGAGGGTGAGGCGGCGGTTTGCGAAACGAAGCCAACTGGAGCCTCGGCTTTGATGCGGCGAGTTTCGGCTTTCTTCGCCTTGCGCTCGGCTTCGCGGCGCTCGCGGCGGGCTTGACGTGCTGCTAACATGACGGGATTTCCTCCTGAAAGGGCGAATGGGCAAGACGGCGCATGGCCGGTCTTGCCCGGGCACAGAGTAGCACGACTGAGCAAGGAAACGAACACCGGGAGAGAGGGAATGAGGCTGGAAGGGCTGTGAATGCTGGTTGAAATATTTTTGGAAATTTTGTGAACGGGTTTGGGCAGTCAGCGGAGTTTGCGTTGAGGTAGCAGAAGTACCTGCAGGTGGTATCTTCAGCAGAACTGTGATTTTAGTCCGTCTCGCACTAGTCGGCGGGCCGCTATTAGCGGCGTCTCTAGCTGCATGCCAACCGAGGACTCTGCTCGATAACTCCAAAGCGCGTGTAATCGCTGTGAGCGTTCCGGCCGGTGCTACTTACGAAATCCGGGCGACCGCTGCGAAAGGAGCCGTATGGATCGCCATAGATCCGTTCGAGGTGGTGGGCGACGCCGAGACTCGAGCCGCGCTGCCGGGCGATACAGGGACGGTTCCGAGCGGAGCCAAGCAGGAGTTTCGCAATGTGGGGCGGCAAGCTGCGAGGCTAACGATCATCGAAGTTAAGTCGGCCATTCAAGACCTGACAGTCCAGGTGCATAACCTAACGCCGGGACATGCCCTGGATGAAGCCAGCGAGAGTAACGACGCCCTCATCATCGCCGTAACCGCGTTAAAGCTGCGTGAGGTCTGGAATCTGGAGAAGGAAGACGATTGGGTACCGAGCAAGCCGATTGTCTTTGCGCTCGACGCCGGCGGTGTAAGGTGGGTCGCCGAGGGAGAGCACGAGTTCTCCAATCTTCTTCCGGTTCCAATACGATTCGTGACTGTCGAGTGGTAAACCCTAGGGCGCGATTCCATGGGCAACGGCGGGATATCGGCATTGTCGAGCTGCCGTATAGATCGGACACTACAATACGGCGACTAAATCAGTTGGTATCGGGGCTCGTTGCCCAGGATGGTCGGGCAACACTCGTGAACCGGCTATGCCTAGCAATCTGCGCTCTAGCTGGAGTGTAATAGTTCAAACTTGATCTGACAAAGAGTTAGGCCACAGTAGCCGCGCGCGCAGCGCGCGGGGAAAACTGGTCCGGAGAAGTCACAACCGAAAAGCGGTCGAGCTCTTTCTCGTGGGCCAGGTGCCTGGAATCTAAAAAGGTTTGCATCGGTGTTTTTCCGAAACAGTATTTGCCAGAATGCGGCCGATGCTGATTGTACTCCTCCAGCCACAGGTCTAGGTCAGCTTGCAACTGCTCAAGCGACGAGTACAGCTTCTTGCGAAAGGCTACGCTATAAAACTCGTCCTGCATGGTGCGGTGGAATCGTTCGCAGATTCCGTTGGTCTGCGGGGATTTGGCTCTGGTCCGGCTGTGATCGATGTTCTCCACTGCCAGATAGAGCTGATATTCATGATGCTCGCGCTGGCCGCAGTACTCCGTTCCGCGATCCGTCAGAATGCGCAGCAAGGAAACCTCCTGCTCCTCAAAGAAAGGTAAAACGCGATCGTTGAGCATGTCGGCGGCCACCAGCGCGTTCTTGCGATCGTACAGTTTCGCGAACGCCACTTTCGTGTAGGTATCGATGAAAGTTTGCTGATAGATTCGCCCGATGCTTTTGATCGTGCCGACATAATAGGTGTCCTGGGCTCCCAGATAGCCGGGATGCGCGGTCTCGATTTCTCCGTGCGCCTCTTTCTCCTGCTTGGCCTTTTCCATCGCACGCACCTGCGCTTCGGTGAGCACTTGCCCGGGTTCCTGCGCCAGCTTCGCCTCGAGTGCTTTCAGGCGCCTGGCGAAGGTCTGCAGATCGTGCCGCAGCCAAACACTGCGTACCCCAGTAGGGGAAACAAAGAGCCCGCGTTTGGTTAACTCATTCGCGATCCGAACCTGGCCGTAAGCGGGCTGCTCGATGGCCAGTTCCACAATCGCCTGTTCCACGTGCGCTTCGACCCGGTTCTTCGGGCACGGCTTCCGCCGGCTGATCTCCTTCAACGCCAGCTCGCCGCCCTTGTCGTACAGTTCCTTGAATCGATAAAAACTGTCGCGCGAGTACCCCATTACCTTGCAAGCCTCTGAAACGCTGCCCAGCATGTCGGCCAGGTTCAGCAGACCCACTTTGTTCTTAATGATCTTTTGATCGGTGTTCACTTGACATCTCCTTCTTGCGCGTTCTGCGCAGTTTATCAGAAATGTCAGATCAAGTTGAGACTATTACACGTTATCCGGCTCGAGGCTCTCTTCGGCCTGAAGCTCGCGTCCAATGATGCTCCTGGCGGCAGCTTTTTGGCTCGCTATGTTCTGCGGCCTTGGGGCCGTTCTCGGGTTAGTGGCTGGGCTCGTGCTCGCTAGCCTGAATTGGTCGAGAGGAAGAGGAGGTCCGTAGATTTTCTTTCGTGCAGGCGTTTTGCGCTGGCGTTCGCGGCGTGCCGTTGGAGGATGTTGCCGGTTGCCGCTGCGTATGCAAGAAGTCCCTAGTATTGAGAGAATGCTGCTTAGGAGCTGATGACGATTCGAATTCCCGATGATGTCGCGCGCGGTCTGCAGGGGATTGCTGCCGTGCAGCAGAAGAGTGTCGAGCAGATCGCAGTGGAGAACCTGCGCTCTCTCCTCGATACCACTGGTTCGCCTAAAGTCGTTCTTCGAGCCGTTCAACAACTACCTCATCCAAGCGCTGCGGCCATCGATGACCTTGAAGCCGCCGTTCGCGCGGCGCGGTTGCCCGTGCGCGATCGGGACCTCTTCGGCAACGACCGCCGAGGTGACCGGCTTGTGTTTTCGCCGGCGAGGACGCGAGATCGGAAGCATCGTGCCAGTTGCCCTGATTAGAGGAGATTAGCGCCTATGTTGCGGTCACCATTGAAACCGGTTCGACTGGAAGACCCAGATCGAGCCAAGCATCGAATCCGCCTTCGAGCGGATAGACTTTGCGCACTCCGGCTCGCTTCAATTGCAGCGCCGCACGGGCGCTGGTGGCTTCGTTTGGTCAAGTGCAGTATAGGATGACCGCGCGATCGTGGGGAATCTCCTCGAAATGGGCGCGGAGTTCGGCGGGACGCAGGACTCGGGCACCCGCGATCTTTTGGCCGGTTCGCTCGACCTCGGACGGACTCCGTAGATCAACAATCACGGGCGGCGGATCGTTGCTCATCATTGCGTAGAGTTCTTGCGGACTGATTCGATTGGTGCGGAGCTGCCGGCGGAAATGTATACGCTGAAGCCAACGCCAGGCGATGAACGCGCCGAACAGAAGAACCAACACGAATCCCGCGCGGCGGCCAAACAGGCCCAGCAGAATGATGACTCGATCAATCTGGCGATGAAATATGACGCCTGCTATCAGATAGGCTGTGGACCAAAGCGCCGATCCAGCGGCGTCCGCGAGAAGGAAGCGCCAGCGAGGCATTTTGATAGCACCGGCGAGAGGATTCGCGATCAGACTTGTGCCTGGAACGAATTTTGTGAAGAGCAAGGTCCAGGCTCCGCGTTTCATATAGCCGAGCTCCGTTTGGCGGACGCAGGTGTCGGGCTCGAGCGAAAACCTGCAGAGCAGATTGAGAATGGAACGGCCTCGCCAACGGCCCAGTTCGTACCAGAGCACGTCGCCGAGCAGGGCGGCGATCACGGCGAGGAGGAGAGCGAGCCAAAACGAATAGTGCCGATCGCCGACGGAAGCTCCCATGATGAGCAGCACGGGGTCGGCGGGAAGGGGAACGCCGCCTTGCACGGCAAAGATGTAGCAGAACAGGAATGCGTAGCCGTGGAGCAGGACAAGCGAGCGGAACGAGGGCACTTTCTTCAGCTTGGCACGCGTGCCGCCGATTGCGTTACTGACGAAGGGCCGCTTGCTGACGCGCGCGGTTCCGCATATGTCTCGAAATCGGCGATGAGCGGCAAGTGATCGGAGGCGAGCAAAGCCAGGCGGGTCCGGTGCAAGTGCATGGCGCGCAGATAAAATGCCGGATCGTAATAGATGTGATCGAGATGCAGGAACGGGAACACGCCGGGATAGGTGCGGCTGCGCTTCAGATGCATGACAATATCGGCGCTCTGCAGGCACTGGCTCAGCATTGCGGTCGCGAGTCCGCGCGTCCACTCGTTGAAGTCTCCGGCGACGATGCGAGCGCCCTGTAGATCGGGACGGTCCAGAATCTCCGGGGAGACGAAGCGGCGCGCCTGTTCGCGTCTTTCCAGGAACGAAGTCCCGAGATGGACGGCGAACAGATGAAGCGGCTCGCGATCGGTGAGCGCAAGCGACACGCGTAAACATTGGCGTGGTTCGCGCATTCGCACGGTCAGCAGATAGCTTTCCGAAGAGAAAACGGGAAATCGGGTGAAGACCGCATTGCCGTACGGCTCTCCGGCATGCTGCCGCGCCGCGCCGAACGTGAAAGGAAACGCCACACGCTTGGAGATCGCTTCAGCGTGCGAATACAGAATTTCCTGCGTGGCAACGATGTTGGCTTTGAGTTCGCAGATCACGTCCGCGATGCGCTGCGGGCTCACCCGCCAATCGACGCCTTTGCATTTGTGAACGTTGTAGGTCGCCAGGCGAAAGCGCGTCATTCCTGGCGCTCCAGGATGGAGAGGATGCGATCGGCAATGCGAAAACGGCTTTTCGTCCGCCAGTCTGCGTAGGTGATTTCTTTGCTCTCGGAAAGATCGCGCTCAAAATTTTGCACGACGCGCCGGGTGGCGTCCGGATCGAGCGAGGCGAGATTCACTTCATCGTTGATGGTGAAAGAACGGTAATCGAAATTGGTCGAGCCTACGACGACCCAGCAATCGTTGACCATGAGCGCTTTGGTGTGATTCATGGAGGGCTGGTATTCGTAGATGCGGATGCCGTGCTTCAAGAGCGATCCGTACAATTCGCGGCTCGATGCGCGCGTAAGGCGCTGGTCATTGTTATCGCCCGGAGTCAAGATCTTCACTTCGACATTGCGGTCGCGAGCGGCGTGGATGATGGCGTGCCGCGCACTGGGATCCGGCAGGAAATAGGGACTGGAGATATAGACGTACTTGCGAGCGCAGGCGATGAGCAATTGAAATAAGATGCGGGCCTGGGTTGCGCCGGCGGCCGGCGTGCTGGCGACTACGAGCGCGGGCGCGCCATCGCTGTGGTCGGCAAATTGGAAGAACTGTTCACCGGCAAGGATCTCGCCAGCGACACGCAGCCAATTCTGAGCGAAGACGGCTTGCAGTGCGGCAACGGACGGGCCCTCGACCTGAATCATCATGTCGCGCCAGCGACGCCCCTTGACGCCATCGCGGGCCCACCAATCGGCGATTCCAGCGCCGCCGATGAATGCGATCTTCCCGTCTACGATGATGAGCTCGCGATGCGTGCGGTTGTTCAGTTGAGGAATCAGATCGGGGCGCGGAGGGTGATACCACCGGACCTGGCCGCCGGCATCGGTCAAGTCTTTTAAATAGGAAAGAGGAGTGCTTAAGCAACCGATGTAATCGAGCGTGAGGCGGACTTCGACTCCGGCATGAGCCCGTTCGGCGAGAGCCTGAACAAAGCGCCTGGAGATCTCGCCGCGATGGAAGATGTAGGCTTCCAGATTGACGCTTTTTTTTGCGGCAGCGATGGCGGCCAGCTCGGCGTCGTAGAAACACGGACCATCCTTGAGGACTTCGAAGCGATTGCCGTGGAGGAGCTTCGCTTCGGTCAGGAAATCCAGTAAGGAGCAAAACTCCGGGCTATCGAGGGCGAGGTTCGGCGGCGCCTTGATGTTGTAGGGGAGATCGGGTCCAAAGAACGCCAGATAGAGGGTGAGGCCCTGAAGCGCGATGGCGATCGTGGCGATGACGAGGAGTGTTGTGTGCACGCTGTAGAAAGAGACAGCCGGTACTAGAGACTGTTCCAGGTGGAAGTTCGCAACACATGATTTGGATGTGTTCTGATAGGCTCCTATGCGTGGAGCAGGTGATTGCGGATCTGGGCTATGCATTCCGAAGCTGCCGCAAACATCCGGGGTTTTCGACGGCGGTCGTCCTGATCGCTTCGCTGGCAATTGGAGCGAGTGCGACGATTTTCAGCATTTTTGATGCAGTTCTGCTGCGTCCCTTGCCTTATCGCGATACGGATCGGGTGGTGATTGCGTGGGAACAGCGCGCCAAAGAAGGCTCGAAGGACAACGGCATCACACCGGCGGATTACCTGGATTGGCGCGCACAAAACCACGTGTTCGCAAGCCTCACGGCACATGATGAAACGGCAGTAACGTTGACGCGGAAAGGCGAGGCGGAACGGCTCATTCAGGTTTCGGCGACGACGGACATGTTGCGCACGTATGGCGTCCAGCCGGCGATTGGCAGAGGGTTTGTGGCTTCCGACGGTGCAGGGGGCGGGCACGTGGCGCTGCTGAGCTACGGCTGCTGGCAAAGCCGCTTTGGAGGTGCGCGTTCGATTTTAGGCCAAAAAATCGATTTGGATGAGAAGCCGCACACCGTGATCGGAGTTCTGCCTCGGAGGTTCGAAATTTATTTCGGACGCCCGCCGGATGTGTTTGTTCCGCTGGTGTTGAGCGGTACGCGTGCGGCGGATCGAGGTTCGCACGATCTGTTGGTGATCGGGCGGCTGCGTGATGGAGTTTCGTTGCCGCAGGCGCGAGCCGAGATGGCGGCCATCAGCTCGCGACTGGAGAAGCAATGGCCTGCTTTCAACAGCGGGCATAGCGCCAACCTGGTTCCGATCGCGCCCCAGCTTCGCGATTCGGTCCGGCCGACGCTGTGGGTGCTGGCCGGCGCGGTGATTTTCGTCCTTCTGATTGCTTGTGCGAACGTCGCGAATTTGACGCTGGCACGCGGGTTCACACGCCAACGTGAACTTGCGGTACGAGAAGCTCTGGGCGCGGGACGCTCGCGGCTGGTGCGAATGCTGGTATTGGAGAGCCTCGTGCTTTCTGCCAGCGCAGGCGCGATTGGTGCTGGTATCGCGGTGGGAACACTTTCCTTGCTGAAGCCGATTTTGCCGAAGATCGCGGCGGGCGGCTGGATTCCGGGGATGGAATCGATCTCATTGGACGGCAATGTTGTGGCTTTTCTCGCGGCAGTTTCGATTCTCACGGGGCTTCTGTTTGGACTCGTGCCTGCGTGGCGACTGTCGAGAAGCGACCTGAATTTGCGGCTGAAGGACAGCAGCCGATCTGCTTTGGGAAGCCGCGAAAACGTGCGGCTGCGCAATGCGCTGGTAATTGTCGAGACCACTCTGTCCTGCGTTCTGCTGACGGGCGCAACGCTTTTGCTCAGCAGCTTCGTGAAGCTATCGAGAGTGAATCCCGGGTTTCAGCCGCACCAGCGAATCAGTCTGGAACTGACGATTCCTGCCGCACTACGGACTCCGGAGAAGGCCGATGCGCTGGATCGGGAGATTGTGCGACGCACGGCGGTTCTGCCTGGAGTGCGCGAGGCAGCGCTTACGAATTACGTTCCAGGATTTACGACCGGATGGAGATGGGGGCTGAGGACGGAGAGGCATCCGGAGGTGCGGTCGATTCAGGACTCGTTGAAGATCTGGATGAGAGTTGTGAGTGCCGGTTTTGTTTCGACCATGGGAATTCCGGTGATTCGGGGGCGCACTTTTCGCGATGAAGATACGGCGCGATCCGCACCCGTGGTTCTGCTGAGCGCGACAGCGGCGCAGCGCTACATGCCAAGCGAAAACGCAATCGGTCAACGGATTGCATTCGGTGACGAATCAACCTGGCGCACTGTGGTGGGAATTGTCGGAAGCGTCAAGCATCTGGGGCTCAGCCATGATCCAGAACCGGAAACCTATGTGCCGCTTTCACAATTGCCGATGGCCTCGGGATCGATTTGGCTGATTGTACACTTCAACGGAAGCGCCGGGCCGCTGGTTCCAGAAGTGAGGCACGAGCTGTCCAGGATCAACTCGTCGCTGGCGGTGGGCAGAGTGGAGCCGATTGACGACATTCTTGCCGAATCGAAGTCGTCGGAGAGGTTCAACACGGTTTTGATCGGCTCATTTGCCGGGCTGTCCTTATTATTGGCGGCGGGCGGCATTTACAGCGTGCTGGCGTTTCTGGTTACGCAACAAACTCGCGAGATCGGCATTCGCATGGCGCTGGGGGCCGAGGCGGCAAGTGTAGTGCGGCGATTCTTAGGTTATTCGGGACGGCTGTTGCTTGTTGGAATTGCGATCGGAATGGCCGGATCGCTGATTATGAGCCGATTCATCCGGTCATTCTTATTCGATGTGTCTGCTACGTCGCCGGCGGTATATGCAGGGGCGGCGATTCTTTTATTGCTGACCGGCATCTCGGCGGCGGTCGTGCCCGCGTGGCGGGCTTCGCGAACCGATCCGATTCACGCGCTGCGGGAAGAATAGTCGATCCACGTGAAGTGGCGGTTTTTATTCGTGACGCAGCACAGTGATCGGATCGACTTGCGCGGCGCGGCGCGCGGGGACGTAGGCGGCGAATGCGGCGACTAGACTCAGCAGGAGCGCGACGGAGGCGAACATCCACGGATCGGTGGCTTTGACTCCGTAGAGCTGGCTTGATAAGAGGCGCGTGGCCCCGAATGCGCCCGCCAGGCCGATCGTGATGCCGAAGAGCGCGCAGCGCAGTCCGTCCGTGAGAATCGCGCCCAATACTTTGCGCTGATTGGCACCGAGCGCCATTCGGATTCCAATTTCGCGCTGGCGCTGCGTGACTGAATACGCCATCACGCCATACACTCCGATAGCGGCCAGGAGCAGGGCCAGAAACGCGAAACCCAGCAACAGATCTGCAAGGAAATGACGCAAGGCCAGCGGGTCGGCCGCGACGGCTTCGAGTGTTCTGACGTCCGCAATGGGTTGTTCGGGATCAAGCTCTCCGATGACGCGGCGAACGGAAGGAAGGACCGAAAGAGGACTTGCCTCGGTGCGAATCAGCAGGTGATGCGGCGTGAGAAACCACGGGTGCTGGGTGTACGGGACGTAGATTTCTGGAAGAAAGTCATTCTCCGGCCCTAGTGTGCGGACATTCGCGCTGACACCGACAACTGTCCACCAGGGCGCGTTCTCCCGGTTCAAGCGGATGCGTTCGCCGAGCGGATTTCGTCCCGGCCACTGGCTGCGCGCGAGCGCTTGGTTAACTATGGCGACGGGAAGCGCGCTTTGGGTGTCGTGTTCGGTAAAAGCTCGTCCCCGGATGAGCGGTATGCGGAGCACATCGAAGTAGCGAGAACCCACTGCCAGATAGTTCCCGTCGGGCAGATCGGCGGGCGCAGGGTGCGGGTGCTCTTGGGTGACAAAGCCCTGGCCGGCCCAGCCAAGAATAGGAATGCCGCGCGAAACCGTGGCATATCGGATTCCCGGCATTGCGCTCAGGCGGGCGAGCAGTCGCTGATAAAAATCGGCCTGCTGCTGTTCGTTATATTTCACCTCGTTTAAAGGAACACGCATGGTGAGCACATGATCGGGCTGGAACCCGAGTGGGACGCGGTGCATGTTGAGCAGCGTTTTCAGCATGAGACCGGCGCTGACAACGAGCACAAGCGCTAACGCAAATTCGACAGACACCAGGATGCGACGGATTTTACCGGCTTTACCGGCTTTTCCGGCTTCCGTGCTGCCGCGGCTGCTTTCTTTGAGTGAACTATTCAGCTCCGGATTCGAGAGGCCCAGGGCGGGCAACAATCCGAACAGGATGGCGGTGAGGAGTGCGATTCCAGCGGTATAGGCAAGCACCAGAGGATGCAGGCCCGCGGTTTCGATGCCGGGCGTATCGACGGGAGCGATGAAGACGAGACCTTTGACGCCCATGCCGGCAATCCACAAGCCGGCGAGTGCGCCGGAGACGGAAAGCAGCAAGCTTTCGGTGAGTAATTGGGAAATCAACCGGCCACGATTTGCGCCTAGGGCCCTGCGGACGGCCAGCTCGCGCACACGAACAGCACTGCGCGCCAGCAGAAGGTTTGCGAGATTCACGCAAACGATCAACAGCACCAGCGCGACGGCTACCAGCAAGATCAGAAGCGCGGGACGCGAGTCGCCGACGACTTCATCGTGCAGACTGATTAACTGTACGCCCCAGCCTTTGCTTTCCGGATATTGTTTCTCGATTCCGGCAGCGATGGTGTCCATTTCCGCTTGCGCCTGCTGTAACGTGACGCCTGGCCGCAAACGCGCGACGGAGATGTAGTCGTGGTTGGTTCTTCCGGGAGCACTGAGATCCAGGGCGGAGACCCAGATTTGCGCGTTTGTATCCTGAGATCTCGAGTACACGTCGGAGAAGCCGACCGGCATCACGCCAATAGCAGTGTAGTTTTGACTGTTGAGCGAAATCTGTTTGCCGATGAGGGATCGATCGCCGCCATAGCGGCGCTGCCACAGTGCATGACCGAGAATGACGACGCGCGCGCTGCCCGGACGTCCCTCTTCCGGAAGAAAACTGCGTCCCAAGAACGGCTGGACCCCGAGAACGGAGAACAGATTGGGAGTAACCTGCTCGGCCTGAACTTCAAGCGGCTCGCCGCGGCCGGTGACATTGAAGGTCGGAAAGGGATCGACAAGCGCGATGTCGGAGAAGACATGGTTCTGCTTTTTCCAATCGTTGAAATTTGCCGAGGAAACGATGTTGTGGAGCCAGCCGCGGTGCAGATTTTCCTCCCAGACGAGGACCAGACGGTCGGAGTTTTTGAAAGGCAAGGGGCGGAGCAGTACCGCGTGAACGATGGAGAATACAGCCGTATTGACGCCGATCCCGAGCGCCAGCGTCAGCACCGCGGTAAAGGAGAATGCCGGTGACTTTCGCAATTGGCGGAGCGCATAGCGGGCGTCCTGGAAAAGGTTTTCAAATAGGAGGAGACTTCGCTGCTCGCGGAGATTTTCGCGGATCTGCGTAATGCCTCCGAACTGCCGCCTAGCGGCGGCTTGAGCGTCATTCTCGTTCATGCCCTGCTGAGCGTATCTTTCAGCCAGGAGGGCGATGTGGGCGTCGAGCTCACGGTCCAGATCCCGCTCATCGCCGTGCCGATGGAACAGGGACTTCGCACGCGATAGAAAGATGCGAAACCATAGTCCTTTGGACATGCCAAATAAGAACTATACCACGTCTCCTTTGGTATGTCCATAGAAGGTGGTTTCGGAGTTATCATTTGAGCCGGGGAGGCTTCATGGCGGTTGAAGTATGGGTGGGGACGCACAAAGGCGCGTTCCGGTTGCACACGGCGGATCGAGTCCACTGGGATTTGGAGGGGCCTCATTTCGCGGGAGACGAAGTGCATCATGTGGCGCAGGACCCGCGCGATCCCGAGCGCTTCTATGCGGCAGCGGGATCGGCGTGGTTTGGATCGCATCTCTACACGAGCGTGGACGGGGGCAAGAACTGGAAGCAGTCGGACGAGGGCCTGGCTTTGCAGGGAATAGAAGGCGGGACGCTGAAGCGAATCTGGCACGTTGCTCCCGGAGCGGACGATGAGCGCGGTGTGGTTTATCTGGGTGCCGAGCCGGGAGCCCTGTTTCGGAGTGAAGACTGGGGAGAGAGCTGGCGACAATGCGACGGCCTGACCCGCCATTCCACGCGAGAGAAGTGGATGCCGGGCGCAGGCGGGATGATGGTGCATTCGATCCAGGCGCTGGGCCGAGGGCGGGTGATCGCGGGGATTTCGGCGGCGGGCGCATTCCGCAGCAATGATAACGGGCAAACGTGGGAGCCATTCAACCGTGGAGTGCTGGCCGATTTCAACCCGGAGAAATATCCAGAGGTGGGCCAATGCGTGCACAAGTTGAAAGCGCATCCGCGTCGGCGCGAAGCGTTGTATCAGCAGAATCACTGCGGCGTGTATCGGGCCGACTACACGGATCAAGAATGGACGGACATCAGCGAAGGTCTGCCGACGCGGTTCGGATTCGGGCTGGCGGTGCCAGGGGCGGAAGAGCAGACGTTGTTTACGATTCCGATTACGTCGCCTGAACGGCGTTACGCGCCGGATGGCAAACTACGCGTGGCGCGGAGCCGGGACAGCGGGAAGACCTGGGAGCTGCTAGGCAACGGCCTGCCGCAGGAGACAGCTTATGTGATGGTGTACCGCGAAGCGATGGACGCAGACGATCACGATCCAGCAGGCGTGTACTTCGGCACGAGTACAGGAACGGTGTTCTATTCGCGCGATGCGGGCGACACGTGGCAGGAGCTGGCGCAGTACCTGCCTCCCATTTTTTCTGTTTCAGTGGCGCAGGCGTAGCGAGCACGGTCCGGCACGAAGAGTAACAGGCACAGGAACGCCGCGGCTGCGATTGCGGCGAGGACCAGAAAGCTTGCGGTGAAGCCGGCGCGCAGGGCCAGGAAACCGGCGAGTCCATTACTCAGCGCCGCTCCTGTGCCGGTGACAGCGCCGAATGCACCGAGAGCGAGATTGAAGTGTCCCGAGCCGCGGGTGCGATTTGCGATAAAGACCGCAGAGGCGACAAGGAATATGGAGTTTGCGACGCCATCCAATACCTGGATCGCGACCAGCAAAGGAACCGAGGAGGTCAGGGTGTAGAGGACGCCGCGAACCGGCAAGACCGCGAACCCAACTAGCAGAATGCGGCGCGGGCCGCAGCGTGCGGTGGATTTACCGACTGCGGAGGCGGTCAGGGCGATCACGATTTGGGTCACAGAGACGGCCGCCGACATGAAGGGAGCAGCGGCGCGGGGCCGGCCTCGCGCGAGGAGCTCGGCTAACTGGGGCAGCATGGCTGCATTGGCGAGATGGAACAAGAAACCTGCGATGGCGAATGCGAGCAGGACGCGATCGTGTGTCAGGACTTTGAGACGAGCAGTGTGAGTGGCAGCGCCGCTATCGGAACCTCGGGCTTGCGCGTGGTTAATTTGCGCGGCAGGAATGGCCGCGACAGCAAACAGAGCGGGAACGGCGAAAAAGGGTACCGAGAAGAAAATGGACTGGGCTCCCCAACACCATCCGATCCAGCCCATGACCAGAGCTGAGAATACGTTACCCGCCGAATTGAAAGCCTGATTGCGTCCCACTCGCGCATCGAAATACGTCTTTGCGACCAGCCCCAAGGTGATGGCCGTGATGCACGGGCCAATGAAGGGAGCGACGGCACCCAAGAGCACCTGTGCAGACAGGAGCGCCGCAAGGTGTTTACCGCGAGCCAGCAGAAGCGAAGCCGCAACAATGCCGGCAATCGCCAGCACCAGGAGCGTGCGTTTGCGGCGGGTCGCATCCACAACCGCACCGGCGGGAGTCTGGAGGCAAAGACCGGTGAGTCCTCCGATCGTCAGGAGGGTTCCGACTTGCGACGAGTTCCAACCTATAGACGTCAGGGCGGCTGCAATGAACGGACCGACGCCGGTCTGCACGTCGGCCATCCAGAAATTGAGCCAGTCGAGCGACCAGAGCGGTTTCGATCCAGATGCGTTCGCGCGTTCCAAAGTTGCCGGCATACGCCGCTTTCCGTTCTTGCAGGCCGGCGGCCAACCGGGGGACCTCGTTTGCCACGTCGGGCGAAGGGGAAGCATGCTCAGGCGCGATGAAACCGAACAGCAGCGGGGGAAAATCGAACAGCGAGAGGCGACGAGCGGGCGACGAAGCAAGGAGCGTTGAAATGGAACAAATTGTGCAGATAGAGTTTCGATGAACCGGCTGCTCCAGAACAGACTGCTTCTGCAACTGCTGTTCACGCTGATTGCAGCAGGATCGTTGGCCGTGCTGAGTGTCGTGCTGATCGCGGACGCGATAGAGGGCGCTGAAAGTGTAGTTCTGGGTGAAGCGAACAAGACCATTGCGACGGCGCTCGGTGAATTGAAACAGCAGCAGCAGTATCGGGCACTGTCGAGTTCTACTGCCAAGAACGTTTCGCTGGGAGGGATCACTCAAAGCGTGCTGCGCTCCTACCCGGGCGTGGAGGGCGGCTTTTATTCGAGCGGTCAATTTCTCGGTTATGCGTACCCGACGCATGATACGGGAGTAGCCAAAACGGACGTGCCCGCGGCCGAGCGCGGTCTGATTGCCGGGCTCGCGGAACAGAGCTTGAAAACGGATCAGCCGATCTACCGTGTGATTCGCGGAAAGCTGGATTTTCTGGTGTTGGGCGCGGTTGCGAATGCAAACCACACGACGGCGATCTGGGCCATGAAGCGTCTGCCGGGGCGCGCTAACGCGACTGGCCGCAGACGCGCAGTGCTGCTGGCAATCCTCATCGCCGCGGCGCTGGTGAGCGTCGCTGGAACGCTTGCGACCGGCTTCAGTTTGGCGCGAGGCGTTGCCCAGATCAGGACGGGATTAGCGGCGCTCGAAAAAGATTTCAACTTCCACCTTCCGGAACGCAGAGACGAATTGGGAAGCATCAGCCGGTCGATCAACCAGATGGCTTCGGTGCGACGGAAGTTGGAGGCCGAGTTGCGGCATGAAGACCGGCTCCGGGCTTTGGGGCGTTTGGCCACCGGACTGGCACACGAGATCCGGAATCCGCTGAACAGCATCCGGCTGACGGTTCAATTGATGGAACACCGTCTCGACACCGGCCGGCTGCGGCACGAGGACCTGCAGACGGTTCAAGGAGAAGTGGACCGGCTTAGCATTCTGCTGGACGATTTACTGGACCTGCAGCGGACGCGGCAACCGGCGCCTCAGTTCCAACCCGTTCTGCCGGTGGTGCGGCACTGCGTAGGGCTGGTGGAACGGCAGGCTGAGATGAATGGCACGCGAGTGAACATGGATGTGCCGAGGCGAGAGATTTTCGCGTTTTTCGATGCGCAGCAGTTGACGCAGACGGTCATGAATCTGCTGCTGAACGCGGTGGAGGCTTCAAAGGCAGGAGGCGTGGTGAACGTCTCGATCGCCGAAGAAAGCGGCGCGGTGAGAGTCGAAGTAGAAGACGACGGGCCGGGCCTGGATGCGGAACAGCAGGAGCATTTATTCGAGCCGTTTTACACCACAAAGCCGTCCGGAACGGGCCTGGGGCTGGCAGTTTCGCGCGAGCTGATGCGAAGCCAAGGCGGCGACCTTATATATGACGCGAGTACAGAAGGATCTCGCTTCGTCGTCCACCTTCCGAGGAACTGAAGATGGCGGTCGCAACCGTATTGGTGGCCGAAGATGAAGCGGCGGCTCGGAGCTCGCTCGTGGCACTGCTCGAAGAGGCAGGGTTCCGGGTGCTTTCCGCGGCGGATGGAAAGGAAGCGCTGGCGCTCACGCTGCACGAAGAGCCGGATGCGGTCCTGCTGGACATTCGGATGCCTGGGCTGGACGGATTATCGGTTCTGCGGCAAGCGCTGACGGGTGGTTCGGAATCGGCGTTCCTGGTGATGACGGCGTTTGGGGACAGCGGCACGGCGATCGAAGCGATGAAGCTCGGCGCGTTCGATTATCTTGCGAAGCCGATCGAATTCGAGCATGTTTTGACGCAGCTCAAACGGGCGATTGAGCATCGCAAGCTGGCGCGAAAGATGAAGAGCGCCGGCACAGAGCAGAATCTGAATGCCGGGCTGGCGATGGCGGGCTACAGTCCGGCGATGCAGCGCGTTTATAAATTGATCGGGCAATTAGCCGCTTCGGATGCAACCGTCCTGGTGCGCGGTGAAACCGGGACAGGGAAAGAACTGGTGGTCAATGCGATTCACGAGAACAGCGCGCGGGCGCGCGGTCCGCTGCTAAAAGTGAACTGCGCTGCGATCCCGGAGGCGCTGCTCGAATCCGAACTGTTCGGCCACGAGAAAGGCGCGTTTACGAACGCGCTGTACCGGCGTGTGGGACGTTTCGAAGAGGCGCACGAGGGAACGCTGTTTCTGGATGAGATTGCGGAACTCGCGCCGGCGCTGCAGGCCAAGCTGTTGCGAGCGGTGCAGGAGAGAACGATCGAGCGCCTGGGCGCAAATGCGCCGATATCCATCGATATCCGCCTGATCACCGCTACGGCGAAGAACCTGGAGCAAGCGGTGGCACGCGGCGAGTTCCGCGAAGATCTTTACTATCGCCTGAATGTTGTCACGATCGCGCTGCCGCCGCTGCGAGAGCGAAAGCAGGATATTCCGGCGTTGGTTCAGCACTTCCTGCAACGCAGCGGTCATTCCGTGTCCATTACACCGTCCGCATTGGCTATGCTGTGCGAGCATCACTGGCCCGGCAATGTGCGGGAGCTCGAGAACACCATCGCCCGCGCGCTGGTGCTCGCTCGGGGTGGCGTTATCGATCGCGATGAGATTCTGCTCCTGGATGAAAGCCGGACGGGCGTCAGTTCAAGTCATTGGACGGATCTCGTACCGCTTCAAAATGGCTGGAAACAGAATCTGGAGACGCTTGAGCGTGCGCTGGTGGAGCGCGCTGTCGATGCGGCGCAGGGCAATAAATCGAAAGCCGCCGATATTTTGGGCATTCACCGCCGGCTGTTATACGAAAAGTTGCGCCAGTACCAGATGGATGAGAAGGAACGCGCAGGCGGGGGCGAATGAATTGGCATGCGGCTGCGATCTGGTCCATCTCTCTTGCATCGATCGCGCTGGTTCTGATACGACCCAAAGGTTTGCCGGAGGCGGTATGGGCGGCGGGGGGCGCTTGCCTGCTGGTGATCTGCCGGCTGATGTCTTTAGAAGGCGCAGCGGTGGCAGTACAGAAAGGCGTCGATGTCTACCTGTTTCTGGTGGGCATGATGGTGATGTCGGAACTTGCGCGGCGCGAGGGAGTCTTCGACTGGGTAGCGGTGCATGCCGTGCGCGCTTCCAAGGGGTCGCGACGCAGGCTGTTCGTTCTGATCTATGGCGTCGGGATCGTGGTCACAGTATTTTTGTCGAACGATGCCACGGCAGTGGTCTTAACTCCCGCGGTGCTGGCGGCGGTACGCGCGGCCGAGGCTGAAGCTCTTCCTTACCTGCTGATCTGTGCGTTTATCGCGAACGCGGCCAGCTTCGTGCTTCCGATCTCGAATCCCGCCAATCTGGTGGTCTATGACGGAGGGTTGCCGCCGTTAGGAGAATGGCTGCTGAGATTCGGATTGGCGTCCGCGGTCTCGATTTTCATCACGTTTGTGGCACTCCGCTGGTTGGCGAGGAAATATTTGCAGGGCCCGGTGAAAACGGAAATGGCGGACAGGCCGCTCACGGCAACCGGCAAGCTCACGCTGTTCGCCATCGGCGTTTTGGCAGCTACGCTGATGACCGCATCGGCCTTCAACCTCGATCTGGGCGCGCCGACCTTTATTGCGGGCCTGGTGATCGCGGCCGCGATTTCGCTACGCGACCGCGGCGCTCCGATGGAATTGGTGAAGGGGCTTTCGTGGAGCATTTTGCCGCTGGTGGCGGGATTGTTTGTGATGGTTGAAGCGCTGAATG
Organism: uncultured Acidobacteriaceae bacterium; assembly: GCA_963722935.1. GTDB lineage: Bacteria > Acidobacteriota > Terriglobia > Bryobacterales > Bryobacteraceae > Bog-105. The sequence continues at coordinate 858,472 of CAVROY010000008.1, read as the reverse complement.
GCGTGGGGGCGCTGACGATGGCGGCTCAGGCTCTGGCGAGATTGAACCGTGCAGGGACAATCGACGGGGCACTCGGGTCGGGTTTCGGAATCGCGATTCTTTTCGAACCTGATGAATAATCTGCCAAGCGGTCTGATCGCGGGAGCGGCGGTGAAAGCAGCGCACGCGACCGGCGCATTACGCAATGCAGTGTTGATCGGAGTAGATTTGGGGCCTAACCTTTCGATAACAGGCTCGCTGGCAACCATACTGTGGCTGATTGCGATCCGGCGGGAAGGTCTCGATATAAGCTTCTGGAAATTCCTGAAATGGGGAGCGCTGGTGATGCCGCCGGCGCTGCTGCTGGCCATTCTGGCCGCTATGACGGTGCAGTAAAAGTGGCGCGAATGGTTGCGAATTCGGCTATGATCGTCTCAGCAAGCGCGCGGATGCCGGATAGCGTGGACACATCTCCGGAAACGAGACCTCTCGCGGCAGAACCGAACTTCGTCATCATCGACCCGGGCGTGGTGGCGCGCAATTTCTGGCTGCTGCGGCGAGCGTTTCTGGCTGCGTACGAGGATAACTGTTTCGGCATCGCGAAGGGCGCCGCGTACTCGTTCCTGCTATCCCTGTTCCCGATTGTGACGACGCTGATATCGATCCTGATCGAGGCGAATGCGCAATCGGTGGTGCATGTGATTGCGACCTTTGTGCGGCAAGTGGTGCCGCCCGGGACCGAAGACATTGTGCTCTGGCGATTAAAGCCGCACGGTGCAAAACCCGTTTCGCTGTCGATTGTGGCGGTGCTGTTGTCGCTGTGGGCAGGCTCGGGAGCGATGATCAGCCTGATGGAAGGCTTTCAGGCGGCGTATCGGATACCAGCGGGTCGACCGTTTTTGAAGCAGCGAGCGATGGCCATTTTTCTGGTGCTGATCGCCGCACTTCCGGCAATCGGAGCGTCATCGCTAATCATTTTCGGGGATCGCAGCGAGAGAGCGTTCATTCACTGGCTGGGGGTTTCCGATATCAGCGCGCCGGTCGAGATCGCCTGGCGCGTGGCGCGATACGTGGTGGCGTTCTGCACGACAACGTTGGTGACCGGACTGCTTTATTATTTTGGTCCGAACCACCGCTCTGATCCGGGGCGCATTGAAAGGCTGAGCGGACCACGCTTTCTGAGAGTCTGGCCGGGCGCCTTCATTTCGACGGTCTTGTGGCTGGCCGCGACGGCAGGCTTCGCCCTCTACATCAATCATCTGGCGCACTATAACGTGTTCTACGGAAGTATCGGAGCCGTGATTATTTTGTTGATCTGGCTGTACCTGATTGCGTGCATTGCGCTGGTGGGTTGCGAATTCAATGCGGAGCGGGAACGGATTGCCGGGATACCGTTTTTGCATTAGGGAAAGGCGACCGGCCGCGCCATGCGCTAGTTAGGAGCCAGGGATCCGCAAAGGGGCCCCGATCCGGCGCGGTGCTCTTACAGATCGGCGTGCTGCGGAGCCAATCGCGGAGGCGGAATCCTACCTGAAGCGCGAGGGTGTGCAGTCTCGACGAGGTCAGACAGGTCTCATTGAACAAGATTGGGGTAACCGGGACGCCGACGATGCTGCTCGTGAATAAAGACGGAATTGTGACGCAAACCTGGGTTGGAAAGCTTGCGCCCGACAAAGAAGAGGAAGCCTTGAAAACAATATCGGGCGTCCGTTCGGCCGCCGTCAGTGGGAGAGCTACGGGCGTGCTTGATGCGCGGCGGTAGAGCGCCGGCATGTGCCGGTCAACCGAGGACTATACGCAGGAGGCAGGTGGATATGATTTCGAACGCTCTTAAACGGCAACGCTTGAACCGCCGTTTCTACGTGGCTTGCGTCGCGCTCGTTCTTGTTGGAGCCCTTTACGCTCAGCAAACCAGCGAAAAGCTCGTTGACGCACATAATGATATAGAGCAGATTAACGATGCGGTGCTGATATCCAATGTTGCCGTTGCCGGCAAAACTGTGGAGTGCGGACTGTTTATCAGGCCCCCCCTCGTCATACAGCCTGTTACCCCGTTTCAGGCCGGCGCCGATTGGCTACGGCAAATGACCATCTCGGTCATCAACCGAACTAATAAAACGATTGCCTTTGGGGTAATTATCTTCCATTTTTTGGACGTCGGAGATTGCAGGTCTTCACCTTGCGTCCAGGCAGAGCTTCACTTCGGGCAAAGGCCGACTATTGATGCCTATGACGGGAGAACCGGTCAACCCCTTAGGCCCGAGCACCCCGAAAGACCACCCCTCGACTGGAAACCTGAGCAGACGATCGTGGTTCATGTGAACGATTATATGGCGGAGATCGAGGAAACCTTGGCGAACTTCATGCCCGTGACGGCCGTAACCAAGGTGAACATCGACCGTGGTCCTTTTTACTTTGATGACGGAATGCAATGGAGCCTCGGAAGGTATGCTGTTCCAGATCCGGCACATCACGGCAAGTTCAAAGAACTTCCCGCTAACTACTTTCCCGGAAAAAGGGGGCGCAACTGGCCTCCGGGATACAACCAGTAAGGGAGGCGCCAGCTATGCGACCGCTAATCACATTGCTGAGAATCACGGTTCTTGCCGGATGCACAATTTGGCTCATAACGCGGACGCAGACCGTCCACGCACAGCTCATGAATTGTGACAAATTCGACACTAGCACTGAGCATATTTGCAATAGCTGCTGCACCAGCAACCCAGCCGGGATGGATTGGACCGACGGCTACTCCCAAGGACCGGGGATTCAGCAACTGTAGTGTGGGGGCCATTGCTCGAAATGCCCGCCAGGTTGCGTTCAAGTCGGGAATCAATGTTCTTGTTGTCCAATCGTGCTCGATACGACGCGGCAGGGGTTCAAACTGACGGACATCGCACACGGAGTATATTTCCAGTAGGAGCCGGAGGGTCCCAAGTATGGCCGGTGAGCCGGTCGGCTTGTATTAAGAACTCCGCACTAGAGATCAGGGCTGAAGATAGCAAGCTCACCGAGAAGCGCAGACGGCAAGACCGTTTGCGCCACACCTTGTTCTCTATACTTAGGTCGTGCCGTTTCAATTAGGCATCGATTACCAGCCGCGCGGCGACCAGGCTACCGCGATTGAGCAACTGACTCGCGGTCTGTTCGATGGCGAGAAGCACCAGGTGCTGTTGGGAGTTACCGGCTCCGGCAAGACGTTCACGATGGCCAAAATCATCGAGGCGTTGGGCCGGCCGTCGTTGGTTCTGGCGCACAATAAAACGCTGGCGGCGCAACTGTATCACGAGTTCAGGACGTTCTTTCCGAAGAACTCGGTCGAATATTTTGTCAGCTACTACGATTACTATCAGCCGGAAGCGTACATTCCTTCAGGCGATATCTATATCGAAAAAGAAGCGACGATCAACGACGAATTAGACAAATTGCGACTGTCGGCAACGCGGTCTTTGTTTGAGCGGCGCGACTGCGTGATCGTGGCGAGCGTGAGCTGCATTTACGGCCTGGGATCTCCAGAAGCGTATTACGGGATGCTGCTGATGCTCGAAAAAGGCCAGCACATCACGCGCAAGGAGATTCTGCAGCGGCTAGTTGAAATTCTGTATGAGCGAAACGATCACGATTTCCGGCGCGGAACGTTTCGCGTGCGCGGCGACGTGATCGAGCTGTATCCCACCTACGACGACAACGCCTATCGAATTGAACTGTGGGGCGACGAAATCGAGTCGCTCAGCCAAATCGACCCGCTGTTAGGGCAAGTCAAGCAGACTTATCTGCGTTTGCCCATCTATCCGAGAACCCACTACGTCATGGACGCTCCTACTCGGGAGCAGGCGATGAAGAGCATCGAGAACGAGCTGCAATGGTGGCACAAGGAACTGGAATCGCAGGGTAAACTGATCGAAGCGCAGAGGCTCTACCAGCGAACGATGTTCGATCTCGAGATGATCAAGCAGATCGGGTATTGCCATGGAGTCGAGAATTACTCGCGCCATTTTTCAGGGCGGCTTCCGGGGGAAGCGCCTCCGACACTGCTCGATTATTTGCCGAATGATGCGCTGATTTTCATTGACGAGAGCCACCAGACGATGCCGCAGCTACAAGGGATGTATCACGGCGACCGGTCACGGAAGGATGTGCTGGTGGATTTCGGATTCCGGCTTCCGAGCGCGCGCGACAATCGCCCGCTGACCTTTGAAGAATTCGAGAATCGCGTACATCAGGTGATTTATCTCTCCGCGACGCCGGGACCGTACGAACTGACCAAAGCGGCAGGGGTGGTGGCAGAGCAGATCATCCGGCCAACCGGTTTGGTGGATCCGGAAGTAGAAGTACGTCCGATCAAGGGGCAAGTAGACGATTTGTTGCACGAGATCCGATTGCGAGCGGAGCGAAACGAGCGCGTGCTGGTGACGACGCTTACGAAGCGAATGTCGGAAGACTTGGCGGAATACTATTCCGAAGTAGGCGTGAAGTGCGCTTACCTACATTCGGAAGTTAGTACGCTCGATCGCATTAAAATACTTCGCGATTTGCGGCGCGGAGCTTATGATGTCCTCATTGGCGTCAATCTGCTTCGGGAAGGACTGGATCTGCCGGAAGTTTCGTTGGTGGCGATTCTGGATGCCGATAAGGAGGGGTTCCTACGCTCTAGCGGTTCATTGATCCAGACGATGGGCAGGGCGGCGCGGAACGTTTACGGACGCGCCATTCTGTACGCGGATGTGATGACGGAGAGCATGCAGCGGGCGATCCGCGAAACGGGGCGCAGGCGGGCGCTGCAAGAGGCGTATAACGAAGCCAACAATATAACGCCGCAAACAATCATCAAGCCAATAGACATGAGCCTTGTGGCCGTTGCCGAAGGCGACTACGTCACCGTTCCTCTGGAGGTCGAGACAGAGGCGGGGACGGATTTGACGCCGGAGGGACGCGACGCGCTGATCGCCGAATTGGAAAAGAAGATGCGCGAAGCGGCTAAGATTTTTGAGTTCGAGAAGGCCGCGCAGTTACGAGATCGAATTAAGGCGCTTAAGACAATCGGCGTATATGAAGAAGCAGTCCCAACTCGGATTGGTGGTGGAAGGTAAGTCAGGCAATTCAGCCATTTTGCGCCTGCCGAGAATGCCGGAAGAGTTAGGGCCGGTCAAGTCAGCCACACTACGAGTCGCGCGGCGGTTATCGAACATGCTGCACGCGGGTTATGCAGTCGCTGAATACGAGGAATTGCAGGCGGCACGGCTGATTTTGCTGCGCGTGCCCGACAGCGCGGTTCCGCGCATTGTCGATGAGCTTTGTTCGGCGGAACTGGATTTTCCCGGACTCGCGTTCGTGCTCTGTGAGACGTGGCTGACGAGCGATAGCCTGGCACCGCTCCGTGAACGCGGCTCGACGGTAGCGACGGTGGTGAGCCTTTTGACACCACACCACGACTGGTTCGTAGTGGAGGGAAAAATCTCGGCGGTTCGCTTGATCCGCCGGTTTCTGCAACGAAACGAAATGCGTACGCTGGAAATCCGGGCGCAGTGCAAGCCGCTGCTGTTCGGCGCCGAGCTGCTTGCGACGGTTCTGCCGCAGCCATTGTTCGCCACCGCGCAGGAGGTTTTGCGCGCCTGCGGCATCTCCGGCAACCCGCTATCGGCTGTATTGGAAGATATGGCTCACAAGATGTTCCACAATTTTTCAAAAGGCGGGCGATTGAGTTCCGGTGGGCCCCTCACCCAGTGCTCGCCTGAAACTGTGACGAGCTATCTCGATCAGGTTCGGAAAACTCATCCCGAGGCCCAACAGATGATCGATGAGTATCTGGAGCAGGTACGCGCGCGTCAGGCGCGAATCGCGCGATCGGGATGGGACTCTGTCAATGGCTCTCATACAGGCGGTTGTTCGTAAGTAAGAGCTGAGCGACGCTCCAAAGCTGCGCGGGAGCTCCGGCGGGGCGGTGAGGCGGATCGCCGTCGTACACCTCACTCAACGATCCGAGGCAGCAGGCGGTCAATTCCTTCGATAGGCGATCCGCGAGTTGACGGCAAAATTCGAGTGCTTCCTCGGATTCGTTGTGGGCGTAAAGATAAGCGGAGGCGAACGGACCCAAGAGCCAGGGCCATACGGTGCCTTGGTGATAGGTGCGATCGCGCTCGGCGGGCGAACCCTCAAAGCGCGGCGCATAGGACGGGTCTTGCGGTTCCAGCGTTCTGAGACCGACCGGGGTGAGCAGCTCGCGCTCGATGAGGGTGACGATACTTCGCGCCCGCTCGCGATCGAGCAGCGGAAACGGCAGGGCGAGGGCAAGAAGCTGATTGGGCCGAAGGCTGGAACTGTTGTCGGGGGGACGGATCACGTCATACAGGCAATCGCGTGACTCATTCCAGAATGTATTTTGAAAAGAACTCAACATCGCTTCGGCTTCGGCATGCAGCGTGTCCTCGAGACCGCTACCCAGCAAGGCGGACCAGCGAGCGACGATACGAAGCGCGTTGTACCAGAGCGCATTGATCTCGACCGGTTTGCCGTAGCGGGGGGTGACCGGAAGACCGCCGGCGTTTGCGTCCATCCAGGTGAGCTGGGTTCCGGGATCTCCGGCCCAGAGCAGATGATCTTGCGGATCGACGTGGATGTTGTAATCGGTTCCACGCCGGTGCCAGTCGAGGATATCGGTGGCTGCCGGATAGAGAACGGTACGGAGAAAATCGAGATCGTTTTCTTCGTCGAGGAAATGGTGCGCCGCCACAAAGAACCAGAGCGTTGCATCGGCGGTGTTGTATTCCGGAAGCGCGTGAGTATCGGAGAAGCGGTTGGGCAGGATGCCGTGTGAGCGTTCGTTGACCAGCATCTCCAGAATTTCTTTGATCTCCTGCCGGGGAAAACCAGCAATGCAGAGGGCCGGTAAGCCGATCAACGTGTCGCGGCTCCAGTCTGTGAACCAGGGATAACCGGCGATTAAAGAAGGACGCCCATTGAACCGGGTGACGCGGAACTGATCCAATGCCCTAACAAGCGTGGCACGAATCGGCTTGCTGCCGGCGGGCGTGGCTACGGAGAACTCGCGGCGACGGCGCTCGGCATCGAGAATGGATTCGATTTCGGCGGGGCGAATCGCGGGCGGAAGGCGCTGAGGCTCGAGGGTTGCGATCAGGAAGAACGGCTGATCGGGCGTCAAATTGAAGTGAAGGACGCCGGGTGAAAAGAGATCTTCACGAAAATCGAGGCCGCGCTCGAGCTCACACAGATACTCGTGATCTTGATACCAGATGCCATCTGCAGCAAACTCGCCATTTTGGAGAATAATGAGCGGCGGGAAATTCTGCCGCGCGGAAATGGCGATGCTGCCAATCCGCTGGGCCACGGCAGGGTTATACGACGCATCCTGGTGAAGCAGACCGTGATAATCGCGGAACGAGACAAACACGCGAATGCTGAGGCGGCATGCCGTGGAAGTTTCGTAGCCGATGAGCACGCTTTGCTGCCGGTCTAGCAAGCAGACGGTTTTTCGGATGGATGCCTGGCCGCAGCGATAACGCCAGGTAGGAAATGGATCGAGTGCGAATTCATCGAGCAGCTCGAAACCATGCGGCTGGAGGAAGCCGGGATACTGAACTGTGGCGAGCGAGAACGCCTGGCCGGCAACGAGCGCCTGTTCTTCCAGACGCGGCACGATTGAAAATCGATCAGCCGGAGGATGCAGCGACGCAATCAGGAGGCCATGATAGCGGCGCGTCGCGACACCCGCGACCGTACCCATGGCGAAGGCGCCGGTATGATTTGTTTCCAGCCATTCGAGACGAGAGGAGCGCGAGAAATCGCGGCAGACGCCGGCGGAAACTGTAAAGGGTGGATTTCCGAGGACGTCTGGCACACTCATAGTCTAGAAGTCATCTCATAAACTTAGATAACGTAGATAGCAGGCACCGACTCTTCTTAGACGGCACCTTTGGCGCGAGTCCGTCAGTTTTGAGCGGTTATGAGATGCCTTATAGGGAATGGAAAAAAGATACCGGTGGAAGTTGAAGCAGCGGGAAATCGTGTTGGGCGAGCGAACGCTGCTGATGGGCGTGCTCAACGTGACACCCGATTCTTTCTCGGATGGCGGGAAATACGCCGATCCCGATCGGGCCTTTGCGCGGGCAGTGGAATTAGAAGACGAAGGAGCGGACATTATCGACATTGGAGCGGAATCGACGCGGCCAGGAGCACAAGCCGTGCCGGAAGCAGAAGAATTGCGCCGCCTGATACCGGTGTTGAAGCGGCTTGACGGGAAGCTGGGCGTGGCCATTTCGGTGGACACGTATAAGGCTGCGGTGGCTGAGAAGGCGCTGGAACATGGCGCCGAGATCGTGAACGATCCGAGCGGGATTCTGCTCGATCTGCACTTGCCACGGGTGGTCACAAAATACGATGCGGGGCTGATTATTAACCATATGCGCGGGACTCCGCAAACCTGGGCGAAGCTCGCGCCCATGAAAAAACTGATGCGGTCGATCAGCATCGATCTGGAAGCGGCATTGCACCGCGCGAGGCAAGCCGGCGTCCAGAAACATCAAATCGTTATCGATCCGGGACTCGGATTCGGCAAGCGGCGCGAACAGAATTCAGAGATCATCGCGCATCTGGGAATGCTGAAGGAGTTCGATCTTCCGATCCTGGTGGGACCGTCGCGGAAGTCGTTCCTGAAAAAGGAACAGCCCGAAGATATCGAATTTGCGACGGCCGGGGCGGTGGCTGCGAGCATCTTGAACGGCGCGCATATCGTGCGCGTGCATCACGTGAAAGCGATGAAGCCGGTGGTAGAAGTGGTAGACGCGATTCGACAAGCGGCGAGTGCAACCGAGGATGAAGCGGCTCCTCAGACGCGCTGGCAGCGCGGGCAATAGTGAGTGCCGCGCTGGCCGACGACGATGCGGCGGATGGGCGTTCCGCAGCGAGGACAAGGCTGGCCTTCGCGGCCATAGACATTATGCAGTTGTTGAAAAGCGCCGCGCTTCCCTGCCCCGTCGACGTAATCGGAGATGGACGAGCCACGATGCTCAATGGCAGTTTGCAGCACTTCAAGAAGATGGGTATGCATTCTTGCCGCGCGCGTTTTCGAAATGCGAGCTGCGGAGGCGTGCGGGTGAATGCCGGAGGCGAAGAGCAGCTCATCGGCATATATATTGCCGACGCCGCTTAAGAAGGACTGATTCAAGAGCAGCGGCTTGATCATTCCGGCGCGACGCTTCAAGCGCGTGTAGAATTCGTCGAACGAGACGGTGAGCGCATCGGGTCCTCCACGATTCAAAACATCGGGAAGCACTTCGAGAAATTCGACGCGGCCGAATTGACGGACATCATCGTAGAGCAATGTGCCCCGATCGAGGGTGAACGCGGCGCGGGTGTATTTGCCCGGCTCGCCATTCCACAGCAGCTTGCCCGTCATGCCGAGGTGGACGTACAGGATGCCGCGATCGAGATCGATGAAAATCTGCTTGCCGCGGCGGCGCACCGCTTGGACGATCCGGCCGACCAGAGCCTTGCCGGTGCTGCGGAGACCCCCACGAGTGACGCGGTGAGAAGAGAGTTGTGCGTGCTCGATGGTTCGCCCGACGATGTGTGGAGCGATGGAGCGCACGATGGTTTCGACTTCGGGCAATTCGGGCAAAAGCTGGGACCTTCCCTCGCATTTTCCTACATGAATCGTAAAGAGAGCGGGAAAGGTTTGTGGGCTACACTGAGAAAAGTACAAGCCACCCTAGCTCAGCTGGTAGAGCAACGGTTTCGTAAACCGTAGGTCGCCGGTTCGATTCCGGCGGGTGGCTCCAGAACCCTTCTGTTTATTGCATCGTCCTAGCGTCCATTAAGCTCGCGCTTCATTTTGAGCGGGCTCGATAGGCGTCACCCGGACCTTTACGTCGACTCGAGAACCGAGGCGATTCAGAATGGACATCAATCGGTCGGCCGTAAATCTCGACAGATCAGCGTTCCGGATGCGGGAGAAATCTGCCGCGGCGAAGCCGGTTCGGGCCTGAGCGGCGCGGACGGTCAAGTCCTCGCGATCGAGCGCCTTGATGATCTCAGCCGCCAAGAGTGCCTTCAGCTGCTCGAGGTCTGCGTTATCCCTGCCGAGATCGCGGAACACGTTTCCGCTGCCGCGAACCAGTTCCAGTCTTTCACGCTTCATCTGAGTGCCTCCTTCAATCTTTTCAACCGATCCTTGACCAGGTCAATCTCGTGTTTCGGCATCTCGATGCCCTGCTTCGATTTCTTCTGGAATGCATGAACCACCCAGATTGCATCTGCGAGTTGGATGGCATAAACGACACGAAATCCATCGCCCCGAAACGATACCGCGATTTCAAAAACGCCCGAGCCGAAGCCATGCATCGGCTTTGCTATGTCTGCTTTGCCCCCTTCTGCCGCGATCGTGAGGGCCGCCAGAAAAGGCAATTGCGCATCCCTCGGAAACGCGTCAAAGTCCTTCAGCGCCGATTTGATCCACGAGACGGGTCGAGTTTTGCGGGTCTCGGCCATTCACTGCTTCATGTTGTCATTAATGACAACAGGTGTCAAGTCAAACCGCATTTTTACGGTTTTCACTCGCACTCTGACGCGCGCGGGGATCAGCTTCAAAGGGGAGTTCATGCCGACATTTTTACTGCGACAGAACCACTAATTTTTGGTGAGGACGGCCTGCTGCTGGTCCGCACCGGCATAGCGATCGAAAAACGTCTTTACTTTTTGGTAGTCGGACGCCGGTAGATTCGCCGCTTGGGTCTTGAGCTCTTCGTCCATCACCAGCTCTCCTGCTTCCTGCCGGAAACTCACTGAAAATTGGGCAAATTCGGATTGTGATTGCAGCGGTTCCGGCATTTCGTCCACGGTAAAGCCGGGCGGTAATTTGATGCGGACATGCTTGCGATGCAGACCGGCTCGCACAATGATCGGCTCAAAGCGTTGCGAGGTGGCCGGTAACATGGGCGCGGACGGCTCAAAGACGGACGGGGCGAAGACGAGAAGGCGGCCCTGCATGAGATGGCCGTAACGCCCGGAAGTGAAATCCATCTTCAGACGGAAGGTGTTGTCCTGGAAGGAATCCTGCACGTCGAAACTGCCGAGCGTCACGGCATTCGCAGAATGATAGAGAGCATGCGCGAGCCGATTACGGTATTGGTCGGGAGTGAAGCGGGCGTGCATGGCGCGCTCGATGTCCGCGGGTTGTCCATGAAACGTGTTTGCGACGGACGCCGAGAGATCGCCGGTTCCGGAAAGAGTTGCGTCAACGGTGACATCGCTCAAATTCGATTCGGGGCTGATGACAGGCATCTTCAGGAGCGTGCCGCGATCGCCTGCACAAAGCAATGCAAAGCTGCCTTGCTCAAACCACGGAAGGTCGCCCAGCGGAGTTGCATCGCTGGTGGGATCGAAAATCAGTAAGCGGCCGAGCGAAGGCGTGTCCATCAGGGTAGGCAAATTGGTGGAATCGGCTAGATGGACGCCCAGAATCATGTGATTGAATTGCTGGGGCGAGGGCCACTCTTCGCGCACGAAGGTACGATCTCCGGCATAGATGGCCACCAAGTAAGATTCAATACCGGCAGCTTTCAGCATGGAGCGCATCAGGTTCGCCTTGTCCTTACAATCGCCGTATTGATTGCGAAAAACCAATTGCGCGGCATGAGGCTTGTATCCGCCGCCGTGAGCCACGTCCATGTTAATCGCGACGTATTTCAAGTTTTGGACGTATCGGCTGATGGCTTGCAGCTTCTGAAGTCCGGTTGAGGCACTGGCGGTGAGCTCACGCACTTTCGCGACGATATCGGGCGTCACGTCATCCTGTCCGGAGGCGAGAGAGGTCGCCCAACGAGAGACATCCGTCCAGGAACGGAAAATAGAAGCGCTTGCCGATTCGCCCGCAGGATAGAAACTCACGGCAAGGCGCGGCACAAGGCCGGTGATGCTGGGTCCGTGATCTTCGCGCTCGTGAAAAGGAAGATCTTTCAGTTCCCAGGTATAAGTGGACCCATCGACCACCGGCTGGACCGGAGCGTGATTGAAGATGACCGCGTGTGGCATCCAACCGGACGGCAGGGTCAACACGTATCGCGATTGGACAAACGGAAGCTCGGACTGAAAGTAGTAATCATCCTGGGCGAACAGCGCGTTTTCCTGCACTTCGGATTCATAAGCGAAGACGGAACCGAGCTCCGGATTCTCGGCTCGAATGCGCCGCACACGGATGTCGTTGTAGAGCTCCATCTGTTGGAAGACGCCGAGATCCTCCACGGCACTTTTGTCATAGCTCTTGACGTAACCGGTGGGCGTGACGAGCCAAGCGCGCAGATGCGTCACTTTGCGACCGCCACGGAAGTAATACTCAGAGACAGCGGCTTCGTCCCTTCCTTCGTAAGTCAGCACCTTTACCGCTTTTCGGGATGAGATGGTCTTCAGACCGGAAGCATCAAATGTCACATGCTGCTCGTCGAGAAGCACGGCTGCGGGAACTTTTCCGGGATAAGCCGGTGCGGAACGCGACGTCACCTCCGACACCCACGACGGAACATCCTTCGGAGCGGAAGCGTAGAGAGAGCACGACAGGAGAGCAGCGGAGAGAAGTGAAAGCTTCCGCATTGGTCTACTGGTGTGTCGCAGCGGACGCCTGCGATTCCGCTTTTAGCGTGAGGATATGGTTGTCGCCATCGTGAATGGTATCGAACACCTGTTTCAGCGCCGGGTAGGCCTTGGAATCGAACAGCGGGATTTTGTTTCCGCCGAACGAGAATTCGCGGCGGTATATGAGTTTGTTCGTGTTGGTAACGGAGATGGCGACGGAGTATGCCAGCACGGACGGAACGTTGATGGGGGATGGAGCATTTGGGTGATCGAGTTGGTACCCCTCCGGCAGTTGTAGCTCGAGCGAATCCACCTCGGACCACGGATAGTCGAAATATATCGGTTGGCGGCGGATGATATCGACAAACAGAGCATTGAAACCGGCTTCAAAGAACCCGGGCATCACGAACATGCGCTTGCCGGTGCGCTGCGCATACCTTGGCACCACGATGTGATAGTAAACGCCAATTCCTTTGGTCAGGTCCGGGGGCACGTTGAACGTGACGCCCGTCAACTCGAATTCGGGAAACCTGTGCTTCAGCTCTTCGCGCAAGGCGTTTTCACGCTCGGCATCGTTCGCCAGACCGAAGCGCTCGCGCCAAGACGCGGCTTTGTTGCCGAGATAGTACTGGCGGACATCGCCTTCCAGAGCGCCTTCGAGAGAGAGTTTCAGCGCGCCTACGTGTTGCACGGCGGACTTTTCGGCAGGTAAGAGCGGCGTGGTGACGAATTGGGGATCTTTCGGATCGGCGATGAGCGCCATGACACCTTGCTCCTGCCAACGTAACTGGCCAGGCGCGAGACTGTGGTCTGTGGGGTCATAGAATTGCCACTTATCGTTGACTTTCACAGCAATCTTGGTGGTATCGAGGAAGAAACGGGACTGCAGAGCCGGGGTGAACATGAAACGCGAACGATCCGTCAGGAGAGCGGGCCGGGCGTCGAACCCCGCCGCGCTGGCAAGAGCTGCGAAAGCGAAGTCGATATCTTGCGCGGTGCCTTCTTTCCGGCGGAGCGTGTTGACGGCGGTCCTGTTCTCCTTGGCTTGCTCACGCTGCTGGGTTGAGATTTCTGTTCCGCGAATGTTTTTCAGATTTTTGCGACAGTATTCAAGCAGGCGCGTGATCTTCTCGTCGTCCGTCGCGGCACCAGCGATTACCTCGCTCGCGATGGACCGGGCCTCGCCGTTCACCTTGAGCTTGAGACTGTATTGTTTGTACTCCTCACGCCCGACGGAGGGCCAATACCGGTCAGTGCCAACATTCTCGTTTTCCTCATAAAACAAGAGAATCCACTGCTTCGAGCTGTATTCGGGCAGCATATACGGCTCTTCGTGAAAAGCGGGTATGTTTCGCAGAGTGATGTTAGAAAAACCGGCAGCATCCGTTGTCATATTCCCGACGTCGCAGCCAAATCCATGAATGCGCATAGGAGGCCATTTCACCCAGACTCCGGATACAGGCTTGATATGAAAGGTCAGCTCGTCGACGGGGAATTCGCTTTGGACATCCAGGGGAACGTAGCGCGAGATGAACTCACCCACGTTTCTTGTGAAGCGGTATTCAACGATGGACCCCGCCTGGACGGCGGGCATCGCGAAGGAAACGGCTTTGAGCTTGAGCGCGCCCCGCTTTTGTTGAATTACCTTTTCAAAGATGGAATCCCGCTTGAGCTCGATGACGCTGCCATCGGGGTTAATCGTGCGACCTTCGATGTTGGAGACGATGCTCTTTCCCCAATAGGGAATGACGATGGTGCCGTATTTGTCTCGACCGCGATCGGTGAAGATTTTGAGGCGGATGTATTCGGAAATCACGTTGTGGGGATAACCGAAGGTAGCGGCTTCGTTCAGCAGGCGCACGTCGCGAAAGAGGGCTTCGACGTCGGCGTCTGGGTCGGACTGGGGCGGCTTGAGGGAAAGCTCCGCCGGTGTGATAGGTCTCCATTGCGCCTGCAAAGAACCGGTGGCGAGAATGAGCGACCAGCCACAAATTGCGAGAACGGTTTTCAGCATAGATGAAACCGACGGCATGAGCCGCCGCCTATCCTACCTTATTAAGTGCCGGAGATGTGTTGAAATTCTACAGGATCTGATAGCTGGTGGACAAGCAGCGAGAGCGTTTCGAGTACTGAGTAGCAGGTTCAGCTAGACCACTTTAAATGCGAGATGTAGCGGGAGATGGATTTCGACGATGGGTCCGATGATGTACGGGCGGCTGTAGGAAATGGAAGAGGACTGGTAAGCCTAATGCGGACCTGAACTGCACAGAATGAGAGCGGGCATAATGAAACGGCTGCAGACGCCAGGCCGTTGACACTTCAGATCGGAACGGAATAAAAATGTGGAAAGACATCAGATTCGGCCTCCGCCTTCTTTTGAAGAATCCTGGGTTAACAGCCGTAGCGGTTTCTTCGCTGGCGCTGGGAATTGGTGCTAACACCGCAATTTTTTCTTTCGTAAACGCCGTTTTATTGGAACGACTAGCTGTTCCGGACCCAAGTCAGCTGGTGACCTTCTCTCAGACTGATCGCGGCCGGACAACCGGGACAGTCTGGAAGTTGCCCACTCTTGACGATTTTGCAAAACGAAATCGTGTCTTTAGCGGCGTATTTGGCTCGTTTACGAGATTGGTTAGATTGTCTGTCGGAGATCGCGCGGAGTGGGTTTTGGGCGAACTGGTGACTGGCGAGTACTTCGAGACTCTCCAGGTCAAGCCAACTGTAGGAAGGCTGTTCACGGATGCTGAGGCTCGAGAGGCAATCGCAAATCCCGTCTGCATCATCAGTTACGGTCTCTGGCAACGGGAATTCGCCGGCGACTATGCAGTCGTGGACCGCAAAATACTCCTGAACGGCCATTCTTATCGTATTCTCGGCGTTACCGCCAAAGGTTTCCATGGCACGGACTTACAGCACCGATTCGATCTGCAGATTCCGGCCACTCGAATTGGAGACTTCATGCCGGCTTTTGGGGGTGCTACCAGTGTCGATTGGCTGAAGACCTTGTCTTGGTTAACACCTATGGCCCGACTAAAGCCGGGTGTCTCAAGAGCAGAGGCGCAGCAAGCAACCCAAAGACTCCTGCGTGAAATTCAGATGGAGAACGATCCAAGCCACACTCCAGTAAAAGAGATCTCTATGAGACTAGAGGACGGTAGTCAGGGTTTGGGCGCTATGCGATCGACGTTCGGTCGTCCTCTGCTCGTGCTCATGTCTGTCGCTGGCCTCGTGTTAGTGGTTGCCTGCGCCAATCTAGCGAACTTGCTTCTTGCTAAGGCGCAGACCCGCGGCAAGGAATTCGCAGTGCGTATGTCAATCGGCGCATCTCAAGTGAGATTACTTCGACAGCTTTTGCTTGAAAGTCTCCTCTTGGCGGCGTTCGGTGGCCTTGGCGGCATTCTCTTGTCTTTCTGGATCTCGAAAACTTTGCTGGCGTTTCTGAACGTCGGCAAGTCGACGGCCTCCGCCGTCCATGCGCCGCCAGACGAAAGAGTCCTGTTGTTCTCTGTGGTTTTGTCCTTCGCAACCGCGATTCTCTTCGGAGTAGTTCCCGCATGGTTTGCCACCAGGACTGAGCTTCTGCCGGGATTAAAGGGCGAACCGGCCGGCAGCGGTCGCACAGATCGTCTACTGTCTCGCAGAATTCTGGCCGTGACCCAGATCGCTCTTTCTCTTGTGGTCGTTTTTGCAGGGAGCTTACTTACGCGCACCTTACGAGGACTTGAAACGGTAGATCTTGGATTCAACCCCGATCGAGTTCTCGCGTTGAATGTCGATCCAGCGGCAAACGGATATTCAAATAGAGATGCCTCGCGCGTGCTGGACGAAATACTGCGGAGAACGCGATCGTTGCCTGCGGTGAGCGCAGCAAGCCTGGCGGCAAGTACGCCAGGCGGTTCCATGGCCATCTCAATGAACGTCGAAGTGCCAGGCTATACGCCGACGCGCCCTGGCGATGACATTGCGGATTTCAACTTCGTCAGCCCTTCTTACTTCCAGACTGTCGGCCAGCCGCTACTGCGTGGACGAGATTTCACGGAGCGCGACGACAAAGATAGCGCACGTGTCGGAATCGTGAACGAAAAGTTTGCCAGACACTTTTTCGGCGGGCAAAATCCAATTGGCCGCAGGTTCCGCCAGGGCGGCAGCGATGTACAGATTGCCGGAGTTGTGGCAGACGCGCGAGATCGTGATACGAGAAAAGGCCCGGAGGAGGCGGTCTACATACCGGAAAAACAAGGCCAGACATCAGGACTTACGGTCCTAGTGCGTACCGGGAATAACACGGATCAGCTCATTCCATCGTTGCTGGCAATTGTCCGAAGCGTAGATAAAAACCTGCCAATCGTCTCCGTGCACACGCTGGATCTGCAAATAGAGGCAGGTTTCTCCAGCGAACGAATGTTGGGATATTTATCATCGCTGTTCGGAGCACTAACAACGCTGCTAGCCGGGATCGGATTGTACGGAGTTGTCTCATACTCTGTCGCAAATCGTACCAGGGAGATCGGTATACGGTTTGCAGTCGGTGCGCAAAGCAGGAGCATCATCTTTCTCTTTGTAAGAGAGTTCTTGATAATGCTGGTTGTCGGCGTGATTGTCGGTGTGCCAATTGCGCTCGCCTCAGGTAATGCACTCAAGAGCTTATTGTTCGGAATTAGAGCTACGGATCCGCTCACCTTGTTCGGGAGCATGTTCGCGCTCGCGCTCACAGCCTGTCTGGCGGTGGCCGTCCCGCTCTGGCGAGTTGCCATGATGAGTCCGCTAATCGCATTACGGCACGAATAATGTCCAGCGCACAGAAAGCTGTTTTCGAGATGGAGCGATTGAGGTGAGCAGGCAGGGCGCCGAGTGCAACGCGAATGCCGATTTCGTTCGTCTTGCTAGCAACGTTGTACGCCATGACACCACATAGCCCAATCGATGCCAGCGTAAGAGCAAGCGCGCCAAAGAAGCTTTAAGGCTGGCTGATCAGCCGTTGTGGTGTCAGCGACTCTCCCATTAGTTCATTCGTCGTGCGAACTCCGATTGGCGGAATTGCAGGTGCGACTGCTTTGACGGCGACTCGAATGCCCGCAATGACCGCCGACTCGTGCCGGTATAGCGAACCTGGAAGGAACGGAAGGAAAGCTCATCGCCTGCCGCATTAAAGAAAGGATGGAATTGGCATAGCTGGGGTTGACATCTTACCTAAGGACGCGCATACTCGGGTCAGGTGTCAACCCAAGACGACGAACGACTGGAGCTGCTGCAGGGCACGCTCGATTTGCTGATTTTGCGGACTCTCATTTTTGGGCCGCAGCATGGACAAGGGATCGCGCGCGCGATTCAGCAGAACTCGGAAGACGAACTGCTAGTAGAGCATGGGGCGCTGTATCCGGCGCTGCAGCGGCTGGAATCGCGCGAGTGGATCACGGCCCAGTGGGGGACATCGGCGAACAACCGCAGAGCTCGCTTCTACACGCTCACGAAAGCCGGGCGCAAACAACTCGTGCGGGAGACAACGAAGTGGCGAAGGCTGGCGACGGCGATCGGCCGCGTCCTCGAATCCGAGGCCGAGGAGGGGTGAAGGCATGTTTGGGCGGCGCAGGAAAACGAGCGACTTCGGCGCGGAGATCGAAGCCCATTTGCAGTTGGAGGCCGATCGCTATCGCGAGAAAGGGCTGAGCGAAGACGAAGCTCAGACATTGGCGCGACGGACGTTCGGCAATCGTACGCGCGCGAGAGAACGGTTCTACGAATCGCGGCGCTGGCTCGGGTGGGATCTACTGTCGCAGGACATTCGCTTTGGAATGCGCATGCTGGCGAAGAATCCCGGGACAAGCGCGGCGGCAATTCTGACGCTGGCGCTCGGCATTGGTGCGAACACGGCGATCTTCAGTTTGTTGAACGCGGTGCTGTTACGCGATCTGCCAGTAGTACATGAGCCCCAGAAATTAGTGCTGTTCGGACACGGACAGTGGGCCGGTAGCCAAGACACGTTGCCGGATCGAAGCTGGCAGTTGTTCTCCTATCCGTTTTACAAGGAATTCCAACGGAAGAACCGGGCCTTCACGAATGTTGCAGCGGTTAGCAGCATCTTGTTCGGCGAGCACGGCCGTATCGGCAGCGGGGCGGAGCTGGAGAAATTCGACGTAGAGCTGGTTTCGGGAACATACTTTGACACGCTAGGCGTGAATCCCATCTTAGGTAGAGCCTTGACGAGCGCTGACGACCAGCCTGCCGATACGCATCCGATAGCGGTTGCCAGCTATTCGTGGTGGCAGCGCCGCTTTGCCAGAAATCCAAGAGTGATCGGAACGGCGGTCACGATCAATTCCACGGTATACAGCGTAATCGGAGTCGCTCCGCCGAAGTTTTTCGGCACCACGGTAGGACAGTCGCCGGATCTCTGGATTCCTCTGTCGATGGAAAAGCAGATTTCGCCCGGCTGGAACGGATTAGAGAACAAGTTGTTTCAGTCGCTGTTTGTCATTGCTAGGCGTAAGGCGGGCGTGACGATGGAGCAGGCACAGGCTAACACCGATCTGCTGTTCAAACAGATTCTGCGCGAATATGTGGGGCCTCAACCTTCGCGCAAAGAACTCGCAGATATTCAGCATGCGCGCATTGAGCTGACATCGGCGGCTACCGGCCTCTCCCAATTACGGATACAATTGTCCGCTCCGCTGAAAATCCTGATGACGGTGGTGGTGCTGGTGCTGCTGATTGCGTGTGCGAATGTCGCAAATCTGCTGCTGGCGCGCGCAGCGGCGCGGCGGAGAGAAGTGGCTGTGCGAATGTCGATCGGCGCAGGCCGAGCACGGCTCATCCGGCAGTTATTAGTAGAGAGCGGAATTTTGGGCGTCATCGGAGCGGCTTTCGGGGCGCTGTTCGCCTGGGGTGCAATCCGTCTATTCCTGGCTATGGCGTTTCGGGCGTCTTTGCCCACCCCGCTCCATGTGACGGCGGACGGGCAGGTGCTCAGCTTCGCGCTGGCGATCACGCTTGCGACCGTGTTGCTGTTCGGAACGGCTCCGGCATTTCAGGCGACACGTCTGGAACTCGCGCCTGCGTTGAAGGAAGGTCGTGGGGTGATCGGGACGCGATCGCGCAACCGGCTTTCGCGCGGGCTGATCGTCGGACAAGTTTCGCTGTCGCTGATGCTGCTGGCGGGCGCGGGATTATTCCTGCGCAGCCTGATAAAGCTGATGTCGGTGGACACCGGTTTCGATAAACAGAACGTCGTCGTGGTGGGCGTGGACCCGGCCGCAGCCGGTTACCAAGTAGACAGGCGCTGGGAAAATACGATGGAGCGCGTCGAGGAACGGGTGAGTGCCGTTCCTGGCGTGAGGAGCGCCAGCTTCGCCTTCTTCGTGTTCAATGGCGGCGGATGGACGGATCCGGTGGTGGTTCCTGGCCGACCGAAATCGGAAAAGGACCCCGATGTGTTCCACAACATCGTCGGGTGTCAATTTTTGAGCGTGATGAAGACACCGATGGTTCTTGGACGCGGGCTGAACATGCGCGATAACGCTGCGGGTCAGAAAGTGGCTGTGATCAACGACACCATGGCGCGTATTTACTTTCCCGGAAGGTCGCCTATTGGCCGCACATTCAGCATGGGAGATAACGCCGAGTGGCAGAACATCGAAGTGGTCGGGGTGGCCAAAGACGCGAAGTACATGGGTCTGAAAGAAAGACAGAGGCCGGCGGCGTTCTACCCGCACGCGCAGCACGGACTGTTTCTGTACAGCTTGGCCGTGCGCTACACAGGTGCCGAGAGAGCTGTGCTGCCTGAGATCCGGAAGGCAGTCGCAACGGTGGATCCGAATCTTCCGGTGAGCGATGCCGAAACGCTGGCGGAGATGGTAGACGACTCCGTGCAGAACCAGCGCATGGTAGCGCAACTTTCGTTGTTCTTCGGAATTCTGGCGGTGTTCCTGGCGTGTATTGGAATTTATGGTGTTGTGTCGTATGGGATCACGCAACGCACGAACGAGCTGGGTGTGCGGATGGCGCTGGGGGCCAAGCGCGCAGATGTTTTATGGATGGTGCTGGGAGAGACGGTGCGGCTGGTGGTCGCGGGCGTGGCGGCGGGGCTTGTGCTGGGGCTGGCGTCGGGTCGCCTGATCCAGAGCCAATTATTCGGGCTGAAGGCGGACGATCCGCTGGCAATGGGAGCGGCCGTGACCGCAATGCTCATGGTTGCGTTAGTAGCGGGCTATCTGCCGGCTCGACGGGCGATGCGGATCGATCCGGTGAGCGCCCTGCGGTATGAGTAATCGATTATTCCGGGTCCATTAATCAGACGCTGTGAAATCTGCTATTGTGTACATTGGGTACACAACGTGGATACGGAAAAAATTGGCATACGGGAATTCCGGGAGAACCTGGCGGGCTATCTCGAGGCAGGCCGACCGCTTGCAATTACACGTCATGGCGAGACACTCGGGTTCTACATTCCGGCCCAGAAGCGAAGCCGCAAAGCGGAATTGGAAGCGATGCGTGCCGCAGCGAAAGAGTTGGACGCGATGATTGCTTCGTGGGGTGCGACGGAAGACGAGCTAATGAACGAATACAAGCAGGCTCGCACGGCCGCACGCACGAAGAAGCGAAATGCCCGATAGAGCACTGGTGCTCGATGCCAACATTCTCGTGCGTGCCGTTCTCGGTAAGAGAGTTCGCAACATAATCGAGGCTCATTGCGACAAGGTATCGTTCTTCGTTCCCGAAGCCGCCTACCAGGAAGCGGAAGAGCATTTGCGGGAGCTCGTGATTAAACGAGGTGGCGATCCGGAAAAGGCGCTCGCCCTGTTGCGTTCAATAGCCGGTTTAGTTGACCTGATCGGCCCAGAAATTTATGCTGAGTTCGAAACGCAAGCGCAGGAGCGGCTGATTGCACGCGATCCAGAGGACTGGCCCATTCTTGCTGCCGCGCTAGCGCTCGGGTGTCCGATTTGGACCGAGGATACCGATTTCTTCGGATGTGGTGTAGCCATCTGGACGTCCAACCGCGTGCAACTGTTTTTGCGGGATTGAGGTACTCCGCGAGCCCACTCTTCCCGTTGGCGGAGAACGCAGGTTTCGGTAGCGGGGCGGGTTGTGGCGAGTGGGGCGGCGATGCAAACAGGAGCAGCGTGTTCGATCTGGTGAGCTGACCGGACTGAACTTGAATGGGGACCGCGCTGTTGGCGACGAGGTGGTGAGTAGCGATCGAATCGGAGGCGAGGAGGGGTGAAGGCATGTTCGGGCGTCGCAGGAAAACGAGCGATTTCGGCGCGGAGATCGAAGCCCATTTGCAGTTGGAGGCCGATCGCTATCGCGAGGAAGGGCTGAGCGAAGACGAAGCTCAGATGTTGGCGCGACGGACGTTCGGCAATCGTACGCGCGCACGAGAACGATTCTACGAATCGCGGCGCTGGCTCGGGTGGGATCTACTGTCGCAGGACATTCGCTTTGGAATGCGCATGCTGGCGAAGAATCCCGGGACAAGCGCGGCGGCGATTCTGACGCTGGCGCTGGGTATCGGGGCGAATACAGCGATCTTCAGCGTAGTTAATGCGGTTCTGCTGCAGGCGCTGCCGTATCCCGAGTCGAGCCGGTTAGTTGTGGTGTGGTCCGCCTTAGGGGCGGAGCGGCGCGCTCCAGCATCTGGTCCGGAACTTCTTTCTCTTCGCGAGCGCAGCCGGCTCTTCGATCAATTTGCCGGGATCTGGGTCCAAAGCGGAGCATTGACGGGCAAGGCCGAACCGGAGCAGGTGAAGCTGGGTTGGGTTACTTCTAACTTTCTCGATCTTCTGAGCGCTCGATCGCAAGCGGGAAGATTCTTCCTGCGTAAGGAAGAGGGAGGCGGCACCGCACCGGTTGCGATATTGAGTTACGAATTATGGCAACGGCGCTATGGGGCAGATCCCAAGGTAGTTGGGCGATCGATACTTCTGAGCGGACAATCCTGCACAGTTGTGGGCGTACTGCCTGCCGGATTCAAACTCATTTTTCCTGAAGGCGCGAGCGTCCCGCCGAATGTCGACGTCTACGTTCCTTTTCAGTGGGAATTGGCAAAGCAAGCGCGAGATCAAGGCTACATTCGAGTCATCGGGCGCCTGCGGCACGGTGTAACGGTGCAACAGGGCGAAGCCGAGTTGGACCGGATCGCTGCGCGGTTACGATCGGAGTTTCTCGAATACTCAGGACAGAATCTTCATCTGCAGGCGCTCTCACTGCAGGGAGATGTCGCCCGCAATGTTCGCCCGGCCCTGCTTGCGCTCTTTGCCGGGACCGGATTCGTTCTTTTGATTGCATGTGCAAACGTGGCGACCCTGCTTCTCTCCCGCGCCAGCGAGCGGCGGACCGAGATAACGCTGAGAGCGGCATTGGGGGCTGAGCCCGCGAGAATTATTCGTCAACTGCTCACGGAGAGTCTTCTGTTGTCCTGCCTGAGCGGTACAGCGGCATTGGCGGTGTCATGGGGAATTCTTAAGGTCCTATTGGCCTTACAGCCCGGAGGGATCGCGCGAACAGCTCCAGCAGGACTCAACCTCACGGTTCTGGGATTCAATTTGGCGATCTCCCTGCTTTGCGGGATTCTCTTTGGGCTTTCTCCCGCAATCGAAGCGAGAGGCGTAAGTGTGGATTCCGCGCTGAGAGATGCATCGAGAACCACTACGGCCGGCAAGCATTTGTCTCGTCAGCTACTGATCGGGTGTGAAGTTGCGCTGACATTCGTTCTGCTGACCAGTTCCGCTTTACTGATACGTACATTTGTCGAGCTTCTACGCGTTCAACCCGGATTCAATCCAAAGAACGTTCTGACTTTTCAAATTTCCCTTCCAGGTGTGCGCTATCGGACCTCCGCGTCGGCGGTTCAATTCATTCGCCAGGCACAGAGGAGACTTTCGACACTGCCGGCCATTCAATCGGTTGGCGTTGTTTCGCATCTGCCGTTTGACGACACTCTTCCCAACTGGTACGACTATTTCTGGCGCGAGGGAGCGCCACAGCAGGAACAGAATACCTCGATGGCGCATCATCGCTCTGTTTTGCCAGGCTTTTTTGACAGTCTAGGGATCACTTTTATTGCGGGAAGAAATTTCGATACTTCCGATGAGGTCGCAAATCGCAAGGTGGTGATCATTGACGATTCTCTTGCGAAGCAACTTTGGCCGGGTGGGAATGCGGTCGGAAAAAAACTGAATGTCGAAAATGGCGATTTCGTTCGGGACG
The DNA here is from genome assembly GCA_963722935.1 of uncultured Acidobacteriaceae bacterium. Lineage (GTDB taxonomy): Bacteria > Acidobacteriota > Terriglobia > Bryobacterales > Bryobacteraceae > Bog-105. Next base: position 834,706 of record CAVROY010000008.1, on the reverse strand, counting down.
TGGCGGAAGTGATCGGCGTTGTGCAACATGTCCAATATCATTCACTAACTAATCAAGTCCGTCCACAGCTCTACCTACCCTACGCGCTGGCCGTACGATCGAACATGTTTTTCGCGGTGCGTACGAAGTTTTCTCAACAATCGCTTCTACCTCTAATCCGGCAGGAGATGGCCAAGCTTGATAAGGACCTTCCGGTTGCGAATGTAAGGCCGATGGACGATTATGTCGCGAATGCCCGAATGGAAACTCGCTTCCTCACGCTCCTTTGTGGGGCACTGGGAGCCATTGCTTTGCTGCTTTCCTGCATCGGAATATATGGCGTGACTTCCAGCAGCGTCGCGAAACGCACGAGGGAGATTGGGATCCGCATGGCGCTGGGTGCGCAACGGCGCACGGTCGGGATGATGGTGTTGCGAGCGAGCATGGCTCCGGTGGTGTGGGGTGGCTTGCTTGGATTTGCGCTCTCACTTGAATTGACGCCTCTGCTTTCCGGTCTACTCTACGGGGTGCATCCGATAAACCCGGCGATCCTGTTTTCCGTTTTGATGTTTCTCTGCTTCGTCGGCGTATTAGCTTCTTTCTTGCCAACCCAACGCGTCATCCGTGGAAATCCGCTTGTGGCATTACGCTGCGAGTAGAAGCTGTAACGCGTCCGATATACTGCCCTCCGATGTTCCTTTTCAGGTCCGTTGCCATCGTTGCTCTGACGGGGAGCGGGTTGTTCGCGCAGTCCGCTTCGGCCAATTATAAGTATCCTTTTCAAAATCCGGCAGTGCCGATGGAAGAGCGCGTCAGCAACCTTCTCAGCCTGATGACGATCGAGGAGAAAGTCGCGTGCCTCGGCACACGGCCGGATGTGCCGCGACTGGGAATCAAGGGCAGCGGGCATGTCGAAGGGCTGCACGGATTGGCGTTGGGCGGTCCGGCGCATTGGGGCGGAAGTCTGGCGTTCATTCCGACGACGCAGTTCCCGCAAGAAGTGGGATTAGGCGAAACATGGGACGCGGAGATGGTGCAGAAGGCTGCGCACGTGGAGGCCGAGGAAGCGCGTTATACGTTTCAGAGTCCGGTTTTTGACGATCCGGGTAGCCGATTGCCACACAGCGGCATCGTCGTTCGAGCACCGAATTCCGATCTGGCGCGAGATCCGCGCTGGGGACGGACGGAAGAGTCGTACGGAGAAGATCCATTTCTGACCGGCACTTTGGCGACGGCATTTGTGAAAGGCCTGCAAGGCGACGATCCCAAATATTGGGAAACCGCCGCGCTGCTGAAGCATTTTCTGGCAAACGAAAACGAAGACGACCGGACCAGCTCCTCTTCCAATTTCGATATGCGGCTTTTTCACGAATATTATTCCGTGCCGTTCCGCATGGCGATCGAGAAGGGCGGCGCGCAAGCGTTCATGACCGCCTATAACAGCGTGAATGGCGTGCCGATGATGGTTTCGCCGATTCTGCGGAACATTGTTTTGAAGAGCTGGAATTTCGACGGTATCATCTGCACGGACGGTGGCGCGCTCCGCGCCCTGATTCAAGATCATCACTATGCGGCGGATCTGGATGAAGGTGCGGCGGCAGCCATCCACGCGGGCATCAATCAATTCCTGGATCGCTATCCGAGTGCGGTCGAGAATGCGCTGCAGGCAGGCTTACTCACGGAGAAAGAGATCGACGAAAATTTGCGCGGCGTGTTTCGCGTGATGATTCATCTGGGTCTGCTCGATCCGCCGGCCGATGTGCGGTATGCGAGCATCCAGCAGCACGGCACTGCACCCGCGCCCTGGGACAGCGACGCGCATAAGAAGATTGCGCAGGAAGTAACGGAAAAATCCATTGTGCTTTTGAAGAATACGGACGGCGTGCTGCCTCTCGACAGGAAGTCCATTCATTCGATTGCGGTGCTTGGGCCGCGCGCCGATGAAGTGGATCTGGACTGGTACAGCGGGAGACCGCCGTTTCGCGTGACGCCGTTGGCCGGGATCGCCAAAGCGGCAGGACCAGAAATCGCGGTTCGCCACGTTCGCTACGATGCCGATCCGGCGGACGCGGTGGATGCGGCGAAGAAGGCGGATGTCGCCATCGTGTTTGTGGGCAATCATCCAACTTGCGATGGCGGGTGGAACCGTTGCTACGACCCGACCCAAGGCAAGGAAGGGATCGACCGCAAATCGATTGCACTGAATCCGGATCAGGAGGCGTTGATCAAGGCCGTTTGTGCCGCGAATCGCCGCACCATCGTGGTTCTTATTTCCAGCTTCCCGTATGCGATTGTCTGGGAGAAGGAACACGCTCCGGCCATTTTGCACATGGCGAACAACAGCGAACAGGAAGGCACGGCGATTGCGGAAGCGCTGTTTGGCGATATCAATCCGGGGGGACGGCTGGTCGCCTCCTGGCCGGCATCGCTCAGCCAACTGCCGGCCTTGATGGACTACGACATCCGGGACGGCCACACGTACATGTATTTCAAAGGTGAGCCGGTTTTTCCGTTTGGGTTTGGGCTGAGCTATACAACCTTTAAATATGAGAACCTGCGCACCAGCACTACGGAACTGCGGCCCGGAAGCGAACTGAAGGTACAGGTGGATGTGACGAATACGGGCCGGCGCGCCGGAGACGAAGTGGTTCAAGTTTACGTGAAACATGTCGGGTCGAAGGTGCCGCGACCGGTCGAGGAACTGAAGGCGTTCCGTCGCGTGACGCTTCAGGCCAGAGAGACAAAAACAGTCGAAATGCCGATTGAAGCCGATGGGCTTCGATACTGGAACGAAGCGAGCGGCGGGTGGGTTCTGGAGAAGGACCAGGTTGAGATTCGAGTAGGGCCATCTTCGGCCGAGTGCGCGGTCAAGACGATGATTGGCGCGGGCGAGTAACGGGAAACGGCGCTATGCGGCGTCCAAGCCAGATGAGCCATGCAAGCGCCGCGACATTCAAGACGATCTTACCGATCCAGTCGATACGCAGAGCGCCAGCTACGTTGAAGACCACGAGACCGCCGAGCATACAAGCGAGCACTCCGCCGAACACGAGCGCGAAGCGGTGCGCATCGCCCCAGCCGGCGCGAGACGTCCATCGCTTGACGAGGTAAAAGGTGAGAATGCCCCAGGCAAGTCCGGCGGCCAAGACAAGCTGGAACGGAACGGCAGGAGCGAAACCGTAGCCGAGCAAAACAAGCGCTGCCCAGGGGGATCCAAGCATACAGATCAGCAGTCCCACAGACCATGGAGCGGGTGCCGCTTGGGATGCGTTCTCAGACGGGCGGGATTGAGGCAGCGCACAGGCAGCGGCAATGAGCAACAAAATGGTTGCTAGTGCGGCTGCTATGTAGAGTGGCGGAGGGCTATAGCGCGGCATGTGAAAGACATTGACGCGAGCCCTTTGGGTCCACCCGTACCAGGCCATGAAAGCGCCGAACACGAAGACGATACTGGCGACGATGAGGCCTCTGGTGCGTAGCCAGGTTTCTTCGCGCCGGGCCGGAAAAAGCAACTCCGTGAATTGAACGGGCACGAGGACGACCCAGACACTTTCATAGCCCAGCGCCCAGAGGAAATAGACCCAGTTCACGTCCCAGACGCGGCCATACGCGTGCTTTGCAAGTCCCGCTAATGGAGCAATGGAGGTCTGCTGAATGACGCACTCCTCCGCGACCGCCAGGGCAAGGCCCAGCAGCAGCATGCTTTGCCAACCCTTGCGCCAGCGTCTCACCCATTCACGGATGAGCAATGCGGCGCAGCCCCAAGTCATGATTTCAGGGATCAGGATGAAGATGACGCTGAGCCGCATGGCCCCATATAGGAGCTCGGAAACGACTGGCGCGAGCAGCAGCAGCGTGACAGTGGGACCGATGCGAGCCCGCCGCGAAGACGAGGCGGCCAAGTGTGCGGTCGAAGGATCCCGCGGCGTTCGAAGAGAACGAGCGCGCCTGCGCCAGAGCAACCATGCGAAGAGAAGAAGTAAAAAAACAACGAGGAGAACGGGCAACCAGGAGCCAATCCAGAGGCCAATGCGCATGGCGCTCTGAATTTTATGGGCGCGTTGAATCGATGCGGCAGGGATGACGACGGACTGGCGCCAGTTCATCGTTTTCAGGCGCGACAAGAATCCTTGCTGGACGCTGCCTTCGAGGTTGTATACGCCGACGAGAGTATGGGAGAAGTGGCTGGCGACGATCAGGTCGCGCGAGAAATGCTCCCAATCGAGCGGCACGCCTTTGGGTCCGGCATTGGGATCGCCTTCAGTACTGCCGATGGTGATGGCCTGCGCGTCGGGGCCAAGAGTCCAGATCATGGCAGCACCAACGCTCGGCGCGAAGCTGGAATAGATCATCACCGCTTCTTCATTGCCTCGGACGTCCACAATACCCAAAAGCCGTTCCAGCAGGGTAGCGCGCATTCTGCGTTCGTTGACGATGAACGGAAGCTGGTAGGTCTGTACCGGGTAGCCGTGGCGCTGCATTTGCCGGATCAGTTCGGCATAGTCTGCACGCGCGCGGTAGACGCTACCGTAATCGAAATAGCGGCCTGCGAGCTTGCGGAGAAGACGCCATCTGTGTCCGTTCAGGTCTGCGAAATCGGTGAAGCTCGGCTCGATATCCAAACCGATGCCCGCCCACAGCAGGCCGTATTGAGCGGTCCATTTTTCAAACGCAGTGACAGCGGCTCGGGCCTGCGGGATATCGCTGGCGTTGAAGTAGACACCGTCATTTGGTAGTTCGATCCAGGCGATCAGGGGAATGCCGGCAGCATTCAGCGTTCGTGCGATTTGCGCACGCTCTGCACTGAAATCGGGGACGGCCAGCGCCAAGCCGGCATGCAGGTCCTTGAGATCGGAGACTACTTCGGGGTTTGCAAAGAGAAGCCGGAGCGGATCGATACCCTTGTCGCCGCAGGCAAAGAAAAGCTGAGGGGATATGCCGGGTCCGGAGACATGAATGTCTCCGCTGCCTGTGTTGCTGGAGGGGGCCGACGCCGCGCTTGCCACGAACAGCAGAGCGGCACAACAGGTGGAGATCTGAGGAAGAAAGTATTTCAAAGCGTCCACGGCTTGTTTGAAATAAATCTTATACAAGAGTATCTTAGCAATAAGGGAAATGAAGAAGAAAACAGCAACGGCTCGAAAAGCGCCCCCCGGACTACCGCATGAAGCGTTGACGGGCCGCGAGCTCAGCAATGCGATCGTGTTCTTTCACGAAGCCGTGGCCTCGCATCTGGGCATGAGCGCAGCGGAATGGAAATGCCTTGGTTTGATGGATCAGCATGAGCCTTTGACCGCCGGGCGCCTGGCTGAATTATCGGGCTTCACCACGGGCGCGATTACCGGGATCGTCGATCGCCTGGAGAGAGCGGGCTATGTTCGCCGCGAACGGCACCCCACCGATCGGCGCAGCGTGATTATTCAACCGGTGCGCATTAAACAGGTACAAAAGCGCGTGGCGCCTATTTTTCAGTCGTTGATGAGCTCCATGGCGACTGTTGCAAGCCGTTATAGCGCCGCGGAGCTAACGGCAATCGGTTCGTTCTTGCATGAAACGGCCGAAACGCTGCGCAAGGAAACGGCAAAGCTGAAGGCCGGTTCGCGCCGTAGAGTTGGAAAACGAGCGAGTTAGGAGCGCACTCCGCCAGAGGTGACCCGTTCGAGCGGCGATTGCGCCACGCTGGATGGGTCAGGCGATTGCTTCCATCGCGAGGACGGTCTCGTGTAGTTGATCCAAATCTCCGCTGCGATTAACTGGAGCGTGAAGCCGAGCCAAAACGCGGTGCCAAAGAAATCATGACGGGTTAGATGGGTGAGGCGTCGAGTTGCGAAGAACACGCCCACGATGGGCCGGATCGTGGCCACTGCTAATCCAATCGCAAATGCCCGGATCATCCATTCCCGGTGCCGAACAACGTTTCCTCGACGAATCAAGAGAAAACCTTTGATTAAGGCGAAGAGGAACAGGATTGCGAAGAGCGTTGTCGCGACGGTTTCGTTAGCGCCGCCGATCGCCATTTGCGGGCTCATCACGAGCGCCGAGCAGCCGATGACGAGTCCCGAGATCACAACGACGCGTCCCATCCAGCGGTGCAGTCGAGGCCTGCGGGTTCGCAGCGTGCGGACAAACTGCAAAGGCGCGAGCAGGACAAAGAGCAGCCCGGGCACGATGTGGATCATCGTCAACAAGGGATGCGGGGAAAAATTTGCATCCATTGCCGCGCCTTCCGGGAAACCTGACGAAGGAGGAGAAGGAAAGAAAAGCGCCAGGGTTCTCCGGACCACAATGCCGACTCCGATCAGCACCAGGAAAATAGTGACGATCCAGAGCAGCCGTACGATTGCGGGTTTTGGTTTCACGGAACCGATACTCGTACCCGTGGTCACGCCTCGCGCAACGCCACCAGCGGGTCGACGCGGCTGGCCCAGCGGGCCGGCAGATAACACGCCACCAGCGCGATGGCCAATAACACGACTGCCGATCCCGCTACGCTGACCGGATCGCTTGGACTAACACCATAGAGCATTCTGCTCAGCAAGCTACCCACCAGGATCGCGGCCACAAAGCCAATCAGCACCCCAGTCACGACCAGGGACATGCCTTGTTTGAGAATCAGCCGAAGGACGCTTGCCCGGGCGGCGCCCAGCGCCATGCGCAACCCGATCTCCCGTTTCCGCTGGTTCACGGAATACGCCATGATCCCGTACAAACCGATGCTCGCCAGAGCGAGCGCGAGCAGCCCGAAAACGCTCAGCAGGGCCACGCCCATTTTCGGCCCAAACAAGCCTCCATCGACGATCTCGCGACCGGTTCGCGCGGGAACCAAAATTTGCGGCGCGGCGGCATGCAACTCGCGCTGGACGGGTTGCATGATCTGCCGCGGGTCTCCCTTGGTGCGCACATACAACACCATGGCATCCGAATAGTTCTGCTCCAGAGGCACATAAACGCACAGTTGCGGCGGCTCGCCCCAGGTCGTATAGTTGCCGGTTCTGGCTATCCCTACAATCTGCCGCATCTGTTTCTCGCCCGCGAGCTGAATGCGTTTCCCCAGTGCCTCTCCGGCCGGCCAATAATCGTGCGCCATCTTTTCATTGACGATGGCTACAGGAAGCGAGGTCTCCCGGTCTATGTTCGTGAACTCGCGCCCGCTAGTAATCGCCACGCCCGCTGTCTCGAAATAGTTGGGCTCTACTGTTTTGACAATCGCGGAAATGTTGTCGGCTTGTGAGCGTTTTTGATGGCCTTCCACCTGTAGTCCGTTGACGGGTCGCGCCCACAGCGGCAGGTTCGAGGCCCACGATATCGACTGGACACCTGGAAGGGTGGCAACACGATCGCCGGCATCCCTATAAAACGCCTTGGCTTGCGGCTTCTTGTATCCGATCTGTCCCGGATTAGTCATGAAGACCGCAAGATGCGCCGTCTGGAAGCCCGGATCCATATTGTAAGCGCGCCCGATGCTTCGCAAGAAGAGAGCTGCCGTTACCAGAAGGAGAAACGAAAAGGCTACCTGGCCTACCAGCAGAGCGTTTGCCAGGGTAACCTTCTTCCGGCCGCGTCCAGTTGTGCGTGCTTCTTCCTTCAGCGTTTCCGCCACGCTGGTGCGTGAAGCCTTGAAGGCCGGAATGGTCCCGAACAGGAAACCCGTCGCCAGCGAGATGAACAGCGCGAAAACAAATACGGTTGCGTCGAGCTTCGGCGCTATGAAATTGGCGGCAGACGGTAAGGCTCCAAATAAGAGATGCAGCCCGGCATAAGCGATGAAGACCCCCGCGATGCCGCTGAGCAATCCGAGAAACACGCTCTCGGTGAGCAGTTGACGCACGAGTCTCTGGCGGCTCGCTCCGATGGCCAGGCGGACTGCCATCTCCTGTTGCCGGGCGGCTGAGCGCGCGAGCAGCAGATTCGCCACGTTCGAGCACGCGATCAGCAAAACGATGCCGACGACGATCAACAGACCGGCACTGGCAAACAGAATCGGCGTGGACGAGCCGGTGGAGCTGGCGAACAGGGCATCGCGAATGGGCCGCACGGTTGCAGTATGGCCTTCATTGGTGGCCGGATAGGCGCGGGCCAAATCCGCCGCGATGGTCGCCAGATTGGCTTCTGCCTGCGACCGCGTGACGCCCGGTTTGAGTCGCCCGATCCCCAGAAAAATGGGTTTGCTGCGATCGGTGAACGCGTTCTGCATTTCGTTGGGCAGCAACAGTTCCGTCATAGCGGATGGTATCCACAAATCGGGGCCAAACACTCCATTCACTCCAATGAATCTGGGCGGAGCAATGCCTATAACGGTGAAGACAACATTATTGAGCTGGAGGGTTTTGCCGATGATGTTCGCCGCCCCCCCAAATTGGGCCTGCCAGGTCCCGTAGTTCATGACGGCAACGGGGTGCGTACCGGGAGCGCTGTCCTCGTCCGGCAAAAAGAACCGGCCTGTCGCGGGGCTGATGCCCAATACCGAGAAGTAATTGCCGGTCACCAGTTCGCTGAACATTCCTTTGGAAGCGCGGCCGGTTTGTAGCGTCACACCGCGCGGAGCTGAGTACCCTGCCATGGAGCGGAAGACTCCATTTCTGGCCTGGTAGTCTTTCAGGTCCGCATACGACAACGGCAAGGGCGCGCTCGAGTGCGCCGCAGTTCCCGTTTTGGCCGCGCCGACCGAGGCCAAGGTCGCGGAATCCTGGACCGGCAGGGGGTTCAATATCAGCGTGTTGATCACAGTGAAGACAGTGGTGTTCGCACCTATGCCCAAGGCCAGCGTCAGTACGACGAACAGCACGAACATCGGGCTTTTGCGCATTGTGCGCAGAGCGTAGCGAAGATCTCTCCAGAGATCTTCCAGGACACTGCCGGACGCTGCATCGCCGGCAGGGACAGGATCGTATTTTGGCAGGCGCTGCGTCCTCTCAAACTCCGCCTGTAGCGGATACATGTTGTCCAACTCCGAGACGACCTTCTGGTAGGCCTCTTCCGGGGTCGCTCCGCCGCTGCGTAACTCCCGGTAGCGGTCTTCGAGATGCTGCGCGAGTTCCTCGATCAGCTCCGATTCAGCGGCGCCTTCTAAGCGCCACGAGACGATGTGCTCTTGAACGACTTTTTTCCAATCAGGCATGCTCGATTCCTGTGACTCGGCCGATTGCCGCAACGAATTCCTTCCAGCTTTTCCTTTGAGAGCGAAGCACTTTTCGACCTTCGGGCGTGAGGCTGTAATAGCGTCTCCTTCGCTGTTCGGCCTTTTCGACCCAGCGGCCCTCGATCCAGCCGCGCTCCTCCAGCCGGTACAGCAACGGGTAGAGAGACGTGACGTGAAATCGCAAAGCGCCGCCCGATCGCATCTGGATCAGCTTGGAAATGTCGTATCCGTGGCGAGACTGATCCTCGAGCAAGGACAAGACAAGCAGCTCTGCGCTGCCCTTTTTCCATTCCCGATCCGGTGAGATTTCGCTCATATTCATCAATTCATTATATGTGTGTCCCTTATATAAGGGACACAAACATGTACGGCGGATTTAGGCGGGTTGTTCCAAGGAAAAAGAAAAAATTCTAGACGGCGGGTAAAACGGCCAGAACCTCGGCGAGATCGCCGGCTGCGATGTAGAAATGCGGGGACATGCGGACCCAGCCTTGCCGGGGCGCCGCAATGACGCGATTGCGCTTGAGATCACTGACGACTGTCCGGCAATCGAGCGAAGGATGACGAAAGCTGACGATGCCCGACCCCGTTTCGGGCGTACGTTCGACCATGACCTCATAGCCTTTGGCGCGAACGCCGGTTTCGAGCTGTGTAGCGAGAGAGGAGACTGCGTTGGTGATGTTGTCGATGCCGATTTCGATCAGCAATTCCAAAGCAGCACGCAACCCAAGGCAACCGATGGTGTTGAGCGTGCCGCATTCATAACGCCCGGCGTCGGGGCGCAGGGTCATGTCGCGAGAACTGTAATCGTTGAAATGAGCGGGATTGGTCCAGCCGAATTCAACCGGCTCGATGGAATCCTGCCGGCTCTGGCGGATATATAAGATGCCGTTGCCTTCCGGACCGAGCATCCACTTATGGCCGTCCGCCGCGAGCGCGTCGATGTGGCAGGTTTCCACGTCGATTGGGAAGGCTCCGAGCCCCTGAATGGCGTCCACGAAAAAGAAGCAGCCATGCCGGTGGCAGGCCTCGCCGATCTGCTGCAGATCCACGCGGTAGCCGCTCAGGTAATTGACGTGACTGATGGCGAGCAGGCGAGCGCCGGGTATGGCTTCGACGATGGTTTCGAGCGGATCGTATATGGAGAGCCAGGTCAGCTTGACGCCTCGGCTTTCGAGCCGGAGCCACGGGTAATAGTTCGAGGGGAATTCTTCCTTAAACGCGATGACGCGGTCGCCGGCATGCCAGTCCAGCCCTTGCGCGATGAAGGAGATGCCCTCCGAGGTATTTTTCACGATGGCGATTTCGCCGGGAGAGGCATGGATCAGGCTCGCGGCGGCCAGGCGAAGGCGGTCATAGGTTTCGAGCCATTCGTCGTAATGCAGGGATCCATGGAGGCAGGCGTCTTGCGCCAGCCGCTGCATAGCATCCGAAGAGCGGCGGGAAAGCGGCGCCACGGCGGCATGGTTGAGGTAAATCAGTTCGCGGGTGACGGGAAACTCGTCCCGGTAGCGATCGCCCAGAGTGGGAGCCGGCCCGGTTAACGGCGACGCTGCAAAATTTCCGAAACCCATCCTACCGAGCATACGTTAACCTTCATGTATCTCCTGTAATTGGGTGCGCACCCATTTCCCAAGCCAAGCAGTTCGCTCTATACTAGAGGCAGACTCCGAATCTGTGGTTGCCTCTCAGCCCGAAATTCGTTGGTCGTGAAGGAGTTGAAAATGCGGCGACTAATCCTCCTAAGATCCTCCGTCAGCGTTGCGATGGCCCTCATGCTGGCAGTTCCGTACACAGCCTATTCCAACGACAAAGAGAAAGACCCGGACGCCATCGGCGACCGGAACGTCAGCGGAAAAGTAAACTTCTACTCGCTCGAGAAGGAGATCGCCCTCGGCAAGCAGCTTGCGCAGCAGGTGGAGCGGCAATCGAAAGTGGTCAACGATCCGGTCGTTTCCGAGTACATCAACCGAATCGGGCAGAACCTGGTCCGGAACTCAGACGCGAAGGTACCGTTCACGATCAAGGTGATCGAGGACCCGTCAGTGAACGCCTTTGCGCTGCCGGGCGGATTCTTCTTTGTGCAGACCGGTTTAATTCTGAAGGCTGATACGGAGGCGGAGCTGGCGGGCGTGATGGCTCACGAGATTGCACACGTTGCCGCTCGTCACGGGACACGGCAGGCGACGCGGGCGGACATTGCGCAGCTTGCGACCATTCCGCTGATCTTTATGGGCGGGGCCGCGGCATACGGGATTTATGAGGCGTCCGGCCTGTTGGTCCCGATGTCGTTTTTGAAATTCTCGCGCAGCTTCGAAGCGGAAGCCGATTACCTGGGCATACAGTATATGTACAAAACCGGGTACGATCCGGGCGCTTTCGTCAACTTCTTCGAGAAGATCCAGACGCTCGAGAAACGAAAGCCGGGCACGATGTCCAAGCTGTTTTCGACACACCCGCCGACCGACGACCGCATTGTGAAATCGCAAAAAGAGATCGCGCAGCTCAAGGCGAAACCGGAATACGTGGTCACCACCTCCGAGTTCAACGACGTGAAGTCGCGCCTTGCGATGCTCGAAAACCAGCGCCGTCCGACGAAGGGCGCCGACGACCCGAACAAGCCAACGCTGCGGCGCAACCCGAACTCCAATGCCCCGATTGAAGACGAGACCGACCCATCGAAGAAGTCTTCCGGCGACGAAGAAGATCGTCCAAAACTGAAGCGGCGTCCATCCGATACGGATACGTCTCCGGACACGAGCACCAATCCGAACAATCCTCCTAACAGCAGCAACCAGTAAAGGGAAGCCTCGCACACGCAGACGGCAAGAGCGTCCGTGCCACACGGCTCAGCCGAGCGTGCGTCCGCACGACTTGAAGATCTCCGCCATGTATTGCATGTCGCGGAGACCCTCGCGGCCGTCGGTCTTAGGATCGGTATCGTTCCAGACGCACTCGGCAAAATAGTCCGCCTCACGGACGAATTGCGATGGATCGGTAGCGGGATTCGGCTCATCGATAGGCGGCTGGCCCTGGATTTCGGCGCGAAGATGCAGGCCCTGATAGGCGAATGCGGGCTCGACATGCAGGATGCCTTTTGAGCCGTGCACCTTGTAAAAGCCTTCCATGCGGGCACCGTAGCTGGTGTTGCAGGCCGCGAGAATCCCGGATGGAAAGCGCATGGTCCAGGCGTCATTTTCTTCCACTTCTTTGAAGCGGCCGTCTTGGTCGATGACCGAGCAGAAGCCTTCGATCCGCTCAGGCTCTTCGCCTGTGAGGTAGCGGCAGGCATTCAGCGAATAGATGCCCACATCGAGCAAGGGACCGCCGCCGGCGAGCTTCCGGTCGAGACGCCACTCCCCGGGTTGGATATTAAAACCGTTCGCGCTCTCGATGACCTGGATCGTGCCCAGCATCCCGCTGCGGATGATCTGGATTGCGCGCAGATTCGTCGGCTCGTACTGGCAGCGGTAAGCGATCATGAGCTTTCTGTGAGCAGCGCTGCAAGCCGCGATCATGGCCTGGCTGTCTTTGACGGAGGTCGCCATCGGCTTTTCGCAGAGAACATGTTTGTCGGCATTCGCAGCGCGGATGGTGTACTCGGCGTGCATGCTGTTGGGGAGCGCAATATAGACGGCATCGATGTCTTTGTTGTCTGCGATCTGGTCGTAGCTCTGGTAGGTGTAGAGATTCTTGGCCGGTACGTTGTACTCGAGAGCCATCTTGGCGGCTTTATCGGGATGACCGCTGACGAGGGCGACTACTTGAGCGTGTTGAGACATTTTGCAGGCCGGCATGAAGTGCTGCATGGAAATGCGGCCGAGGCCAACGATGCAGTAGCCGAGTTTGCGCCCTGAAGCGGGCGGTTCCTGCGGACGGGCGGCGAGCGCAGCAGCGGCAGCACTCGCGGAGAGGGCGAATTCGCGGCGGGAAAGCTTCATCAACGGTCCTTTGTTGGTGGACACCCGATGCCGCGAATTGTTACGGGAACAGGTTATAGACCGGGTTGTCCCGCCTGAGCGGCACGCTACTTTTTGTTTGCCGATCCTGGTTCGGCCATAGCGGCGTGCGCCTTCGCAACCAGCGGATCCGGCAAGGCGTATCCGGCCGCTGCTTGCAATTTGTTTTTGAACGAACCGGCGACGACGTGATCCTTACCCGCCATCAGGGCTTCGAACCCTTGCTTTGCAACTTCGGCTGGATCGTCCTTTTCGCTTGCGCCAAGTTTGGTGTCGTCGGCACCGGCGCGATGGAAAAAGTCGGTTTCTGTGGCTCCGGGCATCAATGCGGTTACCGAGACACCGGTTTCCTTCAACTCCTCGCGGAGGCCTTGCGAGAAAGAGCGTACGAAGGCTTTGGTCGCACCGTAGACGGTTTCATACGGCGCCGGCATCGCACCGGCAATCGAGGCTGTAAACAGAATGCGGCCGCTGCCGCGAGCCACCATGTCTTTGACCAGGTATTTCGCTAGATGAACGGTGGATGTGACGTTTAAGGCGATCATGGCCAATTCTTCACGGAGATCTGTTTCCACAAAACGTCCACTCACGCCGACTCCGGCGTTGATTGCCGCCGCATCTACGGGACGCCCGCTGGACTGGATCGCGGAGAGAAGTTTGTGCACGCCCTCGTGAGTGGCGAGATCGGCCTCGACAGCTTCAACACCAACTCCGAGCGTTTCAAAATCGCGCGTTGCGGTGTTGATTCGGTCACTACCGGAAACCACGAGAAGATCAAAGCCCTTTTCAGCGAATTGCTTCGCCAACTCGTAACCAATTCCGCTGGACGCGCCAGTCACGACGGCAAACTGCCTGGAAGATGTAGCCATAAGTTCCTTTCTCTTAAGACGGCGGGACCGGGGAAAGTGAGAGATGGGAGTTTTTCCGGGATCCGGCTGGCTGTTTCCGTGGAAGAGATTCTCGGCCGCAAACCGACCAGCTTTGCGGTGATTCTGCCGATATATAAGGCGGAATAGGTCGATGCTCGCTCGGATTTCAGGTGCTTTCTTGGTTTTGGGCGCAATGTTGTGGGGCGGCCAAGGCGAGGCGATGCCGGATGCCAAGGCTCTTTATGACGCGCACCGGTGGTTGGAGCTGCGCGAGCTAGTGGCGGGAGGGAACGGGTCCGAGTTGTACCGCGGAGCCGTCGCGGCGGCGTTTAACCGGATCGCGGAAGCGGAGAGCCGGTTGGGAACGGTGGCTGAAAAAGGCTCCGATGCGGATGCGGACGAGGCCAGCAAATGGCTCGGGTACCTGTATTTGCGAACGGGGCAGTATCGTAAGGCGGCAGCCGATCTGGGGGACGGCTCGCAGCTAGGTCAGGCAATTCGGGAGCTGCCGGATCAGTGCGTGACGTCACATGCCGAAGCGAAGGTCCCGTTTCGAACCGTAGGGCGCAGGCTTTTTATACCGGCAACGATCGAGAGCAAACCTGCCCAATTCTTTATCGATTCGGACGCGAACTTTTCATTTGTCAGCGAAGCCGAGGCAAGCAGCCTGGGGTTGACGGTGCATGAGACCGGGCTCGCGATCCATGGCGTCACGGGCCGGCAAGCGTCGTTCCGGATCGCCAGTGCTGGACGGCTGCAGGTGGGCAACGTGGAATTGCGGGACGTTGCGTTTCTGGTGCTGCCCGATTCGGACGGAGCCTTTCGAGGCTTGCCGGTTTCAGAGCAGGGCGCGCTCGGTATTTCCGTGCTGGTGGCGTTTCAGAGAATTCGGTTCGGCAAAGAGGGCCTGTTCGAGATCGACTGTCAGGAAAAACCGGTCGAAGAGGCGCGGCATCCCAATCTATGGTTTGATGGGGTCGAGCCGATCGCAAATATAGGCGTGCAGGGCGAGACGGTTCCGGTGGTGCTAGATACGGGGGCGGAAGAAACCGAACTCTGGCCGCTATTCGGCAAGCGTTTCCCGGACCTCATGAATGCCGGAAAGATGGGCTCCCGGACCGAGAACGGAGTGGGCGGTAAGCTGCGCGTCGCCCGAGTTCTGCTGCCGCATTTCAGTGTCTCGGTAGGTTCATTTACGGCGCAACTGCATTCTGCCCCGCTGCTTTTGAGCGAGACCATCCCGGACATGAACTGGTTTTACGGGCGGCTCGGTCTGGACGTTCTCGGCCAGGCGCGAGAGGTCACTGTGGACTTTGATTCACTTTCGCTGAGTCTTCAGTAGCTTACGCATCGTCCGGTTCTCTGTTTTCCGGCGACTTTCGATCGCTTCGCGCATCGAAGACGCAGAAGGAGAGCTATGAAAGCTGTCTACGAAATCGACCCCGCTCATTCCCACGTGCAATTCAGCGTCCGGCACATGATGATCTCGAATGTACGAGGCGCGTTCACCGGTGTCAAGGGAACAGTCGTGTACGACGATCAAACCCCATCCGCCGCGACGGTCCACGCGGAGATAGACGCGTCGACGATTCATACGTTCGACGAAAAGCGGGATGCACACTTAAAGAGCGCCGATTTCCTCGATGTCGAGCATTATCCGGCGATCACTTTCGACAGCACGAAGGTGGAAAAACGAGGCGATGGGCTGAGGATTACTGGCGATCTGACGGTTCATGGCGTTCGCAAGAACGTCACGCTGGATGTCGAGGACGTGACGCCGGAAGCTAAGGACCCGTGGGGCAAGACGCGTGTTGGGGTAGCGGCAAAAGCGAAGATCAACCGCAGCGACTTCGGGCTCTCGTGGAATGCCGCTCTTGAAAGCGGCGGATTCCTGGTCGGCGACGAGCTGAAGCTGGAATTTGACATTCAATTGGTTAAAGCGCAAGCGGCGGCGGCGTAACTAAACTAAGCAGCTTTGGCTGCACGCATGCGCTTCAACGGCGTCAGCAGGCTCAGAACGATCTGTTCGTAGAGATAATTGCTCCGCGAATCGCGGAACTTTTCAGCGAATTCACGAAGCGTTCCGGCTGAGTAGCACTCCAGAATGGCCGGGTGGATGTAATATTTTTTGCAAGTCGCGGGCTTGTTGCCTAGCTTAGATGCGACGTCTTTGACAACATCCACCACGGCGGCTTTGACTGGCCCGGGCGTTTCCACATCGCCGGCACACTTGGCGAGCAGAAAGCTCGCCGCCAGACAGGTGCCACCCCAGGTCCGGAAATCCTTGGCAGTGAAATCGGCCCCGGCGATCTCCCGGAGATAATCGTTTACGTCGCCGGAGTCGACGGTTTGCGGCTCATTGTTTTCGTCGAGATATTCGAATAACGCGCTTCCAGGGATATCTTTACAGCGCTTGAGAATGCGCGCGAGGCGAGGGTCCTCGACGGTGATTTCGTGCTGCTGTCCGCTTTTTCCGCGAAAACGGAATTTCAGCATATCGCCGAGAATCTGGACGTGCTGGTTGCGCAGGGTGGTCAATCCGAAAGAGCCATTTTCTTCGGCGTACTCTTCGTTGCCGATGCGGATGTAGGTGGTCTCGAGAAGCCGGACGACCGCGGCCAGGACTTTTCTCTTGGGCAGTCCACGGCGCGCGAGATCGCGGCCGACCACGCGCCGGATCCGAGAGAGCGCTTTGCCGAAAACACGCATGCGATCGAACTTGATGAGGTCGCGCACTTCGCGATAACGCGGATGATAGCGGTACTGCTTCCGCCCACGCGCATCGCGCCCTACCGCCTGAATATGGCCGTTCGGATTCGGATTGATCCAGACGGAAGTCCAGGCGGGAGGAATTACCAGGGACTTGATCCGGCGAATCGTGTCCTCATCGCGAATCGGCTTATCATCGCGATCCAGGTACACGAAACCGGCTCCCGCCTTACGGCGCCGGATGCCCTGCCCTTTCGGGATGGTGTAGCGCAAGCCGGCCTGTTCCGCCGATTTGACCTCGTCGGGAACCTTCAAAACCAATTTGGTGGGCGATGACATCCGCAGGTATGACGCACTTTGCTATGGAAACACTACTTGGATGCTCGAAGTCACACGTCTGTTGTAAGAAACGGAGACCATGGCGGAAGCGATCATTTTCGATATTGACGGGACGTTGCTCGATTCGGTAGATCTGCATGCGCAAGCCTGGCAAGAGGCGTTTCAGCACTTCGGCCACGAGATCTCGTTCGAGGCAATTCGCAGGCAGATCGGCAAGGGCGGCGACCAATTGCTACCGGTGTTTCTGAAGGAGGCGGAGATACAGGAACACGGAAAGCAGTTGGAGGAATATCGCAGCGCGTTGTTCAAAGAGAAGTATCTAGCGAAGGTAAAACCGTTTCCAGGAGTTCGCGAGCTGTTCCTGAAGGTGAGGCAGAACGGTCAAGGCACCGCATTGGCCTCGTCGGCAAGGGGGGACGAGTTGAAAATTTACGAGAGGATCGCGAATATCGAGGACCTGGTGGAAGTGGAAACCTCTTCTGCGGACGCCGAGCGCTCGAAACCGCATCCGGATATTTTCGTGGCAGCGCTCGAGCGATTAGGGAATGTCCCAAAAGAGCGGATCGTGGTGGTGGGAGACAGCCCGCATGACGCGGCGGCGGCCAAGAGGGCCGGGCTGCGGACGGTGGGGGTACGGAGCGGCGGTTTTCCGGAGGCAAGTCTTTGGGCAGCGGGCTGTGTCGCGATCTACGATGGGCCCGAAGACCTGCTGCACCACTACGACGTATCGCCGTTGAGCCGGAGGAGCTGAGGCCTACTTGTTGAATTGGATCCGCGCGGCGGCGGATCAGGCGCTCAGAAGGAACCGCGACCGAGCCGCGTGCAGATCGCCATGCTGGCGAAAGTGAAGAACAACATATCGTTGTTCCAAAACACGAATGCTGTAAAGAGACACAGCAGCGCGAGTATGGACCGAGGGTCCAGTGACCAATCGAACATGAGAGGTAATTCCCTATGATACGCGCGAGTACCGCTCGCGGCAATAGCTGGCGGAGTGCCGGGTCGCGATAAAACGCGGCGCGTGCCGCTCGGGCACGTCAGGCGCCCGATTGATCTCCACCGGAAGGATTCTCATCGGCTTTTTTCGGAATGGCTTGAACGATGTCTTTGATGGCTTGGGGAATAGCGCCGTAATCGGCGATGAAGATGTCCTCGGCGAGCTCCGCGGCAGCAGAGACGAGCTTAACGACTTCCGCGACGCTGTTCAGATGCCGCAGCGACGTTTGGGCTTCTCCAGTAACGTGAGTGATGGTATCGAGATCCTGCCGAATGGCATCGAGCGTGGCCTGGATAGCGGCGGCGGTAAAGCGATCGTGAATGTCTTCGAGTGTCTGGATCCACTGCTCCAGCGCCTGACGGTCCGCGGGAGTTAACCGGTCAAAGTTGCGATTCAAAAACGAATCCACGGCTTGCGACATTTCGAGGAAAAGCGCGGCTAGCTGGCGTGCTTGATCGGCACTATCGGGCATGGGAAGCGCTCCTTTGACGTGCGGACATTTAGAATCCTTTTTCAATCACCGGCAGCAGAGCTTCGATTTTTTCCGTGTAAGGCTGTATCGCGAGACCCGCCCCCTTCGTGTTTAAGCGGCCGGCGTTTTGAGCAAGCGTATGGTGACCGTCGCGTATTAAAGCAAGTGCCTGAACGTACGCATCGGCGGCAGCTTTGTGGCGGTTCAGTTCGGCCAGGTCGTCACCGTATGCGCGGTTCAGGAGCAGAATGGTTGCGCTGTTGGTCGCGTCGCCAGCCTGGCGATAACGGAAAACCAGCGCGCTCCGCTCCTCTACCAGCAGGCTTTCGTAATCTTTGCCGGCGATATTTTGGAAACCCCCGCTAACGGCGGAAATGCTCTGGTCGGCCTGCCGGAGGTATTCGTTCAAACGCCGGCGCCGATATCCGGCGGTGAATGCCTCGGTGACGATCCCGGCGAGCTTTCCGATGGAATCGATTTGAACGAGATTGAGCTGCGCGCCGGTCGCGGCATTCTCGGCGGCCTGTTCTGCCGGGGCGCTGACGGTGGATGTATTGAAAGAAGCGAGTTGCTGCATGGCACGGAAATATGCGGACAGAACATCGGAGGCCTTGGCGAGGCCGTCTCCTTGCTGCGCGAAAGCTGCACATACGGCCTCGACATCAGCCGGAGCAGACGACTTCG
The DNA here is from genome assembly GCA_963722935.1 of uncultured Acidobacteriaceae bacterium. Lineage (GTDB taxonomy): Bacteria > Acidobacteriota > Terriglobia > Bryobacterales > Bryobacteraceae > Bog-105. The sequence goes on along the minus strand of CAVROY010000008.1, from coordinate 815,559 downwards.
AACCGGACGGGAGATAGGCGGGTAGAATCGGCTGTACCGCTAAATGGCGTCGTAGACAGGAATCGTGCAGGTCGCGGAAAATCGGTGGCCCTTGGGCTAAGGCTTTTTCGGACGCGTCTGCAAAATTGGCGATGGCCGCGGGCGACGTACAGCTTAGCGTCGCGGCGATGCCAAGAATGATGAAAAATACTACATTCCAGTGGGGTCGGGGAAATCGCCGCCGCGAGGAAATCTCTTTAGTCATCAACGTGATGCGGTGAGCATTAGTGACCCTACTCCGGGCGCCGTGTAGCAATCCGCGGCGATGCCCGGCCGAAACCCGCAACTTGCGCGCATGTCTAATTTACGAGGTTGGAGGACCTTCACTGAATGAAAAGAATATTGACCGCGTTGTCTTTGAGCGTGGCCTTGATGACTCCCGTTTATTTGAGTGCACAGGATCGCGACGATCACCACGATCGCGACGATCATCGGTATTACGATAAGCACCACAAAGACTATCACGAGTGGAACGATCACGAAGACCGGGCTTACCACAAATATTGGGAGGAGCGGCATCACGCCTATATCGACTGGAATCACGCATCGGAACGGCAGCGCCAAGCGTATTGGGACTGGCGGCACAATCATTCGGACGCAGTACTTCAGATCGACATCAATCGCTAAAGCGTAGCGAAAGCCGTTTTGAGTTTGGCGTAGGAATCGGACAGCGATTCAGGAATGATGCGCGTCTCAGCAACGCTGGTCATGAAGTTTGCATCTCCATCCCACCGTGGAAGGACGTGCATGTGGATATGCCGCTCGATTCCCGCGCCAGCCGCCTGGCCGAGATTCATCCCCAAATTGAGCCCGTCGGGAGAATAGACCGCTTCGATAGCAACCTCGGCTTGCCGGGTTATATTCATGATTTCGCCGCTGGTCGCTGTGCTTGTTTCCGCGAGCCGCGCTACGTGGACATAGGGAGCGATCATGAGATGTCCGCTCGTATAGGGATATCGGTTGAGAATGACGAAGGAGAGCTCGCCGCGATAGACAACCAGATTTTCCTCGTCCGCGGCGCTGGCGGCCGCTTCACAAAAAATGCAGCGGCTTTTGTCCTTTTTGCTGTGCATGTATGTGGAGCGCCAAGGCGTCCACAAATGGGTCATAAGAAGGCTTAAGATCCGGAGGGCGTGTGATCGGTCACAGCCGGGGAAGAATGCGCTGCGCCGCCGCCGCTCGATGCGGATTGATCTGAATCGGAATGCCCGGTGTGCGCGGCCTGATTCACCAGATCGCGGAGTTCCTTACTCGGCTTGAAGTACGGGATGCGTTTGGAGGGCACCTCAACGCGCGATCCGGTTTTGGGATTACGGCCGACGCGCGGCTGCCGCTGCCGCGTGCGGAAACTGCCGAATCCCCGAATTTCGATCTTGTCTCCCTTGTGGAGGCTGTTCACAATACTGTCGAAAATCGTTTCTACGATCGTCTCGGAGTCCTTCCGAGTCATTTCGACAACCTTCGATACTTCCTCGATCAGCTCAGCCTTGGTCATACGTCTCTTTTCCTTGCTTGTTCTTTACTGTATCTTCCGACTTGTGCTGCTTAATGGCATCGCCGACCGTGGAGGTCGCCGCGGCAGCCTGGCGTTTATAGTCCTGGAGACGGTTTCGCTCATCGTCGGCGGTAATTGCGCGAATGCTCAATCCGATGCGTTTCTGCGCCTCATTCATCTTGATAATTTTGAAATCCAAATCTTTGCCAATCGGGAGGGCCGGCTCCTCCTTTGCAGCTTGTTTGTTGTTGTTGCGCTTACCGCTTTCGCCCGGAATCTCGCTGCGATGGCAAAGTCCCTCGACCCCGGGGATCAATTCAACGAAAACGCCAAATCCGGTTGCGCGCGAAACGCGGCCGCGCACGATGTCGCCGATTTGATGGGTACGGAAAAATGTCTCCCAGGCATCCGGCTGAAGCTGCTTCATGCCGAGCGAGAGGCGGCGGTTGCCGGCATCGATGTTGAGGATGACGGCTTGCACCACCTGGCCTTTTTTAACCAGCTCCGACGGATGTTTGATATGCGCGGTCCAAGACATGTCGGAGACATGAACCAGACCGTCCACACCTTCTTCAATCTCGACGAAAGCGCCGAAGTCGGCGAGCTTACGAACGCGGCCTTCGACCACGGAGCCGATGCTGTAGCGATCCGCCACGGTGGTCCAGGGGTCTGGTTCGAGCTGTTTCAAGCCAAGTGAAATTCGCCGATCGCGCGGCTTAATTTCAAGAACCACGGCTTCGATGCGATCACCCACACGCACAACCTTGGTGGGGTGTTTCATGCGGCGGCTCCAGGTCATTTCCGAGATGTGGATCAGACCTTCGACGCCGGGCTCCAGCTCGACAAAGGCGCCGTAATCGGTGATGCTGACGACGCGCCCGACTACGCGGCTTTGAGGCGGATAATTTTTCTCGATTTCGAACCACGGGTCCGGGAGCATTTGCTTCAGGCCCAACGAAATGCGCTCTTTTTCGCGATCGAATTTCAAAACTTTGGCGGTGACTCGATCGCCGACGTGCACAACCTCGGACGGGTGGGTCACATTGCCATAGCTCAAATCGCTGACATGCAGGAGGCCGTCGATACCACCCAGATCGATGAAGGCACCATAGTCGGTCAGGTTCTTGACCACACCTGTGACTTCCCCGCCCTCTTCAATGCTGGCCAATGCCTGGGATTTCCTGGCCAGCAGCTCTTCTTCCAGCAGAACCCGATGTGAAACGACCGCATTACCGCGCTTGCGGTTCAGCTTTAGAACGCGGACATGGAGGTCGCGGCCCACGTAGGGATCGAGATTATGAATGGGGCGGATGTCGATCTGCGAGCCCGGCAAAAAGGCAACTACGCCGATATCGACAGCCAGTCCACCTTTCACTTTTCCGACTATGCGCCCTGTCACGGGCGTTCCGGCAGCCGCCGCTTTTTCCAGATCGTCCCAGATCTGCAGACGATGCGCTCGTTCGTAAGAGAGGAGGATGTAACCTTCGACGGGTTCGCCCATGCGGTCGAACATCACCTCGATCACATCACCGGGTTTAACGGCGGGCTTACCTTCGATGAATGGAAATTGCGAGGCTGGAACCAAGCCTTCGCTTTTGCGGCCGATGTCGACTATGACTTCTTTATCGCTGACACTGAGCACACGACCGTGTATGACTTCGTGGTCGTTGGCCGCGAAGTGACTACTGTAATCGTCGATGAAAGCCTGATAATCGGCGCCATCTACGACGGTAGCGAGCTCGATGGGTTCATCAGATGGACCGGACATTCTCGTGGCTTAACCTTAGCGGGAGTTCCCCACAATTCGAGAACCGGGAGTTCACCGCTATTAAAAGCAAAAATCTCAACCTCTTCGGCGTTCAAAACGGGCGTCAACTCGTTGATAGTTCAGTACTTCAGAACTATAGCGGAGCCTCGGAACGATGTCAACACGTGCCTAATGGATTCGTATCGCGGAGTGGAGGCGCAGCCGTCCGGAGACCAGCCATAACACTATTCCGTTGAGCGCTCGTCATATATACTGAAAATACCGGACGGACGCCGCACCATCCCTCCGCAGGGAGAAACCTCATGTTTGACGGATTATTCCAGCCCTCGCATTTGCTGATCATTCTGGTGGTCGCTCTGTTTATCTTCGGTCCGAAGAAGCTGCCGGAACTGGGACAGGGGCTGGGTAAAGGGATTCGATCATTCCGGGACAGCATGAAGGCGGGTAGCGAGGAGCACGATAAAGTGGAAACTCCCGCTCCGAAACCAACCGACGCGTCAACTAAATAGTTCGCTTCGGCGGGTCAACAGCCTCGGCGCAAAAACGCTGCCGGTTAGCCAGTTTAAGATCCGATTGGCACACAAGTCCCTCTGCATTTCAGGAGAATTGCGGCCGTCAGTGCTTATCCTCCGTGGGAATCATTCTGCGTAAAAAGGTTTCTTTCTTTTGCAGCGGCATTAGAAATTTTTGCACACTTGGCTCATTTAGCGCAGGAGAGGCACGGCAATAGGTACCTCGCTAATTTGCGGTGAAGCGTTCGGGCAATCGCTGCCTTCTCAATGGTTTGCCCCGGCGCTTCCGGTGCCCGACCAGTGGCCCACCGCCGGTGGCAGCAAAACTGCCTAACACTACGCCGTAGGTGATAGCAATTGGTCACCGAACAAGATGATCGCAAGAGGTCATCGCCTCCCGTTCGTGCGGTTTGGGCGGGAATAAATAATAAAGAACAACTAGGGAGCGGTGGAACTAAATGACAACAGAAGAATACGGCAAGGCCTATCAACGCGGGTTTAATCTCACGGTGCGGTTCTTAGTGTCGCGGGGTCTTTCTTACGATGCGGCGCTCGATACGGCACAAGCAGCGTGGGCCAAAGGATGGGAACGAAGAGAGCAGCTCCGGGATCCAAATTTGGTACTTACCTGGACCAACAGCATTGCTCTCAATATTCATCGAACCTTCCTGCGGCGCGAACCGCAGACGCAGACGCTGCCGGAATTGCAGGCCCCGCCTCGGATGAACGTGGCTGCCATCGATGTCAAACGGATTCTCGGCGACTGCAAGCCTAATGACCGCGTGGTCCTCGAAGGACATTATATTGAAGGGTACAAAGTGCAGGAGATTGCGCGGCAGCATGGCTGGTCTGAAACGGCTGTGCGCATCCGGTTATTGCGGGCCCGCCGGAGTGTTGAAAAACGGCTGAGCCGGCCGAAACACGCTCGTCTGCGGAACCTGGCGGAAAAAACGAAGAAGGCCCTGGCCAACGCTCTGGACATGCCCTCTTTGGAAAGCAAAGTAGCTTAGTTTAGAACTTAATTTATTTTTGCTGGCGGCGCCTGGTCACTGGGTTTGTGACTGGAGCGCCGCTTGTGTTTTCGAAAGCAGTGTTTCAGAGCAGCTCAGCCGCAGTGAAGAAGAACGGGATTTCCTCGGCAGCGGTTTCGGGCGCATCGGAGCCGTGAACCGAATTGCGCTCAATATTTTCTGCGAAACGCTTCCGGATCGTTCCTTCAGCGGCGTTGGCCGGGTTGGTGGCGCCCATAAGGTCGCGCCACTTGGCGACCGCATCCTCACGCTCCAGCGCGAGAACCACGACCGGGCCCTCGGTCATAAATTGAACAAGGCCGGGGAAAAAGGGGCGGTTCTTATGAACCGCGTAAAAAGCCTCTGCCTGGGCCTTCGAGAGACGCAGCATTTTCATGCCTGCGATCCGAAACCCGTTTTGTTCGAGGAGGGCCAGAATGGCGCCCGTGTGGCCGCTTGCGACGGCGTCGGGTTTAATGATCCCGAAAGTGCGTTCTTTCATGTTCGTTGTCCCGCGAGCGCCTGTTGCATCATTTCGCCCATCAGGGCCGGCGACGGACAGACCACAATGCCGGCAGCGCGCATGGCGGCCAGCTTATCTTCCGCTTTGCCCGATCCGCCGGAAATGATGGCGCCGGCGTGACCCATGCGGCGTCCAGGAGGCGCGGTTTGCCCGGCGATGAAGCCGACCACCGGCTTTCGCACGTGCGATTTCACGAATGCGGCGGCGGCCTCTTCCGCATTTCCTCCAATTTCGCCAATCAGAATGATCGCGTGCGTGTCCGGATCTTCATTGAAGAGCTTGACGGCTTCCGTGAAGTTGGTGCCGACGATGGGATCGCCGCCGATTCCGATACAAGTCGATTGGCCGATTCCCAGCCTCGTCAATTGACCGACCGCCTCATACGTCAACGTGCCTGAGCGCGAGACGATGCCGACGTGGCCGGGCCTGTGGATATGGCCTGGCATGATGCCGATCTTGCATTTGCCGGGAGTGATCACGCCAGGACAATTCGGGCCGATGAGGCGCGTCGCCGGCCTGTTTTTCAGGTACGCCCATACGCGAACCATGTCGTTGATGGGAATGCCTTCGGTGATGCACACCACTAGCGGCAGGCCGGCATCGGCGGCTTCCATGATGGCGTCCGCGGCGAACGGAGGTGGAACGAAGATGACCGATGCATTCGCGCCGGTCTCGGTGACGGCTTCTTCCACGGTGTTGAACACAGGGCGGTCCAGATGCCTCTGTCCGCCTTTGCCGGGGGTTGTGCCGCCGACTACTTTGGTTCCGTAGTTGATGGCCTGCTCGGCGTGAAAGCTGCCTTCGCGGCCGGTGAACCCTTGGAACAGAACCTTGGTGTTTTCGTTGACAAGAACGCTCATTGTGCCAGCCTCACCACCTTGTCCGCGGCGTCCTTCATGCCGTCGGCGACGGTGAAATTGAATCCCGATTCCTTCAGAATTTTTTGCCCGAGCTCGACATTAGTACCCTCCATCCGGATCACGACGGGAATTTTGATTCCGAGATCGCGGGCCGCCGCAACGACGCCGTTCGCGAGCGTGTCGCAGCGTAGAATGCCGCCGAAGATGTTGATCAAAATCGCTTTGACGCTCGGATCGGAGAGAAGAATGCGGAAGGCGTTTTTGACTTGCTCCGCGCTCGCTCCGCCACCGACATCGAGGAAATTCGCGGGCTGGCCGCCAGCGTACTTGATGATGTCCATGGTCGCCATCGCGAGTCCGGCCCCGTTGACCATGCAGGCGATGTTGCCATCGAGCTTGATGTAATTCAAACCGAAGCGGGAGGCCTCGACTTCCAGGGGATCTTCTTCATTCAGGTCGCGCAGCTCGAGCAGATCCTTGTGGCGATAAAGCGCGTTGTCGTCGAGGTTGACCTTGGCATCCAGCGCATACACCTTGCCGTCCTTTGTCAGGATGAACGGATTGATTTCGGCAAGCGAGCCATCGATTGCGTCATAGGCTTTCGAGAGCGCGATCATGGCGGCGGCAGCGGCATTGGCGCTGGTTGCAGGAATATTCATGCCATAGGCCAGCTTGCGGGCCTGAAAGGGCTGCAGCGGAATCCCCGGAAACAGCGCTTCTTTCAGGATGAGCTGAGGGGTTTTGGCCGCGACCTCTTCGATCTCCACTCCGCCCGCCTCTGAAGCCATGAACACGGAGTCGCCGAGGGCCCGGTCGAGAACAATGCCGAGATAAAGCTCTCGCTCGATCGGAAGCGTTTCTTCGATGAGCAGGCGCTGCACGACGCGGCCTTCGGGTCCGGTCTGGTGAGTGACGAGCGTCATGCCGAGCATTTTTTTGGCGATTTCGGCCGCGTCGACCGCATTCTTTGCGATCTTGACGCCGCCTCCTTTGCCGCGGCCACCGGCATGGATCTGAGCCTTGACGACGACGCTACCGCCGATTTTCTTAGCGGCCGCTTCGGCTTCCTCGACGGTGTAGGCGACTTCACCGCGAGGGACGGGGACATCGTACTTGGCGAGAATCGCTTTCGCCTGGTACTCATGGATTTTCATAGATGGACTGGGCGCTTGATCGTGAGCAGTGCCCGATTAAGGCCAAACCGTTAGTTTAGCTCGGGAGGCGAAAAGAACTAGCCCACAGCAACGGGTGTTCGGCGGCGCGAGGCCAGCAGTTCGGCAAAGGCGCGGCAGTCGTCCGCCATCTCGGCGAACTGTTGCGGATCGAGAGATTGATAGCCATCCGACAGGGCGCGTTCGGGGGCGGGATGCATCTCGACGATAAGGCCGGACGCTCCCGCCGCGATGGAGGCGAGCGCCATAGGAATCACCTTGTCGCGCTTGCCGGTGCCATGGCTTGGATCGACGATGATGGGCAGATGGCTGAGAGCCTGCACGGCTGGAACGACGCTGAGATCGAGCGTGTTGCGGGTGTGGTCGGCAAAAGTACGCACGCCGCGCTCGCAAAGAATGACGCTGTAATTTCCGTCTGCGAGGATGTATTCGGCCGCCATGAGAAATTCTTCCAGCGTGGAGGACATACCGCGTTTGAGCAGAATGGGTCTGCGGGAACGGCCGGCGCGGCGGAGCAGCGAAAAGTTCTGCATGTTGCGCGCGCCGATCTGGATGCAATCGGCGTAATGCTCGACAAGCTCGAACGTTTCCACATCGATGGCTTCCGTGACGATGCCGAGACCAGTCTCTTCGCGAGCGTCGGCCAGATAGCGCAGGCCTTCCTCACCGAGTCCCTGAAAGCTGTAGGGCGATGTGCGGGGCTTATACGCGCCACCGCGGAGCAACTGCCCGCCAGCCTGTTTGACGGCGTGAGCGGCTTCGAGGATCTGGTCCCGGCTTTCGACAGAACAAGGACCGCCGCACAGGGTGATTTCGGCCCCACCTACCGGAGTGCCGTTCACGAAAACGACCGTGTTTTCGGGCTTGGTTTCGCGGCTCACGAGTTTGTAAGGTTTGGAAACTCGAATGGCCTCCGCTACACCGGGCAGTCCTTCAAATTCGGCAGCATCGATGGGCCCGTGATTACCCGTGATCCCGATCGCGGTGCGCTGCTCGCCTGGAATGATGTGCGGCTGCAAGCCGAGAGTTTCAATGCGTTCGCAAACGCGTGCGATTTCCTGGGGGCCAGCCTGGGCCTTCATGACGACGAGCAAGATGGGAACCTTGCCTTCTAGCGTAGCGGAACCGCAGCTTTAATTGGCGGCTTGTCCCAAATGAGTAGTTCACAATGTATTCTTGACGTCAAGAGCGGGGTTTCTATTCTGGGTGCAAGACCGTAAATGCAAAGTTCTGGAGCGAGGACCGCGAGAGCAAGCGGCGCGGTGAGTCACGGAAGCATGTCCCACCTTCCCTTTCGGAATTTTGTTCACCTGACGCAGCAGGAAGCGTACGACCTGATGCGCCGCATGCTGTCCGGTGAGATGACGACCGAAGGCATCACGGAAGTTTTGAGCTTTCTCCGGAGAAAAGGGGAAACCGTGGCGGAGCTGGTGGGTTTCGCGAGCGCGCTGCGGGACATGAGCGAGCCGATAGAAATCGATCAGACCGAGCAGCCGATCGTGGACACGTGCGGCACGGGCGGCGACAGCACCGGTTCGTTCAACGTTTCAACGGCGACCGCTTTCGTGATTGCAGGTACGGGTTTACGCGTCGCGAAACACGGGAATCGGCGCATTACCAGCCAGTGTGGAAGCGCGGATGTCTTGGAAGCGCTAGGCGTACCGGTGACTCTCTCGGCACAACAGGTGACTGACTGCATTCGGCAGACGGGCATCGGGTTTCTGTATGCGCCTCTGCTGCATCCTGCGGTGAAGCACGCGCAAGAGGCGCGACTACTGCTGAAAGGACGAACGATTTTCAATCTGCTCGGGCCATTGACTAATCCGGTGCAAGCGCGTGTACAGCTAATCGGAGCTTTCTCTGTACGGGCGGCAGAGATGCTGGCGCAAGCATCCGCGCGGCTCAACACTCAGCGCGCTTTCGTCGTACATGGCGCGGATGGCTTGGATGAGATCACCACGACCGCGCACACCACCGTTTTCCAGGTGGAGGATGGACGCGTTCAGAAAGGCCGATGGTCGCCTGGCGATTTTGGCGTACCCCAGGCTTCGATCGAGGATCTGCAGGGAGGAGATCCTGAACTGAATGCGAACATCGTTCGCTTGGTTCTGGATGGAGAGACGGGACCGCGCCGCGACGTCGTGGTGGTGAATGCGGCGGCGGCGCTTCTGGTAGCAGGCCGGGCGCCCGATCTCAAAACTGCAGTTTCGAGCGCAGTGCAGTCCATCGACACTGGAGCGGCCAAGCGGAAGCTGGAGCAGCTTATCGAGTTCACGAGCACACTGACCCATGAAGTCGTTTGACATTCAGGAATTCGGAATCGGAAATCTGAAGCCGGTCGAAAAAGAGCGGCCGGCGCCCGGATCGTTTGAGGTGCTGGTGCGGATGACCGCGGCCTCATTGAATTATCGCGACTACATGGTGGTCAAAGGCGTGTACAACCCGAAGCTGAAGCGTCCCATGACGGCGCTATCGGATGGAAGCGGGGTGGTCGAGGAGATTGGTCCGGGCGTGACCCGGTTTAAGAAGGGCGATCGGGTTGCGGCTTGTTTCATGCAGACCTGGATTGAAGGGCCGCTTACCCGCGAGAAGGGCGCATCCGCATTGGGCGGCGGAATCGATGGTGTACTACGGGAGTTTGCCGTTTTTGCCGAACAGGGACTAGTCCGGACTCCGGATTTTCTCAGCGATGAGGAAATGGCCACTCTTCCGTGCGCAGCCGTCACGGCCTGGCATGCGTTGTTCGAAACATGTCGCAACCGTTCCGGGCGACACGGTTTTGATCCAGGGAACGGGCGGCGTTTCCGTTTTCGCGCTTCAGCTCGCGCACGCTGCCGGTCTGCGGACGATTGTGATCTCGAGCAGCGATCAAAAACTCGAGCGCGTCAAAGCATTAGGCGCGAGCGAGACGGTGAATTACCGAAGTAAGCCGAATTGGGAAGAAGAGGTTCGCAAACTGACGAACGGGCAGGGTGTGGACAATGTCGTCGAGGTGGGCGGCAGTGACACACTGCCCAAGTCGTTGCGAGCGGTTCGCACGGAAGGCGTGGTGAGCGTCATCGGCGTGCTCAGCGGCGCGGCTCCGAGCATTGCCCCGATCTCACTCCTGATGAGCAGCGTCCGCGTGCAGGGAATCTATGTCGGATCGCGCGCGATGTTTGAACGACTGATACGCGCAATGGAATTTCATCGCATTCATCCTACGATCGATCGGGTATTCGATTGGACCGATGTTCAAAGCGCGCTTCGCTACATGGAGACGCAGCAGCATTTCGGAAAGATTTGTCTGCGCTTCTAGAGGGCTGAACCAGGGGTAGCCGTTATTCGAAGGGCGCGTCGTCTTCGCCGGTGTCGCTGGCCAGGTTCTCGAATTTCGTGTATCGATTGAGGAACGCCAGTTTGAGACGGCCGGTGGGGCCATTGCGCTGCTTGGCGACGATCAGCTCCGCCAAGCCCTTCAGACTTTCTTTGTCGGGCCGGTACACTTCTTCGCGGAAGATGAAGGCCACCAGATCGGCGTCCTGCTCGATGCTCCCGGACTCGCGAAGGTCGCTGAGCATCGGCCGATGATCGCCAGGGCGGCTTTCCGGTGCACGGCTGAGCTGCGACAGAACGAGAAACGGAACACGCAGCTCCTTGGACATGAGCTTTAGACCGCGCGAAAGCGAACTGATCTCCTGCACCCGATTTTCGAAGCGGCCGCGCCCCTGCATTAACTGGAGATAATCGATGACCACCAGCCCAAGCTCGTGCTCGGTCTGCAAACGCCGGAGCTTGGAATGCACGTCCATGAGGTTTGTGCCGGCGGTGTCGTCGATGAATAGCGGCGATTCGACCAGGCGATACATGGATTCCTGCAGCAAGCGACGCTCATCGGCATTGAGGTAACCGGCGCGGAAGCGCTGCTGATCGACGCGAGCGGAGGCGCACAGCATACGCGTGAGAAGCGACTCTTTCGACATTTCGAGCGAGAAGACCGCTACCGCTTTTGGATTTGTCTGGGCCGATGCGACGTGCTGGGCCATATTCAAAGCGAGGGCGGTTTTGCCCATGGCCGGGCGGGCCGCGAGAATGAACAACTCCCCTTCACGCAACCCGCCGGTCATTTCATCAAACTTTAGAAAGCCAGTGCTGATGCCCTTGATCCGCTTGCTGGTATCGAGAAAGGCGTTGATTCCGCCTTCATACTCGGTCAGGATCTGCGCGGGGCTGGCAAGCGACGTCCTGGATTGAACGTCGCCCAGCTTCATGAACGCTTCTTCGACGGCGCCCAGAATCTGAGTGGGCTCTTCCTGAGCAGGTGAAGCAGCGATTGATGGTGTCCTGAGAAACCGTGATGATGCGGCGCAACAGCGATTTCTCGCTGACGATGGAGACGTAACCGTCGAGATTGTAGAGCTGCGGAAGGCCGTCGTCGAGCGAAACCAGATAGCTGAGCCCGTCAACGGATTGAAGCTGTCCCTGCTTCATCAGCTCGTTGGCGAGAGTGACGCGATCGATTTTCTCCCCGCGCTCGTGCAGCTCGCTCATGCGCAGGAAGATGCGCTTGTGCTTTTCTAGGCTGAAATCGTCGGCATTGAGCGTGCCCGCAACCTGCAAAAATGCGGTGTCGCTGCTCATAATCGCGCCGAGCACGAAGCGTTCGGCATCGATATTGTCGGGCAGGGACTGATCGATGCCTATATCACGAACGGCCATACAGGGGACCCGACTAACGTTTAACCGAAACAACGCGGCCCAAGGCGAAGTCACAAAATTCCGGAGGAAGTTTCCTTCCACAGCCGGAAGCGAATGCGACGTCAGATCGAGCGATTCCGAAAATTTTTCCACAGATCTTTCCATTCACAGACCATTTTCGCCTAAATTGTTTGCGCGGCCAGGCATGCCAGTTTCGCAGCCTTGCTATACTGCGGTTTGACGATCGTGAACGCTTCTCGCCATCTTCATCATCCGGGATCGGGTAGAAGGCGAGTCTCGCGTTTATTTTTCAGTTTCAGAATCGCGAACGGCCCGCCCCACGGCGGGCTTTTTTGTTAAGGCATGAATGGACGAACTTCTCGATTTCGACAAACAAAATGGATTGATTACTGCGGTCGTGCAGGATGCGGCAACGCGACGCGTGCTGATGGTGGGCTACATGAATCGCGAAGCTTTCGAAAAAACGGTCGCAACAGGACGCGTGACATTCTTCAGCCGGTCCCGCAAGAAGTTGTGGACCAAGGGCGAGACGTCAGGGCATTATCTACTACTCAAATCGATCGCAACGGATTGTGACGGCGACGCGCTGCTGGTACAAGTGGAGCCGCGCGGGCCGGGTGTCTGCCATAACGGATACGAAAGCTGCTTTTACCGCACTTTACGCGATGGAGTGTGGACGGAAACGGAAACAAAAGTGTACGATCCGGACGCAATTTATGGAGCGAAGCAATGAATTGAAGCTCGGGATACCGAAGGGCAGTCTGGAAAACGCGACCATCGATCTGTTCCGGCGCGCCGGATTTAACATCACGACCAGCAGCCGCAGCTACTTTCCCGTCGATCGACGATTCCGAGATTGAATGCATGCTGATCCGAGCACAGGAAATGGCCCGTTATGTCGAAGACGGCGTGCTGGACGCTGGCCTCACCGGCCGCGATTGGGTGGAAGAGAACGAAGCGCGCGTCGAGACGGTCGCGGACCTGATCTACGCCAAGCAAAGCTTTGGGAAGGTGCGCTGGGTGCTGGCGGCTCCGGAGTCCTCGCCGTATCGAAGCGTGGAAGACTTGGAAGGGAAGGTGATCGCGACCGAGCTGGTGTGCACGACCAAGCGGTATCTGGCGCGCAAGGGCGTACAGGCGAAAGTCGAGTTCAGTTGGGGCGCTACGGAAGTGAAGCCGCCTGAATTGGCGGACGCGATTGTCGAAGTGACGGAGACCGGTTCTTCGCTGCGCGCCAATAAGCTGCGGATTTTAGAAACGGTACTGGAATCGAATACGCAGCTCATCGCCAACGTAGACGCTTGGGCGAACGGCTGGAAGCGCCGCAAACTGGAAGACGTGAAGCTGCTACTGGAAGGCGCCATGAACGCACTGGGCAACGTCGGCTTGATGCTGAATGTCCGGAGGGATGATTTGGCGGCGGTGCTTTCTGTGCTGCCCGCGTTGAAGAATCCGACCATCTCACAATTAAGCGATGAAGCCTGGGTCGCGGTGAACACGATTTTGGAAGAGACGACGGTGCGGAACATCATCCCGAGGCTCAAAGAAGCGGGCGCGCAGGGAATTGTCGAGTATCCGCTGAACAAGATCGTGCTGTAGGAGCGAATGATCCGGATTTTTCATGGGGATGAACGGCTGATCGCCAAGCGGCCGCGCTATCCGGGAGCGGCCCACGAGGAGACGGCGCGCCGCATCATCGCGGACATCCGAAGCGAGGGAGATAGCGCATTACTTCGCTATGCGCGCGAGCTGGATCAGCTTGGCGAGGCGCCGCTGGCCGTCAGCGAGGCTGAAATCGCACGCGCGGCGGAAGCGATGTGTCCGCAGGTAAGCCGCGCTGCCGAAATGGCTATCCGCAACATCCGGGAATTTGCGGAAGCGCAGTTGCCGCGCGAGCGCTTTGAAGAATTTTCTCCGGGCCGCAAGCTCGGCTGGATGATCCGGCCGCTTGAGGCGGTGGGATGTTATGTGCCGTCAGGACGCTATCCGCTTCCTTCGACCTTATTAATGACAGCGGTGCTTGCTCAAACAGCCGGCGTACGCCGCATTTGTGTGACTTCGCCCAGGCCTTCGACAGAAGTGCTGGGGTGCGCCCAGATGCTCGGCATACAAGAGGTGTATCGCGTGGGCGGAGCGCAAGCGATTGCGGCCATGGCGCTCGGAACGCGAGACAATTCCTCGCGTGGATCGCATTGTAGGTCCAGGGAATGCGTATGTAGCGGCTGCGAAAAAGCTGCTGGCGGGCGAGGTCGGGATCGATTTCGTTGCAGGACCGACCGAGATTCTCATTCTCACGTCCAACGGCGATCCGAAAGTCATTGCCGCCGATATGCTGGCGCAAGCGGAACACGATACTGTTGCGACCGCGGGTTTGGTGACGACCTCGGAAGAGCTGGCGAATAAGGTGGCCACGGAAATCGAGGCGCAACTGGCTTCGCTTCCGACTGCCCGGGTGGCGCGACAGTCGATCGACGACTGCGGATTCATTTTCATAGTTCCTAACATGGATGTAGGAGTGAAGCTGTCGAATCTGTTCGCGCCGGAGCATTTGAGTTTATATGATTCGTCACTGCTCCCGAAAATTCAAAATGCCGGGACTGTCTTTCTGGGCCCGGATCGCCGGAATCGGCGGGTGATTACGCGGCCGGTCCCAGCCATGTGCTGCCTACGGGCGGCGCATCCCGGTTGCGGGGCGGGCTTTCGACCGCGGATTTTGTAAAGGTGATCGCGATTCAAGAGTTGTCGCGACCGGCGCTTCGCGAACTGGCGCCGGCGATCGCAACGCTGGCTCGCGCGGAAGGTTTAGAGGCGCACGCACGCGCCGTGGAGGTTCGTTTTGGCAACTAAATCGCCGGTGGACGACGCTGTGGAAGCAGTCGAGCGCATACCGGAGCAGCAGACGCTGAAACCGCGAGAGGCCGTTTTGCGGATGGCGCCCTACCATCCACCGACCGGCGGCCGCAGGAACAAGCTGCGGCTGGATTTCAACGAGAACACCGTGGGCGCTCCGCCGCACGTTCTAGATTTCATCAAACGCTATTTAACCGCGGCCGATCTGAGCATCTATCCGGAATACGATCATGCGCTGGAGGATTTGTCCCGCTTCTTTGGCGCCGCTACCGATGAGCTGACGCTGACGAACGGAACGGATGAAGCCATTCACCTGCTGGTGAACACGTATGTGAATGAGCAGGATGACGTGCTGCTGTTGCGGCCTTCATACGCGATGTATCGGTTCTATAGTGAGCTGGCAGGCGCAACGCCGGTTGAAGTAGATTACCGCCCGGGAACCTTGGCGTTCCCGCTTGAAGAGATTCTGGAGCGCATCACACCACAGACGCGAGCCATTTTCATTAGCAATCCAAACAACCCGACCGGAACAGGAACGCATGTCGACGCACTCGCACAAATTGCAAAGCAAGCCTCGCACGCCGCGTTGTTTGTCGATGAAGCCTATTACGAATTCAGCGGCATGACTGTGCTGCCGCTGATCGCGGAGTACAGCAATCTGTTTGTGAGCCGGACATTTTCAAAAACATATGGCATGGCGGGAATGCGTTGCGGATGCCTGTTTTCAAATTCGGCCAACATGGAGTATGTCCGAAAAGCGCAATCGCCCTATAGCGTGAATGCGCTGGCCGCCATGGCAGCTCGCATTGCCGTGCAGGACCAGCAATTCGTCGAAGAGTATGTTCTGGAGGTATTGGCTGCGCGGGAGCTGCTGTATGTGGGTTTAGAGCGGCTGAACATTCCGTACATAAAGAGCCAGGCGAATTTCGTGTTGTTTGAGGCGGGAGAACGGGCCGCGGAAATTCGTGACGAGCTCAAGAACCGGAACGTTCTGGTGCGCGACCGCAGCCATGAACTCCCGGGCCGGGTGCGCGTGACGGTGGGGACGCGCGACCAGATTCAACGCTTCCTCGATGAGCTGGAGCAGATTTGGCAGATCTAAAGCAATGCCGCCCAGACGTGCTCGTTTTCGATATGGACGGCGTCCTGGTGACCGCAACGGATTCGTATTGGGAGGCGACACGGGAGACGGTGCGGCATTTTACGGGCGAGACGGTGACGCGCGACGAGATTCAGAATTTCAAGAGCGCGGGAGGCTGGAACAACGATTGGCTGCTGTCGCAGCGGCTGATTTTCGATCGCGGGAAGAAGGCCGAATACGCCGATGTCGTGGAATATTTCAATCATGTCTTTCTTGGCGAAAACGGCGATGGTCTTATCCGCTACGAGAAATGGATGCCGGAAGAAGGTTTGCTGGAGCGATTAGCGAAACGCGCGTCGCTTGCCATATTTACAGGCCGCGCGAAATATGAAGCAGATGTGACGCTCGGGCGGCACGCCAGGCATATTCGATTCCAACCTCTAGTTACCGACGAATCCGTTGCGAATCCGAAACCGGCGCCCGATGGTCTGGAACTGATCCGACAGGAGTATCCGAATCAGAACCTCTGGTATTTAGGCGATACCGTGGACGATGCTCGAAGCGCGGCATCTGCCGGCGTTCCTTTCATCGGGGTTTCAACGCGCGATAATCCCCGGCATGCGGAAATCGCCGGCCTCCTCAAAGATTCCGGGGCGTTCGTGGTTCTTTCACACATCAATGAAGTGGAAGCGCTACTCGACCACGCGACAGCATGAGGCAAGCGGCGGTTGAGCGCAATACGAATGAGACGCAGATCACCGGATCTTTGGTGATTGAAGGCACGGGCCAGTACAAGATCTCGACGGGCATTCGTTTTCTGGATCACATGCTCGAGTTATTTGCAAAACATGGAGCATTCGATCTTCGAGCTTTCCGCACGCGGCGATTTAGACGTCGACCAGCATCACACGGTGGAGGACACCGGGATCGTTTTGGGCGATCTGTTCGCAAAAGCGTTGGGCGACCGGCGAGGGATCAACCGCGCGGGCTATTTCGTAACACCGATGGATGAGTCTCTCGCGTTGGTCGCCGTCGACCTAGGCGGGCGCGCTGCGCTGGTGTATGACCAGCAGGTGAATGTGGTGCATGTGGGCGATCTCCAGGCGGAATTGCTTGAAGACTTCTTCGGCGGATTTGTGCAGCACGCCGGAGCGAACCTGCACGCCAAAGTTTTCTACGGCCGCTCGAATCACCACAAAGTCGAGGCGATTTTCAAATGCCTCGCACGCGCGATGCGTTTTGCCTGCTCGACCGATGAGCGACTCAAAGAGCAGCTGCCATCCACGAAAGGCCTTTTATGACGACGGTGGTCGATTACGGAGCGGGCAATTTGCGGTCGGTACAGAACACGCTCGAAGCTCTGGGCGCCGAATACGAAATCACGAATCGGCCGGAGGTCGTCCGCAAGGCGAAGAAAATCATTCTGCCGGGAGTGGGGCACTTCGGACAGATGGTGCGGACCATCGATGCGCTGGGGCTGCGCGAGCCGATGCTAGAGCGAATTCAAAACGGCGTGCCGTTTCTTGGGATCTGCGTCGGGCTGCAATGCCTGTTCGACGGGAGCGAAGAAGCTCCGGGGAGTGCCGGGCTCGGCGTGTTTTCCGGAACGGTGAAACGCTTTGTCGGCGACGCTCGCATTCCCCACATGGGCTGGGATTCTCTGGAGCAGCGGAAAGCTTGCCGGTTACTGCGAGGTCTCGAGGGCGAGACGTTTACTTACTTTGCCCACAGTTACTACGCTCCAGTCGTCAACGCCACCGCGGCAACGTGCACGTACATCAATCCCTATACGGCGCTTCTCGAAGAGGAAAATGTATACGGAGTGCAGTTTCATCCGGAGAAATCGGGGCCGGTGGGCTTGCGGGTGGTCCGGAATTTTCTCGAAGTCTGATGCTCGCAAAACGCATCATTCCGTGCCTCGATGTCACGGCAGGCCGCGTCGTGAAAGGCATCAATTTTATCGGGCTGCGCGATGCAGGCGATCCAGTCGAACTCGCGGGACGCTACAACGCGCAAGGTGCCGATGAGCTGGTGTTTCTGGACATCACGGCTTCCAGCGATGCGCGCGAAATTCTCGCCGATGTGGTCGCTCGTACGGCCCGCGAAGTTTTCATTCCGCTCACGGTGGGCGGCGGCATCCGGAGCGTGGCAGACGCGCGGAAAATCATTCTGTCGGGCGCCGACAAAGTGAGCGTGAATACGGCGGCCGTACGCCGTCCTGAATTGATCCGCGAGCTGAGCCTGGAATTTGGCGCCCAAGCAGTGGTGCTGGCCATCGACGCACGCCGCATGGGTACAGTCCGGTGGAACGTGTATACCAAAGGTGGACGCCAGGACGAAGGCATCGATGCCGTTGAATGGGCTCGCGAAGGAGAAGGGCTCGGGGCTGGTGAGATTTTGCTGACGTCGATGGACACCGACGGCGTCGAGACCGGATTCGATTGCACACTGACGCGAGCGGTCGTGAACGCCACGGGGATTCCGGTGATCGCATCGGGAGGAGCGGGCACGGCGCAACATTTCGTTGCGGTTCTAACAGAGGGCAAAGCCGATGCGGCGCTGGCCGCGTCTATCTTTCATTACGGCAAATACACGGTTGCGGATTTGAAGTTAGCGTTGATGGAGGCGCATGTTCCCGTGCGGCCGGCGGCATGATCATTCCCTGCATCGACCTGATGGACGGAAAAGTGGTGCAGCTTGTGCAAGGCCGCGAGAAGGCTCTCGAAGGTGCGCCGATAGATGACATGCTTCAGCAATTCGCGGGATTCGATCAGATTCAAGTCATCGACCTCGACGCGGCCATGGATCGCGGGTCGAATGCGTCGATCATCGAATACCTGGCGGGCCGTGCGGCGATTCGCGCGGGCGGCGGTATCAGAACGGTAGAACGCGCCCAGGAGCTGCTTCGCCGCGGCGCCTATCGAGTCATCGTGGGAACGGCTGCATTCTTTAATGGCGGCGTGAACAGCGAGTTTCTAAGTTCGCTGGCGGACGAGATTGGACCGGAGCGGATCACCATTGCACTCGATACCAAAGCCGGGCGAGTGGTCATTCGAGGGTGGCAGGAATCCACCGCCTCGACGGCCCAGGATCTGATTCCGGCACTCGAACCATATTGCTCCGGATTCCTGTGCACGTACGTCGATAAAGAGGGGATGCTGCAGGGCACCGACATGGCGTGGTTCGAAAATCTTCGGAAACGCACGTCGCATGAGCTGATCGCGGCAGGCGGTATCACCACCATGCAAGATGTAGAAACACTGCTCCGTATGGGCCTGCATTGCGCAATCGGCATGGCGATTTATACTGGCCGGTTACCGCTGGCGGAGCTGCGGAGTCTCAACAAAGGGCAGGAGGAAAAAGAATGAAGACACTTCGATGGGTCGCCTTGGCGGCGACCGCAGCAGGCGCGGCGTTGTTGATTTGCGCCGCCAAATCCAGGCCAGATACTTCGGACGTTCGGAACGTCATTACCGGCCAAGCCGTGTTCGATGATTACCGCACGGAAAAGCCAGGAGATTTTCGCAAGATCACGGTTGCGGACCTTCCCAAACCGTACGCAACTCAATCATCGAACAACGGGCCAACAGAGGTTCCACGTCCCGCCGATGCATGGCCGAAGGTCCCGCCGGGATTTCAGGTAGCCGTGTATGCAAACGACGGGATGAAAGGCCCGCGAGAGCTTCGGACGGCGCCGAACGGCGACCTCTTCCTGGCCGATAGCTATGACGGCAAAGTTGATATTTTCCGCGGAATCACAGGCGATGGTAAGCCGCAGCAGCGCTCGGTGTTCGCGACGGGTTTGACGCGGCCTTTTGGCATTGCGTTCTATCCGGTCGGCAACAATCCGCAATGGGTGTATGTAGCAAACACCAATTCCGTGGTTCGCTTTCCGTATCACAGCGGCGAGTTGGAAGCCTCGGGCGCGGCGCAAACCGTCATTCCAAGTATTCCCAGCGGCGGCGGGCATTGGACGCGCGATCTCGCGTTCTCACCCGACGGCACAAAGCTGTTCGTTTCTGTTGGCTCGGCATCAAATGTGAACGATCCCGATACGCATCCGAACGAATTTCATCGCGCGAATATTCTGGAGTTCACGCCCGAAGGGAAGTTTGTGAAAGTGTATGCGTATGGAATCCGCAATCCCGTGGGCATCGCGGTGAATCCGACGACGGGTCAACTCTGGTGTTCGGTAAACGAACGCGATGAGCTTGGCGATAACCTGGTTCCCGACTACATCACGTCCGTGAAAGAAGGCGGATTCTACGGCTGGCCCTGGTATTACATGGGCGACCACCAGGATCCGCGGCATCAAGGAAAGCATCCGGAGTTAAAAGATAAAGCGATCGTGCCCGACGTGCTGTTGCAACCTCATAATGCTTCGCTCGAACTGACCTTCTATGACGAGAACCAGTTCCCGAAGCAATACACGGGCGACATTTTTGCCGCCGAGCATGGCTCCTGGAACAAATCCGTGCGGGCCGGTTATGAGCTGATACGCGTGCCGCTCAATGACGGCCACGCAACGGGTGTTTATGAAGATTTCATGACGGGATTCGTGACGCCGGACGGAAATGCATGGGGAAGACCGGTCGGCGTGGCGGTCGCACCCGATGGATCACTGATGGTCTCGGATGATGTTTCGAAAACCATCTGGCGCATCACGTACACCGGAAAATGAGATCGTAGAGGGCAATGGCAGCAGCTCAAGTCCACAGCGCATCGTGGGCGCGTTGGAACAACCGCGTGGCCCAACAGGTGAGCGCCGGGCTGCTGTTCTTCCTGCTGGCGTCGTATACGCTGAGCACGCTCGACGGCGAGGCGTTTGCGCCCGGTATCGTTTCCGCCGCGCTGCTTCTTTTTGCCGCGTTGTATTTGGCCTTCGCGAAGAGTGCACATTTCGCAGTGAATGTTCCGAGCGTTTGTTTGCTGCTGATGGCCGTCTATGCGGTGGTCCAGACGCTCTGGTTTCCACACAAGATCGTGTATGACGGTTGGGCGGGAGCGTTGTTCTGGCTCAGCGCAGCGATTATCGTCCTCATAGCCGCCAACCTGTTCAGAGATCCTGCACTCGCCGCCCGGTTCCGATTCGGATTTGTGCTGTTCGCGACCGCGGTGTGCCTGCTCGATTTGCTCGAACAAGCCTCGCATACCAACAAATATTTCTGGATCATCGAGAGCCGGCACCCGACGGTCAGCGGCCCGTTCGCGTATTGGAACAATTTCGCCGAATTCGAGGAGTTAGCGCTCCCGATCACGTTGTGGATGGGCGTGAGCGGCTGGAAACCGGCGATCGGATACCTGGTGCTCGCGGGTTTGCAGATGGGCGCGGTGATTGCGTCCGGCTCGAGGGCCGGAAGCGCCTTGGCCGTGATCGAGTTTGTTGCGCTGATGATCATTGCTTACAAACGCAATCGCAATAAGGCTTTTTTGGGTGCGGCGGGTGCGGCGATATTAGCCGCTCTTCTGTTTGCCTACGCAGCCGGTTTCGAGGCGCTCACACAAAAAATCGAGCAGCGCGATCAACTGCGGTCCGGCGGGAGATCAACGCATCCTCACTGGCCATGATTCGGGAACGGCCGTGGACCGGCTGGGGCGTAGGCACCTACGTTCCGGTCTACCGGATGTTTGCGCGCTATGACGACGGAACCTATGTGAACCGGGCGCATAACGACTGGTTGGAGTGGACGGCGGAAGGAGGCGTGTTCTATAGCGGACTGATGCTGGTGGTTTTCCTCTGGAGGGTCGGCCCAGCCATCCGGTCGGGCTGGGGAATCGGAGTGCTGGCGCTGTTCCTGCATGCGACAGTCGATTATCCCTTCGCGCGTTTTGGCGTGTGCGCGTGGTGCTTTGCGCTCCTCGGAATGCTGGCAGCCGCTCAGGGCTGGCCGGTCAAGCGCGAGGGAGACGACAGAGCGATGAGGGTTCGCGTGCGGCGGAGACACACACGTTCAACCCCGTCAAACACCTAGCGTCATGAAATATTGGTTTGCTGCGTTGCTGACGATGGGAGCCTGGCTGGCGGTGGATGCACGATCGGCCCCTGCTCCCACGCGAGCATCCGATCGGGAGTTCAATACGCCGCGCGAACTGCAGATTGTTCCGCCGAGTCCGAATCTCCAGTCGATTCACATACTCAGTTGGAACATCGACCGCGGCAGCGAGTTCAAGCTGCTCAGCGCGGCGCTTTCCCAAGAGCCGGCCGAACTGTGTTTGCTGCAGGAGGTGGATTGGAACGCCCACCGCAGCGGGAACCGGGACGTGGCAGCGGATCTCGCCAAGCAGCTTCATCTGAATTTGTCTTACGGAATCGAATTCGAAGAGCTTAGTCAGGAAGCCGGGAAACCGGCCTTTATCGGACAGGCGACCCTAACAAAGCTACCGATGCGAAAGTCGCGAATCCTGCGGTTTGTCCGTCAATCGGGCTTCTGGAAGCCGCATGGCTGGATTCCGAGCTCGCTTCCTTTGATGCAGCGCCGGATCGGCAGCCGGATGGCATTGGTCACGGAGCTGGAATTCGCCGGCGGTCTGCTGGTTGTCTACAACGTGCACCTGGAAAGCCGCAGCATGGGACGAATTCAGTCGATGCAATTGGATGAAATCCTCGCGGATTCGAGACAGTATCCGCCCGGTACCGCGGTGATTCTCGGAGGCGATTTGAACACCAAGTATTTTCCCTCCATTTTCCTCCGGAAGCTCGAGAAGCAAGGGTTTCGGAGCGCGCTGGGTGAGCGCATCGAGCGCACTCACGCGATCGCGATGGCACTGGACTGGATTTTCGTCAAAGGCCCGGTGAAGTTGGAGGACGGGAAGGTTCGTCAGGACGTTAAAGGATCGGATCATTATCCGATTCGCGCCGAACTGGTAGCGGGATCGCCGGCAGCACGCTGACAGCTTCTGGCCTCAGAAATTTTCTAACATCCACACGTTGCTGTCTTGTTCCTGCTTTGAGAACGCGCGATGACGACCGTCGGGCGAAGGCCAAGCTTCGGGTGAATACTCGCCCTGCCCTTGCCAGAGGACCTGTGTGCGACCCTCGGTTGCGTGAATGATCTTCCAGCTTCCCGATAAGCGCGTGGTGACATACCAGCCCTGTCCCTCTGGCGACCAATTCAGTGCGTGCAAATGGGATACGTCCCTCAGAACAACTTCACGTTCACGGCTCGCCGGCGTATTTCGGTGTAAACGATTTCGGTCTAAAGCAGGTTGCGGGATAGGAGACGTTACGCTAATTGGGGCCGTATCGTTGGGCAGCGGGGTTCAGTAACCGGCTTGGACAGGGACGGCGCTGGGCTGCTTGAAACCGAACTTCTCGTAAAAGTGCCTCGAAGCTTCGAGATTTTTGACAGTCAAGCTGCTTGAAGACGCGCCGAGATCCACGTTTTACTCCGTTGGTGCATTGTACATTTCTACAACCCGGCAGGCGAGGAGATCCTTTGGCCGGAGTGATTTCGGGCTCAACGGCCCAACACGGTAGAGGGATCGAAGAGTTGCCGACCAACAGGAGACGATCCGCTAAACCCTTCCCCGTTAGGTCTGATCTATGTGGCGGCAGGCAGGTCTTCGGAGTGATCGTGTTTTCCATCAATCCGAAACAGCTTGATCGGTTTCGAGATCGGCACACGGCCGGTGCAAAAGATGACCGTCGGAATGCTTTCGTCCTCGCGGCATCGATGATGACGGATATAGACTCATTTCGACAACTCCGAACAAAATTGAGCAGAGCGGAGGCATAAAGCTCCTGGTCGCGGTGACTAACTGCTACGTGGGTTTTTAACGCCTGCCGTTGCTCGGGAATCTCCGGTTCGCACCAGGATGAGGAAGGCACGGTCCCTACGTAACTGCGTTCATGCTTAACACGAGTTCGCGTAGATCATGATGCCAATCTGCTCTGCCGGTGAGTCTCGTAAGTACCCTGATGTGATCTGCTCTTACCGCAGGCTTGGAATAGCAACTTTCGTCTGCCATTTAGGAACAGATACTTACATTCCCCTCTGTTTTTACGTATCAAATCGCTACCGCGGGGTAGTCCAAAAGTTAATGGCGAAATCAGAAGAATTAGCCAGAGTGCAGAGGAAAGGAGAACAGCGATGCCAACGAGAACAGAATCCGCTGTTGTTGCCGTATTTAGTACCATTTCCGATGCTCAAGCAGCCGCGGGCGAGCTCACGGCGAACGCCTTCGCGGGAGATCATATCCACATCGCATCTGAGAGCACGGGAGCAAATCCTGATACCGAAGCGCTGCAGTCTCGCAGTGCAGGGCATTTGAGAGAGATGTGGAGAGTTGGTGCAAATCAACTTTCGGGAGAATCAGGATACCGAGCTAGAGCGTTATGAAACCGCCGCTCGTGACGGAAACGTTTTACTGGGCATGGATACTCCAGAGCAGATGGTGGACACGGCATCGGACATCCTGAATCATCACTCGCCTGTCGACCTTGTTCAGCACGGCACTGCGGCGCAATCCACGTCGGGTATGGGTTTCAAAACAGCTGATCCGCGGTACCTGCAAACGCCTGCTGAAACGGATGCGCGCTCTCTTCTAGGAGCTAATCAACAGCTATTTCAGGCGGCAAATCGGCTTGCATCGAAGTACGGGCGAAGGTGACGAGGTAGGTGATGCGTTTCTTTGTGCCGTTATCCAATGATTCAGAGCATGGTGAACATCTCTACAACATGCTTCGCGATCGGTTGGCGAATACCAAAGAAGCGCTGGCCGACACACGAATTCACGTTCTAAAGTTCTAACAAGAGGGCAAACGCCTGACAATCGCTGTAGGAGACGAGTTCCATCGCTTGGCAGACGGACCAGTGATGGCAATTCTGCAGGGTGCCGTGACATCGACGTATTACGTTTGCACGCCCAAGCACGGTGGCTTTGAAGGAGAGCCGTATCCGATCCAAAAGGAAGCTGGTGTCGAGATAGAAGAATTTTCTGCCCTATGTTGAACAGGTGCAGATAATTAGTTAGGCGAACAACCTGATTCAATAACCGAACTGAATTTGTAGCGTTCGGAAGGGACAGTATGTTAAAGCTAATCGTCACAATGTTTATTTACAGGCGTTTTCGTCTTCGCACAGGAAGTCACCCCGGACCAGCGCCTAAAACAAACCGCGAAAACCTTTCAAGAGATCATGGCAACGCCGGACAAGGGTATACCGCATGACTTATTTGATAAGGCCTCCTGCATAGTTATTGTGCCGGGAGTGAAGAAGGGTGCCTTCGTCGTTGGCGGTAAGTACGGTCGCGGGTTTCGCTTCGTGCCGGCAGGGGGACCACGGCTGGAGTTCTCCCGCTGCTGTAGCAATGGAAGGCGGCAGTTTTGGATTTCAGATTGGCGGTTCTTCTACCGATCTGGTTGTGCTGGTGATGAACCGTCAAGGAATGGACCGGTTAGCTGGGAGATAAATTTACGTTGGGCGGTGACGCGGCGATCGCCGCTGGTCCAGTGGGGCGAGAGAGCAGTGCGGATACAGACGTTCTCATGAAAGCAGAAATGCTTTCCTGGTCGAGATCCAAGGGCCTGTTTGCCGGTATCTCGCTGCAGGGCGCCACGCTACGTCCGGACGGAGACGAGAACAAGAGACTTTACGGACGCGATATCACAAACAAGGAAATCCTTGATACTGGCGTGGCGACCCCAGCAGGCGGTCGCCCGTTAGTGGCTGTTCTCGACCATTATTCGGGAGCTGTGAGCTCTGCGACTGTAGCCGCGTCGCTTGGAAACAAAGGTGGCCGCCTGACGCTAGGTGAATCCGAACTCCGATTCCCGACCGGCCAATCTGCAATTCCTGAGAGTGCCACCGGTATGTTGACCCAAGTGGCTGATACCTTGAAGAATCATCCTGAGTGGAAAGTGCGAATTGAGGGCTTCACCGACAATGTAGGAAGCCACTCCCTTAATAAAAAGCTCTCTGAAGCGCGGGCGAGAGCCGTCGCACAATGGTTGGCTGGACACGGCGTGGCGCGCAGCCGGTTGACTGTAAAAGGCTACGGAGAAGCAAGGCCGGTGGCCGATAATGCGAGCGAGAGCGGCCGGTCGAAAAATCGCCGAGTAGAAGTTGTTCGGCTTTAGAGAAGACCGGCTTGTGACCGGCTGAGCATCAGCTTGTTTCCGGTGAGTGAAACGTTGAACGAAGGATGGGAATAGGTCCCTGTTACTCGAAACGGAAGGACAGCCCCGGCACCATTTTTTCGAAATAACGGATTTAGCGGAAGCAAGAATATTGACTTGATGCCGCCGACCGCTTCAGAGAGACTGGCCTGCATGGCCAGCTTGCCATGAAGTCGGATGGTCTCCTTTAGAAGGTTGTAAGTGCCTTTACCTCGGGCAACCGCTCCCGGTATGCGAAACGACGCATTGGACAGAAATGCGATTCCGTTCCGAAGTGACACATCACTCCTGAGATCGGCTACCACGTGTTCGCCTCGCTTTCGTCTGTTCTTTTTTCGTGCGCGTGCACTTAACTCATCGACCTTCTGCTGAGTGGCCGGGCGAGAGAAGTAAGCGTCATTGATGTTGGACTGCCCCTGCAAGCGAACACGTCGTAAGAACTCTTCACGTCCGGACGGAAGAATTACGTGAGCTTGGAACGTGATGTTCCCGTACAGCGGTACCCGATCGGCTTTCACGACCAGGCGTAACAGGTCTTCTACACGCCCTTGCGGTGTAGTCAGATCGAGTATGATCGTCTTCCCTTCTTGCTGTCCGGGTTCACTGGCGATGGTTCCGTGAGCACTCACAGTTGTATGCAGAAAATGCGCCTGAACACTCTGAATCGACACGTCCCCGCGCTCTCCATCGACGCTGGCGGAAAACTCCGCGGTTAAGCCAAGTTCATGATGGCTGCGTGTGATTTCAAAGCTCTGGATGTAGGCATTTCCATTCACCTCTACGTGTGCCAGAGTGCCATGAAAAGAGCCGTGACTTGAAAGCATGCCCGAGACCACGAGAAAGGGGCTTAGATCCGCTTGCGCCAAATCGAAAGAGCCGGAAACGGGCGTCTGGCTCGCTTTTCCGGCTTCGAATGGGCCAAACGTACCGGCCACAGTGAGATTGCCAGATGGTTCGCGGTTATGCATTACGGTCCGAAAAGTTATCGATTTGTTCTTCGCAACATTCCCGACCAGCAGCTTCGGGAAGTCGAAGCGCAGCAGGTGGCCGCCGCCGTAACGCGGTGCGATCTCCAGATTTGCGCCGTCGGCAATCAGCTCGGTGATGACGGGCTCAATGATCCCAACCGGATGAAGTTGCATCGGTTTCGGAACTTGAGGCGGGATGTAGACATGCAGACCTTCGACACGCAGTTCTTTCACTCGATGTGTCAGGACCAAAATCGTGGGCCATGAAGCCTGACAGCGCAGAACCCGCACAGAAGCAAGCTGCGTAGTATGGCCGTCGGAATCACGTTCGAAAGTGAGTTCTTCGGCAACATACCCGGGAAATGGGAAGAATGTCTGATGGAACCGCCTGATGCGAACCCTGCTCCACGAGAAGTGCTCCAGCGATGCAATGATTTTTTCACGCTTGAAAGGCCATTTCAATCCCAGTAAAATTCCATCAGCAATAAGTAGCGCCAGGAGAATGGCTCCGCTCAGCGCGAGGTGACGTCTAAAGCCTACGTGATATTTGGTGAACAGATGCACTGGAGTAACCGTGGCAGGAGGCGAACGCATTCCCACTTTGCCCGTTAAGACTCGTTTGCGCCATCACCTCCAAGAGCGAAAATTGATCCCTTATTCCTGGGATCGCTGAAAGAGAATTTTAATGAAGGGACCGCTTCTGAGCTTTCCGGCCGACAGTGAGCCTGCAACAAAGCATTGTTTGTTTGTGAAGCAATCTACCGCCCGGCTACGCGTTGTTGTTAGACAACGACAAAGAACCGACGTAGGCCATGCCTCCGGCGACTCACGCGCTTGAGCCGGGAGTATGGCGACTTGTGCTCGGCATTTTACCCGTTATCGGAAAAACGGGATGACCGCTCTTGACAAACGGTGAGGAGTCGTTAACCACGGCGGCGCTTCCTGTAAGCGGCGACGTTGTGGCGGTTGCCGCACATTTCCATGCAAACGCGCAAGCAGGTAAGTGCGCATGAATAGAGTTAGGAATCGCTCCGGCCCCACGATAGAATATTTGCACACAACTCGCTGGACGAGGTGCCAAGGGACTCTATGTCGAGACGAATGTTGTTCTGCAGTCTGCGCTCCACGC
The DNA here is from genome assembly GCA_963722935.1 of uncultured Acidobacteriaceae bacterium. GTDB lineage: Bacteria > Acidobacteriota > Terriglobia > Bryobacterales > Bryobacteraceae > Bog-105. The sequence goes on along the minus strand of CAVROY010000008.1, from coordinate 787,337 downwards.
TGTTTGCTTTTTCATTTCTAGTTGGGGCAACCGTCCCGGCGATTGCGCAAATACCCTCCGGCGACGTTCGTATCCACTACCATCGCCCGGACGGCAACTACTCCGGATGGGGACTTTACGCCTGGAACGCCGCGACCACGAACTATAGTTGGTGCTCGAGCCAAGTTGCGATCAGCGGCACCGATAGTTTCGGCGCCTACTTCGACGTCCCCGTTAGTCCCGCGGCCGGCAATCCGGCAGGCCAGCTCGGGTTCATCCTCAATAATTGCGCCGACAATCAGTTGAAAGATCCGGGTCCGAATCAGTATCTGCAGGTGACGGAATACAGCCAGGGCTGGGTCGTCTCGGGCAATCAAACTGTTTTCACCACGCAACCCGTTATTGGCACGAATCCAGTTCCGTCCGGCGACGTTCGAATTCATTATTACCGCCCGGATGGCAATTACTCTGGATGGGGACTCTACGGTTGGAACGCCACCGCCACGAACTACAGTTGGTGTTCAAGCCAAGTTGCCATTACCGGCGTCGACACGTTCGGGGTCTACTTCGACGTCCCGGTCAATCCAGCGAGCGGCAGTCCGGCCGGCCAACTCGGATTTATCATTAACAACTGCGATAACGGCCAGATTAAAGACCCGGGTCAGAACCAATACTTGCAGGTCACAGAATACAGCCAGGGCTGGGTGGTCTCGGGCAACGTAACGGTCTTCACAAGCCAGCCTGCCACAGGCACAAATCCGATTCCGTCGGGCGACGCTCGCATTCATTATTACCGGCCGGATGGCAACTACACGGGATGGGGCCTCTATGCGTGGAACGCCACGACGAAGACATACAGTTGGTGCTCAAATCAAATCGCAATTACTGGGGTCGACAGTTTCGGCGTCTACTTCGACGTGCCGGTCACTCCGACGAATGGCACTCCGGCAGGTCAACTCGGATTCATCATCAACAACTGCGATAACGGCGGCGCCAAAGATCCCGGTACGAACCAATTTTTGCAGATCACACAATACCAGCAAGGGTGGGTCCTCTCAGGCAACACCACCGTATACACAACCCAACCCGCTTTGCCAATCCCGTCCGGCGATGTTCGAATCCATTATTACCGGCCCGACGGCAATTACGCCGGATGGGCGCTCTACACCTGGAATGCCTCCACCGAAAACAACTCCTGGTGCAGCAGCGAGGTCGCGATTTCGGGCACCGATAGCTATGGCGTCTACTTCGATGTGTCGGTGAATCCTGCGCAAGGCTCTCCCGCGGGCCAGCTCGGATTCATCATTAACAATTGCGCCGCCGGACAGATTAAAGACCCGGGTCCGAATCAGTATCTGCAGGTCACGCAATACACAGAGGCTTGGGTGATCTCGGGCGATGCGAACGTGTTCACAACCGAGCCGACGGCGAGCCAAATTGCCGGCGCAGGTCTGTACCAGCACCAGGCATTCTGGATCGACCGGACCACCGTTGCGATTCCCGCCAGCGGTTTTCAGGGTACATCGAAGTACTCGCTCGTCTATTCGTTGAATGCGAGCTTAGCTGTCACAAACACCGGCGCTCTCAGCGGTGGCACAGCCATCCCGCTCACGCCGGTAGCAAGCGGATTCACCGCGGCAGAGGCGGCTCAATACCCGCAACTCGCCGGCTATGCGGTATTTCACCTGTCGAGCACCGCCCCACTCACCACACTCGCGAAGGCGCTGACCGGACAAATCGTGGTAGCGGGGGCAAACTCCAGTGGCGGCCTGACCTATTTGAATGGGGTGCAAGATGCTGGTGTCCTCGACGATCTTTTCTACTATTCGGGAGCGCTCGGACCCGTGTTTTCGAACGGGCACCTCACGATCAATCTCTGGGCACCCACGGCGCAATCGGTCAAGTTGCTGCTCTACACCCACGAGCACGATACGACTCCAGCCGAAGCCATACCCATGCGGGAATCGAAGGGTGTCTGGTCGGTGACGGGACAGAATTCATGGAAAGGCGAATATTATTTGTACGACATCCTGGTCTATGTTCCGAACCAGCAGCAGATCGTCGAGAACCTGGTCGCCGACCCGTACTCTCCGGATATCGCGTTGAATGGAGCGAAGACCCGCATCTCCGATCTCAGCGATGAGTCCACGAAACCCGTAGGTTGGGATGCAAGCGCTTCGCCGGCGCTCGACTCGCCGAATGATTTTTCCGTTTACGAGCTGCACGTCCGGGAATTCAGCGTTGCGGACACCAGCGTTCCCGAAGAATATCGGGGCACGTATCTCGCCTTCACCAATCCCGCCACGTATGGCATGACTCATCTGTCACGGCTGGCAAAAGCCGGGTTAAAGGCCGTTCACATCATGCCCAGCATGGTGACGGGAAGCGTGAATGAAGACAAATCGACCTGGCAATCTCCGGGCGATCTGTCCGGGTATCTGCCCGACGGCACCGAACAGCAGGCCGCGATCACCGCGGTTCAAAACGCCGATGGCTACGACTTCGGTTACGATCCGGTCATCTACACGGCGCCGAATGGCGGCTATGCTTTCAACCCGGACAACCGGGTCACGGAGTACCGGCAGATGGTGATGGGCCTGCACAACGCAGGACTGAGAATTGTTCAGGATGTCGTGTTCAATCACACGTACGCGCTGGGCGAAAATCAGTACTCCATCCTGGATGAAATTGTCCCGGACTACTACTACCGTCTGAACAACAACGGAGAGGTGGACACCGCGAGCTGCTGTTACGACACGGCGAGCGAGCATCGCATGTTTGAAAAGCTCATGATCGACACCGTCGTCCAAAACGCCATTCAGTACAAAGTCGATGGCTACCGTTTCGATGATATGAGCCTGCATTTCGTTTACAACATGCAGCACATCCTCCACGCTCTGCGAAGCCTTACTCTCGCAGAAAACGGCGTTGACGGCTCGAAAATCTACATCTACGGCGAGGGATTCCTCAACTCTGAGACTGCTGCGTTGGGCGTGAACGCTACCCAGGTAAACCTCTACGGAGCCGGCGTTGGAACGTTTAACGATAGAATTCGCGATGGCATTCGCGGAGGAAGTTCATTTGGCCAGACGTCGGAACAGGTCCAGGGTTTTGCTACCGGACTCTTCACGGATCCGAGTTTTTACACGACGGCTACGGTCGGACAGAGCCTGGCCGATCAGCAAGCCACTCTCAACTTGGAAGCAGATTGGATCCGTATCGGCCTTGCCGGAAACCTCCGCGATTTCACGTTTGTGGATAGCACTGGAGCGACGGTGAAAGGCAGCCAGGTGATCTATGGTGGACAGCCGGTCGGCTATACCGCGAGCCCGCTCGAAGACATCAACTACTGCTCGGTCCACGATAACCAAACCTTGTTCGACGCGATTCAACTGAAGTCTGCGATTCCAGGCACAACTTCGAGTGGTGGAGATTCGAGCGCGACGCGAGCACGGCGCCAAGCGTTCGCGATGAGCTTCATCGCCCTGGGTCAAGGCGTACCGTTCTTCTTTGGAGGCGACGACTTGCTCCGCTCGAAGGACATGGACGACAACAGCTATAATTCCGGCGATTGGTTCAACAAAGTCGATTGGGCCTATCAGGGCGACCGGCCCAGTCAGAACATCTCCGCGCTCGAATCGGATAACTGGGGCATCGGGCTTCCACTGCAGAATGTGAATGGCGGGCAGTGGTCGTTTATGCAGCCCTTGTTAGCCAACCCGGCCTTAACGCCCACGCCCGCCAACATTTCCAGCTCGGCTGCGGCATTTCAGATGTTTCTGCGGATACGCAGCAGCTCCGCGCTTTTCCATATGGCGACGCTGGCGGAAATCCAGAACAATCTGCACTTCCTGAACACGGGAACCTCTCAGATACCCGGCCTGATCGTGATGAAGCTGGACGCCAATGGAGGAAATTATGGAATCTACCACCACATCGTGGTCGTCTTCAACGGCACACTGAATACTATCCACTACCAAAACGCTCAGTTGCAAGGGCTCGGCCTGCAGCTCCATCCGCAGCAGATCTTGTCGTCGGATCCGGCCACCGCGTCTTCCTCTGTGAACAACACAACCGGGACGGTGACTGTGGCAGGATTAACGACGGCTGTGTTCGTTGCGCGGTAATGTGTTGCGAAGGGCGGTTTCCGAAACATCTCTTTTGGAGAAGATCATGAAGCACAAAATTTCCACGTTCTTACCGATCGCGATCCTGCTGTCTGTTTTCGCCGTACCCGGTAACGCGACGCTCGCCGGCAGTTCTGTAACGGGATCGCTGCAGTTTTCGGGAGATCCATCCAATTACTTCGATCCCGGCTACGGCTTCGTTCCGTCGGCAGATCTCAATGCGTCTGGAACAACGGTAACGGTGTCCAATACTGCTGTTGAATTCGGCTACGACGATGGTGCTGCGAACGCGTTTTCAGCCGATTTCACGGATCATCAGCTGACTATCACTGACGTGGTGGAGGGGTCCGGATCAAACCTCGGCTTTCAAATGATGTTCACCGACACCGCCTTTGCGAATCAATATCTGATTCCCGTCGCCGGCCCGCTCCCCCTTATTGATAGCTACTCGATCGCCGGTGATGTGCTGACGCTGAACTCTCCAGGCGGCAATGTGACGGCGGGACAGACGTTCACCGCCAGCTTTACGGTGGCGCCGATCCCTGAACCATCGACGCTCGGTTTGCTGTGCATGGCGGCGTTCGCAGCAACGGGGTTTTTGACCCGCCTCTCAAGCAAAACACTTGCGCGACAACCGGGCTTAACCGCCGTTTTTTGTTTCCTAATCCCGGTTCCAATGGTCGGCGAAGATTTTGGCTATTGTGTAGATGCTCTGCATGGGATTGGCGCCCACAGAAGTGGGGAAGATACTCCCATCAACGACGTAGAGGTCTTGCATACCCCAGACATGAAAATCCTGACCGACTACGCTGTTCTGCGGCGTGGAGCCCATCTTGTCCGTTGCCTGCATGTGCGCTGAGGTGACCATGGTGCGATTCGAGAGGAAGTGCAAGTTTTTCTCTACGGTTCCCGCCTGATCGGTCGAAGTGACGACCTGAGGACGAAGCGCAGTGCTGGCGCTTTGTTCACCGAGAATGTTTTCCGTCGTGGGAAGGTACACCTCTTTCGCACCGGCTTTGAACATGATGCGGATGGCTTCTGCAACGGCTTCGGCGAAACGCTGCTTGTCGGCGCCGCAAAGTGTGTAGTCGATCTCAGGTGCGCCGCTTTCATCGAGCAGAATCCGATTGCCAGGCTGGGGCGTGTCAATCAGCATGACACCGAAGCCGGCGAGATCACTGAAAGCCTTAACCATTTCGTACGAGTGGAGTGCCGGGCCGGGGCTCATGATGGCAGCGTAGAGGGGCTGATCGGCCATGGATTCCAACGCGTAGCCGCGACCGGCCAGGCTGTCGTCGACGTAGACGGATGCCTCGGTGCCGGTGAGGACGTCGATATGGTGGTCAAAGCGTCCCATGATTGGCATGGAGGGATGCAAAACGATGCCGCGGCCGATTTGATCGTTTTTGATGCCACTGCGCAGCAGGATGGTGGGTGAGCCGAGCGCGCCAGCAGAAAGGATGACGGTTTTGGCCTGGACGGTGAAGACTTCCCCTTCCGAAATCCTTAGGTTATTGGGGTCGGCGATAGCGCCCGTCTCCGGGATGGTCGATCGCATCTGCACCTCGACGCCAACTGCGTGGAGGTTGTCGCACTTCGCTTCAAAAAGGACGCGGCGAACGTCGGCATCCGGCACCATACCGATCGGATTCGTATGGTCCTCCAGTGCTGCGATGAGGAGTTGGCTTTCGGCGGAGCGTTTGTCGGTGACCGGCGAGGGAGACTGGCCCGGAGCGTAGGTGTTGAGGTTGTAGAGTTTGGGATGCAGGCCGGAGAGCTTCGCCCCGTCCCAGAGGACATGGTTGTTGAGATTGATCTCCCGCTGGCTGAGAGTTCGGGTACCGATCATGCGTTTCACCCACTCGTACTCGCGTGCGAGCTCGACCTGCGTGAATTCGCCGGGCGCGATTTGCCCCGCTTTCCGCCAGCCTTCGATTTTGAGCCGAATGGCCTCGGAAGTTGGCGCGAAGCAGAGATCGACGTTTACTTGTGAGCCTCCGCCGACGGCCATGCCATTACGGATGAGGATCGCGCCATCCATCGAGGTACGCGTGTCGATGAGGTCATCGATGAGACGCGTTTCCATAGAGCCGGGGATTACGAAGGAGCCGCGCTCGAGCAGCAGCACGCGCTTACCGTTGCGGCGAAGCTCATGTGCGAGTACTGACCCTGCCGGGCCGCTGCCGACAATGAGTACGTCGATCGAGTGGCCATCCTTTTCGATCAACTGCTTCTTTATACTGTCGTAGCCGAGTCGCGTGGGCGCCAGGTGCGGCGTGTGCGACTTGAGGTACTCTGCCGGCGCGAACAGATCGAGCTGGATGCCGGTGAGTTCGCCTTGCACCGCGCCGTATCCCTTGACGACATAGAAATTTCGCACCGTTGCGGCGAGACGGCGCGGGGCGGCCTCCCTGCAGTTTTGCAGCAATGAGAGCACTTCTTGCCGCTCGCCCGGAGACAGTGCCGCAAACGAGGTCGCTCCTGTGTCCCGGATGGCTTGTGCGATGCCGCAGGCCTTGCCGAAGCGACGCAGATCGGCAAAGGGTTCGAGCAACTGTTGCACGGCGCGCAGGTTGCCGGTCTGTTGCCACATCGCATCGCGTGCCGTTCTGAGCAGTGCACTGGTCCTAGGATCGTTCGGCAGCTCATCAACTGGAAGGAAGGAGGCGAACAGTGCATTGTGCACGGCCTGGAGAGAGCTTTCGAAAGGCGCTTCCGCAGATTTCGCCTCCGCCAGGGTCGATGTGTTTAAGCAACCGGAAACCGCAATTACCACGGCGCAGATGCGACTGCTGAAAGTTCTCATGCCCGGCAGTATACGGCTCAAGGCTTGAGTTGCTTCGTGAAAAAGCTGTGTTCCGGCTGTGCAAAACCTTGGTATGTCATTGAACCGTAAGTAGGTTATATACTACTCCTATTTCCACAGAAGTTGCCGGCAGCGGGTTGCAGACGCATGACAGTTTTGTTATTCTGATCGAAGTCGCCGGTGGTCAGAAGCTGGCGAAACGATTGAAACCAAGCCGAAAAAAGTGTTCGTAAGGCTTGCAACAATCGGCGGAGCTTGATAATCTAGCAGATGGGCGATGTTTGGATCGCCACGGTAAGTAGGTAGGCAATCCGGTTCAGCCGCTGGGCCGAACGCGATTTGGACTCCATAGCAGTTTTCAAGCAGTCCTGAAATAATTCCAACGCTACCGAAATTTTAAAGGGTTAATTCCCGAGACTTTCTGAGTCTGACGCTTTGTATGCTGCATGGAATGCGGCAAACGAAGCGGGGGCTCAAACGGCTTTCGAGGCCGGGCAGTCAGCAGATCTTACGGAGCAATTCGTTATCGTCTGGCGGGCTGCGCAGTTGATTGACAATCTGGTTGGACGCAATGAAGTAATTCGTCAGACTTTTTGAGTAAAAGCCGGAGCGACTAAAGCGGTCCTGTCTTTCGAGGCAGGGCTGAATACTCAAACAGATCAAACGAGAGTTTGATCCCGGCTCAGAATCAACGCTGGCGGCGCGCTTAACACATGCAAGTCGAGCGAGAAAGGGGAGCAATCCCTGAGTACAGCGGCGTACGGGTGAGTAACACGTGGGTAATCTACCTTCTAGTGGGGGATAACCCTGGGAAACCGGGGCTAATACCGCATAAGCCTGTGAAGGGAAAGCAGCAATGCGCTGGAAGAGGAGCCCGCGGCCGATTAGCTAGTTGGTGAGGTAACGGCCCACCAAGGCGATGATCGGTAGCCGGCCTGAGAGGGCACACGGCCACACTGGCACTGAAACACGGGCCAGACTCCTACGGGAGGCAGCAGTGGGGAATCTTGCACAATGGAGGCAACTCTGATGCAGCGACGCCGCGTGAGCGATGAAGCCCTTCGGGGTGTAAAGCTCTTTCGGCAGGGACGATAATGACGGTACCTGAAGAAGAAGCTGCGGCTAACTACGTGCCAGCAGCCGCGGTAATACGTAGGCAGCGAGCGTTGTTCGGAATTACTGGGCGTAAAGAGTGTGTAGGCGGCGCTCTAAGTTCGGTGTGAAATCTCCTGGCTTAACTGGGAGGGTGCGCCGGAAACTGGAGTGCTCGAGCATGGGAGAGGAAAGCGGAATTCCTGGTGTAGCGGTGAAATGCGTAGATATCAGGAGGAACACCTGCGGTGTAGACGGCTTTCTGGACCATTGCTGACGCTGAGACACGAAAGCGTGGGTAGCAAACAGGATTAGATACCCTGGTAGTCCACGCCCTAAACGATGCATACTTGGTGTCGGCCATTCAGTTGGTCGGTGCCGGAGCTAACGCGTTAAGTATGCCGCCTGGGGAGTACGGTCGCAAGGCTGAAACTCAAAGGAATTGACGGGGGCCCGCACAAGCGGTGGAGCATGTGGTTCAATTCGACGCAACGCGAAGAACCTTACCTGGGCTCGAACGGCTGCTGATCGCCGGTGGAAACACTGGTTTTCCCGCAAGGGACAGTAGTCGAGGTGCTGCATGGCTGTCGTCAGCTCGTGTCGTGAGATGTTGGGTTAAGTCCCGCAACGAGCGCAACCCTTGTCCTGTGTTGCTAACCCCTTAAAAGGTGCACTCTCAGGAGACCGCCAGCGATAAGTTGGAGGAAGGTGGGGATGACGTCAAGTCATCATGGCCTTTATGTCCAGGGCTACACACGTGCTACAATGGCCGGTACAAAGCGCTGCAAACCCGCGAGGGGGAGCTAATCGCAAAAAACCGGTCTCAGTTCGGATTGCAGGCTGCAACTCGCCTGCATGAAGCTGGAATCGCTAGTAATGGCGTATCAGAACGACGCCGTGAATACGTTCCCGGGCCTTGTACACACCGCCCGTCACATCACGAAAGTGGATTGTACTAGAAGCCCTCGCGCCAACCCGCAAGGGAGGCAGCGGTCCAAGGTATGATTCATGATTGGGGTGAAGTCGTAACAAGGTAGCCGTAGGAGAACCTGCGGCTGGATCACCTCCTTTCTAAGAGAGACAGTGGCTGGAGTTACTGAATCAAGTAAGTAGCAGCCTTTCCAGTCCATTCCGTTCCGGTTATCTCCACTTGAGAAGTTTGCATTATTTCACGTCGCTCGCGCTGGTCGCGGGCGGCAGCGTCCAATCGGCCTCGATTACACTTCTAATTAGGGGCTGTAGCTCAGCTGGGAGAGCGCCTGATTTGCATTCAGGAGGTCGCCGGTTCGATCCCGACCAGCTCCACCAGTTCCTGACGCCGGGCCTGTAGCTCAGGTGGTTAGAGCGCACCCCTGATAAGGGTGAGGTCGGTAGTTCGAGTCTACCCAGGCCCACCAACCCAAAAGGCTGTCAGCTATCAGCCATCCGCATTCCAACGCGAAAGACCGAATGCCGAAGGCTGAGCGCTGAAAGGCTCTCAATGATGTTTGAAAACTGAATAGTATTTGACGGGCAACTACAAGTTGCAACGCTGTCACGAAACCAATATGTGGCAGCAGCGCTGCCCGGCTGAAAAGACCGGATGTCAATCTGGTCAGCGATAGCCGGGTGGAGATGGGTTCGAGCCTCTCAAACAAGGCAAAGGCTCATCTAGAGAAGATAACTCAGAACGTAGAGTTAATTTTATGGTCAAGCTACTAAGAGCATGCGTGTGGATGCCTTGGCGCAAGTAGGCGATGAAGGACGTGGCTAGCTGCGATAAGCCTCGGGGAGATGCAAGCAATCTGTTATCCGGGGATGTCCGAATGGGGAAACCCAAGCCAGGTAACTGGCTTACCTTTCGATGAATACATAGTCGACTGGAGCGAACGGGGGGAAGTGAACCATCTCAGTACCCCTAGGAAGAGAAAACAACAGTGATTCCGATAGTAGTGGCGAGCGAACTCGGAACAGCCTAAACCGTGCGATCCGAAAGGAGAGCGCGGGGTTGCAGGACCACAAAGAATAAGTGCCGGTTTGAGGCAACTCAAGACGGTTCTTATTCTAACGAGGTTATAAGAAAGCGTTAGGAGAACGGTCTGGAAAGGCCGGCCAAAGAAGGTGACAGCCCTGTATCTGAAAATGCAATCTTAGCTTCAAGTGGCTCCTAAGTACCGCGGGGCACGTGGAACCCTGTGGGAATCTGCCGGGACCATCCGGCAAGGCTAAATACTCACTTGCGACCGATAGTGAACTAGTACCGTGAGGGAAAGGTGAAAAGAACCCCTGTGAGGGGAGTGAAATAGTACCTGAAACCGCATGCTTACAAGCAGTGGGAGGACTATGGCGTCGTGGTTAAACATGATGCAATGTCTGACCTCGTGCCTATTGAATAATGAGCTGGCTAGTTAGTCTCAGTGGCAAGGTTAAGCGAAAGCGAGCCGTAGCGAAAGCGAGTCTGAATAGGGCGTTCAGTCGCTGGGATTAGACGCGAAGCGGGATGATCTACCCTTGGCCAGGATGAAATCCGTGTAACAGCGGATGGAGGTCCGAACCGGTGTTGGTTGAAAACAGCTCGGATGAGCTGAGGGTAGGGGTGAAAGGCTAATCAAATTCCGTGATAGCTCGTTCTCTCCGAAATAGCTTTAGGGCTAGCCTCGTATGGTCCGTCTTGGTGGTAGAGAACTGATTGAACTAGGGGCCTTTCCAGGTTACCGAATTCAGCCAAACTGCGAATGCCAAGAACGAGTAATACGGGAGTCAGACGGTCAGGGCTAAGCTTGATCGTCAAAAGGGAAAGAGCCCAGACCATCAACTAAGGTCCCCAAGTACATGCTAAGTGGGAAAGGAAGTCGAGTTCCTCAGACAGCCAGGAGGTTGGCTTAGAAGCAGCCATCCTTTAAAGAAAGCGTAATAGCTCACTGGTCGAGGGATTCGGTGCCGACAATCCAACGGGGCTCAAGCATGTCACCGAAGTTATGGACTCAATTGGAGTGGTAGGAGAGCGTTCCTAGCGAAGTGAAGGTATACCGAGAGGAGTGCTGGATTGCTAGGAAGTGACTCTGCCAGCATAAGTAGCGATAAGCCAGGTGAGAACCCTGGCCGCCGAAAGTCTAAGGATTCCTGAGAAAGGTTAATCCGCTCAGGGTTAGTCGGGGCCTAAGGTGAGGCCGAAAGGCGTAACTGATGGACACTACGGTTAATATTCCGTGACTACGTTTGTTCGATAAAGACCGATGGGGGGACGCACCACAGAGGCTCATCTGCGAGAAGGGTCAAGGATGGGTTGAGTGAGATCCGGAACGGCAAATCCGCCGGGTTGTGTGCCAGGAAAATCCTCTAAGGAGAAGAAACGTACCCGTACCACAAACCGACACAGGTGGACGAGATGAGTATTCTAAGGCGCTCGGGTGATGGAGCTGCGAAGGAACTAGGCAAATTGACCCCGTAACTTCGGGAGAAGGGGTGCCCACTTCGGTGGGCCGCAGTGAAACGCGTCAGGCGACTGTTTAACAAAAACACAGGTCTCTGCAAAGTCGAAAACGACGTATAGGGGCTGACGCCTGCCCGGTGCCGGAAGGTTAAAGGGAGAGGTTAGCCGCAAGGCGAAGCTTTAAACTGAAGCCCCGGTGAACGGCGGCCGTAACTATAACGGTCCTAAGGTAGCGAAATTCCTTGTCGGGTAAGTTCCGACCTGCACGAATGGCGTAACGATCTGACGACTGTCGGCGCGCTCCGCCCGGCGAACTTGTGGTTCCGGTGAAGACGCCGGATGCCCGCCACTAGACGGAAAGACCCCGTGCACCTTTACTATACCTTTGCAATGAACTATGGTGCGGTCTGCGCAGAATAGGTGGGAGGCTTTGAACTCAGGCTCTTGGGCTTGAGGGAGCCACCGGTGAGATACCACCCTGATCGTACTGTGGTTCTAACTTACTCCCGTAATCCGGGAGAAGGACATTGCAAGGCGGGTAGTTTGACTGGGGCGGTCGCCTCCTAAATTGTAACGGAGGCGCTCGAAGCTTGGTTCACGCTGTTTGGAAATCAGCGGTCGAGTGCAAAGGCATAAACCAGGTTGACTGCGAGACCTACAAGTCAAGCAGGTGGGAAACCAGGACTTAGTGATCCGGTGGTTCTGTATGGAAGGGCCATCGCTCAACGGATAAAAGGTACGCCGGGGATAACAGGCTGATCGGAGTCAAGAGTTCACATCGACGCTCCGGTTTGGCACCTCGATGTCGGTTCATCGCATCCTGGGGGTGTAGAAGCTCCCAAGGGTTAGGCTGTTCGCCTATTAAAGCGGTACGTGAACTGGGTTCAGAACGTCGCGAGACAGTTCGGTCCCTATCTGTGGTGGGCGTAGGAGATTTGAGGGGGCTTGCCCTTAGTACGAGAGGACCGGGGTGAACAGACCTCTTGTGATCCAGTTGTCACACCCGTGGCACAGCTGGGTAGCGAAGTCTGGTCAGGATAAGTGCTGAATGCATATAAGTACGAAACCTTCCTCAAGATGAGATCTCCCTGAAGAGCCGTGATAGACGATCACGTTGATAGGACGGATGTGTAAGCGCAGTAATGCGTTGAGCTGACCGTTACTAATAGCTCGTTCGGCTTGACCATAAAATGAACTGTGCGTTTTAAGCTTCTCTAGTTGCCCGTCAATACTATTTGGAAATTTCCCAAAGTTTCAGTTGGAACACGCCGCACCGCCGGTTACCAGGTTCCAACGGCGACTTTCGGGTGATCTCAGCGAGAGGGTCCCACCCGTTCCCATCCCGAACACGGAAGTTAAGCCTCTCAGCCCCGATGGTACTGCATGCGCGAGTGTGTGGGAGAGTAGGAAGTCGCCCGATTAAAAACGAAGCCCCGATCGAGTTGAATGCTCGACCGGGGCTTCTGCTTGTATAGTGGGCAATCGGGCTGAACGCATTGTCATACGATGTACGTACAATAAAGACAGAGGCTCTATGGCCGGCAACATTGCCAAGAAGAACAAGGATCGGCGGATCAATCTGCGCGCGACTTTGGGTCAGGAATCCTTAATTCGGGCGGCGGCCGACCGGCGCGGGATCAGCATGACCGATTTCATCCTTGAGAGCGCCTGCACGCGGGCGGAGGAAGCCATCGCGGATCAACTGCATTTTGTGCTCTCGGAGAGGCAATGGAAGGCTTTCAATGAAGCGCTGGAACGGCCAGCGCGTGTGAAGCCCCGCCTGCGCAAGCTTCTCCGCGAACCCTCGATTCTGGAAACCTGAGTGGCCGAGGCCCTATCCGGCCCGGAGAAGCTGGCCAAGTCTCATCAATTGGAGGCGTTCTGCTGTGGAGTTGAATCGCTTGACCACTGGCTGAAGCGGTTCGCCCGCTCGAATCAACAAAGCGATCTCACGACTTCCTATGTGGTCCATCGCGCCAATCGGGTGGTCGGCTATTACTCCCCTGACGGCTGGAAGCGTTAACCGAGAGGAGGCCACAGCGCGTATAGCAAGGGAACGCCTAACCAGCCTATCGGCGTCGTGCTGCTCGCGCGCTTGGCAGTTGATGAATCAGAGAAAGGCAGGGGTCTGAGGCGAGCCTTGCTTAAGGACGCCCTTGTACGTGCGGCGTCCGCCGCTGACATCGTTGCGGTCAGGGCGGTCCTGGTTCATGCCATCAATGATGAGGCACGGCGATTCTACATACGATTTGACTTTGAGCCGTCGCCGGTGCATCCGCTCCATCTGATGCTGCTGATGAAAGACATTCGAGCTTCGGGGTGGTAACACTGAGTCAACGTGCGACAGCGAGGGGCGGCTTCCGCGACGGTTGACTCGAAACCCGAGCAGCAGCGCGTTATCGAACAACGCGACGGCAACGGGGTTCTGCTTTTTGTATCCTCGTGTATTCATGATGAAGCCGGGGATCGTTCTCGCCACACTGCTCTTCGGACTGAGTGTACAGGCCTTCCAGCAAAAGGAACCCGTTGTCACCGTGGTCTGGACCTCGCGTTGGATTGACGTACCCGGCGCCTCGCAGCAGGATTATGGCGTTTACCACTTCCGCAGGACGTTCGAGCTTCCCTCGGCACCCGAACATTTCATCGTCTATGTCTCGGCGGATAACCGCTACCAACTGTTCGTGAACGGTGCTCGTGTTTCGTGGGGCCCGGCTCGCGGCGATCTGACGCACTGGCGATACGAGACCGTCGATATTGCGCCGGAGCTGCGCGCCGGAAAGAATGTGCTCGCCGCCGTGGTGTGGAACGACGGCCCGTTCCGCGCGGTTGCCCAGGTCACGAACCAAACCGGTTTCGTACTCGACGCCGGCACACCCGAGAATCGTGTCGTCGATACAAATCGCTCCTGGAAATGCATTCAGGACAAAGCCTACTCGCCGCAGCCCCTCCCTCCCGATCAGGCCACCGGCTATTATGCGCTGGCCGCTAATGAGAGATTCAATGCCAACCTGTATCCATGGGATTGGGAACAGCGGGAATACGACGATTCGGCCTGGCAGTCTGCCGAAGAACTGACGCATGCCGCCGCCCGGGATGCGCGCGACGCTCCCAATCGTTGGATGCTCGACGCTCGCAGCATCCCGATGGAAGAACAAAAGCCGGAGCCCGGCCCAGCCATACGTGAAAGCGAGGGTTTCCCTACCTCTCCCAAATCATTGCCGCTGCGAGTGCCGAGTCACGCGAACGTGTCGCTCCTTCTCGATCAGACGTATCTCACGACCGCCTATCCGGAGCTCACGGTTTCGGCGGGTAAGGGCGCACGCATTGATCTCCGCTATGCCGAAACACTCTACAACAGCAGAATGCCTATGAGCAAAGGTAATCGGAACGAAGTTGAAGGGAAACAGTTCTACGGCCCGGTCGACACGTATCTTGCCGACGGGGGACCGCATCGGTTATACCGGCCTCTCTACTGGCGCACTTTTCGTTATATTCAGCTCCATATCGAAGCCGCCGACGAGCCACTCACGATCGACGATTTGCGCGAGACCTTCACCGCGTATCCCTTCGACCGAATGGCGCAGTTCCAGATCGAAAATTCAGAACTGAACGGCCCGATCCAGCAAATTCTTTCCACCGGCTGGCATACCGCGCGGCTCTGCGCGCACGAAACTTACATGGATTGCCCGTTCTATGAGCAGCTTCAATACGCAGGCGACGCACGCATTCAGATGTTGATCTCGCTTTACATGACCGGCGACTCTCGGCTTATGAAGAACGGTATCGAGCTGCTGAACTCTTCGCGCACAGCCGAGGGCGCGACGTACAGCCGCGCGCCATCGTATCTGCAGCAATACATCCCGCCATTCTCGCTATGGTGGATCGGCATGGTTCACGACTACTGGATGTATGTCGACGATGCGGGCTTCCTGAAGCAAATGCTTCCGGGCGTTCGTGCCGTTCTCGATTTTTATGCTGCCTATCAGAAGCCAAACGGGTCGTTACGGCACATGCCCTGGTGGAATTTCGTCGATTGGGTCAAGCAATGGCCCAACGGGGAGCCGCCCGCGGATACTGACGGCTCCTCGGCTGCCGCACTCGATCTGCAATTGCTGCTCGCCTATCGATGGGCCGCCGATCTGGAATCTGGTTTCGGCAGCAAAGCGCTGGCGGCCGAATACAGCGCAGCCGCGGAAAGGCTGAAAGCAGCTATTCTGGCAACGGACTGGGATGCGGCGCGCGGTCTCTTCGCGGATCAGCCTTCTCACGCTACCTATTCACAGCAAGTGAATACGCTGGCAGTGCTCGCGCATCTTCTGCCTGATAACCAAGCGCGGCCCGTACTCGAAAAAACAATCGCCGATGCCTCGCTCGCTCAATGCTCGATTTATTTTCGCGCGTATATGAACGCAGCGCTGCGCGAAGTGGGAATCGGCGACCGTTATCTCGACTTGCTCACTCCCTGGCGCGAAATGCTTGCACAGGGTCTCACCACGTGGGCCGAATGGAGCGGTCCGGATAGCCGTTCCGATTGCCACGCGTGGGGCGCCAGCCCGAATTTCGAATTGATTCGCACGATTGCCGGTATTGAATCCGGTGCTCCCGGTTTTGCTCGGGTTCGCATTTCGCCAAATCTCGGCAAGCTGCCCGGCGTGACGGCATCGATCCCTCATCCGCGAGGCGAAATTCACGTTCGGCTTCGACAATCAGCGACCAAGCGCATCGCCGACATTGACCTTCCTGCGGGCGTTCCCGGCGAGCTCGATTGGGTCGGTGTCCACCGTCCGCTGAACCCGGGTAAGAATCACGTTGAAATTTCGTCCCGCATCCCGTAATAGCGTGGTTGGTGGCACACGCTACGTATGCCCGCTCGGCTTGACGAAGCCTCATCGCCGCATGAGTACTTTGTCGTCAAGCTTCTCATCCATCGACAGACATATAGAGGTGAAGTATGGAGAGACTCTGTAAGTCTCTGTTCTTCTGGGCCAGTGTTATGGCCGTGCCAACTGCGGCATTTGCCACGTCGTTTACGGAAGTGGTATTCGCAACCGGTGGTCCCCTTCACGCCACACAACCGGAGTCGATCGCCTATGGAAATGGGTCAGTGTGGGTTGCCTACGATAACAATGCATCGACCCGGGACTACTCAGGAGCTGGAACAATCGTTCAGTACAACACCTCTGGGGTCGTGCAGAACTCGTATACACTTGCCGGATCGCTCGGCGGTCTGAAATACAACTCGAGCTCGGGACAGGTTTGGATCTTACAAGGTAAGGATTTGTATTCGCAACTGAGCGTCCTTAATCCTGCCACGAACAGCATCAGCTCCTATTCCTTCGATCAAGACATCTTCGTGGCGGGAACACGCGGGTTCGACGATGTGGCGTTCGTCGGCGGTCGCGTCTTCCTCAGTGCAACGACGCCTTACTTTTCCGATTCCACTACTGGCGTGATGATTGAGCTCAACAACTCGACTCCCGCCAGCCCGATCGGATTCACAACTGCTCTCACGCAGGATAATCTCCTGGCCAGGGATGCTCGGGCCTTGAATTCCACTCCCGCCGGAGGTCTGATCCTGACAGGCAGAACCGATCAGGCACTCACGTTTGTGAGTAACCCGGGTTTGGTCGGTCAGACGGCCAGCTCGCTTCACCTCGTGGCCTCTCCTGGGACGATGCTCGGTGATGTCGGCGATGCGCTGTACGCAGACGCCGTTTCGGGCACCTTCTACCTCACCGATTCGGCCACCGACGATGTTTATGCGGTGTCCGCGATGGGACTCGATCCTAACACGCTCTTTGTCGCTGCCGGTACGGAGTTCGGCAGCGTCGATCCTACGACCGGAGTCGTTACGCCGATCCTATTCGGCTCTGATCTCGAAAACATGACCTTTGTTCCTAGCGCAACGCCGACTCCCGAACCGTCCACATTCCGCATCAGCTTCGCTGGAATGGCTTTTGTTCTTAGTCTTCTGTTAGGCAGGCGTGTTGCTCGGACAGTCGCCGATCCAGCCCCGATACAATAAAATCCGTCCTCTATGCAACGGATCCTGCTGCTGAAGCCTTTGCTATGTGTATTCGCGGTTAGCTGGCTCGCTGGCGCCCAGCAGATGGATCAGGATTTCGCCAAATCGGTCAAGGAATGGACCACGCGGTCCGAATTCATCAGCCCGCTGGTCGATCATCTGCCAAAATCTGCATCAGTTCCCTCCCCCAAAGACGTGCTCGGCTATTACATCGGAACGCCGAAAAAGCTCACTTACTACGAAGACATCGTGCGCTACTATCGAACGCTCGCGTCCAAGTCGCCGCGCGTGAAAGTGATCAATATCGGCAAGACCGATGAAGGCCGCGAATGCATTGTGGTATTCGTCGGCTCCGAAGATTCGATTCAAAATCTCGAGAGCTACCGGCAGGACTTGGCGCAATTAGCCGATCCGCGGCACATTGACGAAACGCAAGCGCAGGAGATCGTCGCCAAAGCAAAACCGATTTACCACGTGATGGGCGGCCTGCATAGCGGCGAAACCGGTCCGCCGGAAATGCTGATGGAGCTCGTTTATCGCATCGCCACTGAAGATTCGCCTCTGATCCGGAGCATCCGCGATCACGTGATCGTATCCGTCACGCCGGCGGCCGATCCGGACGGACGCGATCGTTACACCGACTGGTATTACCGCTACAAGATCAACGAAACCAGTGAGCAAGACAACCTGGGCGGGCCTCCGTACTGGGGCAAGTACATTTTCCACGACGACAATCGCGACATCAACTACTCGCAATTGCCGATGCGCCGGCTGCTTGCCTGGTATCTCGAATGGCATCCGCCGATCATGCATGAGCTGCATGAGTCGGAGCCGTTCATGTACACCTTCAGCGGGCAGGCGCCACAGAACCCGACGCTCGATCCGATCCTGTATGGCGAGTTGCCCTGGTTCTCGAATTTTGAGATGACGCAAATGATCAAGTACGGGATGCCCGGCGTCTGGACACACGCGTTCGTGGATATGTGGTCGCCCGGTTATCTCGGCTTCATGTCTTCCAACCATAACGGGATGCTCCGCATGTACGAGACATACGGAAATGGCGGCGCCAACACAATGCATCGCCGTATTGAAGGACCGCTCATTCCCGGCATGGCGGCAGGCGCGCCTGGCCCCGAGCGCGGCGGCGGACCGACGCAACGCGAATGGTACCGCCCACTGCCTCCTTATAAAGAGGTCGATTGGTCCATGCGCGACAACACGAATTACATGGAAACCGGAGTGCTCACCGCACTGCAATTGACCGCGGCGTTTCCGCAACTCATTCTCGATGACTTTTATAAGAAAAGCCGCGACTCCATCGAATCCGGCAAGAAAGACACGCCATTCGGTTACGTCATACCGGACAACCAGCCGGACCCGACCCGCGTTGCATTCGTCGTGAACATTCTTCGCCTGCAAGGCATCGAAGTGGGCCGCGCGACGAGTCAAGTGAAGCTCAAAGAAGGAACTTTTCCGGCCGGCTCGTTCGTTGTGAAGCGCGATCAGCCGTACGGGCGTCTGGCTAAGATTCTTCTCGAAAAACAGGTTTTTCCAGATACGAATCTCCGGACCTATGACGATGCGGCCTGGACCATGGGTCTGATGACGCACACGAATGTGGTTGAAAGCGCCGATCACGCCGTGCTCGACGTCCCTGTCCAACTCATCAATAACGACGAGCCGCAGGGCAAGATTGCCGGTGCGCAATCCGCCGCAAATTATGCGGTACTCGATAATGGCGCCGTGAATATGGTGACGCTTCGGTACCGGTTGAAAGATATTCCGGTGCGCATCGCCGAGCAATCGTTCAAAGCGGGCGATCAAAACATTCCGGCAGGATCGTTTATCGTTGCGGGCAACGCTTATGACAAACTTAAAGCCGCTGTGGAGCCGCTTGGGTTAAGCGCAGTCGCGCTGGCAACTGTGCCGAAGATTCCCATGCACGATGCGGATCTTCCGCGCCTCGCTATCTACAGCACGTGGGGCAGCACGCAAGATGTGGGCTGGGTTCGCTATGCCTTCGATCATTTCGAAGTGCCTTACGATCTCATTTTCAAAGAGCGCGTCAAGCAAGGCGGCCTGCGCTCGGCCTATGAGGTGATTCTGATTCCGAATCAGGGCCGTAATGCGAAAGGCCTGGTGACCGATATCGAGCCTAAGAAGCAGCCGCTCGCTTACACCAAGACCGATCGATTCAAGTACCTGGGCGATTACGGGTCGTCTCCCGATATCAGCGGCGGCATGGGCCTTCAAGGCGCGCTCGAGATCCAGAAATTTGTCGAACAAGGCGGCCTGCTGATCACGCTCGGCGTGGCGAGCGACTTCCCTGCCGATTTCGGCATCACACGACCCGTCGAAGAAACCCACACGTCCCCGCAGTTTTATGCACCGGGTCCAATTATTCAAGCTGAAGTTCTCCGGCCCGCAAATCCGATTTTCTACGGCTACACCGAAAAAACCATGCCCGTGCGCTGGGCCAATGGGCCGCTGTTTACGGTGCCACAGACCGATCGTGAAAAGGAAGTCCTGATGCGCTTCCCTGGCGGCGATGACGCCGTTTTGAGCGGATTCATGAAAGGCGCGAACGAGATCAAGAACCGGCCGGCAATTCTAGATGTGCCGGTCGGCGACGGGCGGGTGCTGCTATTCGCCACGAATCCCTGCTATCGATGGGAGAATCTGGGCGAGTTCCGGATGCTGTTCAACGCTGTGCTGAATTTCAACGATTTCGCGACGAAATCACAGCCGGCCGTCACGTTGACCCAATAGCACCACTTGCGAGTGGTGTTTAATGGTATAATAGGAGCGCAGGAGGGGTCCCCATGCGATCCGAAGCTCCCAATCAGAATACGATGGTCTGGTTTCAGAACCGGTTCGTGCGGCTGGGCGAGGCCAACGTCAATATCCTCACGCATGCGCTCCATTACGGAACGGGCGTATTCGAAGGTATCCGCGGCTACTACGACGAGAAGCAAAAGGACCTATTTATGGTGCGGGTTCTCGATCATTACGACCGCTGGAAACAGAACTGCGGCATTCTGCGAATCGATATCCCGCACACGGCCGAGGAACTGTGCGACATCACCGCGGAGCTTTGCCGGCGAAACGATTTCCATTCGAATATTTATGTCCGTCCGATTGCGTATAAAGCTTCGGCTCGCATCGGAGTGGCGGCGGACGACAACGACGCTTACGCGATCATCGGGCTTCCGTTCGGAGATTACTTTGAGACACGGAAAGGTCTGAAAGCGGGCGTTACCTCCTGGCGGCGGGTTGACGACACCGCCATCCCGGGCCGCGCAAAGATCTGCGGAGCATACGTGAATAGCGTTCTGGCAGGCGACGACGCCCGTCGGAACGGGCACGACGAAGCGATTTTCCTGACGCAGGACGGTCATGTCGCAGAGGGATCGACCTGCAACATTTTTGTTGTGCGCAAAGGCAAGCTCATCACTCCGCCGGTCACTGATAATATTCTCGAAGGCATTACTCGCGACAGCATCATGACTCTGGCTCGTAACGAATTGAAGCTCGAGGTGGTGGAGCGGTCGATCGACCGGAGCGAGCTCTACGTATGCGATGAAGTGTTCTTCACCGGCACGGCGGTTGAAGTTGCGCCTGTGGTCAGCATCGATCACCGGCCGGTCGGCGACGGCGAGATTGGCACGATCACGGATAAACTTTCGCATTTGTATAAGGAAGTGACCCGCGGACGGGTGCCCGCCTATGCGCAATGGCTGTGGCCGGTGTACCGCAATATCGTCGTCGAAAAAACTGCCTGAGCAGGCTCTTGCGCAAAGATGGTCGGCCCCACCAGGGATGAATGCTTCGACTGGAAGCGTGTTGCACGCCTTTTTCTCACCTCCCGTGCGCTCGACAACTTTGAAGAATCGAAGCTGCTGCCCGAAAAAAAAATCCTTTATCAGTTTTCGGCCGGCGGCCATGAGCTGGCGCAGATTCTGCTCGGCAGCCTGCTCACCGGGACGCATGACGGCGTCAGCGGATACTACCGCTCACGGCCACTGCTGCTGACGCTGGGTCTCAGCGTCGCCGATGCGCTTTCGAGCGATATGGCGAAATCGGGCGGCGTGAGCGATGGACGCGATATCGGCGTGGTCTTCAACCTGCCGCGAACCACCGGGGCCACGGTGCTTCCCATGGCGGGCGGCGTCGGCACGCAATACACGACCACAGCGGGCTGGGCGCGCGCCATTGTTTACTACCGCGATACGCTTGCCGACGATTCCTACCAGAACGCGATTGCGGTCGCGTGCGGCGGCGACGGCTCGGTTGCGACGAACGGCTTCTGGTCCGCGCTGAACACCGCGACAACGCTTAAGCTGCCGATGCTGTTCTTTATCGAAGACAACGGCTTCGGGCTTTCGGTGCCTTCGACGAGGCAGACACCGGGTGGAAATATCGCTGCGAATCTCGCATCCTTCCGCAATCTACGCATCTTGTCCGGCGATGGCTGCAATCCAGCGGATGTCGCGCAGTGCGCCTGTAACGCGGTGAATATGGTTCGATCGGGAGGCGGTCCGGTACTGCTTCGCATGACGATGCCGCGCTTGGCGGGCCATTCCGGCCAGGACACACAGGCGTATAAGAGCCGCGATCTGGTTCGGTTTGAACATGCGAAAGATCCGCTGACGGGGTTGCACCGGTATCTGGTCCCCAGCGTGTTTTCAGAAGAGCAGTGGAGCGATTTGCAGGCGAGCGTGGAGACGGCGGTCGAGCACGCATACCACGAAGCAGTGGCACGCGCTGAGCCGGACGCATCGCGCATTACGCGTTTCGTCTTCGCCGAACCGGATGCCAACGATCGCGACTTCCCCGCCCCGGCACCGCCCGAACCCGCGCGCGTGAATATGCTCACGGCGATCCGGCGCACGCTCGAATACGAGCTGAAAACGAACCCGCGCATGCTGGTCTTCGGTGAAGATGTCGGAGCTAAAGGCGGCGTGCATGCGGCCACGATGGGTCTGCAGGAGCAATTCGGCGAAGCCCGCGTTTTCGACACCAGCCTCTCGGAAGAAGGCATCATTGGGAATGCGGTCGGGATGGCGCTGGCCGGACTGCGGCCGGTGGCCGAAATCCAATTCCGGAAGTATGCAGAACCTGCGGCTGAGCAGTTGACCGATTGCGGCACGATGCGCTGGCGCACGGCGAATAGATTTTCCGCACCGATTCTGGTGCGGATGCCCGGCGGATTCAGCAAGTGCGGCGACCCGTGGCACAGTATGTCGAACGAAGCCGCCTTCGCGCACCTCGTGGGCTGGCAGGTCATTATGCCGTCGAACGCCGAAGATGCGGTCGGACTTCTACGTGCCGCCCTGCGCGGTGCGAATCCCAGCATCTTTTTTGAACATCGCGCGCTGCTCGATGGGGCTTCGGCGAGACGTCCGTATCCTAGCGACGATTTTGTGTTGCCGCTGGGTCGAGCGACTATCGTGCAGGAAGGCACGCAGCTCACGATTGTGACGTGGGGCGCCATGCTCGAGCGGTCGATCGCGGCGGCGCATGAGAGCGATTCATCGATCGAGATTATCGATCTGAGGACTATCATTCCGTGGGATCGTGAAACGGTCGTTCGGTCGGTCAACAAAACGCGCCGATGCCTTGTCGTGCACGAAGACACACTTACCGCCGGTTTCGGCGCAGAGATCGCCGCGACGGTGGCGCGGAAGGCGTTTTTGAATCTCGACGCGCCCGTCGAACGGCTGGCCGTTCCGGACACTCCCCTGCCCTACAATGTGCAGCTTTTGAACGCGCTCGTTCCATCGGTCGAAGCGATCGCGGAGAAAATCGGTGAGTTGCTGAGCTTCTAGCAATATGGCCATTGTCGACATCCAGATGTTCTCCGATCAACGCGAAGGAACGGAGTCCGTTGTCGGCGTATGGCTGAAAAAACCTGGCGATGCTGTGACCGCGAACGAGCCGGTGGTCGAGATCAGCACCGATAAGGTCTCGATGGAGATTCCCGCGCCGGTTTCGGGCGTGCTGGCAGAAATTCTTAAGGCCGCGAATGAGCCGGTAGAACCGGGTGAGATCTTGGGCCGGATAGAGGCTGGCGAGGTGGATGCGGCTACGGTACCGCGACGGGAGATTTCGATTGCGCGAACGGCTCCAGCGGCCGAAGATGGTTTCTCGCCAGCGGTGCGGCGCCTGATTCGCGAAAACAATCTCGATCCGAATCACATTCAGGGCAGCGGGCGCGGCGGACGCATCACGTACGACAATGTTCTGGAGTATTTGGCGAAGCAGAAGCCAGCTTCGAAGCTGCCCAGCCGCATGGTTCCACACACGCCGATGCGACGCACGATTGCGGCGCATATGCTGAAAAGCGTTCAAACGGCGCCGCACGTGACAGCCGTATTCGAGGCCGATATGTCGCGCGTGTTGGTGGATCGGGATGGTTACCGTGCCGCTGGCGGCGAGCTGCCGAGCATCACGGCGTATCTGATTCGCGCGGCGGTGAAAGCCATTCAAACGGTTCCGGAAGTAAACAGCCGCTGGCACGATGAAAGGCTCGAGATTTTCGAGGATTTCGAATATCGGCATCGGGACCGCGCTCGAAGGCGGCGGACTGGTGGTGCCGGTGATTCACCGGGCGCAACATCTGGGACTGCTCGAAATCGCGGAGCGGCTGAGAGATCTGACGCAGAAGGCACGCAACAACGCCTTGATGGTCGAGGATGTGCAAAATGGAACGTTCACGATTTCGAATCATGGCGTGAGCGGAACGTTGTTAGCGGCGCCGATTATCATTCCGTACGGACAAACCGCCATTCTGGGCGCGGGACGGCTCGAGAAACGTCCGGTGGTGCTTGAGGAAAACGGAAAAGATGAGATTCGCGCGAAACCGATGATGTACGTGACGCTGACGGTGGATCATCGGCCGCTGGATGCGCAGCAGACCAATGCTTTTCTGACGGCCTTTGTTCGTGCGCTCGAGAGCTGGAGTTGAACCGATAATGGAGATAGGCATGGGTACCGACGCGGAAGCGCGATTTCAGGAGCGGCTCGAGGCCGGCATCAAGATCGAGCCCAAGGATTTCATGCCGGAGGGCTATCGCAAGGCGTTGATCCGGCAGATTTCCCAGCACGCGCATTCGGAGATCGTAGGGCAGCTTCCTGAAGGCAACTGGATTACACGAGCGCCTACGCTGAAGCGGAAGGCCATCCTGCTCGCCAAAGTGCAGGACGAAGCGGGCCACGGACTTTATTTGTATAGCGCAGTCGAAACACTCGGTATCACGCGCGAGCAGACGATCGAAGATCTGCTGAACGGCAAAGCGAAATATTCGAGCATCTTCAATTACCCGACGCTGACCTGGGCGGATATTGGCGCGATCGGCTGGCTGGTGGATGGCGCCGCGATTATCAACCAAATTCCGATTTGCCGTTGCTCGTACGGGCCGTACGCGCGGGCGATGGTCCGGATCTGCAAGGAAGAGAGTTTTCATCAGCGCCAGGGATTCGAAATTCTGCTGACGCTGTGCCGCGGAACCGCGGAGCAGAAGGCGATGGCGCAGGACGCGCTGAATCGCTGGTGGTGGCCGTCGGTGATGATGCATGGACCGTCGGATGCGGAATCGAAGCACAGCGCGCAATCGATGCAGTGGAAGATCAAACTGTTTTCGAACGATGAGCTGCGGCAGAAATTTATCGACCAGACGGTCCCGCAGGCCGAGTATCTCGGGTTGAAAATTCCCGATCCGGATCTTAAATGGAATGCCGAGCGGGGCCATTACGATTTCGGCCCCATCGATTGGGACGAGTTCTACAACGTAATTTCAGGTAACGGACCTTGCAACCGCGAACGTCTGGAAGCGCGCATTCAGGCGCAGGAACGCGGCACATGGGTGCGTGACGCGGCGGCGGCGCATGCGGCAAAACGAGCGAAGAAAGCAGCGTAAATATAAATGAACGACTGGCCGCTCTGGGAAGTGTTCATTCGCAGCCAACACGGTCTGGCGCACAAGCACGCCGGCAGTTTGCACGCGCCGGATGCGGAAATGGCGCTCAAGAATGCCCGCGATGTCTATACGCGGCGCAATGAAGGCGTGAGCATCTGGGTGGTGAAGTCTTCCGACATCACGGCCAGCAGTCCCGGCGAAAAAGAGGCGCTGTTTGAGCCGGCCAACAGCAAAGTGTATCGGCATCCTGCGTTTTACGAGGTTCCCGAGGAGGTAAAGAACCTCTAAGCGATGCCCGCCGATCCAGCGCTTTTTCAATACCTGCTCCGTTTGGGGGACAATTGCCTGATTCTCAGCCAGCGATTGTCGGAATGGTGCGGCCATGGACCGGTGCTCGAAGAAGATATTGCGTTGACGAACGTCGCGCTCGACTTACTGGGACACGCGCGGTTCTGGCTTTCGTATGCCGGAGAAGTGGAAGGCGCCAGTCGCGATGAAGACAACCTCGCGTTTCTGCGAGATGCAGGCGAATTCCGGAATATTCTGCTGGTCGAGCAGGCGAACGTAGATTACGGCGTGACGACCGCGCGCCAGTTCTATTTCGACGCCTGGCATCAACTTCTGCTTGAAAAGCTACAGCATTCGAGCGATGGGCGCGTTGCCGGAATTGCGGCAAAGACTTTCAAGGAAGTGAGATATCACCTGGAGCGCAGTTGTGATTGGGTGATTCGGTTGGGCGATGGAACAGACGAGAGCCAGGGGCGTATGCAAGCGGCGCTGGACACTTTGTGGATGTACACGGGCGAGATGTTCGAGATGGACGCGATTGAAAACGAGATGCTGGAGCGCGGAATCGGAGTGAATCTACAGTCTTTGCGCGAACCGTGGATGCATTGCATCGAGAAGACGCTCGGGGAAGCGACGTTGCAGATTCCGAGCGGAACGTGGATGCACAAAGGCGGCAAACAGGGGGTTCACACGGAGAAGCTGGGTTACATCCTTGCGGAGATGCAGTTCTTACAGCGGGCTTATCCGGGGGCGCAATGGTAGCGGCACATCCCGCGATTGCAGAAGTCCGGCAGTGGCTCGAAGGGATTCCGGATCCTGAAATTCCGGTGCTGTCGATTACGGATCTGGGGATCGTGCGCGATGTCCGGTGGGAAGAGGATGAGCTGGTCATCCGCATTACTCCGACGTATTCGGGCTGCCCGGCGATGGACGCGATTGCGAATGATATTCGGGTCTCGATGAAAGAACACGGTGTGGAGCGGTTTCGATTAGAGACGGTGCTCTCTCCGCCCTGGACGACGGACTGGATGACGGAACAAGCGAAAGAAAAGCTGAAGGGCTATGGAATCGCGCCTCCGCGGTTGGTTTCGATAGGGGAAGCAGTTCCCTGCCCGCACTGCGGATCGTCTCGCACACAGCTTGTCAGCCGTTTCGGGTCGACGCCTTGTAAAGCTCTCTACAAATGCTTGAATTGCCTGGAGCCTTTCGATGGTTTCAAGCGTCACTGACGCGCAAGCGAGTGTTGCGACCGGCGCGCTCGGGCAATTTTATCCGCTGAAGATTCGCTCGATCGAGCATCAGACGCGCGATGCGGTGACGGTGGTGTTCGAGGTGCCGGCGGAGCTGGAATCGCGCTTTCGGTTTACGCAAGGACAGTTCGTGACGCTGCGGGCGACGATCGATGGCGAGGAAGTGCGGCGGTCGTATTCGATCTGCTCGGCCGTACAGGATGGAACGCTACGGGTCGCGATCAAGCGCTCGCCGGGCGGCGTGTTCTCGAATTGGCTGGTCGATCATTTGAAACCGGGCGACACAATTGAGACCATGCCGCCGGAAGGCCGCTTTCACGTGGCGCTTTCCGCGGCGAACGAAAAACATTACGTCGCGTTCGCAGTGGGCAGCGGGATCACACCGATTTTTTCGATAATCAAGACCACCCTCCTGGCAGAGCCTAACAGCAGCTTCACGCTGTTCTTCGGCAATCGAGCGTCGAGCAGCGTGATGTTCCGCGAAGAACTCGCCGAACTAAAGGACGTTTTCCTGGAGCGGTTCAACTTAATTCACGTGATGAGCCGCGAGCACCAGGATGTAGATCTGCTGAACGGGCGCATTACGGGCGAAAAATCGGAATTGCTGCTGCGGTATTTCTGCCGCTTCGAGACGATCGACACGATTTTCCTGTGCGGACCGCAAGAGATGGTGGAAGATATGCGCGAGCGCCTGAAAGCGCTTGGTTTTCCGGAATCGAAGGTGAAGGTAGAGCTTTTCACGATTGATGCGTCCGAACGAAGAGAGCGAAAGACACCGACAGCCGCGCTTCCGCAAGATTGCGAGATCCGGCTGATCGTCGATGGCAATACGATCCACCTGACGAGCGGTAAAGACGAGACGATTTTGGATGCCGCGCTGAATCGGGGAATCGATTTGCGGCATTCCTGCAAAAGCGGCGTTTGCGCGACGTGTCGCGCCAAGCTTATCGAAGGGCAAGTGGACATGGACGCTCACTACGCCTTGGAAGATTACGAGATTGCACGCGGGTTTATCCTGACGTGCCAAAGCTATCCGGTCACCGATCAAGTGACCGTCGATTTTGATCAGGACAACTAACAAACTGTGCCAGAAAACTTTTTCGATCGTCATAAAACATTGCTCGATCAAGCCGTGAATGCGATACACACGCGCGGCTACTGGAGCCCGTTTCCCGAAATGCCGAGCCCGAAGGCGTATGGCGAGACGGCAAACGAGGACGGCAAGAAAGCGTTTGAAGCGCGGCTTCAGCGGCCGTTTGCGCTCGAACAACCTGGAACCAACGGGCAAGCCGGAAGCGAAGATTCGCCGTTCGGCGTAAAACTCGGAATTACCTATCCGAAATCGGATCTGGATGTGCTGCTGCCGGCGGTTCAGAAAGCCGCCGCGGATTGGCGCAATGCGGGACCGGCGATATGGTGCGGCGTGGCATTGGAAGCTCTCACGCGACTGAACAAGAGAAGTTTCGAGATGGCATACGCCGTGATGCACACAACGGGGCAGGCGTTCATGATGGCATTTCAAGCCGGTGGACCGCACGCGCAGGATCGCGGATTGGAGGCCGTCGCGTATGCGTGGGATGAGATGAGCCGCATTCCGAAGACGGCCACGTGGGAAAAGCCGCAGGGGAAGAACGAGCCGCTGCGGATGGAGAAACGGTACCGGATCATTCCACGTGGGATTGCGGTCGAGATCGGCTGCTGCACGTTTCCGACGTGGAACAGCTATCCGGGGCTGTTTGCGAGTCTGGCGACGGGGAATGCGGTCATTGTGAAGCCCCATCCGGGAGCGGTTCTGCCGTTGGCCATCACGGTCGAAATTGTGCGGGAGGTTTTGCAGGAGGCAGGCTTCGATCCGAACGTGGTGACCTTAGTTGCGCATGAGAAAGGCGACGATACGGCGCAGAAGCTGGCATTGCGCCCCGAGGTCAAGCTAATTGATTTCACCGGCAGCACCGCGAACGGCGAGTGGCTTGAAAAGAACGCATATCAGGCGACGGTCTTCACGGAAAAGGCGGGCGTCAACCCGATCGTGATCGATTCAACGAACGATGTGAAAGGCATGACGCGGAACATTGCGTTCTCGCTGGCGCTGTATTCGGGTCAGATGTGTACGGCTCCGCAGAATATCTATGTGCCGAAAGACGGAATCGATACGCCGGAAGGGCGGCTAAGCTTCGATCAAGTCGCTGGAGCGCTGGGTGATGCGGTACGGAAGCTGGTGAGCGATCCGGCGAAAGCGGTCGAGATTCTGGGAGCGATTCAGAACGAGAGCATCTCGCAACGGATCGATAAGGCTCGCGGGCTGGGCGAAATCGTTACCGATAGCGAACGCGTGGCGCACCCTCAGTTCGAAAATGCGGAGGTTCGCACACCGCTGCTGATGAAGATGGATGCGAGCGATTCATCGAAGTTCATGCACGAGTTATTCGGACCGATTGCACTGGTGATCGCGACAAAGGATACGGCGCAGAGCATCGAACTGGCGAAGCGCGGGGCGATTGAGCATGGGGCGATCACGATGGCGGCTTACTCGACGAATCCGGAGGTGGTGAAGGACGTGGAGGATGCGGCGGCGGAAGCGGGCGTCGCACTTTCGTCTAACCTGACGGGCGGCGTGTTTGTGAACCAATCGGCTGCCTACAGCGATTTCCACGCGACCGGAGCAAACCCTGCGGCGAACGCATCGCTGACGGATGCGGCGTTTGTGGCGAGCCGGTTCCGCGTGGCGCAGAGCCGCGTGCACATCTGATGAGCTACGAAACGATCCTTTTCGAGATTGACAACTCGATCGCGAAACTGACGCTCCATCGCCCCGAGAAGCTGAACAGCTTCACGATCAGGATGCATGAAGAGATCCGCGATGCACTCAAGCGAATGGAGCAGGACACAAGCATCCGGGTGCTGGTGATTACAGGAGCTGGCAGAGGATTCTGCGCCGGGCAGGATCTTTCGGATCGAGTGATGGCGCCGGGGCAAGAGGTGGATCTGGGCGCATCGATCGAAAGAGATTACGCACCGCTGGTGAGGCGGCTGCGGGCGCTCGAGATGCCGGTGCTCTGCGCCGTGAACGGCGTGGCGGCGGGTGCGGGAGCGAATCTTGCATTTGCCTGCGATCTAGTGATTGCTGGGAAGTCGGCGAGTTTCGTCGAGTCATTCGCGAAGCTCGGGTTGATTCCGGATACCGGCGGGACGTATTTTCTGCCGCGACTAGTGGGGACGGCACGCGCAATGGGAATGGCTCTGCTGGCCGAGAAGATTTCGGCCGAACAAGCGGCAGAGTGGGGCTTGATCTGGAAGTGCGTTGCCGATGACGAACTGCCGGGAGAAATCGAGAAACTGGCGAGGCACTTTGCGGCGGCTCCGACGAAGGGTTTGGCGCGGATGAAGCAGGCGATCTATGGGTCGGGGCAGCATTCGCTGGATGAGCAGCTCGATATGGAACGCGATTTTATGCGCGAACTAGGGCGCTCGGCGGATTTTCGGGAAGGGGTTGCGGCATTTCTCGAGAAGCGATCGCCGCGTTTTGCGGGTAGGTAAGCGATAGCTACTGCCTTACATCGACCGTCACAGATTTGCCGGAATAACTGACCGTTTTGTCGGGATGCGCGGTGAGGTCGATGCCGGTTCCGTGGCCATCGCCTACCACGATGACGTGAAATGTGCGGGTGTCGAGCATGCCGGGGAAGGTTCCTTTGCGATCACCGATCGTGAGAGCGTGATCCGCATCGCTCCAGTGGAGCGGAATGGTGGCGTAAGCGCCTTTTTCGTAATCGTAGGTGGTGCCATCGTCTTCGTACAGCGTAAAATCGGCATCGGCGCCGGGATAGACGCGCAACTCTAACGGAGCATCGGGTTTTTCGCTCGTGTACTCGACTTCGGGACCCATCGGGATGATCGAACCGGCACGGACATAAAGCGGAATACGACTAAGGGGCGCGGGTGCATCGATGTCTTGACCGCCGTCTTCCGTTGAGCCGTCCCAGAAATCGATCCATTTGGCGTTCGGCAGATAGAGGTGGCGCGTAACGGCACCTTGCTCAGTGACCGGATTGACGAGAATGGACGGGCCGAAGAGAAACTGATCGCCAATGTTTTGCGCTTTGACGTCTTCGCGGAAATCCATGACGAGCGGACGCATGGGCGTATAGTTTTCGTTCGTGACTTTCCATGCGACCGAGTAAATGTAGGGCATCAGGCGGTAGCGGAGCTTGTCGAATTTGGTGAGGATGGATTCGGCATCGGGCCCATAGGACCACAGCTCATTCTGATCGGGCGCGCGGGTGCCGTGCACGCGGAAGATGGGACAAAACGAGCCGTACTGGAACCAGCGCACAAACAGCTCGCGGTATTTCGGATCGTTCGGGTGCCCGAGGATGAAACCGCCGATGTCGGTGGTCCAGTAGGGGACGCCGGAGAGCTCGAAATTGAGGCCAGCGGGAATCTGACGCTTGTAAGTCTCAAAATCGGAGAGAATATCGCCGGACCAGGCGGTGACGGCATAACGCTGAATGCCCGCAAAGGCGGAGCGAGATAAAATAAAAACGCGCTTTTGATCTGTGGCGGAGCGCTGGCCTTGATAGACGCCCATGGTGGTCAGCAGCGGATAGAGATTGGCGTAGCGGGCGCCATTACCGATCGCGATGTTGTGATTCAGCAGAATGTTTTCTTCGCGCCCTTCGGTTTCGGGCTCGGTGGTGTCGAGCCACCAGGCATCGGCTCCGATTTTGAAGAGCGCATTATCCATGAGATTCCAGTAAAATTTTCGAGCGGCGGGATTACTGGCGTCGTAGAGCGCGGCGCCTTTGGGATGAAAGCCGGCAACGGTCGTGCGCGCGATGAAGTAGCCGAGCTTGTCCATTTGATTGTAAGTTTCAGACGGCGGATCGAAAAAGGGCCACACCGAAATCATGAGATGGAAGTGATCGCGATGAAGCTGATCGACCATCTCTTTCGGGTCAGGATACTTGCTGTTGAACTTGAATTCGCCGGTGATGGTCCACCAGAACCAATCCTGGACGATGTTGTCGATGGGGATGTGCAGCTCGCGATACTTCTGCGCGATATCCAAAAGCTGCTCTTGAGAAGCGTATTTGTTCTTGCTTTGCCAGAAGCCGTAGGCCCATTTGCCGAATAGCGGCGCGGCGCCGGTGAGCTGCCTGTAACCGGAAACGAGGGAATCCATTTCGGGGCCGTAGATGAAGTAATAGTCGATGGCGTCGGCGACATCGGAACTTAAGAAGAGGAAATGGACAAAGCGATTATTGAAGCGACTAACCGAGGAGTTATTCCAGAGGATGCCATAACCTTTGCTGGAGACGAAGAACGGGACGGCGATGTTAGTGTTGTCCTGCGAGATGTCGACCGATTCGCCGCGGTAATTCCACACGCCGGCCTGATGCTGGCCGAGACCGTAGAAGCCTTCGTGGGAACCGTAGATCTTGATGACGTCTTCGGCGTGCCAGGTGTGCTCATTGTTGACGACGGCGGGCGTCATCTGCTTGGGACCTTCGACCACGAGACTTTTGCCAGATGCATCGCTATAGGCGATGGTTCCGTCGCTGCGCGTGACGGACAGCTTGAGGCGGCTAGTGGCGATGACGACGGCTTTGTCATTCGTGCTCAGGTCAAACGAGACGGGCGACCACTGAGTTTTGGTGACGATGTAATTGGTGTGCTTGGGCGGCGGCCATACGGGCGCATAGACGACGTGAATGATGGAATCCGAGCACACTTCGAGTTTCAGCGCGCCGGTCTGCATAGTGAGCAGCGCGCCGTCGGATTGCTTCTCGATACTTTTGACCCGATTATCGGGAATCCATTGAGCGGCAGCGGGGCCGATCACGAGAGGCAGAAGCAAATACGGGATGAGCGTACGCGGAACTGGCAAGAGCATCTCAAACAAACTTTACAAGATGCTCGGGCGCGAGTATGCGGGCGGAGGACTCCTACGCAGCTTTGGCAGCGCCAGTTAGCCGATGATTGACTTCGTGAACGGCCAGTTCGAAGACACCTTTCAAGGTGTCGAAGGGGATGCGCATGTTGCCCGGAAGCGGCGCTTCGACGGTCTGGCGGATTTCGTTATCGATCTCGCGCTCCTCGGTTTGCGAGTTTATGGTGCGGACGCGCGTTTCGTGCATCTCCTGGTTGCGGATTTCGGCGGCCTGCTTGCGCGATTCCGCGGCTTGACGAAGGCTTTCGGCGGCTTCTTCACGTTTCTGCGAGTCGAACTTAATTTCAGTCTTGCGCTTTTCGGCTCTGAGCTTTAGCAGGGCGTGCAGGGATTTGTGGAAGGCGCGTTCGTGGGTGGTTTGGTAGCGCATGTACAACGCGAGCTTGGCGTCATCTGCACAATAGGGGATCTCACGGTTGAAGCAGAGGTCCTGGAGCGCCAAGGCGGCGGGCGAGCCAGGAGTGTTCGGCCAATTGATAGACGAGCAGCGTTTCGGTGGCGGTGACCGCGACGTATTCGGCGCGCAGGCCGAGCAGAAGCGCATCGAATTCCTCCTGATTCTCCCAGGGGAGGACCGTGAATTTGGCGGTGAGACCGTGACGGAAATGGTTCAAACAGGATTCGCTCTTGCCCTCTTCGGTTTTGGGGCCAGTAGAGTGCTGGGCGTTGGCGCGATTGGCTGCGACTTGCGGTTGCGTGGACACGGATAGATCTCCTTTTCGGATAGCGTGCTGCGTAGAAACAGCGGGAATTTTTTGCGGGAGCGCAACGGCTCGGGGAATGGAAGGCGGCCGCCTCTCCATTAGGTGCGCGGAACGGGAACAGCGGATCGGCGCGACGTGGGACGAGATCATTATGGCATGGCCTGTCAAGAGCGGGCGAGCGGTGCGGCGTATCTGGCGGCGGGCGCCTGGTGCTGGTCGGGCGATGATGCGAGCTCTGCGACAGTGGCGAGAAATCGGATGAAACTGCGGCACGCTTCTATACACGGCACGTTAGACGGACAACTGGCGAGGGATCTTCTCGATCTCACAAGGACACGGCACCTCGAATCGCGCAAATGCAAACCGCGATCGGTTAATCGACTGTGGGCCTAACGTTGAAAGTAGTGAAACAATAGTTCTTACATGAACAGGAAATCGGTGAATTTTCGCGAGCTCCTAGCAGACCTGTCCGATATTAATACGTGGTTGTCAGCCCGAGGCATGATCCGTCAGAGTCGCGTTCGCCGTTATCAGAGTAATATCGCCGAGATGCTCCAGCTGAGCGAGACCTTTGACGCGGCTACGGTCTATGCTGACATGGAGAATCAAGGCAGGCTTTCGGAAATCCTTTCTACATACGTTCGACAGCATAGAATTCGCTGACACTTTAAAGGTGCTACGCAGCTTTGATATCGAAATTCCAGCGGATATGCTTCGGAAGGTTTTGCAGGGCCCTGTTGACGCCTCGCTCGAAGACGAAGCATCAAATTTGAGTCGGAACTTCATGTTCGAACTCGTAGTCGCAGCCATGGTCGCAACAGCGCGCTTCAGGCCCACCGTTGGTGGCGTCCCGGACGTTGACTTCAAGTTCGAAGGGCGTCGCGTCCTCAT
This sequence comes from uncultured Acidobacteriaceae bacterium, assembly GCA_963722935.1. Classification (GTDB taxonomy): domain Bacteria; phylum Acidobacteriota; class Terriglobia; order Bryobacterales; family Bryobacteraceae; genus Bog-105. The sequence continues at coordinate 752,894 of CAVROY010000008.1, read as the reverse complement.
TGAGTGTAAGCGCGTGATGTCCGTGAATAAGGTTGAGGAGCGCATACGTCAGGCCGCAAAACAGCTGCAGGCTCAGGTTAAGGATACAAGCGACTGGGGACTTGTCGCCATTTCCATCACCCGAACGATAAATTCGGGTGGCGTCATCTGGGAAGTGGCGTCTGACTCCGAAATGCATCCATTTCTAGATAGCAAGCTTGTCGAGGTAATTCACCGATTCGATCCTTTCCTTCAGACTATCTCGCACCCAAATGTCGTCGGAGTGGTGTTCTACATTGCGAGCCCGATTCTTGTTCCAGGAATCGGATTTTCGCCCGTAAAGAGAGGTATGTTCTATCCTATGCCAGGCACTGCAGATTCGGTTGGGCTAAAGAGACTCACTGCGATGCTAAGGACTTGAATACGGCGCGTACGCTTGCGGGGCTTCTGCTTCCGCATGGCGGGATGTGCCGCTGAGGAATGCGCGCAGCAAGCTCTTTCGAATTGGTTCCACACGGGGAGTTTCGGTCAGCGCTGCGATTCCACGATAGAATCTCGGCGTGAACGGCTGTCAATCCCTATCTCGCCCGGATTGTCGCCATGCCGGACGTGCGATCTGGGGCGACCGTGTCTACGGGACACCCGAACTACTGTTTAGGAGATCCTATGTTGGCTGGCGTCTCGCGCCATCGAAGAAGAGATCCTGAGGGATTATCCGTATTTCGACGAAGATGACTTCAAAGCCGCGTTCGCCTCCGCCGGCCAGTTCCCGGACCCGCGAACAACGTCCTTCTGAAGCTCCTATTCGACGCCAACCTTCCCCTAAACTTTTGAAAGAGTGGCATGGTATAACTTGGGTTATACCTAGAACATGAAGACTGCGATCTCGGTTCCGGACGAGCTTTTTCGGCAGGCGGAGGCAGCCGCCCGTCGCCTTCGAGTTTCAAGAAGCGAGTTCTACGCCAAAGCGATCGCGCAGTTTCTAAATCGGCAGGATGACAAAGCGACCATCGAACGCCTGAACGATGTTTATTCGCGGCAGAAAGCGAAAGTGGATCCCGGATTGCACCGCGCCCAACTGAAGTCTCTTCAGAAAAACGGCTGGTAGAGTGGGCGAGATTCGGCGGGGCGAGATTTGGTGGGCGGATCTTCCCGAGCCGCGCCGGTCGGAGCCTGGATATAGGCGGCCTGTGCTTGTTATTCAAGCGGACTCTTTCAACCTCAGCCGGATCCAAACGGTGATCGTGGCCAGTATCACCTCGAATCTAGACCTCGCCCACGCTCCGGGGAACGTCCTGTTGCCCGCGCGCTCGGCTGGCCTGCCCCGCGATTCGGTTGTGAATGTCTCGCAGCTTTTGACGCTGGATCGTAGTTTCCTGACCGACTGTGCGGGCACGCTGCCGTCACGTCTGCAACGGTCTGTGGAGGAAGGCCTGCGAAGGGTCCTCCAGCTTTAGGAAACCGGGTTCTTATCGATCCCAGGAGTGAGGCCGCCTCGATTCACGCGCTTGCCGATAGGGACTCTGCTTTACGAGACCAGGCTTCCAGCTGGTCGACGAGCTGTTGAGCCTGCTCGGGGGTGCTTAGCCGTATCCACATGTTCTTCGATTGCGGTGTGAGGCAACCGTCGGTTGATTTAAGCGTTTCGCGGATCAAAGCCTCATCTTGGCTCGCGATTTGCGCTAAATTCTTCGGCACAACCCAAACATCCAGCTTTCCCGCCGGAGTTTCCTGTGCTGCGCCGGAAACATTGACACCGACCAGGGATCGCCATCCGGCGGGAGTCGTCAGGGAATAGAGGATCGAGCCATTATAAGCCGTGCTGGGGTCCTCTCTCCAAAACGAGCTGACCCTTCGGCAGACTTCCAGGATGGACTGCACGTCGCGATCTTCGGCCATGGTAAGGAGTTCTTGAAGTGGCCGTTTTTTGGTCTATTTGCCTTTTGAACGGCGACTTCCTCAGCCACCAGAACGGAGCGTGCCAAGATCTTGCTGCCGTTGCTGAGCTGCGCATACTTGAAAAAGATCGCGTTCATATTTACGCCATATCGCGTGGCTAAGTAATTAATGATTCTTTCCGCCGAGGCGTCCAGGCGTGGCGTCACCACCAGCATTCGGTGACTCGTACAGTCCAGTTGCGGCATTTCGCTGTCAAAACGTTCGCGAAAGGCTTCAATGAGCGGCTTCTTTCAAGAAAGATTTTGAAGTCTCTTCGATTCGGGACTTATCTGCGGTGTCGAGCCAAGACGCGTAGTCCAACGCCTGCGCGACTGCTTCGCGAGGGGTGGCATCGCGCTTCGCTTCCACCAGGACGAGCACACCTCTATTGTCGATGCAGAGCAGGTCTATTATTCCGCCTGTTTCCGTGTGAAGCTGGCGCGCGATGACGAGTAGGTCGTCTCCAATTATGCTTGGAGTTTTTTCGATTAGCGTTTCAAGGTCCTTTTCGAGGTGGTCCGCTTCGAAAGGCACGTCGCCGATTGGTATCAAATGATCTTGAGACATCTCCCAAACTCTCATTTCCGTAGGCACGGCGTTTCTCCTATCTACGAAATGCTAACAAAGGTTTTTCGACGCTCAGCTCCCTGTGCTGTCGTGTTGTAGCGAGTCTGCGATATCCTGCTTCTCACGATAAAATCGAGGCATGAATGCGGCTGTCAATCCCTATCTCGCCCGGATTATCACCGCGCCGGACGTGCGGTGGGCGGCCATGTGTGCGGGACACACGAATTACGGTTCAGGAGATCCTGGGCTGGCTGGCGTCTGGCGCCACGCAAGAAGAGATTCTCCGTGACTATCCGTATCTCGACAAGGATGATTTCAAAGCCGTGTTCGCCTACGCCGCCAGTTCCCGGACCCACGCACGCCGTGATTGTGAACTCCTGAGGCTATTGATGTGTATAATTAATAAGTAGTATACACATCGATGCGAACCAACATTGTCATCGACGATAAGCTGATGCGGGATGCGCTTCGCGCAACCGGACTGAAGACGAAGCGCAAGGCGGTGGAACTCGGCCTGCGAACGCTGCTGCGTTTGAAACGGCAAGCGGAGATTCGCGGCCTCCGAGGCAAATTGGCCTGGGAGGGCGATCTCGAGGCCATGAGGAGGGACCGTTGATTCTTGTGGATTCCAGTGTTTGGATCGACTATTTCAGAGGGGTGAACAATGCACGCACGGGAAAACTCGACCGTCTGCTGGGCCAGGAGCCGCTGGCCATTGGCGACCTGATTTTGACCGAGGTATTGCAGGGCTTCTCGGACCCAAAGGCGTTCCATGAAGTCCGGAGGCTGCTCACATCGTTGACAGTCATCGAACTAGGCGGACAGAAGATCGCAATTCAGGCGGCGCGGAACTTCAGGGCGCTGCGCAGGCTCGGCGTTACGGTTCGCAAAACGATCCATACCATCATCGCCACGCAGTGTATCGCGAGCCGGTACGATCTGCTGCATAACGACAGAGATTTCGATGCGTTCGCAGACCACCTTGGCCTTCGCGTTGTGATTTGAGCGGTGCCGTGAGAGGATCAATCCGCCACCTCCTGGCCCGATGACGATAACGCGGACGTTCTACGACGGCCTGGCGGAGAGCTATCACCTGATGTTTCAGGACTGGACGCAGTCCATCCAACGGCAGGCAGGCGTTCTGGGTCCACTCATCGAACATGAGATGCCCACGGGACGCTTGCGGATTCTCGACTGTGCCTGCGGCATCGGCACGCAAACGCTTGGATTAGCCCAGCACGGACATGCTTTGCTGGGTGTTGATCTGAGCGAGGCCGCCGTCTCCCGAGCCAGGCGAGAAGCAGAGCAGCGGAGCCTCTCGATCCAATTTGAGGTTGCGGATATGCGCGATCTTTCCTCGCTCTCCGCAACCGAATTCGATGTCGTGCTCGCCGCCGACAATGCCATCCCGCACTTGCTCAATGAACAGGACCTCTTTCGCGCGGTGCAAGAGATTGCCGGAAAGCTGCGCCGGGGTGGGCTATTTCTGGCGAGTATTCGCGATTACGATCAGATCGTCGAACAACATCCGGCCATGCCGCCACCCGCCTTCTTCCAGGATGGCGTACATCGACGCATCTACCACCAAGTTTGGGACTGGACCAGCGATCGACAATACACCGTCCATCTGTACATCACGCAAGAGACTCGTGCTGGATGGACGTGTCAGCACTTCGTATCGATCTACCGTGCGGTGCTGCGCGAGGAACTCACCGCGATTCTGCACCAGGCGGGACTGATCGAATTGCGTTGGCTGATGCCAGCCGACAGTGGTTTCTATCAGCCGTTAGTGCTCGCCCGTAATGCGATGGCGCCGGAGGCGAGCTCGTTGGATCGGCCGCGCTAAGGCTCTGCAGGTCATTTGGCAGGATAAACGGGATGCCGGAGAATTGGCGAGATCCTGCGGACGGCGCTATTTGGACCTTCCTTGAAACGACCTATTACCCGGCGCTGTCCACGTGGATAGCAGCATCACGTCATCGAGGGTATCGAGGATCATCCGGCTCTCTCGTGAAGGGAGTGTCTTCATCGTGTCGGGCCACTTACGCGGCATCGCAATGTGCCAGCTTCTATTCGCTACCGGGATGCTCGCCGGGTCGATCTCCTATACGGCCATTCCGGTTGGCTCGCTCGGCGGGCCTGAGACGTTTGGAACCGCCATCAATGCAAGCGGACGGGTAGTGGGATGGAGCGACTTGTCGGGAAGCACCACCAACAGCATTTACCACGCATTTCTTTACAGCGGGGGGACACTGACGGATCTAGGAACCCTTGCGGGGCGAGTGGGATTCAGCCAAGCATACGGCATCAATAACAGCGGGCAAATTACCGGGTGGACCGATGTGGTGAATGGCGAGAATGCTTTCCTGTACAGCGGCGGCGTGATGACGGATCTGGGCAATCTTGGTCCGAGCTATCGGCCCCAAAGCTTCGGGCATGCCATCAATGCAAGCGGCGAGATCACCGGAGTTGCCGAGACGGGACCCCGGACGAGTGTGGCGTTCCTGTACACAGACGGGCGGATGACAGCACTGCCATTTGGGGGTAATGGGACTGCTATCAATACAAGCGGGCAGGTGGTAGGAGTCTATGGACCGAGCCGGGGTCCATACCCGGATTATGGCTCGTTTTTGTACAGCAACGGAACTGTCACAGATCTGGGAAGGTTTGGCAATAATGCGTCTGGTCAAGCAAACGCGATCAACGACAGCGGGCAGATCGCGGCTACGATTTTTGTTAACCCTCTCGTAGGTTATAAGGGAATCGTTTATAGCGACGGCGTTGTGACGAATCTTTGGACAGGTGTGGCCAACGATATCAACAACAAGGGGCAGGTCGTAGGGTCAAACGGACCTGGTTTCGCTCGGGGCCAAGCACTCTTGTACAGCGGCGGGACTGCTTACGATCTGAATAACTTAGTCGCGGCCGGCCTGCCACCAGGCGTGTCTCTGAGCGACGCGACTGCCATCAACGATAACGGGTGGATTGTCGCTGAGGGTAGCGATTCTCAGACATATTTGCTAACGCCAGTGCCTGAGCCCGCTTCGCGTGCGGTGATTATTTTGGCGTTGGGACTCCTGGCGTTGGGGTCACGAATGTACTCGTTCGGTCCATCCAGTCGTTTTTTGAAGAATGTCGGAAATGTGGACGGAAATGTGGACGGAGGCAGTTTCCTCCCGCGTGGAGATATCCCTGATAGGCGTTTACTGCCTCGGTCCGGATTTCTGCAGGATTTCTGCAATCAATTGCGTAAAGCTTGCACGGGGTCCGTCCGCATAGCGCGCCAAGCCGGTAATAAACAGGCCAATAACGAGGCGATGGTCATCACTGCAAGTGCCGATCCGAACGTCAAGGGATCGCGTGGGCTCACGTTGTAGAGCAAATATCCAAGCAGGCGGGTCAATCCTAACGCCGCTGCTCCGCCCAGAACAACGCCGCATGCTGTTAGCGCGAATCCATACGAGATGACCAAACGCATCAGATCGGATGCGTCCGCGCCGAGAGCAATCCGCAGTCCTAGCTCCCGGGTGCTCTGCGAGACGTTGTACGAAACGACACCGTATAAACCTATGCCCGCAAGCCACAGCGCGATTCCGCCAAATATCATCAGCAAGGTGACCGCAGCCCGCTTGCTCCAGTTCATCCGGTAGACTTGTTCCCGCATGGTGATCACTTCGGCGGGCGCGAGGTTTGCATCCAAGGCCTTCACCTCGCGAGTCAAAGCCCGCGCCATCGCCGCTGCCGGGAGAGAAGTCCGGATTTCCAGACCCTGTCTCATGATGCTCTGCCGCATCGGCACATAAAAAAATGGCTTGACAGTTTCCAAAAGGCTCTGATATTTGGAATCTTTCGCGACGCCTACCACCTGAAACCATTGGCCTTTCATCTGTAGGCGCTTGCCCACCGGATCTTCACCACGCCAGGATTGCCGCATCATTGTCTCGTTCACAACGGCAACGAGCCGCGCTGTTTCGTTATCCGCGCGAGTAAACTCTCTGCCGGACATCAGTGGAATCCCCATGGTGGCGAGGAACGACGGGCCAACTTCGTCGTACTCGACAACGGGCTGCTCGTCGGGCTTTGTCTCGTACCCTTCAACGGCGATCGGAGCCGAAGAATAGCTTCTATAAGTAATCGGAGTAACTCGTGCAAACGCAGCCGATTCGACGCCGCCCATTGCGTGAATGCGATCGAGTAACTGGTCTTCGAAACTCTTGATGCGCTGCATATCGTAACCGGCTGCGAGCATGTCGATCCCCGTAGTCAGCACTTTATCCGCTGAAAATCCCGGATTGGCGTCTCGCATCGCGCGGACACTCTTGAGCAGCAGACCCGCGGCAATCAACACGACGAAACTAAGCGACACCTGAACCAGGACGAGACTGGAACGGACCCAGGTTTTCCCGCGGCCACCGAGCGCGCCTCCGGAATCAGATTTCATCGCGACCGCCAGATCGATTTTGCCGGCTTGCATTGCGGGAACCAGTGCAAACAGCAGCGTAGAGACAAGGCAGACGCCAGCACTCAGCGCGAGGACGCGGCCATCGATCTCGGCGGGCAGATTTACGACGATGCCGGGATACCGCGGAAACAGCAGCATAATCAGGTTACGGCACCAATACGCGCCTGCAAAACCGCCACAGGTTGCAAGCGCCGCAAGCATCAAGCCCTCCGTGAGCAATTGCTTTAATAGACGACCACGCCCGGCGCCCAGCGAAAGCCGGACTGTCATTTCATGACGCCGCCTGAAGGATCGGAAGAGCAGCAGATTGCCCACGTTGGCACAGGCAATGAACAGCACAAAACACGCCACCACCAGCGAGATTCGCAGCGTTGGAAGCAGCGTACCGGCTCCGTTGAATGGCGTTTGCCAGAGAGGATACAACTTGATGCCGCGTTCGCGATTGGTGGCCGGATAGTCGATTTCCAACCTTTTGGCAATCGCGGACATCTCCGTCTGCGCCTGCTCGATGGTCACGCCCGGCTTTAGCAGCGCAAAACCCTCGATCCACCGCGCGCCGCGGTTCTCCAGCTTGTAACCGCCCGCCTCGAAGAGCTCCTCCATCGACGCGGGAACCCAAAACTGAAAGGAATAGCCGACAAATGTGCCATAGAAGCCCGCAGGCGCAACCCCGATGATTGTGTGTTGCACCCCGTTGAGCATCTGCATTTTGCCGATGATGTTGACGTCACCCCCGTAACGGTCCTTCCAGGCCTGATAGCTAATGACCGTCACGGGATGAGCGTTGCGGCCGATCTCGTCGGAGGGATCGAACGCGCGGCCAAGGACTGGATGAACGCCTAGCGCCTGGAAATAGTTGGCCGAAACCACACTGCCCGTAGCGTGCTCGGCTCGCGTACCGATACTGAGTGTGGTTCCGAAGATCCGGTCGGCGATAAAGGCTTGGACCAGCGCACAATCTCTTCGTAGATCGACGAAATCGGGCCAGGATAGGTCGGCGTTGCCGTTGCGATCCTGGCCGGTGATTGCTACCATCCGGTCCTGGGCGGGAACCAGCGGAAAGGGACGCAGAAGAATTCCCTCCATCCAACTGAACACCACCGTGGTTGAGCCAATCCCCAGAGTCAAACACAGGATAGCGAGAATGGAAAAACCCGGACTGCGCCGAAGCATTCGCAAAGCGTAGTGGATATCTTTCCTGAAATCGTCGAAAAGCCTGACTTTGCGCATATCCCGGCACTCCTCTTTTCGCTGCTCCAGATGGTTTAAGACTTGATGCGCGGCGTGCTGCGCTTGCTCCGGCGTCAATCCGCGTGCAACGTTTTCCTGGATTTGCCGCGCCAAGTGAAATGCAAGCTCTTCGTCCAATTCACGTTCCACGTGAGCGCGGCCGAAAATAGAACGCAGTCGAAGGGGAACTGTGTACAACCAGCGCTCCGGAGGCATTTCAGGCCTTGCTCAACTTCACGACAGAATTGATTGCGCTTGAGAGCCGCTCCCAATTTGCGGACTCTTTCATTGGCTGCCGCCGGCCTATTCGTGTGAGTGAGTAGAACTTTGCGCCCCATCCATGCATTGGCGCTAAGCCCACGATTTGGAGAAGCAGCAGGTCCAAAGTGCCTTGAACGAGATCGCAAGGTTTGCTCACGTTTTGTTATCGGTTACCGAGACCATTATAGGGATTTTGATCACGGCGAGCAAGAGGCGTTTGATACGATAAAGCCCCCGAATAACCAGGCGAATACAGCTTAGAACTGTCTCGTCGCGTAGAGGAGGTAGATCATGACAGCCAGCTTTGACGATAAAAATTACGTTCGTTCGGTCTCTTGGATTGAAACGGTTCTTGCCGCTGTTTTGGCCACCTTGGCGGTTGTGACCGGATTATGCCCGGATTGGATCGAACGAGTCTTCCGCATCGATCCCGATCATCACTCCGGTTCCATCGAATGGAACATCGTTATGGCTTGTGTCTTCAGCGCGGCGCTCTTCGCCGCCCTGGCTCGCCGCAATTGGCGCAAATCGCTCGCCGCCGCCTAAAAGGACCCGCCGTGGCAAATGTCCAAGTCACACACGACTCCATCATTCAAAACGCGCGCAGCGAATCCAACATCGCGATCAATCCTAACAACCCGCTCCAAATCGTCGCCTCGTCTAAGAAGTGTGCCGACATCAGCACTTACAATTTCACGCTCGCCACCGAATACTCCGGAGACGGCGGCTATGCGTGGCACAACTCCGGACCCTTTTCGACGCCGGGATTCAGCGTCATGACCGATCCTACACTTGCCTGGGACGACATCGGCAACGTGTATCTGGCGCGTCTCGGCGGTGATCTCGGTCCCGCACCACCTCGATGGCAAACAACTGTCGGCATCTTTATGTATGAGTCCACCGACGGCGGCAAAACCTGGGACGCGCCCTATCACGGCAACGTCTACGGTTCTACGAATTTGGCCCGAAGCCGTCAAAGTACCTGATCGACGTCATCATCTCCCAATCGTTCGATCACGGCGCTTCGTTCAACTACTTCATCGTCACCGACAACCCGTGGGACCCTACCGTTGACGCTCCGTTGGCCGAAGGTTACTCCGGCACCACATTCATCGGCGATTACTTCGGTCTCGACGCGAGCAACGCCGGTTTCTATCCGCTCTGGACCGCCGCATTCAGGAACTGTTCACCGCAATCCTGCCCGAAAAAGGCGTCGAGTTCGTTATCGATCAGAGCACCGTCGGACAGACGAAGTTGACGCGCTCCGAAAAAGCATGGGCCCCAGTGCCATCGTCACAGACGTATCTCGTGTCATCGTCGACGGCTTCACGGCCGCGCAAATCGGCGCCACGAGTCCCGCTTCAACGCTAAACGTTGGGTCACCAGTTGCGGGCATGACGGTTGAGTGCACCGGAAACTTCTCCGCAACAGGCTCCTACGGTCCGCAGCCCCAGCGCTTCACGTTCATCTATAACCTCGATTTCGGCACCGAGCCTAGCGACCCCGCGTTCAGTTTCGCCGGCGCTACCGAATTCCTAACGCTCCATGTCACGGTCGCCGGCGTTTCGGCGTCCGGCCAGATTGAACTGATCAAACAGCCCGACCCCTACATGCTTCACGGCGATCCGCCCTGGCTCAGTGTCGATCTGCCTGTGTTTCCCATGCCCAAAGGCAAGACGAAATTCGGTCAGACGATGGGCGACGCCACCACGGCTAACAATTTCATCCAACAGGTTGCGTTTCAGCTAACCAAAGGCGGTGGCACTGCAGGCGGTCAGAACTTCAATGACCGGGCCGTCCTCCCGTCGGACGAAGAAGGGTCGACTCTCTACCTGACGCCCACCGACGAACACATGGTCCCGGTGTTCAACTTCGCGCTCGCGCGGGTCCGTTACATCGGTTTGATAGGCGCCACCACCGTGCGTGTTTTCTTCCGTCTCTTCGCCGCGCAGCAGACTAGCGGCATCTACGACTACCCGCCCGGCGAACAGTACCGCCGCGCGGCAACCAATCCGGAAGGTCAGCCCATCCCGCTCGCCGGTGTTATCGAGGAAGAATATGTAACGATTCCGTGCGTCGCGCTGCCTCGCATTGACACAACCAGCCAGTCCATGGACCAGCAGACGGACTCCAGAACAGACGGCACGGGTAAATTGCTCGGCAACATTCAGAACATCGCTGCGAATGCCGGGGGCACGGAAGTCGACACTTTCTTCGGCTGCTGGCTCGACATCAACCAGCCGTTCAAGCCCGGCAGCATGAGGCCCAACAACGTCCTGCCGCTGAAGGCCACGGGCGCAGTCGATGGTCCGTTCAACCATCCCGGCAACCCGCCCGTGAGTATCGGGCAGGCCATCATGCGCAACCTCCATCAGTGCCTGATCGCAGAAGTTGCGTTTGACCCGACGCCCATCCCCACCGGCACGGATCCTTCCAATTGGGACAAGCTCGCACAGCGCAATCTTGCCTGGGCACCCGTCGGCTCCGCACAGGCAGCGACTAACTTCGAGATCCGGCCTAGCACCCCGACCCTGCCGAGTGGTCAAAAACCGGACGAACTCATGATCGACTGGAACACCACTCCCGTCGGCAGCGTCTGCAACATCTACCTCCCGGCCGTCACCTCCGATGAGATCCTCGCTCTCGCATCGCGCATGTACACGTATCATCACCTCACGCGCGTGGATGACCACACCATCCAGACAACCACTGGTGGCGTGACATATGTACCCGTTCCGCGAGGCACGGGTTCGAATTATGTCGGATGCATGTACATCACCCTTCCGAACGCAATACGCCGCGGGCGAACTCACTCCGTCGTCGTGCGTAACGAACGCGTTCGGCGAGCGGAGCCGCGAGTCGAAACCTTCGTTCCACAATCGTAAACGCTCGCAGCAGGCGAAAGCGGAAGCCGCGGTCGCAAACTACTTTGAGTGGAGAAAAGTAATCGGCGCGTTCCAGATATCCATTCCGGTGAGCCAGAAGAATCTTCTGTTACTTCCCGAAGAACGGAATGTTTCGGTCCTTAAGTGGATCGGCGAAGCCATCCCAACGACGGCCCGTGGTATCCCGTGTTTCACCGCTATCTCGAAATCATCGGCGGCCGAGTCACCAGCTTCGGCGGTAATCCTGGACAGATCCTGCCGTCGCCGCTCGGCAACGGCGTGCCCGGTCTGCCCGGCTATCCCGGTCACCCGGGTCCTCCCGGCCATCCTCCGGGTCACGGTCCCGGTCCCGCTCACCCGCCGGACCCCGGCGGCCCCGGCGAAGAGCATCATCCGTCGTTCTGCGGCAAGATCGACGCAATCCTCTATGATCACTTCGGCGACTTCGAAGCATTCATTCTCGAAACGTTCGAAGGCGAGCGCCGCCGGTTCGAGAGCCACGAATCGCGCGTACTCGCATTGATCGAACGTGCTTGGATGCATCGCATCACGACAACGGTCGTCTTGCGCCGCCATCGCCCGGAACGTCCGTTCGAGATCATACTTCACGGCGCTCCACCGCACGACAAATAGACGCTCTTGTTAGATAGACGCCTCTTAACATAGACGGTCATTTCGTCAGGTCAGCAGATGCGCTCATATTGTCGGTTGCCAAGGTGCTTCAGCAGATTCCGTCTGCATCGCGCCAAACGCCTACTGTTTGTCTTTCTCCGCATCGGAGCCAATGCGCAAAAGATTGCCGTCGAGGTCTTCCACTTGCATTTCTAATGTCCACTCGAAGTTTTTGGGTGGTTCCGAATTATTGCGCCGGATGTAAGATACGGGCGTGTAAATCGCGGATATCATTGACACTAACCCAGAGCCACATGCGCGTCTGGCTCTGGTTATCGTTGGTGCAGAGATGACCGTTTGGCGAAAGACTCCGTTTAGAGACTGAATTTCTTTTGTATTGGCGGCGGCTCTCTAGATATCTACCCAGTAGCCAGTGTTCCATCTCAGGAGGCGGAGATCATCTACCCACACGAGACCACCGCCGCTAAGTACAATGCCAAAATTGAGCCACGCGGTCGATACGGGGAGACGACCCTCGATCGAATATCGTTTCCAAGCGGTGGTCCCTGATAATTCCTGGCCGTTCATGTTGTCGAAGAAAAGGTCTGGCGTTTCTGTCCCATCTGCTCGCAGCCATAAACCCGCCCAACCACTAACGCGCTCAGTTCGTATATCGCCCTCAAGCTTGACCGTACGTCCAGCCAAAAACTCCGCGGGAAATCGTTGCATGACAGATCCAAATTCGCCGGTTTCCGCACTCTCCTTTTGGAGCAACAAGCATCGTCCAACGCCTCCGTCGTGCCGAGTCACACGCACTTTATAACCCGAAGAGACGCCCGATACAAAGCCGACACTATTGAACCACCCGTGAGGAAAAGCACCTTCGACTGCACCGTCAAAGCTGAGATTCACTGGGCGCTCCACGATACGGGGGTCTCCTGCCATTGGAGTTTCAGCCGGCTTGAGCGCACCGGGAAGTGCATTCTCCAAAGCTCCTATCAGCGGTGCCAGGCTCTGGCGAAACAAAGCATCATTTAGCGCTACGGCCTGTCTGCGGGCGAGTTGTGCTAGATCAGTTGGTAAATCCTGCGGACGAGGCATCCGCGCGCCCGATACTAAGACTGGAATAACCCGGATTTTGCGTTCGAGGGCTGTAAGGATTTCCAGGTGGACATAATCCTGAGGATCTTCTAATCGACTCCGATTGCTTTCTCCGGCGACCTTCAACCATTCTCTGCCAATCACCACAACCATCGCATTGCAGGATCTTACCTTCGCCTCGATCGTTTCTACGAAATCTTGACCGGGCTGGATACCGTCAACATCCATAAAGACCCGTTCGGCCCCAAAGATTTCTACGAAGCGATCGTAAAGTCGTCCCGCATGCGGACTGCTGTCTTCGCGACGATAGCAGATGAAAATGCCACTCATATCACCCCACGCGCACACAATCCTGTGTAGATGCTAGTTTACAAAATGCGGCAACGCACACTGCGGGCTGGATGTCGCAGGATTGAACCGCACGTGAGCCCGAAGTCGGCTTTGAGGAACTGAGCGTCTGGCGAGCCCTCAATGCCGCTGCGGCCAACCACTTCGGTGTTGCGCCGGTGTAGCCTATCGGTTGTGGAGAAAGAGAAGGACGCGGAGTCGCTGTCGATTGAAGGCCGTAGCGTTCGCGTGACGCATCCGGATAAACTGTATTTCTCGAAGCAGACACGGCTGTCGAAGCTCGAACTCGTTCGTTACTATCTGTCGATCGCACCCGGAGCTCTCGCCGGAATTCGGGATCGTCCTCTGGTCCTGAAGCGGTTCGTGAATGGGGCCGAGCAGGAGGCGTTTTACCAGAAGCGCGCGCCGGCGGAGCGGCCTACCTGGTTACGAACGGTCACTCTAGCGTTCCCGTCTGGCCGCACCGCTGAAGAATTGGTTGTTGATGATGCGCCTGGGCTTGCCTGGATCGTTAACCTGGGCTGCATCGAGCTACATCCGCACCCGGTGCGCTCGGGCGATCTGGAACATCCAGACGAGTTGCGGGTCGATCTCGATCCCGGTCCAGGGGTAAGTTGGGCAGACGTATGCACCATCGCACTCGAAGTGAAGTCATTCCTCAACGAGGTGGGACTTCAGGGCTGGGCGAAGACCAGCGGGTCACGGGGAATGCATGTGAATGTGCGGATAGAACCGCGGTGGACCTTTGCCGAGGTACGCCGGGCCGCTCTCACGTTGTCGCGAGCCATTGAGAAACGCGCGCCGAGCATCGCGACCTCCAAGTGGTGGAAAGAGGAGCGTCACGGCGTATTTCTCGACTACAACCAAAACGCGAAGGACCGAACGACGTGTTCGGCCTACTCGGTGCGGCCGCTGCCGGATGCCCGCGTATCGACTCCTCTCGACTGGAATGAAGTTCCGCAAAGCGATCCTGCCGATTTCACGGTGCTTACGGTTCCTAAGCGGTTTGCGGAAATGGGCGATCCGCACGCACAAATGGACGCGGCCGCGGGTTCGCTCGAGAAACTGCTGGAACTGGCAGATGAAGACGAAGCAGCGGGCCTAGGGGACGCGCCGTGGCCCCCGCATTTCCGTAAAACCGAAGGGGAAGCGAAACGCGTTGCACCATCCCGGTCCAAGGCTGCCGCGAAGCAGCCGCGAGAGAAGATGCCGCTATTGGTGATTGCGAACTCTCCAGATAAAGCGGCCGCTCTGGCAGGCCTGGAGAGATGGAAAAATAAGCATGCCGAAGCGGCCAAACATCTCGCCCCAGAGGATGTGCTTGTCGATTCAATGCGGGGACGATCCTCGACGTGGACGCGTGTACGAGTGAATATGCGAAGCGTGCCGGAGGCGCTCCGCCCGGCAGAAGCTCCCGATCCCGACGACGATCCGACGCGCGAATGGCGGAGTGTGCGCCGATCGAAACGCATCGCGAAAAAGGAAGGTGCCTGAGGGTGCACAGGCTGCGGTTTACGCAGGAACGCCGAAGATCTGAAACAGCTCCTGCGGTGGAACAACCTCCAATTGCTCGTAAGTACAGCTGCTGGGTTTTTTGTCTGGACGCCATTTCCGAAACTGCGCAGTATGACGGAAGCGGCTGCCCTGCATGTGATCGTAAGCAACTTCAACGACCAGCTCGGGACGCAGAGGTTCCCAGGATAGATCTTTGCCTTGGCTCCAGCGGCTCTGTCCTCCGGGCATCCGGCGCCCGGTTTCCGATACGGCTGGCTCATGTTCGGCCCATTGTTTCCAGGGGTGATCGAGCAGGGCGTTTTCGCGGTAGGGCGCCAGGAATTCACTTAGCTCGCGGCGCTTCTCGACGGAGAAACTGGCACAAACGCCGACGTGCTGGAGAGCCCCGGCGTTATCGTAGAGACCGAGCAAGAGCGAACCGATGGCGGCGGTGTCTTTTTTGTACCATCGAAAGCCGGCCACTACGCAGTCGCAATCGCGCTCATGTTTGACTTTGAGCATCGTGCGCTTATTGGGCTCATACGTCCCGGTGACTGGCTTGGCCATCACACCGTCGAGACCAGCGCCCTCAAAGCGACGAAACCAATCGGAAGCAAGGTTCAAATCGGACGTGGCGGGCGTGAGATGGATAGGAGGTAAGGCGGACGAGAGCAGCTCTTCGAGTACGCGGCGCCGAAGGTGAAAAGGCTGCGCGCACAGGTCCCGGTCACCTTCCGAGAGCACATCGAAGAAGACTACCGATGCGGGGCTTTGCTGCGAAAGCAGGCGAACGCGTGAAGCCGCTGGATGAAGCCGGAGTTGCAACTCCTGGAAGTCGAGACCGTGACTTTTGAGGATGACGATCTCGCCGTCGAGTACGCAGCGGGCCGGCAACGCCGATCGGAGCGGCTCCAGTAATTCTGGAAAGTAACGGTTGAGCGGTTTTTCGTCTCGACTTTGGATGAAGATCTCGTCGCCATCACGGAAAATCAATGCACGAAATCCGTCCCACTTGGGCTCGAAGATCCAGCCTTCGCCGCCGGGCAAGTCTTCGATGCGTTTGGCAAGCATGGGCAAGACAGGTGGATTGACAGGAAGTTGCACGAGGTCCTACTATTTTGGCAACGTAGCTTCGGCGATATGGCGAAGTCGCAGCCCCGCGGTCCGTAGACCGAGTGAATGGTGCGTTTACCCGGCTTATCTTTCTGCTCTCTCCGGCGAAGGCCGGCGGCCCACGTTACTCGATGCTGCCGGTTGTTTGAAGGAACGGTAGCGCGTTTTCCGTCCAGAGGAGGTGGTCTAGACCTAGAACATTCCAGTGAGATAATCCGTATTTCTGCGCTGCTTCTTCAGCGGCGGCAGGACACTGAGGCGAGAGGAAGGCGAGAGCTGCGATGCCCAAGACCGATTTCAAGTCCGTTGACGAGTACATCGCCTCGCAACCGGAGGCCGTGCAGGTCGTACTCGAGCGCGTGCGCAGCGCAATCCGCAAGGCCGTGCCGGGAGCCCAGGAAGTCATCTCGTACAAGATGCCCACGTACACGCTGTACGGTAATCGCCTGCTTTATTTTGCAGTCTGGAAGCAGCACTACTCGATCTACGCGGCCACTGCGCAAGTCGTGGCGGCATTCCAGCACGAGCTTGCATCGTACGAGGTCGACAAGGGCACAATCCGCTTCCCGCTGTCCGAGCCCGTCCCGGTGAAGTTGATTGGACGCATCGCGAAATTCCGCGCGAAGGAAGCCGCAGAGCGCGAGAGAGCGAGGGCCGCCGCGCCGAAGAAACGCTAGCTGCGGCCCGTTAGCGGATTGGTCAAGCATCGTTAATCGCTGTAATCGGACGTATTTCGATAGCGCCCTTTGCACGTGCGCACGGCGTTCCAGCAACGAGTTGTACTACCTCATTCAAGTCAGCCGCTTCGATGATTGAGAATCCCGCAAGCGGCACTTTGGAATCGGCAAAAGCTCCGTCTGTAGTAATCGCCACACCGTTCCAGGCGCGCACCGTTGTTACCTTGGTCTGCACTGCCGCCATAAGAACTCCCCTCTTCCGCAAGACTTCATCGTGCGCGAGCAGGGCGTCTTGTTCTTCTTTGGTGAGTGCGTTCCAGTCCTTCTCGGACCCATAGGCCAGACAAAAAAACTTCATGATTCTATTAGTATCCAGGTTCAAAATAGCGGCCCGCCTGCCGAGCGCTTGTTTGTCGAACTCGGTGATGTTACAAAGAAAAAGAACTCCGCGAAGAGGACAGACCCCTCTGAGAGGTTCTCTTGAACCGGAAGCCTGGAACCGGGCAGGCCCAAGTAGAGAGAAACGTAATGCGCGACGACACTGCGCGGATTAAAGCGCCGGCACGCAGCCGGAAGCTGGATGGCACCGCCGCACTTCGTGGTTCCAGCAGACATGTTGGAAGATTGTATGGTAACCACAGCGGCGCGACGCGTCTTTATCGAGAACATCGGGCAATCGGTTCCTGGGGAGGTACGGCTCAAAGGCTGGATCTACCGGTTGCGTGTACTCGGAAAGACCGCTTTCGTCATTCTGCGCGATTGCACGGGTGAGGTGCAATGCGTCATTGCTTCAGAGGCGCTCAAAGGGCTTTCACTGAAAGTTGAAGACGTCGTCGAAATCCGCGGAGTGGTACGTCCTGATCGCCGCGCAAAGGCTGGATATGAGGTTGACATCTCCGAAATCCGCGTGCTGAACCGTGCGGCACAAAATCTTCCCTTCCAATCGGCATCGCAGCTCGACTCGATCGGCTTGGAGACGCTGATCCAGTATCGCCCCTTGGCGCTTCGCACGGAAGCCGTGGGCGACGTCTTTCGAGTTCAGGCTGCACTCCTCACCTCGTTTCGGGAAGCTCTGAATCGCCGGAGGTTTACGGAAATTATCAGTTCAAAGATTGTCGCCGGCGGAACCGAGGGCGGGAGCAACCTTTTTGAGATCAGTTACTTCGACCGGGTCGCGTATCTGGCGCAAAGCCCGCAGTTCTATAAGGAGCATGGTGTGGCAGGCTTCGAGCGAGTTTACGAAACCGGTCATGTCTATCGGGCCGAACCTCATGCCTCCAGCCGCCACTTGACTGAGTATTACTCCCTCGATGTTGAGTTCGGCTTCATCGATGGACCGGAAGACGTGATTCAGTTCGAACGTGAACTTCTGACGGACATGTTCGACGAGCTGAACCGTCAGTACAGCCAACTGATCGGGAAATACCGAAGGGATCGGCTTCCCTCCATGCTCGAAGTACCCTGCTGGGAGTTCGACGATTGTTTGGAAATGCTGCGAGTTGAGTTCGGCAGGGCTGACCTGGTTGATGACCTTGATCCTGAAGCTGAGCGACAGCTTTGTGAACGGGCGCGACAAGTGAATGGATTTCCCGCGGTGTTTGTGTTGGGCTTCCCATTAGCGGCTCGGCCGTTTTACACGGCACCCCGCGGCTCCACTGGCGCAGCAAGCAGCTTCGACCTTTTGTTCCAAGGCATTGAAATCACCACTGGCGGGCAAAGATTACATCGCCGGGAAGATTTGGAGGCGGCCCTCCGGGCACGCTCGATAGAACCGTCAACGTTCGAGACTCATCTCGCGATGTTCGATTTGGGGATGCCGCCACATGGTGGTTTCGCGATTGGACTCGAACGCTTAACGTGTCAAATTATGAACCTTCCAAACGTGCGCCAAGCAGTCCTCTATCCACGGGATCGCTACAGACTTACGCCTTAGCCAACGACCTTGAATAACGCTGATCGATAGATATCCCTTCGGCACGTATATTAAGGGTCCCAGTGCGTCCGATGGGCAGGCCGATTCCCGATAACCCTGTTCTGGAATCTCGAAAGCATATGATGAGTCGGCTGAGATGAAATGGGTGGTGACGTGAACGAACTGCTGAAGGATGCCGGGGAACGCGCAGCGGCTTACATTGCGGCGGTGCCGGCGCGGAGAGTTGCCCCTTCGGCAGAAGACGTCAAGCGCTTGAGTTCCTTGGGAGGACCTCTTCCCGACGCGCCCGCTGCCGCATCCGAGGCGATACGGCTGCTTGACGAAATCGGTTCACCGGCTACTGTCGCCTCAACGGGCGGGCGCTATTTCGGGTTTGTTATCGGCGGGGTGTTGCCGGCAGCTCTGGCCGCCAGTTGGCTTGCCGGCGCTTGGGATCAAAATGGTGCGTTCACTGTGATGTCCCCGGTCAGCGCGGCATTGGAAGATATTGTTCTCGGATGGCTGCGTGAAATCTTCGGTCTGCCCGGCTCCTGCGGTGCAGGATTCGTGACCGGAGCTACGATGGCGAACTTCACCTGCCTGGCAGCCGCTCGCGGCGCGCTCCTGCGGCGTGCTGGATGGGATGTGGAAGGCCAGGGACTCTTCGGCGCGCCGGAGCTGAAAGTTATTGTTGGCGCGGAAGTGCATGTATCGTTGCTCAAGGCGCTCGCGATGCTGGGACTGGGCAGATCGCGAGTCGCAGTGGTTCCGGCCGACGATCAGGGTCGCATGCGTGCCGATTTACTGCCCGAAGTCGATGACCGCACCATCATCTGCATTCAGGCAGGCAATGTGAATACGGGAGCTTTCGATCCAGCTGCGGATATTTGTCTACATGCCCGGAAAGCGGGAGCATGGGTTCACGTCGATGGTGCGTTTGGAATGTGGGCCGCTGCCGCTCCCGACCGAGCTCACCTGTTTCGCGGCTTCTGTGAAGCCGATTCCTGGGCTACCGATTGTCATAAATGGCTGAATGTTCCGTACGACTCCGGTATTGCGTTAGTGCGCGATTCCGTCAATTTGCGCAATGCGATGGAGATCAGCGCGGGGTATTTGCAGGCTGGCGATGCGCGCGAGCCAGCACATTACACACCTGAAGCTTCGCGGCGTGCGCGCGCGGTGGAACTCTGGGCAGCCTTGAAGTCGCTCGGACGCTCAGGACTTGCCGAAATGGTCGAGCGCCATTGCCGTCTGGCGGTCCGGTTCGCCGAAGGGCTGCTGCGTGCAGGTTATCGGGTGCTTAACCAAGTGATTTTGAATCAGGTGCTCGTGTCCTTCGGAACCGGCGAGCTGAATAAGCAAATTATCGTGGCGATTCAGAAAGATGGAACCTGCTGGTGTGGCGGAACACAATGGCATGGAAAAACCGTGATGCGCATTAGCATCTCGAGTTGGGCTACCACGGAGAAGGACATTGACGACAGCTTGGCAGCGGTACTTAGAATCGCAAAAGAATGCGGAGGTCGCGTCCACTCATAGAGCACAAGAGAGGGTACGCACCATCAATATCTGTTCAGTCCAGCTTACCGGCGATATGTGACGCATCCCCAAACACGATCTGGATTTGGCCGGTGCTCAGGTTGAGGCTGGGCGGCGTGTCAAACTTTTTGTCGTTCATGCCACTCAGAGCGTGTTCGAGTTCGGGCGTAGACGGACCGCGGTGCCTTCCCAGAGAGACTCGTTCACAAGGAAGTTGTTGCCGTAGAGCCTGCGGGTAGGACACAGTCTGCAAGGCGATAGAGCTCAGACACCAGAGAATCGTACGCTTTCTGTCCGAATCTACGGATCACGTTGCTGCACCTGTTTCCAACGTTTCGTCGCTGCTGCCACAACCAGCCGGCCTTTCTTTTGTGAGTTTCGCGGTGCGATACCGCGCGTCGCCCGACTCTCCGTCGGCGAGCCATCCGTCTCTCATCATTGGTGAGATAGCGCGGTACAGGGACGTCCGGTCCATCTCCAACTCCCCCGCGATTCGAACCAGGGGTTCGCCGCTACGCCGGGCAATACAACGAAGTACAGCGAACTGAGTCACGTTCATACCTGCCTCGGCGATGTGCGCGTCGTAGACCCAGCCCAGCAATCGGGACAGCTTCTTCAGGGTGGTGCAGGCGCATGGATTCACGCCGCCCGGTAACGATGTATCACATCTCTTCGATAACACAATCAGCGGCGCCGGTTATTGTTTTTTCTTGTGATGCATACGCATCTTATCTAAACAGCACTTCATCGGAAGGGTGGGAGCGAGAGGAAAAACGGATGAAACACGCAACGGAAATGAAGCACGAGTTCAAAGGCATACGCTCTGAAATCAATAGCCAGCTCAGCTTCGACGAGGTGATGCAACGGCTGAGCAAACAGACTGGAGCATCGAGTGTTCCCGAGATTAACGAGGTTGCAGCGAGCAGCCGTTCCGGCGATGAATTCGCCGCGGAAGTGACCAGGCGTTTTGTGGGGCCGAGCGGCTTCATGCGCTTTGCGCAGATCGAACATACTACCTGGATCAGGAACTATGGGATCCATCGGCGGGTGCTCCGCATTATTCTCGGCAATCCATTGTTTGCGATCACGATGATGCGTGAGGATATTTCGGCCGGGCTGTTTGCGCCAGTGGAAATGCTGTTGGTGGAGAACGGTTCAGGATCGACCTTGCACTACGTGCAGCCTTCTTCGTTGATCGCGATCGACGATAATCAGCCGCTCAAGAACGCCGCGCTTGAACTGGACCGCAAGGTGGAACTGCTGATGGGTAACATCACGGGGCTTAGCGATGGCGCGGGCGGAAACGCTCTATGAAAGCGATTTATTTCCGATGAGGCGCTTTATCTATTTCCGCAGTTCGGTGATTCTCGACTCGCCTGGGCCGCGAATCGGAGGTCGCATCTACCTCCCACCGGTTCTCACCCAGTTTGTAGCAACTCGCAATCCATCGGACGAAATGTCGAACTGCGCTGGCGTCACAAGTCCTCGTAATTCACTCGGAGATTGCGCTAGGGAGACGGTAGTGAGAAGAGCCACCAAACAGACGATCTCGGCGCAATGCCGCGGATTCATAATCGTCGAGAACCGTGAACGACAGTACGCAATTCGATCTCTCCTCGCCATCGGATCGGAAGAACGCGTGTCGTAGTTAGGCGAGCCCTCGCCGAATCGCGGTCTCCCGTTGCTCATGGCAGTTTCTCGATATGACTTGAAAGAGGCTATCACCACAGGCGCTCGCCGGGCCGAAAGGCGGGTTATTGCGGAACAAAACTGGACCCGACCGCGTTGCACAGTATGCGGGAGGGCATAAATGAATCGAGAAGTGGCTCTGAAAATTGTGTTGGCGTTGGTGGGCTTGCTGTTTTTGGCGTTAGCTTATCCCTTGATCATGTTTGCGCGGCAAGAGCCTTCGCTATCGATGATGTTCAGCATTTATGTCACGCTCGGCGTTTTCCTGCTTCTCGCAATCCGCAATCCATTGGCGAATCGCAGCCTGATCGCTTTTACAGCATGGTCGAGCTTCGCTCATGCCGCCGTTATGGGCACGCAGGCATTGCTGAAGATGGTTTCACGGGGAGAACTGGTGGGTGTGGCGATCCTCATCGTCATCGGCGTAGTCTTGATCGCGCTCGCGCCAGCATCATCAGCCGAGAACGCTTGAGTGGGTAGGCAAAACCACATCTCTCGGCGATTGCCTGACACTGCCAGCGGGCGAGAGGGCAACCACATGCAAGCGCTCCATCTCGCGAACCAGATCGTTCATCCGGATCGGCTTGGATACATAGCCGTCCATACCGGCGGACAAACAGCGTTCGCGATCGCCGGACATGGCGTGGGCGGTGAGCGCAATGATGGGTATGTGCCCGCCGCGCATTTTCTCTCTTTCGCGGATCGCAAGCGAAGCTTCGATGCCGTCCATGGCAGGCATCTGCACGTCCATTAAGATCAGGTCGAAATCCGCCAACTCCCAGGCGGCGAGAACCTCGTGTCCATTGCCAGTGACGTGCAGGACATGGCCCTGTTTTTCGATAAGGCGAACCGCTACTTTTTGATTCACCAGATTATCTTCAGCCAATAAGATGCGCAGTGGCGTTCTTTGGCGAGCGATGTCGCGCTCAGCTATGGCCGTAGGAAGGCCTGCGAGAGGCTCCGTCTCCGGCGATTCCAGCGGATGCTCCGTACTCAAAACGGGGGCGGTAATTGTGAAATGGAAGGAACTGCCCTGGCCCAGTTGACTTTCGACCCATATCTTTCCGCCCATGATGCGCACGAGACGGGCCGAGATGGTGAGCCCCAATCCGGTACCGCCGAATTTCCGTGTAGTGGAGTTGTCGGCTTGTGCAAATGGTTCGAAGATTGACTCTTGCCGGTCCGGAGGAATGCCCACTCCCGTGTCCCGCACGGAGAAGCGCAGACGGGCGCGATCGCTTTCGATACTGTCATTTTTTTCGATACTGTCGAGGGTCACCCGGAACTCCACTTCACCCTGGCTGGTGAACTTAATGGCATTGCCGATCAAATTGAGGACAACCTGGCCCAGGCGAGTGGTGTCAGCCGCGATCCTGGCGGGCACATCGGGATGAATGGCACAGAGCAGCGTCAATCCCTTCTGTTCTGCACGAAAGGCAAGGGGCTTGACGATCCTGGCGAGATGATCCCGAACCGAGAACGCGACGGGGTCGAGATCGAGCTTGCCGGCTTCGATTTTAGAGAAGTCGAGAATATCGTTCACAACTGTGAGGAGCGAATCCGCGGAGCTTTTGGCGGTTTCGAGAAATTCGCGCTGTTCGCTAGTCAGGTTCGTGTCGAGCACCAACTCGGTCATACCCAGAACGCCATTCATGGGTGTGCGGATTTCGTGGCTCATGTTGGCCACGAACTCGCTTTTGGCGCGGCTGGCGGCTTCGGCGGCCTCTTTCAGGCCGGCCGCTTCTTTGAGTTGAGTGCGAATGACGTTGGTCTGTTCCTTAATGCGGTTCCGGAGGACGATTACCCAACAAAGCACGGCCAAGGTGATGACGAGAGCGAGCGCGAGGACGCGGAGCGTATGGCCAGCAGTCCACCAGGAAGGCGCGTGAAGTACGACCACATCGCGTGGAGATCGCAGCATGATACGAAAGGAAGTGGGAATCGAGAAATTTTCCCGCAGCATGCTTGTGTTCGAGTCGGACTGCACAGAACTGATTCCGGTGATTCGCAACACGCTCCCTTCTTGCCAGGCGGGTAAGGCTTGCGCTCCAGAGTGGCGGAGCAGGACCACGGGGAAAAGGAATTTTCCGGACGAGATCATCATGGTCGGGTCCTGAGCGGCCCGGTCGCTGCCGATCAACTCCCCTTCAAGTTGAACGAGCTCGGCATCGTGATCTCCGCGAACCACTTGGTCGGCAGTTAACGACAAAGTCGGAACCGGCCGCCGCCCGCCCGCTCCTCTGTAGATAGCGTCGCTGAGAGTAGGAGAAAATTCGCCAACCATAGGAAAGCCGACCACGTCGGCGAGTTCTCCCGGAGCCAGTGCCGCACGCTGCGCGGTCTGGACGCAGAGACCTTGTGCAGCATCCTGGATACAAAGTAAGCGGCCGGGCCAAAGGAGCGTGACGAGTCCGCGAACGCGAACGCGGTGGCGGAAAGTAAGATCGGGCGTGTAGCGCAGCAGGCTATTGACTGGACGGAGGGATAACGTGAAGGGATCGGCAGGCGCCGGGTCCTCCACTTTGACCGCGGCGAGATCAGGAAACAAGACGTGAGCTCCGGTCACTTGGCGCCGATGATTGAACAGGGGAGCTACATTGCCGCGAATCTTCACCTTCGCGTCTATCAGACTGGCGTAATCCACACCCGGCTTCCGGATTGTGGTAGCGGTGATCGCGCCGTCGTTCAGCGCAAGACCGAAAATCATCTCTCTGCCGGACTCCTGGACAGAATGCACCACACCCTCGATTTCCACCCACTGCCCGTCCTCCGCGCCAGTCAGCAAATGGGCCAAACTTACTTGCGGCGCGGTAAAGGGGACGTGAGACTCTCCGATGACGCGGACCTCAGCATGGTCGACGATAGGAGCGAAGTCCCCCGGGCCACTTACTCCGGTTAGCTCTACTAATGCGCCGGTTTTCAGAGGGACCGCGGGCGGAGGCGAGAGTGCACCAAAGATGCAGCCGGTGGAATCGCAGACAAACAGCGCGGCATGCCGGGTGTCGATGTAGGGATCGTAATAAGTGACTGCCGCTCGCAGGCGAACGGGGTAGGCACGGGTCGATTGCTCAAAACTCAGCTGGTGGGCGGCTCGCGCCGTGGTTAGAGTTGGCAACCCGGCATTCCGATTTTGCGCTGTCAGTGTGAGGTTCGAGAACACCGCCAGCAACGAATGTGACGGTGAGGGTGCGCGACTTGCGTGTCGAAATTTGTGAGCATCTCGCGTGCGGCCGGTTCATTCTTGTGCGCGCCTGGCCTGCGTCCAGAAACGACAGCCATTAGTCCATATCGGCCACGGCGGATTATATTTCCAGAGAATCTCCTTACGCGGCGATACTGCAGAGGTGCATGCGCATTTATGTAATGTGCTTGCATTGTTATGCAGCTTGGGCGGTAGTGTCTTAGGCTAGTCCCGCCAAATTGGTACAGTGCTACGGCGGAGAGATGGTGCGCAGAACGCGGACAGCGGTTCAGCGCGAGGGTACGGGCGAGGTTATTATGGTGCGGCAAGAGAGGAGTAAATCTTAAACAGTAGGAAATCCAAAAATGCCTGCGCCGAATGTGGAAGGCCTCTTCCTGCCGTAGCTCCTGCGGTTGTTTAAACAAGTCTCGATCGCTCGAATGAAAAAGTTTTCAACCGGGGCCGACTCTTTTCCATTCGTCACCGCGTGAGCGTACAGGAGTTTTCCCTCCTCAATTACAGATTTGAGATCCGCCCCCGAGAGCCCATGGCTGCTGCGCGCGAGAATTTTCGTATTCGCCGCAGACACGGGCGGCGGGAGAGCGCTTAACTTTTCGCGCAGAATGGTCTCTCGCGCCTGCTCATCCGGCAGGCGAGTATGCAGCCACAACTCAATGCGTCCGGATCGGAGCAGAGCCGGCGGCAGCATGGTGCTGTCCATCGCTGTGATCATGACGCACACGCGTTCCGCGCTGGCGCTTTCAAGGCCATCCATTATGGTCAGCAGATAGCGATATAGCCCGTGATTGCCGGCTTCGAAGATTATGTCGGCATCGTCGATGAAAATAACGGACGGTGCATTGCGCTTGGCGGCTTCGGAAGATATCGCTCACGCGATCGTAAAAATTCGACCCTGGTGCGTTCACCCTGCCGTCAATCAGGAAGAATTTTCCCCTCAGGCGGTGGGCCAGGGCCCGGCCTATGGTTGTTTTGCCCGTCCCGGGTGGACCTGCGAGCAGAACGCCACGTTTGGGCTTGAGCTGCAACTCCGCTGTGAGCGGATCGTTTTCGAATGGCAGAGCGATCTTGGCCTCGAGTTCCTCGATGACATCATCGACACCTTTCAGATCGTTCCAGCCTACCGGCTCCACTTCGTCGATGTCAACATTGCTGGTCAAGTTGCGTGAACGCAGATAGTCGATGAAGGCTTCGGTGTCCGGTACGTCATGCCGCAAGCCGAGCCACAAGCAAGCGTTCTTGAGTTGATAGGCGCTGAGCGCGGGGGCGAACAGATGAATTCTTGAAAAATCTAGCCGTTCAGCCGCATCTCCGAGATAGTGACGGCAGATAGCGGCGAAATCCTCCGGTTCGAAACCATCCATTTCCCAGGAAAGCGCGCGATGACGAACCGGCGCCGGCTCATTTTCGCCATTTACTGCAAACAGAAATTTCTTGTTGCGCGATTCGGCGTGAGTTAAGACGACGCTCATAGCGGCATTGATCAAGTTTGCGCGCGGATAGTCGTAACCCTGAACCACCTCCGTCACGAGGTGCAGGTCATCGACAATCACCATGTCGCTTTGCTCAATTGCCCGCTGTAGAACTTCCATGAAGGTTTCCTCGATAGCTGCGGGCGATCGCTTCTTGAGAAGTGTCATGAACTCCTGCGCAATTACGAAGGCGCCGCCGAGATTGCGGTGGAGTTTGCGTAGAACAGTTGTTTTTCCCATTCCGGCAGACGCGCGCAGCAAACACACGTCTGCCGCAGCCATTCCTGCCAGGACGTCATCCGCCGCTTTCTGTTGAGCAGGCGTAAGAGTGGTGTCGCTCGCAGTGCGGGCCTTCCATTCACGGTCTTCGATGTAGGCACTTCTCGCGCTTCTCATAAAAGGAAACTTATAGAAACAGTTACAGGCGTTCCCGCCGAAGAAAAAGGCGGAGGCGCCAATACTTCAAGCTCAAGTGCTTCGCTTCAAAAATTAGAAATGTCAGGCGTGGGAAGGGAGGAAAAGCAGGCCTTCCAAATGTCGCCTTGAAGTTTTGGGGCTCGGTTCGTAAATGTAAATACTGGACCGCAAGAGGGCCTCCTTTCCTGGGGATGAGTACAGCTTTTGAAACATACCACGCCACGTACTTTGTTTGCAATACAAACTCAATACGCTTGCATTGTCTACCACTTGGTGG
Source organism: uncultured Acidobacteriaceae bacterium (assembly GCA_963722935.1). Taxonomy (GTDB): domain Bacteria; phylum Acidobacteriota; class Terriglobia; order Bryobacterales; family Bryobacteraceae; genus Bog-105. The sequence goes on along the minus strand of CAVROY010000008.1, from coordinate 725,722 downwards.
TAAGCTTTTCGCGCTAGTCCCCGCAAATATTAGCGCAGGTTCTACGGCGGAGAGATGGTGAAGTGGGACTCCTCCATCGATTCGACACGTCCTGAACGGCTGCGTCATTTGAAAGAGGAGGAGTACCCATGCAATCATCTCGATTTTTCCGATCGCCCGTCATTTGCTCGGCCGTCCTGTTCGCGGCCTTCTATCAGGCTGCCGCGGCCACTATGCTTTGCGTCAAGCCTGGTGGTTCGAATGTTTGTTACGCCAAAATTCAAGCCGCTGTCAACGCCGCTTCCGCGAACGACGTAATCAAAGTTGAAGCCGGCACATACAAAGAGGACGTGCTCATTAAGAAGCCGCTTTCGCTCATCGGCGCGGGCGCCGATTCGTCCATCATAGACGCGGCCGGGCTTGCGAATGGCATCTTCGTAGACGGTCTGGATCATCCCGGGCTGCAGAATGTGACCATCGCGAGATTCACGGTGAAGAAGTCGCTATACGAAGGAGTTCTGGTGGTCAACACGTCAGACGTCACGATCCGCGACAACGAAATCGTGGATAACGATAAGATTGGTCCTGTTTTCGGATCCGGTGCAGCGTGCAAGGGTCAACCCGACTATGAAACGGATGAAAGCGGCGACTGCGGCGGCGGACTTCACCTGATGGGAGTGGTGCATTCGATCATATCGGGCAATCTTTTATCGAGGAATGGCGATGGCATTCTAATCAGCGACGACACCGGGGAAAGCCGCGACAACCTGATCATCCACAATGTTGTGCGAGACAATCCGCCAGAGTGCGGGATCGTTCTTGCGTCGCATCCACCCGCGGGCTCTCTTCCGCCGAATTATGCCACTCATTATGGAGTTGTCCGTAATACGATCGCCGAAAACATCTCTTCGAGAAATGGTGTGACGGTGGGCGGCGCAGGAGTCGGTCTTTTTTCGGATGGCAACGGCCCGGGCCGCGTCTCCGGTAATGTCATCATCCACAATGAGCTGCGGGATAACGGCCTTCCGGGTGTCGCGCTCCACACGCATGTGGGCCCGGCTTTTGGCGCACCGGCGGACGATATGGATGGGAATATGATCATCGGCAACTTCATCGCCGGGAACGGCGCGGATATAGACGATACAGCCACGCCCGGCACGACGGGGATTCTCATCAGCAGCGGCGGAGGAGGATCTCCGGTGCGCGGCACGATCATTTCGCAGAACGTGATCCGGGACGAAGAGATCGATGTTGCGATCAGCACTCCGGCTGAAGTCGACCTGCATCTCAACGAACTGGCCGGTCACAATATTGGCGTCGCGAACGTTTGTGCGTTCGAATTGGCCGCGTGCACGGGCAGCATCGACGCAACGCAGAACTTCTGGGGGTGCGCGGCGGGGCCGGGCGACGGCGACTGCACCACAACCAGCGGATCGGCGATTCGCTTCACGCCCTGGCTTAAAGATTCGATTGGCGATTGGGGCATCTGGCCGCAGTAAATCGTGTCGTCAAAGTTTGTTACGCTGAGCGCTCTGCTGTGGTTGGGTGCAGCAATCCCGATTGCGTCGCAGAACGACACCCAACAACGCATTGAGAGAGTGGAGGCCTGTCTCCCGCCTCCGGTGATCGTGAAGGGCGAGCCTCCGGAATGTCATACGTTGGCAAGCCGGATGTCTGAGCTACATATTCCGGGAGCCAGCATTGCGGTGGTCCACAACGGAATTATCGAGTGGGCCCGAGGTTATGGAATAAAGCAACTGGGCGGAAGCCCAGTTACGCCCGAGACCCTCTTTCAGGCGGGGTCCATCAGCAAACCGGTTGCAACGATGGCCGCTCTCCGCCTCGTGGAGGAGGGCAAGCTTTCGCTCGACTCCGATGTCAATGGCGTGCTCACAAGCTGGAAGATTCCGGCGAGTCCTGCGGCGCCTGGAGCCACGGTCACGCTGCGGGAGTTACTTACCCACACTGCGGGATTTACCGTGCATGGATTTCCGGGCTATGCGGCGAATACTCCCGTTCCGACGCTGGTTCAGGTGCTGAATGGGGAGGCGCCGGCAAATACTCCTCCCATTCGGCTTCAAAGCGTTCCTGGAAGTAAATGGAATTATTCAGGTGGCGGGTTCACGGTGATGCAGCAGTTAGTACTGGACGTCGCGAAGGAGCCTTTCCCGAAGTTACTGCACGATACTGTGCTTGTGCCGATCGGCATGTCCCACAGCACTTATGAACAGCCTCTCCCTTCAGAGCTTAGAGGCACGATTGCGATGCCATATAGTGCAACGGGAGCGGCCATACCGGGCGGCCCGCATACTTATCCCGAAATGGCCGCTGCCGGCCTCTGGACCACTCCCTCCGATCTGGCGCGCTACATCATCGAGATTCAGCAGTCGCTGCAGGGGCACGCGAACCACGTGCTCTCGCAGAAGATGGCGGAACAGATGCTGACCGCGGGCAAGGGAGATTGGGGGCTGGGAGTGGAAATTGGCGGCTCCGCTTCAAACCCATACTTCTCGCATGGAGGCGTGAACGAAGGCTACGAGAGCCTGTTCGCCGCATACGAACACAACGGCGACGGTGCAGCCGTGATGACAAACGCGCAGGGCGGTTCGCGACTCGCTTCGGAGATCATGAGTAGCATTGCAGTCGCATACAACTGGGCAGACTTTCGCCCTGCCGTCCATACGGAAATCAAGTTAGACCGGTCCGTGCTCGCGCGGTATGTGGGGACTTATGAGCTTGCACCGAACTTCACCCTTACATTTACGCTGGACGGCGATCAGCTCATGGGACAGGCAGCGAATCAGCCGAAGCTGCCCGTTTACCCGGAGTCGGAGACCAAATTCTTTTTGAAAGCCGTGAATAGTGAAATCGAGTTCTTTTCTGATAAAAACGGACAAGTAAGCTACCTTGTGCTGCATGAGAACGATCGCGGCCGCGATGTTAAGGGGATGAAGAAGTAGCTTACCTTCTTACTGAATTCTATCGGCGATTGAGGCGTTTGGCCGACATCTCATCTTGGCGACGAAATAAAAATCGACACTGATGAACCTGTTGTATGGGATAGATCGCAGAGCATTCTGCAGGCTGTGCGCTAGCGGTGTTGCAGTCGCACGCGCGGAGCCTAACGAAAACGCGTACAGGCTCGTCGCGCAGACGGATCGGGAGAGGATTCTGAAGGCGGCTTCCGCGTATCTGAATTTACCGGTGGTTACGATTACCGCGTTTCATTCCAGCCTCAGTCCGGGAGGGCCTCACGATTTCTTTTCGCAGGCCGATTATTTCTGGCCCGATCCGAAGAATCCGAATGGGCCGTACATCAATCGAGACGGGCAGAGCAATCCGGCCAATTTCAACGAGCACCGTAAGGCGATGATCGCGCTGTCGATCCGGATGCCCGCGCTCACGGCGGCATGGAGGCTCACCGGCGATTCGCGATATGGGCGGCAGGCGTGCGCGCATCTGCGGGCGTGGTTCATTGCACCGGCGACGCGGATGAATCCAAATCTCGAATTTGCGCAAGGGGTGCATGGCGTTTCGACCGGGCGGTCGTATGGCATTATCGACACGCTGCACCTGGTAGAGGTCGCGCGGGCGGCCAGCCTGGTGGCGCCGCGCATGCTTTCTGCGAGCGATGTTGCCGCGCTGAAGGAGTGGTTCCACAGTTATCTCGAATGGATGAAGACGAGCGATAAAGGAAAGACGGAGCGCGATGCGTTGAACAACCACGCGACCTGTTGGGCGCTGCAGGCGGCGGAGTTTGCGCGTCTGATCGGCGATGGCAACACGCGGAGCCAGGTGCGCCGGCAGTACACGGATATTCTTCTGCCAGGACAGATGGGAGAGGACGGGTCGTTTCCGAAGGAACTGAGGCGGACGAAGCCATACAGCTACTCGATCTTCAATTTCGACGTGATGACGATGCTGTGCGAATCGCTGAAGGAGACGGGGCCGGACCTGTTACGTTTCGCCTTGCCAGACGGGCGCGGAATCTGCAAATCCGCCGCATTTCTTTATCCTTATTTGAAGGATAAGAGCGCGTGGCCGTACCGGAAGGATGTGGAACACTTTGACGCACTGCCGGTGCGCTCTCCGGGGCTACTGTTTGCGGGGCTGTCGTGCGAGCGGCCGGAGTATGTGAATTTATGGAAGACGATGAATCCCGATCCGACGGATGCAGAGATTATTCGGAATTATCCCGTGCGGCAACCCTTATTGTGGGTGTAAGACTTACGTATCGTGAGGTGAAACATGGCGCTCGATGTTCGCGGATTAACTCCACTGCTGTTTGTATACGATATGCCGAGATCGGTGCGGTTCTATCGCGATGTATTAGGGTTTGACGTCGTGAAGACCTCACCGAAGTTAGGCGAGGATCGTTTCCATTGGGCGTTGCTTCGGCTGGGTGATGCCGAGCTGATGCTGAACACGGCTTACGAATTCGACGACGAGCGTCCGGCGGAACCCGACCACGCGCGCACCATTGCTCACGAGGACACAGGGCTCTATTTTGGTTGCGCCGATGTGGAGGCAGCTTATGAAGAGTTGCAGGGCAAAGGCGTAACGCTGGAAAAGCCGGCCGTTACTTACTACGGAATGAAGCAGTTGTCCTTGCAGGATCCGGATGGATACGGACTGTGTTTCCAATGGCCGGCGGAAGCGGACGCGACGAGTGGAGCAAACAATTTGCCGGCCTTACCGCAGGACCCTTTCTCCTTGACAGGCTAGGAGGCGCAGAGTACAATCCTAGATAGTCTAGGAGAGGCATATCGCATGTGGAGTAGACTTCGATCCTGGGCACGGGCAACTTTCCGGCGCTCTCGCATGGAAAGTGGAATGGATGCGGAGCTGTCGTTCCATATCGAAGCCTACGCCGAGGATCTGGTTCGCCGGGGCATTTCTCGCGAAGAGGCGACGCGGCGGGCACGAGTGGAGTTTGGGGGAATCGAGCGAGCCAAAGAAGAATGCCGTGAAGCGCGGGGCGTGACTTTTTTGGAATCCCTGGCGCAAGACTTGCGCTATGGGCTGCGCATGCTGCGCAAGAATCCCGGTTTCACCGCTGTCGCGGTGGTTACGCTTGCTCTCGGCATCGGCGCAAACACGGCCATTTTCAGTGTCGTTTACGCAGTGCTGTTGAAGCCACTGCCGTATGTGAATCCAGGACAACTGCTCACCGTGTTTGAGGCGCAGCCGCAGGAGGGGGTCGCGGCGACAGCTTGGTCGTATCCGAACTTTGCGGAGCTTCGACAGCAGAATAGCGTGTTTAGCGAGATGGCGGGAGTGCAGAGCCATCAGCTTACGTTGACAGCGCGAGGCGAGCCTTCAGTGGTGAACACTTCAGTGGCAACGCCGGAGCTGTTCCAGGTTTTCGGAGAGAAGCCGATTGCGGGACGCGTGTTTTTTCCGGATGACGGCAAACGGGGCGCGCCGCCTGTCGCGATACTCAGCGAGAATTTGTGGCGCGGTTCGTTTGGAGCCGATCCAAACATAGTGGGAAGCTCTATTAACCTGGACAAGCGATCGTACACGGTGATTGGAATCATGCCGTCGGCATTTCGCTTTCCCCAACTTACAGAAAGCGAGCAGGTCTGGATACCGCTGGTTCAGGACCCGCTCTTCGGCAACTGGATGGAGCGCAGGGGAGGACATTGGCTTCGAGTCACCGGGCGGTTGAAACCGGGCGTTTCCATCGCCCGAGCTCAGGCGGAAATGGACGCCATCGGTGCGCGACTCGCGAAAGAGTTTCCGGCGGAGAACAAGGGCTGGGTGGTCCGCATGCTGCCGCTGCAGCAAACGATTGCCGGAGAAGTGAAGGCTCCGCTGCTTGTGCTGTTGGGCGCTGTCGGGCTGGTTCTGCTGATCGCCTGCGCCAATATCGCCAACTTACTTCTGACGCGTGCAACGTCCCGCGCACGAGAGATGGCCGTGCGGACCACGCTGGGCGCCGGGCGAGCCCGGATCGTTCGGCAGTTGCTGAGTGAGACTGCGGTGCTCGGCCTACTTGGCGGAGCGATCGGGATTGGTCTGGCGTACGCGGGCGTTGCAGGGTTGACCTCGCTTCTGCCGGCGAGTTTGCCGCAAGTGAATGCCATTCGCGTGGACCATTTCGTATTAGGTTTCGCACTGCTGCTTTCCGTGATCGCAAGCGGCGCGTTTGGTCTGGCCCCGGCCTTGTTTGCAGCGAATTCCACTCTCCAGACAAGCCTTCGCGAAGGGGGCGCGCGATCGAGCGAAACCGGCAATCGCCGCCGTGCGCGCAGTTTCCTGGCGGCTGGAGAAATTGCGCTGGCGATGGTCCTGCTGATGGCCGCGGGCCTACTGCTGCGCAGCTTTGCGAAGCTCATGTCAGTCAGCCCGGGGTTCGAGGTGCAGCACATTGTGAAGGCCGATATTTCTCTACCCCAGTTTCAATACTCCACGCCGCAGCAATGGGCCGCGTTCTCCGACGAATTGCTGGCGCGCATCCAATCCAAGCCTGGGTTGCAGGATTCGGCCGTAGCTGTTCCCCGGCCGATCGCGGATGGCCCGGTCAACTTGGGATTCGATATCGTTGGAAATCCGCCATCGGTCGCAGGCGTGTCCAGGACGGCGGATTATGTTTCGGCCAGTCCGAATTACTTCCGCGTGATGGGAATTCCGCTGTTGTCGGGGCGCCTGTTCGACCGGCGCGACGTTATGTCCTCGCCGCGTGTCACGGTCATCAGCAAAGCGATGGCGCGGCTTTACTTCCCGAATCAGAATCCCGTGGGAAAGCGGCTCAAGTTCGGTTTTCCGCCGGCGCCTGGAGATGAGCGCGAGATTGTGGGAATGGTGGGCGATGTCCGGGACGTCGCCTTGGGTGAGAAGCCCGGTCCGATGATGTATGTGCCCTACGCACAGGCGCCGTTTTGGGGTGCAAATGTGGTGGTAAAGAGCACCCTGAGCGTGTCCAGCATAGCCGCCGCAATTCGACAGGAAGTGCGGAACATGGACAAGGATCTGCCGGTGACCGACGTCGAGAAGATGCCGGACATTATGGAGTCTTCGCTTGCGCAGCCCAGATTTCGCACGTTTCTGCTCGGCGTGTTTGCCGCGATGGCGCTGGTGCTGGCGGCTACCGGGATTTTCGGCGTGATTTCGTATTCGGTGTCATGCCGGACGAACGAGATCGGGATTCGCGCGGCGCTTGGCGCCTCGAGGAGCACGATTCTGCGAATGGTTTTGCGCCAAACTTTACTGCTGGCGTTTGCGGGGCTGGCGCTGGGAGTACCCAGCGCGCTACTCGCTTCTCGCCTGATCGGGCACATGCTGTTCGGTGTCTCTGCGAATGATCCCGTGACACTGGTGGGGGTCGCGGTTACTCTTGCTGCGGTGGCTGGGCTTGCCGGGTATGTACCCGCGCGGCGCGCCATGCACGTGGATCCCATGGTCGCGCTGAGACACGAATAGTTTCTCGCGCAAAGGTAACGGTGGCTGGGTGTTTATGCGTGCAGGTAGACCTTGACTGCTCGTATGATCTCTGCCTTGGCCTCTGGCAGCGATAGCTTCGCGGGCCGACGGAACAAGGCTCCGTGGCAAAGCGATTCCACCATGTGCGCAACAACGAAGGCGAGTTTGTCGAGATTTCGACTCTTTCCCAGCTCGCGCGCTCTAGATGAGATTGCAAGCAGGAAGACGCCATGCAGACGCACCGCGAACTCCTTCGTCCCCCCTACTCTGTGCGGAACCTCCGTCAGTAGCAATTCATGGAGCTCCGGGTCGGTCGCGTGGGCGTCGATCAACGCTTCAATGATGCCGCCGATCAGGTCGTCGAGAGACGATGCAGCGTGTTCGATCAGCGTACTTTGGACAATGCGATCAACTTGCTCGACGTGGCGCTGGTGCAATGCATCAAAAATCGCGCGCTTGTCCGGGAAATATTGATAAACCGAGCCGATGCTTACACCGGCCACCTCGGCGATACGGTTGGTTGTGACAGCACTGAAGCCCTCACGCTTTAGCACCCTGACGACCGCATCGAGTACTGCTTCGACGGTTTGACGGGCGCGGCGCTGCTTCGGCTTGCGGCGACCTGAATCTTTTGCGATTCTCCGCATCATAGGATTCAGCTTATTAAAATGTGAGCGATTGTCTATATTTTACTTTTATCCTCATGAGCTACCGGAAGATATTTGCTCATCGAAAGCGAGTAGACATAGGGGATGGCAGCTCGTAGCCTTATATCAGGTTTATGAGCAATTGTATACATTCTGGAGCGCACCCTGTTTTATGGGAGGTTGCATGACCTATCTCATCACGGGTGCAACGGGAGACGTCGGATCCAAAGTGACCGAACTTTTAATCCAGTGCGGCGATCGGCCTCGAGTATTCGTGCGCGATGCGCAAAAGGCCCGATCGCGCATGGGCGATCAGGTGGACGTGTTCGTGGGCGATCTTGGCGATGCAATGGCGCTGAGGGGGGCGCTCGAGGGAATTGACGAACTCTTCCTGGTCAATAGCGGCCCTCACATCCCGGCGCGAGATGAAATAGCGGCGAAGGCCGCCGAAGCCGCGGGCGTGCAACATCTGGTCAAACTTTCAACGATGGACGTCGGACAAGAACTCGCGATTGGCATGTGGCATCAGCGAGGCGAAGCTGCGATTCGGGCGAGCGGGATACCTTTCACCTTTGTTCAGCCGACAGGTTTCATGTCGAACCTGCTTGCCTGGGCGGCGTCCATCCGGAGCGACGGGGTCGTTCGCGCATCTACAGGCGACGGCAGGAGAGCGTTCATTCACTCCGACGATATCGCGGCAGTGGTCGTTCAGGCATTGACGACGCGCGAGCACCACGGACAGGTGCTGCCGATTACGGGGCCGGAAGCGTTTAGCTTCGCCGAAGTGACAGCGAAAATCGGAGCCGTGATCGGAAAGCCTCTTCAATTTCAACCGATCTCCGATGAGGAAGCACGCCAACGCTATTGCGATACCGGGGCGTCGGCAGAAGAGACGGAAGCGCATGTTTCGCTGTGGCGGGCCATTCGCGAAGGGCGTCTCGCAACCGTCACCGATGCGGTCGAACGCATTCTCGGGCGGAAGCCAATTGCGTTGGATCAGTGGGTGGTCGACAATGCTGCAGCATTCCGATGAGTTCGGTGTTCACACATATGCCATCTCGATCCCGCGTCCCGATGCGGCGCGAATATTGGGAGCACGGCAAGCGAGAACCAGCAAAACGAATGGTAAAACTCTTCAAGAATTGCATGCGGATCGCTCTTTCGGTGATTGTCATTTTGATGGGATTCCGTGTTGTAGCATCATTTTCGCGCACGCCGATTGCAGGAGTCGCAACTCACCACCGCGCTGTCGCCCGGGTCGCCGAGCCTGTTCAGCAACTGACGCCGCTGTATGCTCTCATCGCTTGGACGCAGGCTCTTGCCAGCGGCACCAAACTGGACGCCGCAGAACGGCAACGTGTAATCGATGCGGTGATCAAGAATCTCAAGCAGTACTATTTCGATTCGCATATTGCGCAGGAAATAGAGAATGCACTGCTGACGCATGAGAAACAAGGCGAGTACGACGCCGTGGTGGAGGACGACGCGTTTGCCGCTCTGCTGACCCGGCACATCAGGTATGTGAGCCATGACATGCATCTGGAGGTGGTCTATAGCACGGAGCAGTTGCCGGATCGCCCGCAGGAACCGACTCCTGAAGCGCTTGCGCGTTATCGAAGGACATTAGAGCGGGAGAACTGCACGTTCGAAGCGGTTAAGGTCCTTCCGCAAAACATCGGCTATCTAAAGCTCAATGCCTTTCCCGATCCTTCGATATGCGAGGCCACGGCAAGGGCTACCATGGCTTCGTTGAATGGCGTGGTTGCGATCATTTTCGATTTGCGAGACAACGGGGGCGGTTCTGGGGCTATGGTCTCGCTGATTGCCGCTTATCTCTTCAACCATCCGGAGTTTCTGTACGACCCCAGAGTGAATCCGACGCTGCAGTCCTGGACGCAGCCTGTCCCAGGAAACAGACTTATGGACAAGCCGGTGTATGTACTGACTTCAGGCTCGACTGTTTCGGCCGCAGAGCAGTTCTGCTACGACCTGAAAATGCTGAAGCGCGTCACGCTGGTGGGTGAGACGACGCGCGGCAGTGCGCATGCGGGAGTCTGGTATCGCATTGACGATCACTTCGGAATGGGTATTCCCAGAATTAGAGCGATTAATCCTTTCTCAAAGGCTGATTGGGAGGGGACTGGCGTTGAGCCGGATGTGAAGGTGAAGGCGACGAATGCGCTGCAGACTGCGGAGAAACTGGCGGAGAATAGACTGCGGAAGAGGCCGAGCGGCGCTCATTCGTATCGCAAAGACTCCATCGGATCGATGTTCGTGGCGCGGCGCGCGGGGATGTAGCTGGCCAAGAGAGCCACACATGCCAACAAGAGCGAGACGCTTGCCAACGTCGAGGCATCGAATGGCGTGACGCCGAAAAGCAAGCTGGCGATCGAGCGAGCAAGTAGCGTCGCTCCGATCAGGCCAAGACCTATGCCGATGCCAACCAGTTTCGCCGCATGTCCCAGGACAAGGCGAAGTACGGCTCTTCTGCTTGCTCCAACTGCCAGGCGGATTCCGAACTCCCGTATGCGCTGACTCACCAGATAGCTCATGACGCCATATAGGCCGATGGACGCGATAAAAAGAGCTAGAAACGCGAACAGTAAGAGTACGGCTGTTCGGAAACGCGATTGCCCTACCGAAGCGGAGACGATGCGCTTCATGGTTTGGATCTGATCGAGCGGCACGTTTGGATCGACCTCGGAAACCGTCTTTCGCAAAGCGCTTGCCAGGCTGGATGGCTCGACTGAAGTGCGCAAGACGATGGTGGGACGAGCCTCCACGTTGGGGACCTGCGCATAGGGAACGTACATCTCAGGCTCGGGTTTTGTCGCCAGTGCCTCATGATGCACGTCGCCTACTACGCCCACGACCGTCCGCCATTTCGATTCGCCAAAGCGCACGCGCTGTCCAACTGGATTCCGATGGTTCCAAAACGTGCGCGCCATCGCGTTGTTGACGATGACCACCAGCGGGCCGTCCTCGTTATCGGCGGGATCGAAGCCGCGACCGCGCTGCACGGGAATGCCAATGGTTTGGAAATATCCTGCACTGACCGGCCGATAATTCGTAATGTCGTACACGCCAGCGGGTTTTGCAGGCCGTCCTTCGATATCGAACGCCCAAGAGTTACTGGCGCCGGTGAGTGGCAAATAGGCTGAGAATGCGGCCGATTGCACACCGGGAATATTGCGCACATGTTCGAGAAGCGCCCGCTGAAACGCTGAAATGCGGCGATGCGCGCCCGTTCCAAACTTATAGCCATTCAGATATTGTGGCGGCAGCGAAAGGCGAGCTGTGAGAACGTGTTCAATCTGGAATCCCGGGGAGACTTGCGATAAGATCCAAAAGCTCTTGGCCATCAATCCCGCTCCGATTAAGAGAACAAGCGCGAAGGCGACCTGTCCAATAATCAGGCAGCTGCGGAATCGGGATTGCCCCACGGCGATGGTACGGCCGCTCTCTTTGAGGGATGCGTTTGCGCTGGCTCGACTGGATTGAAGCAGGGGAACGAGGCCGAACAGAAGCCCGGTTGCGAGTGAGATCAGACTCGTGAAGGCAAGCACGCGTCCGTCAACCTGAATCTCCGACGTGCGAGGCAGATCCGCAGGCAAATGATGCACGAGAGCAGGGACGCCGATAAAGGCAAGCGATAAGCCGAGCAAGCCGCCAAGCAGAGCGAGAACCATGCTCTCCGTCAACAGTTGTTGCACGACTCGCTTACTGCTCGCACCTAAGGCGACGCGCAGCGACATTTCCTTTTGCCGTGTTGCTGCGCGAGTCAGTGAGAGATTGGCAATGTTAGCGCAAGCAATTAGTAAGACCGCGCCAACCGCTCCCAATAGAGTGAGAAGGGCGGCTCGTACATCGGCGATGACGTGTTGTTTCAAAGGAACGGCCGTGATGCCTCTGTTTCGGTCGTCAGTCGGATAAAGACGCTGCAAATTGCGAGCTATGCGATCCAGATCGGCCTGCGCCTGCTTCAAGCCAGTGCCGGGTTTGAGCCGCGCGAATACAGATAAGGGGTGCGTTCCGCGCTGCCACGGCTCAGGCGTAGAAGCGAGGCCGAGCGGTGTCCATAGGTCGAACCGATTGCGCGATTGGAAGTCCGAAGCGTTGCCGACGAACGAAAAGTCGCGTGGAAGCACACCGACAACCGTGTAGCCGGCGTTGTTGAGTCTTACCCGCTTTCCAACAACATCGGGGCTGCCGCCGAAATACTGTCGCCAAGTGGAGTCGCTTAGGATCACGACCTGATTTTCTCCGGGGCGGTCCTCCTTGGCGAGAAAGTCGCGGCCCAGAGCCATGCGAACGCCGAGCAGCGAGAAGAAGTCGGATGAAACCGCGGCTCCCGCGAGACGCTGAGGCTCGTCAACGCCGTTCAGAATAAAGTCCGGGTACGGATCCAGCGCCGCCATTTTGTCAAAAGAGCGGCTCTGATGGCGCCAGTCGACGAAATTTGCCGGTGCTACGGTACTCATAGACCCATCGGAAAGCTGCTTCTCCCACAACGTCAGAATGCGGTCGGGCTCGCGGTACGGCAGAGGCTTCAGTACGACGCTGTTTACGACAGTAAACATGGTCGTATTTGCGCCAATGCCGAGCGCCAGCGTCAGTACCGTTACGACACAGAAGGCGGGATGCTTAATCAAGGTACGGACGGCGTAGCGAAGATCCTGGAGGACCGTGTCGATGAACGCACCGGTTCTGATGTCGCGAACGCTCTCTTTGACTTGTTCGAGACCTTCGAGGCTTCGGTGGCCCTCGCGCAACGCTTCTTCAGGATCGGCTCCGCGTTGCATCTTTTCGGCGGCTACGAGCCCGACGTAACTGCGGATTTCTTCTTCCAGCTCCCGGTCAGTTCGTCCCTTGCGGAAGATGTTTCGGTAGAAGTTGTAAAAGGGACGGAACACAGGAAGCGGTGATATCGGGTCCTATAGAGTGCCTATAAGAGCGTAACAGACCTCTTATAGCGTGTCAACAGGAGGCGAGTCGTGAGAGAAGCTCTAATAAATGTTAGGCTATTAGTTGGAAAGTTAGAAATTCTAACTACGGCCATAATGTCGCTCATTCGGGTTAAAGATAAATATCAGCTCACGTTGCCAGCCGAGCTTCGAGAAGAGTCCGGGTTGAAAGTAGGCGATATCGTGGACGCTAAATGGGAGCACGGGAAAATCGTTTTGACGCCGAAGTCCGTCGTTGATCGCATTCCGCAAGCTCTCAAAGAGATCCGCAATGAGGCAAAACGTCACGGTCTGAATAAGCTGAGTATGGAGGAGATTGATGCGGAAGTCGCCGCGACACGCTCCGGGCAGCGCAGGAAGAGAGATTCCACTCGCCGATCGGCATGATCGGCATCGTGCTTGACACTAATGTGGTGATTTCCGCGCACCTGAACGAAGAAGGACTGGAAGCCGCGGTGTTGGACCTGGTATTCACCGGTGAATTGCGAGTGTTCGCCTCAGAACCCATTCTCGAAGAGTATGAGCTGACGTTTGCGCGTCCAAAATTTGGCGCCATCGCACCGGAACGGGTACGACAATCTCTAGCTGAACTTCGAAAGCGGGCAACCTTGATCGAGCCGGAGGACACGCTCGATATATCGAGTCATAAAGCAGATAATCGCTTCCTCGAATGCGCCGAAGCTTCGTGTGCCGACTTTCTTGTGACCGGCAACAAACGGCATTATCCGCAGCAATGGAAGAACACGCGCGTGGTGAACGCCCGTGAATTCCTCGAAGTCCTCCGCCACGACGAGACAACTGAACTGATGGACGGTTAATTCGAGCAACGAGACCGGTCTGAAGGTCACGCGCTTTGCAGCGCCTGCTTCATATACGCCAGGCATTTGTTTACTTCTTCCACGGGAGTTCCTGTGCCGCGATATTCGTACTCGACTAAAGCCGGAATCGGATAGCGCTTCTGTTCTAGCAACCGGAGCACTCCCGTGATGGGCGTGTCGCCCTGGCCAAATGGCTCGTTGGGACCGTTGTCTTTTTTGCGGTCCTTTATATGAATGTGCGTGATCCGTTGATGATGCTCGTCGATATAGGCCACTGGGTCGAATCCGGCAGCGAAGAAATGTCCGATGTCCAGATTGACGCGGAACCAGCCCGAAAGATCGAGCGCTTTCTGAAACGTATCGGGTGATGAGAACTGATCCGGATCTTTGGTGTCACTGTGTCCGTGAACGGCTACATAGATCTTATGCTTTTCCGCGAGTGGCTTCAATCTCGGCAGCATACTGATCTGCGTCGAAGACGCGATGGTCTTCGCCTTCAGAGCCTTTGCCTGCTCAAAACATTTTTCCAATTCTTCGTCGGTATATTCTTTGTTGAAGTTGAGCGTGTAGGCGTAGATCTCGACACCGGCTGCATCGAACTGTGCCCGTACTTTCTTGAAGTGATCCACGGGAGTCGTCAATCGCCACTGCCGTACTTGTTCGCGAAATTTCGCGGCTTCCGGACCGCGCCGCTGGCGAGCTGTGTTTTCCGGTTCCAATTGCGGTGAAAAGAGCTCGCAAATATGGGCATTGCAGGCTTTCAATGCATCAAGCGCCGGCCCAACTGCATCGCCGTTCTGGCGCGGCAGATCCCGAAAGCTGTAGGTGCAGACGCCGATTTCAACGCCTTCCCGTTGGCGTCTTTTTTGCCAAGGCGAGGTAGGCAGGAAGTGCAGCGAGAACCGCTCGTCCAAAATCACGTCTCGAAGTAATCGTCATGGGTGTCCTCTCAAATACTGCTCGTGCGCAGTTGGTCTGCCAGATATTCCGACGCGCGCATGGAAAGCGACAGGATGGTCATGGTGGGGTTTTGCCACCCACACGTGACAAAACTTGCGCCATCTACGACGAATAAGTTTTTGACGTCGTGACTCTGGCACCACTTATTCAGAACGCTCTTCTTCGGATCGTTACCCATGCGGCAGGTACCGACCTCGTGGATGCTGTAACCGGGAGGGTTCACCCGATCGGTCTTGCAGATGATTTCCCAACCGGCTTCGTGGAACCATTCTTCGATCGTGTCGGCGGCATCCTTAGCAAGGTTGCGTTCGTTTTCCGAATCGCGCGCTTCGATATGCAGGACCGGAATGCCCCAGCGGTCCGTGACCTTATCGTCGATGCGGACGTGGTTTTCGTAGCGGGCGACGCGCTCGCCGAAAATGCCGCCGGAGACACAGGAATTGGCATAGCTGTCGAGCTTGGCCTGCAATTCGGCGCCGTATAGCGGGAAAAAGTTGGGGCTGGCGCTGCCGCCGCTGTCGAGGCTGACACAGTAGCCTTTGATGAAATTGCTCTTGTCGCCCTTCTTGAGATTGCGGAAACGGGGAATGAAGGCATTCCCGCCCATCAGGCCCGGCGCGGCCTTCCCGTCGCGAGCTTCGGGTACCGAGGCGACTACGGAAACTCCGTACATCTGGTCCACCAAATAATGGCCCATAACGCCGCTGGAGTTGGCGATTTTGGAATTGAGCAGCAGGCGTGTACTTTCGAGACACCCCGCCGCGAGCACCACCACGCGCGCTTTCACGTGCATCTCACGCCCGGAATGCCGGTCGAGGAAATGCGCGCCGTTGGCAAGCCCAGTGTCTTTGTCGACGCTGATCTGGCGAACGATCGCATTCTGCACGATGTCGAGCTTGCCCGTAGCTAAGGCGTCGGGCAAAAGAAGATTGATTGAGCTCGCCAGGTCATCTCTTCCAAGAGCCGAACGCCATTTTGAAACTTGAACGCCGCGCTTGGTGCAGATTTCGGTTACGCGTTTGATGGTTTCGGTGTCGGGCGGGTAGGTGGTTTCGATGAAGTCGCCATCGGGAAACTGCGGCCAGCCTTCTTTTCGGCCGGAGACGCGGAAAATCCTCTCGACGCGCGAATAGAAGGGGGCCAAATCTTCGAGGCTGATGGGCCAACTATCGCCGGTGCCATCGATTTCGGCTGCTTTAAATTCGAAGTCGCTCAGACGGAAGGATTGGCGAGCCCAGAACAGCGAACGGCCGCCGAGCAGCCGGACGCGAACCCAGTTATACGGCGCATCCGGCGGGGCCGTGTACGGAACTTCCTTTTCATCCACCCACTGGTTGGCATTGAACTCGTTGGCCTGAAAGACGTGCGGCAAGCGGCCGGGCTTATCGAATCCGCGGTACGGCAGCTCATAGGCGTGCTTCAGGCTGCGGTCTTTTTCATAGTCGGCTTCCGGGCCGGCGTTAAGCATCAGGCAAGAGATGCCCTTTCCGGTGAGAATATTCGCGGCCATGCCGCCCGAATGTCCCGAACCGACGATCAGGACGTCGTATGTTTTAACTGCCATGATTTATCCTTCACGCTTGATCCTTCGCTCTTCCTCATCCTTCGCTGATGGGATCGATGGGAGACCAGTAATAGCCACTGGTGCGAAAGCCACGAGTGAAGCGATGTCCTGACTTCTCTGCCGCCGCCGCCCACTCGCGCGAATTCATGGTTGCGGTCCTAAGGTCCTCGTGCACCTGGGCGATGAAGTTTTGGACTGGATCGCTCGGAAGATCCTGCGGCCATGGTCTGGCCACCAGCAACGGCCGAAGAATCGCGTCGGCCTGATGATCGTCCAGATCGCAAAACGACTTCTGAAACTTGTCGTTCGCCTGTGTCTCCAGGTTGTCGAGACCGGACAGATACAGTTTCTGCCGATCGTCCGGCGAGACGCCGATCAAGAAATCGAGAAACTCGGGAGCTTGGGCATCGAGGGCGCCTGGATTGTTCTTGAGCGGAGGCATCAGAAGCGCGCCCAATTTGCGGAGAGTCGAAAACTGGACGGCGGTGAAGTAACGAGGAGCAGGCTGGCCCGCCAGATCGACAGCCGTCACTTCCAGTTGAGGAACTTCGGTGGGCTGGCGCGACACTTGCCGGGCTGGCGTATTGGGTTGAGGCGGAGGCTGCTGCGCGGGAGCGGTGTTGGTGGCCGCTTGTCCCGCTGCGAGCACGGCCGGAGCGACTGGCGTAATCAACAGGCTTCGAACAAAGTTTCGGCGTCTCATATGGTGCAACAGAATGCATTATTTCATGGAGAAAATTAAGGTCGTGCACGACGGACGCACGGAGCGCGAATCGGCATAATAAAAGCAGTGCCAAGCGTACTCCGGAAGCCGCGCGCTTTCCTCCCTTCAGCCTTTTTCCTGATAGGCAGTCCCGTGTTTGCAGGCCCGAGTGCACAACTTCCCGATGGGCCGGGCAAGGCGACAGTGCAGAAGATCTGCAGCGGATGTCATCCTCCTGAAATTGTTTTAGGGCATCGCGACACCAAGGACGGCTGGGAAGCGATTGTCAGCAATATGGTCGAAAAAGGCGCGAATGGCACCGACGATGAATTCAACACGATCATCGATTACCTGGCGGCGCATTTGCCGAAGAAAGCGGATGCAAAGGGCGCGAGCACCGATTCGGGGACGAAGCGGCAGTAGCGGGATGTCGTGCCGATACCATTGGTGGCGAACGGTCGCTTGCTGACGCGCGCGGTTCAGTTTGCTATTCGGGAAGTTGTTCGAACTGGGTGATGCGCACCTCTCGGTCCGGGAAAACGGCTCGAATCTCCAAGCGGCCGCCCAACGCTTCCACGTATTCCGACAGCGTACTCAAGTATAGGTCTGTCCTGTGTTCAATCTTCGACACTTCGCCTTGGTTCACTCCCAGGCTCTGAGCGAGTTTGGTTTGAGTCATTTGCCGCGCTTTGCGCAGCTCCTCCAGCGGCATCGCCGCTATCGTTTCGCGTACACGTTGGACGATCTTCTGCCGGCGATTAGCCGGCATAGCATCGATCAATTCACGGAATTTTCGCGTTGGCATTATAATTTACTCCGGACGGCTAAGAGGGCGCGCAGGTGCCGGGCCCGTTCCGGCGAACGGAGCTGGCGCAAAGCCTTCGCTTCGATCTGGCGAATGCGTTCGCGAATGACCTCGAACTCCTGCCCGACCTTCTCAAGCGTGCGCTCGCGCTCGCAACCGATATCCTTCCCTCGGAGTTCCTCTAGATATTGCTGGTAGATTCGATCCGCAACCGGCACGAACTGCTCATACGATCGGTCATTGCCCGTTTTGTCTCCGCCGATTAAGAGAATCGCGGTTCGTGATGGGTCGAAAATATACAGTGTTCTCAAGGGTCTCCCCCCACTCTGAGTAGGCAGTTCACGCATGCCTGAATGCCGTGAACTGGTCACCTTGGAGCTATGTGGAAAGCCTAAACTTGGCCCGAGCTCAGCGAGCAGGGATACTGAATAAGCGATGTCATCTTGTTGATTCTCAGATAAGCTCCTCCACCACTGGCCGAATTCATCGGTGAACTCAACCTCCCAGACCATAACTAGAGTATGTGCTGTATAGAATATTCTGTCAAGAGAATTGAACCTTTGCGTCATAACTCTGGGCCGACCGTCTACCCACGTGGGTGGAAACAGGGTAGAATATCTTCTGAGGCGAGCACTAGGATGCGTTGGTGGAGGCGCGATCGAGACGAGGAGGATTTAGAGCGTGAATTGCGCAGTCACCTCGAGGTGGAGGCCGAAGAGGGACGGGATAACGGCCTGGCTCCCGAAGAGGCCGCCTACTCGGCGCGCCGGGCATTCGGAAACGTGACCGCCGTAAAGGAAAATGTGCGGCAGGCATGGGGATGGACGAAGCTCGAGCAACTGCTGCGGGACTCTGTTTATGCGCTGCGCATCCTGCGACACAGTCCGGGATTTACACTCACGGCGGTACTGTCGCTCGCGCTCGGCATCGGAGCAAACACGGCGATATTCACCATTGTGAATGCCGTGTTGCTTCGGCCTTTGCCTTTTCCGGACCCGGATCGCCTCGTGCATCTTTGGGAGTCGAAGCCGGAGCGGAGTTACTTCAGGAATGTTGTCAATGGATTCAATTTCCTGGATTGGCGGGATCGGACGCGAAGCTTCGAGGGGATGAGCGCAGTTTCGGGTGGATCGGCGAATCTTACCGGAACTGGCGATCCGATCGCGGTGCCGGGTATGGAGGTCTCGCCGAATTTCTTCTCGGTGCTGAGGGTGCGTCCGGCGCTCGGGCGTTCTTTTTTGCCGCAAGAAGGAGTTCCGGGTCAGGACCATGTGGCAATCCTGAGTTACGGGTTATGGCAATCGCGTTTTGCAAGTGACCCTAGAATTCTTGGCAGAAAGATCACAGTTGATGGCGAGCCGACGACCGTCGTCGGAGTTATGCCCGTTGGCTTCGCTTTACCCAAAAACCGCGCGGACATCTGGAAACCTTTGCCCATCACGCGGTCGAAAGCCTGGGAAGGTGGACGATTTCTGCAAGTCATCGCCCGCCTGAAAAAAGGCATTCCTCTGAAGCAAGCACAAGACGAGTTGCAGGCGGTCGCTCGCCAGCTCGCCGCGGAACGGCCCGATTTCGATAAGGGTTGGAGTGCGGAAGCGTTCCCGATGCTCGCCGATGTTACCAACGATGTCCGCTTACCCCTGCTTGTCTTGTTGGCGGCGGTGGGCCTGGTGTTGCTGATTGCGTGCGCCAACGTCGCGAATCTCCTGCTGATGCGCGCGGCGGGCCGCCTGCACGAAATATCCGTTCGCGCGGCGCTCGGTGCCAGCAGAGGCCGTTTGCTTCAGCAGCTTCTCTCAGAAAGCTTTGTTCTGGTAGCGGGCGCCTGTCTGATCGGCTTGGCTATTGGTTATGGGGCGGTGAAGGCGTTGCTCAAATTGATTCCAAATCAGAGCCAGCTTCCGCGCCTGGATGCGATCCACATGGACGGGAGCGTGTTTCTGTTTGCGGTCGCGCTGTCGATCCTGAGCGCTCTACTGTTCGGGGTAATTCCGTCGCTGCAGGTTTCTCAGATTGAACCGCAGCAGACTCTCCGGTTAGGATCGCTTCGTTCCACCGCGAAAAACGGTTTCCGGAAGGCGCTCGTCGTGTTGGAAGTGGCGCTCTGCCTGATTCTGCTGACCGGAGCCGGATTGATGCTTCGGAGCTTTCAAAAACTCTTGTCGGTCAACCCCGGATTTGAAACACAACATGTGCTGACGATGGGGATTTGGACGTCGCCTGTCCGATATCACGATGACAGGAAGCGCGTGGACTACTTTGCGAACGTGCTGGATGAAATTCGGCGCGTTCCCGGAGTACAAGCAGCGGGGTCCATACACTTTCTTCCGCTCCAGGAAAGGACATCGGGATCCTGTTTCTCCCTTTTCGGTGAACCGCTCAATGTCAGTACGTCGCCTGATGCGGAGTTTCTGGTGGTGAGTCCTGGGTACTTTGAAACTCTAAGAACCCCTCTGCTATCGGGGCGCTTGTTCGATAGGCGGGACCGCATCGGAAAACCGACGGTCGCTATCGTGAACGCGCAATTTGCCAGGAGATTTCTCTCCCGTGTCAATCCAATTGGCCAGAAACTAAACCTTTGCTGGACCGTGCCGAATCCGGGCGAGATTGTGGGCGTGGTCGCAGATGCGCGCCAAACGGAACTCGAAACCGGTCCTAAGCCCACGATTTTTTTGAATAACCTGCAGGCTCCGATGTACTTTGCGCAACTGACGATACGCACGTCCGGCGATCCCAGCCAAATGGCTCGGGCGATCGAAGCAGCCGTTCATCGTGTCGACCCCGAGCAGCCGGTGACCGATGTGCAGACGATGGAGCAGGTGTTTTCCGATTCGGTCGCGCAACCGAGACTACAGATGATTTTGCTGCTCACCTTTGGCGTGCTGGCTGGGCTTCTTGCAATTGTCGGCGTGTATGGCGTGGTCTCGTACTCGGTGGCACAGCGCATGCGCGAGATCGGCATCCGCATGGCGCTTGGCGCACAATCGAGCCAAGTGAGATGGACGGTCCTTAAAGAGGGCATTCTTCTGGCGGCAATGGGAGGCGCGATTGGATTCGCGGGAGCACTCGCGCTCACTCGCATCTTGCGCAAAATGCTTTTCGAAACGGCTCCCAGCGACCCTTTGACGCTCGCGTGTGTCACGTCAGTAGTTTTCGTAATCGTTCCGCTCGCCACCATGATTCCCGCACGGCGCGCCGCGCGGATGAATCCCACTGTCAGCTTGCGATACGAATAGCCATTACGAGAGAAATTTCTTCAACGGTTCCCAATAATGCGTGTGCCATCCCCACTCTAGGTGGTCGAAATCGCCTTCCGGGAAACCTGTATGGTCTAGCACGACGCGGGTTCCGGAGCTTTGAGGCTTGAACTCGAATTTGACGATGGAATAAATACCCGGGTCCCAGTGAGTGGGACGCCACGCCTGGACGATGCGCTGATTGGGGATTAGCTCGACGGTTCGCCCGACGATCTGTCCCTGGAACATGGAAAAAGCTCCGCCGGGTTTCGGGTCGATCTCGGCCGGCAGACCTGTGAATGTAGTGAATTGTTTTGAATCCAGAATCGCTTCATAGATGCGTTGAGGCGAAGCATTCAAATCAATCTCCTCATGCAGGGATGTGCGCGTCCGATTGGCTGCCGTTGCCGGTTTCTGCTCCATGGTCTGCTGCGGAGTTTCGCCCAACAGCTTGGAGTTGGCAGCAAAGCCGCCAAAGACAGCGGCAATACCAGTGATTACCTTCCGGCGCGCCGGAAAAGCGGCCAGGGTAGCGGGATTCGGTCTGTCTTGCATCGTGTGCTCCGAGGGTTTGGACATTCAGCCCTCAATGCATAGAAACACACGACCAAATTATGTTCAAGGTCATATTTTGCTGGACGGAGCACACTGTAAGACGCATACTGAAGGTCCCAGACACAAGGAGGAGCCATGCCTTACCCTGCCGGTCATAGCGCCAAGGTGAAAGGACGAATCGTTCAGAGCGCACGGAGGCTGTTCAACCGCTATGGGTTTGACAATGTCTCTCTCGATCAGATCATGTCGGGCGCGGGTCTTACGCGCGGTGGGTTCTACAGCTATTTTCCGAGTAAGAGCGACCTTTATGCGGAGGTATTGGGGTGTTTTTTTACGGATCCGGAATGGAAGAATTGCTGGGAAGGCGTGGAAGTCGACCTGGCCTCTACGGAAGTAGGGCCTCAAGTCGTCCGCGCCTATCTATCGCGGCAGCACTTCGAGGATGTAGAGAATTCATGCCCGATGGTGGCATTACCGAGCGACGTGACGCGCAGCGGCGAAAGTGCAAAGCGAGCGTTCGAGATGGTGTTCAGCGCGATGGTGAGCGTGCTGGAGCGCAGCATGGTTGGAGGCCGCCGGCAGCGTCGTTTTCGAGCGGAGGCGATCGCCGCTTTATGCGTGGGCGGCATGGTGGTGGCGCGGGCTATGGCGAATCGCACGGTCGCCGATGAATTGCGCGACGGATGCATGTCGGTGGCTCTCGAACTCGGAGGCTGGCGCGAACGAAAGAAATCAAAGACCGGGAGAGTCAGTCGAGCGAGAACCAGTTGAAGTTCGCGATGGCCGGGTAGGTGCCTGGGTTCTCCATTACCAGTTGCAGGACGTGGAGACCTGCGGGAAGAACCACGCCGGGTACGTCGATGGTCTGGAACGTCTCCCAGCCACCGGTTTGCGGAACGGTGATGGACGGCGTAACTTGCTTACCGTCGCAGGCCAGATGAAATGTTCCGCCGGGGACTTGTGTTGCGGCGCGGACGTGCAAGGTATAGGCGCGAGCGGCGGCAATGTTCACGGTATAGTTCAGCCAATCGCCGGGCGCCGTGTTGCCTACGTCGTAACCTCCACCTACATCGCTTGTTACTTCGATGCTGACGGTATCGGAGGTGCGGTACACCGTCGAGTTACTCGCGTTATTTGTGTAGTACGCGACGTTCCTGCCGCCGAGATCGAAATTTTCAACTTGAATCATGCCGGGAATAGCAGCGGGCGTGCCTCCGAAGGGCTGCGATGTACCTAAGCCCGCGGGCACCAGCGCGAAGTAATTGAAGTTACCCACTCCGCCATTCGCATTGTTGCTGTCGAATACGTAGCGGAAGACATGCGGGCCTGCATTGAGAAAGAAGGTGGGAGAACCGGCAGTGGTCCAGGTCTGCCAGGCGCCGGTGTTGGGGAAGTAGAGTTGGCCGGTTGCGTTGCGGTCATCCACCTGAACGTGATAATAAGTACCGCCGTATTGCGAGGCCAAGCGCGATTGGATGGAATAGAGGCCCGATTGCGCGACATTCGCGGTGTAGTCCAGCCACTCACCTGCACCGATGTAGTCGACGTCGTAACCACCGCGGGTGTCGCTGGTCGATTCGAGGGACACGTCGACACCGGGGCGGTAGGGTGATCCGTCGGGATGGGTGAAGAGATCGAGATTGTTGTAGGCGATTCCTTTGTCCCCGTTGTCGAAGTTCTCGGCCTGGACGATGCCGGGTAAGTTGGCAGGAGTTCCGCTAAAGGGCTGAGCGGGAGCGCCCACGATGAGCTGAACTTGTGTGGATTCGGGGTTGTTGTGATTGCCGTCATCAGCGGAAATTGTGAGGTTGTAGGAGCCGGTGGGTGTTCCAGAAGACGTGCGAACGACCAGCGTCTGGTGATCGGTTTGAGGCACATGGATGAAATCTGCGTCGGTCGCGCCGGGAAGGCCGGAGACGCGGAGGCGGGTGTCGCGATCCCATCGCCTACCATCGATATCAATGTCGAAATTAGTGGTTCCACCTTGGGCTACGGTCTGCGCGGTCGGATTCGCGCCGATGCCGGACCGCGGTCCATTCCATCGGAAGGTGGCGACCGCGCCGGCGGGCAGCGTGTAGGAAAAGTTCCGATCATTCCACGCGACGCTAAAAGCCGTGGACGTCGCGGCGGAGTTATAAGCGAGAACCACGATAGAACCGTCGGGATTCTTGAAGGCTACGTCTTCGATGCTGCCGCTGCCAAATGAGTTCGAGTCAATGCGGCGGGCTCCGGGAACGACGAACTTGGCCGCTTGCGCGAGCACATAGTATTCGACGTTGAAGGAAATAGTGGCGGGCGTGGTGCTGGTGTCGATGGTGACCACGCCGCGGCAGGTATGACAGCCATTGCCATTCACAGGGCCATTATTTTGATCGAGTGCGATGTTCCAGAGGACGACAGACTTGGCTCCGCCGCGCACGGAACCGATGGTGAGGTTCTCCGTGTTCCAGCCGAGATCGCCTCCAAATTGGGACCCGACGGTGCCGCTGCATTCGGTAAACCAGAGGCCTTTTTCTGGAAAGAACTCGTGCGTAACGGCATAGGCGGTGGTGGGATCGCCGGCGTAGCAATGAAAGGACGTGCCTGCGATGTATCGGGCAGCGTCCGGGTGCCGCAGGAGCCATTCGGGGTACCACTGCACATCCCAGTTGTGTTCATAGCCGAGGATTTCGGTGGGCTTGCCGGTTCGCTGGTTCCATTCCTGGATGGCGGGGCCGAGATGCCGGGCGATGAAGTGAGCTTCCTGCGAATCGGTTAGAAGAAGGGTGGGATAGCCGGTGTTGTTGTTCAGGGGCTCGTTCTGCGCGGCGATTCGCGTGACGGGAATACCGTTGGCGGCATAGTCGCGGATGAAATCGGTGAAGTATTTGGCATAAGCGGAAAAGTATCGATCATCGAAGCTGCCGCCATCCAGACTGGCGCCGGCTTTCATCCAGGCGGGAGGGCTCCAGGGAAGGCCCATGACGGTGATCCTGGGATTGAGAGCCAAGGCTTGCTGCAGCACGGGGATGATGTAGGCTTTGTCATGCGCGATGGAGAATCGCTGCATCTCGGGATCTGTTTCACCTGGCGGCAAATCGTCGTAAGTGTAATTAGACAACGCGAGATCGGTTGCTCCCATAGGCTGGCGCAGGAAGCTGAGATTGGCGCCGGCCGGAGTGAACAAGGTGCGCATGAGGTCATTGCGCTGGGCAGAGGTCAGCTTATTCCAGACGAGCCAAGCGGAGGAATCGGTGAAGGATGCTCCGAAACTATCCATGCTCTGGTATTGCAGCGCATCGTTGACGACAATGTTGGGGGATTGCGGGCTCTGTTGCGCGAAGGATAAAGATGGCTGCGTAGCGAGCAGGGCGGACTTGTCGGCGTTTGTTTGCACAACGGTAACGGTTTGCGCAGCCAGGAGGGTTGGCGTGAGGAAGAACACGAGCCGTCCGAACAGAGAATTCAGCATGGAATTGACCTCTTGGCGCGATTGTAGATCGACGCGCCTTTAACAATCTGTAACATGTCTGTCGATATGTCGGGATAGCACCCGTAGTGTTTGCCTTCACAGATGCAGCGTAAAAACGAGGCGACTGAGCACATAGACCAGCTCTTAGAACTTCGAGATAGGCTGTGCCAACGGGAAGAGCAGCTAGGACTTCTGCTGGCCTCGACGGCGGAGGGGATTTATGGCATCGATATGGACGGCAACTGCACTTTTGCGAACCGTGCCTGTGCGCAGCTATTAGGTTACGAGAACGAGAGCGACCTGTTGGGGCGGAACATGCACGAGTGCTGCCATCACTCCCAAGAAGATCTGGTTCCGATGCCGAAAGAGGACTGTGCGATATACAAAGCATTCCGGCTAGGCGTGCAAGTCCATCGCGATACGGAAATATTCTGGCGGAAAGACAACACCTGTTTCGCAGTGGAGTATTGGTCCTATCCGATGGACCGCGGAGGCTCGGTGATCGGCGCGGTGGTGACGTTTATCGATATCTCGGTTCGGCGAACGGCGGAGCGGGCGCTGAGCCGGTACCAGGAAGAATTGGAGCGGCGCGTAGAAGAACGCACGGCTGAATTACTGGCGGCGAAAGAAGCAGCCGAGGCCGCGAATCGAGCTAAGAGCGAGTTTCTGGCGAATATGAGCCATGAGATCCGGACGCCTCTGAACGGCATTCTTGGAATGATGCACCTGACGTTGGACACGGCGCTGACCTCTGAACAGCGGGAATACCTGGAGATGGTTCAGATATCGGCCGACTCGCTGCTGAGGATCGTCAACGACATTCTCGATTTCTCAAAAGTCGAAGCGCGGGAGCTCGAGATCAGTCCCGTGGAGTTCGATCTTCGAAAGAGTATTGAAGAGACAACAGCCGCTTTGCGATACCGGGCTCGAGAAAAGGGGTTAAAGCTGAATTGGGAGATGGAGCCAGAGATACCCCGTATCCTTATTACCGATGCATCACGGCTGCGCCAAATTCTGATGAATCTGTTAAGCAACGCGATCAAGTTTACGTTGCGAGGTGAAGTGTCGCTACAGATTCGCGGCGTATCAAAAGATGCGGAGCAAGTTTGGCTGCAATTTTCGGTGAGAGATACGGGAATCGGCATAGCTTCCGAGAAATTCGAAGAGATCTTCCTGCCATTCCGGCAAGCGGACAATTCCTCTACGCGCCGTTTCGGTGGGACCGGTCTGGGTCTGTCGGTCTCGCAGCAGCTCGCGAGGCTGCTGGGTGGTAAGATCTGGCTCGAAAGCGAACCCGGCAAGGGCAGCACATTCCACGTTTCCCTGCCCTTCCGGAAACCGGCGCCGGCCGTGGCTATGGCGATTGAAGAGACTGCGGATCTGGTGGAGCAATAGCGGCGGTTGTTAAAACCGCGGCCGCTACCGCGACTGCGATCCTATACGGATGAGTCCTCGGATCCTCTTGCATGTGGAAGGCGGGATGGTGTTCCTTTTGAGCACCCTTGCGTACGGCTGGAACCACGGCAGTTGGCTGCAATTTGTGCTACTTTTTCTAGTTCCCGATTTTTCGATGATCGGCTACCTTTCCGGCGGCCGCGTGGGGGCGTTTACTTATAACCTTGTCCATACCTACGTTGGTCCGCTGTTACTTGCGGCTTACGGTTTTAGTGGGCCGCATCGACTCTGGCTGCTGCTCTCCCTGATCTGGATTGCCCATATCGGTATCGATCGAATGCTGGGATATGGATTGAAATACTCGACGCAATTCAAGGACACGCATCTCAATCCGGCTCGGCATGCTTTGGAGACGCTGGGCTGACTTGACGGTAGTGTCAACCAATTTGTGTAAACGGCTTCATCATAGGATGTGTTTGATTTAGCTGGAAGTCTTTGGGAAGCGAGCTTCCCAAAGAATGGCGAAGCGGTTGAGCGCCTCTTTCCAGCCTTGGATGGTGTGCCATTTCAGCGACACGTTGCGGAGTGCCAGATAGAGCAGCTTCATGGCGGCCTCCTCATTCGGGAACGAGCCGCGCGTTTTAATCACCTTGCGCAAGGTCATGTTCAGCGACTCCACTGCGTTGGTTGTATAGATCACCTTGCGGACCTCCGCGGGGAACGCGAAGAACGGTGTGATCTGGGCCCAGTGGCGCCGCCACAGCGCGCTGATAGTGGGATATTTTTTATCCCAGCGCGTGGCCAGCGCGGTGAGCGCGTCTTCAGCCTGCTGGGCAGTAGCGGCCCGATAAACGGTCTTCAGATCAGCGGCCACTTGCTTGCGGTCTTGCCAGTTCACGTAATTCAAACTGGCGCGCGTGAGATGCACGATGCACAGCTGCACAGTCGTGTTCGGATATACCGATTCGATGGCTTGCGGAAAACCCTTCAGCCCGTCCACGCAGGTGATGAAAATATCCTGCTGGCCGCGGTTGCGTAGCTCGGTAAGCACCTGCAGCCAGAACTTGGCTCCTTCGTTGGCTGAGGTCCAAAGGCCCAACACTTCCTTCTGGCCTTCCATAGTGATGCCGATGGCCACGTACACGGCCCGGTTTTGCACCTGCCCGTTATCTCGCATCTTGATCACCAGCGCATCCAAATACACGATCGGATACAGCGGATCGAGCGGCCGACTCTGCCAGGCGCGCACCTCTTCCAGCACCGAGTCGGTCACATTCGAGATCAGCGTCGGACTCACTTCGACCCCATAGATCTCCTGCAAATGCCCTTGGATCTCGCGAGTGGTCATGCCGCGTGCGTACATCGACAGGATCTTGTCATCGAAGCCGGCAAAGCGCGTTTCCCCTTTGGGCACGATTTGCGGCTCGAAGCTGGCTTGCCGGTCCCGCGGCACCTCGATCTCGACTTCGCCGAAATCGCCCTTCAGCCGTTTCGTGCTCTTGCCATTGCGCGAGTTACCGCTGCCGTAGCCCACCAGGTCATGCTTCTCGTAACCCAGATGCGTCGTGAGCTCGGCTTCCATCGCTCGCTCCACCAGCGCTTTCGTCAGCTGCTTTAGCAATCCATTCTCGCCGATAATATCTTCCGGCTTCTGATAGCTTGCTAGCAGCTTGTCCAGTACTTCTTTGTCGATCCCCATCGGTTCTTCTCAGTCTCTCTTTCTTCCCTCGAGAAAAACCGTTTACACATTCTGGTTTACACCCCCGACTTGATTTGACAGGGTATTGACAATTGAGTTTAGTTTAAACTAAACTATCGTCAATGGAATCCGGCGTTCTCGATGCCATTGCCTCACCACGCCGGCGCGAAATTCTGCGCCTGGTCTGGAATGAGGAGCAGACGTCAGGGGCGATCCATCGAGCGATGCCGGACGTGACGTTTGGAGCGGTTTCACTTCAGCTACGGCTGCTGGTGGAAGCGGGCTTGATAGAGGCGCGGACGCAGCAGCGAAATCGGTTCTACCGGGCGCGCCGCGAGGCATTCGGGCCAGTCGCGGAGATTCTGGAGCGCATGTGGGATGACGCTTTATGGAAGCTCAAACTGGCCGCTGAGCTGGAGGAAACGCGCCGGGGACCGAAACCGCGCCCGCGGCGCCGCATGAAACGAGTTTTGTGAGGACATATGCAGGAATTGCCATACCACCTGGAACGAACTGTTTTGATCAGAGCAAGGCCGGAAATTGTTTTTCGATTCTTCACCGACAGCGTGCGGTGGGCCAGTTGGTGGGGCGCAGGCTCGACGATCGACGCCACGCCGGGAGGCAAAGTCTACATTCGTCATCCGAATGGAATTGAATCTTTGGGCGAGGTATTGGATGTGCGCGATCCGGAGCGGATCACGTTCACATACGGTTTCGTGAGCGGGAAGCCGATTCCACCGGGAAGCTCGCGTGTCACCGTGCGGCTGGATCCGGACAAAGCCGGAACCCGGCTCCATTTGCTGCATGAATTCGCGGAAGCGGCGCCGCGCGACGAGCACGTGCAGGGATGGCGTTTCCAGCTTTCGCTGTTCAGCAACGTCGTTGCGGACGAAGTATTCGCAGGCGCGGCGAGCGCGGTGGATGCATGGTTCGGCGCGTGGACCGTCCCCGACGATCGGTTGCGTGAAGAAACACTGACGAAGATCGTCACTCCCGGAATTCGCTTTCACGACCGTTATAGTCTGCTCGACGGTATCGCCGATCTGTCGGCTCACATAGGCGCGGCGCAGCGATTTATGCCGGGCATCGGCCTGCAGCGGAAGGGAGACGTCCGGCATTGCCAGGGCACTGTCCTCGCCGATTGGGTTGCGGTGGGCAGTGATGGGCAGGGGCGGATGAGCGGAACGAGCGTTTTCGTGTTCGATCCGGATGTGAAGATCGATGCGGTGACGGGCTTTACGAATCCGTCGGCCGCTTAGCGGAGACAGCGTACTACAATTCGGTCGATGAGCAAGACAATTTCCTGGCTGGCAGCTCTATTGTCTGGCGCGGCGCTCGCCTTCACTCTTGCGGCGCAGGAACACGGTACCGGGACGCAGCAGCCGACGGCCGCTACTATTCACGAAGATGTTCGTTACGGTTCGGTGAACGGGTCTGAGCTGCTTCTCGACGTCTATGAACCTACTGGCGCCGCCACGGATGCTCATCCAGCGGTCGTGCTCATCCATGGAGGCGGATGGACCAGGCTAAATAAAAGCACGATGCGCGGCATGGGACAGTTTCTTGCGCGCTCGGGCTTTGTGGCTTTTTCGGTGAACTATCGTCTCTTCCAAGCCAACCAAAACCGCTGGCCGGCACAACTCGACGATGTACAGCGCGCGGTCCGCTGGGTGCGGGTCAACGCGTCCAAATATGATGTGAATCCTGAGCGCGTCGGCGCATTCGGGCACTCGTCTGGGGCGCAACTGGCGGCGCTGCTCGGTATGGAAGACACGCGGGACAATTCCGATACCGCGCTTGCGAAGTATTCGAGCAAAGTGCAGGCGGTCGTAGACGTCAGCGGACCGGTCGATTTCACTGTAGATCGAGATCCGCAAGACGTCAGATTTCTTACGGACATGTTTGGAACCGACTACTCCAAGCATCCGGAAGTTTGGCGCGATGCATCGCCTCTTTTTCACGTTTCAAAGGGAGATGCGCCGTTCCTGATTGTGCACGGGACGAGGATCAAAACGTTCCCATCTCGCAATCGGAAGAACTTTACGAGAAACTGCGGTCGGCGGGAGTGCCCGCGTCCTTTGTGAAGGTCACCGACGTCCATACATTCCAGACTGCGGACGCCCGGCGGGAATTGGCGATCGAGACACTCGCGTTCTTTAATCGCTACCTGGTCACCGTGCGGTAGCAGCTGCGTATCCTGTTTATCGGAAGCCGGTTGGAACGGTTCGTCGGCGTATGACGACGTGCCGCCGGAAATTGTTGCCTCTCGTCGCTTAGGAGATGCATCACTCTCGAACCATTGGCAGACTCTCCGATAGGAGATCTCACGCAATGCGAATCAGAACGACAGTATTTTTTACATCGGGATTTGTATTGTTGGCAGCCTGCGGCGCGACTGGGCAAACAGAGTCCCGACACACCTGGAATCTGCTGCAGGGGACGACCGTGAAAGACAGCGGTCCCCGCACTTACCGGTTCACGGTTGAGTACAACACGGCAAACACTAGGGGCGAAATTGTGCGCCGCCAGCGTTTGACGGGAGAGTACACGCGCGGACTGGCGGGCGGCGAGGTGGTCTGGAAAAACGTCACTCAGGCGGATGCCGACGGCGCCACGGGTCCATTCGGAGCGGCGCAGAAGCGCGAGTTTATGGAAGGGTTCAAATACGTGAATGACCTCTCCAACACGCTGAAACCCGAGTTCTTCAAAGGGTTTCCACCGACGGCGGTATTCGAGCGTAATCTGGTTTGGGACACAGGGATGATCGAGCACTTCGGCCAGGGCTTCTTCGAGCGTTTAAAACTGAATGAGCCGGAGCATATTTCTCAAAACGTCTCGAATCAAAGCGTAAATATGCCGGACGTGGGCATATTTCAAAACCGCGACGTCGTGCTGGAATGGATTGGACGTTCGCGAAGGAATGGCGAGGACTGCGCGCTGATTCAGTACCAGGCATTCTTCAATCCGCTGGCGATTGCCAACGGCGGTATGACTTTGAAAGGACGGAGCGATTATTGGGGACAAATCTGGGTGTCGCTCGCGACCAAGCAAATTGAGTACGCCACACTGTTTGAGAGTGTCGCGGGAGAGATGAAGCTGGCCGGCCAGGACGCGACGCAGATCATCAATGTTTTCCGCAGTGGCGCTTTAGAACCAGTGAGCGCGAAGTAGAGAATACCCGCTGGATAAAAGCAGCAACATGGCATCGACGAAGCGCAAATGGGCGTTCTCGCTGCTTTGGGTCAATCTCGCGGTGGCGGTGGTGGTTCTGATCCAGGTCGCGGTGAATCGGATTCCGAGCGTCAGCGAATTACTGCATATAGTTGCATACTCGCTCGTCTATGCAAACCTGACGGGGATTCTCGGCGTTCTGGTCATAGGCGGCCTTGCAGAGAGACTTGCGCTCCGCAAAGTTCCGACGATAACCTGCCGTTACCGCGGGCCTGATCGTGCTTAGCGCTTTGGGTTGTTTGATCGCACAGACGCTCTTGATGGAGATAGGCTTGGTGATACCGCGGCACTTCTGGGGGGAGTACTTTCAGACGCTACGCGTCGCCCTGCCGCTGGCTATGGTGTTCGGACTGGGCGCCCTGGTCCACGGATCGTTGCGAGGACGCGTACAACTGATGGAGGAGAGGCTTCACCAAAAAGAAATAGCCGAAGAGCGAGAGAGAAAACTGGCAGCGGAAGCGCGGCTGCGGTCGCTCGAATCGCGCATCCATCCGCATTTCCTGTTCAATACGTTGAACTCGATCAGCTCGCTGATTGTGCTGAATCCCGCCCGAGCGGAACAGATTGTGGGGCGACTGGCGGCCTTGTTGCGAGTGTCGCTGGACACCAGTCGTCAAGCATTGATTCCATTGCGGGAGGAGCTGGCGATGGTGGAGAGCTATGTCGACATTGAAAGGGTGCGCTTCGGCGATAAGCTGCGGGGAAGAGTGGAAGTATCCGCGGAGCTGCAGGATGCCAAGGTACCACCCATGTCGCTACAGTTGCTGGTGGAGAACGCTGTGAAACACGGGATCACTCCGCTGAGCGAAGGTGGGGAGTTTCTGGTTACGGCGTCGGCAGAGAATGGCAGCTTGCGCATTGAGGTTCGCGATACGGGGCCGGGCTTCGATCTATCGGCCATTCGTGCGGGGCATGGGCTGGACAACCTGGTCGAGCGGCTGGATGCGTTATTCGGCGCGAAAGCGCGCTTGAACGTTGTTCGGCGAAACGGGCATTCCGTCGTGGAAATGATTTTGCCTCGCGTATGAAACTGCGCGCGTACCTGGTGGATGACGAACCGTTGGCGCTGGCGCGGCTGCGCCGGTTGCTGGAACATACGGGGCGCGTGGAAATAACCGGAAGCACAAGCGAGCCGGAGGAAGCGGTGGCGGCATTGACGGCAAATCCGCCCGATGTTTGCTTCCTGGATATTCAGATGCCACGCCTGGATGGATTCGAGGTTTTGGCGCGACTGCCCTGCCAGCCCGTTATCATTTTTACCACTGCCTACGATGGGTACGCGCTGCAGGCGTTCGGGGTGAACTCGGTGGACTACCTGCTGAAGCCTGTGGAGCCCGAGTCGCTCGATCGCGCTCTTAAAAAGATCGAACGGTTGCGGGGCGCTGGCCAGCTCAGCCAGCCCGACTTGCAGGCTCTACTCACGCAGCTCACGGTCTCTCTGCGCGAGACCATACCGGACTATCCGGACCGGATTGCGTCAAGGCTGGGAGACCGGCTCTGGTTCCTCGACGTGGCGCAGGTGACGCATTTCTATGCCGAAGGCAAGCTGATTTACGCGGTGTCGGAGGGCAAGGCTTATTGTGTGGCCTACGCGATGACCGAGTTGGAAAGGAAACTGGATCCGAAGAAATTCGTCCGCATCCACCGGAGCGCGGTGGTCAACGTGGCCTGGATCAAGGAAGTCGTATCGCTTCCCGGCGGAGCTTTGAATGTACGGCTGAAGGATGGCAGAGAGACGGACTTGACGGTGGCGCGGGACCGGGCGCGCGAATTCAAAACGCGCGTGGGATGCTAGTTCAGTGTTTCGGGAATGCTACTTGCCGGCTTGGTTGTCTGAGCTTGCTGGTAATCGCTGAAAGCGCCCAACAGCCGTGTTTCGGCATCGTGTGTGCGCTCATCGATATATTCGTGCAACTCTTTAAATTCTGCGAGCAGTTCGGTTTTGAAAGTTTGCAGTTCAGCTTTCGTGGCGGGACTTCCGTCCGGTGTGGTGGACATAGACAGGAGACGCTCCTTTCATTTTCGGCAATTGCGACGATTGTGGCAACTCTGTATCAGTTAGCCGACGATCGCGGTCAAATCGAGAATCTTCTCTCCCAGATTTCGATCTCCTTCGATGTCAATCTGCGCTCGCGCCGAATTGCGATCGATGCCTTTTGTAAAAACCCGCCACGCAAGAGCCTGCGGTATGGTGACTCGGGACGCAAAGGTAGCGGGCGATTCTCTCTCGACACTCCATCTGCCCGAACCTCTGGACAGAAACCATTGCCCACCGCATTCACCCGAAATCTCCACCAAAAGCGCCGTTCCGATGGGAGCTTCGATATTGCGATATGCGTGTGGAAGTCCTCGGAGGAAACAATCCAGAACCGGATGATATAGATCCGGGGTCATGATTCCCGGCCGATTTGCGGCGAGGCGAATTTGTTGCTGGTGGTGCCAGCGTTCGGTCAATTCGCGAGCCGTGTCAAACCAGTTCAGAGAGCTTTCTTCTCCGGCCCAGCTCACATTGAATGCGGCAGGAGCAAACGGATCGAGCGACTCATGAAAGCGGGCGCTCTGTTCACAAGCCAGCTTCATCATGTCGATCAGGACGGGCGGGCTGAGACGACGATAGACGGTCACACCTTCCCGATTCAGACGGTTGACCAACATGACTACATCTTGAGGCAAACGGATATCGACGGCTTCTACGTAAGAACCATCTCGAACCAAGGAAATTTTACGAAGCGCTGTATCGAGCAGATGCGCCGCGACCTCGCGAACCTTCCATAAGGGCGCAACGGTCTGAAGATCCCATTCTTCTGGCGTGAGCGAGCGCAAAAGCTCAATCAGTTTTTCATCAACGCGGCGCAGCAGGTGAGCGCAGAGGATGGGATCGAGGGATCTCACTTGCTCTTTAGATACCAAGGAATATTCAGGACCGAGATTCGGTCATTGCCTAGCATGAGCAGTTGGGCCTTCAGCAGCGAAGGGCGCTGCGAGTGGAGGAAATAGTAGTACCAGCGGCTTTCGATCAGCTCGGGAATGACGGTGACGACGCGGCGATCGGGGTTCTTTTTGGCGAGCGTCATCACGTGGTTGACGATGGGCGTGACGACAAAGCGATAGGGCGATTTCAATTCGATCAACTCCGGAACGGGAAGTTGGGCGCGTTTAAGCGGAGTCTCTACAAATTTGCTCCAAAGCTCCCGGAAATTGTCGGCTTTGTCCTCTTCGATGACGTGGAGGACCTTGATTTCGCACGAGAGCGTCATGGCAAAGCGCAGCGCTTGTTTGCCGACACGGGTCCAACCTTGCATGGTGATGACCAGGAGGGGTTTGGGCTCCGTGATGGTCTCGAGCGGGAGTTTTAATTTGAATCTCGCGCAGTAGTTTGTCATAGTGACGGCGAACGCCATACATGAGAGCGAGAAAAGATGGAATGGCGATGAGGGTGATCCAGGCGCCTTCTCTGAATTTGGCAGCAATAACAACCAGGACGGTAGCGCCGGTGGCGAGCGCACCCACTCCATTGAGGAGCATGCTGTTGCGCGCGCCTTTGCCGCGGCGTTTCCGCCAGTGGCCGACCATGCCCGCTTGAGAGAGAGTAAATGCGAGAAAAGCTCCGACAGCGAATAGCGGGATGAGGCGATCGGTGATGCCTCCAAAGCCGATGAGCAGCGCGGCGGTGATGACGGCCAAAACAATGATTCCTTCCGAATAGACAAGCCGGCGTCCGCGGTTGGCGAAGGAGACGGGGAGATAGCCGTCCCGGGCGACGATGCTGCAGACTCGCGGGAAATCGGCGAAGGCGGTGTTGGCCGAGAAGATGAGCAGCACCAGAACGGAGCCGATGGCGATGTCGTAAAACCAGCCGCGTCCCGTAACGGCAGCGAAGATCATGGAGAGAATGCTTTGATAATCGGGTCCATTGGGATCGGTGGCGACGATGTGATAAGCCTTGACGAGGTAGGCGATGCCGGCCAGCATCAGAGCGAGACAGAAGATCAAAAACGCTAGCGTTCGCTGGGCCTGTTTGGCCTTAGGTCTCGCGAAAGGCCTGGACGCCATTGCTGACGGCCTCGACTCCGGTGAGAGCAGTGCATCCGCTGGCGAAGGCTTTGAGGAGAAGCCAGGCGCTGGCCGCGGCGATAGCGGGGCTGGGATGAGGGGGACTCACGACCGGGGCAGGATGGCCACCGCTCCCGATGGCTTTCGCGATGCCGATGCCAAGCGCGATAAACATGCAAACCAGGAAGAGATAGGTAGGGGCGACGAAAACCGCGCCGGTCTCGCGCAGACCGCGCAGATTGACTATGGTCAGAATCAGCAGCGCGATCAGGCAAAGCGAGAGAGTACGTGGATGCAGAGAGGGAATGGCAGAGGTGAGGGCTCCAATTCCGGCCGAGATCCCAACGGCAGCATCGAGCGAGTAATCGATCAACAGCGCAGCAGCGGCGAGCACGCCGGGAAAGGTCCGAGATTATCTTTTGCGACGATGTACGATCCGCCGCCTTGAGGATATGCAGCGATGGTCTGTTGATAGGAAAAGAAAACGATAATGAGGAGAACGATGATGCTCCAGGTGAGTGGAAGAGCATAGTTCAAACCGGCCACGCCGAGCGGGATGAGGAGCGTGAGAAGCGCTTCGGGTCCGTAGGCCGCGGAGCCGAGCGCGTCTAATCCGAAGATCGGCACGCCGGCGAATACGCCAATTTTTTCGGCTCGCTCTTCGGAGGTCGCAAGCGGGCGGCCGATTAAGAACTCGAGGATGGACAATAGGTTCTCCGATTTTGACGAACCTTTATTATCGAGGCAGACCCGATTTAGGAGAGAATGCGGGTATCGAAACGGTTTGAGGCTGTAGCGTGCAAAACGAGACTCCCGATCCGACGTCGCGGCCGACACGGCCGATCTATGCCGTGCCGGTGGAGCGAAAAAAAACCGGGCTGCTGGTGACAGGCGCGGTGCTGGCGGGACTGGCGGTGGGAGGCTTCGCGTTTTATGCGGCGTATACGAAGCATGCGGCGGCTTCGCGCGACGCGGCCGAAATTCCGGCGGTGAGTCCAGAGAGCACGCCTTCGGCTGTCACCCCGCCGCCGGAAGCGGATGTAGCGGGAGCGGGTGAGCGACATCGCACGGCGCGAAAACGGGTGAAAGCGTCGAGCGCAGCATCGGAAAGAGCTGCGACGAGGCGATCGGATGAAGTGACGCCACCGGTTTTGTTGACGCCTCCGGCGGGTGCGCAGACGAGCGCTAAGCAAGCGCAGCAAACGGCTGCGCAAAATTCCGCACCGTCACGACCTGCGCCGGCTTCGAGCTCGAGTGGATCGCGACGGCGTGCTGTGCAAGATCCGGGTTCGGATTATGCACCGATGCCGCTGCCCGCTTCAGGGGACGCGAGCAATCAGGCGCCGAATGCGGCGGCTCCGCAATCCGAGACTGCTCCTTCCGATCGCCCGGTGCTGCATCGGCATGCGGGCGCATCCGATACGGCGCCGACGGCTCAGTCTCCCGCGACGGCAGCAGCAGCCGCAAGCGGAAAGGCTGCTGGGTATACGGGCCCGGGCGCGGGGATGGCGACCTGGACGGGCAAGCTCGAGAAAAACGAGATGTTGATCATTACCGGAGGCACGCCATCGAAGGGCGTTCTCGCGGGCGCAGGACTACCTGGAGTTCCCGTGCGAGTGACCGTGGATCAAGTCAATCTCGGATTCGTGGAGATGCCGGACGCCGCAAACGGATACCGGAAGCTAGTGCTGCGCAGCCACGCGAAGCACGAGAAGCTGACCATCCACTGGACCGTCATCGAATAACGGACGATCACGGGTTAGGGATGACATCGGGCTGGAGAAAGACGACGCTCACATTCCGAAAGCGCGTGCCCTAAGATGCGTAAAGTTGAGCGAGTCGAGCTTATCGCGCTGCAGCCGTATATAGAGATCCAGGTCATCCGTCAGCACGGTACATCCGTGCTCGCGCGCAACGGTGACAATCGCCGCATCAACAAGGCCGAGATTTTGGTATGCCGCGTTTTCCGCAGCCCGAGCGCTCGGTATTTGCACTTCAGTCAAGAGAGAAATTGTTTGCTTCAGAATCTGTCGAGCTTGTGGCCCTTCCGGTCCCGAAAGATCCGTCAGATTGCTGACCTCAGCCAGAACGTGAGGCACTGTGTAAAGCGAGTTGAATTGCCGAAGCACTCGAATCAAAAGAGAAAATCTTCAATCGTGTAGCGGCTGGTTCTCTTAAAGCGTTCGATACGATGCCGATTCACGCTGCCGACCGCAAAAAGGACAAGCATG
Organism: uncultured Acidobacteriaceae bacterium; assembly: GCA_963722935.1. Taxonomy (GTDB): domain Bacteria; phylum Acidobacteriota; class Terriglobia; order Bryobacterales; family Bryobacteraceae; genus Bog-105. The sequence goes on along the minus strand of CAVROY010000008.1, from coordinate 688,006 downwards.
TTAGTGTCGATCACCAAGCGACCCGTCTCGGGTGTAGCGATTATTATCGAAAGGCAATTTCGCGCATTTTTATAGCGAGAAGCTCGCCGGTTTCCGCATCAATCAGAAAACGCTTATATTGCAATGGATCAGGAGCTAGGGCGGAGAGGCGCTCCACCGCCGAGATCTGGTTCAAAGTGCGCGGGACGCTTAGCGTGATACTCCAGACGTCCCGATCCTTATATACCTCTCGCTCGATCTCTTCCAGATTTGCCGAGCCTTTGTCCAGTACTTCAGCGGCCTTAGCTTTAGCGATCTGAACCGCCTGCTTCACGTCGATCATCTTTTTCAATCATCGCGCAGAGGTTACATGGATTTTTGCGGGAAGGAGAGGGTGAAGCGGGTGCCGTTTTCGCGATCAATGCGCAGCTCGCCTCGCAGTTGCTCAACCAGCAGTTTGATGAGCTGCATTCCCATGGACCGGGCATCGCGAGGATCTACGTCCGGCGGCAGGCCGATTCCGTTATCGGCGACGGTGAGCAAACAGCGGCGATTGCGGCAGTTAAATGAAATCTCGATAATGCCGGTCCGCTGGTCAGGGAAGGCATGTTTCAAGCAATTCGTCACCAGCTCGTTGGTAATCAGGCCACAGGGAACGGCCTGGGTCACATCAAGCGAGATTTGACCCGATTCAATTTGAAGACGAACGCTATTTGCGCGGTTCGAATAGAATTTCACGAGATCTTCGGTCATCCGGTGCAGATAACTTCCGAAATCGATACGGGCCAGATCGCCGGCCTCGTATAGGATTTCGTGAATGGCCGCGATGGAGTGAACGCGGGTGTGCATCTCGTGCATGACGGTGAGGGCCTGCGTGTCTTTCACGAATTCCGACTGGAGGCCGAGCAGGCTGGCGATCATCTGCAGATTATTCTTGACCCGGTGATGCATCTCTTTCAGCAAGATTTCTTTTTGCTGCAGAGAGTCGCGGAGCTGCTGGTCCGCGCGCTGGCGTTCTGTAATGTCGGTATTGACCTCCAGAACGCGAACGGGCTTGCCATCGTCGTTCATCTGCAGGGTCCAGCGGCTCCAGACCGTCAACTTGCTCTTATTCCGCCGGGTATGAACAAGTTCGCCGTCCCAGTGACCGTCTTTGAGGAGTTTTGTCTGAATTTCCTTCAAAGGCTGGGGAAAGACGGTTTTCAGAAGAGAATGACTGGAGTGGCCCAGAGCTTCGGCGGCACTCCAACCATAGGCGTCGGCGGCGGCTCTATTCCAAAACACAATGGTTCCCTCGAGCGTGCGCGCGAGGATAAGGTCTTGCGCGAGCTCGAGCAACTGAGCCTGTTGGCGAAGCTGGTCTTCGGCATTCTTTCGAGCGGTGACGTCGCGCATGATCTTGGCGAAGCCACGCAGGCGGCCGCTCTCATCGTGGATGGAGGTAAGAATGCCGCTGGCGAAAAAGCGGCTGCCGTCTTTTCGAACGTGCCAGCGTTCAGCTTCGGCGCGTCCCTGGTCGCGAGCCTGCTCGAGTTCGCGCTGGGGCTCGCCATGCAGCACGTCTTCGGGCACGAAGAGCCGGGCGCTCGACTGTCCGACGATTTCGGGTTGGGTGTAGCCGAGCAGCCGCTCGGCTCCGGGGTTCCAGCTTGTGATCCGGCCATTAGCGTCGGTCTGATACAAGGCGTAGTCGCGAACGCTTTCGACAAAGAGGCGGAAACGCTGCTCGCTGTCTCTGAGAGAGCGAAGCGCCTGATTTCGCTTAGCGACATCGCGAACGGTGACCTGGATCACCGGACGCGAGCCTAAAAGATAGCGGGTAGCGACCAATTCGGTCTCGATGACGGCACCCGAAGCAGTACTGAGGCCGATATCGAAATAATGCGCCCCGCCTTGAACGCGAGTCTCGGCAACGATATCGAAGACGGACTCAGCGGAATGGAAGGCCTGCATCTCCGGCACGCGGCGGCCGATCAGCTCCTGGCGCCCATACTGGCCGAGCGTGAGGAAAGCCGGATTGACATCGGTAAGAGTCCCGTCCACGGCGTCAAAGATCAGAATTCCATCGCTGGCGGATTCAAATATGCGGCGATAGCGAACCTCGGCTTCTTCCTGACGCTTGGTGACATCTTCGATGGCGAGCAAAAGAGTGCGGGGCTGCGCGTCCGTGAGGGGAATCTGCCGGGCATTGAGGCGCACGGTTTTGGGCCCGATGTGGGGAAAATCGTGCTCAATCTCAAAATCGTGGAAGGGTTGGTCGCGAAAGAGGGCGTCTCCCAACAGCTCGCGCAGACGCGGATGATTCCACTGACCGTTGCCGAGATCGTACAATGCCCGATTCTCCGTTTCGGCCCGAGTGACCTGGAAAGTCTCGTAAAAGGCGGCTGTTGCGCGGAGCACGCGAAAATCCGCATCGAGCACAAGCAGAGGCTCACGGACGGTTTGGATCATCGCTTCGGCGCGATCGCGCGACTTTTCGGCGGCGGTGAGGCTTCGTTTCAGCGCATCGATGTCAGCAAACACGATGAGGGCGCCGTCGATGCGGTTATCGACGGTTCGGTAGGGCCGGATCGTGATGGACCACCAATGAGCAACGCTGTCCTGAATTTCACGCTGCTCGACGATGAGGTTTTCCACGACAGCGCGGAGGGTGGCATCCAGCTCACTGAGATGGATACGTCCTTCCAGGCGATGAAGCGGATATCCGATATCGATGTTCCCGATTCTGAAAAGCTTTTCAGCGGCAGTGCTAAAGCGCCGCAGCCGGAACCCGTTATCCACAATCAGAAATGGAACATCGACGGCGGTCAGTATGTTGGCGAGGTCGCTGTTGAGAGACTTGAGTTCCTGATTGCGGTTCTGAAGCTCCTCATTTAAGGTATTCAGCTCTTCATTGGCGCTCTGGACCTCTTCTTTGGTGGTGCTCAGCTCTTCGTTAGTGCTTTGCAGCTCTTCATTCGCGCTGCGCACCTCTTCGTTAGAAGCCTTCAGCTCTTCGGCGTCGGCTTCGTGATCTTCGTTCAAATTGCGAATGTGTTCGCGAAGATCCGCGATCTGGCGCTGCTGGTCGCGTATCTGAGCTTCGAGAGCGGCAAGATTACCGGCAGTGTCCGGCTCGGTTTGCGGGGGCGGCGTAGAAGGAAGCGCAGGAGCGGCGGCGGTCTTTTCTTCTTCGAATACGACGAGATAGTAGCGTTCCTTTGGAGAAGCACCGGGCAGGGGCGTTACCTCGACGGCGGTATGGCGACGCTCACCGTCGTTTTCGACGGGAATGCCGCTTTCGCGGACGGAAGCGTTCCGCTCAGCGGCTTGCTGAATCACTCGACGCAAAGGCGCGGCGAGACCTTCGCGGACCATGCGGCTCAAACTCAGGTTCGCTTCCCCGGCGGGTAAGTCCAGATAGAAGCCGGTTCGCCCGCGGAAGTGAAGAATCTGCAGATCGCTGTTGACGACAACAGCCGCCGGGGTATATTTGCTTTGAATGAGGCGATCGGCGCGCTTTTGCAAATCTGCGCCGGTGAGAGTGATAGGCGCTGCCTGCTGATCAGATGGACTTTTGGACCGGCCCAGCGCGAGATTCAAAGTTAAGCGAGCTGGAACGGGCTTGCGTCCGTAGATGCGATTCTGCTGGTCGACGATGGTGAACAGGTCGTTGTCGGCAGAAACGGATTCGGCGGTGCCGAGCACGAGCAGGCCGGTTGGAGCGAGGCTGTAATGCAGGACCGGCAAGATGCGGCGGTGCAGCCAGGAATCCATGTAGATCAAAACATTGCGGCAGCTCACCAGATCCATGTTTCCGAAGGGCGGATCGTTGGTAAGGTCCTGCCGCGCAAAGACGCAAAGCTCGCGGGTTCTTTTAGCGATCTGGAACTCGCTATCGGTACGGACAAAAAAACGGAGCAGGCGCTCTTCGGATACGTTTTCCGCGATGGCGGCGGGGTAAGTGGCGGCGCGGGCACGATCCAGCGCGATTTCGCTGATATCGGTTCCGAAAAGCTGAATGGGTGTGTTGAGCTCCAACTCTTCGAGCAACTCCGAAATCAAGATGGCAATGGAGTAAACTTCTTCTCCGGTGGCGCATCCGGGCACCCAGACGCGGAACGTCTGCCCTGGGTCGCGACCGCGCAATGTTTCGCGAAGGTGGTTCCGGAGAGCGTCATAGACGGGCGGATCGCGGAAGAAATTGGTAACGCTGATTAAGAGATCGCGATAGAGCTCACCGGCTTCCTTGGGGTCGTTTTGCAGAAAGTGGGCGTAGCCAGCCAGGTTTTCGGCACGAGTCACGATCATGCGGCGGCCAATGCGGCGGCGCACCGTGTTCTGCTTATAGTGGCTGAAATCGACCTTCGTGGAGCGGTTCAGAAATGCGAGGATTCGTTTCAAGTCACCGTTTGCTTCCGGTAAAATCTCCTGATCGGCGCGGCGGCGGCGGGGTGGGCGGACATAGGGGTGAGCGCCGATGTGGGCCAACTCTTTACCGATCTCGGCGGGGGAAAGAACGTAGTTGACGGCGCCGGTTGCAATCGCATTGCGGGGCATGCCGGTAAAGCGAGCGGTGGATTCGTCCTGCGCGAAGGTGAGGCCGCACTCGGATTTGACGGCTCTAACGCCGTGGCTGCCGTCGGCGGCATTTCCGGAAAGGACGACGGCGATAGCCCGGCCTCCCTGCGCACGAGCAAGCGATTCGAAGAAGCTGTCGATGGGAAGATGCAAGCCGGGCGGGCGGTTCGATAAACGGAGAGCGCCACGTTCCAGGGACATGGTGACGTTGGGCGGCATCACGTACACGTGGTTCGGTTCCACGGACATGCCATCGGAGACGGTGTGGACCGGCATCGTTGTCGCGCGGGACAGAATCTCGCTCAATTGGCTGGCGTGCGTAGGATCCAGGTGCTGAATGAAGACGAAGGCCATGCCGGTGTCTTCCGGCACGTGCTGAAGCAATTGCGTGAACCCTTCGAGCGCACCGGCAGAGCCGCCAATGCCGACAATGGGAAACGGATCGCCGCGCGGGGGACTGATATCCAGGTCGTCGCCGGCGTTGAGGTGAACGCGCTCCTCGGAAGGCCCGGCCTCATCCGGCGAAGGTCCGTTCTCGATTCGATTATCCAGATCGGCCACTTTATGGCTCCGGTTCGCAGTCAGGCATATTCGTCGCGTCCGCAGGAAAAGGCACGGAGACCTGAATCTCAGTACCTTGTCCTAATTGGGATATCAGTTGAAAGCTACCATCCACGGATTGAGCGCGCTGCTCCATGCTGATAACGCCTAAGCCGTTTTTCTTGCGATCCGGATCGAAGCCTTTGCCGGTATCACGAATCGTAAGATCCATAATGCAGAGATTCGGGCGTTCGGTCCGGCCGTACAAGGTGATGGTGACGGATGCGCGGCCCGCGTGCCTGGCGACATTCTGAAGCGCTTCCTGCGCAATGCGGTACAGCGCTATCGAGATGGGAGGGGGAACAGTGGCGGGCACTCCCCTGGCGGAAAATTCGACGGGGATGGAACGATGCTCTGCGAAGTCGTCGCTCAGTTGGCGGAGCGCCGGCGCGAGACCGAGGTGGTCAATGGTCGCCGGATGCATCCGATGCGAGAGGTCGCGCAGATCGTCGAAGAGTTTATCGAGATCCGCGCCGATGGACTGGAACGCGGCCTCGCTCTCGCGCTGAACCGCGGCAGGCAAAGAGAGCTGGAGACTATGGATTTTCATTTGAAGAAGCGCGAGACGCTGGGCGTAATCGTCGTGGAGATCTCTGCCGATTCGCTCCCGTTCTTCGTCCTGGACCGATAACAGGCGCGCGGTGATCGCGGCAAGGTCCTCTTTGGTGCTTTCCAGCAGCCGCGCTCCAGCAAGCGATTGCCGTTCGCGTTCGGCCGCGAGCTTACGCTGCTGGAGGGCGATATCGACGGTAGCTTGCAACTCGCGCTCGGAAAACGGCTTGACCAAATAGCCGTACGGTTCGGTATCCCTGGCCCGATGCATGGTTTCGGTGTCGCCGTAAGCCGTCAGAAAAACCGTTGGTATGTTCCAGCGGCGGCGAGCCCGTGCCGCGATCTCAATACCATCCAATTCGCCTTCAAGACCGATGTCAGCCAGTAGAAGATCCGGACCGTACTTTTCAATCTGCTCGAGGACTGCTTCACCGCTCGAGACGGCAACGACTTTGTAGCCGAGCCGGGTCAGAGTGCGGCGAAGGTCGTAAGCGGTAATCGTGTCGTCTTCGACGATCAGGATTTTAGGAGATCCGGAAGAGATCCGGTTGGAGGAAATCTCTAACATTGCAAAGGCGGATTATCGCGAAAGCGGAGCAAGAAGAAGCGAATCGGAAAAATCATGAAGGCGTTTCGTCGCGGACGCGGTCGAGGCGTTCCCGAAGATCCTCGAGTTTTACCATCAAGCGGTCGAAATGTCCGACGTCCCGCACTCTTCCGATCCATCTACTCGCCGTTTCAAAGCCTTCGCGAGCCTTCTGAAGATCATACGCCATGACGTCCGGCTCATCTCGATGACTGAGAGCGCAATTCAAAAACGTCGAGCTCAAGTCCAATTCGGAGTCGAGGAAGTCGATGTGAGTCTGGTCGGAATCGCGTAGCGTGGTGCCGGGTTGCTCGTCCATACGCTCCCTTTTTTTGTCGCAGACTTGTTGACTGATTTTGCGGGCGTCTTCAATCGACGGACACGACGGTCTTGACGAGCTCGACCAAACGATCCAGAGTGGGAGGTTTGGTCAAAAACATCTTGGCTCCGCAGGCAAGCGAGGCATCGCGGTCTCTGGGGAGGGCCGAGCTGGTAAACATGGTGACCGGGATCGAGCAAAGCGATTCGTCGGCCTTCAGCTCGGCGAGCACGATCAGCCCATTCTTACGCGGCAAGTTCACATCCATGACGATCAGGTCGGGGCGAGGCGCAGCCTGGTACGGGATTCTTTTATAAAGAAAGGAAAGCGCCTGGTCTCCATCGACGACGCGATGCAGTTCAATGCTGTTGGTTGTTTCCTTCAAAGCGAACGCAAAGAGGAAGGCGGCTGCATTGTCGTCCTCCACGTGGAGCACAACACGAACGGGCATGCCTTATTATGCTCCCGAAAACGGCGCTCGAATACCCTAGTGGGTAAATCTACGTGGTACCAGAGTGCGGCCACTGAAAGAAAGCAGGGCTGGTACCGGCTTAGAATAAGAAGGTGTCTGCAGCGCGGATTCTCATCGCGGAGGACGAGATGATTATCGCGGCCGATCTCAGGAATCAACTGCGAAAGATCGGATATCAGGCGGACTGGATTGTCCGCTCGGGGATGGAAGCGGTTGAATGGGCGATCCGGACCAAACCCGACCTGGTGCTGATGGACGTGCGGCTCGACGGCGACATGGACGGCATGGAAGCCGCGCGCTGGATTTCGACCACGGTCCACATTCCGGTGGTTTACCTGACGGCCCACTCGTATCTGTTTCTGGCCGAGCCATCGCAGATGCAATGGCCGGGACTTTGCCTTGCCAAACCGGTCCGCATTGGCGATCTGCGGGACGTTATCGAGATGGTGCTCTCGCAGCGGGGCGGCGAAGTGAAGAGCTGCGCGGCGGCTGGGTAAAGCAAAGCGGGGACAGCGCTCCGTTTGCTCGCGGCTCCGTTGGGACGCAAGGGCAACGCTCCCTATGTCGCGACTCCGTTGGGAAGCAAAACTCGGGCGGTACACTCAAACACCAATTCCCAGAAGACCTTTTCTTGCGTCAATCTCGGTTGACTAGGTGTGGGGCGGCGGCGGAAAAGGCTTGATCGAGAGAAGAAATGTCGAAATCGGGAGGGAGAAGCTTCGCGAGATCGTCGGCGAGCTTCATTTCTTCCCGTTGTTTGCGCACATTCGCGATGGCGATGTGGACGTCGTGCTTTTCGGCCTGACGCAATTCGGCGGCCTGAGCGCGCTGCTGCAAAGCTAAGCCAATTTCGGTTAATTGGCGTGTTTTCTTGCGCTTCTGAAGCTCAGCGGAGGCGCGTTGATAAGCACGGTCGTGGGCGGCGTGATAGCGGACGTAACGTTCCAGGTGCTGGCAGTCAACGCTGGCGGGGATTTCGCCGCTCTTGGCCTGCGCGGGAGTTTTCGGCTCGAGAGCAAAGCAACTGTCCTGCAGGCGGAGGGCACGCTTACAGAGCCAAGTGTGTTCGGCCATTTTGACGACCAACTCGATTTCGGCCTGGCCGACGGGTTGTTCGTCTTCTATCAGTTGTTGTAAGAAGGCGTCGAACTTTTCCTGCTGTTCGACTTCATCGAGGACGCGAAACCGCGTCGTTAATTGACCCGCACAACGGGCACCCAGCGCCCTGTGCGGTTCGGCACAGAGACCGTGCTGGAGGGGATTCTGCGAGACTTTGGCCTTGGTCTCAGCGGACTTTGGGCCACAGGATTTTTGTGCATTGCGGCGATTGGCCGCGATTTTTTTGGGGGTCGCCATAGGTGAGGAAGCGAGCCGACTGTTGCGGCTCGTATCTTGATCGAGTGTGCGGGGCGGGTGCGCGGGGTGAGGCGCTCGAGGGGCGGTAAGGCGGTGGATTTATAGGTGGAAGAAAAATTTGGAGGAGTGGAAATGAGTGGGGGCGGAGCAAGGCGGTGGGCTGTCGCGACCTGCTTCCAAACAAGCGCTATGCGGGAGCGATCTCTCAGGCTCCACGTCGCGTCGTGCTTCGGCCTTGCAAAAAGGACCCGTCTTAGACTCGACGCCACCTTATAGATTGGACACATGGCGCTCAAACGGATGGACAACGTAGGAATCGTCGTCGATGACCTCGGAGGGACGATTGATTTCTTTCGTGAGCTCGGCCTGGAGCTCGAAGGGCGGGCCACGATCGAAGGAGAATGGGCCGGACGTGTCACTGGACTGGGCGATCAGCGCGTCGAGATTGCCATGATGCGCACGCCGGACGGCCACGGGCGCCTCGAGCTCTCCCGCTTCCTCAGGCCGCCTGCCGTCGCGGATCATCGCAACGCTCCGGTGAACGCTCTAGGCTACCTCCGGGTCATGTTCGCCGTGGATAACATCGACGAGACGCTTGAAAGGCTCCGCAAGCGCGGCGCGCAGCTCGTAGGCGAAGTAGTCCAGTATAAAGACGCGTATCGGCTCTGCTACATCCGTGGGCCTGAAGGGCTTCTCATCGGACTCGCCCAAGAACTCAGCTGAGCGCAATTACGGAACGTGATAAAGAGAGTTTCCCCTACAGCATGGCGATGTGGAAGACGCCGATGCGAGATGTCCATTCACTGTTCGTGGGGGAGCAAGGCTGAGAATCTCTTTCGGCGGACCGGAAAGCGGGCTGAAGCCCACTGCAGGCTAAAGCCTGCCCCACAATACTTTCTGCTGTTCTTGGAAGCTCTTGTGGGACAGGGTTTAGCCCGTCTGTATTGAAGGGCTCGACCACCGGTATTGCTCGGGGGATGCGGCGAGTCCCGCCCTCACCGGGTTTTGAACGATGTAGTTCTCAATGCGCAGGAGTTCTTCGGAACTGCGCACAAAATGATCATAGCTTTCGTCTTGCCAGAACCTCTGCCCGGTTTGACTGAGCAGCTTGTTAGCATGCCGTGCGCTGGCGCCTTTCAGTTTTCGCATGAGTTGAGAGACTTCCACCTGTGGCGTGATCAACAGGTGAACATGATTTGGCATCACTAGTCGGCACCTCTGCGAATGGCGTTGACGACCACCTGGGCGATGGCCGCCCTCCTGAGATACACGGGACCGGCCCGACCCTCATCCAGCAACCGGTCCATGGAGACGAATGCCTTGCCCGAGGACAAAGTGCCACAGGGAAACACCCGCGCGGGTGGCAGGCTGCCATACAGACGGAACGTGATAAAGAGAGTTTCCCCTACAGCATGGCGATGTGGAAGACGCCGATGCGAGATGTCCATTCACTGTTCGTGGGGGAGCAAGGCTGAGAATCTCTTTCGGCGGACCGGAAAGCGGGCTGAAGCCCACTGCAGGCTAAAGCCTGCCCCACAATACTTTCTGCTGTTCTTGGAAGCTCTTGTGGGACAGGGTTTAGCCCGTCTGTATTGAAGGGCTCGACCACCGGTATTGCTCGGGGGATGCGGCGAGTCCCGCCCTCACCGGGTTTTGAACGATGTAGTTCTCAATGCGCAGGAGTTCTTCGGAACTGCGCACAAAATGATCATAGCTTTCGTCTTGCCAGAACCTCTGCCCGGTTTGACTGAGCAGCTTGTTAGCATGCCGTGCGCTGGCGCCTTTCAGTTTTCGCATGAGTTGAGAGACTTCCACCTGTGGCGTGATCAACAGGTGAACATGATTTGGCATCACTAGTCGGCACCTCTGCGAATGGCGTTCGACGACCACCTGGGCGATGGCCGCCCTCCTGAGATACACGGGACCGGCCCGACCCTCATCCAGCAACCGGTCCATGGAGACGAATGCCTTGCCCGAGGACAAAGTGCCACAGGGAAACACCCGCGCGGGTGGCAGGCTGCCATACAGACGGAACGTGATAAAGAGAGTTTCCCCTACAGCATGGCGATGTGGAAGACGCCGATGCGAGATGTCCATTCACTGTTCGTGGGGGAGCAAGGCTGAGAATCTCTTTCGGCGGACCGGAAAGCGGGCTGAAGCCCACTGCAGGCTAAAGCCTGCCCCACAATACTTTCTGCTGTTCTTGGAAGCTCTTAGCTTAGGCTTGCGGCTCACTGGTTGCGGCAACTGTTCATCGCCGCCGCAATGCTCGCATTCGCCCATAAGGGATCGTAGAAGGGCGTGCGGTTAAATCCCGGATCCCGATGCGCGGAGCAGGCGGCGCGAATTTCCGCCAGCGCGCGGTCCGGCTCGCCCAGTGCTACGTCCAGCAGCGCCAGCGAGGATGCCTCATCCGCATCGCCGCGGAACCTCTTTTCAAATTCCGGTTGAGCCTCGCGCGCTTGTGCCTGCCTGCCCTCGAGCGCCCACGCGCGCGCCAGCAGCAAGCGGACCCGCGGCGAGCGCTGCGTCAGATCCACCGCCTTCTGAAATTCCTCCGCCGCCTCCCGGTACATTCCTTTCGCTTCGTAGACAGCCGCCAGGTTCGCATGCGCCAACCAGAAGAACGGATCCATCTCAATGGCCGCCCGCAACTGCGCGGTCGCTTTGTCATATTGCCGCGCTCCATACAAAATGCCGCCTATCTGAACGTTAATCGCCAGCGAAAGCGGATCCAGCTCCCTCGCGCGCTCAATCTCATAGAGGGCTTCGGTGGTGCGGCCGTGATCGGCCAGGTTTTCCGCGTACCATTGATGCGCCGTGGCATAGTTTGGGCTGAGCTCCAGGGCCCGGCGGAATTCCGGCTCGGCGAGATCCCAGCGCCCCTGGTCGGCTTCTAAGGCCGCCTTACAGGCGTGCGCCTGCCCGAGCGTGTCGTCTAGCGCCAGCGCTTTGTTGACAGCCGCGTTTGCCTCCGCGAAAGCTTCCGTATTGGGCCTCAGCCACAGCTCTCCCAGCAGCAGCCAGCTATCGGCCAGCTCCGCCCAGCCGCGCGCAAAATCCGGAGCTTGCCGCACGGAATCCCGAAGATATCCGATGGATTTCCGTAATCCCTGCTCGGTGCGTTTGTTCCAGAAGTATCGCCCTTTTAAGTAGGCATCCCAAGCCTCCGGCGAGACATCTGCCGGCGCGCTCGGCCGCATTTCGGAGCCACCGCCGGCGGTGAAGCGAACCTGCTTTGCAATCGCGCGCGCCACCTCGTCCTCGAGCGCCAGCAGGTCGCGTGATGGCCGCGTGTATTCCTGGGACCACAACACCCGATCCTGCCTGGCCTGAACCAAGTGCGCCGCGATCCGCACCTCCCGGTTCGAGCGGGTCACCGTGCCCTGCACGATCGCATCGACGTTCAACTCTTTCGCAATCTCGGGAAGCGGCTTGCGGGCCTTCTGATAAACCATCGTCGAGGTCTGCGAAATTACCCGCAGCGTCGAGATATTCGCCAGCGTTCCTATGAGTTCGTCCGTGATCCCCTCGGCAAGGTATTCATCCGCCGGGTCGCCGGACAGATTTGTAAGCGGCAGAACCGCGATCGAGCGGATCGAGCTCGCCGCTACCGAATGCGTCTGCGGCTGGCCCCGCGCCACGAATCGCGACAAAAAAGCCGAGACCGCGAGCACTGCACAAACCGCGCCCGCCGTCGCCCAAACCACCCATTTTCGCGGCCGGGCAACCGGCGGCGATGCCAGCGGCGCCGGAGGCACCTCGGCTGCCGCGGGTTCGCTGGAAGGCCGCCAACTGAACTCCGGCGTGTACCCGCCCTTCGGCAGAGTAATAAGGACCGGATCGTCAGCCCCGTCCCCTTCGTAATACTCCTCTAACTTGGCGCGCAGCCGCCGCGCTTCGACCCGCACAATCGGCTCGAGGTTGGAGTCGTAGCCCAGAGAGCGGCGGAAGACCTGCACGCCGATTACGGTCTCTTTCACGGGCGCCTCGCCCGCCAGCGCGTTTTCCACAATGAACGTCAGGAAATCCCGCATCCGGGCCGAGTTCACGAAGCCCCGCGCCGCCAGCATCCGGCTCAACTGCTCCCGAATCGCACTCGTCTCCGGCCGCAATTCGGTTGTTTGCAGATCCAACTCCTGTGTTACGCTCACCGAGTATAACGCATCTAACCCTCTAACCCGCAATAGCATAAGCGCCGTAAGATAGTCCTCCTTACGTGCTCCTTACGAGATCTCACTGACGAAAACGCGTCCATTCGCGCCAAGCTGGGATGCAACATGAATCCCATAAAAGCGTTGGCATTCCTAGCGCTATGGTACCCGGCGCTGAGTTTCGCCATAACTGTTCCTCCGGGTGGAGGTGGGGGCGGCGCCTGTCAAACGAGTTGGGCGGTTACGTCCGGCAACTGGAGTAACGCAGCGAACTGGAGTGGGGACTGCGTCCCGAATGGCACCACAGACACCGCGACACTGACCAATGGAACCGCTGCCCAGTCCGCCACTGCAACTTTAGACCAAAACGCTGGCGTAGCCAGCCTGAGCGTGGGCCAGTACAACGCGCTGAACATAACTCAAAGCGAATCTCTGCTGATCTACGGATTGGGCACCGTGCAGACCACAAACCAGGGGACGATTGCTCTCGGAAATGCAACTTCCCGCGGGCATCTGGAGTTGTATGACGAGGCAATCTATGAATTCAGCGGAAGCGGCAATCTGACGCTGTCGGATAACGCGAACAACCTGATCACGGGATTGGACGGCAACGCTACGCTGTACCTGGCGAACGGCACGATTTCCGGCGCGGGTAGCATTAACAACCTGGCGGTGGCGAACTTCGGTACAGTCGTCGCCAACGGAACGAACGCGCTCACCATCCAAGCGACTCCGAATGCCATAGCCGAATTCGGCAATAACGCGAACTCGTTCGGTATTTACAATAGCGGGACTCTCCAGGCGAACTCCGGAAGCACGCTGGTGCTGGATATGAGCACTTCGGCGGCGGCGACCAATCAGATGGTGAATGGCGGCACGGTTACGGCACAGGGCGGAGGAAAGCTGGTATTCAGCGCGGCGGCGAATCAGGTGGCAAGCATCTATAACCTCGGAAGCATCGGCATTGGAAGCGCCTCGGCAGGCGGCGCTATGGTGCTGAAGGGCTCGGATGCCACGTTCGATTTCATTGGCGCGGGCAGCATCACGCTTTCCGATAACAGCGGGAATACAATCAGCGGCGCCACCGGCACCGAAGAATGGGAAAACCACTCGACCATTTCCGGCGCGGGAACGATCAGCAACCTCGCACTCACGAACAGCGGCACGATCACCGCCAATGGCGCGAATCCGCTTATCATCAAAGCCAGTCCGAATGCCTTTCCAGCGGCCACTGCGAATTCATTCAATCTCACCAATTACGGCACGATGCAAGCGAATTCGGGAAGCACGCTGGTAATCGATATGAGCGCTTCGCCGGGAGCCCCGATGTACAACTGGGCGACGATTGCGGCGAACGGCGGCGGAACACTGCAATTTGCCGCGGCCGCAAATCAGGCGTCGGCAGCCCTGTATAACTACGGAACGATCAGCATTGGAACAGCCGCGAGCGGCGCGACTCTGCAACTGAACGGCTCGAACGCCACTTTCTACCTGCTTCAATCCGGCAGCCTCACGCTGTCCGACAACACCGGCAATGCGATCACGGGGGTCACGGGCACGGAAGCGCTGGTCAGCAGCGAGACCATTTCCGGCGCGGGAACGATCAGCAAGCTCGCGCTCTCGAACAGCGGCACGATCACTGCGAACGGCGCGAATCCGCTTATCATCAGAGCAACTGAGGCTTCCAATTCCAGCGGCGGGGTGATGCAGGCCGATTCGGGAAGCACGCTGAATATCGATATGAGCGCTTCGACGGCAACATTTCCTTTCGGAAATAGCGGCACGGTTATCGCAAACGACGGCGGAACCCTGGAATTTACAGCGGCTGCAAATCAGACGGCATTGATACGCAACTCCGGCACGATTGGGGTGGGAAGCGGATCAAGCGGCGCAACGATGGAATTGAACGGGCAAGGCGCGACCTTCGATTTCGCATACGGCGGAGGAGCGATCACGCTTTCCGATAGCTCGAACAACACGATCACCGGAGTGACCGGGACGGAAACGTTCATCAACGATACCGGTTTAACGCTCTCAGGCTCCGGCACGATCAGCAACCTCGCGTTTGTCAATCATGGAACGCTCATCGCCAACGCGCTGACCATCACCCCGAATTCTTCCGGCGTGACTAACAGCGGAACGGTTACCGTAGGGAGCGGCGATTCGCTCACCATCAACGGTATCTACGGTACCTTCACGCAATCGGCCGGCAATACGGACGTGGACGGAAAATTGACTGCGCTGGCGGCTTCCATCAAGGGCGGAACGCTGTCGGGAACAGGCACAGTGGATACCGCTCTCACGACCATCGGCAGCGGCGGCACGCTCAGGCCCGGTGAAAGCGGTTCGGCCGGCACGCTGAGCTTCACCGGCAGCGTGCTGCTTGACGGCATCTTCGACGAGCAGATTGGCGGCACCCGAAATGGGCAGTTCAGCGCGGCAGACATAAACGGGAGCCTGACGCTGGGCGCCAACAGCAGCCTGATGCTCTCGTTTCTGAACGGCTTCACGCCCACGCCCGGCCAGGATACCTTCACCATCGCCGATGTCACGGGCCCAATCCTCGGTGATTTCAGCAATGCGCAGTTCAGCTACGACGACGAAACCTGGTACATTCTCATCTGCAACGGTCCAGGCAGCACGGTGTGCGCCGCCGGCGACCCGAGCGTCGTGCTGACTAACATGGCCCCTGGCGGATCCGGTCCAACCGCAACGCCCGAGCCAATGTCGCTCGCTCTCATCGGCCTCGGGCTGGCTGCGCTCGGCCTGCTGGCCCGCCGCCGCCGCGGCTCAGAAAATAAGCTTCAGGGCTAGGACCATGCTTCGAGGATTGCTGGAAAAGAACTCAGAGGGATCGCCGAAGTACTGAGTCGTCGGGATATAGAAGTCATGGGTCGAAGCGTTGGCGGCCGATCCGATGGGGGCCACATCGCTGATATTCCCGTTCACATACTGCGGATGGTTGAGCACGTTGAAGATGCGGGCCGAGAACTCCACGGAAATCCGCTCGGTGAAGTTGAAGCGTTTGGCGGCCGTAATGTCGAGGTCGTTGATGGGCGGGAAATTTGCTGTATTGCGACCAGCGGTTGCGATGACGCCTTCCGGGGTTGCGACATATCGGGCGCTGGGATTGTTTACCAGGTAAGCGACGGTATCGCCCGCCGAGTTGGACAGAGCGGTGGTGCCCGAGCCGATTCCCAGGGTTCCGCCGTTCGGATTGACGCTGGCGCGGTCGGGCGCGGAGTCGCCATTCAGGTTCGAATCGACACCCGATTGCACTGTGTAGGGCTGCCCGGTCTGATAGGTGTAGATGGGCGCAATTTCCCAGTTACCGACGACATTCTTCATGAGCCAGTTGGAATGTTTGAAGAACGGAACATCGTAGAGCACTTCCAGGCTGAATCGCTCGCGATGATCGAGAGCCGAACTTGAGCGGTCGGCGGCAACATCCTGCGAGTCTTGCGGACGGCGAGGCGTTGCGTAGGTGCTGAAGACTTCCGCTGTCGAATTGTCGATGTTGTGGCTCCAGGTGTAAGAGCCGATAAACTGCAGGCCGTTGTTGAACCGGCGAGTCAACTGGTTGGCCCAGCCATTGTAAGTGGAACTTCCATACGGCTGGTACGACGTGATCACTGAGCCGTTGAACCCGGCCTGATAAAAGGCCGGCACTAGGCCGCCTGCCGGCGAACCGTAAATAGAAATCAGGGAACCGAATGTATTGGGAAGGGAGTTGAGGGTCGCTTGACTCGGCATAGACCAATACAATGGCAAGGCGTTCGATGGGTTCACAACGGGCGCGACGTTCAGTTGATCCTGAACGGGAAGGTCGATGCCGCGCGTGCCGAGGTAGCGCGTTTCAAAGACATAATTGCCGGCGAATTCGTGTTCGATGCCGAAGTTCCACTGATAGGACTCGGGCCGATGTACATCGGGGATAAAACCGGCAGTTGCGGCGCGGGCTTCTGCCGGAGTGTAGGCGGCGGATGGCCCCGCGGGCGGAATTCCGCCGTTGGCGAGAAAGTTGCTGGTCCCAGTCTTGGCATTCACCGTCGTCGAAAGCTCCGGCGGAAGACTCAGTATGCCGAGATTGTCGAACAACACATCGTAGCTGATGCCGAAGCCGGCGCGAATGGATGTCTTGCCGCTTGTGCCCGGAGAATAGGCGATACCGATTCGAGGCATGAAGTTGTCGGTCTGGGGCTTGGGGGAATGAAAAGTAATCAGCCCGGGATCGTCGGCAATCGCATTCAGGGCCTGCTGGTTTTCGGCTGCAGGAACGGTGTCGTACTCGTATCGAAGACCGATATTGAGTGTGAAGTTCGGGCGAATCTTCCAGGTGTCATTCGCGTACCAGCCAAACAGGTTGCGGTTACCCCAATAGATGGGGAACCCTTGCGAGCGCTGGGCGAGATAATCCGGCGAAAAATCTAGTAAGTAGTCGCTGAGATAGTTGTATTCGTAATCGCCACGGGAGCGCTGAGTAAAAGTTTGCGGTGAAATTTCGCGGATACCATCAAAGCCGAATTTGAAGCTGTGAGCGCCTTTCGTCCAAGTCAAGTTGTCGGTCAGCTGATACGTGTTCTGAGAATTACCCTGAGGCGCATTCGGGTCAGGTCCGATTTGCAAACCGTTCAACTGATTGAAGACGAGGTTCGGGAATTGATCCAGGCCGGGAAAGGTCTGGTTTCCGATAACGGTGTCAGTCGAGCGCCGATTGTAACCCGCACGGAATTCGTTGATGAGGGACGGCGAGAAATTATGGTATTCGGAAAGAGCGATGAGGTAGGTGTTGGTCGGAATGGTCTCGAAGAATACCGGGAACGTTGCGGCTGTGTCGATGGCTCCCGAGCGATTGAGAACGAATCTGCCCCGGAGCGCGTCTTTATCGGAAATGTTGTAGTCGATGGAGGCTACGCCCGTTTCGAAGTTCGCAAAATTCGGCTTGGCGACAGAGATTTGCCCAATTTGGATAGGCGTGCCGACGATCCCAGCTTTTGTGGTGGCTTGGACGTACTCTGCAGGCAGGCTTGGGCTGCTGAGCAGAGGATATGGCTGAACGGACGGGCTCACCGGAGCGGGCGCAGTTCCGGCATACTGCTTGAGAATGTTTAGATTGGTTTGATTGACGCCGGGTGCGGAAGCAATGGTGGCGTATCCAGCCGCTGTCGGAGCATACAGCAGACCCGCCGAGCCTGCTTCCCCTACCGGCTCGTATTCGTAATTCAAGAAGAAGAAGAGCTTATTTCGCTTGATAGGGCCGCCGACCGTCCCGCCAAAACGGTTATCGTCAAATCGCGGATGAAGGGGCGTGCCGCTGACGGCGCTGAAATTATCCGCCGCATTCAGATTTCGATTCTGGAAATACTCGTAGAGCGATCCATGGAAGGCGTTTGTGCCGCTCTTGACGACCTGGTTGAACTGGCCGCCGGAAGAATGACCAAAATCGGGCGAATATTGATTTGCGAGAAGCGTAAATTCAGCAACGGCATCGTTTGGAATACTCACCAGCGGGCCCGTCACGATTCCGCTGTTGTTATCGATTCCTTCGACCGTGAAGTTGTTGTTGCGGGGGCGCTGGCCACCTACGGAGGGCCCGGTTCCAACACCCACCGAACCGCTGGTGGCCACACCGGCTTGCAACAGCGAGAGATTCAGCACACCGGAGCCCGTGGCTGTATTCGGAAGGTCGGTGATCTGTTTGGTGTCAAAAGTAGTTTGGATCTGTGCCGTGGTGGTGTCAACGGCAACGACCGATTCCGTTACCTGAACGCTGGTGCTCGCCTGCCCCACCGCGAGCGTAACGTTTGTCGTGATGGTCTGGTTCAACTGCACGTTTATGTTTTGCACTTCGGATTTCGTGAAACCCGGGGCACTTACCGAGACCGCGTAAGTCCCGACAGCCAGGTTTTCAAAGCGGTAATCGCCCGCGCCGGTCGTCATTGTCGTGTTCTCGAGTCCGGTGGCTATATCGCGGACAGTCACAGTGGCGTTCGGCACCGTCGCTCCCGTCGGGTCGTAAACTGTACCCGTGATATTTCCGCTGGTGAGCTGTGCCGAAAGGGGCAGATGGGAAAGGAACAGTGCTGCCAGGACGATTCCCAGCCCGAGTTTGGGGAATGCTTTACAACTGTGTAGAAGTGGAATGTTCATGATCGAGACCTCTGAAACCGCTTTTGCGCAGACCTATAGGTGGGAATGTACAGCTAGCCAGGTCAGGCCACTTCGTTGTGGATCAAAGTGTGAATGCGGCGGAAGCGGGACGCTCGACATTCATACTTCGGCAGCGAACGAATTATCGCGGGACGTCAGAGTGTATATTTCCAAGCGGGTCGAGAAAGCACGAGGTGCAATTTGCGAAAAGGTTTGATGAAGTTTGTATTAGTGCTTGGCGCCGCGGTTTTGCTGCCCGACGGTCTATCCGCGCAATGGAAAACACCGTGGAGCTACGAAGGGACGACCGGGGCCGAACATTGGGGCGATCTGGATCCGGCATACGCGGCCTGCAAGACGGGCAAGGAACAGTCTCCGATCGACATTCGTAATGCGGAGAAAGCCGACCTCCCCGCCCTACGATTCGAATACAAAAGCGGTCCGCTCAAGTATCTAATTAATAACCGCCACACGATTCGAGTGAATTACCACGACGCACCGGGAACTGGAAACTTTCTGATTGTAGGAGGCAAACGGTACCAACTGACGCAGTTCCACTTTCATCGGCCTAGCGAAGAGTATGTTGATGGTAAGCCATACGATATGGTGGTCCACTTGATGCATGAAGCGAGCGACGGGGAGGTTGCCGGGGTTGCGGTTCTTCTGCAGACGGGTAGCGCGAACGCCACCATTCAGAAGATTTGGGAACATATGCCGACGACTGAAGACAAAGAGGAGGAGATTGCCGGGGTCGAGGTGAATCCGGCCGGGCTGCTACCGCAGGATACTGCCTATTACACGTATATGGGGTCGGTAACGGCTCCGCCTTGTCGTGAGGGTGTCAGGTGGTTTGTACTGAAGAGTCCGGTGGACATCTCGGCAGAGGAGATTGACGCGTTTGCCAAGTTTTATCCGCACGATGTCCGGCCTGTTCAGCCGCTCAACGGACGTGTTGTGAAGGAAAGTCAGTAAGGTGCAGGCCGAAGCGAGTCAGGATTTCGCGCCGGCCAAGGGTTGTGAGGCTTAAGGCTCTGCTGTCGAGATCCTGAATGACCCATCTTCTTTTCAAGGCGAGTCGCAGCAAGGCAGCGCCGAGCGCACCGCCGAGATGAGGCCGCCGCTCACTCCAGTCGAGGCATGCGAATCCAAAGCGACGGCGCAGCGTCCGAGTTGCCTCGAGATCGATGCCGAGAGTTTCGATCATCTTGATTCCCTTCGGCGTGAGATCGTACGAATTGTCGCTGCCCGTAGCGCCGGAAAGACACCCGAGCGTCATCAGCCGATCGTGGAGCGAGACGCCCAGCGTGCCGGCTATGTGGTCGTAACACGTTCGCGCGGCGCGAAGACGGCTCGGGGTGGTTGGCACAAATTTTTCGGGAGGAGCGCCCGCCAAAACGCTGAGACCTTCCAGAGCACTGGCCACGTTGGGCCCTTCCAGACTATAAAAGCGATGCTTTCCCTGCACGATCACTTTGACCAGGTGAGCGCTTTTCAGTCGATTCAGGTGTACGCTCGCGGTGGAGGGACTCACTTCGGCCACTACCGAAAGCTCGGTACTGGTTCGTGCGTGGCCGTCCACCAGACAGTAAAGGATGCGAGCGCGCGCAGGCTCGCCGATGGCCGCCGCAATTCTGCAGACCGCCGATTCAGACTGGCGTTCGACATCCACAGTTCAACGGTAAACGAATTGTGGCCGCAGATCAAATCGAGATTTCGAAATTCTCGGTCTGCGCCGATGCGGTGCTCAGGCTGCGGAGGCGCGGGCTGAAAGCACTCGTACTGGAGCACGGTAGGGGTACCCGGCAATTCCTGAGTGGCTTCTTCGAGAGCCATCTTCGAGCTGATTCGGGAACCCGCAGGCACGCAAATTCAGAATAAGATCGTGCTCACGCGCAGGCGAGGCATCCAGCATGCCGCTGACGCTAGGTTCTTCCTGGTTGCGGCAGAGGCTCGCTTTGATGTGTCCCGTCGGAGCCTCATCAAGAAGTTTGAGGTGCGCGATCGTAATTCCGCGCTCGGATAAGACTTCGTCGAGGCGCTCCAGAAATGGGCCGACTACTTGAGGAGGACTTAGAGGATCATCGAGCAGCAACGTGGCGCGCCAGTTCATCCATCCGAGTGCGGCTTCTGCGGCGGCATATCGCCGATAATCGACATCCTTTAGCGGACGATTGCCGGACCGACGATGGTCGCCAAGAATTTCGGCGAGCCATCCCGCTACGCCTTCGCTCGTGATTGCGCTAAGGCGCAGTGCGGGTCCGGAAGGCAGCGCGGGAAAATCCACACATGTGTCAGCTTTGCTAAAGCGCACAAGATCCGCTTCAGCGAGCTGGTTTCTGAATAGGTAGGCAAGATCGGGGTCGGCATTTGGTGCAAGTAACTCGCGCGCTCGCCGCGGTTCCACCAGGACTGTCAAAGGCGCCAAGCTGTAGCGATCCGAATAGTACTGCCTGATCGGCCGCAACACGGTGGCGACCAAATCGATACAACTGCCCACCGGCTCGGCGAGGATGACGTGCGGTTGATAGGCCCTGCAGCGGTCGGCGGCATCGAGAAAATCAGAAAAGCGACAGCAGAAACATCCACCGGCAACTTCTTCGACGTTCGGGGTCGCGGAAGCTGCAAGCCGCGTATCCACGAGCGCGCTGCCTTGATCGTTGGTAACCAACGCAACCCGATATCCCTCCTTTTCAAGCAGGGCCGCCGCGTGAAGCAGGAGGGTGGTTTTGCCGGCGCCCAGAAAACCTCCGACCAGGACTAGCAGGGGTCTTTCCGGTGTCACGTTCAAACTTCCAGAGTCAGATCCGCGCCCGGTACTAAGTCAATAGCCTCGGCGAACGTAAACGTGACACGGCCTTCTTCGGAGCGAAGACTATGAGCCAAAACTTTCGTACCAGCTCGCGCTATGGATTTCGGAATTGCGGGCGATGTGGAAACCAGTTCCACCGAGCGACACCTAAGCTTTCCTTCCGTAACGGAGAGCGAGAAACGAGTGCCAGAGTTTTGAGTGTTCTGCGAAAACACACCCCAGGCCGAGCCTGCGGACCAGAAAGAGCGGAACTTAGAGGCGTCGACACGCGGCGCCGCAATAATTCTATTTTGATCACCGCGATAATGGAACCCGCTCAGCGCTACAATGCCTGACCATGCCGACATGGCGCGCGCGTAATGGTGACCGCATTCGAACTCATCCCAGGGATTGCGTCTCGCGCCTTCGTATCTACGCCGGACATTTTCGTAACAGCGCACGCCGTCGTCGATTTGACCCGCAAACAGCAGTTGCGTTGCAAACAGATATTCGATGCCGGTCCACGATTCGGCATAGTACGGGAAGGGGACCTTTGGCCGTTCGGCGGCGCCGTAATCGCAGACCAGAACTGCGGCTTCATCATTGAGCGCATACACCCGCTGGACGCAATCGTGCCGCTCGAGATTCGCGCGGTAGTTATAACGCAAGATCGACCGCAGCGCAGCGCGTATGTTCTCCGGCGCGAGCAACGGGCCGAGGCCGGCAATATCGGCGAGATACTGACCGATTAGCTGATCGGCCAGGCAACCATCGTCGAGCTGGAAATCCGGATGCTCCGGGTCCTCGGCACCTCCGGTGGAACGAAGCTGCGGAGCGATGCGATCGCGCGGGATCCCGCGAATCTTCTGAACATAATATTTCCCATTGAAAAGATTCGCGTCGATCCAATGGCTTCCATGGTCGAAGAGGCGGCGGCACTCGACGGCAAACGAGGCATCACCGGCAGCGCGCGCCATCTCCTCACAGGCGCGGAGCGCGCCCAGATAATAGATGCCGCAGAGCGGATTCGGGCCATAGAACTCGACGTCGTAGGTGTTGTGCTGTACGCCTTCGAGCACGCCATCGCGATTCGCGTCCCATCCTCCGTCGATCCAAGCGAATTCGAGAGCCTTGCGAACCTTGGGCCAGATCGACAACAGCCACTCGCGGTCGCCCGAGAGCTGCCAATCGATAAAAGTCTTCACGATCTGTCCCATGGTTCCGTCAGCGGCCGTAATGCCGCGGGTCTGGTGGCCTTCGGGGAGCGCCAAGCGGATGGGCAACATGCCGTTCAGATGGTCCGCGAGATCGAAAGCCGCCTCTCGCATGGAGCGGGCGAGCGACGGAAACAGAAACTGCGTGGTGGTCTCGTAATTCCAGACGTGCGTGCAATTGCCGGCGCAGCAGCCGCGATCGTCCGAGATGCCCTCAAATCCGCGGAACTTTCCGTCGGCGGTGCGGAAGCAAACCGGCGTTACGAGCGTGGACAGATTTGCCATGGCCGCTTCTTTCACCGGCGCGGGAAGAGTGGACTCGCGCATGGCTGCGATAAATTGCATCATGCGGCGCTCCAGAGAGACGAGATTCAAAGCGGCGTATTCGGCGGCGGCCCAGGCATCGTCGAAGCGCTGGCAATAATAGTTGCCGATGATCGCGTTTGGATCCGCGCCGGCTGTGTCTCGATTCAACTCATCCCAACCGAAGGCGGTGGTTCGATTGGGAAAATGCCAGGCAAGAATAAACGTGAATTCCGCATGAGCAGCGGGCGCAATGGTGCGCTGCAGACAGACGGATCCGACGCTGTTGCGCTCGGCCGCTTCGGGTCCGAGCTGGCCATCGGCCGAGAAATCGTCCCAGAACAATAGTGGACTCGTCCACCATTTCGCGCGCGGCCAGCCACGCAAGTGCGTCAGGCGGCCGTCGCCCACACCGGCAACGCAGAGCGCGAATGAACCGGCCAGAGGAGTGTTGGCTGTGAGGCCCGGATTGGTCATGAGCAACCCAGCGATATCAGCCGACTCCTGATATTTAGTGACGCGTTTCTCGGCCACGTCGCGTGAAGCGGGGTCATCGCGAACACCGATGCCGACCGGATTATCGAGCGAGAAGGCGATAGAGACCTCCGCCGGATGAGTGGCGGGATTGGTCACAATGTAACGGAGGATCGCGACGGGCAAACCGGAGGCCTCAGGATCCAAGGGAATGATGGGCGTAAACGCGTGGAGCGTGACACGGACCGGGAGGTTGGGATCGTCGAAGGCGATTTTGGCCAGCGGATACTCGCCAATGAAGGTCGCGCTCTCAAGACGCGTGAGCCCGGAAACGCGCTCCGGGCTCAAACCGTTCCAAGCTTCATAGGGCGGAAGAAGCTGCGATTCCAACACCCGGGTGACTGGTTCGGCGTTCGCAATGCGGGCGCGGATGGCCGGGAATGCATAGGCCGGAGAGCGTCCTTTATCGGGATGGTTGAAAATTTCCCAATCGCGCAACTGGCCGCGACCGCCGAGACCGATGCTGCCCGCGGCAACTCCTCCTAACGGGAACGCGATCATGGCGAGTTCGCGATCGCGAAATTGACGGGGATACAGAAAGCGAGATCTCGACCTCGCGTCGCTCGCGGGTTGCGGAAGTTCTGAAGCTTCCGCTGTGCTTTCGGAGACGGGATTGCCAGCCGCACTTGCTGCCAGCGCGGCGGTCTTGAGAAAATCGCGACGCCCTACCATTCCGGGGTTATTCTCCCATTTTGGTTCGCAGCATCGGCCCGTTTAACCAGTGCAAGTATTCGGGAAGGGATTGCAATTGATCTACGTGGTCCGGCGCCGAGTTACCCGCGAAGCCGATCAGCAGGAACTTACCAGCACGGATCTGGCTCAGTTCCTGCGTTCCCATTGGTCCCCATTTCACCACCGCGCGCGGACGTAGCCTCAGTGCGTTCAAAATGTAGTCGGCCGTTTCCGTTGTACTTGCGAAGGTGCCCGGAAAGATTTCTGAATGCGTAATGAGGACGCGCCTCTTGCCTGCCATTGCGTCGCGCGCCAACCTGATAAAGATCTGGAGGGGTTCCGGATCGATTTGAGATTCGAGGGGGCCGGGTTTCCCGCTTACATAGGAAGTGTGAATGCCATCGATCATGATCGTATTGGCAACTTTTTCATAGTATTCCGGCGTGCTCATGATTTGCCGGATGGCTCCGCAACCAGCGCTCCAGCCGGCCAGTGTAATTGGGCCGAGTCTCATTCCCGCCCGAGCTTCTGCTTCCTCGAGTAACTTGCCGAAAGCGGAGGGATCGAGAAAAGGTTTTGCATAGACGCGAGACCCGGCACCCAATACGGCGCTGACGACGACCATGTTGTTACGAGCGCCCGCGACCTCGGGCACCAAGCCCTGCGCATGAAAGAAGAAGAGCACGGGTGCTTTCGACTTGGACTGGAGCTTTGCCGGTACGAACAATGTACCGAGCGACAGCTTTTCGTGGCGGCCTTCCGGAGGCGGCACAGACAAGCGCGGATGAGTGCGTGTATGCTCCACCATGGGCGACGGATTTTGCGGCACCCCCGTTTGCGCAGGCGATTTTTGCGCGAACGCGTGGCTATTCAGGCCTAAGAAAGCCAGGGCGATTGCAGCAAGCCATGTTGTATTCATTCCCTGGTCAGAAGCCTCACTGCACCGAAGGAACAAAGCTCGATCACGCGCTCAGAACGAGAAGCGCAGCGCAAATTGAAGGAGCTGACGTCAGTCTTTGAAACAGTAAGTTGTGCGGTTGCTCCGCCATCCAGCGCGCCGATCCAAACATTACTTACACCTGAACACGTGCTGAGATAGGCAATTCGTTTCCCGTGGATGATCAATGAGGGCTGCTCGATGAACGCATTCCGTGCGTGAGTTGAAACGATTGAGTGCTGTCCGCCTGCGCGAACCAGATTTGGCTAATCGGCTCGCTGATTTCGAGGTTGTGCTGCGTGACCTTAAACGCAACAGAGCGGCCGTCGGGCGATACCTGCACGCCGCCGACACTTTTCTTCTCACACTGCCACCGCACAGGCGTTCCACTCGTTCGTCCGTACGGTGAGTTTGTCGATGAGATCGCGACGCACCGAAACTCCGAGCCCGGGCGTTTCGGGAATTCGGATCGTGCCTCGCGAAGACACCTCGATTTCCGGCTCGATGATGTCGCGCTCCCAATAGCGTTGGCTGGCGGAGACATCGCCAGGTAGCGTAAAGCCGGGGAGCGTAGACATGGCGATATTGTGAGCTCGTCCGATACCGGATTCGAGCATCCCGCCGCACCAAACGGGAAGTGAATGAGCGCGGCACAGTTGTTCGACGGCGCGCGCTTCGGTGTGGCCTCCTACCCGTCCCAGTTTGATATTGATGACGCGGCAGGCACGCAACTCCATCGCGGTAGAAGCGGCGCGGGCGCTGGTGATGCACTCATCGAGACAAATGGCAGTATCGAGCTGGCTCTGCAATTTCGAGTGGGCGTAGATATCATCCCAATACAATGGCTGTTCAATCATCAGAAGCGCGAATTCATCCAGCTTCCGGAGGTGAGGAGCGTCCTCGAGGCGGTACGCGGAGTTTCCATCAACCGAAAGAAGAATGTCCGGAAACGTGCGGCGGACGGTAGCGACGTATTCCACGTCTTTTCCAGGTTTAATTTTCAGCTTGATCCGCCGATATCCACTAGCGAGCTCTTCTTCCACCTTTTGGACAAGCGCCCGCGGGTTCTCGCGAATTCCGAGCGAAACGCCGCATACGATCTCGTCGAGCGTGCCGCCGAGGAGCCGCGACAGAGAGAGATTTCTCTGCTGCGCGGCGATATCCCAAAGCGCATTTTCAACAGCCGCTTTGGCCATTTCGTGTCCACGGATTCCGGCAACAATTGCAGGGAAATCTTCAGGAGAAGCAACGGATTTGCCTATTACTCGAGGAGCGATAAATTCCGAGATGATGTGCCAAGCGGTGCCGGTGGTCTCCGGATTGTAAGAGGGCGTTTCACCGGTTGTGACTTCACCCCAACCGGTGACGCCATCCGCGATGATTTCGACGAGCAGAATGCGCCGGTCCTGAGTAACGCCGAACGAGGTTTCAAACGGCGTCTTGAGGCGCATATGCAGCTCACGCAGAACAATGAGTTCAATTTTCATGTCCTAGTAGTTAAGAC
Source organism: uncultured Acidobacteriaceae bacterium (assembly GCA_963722935.1). Lineage (GTDB taxonomy): Bacteria > Acidobacteriota > Terriglobia > Bryobacterales > Bryobacteraceae > Bog-105. The sequence continues at coordinate 661,326 of CAVROY010000008.1, read as the reverse complement.
GGAAATTGAGGATTCCCCAATAGAGCAGTATCCAGGAGAACCCGACACAAGCGAGCGCGATTGCGGTCGCGGACAGTGTGCTCCATAATCGAGGGCCACGTGGTGCAACGCTCGATGTTGCGGCACTTTCCGGCGCGCGAGCATATGTTTCTCTGGAGCGCCACACCAGCGCTGCATAATACACCGCGATAAAGGTGCCAATCACAGCGATCACCCCTGCCAATTGCAGAAGATGAATCCATTTATCCAGCGAATCGTTGAGAGCCGTGACGTCGCCGCTTTTCGAGACCACCGCGATGAATCCGGCGACCACCGCCAAGTCGAGCACACAGGTCAGCCGCGTCAAAAGGCGCAGACGCAGCTCGCGGCCATTTAGAGCAAGGCGAGTCCGATAATGCCGCCGGACCAATGCGGCGATAGGCCACAAGAGAACCGCTAAAACCAGAATCGCGAGGCTTGCGAACAGAACGAAATAATTGAAGGGCTTCGATTCGAGAAGACGCGCCTTCTGAAACACCATGAACGGAAAATCGATGCCGAACGTAGGCCGTCCATCGTAACCGCGATAGAACGCGAGCTTCTCCTGCCCGTTCACGTTCTGGTACACCTTGGGCGCGATCTCGCGGAACTTCATCGGTTTTCCATTGAATCCATTGAGCTCGGGGACACTCAAGGTACCGTCCGAGTGCGCTTCCACCTTTGCCTCACCCGGCATCGAGCTGACGAAAAGGAAATTGCCTTCCAGGCGGCGGCTGACCATGTAGTCGCCTGCCGCTTGTTTGGCGTCGCTCGCGGCCGATGCGATCGCGGGCGGAGTCGGAACGCGATAGGGGAAGTAGCGATCCAGGAAATACTGCCAGAGGGCGGAACGATTGCTGATGGTCCCTTTCCCGGCGCTGTTAAACGACACAAAGAAGCCCAGGTTCGCATCGGGCATGAGATGCAGATCGCTGTGGAAGTAAAGCGTGTCGCCGCCATGACCGATAATGCGGTGACCGTTCCTGGTTTCTTCGTAGAATCCCAGGCACATCGCATTCAGAGCGTCTCCAGCCGGAAGAGCCTGGCGCGAGTGCATCATTTGCGCCGTTTGCGGCTTCAGAATCCGCGCACCGTTGTATTCGCCGTTCTGAAGGTGCGCGATCATGAAGTGCGTCATGTCGATGGCCGACACGGCGCTGCTTCCGGCGGGCCACGGCTGCACGAATTCGTACTCTTTTGCGTTCTCCGAGGCTGTCTTATAGCCCTTCGACATCAGATTTGTAAGATTGGGCGGAAGAGGTTGATCGAAGGTCGAATGCCGCATGTCGAGCGGCTTAAAGATGTTCTCTTCAATGTATTGGTCGAAAGGCTTGCCCGAAACCCGCTGGACGATATAGCCCGCCACCGTGGTTGCATAGTTCGAATAAGCCGGCGTCGTACCAGGTGGAAAAATGCGCGCGGGCATGTGGTTTATCACATAGGTACGAAGCGGAGTCAGTTTCTGTGGACTCGCTACCCACATGTCCTTCGCGGTCTCGCTGAAACCCGAGGTATGAGTCATGATGTTCCGCAGCGTGATGGGCTTGTCGAATTTGGCGGGGATCTTGAAATCGAGATAGTCATTGACATCGCGGTCCAGATCTAACTTGCCTTGCTCCACTTGCTGCATCACTGCCGTCCAGGTGAACAATTTCGAGATGGAACCGGGCCGAAAGAGAGTGTCGCTGGGCGAGACCGGCTTCTTCGCCTTCACGTCCGCATACCCGTAACCTTTCGCGAAGATCACCTTGCCATCCTTAATAATCGAGATCACCGCTCCGGCGATGTCGTCGCGCTCCAGCGTTAGCGGAACCAGTCCATCTAAGAATGCCTCGATATCGGCTGTTTCGAGAGGATGGGAAACATTTGAGCTCAGGCTGGTTTTCGGCTCGGCCTGAGGCTTGGGAACGAGAGGCCCTTGCTTGACGCTTTGAGAATCGGCTGCAAACGCAAACAGTATTGCGACCGCTAGACGCGAGAGCGCGGCACGCTTGTAAGAGACCATGTAGGTTTCCTGTATTGAAAATCGGGTTAGAAATTCAATTTCAAAGCGAACTGGATAATGCGCGGATTGACGGCAAGCGAGGTAATTTGGCCGAGATTTGCCGCGGAATAGTCATCGGCAGGATCCGAAAACTGCGGATGATTGAAGATGTTGAAGAACTCCGCGCGAAATTCCAGATTGGCTTTCTCATTCGGCCAGCCGAGGAGGAAGTGCTTCAGCGCCGAAACGTCCCAGTTATCCTGCGGTGGGCCGGTTACGATGCCGACGCCGCTGTTACCGAAACCGGTGCCAATACCGTCATCCCCGATTATTGGCGGCGGAGCCAGGCAGCTTGTGTTGAAGTAATTGTTCAACTTACTTTGAATAGAACCAGGAGTTACAAGCTGGCCATAAGTACAGCCGGGTGCGAGTTGAGCGCGGTCAAGAGTGATGCCGAAAACGTTGTTCACATTATTGAGGTTGTAGATTGTAAGCCGATGACCGGACTGAACGGTAGTGACTCCAGCAACGGACCATCCGCCGGCTATCTGGCCTAAAAACGATTTCGAGTTTTTCAGCCAAGGCAGCTCGTATACGTAGCTGACGACGAGGCGATGCTCGCGGATGAACTCATCCGGACCGTAGCGAAGGTTCGGGTGGTTCTGATCGCCGTACGCCAAACCGCCGTTGGGGCCGTCGCTAATTCCGGTATCGGTAGCGAGATCGCGAGCGAAGGTGTAAGCGGCCAGAAATTGCAGGCCGTTACTGAAGCGTTTGTTGAGGCTTGCCTCGACATCGTTGTACCAGGAGGCGCCCGCGGACTCGATCTCATCGATACCGGTGGGGGTCCAACCCTCGATGGGAACACGCAGCGGGAGGTTGGCGACGGTGTTGGTGGTTTCGCCGCGGACCGGATTCTGCGGGCTTGCCGAATAAGCCTGGTTCAAAGAGCGTTCGTTGACGAGGTGCAGGCCACGCTGTCCCACATATCCGATTTCAAGCACGAAATCTTTGGCGAGCTGGGTTTGCAGATTCAGATTGTAGGTCTGCAACATGGGAGGCCGAAAATTGGCTGCAAAGGTAGTTGTGTCGAGGCTCGTCGTGGGGGAATACGGCGTAAAGGCCGGTAGAGTGGGCGCCGGAAGAAACGGGTTCTGCAAGCTAGCTGCAGCGTTGAATGGACCCTGTGTCTCACGTATGTCCGCGAATGGGGGGTTCAAGATCAACTGAAGAAACGGCTGGCCGGTGATACGCGAGTGAAAGATGCCATAACCGCCGCGCAGCACAAACCGCTCGGTGCGGGGGAGCCGGTAGGCAAAACCGAGGCGGGGATTCCAGGTGTTCTGGCCGTCGCCGTTGATGCCTAGATTGTTGCCGATCTGCGTGACACCGGGAGGTATCGTTCCCGTGTAATTGGAGGGGACAACAAATCCGTTGAGGGTGCCGGTTGCGGGAGGATTTGGATCCGCCAAGCCGAAATTGAAAGCGCTGTTGCGGCCCAGATTATCGCCTTCATCGCCGAGCCGCTCATAACGGAATCCGAGATTGAGTGTCAGGCGCGGAGTAACTTTGAAATCGTCCTGAATGAAGGCATCGCCGTCCCAGATGCGCCAGCGGCGATCGAAAAGGGCTGGAACGTCGATCGAGAGGTAAACGTTACTGAAAGGGCTGCCGTTCTGGGCAGCGCTCATTCCGAGCAGGAAATCGGGGAAACTCAGGAAATATAAGCCGGCGAGGTAATGAAAATCCGTAAGGTCGTTCTGATAACGAGTGACTCCGCCGCCGAAGCGCAGCGAGTGGCGCCCCAGCGTGTATGAAAGAGAATCGTTCAGAGTATAGGCGCCTTGGTCGAGTAACAGACCCTGCCCGTTTCCGCCCAGCGTCATGGCTCCGTTGAGTACGATTTCCGGAATTGTGTTGTCGAATGCCGGAGTGTTAACGCCGACGTCGGAGAAGTTGAACGCTTCCTGTTGTTTGAGATTTACGTGCGTGATGTGGAAGCCGAAATCGAGTTGGTTGAACAAAACGGGACTGAAAGCATAGCTGTGCGAAAAGCTGATGTTGCGAAAACGCGTATCGGTGAGGGCCGGGAAACCGGGCGCGGTGGGCCCTCCCAGGTTGGTAGCGGGAAGAGTCACGTCCTGGTTATCGTTGGCAAGAAAGAACCTGACGGAAAACTTGCTTTTCTCGCTTTGCAGATAATCGCCGCTCGCGACGTACTGATCTTCGCTGTAGGAACAGGGGATGCTGAATGCCGAGAAGCCCTGAACATCGAACGCCTGTGTCGAATTGATGGTCTGAGGCGTGGGAATGAGGTATTGCCCATTCGGAAGCTTGTACTGGAGGAGCGCGAGCGCAGCGGGATTGATATTTGACCCGTCGGGGGCGACCGCAGTCCCGCCCGCGGCACCCGTCTGACCTGCGAAAAGCGCGCCGAGCGCCGCGGCGGAACGGTCATTGGTAAGGGGTGGGCTTGAAAACGCAGTGGAACACTGGGAACCGAGGCCATTCAGTTGACGCGTACCCTGGTAGGAGCCGAAAAAGAAGATTTTGTCCTTCTTAATGGGGCCGCCAAAGGTGCCTCCGAACTGATTCTGGCGAAGAATTCCTCGGGGTTGGCCGGTTTCGTTCAAGAAGAAGTCATTGGCATTCAGCTTCTCATTACGGAAGTACTCCCACAGGCTCCCATGAAATTGATTGGTCCCGCTCTTCGTGACGACGTTGACGTTGGCGCCGGCGTCGCGGCCGGACGAGGCATCGTACTGTCCGGTTTGGACTTTAAATTCCTCAATGGCGTCGGGATTCGGAATCGCGATGCCACCGCTGAAGTGGCCGCTGGCCTCGATGTCGTTGGCGTTGACGCCATCCATCTGGAAGTTGTTATCCGCGGTCGTGCTGCCGTGCGCAACTGTCGCAGGAGCGCCGCCGACTGTAGCATCGGTGCCACGGCCCAGGGCAGCGGCGTTCTCCACATCGGTCGAGATGCCGGGATTGAGCCCGATGATCTGGGTAAAATTGCGCGTCACCAGAGGCAGCGTGTTGATTACCTCGCCGGAAGTAACGCGACCTAGCGCAGTCGTGTCGGTTTGCAGCTGTTCGGCCGAGGCGGCGACCGTCAATTGCTGGTTGGTTTGGCCGATCTCGAGATGGGTAACCACAGCGTCCGTCTCGGTGACGGCGATCTGCACGCCTTCCTGGATACTGACCTTGAACCCCGACTTGGTGGTTTCGATGCGATAGGAGCCGGGAGGCAGCAAGGGAACGATGTAATTGCCGCTGCCCTGTGAGACGGTGGTGCGTATCTCACCTGTGGCTTGGTTGACGACCTTCACCTGAGCGCCTGCGACCAGGGCGCCGGAAGGATCCAGGATGGTGCCGGAGAGCGCGCCCGTGCCGGAGGTTTGGGCCGAGCCCGGGATGGCGCTGAGAATCAGAACGCCAGCCCAAAGTGAAACGAACGCCGCAGCGCGAAAGTTGAACATAGCTGCCCCTTTTCGGAAGGGCCGCTTGCCCCGGCGTATCCGCCGGGTGTAGACTACCGGCGAAGCTCGAAGCAGCGGATTTCCGCGTCGATTGATTAAAGCGAGTGTGCATCAAGTGTTGCACACTTGTCAAGTCTCTGTTGTGGCGCGTTGTAGGCGGGGCCCGGCCCCCGAGCGTCCCCGGCTTAATCGCCGGTCTTAGCAGGAAGCGGCGACCCTCAAGAATGCCTGCGATCGCCGTCGTGATCCTGATACCATCGTGCGCCCGAAGTGTACTCCTGTTCGTTCCGGCGCAGGCGCTCGAGCGTTCGCTTCGGGTGTATGTGGGCGACAGCGGAAACAATGGCGTTTACCGCGGCCAACGGCGCGACATACGAGCCGGTAAATACAGTGCTTGATATTGGGGTCACGACATGTTGATCGCAGAATCGAGCAATCGGAGTGACCTCGCTATCGGTAATGCCGAACGTGAATACGCCGCGCGATTTGGCGTGCCGAACGCTGTCGACTGTGTCGCGCAGACACCGTCCGAAGCTAATGGCAATCAGGAGGTCGCTTTTGTCGAGCAGGTTGACGGTGTGCCGCAAGTTGCCGGAGCTCCCCGTCGGCGCATCGGAGTCGAACCCTTGTACGCGGAGACTATAGGCAAACGCCCCAGCCAGAAACGCGGCAAAGTCTACGCCGATCACGGTGACGCGTCGCGATTTTTGAATACGTCTTGCGAGCGTTAAGATGCCACTGGTATCGAGGCCCGCCAACAGAGCCGTCAGATTTTCCATATCCCGCTCAATGTTGCGGCGAATCCGGTCAGCCAAGGGGCGCCTGTCACGCGCGGTTGCGCGCATGACAGTATAAGGCGTAATGCGTGTGACAAAATGGTTCCGCAGATCGGCGGCGAAATCGGCGAATCGATCATAACCAAGAGCCTGGACTGTACGCACAATTGTGGCCGCGTTCACGTTGTATCTTTTGGCGAGCTCCCTGGAAGAAAGGAAATAATTATCTTCCGGATGCTCTAGAATGGACCGGATCAAATCGCGGCGGCTTCCGTTTAAGTTCGGCTGAGATTGCGCGAAGCGAATCTCGAGTTCGGTCGGATATCTCGCCGGAATGGGATCGTGTTCCTTACCTGACACGGGCATGTCTATCTCTGAACCGGGCGCGGACCCCAGTTCGATGCCGCAGCATATCAGAGAAGCGGCGGCAGCTGCAATATATGTTGCAAACCGCCCGCTCGAGCCCTAGCCGACAGCAATGTCAGGGGCGCGACGCAAAACGAACGACTTCGTTTTCGAGGGGAATTTCCATTCTGTGCATTTCAGCCGCACCTTTTGCATCAGAAGGTTTCCAGGTCCAGCCCTTGCCTTCTACCTCAAAGGAGGATAACAAGTACGGCAGCCCTTCGGACCCCAAGGGCGAACTCGCATTGGAGATGTGGAAATGGAGATGTGGTTCCGTCGAATTTCCGGTGTTTCCAACCAGAGCAAGCACCTGCCCGCGATGTACCCTGTCCCCGAGCTTGACGCGAATTGAGCCTGGCTGAAGATGCGCGTAGAAGGCATAACATCCGTTGCCAATGTTCAGAATCACGTGATTGCCGCCCACCGTTTCGAGCGTGATCGGCACGGCGCGAGAGTCAATGCCCGGAACATTTTGCGGGATCCCATCTTTGACTTCCGTGACGATGCCATCGGCGACGGCCAGAGCCTCGGACCCGTACGCGAAGTAATTCTTGTTGTCCCGTGGGTCGCCTTGATAGGTCTTGCCTTCGGTGCCCAGCTTTACCCAATCGATTGCAAACCGCTGTGCAATGGCCGCTCGTCCATCGATGGGAATTAAAGCGCGACGGTGCCCGGACGCGTTCGATGGCCCATTCGCAGCCAGCCAGTGATTGCCCTTCAGAGGCGCGCTGATAACGATGGGACCCGTGTGGACGGCAAGTGGATTCGTCTCCACCGTCAGCTCTTCCGGATAGCTACCGAGCTTTACGCTGACCCGGTGTCGAATCGCTGGCGGTACGGCTCGGGACCCGTCAAGCGTTACCCACACGAAAACGACCGCTTCCGTTCCGGCGCCGAACTTGGAACTTTCTTTCACCTCCAGACCTGGCCGAGCAATCATGCTTTGGAGAGTGTCGCCGGCAAAAGACGCGAGCGATTGGACAGAAGAATCAGCCGTAACAACTTCAATCCGCTCCAGGGTGCAATCCCATTCGCTCATGTTCACAATGTGGAGTTCGTAAACGAGGTTCGTGTTGCCGTCGGCCTTAAATGCAGTGGGGGCAATCGGGACAACAATATCCAGTGGAACGCTTATCGGCTTCTCCTTTGGGCCCGAAGGTACGACCGCCGCCGGCGTTGACGGCTGAGCCGCTTTCGTGCGGTGGAAGGACAAAGGTTGGGCCGGCACATTCGCCTGGGCCCAAGTGCCGTTTATTTCGGTACCTTCCTTGTCGATGGTACCTTCATAAACGCCGCCCACGCGTTTCACCTCGAATCTAATTTTCTTGTCCTGCACGGTTATGGAATCGATGGGCAGAACCGCACCCTGATCCACGCTGTTGAGCTCGCCAGAATATTCGCCGCTGTCCGATTTTTTCAGGGTGAGGACGAGATGTAACTGGTTCTGCCCAGCCCCGAGCGTCCCGGCCCACGAACCGGAGATATCCGTCGCAGCGAGAGAGGATTGGCCACGGATGGGGACGGGCAAGAGGGCAACGGTAACAAGCAGTATCAGCAGCGTACTGACTGCAGCGAATTGCGAACAACCATTCTGCAATCTCTGCGTGCTCGGAAATCGAATCCCTATTCGTATCTTCATGGCCTATGTTTTGCACTCCTCTTGTAAGTCGCCGCCCCTGGTTCGCGCTTCGGCTCTAGAACCTGCTCCGCACTCCTTCGCCGATCGGCTCGCCTTGTTTCAGCGTGCGGTCAAAGAAATCGGCAGTGGCTCCATAAGCCCTGACAAAGCTGTTCCACATCAGGAATCCATGAATCTCGTCGGGGAATACGAGTTGCTCAAAGGGCACATGATGATCGCGGAGCCGCTGTGCCAAATCTACCGTCTGCTCGAACGGAACATTGCGGTCGTCATCACCCTGAATCAGCAGCACCGGCGAGCGCCAGGTTTCTATGTATGCGTCAGGAGACGATTCCCACGCCAGCTTCACGGCAGCGTCCATATCCGGAGGCCGCAGTGCCAGATTGCCAAACTCCGGCCGCTGGGTCAGAAAGACCGACCAATCGTGGACGCCATGAAAGTCGACGCCCGCCTTGAAGATATCGGAGTTCTTCGCCAAACCCATGGCGGTCAGGAACCCGCCGTACGATCCGCCCCACAAACCGACGCGCTGCGAATCGACGTCCGGGCGTGACTGCAAATATTTCGCCGCGGCAACCACGTCCTTGTATTCGGCTGCGCCCCGCCACACGGTATTAGGCGCCTCGCGGAAATCGCGCCCATACATGACGCCAAGACGGTAATTCACTGAGAGCACCTCGTACCCACGGCTGGCGAGGTACTGGTTCATGGCATAAGCATCATGGTAGTAATCCATGTAATGAAAGCCGAGCAGCATCTGGCGAATCGGTCCGCCGTGCATAAAAACCAAGGCCGGTAATTTCTTGTTTTCTGCGTTGGTGGGGACAAAAAGCTGTCCGTGTAAAGTTACTCCGTCTTCGCTCTTGAAGATCACCTGCTGCGGCGTAACTAGTTGCGCACTGGGGAAATCTTTGGGGAGTGACTGCCTGGCAATCATCTCGCGATCATGTCCGGTGAGCACGTACGGCATGGCGGGCGACCTTGCGCTCGAGCCCAGGCACATAATGCTGTTGTTATCGCCTGTGACCACGGGCGACCACTCGATGGTGTCTCCCTGGGTGAGCGCCTGCTGCGGCTGCCCGCCCTCCACCGAAACGCGCCAGATGTGACGCCGGTCCACGTCATTCTGGTTGGAGCTATAGACGACACGCTCCCGGTCGGGACTGAGAACCACGTCTTCGACATCGAAGTCGCCGGACGTGAGCAGCACCGGCGCGCCCCCTGCGACGGGGATGGAATAAAGATGATTGCGGCCGTCCTGTTCAGAGGCAAAGACGATGTGATCGTGGGCGAAAGAAAACGAGCCATTTTCAGTTAGTTCGGGCAGCGAATCGCGCGGCGCGATGCCACTATGCCAAACCTCGTGTCCTTGTCCCGTGCTTGCGTCGGCAATCCAAATCGCCCAGGGCCTCGGCCGTACTGGAATTAGCGGCTCTTTCTGCTCCGTGCCGGCAGTCTTCACGAATGCGATCCACTTGCCGTCGGAGGACCAGCGCGGCAGGTCGTCTTTATCCACGCTGGGTGCAAGATAGCGAAGGGGCTGACCGCCGATATCATAAACACCGATCAATGTGTGGTCGCCGCGATCGCTGACGAACGCTATGCTTTTCGAATCCGGAGACCATTTGGGTTCGGTAGGGTCGCCGCGAATGTAGGCCAGCTCTTTTGCTTGCTGCTTGCCGTCCACGCTCGCGAGCCATAGCTTCTTCCTTGCTGCCCACGTCGCCCATTTCCCGTCAGGGGAAATTTCAATATCCTCGCAACCTTCTTCCGGACAGCCCATTTCTCCCAGGACGCGTGGAGCATCGGCCGCATCCACATCTTTTGCCCAGACTTGTTGTTTGGGCTGGTGACCATTGTGATCCGGGTCGGCGCTGTCGCCTTGCTCATTCAGCTCGCTTCCGCGCGCATAAAGAACCGTTTTGCCGTCGGGTGTCAGCCGCACACTGGCAATCGGCTGCCCGTCATCGCCCGTGTAGTGAGTCACCTGGCGCGCTGTAGGCGCAAAGTCGGGCCCATCCGCCACCCATACGTTGCGCTCACCCTTGGCGTCGAAGAGCCAAGCCACACGGCTGCCCCGTTTGGCCGCCGTGAGTTCAGAAGGAAATGGGGAACTCAATACTTGCTCCAGAGTGAATGCCTGCGGCCATGCTGGAATCGAAAAAGAGCAAACTGCAGTAACTGCGAGTAAAAGTTTTTGTGGTCGCATAAATCGCTCAGGGTAACACTTTGGAATCAGAAGGTAGTCGGACTGTTTCCCAACTGGGCGGTGCGTGAGAATTGTATGCCCCGCGTTAAGCCCGCGTCGAGGTCGAATCCGCTAATCTCACCTTTTGCGTTCTTTGAGAAATGAATCGTAATCCCCTGGTCGCTAATTGCGAATTCATCAACGATCGCCGGACGAAGGGTCTCAGGAGTGGGCATTCCCGTATGGGGCATGCCCGCAGCGTCTGCTATCTCCACGAGCTTTAGCTTTCCGTCCATAGCACGCAGCCGATAGATAACAGCAAGTTCATCAGCCTTGAAATCTCCCGCGTATGCGGTTAGCTCGTCCGCAGACGGCACAAACTCTGTAACACCTTGATAAGTTGCTGCGATCGCTTCATCGCCGCTCATTTTCATCACGCGGTTAGTAGGATCGCTTGCTAATTCTAACGTCAGTTTAACGTCTACTGGAAAGCCGCTCAGCAGAAACTCCGTGGGACTCAGCGCACGCAATCCAAAGGTGCTGCCGTAGATCTCGACTTTCAGTTTGCCGTCTTTTATCAAAATTCGTGCTACGTTTTTCGACGCCGGATCGCGATATGTTCCCGCAACAGCCGCCATCTGCTCCGAGCTGAGTGCCAAGCCTTGTTGCTTAGCGTTGTTGTTGGTGCGGGCCGCAGACTCTTCCGGTTTCATGAGCCGGCTAAGGTAAATCTCTCCCACCTGATTTGCGCGCTTCTCGGGGTTCGCATTTCCCACGTTGCAAAGGCACGCGACCGAAAAATGTTGATCGGGAAAGCGCAACAGCTCAGCCCGATAGCCACCCCAGGCACCCCCATGTCTCACGGCGCGCAGCCCGCGATAATTCTGAATGAATAAGCCCTTGGCATAGTCTAGGGCCTTCCCGCTATCCAGTTTGCCGGTTTGCTGTAGTTCGTCGAGAAAGCTCCTGCCCCCGACCCGTCCGGTATAAAAGTTCGCATCCCATTTCGCAAGATCCTCAACTGACGTGTGTACGGCGCCGTCGCCCAGTTGCTCGTAATAAGAGACATTCAGTTTATAGCTGCCCTTTTCACCGGCATCATAGGCCAATGCACGATGGGGAATTAACATGGTGTGGTCGTCACGGAAACTCGTATGAGTCATCTCCAGTGGTTGAAAGATATTTTTGGATGCAAAATCTCTTAGCGTCATTCCACTCGCCCGTTTCACAATCACAGACAGAAGAAAAAATCCTGTATTGCTGTACGCGAATTCACTCCCTGGATTAGAATTCAGATTCGCTTGCCGGATGATGAGGGCCAGTGCATCATCATCGGTTGTCACGCTATCGGAGCTCACGCCGGAAAGTTGCAACAGCGCCAGGTAATCCCGCAGTCCGCTCGTGTGATTGAGCAAGTTGAGAATCGTGATTTTGTGACCGCCGTTTTTGGTGTAATCGGGCAATTCCGGAATATACTTCCGCACATCATCGTTAATTGAGAGTTTGCCTTTTTGCTCCAGCAGCAAGATGCTGGAAGCGGTGAACTGCTTGGATGTCGATCCGATGTCGAAAACGGTCTGGGGATTAATCGGGGAATTCAGTTCAACGCTGGCCAGTCCGTAACCTTTTGTGTATATGACGCGCCCGTCGCGAAAAACCCCGAGGGCGCACCCCGGCGAACGCGGCGTTTCGAGATCGGCGAAAACCGCGTCGACGCGTTGCTCGACGTGTTCGTGCGCCGTATCCGCGGCGCTTACAGACGTGGCCAAAAGAGCGGCCCAAATAGCAATATGGGTAAACACGTCCGGCTTCCTCCCCAAAAGTCGCCCATATTCTTTCATGGGCTACATCAAGAATGCAACAGGTGCTGCGTTATTTTTGCACATGTGCAGCAAATGGTGTACACGGGGAAGGTCAAGGGCCCCCAATGTATGAATAACCTTTTCCGGACGTGATAGTCGATCGTGTTCGCGGTAATCGTTGCAAGTTGCAACACCCTCGACCGCGCGAGACTCTAGACTAATTTGTGAGCTAGATCAGCGGCGGCGTACGAAAGCTCCACGAATATCCGAGGCTCGTACAGGCTGCGAGCTCCGGTTTTCCGCCGCAGTCGGCTCAATTGGGACCGGACCGCGACGTACGTTCTCATCATCTCCGTTACGTCGGGCCGAACAGAATGCCGGACGAACATGTTGCACAGCTCGCGCATGACACCTTGAACGGTTCCTTCGTGAATGTTGATATCTGTTCCGGCAAGATCGCTCATCGACTTGAGAATGCGATGCGGGACCGAATCGCAGACGAACCAGGAATGCCGGTCGGAATTCAAAGTGCTCCAACTCACTGCGAGCCCAAGTTCAAAAGGCATGTTGAAACGAGGTGTGCGCGGGTGGTGCGGGAGACTTGGACTCGGGATAAATCGTGAACGGAGTAGCGGCACTCGTGCAGAAGCGCCTGAATGCGATCGAGACGCCGAGTTGTGTCGGGGATCTCCAGGGTTGTGTGAGGGAACAACCGAAACGCGGTGATTCCCACAATGTATGCAAGGTAGAGGGGCTCAAACGCCGTGTCATAGGGCAGATTGAGAAACACGTAGTCCTCGCGGACGGACGGGACGCTCAATCGCCTACTTTCTCGACGTGGATTTCTTGCTTGCAGCTTTGTTCCCTTGACGCTTGCTTTTTGCACCGTTCTGACGAGCGTTCTTTTCGTGATACGATCGGAAAAGCTCACGGATCTCTGCTTGACGCTCCGGCGTTATACCGAAATAAGCTGCAATCTCTTCCGAGGTAACGCCAGGCCCGACAAGCTCAACAGGCTGCCTCATATTCTCCAGTGTACTGATTTCTTCGACACCGGTTAGCGGACCAGCCACTTCGAGTCGTTGTCATTCGTGGCTCTCGATGGGAGAGTTCCTGGCCGGCCGTCTCCAGCGCATCTACTCATGCTATCGTGGGCGTCGTGAAAACGCGCCTGAATCGCTATCTAGAAGCGCAATCGACGAGCGGTCGGGCTTTATGCAGATTTTGTGCCAATTCGCGCAGACGAGTACATCCGGGCACATCTTGGCACAGCGTGGTACAACGTAAATAGTTGACGCCAAAGCGGGAGTAACTCAATGGTAGAGTCACAGCCTTCCAAGCTGTTGGTTGCGAGTTCGATTCTCGTCTCCCGCTCCAAGAAAGCAGCCAGAAAATCGCTTGTTGGGCCGGCATAGCTCAGTTGGCAGAGCGGCAGTTTTGTAAACTGCGGGTCGGGGGTTCAAGTCCCTCTGCCGGCTCCATTCCGTGAAGCGAGCCGAGTTAGTTCGGTAAGGATTGGCAACTCATGTCGACTTCTGCAACAACCCCGCCCAGGTCAGACGAAGCGCAACAGCAACCTGTTCACGCTGCCTTGGCGTGCCTCTACAACACCGGAAAAGCGATGAGCGCACTCATCTCGTTCAACGTGGTGCTCACGGACCTCTCGAATGGAGCGCCGCGGAGCGACTACACGCTGAGCGTCACGGCGTCTCATAATCCAGCTCCGCTATTGACGAAGCGGATCGTATTCCAGGAATCGGTTCTGGATCTGTGGCTGGCGGTCAATTCTCACCTGATTCCGAACGGCCCTACGGAGATTTCGTTTTCGTTGTCCGATGGCGCGGGCAAGACTTTGTGGCGCGATTCAGTGGCCTTGACGATTGCAAATACGAGCCCGCTGGCCGAAAAGGTACGGAAAAGTCTGCGAAGTTTCGGCACACCAGTGGTGATCGACGGCCCATGCGACAGCACGATGTACGACTACCAGGACGAGAGCCTGACGCCCTGGTTCGACCGGGAGGATGCATTCGAACACATCGACGAGCGGCTGGCCAAAGGCGAAATTTCCGAGGCGGAAGCGGGGCAACTGCAGGATTTCCTGCTAAACGGCTACATGATTCTCGAGAATGTGCTTGGCGAGGCATTGGTGCAGCAAATCAACAGCGAGATCGACGATGCCGTAGCGAAAAAAGTGGAAGGCTATGAATACGGCAGCAGCCAGCGCATTCACAACCTGCACCACATGTACCCCGGCGTGAGGCAACTTTGGAAACACCCGCAAATTCTGCGGCTCCTGAGCCTCATTTTCGAATCGCAGGCGCGGCCGTGCCAGAGTTTGACATATGTATTTGGAAGCGAGCAGCCGGCACATCAAGACACGGTCCACCTGACCTCTTTTCCGGCGGGTTACATGTGCGGCGTGTGGATTGCGCTTGAAGATATTCAGCCCAATTCGGGCGAACTCGAGGTCTTCAAGGGAACCCACCGTTTGCCGCGCGTGTACGTGAGCAATATGGGACTTGGAAAATCGCGTGCCGATTGGAGTGCGTTCAACGGCAGAGTGCTACCGCTGTGGAGACGGATGATTGAGGCGGGCGGATTCGAGAAAGTGACGTATCGGCCCAAACGCGGTACAGTGCTGATCTGGCATGAGAATCTGCTGCACGGCGGCGGTATCCGCAAGGACAAATCGCTGACCCGGCGGTCGATCGTGACGCATAATTTCGCCGATGGGTCGATCGCGTACTACGACTCGACCGGTCTGGTCGGCTACATGGAGCCGACTGAAAATCTGAAATAACCGCGCGCGCTCAGAGGCGCAGTTTCTTTTCGTACACGTCAGGCAGATCGTTCTCGAGCAAGACGATATCTTCGGGACGCAGATTCGTTTGCAGCCAGGCTTGCGCGCCAGCGAAATTCGCGAAGGGCACGATTATACCGGTTGAATTTGCGCGCCGATAGGCGGCCGTCAGAGCTTTGACGCGATCCGGAACGACAGGTACGAGCACGTCAACGACGTTTGCGGCGAGCTCGCCGATTTTTCGGTGTTCGTCATCATGAGCGGGACCAAGCTCGACCATGCCGGGCGTGACCAGAATGCGGCGACCGCCGTTTCCGCTTAATTCCGCGAGAAGGCGCAGGCCCGAGGCGAAGCCTGCCGGGTTGGAATTATAGGCATCGTCGATCATGCGGGCGCCGGCGGGACCTGTTTTGAGCTCGAGACGATGACTGATCTGGGGCGCGGACGCGAGAGCGAGAATTGCGTCTTCAGGCGCGACACCAAGCGTGCAAGCGGTCGCGAAAGCGAGCACCATGTTGGAGATGTGATGTTCACCGTAGATGGGCGCCTTCAAGTGGACGGGTATATTATTCCAGATGACTTCGGCCTCAATGCCGGACTCCGTCTGGGCCGAAGACACCATCCGGATGGAGGCGCCGGGACCGCGCCCGACGATGAGCGTGTTCTGACCATAATGATCGACAAAGCGCCGCGCGGGTTCGAGACCGAGGACTTGCTCGGCTAGAATCACAGTTCCTTTTTTGGCGGCAACGGCTTCGGCGAGCTCGAATTTGGCGCTGGCGACTGTCTCGAGCGTCTTGAAGCGCTCATAGTGCGCCATGCCGATGGCAGTGATAACGCCCAGATCGGGCGGAGCGAGCTCGCAGAGACGCGCAATGGAGCCGGGACCATAGGCACCCATTTCGCAGACAAAAAAACGATGATGCGAGCCGAGTTGCTCGCGCACCACGCGCGCAATGCCCATGGGCGTGTTCACGCTTCCCGGTGTAATGAGCGCGGGCGCCTGCATTTCGAGAATGTGTCCGAGCAGATGCTTGGTGGAGGTTTTGCCATAGGAGCCGGTGATTCCGATGATGGTTGGCTTCAACGATCGCAATTTGGCGTGCGCTTCCGACCAGAAGCGTTTTTGAATCTTCTGCTCGTAGGGAAGCGTAACGAGATTGCCGAGCACCAGCACGATGGGGATGAGTTGAATGAACGCAATCCAAAACAGAAGCTCTGGCGTGGTCGAGAGAGCGGCAAGAGCAAGAATTCCGAGCGCACAGTAATACACGCGTTTCGCGCGAGACGTCATCACCAGCTTTTTTTTGGAGACCTTGGCGGGATCTTTTTCGACTGCGAAGAACGCTAGAAACGAAGCGATTGCAAAGACTTGGGCAAAGAAGGGAGACAGGACGATCGCGATTTGCAATCCAGCAATCACTGCGATGGCGAGCGTGACGCGCGTATCAATGGCAAAACGGGTGATAAGCCAGCGCAGAAACCGGACCGAATCATATTCTTCCTGTTGATAAATGTGCAGGTAGGTACGCAGCCGGCGCGAGGCGAAGGCCAGAAAGGCAAGCGCGACGATGTACTTCATCATGAGCGGAGACGCTCCAGGAATTTTCGGATGCGCAGAGCGAGCTGGTGCCGGCCTTCCGACAGGATGGAGAGATGATTGAAGCCTTCGAGTAGAGCCAGCTCGGAGTGCGGGATCAGAGCAGCCAGGCGGCGGCCGATTTCGGGAGGCGTTTCAGTATCGGCGCTTCCATAGATCAGCAGCGTGGGACAACGAATCGCGGCGGCTTGGGGCGAGAGGTCCTCGCTTACGATGCGAGTGAGGATGGGGCGCATGGCTCCCGCGGAGCGATAGTCGGGACTGCCGAAACGCTGACGCAAACGGTCGAGCTGAGGTCCTTCGCGGACAAAGCGACGAGCGGTTTTGAAGGCGGTTTTGCGCACATGGAAGCGCAGGGTTTCGATTGTGCTGCGGCGGCGACGGAGGCCGGCAGCGGCGATGAGCACGAGGGCCGATAGAAGCTGCGGATGGCGAGCGGCGAGCTGAATTCCAACGCGGCCCCCAAAACTATGGCCGATCCAGATAGGTTTTTTGACGGGTAGAGCGGCGATCCACTCGGCGAGCGAATCGGCGTATTCGGCGGTGCCCCATGTCGCTGGTGGAACGGGCGAATTACCGAAGCCGGGGAAATCGAGCACCGATGACGACCCAAAGGGCTTCAGGGTCTCGGCCAAAGGTACGAAAGCGGCGCCGGACTGGCCCCAGCCATGACCCCAGATGAGATGCGGACGGTCCGGCTGCGGCGTTCCAACGGACGTGACGGCCAGTTTACTTCCGGATTCGAGAGTATATTGCACGAGAATTTCCGTCGCTTTGCTAGAGTGGACACTTCGACGTTCTATTGCGGCCTGCGAGGCGCGCAACACGCCGATTCCAATCACCCATTATGAAAACGCGAGTGGCCGTTTTTTTCGGCGGCCGTTCTCCGGAACACGACGTCAGCGTGGTTACAGGCCTCCAGGCGCTGGAAGCGCTGGATCAAGACCGCTTCAGCTCTTTTCCAGTCTACGTTGCGACGGATGGAAAGTGGTTTACGGGCGACGCGCTGCGGAACCGCGCCAACTATCTTCCCAAAGAAGCGATTCTGAAGACGCTCGAAGCGGTGAGGCTGGATAGCTGGCCACAAGTGGATGGGCGCGGTAGGCTGCTGCCGGAGAAAGGCGGAGGCGTTTTCGGCAAACCCAAGCCGGTCGAGTTCGATGTGGCGCTGCTCGCCTTTCACGGTCTGTTCGGAGAGGACGGGCGCGTGCAAGGATTGCTCGAGCTCGCGAACGTGCCGTACACGGGGATGCGACCGCTGGGTTCAACCGTGTTCATGGATAAAGCGGCGACCAAGCGCGTGCTGGCGGGAACGGGAATTCGCTTATTACCGGACGCGTTGCTGGAGCGGCCGGCGAGCGGGCTCATGCCCGGCGCGCAGGAAATCGAGCGAGCGCTGAGCCATTTGCTTTTTCCGGTGATCGTGAAGCCGCTGCATCTGGGATCGAGCATCGGAGTGGCACGCGCGGGAAACCTCGAGGAAGTGCGCGGCGCATTATCGGTGATTTTTCGGCT
This sequence comes from uncultured Acidobacteriaceae bacterium, assembly GCA_963722935.1. Classification (GTDB taxonomy): domain Bacteria; phylum Acidobacteriota; class Terriglobia; order Bryobacterales; family Bryobacteraceae; genus Bog-105. The sequence goes on along the minus strand of CAVROY010000008.1, from coordinate 643,117 downwards.
GGATACGCATGCGATTATCGAGCCGTTTGTTGAGAACCTCGTCGAATATAACGTGGCGGTGCGCAATGGCGCGCGCGGAGTAGAAACATCGGCGATCGAACGCCCGAAAGCACAAAAAGAGCTGCTGGATTTCAAGGCAAAGTATCTTTCGGGCAGCGGCGGGAGCAAATCGGGCACGAAGCAGCCGGGAACGATCAGCGAGGGAATGCTTTCGCTGACGCGCGAGCTGAATCCGCCGGTCGAAATAGAGTTCGCCGCGACGATTCACGAATGGGCGAAGAGTTGTTTTTCGGTGATATACGGCACCGGCGCGCCACGAATCGATTTCCTGTGCAACAGCGCGACGAGCGAGCTATGGCTGAATGAGGTGAATCCGTGCCCGGGCTCGTTTGGTTATTACCTATGGCAGGCATCGAGCCTAGCGCTTCTGTTTCCGGAGCTGCTTTCCGCGCTGATTGACGAAGCCTTCGCGATGCAACGGACGATTCAGTTGCCACCCGATCCGACGCATGCGGATGCGCGGTTGTTTCCGCGAGGATAGCGCAGCGGTTCATGGGACCTGCGCGCGCCTTCCCTGCCCTGGGGTTTGTTGCGGGTGAATTGATACGATGATTCGGAAATGGCACCCAATCGCCGTACGTTCTTAATGGCAGCGGGGCTGACGGCCGCGGCTTCGGCCAGAGCCTTCGGAGCAAACGATACGATTCGCGTGGGGGCGATCGGCTGCGGAGGGCGGATGCGGCAGTTGCTGCACTCGGCTGATGAGGCCGGCAACTACCAATTGGCGGCAGGATGCGATGTGTACGGCCCGCACCGGGACGAGATTCGCGCGCGAAGCGACGGCACGGCAACCACTCCGGTGGAGTATCGCGAGGTGCTCGATAACAAAGATATCGATGCGGTGATAATTGCGGTTCCCGATCACTGGCACGTGCAGGTGGCCTGCGATGCGCTGGCGGCGGGCAAGGACGTGTACCTGGAGAAACCGGTCACACACAAGATCGCGGAAGGCGAAGTTCTCACGCAGGCGGTTCGCGAATCGCGGCGCGTTCTGCAGTGCGGGATGCAGCAGAGGAGCTGGACTCATTTCCAGAGTGCGGTGGAACTGATCCAGGGCGGCAATATCGGGCGCGTGACGCAGGTGCGCACGTATTGGTATCAGAATTATCAGCGGCGAGGGCCGGAAAAGTCGATAGAAACGGATCTGCTGGATTGGAAGCAGTGGCTGGGGTCGGCTCCGGAGCAGCCGTTCAGCGAAGATAAGTATCGTTACTGGCGCTGGTATTGGGATTTCGGCGGCGGAGCGATGACAGATTTGTTCGCGCACTGGATCGACGTCGTTCATTGGGCGATGAAGACCGATGCCCCGAAGGTGGCACAGACCATGGGCGATTCGTATGTCTTCGAGGAATGGCAGTGTCCCGATACGATTCAATCAGCCTTCCGCTATCCGGGTTTCGAGGTTGGCTATGAGGGAACGATGGTCTCGTCGATCGACGACGGCGGACTCGAGTTCCGGGGTACGAACGCAACGCTGAAGCTTACACGTGGGGGCTTTCAGATTTATCGGGAAAACACAAAAGAGAACCCGATTCTGAGCGAGCGCAGCACGATGGACGGCACGATTTCGCACATGGAGAATTTCTTCGATTGCGTGCGGACGCGCAAAACACCGAACGCGCCCGTGGAGACGGGCATCGCGGCGGCGAATGCGGGACATATCGGCAATCTCGCATTGCATAGCGGCACTCGCGTGACTTGGCCGCCGAAAGCATAGAGCTACATTTTTAGGGGAGAACATCCATGAAGAATGTCATTCCACGCCGGCAGTTTTTGCGGGCCAGTGCAGCGGCAGCCGGCGCGCTGGCTGCAAAGAGTGTCGTTTTAGCGGAAGCCGCAGATTAGCGAGGGCTCGAGACCGGTTGCGGCGAGCGACCGCATCCGGTTGGGGATCATCGGGATCGGCATGCAAGGCACTGGACTGCTGCGCAATGCGATTACTCTGCCGGGCGTGGAATGCGTCGCGGCGGCCGATCTGTATGACGGACGGCACGTCCATGCGCGCGAAATTACCGGCAACGCGAATCTACCCACGACGCGGCGCTATGAAGAACTGCTGGACCGCAAAGATATCGATTGCGTGATTGCGGCGGTTCCGGATCACTGGCACATGCGCGTGGTGGTGGATGCGTGCAAAGCGGGTAAAGACATTTATTGCGAGAAGCCGATGACGCACACGGCCGAACAGGGTGCGGACATGGTGGAAGCGGCGCGCGCGAATAAACGGATTGTGCAGATCGGATCGCAGCGGGTCAGCTCGAAACTGTGCGCCAAGGCCCACGAACTGTACACGAATGGAGCGATTGGAGACATCGAAATGGTGGAGCTGACGCTAGGGCGCAACGACCCGACCGGCGCGTGGGAGTATCCGCCTCCGCCGGATCTTTCGCCCGAAAACCTGGACTGGGATACCTGGCTGAACGACGCGCCGAAGATTCCGTTCGACAAATACCGCTTTGCGCGCTGGCGATGCTGGAAGGAATACGGAACGGGCGTGGGTGGCGACCTGATGGTACACCTGATCAGCGGGATGCTGGTGACGCTCGGTTGGAATGAGGCGCCGCGTTCGGCCTCCGCGGTGGGCGGGATATTCCGCTGGAAAGATGGCCGCAATATGCCGGATTTTCATGCCGTGCTGTTCGAATATCACGGGATTCCGGTTTATGTACGTCTGGACCTTGGTTCCGAGACGCCGGAAATGGCGCGCTTTCTGGGTTCCAAGGGCGTTCTTGAAGCTACCGAATCCAAACTGCGCTATTCGCCGCAGGCGGGCGTGGATACGGAGCCGAGCTACTACGCGCACAGCTTCCCGGAAAAGCTGTACACCGAGTACGTAGAGCGCTGGTATGCGGAACACCCGGAGTACGATGCGGTGCTGGGACGCCAGCCTATCACCACGAACGATACGATCTTTGAGGGAAATGATTGGGATGATGTTCGTCCGCATCTTTGGAATTTTTTCCGGGCGGTGAAATCGCGCAAGCCGGTGACAGAGGACGCCGTATTCGGTAATCATGCAGCCATCGCGTGCCACATGGCGAATGAGTCGTATTTCCGGAAGAAAACAGTGCAGTGGGATTCTTCCTCGAATAGCATTACGGCGTGAAGGCGGCGGTCGCTCGATACCGCACTCCCACGACCGGATGGGAGTAAGCCAGTACAAAACTGTTGAAATAATAACAGCGCGCACTCAAGCAACTTACTCGACTTACTCGATAAGTACAGTAGCGCGCAATGCTCATCCGACGGCTGCTACTGATTTGTCTATTCGCTTTCACCTGCGCATTGGGCGTGAGGGAGGTTTCGCTCGCGATCCGGGTCTCGCGCGGCATCAGTCCTGCTGTGGTGGCGTACAACGCCAGCATTCCGGCAGTGGTGCGGTCGCTGAGACCGAATTATCCCTACTCGGTGATTGCGGGCGGGGCATATTCGGCGGCCGAGCTTCGTTATGCCGTGGATAAGGACAGCCTAGTACGGGAGCACTACGGGGATTTCAATTTGCGCGACGCCCGACTAGTGACGCTGACAGATGAGCGTTACCAGTATGTCTCCTACCGGCTGCACAATCGAGTTTTCTGGACGCGGAAACGGCTTCGGATTCCGAAGGGCGAGGTTTTGTTGACGGACGGAACGAATTTCGCGCGAACGCGGTGTGGGAACCGGCTGTCGAATAAAGCGGCCCCGAACACGACAGCGGAGGAGCCGATGGCGCGAATGTTATCACTGCCGGCATTCCGTCCGGAACTGCTCAAAACAGGTGAGGTCACGCTGGCGCCTGCACCTCCGCTTGGTGAACTGGCCCAAAACTTTCCGGTATTGCCGTTTGAGATGCCGACGCTTGCGCCGTATCTGCCGGCAACCGGCAACAACGCGGGAGGGCCACCGGCCGTGTGGGCTCCGATTGGCCCTTTTCTGCCGATTGTGCCGATTACAGGCGGCTATGTGCCACCGGGACAAATACCGCCCACGATTCCGATAGCACCACTGATCGAGCCACCTGGCTCGCCACCAATCGTTGCAGAGGTCCCCGAACCAGCGAGTCTCTACCTGTTTGGCATCACGCTGGCTGTATCACTGTGGCTTCTGACACGGATGATGCGGAATCGCCGGCCGCGCGAGGACGACGTTACAGAAGGTGAAAATTGACTTCGATGGTCACGTGGACATTGACGGGCCGGCCATTCCTGGTTCCCGGCTGAAATTTCCATTGCTTAACGGCTGTAATCGCGTTGCGATCTTCCGCGGCGGACAGTCCGCTGGTGACGCGAGGGTTGGTGACAACGCCCCCCAGCGAAATGACGGTGGAAATCTTGACGGTTCCCTCGACAAACGCTTCCTTGGAGTCGGGCGAGAAGTCTGGCTCGACGTAGTGCACGAGCTTGGGAGGCTTGACGTCGCCGCCCGGTTCGTAGACCTGCGTGTCCGCGGAGTCTTTGTCTTTGGCCTTGCGATCTTCCTGGGCCGTAAGTGGAACAAACGGCAGTACGGCCAAAAGAAATCTCTCGCAGAAAGCGCGTCTGCTCGCGTTTAGATACACAAAGACCTCTCCACCAGCACGCGAGTGCCAAGAAAGACGGACGATGGCGCGCTCGGGTTTCAGCGATTGTTTAGAATTTCAAGCTGTAGCGAGTGTGGGTTCGACCAGCAGTTCGACGTTGACGGAATAGAGGGCCGACTTACCTTCGTGATCGCTTTGGAAGTAGACGCGGCGGCTATCGGGAGCGAAAACCGGGGAAACGGAAGCGGGATGGCTGGCGCGATGCTCGCAGAGGGTGAGCTCGCGTTGCGTGGAGCGCAGGAGAAGAATCAGAGTGGGCTGGGCCTTGCTGCGGCTGGCCCCCACGAAGACAGAGGCATCGCTGTTCGGAGCGAACGCGGCGAACTGACTGGTTTTGTCGACGCGCCGCTCTTCGCGGATTTCTGGCAAGACTTCGTGAATTTCGGAAAACACGGCTTGCGGCCCTGGCACATCACGCAGAAAGAGTAGAGAGCGGCCATCGGGAGACCAGAAGGGATTCGAAATCGGTCCGCGGGCCAGCAGCACAGGTCCTTTGACTATTGCGCCGGAGCGCTCCACGTACCAATATTCGCGCTCGGCGGCCGCTAGATTTCGGGCGAAGACGCATCCGGCCCCACCTGGCCGCACCAAGCACCAGGCGCTCACGTTTTCGGCCAGCGGCTCTGCGGCATTCAATACCTCGAGCCGCCCCTGCTTGACGACGAAAACAGCAGCGCCAGTCATGCTGAATGCACTCACTCCATCGGCTACGACGCGCGTGCGTTTATTGGCGAGCGCGATCTCTTTGAGCGCGCCACCGTCGAGCAGATAGAGAAATCTTTGCCGTTCTTCGAGGCACAAAGAGGCGGGGTCTAATTCCGAGGTGGGCGCGAGCATGGCCAATATTCCGGTGTGCAGGTCGAGATGAAAAGGTGTGGGCTTGCCCATGCGATCGGAAGAAAAGACAAGAAAACGATCTTTGACGGAGACGAAACGGTTGGTAGCAGCAGGGAGGAAGCTGTTGCTCGAGAGGTTCGTCAAACGAACGACGGGCGTTTCCGTGGTGGGGTCGAGAAATCGAAAGAATTCGCCGACACGGGGCAGCGTCCGGGCTTTTTTTGAGGTATTGACGGAGGCGGTCAAGCCGAGCGGCAAGGCAGCCAGCATCGCCCTGCGGGTCATGCGAGGAGTCACTACAGATGGAAGATGCAAAAAGCAGGTCCTTAGCTAAATTTCACCATGGGGTTCTATGTGCGTGGCTGCACATGTGGATCGATTTTGGGACGGTGAGGTAAATCGCTACAATTGGCCATAGAAAAGGAATCCGGAACACACCGAGATGAAAGTCAACCTGGAACGGAAATGACGACTGTAAAGATCGTATTGCCGGATCAACTGGCACAGGAAGCACAACGCGCCGGGCTGCTATCGCCCGAATTTCTAGAGAAATGGCTTCGCGCACAGCTCAGAGCAAAACATATCGATCAGTTGTTTTCGGCGATGGACCGGATGGCTTCCGAAAATGAACCGGACGTTATGTCGCCCGAGGCGGTGTCCGAGGAGATTGCCGCCATGCGCGCCGAGAGGCGTGCGCATAATTCCGGCTAATGCGTTTGGTGTTGGACACCAATGTAGTTGCATCGGCCCTCCTATGGGAGGGGGCACCGAGGAGGCTCCTCCACTTTGGGCGGGGCGATGACCCGAAGCTTTTCACCAGCGCGCCGCTGCTTTCCGAGTTAACAGACATCCTTTCGAGATCCAAGTTCGAAAAGAAAATCGCCGCTTCGTTGCTTTCAGTTGACCAGCTCGTCGATTTATATGCTGAACTGGCTGCCTTGGTGCGACCGGATCCAGTTCCGCGCCTCGCGTCCGATCCTGACGATGACGTGGTCATTGGGACGGCACTCGCAGCCAAAGCGAACTTCATTGTCACCGGAGATCGAGCTTTACTCTCACTCGCGAACTCCGAAGGGGGAAGAATTGTCTCGGTTAGCGACGCGTTGCGAGCTATTGTCTGAGGCCGATTAGCGTAGATGCGGCGTTTTGCGCTACAGACCGAGATCGCTGTGCTCGGAGGTCCGGGTTTGCGCGATTTCGTGGCGCACGAGGTATTTATAGGGGTTGACAGGCGTGCCGCCGAGTCGCACTTCGTAATGGATATGCGGCCCGGTCGCACGGCCGCTACCGCCGGATAAGGCGATTACCTCACCCCGGCGAACTTCCTGACCGGGAACGACCAGGGCCTGGGAGAGGTGAGCGTAATACGTTTGAAGGCCGTTGCCGTGGTCCACCACGACGAGCCTCCCATAGTCGCCGCTCCAACCCGCCGTCGCGATGACGCCGTCGGCTGTGACACGCACAGGGGTTCCGACCGGGACCGCCAGATCGATGCCGGTATGGAAGGCGCCTTCTCCCGAAAACGGATCATTCCTGCCGCCGAAGGAACTTCGCAGAACTCCGTGTACAGGCCAGAGACTCGGCTGGTTGTGCGATTGCCAGCGATAGGGATAACGGCGATAGATGTCGCCGTAACTGGCTCCCTTAAGAAAATTGTACTCCTCTATGGATTCCTTCACGTTGGTCGCCAATGCCGGGTCCGGATTTCCGGCCTGAACGGGATGTGAACGTGAACGCCCGTTAATGCCATAGGCGACGGTCACTTCGCTCGCGAGCGTTTCGAGGGACGCCATCTGATCGGTATGCTGCCGGGAAACGCGCTGCAATTCCTGATAACGCGTGCGCAGGCGGTCGAAATCGGCACGCAATTGATTGTAATGCGAGACCTTCAGGGTCATGCGGAGATAACTGGAGCACATTCCGAAACCTAGAACAGCGACGACGAAGAGAATGCCGAAGAAATACGCGAGCGATCGATAGGTGAACTGAATCCGCTTGAGTCGCCCGTTTACAGAATGGGCGAATTCGAGAACAAAATACTCTTGCTTCATTCAACTCCTCGAAGGGCTTGAGCCGGACTGAGGCTCTCAAGTAAAGTGCCCCCGAAACGAAAATGTGAACGATTTTTCAGACTACCTCCCGAGGGAAATAGTGTCAATACTGATGATGGGTGAGAGCGCTTACGTTCTACATTGTTTCACACAGGCTTTCGTAACCTTGGTCGAGCTCTGAGGATCTTTTCAGCTTGGGGGCTGCGCAAGAGAAGGAGAACTTCATGAAAGCAATTCGATTGATTTTGGCTGGCTGTCTGATGAGCGCCCTGATATGGGCGGCGGACGCGACGGGCAAGTGGACGGCCGAGGTGCAGGGTCGTGGAGGAAACACCATGACTGTGAATATGAATTTGAAGGCCGATGGAGACAAACTGACCGGAACGGTAAGCGGGCGGAACGGCGACACGGATATTTCCGATGGGCGGATCGACGGTGACAATGTTTCTTTTAAAGTGGTCCGCGAATTTAACGGAAACCAGATTACACAGAGTTACAAGGGCAAGCTGGACGGCGATACGATCCATTTCACAGTGACGATGGAAGGCGGGAACTTCAGCGGCGGTCAACCGCGGCAGTTTGACGCACACCGCGCAGGCGGGGCATAAGCCCGATTCGGAACGGCGAGGCCGCGCGGATTGCATAATCAAGCATGGCCTTTGAGCGTGAGGTGGAAGCAGCCAAGCTGATGGCGCAGGAGGCGGGCGCGCTGGCGCTCGATTTCCAGCGCCGCGGCGTTGTGGCGGAAGCCAAAGCGGACGAGTCTCCGGTGACGGCGGCCGACCGCGCTTGCGAAAAGCTAATTGTCGAACACATCGCGCGGGAGTTTCCCGGCGATGGCGTATTGGGTGAAGAAGGCGCGAACCGGGAAAGCCGGAACGGGCGGAAGTGGATTATCGATCCTATCGACGGGACGAAGGATTTCGTCCGCGGCATTCCGCTGTGGGCGGTTCTGATCGGCTTGGAACAGGACGGCGTGATCGTGGCGGCCGCGGCTCACAGTCCGCGGCAAGGACTCTTGCTTTGGGCCGGGCGCGGTTCCGGCGCGTGGGCGAACGGAACGCGGCTGCAGATACAAGACAAATCGGACCCGGCACGAGCGGTGTTGTCGCTTAACGGCTTCAATAAGGCGGGTATTGAGCGCTTTGCGGAGCGGCTTCTGCCCTGGCTGCATCGGTTTTGGGCGGTTCGTAGCCTAGGTGGAGCCGTGGACGCGATGCTGCTAGCACAAGGGCTCACGGATGTTTGGATTGAGCCGAATGCAAGAGCTTGGGATTTAGCGCCGCTAAAGCTGCTGGTCGAGGAAGCCGGCGGCGTGTTCCGCAGCTTCGATGGCGAGAACACGATTTATGCTGGAAACGCGTATGCGTGCGTTCCCGGTATGGAATCGTACGTTCGCGAGCTTCTCGGCTGAGCGCGGCATCATCTAACGAACAGAATGAGCGGTTACCAAGCATTGCGCACAGGTGCGGCGTGGATGGATCTGAGTTTGCGCGGAAAGATTCGCGTGACCGGAGAGGATCGGGCGCGGCTGCTGCATGCCCTCAGCACGAACAGCATCAGCGATCTGGCGGCAGGAGATGGCGTTTATGCATTCTTTCTGAGCGACAAGGGCCGCATTCTGGCGGATGCGTATATCTACAACTTTGCCGATAGCTTGTTTGTCGATACGGAACCGGAAACGGGCGCAAAGCTGCTTGAGCATCTGGATCGTTATCTGATCGCCGACGATGCGGAACTCCACGATGAGACAACTCAATGGGCGGAGATCGGGATTGAAGGACCGGAAAGTCATGAGAAGGCAATGGGGCTCGGAATTTCCGTGCCGCCCAGGAAGGCGGGAATCGTCGAGTGGGGCGCCGGGTTTGTAACCCACGTGGCCAGCACGGGGCCAGATGGTATTCGTATCTTTGCACCAGCCGATCAAAAGCAAGAACTGATCCGGAGGCTGGAGGCGATGGAGGTTCCGCAGGTAAGCGAGGAAGAAGCGCGGATCGTACGGATCGAAAACGGCGTCCCACGATACGGCGAAGAGATGAGCGAACGGTACTTAGCGCAGGAGACGCAGCAGCACCACGCCATCCATATGAATAAAGGCTGTTATCTGGGTCAGGAGATCGTGGAGCGGGTACGCTCCCGAGGTCAGGTACACCGGTTACTGGCGCCCGTTCGGATACATGGCACGACCGCACCGGCATCCGGGACGAAACTGACCGCGGGTGCGAATCCGGCTGGCGAAATCGCGTCGGCCGTGTACTCGCCTGCATTCGATGAGGTGGTTGCGTTGGCATATGTACGGAGCGAGACGCTTCACGCGAGACCGGAGATGCAGGTTGCGGGCGTGGAACCGCCAGCTACGGCGAATTTGATCTAATCGCCGAGCAATTTGCCGTAAGGCGAGAGAGACTCGACGTTATCGCAGACGGTTTTGACGGCGGCGGTGATAGGAATCGCCAGAATGAGACCGATGCCGCCCCATACAACTCCCCAAAACATCAGGGCGATGGTGACGATCAAGGGATTCAGCCGCACCCGGCGGCCGATAATTTTCGCATAGAGAAAGTTCATCGCGAAGAAATGCAGAGCCGAAGTAACGATGATCAGAGTGAGGATAATCTTGAATCGATTCGGGATCGCAAGCGCCGCCAATACAGGAGGAAGTACCGAAAGCGCGATACCGACGTAGGGGACCAGACTGAAGAATGCGCTGATGGGGCCGACCAGGGCCCAGTAGGGCACGCCCATAAAGAAAAAGAAAATGGCGCTGAGACTGCTCAAAAACATCCAGAGCAGAAAGTTGCCGAGGACATAAGCGCGGGTGGAATCTCCGATGCCCGACCAGGTTCGACCGACGATGTAGCGTTGCTCGCCGTGGAATAAACCCATGACTCTCTTGCTGAGGTGGTCGCGCCAACTCAGCATGAAGTACACGAGAAAAGGAACGAAGGACGCCATGATGAAGATGTGGAAATAGCCGGCGAGATAACCATAAATGGTCGTCAGGAACGGTTTGGCGTCATTGTGAATGCGAACTTCCTGAATGGGTGGAGGAGTAGCGGGGGTTGGCTGAACGGCAGCAGCAGCGGCGCGGCGCTTACGCGTTTTTAGAACCTCTTTGGGTTTTTGCTGAAGCTGCTGACCTTGCTCGCGGAGACTCTTGGGGACGACCAACGCGATACCTTGCTGCTCGAATTGATCGAGCCGTTCGTTGGCCCGGCCCCACAGATCGCCGAGGTGCGTGGTGTAGGCGGGCATGTCCTCCGCCATGGTGGAGAATTGCGTCCAGAGCATGAGTCCGAGGAGGTAGAGAGCGACAATGGCGACGCCGAGCACGATGGCGGTTGCGGCCGCGCGCGGAACGCGCAGTTTCATGACCAGCAGGACCGCGGGATCGAGGATGAAGGCGAAAACGGCCGAGATGATGAGGGTGACGAAGAAATCGCGTCCATAGTAGAGCAGCGCTACCAGCGCGGCGACCGCGATCAGCGAAGTTGCAACGCTGATGGACCGGTTCGAAAGCTGCGGAGGACTAAAGAGTGCCAAAGCAAAACGACAGGTTACGGCCACTCTAGCACGAATCAGGCGTCTATAATCCGAACGTGGCGAGCGTCGATGGACAGGTCATGAGAGGACGCGTCTTGGCGCTGGATGTGGGCAAGAAGCGCATCGGACTGGCGGTGAGCGATGAACTGGGGATCACGGCGCAAGGCATCGAGACGCTCGAGCGCACACGGATCCGGGAGGACCTGGCAAAGCTGAAGCAAATCGCCGAACACTGGAACGTGCATTTGCTGCTGGTGGGGCAGCCGCTTCATATGAGCGGGGCCGAAAGCCGGCAGAGCGAGTACACGCAAGAATTTGCCGAGCGGCTGCACCAGAGTCTCGATTTGCCATTAGTGTTCTGGGATGAGCGGCTGAGTTCGGCGGAAGCCGGGCGGATGCTGCGCGAAAGCGGAGCGTCGTTGGAGCAGAAAAAGAAGGCGGTCGATCGCATGTCGGCGGTGCTGATACTCGAGAGCTATTTGGAAAACCAGTTGGGAAAGCAGCGGTTGCAAGAAATCGGGGAAGAGGGGGGCACGCTTGGCTAACCGGCGGGGATGCCTCGGCGTTTTCCTGATAGCGGTCATGAGCCTGCTGCTGGTCGGTGGAGTGGCGGCTGCCATCGGCTGGTACTGGTATTTGGGAGCATATCGCGGTTTCGCCGGAGAGACGTTTGTCGAGATCGAGCACGGAATGTCCTCGCAACAGATCGCCGAGGCGCTGGCGCGGCAAGGCGTGGTTCGATCGCGCTGGGCGTTTTTGACGGTTCGGGCGCTGCATCCGCGGGCCACGCTGCAGGCGGGTGAATACCGGTTCGGGTCGGCTTCAACACCAGAGCAGGTGTTCGAGAAGATCCGGCGGGGAGATGTTTTTTATGAAGATTTCACGGTGCCGGAGGGCAGCAACATTTTCGACATCGCAGGGTTGCTGGAGCAGTCGGATACGGTGAATCCCGATGCATTCCTGAAGGCAGCAGCCGATCCCAGCGACATTCGCGATCTGGATCCGTTGGCGCCGGATCTGGAGGGCTATCTGTTTCCGTCTACATATCGGGTGACACACCGCACGACGGCACGGCAGCTTTGCCAGACCATGACGACGGAGTTCCGGAAGCATTGGGCGGCACTCGGTGGCGAGAAGTATCGAGCGGACGTGCATCGGATGGTGACGCTTGCGTCATTGGTGGAAAAAGAGAGTGCAGCGGCGCCGGAAAGGCCGCTCATTGCTGCGGTGTTCGTCAACCGGCTGCAGCTGGGGATGCCGCTGCAGTGCGATCCGAGCACGATTTATGCGGCGTTGCTGCAAAAGCGCTACAAGGGCGTGATTCGCAAGTCGGACCTGGCGAGCAGTAATCCTTATAATACGTACACGCACGCGGGCCTTCCACCCGGGCCGATTGCGAATCCCGGAATATCGTCGCTTCACGCCGCTCTGCACCCGGCCGATGTCAATTACATGTACTTCGTGGCCAAGCCGGACGGATCGGGATCTCATCATTTCTCGGCAACGCTCGAAGAACATGAAAAGGCAGTCCTGGCGTACAGAAAAGGAGCGCGATAGCGGGTTGCGCACTATGAGGATTGGGCTAGTGATCTGCGCCAGCGCACTGGCGGTGAGCGTCACTGCCTTCGCGCAAACGTTGCACTTGCCTCCTGCCGATCTGGATGCCAATCGGCAGCTTACAGAGGACTTCACGGCGTATCAACCGCATTACAAAGAAATGCGGGCGGAACGCGTGGCCGAAACGCGCGCGCTGGCCGCAAAGGTATTCGCGATGGAAGCTGCGCGGCAGCCGACCGCTTGCTCTCACCAGATTTTGTTCGAACTCGAAAGCCTGCTGATTTCGTCGGCGGATTTCGGGTTCATCGATGAACGCCTTCGGGATCTAAGAGGGGGCTTAACCAGCCCGGAACAGCAGCGTATGGCATTGAAGCAGGATCCCAAAGACGGGAGTTGGGGCGCTTGCTACAAGGAATGGTTCCTAAAGGTCTATGCATCCTACGATCAAATCGAGAAGGATGCCGTAGAGGGCGGCCCGAAACAATCGCTGCCGCGCTTTCTGGAGCGGGTGAATACGCCGCAGAAGCTGACTGCGTATTTGACCTCGATCTCGGTTTCCGACGTGCGGAAAAACGGGGTGGATCGCGAACGAGAGCTCAATGAGATGCTGGCGATTCTGACGCGGGTGCTGGTATACGGGCGGCCTGGGAACTACGCGGTCGATCCAGAGCTGAAGGCGACGATGCTGGATCTACTGCTGCACCGGCTGCGAAATCCGGAGACCGGCTGGTGGGGCGAGCGTTACGTTCGGGAAGGCCGCGAGGATTTCGTGGATGACCTCAGTATCACGTTTCACGAAGTTTCATACTTAGGCGACGCCGTGCCCGATATGAAAAAGGTGATCGATACAGCTTTGGCAGTTAAGGATATGAGCTATCCGGTTGGTTGGCTTTGGCAGGGGCAGTATTGGAATCACAACAACATGGATGTCGTGACCCTATTCAAGCGGACATGGAGCAGCGCAGACGATGCACAACGTCGGGAGATGACGACGGAAATAGAAAAGATGCTGAACTGGTGCCTCCATGACTCGCTGCAGCCTGACGGGTCTTTCAAAGTTCTGCTGCCCGATGGGTCGGTAGAAGATGCAGAATACTACGGAACGGAGTTTCTGGCACGCACCGGGTTTTTCGATTCGTCGAAGCGGTTTTGGACAAGCCGCGAGTTTCCGGAAGCAGCGGATGTGCGCTGCAGGATCCGCGCGTTTATCGGAAAGCATCGCGAGACCGGCGGCGCAGGCGGCGATTCTTACAAGGGAGCGTTTCAGGATCTCGGGCCAGGTGATCAGAGCGACGAGAGCTGCGCTGCCGCGCGTTGAGAACGAGAGTTCAGCTTCACCGATAGCGGATGGTGTACAGATGGACGTCCAAGTGGACAGGATCCTTCTCGGCCGAAGTGCAGCGGATGAGGATTGGTTCGGTGGCGACAAACTGACTGATTTCTCCCACGCCCCAGGACAAACCGCTCCAAATCACCTTGTCATAATTGACGCGCACGGGAAGTGGCTGGCCGTGTTGAAAAGCCTGGATCTTCAAGACGTCTCCCATGTGCGCGCCGTGTGGCGGACCGCCGGCCCAAGTTCGACGAAGATCGCCGTCAGGAGTTCGTTGCTGGAGCACCACGCGCAGAGTAGCTCCGGCGGGAGGATTGATGGTGGCCTCGACAGCATGAGAGCCAATCGGTTTGAATACAGCGGAATCGGGTTCGATGGATTGCGGGATCACGACGTCCGATTCCATTCCCATGTCGTTATCCGGACGCGCATAGAGTCCAAATCCGACTAGGGTCATCTGCTCCGGGCCAAGCGTGAGCTCGCTGCTGGACAGTTGCGGCACGAAACCGGAGTCGCGGAATAGAATGCGGCCATGGTCCGGGACGGGCTGTTCGCGAGAGAGCCGCGGCAACGCGATGGTCCTCACTTGCTGGGTGGGATTTTCGACCATGTACACGGATCCATGGGAATTGAGAGATGCAAATCCATACGGCTGCACTTCACCTGGAATTCCACCGAATACCTTTGGGCGGCCGAGAGCCTCGAGCGGTAGATAGAGATGAAAGGCCCGGGCGAGCCATTGGGCTTTAGCGTCATCAATCAGCTCTAGATTCCCGTGAATCGTATTCACCCAGCCGCCGCGCGCGAGCATCATCAATAAGTTGCTTTTCCAGGCGCTGGTTTTCCGGTAGTAATCGGTGCCGGTGGTTGCGTACATCACGCTGGTGCCGTCGATGCGCTCGAGCGGCAATCCGCTGTCGTAAAAGCGCCGCACCATGTGATCGCTATAGACATCCTCGGAACGCCAGAAATTCATCATCGGAACGTCGGATGGCCGAGGGTCGCCTGAATAGAGGGAGTCGAAAACAGTTAACCAGCGCAGATCGATCGGATCCTCGAAAGGGAATGGTGCGGAGGTCGTCTCCAACTCGCCGCCGAAACCGTTGAAAGCGACGAGAACAACACCTGGATTCTTCTCGCGAAACTTTTTCAGAGCGTCGCGGAATGCGGTTTCATTGCGGCGATGGATCTCAGCAGCGGACAACGATGTCTCCGCTTGCGGCGGCGCGGCGCCGAAATCGACAAAATCGAACTTGAACATTCGCACGCCTCGGTCGTACCAAAGCTGCAGCGTGTCCATAAAGTGCGGTAGAAAACCACCCTCAAAAAAGCACATCGCCGTGCCTTTCTTGTTTAGGGAGTCGCGCCACTCCGGGGCGGGATCGAGCTGCACGAGCAGATTGGTCCCGAACCACATGCCAGGTTTGATGTTGTTTTCGCGGCATTTCTGAAGCCAGCGATCCGGACCATTGGGCCAAGTCGATTTACGCCACGTGCGATAGCCGCCGTCTTTGGCGTACCAGAACGCGTCCATCATGTAGTAATCGAAGGGCACGCCAGCGCGGCGAAGGCGCAGGACCTGATCGAGCTCTTTCATGGCGAGCTGCTCGGTTTGCGGCACATTGTCCGAGAGCTCGTCATAGGAGGACCAATTGTTGTAGACGACGATCGGATCCTGAATCGTCAGGAAGCGTGCATCGGGATCTTGGGCACCCGCAAGGAGCAGAGTGCACAACGCAACCGTCGAAATTAACGAGGCGATTTTCATTGTTTAGAGGACATCTCAGCGTATTGCGGACTTCCCACCAACGACCGCAGCATGAGACCGAGATCGGCAGGCGGGGTGAAACCATCGTGGCGCCAGACAATTTTTTCAGATGAATCTACCAAGACGATCGCCGGCAAGTGCGACACCTCGAGCGCTTTTTGCGCATCTCCGGCATTGAAAAGCACCGGAATATCATCTGCATTCCAGTCATACGCGAAGATTGGGGATGACGTTCGGGACGATGAACGCCAGATCGAGAGCGGGAAACTGTTGATGGACACTCTCAAGCAAGGCGATCTCTCCACGAGAGGAATCGTCATTCGATACAAACGCGCGGAGGCACCAGCCGTGCGTCTCGCGACAGAATGGAACCGCTTTGCCGGCCGCGTCGTGCAATTCGATGTGAGGTAACGCCGTCATCGTGGTGCCTGGGCCGATGAAGGCCTGCTCCTTTTCGTTGCTCTCGCGGCTATGCGCATCCTGGCCTGTCGCTTGCCGATAGTTCTGGAAGCCGGTGAACGTCTTGCCGCCATAGTCCCAGCGTGTGGTACCACGACCGCAATATGCGTAGGAATTCCGGTCGGACTTCAGGGAGTCATTGCTCCGGATAATAATCGGCGAAAAGGAGTCGATCGTGTTTTTCTCAAATTCCGCCGAGCCGATGAACTCGGCCGTGTTCACAATAGCTGCAGCCGTTAATGGAGGATTCCAGAAAATGCGATTGCCCGAGATGTCCAGACCCTTGATCTTCCCGCCATTCCAGGTAGAAAGAAAGACCGCGCCCTGGCGGAGAGCCTCGCGCGGGCTCAGCCCATTGGCTGCACAGACGTTGTTGCGGACGAGACTATTGGTGGTCACCCAACCGGCGCCGAAGACGGCCACGCAGTATCCCTGCGTGTCGTGGCCATAATTCTCCTCGACGATGTTGTTGTCGTTACCGTAATCGATGTCGAACGCGCCTCCGTCCACACCGGGACTGTCGGTAAGAAAGGCTTCACTGTGACGAACCGTGCAATCGCGACACATCCAGGTCCAGATCGCATTGGGAGTGCCGATGGTTTGCGTATCCTGCATACCGGTACGCCAGGCGGCGCTCTTCTCGATAAGTCCGTGGTTGACCTGGAACAGAACGATGCCATCGCCCGCAACGTCGTGCACAATGGAGTTCCGAATGACTACGTTTGTATTTCGGGACGCTTCCGGGGGAAAGCCATGGGCGACGCCCGCGACCATGATTCCACCCCATTCGGAGGTGCCGTAGGCTGTGACACCATCGATCAATATGTCGTCGAAATGAGCTTGCTGGGTGCTGGCGGCGATGAGGAGGAGGCCTGTTTCCTTGTTTCTGGGTTTACCGGCTACATCGTGGATGACGACGTCTTTGATATGAATTCCGTGCAGGATGCCCTGCGTGCCAGTAATGAAGACACCGTAAGGGTCGCCGCCGGAAAAATCGAGATGCTGGATGGTCCAGTATTCCTGATTGGATAACTTCAATGAGGCTTCCTGCCCGGCTTGCGCTTGGATAACCGGCAGAGGTCCGGCGCCCCAAGCGTCGAGATGAATGGAAGCGGCGGATGAGCCGGAGCCGTTGGGCGCCAGCATGCCCGTACAAACGGTTCCACGCCGGAAGTAAATGGAATCTCCGGGTTGGAACAGCCGACGCGATACAGCCTGGAGCGATTTCCACGCAGTTGACGGAGTACGTCCATCCGCCGCGTCACTGCCGTTCGCACAATCGACATACCAATCGTGCCCAGTCGGGCCGGCGGATATGTTAGCGAGCCCGATGAAAAGGACAGCGAACCGCAATAGAATCGTGCAGCGCGGCTCGGGGGACCGCCATACCTCCATCAGAATTCGAAGCGAACACCAAATTGACCTTGGCGCGGTGTCGAGTTCACGCTCGTCACGTAGCCAAACGTGGGGCTGTTCAAAGTAGTATCCGGATTGTTGAAGGTGTGGCGATTGAAGATGTTGTAGAACTCCACTCGAAATTCCAATCTGTACCTTCCCTCGGAGCCGAAATAGGTATTCTTCATGAGACTAACGTTCTCACTCTTGACCCCGAAGCCACGCAAGGCGTCCACGCGAGCCGGTCCGGTGCCGAGCTGACCATAGGCAGGGTTGGTCGCAACCGTATTGGGGAAGTAAGCATCTGCCGCGGGCGTCGGGTTGGTGTCGGTGGGTTGCTGGAAATGACGGGAGTCAAAGCTCGGGAAGTAGTTTTGAAGGTTGTTGTAATTCGCGTAGGTCGTCGCCCACAAGGGATAGTAATAATAGTTTGTCGAACTGAACGACAACGGGGCGCCGGAAGCATACAGCACGATTCCGGTCAGGCGCCAGCCACTTACCAGACCATTTGTGAACTTCCCCTTATCGGTCAGAAATTCGCGACCTTTTCCGAAGGGCAGCTCATAAGTAATTGCGCCTTTGAAGGTGTGTTTCTGATCATACGGCGTGAGGGTATGCGCCGCTTCCGTCAAGTTGCTGAAGTCCTGAATACCCGCCGTGTCATAGCTTTCGCCAAAATTATTCACGGTATCGCCTTCAGCTCGAGCGAGCGTGTAATTAGCGGTTATTGTCAGACCAGAACTGGCACGTTTGACGAGCTGGAGAACCATGGAATCGTAATACGACTGACCGAGCGGTAAGCCGACATAATACAAATCCGGATAAAACCATGTCGTCGCTTCCGCGGCCGCGATCTGCGGGAACGGTGCAATGGCAGCCAGAGCCGGCGCGCAGAATCCCGCGTAAGGATACGGTACGCCGTTTGCGGCGGCGTCGGATGGGCTGCACACATAGTTAAATCCATTTCCGGAGTTCACTAAGCCGAAGAAGCGTTGGGCGCTCGGTTGATCGTTATAAAGGCCGGAGTCCTGGAGATGATGGCCGCGGTTCGCGATATAGCTCGCTTCGACACTCATGTTGCCGGTCAACTGATACTGGACGCCGATGTTCCAGTTATCGGTATATCCGGCGAGCAGAGAGTTGGGATCGACAGTCACAATGGGAAACTGCGAAGGGGACGGCGTGGGGCTTTTTGTTCCTGGCGTGAAGACACCGGGATAACCCGCATCCCAATTGAACGGACCGGCGGCTGCGTCGGTGCCACGGTAGCCGGGATCGAAGCCGTACGGGACGCCGTTGTAATAGTTGATACCGATGGGTACATACGTGATGTTGAATGCGCCGCGAAAGACGACTTTTTTCCAGGGATTCCAGGCGAGCGCGATGCTCGGGCCAAAGTTATGCCAGTCTTCGTTCTTCTCAAAGCTGCCGCTTCCATTGTTCAAATACTCGATCGCACCGGGGACGCCCAGGTTCGGATCGATCGCGCTCGTGTCGAAATTTGCCCAATGACCGTACTTTTCGTGAAAGCGGAACGTTGCGTCCCAGCGCAGGCCGAGGTTGAGCGTTAATTTCGGCGAGATTTTCCAACTGTCCTGAGCGAACACATCCATTGCCTTGCGGCGGCCATATAGATCAAAGGGCGTCGTTTCACTGGCGGACTGCACATCGCCGAGCAAGAAGCTGGCGAACCCATAGCCGACCTGATTGGCGTAGGACTGGTTAATCGCTCCGGTAGTGTTGTTGGAGAAGTTAAGCGAGAGCGCGCCGGAGCCGCCGTGGCTGCTCAACTGCATCGCGCGGAAGCCGCCTCCGAATGTGAATACGTGCTTGCCTTTGGTCCAGGAGAGTGTGTCGTCGTAGATAAAGGTGCTGCCGATGAAAGACCCCTGCCACGTGTTGCCGATGGGGGTCGTGCTGAAGCCATTTATAGTGTTCCCGAAGTCGATCCTTGGAAAATTGTCGGCGCCTGTGTTGCCGAGGCCTAGTTGTTCCGGCCAGTTCGTTCCCGACTCGGACGGAATGGAGCCATTCCAATAACGGTTATAAGTTGCATTGAATACGTTCAGTAAGTTGGGCGTGATCGTGTAAGAGTCGCTTGCCCGATACTCATTCGAGGTAACTTGCTGATGGCGAGCGTTAGCTAATGGTCCGCCGGTAGTGCTTCCATCCTGCCAGACACCGCCGCTGTCGACCAGCGTGCGGGGGCGATAATCGTAGACCCAGGAGCCAGAAAGATGGTTGGTATTGGTGAGGTTCTCGTCTATTTTGACGACCGCCTGATCCGGTGTCTGAGACGGCGTTCCCAAAGCTAGAAAACGGTCGTTTCCAAGAATAGAGGAGCCTTGCGGAGGATAATCCTTCTGATAAATCGAAAGAATCTTTTGCGATACGGAGCTGAACATGCTGGTCGGGATCACGTTGCCTGGAAAGACTGCGCCCGGATCGTTGGGATTGAAAATTGCGCCGGCGTAGATGGGATTGCCGTGGGTATCGGTGCCCAAGAGCTGGCTGGTGTTCAGCAATGAGCTGAAATTGCCGCTCAGGAATGCCTGCGTCGGCACGGTGGCAGCGCCGCTATTTACGCCTAGCGTTCCCAGGCTGAAATCGTTTTGCTGATAGCGCTCGAACGCGCCAAAGAAGAACAGCTTGTCTTTGCGAATCGGGCCGCCAACACTTCCGCCATAGTCCCAGAATCTGGACTTCGGCTTCTCGGGGTCGCCCCACACTCGGGCGTCGAGAATTTCGTTGTGGCCATACCCGAAGGCGCTGCCGTGGAATTGATTGGTCCCCGATTTGAGGTTGAACATGATGACGCCACCGTTGGTTATGGCGTTCTGGGCCGAAAGGCCGCTGGTCTGCGACTCCACTTCCTGGATGGCCTCCATGCTCGGGCCAACCTCTATGGCGTCCCCTTGAATCGAAGCCGTGCCGGAGGTACCGTCCACTGTGAAGTCTTTGGTGAAGCCTTGCGTGCCGTTGACGACTGCATCATAGGTATTGCTCTGCGCAGAGTATCCGGGCGTGAGCGCATAGGCGAATTGCTCGATCTGGCGTCCTCCGGAGGCGTTCAGGGGAAGGTCGGTTACGACTTGTCCCGTGAGATGAGTCCCTTGGGTTGCGTTCTCCGTATCCAGAATGGGCGAAGGAGCTGTTACCGTTACGGTTTGCGACGTGGTGCTGATGGTTAGTCGCTCGTCGATTTTCGCTACCTGGGTAGAGAGCAGAGTAATCGATGGCAGATTGATGGCCTGAAACCCCTGTTTGCTAAACGTCAGCGAGTAGTCTCCGGGAAAGAGATTGAGGATCGAGTAAATGCCGTCGTTGTTGGTGGTGGCGGGTGTCTCAACCCCGGTACCGACATTTCTGGCCGTTACCCGGACACCGGCCACAACCGAGTTGGTGGGATCAGTGACTGTACCGGTAATCGAAGCGCGATTTCCTTGTGCGTGGAGGCTGGCGCAGAAACAGATTTGCAAGAGTAATTGCGCTAGAAATAGATTCCTCGGTCTGATACGTCTCATAGCAAAACCCCTCTTCGCGCAATTGCGCTCGACTGTAGAAAAAACCCCGAATTCAGCATGTCTCGGCGTCCGGTAAGACGGTTGGAGCGCCTGTTTTCTTTACGAGCCGTTCAGAAAGTTTCCCGCGCCTTTCGATTGCGGGCCGTAGCAGATCGTGTTATTGTCCATTTCAGAAAATCTCCAGGATGAGACTAACGGAGAGGCAGGCTGCGCTAGAGCGTGACGGGCTAGAGCGAGACGCTGTGTCGGCTCTCTATGAGGAGCGGGGCGAGGAATTCTTTCATTACGCAGTGGGCCTCGGACGGGATGAAGAACTGGCGAGAGATGCCGTTCAAGAGGCTTTCATGCGCTACTTTGTGGCGCTTTACAAAGGTAACCAGATTGCGTCGCCACGTGCATGGGTGTATCGCGTGATGCACAATTACCTGATCGATCGAATGAAGGAGCGGCGTAATCGCGGAGAGCGCCCGCTTCGCGACCTACCGGATTGGGCGCAGACGGTGAGGGTTGAAAGCGAGCGCCTTCACAAGGACCTGTTCCGGCAAGTCCGGAGCGCTCTGACGAAGCGAGAATACGACTGCTTTCGCCTGCGGCAGGAGGGATTCCGGTATGAGGAGATCGCGGCTCAATTGCATCTGACGTCGGGAACTGTGGGCGCCTTGCTATGCCGCGCCATGCGGAAATTACGAACGATTCTGGCGCCGGGCGAGGAGCCAGCCAGATGAGGCAGCTTCAGCTATTGGCATCGAATTACATTCCCGGAATACATCCCGGAATGGAGGATCTCCTCTTATGGGCGGATGGTGGGCTGATCGCGCGCGTCGAGCGGCATCTGGCGCGCTGCTCGCGGTGCCGCGATCAGGCGCTATTGCTGCGCGCTGCCAGCCGATCGGCAAAGCGCACCGGCACCGGGGATGCGACGGATTTGCATTTGAGGCAGGTGTTCGAGAATTTGCAGCAACAAATACAAACCTGGTGCGGACCAAGCCCAGCGCCACGGATAGCGGCCGCACTCGCATTCTATTTCGGGGACGAGGCCGCGAGACGCCTCGACCTCATACCTGCGACAAAACCGCTTTTCAGCGCATTTCTCGGCAAGAGAGCCGCGGACGCGCTGGCTCACAAACTCGCGGACGCAGCGTGGTAAGCATGCAATCGGATCGACTAAAAAACGAGATTGCGATCGCAAATCTGCCGCGCCTTATTGTGCTGAGCACGGCCGTTTTGCTGGCGACGGGCTTGGCTGCGGGCTTGGCCTGGTGGCAAACCGGCAATCCGGTCTGGATCCGTTTATTCTTCTCGTATCCGGGAGCTCTGTTCTTTGCCGCTACTAGCGCAGTTCAACTTTGGCTGAGCGTTCGATGCGCGAGGCTTTTCAGCGTGGGGGATCTGCTGCGCCCGGCCTGGGTGCTGATTGCGGTGTCGGCTCTGGCGCGATTGGCAGGAGACCTCACCCGGCTTCTGGGAGCAGCATCGGCCCTGAACCCGCTGCTGCTTCTTCCAGGCGACCTGACGCACGCCGTTATGGGGAAAGCGGTCGAATACGGCCCTTTGTTCAACCCGTTATATATGTTTTTTCTCGCGCTCGGGCTGTTGTACGTGCTCAAAGCGTGCCGGCAGAATGGGATTGCCGGACGGATCACAGCGGCCGATGTGCTGTTGATCGGCTTAGTGGTGGCGTATACGATAAATTTTTTCGCGACTGGCGTATTGGCTCCTGCCCAGGGTGCTGCGGGCGGCGGTGTACAGAAGATTCTCAGTTGGACCAGCGATCCGCTGCTGTGCGTCCTGCTCTTTCAAGCAATCCTGATTCGCCGCTCGGTTTCCAGCATGGGGTGGGGACTGATCGCGCGCTGCTGGCTGTCGTTCACGGTTGCCATTTTCGCCACTTCCATGGGCGATATTGGGCTCTGGGCGTGGTCTAAAGGCTATCTGCCGCATGCGCTGGAGGCGGCCTCGTGGTTCGTTTGGTTCCTGGCAAGCGCGGCCTACGCGCTGGGGCCTGCGTACCAGTTACAGGCCATGCTTCATGCCACCGTTCCGGACAATGCGAGCGGCGTTTTGGAAGAATTGGAAATCGCATAGCCATCGCGGTGCGATTCCATCCAGGAGCCCACTTCTGTTGCCATTAAGAAAGATGTTTGCGGGTTTCTTTTGCGCGGCATGTTGCACGGCCGCGAGCTTCGCACAAAACGGGATTTCCGAGGCGAACCGTTTTCCGAATGTGCTCTATGGAGCCGCTTATTACCACGAGTACATGCCGTATGACCGGCTCGACGAAGATATCGCTTTGATGAAGCAGGCGGGATTGTCAGTGGTGCGAATGGGCGAATCCACGTGGAGCCTTTGGGAGCCCGAGGACGGCCACTTTGAATACGCCTGGATGGATCGCGTAGTGGATGCCATGGACAAAGCGGGCATCAAAGTCATCATGGGTACGCCTACTTACTCGATTCCGACCTGGATGTATCGCGCGCACCCGGAAGTGCTTGCAAGACCGCTGGGCGGAGCGCCGGTGTTTTACGGCATGCGGCAGAATATGGATACCGACAATCCAACGTTCCGGTTCTACGCTGAGCGCGTGATTAGAAACCTGGTCCAGCATTACCGGAATAATCGGGACGTGATCGGATGGCAAATCGATAATGAGACGGCTTCCTATGGAGCATCGAATCGCGATGTTTTTGTTGGATTCGTGAATCATTTGAAAGAGAAATTCGGAACCGTCCAAAATCTGAATCGCGCATGGCTCCTGAATTACTGGGGTCAAGACGTGAATCAGTGGGAGGACCTGCCAACCCGCGACAGCGCGCAGAGCACGGGATACAAACTCGAGTGGTCACGCTGGGAACAAATGCGCGTGACTGACTATCTTCACTGGCAGGCGGAACTCGTTCGAGAATACGGGAGACCCGATCAGTTCGTCACGCAGGACTTTGCCGGCGCCATGCATCGCGACGTGAACGAGTACCAGGTCGCGAAATCGTTGGACATCGCGGCGACGAATCCGTATCACGGAACCCAGGACCACATGGACGGCGAGTCGCAGGCTGAGACCGGAGCGTTCATCCGGTCTTTGAAGGGCGATAACTATCTTGTGACCGAAACGAACGCGCAGACCACGGATTGGACCTCCGCCTTTCAATATCCGCCTTACGACGGGCAACTTCGACTGGACGTTTACACGCACTTATCGAGTGGAGCGAACATGGTCGAGTATTGGCACTGGGCATCTCTTCATTCGGGTCAAGAGACTTACTGGAAGGGTGTTCTGTCGCACGATCTGGAGCCGAATCGCGCTTATGCCGAAGTCTCGCGCACAGCACACGAGTTACAAAAAATCGGGCCACACCTCGTAGACCTTAAGATCAAGAACCACGTGGCGATTTTATACAGCGTCGATTCCATGAACGCCATTGACTTCATGCCGTTCACCAGCAGTGGCCCACAGTGGTCCGGCGCAAAACCGGTCGCCGATTATCTGACTCTGGTCCACCAACTCTATAAGACCTTCTACGATCTCAACGTCGGAGTTGATTTCGTCTTTCCGGAAAGCCCCGATTTGTCGAATTACAAGCTGGTTGTGGTACCCGCTCTGTATATAGCCGACGACGCACTGCTCGAAAAACTATCCGATTACGTAAAGAACGGCGGGCACGTGCTGATGACGTTCAAGAGCGGCTTCTGCAATGAGAATTCGATGGTGCGATGGGTGAGGCAGCCCGGTCCGCTGCGCAAAGCAGCGGGGTTCAGCTATCAGGAGTTTTCGAATCTTGAGAAACCGCTGGCGTTGAAAGGCGATCCGTTTCAAGCCGGTGAAGAAAACAAGGCGATTGTACTGGGCTGAATTCCTGATACCGGAAGGCGCTGAGACACTGGCCTCCTACGACCATCCATTTTTCGGAAAGTGGTCCGCCGTTACCCGGAATCGATACGGCGCTGGAGCACTGACTTATGAAGGGACCTTTCTTTCGGATACGCTGCAGCGGAAGGTGGTAGTCAACGTCCTAAAATCCATTCACTTGACCGGTCCAGACCAGGAGTTGCCGGCGAGCCTGCGGGCGAAACACGGCGTGAATCGCTTTGGGAAGAAGATTCATTACTATCTGAATTATTCAAATGATCCACAGGACTTCCGGTATTCGTATGGGGAGGGAACGGAACTTCTTACAGGCACTACAGCCAGTAATTCCACGGTTCACGTGAAAGCTTGGGATCTCGTCGTTATTGAAGAGCGCTAAGAAATACGGAAGCTCTACTGCGAGCCGCGGCTGAGGAGCATCACTTTCATGGTGTGAAAGATGATGTAGAAATCGAGAGCGGGAGCGATGTTTTTGATGTAGTAAAGATCGTATTCGAGCTTGATCATCGCATCAAGCTCGGTATCGCCGTACTTGTGGTTGATTTGCGCCCAACCGGTGATTCCCGGCTTGACGGCGAGGCGCTGCCGGTAATAAGGAATCTGGTGCGCCAAAAGGTCGACGAATTCCGGCCGCTCGGGGCGGGGTCCGACGATGGACATGTCGCCGATGACAACGTTCCAGAACTGCGGCAGCTCATCGAGACGCAGCTTTCTCAACCAGCGGCCGATGGGGGTAATACGAGGATCGTCGACGCTGGCCCAGACTGCGCCGGTGCGGTCTTCGGCGTCTATGTACATCGAACGGAACTTATAAAGCGTGAAGACATGCCCGCTTGCACCGACTCTGCGCTGCCGGTAGAGAATCGGCCCGGTCGACGAAAGTTTGACCAGCACAGCAGTGAGCAGCATCAGAGGGGAAAAGAGGATGAGCCCGAGCACACCCATCACGAGCGAATAGAAATTCTGCATGGCGATGGCATGCGGACGTGGGCCGAGCATGGAAGAAAAGATGAGCTGCGAAGGCTGAATTTTGCGGCTGCAAACACGGCGCATGGCGACTTCGTAGGTGTCGGCCGCGTCTTCGATGATGACTCCCGTGAACCGAATCTCAAGCAATTCCTGGACCGGCAGACGGTTGCGGCGCTCCGCCATGCCGACCACGATGCGAGTCGGCTTGTATTCGTCGCAGACCTTTCGGACATCGGCCACGGTTCCTAAACAGATGACCGGAAAGTCGCAGGGCTCGTCTTCGCAGAGGTATCCGAGAATGCTATATCCGAATTCGGGCTTTTCGGCTACACGCTCGATGACTTCGCCGAGAATGCTGGAATTGCCGATCAGCAGGACGCGTTCCGAGCGGAGGGTTCCGATGATGTATTTCCAGAAGAAGATGCGCCAGAGCGGGAGCAGGACGATCACTTCCAGGCTGCCGACCACCATGAGCCAGCGGCCGAGAACGAGTTCCGGCCTCAGGTAGCCCAAGAAGGCGAAGAACAGGAGAGCGCAACCGACAGCCAGACAGACCTGCTGGACCAGGAGAATACGGGAGGCAATACGCAGCTCCGTATAGAGATCCTGAAAATAGAGGCCAAGGATGATGCAGCCCCCGACCAGCAGGAGCTTCCAGTAATTCCCTTCCGTAAACAGGTAAAAGGCGGGGTCGTAGTTCAGGGTGAACAGGGATGCGGCGAAGTAGCACCCCACCACCAGAACGGTCTCGGAAAGCAGGAGCGCAACGACGCTGGCCGGGACAAAAACACGAAAAAGTCGAATCACGCGAACTGTTTACAGACGAGAGATTGCGCGTATCGAGTGTAGCATGCTGTTCTTATCGGCGAACGACATTAAAACTTAGCCGCGAGGTGGCCCTACGAGCGTGCATCGGGAGCTGCAAATCATTCTATTTCTTGCAGATAAAAGTTCGCCGGTTCCCTCCACGGCATGCTATAAAGGAGAAGTAAGATCTTCTTGGTCGCAGATGTGTCTGCGCATGTCTTGCGAGCCGCGACTGGAATGCTTAGACTCACCAAAAAAGCCGACTATAGCCTGATTGCACTGAAGCACTTTGCTGCCCGGCAAAAAGAAACCGGCGGAGCGGTGAGCGCCAAGGAAGTGGCCGACGATTGCGGCATTCCGCTTCCAGTGCTGTCGAAACTGCTGCAAAAACTCGGAAAGAGCGGTTTTCTGACCTCCGAATACGGAACCAATGGAGGGTACCGGCTGGCCAGAGATCCGCGGCGCATTTCGGCGCTGGAAGTGATCCGGGCAATTGACGGCCCGATTGTGCTGGCGAGCTGCTTTACGGAGCACGCCTACTGCGGCCATTCGACGCGCTGCACGGTGAAGCGGCCGCTGAAGCGCATACACGAAGGGATTCTGCGGCTTCTCGACAGCGTCAGCATCGAAGATATGTTGCAGGATTCCGACGAAGGAGGGCGCGCGTTCGCGCCTAGCTCGCTGGTTGCGCTGCAGACCGGACCGAGAGCGCTGGAGCCGGAAGGTTCTCTGAGGAAATGACGAATATGAAACTGCCGATTTACATGGATAATCACGCGACTACGCAAACGGACCCACGCGTATTCGAAGCCATGACGCCCTACTTCACCCAAATTTTCGGGAACGCCGCCTCGCGCAATCACAGCTTTGGGTGGGAAGCCGAAGAGGCGGTCGAAAAAGCGCGCAAGCAGGTAGCCGACCTGATCGGCGCCACGCCGAAGGAAATTGTTTTCACGAGCGGCGCCACCGAATCGAACAACCTTGCGCTGAAGGGCATCGCGGAGATGTATGCCGAGCGCGGCAATCACATCATCACGCAGGTGATTGAACACAAGGCTGTGCTCGACACGTGCAAACGGCTCGAGAAAGAGGGCGTGCGGGTCACCTATCTGCCGGTGCGGCAAGATGGGCTGATCGATCTGGATCAACTGCGCGCGGCGATTACGGACAAGACGATCCTGATCTCGATCATGTATGCCAATAACGAGATTGGCGTGATACAGCCGGTGAAAGAGATCGCAAAGATTGCAAAAGAAAAAGGCATCTTGTTCCATACCGATGCGGTGCAGGCCGTGGGAAAAGTTCCGGTAAACGTGAACGCGGATGGGATCGACGCGCTTTCGATCAGCGCCCATAAATTTTACGGACCGAAGGGCGTGGGCGCGCTATACGTGCGGCGCAGGAATCCGCGCGTGCAGATTACGGCCCAGATCGATGGCGGCGGCCACGAGCGCGGCATGCGATCGGGCACGCTGAACGTGCCGGCGATTGTGGGGCTGGGAGCGGCGTGCGAGATTGCCAAGGCCGAGATGCAGGAAGAATCGAAACGTCTACGCTTTCTGCGCGACAAGCTGAAGGACAAACTATTTGGCGAACTGGACGAGGTTTATATCAACGGCTCCATGGAGCACCGGTTGCCGCATAACCTGAATATCAGCTTCGCGTATGTGGAAGGCGAGAGCCTGCTGATGGGGATCAACGACATTGCGGTGTCGAGCGGATCGGCGTGCACCTCAGCCACCCTGGAACCAAGCTATGTACTGAAGGCGCTGGGCGCGGGCGACGATCTGGCGCATTCCTCGATCCGTTTCGGCATCGGGCGGTTCAACACGGAAGAAGAAGTCGATTACGTCGGCGATAAAGTCGTGGACGTGGTTCGGAAGTTGCGTGAGCTGTCGCCACTTTATGAGATGGCGAAAGAGGGCGTGGACCTGACCAAGGTCGTTTGGGCGGCGCATTAAGTTGAACGCGTCATAAGATTGAATTTGGAAGGATAAAGAATGGCTTACTCTGAGAAAGTTCTGGATCATTACAAGAACCCGCGCAACGTGGGCTCTTTCGATAAAGGCAGTCCGGATATCGGCACAGGCATGGTAGGGGCTCCGGAATGCGGCGACGTAATGAAGCTGCAGGTGAAGGTGAACCCGGAAACGGGTGTGATCGAAGACGCGAAGTTCAAGACATTCGGCTGCGGAAGCGCGATTGCGAGCTCCTCGCTTGCGACGGAATGGCTGAAGGGCAAGACGGTCGATCAAGCGTTGGAGATCAAGAACACCGACATCGTTAACGAGCTTTCCCTGCCTCCGGTGAAGATTCACTGTTCGGTGCTGGCCGAAGATGCGATCAAAGCGGCTATCGGCGATTACAAGAAAAAGCACACGACCCGCGCACCCGAAGCGGTAGCGGTCAGTTAGGCAAGAGGTAATTGAGCCGATGGCTGAGCTGACCCAGCTCGGCGGACCCGCGGGGCAGGAGCGACCGGTCACGCCGGACACCGAAGAAAAGCAGATCCTCGTCACGCCGAAAGCCGTTGAGAAAATCCGCGAGGCTTTTGCGCGCGAAGGTGTATCGGGCGGTCTTCGATTGGGCGTGCTGGGCGGCGGATGCTCCGGGTTGAGTTATCAATTTAAGTTCGCGCCGGAGCCACGCGCGCGCGACCACGTCTTCGATTTTGAAGGCGTGAAAGTATTTGTCGACCCGAAGAGCATGGTGTTTCTCAACGGGATGACACTCGATTGGGAAGACTCGCTGATCAAATCCGGCTTTGTCTTCCAAAATCCGCATGCCACAAAGAGCTGCGGCTGCGGCACCTCGTTTTCGGCGTAGGACTGGGGGGCCACTCCCTTACGGTCGTGGTTCAGTAAGCGTGGCGGAAAAACTCCCAAATAATTTTTTCGATTTCTTTGGCTTCGAGCGGAGGCTGGCGCTCGATCTCGAAGTGCTGCAGAAGCGTTTTTACGAGTTGAGCCGGCAATGGCACCCGGACCGCTTCGGCCGGAAGAGCGCTGAAGAACAGGCGCAAGCGTTGGAAGCGACGGCGATTCTGAACGACGGATATCGCACGTTAAAGGATCCCGTCAAACGCGCAGAATATTTGCTGACGCAAGAAGGCTTTCCGATTGGAGAGCAGCGCTCCAAAGACGTTCCACCCGAGCTGCTCGAGGAAGTATTCGAGCTGAACATGACGCTGGAGGAGCTGAAGAGCGGAGATGAATCTGCGCGTCCGCAACTCGAGCGGGCAAAGGAAAATTTCTTGAGTCTTCGAGAAGGCATTGACGCAGAGCTGAACAAGCTGTTCGCGAAGTACGATGCAGCGGAGGCTCAAAGCGAGACGGCTAAACAAGCCTTGCACGATATTCGGGGCGTGCTGAACCGCCGCCGCTATATCGAAAACCTGGTGCGCGATGTCGATCGGGCGCTGAATACGGCGCCAGTAACGGTCGCGAGCGTTGAGGATCTCCTGTAACAGGAACAATGGGCACTTTTCAAATTGATTTCAGCGAGAGCCGCCGATCCAAAATCGCCGGCATCGATCTAGGGACGACGAACAGCCTGGTTGCCGTGATGGAGCTGACCGGGCCGCAGATAATCGAGGATCGCGACGGGCGGAAGATCGTTCCCAGCGTGGTTTCACTCGATGAGAACGACAGACTAGTGGCAGGCGAGACGGCGCGGGAACTGCTGCTGACGCATCCGGAGCGCACGGTGTATTCAGTGAAGCGCCTGATGGGACGCGGCGTGGCAGACGTCCAGGATGAGTTGAAGCTGTTTCCGTTTCGCATTGCCGAAGACAGCGAGTCGGTCATCAAGCTGCGTCTCGGTGAGCGCACGTATACGCCGCCCGAGATTTCAGCAGCAGTGCTGCGGCAGTTGAAAGATAACGCCGAGGCAGCGCTGGGCGCGCCCGTCACAGAAGCCGTCATCACGGTTCCGGCTTACTTCAACGACTCCCAGAGGCAAGCGACGAAAGACGCGGGCCGGCTAGCCGGGCTGGATGTTTTGCGCCTGGTGAACGAGCCGACGGCGGCCTCACTCGCCTATGGCCTGGACAAACGCCAGGACGGGATTATTGCGGTCTACGATTTCGGAGGCGGGACGTTCGACATATCCATTCTTCGCCTGCACGAAGGGATTTTTGAAGTTCTGGCAACGAATGGCGACACACATCTGGGCGGGGACGATATCGACAATCTGCTGCTGCGGATTGCACTGGAGGATGTGGCGGCGGAGTGGAGCGAGGACCTGACGCAAGATTCAGAAGGCGTGCAGCGTCTGCGACGCGCCGTAATACGAGCCAAAGAAGAGCTATCGTTCGTTCCCGAAACTCGCATTGAACTTCGCTACAAAGGTAAGCAATATCAACGCGCGATTACGCGCGAATTGTTCGAGCGGCTGATTGCGCCGGTGGTCGAACGGACACTCGAACCCTGCCGATCGTGTCTGGCAGACGCGAAGCTGACACCTGAAGAGATCGATGAAGTGGTGATGGTCGGAGGTTCGACGCGTATCCCCCTGGTACGGGCTGCCGTGGAGCGGCTGTTCCGAGCGAAACCGCATACCGATTTGAATCCGGATGAAGTGGTTGCCTTGGGCGCCGCGGTGCAGGCCGGCATTCTGGCCGGAAGCGTCGAAGATAAACTGCTGCTAGACGTGACGCCACTCTCGCTGGGAATTGAGATTATGGGCGGCGTGGTTTCCAAGTTGATTCACCGCAACTCAACCATTCCGGCAAGCGCGACGGAAGCCTTTACGACGGCAGTAGACGGACAGAAAAACGTTCTGATCCATGTTCTGCAGGGTGAGCGCGAACTGGCGAAGGACTGCCGCAGCCTGGCGCGGTTCGATCTGAAGGATATTCAACCGATGCCCGCGGGAATGGCACGGGTTGAAGTCCGATTCCTTATCGACGCGAACGGGATTTTGAATGTCACGGCGCGGGACGCGCGCACGGGAAAAGAGCAGACGGTGGAAGTGAAGCCGTCCTATGGCTTAACGGACGACCAGGTGGAGGCCATGATTCGCGAGTCGTTCGAAAAAGCCGAGGAAGATCTGCGTGAGCGGCAAGTGCGCGAGGCGCGGGTGGAGGCCGATAACATTTTGGCGGCAACTGAAAAAGCGCAGAAGACCGGGGCGTGGCCGGCGCTGGATGCAGATGAGCGAAATGCCATCGAATCCGCGAAGCGCGATTTACAGGCGGTCTACCACGGAAGCGATTATCACGCCATCAACGAAAAGATCGAGGCGCTGAATCGCGCCACTCAATCGCTGGCCGAAAACATGATGAACACGGCGGTTCGTGGCGCACTTAAAGGCACGAAGATCGAATAAGCCGCTTGACCCAGCGTGAGGCTGCGGGAGATGCGGAGACTACAATAGTGCCGAGAGATTATGCCTGGACTCACTTGGGACCACACCGAAGACATTGCGCTTAGCCTGTACGAAGCTCATCCG
The DNA here is from genome assembly GCA_963722935.1 of uncultured Acidobacteriaceae bacterium. Taxonomy (GTDB): domain Bacteria; phylum Acidobacteriota; class Terriglobia; order Bryobacterales; family Bryobacteraceae; genus Bog-105. Next base: position 610,943 of record CAVROY010000008.1, on the reverse strand, counting down.
GACGTCGATCCCACAAACATTCGGTATACCGATTTGCACAAGTGGATTACCGAGCTGCCGAACTTCAAAGACGACCCGATGGCGTCAACCGAGGGCAAGCTGGAGGCGGTCCAGATGGCATGGCTCGAAGAATACAACGACAATCAATAAGCGGATAGCGGGACCCGCAGCCCTCAGGGGGGCGCTCGCATGTTATACTTTCCTAAGTAGTTCCGCTTCCACGTATATTCTGAGTGGAGAGTGGTTGTTTCCATGCGGCCGTTCAGGCGCGCCAAAACAGCAGAAGAGTTCCAGGACAGATTATGCCCAAAATGAAGACCCACAAGGGTGCGTCTAAACGCTTCAAGAAGACGGGAACCGGCAAGATTGTGCGGCACCACGCCTTTGCGCGGCACATTCTGACGTCGAAGCCGCGCTCGCGGAAGCGCAAACTCACGCAGGGTGTGGTCGCAGACGAGGCCGATCAGGCGAAGCTGCGCACCATGCTGCCGTATTAGAGAGTTCGTGAGAAACGCATTCGAGCAGGAGCAGCGCGCCGCACGTGCCTGCCGCCTCTCGCGAGGAAGACGATTCGCTTCCTAATTTGAAAAAGGAGAAAACGTGCCGAGAGTAAAAAGAGGTACCCACCGGCGAGACTATCGCCACAAGACGCTTCGCCGCGCGAAGGGTTATTTTCTCACCAAATCGAAGCTGAATCGCTCCGCGCAGGAAGCGGTGGAGAAGGCGCTGCGCTATGGCTACGTCGGGCGACGTTTAAAGAAGCGGAATTTCCGTTCTTTGTGGATCGTGCGTATCAATGCAGCGTGCCGGGCAGCGGACATTTCGTACAGCAAGTTCATCAACGGATTGAAGCGAGCAGGAATCGGGTTGAACAGAAAAGTTCTGGCCGATATTGCGATCAACGACGCGACGGGCTTCTCGGCTTTGGTGGCGAGAGCGAAAGAAGCTCATCAGACGCAACTGCAATAGTCCATAATGAGTCTGAAAGACCGATGGAAGCAGTTCAGGACGGCATCGACACCCTATCCAATCTGGAGGAGCGCATCACTCGCGCAGTCCAGACGATTACGAGTCTGCGCAGCGAGAATAGCCGGCTACAGCAGACCGTCACGACCACAAGCGAAGACCTGACCACGTTGAAGGCTCAGCTGGAAGAAATGCAAGCTTCGTACGAACAGATGCGAGGCGAAAACACTTCGCTCGAGCAGAATGTGAAGCGGCTTTCGGCGGAAGTGGAAGAACTGCGCGGAGAACGCAAGCAGGTCAAGAGCCGGCTTGAAAAACTGCTCAGCCAACTGGATCTACTCAGCGCCAGCTGAAAACGCGAGCCAATGGACGCGCCGGACAAGCCTAAACAATCTGTCCGGGTTACCATCTTCAACCAGACCTATTCGGTATCGACTGCCGGCGATCCGCGCGATACAGAGGAACTGGCGCAGCAGGTGGATGAGCTGATGTCCTCGATCGCGCGGCGCGCGGGCAATCTTGACACGGCACGGACAGCAGTGCTCGCCTGCCTGCACATGGCGGACCGGCTGCGCGCGACCGAGCAGGAACTAGGTGAGCTGAAGGAATCGATCGTTCACAAAACAAGGGACTTTGCGATTCTGCTTGACCAAGCGCTGGCTGCGACAGAAAGCGAGTAGCAAGGTTCGCGCTAGAAAATCCTGGCCTGTTTTTGCAGACTGCCAAACGTACCTACATTGGCGATCGAAAACGAAAATAAATATTGATTCTCTTGCCGGATGCCCAGGTTGAAGTTGCGAATCTCCATGCTGAAGCCGCAACAATCGGTGTTGTATGAGACCTGGGCAAAATCGAACAGGCGCGTATGGCGCAACTCGTCGTAGAAAATGGAACCCGCGACATTCCATCCTTTCCGATTCCCGCTGCCATAGCCTCCTCCGACACTGAACTGGTTTTGCTGCGGTATCAGCACGGGGTTGGTGGTCACAGCCGTTTGTCCGAAATTTGCGAAGTATTTAGAATGGCGCACGCCGGCGTTGAAAATGTGATCTATAATGGCGTGACGCACGGGATCGTAGTCGGCTCGATATTCGATTGAAAAGAAGCTGTACGGGTTGACGATGAGCGAAGAGACGATCGGCGAATAGTTGCGCGGACCATCCAGGAACGTGTAGGGCGATAACTCGGCGATAGCGAGAACCACCACTCGCTGGCAGGTAGGATTGACGAGCGCAGCGCCATTTGAGGCATAGGCGCACGAGCCCTGATTCTGGACCACAGCTCCGCCAAACGTCGGATCGAAGTAGCGCGCCTGTTCGAGGCGCCAAGTGATCACCTCACTCACATTGCCGTTCTTATCTTTCCGGAAGAGCCGATTGGTCAAGTAATACGTGAGCTGATTGGTGTTCGACAGAATATCGGTGGCATCGAAATGAACTACGCGTTGAAATTGATTGACCCCGGTGACGTATTCATAGGTGGCTTCGGCCTCGATCACGTGTTTCACCTTCTCACCCAGGTGCAGCCATTTCGGTGGCGTGAACACTCGCTCGAGTGTGGGAAATCGCATATCCAGGGTGAAATCCGCATCCTTGCGAAACAGATTTCCGTAGCCGAGCGATTCGGTGGTGACCGGACAACTGGGATCGCCACAGGAACCGGCCACGCCGAATGCCGTGCTGTTCGTGCGGTAGGCATTGGAGTAGTCGGTGGCGCCGAATGTAATGCTGGGATTCAGTGAGAACCCTTTGAAACTAAACTCGGTCATGACACGCGGCTCCATGTCGACTCTCGATATCTGTCCAGTCTGGAAGATCTGCGAAGCGGTAGGAGCGAAGCTGGTCTCGATCGACGGCTCCGAGCGGCTCAGAGCCCCGGCGGTTGAACCAAAGGAAAACCAGACAGGCAATGCATTGCCGGTAAGCTGCTGATCGCGCCCGGAAAACTCGATGGAGGGAAGCTTTTGAATGGTGACTTCATTGGGGAACTGCCCGAGGAATGGATACGTGATGGCTTCGAAGTTCTGTTCGCGCTGCATGACAATGTTCAGCGCGTACTTGTCGTCCGCGAAATGCCTCTGTAAGAAGCCAATTGAATTATTTTCCGACCAGATGGTGCTTGTAAATGAGTACGAAAAGGCTTGGCGAAAGACATAAGAGCTCAAGTAGTTATAGTCTAAAACGCCGTTAAATCCCAGGATTTGCGTTCTAGCGGTCACCTCAAATTCGAGGCCACCCTCTTTCAGGAACGTGCCGCCAGGCGGCGTCACGCCGTTGTCGTTTACGCCGTATAGGTTGAAGTTGAAGTCGGTGACGTCATTCGGTTTTCCGCGGAAATCGTAACGGAAGGCGGGTCCGCGATCCGAAAAATACTGCACCACGCCGGTCATGTCATAACTGCGATTCATGGCCCAGTAGTAGCCCTCGCCGAACATATACCCATACAGTGAGCTGTGCCCAACGTTCGGTGTCAAGAAGCCGCTCGCGCGTGGATTACGACCCAACGGCCGGTAGAAATAGGGCAGATAAAAGACCGGTACGTGCTTCAAGCGGAATATCGTGCGGCGGGCAATGGCGCGGTCGGCCGGAATAATATCGAAGACCGGAGCTTCGAATACCCACCAGGGCTTGGGCATCTTACAGTCGGTGACAAAGGCGTGGTGCAGGATGTAGCGATCTTTAATGCGCTCGGCCCATTGCGCCTGAAAATAGAACGGATTCGTGGTCGTGAGAACGCCCGGGCCCGTCATTACCTTGGCGGGCGAGGTACCGCTGACGACATAAAACTTTCCTTGCTCGGTTTTCAGGTTGTATTCGGCGTGATCGGCATCGAGTTCGTCGCCGGTGGCGAAATGATTCAGATGCACGTGGCCGTGCGCATAAGCCCAATTGGTGTCGGAGTTGAATTCGATTTCATCAGCTGAAAGGTCAAAATCGGAGGTTTCGATCTTTGCGTCCTTATGTAAATACCTTAACGAGCCGTTTGAATCTTCCGTTATGGAATAAAACCGGATCTCATCTTGAGCCGGCAAGTCGGCTTTAACGGGACGCGAAGGCCCCTGCGCCAGGGCAAGAGGATGCCCGATCAGCAGCCCGGCGAGCAAAAAGAACAACTTAGTCAAGAAATGTTCTAGACAAAATTGAAGTTTTCTGGTAGATAGAGAAGCTGGAGGGGTTTCGAGCGCGGGAGGTAGGCTCAACCGAAAACCGTAACATGACCGGCAACCAAGCCGCAAGCATTCAGGCTGGAGACGGATCGTGATCGCATCGATGGGAAGATGACTTGCCAATACTGTCAAACTTGGATTTTAGACGTTGACCATCGGTGCCGCCGTTGCGGACGCCGTGTGAGAAATGCACCTCATCGCATTTCTCCGGAGACTTACCCGATTGCCGCTACAGCGACAGCGCAGGCATATGCGCTGGATGAGGAGGAGCATGTGCCGTCCCAGGCCGAAGCTGTCCCGCTCCAGGCTGTGCCGGCGGCAGGTCAACAGCCGCTGTTTACGACATCGATAGCTGACGCACGTGCAAGCGATGCACGCGTTATTCCGTTCGATTCGCTGACTACGCAGGCCGACCGGGAATCGATCCGCGCCCGCGCAGCCGAACTGATGCGTCCCGCGCCATTGAAAACAGGCAAAGTAGAGGTGCGGCACGCGCGCCCCCGCAAGAACAAGTTGGCGGACCAGCGGCGCTTGGATTTCCAGGGTCAAGAGGAGGTTTTGACTGCGCCGGAATCGAGCATTATTTGCGATGCGCCGGTCGCGCCAGCCAGGCTGCGGACTGAAGCCGCGCTGGTCGACGGTGCGCTGATTGCGCTCGGCTGCAGCTTGGGGATTCTATTATTTATCTTCAAGCCCGGTCCGCTGGTGTTTGATAAGCACGCGCTGCCGTTCTATGCGGCCGCGCTCGCAACGATTCCGCTGTTTTACAAGGTACTGTGGGCGTTCAGCGGCCGCGATACGGTTGGTATGCGCTGTGCGGGCCTGCGGCTGGTCGATTTCGACGGCAATCCTCCGTCGCAATCGCGCCGGTATTATCGCCTGGCGGGTAGCATGCTCAGCCTGCTCGCAGCCGGGGTGGGGATCATCTGGTCTCTGGTGGATGAAGACGGGTTGACGTGGCACGATCACATCTCGGGAACGTTTCCGACGTTGGCCTCAGAAAACTACCGGTTCGAAACTAGCTGAGCGCCGTGTTTCCGGCAGGAATTACCACGGCTGACATCGATCCCTTTGATTTCGGCATTCTTGGATCTGCACCGTAGGCGTGAATTTGGTCGCGGGCGAAGTCGGCCTCTGGCCGCTCACATGTAATCACGATGGTGCGACCCGTGGCATCGACTTCGACGGCGTGTTGGAACGCCAATTCGCGAGGGAAAACGAACAGCTTTTGGAGCATTTCCACAACGTAGTCATAGGTGTGCTCATCGTCATCGAGCAGCACAACGTGGAATAGACGGCCGTGTTGCTCGTCCTGCTCACTCGACTTTGCCGGCGTGACGGTGGGTTTGACGGCGGTGGGCATTCCGGGAAGCTAATTTTTCCGATCGAGGATTGCAAGAGCACGCCGCGATGGCAGCGAAATGCCGGTCGAGTGCATCTAACTGATAGAATAGCTTTGCGGCTGGTAGCGAGGCACCTTGAAAGTACGCTACCGGCGCGTGAAGGAGATGTTCTGCAATTTGGGGGCGCAACGGGTTCGACGGGATTGAATCGTTGTGCGAAGGCGTGTCGGGTTCCGAGCTCCCGTAAAACGATCGGAAAACAACAACTGCCAATCAGCAGTTTGCATACGCTGCTTAATTAATTAAGTAGCCGCTTCGGCTGGCGAGCCTGCGCGTCAGCTAGTGAGCGTCATCTTGCAGGATAGGCCTCGGGCTTCGGTCCGGAGTTTAGGGGCCGAGATCAATCGGACTAGGCGGCTGTCGCTCTTGCCGGTTATTTAGGCAGCGGTCGAAAAACCAGAACCGGATACACACGTAGACTTTTCACGGCGGGCTTTCTCGGACGCGGGTTCAACTCCCGCCGCCTCCACGACCAAAAGCACTTTGCACTGCGAAGTACGAGCAGTGTATGCGATTTTCCTGCGCTAAGTTCTTGAACTGATGGTGAGAAGTTCTCGGTTCGTGTCACAATGTTTAACCTTTCTCCGAGGCAACGTCGCAGGTCAAAGCCGACGCTTGTACGCTCTCTATCCTCCCGCGAGCGCTCACTCGCGGTTAGCACTAGTAATTCTTGGAATGCAGATCGCGGTCCGGGCTCTCGTTAAGAAGTCCGCGCGTCCCGGGCGTTGAGATCGCGGATCGGACTGTCTGAGGAAGGCGGCGCGTCTCCAAGAAGCACGTTGACGACATGGGCGTTTTTCGGGACCTTGGCGCGTCAGAGTGCAACGGCGAGATTCCCAGAAGGGATCTTCCTGGGCGTTAGATTGTGCGAAGGGATTTCACACCAATCGCCGCGCACAGTGCGGCATACGGCGTTCCAGATATCTTCTCACTTGTCGCCATGCTCGACATCTCTCTCGCGTTCATTTCTACTCGGTTTGAGAACGGTCATCGACCTGACAAAGGAGTTTGTATGCTTGCGCTGTGTCGCGCTGTCGCACTCGCCTTCGTTGTCCTCCTGATCGGCGGGACTCTCTCCGCCGAACAGAAATCGAAATCTTCCCGCAAGGTCCCGGTGGGCACGAAGAACGATGCCACACCGAAGGCCGGCGGTGCGTCGACGCGTCCCGGCTGGCGGCTTGTATGGAGCGATGAATTCGAAGGAAAGCGTCTCGATCCCGCGAAGTGGAACGTCGTGGTCCGCGAGCAGAGTAAGCACGACGAGTTGCAGTATTACGTCCGCGACGAAGTGTATGTCGAGCACGGCTGTCTCCGGCTGCGCAGCCGTAAGCGTGACTACGGCGGCATGCATTACACCAGCGGCCGCGTGGACACGAGCCACAAGTTCGCGGCGACCTACGGCCGTTTCGAGATTCGCGCAAAACTGCCAGGTGGCAAGGGAATGTGGCCCGCGTACTGGTTGTATCCGCAGAACCGGGACTGGGCCATGGAGCGGCTCATGGCAGAAACTATTGCCGCGGGCAACGAGGCCCTGATTCCAGAAGAACGGCCGTGGTACAGCGAGATCGACATCATGGAATTCCTCGGCCATGAGACGAACGTGATTTACGGCACGCTGCACTACTACACGTTCAAGGGCGAAAAGAAATCAAGCTCCGGCACTTGGCGCGGCGACGATGACTACACCAGGGACTTCCATGTTTATGCGTTGGAATGGGAACCTGACGCAATTCGCTGGTATGTGGACGACAAGCTCATCCACACAACGGTCACTGGCATCCCGCATACGCCGCATTACCTGATCCTGAACACGGCCGTCGGCGGTAAGTGGCCGGGCAATCCTGATGACACCACCGTCTTCCCGCAATTTCACGATGTCGATTACGTCCGCGTCTACCAGCGGGTTCCGAGTGAATAAACAATGGTGTTGGCCAGTTTGTTTCCGTCAACGTTCATTTCTAGTTGTTCAAGGAGTGATAACAGCCCTTCTCACGAGTAATGCGCGGTGCTTATCCCGAAACCGGCGTCGAGGAACCAAACTCCCGAAAATCCCCTTGTATTGAACGTCGCGACCTACCGCCGGCAAACGACGGACACATGGTTGTACATGGCAGTGAACACCTTGCCCAATTCGGTCTTGGCAAGGTGCATTTCGCCTTTGCGCTCCACTATACCCGATCGTTTTGGTTGGGCGCTGCTGAGTTCTGGTCAACGCACGCGCCCGCACGAAGGCCACTGTCGTTCGCCGCGTCGGTCCTCTATCGAGCGTTCGTCTCAAGCTTGGAGAGCAGCTCGGCTTAAGCCATGATTGGCCCACCCCAGGCAAAACGGACAGAAAGCGAAAAACACTCATGAAACTTCAATCAGCTCACGATTCTTGGATTAATCGGCGCGAACGCCGAGACCAAACAACTGCCGAAAAGGCACCCCAGTGACCAAATTCTTGGTCGCGACGACCAGATCCTGGAAGGACGCCAAAGGCGAGTGGAAGGACAATACCCAATGGCACAACGTCGTTGCATTCGGCCAAAGCTTCGCGCAGACTGCGGCGCGCCTCACAAAAGGCACTCACGTGGTTGTGCAACGTGAGCTGACTACCGGCGAACACGATCTCACAATCCAGGTGCCGAATGGCAAAGAGTCCATCGAGCACGCAATTCAACAGCTCGTTTGTCGAGCTCAAGGCGGACAGGATCGGTGTGTTGGACCGGTCCGGTAGTCCTGAGACGCAGGCGACATCGCAAGACGAGGTCCCCTCCTAGGGCCTCACGTAAGTTTTACGTAAGCTGCATCAGCGGAATGAGCGGTATCACCGGAATGCAGAACCAATAACTTGCTTGTTCTCAACACCCCGACCCGGTTCAACTCCGGCCGCCCCACCCCATAATACGAAGTACTTTCTAATGCAAATAGAGGCGTTGCCTGTTCACCGACGGACCTGAGCAACTGTGGCGCATCGACGAACGTGCGGATGGCTCGTGGCGAATCGAGCCGAAATCGGTCGCGAATTCCAAAGAACCGCTGGCAATCGGGCTTGAGGTGAGACAAGCTAAAATTTGCGCTTGTCAGAGCTTCACCGATCGCAGCACGCAACTCCGGCAATACATGCGGTCTGAGATCAACGCACCTATACTATTCCCACTTTGCATCGAGAACGCTTGGTTTGTCAGTCATCCTCGGCAGCAAATGGTCGCGCCCGGATTTGTCGCATTCGCAAGAACGTAGTTCGCCTTCAACCGCGGATCGGCCAATCTGTGCAATGAGCCCGGCTTCTGTATAGTTGAGAATTCCGGGCCGCCTGGCTGCAGGAAGGAATACATGGCTCGTCGGATTCTCACAGCTCTGGGTTTGCTTGCTCTCGCTTCGGTCGCGCCGTCGATGCCGGCCGCGGACAAAATTCACTTGTCCATCGACGTGTCAAAACCCGGCCCGAAGATCGATCGCAACATCTTTGGCCAGTTCGCCGAGAATCTAGGACACGGTCTCTACGAAGGCATCTGGGTCGGCCCTGATTCGCCAATCCCCAATACCCGCGGAATCCGCAATGATGTCGTCTCGGCGCTCAGGGAGCTCAAGGTGCCCAACGTCCGCTGGCCGGGCGGCTGCTTTGCCGACCAATATCACTGGCGCAAGGGGATCGGCCCGCGGGACAAGCGTCCAGCGACCGTGAACTCGGCGTGGGGCGATGTGATCGATACGAATGCTTTCGGCACGGACGAGTTCATGGACTTCATCCAGCAGATTGGGAGCACCCCGTATGTCTCCATCAACATCGGCTCAGGCACGCCGCAGGAAGCGGCCGAGTGGCTCGAATACATGACCGCGGCGGCGCCCACAGCGCTTGCCAAAGAGCGTGCAGCCAATGGTCATCCGGAGCCGTACAAGATCGGATTTCTCGGCATCGGAAACGAAAGCTGGGACTGCGGCGGCGCGATGACTCCCGACTATTACGTGAGCCTCATGAAGGTGTACAGCCGCTTTGTGCTGAACATGAATCCGGCGCAGCGCGACCAAAACCAGATGCTGAAGATCGCCGTAGGTCCCGGCACGCCGGACACGGACTGGACCGAAGCCGTGATGAAAGCATGGAAAAAGCACACCTGGGCCTGGGATATCAACGGTGTTTCCCTACACTGGTACACAGTTCCGAACGGCTGGCCGCCGTCAACCAAATCAGAGAAGTTCGGGCTCGACGAATACGTCAAGAGTTTGAAATCGACGCTGTTCATGGATGAGTTCCTGCGCAAACAGGAAGCGGTGATGGACAAATACGATCCGGGAAAGAAGGTGACCTTAACTGTCGATGAGTGGGGCATCTGGCATGCACCGCTGGCGGGCTCAAATCCGGCGTTCCTCGTTCAGCAGAACAGTGTTCGCGATGCCATTCTCGCCTCGCTAAACCTGAATATCTTTGCCCGCCACGCAGACCGCGTCCGCATGGCGAACATCGCCCAGATGATCAATGTGCTCCAAGCGATAATCCTTACCGACAACAACAGAATGGTTCTGACGCCCACATATCACGTTTTCGAAATGTACGTCCCCTTTCAGGACTCGACACTTGTACCGGTCGGCTTCGATGCCGGCAACTACACACACCGCGACGTAACTCTGCCGCGGGTGGATGCCATCGCCGCGAAGAGCGTAGATGGAAAGCTGTTGGTTTCCATCACGAATCTCGACGCGGAAAAGCCCGCGATCATTGACGCGCGCATGATAGGCACCACTGCAAAATCGGCCACGGCGGAGACACTGACGGCGCCGGCGGTGGATACGGTCAACACCTTCGACGCGCCGAATGCGGTCGTACCGAAAGGCGCAGCAGTGAACGTTCAGAATGGCGAGCTATCGTTGACGGTCGAGCCCAGATCAGTAACCGTTATCGCAATCGAGCAGTAGCTTCGAAACCACGCTCAGCGGATCACGGGAACTTCGCGAGTGCCCGGCTGTGGATTGCGCAACGGTCATTTTCACATGGCAACGCGGCGGCTCCTTCCGGACACGATCACTGTGCGCGCGTTCAGCGCGAACATCTATTCGTATCGGATTCAGCAAAAACGAGTAATGAGTTATCCCAAAGCATCACTGCTCGCCGCTGTTTTTTGCTGCGCGTTTGGAGCTGCCGCAGCTCAGCAGCCGGACCGCTGCCCCGAACTCGATCAGCTCAAGCTCAGCGGCCTCGAGATCACCAAGGCCGAACTGATCCGCGGGCACGACCGTGCCGCCGGCCTATCCTGGCGCTCCCTCCGTCGGGCCCCTTCCCGTGCACTGCCGCGTGGACGGTATCATCGACCGTCGCAGAGGCGTCGGAGGCGAGGACCTGGTTTCGGAGCTAGCGAAGGGTCAAGAAAAACTCGGGGGAGGATACCTGAGCGCGTTTCCGACCGACTTGTTCGATCGCCTGAAGCGCCGTGAACGGGTATGGGCGCCTTCTACGTATCACAAGATCATGGCCGGAATGATCGACATGAACCAACTTTGCGGTAACCCGCGGGCGCTCGAGTTCGCCAAGCGCATGGCCGATTGGGTGGAAACGTGAACCTCGCAGCTCTCCGAACAGCAGATCCAGATGGTCCTCGATGAAGAGTTCGGCGGCATGAACGAGGGTCTATACAACCTTCCTGCAATCGTGGACGCGGAACGTTACGCGGCGGTCGGAGGCCGGTTCACGAAAACGGCAGTCTTTCAATCCGCTGGCATTGCGCCGCGACCAGCTGCGCGGGCTGCACGGGAATACACACATTCCGCAGGTAATTACGAGCAACACGGTTTCGCCGCCAACCTTGCGTTGAAATCCTATTGCAAGGCTCTGAGGCCTATGGTAAGTTAACCCTAACTGTAACGGTTAAGTTGGCTGTTTGGCATAGTGGTGAGGCCGTCCACGTCAGCGGCAAACTTCCGTTGGTTACGGCGGGAAGGGTCAAACTCTATGAAGCGCACGTCTCCGCAGCAATGCGATGTCCAGCACAATTCGTACGCAGAAAGAAAGTTCTGTCCGGGAGCAGGCTTGGCCTTCAGCCTTGTCCTGGCAACCGCGGTTTTGTTCGTCCCTGAGGCAGCCCGCGCTCAAACAGAGGCTTTCAGCGCCTCATTGTCGGGAGTGGTCCACGATGCTTCGGAAGCAGCAATCCCCGGGGCCAAAGTCACTGTCTCCAACGCCGAAAAAGGCATCTCGCGGAGTTTTGCTACAGATACGGAGGGACGGTACTCGTTCACTTTGCTGCCGCCCGGCACGTATTCGCTTGTCATCGAGGCGACGGGCTTCTCCGCATATAAGGAGCAAGGCATTCAGCTCGAGGCCGGGCAGGCGGCCAGCGAATCCATCACTCTGAACCTTGGCCAGGTGCAGACCGAGGTCACCGTGTCTGCAAGTCAGGCGCCGCTGCTGGCCACAGACAACGCCAATGTCTCCTCGGACCTGAATCAGCAGCAGATCCAGCAATTGCCAGTGGATTTTCGCAGCGTATTTGGTCTTGTGCTGCTGAATTCATCCGTGAACAATTCCACGCAAGTCCAGTTGGTGAACGGAGGAGGACAATCGGGGACGGCGGATCAGGATATCTCATTCCTGAATTTCGGCGGGGGATACTTCGGGACCACAGCGTATTTGCTCGACGGTCATTGGGATACCGCTGCCGATTGGGGCGGAGTCATCTACGTGCCCTCGATGGATTCAGTTCAGGAAGCCAAGATCCAGACAAACGGATTCACGGCACAATACGGCTGGAGCACTGGAAATGTCTACAATGTGATCACCAGATCCGGCAGCAGCAGCTTTCACGGGGATGCGTTCGAATTCTTGCGCAACAACGACCTGGATGCCAACTTTTTCTTTAACAATGCCAATGGGATTCCGCGGACGCCTTTTCACCGGAACCAGTTCGGGATCGTAGGTGGAGGGCCGGTGTACATTCCCGGACTCTATCGGCAGCGAAACAAGACGTTCTTTTTCGCAGCTTACGAAGGGTTGAGGCTATCGACGCCGGTGCCTTACACAGCAACCGTGCCAACGCAGGCCGAACGAAATGGGGATTTCTCCGCCATCCCTCAAGCTCTCTATAACCCCTTCTCAACCGTACAAACAGCAAATGGGTTCACACGCGCACAGTTTCTGAATAACCAGATTCCGGCAAATCTGTTCAGCAAAGTTGCCCAAAACCTGCTCACTTACTACCCCATGCCGACCAACAGCGGCTTGGTGAATAATTTTGTTGCGTCAGCAGCAGCACCGGCCGCGTCCGACGAATGGAGCGTCCGCATAGATCACAACTTTTCGGATAACGTGCAGAGTTTCGCGCGCTGGTCAAACAAGAACGAGTATAAAGTTGGGAACCCTGCCTTCTACGGCGCGAACGATCCGGGAGGGCCCGGCCTTCGCCAGCCGAATGATCGCGAGGACGGCGCGACCGGCCTAACCTGGGTGCTCAACCCAAGCACGGTTGTTAGCCTCAATTTCGGCATGAACCACTGGATCGAAGGCAACGTGGTTCAAGCGTACCCTTTTGACATGACTAAGCTCGGACTCCCGGCGTTCCTTAACGCAGTTTCGGATCAGTTTCCCGTTGTGAACGTGACCGGCTATGCACCGCTGGGCCCACAGAACGGATCTGGCGAGGGCGGATTCCCCCGGAACACCTGGACTTCGTCAGCCACGCTGAGCAAAGTGATCGGCGCGCATTCCCTCTCGACGGGTTTTATGAACGTGATTCTTCAGACAGGCGGCGGGAGGGTCTATCCGACCACTTTCAACTTCAGTCCCGCCGGGACGGGCGGGCCAAATCCAGAAACGGCCTCGCCGGATACGAGCGGGGACGCTTTTGCCTCGTTGCTGTTGGGGTTTGGGACTAACACTGGTTCGGGTGGCAGCCTTTCCTCGACAGGTATCTCCGTGCTGCCGTACAATTCGAAGCACTACTACGGTACTTACTTACAGGACGACTGGAAGGTCACCCGCAAGCTCACGCTGAATCTGGGCCTTCGCTGGGAATACCAGACCGCGCCGGTGGAACGTTTCAATGAGCAGTCGTTTTTCGATTCCAATGCCGTAAATCCAATCAGCTCGGCGCTCGGATATAACGTAAAAGGCACGGTGGTCTTCAACGGAGTAGATGGCGTTCGCCAAGGTCTGTACATTCCGCGGAAAACCGACTTCTCGCCGCGGATCGGGCTGGCGTATCAAGCTAGCAGCAAATTGGTGGTCAGGGCCGGGTTCGGGACCTTCTATGTCCCGTCCTACCTTGGCGGCGGCTCGACGCAGGGATACGGGCAATCGACGCCGTGGGTGGCGCTCCAGTCAAATGGTGTCACGGTTCAAAACACGCTCGATAATGCTTTCCCCAACGGTCTGCTTCCGCAAACGGGCAGTAGTCTGGGCGCGTTGACGAACGTCGGATACGCGACCGGTGGAACCGAGAGCTATCGCCCCGATCCTTACATGATCCAATGGATGGGCGGAGTGCAATATGAGGTAGCCAAGAGTGACATGATCGACGTCAGCTATGTCGGCATGCGGGGCGTCCACATACAACAAGGAACTGTGGACTTCGACCAATTACCGACGGCAGACCTGGCGCTCGGAAACCAGTTACTCCAGCAAGTTAGGAATCCATTCTACGGCATTATCACCAGCAGTGGTTGCGGCCTTTCAAGCGCGACCATCGCTTACGGGCAATTATTGCGTCCCTATTCGGAATTCTGCGACGTTAACATATCGCAGGTGGATAACAGTTGGTCCCAATATAACGCTCTCCAGGTGAACTATACCCACCGCTGGAGCGGCGGTCTGCAAGTGCTTGCTTCTTACACATTCTCGAGATTCATAGACGATACCGGCGGAACTAATAGCTGGGCGCAAACCAACTCAGTTCCCATTCGGAATTATTACAACCTGGCGGAGGAGAAATCTGTAGACGCCGACGACATCCCGCACAGCCTGGTTGTCAGCTACATTTATGAACTCCCGATTGGAAAAGGGAAACCGGTGGGGGCTAATTTCAACGGCCTCACGAATGCTGTGATCGGGGGATGGCAGATCACCGGTGTTTCGACATTTAAATCGGGCTTCCCGATTGGGGTCACGGGAGCGGCGAACAATACCAATTCGTTCGGAGGAAATCAGAGGCCGAACCTAATCGGCAACCCGGCCCTGAGCAACCATACCCTGGACGAGTGGTTCAACACCTCTGCATTCGCGCAACCGGCTCCGTTCACGTTCGGCGATGCACCTCGATATTTTTCGAACGTCCGCGCTCCGGGACTGCAAGAGTTCGATATCGGAATTCAGAAGTGGTTTTACTGGCGCGAAATCCTTAAGCTGCAGTTCCGGGGCGAGCTGTTCAACGCGTTTAATCGCGCGAACTTCTACGCGCCCGATGCGAATTTCAACGACTCGTCATTTGGACGAATTTCGGCGACGCTTCCGCCGCGCGACGTTCAGTTCGGGTTGAAGCTGTACTGGTAAGTGCGTATTCTGCTCGGCATCGTGCTGGCGGGTTGCCTGCCCGCTCTTGCGCAGCAGGATACGGACGCGAAATTGGAATCGCTCGTGGCGGAAGCTCAGCGCGCGCAAGCCAGGAGCGATTACCGCGTAGCTGCTGAGGCATACCGTCAGGCGCTCTCGATCCGTCCGGATCTGGCCGCACTCTGGAGCAATCTCGGGCTGATGGAGTTCGAATCGCACGAGTTTTCACAGGCCGAGGAAGCGTTCCGGCGCGCGGTTGGGCTCGACAAATCCTTGTTCGTCCCAAATTTATTTCTCGGGCTCGCCCTGCTGGAGCTGAAGCGCCCGCGTGAGGCAATCGGCTATCTGCTTGCTGCGGAGAAACTAAAGCCACAGGATGCGCAGGTTCTACTCGCTTTGGGGCGGTCCTACCATACGCTTTCGAATGCAACGCGATCGCGGGAGTGGTATCAGCGCGCAGCAGAGCTGGCGCCCGGCAACGCCGACGCTTGGTTTGGCTTGGGTGTCGCGTATCTGGATCTGGTGGAATTGAGCCGCGCGAAACTCGCCGGCGACTCTGCGGAATCCCCTGAAGTCACTGCGTTGAAGGCGCTCGCTATTGCTGCGCTCGCGCGCGCCGATGACGCAGAACCGAACTCGCTGACAATGCATGCCCTAGTCGGAGATGTGTACCAGCGGCGGAGGATGTTTCGTGAGGCCGAGGAGGAGTATTCGAAAATGCTTGCGCTCGATCCAAGCAGCGTTGCCGCTCTGGCCGGCTTGGCTACGGCCGACCTGCACGAGGGACGATTGGATAAAGCGCAGGCTGCGGTCACCAAGGCGCACGCTCTAGATCCGCAGGACAGCGAAATCAATCTTTTGACCGGAGAGGTTTTGGTGGCGCGGCACGAGTACACAGAAGCCGAGCCGTATCTGCAGCATAGTCTGCACGCGCGATCGGACCTTCTTCCTCGCGCACATGCGCTGCTAGGACGCATCTATGCGAGAACCGGCCGATTAAAAGAGGCGATAAGCGAACTGACGCAGGGCCTTGCCAGCGACGAGGATGGTTCAGTCTACTATCAGCTCGCGCGCTTGTATCAGACCGAGGGTGATGAGAAAGCGGCCGCGGTGGCGTTTAAGAAATCGGAGCAGATGCGAGCCAAGCGTGAAGCTTTGGCTCGAGAAAACCTCAGGTCGGTGCAATGAACATCCGCTTGAAATTTGTACTCCCTCTCTTTTGTTTGGCGCTCGCGTTGCGGCTGACTGCTGTCACGATCGAGCGCGATGCTGCCGGAGTCACGATGCGAAATGCTGGAGAAACCGTCCGCGTTTCCGTTTGCGGGGCATCGGTGCTTCATGTGGTCGCGGGCCCGGGCAGCGCTCGCGCCACTTCGCCCAATGAGCCGTGGTTTGTCGAGCGGTGCAAGCCGGCCAACTTCGAGTTCGCGCAGGGCGAAAAGGGCGCTACTCTCTCGACTTGGGCTCTTCGAGTTTCGTTCAACCTGAATGATGGCCGTCTGACCTTCGAGGACGCTGCCGGCAAGATCCTACAGACCGAATCCGATCGCGAGCCGCGGCGCTACGATGCGACCGAAGTGAGCGGCGAGAAATTCTACCACGTTACCGAAAGACTGTTCGTGGACGCGCATCAGGGCCTGTACGGGCTCGGCCAGCACCAGAATGGCGTGTTCAATTATCGCGGAACGGTCGTCGAGCTGGCGCAAGCCAATGCCGATATCGCGTTGCCGCTTCTGATTTCCTCGAATGGATCGGCGATTCTCTGGAACACAGCGTCGCGTTC
The DNA here is from genome assembly GCA_963722935.1 of uncultured Acidobacteriaceae bacterium. Taxonomy (GTDB): domain Bacteria; phylum Acidobacteriota; class Terriglobia; order Bryobacterales; family Bryobacteraceae; genus Bog-105. Next base: position 594,165 of record CAVROY010000008.1, on the reverse strand, counting down.
CTGGTTTGATGACCGCTTCCCCCCGGAGTTGAAGCTTACCGCCGAAGCGGCCGATGCGATCGATTACTACTTCCTGTATGGCCCCGAGATGGATTCCATCGTTCATCAGTATCGCGATCTGACCGGGCACGCGCCCCTGTTCGGGAAATGGGTCTATGGGTTCTTCCAATCGAAGGACCGTTACAGATCCGCGCAAGAGTTGCTCGATGTGGCAGCCAAGTATCGGGCTGCGCATGTACCTCTCGACACCGTGGTTCAGGACTGGTTTTGGTGGAAGCTCCAGGGCGATCCGGAGTACACGGCACAATACCTGAAGCCGCATCCCGACGTTCCCGGAGCTCTGCGCGACCTGCACGGCGAACACGTGCACGCGATCATCTCCGTGTGGGCGATGATGAATGAAAAATCCGCCACGTTTCAGGAACTCTCACGACGCGGCCTGATTATTCCCGGCACGTACGACTACGATGCCAGCAATCCCGTCGCGCGCGACGTGTATTGGAAGATGCTGATCGCGCCGCTTCTGGCGCAGGGTTGGGATGGCTTCTGGCTGGACAGCTCCGAACCGGAGATTCTTAACGGCCGGAGCGATGCTGTTCTGTTCGACAAGAACATCTTCCTTGGCAGTGGCGCGAGGTACACCAATGTTTTTCCGCTGCTGCACACGGGCGGCGTATATGAGCACTGGCGCGCGAGCGGAAACGAGAAGCGCGTCTTCGTCCTGACTCGCTCGGCTTTCCTGGGCCAGCAACGATACGCGACAACGGTGTGGTCGGGCGATATTTTTAGCACGTTTCCGGTGCTGGCGAGACAGGTTCCGGCTGGCTTGAACTTTGCGCTCTCGGGCATCCCATACTGGACGACCGATATCGGCGGGTACGGCTGGCCCGATTTTCGCGATACCCGGGACCCAACCTATCAGGAGCTGTACGCGCGCTGGTATGAGTATGGGGCCTTCTGCCCGATTTTTCGTACGCACGGTCATCGCTCGAACGACACGAACGAAGTATTTTCTTACGGCCCCGTAACGCCAATTCTGATTCGCTACGACAAGCTGCGATACCGGTTGCTGCCCTACATCTACTCACTGGCCTGGCGCGTCACGAATGAAGACTATACGATTCAGCGTCCGCTGATCATGGACTGGCGAGAGGATCCAAGAGTGGCTTCTATCGGAGATCAATTTATGTTCGGCCCGGCGATTCTGGTGAATCCAGTGACGGAAGAAGGGGCGACGAGCCGTTCGCTTTACCTGCCCGGGGCCAGTGCGTGGTATGACTTCTGGTCGGAAGAGAAGCTCGACGGTGGACGGCGCATAACAGCCGAGGCGCCACTGGACCGAATCCCGCTGTATGTCCGCGCCGGGTCCATCCTGCCGCTTGGGCCGGAAATCGAATATGCAGAGCAACGCACGAGCGAGCCAATCGAGTTGCGCGTGTATCGCGGCAGCGACGGCAACTTCAACCTATACGATGACCAGGGCGACACGTACCGGTATGAGAACGGCGAGCACGCGATGATTCCTCTGCACTGGGACGACAAGTCGGCGACCATGACGATCGGGCCGCGCCAGGGCGAATATCCGGGCATGCCGCGCGAGCAGGAGTTCCGGATTTTGCTGGTGGATGGATCGAAGCGGGGACCGACCAAACAGGTGCGGTATACAGGGCAAGAATTGACGGTGCATTTCTAGTAACAGAGCAAGCATCCAGCGTGCGACGATTTCTCACGTTCGCAATACCTCCAACGTCACCAAGAGGAACAGGTTTTCGTCTTCCGTCACATGCGGCGTCCGCGCATGCACACCACGTTCGGGCACACTCAAGAAGTAACCTCGTGTGTCATCCTTACGACTGCGTCGGAAGCTCCATCAATCAGATTTGGTCATTCTGTTCGGAGCCATCGGCGGAAACTATAAGCCGAGATCTTTGTTGAGGTTTGGTCATAGTGACTCAACCCTATTCGCCTCCAATCGCACGGGCTCGCGATTTCGCTAATCGCCTTGGAATTCGTGTGCCGATTCTGCTTGCGCCAATGGCGGGCGCGTGTCCACCCGCTTTATCAGTTGCTGTAGCCAATGCCGGCGGACTTGGCGCCTGCGGCGCTCTGATGATGACGCCGGATGAAATCATTGCTTGGAGCAAAGAATTTCGCGAGAACAGCGAAGGTCAGTTTCAAGTCAATCTCTGGATTCCCGGCCCAGCACCGAAGCGAGACGTAGAAATTGAGAGGCTCCAGCGCGAGTTCCTCACGCAGTGGGGGCCGCCCGTTCCCCCCGAAGCGGGTGATCGCCCTCTTCCCGATTTCAATGCGCAGTGTAATGCCATGCTGGAGGTCGCACCGAAGGTGATTTCTTCCATAATGGGTCTCTACGCGCCCAACTTCGTTTTGGAGCTTAAGGCGCGGGGGATTGTCTGGGTCGCGACCGCCACCACGGTTGCGGAGGCGAAGGCCGCCGAGTATGCGGGTGCCGATGCGGTCGTCGCACAGGGCATGGAGGCTGGTGGACATCGCGGAACATTCGACGTCGACCGGGCTGAGCAAGAGCTAATAGGTCTGATGGCCCTCTTGCCGCAGGTAGTCGATGCCGTCAACGTGCCGGTAGTCGCTGCAGGGGGAATAGCGGATGAACGCGGAGTAGCAGCGGCATTGATTTTGGGCGCAAGCGCAGTCCAGATCGGAACGGGCTTGTTGAGAACTCCTGAAGCCATGACGCACGCGTCCTATGCAGACAGACTTGCCCGGACGGAAGCACACGAGACGATGCTCACGCGTGCGTTCAGTGGACGGCCCGGGCGCAGCATTGCAACTGCATACGTCCGTGCTGCATTGAGCGGCCCGCCTTCGGCGCCGTACCCGGTGCAACGCGGACTCACTTCAGGGATGCGTGATTCCGCAAGAAAAGCAGGAGATGCCGAGCGGATGCAAATGTGGGCGGGCCAGTCTGCAAAGTTAGCGCGGGCCGAACCGGCCGGAGAAATCGTTCGGCAGGTCTGGGATGGCGCGGTGCGCCTTCTCAAAGATGCGACGACAATCTAATCGCGGCGCGGTTTGACCGCGAAGCTGGCATAAACAATCAGACAACAACGATACACGCCATCTTGGGCCGCGGAAACCGCACTAGCAGCCTTTCATCCTTCCGCAGCAGTTCAATGCCGAGGTTGTCCGGATAGAATATGCGCGGGTTGGAAGCTTCAAGAGCAAGCTCTACCGTAGCGTCGCCTTCGAGGCGCCACACCGCCACCGCCGTCCACCCGCGCGAGCGCATTCCGAGCGCGACCGGACGTTTGCGGTTCGTAACATCCGGCATGCCGAGCGGATAGAAAGGCACTGCTTGTGGGATGCGTGTCCGGATCATATCCTTATATACCCGGATTCCGTTTGTTACCTGAGCGGCGCCGTCATTTGAGATTTCATCAAGTCTTCCGCTCTGATGAATACGGCACAGCATCGCCGTCACCAGATTGAAGCTGGCCTGATCGGCATCGGCGCTCGCTAGAGGATAGGACCAGCAGGCAAGCTGTTCGGGTAAGACTGCGGCACTCGCGCCAGTGACAATCGCGGGCAGCCGGAGATAATCTTCCTGGTCCGTCGCCGATTGAATTTGCAGGCGCGAGAGCATCGCATAGTCCATCCGCCCTCCTCCGCTGCCGCAATTTTCGATCACCAGAGTTGGATAGCGCCTCACGATGCGTTCGAGCCACGCCAAAAGCGCGCGATTATGCTCGAGCAGACCCTGTCCGGGGCTGTCGGCATTGCGATCCGTACCTTGGAGCGAATCGACGTTGTAATCCATCTTCAAATACCCGACGCGATAGTCTCGAACCAGACGCTCGATCACCCCGTCGAGATAGTCCGTGACGGCAGGGTTGCGAAAATCGAGCAGATAGCGAGTGTTTTTCAGAACGCGCTTGCCGTGCCGGATCAGGAACCAGGTATCCGGTTGTTGTGCCAAGCGCGAGTGCATGCCTGCGACCTCCGGCTCGATCCACAAGCCGGGAATCATGCTGCGTTCGCGTATACGGTCGAGCACGAAGGGAAGACCATGCGGCCATCGCTCAGGAGACGGCTCCCACGCTCCGATGGTTGGGCTCCAATCCTCATGCAGACCTGCATACCAACCTGCATCGATAACGTAATACTCGCATCCGGCTTTGGCCGCCGCTTCGATCAGCGGAAGCTCTTTCGCTTCGGTTGGATCGCCCCACAAACAATTCATGTAGTCATTGAAGATGACCGGACAGCGGGTATTTTCCGGGCGGGGCAGTGCGCAGGCTGCGCGGCGATAAGCGGTCAGCGCGGCGATGGCTTCAGAAAAGCCGCCGCGAACGCAACCTACAGCAACGGGGACAGATTGGTAGCTTTCTCCGGGCCGCAAATTTTTCCAGGCCGCCGAATGCAGGTCGTCGGGCCCTCCTACCCATGCGTAGACATCCGTCGCGCGATTCCCGTTGAAGCCAACGTTCGAAATCTCCCAGTACCACGAGCCGTTATGTTCAATTTGCCAGAACCATGTGAGGCGGAGCCGTGTATTCTCGACCATCGCCATGGGAAGGTACTTTTCCGTGGACCAACTCCCGACGCTTGCGGCCGCGGCTTGCGACCAACTCGTCCGCTCGTTCTCTACAAAGCCGAGCTCCGACGGGCGAAGAGTATGCCATTGTGCCTCCGCCATCCAGCTATTCCAGGCGAGATGAATCAGCAACTCGCTGTCGTAGTTTTGGGGATCGCCCAAAGCATGCAGCATCGCCGAACTGAGAAAGTCAATGCCCACATCCGCGGCGCCGTGATTCGTCACTCGTGTCCAGCGGCGGACGACTGGCACACCATCGAAAGCTTGATAGAAGGACTCGACGCGGATGTTGGTTACAGGGTCGGAATGGATGAGGGTCAGACGAGGTCCGTTGCCGGTTGATTCCTCTTGGCGGTCCACAAACACCAGGCGATCGCCGGGTTGACCCACGCCTTGCTTCATGCCCGGATCCGGCGAGTTTTCTCCGGTGATCTGAATAGCGGTTTCCACCCCGGAAGAGATTGCCGGGCCGAGGTTGTTCGCTGGAAAATCGGCGGGTAACACAGAGCTCTGACGCAATTTTTCGCCAGAGAATTCGTAGGCGAATTTGAGATCGCGCGTCGTCCAGTCGAACGGCGCCCTGGCGGCTGCTTGCATATGATGAGCGCCCGCGAGAGCCGCAACGCTCGTGGAGCTCAAGAACGTTCTGCGAGTCATCGCCGGCGTTAGGCGGCCAAAGTCACTTTGAGCGAAGCTGCGTAATCAGTTGGCGGGCGATAATCTCCCGGCAGCGATACGCGCACGGCTGCCGATTCTTGCTTCCAATCGAGTTTTTGTTCGGTGCCCAGCAGCTGGATGTTCTCAATTTTGCCCGGATTCGTAGCGGCCGAGGCCCCTAAAGATTGGATGAGGACAGGCTCTTGGGGCCAGCCTAAAACGATGGCATAAACGACGGTGCTCGCTTTGTTGCGTGTGAATCGAATATCTTTCGGCCCGAGCTGGGCAACGCTGTGGCCTTGGAAGGAGCCGGGCTTGATCGCATTCGGTCCTTCGCCGTAAATCTTCCACGGCCGGGTGGCGTAAATTGCCTCCCCGTTGGTCTGCATCCACGCCGTGAGTTGATCGAGCACCGCGATCTCTTTCGAATCGATGGTCCCGTCAGGCTTTCCAGGAACGTTCAGAATGAAGGTGCCGTTCTTGCTCACAGCGTCAATCAACCAGTGCACGATGTCCCGGGGCGGCGTATAGCCGCCGAACTCGCCGGATTTCTCGTACAAGGCGCGGTTGTAATGCCAGTGGCCAATGCAGGTCTCCGACTGCCAGGCGTACTGCATGACCTGGTTGGTTAGCCCGCGCTCGTAATCGGCAATTACGGCTTTCGCAAGACGATCCGGCACCTGCTTGACGTTTGCGACCGCCTCCATTTTGCCGCCGTGAGTCTGGAGATTGTGGTTGTAAAAATAGGCTCCGATGTTCATGCCCGCCCAGCCGAGCGGAAATAACGAATTATCGAAATAGAGCAGATCGGGATCGTGCTGATCAACGAGATCGCGCGTGCGATCGTAGAAGTCTTTCACATACGAGATGTCGGGAAGAGCGCTGAAGGGATGTTTCACACCGTAAACGCGATGGGGATCGAAGCCTTGCCACCACTCGGCTTTGCCTTCGGCTTCAGTCAAGCCGCCGTCATATGGCACACCTGCGATGGGGCCGGAAGCGTCTGCGCCATGCGCTGTCTGGAACCACCACCAGTTGCGCGCCTGATGTACAGTAACGCCGAAACGTAGGCCGTTTTGCCGCGCGAGAGCAGCCCAGGTACCGACCACATCCCGGTGCGGGCCCATGTTGATCGCGTTCCACGGCTGGTATTTCGAATTCCACGCATCGAAGCCGTCATGATGATTAGCGAGAGCGATGAAAAGCTTGGCCCCGGCTCTCTTGTAGCGCTGGATCAGCTCTTCGGGTTGCCAATTGAGCAGCGTCCATTGCGAGCAAAGCTCTTTGTAGCCGAACTTCGATGGATGCCCGTAGTGATCGAGGTGGTACTTGTACTGCTTCGAGCCCTGCATGTACATGTTCCGCGCGTACCAATCGCCCGCTTCAGGCACGCACTGCGGACTCCAATGCGCCCAAATCCCAAACTTCGCGTCGCGATACCACTCCGGTGCCTCGTACTGCATCAGCGAATCCCAGGTCGGTTGATAAGGTCCCTCGCCGCTTAAACCTGGAATGTGCGAGTTCATCGGGACGCCATCCCATGAGCCGCCGGGAACGGGAAGTTGCGAAGGCTGGCCCCATTCGGGCGGCCGCCAAGTGTGGTTGTCTAGCTTTTCGCTGATGATCTTGCCGTTTTCGACGGCGTAGAAAACTCTTTCCTCCGGAGGCTTTGCGCAGAATGCGGCGTAGTCTTCCGTCAGCTTGCTAAAACCTTCCGGCAAGAGTGGTGGTGTGCCCTGCGCTCCAACCGGCAATGCCGCTGCGGCTGCGCCCAACACTTTGCAGAAATCTCGTCGTTGCAATGATTGTCTCCTTAACGAAGATGCAGTATTTTACTGGGGAAGCGTGATTTGGCTGCTCACGTGGAAGCGGCGAGTGAGTACGGGAGCTTCGCTATCCGGCTGACCGCCACCGATGCTGATGCTGTAGTCGCCTTGAGCTACGATCGGGTCCCCGGCTTCCGTGACCATGCCGAGATCTCGTCCCTGCAGCTCGAACCGCACCTTCTGACTCGCGCCAGGCTCCAGATGAACGCGCTGGAAGCCGCGAAGCGCCTTTCGCGGGGCTCCCGGAATATCGGGGAACTTAAGATATAGTTGAACCACTTCGTCGCCTGCGACCTTGCCCGTGTTGGTCACCGCGACCTCTGCATTCACCGGATCTCCGGCTTGAATCTGATTGTGAGCCAGCTCAAGATCACTGTAGCGGAAAGACGTATAGCTGAGGCCATAGCCAAATGGATACAGCGGAGTGCCTTCGAAATACCGATACGTCCGCCCCTTCATGGCGTAGTTTTCGAATGGCGGTAACTGGTCTACGCCGGTGTAAAACGTGACCGGAAGGCGGCCCGCGGGGTTGTTCTTGCCGGAGAGTGTTTCGGCGACGGCGGTGCCACCCTCCTCGCCCGGATACCAGGCCTCCAGAACAGCACTTACATGAGTCTTGGCCCAGTTCACGCCCAGCGCGCTGCCATTTGTCAGCACAAGCACTAGAGGCTTGCCTGTCGCGACCAATGCTTCAAGGAGATCCTCTTCCGGCTTGGGCAAATCGAGGCTCGTGCGGTCGCCACCCTTGAACCCAGTTTCGCTGACCTGCATCTCTTCCCCTTCGAGCTCGCTGCTGATCCCGAGCACCGCGATCGCAATATCCGAATTGCTGACCGCCGCGATCGCGTCTGGCTGCGGCTTCAGGTCTACTTTCGACCAGACCAGTCTCGCGTTGGGCGCCGAGTGCTCCGGCGGCGTGTAATCAACGTGGAGTACCGCAGCCTTCCCCGCCTCCAGGTGTACGCGACCTAGCTTGGCTTCATTGGGATCGCCTGTATAGGACGAGGTGACATTCCTGCCCTCGAGCTGGACGCGAAAGTAACCATTCGCCTTCAGGCCGAGATTGTAATCTCCTGTCACGCCCGCGGTGAGCGAGCCATCCCAGCGAATCGCCAGCGGCCGTACGTTTGCGACCGCATCCGGCAGAGGAACGGCAGAAGCGTCGAGCGTGGATACGACGTTTTCCACCAGCGGCTTCATCGCCTCGGGCCGGTTGATATTGGTCAGATCGAGCTTGGAGTAGCTGATTTTAAGACCCGGTTTTCCGTCCGTGGTCAGCGCGGAGGCAGGCACCGGATCGGCATTATGGCTTAGGAACTGTGTTCCAGTCACATATCGGATGCTCGCGCCCGCGAACTCCTTGCGCAGTCCTTCGAGTATCGAAACCGTGTGCGTAGGGGTCCCATTGTAATTTCCAAGCAGAACCTTCGTCTGATTTGCAAGCGGCCCAATCACAGCGATCTTCACGCCGCTCTTCTTAATCGGCAGCGTGCCGTCGTTCTTCAGCAGGACCATGGATTCATCGGCGATCTTGCGCGCCAGTTCGCGATGTTCAGCGCTGTTTAACTCGCGCTCGTCAATGCTCGTGTAGGACACTTCGGCGGGGGGATCGAACATGCCGAGCTTAATGCGTGCAGTGAACAGCCGGATAAGCGCCGTATCGAGGTCGCTTTCTTTCAAAAACCCTTGCTTCACAGCATCAAGGTACGGCTTGTAGTCGTGATTGTCTTTCACTTTGAAGGTAAAATCTACGCATTCGTTGTCCATGCCGCGCTGAACACTGACGGCAGTGGCCTGCGCCTGCGTGGGCTCGTAGTGGTGACCTCGATAGATATCGATGACGGCGCCGCAATCGGAAACGACATAGCCTTTGAAGTTCCATTTACCGCGGAGTTGATCGACGAGTAAGAACTCGTTCGCGCATGCGGGCTCTCCGTTGATGCTGTTGTAAGCGCACATGACAGAGGCGGCTTTTCCTTCGGTGACAGTAGCGCGAAAGGCCGGTAAATATGTATCCATTTCGTCGTGTTTACTGACTGCGACATCTGCCGTGTGGCGAGTGGGTTCGGGACCGCTGTGTACTGCATAGTGCTTGGGGGTCGAGATTACGCGGTAGTATTTCGGGTCGTCGCCCTGCATTCCTGTAACAAACGCCACGCCCATGCGCGCCGTAAGAAATGGATCTTCGCCGTACGTTTCTTGGCCGCGACCCCACCGTGGATCGCGAAAAATGTTGATGTTCGGAGCCCAGAAATCGAGGCCTTCGAAGATATTGCTCGAGCCGCCATTGGACTTCAGCGCCAAGGCGTGCTTGATGCGGCCCTCAGTGCCGATCACGACCGCCATCTTCTTGATTAAGTCCGGATTGAAAGTGGCGGCGAGACCGATCGGCTCGGGAAACTCTGTTGTGCCGTCGCGCATGACGCCATGCAGCGCCTCGCTCCACCAGTCGTAAGCCGGTACCTTCAGCCGCGGAATCGGCCGCGCCTGGTTCACCATCTGCGACGCTTTCTCGTCGAGAGTCATCCTCTTGACCAGATCCGCAGCTCGCTGTTCCGGTGTCAACGTGGTATCGAGATAGGGAACATTTTGGGCTTGCGCCTGCGTTGCGCCCCAAAGCAGCGTCAACGCCACGGCATATGGCACGCGCATTTGTTGTTTCACTCAATCACCTTGGAAATTGACGTTCACGGACAACCTGCCTCGAAGCAAAGATTCTGGCTGAAGAATTTGAGTACGTGGTTCTGGAAGCGATCAGCCACGGCACTCGTGTGCGTGCCGTGATAAATCTCGAAGCTATTGGGGATGCCGTATTTGTCCAGAACCTGGTGCAGCTTTTCGGTGTCGGTTCGTAGTCTGTCCTGATCGCCCACATCCAGCGCGATTGCGCGATATTGGCGCAAATTTCCGATGTACTGATCCACAAAGGCCAGCGGCGCGTTCGCTGTCCATTTCGCCAGAACGTCCGTCTGCATTACGCCGTCTTTTACCGGAAGATCGAGATACAGCGGAGGGTTCTTCGGGTCCGGCGACCATGCCGCTGCCGTAGCAAGCTGAGCCCGTACAAAAAAGGGCAGCTTTGCCGAGTCTTCGGGCGTTTTCACCGCTTCGAGCGGTTTCTCATCCTCTGGCTTTACAGATCCGGCGGGCCTGGGAGATAAGCAGCATGGACTCATGATGTAGAGTGTGCCGAACACCTCGGCATGCTTTATCCCGATACGGGATGCGCCATATCCCCCCATGGAATGACCTACCAAGCCGCGGCTCGTTCGATTTGGAATGGTCCGGTAATGAGCGTCGATATAGGCAACCAAGTCGTGCACGATGAACTTCTCAAAATCACCCGTCGTGACTGAGCTGGAATACATGGATCCGCCGTGCACCGTTTTCGAAATCCGGGAGCACAACGATCATCTCTTTCGCGCCCTGCGCGAAGGCGCCTTCAATCGTCTGAGGGACATGAATCTCGTGGGTCCATTGCTCCGCGCCAATCGAATAGCCGTGCAAGGCGTACACGACCGGATACCGGCGGGATGTTTCCGTAGCGTAACTGGGCGGTAAGAACACGAACACGTCGCGGTCGACGGCATTTCGTTCCAAGTTGCGTTCGAGCGCTTCGCCATGAATCTTGATGTGTTCTACACGAACCGGTTTAGCGCCAGAGACAGGCGGAGGCACCTCGGTCTGAACCTGCGCGGCGACCGGAGAAACCAGCGCCAAAGCAAATCCCACTGCCGCCATAACAGGCATATTCATTCTCAATGCGAAACCCCACTCGCTTCTAATTTGTCTCTTCCGAAAATCATCGGACTACCTCATGAAGCGCACCGTCCAATAGCATGGCCGTGCCAGCATGGATTCCAACTTCGGAAGATTTCTCGGCATAGATCAGGCGGTATCTCATCTCATGATCGGCCTGCAATGTGAGCTCCGTCAGCTGTTCGTCTTTCCAGCTGATGGTTCTCCGGCGAAGATCAGCTGCCGGATTTCATTGAGGTGTGAGTATGCTTCCGGATTCGCATAGTCGTGCAGACTCCCGCCCCAAAGCGTGGATTCGTTAATCTGCAGCCGCCCATCTTCGATGTGACCGAAGACTATTGCGCCTATACGGCGATTGCCGACGCGGATCGCCTCTGTCCATCTCACCGCCGGCCTGTCGCACTGCAATATGAGCTCAGGCTCGGACGCTACGAGCAGCTGGAACGCTGTCAGCACAACTGTTGCGATTCTCAATGGGGAGCGGAGGCGCCTTGCCAATTAACGTCCAAGCCTCGCGCGCAGTATATCAAAGTCAACGGTAAAGTAAAGGTACGAACAGGCACCGGATCGAAGGGTTGAAGCGTCAAAGAAACTGGAAAAACAGCAATGCTAAAGACCGGCATACTTAGTCCGTGCATTAATTCACTGCTGAGCCGGATTCGCCACACCAACACAATCGTGATCGCCGATCGTGGGTTTCCGTTTGGCCGCAAATTGAAGCGATCGACATTTCGCTGGTGGACGACATCCCAAGGGCGCTCGAGGTACTGCGCCATTCAGGCCAACTTCGTCATTGGCCGGATTATTTCAGGCGTTCTCAGAGGCCACCGCGAATATCCCATCACTCGAGAGTCCCACCTCGAGCTGAAGACGCGTGTACCGCATACGATTGGGTTGATCCGAACCGGCGATAGCACACTAACTATATGCCAATTTGATCCTCGAATCGGGATAGGTCTGTAGCAGATAAAAGGGCCTGTGCGGACATTCTTCGCGAGAACCTGCGCGCGACGGCGATAGTTTACTGTAACGGTTACTTACCCTTTGCACTGGATTGTAGATCGGACGCGCCGCTATGTCAGGATGGAACATCGAAGAGCAATGACAGAGACTTTTCACGGTACACTTTGGCGAGGGCGGACACATGTCTGCGGCGTTCCAAACCGAAGGCCGCAGTGCAAAACCGGAATCTTTTCCCTATGGAAACGAACGAGCGAACACTTACTAGCAAAGCTCTTGCCGGCGTGACCCGCCGAGGGAGTCTGGCGGCCTAACATGCCTGTCCGCATGAAGGATGTCGCGCAGGATCTTGGTCTGTCCGTTGTGACGATATCTAAGGTTTTGCGCAATCATCAGGACATCAGCTCGGAAACGCGCGAACGCGTTCTGAAGAGAATCAAAGAACTCGGATATCGGCCGAATTGGGCTGCACGCTCGTTGGTAACCGGCAAGAGCTACCTAATGGGGCTTGTAGTACCCGATCTCCTGCACCCCTTCTTTGCCGAAGTCGCAAAGGGCGCTTCGCGCGAGTTGCGCAAGAAAGGCTATAGCCTCGTGTTGTCGTCTTCAGAGGAGGACCCGGAGCTGGAGAAGAAAGAAATCGAGCAATTGTTAGGCCGCGGGCTGGACGCGTTCATCATCGCATCCGCACAGACGGGAATCGAAAGCTTTCGACAGATTGAGGAACAGGGAAAGCCGTATGTACTCGTGGACAGGAGATTCAGCCAGCTCTCGGCGCCCTTCGTTGGAGTAGACGACCGCGCAGTGGGCAGGATGGCCACCGAACATCTCTTAGCCATCGGCTGCCGGCGCATTGCCTATATCGGCGGCCAATTTACCAGCCCCGCAATCGGGCGGTTGGAGGGATATTGCGAAGCTCTTGCCAGCGCCGGTAGCATGATAAACGAATCGTATATCATGCGCCGTCCGCACGGTGATGATGCCAGCGACGTGAGCGGATGCGAGGCCATGAAGCTCCTCTTGGAACTGAAGCCGCAGCCGGATGGTGTTTTCTGCTATAACGATCCAATGGCCATGGGCGCTATGAAGCAAATCGTGGAGCGCGGGAAGCGAATTCCGCAAGATATCGCGATTATCGGCTGCGGGAACCTGCATTACAGCCCAGTTTTACGCGTGCCACTCAGCAGCATAGATCAGGAGAGCCGGGCAATTGGTGAACGCGCCGCCAAACTTGCACTCGCGCTTGTGGCCGGTAAGCACGGCGTCCACAAACGGAGATCGATTCTTATGGAACCCAAGCTGATTGTGCGTCAATCCACACGCCGGGGCGTGTGATGCCTTAGCGGTCGCATTTTCTATTGCCCATGTTTTTAAATAACGTTATAGTAAGCGTTAAAGGAACCGATCATTACCCGACGCATCACTTCTGGACAGAGTCCAGCTACCTGGAAATCGCGCCTGCGGCAAATCCTTCCGTTGTTCGGTCACCGTAACTGGATCGTGGTAGCCGATTCCGCTTATCCCGCGCATTCGAGTCCAGGCGTAGAGACGATCGTATGCGGTTCCGAACATATCGAGATCTTGCGATATTTGCTCGAGTCACTCTCGCGCGAACCACATCTCCGGCCAACCGTCCACCTCGACTCCGAGCTTGCGTTTTTGCAAGAGAGCGATGCCCCGGGAGTGTTGGCCTTTCGAACAGAGCTTAGGCAGGTGATTGGGGACGCGTTTTGTGAACAGCCGCACGAGGAGATCATTTCGAAGCTCGAACACGCCAGCCGCATGTTCCGAGTGCTCGTACTTAAGACAGACACCATAATCCCGTATAGTTCGGCCTTCCTTGAGCTTCAGTGCCGGTACTGGAGTGAGGATGCCGAGCGCCGGCTGCAGATAGCTCTTTTCAACCGTTGTGTGCAAAATCCGGGATGAACTCAGATGACAGAAATGGAATACGCGGTGGATCCCTCTATAGTGCTGCAACGAAAGTTGTACACAGGTGGAGAAATGCCGGGCATCGGGCTAGGCACTTTCGGCTCCGATCGTGTATCTCCAGACGAGATCGCAAACGCAGTCGAATATGCCGCGCGAATCGGATACCGTCATTTCGATTGCGCGGCAGTTTACGGAAACGAACCAGCAATCGGTACCGTGATGGCCCGGCTCCTTTCGAGCGGCACAAAACGCGATGAGCTGTGGATTACCTCTAAGCTTTGGAACGATAAACATGCTGAACAGGACGTGATTCCGGCATGTCGTCAATCACTGGCAGATTTGCAAGTGAGTTACCTGGACATGTATCTAGTCCATTGGCCGTTCCCGAATTATCATCCGCCGCACTGCGATGTAACCTCGCGCAGTCCGGAAGCCAAGCCTTACATCCACGAAAACTTTATAAAAACCTGGCGGCAAATGGAGAGACTGGTGGATCTCGGGCTGACGCGCCACATTGGTACGTCCAATATGACTATTCCCAAGCTCGAGCGGCTTCTCGCTGACGCACGTATCCGGCCGGCGGTAAACGAAATGGAGCTGCATCCGCACTTCCAACAGCCGGAACTCTTCGCATATGTGCGCGCGAATGGAATCGAGCCGGTAGGTTATTCTCCGATCGGTTCTCCAGCGCGTCCCGAACGCGACCGCACGCCCGAAGATAGCGTAGCTATGGAAGACCCCGTAATCGTACGCATCGCGCGCCGCTTGGGGGTCCATCCGGCGGTGGTCTGCATAAAATGGGCGGTTCAGCGCGGGCAGACACCCATTCCCTTCTCGACGAAACCGAAGAATATTCTCGCCAACCTCCGCGGGATTCTGAGCAACCCCTTGACTGATGAGGAAATGCGCGACATCGCCGGCATCGATCGCAACTGCAGGTTAATTAAAGGCCAGGTTTTTCTTTGGAAGGACGGCCAATCCTGGGAAGATCTGTGGGACGTGCACGGCGAAATCACGCCTCCGTGAATCGCAAAAAGGCATTCAAGCAATCGAGCAACTAGGGTCAATTCATGTCGGAAATTATGCTGGGCGCGTATCTTCCAGGCGGTAGTCGCGTAGAGCTTCGTCAAGTGCAAATTCCCGAACCAGCGCACGGCGAAGTTCTAATTAGGATGAAAGCCTCAACGATCTGCGGTTCCGATATTCGAGCAATCTACCGCGAGCACTTAGGCAAGGGGCCCGAAGGCTATCAAGATGTTGTTGCCGGACACGAGCCTTGCGGAATAATCTTGAAAATAGGATCCGGATGTCGCCGCTTTCGCGAACGCGACCGCGTGATTGTCTATCACATTTCCGGCTGCGGCGTGTGCAACGATTGTCGCCGCGGTTACATGATCTCCTGCACAAGTGAAACGTATCGGCGAGCCTATGGATGGCAGCGCGACGGCGGCATGGCGCCCTACCTTCTCGCTGAAGAGAAGGACTTGGTCCACCTGCCCAATGAATTGAGTTACGGGGATGGCGCGCAAGTAGCGTGCGGCTTCGGCACTGCCTACGAAGGACTTCAAAAGATCGGAATTTCGGGCAATCATTCCGTGCTGATCACGGGTCTGGGTCCAGTCGGGCTGGCAGCCGCCGCGCTCGCACGGAAGCTCGGCGCATACCGGATTTTCGGGACCGATCCCGTGCGGGAACGACTCGCGCTGGCGAAAGAGCTTGGAATCTGCGACGAGGTATTGCCTGCCGATCCGGACAATGCCGAGCAAATCAGAATTTTGACAAACGGTAGCGGTGTGCAGCGAGCTGTCGATTGTTCCGGGAACGATGCTGCTCGGGCGGCGGCTATCCGCGCAACAGGCAAATGGGGACGTATCGTGTTTCTGGGCGAAGGCGGCACTGTGAATTTCAATCCATCGCCGGATCTCATTCACGATCAGAAGACGCTGTATGGCTCCTGGGTCACATCCACCTGGCGTATGGAGGAGTTGGTCGCGAGTCTTGTGCATTGGAGCCTTCATCCAGCAGAGCTAATCACACACCGCTTTGCTTTGGAGAAAGCCGATGAAGCGTATTCATTGATGGCCTCCGGGCGCTGCGGGAAGGTGGCGGTCTGCTTCGATGAGGAACTCCAGTAGCCGATGTTCGGTCCGACTCTGGAAATAAAACGGACTACGTCGCCAGCGACGAGCATGCATCCGTTGCTCGCGCGCGAAAATCTCACGGTCTTCGCCTTGGTGACTGTGCTCTTCTTTCTCTGGGGGCTTCCGAACAATTTGAACGACGTGCTCATTCGTCAATTCATGGGGTCGTTTCAGCTCAGCCGAATGAAGGCTGGTCTTATTCAATCGGCCTTTTATCTGGGGTATTTCACGCTATCCACACCTGCGGCTCTCAGGCGTAGAGCTATCTGGAGACGACGTGCATCTACGTGCGTGGAGGTGATCACTCCGAAGTGGGCGTACCCCAAGTCATGTTGGGAACGCCAAAGTGCGTATGGTTGAACACGTTGAATGCCTCGGAGCGGAGTTGGGCGTTCACTTGTTCCGTGAAGCGGAAGCCTCTGGAAAGGCTCATATCCCAGTTCTTAAACCCCAGCATTTGGAATTGATTTCGACCCGCATCACCTTCGACATGTTGCGCCGGATACGCAAATGCCGCAAGCTTGGGGCAATAACCGCGAGGGTTTTGATTTGCAGTAGGGGTGACCGATCACGTCGGGCACGTCCCGATAGCTTGCCCCGAAGAGGTTGTTGAAGATGGCAGTCCGGTATCCGAGGCACCGTAAGCCTCTGACGACTTATGTCCTTGAAGCTCGTCTGGCCAGACTTCTGGTGGTTTATCATTACGTTCGGGGTCGGTTGCTGCAGTGTATTGGTGCCCATATCGAGGATTAACACCCGAATTGTTGCGTTTGGACTGATCGTCTCCGCCTGCCTGGGGCAAACCGGATCGGGGGACATCCAACAGCTCTTCCGAAAGGCGCTGGAGCTGCAGCAAAAGGGCGATCTCGACGGGGCGATCGCGGCTTACAAACAATTGCTTCAAATCCGCTCCGACATTCCGACAGCTATGCGAATCTGGGAGTCGCATTGGCCAAACTGGGACGCTATCACGAGGCCATTGCGAACTATGACGAAGCACTGCAGGGCGGAGAGAATCCGGCCACACGGCTCAACCTGGCGCTCGCGTACTATAAGCTGGGCGATCTTAGAAATGCCGTAACGGAATTTGAGCATGTGCGCGCGGAGCAGCCGGACAACGTACAGGCAAGCGATTTGGCGGCAGATTGCTATCTGCGGATGGGTGATAACCGGCGAGCCATTGAGATTGCCGGACCTTTGTCTGCGGCCCATGCCGACGACCTCGCGATCCAATATATTCTGGGGATGGCGCTGATTCGCGATCATCAGAAGGAGGAAGGCCAACGAGTCATCGATCGCGTGCTGGAACACGGCGAGAATGCGGGTGTGAATCTGCTTGAGGCTCAAATGGCCCTGAACGAAGAGAACTATACGAAAGCAAACAGGTACGCCGAGAAGGCCATGGAGCAAGCACCGCAATTAGCCGATGGCTATCTGTTGAGCGAGATAGCAAAAGAAGGTATGGGCGATTATGCGGCTGCAAAGGCTGCGTTCCGGCGATCTCTCCACTTTGATCCGAATGGATTCGATGCGAATCTTCAGCTCGGCGCCTTGCTTGGGCACGACGCCGACTTAGCTGGGGCGCGAGTTTATGTGGGCGCAGCGCTGAGGCTGAGGCCGAATTCGGCTGCTGCGCTTTATCAGATGGGACAGATTGACAAGCAAGCGGGCAGCCTGGAAGATGCGCGAGAGGCTTTTGAAGAAGCCGAGAAGGAAGCGCCGAACTGGCTTGAACCGCATGTGCAACTGGCTTCACTGTATTACCGGCTGAAGCGTCCTCAGGAGGGGAAGCGGGAGCGGGAAGCAGTTAGCCGTTTATCCGCGATTCAAAACAAGCCTCAGTGAGGTTCGGTAATTTTAAAGATCTGGTCTGCGTCCACATTCGTCAACTGCTGGAGAACGCCGGAGGGCCATCGAATCTCGATGAGATCGGCCTTCGTGGCCGCTCCAAGGCCAAAATGGACGGGTCCCGCGCTGGAAGAAGCATAGCCGACACTGGTGGTGACGTGGTTATATTGCACGCCGGCCTTGCTCACGAGTTTGATGCGCGCGCCGATGCCATCACGGTTGCTTTTGGTGCCTTCGAGAGACAGTTCGAGCCAATTATTATCGTTAGCGCTCGTATTCATCCAGATCTCGGTATCCGCGTTCAGCGCGGTGACGACGGTGTCTACGCGTCCATCGCCATTCAGATCGCCGAAGGCCGCGCCACGATGCCGCGCAGGCGGGAGCGCGCCCAAACCTGCTAGCGTGGTAGCCGCGGTCCATCGCCCTTGCTTACCTGGATTATGGAATACAGCATTCGGCTGCGAGACGGGATTGCCTTCATGGATCAGCGCCTCGACTTGACCGCAGGTGACAAATATGTCCTTCCAGCCGTCGTTGTCGAAATCGTACATAGCGAGGCTGAAGCCCGCCAGCGGGAGGCTTAGCGCCCTAATGCCGGTCGAGGTGGTTACGTCTTCAAAATTTCCACCGCCCATATTGCGAAACAGCGGGAATGTCTCACCATTGAGCGCAGCGAATCCAATGTCGGGAAGACGGTCGTTATCGATATCGCGAAAGTCGGCGCCCATGCCCGGAAATGAACTCTCCGTTCTGCGTTGCCGCAACGCCAGATTCGAATGTGGCTTCATCGAACTTGCCATTGCCTTTGTTGTGAAATAGCAGATTGAAGGTTTTGTCGCAAGGCACAAAAATGATCTGGCAGGCCATCTCCGATCGTAGTCCGCCATGACACCGCTCATGCCTTTGCCAACGTGCTGCCGGATGCCGGAGGATTCCGTAATATCTTCAAACTTACCGTTGCCCTTATTGAGAAACAGTTGATTCGGCAGCCCGCCATAGAACTTGGGATGGCAGTAGTCGGCAATGCCCGCGGTAGCGCAGACCGGTTCTTTGTCAAAACTCCACTGGAGATAGTTGACCACTTGGGTCAGCTTGCCCCCGATGATCCCCAGCAGCACCGACGTGGGCGACGCCGTCGAGGACGCACCAGAATTTGATCCGGAAATAAGGCCGTTTGGGTGGGACTCTGCACCATGGCTGCCCTTTGGCTGCCACTCGGAAATGCGACGCTCAACCTGTCCGAGACCACTTCTCCCACGCCCTTCAGCTATAGAGGGCTCGGAACGCACTCCCGGACAAGAGGGTCATTCTGCGGTATCATAACCGAAACATAGTACCAGCCATGATCGCGGTATCTTGTCAGGATGACCGAACGATTAGCTGCATCCCCAGTATGCAGCAGCCTAGGAAGGTATTGCTTGTTTTCGGCTTAGTTTGCGGCGTTGTCGCTTTCCTCAGCGCCACTGCTGAAGCGCAATCTCCTGCTGTCGGGTTTTCACCGACGAGCCTGAGCTTTGGTAGTCAGAACATCGGTACGACGAGTGCTGCCCAGAGCGTGACCATGACCAACAAGGGCACGACCACTCTGACCATAACCAAAATCTACGTGGGCGGATCCAACTCTCCGGATTTCGCCTTTCAATCGAATACCTGCTACCCGTCGGTAAGCGCTGGGGCGAGTTGCACAATCACCGATCAGTTTCGCCCAAGCCAAAGCGGGGCAGAAACGGCGTACATCAGCATTGCCGATAGCGCGACTGGTAGTCCCCAGCTGGTCAATATGACAGGCACGGGTGTCAGTTCGAGCCTGAGTGTGAGCCTTTCCACGACGAGCCTGAGCTTCGGCAGTCAGAACATCGGCACGACGAGCGCGGGCCAGAACGTCACTCTGACCAACACGGGCAGTGCGGCGCTGAGCATCAGCAGTATTGCCGTCACGGGCAGCAATAACGGCGACTTTGCTCAAACCAACAGTTGCGGGAGTTCGCTGGCCGCGGGTGCCAACTGCACATTGGTGTGACTCTCACGCCGACTGCGGCCGGCAGCCGGTCAACGGCGACTTTGCTCAAACCAACAGTTGCGGGAGTTCGCTGGCCGCGGGTGCCAACTGCAGCATTGGTGTGACTTTCACGCCGACTGCGGCCGGCAGCCGGTCGGCGAGCGTGACCATTACAGACAACGCGACTGGTAGCCCCCAAAGTTTCACTCTCAGCGGAACCGGTGTCAGCCCAAGCTCGAGCGTGAGTTTTTCACCGACGAGCCTGAGCTTTGGTAGTCAGAACATCGGTACGACGAGTGCTGCCCAGAGCGTGACCATGACCAACAAGGGCACGACCACTCTGACCATAACCAAAATCTACGTGGACGGCATCCAACTCTCCGGATTTCGCCTTTCAATCGAATACCTGCTACCCGTCGGTAAGCGCTGGGGCGAGTTGCACAATCACCGATCAGTTTCGCCCAAGCCTAAGCGGGGCAGAAACGGCGTACATCAGCATCGCCGATAGCGCGGCTGGTAGTCCCCAGTTGGTCAATATGACAGGCACGGGTGTCAGTTCGAGCCTGAGTGTGAGCCTTTCCACGACGAGCCTGAGCTTCGGCAGTCAGAACATCGGCACGACGAGCGCGGGCCAGAACGTCACTCTGACCAACACGGGCAGTGCGGCGCTGAGCATCAGCAGTATTGCCGTCACGGGCAGCAATAGCGGCGACTTTGCTCAAACCAACAGTTGCGGGAGTTCGCTGGCCGCGGGTGCCAACTGCAGCATCGGTGTGACTTTCACGCCGACTGCGGCCGGCAGCCGGTCGGCGAGCGTGACCATTACAGACAACGCGACTGGTAGCCCCCAAAGTTTCACTCTCAGCGGAACCGGTGTCAGCCCAAGCTCGAGCGTGAGCTTTTTCACCGACGAGCCTGAGCTTTGGTAGTCAGAACATCGGTACGACGAGTGCTGCCCAGAGCGTGACCATGACCAACAAGGGCACGACCACTCTGACCATAACCAAAATCTACGTGGGCGGATCCAACTCTCCGGATTTCGCCTTTCAATCGAATACCTGCTACCCGTCGGTAAGCGCTGGGGCGAGTTGCACAATCACCGATCAATTTCGCCCAAGCCAAAGCGGGGCAGAAACGGCGTACATCAGCATTGCCGATAGCGCGACCGGTAGTCCCCAGTTGGTCAATATGACAGGCACGGGTGTCAGTTCGAGCCTGAGTGTGAGCCTTTCCCCGACGAGCCTGAGCTTCGGCAGTCAGAACATCGGCACGACGAGCGCGGGCCAGAACGTCACTCTGACCAACACGGGCAGTGCGGCGCTGAGCATCAGCAGTATTGCCGTCACGGGCAGCAATAACGGCGACTTTGCTCAAACCAACAGTTGCGGGAGTTCGCTGGCCGCGGGTGCCAACTGCACGCATTGGTGTGACTTTCACGCCGACTGCGGCACAGGCAGCCGGTCGGCTAGCGTGACCATTACAGACAACGCGACTGGTAGCCCCCAAACGTTTCACTCTCAGCGGAACCGGTGTCAGCCCAGAGAGTAAGTTTTTCACCGACGAGCCTGAGCTTTGGTAGTCAGAACATCGGTACGACGAGTGCGGGCCAGACCGTAACGTTGACCAACACGGGCACGACCGACGCTGAGCATCAGCAGTATTGCCGTCACGGGCAGCAACTAGCGGCGACTTTGCCCAGACGAATAGCTGCGGCGGTTCGGTTGCCGCGGGTGCTAACTGCACCATCGGTGTAACCTTTACGCCAACCGCGGCCGGAAACCGGTCGGCAGAACGTGACAATTACGGATAACGCAATTAGTAGCCCACAAAGTGGTCACTCTCAGCGGAACGGGTGCTCAGCCCGGGAGTAAGCTTTTCACCGACGAGCCTGAGCTTCGGCAACCAAACGGTTGGCACCACTAGCGCCGCCATTAACCGTCACCATGACTAACACTGGCAATACGCACTCTGACTGTGAGCCAAATCATTGTCGGGGGGGCCGACTCTGCAGATTTTGCCTTTCAGTCGAATACCTGCTACCCATCGGTAAGCTGCTGGAGCGAGTTGCACAATCACCGACCAGTTTACGCCCAAGCCAACAGTGGCGGAGAAGCGGCGTACATCAGCATTACTGACACCGCAACTGGTAGTCCGCAGTTGGTCAACATGACAGGGACGGGCATCAATTCCGGTGTAACCCTTTCCACGACAGGGCCTGACGTTCGGTAATGAGAACGTTGGTACCACCAGTGCGGCGCAGACCGTCACTCTGACCAACACGGGCAGTACCGCGCTGAGCATCAGCAGTATTGCCGTTACGGGAACTAACAGCGGCGACTTTGCCCAGACGAATAGCTGCGGCGGTTCGGTTGCCGCGGGTGCTAACTGCAGCATCGGTGTGACCTTTACGCCAACCGCGGCCGGAAACCGGTCTGCAAACGTGACAATTACGGACAACGCAATTGGTAGCCCGCAAAATGTCACTCTCAGCGGATCGGGCGCAATCACTGGCCTCAACTTTTCCATGACACGCCTGAGCTTTGGTAATCAAGACGTGGGCACGGCGAGCACGGCTCAGAACGTAACGCTCAACAATACGGCCAGCACGACGGTGAACATCACAAGTATTGTGATCACAGGCACAAACAGCTACGACTTTGCCCAGACGAACACGTGTGGAAGTTCCATCGCATCGGGTGCTAACTGCACCATCACTGCGACGTTCATACCCAGCGCGCCCGGGACGCGCACCGGCTCCATCAGCATTTCGGATGACGCTTCCGGTAGTCCACAACGAGTAACACTTACGGGTACCGGAACTGCAATTTCTGGCGCGAGCCTCTCGACCGCCAGCCTCGCTTTCGGCGGCCAAAATGTTTATACAACCAGCGCGGTTACAGACGCTGACTCTGACCAATATTGGAAGCGCGGCTATCGGAATCATCAATATCACTGCAAGCGGGGATTTTGCCAGACTAATAACTGCCCAGGTTCTTTGGCTAATGGCTCAAGTTGCACAATCAACGTGGCGTTCACACCCTCGGCTCCGGGCTCGAGGTCCGGGTACATCACAATCAGCGATACTGATCCGACGATTATGCAGATCGCCAATCTTACAGGAACCGGACAGAACCCCAGCACGAGTATCATACTAAGCCCCAGCACAGCGGCTCTAACCTTCGCTCAAACGGCTCAGTTCCAGGCCTCAATTAACGGCTCGATAAGTTCAAACGTGGCCTGGGCTGTAGACGGGATACTCGGGGGTAACTCTACTGTCGGACCGATATCTTCTTCGGGACTCTACACAGCACCGAGCACGGCAGGGAGCCATTTGATACAGGCCACCAATAATGCAAACAACACACAATTTGCTGTTGCTTTGATGGTCATCACAAACTATGCGGGTGTGTTCACTTACCACAACGACAACGCCCGGACGGGCCAAAACCTGAACGAAACGGTCCTGACAACTGGAAACGTAAATACTATACAGTTTGGCAAGCTTTTTTCCTATCCAGTAGATGGGAAAATTTACGGCCAGCCACTGTACGTTCCCAACCTAAGTATTCCGGGTCAGGGCACCCACAATGTCGTTTATGTAGTCACCGAGCACGACAGCGCATATGCGTTTGATGCTGACGGTCTGCAAAGTGCGCCTTTGTGGCAGGTCAGCCTGTTGAGCTCTGGCGTGACAACTGTTAACGAAGTTGGAGATATCGGCTGCACCAATATGCAGGGAGAGATTGGAATTACCGGAACTCCCGTCATCAATCCCGCCACAAACGCGATCTACTTCGTGGCTTCGACAAAAGAAGTCATCGGCAGTAATACTACCTTCGTGCAGCGTTTACATGCCTTGAATATTACTACCGGTGCGGAATTGTCGAACAGCCCGGTAGTGATCCAAGCATCCGTTCCGGGCTCGGGCGACGGTGGCACCACCGTCACGTTCAATTCCCTGCTTCGAAAATCAACGTCCCGGACTTGCATTGGCTGACGGGGTCATTTATATTGCCTGGGGATCTCATTGCGATATAGCCCATTCTACGGCTGGGTGATCGGTTACAATGCCAGTCTCTTGCAGCAGGTTGCGGTTTTTAACGCCTCGCCAAACGGCTACGATGCAGGTATTTGGGCGGGTGGAGGGCGCGCCAGCGATGGATTCGAGCGACAATATTTACGTCGAGACTGGAAATGGCTTATTTGATGCAAACACTGGTGGCATCGATTTCGGCGATACCTTTCTGAAGCTAGGCACAGTACTGGGCTCTCATGTCGCCGATTACTTCACCCCTCCGATCAGGCACTTCTTGCGAGTGAAAACGACGATCTTGGCTCATGCGGTCCAATGATCTTGCCGGATCAACCCGGACTGACGCCCCACTTGGTCGTTGGGTGTAGCAAAGTTTCAAGGCAAAATCTTCGTCGTGGATCGCGATAACATGGGTGGGTATAGCTCCACTACAGATAACGTCTTCCAGGAAATTCCCGCGGATCACTGGCCTCCGGCGCCAGGTCGCTGGCCGGCTACTGGCAGAGCAACCTCTACTTTGTTAGTCTGTCCGATTACCTGAAGCAATTCCGCTTAAATAATGGATTGCTCTCCACCACGCCTATTTCGCAGAGCGTAGAATTTATTTAGTTATCCCGGGCATAACGCCCGCAATCTCCGCTAGTGGATCATCGAATGGTATCGTTTGGGTTCTCGATAGCGGCAACTATGCAAATAGCGGACCCTCTATACTGTACGCCTACGATGCTGCGAACGCTTCAACTCAGCTCTATAGCAGCACTCAGAACGCTTCCCGTGATAGCGCCGGGGCCGCTGTCAAGTTTACAGTGCCAATTGTGGCGAACGGGAAGGTTTACGTACCCACGGCCAGCGAGATTGATGTTTACGGTCTGCTGCCTTAATGAAGCTCTTGAAGCAGCTCAAGTCTGACCGGGGTCCCATGTTGCTGTCTTGAGAGTATTTCCGTTCCACCACTGCACACTCAACACAAAATCACTGCGGATTCCGGGGCATGTGAATAATCGTTCCGGAGTGATGTGAATAAGGATTCCGGAGTGATGTGAATAGAGATTCCTGGCCGAAATGGATGAAGAATTCGATCTGGTCCGGAATGAATATTCACATGACAGGAATAGTTTTCTAAAGAAGGGTTAATCAAAAGCGGACGGCGCTGGACAACAACGGGAGTCAGCCTTCTCCACTGGAAGGTGGAGGGAGCTGATTGCCCCAGAAGAGGTTGTCTATGCGCAAAATCAAGGAAGTCTTACGTCTCAGGTTCGGGCTGGGTCTCGGACAAGAGCAGATCGCCCGCAGTTGCTCGATTGGTCAGGCAACCGTTCATCGATATCTGGAGAGAGCGGCCGCGATCGGGCTCGGCTGGCCACTGGCAGACGATTGCGACGAGCAGCGGCTAAACGAACTCCTGTTTCCGACGCGACCGGTGTGGCCCCTTCAGCAACGGCCGGGCGTGGACTTCAGCCAGATCCATACCCAGCTTCAGACTCACAGGCATCTGACGCTGCAGTTGGTCTGGGAAGAATATCGTGAAGCTCATCCGGACGGCTACAGCTATAGCCGGTTCTGCGAGTTATACCAGCGCTGGAATCGGAATCAGGCCGTGGTCCTGCG
Source organism: uncultured Acidobacteriaceae bacterium (assembly GCA_963722935.1). GTDB lineage: Bacteria > Acidobacteriota > Terriglobia > Bryobacterales > Bryobacteraceae > Bog-105. The sequence goes on along the minus strand of CAVROY010000008.1, from coordinate 568,829 downwards.
GCAGGAGCACCATGCCGGCGAGAAAACATTCGTGGACTGGGCAGGCGACACCGTGCCGATCCACGATCGCGAAAGCGGCGAAACTGCGCCCGCCTCGATCTTCGTCGCCGTACTCGGCGCCAGCACGTACACTTTTGCGCGAGCAGCACTCGGACAGGGGCTTGCGAACTGGATCGACTGTCATGTGCGTGCCTTCGATTTCTTCCAGGGCACCACGAAGTTACTCGTGCCCGATAATCCGCGGACCGCCGTCACGCGCGCGTGCCGTTACGAGCCGGATCTCAATCGCACGTATCACGAAATGGCCCAGCATTACGGCATTGCTGTGCTGCCCGCCAGGCCGCGCAAACCGCGCGACAAAGCGAAAGTCGAAAATGCCGTGGGAGTCGTGGAGCGGTGGATCTTAGCGGCGCTCCGGCATCGCAAGTTCTCGGCAGTCGCCGAACTCAACGAGGCGATTGAGGAACTGCTCGAACGCCTGAATCTTCGGCCGTTCCGCAAACGCGAGGGCACGCGAGCTTCTTTGTTTCGAAAGCATCGACCGCCCCGCTCTTCAACCCTTGCCGGCCCAGCGCTACGTGATGGCCGAATGGAAGACGGTCCGGGCCAACATCGATTATCACGTCGAGATCGACCGGCATTACTACAGCGTTCCCTATCAGCTCGCCGGTCAACAGCTCGAAGCCCGTTACACCGCAACCAGCATCGAAGTGTTCCATGGCGGCAAGCGCATTGCCTCGCATGCGCGCAGCTCGGCGGCCTACCGCCATACAACTGTTCCTGAGCACATGCCGAAGAGCCATCGGGCGCATGTAGAGTGGACGCCTTCGCGCCTGATTCACTGGGGCGAAACCGTGGGCTCCGCCACCGCCGAAGTCATCCGAACCATCCTTGCCAGCAAGCCGCATCCGGAGATGGGTTATCGCGCCTGCCTCGGAATCCTGCGCCTGGCGAAGACCTACTCCAATGAGCGGCTCGAGGCGGCCAGCCAGCGCGCGCTGCAACTGCAAGCCTGCTCCTATTCCAGTCTGCGTTCGATTCTAAAGCGCTCCCTCGATCGGCAGACCACACTCGATCTGGAATCCGGCAAGTCGGGGCCGCGGCATGAGAACGTACGCGGCGCCGACTACTACGATCCACCGACAACGTTGCTGCAGTAAGCCCAAACTCCGCGTTTAGAAGGACTTCTATGTTGAACCAACCTACGATTGAAAAACTACACACCATGAAACTGCACGGAATGGCCGACGCCTTCCGTGCGCAACTAGAAACCGCCGATGCCAGCCAGCTCAGCTTTGAGGAGCGCTTTGCGATGCTCGTGGATCAACAGTGGCTCTGGAGGGAAAATCGCGCGCTCGCACGGCGCCTGCAATCGGCCCGGCTGAAAGAGCGCGGAGTGATGGAAGACATCGATTATCAGCATCCGCGCGGGCTGGACCGCAAGCTGCTGCGTACGCTCGCCGCCAGTGAATGGGTGCGCCAGAATCAGAACGTTCTCTTCATCGGACCGACTGGCATCGGCAAAAGTTGGCTGGCCTGCGCCCTAGCACAAAAAGCGTGCCGGGATGGCTTCTCCGTGCTGCATAAACGAACGACGGAGTTGTTCCGGGAACTCGCTGTCGCCCACATAGACGGCAGCATTGGCCGGGTCCTACTGAAACTCTCCCGAGTCGATGTCCTCGTGCTCGACGATTTTGCCATGGCTCCGCTGAAAGATAGCGAGCGCCGCGATTTCCTGGAGATCTGCGATGACCGCTATCAACGCCGCTCTCTGATTCTTACCTCGCAGATGCCGATTGCCCACTGGCATGAGCAGATCGGCGATCCCACGATTGCCGACAGCATCCTCGATCGCTTGGTTCATAACGCCTATCGCATAGAACTCAGCGGCGAATCGATGCGCAAAAAGCGTGGCCGGAAATCGGACGAAGGAGCTGCCTGAATGGGTTTCTACATTGCTGATGTGGGGCAAGGAAACTCAAACGCCGTTCCCTTGCCCCACACCCCCATCCCGGCTAAAAACCAGCAAACTCTTGACTCATGTGAATAATCTCAGGCATCATTGCAAGTGCCAGCGTCGCTTCGCTCCGATTTATTCACATCCCATCGGAACGCTCCATTCACATCGCCGGAATCCGCAAATCACCACCGTTGCTGAAACCTGTCGGTATCTTTGCATCCCAAAGCAGTTCGTACAAACCGATTCCCGTGCTCGCGTTGAAACTTCCGATACCGTTTGGCCGGCCCGACGATGGGGAATCGCAGAGCAGAGTGGGCGTTCCGTGGAGAAACCGTCCGCCGCGGGATTCGTTGTCACCAGTCAATCGGAAGCGCTTTGATTGGTTCCATCGGCTTCTTGAGTGCGCCCGTTGCCGAGGAGCCGGGGGCCGATGGGGAAACGCCTTCTGAGAGCTTCATTGACTTCTTGCAACGTGCGCCGCAATGTCCGGATCAAGTCTACCCGCTAACGTCAAAGCTTGCTTCGCGGCCGCTTCGTCGCCCTGCTGTTTAAGGGCGACCCCCAGATCATAATAGAGAATTGCGGAGAGCGGGTCAATGGTAAGTCCCTGACGGAATATTTTGATCGCGTTCGGTCTTTGCCCATCTGAGGCAAGCGCGGCTCCCAGGCTCTCGTGGGCGGCGATAATTTCGGGATCGAGTTCTATCGCGCGGCGAAACGCTTCGATCTGATTTGCCGGCTGTTTTCCTAACGTCAAGGCAAGATCGAACTGCGCAGATGCATCCTGAGGATAGGACTGTACGGCGAATGCGAGCACTTCCGATGCGCGCGCGACGTCGCCTGCTCCCCCCAGCGAAGTACCCATGAAAACGAGAGCACGCAGAAAATACGGATAAACCTTCAGAGCCGCCTTGTCCTTTTCGATGGCGGCTTTGCGATTGCCCAGCGCTCCCAAAGCAACCGCCTCCTCGAAAAGTTGATTGGCCTCCCATTGAAAATCGCGGGGCAAAGGGTGCAAAAGGACGCACTTGCCGCCCTGGTCGATGATTCCGCTCGTCCCTCCATATGGAAGGCGCGCTGCGGCATCGGCCAAGCGCGGATCCACAGTCGGATTCTGCAGCTGTCATTCAGCTTGCTTTCCGCCGCCCCCTGGTTTCTCCCGTTCGATTCCGTTGTCCTCCTCCCGCAACTTGCGTTCCAAAGCGGCTGAGCTTTGGGCCGGTTCCGGGGCACTGAGCACTCGAGAAGACGTCCGCGGTTGACTTCCTGGCGGAAGACTTCGACCAGAAACGCACCGCGCTCACGCTGGCCCACAAGTGCATCGATGTCGGAGAGGAGGTCGTCGGGATGGAGGACGTGGGCCCGTTTTACGGCGCATATTCAGGTGCCTATCTCAGCGTGTCACAGTTGGAATGATATGGAACGCACACCCGTAGCAGATCTCACCTATTTTGCTTCCGAGTTCCCACGAGGCGGGAGCGAGGGTGTCCCGAACTTAGTTGAAGGTCAGGGCGGCTGAGTTTCATGTTACGCGACCTTCTCAGAGGAGGCGTTGGGTTTGTGTTCTCTTCCAAGGGCAACGGCCAGGGCCCAAAGATCTCGATGACCGACGACCTTTCGGAAGTGTTTTTCAGTGAGTAGCCAAGCCGATGCGGCCCAGCGTTCGACCATGCCGGCATCGCGCCAGCGCGTGACATTGTGGGTTCTCTTTTGCACGCCGCTTTGAGGACTCTCGATCACGTTCGTAGTGCCGAGGCATTTATACAGCGAAGGCGGAAGCTGCAGCCGTTGCACGGTGAACATCTCCGCCACGCCCTCGCGTAAGCTTCTGGCCGCCGACTCATGTTCCTGCTCGAGGAAGCGCGCCAGTTGCTCCAGACGTTTTACTCCTTCTTCAGCGTCATGAACGCGCCAAGCGGCTCGCATCAGGTTCATAGCCTGTGGACGCTGTTCTTTCGGGAGCTCGTCGATCACATTCCGCATCTTGTGATTGCGGCAGCGCTGCACGGGCTGATCCGAGCCGAAGACCTCTTCAATGGCTCCTCGCAACGCTTTCGCCCCGTCAATCACGAACAGGTACTTCCGGTTGGTTGGTAAGCCCTGATCGCGCAAGTTGGTGAATAACTGCTTCACCGCGGCGGCATTCTCAGTGGCTCCCAGTTCGATCCCGAGCACGTGCTTGGCTCCGGCGCGATCCACCCCCACGGCACTGATCACGTGATGCGATCCAAAGCGCTGGCCGTCGATGTAGAGCACCAGCAGATCGGCTTCGTCCCAGCGCCGCTCACGCAACTGACGGAGTTGTTCGACGCTCCCTTCGATCGCCTGGCGGCTGACGCTGCTACGCGACACGCCCGCTGTTTCCGCCATCTCGGGCAGCACTTCTGCGTATTCGCGTGTGGAAACACCGCGCAGCAGGACGCCCATCATCCGCTGGGCCGTCGCGCTGTTCTCTTGCAGCGATTCGTATGCTGGCACGCCCACTTCACCCTTCTGCTTGTGGCGAAGCCGTGGACGTCTCACTTTGATCTGACGATCGGCCAGACTGACCCGTCCCTTCTGCGACCCATGCCAGCGAATGTCACCGCTGTTCTTGCCCGGCGTGCGCGGTCCGGCCACTTCCTCAGCGCTCAAACTCAAAATAGTCTCGATGGTTTGCCGGCCAATGCTGTCGATCACTTCATCGACAGCGATTCGCGCCTGGGTGATCAGTTCCACTAGTGGCAGAAGAATCTGCCCGTTGGCTTTCGCAAACTCCTCCACTGCTGCCGATGCGCTCTTCGCCTCCCGGCTCACGATATGGTACGGTTTCTTCACGGCGGTGGTGTCCTTTCCAAGGATTGTTTTTGGCGAATCGATTCTAACGAACCGGCCGCCACCGCCGCCTCTAACCTTCAACTAAACCGGGGACATCCTCTCAGGACAAGAGTTGTGTCGAGGCTCATTGCTCGGTGGGCATGGGATCGATTCTCAGTTATTTGCGGTTTTTATATCTGCTCTGTATCCATCGTCTGGGCACAGGCACCTAGTAATGATGCCGCGGGCGCTTCGAATGCGAATACAATATTGGCTACGGAACCGTTCCAGCACCATTTACGTCTCGATGCCGCCGCGGCAAGCTTTTCGCCGGATAAGTTTACGAGCTCTGAAGTTGCCGCGATAACTGATGCCGTGTTCGCAATTCCGCATTTTGGGCTGATTCAGCAAGTTCCGGCGTGGGCGGCAACGCTTGTAAAGCAGAGGCTTGCTACTGCTGAAGAAGCTTATTGGAAGGGTCGGCAGGCTGCGATCCGGGAGGAAGATATTGCGGCCGCACTGAATAGTGTTGTGGCTAAATTGAACTTGCCTGAGTATGCCCAAACGAATCAAAGTCAAATTCGGCATTTAAGGATGGAGACCCTCGAAAGGAATCCACGCTTTATGGGGCTCAAGGTACGAACTGAATCTTCAACTGGCGAACCAAGCACGATTTTCGGTACGATGTCACCGCTTCAGGCATTCCATCTGACGCTGACGCTGATAGATCAAAAATTTGTTGCCCCGTTCTATCAAGTGACCCCGGCGGAGTGGGAAATCCGCAGATCCCGAGGATCCAGACCCACAGCACCTGCCGGCAAACCCCGTCCGCACGTCGAAACGATGTGGGATAACCCTCGGAGCATTGAAATGCAGGATCGCTTGCATGAAGGGTTCAGGTCTCTAACTGATGCCGAGGGTGTGGAAATGTTAATGCAGACCTTGAATGCAATTGGAATCCGCTAAGGAGCTGTAGCAAAGTGCCCCTCTTTAAGAGAATATTTCGAGTCGTAGGTGGCGTAGCGGCATGGCTTTCCTTTATCTCCTGCGGACCGTCAACGCCCGAGACTCCCGCAACGGTCCCTGGCGGGGGAATGAAGATTCAGACCTTCTATAGTCAAGGGACCGGCATGACACCAGTGGGCAACGTTCAAATCGTTTTGGACTATGTCAAAGACACACAGTTCAATAACTACTATGCTGCCGGTAACGACACAAAGGCGATCTCTGCTAATACGGACGGCAATGGGAACTACTCCAACCCAGACAAAAGAACACCAGCATATTGGACCTTTGTTTGGGGACAAAATGGCAGTCAGCCACAGTGCTCGACCGCTTTTGACAACGATTATGAAGTCTTGGTCCCGCCAGCTGCTTGGGGCATTTTCGGCGTGACCTGTAAGGATCCGCCGGGCGACGTAGAGCTTGACCCGAGCATTCAAAGCGCAACGTTTGCTCCGACTGCAGTTAATCTTGATCACAAGCCGACATCTGTCAGTGCAACTGGCTCTGGTTTCAGCGCAACATATGGGACACAAGTTGTGCAGTTTTATGACGCGAACGCTAATTACGTGGACGAGCAGTATGCCACAACGATCTCTTCAACTGAGCTCACTTTTCCGTTTCCATCGCTTACAAGCGACGGGCCGATAACTCCGTATCTCGCAGTCATCCTGAATAGAGATGCGAAGGGTGATTATTACGCAGTGAATACCGGAGTTATGCGCGTCTTTCTCACTGGCGGCTGCAAGCCTGATTGCGTTCGCGGGCCGGGCCCTGGCCGTAGTAAATGACGTGGTATGCCGGTCAACAAATTGGCCCGTTCCTAGGAGGTTAGTTGGCTATCTTCAGCTTGCGACGAACCGTCGCGCCGTTGCCCTGGCTCGATACATGGACAGATGTGGCTCTACGGCGAATGCGCAAGCTAAGGCACCCCGTCCTGCGCCCCCGTCCCGGTGGGGCGAATGTTGGGTTAGGTCTGCTCAGGCCGCGAGAGCGCCGGCGCGTGCAAGCCAAGCTCGCAACTGATCGCGCGAAGCAAGACCGGGCTGCTGGACGATCACTTGTCCGTTTCTAAGCACCACAAAATTTGGAATGCTCTGCACCTCAAAACGGCCGGCGAGAGCGTGTTCTTTTTCCGTATCGACCTTCAGAACCAGAGCGCGTCCGGCCATTTCCCGGGCGACCGCGTGCACTTCGGGAGCAGCCGCACGGCAGGGTCCGCACCAATCCGCCCAGAAATCGACCAGGATCGGAACGCCTGCACTTCGAACGATTTCGTCGAACCCGGAAGCATCCACCTCGATCGGCTCCGAAGCGGGGGGAAGAGAGGCCTTGCACTTTCCGCACATACCGGTAGCGGCGAGATGCTCTGCGCCGACCCGGTTCTTTGTGCCGCAAACGCTGCACGCGCGAATAACTGAAAAGGCCATCCCCCGCTCTGGAAGCTTTCGATTTCAGCGGCCGCCCGAGGCAGCCGAGAAGGTGGCGCGGGAAACCTGCCGCTTTTCGCGGAGTTCCTGCTCGGCGCGATGCCAGTCGGTCTCCGGCGATCCATGCGGGCAGCCGCGTTCGTGCCAGCATTCATACGCCCGCGCGGCGATTTCATCATTGGTGGGAGAAGCGGCATCCGCCTCCGACGGCGGAGTTGAAGTTTGGGCCGGACCGGCCGAGCCGCGCGGCGTCGTTCCGGTAGCTCCAGCGCCTGCCGCCACCTTCGGAGCGGGCGATCCACTCGCCGTTTCGGTGGGAGTGATACTGCTCATTCCAGCGCCAGCGCCTGCGCCCGAGACAACGCCGGACGTGTCCACGCCTCTGCCGCCAACAGATAGCATCGTGTCGCCGGCGATTGTGTCCTTTACACTCAAACCGGGCCGCGGCTTCCTGCTGCGCTGAGCCCGCTGCTCCTCTGTGAGGTTCCGTTCCGATGCCTCATCGAGGTCGTCGGCTGCCGCAGCCGGCACATCGTTCAATTTTGGGTCGATCATTCAATCGCCTCCGTATGTTTGACACTCCCGCGCGGAGATTTGGGACGAAAAGAATGTTCCTTTCGATTCTCCCTAGTGCTCCTGGATTCAGCGGAAGACTGGCGATTCGCCTCTGTTTACGATCTAGAGCGCGTCAGCCGCAGCATCTCCTGCCCAAACCCGTTTGACAGCCGAGCAGAAGAAGGCCTGGAAGGAAAACCCGGTCGCGCGATTCGCGTGCACAACGGCGGTTTTTACCTCAAGCGCTAGCACCAGAGTACGTAAGGCGAGGTCAGGCCACGGCGATAACAGATTTCTGATCGAGGAGCCACGCACGGGCGCGATCGCACGCCGATTGGAATGATTCCTTCAGTTCAGTGATATCTTCCGCGAGAACCGAGGGAGACGGCTGCATGCAGGCATTCTCTAGGGTCGCGAGCAACTGCTGAAGACCGGGATTTAAGAGTCGGCAGGCGCCGCCTCGGAGCCAATGCGCGAACTCCCGCGCCTGGTTCCAATCTTCACTTTCGATTGCCGCCAGCAGACGCTCGAAGATTCCGGGCGCCGTCTCTACGAAGACCTCGAGAACGTCCCGGACGAATTCCGCCGATTGCGCGTCCGGATCGAGGCTCGCCATCAGTTGGTTGGCCAGTTGCTGCAAGCCCTCCGTCGAATCGGAAACACCTGGATTGCGTTTACTCCAAAAGAGGCATTTCTCAACCAGCTCGCGGCCCCGGAACGGTTTTGCCAGAAAATCGTTCATACCGGCTTGCCGTGCCCGCTCGCGGTCTTCCTCAAAAGCGCTGGCGGTCAACGCGATGATCGGCACGCGGCACGCGGGCTCGGGAAGTTGACGGATTTGGCGGGCTGCGGCATAGCCATCCATTATCGGCATTCTGCAGTCCATCAGGACCATGTCGAAACGGCTGCGGAGCATGACATCCAGCGCATCGCGCCCGTTCTCAACGCCGTAAACCCGGAAACCCGCCCGTTCCAGGGTTAGCCGCGCAACCATGCGGTTAGCGGGATTGTCCTCGGCCAGCAAAACGCTTGCATGGGCCTCTGTGGGAAGCACGGTGTCGTACAGCTCCGCGTTCTGCGCGGCAGGCCCGGAAACCGTCTGCGGCTTGGACGCCGGAAGACCCACGCGAATGGTGAAATGAAACTCGCTACCGTGATGAACCTCGCTGGTGGCCCAGATTTCTCCACCCATCAATTGAACCAGGCGCGAGGAAATGGCCAGTCCCAGGCCGGTTCCGCCGAATTTGCGGGTGGTCGAGCTGTCGGCTTGCGAGAAGGCGTCGAAAATCGATCTCAGCTTCTCCCGGGGAATGCCGATTCCGGTGTCGCGAACCACGAAATGCAACCGGGCGCTCGCGGCGTCCGACGATTCGCATCGCACGCGCAAGACAACTTCGCCTTTTTCGGTAAACTTGATCGCGTTACCGAGCAGGTTCAAAACGATCTGGCGAATACGAACCGGATCTCCGTTGATCTCTTCCGGCGTATTCTGGTCGAGATCGCAAACCACTTCGAGATTCTTGTGGTAGGCCTGGAAAGCGACCGCTTTGACGGTATCTTCGAGACGATCCCTCAAATTGAAATCCATCAAATCCAAAGCGAGTTTGCCGGCCTCGACTTTGGAAAAGTCGAGGATGTCGTCGATTACCGTCAGCAGACACTCGGCCGAATCCTTGACAACCTCCAGATAAGTTTCCTGTTCGGTGCTCAGGCGCGTGCTTAGCGTAAGCTCCGTCATTCCCAAAATGCCGTTCATGGGAGTGCGAATCTCGTGGCTCATGTTGGCGAGGAACTCGCTTTTGACCTGGTTGGCTTGTTCGGCTGCGTCTTTCGCTTGGACCAGCTCAAGTTCGGTGCGTTCCCGCTCCGCAATCTCTTTCCGCAGTTCGGCGGTCCTTTCGCTGACGCGCTTTTCGAGGTCTCGCTCACGAGAGCGTAATTCATGCACGTGCCGGGCGTGTGCTCCCACGACGAGCCCTACCAGTGCCAGGCCGCCGAGGCAGAGGAACCAGATCGACTGAAAAAAATGCGGCTCCAAAACCAAGCTGAGCGGCGCGCTTGCCTGGGCCCAGTTTTCACCATCAGTACTGGCTGTTACCAGAAAACGATAGTGGCCCGGCCCGATATTCGTGTAGTAGGCGACGCGGCGGTGGCCGGCATCCAGCCATTCGCGATCGAAACCCTCCAGCTTATAGCGAAAGAGGATCTTCTGCGGTGAGCGGAAGAACGGGGCTGTGTAGTGGAATTCGAGCTCCCCGCGTCCCGGTGGAAGGCGGGCGCCGGAAGTTGGGTCGATCTGATGATGATCCACCAGCGCCTGCTCGACGATGACCGAGAGCGGATGACCCGGATCCTGCACCTTCCGCGGATCTACCGCGACCACGCCTTTCATGGTGGGAAACCACAATCTGCCGTCGCGGGTCTTCCATCCCGCGGGCTGAAATCCACCGTTGCATTCCCGAGTTTTCATACCGTCGGAGGCGCCATACGCATTGACCGGGAGCCGAGTGATTTTCTTATCCGCAAAGTCGTTGAGAGCCCGAATGCTGACGCGGAACACGCCCTTGTTACTGCTCATCCACAAGTTGCCGGAATCGTCCTCCAAAATCCGGGAGATGTCATCGTCCAGGAGGCCGTCTTTGCTGGTGTAAACGGTAAACTTGCCATCCTCTAAACGATTAAGGCCGCCGCCATTGGTGCCGATCCAAAGCACGCCATCCCCGTCTTCGTGAATGGATAAAACCAAATCGTTCGAGAGACCTCGACGCGAATCGAAGACCTCGAATTTGCCCTCTGTGAACAGATTCAAACCGCCGGCCGTGCCGATCCAGAGCCGGTGACGGCGGTCTCCGAAAATGACGCGCACGATATTGCTCGAAAGGCCTTCCTTGGTGGTGTAGGTTGTGAAGCGGCCGTCCTGGAATTTGCCCAGGCCGGTGCGCGTTCCAATCCACAGGGCGCCGCCCTGATCCACATAGGTGGCCGAGACAATATCGCTGGGCAGTCCATCTCTGTGCGTATAGGTCGTAATCTTTCCGTCTTTGAGCCTGCTGAGACCCTTGCGCGTACCTACCCAGAGTGCGTCCTCCTGATCTTCACAGATCGTGAAAACAAGGTTATCTGCCAAGCCATTGCGCGTCGTCAGCGCGGTGAACTTCCCATCGCGGAAACGATTGAGCCCTCCGCCATCGGTTCCCACCCAGATCGTGCCCTCGTGATCTTCGAAGACCGGCAGGGTGATGGGATTCGACAGGCCCTCTGCCGGGCCGTAGCTGCTGAACAGATCGCCATCGAACAGACGGGTCAATCCTCCGCCGCCGGTTCCGATCCACAGATTTCCGGTACGATCCTGAAAAATCGACCACACATCGTTGGTTGGAAGACCTTGGCTCGCTAGGTAGGAGCTGAAAGTGCTTCCGGTCAGGCGCGCGAGACCGCCGCCGATCGTCCCGACCCACAGACTTCCGCGATTGTCCTCGCGAATGCAGGCGATCGCGTTGCTCGAGAGACCGTCATGTGTCGTGAACCATCGAAATGCGCCATCCCGATAACGGATCAACCCATCGCCATTGGTGCCGATCCACAGTGTTCCTTCGGGCGTCATATACAGCGAGCGCACGTAGGAATTCGGCAAATGGTGTCCGGTTTTATAGGTGTGGATCGCGCCCTGCACTAAGTGGCCCAAGCCATCGTGCGTGCCGATCCAAATACTGCCGTCCGGATCCTCGGCCAGCGCGAAGACCTCGTTATCGAGCAGCCCATTCTGCATGGTATAGGCCCGGAACGCGCCGTCGCGCAGGCGGTTCAGTCCGCCTCCGTCGGTCCCGATCCACAGGTTGCCGGTCTCGTCTTCGAGCAAGGCCAACACCGTATTTTTGGAGAGCCCGTCTTTGGTCGTGAAGCTACGAAATTTACCTTTGGCGTAGCGAATCAGGCCGCCGCCGTTCGTGCCAATCCAGAGCGTGTCATGGCGGTCTACCAGCAGCGCGTCCACAATATTGCTCTTCAACTCAGGTGTATTCGTTTTGTCGAAAACTGTGAACTGCACGCCGTCAAAGCGAACCAGCCCGAGTTCGGTGCCCATCCACAAGTAGCCGTCGGCCGTCTGCACGATCGCCGGAACCGTATTTTGCGGCAGGCCCTGGTCGGTCGTCCAAACGTCCTGATGAAACTGAGTGATTGGCTTGCTGGGGTCCAAGCCGAAATCGGCGCTATTCGAGTGACACGGAATAGCAGCCCAACACAACAGAGGGAGGGCTATTGCCCTGCATTTGTGGAGCACTTTGTAAGGAAGGAAGCTTTTACAGGTATTTAAAAAATACCTACGTATTTATTTCCGATCTGGCGTATAATCTACACGAATTGTGATCTCTACGTCAACCTAATTCGGCGCGCTACTGGTATGTGGCGCGTTGGCGCAATGGTTTTGTCCTCAGCGACGCAAGTAAATCGGCCAAATAGCAGGAAAGTCGGCGACTTGTGCATCGCTCACGGTGGTCCCACCGAATTAAAAATAAAACGAGGGTTTATGAAGGTATTCTCTATTTTGGCGCTGGCGCTGTCCTTTTTTGCGAGCGCGATGTTTGCTCAGCGTCCCAATGTTTCCAAAGATTTGCAGAATGCGAATCCGAATTCGACAGTCGATGTTATTGTCCAATTTAAGCAGCCGCCGGGAGCGGAGCACCATCAAAAAGTCGCTGGTTTAGGTGGCAATTTCAAGTCGGAATTATCCTTAATTCGGGCCGAACGTTATTCTTTACCAGCCGCAAGCGTCGCGGCTCTGGCTGCCGACCCGAATGTAGCCTTTGTTTCTCTTAACCGAAAAGTCCACATGCTGCTCGATAACACGGCGGCCGCTGTGAATGCTACACAAGCGTGGAATTACGGTCTCGATGGCTCGGGAATCGGAATTGCGGTTATCGATAGCGGAATTTCCGAACACGATGACCTGCAGGGCGCCCATGGGAGCCGCATCGTCTACCGGCAGAGCTTCGTGGGAGGCGATACCAACGACTATTACGGGCATGGAGAACACGTCGCGGGCATTCTGGCCGGCAATGGAGCCGATTCAAAATGCGCCATCTGCAGCCGCACTTTCGTAGGGATCGCGCCCAACGCCAGCTTGATCGATCTGCAGGTCTTGGATGCGAATGGCGACGGAACCGATGGCGAGGTCATCGCTGCCATCGACGAAGCCATTCAGCTCAAACGGCAATACAATATTCGCGTCATTAACCTGTCGATAGGGCGGCCTGTTTTTGAAAGCTATACGCAGGACCCCTTGTGCCAGGCAGTGGAAGCGGCCTGGAAGGCAGGAATTGTCGTAGTGGTAGCGGGCGGGAACGACGGGCGCGACAACTATGTCAACAACAACGGGTACGCAACGGTCAATGCACCCGGTAACGACCCCTACGTCATCACCGTGGGCGCAATGAAGTCCATGGGCACGCCGACGCGCACAGACGATCTCGTCGCCAGCTACAGCTCCAAAGGGCCGACACTGCTCGATCATATTGTCAAACCCGATCTGGTTGCGCCCGGCAATTCAGTGGTCTCGCTCGCAACGCCCGGAGGGACCTTGGAGAACTGGTTTCCCGAAAACATGGTTCCCCTGAATTACTATCAGTGGACGACCTCCACCAGCCCCTCGCCAGCGTACTTTACGCTGAGCGGAACAAGCATGGCCGCGCCGGTAGTAAGCGGCGCTGCCGCTCTTTTGATTCAGGCGAATCCTTCCTTAACACCCGACCAGGTGAAGGCCAAGCTGATGCACACGGCCCACAAGGCATTCCCTTCAACCAGCACGGCCATCGACCCGACCACCGGGCTGGTGTATACCAGCGAATACGATATTTTCACGGTGGGCGCAGGGTACCTGGATATCCAGGCGGCTCTTGCCGATAAAACGCAATTCTGGGGAACAGCGCTTTCGCCCACAGCGGTGTACACATCTATTGCGGGGATAGGGGTAGGAACAGTGGTGTGCGGTTCGTCCACCGTTTGTAAAGGACGGCTCTGGTCGCCGACCTCGATCTGGGGTACCGTATCCATCAATGCCGACCTGTCCCTCTGGGGCAATCAATCGCTGTGGGGCACGCAGACGATATGGGGAGATCAGACCATCTGGGGCGATGTAACCATCTGGGGTAGCCAGACGATTTGGGGCGACCAAACCATTTGGGGTGACGGGCTATTAGGAACCAGCGCCTTTTTTGAAGTTGCCATTCTGGGCGAGAACTGAGGCCGGCGCGGGCGACCGCGCGGGTTCGTTTCGCAGAATAGATGTGTGGGCAAGCGGGCAATCGTCGTTGGCAGCGGACCGAACGGGTTATCGGCGGCGATCGTACTGGCCGAGTCCGGGCTCGAGGTTGAAGTTCGCGAAGCGGCGGCACTCGCGGGCGGAGGCGCGCGCTCGGCTGAGCTGACGATTCCGGGATTCGTTCACGACATCTGCTCGGCCGTTCATCCGATGGCGTTGAGCTCGCCGTTTTTTCGCACCCTACCGCTTGCCGATCACGGTCTGGAGTGGATTTTTCCACCCGCGGAATTCGCTCATCCATTCGACGACGGAACGGCCGCGATGCTCGAGCGCGATGTCGCCGGGACGGCTGCCCAATTCGGCCCGGACGCGCGCCGCTATCGCGAGCTGTTCGATCCGCTGGTGGAGGGCTGGCACGCGCTTATTCCGGAAGTGTTTATGCCGCTGTGGCATGTGCCGCGGCATCCGTGGTTGCTCGGACGATTCGGCCTGCAGGCTCTGCTGCCTGCGTCCGTGCTGTTGAAGAAGTTTCAAGATCCGAGGCTGCGCGCGCTTCTGGCCGGACCCGCCGCGCACTCGATTCTCAAGTTGGAAGCGCCCATCAGCGCGTCCTTCGGCCTGATGCTGACAGGCGCCGCGCATGCGGTGGGCTGGCCTTTGCCGCGCGGCGGATCGCAACAGATCACCAATGCGCTGGCGGGCGTACTGGCCGCTTCCGGAGGACGAATCGTCACATCCTCGCGCGTTGAAAGCTTGGCAGAGCTGGATTCGCCGGATTTGACCATGTGTGATGTCACGCCCCGCCAGTTCTTACAAATTGCCGATCTGCGCGGTCACCGCGGATTTCAACGCTCGCTCGAAAGATACCGTTACGGTCCGGGTGTCTTTAAAGTCGATTGGGCGCTGCGCGAGCCGATTCCCTGGAGGGCGAAAGACTGCTTCCGCACGGCGACGGTGCATCTGGGCGGAACACTCGAGGAGATTTCCGAATCCGAGCGCGCCGCGTGGGAAGGACGGCCACCCGATAGACCGTTCGTAATCGTGGTTCAGCCCAGTCTCTTCGATGGGCTTCGCGCGCCGGAGGGCCGGCATACGGCTTGGGCCTATTGCCACGTTCCGAACGGCTGGCGCGGCTCTGCGCTTACGCAGATTGAAGCGCAAATCGAGCGCTTCGCGCCCGGTTTTCAGGAATGCATTCTCGCGCGCGCGACGCATACGACTGCCGAGATGCAACAGCTCAATGAAAACCTGGTCGGAGGCGACATCAACGGCGGCGCCGCAACGCTGACACAATTTCTGATTCGGCCGACGTTCTGGCAATACGGAACGCCGTTAGCGGGCGTATTTTTTTGTTCCGCCTCGACTCCGCCGGGCGGAAGCGTGCACGGCATGTGCGGCTATAACAGCGCGACGCGCGCGCTGCGCTGGCTTGCGCGCACGAAAAACTAGCTTCCGACTTTCTCTTTTGCGCACACCAATTTCAGTTCGGTGCCGCCTTTTGGCGTGCGAATGTGGCTGGTCGTGGTGAGCGTCTGGCCGTCGGCGGAAAGCTCCCATCGGTCCGTCACTTCCTCCGCATCGCCGCTCGAAAGCTTCAGGAGGGTTCGCACCATCAGCGCCGGCCCATCCCAGAAGGCTTTGCTGGTGGCTTCGTGGCCGTTGAGCATGTTAGTGGATTCCGAGCCGTCGAGGAAATAGCTGACGTCGGCGCTCGTCGTTTTCTTGCCGATGGTTTGTACCGTGTGCACGTTCATGGTGATGCCGCGCTGATCGATGACGCGGACGATCATGTCGGGAGGTGTAGCGCGCGCGAAATCGCTCTGGTCTTTCAGCATGCGCCAGCGCCCCGAGAAATTCGTATGCTGCTGCGCGGGCTCCTGCTGCGTTTTGGCGGCCCACGGAAAAAACAGGACGAGCGCGCCGAGTAAGCGCAGTGTGGCAAGTGAATGCATTTCGCTACTGAAAGTAGATGAGGTTTATTCCGGGGACATCACGATCAGCTTGAATGTTCCGGGAACCATCTGCGGCCGGGGTCGCGGCGCGTCGGCGGTGGGCGCAGGCGTCGGACCAAACTCGGCGTCCGGCAAATAGATCTTGTGCGTATGCAAATCGATGGCCATGGTGCGGGCTCCGCGTTCGGTCTTGGCGTTCTCGACGACGCTATAGTGGTCCGGCGAATCTTCATGGATTACGGTCAACGTAGCGTCCCGGCCATTGGAGGCGAAAGCCAGCTTGGTTTCAGGATCGAAACCAGCAGCATCGGTTCCGGCGCCAGTGGGCACGGTCGTAATGATTCTTCCCGAATCGGCGTTAACCACCGTCATCACCTTGTTCTCGCAGACGGGAAAGAGGCGGCGGCTGGCCGTATCGATCGCTAGTCCGGAAGGCGAATCGCAGGCCGGCGAAAGCGCCCAGCGGTTCTTCACTTCCAGTGTTTTCGGATCGATGCGCACCAGCTCGCTCGTGTCTTCGATATTCGCGTAGACGTTTCCATTACCATCCGTCACCGGAAATTCGGGCTTACCGCCGAGCGCGATGGTTCCCGCGACTTTGCCCGTTTCGGCATCGATCGCGGTCGCATCTTTGCTGCGCCCGTTGAACGCAAACACCCGTTTGCTGAACGGATCGTAAACGATGCCGTCCGGATTCGTCCCAGCTTTCGCAGTGCCGATGGTGGCCATCGTTTTCAGGTCGAAGATGGTGACTTGATTATCGCGCCCATCACTGATGAAGCCGCGCCCCAAATCGGCGGCGATGGCAATCCCGTGTACACCGTTCGTACTAGGAATTTTTCCCAGAATCGCGTTCGAGTCGAGATCGAGCACGTCGACTTCCGTTGCGTGAGAAACGTACAGCCGCCTACCGTCTGAGTCTGCGGCGACATAATCCCAGCCACCCGCGCCCGGTATGGGGATGGTCTTGACCGAGTGATAGGAGGCTGCGGCCAGCAGGCCGCACGCAATCAGAAAAGGCAGCGGGTAGCGCAATAAGAGTCTCACGGTAATAGCTTATCTATAAGGGCGATAGGCAGGATGTTGCCTTCAGAATAGAGAAGGATTTTCTGGTGCTAAGCGTCTCATTGCATTCCGCGTGCGCGCCGATAAGAGTGAATGTAGATCGTGACTGCATAACTGCTTTGATGTCGGGAGGGCACACTATATATGGTTCAAG
Organism: uncultured Acidobacteriaceae bacterium; assembly: GCA_963722935.1. Taxonomy (GTDB): domain Bacteria; phylum Acidobacteriota; class Terriglobia; order Bryobacterales; family Bryobacteraceae; genus Bog-105. Next base: position 551,656 of record CAVROY010000008.1, on the reverse strand, counting down.
GCAGCGTACGCACAAGGGATAAAGTCTCTATGAGAAATATCGGAACGAGCGCTTTGGATCCGGCTACTTCGCCGGAAAATCTAGTGCAGCACACGGAAGCGGTCCAACTATCGATGCTCAGCTCGGTTCTCAATGGGCTCGAAGGGGGCGCAAGCCTGATGCGGCGCCATGTGCAGGATGCTATGCGAGCGGTGAAATCGGGCACATACAATATCGATGCGGCGAAATTGAGCCGCCGCATCGTCCGGGAAGCTCTAGGAGCGAGTTAACGCGCAAACCGGTTCGGTGGACCTGTGTCCCCCCAGCCGAGGTTATTTCCAGCGCCGAATAGGAACCAGGAGCCAAGCACGCGAGGTTCCTCGTCTTCCAGCGCCACGCAATGGAACGATCCGGCTTGCGGCAAACCGAATCGCAGATCCGTCAGCTCGACTCGCGTTCCCGGCCGCCGATTGACCGTCACCGGCCACACCGACCATAGCGGAAATCTCGCGAAATAAGAGAAGTACTGGAACGGCGCTGTCGCTTTGGCATTCATCAAAGGGGCGCTCATTGGCAACTTGTAATAGCGATGACGAACATCGTCCAGATTTAATTGTTGCCGCGCATCCAGATCCAGCAGCCGGAAATCCACTGGCGTCTCTACCACGCCCGTCCAGTGGAACGGATCGAAGGCAGTTGGTAGCGCCGCCGCCTGGATTGGATCTGCGCCATCGTATAGCCGCGATTCGAGTTGCCCGACCGCGCGCGCATGCAGAATGGCTCGCCCGCAATCGAAAAGCACAAAGAAGGCGAGCGCGACAAAGGCAAGTCCACGTCCGCGCGCTTGCCGCCGTTCGCCAATTTCGTTACTTACCAGGCGCGCGAAGCTGGGCCAGATGGCGGCGAAGAGAAGCACGGTCAGAATCCAGCCGTCATACAGGCCGTTCAGATCCAGATGAAACCAACGCGAGGAAAACGGAAGCAGCAGCCGGACGCCATAGCTGTTCGTCCAGTCCATCAGAAGATGGCTGCCCACACCGGCGCAGCACAACAGCCAGGCATTGAGCCAGGGCAGGCGCTGCCGGTAAATTCCCGCCACGACTAGCACCGATAAAAGCGCCATGCCGGGCAGGAATACGAGCGAGTGCGTATATCCGCGATGTGTTTCGAAATAACTGAAGCCTCCGCGCGTTAAAGCGACGATATCGACATCCGGAGCGTTGGCGGAAACGAGTAGCAGCGCCGTGGCGTGCGGTGAGAAGCGATTCAGCCCCGCACGGGCCATCGCAAGACCCGTGAGCGAGTGACTGAGGTTGTCCATCGCGCGCTCAAGCGCAAACCGCTGCGACAGCCAGATACGATTCCTCGCGCACCAGATACTCGCGGGGTGTAAGCAGCGTGAGCGCATCGGGCAGGATTTCGGCGGCTAGCGGCAGCGTACCGGCGAGATCGCCATCGATTTGAACGAAAACTTTCTCGCCGTGGCTGTGCCTGCAAATTACCGAGCGGCCGCGCAGGACGGTACAACCTGCTACACGATGCACGCGCCTGAGTGCCACGCCGACGAAATAACGCAGATATCGCGCGCTCATCGTTCCACGAAAGAGCACGATTTCGAATTCATCGCGCAACAGCGAAGCGCCGCGCGCAATCTCCAAATCGCCTCCATAATTTCGGACGCGGCTCACCAAAGCGAAGCTGGCCTCGAAGGATTTTCCGTCAACCAGTACTTCGAATTCGCGCAGTGGACGCAAAACATGCGAAAAACCAGCCAGATAGTAGGCGAACCGGCCGGTTGCGGCCTTGAGATCCAGATTCAGACGCGAAACGATTTCTGCATCGAGCCCGGCTCCGGCCATGCACAAAAAGCAGCGGCGCTCGGCGGTTCCGATGCGCACTCCTCCCACCGCAATCCGTTGCGGCCGCAAGTGCGAGATCTGTGCCGCCGCGCGTTCGAGATTTATCGGCAAACGAATCTCATGGGCCAGCACGTTGGCCGTGCCACCCGGCAGAATCGCCAGAGGAACGCCGGTGTGCAGCATGCCGCTGGCTACCTCGTTGATGGTGCCGTCCCCGCCCGCGGCAATGATCAGATCGCGGCCGGCATCAATCTGACGGCGAGCCTGCGACCCCGCGGTTCCTGGGCCTTTGGTTTCTACCAGACAAGCCTCGATGCCCTGCTCGGCAAGGACGGCGGTGGTACGTTGAAGCAGGTGTTGGCGGCGGGCCAGGCCGCGCGCGATCGGATTGTAGATGATGGCTGCGCGTCTCGCGCCCAAAGATTCCAAGCGTCACCATTATAGGTTCAGCTATGAAAGCGTCGCCGTCCAAGCGCATAGAAGATCTGCGCAAAGAACTCGAACATCACGAATATCTTTACTACGTTCTGGATCGGCCGGAGATATCGGATGCCGAATATGACGTCTTGCTGCGCGAGCTGCGCGATCTCGAAGAGGCGCATCCCGAGCTGCGCAGTTCCGATTCGCCGACGCAGCGGGTAGGCGGCCAACCGCGCGAAGGATTCGTCAAAGTTCCGCACAGCTCGCCGATGCTGAGTCTGGATAACGCTCTGAACGAGCAGGAACTGAGGGAGTTTGACAATCGCGTGCGCGGATTGCTGAAAACGGAGCCGTATAAATACGTCGCCGAGCTGAAACTCGACGGATTATCGATGGCGGCTTACTACGATAACGAACGCTTTGCGCAAGCCGTCACCCGAGGCGATGGACGCGTCGGAGAAGACGTGACAGAGAACGCGCGCACCATCCGATCTCTGCCGTTGCGTTTGAAAAGCCATGCGGTTCCCGAAGCGCGCTTTGAAGTGCGTGGCGAAGTAGTCATGCAGCGGCGCTCGTTCGAGCGTCTGAATGAGGAGCGCGAGCGGAACGGGCTCCCGCGTTTTGCGAATCCGCGAAATGCGGCTGCCGGAGCCCTGCGTGCATTGGATCCGAATGTCACGGCCACCCGGCAGCTCGACTATTTCACTTATTTCCTGCTGCGCGAGGGACGCCCGCTGCTGGAGAGCCAGTGGCAAACGCTCGAGACGCTGCATGCGGCACATTTCAAAGTGAATCCATATCGCAAGAAATGCAGCGGAGTTGGACGAACTGCTCGATTTCATTCGCGAATGGGAAACCAAGCGCGATACGCTGCCGTACGAGATCGACGGGGTCGTCGCAAAAATCGACTCGGTAGAGCAGCAGGAGAAGCTGGGATGGACTTCCAAAGCGCCGCGCTGGGCCATCGCGTTCAAATATCCGGCGCGGCAGGCACAGACCGCGATCGAAAACATCGAAGTGCAGGTAGGGCGCACCGGCGCCTTAACACCTGTTGCACATCTTAAGCCTGTGAGTCTGAGCGGCGTTACGGTTTCACGGGCGACGCTCCACAACGAGGATGAGATCGCGCGTCTGGGCGTCGAGATCGGCGACACAGTTCTAGTAGAGCGCTCGGGAGACGTGATTCCGAAAATCGTGCGGGTCGTCGAGCAAGGCGCTCACCGCCGCAAGTTCCGTATGCCCGCCGTTTGCCCGGTCTGTGGCGGTCACGTGGTGCGGGAAGAAGGCGAGGCGGCCAGCCGCTGCGTCAATACGAACTGTCCGGCGCGGCTGCGCGAATCGCTTCTGCACTTCGCCTCGCGCGGCGTGATGGACATCGACGGCATGGGTGAGGCTCTGGTGGATCAACTGCTGCGAACCGGCCTCGTGCATAATGTCGCCGATCTCTACAATCTCAAACCCGAGCAGCTCGAGAACCTGGAGCGCATGGGTGAGAAATCGGCGGCAAAGCTCGTGCGCAACATCGAAAACTCGCGCTCCCAGCCGCTAGCGCGCGTGCTGAACGGGCTCGGAATTCCGTTCGTGGGGGAGCGCACCGCGCAGATTCTGGCGTCGCACTTCGGCAGCCTGGATGAAATCGCTTCGGCCTCCGCGGACCAGTTGCAGGAGGCTGAAGAAATTGGGCCGAAAGTGGCCGATTCGATACGGCAGTTCTTCGCCGAAGAACGGAACCGCGAGCTGATCGAGCGTCTGCGCGACGCGCGCCTGCACTTTACGGCACCCAAGCAGACTAAGAAAAAAGGACCGCTGACCGGGTTGACGTTCGTCTTGACCGGCACACTGGCCACTCTGAAGCGGGAAGAAGCAAAGGAGCGCATTGAAGCGGCGGGGGGAAAGGTCGCCGGATCTGTGAGTGGCAAAACGGATTATGTCGTGGCGGGGGAAGATGCGGGGTCGAAGCTCGACAAAGCGCGCGAGCTGAAGATACCGGTGCTGGACGAAGGCGGTCTTTCCGCTATGCTGACGGCCGAAACAGAGCGCTGATTTTGCGGAGTAGAAGCTGAGCCATTTCTCCCATAGCCTTCTCTCGGCTTCCGAACGCATCAGTACGGTTCTGTTGTCGTGGGGGCCGCTGGGGCTCTTCACGCTCGCGATTCTGGATTCCGCCGGTCTGCCGATTATCGGGGGCGTCGATGCGCTGCTGATCGCGACTGCCGTCGACCGGCCCGAACAGGCCTATCTTGCCGCGGTGTGCGCGATATTTGGATCACTCGCCGGCAGCCTGATTCTGTTCGGCATCGCGCGCAAGGGCGGCGAAATTCTGCTCCAGAAACACATTGGAACGCACCGCGGAAAGCGCCTCCACTCCTGGTTTGAGCGCTACGGCTTGATCACGGTGTTTATTCCTGCGCTCTCTCCGGTTCCATTGCCGATGAAAATTCCAGTCTTCTGCGCGGGCGCTTTGGAAGTGCGCTGGTCTTATTTCATTCTGGTCGTGCTCGCGGCGCGCGGCATCCGTTATTTCGCACTCGCGTACCTGGCGCTGCATTACGGGCACAGGACCCTAGCATTTCTCGCCGCTCATCCGGTTGAAGTGGCCGCGGTCGCGGTGGGGCTGACCATCGTCGCAATCGTGATCCTGCAAATTGTTACGCGGCGGCAGGCCCGGCAATCGAAATCTGCCATGATGAGCAAGTAGCTTCTGGCCCTATGCGCCGGCTGTGCATTTGTTTCGTCTTCTGGATTGCAACTGCCTGCGCCGCTGACGACCCCAGCGAGATACTAAACCAGGTCGCGCACAAGGTTGCGGAGGAACTCGCCAAAGCGGCGAATTACACATGCGTCCAGACCATCGATAGAACGTATTTCGCGGACACGAACCCGCAGGCGAACGGCTGCGCAGCGCAGATAGGGGAGCGCGAACAGATCATGCACGACCGCTTGCGCCTGGATATCGCCGTGTCGGAAGGCCGGGAGATTTACGGCTGGCATGCCCAAAGCAAGTTCTCGTCGGCGACCGTAGCCGATGTGGTGGAAAAAGGTCCCATCTCTTCGGGCAATTTCATCGGGTTTCTTCAAAATGTTTTTCTGCATGCCGGTACTCACTTCACCTATGACGGCAAATCGGAGCGAAATGGAGTGCCTGTATTCCGGTTCAAATATGCTGTGCCGATTGAGGTGAGCGGATACCATGTGCAATCGGCGGCACACGCAGCTCCAATAGTCGCCTTCCATGGGCGATTTGACGTAAACGCCGTCGATTTTCAGCTCATGACGCTCCAGGTCATTGCCGACTCTCCGTCGAAGCAGACCGGTCTCTGCTCAATCGAAACCGACGTGACGTATCAGATGGCAGATATCTCTGGAAAGCCGTCGATGATTCCTCAGAATTTTGAGCTGAAGGTGACGACAAGTTCGGGCGTCTCTTCCCTCAGCCGCAGTGACTATTCGCAATGCCGCGAATACCGGGGTGAATCGACATTGCGCTTCGACTTAGGCGCCGCAACGGCTCCCGATCCTTTAGACGCGCCGATCCGGCCGCAATGGCTGACCGGAAATCTGGAGCTAAAGATCGGACTGCGCACTCCCATCGACGATCGGACGTCGTATACGGGCGATGCAGTCCAGGGAACGCTGCTGAGTTCTGTAAGCGTGCCGGGAACGGACCTCATACTTCCCCGAGGCGCGCTGCTCAGCGGGCTAATCCTTCAGCTCGAGCACCATTTCCAGCCCTGGCAGTATTCTCTGATCAGCATTCAATTCGATCGTGTGACATTTGGAAGGAAGACGTTTCTATTGAAAGCGCTGCCGGTCACGACGAAGAAAAGTATGCAGACGCTGGCGGATGTGTATGAGTTGCCGCTGCACGATGCGATTGCTGCGGAAGCCGATCGAGGCGTATTCGCGCTGATGACCGCGCACGCGCATCTGGATACGCGTTTCTCAGGCGTCTGGAAAACGGTCAAGCCTTCCGAAAAGACAACAGCAGGTTCGCAATGAAGCAAGTCACAACATAGGAGAGATGATGTCACGGATATCCCGTCGTATGTTTGTTATAGAAAGCGCGGTGCTTGCCACGGCCGCCAGATCCGCTTTTGGACGTGCCGCTCTGACGAAGAGCAACCTCGGCGTCCAGCTTTATACAGTGCGGAACGTTATCGGCGCGAATCCCGCCGCTGTCCTGAAGGGAATCGAGGCGATCGGTTACACCGAGGTGGAAGCGACCTACGACAAACTGGACCAGATCTGGCCGGCTTTACAACAAACCACCCTGAAGGCTGTCAGTGTGCATATAGACGCCAAGATTTTCAAGGGAGATGCGGCGCAACTCGACCACACGCTGAGCGATCTAAAACAGTGCGGCTTCGAATATGTTGTCCTTCCGTTCTATGAGACCGCCAATCAAGGCGCAGAAGGCGTGGTACGCGCCGCGGATGTGATGAACAAGGCGGCCGAACATGCCAAGACCGCCGGTCTGACGTTCTGCTATCACAATCACGCGCACGATTTTCAGCCGATCGACGGGACGCCGGCGCTCGACCTGCTGATGCGGGAAACCGATCGCGATCTCGTTCATCTGGAGCTGGACATTTTCTGGGCGAGCGTGGCCGGGCACGATCCCATCGACGTACTAAGAATGTATAGCGGCCGTGTTCCGCTCCTTCACCTGAAAGACAAGGCCCAAGGCGTGCCGGTGCAGTTTAACGAGCACGTACCGGCAGGGGCATTCAAAGAAGTGGGGAACGGCACAATCGACATCCCGGCTGTGTTATCGGCCGCCGATGCGGCGGGAGTGCAGAATTACTTCGTCGAACAGGATCAGTCGGCCGATCCCATGGTCAGCATGCGCAAAAGTTATAACAATTTGAAGGCGATGTTCAAGAGCTAGCGCGGAGTCTCCGCATTACGCCCGCTCCTGATACGTTCCTCCCGAAGTACTGACGCGGATGCGCTCGCCCTGATTGATGAACGGCGGAACTTGTACCACCAGGCCGGTCTCCATCTTGGCTGGCTTGGTGACGTTCGAAACGGTAGCGCCTTTCAAGCCGGGCTCGGTCTCCATCACCGTCATCTCGACGCTGGGCGGAAGCTCGACACTGATCGGCTTGCCTTCATAGAACTCGACATTGACGTGGAGCTGCGGAATTAGATAAAACACGCCATCGCCGAGCATATCCTTGGTGAGGTGCATCTGCTCGTAATTTTCGGTGTTCATGAAATAGAAGTATTCGCCGTCGTCGTACAGATATTCCATCTCCTGCTCATCCAGCGCAATGCGCTCTACCTTGTCTTCCGATGAGAAACGATGCTCCATCATGGAGCCGGAGCGGAGATTTCGCATTTTGGCCTGCACGAATCCGCGGAGGTTGCCCGGCGTGCGATGGACCATGCTGAACACCGAGTGCAGTTCGTTGTTGAACTTTACGATCATGCCCGGCCGCAGTTGTGTCGCTGCAATCATGAATTTAGAAGATACTCCTGGAGTGGAACTTTCAGTTTAGCGTGCGCGGCAAACTTTCCCTTCAACTCGCGCCTCGAGCAGCAGCAGTCCCGCTGCGTCGGAATGAAGGGACATCTGCCGCTTATTCAGCCGATACGTGACCGTTTCGCCGGGCTGAAGCTGCCACAGAATAACGGCATCGTTTTGGGAGTGCGGCGCCACTTCCACGCAGTTCGCCGTCATGGGCACGAGCCTCAGATGTCCGAAAGTTTGCGGCGAATTCCGCCATCCGGCCGGGCAGCGCTCCTGTTCGACGCCGCGCGTCGAGATATGTATCCAGCAGGCGTCCGCGTCCCATGTGGAACGGACGAAGAGCCGTCCTGCGGAATCGTAAATCCAGGGATCGCGGTTCTGATAACCCACGCCTGGCAAATAAGGATCGGCCCAGAGAAATTCGTATCCGACCCCTGGCCCTTCCTGCAGCGTCTGGCGATCTTCCATGGCCCAGCTCTGCAGGTACTGCGATGCAGGAAGATTCGAATCGAGCGTGATCGCCGCAAGCGCCGCGACGTGAGTCATCCAATCGGGATGCTCCACTTGATCGGGTTTTAGAGCCAGCAGCATTTCGGCCGGGAGCTGGGCAAAAAACCGCCGAGCCTCGTCGTCCAAATCCGGCGGGCTCGAGCGTGCCAGCAGGTATTCGCAAGCCGAATAGAGAACCTCTGGGGAACGAAACAGTCCCTGTTGCCGCAACTCCTTCAGAACTTCAGCGGGTAAAGAAGGCGATACATCTCCGCCGAGCGCGATCTGCAGAAGCAGCGCATCCCGCAAGCGAGGAGTCGCGTTCTTATAACTGGTGGCGCACGTGCGGCCCGCTGTCAAGGCATTTCGATCTTCCGGACCGATCAGGTCCCTAACCCAATCGAGAATCAAGGCACGCTGGCGCGTATCGCAGAAATGCGTTTTCGTCCACTCGATGCCTTCGTGCCCGCGCTGCGGATCGTGCGTCACGGCATAGTAGAGCGCCAGCTCAAAACCGCGTTCAGTAGATTCGGGCACAGTCTTGACGCGATTCTCGAAGTTGGTCCAGCGGACCGTCTGGCGCTCGCGATCGCGCTGCAGGCGGCGCAGACGCTGAGGCGTGAGCAGAAGTTTGGGAGGATCCCCCGTGGTCTGGGACGCGAGCGAGCCAAAGCTCGTCAAAGCCAGAACGGCACAGATCGCAGCACGCAAAAGACATTGTTCCACAGCGCGCGAGTCATCTGCGCTTGGTTTGCTACGCTGATAGTTCCACCGGCTGCTTGCTTCGACCGGTTGCCGTAAGTATGCCGGCTCGGGTGAGTGAAACGTATGTTCTTCGTACATATCCGTTTCGCGAATCCGATCTGATCGTCAGCTTTTTTACGCGCGATCAGGGTAAGCTTCGCGGGGTGGCGCGGCGGGCCCGCAAACCAAAAAACAGTTTCGGCTCCGGACTCGAACGGCTTTCGCTAGTGAACTTATCGTATTCGCAAAAGGAAACACGAGAACTGGTCAATCTGAACTCCTGCGACCTGTTGCAGTCGCAGTTCGATCTGCTTAGCGACTTCGAGGCCGGCGTGGCGCTCGACTATGTCGCTGAAATAAGCGACCACCTGCTTCCTCCGCACGAAACCAACGAGCGTTTCTTTCGGCTGATCGCCGCCGTTCTGAATCACTTGCATGAGCGCGTGGCGGGCGGCACGTGGACGGCGATCATTTACTTTTCACTGTGGGCCACGCGCCTTTCCGGCTTCCTGCCCGATCTGGCGCATCACCCGGATCGCAGCCTGTCGTCATCCTCGTGTGAATTGGCGGGCGAGATGCTGCGCACTCCTATTTCCGATTTGAAGGCGCGGCCCTGGAACCGGGACACGGCCCTCGATCTGCGCCGCTTCCTGATTCGCGAGATGGAACAGCACGTGGAGCGGCGCTTCCATACTCCTGCGCTGCTCGAGGGGCTCTGACACGCACGCGATGGATACATTCCAAGACACAATCTTGAAGTTGCAACGCTACTGGGCGGACCGCGGCGCGATTATCCAGGAACCCTACGATCTGGAAGTGGGTGCGGGCACCATGGCGCCCGAAACGTTCTTACGCGTGCTGGGGCCGAAGCCCTACAAAGTCGCTTACGTGCAGCCGAGCCGCCGCCCCGCCGACGGGCGCTACGGCGAAAATCCGAACCGGCTCTACAAGCATCAGCAATTGCAGGTGATTTTGAAGCCGACTCCGGACGATGTGCTGGATCAGTATTTGGGAAGTCTGGAAGCGATCGGTATCGACCTTCGCAAGCACGACATCAAGTTTGAAGAAGACAACTGGGAAGCGCCCACGCTCGGCGCCTGGGGCATCGGCTGGCAGGTAATGCTCGATGGCCTGGAGATCACTCAGTTTACTTATTTCCAGCAGTGCGGCGGCATGGATCTGGACTTGGTTCCCGCCGAGATCACGTATGGGTTGGAACGCATTGTCGCGTTTCTCCAGAACGTCGATAGCGTGTACGAGATCGAGTGGGCGCCTGGCGTGAAATATGCCGACGTGCGGCTCGCGGACGAGCAGCAGTTTTCGGTCTACAACTTCGAGCTGGCCGATGTCGATGCGCTTTGGAAAGAATTCGAGATTCATGAGCGCGAATGCCAGCGCCTCTTGGATCTTTTCCGGAAATCCAAAGATCTGGACCGCTTTCCCGTGCTTCCGGCTTATGACCGTGCGCTGAAGTGTTCGAATATTTTCAATCTGCTGGATGCGCGCGGGGCTATTAGCGTGACCGAGCGCGTCGGTGTCATTGCGCGCGTACGACGGCTGGCGGTCGGCGTCGCACAGGCTTGGGCGAAACAGCAATTTCCGGCAGAAGAGGCAGCCGCGTAGTGCCGGATTTTCTTCTCGAAATCGGCACGGAAGAAATTCCGGATTGGATGATCGAGCCTGCGCTCGAAGATCTGCGTACGAAATTTCAGACCGCTTTCGGCACGTTCGGCGGCTCCGCTCTGATTGTGGACGGCACGCCTCGGCGGCTGACGCTGCTAAATAAAGATATGGCGGAGCAGGCGCCGGATGCGCAAACCATGACGCCCGGCCCGTATCTGTCGGCAGGTGCGAAAGCGGCGGAAGGGTTCGCGCGCAAATGGAACACGAGCGTGGCGGAACTCGCCAAAATATCCGACGCCAAAGGTGAGCGCTACGTCGTTCATCAGCTTGTGAAGGGTCAACGCGCGGTCGAAGCGTTGAGTGAAAAGCTGCCGCAGATCATCGCGAGTATTCACTTTCCGAAGACCATGTATTGGACCGGCAAGGGCGGCGTGCGGTTCATTCGGCCCATCCGCTGGATTCTCGCACTGATCGACGATCAAGTGGTGGCATTCGAAGTCGCTGGCCTTCAATCCGGTAATACAACGCGCGGGCACCGCATTCTCGGATCGAAAGAAGCACTTCAGGTAAGCGTCTCTACGTATCAGAAAACATTGGCTGATAACCGGGTAGTCCTCCAGGCCGCGGATCGCAAGCAGCGCATTGAAGCGGGCCTGGGTCCAGGGGTCCAGCAAGACGATGATCTGCTGCGCACCCTGGTTTATCTGACCGAATTCCCTACCCCGATTCGCGGCCGGTTCGATCCTTCATTCCTGGAGCTTCCGCAGGAGATTCTCACGACGGTGATGCGTCATCACCAACGATATTTTTCCGTGCGGAACCCCGACGGCTCGTTGGCTCCCGAATTCGTCGCGGTCACTAATACCGATGGCGATCCGGACGGTCTGATTCGGCAGGGGAACGAACGAGTCCTGCGGGCGCGGTTCAACGATGCGCGGTTTTTCTGGAACACAGATGTTCAGAAAACGCTCGAAGAACGCCGCCAGTTGCTTTCGAACATTACGTTTTTTGAAAAGCTGGGAACGTATGCGCAGAAGGTGGATCGCATCGTCGCTCTTGCAGCTCAGTTGGCCGGAGGTATCGCGGATCTTGACGCATCCATGCGCGCAGCTTCTCTGGCGAAATCAGACCTGACTACGGAAATGGTGAAAGAATTCACCGAACTGCAGGGCGTTGTCGGGGGGTTATACGCGAGAGCGCAGGGTGAACCGGAAGCGGTCTCGAAGGCGATTTACGATCACTACAAGCCCGTCAGCATGGAAGATTCGATTCCGAGCACACCGGAGGGCCAGGTCGTTTCGATCGCCGACAAGCTCGACACGGTACGCGAGTGTTTCAAAATCGGTCTGATCCCAACGGGCTCGAAAGATCCTTTTGCGCTACGCCGTGGCGCACAAGGTATCGTCAAAATTCTGTTTGAATCGCGGCTTCCGCTCGACCTCAAAAAGTACATAGAAGACGTTCCCGCGCTCATCCCATTTATGAAGGAGCGCATCGAGTTCTATTTGCGCGAAGTACTCGATTTTGCCTATGACGAGGTGAACGCGGTTCTCGCCACGCCGCTGACCCCACTCGCCGATGTTGCCGATCGGGTGGAAGCGATTCACTACATCCGGCCAACAGAAGATTTCGAGCCGCTCGCGGCCAGTTTCAAACGCATCAAGAATATTCTCAAGCAGGCAGCGGTCACCGAGGCCAACCCGCCCGACCCAGCTTTGCTGAAACCCGGTCCGGAAGAAGAACTCCATCAAGCTTTTCTTCGGGTGCGGGAAGAAACCCGGACGAGCTCCTCCTACAAAGACAAGCTGGCGGCCATTGCTTCGCTTCGCCCGCAGGTGGATCTCTTCTTCGATAAAATTTTAGTGAACGATCCAGATCCAGCGATCCGGCAGAACCGCCTGGCACTACTCCACAGCCTGCTGACGGAGTTCTCAAGCATCGCTGATTTTTCAGAAATCGTCACGCAAGGCGCAAGTGGCGTCTGAACGAACAACCACGCTGATATTTGCATTCAGGAGACCAGATCTGTCATGAAGAAATATGTTTACTCGTTCGGCGGAGGCACGGCCGAAGGCGACGGAAAGATGCGCGAGGTTCTCGGCGGCAAAGGCGCCGGACTCGCGGAAATGAGCAAAGCGGGTGTACCCGTTCCTCCCGGATTCACTATTTCTACAGAAGTGTGCAATCTGTTTTTTGAGAACGGAAATAAGGTTCCGCGCGAAGTGGACCATGAGATCGAGCAGGCGCTGGCCCGATTGGAAGAACAGATGGGCAAGAAACTCGGCGCGGGCGACGATCCGCTGCTAGTCAGCGTTCGCTCCGGCGCGAAGTTCTCCATGCCGGGCATGATGAACACCATTCTCAATCTGGGCCTGAACGATAAAGCGACCGAGGCTTTGGCCAAAAAGACCGGCAATGCCCGCTTCGCCTACGACTGCTACCGTCGCTTCATCCAGATGTTCGGCGAAGTCGCGCTGCACATCGACATGGCGAAGTTCGATCACATTTTCGACTCGCGCAAGGCCAAAGTGAAGACCAAGCTCGACACCGATCTCACGGCCAGCGATCTGCAGCAGATCATCGCCGAATACAAGAAGCTGGTGAAGAAAGAAACCGGCCGCGATTTCCCGCAAAATCCTCTCGATCAGCTCAAGCTGTCGCGCGACGCGGTGTTCAATTCATGGAATACGCCGAAAGCCGTCTATTACCGGCGCATGGAGAAGATTCCGGATTCCATCGGCACCGCCGCGAACGTGCAGGCGATGGTGTTCGGCAACATGGGCGATAATTCCGGCACAGGCGTCGGGTTTACGCGTAATCCGTCCACCGGCGAAAAGACGTTTTACGGCGAGTTCCTGGTGAATGCGCAGGGTGAAGACGTGGTGGCCGGTATTCGCACACCGCAGCCGATCGAAGAACTCGCGCAGGTGATGCCGGCAGCATACGCGCAGCTTCGCGAGATCACATCGAACCTCGAAAAGCATTATCGCGACGTGCAGGATTTCGAGTTCACCATCGAAGATGGCAAGCTGTACATGCTGCAGACCCGTAATGGCAAGCGCACCGGTCCTGCTGCGGTCCGCGTGGCGGTTGACATGGTCGAGGAAGGCTTAATTTCCAAGCGCGAGGCCGTGCAGCGAGTCGGGCCGAATCAGCTCGATCAATTGCTGCACCCGGTGCTGGATCCAACGATGCGTAAAAATCTACAAAAGATTGCAAGTGGATTGCCGGCATCGCCGGGCGCGGCGGTCGGACGTGCGGCATTCTCTTCAGAAGATGCAGTTGAACTCGCGCAAAAAGGTCCGGTAATTCTGGTGCGCAAGGAAACCACGCCCGATGACATTCACGGCATGGATGTTTCCAAAGGAATCCTAACGGCCGTGGGCGGTTTGACAAGTCACGCGGCGGTGGTGGCGCGCGGAATGGGCCGGCCCTGCGTTGTCGGCGCCGCTTCGGTGGCGGTGGATGAAGCAAAGAAGCAAGCGACGATTCTCTTTGAAGGCAAGAAGCAAATATTGAAAGAAGGTGATTGGATTTCGCTCGATGGCACGCTGGGAGAAGTCTATCTCGGGCAGTGCAAGACCAACGAGCCTGATCCCAAATCGCACTACTTCGCCGCATTCATGGAATGGGCGGACGAATTTCGCGGCGGCTTTGGAGTTCGCGCCAACGCCGACATTCCGCGCGATGCCATCCAAGCGCGCCTCTTCGGAGCGGAAGGAATTGGCCTTTGCCGCACGGAACACATGTTCTTTGCGGAAGACCGCATCCCGCACATGCAGGCCATGATTTTGGCGCGCGACGAAAAAACGCGCAAGAAGGGCCTGCTCAAGCTGCTTCCCATGCAGCGCAAGGACTTCGCCGGACTCTTCGAAGCGATGGACGGTTTTCCGGTCGTGATTCGCACGCTCGACCCGCCACTGCACGAGTTCTTACCCAAGCGCGAGAACGTCATGGTCGATATCGCGAAGCTGCCGCATGCCTCCTCCAAAGAGAAGAAGCAAATGGCCACGACCTACGGTGTCAGCGTGGGAGATCTGAAGAAGCACTTACCCGAGCTGCTGTCTCGTGTGGAGGAGCTGCACGAGTTCAATCCGATGCTGGGTCACCGCGGCTGCCGTCTGGGCATCACGTATCCCGAAATAACGGAGATGCAGGCGCGAGCGATTTTCGAGGCTGCTGTGCAGGTCGCGAAGAAGGGCATCAAAGTGATTCCTGAAGTGATGATTCCGCTGGTTGGCAATGTCAAGGAGCTGGAAAATCAGAAAGCGATTGTCGTTCGCGTCGCCGATGAAGTTTTGGGTGCGGCGGGCATGAAGAATCTCCAATACATGGTCGGCACCATGATCGAGATTCCGCGGGCCGCGATGACCGCCGACGAAGTGGCTCGCGAGGCCGAATTCTTCAGCTTCGGCACCAACGATCTCACCCAGACCACGATGGGACTGTCGCGCGACGATTACACGAAGTTCTCCAAGCATTACGAAGATCTGAAAGATCTTCAAAGCAGATCCGTTTGCTGTGCTCGATCAGGAGGGCGTGGGTAAAGTGATCGAGCTCGCTGTTCAGCTTAGGGCGCCGTACGAGACCCGATCTCGAAGTGGGAATCTGCGGCGAGCACGGCGGCGAGCCAAGCTCGGTCGAATTCTGCTATCGCGCCGGCATGAACTATGTATCCTGCTCGCCGTATCGCGTGCCGATCGCGCGTCTAGCAGCGGCGCAAGCGGCGCTTGCAGACGAGAGCAAAGCCGAAGCGCAACGGACGGCGTGAGGTATCGCGCGGTTGAAGCCTGGTCAGAATAGGATCATCGAGCACCTCGATTGCCTCCAAGCCGGTTTTTCCGTATCTTGAAGAGATGGAAGTACACTTCACGCCAGAGCAGGAAGCGCAGCTTGCACAAATCGCTACCAAGGCCGGCATGGACCCCGAGCATCTGGTGAAGGATGCCGCGCTGCGTCTTCTTCAGGACGAAGCCGAATTTGGGGGTCCTTTGTCCCAATTGCCGGTTTTGCATTTAGGCGCGATGAGCTCTCTTCGCCGCTATGATATCTACGATGACGTCCCTTGAACCGGGAGTCGTCGATGCAAATGTTCTGGCCTATGCTACGAACGCAGATGTCCCTAACCACGCCGCATCGCGTATTTTGCTCGAAGCCGCCCGCGATCGGTCAATAAGACTTTACGTCACGTCACAATTCTTTGCGAGGTCTATTCGGTGATCACGAATCCGCGCCGTGTCGCTGCTCCTTCGTCTTCAACTGAAGCCCAGCGCATTCTCTCCGCGCTGTTAGCATTCCCCGGCATTCAGCTCCTGCCCAGCCCCGCACGCGTTGTAAGGGAATGGATGGAGTTGCTACGCCGGCGACCCGTAACGGGCGCATCCATCTTTGATTTGCAGATTATCGCGACGATGAAAGCCAATGACGTTCACCGCATCTACACCTTCAATACCGGCGACTCTGACAGTTTCGAAGAATTAACGGTTGTCGAACCCCAGCCCAACGCTGCTTGAGAAGTCATTCGGTCCGGAAATTGGGACCGGCTGCCGGAAAGTTCCGCAAAACGCTGTAAACTCTTTTATCCGCGCGTTGACCGCAAATAGTCACATAGGAGCAGCATGGATCGCAGAGCTTTTCTGAAGTCGCTTACCGCAGCATCGCCATTACTCATTCGGCCGCGAAATCTCGAAGCGGCACTGCCGAAGATGAAGATCACGAAAGTACGGGTCTATGCGCCGCCGCATCCGAATCCGCTGTTCAATCAGAGTGACTTGGTTGTCACCGTGGAGACAGACGCTGGAATCACAGGAATCGGGGAGGGTGGATCGAAGGACCTGCTGGCACAATGCGCGGGAAGGCTGATCGGAAGAGATCCGCAGTACATCGAACGCCTCTGGCAGGATATGTCGCGTTCGTTCTTTTATCCGCCGGGACGCGAAAAGGAAGATGCGCTCGGCGCGCTCGATCTCGCTCTTTGGGATATCAAGGGGAAGGTCCAAAACATGCCCGTTCATGAGGTACTGGGTGGGATGGCTCGGAACTACTGCGAATGTTACAACACCGCAGGTACCGTGCCGGGCATTCGGTCCGGCATGAGCATCAAAGAGCGTGCGCAACTTACGATTGAGGCGGGTTATCGCGCGTTCCGCATGGGTGCGGCCGACTTACCCATCTACTCCACTTACAACGTACGCGAGAGAGTCAACCAGCTCTATGACGATTGCGTGCAGGCGCGAGAGGGCGTGGGTAAGAACGGAGACTGGATTGTGGATTTCCACCAGCGCTTCGATTTATCGGATGCTATTCGCGGCTGCGACATGATCCAGAACCTCGCCCCTTTCTTTGTCGAGGATCCGGTTCGTGCCGAGGCTTTTCAGGAGGATATTCCCATCCTGCGACAAAAAGTCGATGTTCCCATCGCTGCCGGAGAGGAGTGGGGCAACCGCTGGGATTTCAACAAACTGGTCGAGAGCCACGCGATCGACTATGTTCGCGCGACACTGCCGAACGCTGGTGGAATCACCGAAATGATGAAGATTGCGGCGATTTGCGAGACGCATTTCGTCGGGTTGGTCCCGCACTTCACTGGGCCGATCGCGACGGCTGCGCTCGTCAACTGTTTAGGAACCTTCTCGGGCCCCGTGCTCATGGAGTATAACTTCGGAGGCCGAACCATTCCATATTTGCCGGCCGGCCTCGATTTCAAGAATGGGAAGCTCTACGCCAATGAGCGGCCGGGCCTCGGCGTGGAAATCGATTTCAAACAACTGAACCAAATTGCGGAGATCACCGATCCCATTACCCCCCGCGCGCAAACGTATTTCCGCCCCGACGGGTCAATCACCAACTGGTAAGCACTCCACGTTAGCGGAGCTATTGCGGGTGTTGGTGCTCGTCGCGCTGCTTGGTATCCGTTTTCGAAGTTGATTTCGGAGCGGGCCGGGCTTCCTGGCGAGCCTGAGGAGCAGGCTTTTGTTCGGAGCGTTGTTGCGGTGCTCGAGCCGCCGGTTGCTGCTCAGTTCGAGCTGGCGGCGTACGAGCTGCTGGTTGTGCTTCGGTTCGAGCCGGCGGCGGTTGCGGTGTACGAGCCGCTGGTCGCGCTTCAGTTCGAGCTGGCGCTGGTTGCGGTGTACGAGCCGCTGGTCGCGCTTCAGTTCGAGCTGGCGCAGCCTGTGGTGTACGGGCTGCTGGTCGTGCTTCCGTTCGAGCTGGCGCAGCCTGTGGCGTACGGGCTGCGGGTTGTGCTTCCGTTCGTGCGGGTGGCGCTTGCGGCGTACGAGCCGCGGGTCGCGCTTCCGTTCGAGCTGGTGGCGCTTGCGGCGTACGAGCCGCGGGTCGCGCTTCCGTTCGAGCTGGCGCAGGCTGTGGCGTACGGGCCGCCGGTCGCGCTTCCGTTCGAGCTGGCGCTGGCTGCGGTGTACGGGCTGCGGGACGTTCCTCGGCTCGGGCCGGTGGAGGCTGCGGTGTTCTCGCTGCTGGAGTGCCTCGCGTTTCTGCACGTGCATTCGGGGCTGGCTGCTGACCCGGACGCTGATTCGGCTGGACACGCCCGCGCGCCTCCGGAGTTGGAGCACCTACTTGTCGCGGAGTCACCCGCGGAAGCGTTCGCGCTCCAGCAACCGCTTCGGGGCGCGGCGCCGGGGCTTTATAGGCCGTGGGTAGCGGGCGGGCCGCTGCCAATTCCTGCGGACGCCCGTGGTTCACCGCCGCGAATTGCGCACGGTTGGTCGCAGCTTGCCGCATATGCTGAACCTGCGCCGGAACCGGTGCGATTCGCTGTTCGTGCAGCACCACGAGTTCCGCCGCTGTCGGCCGGACGTTGAGCCCGCCGCGCCCACCGTCATAGCTGACTCGAGTAGTGTTATTCGTAACTCTGTAGTTGTAGACATTGTGAACAACCGTGACGTTTACGTTGTTCACGGAGCGGTTGTATGCGAAGTGCCCCTGGTTCCAATATCCTCCCTCATAACCATGGCCCACATAGCCGTGACCGTAATTGATCCCGCCATAGAAGCCGATGTGCTCACCCCAATATCCGTGATGCCATTGATAGCGGTTTCCCACGTACGCCCAATAAGGCGGCGTCCAGAGCGCACCGACATAGGGAGCGACTACCCACGCGCCCGGCACCCAATAATAACCGGTGGACGCATAGGCCCAATAACCTGGTGTCCACTCATAATTGTCGCCCGGGCATTCAGGCTGATCGTATTCCGGCAGTGCCGGCGGTGGTTCTTCCGCCTGCTCCACCGGCTCTTCACTGTCGGCCGTGTCGCCCGTGTCATACGCGTAATCCTGATCGTTGCCCTGATACGCGGGAGCGGGCTGAGACGAAGGCTCCGCTGGATAGGAAGACTGAGGCTGCTGCGCAGGAGCTTCTTGGGGGGCGGCAGCCTGTTGCGTGGGGGCCTGCGCTTCAGGCTGCTGGGCGGCCGGTGCCACATTGGCTTGTGCCGGATCGGAACTCTGATCCTGAGCTGCCGATTGGTTCTGTTCTTGCGCCGCCGATTGCTGCGGACTCTTATTGCAGCTTGTTAGCGTGAGGCAGAGCGCCACCGCCAGAACTGAGAACGGACCGAGCTTGCTGACTCTTTTCATCGACGTTTCCTCGTCTTCCCTAACTGCAACTGCACTTTATCCGACCTGTCTCCACAGTGGGTGAAAAGGTACCTATTTTAATAGACGCTCCCAGCAGGAGACGGTATCCGCAAAGATGTTAGGCTCCCGTATCTACAAAAGGCTCATAAGCTTGGGCGATTTTCTCGCGCAGGCCCGTCTTCGCGCGTTCATCCATAAATGCCGCTCCAGCCGCCATGAGATTCGTACGATAGAACTCTTCGAGCCCCCAGCCAAATACGCGCCCCATTTGCTCGTACTCTCTGGTGAGCGTCGTAGGTGTCAGCATCCGGGAATCGGTATTGATGTTCAGCCAGATATTGGCACGGTACAGCCGGTCGATTGGATGGTGTGCCAAATCCTGTATGGAAGGGACGATTTGGACGTTTGAAGATGGGCAGAGTTCCAGATGGACATGATTTTGCCGGAGATGCTGAACGAGCTCCGGATCTTCGATGCTCCTGACGCCGTGTCCGATCCTGGTTGGATTCAGCATGCGAAGCGTTTCCCAAACGCTTTCAGGTCCGAGTCCTTCGCCGGCATGAGCGGTTCGGAATAGATTGCGATCCCGCGCATACTCGTACGCCTTGATGTGCATTGTTATTGGGAACCCCGCTTCATCGCCCGCCAGATCGATTGCCACCACGCGACTGCCTCTATAGCTCTCGACGAGTCTCGCCGTACGCACGCTCTGCTCCTCATCGAAGTGTCGTAACGTACACAGGATCAGACGTGCGTCAATCCCGGTTTGATTGCTCATGCGGTCTACTGCGTCGTTCACGATCTCGACAACACGTTCGACCGACAGTCCGCCCTCAATGTGAAGCAAGGGCGCAAACCGAATTTCCGCATAAACGACGCCGTCGGCCTGTAATTGCTGAAAGAGATCTTCGGTGACGAGCCGCAACGCCGGTTCCTCCTGTATGAGGCGGACGCCTTTCGGCGCGCATTTCAAGAAGTCTGCCAGATTGGTGCAACGCGAAGGCGCGACGTAGTCCCGAACGTACTCGTCAGGAGTGACACCAGGAGCAAGCTGGGAGATGGCACCGTAGCTCATCGAGCAGTCCAGGTGCAGATGAAGCTCTATTTTCGGGAGCGCTGCCAGGGTCGCGGAGGGCATCATGATTATGTGTGCCCCGTAAGGCCAGGAGGAGGCATGCCGTTGAATGCGAGGCCGGTGGGCTTATCGTTATCGCGCTTGCCGCCATTGCCCCAGGTCCAATAGAGACCGAGATACGCGTAGTTTTCCGTTTGCCCGACGGCGGTGTGGCCGTAGCAGAACAGCAACTGAAACCCAGGATCGCGAAATTTGTAATAGCCACCGATATCAACCAGCGTGGCCGGCCTGGTCTGCGGTGTCGCCAATCCTTCCGGGCCATGATAAAAGATTTCGGTCCCCAGCGTTATCTTCTTGCCGAAGTCCCTCTGGACGAGCCAGCCCGCGAATGGGAAATTGCGGTAGCCGGGCGCGTTCACCACCGTCGCACCGCCGCCGCCGTAGGTGGTCCATGGACCAAAGCTTTTCTGCGCCCAGAGTGGCACTTTGTACCATGTTGACCCCACGCCGAGACCTCTGACGGCGTTGCCGGTCGGAATCTCGAACATTGTAAATGTGCCGACCATCGGACGGTGCTTGGTCTCCTGAACAAAGCGGAGCTTGATTCCGAGTTCGGTGTCGCCTAAACCGAAAGCGCGCGGACCAATACCGGCAGGAGCTAATCGAGGATTGTTTGCGGGGAAAATCGCCGCGGCGGGAACGATGATATGGAGGTGAACGTTCGGGAGCGCCCCCCAATTGAACTCCAACGCAGGCCCCTCGGTATCGGTTTCTACCGGCGTGCCATCGGAAGCGGCGAACGTGTAGAACTCGTAGTGCCTGAAATCAATTGGCTCCGGATCGTCGGTCTGAAACGGAGGACCGGCTAGAGCGGCGGTTGTCATCAAAGCGAGAGCCGCGAGCAGCCGGAATATTCTCGCCGCAGCGGATCTGATCATCGGAATCGTTTCTCGTCTCACCACCAAATAACGATCAGTGTATCCGCTGTGGCATCCTGCGTACGGGGGCTTTCCCCGCTCTGCAGAATTTCATGTTGCGCTCCTCGTCCGCCGTCCAGTCACTCGGCCTCGTTGGACTTCCCGCTCCAGTGCGCGAATTGGCCACACAGCGCTGGGACATTCTCGTCGCTGGCGCCGGACATAACGGCCTTGCGTGTGCAGCCTATCTCGCGCGTGCAGGAAAACGTGTGCTGGTCATCGAAGCGCGAGAGCGAATCGGCGGCGCCTGCACCATTGAAGAGCCATGGCCCGGCGTTCGTATGTCCCCCTGCGCCTATCTCGCGGGCTTACTGCATCCGCTGGTGATCGATGAGCTGAATTTACCGGCGCTCGGCTATTCGTGGACGCCCGCGCGTAACGGCTTATTCGTTCCTTTCGAAGATGGCACGAGTGTACAGCTCTATGACGACGACGAGCGATGCGAAGCCGAGCTGGCCCACTTTGCGCCGCGCGATCTCAATGGCTGGCGCGCCATGAATGATGTCATCGCACGCCTTCGCGACGCGCTTCGACCCGCGAACCACCAAGATGTGAATCAGCACGATGTCTGGATTGGCGAGCCTCCGACACGCGGAGAGATTGAGGAGCGGCTCGGAAACGATCCGGAAGCTCGCTCGCTGCTGTTCGACTGGTCGATGGCCGAATTCGTCGAGCGCTATGTCGACGACGAGCATCTGCAAATCGCCTATCTCGGCCAAGGCATTATCGGAACAAATGCCAGCCCGTTCGATGCCGGTACCGCTTCTATTCGTTTTCATCACTCATCCGGCCGTCTCGGCGGATTTCCCGGCCAGTGGGGATACGTAAAAGGCGGTATGGGGATGGTATCGTTCTTTCTAGCGGACGCGGCGCAGAATGCCGGAGCCGTTATTGCCGCCGGTCTGCCCATTGCGCAAATCGTGCCTGGCGAAGGCGTCGTGCTCGAAGGCGGTGAGCGCATACAAGCTCCCATCGTGGTGTCGAATGCTGATCCACGAACCACGCTGCGTTTACTCGGGGCCTCGGCCACCGCAGACTGGCGCGCGCAGGTGGAATCCATTCCTATCGAAGGCTGCACATTGAAAGTGAACGTTTGGCTTCGCGAGCTGCCAAACTTCCGCGCGCGTCCAGGCACGTGCCAGCCTCACCATTTCGCGCAGGTGAATACTCCACTCAGCAAGAGCGAGTGGAAAACCAGCTACGCAGCGGCGCGTGAAGGCCACCTGCCGGATCGTCTTTGGACCGAACTCTATTTTCAGAGCGCGCATGACCCGACCGCCGCACCGGAGGGAACGCACACCATGAGCGTGTTCTCGCAATATGTGCCGTACCAATTCGCAGATGGATCCTGGGACGATCATCGGGAATGCGCCAAACAGCGCGCCCTCGCCGCACTCGCGCGTTTTTGCACTAACATTCCGGAGGCAGTGATCGGGGCCGAAGCGCTGGGACCGCCCGATATCGAAAAGAAGGTCGGCCTTACTGGCGGTCACATTTTTCAAGGCGAATGCCTCCCGGCTTATATGTGGAG
This sequence comes from uncultured Acidobacteriaceae bacterium, assembly GCA_963722935.1. Taxonomy (GTDB): domain Bacteria; phylum Acidobacteriota; class Terriglobia; order Bryobacterales; family Bryobacteraceae; genus Bog-105. Next base: position 528,888 of record CAVROY010000008.1, on the reverse strand, counting down.
CAATCGCCTGCGCAGCCGAACCGGTATGCCGGGCATTTATTTGTGCGGCGCGTGTACGCATCCGGGCGGAAGTGTCATTGCGATCAACGGCCGCAACGCTGCTATGGCCGTGCTTGCGGACTCCGCACGCGCCACTTTTTCCTGAGCCATCGATTCACAATGAACAGGACGATAAAAGCCGGCACGATGACGAAATACGGCCAGTAACTTTCTGCGGGGCCCGCCTGCGGCAGCACGTTCAATTCAGCGGAAGCCGAGCCGCTGCCATCCTTCTGCTTGACATCCACCCCCAGCGTCCATTTGCCCGTGGACGGTATCGTGACATGAGCCGCGTAAAGAAGTTTGTTGGTGGCGCGCGCATGTGAAGCGGGAGCGACGACTTCCTCGATTTTTCCCGCAGCCGACTGCCTCAGATGCACGTTCACGGTTGCGTCCAGAATGCTGGCTTCATCGCTCACCCGTTGCACCATGACGCTGAGATCCGCCGCGCCTGCGCGTATCGGCAGAGAGGCAGCGAAAACGGTCACGATAAACGGGCCTGCCTGCTTTCGGAAAAGCACGCTGCCGCCGTCCGCCCACACCACTGCCGTCGCAACTGCTGCCATTGCACACAAGGCCGCCAGCCGCACGCCGCTACTCAATGGAACATCCCGCGCATCTGCATGGGTTGCAGAAGAATGCAAACGCCGGCCGCGTACAAGGCGCAGGAAAGTGCGGCCCAGGGCGCAAGCAGCGCGACAGCGGTCCGCAGGCGATCTGCGTATTGCCGGCCGATACGCCAGCCGGTATATAAAGTCAGCAGAAGCCCGGCATCCAGCAGAAGAATCTGCGCGCCGGTGAGCCAGGCCGGCAAAGACGGGATCGGAACTGTGCCGAAGCCTGTTGCCGTTAATCTCTGGACGATTGTCAATGGTGCGCTCCATCCGGTTGCAAGATGATACAGCAGATGCGCGGCCCACATCGCGACGCCTAACGGAACAAGCACAAACACGAATCGGCGCGCGGTGTCGGAGAAGCTCAATCGCAATCCCGCTACGCGGCTCCAGGTGGCACAGGCAACGACCGCGAGCAACGGCAACACCACCGTCCCGGTGAGCACGAACATTCCCACGATCAGCGGCATTGCATGTAATCCCAGCCGCGCATGCCAACTGTGCTCCCAATGCATGACGGGTGCAATCATGCCAGCGGCATTGACAAACGCGCCAAACACAACCAAAGCCGCAAGCGCCGCCACGTCCGTGCGCTTGGATAGCCGTCCGATGGACGAGCGATAGGGATCGGCGACAATCGAGCTGGCTGGGGCCGTAGGCAGAAGCGCGACATTATCTTGCGGGCAGGCCTTTACGCAATCCATGCAGAATGTGCAGTCCAGATTCCCGGCCTTCTTCGGTTGAAAAAGATACAACTCGCAGCCGCGGGCGCGATCGTTGCCCTTAATGCAGTCGTGCGTGCGGCAGGATTTGCAGATGGCCGCACTTCGCACCCGCACCTCGCGCGGCGACACGAGCGAGCTTACAAAATGGAACTGCCCGATGGGGCAAACATATTTGCAGAAGCTCGCGCCGCGGAAAAAGCCATCCACGATAACGGCTGCGGTGAAATATCCGGCAATGATCCATGCCGTCAGCCATGGGCTATCCCATAATCCAAAGGCTTCATAAGCCCAAAGATAGAGAACGAGCAGCGATGCCGCCAGCCATTTGGATCGCAAGCGGCGCGGCCAACGCCACTTGGCTGGAAAAATGCGTCGGCCCAGATCGCGAACCAGCATGAATGGGCACGCCATGCAGAACAGATTGCCGATCACCAGCAGAGCCAGGATCGAGAGCGCGCGCCAGTGAATCCATGGAAGGATTCCCGCGAGATTCAGCGGCGTGACTTGCGGACCGAAGAAGCCATGGCCCATCACGACGATCACGACCATCAACATGATCGCTTGGGCAACGCGGCGAACTGTTGGCAAGCTGGAAGCGGCGATATGGAAACGGGGACGAGATGGAGGAGGACGCCTTGCCACGATATGAGCGGTACGCCGCAGATGGCTGCCGCCCACGAGTTGCATCGTAAACGCAATCGCAGGAAGAATGTAAATAATCGATCCGGGCACCCACATAATGGCGCCGGCAAGAACCTGGTCCTGTAGCGCGTTTACTCCGCCCGCATGGACTGCGGCGTAGCTCGGATACAGCAGCCTGCCGGAAAACACAAAGAAGGCCGATATGGCGGTATTCAGTATGTCGGCAAACAACAAATACGGAATTGCCATCCACGCGGGCCAGCGGTTCCGTCCGGGTCCAGGCTGCACCACCGGCCACCAGAACAAAATGCCCGTCCAAAAGAAGCATGCGTGCTGGGTGGCGTGCCACGCCCCTGAACCGAGCGCCATCTCGTAAAAACGCGGCAAGTGCCAGACAATTGTGCTGACCGCGAACGCCAGCCACGCCACCGGCGGCCTCACAAGGAACGACGCGACGCGGCGCAATGCCGGCCAGGTCAGGAATGGCGCCAGCGCTTCTTTCACGAACTTCTTCGGCAGCCCGCGCAGCAGCGGCACAACCGGATGCCCGAGCAGCAGCAGCGGCGGCGCAACCATCATCAGCAGCAGATGCTGCGTCATGTGAGCGGAAAGGAAAAGCGCATCGACGCTATCGAGCGGCGACTCAATCGCCAGAAACAGTACCGCCAATCCGCCCAGAAATGCGGCGAGCCGATTGTCGTCGCGATCGTCCAAAACCAATCGGCGCCCGCGCATCCAGCCGCGCACATATATAACCGCCGTGAGCAGCAGGATCGCAATCACGCGCGGATCGAGGTTCCAGGACTCCAGCGCGGCACTGACAGCAGAATTCACCGTGAATGAACCACTCCAGGCAGGGACGGCGTTAGGACGGCCAAATCTCTGGGCAGGGGCTTGGGATTGAGAGGCTTATCCGCGGGGCGGACCGGCGCCTTCGTTCGCGGAGCTAGTGTACGCATGAACGAGACCAGCGCCTCTACTTCCGCGGGACTCAACTTCTTCCCGTAAGCCGGCATGTTTCCGCCGCCCTGGATAACTTGACGGATCATTTGATCGCGTGTCAAGCGTGTCGCCACGCTGTCCAACGCGGGACCGCGCTCGCCGCCATTGCCGCCGAGCGAATGGCAATTGCGGCATTGCTTATTCTGAAAAACAATCGCGCCGTGCAGTTCCACGGGCGTACGGCCTTTCAAAAATTGCACAGGAATCGCGTTACTGCTCCAGGCCGCCATGTGCGGCGACCACGGCGACGTTGCTCCCATGTATGTCAAAACGCCGATCACCAGCATGATCAGAACCACAGAGAGCACCGCAACTGGCCTGCGCCGTGCGCTCTTTTCTCCCGTCCCGGAGATGAAGGGCAGCGCCAGCAGGAAAACGATCAGCAGGACTGGCGCGACAAACAGAACGATGACTTCCATCCAATCCGGCAACAAGGCGAGCGCGGCAAAGATCGAGAGGAAATAAAAATCCGGTCGTGGATTGGTGTCGACCAGCGTCGGGTTCGGCATCCCGCCCGGACCCTTGGGTCCGAAGAAAAAGGCGCAGCCGAGAATCCCGACGATCACAATCGCCGCGAAGATCAGATCTTTTCCAATGGCGTGCGGCACAAACGGCACGCCTTCTTTGCGCAGAATGTCGGCGTACTCGGCGTCGTAGGTCCCTTTGTGAACGGGGTGTCCAGGCTTCGGGTACTCGTTAATTCCTTTTGTCAGCACCAGGCGCAAGTGCATGCTGACGATGGCGATGATCAGCCCCGGAATGATAAACACGTGCAGCGTGAAAAAGCGCGACAAGGTTTCGCCCGCTATGATCGGCCCCGCTAACAAGACGTGCACCAATTGCGCGCCAATCAGCGGCACTCGGCCAGTAATCGAGGCGCCGATCGTCAGCCCCCAGTACGCGTCCTGATCGAAACGCATGACCTGTCCGGTGAAGGCCATCGCGAGCGTCGAGAGCAGCAGGAATACGCCCGAGACCCAGGTCAATTCGCGCGGGTACTTGTAAGCGCCGAACAGAAAGACCTGGATCATGTGCGCGGTCATGATCGCCACCATGAAATTCGATCCCCAGTTGTGTACCGCGCGCAAATACCAACCCCAAAACTGCGCGTGATTCAGATATTGCAGGCTGGTCCACGCTTCGTTGGTGGAGGGAATATAAACGAAGGCGAGACATGCGCCGGTGATGATCTGGATAACGAAGCACAACAGCGTGGCGCTGCCGAAAACATAAAACCAACTGCCTGCGCTGGCTGGAACCTCATGCCCCGCTGTGGATGCGTACAGCGCAGTCAGATGCAATCGATCGTCCAGCCAAACCGCTGCGTTTCTAAGCCATCTCATCGCATGCACTCCAGCGGCTTATACCGGGTTCGAGAGTGTCGGCATTTCGCCGCCCTTCACCCACAGCTCGCCATTTTCCAGCTTGTAGGTGTACTGAAACAGGCCGCGCGGCGGAGGTCCGGCAGCCCGCGACCCATCTTCGTAATAAGCGCCGCCGTGGCACGGGCACAGAAATAAACCGGACTCCTGAAACCAGCGCACCGGGCAGCCGAGGTGCGTGCAGTTAATCGCGAACACCTGGAATCGATCGCCGTTCAGATGCCGGACCCAGCACGGAATATCCGCGGTCTGGCCGTCCCACGGACGCGTGAACGGATTGCGATAGGTCGCGATGCGCGTGCTCTGCTCCGGGAAACCTTCAATGGGCCCGAGTGAAATCCAATTGCGCGGGTCCTTGCGTTCGACGAAGCTCGAGAACACGAATCCCACCAAAGGCACGGAAAGGAGCAAGCCCGCGGCCACGTTCACCGCCACGCCGGCATAAAACAACCAATCGCGCCGCGTGGGATCGAGAGTCTTATCTTTACGCTTGTCTTCTTCGCGCTGGATGCCACTCATTTTCCGCCTCTTTGACTGCTGCTTCCCGTTCCCTTGTTGCCCTCGTTTTTCTGGAATCGTGGGCTGCCTGGACCGTTTCCGCTTCCCTCATTTCCTTTCGTCATGGCTCTGCTCTGTCCCGTTCCGTTCTCGTTGATGTGTGCATTTTCGTTTGGAGCTTCGGGCCGCAGCGAAACAAGATACGCCACAAGATCGCCGATGTCCTGGTCGCTCAGCGCGCGGCCCATATTTAACATCCGGTAATCCGGCATTCCAAAATCCGGCCGCCCCTCAATGATGGACGTACGTAAGAGTTGGTCGCTGGACAATTGCAGAAGCACGGGGTCGGTGACGGGACCGATAGGCGCCCGCGGGCCGTGACACATGTAGCAGTCCTTCATAAACAGCTTCTGCCCATTGGCCGCATCTCCGGGATCGCCGCTGTACGACGGCAAATGCGTCTTTCGAAACCCGGCCGGTCTAGCCCAATTCTGTTCTATGCCATTCACCAGAGCAATGATTTGTTTTTCGGTCAATGGACCGCCCTGGCTACGCAGCCACGGCGGCATTGCGGTACCGGGGCGTCCGTTCTCAATTGTCTTTTGTAAAACGTGCCTGGGAATCACCGCCAGATATAACGCATTGTTCAAGGGCCTGGCCGGACCGTTCTGCCCTTCCGGTCCATGACAGCCCGAACAATTGTCGTGGAACAGAGTCTTAAAATCCGTGATGTCTTCAGAGCGCGGCTCGGGTTTCGGTTTACCCGGAGGCTCGCAGCCCATCGCAAGCAGAAGCAGAAGGCAGGCAGCGGCAGAAAGGCCGAGCGGCTTCCGGCGCGCTGGTTCCCAATCGGCGCGCTCTCCACAAGCCGTCATTTACGGTCTTCCTCGCGCTCCGGATGCACACCCGGCGCTTCGACGAACGCACGCTCAGCAAGCGACCACGATTGCATCGTCTTGATGCTGGTGCTGCGGGCGATGACGTAGCCGCCCACCAAGCCGAACGCAAGCTGGCAGGCGACAAACCACGGCCAACTGATGCGCTCGTTGAGAACCGGATTCACGATATCGAGCGTGGTCGCCACCAGCCCGCTCCAGAACAGCGGCATCAGAATGCCGGCCCAGAACGGAGCGTACTTGGGGAACATCGGCAGCATCACGGCGTAAACGATGCCCACCAGAATCGAAATGACGCCGTGCCCAATGAGCGCCGCAAGGAACGCCAGCCCATTGAACGTGCGTAACTGTTCGATGCTGGCATTTCCCATGGCCGGAATGACCACGCCTGCGAGTAAATTGATCGGGTACCAGATACTGTGCTGCGCAATCAGGCCATAGAGGCAAGCCAGTGCGGCCATTGCGGTCCCTCCCGCCAAGCCGCCCCAAAAACCCGCAGAATACGGGTGCACTTCTTCGGGAATGCGCGTCCGGTGACGGTGTTCTCCAGCTCTCAGGCGCACTACCGAACGCGTTTCCACTTCAATCGGCGCAGGACGCAGAGCGGGATCGATCGGCACCTCTTCGTGCTCCTCGTGTGGAATCACGTTGTGCCACCACCCCAAAACGGCGCGGAAGGCAATCACAAATCCGACCACACCGATGCTCCAGTGCGTCACCAGTCCGGCGAACAGCAACGTGAGCCCAAACGCCATGACCATCGGCCAGAAGGTCGGCGCGGGCAACTCGACGATGCCTGTTCGCTTCGTTCTCCCGCTTCGCCGTGATGCGTTTCGTGTGCCATGCCGCCGGTCTCTTATCGTCCGATGATGTAAACCACCGTGAACACCACTACCCACACGGCATCGACAAAGTGCCAGTACCAGGACAGGAAGATCACTCTGCGGAGCTGCGTTTGAATCGGAAAGCCGCGTAACGTGACCCAAAAAACAATTGACAGGAATGTCAATCCGACGATCACGTGACTGGCATGCAACCCGACAAGCGAATAGAACGTGGTGCCGAACAGGTTGGTGCTGATGGTCAGATGATCTTCAGAAATCAGCTTCTTCCATTCCATGCCGGTGGCGAACAAAAAATAGGCGCCCAGCAGGATCGTGATCAGCCACCACAGTTTGAAGCGGCCCAGCTCGTTCCTCTTAAGCGCATGCTCGGCAAAGACTACAGTGCCGCTGCTCGAGAGCAGGCAGATAGTCGCCAGGATCGGCAACTCGAGCACGTCTTTCGGATACGGGCCCGTCACGCTCTTGCCAATGTAGATGAGATATGTCGCGACGAAAATCGTGAAAAGCGCAGTCTCGGTGACAATCAGAAAGATGATGCCGACGGTGCCGCGATCGGGCAGCGTCCACTGCCGCTCCATGGAGAGCGCGTCGGTTGGGACCAGGTTTCCGGCTGCCATCGTTCCTCTCTACTCGAATTGCCAGTCGGGATCTTGCGGATGCTTCAAATCCCATAAGGGCCGCGCGCTGCGCACCACCGGAAGTTTCTCGAAGTTGTATTCAGGAGGCGGTGAAGTGGTGGACCATTCGAGCGTCCAGGCGTCCCAGGGATCGTCACCCGCTGGTTCGCCCCATTTGGCGGACCGAATCATGTTCCAGGCGAAGCAGAGAATTCCGGCCGCTTGGAAAATCACGCCGATGCTGGCAAGCAGGTTCAGCCCATCCCAGCCGCGGCCCGGCGCATACGTGTAGATGCGCCGCGGCATTCCCAGCATTCCGGCGAAATGCAATGGGATAAAAGTCATATTGAACCCGATGCAAAACAGCCAGAAGTGCCATTTCGCGAGCGTTTCGCTCGTCATTCTTCCGATCGCCTTGGGGTACCAATAATAAATGCCGGCGAAGAAGCCGAATACCAAACCTCCTACCAGCGTGAAGTGGAAGTGCGCGACGACGAAATAGGAATCGTGAAGCTGCCAGTCGAATGGCGCGACCGCGAGCATGATGCCGGTCAAACCCGCTACTAAGAACTGCAATAAGAATGCGCAGCAAAACAGCATCGGCGGCGCAAATCGCAGTTTTCCTCCGTACATCGTCGCCGTCCAATTGAAGATCTTGATGCCGGTGGGCACCCCGACGAGCATGCTCGAAGCCGCGAAGAAGGTGTTCGACCAGGCCGTCATCCCGACGGCAAACATGTGGTGCGCCCACACGCCCAGGCTGATGAATCCGATGGCCACCACCGCGCCCACCATCGCTTGTCTGCCAAAAATCGGCTTGCGCGAAAAAATCGGAATCACTTCGGACAAAGTGGCGAATGCCGGAAAGATGAGGATGTATACCTCGGGATGTCCGAAGATCCAAAAGATATGCTGCCAGAGCACGGCCGATCCGCCGGCTTGCGTGTTGAAGAAATTCGCGCCGAGATAGCGATCGAGAAGCAGCATGATCTGCCCTGCCGAAAGCGGCGGAAGGGCAATCACGATCAGCCACGAATCGATCAGCATCACCCAGACGAAAACCGGCATCCGGCTGAGCGTCATGCCCGGGCAGCGCATCGAAAGGGTTGTTGCGATCACATTAATCGCGCTGGCAATGCTGCCGATTCCGGCAATGAGTATGCCGAGGGCCCAATAATCGGACGAATGTCCTCGCGAGAACATCGGTTCCGTTAATGGCGCATAGGCGAACCACCCCACATCCGGAGCCGACCCATCTCCCGACAGACCACCGCCGCCGAAATAGCTGTAATAAAGAAGCAGTCCCCCGAACAGAAAAATCCAAAAGCCAAACGCGTTCAGCCTCGGGAAGGCCATGTCGCGCGCCCCGATCATCAGCGGCACCAGGTAATTCGACATGCCCGCGACGATCGGCATGCCCACCAGAAACACCATAGTGGTGCCATGCATTGTGAATAAGCGGTTATAGGTGTCCGGCCCCACCACGTGATTGTTCGGAAACGCGAGTTGCAGCCGGATCACAGCCGCCATAATCCCGGCAACCAGGAAGAACAGCAGCGCTGACGCGATATACATCAATCCCAGCCGTTTGTGATCGACTGTGGCAACCCACTTGTACAGGGTTTCGGAGAACGAAAATTCCGGCGTTTCTGCCGCTGGGTGTTGGATCGGATAATCAATAGCCGCCATCGGACCCTCGCGTCATTTCAGCGACCCCAGGTACGACACGACCTGCGATAATTGCGGATCGGTCAATTTCATAGCGGGCATGAAACAGCCGGGCTTGGCCTGTTGCGGATCGTTGACCCAATTACGTAGATTGTCGTTTGTGTTTGTCAGGACACCGGCAGCCAGCGTTTGCCGGCTCATGAGATGCGTCAAGTCCGGTCCAAAACGGCCCACCGCAGGGGTCCCGCGGATGGTGTGACAATTCACGCAGGAAAGCGATCCAAACACGTCTCTGGCTTGCGTGAGCTGAGGGTCATCGATCGCCGGCTCTTGCTGTTCTGCCGCCCACGCCTTGAACTGGTTGACCGGCTCGGCAATCACGCGTAGAAGCATGTTGGCGTGCTGAGTGCCGCAATATTCCGCGCAGTTACCCACATACACACCGGGTGTCCGCGGGTCGATCCATAAGTAATTCGTCCGGTTTGGAATCAAGTCCGTCTTCCCCGACAACTGCGGCACCCAAAAGCTATGGATCACATCCGCACTCTCCAGTTGCAGATAAGTTGGATGCGTGCCGTCCGGCGTCGCGGGAACATGAATTTCATTGGCCGTCACCACGCCGTAATCGGGATAGCGCACTTCCCACCACCATTGATGGCCGATCAGCCTCACCTTCAGCATCGAAGGCGGCGGACTCTGGTTCTGAACGCTGGCGATCACGCGGGCCGACACGCCGATCAGCACAAACACGATCAGGATCGGTATTACTGTCCATGCGGCTTCAATCTGATTACTGCCGTAGACCTGCGGCGGTTCCTGACGGCTGTCGTCGTCGCGGCGCCGGCGGAAGCGCACCATCGTCAGGACAATCAGGCTCGCCACCACGACGAAAATGGCGCCGGTGATTGCGAGTGTCAAAAGCGCAATGTTGTATTCCGATTGAGCGGGAGTCGCCAGAGGCCGGAAAATATTTTCGACGCGGTGTTCGGGAACGCCTGGAACCTGGGCTTGCAGCAAGGCGGCAACGGTATACAGAGACATCGATGACCCCTATCGCGCAACGGGCAATCTCTTACTTTACTCCCGCGGCGCGCAAACACTCTCTCCGCAGTTCTACGCATTCCGCGTTCCAAAAAGAAGTCGCGGGAACTCTGCAGAAACACCAGGACCGGCACGCTATAGTGAGAGGACAATTATGCCTCTTGAGGTGCCGCAGCGGGAAATGGAAGGCGTCGTGATCCTGGATTTGGATGGCCGCATCGTCGTCGGGCCCGAAGCGACCGACCTGCGCCGGAAATTCACTCAGCTACTCGAACAAGGCAAAACGAACACGATCATCAACCTGAAAAAAGTGGATTACATCGACAGCACGGGTCTCGGCACGCTGGTGATCGGGCATTCTCTCAATGAAAAAGCCAAAGGCGCGATGAAGCTTCTGAACGTGCCCAAGCGCAGCGCCCAGCTTTTGATTTTGACCAAGCTGAGCACCGTTTTCGAAATCTTCAATGACGAGCAGGCCGCAATCAACAGCTTTTTCCCCGATCGCGAGGTCAAGAAATTCGACATTCTCGAATTCGTGAAGGGTCAGGAAGGCGAGAAGCAGCAACTCGGCGCAGAACCCGAAACAAAAAGTTAGGTTTACCGCCGAGTGTGGCCGCTAATGCAAGTCGAGCGACATATTCACAATTTCAAACTGAAAGCGCTCTGGCGGAAACGAAGAAATGGGGCTCGGAGTCAGGTTCAGCCAAGTGCGATACGCGCTCTGCGCAACGCTGCTGTTGAGATAAAACAGAAACTGGTCTGAACAGCAGCGGATCGGCGGCATCTGCCGGAAAGTGAGGCGCAGGCCAACCGCTTTCTCCAATTCCACGTCTTTGGTCTCGACTGACTTATCTTCGAGCAGCGTTACGAAGCTGCTGCGCCCCGCGTGCGGCCATACATCGCTTCGCAGCAAGGTTCGCAATTCCAGGCGGGTTCCGAACGTGATTTCGCATTGCCGGATCCACTCCACCACTGCATCGCCCCAATGCCAGTGGCTCAACAGACCCAAATACTGATCAACGAGGTTCAGCGCCAGATCCATTTTGCGCCGCTCCACCGTCTCTTCGTCTGCCAGCCGGTCGGCCGCAACCGAAGGGACCATGTCTTCCTGCTCAATGATTTCAGCGGCGATGCCCATCAGCTTGTCCAACCGCTTCACGTCCGGCACAGTCTTCACCAGAAGCGGCGGCAGCTCGTGCGTTCTGTCGCCTGCGATTTCGACAAACTTGCGCTCCCCTAGGATGTCCATCACGCAACCTCGATATCCACCTATCGACAAATCAGTTATCGACAACCAGGTCGAGTAGTTGTACGGCGTCTATAGCCCTCAATTGTAAAGACGTTTTCAAATGCTTACAAGTTGCTATAGGCCCCGTCCTAGTACTTTCGTGACAATTTACCTCGAATTTGTTTCAACGACGGCCCAATTTTGGCAGATGGAGACGGCGAGCGCTAGGCCTCATGCCCCAAAACCTGCAGGTTATTCTGGGTTCTTGGTGCGTCTTCGCCCGTTTTTCCGCTGTCTGTTTGCCCTATATGTCCTCGTCGCCATCGCAGCATCGCTGGGTGCCGCCTCGGCGTCTTGCTCCGAAGGTGCGCGTTCCTTTTTCCCCTGCGAGCTGAACTTCGATTGGCACGATAGCGAGCTTCCGCCCAATCCCGCGCCGTATCAGGACGAATTACTCAGGGTTGAGTTCCGCTCACCGACCCATACCACTTATCTGGTACGCGCGTTCTGGGACGGCGGCCACACGCTACGCGTCCGCTTTACACCCACCGAAGCCGGGACGTGGACGTACCGCATCGCAAGCTCCATCAAACGGTACGACAATCGGGAATCCACCTTCAACGTTGCCGAAAGCGGCGCTCCCGGTTTTGTGGACGTCGCTAACCTGCGGCATTGGCGCACCACTAATAAACAGCCGCAGCTTTGGCTCGCCGCCGCGGTTCCTTTGATGAATATCGATCAGCCGGTGCTCGAGAGCTGGCTCGATTTGAGAAAGCACGACGGCTTCACGCACGTCCGCGCCACTCTGTTGACGTCTTCTGCGAGTGCGAAGCCCTTGACTCCCGACGGTCAACCCAATTTGTCTTACTTCGCCACTCTCGACGACCGCGTACTCGCCGCTATCAACCGTGGATTCACGGTGGATCTGCTGCTCGCCGACGATGCCTTCGTGCAATCAGGCGCATTGAATTCCGCCAGCAGCCGCGAGCCTCTGATTCGCTACCTGATCGCGCGCTACGCCGGCCTGAATGTTACCTGGCAAGGCGTCGAACATTTCGAAGATATTCCCGGCGCCCACGGCCTGTTAAAAGAGACGGCGTCGATCCTGCACGAATTCGACCCGTTTCAGCATCCTCGCTCTTCGGACGCCCGCGTGTCCTCCTGGCCACTTCTGGTGGACGGTTGGGAAAACTATCTCATCGAAGCCTCTCCGCATCCCGAAGTGGGCGCGGTCGAGCATCAGTTCAACTCCATGCCCGCCATCCACGTCATCACCACCGCCGAACCCGATGCGTTCCGGCATGAGCTATGGAACTGCACCACCAACGGCGACTATCCGAGCGTCTCGTATGAGGCTTTGCAGAATCCCGTGAACGTCAAAGCGGTTCAGACCTGGTTCAAGATCGTTTCCGACACGCGTCACTGGGAATTTGAGCCCTACTTCGACGTATCCGGTGCGCGCGCCGTCGGTCTCGAAGAAATCGGATTCATTGCGTATGCGCAAACGCCGGGAATCGTCGAAATCACCCTTCCGAAGCACAAGTACAATCCCGTGTGGATCAATCCCTCGAGCGGAGAAGAGACTCCGATGAAGGATTATCGAGGCGAGATATTCAGCCAGCCAACTCCGGACAACGCGCACGACTGGATTCTCGATTGTGAACGCGAAGGGCATAAGGAATCCATGCTGCGCTCGGTCCGTTTTGAGTCCGTTGATGCGCCTGTGCAGGAAGTGGAGACCGATGCCGCTAAAATTCCATTCGAGATCGTCGATCCGCCCGGTGACACCGTGCTCGCCGGTATTCCCACGCCGTTCCGCATCAAGCTCACGAAGAACAATCGTGGGACCCGCTACATGCAGCTCGTTTGGTGGGGCGGCATTGTCGCCGGAGACGCAAGCACGCGCTTATTGGCGGTCGGCGCTTCCGGAAATTTCTCCGTTCCTCCCGCGTGGATCGTTCAGCCGGAAGAAGAGCTGGTGATTATTTTGCACGCCATCAACGCCAACGGCAAGGCGTACGAGATCGATAAAACGTACAAGCTAAGCCGGTGACGATTCTGGCGCTCGACACGACGTCGGAGTTGGCGAGCGTAGCGCTCCGTGCCGAGGGTAAGGCCGTAGCCGAGCTCGCGATCGAATCGGATGAAGGCTTCGCCCACCTCATCATCCCGGCCATCAAGCGGCTTCTGGAACAAACCCGTGTACGATTGGACGCGATCGACTGCTTCGCGGCCGCAAGTGGCCCGGGTTCGTTCACCGGAGTGCGGGTCGGGCTGTCGGCTATCAAGGGCTTGGCTGAGGGACAGGGGAAAGCTGCAGCCGGCGTATCGAATCTGCAAGCGCTCGCCACATTCGGCACTCGACCTTTGCGCGCGGTGATTCTGGATGCGCGTCGCGGCGAAGTGTACGCCGCTGTTTACGACGCGAATTTGGAACCGGTGCTCCCGGAAGTAGCGACTGCGTTGCCGCAATGGCTTGAAATGCTCGAAGCGCCTGAATACGAGTTCATTTGCAGCTCGCCACTGGCGCTTGCGCAGACCCGTTTCGCGCAGATGCCGTTCCTTCAGGCTCCAAGAACGCTGGCCGCCGCTATCGCGTACTGCGCCGAGCAGTCTCCCGCGCAGGACCCTGCTCAGATCGACGCCAACTACGTCCGGCGCTCCGATGCCGAGCTATTCTGGCGAGACAAATAGGAACTTTGAAGGGAACGCCGCCAAACTGAGGCAGCTTGATGCATGGACGTGAGGTCGCAAGGCCAGTGGCAGCCAGACGTTAACGTCAGGCAGAAAGATCGTCAATCTCGGCGCTGGTGAGATTCACGCTGCCCGGCTCCTGCGAGGAGAGCAGCGGGAATTTCAGCCTCCTGCCCACGTTATCTTCCATTCTTTGGATCTCTTTTTCCACTGCAGCGCGTACGACCGTCTTGAGCGAAGTTCCTCGTCTCGCCGCGATGGCTTTCAATTCCCGGAACAACGGATCCGGTAAATCGATGGTGGTACGCATAAAAGCATATTCATGTTAGCGTAGAGAGCGCCCCGTAACGTATCTGATTTCGGGGCGCTCGGTGATCTAATGTCCCGTTAGTAATTTCGCCTGATTCAAGGCATACCAGCTCAGAAATCCGTTCGCCACAATCAAGGCGATGAAATAGTATGCGATTCCCTGGTTTGCTTCGCGCGGGAAATCGCGCCGGTACAGACGATATGCGGTCCCGAGAGCCACAAACAGAAACAGGTATTCACCCAGCACAAAAAATAGTACTAGGCTCACCAGCAGGATCGCCACCCGGCCTTGTGCACCCACCGCGAACATCGCCGAAGCGCCATCGAAGATCAGCACCGGAATCAGGTTCAACAGATTGAGCCAGCCGGCAAACTGGGCAATCGCGAGCCACACCCCATGACCTGTCGAGAGGAAAATACCATAAGCCAGCAGACCCGAAATGAACCCGAACAACGGCCCTGCGAGCGAGATCTGCGCCCGCACGCCGGAATCGACATTCGGCCCGTTCCACTTGACATATGCGCCCAGGCCGGGAATAAACATGGGCAACTCGGCGGCAAATCCAAAGCGCTTGACCATCAGGTAATGCCCCATCTCGTGCAATAAAACCGAGCCCGTGATCCCCACCGCGAACCACCATCCATACAATCCCCAGTACACGCCCAGGAACAATAGGATGCTGATTAGATACTTGCCCTTCGTCAGGACAACCAATGCGAAGGTCTTGTATTTGATGGCGGCGGCGATCAGAATGCCAAAGGGTCCGAAGCGCTTCCTCCAATCGATCGCTTTCTTGGGCTGAAGCCGTGCGTCGATCTTATCGATTTCGCGCTGCACACCTGCGCGTTGCGGCGAATCGTAGGGAAGGTATTGGAGAGCGGCGACCCAGTGATCACGTGCGGCTTGTAATTGTCCCATTGCCGCCAATTGCCGGGCGCGTCTTGCGAGTTCCTCTAACGGAGGCGGCGGTGAGCCAGTTGTTGCCAAGTCTCAGTTTAGAAGCTCAGGGCTGTTTAGAGGCTTAAGGTTCGGCAGCTTCATCGCTCAGATCCGGCAGGTCGTGTGTCGATTGAGAGGCCAGGAAAACCGAGACCACCGATTCGAGGCCTTCCTGATCGTCTTCGTCGAACCGGTTCAGGCTGGCGCTGTCGATATCCAAAACTCCCAAGACTTTCCCCCAGTTCAGAAGCGGCACAACAATCTCCGATTTGGACGCCGGGTCGCAGGCAATGTGACCCTTAAAGCGGCTGACATCCGGCACAATCACGGTTTCCTGTTGGGCCGCGGCGGCCCCGCATACGCCTTTGCCGACCGGAATGCGGACACATGCCGGTTTGCCTTGAAACGGGCCGAGCACCAGTTCTTTTTGATCGACGGTATAGAAGCCAACCCAATTCACATCGGGCAGCATCTGATACAGCAGCGCAGTCGTATTCGCCGCGTTCGCAACGAAATTTCTTTCCTCGCCAAGCAATTCGTGCAATTGCCGGCAGATCTGCTGGTACAGGTCGGTCTTGGAACCGGCAGTTTCCGGTTGCGCAACAGTCTTCATGGATAAGCTAGTGTATCTCCATTTGGGTCCATCTCGCCGGGCCCTATTCCGTTTGCATTCCGCACCCGGATTATCCCGCTGCTTGCTTACGCCGGTACGGACTCGAGATGTAGTTCTTCGCCTCCGCCGCAATCTCAGAGCTGGGCGCCGCTTTTATCGCCTCGCGATACGCTTCCGTGGCCTCCCGATGATCTTCTCGCAAGTCATAAACCTGTCCCAGCCTTAGCCAAGCCAGGAGTGCGGTGTTCAAATCAAGCTCATCGGCTTTTCCCGTCGCTTGCTTTAGGTCCGTTCGAGCACGATCCAGATCGCCGTACCAAAACAGCAGATTTCCCCTCATGTACTGAACCTTTGCGGCCGATAGGCTGGCATACCCCGGCGCCTGGCTTTGGCGTAGTTCTTCCACGTGGGCCAGTACCTTCAATGCATCGTCTTTATCGCCTGCATCGCTGAATAACTGCACTTGCTCCAGTTGCAGCAGATAATTGCGCGGGAACCGGCTGGCAGCGGCCTGGAGTAAGGGAAGACCCTTTGTGGGGCAATGCTCGCGCCGGTAAATGACAGCCAGCAGGATCTGCGCATCATAACGATCCAAAACGCCTTCGCGGCTCACCTGCTCGAGCTGCCGGATTCCGCCTTGCTTGTCGCCGTGAAAGCCGCCGATCGAGCCGATCGCCCGCAGATAAAAAGGAAGACAGCCGACAACGTATTTGTCGAGCCCGAGCACCAGCCGCGCATCCACAAAGGTTGGATCGACCCGCAGAATCTCCTGGTTCAGCTTGCGCGCCGCGGTGAATTCATGGAGTGCCTGGAGCCAGGCCTTCTCCACCAGGAACAAATAATTCGCCTGCAGGCCATGCGCCACGCCGGCCGCATATAAAGCCAGGACGTCGGCCGGATTTTTTTGAAGCGCCGCCGCGCTGAGCGCTAAAGCCTGATTGATGCACTCGGCAAATCGCTGCTTATCTTGCGGCGCGATCGCCAGCTTGGCTCGTTTCAGAAACGGATTGTTCCCCGTCACCAGCTCGCTTTCGAGTGCGCCGTCGCGGAACATCTGGCGGTACAGAATCGCTTGAGCCACGTGGTCGTAGGCCGATGGATCGTCAGGATGCGCCTTCACCTGCTGCTCGAAATAGTCGAGGGCCTGATCGTATTCATTGTTATAGAACGCCACCCATCCCGGATTCGTGGCTGGATCCTGAAGCGGAACGGATGCCCGCATTCCGCCGGCAAAGACCGCAATAAGCGCGACCACCAGGCCTGCGTTTTTGAGCGCAATTCTCACGTTGCGCAGGAAGCCCGCATATTTAGTGCGCTGTATTGGCGACTTTAGGTACCGTTCGCGAAATTCGGCTTCGCTCAAAGACTCTAGCGTCCGCAACGACGGCCCTACTTCGACCGGCGCGAACGCCACTTCACTCGTCATCGGAGCACGCTGGTTCCAGGGGCATACATCTTGACAGATGTCGCAGCCGAACACATGATTCGAGATTGCGGGCTGCAGCTCCTCCGAAATGTCGCCGCGCTTTTCGATTGTGAGATAAGAAATACACTTCCGCGCATCTAGCGTCCACCCGTCGTCCTCGGTGGGGACCAGCGCGTCGGTTGGACACGCATCAATACATCTTCGGCAAGTCCCGCAGCGATCGGGCGGCGGACTGTCCGGCGCAAGCGGAATCGAGAGCAGTAGTTCTCCCAGGAAGTACCACGACCCCTGCTCTTGATTGATGAGGCACGTGTTCTTACCGATCCAGCCGAGGCCAGCCGCTCGTGCGTAGGAACGTTCGAGCAGCGGAGCCGTATCCACGCAAATTTTCCAAGCAAGCGGCTCGCCATTCCTTTGCGAAATTCGCTCGGCCAGCCGTTCGAGTCCTTCCCGCATCACATCGTGATAATCGGCGCCCCAGGCATAGCGCGAGATCCAGCCTCGCTCTGGCTCTTCCAAATCGGTCGAATGTGGAAATGGAGTGTTGTACAGCTTGCCGACGCAAACCATACTTTTGGCGGTTGGCAGCAGGTGGCGTGGATCCTTTCGGATATCGCCGCGGTGATCGGTGAGATAGCCCATTTCCCCGGCCATTCCCGCGGCTCGCCAAGTCTCGAAACGGCCGAAGTCCTCATGCGGCAGCGCAGGCGCGATTCCTGCAAGCTCGAATCCGCACTCCCGCGCGAGCGTCTTGATTTCACCTGCCGTCACTGTCAAGCGATTGCCTGCTAACCTTCTCTTTTATTTTGGCTGCTCCGTTACTCGACTTTCAAAATGTGTTCGTTGAACGCGGCGGGCGTCTAGCCTTGCGCGGTCTCACTGTGACCGTCGGGGTGGGCGAGCACGTCGCAATCCTCGGTCCCAACGGCTGCGGAAAATCGACGCTGATCAAACTCGTCATGCGCGAATGCTATCCACTGCTGCGTCCCTGCAGCAGTTTGCGCATCCTCGGGCGGCAGAACTGGAATATTTTTGAGCTGCGCTCGCATTTGGGTATCGTCAGCAACGACCTGATGACGCAATGCACGCGCGATATCACGGGCCTGGAACTGGTGCTTTCCGGATTCTTTGGATCGATTGGCATTTGGCCCAATCATCGCGTCGAGCCTGAGATGCAGACCGCCGCCACAGCCGCAATGGCGCGTCTCGGCGTCGAGCATCTGGCGAACCGTTGGGTCGACGAACTCTCTTCGGGCGAAGCGCGGCGGCTGCTCATCGCGCGCGCGCTGATCCACAATCCCGACACTCTGCTGCTGGATGAGCCCACTACCAGTCTCGATCTTGCGGCGCAGCGGGAAATGCGCGGCCATCTGCGTGCGCTTGCGGCAAGCGGTATCAGCCTGCTGCTGGTCACCCATCATTTCGACGAAATTATTCCTGAAATCGAGCGCGTCGTGTTGCTCGAGCGAGGCCGCGTCTTCGCCGACGGCTCGAAAGCGGAGATGCTTACCGCGGAGCGTCTCAGTTCACTCTTCGGCGTGTCCGTCGAAGTGACGCAAGCGGACGGGCTGTATCGGGCATGGTAGCTCCCGCCCGAATACCATAGAGACGTGTCTCCCACCCCTCGAGCCGACGGTCGACAACCCGACCAGCTTCGCCCCACCGGCATTACCCCCGATTACCTGGTAACCGCCGAAGGCTCCGTCCTCATTGAAGCCGGCAACACGAAAGTTCTCTGCACTGCCAGTGTCGAGGACAGCGTGCCCGGCTTTCTTCGCGGCAGCGGCAAGGGATGGGTCACCGCCGAATACTCCATGCTGCCGCGCGCCACCGTGACGCGCACCCAACGCGAGATCACCAAAGGACGTCCCTCCGGCCGCACGCATGAGATTCAGCGGCTGATCGGCCGCTCGCTGCGCGCGGTCGTCGATCTGCACGCACTCGGCGAGCGCAGCGTGATCATCGATTGCGATGTCCTGCAGGCCGACGGCGGAACGCGTACCGCTGCCATCACTGGAGCCTATGTCGCCCTCGCGATCGCGGTCTCCACACTGGTCAAGTTCAAAGTAGTTTCGAAACCGCCACTCATCGATTCGGTCGCGGCCACCAGTGTCGGCGTCGTCCAGGGCGTGCCCATGCTCGATCTCGCCTATGACGAGGACTCCCGCGCCGAGGTCGACATGAATGTCGTCATGACCGGCTCGGACCGCTTCATCGAATTGCAGGCGACCGCCGAACGCACGGCCTTCGACGACTCGCATCTGACCGATCTGATCGCACTCGCCCGTTCCGGTATCGCCCATCTCCGCACCATCCAACAAGAGGTGCTCGCGGCCCGCGGATGACGATTTACGCCTGCTCGGCGAATCGAGGTAAACTACGCGATTTCGCTCTCGCCGCGAGTCAGTCGCATCTGGAGAACATCGCGCTCGAACCTCTTCCCGATCTGGCGCACCTTGCCCCGCCGGAGGAGACCGGCGCCACATTTGAGGAAAACGCCTCGGCCAAGGCGCTGTATTACTCGCGCTTTACGTCCGAAGCCGTACTGGCTGACGATTCCGGTCTCGAGGTAGACGCGCTCGAGGGCCAGCCCGGCATCTACTCGGCTCGTTACGCAGGTCCGGCGGCCACGGATGAGGAGAATAACCGCCTGCTGCTGCGCGATCTCGGCAACTCAACCCATCGCGACGCGCGTTTTGTCTGCGTTCTCGCGCTCGCGCAAGCCGGCCGCATTCTCGATATCGAGCGTGGCGTCGCCGAAGGCCGCATCCTGACTGCGCCACGCGGAACCGGCGGATTCGGCTACGATCCGCTGTTCTTTTTCCCGGCGCTGGATTGCACCTTCGCCGAATTGACTCCGGAAGAAAAATTCCGGGTGAGCCACCGGGGGAAAGCGGTGCGCGCGCTGTTCGAACGAATGAAACACGGGCTTCCTGTATTGCCTGGAGAGCGATGAGCCAGCGGAAGGGAGTCCGCGATGTGGAGCGCGAATTAGAGGCGCTTGCGGAACTTCGCAGTTGCGATTCAGAGGAGGCACGTGCGCGCGGCCTTCGGAAAGCGCTCCGCGATAAGGTGAACGTGATCGTTGCAAAAGCAGCCAAGCTGACGGCCGAGATGCAGGTGCGCGCCTTGATCCCCGACCTCTGCTCAGCGTTCGAGCGCCTGTTGATTGATCCGCTCAAAACCGACCCCAAATGCTGGGCCAAAGAGGCGATTGCCAAAGCCTTGAAGGACCTCGGGCATGCAGAATCGGCCATTTTCCTGAAAGGCGTTCAGCACGTGCAATTGGAACCGGTGTGGGAGGGCGAGGTGGATACCGCTGCCACCGTTCGCTCAACCTGCGCGCTGGCACTGCTCGAATGCACGGACCTGACCCGCGAGAACAAGCTTTGGCGCGTCATGCCCATGCTGACCGAGGCCTCACCGTCGTTGCGAAAAGACGCGGCGCTCGCACTAGAGTCGCTGGAGGGTCGGGAAGCCGCGCTGTTGCTGCGAATCAAAGCTCGCATGGGAGATGACGACGCCACCGTCACGGGTCAGGTTTTTGAATCGCTGTTGCGGGTAGAAGGAAACCAAGCGGTTCCTTTCGTCTTAGAGTTCTTGCGAGATCAAGACGAGAAAGTAGAAGTGAGGGAAGAAGCGGCTCTCGCCCTGGGCGCCTCGCGGCTTGCGGGTGCCGTGACGGCTCTGAAAGAGGCCGCTACGCGGAAACACCTTTGGGTCGATTACGAGATTCTGCTCCGCGCTCTCAGCATCTCGCGACACGAGGAAGCCGTGCTGTTCTTGTTGGAACTGGTGCGAAGCCGCCGGCCAAACGAAGCCGTAGCGGTACTGGAGGCTCTCACGTTACATCGCGATTCGAGCGAAATTCGAGAGAAGGTCGCCGAAGCGATCGCGGGCAGATCGGAAAGTGAAATCCAGCGGGAATTTGAGCGCCTGTTCCAGAAGGCCTGATACGAGAACATAGAAGCTTGATTTCTTCCGATAAGATACCAGTAGTGCATCGCTATTTGCTTCACAATGGAGAAATCCGCCTCACCACCGACGCGATGCTCTCGCCTGGTCAAGTCGGTTTTCTCAACGGTTGGGGCGTATTTAGCACCTTGCGCGTCTCCGATGGCGTCTTATTCGCATTCGATCGCCATTACCGCCGCATGCAGCACGATGCCGAGCGCCTACGAGTCCCGTTTGAAATTTCCGATGAGCAGCTCGAACAGCAGCTTTTAACGCTGGTCGAGGCCAATCATGCTCATAACGCCACTCTCCGAGTTGCGATGGTCCGGAATCGCGGTGGGTTATTCGAGGGGCCGGGAGTCGTGCGCGATACCGATCTGGTGGCATTCACAGCGGATTTGAACCAATGGGGTCCAAGCGTTAAGCTCAGCTATCTGCCGCACGCCCGCTATTCCGCTTCGCCGCTTGCCGGCGCGAAAATCACGTCCTGGGCCGAAAACCTCACCTGGTATGAAGAAGCGCATGCGCGCGGATTCGACGAGCTGGTCCTGCTCAACGAACAGGGCCAAGTGAGCGAATGCACCTCGGCTAATATTTTCGCGATTCAGGATGATGCCGTATGCACGCCGCCGCTTGCCACTTCCGGCTGCCTGCCTGGCGTGACCCGTGCCATTCTTCTCGAAGAAATCCAAGTCCCCGGCCTCTCGATCGGCGAGCGCGAGCTGACGCCCTCGGATCTGGAGGATGCAGACCAGGTATTTATCACCTCCACCACCCGTGACTTGCTTGCCGTCGCCGAAATCGATGGCTGTCCCGTGGAACAGGAACCCGCCGTTTTGAACCGGCTTCGGAACGCTTTTCTCGAATATCGCGTGGGATACATCGCCGCACACGGGCGCCGCAACAAGATTTTCGCCGCATGAGAACGCCCGCTTATCATTGCCAATTCTGCGGCAGCTTCAACCTGCGCCGCTCACGCCAGCAATCCAAACTCGAGACATTGAAGATGCTGCTGGGCAGCTACCCGTTTCGCTGTCTCGATTGCAATCGCCGTTTCTTTATCAACATCTGGTTGTTCTCAAAACTCGCCTATGCGAAATGTCCGAAATGTCTGACGCGCGACCTTACCGGGTGGCCGCGCCGCCACTATCACTTATCGTTCTGGAAAAATCTGCTCGCCACCTTCGGGGCTCACCGCTATCGCTGCAACGCCTGCCGTCACAGTTTTCTTAGCTTTCGACCCAGCGAAACGCCGATCCAAACCATTTCGGAGCCCGAGCTCGATCTCGCACCGGAAACCTACGACGGGGAGGCGGAAATCGAAGAGTTGCCCGAGACCGAAACCAAAACCTGACTCCTGCAGCCCGGCTTTCGGAGTCTTCGGCTACCAGGTGTAGATGGAAACAACTTCGTACTGGGCCGGCGCATCGCCCACAACGGCTACATGCAGCACAATCTCCACATTGCGATTCGACCAGGGCTGCGGCAGCTTCCGGAGAATAGGAGTCAGCGAATCCGGGTCGGAGACGATGCGGCCGCCCTCCTCAGTGCCGTACACATTCAACCCGGCGCATAACACGATGAAACCGTTCGTTGCCGAATGCGGCAGCCGGCATAACAGAATGTAATCTTCCGCGGAGCGTCCGTCGTCGGCCTTGTTCGTCAGCGTCCACCGGCAACCCAGGTTGGCCTGGACGATGCACGGCTCGCCCTCGGCATAATAACCAAAACGGTAGCGCATGTTTTTGGTCAGGTCCATAGTCCAACGGTTGGTAAAGGCTCCGATGAGAATGGTCGCCGAACCGCGCAGATCGTCGAACTCCATCCGGCTGGCGAGTTGAACCCGCGAGTGGGCATGGTGCTGCAGAAATAAAGCCGACATGCGAAGGGCAGCCTCGGCGTCGCCAAATCCCACGTACTGATCTAGCACGGGAACAAAATCGGAGCCATTCAGGAGATCGGGAGGAATATTGATGGGACGTTGAACGGGTGGCGCGGGCAATCCGTTTCGTTCCCCGTCCAAACGCTGCGCGCGCAGCGATGGCTGATAGACGATGGGGTGGGCCATCGCGATCATCAACGGCGCCCGCTGGGTAAAAGCAGGGCTCCAAAACGTGTCGAAGGCGGTCGGTGCCGGGGTGAGGGCCCTCCATGTGCACCGGCGTCAGGCAGCCAATCAGAACCAGCGCGGCGATACCTACCCGCCATCGCTGTGGTTCCTAGGTTCGCGCGTTTCGGCGATGTACGACGGCGGTGGCTCTCGGCAACTCCCGGGCGGCGCTTGCGATGGAATAACAGGGATGTACGATCCCGCCGGCAAGCTCGATCCGGACCGGGTCCGCTACGCGCCCTCATCTACGTAATATTGCGCCAGCCGCTTTCGTACTTCGCGCGCGCCGACTCGTACGATGCTGTCGTCGCTGAGATCCTCTGTCGCTTCCCTCCCAAATACGTCAACCGCGAGAGTTCGCTCTTTCAGGGTTTTACTGTCGCCCTCCAGGGTTTTCGTCACGACGTATTGGAGGAAGCTTTGGCAGCGGTGACTGCCGCGGAAGACCCGGCTCGCGACTATGCGATCAAGCTCATTCCGCACCTCCGCGCGCCTGGATCACCCGTTAAATACTGCGAATTAACGGCTGTTAACCCCATCGGTAAGATTGATTATATCCCTTAATGTTTTCAGCCAACTGCCGTTCTTTCACGGTGTATCCCCTAGCTTGTCATGGCCGAGGGTGTTTGTCTGTCCTGCAGGGGACGTTTTGCCATGTTGCGAAAACTAGTATGTCTCGGATTTTGGCTGAGTCTTTGCTTGTGTTTCTCACCAATCCGCCAACTCGCTTTCAGTCAGACTACGTTTGGTTCCATGGTCGGGAACGTCACGGATCCGTCCGGTGCAGCCGTCGCAAACACCCCAGTGACTCTGACCAATCTTGGCACCAATGAGAAGCGAACCGACAGCACCAATGCAGACGGCTTGTATCAGTTCGTCAATCTGCCACCTGGTCAGTATAGCGTCGAGGTCACGAAACCCGGCTTCAAACGTGTCGTCCGGTCGCCCATTACAGTGCGACCGAAACGACAACCAAGATCGACCTGATCATTGCAGGTCGGCGAGATCAGTCAGACGGTGGAAGTGACCGCTCAAACGCCGCTTCTGCAGCCGGAATCTTCCTCTCTCGGCGCGGTCATCGATGAGCGAAAAACCGACGAACTGCCGCTGAATGGCCGCAACCCGCTGAATCTGGTGGCACTGGTCCCCTCGGTCGTTCCGCAAGGCGGATCGATGACCAATCCTAATGGGCAGAATCCCTTCGCTTGGGGCAATTACCAGATCGGCGGCGGCATGGCCAACCAAAGCATGGTCTGGCTGGACGGTTCGCCCGTGAACGGCAGCTATATCAATATCACCGCGCTGATTCCGACCCAGGATTCCCTGCAGGAATTCAAGGTCGCAACCAACAATCTCTCTCCCGGAATATGGGCGTTTTGCAGGGGGCGTGGTCAACTTTACGACGAAATCGGGCACCAACGAGCTCCACGGCAGCGGCTGGGAGTTCCTTCGCAACCGGGATCTGGATGCGAACGATTTCTTTTCGAATGAAGCCGGTATTCCGCGCGGCGCCTTTACACAAAACCAATTCGGATTCAATTTAGGCGGCCCGGTCTACATTCCGAAACTCTATGATGGGCGCAACAAAACCTTCTTTTTCGTCGATTACGAAGGTTACCGGCTTCGGCAGGGTGAATCGTTCAGCGAAACGGTTCCCGACGCGGCAGAGCGCACCGGCAATCTGTCCGATCTGGGACTGAATATTTACGACCCGACCACTACTTGCGGCGTCGGCGGTGGCACGCCCGCTTGCGCCCCCGGCCAGGCGACGCGCCAGCAATTTTCTAATGGCTCAACGTCATTCCTCCCAGCAGACTGAATCCGGTTTCGCTGAAAATGTTGTCAGCTCTATCCGTTGCCCAACAATCCTTCCGCCGTAAACGGCGCAGGGAAATTTCGTCAGAAACGCGAGCGTCGGCGGAAATAACAATGAGACGGTCGTGCATCTGGATCAAAACGTCTCCGACAAGCAGCACATTTCGGCGCGATACAGCTATTGGGGTAATCTCAACCTGCCCATCGATCCGATGAAGGATGGCGTTTGCCAGGACCGCTGCACCGAGATCTTCAACACGAACAACTTCGTGCTCAGCGATACCTATTCCTTCAACCCGACCACAATCCTGGAATTGCGAGGAAGTTATCAGCGGTTCAGCTATGACAGGACCCCGGAAACGCTGGGCTACGATGTGACCCAACTCGGCTGGCCGGCATCGCTCAATACGCAAGCGACTTTTCGGGCTTTGCCGATTCCGGTCATCAACGATTTCGATACGTTTAGCACTTTCAGCAGCCAAGGCGCCGGAAGCGTCATCGTGGATCGGAACGATAACTATCGCGCCGCCGCGACGCTCACCAAAATTGCCGGTAATCACACCCTTAAATTCGGCGGCGAGTTCTTGCGCATGACTTCACAATTATGCGCAGACGAACACCCCGATGGGAATCTTCAACTTCGATCAAAGCTTTACCGCTAGCTCGCCTGCAGTTTCGGGTGCTTCCCCGGCCGGCGGCGCGGGTCTGGCTTCCTTCCTGCTCGGCTATCCTTCAGCAACCAACACGAGCGGAGCCAGCAGCCCGGCACTTGTGGCGGCCCAGCAACTCTATCCGGCTTTGTTCGCAAACGACGATTGGCATGTTTCGTCGCGGCTGACACTGAATCTTGGTATTCGGTGGGAACATGCCGGACCCTGGACCGAGCGTTTCGACCGTCTGACGTTCTTCAATCCGACGGCGCAGAATCCGCTCACTCCCGGGTACCTGGGCAACGTAGCAGTTAGTAGAGCACGAATGGCTATAACGACCGCAGTAACATCCTGCCTGATTGGAAGCAGTTCGCTCCTCGCGTCGGCTTGGCTTATCAAATTACTCCAAAGACTGTATTTCATGCCGGATACGGTATCTTCTGGCTGCCGAACGATGTGGCGTGGGATTACAGCCCCAATAACAACCCGGTCAACAGCTTTCGAGACCGTCTATACCGCGTCGACTAACAACGGCCTGACTCCAGTAACTCTGCCCGGTTCTACCATGAGTCCATTCGGAGTAAATCCATTCCCGAGCGGCATTATCCCGCCTCCCGGCCGAAATCCGAATTACGCCAACATTCTGATAGGTCAAGGCCCCAATGTTCCCGAGCTCAGCAATCCCTATGGCTACGCCCAGCAGTGGAATGCTGACATCCAACAGCAGTTTGGCGGCGGCTTCCTGCTGGATGTCGCGTATGGCGGAGCGAAGGGCACGCACCTGCCGATCGAATCGCCCCAGATCGATCGAGCTACCGGACCAATTTCTGTCTCTCGGCAACGCGCTCAATAACTCGGTTCCAAATCCGTTTTTATGGAATCGTCCAAACCGGTTCCCTGGCAGCGCCGACAATCCCCTATGGCCAGCTCCTTCGCCCTTACCCGGAGTACAACGGCGTCAACTATTCCGGTCAGGGCATCGGCAATTCCAGTTATCAATCGCTACAGGTACAGGCCACGAAGCGCTTCTCGGGCGGCGCGTCGATATCGGTTGCTTATACATTTTCCAAACTGATCAGCGATACCGACACAATCACGAACTGGCTGGAAGCTGGCGGAGGCACGACCTTCCAGGATTGGAACAATCTGCATCTGGAAAGATCGCTCTCGGAGTTTGACACGCCGAATCGCCTGGTCGTCAGCTACGTTCTCGACGTTCCGGTGGGCAAAGGACGCAAGTATCTTGCAAACGCCAACGCACTGACGCAAGCGACGCTCGGCGGTTGGGGTGTGCAGGGCGTCACCACGCTGCAAACCGGCTTTCCGCTGCACTTCAGCACGGCGTCGAACAACACTAATTCGTTCGGAGGCGGTTCACGGCCGAACGTGACCGCCGGGTGTAATGAGGCTACCTCGGGGTCTGCTACATCGCGATTGGCCGATTGGTTCAGCACGTCGTGTTTTTCGCAGCCCGCGCCATTCACCTTTGGAAGCGAGCCGCGCGTGGATCCCGTTCTGAGGGCGCCAGGCATCGCCCAATGGGATTTCGCGGCCATTAAGAATTTCCCGCTCACTCCCGAAAACCGGGCTTTCATCCAGTTCCGGGCCGAGTTCTTCAACATCTTCAACCGCGTTCAATTCGGGTATCCTGGGCAAACCTATGGCAACTCGAATTTCGGAGTGATTACGAGCCAGCAGAATTTGCCGCGGCTGATTCAATTCGCGTTGCGCTTGAATTTCTGACGCTTCCTAGCAAGCGGACCCGGGCAAAGAGTAATTCGATGTCCGGGTTCCTCATTCTTGGTAAGTCAGCCAAGAGCTTCAAAACGGGATTTTAACGATCAGATTGTTCCAGTCGTTTGGACGGTCATCTGCCCAGATCAGGATCAATGTCTAGATCACCTCGCGGATCGCCGCGCTCTGAGGGATAACGAGCAGCACTCCCGGACTCGTGCCACCCAATTCGACGAAGGAAGCAAGCGTTCGCGGCATAGTTCGCTTATCGTGGCTTACAAGTATTCTGGATTGCGACGCCGCGAGGCGCAGAACAGCTTCATCGTTGAGGCCGCCCAGATGCACCGCTTGAGCAGTTTGAAAATCAATGCCCCGTTCGCGACGCAGCGTAGCGTCCACGATGATCCTCTTCAGGTCGTTATCGGCCTGAAAACGAATGCTCAGTGTTTCGTCAGATCCTGTCCGGCGAGTTCGTGGCGGGCACGCTCGAGACGCGCGTAGAGTTCAGGCTTGCTTTCGCTCAAATGCGGTACGGAGCGCCGGATCTCTTCTTCGCCTTCACGGATGTTGGCGTTGACCTCTTGATCATGAGCGAGGTAAAAGGCGATCGCGCCATATACCTGCTCCAGACTGAGAGAAGAGAAGTTCTGGCGAATGGTCTCCGGCGAATCACCCGCTTTGAAACAATAGACGATCGAGTCGAGAGAGACACGCGTACCTGCGACGTAGAACCCGCCGTTGCGCTGCTCAAGGTATTCGCGATGCCCCATGATTGCCAGTATAGAAGTTTGGGGCAAGAGGCGTCTCGGTTCCCTCATTTTTGAGGAGCCCTCGAGCCATCCTGCAGGTTGTGGAACTCTCGCATCTCCTGTTCGGCCTCCGCCATCTTCCCCTGCTTGCGATAAAGGGCCGCCAGTCCGAAGTGCGCCTGCGCCGCAAGCGGACCTCGCTTCTCGACTGCGATCACTTGCCGCCATGCCGTTTCAGCGGCCGAAGTGTCGCCATCGAGCGAAGCAGCCTTGCCCAATGCGTAGAGCGTCTCCGGCATAGCCGGTCGCAGACGGTCCGCTCGCTGCAGCTCCGCACGCGCTTCCTTCACTTTTCCTTCCTGAAGTAACGCATCGCCGACCCGGTAGGCCGCTTCCGCATTGCCCGGCTGCGATTTTGTTTCTGCGCGAAACTGTTCTTCCGCTTGGGGCCACTGCGCGCCTCGAGCATAGACTTCGCCCAACGCCAGGTGCAGCCCGGGAGTGTCGGGGCGAAGCCGCAGCGCCTCCTGAAACTCCTTTTCCGCCTCTGGAACGCGGCGCAGCGCGGCATAATTTTCCCCGAGGGCCTGATGTGCGCGCGCCGAATCCGGATAAGCCGTTTGGAGCGTGTCGATCGCTTCTTTGGACAGCAGCCCGCTCGCGCGCGAGAGGTAATACAGCAGATCGGGATCGTTCGGGCGTTTTGCCAGTGCGGCGCTGAGATTCGCCACAGCTTCCGGCAATTTGCCGACTTGGAGCTGCGCGATTCCGAGTCCATCCACAACGTGCGCCTGTTCAAAATGTGGAATCGATTCGGCGGCGTAGCCTTGCGCCAGTAACGCGTAACCCAGTATCTGGTGCGCTCCTATCAGGTCCGGATTCAGCTCCAGAGCTCGCTTCAGTGGCGCAATGGCGTTTCCATAATCGCGGCTCTGCATGTAAGCCGCGCCGAGATTCACAAACCCTGCGGCCAGGTTCGGCGCCAGCTCCGTCACCTTTTTGAATTCCGCAATGGCGTCGGTCGGCGCGCCCCTGTTTCTGCGCCTCGACGCCGGCTTGTGCGTGTTGCGCCACCTCGGGCGAAACGGTTTGCCACGCCAATCCGAGACACAGAACGAAAGCCAGCATTACTGCCGCTCCGGCTCACGGACTTCTAAAAATTGATCGGCACGAATCGCATTCAGCTTCTGATGCGCGCCCGACGGCCACCAGATTTCAACGTCGGCTTTGTCGGCTGAGCCGAGGCCGAAGTGGACGCGCTTGTCGCTCGCCGAGAGATAGCTTCCCGCCGAGGTCGAGTATTGTGTCTGCCCGTTGATTCGCAAGCGCGCGCCGAATCCGTCCCGATTACTGCGCGTACCATGCAGCGCAATAGTCAGCCAGTGCTCGCTGCCGCCCCGGTTCCGAAATATCATCGGACGCCCGCCCAGGACCGTCATGACGACGTCCATCCATCCATCGTTATTCAAATCTCCGAAGGCCGCGCCGCGTCCGGCAACCGCCAAATGAGTGCCCGGCTCTGCACGCTCGAACCGGCCGTTATGATTCAACGCAACCAGAGGCGGCTCCAGATAATGCAGCGACGGATCGATCTGCTCGACGTTGTCCATTACGTGACTCTGCGCCACGAACAGATCTTTCCATCCATCGTTGTTAAAGTCTTCCAGCCGCATACCCCAGCCCGAGCTTCCGGACGACAGCGCTCCCAAGCCCGTTTCCAGGCTCCGATAGCTGAACGTGCCGTTGCCGTCATTGTGATAAACGGCATAAATTTCTTTCGCCAAATTCGTCACGATAATATCCGGCCGGCCGTCATTATCGTAATCGCGGAAGTCTACGCCCATGCCGGCGTACGGCTTGCCGTCGTCGGTCAACGATACGCCGGCTTCCATCGCGCGTTCCGTGAATGTCCCGTTTCCATTGTTGTGGAACAGGAATTGTTCCATGCCATCGTTCGCCACGAAGATGTCGGTGAATCCATCGTTGTCGTAATCGTTGAACGCAACGCCTAATGCGCGCCCTTTCTTGGACGCAATGCCGGAGCGCTCGCTGACATCCTCGAAGGTCCCGTCGCCGCGGTTTCGATACAGAACGCTGGTCGTCGGCGGGAATGCTATGGGGGGACAATAGGTCTGCCGCGCGCAGACTTTACTGTGCGCCGTGTCCCATTCCATGTAGCGCGTGACAAACAGGTCCAGCTTGCCGTCATTGTCGAAGTCAAACCAGCCAGCCGAAACCGACCATCCGCCCGCAGCGACTCCCGCCTTCGCCGTCATATCCGTAAAAGTGCCATCGCCGTTGTTGTGATACAGAATGTTGTGGCCGTAGCTGGTGACGTAGAGATCGGTGTAGCCGTCGTTGTCGTAATCGCCGGCCGCTACGCCCATTCCATAGTTCCCGTTTCCGGCGTGGGCCAGACCCGCCGCTTCCGTCACGTCGGTGAAGCTTCCGTCCCGATTCTGGCGGTATAACCGGTTCCAGTTGCGCGGATCGTCCCGGTCGAACGTTTCCGGAGCGTGCATCGGGCTAGTCAGCCGGCCGCTGTTTACGACGAAGATATCCAGCAACCCGTCGTTGTTGTAATCGAGCAGCGCCACTCCGCCGCCCATGGTTTCAATCAGATATTTCTGCGCTGTGGGCGAGTTGTCATGCGTGAAATCGAATCCCGGCGGTGACACTACGTCGAATACAGCGACCAGCAGCGCCGAAACGCCCATCACCGGCACGAAGCTGTTCAATCCGCGAAAACTTTCTCCTTATTACGGGCACCCGTCACTGGCCGAGCGCGCCCACCGGCGCTGAGCTTTTCTGGCGCGAAAGCACCAGCAGGCACCCCACTTGTTCGCCCAGCGTGCTCAGCATCTCGATATCGGCGCCGGAATGGACGCGCGGTTCCCGGTGCTGCACGTTGATCACTCCCACCACTTTGTTCTGCGAAATGATGGGCGCGGACAGAAAAGCCTCGTACCGGTCCTGAGGTAAGTCTTTGAAAAATTTGAATCTTGGGTCGGTGTAGGCCTCGCGCGAAATCGCCAGCAGTCGCCGCTCGCGCGCCACCCAGCCGGTCAGGCCCTCGTCCAGGTGAAGCCGAACCCGCCCGATCGTCTTCTGGTTTTCATCACTCGAGGAGCGCAATACCAGCTCCCCCTCCTCTACCAGATAAATCAGGCATGAATCGCAATTGAGAAAATCCCGCGTTAAATTCACGATTTCATTGAGCACGCCGTCGACTTCCAGATCCCGCGTCATCAACCGGCTGACGCGCTGGAAAAGGCGAAGCTGCTGCTCGGCTCGCTCAAGTCGAGCTTCGAGTTCCCGATGCCTGGACACCGCTTCAATTATCACAAAACAAACCCTCGGGAAGATCCCGGACAATTTTTCGGAGCCCTACAGATGGCGCTTATACCGTCCGATATGTACTTGGTAACGGAGTAGTACCATTGAAGGGAGCTTTCCCAGGAGACACTCTTTGCATGTGGAGTAAACGACGAGAAGACGAAATGCCGCAGAGGCCGGAGAGGCCCGCTGGCGTACCGGCAGCGCCCGCCGCGCCAGCGGTGGAACCTCAGAGGAGAGAAATTAGCACCATGTCATCGCCCACCAGAACTTATGAGCCCGATACGGCTACCAACCGCAGTTCTGCCGCTTTAGGCAAGAACGTCACCGTCAAGGGCCAGATATTTGCCCGCGAGGACCTGACCATCGATGGGGAAGTCGAGGGCACGGTCGAGTGTCACGAACACCGCCTGACCATTGGTCCAAACGCCCGCGTTCAGGCCGGTTTGAAAGCTCGCGAGATCATTATCCACGGCTCCATTCAGGGCAATGTGGACGCCACCGACAAGATCGATATCAAGAAGGAAGCCAAATTGGTCGGCGACATCAAGACCAGCCGCATCGTCATCGAAGACGGAGCGTATTTCAAAGGCAGCATCGATATTTCCAAAGCTGCTCCCGCGGCCAAGCCAGCACAACCGGCGCCGCAGACCCAGACGTCGCCGCAGCCCAACTCCCAACCGGTGCTTTCCTCGAACGCCACCCCTGTCGGCGCGGCGAGTTCAATTAAGTAAGCGTCTGGGGGAGCGGTCGAGCCATTTCCGTCTCGGGCGCTCTCCCGGATTTCCTGCACGCCCCTCGTCCGGCGTTTCCCTGGCGAATGCACTATGAGATTTGGCGCCCTCAAGGGAGTCTCCGATAAACCGTCCCCAAAAGACTCGCCTGCTCTGGCCCGCCACAGCAGCGGGTTCGATCAGTTTTGTTCGTTGCTGCGCACCTCCGAAAATCTTTCGATTCTGGACATGTCCGGCGCCAGCCAGGCGAACATTACTTTCATCACCGGCTTGGGTCATCGCATTTCGTCTGACGACATCATTGGGACCATGCTCGAAAGCTTTGGACCCGATTTTCTGGATGCGCAGCAGGCCGCGAGCAAGGCCCAGCGCTTTCTGGACCAGACGCTCACGTTTCCCGATCGTTCTTTCGACGGCGCCCTGGTCTGGGATGCGCTGCAGTTCCTCAGCTCTCCGCTGCTCGAGCAAACCGTCGCTCAGCTACTGCGCGTCATGCGGCCCGGCGGCTCCATGCTCACGTTTTTCAATGCCGACGATAAGGCGACCCGAGTCCCGGTTTACAATTACCGCATCCAGGACAACAAAACCCTTCTGCAAGCTACCCGCGCCGGAATCGCTTACCAGCGCAGCCAATATTTCAACAACCGCTCTCTCGAAAAGCTCTTCCAGGACGCCGCCTCGCTCAAGTTTTTCCTCACTCGCGATCACCTCCGGGAAGTGATCGTCCGGCGCTAGGCCAACGGGCCTCGACCACCGATACGCCTTTGAGCTATTCTCTGTACGATGCCTCAAATTCAACCCGATCAAGCCGATTTCCTGCTGCATGGCGTTTATCTGCCGGCGCTCAAGAACGAACATCGCATCACCCGGAGCATCATCGAAGCGATCCCGCCGGATAAGGGCGATTATCGCCCGGACGGAATCTGCAAAAGCGCATTAGATCTCGCGTGGCACATCGTGGCGGCGGAAATGCTGTTCACGGGCGCTGTGGCAGCAGGCGAATTCGATCTCGCCCCCAATCCTCGTCCGGATTCCATTAAGAATTCGGAACATCTGAATCGCTGGTACACGGACGAGTTTGAGCGGCGTTTACAAAAGCTGACCACACTCTCGGGTACCCAGTTGGCCAAAACCCTAGACTTCCGGGGCCTGTTCCAACTGCCTGCCGTGATGTACCTGGACTTTCTGCTGCATCATTCGATTCATCACCGCGGGCAGTTGTCCATGTACCTGCGGCCGATGGGAGCGAAGGTGCCGGCAATATACGGCGAAAGCTTCGACTCCGCGGAGGCCCGTAAGGCCGCTCAGCAGAACGCCTAGGTCAGTTCGTCGCCGCTTCGGTGACCGGTTGCACCCGCTTACTAGGCGTGTCTTGGAGTGGGTGAGGTTGGATCCAGTTTGATTCAGCAAAACACGAAGGCAAGAAACACGAAGCCGAAACCAAGCGAGATCACTCCGGCCGCGGCGAGAAGCCATTCGTCCGCAGCATGACGCCGAAAGGTTCGTGCGGTTGCCACTTCATAAAGGCCAAGGCTCAGCGCCATTACGAAGATCAAAACCGCGACCGTACGAAACGCGAGAGGACCGGTCCAGAAAGTAAAGATCGCCCCGAGAGCAGTAGAGCAAGTCCACTCAGCGCGATTAGCCAGGATCTGCCATTTCTGAAACTCCAAACGCCCACCACGATCATGCAAATTCCTGCGGCCAGTATGTCGATACCCATATATACAATCGTGCTTCTGTAGTGCACAAGCGCACGCAAAGTCAGCGATCCATCCGGCCGCTGCATAAAAAGTTCATGGCGGAATCGAAAGGATAGCCCCTTTGGCCGAGGACCTTTACCGTAAGCCCAGGAACGGGTTCACCACGCGCACAGTGCCGTAAAGCCGGTCGTGCTGAAGATCTTCGCTAAAAATGATCGGGAGGCCGCAATGTTCCGCGTAGGACCAGAGGTGGGCATCGAACCAGTTCAACCGATAGGCCGCACCTCCGCGCATGGCGTTGCGCAGGATTGCTTCATTCGCATTCGGTTGCAATCCTTGTCAAAGGCAAGCGTCGTCACGCACCCGCGTCAGGCATACGCTTGATCCACCAGCCGTCGCAGATACCCGAGATTCTGTCGCAGATCGGCATCGAGGCTGCCCGGCCGCGCATCGGTCTCCAGATTGATCCAACCGGACCATCCAATATCCCGGATCGCCTGCACCACAGGCCCAAATTGGATTGAGCCCTCGCCGAGAAAATGCGGATTGTCCTTGAAATGAAACTGGCAGATGCGATCTTTCCCGAGCCAGCGGATTTCCTTAACGACGTCGAATCCCGCTTCGGTCGAATTCCCGACGTCGTAGTACACCAGCACATTCTTCGACCGCGACCTCTCCATGATGCGAACGTTATCTTCAGCCGAGATCGTATCTTCGAGCCCTAAAATGATCCCGGCCTTTTCCGCTTCCGGCGCAAGCTCGCGCAACGCATCGCCGACACGCTGCTGTTCGGCCTCCGTCTTGATGGCCCACCGTCCGAAAAAGGGCAGGAGAAGAACAGTCGTTTTCAGGTCCCGACTAAGCCGGATCGCATCGGAAACCCATCTTGGAGCTAAGCGATCGCTCTTCAAACCGTTGTCGTGCAACCGGTCAACGCACGTGCCGTCGAGCACGACATGGTGTTGCTGAGACAAGCTCAGGTAGCGGCTAATCATTTCTGGCTGGTCGACGGGCATCTTGCCGTTCACCAGCTCTCGACCGAATGAGATCTGCACTCCTGGAAAGCCGAGCTCAGCCGCTTTGGGCACAGCTTCCGGGTTGGCGCCCAAGTTCAGATTCCAATCGGTGATTCCGAGGCGTAGCGGGATTGTCCGCTCGAACCCAAACGCACTGGTACACGCGAGCCCTGCCGCGGCGCCCAGGAAACGCCGGCGCGTCGATTGTAAGTTATGCATTGGCTTTCACTCCGAAAATCCGCTCCGCATAGGTGCGGCTCAACCGTAAGTCCTGTTCCAAAGGTCGAGTAACTACTGTGTTAGGACGATAGGCTAATTCCACAACAATGAGTGGAGCGAACCGCTCCTGCTTCAGATACTCGGCAACCTTGTGGTAGTCGATATCGCTGTCTTCCAAATCTTCCAGCCATACCTTATTCCTGGCGCTGCGTACATGAATTTCACGGAGCCTCTCCCCTACCTCGCGCAAGAATGGGATCGGCGCGAATCCACCTTCATAGGCCCAATCCACATCCACGCAGATGTGAACATATTCAGGGTCGGTGTGATGCAGGATGTGCCGCCACTCACGTGCGTTCTGCGCCAATTGCGGCGTATGGTGGTGTACGCGCAGGTCAAACCCGTGCTGCGCCAGAGTGCGGCCCATACGATTCAGCGAGCTCGGCCTGCACGTCTAATTCAGCGTCCGTCTTCGGCGCATCGCCGCGTTTAGGATCCGGATTGTTTACGATCGCCTTGCAACCGAACGGGACGCAGAGATTGCCGAGCTCGAGAGCGGTTGCAATGGTCCGATCCGCTCCGCTTCTTTCGTGCATCGCGCCGCCTACATATAAAGAAGGCATGCGAAGGCCTTGCGATTTGATAGCGAGAAAACTTCTCCCGCATCTCCGGGCGCGAAGAACGCCGGGTTCAGCTCGATGTTATGAAATCCTGCGGATCGGGCCATCGGCAACACCTGATCGATCACATCTTTCAGGCGGTCGATGCAAAGATTGCGCGTACTGCTGAAAGATGTATCCTTCGACCGACAGCGTGGAGGTTTGCCCGGCGGCAGAACACACGCTTACTGCGGCTGTCGATACGAGAAGCTCGCGCCTCGTCATCCGAAGAGGATTATCTCACCTGTTTCCGGATGTATTTTGAGCGCTTGCAACCAGGCGCTATGCGCGCGAAGCGCTCCGCAAGGCTGCGATTCGCCTGAGGTTTGCTGCCCGCCGCCTGGCCAGAAGAATAGCGATGCCGACGGCGACGAGTGCGATTGACATTGGCTCCGGAGTGGGTGTCGCGCCGAATATTAATCCAGTGCTTCCGGGATCGTAGTTTCCAACCGTCGTCGTTGCTCCGTTCGCCAGGTCGATTGTGTCCAGATCGCCGAATCCATTCGCAAACGTGTAGTAAGTGCCATTCACATCGACAATC
Organism: uncultured Acidobacteriaceae bacterium; assembly: GCA_963722935.1. Classification (GTDB taxonomy): domain Bacteria; phylum Acidobacteriota; class Terriglobia; order Bryobacterales; family Bryobacteraceae; genus Bog-105. The sequence goes on along the minus strand of CAVROY010000008.1, from coordinate 492,489 downwards.
GTGTCAAGAGTAAAAGTTGTGGGCGTGGTTGGATCCAAGTTTGTCGTGGCGCCCGTCGCCGGATCAATTTCGTATAGATGATCCGGCATTACCGGTGTTGGCGCGAAGGTTGTGGGATCCAAAGTCCCGGTAAAGAACGTGGCGTACAGCTTTCCATTCGCGCCTACTAACGCTTCGCCGAAAAAGTTGTACGATCCGTCCGGGTTTGTGCTGAAAGGCACCAAGGGCGAAACCGGTGGAACGCCCGTCGATGCGACGAAGGTCTTAGCGCCTGTCGTCGGACTAATCCTGTACAGCTTGTTCAGGTAATCTGTGGCATAAAGGACGCCTCCGACTTCGGCAAGAGTATTCGCCGAAGTGGGCCCGCATTGGCCCGGGACCGGCGCGGTACAGTTGCCCAACCCGGTTGGAAGACTGGAGACGACCTGGCCGGTTGCCGGATTGATGGCGTCCAGATTGCCGGACGCGGTTAGCGTCAGCAGATTCCCAGCCGGCCCCGGAACCAGGCCGGACTCCGCTTCCGGCGTGCCTGGACCTATTGGAGTGAAAGTGCCGGTGCTTATATCGAAAGCGCCAAACTGCTGGTTGCTGGTGACTACATAAACGGCCGTGTCGGCGCTGGCCGGAATGGCTGCCGATAGCAGCGCAATCGAGATCAAGAAATTCTTCGAAGATCGCATGCCGCTATGGTGCTGCGACTCGCTGCCCTACGGAGTTTAGAAATCTATGAGAAAGTTATGAGGACGCGCTAAGGAGGTGTAACTCGTTGGTGGAAAAGCGGGTTTACGGGTTCGGCGAATTCCGGCTCGATATCGGCGAACGGACCCTCGAGAATGCTGGACATCCGGTTGCTATCGCTCCGAAAGCTTTCGACGTCTTGGTCTCGCTGGTCGAGAATCGCGGGCACATCGTGGAAAAACAGGAGCTGATGCGGCAGGTCTGGCCCGACATTTTCGTGGAGGAGAATAATCTCGCATTCAACGTCTCTGTTTTGCGCAAGCTGCTGGGGGAGAGCAGTGCGTCGCCACGATTCATCGAGACGATCCCCAAACGCGGCTACCGTTTTATCGCAGAAGTCATTGAGATTCCCGGGAAGGGACTGCAGAGCACGCCGGCTATTGACGCCAGGTCTATGCCAGGGCGGGTGGGGACATTTGCCAGGCTTTTACGGCAGCCGATTGTTCTTGTTATGGGCGCGGTGTTGGCCGTTGCCAGCGTTACATTTCTCGCGGCTCGTTGGCAACCGGCAAAGAAACTGACTAATAAGGACACGGTCGTGATTGCCGATGTCGCTAACAAGACAGGAGACCCGGTCTTCGACGAAACGCTTCGGCAAGGATTGACCATACAGCTGGAGCAATCCCCATTCATTAGCCTGATCTCCGATGCACGCATCCGGCATACACTGCAGCTGATGAAGCGATCGGACGACGACCCGTTGACCCCCGAGCTGGCGCTCGAAGTCTGCGAGCGGACAGCAAGTGCGGCCGTACTGGAGGGTTCGATTGCGAGCCTCGGAAGTGAATACGTGCTGAGCTTTCAAGCAAAGAATTGTGCGAATGGAGAGGTGCTCGATAACGAGCAAGTGCAAGTAAAAAGAAAAGAAGATGTCCTCGATGCATTGAGCCGGATCGCTCGCCGATTCAGATCGCGAATGGGTGAATCGGGTCCAAGTCTGCAGAAGCACGACGTGCCGCTGATGGAGGTCACAACGCCGTCGCTTGAAGCATTGAAGGCGTATACCGCCTCGATAAAAGTTGGATACGCGCGGGGTTGTGCCGCGTCGGTGCCCTACGGAAGGTTGGCAGTCGAACTCGATCCGCAATTCGCAATGGCGCACTCGCACCTAGGGCGTTGCTATTCGAATCTGGGCGAGTATGTGCTCTCCAGGGACAGCATTCAGAAGGCGTATGAGTTGAGGAATCGCACAAGCGATCGAGAGAAGTTTTATATCGCGGTAAATTACCAGCGGCAGGTGCTTGGAAACCTGCAAAGGTCGCGCGAGGTAGCCGAGTTGTGGGCGCAAGCCTACCCTCGGGATGCGACCGCTTACGGAACCTTGGCAGGAACCATCGATCAAGGCTCGGGCAAATTTGACGAGTCGATACAAGAAGCGCATAAAGCGATCACACTCGATCCGGATATGGCGCCCAGTTACGCGGCGTTGGGATTTGCGAATTTATATTTGGACCGGCCCGCTGAAGCAGCGAAGGTCCTTCAGCGTGCCTTTACACGCAACTTAGACACGCCTGATCTTCTTCTGCTCCGGTACTACACAGCATTTCTGTGCGGTGACGAGGAGGGGATGGAACAAGCAGCGGCTCACGCTCGCGGTCGGCCCGGTGCAGAGGACGCCCTGTCCAACTCGCAGGCGCTCTTCCTGGCTCGTTCCGGTCAAATACAGCTCGCGAGGAAGATGTCACGCGATGCGATCGATTTGGCTGAGCACGCGGGCCAGCGTGAAAGAGCCGCGACGTACCAAACAGCAGGCGCAGTATGGGAGGCGTTGTTCGGAAATGCTTCTGCGGCCAAGCAAAAGACTCTGCAAGCGCTCGCGTCTTCCAAGGGGCGAGATGTCGAATACGGGGCTGCTCTCGCGCTGGCAATTACAGGCGACCGTCCTCGGGCGCAAGCGCTCGCGAGCGATCTGGAGAAACGTTTTCCCGAAGACACGTTTGTCCAATTCACTTATTTGCCTACCGTTCGCGGATTGATTGAGCTGAACCGGCGCGAGCCTTCGCGAGCGATAGAAGAGCTGCAAGCTGCAATTCCCGACGAGTTGGCAGAACCCGGGATCAGCCTCTTTGCCTTCTTTGGAAGCCTGTATTCCGCCTACGCGCGCGGTGACGCCTATCTGGCGCTGCATCAGGGCACTGCTGCCGCGGCCGAGTTCAAGAAAGTTGTCGATCATCGTGGGATAGTTTTAGCGGATCCTGTAGGCGCCGCGGCGCGACTTCAACTGGCGCGGGCGTTTGCAATGGCTGGTTACAAGGAGAAAGCCAAGATCGCCTACGAGGATTTCTTTGGCTTGTGGAAAAACGCCGACCCTGACATTCCGATGCTTAAACAGGCCAAGGCGGAATATAAAAACCTATAGCTGTGGCTATCGGAACAATGACGTCAGGCCGCCGTCGACGATCATGGTGTTGCCCGTCACGTAGGAGGCAGCGTCTGAGCAGAGCCAGAGGACGGCTTGCGCGGCTTCTTCGGGCTCACCGATGCGACCCAGGGCGATGAGCGAATTGAAGCGGTTCTCGATGTGCTCGCGTTTGGCGACATCGCCGGCAGCTAGAAAATCCATCAAGCCTTCGAGCATGGGCGTGCGAAAAGCGCCTGCAGCCAGCGCATTTACACGAATATTTGAGCTCGCGTATTCGAGTGCGGCGGATTTTGTCAGGCCCAGCACGCCGGCCTTCGCGGCTGAGTAGAACGAGTTCGAGCGGGAACCACCCAAGCCATTCACCGACGATGTATTGACAATGGCGCCCCCGCGAGGGGATTGGGACAGCATGATCTGTATCTCTTCTTTCATGCACAGCCAGACACTCTTGAGATTCACGGCAATCGATTCGTCGAATTGCTCTTCCGTCAGCTCGGCCGTCGCCGCAAGATGTGATGTCGCGACCGCGGCTGCGTTATTGAAGGCGCAGTCGAGACGTCCAAAATCTTCAATGGCCTGTTCGAACAGCTGTTTCACCTGATCTGCCCGCGAAACATCGGTGGGAATGAACACCGCTGTGCCGCCTTCCAAGGCAATTTCGCAGAGCACATTCTGACCGCGTTCAACGCCGCGTGCGGCGATAACGACACGGGCACCCTCGCGGGCGAAGCCCAACGCAGCCGCTCGCCCAATACCCGAGCTTCCGCCTGTAATCAAGACAACTTTATTTGCAAAGCGCCCTTCGGAGTGAGGCATGGCAGCCGTCGTGCCCGGAATAGTAGCAATTTCCTGACCATTGAACAATGCCGGAAAAATCCGAAGCAGTATCCGTGGTTTTCAGGTCAGTTTGACGGGATTCTTAACGAGGGGGGTGGCGCGGTCACTTGCGTGCCGCGCCTAATGTTTGGTCTTAACTTCCAAGGGGGTTTGTATATGAAGGATAAGCGGAATTCGAAATTGCGGCTAGAACCCGACGATTGATTTTGATATACAACTTTCGATGGACGCTTGCCTTGCGGCTTCGCTCAATCGCCGAGCTTGTAGGGAAACGCGAATCTCCCAATCAGAATCAGCGGCTTTTCGCTGGGAGACTGCACCTGGAACGATTGAATTTTTCCGATCCGGCTGTTGCGTACCGCTTCTACACTACCGACGCGCGCGCCGGATTGCGCTACATAGAACGTGACGGACAGCGAATCATCGGAATCGCGGCGCCAGCCGAAGACGTATTCGCCGGGCTTCAGCGAGAGCTGGTTGAACTGAATGGGAACCTGTGTCACGAAAAAATGCGAATACTTACCTTCCGCCGAGTAGCCGGCCGTGATAAGCACCACGCCCGCGACAAATCTGCCCTTGCCGTCGGTAATGCCGGAAGCGGTTCGAAATTCGGTCTCGATTCGTTCTTTTTCGACCGGAGCGCGCGCGGGAATCACGCTCTTTAATTCGGCTTCCGTTGCGGCTCGCCACGCTCCTGCGGCATAAACGACGAGAATAGCGAAAAGGGCGAAGAGGCAGGTTCTGCGCGTCATGGCAACTCTGGCAATTGGACAATCCCGCGCTGCAGCGCGGTGGTGGCGGCTTGCGTACGATCCGAAACGCCGAGCTTGCTGAGAATGCTGTTGATGTGAGTTTTCACGGTAGCTTCCGAGATGGAGAGCGTAGCTCCGATATTCTTATTGCTTTTCCCCACGACGACGAGTTTCAGCACTTCCAGCTCGCGGTTGGTGAGAGATGGGCCGCCCATGCGTTCTGCAAGACGTTGCGCAATGGGCGGCGGAATGCTGGTTTTTCCCGCATGAACGGTGCGGATGGCCTGCATCAGTTCTTCGCCGAACATATCTTTCAGCAGATAACCGCGAGCGCCGGCCTGAAGAGCGCGGAAAATATTTTCGTCCCCATCGAACGTGGTCAGCACGATAATGCGCGCGGCTGGAAAGTCCTGCCGGATCTCCGTAATGGCCTCCACGCCACCGAGGCCGGGCAGTCGCAAATCCATGAGCGTCACATCGGGCCGGTGTTGGTGGAATAACTGGACCGCTTGCGAGCCATCCGCGGCTTCCGCGACGACGGTCATATCCGGCACTGTCTTTATGAGCGCGACCAGACCTTGGCGCACGACATGATGATCCTCGACCACGAGTATGCGGATGGGTTCGCTCACGATACAGGCGTTTCCACGCTGACAGTGGTTCCCTTCCCGGCCGAAGATTGGAGCTGGAGGTCGGCATCGATGGCTTCGGCGCGCTCGCGCATGCCGCGCAGTCCGAAGTGACCGTCCGGCCCGGAGGAATTCGGCTGATGCGTGAAGCCTTGTCCGTCGTCGGCGATGGTCATGCGCATTTTCTTTGCTTCGAATGCCAATTCTATATCGATGTGCTCCGCGTCAGCGTGGCGGACTGCATTAGTGACGGCCTCCTGCGCAATCTTCAAGAGCTCGTCCTCGACCTTCGGGGCAAGCGGGCGGTATGCGCCGCGCACGTGAAGCTTCACTTTGGCTTGGCCGGGTGAGGCAACTTGCTGGGCGATTTTTGAAATGCGCGCGGCCAGATCGCGATTTTCCGCTGACTGCGAGCGTAGGTCCCAGATGGAACGCCGCGCTTCACTCAGACTGGTGCGGACCAGCACACGAGCTTCGTCCAAATGCTCCCGCGCAGCCTCGGTCGAGGAGGCGAGCAGACGGGACACCAACTCCAACTGCAGCGAGACTCCGGCGAAACCTTGCGCGAGCGTATCGTGAATTTCGCGCGCGATGCGATTTCGCTCCTGCAGAACGGCAGCGAACTGCGCTTCGACCTGCCTGACTCGCCAACGATAAACAGACCAGGCGAGGAGCGCCAGGGCAGCGAGCGAAAGAGTGTCGAACCAGACGGTCTGGTAAAAATGCGGCTCGACGCGAAAGGCCAGACTCGCTCCGCGTTCATTCCAAACACCTTCATTGTTGCGGGCCAGCACGCGAAAACGATAGCTCCTGGGCGGCAGGTTTGTGTAGTAGGCGATTCTGCGAGTGCCGGCATCGATCCAATCGCGATCGAGCCCTTCGAGCTTGTAGCGGAAACGAATTTTCTGCGGAGCGATGAAGCTCAATCCGGCATATTCGAACGAAACGCGCGAATGGCCGGGTGCAATCGCGGAAAGATCTGCGGGATCGAAAGCCCGATCGTCCACAGAAACAGACTCGACGACGACGGGAACAGGCAACGAGTTGACGCGCGCGGCCGATGCCCGCAGAAGCGCCGCACCTTTTACCGTAGCGAACCAGAGGGCGCCATCTTGCGCCCTCCAAATCGCAGGATGACCGCCGCCGCTCGATTGATCGATGCGCAATCCGTCACTGGCGCCGTAGGACATGACAGCCGGCGCTATGGAGGGACGCCGCTGCCATGCAAGAAGTTCTTTCCTGCTGACGCAGAAGATGCCCGCATTGGAGGACATCCAGAGCTTGCCGTCGGGATCTTCGGCGATGCCGTAGATGACTTGCGGCAGACCGAGGAAAGCGGGAAAGCGAACAAATTTGCCGCCAGAAAATGCATTGAGGCCGCCGCCCTCGGCTCCAATCCACAGAACACCTTCCGAATCGAGATAGAGCGCGGTGATGACGTCGCTCGAAAGACCGTTCCGCGTTGTGTAGGTAGTCCAGGCATTGTCATGGAAGCGCGACAAACCGTGCAGCGTGGCGACCCAAAGATCGTTTCCGCTCTCCGGAAGGATAGCTGCCGATCAGATCGCTGCCCAATCCATTCGCAGTGGTGTAAACCCTGATTTGTTGTTTGTTGAGACGAGCAAGGCCGCGGCGCGTACCGATCCAGACCGATCCGTCGGGAGCGGCGGCAATCGATCGGACGAAATCATCCGGTAAGCCATCGGCAGAGGTAATAGAAGAAATCGCTCTATTGCGGATTCGATTCAGGCCATCGGGCGTGCCGACGAGCAGAGCGCCATCGGAATCCTCCGCGAGCGAAAGAATCACATTGCTCGCGAGACCATCTCGTGTGGTGATGTTGGTGAACTTGCCGTCCTGGTAATGCACCAGACCATGCGCGTCGGTGCCGATCCAAACCACACCGCCTCGATCTTGAAAAACGCAACGGATCAGATCATCGGGCAAGCCTTCGCGAGCCGTGAAGGTTTGGAATTTTTGCGCGCGCAAAATGCTTATGCCATTCAACTCGGTACCGATCCAAAGACTGCCCTCGCGATCCTGTGCGATGGCCAAAATGGTTTCTCCCGCAAAGGATGCGTCGGGACGCAAAGGAGCGAGGACACCGTGCACGATTCTGGTGAGTCCGTTTTCGGTGCCGACCCATATCGTGCCGTGATGGTCGTCAAACGATGCCGTGATTTGCTTCACCGGCAAACCAGTGATCGAGGCGATGGATTGAGTTGTTCGGGAATCGGCAGAGGGGCTGGCGGGAGCAGGCTCAAATCGCTTGCCAGACAAGCGCGCCAAGCCGGCAGCGGTTACGGCCCACAGAGTCCCCGAAGCGTCTTGAAACAGCGACAAAACATTGCTGCTCGGAAGGCCGTCCACAGCGCCGAATCCGGTGAAACGTCCCTGGTACCAACGTGCGATGCCGTCCGCGGTCGCAATCCACAGCGCGCCATCGCGAGTCTCCAGCAGTGCGCGAATATTGTTGCTTTTCAGCGCAGGAGTGTTCTGGGCATTGAAAACAGCGAAACGTACGCCATCGAACCGCGCCAAGCCTCCTTCCGTTCCTACCCAGATGTACCCATCGCTCGATTGCACGATAGCGTGGACGGTGTTCTGTGGGAGCCCATTCTCCGCCTGCCAGGTCTGGCGCCCAAACTGAGCATCTAGTGCAGCCGCGTGGACAGTGACGACGCAGAGAAGACAAGTTGCGGCTGTATGACGGCCGATGTGGCGCATGGGCTGATGCTTGGAATGACTTATAACAGATTGTCTCGCCTTTGCCCGGCGCGATGCTAGATCGAAAGAATGAGCCGGACGTCCCTCTGAAGGTTCAAGACGGAATCGTAAGATCCTGCTACTCTCGCTGAAACTAGCATGAGGGTCTTTGTAAGAGCGGTTACCCGTAGCATGCCCGCGCTGTTGTTTTTCGGCGCGCTGGCGTTTTCACAGGATCCAACGGGCATTCTGGAGGGCCAGATTACCGACCCTTCCGGCGCGCGGGTACCAAATGCCCAAGTCACCGTTCGCAGCACAAGTACGGGACTGGCGGCGAAGGAGACCGTAGAACAAGACGGCACGTTCCGCTTCTCGTATCTGACCGTCGGCGAATACGAGTTACGCGTGAGTGCGCCGGGATTCTCGGAGTTTCGCGCGACCCGCATTCGTATCGATGTGGGCCGCAGCGTGAGCTTTCCTGTGACGTTGCAGATTTCGGCGCAGACCAGCCAGGTAAACGTAACGGCAGATGCGGCGACGGTGGATGTAAGCTCCACGCTGGGCAATGTTGTCTCGGCCCGGGAGGCGACCGACCTTCCGCTGAATGGACGCAACCTGACGCAACTCGGTCTGCTGCAGCCTGGCGTTGCGCCCATGACATTCGGCCTCGCGGAGGCAGGCGGAATTTTGCGCAGCGGTCAGGCCTACGCAGTGAACGGCCAGCCACCGGAGGAGAACAATTATCTGCTCGACGGAGTCGGTAATGTGGATTCGGTGAACGGGGGCTTCGCACTGCGAACGCCGGTGGACGCGGTGGCGGAGTTTCGGATACTCACATCGAATGCGCCGGCCGAGTATGGCGAGACCAGCGGGGCGACGACAACCGTAATCACGAAATCCGGCAGCAACGAATTCCACGGCGCGCTTTACGAGTTCCTGCGCAACAGCGCCTTCGATGCGCGGAATTTCTTCGCAGCGACGACGGAGCCGCTGCATCAGAATCAATTCGGGGCGACGCTCGGCGGACCCGTGCGGCGGAATCGGGATTTCTTCTTCGTCTACTATGAGGGCCAGCGCGATCGCCAGGGAGAGACACAGGCCGCGATTGTGCCGACAGCGGCGGAACGGCGCGGCGATTTCTCCGGCTTGACCGATCCGAACACCGGCCGACCAATACCGCTGATCAATGAATTCACCGGGCAACAATTTCCAGGAAACCAGATTCCGCCCTTCCTGATCAGCTCGATTGCGCTGAAGGCGGAAGCGCTTTACCCATTGGGCAACATTGCGCCGGGCTTGTTCTCGTCCACTCAGATCCTGACGAACGATTACGATCAAGGCGGCTTCCGCGCCGACCATTATTTTGGGAATGGCGATCAGATCTTCGCGCGGTTTGGCACGTCGAAACTCAACATGCTGGACCCGCTGCCGATTAACGGCTCCAACGTTCCCGGATTTCCCGTCGCGGACGCCATCAGCACCAATTCCGCCACCATTTCGCACGTACACCTGTTTTCACCGCGAACCGTGCAAACGCTGCGAGTGGCCTTTTTCCGCAACGTATTCCTGTACGAAAGCGCTCAGAATCACATGCCCGCGAGCAGTCTGGGATTTCAGTATCAACCCACGCTGGCCGCTTCCACCGGCGTTCCTTACCTGATCGTGAGTGGCTATGCGGATGTGGGCAATCCGATCACGGGACCGCAAAACACATACCAGAACGACTATCAGGCTTACTATTCGCTGGCGACCACGCGCGGGCGCCACAACTTCAAATTTGGCGGCGATCTGGACCGCCAGCAGATCAATGTGCTGCTCGGGATTGCGACCAACGGATTTTTCGTCTTCGCTCCCTTTCCGGCCAGTGATTCGTTTGCGAGCTTCCTGCTTGGGCAGCCGGTTCAATTTTTCCAGGGCGGCGGCGATTTCAATCGCGGGTTACGGAAGTGGATCGCGGCGGGTTACGCGCAAGACGAGTGGCGCGCGACGCCCCATCTCACCATCAGCTATGGCTTGCGCTATGAAGTCAATACGCCGTATACCGAGATTCGAAATCGTTTGAACGCCTGGGCTCCGGGCCAGCAGTCGCAAATCATGCCGAATGCTCCCGCAGGTCTGCTGTTTCCCGGCGATGCGGGGGTCCCGGCGGGTATTGCTCCAGTCGACTATCACGAATTTATGCCGCGCATCGGGTTCGCGTGGGATCCGTTCGGAAACGGGCGCACGACGGTTCGCGCCGGTTATGGAATCTTCTATGACGGATACACCAATGGCACCGGAGGTCCGATACAAGCCGGCGTTAGTGCGCTGCCGTGGACCGAGGCGTATCAACTCCCCGGTCCGGGACTGAATTTCGCAGATCCTTACAACGGCCAAACTCCACCGTTCGTGACCCAAAGTTTTGTGCGCCCGGCAACCGTGCTCACTGTGCAATCGGGCATGCTGCCACCGTACTCGCAGAACTGGAATTTTTCGATCGAGCGTGTGCTGGGCGGCTCCTATCTGCTCGACCTGCGGTATGTGGGGAATAAAGGGACCCACCTGCCACGATTTATCGAGGCGAATCCATCCGTTGACGAACCGGGAGCAACACAACAGAATGCGGATCAGCGGCGCGAGTATGCGGACTGCTCGACGGGTTCTTGTGCATTTGCTTCCGTCGGGCTGATCGCAGACAACAACAGCTCCACCTATCACGCCTTTCAGGCCGCGCTTTCGCGCCGGCTGACGCACAACCTGGGGTTTCTGGCATCGTATTGGTGGTCGAAGAGCCTCGATTACGTATCCTCGCTGAACCTGGCGGGTTCTGCTCCAACCCTGGTTGCCGGCGAAAACGATCTGGCACAGAATCCCTTCGATCTGAGGGCCGAACACGGGCCGTCGCTGTTCGATGCGACCAACCGATTCGTATTGAGCGGCACCTATCTCTTGCCAAGTTTGCCGCAGGGCGGCCGTGTCGCACGGGCCGTGCTGAATGGATGGCAACTCAACACCATCGCGAGCTTCTCATCCGGAACACCCTTCACGGTTTACGACAGCGCGAACATTTCGCTGCAGGGAAGCGCGCCGGAAATCACTGGCTTTTATTCCAGCCGTCCAGACCTGATCGCGAATCGCGAACGCCGGACCGCATACACCGAACGAATGGGTCAGCCGCTCGGCGGTTCTGCAGCTTGATCCAGTCACGCAAGCGGGTCAATTCGGCGACGAGGGACGGAATGCGATTCGAGGACCGGGCGTTGCGGATATCGATGCATCGTTGTTTAAATATTTTGAGGTCAGCGAAGGAAAGCGGCTTCAGTTCCGCGCGGAGGTATTCAATTTATTGAATCATCCGAACTTCGGATTGCCTGAGAATGACATCGAATCGCCTGCCTTCGGACAAATTTTGCAGGCGGGACCTCCACGTCTGATGCAGTTAGCACTCAAATTTCTCTTCTAAGCAGGGACGAAAAACAGCATGGACCCCATGTTTTTGAAAGACGTCGAGCAGCATCGCGGAGACGATAACTACACGCGGGCGATTGACATGATGAAGCGCTCGGGGCCGGAGTATCCGCAGATCCTGCATATGTTTTCGTTCAAGATGCAGGCGACCGTTCACTTAGAGCGATTCACGCAGGAGATCATGCGCGAGCCAGCGCCGCTCTCACCAGGCATTCGGGAGCTGATCGCGGCGTATACGTCGCACCGCAACGACTGCCCGTTTTGAACGAAATCGCACGCCGCGGTCGCGGCGGAACTGCTCGGGAATCGCGAGCTGGTGGAGAGCGTACTTGCCGATGTGGAGACTTCCCTGCTCTCCGAGCCGGAGAAGGCGCTGTTTCGATTCGTCCACAAGGTCAATGAGGAATCCGTCACCATTGGACCGGCGGATATCGACACACTGCACGAGGCCGGGTATACGGATGAGGCGATCTATTACGCCATCACGGTTTGCTCGTTATTCAATTTCTACAACCGCTGGATCGATGCGAGCGGGGTGCACGCGATGAGCGATGAAGCACACCGGCTGGGCGCAAAACGCTCGGCGGTCCATGGATATTCCCGCAGCTCGCAACCTCCGCCGCAGCCGTTTGTGTCGAAATAGCCGGGTTCGTTTGTTCTTTATCGAACCAGCAAAATCCCACGAGCGAACAAGGCCGCAAGGTAAGTACTTGACAGCATGGCCATCCTGCCTGGAATGCGAAGTGCCACTAACCCAACGGGCATTTTCGAGTCTAAGCAGCGCAGGAGGCAGCAATGAAACGCCTAATCGTAATTTCTCTATTGGCAGCAGGGGCACTATTTGTTTGCTCAGGCACAGCCAGCGCGAGACAGTGGAGTCCGGCAGGACATAGCGACTGTTCCGCCAATCACTTTCACGTAAACGATCTGGTAAGTTATGCCGAATCGCGGGACCAACGCATCGCGAATGGATCGACAGATTCGATCAACCCGGGAGCAAACGGGTCGATTCGCGTGCATGGATGGAGCAATTCGGATGTCCTCGTCCGGGCGTGCATTCAGACCGCAGCCTCGACCGAATCCGAGGCGCGGGCGCTGGCATCTCAAGTGACCATTACACGCGGCGTCGGGGTGATTGAGCCCACGGGACCATCCACGGACGAGCAGCGATATTGGGGTGTGTCTTACGAGGTGTGGGTACCGAACGGATCCAATTTAGATTTGAACGCGAATAATGGCAGCATCCACGTGGAAGCGGTCAAAGGAGAAATTCGCTTTCATACCGAGAATGGCTCGGTGCATTTGAGCGAAGTAGCGGGCGACGTCTCGGGTTCGACGACCAACGGATCGCTGACCATCGATCTGACGGGTACCGGCTGGAGCGGCAACGGATTGCGAGCCGAGACGACGAACGGCAGCGTACGGCTGAACCTTCCCTCCAATTTTTCGGCCCAAGTGGAAGCTTCTACGGTGAACGGCCGAGTCACGGTCGATTTTCCGGTGACGGTATCGGGCGAAATCAGCAAGAACATGACGTTCCAACTCGGCGGCGGCGGACCGCTGATCGAAGCGAAGACGGTCAACGGTAGCGTTCACATCGCGCGAAAAGCGTGAAAGGGATGTTCAAGCGCCGCACGATCCCGGTGCGGTTTGTTGCGGAGCAGGGCCTCAATCACTCCCGGTGAATATCCGCGGTCCGCTTCGCTTTGAAATGTCGGTGACCGCAAGCTGCAACAACAAATCACGTAGCGGGGCAGGGTAGATCACATTGGCGTCTAGCAACGCCGCATAAGTCATGAATGGACGTAGCCCATGTCGTTTTCCTGTGCATCAGCCGTCAACTGATCAAGAACCGCCTCACGCTCCAGGTCTATGCGGTTCTTGTAGGTCATGACATCCTCCATAAGAATTCGCCGATGTTTGCCGACTCTCCGATAAGGGATTGCGCCTTCCGCGAGAAGCTTGATGAGGTAGGGACGGGAAACGTTTAGAATCGCGGCTGCCTGCACGGTGGTCAACTCGGCGTTTTCCGGAATGATCGAGACGCCTCGCCCTGCGGCAATCGCTTCCAGAACGTCCATCAGCAGGGCAACGGCTGTGGCTGGCAATTCCAGCGGCTGCTGCTCCTGATCCGAATCAAGAACGCGAATAGACAAAGACCCAACCCGGCCGCGATAACGCGAAAGACGCTGACCGGAAGTGCGAGCCAAAGCAACCTCGTGCGCCGTGGGCGGGGATTGAAGATTTGAGCGGCTGGCAAGCGTCGGCATGAATTATCTCCTGAATCCCAGAATACGTCTTAGACGAAATATATGCAACAGATGCAATATGTGAAACGTAGGCAACAGATGTGCTGGCAGGGTACATCGAACTAGTGCAGCTTGGAAACATGCCGCTCCGTAGCCGTGCAGCCGGTACGATTACTTCACTACGGCCGCCAAGAGCTATCGTGACGATCTCGGATCAAACAGCGAAGCCATGCAAGGAAGGTCAGACGGCTTCAGCCCAACTGAATCCCCCTCTCGTGATTTCAGGAAAGGTCGTCAGCGCTAAAAATCAGGAATGCGAAATGAGTTTTCCGAGACATTCCCGCCCACCGCAACCGTCGGAGAAAAACTCGGGGCGCTCATCGAAGCCGGGGAAATGCGAGACATCATTTTTTTCGAGCGGCCCGCTGACGCTTCCGCCCATAGCAACGCATCGGTTTTCGTAATCGAACCAGGCGATGAATTCGCTCACCTGGTGAGTGTTCGTTACGGAGAACTCTCAAGGTCGCTCATTCAAATCGTCTCCGGACTGTCGCCCGGAGAGCGGTTAATCGTCACCAATATGTCGAAATGGAACGCGAGTCCGCGCGTTCGCCTACGATAAATAATACTTTGGCCGCTGGCGCGACCTCTAGGCCGTAGCCGCCAACGCTCGCCGAACGCGGATCAAGGGAACCGCTTCGACCCTCAGAATGCGCGTGCCCGTGCGCCCGCAGGAGCAGATTTCGGCCGTGAGCGCGCCCGTCAGTCCGGTGGCGATCGCGCGGCGGCCGGGCATATCCACCAACAGCTCGCCTTTGGAAGTTGAGAAATGGGCGCCGGGCTCCACATGCCAGCCCTCATGCGCATCGCACTCGGAGGCGAGCAACACGCCTCGCAGGCCAATGAAGAGTTCGAAAACAGGGACTCCGAAGGCCTGCCACAGAATCACCCGAGAGATATCGTCGACTGGCTGATCGCCGCAGCGTGTAACCACGAATACGGCGCGATCCACACTCGCGAGCCCAAATCCGTTTCGTTGCGTGAATTCGTGAACACGCCGGAGGTCGGCCACGGTTCCCAGCAGCACATGCGGGGAAAACGCTTCCAGCGCGGACCACTCCTCGCAAGGGAACACTTCCACCGCATCGAAGGCGGCACAGGACGGTGTAATCTGCGCAACACGAAGCCGGGGTGTCACCGGGAACGGAAGCAGACGGCCGCTTTTCTTGCGGCGTGGAAGCTGTGTGATGTTTGGGCTGAGTCGAAGCATCGGGGGCTACCGAAAAGAAAGTGCCAGTACCCACCCGATATTAGTGTCGGGTTATTCTGAGCGACTGCCCCTTGGCGCTATCAGCCGGCTGAGATTCAGCGATAGAATTTGTTCCGCCTGCTCCTTCTTGAGTCCGAGTTCATATAGAGCCGTGGTCTGCTGCTCGAAAATTTCAGCCTGCCATCCACGCGGAAAAAAACTAGAATCACTTCCAAACAGGAGCCGGCCTGCGCCAACAACCTCGAGCGCACGGCGAAACACGGTGCGCAGGTCGAGATTCTCATAGATCATCCAGCGATTGCTGCTCGACGTATCGAGATAAACGTTCGGACATAGGTCGGCCAGCATCAACGCCTCGCGCAAAAGACCCGCGCCGAAATGGGGCACGATAAACGGTATCTGCGGGAAGCGCAGCGCGACGGGATGCAGATCGAGCGGATTGGAGAACCGCATATCGAATGTACTGGGAAGCCCGAGCTTCTTGCGAACGCCCACCGTGAGAGCGCCGCAGTGAACGAAGACCGCAAGCGCGCTGGCCGCGGCAAGTTCCAGGATCGCGCTGACCCGCGCATCTGCCATGGAATAACCGTGCATGGCCGGGAAAAGACAAACGCAGTGGAGATTTGGGTTTTCCCCGGCGGCGCTCACACGGGCCGTGGCGTCCGGCTGAGTCGGATCCAGCAGGAAATAGCCGAAGAAACGGTTCGGATAGGCGGCGACCGCAGCCGCTACGCTTTCCTCATCACCGGGTGCACTGGCGATCAAAGCGGCGCGGCTGACGCCATACCGATCCAGTTCGGCGATCCAGCGAGCTCCAAGTAAGACCGGACCGGGCGCAGGCGTTTCCCAGTCGAGCAAAGGACCAATCAGCTCGGCCGAGCCCAATCCCTTTTGACGGGCCAGTGCGGAGTAAAAAGAGTGCGAAAAGAAATGGACGTGCGCATCGCTGACGGGCAGATCGCCCCAGGGCGTGTGGGCCATGCTGCGTTGATTGTAGCGGGATGACAAGCGCCGGGGATTAATCGCGTTTCATTGACGCTCACTGTCTTTCGGACCAGTAGCGGAGGCGCCTGATACATCCAAAGCGCAGGAAGACAGAAAAAGCTTCCGAGGAACTTAAAAGGAGGTTCCCCATGTTGAAGAGATTGTCAAAGAGAATCGGAGTTTTGGCGTTTGCATTAACGGCCGGTGCGCTGTTACAGCCGATGACGGCATTGGCTGCCGACCGAAATCACGGGCAGAACGATTTTGCAGATCGCGGGCGGACGCAGGTGGTTCGGCAATATCGCGAACCAGCGCGACGCGACGATTGGAATCGGCGGCCGGTTATGAGAAGCGAGGAGCGCGTCGTCGTTCGGACCGCTCCGCGCTACTATACCCCCGGCTATTACGCCGGAGGCTACTACGCTCCCGCCGCACCTTGCCGCTGATGGACACACGCTACGCTCAGGCAACCACCGCCGTCTTCCTATTGGCGGCGATGGTGCCTGAGACGCGCTGCGCGGTGACTCGGCTATAATGCGCTGCGACGGCCGGCGAGCAAGCTCACCAGGAACAACACTAAGAAGATGACAAAGCAGATCTTTGCAATACCTGCAGAAGCGGCTGCAATGCCTCCAAATCCTAGAACCGCCGCGATAATCGCGATCACCAAAAATACCCACGCGTACCAGAGCATGGTCTACATCCTCCTCCCGGCTTAAGGTATGTGCACGTTTTCTTCCAGTACGCGAAGTTGCTGAAAGCCCATGCCCGCGTGCGCGCAAACTCAATAAAATGAATTGATTACCGAACAGCCTTTCTAACTACCGGCGCGACTGTTACGGCCACGAATGCTGCAGAATTTGCAGATGTCCGGAAGAATTCGCAATCGGTTTTCGGCAAAAACTGGCAAAATCGTGAGCATGGCCCACGTACTCACGACCTCCTATCTGGCCGAGGCGCTGACTATCCTACGGCAATACAAAAAGATGGCCGAAGACGCCATCGCGCAGGTCACCGACGACCAGTTATTCGAAGTTCTCGATCCGGAGATGAACTCGATTGCAATTATCGTCAAGCACATGACAGGGAACATGCGGTCGCGCTGGACCGATTTCCTAACCAGCGACGGCGAGAAAATGGATCGCAATCGCGACACCGAGTTTCTCGACCCTCCACAAAGCCGCGAAGCGTTGATGAGACTGTGGGACGACGGATGGCAGCGCGTCTTTCAAGCGCTGGAGCCGCTTTCAGACGCCGACCTGACGCGCACGGTAACCATACGCGGCGAGCCGCATTCCGTGATGCAGGCCATCAGCCGCCAAATTGCCCACTACGCCAGCCACATCGGGCAAATTGTTTTGCTAGCGAAACACTTTCAGCACGAGAATTGGAAATCGCTCAGCGTTCCACGCGGGAAATCGGTCGCGTTCACGCAAGCGGTGCTTGCGGGCGAAAAAAGTCAACGATGAGCCCGCGCTAGGCGACCGCTTTTTTCGCGGAGGGAGGCGCGGCGCGGCCTGGTTGCTTTCTAGTGGGTTGCTTTTTGACGGCCTGACGTTGCCCCTTCTGGATGTCCTTCATGCTATCGGGCTGCTGCTGCCATGCATCCCAAAGCTTCGAAAAGTTGCGTAGGAACTGGCGAGGCTTTTCCTCGTAGATCCGCTGCCCCAATGACATAGCATTTTCCCGCAGCTCTTTCTGATATTGCGCCAACAGGCCCAGCACAAGCTGAACGCTGCTCGAGTCGCCGTACTGCTCGGGCTTATCTTCCAGCTTTTCGCGCAGAACCACCAAGTTGTGGTCGTCGCCCAACCAGGTCTCCAGGTCTTTCAAACTGGCCTCGCGCGCTTGCATGACATCGGTCCACAGACTTTCGAGCAGCCGCACGTGATACCAGTGGTCCTTCACACGTTTACGCCACTCGTGGTAGTTCTCGGGAATCGGATCTTTCTGTGCGGTGGCCATGGCTTTTCTGCCGCGCCGGTATCGAAGCTCGAGACCGGGAGCGATGGCCTGAAATCCATCCTGTTTGAGCGGCCAAGTCTTGGCGCGCCGGCCTGTTGCCCGCAGCACAGACGTAGCGCGCTGCACCATTTTGGGTAGATCGGCCGTCTGCTCGGTTTCGCGTTTGCTCTTTTCCAGGCCGCGACGAACGGACGCAAGAGCGTCCTTTTGCAAAGCGCCGTTGTATTTCTCAACCAGACTGTCGAAGACCTCGATGATCGCGGCCGCGTCGCGAATTTCGGATAGCTCGCGTCCCAGCTCGCCGATTCGCGTATTTTCTTCGCTGTACACGCGGCCGAGCTCCGGCTGAACCAGGCGCAGAACGCCGCGAATTTTCTTCAGACTCTTGCGGGCTTCGTGAATGGCTTCCTCGCGCTTCTTCCCGCCGCCGTGATTCAATTCACCTACCGCAGATTGAATCTCTTCCTGAACCATTCGCCGGACGCCGTCCGGAACCGTTTCGCCGTGTTTCAAACGATAAGACATTTAGGCCATTGCCTCGCTTGCCGGGGGAGAGTACAAGTGTAACTCAGGAATGACCTTCCTGCGGTGAGGTGGGCGCCACGTTCGTGGTGTCGGAGCCGTACTCTTTATCCGCTTCGGCATCGCGGCCCATCAAACGCAGCGCCGCGGAGGTCACGTGTTCAGAGGTGAAGCCGAAATTCTTCATGATCTCGCCGCCCGGGGCCGACGCTCCGTAATGGTCGATGCCGATAATCGTGCCTTCGTCGCCCGCCCAGCGCTCCCATCCGTAGGTGGAGGCCGCTTCGACCGTGACACGCTTCTTCATCGATTTCGGGAGGATACTTTCGCGATACACCTGATCCTGCTTCTCGAACAGATACCAGCTCGGCATACTCACCACCCGAGCTTTTACGCCATAGCTTTGCAACTTCTCCTGCGCCTTCATGCACAGCGCGACTTCTGAACCCGTGCCGATCAGGATCACGTCGGGCGAGCCGCCTTCCGCCTCCGACAGAATGTATGCGCCTTTAGAGACATCCACGTTCTTGGCTTTACTGCGATCCAGATGAGGGACATTCTGTCGCGTCAACGCGAACAACGTCGGCCCATTGTGTTGAACTGCGAATGCCCAACACTCGGATGTCTCATTCGCATCGCAGGGACGCATCACGTTCAGGCCCGGAATGGCGCGTAAACCCGCAATCTGCTCGACAGGCTCATGCGTGGGGCCATCTTCGCCGACACCCACGCTATCGTGCGTGAAAACGTAAAAAGCCTTGAGTTGGCTCAACGCGCCGAGCCGCACGGCGGGCTTCATGTAATCGGAAAAGACAAGAAATGTTGCGCTGAAGGGAAGCACGCCTCCATGCGCAGCCATGCCGTTCACGGCTGCTCCCATGGCGTGTTCACGCACACCGAATGCGATGTTCCGTCCGGCATATCCCCACACGCCGCCCACGGCTCCTTGCGCGGCAGGGCCCCCGAATTCGGGATTTTGAAAATCGCCCATGCCTTTCAGCGCGGTGCTGGTGGAAGGATTCAGATCGGCTGAACCGCCAATGATGTTGGGGATGTGCTTGGCCAGCGCATTCAGCGCCTGACCGCCGGCCGCGCGCGTGGCGATCGGCTTATCTTCGGGCTTCCACTTCGGCAAGTCGGCGCCCCAATTCGCGGGCAGCTTACCCGCGATCATATCGGACAGTTCTGCCGCCTCGTTCGGGAAGTCCTTTTTATAGCCGTCGAATCTCTTCTGCCACTCCTGCTCAGTATTAGCGCCCTTGACACCTACCTCGCGGAAGAACTTGATCGCATCCTCGGGCAAATAGAATTTGTCCATCGTCGGCCAGCCGAGCGCTTTCTTGGCGGCTTGCAACTCTTCTTCTCCGAGCGGATTGCCATGCGCTTCGAAGGTGTCCTGCTTCTTGGGGCTGCCGTAGCCGATATGTGTGCGCACCAGAATCAACGACGGCCGGTGCGTCTCGCGGCGCGCCTCTTCGATCGCCTTCTCCACCTCTTCCACATCGTTCCCTTCCTCGACGTGGCGCGTGTGCCAACCGTATGCTTCAAAGCGCTTGCCGACGTCTTCGGTGAAACACAGGCTCGTTGCGCCGGCCAAAGAGATGTGGTTCTGATCGTATAAATAGACCATCTTGCCGAGCCGCAGATGCCCCGCCAGCGAGGCCGCTTCCTGGGTGACGCCCTCCATCAGGTCGCCATCGCCGCAAATGGAATACGTGTAGTGATCGACGATGGTGTGACCCGGCCGGTTATAACGCGCCGCGAGCCAGGCTTCCGTGATCGCCATACCGACGCCGTTCGCAAAGCCTTGGCCCAGCGGACCGGTCGCCACTTCGACGCCTACCGTATGGCCGCGCTCGGGATGTCCGGGCGTTTTGCTGCCCCATTGACGAAAGCGCTTCAGCTCGTCGAGAGGAAGATCGTAACCGGTGAGATGCAGCAGACTATACAGCAGCATCGAGCCATGACCTGCCGACAGGACAAAGCGATCGCGATCGAACCAGGCGGGATCTTTCGGATTGAACTTCAGGAATTTCGTCCATAGCGTGTACGCCATGGCGGCAGCGCCCATGGGCAGACCGGGATGCCCGGAATTGGCGTTCTGCACCGCGTCGGCGGAAAGAAAGCGAATGGTATTGATGGACAGTTCTTCTAACGTTTGTGCTTCCGTGAAACTCTGCGTTTGCGTAGTGGCCAAGGTATTTCTCTTTCCTCGGGTTTGACAGATTCGCCAGCCAACCGTGACGTGAAAGCCGCGGCGCGAAGATCCGGGCGGCGAATCGATACCCGATTAACAGGTTAGTACGGACGCTAGTCGATGCAGAGCGCTCACTTGGCGTCAAGCTCGTACGCGCGCCGGAACCATTTCTTCGCCTCGTCGTCGAACTCTTCCGATGAGCGGATCTCCATGCGATGCGTGATCCGGTCTTTTTTGGCGAATCCACCCGTATCGATCAGCCCGCTGGTGGGTTTCATATTACCCAAAGCGAAGCCCAAATCCAGACGCGAGCGGTTAGGAATTTTCACTTGCGCGATGACGTGATTGCGATAGAAGGGGACGATCGTTCGGCACGGACAGACCTTCACATCGGCGCCCACAGACGAACCAAA
Organism: uncultured Acidobacteriaceae bacterium; assembly: GCA_963722935.1. Lineage (GTDB taxonomy): Bacteria > Acidobacteriota > Terriglobia > Bryobacterales > Bryobacteraceae > Bog-105. The sequence goes on along the minus strand of CAVROY010000008.1, from coordinate 471,418 downwards.
AGCCAGGATCTCTTCGTAGATCGGCCGCAGCCACGATTTCTGCTCGGTGAATATCGCATCCACCAGCGCTTCGGGATGGTAGTTCTCTCCGCCCAGGTTCATCCTTATCAAACTCGGGTGCAGGCTATACGGAGAGTGCTTCGATTTGCGCGATTTCGGATGAGAGGATGCCGCGGTCATGCTGATAGCTTACTAGTTGCGGACCCCTTTCAGCGCTTTGGTGGTAGCGGCATTTCGATGAAACAATAGCTTCCCGGCTTGGCCGGATAGGAAGCGCCGCACACCGATCGGAACGTCTTATCAAACAGAATGCGGCACGCGGTGACTCTTGGCGTAAACCACAATCGCCTCGATGCGCTCTGGCGCAATTTCGAACCGCGACCTCCCAGCAACTATCATTCCATGCTTTCGCGCAGATGGCTCGAGGCAGAAGACTTTGTCTCGAACCTAACGGTTGACAACTGACGACATACACTTTACGGTGTATCCTGATGATTAGGAGCTTCAAGCACCGCGGTCTGAAACGACTCTATGAACGTGATGACAGGAGCGGAATACGTCCCGACCTGCTGGATACCGTTGAAGATATTCTTGCCCGGCTCGATGACGCCGATACGCCGCACGCGCTTGACCTTCCCGGCTATCGTCTGCACCCGCTCAAAGGCGATCTGAAAGGGTTTTGGTCTGTTACAGTACGGGCCAACTGGCGTATTATTTTTTGCTTTCAAGGCGCGGACGCCTTTGACGTTGAACTGATCGATTACCACTAAGACACGAGGAAACACCATGCCTATGAAGAATCCGCCGCATCCCGGACGCAGCATACGAAATGCGTGCCTTGAGCCGTTGGGCCTGTCTGTGACCGCAGGCGCCAAAGTTCTCGGCGTCAGCCGCCAAACTCTCAGCAACGTGATCAACGGAGAGTCCGGCATTAGCCCTGAAATGGCGATTCGGCTATCTAGAGCATTCGGCAGCACGCCGGAGACCTGGTTGAGAATGCAGCTCGCTTACGACTTAGCCGCCGCCCGGAAGAACGAGAGCAAAATCAAAGTGCGCCGGCAGCACGTTCCGCAAGAATTGCACGCGCAGTAAAGCTTTTTCGAGATCCTGCAATTAACCACGCAGGGCAGCATTTCTGTATGCTGTTGGTATACAGTGTATGGAACGATGTTTGTACTAACTTCGCTCATCCAGCGTCTTGGATACTAACGCTCGCCCCTGTCGTGATCGTGCCTGTGGGAATAAAGTTTATTTTCTAAGCTCGGCGCGGACCCACAATAGGCGAACCGGCTAGCGCCGCCACGTACGAAGCGCGTCTTCGCCTTCGACACAGTAAACGATAACGTAGTCGCCCACACTAATGCTGCGGAATCCGGAGCCGAAATCTTCTTCGCGGGAGCGCCAATATACGGAAACCGGCAAGCGCAACAAAACGGTCCGTGATGGTATCGATTAACCCATTGGCGATCTCGATGCTGCCGCTTTCTTTCGCAACGTAAACTCAAACATCGCCAAGATCGCGCGTGGCGCTAGACGATGCGCCATCAGCGCGACGTGGTGAGTTCAGTAAGCAGACGCGCACGCCCGCGTTCCTTCACTTCGCTCGCAAGCTGCTGCATGGACTCCCGCGTGATCGTGCGACCTTCCCCACCTCCAAGGGACGCTCGAGCCTCATCCAGCGTCAAAAGAAATTCCGCTCGTTGCCGCTCGCGTTCCTCCCACAAGGCGAGGGCCTCTTGTACGGCATCCTCTTCCGAATCGAGTCGACCGCTATCGATCGCGCGGCGGGCGAATGCCTTCTGATCCGGGGTAAGCTGTACGTCCATCGCCTTCAGAATACGGAAACCTGGATTGTATGGCAACTGCTAGCCGCTCGCTGCCCACGATATCCTGATGAATAGAATGTCCTTGCGAGCTGTCGCGCTCGCGCTGGCGGTCAGTCTGTCCGTCTATGCGCAGAGCGCTCCCGGTCCTTCCGATTCGGAGCAGCCGAATCCAGCCGCAGCGGCGCCGGAAGCGCCTCCCATGGCGAGTTGCCCGGCCGGTGGTCCGCTGGGTGCGGTGGATTTGCGCGTCGAATCGCCGACAGGCGGCGACCAGCCGCTTCCGTTTCGAACTATCAATCATCTAAGTGAAGGAGACAGGCTGCTCTACTCGCCTATCTTGCGGGGAAAAGAGAAGCGGCCAGGCGAGATTGCGCTCGTGCTGGTTCCCTCCAAGCGGGAGCAAGGCCAGCAAAACATCGTCGTCACCGATCCTAAGCCCGCCGATAAGCCGCAGGACTGGAAAATGACCCAAACGATTTCGCTCGCAGCCTTTGTCTATGGTCCGGCGGGGCTGAGCAAGAAAAAGGTCGCGAAGTTTTTATCGCAGGACGATCTCCTGATCGCGCAGCTTGCCGATTACGCCGACAAGACCGCACAAGCCGAGGAATTGGTAGCGGCGCTCTCTAATAGCGAGAGTTCTTCGGCCAGCGTCAACGCCGCGCTGAGCGGATTCGCTTCGCAATACGGCTTCGCCGTGCAGATGGATCGCAATGCACCGGTAGCGGCGCAGGCCGAGACGCTGTTCGCCACCATGAATCCGCAGCTATCGACTTACAACCCGCTCGCGAGCTCGACCGCGCAGCGCGCCGGCCAGACAGCCAGTCTGGCGACCGCGGCCGCTACACTATTTTTCGGAAATCCGGTGGGCCTCGCGGCCGGGGGAACGGCCATGCTGCTGGATTTGCGAGCCATCGCTTTCCCGGATACGCAGTTTCGCTCCTCTTTTGCGCAGCCGCTGCCGAACAGCGGCGTCAACCTCTGCGGCCAGCAAGGTCCGACTCCGCCGCACACCAGAGTCGGTTATATATGGGCCAGCCGGATTCCGAATTCTCCGACGCCTGAGATTCAAATCCGCGATGCAAACTACATCCCGGCAACCCTCAAGACACCGCTTCCCGTAGACGTTCCTGAGCCGGAATGGAAGTATCTCCAACGCGCTCGCAGTTGGGCGCTGGTGAACGACAAGCAGCAGAAGACGCCAGTACAGGTGCTGAAATTAGGGAATCAGAAAGCGGTCGAGATCGACCTCACCAAGGCCAAGCTCCCGCCCGGAGATTACCACCTAAGCGGCTATTGGGATTGGAAGCCATTTCAAGCGACCGGAGACGTGCATGTTCTCAGCTTGAGCGATTTCAAGCAAGCGCAGCTCGAACCGGCCTCGCAGGACCGGTTGCTGGCGAATTCCAGCAAAGTCCCGGTGACTGTAACGGGAAGCGATTTCGAATTCACGACAAAAGTAGATCTGAAAAAATTGAATGACGAATTCGCAACAGCAGAGCCGGTTCGCTACCTGCTCCCCAAAGGTCCTCGCCTGGGTCCGCAGGATCGCATGGATGTGCAGATCGACACTCACGATCTCGATCCGGGTATGTATGAGCTGCTGATCTCGCAGGCGGACGGAAAAAATCATCCGGTGGATTTCAAAGTTCTGCCGAATCCGCCGAAAATAGACAATCTCCCGATCCTCGCGAACCAGGGAGTCGCCACGCAACATTACGTTTTGAAAGGCGAGCGATTGGCGCTGCTGACCAAGCTGGAGGCGCCCGGCGTCACTCTCGACTTGGGTCCGGCAACCGGGCCGGAAGCAAGCGAGCGCAACTTGACCGTGGAGCTCAAAGCGAGCCCACAACCGGGAACAACGGTTTCCGTGAAGGCTTTTCTCCAGGACCGCAGCGAACCGCTGACCTTCCCCGATGCCCTGCAGATCACGGGTCCGCTGCCCGTCATTGCGAGTTCCCGGCTGTCGCTGCCCACCGGCATGGTGATCGCCGTGCGGCCCGATGAGTTTCCCGCCGGGTACACGCTCTCGGCCATGCTGGACGTCAAAAATATCGAACGGAAAAGTGTGCTTCGCCTAGCGTGCGCAGACGATACCGGCCCAGGCTCGGCGCTTTCTATCGGTCAACAGACCGACACGTGGAACCTGCAGCAGCTCTCGCAAGATCAACTATTTTTGGCATTCGACACGAGCAGGCTGCCGGCCGGATGTTCGCTCGAGGCAGTGATCGACAACGGACGTGATGGAAGCTCACAGCCGTTTACGCTGGCGCACATCGTGCGCTTGCCCCAAGTGGATTCTTTCGCGCTCGCGGACCCAACTCTGACGAATGGAGTGCGGCCATATTCGTTGACCGGACAAAATCTGGAAATGATTCAGAAGTTGGCATGGGATGAAAACAGTGGAGTGGACATCTCGGGTCTTCCCGTGCCGCTGCCCGGGCCGGGGCAGAAACAATCGTTAACAATCGCGTTGCCGGATCCGCCGAATGCCGAGGCCGTGCTCTACGTGTGGCTGCGGGGCGACACCAAAGGACGCTCGACGACCATCAAGCTCCCGGCTCTGCCCCCACCTCCTCCCACTCCGGCGATCCCGCCGCCGCCCACTCTGCCGAAGAATCCTCCAGCTCCGCAATCAGGCTAAAGCCTCATCGATGTTTTATATTTGAGTACAATTGACCAATCTTCCCAATCTGCTGACGTTGGTCCGCATCTTTCTGGTGCCGCTGCTGGTGGCGGCCCTGGTTCAGCAGAAATTTCGCATCGTCTGGAGTGGGAAGCTGCTGGTCGCAAACGATTTCTTCGCGCTGGCGGTTTTTCTCGCTGCGGCGCTCACGGATCTGTTAGACGGCTACCTCGCGCGCCGTTGGAAACAGGTGACCACGGTCGGCACGCTGCTCGATCCGGTAGCGGATAAGCTGCTCATTTCGGCCGCTCTGATTTCTCTCGTTGAAATACGGCTGCTTCCCGGCTGGCTGGTGATCCTTATTATTGGCCGCGAGTTCGCCGTATCCGGCCTGCGCAGCATCGCGGCAGCGGAAGGATACACGATCAAAGCCGGCGAACTCGGCAAATCGAAGATGATGTTCCAGGTGGTGGGCGTTACGCTGGTGCTGCTTTCCATCCGCTGGTCCGCGCTTCGGCCCTATGCACTGGCCGCTATGTGGGCAGTCGTGATCTTCGGCCTGGCTTCGGCGGTGGACTATTTCCGGAAATTCTGGCGAAAGGTCGATACCAGCATCAAGCTGCGGCGACGGCGTGAGCTGCTCACCCTGGAACGTCGAAAGCGCCGCCTGGAGCGCGGTCTGCAGACGACGGACAGATCGGGTACGAAGGCCGAGAGCGCTCCCGCGGCAACAGCGGGGTCTATTCGACGGTCGGGGTGAACCGGGTCAGCGCGATGTGCGCGGCCGGCTGCAGCACTTCGTACTTATCGCGCGTGAACACCACGGTTCGAATGTCGCCTTGCGAGCCGAACGGTCCGATCGGCTTCCCATTGAACACAAACGTAAGAGCACCCGCGTTTTCGGTGAAGATTCGGGCCTTTTCGCGCCCCTCCAGTACCTTCGTTTCGGCCGTTTGTAGAATGCCGCTGAAGGTCTGTTTGCCATCGGCGACGATCGAGAGCCAAGTAGGCTCCCGCGCCGAAAGTTCCACTTTGAATCCTGCTGCCGCATCCGTCGCGGGCGGGGCTGGAAATGCAGCCATGCTTTGCTGAACCGGCTCACCCTTGGCTCCTTGTGCGGGCTCGAGGACGCTCAGAAGTGCCGAGAGTTGAGCGCGCCAAGTGAATCGCGACTGTTGCCAAGCGCCGTAGAAAGATGAGCAGGCCACCAGCATCACCGCGAAGGATACCAGCGAGTAGAGCCAGCTCAAGTTTCTAGGACGCCGTTCGCGCAGTGGATCGACCCTCGGCGCAACGGGCGGCATCTGCCCTTCGGGAACTTGACCGGGTATCCGCGGCTCGGGAATCGCGCTGGTTGCTTCGCGAACAGCCGGTTCCAAAAGCCCGTAGTCGAGTTTAAGTTGTGCCGCAACTTGCCGGACGTAACTCCTATAGAAGAAAGCACAACCAATCTGCGCAATATCGTCGTTTTCGAGCGCGCTCAGGATCTTCAGTGAAATGCGCGTTCGGCCGTAAAGTTCCTCACGACTGAGTCCTTGTTGGACACGTGCCTGGCGGAGCTGAGAACCGACCGACTCCATATTACGCGGAGGAAAATGTCAGATGAATCGCTATAATACTACAGGTTCCGCAGGTATATACCGGGATATATTCCCGGTACTTGCCCCAGTACCAATCACCACAGTTCATTGTAAACGGATGCACAAACCTAATCGGCTCAATCGCGTCGATTTTTTACCTCGTGCGCAACTTATAGCGGTACTGACGGTACCTGTACTCTCGATGGCCTGCCTCAGAGCGCACGCGAGCGCCGAACATGCCGCGTTCAATGGCACAGCGGCGTTCAAAGACACGAAGCAAGCGATCTCGTTCGGCGAACGTCCGCCCGGCTCGCAGGCTATTACGCACCTCAGGGCATGGATTCTTTCCGAACTCAAGCCGCTGGGAGGGCAGATTTCGCTTGATTCGTTCACGGCCCAGACGCCCATCGGCCCGGTGCCCATGGTGAACATCATTGCGAAATTTCCCGGCACTTCGGGCAAAATCGTGGTGGTCGCGGGTCATTACGACACCCTCAGAGTTCCCATGGTGCATTTCGTGGGCGCAAACGATGCCGGCTCATCCACCGGCTTCCTGGTCGAATTTGCGCGCGTGATCTCGACCATCAAGCATCCGGATGAGATCGACATCGTCTTCTTCGATGGCGAAGAGGCGCAGGTCCACTGGACCGATACCGACAGCCTATATGGAAGCCGGCACTTGGCGGCGCAATGGGCTGCCGATGGCACCTTGTCGAAAATCAAAGCGCTGATCAACGTCGACATGATCGGCGACAAAGATCTGGATGTCTACGATGACCAGAACTCGTCGCAAGCTCTGCGCGCGATGGTATGGCGCGCCGCCGATAAACGCGGATACGGCAAGTATTTTCGCCATGACGAAGGCGGCATGGAGGACGATCACATGCCGTTTGTGAATGCCGGGGTGAACTCGATCGATCTCATCGATTTCGATTACGGACCGAACAATAAGTACTGGCACACCGGCCAGGACACCTTGGACAAGCTCAGCGCACACAGCTTTCAAGTCGTAGGAGATGTCGTTGTCGACGTGGTGAAGGAACTCGAAACCAGCTAACGATTCGTGGAGGCGGTCTGACTGGCCGCAGGGCGCTTCAGTTCTGAATCGAGCACCGGCTTCAGAGTGGCGAGCAGAATCGGGCCGTTGTAGCGTTGGCCGTTGATGAACAGCGTGGGCGTGCCTTCGACTCCGGCACGATTCCCGTCCTGCACGTCACGCACAACCGTTTCGCGCACCTCCGTGGAATCGATATCGGCCTCAAAGCGCTTCATGTCCAATCCATTCGCGCGCGCCAGCGCCAGAATCGCAGTGCGCGACAGATCGTCGTGATGCGCGAACATGGCGTCGTGCATGACCCAGAACTTTCCCTGCTTGTGGGCGGCGACGGCGGCAGCCGCGGCTAAATCGGCTTGCGAATGCTGTTCGAGAGGAAATTCTTTAAAAATCAGCTTCACCTGGGACGGGTAAGCCTGCAGCAGCGCCTTAATCTCCGGGAATGCGGCCGTGCAGTAGGGACACTGGAAATCCGAGAACTCGACCACCGTAATGGGAGCATTGGCGGGGCCGGTATAGGGAGCGCCCGCGACCGGAATCGTGATGGCATCGTCGAGGATCTTGTCGGGTTTCGTATGCGCCCACTTCGATGCATTCGCGGCAGCAATCGCGTCCGTTTCGCTCTTGCCCTGTTTGATGGCCTCGATCACCGCTGTGGCCAAGCCGGTGCTGTAGGAACATTGCGGGTCCGCAAAGCGGCATTCTGCGATCTTCATGCCGCAGCCGCAAGAGCAGCCTTGCTCCCGCAATATTTTCAGCACTTCGGTCTTCTGCGCGGCCGTCAAGCCGTTCATGTCGATATTCGGCAGCGAAGTGGCTGTTTTCCACTCCTGCGCCATCAGCAGACTCGCGCTTAGACATGCAAGCGCCAAGACATAGCGAGCGCGCAAGAAAGAACAGCTCATCAGCTCCATTGTAAGTGGTTATGGCCGCCTAACCCAAATCGGGATCATAATAAACGCATGGATCTTGTCATCAACGGCGAACGCAAACGCCTGCAGGTCGATCCCGAGCGGCCGCTGTTATTCGTGCTGCGCAATGAGCTCGACCTGACCGGAACCAAGTATGGCTGCGGCGAGGGACAGTGCGGCGCGTGCACGGTTCTCGTCGACGGCGTTCCGCACCGCTCCTGCGTGACACCGGCAGGCACCGTTGCGGGCAAGCAGATCACGACCATCGAAGGCATTGCGGATGGCGAACGGCTGCATCCCGTGCAGGAAGCATTCCTCCACTGTGAGGCCATGCAGTGCGGCTACTGCACGCCGGGAATGATTGTCGAAAGCGTCGCGCTGCTCAGGAAAAATGCCGCGCCTTCGACAGCGCAGATCAGGGAAGCGCTGGAAGGGCATATCTGCCGCTGCGGAACGTATAACCGCATTATGGCGGCCGTTGAGATGGCGACGCGTGGGCTGACCAGCGATACCAAGGAGCGCCAGCATGCCTAACGACGTCATTTCCGAAAGCAAGCCTTTGGTGAATCGCCGCAGCTTTCTGCAGTCCCTCGGCGGCGGGCTGGTCATTCTCTTCTCGCTCCAGGACATTCGGGCGCAGGAAGCCGGAGGTGGCCGCCGGCATTGGGGCGGCGAGCCCCTGCCGGAAGATGTGGCGGCATGGCTGCACATCAACCCTGATGGCGCGATCACGGCCTTCACCGGAAAAGTCGAAGTGGGCCAGAACAGTAGAACTTCGCTGACACAGGCCGTTGCGGATGAATTGCGCTGTTTGCCCGCGCGCGTGCAATTTGTGATGGGCGATACGGATCGCGTGCCGTGGGATATGGGCACTTTCGGCAGCCGGACAACACCCACGATGGTGCCCGTTGTCCGCAAGATGGCGTCAACCGCTCGCGAAACGCTGCTCGATGCCGCCGCGAAACAGTGGAATGCCGATCGCAAGACGCTCAAGGTCGCCGATGGCTGCGTCACGAATCCGGCATCCGGGAAGAGCGCCGGTTTTGGCGAGCTCGCGGCCGCGGTCGATTGGGTACACGTGGTCGGAAAGAGCGACTGCGTCACGCCCGCATCTAAATGGAAAGTCGCTGGGACGAACGTCGCGAAGGTGAACGCGCGCGAGCTGGTCACCGGACGGCATCGCTATCCATCGGACCAGAAATTACCCGGCATGCTCTATGGATGCGTCCTGCGTCCGCCGAGCTTTGGAGCGAAACTCACTTCCGCCGATACCAATACAGCCGCCGCGATGAAAGGCGTTACCGTCGTTCGCGATGGCGATTTTATCGGCGTGGCCGCTACCGATGAACACCTCGCGCAGAAAGCCATAGCCGCGATCCATGCCCAGTGGCAGGAACAAGCGGGACAGATTTCGGCGCGGGATCTGTTTCCATACATCAAGACCCACGCGGAAGCGGAAACAGAATCCCATCCGGCATCAGCCGCTACCCCTGGTAAGACGCTCAACAGCACCTACACCGTCGCATACATCGCGCACGTTCCGCTCGAGCCGCGCGCCGCGCTTGCCGAATGGAAAGATGGGAAACTCACCGTCTGGACGGGCACGCAGCGGCCGTTCGGCGTACGGGACGAACTCGTCGAGGCATTTCAGCTTCCGAAAGATCGCGTAAGAGTGCTGATGCCCGACATGGGATCGGGATACGGCGGTAAACATACCGGCGAATGTACCATTGAAGCGGCGCGGCTCGCACGCGGCGCGGGGAAGCCTGTAACACTGCTGTGGACCCGCCAAGAAGAATTCACGTGGGCCTATTTCCGGCCCGCGGGCGTCATTGAAGTGTCAAGCGGCGTCTCGAACGACGGCACTCTGACGAAGTGGAATTTCACGAATTTCCTCTCCGGCCCCTCCGGTCTCGAAAGTCCTTATGCCGCGCCGAGTCACACGGAGACATTTCGCCCCGTGAAATCGCCTTTGCGCGAAGCCTCGTATCGAGGGCTCGCCGCAACTGCCAATCACTTTGCCCGCGAGTCTCACATCGATGAACTAGCGGCAGCTACCGGCATGGACCCGCTCGCCTTCCGATTGAAGAACCTGCAGAATCCACGAGTGCGCGCCGCGCTCGAAGCGGCAGCGGACCGCTTCGGCTGGTCCAAAAACACACCGGCGAAGAATTGCGGCTACGGCCTGGCTTGCGGTATGGAAAAGGGCGGTTACGTGGCGTGCTGCGTGGAGATTTCTATGGCGAGCAATCAAGAGCTGCGTATCGAGCGGATCGTAGAAGCCTGGGACTGCGGCGCGATCGTGAATCCCGACCAGCTCAAGAACCAGGTGGAAGGCGCGATCGTCATGGGAATCGGAGGCGCGCTCTTCGAAGCTATCGATTTTGCCGATGGCCGCATCCTTACGGATCGTCTCTCGAAATATCGCGTGCCGCGCTTCCAGGACGTACCCAAAATCGAAGTTGTGCTGATCGATCGCAAAGACGTGCCGTCGGCGGGCGCGGGCGAAACGCCGATTGTGTGCATCGCGCCGGCGCTCGGGAACGCGATTTGGAACGCAACCGGCAAGCGGATACGCTCCATGCCGCTGTTGCCTGCTCTACAGGCCTAGAAAAAACTGCAGCAGCCGGGCGCCGAATCCTGAAATCGCCGCGCCCTCGAGCGTATCCAATCCCGTAGAGACTTATGAAAATCGGATTTATCGGCGCAGGAAAAATGGGTGCAGGCATGGCGCGCAACCTGCTGCGGGCCGGGCACGAAGTTGCCGTTTACAATCGCACACGCGCCAAGGCGGAGGCATTACGAGCCGACGGCGCGCACGTGGCGAATTCACCGGCCGATGCCGCACACGACGCCGAGGCCGTATTCACCATTCTCTCCGACGATCACGCCGTGTCGCAAACCGTCTTCGGCGACAACGGTCTGGCATTCGGCCTCAAGCCGCACGCAACGCACATAGCGAGCAGCACCATCAGCGTGGCCCTCAGCCGGCATCTTGCGCACGAGCATCACAAACTCGGCCAGAATTATGTCGCGGCCAATGTATTCGGACGTCCCGAGGCGGCCGAAAAGAAGCAACTGATCATAGTCGCGGGCGGCGACTCACGGATTCTGGAGCATCTCGATCCACTCTTCACCGCAATCGGCCGTCGCACGTTCATTGCGGGCGAAGAGCCATGGTTCGCAAACGCGATGAAGCTTTGCGGCAATTTCATGATCGCGAGCATGATGGAAACTTTCGGCGAGGCATTTGCCACGCTGCGCAAATCCGGAATCGAGCACCATCGGTTTCTCGAAGTTATGAACGAGCTGTTCGGCTCTCCCGTGTATCGCAACTACGGACAGATCATTGCGGATCAGCGCTTCAAGCCCGCCGGATTTACGGTGAAGCTGGGCTTGAAAGATGTGCGGACGGTACTCGAAACCGCGCAAGAAGTAAACGTTCCCATGCCGTTTGCGAGCGTGCTGCGAGATCGCTTACTGTCATCGATGGCGCACGGCCAGGAAGAGCTCGATTGGGGAAGTCTGGCCATGACCACCGCCCGCGAGGCTGGTCTGCCCATCAAAGATTACGACACCGCGCGGGCAGGTTAGCTCGAAAATCGCGTAATCACCCACTGCCCTTTGTCTTTGTCATAACTGAAGATCACGCTGGCGTTGTACTCGAGCGGGGCCGGCTGGCCGCCGCAGTAGACGATGTTCTTCAAATCCAGTTCCGTGGGATGCGTGGTTTGATCCGGCAACGTCAGCAGGTATTCGCAGGTCGAGTTCTGTTTCTTGACGTGCTCCAGCCAGGTCTCGGCTCGGCCGTTGTAGTGGAGAAGTTGCGCGGCGGCCTCGGGAGTAAGCGAGGGAACCGTAGGCTTCTTAGGCGGTGCGCTGCAAGCCGCCAGCATCAAACCGAGGACGAAGAAGCACGCGAGTTTAGCCATTGCGAGCAATCGTAACACTCGAATCGTGCGCAAACCAAGCGCGTGTCCGACGCGGCAACTTATTATTCGTAAAAAATCGAGGCCCTTTACCCATTAATAAGTCCGAATTGCAATAAGCTCGACGAGCTCAATAACTGAGTGTTTCCAAATGAGCGGCGCTTTTGCTTAGCGACGTGAGATTTAACAGCGAATATCGCACGATGCGGCATCGGAGCTGGCAGATTCCCGGTCTATCCTGACGTTGTCAGCTTCAATGTGCAGTGCGAATCGCACAAGGTCGCGAGACGTTGACAGTAAGTCAGCTCGTGATGCGTCATGGTACGCGGAGTACCGGCAAGATTTTCAAAGTACTGCAGGAAATTTTTTTAAGCTATCTTACAAAATACTGTGCGGGCCGGAGCAATCGCGCTATACACTCAGCGACGTGCATCTTTGTGCTTCTTCTCGGTGAGTGCCGCATTTTGCGATCGCTACACGGCGGTTGCTGGATCGGAGTGAATGCGCTTGGCAGCGCACGTGCTACTACCGGCCAGCGAGTCGCTGCAACGGGCAGATCAGGCTTTACGAACAACTGATCGCCGCTCGGGTATGCTTCTCGAGGACGGAATCCACGTGTTAGTTAGTACCGGCTAACATGTCGATTCTTTTAACTTAAATCAGAAAAGGAGAATACATGAAAACTCAAACTGGAGTAAAGGCTGGTGGCGGTAATGACTGCGGCCGTCAGAATAACTGTGGCGGCGGGCTTGGTCTCGTTGTCAAAATCAACGTCGCGATTGGTCTATTCCTCTAATTTCAGATCGCATAGACAGCGTGACAACAACGTAGAAGGATGTTGGGGCTGCACATGCAGCCCCAACTTTTTTTTGGAGGGTTCACAGGCGTGTCTGACCCGGATCTCTTTGCAGCAACAGAACAGCAGTTGGGCCGAACAAAGAGCACGCGACTGCTGTTTATTCTCGCTATTGCATTCTGCTTTGCGGCGGCTTGGCTTGCGTGGCTATTATTTGCGCGAGTTACTGTCTATGCGAGCACGGATCAAGCCCGGATCGAGGTTGCGCAAGCCGTTTATCCGGTGGAAGCCGCGGTATCCGGGCGGGTTGTAAAAAGTTATATCAAGCTGGGAAAGCAGGTGCGGACCGGGGATGTGCTGTTGGAACTGGAGGCCGATCCGGAAAAGCTGCGCCTGTTTCAGGAACAATCGCATCATGAAGCGCTCGAATTACAACTCGAAAATCTCGGAAAGCAATTAGCGGCAGAGCAGGAAGCGCTGCAGCAAGAAACCGCCGGAGGCCGGGCCGGGGTGGATCAGGCGCGCATACGGCTTCTCGAAGCGCAGGAGACCGCGAGGCTCGCTCAAGAAGAATTCGAACGGGATCAATTATTGCTCAAACAAGGACTGATTTCCGAAATAGGAGTGCATATTTCAGAATCCAACGCCAAGCAGAAAGCTGCCGAAGTCAAGGCTTTCAAGACAGCCGTAGATCAGGCCTCGAGCCAGGAACTGAGCGCTGGCGGGGAGCACCGCGCGCGAATAGACGCAATCAAGATAGAAATTGTGCAGCTCCAGGGACAAATCGTCGCTTCCGAAACCACACAGAAGCAGCTCGCCGGTGAAGTGGGCGCATTTTATATTCAAGCGTCCGGCTCAGGCCAGCTCGGCTCGATAGCGAATCTCAAACCCGGAGCGTATATCCACCAAGGTGATCGCCTGGCGACGATCATCCCGCGTGGCGGCTTGAGGATTGTGGCAGAGTTTGAGCCGCATACCGCGATTGGGCGCGTGAGAGCAGGCCAGACGGGGCGGATGCGTCTCTCCGGCTTTCCGTGGGCGCAGTATGGTTCGGTAAACGCCACGGTTACGAATGTTGGAAGCGAGGTCCGCGACGGCCGTATCCGGGTTGAGCTTGATCCACGTTCCAACGCACGAGTACCGCTGCAACACGGTCTGCCCGGCACCCTCGAGGTTGCGATCGATCGCGTTTCACCTCTCGCGCTCTTACTCGAAAAGGCCGGTGATTACTCCCCCCATGCGCAGTCCGCACCGGTACCAACACCCTCACAATGAACCGGCGGCTTTTCGTACCTGAAGTAGTTCAAACGTCCACGATGGATTGCGGACCCGCGTGTCTAAGCGCGCTATTGAGCGGCTTCGGGTTACGCGCCGAATACGGCCGTCTGCGCGAAGCTTGCCAGACCGGAATTGACGGAACAAATATCGATACGCTTGAGCAGCTCGCGAACCGCATGGGCTTGGAAGCGGAGCAGATTGTGCTTCCCAGCGACCACATGGCGGTTGCCGAAGCGGGCGCTCTTCCGGCCATCGCCGTTGTGAACTTGCCGAACCGTATAACGCATTTCGTGGTCGTGTGGCGGCGCCACGGACGCAGGCTGCAGGTGATGGATCCAGTAACTGGACGGCGCTTTACGGCCATCGATGCATTCGTAAAAGACCTGTTCGTTCATCAGATGGTGGTACCCGCTGCCGCATGGCGCGAATGGGCCCAGTCTCCTGAATTTGCGGGTGCGCTGAAGGCGCGCATGTTGCGTCTGAAGCTCTCTGCGAATGAAGCTGCGGGAATAATCGAGAACGCTCTTGCGCAGCCCGGCTGGCGGCCGATTGCAACCTTGGACGCCACGGTACGCATGCTGCAGTCGCTTGCAAACTCGGGTGCGCTCTCGAATCGAGCCCAGACCACAAGGTTGTTGAAGGCAATCGTCCGGAAGGCCCTCGATGTAAGTGACGGTTCGAACGACATTATTCCCGACCAATATTGGAGCGCCAGGCGCGATAATGTTCCGGATCCCGGAGAAGAGCAACTGATCGTTCGTGGCGCAGTGCTCGTACGGGCAAAGGGCCGTACAACGGAAGAAGTCAATGTCAACGCTCTGCCGCCCGAAATCGCGGCCGCCGTATCTGAGCATCCGCCACGGCCCCTTGCCGCGCTCTGGAATTTCTTAAAGCCGGATGGCGTGCTGGCTCCGGCCATGCTGTGTTCTGCATTGTTCATCTCAGCCCTGGGCATTGTCCTCCAGGCATTGTTCTTCCGGGGTTTGATTGAAGGCGCGCGCGATCTCTCGCGCGGAAGCGAGCGGCTCACGATTGTCGTTGCAACGCTGCTTCTCCTTCTGCTTTTAACGGTCATCGAAATCCCCGCTATTTCCGCGCTCACAAACATGGGGCGCCGCCTCGAGATGCGTTTCCGTATAGCCTTTCTCAAAAAGCTACCGCGCATCGGCGACAGTTACTTTCACAGCCGCCTTACGTCCGATATGGCCGAGCGAATTCACAGCGTGTATAACCTGCGGGCATTACCCGCTGTCGCGGCGCAGCTCCTTCATTCTTTTTTCCAGCTCGTGCTAACTACGGCCGCTATTATCTGGGTTGACCCGGGCCTCTGGGCAGTCGCCATATTGTCTGCGTTAGTGGCGACCGGTCTGCCGATCGCCTTTCAACCGCTGCTCGGCGAACGGGAGTTGCGCGTGCGCACACACTCCGGCGCGTTGAGCCGTTTTTACCTCGATGCATTACTTGGGCTGGTACCCATTGGAACCCATGCGGCGGCCGCGGCGCTTCGCGGTGAGCACCGCAATTTGCTTAAGAGATGGGCCGCCGCCGGGCTCGACACACAAAAACTGGCGGTTGCTTTGGACGGTCTCCAGATGTTCACCGGTTTTGGATTAGCCGCGCTGTTAACCCTTTTGCACGCTGCGCGCCATGGCGAAGCCTCTGCGCTCCTGCTGGTGGCGTACTGGAGTCTGAACATCCCGGCACTCGGCCGCGAGCTCGCCGCTCTCGCCTGTCAATATCCACTTCACCGCAGTGTCGCATTGCGTTTGCTGGAACCGCTGACGGCATTCGAGAATACGCGCGCGCAATCAGGAGCTATCCGCGAGACCGCTCCCGCTTCTCCGCGGCACGGTGTCTCGATATCGATGGAGAGCGTCTCGATGGTGGCCGGAGGGCACACCGTGTTGCACGATCTCACGCTGGATATTCCAGCCGGCAGTCATGTGGCGGTTGTCGGTCAATCGGGAGCGGGGAAATCCAGCTTCGCGGGATTATTGCTGGGCTGGAACGTACCTGAGAGCGGAACGCTTCTGATTGACGGGAACCCACTCACCGGAGCCAGTCTCGCAAAGCTTCGGCGCGAGGCCGCGTGGATCGATCCCACCGTGCAGCTATGGAATCGTTCATTGGTGGACAATTTGCGATTCGGCTTACCTGGCGACCCTTCTATGGGGCTTGGCGATGCGATCGAACGGGCCGAACTGCTACCGCTGGTTGACAAGGTCCCTGAGGGTCTGCAAACGATGCTTGGTGAGGGCGGCTCGCTAGTGTCCGGAGGCGAGGGGCAGCGCATCCGGATCGGGCGAGCCCTGCTGCGTTCCGGCATTCAACTCGCCGTTCTGGATGAACCGTTCCGCGGGCTGGATGCGCCCACCCGCAAGGAACTTCTGGATCGCTTGCGCCACGCTTGGCCGGGTACGACGTTCATCTTCATATCTCATGAGATTGCAGAAACACAGTCATTCGACCGGGTACTCGTGATGCACCGCGGCACGGTTGTAGAAGATGGCGTTCCGGCAGAACTGGTGAAGATTCCCGGCTCGCAGTATGCCGCGCTCCTCGAGCGCGAGATCGAGCTCAAGACAGCTTTGCTGCACGGCACAACGTGGCGCCGCGTGCAAATGCACAAAGGTGCGTTGTCGGACGAACGCAGCACGGCCGCAGTCCGCAAAATGTCCGGCAAAGAGAGGATCGCATGATCGATCTCGCACAGGACTCCTGGCCGATCGAGCGCGCCGGTGAAGCCCTGCAGTCCGCCGCGGACGAAGCGGGATTGCCCCACAGGGCCGTGCTTTTCCCGCAAGCTCCCGGTTCCGTGCGCGCAGGCGAGCGAAACGCATGCCGCACTTGGTTGGAGTCGATGGCCTCCTGGCTCGACCTTCAGATCGAGCGCAGACCAGTCCCCTACAGCGCCGCTCTGGCAATCGCCTGGCACGGCCCGGCAATGTTGCAGATGAGCATACAAGGCCAGATGCGCGTGCTCGCTATTAACGGATCGGGCAGGCGCTTGACCGTCATCCGCCCGGATCGAACGCAGTTTGAAGTTCCTGCCGGCGAGCTGACGGAAGCCATTTCTGGATTTTTTGAATGCGAAATCGATCCGGCCCTCACATCCGTGCTCGACGAAGCCGGCATCGACGGCGCACCTCGTTGCAATATGATTCAGTCGATCGTGGCGGAACGGCTCGGTGACACGCCGATCGCCGCGCTATGGCAAATCGGAATGCCTTCATCGGCCGGGATCTGGGCGCACATCCGCTATGCCGGCCTGATGAAAATTCTTGCCACCTTCCTCGGCGCCTATGGCGTTGAGTATGGACTATGGATTGTCTCGTGGATTTTGGTCGGCAAATGGGCGCTTGAGGGAAAGCTCGATGTGGCGTGGCTGCTCGGCTGGGCCTTGCTTCTCTTAACGCTGATCCCCATACACATGCTTGCAGCGTGGGAACAAGGAAAGTTCGCGATCTCTTGCGGCTGGACGATCATGCGTCTGCTGCTTGAAGGCTCGTTCAAGCTCAATCCAGAAGAAGTGCGGCGTCACGGCGCGGGACAGTTGCTGGGGCGTGTGCTCGAGACAGAAGCTTTTCAGTCAATGGCCTTAACCGGCGGACTCTCGGCGGTTATGGCGAGCATCCAACTGCTGGTTTCTCTCTCGCTGTTTGCTTTCGGAATAAAATCCTGGCCTCTGGCAATCGCATTGACAGTATGGACGGCCTTGACGGTTGCGCTTGCCGCGATCTATTATCGCCGCCGCGGCCAATGGACCAGCACCAGACTCGA
The DNA here is from genome assembly GCA_963722935.1 of uncultured Acidobacteriaceae bacterium. GTDB lineage: Bacteria > Acidobacteriota > Terriglobia > Bryobacterales > Bryobacteraceae > Bog-105. Next base: position 453,641 of record CAVROY010000008.1, on the reverse strand, counting down.
CCTCTCGCAAGAGCTCATTGAGCGCATGGTGGGGCATCGTACGCGGTCGGTGCAGCAGCCGCCGGAACAGTGGCATGAAGGCGAGGATGAAGGTCTGGCTGGCTATGTAGAGCAATCGAGGCGCCTCGACAGGGTAATGGTGGCGTTGATGGCCCTGCTGCCTCGCGGATGGCTGGTGGTTGGAATCGCGGCCCTGACGCATGGCTTCTTGAGCGGGGCCTACTCGTCCGGATTAATGGCCGCGCAGCTCGGAGGAATCTTGCTCGCCTATGCTGCGCTGTCGGGAGTCGGTTCGTCGCTCGCCACGCTTTCGGCTGCCGCCATCGCGGCCGAACGCGCGAGTGACTTGCTGCTGGCCGCGAACTGCCCGGAAAACGCCGGCGATCCGGCTATTGCCACCACGGCGGGCGAGAGTTCAAGTGGGCATCTGCTCGAAATGCGCGACGTGACCTTCCGCTATCCGCATCGTGCCTATGATGCCATCCAAAATAATTTTATAAAGATCGTGGAAGGCGAGCGAATTCTGCTCGAGGGCGCCTCCGGCAGCGGAAAATCCACCTGGGTTGGACTGGTAAGCGGGCTCCGCGTACCGGATTCCGGTTTGCTCCTGATACGTGGAATCGATCGGAGAACGCACGGAGACCGCGGCTGGCGCAGACGCGTCGTCGCGTCACCGCAGTTTCATGAGAATCATCTCCTTACAGGAAGCCTCGCATTCAATCTGCTGCTTGGAAGAGGCTGGCCTCCGGAGCCGCAGGATCTTACGGAGGCAGAAACCATCTGCCGCGAGCTCGGCCTGGGTCCGCTTCTCGATTCGATGCCGGCTGGCCTGATGCAAACAGTGGGTGAGACGGGCTGGCAATTATCGAACGGTGAAAAGTCGCGCGTTTTCCTCGCAAGAGCGCTGCTGCAGCGGGTTGACCTGGTTGTAATGGACGAGACCCTCGGTGGTCTCGATCCGGAAACTGCGCAGCAGGCCATCGACTGCGTTCTGCGGCGCGCACCCACGCTGTTGTGCGTTGCGCACGTGTAACTGGGCAACGCAGCTTCGGCCGGTTTTCAAAGCGGACTAATTCGCATTCGGGTTCTTTTTCGTCTGAAAAATCCGCAGCGCCGCCGCTCCAAAGACATTCCGTACGCGTGAATTGCGCAGGAACATCCAATCCAGAGTGCGCACGGACAACGGCGTTTCCCATGCGGGATTGTTCTCTTTGCGCCGCTGCACGATACCGGCGAGAGTCTCACGCGGCTGAGTCCGGAAGCTGTCGAGCATCGCCGTTTGATGGACACAGGAGATAGTGCAAAACGGGGCGCAGCCTTTCGGTTTTGCGCCTTCACGGATCAAATCGTCGCGCGTGTAGTGCTCCAGGGGAATGGCGGGATGGCCGCGCTGCTGGGAACAGTAGTGGACCAGCCCGTCTTCGCAGATATAGAGAAAGCGGCCGCCGGCCGGACAATGCCACTGATTCGGCAGAGCGCGGATGATGTTGCGCTGAAATGCATCGTGGTGGGCGAAAGAAAACAATCCGCTGCCGAGCGATCGGATGCGATCGTAGACGCTGCTTTGCCCATTGTTCAACGGCTCCAACTGGCCGCTCGAATCGTGAAGAACGCCGATGGTGCTGTGAAAACCCAGTTCGCGGGCGCGCGTCGCAATCGAGTACGCATCCTCCGGCTGGCGAATATCGCTGCCGAGAACGGAGTTGATGGTCACATCGAAATCGGCATATTCGGCCAGCCACTCGAGTTTGCGATCCAGCACTTTCAGGCTTTTTTTCGAGACATCATCGGGCAGCACGTTATCGATGCTGATCTGCAGATAATCGAGGCCCGCGGCGTTGAGTTGCCGGATGCGCCCCGGTGTCAGTAGATAGCCATTCGTAATGATGGTGGCGATGGCTTCACGATCGCGCACGCGCCGGATCAGCTCGTCCAGATCGGGATGCAGCGTCGGCTCTCCTCCGCTGAAGGTGATGATGCTGGTTCCCAGCTCGCCCAATTTATCGATGCGGCGGAACATTTCTTCCTTCGGCACAGGCGGGGAGTGCTTGTCGTACTCGTTGCAATACGTGCACGCGAGATTGCAGCGCCGGATGGGTATGATCTGCGCGAGAATCGGATGGCTCTGGGACGCCATCGCGCGCACAAACATGCGGACCTCACGCCATCGGCGATTCGCTCTCAAAATAGCCCGCATACTAAGACGACGCTCTAAGCGTACGATACGATTCGTCTGCATGCCGCTGGAGTGACAAATGCGCCGCAACGCTGAAGATTTCGCGGACGAAGAGCTGGATTTGCTCTATATCTCGAAGCGCCTGAGGGAAGCGCTGAAGATTGAGGCGCTGCTGACCGAAGCGGGTCTCGATTACCTCGTCGAAACCGGTACGTATGTGGGCGGATTGCTGTTCCGGCGCGAGCTCGCGGGTGCCTTTTTCTACGTCGCGCCCGCGGAGCTGAATCGCGCTCGCGAGGTCATGACTCGCAATCGCTACAAGCCTTACGAACCGGAGTGAGCGGGCGTCACAGGCTCGCACCGGCGCAAAGTTTCCGCCATCTCTTCGGGTGCAGTATCGGCCAGAAAGGTACCGTAAGCCGTTTCGATACTCGCCAGATATTTGAGCTTCGTCTTGCTCCGCTGCAGCGGCAGAAACTGCACGTAGAGGTGGTACACCGCATCGCGCTGCTGAAGCGGCGCTTGCCGGACCGACATCATCAAAGGCAGCATGAATCCATACAAGCTGTCGTATTTCCGGCGAATGATGCTGATGGCACTGGCGAGGCTCGAACGTTCCGCCTCGCTGAGATCCAACAGCGTTCGAACATGCCGGCGCGGGTATAGAGAAATCTCGGCTGGGAAGCGCGCCGCGTACGGAACGAACGTCACAAAATGCTCGTTGCTGTCCACGATGCGCGAGTGCTGCTTTATTTCTTCTTCCAGAAGCCGGCAGAAGAGGCATTCACCGCCATTTGCATTGGCGTGATCGCGTGCCGACGCAAGCTCTTTCTCAACAATGGGTGGAACAAACGGCATCGCGTAAATCTGCCCATGCGGATGCGGCATCGTGACGCCGACCGCCTCGCCGCAGTTCTCGAAAACCACCACCAGTGCAATCTCCGGATTTTGCGCGTGCTGGCGCGTGCGCTCCGTCCACAAACCGACGATCTTCCGCCAATTGTCAACCGTCAGCTTCGACGGCGGCAGCGTGTGCTCAGGTGAATACAAAACGACATCGCAGGCGCCGCGTGGACCGGTCTCGGCAAAAAGTCCGGGATGCGGAACAAAGGGATCGGCGTCGGGTGAAAACGCCGGAAAATCGTTAGAGTAGAGATAAACATCGTAATGCTCGGGTACGCGGCCGGAACCAGGATCGAATGGACACCAGTTGGCCGGCATCTGCGGCCGGTCCTGCCGCGCCGTCGTGACGACCACCCACTGGCCGAGCAAAGCGTGCCAACGAAGCTGATGCATCGGTAACGGCATGTCTTAATTGCCATGGTGACATGGCGTACCGGTGGTTCCTCGCTGAAACATCACACACGGCGAATTCCATGAAAACGTAATCGGCGAGAAACTATGGCATGCATATTGGAACAAAAATGGGCGCACGCGCAGCCCGATTTGTCGATGGATCGGAAGGCACGGTGAATTTGTCTGGTCTGATTCGGTCGGCTCACGCAGGCGTCTTCGCGCAACTTACTGACCAGGTGCTGTTAATCAAGTATTCGTCGAGGATGGAGCGGTCACCTGGCCCGGCGAGCTCGATTTGACGCCCGATGCGATGTACGCCGAGATTCAGAAAACGGGAGAATGGATACTCACCTAAGCGGGCGAGCTGATTTTAAATCACGCAGCTGATACGTCAGTTTGCTTCGGACGGCTTGGGAGGTCTTCCGAGCGCGCATGCGAATCTGTTCACTGTTGTCCGTTACCGGACACTAAGGAAACTTTTAAAATAAGCGAATCAATAGCTTATGGTTGGCTGCCTGCGGTCTCCAACGTGCAAGACCCTGGGAGATTAAGAAGACTGGCTACCACATGACCAATTTTTTTAGGGATCTTCATTTTGCACTTCGTCAATTGCGCGGCCGTCCCGCGTTCACCGCAATCGCAGTTATTGTTCTTGCTTTGGGACTCGGTTCAACGGCAGCCATTTTTAGTGTGGTTAATGCCGTGCTGCTGCGGCCGTTGCCGTATCCGCATCCGAGTCGCTGGTCAGCCTCTTCGAAAGCGATGTCATCGGCACTGGCCCCGAAGACGCTTTCAACGTAGTAAGTCCGGGCCTGTTCGATCAATGGCGACAGCACGCGCGCTCCATATCCGTGATGTCCGCCGTGCATGAGACATCATTCAACATTTCGAGCAAGAGCGCTTCATTCACCCCTGAGCGCATCACCGGCCTTGCATGCTCATCCACATTTCCTACAGTCTTGGGCTTTCAGCCGATGCTTGGGCGTTTTTTCAATCAAAGTGAAGATCAATACGAAGCGCCGCACGTCGCCGTTCTGTCATATCGTTTTTGGCAGCAACATTTCGGCGGTCGCCGTGACATTCTCGGCCAGCAGATTCGGCTCGACGGAGAGGACTACAACATTGTGGGCGTGCTTCCGAATAGCTTCGTCTATCCGGGAGAGCCCGCAAGAGTCTTAGTGCCCTTCAAACGCACGCTCGACAAGGACAATCGCATTACTTTCTCGAACCACTTTTTCTACGTAATTGGCCGCTTGGCGACCGGGTACACTGTACAGTCCGCCCAGGAAGAACTTGCGAGCGTTGTCAAGAATATTCGCCGAACTCATCCCGCCGAAGTCATGGGAACGTTTGCGACGGTGGCACTGTTTAACAAGCACATTGTGGCAGACGTACAAACCGCGCTGCTTGTTCTGCTGGGAGCCGTCGGCTGTCTGTTGCTGATAGCCTGTGTAAACATCGCGAACTTGCTGCTCACGCGAGCCCTGGGTCGCCAGCGGGAGTTGGCCATCCGTTTCGCGCTGGGAGCAAGCCGGCTGCAGATCATCCGGCAAGTGTTGGTAGAAAGCACGCTAATCTCTTTCTTCGGAGCGGCTGCAGGCCTGATCATCGCGAATTGGATGTCTTCGTTTTTGGCGGCACATGCGCCGGGGGCTGACAATCTACCCCAAGTCGCGAACATACACATCGATTGGGCAGTGCTTGCGTTTACCGCTTCCATAGCACTCCTCAGCGGGATTGCGGCCGGTCTGTTCCCGGCTCTCGCCGCATCCAGAAACGATGTCATTCACGGGATGCGGCAGAGCAGCCGGTCTGCAACGGAGAGTCGCTTTCACGCCCTTCTACGCCAGATCTTTGTCGGAGCGGAGGTAGCAGTCTCACTGGTTCTTCTCATCGGCGCGGGTTTGTTGCTGCGTAGCTTCTTGAACCTACAAAGCGTCCGGCCCGGATTTCAGGCGCAAAATGCTGTCTCGTTCGAAATCTCACTCCCCGATGCTCACTACAAAACTCGTCAGTCCGTCAGCAACTTCGTTCGACGTCTAGTGGACAATCTTCGCAGCACGCCCGGCGTTACGTCAGCGGGATTGGTCAGCTATCCGCCCCTTGCAGGTCATTGGTCTGACTCCGTATTCCACATCAAAGGTCATCCGCTGCCGTCCGGAAAGATGATGGATCTGCTCTATCGCGAAGTCGATCCGGGGTATTTTCGGGCAGTCGGCATCCCGCTCCTTCGCGGCCGCGTCTTCACTGATTCGGACGGAGTCGGTTTCGATGACAAGCATCCGAAACTCGGCAAAGCGATTGTTTCGAAAGCGACGGCAGACAAATTTTTCAAGAACCTGGATCCTATCGGCCAGGTACTCGAATTTGGCACTGATGCGGGGTTGCCGCCGAACGCATCCGGCAATCCGATACCAGTGTTTCAAATTGTCGGGATTGTCGGCGATGTCCCCACGGACGCTGCAACGGGCATCGACCCCACCATCTACCTGCCCCTATTCGACGGCGACAACAATTACTTCTTTGCCGTCGTGCATACTATAGGCGCCCCGCTTGCTCTCAGCGCAACCCTCACGCGGCAGCTGCATCAACTCGACCCCGATCTACCCGTACACAACCTGCGAACGTTCGACCAGATCAATGCCCAGGCCACTTCTGATCGCCGCTTTAGCGTTACTCTTCTCGCGCTGTTCGCGTCCGTGGCGGTCCTGCTCGCTGCCGTTGGACTGTACGGCGTAGTGTCATACAACGTCAGTCAAAGAACAGCCGAGATCGGCATTCGCATGGCGCTGGGTGCGAAACGTGCGCAGATCGGAAGTACTGTCGTGCTCGACGGGATGAAGCCCGCCGTTATCGGTCTGTTGATCGGTTTTGCCGCGTCTTTTGCCCTCACACAGGTGCTGAAGAGCATGCTGTTCCATGTTTCAACGTTCGATTCCGTCACGTTCGCCGTCGTACCCACGATCTTGATCACTACCGCCGCTCTGGCGTGTCTCGCTCCCGCCCTGCGGGCCGCGTCAATCGACCCCACAGCCGCCCTGCGGACTGAATGAATAGCGGCTCATGCCTGTTGGCGTAAGTTTGTAGTGAAGTTATCGGACGCTATCCGGACCGCCCGGCATCAAGTCAGCCACGCCCCGAAATTCGCGCGCCATGCCGTTCCGAAGTCGCGACTGGCGGTAATTCTTTCTAGCAATCATTGGCATATACGGCGTTATGGCCTACACCGTTCGGCAGCGAACAGCTGAGATCGGCTTTCGCATGGCTCTTCGAGCCTCTTCGTGGGAAGTTTTGATGACGGTTACGAGGCAAGGGCTGGAATGTTCAGCCAAGGATGCCTTCACGCTCGGGGCAATTTGATCCTGTGACGGGCAACCTGGGCAGTACGCGCGTCCGCGCTGCTGTTGGGTCCAATGTACGGATGGCCGACCACTCTGGAGCTATCATCTATCGAGAGTTCCCCCAAAGACTCGCATCGACCGAATTTGTTGAGCATTCGCACTGATTGCTCCCGCGAGCAAGAGCACTAGGCTTCAACCATCACAGCTAGTTCCTGGGGTGAGCGAGAAGCATAATCGTCCGGTTTCATTGCCTTGTTTGGGAGGACGAACCGCCTTTACTCCGCCCGTAACGCTTCGACCGGATCGACCTTAGTCGCCCTCCTCGCCGGAAGGTAACTGGCAAGTGCCGCCGCGAGAATTAAACTCCCGGAAGTTAGAGCGTATGTAAGTGGATCGGAAGCACTGACGGAAAACAGCAGCGACTTCATCAGCGGCACCAACATAAGCGCCGCCAGCCAGCCCGCAGCCGCACCCGATCGCCGACAGAATCAATCCACTGCGGACGAAAGCAGTTGTGACCTGTGCAATCGGCGCACCGAGCGCAAGCCGGATCCCGATTTCCCGCGTGCGTTGCGACACCGAATACGAAATAACGCCGTAGATACCTACTAGGCCCAACAGTAGCGCCATGCCGCCAGCAATCGCCAGCAGCAGCAAGGTGAAGGACGTACGCGCAAGCGAGCGATTATAGAATGTTTCGACCGTATCCGCCTTAGCAAGCGGCAGGTTCGAGTAGACGCTCCAAAGCGCCTTCTGAACCTCGTTCTCGAGTGATGCGGAACCGGCGCGCGGCGTACGAATCACGAACGAAACGTAGCGCTGTACCGACAAGCGGCGTCACCTTCAAAGTTCTTTGTAAACAGCGGCCAATAGACGATCGTGGGCGCGGGTTTGTCAACGCCGTCTGCATGCTCATCGGCAACCACTCCGATGACTTCGCGCCAGTCGTCTTTCTTGTTTGAACGTATGCGTTTGCCGAGCGCAGCGTCCGGCGCTCCCCAAATGTCGCGTGCCGTATTCTCGGAAACAATCGCAACGTCGCCGCCGTTATAGATGTCGGCCCAGGTGAGGTCACGGCCTGCGAGCATTCGCTGTCCCATGGTTGCGAAATATCCCGGCGCAATCGATTTGTAACGGCGCAGCGGAGCGATCGTTCCTTCGCGGTAAGTCTTGTCCGCCGCGTATTACGGGATCGTTGGATTCCCCGCCGTCCATAGGAACAGACGTGGTTATGGAAGCCGAAACCACGCCATTGACGGCCGCCAACTTGTCGAGCATTGCCTGTTCCATGTGCATCACGCGCTCGGGTTCTTTCACGTCCTCATCCGGGATGCCGATTCTGACGGTCTGAATTTCCTGGGCATTCCTGAACCCGGGATCGACATGATGCAGATTGCGAAACGTGCGGATCATTAGCCCGGAAGTGACCAGCAGGACCAGCGCAAGCGCCACCTGAAGAACGACTAGAAAGCTTCGCACTTGCTGACGATCCTTGCTGTGGCTCATCGATCGGCCTCCGCTGCGAAGCGCATTCGCAAGCCGCGGCCGCACGTGCCGCAAAACAGCGATCAAACCGAATAGCGCGCTGAAGCCGATTGACACGATAAACGTGAACAACAGCACCCAACCGTCGATTCTGATGTTGCCGGAGCGCGGCAAATGCACCAGATCCGACGCCGCGAGCAGCTTCAGGGCGGCCCGGCACAAACCGAGTCCCGCCGCCCCGGCAATCGCGCCCAGAGTGATGCTTTCAAACAGAAGTTCTCGGGCAATGCGTGTTGCGCCCGCCCCAAGCGCGGCTCGAACGGCAAGTTCCTGCTGCCGCGCTTCGGTTCGGACCAGCAGAAGATTCGCAACGTTTGCACACGCGATCAGTAAAACGATGCCGACTGTCGCCATCACTACCCAGAGCATGTTCCCGATGTCGCCCACGAGGTCGTCTTTCAGCAGCCTCAAATTCGGCGCGATGCGCGCATCTTCAAACATTTTGATGGTGTAACCCGCAGGCGGGGGAAACCGCTGCAATACCAAAGGCAGCATGCGGGCGAGATCCGCATCCGCTTGCTTTAACGTTACGCCGGGCTTGAGCCTTCCGACGCCCAGGTAAGAGAACACCCCGAGATTCGTTTTGGCGCGGTCGAACCGCATTGGAATGAGCAGGTCGGCCTTTCGATCCATAAATTGAAACGAAGGCGGCAGGACGCCAATTATCGAAACCCGCATTGCCCTCAATCGAAAATCTGACGGCCGAGCACCGAACGATCGCCGCCGAACTGGGATCGCCAATAGCCGTCGGAGAGCATCACCGTGCGTACACCCTTCGGATCATCGTCAGCCGCGCCAATAACCGGCCGAGTTGCGGTTTCACTGCCGAGAATGGGGAGCAACTCGTGCGTAGCAAACACGGCCTGCACCTCTTCAGGATGAGCTTTGCCGGTTACCGTTGTGCTGCCGGTTGCGAAGATGCTGACGGCCTGGAAGGCACGCTCTTCATCGCACATCGTGAAGTAGACCGATGGCGCCATGTTCAGATCTGCAATTTTCACTCCCGGCGCTGTCATCCAGACCGCGACCAACTGCTCGGGATGAGGCGTAGGGCAACGGCTTCAACAACACACCGTTGATCACGCTGAAAATGGCGCTCGTCGCTCCCAGCCCTAGCGCGAGAGTTGCGATGCTTACCAGCGTGAAACCGGGAGTAGCGCGCAAGCGCCGCAGCGTGTATCTCAGGTCCTGAAGTATGCCGTCGACCATGTTCTCCCACCCATATAGCCGAACCTCTTCGCGAAGCGCCGTACTGCTTCCGAGCGCCATGCGGGTTGCGCGGCCAGCATCCTGTGCCGTTAATCCGCTCGCTTCAAAGTGGGATTTCGCCTCGGCAATAAAACTGTCGACCTCATCGGCAATATCCCCATCGGCACGTTTCCGCCGGACCAGATTCCGGAACCCGCGCACCAGTTGCCGCGCGATCGACATGATCCTAAGCCTGCGCCTTGAGCAATCGCGAAACTGCGGCCGAGCGGCGCTGCCAGTCCGCCGTCCCCTCTTGCAGTTGTTTTCTGCCCGTCTGCGTCAGCCGGTAGACCTTTGCCCGGCGCGAGTTCTCTGTTATCTGCCAATCCGCATCCAGCCAGCCATTTCGTTCCAGGCGCTGCAGTGCGGTCAACAGCGAGCCGGCGTTCACCTTAAAGATGTTTTGTGTGATTTGCTCGATCCGTCGGGCAATGCCGAAACCGTGCATAGGTTCCAGGCTCAGTGTCTTCAGGATCAGCATATCCAGCGTCCCCTGAATCACGTCCGTATTCGTGCTGTTCATCGAAGCAATCACAGGATAGCGATCCCTCATCATGATTGTCAAGACATGAACGTCAAGTTCACTGGATTGCAAACTCGGTCTTAACCCCCGACCCTAGAAGCGGGCATTTCTACCCTCGCCCTGGTGGTCCGGCTTGCTCCTGTGTAGCGCGCAACCCGTCAATTGGCCGGGCTGTCCGCGGCTTCCAATCCGAGACTGACCGACGAATGACACCCACACCATCAAACGTCATAAACTACTCCGTCAACACGGACGTTGGAGCACCAGAAACAATAGTGAATCGTTTGCCAGGATACAGGTCGCCGAGGCTCAGCGAGCGCCAGTAGTGAATGCCGGACCCGCAAAGAAGAGAACTCAGAGCCGGAGATTCGTGCTTCCGATGAGGCCATAGTTTCGCTACCTGACGCGCCAAGTCGTACTTTGGCGCTGGGTCATTGCGCTGCTGCATCTGTAAACACCTTTGACACAGATCATCGGACGAGTTCAGACGACGCGTCAGTCGTCGATTGAGTTTGGGGCAAGATCGATTCGGGGGTTGGGAGGACCGCGAAGTGATGCGAAAGCTGCCCCCGAAAGAAACGCCGCATTGCGCCCAAGACAGTCTTGCGGCTGCCAGATCTGGATCAAGGCAAAATCCGCTGTTCTAAACAGCGCCACGTCTGCCGATGCCCAACGCGAATACCGGCACGCGATTGACGAGTTCGTGGAGTGGTACTGTTCCGAACCGCGTCTCTCATTCACCCGGACCGTTGTACTGCGATACCGGATTCACCTCGAGTCAGCAAAGAAGGGTTCGGACAGCTAATGGAAGAGTGCCCGACGTTCCAGGAATTATCGAAATTAGCCGCGTTGGTCTAATTTGGCGAGCAACTGCTGTTTCAGTTCTGACGCCCAGCGATCCTTTCCCACGGCGATTGCCCAACCCCAGGTGCAGCCGGCAGGCGCGTAATCTTCGTCAGGATAGGTGGATGTCAGGAAGAAATCGACGGCTTCTTCCAACGATTCTTCTGCATGCCAGGTTGTCATGACGCAGCCAACCTGAGCTTCCAGAGGGCGGGTTCCCTCAAACTCGCTGTCCATCAAGTCTTGAATGCGTTCACAGTCCGGTCCCCAACAAGACAGGTAGGCACACCCAAGTCCAATGACGGCGCGGCAGAATTTCCGGATACAGGAGTCGTCTATTTTTCGACCATCAAGCACGCACAGACAAGCGAACTGACCAACCGCTGACGACATCTGAATGTCACCCTCAAGCTGATCCAGAACGGTCAGGAACACATCTCTGTTGAACACGAAGTTGTGCCCTACAAATTGAAGTTGCGTCATCGATGCGCGTCTTCTCTTGTCCTATCATCCGGTATCGTTCTTGGTGACGGCCCGTTCTGATGCTTATCCGATGTTCTGACGTGTGCCGGTGCTGTTATTTCCGGATTCTTGTCGGATGACGCGCTACACGAAATTTGCCGGCAGCAGGCGAGCCCGAAGCGCGCGGGGAGTTTTTCAACAGCATCCATTGTTTACATCAAGTGACATCGAGTTTTTGAAGAGCCTGGGGAGGATCTCGGATCACCTGCAAGCATTCATCGACCTGAAAGAGGAACTGCTCAATGTGGGGTTCCCCCAAAGAATGTAGCGAGATAGTCAGTCAACTCACTCACGCCAGAGACGCACTCGCCGGTTTCCCCTGTAACAAAAAGAATTGCGAAGGAGATCAGAGAGCTAAACGAAAGATTGGCAGTTATTCGAGACCAGGGCGAAGCGCAACCACTTGATCTCGTAACTAGCGGCCTGGGTCGCTGCGGAGACCCTCATGCTCAACGCACACTCCACCGTGTCAACGCCGATGAGATTGAGCGAATAAGCAAAGCGTGCCAACGAAGCTGATGCATCGCCTAGTGGCCCGCGCTTTGGACGGAAATCGTAACAGTATTGCTCGACTCGCCGTTCTGGGAAATCGTAATGGGCGTGTTCGGATCGTTCGCGAGATCGGCGGGCAACTGAATACGCACTTCATAAATCCCGATCGCGCCATGCGGCAGAGTGGCTGAAAGAACCTGGGCCGTCCGGCCGCCCACCCACGCTTCGACGGGATTCAGGACGCTGGCGTCGGGACCGCTGTACGGCGTACCTGCTATCACATTTCCTTCTTCTCCCGTGTCTACGGCGCCCAGGCCCGAAGCCCACACAACCAGAACATCGCCGGGCATGGCAGGCGCGTCAGCCGTTACCGGAGCGCTCGCCTGTTCAGTTCCCGGATCGGTATGCAAGACCATGCCGATTCGCGGCTCAGGTCCACCGAACGCCATCAGGCCCGGAGTGGCAGGCAGCATCATCAACGGCGTTGCTGTCGTGGTAGTCACGCTTTCATCCAGGTGCTGGGTTCGGATATAGAGGCTTGCCGAAGAAGGGCCCGCAAAATCGTAGGGAAGTTGCGCACGGATTTGCTCCGGCGAGACGGAAAGCAGCGGCGCAGCCACACCATTGAGCAGCACCTCAACCCCTGCCAGACGATCCGGCAGCGGATCGTCGCTCTGTTCCGGCGCAGATTCGGTCACATCGCTCAAGCCGCGCCCGCTGATGGTCACCAGTGTTCCTGGCGCCACTGCACCCGGAATCAGGCTGGCGGAATTGACGACAGAATTATTGGGCAACGGCCGGTCCGCGGCCGTGAAAACCAGGATGCGGTGTTCGACGGTATCGGCTACGAACAGATTTGTGCCATCCGAGACAAGCGCAGCAGGACGGCCGATGGTATCAGATCCGGGTTGTGCCGGCATGTTTCCGGAGCCGAGACTCTGCTGGCCGAGAACCAGATCGGCCGGCTGATTATCGAAAGCCGGAAGCGAGTTCCAGACCAGCACCCGATGCAGCGCGCCATCTCCGACGAAAAGCCGTTTGCCATCGAACGCAACTGAAATAGGATCGATCAAAGTCGAGCCCGAAATGGCCGGCGTATCGGAACCGTTTCTACCAAGCACGATGTCCGGTCCACGCACTGCGCGCGGCGAACTCGTATCGCGCCAGATGAGAACGCGGCGACCCGCCGTATCCGCAATCGCAACCGTCTTTCCAAAACCGCTGACTGCAGCCACCCCTGGTACCACCGTCTGCGGAATCGAAGCGATCGGGGAAAAGCCGCACAGCGAACAACTCGATCCGGCATATGACGCCAGATCGTCCTTTGCGCCGGGAATCTGCGTAAGGTCGTACGTCAGCAAGCGACGCGACGCATCGGCCGCGTACAATCGTCCGCTCCCGAGCGCAAGCGCCGTGGGAGTAATGCCAGCCTCAAGCGAAGAAAAAGAACTCTGGCCAATGACCGCGCGCGCCGCTTGACCGGTTTGAAAATCGGCAGCCCAGACGGGAACTGCCATCAGCAGCGAGAGAGCAATGCGGTTCGTCCGGATCATCCAATCTCTTCATCGGCGTAGAACGCCCAGCTATTAGCCTACTTCCTTTTCCGGCGATACGTTGCCGTCACGCGAGTCGAACAGACCTCCGCGCGCCGCAAACTCCCCCGTCACCGTGGCTGCGACCGGATCGATCGCCTTCACCACATCGGTCAGAAAGCGATTGACTACATTCTCCTGAAAGATGCCTAAATTGCGATACGCAAGTGTATACATCTTAAGTGACTTTAGCTCCAGACAGCTCTTCAGCGGCGTGTAAACCAGGCGTAGCGTACCAGAATCGGGCAGACCGGTCTTGGGGCACACCGAGGTGAATTCCGGCATCACGATCTCGATTTCGTACTCACCGTACTGGTTCGGCCAGGTTTCGATATCCGGGAGCTGCGCGTCTACGCCGGCGCTCGCGTGCTCGTCTGTATACGAGCGGTTCGTCTTCGTTCGCTTCTGATTCATTACGCTTCTAATCGCTTGGCGAGCAGTTCCAGAAATAGGCCCACGTCCGTGACGACACCGACCGCTTGACCCGTGCCCCGGTCGCTCACTTTGGTCGGCACCGCGGGATTAATATCTACGCAAACGATTTTGACCCAGGCCGGCAGCATATTCCCTACCGCAATCGAATGCAGCATCGAGCTGAGGCAGAGCACCACGCCAGCATCCCGAATGTGCGCTGCATAAGCGTCCTGTGCGGCGTTCATATCGGTAATGACTTCCGGCAATGGGCCGTCATCGCGTAAGCTTCCCGCCAGAACGAACGGCACGCTCGCCTTTACGCACTCATACATCACGCCGTTCGTGAGCCGTCCCAACTGCACAGCGTTCGCAATGCCGCCTGCGTGATACACGGCATTGATGGCGCGCATGTGATTGCGATGCCCATGTTCCTCAAGGCGGCCATCCGAGGTGCGAACGCCGAGCGACGTCCCGAACAGCGCGGCTTCGATATCGTGAACCGCCAGCGCGTTGCCGGCGAGCAGTGCGTCAATCCAGCCGGCGCGAATCAGCCGCCTCAGCGCTTCACCGCCGCCGGTATGGACCACTACGGGCCCGGCAACCGCAACGATTGTCTTACCGTCGCCTCGAACCTGGCGCATAATCGCCGCGGTCTGTGTCACCGCCGTCTCCACCTGGCGCTCGGAAGAGATTTCGTTGCTCATGAAGGCGAACGCCAGCCGGTCGCGCTCTTTCGATTCCGGCACCACGCGAATCCCTTTCATTCCGATGACCACCGGATCTCCCGCGCGAATATCGCGCAGTCTTCGGCACTCCGCCGCTCCGTCGCGCACCACAATCATGGCGTCCATGCGCTGATTCCGGACCTCGATCCAGTGGCCGCCGCTCCGCACCAGCGTCCGCTGGTTTGTGGTCGAGTAGAAGTCCTCCGGCGCGCAGCGATCCGCCTCAGCCGGTTTCAGCTCGGCATCGCCTGCGTCCGTCGCCGTGCATCCCAGCGCGATGAGCGTGCTCATCATGTGCTCCATTTGCTCTTGTGACGGCGCTTCCACACGCAGGCGAAGCGAAGACGGCTCGCTATTGGTGCGGCCGATCGAGAAATGTTCTACCTCGAAGCGGCCTCCGGCTTCGACCACCGCATCGAAAATTCGCTCCATAATGTGCGAATCGATCAGGTGCCCTTGTGCTTCGACAACTTCGGAAACCGGCCGTTCCCGTTCCGTCTCTAACGGCTGCTGCGGCATGTTCAAGGGCGTGTAAGGAATACCGGCAGGCCTTCCTTACTGGTATACGTGGGGCGAAAGCGCTCCGTGTTATACATGTGCTCGACATCCACGCGGCGCGGCCCGAGCTTCGGATCGGGAATCGTCACCATTGCGAACTTCCCTTCCTGTATGGCCGCCATCAAGCCGCTCTTTTGCGACGTGATCGCGTCATAAGCCATCGTGCCGAACGTGGTCGCCACCAGCGTGTCCAGAAAGTCCGGCGCACCGCTGCGCAGATCGTAAGTCAAATCGCTGACCACTGTCTCGGCATCCGTCCGCGCCGTGATCTCATCGCTGAAGGCTTCGGCGACGCTGAATTTCTTGCGATGTCCGAATGCATCCGGCTCGCCATACTCGCGAACCTTGTATCCCTTCCATTTCGCGCCTTCCGACAAAATGACGAGACTGTAATTGCTGGGATTATTTTTCTTGTCGGTCATCAGCGCGTCGATCAGGCGCCCGAGATCGAATTCGTATTCCGGAATGGCGCAGCGGACCGAAGTGACATACGCGGTGTAGAGCGCTGTGTACCCCGCATCGCGGCCGAACACGCGAAAGATGCCTACACGCTCATGTGAGCCGACCGTCGTGCGCTGCCGCTGGATGGCGTCTTTGGCGCGCGAGATGGCGGTAGAAAATCCGATGCAGTATTCCGTGCTGTGCACGTCGTTGTCCATCGTCTTCGGAATGCCGATGATTTTGAATCCGCACCGGTCGAGAACCGCCGCATAGCTGAGCGTGTCGTCGCCGCCAATCGCCACCAGGTGGTCGATGTCGAGCTTTTCCAGATTCTGGAGAACCCGGCTCGTCATGTCCCAAGTGGTGATCGTCTTGCCATCTTCATCCTTCGTTGTCGTAGATGGGAAATTCGCCGGATCCAGGAAGTCCGGAAGCTTTTTCATCTTGGAAGGATTCGTGCGGCTGGTATGCAGAAAGGTGCCGCCGCTGCGGTCGATGGTTCTCGTGTTCTCGCGCGTCAGCGACAGAATGTAGCGCTTCACGCTCTCGGGATTGTCCAGGTTGAGATCCGTCAGTCCCTTCCAGCCGAGCCGGATGCCGGTAACCTCGTGCCCATCCGTGGTGCTGCGGTACACCACATTCTTGATCACGACGTTCAGACCGGGCACATCGCCACCGCCGGTCAAAATCCCGATCTTTTTTCCAGACATGATTCTCCTGTGCGTGGGGATAGAAGTTAGGAATTTTTATTTTAACGTTCCGGTCCGGGCGCCCGTCGAGCGCGGATCATTCGTACCGCAAAGCCCGAATCGGATCGATACGCATGGCCCTGCGCGCCGGCACGAAACCGGCCAGCGCCGAAACCGCGACGATGACCAGAACCGCAGCTGCGATCGCGAACGGATCGTTGACCTGAATCCCGAACACCTCGCCCGAGGCGATCTTCGCCGTCCAGAAGACCAACGGCGCTCCCACCGCGATTCCCACTGCCGTCAAGAAAAGCACCTCGTGCATAATCATTCGAAAAACATTGCGTTGCATGGCGCCCAGCGCAACGCGGATACCGATCTCCTGCGTTCGGCGCGCCACCGAGTACGACGTGATCCCGTACAGCCCGATTGCCGCCAATAGTGTCGCGAGAACGCCGAAAGCGCTCGACAACCACGCAAACAGGCGGTCGATGAACTGTGTTTGATCGATCTGATCCGCCATGGTCTTGAGGTCGTATAGCGGAAGCGAGGCATCCAGGCTGCGAAGCGCACCGCGTATGGATGGCGCAATGGCCTTCGGGTCCCGCATGGTGCGAACGTAGTACGTCAGGCCGGACGGCTTCTCGTCCTGCAGCGCGGCCATATAGGTATACGGCTTCGTCTCCTCCTTCAGATCGCCGCCTTTGATGTCCGGAACGACGCCGATCACCTCATACGGCATGGGACCACCGCCCCCGAATCCGAAGCGCAATCCCAACGGGCTACCCTGCGGAGCAAAACGTTTGACGAACGTCTCATTGACGATCGCCACCAGAGGCGCCCTCGCGATGTCCCGTTCGGAAAAATCGCGTCCCGCAATCAATGGCACGCCCAACGTGGCAAAAAATCCGGGAAGCATTTGATTGAAGCCCGGATTCATGTCCTCGCCGTGACGAGGCCGGTAGCCCTCCACATGCACGGTGTTCTGCCAATTGTCGCCCGCAAGGATCGGAACCGAGACCGCACTCGCCGAGACCACGCCCGGCACGCGGCGAATCTTCTCCGCGAGATCCGCAAAAAGCCGCCGCGATCTTTCCGGCGTGTATTTGTGCAGCGATGGATCGATAGAGAACTCGATCACGTGCGAGACATTCATCCCGGAATTTACGTTCAACAGCTTGTGGAGGCTCCTTGCGAAAAGCCCCGCGGCGAACAGCAGCACTAACGACAGAGCCACTTGGGCGCAAACCAGCGCGCGGCGCAAACGCGTTTGACCCGAACTGGCGGACGACCAGGCGGATTCGCTCTTCAGCGTCGGCGCCACGTCCGGGCGCGTGCCCTGAAGCGCCGGAATCAGGCCGAAGAAAAGAGCGGTCCCCACGGTTATCGCAACACTGAACGCGAGCACCGTCAGATCCGGACCCGTTTGGAAGGCCGTACTCACGTTGTCAAACGGCAGAAATCCAACTAGCACATGAATCAGCCAGCACGACAGCAGCAGCCCGAAAATCCCGCCGCACGCCGCGATGCATACACTTTCCAACAAAATCAGCCGTATCAGAGAGGCTCGGGTAGCCCCGAGCGAGAGGCGAATCGCAATCTCCTTCTGGCGGGCAGCCGCGCGCGTGATCAGCAGATTGGCAATATTCGCGCAAGCGATCAGCAGCAGTGTGCCAACCATGCCCAGCAGGACGTACAACGGTTTGGCGAATTGCTGTTCGAAGAAGCTGATGCCTTTCGCCGCCTCAGATAATGACAGCGTGTCTTTTAAATAGCGGCTGCCGAAATCGCGATTTCGGCCTGCGGCCTCCAAATCCTTTGCGAGCACGCGATGGAACGAAACCGACATCGCGGCCGCAGCCTCCTTCGGCGTTACGCGGGCGGCGAGGCGTCCGAAAATATGCAGCCAGACGCTGTTGCGCCGCTCCATATCGTCCCAGCTGGGTGTGATCGCGGTCTTCATCATCATGGGAACGAAAACATCGGATGGGCTGATTCGCTCAAAGCCGGCGAATCCGCGCTGGCTGACTCCGACGATTGTCATCGGATGACCATTCACGTCGATTGCGCGGTTGAGAACGGAAGGATTTCCGCCAAACCGGCGTTGCCAGAATTCATAGCTGAGCACCACGTACGGCTCGGCGCCTTTCACCTTGTCGTCGCCCGGCGCGAGCATGCGGCCAATCGCGGGCTCGACTCTCAGCACCTGAAAGTAATTCCCGGAAACCAACTCGACCACGGCGCGCTCGGCTGGGCCATTTGCGCTGATATCCACCGTGTCCTGATACTGCGCGGCAATTCCTGTGAAGACGCCCGGATTGCCGTCGCGAAGATCGGCATACGCCGGATACGAGAACGACTCATAGAGCCCGCGCGAAGTTCCGCCGATGAATGCGCCATGCCATTTGAACAGAACCAGGTGGCGCGGGTCCTTCACCGGAAGCATGCGCAGAAGCACCTGATTCGTGATGCTGAACAACGCGGTATTCGCGCCAATGGCAAGCGACAAGGACAGAATCGCCGCAATCACGACCAGCGGATTGCGCGAGAGGCTGCGAAAGACAAATCGGAGGTCCATGGCAGGGCAGGGCTATTGATTATATTCTGGGATCATCATATTCAAGCGCGTATTCATTATCTAAGTAGCGTCCTGGTGACCGTGGCACCAAGAACCCCTCGAGGAAATCGATCACAGAGGCGAGCGACAATAGGACAAGTTCGTGATTGAAGAGCAGCAGCCTAGGAGAGTACGCGCTTGCCCAAAAGTACAGATGGACGAAACGTCTTCAAAACCGCCGGCAAGCCGCTAATTGTCTCAGTGGGCGAACCTCGGCCTCAAGAATCTATCAAATCCACCGAAGAGTACATCCAGTCTATGGAAGGTGTTTCCCGTCGTCGTGAAACTTGGATAACCATCATCATTCTCTTGCTCGCGTGTACTGTCGGGGCGGCGGGTTTATTCCGATCCGATCGTCAAGCTGAGGCGCTGAGCGTCCTTTCTTCGACGATTGCCGCTGTCGTTTCTGTGATCGCACTGATTTTCGCAAATAGATCGGCGCAGATCACGTCTCGCCTCGAACACCAAATCACGCGCAAACGCTTAGAAGCTGAGCGATTGCGAACTTATGAAAACGAGACTGCAATACTTATCCGAGCGCTTGAGGTATTCGGCGATGGCGAGCGGGCCCTTCAGTGGATGCGGGAGAGCAACGCAGCGCTTAATGGCGAGCCGCCGATTCGCGTGATTCAGACTGAAGTCGGCCGAAGCGAAGTGCTGAACGTTCTTGGGCGTATTCAGCACGGCGTCATCAGTTGATGCGGCTTTACCGCATTTGTAGTTCGGCACATACAATCCTAGACGGAGAAGGCTCCAGGCTATATGGTGGTCGCTGGAATAGTGCAGGTTTGCCGGTCGTTTACACCGCTAGCTCCTTGGCACTGGCCATACTTGAGACAAGGGTTCACTTGCAACGCATGCCCATCGATTACGTCAGACTGACTATCGAGATTCCCGATACGGTTTTCGATCCCAAAGAGGTGAGCGCTGCAAGCTTAGATGCTAACTGGAAGTCGGACACGCAAGTAACCCGGAAGGTTGGCGATCTGCATTTCGGCAGCTTCCCAACAGTGCCGCTAAAGGTACCCTCGGTCGTTGTTGACACAGAGTGGAATTTTCTATTCTCGCGGGACTTCGCGGCAGTTCACGCAAGAATTGTCGCCAACGAAGCCATCGCTTTGGATATTCGGCTCTGGAGTGTTTGAGCACCGGCCATGCGCCGGCATGTACCCTCTGAGGCAGGCTGTGCCGGCGCCCTGCCGAACCACCAGCCTCGCCACCCGGCGATTCGCTTACTGCCCTGTTTTGGCCGGTTCTGGCGCTTTCGGCTTGGCGGCGCTCATCGGCTTCGGCCGCCAGAAGTCAGGCGCTGCATTTGCGATCTCCTCCGGAGGATTACTCAACTGCGGCAAAAAGCGCATGACCAATGTCTCGGACGATACCTCGAAATCGCCAATGCTCTTTTGGAACTGGCTGAAGGCTTCTTCACCCATCACTTTACTAAGATTCGGAGCCGAATCAAAAGCGGCCAGCGACGGCTGCAAAGTCGAAATATAGTAAACGTTACCCGGTTCGCCTGCAACCGTCTCAGAGACGAGTAGCGGCCATGATTGAGCGCCTTGCTCCAGTGCGGATTTCACCTGTTTCACTGCAGCCTCAAACTCAGATTCGTGACCCGGCCGAACCACTACGCGGATTGTGCGCAGCCAGCGAGCTTCGCCCACCAGCTTGGTATAGGCTTCGGCATCCTTTGGCGCGTTGATGCTGAGATCCCAGCGGCGGCGGCGAATCTCCGAACGTGTGCCATTCACCGTGTTATTGAAGTCTGATTCCATCTTCTTCATACCGCCGGGCCCGTAGGCCTCTTTGATGGCATTCATGAAAGCAGTCCCGGCTGAATCGATAGCAGCGTAATCCTTGCGGGTGCTGATGAAGTAGATCGTGTTTCCCTGCCCGTATTGGACTTCTGCCGCCAGCCAGGCGTCGCCTTTTGCCTTTCGATTCGCATCGGCGACCTTGTGGTTGACCAAATCGAAGTCTGCGCGCTTGTCAGGTTTAACGTTGACGATGAAAACCTCCAGATAGCCTTCCGTCATTTGCGCCATCGCGAACGGAGCCGTCACCAACGCAAGGCAACAGGTTGCCCATAGTCTATTCATACTGTTTCCCCCCGGGAAGAGAGTACTTCAATTACACGACGGATACAAGTAAAAATAACAGGTTGACGTTAGAATTATTACGAAATGCTTCGTACATCACTTGCCACCCTGACTAACCGATCATCCATTTCGGCTGAATCCATCCAAGCGAGACTCCGGTCATGACCAAGCCGACAATCATCACGACGGCTGGCGAGGCGATAGAAACCCAACGAAAAACCGCGGAGCTGCCGCTTCGTTTCCGCTCAGGAAGCAGCTTCTTGGCATAGAGCACCAGCGCGCCGATCGCCATCAACACTAGAGCAAGTCCTAAACTGAACGACACCAGCATCAACAACCCGAGACCTACCCGCCCGAGTGCGATGGCGCCCAGCAACAACACAAGCGCCGATTCGCACGGCACTAACCCGCCGCTTGCTCCCAACGCCACGAGTCCACCCCAGGACAATTGGTCTGGCCCGTGCGAATGCGTATGGCCGTGCGCTGGATCGTGACGATGATCGTGATCGTGCGAGTGAGGATGCGCGTGATCGTGCGGATGCGAATGAGTATGGGAATGAGAATGCGAGTGAGGATGGGGGTGGTGCGCGATAGAAACTCTTTTACGCAGCATCCAGGCACCCACCGCAACAATCGAAACGCCGGAAAGTGCGCCGAGCGCTGCCGTAATCTTTTCCGGAACGATATAGCGAAATAAGAACAGCGTTGCGAAGCCCAGCGCAAACACGGCGATGGTGTGCGTGAACGTGACCATCGCTCCTAGAAACGCCGCATGCTTCAACGTGCCTCGTGAACCCACCAGATAAGCCGCGACGATTGTTTTTCCGTGGCCAGGCGTCAAAGCGTGCGCCGCTCCCAGAACAAACGCACAGGCGATGGCAACCAACATCATCCACGGCGTGATTTCGCGCTGATGCAGCAGCTTTGAAAGAAAATCACCGCGCACCACTGCGCCTGCCGGAGCCGATCGCGTCGTCATCGTTGCCGGTGCAGCCGCGGCAGGAGCGGAACGCGGCTGCGGAATCTTCGAAATCAGTGTCGGGACGTGTGGATTCACGGCCACGCGTTTCTCTGCAGCTTTCTCGACCGGCTTAGTCGCCGCTATCACCGGCTGTTCGACCATCCAGTCCAGTTCCGCTCGAAGATCTTGCGGGGGAGCGATAGTCGGATCGGGAGGATACTGCGTCAGCGCTCGGCTGATATCGGTGTCCGATTGACTGGCCTTCCGCAACGTTGCACCATTACCCGCGCCGATGACGATTTCCTTCCAGCCGGCTCGCCCTGCGAAATTGCGATCCTCAAATGCAAGGTCGCCGCCGCGCGCATCCACGTGGGCCTTTGTCGTGATGCGCAAAATTGGCAAATTGCCCGCACCGTCCGCAATCGCCAGAGTCGCGCGTTCAAACTTTGCCTGAACGGGCCGGCCTTTCAAGCGGATTTCCAGATTCTTGAGCCATTCGCGTGCTTGCTCGGTCGCCTTATCGTCGAGCGCGGATTGCGGAGAGTCCCGTGTCAGATTCCACGTATGGAGCAGCTCGAATGTCGGAATTTCCGCCAGATCCAGTGCATATTCGAGTTCAACCCCGCGCGATGTGACGACCAGCTTCGAGTAATGGTTCACGCTGAAGTTCCCCATCGGGTGGCCAAACAGCGGAATCGCGAAAACCGGCGCGATCAGGTAAACCAGCAGCTTGCTCATCGGCGAGGCCCAACGAAAAACGGGTCGCTCATATCGCGCTTAGCTAAATCGAATTTCGGATTCAATGAGAGAAGACGCTCCGAATAGTCTTGTGCTGCCCGTTTATCGCCCGAAACCAAAGCGATTTTACTCGCGTGGTAATAGAAGAGTGGTTCCGGCGTACCAAGTTTCAGAGCGTTGGCACTCGCAGCTTTCGCCTCGTCGTAGCGGCCGTTCTTAAATAGAACCCAGGAAAGAGCATCCCATGTGTAAACGTCGCTTCTGTCTGGAATTTCGGTTTCCATAAGCTTCAACGCGAAGCCCAGGTCTTTTTCGTGATCGGCAAGGGCCAAGGCCAAGTTCCGGTTGGTTTTCTCCTTGGCAGCCATCCCGAGTTTTTCGATGGCCGAGATGAGCGCTTCCTGTTCTCGCGCTTTATTGGGCAGTCCGGCAGCCGCATACAGATCTTCGAGCGCGGCGGCATATTCGACTAGCGGGACAATCGACTGGGCGCGCTCGTAGTATTTGACCGATGCTTCTATGTGACCCGTGGCCGCTTCCACTCGGCCGAGCCCTGCACTCGCTCGATGGAGCGTTGGAAACAGCGCTAAGGCAGACCGGTACGCACGCGCGGCATCTTCCAAATGACCCGTTTTGAACTCCATATCGCCCAGTTCTGCCCAGCACCACGCGACATTCTCGGGTTGTGGATCTCCGGCTGCAATTGCGTCGCTCATCAGGCTCTTCGCCTGTTGTGCGTCTCCAGTTACGAATCGGAAGTAAGCCAGGCGATTGTAGCTTCCTAAGTCCGGGCGCAGCGAGAACATTCTTAGATACGCTTCGCCTGCGCGCTCGTATTGCCCAAGCTCCATCAGCGCATCGCCTAAATTTCCCCAACTGCCCGCATCCGATTGGGCATACTTCGTCATGCTGCTTGCCCGCTCCGCCACTCCTCTGAAGTCATGCCGCTGCAGATCGATCTCGTTCTGAAAACGCAGCGCGATGAAATTGCCGCCATCCCGCTCCAGCATTTTGTTGACGAGCTTCGAGGCCCGATCGAGATATGTTCCATCTCCCGATTCGCGCATTTTTTGCAGATACGTTGCAATCAGTCCAGCTTCGAGCTGAAAATCCCCGGGCGAGGCGGCAAGCATTCGTTCGTAGGCTTGGATGCGTTCATCCGTCGTCGCATGTGCGAGGCTGGCGAGCGCGCGATTTCCGGGCGCCGCGGAGGCAGCGGCGTTTCTCTCTGGCTCACGCTTCGTTTGTTGGCACCAAGCCAGACTGGCGGCGATTAGTAGCGCAATTGCAAGCTGTCTCATTGCACCACTCGTCGAGCGACACCCGTTTCCTGATCGAGCGGACAGGAGTTGCCACTGAAACTCGCCAGTTCTTTCCGAAACCGTACCACAGCGCCTCTATCATCTGTTGCGGCGGCGATTTGGGCAGCGTGACAGAAGTAAATAGCATCTCGGATACCAACCGCTAACGCCTCATCCATCTCCTTCTTTGCCGTGTCGTATTTGCCGTTGCGATATAGCGCCCAAGCATAGGCATCTAGTGTTGCCGAATCGTGGCGGACCACCGTTTCCTGCGCAGCAAGGCTGAGAGCTTGGGTCGGATTGCTCTTGTGATCCGTGTAGAAGAACACTAACTGCCGGTTCACATTGTAAGAATTGTGGACCTCGGCAGCAGCCTTAATTTCGAAGTCGCGAAATGCGGCGAGCGCGGCCTCTTTTTCCCCGGCGCGTTCGAGAGCCTCGGCCCACTCGTAAAGATTCGCCGAACTGGGCACGGCGCGGTATCGCTTTTCGAGCATCGCGGCTGCCTCGGAGTAGCGAGCCTGCGCGCTTCGCACGGCCGCAAGATTTGCGAGCGCTAACTGCGACTCCGGAAAGAGTTTTAGAGCTTGGTTGAGCAAGTCATCCGCCCTTTTCGCATTGCCGGCGCTAAGCTGAACTCCGGCATCCTGCGTCAGCAGCCAGGCGCGCTCATCGGCATCGCTCTGCGAAGTCCTACGGAGCGCTTCCTCGAAGAATTCGCTGGCTCCTTGTGCATCGCCAAACAGCACTCGCAATCCCGCCGCCTTCGTGAAGCCCAAAGAACTGCCGGCCCGCAGGTCCAAAATCCATTGGGAGTCACGTTCCGCCTCCGCATAATTGCCGAGCGCAATGTTAGCGTCCACCAACAGGCCCCAGGCTCCGATGTCATCGTGAGCTTTATTGTTTAACTCAGCGGCAAGTTTCAGCGCCTTGGCAAACTCGTGTTTGCCGAGGAGTACGGTGACTTGTAGTTTCTCTCCCTCACGATTTGCGGGAGGTATCTGGAACGATCGATTCAGCGCGGCTTGCGCTTTGTCGTACAGCGATATATCTCCATTGTCACGAGCCACGCGGCAGAACGCGAAGGCGAGATCGTTGTAGCCCTGCCATGATTTGGCATTTCCTTGAATCTCTTTTTCAGCCGCCGCGACGCGCCGCTGTACCGGCGAATATTGCGCCACTTGATCTTGCCCGCTCGCGCGAAATACGGGCACCAGTGTGGCTACCGCGAATAAGCACAGAAACTCGCGCATCGGTAAGCGCTCTTTTGCCGGCCCCGCTAGCAAAGTGGTCAGTTAACCGGGCAGGGCCCGCCTGCGCTCATCGTGCATCCTGCTTCGCCTGGATCGATGTGACGCCTGTCGCGTCCGCTGTGCGCGAACGCAACATAAGGAAACGTTTCCTGATACGGCACATCGTTCGTGTTCACGCCATCGCCGAGCCTGTTATTCGGCGCAACGTTGAAGCCGTTCACGAGCACGCCGCCAGCTACGACTCGCGCTGCGATGTCCGTAACATCGTCGGACACCCGGCGTCCATTCGGGAATCCGGCGAAATCGCCGCCCAACACGCCTAGCCTGCTGCGATTAGCCTGCGGCGTTGACGGCACTCCGGTATTCAGCCGCAGCAAATCGGCTACAGGACCTGTAGGTGTCCCGGCGGCTGCTATGGGCGGCAAATACTCCATAAGCAGCAAAAGATCGGTCCGTGGCGGAGTAGGAATCTTGATACCGAAGACTGCATTGAAAACTCGCGCCAGCAGCGGATCAAGGGCATAGGCCGCAAACTGCGAATCGTCTTTCGGCTGGCTCATACTCCAGAAATCTTTATCGCCCGTACCAATAATTAACTCGTTAATGAGCGGGTTACCCATGCGCTGCACTTGCGAAAACCCTCCGGACGAAGCCAACGGAAGGGGCGCGCGCCGTACTGTGATTCTCGGGCGGGCGGTGGTTCCCCAGATTCCGATTGTCGCGGCGCGATCCGTTGCCTTCACCATCGTCCCCGTGCTGGTCAGCATCGCGATGGGAACCTCTATCGCGATGGTGTTTACGTTGTATCCCGAGAGGAAGTCGGGAGCCGTGTTGGTGTTGTCGTCGGCGTCCGCGGCGGGCGAAAGCACACCGCCGCCCGCTCCCTGCCTGAAATTTAACGAATCGAATGCCGCGCCGAGGTCGATATAAAACGGATCGTCCACCGTTCCGGCGAACACTTGGATGCCGTTCTCCAGACTATAGATTCCCTGTTGGGCGAGTGCTGCGTAATTGGGCATCGTCCTCGGTCCGACGTTGGTCGGCACGGCAAATAGCGGCCCGCCAGTCGTATTCATTAGCGGCGTGCTCACGCCATTCTTGATCATCGTTACTGAATAGGTCTGGCGCAAGCTCAAGCCTTCCGATCCCGCACCATCCAGCGCTGTTATCGCAGGTGGAATCACCGGCGTTCCCGGGCTCACCGGCGGGGGTGAATTCGGCGGAGCTTTTATTCCAGTTCCCGCGCCCACAAATCCGGTGAACACGCCCGGCGCCCGGATTTCCGTTTGGAATCGAAATTGGAATTGCACTGCGGGAAGGGCCGTGTTGTTGTTATCGATGAGGATGGAGTACAGAATGTTGTCGTCGAACGGAAAGTAATTAGGGCCGTTCCCCGGCTCGAGCAGGGGATCGACGTCGAGAATCAAGGTAACTTTCGTCGGATCGTCATAACTGACGAACGCATAGATATCAGTAATATCGGCCTTTGTGTCTAGCGCGGTAATTGGCGCTTCTCTGTGACTGGCAGCAAAACCGAAAGGCGGAGCGATCATCAGCGCACTTACAATCACGCACAAGAGAGGTTTGGATCTGTTCATCGAATTGCTCCTTTTCTTCCCGTCGCGCCGTCTTTCAAATGCGCGCGGAGCCTGATCTCTAACCGGGCGGCCAACATCAGCCCAAATGCCGTAAACAATAGAGCGGAAGGCTCGGGAACGGCAGTGAACTGATCGGTAATGGTCCCGCCCGTAGCCGTTCCGAAAGTCCCATCGAGAGTGAAATCGTCCGTGATGCTCACAAGGCTCGGACCGCCGAGCACAGCCGAATCCTGATTTAGAAATCCGTCCAGCGTTGCCAGCGTTCCCGCCAATCCAGTACAGCCAGTTACACCGTCGGGGCCGAAAGTGCCGCCCGCGCAGTAGTTCTGTGCGTCTGAGACTGTGCCGCCACTCGTTTCGCTGGATTTCGACAGGGTAATTACTTCGCTTTGGTAAGCGGGGCCCTGAATCCGATAAGTGAACATCGTCTCCAGAATGTTGCCATTCGCTGTAAGGTTGATCGCCGCGTTTAATCCCGGATTCAGCGCTCCACCGAATGGAGTGATCGATACTGAATTGGAAGCGATCTCGGTTGCACCCGCTGAGCCGCCAAGCACCTGGAAGTCAAATAAGGTGTTGCCCGCGATTGTGCAGCCACTCGATCCCAGGGCGATGTAACTCTGAAGAGAGGAAACACCGCACGGCGAGGCTGCGCATAGCGCGACACCCGCAACGACCAGCAAACCTAGGCACAAGAACTGCTTCATAGATCCTCCAAGTTCCCGGCTGGCATCACGAGACCGGCGTCCCGTGTGTGGATCTACTATAATTGATTTTCTTTAGTCTAGACAGTACTGGTCACAGGCAATAGTACTGAACGATTACTGATCGCGCGTCACGGCTGCAATGGGTCTTGATCGTGTTCTCGCTCACAAAGAGCTTCTCGGCGATCTCGCGGTTGTTCATGCTTGGGCGATCAGCTCAAGAATCTCGAGCTCGCGGCGCGTGATGCCGAGATCGTCTTGTTTTCTCTCGTTCGGAACAAGTGGTTCCTCGCCTACCCCGCAGATCAGCACGTGTCGCTTCATAAGGTCCGGAGCGAAGGAATTCAGGCCACCATGATCGCGCCTTGTGGTGTTTTCGATCATGTTACTGCAGGCGGCGGCCCGGCTCGGTTAAACGAACCCGAAATTCTACTAGGCCCGCGGCAGCGTGGATGTCCTAGTACTTAAGACAGTTGCTGCTAAGCCGTAGTTTGAAACCAAAATTTAACGAGGTAGTCACTGTGTAGAAGGAATAAAGCTCTCCCTATATGGTCTCTCTTTTCGCCTATATCGATCCCGGTTCTGGCACTTTGCTTTGGCAATCGATAACCGCTGCGGCAATTGGGTCGATGTTTTACATCCGGCGTTTTCTCCTGAAGATTCGGCGACGAAGGCGGGATGACTGATTGACGCTACCGGAGCGCCCCTGCGGCCGCTCTTCATTCCGGGATCCGGATGGAAATTTGCATGTGCTCGGCTCACGGATCTTGCGATCCGTATCGCCGGTAGCTGCCCCTGTATTCCGTGAATTTCTAGCCTCCGAGACCGCCCGAGCGTTAGCTCGATCAGGAAGACTCATCGAAACCTGGCCTGTGTCGGCCCACGATATAGGCGAATTCTCCATGACGGCCGAATTGCCGGCCGGCTCTTGGATACTCGAGCATGAGCGCGTTTGGTTTCCGTCCTATCCATATGAATGGCCTCCTGAGATGCTGCACGCCGCTGCCGAGCTTACCATCGATATCGCTGCCGCGGCACTCGAAGACGGATTCGGCCTCAAGGATGCCACTCCGTTCAATGTGCTGTTTCGTGGGCCCAAACCCGTCTTCGTAGATGTTTTGTCTTTTGAAAAACGCCAGCCGGGAGATCCTCGTTGGCTGCCGTACGCGCAGTATACGCGCACGTTTGTTCTGCCCTTGCTCCTGAACGCGGAACTCGCCATAAGGGCCGATGAAATCTTCATTCCGCACACCGACGGACTTCAACCGGAAGACGTATATCGTCGGTTCACCTGGTTCAAGCGCATTCGTCCGCCCTTCCTCACCACCGTTTCCGTTCCCACTTGGCTTACCAGGCGAGTCAATCCAGATGATAAGAAGCTCTACCAATCGGATCACAAGGGCTCGCCCGAAAAGGCGAAATTCGTGCTCGAAATGCGTTTTCGGCAGGCGCGGAAACTCCTACGCAAAGTCAAACCTCGCGAAGCGCGAGCTTCGGCTTGGTCCTCATACCTGAAGGAGTTCAGCTACTCATCTGAGGAGTTCGAGACTAAGTCTGAACTGGTAAAGAAGTGGGTTTCGGGCCTGGGATCTCGGCGAGTACTCGACGTCGGCTGCAACACCGGACATTTCAGCGAAATTGCGGCGCGTAACGGAGCCAAGGTTGTCGCCATAGATCTTGACCCGGTGGTCGTCGGGCGCACATGGCGCTGTGCCGCGGTTGCAGATCTCGATATTCTTCCGCTGGTCGTCAATTTGGCGCGGCCCACCCCGGCAGTCGGTTGGCGAAACAGCGAGTATTCCTCGTTTCTCAGTCGTGCAACTGGTTCTTTCGACATGATCCTCATGCTGGCAGTTTTGCACCATCTGCTGGTCACCGAGAGAGTTCCACTTCCCGAGATTGTAAATCTCATGGCGGAATTGACCAGCGGCTATCTGGTCGTTGAGTACATCGCCAACAGCGATCCAATGTTCCAACGGCTTACGCGTGGCCGCGAACGCTTGCACGCGAATTTTTCACAGGAGTCGTTTGAAGTAGCATGTCGCCAGCGATTCAATCTGCTGGAAAAACATCCCGTCAAGGGCAATCTGCGTTGGCTTTACCTTCTTCAAAAGAAGGCCTGCTAACCGGCCTACTCGTCAGCCTATCAATCGCTAATCTCTGCTTCATGTCTGTATGGATGCAGATAGCGAACCTGGCAGGCGATCGAAGTATTCGATATTACGAGACACATGCCCCGGATATACATCTGGTTTGGGCCGTCATCGTGGATGTTCTTCTTCTCGGCACCGTCATATTCGTCGCCATCTCAGTTTCCCAAACGGCCTCCCGCGCACTCAGATGGACAGGTGCTGCTGTGGTCGGCTTTTTCTGCGTCTTTGCCGCGTATCAACTGCAACGTGCCTTGCGATCCTCTGTCGATCCCTGGTTGACCGTTCGCGCGCAAATGATTGTCAAGGTCGTACTGCTGCCGGTCATTCTATTTGCAATTGTGAAATTTCCAAATCGCGCATTTCGGCTGGCAAGGGGCGCTTTTCTGATCCTCTCTCCGCTGTTCCTCGTGCTCGCCGCTCAGACCATTTGGATTTTCCAGACGAATGACCTGCAAAGAGCCGGCCGTGGTAGCGCCGCGGGAATGCTGCCCGGCACGACTCATACCGATCGCATCATCTGGATCATCTTCGACGAGCTGGACAATCGGATGCTTTTTCAAGTGAGACCCGGCAGGATCCACCCCGTTGAGTTCGATCGCTTGCGATCGGAATCCGTCTATGCGGATCACGTGAAGACGCCATCCGATGCGACACTTCTATCCATGCCCTCTCTATGGACGGGACGGACGGTCATCGACACAAAACTGAATACCAGCAAACTGCGTGTGAAGTTTAAAGGCAATTCTGAATGGGTGGATTTCGCCTCGCAGCCTAACATTTTTCGAACGGCGCGGCTCGCGGGCTTTAATACCGCTGTAAGTGGTTGGCATCATCCTTATTGCCGGATTCTAGGGAATGACTTAAGCGATTGCGCATGGGATAGCGGCGGGATGGATACCCTGTTCGTCGAAAGATATTTGCGCCAGCAGTCTTTCGCTACGAAGCTTTTGTATTTGGTCAAATGGCAGTCGAGAGCTGTTCCGTTCCTGGTCCAGCCGGCGCATTATATAGTTCCTATCTTCCGGCAAAATAATATTGAGGCAGCGCAGTATTTGTTGGCGAACGCATACCGGATGCTTCAGAATCGTAGTCTCAATCTGGTTCTCATCCATTTGCCCACTCCTCATCCACCGGGCATTTGGGATACGGCCAAAGCAACATTCACAACTGGGGATTCCAGTTACATTGACAATCTCCAACTCACCGATGAACTCCTCGGCCGAATTAGACGGCTATTAGAACAGACGGGCGATTGGAATCGTTCAGCGGTTATCGTCAGCGGCGATCATCCTTATCGCGCCGCACTATGGATGCCGCTGGCTCTATTTAGCGACGCCGAAATGGTCAAGGAAACTGGAATGACCGGGTACCCCTACGTCCCTTTCTTGCTCAAACTGCCTCACCAGCGTGAAGGAGTGCATTACAACCGTGAATTCAATAGCGTGCTCACGCCCAATTTAATTTTGCAGCTCTTAAACGGGAAGTTGCAGACGCCGCAGGATGCGGTCAACTGGCTCGACGCGCACGCCAATAGCTCTGAAACAGAATAGGCCGTCGAGCACAGCTACTCCGGCAGAATCAATCACCGTCCATGGCAAAGGTGATCATCTTATTAGTCGTTGTCATGTTGGCGCCAGGCTTTGCGCAGGAAACGGCTTCCAACAGACGTCCTCGCACTTCGGACATAGGGCTGAAAGTCGGCATCTTGCCTGTGGGTCCGCTCAATGGGATCACTGATGTTGCTGGTGTGGAGGTCGGACAAACAACGATCGTTCGTGGAGACAACATCCGGACCGGGCTAACGGCCATTTTGCCGCATTCCGGCAATCTCTATCGCGAGAAAGTGCCCGGCGCGATCTTTGTTGGTAACGGTTTCGGAAAGCTCACAGGTTCTACTCAAGTCGAAGAGATGGGCGATATTGAAGCTCCCATCCTGCTCACCTCCACCACCAGCGTGCCCCGCGTGGCCGACGCACTCATAAGCTATGTGCTTACGTTTCCGGGTAACGAAGATGTGCTCTCGGTGAATCCGGTCGTCGGCGAGACAAACGACGGATACCTGAACGACATTCGCGGACGTCACATCACCGCCGAAGACGTGTTCGCCGCCATCCATAATGCGAAAGGCGGCCCGATTCAGGAGGGCGCTGTCGGCGCCGGTACAGGGACGGTGGCTTTCGGCTGGAAGGGCGGCATCGGGACCTCGTCTCGCCGTCTGCCACTGAACCTCGGAGGATATACCGTTGGTGTACTGGTTCAGACGAACTTCGGAGGCGTCCTCACCATCGCAGGCGCGCCCGTCGGCCGGGAGCTAGGTCAATACTATCTTCGGCAACAGCTTCAGCAGGCCGGCAGCAGGACAGACCATGGGAACGGATCCTGCATGATTGTAGTCGCTACGGATGCATCGATGGATGCTCGCAACCTGAAGCGACTCGCAGCAAGGGCACTCCTGGGCCTGGCTCGTACCGGGAGCGCGGCGTCGAACGGCAGCGGCGACTATGCGATCGCGTTTTCGACCGCACAACAGGTACGCATTCATACTATGGACAAGTCAGTGACCCGGCACGTGGAGGTGATGACCAATGACGCGATGTCGCCGCTGTTTCTCGCTGCGATCGAAGCGACCGAGGAGGCGATCTATAACTCCATGTTTCGAGCCAGCACGACAACCGGAAATGGACACACAGTGGAGGCCCTGCCGATCGACAAAACGGTCGAGATACTCAGAAAATACAAAGTCATCCAGTGAATCGCCCGACTCGGGGAGCTACGGACTCCGAAACGGGTCGGGGAGTGAAGGCCAGCGCCGGCGATTGACGTTGTATCGTTGACATGGAATTGAGAAATGAATCGTCGCCAATTCATACAAGCAACCAGCGTCAGCGCGATTTTACCCCGGGTGCCGCAAGCCAGTAATCAATCGCAGGCGTCGCGCGATTGGTACGACCGGCCCATGCGCTGGGCTCAAATTGCGTTTGTGGAGGACGATCCCGGGAATTACGACCCCGCATTCTGGCTCGAATACTTGCGCCGCTGTCATGTCGATGCGGTTTGTCTGAGCGCTGGCGGTTGCGTTGCATTCTACCCTACCCGGATTCCCTTGCATTACCGCAGTAAATGGCTGGGTGACCGAGATACTTTCGGAGAACTATTACAAGGCTGCCGCAGTCTTGGGATGAACGTGATCGCCAGGACCGACCCTCATGCCGTGCATCAAGATGTCTACGACGCTCACCCGGACTGGATCATGGTGACAGCCGATGGCAAGAAGCGCCGCCATTGGGCTGACCCTACGTTATGGGTGACCTGCGCTCTGGGCCCCTACAACTTCGATTACATGACCAAGGTGACCGAAGAAATTGTCACTCTCTACAAAGTCGATGGTATCTTCACGAATCGCTGGGCCGGATCCGGTATGTGCTATTGCGAGCACTGCCGCCACAATTTCAAAGAGTTTTCCGGCTTGGATCTTCCGACGACAAAAGACCCGCAAGACCCCGCCCGGCGGGAATACATTGTGTGGCATGAGAATCGTCTCTTTCAGTTGTGGCGGCTTTGGGATGCTCGCATCAAAGCGATCAACCCGGACGCGAGCTATATCGCCAATGCAGGGGGCGGCGCGTTGAGTGAACTCGACATGGTGACCGTGGGCAATTTGGCGCCTACCCTGTTTGCGGACCGTCAGGCGCGGCGGGGTTTGATGCCCATTTGGACGAATGGTAAGAATGGCAAGGAATATCGCGCCACTCTCGGTCGCAAGGCCATTGCGGGAATCTTCAGTGTGGGGCTCGAAGAAGAATATCGCTGGAAAGACTCGGTTCAGAGTGGCGATGAAATCCGCCTGTGGGTCGCCGACGGCATCGCGCAGGGATTGCGTCCGTGGGTGACAAAGTTTAACGCCAAGCCGATCGACAAGCGTTGGCTGCCGGTGGTCGAAGAAATTTATCAGTGGCATCACGCAAACGAATCGTATCTGCGCAATGTGGATCCGTTAGCGCGAGTGGCATTGGTCTACTCACAACAAACCGCGACATTCTATGGCGGTGAGGCCGCGCGAGCAAAGGTGGAAGATCCCGCACTCGGCTTTTACCAGGCCCTCGTCGAAGCACGCATTCCGTTCGAGATGGTTCACGATCGGCTTTTGGATGCCGAACATCTCGCGCCCTTCCGCACTCTCGTTTTGCCGAATATCGCTGCGCTTTCAGAAAAGCAGTGCAGCCAACTTACGCAATTCGTCGGCCGCGGCGGCAGCATTGTGGCTACCTACGAGACCTCTCTTTATGACGAGTGGGGAAAGCGACGAGAAAACTTCGGTTTATCGGCGCTGTTCGGGGCATCGGTCAGCGGCCGGTACGAAGGCCCGATGCACAATTCGTATCTCCAGCTTGAGAAAGATCCCCAAACCGGCCGTTTTCATAGTCTTCTTTCCGGGTTCGAAGACGCAATGCGAATCGTGAACGGCGCCTACCGCGTCGTGGTGACGCCAATCGACGATGGTCACACCGCCGCCGCCCCTCTCACTGTTGTGCCGTCCTATCCGGACTTGCCGATGGAAGAAGTATACCCTCGGCCTTCCCAAACAAAGGAAGCAGGCGTCTTTCTGCGGAGTTTCGGGAAAGGCCGGGTCGTGTATTTCCCCTGGGACGCCGACCGCATTTATTGGGAGGTCCTTTGCCTGGACCATGCAAAGCTCTTGCGGAATGCGATCCTGTGGGCTCATCGTGAACCGCAGCCGCTCGAAGTTCACGGACCTGGCATTCTCGACATCTCGATCTGGTCTCAGCAGACGTCGATCACCGTTCACCTGGTGAATTTGACGAATCCGATGATGATGAAGGGACCCGTGCGTGAAATCGTCCCGGTCGGCGCTCAGCGAGTTCGCATTCGCATGCCGCAAGCGAAAAGAGTCGCGAAGGCCCATCTGCTGGTGGCGAATCGACCGATTCCGGTTCTGCAAGAGAAGGAGATGGTGGAGATTCAAGTACCATCGGTCGCGGTCCATGAAGTCTTGGCGCTTGACCTTACGTCCGGCTCCCGCTGAGTCTTCCCACGTGCCCTCCTCGTGACATAATCTAACGCCAGATCTGGTGTAGCGACCCAGGACGGGCAGAGGCACCTTGTTCGGCGATATTGCTTAGCGTTTCAGCTTCGAATTCCCTAGGTTACCGATTTCCAGTTGCAGGTTACGAACGAAAAACGTCCGAACCTACTCAAACGCCGGCTCGGCACCCTCATCTTTTCGGTCACAAGCCCAATTTCCTTTAAAAAGCCCCTTTCCCGCTCCCACCTATTGACACGCTCTGCTACACTAGCGTTAGAAGCCCGGTGCCGTCGCGCACGCGGGCTTTTCGTGTTTCTGAACCGCGCGTCAGCAAGCGGTATCGCTTTTCACATCCAAAATCTCTATTCCGCGAGATCCGTCTCGCGTCGCCCCAAGGAGGCCAGCCATGTCTACATCCGCTCAGATCGATGCCAATCGCGCCAACGCGAAACACTCCACCGGTCCTAAAACCGAAGCCGGCAAAGCCGCCGTCTCGCAAAATAATTTCCGCCACGGCTTCGCGGGCGCCTTCGTCGTCCTCCCCGACGAAAGCAAAGAGCAATATGAAGCGCTGCTCGTCGCCCTCGCCGAGGAGCACCAGCCCGCTACCACCACCGAGCGCATCCTGGTCGAAAAAATGGCGCAGCATCATTGGACCACCCAGCGCGCCCTGCTGTTTGAGACCATGGCGTTCGGCGAGGACCTCCTCGCCACCGTCGCTCTGCTGACCCGCTACCGAACCTCGCATGAGCGCGGCTTCCGCAACGCTCTGGCCGACCTGTTAAAGCTCAGAAGCGAAAGGCGCAAAGCCGAGATTGGCTTTGAATCGTTAGAACAGAAGAAAGCGCAGGAAGTTCGCCGGGATGCAGCCGAATCACGCAAGCAGGAGCTGCACAAACGGGCCATTTTGATGGGCGAAGGCCAGCTCACCCATCGCCAGGCCCTCACGTCCAACGCGGAAATGAACGAGCTCGCCAAAGAGTCCCGCGACGAGGCCAAAAAAGCCGCCTAAAGCCCGCGCACGTTCGTCGATTCGCCGTTCGTCTTGCCAGGACACACGCGAGGTCTGTCCAATCGTAAGACACTGTGAACGGGTCCGCAAAATGCGTCGTAATAGAAACATGAGCTTCTGGAAAACATTGCGCTTCGCCGCCCGCCAGCTCCGCAAAAGCCCGGCCTTCACCATCACGGTGCTCACCACGCTCGCGCTGTGCATCGGCGCGAACACTGCCATTTACACCATCGTGGATGCGCTCTTGTTTCGCCCGCTCCCCTATCCGCAACCCGATCGCCTGGTGATGGTCTCGTCCATCCTCAGACAGGGTGGAGCGTTTAACATCGATACCAGCCAGGACGGCTTTCAATGGGAAATCATTCGCGATCACGCCACGCTGCTCGATAGCGCGGTATATGCCGCCACGGCCGGCGTGAATCTGGTTGCGGGGAACCACGTCGAATACGTACAGGATCAGCGTATCGGCGCGAATTTCTTTCACGTGCTCGGCATCCGGCCGTTCCTCGGCCGCGAATTCACGCGCCACGAAGACGTTCCGAATGGCCCTCCCGTCGCCCTGCTCAGCTACAGCCTTTGGCAGCGCCTATTCCACGGCGACCCGTCCATCGTCGGCAGAACTGTCGATCTGCGTGGTTCGCCGTGCACCGTCGTCGGTATTATCCCGGCTGGTTTCCTCACCCTGCCCGGCGGACCCACTTCCGATGCTCCTCCCGAACTCTGGACTCCTCTGCGGGCCTCTACCTCCGGCGAAGGAAGTGGGGACAATTACGGAGTCATAGGGCGCCTCAAACCCGGCGTCACCTTCGCGGAAGCGAACGCGCAGTTGAACTCCATCCTGCAGGATTATTTCGCAGGCCGGCACCTGAAAGCCGGAACGTCCGCGGAAGAAAAAGCTTTTCCGCTGCAGACCGGCACAACCTATGATGTGCGCTCGGCGGTACACCTTATGTGGGGCGCGGTGTTGTTGGTCCTGTTTATTGGCTGCGTCAATATCGCAGGCGTCCTGCTCGCCCGCTCGGCCACGCGCGCTCGGGAAATGGCCACTCGTATGGCTTTGGGCGGCAGCCGCAGCCGCATTATGAGTGAGCTGCTCGTCGAATCGCTTTTACTCGCCTTGGGAGGCGGGCTGATCGGTTTGGGTATTGGCTATCTCGCGCTGCAAGGTCTCGTTCGCCTCAATCCCGCGGAGTTCACCATTGCCGGTCCGCCTCAATTCGATCTGCGGGTGATGGCCGTGATGCTCGCCATCTCGTTCGCGACCAGCATTCTGTTCGGCCTCTTTCCCGCATTCGAGGCCACCGCCGTCGATTTGCGCTCCGCTCTGGTGGAAGGCGGACGTGGCAGCGCGGGCAGCCGCCGTCAATGGAAGCGCCAGGTACTGGTCTTCGCGGAAGTCGCACTCGGCGTCGTTCTGGTGGTCAGCGCGGGCCTGCTGGTCCGCACGTTTCTGGTTCTTACACATGCCAGTCCCGGCTTCGATGCCAATCACGTCATCACCGCGAGCGCCTCTCTGCAAGATGCCCGCTATGCCAGCACTGCCGCGGGAGCGCGCCTGTTCCGCGAGAGCGTCGATCGCATTCGCGAGATTCCAGGGGTCGAATCGGCGGCCGTCGCGCTCACTCCGCCCTACACCCGTCCACTGAACGACGCCGTCCAGATCGCCGGCTCGAGCCAGTTTCAGATGGTCAATTCCAACTACATGACACGCGGTCTGTTCGACACGCTGCGCATGCGGCTCTTGCGCGGACGCGCGTTTACCGATGCGGACAACGCAACCTCCGCTCGTGTCGCGATCGTCAACGACGACTTTGTCAAACGCTATTTGCGCAATCAACCCGATCCGCTCGGCACACCCATCAAGATGGAAGACAAAACCTGGAAGATCGTCGGAGTCGTCAACGACGTCCAACAGAAAAACTCCGGAGGTCCAGGAGGGCCCGTCCGTCCATTTGCCCAAGTCTATGTTCCCGTCGATCAGTTCCCGGACGCCATCTTCGCCATAGCGAATGCCTGGTTTTCTCCGGTTTGGATCGTTCGCACGCACGGCGACATTCCTGGCCTGGCAGAAGCCATGCGTCGCGCACTCGCCTCCGTCGATCCGCTGTTGCCTTTTTCTTCCTTCCAAACCATGTCCGAGGTACGCGGCGCATCCCTGCAACAGCAGCGCTATGAAGCCACGCTCTTTTCCGTTCTCGCCGGTTTGGCCATCCTCCTCGCCGCGCTCGGCGTTTACGGCCTGATCGCGCAATCGGTCGCGATGCGCACCCGCGAAATGGGCATCCGGCTGGCTCTCGGCGCCAGCACCCCGGACGTTATCCGCACTGCGGCCGCGCCCGGTATCGTACTCTCCGTCGCCGGCGTTGGCTTTGGTGTCATTCTGGCCCTTTTCGCCACGCGATTCCTCAAAAGCCTGATCTGGGGCGTCGCTCCGACTGATCCGGCCACCTTCGTGCTGGTAGCGCTCCTGCTTCTCGCCGTCGTCGCATTTTCCAGCATTGTTCCGGCCCTCCGCCTCGCCCGCCTCGACCCGGTTCGCACTCTTCGCAACGAATGACGGCTGGCGGACTTGCCGCCTTCCGTCGCCTGCCTCTCAGAAGAGGGGCAAGCCATACTGAAATATAGTTATGCTTCGGGATCAGTCTCTGGGTTCGCGCCATTACTCTCTGCCCGAAGTCCATGCTTCGGTCGGAACGTCGCACACCCAGTTCTGGAGGCGATTATTCGCGTTTGCCGGTCCGGCGTATCTGGTCAGCGTCGGATACATGGATCCCGGAAATTGGGCGACGGATCTCGAAGGGGGCGCCCGCTTCGGTTACCGCCTGCTGTGGGTGTTGGTCGCCTCCAATCTGATGGCGCTGCTGCTCCAAACGCTCAGCGCGAGGCTGGGCATCGTCGGGCGCCGCGACCTGGCGCAAGCCTGCCGCGACGAATATCCGCGCTCTGTCGCCTACACGCTGTGGATTCTTACCGAGATCGCCATTGTCGCCTGCGATCTGGCCGAAGTGCTGGGTGCGGCAATTGGTCTCAATCTGCTTTTTCACATTCCGTTGCTCACCGGCGTGCTGCTCACGGCCGCGGATACGCTGCTCATCCTGTGGCTCAGCCGCCTCGGCATCCGCATGGTCGAAGCCTTCGTTCTGGTGCTGATTGCCACCATCGCCGGCTGCTTCGCATTTGAGATCCTGCTCGCTAAGCCCGATGCGAGCCAAGTGCTTACCGGGCTTCTGCCCCGCCTGAATTCTTCAAGCCTTTACATCGCGGTTGCCATTTTCGGCGCCACCGTCATGCCGCACAATTTGTATCTGCATTCGGCGCTGGTCCAGACACGCCGCATCGGAGAGACGTATCAGGACAAGCGCGTAGCCTGTCGCTTCAACTTGATCGATTCCGCGGTTGCCCTGAACGGCGCCCTATTCGTGAACGCGGCCATCCTGATCATGGCCGCCGCTGTGTTCTTTACCCGGCACATCATCGTCACGGAAATCCAGCAGGCCCATCAGCTCCTGACCCCGTTGCTCGGCACCACCGCGGCCAGCGTCCTGTTCGGCGGCGCCCTGCTCTGCTCCGGCCAATCGTCCACCCTCACCGGCACCATGGCGGGCCAGATCGTGATGGAAGGTTTTCTCCGCTTCCGCATGCAACCCTGGATGCGCCGCGCCGTCACCCGCTGCCTGGCGATTACGCCTGCCGCGCTGACCATCTATTTCGCCGGCGACTCGGGCACCTATCAATTGATCATCCTCAGCCAGGTGGTTCTCAATCTCCAATTGCCCTTCGCCGTGATTCCGCTGGTCCACTTCACCAGCGACCGCACGCGCATGGGTGAATTTGCCAATGGCCTCTGGCTAAGGATTGCGGCCTGGTCGTGCGCCGTTTTTATCCTGGCGCTCAATACTTGGCTGCTTTGGAATCAAGCCGGCAAGTGGGTATCGGCCAGCGGCGGGTATCGCGCCTGGGTTCTGTGCGGGTGCGTAGTTATCTCGCTCGCATCCGTCCTGCT
This sequence comes from uncultured Acidobacteriaceae bacterium, assembly GCA_963722935.1. GTDB lineage: Bacteria > Acidobacteriota > Terriglobia > Bryobacterales > Bryobacteraceae > Bog-105. The sequence continues at coordinate 413,753 of CAVROY010000008.1, read as the reverse complement.
GCTCAGCGTCATTACCTTCTGGCCCTGGATTCGGCGCCGGCCCGTGGCGCCGGGCCGCGTTGCCGTCACGGTTCCAGAAGAATCCGCGCCCGTTTTCCCGTCACGCAAGTACTCGACCATTCTTGTCCCGCTGGATCATAGCGATGCCGACCACGAGGCGCTGGGTAACGCCGTCGCCATGGCCAGAATGTATGGTGCAAAAATCGTGCTGCTCCACGTCGAAGAAGGCGTGACCAGTCAACTGTTCGGATCGCTCTCCTCCACCGCCGAAATCGCCGAAGGCCAGGACTACTTGTCTAACATCGTCGATTCCCTGCGCCGGCAGAATGTGCCGGTCCAGGTTCTAGTACGGCACGGCAGGAGTCCGGCGAAAGAAATCGCCGCCGCTGCCGCCGAAGTGCAGCCCGATCTGGTTATCATGGCCTCACATGGCCACCGCGGCCTGAAAGACTTGATTTTCGGCACGACGATCAACGCCGTACGTCACCGCGTTAAAGCTCCTCTGCTGATCGTCAGCGCGTCGTAAAGAAAAGGGAAAATGACCGACCTCTCGAAGGGTAGGATCCTTGTGACCGGCGGAGCCGGGCTCATCGGCAGCGCTCTCGTTTGGGAGCTAAATCGCCGTGGTTTGAATGACATTCTGATCGCGGATTTCATCGGCAGCGATGAAAAATGGAAAAATCTCGTCCCGCTGCGATTCGCCGATTACATCGAAGCGGACGATCTCCTGATGCGGCTCGATGTCTCGACGCAGCAGTTCGATGACATCCGAACCATCTTTCACCTCGGCGCGTGTTCTTCGACCACCGAAACGGACGCCGCTTATCTCATCCGCAACAATTTCGAGTACACCAAGGCGCTGGCCCGGTTCGCCCTCGAAGGAGATCGCCGCTTTGTCTATGCTTCGTCCGCTGCCACCTACGGTGGTCTCGAAGCCAGCCTGCCCGAATCGGTTGACCTCGAAACACTCCGGCCGCTGAACATGTACGGCTACTCGAAGCATCTGTTCGATTGCTATGCCCAGCGCAGCGGCATGCTTCCGCGGATCACAGGCGTGAAATACTTCAACATTTTCGGCCCGAATGAAGATCATAAGGGCGATATGCGCAGCGTGGTTCACAAGGCCTTTTACCAGATCTTGGAAACCGGGCAAGTCTCGTTATTCAAAAGCTATCGTCCGGAGTTTCGGCATGGAGAACAGCGCCGCGATTTCCTGTACGTAAAAGATGCTGTTGCGGCAACCGCCTATCTCGCCGAGAACGTCGACGGAGGTGGTCTGTTCAACATCGGGTCCGGCCAGCCGACCACCTGGTTAGCTTTGGTGACCGCCATCTTCAATTCTCTCGGCCAGAATCCAAATATCAAGTTCATCGAGATGCCGGAAGAGTTGCAGGACCGGTATCAATACTTCACCTGCGCCGATATCGCGAAGCTGCGCAAAGCGGGCTTCAATCAGCAGATGACGCCGCTGACGGACGCGGTGCGCGATTACGTTCTGAACTACCTCATACCGGATCGCCATCTCGGAGACGACGCCACTCCGGTTAAGCAGCGGTCAACCCCCTGAGGTTCCAACCGCAGATCCGGCTTGCCTCCAGCTTGTTGCCTCCCGGACCCGGCCAGTGGGTCTCGAGGCTGATAAAGCCGTTGTAACGGTCGTCCACAAGCGCTGCGATCTGCTCTTTCCATCGCACCGTGCGCGTGCCCAGCGGTCCCCACACCGGTCGGCCTTCTTCGATGTGGCAGTCTTTGGCATGCACGTGGACGATGCGTTCTTTGGCCAGCCGCTCGTATCCGCCCGGAAACGGGTCTTCGCCGGCCGCCAGCGCATTCGCGGGATCCCAAACGATCCCTAAATTCGGATGCGGCACAAGACGGAGTACCCGCATGGTTTCGTCCGCGGTTCCCAGATTGCACGCGTGCTCATTCTCGAGGCCAACGGTCAGGCCCTCCGCTTCCGCTGCGGTGGTGATTCGCGTCAGGGCTTCCATGATCTCGTCGAAGCAGCCTTGCGGATCGACAGTCCGCCAGAAAGAGAAGACTCGAATGATTCGCGCCTCGAAGAAATTCGCAATTTCAATCGCGCGCTCCGTCAATCGCGGCTGGTCGTCGAAGGTGTGCGCCGAAGCAAACACATCGTGCTCGAAGCGCCGGTCCAGCTCGGGTCCATTCGGCAGCACGCATTTGAGCAAGGGCGATGCGATCGAGATCACGGGCAGGCCAGCAGTATCGAGCGCTTCTTTGGTCCGTTTCAGTTCGTCGTCGTTCAGATCGAGAATGTTTTTTCCGTTGACCACGCGCAGTTCCGCCGCGGTCATTCCGATTTCCTGCATCAGTGGAATCGCTTCGTCAACCGACGGCGAAAACTCATCGGTGACAGCCGCAATCGGAATGCGAGGAGTAAGCATGGACGGTTTCTATACTTAGACTATTCCCCGCCGTTCACGCTCAGCAAAGGCGCGAAAACCGTCCACGCTTCTGATTTTAGTTTCCGTTGCGCCGCTCGCGCACCAGGATGTCGATTAGACTGGCAAGCTTTTGCTCAGTGACGGCTTGCGCTACTGCGAGCTTCTCCAGGATCTCTTCGATGCGGTCCGGGCGCGAGCCGACGCCATCAAACGCGCGACCGTGCGCCTCCTGGTGCGCGCTGTAGAGTGCCTGCATTTCCTTGAGATGCGCCAGCTCCTTTTCCGCCGCGCGAATGCTGAATTCGTAATCCATTGCCAGCTAATTGTCTGCCTGCTCTTAGAATAAATCAAACCTGGATTACTACAATTCTAGTGGGGTAGGCGGCGATAAACTCAGAGTATGTTCTTTCGCCGCCCGCGACCAAAAATTTCTTCTTTCGCCGAGCGTGTACAAGTGCTCAAGCAGGCCGGCTTCACCACCGAAGCGCTGCCGGACGGCCGCGTGAGAATCGCCAAGAACGGCGTGGGTGCGGTCATCGGCGACGAAGGCAAGAATCAGCCCGGCATCGAGAAGGCCGGTCTGCTGATCGGTTCCGATATCGCCACGTTGTTAAGCGCCGGTTATCAGATGTTCCTCGAGACCAAAGACGGCAAGCGCATTCCCGCTACCGCAGAGCAGTTGAAAGCGCTGCACGAGTTCGAAGAGGATGTCAAAGCCGCGCTTGGCCTGGTGGATCTTTATAACACCGCGCTCGGCACGACCACGCCCAAGCACTTGTACGATCGTGTTTACAAGCGCGATCGCGGCGAGCAGCCCAAACCTTGGGAGAACAAGAACAACCGCTTCGTCCCGCCGGATACTAAAGAATCGGACCACAGGTATACCGACACGCCGGCCACTCTCGAGAAGCGAACGCCGCCGCCTACGGCCTGATCCCGAGCAGCCGTTTCATCTCGTTAAAGGAAATGGCCGCGTACAAATCGCCGATTTCCGGCACGAAGGGCTGGACCGGCACCTTAGCGCTTTCTGCGTTGCCTCCGCGCGCGAGCGATGCCGCCAACATGGTGCGGGCTCGCAGATCGGTGTTGCCGGAGCGAACGACAATCTGCTGCCACATCTGCGCTGCCTCCGCGTAATGCGCATTCAGGAAGAAGCCGTAGCCGAGCAGCGTTTCTCTCGCCGATTCATTCGCCGCCAGGCGCTCCACTTGTTCACGCCAGCTTGCGGGAGGCGCATCGCCGGCAGCCATCAAAACGGCGATTCCCGCAAACGAATTGGGGCGTGGGTCCAGCCGCATCGCCGCCGCTGCGCTCTGTTTCGCGCCGGTTCGATCTCCGGCCATGAGCTGCCATATCGAGATCTGCGCGAGGGCAACCGATTTCACCTCCGGATTGGGCGAGTTCAGGTTCGTAAGCACCTCGATTCCTTGGCCCATGCGTCCGGAAAGGCTTAACCACGATGCGCGCAGCAATGGCGCCAGCGCGTCGTTTTGCGAGCGAAAACCCAGGAATCGCTTGAACACCGTATCCGCGCGGCCGGCATCTCCTTCGAGCAGAATGCAGGAAGCGAGAGCCGGCAATAGCGCCGGGTTGTTGTCCATCGATTCGAGGATCTTCTCTGCGTCCCGGAATCGCCTGTTTTCGAGCAGGCCGACCGCAAGCTGCTGTCGAAGCGCACTATTCGCGGGATTGAGCTCCAACGCCCGGTTGACGAGGCGTTCGCCGCCTGCGGCATCGCCTGTCAGAAAGCGATTCGAGGCCAACGCGGCCACGGCATCCACATCGTTTGCCGCAACTTGAAGCACCGCTTGCGCGGCACGAGCTTGCGCCGCAAGATTTTGATGCAGCAGGCGAGCACGAAGCAGATCGAAGTGCGCGCGATCGACCGGTGTGAACGAAGCGCGATGACTCGCTGCCTGCTCGATTGTGGCGGTCGCGTCTTTCCCGGTTTGGTTCAGCGTCTCAATCAGTCCGATGTATCCAAGCCCAAACGCCGGATCTGCGGCGACTGCATCGCTGAGCGTTTGAATGCGGCCCTGCGCGTTCGCCGTTCCGAGCGCGGCAGCGAAGTCTTTCAAGGCCCGATCGCTTTTGGTCGAGTAACTCGTTGCCTCGGAATTCAACCGCTTGGCCAGCAAATTCGCCGGTCCCAACAATCCTCCGGAAGAAGAACCCGCGACATCAACAATTTGCCGGTTTCGTTCGGTCGCGAGATCCGTAACAGTTGCTTCAATGCGGATAGCGCCGGAGCGTTCAGTAACGGTCGTTCGCAAAACCTCGCTCGCGCCGAGCTGGTACGCGCCCGATTCTGAATTCGTGACATTCGCAACTAAATTTTTGGAAGTGAGGAGATCCTGATGCAGCACAACCGGAAGAGCGGTCCGCATCCAATCCGCCGAACTGCTGGCAATGAGGATGTCGGCGGGCAAAATCGCCAGCCGGTCGAGCGAATCGCCGGGTTTATGCGAGCAACCGAAAACGAAAGTTAACGCTGCGAGGATAACAAAACGGGATGTACGCCGCAGGAAACCCTCTTATAGCGGTTTAGGATTTAGGGCAATGAGCTGCAAAAACGCCGGATTGCTCTTCAGCGTGGAAAACTCCGGCAAATCCGGAATTTTTTCACGGTCTTTGATGCCTTCTTCCATGGCCTTCCGCAAATAGATGATCGCACGTTCGTTCGCGCCGGTTTTCGCGTACATCCTGGCGAGATACAGATGGAATACAGCCAGCTCGGTTTGTGTCCGCTCCTGCATCATGGTGCCAAAGGTGCCGCGATGCTCAAACACGTCGGGGTCCAGCTTCAGCGCTTCTTCGTAATACTCCGTCGCGCGCTTGTAGCTCTTGCGGCCGAAGTACGCGGCGCCGAGGTTTGCGTAGATGGAGGCCGAGGGAGCTTGCTCGTACTTCAGCGCCCGGTTGTAATAGGTAATCGAGCGCTTATAGTTCTTTTCCGCATAGAATATGGTCCCGAGATTGTTGATCGCTTCCGCGTATCGCGGGTTCAGTTTGATGGCGCGTTGATAGTTCTTCTTGGCCAGATCGAATTGCAGCAACTGGTGAAAGGCGATGCCGATTTTATTGGCAAGCAGCGGCGAATCCGGCGGTCCTTCGCGATAAGCATCGATGGCTTCGCGGTACATCTTTCGAGCCATATAAATGTCGCCGCGAATTTCAGGTGTGAGCACCGGCCGTGGCGTCGCATTCATCGGAGGCACGGAGGCCGAAGCACGCAGAGTATTCGAGGTGATCGGGCTTTGCTGCGCGAAAACACTCAACGGAGCCGCGCAAACAGCCAGTGAGCAGACGAGACGGATACAGACAGAAGAGATCAACACGACGATCCCCCTTTGTAATGTCTACTATATACCTTTTAAAGCGAGGCTGCCAGCCCTGAAAATTGCTAACGGAATATGCTCTTCAACCGGTCCAGAAATCCTGGCTTTTTCTGTTCCTGCTTCTTTTTCTGCTGGTCCTGGGCATTCATGCCGGGAGTCGAACCAGAAGGCATGGTGCTGGGCGGAGGGGGCACGTTCGGCAGCGCCGCCGCTTGCTCGGGTGAGGACGTCTCCCAGCCCGCAATCTCGGTCGCGCCGGCCTGATGGAGCGGACAGAATTGAACCGGTTGCGTGCCGAGCAGGAAATAAGCGGTCGTCACCTTCGGGCAAGCGCTCGTCGCCAAACCGCCGCTCAGCGGGTCGATTTGCGCGCTGACGACACCTTCCGGCACGGCAAACGATGTGACATCGCGGTACTCGCGGTGCTTGTGCGCGCGCTTCATGAAATCGGTCCAAATCGGGAGTGCCGCTTTCGGGCCGTCTATTTTCAGATCGTCGTAATTGTCGAGCCCCACCCAGACGACGCACAGCAACTTGCTGGTGAAACCGGCAAACCATGCATCGTGAGACGTACCGGTCTTCCCCGCTGCGGGAAGCGTGAATCCGCGGCCCCGTGCGCCGGCGCCCGTGCCGCTGCGAAGAACTTCCTGCATCAGCGTGACCATCAAAAAGTTCACGCGTGGGTCGAGGATCTTCTGGGTCTGCAGTTCCGATTGCCAAACCGGCTCCCCGAACTTGTCTACGATGCGGGACATGAAGCGTGGCTCGACTTTGACGCCGTTATTTGCAAACAAGGTGTATGCGCCTGCGATCCCGAGCGGGGTGACATTGTAAGCTCCCAGCGCCATCGCGGGCGTCGCTGCGATGTCAGGGAGCCCGGCCTTGTGCGCCATATCGGCGACCGCGCCATAGCCGGTCTCCTCGGCTACTTCGACAGCGGGAACATTGAGCGACTTGGCAAACGCGGTGGTCAGCGTGACATCGCCGAGCCAGTCTCCGTGATGGTAATCGGCCGGTTCATACGCTTTGCCGTTGAACATGAAGGTGTGCGGATCATCGTCGAAAATTGTGGACGGAGTAATCGGATTCGGCTGGTCCGCAAGTCCGGTGTTCAGCGCCGCCGCATAGACGAACGGCTTGATCGCGCTGCCCGACGGACGCTTGGAAAATACATGGTTCAACTGGCTCGCGCCGTAGTTTCGCCCGCCAACTAAGGCCTTGACTTCGCCCGTGTGCGGATCGAGACAAATCAGCGCGACCTGTGGCTCCTCGAGAGGCGTACCCTCTTTGTGCCGCTTCGCGATCAGCGCATCCACTTCGTGAAGACCGCTGCCAACGGCTTCGAGCGCATCGCGCTGCAGATCCATATCGAGAGTGGTGTAGATTTTTGAGCCGGAATCCTGGAAGTCGCGATCCTGAAAATCGTCGGCGAGCTCTTCGTTGACTATATCGACGAAATATGGAGCGTCGGCCGATTCGATTCCCTGTCTGGCGACGACCATGGGCGCCTGAACGGCAGCGTCATATTGAGCCTGAGAGATGTAGTGGTTCTCCAGCATGCGAGCCAGGACAACGTTGCGGCGGTCCCTGGCGCGGTCGGGCCAGCGCACCGGATTCGTGAAGCTGGGTCTCTGAATGAGGCCCGCAACGGTTGCCGCTTCCGGCAAGCTCAAATCGCGAATGTTTTTTCCGAAGTACGCTTCCGCGGCCTCGCCAAAACCGCGAATCGCGAACGAGCCGCGCCTGCCGAGCGGGACCTGATTCGCGTAGTATTCGAAGATTTTGTGTTTGGTCAGCTTGCGTTCCAGGTGGATCGTGATCAGCAACTCGTCGAATTTGCGGGTCAAGGTCTTGCGGCTGCTGAGCCACAGATTTTTTGCAAGCTGCTGGGTCAGAGTCGATGCGCCCTGCGCGCGATTGTGTTCTCTGACATCGATCCAGAACGCCTTCAGAACGCGCATCGGATCGAATCCGGAATGTGTAAAGAAGTGCTTGTCTTCAATCGAGATGACGGCATCCACCAGGACCGGCGGAATATCGTCGTATTTCACGAGCCGCCGCTTTTCGCGGTTCTTGTCGTACAAGCTGCTGATGAGCTGCGGTTCGAGCGTGTATTCGGTACGCGGCGAGTTGTCGCTCAATCCGGTGATGGAAGAAATTCGCCCGTCCGTAAAACGGAGCACGCCGGGCTCGGAACCGCTGTAAGAGCGATCCCCCGGGAAGATTTCAATCGCATCCGGACGCAGATGATACCAACCGCCTGGATTGGTGCGCGCATCTTCGGCATAGCCGCTCTCGCGAAGGCGCGCGGCGAATTGCAGCGGAGTTCCCAAATCTCCGATGCCGACTGTTCGCGGCGCCGCGTAGAGCAGCGACGAATTCGGGAAAGGACCTTGCGCAAGCTTCTCGTCCGTTAACCGGGCGTATTTGGCATAGTACGAGCAGATAACGATAACGCCGATCGCCAGAACCGCGATCCCGCCGAACAGAATAAATTTGGCGAGCGGACTAGCGGGCCGGGAAGGCGTTTTGCGGGCAGAGCCCGCCTTGGCAGGAAATTTGACGCGAACGGGCAAATGATGGCCTTAGATCGAACTACTCAACCCTTGGACGCCCGTGACTTCGTCAGGTTACTTTCGGGCTTGATAATACGATTCTAGCTCTTTCCAGATATCCTCATCGTGCGGCTGCCAATCGGGAGCGGATCGGCCCGTGATCTGCAGCTCTTCGATGTGCAAGGTTCCATGACCATATGGACAAATCACTTCGGTCTTTGGACGGCCGTAGGTCACCAGGTGGCCCCAGGAGCCGGTGGCGATAGGCATAATCAGCAGCCGCAGGCAAGTGCGGCAGCGGCGGCGCTGATCCCATACGATGAGATACAACATGCCCGCGCCGATCAGCCACGTGCCAAACACAAGAAACGTGAACAGCATGTCGTGCAGAAACGGCTCCGGAGGTGGACCGAAACGAGGCAGCGGAGGCGGCGGGACGGGATAGAAGTACACCAGCGCGAGTTCCAGTCCGCACATGATTATGGCGCCAGCCGCCAGTTTGGCGAGCAGATACAGCCAGTACCTCATTCGATAATTAGACTCCTTTCGCATGGCGGGAGTTCCGCGGCGCAGAACAATTTACTTCCGAAGCAAGTTTCGGGCCAGGAATAGAACGTTCGCCGGCCGTTCCGCCAAACGGCGCATGAAATACGGATACCAGGCATCTCCATAAGGAACGTAGAGCCGTAAACGGAAGCCCTGTTGGACCAGCCGCCGCTGGAGATCGCGCCGGATTCCATACAGCATCTGAAATTCAAAACGATCCGAGGCAATCTTTTGTTCCCTGATGTGACGTAGAGCTTGACGGAGGATCTTCTCATCGTGAGTTGCGATGGCCGGATAAGCTCCCTGGTCCAGCAGCAGCTTCATCAATTTGACGTAGTTCGCATCCACGTCCGTTTTGTCCGGAAACGCGACGGTGGCGGGCTCGCTATATGCGCCTTTGCAGAGCCGGACGGGGATCTTTCGCTCGGAAAGGAATCGGACATCCGCCTCGCTTCGATAGAGGTACGCCTGAATCACGGCTCGCACGCACTCTGGATACTGTTCCTGGAGCCCGGAAACCAGATCGAGCGTCCGATCCGTGTATTCGCTCGATTCCATGTCGATTTCGACACGGCTTTTCATGGCGCCTGCTCTGGCCACCAGCGCGGCCACATTGTCGCGCGAGGCTTGCTGCGACAAATCGAGTCCGAACTGCGTCGGCTTGATGGAAACCGTAGCGGGTAACCTGGCGCGCTCGACCTCATCCAGCGCCTTCAGATAAGCGTCGCGCGATCGAGCAGCTTCGTCTAGAGAAGTGACGTTCTCTCCGAGAAAATCGAGCGTGCCGAGTGTTTGCTCACGAGAGAGCTGCTTCACGACATCGATGCCTTCTTCGAGAGTTCGTCCGGCGACGAAGCGCGAGGTGACGCGGCGGGAGAGCGGCGAGTTCTCCATCCAACGGCGCAGCGGCGCGTTCGTCGAGAGATAAAGGAAGGTGCGGCGCAGCATGAGGACTGGTTCGCCTGGTCGGGCTGCCGGTCTTGCTCTTCTTTGGCCGTAATGGTGCGCTGGCCTCTTCCACTATAGACGGACAAGAATTTCCAACGTGCGTTCGAGCGACTTGCGCTTTACGCGAAGACGGCGTGACTGCTGAAGGCGAGTCCGGCTCCGAGCAGTGCGCCCGCGATCACGTCGCTGAGGAAGTGCATTCCCAGCAGCACGCGAGACACGGCGATGCAGATCGCAAAAAAAAGCAGAGCACCGAACAGATCCGGGTAGAAGATTCCCAGCGAGACCGCGACCGCAAAGGCGGTAATGGTGTGGCCGGACGGAAACGAAAATCGATCGGGCGGCAGGATATGCGACCAGCAGTGTGGCTCGAATTCACAGGGACGTTTTCTACCGGAAATTTTCTTGAGCAGCGTGAAGAGACCGATTCCGGCGACCGCAGCAGATCCGGCAGACGCATCGGCGACGAGCCGATCGCGATCGCCGAACAGCAGAACCGCGAGGCCGATCAGGTACCACAGCCAGCCATCTCCCGCGCGCGTCGCAGAGATTGACGCCAGACGAACCCATTTGGGCGCAGGCCATTTATTGACCTTACGCATCAATTTGTGATCGCCCGTCGCGATCAAATGAAGCATGCCGTGATGGGCCGTCATGAGAGCGCTCTCTTCTGAAACAAGTGTAGGAGATAGAGCATGAATCTGGCCCTCCTGCTACCCTTCTAGGCTGAAATTGTTACTTCGCCGTGACAACCCGGCAAAACATTCGTGACGGCGGCTGTTTCATACATTTTCGTCTATCTCTGCACTAGACAATCAGTAGGATAAAGACTTGCAACACAAGCCCACACTGGATTTCGTGTACTTCGAAGCGGGAGGAGGGCACCGGAGCGCGGCATTGGCTTTGCAGGCAGTTATCGAATCGGAGGGGTACGGTTGGAACGTCCGGCTTGTGAATCTGCAGGAGGTGCTGGATCCACTCGACATCTTCCGGAAGTTGACGCGCATTCGCCTGGAAAACTTATACAACCTGATGTTGGCGAAAGGCTGGACGCTCGGTTCGTCTTATCTGCTGCCGATGATGCAAGGGGTGATCCGGATGTATCACTCGCCGTCTGTAAAGTTGCTGGCGGAGTACTGGCGCGAGCGGCGGCCGGACTTGGTGGTCTCGCTGATACCAAATCTCAATCGCGCGCTGTTCGAGAGTCTTCAGAAGGGCAAGCCGGGCACGCCGCTGGTGACGATTCTGACCGATCTTGCCGATTATCCGCCGCATTTCTGGATGGAGAAGCAGGAACAATATTTCATCTGCGGGACCGCGAAAGCGTGCGAACAGGCAAAGCGCATGGGGCATGCCGAAGAACGCGTGTTTCCGGTAAGCGGAATGATTTTGCGACCACATTTTTACCGGCTGCCGGACTGGAAACGAGCCGAGGAACGAACGCGCATTGGACTGGATCGCGATTTACCGACGGGGCTGGTGCTATTCGGCGGCGAGGGTTCGAACGTGATGACGGAAATCGCGCAGCGGCTCGGGAACGCCGCGCTGGATTTGCAGTTGATCCTGATCTGCGGGCGCAATGCCAAACTGAAAAGTCGATTGGAACGGTTGAAGACCCGGAACAAGTTGGTCGTGGAGGGATTCACGAAAGAGATTCCTTATTACATGCACCTCTCCGACTTTTTCGTCGGGAAACCGGGGCCCGGGAGCATCTCCGAAGCCATTCAGATGCAATTACCGGTGATTGTCGAGCGGAATGCGTGGACGCTACCGCAAGAGCGATTCAACGCGGAATGGGTGCAGGAGCAAGGAGTGGGCGTGGTTCTGCCGAATTTTCGCGGCATCGCAGGAGCGGTCCGGGAGCTTCTTGCAGACGGACGGCTGGAGCAAATGAAAGCCCGAATTCGAGCGATGAGCAATCGTGCAGTATTCGAAATTCCTCCGATCTTAGAGCGAATATTGCAGACGCCATCCGGCTAGGGTGATGGCCACGTGCTCTACAATGCAAGTGGAACCGGAGTCGGGGCGTAGCGCAGCCCGGTAGCGCACCTGCCTTGGGCGCAGGGGGTCGCAAGTTCAAATCTTGCCGCCCCGACCAACCCTCCTGCTGAATCCATAAGAGTTATTGAATCGGCCTAGAGGCAGCGGTTCTCCCTTATGAAGAAACTCATTAACCGGCCCGAGAACGTAGTGCGCGAGATGATGGAAGGCTTCGTCGCGATGCACGGAGGCTTGTCGTTGCTCGCCAACTATGACGTGTTGGTCCGGTCGGATGCCGAGCAGGTGCGCCATCGGCAGGTTGCACTGATTTCCGGCGGCGGAAGCGGTCATGAGCCGGCGCATGGCGGGTACGTGGGAGCAGGAATGTTGAGTGCGGCTGTCGCTGGGGAGGTATTCACGTCACCAACTCCTGACTCGGTCTATGCCGCGATTCGAGCGACCGCCGGTGACCCAGGTGCGTTGCTGATCGTGAAGAACTACACGGGCGACCGCCTGAATTTTGGATTGGCAGCCGAAATGGCGCGGGCCGAAGGCATTGCTGTCGAGACCGTCGTGGTGGCAGACGATGTGGCGCTGGCCGGCACCGAGCAGTATGCCGGCGCACGCGGAATTGCAGGCACCGTGCTTGTTCATAAGGTGGCTGGAGCCGCTGCCGCGGAAGGCAAGAACCTGGCGGAAGTGACTGCAATCGCGCAGGAGACCGCGCGCGCAACCGCTACCATGGGCGTCGCACTTTCGGCCGGCATTGTGCCCGCCGCTGGTAAACCCAGCTTCGTGCTGGATGAACAAGAGGTCGAATTAGGGCTCGGCATACACGGCGAGCCCGGTATACGCCGCGTTCCGCTCCGCTGCGCAGACGAGTTAGCGGACGAACTTGTGGAGGCGATTGTTGCGGCGCAGCAGTTGAAGGCAAACGAGCGGATCGCCGTGCTGATCAACAATCTGGGAGCCACCACGGCGATGGAGCTAGCGATCTTCGCGCGGAAGGCGCTGAATTCGCTTGAATCTCGCAAGCTGGCGATCGAGCGTGTCTATTCCGGAACCTTCATGACGTCGCTCGAGGCAGCGGGCGTATCGCTATCGATACTGCGCGTGGATGACGATCGTCTGAAGCGTCTGGATGCTCCGACATCCGCTCCAGCCTGGCCCAACGTCGCGGCGGCAGCCAGGGGGCGAGTGCAGGATCGCGTGATCAGTTCTCCGCCGATTATTCCCGTTCCGCATCGCGATTGGCCTTATCAGCCGCCAAACAAAATGCAGCGCGCCATACAGGCGGCGTGCCGCGCTTTGGTGGACGCCGAAGCCTGGTTAACGGAATTGGATCGGGCGGTTGGGGACGGAGATCTCGGAGTAAGTCTGGCTCGTGGAGCAAGAGCTATCGAAGAGACTTTGCCGCTGTATCAGATCTACAGCCCTGCTGACGCACTGAAAGCCGCCGGCTCGACATTCCAGAACGTTGTAGGCGGATCCTCTGGACCTTTCTACGCCGTCTTTCTTCTTAGAGCCGCGACTTCGCTCCGGATTGCCGGCACAAGCGATCCCAACACATGGGCCAAAGCCTCACGGGAGGCATGTGAAGCGATCGGCAATCTCGGCGACGCGAGACCCGGCGACCGCACGATGCTGGATGCCTTGCTGCCATTCGCAAACACGTTCGCCGACTCACTGGACGAAGGGCGATCCAGTGCGGAAGCGCTCGAGGCCGCAGTGCGCGCGGCGGAAACGGGTGCCGAAGCTACTCGAACCATGCTCCCGCGACGTGGCCGCTCGAGTTACTTGGGTAAACGGGCGATCGGCCACCCGGACCCTGGCGCGATGGCCGTGGCGCTTTGGCTTCGAGCGATCGTTTCCGCGATTTAGGCGCCTACTTTCTCACGAACCTGGCTGCGCGCGTACTGTTCGAGCTTGCGTGCATCGGCATAGAACTTGCGAATCCCTTCGCTCAGCTTGTCAACTGCCATCGCATCCTCATTGTGCATCCAGCGGAAGGTCTTTTCATCCAGATCGAGTTTCTCGCCTTCACTGGATTTCGCGTTTTCGGGCCTCAAGCCGGGCGTGATTTCGCCCTGTGTCTGCTGCATTTTTTCCAACAGATCGGGGCTGATCGTCAGCAGATCGCATCCGGCCAGGCGAACGATCTGTTCCACTCTTCTGAAGCTCGCGCCCATGACTTGGGTCTTGTAGGCGTATTTCTTGTAGTAGTTGTAAATGCGCGTGACGGAAGCGACGCCGGGATCTTCGTCGATCGGTATGTCGGCGCCTCCACGTTCCTTTTTGTACCAATCGTAGATGCGGCCGACAAACGGAGAGATGAGCGTGACCCCGGCTTCCGCGCAGGCCACCGCCTGGGCAAAGCTGAACAAGAGCGTCAAATTGCAATGGATGCCTTCACGCTCGAGTTGCTCGGCTGCGCGGATGCCCTCCCATGTGCTTGCCACTTTGATGAGGATGCGGTTGCGGTTGACGCCTTGCTGTTCATAAAGCTCGATCAGGTGACGAGCTTTGGCGACGCTTCCTTCGCGATCGAAGCTCAGCCGCGCATCGACTTCGGTCGAAACACGGCCCGGAATATGCTTGAGGATTTCACGACCGAAGCTGACGAACAGGCGATCCATGAAGGCTTCGGCCTGCTCCTTTTCATTTCCGCCTTGCTGGTCGGCATGTTCTATCGCCTCCTCTACCAGATTCCGATATTCGGGACGCTGGGCGGCGTTATAGAGCAGTGAAGGATTGGTGGTTGCATCCTGAGGTTTCAGGCGGGCGATTGCCTCAATGTCACCGGTATCGGCGACGACAACGCTGTACTTTTTCAACGATTCAAGCAATGTCATTGGCTTGTGCTCCTGGTGCTTCTAGCGTAGCGCTGAGAGATTTGGTTTGGAGATGCCGGCGGGGTTCACGCGTGCTTTTCATCGTGATATAACTCGCGAGAGCAAGGAGCGAACATGCACCCGCAGAATTCCCGTCTTCGTGCTCTATTCGTATTCGGAACTTTCGCGCTTGTGGCTCTTCTGGCGCTCGCCGGTGCCGCAGTTGCTCAGAAACCCGACTTCTCCAACGAGATTGCCCATCTCCCGATTTCGACCACCTACACTAACCCTCTTTCGCTATATGACGCGAAAACCGGACCGGCCGTCAGTTGTCCCGACCCGGCAATTATCAAAGAATCCGAAGGCTCGTTCGACGCTTGGTTTCTCTACTGCACCGGCGATCCGTTGAACAGCAACGATAAGGATGCCAACGGCAATCTGAAAAATCATCTGATCTCGTCCTATGCCTCGGTGGATCTCATTCACTGGCTCTACATTGGCGATGTGCTCCATCAAATCCCCGCCTGGATGGGCAATGTGAACACGAATCTCTGGGCGCCGGCCGTGAAGTATTTCAACGGCCATTATTACCTTTATTACGTCGCTCCAACTACCGCCACCGGTGGCTCGGCAATTGGTGTAGCAACCAGCGCACATCCCTATGGTCCGTGGACCGATAGCGGCAGCGCGGTTGTGCCTCCTGAGCCGAATCCCTACAACGGCTCCTTTCTGCGCGCGGTGATCGATCCCGATGTCGTCGAGGACGATTCAGGGCAGCGCTACATCTCGTATGGCACGTTCAACGGCGGCATCAGTATCCGCAAGCTCTCCGCCGACGGGCTTACCTCAGATCCGGCGTCTGAACAACAGATCGCAATCGACAACACATACGAAGGCGCCAACTTCTGGAAGCACGATGGCTACTACTACCTATTCTTATCGACCTCGAGTTGTTGCGACGGCCCGCTGAGCGGCTACAGCATTGTCGTCGGCCGGGCCCAGAGCCCTACCGGACCTTTTCTCGATAAATACGGCGTCCCGCTGCTGACGTTCGCGCCCGGAGGATTCGTTTCGATCGCGGCAAACGGCAATAAGTGGGTCGGCCCCGGGGGCAACGTGATTTTCGACGACGATTCAGACCACCCCTATATGCTCTATCACGCAGTCGATCTGGATAGTCCCTATTTCACGGGATATCCAGGTTTCACCCGCAGGCCCGCTTTGATCGACCGCATCGAATGGGTCAACGATTGGCCGGAAGTGCGCGGCGGCTACTGGGCGTCCGCGCGTCCGCAACCTGGCCCGGCAGCTCAGCCTTGGCAGACGGATCTCTACAACGCGCAGCTAGCGCCGGAAGAGGAGCCCGGCAGCGAAATCAAAGCGCTCTCCGATGAATTCAATTCCACGACGCTGTCGCCGCAATGGCACTTTCTGCATCCGGAGGCCAACAACACCTATGTTTTGACCGGCAGCGCTTACGAAGTCCAGACGATGGGCCCGGATGAGAACAGCGATCCACTTCATGTCTCAATCCTCGGCGAATCTGCGCCGCGAGGCGATTACATCGTCGAAGCAAAATTGACCACCACCATTCCGTTCGATAATTCCTGCTGCTACAACTACGCTCAAGGCGCCCTGTTTATCTACGGCAACGACTTGAACAGTATCAAGCTCGACATGTTCTCCGATTGGGATACGCGGCAGACGGAATTCGGAAAGCAAATCGGGCCGGTGGCGCCGAACTATCCCACTTACGATCACATGACCATCGGGCCGGTGGGAGTCTCCACTTGGCTGCGCATTGCCAAGCGCACGAGATTGGATGGGGTCGAACTCTACACGGCCTATACGAGCAACGACGGCGTGCACTGGACGCATGGCGGAACATGGCAGCACCAGCTTGGTGCGAACGCTCAGATCGGCATCGCGGCCCAAAATACGCCAGGATTTACCGTTGACTTCGATTACGTGCGCGTCTACCGCTTAGAAGAGAAATGAACCCGCTGCCGGGAATCCTTGACTCATACCCCTGTCCAGGCTATATATAGTTTGGACAAGGTAAATATGTCCGACGATTCACCGCAACTGTTGCCCGGTACGCTCTACCTGCTGATCCTGCGCACGGTGGCGGCTGGTCCGCTGCATGGATACGCGATTGCGCGCCGCATCAAACAGTGCTCCGCCGATGTGCTCGATGTCGAGGAGGGTTCGCTGTATCCGGCTTTGAACCGTATGCTGCTCAAAGGCTGGCTGCGCGCCGAGTGGGGAACGTCGGAGACGAACCGGAAGGCGCGCTTCTACCGGCTCACGAAGGAGGGCCAGAAACAGCTCGCTGCCGAAGCGAACGAATTCAACAAGCTGGTGACCGCTATTCAGCTCGTGATGAAGACCGCGTGAGGAGCCAATCCATGCAATTTCTGAGAGAACTTTGGCTTCGATTATGCTGGCTGGCCGGTCGATCGCGTTTTCATTCCGAGCTCGCGCGACGAGATGCGGTTTCATATGGAGAGCCGGGCAGAAGAACTGGAACAGAGCGGCGTTCCACGCGCCGAAGCACTCGCACGCGCGCGGCGCGAATTCGGCTCGCGGCTGAAAGCGGCGGAAGATACCTCTGGCGCATGGCAATTGCGATGGCTGGAGGACCTGTTCTCCGATCTGCGCTATGCGGCCCGCGCCTTCCGCCGCAATCCTGGTTTCGCCCTGACCGCCATCTTTTGCCTGGCGCTGGGAATCGGCGCGAACACAACGATCTTCAACATCACGACCAGTTTTCTATTCAGCGAGCCTTCCTGCCGCGATAGCGCATCGCTGATTGCGATATGGGAAGGCGGGAACAGCGAGTCGTCGATCACCGACTATAAGTTCCTGCGAGACGCACACATTTTCGATGGCATGGCGGGCATCAATGTCGAGCGCGAAGTGAACTGGCGAGACGGCGACCGAACCAGCCGATTTTATGCGGGAGTGGTTACGGACGACTTTTTCACCACATTGGGTATCCCGTTTCTTCTGGGCCGCGGCATCGCGCCCGGCGAAACAAACACCGCGGTACTGTCGGACCGGGTCTGGCGCAGCACTTTCGGCGAAGACCCGGCGATTCTCGGCCGCAAATTGATTTTGGACGGTCGAATCTATACCATTGTTGGCGTGCTTCCGGCGAACCACCGTTCGATTGCTGGCTTCGGCCTCTCACCGGATATTTACATTCCGGTCGCGCACGACGACGATTACGTGCAATTTTACGCGCGCATGCCAAAAGGCATGACGATTCCGATTGCGCGCGCCCGCCTGCGAAGTATCTTCGAGCAGCTCGACCGCATTCACCCGAAGAACGGCTGGAAGCGAACCAGCCAAGCGCGAGTCACGGGCGTGACAGGTTTCGACCTCCTGAATCAGAAGATGCCCGGCGCGGTCACAGCGTTTTTCGCGATGCTGATGATTGTCGTCGGACTGGTGCTGCTGATTGCTTGCACGAATGTCGCCAGCTTATTACTGGCACGCGCCTCCAGCCGTTCGCAGGAATTGGCCATTCGTCTGTCGCTCGGCGCGAGCCGCAGGCGAATCGTCCGGCACCTGCTGGCCGAGAGCTTGTTGCTCTCCGTTCTGGGGTTGGCCGCAGGGCTGCGCGATCGATCATCGCCTGCGCGAAGCTGATCAACAATCTCACGCTGCCAGTGCCCGTCCCGATTCATCTTGTCATTTCGCCTGACTGGCGGCTGTTGTGGTACTCGCTCTGCACTGTGCTCGTCAGCGCGCTGCTTTGCGGCTTTCTGCCTGCGCTCAAAGCAGTCAGAAGAGACGTGAACCACGCTCTTAAAGCAGGAAGAGCGCCAGACCGCGCGCGACTGGAATTTGCGCAGCGTTCTGGTTGCCGGCCAACTCGCCGTTTCGATTGTGTTGCTGGCGGCCGGCTTTCTGTTCGTGCATAACCTGCTTCGAGCCACTTCCATGAATCCAGGCTTTGATGTTCACCACACAGTCTGGGCTTATATGCGGCTGGTGCCCGAGAAGTACAGCGACCCGGATCAGAAGAAACAGATGTCGCTGGTGCACTCGGCGCTCGAGCAATTGCGCGCTCTACCCGGCGTGGAGTCGGCTGCAATCACCCGGCGCGTTCCCTTGAATGACAATTGCGTGATCGGAGCGCGTCTTCGAACCGATATCTCCTCTACGGTCCGATTCCAGTGCAATACGAATGCAACAACGTCGGCCCGGATTACTTTCGCACGATCGGCATTCCGATCCTGCGCGGTCGCGAGTTTACCGCGGCGGACCGGAAAGGCTCGCAGCCGGTCGCGATCGTGAACGAGACCTTCGCCCGCAGCCGTTTTCGGCAACACGAATCCAGTCGGTCACACGATTACGACTGGTCTTGCCGAACGACAAGAGCAAGCTCATCGTCGGGGTCGCGAAGGACAGCAAGTACTTCACTCTCGAGCGAGAAGCAACGTCTCGCCGTATACGAACCCTATTTTGCTTACGACGAGCCCGTCAATCTGCACTTTCTTGATTCGCACCGCCAGTTTGCCCGCGAGATATGTGAAGCCGATAACCGATGTGCTGGGCCGTCTCGATCCCACCGCTGCAATCGAAACGAAGCCGATGAGCCAAGCACTGGGATTGGCGTTGCTGCCAAGCCAGGCCGGAGCGGTCATGCTCGGGGCCATGGGCATACTTGGGCTGATGCTGGCAGCGATCGGGCTTTATGGCGTGCTGCTCGTATTCGGTTTCGCGACGCACTCGGGAGATCGGTCTCCGCGTCGCGTTGGGCGCAACTCCATCGGATGTGTTGCGGATCATCGGCCGGGACAGTCTCATCCTGGTAGGCGGCGGCCTGCTGGCCGGCCTGGCTCTTGCTTTTCTCGCCATGCAGCCAGTCGCTCTATTCCTAGTTCCGGGCCTGAGCCCTCTGGATCCGACAGCGTTCCTCGCCGTGGTTGGCGTGCTGGGTGTAGTCGCGCTGCTGGCCACCTTAGCGCCCGCCACTCGAGCCCTGCGCGTCGATCCGATGGCCGCTTTGCGATACGAGTGAGCTTTGCGACCTGCGTGTGAGACTCGCGCGTCAAACGTGACCAGAGAGAACCTGGATTCTTGTCGAAGACCAGGTTGGATCTGTGGTTGAGCACCGACCATGCGCCGAGCCGGATTTCCGCTTCCAATTGTCGAGACGCCCAGCCTGCATAGCCCAGGTAGATGCGAAAGTCGGATGGCTCCGCGCGAGAAGCGATCGATTTTTCAATTAAATCTTTTGTTCCCGTCAGGTAAACATTGTCCGCCACGCGAGTTGCCTGGTCAGTTTTTTGGGGTAGTCGCAGCAACGCTTGTATGGCCGCTATTTCAACGGGTCCACCCATGTACGCGGGGTCCGAGCTCGCTTGCTTGATGTCTGGAAAAAGTCTAGAAAGTGGAAGTTCGGTGCGGCGGTTGATAATGAGTCCCACCGTTCCTTCATCCGGATCGTACTGCACGATGAGAATGACCGATTGCGCGAAATTGGGATCGGCCAGCCGCTCACTTGCTAATAGAATGCTGCCGGCGGAAAGCTGCTGTTGGCTTCCATACTGGACAACCTTCGATCTGCCCGCAGCGGAGGGCAGCCCTTGAGCAGCAAGTGCTGCGGCCAGAATGCCCAGTGCGGCGAGCTTGCGCAACATGCCAATCATTCTCCCGCAAACAGATCTTTCGATAGAATTCTCGCAGAAGTGCCAACTTTCAGAAGATGATTACTAATCCCGATATTGAACGATATATGCACGATCTGCTTCCCCCGCGCGATGAGGTGCTGGCCGAAATGGAATCGTATGCAGCCGAGCGCAAGATTCCCATTGTTGGACCTGCCGTTGGGCGCTTTCTCGCGAGCTTGGCGATGATGACGGGAGCTAAACGGATCTTTGAACTTGGTTCGGCTATCGGCTATTCGACTATCTGGTTCGCTCGCGCCGCCGGTCCCGATGCCGAAGTGCACTACTCCGACGGCAGCCGAGCGAATGCAGAACAGGCACGCAGTTATTTCGAACGCGCCGGCGTCAGCTCACGCATCCAGGTGCACGTCGGAGACGCTTTGCAGGCCCTCGCTTCTACGTCCGGCAGCTTCGACCTGATCTTTAATGACGTGGATAAAGACGGCTACCCGGCCGTATTAGATGCAGTTCCGGACAGGATCAAGACCGGCGGTCTTTTTATCACGGACAACACACTGTGGCATGCAAGGGTGCTCGACCCGAAGGAGGCTACCGACAAGGCCGTGTGCACATTCAATCAGCGGCTATTCCGCTCGCCGCTTTTTTACACGACGCAGTTGCCGATCCGGGACGGCGTCTCGGTCGGGATCCGGCTATAGGCCCCAATTAAGGCTGAATGACTAAGCGTGCGCCTTGATCCGCATTGTTCCAGAGCGCTTCCACATCACGGAGGGGAGCAACTTCTACGTTGACTTGAAAGGGCGACATTACCGTCAGCTCCAGGAATTCAGCAAGGCTCTGAAAAATCTCCTGGATCGAGGCGCTCCCGAAACGGCTTCCAAGAAGCTCGAGCGCCGAACTACTTCGGTCTAACAGGTACCCACACACGCGTGGTCTCCCACTCGAGCACCAGGTCTGCGCTCCCCTCGCCTTTTTTGTCCCAGGAAATCGTGAACTGCTCGACCGGCTGTGCCGTCTTCCCCTTCTTCATATCGATGCGAGCTAAGTCCTGGCTCTGGTCGTATTCTGTCCCCCACTGTCCGGTCTGTTTGTTGACGATCAGCTTCCATGTGCCCTCCGAAGGCAGCGTCCACAGCGTGTACTTCCCTGCCGCAACATCCGTTCCGCCGATGTTTAGCGCGACCGGCGTCACCAGCGTCGTCGCATTATTCGCGCCGGTGCGCCAAACCTGCCCGTACGGCACCAGACCGCCCATTATCTTTCGTCCGCGCATCGAGGGTTGAGAATAATCGATCTTCACCTGTTGCCCATTCAGCGTAACCGCCGCAGTCGCCGGCGGACTCCCAGAACCTTGTCCTTGCGCCCACAGCATCGCTCCCGATACGATTCCAACTGCCGCAGCTCCGAAGGCTAGTGTTTTTGTTTGCACGTTCATTGTTCCCCGACCAATAAGCTATCAGGCTTGGCCCAACGCTCCGGAAAAATTTACTCCTCTCGTTTGCCCCAGCGGAGCCTGTGAGCTTTACGAGAGGCGGTGCAACTCGTTACTCTGCCAATGCTTCTAAACTCTGCTGCATGCAACGTGCGCGATGGCCCCCGCCGTGCACTAGCTAACAGTGGAGGAGAGAATGATCCACGTTCTTAGATCAGTTCCGGCCAATCTCGTGTTAGCCGCCGGGCTAATGCTGCCGGCCGGGATAGTAAGTGCGCAAAATCGCGCCCCCGATAACACGGCAGTCAACAAACAAGATCGCGACCAGAACGCGCCGAATGCAGACCACGCCAAGAATAATATGTCGGATCGGGACATGATGTCCCATATCCGGCGCGAGGTTGTGGGTGATAAGTCATTGTCGACTTACGGGCACAACGTGAAAATTGTTGCCAGAAACGGACGAGTGACCTTGCGAGGACCCGTTCATTCCGAGGACGAAAAGCGCGCTGTTGAAGAACATGCGCGTAAGTACGCGGGCGACGGCAACGTCGACAACCAATTAACCGTAAAAGAAGATCACAAGTAAATCGGAATAAAAGGAGATTTTGAATGGCAGGAAAGAATACAGCGGTATACGGCATTTATAGAACGCGCGATCAGGCATCAAACGCTGTCGATCGTCTGCTTGCGGATGGCTTCCGCAGCGAAGATATTTCGGTCCTTTTGCAAGACAATGTCGGCACGAAGGATTTCGCTCATGAGAAAGATACGAAAGCGCCGGAAGGAACCACCACTGGCGTTGTGGCGGGCGGAGCCATCGGTGGAACGCTGGGGCTGCTCGCAGGCATCGGCGCACTGGCAATTCCAGGGCTTGGTCCGTTCATCGCGGCCGGCCCGATCATGGCGACCTTGGCTGGAATCGGATCCGGCGGAGTGGTCGGCGGCCTGATCGGCGCGCTCGTTGGAATGGGCATCCCCGAATATGAAGCCAAGCGTTATGAAGGCCGCATCAAAGAAGGCGGCATTCTGTTGTCGGTGCACTGCGACAAGGGCGATTGGGTGAAAAAGGCGAAAGACGTATTGAAGCAGACCGGGGCGGACGATATCTCATCCACCGGCGAAGCTTCCGCGGATTACGACAAATCCACCAAGCCTGGCGTTCGCAAAGCTACGACCGTTTAACAACTGACAATCGCAACGAGAAGCCCGGTGCCATTGGCGCATCGGGCTTTTCTTCTTTTTCAAGCATGTTGGATATCATGCGAAACATGCTCCTCGACCACCTTGGCGGCCGCCCGCGTATCCACGCCTCGAGCAGGGTTGCTCCCAATGCCGTGATCTGCGGGGATGTCACCATCGGCGCGAAATGCTCGATCGGTTTCGGTGCCGTTCTTACGGCTGAAAGTGGCTCCATCGTACTTAGCGAAAACTGCGTGGTAATGGATACTGCCGTTCTTCGCGGAGTGCGCAATCATCCACTCAAGCTCGGTAACAACATACTCGTCCGCCCGCGCGCACATCTTACGGGCTGCGAAATCGAAGATAACGTATTTCTCGCAACGGGCACGACCGTTTTCAATGGAGCGAGGATCGGAGCGGGCTCGGAGGTGCGGATCAACGGTGTCGTTCACATACGAACCGTGCTTCGGCCCAACAGCACGGTGCCAATCGGATGGGTCGCGGTGGGCGATCCGGCCGAAATCCTGCCGCCGAATGAACACGACCGAATCTGGTCAATCCAAAAACGGCTTGATTTCCCCCAATATGTCTTTGGCGTTTCCCGGCCGCCCGATGGAGAATCGCTAATGCCGAACGTGATGCCACGCTACGCACAGTTCCTTTGCCGTCATCGGGAAGACACCGCGCTCTAGCCGGCTACGAACGTCAATATGCGGCGCTAGACCCACCAGGCAGCGGCGGGTTGTTCACGAATGACGATCTGGTTTAGAAACTCCGCTGCTTTGGTGAGGCCTTCATCGGGCGACATGAGCGAATCCTCATGCTCGATGGAAAGCACGTAATCGTAGCCGTACATGCGCAGGGTAGAAATGAACTCTTTCCACCAACCGTAAGGATGGCCGTATCCGCAGGCGCGGAAAATCCAGGCGCGATTCCGCTCGTCGGTGTACTTCTTGGTGTCGAGCACGCCGGTTTTCGGCAGATTGTAATCGTAGATCTGCGTATCCTTGGCGTGCACGTGGAAAATCGCATCGCCCAGGACGCGAACGGCTTTAATCGGGTCGATTCCCTGCCAGAACATGTGGCTGGGATCGTAGTTGCACCCCACGCTGTCGCCGGCGATCGAACGTAGCTTGAGCATCGTCTCGGGACTATAGACCACAAAACCAGGATGCATTTCGATGGCGATTTTGACGCCGTGCTCTTTCGCGAATTTGCCGTGGTCGGTCCAATACGGCGTGACCTTCTTCTCCCATTGCCAGTCCAGAAGCTCCAGATATTCCGGCGGCCAGGGACAAGTCACCCAATTCGGATATTTGGCGTTGTCGCTGTCGCCCGGGCAGCCGGAAAAATCGATGACGACCGGAACGCCCAGTTTGGCGGCGAGCTCGACGGTGCGCTTGCTGGTATCGGCGTAGTTCTTTGCGACCGCAGAATCGGGATGAAGCGGATTGCCATGCGAGCTGAGCGCGCTAATCGAAAAACCTTGATCGTCGAGCTGCTTTTTGAATTCCTTCAGCGCTTTTTCGTTCTTCAGCATCGACAGTTTGCAATGCGGATCGCCGGGATAGTTGCCGGTCCCGAGCTCCACGGTGTCGATGTTCAATTTTTTCAGCTTCTCGAGCACCTTCTCGAGCGGAAAGTCCGAAAGTAAGGGGGTGAAGCAGCCGACTCTCATCAGCGAAAGGGTATCACAGCGTTTTGGGCGCGCCAGCACTTCCAGACCAGCCAAGCGGTCGCGACAAGAAATCCGATCAGGGCTTTGTATTCTTCATTGCGTCGATAACGCGACCAGGCGAATCGACCTGGCTCGCCGATCCACTTTTTTGCCGGGACGAAGCGCCGTATTTGACCCGCATAGTCTCTATAGCTTGGAAAAATGTCTCGCAGATGCTGCTCTTCCAGCTCGATGGCTGGAAAATAAACGAGCGCGAAGACCGCGATGAATATAGCGCCCAACGCAATACTACGCGCGGCGATGACGATTCCCAGCGCCGCCAGCAGCGTTCCGGCATACAGTGGATTGCGGATATAAGCGTACGGACCGGTGGTGGCGAGCTGCCGATCTTTTTGCAGGTGCCCGGCGGCCCAGCCTCGCAGCGCTAATCCGGCAAGCGATACCGGTAACCCGATACACATCGACAGCCACGATGGATTCGACAACCAGGCGAAGGCGGCCAGCAGCAGAAAGCCGCAGAACACGCGAAGCCGCTGCACGAAATCGGCGTAGGATTTGCGGAACAGATAGGACGTTCCGTCGTGCTGGTTGGAAACACTCACTGGCGCGGCACCGGTATGGAAGCGCCGGTGAGAGATTTCAAAAGTGCGGCAGCGACCTCGTCCGCCGTGATGCTCTTCATGCTGGGATGAATCTGCGCGTGGCGCTTGTACGTTGTTCTGACATCGCGGGCGCGGAGAACCAGCATGCTTCCGCCGAACGGGCCGGTGCGCAACGGATCGGTGGGGCCATACAATCCCACTCCCGGCTTGCGGAGCGCAGCGGCTAGATGGAGCGGCCCGCTGTCGAGCCCGATGACGGCAACCGCTCGGCGTGTCGCATCGATCAACCCCGGCACAGTCGATGTGTGGACGTGCACATGCTTCAGATCGCGCAGCTCTGCCGCGCGCTCAGCGGGAACATTGGCCACAAGCTCCAGACCTTCGCGCCGCAATCTCCCGGCCAGCTCCGCGTAGCTCTCGATAGGCCATTCCTTGCCGGGCCATCCTGCGAAGGGACTGGTGAGAACAAAAGGTGCGGCAGGAAGCTGCCCTTCGGGATTGCCCTCCGGAATCCAGGCATCGAAGGTCAAGTGGCGCGCACCAGCGGATTCGGCAAGCTGCACATTTCGCTCTACCCGATGCGGACCTTTGACTTGAATACGTTTTGTGTAGAACGCTGCGGCAAGCGGCTCGCGGGCAACCGATTTGTCGAAACCAAACAGCACGTCCGGACGCGCTCGACGGCTAAGGAGCGCCGAATACACCAGTCCTTGAAAATCGAATGCCCAACGCGGGCGCAGTTCACGAAGCCGCCGCGCTGCGCTTGCGATCGCAGACAGGCCGGTGCGATCGAACGGAACGATTTCGTCAATATGTGGATTTCCTTCGAGAAGCGGCATCCAGCGCGATGCCACGACCCAGATCAGACGGCGATCGGGGAAACTGTTTTTCAGAGTCGCCGCCGCGGGGAGCGTATGGACGATATCGCCCATCGCGCTCAGCCGGACGAGCAGAATGGGCCCGCACTCTTGTGCCGTCGAGCTCATCGTTTGTTTTCGCCGATCGCAAGTGGCGCCGCGCTTTGGCGGTCGAGAACGAAGCGCACGAATTCGGCGGATCGCGCACGCTCGCCTGGCAGGTCTTCGAGAATCTCGACAGCCCCGCTGTTCGCCAATGCGGATTTCCAGGTCTCCAGAGAGGCTATGGATACCAGATCGACGTCTCGCAATGCTGCGACGAGCACCGCGCGCGCCTCCGCCGACAGCAGTGCGCCGGGATATTCCAAAACAAGCGTGAGAATATTGCGGCCGCGGGCGCGAAAGCCGGCCAGGCGCCTGGCTTGGACAGCCGTTAAAGGATCGAATAAGCCCACAAGCGCTAGCCATTCGCCCTGCGCCAACCGCCTTGGAGCATTCTCGAGAGCCACAATTTTTTCCCGTGTATCCAACGTCCTGGTTCCCTGCCCTATCGTCTTCCGATCTCGACCAGGCTTAAGGCGGCCCGCGCGACGCGCTCTGCGCTGACCCTGGTCATGCAGCGATGGTCAATCGGGCACTCTCGAAGCAAGCACGGGCTGCACTCAACCGGCTCGCGGACGACGATACTGTGCGAGCCGGTGGGGCCAGTCGCCTCATGATCCGTGGCTCCGAAAACGGCGACCGTTGGGATGCCCAACGCCGACGCAATATGCATGGGACCGGAATCGTTGGTGAGAAACAGGTCGCAGGCTGCGGCGATCTCAATAAATTCCGCCAAACTTGTCGCACCGGCAAAATTCGTGGCGGGAACACCCGCCGCTTGCACCGCACTGCAGACCTGTTCGCAAATCTCGAGTTCTTCGGCTGAGCCGAAGACGGCGACCCGCGCATCGCGCTCGCGGGCGACATCGACAGCAGCCTGTTGAAATCGCTCAGGCAACCATCGCTTGGCGCCGCCATACGCCGCGCCGGGGCTGACACCGATGACGGGCCCGTCCAGGCCCGCAGCTTTCAGGCGCCTGCGTCCAGCGATTGCCAAAGTGCGCGCACCGGAAAGCGCGATGGCCGAATCCATTGAATAGTTTTGAATCAATCCGGCGCGTTTCAACAGCTCCAGATAATAGAAGCGCTGATGCCGCGGCGTTTCTCCACGATGAGGAACCGGGATGGGATGGGTCAGGAGCCAGCCCCGCGCATCGCGGCTATAGCCGATGCGCACGGGAATCGCCGCCAGCCGCGCGAGCGCCGCCGCTTCGAATGCGTTTTGAAAGAGAACGACGCAATCGAATCGCCGCGCGCGTAGTTCGGACGCAATCTGCAGTTTCTCGCGCAGCCCGCGCCAGCCTCGCGGCGCGTCATAGGCGATCAGCTCGTCGCAAAAAGCCTCATGCCCGTACAGTCCCGCAACCCACGGCCGCGCGAGGATCGCCATGTGTGCATTTGGAAAATTTTGACGCAGCGCCTGCAGTGCAGGGATCGACATCACCGCATCGCCCACCCAGTTCGTAGCGCGAACCAAGATCCGTTGGAACTGCATCAATTGCGCACTTTTCTCAGTTTCAGCATACTTGCTTGGCCGCAGCGAAGGCCCACTCCAAAGAACGGAAGGCTTCACTGGCCGATTCATGACCTGATATGATCACATGCCCCGGAGGTCTGGCATGCCAGCGCCTAGAAGTAGGATCTTCGATATCTTCATACTCGGTACATTTCAACTGGGTTATGATTCGATCAGAAGCGTGGAAGTTTTGTGAGGACTTCAAATTCGAGGATGGGAGTGGCCTCATCGCGCAGCCCTGAGAAGCTGGAGCATACGCTAGAAGTACTTCGTCTCCGAAGCGAAGGTAAAACGTTCGCACAAATCGGGAAACGATTAGGCTTCTCCAAGCAGCGCGCTCACCAACTCTCGAAAACCCAGCGGTTGCACGCTTGCGGCATACAGCGATGTCACCACATCTCTGTGACGGCGTCAGAGCACGTGACTCACATGCGGGTCGCTCACGAGATATCCATTTCCCTCGATGACTTGAAAAAAGGCAGCGCCAGGAACTAACCTTCTCAGCTTGACCGTCAAATGGTCTGCGCGGCTGCCAATCGTAAAATGAGAGCGGGAATGGGCCGTTTTTTCACGCGTGAGGCGTTGATTGCGCAGCGACAGACTTGGAAATCCGAAGCAAAGAGGGTCGTGTTCACAAACGGCTGTTACGACATTTTGCATCCCGGCCACATCCGGCTGCTCGAACGCGCGCGCTCCCTGGGCGATGTACTTATTCTGGCGTTGAATACCGATTCGAGTGTTCAGCGGTTGAAGGGTCCTGCACGTCCGTTCTTCGACGAGCGTACCCGGGCGGAGCTGGCAGCCCATCTCGAAGCGGTAGACGCCGTTACGCTCTTCGATGAAGATACGCCTCGCGAGTTGATTGCTGCGCTGCTGCCCGATGTGCTGGTGAAGGGCGCGGATTGGGCGCACTTCATTGCCGGACGCGAAGAAGTGGAAGCGGCCGGCGGCGAAGTGTTGGCCTTGCCGCTGGAGCCGGGTTATTCCACCACCGATATCGCCGAAACCATTCTGCGGCAACGGCAGTGACTCATCCCGCTACTCGCGCGCTTTTTCGAATCCGCAGCCAGGCAAGCGGATTTTCAATCGCTATTGCAGAGACTCACGCGTGGAGAAAAGGGGCCGTTTTCCATCTCCGGCCTGGTGAACACGGCGAAAGCGCTTTATCTGGTTTTGCTGTACCAAGCGACTGAGAAGCCGCTGTTTGTGATCGTCGACGGTAACAAACAGGCGGAAACGCTGCTTGAATCGGTCCAGGTATTTTTCAATCTCTTGTTCGACAATCGCGACCAGCCTCAACCGCAGTTGATTCCGGCGCTCGATGTTCTTCCACACCAGCGTCTTTCGCCTCACAACGAGATCACAGAAGAACGAGCCGTCGGGCTGTGGCGGCTCTCCTCGCAGAAACTTCCCATCACCATCGTTCCGGTCGCTTCCGCTTTGCTTCGTACAGAATCGGCCAGCTTTTATCGTCAGCTCGCGCTGACGCTGCGCGCGGGAGAAGAAATTCCACTCGACGACTTGACGCAGCACCTGGAAAGTATCGGATACGAACGACGCGATCCGGTCGAGATGGTAGGCGAATACTCGGTGCGGGGCGGTATTCTCGATGTCTTCCCAGCCGAGGCAGCGCGCCCGGTGCGAGTCGAATTTTTTGGCGATGAGATCGAGTCGATCCGCCAATTTGAAGTCGAATCGCAGCGGTCGGTGCTCAAAGTTGGATCCGCAACGCTGTTGCCGTTAGCGGAATACCCGCGCTCCCGCTCACTGCTGGCCGAACTGGCCCGCGCGGCGGAACAAGCGGAATTGGAAATTGCGAACCCCGGTGAAGTCTTTCCCGGATGGGAGTTTCTGGTCCCCCTGGTGCGCCCACGAACACACACCCTCTTCGCGCTCAATCCGGACGCGCACGTCGTGTTGGATGAACCTTCATCCATCGAATCCGCGGCCGACCGTTTGTGGAATCGACTCGAGAATCCAGATCGTCCCGCTCCGATTGCGCCGGAAGCCAATTTTGTCCGCTGGGACGAATTGAAAGCGCTGCTGGATTCGCGCACTCGCATCAGCATTCAGGAATTGGAGCTGCTCGGCGGTGACGAAGGGGAGCAGCCGCAGCGTTTTCACATTCCGGCGCAGCCTTCGCTCACATTTCAAGGCAATATGCCGGTAGCGGTCGCGGAAGCCCGCAATCTGATTCAAGCCGGCCACCGGGTCGCATTTTTCGCAGCATCCATTGGCGAAGTCGAGCGTCTCGCCGATGTGCTCCAGGAATATGGCGTACCCTATCAGCTCGGTTTGGAATCCGGCGCGGGTGCGCGACCCTCCATCACAGAACGCGCTTATCATGCGGGGCCGATGTCGAGCGCCTATCTGATTAAAGGTTCCGTACGCCACGGCGCTGTGCTGCCGGAGTCGAATCTGGCGATTCTCGGTTCGGAAGACCTCTTCGAAACATCCGAGTTGATCGCGCGTCAGCCTGCAGCCAAGTCCCATCTGGGCGCTTTCGCCGCAGACATCGCCGATCTGAAACCCGGCGATTACGTTGTTCACACGACGCACGGCGTAGGCCAGTTTCTCGGTGTTCGCGAAATCGTTCAAGGCGACCAAAAGGGCGATTTCATGCTGCTGGAATACGCAGGCGAATCTAAGCTTTACGTTCCACTCACCCGCCTCGACCTGGTGCAGAAATATCGCGGTGCGGGTGAAGCAAAACCGCATTTGGATCGTCTGGGCGGCGTTACCTGGGAAAAAACCAAAACGCGCGTCAAGGCCAAGATGCGCGATATGGCGGATGAGCTGCTGAAACTGTACGCGCAGCGGCGCCTGGCGAAGGGCTTTACATTCTCCCGCGATGGCAATTGGCAGCGCGAGTTCGAGGATGCATTCGAATACACGCCAACCAAAGATCAGTTGAGCGCGGTCGCGCAGATTAAGAGCGATATGGAGACCGAGCAGCCGATGGACCGCCTGCTGTGCGGTGATGTGGGCTTTGGGAAAACAGAGGTCGCGATGCGGGCCGCGTTCAAAGCACTGGGCGACGGAAAGCAAGTGGCCGTTCTGGCGCCCACAACCGTGCTGTCGTTTCAACATTATGAAACGTTCCGGCGCAGGTTTGCTTCTTTTCCGGTCCGTGTCGAGCTGGTCAGCCGTTTTCGAAGCGCAAAGGAGATCAAGGCCGTTCTCGAAGATCTGGCGACGGGCAGAGTCGATATCCTGATTGGCACGCATCGTTTGTTATCCAAAGACGTGCAGTTCTACGACCTCGGTCTGCTGGTGGTGGATGAAGAGCAGCGCTTCGGAGTCCGGCACAAAGAGCGCCTGAAACAATTACGCCATAACGTCGACGTGCTCACCATGAGCGCAACGCCCATACCGCGCACGCTGCATATGTCACTGCTAGGTCTGCGCGACATGTCGGTGATTGAGACTGCGCCAAAAGACCGGCTGACCATTAACACCGTGGTCGCGCATTTTAACTCCGATCTCATCAAAGGCGCCATTGAGCAGGAGCTGGCGCGACAGGGCCAGGTCTACTTCGTGCACAATCGCGTGGATACCATCTTCATGCGCGCCGCTTCTATTAAAGAAATGCTCCCGCAGTGCCGCGTGGCGGTGGGGCACGGACAAATGGGCGAATCGGAGCTCGAGCGGGTGCTGCTGGGCTTCATGAAGCACGAATACGACGTCTTCGTTTGCACAACCATTGTCGAAAACGGACTCGACATTCCGCTTGCGAATACGATGATTATTGAAAACGCCGAACGCTACGGGTTGAGCGAGCTCTACCAGTTGCGCGGGCGTGTAGGGAGGTCGAATCGCCGGGCCTATGCGTATCTGCTGGTTCCCGCCGACACGCAATTGAGCGAAGTCGCTCGCAAGCGCTTAGCCGCTTTGAAGGAGTTCAGCGACCTGGGGGCCGGATTCAAGATTGCCGCTCTGGATCTGGAGCTGCGCGGCGCGGGCAATCTGCTGGGCGGCGAACAACACGGACACATCGAAGCGGTTGGATACGACACGTACGTTCGCTTGCTGGAAGAGACCGTAATGGAGCTTAAGGGCGAAGAAGTTCCGCTAGAGATTCATGCGACGTTGAATCTCGGCTTGGACATTCGCATTCCGGCTACGTACATAGCCGACGAAGCCCAACGGCTGCGCTCCTATAAGCGGATCGCCGGTCTGAAGGATCGGGATCAGGCGAAACGCATGGCCGAAGAGCTGGCGGACCGCTACGGTCCGGTTCCTGAAGAACTAAGAAATCTCATTCAATTCTCATTATTGAAGAGTCTCGCTGAACGCACGGGCGTGGAGTCGATCGATCGGCGGCAGGGGGTCGCCAACATCAAATTTCACCAGCAGTCCGATATCGATCCAATCAAGCTTATGGCTCTGGTCCGTAACACGCCAAGTGCGCAGTTCACGCCCGCAGGCGTGCTGAAACTGCCGCTATCGGCATCGAAGGAACCCGTCCAGCTTCTCGATGAGTTGCAAAAGGCGCTTCTCGAGCTGGCCACTACGGAGAGCCCCGTTGAAAAATCCGCTGCGGAGCCGGCTGGCTCGCGACGACGATGAAGATACTGGCTGCAGCTCGAATTTCGAAACGTATTCCCTGCCCAGCGCGTTAAAGCCGTATTATGGCCAGAACAAGATAGTTCAAGAAAGCGTCGAGACTTGCCATAATGAAAAGAAAAGCAATGAAGTACAAGTGCCTCGCCGCGCTGGCGTTCACAACCGCATGTTTGGCCGCTGACGATTTCGCGGTCATCGACCAGATTGTCGCCAAGGTCAATGGCGACATCATCAGCCAGGATGAGCTTCAGCGGCTGAACCGCGACCTGCTGCAGGAGTTGAAACAGCAGGGCGCCAACGGAGTGCAAGCTCAGCAGGAATATAAGAATCGCGAAAAGGATGTGCTGTGCCATCGGATCGACGAGCTGCTGCTGATCCAGAAAGCCAAGGAGCTGAATATCAACGTAGATTCGGACATAAGCAAGTACACGGCGAATCTGCAGCGGCAATCGGGGCTGACCGATATCGACAAGTTCCATGACTGGATACGACAGCAATCCGGGATGAGCTATGAAGATTTCCTGTCGGAGGCGAAGAACCAGGCGCTGACTCGGGAAGTCATCGGCCAGGAAGTCGGCCGCCACATAGACTTCAGCGACAAGGAACTGCAGGATTATTACAACGCGCACAAGAAAGACTTTGTGCGTGACGAGAAGGTCTACCTGAGCGAGATCCTGATGTCGACGGAAAACAAAGATGCAGCGGGCGTCTCCGCGGCTGAGAAGAAAGCCAAGCAGATCGCGGACCAAGCAGCCAAAGGCGAACGCTTTTCCGATCTGGCGCGTGACAATTCCGACGCCATTACAGCTAAAGACGGCGGCGTACTTGGCGCGTACAAGAAAGGTGATCTGGCCAAACCCATAGAAGACGCGGTATGGAGCCTGCCGAAAGGCGGAGTAACACCGCCGATCAAACTGCAAACCGGATTCGAGGTCTTCAAGGTCGACGATCACACGAAGGCGGGTTTGGAGCCGTTTGCCGACGCGAAGCCCGAGATCGAAAATATGTTATACGGACCCAAAATGGAGCCAAAGGTGCGGGAATACCTGGTCCAATTGCGGAAGCAGGCCTTCTTGCAGATCAAGCCAGGATATGTCGATACCGGCGCAGCGCCCGGTATGGATACGTCGTGGCAGGATCCCGCTCAACTGAAACCCGAAACTGTGAAGAAGGCCGAGGTCGAGCAGCGAACTCGCCGCAAGCGCCTGTTATGGACGATTCCGATTCCCGGTACCGAAGTCGATACAACGGGAAAGAGCAGTTCGCGGTAACAGGAGCATGAAATCGCCGTATGTCGGCAGCCTTGTGCCGAACGATGTCGTAACGGCACAGTTTCTCGTACTCTCCAAAGAAATCCGGCAGAAAAAAACCGGCGAGCCCTATCTCACGCTTCACCTCTCCGACCGGACCGGCGAGATCGAAGCCAAGATGTGGGACAACGTGGCCGAGGTGATGCATACTTTTGAGCGCGACGATTTCGTCAAGGTCAAAGGTTTGGTGCAGATTTACCAGAACCGTTCGCAATTCACGGTTCACCGCTTGCGCCGCATGGAAGAGCACGAAGTCGATCTCAGCGATTATTTTCCGTGCTCGGAGCGCGATCCCGAGGAAATGTTCGCGGAATTGCGGAGCATTATCCGAGCTCTAGCGAATCCCCATTTACGCTCTCTATTGGAGCTGGTGTTCTCCGATGAGAAACTTGCAGCCTTGTATAAAATCGCGCCGGCTGCGAAACACATCCATCATGCGTGCCGGGGCGGATTGCTCGAGCACGTGCTTTCGCTTTGTGAGATGTGCAGGCTATCGGCTTCCCACTACAAAGAGATCGATTGCGATCTTCTGATCGGCGGTGCGATTCTGCACGATATCGGCAAAATCGAAGAGCTGTCTTACGAGCGCAGTTTTTCCTACACGGCCGACGGGCAGTTGCTCGGGCACATCATCATCGGCTTGCGAATTGTGGGGACGCGGATCGACCAGCTTCCGGATTTCCCGGCCAGGCTGCGGACGCTTCTCGAACACATGATGATCAGCCATCACGGAGAGCTGGAGTTTGGCTCGCCGAAAGTGCCGGTGTTTCCAGAGGCGCTCCTTTTGCACCATCTTGACAATCTCGACTCAAAGATGGATGCCATGCGGAGCGCTGTGAAACGGGATTCTCACATCGATGGGGAATTCACCGGCTGGATCTCATCACTCGAACGAATTCTGCTGAAGAAGGACCGCTTCTTGAACGGCGCCAGTCCGGCCCGCGACGCCAGCCCCGATGTTTCTTCGATACCGGCTGCTGCATCCACCGAATCGGCTTCTCCTCCTGAGGGTTCGACACCGCCGCCGGCGCGGGAAATGCCCGGCCCTCCGGTTCCTCCTGCTGCAGACGACAATCGGCCCATACCGCAGGTCCATAAACCACCGCCGAAACCCACCCCTACCACGCTGTTCGGTGAAAAGCTGCAGGCGGTTCTCGAACCGCGGAAGTGAGTTTTTCGCGGGATGTATTTGGTGTGAAGCAACCTTCAGCGCCAGTCTTGTGCCCCGTGGTAGATGTGCACGATTCGATCGCTTCACTTTTCACGGAATAGACCACAACGTAGGGGAACGGCGCAATCGCCAGCTCTTTTGTGCCGCTAGGGTGGCCGGGTCTACCAAGGTTCGGCGAGCTTTTCAGAGAACGAATCCGCTGGTAGATAGTCCGCACAGTCTGTTGTGCGAAGTGCGGATAGTGCTGTTGCAGATAACTTTTGATGGTCTCTAGATCGTCGGCGGCTGGAACAGTCCAACGGATACACATCAGGCCTTGAACATGGCTTCAAGGCGAGCGTCCATTTCTTCTTCTTTGATGAACTCACCGCGTTCCGCTGCAGCTATCCCGTTTTCGACGGCAGCAAGAAAACGGGCTTCTTCGTCGAGATATCGGGCCACAACGTTCGTCACCAAGAGCTCGGGCACGGTTCCCGTATTGGCCGCGATCTGCGTTAGCTTTGCTTGCTGCTCGGGCGTAAAATGTACTTCCATCACTTTCAGGATACCGTCCAATGCGGATGCTAACATTGAAAGTTGTCAGGCTCCGGGCTTCGTGCAATGGGCGGTTGTAAACCCCGCCAGGTCCGGAAGGAAGCAACGGTAGCGGCTTAGCTCGTGTGCCGCGGATCACCCGGGGTCCTGGCAATTCCCCCGAAGGCGCTCCCGTTTATGTGCGCGAAGTGGTTTCATGCCGGGCTTATCACCTCAAGTAGCGAACCGTCCCTATCAGGTCATCGCGCGGAAATACCGCCCGCAAACCTTTAGCGAGCTGATTGGTCAAGAGCACGTCCAGAAGACGCTCACGAATGCGATCGAAAGCAACCGGCTTGCCCACGGATACATCTTCTCCGGCCAGCGCGGCACGGGCAAGACGACCGTAGCGCGTATCCTCGCGCGCTGCTTGAACTGCTTTCAAGGTCCGACCGCGACACCTTGCGGCGTTTGTTCGAGCTGTACGGAAATCGCAGCAGGCAACTCGGTGGACGTGATCGAAATCGACGCGGCCTCCAACCGCGGCATCAATGAAATGCGCGAGGTTCGCGAGAACGTGCGGTACCGGCCCGCGCGCGACCGCTACAAAGTCTTCATCATCGACGAAGCGCATCAAATTACGAAAGAAGCTTTTAACGCGCTTCTCAAAACGCTGGAAGAACCGCCCGAATGGGTGGTGTTCATTCTCTGCACGACAGAAGCCTTCGAAATTCCGAGCACCATTGCATCGCGGTGCCAGCACTTCAGTTTTCGCTCCGTCGATTTCGATGCGCTGATGAAGCGGTTGAAGTACATCACGGACCTGGAACAGATCGAAGCAAGCGAAGAGGTATTGGCTGTCATTGCTCGCGCCGGCGAAGGGAGCGTGCGCGATTCGCTGTCGGCGCTGGACCAGGCGATTGCCTGCTGTGGAAATACCTTGCGAGTGGACGACGTTCGGGCGCTATTGGGGATGTTCGGAACGGAATCGCTGAGCGCCGTCGCCGAAGCCGTAAACAACCAGGCCGGAGCGCGCATGCTCGACATCGTCGAAGACCTGGAGCGGAACGGCAAGAGTCTTCAGCATTTCTGCCGCGAGCTGTCGCGCTACTGGCGCAATCTGCTGGTTGCGAAGATTGCGGGCAAGCCGAGTCATCTCATTGCCGCTTCCGAGCCGGAGCAACAGGCGCTACTCCAAACCGCCGCGCTGTTCAGCGAAGAAGATCTCACGCGGTACCTGAATATCACGCTCGATTTGTATAAGACCCTCCAATCTTCGCTTCAGCCGCGGCTTCATATGGAGCTCGGGCTGGTCAAGCTGGTACAAGCCGGCAAACTGCAATCGATTGAAGAAGCGCTCGCCGGTTTAGACAAGTCTGAGGCGACGCTGAGTCCTTCGCCGGCAGGATCCGGTTCCCTGCTCAGCGCATCGTCTCGCGCCGGAGCGCCACGTCCTCCGGCGTTTCAAGCGCCCGTAAAAGCAGCGGCTGCACCCGCGCGAGCGGATATTCAAAACGCGCCCGCGGAAACCGGAGACTTTCGCCAGCAGTTGCAGGATGCGCTGTCAAAAGCCGGACTGGAGCATAGCGCGGACGCCATCCAACATTCCGAGGTGCGGTTGGACGGAGCCGATGTCGTGATACGCGCTCCAAAATCCATGTCGCTGCTCTTGAAAGACGCAAGTGTGCAGCGCGTAGCTACACAGGTCGCCGGGAAACCGGTTCGCGTGCGTGTGGAAGCGGGCGAAGACGTTCCTCTCGCGCCCGCCGCGCAGTCCAAATCGCCTGTCGCAGAAGAGAGCGAAGTACGTTCCCGGGCGCTCTCCCATCCTGGAGTAAAGCGCTTTCAGGAGATCTTTCCCGGAGCTCAGGTCAGGACCGTGCGAAATTTGAATGAGTAGCGAAAGAGAGCCAGAGATCCAGCCATGAAGATGCCCGGCAACATGCAATCGATGATGAAGCAAGCGCAGGTGATGCAGCAGAAGCTGCAGGAGCAGATTGCGACGATTCGCGTCGAGGCCTCGGCGGGTGGCGGTATGGTGACCGTCAAAATGGATGGCCATAAGAACGTGCTCGGCGTCAAAATCGATCCGGAGGTCGCGGGCGATGTCGAGATGCTGCAGGATATGATGACGGCTGCGTTTAACGAAGCGGCTAAGAAAGTAGACGAAGAGGCGCAATCCAAAATGGGCGGAATGCTAGGCGGCCTCGGATTGCCGCCCGGCCTGCTCTAAGCCGGATCCAATGGCGGAATTTGCCGAGCC
This sequence comes from uncultured Acidobacteriaceae bacterium, assembly GCA_963722935.1. Taxonomy (GTDB): domain Bacteria; phylum Acidobacteriota; class Terriglobia; order Bryobacterales; family Bryobacteraceae; genus Bog-105. The sequence goes on along the minus strand of CAVROY010000008.1, from coordinate 376,313 downwards.
GCTTGCCCGGCTCATTCAGGAATGTAAACGGCTCCCAGGGATCGGGCAAAAATCTGCCCAACGGATCGCCTTTCACCTGCTTCGCGTATCTCGTGAAGATGCGCAGAATCTCGCGCAGGCCATTCTAGACATCAAAGACAAGCTCGGAATTTGTGCGCAGTGCAATAACATCAGCGATGGTGAGCTGTGTCTGTACTGCCGCGATCCGCACCGGGAACATTCGCAGATCTGCGTGGTGGAAGAGCCGCACAATATCTTGCCCATTGAGACCACCCACACCTTTCGCGGTTTGTATCACGTGCTGCATGGCGCGATTTCGCCCCTACGCGGCATGGGACCGGAGCAACTGAAGATCAAAGGGCTGGTGGACCGATTGCATCAAACTACAATCGATGAGGTAATCCTTGCCACCAATCCAACTGTAGAGGGCGAAGCGACAGCGGTCTATCTTTCCAAGCTTCTGAAACCGCTTGGACCGCGAGTCACGCGCATTGCGATGGGTATTCCGGTTGGCAGCGATATCGAGTTCGCCGATGAGGTGACCATGTCGCGCTCACTCGAAAATCGCCGGGAAATGTAGGCTCCTATGCATCCGGAACTGGAAATTTTTCTCGAACGCGTTTTTGAGCGCCTCCGGCCGAGCTCGGAAGAAATCGGACGAATCGTTGTGGAACCCGACTACGAAATCGAGCCAGTCCAGCGGGATGAAGGGCATCTCGTCAGCGAGCTGATGCAGTGCTTGCGCGAGCAGCGCCTGGATGCGGTCGCTCTTGCCATGCGCGAAGGCGTCGAGATTGAGATACCGGCGGCCTATCGGCTTCTGGCAAAATATATCCGCCGCATCACGCTGCACGGAGACAAGGTCGAAGGACCATGGGTGGAAGTTGAGCCGCCGGGAAACTGGATCTGAGCAGGTTAAACGATCAGGTTCACGCCGGTGAGGCTCAGATGCCGATCCGTTGACCAGCAAACCCGAATCGAATGCTGTTTCATGATCGATAGCCCATGCGCATCGGCCAGTGTGAGGCTCTGATCGGCAAACTTCCGCAGAAGGGGACCCGTTTTCTGTAATTCTGAGCGATCAAACAACTCGATAGCCATTAGAAGCAGGTCCAGGAGGTTCAGAAATTGCAAGGCTCTTTGCTGGTCATAGCGCCGCAGCCAGCGCCGAAGTGTCTACATACACCTCAGTCTTTGATGCCATCGACTATATCGTCAATCGACTGGCTCGAATGCGGATTTCCGCTCTCCACCATACCCGCATAACGCATCCATGCCTTGTCCACCGGAACAGGAAGGCTCTGACGGATTGCCCGCCGGACAAACTCCGCCACGGAAATTCCCAAGATCTTGGCCTCTTTTTTGGCCTGTTTGTATTCGACTTCTTGGAGACTGACGAGAGTGCGGATCATAATATCACTTTCGTATTTCATGACAACAGAAAGCTACGCCATCGAGGCTAGTGCCCGCCAGTCTTTACTGCACGCGATTTTTGCGACCCAGTACGAACAGCGTCAGATCGTCATTCTTGCTGGTACTCCCGAGGAAGGAGGCCAAATCCTCGCGACAAGCGGCAACCAGTTCAGAAGGATTCGCGATGCAATTGACGCCGAGAACGCTCCGGAGCCGGTCAATTCCATATTCTGAACCCGATTCATCCGTGGCTTCCGACAGTCCGTCTGAATAGATCAGCATCCCGTGACCGGGTTGAAATTCCAGTTCAGTGACGGAGAATTCCTCGCCGGCAAACATACCGACCGGGAGATCCGATATCTCGAGCGTTAGGACGCTGCCGTCGCGAACGATTAATGGAGAAGGATGACCTGCATTGCAGATTTCGACTCTGCCATCGGGCAATGCGCGTCCACACACCAAAGTTGCGTACTGGGTGGGTAGCGTGCTCTCCGAGAAGACGCGACTGGCATGATCCAGCATGCGCTTAAGAGGAAGCTCAACTGAGATAAGAGTGCGAAACATCGCGTGTAAATGCGCCATCAGCATGGAGGCGGCCACACCCTTGCCGGACACATCTCCGACCATAAAGTACAGGCCGGCGGGGCCGGCATTCACAACGTCGCAATAATCTCCGCTGACGACTCCGGCCGGCTCGTAGTGATAGCACATGTGCCATCCGTCATAGTCAAGCTCCGGTTTCGGCAAAAGACCCTTTTGCACACGGGCGGCGAGTTCAAGATCTTCCTCCAGCGCGTTTCTTTCCCGCCTGGACAGGTGATCCAGGCAGACACGAATCAGTGGATCGGCGATAAGGCGGTCGCACTCGATTGACTCATGGCAGGTTTCGCAGATTCCGAACGAGCCGGCGTCCATTCGGTCAAGAGCGCTATCGACCTCCTCGAGAAGCGATTCCAGCGGGGCGGCGTTTTCTGAGCGCGCGATTGCGTGCTGGAGTTTGTGCCGGCGATCCAGCAACTGCTCGCGCATGAGGTTGTCAAGAGTGGTGGCCATTTCAGAACTCCTGCGAGCAAGAGGTATATCAGTGAGTTTGATGCGCGCCAATCCAGGAAAGTTGACGCAATCCATTTAGGTTATCAACGTGAAAGCCAGGCCGGTTACAGGCTCGCGCCGTACACTGAAATCAGTGCTCGTCACGATCGCTTCCCAGCCCGAACGCCCGAACTGGCTGCGCGCCCCCGCGCCCGTCGGCGCGAATTATCGTGAGCTCAAAGAGCTTGTCACCCGCCTTAAATTGCACACTGTCTGTGAAAGCGCGGCTTGCCCGAATGTTGGCGAATGCTGGAACCGCCGCACCGCGACCTTCATGATTCTGGGGAACGTCTGCACGCGCCGCTGCGGGTTTTGCGCCGTGCAGAAGGGCGCTCCGCTGCCTGTCGATTACGATGAGCCGCGACGCGTTGGCGAAGCGTGCGCCATTCTCGGCTTGCGCTATGCCGTCGTAACCAGCGTCAACCGCGACGACCGCAAAGACGGGGGAGCGGAGCTGTTCGAACAGACCATCCATTCCATCCGGGAGCACGTTCCCGGCTGCAAAGTCGAGGTCCTCGTGCCGGATTTTCAAGGCTCGCACGCGGCCTTGGATATCGTCATGAACGCCCATCCGGATGTGCTCAACCACAACACCGAGACGGTGCCGCGGCTGTACCGCCAGGTCCGCCTGGGCGCGCGCTTCGAGCGGTCTCTCGATATGCTTCGTTACGCCAAGCAGATTCGACCGCACATCCCCACAAAATCTGGACTCATGCTGGGTCTGGGCGAAACGGAATCGGAGGTATTCGAGGCAATCCGGGGCCTGCGTGACCATCACGTCGATATTCTCACGCTAGGACAATATCTGCGGCCATCCGCGAAGCACCTTCCGATTCTGCGATACGTTCCGCAACACGAATTCGACGAATGGAAGCGCACCGCTCTCGAGATGGGTTTCGCGCACGTGGAAGCCGGTCCTCTGGTTCGCAGCTCGTATCACGCCGACAGCTCGGAATCGAGTGCATCGGCGCTGCACGCTTCCACCCATTAAATTGGCAGTGTCAAGGTGGCGATACAGCCGTGTCCATCAGGCGCATTTCGTAATCCGAGCGATCCATTATGCGCTTCGGTGATCTGGCGGCTTAACACCAGGCCAATGCCCGAGCCGCCTCGTTTGGTAGTGAAAAACGGTACGAAGAGATTGGCGGTGTTGGACAGCCCGGGACCTTCGTCGCGGATTTTAATCTCAACCGTCGTTGACGTTCGCTCATGGCGGACAAATACACGGCCGCCGGTCTCCTGCGCCGCATCGACCGCGTTCCGGATCAGGTTGATAAGCACCTGCTCGAGCTGATCCGCATCGCCTTGTATGGTTAGGGGCGGACATTCCTCGTAGAACACTTGCATGCGCGTTTCGAGGCTCGTCACACGGCGCAAGAGCGCGTTCACCTCCACGGGTCCCAGCTTGGGCGGCGGCAGCTTGGCCAATCGCGCGTAAGAACTCATGAAGCGGCTGAGCGCTTCCGAACGCGAGGCGATGACATTTAATCCGCGCGACATATCGTCGGCCCAATCGTCGGGGCGCGGATCGCTCTTGACTAAGCTCTCCAGGCTCTGTGCAATAGAACGTATGGGCGTCAGGGAGTTGTTCAGTTCATGTCCAATCACGCGCACCAAACGCTGCCAGGCCAGCAACTCTTCTTCGCGCAGAGGCCGCGTCAGGTCGGTGACGACAAGCAACTGATGCGGTACTCCGCCTTCGCGGAACTGGCTGCGGCGAATGCCCCAGCGGCCGGTGGCCCCGGAGAACGATTTTTGAATGGTCTGCTCCGATTCGCCAACCAGGTATTCGGCGAGCCCCAATGACGTCGCATCGCGCGCGAGCACGCGCTCGGCCGGTTGCGAAAGGAGCCGTTCACCCGCCCGGTTCACCAGCCGCAAGCTTTGCTGCGGGTCGAAGGCGAAAACGGCCACATCGATTTCTTCCATGACTTTGCGCAGCAGCGCGGTGGCTTCCAACGCGCCCAGTCGCTGATCGCGCAGCGTCGCAGCCATGGCGTTGACTTGCAGCATGACCTCGCCCATGGGCTCTTTCGGATTTTCGACTCGCCCGCGGATCGAATAATCGCCCTCGCGCATGGCCTCCAAGAGATTGGCGAGCGTGCGCAGCGGGCCGGCCACTCGTCCTCGCGCCGCGAAAGAACAGCCGAGCCAGCAGATCGCCACAATCACGTCGAGCGTCCATTGTGTTCTGCCCGAAAATCCGCCGATCGCGAGCAGGATAATGCAAAGCGCAACAGCGGGCAGTCCACCGGTGAGCGCGAAGAGCAGGACTCGCGCGTCGTGGCTGAGCCGGAAGTTATTTTGCGAGGCCTTCATCTAGGCGCCCGAGGCAGCACCTCAGAGGCCGAACCGCTGCAGGCGCCGATACAAGGCACTCCGGCTCAGGCCCAGAGCGCTGGCCGCGTGGCTCACGTTGCCTCCATATCGCGCCAGAGCCTTCTTGATCAGGAACCCCTCGACATCTTCAAGGCTCATGTCTTCGAGCCGCGGCGGAGCGCCGGAGCCGGCGCGCAGAGCAAGATCGCTCGCCTTAATTGCGCTGTCCTGCGCCATCAGAACGGCACGCTCCACGACGTGGTTCAGCTCGCGCACGTTGCCTTGCCATGGATGATCGTACATCGCCTGCATAGCATTGTGATCGAAGCCGGTGATGCTCTTTCGATAGCGGCGCGCATGCGTGCCCAGGAAATGGTTGGCCAGCGGCGCGATGTCTTCGCGGCGTTCGCGCAGCGCGGGAACGTGGATCTCAATAGTGTTCAACCGAAACAGCAGATCCTGCCGGAAGCGCGCATTTTGCACCTCTTCGCCCAGGTTCGCGTTGGTTGCCGAGATCACCCGGACATCCACCTTCTTGGTCTTCGACGAACCGACGCGCTCCATTTCGCCGATCTCCAGAACACGCAGCAGCTTCGCCTGAAGATTCATCGGCACATTCGCAATTTCATCCAGGAACAGCGTCCCGGTATCGGCCAGCTCGAAGCGCCCCACGCGATCCATCTTGGCGTCAGTAAAAGCGCCTTTCACATGGCCAAACAACTCGCTCTCGAAAACGCCTTCCGCAAGTCCACCCGCATTTACGGTAACCATCGGTTTCGTCGAACGGCCGGAGATAGCGTGCAGCATGCGTGCCACCACTTCCTTGCCGGCGCCCGGTTCACCCGTGATCAGCACGTTCGCATCCGCCGGTCCAACGCGCGAAATCAATTCGAGCACCGGCTGCATCGCGGGCGACTGCGCAATCATCGCCGGCAGGTTGTCCCCGCGCAGCAACTGATTTTCCGCTTCGAGCCGTTGTCCGCGGCGGATCGCTTCGCTCAATTCCAATTGGGTTCGGACGATGGAGGAAAGCCGTTCATTTTCCCACGGCTTTTGAATGAAGTCGCGAGCGCCGCGCCGCATCGCCTCTACCGCCAGATCCACGCTTCCCCAGGCAGTCATCACGATCACAGGCAGCATGGAATCCACATTTTGAATTTTGGCCAGCAAATCGAGACCTTCCTGGCCGGATGTCGTATCGCGCGTGTAGTTCAAGTCGATGATCGCCGCGTCGTAGTCGCGATTTTCGATCATCTGCAGCGCCTGCCCGGGCGACTCCGCCGATTCGATTTTGAATCCTTCGCGCTTCAAGAGCAGGCGCAACGCTTCCAGCACATCCGGCTGATCGTCGGCGATCAGGATGCGCATTTGAGACGGCACAATTTTCATTTCAGCCATTCACCCCGGCCGGCACGCTGTCGAGAAGCAGGCGCGCTCAATTCTGGGTGATCCAACCGTCCTCGATATAGATGACCCGGTCGCCGTACTCGGCGTTCTTCTCGTTGTGCGTGACCTGGACGATGGTAGTGCCCTGCTCGTTGAGCCTTTTGAATAGCTCCATGATCTCTTTGCCCTGGCTCGAATGCAGGTTGCCGGTGGGCTCGTCCGCCAGAATCAGTTTCGGGCTGGCGACCATCGCACGCGCCACCGCGACAAGCTGCTGCTGTCCTCCGGAGAGCTGGTTCGGGTACAGGTCTTTTTTTCCGACCATATTGAAGCGATCGAGCGTATCGCAGACAATGCTCTGCCGTTCCGACTTCTTGATGTTTCGATACGAGAGCGGAATGTCGAGATTTTCGTACACGGTCAGCGAATCGAGCAAATGATAGCTCTGAAAAACGAACCCGATGTACTTCTTGTACAGCTCAGAGCGGTCCTTTTTGTTGAGCTTGTGGATGGGATGATCGACGAAGAAATACTCGCCCGTCCAGGCGCTATCGTGCATGCCGAGCAGGTGCAGCAACGTCGATTTGCCCGCCCCGGAAGGCCCCATGATGGAGATAAACTCGCCATCTTTGATGTCCACGTTAATACGGCGAAGCACGTAAGTCTTGGTTGGCCCGTGCTCGAAGAATTTTTCGATGTTGCGAAGAGAAATCATCACAGTATTGAGCGCTCACTCATAGCGTAAAGCAGAGACCGGATCGATCCGCGAGGCGCGCCATGCGGGAATCAGCGAAGCGACCAGCGCGACGCTCATAATCAACAGCGCGGCCGAGAGATAAGCCGTTGCGTCAGTCTCAGTCACGCCGAACAGCATCGACTTCAGGAACGCCGATGACCAGAGTGCGGTCACGGTTCCCACCAGAATGCCGATACCGGCCAGGACCACCGATTCGCGGAGGATCATCCAAAGTACGTCTCCATTGCTGGCGCCCACCGCCACGCGAATCCCGATCTCCTGCCGGCGCTGCTGAAGCGAAAATGCCAGAATCGCGTACATGCCGATTGCCGCCAAACCCATGGCGAGGGCCGAAAACCCGGTCAGCAGCCCTAGAAGGAAGCGGCGTTGTCCAAGCGACTCATCCTCGTAGCTGCTGAGCGATTTAATGGACGCCAACGGTACGTCTTTATCCAAACCGCGAACAACTGCTTCCAAATCCGCAACTGGAAGCGGCGCGCCGCCGCGCATCCGCACCATCAGCGACGCATCCATCGATCCGAGCGACTGCGTGTACGTGCGATAGACGTCGAGAGTCGGATCACCGCTGAGACCGTCCCACTTGACATTGCCCACAACTCCGACGATGGTCTCCCAAGGGGCGTCGTTGCCGGTGCGAAGCCGCTTTCCGACAGCATCCTGGCCGGGGAAAAAGCGATCCGCGAGCGTTTTATTGACGAGCACCACCGGAAGCGAGCTGTGCTGGTCGCGCGCACTGAAATCGCGGCCGCTCAGAAACGGAATGCGAAGCGTCGCGGCAGTCCCGGGGCTGACGTAGAGATGGTACGAATAGGGCGCTTTGGCCTTCGAGCTTACGGGGTGACCTTCCACCTCGAAATCGCCTGCCGAACTGACGCCGTTCAGAGGGATATCGGAGCTGATACCTGCAGATTCGACGCCGGGCAGAGTTCGCACGCGCGCGAGAAGACGATTCCAAAAATCGATGACCTGTTCCGGCTTCACGTACCGCGAAGGAGGCAGTCCGATGCGAGCGCTAGTGACACCCGCCGGTTTGAAACCGGCATCCACCGCAAGAAGATTGGAGAAGCTTCTGATCAACAGAAAAGAGCCGACCAGCAACACCACCGAAAGCGCCATTTCACCGGCGACTAATATGCGACGAAAACGCAGTGTACCGGCACTGGCGCTGCCTTTCGCGGCTTCCTTCAGAGCTTCGTTTACATCCACGCGGCCGGCATGGAGCGCCGGGATCAATCCGCTCAGCAACGCGGCAAGGAAGGATACCGCTACGCAGAAGAGGAGGACTTGCAGATTCAGAGTGGGCGCGAGGGCAGCGGGCAGCTCATACGGCGAGTAGCGATGAAGAAGACGCAGCGCGCCGAACGCAATGCCAATTCCAAACAGCCCGCCCAAGCCTGCAAGCAGAAAACTCTCCGACAGCAGCAAGCGGGTGACTTCCCAGCGATTGGCGCCCACTGCCACGCGAATGGCGAGCTCGCGGGTCCGTCCACTCGCACGCGCAATCAACAACCCGGCTAGATTCGCGCAGGCAACCAGCAGCAACACCAGAACGGCGGTCCCTAGAATGGCCAGCGCGGGCCGGATGACTTGCACCAGTGAACTCTGCAGCGGAGCTAAAATGGCCCAGTGGCTGGGCTCATCGTGAGCCATGTCGATTCGATTGGCGATGGTGCGCATCTCCGCTCTCGCTCTGGGGAGCGGAACACCGGGTTTGAGTCTCCCGACACCCATCAGCCAGTGCGTCCCGTAGATCTGGCTGATATTCATCCCTTGCATTGCAGACTCGGCGTATTCCGGAACACTGACGCGCGGGCTGATCCAGATCTGCACATCGGGAGGATATTCTTCGTGCGGCGCCAGCACTCCAACCACCGTAAACGGTCTGCCGCCCAACAACACCTTTTGCCCGAGGATCTGTCGATCCGCGCCGAACTGGCTCCGCCAAAGGCCGTCGGAGAGAACAGCCACACGCCCCGTCGAGCTCGGCTGGTCAATTGCCGCTGAGATTAATCGTCCCGTCTCCGCATGGGCTCCCAAGACCTCGAAGAAATTGGTCGTTACCGTCCGGCCCTTCAGGACCTTTGCTTGCACACCGCCCGTCAGTGTAAGGTCCTGCCATGCCATTGCGGCGATGTCCTGAAACGTTTTGCTTTGATGCTTGTAGTCCAGATACTCGCCGGGTGATAACGACGCTTCCTCGCAACACGGCTGGTGGTCTTCGATGAAAACCAGACGATCGGGATGTTTGAACGGCAGATTCCGCAGCAGTGCCGCTTCCACAACGCTGAAAATGGCAGTATTGGCGCCGATGCCAAGTGCCAGCGAAGCAATCGCAATGGCCGTGAAGACAGGTTTCGCCTTCAGGGTTCGCGACGCGAACCGCAGATCCGACCAGATGTGAGCCATAAGCGAGCGCTAATCGCGCGTGTACGGAAGTCGAGGCGGTTGCGGAACGGCGATATGCGGCCCGTGGTAATGAGTGAACCGGATATGTCCGCGGTCGAGATTGAAAAACACCACACTGCGGGTATGCGCAAAGATCGCCGCACCCGCCAGCAGCACTGCCACCGCGATGATGTCGACGTTTCTACGAATCATACAGGCATTTCGACGTTTTCTTCCACGATCCGCCCGTCGAACAGGTGGATCGAACGGTCCGCATAGCGCGCGTAGCGAGGATCGTGCGTCACCATGCAGATGGTTGCGCCGCCGCGATGCAATTCGCGCAGCAACTCCATGACTTGCTCGCCATTTTGCGAGTCGAGGTTGCCGGTCGGCTCATCGGCCAGCAGAATCGAGGGATCGCCCGCCAGCGCGCGCGCCACAGCTACACGCTGTTGTTGGCCGCCCGAAAGCTGCGACGGGTAATGTTTGATGCGATGCGACATGCCCACGCGCTCCAACGCCTCGTGAACCTTTTTCTTACGCTCGCTCGAGGGCATCCCGCGATAGGTCAGCGGCAGCTCCACGTTTTCGTAAACGTTCAAATCGCCAATCAAGTTGAACGCCTGGAAGATGAAGCCGATCTCCCGGTTGCGAATCCGCGCCCGTTCGGAAAGCTTGAGGCTCTGCACGGGTTTGCCGTTCAGGATGTACGTGCCCGAGCTCGGAGAGTCAAGCAATCCAAGAATCGCGAGCAGTGTCGATTTTCCGCAGCCCGAGGGCCCGGAGATCGAGACGTATTCCCCGCGCTGGATATCCATGTGGATTCCGGCCAGAGCGTGTGTCTCTACCTCATCCGTCACAAAGACTTTCGTAACGCCGTCGAGATGGATCAACGCGTCGGATGCAGTCATGCTTGCTTGAAACCTCCCTGTTTCACTGCTTATCGTACTTCCTTACTTAGTACGCGCCCCACGCCTTACTGGTTCAAACGGATTCGCGGGTACGAATCGTACTGAGACATATCGGAGAGGATCACCCGATCCCCCACTTTGAGGCCGGCCTTGACCTCGATGGTGTTCACCGAGGCGGCACCCAGCTTCACATTCACGCGCATCGCGCCTTTGCCGTCCGGATCGATCTTGAATAACCCAATAGTTGTATCAGGCTCGCCGGAAACCGGCCGGTCTACAAACACCACATTGGAAAGGTGCTCGATCTCGATCGTGCCGTCTACGCTCAACTCAGGTCGCGCGCCCTCCGGTAATGCCCCGTGCAGCGCCACATCGACTCCGACCGTCCCGTTCTGAGCCTGCGGATCGATCCGCGTGACACGGCCGGGAATCAATCCGTTTCGCGTGTCGATCGTGGCGTCGAGGCCAGGGCGAACATTCTTCATCTGGGTCTCGGCGATCTGCAATAAGGCCTTCAACCTCGTGGGATCGGCCACCTTGGCCAGCAACGTACCGGAGGGCACACGCTGCCCGACTTCCACGTCCACTTCCTGCAATTGGCCGCTGATCGGAGCGCGAATGGTGAGCTGCTCGACTTGCTTTTTCTTCTCTTCATAAGCGGCACGCGAGCTTTCCACGGCCACCTGCTGCGCCTCAATCTGCGCCTTAATGGATTGGTCCTGAATCCCAAGCCGCTGCTTCTGCAGCTCTACACGGTTGTGGAATTGATTGGCCTGATCTACAGAAAGCCGCGATTCCAGATCGCTCTTCAGATTCAGCCGCGTCAGCTCCAGATCGCGATCTGCCGTGAGCTTCGCCTGGGTATATTGGGATTCCAGCTCGGCAAATGTGGCTTTCTGGTCCAACTCGTCGCTTTCGAGCTTCACTTTCAGGTTTGCCAGGTTCGCTTCATCCTGCTTGAGCTGCCACTCCGCTTTCTCGGCCTCGAGCTCGAGGTCCGGATTGGTCAGCACCATAATCACGGCGTCCTTCTTGATGGGATCGATGCCGGCCCGTCGGATGATGTCCACCACCCGGGAATCCACCGCCGCGTTGATGAAGTAGATGACATCAGGCTTCAGAGCGCCCAAGCCGCGCACCTGCATCTCCATGGGGCCCCTCCGCACCGTTCCCGGCCATAATCCGCTCATATCCACCGAAGGTGCTGCAGGCTTTAGACGTGCGAGCGCGACGGTGGTGCCGCCGATCGCCACCAGTGCAACAACACCGAGAACGATCCGTTTGATTAAACGACGTCGCGCGACTTCTTTACCCCGAGGTACATCCATAGCCATGAGAGTTTCAACTTTTTTAATGCATTTCAGCGGCCATGAGTTTTGCGTGACTCAAACTACTGATTCCACGGGAATAATACCAGATTCCCAGTGGGAGAGGTGTCCGGTTGTGGGACAACATCGTGCGCTACAGACAATCCTTTACAAAGCTTTGGAAACCGAGCGGGCTCGGCGGCATTTCTGGATGAGGATGAAAATCCTCCCCGGCCATTTCAGGCGCGGGGCTTAAGAAGTTCGTCTTCGCGCCGGCGCAGGTCTTCAAAACTCGTCGACGTAACTGGTCATGACGTTTTCCACCAGTTCGTCAACCGACCGACCGCTCTTCGCGGCGATGTCTTTCAGCTTGGCTTCCAGCTCGGGCGTCAGTTGCAGTTCTATGCTCGGTTCTTTATCGCTCTAAAGCCCCTCATTCCAGCGTAGAGGAAATATCAAACCTGTCACGTATCCATATTCCAGCTTCGCCTGGCTACACCTCATTTCTCTTAAATCGTTCCACCAACCGATCACAGGCCCGCACTGTGACCGCCATCATCGTGAGCGTCGGATTCTGGCAGCCCGAGGAAACAAAACACGCGCCGTCCATTGCGAAGACATTGGGCATGTCGTGCAGTTGGCAATACGGATCCGTTACCGATGTCTTCGGATCGTTGCCCATGCGCGCGGTCCCGAGCTCATGAATCGCCATCCCTGGTTCCGCCAGGCTGGATTTGATTCGAATATTCTTCGCACCCGCGGCTTCGAGCATTTCCGCTGCCGTCGCACACGCATCTTCCTGCAGCGCTCGCTCATTCTCCCCGTACGTCATCGAAATGTGCAGCGCCGGTATGCCCCACGCGTCTTTCAGATTCGGATCGATGGAGACATAATTCTCGTTGCGCGCAAGGCATTCTCCGAACGCGCCCAGGCCAATGTAATATGCGCCCTCTTTCACGGCGCGTTTGTAATCGGCACCGAAGCCCTGCGCTCCGAAGTTGAAATTCGGCACTGCCCCGCCCTGGAAGCCGTAACCTCGGATAAACGTCTTTTGCTGCGGACCTTTCGCCAGATTGCGGAAGCGAATGACATAAATACCGTTCGCCCGGTGCGGTCCGCTGTATGGCGACGGTCGCTCGTCGAAGTGCGTCAGGTCGCCTGAAGCACCCGCGCCGCTCGAGTGATCCATCAGCCCGCGCCCCAGCAGGCCGCTGGAATTTCCCAACCCGCCAGAATGCTCGCCCGTCGTTGAGTTCAGCAGGATGCGCGTCGATTCGAGCGCTTGCGCGCACAGGATCACCGTCTTCCCGCGCGCCATCTTCGTTTCACGCGTGAGGCCATCGACGAACGTGACTCCGTTGGCGCGATTCGAAGCCGGATCCACATTGACATGCGCTACCACGGCGTTCGTCAGCAGCGTGCATTTCCCGGTCTTCAGCGCATCCTTCACCGTCGTAAACGGGCTGCTGAAATACGAAAACGTACTACAGCCGCGCTCGCATGGGCCGCAATAGTGACAAGCCAGACGGCCATTGTGGTTCTGCGTGATGATCGCGGTGCGCCCGATCGTCACGGTGCGTCCAAATCGCTTGCCCACGGTCTCGCGGAAGTACGTTTCGCCGCAGCTCATTTTCATCGGCGGCAAAAAATGTCCGTCCGGCAGCGCTTCATTCTGCTCCGCCGCTCCGCTGATCCCGACGTAATCTTCCACGAGGTCGTAATAAGGGGCGAGGTCTTTATACGAGAGTGGCCAGTCCTGTCCATATCCGTCGTGGCTTGCCGCTTTCAAATCCAAATCGCTTAGCCGATAGCTCTGGCGGCCCCACACCAGCGTGCGTCCGCCTACGATGCGCAATCTCTGCCACGAAAACGGCTTATCGGGGGGCGTGCTGTACGGGTTCTCGAGATCGTTCACGAACCAGTCGTAGTTGTACTCCATGCAGGCGTAACACTGCTTTTGAACCGGCCGCGTCCTCAGCCAGTCGAGCGACATGTTCCGGTATTTCAATTTGAATGCCGGCATGTGCTCGGTAAATTCTTTCGGCGAAATGTTGCGGCCCGCTTCCAGCAGAAGCACATTCAATCCCGCTTCCGAGAGACGCTTCGCCGCCCAGCCGCCGGTTGCTCCCGAGCCGACCACAATCGCGTCGTAGGTCTGAGTGAGAGGATCTTGAAACATGATCTAATGCCCCGCCTGCTCCGGATGTTCGTGGCTCGCGTGCTCGCAGCCGGCAAACACGCCGTGCGGGAAACTGCCGTCCCAGCCCAGCTCTTTCAGGCCGATCGGCGAGCTGTAATAAGCGCCCGAAATCCAGCCCTTCAGCTTTTCAAAATGCTCCGTGCCCGGGAAATCGGGCTCCTGCACGCCCCATCTCTCGTTGGTGTGGGGATACGCCAGCACTTCGAGGAATTCGACCTGCTGCTCCGGCGTGATGTGGAGAAACGCGCCGTTATAGCTTTCCATCGAAGTGCCATCAATATAAGAGAGCGCCTCCACAAACGCGCGCTGCGTCTCCGCCGATTCCGCCGACATCAGGAGATCGAGAAAACGGTTCACCAAAGCCGCTTTTGCTCCGGGAGTGTCGGTCTCGGGAATGATCAAATCGCTGAGCGCGATCAGCGTCTCATTCTGGTGATCGTCCATGAAAATCGGCTTCCAATCGGCGCGTTCCAGGTCTTTGGATGCATCGGCATCGGGCGCAAATTGGAGAGCCTTCAAGGCTGGAGCACTCGCGGTGGCTCCCAGGGTGACAAGTGCGCTACGAAACAGATCGCGGCGATTCATAGATCGCCTTCAATGTTACAGCGCGGCAAATCGCTGCTATGCTGCGTCTAACAATCGTGGCAGTCCGTTCCGCTAATTGCAGGCGCTCACATCGCCGGCCGCATGCACCCCATCCGATGCACCGCGTGCCCGAAACCGCGCGCTTTCTGCGCCGCGCCGCTCCGGCCTTCTTTCACGAGGTCTCGAAAGATTATAAGCGCGAAGTACTTGCGCCGCCTTTCCGACCCGTTCCAAAAGCCTGGCCCGATCGGGGATTGCACGCCGCGTGGCTCGGTCACACCACCGTATTGCTTAAGCTGGACGGTTTTACGATTCTCACCGATCCCGTTTTCAGCCTCCGCATCGGGTTGAATTTCGGCCCGCTCACGGTTGGCATTAAAAGGCTGGTGGAGATCGCGGCCCCGCTCGTCGATCTGCCACCCATCGAGCTCGTGCTGCTCTCTCATGCCCACATGGACCATTTCGATCTGCCCAGTTTGCGGCAACTCGAAGATCCGCGAACGCAGGTGGTGACTGCCGATCGAACGTCCGATTTGTTGCGCCGCAGGCGCTACGGACAGGTGCACGAGCTGCTCTGGAACGAATCGGTCCAGATCGGCCCGGCCAAAATCACCGCGTTTGAAGTGGCGCATTGGGGCGCTCGGATGCGCAGCGACATATATCGCGGATACAACGGGTATGTGATCGAAGCGAACGGCCATCGCGTTGTGTTCGCAGGCGACACGGCCTATACGCAATCGTTCCGGAATTTGCGATCGTCCAAGCCGGCGAATTTAGCGATTATGCCGGTCGGCGCGTACGATCCCTGGATCCGCGTTCATTGCAATCCGGAACAAGCCTGGTCGATGGCGAACGATGCGGGCGCCGAGTTCATCCTGCCAGTGCATCATCAGACCTTTCAATTGAGCCGCGAGCCACGGCTGGAGCCGATCGAGCGGCTGGTTGCGGCTGCCGGTCCTGCACCGGATCGAGTTTGCGTTCAGCAGATCGGCCAGGAATTTCATCTCGATTAATGTTTTCTGTATTGCAGCGATTGCCAAAGATTGCTGTAATCGTCGGTCCAGGCGCGAAGGCTCGGCGGCACCTCGATTTTCAGGAGCTGCCCGCGAAATAGAGCATCTTCGAAAAAATGCGGGCGGTTGGTTACCAGAACATAGCTGGCACTGTAGACTTCGTGTTCATCGTCGTCCTCGTTATCCACTTCCCAGGTCTGTTTGCCCAGCGCTTTTGCCGCAAGCATCACGACCGGCGCCAGTTTCAGATAGCGATTTGAAGTATGGACCGCCAGCACGCCATCGGGTTTCAAATGCCGCCAATAGATGGCGAACGCTTCGCGGGTGAACAGGTGCACCGGGATAGCGTCTCCCGAGAATGCATCGACAACCAGAATGTCGAACCGCTGGCTCGGCTCGCGCGCCATCGAAAGACGCGCATCTCCCAAAACGACATCAATGTGCGCCGGGCAATCGGAAAGAAAAGTGAACTCGGTGCGGGCGATCTGGACCACCAGCGGATTGATCTCATAGAAGCGCAGCGCGTCTCCGCCGCGCCCGTACGCCGCTAACGTGCCTGTCCCCAGCCCAATGATCCCCATGCGGAGCGGGCCGCTTCGCTCGAGAACGCGCCACGCGCGTCCAATGCCCGAGTCGCGCGCGTAATAGGTCGTCGGCACGTTGCGCAAGATCGCGCTCCGGAACTGCAGCCCGTGCGTGATGGTGCCGTGGGTCAACTGGCGAACGCGGCTATGCCGATCCACAAATTCATCCACCCGGAGCGCGCCGTAGAAGTTTCGTTTCAGCATGAACGCGTCCTCGGCCTTGCGCCAGGTTTCGCGGAAAAGGTAACCAGCCATCACGAATGTCGCGGCCAATCCGGCCATCCAAAAAGCAAACCCGAGTTGGCGGTTCGTCCACCGGAGGCGATCGCGCCAGAGCGCAGCCAGCAGTATTGCCACGCAGGCCACGAAAGCAATTGGATATTCATACATCGCATTGAAAAAACGCGGAGCGAGTAACGCGACGAAGAACCCGCCCAGCGCGCCTCCGGCTGCAACTGCCAAATAGAAAGTTGTGAGCTGCGGTGCGGCCGGTTTCGAGCGCGCCAGTTCTCCATGACAGGCCATCGAGCAGACAAACAGCGCTACGCACAACAGCGGGAGCATGACCGAGATCTTCGCGTTGTTGAGGCGTCCGGCGCCCGCAATCATGCAGCCGATGGCCGGCAACACGAGTGGAAGAAAGACGACTCGGCGGTACCAGCGCGCGCTTTCAAATGAAAGAACAAACGTCACCAGATAGATGCCGAGCGGGATCACCCAGAGCAGCGGCATGGGCGCGATGTTTTGCGTGATCACGCTGGTTACGACCAACAGCAAGGTAGAGGCACTGCCAGCCAGACCGATCCAGAGAAACACCTGCGAGGTGGCGATTCGCTGCGGAGTCTCAATATGGCTCCGCCCGCCGGATTTGCCCGCCAGAGCCGCCGTCGCCACGCATAACACCGCGAACAGAGCAAAGGCAATGGACCACGTCCAGGCCTGCTCATGTCCCGTCAGGTACGGCTCAATGAGCACCGGATAAGCCAGCAGCGCGGCAAGCGATCCGGCGTTCGACAAAGCGAAATAGCGGTACGGCAGTGCTCCTCGATCGGTTTGCGCGTACCAGTTCTGTAACAAAGGGCTGGTCGCAGACAGCAACACGTAGGGCAACCCAACCGAAGCCGCGAGTACACCGAATACCAGCCACATCGGATCCCGGCCGGGCTGCGGCTGCCACATCGCGCGCGGAAGAATCGGGAGCCAGGCGAGACTGAGAATCAGCAGCGCTATGTGAATAATCGCTTGCGGCTTAATGCCGGCTTTGCGCGCCAGCGCATGGGCGTAGGCGTAGCCCAACAGCAACGCGGCTTGAAAAAACAGCAGCGCCGTGATCCAGACGGAGGCCGAGCCACCGAACCAGGGCAGAATGAGCTTCGAAATCAGCGGCTGAACGAGGAACAGGAGGCAGGCGCTCCAAAGAATAGTCGTGCCGAAAAGCCTCGGCCGCCAACTCGACACTCCGATTAACTTTTGCCGAGCGCCTGCTCGATAGCTGCCGACGCCAGCGGCCCCATCACTGCGTAGCCCGCGGCGTTCGGATGCAGCCCGTCAAACGTAAGCTCTTTCTTGAACATGTTGTTCTGGTCGAGCATGGCGGAGTAGTAATCGAGATAGACGAAGCCATTATGAGCACAGTAGTCTTTGATCCATGCGTTCAGCGCAACGATCTTCTCCGGAGGACGGCGCGCGGTCTGCGGCTTGATGTAATCGCACACCGGCATGACCGACGCGAGAATCACCTTGATGCCATTGGTCTGCGCCAATTGCGCCATGGAAGCCAGGTTGCCTTCAATCTCTTCGAGAGTCTCCGGCCCGGTGTTCCCCGCGAGGTCGTTGGTTCCAGCCAGAATCACCACCGCTTTCGGCTTCAATGCGATCACGTCGGGCCGGAAACGAATCAGCATCTGCGGCGTCGTTTGCCCGCTGATGCCGCGGTTCACATACGGTTTGCCGGGAAAAAATTCTCCGCGCCCGCGGCCCCAGCCGTCGGTAATCGAATCGCCCATAAACACCACGCGATCTTCACCGGCGGCGGACGGAGGGAGTTTCGCGTTGTCGTCGCGATAACGCGCGAGGTTCGCCCAATCCTGCAGCGTCTTTTCATCTTTGGCGAGCTGCGCCTGAAGCTTCGCCACATCCGGCTGCCCGGCTACCTGCTCGGGAGGTGAATACAATCGCGTCGGAGGCGTGGCTTGCGTATAAGCTGGCGCAGTCAGAATGAGTGCGGCTATGACGGCAAGAAAAGTCTTCATTGGAAATCCCTCGTTCCTTATGATTGCCCGCGGCGCTTCACGTCGATGTTGAGCCGCTTGATTTTCTGATTCAACGTCGAGAGCGGTATGTGCAAGTTCTCCGCGGCTTCGGTTTGGCTATAGTTGACGGCCTCCAGTGCCTCGATGATCTTACGGCGCTCGAAATCCGCGACGATCTCGAACAGCGATGCATCGGCAGGAACCATCCCGTTCTGATCGCGTGAAATCCGCATACCGGTTGCCTGCTGCAGATGATCGGGCAACACATGCGCCGGAACGGACGGAGCGGTCGCCAGCACTACGGCACGCTCGACTGCATTTTCGAGCTCGCGCACATTGCCGGGCCAGCTGTGCTCCATCAAAACCTGCATGGCCTCCGGCTCAAAGCTCAGACTGCATTTGCCGTCGCTAATGAATTTCTCATTTTCGCGGCAATAGCGTGTGAAGAAGTAATCAATGAGCAGCGGGATGTCTTCCTTGCGCTCGCGTAATGGCGGCAGATTCAAATTGATGACGTTCAGCCGGTAGTACAGATCCTCGCGAAATTTTCCGTCTTCGACTTGTTTGCGAAGGTCCGCATTGGTCGCGGCGATGATCCGCACGTCCACCTTGATGCTTTCGTTCGAGCCCAGCGGCATGAATTCGCGGTCCTGTAAGACACGCAGCAGCTTTACCTGGATCTCGGGGCTGATGGTGCCGACCTCATCGAAGAAAATCGTTCCGCGATTCGCAGTCTCAAACAGGCCTTTTCGATTGGCCACCGCGCCCGTGAAGGAGCCTTTGATGTGTCCGAACAGAATGGATTCGAGCAGCTCGGTCGGCAGCGATCCGCTATTCACGGGGACGAACATTTGATCGGCGCGGGCCGAATGCGCATGCACGGCCTTGGCGATCAGCTCTTTTCCGGTTCCGGTCTCGCCCGTGATCAGAATGGTTGCCCGGCTGGGCGCGACCTGCGCCACCTGGTCCAGCAGACGGAGCATGCGCTCGCTTTTTCCGATGATGTTAGGAAAGGCGTAACGCTGTTTCAGCGCGCGTTTGAGCTGTGTATTCTCGCGCTCCAGATGACCTTTTGCAATCATCCGGTCGATTTCGATCAGCAGCTTCTCGTTGTCCCACGGCTTTGCGAAATAATCGTTGGCTCCGGATTTCAGCGCCCGCACGGCGACTTCCACCGATCCATAAGCCGTCAGCATAAAGACTGGAGTGTCTTTGTCGCGCGCGCGGATGTCGGCCAGCACCTCCATGCCGGAGCGATCCGGCATCATCAGATCGAGCAGCACCAACTCATAGGTGCTGGATTCGTATTTCTGCAGGCCACTGGTGGCGTTGTCCGCCAGGTCTACCGTGTAGTTCTCACCGGTCAATAACAGCTCGAGGCTCTCGCGAATGTCGGCTTCATCGTCGATGACAAGGATGCGACGGCGCTCCGGGGGACTGACGCGGTCAGCCGGTAAATCCTGATTGCTAAACGCCACTACAGTGGTTGTATCAGACATTCCGAAAAATGCGGGGAGCGCGAGCCGTGCGTCGCCCGATCAGGCTGGAAGCGCTTCCCGACGGGTTTCCGAAAGCCTTCGCCCGCAGCGCCACGCTCGGGAACTCGAGCCGGAAACGCGTTCCGTGGCCGAGCGTGCTCTCGACCTCAATGATGCCGTTATGCTCCTGCACGATGCCATAGGTAATCGAGAGCCCCAGGCCCGTTCCTTTTTTCGGGCCCTTGGTGGTGAAGAACGGATCGTAAATGCGCGCTAAGTGCTCGGGCGAAATTCCCTGGCCGGTATCGGCAATTTCGGCGTGGGCGAATCCGTTTTCGGCCCAGGTTCGCACAGTCAACGATCCGCCGCCCGGCATCGCATCGCGCGCATTGATGAACAGGTTCAGAAACACCTGCTGCAGCTTTCCCGAATTTCCACGAACCGGCTGCAGCTCCTCGGAGAGCGCCATGCGCGTCACGACGCCCGTTTTTTGGAACTGATGTTCTACCAGCGATGCCGTCTCTCGAACGATGCGATTCAGATCCACCTCGACGAAGTCGGTCGGCGAAGTGCGTGAGAAGTTCAGCAGTGAATTGACAATCTCACTCGCACGGAAGGTCTGCTTGGCTATTTTTTCAAGCAGCTTCGATTTCTGATCGTCGCCGGAAACCTGTTTGGCAAGCATCTGCGCGTACGTGGAAATCACGGCCAGCGGCGTGTTGACCTCGTGCGCAACGCCCGCCGCGAGCAGCCCGATGGAGCTGAGCTTGTCCGCCTGCACCAGCCGGCGCTCCAGCTCATCGCGATCGGTAATATCGTCGAAAATGATTAGCCGCCCGATCTGATGCTGCTGTTTGGAAACAAGCGGGGCGATGGCGAGGTTCACGATCGTTTCGCGCGGGGCCGGCTCGCCTTTTGCCAGCTCTAACCCGCCGTAGCCGTTTCGCGAAGCACCATTGGGGACGTCGGAATGCGCCGGCGCTTCGATGCTGGCGGGCAGCGCAACCTTGTATAGGTTGTGAATGCCTTCATCGCCACGTACGTCATTAAATTTCAGGCACAACTCCGGCGGAAATAGTTCCGCTAAGCGCTTTCCTACCGCGTCCCGGCGCGGAATGCCGGTCATCTTTTCGATCTGGGAGTTCCAGCTCTCCACCCGGTCGTCCAAGTCGGCCGCCAAAATGCCGACGTTGATCGATTCGACGATGTTCTCGCTAAATTCCTTCAGACGCTCGTACTCGTCGGCCTTGTGCTGCAGCGAGCTGTACAGGCGGGAATTTTCGATCGCGATGGCGACATAGTTCGATAACGTAACCAGCAGCTCGATATCGTCGCTCGAAAGAAAATCGCCTTCGGTTGTGCGGCTCACGCCCAGGAAGGCGATGATCTTGCCCCGCGACTTGCAGCTCACGTAATAAGTGAAATCGAGATCGGCGATGGTATCCCGGACCGATTGCGGCCATTCCTGCGAAATGATGTCGCGCAAGTGGCGCGTGCGCTCGAAAAACAGATAGGGCTTGTCGCTCGATTCTTCCAGGAAGCCCAAGTCGAGCGGGCCGTTCGGCGCTTTCGCGGAGCGGCCGGGCTTCTGCGTCAGCGAATGCATCTCGAAACGCTGAGAGCTTTCATCGAACAGAAAGAATCCGATCTGCTGAATCGAAAGGGTTCGCAGCAGGCGGTCGGACACCTTGGCCAGCATGGCGTTCTGATCGGTTTCCGAGCTGAGTTCGCGCGCGAACTCAATTAAAGTCAGCCGCGCATCGTAGCGGTCGCGGTAGAAGACCCAGCGATCCAGTTGTTCCTGAATCCAGCGGCGAATCGGCTGAAACACGAACGTCGCGAACGATATGAGGACGACAAACGCGGGAGCCGAAATGGTGGTCGCGTTGAAAATGACAAAAAACAGGGCGTAGAACGTTCCGATAACTGCCAACGTCGCCAGCGTGTAAACGTACCCTTGCTGGAAAATGATATCCACGTCCATCAGCCGATAGCGGGTGATGGCGTAGGCCCAGGTCAGGGGGATTAAACCCATCGACAGGACGCTCAGGTTCATGATGTGTGAGGGAATCACGCCGAAGACGTACGGCAGGGCATACAACATGGTGAACGGCAGCAGGCCGGCCAGCGCCCCGTTGCGCAGATATTTCAACTGGCGGCGCACGATCGGATCTTCCGAATGTGTAAAGTCCAGGCCCAGCGCCAGCGCCCCGCCGAAATAGAAGAGCATCGAGAAAGCGAGCGTCAAGCGGTCGAGCAGCCAGCGCACCTCGAGCAGCGGTGTGGAGAAGCGCATCAGGCCCTCGGCCGACAACGCAACGATCGCCAGCAGAACAGCGGAGGGGAGATACAGGAGCAGCCACGAGCCGCGCCTGCGCAGAAAGGCAGGCCGCAAATGGAATGTCAGACAGAAGTGCAAAAAAATGGCCGGCGCCAGAAGATTAGCGGCCAGATTCGCCCAATACAGACCCTCATCGAAGGTGTTGAGCTTTCCTGAATAATGGAAACAGGAAGCTGCAAACGAGGCCAGGCACAGCACGAAAAAATGCAGCGACTTCGCAGCGCTGGTCCGGCGGTAGTAGACGAAGAGTCCGATGGCCAGATACGCGAACCCGACCGCGTACTGGTAGTACATGGCGGAATCGCGCGGGGCGGCTTGAACAAAGATATTGTTTTTCTGGAATTCTATGCCGTCGCGGCGGAGCGTATACGTCGTCTGGCCCAAAAGCGGAATCCGCCAGAGCGCTTGTGGGACATCGAGCGCGTCCTGAATCCGGGCGTTGCCGATTCTGACAAGCTGGTCGCCCAGGTGGATATCGGCCTTGTCGCCGGGTCCGCCCGGAGCGATGTAGCCGGCCACAACGCGGGTTCCCCCGTCCGAAGCCTTGCGATCCACCCACGTGACGCCGTCGTCGTGCAGCGGATAGCTGCGAAGATGTTCGAAGCTGAGCACCCCGACAATGACAGCAGCCATCGTGCAGATCAGCAGCAGGGTACCGGCGAATTGATTCCTGGGCTCGCTCACGTGACACTCTGGCGAGTGGTATCCCATTCGCCATCTGAATCGATTACATAAGATTATGGTTCATAGCACGTCATGAACCATTTAACGCTTCCCGCTATGTCTCTGAGGAAGCTATACCATAACTAGTAGCGCTTGAGAGAAACTTCGCTCCGGCTCTTTATTTTGGGAGCGGGTTCTATTAAAACCCGTAGACGTACCGGTTGTCACGTTTAGTACGTGTACCGCGGTTGCGGGGGTTGGCAGCCGGAGTTTTTCCGATTTTTCCCGCACAGCCCGGAACGCAGGGACGAGAACATACGTCAGCGGCGTTGACGCGATCGTATGAAGTTCTTGCCTGCCTTCCGCTTTCGTTTCCTGGTTGGCATTTCCATCGCTGCACTGGCCGTTACCTGGGTCGCCGCCCAGGACCAGAAGCACAACTCCAGTTCCAGCAGTTCCGATAATAATCAGACTGTTGCCAAACCGCTGACCAATAGAGAGCTGAAAAGGAAGCAGAAAGCGCTCGAGAGAGAGCTGGCCGGACCCTGGAAGAAGTGGCTGAACGAGGACGTCGTCTACATCGTTACGGACGAGGAAAAGAAAGCGTTCCACCAGCTTCGGACTGACGAAGAGCGGCAGCAGTTTGTGGAATCGTTCTGGCAGCGTCGCGACCCTACTCCCGATACCGAAGAGAACGAGTATAAAGAAGAGCACTACCGCCGCATCGCGTACGCGAACGATCACTACGCCTCGGGCATTCCGGGCTGGAAAACGGACCGCGGCAGGATGTACATCAAGTACGGTCCTCCGGATGAGATCGAATCGCATCCATCGGGTGGCTCCTACGAACGGCCGATTGAAGAAGGCGGCGGCGAAACGTCTACCTACCCCTTCGAGGACTGGACCTATCGTTATATCGAGGCAATAGGCACCAACATCAAAATCGAATTCGTCGACCAAACGATGAGCGGCGAATACAAGATCGCAACCGATCCGGAAGCTAAGGACGCGCTGCTTTACGTCCCGGGCACCGGTTTGTCGTTATCCGAGGAGTTAGGCCTATCCGACAAATCCTGGCGCTTTACCCGCACGGACAACACGCACTCGGCTACCGGCAATCAGCCGCTGCCGGAAAGCATGAACGAATTCACGGTTCTGGAGCGAACGGCCAATCTGGAGAAAGCCCCGGTGGTGAAGTTCAAGGATCTGGAAGCGGCCATCAGCTCGACCATTCGTTACAATACGCTGCCGATGCAGGTTCGAGCGGATTATATTCGCGTAACGGATTCCACCGTCCTGACCAGTCTGACGCTGCTATTCAAGAACAACGACTTGAATTATGCGACTAAGGACAAGATCGCGAAAGCGACCATTAACCTGTACGGGCGCGTCACGTCGCTAACGCGCCGCCCGGTGAACTGGTTTGAGGACACGATTACCGCTGAGCTTCCGACGGAAATGCTACAGCAGAGCATGAATGGCTCGCAACTCTATTCCAAGGCCATTCCGCTGGCCCCCGGCACGTACCGGCTGAATATCGTTGCCAAGGACGTGGTCGGAAACACGATGAACAACTTTGAAATGGCGCTGAACGTTCCGCACTACGATGAAGATCAGCTCGGGTCGAGCAGCTTGATCCTGGCTGATGAGTTAGAGCGCGTCGCAACCAAGAGCATCGGCGCTAGCCCATTCGTGATTCGTAGTTTTAAAGTGCGGCCTCGCGTCGGGGACATATTCAAGCAGAACGAAACGATGGGCATCTATACCGAGTTTTATAACTTCGGCATGGACCAGAAGACGAAAAAGCCCGTTGGAACGATTGAATATGACGTGGTGAATGCAATCAATCAAACCGTTCTCAGCCAGACCGAGGACATCACCACGATTCCGAATGCCTCTGCGTTCCTGGTTACGGTAGGGGAAGAAGCTGCCATTGAAAAGCTTGTCGCCGGGTAAATACACGCTCAAGCTGAAGGTAACGGACAAGTTGAAAAACCAGACGCTTACCCCGTCTGTGCAATTTCTCGTAAAGTCATAGGCGTATCGGCTAAGCATTAGACCGACAAGAGGAAAGGGCAGTTTGAGCCGGTTGTCTGGTTAGGCGGTCGGGTTTTTTCCGGGCGTTTCCCGCACCGCCGGGAAACCGAGGGACGAGAACATACGTCAGCGGCGTTGACGCTGGTGTTACAAGCACTTAAACTAAATAGGTAGTCCCCCACAGTTCCGAGGAGTTCGCCGATCGTATGAAGTTCTTGCCTGCCTTCCGCTTTCGTTTCCTGGTTGGCATTTCCATCGCTGCACTGGCCGTTACCTGGGTGGCCGCCCAGGACCAGAAGCAAAACTCCAGTTCCAGCAGTTCCGATAATAATCAGACTGTTGCCAAACCGCTGACCAATAAAGAGCTGAAAAGGAAGCAGAAAGCGCTCGAGAGAGAGTTGGCTGGGCCCTGGAAGAAGTGGCTGAACGAGGATGTCGTCTACATCATTACAGACGAGGAAAAGAAAGCGTTCCACCAGCTCCGGACGGACGAAGAGCGGCAGCAGTTTGTGGAGTCGTTCTGGCAGCGTCGCGACCCTACTCCCGATACCGAAGAGAACGAGTATAAGGAAGAGCATTATCGCCGCATCGCGTACGCGAACGATCACTACGCTTCGGGCATCCCGGGCTGGAAAACGGACCGGGGGATGATCTACATCAAATACGGTCCTGCGGACGAAATCGAGTCCCATCCATCGGGCGGCTCCTATGAACGTCCAATTGAGGAAGGCGGCGGCGAAACGTCTACCTACCCCTTCGAGGACTGGACCTATCGTTATATCGAAGGAATCGGCAGCAACATCAAAATCGAATTCGTCGATCAAACGATGAGCGGCGAATACAAGATCGCCACGGATCCGGAAGCCAAGGACGCGCTGCTCTACGTCCCGGGTGCCGGTTTGACGATGTCCGAGCAGATGGGTCTATCCGACCAGTCGCAGCGCTTTACCCGTACCGACGGAACGCATTTGGGCACCGGCAATCAGCCACTGCCGGAGAGTATGAATGAATTCACGGTCCTCGAGCAATACGCCAATCTGCAAAAGGCCCCGGTGATCAAGTTCAAAGACCTGGAAGCGGCCATCAGCTCGACAATCCGTTACAACACGCTTCCAATGCAGGTTCGGGCGGATTACATCCGCGTGACCGATTCGACCGTCCTGACCAGCCTGACGCTGCTGTTCAAGAACAACGATCTGAATTACGCGACGAAGGACAAGATCGCGAAAGCGACCATTAACCTGTACGGGCGCGTCACGTCGCTCACGCGTCGGCCGGTGAACTGGTTTGAAGACACGATTACCGCCGAGCTTCCGGCGGAAATGCTGCAGCAGACCATGAATGGCTCGCAGATTTATTCGAAGACCATTCCGCTGGCGCCTGGCACGTACCGGCTGAACGTCGTCGCCAAGGACGTGGTCGGAAACACGATGAACAACTTTGAGATGGCGCTGAACGTTCCGCACTACGATGAAGATCAGCTCGGGTCGAGCAGCTTGATCCTGGCCGATGAGCTAGAGCGCGTCGCAACGAAGAGCATTGGCGCCGGCCCATTCGTGATTCGCAGTTCTAAGGTGCGGCCTCGCGTCGGGGATGTCTTCAAGCAGAACGAAACGATGGGCATCTATACCGAGTTTTACAACCTCGGCATGGATCAGAAGACGAAAAAACCTGCTGGAACGATTGAATATAACGTCGTGAATGCGACCAATCAAACCGTTCTCAGCCAGACCGAGGACATCGCGACGATTCCGAATGCCTCGGCGTTCCTGGTGACGGTCGAGAAAAAGCTGCCATTGAAAAGCTTGGCGCCGGGCAAGTATACGCTCAAGCTAAAGGTAACGGACAAGTTGAAAAACCAGACGCTTACCCCGTCTGCGCAATTTACGGTAACATCATAGACATATCGGCTAGGTTTAGACCGAAAACGCGAAAGGGCATTTTGAACCGGGGTTTCGCGCATAGACAGCTCGGACGAGTTCTGGCGACGGCAGCGTTCGCGGCTCTCGCCAGTCACGCGAATGCAGGGGATGTGTCTCTGCCATTGACCGGTAATCTTCTAGGCTCGGTGGTGGACGCTGGCGGTATTCCACAGCTCGGCGCGAGCGTTCAGCTCTTCAACCGGTACGCGCGTCTGATCGCGAAGACCACCACTGCCTCCGACGGCCGTTTCGCATTTGGCGATTTGCCTTCCGACATCTATTCCATCCGCGTTTCGCTCGCCAGTTTTTTGCCCGCCGCGCGCGATAAGATCGCGGTGAGCGCCGGCCGCAGCAGCATTCTGCAAGTGCATCTGGCGACGCTGTTCAGCAGTGTCCAGTTGAGCTATACCCTTCCGGAAGGCGCCATGACCGACGATTGGAAATGGGTGCTGCGCTCGTCGCCCGCGACACGGCCGATTACGCGCTACGTGCCGGTTGAGGAAACCTCTACGAACACGGGAATGCGTCCGCGAGTCTTCTCGGGAACCCACGCGATGCTTTCGCTGTCGGGCGGCGATGGAGGCCTGGTCGATACCGATTCCCTGCAAAGCGATTTTGGCACCGGCTTTGCGGTTTCCACCAACATATTCGGTAAGAACCAGGTGCAGGTGGGCGGAACGCTGGGACAAGGGACGGCATTCGGACCGAGCGCCATGGGGCTGGCGGCGATTTACAGCCGGAGTGACTCGGGACCGCTTGGCGATCCTCCGGAAGTGACATTCACGATGACGCAGGTCGGCGGAATCGGCCAGCAGTTGCCCGGGCAAGCCATGGGGAATCCGGTTATCGGCAATAGTTTGCTTATCCGCACGATGTCGCTGAGCGTGTATCAAGTGACCGACCCGATCCAAGGGGTTCATATCGAATACGGCATGACCGGCGAATCCGTCGATGCCCTGCAGCACACCAGCCGCGTGAGCCCGTTTGCGCGCATGACGGTAGATCTGGGGCCGGGCGGCGAAGTCGTCGCGGCGTACAGCGATGGCGGCCGGCCGGATGAACTTTCCGCGCATCAGCGATACGCGGCGGAACAGACCGGCGGCACAGACGGGGCGGCGAATGACGATCTCATCGATACCGTCAATACGCTGGCGCGGCTGCCCCAACTTTCCGAACGCAACGGGCGCCTCGAATTGCAACGAACCCAAAATTACGAGCTTGGGTATAACAAGACGGAAGGCTCGCGAACCTATGCGGTGAGCGCGTTCTACGAGGACGTTTCGAACGGCCGCATCAATGTGGCGGGCAGTCTGTCGGGCCTCGATGAAGGCGATTTGCTGTCCGACGATATGTCGATCACTTCGACCTACAACATCGGGCATTACGACCGGGAAGGTTACATCGCTTCGGCGAATCAGAAGATCACGGACACGCTGGATCTGGCGGTGGCATACGGACGCATGGGCGGATTCATCGGCAACTCGACGGATCTCGGCGAGAGCTGGGGCGTACAGGAGAAATTCCTGGCAGAGGGCAACCACAACATCGCGGCGGCCGATCTGAAGGCACGGCTTCCCAAGTGCGGCGCCCGAATCCACGCGAGCTACGGCTGGGTTGACAGCGGCGCGGTGATCCCCCGGCATGTGTTTACGACGCAGAACATGTATGTGACGCCGGGATTGAACATCGACGTGAGGCAGCCTCTTCCCTCCTTCTTCGGAATACCGGGACGGCTGGAACTGACAGCCAATTTGCGAAACATGCTGGCGCAAGGATACCTTCCTTTCAATACTGGCGATGGTCATACGCTGCTGATCGTGCAGGCGCCACGAGCCATACGCGGCGGGCTCAACTTCATCTTCTAAAAGCCCTGGCAATGCCATTCCCGCTAGCAAGGCCACTCCCTCACGGTCGTGGTTCTGTAACGCGGCTGGTAGTGATGTTGGTTTGCGCATTAGTTTGCACCGGCGCTCCGGTCGATCTCGGCGGCAACCCGCAAAATCCGTTCAGCGGCAGCGCGCGAGCGCGGGTTTTCCTGTTCGTGCGGACAGACTGCCCCATCACGAATCGATACGCTCCGGAACTGGCGCGGATCGGCGCGGAGTTTAAGAATCGCGGCGTCGCGTTCTGGCTGATCTATCCCGATGCGACGGAGACGGCGGCGGCAATCGAGAAACATATCGCGGAGTACCGGTTTCCCGGCACTCCGCTGCGCGATCCGGGTCATGAGCTGGTGAAGCGCGCCGAAGCGACGGTCGCGCCCGAGGCGGCGGTGTTCGATGCGGCGGGACGGTTGCAGTATCACGGGCGGATCGACGATTTGTATGTCGATATCGGCAAGGCGCGACCCGCAGCCCGGACGCACGACCTGGAGGACGCGATTTCGGCCGTACTGGCAGGGAGAGCGGTTGCGCAGCCGGAGACACAAGCGATCGGGTGCTCGCTCGCGGACGTGGAGTGAAGCGGGTTTCGCTGCCGATTGCGAGCCTCGCGCTTGCAGGGATCAGTTGTGCGGCGGGAACGAGCGAATCTCCTGTTTTCAGCCGCGACATCGCGCCAATCGTTTATCAGAACTGCACGATTTGCCATCACGCGGGCGGCGACGGGCCATTTCCGCTGGTCACGTACAGCGATGTCCAAAAGCATGCGCGGCAGATCGCGGATGTGACGGCGCGCCGGTACATGCCGCCCTGGCTCCCCGAGCTCGGATATGGCGAATTTCAAGACGAGCGGCGGCTGACGGACCAGCAGATTCGCATCATTGCGGAATGGGTTCGCGCGGGAGCGCCGGAAGGTTCTGCGTCTGAAACGCCGGCTGCACCGGCGTTCGCCGGAGGATGGCAACTCGGAACACCAGACCTGGTACTGCATGCAGGACGCGCTTTCGAAATGCCTGCAGCGGGACGCGACCGGTTCTGGACTTTTGTGTTCAAGCCAGACGTTCAGGGTACCCGTTATGTGCGGGCGATCGAGATCCGGCCCGGCGGCGAGCAAGGGGCGCGCAATATCCACCACGCGAATTTGCTGGTAGATCGCATGGGATCTTTGCGCGGGCGCAGCGATGGTTTTCCTGGAATGGACCTGACGATCAGCGAAAGCCCGTTCAATCCCGCCGGTCATTTTCTGTTCTGGAAACCGGGGACGGTGCCTTATTCGGAACCGGACGGGTTTGCGTGGCGGCTCGATCCAGGCAACCTTCTGATCCTCAATACGCACATGCAGCCGAGCGGTAAACCCGAGCGGGTTGCGCCGACGATCGGGCTGTATTTAACCGATAAGCCCCAAACGCGGCTTCCGATTTTGATTCAACTCGAGAACGACCGGGCGCTTGACATTCCCGCCGGCGATAAAGACTTTCTCGTGCGCGACGATTTCAAGCTGCCGGTGGATGTGGATGTGCTGGCGATCTATCCGCATGCGCATTACCTGGGTCACATGCTGGAGGCTTACGCCACGCTGCCGGATGGCACTCGAAAGTGGCTCATCCGCATTCGGGATTGGGATTTCAACTGGCAGGCCGTGTATCGGTATCGGGCGCCGGTGTTTCTGCCTGCAGGAACGGTGGTCTCGATGCGGTATTACTACGACAATTCGGCGGCAAACGTGCGTAATCCGAACAGCCCGCCGCGTCGCGTCGAAAGCGGCAACCAGGCGACCGACGAAATGGCGCATTTGTGGCTGCAACTGCTGCCGCGCGGGCCGGGCGATCATCGCCGAAAGATACAGGAAGCGATGATGCGGCACCGGCTGGAAAAAGATCCGGAGAACTTTTCGGCCCACTTGAATCTGGGCGCGATTCTGATGTCGCGACTGGATATGCAGGGCGCGGAAGCCGAGCTGAAGCGGGCGGTCGAGATCGATGGGACGCGGCCAGATGCCCACGATATGCTGGGAGCGGCGCTCGAGAGCCTTGGATTTGTGCAAGCGGGGATTGCACAATTCTCGCTGGCGTTGCGCGCCGATCCGGACTACGTCAACGCACGTTTTGAACTTGCGAATGCGCTGGCACGGGCAGGCAAATTGGACGAGGCGGTGGAGAATTTTCAAAAGGTAGTTGCGGCGTTCCCACAGAGTGCACGGATACGCAACGAATACGGCGAGTTGTTGGCGCGCGCCGGCAAATTCTCCGAAGCACTCGACCAATTTGACCGGGCGCTGGCGCTGGATCCGACGAACGAAGCGATACGAAAGAACCGCGAGACGGTCCGGCAACATATCGCCGTACGCTGAGCATTGTTTATACTGACTCCGCCGGGAGGGTGAGTGAAAACTTTGCGCGCATTTGCGTTGCTGGCTGCGACATCGACGATTCTGGTTGCGCAGCCGTTCGATTCGAAACTGTTTCAGGAGATGCGCTGGCGTGAAATCGGGCCATATCGAGGCGGTCGTACGCGGGCGCTGTGCGGAGTGCCAAGCCAGCCGAATGTCTTCTACATCGGCGCGGTGAATGGCGGCGTCTGGAAGACAAACGATTATGGACGCACCTGGAATCCGATCTTCGATCATGAGCCCACCGGATCGATCGGCGCGATCGCGGTCGCCTTGTCGGACCCGGACATCGTGTATGTGGGCAGTGGCGAAGGGTTGCACCGCCCCGATCTTTCGACCGGCGATGGAATCTACAAATCGACCGACGCGGGGAAAACGTGGACGCATCTGGGATTGCGGGATGGGCAACAGATTCCGAAGATCGCGGTAGATCCGAAGGACCCGAACCGCTTGTTTGTGGCGGTCCTGGGGCATCCCTACGGTCCGAATGAAGAGCGGGGCGTGTACTTGTCTACCGATGGCGGCCAGAACTTCGAGAAAGTTTTGGGCAAAGACGAGAACACCGGCGCAAACGATGTGGCGATCGACCCGGCGAACCCGGAAATCGTGTATGCGTCGTTGTGGGAAGCGCGGGAAGGTCCTTGGGAGAATGCGGCCTGGAGCGGAACGGGGGGCGGCATTTACAAATCGGTGAACGGCGGCAAGACGTGGAAGCAGCTCACCGAGGGATTGCCGGAAGACGGCGTCATAGAAGCAAATCTCGCGATTGCGCCGAGCGATCCGAAGCACGTCTATGCGGCGATTGCTACGCAGCACGCGCTGGCGATCTACGTTTCCGAAGATCGAGGCGGGCACTGGACGAAGGCGACCAACGATCCGCGGCCCGCGGCACGCATTGGCGGTGGGGATTTGCCGGTGCCGACTGTGGATCCGCGGAATGCGGATGTGGTTTACAGCGCGAGCGTCGTCACGTGGAAATCGATCGATGGCGGAAAGACCTGGACGGGAATTCGAGGAGCTCCCGGCGGCGACGATTATCAGAGTATCTGGATCAATCCGAACAACCCGGATGTGTTTCTGATCGTGAGCGATCAGGGCGCGATCGTGACGGTTAACGGCGGCGAGACCTGGAGCTCGTGGTTCAACCAGCCGACGGCACAGATGTATCACGTGGGAACGGATAATGCGTTTCCGTATCGCGTGTGCAGCGGGCAGCAGGAGAGCGGCTCGGCGTGCGTGGCGAGCCGCGGCAACGACGGTGAGATCACGTTTCGCGACTGGCATCCGGTGGGCGCGGAGGAGTACGGCAACGCCGTTCCCGATCCACTGAATGCCGATATTGTTTACGGCGGAAAAGTATCGCGCTACGACCGCCGGACCGGCCAGGTGCAGAACGTCGGGCCGAAACCGATTCGCGCGGAGGGTTACCGGACGGTGCGAACCCAGCCGCTGACGTTTTCGCCGATCGACCCGCACATTCTGTACTTCGCGGCGAACACGGTGTGGAAGACGCGCGATGGAGGCGAGCATTGGCAGCAAATCAGCCCGGACCTGACGCGCAAAACCTGGGAGGTTCCGGCGACCGTTGGAAAATATCGAGACGAAGCCACCGCGAAACCGGCACAGCGCGGGGTGATTTATGCGCTGGGCGTGTCGCCGCTGGAGATCAATCGCATTTGGGCGGGAAGCGACGATGGTTTGATCCATCTGACGACCGATGGCGGGCTGCATTGGACCGATGTGACGCCGCCGGAGCTGCGTGCTTGGGACAAGATCTCGATTATCGACGCGGGGCATTTCGATCGCGGAACGGCGTACGCGGCGATCAACACGCTTCGAGTGGACGAGATGAAGCCGCACATTTATCGCACGCACGATAGCGGAAAAACCTGGACTGAAATCGTGGCAGGCATTCCGGACGGCTCGCCTGTGAACGTGGTGCGCGAGGATCCGAAACAGAAAGGATTGCTGTACGCGGGCACCGAGCGCGAGACGTACGTTTCGTTCGACGACGGCGATCACTGGCAGTCGCTTCGACTGAACATGCCGGCGACTTCTGTTCGCGATCTGGCGATCAGAGACGATGATTTGATTGCGGCGACGCACGGACGCGGATTTTGGATTCTCGACGATGTGACACCTCTGCGGCAAATTCGCGGGGAAACGGAGAATGCGGCGGCCGTTCTTTTCAAACCCGAGACGGCGCTGCGGGTGCGCTGGG
Organism: uncultured Acidobacteriaceae bacterium; assembly: GCA_963722935.1. Classification (GTDB taxonomy): domain Bacteria; phylum Acidobacteriota; class Terriglobia; order Bryobacterales; family Bryobacteraceae; genus Bog-105. The sequence goes on along the minus strand of CAVROY010000008.1, from coordinate 343,178 downwards.
ACACGAATACCGATACGCCACTGCCGCCCGATCTTCCCGCGGGCCAGAACCCACCGGACGGCGCAATTCTGGATTACTACGTGGGGGCGTCCGGCTCCGGGCCGGTAACGCTCGAAGTAATTGACAGCACGGGCACGATTGTCCGACGATATGCGAGCACGGATACTGCACCTGAGATCGACCCCATGCTGGCGATCCCCAAATATTGGGTACGGCAGCCGCGCGTACTGTCGGACGAGCCCGGAATGCACCGCTTCCTGTGGGACATGCATTACGGGCCGGTGCCGGAGCGGAGACCGGAATATCCGATGACGGCGGTGGTTCACAACACAGCGCCCGCCGCGAACTCGCCGTGGGCGATGCCGGGCAACTACACCGTGAAGCTGACAGCGAACGGACAAACGTATACGCAGCCACTGACCTTGAAGATGGACCCGCGAGTTAAAACCAGCATCGCGGATTTGCGGGAACAATTCACGCTGAGCATGCGGTTGTACCGGGACGAGCTTCGCTCGTTTGCAGCGCTCGACGAAGTCCGCAGCCTGCGGGCGCAACTAAAACAACTGGCCGGGCAGGCCGCTTCGGGACCGGGAGCCGATGCAATTCACAAAACCGATCAGGAGCTGGAAGCGCTCGAAGGCGCGGGACGCGTGCGTTTTGGCGGAGGCGGATTTCTGCCGCAAACCGGACCCAGCACGCTGAATTCGGTGAACGGCGGATTATCCTCCATGCTTGCGCTGTTACAAGAAGCGGATGTCGCGCCCACCTCGCAGGCAATTGCGGCGGTGAGCGAGCGTCACAAAGAATTCACGCTCATCATGGAGCGCTGGAATCATTTAAAGGAGCACGATCTCGCCGCGCTGAACGATCAGCTCCGGCAGGCAAATTTGCCGGCGCTTACGACACCAAGAGATCAGCACTGACGGCCCAGCGTTTATCATCCGTCCAGATTCGCGATCGTTATCGCCGTCCGCCGAACCTGCGGCCAGGGCTTTTGAAACCGCCCCGCCGACCGAATTGGTGTCCGGATGAGGGGTGCGCTCCCGAGCCGAATCGCCGGCCAGCGCCTTCATCATTCATTCCCGGCTGATCACGGGGTTCGGCGCGCGGCCCACTCGCAGCGCTTCCCGGGTGAGACGCATAGCCGGAAGCGCTAAACCCACCGTGCTGCACATAGCGGCTGTCCGCGTAGTGTCTCTGGGTGAAGGTCCCGTGCGTTCCGTATTTGGGCGGAGCTGCTGGACTCTCCTGGCCATAGTAGGTCCGGCCTGTACTTTGCGCGGTGCGGTAGGCGCGGTATTCGTCTGCCAGGATGGGCCGGTAGTCGTGATGCCACAGCAACTCGCGAAGAACCAGGTACTCCGGCAGCCAGGTCCAAACACTGTGACCGCCTGCGTGGTCCCAATAGCCGTACTGATTTGATCCTTGCGATTCCGGAGCGATGTAGGCGAACCCGGCCGGTTGCGGCATAGTCTGCGCTTCTGAATCGAAGAGCCCCGCGTCTTTGTGCGCGATGGCCATGCCCAAATCGTTTTGAACGGCTCGAAATTGAGGCTCGGAGACGTTCACCCAATGTTCGTCACTCGTGGTCTCGGTCTTTTTGGAGGCTACGTCGAGGAAGTGCGTGCGAACCATGTTAATCCGCTCTCGAAAAACCTGATCGTCGCTGCCGTAATGCGAATCGTCCAGATCGGTGAGAATTTTGTCCCATGCGTCGTAGAGCTGGCGTGAGAGACTCTGGAGCTCGCCGGCCTTCGAGGCAATTGCGGTTCCATCCCTTGCCAGGTCCTGGTCAGTCTCAATCAGAGTTGCGACCTGATTTCCATTTGCCTTCCCGCTGGAGGCAGCTTCTCGCGCCGCTTCGGTCGCCTTCCACTCTGTTTCTGCCTGCTTGGGTATATCGCGCAAAGCCTGAAGATGCTGATCCAGAGCGCTCTTCTTTGCCGGCCAATCGCGATCGGCGTGTTCTACATCGCTCGCGGCAGGCGCCAGATCGAAGTCACAGAGCGTCGCGTATTCCCGCTGCAGCTTGGCCAAATGCGACGGCAGATCGCGATTGAAGTCAACCCAATTGCCGGCCGCCGCGACCACGGCCTGGGAATCCGCGTCGACCGTCTGCAAAAGCTGGCGTTCGTGTGTGAGTAATTGCCGCGCATGGAATTCCGAATCGGACCGGTCCCGGCGTTCCAGTTCGGTGAGTTCAGTCTGGATCTTTTCCGCGGAATCCAGTTTTTCCCGATCGGAACGGAGCCTCGCTTTCCATTCCGCCGGAGCAGAGGCACTCTGAAACAGATCCGGCTGTTGCGAGAGATCGCCATTGAGAGCCTGTTGCGAATGTTGAAATTGGCGCTCGGCGGCGTGGAGGCGATCGCCCTCGTCTACGATGTCCTGGCGTGACGCACTCGGCAGTCTGCTGCAGGACGTGAGAAGCGCGAGAGCGGCAATCAGCAGACCCGGCTTCAATAGTTTCATTACGTACTCCGAAAGACCGTGATATCGGCGGGCTCGACAGTTATCCACAGCGAAGCCGTAAACGGCTCGCCCTCCGCCTTGCGGACACTCAGGAATCGCCCGGCGTTCTGCTCCTGAAACTGCCAACAATAGAAGCCGCGGCCTAGCGTATCGCCAGCCCGAAACATGCCGATTTCGCGACTGAAGCGATAGAGCCAGAACTTACCGTCGTAATCGAAGAAGTCCGCCGGGTTCTGACGTTGATCCATTTGCGCGAGATCGCCTTCGCCCAACCCGAGCTCGTCAAGCGTGATTCTGCGCCCGTCGAAATTGCCGAGGACGCTTGTCACGTCCTCGTTGTGCACTTCGAGGTAGACACGCCGATCGCGCCACATGCCGCTCAGTTCTATCCAGCGTCGGTTTCCTGCCTCGTAGACGTCGAGCCTGTCGATCGTGAAATCAATGTCGGAGAAATCAACACCCGCGCCGGATACCGACACCGTATCGCCTACGCGAGCCTCGGTGATTTTGAGGTTCGCTAAATCCTCCGGGAGCGAAGCAGGCTTGGCTTTTCGATCGAAAAACATGCAGTTCAGCGGCCGGAAGCCGGAGGTAATTCTTTCGGCAACTCAACCCTGCCGAACCGTTCTCGCTTGAGCGCCTCCAGTTCGGCGTCTACCGTGTGTCCTTCCAGTTGAGCGAACTCGGCTTCCAGATTCGAGTCCTTGCCCGCCGCGGCAAGCTCATCGAAGGCCTTCGCAGTTGCCTCTTCTTTGGAGACGGACTTTTCGAACTTCGAAAGCGCCGCGAACGCATTGTCGGCCTTACCGACGCCCGCCATCGCTTCGGAGACCTTTCGCTGAGCCATGGCTGCATTCTTGCGCGCTACCAGCGTTGTGGCAGTGCGCTCGCCCTCCTCGATCTTGTGTTTCAGGTCGACCACTTGGGTCTTCAACGACTCGCTGGCCTTTCGCGCCGAATCGAGGGCGGCCTGCAGGGAGGCAACCTGTTTGTCGGATTCGGCCTTCTTGGCGAGCGCCTTTTTGGCGAGTTCTTCGTTGCCGGCGTCGAGCGCCTGTCCAGCGCGGGCCTTCCATTCCTGCGACTGCCGGACGTACTTTTGATACTCCGCATCGAGAGAGTTATAGTTGCTCATCGCAGTTGCGGAAGACCGCACCACGTTGTTCAGCTCGGTTCTCATGTCCGCCACGGTCTGCCGGACGGTCGATTCAAACGCTGCGTCCTCGATCCGGTCCATCCCTTTATTCGCCTGGCCTCGTGTCACTCGCCCGGCTCGGCTGAAGATATCTGAAAAAAAGCCCATAGTTGTGCCTTTCTAGAGTCTATTTACGCGGCCTGCAAGTCGGCGCCAATCAGATCCTTTGCGTGGACGACATCGGCCAGCAGGAAGCTGACACAAGAAAGGATATCGTCCTCGTCGTCAGGTCCCATATCTTGCAGCTTGCAGAAGTTGTTCAGCGTTATGGCGACCTGTCCGTTGCCGGCGTCGTAGAGCTGAAAGTGTGAGGTAGAAATGCCGTTGTCCGCAGCGAGCATCTTGTGCATCAGCTCCGGGGTGATCTTCGAGCGCGGCACTACCATGCAGACGAGTGAAAGGAACAGGATCTCGCCTTCCAGTACAGCGCGCAGCGAGATGCCGCTTTCAAGATCCTGAATCTTCAATACGCTACTGTCTTGCTCGCTGACCGAGTAGCGCTTTCGGGCGAGCAGATCGTGGATCAGTGCAACAGGAGAACTGGTGGTATCGGCCATAGAACTATCTTTATATACGGTGTTGCGATTCGTTTGTTCGAGGAAACCGCCTTGCTGACGGAAGTGTAAAAAATCAGGGACAGTGACGTGGTGAGGCATTGGTGGCGTCGCTGCGCACGAGCGAGTGAATTGGAGCGTGATTCAGGCGGCGATTGGGGCCGTGTCGGGCGCCGATACGGTGGAATTCGCGGCGAAGTATCGTTCTTTTTGCTCCTGGAGGCGAACTTCCGCTGTAACCACCTTGTAGGGATGGAGCTCGTTGCGTTGCGCGTGCTGTTCCTGGCGACGTTCTTCCTGGGCCTGCGCCCGTTTCTGCGAAGCAAAGCCAATCTCGGCTTGCCGTCTTTCTTTTCTTCTCTTTGCCAGTTCACTGGCGGCGCGCTGATAGGCCCGGTCCTGGGCCGTCTGATAGCGGATATACAAATCCAGGTCGGCGCGCACGCAGATTCCTTCTTGGCCCTTGGCGATATTTTCGTCCGTGCGCGGCTGCACCAGGAAGCAGGCTTCCTGGAGGCGAACGGCGCGGTCCGACGTCCAAGTGTGGCGGACCATTTTGGCGACCAGCTCGCGTTCCACATCGTCAGCCGGCTGTTCGGCTTGCATATAGCGCTCCAGCAGGTCGTTGTACTCGGACTGGCTTTCACATTCCAGCACTTTGAAGGTGCCGCAAAGACCGTGCTTGCGGCCGTTTTGGGAGACCGTTTCCCGGCCTGTATCGGTGCGGGGCCCGGTACTTTTTTGCGCGTTGGCGCGGTTGGCTGCGATTTGAGATTTAGAAGGCATAGTTCTTAGTTATTCGTTCTGAGCTATAAGTTGAAAGCTATACAAGACTAAAAACTGAAGACTCAAAGCTGCTTAGCGGTTCCCGGTAAGTACAAGCAGGAGCAGGAGGTCGGGTTTGTCGAACTTTTTGTGAATGGCAGTGCGGTGCTCAGGAAAACGAAGGCTACACTGATTGATCATGGAGGCAAGCATAGTGGACCATCGATACGCTCTCGCCTTCAGCCTCTCTCTTTTGCTCGGTGGCATGGCACACGCACAGAATGTTGTGGTCGATGCCGCACCGTCGCACGTGGTGAATTCGTTCAGCCCGTTTCGGGCTCTGGGCGGGGCGATTGACCGGTTGCGCGGTGGAAGCACCAAGGACGAGAACGAGAAGCATACCGAGCGGCTGCTGACCGACCCGGTCCTGAAAGAGCTTCTGGGTGCGGGATGGCAGACCGTCACTTATCGTCAGAACACAGAATTGATGATTGAGGCGTGGCACTGGAACTCGCACGGCACGTGGAGCAACGCGGCAAAGCAGGAGGGCTATTTCACCGGCAGTGCCGATTCAAAGGATAAGATCCTCCACTCCTGGGCCTATCCGCTTCCGCATCGCGGCGCTACGCTGGGCGATGGAAACGGCTGGTCGCGCCTAACGGATGGGGACCTGAAATCCTACTGGAAAAGCAATCCGTATCTGACCAAAGCCTATACAGGCGAGGATGAGTCGCTGCACCCGCAATGGGTGATGATCGATTTGGGCGCCAAGGTGGATGTCAATGCCATCAAGATCGCCTGGGCCAATCCCTATGCCACGCGCTATTACGTGCAGTTCTGGACGGGCGAACAGGAGCCCTTCTATGGCGGGATCAACAAGGGCACGTGGCAAACCTTCCCGATGGGGACGATTTCGGATGGCAAGGGCGGAACTCCTACGCTGAAGCTGATGAGCTGGAAGATCCCGGTGCGCTATCTGCGCATCTGGATGATGGAATCGTCCAATACCTGCGATACACACGGCGCCCAGGACAGACGTAACTGCGTTGGATACGCGATCAACGAGCTCTATATCGGGACCATCTCGGGCGGCCAGTTTTCAGACATCGTCAAGCACGTACCCAGCCGGAAGCAGACCATCACTTGGCCTTCGTCGGTAGATCCGTGGCACGCCGCTTCCGATCTGGACTATGGAAGAGGGGACCAGATCGGATTCGATTTCTTCTTCAATTGCGGCGTGGCGCGCGGTCTTCCCGCCATGATCCCGATTGCCATTCTCTACGGAACTCCCGAGGACGCCGCCAACGAGATCGCCTATCTATACAAACACAAATATCCAATCTCAGGGATCGAAATGGGCGAAGAGCCGGACGGGCAGCGTGTGCTGCCGGAAGACTATGCCACTCTGTACATCCAGTTCGCGAAGGCAATCCACAAGCTGGTACCCAAGGCGCCCCTCGGCGGGCCAGCTTTCGAGGGGACGCCCGGCGACGTGGATTCCTGGGCTGACGCGAACGGAAGAGTTTCATTCCTAGGCCGGTTCGTCGACTATCTGAAGGCGCAGGGCCGCCTGCCGGATTTCACCTTTTTCTCGTTCGAACATTATCCCTGCCTGGGCACGCACAAATGCGGCGACTGGAGTTCCCTTTACCATGAGCCGGAGTGGGTAAATCACGTAGTTCAAGCCTGGAAAGATAACGGGCTGCCGCCGAATGTGCCGTTCTACATGACGGAGGGTAATGACCTGGAAGACAGCGGAGCAGGCACTGTGAAAAGCGCTCTCTGGCTGGCCGATTATGTTGGTTCAATGATGACCGCGGGCGCCAGCGGCACTTACTATTTCCACTACATTGCAACGCCTGACAGAATTGGGGGCTTCTTACCCATCGACAAGAACAACCAAGTAATCACCTATCCTCCTCAGTATCTGGCAACACAGGTCATTACTAAGGAATGGGTGCAGCCCGTGGATGCTATCCACAAGCTCTTTAAGGTTGTGAGCGATGTAAGAAGCGACGACGGCAGTACCCTGATCACGGCGTACGCGATCGAGCGGCCGGACGGGCAATGGTCCGTCATGTTAGTGAACAAGGATCGCGATAACGATCACGCTGTGAAGGTGACGTTTGCCGATCCGGTTAGCGGGCATAATCACTACTTCTCCGGAACTGTGGATCGGGTTGTATTCGGACCCGCCGAATACCAATGGCATCGCGATCCCGCCGATGCTGTGCCGGCTGCCGAACCCGATGACGAAGACGAGGGTGGGCGTTGGGGTAGAGGTCACGCGGATCCCGACGGTCCGCCGTCGAAATCGACCGTGACAGCAAGTGGCCCGGAAACGCTTTACGAACTTCCCAAAGCGTCCATCATCGTGCTTCGTGGGAAGCTGGGGAATTGATAAATCCCGCGAGACCTCAAAAATAGAGTTTCAGCGCCAATTGGCACTGTCTGGGTCCGACCGCCGTGTAGTTAATCACGCCGAAGTCAGGATCGCCAACCAGGGTGTTCGGCGTACCGAATACAGGGTGATTGAAGGCATTCTCTGCCTCGAGGCGCAATTCCAGTTTTAGAGCTTCGTGGCTGGTGGAGAGTCCGAATTCCTTCAGGATAGACAAGTCGGTCGTGAAGAAAAAGGGACTTCGCACGCTTCCAACGGTCCGCGGCGCATTGCCCAATGTGTAAGGATCGGGGATCTGAAACACATCCGGGTTCGCGAAGTAGTTATTGATCCAGTTCGATTCGGGCCCGCCACTGCGCTCAGGCGTAGCGGTGAGATTGGGCCGCTGGGGCCCATACGTCCAGATAGGAGTTCCTCCATTTGCCACCGTGAACTGAAGCGGGAAGCCGTCATGGATGGTCCACACGCCGGCAGTTTTCCATCCGCCAAACATCAGGTCCAGTGGCCGGGGCATGTTATTCAAGAAAGCTCTTCCCCGCCCGATTGGCAAATCGTAGGAGTAGCTCAGCTTCAGTTGGGACGGGATGTCAAAGGTCGAAAGGCCGCGTTCGAGGTAAGCTCGATTGGGGTCCTCGAGAGCGAAGCCGGAGTTAGGGCCATAATTCCCGAGCCAAGCCACATTGGTGTCGTAGGTCGAGGAATTGTCGATCGATTTCGACCATGTGTAATTCGCAAGGAATTGCAGGCCGTTCGAGTAGCGCTTTGTCACGGTAATTTCGAGCGCGTTAAAGATAGAGTTGGCGGTGGGCGGCTCATCCGTGGTCACGCCCGTGAACTGCGGATAGGGGAGCAGCAGTTGGTAAGCCTGAATGGACGGGCTCGAAAGAACGCTATTGGCATAGTAGGGAGCCGTGAGCAGCGAGGCGAAAGGATTCGGCACATAATTGCCGAGATTGCCAATCTGCGTCGGGGTGAGACTCTCGATCTGCGGCCCCAGAACGTCAAAATTATTACCACCTGCGAAATACAAATGTGTTCCCTTTTTCCCAACGTATTCCAGGTCGAGCACGGTGTTCCCTCCCAGTTCGCGCTGGATGCCGAAACTCCAGCTTTGTTCATAGGGGGTCCTGGCAGCCGTCGCCGTGCGAAGCGGACCGATGGCGCCGTAACCTACGTCGTTCAGCAGACCGAGGGAGCTACCCGGCGGCTCGATCAGCCCATTGGGAAAGGGATTGTTCAGATGCAAGTAGGGCGTCGCGCCGTCATTGAGATAGGTGTTGACCACACTTGTATATTGGTTGAAGCCTTGGGAGCCATAGCTCAATAACCCGTTGGCACCGGAGCGACTCTGGTCGTAATAGATGCCGTAACCACCGCGAACGACGGTCTTGTTGGTTAGTAAGTAAGAGAAACCGAAACGCGGCTGAATGTCTTTCCAGTCGGTTAACCAGTTCGTACGCACGCTGGTATTGTTAAAGGCCTCGCCGCCGACGAGTGGGCGAGTCACATTTTGTCCGGTGACTGGATCCGGGTACGAAATACTGCCGCCATTCAGGGGACTTATCACGCTCGGGTCGAACCAATTCATACGATTGTGGCGTTCCGTTCTCGGTAGGGATACGTCGTAGCGAAGTCCCAGGTTCAAAGTCAGTTTGGGATTGACCTTCCAGTTATCCTGGACAAATCCGGCATATTGGAAGTTTTCGGTTGCCGGTTCGAACTGGTTCTCGTAGAAACTTTGGCCGCCGCCTGCCATCTGGCCCATCATAAAGCTGGCCATAGCGTCCCCACCGCACTGCGTAATATCGGGAACCGGGCACTGCGAACTGCCAACATTGTTGAATTGGAAGTAGCCGAGCGGAGCGTTCGTCTGAATGTAGTTCTGCTGGTGCAAGCGCCCCTCGAAACCGAACTTCAGCTCATGCCTCCCCCAGACTTTCGTAAGAAGTGCGCTGAGCTGGCCTGTATCTTGGCCCTGCCTGTAGTTGCCATAAGGATCTTGCCCAATGCTTGTAAAACCAGCGGAATAATACCCGCTCTCGATAAACATGGCAGGAACACCCTGAAAGCCGTTTGAATTTAGATAGGATGGAAGCCCGAGCGTGCCAAGCGGGTTAGAATTCAGACTGCTGTTATAGGCATCGATCCGTGTCGCCCCTCGCGTGAACCCGAGCGTACTGGTCAGGATCAGCGTGGGACTGAAAGTGTGCGTGTCATTGATCGCGAATAGATGTGCCGAACCACTATTGGGACCGCTACCGCACGGATCGGCAAAATTCTTGAAGCAATTGTAGGGACTATTGCTATTCCAGCCTTGCGAGTACTTAAACGTGATCAAATTTCTATCGGTGAAGCGGTGGTCGATCCTGATATCGAATTGGTTGTTCACGGTTGCGGTCGCTCCCGATCCAATCCAGTTGTCGTAAATGCTACCACCCGCGATGTTGGGCGCCGGAAAAAGGTTCATCAGCTTCCGGGCGACGGGATCGATCAGGTTTCCGGGCACCTGCGGCAACTGGTAGGGCGTTCCGTTCAGGTTTGAATTTCCAGGGCTGATATAGCTCGCCAGGTTATTGAATGGAATAAAGGCGCTGCGATATGCGCCGGCAGCCCCATTGTCCGGGGTTTGGAACGTGCCGGAATAGGGATCATAGAGTTGCCCGGCGATCGCGCTGCACAATCCGGTCGCATCGAAGCTACCGCCGTTTGCGGCGCACAGTTCGCCAAAATTTCCGCTGCGTTCAGGGGTGCTGGGAACACCAGCCTGATACGTGCTCAGATTCGTGGAGCGCGTACCGTCCCAATCGAAAAAGAAAAAGGTTTTGTTCTTGATGATGGGGCCGCCGATGGTGCCGCCGTAATTGTTCCGGTGTACCGGGGGAAGCGGAACCCCGTTTTCGTTGTTGAACCAGTTGTTCGCGTCGGTGATCTGGTTGCGAAGGAAATCGTAAGCGCTTCCGTGAAAGGCGTTGCCGCCGGAACGCGTGATCATGTTTACCACGGACGCGCCGGAAAATCCATACTCAGCGCTGAAGTTCGTCTGCTGCACCTTGAATTCTTCTACTGCTTCTGCCGAGGGCGTATAGGTGACCTGGGTAATGCCGCCATTCGGCTCAAAGTTGGTGATGGAAGCTCCATCCATGAGGATGTCCGCGCTCGCTCCGCGACTGCCGTTCGATACAAAGTTTGTTCCTGTGTCGCGGACGGAGTTCTGATCGCTCATGTCGTTGACGCCCGCTCCCAGTTCGACAAAGTCAAGCACATACCGATCTACCAGAGGCAGATCGTTAATGAACCGGCGGTTGACGACTTGGCCCGTGACGGCATCCTCGGTGGCCAGCATCTGCGCCTGCGATTGGACGTCAACGGCTTGCCTTGCCGTGGCGACCTGCAGAGCCAGGTCTGCTGTAGCGTTCTCACTTACATCAACGCGGATATTGGTGCGGACGGACTTCTCAAAGCCCGGCACTTCCGCTGAGACGGAATAGGTTCCTGGCGGAATCGACGCGAACAAGTACCGTCCATTGTTATCTGAGGTTGTTGTGAACTGATAACCCTTTTGCTGGTCGACAAGTACGACGTGGGCTCCCGGAACGACTGCTTTGCTTGGATCAGTGATCTCACCGCCCACAGTACCGAAATAGCCCTGACCATACACCGGTAGCGAGGCCGTAAATAAGATGGAAACCAGCAATGCGCGAAAGAACCCACCAGCGGATTTGGCTCCGCGTCCTGAAGCAACTGCACTCATGCTCTCTCCTTTACATCCGCAGAGCATACGCGGCAGCCCGCTGATCGTGCTCGAGACGCCGCAGAATGGTGTCTGCAGAGATTGTCTGCTCAGCGCCGGGAGCCAGGGAATCAGCGGCACCGTCAACACCTTTCTCCCGCTACGCTAAATCTAAACCCGTTACGTTAGTGTATCGATTCCTTCCTGTCAAGGAGAAAGTCACCGCCCGAAAGGGCAGTCGCGAGCAGCGCTCCGGCGTCGATTTTTCCTCGTTTGTCAAATTGGCCGTGTCGGCCATCTTCGCGCATGGTGTACGGCATGACCGCTGAGTTTTTGCACTGGCTGAGATCAATGAGCCGACGCGTACGCCGGATTAGTTCGATTTGTAGCGATAGAAGAGGCACGGGCGAGACGGATCTCGCGGTTGCTGACGACGCGCGACTCGGTCTGGTCGGTCAGCGGCCTGTCGCGCGGACTTTTTCTGCCTCTGCCGACTTCGCCCACTCGCCTGCGACCTGCCGAGTGGCGATGTTGAGGCGATTCCAGGTGTTGATCAGTGCGATGGAGGTAATCAGAGCGGCGAGCGCTCGCTCGTCGTAGTGTCGGGTAGACTCCTCCCAGATTTCATCCGGTACCGGATCAGAGCGGTCGCTGACGCGCGTGAGGGCTTCGGCCAGCGCCAAGGCAGCGCGCTCGGGTTCAGTGAAGTAAGGTGCATCGCGCCAGGCGGCCACAGCGAAGAGGCGATCATCCGTTTCGCCTGCTTTCTTGAGGTCGCGGCTATGCATGTCAACACATACGCTGCAGCCGTTGATCTGGCTTGCCCGAAGCTGAATAAGGCCGATGGTCTTCGACGGAACACCGCCTTTTTCGGTGGCTTTATTAAGGGCCAACAGGGCTTGCATGACCTCGGGCAACACCATCGCCGGATTTTGCATTCTCGATTTCACAGTTTCCTTTGTCTGTACTGGCATAATTGGTCTCCTTTCCAATTTGCTGAATCTTGACGGGCCTTGACCAGGCTGGCGGCTCGGTCACATCGGCTGGGTTTCGTCCGTCATTACAATGACGAAACGCGACGAGGAAATGTGACCGATGGACGATCGAGATTGGCTGGCGCGAGAGTTCGAAGAAAATCGGCCTCACCTGCGAGCGGTGGCTTACCGGATGCTCGGCTCGTTGGGTGAGGCGGAGGATGCCGTTCAAGAAGCCTGGCTGCGGCTCAACCGCTCCGATGCCAAGGGCATCGAGAACCTCGGCGGATGGCTGACTACGGTGACCGGGCGCGTCTGCCTTGACATGCTGCGCTCGCGCAAGTCGCGACGAGAGGAGTCCCTTGACGAGCGTTTGCCCGATTTTATTCTCAGCCGCGAAGACCGGATCGATCCCGAACGCGAAACGCTGATAGCGGACTCCATCGGGTTGGCGCTGCTGGTCGTACTGGAAACCCTGACTCCGCACGAGCGGCTCGCATTCGTGCTGCACGATATGTTCGCTGTCCCATTCGAGGAAATCGCTTCGATCGTGGGGTGCTCTCCAGTTGCGGCAAGGCAACTCGCGAGTCGCGCTCGCCGCAGAGTGAGGGGAGCTGCTCCGATTTCCGACGTTGACATTACTCAGCAGAGAAAAGTTGTGGATGCCTTTCTCGCCGCTGTGCGTGCCGGCGATTTCGAGAGGCTCGTGGCCGTGCTCGATCCAGACGTGGTGTTGAGATCAGACCACATTCCCGGCGGATTGAAGGAGACGCACGGTGCTCGGACGGTAGCCGAGCAAGCGCTGATGTTTTCGCGGCTCGCCGAGTCTGTGCAACCGGTACTCGTGAATGGCGCTGCGGGGATCGTTTCCTGGCGCGCTGGTGGACAGGTGTTTTCGGTCATGGGCTTTACGATCAAAGGCAACCAGATTGTCGAGATCGATGTGCTGCGCGATCCGGTTCGCCTGAGCCGGCTCGATTTGACGGGTCTTAATGACTGATGAACGGGGCCAAATCTCCGCGCTTGCCTTGAACATAAAATCCGCGTATCAGATGCGTTCCGATGCCTCGGCAGATATGCGGCCACCCGGCAGGCCTGATCCGAATCACAACATCTTTGACCACGATGAGACAAACCTCTCTATCTGTCCTGAAGCAGCCGTTCCAGACTGCGCTTGCCGTGAAGGCCGCAATCACGGTCAGCGGTCTCTTGTCAATCCGGTACACGATGATATAGGAAAAGACAGTCCAAAACCGAAGTTCCTCGCGCGAACTGAGGTCTTCGCGACGATGCCCCTGGCCGGGTGTGCGAACAAGCGTGTGAAATGCAGCGACAAGCGATGCCATCACGTGGCGCCACTTTCAAACCTGCTTCTCTGAGTAAGTAATCTCGAATTTGCTGTAAATCTTCTTGCGCTTGGGTGGTTAGGAGATAACGACTCATCCCACGTGTCGCTTACGTTCCATTTCGTCGAGCAGACTAGTCGTGAATGTATCGCCGTCCACAACTTCACCGCGCTCGGACTGGCGGAATCCCCGCTCGATTCTGGCTTGGATCTCTTCGCGAGAGACTGACGATAATTGGGCCTCGCTCTGCCCGATGATTGCAGCGAGTTGCTCACGCTCATCGATGAGGCGCGCGAGCAACCCATCAACTGACATCCCCTCCGCGCGAGCGGTCGCCGTCAGGCGAGCTTCAATCTCTGGTGAAATGTGAATGCCGATATCTCCCTCGCCTTCCAGGTTAACGCCGACCGTGCGGGTATCAAACAAGCTGTGAGTCGTTAACCGGGAGCAAATCTCCGCGCCGTCTTGTGGTCGATCGAGTTCAACCGGAAACGCCAGGCGGCTCGGTTTCGGCTCCCTAGCTATTCTCTTAGACATGCCCGATCCGTCGCTGGCGGACAAGATATCCGCGATGCTCGAGCAGAATGCTCCGCGAGCTGAGAAGGCCGCTGCCATCGCCGAAGCGATCCGCCTGCATGGTTCCTATCGTTGGGCAGGGATATATGACGTTGATTTGACTTCCGGTATCGTGTCGAACATTGCGTGGAGCGGACCTAGCGCGCCCGAGTTTCCTGTTTTTCCTGCGAGCAAGGGCCTCACATCGCGCGCGATTGCAACGAAGCGAACGATTAACGTTGGTAACGTTTCGCAGGACCCGGATTATTTGACCGCCCTCGCCTCCACCAGATCTGAGATTGTTTTGCCCGTGCTGTCTTCAATAAGTGGCCGTGTTGTAGGCACGTTGGACGTAGAGAGCGAACTTCCCGACGCCTTCAATTCTGAAATCCAGGGCCAACTCGAGCAGTGTGCGGTGCTGCTCAGCCGATTCTGGGATGGAGCCCGATAGTCACTTGCCGGCGACTCGGCCACTCTTCCATGCTGCTCGAGAAAACATGCGACATATGAACTCCCTGATTCTGATCCTCTGCCTGGTCTTTGCGTCGAGCGGTCTGTTGGCGCAGAAGCCGGGCTGGCAGCCATCGACGGGCCACACGCAAGTGCCGATATGGCCAGGAAATGCACCTGACGCGCAGTTTGGCCCGCCGGCCAACACCGAGACGACGAAACCGGGAGAGGTCGACAAGGTCTCACGACCCACGATGACGATCTACTCGCCAAAGGGAAAGAATACGGGCGCTGCGATAGTCGTGTTTCCTGGCGGCGGCTATCAAATGCTGGCCATTGATATTGAGGGCACGGAAGTCTGTGATTGGCTGACGTCCAAGGGGATCACGTGTGTGCTCTTGAAGTACCGGGTTCCGAACACGGGACCGCATTGGGAAGAGCGATGCGATTGTCAAGTGAATCCGAAAGCCCCGATGGCGCTCGAAGATGCGCAGAGGACAGTGGGGCTGGTCCGCTTACACGCCGCGAAGTACCAGATCGATCCGCACAAGGTTGGCGTGCTTGGATTCTCGGCAGGCGGGCACCTAGTGACAGATATCAGCACGCATTTTGGCAAACGGTCGTATCCGGCTGTAGATGCGGCGGACGAAGAAAGCTGCCGCCCGGATTTCGCAATCGCGCTTTATCCGGGGCATCTCTGGATTTCCTCATACAAGAAGTTTGACTTGAATCCGGATGTTCCTGTCACCCGCCAGACGCCTCCTACTTTTTTGCTGCAGGCCGAGAATGATCCTGTGGACAGCGTCAACAATTCGCTGGTTTACTACATTGCATTGAAGAACGCCGGGGTTCCAGTAGAAATGCATTTGTACGCGGAAGGCAAGCATGCCTTTGGGCTGCGGCGCACGAAGTTTCCGATCACGCGATGGCCTGAACTGGTGGAGATGTGGCTGCGGACGATCGGGATGACTTCGGAGTAGCGGCGGCTGCAGCAAGAGCAGGAAAACCAACGAGCTGAAAGACGGCTTCCGGAAATGGCCGGTAGATTCCCGTCAGGGTGGTTTCAATCACGTACCGTAAGAGATCCGCGATCGCCCCCTGCAGTGGGAGGTATGCTACGCAGCGTGGGAAACTGCTGGTAAGCGGCGGCCGTACACTCTCTTACTCCGCAGCTCAAGAATAGCTGCCGGCGATTGTGACAACACCCGAAGACGGGCGACCAGAACATATCGAAGTCATCCCTGCCACACCGGAAGACCAGCCGATCCTTGCCAACCTGCTCGAGTTATACGTTCACGAGTTCAGCGAGTTCCTCGACATACATATAGGCGTGGACGGACGGTTCGGATACAAGCATCTTCCGCTTTATTGGCGCGACTCTAGTCGACACCCGTTCCTCGTCCGGATGGATGGCAAATTAGCGGGGTTCGTTTTGGTGAAGAGAGGATCGGGAGTCTCAGATAATGCGAGCGTCTGGGACATGGCGGAGTTCTTTGTTCT
Source organism: uncultured Acidobacteriaceae bacterium (assembly GCA_963722935.1). GTDB lineage: Bacteria > Acidobacteriota > Terriglobia > Bryobacterales > Bryobacteraceae > Bog-105. Next base: position 327,236 of record CAVROY010000008.1, on the reverse strand, counting down.
TCGTGGGTACCGGCGGCGGGGAATCGGAATTGCTGTAGCACATGAAGTCTGGCGGCGGTTCCGGGGAGTGTGGGAGGTTCGCGTGATGGAAGCGAACAATTCGGCCCATCAGTTCTGGGAGCGTGCCATCGCGGTATTCGTGGGTAAGGCAATCCCTTCATTCCCGGTTAAAAAGGGCGGGAAATGTTGGCGCGTATTCTCGTTTGAATCCGAGCATGCGGCGCAATGAAGCGGGAGTATACCGCGCGTAGCCATGGAACTACTTGGCCCACCGCTATCTGTTGGATGAAGAGCAAGGGCGCCTCGCGGCCGGAGGCTCGCGGGGGCATAGTACTGCATATGTGGCGGATTCGTTGAGATAGCGATATCATTGCGAGCAATCCCCGAAACAGGAGTGCTCGTGAGACTCAGGAGCCAGGTTCTAGCCGTTCTGTGTCCGGCGGTCAGCTTGATAGCCGCTCAAGCCCCGAAGGTCGACTTCGCGCGCGATATCCGGCCGATCTTTCAGGAACGCTGTTATGCGTGTCATGGAGCGTCGCAGCAGATGGCGGGCCTGCGCTTCGATCGGCGTAGTTCGGCGCTTCAGATTCGTGGCGGCATCATCATCGGACCCGGGAATGCGCCGGGAAGCATTCTGTATCTGAAGATTTCGGGGACTACGGCAGGGATGCGCATGCCTCCCACCGGCGCTCTACCCGTTGGGCAAATCAACCTCATCCGTGACTGGATCGATCAGGGCGCGGAGTGGCCCGATGGCCTAGCCGGAGAGAAACACGTTCCTGCCGCCGATCCGAAAGCTACGCAGATCATGGAAGCGCTACGCCGCGGCGATGGCCGCGTCTTCGAGAGCCTGATTCGCCACAAGGAAGCCATCAACCGTCCTGGAACGAACGGCGATACGCCGCTACTGTACGCCGCCGTGTATGGCACGCTGGATTCGGTTCGCAAGCTGCTCGATGCGGGCGCCGATCCGAACCTTCCGAATTATCTGGGCGCGACCCCGCTGATGTGGGCGGTCGAGGACGTGGAGAAAGTCCGGCTGCTTGTCGATCGCGGCGCGAATCCAGACGCGATCTCGGACGAGCGGCGCACTGCGCTGCAGATCGCAGTCAGCCGTTCGGATGGCGATGAGACGGCTCTGCTGTTGCTCAGCCGTGGAGCGAAGCTGCCATTGGAGGAGGGTTCGCTGGCCTACGCCGCGCGGAATGAAAAGCTGCTGCGAGCGGTGATGCAGAGGGGGGCTTCCGCAAAGGCGCTGACGTGGGGTTTGTCGGTTGCCGCGGACACCGGCTGCGACGCCTGTCTCGACCTGCTTGCGCCGATCACGGAAAAGTCTGTGGCGGCGAACGCGCTGTCCTATTCCGATATTCGAACGACTCCGGCCCGCGTGAAACGTCTGCTCGATTTGGGCGCCGACCCTAATGTAGTGCAGGATGGGAAACCGTTGCTCCTGTGGTTCGCCACCACGGGATCAGCCGAAAAGGTCCGCGTGCTTGTCGAACATGGCGCGAGTGTGAATGCAAAGTCGGCGGACGGATTCACGGCGCTCGATTATGCGCTCCGGCAAGGCGATGGTCCTGTCGCTGCGGTTCTGCGGAAGGCGGGCGCAGTAGAAGGGCGACGGCCGACTGCACTCCCGACGGCCGACCCAGCGGCTTCGGCCCGAGTAGCAATCGCCCGCAGCCTTCCCGGGTTGCAGCGTGCCGACGTCACGTTTATGCGCAAATCGGGATGCGTATCCTGCCATAACAACCTACTCACGGGTATGACCATCGCTTCCGTGCGTGAGCGGAAGCTAGACTTCGATCAAGACATAGCGCGGTCGCAGCTCAAAGCCATCGGCGATTACATCGATGGGAACCGGGAGCGCTATTTGCAAGGGATTTCGATCGCGGGCCAGCAGGACACGACGAGCTATATCCTTGCCGGTTTAGCGGCGCAAGGCTTCGCACCGAATGCCGCGACTGATGCCATGGCGCGATTTCTTCGCAGCAAACAGGAATCTGACGGGTCCTGGAGCACAGACGGCACCCGGCCCCCCATCGAATCCAGTTCGATCGCGATTACGGCCCTTTCGCTGCGCGCATTAACTGTGTACGCACCGGCACCGAAGCAGGAAGCGTATCAGGAATCCGTTCGTCGGGCGGCAGCATGGCTCGAAGCCGCGCCGGCTTTGAGCAACGAGGACCGCAGCTTGCAGCTGCTGGGACTGGCCTGGGCCGGATACAAACCGGATCGGATGCGCAACATGGCGGCCGCACTGATTGGCGAGCAGCGGGCCGATGGAGGATGGGCGCAGATTCCTTTACTCGAGAGCGATGCCTACGCAACCGGCCAAACGCTGGTGGCACTCAAAACGGCCGGCGCGCTTTCGCCAGCGGATCCGGCGTTCGAGCGCGGTGTGAAATTCCTGCTTCAGACGCAAATGCAGGATGGGTCCTGGTACGTCCGAAGCCGCGCGGTTGCCTTGCAGCCGTATTTCGACAGCGATTTTCCGTATGGGGCCGACCAGTTCATCTCCGCCGCAGCGACGAATTGGGCTGCAATGGCGCTCGCCGGGACGATATGAGCAACCGCTTGGAATAAAAATCACAACGCTTGTTTACGCGCGCGGTTCAGTATGGGCGCCTCGGGCCTAATTGGAAACCGTGAAGGTCGCGCCGACGGTGGAACGTTGCCCTGTCGTGGTTGTGCCGGTGACCTGAAGCGCGTGACTGCCATTGGATAGCTCAGTCGTATCGAGCAGGAAGTTCCAGCCGACATTGGGGCAACCGGTTCGTCCGGGAAAGACTCCACAGACATCGGCGCGACGGCCTCCATAATTCGCGGTACCGACGGAGATGCCGTCGACGAGAATCTCGATGTTCGCGAGGCCGGCTGTGTCATCGATGGCCCAGCCTCCTATTGCGGATATGCCGCTGAGCGCGCCAGAGGTCGAATTCGGTTTGTCGATATCGATCCGCATTCCAGTACTCGCCAAATTACCGACGGTGAAGGAGGCGGTGATGGTAGCGCTTTGTCCGCCGGCCGAAATTCCCGTTATGGCGAGGGTATGAGCGCCATCGGCAAGCAGTGTGGTGTCCAGGAAGAAGTTCCAACCAACATTCGGGCACCCGGCACGCTTCGGATAGGCAGTACATACATCGGAGCGAGTTCCGCCATACGCGGCAGCGCCGTAAGCGACATTGTCTACAGCTATCTGCACGGAGGTAATTGCGGCATCGTCATCAAGAGCCCACCCGGCGATATGCGCCATACCGGTGAGCGCACCGCTCTGAGGACTGGGAGCATCGATGTTCAGCCGCATCGCGTTGGGATTCACCGATGCCCAATTGGCGACCGTGAAGGATGCACTGGCCGCAGCGCTTCTTCCATCGGCGGTTGTCGCCACGACGCCGAGGAGGTGAGGCCCATTCGGCAATTGGCCGGTGTCGAAGAGAAAACTCCAGCCGACCGCCGGGCATCCTGGACGGCCGGGATACACTGCGCACACGTCGGAACGGGTGAGGCCGTAGGATGCAGTTCCGGAGGGCGCTCCATCGATTGTGATGACGACCTTTGCAATGGCGGAGCTGTCATCGAGCGCCCAGCCGGCGAACGAGACCAGCCCTTCATAAGCCCCGCTTTTGCCGCTGGGCGCATCAATAAGGACTCTGGTTGCGCTGGCGGCATTCGAGACAGTAAAGGAAGCACCCACGGTCGCGAGGCCGCCGGTGTTTGTTTTGGCGGTGATCTGAAGCTTGTGAGCTCCGTCCGTGAGCTGAGTGGTATCCAACAAATAGTTCCATCCGACCTTCGGACATCCTGGCCTGCCCGGATAAACGGTGCAGACATCGGTGCGGATTCCTCCATAAGAGGCCGTGCTCAGAACAACGCCGTCCACCGACACGTCGACCTCGGTGATCGCGGCGTTGTCGTCGAGAGCCCATCCGGCTATCAAGGCGAGACCGCTCAGTGGGCCGGTTTGTGAGTTGGGCCGATCGATCGAGACGCGGGTAGAACTGCCGCCGCTGAGATTCGCGACGCTAAAGGTGCTAGTGCTGGTCGAAGTCTGTCCGTCTGCCGTTGTTCCGGTGACCGCCAGCGTGTGGGTTCCGTCGGTAAGGAGCTTTGTATTTAATATGAAATTCCAGCCCACGTTTGGACATCCAGGACGGCCCGACAACACGGCGCATACATCCGGACGAGTGCCGCCGTATGCGGCTGTGCCATACGGCACGCCGTCAATGGATATCTGGACCGTGGCGATGGGAGCGTTGGTATCGATGGCCCATCCTGCGATTTGCGTTGCACCGCTGAGCGAGGGAGCGTTGCCGGCCGGTTTGTCGATGGAAATTGTCATGGCGTTGCCGCTAGAGGACCAATTCGCGACGGTGAATGAAGCGCTGGCTGTCGATTTTCGGCCATCGGCAGTGAGGGCGGTCATCGAAAGAGTATGGGACCCATTCGAAAACAAGCCGGTGTCTAGGGTGAGGGTCCAGCCGATATCGGGACATCCGACTCCGCCCGGCGAGGCCTGGCACACGTCCGTCCGGGTTGCGCCGTAAGTTGCCGTCCCGCGTGGCACGCCATCCACGGCGGCGTTCACGGCGACGATGGATGAATATTTGTTGACAGCCCAGCCGAGAAATGAAGCCAGCCCGTTGAAAGGACCACTTAATGAGCTCGGCCGGTCGATGGAAATCGTGGGGTTTTCTGGAACGACGCCATTCCCACTCAAGGAAATCGTTTGTGGAGAGCCCGCGGCGTTATCGGCGATGGATAGGTTGGCCGTCCTGCTTCCCGCCGCGGAGGGCGTGTAGGTCACAGAAATCGTGCAGCTTGCCGCGGGAGCCACGGCGGCGCAGTTATTGGTTTGCGAGAAATCGGTTGGGTTCGTTCCGTTGATGGCGACGCTGCCGATGGCCAGGGTTGACGATCCGGCGTTGCTGAGCGTAATGATTTGAGCTGCACTGGTGGTATTGAGTGCCTGGTCACCGAAATTCCAGGAACCCGGCGAAACGCCGATCTGGGGTATCCCAATGTTGGTGAGTGAAAAACTCGCATTGGTCGCTAGACCGGAGGCACCGGCCTGCACGGTGTAAGAACCCGCTGTGGTGTTCGCCGTGACAGGGACGCTGGCCAGACCCTGTACATTTGTAGTCGCCGTGGTTCCACCCGGGAATGTTGCGCTTGCTCCGGAGGCCGGTGCGGTGAAGGTGATCAGCACGTTCGGCACGGGGTTGCCGCTCGAATCCTTCAGCAGGATCTGAAGCGGGGAGAACGCAGTTCCGATGGTGACCGCCTGATTATTGCCGGCGTTGATGGCGATGCTCGAAGCGGCGCCGGGATTATTGGTGAGTGAGAAAACCGCATTTGTGGCGACACCGGAAGCGCCGGCCTGCACGGTGTAAGAGCCCGCTGTACTATTCGCCGTGACGCTGACGCTCGCAATACCTTGTGCATTTGTGGTGCCTGTGTTCCCGGCCGAAAATGTGACGCCTGCTCCAGAGGCCGGTGCGGTGAAGGTGACCAGCACGTTCGGCACGAGGTTGCCGTTGGAATCTTTCACCAAAACCTGAAGCGGGGAGAACGCAGTTCCGATGGTGACCGCCTGATTATTGCCGGCGGTGATAGCGATGCTCGAAGCGGCGCCGGGATTGTTGGCGAGTGAAAAACTTGCGTTGATTGCGACACCGGAAGCGCCGGCCTGCACAGTGTAAGAGCCCGCTGTACTATTCGCCGTGACACTGACGCTCGCGATGCCTTGTGCATTTGTGGTGGCTGTGTTCCCGGCCGAAAATATGACGCCTGCTCCGGAGGCCGGTGCGGTGAAGGTGACCAGCACGTTCGGCACGGGGTTGCTGTTGGAATCCTTCACCAAAACCTGAAGCGCGGAGAAGACAGTCCCGATGCTGACCGCTTGATTATTGCCGGCATTGATGGCGATGCTCGAGGCGGTGCCAGGATTGTTGGCGAGTGAAAAACTCGGCGGAGAAGTGACTCCGGTTGCCGATAGGGTGACGCTATACGGGCCGCCGGCCGTCGTATTGGCGGTGAAGGGGACAGAAATCGTGCCGTTTGCACTGGTCGAGAGCGCGATGGTGTTGGTGCTGTTACTGAATGTTCCGCTGACACCCGTTGCCGGTGCGGTGAAGGTCACGCTGGCGCCCGGCACAGGATTGTTGTGCGCGTCCTTCAGCAGGATCTGAAGCGGGGAGAAGGCAGTCCCGATGGTGACCGCCTGATTGGTTCCGGCGTTGATGGTGATGCTCGAGGCGGCGCCCGGATTGTTGGCGAGCGAAAAATTCGGCGGCGAAGCGACTCCCGTTACCGATAGAGCCACGCTATATGGGCCGCCGGCCGTCGTATTGGCGGTGAAGGGCACGGAAATTGTGCCGTTTGCACTGGTCGTGAGCGCGATCGTATTGGTGCTGTTACTGAAGGTTCCGCTGACACCCGTTGCCGGTGCGGTGAAGGTCACGGTTGCGCCCGGCACAGGATTGTTATACGTGTCCTTCAGCAGGATCTGAAGTGGAGAAAATGCACTTCCACCGGCGACCGCCTGATTGTTGCCTCCCGTGATGCTGATGCTCGAAGCTGTGCCCGCATTGTTGGTCAGCGAGAAGCTGGGAGGCGACGTGACTCCGGCTGTGGATAAAGTGACGCTATACGGGCCGCCGGCTGCCGTGTCGGCGGTAAACGGGACGGAAATTGTGCCGTTCGCGCCGGTCGTGAGCGCGATCGTATTGGTGCTGTTACTGAATGTTCCGCTGGCGCCTGTAGCGGGGGCGCTGAAGGTCACGCTGGCACCCGGCACGGGATTGTTGTATGTGTCCTTCAGCAGGATCTGAAGCGACGAGAACGCAGTGCCGACGGCGATCGACTGATTGTTGCCTCCAGTGATGCTGATGCTCGAAGCTGTGCCCGGATTGTTGGTGAGGGAAAAGCTCGGCGGCGACGCGACTCCGGTCGCAGATAAGGTGACGCTATAAGGGCCGCCGGCCGTGGTGTTCGCCGTAACAGAGGCCGAGATGGTGCCGTTTCCAGCACTGGCAAGCGCGATGGTGTGGGTGCTGTTACTGAAGGTTCCGCTGGCGCCTGTTCCCGGTGCGGTGAAGGTCACCATTGTGCTCGGGACGGGGTTACCGTACGAATCTTTTAGGAGGATCTGAAGCGGGGAGAACGCAGTACCGACGGTAACCGCCTGATTATTGCCGCCGGTGATGCTGATGCTCGAGACTGCACCTGCGTTGTTGGTCAGCGAAAAACTCGCATTGGTTGCCACACCGGAAGCAGCGGCCTGCACGGTGTAAGAGCCCGGGATGGTGTTCGCCGTGACAGATACACTGGCGACGCCTTGTGCATTCGTGGTCGCGGTGTTTCCACCCGGAAATGTGACACTGGCGCCCGATCCCGGCGCTGTGAATGTCACCAGCACGTTGGGCACAGGAATTCCACCGGCATTCGTCACCGTAGCTTGGAGAGCGTTTAGAAACGCCGCTCCGACCGTTGCGCTCTGCGGTGTGCCGGCAGTCGGGTTGATCGACGAAGGTACCGGAGCGAAATTCGCGGTGACGCTCTCGTTAGCATTCATCGTGATGGCGGTTGAGCTCGCGTTAGAGTTCACGACCGAATCCGGACTACTGCTCCAGCTCGAGAAGACGTATCCGGCGTCCGGATTTGCGGTAACAGTCACGGTCGTGCCCGGTATGTAATGACCCGCCGCAAATCCTGTACTGTTGGTGGGATTGGCAGTGACCGTGCCCGAACTAGACGGGCTCACGCCGCTGGTGAGTGTGTATGACGTCCCTTGAACGATGGTTGTCGGATCGTTCGCGGTCTGCGTGGCCGAGATGCCGCCGCCGGAAACCGAGACCGAGTTTGTGACGGCGTTGACACCCGTTGCGGTGTTATAGCCGACGCTCACCGTCAGCGTAAGGGTGTCGCTTTCGCCGCTCACCATTGCCGTGCTGCGTGTGCAGGTGGTGGTGCCGACGGTGCAGCTCCAGTCCGAACCGGTTCCTCCTCCAGTGCTGCCAGTTTGGCTCATCGCCGTTGCGGTTAAGCCGGTGGGAAGCGTATCGGTCAGGGTGAGTGTTCCGGCCGTCGAGCCGGGGCCGCTGTTAGCAACAGTAATCGTGTACGTATCGGCGGTATCGGCTTGCGTGAAGCTGCCGCTGTGCGTCTTTGAGAGAGTCAGTACCGGGGGTGTCACGGTGATGTTGACGCAGTGCGAGCCGATGGTGCCGGTGCTGCCGCTGGCGTTGTGGTAGACGAAAAACTGGTAGGTCCCATTCGCAGGCTGGGTTGCAAACTCGCCCGAGAAGGTAGCGCTGCCTGAGTTGGCGGCGAAATTCAAACTACCGGAACCCGGCGCGGGCGACGGAAATGCGACCGAGGGCGGGCCGGAATACGCGGCGGCGGAATACGTTCCGCCGCTAAAAGAGCCGACTGAAGGCAGCGCGGTTTGTCCGTCTTCTATGGTGAAGTTCTGGTCGCTGAACGCGGAGGCGCCACTGCCGATATTCCCCCAGAAAACGATGTTGTCGGTTGGCGCGCCGGGACCTTCGAGCAGCATTTCGAGATCATCCGGGGTGGGATACGTTATGCCATCGACCGAAACGGCCAGAGTCGAGATGACGCCGGCGATTCCGGTCACGAAGACGCGCGAGGGATATTGGACGGGAACGGTGTTGGCGGCGATATCGATGGGGCCGGCATTGCAAAACGAGTAGGAATTCGTGCCGGTCGTGGTCATGGTGGTGGGGTTATCCACTTCCAGACTGGTGGAGCCTGCGCTCTCATTGAATTGCCCCTGGAGACCGCTGTATTGAGCCGAGAGGTTGTAAGTGCCTTCGGTGAAGACACTCGAATAAGTGGCATTGCCGCTGCCATCAAGACTCGCCGTATTCAGTTGGATGGCGCCGTTGTAGAACGTCACGGTTCCGGTGGTCACGGGGTTGCTGCCCGCGGTTACGTGCGCGGTCAGGGTGATGGTGGCGCCGCTCGACGCCGGGTTCGGATTGGCCGCGAGGCTGGTCGTGCTGGGTGTGTTGCCGTTGGTCAGGAAGCTCAGGCAATATCCACCGATGGTGGTGCCGTCGCCGTTGTTTCGGCTGGCGACGTAAAGACTCCACTGTTGCTGGCTGAGCGGAGTCGCGTCGAGGTTTTCGCTGGAGAAAGTGGTGTTCATGCCGGCTACACCCCGATTGAACGGCAGGAAATAACCGCTCGCAGGCGGGCTGTCGAGGGTGCTGCCGCCCGCATTCGGGAACGTCAGACTGGAGTTGTAATCGGTGGGCAGGTAGGTGCCAGCGGACGGATTGGTTCCCGCCGGAAGATAGGCGCCGCCGCTATCGGAGATGGTGAGACTCAGGCCAGAAACAGCGGAGTTCGCGCCCGCAGCCGCGATGGGGACGTAGGCTTTGCCGCTGGGTGAAACGAGCAGGAAATCGAGATCGCTGAAAGAACCACTCGTCTGCGTAATGTTGTTCACCTGCAGATTGACCGATGCGAGGCCGCCGGTCAGGCCGGTAACGAAGACGTGCTGTGGGTACGGCGTCGTGCTATCGACTCCGCCGCCGCCTGCGACGACACCGATATTGCCGTTGTTGCAAAAGGTGGCGCCGGTGATGGAGGTGTGATTGTTGACGAAGACCTGCGCCGGATTCGCGGTGTTGTCGCTGGCTTCGTATAGCGGACCAGTATTCGTGTCTGTGTACGAGGCGGTGATGTTATGCACTCCCTCGGGAGTGCCGCTGATGAAGATGGCGTCATACTGCGCGGAGCCGCTGCTGACTGCGATAGCGGAGCCGATGTTCACGCCGTTATCGGAGAACTGAACCTGGCCTTCGGTGACCGGGTTGCCGCCGGAAGTCACAGTGGCGGTATAGGTGATGGTATTGTTCGGCGAGGTGGTAAACGCCTGGCTAGCGCTGGGGGTTACGGTTGTCGTAGTGGCAGTTTGCGTGACCTCCGTCGTGAGATTCAAGGTGAGGCTGGAGATCGTACCGTTGTCATAGGCGTCCTCAGGTTCCCAGGAAGAGTAAATCGTCCAGGTGCCGTTCGGGGTAGCACCGGTGAAGACGCTCGCGAACGTACCCGATCCTTGATCACTGGGACAGCTCGCAGGGTGATTGCCGCTGAAATCGAGACACCCATATCCATATTGGTCCACGTCGGGCTTATAGGTGGCGTTATTGGTGAAAGTGAAGCTATAGTCGCTATTGCAGTCCTGTGGCAGTTGGATTCCGGAATCGGAAAACGTGATGGTTAGGGTTGAAGTCTGCGTATCAACACAACCCTCGTTTAGCCCGCCAAGAAGATCGAACGCCTTTCCATCGGGAGAGATGAGCTCGAAATAGAAATCGCTCGGGTAACCGCCGTTCAGGTTCCAACTGTTAAAGACGATGCTGACGTTCGAGACTGTACCCTTCATGTTCTGAACGGTAAAGGTGGTGTTGTACTGCGGAGCGGCATTTGACGTCGTCAAGCTGCCGACGCTGCTCACCGCGCAATTGGTGGGGGTGGTTGAGCAGTTGGTGGCGAACGCGGTTGCCGAGAGACAGAGCAGCAAGGCAGCCGACGTCAGAAGCGGGATTCGAATTCTCAGGGAGATCTCCTTAGAACCTGCGGAAGGCAGGGTAAAGGAGCTTTATCGGCAAATCGACTGCTAAGCGTTATATTGCTCGCAGTTAGGGGCGGCGACGGCGGAATGAGGTAGCGGCGGAGATTACAGATGCGAGATCATGAAGATACCCCACCATGAACAAGCCTTATCACCTGATGACTCCGGCGGAACGGACCGCGGCCCGGATCGCTCAGAATCGCGCGAGCGCCGAGAAGATCGCCGAGACGACGAGCCAGCGACCTCCGGTTCGCTCCAATGCCGATTACCTTCGAATGACCCCGGACGAACGGGCGAAACTCGGGAGCGTGATCCGCAAAGTGCAGTCGTAGGGTCGAGGTCTAGGCTGGCGAGCTCTTGCTGGCGAGGGCTTGCTGGCGAGCTCTGGGCTTCGGATGCCGTTGCATCATTTGACAAAAGCGCCCAATGACGGTTATCTTTTAGAAGCACGTAAATTCCTTTCTGTCATTTGAACTCTCAAAGTATGGCCTACCTTTTCGGTGAGCATCTCGCGATTTTTCAATTGATTTGTTAAGGTTTTGGTCGGCAAGAAAGAGAGAACATATGAAAGAAACCGGGACCGTTAAGTGGTTCAACGCTTCGAAAGGATTTGGATTCATCGCGCGCGAGAACGGCGAAGATGTCTTCGTCCATTTCTCCGCAATCGAGGCGAGCGGGTATCGCAGTTTAGATGAAGGGGCGCGCGTTTCGTTTGTAGTCAAGAACGGGCCAAAGGGGCTGCAAGCCGAACAAGTCGCCCTGGCGTAGAATCCAGGTTTACAAAAAACGAGGCGTGTGGAGACCTGCGGGTTTGTACGCGCCTTTCCTCGCGTGGGCGTGGCCTCAGATCACCTGCCAAACGCTTCTCACTCACTCTCGAAAATCGTCCGAGGGCGTTGGTGCGCGCAATTTTCATCGCCTTCGGTGCGCGATCCACTCCCGTCAAACAAATGCCACAGAGGCAGATGACGAATCGGCATCCCTACGCCAGAAACTTTCCAATGAGCCACATGTGACCAAACGGGTCCAACAGGGCGCCCTGGAGCATCCGCTTTATGGGACGCGGCCCGGTTGTGGAGTGGCTGTGCTCGATGACAGGACTTCGTTCGATAGCTCCGGCGGCTAAAGCGCGCTTGTGCACCGCGATCGGGTCGTCTACAAACAGCTCGATCCGGACGGTGGTGAAACCGGCTGCGGCCGGACTCCGGGTCCCGTAAGGCGGCGACTCCTGCGCGAGGAAGAACTGCGCGCCATTCACCAGTAATCCGGCAACGACGTGGCCGCCGCCGTCGAGATGCCACAGGAGGGTCGCGCCGAATGCGGCTTGGTAGAACTCGATCGCGGCGTTGCCATCACTGACGGCCAACATGGGAGAAATCTGAGCCGCAATGGTTGCAGGCTGAGAAATTGTGGCTCCCCAATCGGCAGGGCTCACGTTGCGGGCATGCTTCGAAAAGAGCCAATGGTGGCCGTCGAGATCCTCAGCTCCGTACTGCAATTCACCATAAACCGTTTCATGAAGGTCCTCGATGATTCTGGCGCCCGCGGATTTCGCTTTTTCGAAATGGAGATTGACATCTTCGACGAATACGGTGAGGCTCTGGGTTCCGTATCCTAATTGCGCGGGAGTTGCATCGCCGGGCCGGGCCTTCCTGAGCATGATCCAGGCGTTCCCGAGATGCATCTGCGCACCGCTGAGCTGTCCACCGGGCTCGCCATAGCGATAGTGATCGCTGAAGCCAAATGCTTTGGTCAACCAGGTAATGGCCTCGGTGACATCGCGATAAACAACATGGGGCAGCAACGTGTCGGCGGGTACGGAGCGATTCGATATCACTGGACTTGTCTCCTCATGAGGGGTCGAGAAGCGAGAATAGCATTTTCTGCGCGTGGCTGAGGAGCTGCATGCCGCTGCTATACTCCCCTTTCAATGAAGAGACGTCGATGAAATCTAGAGCGCAGATTGTCGTTCTGAGCGGTTTGCTGTGCCTGATACTGCCGCGTTCACTGCGTGCGGATTTGACCTACACATACAAAGGCAACCCGTATGGAGCACACGCCATATTGGTAACATTCGAGACGACACTGACAAACGCACAGTTAGACAATTTGGCACCCGGGACGAACATATCGGCCGATCTTGCTTCTTTTTCGATCAGCGACGGGGATACACCGCCTCCAGCGGATAAGGGGGGATTCCCGGTTGGCGAGTTCCTGTTTCTGCCTCCCCCGATCGTTGAGATTGGTACCGGTGCGGTGGGGAATATCACGTCTTGGGACATCAGCGAGGCGTTCTTTGCTTCGTACCCCGCAATGCCCGGCGAAAACCCAAACAACTTTTATTGCGACTACACGATATCGACAGTATCGGGCTCAGCCGGAAGCGAGGACCAAACCGCGCTGACCACCGACCACAACGCCGGCTTGTGCCCCGCCGGGGGTAAGGTCCAGGGAGATCCTGGAGTCTGGTTCCCTAACATCCCGGAGCCACAGAGCGGGATGCTGCTCGGTGGTGGGCTGCTGGGCCTGTTGGCGTTGGCAGTGCGACGCAAACGTCACCCGCTGCCGGCCGGATGCCGATCGGGCTCGAACTCTTCCAGGTAGAAAAAAATGAATCGAGTTCAAGGCGTAAGCACTTCCAAGGCAGGATGGATTGCGAAACTGGTTTATCGAAGGCTTAAAAAGCGCATCGGGCTGGTTCCGAAATCCAAGACGCTTGCGGCCTACGACACGGGCGGCCTGTTGGCGACCACCTGGATGGACGCTGTTTGCGCGTCCGCTAAATCGGTACCCTTTGCGCTCAAAGAACTGGTGCAATTGAAGGTTGCGATGCTGGTGGGCTGTCCGTTCTGAATCGATATTCATTCTGCCGTGAGCAGAAAGGCCGGGATGAGTGAGCGGCAGTTACAGGATTTGGGGACGTTTGAGACGAGCCAGGCGTTCAGCCATGCCGAGAAACTTGTCTTGCGGCTCGCGGTGGCGATGACCCGGACACCCGCATCGGTGGATGATGAGCTGTTCGCCGCTCTTCGTCGCGAATTTGGTGAACGGCAGCTTGCCGAGCTGGCGACAGCGATCGGCTGGGAGAATCATCGCGCGCGATTCAACCGGGTATTCGGAGTGCAGGCGGAAGGTTTCTCGGAAGGCGCGTTCTGTCCGCTGCCGGAGATTTGAGGAGGTTGGCCAGAACAGGCTTACCTGCTGTCTAAGAATCCTGAAAAGTTCGTCATAAGCTATGAATGCCGAGGCGTTCCCTGCGTCGGGCAGTAAACGCCCCCATGCCACGATGCTCTAAATTGAGCCATACCGGGTTAGTGGGTCAGGCTGATGTAAACTGACCCACTAGCTTGCTCGATTAGTGCGAGTAGTAGAAGACGAAGGTATCTCCCGATGCCGGAGCATTCGAGGTAGTTGCGCCATTTACCGTGAAGCTGATAGCAGTGGCGCCACTTGCTGGAGAGGCGTAATCAACGCCCGCCGTCAGGACCACACCATTTCGCGCGACAATCATGGGAACACTCGCCACTGGAATAAACTTCAACGTCTGCGAGGTTGCTGCTGCGGTATAGGTGTAGCTTTCGACTTGCGGAGTCAATGCAGAGCTTGCGCTGACTGTTAGCGTAGGAGGATTGGTCGAGGTGTTGAGGGTGAGACCCGAGCCAAGCTGGACGGTGGCGATCTTGCCGTTGACAATCGCGAGCAGCATGGTAGCGGGTCCGCTCCCGGAGCGCACCTGGATCTGATCGAGGAACGGATAGGTAGGATTGCTTTGCGCGGTGGTCGTCAGAGATAAGGCGAAAATGCCGCCAATAAGAACAGAGAATCGTTTCTGGGAAAATGTCATAGATTTCCTTTCGATGAGAATTCGTTAAGCAGGGCTCGTAGCCGCAATGGCGTTCGATGCCATCAGATACCGTCAATGCTTGAAGCATCTCCGCATCCGCCTCCAGGGTTAGCTGTCGAATGCTGCATCGGGACCCAGTTTTGCCCCTAAACCGAAGAATCCCTTTGGAGAAAAAACTTTTCGCGACGTGGGACCGAGCTGAAATCAGGAGTCATGCTCAAACTGAGCCACTATCCCGGGTCCGACTCGTTTGACAGCTAAGTTATAGATTCGCTAGACTGAATTGTTCGAATCTTTCGAGCGGAGAGAAGAAGTTTGTCCAGTCGCACTGAGGTTCCGTCCAAGCATGACATTGTGCGTGCCTGGCACGTGATTGACGCCAGCGATGCGGTTCTGGGGCGAATCGCCAGCCGCGCCGCTATGCTCCTGATGGGCAAGCATAAACCGACGTATGCCCCATCCATCGATACCGGGGATCACGTCATTATTGTTAATGCCGCCAAAGTGAAGCTCACGGGCGGTAAAGAAAACCAGAAAATGTATCGCCGCCATACCGGATATCCGGGCGGCCTGGTGGAGACGGGCGCGCGCCGGATGCGCGAGACCCGTCCACAACGCATGATCGAGCTGGCGGTTTCCGGCATGCTGCCTAAAACGAAGCTCGGAAAGCAAATGTACCGGAAGTTGAAAGTTTACGCCGGCGAACATCATCCGCACCAGGCGCAAAAACCCGTCGCGCTGACGGTCTGACAGGAAGAATAAGGAAGAGAATTTGCCAGCGAAGTTAGTTCAACAGTTAGCAACCGGGCGGCGCAAGACCGCGACCACGCGGGTTTTTCTGCGGCCCGGAAAAGGTCAAATCACGGTCAATCACCGGGCCTTCGAACACTATTTCGTCAACGAATCGGCGCGCGCGTATGTGCGGCAGCCGCTGCTGGCGACGGAAATGGCGGACCGGTTCGATGTGTTGATCCTGGCCCATGGCGGCGGGATCAGCGGACAGGCCGGGGCGGCTCGCCTGGGCATCGCCCGCGCTTTAATCGAATTCAATTCCGAGCTACGAGGCAAGTTGAAAGGGCTCGGATTACTGACGCGCGATGCGCGCGCTCATGAGCGGAAGAAATACGGCCAGAAGGGTGCGCGCAAGCGCTTCCAGTTCTCGAAACGCTAGTACGTTCTCTCCGCTTCCATCCGCGAACAGGCACCCGGGCAAGGCCCGCGTACGTGCTCGCATCATTTCGCAATGCCCCGTCCCCACCGGCGAGGCGCTTGCTAACCCGGGAACGATTCAGCTCGCGCAAATTCCGCTTTGGGCCGCGTGCATCCTGGATCGGGAACGGTTGAACGAATCATAGGAGGCAGGTTGCCATCGATTTCGATGAAAGAATTGCTCGAAGCCGGCGTTCACTTCGGGCACCAGACCAAGCGCTGGAATCCAAAGATGAAAGAGTACATCTTTGGCGAACGTAACGGCATTTACATCATCGATCTGCAGAAGACTCTGAAGCTCTTCAAAGATGCGATGCGGTATGTCGGTGAAATGGCCGCGCAGGGAAAGACCGTGCTGTTTGTGGGGACCAAGCGCCAGGCACAAGAGGCTATCGCCGAAGAGGCGACACGCTGTAACCAGTTTTATGTGAATCAACGCTGGCTGGGCGGTCTATTGACCAATATTTCGACGGTTCAGCGTTCCATCAAGCGATTGAAAGACCTGGACGCGATGTTGACCGACAACGCGTACGAGGGCCGGGCCAAGAAAGAGGTCGGCCGGCTGGAGCGGGAGCGGAAACATCTGCAGCAGAATCTCGCAGGTATCAAAGACATGAATGGCCTGCCCGATCTGCTGTTTGTGGTGGATTCCAACAAGGAATCCATCGCGGTGAAAGAGGCGCGCAAGCTCGGCATTCCGGTTGTCGCGGTGGTGGATACCAACTGCGATCCGGATGAAGTGGACTATGTGATTCCGGGCAACGACGACGCCTTACGGGCGATCCGGCTCTTCACTACGAAGATCGCGGATGCGGTGGCGGAAGGCAAGTCGCTGGCCACCGAACAGGAGTTCACGGCCGAAAAGATCGTCAGCGACGATGAAGGCGCCGCGGAACAAACTCCCGAAGAGTACACGCAGTATATGGATCCCAAGTACGCCGAGCAGTTGATGTCGGAGAGCCTGGCAACCAGCAACGAACCCGAGGCTCCACCGCGCAAAGGGCCGGGCAGCGAGGCGCCGGTTGAGGAACCTGTCGGGAGCACGACGCTCGTCGAAAAGTAAATCGTTCGCGCTGATTTTCGGGCGGCCGGTCTGTGAGGGCTCGGTCGCCCAACATTTATCGCGCTAAAGCGAGCTAAAAAGAAAGAAAACAATGGCAGACATTAACGCCCAGTTAGTCAAAAAACTACGCGACATGACGGGCGCAGGCATGATGGAGTGCAAGAAAGCGCTGGTCGCCACAAATGGCGACCTCGAGGCGGCGGTGACTTATCTACGGAAACAGGGCATCGCTTCTGCGACCAAGAAAGAGAGCCGCGCGACCAGGCAGGGTTTGATCGTTTCCTTTATCGGCTCGAGTGCGAAGCTCGGGGTGCTGGTAGAAGTGAACTGCGAATCCGACTTCGTGGCCCGGACGGACGATTTCAAATCACTGGCGGCCGATATCGCGGCGCACATCGCCGAGACCAAGCCGAAGGCCGTGCGCATCGAAGAAGTCACGGAAGCCGAGCGCGCGAATTTCAAAGCGCACGAGGCGCTGTACGAGCAGAAGTTCAGCAAAGATCAGAACACGACGGTCGGGGAACTGGTGAAGACGAAGATCGCCAAACTCGGCGAGAACATCAGCATCTCGCGTTTCACTCTGTATGAATTGAACGGCAGCGGGGTGGTGGGAACCTATATACACGCCGGCAGCCAGATCGGCGTTCTGCTTGAAATCAAGACCAAGTCCGATGCGGTGATGCAAAAGGACGAGTTCAAGACGCTGGTTCGCGATCTCGCGATGCAAGTGGCGGCGGCGAATCCGCAGTTCCCGAACAGGGAGTCCGTTCCAGCGGAGGTGCTGGAGAAGGAGCGCGGCATTCAACGCGAGCGTGCGCTGAACGAAGGCAAGCCGGAGAAAATGGCCGATCGCATCGCGGAAGGCCGCATGAGCAAATTCTACGAAGAGGTGTGCCTACTCGAGCAGCCGTTCATCCGCGATAACGCGATTTCGGTGAGCGACTTGATTCGAACCGCGGGCGCGACGCTGGGTGACAATCTGACGATCTCGCGGTTCGTGCGTTACAAAGTCGGCGACGCGGGCGATGCGCCGGGAATAGAAGCCAGCCCGCTTCCCGTGACCGCATAGATTTGATGGAAGGACCGGGCATGCCGGCCCGGATGGAGGACGTGCCACAAAAGCGATGCCACAATATCAGCGCATTCTCTTGAAAATCAGCGGTGAAGCTTTGGCGGGTCCTCTTTCCTTCGGCCTGCATCCGGATCGCGTGAGCGTGCTCGCCTGCGAGGTGGCCGAAGTAGTTCACGCCGGCGTGCAAATCGGGCTGGTCCTGGGCGGAGGCAATATTTTTCGCGGGGTCGCGGCCGCCGCCTACGCTATGGATCGGGTCACGGCAGACCATATGGGCATGCTCGCCACGGTTATCAACGGATTGGCGTTTCAGGATGCGCTGGAGCGGCTGGGCGTTCCCACGCGGGTGATGACTGCCATCGAAATGCACCAGGTCGCGGAGCCTTACATCCGCCGCCGCGCGATTCGCCATCTCGAAAAAGGCCGCGTGGTGATTTTCGCAGCCGGAACGTCGAATCCGTATTTCTCGACCGATACTGCGGCGACCTTGCGCGGTCTCGAAATACACGCGCAAATTATTGCCAAAGCGACCAGCGTCGATGGCGTTTACGACAAAGACCCGAAGAAGTGGCCCGAAGCGGTGAAGTACATCGAAGTCAGCTATACGGAAGTGCTGTCGAAAGCTCTGGGCGTGATGGACGCTTCCGCGGTGGCAATGTGCCGCGACAACGATATGCCGATTATGGTTTTCGATCTGAAGGTGCACGGCAATATAATGCGAATGGCGATGGGCGAGCCAATCGGGACCGTCATTCGGTGATCGCCCGCAATCCGGATATGAAAAACGACACTCATACAGCTCCTCCCAGCAGCACGTTCAAGAACGTCAGAGAAGTGGAAGCGAACGCGCGGACGCGGATGGATAAAGTACTCTCGGATCTGCAACAGGAAATGGGGCACATCCGCACGGGCCGGGCGTCGATCAGCCTGCTGGACAGCATTCGCGTGGATTATCATGGCTCACCGCTTCCGCTGAACCAGGTGGCGCAACTGCATGTACCCGAGCCCGCGATGATCACCATTCAACCGTGGGACACGTCACAAATTCGCGAGATCGAAAAAGCGATACGGAACTCCGACCTGGGCCTGAACCCGTCGAACGATGGCAAGATCGTGCGTGTTCCCATTCCACCGCTGACGGAGGAGCGACGGCGCGACCTGGCAAAAAAGCTGAGCCATATCGCCGAGGAGCGCCGCGTGGGGCTTCGCAACATTCGGCGGGAGGCAAACGAAGATCTGAAGAAAATGCTGAAAGACAAGTCGATCAGCGAAGACGACGAGCGTCAGGCGCTCGCCTCGATTCAGAAGCTTACGGACGCGCAGATCGCAAGAATCGATCAGGCCGCCAAGGCAAAAGAAAAAGAAATCCTGGAATTTAAGTAGACTCGCAGTTTCCGATGACGCGCGTGCGCCTTGGACTGCATCCATCAGTCAGGTGATCATGGCACATACCAAGACCGAGTCCAGAAACTCAAACGTAGCACCGGCGGCACCGTTGCTGGGACAACGCGGAAAGATCGTGCAGGAGTACGGCACGGTGCTCGAACTTCCGGCAGCGCTTCCCGCCAGCGTGCGCCTGGAGAGCACGCGCAATCTGAACCAGGTGCTCGCCGACACGGTGATGCTTCGGGAGATGTACAAGAAGCATCACTGGCAGGTATCCGGACATACGTTTTACCAGCTTCATCTGCTGCTCGATAAGCATTATGAAGAACAGGACAAGCTGGTCGATACCATCGCGGAGCGTGTTCAGGCGCTTGGCGGAGTCGCGATTGCGATGCCTCAGGATGTCGCGGAACAGACGCGAGTCGAACGTCCGCCCATTCATCGCGAAGAAGTTCCAGTGCAGCTTTCGCGTTTACTGGAAGCGCATGAGCTGATCTTGAAGGAAGCGCACGAATTCGCCAAGACAGCGGATAAGGCGGGCGACGACGGCACCAACGATCTGCTGGTCAGCGAAATCATCCGCACAAACGAATTGCAGGTCTGGTTCATCGCCGAGCACCTTGTGGCGCTTCCGGCGGTGAAGGCCGAATAACGACTTGCTATTGACAGCCTATAAGGAATTTGCGATGCTTCTTATAGATCTTCTATAGGAATGCGATGGCGGCTGGCCGGTCAGATCTTCTCCACGGGACGCTAGATTTATTGATCTTGAAGGCTCTTGCACTGGAAGAGCTGCATGGGATGGGAATCTCGCGCCGCATCGGGCAGATCACAAAGCAAACGTTTGAGGTCAAACCGGGCTCTCTTTTTCCAGCTTTGCACAGGATGGAAGAAGCGGGTTGGCTGGCGTCTTCATGGGGAGAATCGGAAACCAACCGGCGCGCTAAATTTTACCGGCTGACGAGGTCGGGCAGGCGCCAACTGGCGACAGAGGCGGACCAGTGGGAACGGATTTCGCTCGCGATTGCGAATGCGTTACAAGCGACGTAAGTTTTTGCGGAGAGCTTCTAAGGCCGGTGCGGAAGGTCGCCCTGCAGTGAGTCGTCATACGTAACGCCGTTCTTCTCGAGCAAATCGCCGACGGCACGGTCGAGCGCGACACGCGCCTTGATCCAGACACTGCGCGCCGCGACTTCGGTCGAGCGGGCCTGCGCCAGATAACTTTCCTGCTGGATCACCAAAAAGTTTGTGGATGCGCCTACGGAGAGCTTGTCCCGTTCGGCGTTGACCAGTTGCTCCTGGTATTGACGGCTCTGAATCGCAGCGACGAGAGCGGAGCGCGCGGTCTGAAGCGCGATGACGGAGTTTTCAATTTCTTCGCGTACCTGATTGGCTAATACTTGCGTGCGCGCCTCGGCTTGCCGCACCTGGAGCAGATCGCGAGCGGCGTCGGCTTGTGCGACACGATTTTTGAGCGGCAAATTGAATTGAACGCCGGCCTGGTAAATTCTCGACGTGCGCAGGCCGGCTAGCCCGAGGTCGGTTGGAGCGGTAATCAGGCCCGTGCCCGGAGTACCGAGCGTCGTGAAAGGCAACTCACTGCTGCCCTTGGTTTGAAAATTGGCTACGACATCCACCTCGGGCTTGGCCGCATTCATCGAGGCCTTCAGGGCAATGTGCCCGCTTTCGACCTGCAGCGACGCCTGCACCAGGTCAGGACGCATCGCAAGCGCCGCAGTCACGAGATCCTCAAGGGGCCGCAGCTCATCGACGGGCGGAATATGGATTGGGTCGGTCGGGACAATCGGCAGGTTGGCGAGTATCGGATCGGCTGTTCCGCGCCGCGAAAGCTGCGATTTCAGGATGACTTCCTGCTGGCGCACCAAACCTTCGGCCTGAATGACGCCAAGCTGCGTCGATGTGACCAGCGATTGCGCCCGCGTGAGCTCGAGTGGTGCGAGTGTTCCCTGCTCCACTTGCGCCTTGTCGTCCTCATACAATTTCTGTGCGGCGGTGAGCGATTCGCGCTGCACTTGCACATTCTCATTCAAGCTGACGAGATCATAGTAGAGCCGCGCGACTCCGTAGACGGTGGCGATGAGCTGCTGATAGAACAGCAGCCGCGAAATCCTTTGGTTGATTGCGGCAATGCGGATGTAACGCAGGCTAATGTCCCGGCCGCGACCGCGCAGGAGCGGCTGGCTGACGGTGATAGATGTATTCGGAGCCGCGAACGGATCGTATTGGTTCCGATCGCCATACAGCACCTGGGCCGCATTGTTGAGATCCACTTCGAGTTGCGTTCCGTAACTGAAGCCCTGGACCAAAGCGTAGTTGGCGGTCACGAAATGGAGTGGGCCGGTGGTGGTGGGCACGCTGGAGCCAAGGCCAGTTAGCAGTTGCGTGTTCTCGCGCTGGAAATAGGTGTTCTGGCCAATCAGAGTGGGCTGAAACGTAGGCACGGTGGGACCCGCCGCGTAGCCGGATGGCTGCTGGACGGACAAGTCGGTCTGAGTTTCCGTCAGGATGTTGAGCGAAGTGAGATCGTTGACGGTTGGCGTGCTGGGCGTGACGGTGGAAGCGGCGCTGTTGAGCAGCGGGCTGCCGGGTCCACCTACTCCCGTGGGAGCTTCAGCAACGGAATAATCGATGCCTCGCAAATCTCCACCACCCGAGGCGCGCAATCTTTCCGTATGAGCGATAGAAAGATCGTAGCGCGCGACTTCGACATCCAAATTGTTTTCGATCGCGAGTGCAATGGCGTCGTAGAGGGAGAGATAAATGGCTCCATTGCGAACGAGACTGCGCGCGCGGTCGGCTGCGCCCAGGTACAACGGCGGCGCGTGAGGGTCACGGTAAATCGAAATGAAATCGAGCGGTCCTTTGCGCTTCGGAATGGCCGCCGCTTCGCCTTTAGGCTCCCCCTTGTCGTTTTCAATCGATTGCAGCAGACCGGAGACGCCTGGTTTCCCTGCGGCCGTTGAAGTGTCGGCGGGAAGCGGAGTATTGGGCGGCAACTGCGGGCCGAACGAGACACTTTCAAGAAAGACGAGCAGGGCTATCAGTGTCGATCTCATTGCCGCTTCTTGCCGCTCCCCGAGTTGCCCTTGGAGCCGCCCTTTTTACCCGATTTCTGCGCCTGATTATCCAATCCCTGGTTGCCGTACTGCCCGGACTCGCCGGGAGCCTGGTCGCTTCGCGCTCCGGCCTGCTGCTGCGGTGATTGTTTGGGATATTGCGGATCGACTTGCGCGCCGTCGCGTATTTCATCCGTCACCGTGGTTGCAATCACGTCGCCTGCTTTCAATCCCGAAGTCACTTCGGTCTCCTCTCCGAAATCGCGTCCGAGGCGTATCGGCTGGAAATGCACCACTTTGCCGCGAACCACCGCTACGGTGGTCTGGCCGTTCCGGATCACAATGGCAGCGCCCGGCACAATCAAGGGCGGCTGCGCTTTCACATCCACGAAATTCACGACCACGTACATTCCGGGCAGCAATCGCGCCCCGGCGTTCGGCAGTTGCACTTCGACAAGCAGCGTGCGCGTGTTCTGGTCGATCGACGATGAGGTTCGCGTCACGCGCCCCTCGAAGTGGTCGTTCGGCATCTCCTGAAAAAAAAGCTCGGCGCGCTGACCGGGGCGGACATTGGAGCTGTAGGCTTCCGGCACGGAGACCAGGATGCGCAAGCGCCCGATATCGGCAATTCCGAACATCTCCCCGCCTTGCGCCCCGCCGGTGGATGGCGACGTCTGGGCCGATACGCTTCCCGAAGCGCCTTCGTTGTTGCCCTGCACGCCCGATTCTGTCGTTCCGGGAGTTGGGGGCGTGTTCGAGACACCGGCTCCGGTGCCTTGCGCGGTAATCAACGCCCCGACATCCACATTCCGGGCCGTGACCACGCCGTTGAAGGGCGCGCGTACCTGCTCATACGATTGAAGGACGACCAGGCGCTCAAGATTCTCGCGATTTCCTTGCACGGTGTTTTGGGCGGCATGGACGTTCGCTTCGGCCACGCGATAGTCGGCCTCCTGCTGATCGCCTTGCTGGCGCGAAAAGACGCCTTTGCCCACCAGAACCTTGTAACGGTCCCAGTTCACCGCTTGCAAATGGAGCTGCGCTTCCATCTGGGCCAGATTCGACTCGCTTTGCGCGAGCGAGGATCGCGCCTGCGCCACTTGCTTGTCCAGATCCGGAGCGTCGATTGTCGCCAAAAGCTGCCCCTCATGCACTCGGTCGCCGATGTCCACCAGACGGCGGGTCAAATACCCGGACGCTCGCGCATAGATGTAGGCTTCGGTGTACGCCAACGAAGTTCCGGGGACCATCAGCTCCGTAGCGGAGGAAGAATGGCGAACCTGCTGAACCGGTATGCGGGGCAGCTCCTGTTTGCGCTGCTCGGCTTCGCGATTGATGTTTTCATCACGCTTGTGCCGAGGGAGCCAACCGAGCAAGATAATGAGCACCACCGCAACGATCACAATTCCGGCAAAGATCAGCCAATGGCGAGGCGAGTGGCCTGGGCGCGCGCGGTGGTCGTTGGCGTCGTTTTTAGCGTTCTCCGCAGGCGACTGTTTGTCCGGAACGTCGCCCAGCGGCTCTGTCGTCTTCGCCATTCTTAGGATTCCTGCGGCCTCGGCTCACCTGGCCTGCGTACGGGCTCACCGCTGGGAGTAATCTCGTTCCGGTACTCCTTGTCGATCTTTTCGTCGTAGTCGATGGGCGCTTTCTTGCGCAGCATCGAGTAGAAGATCGGCACGATGAACAAGGTCGAGACGGTAGCGACCAGCAGGCCGCCAATGACGGCTCGACCCAGCGGGGCATTCTGCTCGCCGCCTTCGCCAAACGCGACCGCCATGGGCAGCATACCGATAATCATCGCGAGAGCTGTCATCAAAACCGGCCGCAAGCGCGTGAATCCGGCTTCGAGAGCGGCATCAAACGGATCGTCTTTCGTAGCCCGATGATCGTTGGCGAAGACCACCAGCAGAATCGAGTTCGCGGTCGCTACGCCGATGGTCATAATCGATCCCATTAAGGATGGGACGCTGAACGTGGTCTGGGTCAGATACAGCATCCATAAAATTCCCGAGAACGCACCTGGCAGCGCCATAAGAATGATAAACGGATCGAGCCAGCTCTGAAAATTGACGGCCATCAACAGGTAGACAATGACCACCGCAAAGCCGATGCCCAGGAAGAGACGCGAAAACGAATTCTCCATCGTGGAGACCTCGCCGCGCAAATCGATGAACGTGCCGCCGGGCAGATTCGTCTGTTGCTTGATGATTTCGTGAATCCGATCCGCCACTCCGCCGAGGTCTGTTCGGTTGACGTCCGCATAAATGTCGTAGGTCGGCTGAATGTTGTAATGGTCGATCACAATCGCGGAAACGTCTCGCTTGATTGTGGCGAGGTTTGCCAATAGCTGGCTGTTGGTTCCAGCCGACGCCGTGACGGGCGTGCGCTGCAGCGCGTCGAAGGAATCGACGCGGTATTGCGGGCTCTGCACCACCACCTGGTAATTCACTCCGTTTTGCGGATTCAACCAATTGTTGGGAGCCGTCTGGCCGCTGCCCGAGAGTGAAATCAACATGCTGTTCGCGACATCTTTTTGTTGCAGCCCGATCTGCTGCGCCTTTTCGCGATCCACATTGACCTGGAGAGTGGGATACGAGACTTGCTGGTGAATGTGAACGTCCACCGCGCCCGGAATGGCCTGCACTTTGCGAAGCAGGTTGAGTGCGATCTGATAATTCTGCACCGGGTTTCGCCCCACCACCTGCAGATCGATCGGCGCGGGCAGGCCGAAATCGAGAATCTGGTTGGTCATGTTCGCCGGAGTGAAAAAGAAGATCTCATCCGGGAACTTGTCGTGCAGTTTCCCGCGTAGCTGACGCGTGAGCTCGAGCGTGTCCCGCTTGCCCGGCTTTAACGAAATTAAAATGTCGCCATCGGAGTTGCTGATGGTTGCATTGTTCCCAAAGCCGAGGTTGATTCCACCGTTGGGAAGTCCGAAATTGTCGATGATCAGATCCATGCGGTCGGAAGGGATAACGCGCCGGATCTCGGCTTCGACGGCGGCGAAAACCAGCTCCGATTCTTCGATCCGGGTTCCCACCGGCGGCACGACGTGCAGGCGCATCTGTCCGGAATCAACATACGGGAAAAAGTCGCGGCCGATCACCAGAGTCAGGGTTGACGACCCGAGCACGAAAATCGCAAACAAGGTCAGAACCACCGCTCGATGATGGAGGCTCCATTCCAGCCAGTTCTTGTAGCGCCCCCGAAACTTTTCAAAGCGGTGGTCGAAACGCCGATGCACGCGCCAGACCCATTTCCTGGCCTCTTCAGGCTCCTCGCCGGAACCAGGCTGATAGAGCGCGACTTCCGGGGGCAGCAGGTAGTGCATCATGGCCGGTAAAAGCGTCCGCGAAAGAAAATACGAGGCGAGCATCGCGAAGACGACGGCCATCGCCAGCGGAGTGAACAAATATTTGGCGGCGCCGGTGAGCAGTACCACGGGTAAAAAGACGATGCAGATCGAGAGTGTAGAAACGAGGGCGGGCGCGGCAACCTGGCTTGCGCTGTCCAGGATGGCGTGAACCAACGATTTATTCGGCTCGCCTAAGTTGCGATGTGTATTTTCGATTTCTACGGTGGCATCGTCCACCAGAATTCCGACGGCTAGCGCCAGGCCGCCGAGCGTCATGACATTAATCGTTTCGCCGAGCGCAGCCAAAATGCAGAGAGAAGTCAAAATAGAGAGCGGAATCGAGATACAGACAATGACGGTGCTGCGCCAGCTTCCCAGGAACAGCAGGATCATGAGCGCGGTCAGCACAGCCGCAATGCTGGCTTCCCGCAACACTTCGTCGATGGACGTACGGACGAAAATCGATTGATCGAACAGCGGCGTAATCTGGAGCGCGTTCGGGAGATCGGCTTTGACACGCGGAAGCGCTTTCTTGATCGCATTGACGATGTCGAGAGTAGACGCTTTGCCGTTCTTGAGCACGGTCAGCAGCGCAGATCGTTTCCCGTTTTCTCGTACCACGTTGGTCTGCACCGCGAATCCGTTACGTATCTGCCCGATGTCTTTCATGTAAACCAACGCGCCGTTCGATGCACGGATCGGGAGATTATTCAATTCGGCAACGGTGAGCGGGCTGCTGTTAACGCGAACCAGGTACTCGAGATTGCCCACTCGCGCCGTGCCGGCCGGCAAAACCAGATTTTGCGCATTCAGCGCGTTGGACACGTCGATTCCGGATAGATGCTTCGCGTAGAGCGCATTGGGATCGAGATCCACCATGATCTGGCGCGATTTTCCGCCCCAGGGAAGCGGAAGAGAGGCACCCTGCACGGTGGCGAGGCGGGTGCGAATGAAGTTCAGCCCTAAGTCGTATAGGTCCTGCTCCGTTAAGCCTTGACCGGAGAGGCCGAGCTGCAGAATGGGAACGCTCGAGGCATCGTATTTCAAAACGTTTGGCGGAAAAATGCCAAGCGGCAAGACGCGCAGAATGGTCTGAACGATGGCAGTGATCTGCGCCACTGCCATTTCCACTTTGACCTTGGGTTGAAAGAAAACACGGATGACAGCGACGCCTGAATACGACTCAGATTGAATATGCTCGATGTCGTTGACAGTGGTCGTCATGGCGCGCTCGCAGACGGTGACGACGCGCTTCTCCATGTCGTCGGGAGTGAGGCCGTTGTAGGTCCAGACGACGCTCACGACCGGTATGTCGATGTACGGAAAAATGTCTTTCGGAGAGACGATGGCCGCAACCACATCCAGGATGAGCACCAGCATGGAAAACACGACAAAGGTGTACGGCCGGCGCAGCGCCAGGTGAACAATCCACATTTACGACCTCTCCAATGCGAGACTACGAGACGATCTCCACGTCACGGGCGTTATGCACGCGGCCAGAGAAACCACTGATAGTGGCAGCGTGCACTACGCGGGCAGTTCCTCGGCGGAGGGGAAGCCATGCTGCTCACGCCCAATCTTACCGTCGTACATGGTAGTGGTCTTGAACAGCTCCAGGTGGCCATCGCCCGCAAGCGCTCGCGAGCGATTGCGAAGTGCGTTCATTTCGGCGTCTGTCCACGGTGAGAAATTCGCGGCGATAGCGAGATTTTGCTTCAGCACGTCCATGGATTCCATGCCGCTGATGGTGGTCGCGACCGGTAAGCTCATGGCGTAACGGAGCGCTTCTTCAGGCGTGACGCCGCCCTGCTTCACCATTTCGCCGCTTCCGCCCATGCTCTTCATTCCGAGGACGGCGATTCCGCGTTTTCGCGCTTCGGGAAGCACGTGCATTTCGAAGCTGCGGAACGTGGCATCAAACGGATTGAGCGGCATCTGCACGGTATCGAAGGGGAAACCGTGCGCGAGCATGCGCAGATGGATCGAGGGGTCTTTGTGACCGGTGAATCCCACCAGCCGCACTTTACCTTGCTGCTTGGCTTGCAGTAGCGCTTCGGCAGCGCCGTTCGGGGCGAAAATCAGATCGGGATCGTTCTCATAGACGACTTCATGGATCTGCCAGACGTCCAGATGATCGGTTCGCAAACGCCGCAGCGACTCTTCGAGCATCTGCATTGCCATCGTTTTGTCACGGCCGTGCGTGCAGACTTTGGTCATCAGCACTGCTTCGTTGCGCCTCGAACCCAGCGCTTTTCCCATCCATTCTTCGCTTTGGCCATCGTGGTACTCCCAGGCATTGTCGAAGAAGTTGATACCGGCATCGAGAGCGTGCTGCACGATGTTGGTGGCTTCGTCCTGATTCTCTGCCGATCCCAGATGAAAGCCGCCAACGCCGAGAATCGAGACCTGAAGGTCCGTGTTACCGAGCCGCCGTTTCGGAACGCCGCCATTCGCCATTGCCTGTTGACCTTTCTGTTCTGCTCGTGAGTGAGCGCCGATCCCCGCACCAAACCACGCTGCGCCTTGCAAAAATGTCCGGCGGGTATTTCCCTTTCGGTCCACTCTTTTTGCTTCGCGCATATCTATTTCGCGGGTGGCCAAGGCTTACCGGTATTGTCCGTAGCGCGCACCATCTCCTTAACTTCTTTTTGCTGTATGTCCAACGGAAAATCGTGCGCCAGACGCGCTTCCGGATTGTCGTACTTCAGTGAGACCTTATAGAGTTCATAACGGCCGTCGGCATAGCGATGGCAACGCTGCCGCAGAGCCTGCATTTCGTGCTCTTCCAAAGGCTCAAAACCTTGCGCGATCCGCAGATTTTGTTCAACGACGTCGAGCTTGTCCATGCCGGTGATGGTGGTGGCGACGGGAAGGCTCATGGCATAGCGCAGCGATTCTTCGGCTGAAAGCACGCCCGCTTTTATGGCTGGACCGGCGCCGCTCAGCGGCTTCATTCCGAGCACAGCAATGCCGCGCTGGTTGAGCTCCGGCAGAACCTGTTTTTCGAAACTTCGGAAAGTCCCGTCGAACGGATTGAGCGGCATTTGAACCGAATCGAACGGAAACCCTGTGTTCAGCATGGCGAGGTGAATGTGCGGGTCTTTGTGACCCGTGAACCCCACGAACCGCACCTTGCCGTCCTTTTTTGCCTGGGCCAGCGCTTCCGCCGCGCCGTTCGGCCGGATAAACAGCGCCGGATCGTTATCAAATGAGACGCCGTGAATCTGCCATAGGTCCAGGTGGTCTGTCTGGAGGCGGCGCAAGGACTGTTCGAGCATGCGCAGCGCCAGATCCTTGTCGCGACCATGGGTGCACACCTTGGTCATGAGAAAGACCTGTTGCCGTTTTCCTTTTAGAGCGGCGCCCATCCAGTCTTCCGTTTTTCCCCGGTGATACTCCCAGCAATTGTCGAAAAAAGTGACGCCTCCATCGATAGCGCGAGCCACGATGCGGTCGGCGGTTTTCTGATCTTCGGCGTCTCCCAAATGGTGACCACCCAGGCCCAGCGCGGAGACCTCGACTCCCGTTTTGCCAAACTGCCTGCGTGGAATTTGACCCGTTTGTGCCATGCTTTTTTAGGTGCGATTCAACCTAAAGAATTGATGCAGGGGCCGACGGTTACACGTCCACGTAAAAAGACGGGTGCATACCGGTTCTATTCGACGCGGTGGCACGAGGAGCAAGTTTTCATGACGCAGCAGACGGTGAAGTATGACGCGATTGTTATTGGGTCGGGTCAGGGCGGCAATCCGCTGGCCGTGCAAATCGCAAAGAGAGGCGAACGAGTCGCGCTGATCGAATCGGACCAGTTAGGAGGCACGTGCATCAATACCGGCTGCACACCCACTAAAACCATGGTTGCGAGCGCGCAGGTCGCTCACTATGCGCGCACTGCCACGCGGTGGGGCGTACACGCGGGCGAGGTGCGGGTCGATTTGCCTGCCGTATGGAAGCGCAAGAACGAAATCGTCGAAGGCTTTCGCTCCGGATGGGAAACGACATTCCGCAAACAGGAAAACCTGCAATTGTACCGCGTGCGAGCTCGCTTCGTGGGGCCGCGGCGCATTGAGGCCGGTTCCGAGGTCCTGGAGGGGACGCGCATTTTTATCGATACGGGCACGCGTCCCACCGTTCCGCTGATCGAAGGGCTGGATCGCGTGCCGTATCTGACGAATGTCAGCCTGCTCGAACTGCAGAAGTTGCCGGAGCATCTCATTGTCTTAGGCGGCGGTTACGTGGGGCTCGAGTTCGGACAGATGTTCCGACGCTTTGGAAGTGAGGTAACGATTGTCCAGAGCGCTCCGCGAATTCTGCCGAACGAAGACGAGGACGTGACCGCCGAGCTGCAGCGCGTCCTTGAAGCGGAAGGAATTGTGTTTCATCTTCAGGCGCGAGCGACGAGAGCAGAACGCAGGAACGACGGCATTTCGCTGACGTTCCAGACGCGATCCGGCGCTCAGACCATTGCAGGTTCGCACCTATTGGTCGCGGCCGGGCGCACGCCGAATACCGAAGATTTGGATCTCGGCAAAGCGGGGATAAACACGAATGAGAAAGGGGTCATCGTTGTAGACGATAGGCTCCAGACGTTGACGGAGAACGTCTGGGCCATCGGCGACGTCAATGGCGGACCCGCGTTTACTCACATTTCGTACAACGATTACCAGATCATTTACGGCAACCTGTATGAAGGTAAGAATCTAAGCACTAGAACGCGCCTTGTGCCCTATGCGGTTTACACGGATCCGACGTTGGGGCGCGTCGGTTTAACGGAAAAAGCGGCGCGCGCGGACGGCCGCAAGTTGAAAATCGGTAAAGTGCCGATGAGCCGGGTGGCGCGTGCACGCGAGCGCGGCGAGACAGCACGGCTTCATGAAAATCGTAGTGGACGCGGCGAATGATCGCGTTTTGGGTGCGGCGATTTTATCGGTAGAAGGCGGCGAGCTGGTGCAGATTCTGAGCACGCTGATGCTCGCCGATAAGCCGTACACGCTGCTTAAGGGCGCTATTTATATTCATCCCACGTTGGCCGAAGGCTTTTTTGGGTTGATGGAGGCGGTGGGGTAGGAGGGGCGAGGCGACGTTTTCCGATAAAGCAGTGTAAAGCACTTCAAGCCGCTGGCGACACTTCCACTTCTTTGGCCAGACTGGTCGGCTGCGGAATGGGATCGCCGAAATCTCGCAGTGTCCTTAGATGTCCTTCAATCGCCTCCCGAATGTTGATTTCCGTCTGCTCAAGCGTTTTGCCGGTCGTCATGCAGCCTGGAAGATCCGGAACGTAGGCAGCCCAGTTGTTCTCGGCCTTCTCAAACAGAACCGCGTATTTGATGCTCATTTCTTATGCTCCAATGTCGCCGCTTTTAGGATCGATTTCAAAGTGCCGATAGGAACGTCATCACCTGGATGGCCGGGTCGTAACAACGTTTGGCTTGGACGGATGCTTGTAGTGGCGATGACTGCCAGTAGTTCGAACATGCTTTGGACTTGCCCCCAAATTTGAGACAAACGGTTAAGGCTCAAAATTCATCGAATGGAGAATTGAGTCAATGGGATTGTCTCGCAGGCAGTTCACGAAAGAGTTCAAATTAGCCGCCGTACGGCGGCTGGAGCAGGGCGTATCGATTGCAGAGGTAGCACGGGGAATGGAAGTTAACCCGAACGTGCTGCACCGCTGGCGTCGCGAGTTCCGAGAAGCCCCAGGCAATGTGTTTCCCGGCAACGGGAAGCAACGTTGGTCGGAAGGGCGGATCGCTGAATTGGAAAGAAAGATCGGCCAGCAGGCGTTGGAGATCGATTTTTTGAAGGGGTGCTTGCAGCGCATCGAGGAACAGCGGATGCTGCAGGCGTTGACTGGAAATCCGCCGTCTACCGGAAGGTCAAAGAAGAAATGAATGCCGTCCGGGGGCTGACAGTGGAGCGCATGATACAGCTCGGGCGCGTAAGCCGCGCCAGTTTCTATCGCTTCGACGAGAACGCTCATCCGAGCCACGACGCAGACATGGATCTGCGCGATGCGATCCAACGGATTGCATTGGAGTGGCCGAGCTACGGACGACCGAGAATCACCGCGGAATTGCGGCGCTGCGGGTGGAAGGCGAATCCCAAACGCGTGTATCGGATTCTGCGGGAAGACAATCTGCTGTGCATCCGGAAGCGAAAGTTCGTCGTGACGACCGATTCCAATCACGGCCACAGAGTCTACCCGAATCTGGCGCGCACGATGGTGCTGACCGGTGTGGACCAGCTTTGGGTGGCTGATATCACATACATTCGGCTGCGTGAGGAGTTCGTCTTTCTAGCCGTCATCCTGGACGCCTTCTCACGACGCGTCATCGGCTGGGCGTTGGACCGGACCTTGGAGGACAAGTTAACATTGACGGCGCTGCAAATGGCATTGTCGCGGCGCAGCGTGCAACCGGGTCTGGTTCACCATTCCGATCGCGGTTCGCAGTATGCCAGCGGCGACTACACGGACTTGCTCAAAGAGAACGGAATCGGCGTGAGCATGTCGCGCAAAGGCAACCCCTGGGACAACGCCGCCTGCGAATCGTTCATGAAGACGCTCAAATACGAAGAGGTTTTTCGCAGCGAATACCGGGATTTGAAAGAGGCGCATCGGTTGATTCGCGAGTTCCTGGAGAAAATCTACAACGAAAAGCGGCTTCACTCCGCGCTCGGCTATGTACCGCCCACGGAGTTCGAAGACAATCTCGCGGCGCAACAAAACGAGACCGCTACGCGGCGGCTTTCTGTATGAGTTTTTTAGGCATCGGGAAATCTATCCATCCGATGAGGACGCCAGCATCGCCGGCGTCCCCGCCTCATCGTTCGGATGAGTTTCCGGCTGGCTATTCCTTGGCGGGTTTGCGCTCCCGCAGCGCCCGCCTCCGCTTCACCAGCCACTTCCGACTGTGCCCTAAAGTCGTCTTGCCGGTCGATTGTTTTTCATCGAACGGTCAACACTGTCTTAACTGTTTGTCTCACCCCAGGGGGCAGGCCCACTTCCAACCGTCTGCTTCGACGAGCCGCATCAGCTCTCGAATCTTCACTCACTTCAGTTTAGAGCAGGCAAGTCATCTCTGCGGCTGCTAAGCATGTCGATGCTTAGTGATGTCTTAGAAAGAGAGATCAGTATACGGCGGTACTGTTGCTTTCCCAATGGAAGTGTGCGATGCTTCCTGTTGGAAACCCAATAATATATGAAAGAGAAGACGGACGTTCCGCAGGGCACCCTGGCGCTGATGGTGCTGAAAACTCTGGATGTGCTTGGGCCGCTGCACGGCTATGGCATTGCCAGGCGTATCGAGCAGATCAGCGGAGATCTTCTCACGGTGAATCAAGGCACGCTGTATCCCGTTTTGCTGAAACTGGAGCAGGAGGGTTCCGTCGCCTCCGAATGGGGCGCTTCCGAAAATAACCGCAAAGCGCGCTTCTATCGGCTGACACGCGACGGGCGCAAACAATTGCAGGCCGAGACCCGAGGTTGGGAACAGACATCGGCAATCATCGGGCGATTCTTCGCGGCCAAAGCAGAGGATCTGAAATGAAGGCACTGCGGCGATTGTTTAAGCGGCTGGGATTCTGGAGGCGCACACAGCAAGACGAAGAGCGCTTGCGGGCCGAAATTGAAGAGCATCTCGCGATGCAGACTACCGAAAATATTCGGGCCGGTTTATCGTCCGCGGAGGCGCGACGCCAGGCCGTGCTGAAATTCGGAGCGGTAGAGGCAATCCGGGAAGAATACCGGACCCAAAAAGGATTGCCGTCTCTTGAAAGACTCGTCCAAGATACGCGCTACACATTGCGGCGCTTGCGAAAAGCGCCGGCATTCACGCTTACTACGATCCTCACGCTGGCACTGGGCATTGGCGCGACCACTTCTATTTTTACTTTGGTGCATGCCGTGATGTTGAAGTCGCTGGCCGTGGCGAATCCCGGCGAATTGTACCGCTTAGGGAAAGAAGCGCGTTGCTGCTATATCGGCGGGTACAGTCAAGATAAAGAGTTCTCACTGGTCTCGTACGATTTGTACACGTACTTACGAGACCATACTAAGGGCTTTTCGGAATTAGCGGCATTCCCTGCGCTCGAGCCGCTATTTGGATTCCGGCGCTCAAGCGGCTCAGAGGCGGCGCGGAGCTATCCGGGCGAGTTCGTCTCAGGCAATTACTTCACGATGTTCGGCATAAGAGCTTTTGCCGGACGCACGTTTGCGCCTAGTGACGACAGGCCTAATGCTCCGCCCGTGGCGGTGATGAGCTATCGATTATGGCAGCAAGCGTATGGATCGGACCCGTCGGTCATCGGCAGCGTTTTCGATGTCGACGGCAAACCATTTACGGTTGTTGGAATCAGTCCGCCAGGGTTTTTTGGCGATACCCTGCGCAACGCTCCACCTGATTTGTTTCTACCTCTCAATAGCGAACCGTACGTCGAAACCGATGCCGACCTGAAAAAATACGACATACACTGGCTGGATTTGATCGGCCGCATTCAGCCCGGCGCGAAACCGGCGGCGATTGAGGCTGAAATGCGCCTGGAACTCAAGCAGTGGCTGCACTCGCACTGGGGCGAGATGACTGCCGACGATCGCGCGAGATTTCCGGAACAGACGCTGTTCCTGAGGCCGGGAGGCGCGGGCATCACGAGTCTGCGCGATCAATACAGGCATTGGCTTCAGATCCTGATGATGGTGACCGGTTTTGTGTTGCTCATCGTCTGCGCCAACGTGGCCAACCTTATGCTGGTTCGCGGGCTGGAAGGGCGGCGGCAGATTTCGTTGAGCATGGCGCTGGGAGCGCGAGGAGCGCGACTGGTGCGGCAGGCGTTGACCGAAAGTGTTTTGCTCTCACTATTCGGCGGCGCGGCGGGTTTACTGATCGCATTTGCAGGCACGCGCCTGATTTTGCATTTTGCGTTTCCTAAAGTTGGTGGCCTGGCAGGCGTACCGATCGGCGCCTCGCCTTCGGTGCCGGTTCTGTTGTTCGCCTTGGGCGTTTCGTTGCTGACGGGACTTGCATTCGGCATCGGTCCCGCATGGATGGCCACCCGAGTCGATCCGATCGAAGCCCTGCGGGGCGCAAGCCGGGCCACCACTCGCACCGGTACGCTCCCGCGGAAGACACTCGTGGTGTTCCAGGCCGCGCTGTCACTGGTCCTGCTATCCGCATCGGGACTGCTGACCAGTGCATTGCATCGATTGCAGGATCAGGATTTCGGATTCGATCAGAGCCGGCGCATCGTGGTACACATGAATCCACGGCTTGCCGGTTACCGGCCGGAGCAACTTTCGGCACTGTACCAGCGCATCCACGATACGATCGCGGGCGTTCCGGGCATATCTTCCGTCGCTCTTTGCCTATATTCGCCGCTGAGCGGCAATGGTTGGGGTTCCGGTGTCTGGGTGGATGGGCAGCCACCTCCGGGGCCGAGGGACGAGAACTTCGCCGGCTGGACTCGAGTTACAGCAGGATATTTCGACGTGATCGGCAATCGAATCATCAGAGGACGTGGCGTGTCCGAACAGGATACGGCAACCTCACGGCACGTAGCTGTCATTAACGAGGCGTTTGCGCGCAAATTTTTCAAGAATGAAGATCCGATCGGCAAAGACTTCGGCCGAGACGGTATCGGATCTGAGCGCGACTATGAAGTTGTGGGCATTGCCAAGGACGCCCGCTATTTGACAGTCAAACTCGATCAGCCTATCGATCCGTTCTTCTTTTTGCCGGCCGCACAAGCCGAATACTCGCAGACCAATCTGGGCTCGCTTTTCCTGAGCGACATCGTTATTCTGACCCGACCGGGAGCGAGCCTGTCGTTTGCACAGGTGCGCCGGGCCATGGCTTCGGTGGATCCGAATCTGCCGGTGGTTTCGATTCAGACGCTGACAGAGCAAGTAGCCGGCCAGTTCACGCAGCAACGTCTGATTGCGCGACTCACGTCATTTTTCGGAATTCTCTCGCTTGTTTTAGCTTCGATCGGGCTGTACGGAGTAACTGCCTATAATGCCGGCCGCCGAACAAGCGAGATCGGCGTGCGTATGGCGTTGGGCGCCGATCGCGCTCACGTGGTCGCGCTGATCGTGCGAGGCGCATTCACGCTGATTTTGGTTGGACTCTTTATCGGCTTGCCATTGACATTCGCTGCGGGACGATTCCTGGGCCATCAGCTTTATGGCATGAATCCGTATGATCCGGTAGTTACGGTCGCAGCCATCGCGACGCTCGGATTCTCTGCAGTAGTCGCATCTTTGATTCCAGCATTCCGGGCGAGTTGGATTTCACCTCTGGAAGCGTTGCGCGTCGAGTAATCTATTCGTATCTCAAGGCGACTAGCGGATCGACGCGCGAGGCGCGAAGCGCCGGTAGGTAACCTGCAGCCGTAATACAGAGCAGGAGCAACAGAGCCGCCGCGGCGGAGTATTTCGGATCATTCGGGCTGACGCCATAGAGCTGATTCGCAGCGAGTCGAAGAGCGGCAAAAGCGGCAGGAATACCGATCAAGACGCCGGTGAAACCCTGCAAGACAGCCTCCCGGACAACCATCCTGATGACGGTCACGCGGCGCGCTCCCAAGGCCATGCGAATACCGATTTCGCTGGTTCGACGCTGAACGGCGTAAGCCATCAATCCATAAAGCCCGAGACAGCTCAGTACGAGCGCCATGAATCCAAAGAACGCTGAGAGAGCGGTAATTACGTTCTCCTGCTTCAGCATGAGGTTGACGTCATCGGAAAGCGTTGCGACGCGCAGCACCGGGAGCGAAGGGTCGATCTCGGTGAGGACATGGCGGACATCGGCGGCGATTGTTTCCGGACGACCGGTGTAGCTTACCTCAATTACATTGGCAAAATTGGACTCGTCGGAGGAGGGAGTTGACTCGACCGCTTTTCCTTGCAGCAAGGGGAGAAAGGCCATCGGCGTAGGATCCTCGCGAGGGCTGTCGTATTTCGCATTCTCGACTACGCCCACAATCTCGCGATCGCCTGCATCGCGCTCGTCGCCGATGCCAAAGCGCCTGCCGATGGGGTTTTGATTCGGCAGGAAGCGGCGAACAAATTCTTCGGTGACGACGGCGACGGGTTGCGAGTTCGGCCCATCGCGCTGGTCAAAGGTACGGCCGAGCAGAACTTTTGTGCCAAGAGTCCGGAAATAGCCGGGCGAGACACGATTGAGACCTGCATGCATTTCGTCGCCCGGTTTTGGCGTATAGCCTTGAACCGAGACGCTGAACCCCCAGCAGCAATCATTAAAGGGACTGTAATAAGAAAGGCTCGCGGATCTTACGCCAGGCAGGGAGTTCAGGCGAGCGTACATCTGCCGATAGAGCGGCCCGAGGCGGGTGTAGTCATAGCCGGCGTGAGTCAGATCGAGATTGACGACGAGCACATGGTCGCGATTGAAGCCGAATCGCTGACCAGTGAGATTGGCGAGGCTGCGAGCAAATGTGCCGGCTCCGGCTAACACGACCAGCGAGAGCGCCACTTCGGCGACGACCAGCAGGGCGCCCCAACCGAAGGATCGATGGGATAGTCGAGAACCTTTAATGCCTGCGCTCGCGCCCTTGATCACGGGAGCAACTTGGGAGCTGGTGCGCATCGCGGGCAGTAGGCCGAATATAATTGCCGCGCCACAGGAAATTATCAAGGTAAATGCAAGGATGCGGAGATCGGGTGAGGTCTGGATCGGCACATAATCCGTCCCGCGGAAGAAAAGGGCGATCAACAACTTTGTACCGGCGGAAGCCGCTAACAGTCCGAGTGCTCCACCGGCAACCGCCAGCGCCAGGCTTTCTGTGAGCGATTGGCGCACGAGACGCCACCGGCTGGCTCCCAGGGCGAGACGCAGCGAGGTATCGGCGGCTCGAGCGGTTCCACGGGCGAGCAGGAGGTTGGCGATATTGGCGCACGTGATCAGCAGAACCGCTATCGAGATGCCCAAGAGCAGACGCAGCGTCAACGAATAGGCCCGCTGCATATGGACGATGCCGCTGCCGCCCGGTGTGAGCTCGACGTGGCTTCTTGAAATTCTTCGACGATCCTCGGCGGAAACAGTCGAGCCTTCGCGGGTACGCAGCCAATTCCGCAAAGTGGCTGTTAGTTGCGCCTGTGCTCGCGCAGTGGACGGACCGGGCTTCAGACGGCCCATCAAATAGAGCCAATGCTCGCCGGGACTGTCGATGAGTGCGCGGGTATGGTTCAGTTGACGGTCGGCTGAGAGCGGGAGCCAGAAGTCGGGTGGATCGGGTCTGAGCGTTTCGCCATAGAAGTCCGGTGGCGCTATGCCAATGATCGTGAACGGCACTCCCCCGATATAAATGGTCGAGCGAATTGCGGACGAATTGCCGCCCAGTTGATTTTTCCAATAGCGAAAACTGAGGATCGCAACCGCAGGCGCGGAGGGCGAATCATCGGAGGGACGGATTGTGCGGCCGCTCGCCGCGTTGACACCAAGGACCTGAAAGTAATTCCCGGATACGAGTCTCGTTTGCGCGAGCTGTGCTTCGCTCCAGCCCGGGAGGCGTACGCTGACGTCGGTTTGCTGCGTGCTCTGGACAGCGCAGAGGCCGTCAAACACGTTTGTCTGTTGAAGATGCTGGTAGAGATCGTACGAATAAAGAGAAAACGATCCGTCTCGAGGAATTCCACTCCCACTACCCGAGCCGTGCATAGGACCAAGCACGACCAGACTGGCCGGATCGCGCACGGGCAGGGATTTTAGGAGAACCGCGTTGATAATCGTGAAGATCGCGGTATTCGCACCGATCCCTATACCGAGACTTACTACCGCCGTTGCGGTAAATCCCGGAGACTTCCGCATCTGCCGTAACGCGTAACGAACATCTTTGGTTAGATCCTCAAACCAGTTTGCGCCCCATATTTTGCGCACCTGCTCCTTCACGAGCGTCGTGTTGCCAAGAGCGCGCCTGGCGGCGTATTGGGCGTCCTCCGCGGAGAGGCCGTTCGCCTGAAGCTCCGCGGTCTCCAGTTCCAGATCGGAGCGCAACTCGCGGTCCAGATCGTGCTCGCGATCTCTTCTTTTGAACCAGCGCATGTTCAGCCTTCCTCGGCAGGCCACATGACCCGCGCGATGGCCCCTGCCATTTGCTTCCATTTGGATTCCTCGGCGGCAAGCTGTTTCTTACCTGCCGGTGTGAGCCGGTAATACTTGAATTCGCGCTTTTGGTCTTTCGCGGCAGGTTCCCATTTGGCGGATAGCCAGCCTTTGCGCTCCAGACGATGGAGCGCGGGATAGAGCGACCCATGTTCAATCTGCAGCAAGTCATCGGTTGTGCGTTGAATGTGCTTGGCGATCTGATGACCGTGCGCCGGACCGAACAGCAGCGTACGGAGGATCAGCATGTCCAGAGTGCCCTGCAACAGCTCGATTCGTCCGGAAGGTTCTTTTGGCATGTCGTTAGAAGACATTCTACCCTAGAAAATGGCGTGGGAGGGTAGACAGTCTTCAAAGCTATGCTTTCACAAGCGCAACTATAGGGTTGCTTTTCATGCAAGCCTGCGCTAATATGCAACCTGGAGGTTGCTTGACATGAATGACCGCATCGAGAAGCGTATTGAGCTGAAAGCGCCGGTTTCGCGGGTCTGGCGCGCACTGACGGATTATCGCGAGTTTGGAGAGTGGTTTCGGGTAAAGCTGGATGGTCCGTTCGTGGCGGGTCAAGTCTCGCGTGGCTTTATTACCTGGCCTGGTTACGAGCACTTGAAATGGGAGGCAGTCGTCAAGGAAATGGAACCCGAACGGCTCTTTTCCTTCACCTGGCATCCTTATGCCGTCGATCCCAAAGTAGATTATTCGAAGGAGACGCCCACGCTGGTTGAATTCAGGCTGGAGAAGACGGCGACCGGAACGCTGCTTCAGGTTACGGAGTCTGGATTCGATAAGATCCCGGCGGATCGGCGGCTGGAGGCATTCCGCAAGAATGAAGGCGGGTGGACGCAGCA
The DNA here is from genome assembly GCA_963722935.1 of uncultured Acidobacteriaceae bacterium. Taxonomy (GTDB): domain Bacteria; phylum Acidobacteriota; class Terriglobia; order Bryobacterales; family Bryobacteraceae; genus Bog-105. The sequence continues at coordinate 287,655 of CAVROY010000008.1, read as the reverse complement.
GATGAAGAATATTGAGAATCATGTCGCACAAGAGCCGTAGACGCACGGCCGCCAAAGGGCGGTCTCATGCACCGGTCTTTGCCGCGTTGGGCGATGAGACGCGGCTATCGCTGGTGGCCAAGCTGTGCCACGGGCAACCGCATTCCATTTCTCAGCTCACCGAAGGCTCCAAGCTGACCCGGCAGGCAATCACGAAACATCTTCGCGTGCTGGAGGGTGCAGGAATCGTACACGGCGTGCGTACGGGGCGCGAGAGCCGGTTCGCATTCGATCCCGAGCCGATCGAAGAAATCAAACAATACCTCGATCGCGTCTCCGCGGAATGGGACGATGCATTGGCGAGGCTAAAGTCGTTTGTCGAAGACTGAAGCGCCGCTACTCCTGCCGCAGCGTTTGCGCAGGATCGAGCTTGATCAGCCGGAGGGCAGGCAGCAAGGTCGCCGCTGCAGCTATTACGAACATAAGGGCTGTCACCGAGACATAGGTCTCGATATCGTGCGGGCGCACGCCCCAGATCAAACGTTCCATCAGCGCGCTGGTGAACCAGGTGAGGACCAGGCCGATCAGCGTGCCCATGAATGCCAGTTTGAAGCCTGGAGTTACGATGCTTGCGACCGCATCGCGAACGCTGGCGCCGAGCGCCATGCGAATGCCCATCTCGCGAGTTCGCTGCATGACGGAATTCGCGATCAGGCCATAGATTCCGATGGCGGCCAGCAGCAGAGCCAGCCCGGCGAAGATGGAAAACAGCGTTGCCTGATAGCGTTGCGGGGCGATGGAGCTATCCTGCAGTTCTTCCATGCTCGTGAAGCTAGAAAACGGGAGTTGCGGATCGACCGATTGAATGGCCGCCTGCATCTCGCCGATCAGATTTCCGCTGCGCCCGCGCGTGCGAACCACCCAAGCCGGAGAAAACCAGGTGTAGAGAAGCGTTAGACCTTGATCGCCGCTCTGGGCGAAAGGCAGGTAGACGGTGGGTGTTGCGGAAAGAGGACCGAAATTTCCGGCGCCGCTCTGTTGGGGTGTGCCGGCGACCAGGCCGACAACCTCGGCGCTTTCGGAGGGGCCGAAACCCAGATGCGTGCCTAACGGGCTTTGATGGGCGAGATATCGTTTGGCGAAGGCCTGATTGACGATGGCGACGCGTTGACCGGTGGCGCTGTCTCGATCGGCGAACGTTCTACCGCCTTCCACTCTGATCCGAAGCGTCTCGAAAAAACCGGGTGTAACAAACACCGTGTCGGTAATCGAGTAGCCGGACGTCTGGTTGGGACCGTCCAGAATTCGAACGCCGGAGTTTAATGGTCTTTGATAGGGCAGCGAAAGCGCGACAGCGGCCGATTCCGCCGCGGGCAAGGCGCGGATACGTTCGAGGCTTCTTTGCAACAGAGAATCGACGTTCGCGGCAGTCTTGTAGCGGGCGTCCTGCAGAGATAACTGGGCCACGAGGATGTGATGCGGATCGAATCCGGGATCGAGCCCCTGCAGATACGCCAGAGTCCGAATCAACAATCCCGCGCTGGCCAGCAACACCATACCCAACGCGATCTCGCCGACAACCAGGATTTGACGCAAGCGGCGCTGCCCATGTCCGGATGTTCCGCGGCCACCTTCAATCAGAACGGCGCGGATATCGACGCGACTCGTTTGGAGGGCGGGAATCAATCCCAAGACAACGCTGGTCGCGAGAGAAATCACGAGGGTCATCAGCAACACGCGCGCATTCAGCGTCACGGGGCGCCACAGATCGAAACCCTCCATGCCGAGGTGTTTCATTCCGTCGAGCGCCAGGGAAGCCAAGGCGAGGCCAATCGCTCCGCCACCCAAGGCGAGAAGCAGGCTTTCGGTGAGCAGTTGGGAAACGATTCTGCGACGGCCGGCCCCGAGAGCTATTCGGGTCGCGATCTCGCGGCGCCTGCGAATGGATTGCGCAATCAGCAGCCCGGCAATGTTCACGCAGCCAATCAGCAGGATCAAAGTGACGGCTCCCCATTTGGCAAAAACAGAGGAGCGCATCTCGTCGGTAAGCGCGCGCTGCAAGGAGAGCAACTGCATATCCGATGTCATGTCAGGCGTCGCATGCCATTCGGTAAGGGTCGCCTTCAGAATCGGTTGTTCGAGCATCTTCACTTCCGTGCTCGCCTCAGTCCAAGTGACACCGGGTTTGAGGCGGGCCAAAACAATGTAGTTCAGGCCGCCGCCTTCGCCCGTCAACGATGGGCGCAATGGCGTCCACAGGTCGGCTTTGTCGACGTTTACGAAATTTTTCGGCATCACGCCGACGACGGTGAACGGCTGGCTTCCCAAACGGATGCTGTGGCCGGTTACGCCCGCGTTGCCGTGAAAAACGCTCTGCCAGAGACCATAGCTGAGCAGTACCGCCGCCGGACCACCAGTAGAATCTTCCAAGCTGTCGAACTCCCGGCCGATTTGGGGCGGGACTCCGAGAACGTGAAAGTATCCGGAGGAAACCCGCTGCTGCCGGACGTACTGGATGCGATTACCGGCCGCAAGATTGACACCGGAAACACCGCGCTCCTCCGCCGCGACGTCGATTTTCGTCGCGTTGCGGTGCACCGCTTCCCACATGGTTCCATTCACGCCGAAGTCGACCGCTTCACCCCGGGAGGAGCGGTCGTGGCGGGCCAGGCTACCCAAACGATCCGGTTCCGGGAAAGGAAGGGGCCGTATCAGCACCGCGTCGATGACGCTATAAATTGCTGTGTTCGCCCCGATGCAGAGGCCGAGGGTGGACAGCACGGTCGCCGTGAATCCGAGGTTGTTGCGGAGTTGACGAATTGAGAACCGAAGATCACTCCACAGGCTCATATGAGCGACGCTGCACGTGAAAGGCCGGCTGTTGGCCCACTTTGCCCATTGTATGGCTTGGAGGAGATGAACGGGGAAGCACGCACTTGGCAATCGTCTGGAGCGAAGCATACGGTCTGAAGGGATAGCTCGCTGAGCTGCTCGGCGCGGGAATTACGAAGGAGGTTTCGGTAGCGGGGCGGGTTGTGGCGAGTGGGGCGGCGATGGAAAGAGGAGCAGCGTGTTCGATCTGGTGAGCTGACCGGACTGCACGTGAATGGAAACGGTACCGTTGGCAGCAACGTGATGAGTCGCGATGGGGAACTTCACAAAGAAGGCGCCCTGCGGAATTGTGACGGTTTGCGGGACGCTGGCGAGATCGGGCCGATCGCTCGTGACGGAAACCGTGATCGGGCCTTGGACGGCAGCCTGGTTGATGCCGATGAGACCGACAATGCTCGAATCGCCCGTGGCCATGCGTGGGAGCAAACCCAAGACCAGCGGCGGGCTGACGCGCAGGGCGAGATTGGCGGCTCCCATGAAGGGGCGATATAACGGATCGCCGATGTTCAAAATTCGCCACTTGAGGAGCCGCTCGCTGCGCAGTAAGGCGTCTCCGACATTGGCTCCTTGAAACAGGTAGTAAAAAGCCTGATCGGGGTGGGGCAGGTTGTCGAGATAAGGCTCGGCCAGTGCGCCCGCGGTGACGGTGAGGCCGTGCGCGACGGCGTTGGCTCCCCAATTGATTCCTCCGCGAGGATCTAAGACGGAGGCACTATCGAGATGGATGCCGATGGCGCCGGTATTCCAAGTGAAGGCGTCATTGTAGTGGTTGAGGCTGTACCAACCTGTGTAGAGGGCGGCATGATCGCAGCGCAAAGCGGCGGGCGGCGTTCCGAACTCTTCCGAATGAATGTCTTCGATCACCGGGAACCCGGCGCGGCGGGCGAATTCGGCGGCTTCGTGGACCTCCCAGTCTCCGGAATTGTAGCCGGTATCGGGAAGAGAGGGGCCGGGGTCCATACGGCCGTCGATGCAGACGTTTCCATCGAGGCCTTTCGCCTCGGCCTGAAGGCCTTTATCGATCAAACCTTTGGCGAGGGCCACGGAAGGCGCATCGAGGCGCCAGACCGAATAGATACGACGCGCATTGGGCTGAGCGCGGTAATCGGCAAGCGAGACATAGGACTGATACAAGCCGCCCTCGCTTTCGGCGGCGCCGAAATACGGCTGGATATTGTCCTGATTGGCGGGGCGATCGGGAAGATATTCATCCCAGATGTCGGCGATGAACTGGTCGAGGGCGTAGTGCTCAGGTCCGATGTTGACACCGTAGGGCGTTTGATAGGAGAACACGATGTAGAGGATTTTGTCTCTCCCGAGCTGTTCGAGACACTTGCGGATGGGCTGTTTGATGAGCGATTCGAACTCCTCCTGAGGAATGCCCTCTATGGAGCGGTCGTCGATTTTGCAGAGATTGCGCTGCGGAATGGCGCGTTTTGCCATGTAGTAGGAAGCGACCTGTTTGGATTCAGAAACGCTTGCGTTGTAAACCACCAGAACGCGATCCGATAAAGCTTGGGCGTGAGCCAGAGCGGTGGACAGAAAGAAGAGGGAAAACACGCGCGGCGTTGTCCACTGGCTCACGTTTCAGTATCGGCCACGAGGCTGCCGGGTATGATCTAGGCGTATGCCGACGCTGCAGGAACGAAAGCGACGAGGTGAAGAAGTGCTCAAGCGGTATCGACCGAAGACAACGCCCGATCTATATACGTGCGCCTCGGATCTCATTGCAGACATTTTGCTGTTTGTTGCGCAGAACGAAGACGAGGGGATGCAAATTCTGCAATCGGCCGAGATGGACTTCCGCGGGGGGTGCGAAGGCGAGCGCTGTTTGAACGAGGGATAGAGGCAGACGCACGGTCAGCGCTTTTCAGTGCTTCTGGATATCATCGCGGAGCCGGCGCAGCAACTCGTCACGTTCGTCGCTGGTGAGTTCCTGCTCGAGACGGCGGAGCGCAAAACCCACGACATCGCGGTGATGGAGCTTGGAGCCGAGCGAATTTTCGGCGCTCAATTTCAGCCAAAGATCGTGCAGCTTGTTCACGTCTTCGGGCCAGAGACGCGGCGGATGAGGTCCTAAGTTGACGTATGTGGACGGACGGCCGGGAGTGATGATTTCGAGCGAGAACGGATGGCGCGGCTCGGGAAGTTTTTCCCAGGCGAGGCCGATGCGCCGGGCGAGCTCATGCGAATCCATGCTGGGCGACACGCCGGTGACGAGCCGTGAAACTTTGAGCTGATTCGCGGTTTGCACGAGGGCCTCGAAGGGATCGGAGGCGGGAACTACCAGTAGCTCGACGTGCTTGCCCTCTTTTTCGGCGACGTTGACGGCGGCGGTAAAGAGCGTTTTTTCATCGCCGCCGAAAACCTGATCTTCATTGAGATCGTACTCGCTATCGGCCGCCAGAGGCCGGACGGTCATGACAACGATGTCGTTGCGGCGGAGATCGGTGCGCTGAAGAACGCGACGCAGATGTTGCAGATTCTCGGGATTTCGCGCGGCGACTAATACACTTCCGGGGCGGGCGTGAACGGAGCGGGCATCCAGGGTGGGCTGTTGTTGGAGATTGAAGTGCTCCAGGGCGTGGTCTGCATGCCTTAGATGCCTGCGCATGTTGATGCGCTCAGAGATGGTGAACAGCAGGAAGAAGGCGATGGTAAAGCTGATGCCGTAAATGGTAGCGTACTCTTTAGTGAAGAGATTGACGATCGCGGTCGTGAGCAAAACCAGAGTCGTGGCGCCCAGGCCGACCGGAATTTCTTTACCGGCGATATGGAAGTTGAAGGGAACCTTATACTCCTGATCATGCCGCTGAAAGCGGAGGGCCAGTACGCCGAGGGCTTTCAGCGCGAAGCTCCACACCACACCAAAGGCATACGCCTCACCGAGCAGATAGACGTTGCCGCGGCTCAGGATGATGGTGGCGAGCTGCAGCACCGTGATGCCAGTAAGGATGCGTGAGGTGGTTCCGTACTTTTTGTGCGGCTTTCGAAAGGCTTCCAGAAGAACGCCGTCTTCGGCGACACGGTTGAGAACGCCGTTTGCGCCGATCATGGAGGTGTTCACTGCACCCGAGAGGATCAGTACGCCGACAATGACGACAAAGACGTGAAACGCGAGGCGCAGGATCTCCGGACCCGCCAGATTCATGGCCAAGCCGCCGATGAGGTTATCGACATAGCTGCGGCGGACAGTGTCGGGGATGATCATGACAGCAAACAGCGTGATCAGGCCGGTGGAAAAGATCGCGTATACGCAGACGATGTTGGCGGTGATTTTGAGATTGCGCAACTTGGGTGAGGCGATTTCTCGATAAACCTGGGCAAGCGTCTCGAAGCCGCTCATCGACAACAGCGAGTGACCGAAGGCGATGACGACGGCGACGATGGAGACGGTGGGCCAGACGGTACCCCGGAGCCAGCCGAGCGATTCTTTGTGAAAGACCAGGTTGTGAGGCGCCGGGGAGGGCGGAAGCTGCCACCTGCCATGCAGCACGATCGTCAACGGAGCCCAGATCAGTAGGGCGACGACCATGACCGTCGTGATCTGCATAATTCGGAGCGCTTCTCCGCTGGATTCTTCAAGTCCTTTGATATTGCTGCGCCAGAAGTAAATGGTGACGAGCACGCCGAAGAAGGCAGCGAAAGTATTGGGATCGAGATGGATGTTGCGATGGGCGAACCCAAACAGTTCGTTGATAAGGCGGCCGAGGTATTGGCCGGCGCTGACGCAACTGATGGGACCGGTCAGGATGTAATCGAAAACGAGCGCGGAGACGGACAGGCGGGCGGCAAACGGACCCATGCTGTCGCGGACGACGACGTACACGCCTCCCCGCACAAACATGCCGCAGCTTTCCATGTAGACCGAGCGGACGGCGAAACTGAAGATCATGACGAAGAGCACGTACCAAGCGGCCGATTTGCCGATGGCTTGCTCGGCGATGCCGCCGGCGTAGAACATGGAGGACGCCAGATCGCTGAGGACGATGGCCGCCCCACGCCAATAGCTGATAAATGAGAGAGCTACGGTAGTGGCGACGACGACTTTGGCCGCCTTTGCGGCGGAAGCCCTGGTTTGCAAATCCATGACGCTGAGTTTTTAGTATCGCGTGAGCGGGTTGCGGGAGTGGGGATCGGGTCTGTTGGAGCCCGAGAGTGGACGGTTTTTGACGCTGTCCTCGCGGTTAGTCTGCGGACATACCGGCTGTCGCGAGTTTCAGATCATCCCAGTGCTCGCGCGGACCGGAAATCCGGCGTAATGGATATAGCACCCATCTATTGCTTTCCAATACAAACTCGCTTATATTGGAGTCCTATATGGCAGAGAAGAGCGCGGTTTGGCTGGGCACGCTGGCGTTGATGGTGTTGAATACGCTCGAAAGTATGGGCCCGCTGCACGCTTACGGGCTGGCGCGGCGCATTGAGCAGATCAGCGGCGATTCGCTGAATGTAAATTACGGAACCCTATACCCGGCGCTGCTGAAGCTTGAGCAGGAAGGCTTCGTGTCCTCTGAATGGGGCGCGTCGGAAAACGGCCGCCGCGCAAAATCCTATTCACTGACGCGAGCCGGACGTAAGGAAGTTAGAAAGCAAGCAGACGAGTGGCAGCGGACCGTCTCGATTGTCAGCCGTTTTGTGCCACAAGGCGGTTCGCGATGAGAAAGGCTCGAGTGTTGCTCTCCCGAATGGTCTCGCTGGTTCGGAGGGGCAGGCTGGAGGCCGATCTCAACGACGAGCTTCGCTGCCTGCTTGACTGCGAAGTGGAGGCGAACATTCGCCAGGGCATGAGCTATGAGGAAGCGCGCAGGCTGGCGCTGATCCGGATTGGCGGCCTCGAGCAACTGAAGGAGAGCTATCGCGAGCGGGCCGGCCTGCCCACACTCGAGGCTTTCTGGATGGACCTGCGACATGCATTCCGGCTGTTACGAAAAAGCCCGGGCTACACCGTGGCGGCGGTTTTGACGCTGGCGCTCGGTATTGGCGCCAACACGATTATGTTCAGCATCGTGAACGCTGTGCTGTTGAAGCCGCTGCCTTACCCGGCCGCGGAAAGAATAGTCGTGATCCGGGAAACGCTAAGCACGGGGGATCGCACAAACGTCTCGTGGCCGGATTTTCTGGATTGGCGCGCGCAATCGAGAACGCTCGGCGATCTTACGGCCGTGCAACGCTGGCCGGCGAAAGTGGCCTATCGGCATTCCGCTGTGATTGCGAGTTCGGACTGGATTACCGCATCGTATTTCCGCCTGCTGGGGCGGAGCGCATTTTTGGGGCGTGTGTTCGGGGACTCGGACGATGCGCCGGGGTAGCTGCCACAGCGGTCCTAAGCCATCGCTTCTGGATGAAAAACTTCGGCGGCGATGCGCACCTCATCGGAGGCACGATTGAAGTGGATGAACAGCCAGTAACGATCGTCGGCGTACTCCCGCCCATCGAGGAAACTGCGCTGAGTGACGGTGACATTTTTCTGCCGATCGGGCTCAAAGCGCGGCAGCCGCAAATGGCTGCGCGCGACAATCATCCGGGAATCGTCGCGCTGGGACGATTAGAAGCAGGCGCCACGCTGGCATCCGTTCGATCCGAGTACGCGACGCTAATGGCGAGGCTCGGCAAGCAGTACCCGGAATCCAATCGCGGAGAAACGGCCGACATAAAACTGCTTCACAATGATCTTCTTCATGGTTTGAAACAAAAGCTGCTGATTCTGCTTTACGTGGTGGGTTTCGTGCTCCTGCTTGCCTGCGCCAACGTCGCCCACTTGGCTCTGGGGCGCGCCACTGTTCGGAAGCGCGAGTTTGCGATGCGCGCGGCGGTCGGCGCAAGCCGCGGGAGGCTGCTCAAGCAGGTGTTAACGGAAAGCCTGCTGCTCGCGATCCTGGGATCCGGGCTGGCATTGCTGATAGCGAAAGCGGGCGTGCCCGCCCTGGTACGTATGTATGGCGATCCTGTGCCGGGGCTGGAATCTGCACACACGGACGGAACCGTTTTGGCATTCACGCTGATGGTGTCGCTGGTGGCAACAGTTTTGTTCGGGAGCGCGCCGGCAGTAATCGCAGGTAAGACCGATCCGAACGGCGCACTGAAGAGTAGCGGCGTTTCGTTGTCGGCTCGGCGGAACTGGCGCGGAGTGCTGATCGGAGCAGAGGTCGCGATTGCATTCGTGCTCTGCGTCGCCTGCGTGCTGCTGGTCGAGAGCCTGCGCGCGGTGCTGTATGTTGACCCGGGCTTTCAGCCGGACAGCGTCGTAATGGCCGACCTCCTTCGTACGCGGCCTATGGGAGCGGAGACGGCGCGATTCTTCAACGACGTGGTTGAGACGGTACGGCGCCAGCCGGGCGTGGAGTCGGCCAGTGCAGCGCTTTCGGGACCCTTTGAAGGGACATTTTGGACATCGCCATTCGACCCGCACGGGCGCTCATTTTCTGCCGCAGGGATGCATCCCTGGACCATGTTGAACATGGTTCTGCCCGGATATTTCGAGACTCTCAAGACGCGCACCATCGCCGGCAGAACATTTACGAAGCGAGATACCGCGAGTGGGCCGCCGGTCGCGATCGTGAGTGAATCCGCCGCAAGAATGATCGATCCAGGCGGAAACGTGCTAGGACGCGAAGTCTTCGTGGCCTACGCCCAGCATCCCGAACTGCGCGTTGTCGGTGTGGTCGGGGATATCAAGCAGACAACGCTTGATCAGGGCACCATGCCGGTGATCTATGTTCCGGAAGAGCAGATGCCGGTGAACACGATGACAGTGGTGGTCCGCATGCATCACAGCGCACCGGTGGACGCGATGCTGAAACGTGCGATTGCATCCGTCGATCCCGAGCAGCCAATTTCCCGGATTGCTTTTGCCGGTGATCTGTTGACGGGAGGGCTTCGAGAGCGCCGATTCGTGACGACGCTCCTCAGCGCTTTTGCCCTGCTCGGGTTACTGCTTGCGATGACGGGAGTCGCAGGGGTGGTCTCGTATGCTGTCGCCCGGCGCTCGCGCGAGATCGGCATTCGACTCGCGATTGGAGCGCGGCCGCTCCAGACGCTGGCGATGATCGTCAAGCAAGCAATGCTTCCGGCATGCTGTGGGATTGCGGCCGGCTATCTCTTGGCCGGGAGCCTGACCCGGCTGCTCGCAAGCATGCTCTTCGGTATCACACCGCATGATCCTGCGACATTTTTGTCATCTACGGTTGCGCTCTGCGGCGCCGCGCTCGTGGCGTCGCTGATTCCGGCTCGACGCGCGCTGTACATCGACGCCGTCGAGAGCCTTCGAACCGACTAAATCGAACCGCAACCGGGCACCGGTTTCCTTGGAATGATTGGAGATGGCGACGGCCGCAAAGACGCGCATTCTGCCGCTCGCACACCAGCCCTTGCGCTTCTATGCATCATTGCTATAAGATACCTAGAAGCAGGAGGTATTTGTGGCGACGTTGAAATCCGATCTCCCGCAAGGCACCTTAGACCTTTTGATCCTGAAAGCCGTGGCTGTTGAGCCGGTTCACGGATACGCTATCGCTCAACGGCTCGAGCAGGTATCGCGTGGCGTCGTCCAGGTTCCGGAAGGTTCGCTCTACCCTGCACTGCACCGCCTTGAAAACCGTGGCTTCCTCGCAGCCGGCTGGAAAACGACCGAGACCGGACGTGAAGCGAAGTTCTATAGACTGACGCGAAAGGGCCGAAAACAGCTTGAGGCGGAAGCCGCCAGTTGGCAACGCCTGATCGAAGCTGTTGGTCTCATTCTTGGCATGGCCGATGGAGGCGCTCAATGAGCTGGTGGTCTCGTCTATGGCGTCGAAACAGGATGGAAGAGCAGCTCGAAAAAGAACTGCGCTTCCACTTGGACCAACATGAAAGTGCCCTGAGCGCTCGCGGCCACTCTCCCTCACAAGCACGGCGCCAAGCACGGCTTGCCCTCGGTGGTCCCGAGCAAGTGAAAGAAAAGTGCCGCGATGCTCGTGGCACGCGTTGGGCCGAGGAGTTGCTAAAGGACGCCCGCTATGCGCTCCGCACCTTTCGCCGGAAGCCCGCCTTCGTCGCGATCACTCTACTAATCATGGCCCTTGGAATCGGCGCGACAACGGTCATGTTTGCGGTGGTCAATAGCGTCCTGCTCCGGCCCCTTGCTTTCCCGGACCCGGACCGGTTGGTAGTCCTGCATGGATTTACAAAAGAAGATTTTGGCGAGTTCTCTGGCTTCTCCTATCCCGATCTCACGGACCTCAATCGCGAAATCCGATCTGTCAGGATCGCCGGCTGGACAGACAGTAGCGGCACGATCGCCGCTCCGGGTAACCCTGAGCACGTGGAAGGTCGCCAGATCTCGGCAGAACTCTTTCCCATTCTCGGAGTCATTCCAGCATGCGGGCGCGGCTTCCGGACCGATGAGGATCGGCCGGGCGCAGGGCCGGTAGCCATCATTAGCTACGACCTCTGGCAGCGCCGGTTCGCCTCCGACCGGGCCGCGCTCGGAAAAAAACTCATCTTCGACGGCAAAACGTACGACATCATCGGCGTCGCGCCCCCAGGTTTTCAACTCTCTGGAGAAGCGGATGTCTTCACGCCGCTCGGTCAAAGCACGGACCCGCGAATGCAGAATCGCGAAGCGCGCTTCATGTTTGTCATAGGGCGTCTGGCTCCTGGCGTTACTCAGAACCAGGCTCAAGCCGAACTCACGCTCATCAGCCGTCATTTGGCCGAAGAATATCCTGAAGCGAACGCCGGCCTCGGCATGCGCATCCATCCTCTTTTGCAAGGGTTGGTAAGCGATGTACGCGGCACGCTTTGGCTGCTGCTCGCCGCGACTGGATTGGTCCTGTTGATTGCCTGCGTAAACATTGCGAGTCTATTCTTGACCCGCGCCATTTCTCGCGAGCGGGAACTGGCGATGCGTACGGCTCTCGGCGCAAGCCGCAACCGGCTCGTGCGCCAATGCATGACGGAGAGCGCTCTTCTGGGGCTTTGCGGCGGCCTGTTCGGCATCGTCGCCGCAGCGCTCAGCGTGCATCCGTTTGTGGCGCTCTGGCCCGGTAACTTGCCGCGCGCCGAACAGATCCACATCGATTGGCGCGTCGTATGTTTCGCAGTAGGTATCTCGCTTTTGTGCGGTTTCCTTTTCGGGCTGACGCCGGCCTTGCGCGTTCCCATGCATCGGCTCGAGGAGGCCCTGCGCGCGGGCGGCCGGAGCGTCACCGGAAACTCGCGCCGTCTGCACAGTCCATTCGTCATATCGCAGATCGCGCTTGCCTTCGTACTGCTCGTCTCGGCGGGAATGCTCGGCCGTACTCTTTTGACGTTGTCTGCTCTGAATCCCGGTTTCAATGCACACAACGTGCTGACTGCCCGGTTCGCACTTTCCCCTAAGGCGCTCTCTAATCCATCTCAGATACGGTCAGCCTGGCAGGACGTACTCGACCGCGCCCGGCGTCTGCCCGATGTCGAGTTCGTCGCCCTTGCAGATACGATTCCTATGCGCGAAGGCGAGGGCATTGTGCCGTACCGGACCACCCGCAATCCACTGCCTCCCAACCAGGAGCCATCCGCGCTCGCCTCCACCGTGACTCCCGGTTACCTCAATGTCATGGGCCTCCCGCTGCTTCAGGGCCGCTTCTTGAATGAGGATGATCGAAAGAGCAGCCCGCCGGTAGTCGTCATCGACGAAAATCTCGCCCGGCATGCTTTCGGTCGCAAGAATGTTGTTGGCCAACATATCTGGACTTCGGCCATGGGTGCCGCGCCCATTGAGATCGTAGGTGTGGTTGGCCATGTACGCCACTGGGGCTTGGCAGGCGACGATCAGTCCCGTCTGCGCGAGCAAATGTACTACCCGTTCGCCCAAGTGCCGGACCGGTTGTTGCATGTCTTTTCGTCGTTCATGTCAATCGCCATGCGAACGCGAAGTTCGCCTTTGGAGATTGTTAAACCCTTAGAAGAAGAACTACGCGGTGCGTCCGGCGATCAGGCGCTTTACGAAGTCCGTACCATGGAGCAGCTTGTAAGCGCATCGCTCGCCCGCCAGCGCTTCCTCTCGCTTCTGTTTGGAGTATTCGCCGGGCTCGCCTTGATGCTTGCGAGCATCGGTATTTACGGAGTATTGGCCTACCTGACTGGGCAGCGAACATCTGAAATCGGCGTGCGGATGGCGATGGGAGCAAACGTTCGCGACATCATGCAGCTGGTGCTCTGGCAAGGCCTGAAAATGACGACTGCGGGCATTGGCGTGGGCATCGTCGCCGCACTGGCGGCAGGACAGGCGCTGCAGCATCTTATTCAAGGAATGCAGCCCGTTAATGGAGCAACCTTCGCGATTGTGATTCCGCTTCTAGCGTTAGCTGCGCTGTTCGCCAGCTTTGTTCCAGCTCGCCGCGCCAGCATGCTCGATCCTGTGAAAGCCTTGCGGCAGGAATAGCGCAATACTGCCGAAATATCTTTGTTAAATCTCGCGTGCCGGCCGCCGGGAACCAAATTTTCCTGACACACTCGCCCCGTAGATTGTATAGTTGAAAAAATCGCTCGCGATCTTACTTGGCAAAGGTGGAAACATGCTTCGCTTCCTGAGAATCCTAGGGTGTTTGTGTGGCCTCAGTATCGCTGTCGCTTCTCTGGTTTTCGCGCAAACCGGCACGTCTTCGCTCTCCGGTATCGTGCTTGACCCATCCAAGGCTGCCATCGCCGGTGCGCGCCTCACTCTCAGAAACAATGCGCAATCCCTTCAGCGCGACACCCAAACCAACGGCGCTGGCGAATACACCTTCACCTCGCTTCCGCCCGGGACCTACACGCTCACGGTCGAAAAGCAAGGCTTTCGCAAATACGAGCAGAGGAACCTCCGCTTGCTCGTCGATTCCTCGCTGACCAGTAACGTCACCCTCGAAATCGGCTCCGTTAGCCAGCAGGTTGAGGTCAATTCTCAGACCGTCACAATCGATACCACCGACGCCTCCATCGGAAACGCCTTCAGCGAAAATCAAATTGAAGAACTTCCACTCGAAAGTCGCAACGTTCCCGACCTGCTCAGCCTTCAGACAGGTGTCGTCTACACCGGCAACCGCTCCGATATCGATCTCAACACCGACACCCGCAGTGGGGCTGTAAACGGCGCCCGTAGCGATCAGAGCAACATCACGCTGGACGGCATTGCGGTCAACGAAAAAGGCGGTTACGCGTTCCAATCCGTCCTGCCCGTTACTCTCGATTCCGTCGAAGAGTTTCGCGTCACCACTACCAACTACGGCGCCGATCAGGGCAGCGCTGGCGGCGCGCAGGTCTCGCTTATCACTAAGAGCGGCACCAACAGTCCTCACGGCTCGCTCTACGAATACAACCGCAACTCGTTCTTCAGCGCCAACGATTACTTCGTCAAAGCTGCGGAGCTGGCATCCGGTCAACCCAACCAGCCGCCTCAGCTGAACCGCAACATCTTCGGCGCCTCGCTCGGCGGCCCCATCAAAAAGGACCGCCTCTTCTTCTTCATCAACTACGAAGGCTATCGCGACGCCGAAGCCATCAGCGCTCTGCGCACCGTTCCCACTCAAACCCTGCGCGACGGCATCATTCAATATGTCTGCCAGGACCCCTCCGCCTGTCCCGGCGGCACCGTCAGCGGCCTCAGCGGAAAACAGTATTCCTATGCGCCCGGCATCATGGCCTTGAGCCCGCAGCAGATCACGCAGATGGATAGCGGCAGCCTCGGCCCGCACGGACCCGATCCCGCCGTCATCAATTACATGAATACGGTGTACCCGATCCCCAACGATTTCACTACCGGCGATCTGCTCAATACCGCTGGTTACCGCTTCCGCGCTCCTACCACTACCGATAAAAACTGGTACATTGCCAAACTCGACTACAACATCACGCAGGACGGCAAACACCGGCTCTCCGTGAGCGGCGCGCTGTCGAACGAAGCCGACGCAGGCCAGCCATTCCTTCCCGGAACGCCGCCGGAAACCACCACCGTCAACTACAACAAGGGCATCATCGCCAATTACGAGGCCTCACTTACTCCCACTCTCGTCAACGATTTTCGCTACGGCTTCATTCGCGAAAGCATCGGCACCGGCGGCAATTCCGCTCAACCCTGGATCTATTTGCTCAGCTTCGATCAGGGCGTCAATTACGGATCTGCCTTCCAGCGCCCCATTCATAACTTCAACGACGACCTGACCTTCGTTCATGGCAAGCACACGATCCAATTCGGGTTTCAAATCTCTCTTTTGCGCGACCACGAAACGAACTCCAATAACTCCTTCAGCAACGCGTCTGCAAATCCGGAATGGCTGGCCGATTCCGGCTTCGCCAACAAAGGCGTTCCGCTCGATCCCGCCGCCAACGGATACCCCGCCGTCGACCAAAGCTTCAACACTTCGTACGACTATCCGATGACCGCCCTGCTCGGCATGGTTACGCTCGTCAACGCGAATTACAACTATCAGCGCAATGGCCAGCCGTTAGCGCAGGGCACTCCCGTCGCGCGCAACTTTGCCGAAGACGCCTATGAACCCTACATTCAGGACACCTGGAAAGTAAAACCGAATTTCACCGTCATCTTGGGCCTGCGGTATTCGCTCTTCTCGCCGCCGTGGGAAACCAACGGCCTCGAAGTGACTCCCACCCAAAACCTGGGCGACTGGCTCACGGATCGCGCCGTTGGCATGCGCGAAGACATCCCCTCCAGCGCTCAACCGCTGATTTCTTATAACTGGTCCGGTCCCGTGAACGGCAAGCCCGGCTATTACAACTGGGACTATCACGACTTCGGTCCGCGCGCCTCCATCGCTTACTCGCCCAGTGCCGATTCCGGTTGGCTGCAAAAGCTGTTCGGTGGTCCGGATCAAACCAGCATTCGCGCGGGCTTCAGCATCGTCTATGATCGCGTCGGCGAAAGCATCATCGACACCTTCGATCAGAACGGCGCCTTTGGACTCTTCACCGAGCTCACCAATCCCTCCGCCGTCGAAACTTCCATAACGGCCCCGCGCCTCACCAACCTGAACACCATTCCCACTACGGATTACAGCGGCGCGAACATCTTCGTCCCCGCACCGCCCGCAACCTTTCCGCAGACTTATCCAACCGGTTTGGGCGCAATCACCTGGGGCATCGATCAAGGCTTGAAAACGCCGTACGCCTACACTCTCGATTTCGCCATCAGCCGCCAGTTGCCCTCCAAATTCAGTTTGGACATTGCCTACGTGGGCCGTCTCTCTCACCGCGAGCTTGCGCAAGAAGATCTCGCCGAGCCGCTTGACATCTATGACGCGAAATCCGGTATCGATTACTTCACCGCTGCGACCGCGCTTGCCAAGGTCTACCGTCCCGCTCTCGCGGCGGGCAATACCACCCCAACCGCAACCTTCAATCCTTCGCAGTTGCCCAAGAATGTCCAGCAGTTCTGGACCGATACGATTCAACCCCTCGCGCCCGGCGGCGCCTACAGCATCGGTGCCTGCACCGGCGCCCGGCCAGACTTCCACCAAGAGTCCCGTGGTTGCCGCCTTCGACCTCTTCTGCTCTACCAGCCTCAACGAATCGCTCGCGCTTTATGAGCTGGATGAAAATGGAATTCCCGACGCCAACAATTCCAGCCGCGTCTATTTCCCCAACACCGGCCAATACTCGTATTACACACCCCAATTTTCATCGTTGTTTGCCTGGCGATCCATGGCCAATGCCAATTACCACGCCCTGCAAGTTACTCTGCGTCGCGGCAATGCCCATGGACTGCAGTTCGATGTGAATTACACGTTCTCTAAGTCCATCGATCTGGCCTCCGACGCCGAGCGTATCGCGCCCGCAAGCTCCAGGAGCGCTTTGAATAACGACATCATCAATACCTGGGCACCCAAACAGGAACGCGCCGTCTCTTCCTTTGATCTTCGCCATCAGTTGAACGCGAATTGGATCTACGAGCTGCCCTTCGGCAAGGGAAAATTGCTCGCCGGCAACTCCCCTGGCTGGCTGAACGCGATCATCGGCGGCTGGCAGCTCTCCGGCCTGTTCCGCATCACCAGCGGTTTCCCGGTGAATGTCGATAACGGCTACAGCAACTACCCAACGAACTTTGAGCAAGAAGGCAACGCGACTCTCGTCACGCCAGCCGGTTACTGGCAAG
This sequence comes from uncultured Acidobacteriaceae bacterium, assembly GCA_963722935.1. Classification (GTDB taxonomy): domain Bacteria; phylum Acidobacteriota; class Terriglobia; order Bryobacterales; family Bryobacteraceae; genus Bog-105. The sequence goes on along the minus strand of CAVROY010000008.1, from coordinate 270,674 downwards.
TACACCGTCCAGAGCGGCCCCGACGCCGGAGCCATCAATATCTTCCAAGCCGGCCCCGACGCTATCAGCGATTTCACTTACACGCTGCCGGGCCAATCCGGTGACCGCAACGCGATTCGCGGGCAAGGTTACTTCGGCATCGATATGGGTCTCGCCAAACGCTGGCTGATGCCCTGGAGCGAGAAACAAAGTTTTCAACTCCGCTGGGAGGTCTTCAATGTTACTAACTCAGTCCGGTTCGACGTGCAATCGAGCCTGCTTTCGTCCTCGCTCACGCTCGGCAGCTCCACTAGCTTCGGTAACTACACGGGCCTGCTGACGAACCCCAGAATTATGCAGATTGCCGCGCGCTACGAATTTTGACGCGCGGTAAATAGATGCAGACTCGTTGCGCGGCCTTGTTACTAGCCGCAGTGCTTCTCGCCGCGGCAGCCGCACCCACCGCCATCGATGCCATCTTCAAGCCGCTGATCTCGCCGCGGGATCCTGGCGCCGCTGTGATGGTCCGCCAGGCTGGGCGACCCGTCTTCCTCGCGGGCTACGGCGTTTCCGATCTCAAGACGTCCAACCGAATCGGGCCGGCAACCAATTTCCGCCTTGCGTCTGTAACCAAGCAGTTCACCGCTATGGCCATCATGCTGCTCGTCCATGATGGCAAACTCCATTACACGGAAAGACTAACTGACATTTTCCGCGATTTTCCAGATTACGGCCGAAACATTACCATTCGCGAACTTCTGACGCACACCTCGGGACTCCCTGATTACGAAGAATTGATGGGCCCGCAATGGTCAGCCGAACATCAGATCTCCGATGCGGAAGTATTGGATTTGTTAAAGCGGCAATCTCACGGCAAGTTCGCGCCTGGAAGCAGTTGGGCGTACAGCAACTCGGGATACGTCGTGCTGGGCCTCATCGTGGCGAAGGTATCGGGCGAACCCTTTGCAAATTTCCTGCAGGACCGCATCTTCAACAAGCTCCACATGACATCCACTGTGGTTTATGTCAAGGGGAAAAACGACGTGCGCAATCGCGCCTATGGTTACAGCCGAAACCAGCGCGGCGAATTTGTGCCCACCGATCAAAGTGCGACCTCAGCGACCTTGGGCGATGGCGGCGTATACTCCAATCTTCAGGACTTAGCGAAATGGGATGACGCTCTGCGTAACGGCTCGCTGCTCGACCCGAAAGAAATGTCGGACGCCTTTACTCCCGTCAGATTGGCTGACGGCTCCGCTCCCACCTGGCCCATCGAACCAGGTGACGATAACCTCAATCCCGGCAAGCCGGTTTCCTATGGCTTCGGCTGGTTCCTGGATCCTTACAAAGACGACGCGCGCATCTGGCACTCCGGAACGACCAGCGGCTTCCGAACTGTCATCGACCGCTTCACGCAGGACAAGTTGTCGATCGTAATCCTCTCGAACCGTACCGATCTCGATCCAACAAGCCTCGCGCTGCATGTCGCGGATATGTTTTTGCCCACAAGATAGCTCCAAGCACGATCTGTTCCGCCGATGTAAGTCGTCAGTTTTGCACCCGCTGCATGGTCAAGCCGACGAGAGATGCTCGAACCACTGCGGTATGAGCTTCAGAATCGACCCTGAAACTTGCCCCAATACCCGGAGCTTTGAGCCGAAGTGCCGTCAATAGGCGTCCCCGAAGTCTATAACTGACGGATCCTCAGCACTGCGCAACATCCCACCAGTCTGATCCATTGTCGCGAATGCTGCGGTGCCGCGGAGGGTGAGGACCTGCGCCTTCGTTTCTTGCCGTACCGTGACACCAAATGATTGCAACTGCTGGAGGAAATCAGAATCATATCCACCCTCCGGTACAAGCTGCCGCTTCCATATATATGACCTACCAAGTTCCGGTGCTTCATAGTTGTAAAGCAATGGAGGTGCGGAAAGAAGCGTGTTCGGATCAGTGTGGTTCCCCAGAGCTCCAAGGATGATGCGGACCGTCTCCGGAAGCACGGATACCCCAACGGTCGCCACAGCCATTACGGGCTTGCCCGCGTTCAGAACGATTGCAGGCGTCATATCGTCGGGAACGCGACTGCCCGCCTTTACATTGATAAGCCGATTCTGCTGAAACCCTGCTGCGTCGGATAATGGTATGCCTCCGACGACGATTCCCGTTGTCCCCCAAGGCATCGTGTTGATCGAATGAACCAGCGCCGCCACATTTCCCCAGCGGTCCACCACCACGACTCCGGCGCTGTGATGAGAACTCTGCGGCTTCGAGGTCAACTCCTGACTCTGCTTCAGTATCGGCATCATCGCCTTTGCGTACGTCTTAGTAACCCGGTCACCCGCTGAGAAGTGGAGGTTGCGTTCGTGCTGGAATGCGGCTACCTCCGGAGTCACGTATGGTCCGGTTGCGACGAACTGCAAAATTCGTGAGAGACCGTTGAAGACCGCAGGGTCCTTCCAATAGGGTTGCTCATGATCCAGTTTCATTTCCTCTGTGAAGTTCAACGCCTCCAATAATTCCGGCCCACCTTCATTCGTGTCGCCTGGAGCAAAGATGGATTGCCCTCTGAAGTCCGTTGAGACGGGCTCCTCCCATGTGGGCTGGTATGCGGCCATGTCATCCATCGTGACCTTGCCCCCATAGTTCTGTACCGTCGAGACGAACTGCTTACCCCAAGATCCCGTGTACATATATTTCGCGCCGTGTCTGGCTACATTGCGGAGCGTCTGTGCCAGAGCAGCCTGGACGAAGCGATCTCCCGCTTTTGGCACACCGCTGCCAGCCTGATTGATGAACTGACGGCCCTCCGGAGTTCGAGAGAGAAACTTGCCTTGTGAGGAGAAATAAGAACTCAGAAGAGGCGTCACCGTCACGCCGTTCTCCGCGTACCAGATGGCGGGTTTGAACAGATCTTCAAACGGCAGCTTGCCGAAGCGGCTGTGCATGGCTTCAATCCCCGCCATAAAACCGGAAACCAGCGTCTTGCGGCCCTCGGCAGTCGTATCGTCCTTCGTCGAAAGCCCAGGCAAGCCCAGCACCGAGCCTGGAATGGTTTTGGGATCGTTCTCGCGCCGATAGGAATTCCATCCAGCTCCGAGTGAGTAAACCTTCCCTGAGCTTGCGTCGAAATAGACAAGTTGCAAAACGCCTGCGTATGAAACGTAGGAACCCAGTTCGGTCGCAATCTGCGTGAGAGCGACAGTAGCCGCCGCATCGACGGCGGTGCCACCCTTCTTCAATGCTTGTATGCCTGCATACACGGCAATGGGAGAACCGGTGTCTGAAATGAGTCCGGAGCTTCCCCGGACCTCTCTGGCCTGCGCCGGAAAGGGGTTCATTTCCATCTGTTCCACATGCTTTTTTTCCGCGGCATTCCACGTCTGCGGAGATAGATCTGCTGCAAAGGCAACCTGTGTGCTCAAAAGCGTAAGCATGAGTGTTGTAGCAATATATTTTTGCGACTGCATTCCTATCCTTCTCTTGTCCCGCTCGATTACTTGGCTTTTGCGCTTTTTCCTGACGGATGGTTCTTGGCAAGGCCAACCTTGCCGGAAGCAACGCCGAAGATTTCTTCCACTGCGCAACCGAACAGCTTTCCGATCGCGAGTGCCAAGGGGAGACTGGGATCGTATAATCCGCTCTCGATGGCGTAGACCGTCTGGCGCGACACGTTGAGCCGATTGCCGAAATCAACCTGCGTCCACCCGCGCGTTTCGCGCAGTTCGCGGACTCGGTTCTTCATCGCCGAACTGCCCGTAATATCCAAAGATTCCAAACCAAAGCCATTCCACCGAACACCCACCACATCGAGATTTTCGGAAAACCTGCGATCTCGAAGACTCCGTATGCGAGAGTCCATGTGAGGGTGAAAGCGCCGGCCGCGGCAAAGCATTCGACCATCACTCGGCGCAGGAACTCGTCTACGCGCTGGAAATGACGATGTACCACGATAGCCATCAAGAGTATGGCTGCAACGGGCATAGCCAAGAAGAATATGCGGGTAAGTTGAGAAGTCGCGGCGCGCGCCCGAGGAAGGCAGAATCCGGAAGCTGCAATGCAAAGTGCCAACGCGATCAGGTACTCAATCAGATAGCGTTTGCTCCACTTCCGAAAGACTCCGTCGTTCTCAGCCATAACGTCTCCTATGTAAAGGTTCCTTTACGTTAACAGCAACGGAATGGAATGTAAAGCGCCCTTTACGTTAACTTGTTTAGCTCGATTCTTCTGTTCAGTTACCGGATGACGGACTGTATCGGCATCTTCGATTAGTTGTCGCCAAATTGTCGATGATTGAACTGAAGGCTGCAGGCGCACCTCAGGAGCGCTGCTCTTCCGCATTGCCAGAGAGTCACGAGTCATCTCTCGGAAGCTAGTCTATGGCGAGTTCAAAGTGAGTGCCCACGCGAAGTTCCGTTACGGGCGCGCGGTGGGTGAGCTGCATCGGCATTCCGAATCCATCAGACACCGCAACCAGCAAGGTCAAGGTCCTGACTATCACGCGTTATTGTAGGCGCGTGTGGTGGGTTCAGAGAATCTCTCATGCCTCACCACTTGAGCTCTTCCCGGATTTTCGGCGGCGGCTTTGCGGGTTTCGGCGATGGCGGCGTTTACTCCAATCTTGGATTTAGCGAAATGGGATGACGCTCTGTGTAACGGCTCGCTGCTCGACCCGAAAGAAAGGCCAGACGCCTCGCAGTTACTCCGCGGATGCATCGGTAAAAATGTCCGATACCGCTAATCTCAGATCGCCAGCGGTCAGTTCCTCGCCTACGCCAATCAGTTTAAACAAGTCCGCACCCTGCGACTCAAAGCATACGCGCGCAATGGGATCGATTACCCAACAAAAGGGAACGCCCCACACGTGATACTGATGGCATTTGCGGAGCAGTTCGGATTGCGTCTGACCCGGTGAGAGAATTTCGATGCAGAGCAGCGGCGTCGAGATGAGATAACCGCGCCGGTCCGTTTCGTATGCTCCAGGCTGACTAGACATTTCGCTTGGGATAGAGTCGGGTCATACGCGATTGGAGCGCGTATGACCCGTCGTAGATCCCGATGCGCGGGACCATCTGCGCCTTCAGTATATCGCGCACAGGATCTCCAGAGGGGAGAGTGCGTGCGATTACGACAGTTTCGGCGGGAAGTGCCCGCCTCGATCGCTGGCGCGTCCGAGCGACTTCGGCTGCGACTTCGGGCCAATCGGTCACGAAGACCGCATCGCTGAAAGAACACCGATGAGTGGTGAGGCTCTGCCTCGCCACTCGTCTTGACATATAATTCACATCCACGAGGAACATGGAAACTTATCAGGAGTTCTTCCGCAGATTGAGCGGAGGACGGGAGCCCTTTCCCTTCCAGGCCCGATTTCACGAAGACCGATCGCTTGCAAGAGTGCTGTCGGTCCCAACCGGGCTCGGAAAGACTGTTACCGTTATCGCCGATTGGCTGAGGCGGCGGCCGACAACGCGGCTCATCTATTGCTTGCCTGGACGTGCGCTGACGCGACAGGTCGTGAAGGTCGCACGAGAGCTTTCGCAGATTTCCGATCCGGAGAAGATCAAGATTCTCGAGCTGATGGGGGGAGGCGAGGATCTCGATGCAAAGCTTGGCCCGGAAGAACCAGCGATTCTCGTCGGTACACAGGACATATTGGTCAGCCGTGCGCTGAATCGCGGGTATGCGAGGCCCCCGTCGCGATGGCCGATCGATTTTGGCCTGCTGAACAATGATGCCACGTGGGTTTACGATGAGGTGCAATTGCTGGGCGACGCTCTCGCGACCAGTACGCAGCTCGCCGGGCTGCGCGAGCGGTTTAAGACCTTTGGCGAGGTGCCGAGTGTTTGGATGTCGGCAACTCTGGATTTGTCGTGGCTGAATACACCCGATTTCAAGCGATCTCCTTCGCTGACGCGGCTGGAAGCGGACGATCTCGAAGTTCAGGATGTCCGTGATCGCTTTCACGCCCGAAAGCGGCTCGAAAGAGCGGAAGGCTGCGACATGCCGAAAGGTGCAGCAGAGTTCGCTAAGGATAAGCATCGACCCGGAACGTTGACGCTGGTGATCGCGAACACAGTGGGCCGAGCGCAGGAGATTTGGGAGGAGCTTTCGAAGCTTAAGGTCGGGGATCTTCTCCTGGTGCATTCGCGATTCAGACCCGATGAACGTCAGAAGCGCGCGGACGCGTTGCTGAGAGACAAGAACAACTTTAGAGGAATTGTAGTCGCGACGCAGGTGGTGGAAGCGGGATTGGACATCGACGCCGACCTGATGATTACGGATATAGCGCCGTGGCCGTCGCTGGTGCAGCGCTTTGGCCGCGTCAATCGACGCGGGCGGCCGGTGGACGGCCACATTTACTGGGTCGGAAATCCACTTCGTTCAAAAGGAAAGCTCAAATCCGATGAGGATCTCTACCGGCCGTACGAACGAGCCGATGTGGAGCAAGCGCTAAAGCTGCTCGATGAAAAGGTTTCGGCGGCGCCCGCGGACTTGCCGCCGATTCCGCAACGTCCGCCATACAAGTTTGTCTTGCGGCGGAGCGATTTGTTGGATTTATTCGACACGACGCCGGACTTGGCTGGGAATTACATCGACGTTTCGCGATATGTACGTAGCGGCGAGGAGACGGATGTTTTCGCTGCGTGGCGTGAGTGGAACGGAGAGGAGCCGGACCGGACGCGCTTGTCGGACCGCGAGTTGTGCCACGTTCCTCGCGGTGATGAGTTGAAGACGCTTATTAAAAAGCACGGCGCCTGGTTTTGGGACTTCACGTCAACCGGCAAATGGACGCGCTTTACGGCTCCCGAGCGGATGTATCCGGGCATGCGCATTTTGTTCCGCTCGGCGTCGGGCGGATACACGGATGAGCGTGGCTGGTCGCCGGATTCGGCGTCGCGAGTACGAGCTATCGAGCTAAGCGCAGATGCCGAGGACAGCAGCGAGGCAGACAACCTTTCGTTTGGAGTGCTGCAGGGACTCGATGAACACACGAATGCGGTGTTAGAGGAATTGCAGGCGTTGCTGAATCGCTTGGCTGCGGACGTGACCGCAAGACGCGATGAGCTTGAACTCGCAGCCCGCTATCACGATTGGGGAAAAGCGCATCCGGTCTTTCAGGAAACATTGCAGGGGACCGACACGCCGTCTGAAACGGCGCTGCTCGCTAAACAGGTTCGCGGCGCGGGCAGGCAAAGGCACAGCCGGATATCGTTCCGGCATGAACTTGCGTCTGCGCTGGCAATGCTGCAGGAGGGTATGAGCGACCTCGCCACATACATCGTTGCGGCCCATCACGGAAAGGTGCGGCTGAACATCCGCTCAATGCCCGGCGAGAAGCCGATTGAGTACAGCAAACTGATCGCGAGAGGCATTTCAGAAGGTGACCGGTTATTCGGAGCGAAATTGGGCGGAAATCTAGAGAAGGCTTCTATAGAACTAACGCTCGAGCCAACCAAGATGGGCTCGGGACGGAACGGAAGCAGGGCCTGGTCCGATCGAGCGCTCGATTTGCTGAGTGTACATGGGCCGTTCCGGCTTGCCTACCTGGAGATGGTACTGCGTGTGGCGGATGAGCGTGCAAGCGAGAAGGCGGAGAAAGCGGGAAGGAGTTAGTAAGTGAGCGAAATACAGCTTACCGGCTGTCCGTTTCAGCCGATGTCAGCTTATCTGAAAGCGGTAGCGGTTTTCCGTTTAATTGCGGAGCAGGCGGACGGGAATGTACGCGCCTATTGGAATAGCGAGTACTTCGTGCTCGTGTCCGTACTTGACAAGGCTGAGTTAGTTGACTTTTTTCTCAAGCGGTATCGGCCCACGCCCGTTTTGTCTCCATGGAACGGCGGTAGCGGCTTCTATGCCAAAGATCGAAAGATTGGAATTGACGCCATCCGCTCGACTACCATCAACCGGTTCAGTGAGTACAAGGCTGATTTGGAAATTGCGGACGGGATTGTTGCCGAGAGCGGCGGCGAAAAGGCTGGATCGGCTAAGGAGGAAGAGGATCGACGCACAGGCATTCTGCGGGAATGCCGGAACCGGCTGTCGGATGGCGCGGTTGAGTGGCTGGATGCCGCTGTCGCGATCGCCGCAGACGGAAAGCGCGCATTTGCTCCGATCTTGGGAACGGGCGGTAACGAAGGCCGCTTGGACTACACGAATAATTTCATGGAGAACCTGGCGAAGCTGCTGATTAACCCGGACAAGAAAACGCCAGTGCAGACGTTGCTTGAGCATGCATTGTTTGAAACTCCGAGCGGCGGACTGCAGGACATCGCGGTTGGCCAATACGATCCTGGGCGGTCCGGCGGCGCGAATCAGGGGATCGGAATCTTTGGAGCAGCGGTCGCGAATCCGTGGAACACGATATTGACACTGGAAGGCGCGATTGCATGGTCCGGAGGGATTTACCGGAAGCAGGGCATTTCATACAGATCGTTTTTGTGCAGTCCCTTCACGGTTCGCCCGTCGGCGGTCGGCTTCGGTTCAGCGGTTGAGAAGGATGAGACAACCGCGCGAGCGGAGGTTTGGACACCATTATGGGAGAGACCGGCGCGATACGGTGAGATTCAGTCGCTGCTGCGAGAGGGGCGCGCGCAGGTAAATGGCCGGCCTGCCAAAACCGGGCTGGAGTTCGCGCAGGCGGCGGCATCACTTGGAATCGATCGTGCGATCTCAGCTTTCGTCCGCTACAGTCTGCTGAAGCGGCGCGGCGATTCGTATATCGCATTGCCGGCGGGCCGTTTTCCGGTGCACTACCGGACGACAGCGGATAGTGTTCGCGAGTTGACGCCGTTCGTCGAACAAGCCGAGTTCGCGGCGCGAAATTCGAAGGGTGAAGCTGTGAATTCGTGGCTGCCGTTGAAACGCGGCGTGCACGAAGCCATGTTCAAGGCGCTGCTTTTCGAAGGACCTGAGCATTTGGTCGATGTTCTTGCGGCATTTGGCGCGATGTGCCGATGGCTGCTGGCTCGCGGGCAGAATCCCTGGCGCGATCGGCTCAGCTCCAAATGGGCAAGACTCTGCACGCGACGGACAGAGGGCAGGATTGCGCGTGCGATTGCCTCATTCCGGCCGCATGACGCCGCAGGTCCGTTCGCAACGAGCTTGAATCGAGATTCGGGCAACTTTGCATGGTTCGGCCCGAACCTTGCGGCGCGGATGTTTTCGGTGCTGCGAAGCCGGACGCTGGCCGCCCAGAGCTCGGATGACAGTCCGTTTCGTTCACGCTACTTGGCTCACCCGGAGGACGTGGCTGCATTTCTGGCCGGAGAAACGGACGATGAATTGATCGAGAATTTGATCTTGCTTTTGTGTTGGCAAAACAACCGCCGGATCCCGCCGATGCGCGGGGCAGCGCCGATTTGCGGCTCTGGACGAATTACTGCGTGCTGAAGCAACTCTTCGCTCCGGAATCGCAAGCCGGAGTGGTGGGCGCGAATGGGCCGGTGAAGATTAAGCCCGACAGCACGATTCCCGCACTGCTTGCGGCCAGCCGTGTTGCAGACGCGACGGACGTCGCGATCCGTAGGCTTCGGGTTTCCGGATTCCGACCGCTTATGAATTGCGGACGGGATGTGGGCGACGGTACTCGATTGGGAGCTGCTCTTTTAATTCCCGTTGCAGGAATGGACAAGATCCGTGAGATGGCGGTACAGCAGACGGATTTAGTGGAAGTTATTGGCTGAAAGGAATACATGTTGAATTACAAACTGCTGTCGCAAGAAGGGCGGGTTTTGCTGGAAGCTCCGTTGAAGCCTATTCAAGGCGACCGGTTCCAGCCGACGGGGTTCGCCGATATCGGCGCAGCTTATTACACAAGACCAAGCGTAGACGGCAAATCAGGAACGCCGATGCTGCTGGTGGAGAGCGCTCAGTCGGTCGCAAACCGGCTGGAGAAGACGTGTCTGGATGGAGATGGACCGGACATCAGCCCCCGATTTGCAGGGATTGCCTTATTTGGTCGCGAAGCTTCAAGGCGCCACGACGGGGGTGCTAACGACGTCCTCGCTGGTCGAACCACACCGGTTAGCTTCGCCATACTTCTTGCGCAGCGATTTCGCAAAGACGCTGGAATCGGAGATGGGCTACGCGCAAGGGGCCACTCGATTGGAAACGGATCTACGCGTCCTTTTCAAGTACGATCCCGAATTCGTTGATTCATGGTGTATTTCTGTCGTTGCTCCACGACGGGCGCGTGCGAGTCGCTCGGGCTTTGTCCGGCTTCATCGAAGCCGAGAACGTGGCGCAGGCCACTTCAGGCGGTGTGAAGAACAGTCCCATCGATCCGAAGGGTGAAATCCAGGTGGCCGGAGGCAAAGGAGAGAAAGGCGTCTACAGCAATGTTCCGTACTCGCGGGTTGAATACGTTGCCGAAAAGATCACGGCGTTCTTTAATCTCGATCTTCAACAGATCCGGTCTTATGGACTGGGGGAAGCCGCGGCAGATCTTTTGGTCACGCTATCGCTGCTGAAGATTGTTCGTTTTCTCGCCGGCGACTTACGTCTTCGGACCGCGTGCAACCTCGTACTCGAAGGTCCGGTTCGCGTAGCTCTCCGGCGAATTTCGCTCTGCCGGAGGAAGCGGAACTCGTCCGTGAAGCAAAGCGGCTGATTGCCGAATGTAAGCCGCTGTTTCTCCGATCCGCCTGTTCAAGAATTGAAGGTTCCGGTGACGAAAATAGAGCAGAAGGCGGCCGCACCGATTAAAGCGGCGGAGATCTCGACCGATGACGACGATTGAGCTGCAGTTTCTGGCGAGCCGATATCATGGAACCGCTTGGGGCGGCACGTCAATGAGGGTGTGCCGGAGTGGCCGCCTTCGCCTTACCGCCTGATTCGCGCGCTGTACGATACTTGGAAGCGCAAATGCAGCCACATCGCTGAATCGCAAGGTGCAGGAGTTGTTCGGAGTGCTGGCAAAGGAGCTTCCGAGCTTCTATCTGCCGTAGCGGTCGCCGCGCATACCCGGTCCTATCTCAGCGCCAATTCGCAGGATGCTTCCGATAAGAACTTGGTTTTCGATGCGTTTGTAGCTGTGGCTCGGACTTCCTGTTGCTGGGTTGAATGGCCGGTCGAACTAACGCCGGATCAGCACTCGATATTGGAGGAGTTGCTCGCCGGGTTGAACTACTTAGGCAGATCAGAATCCTGGATTGCGGCGAGACTCGGCCGGCGGGGCGACGGACGCGAGTGCAGGCCCGCGCTGCCCGGCTCGAAGGGCGATATCACGTATGTGGCTTGCCCGGTAGGTGCGAATGAGTACAAGGGCAAGAGGAAGTGGCTGGATGCGCTTGCTTATTCGAGTAACGAAGTATTGAAGGAAAGGCTGAGCGGTCCGCCAGCGATGCGGTCCGTGCCCTACTCAATCGAACGTGGAGCGGTCACTACGTGGTTGCCGACATCGAAGAAATCGAGCCTGAGTGTCTCGGCGGCGGTGCTGGAACTGCATGCGTCCGTCCTTCCGAAAATTACCGATGCAATCTGGGTTGCGGAACGATTCCGTGGGCGATTGATGCGCTACTTCGAGAATCGAGGCCGTCCGATTCCGCCACTTGTTCATGGCAAGGCTGAAGACGGGCGGCCGTTGCTGGACCATAGTCAATTGTTCATCTTGCCGCAAGCAAACAAGCTGGGGCGGATCGATAGTCTGTACATCTTCACAAAATGCACCGAGGGGTTCGGTCGTGAGGTACGCGACGCAATTGGCGCAGTGAAGGGCCTTGCCTGGATGGACGAGATTCGAGTCACCCCGGTATGGGTCGGATCGGCGACTGACCAGAGCTTTCGTCCGAAGAAGCGAGTGGTCACAAGCACTACTCCATTCGTCACCGTCAGGCATTGGCGAAAAGGACGTGGAACGATGGATGAATTTCTGCGAAGGGAAGTATTGCGCGAATGCGATCACCACAAGTTGCCGCAACCGAGCAGCGTGGAACCGATAGAGCTTGTGCGCGGAATTAATCCGGTGAGATTCCGAAAGCATCGCGACGGCGATCCATCGCGAAAGGGATACGGGTTTCGGTTGGAATTCGGTGAACCGGTCGAGGCGCCGTTCTCTCTTGGATACGCCTGTCACTTCGGCCTGGGACAATTTGGGGCGGAGACATAAGCGATGCGCAAATCCTATATCGTCTGCTACGACATCTCGGATGACAAGCGATTACGGAAGGTCTTCAAGGTCATGCGTGGATATGGGGATCATCTCCAGTATTCCGTTTTCGAGTGTCAACTGACCGCTATCGGCCTGGTGCGGCTGCGGGGGGAACTCGGGGGCGTTATTCACCACGACGAAGACCAGGTGCTGTTCGTCGATCTCGGGCCGGCGGAGGGACGCGGGGATCGAGTGATCACGGCGCTCGGCAGGCCCTATACTTCGCTCGATGCTCCCTGTATCGTTGTTTAATTCAATGTAAGCCCCTGGAGGTGCCGTTTGGCTACCGCTCCGCTGCCGCTCGATCCGCAAGAATCGTTGCCGGATTATTTACCGGCACGCATGGTCAATGAATTCGTGTATTGTCCGCGGCTCTTCTTCTACGAATGGGTGGAGGGCGTGTTTCGCGAGAGCAGCGACACGGAAGAAGGGTCGGCTCAACACAAGCGCGTGGACCGCGCAGGCAAGGGCATGCCTGCGGCGGACGAACTCGGGGAAGAGCGCATTCACAGCCGCTCGGTGACGCTCTCGAGCGAGCAGCATCGGGTGATCGCCAAAATGGATTTGATTGAAATGGACCATGGTGTCGCCACGCCCGTCGACTACAAGCACGGCAAGCCGCGCATGAAAGATGACCGGCTGGAGCTATGGCCGACGGATCGGGTACAGTTGTGCGTGCAGGGGCTGGTGCTGCGAGACAACGGGTACCGATGCGAAGAAGGCATTGTCTATTACGCGTCGACCAAACAACGAGTGCGCGTTCCGTTCACGGACGAAGTAATTGCGGAGACGTTGAGCGCGATCGGGCAGGCGTGGGAAGTGGCGCAGCGGCGGGTGATGCCGCCGCCGCTTGAAGATTCGCCGAAGTGCGTTGCATGCTCGCTCGCGCCGGTGTGTTTGCCCGATGAGGTGCGCTGGTTAGATCGGGTGGAGGAGCCGGATGCCAAACAGTTGGCGCTGTTTGCGGCTGGAGAAGCGGGAGCGCCGAAAAAGCCGGTGCGACAGGAAATCCGACTTCTGATGACGGCTCGGGACGATTTGCGGCCGCTGTATCTGAATACGCCGGGGCTGCGGGTGGGCAAATCGGGCACAGTGCTGCAGGTGAAAGAAAAAGATTCACTGGTGCAGGAAGTGCGAATGAATGAGATCTGTCAGTTGAACCTGATGGGCAACATTCAATTGTCTACGCAGGCCATACAGGAGCTGTGTGAAACGGGCGTTCCGATTTGCTACTTCTCGATGGGCGGATGGTTCTACGGGATCACGACGGGCTTGTGTACCAAGAACATTTTCCTGCGGCAGCGGCAGTTCACAATGGCGGAACAGAAGTGGTTCTGCCGCAAACTGGCGCGTTCGTTAGTAGCGGGGAAGATCCGGAATCAGCGGACGTTTCTGCTGCGGAACCACGTGGAGCCGGATGCACGGGTACTACGCGGGCTCAAGGAGATGGCGCAAGACGCGGAGCAGTGCGGCTCGATGGAAGGGCTGCTGGGCGTGGAGGGCAATGCGGCGCGTTTGTATTTCGGCGCTTTCCAGGGTCTGGTGAAGGTGGACCCGGAGGAGCAGTTGCCACGCATGTTTCAGATGGACTTCGCGGGTAGGAATCGCAGGCCGCCGCGCGACGCCGTGAATGCGCTGCTGTCGCTCGGGTATAGTCTGCTGGCGAAGGATCTGACGATTGCCTGTTACGCCACCGGGTTCGATCCCATGATGGGGTTCTATCATCAGCCGCGATTTGGGAGACCGGCACTGGCGCTCGATTTGATGGAACCGTTCCGGACGCTGATTGTGGATTCGGCGGTGGTGTCGGCGATTAACACTAAAATGGTGACGCCGAGGAATTTTGTGAGTGCAGGGGCGGCAATTTCACTGACGGCAGAAGGTCGAAAGGCGTTCTACCGCGCGTACGAGTTGCGTATGGATGCGCTGGTGACACATCCTATCTTTGAGTACCGGGTGAGTTATCGGCGGCTGCTGGAAGTGCAGGTGCGGCTGTTGGCGAAATTTCTGGAGGGCGAAATCGACGAGTACCCGGTTTTTGTAACGAGATAGGTCGCGAGCGATGGTGTGACAGCAGAAGTGGCGGAGGCGCTCGCGTAGGCGTAAGTGGCTGTTTTTGAGGAGCTTGCGTGGTTGTAGCTGGCGTTATATTGCCATTCGTCGAGCTTTGTGAGAGCATCGCTCGCAAATGGGTCGTTAGATGCTTGAAAATAGAAGTGAGGATTCGCGATGTGCGGAAGCGTAAAATTTCCGCGATCAATCGATCGCGGCCTCATTGAAGGGCAGGTGGTTAGCGAAGCATCCCACATTCCAGCAACAGAATTCCGCGATCAATCGATCGCGGCCTCATTGAAGGTCGGCAGCGCACCAGGGGTGGTGGGCAGCCCTTCGCCAATTCCGCGATCAATCGATCGCGGCCTCATTGAAGGTTGCCGGCATCGCTCCATCGGAGCTGTGCCGGCAATAATTCCGCGATCAATCGATCGCGGCCTCATTGAAGGGGCGCAAGGCGGTGCGCGATGAGTGTGTGGACGGAAAATTCCGCGATCAATCGATCGCGGCCTCATTGAAGGGTAACATCGATCAGCTTGCCGTCTGCGCTGAAGGCCTGAATTCCGCGATCAATCGATCGCGGCCTCATTGAAGGGAGGCAATCCAGGCTTCCCCGGACGGCGCCGCGCCCGGCAATTCCGCGATCAATCGATCGCGGCCTCATTGAAGGTCTTCGAGTGCCCGTTTCGCTAAACGTCTGATTTCGGCAATTCCGCGATCAATCGATCGCGGCCTCATTGAAGGAGGGTCACTTTTAGGTTATCTACCGCCGCGATTTTGAATTCCGCGATCAATCGATCGCGGCCTCATTGAAGCCCTTGAAAAGGCTCTGGCCGAAATCGCGGCGCAAGTGAATTCCGCGATCAATCGATCGCGGCCTCATTGAAGCAACACACTGACCAGTGGCACCAACACGACCGGCGCTAAATTCCGCGATCAATCGATCGCGGCCTCATTGAAGCACGAAGTGCTCGATGCAGACCGCGTGAAACGGATAGAATAATTCCGCGATCAATCGATCGCGGCCTCATTGAAGCCGTTAAGAGTTCGGCAAACATAAACAGCGATTTCTTAAATTCCGCGATCAATCGATCGCGGCCTCATTGAAGCGACGCTGGATGCTCGCGAACAGGCGGCGGCTGCGAAAATTCCGCGATCAATCGATCGCGGCCTCATTGAAGCCTATCCGAGTTGGGCTGATCCAACCGTAGATACCGGGAAATTCCGCGATCAATCGATCGCGGCCTCATTGAAGCTACTAGCATTCGCATCCGGCTGGCCAGTCGAGACGCAATTCCGCGATCAATCGATCGCGGCCTCATTGAAGCCAGCGTGCGTCGGCGGCTTTCTTTGCGCGTTCCTTTCAATTCCGCGATCAATCGATCGCGGCCTCATTGAAGCCGCCCGTATCCGGAGCCGTTCCCGCCGGTCGCGACGAATTCCGCGATCAATCGATCGCGGCCTCGTTGAGGCGTCGTTCCGGCGGCCGCCTTCGCGGCGGAAACCCTGGATTGCTAATCCATGACACTGAAGTTTTTAGCATCGCGTGAGTGGGTTGCGGGGTCCGGCGCTATGGAAGCCCGGGGGTCGACGGAGCGTTCTGTTGACGGACCAACTCCATCGGCGGGGCACCTGGCGAGCGAAGATTTCGGATATCGCGCACGGGTGGTTGACCGAAGAAGCGGCTGTATTCACGATTGAACTGGCTGACGCTCTCGTATCCGACGTCGAAGGCTGCCGTTGTAGCGTCTACGCCTTCGATCAGCATGCGTCCGCGCGCCGCCTGCAATCGCAGTTGTTTCTGATACTGAAGAGGGCTCATATGCGTCAGCACGCGGAAATGGTGATGTAACGTGGATACGCCCATGCCCGCGATATCGGCTAGATCGTCCACGCGTACGGGTTTCGCGTAGTTGTCTCTGATCCACGCGATCGCTTTAGCAGTACGGTGGCTTTGATCTCCTAACGTTGCAATCGCTCGAAGGCGTCCGCCTTCCGGTCCGCTCAGAAGCCGATAAATGATCTCGCGTTGGATCAGGCCACTGAGAAAGGGGATATGCTGCGGGGTCCCGAGCAGGTCCAAGAGCCGGCAGCATGCGCTCAGCAATTCGGCAGTGATCTTACCGGTTACCATTGCAGGGGTATCAGGCGAGGCGTCGCGCACGTGGATCTCTTCCCGGCTGAGGAGTTCGCGGACTACCTGCATTTCGAGCTTAAGCGTGAGAGCGAGACAGGGCTCGGCTTCGCTTGCCTCGATGACTCGACTGACGATCGGCAGTTCGATCGAGGTCAACAGGAATCGCGATTCACCGTAGATGAACGTGGTTTGTCCAAGGTCAACGCTCTTTCGACCTTGAGCAACGACGATAATGCTTGGCTCATACGTTCCTGAACATGGCGCAGTGGGCACGGTCCGCCGCGCCAGCAGCAAGCCGGGAACCCGTGTTATCTGTCTCTCTGCAGACCCAATGAACCATGCAATTTTCCGAGCCAACTCGGCTCGCAATTCACGTACCGACGGCGCTGCTGGAGCGACGTCGGGATGCCGGTCTTTCATAGTAGCTGCTATTGCTCTCGTGGACCAGCATACCGATGCTTACGCTGTGAACACGAGGGGTGATCCTAGGGTTCAAGAGAAATAGGCAAAGAATCGGCAGGATCGGGATAACGGTCGCGGTCCGTTTTTCTCTACTCTGGGAATAGAGAAACGGTTCCGAGGAAATGATGCAAAAACGGAAGCTGGGAAATAGCGGCCTGGAAGTCTCCGCAATTGGATTGGGCTGCATGGGACTGAGCTTTGGCTACGGCCCCGCAACTGATAAGCAGCAGGCAATCACGCTGATCCGGACAGCCTTCGAGCGTGGTGTCACATTCTTTGACACCGCAGAAGCTTATGGTCCGTTCACGAATGAGGAACTGCTTGGCGAGGCGGTTGAGCCATTCCGCGCACAGGTGGTGATCGCGACCAAATTCGGCTTCGAAGGCGGAAAGCCGAATGTGGGCGTGAACAGCCGGCCGGAAAATATCAGGACGGTCGCGGAGGCGTCGCTCAAACGGCTCAGGACCGACGTGATCGATCTGTTCTATCAACACCGCGTCGATCCGGCTGTCCCGATCGAAGATGTAGCAGGTACGGTGAAGCAATTGATTCATGAGGGGAAGGTCAAACACTTCGGCATGTCCGAAGCCGGTGCGCCGACCATCCGTCGCGCTCACGCCGTTCAGCCTGTCGCTGCTCTCCAGAGCGAGTATTCGCTGTGGTGGCGAGAGCCGGAGCAGGAGATTCTGCCGACGGTGGAGGAACTGGGGATCGGATTTGTGCCATTCAGTCCTCTCGGCAAAGGCTTTCTGACTGGCGCGATCAACGAGAATACAAAGTTCGAGAGCGGCGATTTCCGCAACATTGTTCCGAGGTTTACGCCTGAGGCGCGGAAGGCGAACCAAGCTCTGGTGGATCTAGTCGGGGAGATCGCAGCCAGGAAGCATGCAACACCTGCCCAGATTGCGCTTGCGTGGTTGCTGGCACAGAAGCCGTGGATCGTTCCGATTCCTGGAACCACAAAGCTGCATCGGCTAGAGGAGAACATCGGAGCGGTCGACGTTGAACTGAGTGGCGAGGATCTGCGCGACATCCGCGCCGCCGTCTCCAAGATCACGGTCGAAGGCGAACGGTACCCGGCGTTTCTGCAACAGATGGTTGATCGCTAAGCTGTCTATCGAGCCAAAGATTCTTCGGCCGCCTCTTTAATCAAGGCATTTCGCCGCTTGAGGAGCGATTTCATGTACTTCTCCAGGAAGAGCCGATCTGCAATAACACCTAACCAGCCAAGCGGCGATTCGTAATCGAACAAATCTCTCATCATCGTGAGTCCGTTTGGCCCCTGCTCAAAGACGTGGTCATGGTCAAAGCGCTTGAATACGCCACGTACCTGCGAATCCCTGAAGTGAAAAGGCCGGTTATAGACCGTAATGCGGCTCGTCAGCCTTTGGCGAACACCGAAGTGCGTTGCTTGCCAGGTTACCTCTTCTCCTGGTCCGATTAATCCAGTTGTCACACCTGCCACGGCCAGCTCGCGCGTATGTCCTGTCGAACGCATGTGGAGGTCGATATCGCGCGAAAGATCAAAGCAGCGTTCGATCGGCGCTCGTATCAACGTCTCGAGCTTAATGACAGACATGGCGAATAAAAACGATCACCACTTGAGCTCTTCGCGGATTTCGGCGGCGGCTTTGCGGGCTTCGGCGATGGCACCGATGGGGAAGCTGATGGCGCCGACTTTGGCGTGACCGCCTCCGCCGTAGCGCTCGCAGATGGTGGCCAGGTTGTGGAGCAGAGGGCCCGGATACCAGGGATTTGAGCCGACCGACACCTTGGTGCGGTAGCTGGAGGTAGAAACCGATACGGTGTAGGCGGAATCGGCGAACAGATAATAGGGGATGAATTTGTTATAGCCTTCGATGCCGTAATCGATCAGGTCGAAGTAGATGACGCCGCGCTCGCACGATCCGGCGCGGCGAATCACGTCGATGTTGTGGAGGTGAATCTGGTGCAAGCGATTATATTCCTGGCAGATCTGCGGGTTGGCGATGATCTGGTCCAAAGATTGCCGCTGCATGAGCCGGATGACCTTGTGAACCATCTCCGGGCCGTGGCTGCCCTCGATCACCAGCGTCAGCTTCATGGCCGGAGCGTTCATCTCGACCGCGGCCTGGGCGCTTTCGTATAACGCGCCATCGACGATATCGGCCCAGGTGATGAGATCTTCGAGATCGGGCGCGGTGAAATCGTAGCGCTCGCGGACTACGGTTGAAATGAACTTGGTGCAGGAGCGATAGCTCGGATCGAGGAGCTTGCGGCCGGAGGTGTCGTGGCGGAAGTGCTCGGCATCTTCGGCACTCAAGAACGCGCTCTGGTGGTGATCGAAATACCAGCTCAGGTTGGGGTGGGTCGAGTATTTGAAATCGACAATGACGTTGGCATCGCCATCGAAGAGGCCGTCTTCAAAGAGCTGGTCGGCGCGGTGGGCGAGACCGGTGTAGTTGAACTCGGCGCCAGGATAAAAGGTGGCTTGTAAGAATCTCGTAATAAACGCTGCCGATGCCGCGCCATCGAAGCAGTGGTCATGAAATAGGACTCGCACCTTCATCAGTCAGTGTTGTTCCTGAAAACCTTTTAGATTGCCTTAGGAAATGGGGAAAAGCAAGCGATGGGAGATAATTAAGTTCAGTAAGTCCGAATTTTCACAGACGGGCCGCTGGCCGGCCTCGGTCTCGACGGCTTCGCGCGCGTGCGATTGCGCGCCCTGAGGCGAAGACGTATCGTTAGATTTACCCCCAAGGAAGATGCTCAAAACGAAAGAAGAACGGCAAACGGACCTAAACCCTCAGGAAACCTCTGAATGGGTGGAGGCTTTGGAGCAGGTGATCGATGAGGCGGGGCCGGACCGCGCGGCTTATTTACTGGAAAAGCTGTTCGATCGGGCCGGAGATTTTGGCGTTCGCGCGCCGCAGACGCTGAACACGCCGTATTTGAATACGATTCCGGTACACGAAGAAGTACCATATCCGGGCGACGGAGCGATGGAGCGGCGCATCAAGAGCCTGATTCGCTGGAACGCGGCCGCGATGGTGGTGCGTGCGAACAAGTACGACGCCAATATTGGCGGGCATATTTCGACGTATGCATCGCTGGCGACCCTGAGCGAAGTGGGATTCAACCATTTCTTTCGCGCGAAAATCGACGGCCAGCCGGGCGATCTGGTGTATTACCAGGGACACGCATCGCCGGGCGTGTATGCGCGAGCATTTCTCGAGGGTCGGCTCAGCGAAGAACATCTCCTGAATTTCCGGCACGAGTTGCGCGATCATCCGGGGCTCTCTTCGTATCCACATCCGTGGTTGATGCCGAATTTCTGGCAGTTCCCCACGGTATCGATGGGCCTGGGGCCGATTAATTCGATCTATAACGCGCGGTTCCTGCGGTACCTGGAAAATCGCGAGATGATTCCGCGGACGGACCGGAAGGTATTTGCATTTTTGGGCGATGGGGAAATGGACGAGCCGGAATCGACTGGGGCACTGCACGTCGCCTCGCGTGAAAAACTGGACAATCTCATTTTCATCGTCAACTGCAACCTGCAGCGGCTGGACGGGCCGGTGCGCGGCAACAGCAGCGTAATTCAGGAGTTCGAACGGATCTTTCGGGGCGCCGGCTGGAATGTGATCAAGGTGATCTGGGGGCGCGACTGGGATGAGCTGTTAGCACGGGACGGCAGCGGGCTGCTGGTGCGGCGCATGGAAGAGTGCGTGGACGGCGAATACCAAAATTTCAAGGCGCGCGGCGGAGCGTACACGCGCAAAGAATTTTTTGGAAAATATCCGGAACTGCTGAAGCTGGTGGAAAACAAAACGGACGAGCAGATTGCGCGTTTCCGGCGAGGCGGACACGATCCCTTGAAGGTTTATAACGCTTTCAAGCGTGCGACCGAACATAAAGGCCAGCCGACGGTCATTCTGGCGAAAACCGTGAAGGGCTATGGGCTGGGCGAGGCCGGCGAGGGAAAGAACATCACTCACCAGCAGAAGAAACTGAACGAAGAGGAGCTGTTTTATCTCTCGAGCCGGTTCGATTTGAATCTGCCGAAAGAGAGTATTCACAACATCGCGTTCATTCGTCCGGAGGAGGAGAGTCCGGAAATCCGCTACTTGAAACAGCGGCGCGAAGCGTTAGGCGGATATCTACCGGCGCGCGCGCCCAAGAAGATCGAGGTGAAGGCTCCGGCGCTCGAAAGTTTTCAGGAGGCGGTAGGCGGATCGCGGGGACGCGAGGCATCCACCACAACAGGCTTCGTATCGGTGCTGAAAGGATTATTGAAAAATCCCGAGCTGACGAAGTACGTTGTGCCGATTATTCCGGACGAGGCGCGCACGTTCGGAATGGAATCGATGTTTCGCGAGCGGGGAATTTATGCGAGCACTGGACAGCTCTACAAGCCCGTAGACAGCGAAGTGTTGATGTACTACAAAGAAGCGCAGAACGGGCAGATTCTGGAAGAAGGCATCACAGAAGCGGGTTCGATGGCGTCATTCACGGCGGCGGGGACGGCTTATGCGACCGTGGGCGAGCCGATGATGCCGTTCTTCATTTACTATTCGATGTTCGGCTTCCAGCGGGTGGGCGACTTGATTTGGGCGTTTGCCGATTCTCGCGGCAAAGGTTTTCTGATCGGCGGGACAGCCGGACGAACGACGCTGCTGGGGGAAGGTCTGCAACACGACGACGGGCACAGTCACGTGCTGGCGAGCGTGGTTCCGACCTGCAGGAGCTATGACCCTGCGTATGCGTATGAGATTGCGGTGCTGGTCCGG
This sequence comes from uncultured Acidobacteriaceae bacterium, assembly GCA_963722935.1. Lineage (GTDB taxonomy): Bacteria > Acidobacteriota > Terriglobia > Bryobacterales > Bryobacteraceae > Bog-105. Next base: position 249,130 of record CAVROY010000008.1, on the reverse strand, counting down.
GAAGGCATCCGCCGCATGTATGAGAACAACGAAGACGGGTTCTACTATTTGACCGTTTACAACGAGAACTACGTTCAGCCGGCCATGCCAGAGGGAGACGCCGTGCGCGAAGGTATTGTGCGCGGCATGTATAGATACCAGGCGGCACAGAGCGGAGCGGCGCAAGTGACGCTGTTCGGCAGCGGTCCCATTTTGAACGAGGCTTTGAAGGCGCAGAAAATTCTCGCCGAAAATTACGGAGTAGCCGCGGACGTGTGGAGCGTGACGAGTTACACCGAGCTGCGGCGCGATGCACTAGCGGCGGACCGGTGGAACCGGCTGCATCCCACGGAGGCGCCGCGCAAACCGTACGTGGTCGAAGCGCTGGGCGACATCGATATGCCGATTATTGCGGCGACCGATTACATGAAAATTGTCGCGGATCAAATTACACCATGGCTGCCGGGCCGATTAACGGCTTTGGGAACGGATGGTTTCGGGCGCAGCGATAATCGCGAACACCTGCGCCGGTTTTTCGAGGTGGATGCGGCGAGTATCGCGGCGGCGGCGTTGTCGAGATTGGCAAACTGGGGACGCTTCGATGCGGGTCGCGCGAAACAGGCGATGGAAGGGCTGGGGCTGAACGCCGATGCCGTGAATCCGGCAGAGGCGTGATCGCGACATTCGTAACAATTAGGTAATTTTCATTAAGCGGGGAAGTGAAACCCGCGCAGCCCGAGAACACGTCCTACCTAGCGTACAGAGCGGACCGCGCTGACCATTCAGGGGTTCGGCGCACATAAACCGTCACTCGACGGGAAATAAATGAGATGGCTCGCTCGTAACAAACAGAGGAGAGGATTACCTTGAAACTAAGTAGTACAATTCTGTTCACTTGTGCTTTGTGTTTGGGCGCCACATTAGCCCAGGCACAGGCTGGTCCGGATGTTTTCTTCGGTGTTGGAACCGGAATTGACAGTTCCAGCAACCAAGCGGTTGATACATTTGGAACCGGCTTTCCATACACGACGCCGCGCTTGGGCGGGACGTTCGGGAGAGTGGGAGCCGACTTCCTGCTCACCAAGCATTTTGGTATCGGAGCCGAGACCGACTGGCGTTTTTCGCAGGGCAGCTACGCGGGTCTAAATTACCGGCCGTTGTTTTACGACTTCAACGGAATCTGGACACCGACGGGCAGCTCTGAGCGGCGCGTGGTGCCGGAGTTAGAAGCGGGCGTGGGCGGAGCGAGAATGTCGTTCTACTATCCGACGGCCTACTGCGATCAATTTGCGGGCTGCTCGTCAAGCAACACCTTTGTCGAGAGCTCAAACCATTTCCAATTCCACTTGGGGGCGGGCGTGCGTTTCTATGCGACACACCACATCTTCATCCGGCCACAAGTGGATGCACACTACGTGAATAACTTCTTCCAGTTTGGAAGCAACTGGGTGCCGGAATTCGGTGCGTCGGTTGGTTGGAGCTTCGCTTCCCATTAAAACGGGTTTGGACTGCAGGGCACAGGGGTTCTACCTGTGCAGCAGACGGCACAGAGCCGTTCACAGCCCCGGAATTGCGGTTCCGGGGCTATTTGTTTCTGGGCAACAGTGAGGTCATGGGACAATCGACCTCAAGGCGCCCGGCTGATGTTCTCCCGACCGCTTCGCATTGTCATTCCCGGAGGAACGGGCCAGATCGGGCAGATTCTGGCGCGGCACTTTCACGAACAGGGACACCAGGTTGTCGTGATCGCGCGCCATGCCAAACCGGCAGAGTGGCCGACGCTGATCTGGAACGCGGAGGACCTGGGGGATTGGGCGCAATCGATAGATGGCGCCGACGTGGTGATCAATCTGGCGGGTCGCAGCGTGAATTGCCGGTACACGGCAGCGAACCGGCGCGAGATCAAGAATTCACGAATTCTCACCACCAGCGTGGTGGGACAGGCGATCAGCCGAGCGGCGCGTCCTCCGCGGGTGTGGCTTAACGCAAGCACAGCGACGATCTACCGTCACTCGTTCGACCGGCCGATGGACGAGCGAACAGGCGAACTGGGGGGCCACGAGCCCGACGCGCCGCAGCGCTGGCGGTTCAGCATTGACGTAGCGACGAGCTGGGAACGTACTTTTTTTGCCGCGACGGTACCTCAGACGCGGAGGGTTGCCTTCCGAAGCGCAATCGTCATGAGCCCGGACGCGGGCGGCGTGTTCGACCAACTGCTGCGCCTGGTTCGATGGGGATTGGGCGGGCCGTCGGGCTCGGGGAAACAATACGTTTCCTGGATCCACGATGTCGATTTCGTACGCGCGATTGAGTTTCTGATCGCGCGCGAAGACATGGAGGGAGTTGTGAATGTCTCTTCTCCCTGCCCGGAAAGGAATCGGCATTTCATGTGCTGTCTGCGCCGGGCCTGGTGCACGAGCTACATCGGACTTCCTGCGCCGCGCTGGATGCTGTCGATGGGAGCGGCGCTGTTACGGACGGAGACGGAACTGGTCCTGAAGAGCCGGCGAGTGGCCCCACAGCGGCTGCTGGATGCGGACTTTGAATTTCACTTTCCGAATTGGCGCGGGGCGTGCCAGGACCTGATGCAGCGCTGGCGGGAGCTGCGGGACCAGCGGTCTTCGGCCGCATAAATTTCTCAGGCGTGTTGACGACCGCACGCCACAACCCGCGACAAAGTGAATGGCGTGATTCACGAGTTATATAGAATCAAGACGGAGAGCCCACATTCATGGCGGTTGCAGGTGCAGGTCTGGAAGGTGTCGTAGCAACGTCGTCTCAAATCTGCTATATCGATGGCAATCAGGGAGTACTGAGCTACTACGGATACAACATCCACACGCTGGCGGACAACGCGACGTTCGAAGAGGTTATTTATCTTCTATGGAACGGCAAACTGCCAAATCAGGAGCAGCTCGCCGAGCTGAAAGCTTCGCTGGTCGCGCACCGAGAGCTACCAGGCGAGATAACGGATTTCTTGAAGAATGCTCCACAAGATGCTCAGCCCATGGATGTTTTACGCACGGCTGTTTCGATGCTCAGCCTATATGACCCGCAGACGCGCGACAACTCCATGGAGGCGAATATAGCCAAAGCCGTGAAGCTGATGGCGCGGACACCGACCATTGTGACCAGCTTCGACCGGCTGAGACAGGGTTGGGACGTGATCCCCGGCGATCCGAATTTGGGCTATGCGGCGAATTTCCTTTACACGCTCTGCGGAACGCGGCCTGACGATGTGATGGAAGGCGTGTTCGATGTGGCGCTGATTCTGCATGCCGATCACGAGCTGAATGCTTCCACCTTTGCGGCGCGTGTCACGGCGGCGACACTGTCCGACATCTATTCGGCCGTGACGTCGGCGATCGGAGCGCTGAAAGGTCCTCTGCACGGCGGAGCAAATGAAGACGTGATTCGCATGTTGCTGGCGACGAAATCTCCGGACGATGCGGCGGAGAGAGTAAAAGCGGATCTAAATCAGAAGAAGAAAGTGTCGGGATTCGGGCATCGAGTTTATAAAGTGCTGGATCCGCGGGCGATCCATTTGAAGAAGATGAGCGAAGAACTGGGCAGACGCACCGGGCATTCCGAGTTGTTCGAGAAATCGGCTCGGGTGGAGCAGACCGTCCACGATTTGAAAGGCCTGAATGCCAACGTCGATTTTTATTCGGCCTCGACGTATTATTCGCTGGGAATTCCTGTGGATCTCTTCACGCCGATTTTTACGGTGAGCCGCATGTCGGGATGGACAGCGCACATACTCGAACAATATCGAAATAATCGCCTGATCCGGCCACGCGCGGAATATACGGGTGCGGCCGATGGGCAACGCTGGGTGCCGATCGAGCAACGCTCGTAATTTCGCGGCAACGGGAACCGATCTCACCTTTCGCAGGATGTACGATCTCCATTTCTTTCGCAATCATCTGCCTGAGATACAGCAACGGCTGGCTGGGCGCGGATTTTCGCTCGATGTCGAGGCTTTTCAGGCGCTGGATGCGCAACGGCGGCAGTGCGTCACGGAAAGCGAGCAGCTAAAGGCCGCCCGTAATCAAGCGACGGCTGAGATCGGGAAATTGCGGAAACAGGGCGAGGACACGACAGAACGCCAGCAGCAGGTGCGGTCGGTGGGCGAGCAAATTGCGCGCCTCGACGATCAGGTGGGAGAGCTGGACGGCCGATTTAGCGATTTTCTGGCGAACATTCCGAATGTGCCGCATGAGAGCGTGCCGGCGGGACGGAGCGAAGCAGAGAACGTAGAGATTCGCCGCTGGGGAACTCCGCGGGAATTTGCGTTCCCGCCAAAAGCACATTGGGATTTGGGACCTGAGCTCGGGATTCTGGATCTGGAACGCGCGGCGAAAGTAGCGGGCGCTCGATTCGCGGTCTATTGGGGATTGGGAGCGAGACTCGAACGGGCGCTGATCAACTTCATGCTGGACGTGCACACGAAAGAGCACGGTTATGAGGAAGTGCTGCCGCCGTTTCTTGTGAATTCGGCGAGTTTGTACGGGACAGGACAGCTTCCGAAATTCGCGGAAGATCTTTTCAAGTGCGAAGGGCATGACCTGTGGCTCGCGCCGACGGCGGAAGTGCCGGTAACGAATTTGTTTCGCGAAGAAACTCTGGACGCGGAGCGACTTCCCATTTCACTGTGCGCCTATACGCCCTGCTTTCGCAGCGAAGCGGGCTCGTATGGACGCGATGTCCGCGGCATCATACGAGTACATCAATTTCAGAAGGTGGAATTGGTGAAATTCACGCGCCCGGAGCAGAGTTACGAGGAGCACGAACGGCTGACGAGAGACGCGGAGACGATTCTCGAAAAGCTAGAGCTGCCGTACCGGCGCGTGTTGCTGTGCGCGGGGGATACGGGATTCAGCGCAGCGAAAACTTACGATTTAGAAGTATGGCTGCCGGGGCTGAACTCGTACAAAGAGATCTCATCGTGCTCGAATTTCGAGGCGTTTCAGGCGCGACGGGCTCAGATTCGGGCGAAGAGCGGGAAAGGCAAAGCGGAGTTCGTGCATACGCTGAACGGCAGCGGACTGGCCGTCGGGCGAACATGGCTGGCGATTCTCGAGAATTATCAGCAGGCAGACGGTAGCGTGCTGGTGCCGGCGGCGCTGCGGCCGTATGTGGGCGCGGAACGGATCGAGGCGCGGCCACCCGGAGCGGGCGTTCGCTAGTTACTCACCGTGATCCTTGTGCTCTGCTTTGCGCGCTGGCCGTTCGCCGTCGCGGCGATCAGTCACAGGATTTAGTACTTTCCCGAACTTTCGTATAAATCTCGCTTCCTCAGCCGGTTAGATGGAAACTTCGGGGCGACTGCAGCGGCGATTGCGAAAGACCCGAGCGGCTGCGCGTGATTGACTGAAGTCGCTCCAGCCAGCGCACATCCAGTGTGGACCGCTCAACGGCGAACCCAGGCGAGTACGCGGCGCGAGACAAAGACGGCGACTTCGACCTGAGGCAAGATGGACACACTCCGCCAGCGGATATCACTTCTCATTCTCTGTTCGACACTTTTTGCGGCTTGCGCGTCTGCGCAATCGACGCTCACCCACATACAAGACACGGTTTACACACCGAGCGGTTCGCTGTTCAACGGGACCGTAGTCGTGACCTGGACGGGATCGGCGAACTCGACGGGCAACACGCCGGCTCCCTCCAACACGTCTGTGAAGATTTACAACGGCGCGTTGTCGGTTTTGCTGGTGCCGTCTACAACGGCGACGCCCCCGGCGTACTATCAAGCGGCGTTCAGCAGCAGCGATGGCCTGGTGACGTGGACCGAAACGTGGCAAGTACCGCCGAGCTCAACGCCTCTGACGCTGAGCGAGGTTCGGGTCCCGAATGGGAGCGTGACGACCGGCGGGGGCGGAACGGGATCGAGCGGTCCGGTTACGATTGCCCAAGTGACGGGACTGAGCACCTATCTCAGCACGTTGAACAACTCCATCGTGACATTGACGGCGCTGCTGAACACGATGACCGCGAATATAACGAGCATCAACAACAGCATCGCGAACTTGACGACGCAGGTGAACTCCGTTACAGCGGGGACAACCAGCGCCGCGTTTGCCGACGATGAGACCCCAGGAGGCCTCGTGGATGGCAACAACGGCTCATTCACACTGGCGAACACGCCGACAGTCGCTTCGAGTCTGTACCTGTTCCGAAACGGAGTGCTTCAGCAAAACGGTCTTGATTACACGCTGACCGGAGGCGCGATTACGTTCTTGCGCGACATCCCACAGGCCGGCGACAACCTGGTGGCCTACTACCGTCTGTCGGGCACCGGCCCGGCTGTAAGCTTCGTCGATGGCGAGATACCGCAGGGGCCGATCGACGGCAGCAACATGAACTTCGCGCTGAGCGAGACGCCCAATCCGGCGTTCAGCTTGAAGCTTTACAAAAATGGTTTGCTGATGCAGCAAAATGGCGATTACACGCTGAGCGGCGCGCAGATCACGTTTACGAGCCAGCGCACCACACCGCAACCCGGCGATATGTTGACCGCCTACTATCGCGTCAATCTGTCGACGGTCCAGCCGCAAGGTATTTTTCCAAATCGGGGTGTAGCTGCGCCTGCACGTCAGGGGCGTTGATATTATCCGAATCGACCAGGCGAGGCGGAAGGAAGATCTGCCTGGGAGCCGTTTCATGGCGGATGGCTTTCACCGCCTCGTCGACGGCGGTTTCCCCCATCTTGAAGGGATTCTGAATCACCAGCGAATCGATGACACCGGCTTTGAGCTCCTCGAGCAGCAAGGGGCTAGAGTCGAATCCCACAATTTTGATTTTGCTCCCGCGCGCTTTTAAGGCTTGTGCAGCGCCTTCCGTGCCCGATTCGTTCGAGCAGAAAATTCCAGCCAGATCGGGATGTGCGGTGAGCATATTTTCAGCAACGGTGAGCGATTGCGCAATGCTGGCCATCCCGAAACGTTCATCGACAATTTGAATGCGCGGAAATTTCGTTTGCATCTCGTGGCGGAAACCGCTTTCGCGTGCCATGGTGGATGCGCCTCCAGGCGTGGTCTTAATCATGACCACCCTTCCCTTCCCTTTCAAAATCTTTCCGAGACGATCAGCGCCTAGTACGCCACCGGCATAATTGTCGGTTGAGATGAGTGTCACGTAGCGGTCGCTGTCGACGCCTGAATCGTAGACGATGACAGGAATATGAGCGGCGGCAGCGCGGTCCAACACAATCTTGAAGGCCGATCGATCAGACGGAGCTAGCGCGATGGCATCGACCTGGCGATTGATCATGGTTTCGACAATCTGCATCTCGCCCGCAATGTCGGTCTCATTCGGCGGACCATCCCAGACAATTTTAACGGCGTTCGCCCACGAACCTTTCACGGCACCCGCGTGCACGCTTTGCCAGAAGATATCCGCGCTGGCTTTGGGAATAACCGCAATGGTCATTTGATGCGTGCGGTTGCAAGCTGCCGCGGCCAGCAAGCCCAACAGCACAAGAGCCCCGACAGCAGGATGTGAAACTTGCGGCGCACGACGGAATCTCATATTCGGTAAAGTGGCAAGCTGCGAGTGAAGGCGGCTAATTTCATAGCTTAGCGAGAGGGAAAAATGCAACTTGGGCTGGTTGGTCTTGGGCGTATGGGCGCCAACATGACGCGTCGGCTGGAGAAGGGCGGTCACAAATGCACGGTCTTCGATTTGAACCCGGAGAACGTGAAGAAGCTGGTGAAGGAGGGCGCGGATGGAGCGAATTCGCTCGAGGACCTGGTGAAGAAGCTGTCGAAGCCGCGCGCGGTGTGGGTGATGGTGCCTGCGGGAAAGCCGACGGAAACTACGGTGCAGACATTAGCCGCGGCAATGGAAGCCGGCGATACGATCATCGACGGCGGAAACAGCTTTTACAAAGACGATATACGGCGCGCCGCGGAACTGAAAAAGCGAGGCATTCATTACATCGACGCGGGAACGAGCGGCGGAGTGTGGGGCGTTGAACGCGGCTATTGTTTGATGGTTGGAGCAGACGAAGACGCCTTCCGGCAACTGGAGCCGATTTTCAAGACGCTGGCGCCGGGGATCGGCGATATCTCGCGCACACCCGGCCGTGAGAAGCTGGGCGGCACTGCGGAGCAGGGCTATTTGCGAACGGGGCCGCCGGGATCGGGCCATTTCGTGAAGATGGTGCACAACGGAATCGAATACGGCGTGATGCAAGCGTATGCCGAAGGTTTCGATGTGATGAAGAACAAGAATTCGCCCGATCTGCCGGAGAACGAGCGCTTCGATCTGAACATGGCGGATATCGCGGAAGTATGGCGGCGGGGAAGCGTGATCGGATCGTGGCTGCTGGATCTGACCGCGATGGCGCTGACCGAGAGTCCAAGCCTTTCCAACTTCACGGGTTTTGTTGAGGATTCGGGCGAAGGGCGCTGGACGATCTATGCGGCAATTGAAGAGGCGGTTGCGGCCGAAGTGCTCGCTTCGGCGCTGTTCACTCGATTCCGGTCGCGGAAAGAACACACGTTTGCGGAAAAAGTGCTGTCGGCGATGCGCAACAAGTTCGGCGGACACGTGGAGCAGCCGACGGGCGGCTGATTTGAGGCGATCCACTTTTGTGCAATCAATGACGGCTGTGAGGCTCTCTCGAAGAGCTTAACGGCACATATCCGTTCAGAAGCTGACGATTTCTGGGATTGCAGTTGACGTAGAAACCTTGTTGAGTTCGCGGATTGTAGACCGAGCTGCCGGATTTTCCTCCAGCACACGCGCGCTCAATGGCAGCGAGGATTTCCGGACGATTCGCTCGTTTGAAATACGGCCGGACGGATCGCAGGCCGTCGCGGTGAGGATCCTGCTCCATGGGAAGGAACGAGCGAAAGTTGCTGCGCTTATCGGCGATGCCGCGCTGGGCGTGGGTGGAACAAGCCGAGATAAAGAGAAGGGCGAGTATCGCGAGGCAGGTGGGAATGGATCTCATTTCGGTTCTCAGCTTCATGATGCCTCAGAGGATGTGCCGCGCGTGTAAGCTATTAGATGAATGAGCACGACGGATCGGATGGCAGTGACCTTTGCCGTTGTGTTTTCCCTGCTTGCTCCGACGATGGCTTGCGCTATGCCGGGCTCGCAAATGACAGCGGCCGAGCATGCCTGCTGCAGGCAGATGAAGGGCCGATGCGGAAGCATGCGCATGCCCGCTTCTCATTCGTGCTGTCAAACCACGACAGAAAGCAGCCGTTCGGAGATTGCGCAGCCACAAGCCGCCTCATCATTCCACATCCACATTGCAGTTGTAGCGAGCGGTGAGCGGCTCCCGGCGTCGGGACTTACGCTTTTCGGTTATAGCTCGGTTCATACCCCGGACCACTCTCCACCGCCTGCTGATCAGTCCTTACCTTCCGTTCTGAGAATTTAGACACATCTCCCAATTCCGTTCTCGAAGTGTGCGCGTCGGAGTGCGCCTATGCACGCATGCGCAAAGCGATTAGGAAACAGGAGATTTGTCAATGAAAATGAGGATATTTTTTGCAACGATCGGAGCGCTGGCCATTCGTTTGCCTGTTTGCGGACAGAATCCTACGCCCCTTTCCGAGCTCTTGGCTGAAGCAGCACACACGAACGCCGACATTCGCGCTGCGCAGCATAGTTGGCGAGCTGCGACATACGTTCGGCGGCAAGTAACAACTCTGCCGAATCCTCAATTCACAATCCAGGAGTTCAGTGTCGGCAGTCCCAAGCCATTCGCGGGGTTTAATACGAGCAATTTCGCGTACTTCGGAATTGGCGCGTCCCAGGAACTACCGTATCCAGGGAAGCTTCGCCTGAAAGGGGAAGCTGCCGACCGAGCAGCCGACGCTCAGCAGGCCCAGGTAGCGGTCGTGGAAGCGTCCGTTGCCGATCAGATCAAAGTTGCGTATCTTCGATTGGCTTATTTACAGCAGACGTTGACGCTGCTTGAGAGCAGCCGAAGCACTCTGGGACAGGTCATTGAGAGCGAACTCCTGCGATATCGCACGGGAGCCGGGAATCAGGCCGATGTGTTGAAGGCACAGCTCCAGCGGACAAAGCTCATTCGCGAGCTCACGATGCACCACGAGGAGATGGGCCAAGTCCAAGCCGATTTGAAACGACTGATACATCGACCGCAAGAATCCCCGGACATCGTTGCGCAAGATCTGACGATGACAAGCGTTCGCTACAGCTCTCTCGAGCTAATGGATTTTGTACGCAAACAAAATCCTGAGTTGAGATTTCAGACCAGTGCGATAGAAAAGCAAAACGCCGAGTTGCGATCGGCTGAACGTACCGGCAAGCCGGATTTCAGCGTTGGCTACATGTACCAGAGAACGGGAGACGATTTTCCCGCCTACTACATGCTGACGTTCAATGTGATCTTCCAACGGCGACAGCGTGTCAGGGCAGAAGTTGAAGAAGCCGTCGAATCACTCAAGAGTGCGCAGCAAGAACTGGATGAGCACGTCCAGCAGCAGCTCGCCGAACTACAAAAACAATACGTTGCGGCGAAGAGTACGGCCGAGGAACTCACAGAATATCGCGAAGGAATAATTCCTCAAGCCGACGCCGGGTTTCATGCTGTCCTGGCGCAATATCAATCAAACCGACGGCAACTGGATTCCGTTCTGACGTCGTTCAACGAAGTTCTCGAGCTAAAGCGCGATTATGCCCAGTCGCTGTTGGATCACGAGACCGCCGTCGCGCGATTGGAAACTTTGACAGGGGTGACGCTGCGATGAATAAGTACGTCGTACGCACTTCGCTGGTCTGGTTGGCGGTCATCGCCGGCCTGGCCGCAGCTTATCTGTATCGCAGCCGTGCACCCAAGCAGCACAAAGCAGCTTCTGCAGAGGTCCAGCCTGTCGCGGTTGGCCCGGCTGCATCTCAAACGGCCGTCACCGCGCCCAATGCAAGCACTCCACCGGAAGCGCCGTTTGCACCGGTGGAGCTCACACCGGAGCGCATGCAAAGTATCGGAGTGGAGACCGGGCCGGTCGAGTGGAAGCAAATCAGCGACGATGTCCGGGCAACCGGAACCGTAGACATCGATGAGCGGCTGATCTCTTACGTGCAGGTTCGCTTTTCCGGATACATACGAAAAGTTTTTGCGAACGCGACGTATCAGTGCGTGAAGAAAGGTGAACCACTCTTTACGATCTACAGCCCTGAGCTAGTTGCAACACAAAATGAATACCTGCTCGCGCGCCAAAACGAATCGCTACTGAGTCACAGCAGCGTGGACGGCGTTGCTTCAGGAGCGGCGGCATTGACGACGGCGGCTGAAGCCCGTCTGCGGCAGTGGAACATTTCTGAAACAGAGATTGCCACAGTGCGGGAAACGGACAAACCGGTTTCCGACCTGGTGATCGACTCGCCCGTTTCCGGGTACATCACGGAACGCAACGCACTGCCGAACCTTTATGTCGAGCCTGCAACGCGGCTCTACGCGATCGCCGATCTTTCACGTATTTGGGTCTACGCACAGGTGTTTCAAGACGACGTGGGGCGCCTGAAGCCAAACGATCCGGCGCAGATTACCGTAGATGCGTATCCCGGGCATACTTTTCGCGGGCGGATCGAAAGCATTTTGCCGCAAGTGGACATGACAACCCGCACGGCGCGAGTAAGGCTGGAAGTTGCCAATGCAGATCTGAAGTTGAAGCCGGGAATGTTCGTGAATGCCGCGTTCAAAACGAATATGGGACGGCATCTGGTTGTGCCTGCGTCTGCCGTTCTGGAATCGGGTACGCGTCAGCTCGCCTTCGTAGACCAGGGCGGCGGGCGCTTGATGCCGAAGGACGTTGTTCTTGGAGAGCGGGTTGGCGATGAGGTGATTATTCTGCAGGGACTCAGCGCCGGTCAGCGTATTGTCACTTCTGCCAATTTCCTGATCGATTCGGAAGGCCAACTACAAACCGCAGCCGGTTCTTACGCGCCGCCACCACCTGGCGCGAGTTCCGCGGCAACACAGCCGTCGCAAACCGCGCAAGTGAATATTGGCTTCACTACCGATCCGAATCCGCCCCATAAAGGAAACAACGCTCTTCGCGTAAAGCTCACCGGAAGCGATGGGAAGCCGCTAGACGGAGCCGATCTTTCTGTGACGTTCTTCATGCCGGCGATGCCGGCGATGGGAATGGCGGCGATGACGAGCAAAGCGAAGCTCAACAGTCATGGCAACGGCATGTACGAAGGACCTGGCGTTCTTCAGTCTGGCGGAGCGTGGCAGGTGACGATCACAGTTCAGAAAAACGGCCGGACTCTGGCGACAAAACAGTTTCACGTGAACGCGACCGGAGGCATGTAAGATGCTTTCGCGACTTATAGAGGGATGCGCCTGTAACCGGTTCCTGGTTTTTACGGGCGTCCTGCTGCTGACGCTTGCTGGAATCTGGTCGCGGAAACACATACCGCTGGATGCTTTGCCGGATATCTCGGATGTGCAGGTCATCGTGCACACCGCCTGGAATGGCGAACCGCCCGATGTTATTGAAGATCAGGTCACCTATCCGATCGTGACGAGCCTGCTGGCCGCACCGCGCGTGAAAGCGGTGCGGGCACAGACCATGTTCGGCGATTCGTACGTCTATGTCGTCTTTCAGGATGGAACAGATCTCTACTGGGCGCGCTCGCGCGTCGTCGAGTATCTACAGCAGATCAGCAGGCGATTGCCGGAAAACGTGCATCCCTCCATCGGCCCGGATGCGACAGGCGCCGGTTGGGTGTATGAGTATGCAATTGTCGATAAAAGCCACCGGCATAGCCTCGCCGATCTGCGCAGCTTGCAGGATTGGCATTTGCGGTACGCGCTCGAAACGGTTCCGGGTGTGGCAGAAGTTGCGAGCATCGGTGGATTCGTGCGGCAATACCAGGTCCAGCTCGATCCGAACAAGCTGCTGGCCTACAATATTCCGCTCTCGACCGTGATCGATCGCGTTAAGGCGAGCACCAACGAAGTGGGCGGACGAGTTCTCGACTTGAGCGGCGCTCAGTACATGATCCGCGGTCTCGGATACTTGCATTCGTTAAACGATCTCGCGAACGTAGCAGTGGGAAGCAACAACGGAACACCCATTCTTTTGCGCAATCTCGGCTTTGTCAACTTCGGTCCGGATATCCGTGAAGGTGCTGCCGAGTGGAACGGCGAAGGCGAAACGGTGGGCGGCATCGTCATCATGCGCGATGGTCAGAACGCGTTGAACGTGATTGAAGGAGTGAAACAAAAGTTGCGCGATATCGCCGCCTCACTACCCACGGGAGTCGAGATCATGTCCGGTTACGATCGCTCGGGTTTAATCAGCGATTCGATCTCAACGCTGCAACGCGACCTGCTGGAGGAAGCCGCAATCGTCAGCCTTGTCATCATCGTTTTTCTCCTGCACTTCCGGTCGGCGTTGATTGCCATTGTCACTCTTCCCATTGCGGTTTTGATCTCGTTTATACCGATGCATCTACTCGGCGTCAGCTCAAACATCATGTCCTTGGGCGGCCTGGCGCTTGCCGTTGGAGTGTTGGTGGATGCCGCAATCGTTATGGTCGAAAACGGTTATCGCCGCTTGTCGGAGTACCAAGAACAGCATGCCGGCCCGATGGCAAACGGTGTTCGCTTTCAGATTCTGATCGACGCTGCGAAGCAGGTTGGTCCGGCGTTGTTCTTTTCACTCCTGATCATTGTGGTTTCTTTTCTACCGGTGTTTCTGCTGGAAGCGCAAGAAGGGCGTATGTTTCGGCCGTTGGCCTGGACAAAAACTCTGGCCGTGGCGTCCTCTTCCATCCTGGCCATCACGCTTGTTCCGGTCCTGATGATGCTGCTGATTCGCGGCCGTCTGCGTCCAGAACGAGCGAATCCCGTGTCGCGGTTTACGCAAGCGCTCTACCTGCCGGTGCTGCGCTTCTGTTTGCACCATCGTGTCCTCACTATCGTTTTGAATCTGGCTTTTTTGGTTCTGACACTGCCGCTCGCCCTGCGCCTGGGCAGTCAGTTCATGCCGCCGCTGTTTGAGGGCTCCGCTCTTTACATGCCGACTGCCTTACCCGGAATTGCAATCGAGCAGGCAACGGCACTTCTGGGCGAGCAAGACCGCATTCTTCGCGGCTTTCCCGAGGTTCAAAGTGTCTTCGGTTCGGTGGGCCGTTCCGATAGCGCCACAGACAATGCGCCGCTCGATATGTATGACACGACGGTCATGCTGAAACCTCGCGAGCTATGGCCGGCCGGAATGACATACGACCAACTCACGCAGGAAATGGATGCAAAGCTCCAGTTTCCGGGTCTCTCGAACACCTGGACGATGCCCGTCGAGAACCGGCTCGATATGGAACTGACCGGCATTAAGACACCGCTCGGGATGAAAGTGCAAGGCCCAAACGTGGAAGGAATCGAGCGAGCAGCTTCAGAAATCCGGGCGGTCCTTTCCGGGCTGTCCCAGGTGCGATCCATATTTGCGGAGCGTGTCGCGCAGGGTTTTTATATCAATGTCGAACCGGATCGAGCAGAAGCGGCGCGTTACGGATTGACCATCGAGGATGTTCAGAGGGCAGTTACTTCCGGCATCGGAGGACAGAACATCGCGGAGAACATCGAAGGACGTGAACGGTACCCGATCAATGTGCGGTATGAGCGCCACTTCCGCGATGCGCCTCAACGTATGCTCGGCGTTCTGATCGGAACGCCTTCGGGAGCACAGATTCCTCTCGGACAAGTAGCGCGGGTCAACTTCTCGCGTGGCCCTTCGATGATCCGCGATGAGGACGGGGCGTTGACGGGATACATTTACATCGATCTAAAGAATGCAAATTATGGAGGATTTGTGGCGCAAGCGACGAGACAGCTTCAGGCGAAGCTTCGCTTACCCGCGGGCTATACGTTCCAATGGTCGGGCGAATACGAGTTCGAGTTGCGCGCAAAGCAGCGATTGAAATTGATCTTGCCCGTGGTTTTCTTTGTTATCTTCCTTCTCTTATATATGGTCTTCCACTCAGTAGCGGAAGCCCTGGTCCTGATCTTCCCCACGATCTACGCGCTTACGGGCGGTTTATTACTTCAATACCTACTGGGTTACAACTTCAGCGTGGCGGTTTGGGTAGGATACATCGCGCTATTCGGGATAGCTGTCGAGACCGGAGTGGTCATGGTGGTGTATCTGCATGAAGCATTGGATCGTCATATGCGGGCAGGTCGCGTTCTATCGAAAGCCGATCTCGAAACTGCCGTCATTGAAGGCGCTGTGCAGCGGCTTCGTCCGAAGCTCATGACCGTGATCGCGGTGCTTGCCAGTCTAGCGCCGATCCTGTGGGAATCAGGAACCGGCTCCGACGTGATGAAGCCGATTGCAGCGCCGATCGTAGGCGGGATGATCACCTCAACCATTCACGTGCTGATTTTGGTTCCGATCTTCTTCATGATGATGAAGCAACGGACCATTTCTAAGACAACGATTTAGGAGTATTGAAAAACCGGAAGGGCAGGAGCGCTTAAGAGAGAGCTATTCGACCTCAGGGCCGGTGGGAGTGATTTTCACCGGAATGACGTGAGTGGTCAGTATGCGCAAACCGAGAAAGGAAATTTCGACAATTTCGCCGTGCTGGGTCGCTTCGCGCTGGTATTGATCGAACACAAAGTTTCCGAGTGAGTAAAAGATTAAACCGCCGCGGTAGTTTTCCTGCGGCTGTATGACGTGCGGATGATGACCGATGACCAGTGTGGCTCCGGCATCGATGGCGGCGTGGGCGAACGCGACTTGTGCCGCGGTGGGCGAGAGAGTGTATTCGACACCATGGTGCATCGAGACGATCACAATATCGGCCCGTTTACAAAGCGCAGCGACATCACGGCAGACGGCTTGCGGATCGGCGAGCGCAATACGCGGATCGATATCGCGCCAATTCCCATTTTTCTGGTCGAAGGTATAGCCAAGAAATCCGAAGCGGATGCCGTGCCGAACGAGCACGACGCCCTGATGAGTGAGAGTTTCCGATTCGCTGCTGCCGAGCGGCTGAATGTTGTGCGAGCGAAGCCAGTCTATGGTGAACTCGACGCCGTGCGGCCCACAATCGCGAGAATGATTGTTGGCGGTGGAAGCGATGGAGATGCCGGCTAATTGCAACCCCGCGATCGCTTCCGGCGGCGCATGGAAGATGAGCCCGGAGTCGTAATAGGAGCCGCTATCGGAAAATGGCGATTCCAGGTTGACGAACGCGATATCGGCCGCTGCCGTGAGCGGGGCGATTTTGTGGAACGGCAGAGCGGGATCGTGAGCGGCGATGATTTGCCGGCGCACCGCGCGCGAGAACATGACGTCACCGGCAAACAGCAGACGATTGTACGGCAGCGTGGAACGCTTCGGCTGAGGTTGCCGGGTTTGAGGCCGCGAGCAGGCAAAGCCGAGGAGCAGCAGAGCGACGCAGCAGGCGGCACGCACTAGCAGCTTAATTTCGATGCCGCAGGCCGGTCGACAAACCATACCGCTTTGCCGGAGCCTCGCGTGCCGATCTGGCAAGGATACTGAAACGGATCTTCGGGACCACAAAGGACGTTGTTCAGAGCGGCGGCTTTATCTTCGCCGATTACCTGCAACACAGTGCAGCGAGCGGCGATGAGAACGCCAGGCAAGAGCGTGACGCGATGGCTGTGCAGCTTTTCCACCCAGACGGCGGCATCGATGTCGGTTTGATTGCCGATGAGCGGGTCGCCGGGGAAAAGACTCGCGCTATGAGCATCGGGACCCATCCCGCGGTGGATGAGATCGAAGACCGGTAATTCGCCGGGTTTCAATTGAAAGAACTCCTGGATATCGGCGCCATAGCGGCGCGCCGCTTCGTCCGGATCCAATTCACCATAGATGCGATGTATATTTCCCGGGGGCACGGCGGCAGGAGCGAGAAGCGTCTCGTCGGCCAGCTTGAAATTGCTTTCATCGGAAGTAGGCAGGACACACCGCTCGTCCACCCAGAAGAAGTGAATGCGCGGCCAATCGACATCGGCTTTAGAGAGGAACGCGAAAAGAGGACTGGGCGGGTGAGCCGCCGGAAATGGCAAGGGCGGCCTGCTTCTGCAGCTTTAAGGCTTCTTCGATCTCTTGCAGCATGAAAAGACCGCAGGCTCGAGCAACCTCTTGCGGAGTTTCGCGGATACGAAGGTCCGCACCCGTCACCGAAGCAACTCCTGCGCTCGAGCGAGTGCCGCGTTAAACGACGGATCGGGTCCGAGCACCGAGAGCTCCTCATTCATCAGCGTGTCCACATCCAGCTCGTTATATGCATAACTGCGCTGGCGGTTGTTCGTACTGCGGAGGCTCATGCATTCCGGGCCAATGCGCTCGAAATCGATCTGCTCGGAATCGGAACGGAGCGTAATGCGGTGCAGGCCGGGGCCGAACCCTTTCGCTTTGACGAAAGAGACTTTGGCGTGATACGGAGCGGATAACCAGCCGGCGGCGTAGAGCGCGGAGGCGTGCGGACGGGAATCGGTGTAAGCAATTTCGACGGAGTGAAAATTCGACAGCTTGTTCTCTCGCGAGGGGTTGTCGAAGATCTGGGCGATGGGCTCGCGCCAAAGCGTCAGGCGCGTCCACTCGAGATCCGCAACGACGCGCGCGTGCCCATGGAGCCGCGCGATGAGATCGAATGCCGTGAGAGCATCCTCGCCGGATGTATCGATGACGACCTTAGTAGTCAAATCGAGAACGGCCTGCAGGCCGGCTTTTTCATCCTGAGTGGCGAAAGGACTGAGCGCCGCCTTATGACGGCACCAGAAGATCACGGGCAGATCGGCGGCGATCAAACCGGCGAGAACGGGACCGACCTTGGGCCACTCTTCGGGACGCGCGGTGATCTCGATCTGCTCGCAACAAATCTGCTGCGCTTTTCCAAACGGCTTCCAGCATTGCGCCAGCACGCGAGCTTCGAGACCGTGCTCGGCTTGTTCGGATACGGCCATGACGATGCCACGGCTGGGATGCTCGCGCATAAGCTCAGAGATGATCTGGGATGCCGCGAAGCCGCCATCGGGATCGTCGGTGGCGATGACGAGCGTCATGGCGCAGGCACGCAGCACGGTCGGCTTACCCTGCTGTTTTTCTTCCTGCGCCGAGAGAGGTCCACAGCTTGCCCAAACCCTTCAGGATCTGCTCGGGTCGAGCGGGAAAAATGACGGAGCTGCTCATGGGATTCTCCAGACGTGGCCTTGGCGCGCCAGCATTTCATCCGACGCTTTGGGTCCCCAGGCACCGGCCGGATAATTGGGAAAATCAAACGTGGTGTGGGCCCAAAGATCCAGAATCGGCTGAACGATTTGCCAGCTTGCTTCAACCATGTCCTGGCGCGTGTAGAGCGTCGGGTCACCGGCCATCGCATCGAGCAGAAGAGTTTCGTAAGCAGTGGGGGAGCGCTCGCCGAAGCTGGAGCCGTAATTGAAATCCATGGAGACCGGCCGGACCCGCATACCGCTGCCGGGACTTTTCGAAAGGAAGCGCAGCGAAATTCCTTCTTCCGGCTGAATGCGCAGAACGAGCAGATTGGGACGCACTTCACGTAGACCGGTTCTGGTTTCCTGCTGGAAGAGACCGAGCGGCGGCGGGGTGAATTGGATGGCGATATCGGTCACGCGCTTGGGCAGGCGCTTACCGGTACGAATGTAGATGGGAACGCCGGCCCAGCGCCAATTGTCAACGAAGAACGTTACGGCGGCGTAGGTATCGGTCTGCGAATTCGGGTCGACGCTGGGCTCCTGACGGAAACCGGGGAGCGTCCTCGCCACCGACCGTTCCCGGGCCGTACTGGCCAGCGACGGCGTACAATGGAACTTCCTCCGGTTTCATGACGCGAACGGCGCGCAATAGTTTGGCGCGCTCGTCGCGGACGTTATTCGCATCGAAGACGGTGGGCGGCTCCATCATGACGGTGGCCATCACCTGGCTGAGGTGGTTCTGGATCATGTCGCGGAGAGCGCCCGCTTCCTGGTAGTAGGCGCCGCGTCCTTCGACGCCGATGGATTCGGCAGCGGTGATTTGGATGTGATCGACGTAGCGACGATTCCAAAGAGGCTCGAAAATACCGTTGCCGAAGCGGAACGCGAGAATGTTCTGAACGGTCTCTTTCCCGAGATAGTGATCGATGCGGTAGATCTGAGATTCGTCGAAGACTTTGTGGATTTCCTCGTTCAGCTTGCGGGCGCTGGCGAGGTCATGACCGAAGGGCTTTTCGATAATGACGCGCCGCCAGCCATTACCCCGGTTAAGACCATGGGCGCCGAGCTCCTGGATGGCTTCGGCATAGTGACTGGGCTGGGTCGAAAGATAAAAGAGAACGTTTCCAGCGGTTCGGTGCGTCTTTTCTACTTCATCGAGCTGATTGCGGAGATCATCGTAGGAAGCGGGATTGTTCAAATCTCCTGGAACATAGAACAGAGACTGGGCAAAGGAGTTCCAGACATCTTCGTCGAAAGGAGCATCTTCGAGGAAGCGTGGAAACGGATTCCTTCATACGCTCGCGGAATACATCGTGCGACATCGGCGTTCGCGAGCTGCCGATGACGGCGAAATTCGGAGGAGATGCGGCGCTCGAAGAACAACCGATAGAGCGCGGGAAGGAGCTTTCGTTTGGCAAGATCGCCGCTGGCCCCGAAGATCACGATGGCGCAGGGCGGCACGCGCCGGCTGAAGCGCAGCGGGTCCTGAAGAGGATTGGAGACGGTTTCAGGTGCTGTCTGAACAAGGACGCTCATGATCTGATTTGATGATACGGCGAGCGGCAGGTGACGGAGCAAAGTGGACGATCAAACGGAGAGCCAAATGGGAAACGAGAAGAAGAAAATCGTCGCGGTATTAC
Source organism: uncultured Acidobacteriaceae bacterium (assembly GCA_963722935.1). Lineage (GTDB taxonomy): Bacteria > Acidobacteriota > Terriglobia > Bryobacterales > Bryobacteraceae > Bog-105. The sequence goes on along the minus strand of CAVROY010000008.1, from coordinate 229,327 downwards.
GCGATTTGATGTTTCGGGTAAAGATTCAAGAGGCGGCCAAACGCGCGGGACTGGAGTCCGTATTTGTGGAATCGCAGCAGGATGCGCTTGCGCAGGCGAGGGAGAGCCCGGCGGTGATGATTTTGGATCTGAACTGTTCGGAGAGCGAGCCGCTGGATACCATCGAAAAGCTGAAAAGCGATGTGGAAACCAGCAGTGTCCAATTACTGTGCTACGTTTCACACGTTCAGGCCGATTTGAAGCGTGCGGCGCAAGAAAAGGGCTGCGATACGGTGATGGCGCGAAGCGCGTTTTCACAGAATTTGCCGACGATTCTGGGCAGATACGGGCAGCCGGATTGAGACAAACGGTTACTGCAGCTTTACCTCGTCGATCTGGAAGTGAAAGGGACCGGGTTCGGTTCCGCCGCTGAAGATAATTGCCATTATGTCCGCGCCGGAAATTCCATTAAATGTGCTGAGCGGGTAGGTAAACTGTTTCCACTCGGGACTTGGAGTAAAGTTCTGGGTGGCAGGCATATAACCGAGAGTCTTGGCCATGAACATGACGCGGGCGGGTTTTCCGTCGCCTTTCGCCCAAAACGAGATTCCGGAAAAATGCGAAAGATTGGCGGGCTGCATGGGCGCGGGGCCCGGACTGAACATAGCGCCGGCCCAGGGATAGGCGAAGGCCTTTACAATTTCACCGGTGACAGCGAGCGAATGAGGAGTACCATTTGCACCATCGTCGGCGATGGAGAGGTTGGCGGTGGATTTTCCGCCCGCAATGGAATCGGTAGATGAGGACCAACCGGCGCCGAATTTCGCGTCCATTTTGCCATCGTCGAAGCCGCTAATGAGACCGCTTTCCGAGCCAGGAGGCGCGGGAGCGGCTTTAGCTTTATTTTCGGCATCCAATGCATTTTGGACGGTGGTTTTCCAGGCTTCCCGATTGATAGGAATCCCACCTTCCCAGACGGCGACGATATCGCGAGTCCGGAGGATGTCCGTGGTGGGATCGCCTTGAACGAGCAGCAGGTCGGCGCGCCGGCCTTCCGCGATCCGGCCGCGATCCGGCATCGAGAAACGAGACGCGGGCAGTGAAGTCGCGGCAGTGAGCGCCTGTTGCGGTGTCAGCCCGGCATCGACGAGGAGCTTCAATTCACCGTCCAGGCTTACGCCGTGCGCGGTACCCGGGTTGGGTGCGTCGGTACCGGCCAAAATAGGCACTTTGGCGGCCTGGAGAAGCTGGATGGTTTTCACAGCAGCGTCGTAATCTTCGTGAGTATTGGCGCGGCGCGGGAATGAGGCTTTGAGGTTCGTCCGGTCGCCACTGGGAATATACGGGGCAAGGCGAGGATCGGCGAGCAACTCTTCGCCAGGATGATTGCCGCAAATGGAGGCGAGCACCGAGAGGGTGGGCACAACGAAGGCGTGATGCGCGGCGACGAAGCGGCCGAAATCGGGGTCCGGCGCGCGATCGACGAAGAGATGCATGAGACCATCGGCGCCAGCTTCGACGGCGTCCCGGGCGCCTTCATACGAACCGATGTGGACGACCGCCATTTTGTGACGCTTGTGGGCGGCCTCTACCAGCGCAGCCAGAGTTTCTTTACCGATGGTGGGAATGTTCATGCCGTAGGTGTGGCCGTTGTCGTCGATGATCTTGATGTAATCGGAGCCCTCGGCAATGCGAGCATCGACGAAACTTTGCGCTTCTTCCGGGCCGCTGATGGTGGGAATCGGCAAGCCATATTCGGTCCCATGACCATGCGGCGCGGTGGCGAGCGTTCCAGCGGTTTTGAAGCGTGCGGCTTCGGGATACTTCCCCGCTTCCATTTCGTTGCGTAGAATCATGGCCGCGTGGATTTCCGTGAACATATCGAGCTCGGTCGTGACACCGAAGATGGACGCCGCGCGGAGAGAGTCGATGCCAAAGATGTGGGTATGGGAATCGATGAGCCCGGGCAGGAGGGTGCGGCCCGCGCCCTCGATGATTTCCGCGTCCGGAGGTGTAGAGATCGATGTGCCGATGGCGACGATTTTTCCGGCAGCAACGGCTACGGTCATGCCGCGCTCCATTCTAAAGCCGTCAAACACATCGACATTTCGAATAACGAGCGGCTTGGGGGTCTGGGCACAGACGAGACCGGCAGCCAGAATGCAAAGGATCAAACGCATACGGTTGGAGTACTGCCATGATATGCGAACAAGCGGGGCGCCTCCCGCTCCCGGTCTCCCGCTGCTTGACAGCATTGTAAAAGGCGCGCATACTTCCCTATAGTTAGCTATAGGAATGACAAAACGCAAGAACGACATTCTACAGGGCACCTTGGCCCTTCTTGTGTTGAAGACGCTGGAGCACGGCGCGATGCATGGATGGGGCATCACGCTCCATATCCAGGAGATTTCAAATGAGGTGTTGCGTGTCGAAGAAGGATCGCTGTATCCAGCGCTTCATCGAATGGAGCAAGAAGGCTGGATCAGCGCCGAGTGGGATGCAACCGAGAACAATCGCCGCGCGAGATACTACCGGCTTACTTCTAAAGGACGCAGGCAGTTGGCCGAGGAGGAGCGGAGCTGGGAGCGTTTGACGGAAGCAGTGGCGGCGGTACTGAATTTCGCGCCGAGCGGCGGGTAACAGGGGAGCGACGGTGGGACTTGCTAATAGATTTCGTGGTCTCTTCAGAACGTCGAAACTCCAGGAGGACATCGAGGAGGAATTGCGGTTCCATGTCGAGATGCGCGAAAAGGCAAACGTCGGAGCCGGTATGTCCGCGGAAGAGGCCCATCTCAATGCGCGGCGCCGTTTTGGAAACGCAACTCTGATTCGAGAACGCACGCGCGACGTCGACCTTCTGGTGTTTTTCGAGACTGCAATCCAGGACCTCCGTTTCGGTGTAAGAACGCTCCTTCGGAATCGAGCCGTAACGGTCGTCGCCGTATTAACGCTTGCTCTGGGAGTCGGCGCGAACACCGCCATCTTTTCGCTTCTGAATGCCCTGGCATTCCGGGATTTGCCGGTTCCGCGCCCGGAACAACTGGTTCGGGTAGGCGCTCACAGCCCCGATGACCCGTTCACCGCTTTGTCCCTACCGATGTTCCAGGAGCTTGCGCGTGGGCAGAAGGTGTTCTCGGACATGTTTGCGTGGTGGGGCGACGCTGTCTTGAATGTAGAGGCCGACGGCGTACTTTCGCGCGCGGACGTGTGGGCTGTTACTGGAAATTTTCATTCTCAATTGGCCGCTGTTCCGGAAATCGGACGCGTTCTCATGCGGGCGGACGTGAATTTAAGAGCGGCGCCCGCTCAGATCGCGGTGCTGAGCTATGGCTTCTGGCAGCGTCATTATGGCGGTGCCCGCGACGTCATCGGCAAGACGATCAAAATCGAAGGTGTCCCATTCACCGTAATCGGCGTGACCCGCCCCGGATTCACCGGAATCAGCGGCGAACAGGAGCTCGAAGTGACAGTTCCGCTCACGGCGGAGCCGTTGTTCTTCGACGGTCCCGCGGACCTTCAAAAACGCTTAAACAGGCCGGATGCGCGGTGGCTGGAGGCCGCGGGCCGTCTGAAACCGGGCGCCACATTGGAGCAGGCGCGCGTTCAACTCGAATTGTTGTGGCCGGGCATACGTCAAGCAATGGTTCCGGTGGATCGAACGCCGGCCGAGGTGAACCATTTCCTGGCACTACAGCTCGAAGTAGAATCGGGCGCTCGAGGCGGGTCGTTTTTGCGGGGGCAGTTCACAAAACCGCTGTATCTGCTGCTGGCAATTTCGAGCGTTGTCCTGCTGCTGACCTGCGTGAATATAGCCAGCTTGATGCTGGCTCGCGCAGCCTCGCGCGGTCACGAACTGGGTGTACGCGTCGCGCTCGGGGCCAGCCGCGCACGGCTTGTTCGGCAAATGCTGACGGAGAGCGTGACGCTTTCGATGGCAGGAGCATTGGCTGGATTTGCGATCGCGTATCCGGGCAGCTCGGCATTGGGCGCTTTTCTTGTCGGACAAACGCTCATTGTTCCGGGTCAGCTAAACCTCTCTCCCGACTGGCGGGTTTTGGGATTCACCGCAACGGCAGCCATTCTCACCGGAGTGCTTTTCGGATTGCCCCCCGCATGGCGCGCCATACACCAAGATCCTAACGGAACCGTGCAGCAAGGTGCGCGCACAGTGGCAGACAGCACGGGCACACTGGGCAAGGCGCTGATTGTTGGACAGGTGGCGCTTTCGGTGGTCCTGCTTAGCACCAGCGGTCTCGTCATCCGCAGCCTTCAAAAATTGCACGCAGTCGACCCCGGATTTCGGACCCGCGGGGCGCTTGACGCACAGCTGTATCCTAGGCCAGGCGGGTACAGTAAGCTGGCTCGCGTTGACTATTACAGGAGACTCACCGACGGGATCGTTGCGCTTCCGGGCGTTACTGCCGCCGGACTCGTGCATATCAGACCGGCCAGCCTATTGGTTTGGGCCGAAAAAATCCGCGTCAGCAACACGGGCAGCAAAGAGATTCGAGCGAATATGCAGATGCTCATGCCGGGCGCATTTCAAGCCATGGGCATCGGTCTCCTTCGCGGCCGCGGTTTCAATTGGCAGGATGACGAGCATAAGCCGCGCGTCGCTATCGTAAGTAAGAGTCTCGCCGAGAAGTTGTTTCCGCAAAGTGAAACACTCGGACAACAGCTTGACATCACCACGATTCCAAAATGGCAGAACCTTCAGATCGTTGGTATTGTCAGCGACGCCAGTCTTTACGATTTGCGACAACATGAGCCGCCCACCTTGTATCTACCTTCCATGCAGTACGGCGACTACATGGGTTGGTCCGACTTATTCGTCCAGACAAAGATCTCACCAATGGCGTTCCGAGATGCAATACAAAGAACCGTAGGTTCGCTGGGTCACGAGTATGTCGCCTCGACCAGCACAATTGAACAAGAAATAGACCGGTCACTTTACCGCGAGCGGATTACGGCCATGCTCTCGGCGTTCTTCGGCGGGTTGGCCCTGCTGCTGGCCGCCATCGGTCTCTACGGATTGATGGCGTATAACGTCACGCGCAGATCCCGTGAGATTGCGGTACGGATCGCCATAGGGGCACCGCGAACGGTTGTGCAACGCATGATCCTGCGCGAGACGCTTGCTCTCGCACTTACAGGCCTTGCCGTTGGAATCCCGTGCGGGATTGCCACGTCGCAACTCATTGCAGGCATGCTCTATGGAGTTTCGGCCCACGACCCGCTCACATTTGTGACCGCTTCGCTGGTGCTTACCGCGATCGCTGGGATTGCTGGTTTCTTTCCAGCTCGAAGGGCGATGCGCCTCGACCCGATGGTCGCGCTACGTTGTGAATGAGTAACCGATGCGCACACTTGCTCCCACGATAATCTTTATGGCTTCGATACTCGGGCTAGCGGCTGAGTCCGCTGCTACCGCTCAACAGCTTGTCGATGTTACGGAGATCACGCCGAACGTGCTCGTGTTTGCCACGAGCTCGGGGAATGTCGTCGTCTCGGTGGGGCCGGATGGCGCACTGCTGGTAGGCACGCCGTCAGCGGCAAGCACGGCGCGAATCAGCAGCATACTTGGGAGCCGTACGAGGTCTAACGCCCGGTACGTGGTGATTTACCCGGAAGATCTGGCTCATTCCGATGGCGACGCCGGATGGGGACAGCGGGGAGCATTTGTCGCGATGCAAGAGAATGCGCTCGAACGACTGGGCGGCCACGCCATGGGCGCGCCCCGGCCGTTGCCGCCTCGTTTAATCGAGCTCAGAGTCGATCGGCCGCGCATCGCGTTCTCGGAGGTGTTGACTTTCGATCTGAACGGCGAAGCGATTCACGTCGTTCATCAACCGCCCGGGTACAGCAATGCGGATGCGGTTACGCATTTTCACGTCGCAAACACGATCTACCTTGGCGAGGTATTTCCCGGCGACGGGTATCCTGAAATCGACTCAACGCAAGGCGGTAAATTAGACGGGTTAGTGAAGGCGCTGGTCTGGACCGGGAGTTCTATCCACATCGTGCCGGCCAGAGGAAAAGTGACGACCGGCGCAGATGTCAAAGCATTTCGGGACATGATTGTGACCGTCCGCGAACGCATACAACACATGATTGAGGCCGGTCGAAGCTGAGGACCAAGTGGTCGCCGATCATCCGACGGCGGAGTTTGATGCGCGCTGGGGGCATGGGCGCGTGGGTGCCGATGCATTTGTGCGCGAGATCTATAGCGGGCTTAAAGGGCAATAGCGGCTCCAAAGACGATTCGAAGCAGATGAGCCGGCGCATCCGATGCGCTGACCGAGGCGGAATCGGAACGTTGCAACCACTTCACGTCTCCGCTTTGCAGAGACTCGGGATGAGCGCCATCGCTCAGGTGAACCGGGGAAAAAGCGATGAGCAGTGAAGGGCCCGACATCTTCATCCAATCTGCACGCCGCGGGGCCGACGCAGATCACACGCTGCACGGTGACGTTCGGGCTCGTATATTCGATCATCCCGGTATTTTGTGAGAGAGTCTTGGGCGCTCGACCGCGGAACGGCTCCAGAGTTTCCAAGGCTACGCGCTTCAGCTCCACCCTGAGAAAATCGGAGCTTATATCGCTCAGGTTTTCGACGCTGTGACGTTCGATTCGCCCTGGACTGACGCGGAATGCGCCTTTCAAGACGGATGGTCTCGTCAGTGAGAACGAGGGCTGCTCGTCGTGATTAAAGCGGACCGGCCCCGAATCGCTCACATACACGTAGATGGTCGGAAATTTCGAATGATCATGCACGCCAATGCGCTCGTGCGGCCGATAATGGGCGCGAATGACGGAGACATCGGCATTGTCGAGAGCAAGGGCATAGTTTTTCGGAAAGGCCGTGAGCGGATCCTGAGCGAAACCGGAAGCGATGCTCAAACAGGCGATGAATACGAACAAAACGATTTGTCTCCGGCGCATGATCTCTGGTTGTCATGGTATCGGTTCCCGACCGGCGGCTTACTGGATGGTCACAGCGCGCACCAGCAATAGCGTTTGATCGTCTTGTTGCGTGCCGTGCCGTGTGACGGCCGCGAGCGCCTCTTTAAAGATCTCCGGTAGAGGGCGCGCTGCGAGATCGCAAAGGATCTGCTCGAGCCGTTCGAATCCGAACTCCGTTTCCTGCCCGTCGGCCGCTTCGACAACACCGTCGGTGAGCAGCATAAAGATGTCTCCGGTCCGTATGGGACGCGCCGGCTGACATAACCGGCATGCTCGAACAAGCCCAACGGAAATTGGCCTATGGAGTGACGAACGACATCTCTTTGATGTTCAACGGTATTGCAACAACGGGACGTGTCCCGCCGAGATGTATTCGGCCTGGTTCGGGCCATCCTGATTCGATCCGGCAAGGCGCAAGCCGGCGAAAGTGGCATACATGTCGGGCTGTTTGACGCCAGGAAGCACACGGTTCAGGCTGTCGAGAAGCACCGGCAAAGCCTGGCCGAGCTGCAGGCCGTAGCGGACCGCCGTTTTGACCATTCCCATCAGCACGCCCGCGGGCAGACCGTGACCGGAGACATCCGCCACGTAGGCGATCAGGTCGGGGCCGGCTGCAACCAGGTCCACCAGATCGCCGCCGACCTCGTCCCGAGGAATCGTTTGGCCATACGCTTCCACGTGTATGTCTTTATATGTGACGGAGGGGACAAGCGTGTTTTGAATCGTACGGGCAAGAGTCAGTTCGCGGCGAGATTTGAGCGGGGCGTCGCAAAAATCTGCGAAGACGCTTGGCATTGGAATCGGCATTCTTTGTAACAGGCTGTCCACGTAATTTCTCCTCTATTGCGTTTCGGCTTTACCGCGTTCTCAATGAGATGTCGAAGCGACACGCCTCGAATCGACAACCGCGGGCTGAATAAAGAGCATTTCCAGATAACGGCGCAGATGATCCAGGCAATCGGCGGCAACGTCAGAGCCGCGCTTCGCTTTGGCAAGAATGAAAGCGCCCTGAATGACCGCCTGAGTGTAAAGCGCGAGGCTGGCGGCGGTCCACTCCGCCTCGATGCCGTACTTTCGGACGGCTTCGGAAATGTCGACTTCCAGCATGGCGGCATGCGCGCCGATGTACTTGTCGCAAGCCTCGCGGATAGGCGGATGCGTCTGGTATGCTTCCTGGACCATCGTGCCGAGCAGGCAGGTAAATTCGGGCAGATCGCCTTGCAGAATCGCCTTCCGAAAATCCACATACCCCAGGAGCCGGTCCAGCGGATCGGGTAAATCCCGGTAGGCGGCCGTCGAGAACAGGCGATCCGCCGTCGACGCAAAGTGCTCCGCCGCCGATACGGCAAGCTCTTCCTTGGTGCGGAAATGATGAAAGAAGGCACCTTTGGTTACGCCGGCGGCTTGGCAAAGGTCGTTGACGGTGGTGGCGGAATAGCCCTTGGAGCGAATAATGGACAGCGCGGCTTCCAGGAGCTTTGTTTTGGCACCGGGTTGGAGTTTAGTTAGGACCATGATCGATTCTCTGGGACTAACATACCAACCGGTCGGTATGTTAGTCAAGAGAAATTCTGCCTCTGTAGGTGCAAGGCTATTTAACAAATAGCTATTGCATGGTAGGATTGTGTCCGTGGCGAAGGATCCTGGACACCGCGACCTTTTCTCTGGCGCTTTGGAATTGATGATTCTGCACTCGTTGCGGCAGAAGCCGATGCACGGCTATGCTCTGGCCAAGCATATTAAGGAAGTCTCGGACAATCTGCTGCAGATCGAGGAGGGCTCACTGTACCCCGCGCTGCAGCGCATGCTCAAAGCCGGGCTGCTGGAATCGGAAGCGGGAATTTCGGCGAAAGGCCGGCCTACGCGGGTTTATCGGCTGACGGATGCCGGCGTGCGGCATCTGGAGCACGAAGTCTCCAGCTTCGAGAAGATGCTGGCCGGAATCACGCGTGTGCTGGCGGTTGCCGAGGCATAGGAGGCCGGATGCATTGGGTTAGGCAGTTGTTCAGACACTTTTTCACCCGAGGCCGGCGTTATGACGACCTCGCTGTTTCCATCAAAGAACATCTTGAAGAAAGGATCGAGGAGTTTATGCAAGATGGCGTGTCCCGGGAAGATGCGGAGAGAAGGGCGCGCCGGGAATTCGGTAACGTGACGCTGATCGAAGAACGCAGCCGCGAGGTTTGGCAATGGCCAACGCTCGAGAGCATGTGGGCGGATGTGAAATTTGCGCTACGGCAGCTCATCAAAGCGCCGGGATTCACGGCCACGGCCGTTTTGACGCTTTCGCTAGGCATTGCGGTCAATGCAACCATGTTCAGCCTGGTCAGCCCTTTTCTGCTGCCTCGTATTCCAGGACGCAATCCGCAAAGCGTGGTGGTTGTCTCGTCGGTCAATCCTTATCCAAGCTACCTGCCGGACACGAACCCGGTTTCCGCACCGAATTATCTGGCCTGGCGCTCGGATACTCGCGTTTTTGCGGAAATGGCAGCCGCGGACGACTATCGTACGGCTGGTTTGAGCGGGCAGGGACAGCAACCCGAGTCGATTCATTTCGCGGCTGTGTCTCCGAACTATTTCAGCGTTCTCGGGGTCGCTCCGCAGCTCGGGCGTACTTTCACGCAAGGGGAGGATCAGCCTGGGCGCACGCATGTGGCGATCCTCAGCCATGGTCTCTGGGAGCGCCGTTTCGGTTCGGACGCTTCGATCGTTGGCCGGACCATACGGCTGAATCGAGAAGACTACGTGGTGGTGGGAGTAATGGCAGCGGATTTCCGGCTGCTGGAATTTACGCCGCAGCTATGGACGCCGCTCGTGCTGAGCGACGCGGACCGGACCGCGGCAGCGCGCAAAGAGCGCTCGCTGTATTTGTTTGCGAGACTTGCCCCGGGTGTGACGCTTCAGAGGGCGCGCGCAGAACTGAACATCCTGGCGAAGCGGGCTGAGGCGGATTATCCTACGATGGAGCGCCGCTGGGGCGCCGCAGCGAGAACACTGCCGGACTTCGTCGTCTACGCTTTCGGCATCCGCCCGGCCTTGGCTGTCCTTATGACCACGGTCAGTTTTGTTCTGCTGATTGCCTGCGCCAATGTCGCCGGCCTGCTGCTGACGCGCGCGGCGCGACGCCACAAAGAGCTGGCCATTCGCGTTTCGCTTGGGGCCGGCCGTGTGCGAATCGTCCGGCAATTGGCGACAGAAGGCCTGGTCATCGCGCTGCTCGGTGGCGGCGTTGGCCTGCTGCTCACCTACCTGGGAATCGAGTTCATTCGAAGCCAACTGACCTTTAACGACGCAATCAGCGCTATTCCCTTCAGCCTCGACAGCAACGTTTTGCTATTTGTACTTTGTGTTTCGCTGGTTTCCGCCGCGCTGTCCAGCCTGGCTCCCGCGCTGAAAGCTTCGCGGACCGATATCAATGCGGACCTGAAGAGCGAAAGCCGGACGAGCTCGGCGGGCCGTTCGCACAGCCGGCTGCGTGGCGTGCTGGTCAGCGGTGAAATCGCGCTGGCACTGTTTCTGCTGATCGGGAGCAGCCTGTTGATCCGCGGAATTTATCTGCTCGATCATCAGAAATTAGGATTCCGGACAGACCACCTTCTTACCGCCGGCGTAGGGCTCGACGATACACGATACAGCGATGGCTCGCACCAACTTCTCTTTGTCCACAGCCTGATCCGCCGTCTCGAACAGATTCCCGGCATCGAGGACGTTGCGATTGCTTCCTATCTTCCGGCCACGAGCGGCGATAGCGTTCCGATCCATATCAAAGGTGAGGGCGAATTGCCGGCTAACCAGGAACGCAGCGCAATGGATGCTGTCGTCACGCCAAGTTATTTCCACGCGGCCGGTATTCCAGTGCTGCGCGGCCGCACATTCACAGAGATGGACGATGCCAATGCAGCGCGCGTCGTGCTGGTCAGCCAGGAGTTTGTCCATCGCCATTTGCAGGATCGAGATCCGCTGGGAAGGCAAGTCCAACTGCAGATCAAAGGCGCTGCGCCCATGTGGAGCGAGATTGTGGGAGTCGTCGGCGATGTGAAGAGCTACTCCGAAGAAACCCGCGTCGATCCGGAAATCTACGAATCCTTCTTTCAGAGACCGGTCGGTTCTTTTTCGGTCATGCTTCGGTCGAATCTCGAACCCGACAGTCTGGCGCCCGCTCTACGCCAGGCGGTTGCGCACCTGGACGTGGAGCTTGCACTGGCTCGTGTGATGAGCATGCGAACCGTGCTCGATCGCCAGCGGAATGGAAATCCATTTTTCGAGCGTGTGCTGGGGAGCTTCGCACTGCTTGCGCTGATTCTTGCGGCGATAGGAATTTATGGGCTGATTGCGTATTCAGTGGGCCAGCGAAACCAGGAGATTGGTATCCGGATAGCGCTCGGCGCCAAAGGATCGGACATCTTGCGCATGATCCTGAAGGAAGGCTTCAAGATGGCTGCGATCGGATCGACGATTGGTTTCGTCGTGGCGGTGCCGCTGCCGAGACTTTTCGATGCGATGTTCATGGGTCTCCACTTTAGCGCGCCCGAACTCTACCCGATCGTGCTGGCGGCCATGCTGATGGTTACGGCTTTCGCGACCTACATACCAGCGCGCGGCGCTGCGCAGGTCAGCCCGACGGCGGCCTTGCGGAGCGAGTAGCGTCAGCGCTAATGGGCGAGGTGAATGCCGCGTCCGACGAAAACAACGTAACAGAGGCCGAGCACGAGAGCGGCAATCCACCAGGCGGGCTGCGGGGACACGACGAGTGTGGCGTCAGGGCGTTTGGCTGGAAGCAAAGCGTCCGCCCATAAAAGCCCGGATGATCCGCCGAACGCCGCAGGCACTGTCGAGACAAGGAAGAGCTTGAGTCCGAGCGGGTCGAAGGCTCCCGCGAGACAACTGAACAAGCACGCGGCACAGTACGGTAGCCGTCCTACGCTGTTGTAGGTCGATCGGTCCGGGCAGAGGGGGCGGACGGCGAGCGCGAGGAGGCGCACAACAAACACATAAAGAGCAATGCCAACAATTGTCATGACGATACGCAGTAGCGCCTGATGGGGTAAGCCACGGATTACTTCCTGCCAATCGCCGAATCCAAAAATCCCCGAGAACATAAAATAACCTGCACCAGGGAGCAGATTGAGCGCGGCCAGTATCCAAAAGAAGTAGCGGAGATTCGGACGAGTGACGAAGTTAAGACAGAGCAGCAAAGCGATCGCGCCGGCGACGAGGTTGACCAGCGTTCCAGCGGCTTCGACGTAACGGTCCGCGCGCATACTTGTGAGATGGTTGCTCGTCAGCACCGTCGGGACGTCGCCTCGCAGCCAAGCGACGACGCCATGGCCAAGCCCCTCATGCAGCAGCGTCGCTGCGCTGGAAGCGATCACGGCCATGGCGATAATTGTCGTTTTACTGTTCCAATCGGGCACTGGGAAAGACTGTACCGCAAACGATTGGGTGGCACACAACGCAGACGGCGGAGACTGTTTGTGCCGCTCGTTCGAGAAAAATCGAGTCGCCGAATTCGTGCGTACGATAGGCGCGGGTCTCGAGTTGCCGGTCGATGCGGCGGAGGGTTTCCTCGTCAACGAAGGCACGCAGCAGCTCGTAATGGCTGGTTCCGCGCTCATGCGTTCCGGAGAGGATTGCGTCTACCACACCAAGGCGGGTAGATGCGCCGATTCTCTGGGTCGCCAGCCGCTCGCCTGGCGGAACCGTGCCATCAAAGAGCGCGGCCGAGTGCTCCAGTGCTCGGACGACGGTCGTGCCGACCGCAATGATACGTCCATGCCGCTGTCGAGTCTGTTCGATCGCGAGCGCCGCGGAAGGAGGAATCCGGTACGGCTCATCCAGAGGCAGCATGGCATCGAGCTTGGGATCGCCGGTGGAGGAAACGCCCGCCGCGTGGGTGATCGTCTCAAACTGAACGTTCCGCGCCGTCATGGAGGCGAGCATTCTCCAGTCGAGCGCGAAACTCGCCGACGGGGGCTCGAACGCAACGGGCGGACCGGCGATTGACGTCCAAGTGTCCCAAAGGGCAAGCGGCACAGGCACGTGCGCATACTGGATCGGCCGTCCGTGCCGCGCCAGACCTTCCCAGATCTCCCGTGGGGAGCCTTCAAACCGCAACGAAATCAAACGCGGATGGTTCAGCGCACGCAGGATAGTCGCGCGCAAGGGACCTAGCGCCAGCACGTCGCCGGCGGATAATATAGGCGGCTTCGGCCGATCTTCGGTGCGCATGCGGAAGTCTCCTTCTCCGAACACAACCGCAGAAAAATGCCGGATCTCATTGAGCGAATTACGGGCTGCCAGGCGCACTTCGACGCGGCGGCCGGTTGGGATATGCGTTCCGGAAAGGCTAGCGGGCAACGTGGCAGCATCATTTGCAATGACCAAGTCGCCAGGATGCAAAAGGCTTGCGAATCCGGAGCGCGGCTGGTGCGCGATATCACCGTGCCGATCGATGAATAAGAGCTTTGCATCAGCGGGGCGCTGAACTGGAAGGGTGGCGGCTGTCATTTCCCTGCCCCTGGCAATGCAGCGGCGATGAGGCCGATGAGTTCGTGCGCGGCTGTTTCCGGACGCTTCAACGTGGAACGGTCCGCGTCAGGCACAGCGACGGCATGCAGCGGAGTGTCCATATCTCCTGGATCGAGGGAGAGAACACGGACGCCCGTAGCAGCCAGCTCCTCGTCCCAGATGCGACTCAAATGATGCAGTGCAGCCTTGCTCGCGCCATAAGCGCCCCAATAGGGATACGGGTTGATGGCGGCGTCGCTCGAAATATTCACGATCACCGCGCCGCGACCCTCCCGCGCGGAGGCGGCGAGGGAACCCAACAGCGCCTTGGTCAATCGGAAGGGGCCGAGCAGGTTCGTCGCGAAAGCCTTCTCGAGCTCTTCGCACTCAGTATCGGCTAACAGCGCCAGAGGCGTTGGCCCGAGATCGGACGCGTTGTTAATGAGAATGTCGAGCCCTCCAAGTGCACCCAGGACCTGCACGGCAATGGGGTGAATCTCTTCTTTCCGGGAGACGTCACCCACGATGCCGTGCGCCTCCGGCAATTCTCGGATGAGACGGTTGACATTCTCGCGAGTTCGTGCGACGAAGGCGACTCGCGCCAGGCGATTCAGAAGTTCGTGGACGAGCGCGAGCCCCAGGCCGGATGTTCCGCCGGTGATGGCTATGCGGAAACCGGTCAGAGGATAGGTTGACATACCACCACACTACAAGTTAAAGTTAACTTGAAGTCAAGTGGAGTTCTTAAATTTTCTGTGACCGGCCTCCTGACCATTTCCGAAGTCTCCCGTCGAAGCGGCGTGGCGGCATCGGCGCTGCGGTTTTATGAAGAACGAGAACTGATCAAGTCCGAGCGTGCGGGTTCGGGTCACCGTCGTTATCCGAGGGCGGTGCTTCGGCGGATCGCCTTTATCGTGTTCGCCCAGCGCATGGGGCTGACGCTCGAAGAAATCGGCGCAGAGCTGGCGAAGTTACCGGAGAACCGAGCCCCTGAACGAGCCGACTGGGCGAAAATATCCGGCAATTGGACCAAGCGCATCGATGAGCGGATCGCGGAACTCGAGCGTCTTCGGGCCGGCCTCACGCAATGTATCGGCTGCGGATGCCTATCGCTGAAGGAGTGCCAATTGGCGAATCCCGGCGACCGGGCGAGCCGGTTCGGTCCCGGTCCTCGATACTGGATTGAGGACAAGAGCCGGGCCAAGTGACTGGCTGGTTCCGGAGATCGAGCGGCCGCGTTTCCGTTGCGGCTTGAAAATCACGATGGAGAGAAACTGGAGGAAGATGACCTCACGAATTGAACCCCATAAAGCTGCTCCTGGAGCTTACAAGGCCATGCTCGGCCTGGAAAGTTACATCGCCAACTGCAGCCTGGAAAAGCCGCTCATAGAACTCGTCAAGATGCGGGCGTCCCAAGTCAACGGCTGCGCGTATTGCATCGATATGCATAGCAAAGACGCACGAGCGACCGGTGAGAGCGAACAGCGCCTGTATGCCCTGGATGCCTGGCGCGAGACGCCGTTTTACTCGGACCGGGAGCGCGCCGCGCTGGCATGGACCGAAGCCGTCACTCTGGTGCAACAGACGCATGCGCCAGATGACGTATTCGAGCAAGTTCGGCAGCAGTTCAATGAGAACGAGATAGCCGATCTTACGTTTGTCATTGCGACGATCAATGCCTGGAATCGACTCGCAATTTCGCTTCGCGCGGTTCCTGGAAGTTATCAGCCAGCCAGGGAACACGCGGCGGCCCTATAGTTCGTCGCGTCGACAGCGGCACGAATCCGGAGGCTTACAGGCTCTTCAGGTATTCAATAAGCGCCCATTTGTCCTCATCCGGCAGATCGACTCCATACGCATGCCCGATGTTCGAGTTACCCGCATAAGATGTATCGAACACGAAACACGGCGCGGTGTGATTATCCGGATCGTAGCCGACACGCTGGAGATCGAGGATTCGATTGCCGACGCAGAACGTCTTGCTGCGATTCTCCGGTCGCTGCAGCATGTCCCACAAGTTGGGGACGGAGCCGTTGTGCAAGTAAGGAGCAGTGGCCCAGACGCCGTTCAACGGCCGCGCTTTGTAGCGCTGGAAATCCGGTTGTCCTTGGAGAGCGGTCTTGACAGAATCGGCGGCCATATCGGCGGCGCTCGGATTGAAGAGCTGACCGTAGACGCCGAGGACGAAATAGACGGTGATGTCTTTGGTGAGATCGACAGGCGGAAACGTGGCGAGCGGCCGGAATGGCACGACCAGCTTTGGCTTCCCATTCAGCGCCAGGGTTGGGGACCGGCTCAACCGGAACTGGTCCGCCTGGCCGCGATCGGTTTGCACTTCATCAAGCGGCGTTAGGGAGACCTGAAGATTACTGCGATCGGTTTTGTCCTTCAGGACCTGGTGACAACTTCCGCACTTGGCCTGCTGGTAGACTTGCGCGCCTCGATTTACCTTGGCGCCGTCGAGAGTTCCGGGCCAGCTTGGAGAAACCAACTGGGCGATCCAGTGCTCGGCTGCGACGATTCCGTCTTTGTTGATGCTCGATTCGAATTTGGGAATTGGCCCGATCTCGGCGGGGAGCTGGACTTCGCCAAACACTCCCAAGGCTTCGCCGATGTTGCGGAGCTTCGAACCATCGCCTTCGACGCCAAGATTTGCAGCGGAACCGTTCCACTGTACGACGCTCTCCTGGGCAACATCCCACAAACAAGGGTAGGAGACCGGCGCGCGCGGAGAATGGGCGTATTTTTCGTCATTGCCGAGGCCGAAGATCGAAATCTGGTTGAAGATTTGTCCGAACGCGTCGACGCGGCCGAAACCCGATTCGACCTGATGGGCGTTGATTCTCACCCGTTTTTGCAGCTTGTCGCGGACTTGGGCGAGATCGGCGCTGGTGGCATGAGTCGCCTGCGCGAAGCGAGCGAATTTATCAGGATCGCTCGCGGTCTTATCGAGCGCGGCGACAACGGACGAAGCGAATGCGTCGAGATCGAGCATGCTGGGGCCGCCTTCGATCTGCACGGTTTCAGCGCCAAATTTCCACGACCCGGTGTGGCAGGCGGCGCAGGTGAGGCCGACCCACTGGCCTTGCGCGTCGGTGTGTTTGGCGAAGCCGATGGGCAGGCCTGTTTCCGGGAGCGCTCCTGGAATGAAACCGAAGGAGGCGAGATCGTCTTTTATGAGGCCGGTGTCGTCGGCCTTCTCGAGGTGCAGGAACCAGTCCCAAGGCATGACCTTCGAGCCTTGGTCGAGCGTCCAGAATTGATTCGCGAAGGTCCAGTTTTGCTTGACATCGGCGGCGCCGTGCAGACGAGTCAAAAACAGCAGAGCGAACAAGCAGCGTTTGAGCGACATAATTACTCCCCGGTTGTCCCCGGAATTGGCTTACTCGGTATGGGGAACGTTGTGGGAGCTTATCACAAAGAGCGCTGGGGCGGGGGTGGTTTGCGGGTGAAGCGCCAGACGCAGGCGGGAGGCAGGTTGAGCCAGATGCGGCCGAGGCGTTCGGCCTGGAGACCGAGAGTGCGGGTGGGAATGGGACAGCCGCCGACGTAGGTGTATTGAATGAGCTGGCCATCGAAGGCGAGCGAATCCAGCATGGCGCGGACGTTTTGGATCTGCTCGGGGGGCGGGAGGTTGCGAAGGGGGAGACTCGAGACGATGGTTTTGACGGGCCCGACGTCGAGATCGGAGAGAATTCGCGGGGAATGAACGGCTTCCGAGCAACGCACGCGGACGCCGGGAAATTCGCGGCGGAGGAAGGCGGCGAGCGAGCGGTCGCGCTCGATGATGAAGAGGCGCTCGGGATCGAGACCGCGATCAAGGAGCGCGCGGGTAATGGCTCCGGTGCCGGCTCCGATTTCGAGGACGGAGGCCGTCGCGGGATCGACGCAAGAGGCCATGAGCTGGGAGAGTTTGGGGGAACTGGGGGCGACCGCTCCCATGGTTTTCGGGTTGAGGAGGAGCGAGCGAAAGAACAGGAGGGGTGCGGTGGAGGAAATGCTCATGCTTCTATCTGAGGATATCCCGAGCGGGAATAGGGAGATAGGTGGGATTGGGGAACAGGCCCGCTTAGCAGCGTTGTTTTCGTTACGATGAGCTGAGCTGGTTTTGGATAACCGGCTGTTCTCTAAGATGATTTCGGTCTTTCTCAGTCATTCCAGCAAGGACAAGCTCTTCATCCGCGAACTGGCCGATTTCCTGGAGCGGGATGGCAAGATCAGGGCTTGGGTGGACGAGCGGGCTGAAGGGCAACTTCGGCGAAATCGGGATCGAAGTGCCGCGCGACTACTGATTCGGCCGGAGTATAGCAGTGGAGTTAAGCATTTCAGTATCGTTCTCCGAATAACCTGTCGTTCTCCGAATAACCATGCTTTGCGGCAATATCTGACGATAGGATCGTCGAATGGTTCAACAGACGGCGACGCGGTTCAACTGGCGCCTTGCGTTTTGCGGTGCATTGGGAGCCGTGATCGTCGTTCTTCCAACGATGACCTTCGGTTGCGACGCCGGTACGATGCTCGTGACCAGTGTCATTGCGGTAATTGTTGGCTTAGTCCTGCTGGTTGTTGCAGTCCGAACCATACGAAGTCAGAGCGCGGCTGCTCTATCGATGTTAGCGATCTTCTGCGCCGTCTCTTTGCTGCTATTCAGGATCTCTGACGATGTGCGCACGACCGGTCGTTGGCTCATTTACTCCAAGAGATATAAAGCTGAGATTCTAGGTCAACCGGGTTCTACGAACGGTGAACTGAAGCATGTGGAATGGGATGGCTGGGGCTTTCCTGGATCCGGCGACACAGTGGTATATCTCGTTTTCGATCCCCAGGATTCGCTTGCTGTGGCAGCGAAGAGCCGTTCTCCCGGCAAGTTTCGTGGCATCCCCTGCGAAGTCCCCGGTGTCCGGCGGTTGGAGAGCCATTGGTACACCGTCCTGTTTTACACCGACACTGCTTGGGATCACTGTAATTTAGCGCACTCGAATGCAAACTTTTAGCCCCGGACTGCGAGCGCATCTGAAAGTAGCGTTTTCGGGAAATTTGCCGTTTCTGAGAGTAAACCGGGTTATTGTCCGGAACCGTGTTTTCTGATCTTTGGATCGGCGGCTAGCGGCCTTGTTGAGAGCGTAATTGAAAGCTATTCCGGGCCTGCTTGGATTTTGTGGCCGGTGATGAGCGTCACGGCAAAACTAATCCAGCAGACTGCAGCAGGCAAAAGCGTGAGAAAGACGGAAAACTGAACACCAAAGCGAAACGTCTGGAGCCCATAGGCGGCTGATCTCTCGCTAGTGGACATAGACCTTACAATCAGTTCGGAAATCCATCCCGCCGTGTAGCAAATGTTGGCGAGAATGCCGTAGGCGATGATGCCAAACACTGCAAGGAGGGGTCCGTCCGGCAAGCCAATCGGTTCTCCGGTCATTGCCGCCGAAACAACTACACAAGTAACTGCAACGACGCAGGAAGTTAGCCCTGCGCAACCGACAACGATGTTGTAGAAAAACCGACGGCTCTCCCACCAAGCAACAACCTCGAACGCACTCGCCGGTGACTGTTTCCTCGTGAAATTGGGACCCTCGAAGATCGCCGTCAGCACAAATTTCCACTTGTCAGCGTATCAGCATCAACGTACTGATCGCGAGTGGCATTATCGGAGAGTGCACGGTTGACAAATGGTGAGTCCTTCGTCCGCAGACGGGTTGACGGTGTGGGCTGACTTCTACTCGGTCCGCAGCGCGGTCACAGGATCCACGCGGGCGGCGCGCCAGGCCGGGATGAAGGTAGCGGCCAGAGCCGAGCCTGTGAGCACGAGCGCTGCGATGGCGAACGTGGCGGGATCGAATGAGCCGACCTCGAACAGTTGAGTGGCTGCCAGGCGTGCGAGGAGCGCGGCGGCGATGAACCCGGCGAGCAGGCCAACCGATACGAGCCGCATGGCTTGACTGAGCACCAGGGCGAGGATGCGGGTTCGCTCGGCTCCGAGAGCGGTGCGAATGCCGATCTCACGGGTGCGGCGGGTGACGTTATAGCCGATGACGCCGTACAAGCCGACGACGGCGAGTAAGAGCGCGGCGGCAGCGAACACCATCAAAATTTGTGCCACGAATTGCTGCGGTCCGAGGGCGAGCGCGATTCTTTCCTGCATGGTTTTGAGATCGAAAACGGCTTGCGCCGGATCGGCGGCGCGTACCGCCTCCCGGATTGCCTGGGTGAGTCCGGCAGAGGATACCCGGCCGCGGGCGACGAGAAATAACTCCGTCACGGGCTGCTGATCGAGAGAGAAATAGTAAGCGCCGCGACCGGCATCCGCCGCGAGACTGGATTGCTTGACGTGGCCTACGATTCCGACGATGGTGGCCCAGGGTTCGCTGGAACCGCGCCGCAGCCGGCGCCCAATCGGATTCTCATTGGGCCAATAATGGCGAGCGAGGTCCACATCGACGATGGCGACGTGTTGGCCATTCTTGCGATCGCCGGCATTGAAATCGCGGCCTGCGAGTAGCGGTATTTTGAGCGCTTTGAAGTAATCGGCGCTGACGTATCCGCGAAGAGCCGTGGAAACCGGGATCGCTCGGCGCGACGATTCGTCCTTCAATGTTGAAGGATGCGGTGGGATCGTCCCCACTGAACGGGACTGTGCTTGCCGCAGCGGCCGATACCACTCCGGGAGTTTGCGAAAGACTATCCAGCGCCGCGTGTACAAATGCGATTTGCCTGTTTTCGTCGCTGTATTGGGCCGCGGGCAGCGCGACGGAGGCGGTCATCACAGCACGGTCGTCGAAGCCGGTATTGACGTTGCGCAAATGTGCGAGTGTTTTCAGGAGCAGGCCGGCTCCGACGAGGAGAACCAGAGCGAGCGCAATCTGGCCGGCGACGAGCATCGAGCGCAGCGCTTGACGATGATGGCTTTCGGTATCGGAGCGGCCGCCCGCTTTGAGCTGATCGTAATGTTGGCCCAGGCGCGAGATATGCCAGGCGGGCATGAGGCCGAACACGAGCGCGGAAAAAAGGCCCGCGCAGGCAGTGAAGAGCAGAACATTACTGTCGATGCGAACGAAAAGCTCGGTGGATAATTGCACGCGAGCCAGCGATAGAAGCGCGCGCAGAATGAGGAATGCCGCTGCGAATCCCAGGGCCGTTCCGGTGAGCGAAAGCAGGGACGTTTCGGCGAACGCCTGAGAAATGAGGTTGATCCGGCTAGCGCCGAGGGCGGCGCGGATGGCCAGCTCGCGAGAACGCGATGTGGCGCGGACCAGCATCAACCCGGCGATGTTGGAGCAGGCGATCAACAAGACAACGGCGACGGCGCCGAGCAAGATAAACATCGGCGTCTTCAAATCTCCGGCGGCGTATTCGGTGAGCGGCTCGATCATCATGCTCCATTGCGAACCTCTTGCAAAAGGAACCTGATCGAGGACGCGTTCGGATAAAGCTTGGACGACGCTGGCGGCTCGGGCTTGGCTTACACCGGGGGCGAGACGCGCGATCGCGAAAAAGCTTTCATTGAAGCGATTGCCCGGTCCATACGCCTGAGGAGGCAAGCCGATTGGAACCCAGAGATCGGCTTCCGAGGGCCAGCGAAAATCGGAGGGCATGATGCCCACCACGCGGTAAGGCGTTTTATTCAGCTCAATGGTGCGGCCGAGAATGGCGGGATCGCCGCCGAACAAGCGCTTCCATGTGGCGAAGGAGAGCACGGCAACGCGATTTGCGCCGGGCTGATCTTCTTCGCGATGGAATCCGCGGCCGAGCAGCGGAGTGCGGCCGAAGACGTCGAACCATTGCCAGGTTACGGTTGCGCCCTCGATCCGTTCGGGCGAATCGCCGCCGGTATAGTTGAAGCCTTGCAGGTCCGCCATAGCGGCGGTTGAGAAAGTGCGGCGGCTATCGCGGATGTCGGCGAAATCGGTTGCGGACATTCCGATTTTGTCCAGGTTCAGCTTCTTGTAGTTGACGCGCGGCGCAACCAGCTCGGCGGGATTGCGGGCTCCCGCAGGATGGAAGAGAAGGCCATTGACGACGCTGAAAATGGCAGCGTTGGCGCCTATGCCGAGAGCGAGCGAGAGCACGACGGCCAATGTGAAACCCGGGCTTTTGGCCAATGTGCGCAGCGCGTAGAAGAACATATTCAAATGATATGTCCTACGATGAGGGCCAGTAGGAGGAGTGAAGCGCAATGATTATTCCGGTCGAGTCACAGACGTCGCGAAAAGCGGTTGCGACGGCGGTGGCGGGTCTGACGGCCGCGCTACTGTTCGCGCTGCTACCGATTACCCGATGGATTGCGCCGGGCGATTCCTTCTCCGTTTCGCTGATTCGCGAAGTGGTGTGGTGGTGTTTCGCGGCAGCGCTGGTGGCGTGGCTTCGTTTTGGCGAAGGGTTGCCGTTGAGTTCTATCGGGCTGCATCGTCCGACGTGGAAGAGCCTGCTCTATGCATTATTGGCGAGCGTGGCTCTGATCGCTGTTTTCATCGTCCATTTCGCGGTGATCGTGCCGCTGTTTCATATGAACGCAAGCGCGGCCGGCGCGGAACGGAACCTCATCCTTTCCAGACCGTATTGGTATCGGGTGCTGCTGGTTTTGAGAGCGGCGGTGGTCGAAGAGATCCTGTTCCGCGGCTACATGATTGAAAAGGTGCGCCAGCTCACGGGCAGTACGCTGCTGGCGGTCGCACTTTCGATTGCGACGTTCACGTACGCTCACCTCGCCGGTTGGGGCCTTGTCCATTTGATCCCGGTGTTCGCGGGAGGCGTCATTTTCGCGCTTCTGTACGTCTGGAAACGCGATCTCGGCTCCAACATGATTGCGCACTTCATCACCGACGGCGTCGGATTTCTGATGGGCTAAGCGCGGAATCGGACGAAGGGCTTCTCTCTTTGCGGAACTTAAGATTCCGCAGTTACGTTGGACTATACGGCGATATTTCGTTCGAAGCTGGAGCCGGAATGCTAAAGGATTTGCGATATGCGGCGCGATTGTTGCGCAAGAACCCGGGCTTTACGGCCGTCGCGGTCTGTTCCCTCGCAATCGGAATCGGCGCGACGTCCGCAATGTTCAGTTTCGCCGACGCGCTGCTGCTGCGGCCGTTGCCGGTGCTGGAGCCGAATCGGGTGGTTGCCGTAAACACGGCAAGCTCCACCGCATTTGCCGTGTCGAGCGCTCTATCGTATCCGGATTACGTCGATTTCCGCGACAAGAACCGCAGCTTTGCGGGGTTAGTGGCTTGCGCTTTTACGAATTTCGGTTTCAGCCCGAGCGCGACCAGCCTTCCGCAGACGAAATTCGGTATGTACGTCTCGGGGAACTTCTTTCAGGTCCTCGGCATAGAGCCGACGCTGGGCCGCGGTTTTCGGCTGGACGAGGATCAAGCGCAGGGACGCGATGCGGTCGTGGTGCTGGGTCACGATTTCTGGGTGAGCCAGTTCGGTGCGAAAGCGTCTGTGCTTGGCTCGAAGATACGCCTGAACGGTATCGATTTCACTATCGTCGGCATCGCGCCCGAGCAATTTACCGGAATCGACACGATCGTACGTCCAACCCTCTTCGTGCCCACGGCCATGTCGCCTCGGGTGGGCGGTGCCAATAACCTCAATCGTCGCGACGTTCGTTGGTTGACCGTGAAAGGCCGGTTGAAACCAGGCGCAACACTCGCGCAGGCGCAAGCCGATCTCAATGCCATTGAAGCACAGCTACAGAGAACGTATCCGGAGACGAACCGCGATCAGAAAGTGAGCGTGCAGACCGAACTTCAGATGCGCATCCAGCAGAATCCGCCGGATACCGCGCTTTTGTCGATGCTGGGATTACTTGCGATGTGCGTCCTGGCGGTTGCGTGCGCGAACGTAGCGGGTCTGCTGTTGAGCCGATCCCGCGCGCGCTCCCGCGAAATCGCGATTCGTCTTGCAATCGGGGCGGCTCGCGCTTCTCTAGTCCGCCAACTCCTGATGGAGAATTTATTGCTTGCTCTTGCAGGCGGTTTGGCTGGCACCCTCATTGCCTTTGCCGGAGCGAGGTATTTCGCGAGCCTGCCGATTCCCTCCGATCTGCCGATCGTTCTGGCCGTGACGGTCGACCGGCGCGTTCTGGTGTTTACGCTCGTGATTTCCCTTGTGAGCACGGTTCTGTTCGGCCTGACGCCCGCGCTTCGCACGACGCGCCCCGATCTGGTTCCCGCATTGAAAGCGGCGGATGCCGATTCGGCGGGCAAGCGCCGCCTGTGGGGCCGCAATTCGATCGTTGCCGGACAGGTTGCGCTCTCGCTGGTTCTGCTGGTGATCTCAGCGGTTTTGCTGGAAGGGTTCCGAGGCGAGTTATCGCAGGGGCCTGGATTTCGCACGAACCATCTTTACCTGACGAGCTTCGATACACAGCCTTGTCAAGTACAGCGACGAGCAAACACGGCGGTTCTACAAGGAATTACTGGACAAAACCCGATCGGCGCCGGGCATCCGGTTCGCGGCGTTGAGTTCGGCCGTTCCCCTGATGGGCGGCGACGGCATCGACATCGTCCCGGAGGGTTATACGCTGCCGCACGGTGAACGGTCCCTAACGGTATTCAATAGCTATGTCGGAGACGGATTCTTCGACACGATGGGTATACGGCTGATCAAGGGGCGTGGCTTTCTTGAAACAGATCAAGAGAAGACACCACTGGTGGCGGTGATGGAGGAGCACCTGGCGAATCATTACTGGCCGAAGACCGATGTGATCGGGAAGCGCTTCCATCTCAATAATTCGACCGGACCTCTGGTACACATCGTCGGAGTCGCGAAAGCGACCAAGCATTTCTGGATCGCCGAGCCTCAGCTCGACTACGTTTACCTGTCGTCGAGACAGAATCCCCGATCGGAATTGACGCTGATCGCGCAGACGAATACCGAAGACGCATCCAGGATTGCTCCGGAATTGCGGCAAATCGTTCGAGGACTCGATCCGAATATGCCGATCTACGACACGCGCACGATGGAGGACCTCTATACTCAACGCGCGGTAAAGACTCCCGACATGATTGTCAATACAGTTGCGGGCTTGGGCTTGATGGGACTCATTCTCGCGATGGTCGGGCTGTACGGTTTGATTGCTTATTCGGTCAGCCGCCGGACTCGCGAGTTCGGGATTCGCATGGCGATCGGGGCAGACCGATTCATGGTCATCCGGATGGTTTTGAAGCAAGGCTTTGTGTTGGGCGCTATCGGGGTTGGGGTGGGCCTGGCGATCGGAATCGCAGCTTGCCGGCTGGTCACGTCGGGTATGGTTTGGATGGCGAGTTTTAATGCCACGAATCCGTTGCTTTTCGCGGCCATCGCTCTGCCGTTGCTCGGGATCACGGTGCTGGCAACGTACGCTCCCGCGCGTCGCGCTTCTCGAATCGATCCGATGAGGGCTTTACGTGACGAGTAAGCGGCGATCTAATCCGGCTTCTTGTGTAACATCCGTTTGACGTAGAAAGAGATGTCGGGCCGGAATTCGCGATAGAGGGCTTTGCCGAAATAGCCGCTGTACGCGATGCCGGCCTGCTCGAAAGCGTAGCCCGGACCGGTGTTCACCCTATAGCAGGCCGCGCCCGCAAACCCCGATGCGAGAGATCCGACAATGGGTGCAAACGCGGGGCGGTTGTTCTCGTCGCCTCTGACGATCAAAACGCTGAGAAGAGCGCTTCTGGCACGCTTTTTGAAAGTTGTTTCGCCAGATGGATGCGGGCGTGGATCCTCATGATTGAGAAAGCCGGCGAGTAGCTCGCCCGTCTCGCGGGCACTACGCATGGCGTAATAAGCAGCAAACCGATGGGCGTAGTCATCGCCGTCCTCGGCTTTTAGGTAGGGATTATTGCGCAATTGGCCTAGACCGCTGCTGAATCCGGCCCGCACGGCGGCCCATGGGGAAAGCAGCTCGGAGGCGTGCCAGCAAGCGAGCTGTCCAAAGCTCAGTTGCTTGGCGGCCGCGAGTTGTTCCGAATTACAGAGAGAAAGGCTGCCCGGAGAGGCTTCTAATAAAGGATAGGATGTTTGAGCGGAGAGTGATCCGGCACCGGCCAGCACCGCGATCCACAGCGGCACTGTACGATTTTGTGATTTGGGCGTACGAGTAAGCGTAATCCACTTCGCTCGGATTGTCTAGAAGAATTACGGGAAACGGACGCGGATCGTCGCTTATTCGTATTTCAGGGCTTCGACCGGTTCGATTTGGCCGGCGCGACGGGCCGGAAGGTAGCACGCGGCCAGAGCGATCACCAGCATGCCCAGTGAGACTCCGAGAAAGCTGGCGAGGTCGGTGGAACTGACGCCAAATAGAAATGAAGCCAGCAACTTTCGTGCGGCAAATGCTCCGGCTAGACCGAGGAGAGTACCGGCCAGGATCATCGGCAGGCCCGCGGCTACGGCTTCCCTGGAAACGTCCACGGGACGAGCGCCCAAGGCCAATCGAATTCCAAATTCCTGCCTCCGGCGGGCGACACCATAGGCAATAACACCATAGACACCGATGGCCGCCAGAGCTAAAGCACCGAGCGCGAAGCCACCCAAGATCCAAATGGAAAAGCGACGCGTCGCGATAGAGCCTTCGACTAATGAGTCAAAGGGAATCACTTCGTAAATTGGCTGCTCGGCGTCGGCGGCGAGGACCGCCCGGCGCAACGGCTCAGCCAGAGTGGCGGGATCACCGGCAGTTCGCAGGATCAGCGTTACGTATCCATCCGCGAACTGGGCATGCGGCATGTAAATTTGGGGGCGCGATGGTAATCCGAGGCCGTACTGTTCCACATCGCCGACGACGCCCACAACTTCGCGAAACGGAGAATGGTCCCAATCGCCGCCTGCGGAACCGGCGCGAATTTTCTTTCCAATCGGCGATTCGCCAGGAAACAGAATGCGAGCTGCAGTCTGGCTGATTACCACAACATATTTATGGGACGCGTCATCGCGCTGATTGAATAAGCGGCCGCGCAGTAACGGGATTTTGACAGCGGAGAAATAATCGGGCGTTACTACGTAACGGTCCGGACTGCTGAGCTCATCGGCCGCAGTCACTTTTCCTCGAATTTCGATTTGCGTGGTATCGAAATCACCAGAAAGCGGAAGCGGCGTCACCAGGGCAGCGTGAGTGACTCCGGGAAGTCTGCGCAGATTCGGCAAGAGCGCTTGAAAAAATGCGACACGGCTGGCATCGGTTTTGTATCGAGTGCGGGGCAGAGTCAGGCCAGCGGTTAAAACTCCGTGCGCATCGAAGCCGGGGTTGACCGCTTGCAGCCGGAGAAAGCTGCGCGTCAACAAGCCGGCGGAAATCAGCAGCATGAGCGCGATCGCGATTTGCCCGGCAGCTAACAGATGGCGCAGGGTCTGCCTGCGATTTCCAGCGACGCTACGGCCTCCCTCTCGCAGCGCTTCCTCGATGCGCGATGAGACGACTTGCCAAACCGGAGCGACTCCGAAGAGCAGACCGGCCCCGACGGAGAGTAGCGCAGTAAAAGCGAGGACGCGAAAATCGAACGGAAAACCGGTGGCATCCGGCAGCACCTTCGCAGAGGCGACCTGGAGAGCGGCAGAACCCCAGAAGGCGAGCACCCATCCGGCAGCGCCGCCCAGAGAACTCAGGACCAGGCTTTCGGCCAGGAGCATGCGGGCCAGGTGCGATGTGTTAGCGCCTAAAGCGGTGCGGATTGCCAATTCCCGTTGGCGGCCGGCGGACCTGGCCAGTAACAGATTTGCAATGTTCGCGCATGCGATGAGAAGGACAGCCAGAACCGACACCTGCAGCCCCAGCAGGCCGCTTCGAAGATTGCGGGTCAGGTCGTCCTTCACACTCACAATGCGTATCGCAAGGTGCGCATCCTCATCCGGATGCAGACGTTCCATGTCACGGCACAAAACGTTGAGCTCGGCTTGGGCCTGCGCGATGGTGACTCCCGGTTTCAGGCGGACGATGGTTTGCAAATGACGTCGGGTGCGAGCTCTTTCGCCGCGCTGCTCGCCGACCGGACGGTAGATCTGGGGCGGTTCTTCTCCCAGGCTTCTCGGCAGCGATTTCAGATCCGGAGACGCAACTCCCACGACCAATTCAGCGCGCCCATTCAGGAGAACTTTCTGGCCGACGATTTTCGGATTCGAGCGGAAGCGCTCACGCCAAAACGGATAAGAGAGCACGACCACGTCATCTTGCCCGTCCCAATCTTCATCCGCAAGAAAAAATCGGCCCAATGCGGGCCGCGCTTTCAGGACCTTGAAATAGCCGTGCGAAACATGAAGGCTCGAAAGGCGTTCCGGCGGGCCCTTGCCGGTCAATACCGGTTTGTCGTAGCTGGTGTACGCGGCCGCCGATTTGAAAGCGCGCGTATTCTTGCGCCAATCCTCGAAATCGGCAAACGAGACAACGCCCCGCGTATCGCCGCTACGCTCAACTGCCCAAAGGAGCGCCAACCGGTCCGGCTGCGGCAAATCCAAGGGTCGCAAGAGAACGCTATTTACCGCGCTAAAGACGGTTGTCGCGACCGCGATGGCGAGCGCGAGAGTAGCGATGCAGGCGAGACTGAAGCCGCGTTCGCGCAACAGGGTCTGGAAAGCGTGCCGGAAATCGCGTAACATCAGCCCTCCTGACGTGGCATGCCAGAGTAGTAGCAACGGGAGCCGGGCCGCCCGCCGGTCCCAGGCCTCATGGTACACAACAGCACCTTAACCGGCAGCTTGCGTGCGTTCCTATTATTCGAGGTGGCCGAAGAAGTCGATGTGCTGCAACTGCACCACATAGTGGGGACCAGCCCGGGCAAGCGCGAACCCGCTTTTCGTCATCCCGTGCCGGAGTATGTAAAGTTCGAGCGCACGCCTGTGATCGAACGGCTCGCGATCGAGCGATCAAGCCGCGGAGAGGAACTACACCCGCGTATTCGCTATTTCGATTACGGCGTGGCGAGCGTGGAGCTTTGCCTGCGATTTCGCACATCGTGGGAGGGTCTGGTGCACCTCGCGAATCGCTGGATTCTTTCTTCCGATCTGGAAAGCTGTGCCAATTCCCTGCTCCGCACGCGCATCGGCCAGATCGGAGCGGCATTGAAAAAGCCGTATGCGAACTGGATCTCGGAAGATTATTACGTCATCCAGCTCGATCCGGTCGGCGCGGAAGAGAACCACATACTCTCGGCCGAAGAGCTTGTGGCCGAGCGTGGCTCCGAGATTGGGCAACTGGTGAGAGGCGAAGAAACCGCCCTTTCGCGAGTGGAGCTTCAGGAAATACTGCAATCGAGCATGTCGTATTATCCGACCGACCTTCTGGTGGCTGGCTGGATCGCCGCATTCGTGTACGATGAGCCTGAAGCCGCCGCTCCGACGATCGATTTGCTCGAGTATGCGAACACACAGCTTCTGGAGTTCCGCTACTACGACGAGGTTCTGACGCATGTGCTTGCCGGCGTGTATAAACAGCTCGAGACCAGGCGGCGCTGGTGGGCGCGCTGGAAACTGGCGCGGGAAGCGGAAAATCTAAACACGATCCGCCTGGACTACCGCGAGCTTTCGGAGCGCACGGAAAATGCCATCAAGTTTCTCAGCGATATGTTTTACGCCCGCGCCTATCGGCTGGCGGCTGCACGTATCGGCGTCAACGATTATCGAGATCTGGTCGCAGACAAGCTAAATACGGCGCGCGATCTATACGAATCGATGGTCAGCGAATTCAATGAGGGACGCGCATTCTTTCTCGAAGTGATGGTTGTGATCATCCTGATCATCGAAATCGCATTTCTGTTCCGCGGGAAGGGCTGAAGCGGCCCGTCTCGAGAGTTCCTTGTCTACTCGATACGCAGAATCTCCATAATGTTGAGCTTGGCGATGCGGCGGGTAGCGGTCCAGACGCTTGTCGAAGCTATAGAGAAGATGAACAGGATCGACCAAGCGACGGTTGCAAGATCGATGGACTTCGCCCCGGCAACCAAGCTTTGGAGAAAGCGCCCTATGAGCGCGGCTCCGCCAATTCCAGAAATCACCCCTACCGCGACCGGAAGTAAACCTTGCTGCAGCAGGCTTCCGCGAAGCCGCACCGGCGTTGTGCCAAGCGCCAGGCGAACACCCATCTCACGGGTCCTCTGGGCGACAGCATAGGAAACGATGCCGTAGATGCCGATCAGTGCGAGCAACAGCGCAAATCCTGCAAAGAATAGGAGTGCAGTGCGATAGAACTTCGGACGGGCGAGAGCGTCATCCAAGCGCTGTTCCATCGTTTTTGCGCCGAACACCGGAACCTGCGTGTCGATAGCATGGATGGCATCGCGGATCATTGGCACGCGATCTTCAGCCGGCCCCTTCACGCGAACAACGAAAGTCGATCCGAGGAAACCACCCGGAGAGTGCGCTGGAAGGAAGATCTGGCTTGCGTTTGCGTCATCCGACATATAATCCATGCGTTTGACGACACCAACGATTTTCCATGGAGGCGTGTGCCCGAGAGTGACTCGATGTCCTAACGCATCCGGCGGATCGCCGAATTGCCTGGCGAATTGTTCATTGACAACCGTGACTTTGGCATCGGATCGCACCTCTGCATCCGTAAACTCGCGCCCATAAAGAATGTGCCCACCCATGGTTTCGAAGTAGCCGGCGAGCACCGGAACCATCATCGAATTGGTTTTGGGCGGATGCCCGTCCAATCCGAATGGGCCGCCGACAAATCCCTTGGCATAGAGCGGAAGAAATTCGGTGGCGCTGGCATTTTGAACACCGGGAAGCCGGCGAATACGGGCAAGCGCCTCCTCGAAGTATGCAAGCGGACGCCCGGCGCCTTCGCGAGTCGTGCCTTCCAACGAAACATTCGCGGTTACGAGACCTTGCGAATGGAAGCCGCGATCGATTTCGAGCATTTTGACAAACGCGCGTCCCACTGTGATCGAGGCTGCGAGAAGCACGATGGTGAGCATTACTTGCGCTGCGACCAAGGTTTCGCGAATGAAGCGCGAGCTGCGCGCGCCCCCAGATCCCCAGGCGCTAAAACGAGCGGCACCAAACGCATGCGCGCGGCCCGCGTTGAATGCCGGCAAGATCCCGAACAGCAGACCGGTCGCCAGGGAGAGGGCTATGGCGAATCCCAGCACCCGACCGTCGAGAATCGAATAGGATCGAGCGGCGAGTGGGGCGGGTTGAACTTTTGCGGCAATCGATGTCGTCCACAAACCAACGAGTAATCCGGCGACAGCGGACACGAAGGAGAGAAGCAGGCACTCAGTCAATAACTGCTGCATGATCCGTGCTCGGCTGGCTCCCAAGGCGGAGCGAATCGACAACTCCGACGCGCGCTCCGCCGTTCGCGCCAGCAGAAGATTTGCCACGTTGGCGCAGGCTATCAGCAGGATCAGGACCACGCCTGCGAGCAGCAGCAGAGAAGCCTTCTTCGCCGGCCCGGCAAGTTCATCCTGAAGAGAAACGAGATGCGGACGATTGTTTATGACGCCGCTCTTGCCTAAATCCGGTGAAAGCCGCTCGGCTTCGGCGGCAAACGCGGCCTGTGCTTGAGGCCAAGTGATGCCCGGCTTCAGCCGCGCAATCGTTTCCCAGCCGTTGTTGCCCGGAGTGAAATCAGCACCTTTCCAGAGAACGGTGTTGTTCGGATAATCAAATCCAGCGGGCGCCACTCCAATAATGATCAATGGGATTCCATTCACGCGAAGAATGGACCCCAGAACTCGCGGGTTGCCAGCGAACATCTGTTGCCAAAGTCCATACCCGATCACCGCGACTGCATTTCTCCCGCGCGTATCCTCTCCTACGCTAAATGCGCGACCCAGAACCGGTTGTACACCGAGCATCGAAAAAAAATTGGAAGAAGCCTGGGCGACATGCGCCCTCACGATATCCTGTGCGCTCCCAAGGTTGAAATCGGCCTGCTCGGAGAGCGCGGCATCGGCTAGATATATGCTCTGGCGCCGCCAATCGTGAAACTGCTTGGAGCTGTCATGAGGCGGGAAAAATACCTCGAGCGACACGAGCCGGCTCGGGTCGCGGAACGGCAGCGAGCGCAATAACAGTGCATTGACCACGCTGAAAATTCCTGTGCTCGCGCCAATACCAATTGCGAGAGCTGCGATTGCGAACCCTATGTGCCAAGGCCGGGTACTCCAAAGCCGCAAAGTATGTCTCGCGTCCTGCTGTATCTCGCGCAAAAGCTGCAGCGGGGGATCGCCCTCACCAGATCCGTCAGGAACAACTCTACTCCTGCCGCAGAGCTTTGAGGGGGTCTATGCGGCTGGCACGGTGAGCAGAGCGCGTGTCAAAGAGAGGGCGCCGGCGAATCGCGGCACCCGGCCATCGACAATCGAATAAGGATTGGGCCAATCAGCTGGGACCTGAACCTTCGCGGGAACCGATCTCGTCCAAAACCCGATGATTAATCTGGAGATACCGGAAACACAGGAGGGGAGCAAGCACTCGACCGTTACCCGCCGGGTGAGCTGTGGCCCGGTTGGCTCTCACGCCGGAGCGAATCGAGAGCGCCGCCGCGCCGAGTATTCTTTTTTTGTCAATTCATGCGCGAACAAATGTGTAAGTAACGGTTTGAATATTTCTTCGCATGCACAACCCGGGTGGCCCAAGAAGTCCAATGATAGCCTCGAAGCAAAATTTAAGTCCTTTAGATCACCTGGAACCAGAACCCGAGTAACTGTATCTGGTTCGTGTCTCGACAGGAGGGGCCTAATGATCCTGGTCCGAACTATACTTTAATTCCCGGCATTTATTAGGCTGCCGGAGTGTCATGCATGCAGGTTGACGTTCAGGACCGCTTGATCTTCGGCACACACGGACCGTATCGGTGGCTTGTCAGCACGGCTCATTATCTGGGGCCGGTGGTGAAACGTTACCCGCAACTTGTGCTGGATCGCTACCTGGCTGTTACCGCAACCGATAGCGGTCCCGCACACTTGACAGCGAAGCAAGCAGCCGCTGGCTGGGAGGTAAAAAAGGGGATTGCCTACAGCCCCCGGTTGAAAAGCACAGACCAGTTGCCAGACCACCAACTTCACGGTGAGGAAGTTGCTGGTTTTGATGAGTGGTACGTGTTCACCACTCTTGCCGACCTAGGCGAATTATCTTCTGGGAATGTTTTTACAGACATGCAGCCAGGAAGGACGCTAGTGTTTGCGAACTATTTTGGTTTCATGCTTGATACGACGGACCAAGGCAATCAAGATATTGTCACGCAGTTTTGGAAGCAATTTGATCTGCTTCAGCCCGAATCGTGGTTAGCGGATACACGTGAATGCTTCACTTTGGTGAGCAGCAATGAGGAGATCTTCCAGGCTGTGTATCAAGGTCTGGAGGCCGATTATACTGAGGTGCCCCACAATCGCCGGCCGAATGGCGCAAACTTAGCAACCCGCGAGTAGCTCTCTCCGCAATCACGCTCGATCCGCCGTTCGTGCCAGCAGGAGATTGGCCATATTTGCGCAGGCGATCAGCAAGGATCAGAACTACGCCTGGGACAGCGGCGATTGTGAACCCGGTGTGCCAAAGCCGAGTGCTCCAAAGGCGGACGGTGTGTCTAGCGTCCTGCCGTATTTCACGGAAAACTTGTATTGGGTCTTAAAAGCGGAACGGCTCTACTCCTTCCGCAGAGCTTTGAGGAGGTCTATACGGCTGGCGCGGCGAGCGGGCAAAAAAACCCGCGAGCAGGCCGGCAAGGGATTGCCAAAGCGAAAATCAGCCTTGTCTCTAGGGCCTTTGCCCCCAGATCCGGCGAAGGAAAGGCCGGGCGGTGGCAACGACAGAAGGATTCTCGTACAGTTTGCGGGCATCGCTTAGATCGAAATGCGGTCCCATGACCCGCTGACAAGCTGTCCTCAGTACGTCGCCCTGTCCAGTCGTTATCCTCCAGATTTTTGGAAATGTCGCGATGGAACTGAGCATAATCAGCAGCAGGCCGGCTTGCGCAAAAACAAATTTATTCGGCCAACGATCATTCACCCGAATCAAAACCAGGCTGGCCAAGCTAGCCCAGTACATCATTGCGGGTGTTTGATAGCGGCTTGCAAACGCCTGACCGGCGCCAAACTGCAATCGCCCGAATGCCGTAAGTAACCCAGTCGCGAGAGTGAACGCGCATTCCGCAAGCAAAAACCACTCCACGTCCGTCACTTCGGAGGGCCTTCGCAGCTCCTTAATTAAAATCACCGCATAAGTCACCATTGAGAAGAACGCGATGATTCGTTCCTTGTGCGGGAGTATCTTGGTCCAACTCGCGCCAAAATAGGTCAGGACGTAGACGAACAATCCCTTCGCATGAAGTAACGCAACGCCGGGCACCAGATCTGTCGCAGAACGATGATAGTCATAAAGGTAGGCGCCGACGCTTATGAAGAATGAGCAGCCTAGCCACACGATATAGCGGCGTGGCACATGTTTCAAAATGGCTAGCGCGACGACTACCGGGCCAATCAAAAGGCCTCCTGCCAGATTCATGGCCGCGAGAATCGAAGCAACTCCAGCGAAGAAAACTGCTAGTATCGGCCGCCTCCAACGGCCAAAGAACGCGACGGCAATTATCGCCGATGTAGCAATCAGAAACGGAAGGATAAACCCAACCTGAAATGCCCAGCTGAAGTTCTCAAGTTGGTTGGGATGGAACGACGCGAATGCGAAAAGTCCCTGGACGGAACGCTTCAGAAAAATGGCCCAATCCGCGTACTTCTCGACAACCCAGCACACCGCCACTAAATGAATGAACTGCAGCAGGAAAATCTCGATAAATAAAGATACATTTCTACCGCCGAATGCAAACAGATCCAACCAAATAAGTAGTCGAGGTATCACGATGCGATGCTCGTTTGACTGAGACCATAGCCAGTTCCAGGAGCCAGGGCCACTGCCGTGCCCGATCTGATTGACAACAGTCCACTCGTCCCAGAACGGACAGGGCGAATAGCACCGAATGACCAGCGCCAGGCAAAAGAACAGGGCAACCGAGCCCGCGAGAACCAGAACCAAACCTGATACGTCTTGCAGGCGAGATTTATCCACTATCACTCCGCCAATCTTGTCATGATACGAACCCACCGCCTCCGTTATGCAAAAGACAATTATGTTTTGTCGAGTAAGTGGTTAAATCACCAGATCCGTCAGGAACGCTCTACTCCTGCCGCAGAGCTTTCACGGGATCTATGCGGCTGGCGCGGAGAGCCGGCAAAAAACTCGCGAGCAGGCCGGCGACGATGAGGATGAAAGCAATTGTCGTAAAGGTGGACGGCTCGGTTGGCCGCACTCCGGAGACCAGGCGCTGCAAGAGACGCCCCGCCGCGAATCCGCCTGCGATACCGATTTGCGGCACCAAGAAAGATCATTCCAAAACTCTGCCGCAAAATGAGACGCATCACATCGCGCGCGGTAGCTCCGAGGGCCATGCGTACGCCGATCTCCGGAACGCGTTGGTTAGTGAGATAGGCGAGCACTCCATAGATGCCGATGCAGGCGAGGAGCAACGCCAAACCCGCAAACACGCCGAAGAGCAGGAGTAGAAAGCGCTGACGGGCGACCGTGGCGCTGACAAGTTGCTCCATGGTGCGGACTTCGTAGAGTACCTGATCGCGAGTGGCCCCGCGCACCTGAATTCGGATAGGTTCGCCACCACTTCATTCCGCAGCTCCCGTGGCCATGCCGAGAATGAGACCGACGGCTTCGGTCAAGCGTTGCCAGCTTGCGGCTTCCTTTTCGAGCTGCGCGCGGCCTTTTCTGGTGAGGCGATAGAACTTGGCCTCCCGCCCGGTCTCGGTCTCCTTCCAATCGGCGGCAAGCAAGCCGCGATTTTCGAGCCGGTGTAAGGCCGGGTAAAGCGACCCCTGCGGCACCTGCACGACATCGCGTGATACCTGTTGGAGACGCTGCGCGATGCCGTAGCCGTGAATCGGCCCGAGCGCGGCGACTTTCAGAATCAACAGGTCGAGAGTCCCTTGGGGGAGATCGGATTTCGAGCTGGTCATCAATGCCTCCGGCTTCTACATATTACAGCAGAACAG
The DNA here is from genome assembly GCA_963722935.1 of uncultured Acidobacteriaceae bacterium. GTDB lineage: Bacteria > Acidobacteriota > Terriglobia > Bryobacterales > Bryobacteraceae > Bog-105. The sequence continues at coordinate 193,902 of CAVROY010000008.1, read as the reverse complement.
AATCGACGGTCAGGGTCGAGCTAGCTGTTTGGCAGAGATGATATGGCCGCGGAGGATGACTGCAGATATCCGGTTTGTGTTGCGAATATTATCCAGAGGGTTGGCATCGAGCAAGACGAGATCGGCTCCTTTCCCTTTTTCGATGGTTCCGAGGGTGCTCAGCTTACCGAGAAATTGCGCAGCGTTGCGGGTCGCTGTTTGGAGCGCCTGCATCGGCGTTAGGCCAGCCTCGACCAAGAGAACCAATTCGTCGTGAATGGTTCCATTCCTGGCCTTTGGCGGGAGGTCTGTTCCTGCGAGAAGCCCCACTCCGGCCTGCTGCATGAGAAGGACGATTTCCGCCTGTTTAGCAAGCAGACGATCTGCCCAATGAAGATCTTCGGGCGTGTATTTCGCCGCGCTGTCAGCCCACAGCGTATGGAGGACCACCAGCGTTGGACACTGCCACGTATCGTTCTTCCGAAAACGGTCGATCAAGGCCTCGGCTTTTTGAGGCGAATAGCTCTCGATGAGATCTTTGGTAAATGCCGAACGCATGTTGGTGAGCGGCGGCGGCTGGTTCCGTTGAAGCGCAGCCAGAATGTCGAGATACATTTGAACTTCTTGCGCGTGTAACTGCGATTCGTGTTCCGAGGCTCCCACGAGCACGCCCCAAAAACGTCCGCCTAAGTGTTCGATGCTGTGTTGACCGGCGTCAGAGGCTTCCTCTGGCAGCACGGTGGGCGGAATATGCCCGACAAACGCTATGTGGTCGCGTCGAGACTGAGTTGCGACAGCCAGATAGATGTCGTGCGGAATGGCGTCCTGTACTTTGATGAAGTCCACGCCTCGATGTTTAAGCATGTCGACTGTATCTCGTGCCGCGGTGACGTCTTTCACTGAAATAAAAACCGGCATCTGAAATGGCAGCGGGCCCTGTACGATCGGCCCGGCCACCACCATCCGGGGTCCAAGAATCTGCCCGTCATTTGTGTCCTCGCGCAGACGCAGGATGTCTTCAAGAGGCGATCCCATGTCTCTCACGCCCGTGATGCCTTCAGACAGGAATGCCGATAGGGCAGCTCTTCCATCTGCGTAGTTTCCGAGGTGCACGTGCATATTCCAGAGGCCCGGAATCAGGTATTTGCCGTGGCCATCGATTATTTGGGCGTCTGAAGGTGCGTTGATTTGAGCCGCAGGAGTGATGGCCTGGATAGATTCGCCCACTATAAGAACGGACATGCCCGCTTGGGGCGCATGAGCGGCGCAATCAATGACGCTCACATCGCGGATGACAATTGAGTTTGCGGGTGCATGCCGAGCAAGCGAAGAGGCACAAACAACGATCGCCACGAAATAGTTGACCCAACTAAACTTCACGTCGAGAATATACGTAGAGCGGCAAAGATTGTTCGTCAGAAAGACGGCGCGGGAGTGAGCAACTCCGCTCCATCTGCGGAAATGAGCACGTTGTCTTCGTACTGTGCCCCGCGGGCGCTAGGAGGCCCATTTGGCGCTTCGATTTGCCGTTCGATGGCAAAACACATCCCGGGCTCGACGACGAAATCCGAATCCGGGGTTATCCATCGCGGCTCGAAGGCGAGTCCAAGGCCATGACCCCACGCACCGCCCATTACAGATGCGGGCACACCGTAGCGACCGGCGTAGTCGCTCGCGGAGAGCACTTCGTCGCAGCGCCGCGCGATGGTCCCGAGGGTCACGCCCGGCCGCAGTATATCGATCCCAGCCTGCACACTGTCGCGCACGGCGTCGAGGAGTAACTTTTGCTCAAGCGTGGGAGGGCCGCCTATCACACGGGACCGAGCGAAGTCGAATACGTACCCCGCGACAGAACCATATGCGTCGAACCGCAGGAGGTCTCCCGCTTCGAGCCTTCGCGACGTGCTGGGCGCCGCTCCTTGTTATGTTCCGAGTCACCGGGTGGCAGATGGGATGAGGAGGCCTGTGTGACTCGAAGTTAATATCTCGGTGTCAGCTTTGAATCATTCAGCTTGGAGGACGACATGAAAAATCAGCATTCCTCGAGTATCCGCACGGTCTGCGTTGCGGCCGGGCAAACCACGATTGGCCTTGATATCGGCGATAAATTTACACACTTCTGCATTCTCGATGCAGAAGGATCGGTCATTGCAGAAGGACGATTCCGTTCAACTCCAGACGCAATCAGCGAGCAGTTCGAAGGCGTGCCACGGTGCCGCATCGCCCTTGAGGTAGGGACCCATTCACGCTGGATAAGCAGCATTTTAGAAAAGCTCACACATGAGGTGATCGTCGCGAATGCGAGGAAGGTTCGCCTCATCAAAGAAAGTGACAACAAGACCGACAAGATGGATGCGCGAACACTGGCTCGGCTCGCTAGAGTTGATCCTTCGCTGCTTGCTCCGATTTCTCATCGCAGTCAGAAGCTCTATCCGGATCTGGCTAAGCTCAGGGCCAGAGATTTGCTCGTGCGCTCCAGGACAAAGCTGATCAACGCGGTCAGGGGCATTGTGAAGGCTACTGGGGCGCGGCTACCGAACTGCTCGACCCCGGCGTTTGCAAAGAAAATGATGGACGAGTTACCGAACGAGTTGGCGGAAAGTTTGAAGCCGTTGATTGAGACCATCAGTCATCTAACGCAGCAGATCGCGGCGTACGATAGGCAACTCGAGATCATTGCGAAGAATGAATATCCCGAAACGGCGAAACTTCGACAAGTGCCGGGTGTTGGTACGATTACGGCGCTGCAATTCGTCCTGACGATTGAGGATCCGGCACGATTCACCAAATCACGGCAGGTGGGGAGTTTTCTCGGACTTCAACCACGACAGAGCCAATCGGGTGATCGAGCGCCCCAGCTCGGGATCTCAAAAGCCGGCGACAGCGGCTTGCGACGCATTTTGGTCCAGTGTGCACATTACATTCTTGGCTGCTTTGGAAAGGACTGCGATTTGCGCCGGTGGGGGCTTAGCTTAATGCAACGAGGAGGGCAGAACGCGAAGAAAAGAGCTATTGTCGCAGTTGCGAGGAAACTAGCCGTGCTGCTTCACCGACTGTGGACAACCGACGCGCCTTACAATCCGTTCCATAAGCAAACAACCGCAGCGTAACGAGCGTGCGCCACGCTTGCAGATAAAGCCGAGTTCGGGGTAGTATCCCGATTTTTGTGTAAGTCGCTGTTCTCCAGTTTTATTCCTTTTCTTAGATCTTAAGATAGTTGCTGTTCCTCATTCGTTAACGAGAAGCCGGAGCGCCGGAGGCGCGGAGGCTTTTCGTTAACGGTCGGCCCTCGCACCGGCGGCCTCAATCCGGTCACCCCACAGCAGCAGAAAATGGTTCAGGGATGTGCGCCAGTTGGGAGCCGCGCGCCAGCGTTGCGCAATGTTGCGTAGAGCCAGGTACAACAGCTTGAGTGCGGACTCCTCACTCGGAAATGACGCCCGGGTCTTGATCACTTTGCGCAACGTCATGTGCAGCGATTCGACCACGTTGGTGGTATAGATCGCCCGCCGGATCTCTTCCGGGTAAGCAAACTGCGGGCTGATGCCGGCCCAATGCCGGCGCCACAGCTTGCCGATAGCTGCGTACTTACTGTTCCAGCGCTCTTCGAAGCTGTCCAGTGCCGCCATTCCCGCTTCGGCCGTCGGCGCGCGGTAGATACCGCGCAGATCCTCGGCCACCGCCTTGCGTTCTTTCCAGTTCACATACGCCAGGCTGTTGCGCACCATGTGCACAATGCAAAGCTGCACCTCGGTGCGCGAGTACACCGTTGCTATTGCTTCCGGGAAGCCCTTCAACCCGTCCACGCACGCAATCAGGATGTCCGCCACGCCGCGATTACGGATCTCGGTTAGGATCTGTAGCCATAGCTTGGCCCCTTCTGTCGCGCTGGTCCATAGTCCCAGCACTTCTTTCGAGCCCTCCATGGTCACGCCGATTGCTACGAACACCGCCCGGTTCTCCACCCGGCCCTCATGCCGCATCTTCACCACCAACGCATCCAGATACACGATCATGTAGAGCGGCTCCAGCGGACGGCTTTGCCATACGCGCACCTCATCCATCACCTCTTCAGTGACCTGGCTGATCAGCGTGGCACTGACGTCCACACCGTAAATCTCGCGCAGGTGCGCTTCGATGTCGCGCGTGCTCATGCCGCGCGCATACATCGAAACGATCTTGTCGTCGAAGCCCGTCCAACGACGCGCGTGCTTGGGCAGGATCTGCGGCTCGAAGCTTCCGTTGCGGTCGCGCGGCACTGCGATCTCGACCGGGCCGAAGTCGCCCTGCACCCTCTTGCGACTGTTGCCGTTGCGGTTGTTTCCGCTGCCGCGACCCTCCGCCTGTCCCTTCTCGTAGCCGAGGTGATGCGTCAACTCAGCATTCATGGCCCGCTCCAGCAGCGCTTTCGTCAGCTGCTTCAACAGCCCATTCGGGCCCACGATCTCTTCCGTCTTCTTGCCCTTCAGCAGCTCATCCAGGGCCGCCTCCAGTCCACTTCGTTCTTCTGCCATTCCGTTCTCCTATTCTCGGAGAACGCTTCTTACACAAAATGTTTTACACCCTCGTTCGGGCGACTGCGACTGCACCCCGGGCCTTAAAAGGCCGTCAGGCAGATAGCAGCGCCCAATCGATGACGAGAACCTCAACTTGCACGTAGAGCACCACGGTTGCTTTACGAGAATGCGTATAGAAGCGAGGCGGAATCGGCAGTCTGCTGGCGCTGATCGCGCCACTTTGCGGTAGCGCGACTTCGCGATCAGAAAAGCTCGTTTCAGACGACAATAGACAGAATGCTCTTACTTCAGCAGTACCTTCCCGACTTTTCGGTCGAGCTTCAGCGCTTGCTGGTGCAAGCAGGTCGACCTGATCTTGCCAACCAGATTAATGAGCTTACGATGCAAGACCGATGCCGTTGTGGTGACAGCTTCTGTGGAACGTTCTACACGGGACCGAAGCCGAAAGGGAGCTACGGTTCAGGGCATGAGAATGTCGTGTTGAAACCAGACGAAGGCATGGTCATCTTGGACGTAGTCAATGACGGGATCAAATGTGTTGAGGTCCTTTATCGAGACGAGATCCGTTCGAAGCTGCAGGAATTACTCCCGTGACCATTGTCAGGTGGGTGACTTTCCGGTATCGCCAGATTCCATGCAGCGACAGCAAATCACTCCGCCTCCTAAGCGAAGCAACTGCGCCAGATCTCAGAACAGAAGTAGTAGACGACCCACGATCCGCCGCAAACAATAACCAGGCCAAGAATACGTATCTGTAGTTCGTTCCACTCCCGAAGCATCTCGCCACCTGAACGGAGATACCCATTCATGTGCCTTCGGGGATGGAAGATCATGTCCACACCAACTGCAACCATTCCAAGCAGAAATATGAGTACCCCAATTACGCCAATTCGTTCTCGCAAGGGCGCATCGCCACAGTGACCCAGAATCCTCATGGCAGATTTTCGGTTTCTTTACCAGATTAACGGCTCCCAAGTTCGCCGAAACTGCAACGGTTACAGCTGACGTGGTAAAGATGCTCCTTCTCTCTTAATCACTCAACTCAAAGCCCTAAGGAGGCGCCGCCTCCTCGCGCAGGCAAGTCATCCCCCAGCCTTCGCTTTGCTGCAGGCCTCCGCTTCGCTCCGCACTTTCCGCTCTGCTCCAAGTGTGGGTGGTCCCCCCTGACATTGCCTTTGCTACCCTCCGGCCCTCGCCGGGAAGGCAGGGGGAGCTGTTACGCCCCTGTTTTGGTGCCAGTGAATGACGGGCTATTCTTCGGGCTGCTGCGCGGCCTTGTCGCAGCTCCCCTTTTATCCAGGAAAGGCCAAAAGAACCAACTTTCGGGTTGACAGAGACGGCCTCCTCATAGAAGGGGTGTATCCGGGACGAATCCTTGTGGTGTGTAGTGACCGGTCAGATACAGCACGTCCGCAGCATGGTCCTGCGTGGAGGCCCCACGTGCCCACGCAAGCACCACGTTTTAGCCCTCCGCTGCGGGCAAGGGAGCGCACCGCCGCTTGCCGGGACCGGTATTCGTCATGAGCGATGCCGCGAATCTCAAACAGGGCAGCGCTTGCAATTCGCGATCCGGGCCGGGGCCTCATAGAGTACGTAAACAGTATCCATGCGGATCAGCTTGTTCGGCAACCCGCGCATCAGCGCCGCGGGACACCCGGTTACGGCTGGAAAGCGGCATAGCAGGCCGGGAGGCCTGCCCCACGCGATTATGCTACTTTTTTGCGCGCTTCTTTCAGAGTTTCGCGACGTTTTTCGCGGAATTCGCGGAGCTGCTGTTGATAATCGGCCATTTTGCTTGGCCTCCCAGCCTTTGTTGAGGAACTGATCGGCACATTCGACGCGGCCGACGGCGTAAATGTCGATTTCGAGCGAAAGGAATGCGCAGCAGGCGCCACCCGGTATCGGCCAGCGATTGGACCAGATTGTGCTCTTCGCCGCCGAGGGGCTGGAGGCGCTCGAAAAGTCGGTGACGTTGGCTTCGTACAGGGCCGCGTCGTGGCTGGGCAGCAGAACGGTACGCCCAGTAAGGGCGGTTTTCACGGCATTGTGGCAGTGAGCGGGAAAGCGCTTTCTAAAGGGAATTGGAGTTGTGACTGGTTTCGGGGGCACCGAACCGCCTGATGAAGCGTTCAGAGAAAGGGTGAGATTGTTCCGTCCCGGGAAGTCATACACTACGTAGACAGTATCGATGCGGATCAGCTTGTTCGGCAATCTGCGCATCAGCGTCGCGGGACGACCGGTGACGGCCGTCAACACGAACCGTCTCCATTCCCTGATCGCTTATTTGATCCTGCATGGCGATACGCCGCAGCCGCGCGAGCGACTAGCCTTCCTGCTGTGGCCGGCATCGAGGGAATCGCAGGCGCGGACAAACCTGCGGCAACTGCTCCACAATTTGAAACGAGCACTGCCTGCAGAATGCAACTCGCTGGTGATCGATCATTTCGCAGTGCAATGGCGGCAGGATCCTTCCTGCACGGTGGACGCGATCGATTTCCAGGCGGCGATTGCGGAGGCCAGCGCCGCGCGAGCGGAGCAAGACCGGGCGAGAGAAATACAATGCCTAACGCTCGCGGCGCAACTGTACGAAGACGACCTTCTGCCTGCGCTCTACGACGAATGGCTCACGCCGTTGCGCGAGGAGTACCGGAGACGGCTCTCGGATACGTTGCACCGTCTCGCCACGCTCTTCGAAGAGCAGAAAGAGTACGTGGCGGCGATTCTGTGGGCGGACCGACTTGTAGCATTGGACTGCCTGTGCGAAGCGCACCATCAATTGCTGATCCGGCTGCATGCAGCCAACGACGATCGGGCCAGTGCGCTGCGCGCTTATCATCAGTGCATGCGCGTGCTGCGGCGCGAAATGGGTGTCGAGCCGGGTGCGGCGACGCAGGAGCTGTTTGAACGAATTCTGAAAGCGAGCGGCGCTAAAGCGAGCGGCGGCGCCTCGCACGAACCTACACGCGGATCGCCCACGGCAAAGCCGGTCTCGCAACTGCAAAAACTGCGAGCGCTGATTGGCCGCTCAAAGGAATGGCATCAGTTGGCATCGGCGTGGCAATCCGCAGTAGAGCACGGCCCGCGAGTGGCGGTCATTTCGGGTGAACCAGGGATCGGGAAGACGCGGCTTGCAGACGAGTTATATCAATCGTGCGTTCGGCAGGGGCATGCGGCGGCACGCAGCCGCTGTTACGCCGGACAGGGACAAGTGGCGTACGCGCCGGTGGCGGAATGGTTGCGCTCCGATGCGGTTCGCGCGGGCTGGACGAGCCTGGGGCCACAGCGACTGGCGGAACTGGCGCGGCTGGTACCGGAAATCCGAGAGCAGTTCCCGGAAGCCGAACCGCCGAGGCCCGCACAATCGAGTCCGCTTGCTGAGAGCTGGCAGCGGCTTCATTTCTATGAATCGCTAAACGCCGCTTTCGGAAAAAGCCGGAAACCGATGCTGCTGTATCTCGACGACATGCAATGGTGCGATCCCGATTCATTTGAGTGGCTGAACGCGCTGTTGAGCTCTTCGGCCGCAGTGGGCGTTCTGGTGCTCGGGACGGTGCGGGCGGAAGAGACGGGCCGCGAACATCCGTTCACCCGGTTTGTGGCGGGGCTTCGGCAATCGGGAATGGTTCTGGAAATTCCGCTCGACGCTTTGGATGCAGAAGAGACGGCTGAACTGGCGCGCCTGGAGTCGTCCAAACCGCTCGAAACCGGGAACCTGGGAGAGATCTTCCGGGCCACTCGCGGCAACCCGCTGTTTGTGGTGGAGAGTGTACGCGCCGGATTGCAGAGCACGCGCGTGCATGCCGTAATCGCCGCCCGGCTGGCACAACTTACGGCGGGCGCTTACGAACTGGCTGGCCTTGCGAGCGTGTTGGGGAGGCCCTTCTCGTTTGAATTGCTCGAGAAGGCTACCGATTGGGACGAAGCCAGCGTTTCCAACGCGCTGGATGAATTGTGGCGGAGGCGGATTATCGAAAACCGCGGACCTTCGGAGTACGATTTCACGCACGACCGCCTGCGCGAAGTGGCCTGCGCGGAACTGAGCCTGGTACGCCAGCGCTATTGGCATCGGCGCGTGGCGCGGGTGCTGGCCGAGGTATACGAAGCCGATATCGAAAGCTGGAACGGGCAGATTGCCTCACATTTCGAGCAGGCCGGAATGGCGGAAGAGGCGATTGAATATTACCGGCGGGCGGCTGCCGATGCGCGGCAGCGCTATGCGGACACGGAAGCGGCCGACCTGCTGAGACGCGCCCTGGCACTGTGCCGGGGATTCTCCGAATCCGACAGGCGGCTGAAACAAGAGCTGGATCTGCTGGTGGCGCTGGGTCCGGCGCTGGTAACGACGGAAGGCTACTCGGCGGTGGAAGTAGGCGAGACATACGAGCGCGCGTTGATTCTTTCGAGACGGCTCGGCGATCGCAATATTTTCGTCATTCTCAGCGGCGCATGGGTGTTCCACATCGTACGGGGCGATCTGGAAAAAGCGCGGGAGTTCAGCGTTGAATTCCTAAGAACGGCGGAGCGGGAGCGGGCTCCGGAGCTGATGGTCGCAGGAAATTTCATACTGGGAAGCAGCCTGTTTCATCTGGGTCAACTGGACGCGTCGCTCGACCATATGACGGCGGCCATTGGACTGGACAGCGATCCAGCGGAATCCGTATCAGGGTTATTCCCGGGACCGGATATCGGCGTCTTTTGCCGAGCATATCTCGCGCATCTTGCCTGGCATCGCGATGACCGGGATCGCGCGGATGCTTATGCTGTGGAAGCGACAGCGACCGCGAAGCAGATGCGCCATCCTTTCAGCCAGGCGATCGCGCTCGATTATGCCGCGATGCTGCATGTCTTTCGAGGCGAAAGCGATGCGGCGCTCGAGCGCGGGAGGGAAGCGGTGGAACTGTGCAGCCGGCATGGATTTGCTTATTACCTGGCGATGGCGAATGTTCTAACGGGTTGGGCTGCGGCTGCGGAGGGCGATGCCGGAGCCGGCCTGGCTCAACTCCGCGAGGGGCTGGACGGGATGCGCCGCCTGGGCGCTGAACTCCGCCTGCCCTACTATTTCAAATTGCTGGCGGAAACACTCGGGCGCGCCGGTCAGATTGGCGAGGCCTTGGCAAGTCTCTCGACCGGCTTTGCCTTCGCGAGCAAGAACGGCGAGGAATGGGCGATCGCGGAATTGCATCGTGTGCAGGGGGATCTGCTGAGCGCCGAAGGAAAGCTCGAAGCGGCGCACGCCAGTTTCCTGCGAGGCGTCGAGGCAGCGCGGCGGTCGGGTTCGCTGGCGTTGGAGCGAAAATTGTCGATTCTTGCAGACCGAACGGCTGGCAGCATCTCTACAGAACGCGTTTAGAACGCTGTGCCGGGCAAAGTGGACATATCCGGCGCGAGATATAGATCCGAGCGCCGGTAAGAAGGAGATGGCATGTCATTGCAGGAAGGGATAACCGAATTTCGCGGCCAGTTTCGCGGTGCAGTGCTTGAGCCTGAGGATGCGGCCTACGAGCAAGCGAGAAAAGTCTATAACGGGATGATCGATCGAAGGCCGAGATTGATCGTCAAGTGCACCGATGCCGCCGATGTGATGGCAGCCGTGCGCATGGCGAAAAGCCATGGCTTGCGCGTTTCGATTCGCGGCGGTGGACACAATGCGGCGGGTCTGGGCGTCTGCGACGAGGGCATGGTGATCGATCTCACTCCGATCAACTACGTGAGAGTGGATCCTTCGTCGCGCACGGTGCTGGTGGGCGCGGGCTGCAAATGGAGCGATGTAGACCATGCGACCCATGCATTCGGCTTGGCTGTGCCATCGGGTATTGTTTCCAGCACTGGCGTTGCCGGGCTGACGCTGGGCGGAGGATTGGGACACCTGAGCCGGAAGTATGGGCTGACGATCGACAACCTGCTCTCCGTCGATATGGTTTTGGCTGACGGCAGCTTCGTGGTGGCGAACGCGGAGGAGAATGCGGACCTGTTCTGGGCGGTGCGCGGCGGAGGGGGCAACTTCGGCATCGTGACTTCGTTCCTGTTTGAGGCGCATCCGGTGGATACCGTTTGCGCAGGCCCGATGCTGTGGCATTTGAAGGATGCGGCGGATGTCATGAAGTGGTACCGGGAGTTCATCACGCAAGCGCCCGAAGAGATGAATGGCTTCTTCGCCATAATGAGTGTGCCGCCGGGACCGCCGTTCCCCGAGGAGTTACATCTGCGCAAGATGTGCGGGATCGTGTGGTGTTATCAGGGCTCGATGGAGCAGGCGAATACGATTTTGGAATCGATTCGCAGCTACCGTCCGCCGGCTTTCGAATTCTTTGTGCCGATGCCGTTTCCGATGCTGCAGGGACTGTTCGACGGTATTTATCCCACCGGTCTGCAATGGTACTGGAAGGCCGATTTCTTCAGGGAACTCAGCGACGCGGCGATCGAGAAGCATCTGGAACACGCGGCGCTCATGCCGACCTGGCAATCGACCATGCACCTGTATCCGGTGAATGGAAAAGTGAATCGAGTGGGCGAAGCCGATACCGCATTCAGCTATCGCGATGCGGTGTGGAGCGAGGTGATTGTGGGCGTAGATCCCGATCCTGCGAACTGCGGAAAGATCACCGATTGGGCCAGAAGTTATTACGACGCCCTGCATCCATTCGGCTCCGGCGGAGCTTATGTGAATTTCATGATGGAAGAAGGCGAGGACCGGATTCGCGCGACCTACCGAGGCAATTACGACCGGCTGGCGGCGATTAAAGCGAAGTACGATCCGGAGAATTTCTTCCGGGTAAATCAGAATATCCGGCCGGCGGCGTAGGCGTTATCCAACGCATCGTCGTTGTTGTAACATGACGTGAAATGCAGACGGCGCGCCGGAGGGTTTCGCACTACCTTCTGGGCGGCCAGATTGGCCGGGGCGGCATGGGCGTCGTCTACGAAGCCGAAGATGTTCGTCTGGGCCGCAAAGTCGCGCTGAAATTCCTTACCTCAGAGTTCGCACGCGATCCGCTCTTTCTGGAGCGTTTTCGCCGCGAGGCACGGGCCGCGTCCGGATTAAATCATCCCCATATCTGCACCATTTATGACATTGGTGAATCGGACGGAGAGCCGTTCATCGCGATGGAACTGCTGCGCGGCTCAACGCTAAGTTCCCGAATCGACAAAGGACCCCTGGCCTTTGATGAAGTTCTCGAGCTGGGCATTCAGATTGGCGATGCGCTCGCGGCTGCACACGCTCAAGGGGTGGTCCATCGGGATATCAAGGCGGGTAATGTGTTCGTGACAACGCAGGCCGGCGAGTTGCCGCGCGCCAAGGTCTTGGATTTCGGGCTCGCCAAACTGAGCCATGCCCGGGCGCTGCATTCAACGCCCGCTACGCAGACTGCGCTCGCGGAACTGGTTACCAGTCCAGGAATAGCTGTGGGGACTGTTGCGTACATGTCGCCGGAGCAGGCTTGCGGGCTGGAATTGGATGCGCGCTCCGACTTGTTCTCGTTTGGCGTAGTGCTGTACGAAATGGCAACCGGGGTTTCACCTTTTGCAGGAAATACGCAGGCGCTTACATTCGATGCCATTCTGCATAAGACGCCGGCACCTCCTTCGCGCCTGAATCCCAAATTACCGGCCGAATTGGATCGGATTGTGGCGAAAACACTCGAGAAGGAACGGGACGTGCGGTACCAAAGCGCATCCGATCTGCGCGCCGATCTAAAACGCCTGAAGCGTGACAGCGAGTCTGGCTCGATAGTCCGGAGCCCTTCAGCACCGCCCGCGAAAGCGAGCCGCGCATGGCTGAGATATGGACTGGCTACGCTTGGAATTCTCGCAGTAGCCGCCGGTGGCGTTTGGCTTTCGCGTTCCGGTGCGCCGCACGCATCCGCGAGCTCGGAATGGCAGCCAATGACAAACTTCACCGACTCTGCAACGGAGCCCGCGCTCTCGCCGGATGGACGAATGCTTGCCTTTATCCGTGGCGCGGGAACATTTGCGACATTCGGCGAAATCTACGTCAAGCTACTGCCGGACGGAGATCCGGTGCAGTTAACGCACGATGGCACGCAGAAGATGAGTCCCGTTTTCTCCCCGGACGGTTCTCGCATCGCGTACAGCACAGCGTTTCCTTGGGACACCTGGGTCGTGCCGGTACTGGGTGGCGAGCCGCGGCGCATGCTGGCGAATGCATCAGGGCTGCGATGGATCGATCAGGACCACATTCTATTCTCAGAAATCAAATCGGGCGTTCACATGGCCATCGTCACCGCGGAGCAGAGCCGCGCGGCTGAGCGGGACATCTACGTGCCGCCGGAAGAACGCGGCATGGCGCACCGCTCCGCGCTTTCCCCCGACGGGAAATGGGTGCTGATTGTCGAGATGAACAATTCGGGCTGGCTGCCCTGCCGGGTAGCGCCGTTTGATGGAAGCAACACCGGACGGCAAGTGGGCCCTGTTACCGGAATTTGCACAGAAGCAGCCTGGTCGCCCGATGGTAAGTGGATGTATTTCACTTCGGATACCGGCGAGAAATTCCATATCTGGCGTCAACGATTCGGAGGCGGACCGCCCGAACAACTTACGCCCGGACCGGAGAAGGAAGAGGGTCTTGCTGTGGCGCCGGACGGACGTTCCATCGTCACCTCGGTCGGCGAAGAGCAGAGCGAAATGTGGTTTCACGACGACGGCGGCGACCGCAGGGTATCTTCGCAAGGTTTTGCGGCCAATCCGATCGTTTCGGCAGGCAAGCGCATTTTTTATGTCCTCAGAAAGGGAGAGAACTACGTTCGGCTCGGATTCGTAAGCGGCGAGCTGTGGATGACGGAGCTGGCGACGGGACAGAACCAGCATCTCTTGCCAGGTATTTTCGTTAGTGGTTTCGATGTCTCCACCGACGGCGAACATATTGTGTATTCGATTGACAAGTCCGGTCAGAAATCGGAAATCTGGCTGGCTCGGGTGGACGGACGGTCGCCGCCCCGATTGTTGTTGGCGAGTCACGGTCTGTTTCCACACTTCGGCGCGGGAGGCGACATTTACTTCATGTCGGTAGAAGGGAAAGTGAACTATCTTTACCGCATGAAGAACGATGGCAGTGGCGCCCGGAAGGTCTCCGAGCATCCGATTCTCGGGCTCATAGGCATTTCTCCGGATGGCAAATGGGTTTGCGTTTGGGGAACGGTGCCGAACGAAGAATCCCCTTGGGGATTGGTGCTTTATCGCATCGACGGCGGACCGGCGGTCAAGCTTTGCAGCCGTTGTACGGCAAGCTGGTCTCCGGACGGGCGCTACCTATACGTCTCCCCGAGACTGATGTTCGAAGACACGGGCAAGACCTTTGCGATACCGTTTGATCATGGGCTGCCCGGAGGGGCGCGCTTTCCCGCGGACCCAGGCAGCTTCCCGGGAGTGCAGATCATCCACCATTCGACCGTGGCACCGGGACCGGATCCTTCCACCTACGCATTTATCAAGCTCACGATCCACCGGAATCTTTATCGGATTCCGCTTCCCTGATCGGGTGGGGAGCGAAGCCGCGGTGCGCGCTCACGCTGCGTTTTTCAGAGCGGGAATGGCGGTAGCGTGACGCGGCTCGTACAGCATCACATTCACGCCGCCCGGCAAATTCATCATCACTGTAAAGCCGTAGCTTTCGGTTTTCGGCTCGCCATCGATTTGAACTCCCTTGCCCCGCAGCTCGGCGATGGTCGCCCGAATGTCATCGCACATAAAGGCGAGCTGATGGCGGATTCCCGATTCAAAGCTCGGGCCTTCGCCAGGGTGCACGCCGAGTTCTGCTGGAGGCAACGCAAAAATGAGCCAGCCGCCGCCCGCGTCCACGAATTCAAAGCCAAACGCGTCGCGCAGCATCGCACGCAGCGCATCGGCATCAGACGAGTAAAGCAAAGCATGTGTCCCGATAATTGCCATGACGGCGGCTCCTTGTTCGCGCGTAGCGTGCGGGTTGTTGGAGAGAATATCACGAAAGCGAGGCTTACGTGCGACGCCTCACTGGCCGATGAGAAATCGACCGTTGTGCGTAAGGCGGGCCAATCTGTTATGCTGATCGGGCTTCCCAAAATATGAAAGCCGGAATTCCGTGGAGGGATTTCTTAAAGGCCGTGGTGTGCCAGCCGCTGGTAGCCGCAGCGGCGATGGTCGCGGTTGTGTGCCCAGACGGAATCGCAGCAGAGCATTGGATTCGCCTTACGACACCGCATTTTGAGATATACACGACGAACAGCGAAAAACAAGGGACGGCCGCGCTGCAGGTTTTCGAACAGGTCCGGTACTTCTTCGTGCAAAGCAGCCATTTGAAGACCGCGCCCGATACTGCCGTACGCATCATTGCATTCCGATCCGAGAAAGAATTCAAACCTTACCGCGTTAACGAAGGGGCTTTCGCTTACTACGTTCGAAGCCGGAAGGTGGACTATATCGTGGTGCAGGACATTAGTCCGGAACACTATCGGGCAGCCGTGCACGAATATACGCACCTGATTGTGGAGCATCTGGGTTTGACTTTCCCGCTATGGCTGAACGAAGGTCTGGCGGATTTCTACTCTACTGTCGAACCGAAGGGCAACCGGTCCGTGGTTGGTCGCCCAATCGAGGGGCACGCTCTTCTACTCAGATCACAAAGTTGGATCGATCTGAATACGCTGTTTGCCGTCGATCGGGAATCGCCTTACTACAACGAACGCGATAAGATGTCTACCTTTTATGCAGAAAGCTGGGCGCTGACACACATGGTCGAACTCGGTAAGAACTATATGTCCGGCACTGTGAGATTCCTGGCGTTGATGGCCTCCGGCCGCCCTACCGCAGATTGTTTTCAGAGCGTTTACGGTAAGAGCCTCGCGGAAGTTACTAAGGATCTGCATGCTTATGTGAATCAATCCTCTGTGCAGGGAGCTCTATTCGATGTGAAGCTGAGTAAGCCCGATCTGGAGCCGGATGTTTCGGAACCTTCGGAATTTAACGTGGACCTTGCTTTGTCCGACTTACTTGCCTCCCGAAAAGAGACCAGCGCGGAGGCCGCGGAGCGTCTCTCAAGGCTGGCTCAGGAGCATCCGGAGAGCGCCGAGGTTCAGGAGTCGCTCGGATATGTAGCGTGGGAGCAAGGTAACCTCAGCAGAGCCAAGGAAAGTTTCAAGCTGGCGATCGACAGAGGCTCTAAGAATCCGGAGATGTTGTTTCATTATTCGGAGCTCTTGCACCAATCGAGGGCTCCCGTAGAAGAGATGATTGCGGTGCTGCAGCGAGCCATTACGATCAAGCCCGACTATCAGGACGCATGGTTCAACTTGGGCATGGCGCAAATGGAGGCGCGCCACTGGAGTGCCGCCCTGAATGCCTTCTCGCACATCAAAACGATCACCACCGAGCACGCGTATCAATTATTTTCAGCGCAGGCCTACTGCTATTTGCGTTTGGATGCGCGCCAGCAGGCACGGACCGCGACGGAGAAAGCAAACCAATATGCCAAGGGTCGCGATGAGGAGTCGCAAGTCTCAAACATGTTGCGTGAATTAGACAGCCTGGACCAGGAACGTAATGTCGCGCCGGAGTCCAAGGCTTCGCCGACCACGGCGCCCGTCGCACAAACGGAAGCGCCGGACAGGCCGCGGCTCACAAGGGATCACGAAATTCCCCGAGACGTTCCGTCCGTTCGTTGGCCAGGAAATCTTCAGCACGTCGAAGCGGTGGCCAAATTTTTCGAATGCAACGCGAAAACTCCTCGCCTGCACGTGATCGTGAACTCAAGAGAAATGGTATTTGCGCTCGACGACCCGAAGGGAGTGATCGTGCGGAACGGAAACAACGGCGGCTCGTTCAACATCAACTGCGGACCACAAAAGCCGTTCAAGGTGGGCATCTTCTACGTCCCTTCCGATCCGTCAACAAGAGTAGATGGGTTGCTTCGCGAGCTGGTGTTCTAATCGGGCGAGGCAGAATCTCTGTTATTCGTGCAGCACCTGGTGCACGAAGGACACTGCAACGGAGCCTTCACCCACCGCGGAAGCGACGCGCTTGATATTACCGGCGCGTACATCGCCAACCGCAAAGACGCCAGGCAGGCTGGTTTCGAGCATATGCGGCGGGCGTGCGAGCGGCCAACGGGCGACGGCGAGATCTTCGGCCAAGAGCTCCGAACCGGTTTTGATGAACCCGGCGGGATCGAGGGCAACGCAACCTCCGAGCCAGCTTGTGTTGGGAACGGCGCCGGTCATGACGAACACATGGCGGATGTCGTGCGTTTCGATGGCCCCGGTTTGCCCGTCTCGCCAATTCACACGCTCCAGACATTCACCGCCTTCGAGGGCAACAATTTCGGTGTGGGTGTGCAGGACGATCGACGGATTCTCCTCGATACGGCGAATTAAATAGCGGGACATGCTCTCGGCCAATCCACTGGAGCGGACCAGTACGTGCACGCGCTGAGCCGTCTCGGAGAGAAAAACGGCGGCTTGGCCGGCGGAGTTTCCACCGCCGACCACGATCACCTCATCGCCCTCACACAACTGTGCCTGGATGAAGGTCGCCCCGTAGTACACGCCCGCGCCCTCGAAGCGCGAGAGATTATCGACGGAAAGCCGGCGGTACTCGGCACCAGTGGCAATGATGACCGCGCGCGTCAATACACGCGAGCCGTCGTCGGTTTCGACGGCGAACGGCTTCCGATCGCACCTGAGCCGATTCGCGCTCTTGGCGACGATTACATTGGCCCCAAACTTCTCGGCCTGCGTGTAAGCACGCCCGGCGAGCTCCTGACCAGAAATTCCGGTGGGAAAGCCGAGATAGTTCTCGATCTTCGAGCTGGAGCCGGCCTGGCCACCGGGCGCGTTCATTTCAAGGACGAGTACATCGAGTCCCTCGGATGCGGCGTAGACGGCGGCGGCCAGTCCAGACGGGCCGGCACCGACGACCAGCACATCCGCAATCTGCGCCTCATCGATGGCTTCATTGAAGCCGAGACAATCGGCGATCTGGCGATTGGTTGGGTTGCGCAGTACGGACGTGCCGCGGCAAATCACCACGGGCACATCGGCTACCTTTATATGGAAATGATCCAGCAGCTCTTGAGCGCCGGTGTCTTTATCGAGATCGATGTAGGCGTAAGGATGACCGTTCCGCGTGAGGAATTCTTTGATGCGGAGCGTGGCGGCTGAATGCGTCGATCCAACCAACACGACGTCGCCCATGCCGCGGGCGATCAGCGTCGCTCGGCGCAGGAGGAATGCGCGCATGAGAATATCGCTCAGCTCGCTATCGGTTTGCACGATGGTCAGCAACTGGTCGCGGCTGAGCTCGATCACTTCCGAAGCCTCGGACGCACGAAAAGTGACTAATCCCCGACGGCCAGAGAGCATGCTGACTTCACCGCTGAACTGGCCCGGCAGATGAACTGTTACGAGCTCCTCGCCGGTGACGGACTGCCGGATGACTTCGAGGCGACCGGCCGTGACGACGAAAAAACGCTCTATCTTCTCGCCGGCATGAATGAGGATTTCGCCCTGTTCCACTCGCCGCGCGTGCCCGTGCGCAGCCAGACGCGCCATCTGTGCCGCGGTCAGAGTGGGAAACATCTGATCCTCGCGCGAGGGAAACGACTGTAGGATCGGTGAGCTCGGGGTCGTCACAGGGCTATTCGATTCCGATTAGAACACGGCTACGGGTCAGAGATCAGCCGGGTATCACGGCGGAGTGGCCCTGCTTTCGAGCGGTTGCATGCAAGCCTGTGTCGAACGTGACAAGCACGGCTTGGCTCTGTTTCGCGTAAGCCAGCAGATAGCAATCGCCAACCCACTTAGAAGCCTGCTTGGTTTGGAAGGGTTCTGTCGTTTGGCGAAACACGGCGTCGATACCTCGAGGTTCGGGATAGAATTCCACGCGCGGATCTTCGAGCCACCGATCATACACGGTCCAGGCTTTTCGGAGAGTCAGAGTCTGCTCGCCCATAACGGACTGGTTCGTCAACAGGCGCAGCAGACCGATCTGGGTGTAACGGGAAAAGACGAGTTTCGTGTCCCGAGATAGCAGATTCATCCAGCGCCATGCATCTGCGTCGTGCGCGTGGCCCGCCACAGAAAGTGCCAGCCAGACATTCAGGTCAGGAAAAAACGAAATCATGCGGATTCTCGTCCTCCGGGAATGCAGGGCCAAGCTTACCCGAACCGCTAACGAGCGGACCAGTAACATACTCACCGTTACCGGAGCCAGCGTAGACCTGTTCGATCGCTCGAACGATGAGCGAGCGGATGGAAGTACCAGAATTCTCCGCCCTGTGCCGCAAGGTATCGTGCAGCGGTTCCGGAATATCGACTGTAGTTCGGACGGCCATGACATTATTATGGCATCGCTGACAGGATGACATTACCCGATTTTGGCCAACAGCTTTAGCGCGTTTCAAACAGCTTCAAGTCGATGGCGTCGGCCATTGTTTTGTAACCGGCGGGCGACGGGTGGAGGTGATCACCGCAATCTGCCGCTGCCGAGAGACGCGACGGCTGGCGTGGGTCGCGCGTTACCGCATCGAAGTCGATGACGGCATCGAATTTGCCACTGGTCCGAATCCAGGTGTTCACCTTCTGGCGATCAGCTTCACCGGCGGAGGTAAAGTAGCCAGCACCTTCGTCGGGAAGAATGGTTGCTCCATAGATCCGTATGCCATGCGCATGCGCGCGGACGATCATCTGCTCAAAGGCGGCGATGAGCTGATCGGCGGTTGCCGGCTGTTCGTGCCTTGTTCCGGCGTCGGGCTCAGTTCCGATGTCGTTGATTCCTTCGAGCACGATCAGCCAGCGGACACCGGTTTGCGCGAGAACGTCGCGATCAAACCGGGCCAGCGCATTCGGCCCGGTCCCATCGTGCAGCAAGCGATTACCCCCGATGCCTTCGTTCAGCACGCCCAGGCTGGCGGTTTTCCTGGATGCCCGGAGGCGGCGCGCCAAATCATCGGGCCAACGATCGTTCCCGCCGGTCGTGGAGCCATGCCCGTCCGTTATGGAATCGCCGAACGCAACGATCGAAGCCGAAGATGGAGAGCTGGATACGTCCAAGCCATTGATGAAATACCAATGAGCCATTTCGGTCGCGCCCGGAAGCTCGGCTGCACTTACTGAATCGCCAGACTGCAAATACGAGGTTTGCCGGGAACCAGGATGTGCCGTAATTTCGGTCATTGTGGTCTCTACGTGCATGGTGATTGCGAGGTTTGAGAGCGGGGCTATGGAAAGGGCCACCGGATCGGATACGGCGAGCGCGCCAGCGGGTATGGTGACCGAAGGAGTGCCATTAAATGTAACCGCCTCGTCGCTCTCCACACTGATTTTGCTCCCTCCCAAGCTCGGCGCGATGTGTACGGCAGCGATGGAGAGCGGCCGTGAACCGAAAGCGTTGGAAAGTCGAACGCGCAGCCGTTCTCCGCCTACCGAGACATGGACGATTTGACGCAGGGTGGCATCCGATAGTCCGGGAGCGGGTGGCCTGTTTTCCGGCTCGGCGAGCTGCGGCGAGCAGGCCCAGGCGCCGACCCAGTGCTCCTGGTTTGTTTCGTGATCATTCCGCGAAGATGCAGGTACAGCCACGATTCCGATTGACAGCAAAGCGAGGGTGCGATACCAGTGTTTTAGGAAAGTGTCCGCCATTGTTAGGAATGATATCCCCATAGATCAAATCCGTTCGATGCGACGCGAAGGTTGATATAGTTCCGGCATGATGGGGACTCAATCACGTTCTCTCTTCCCAGTGCTGCTCCTGGCGACGTCTTTGCTCTTACACGCCGGGCGAGAATCACAGGCTCCTGCGGGCCTGCCTCCGCCGGTCCATTTGACCGCCGAACAGGATCATCAACGGTTAATGGATCTGCTGCACATCAAAGAACTAAGGCCAGGGGCGGATCCGAAACATCCGGATGCACCGAACGCCGTTAACTATGACGAATCCAAAGTGCACCCTTATAAGTTACCGGACCCGCTGATTATGGCGGATGGCAGGAGAGTAACTACACCGGAGATGTGGTGGAAGCAACGGCGGCCGGAACTTATCGATCTGTTCGATGAAGATGTTTATGGGCGCGTACCTGGTGATGTACCTAAAGTAAATTGGGAAGTTATCAGCACCATTCATGAAACGATTGGTACGATACGCGCGATTACGAAAAAACTGCGAGGACATGTTGATAATTCGTCTTACCCCCCGATCCAGGTAGACCTGGATATGAGCCTCACAATACCAGCCGATGCAACGGAACCCGTACCGGTGATGATTGAGTTCGGCTTTGTATTTCCGAAGGGATTCCAGTTTCCAAAGGGATTTGCTCCGCCGAAAGAAACGGGTCCGCCGTGGCAGCAACAGGTGCTGACGAAAGGATGGGGATACGCCGTTCTTATACCGACCACTTATCAGGTGGATAATGGCGCCGGTCTGACGGAAGGGATTATCGGGCTGGTCAACAAGGGACAGCCGCGGAAGCTGGACGATTGGGGGACTCTGCGAGCGTGGGCATGGGGAGCCAGCCGCGCCTTGGACTACCTGGAAACAGACAAAACCGTCAACGCAAAAGAGGTCGGAATTGAGGGACTTTCGCGTTACGGCAAAGCAGCACTCGTGACCATGGCTTACGACCAGCGCTTCGCGATCGCGTTTGTCGGTTCGTCGGGCGAAGGCGGCGCCAAGCCTCATCGACGGAACTTTGGAGAGCTGGTCGAGAACCTGGCCGGAACTGGAGAACACCACTGGATGGCGGGGAATTTCCTGAAATATGCAGGTCCGCTCACACCAAACGATCTACCGGTCGATTCCGATGAGTTGATCGCGCTATGCGCGCCCCGGCCGGTGTTTATCAGTTGTGGGTCCCCAAAGGTGGAGGGCAATTGGCTGGATGATGAGGGGCAGTTTGAAGCGGAAGTGGCTGCAGGTCCAGTGTACAGGCTGTTGGGCAAGAAGGACCTGGGCAGAACGCAATTTCCACCGATGGAGACTCCTTTGATCGATGGAGATCTGGCATTCCGGCAGCACAGCGGCGGACATACAACGGGCCCCAACTGGCCGACTTTTCTAACCTTTGCGAGTCATTACTGGAAACCGACCGGCGACGAGAACACAACCGCGCGCTAACTGATCCTGGGCTCCTAACTGAGCTGTAGTTACATGTCGCAGGATCTGGGCGGTAACTAGTAAGTATGGTGCTCACGGCGATCAGTGGAAATTCTCGAGTAGCATGATCCGGCTGATCAGATCGTCTATTTGAGACCAGATCAGCCAATGGCCGTCGGGTGAGACAGAGAGACCCGAATCGCCCCAATCGGGAGACTTGTCGAGAGCGGCTATCAGACGAACCCGGCCACTCGCGAGGTCCAGTGCATTCAGGGTCGGAGCCGGCTTGCCGAGCATATCAATGAAATATAGATCATTACCGGCAAGCGTCCAGTAGCGCGCGGTTACACGGTCTAGAACGCGCGCTTCGCTTCCTCCGCCAATGGGCATGCGCCAAATGCCGCCAGTCTGCTTGCTGTAGTAGAGCCAACGACCATCGATAGACTCTTCGGCTTGGAATCCACCGTTATGCGTGATTTCGACCGGGCTCCCGCCTTCCGCGCGCTCGCCGATGGGCATTTGCCAGCATTCCATGCTGCCGCTGCGATTCGAAGCGAAGTAAATGCGGCTCCCGTCGCGGGACCAGTTGGACACGATGTCGTCAGCCCTCCCCGATGTGAGCTGCCGCGCTTCGCCTCCAGCGGCACTGATCACGTACACAGCGCCGTGGCCCGTTCGACGGGACTCGAATAGAATCCACTTTCCGTCGGGCGACCAATGAGGGCTGCCGGTAAGAGTTCCGTACGACGTAAGCTGGATCGGATGCGAGCCGTCGCTGTCGCATACCCACAATTCGAAGGTTCCAGATCGATCGGAACTGAATGCGATGCGCGTTCCCATCGGGAGAGTAAACAGCGCTGACTTCCTGGCGTGGAGACGCAATCAGCTTTTTGAACTGCTCCGGCGGGACGGGACGACGGTCAAGCGGCACGCGCCAGATATCCGCATTTTCGAGTTGATAGGTGTAGGCGAGGAAATCTCCCTTCCTGGAAATGGCGGGCGCTAGGGCATCCTCTCCAGCTCCGGGTACCGGTTCTGGCGCGCCGCCCGAGATAGGAACGCGCCACAGCATAGCAAGCCCTCCTCGTCGGGAGGAAAGGATAATGCTTTTTCCATCGGCGGCCCAAGCATATCCCGAGATGCGCCTCTGATCGGCGGTAAATCGCCTGATTTCTCCCTTTGGCCACGGCTGAAGGTAAATATCGCTGACTGAGTTCCGGTTCCAACGGAGGAAGGCCAGCGTACTGCCATCCGGCGAGAATTGAGGGTCGCCATCGCCGTAGAGTTGGGGCGAAGGCGAAGTCAAACGGCGCTTCTCTCCGGATGCGACCGAGATAGTAAAAAATCGCCGGACGCTCCTTTGCGGTAGGCCGATCGGAGATCAACAAAGAGGCCCCATCAGGGGTCCACGTCAGCGATCGCGAGCCCTGATCCGGTCCCACCGGATCGATCGAACAAATTCTGCGCTCGGTCCCTCCAAGGGCGGACACGACCATCACATCCTTAGCGCCGCGATCGTGCGTATATGCGATATACCGGCTGTCCGGAGACCACGCCGGGCTGCTATCAAAACCGGGGCCGCTGGTGAGCGCGAGTGAAGGGCCAGCGCCGATCAGTTTGAGGTAGATGTGATAATCCCGCCCGGAGCCGCCGTTCCAGGAGAATGCCGCTTGCTTTCCGTCCGGCGAAAACGAGAGGTCATCCTCCATGCACGGCACGCCGCTGAATGGAACCATCCGCAGCGGCAGTGGAGAAGAGACTGGCTTACGAAGGAAAAACAGCACTGCCGGAACGCAAATTGCCGCGAGAGCCACTACGCCCAAGCCATAACGGAGGAGCTTGTTAGAGCTGCGTTTAAGGGAAACCGGTGTGGTCGATGGCGCGAATGCCGCGACCACATGACCGCTGGAGCTGATGTCGCGCTTGAGCCGCCGCAATTCGCTTACAACGTCGCTCGCCGTCTGGTAACGGAGGGCGCGGTCGCGCTCAAGCAGACGTGCGATGATTTCGCGCAGTTTCGGCTGGAGGTGCCGGGATTGGGTGGTGAGCGCGTCCGTCGCTTCGGAATGGCTGGCGGGGATCCGGTTGGTTACGGTTTCATATAACACCATGCCGAGTGAATAAAGATCGCTGCGCGCATCCAGCTCTTCGCCGCAGGCCTGTTCCGGCGACATATATCCCGCAGTACCGGCAGTGTCGTTCGCCGCTATGATTTCGTCGAAGCACTGGTGGGGAATCGGCTGCCGCGACTAGCACCTTCGCCAAGCCGAAATCGAGTACCTTCACCTCTCCGCGCCGGGTTAGAAAGATATTTCCCGGTTTGATATCGCGGTGAATGATCCCACTCGTATGGGCTGCTTCCAAGGCATCGGCGACGGCTATTCCGCTATCCAGCAGTTCGGCGGCAGACAATGCAGCGCCCGGAGCTTTTCGCACGATGCGGTCCCGTAGTGTCTCGTCTTCCAGCAACTCCATGGCGATGAACGGCCGGCCCTCGTGCGCTTCCACTTCATAGATCGTGCAAATGTTCGGATGGCTCAAAGCCGATGCCATGCGCGCCTCTTGCTCGAAGCGCTGGAGGGCGGCCGCATCGGATTCGAGATCCACCGGCAGGAATTTCAGAGCTACGGAACGACCCAAACGGATGTCTTCGGCGCGATAGACGATCCCCATACGGCCTTTGCCGAGGACCTCCAGGACTCGATAGTGGGAGACAATTTTGCCAAGAGGATCGCTCCAGTCGATGGGTGGCTTGACAGGAAGGCGCGGTGGAGGAGTTTCGATGCGGTCCACGTCGGCCATGAAGCGGTAGCCGCGGCGCGGAAGGGTTTCGAGATAGCGCGGCCGATCGGCGGAGTCACTAAGCGCTTCTCGAATGCGCTTGACGGCTGTGTTGATGCTGTGATCGAACTCGACAATGGTCTCGTTCGGCCACAGGATGCTTTGCAGCTGATCGCGCGTGACCAGCTCACCGGGGCGCTCGGCGAGTGCGGCTAACAACTGGAAGGCCTGGCGCGGCAGCTTGATCCGGATGCCCCGCTTGCGAAGTTCACCCGTGCGGAGATCTGCCTCGAATGGCCCGAAGCGCACCATCGGTTCGTCCGGGTCGCTCACCGTCGATGATGGCAATTCCGGCAGCTCCGCCACTCCCTTGACCGTGAACACGGGCGGCACCCTGAACGTCAATGGCTCGCTGACAGTCGCCGCGGCCAGCGGACAAACTGTCAATGTACCGATTACTGGAACAATCAACCTGGGAGGAACGGGCACCAGCGGAACCCTGACTCTCAATGGCCAGAACGGCATCTTCGATTCCGGCTCCGGCGCTTCCGGCACCGTGACCATGGCCAACAGCAGCCAGATCGTGGGGTCAACCGGCACCGAAGAGTTGAACATCGGTTCAGGATTAACGCTCTCCGGCGGGGGCACGATCAGCGGTGTCACGCCGGTGAACGCCGGCATCATCCAGGCTCAAGGAGGCACGCTCACCATTCAGGCCGTCTCGAACTCCAGCAATATCGATGGGAACACAGCCTCGGTCGGGCTTGTCAACGAGGGCAGCATGCGGGTTATTTCGGGAAGTACGCTCAACATCGATGTGACTCAGTCGCAGTATTCGGTTTTGAGTGACGTGCTGAATACAGGCACCATTTCCGTCGCTAACGGCGGGACGCTGATTTTCACCGCCGGTAGCCAACGACTTGCCCGGATCGATGGCAACGGGACCATCAATATCGGCGCTGCCGGAGGAGCGGGCGGATCCATGGTCTTGAACGGCCAGGATGCGGGGTTCATACTCGGGGTATCAACTCCAGGCAATCTGTATCTGCTGGGCACGGGAGGGAGCACCATCACCGGACAAACCGGCACCGAGCTTCTAGAGAACGACGGCCCCGGCGGCCAAGCAGGCTCTCAGAGCAATACGATTTCTGGCTCTGGCACCATCAGCAATCTCGCTTTTTTGAATAACGGCAATCTGGTTGTGACTGGTCAAAGCGGAATGCTGATTAAGGCCAACCCCAACGAGATTCCGGTGAGCGGATTTCCAGTTGGCAGTTTTGGCTTCTTCGACGACGGCTACGTCGAGGTGACTTCCGGGAGTAAGTTGACCCTCGATATGAGCGGTCAACTGCAAGGCAGCTACGCCGGATATTCTGTCCTCAATGTAGGCGGCGTCATGACGGTGGATGGTGGTGCGACGCTGAACTTCACCGCCGCGCAAAACCAGATAGCCTTAATCGTCAACAGCGTGGAGGCCGCCAACACCGGGTCCATCACGGTAGGAACAGCAACCGCGGGCGCAACCATTCAGTTGAACGGCCAGGATGCCACTTTCGATTTGATCTCGCTTGTCGGGAGCCCGGGTACACTGACGCTGTCCGACAACGCCGGGAATGCAATTACCAGCATAACCGGGACGGAAATTTTTGTCAACGACGCCGGCAATACGCTGTCGGGCGCGGGGACTATCGGCAATCTGGCATTTGTGAACGATGGCGCCATTGTCGCCAACGGCACGAACCCGCTGATCATCAAGGCGAACCCGAACGCCGTCACCTATAGCGATACCGGTGAGGCTGCGAACTCATTCGGCTTCGAAAATGGTTTAGGTACAAATTTTGCAGGGACAGTCCAGGCTAATTCCGGGAGCACGCTCGTGCTCGATACCAGCGCTTCCCAGAACGCCAAATACGCCATAGAGAATGAGAATACGATCACCGTCAATGACGGTGGAACGCTGACTATTTCCGCAGCTCAGAATCAGACTACACAAATTAGCAACACAGGAACCATCAGCATCGGCGGATCGAATGCGGGCGGAAAGATGACCTTGAGCGGTCAGAACGCAGTATTCGATCTGGGCAGCTTCGGTGGCAGCGCCGGCCAATTGACGTTGTCCGATAACGCCGCCAATGCAATTACCGGCAACGGCACGCAGAACTTCATCAACGACACCGGCTCGACCCTTTCCGGCGCCGGAACCATCAGCAAGACCAGCATGGCGAACCTTGGCTCGATCGTCGCCAATGGCTCGAACGCACTGGTGATCCAGGCCACCTCAAACACTGCGACACTCTACACTAATCCCGCGAACACTTACGCCTTCGTGAATTTCGGCACGGTGCAGGTGGATTCCGGGAGCAAGCTGGTGCTCGACATGAGCGCCTCGGCCGCCTACTACCCGATAGGCAACGCAAGCACGATGACCGTCAGCGACGGTGGAACTCTCGAGTTCATCGCCGCTGGCGGGCAAACGGCGGGTAGCGGGCAAAAAGCGCGCATCCTCAATTTCGGAACCGTCAACATAGGCTCGTCGAATGGGGCCACCTTACAGTTCGACGGCCAGAATGCGACCTTCGATCTCGGCGGGTTCGGAAATGGCCTGGGCAATCTGACGCTCTCCGACAGGTCCGGCAATTCCATCACGGGCATCACCGGGACCGAGACATTTATTAACGATACTGGCTCGACGCTTTCCGGCGCCGGGAGCATTACCAATTTGGCTTTGGTGAACAACGGCACTATTACGTCAGGCGGTTTCACCATTACTCCGAACTCTTCCGGCGTCGTAAATAACGGAATGTTCGAGACCGTGACGGCGGCCACGACTACCCTCAACGGCAATCTGGCGAATAACTTGGGCGCAACGTTCAACGTGGATGGCGGGCTGTATTACAACTCCAACGTGGGTCCAATTCCTTTGCCGGGAGCTACAGCCGCGATCAACGGCAACATGACGAATGGCGGAACGGTAAATCTGTACGGAGGCAATAACACGTCGGGCTACGTGGGAACTGCGCCCGGCTCGTCGATGACGATTTCGGGAAATTTCACCAACAGCGGCACGGTGAACGTGCTGGCAGGGTTGGCCTATCTGGCATCGGGCGGCAGCCTTTCGGTCTCGGGCGATGTGCTCAACAGCGGGGACATTGAAGTGCTGAGCGGCCTGAACAATGGAGTCGCTAACGGGGAGACCATGACGGTCGGCGGCACGCTGACCAACAGCGGCACGTTTCACCTGGCCGGCCTCGGAGCGGGAGCGCCGTTTGACGCATCGGCCAGCGTGACCGGAGCGAGCGGGATGACGAACTCGGGAACGGTGAAAGTGGATTTCGGCGCGATGCTGACCGTCACAAACGGGTTCACGCAATCGGCAGGAAACACCAACGTAGACGGCACTTTGACAGTAACCTCATCGTCAGTCGCAATTAATGGCGGAACACTTTCAGGCCGAGGCTTAGTCTCGGCTGCGAACACGACCATCGGCGGGACGTTGATGCCGGGCGCGAGCGGCTCGGCAGGAGTGCTGACGTTCACGGGCAATGTCGCCCTGGACGGTATTTTCGACGAGCAGATCGGTGGTACGAGCAACGGACAATACAGCGCCGCGAATGTGGAGGGTAATCTCACGCTGGGCTCCAACAGCACGCTGATGCTCGCCTTGCTGAACGGCTTCAACGGTACCGGTACGACGCAGACGTACACGATCCTGGATGTGACGGGGACGATTACGGGCGACTTCAGCAATACAGTATTCACGGCGTATGGTGAGAACTGGTATGTCTACATCTGCAATGGAGTGGGCAGCGACAGCTCGTTCTGCAACGCGAGCGATCCGAGCGTGATCCTTACCAGCGTGCCGATGCAGGCAAACGCGGCCCCCGAGCCGGTATCCATCGCATTGTTTGGGCTAGGCTTGGCTGGCCTTGGTTTGTTCATGCGTCGCCGTGGGCGCTTGACAGCGAAATAGAAAATTAGAGATACTTCCATCGAGAGCCGATGGGAGAAAAATCGAAGGCGCCAGAGCTTCTTCCCGGAACGCTCGACTTGCTCATCTTACGAGCTTTGGCTCCCGGACCCATGCACGGCTACGGAATCGCATCGCGACTGAAACAGGTTTCCGACGACGTCCTGCAGGTTGGGGAGAGCTCACTTTATCCTGCGCTGCAACGGCTGTTGCTGAACGGATGGGTGAAAGCGGAATGGGGTTCTTCGGAAAACAATCGCCGGGCCCGATTCTATACCTTGACGGCGTCCGGGCGTAAACAGCTGGCCTCCGAACGCGAGGAATTCGCTCGTATTATCGGGGCGATTCAAAAAGTTCTGGAGACGGCGTGAAGCGGCCTGTTCAGACGATGCTGGCGCGGAGTTGGCATCGGCTGCTTTTCCGATGGCGCCGCGTTCAGTTCTACCGGGAATTAACGGAAGAACTCGATTTCCACCGAGCCGTGAAGCAGGAAGAACATTGCCGCCACGGTCTCCCGGCTCAGTCTGCTGCGGAACTCAGTCGCAGAGAGATTGGCAACGTCACGCTCGCAAAGGAGGAATGCCGGGATATGTGGAGTTTCCTAAGACTGGAGCGCTTATTACAGGACTTGCGCTACGCGGCGCGAATGTTTGGGCGAACGCCCGTGTTCACAAGTATCGCGGTGGCTTCGCTCGCTTTGGGCATCGGCGGCAATGCAGCCATGTTCAGCCTGGTGAACACGTTGTTAGTTCGTCCTCTGCCCTATTTCCAGCCGG
Source organism: uncultured Acidobacteriaceae bacterium (assembly GCA_963722935.1). Taxonomy (GTDB): domain Bacteria; phylum Acidobacteriota; class Terriglobia; order Bryobacterales; family Bryobacteraceae; genus Bog-105. The sequence continues at coordinate 164,806 of CAVROY010000008.1, read as the reverse complement.
AGCGATTGGTTCGTATCACCGGCACCTATCCGCACGCGGCGATTCCGTTTTTTCACCAGCAGAGCCGTGCCATGGCGATCGCCGCGGTCAGCACCGGTTCCGACTTGAACCTGACCGGAGACGGTGTAGCAAGCCGTGTCATAGGCAGCGCAACTTCCTCGAATTTCCTCAGCGTGCTCGGAGCTTCGGTTGCAAAAGGACGAGGGTTTAAGGAAGGAGAGGATCTGCCCGGACGCGACGGCGTTGTCCTAATCAGCGATTCGCTTTGGAAGGAACGCTTTGGAAGCGACCCTGCCATTGTGGGCCGCGTGATTACGCTGAATGGCATTCACCGCGAGATTCTCGGAGTTATGCCGCGCAGCTTCAGCTACCCTTCGGCAAAAGTGCAGCTATGGATCCCGATACGCCTCGACGCTTCGAATTTTTTGGAGTACTGGGCGGGCGAATTTGTGCCGCTGGTCGCTCGGCTTCGTCCTGGAGCGACGCTCGCGGAAGCCCAAAACGAGGCGCGACAGCTAACGGCAGAGTTCCGGAAAACATTGCCATATCCGATGTCGCGCGACTGGAACGCAGATGCGAGCGCCATTCCGCTGCAACAAGACCTGATGGGCGATATCCGTGGAAAATTGATCATTCTGCTCGCCTCGGTTGGGATGGTCCTGCTGATCGCCTGCGCCAATGTGGCGAGCTTGCTCTTATCGCGAGCTACCACACGCCGGAAGGAAATCGCGCTGCGGGCCGCCTTGGGCGCGGGCCGAATGAGGATCATTCGTCAACTGTTGACGGAAAGCGTCGGGCTTGCGCTTTTGGGCGCATTGCTAGGAATCGGCCTGGGAATGGGCGCGCTCTCCATTTTCAAATCGTTGCTTCCCTTGTCCACTCCCGGATTGGCGGAAGCTGCCATCGATTGGCAAGTGGTGGGCGCGGTCACGGGGCTGGCGCTCTTCACGGGTCTGGCGTTTGGATTGGCGCCGGCGCTCAGCGCCTCACAAATCGATCTCACCGAAACGATCAAAACCGGCAGCCAACGCTCTACGGCGAGTGTTTGGAGCCGATTTCGGAGTTTTCTCATCGCTGGCGAGGTCGCGCTGACTCTGGTCCTGGTGGTGAGCGCGGGTCTTCTGTTACGGAGTTTGTATCAGCTCTCTCGCGCTAATGCGGGATTCAATCCGGCACACATTCTCACGGTGCGAATCAGTCCGAATCAGTCTTCGTGTACTCAACGCTCTGCGTGCGTCGCGCTTTACAGTCGGCTGCTCGATCGTTCACGCGAGATTCCCGGCGTAGCAGCATCGGCCATTTCCAACTCGATCCCCTTAGATGGAGAGCTTCCCACCATCCCTGTCGACGTGGAGGGACACCCGAAGACCATCGATCATCCAGCGCCCATGCTCTGGTTCGGAGCCGTGAGCCCGGGGTATTTAAAGATGCTCAAGATTCCGTTACTCGCCGGGAGGTTTTTTACGGAAGCCGACGGCGCAAATTCGGCGGCCGTTATGTTGATTTCCGCATCCACGGCACATCATCTCTGGCCCAGGGAAAATGCAATTGGAAAACATATCAAGCCGAGCAACAGCAAACAATGGCGAACGGTCATCGGAGTGGTGGCCGATGTGCGGCAATACAGTTTGAGCAAGGCACTGCCCAGCTGGGTAGCAGGCGCGAGTTACATGCCGTATTCTCAATCCGAAAGAGAGGACGGACAGCTTCCCGCGGCAATGACCTTGCTGGTGAAAGCGCCATTTGAAACGGCTCAATTGAGAAACGAGATTCACCAATTGGCGGAAGACCAGGACCCCAACGTTCCGGTAGGTCGCGTGCAGACACTCGAAGATGTCGTGGCGGGATCGATTTCAGATTTCCGCTCGACCATGCGAGTGTTCCTGAGTTTCGCAGGTGCCGCGATGCTGCTCGCCGCAATTGGCATTTACGGTTTGATGTCGTACTGGGTCAGCCAAAGAACGTATGAGATTGGGTTGCGTGTGGCCATCGGAGCTACACGGCAGCGAATCGTTTCAATGATCCTGACGCAAGGTTTACGAGTGTCAGTCTATGGAATTATCGGTGGAATCTTCGCGGCGCTGCTGCTCACTCGATTCCTGGGCAGTTTGCTCTATGGAGTAGCGGCGACCGATGTGCTCACATTTTTCGCAGTGACCTTACTGGTGCTCGCGACTGCGGTCCTCGCCACGGCGTTCCCCGCATGGAGAGCGACTCGCATCGATCCAGTCAAATCGCTGCGCGCGGAGTAGGGCCGCGAGGCGCGGGGTAGCCGCGGAAGAAGTGCCCGCTCATTTTGCGGCAGGTTGCGACCAGGGCGGCACGATTCCGTTCATGCGCGCATACGCAACCAATTGCCCCATGTGCTCGTTCGCGTGAACGAGGATGCGGAGATACATCCCATCTACCGTGGCATCTCTGCCGAAGACTTTAACCTTGTGCTGGAGCTCGGCGGAAGTTATGCCTGTGTGAGCGTTTTTGACCGCCTCCAGCGAACGCTTTAACCAATCGATAACTTCCGGTTTCGCGGTTACGGTTTTTTCCAAATTCTCGGAGAAGCCGGCAGGCAGTTTAGGACCCGTGACGCTCAACAAATACAAGTTCGCAAGCGCAATGTGCATGAAGACTTCGCTGGTGGATCGCACGCCCGGCGCGGGACGCCACGCGAATTTCTCAGCTGGGATCGCATCGGCCAGCGCGACCAGTTGCCTCGAGACATGACCCCACTCTCCGTCATAGCCTTGCCACAGCCCCTCGAGCGGATCGACCTGCTGGGCCTGTAAGGCCGCAGCGCCGAGAATAAACACCAGCAGGAAAGTTTTCATAATTTCTCCTTGGGACACTTGTTCGCACGACGATGTGCCGAACACCCTTTGGGACATTATCTACCGCGTCGCTGGCATAATGTTCTGGTGCCAACGACTGCCGTCTGGCGACTGCTACTGGCCGGTTTGGTATCCGCTTCGGTCATTAGCGCCGCTGCCGGGCAAGCATCGGCTCTTCCTAAGATCATTCACCAGAACGGCCGCTACGCTCTGCTGGTGGATGGAGAGCCGTACCTGGTGCTCGGAGCGCAGGTGAATAATTCGAGCGCGTGGCCTGCCATGTTACCGAAAGTGTGGCCGGCGATTGCCGAAATCCACGCGAACACGGTCGAAATGCCAGTCTACTGGGAACAGCTCGAACCGCAGGAGGGCCGCTTCGATTTTTCGGTAGTGGACACGCTGATCTCTCAATCCCGGGAGCATCATGTGTACCTGATTCTGCTCTGGTTCGGAACCTGGAAGAACGGGAGCCAGCACTACATGCCGGAGTGGATGAAACGCGATCCGCAGCGGTACTTTCACGTGGTGAACATACACGGCGAACCTGTGGATTCACCGTCTCCGTTTGCCACGGCGAGTCTGGAGGCGGACAAGCGAGCGTTTGCCATGCTGATGCGGCACGTGCGAGAAACCGACCCGCAACATACGGTCATCCTGGTGCAAGTGGAGAACGAAACGGGAACATACGGTAGCATTCGGGACTACTCGCCCTCCGCTCAGAAGGTGTTTGATTCGCCGGTACCGCCAAACCTCTTGTCCTCACTCCATATACAAAGCGGCGGCGCGTGGAAAGAAGTCTTTGGCGGCGATGCGGACGAATTTTTTCACGCTTGGGCTGTGGCGAAATACGTGAATGAAGTCGCCGCGGCAGGCAAGGCGGTTTATGGCATCCCGATGTACGCGAACGCCGCACTTCGGAATCCAATCGGCGCCAAACCTGGGACCTACGAGAGTGGCGGGCCCACCGACAATGTGCTCGATATCTGGAAGGCGACAGCGCCCGCAATCGATCTGATCGCCCCCGACATTTACATGCAGGACTCAGACCGGTACCTGAAGGTGCTGGAACTCTATGGGCGCCCTGACAACGCGCTGTTTGTTCCTGAAACGGGAAGCGGCGCAGCGTACTCGCGCTACTTCTTCGCAGCGCTGGGGAGCGGCGCGATTGGATGGTCTCCGTTCGGGATCGACTACACAGGATTCAACAATGCTCCGCTTGGGGCTCCGCGCCTCAACGCGGAAGCCCTGGGCTCTTTCGCGATCAACTATGAGCTGTTGGAACCCATCAATCGGGAGATCGCACGCTTCAATCTAGAAGGAAAACTGCGGGGCGTGGTTGAAGAAAAGGGCCATGCTCTGCAGACGTTGTCATTCGGGCGATGGACAGCCACCGTGTCGTATGGACTGCACGCGTTCGGGCCGGGCGACCATCCGTCCGGCAATCCGGAGCCAATTGGACGAGCATTTGTTGTGCAACTCGGGCCAGACGAGTTCCTGATCGGAGGCTTTTTCTGCCGGGTCGATTTCGCCGCCAGCGATCGGCAACCAGGCAAGCACCGGCAGTACATTCGCGTAGAAGAAGGCACCTACCAAAACGGCGAATTTGCACCCATTCGTATATGGAATGGCGATCAAACCGACTGGGGTCTGAATTTCAGCTCCGCGCCGCAATTGCTTCACGTGACTCTCTCAACGTATTGACTTGTCTCTTGACGGCAAAAGCCTGTTATGATCCCAGACAGGCAACGCCACTGACCGTCACTGTCTAATTCCTCCGTCTTATTGCTGCTTGCATTGCGGCGGCAAGTTTGAGGTGTGTTTGAACACAAAGGGGAATAGACATGGATTTGAAAGAGATTGGATGGGCGTGTTATGCCTTTCAGCAGCAGCCCGATCCCTCGTATGGACGAGTGGCGCAAGCTACTCGCGAGCATTTCTTAATTTGGACAGAGAGAGGCGAGGTCGAAGGGACAATCAGCGGTCATCTTCGGCACGTTGAGGTGGACCGGCCGTGTGTGGGCGATTGGGTCCGGCTGCGGGAAGGCAATGTCATTACCGACGTTCTTCCGAGACGCACGCAACTGTGCCGGAAAAGGCCCGGCAAGGCCGTTCGCGAGCAGGTTCTTGCTGCGAACATCGACCTTTTATTTGTCGTGAGCGGGCTGGATCAGGATTACAATCCGAGGCGGCTGGAACGCTATCTGGTGCTGGCGTATGAAAGCGGCACCCGCCCCGTCATCCTATTGAATAAGAGCGACCTGCGAACTGACGTGGCCGATGTGCTCATACGGACGGAAACGTATGCACCAGGCGTCACCGTTCTCGCGATGAGCGCGGTTACGGGGTGGGGTCTGGATTCGATTTCGGAAACAAATAGAACCAGGCCAGACGGCGGCTCTCATCGGCTCATCCGGCGCCGGTAAATCCACGATCGCCAACCGCCTGCTCGGCGAAGAGCGACAACGCACAACAGCGGTGCGCGAGGCAGATGGCAAAGGGCGCCACACGACGACCAGCCGCGAGCTGATTCTCATGCCAGAGAAATGGCTGTTGATGGATCTTCCCGGATTGCGAGAGCTGCAACTGTGGGCGGACCCTGAACACATCGATGATGCCTTTTCCGAGATCGTCGAACTGGCAGAGCAATGTAAGTTTCGGGACTGTTACCCATGAACGAGAACCGGGTTGCGCAGTCCGCAACGCTGGGCTCGGTCCGGGCGTCTTGAAAGCTATCAGAAGCTGAGGCGGGAAGTTTCGTTCCTGGAGAGGCAGGCCGACGCGCAGCTTCAGAGAGAAACGAAGAAGAAATGGAAAGCGGTCGAGCGAGATATTCGCCCTCATCCCAAACGGGTACTTTGAGACTTACCGAATTGCCGAACTTCCCGTCAGGGCCAGGTTCTCCGCTCGTTCAGATCCAACGGAATGGATCACGCGCGCCAAGGTGGCGAGAAGCTCTTCAGGACAGATCGGCTTAGAGATATAACCGTCCATGCCGGCCGCCTGACAGGCATCCCGATCCTCCTTCATTGCACTTGCGGTCATGGCGATGATCGGAATATGCGCGCCGGTACTCGCCTCACGGGCACGAATGCTGCGGGTGAATTCAATTCCATCCATTTCGGGCATGTGAACATCCGACAGGATTACGTCGAAAAGCTGTTCGGAGGAAGCATGCAAGGCTTCGATTCCATTGCCGACCGCAACCACAAAGTGGCCCTGTTTTTCAAGCAGACGCAAGGCCAGGTGCTGGTTCACAAGATTGTCCTCGGCTACTAGGATCCGGAGCGGGCCCGTCGCTTCAATAGGCTGAAGAGCGCTGCTCGAAGGACTCGCGACGTTCGTCGCAGCAGTAGCGGGGTGGAAACGCGCAGTGAAATGGAACGTGCTGCCACGCCCGACCTCGCTCTCCAACCAGATGGTCCCGCCCAAGAGATGCACGAGCTTTCCACTGATGGCCAACCCGAGGCCGGTGCCGCCGAACCGCCGGGTTGCTTCGCCGTCGGCTTGTTCGAATTCGCGAAAAACGAGTGAATGCTTTTCGGCAGGGATACCGATGCCCGTGTCTTCGACTGAGAAATGGCAGATAAGCTCACCATCGCTCTGGCTCAGGCATTCGACCTTCACTGCGACAGAACCGAAATCGGTGAACTTGATCGCGTTGCCGACCAGATTTAGAAGGACCTGACGCAAGCGAAGCAAGTCGCCTGAGACCAGGTCCGGAATATTCTCGTCCGCGGTAGCGGTGAGGCCGAGATTTTTCTGCTGGGCACGCGCTCCCAACAGCGCCATGCATTCCGACAGGCAGTTGCGGATCGAGAAATCCGTAAAGTGGAGCTCCATTTTGCCGGCTTCGATTTTGGACAGATCGAGCAGGTCGTTGAGCAACACGAGGAGCGATTGACCTGAATTGCGAATCGTATCTAAATACTCTTTCTGAAGCGGGGATGGATTTTCGGCCGCAGCCAACTCCGCAGCCAATAGAACACCGTTCAGCGGAGTACGGATTTCGTGGCTCATGTTGGCGAGAAACCGCGTTTTGGCGCGATTTGCCGCTTCCGATGCATCTTTGGCAGCCCGCAGCGCGGCCTCAGCCGCAACGCGGTCACCGATGTCGTGATAGATACCATAACAACCGACGACTTGCCCATCGATGACAAGCGGGACGCCGTACACCTCGACGTCGATCAGAGCGCCGTCTTTGCGCCGGCGACGCGTTACATAAGAAATAGTCTCTCCAGCAGCAAGATCCTTCAGATCCTGCTCGATGCTCGACCGGTCCTCGGACGGCACAATGCTCGCTTCGATGGAACGCCCGATTAGCTCAGCGGCATTGAATAAGAAAAGTTGTTCGAAGGCCGGATTGCACATGAGCAGTTTTCTTTCCGGATCCATGACTGCGATCGCCAAGGGGTTGTTGACGATGAGTGCATCGAGATAGGTGGTCCGCTCCTCAAGAGTCTTGACGGTGCGCTTCAATTCCGTGATTTCGACGATGGTGCCCTCGATGAGCGAGCCGGTATCGCTTTCCGCAAGATTGGCGTTTATCAAAACCCAAATGCCGGAACCGTCTTTCCGTCGCAAAGCCAGTTCGGCACTTGTGATTCTGTTGTCGGCCGAGAGCCGCCCTACGATTCCATCGCGCAACCCAAAGGTGTCTTTCGATCCATCGCGGAGCAGCTCCTCGCGATCGGAATAACCGAGAATTCGAGCACAAGCATCGTTGCAATCGACGATTTGGGCCTCGTGCGTCATCCGGTAGACGCCCGCGAGATTGCGCTCGAAGAGCTCGCGGTAGCGATGCTCGAGTGCCGCTTCGCTCTCCAGGCGGCGGCGTATGGTTTCGGTCTGCCCGCGTATTTTCCTTCGTAATATAGCCAGCCAGGCAGTGATTGCCGCAATCAGCCCAACCATGATTGCGAAAACCCAAAGGGCATGGCGGAAAGTCCACCAGGGCGGTCGTGAGAGAACGAGGATGTCTTCCGGAGAGCGCAGCAACAGCCGAACTGCGCCGGATTCGGAAGTGCTGCCGGTTGCCGCAGTGCAGACGCCAGTGATCCGCAAACGGCTCCCCGGCTCGATCGCCATCAGTCGAGACACGGCCCGCGGATCGTTCAACTGTGACTCGATCATCACGCGGCCACTTTTCGCGATTAGAATCTGCTCTCCCGGCGTGAGCGTGCGATCCAGCAGTTGCGCTTCGACCTGGACGAGCTCGCCGTCGCTGGCGCCTTCCAGCAACTGTTCGCCGGTCGCCTTCCTCGCGGCGGGTGAGGAGGTGTGCTTCAAAATTCGAAAAATCCCCTCTTGCAGGAGGGGTCCATACTCTCCGATAGCAGGAAATCCTACAGCCTCGATCTCGTCGCCGGGATGTAGCAAAGACGGTTGGACAGAATCGACACGAATACTCCCGTCTTGGCCGTTGAGAAAAAGATATCGGCCAGGGCGTTGAAGCGTGACGATTCCGTGGAGCTTGACGCGGTGACCTGTCGCGCCCCCGAGAGTGAAGCGCAGGACACTACCTACCGATTGAGCCGGAATCGAGAATGGATCGGCAGCACCGGGTTGAATCACCTTCACTTCATCCAAAGCGGGGATCAACAGATTGATTCCGCGGATCTGATTTCTGGCGTTGAAAAGCGCGCCGCACACGCCCCGGATACGTACTTTTGAATCGACTAAATGCGGTGGCAGCGGCGAGTTGAAATCGGGCACATAGCCGAGCACCGAGCCGCCGTACATTTCGATTTCCAAGCGAAGATATCCGGTCCGCACTTCGGCCGATCGAACGATCCCCTCAATTTCGACCCACAGACTATCCTCCTGGGTCGAAGCCAAACGCCCATATTCCGCATGTACGGGGACTGGCATGGCCGCTGAGCCTAGGACCTTCCAATGCGGCTTCGCGATATCCGGGGCAAAGTCTGTTTGCGTTGTAACACCCTGCAGTTCTATCAACTGCCCGGCGCGGAGAGGTGGTTCGTTGCCCTGCAGCGCGACCCAGTTGCCACCGGTCGCGTCCTGGATGAACATGTCAGTGCCCAACTCGCTCAGCGTGCCGGGCGCCGGCCGCTGTTTCGGCACATTGAAGTAGGTCACCACACCCTTAATCCGGACAGGATATCCACGATTCGCTTGTTCCCGCGAGAGCGTGCGTATCTGGTGAACGCTGGTGAGAGTAGGCAGTCCTGCCGATCCAGTTGCCGCGCGGCTGAGTAGGGCCGATGAGGCGACCAAAATTAGAAGCGCGCAGGTGAACAGACCGTTGCGTGGTGGGACGGCGACGCTATTATGCGGAGGATTCGACAAAACCGGCTTTCTGGAATGGTCCACGTCTCGACGCACACCAAGTGCGTATTACTACTAATCGACCGCTCTATCGAGGATTGTGAGAAACGCGATCGGCATCCGCGGCTTGTTACCATGGGCGCGTCTGTATGACTCCTCTGCAATCGGAACCCGGCCCAATCTCCGATGCCGTGACGAATCATATCCGGGTTGAGGTTCTGTCGCGCCACTCGCCAGAGAAGTCGCATCCATCGCAAGCAGAATGGGTATTCGAGTACACGGTTCGGATCACGAATCAGGGGCACGAGACGGTTCAACTGATCAGCCGGCATTGGATCATCACGGATGCATTTGAGCGGACCAAAGAGGTCAAAGGCGCAGGCGTAGTGGGCGAGCAGCCGGTGCTTGCGCCGGGGGAATCGTTTCAATACTCGTCGTGGTGTCCAATTGAAACGCCGACGGGCAAGATGCACGGTACCTATCAGATGACCGGCGCGGACGGAAAGCAGTTTGACATCGAGATCGCGCCGTTCGCACTGATCGCGCGCTATACGGTTCAGTAGCGAGGCCGTTGGCATCGGCAATCGCTCCTTGACAGTCGCGGTTCTGTTTCGTTACCGAAAGCCACTGGCGTTTTCGTTGCGACAGGGCACGTTCAGACGAACCAACTAACAATTAGTCCGGCGGTAGCGGCGAAAATCGAGATAGTGGTGATCCAGCCCAGTATGTTGATGGCTCGCCCATTTACGCGGTTGCCCATGATCGCTCGATTGTTTGTCATTCGCAGGATGAGCAGCATCAGAGGCGGCGTGGAAAAGCCTTGCACGATGCCGGCGAAGACGAGCGCTCTCATCGGATTGATGCCGAAGAAATTCAGTCCGATGGAGATCAAAGTAAAAATCGCGATGGCGATGTAAAACCTTTTCGCCTCGGCGGGCTTGCGATAGAGACCATGCTTCCAGCCCAGACTTTGGCAGAGATCATAAGCCGCGCCGGTGGTCATTACGGGGACAGCGAGAAAGCCGACGCCGACCACTCCCAAAGCAAACAGGAGACCGGCGGCATCGCCCGCGAGCGGCCGCAGCGCTTGCGCCGCCTCTGCCGCGGAGTTGATATCTGTCTTTCCGGCTTTGAACAGCGTAACGGCTGTCGAAAGAATAATGAAGTACATCACGATGTTCGAGAAGAACATGCCGAAGATGATGTCCCACATGGATTGCTTTAATTCGGCCCGACTGGCTCCCTTGCGCGCGGCGAGCCGCCTTCGTCCGGCGGCGATCTTCTCCTCCACTTCCTCATTCGATTGCCACGTGTAGAGATAAGCGGAGAGCGTCGTACCGATTACCGCAACAATCATGGCGAGGAAATTTTTGTTGAAGTGAACGGATGGCAGGAACGTGCCTCGCAGGACGACACCGATTCGCGGATGCGCAAGCACGGCCGATCCAATATAGGCCAGCAGGGCTAGGGCAAGTAGTCGAAAGACATTCCGGATGAGAGTGTACGAGCCCCAGATCTGGAGACCCAGGAGGAGCAATCCAATCGCGATAACAATCGCAGCGATGGGAATTGGAACGATGAGGTTCAGGGCGGCCGCCATGCCGCCGATATCGGCACCGGCTTCAATCACATTACCGATGAGCACACCGGTGAGTACGGTGAAGAGAAACCAGCGGGAGTGATGTCGGCGGACGACAGCGAACAAACCTTCACCGGACACCAGGCCGAGCTTCGATGATAAATAGACGACCGCGACCATCATCGGAAATGTGACGGGGGCGGTCCAGAGGAAGGAGGGGCCAAGCTTCGCGCCCGCGCTGGCGTACGTTCCGATAGCCGAAGGGTCGTCGTCGGCAGCGCCGGTGATCAACCCGAGTCCGATTGCCCGAACAATTCCGGGGCGGCCGACGCGCGCTTTCGGTTGCGAGATTTCTGAAGGCTTACCGAGCTCTTGATTGGAAGGGCGATCCAGCGTGCTCATCGGCTCTACCCCCATAGAATCCAGAGGCGGCGGTTTTAGATCGCGTCGATTTCAGGCGGAAGGTCTCAGGTTTTAAATGTAAATCGTTTATTCATAGCGCAGGGCGACCATGGGATCGAGCTTCGCGGCTCGCCGCGCCGGCAGATACGTCGCCACAAACGCGATGATAACGAGTAGCAGCGAAACATCGATTAAGGTCCAAGGATCGGTTGCTGTCACACCATATAGCAAGCTGCTTAAGAATTTAGTCAAGAACAATGCGACCACCAGGCCGGCAGCCAGTCCCGCGATGGTCAATAGCATTCCTTGCCGAATAACCAGCATCAATACGTCCTGCGTGCGAGCACCCAGCGCCAGGCGAACACCGAACTCTTGCGTCCGCTGCGCGATTAACTGTGAAAGCACGCCGTAAAGACCAACTGCGGCCAGTAATAACGCAAGAGCGGCGAACGCGCCCAGAACAATGGCGCGAAAACGCGGATAGGCGAGCGTTCGCGCGACTCTTTCATTCATGGTCTCGACTTCGCCGACCGGGACGGTGGGATCGAGCGTTGTAATGCGCTTCTGAATCGCGGCGCCGAGCGCGATTTCGTCTTTCACCGCTCGCACCGCAAGCAAAGCGGCCTGGGGCGGATCCTGGGCTATCGGACGAAATACCACCGGGATCTCGTCCCAAGTCATCTCACGGAAAAAATTCTTGTCCATTTCATCCGCCACGATGCCGACAATCGTGAACCAGGGCCGTTCGGTTCCGGGCTCACCTACTTTGATGTGTTTGCCGATCGGGTTCTCGCGCGGAAAATACTTTCGGACCAGAGCCTCGTTTACGATCGCAACGGACGGCCGCTGCTCGCGATCCGTATCCTCGAACAGGCGCCCTCCTTTCAGCGGAACGCCCATCACTCGGAAATAGTCAGAGGTGATCGAGCTTTGGCCCACATCGCGCTGGGCAGTTGTGAGAACCGGCTCGGGTCTGCCTTCCACCGTCAGTACGTTTCCCCTCCAGCGGCCGCCATTCAGCGGCAGCGAGCTGGTGAAGGCAACGGAGTCGATGCCGGGAAGCGCGCTGGTCCGGTCCAGAACATCACGATAAAATTTCGCGCGCAGCGCGATTTTCGAATAGCTCCAGCCCGGCAGCTCGACCCGCATCGCGATTACGCGATCGGTTCTAAATCCGAGCGGCACGGAAGCCAATCGATTGACACTCTCAATCAGCAGACCCGCGCCGACAAGCAAGGCAAGCGAAAGCGTCACTTCAGCGGAAACCAGCACTTTCCCGAATGCTCGAGCGGCCGGGCCGAAGGATGCACTGCGGCCGCTGGCCCTCAGAGCCTCGATCAGATCTATGCGAGATGCCTTCAAAGCTGGAACAAGCGCAAACAAGAGCGCTGTCACGATGGCCAGCGCGGCACTGAAGCCAAGAACGGGGAGATTCACGCTTACTGGATTTCCAGGAGGCATCTCGATCGGATTCAGAGTGCGGAAATAGTGCACGGCCGCAGCGGCCAACAGTACTCCGATGGCTGCGCCGGCAAACGACAGCAGCAAACCTTCTGTCAACAACTGCCGTATGAGCCGGACGCGACCGGAACCCAAAGCTGCCCGGACTGCCAGTTCTTTTTCTCTTTGCAGAGAGCGACCCAGCAGCAGATTGGCAATATTCACGCAAGCAATCAGAAGAACGAAGCTGACGGCCGCGAACAGAACCATTACGCTGAGCCGCAGATTGGGCCCGGTCAGATACGCGAACTCTTCGGCAAGCGGGTAAATGAAGGGCTTGCGCCAGATGCCGCCCAAGTCACGGCGGTGCGCGTTGATGTAGAGAGATTGGACCTCACGTTGAGCACGTTCGATGGACACTCCGGGCTTGAGGAGGCCAAACACTCCGATATTGGCATGCTCCGGATCACGTGCGATTGGGCTGTCAGGCGTGATGAGCATCCACATCGACAGTGCATCCGGATAAAAGGTAAACCCCTGAGGCATCACGCCGACGATGGTGCACGCCTTCTCACTTAACGAAATATGCCTGCCGATGATGCTCTTGTCGCCGCCAAATGCAGTTATCCAAAAATTATGTCTTAGGACGACTGTGCAGCCGCGATGCAAGTCGTCCGGCTGAAACGCGCGTCCGATCTGGGGCGCGATGCCGAGCAGTGAAAAGAAATCAATTCCGGCGGGCATCGCCAGGACGTCGCGGGCGGGACCAATGCCCGTCACGATCTGTCCACCGGTCGCCCAGGTGGCCGGCGCAAGCTGCTCGAAACTGCGGCTGCTGGTCTTCCATGTTTCGAAATCGCGATAGGAATCGAAGACCGGCGGCCCCTTCGGATCGCGCGCAAGCTTTTCCCAAATCACGATCAGGCGATCTGCATGCTTGTACGGCAGAGGGTGCAGAAGAACGGCGTTAACGATGCTGAAGATGGCAGTGGTTGCGCCAATCCCCAAGGCCAGCGTCAGAATGATTACGGCCGTAAAACCGGGCGTTCGCGCGAAGGTGCGTATGGCGTAGACAAGGTCCTGCTTCGATCGCTCCAGCCAGTTCCATCGCCACATCCTGCGCACGACCTCCTCAGCTAAGGTTTGACGCGGGCGCGGAATATTCGGTAGAGCTTTTTACCCGTGGCGAAAAGAATTGAACAGGTCCTCATCGACCCGAAAAGCAAGGCAGTTGAATTCGAAGGTACTAGGGCTTGGTCGCCAGAATCAGCGGTGATGGCCCGGGCGATTCGAGCGCGCGCACGTCGGTGAATCCCGCGTCGCGCAGCCAGCTACCGATTTCCTCAAACGAGTATGTGTCTCCGTCTTCGGTATTCACCAACATATTGACAGCGAAGAACAGCCCGTTCACAGGGCCGGTTCGATCCGGATTCACGAGAAACTCGGCGATGGCGATAGTTCCACCAGAGGCGAGCGCTTGAAACGTTTTCGCGAGAAGAGCCCGGCTGCGGTGCTCGCCTTCGCTATGCAGAATGTGGCCGAGAGAGGCGGCAGCATAGTTGTTGCCGAAGTCCGCCTGGAGCAGGTCGCCTGCGACGAATGAGAAGCGATCACTGAGTCCGAAGCGATCGACGGTTTTGCGGGTCACCGGAAGTACGTCGGGCCAATCGACGGCCGTGACGCGGACACAGTCGGAGCTTTGTGCCAGGGCGATGCCCCAGACTCCGGAGCCCGCCGCCAGATCCAGAACTCGAATGGGCTGGCCGCCGCCGTTGAGATGGAGGCTGCGCGCAAGCGTTTGGGCCGCCGGATAACTCATGGGGAAAATATCGTCGACGAATTTCTCGAAGAAGCCACTGCCCGGCGCCTCCTGATTGACAGCTTCAAGGGGTTTGCCGGTAGCAACAATCTCATTCAGACGAAGCCATTTGGGAATCAAATGCTCACTGCAGTGGCGGATCATGCCACCCTGGAAGCCTGGTTTGGTGCTGACGAGGAAGGCCGAGCTTTCAGGCGTGAGGGAGTAACGGCCGTCCTTATCTTTCGCCAGCAAATTGAGACCGACGAGGGCGTTCATGATGGCTGCCAGTCCGCGGACCGAGGCGCGGGTCGCTTGGTGGACTTCTTGAACTGTTTTCGAACCGCTGTCGAGGACGTCAAAGACGCGGTTGCGGATCGCCGCTTCCAGAACCAGCGGTGGAACATACCCCCACGCGAATTGCATGATGCGCTCAGGGGTCACCTGCTGAGGTGCAGTTGTCATATTTTCATTTTCCTTACTGAAGGGGAAGCAGGCTGATTATACCCATAGTGGAGCGCGAGCGGGAACCGCCGCGGCACAGAAGAGAATAGGACAAATGCCAGCAACGGCCTTTTACCCGATTGACATCTCGATCAAGCTGGCCATTGCGATCGGGATCGGCATGCTTGCCGGGTTAGAACGGGAGTGGTCTCAAAAAGACTTGGGAACACGGACGTTCGCGATTACCGCCATGGCGGGTACGCTGAGCGTTCTGGCAGCGCCCGCGGTCGCGTATATCACTTTCGCCGGAATACTCATGATCGTCGTGCTCACCGGGGTGCGCAATGTGCACGACGGGAAACCGGTTGAAACGACCACTTCGGCTGCACTCATCACGACATTCGTGTTGGGGGTTCTGGTAGGGCAGGGGCATCAATACACGCCGATTGCAGGAGCGATTGTCATGACGATGCTACTGTCGCTGAAACCGGCGCTCACGCATTTTGCCGGCGGGCTGCAGGTTGGTGAAGTGCGCAGCGCGGTGGTGCTGGGTCTGCTTGCGTTTGTGATCTATCCCGTGCTGCCGGATCGCGCCATCGATCCATGGCAATTGATTAACCCTCGTGAGGCTTGGCTCACCGTGGTCGTTATCGCCGTGATTGGCTTTGCGAACTACGTGCTGCTGAAGCTGTATAGCTCGCGCGGGATTTACTACTCGGCGATTCTGGGCGGCATGGTCAATAGTACCGCGGCCATCGCGGAGTTGTCCGGATTCCTGAAAGGTCCGCAAGCTGAGGTGATGGGGCTCGCGACCATTGTGGATTTTCTGACGATTGTCGCGATGTTTCTTCGCAATTTACTGATCCTGGCGATTTTCGCCCGCGCCGCCGTCGTGAGCGCTCTCGCACCATTGATAGCGATGGCCGCGGCCGCTTTCGCGTGCATCTTGCAGCAGAGAAGAACGCAGACACAAGTCGGCGAGCTGCAATTATCCTCGCCCCTATCGCTCGCGAAGGTGCTGCAGTTTGGCCTGATCTTTCTGGTAATCGAAATTATTGGAAACGTCGGACAGCGCTACTTTGGTCGCTTCGGATTTCTGCTAGTCAGTGTAATCGGTGGTTTGGTATCCAGCGCGAGCACCACTGGCGCAGCGGCGACCCTCGCGATGCATGGGAAAATCACGCCACAGGCGGCGGGACTTGCAACCGTAGTAGCTTCCATGGCGAGCGCGCTCTCCAACTTGCCGTTGCTACACCACCAAATTCGGCAATGGAGCATCACGCGCAGATTGGCATTGCTCTCGCTCGGCATTGTGGCGGCCGGCGTTATTGCGATGTGGATTTCCGCAAAATTTCTGACAGGGTAGCCGCTAATCGATGCGTTTAATAGGCATGTCGCGGCCGCCCGTGCGCAAAATCATTCCCGTTACGTGGCCATTCGCGTCTACCTGAAAAGTGAACTCGTCGTCAGCGACTTTGGAAAAGAAGCTCCGCTCGCTTTCCGGAAACAGTTCATGTTTCGGCTCTTCGTTTTCTTGTATCGAAAGATGGTTGCCTTCTCGCCTGACGGTCAGGATGAGATTTGGCGGCTCTCCGTAACGGCCGCTATACCGGTCGAGGACCTTGGCGGCGACCGGCATCTCCGTATGCTGCTTCAGCGGCGGGCGCGGAGGCAGTTGATTATAAGGTGTAAAGCCTTCCCATTCGATAGGCGTGAACGTATTGTGAAGCGACGTTTCCAGCAGTTCTTTGTAGATGCCCTCGCCATTACTGCTGTTTGTCATAATGACGATTCCGCTCTTTTGCCGGTCGAAGCAGACTGTATAGTTTCGCCAGCCGTCGGCATGACCTTCCTTGAAAAAGGCTTTGCCATACGGTGTCCAGTACAGGCCCCAACCCAGCCCGTAGCTCAGGCGGATCCCCTTATTCTGGTCGGTCGTAGCGGGTGCCAGCGACGGGAACTCATGTAAGGACAAGATTTTGATTTGCGGGCTGAGCATCTGGTCGCGGATATCGCGGCGCAGACCTTGGCCGGTCATGACCGCCTGGACGAAATGCGAAAAATCACGGATGGTGGTCAACATGGAACCCGCGGCATCCGCCTTCGTTCGTTTCTCAGGACCGAGCGAGCGCTCATATTCGTCGTATCCGTTGGCGAAATTATCCTCAAACCGACTTTGCCAAACCATGCTGGTGCGGGTCATCCGGAGAGGTTGAAAGACGTATTCTTGCATCAACTCTTGCAAGGGCTTTTTCGCGACGGTTTCGATCACCAACTGGAGAAGATCGATTCCCTCCCCTGAATACGCAAACCTCGAGCCGGGTGGAAAGTTGATGTTCAGTTTATGGTTGTCATTTAACCAGCGCCAGTTCGGGAATCCAGAGGTGTGACTGAGCAGCATCCGAGCTGTGATTTGCCGGTAACGAGGGTCATCGGCGAGGTCTTTGTAATCGGGATATTCGGGCAGAGGTTTGGGCAGATAAAGATAGACCGGCTTGTCGAGGTCCAGGATTTGTTTCTGGACGAGCTGCATCGCCAGATAGGCAAATGCGACTTTGGTGAAAGACGCGGCCGACATGATCGAATCGACCCTCAGCGGCAGGTTTTTCTCCTTATCGCGAACTCCGTAGGCCTTCAAATAGGCGATTTCTCCGTTGTTAAAGACGGCCAACGCAACACCTGTGACATCTGCGGCTTTCCTGACGCGTTCAACGGTTCCATCAATTTGCGAGGAAGCGATGGTGCTGCCGTCAAGCCGCTTGACTTGTGCCTGTTGTTGAGCGGGCGCGGGTACCGAAACAAGCAATGCCGCCAGCGCGAGGAATAATCGCGTTCGGCGCGTCCGAGAATTGAGATCAATCATGTGGGCCGAGAAACCCTGACGCAAATTGCAGGAGCTAAGTTCAAGCTCAATTTTCGAAGGCGGGGAGCTAGGGCAAAGTCACACTGCGTGTTTTGCCGGGTAGATGGGGCAAACTCTCTCGCGTCCAACTGTCGTTAGAAAGGAACGCTATGGCAACACAACTGCAAAATCGCGCGGAACAGCGGACCCAAGATCATTCCCATAACGGCACACAGCAACGGATTACAAAAGGACTAGGCTGGTTCAGCATCGGGCTGGGCCTGGCCGAGATCGTCGCGCCGGAGACGATCGCCAACCTGATTGGAGTGAGCGACCGCAAGCGAACCAGGAATACGCTGCGCATGTATGGACTGCGCGAAGTCGCAGCAGGAATCGGAATTCTTTCGCAACCGAACGCATCGGCTTGGCTGTGGGCGCGCGTGGCGGGCGATGTCGTCGATTTGTCGACACTTGGAAAGGCGATGACCTCGCGGCGAACGGAACGCGCCAAGGCGGGGGCGGCAGCGGCCGCGGTCCTCGGTATTACGGCCCTGGACTTGCACTGCGCGCAACGGCTGAGCAGCCAACCGGAGCACAATGGACAGAGCCGCGCCGAGACACCGCAGATTACGCAATCGATTACGATCGATCGCAGTCCGGAGGAGATTTATGGCTTCTGGCGCGATTTCAATAATTTAAAGCGCATATTCGAGCCTCTCGAATCGGTTGAGGGAACGGGCGCGAACAGCTCGCATTGGAAGCTGAACACAGCGGCGGGACGAACGATCGAGTGGGATTCCGAGATTACCGACGATCAACCGAACTCCCGGATCGCATGGCACTCGGTCTCTTCGACCGCGAAACACTCCGGATCGGTCCATTTCGAGCGAGCGACCGGCGGTCGCGGGACTAGAGTCACGGTGCAAATCCATTTAGGCGGGATTGGAGCGAAGCTGGGCAAGTTTTTTGGTGTCGTGCCGGAGCAGCTCGTGAATGTAGCGCTGCACAACCTGAAACAGATCCTGGAAACGGGCGAGGTGGTGAAGTCGGATGCGAGTATTCATCGCGGTATGCATCCTGGGCAGCCGCCGGAACAATATCGGCCGCAAACGGAATCCCTGCACGCGACAGCGTAGGAGTGACATCTCGAAGAGAAAGGAAGAAGCATGAGAGCCAATTGTTGGATCGGTAAAGAAAATGTACGGGTCGAGACGGTGCCGGACCCGAAGATTCTCAACCAGCGCGATGCGATCGTAAAAATCACGTCCACCGCGATCTGCGGTTCGGACCTGCATCTGTATGGCGGGTTCGTTCCGACGATGGAGAGCGGGGATGTACTCGGCCATGAGTTCATGGGCGAGGTGGTGGAAGTGGGTCGCGGCGTTCAGAATTTGCAGAAGGGAGATCGCGTGGTGGTTCCCTTCCCCATCGCGTGCGGGAGCTGCTTTGCGTGCCAAAAAGGATTGTTCTCGCTTTGTGAGAATTCGAATCCGAATGCGTGGATGGCTGAAAAGATGTGGGGCCATGCGCCGGCAGGCGTGTTCGGATACTCGCATCTGTTGGGCGGTTATGCGGGCGGGCAGGCCGAATATGCGCGCGTGCCGTTCGCCGATGTCGGACCCATCAAGGTTCCCGACGGGCTGAGCGACGATCAGGTGCTGTTCCTGTCCGACATTTATCCGACCGGTTATATGGGGGCGGATATGTGCAACATCCAACCGGGCGACACGATTGCGGTTTGGGGCTGCGGACCGGTGGGCCAGTTCGCGATGAAGAGCGCGTTTCTGCTGGGCGCAGAGCGCGTGATCGGGATCGACCGTATTCCGGAGCGGCTGCGGATGGCGCGCGAGAAAGTGGGCGCCGAGACAATTAATTACGAACAGACGGACCTGTTGGGTGCGCTGAAGGAAATGACCGGAGGACGCGGGCCGGACGCCTGCATCGATGCAGTGGGAATGGAAGCGCACACGCCCGGATTGATCGGCGCGTATGACCGGGCCAAGCAGGCGATGATGTTGGAGACGGACCGGCCGATCGCCTTGCGTGAGGCAATCATGGCATGCCGGAATGGCGGCACGGTGTCGGTAATCGGCGTGTACGGCGGATTTATCGACAAATTTCCGATGGGGTCGCTGATGAACCGCTCGATTACGATCCGGACGGGGCAGTGCCACGTGCACCGCTATCTCAAGCCGCTGCTCGAAAGGATCGAGAAGGGCGAGATCGATCCGAGTTTCGTGATTACCCATCACATGCCTCTTGAACAAGCACCCGAGGGTTACGCCATGTTCCGGGAAAAACAGGACGACTGCATCAAGATCGTCCTGAAACCGCATTGAGGCAACCGGTGGAAGGGGAGAGAGTGAAGAAGCAGGCTTAAGCTCTTGAAACGCAAGAAGATCCCTCCCCCTTCGGGTCATTTCAGCGGGCCTAAACCCCCATACAACCCCGAATCGGCGCTGTTCGATTTCTTTTCGTTATCAACGGCTTACCCGATCCGTATACTGGGGGTAGTCTGGCGCCCCAGAGCGGACAATCCGCGTGGCAACACGCCGGGCAGACCGTTGGAGGAACCCGGTTTTCTTCACTACTATGCATAAACCAGTCAAATACTTTGAGAAGGCAGTGAGTGCCGGAGCGAACACCGCCTGGCACATGTTCGATCGCGTCAACCAGTTCCGGCAGAATCCTTCGTTTA
The DNA here is from genome assembly GCA_963722935.1 of uncultured Acidobacteriaceae bacterium. Classification (GTDB taxonomy): domain Bacteria; phylum Acidobacteriota; class Terriglobia; order Bryobacterales; family Bryobacteraceae; genus Bog-105. The sequence goes on along the minus strand of CAVROY010000008.1, from coordinate 144,493 downwards.
CGCCGAAGTGGTCAGACAAGCCGCTTCTGAAGAGCTACGAGAAATCGAAGCCGCCTCTTGGCTGGCCGCGCGAGACGGATTCGCTTTGCCCGAAATGCATTCCGGAAATTCGCCAGCGCATCGTAGACGGTGAAATCGATTACAAGATTCTGCTGAACGAGCCGGTGGGCGAAATCAAGGCGCGGATCGTCGAGCGCGATGGCCAGATCATCATGGTCAAGGAGTGCCCCAAGCACGGTGAATTCGAGGACGTCATGTCCATCGACCCGCAATTTTCCAAGCACCTGGAAGACGTTTTCCCGGGCCGCGACATCCGTGCGCACAGCGACGAGACGCTACACAAGCACGGCAGCAGCACCATCACGCACGGGCGCGGCTCGGTTCTAACCATCGACCTGACGAATCGCTGCAATATGATGTGCGATCCGTGTTTCATGGACGCCAACCAAGTCGGATTCGTACACGAGCTGAGCTGGGAAGACATCCAGACGCTGCTCGATAATGCGATTTCGATCAAGCCGCGCCGCCAGATGTCGGTGCAGTTTTCGGGCGGCGAGCCGACGCTGTCTCCCTATTTCCTGGATGCGGTGCGCTATGCCCGCAAGGTGGGCTACAACAGCGTGCAGGCGGCCACGAACGGGATCGAGTTCGCCAAGCGCCCGGATTTTGCAAAGCAAGCCGCGGAAGCCGGTCTGCGCTACGCCTATCTGCAGTTCGATGGAATCGGCAACGCGGCCAATTCACATCGCGCGGTCGGCAACTTGTTCGATGTGAAGTTGCGAGCGATCGAGAACCTGTGGAGCGCTGGCGTCGATATCGTACCGGTCATCACGATTGTCAACGGCATCAACAACGAGCAGGTGGGCCATGTGGTTCAGTTCGCGCTCGACAATCCGAAGAAGATTCCGTTCCTTTCGTTCCAGCCGGTTTCCTTCACGGGCCGCGATGAAGCGGTCACGGAAGAGCGCAGAAAAGCGCAGCGCTATACGCTTTCTCACCTGGCCCATGATGTCAAGAACCAGACAGGTATCGGCGAGCCGGTGCGCGACTGGTTCCCGATCAGTTTTATGAGCACGTTCTCCGATTTCGCGGATCTGGTGCACGGTCCAGCCGCGGACTGGGGGCAACTGAGCTGCGGATGTCACCCGAACTGCGGGATCGGGATGGCGGTGATGTGCGACAAGGAGACCAAGGAATACGTTCCGGTTACGGCCTTCCTTAATGCAGATCGGCTGGCGAAAGATATAGCGCGGATCAACGACGCAGCGCGCGGGCGATTCCTGTCGGTTGCGGGCGTGACGCTGGCGCTGCTTCGCAATTACAACCCGTTTGCAGCTCCCAAGCATTTCCGGCTCACCGATCTGATTGCCAAATTCGACAAGTGCTTCGGCATGTCGAAGAAGGCCGTGACGGGCGGATATGGAAAGGTGTCGGGCGACCGCACCATCGTGGACATTGAGAAGCGACGCGCGGACCGCTGGAATTTTCTGTTCGTGGCCGGTATGTGGTTCCAGGATTTGTTCAACTACGATTTCCGCCGCACCGAGCAATGCATCATTCCCTACGCGACGCAAGAAGGCGAAATCTCGTTCTGTGCGTACAACACAGGCGTGGGCTGGCGCAACATTATCGAGAAGATGCACATGAGCGCTACGCTCACGAAGTGGTACGAAGAGCATGGACGGCATGAGATCTTCGCGGGCAACAAGAGCGTTCCTCTGGCGAGCAAAGACCACCACCTGGTGCTGAATCAGGAACACGTGAATGCCGATCGCCAGCACGATTTAGAGGTAAAGGGCATCGCGAAGAATGCGCGCGAGGAAAAGACGCGCGCCCGAGACGAAGCTCTGAAGCAGAAAATCGAGAATGAGAAGATGGCGCGCCTCTATCGGGAGCACATTCTCGGGGAAAAGAAGCCCGAGGGAGGGTTCGTTCCGCTGGAGGGTCTGCTTGGATCTAATTCGAAACCGGCCGAGGCGGAGAAGCGCGAAGAAGTCGGCGCGATGGGCGATTAGCTAATAGCTGCTACAGATAAAAAGGATAAGGCCCGCTCGATCGAAGCTGATCGGCGGGCCTTTTACTATTCGATATCACGCGGGCGCTTCTTGCGGTTGCGCTTGCGGGCCAGTGCTTCCTTGGTCCGGCGTTTCTCGCCCGGTTTCAAGTAGAAAGAGTGACGTTTGATCTCTTTAACAATATCTTCTTGCTGCACTTTGCGTTTGAACCTGCGGAGCGCGCTTTCGAGCGTTTCGCCGTCCTGCAAATGAACTTCTGCCAACTAAAACTTCACCACCTTCCACGCTGGACCCCACTGCAGAATGCAGAAGGGTTAATAGGGTTATTGTAACGCGAAGCCAGCGTTCACCGCATTGCAACATGAAGCGCTCATGATGAGAGGCTATGGCAGAGGACGTTCTATCGAACGAAGTCCAGCAGAAGCGGCGCTGGCGTAAGTTTCTGCAATCGATAGACTGAAAGCGCATGCCGGCCAACGCGCTCATCCGGGAAAAAAGTCCTTATCTGCGGCAACACGCCCATAATCCGGTGGCCTGGATGGCGTGGGGCGAGCAGGCATTCGAGAAGGCGCGACGCGAGAATAAGCCCATTTTTTTGTCAGTGGGATATTCGACGTGTCACTGGTGTCACGTCATGGCGCACGAATCCTTTGAAGACGAGCGGATCGCGGAAGTTTTGAACCGCGAATTCGTGCCGGTGAAGGTGGATCGCGAGGAGCGGCCCGATGTGGACCGGATCTACATGCTGTTCGTGCAGGCGTCGACGGGCAGCGGTGGGTGGCCCATGTCGGTCTGGTTGACGCCTGAGCTGAAACCGTTCTTCGGCGGGACCTACTTCCCACCGGATTCGCGCTATGGGCGGCCCGGATTCCGTGAATTGCTGGAGCACCTGGCGCGTGCGTGGAAAAACGAGCGGGAGCGCGTCACGGAATCGAGCGAGAACGTGACCGAGCAACTGCGGGCGATCTCATCGACCGCAAAGGCCACGCAGGAGCCGGATCGAGAGCTGTTTGGATCTGCATTCTGGCAGTTCCGGAGAACGTTCGATTCCAAGTGGGGCGGATTCGACGGCGCTCCGAAATTTCCGCGGCCGGTGGCGCTGAATTACTTGCTTCGCTATTACGCGATGGAGAAGAACGAGGAAGCGCTGGATATGGTGAAGCAGACGCTGGAGCAGATGGCTGCCGGCGGGATGCACGATCAACTGGGCGGCGGGTTCCACCGGTATTCGGTGGATGAACGATGGTTCGTACCGCATTTCGAAAAGATGCTGTATGACCAGGCGCAACTGGCAATTTCCTATGTAGAGGCGTACCAGATCACGCGCGAGGAGCATTTTGCCGAAGTGGCCCGGGACATTTTCGGCTATGTGCTGCGGGATTTGAGAGACAGCGTCGGCGGTTTTTTTTCGGCAGAGGACGCCGACAGCCCGGACCCGGAGAATCCAGGACATTCCGGCGAAGGCGCATTTTACATTTGGCGGAGAAGCGAGATTGAAGCGCTGCTGGGAGCACAAGATGCGGCGATTTTTTGCGCGCGATTCGGAGTAGAGGCGGACGGGAATGTGGCGGAAGATCCGCACGGGGAATTTACTGGACGGAACATTCTATATGAGGCGCTGAAAGAGGAAGATGCGACACGGGAAGCACTGACGCGGGCGAAACAGGTTCTGTTTGCGGCGCGGAACAAGCGGCCCAGACCGCATCTGGACAACAAGGTTTTAACATCCTGGAACGCATTGACCATTTCGGCGCTGGCCCATGGATATATGGTGTTGGGAGCGCCAGAATATCTCGACCCGGCAAAACAGGCGGCCGCGTTTTTGCTGAAACGGATGTACGACGCGGAATCCGGACGACTGCTTCGGCGATACTGCGAGGAAGAAGCGGCAGTTCCAGCGTTTCTGGACGATTACTCTTTCCTGGCACAAGCTCTGTTGGACTTGTTCGAAGCCACGGGCGAGGCGCAGTACCTGGAAACAGCGGCCGATCTGGCCAGCCGGGGCTTCAGGCAATTTGAAGACGCGAATCAGGGCGGTTTTTTCAGCACAGGGGAGAAAGCGGCCGATCTACTGCTGCGCATGAAGGACGATTACGATGGCGCAGAGCCTTCCGGAAATTCTGTCGCGACGGATGTGTTGCTGCGGCTGGCGCATGTGACCGGGAACGATGCGTTCCGTGAGACTGCGGAACGATCGCTGGCCTGGTTTGCGCCTAAATTGAGAGCACAGCCGACCATGGCGCCGCAGATGCTGGTCGCACTTGGGCAGTCGCTAGCGGAGCCGGAGCAGGTGGTGTTGCGATGCGCGAATTTCGATCACGAAGTGGAAGCGTTGCTCACGGCCGAGCGCGCGCGATTTCGACCGATTGCTGCGGTCTTCGCGCTGACCGATGACGCGCGGTTGCGGCTGAAAATGATAAGTCCGTTCCTTGCCAGTCTCGAACGAAAAGGCCGGATTACGATTTATGAATGCCGCAACTTCCGATGCGAGCTCCCGAAGGTGATTGAGTAGATCGCCGCGGACATGCGCGGCAGGCCGGCTCCCTTGTGACGCTTGGTAAACTGTGGCCGATGGCAAATACGAATCACGAGCCGCGAGAAACAACATTAAGGGGTAAGCCGTTCCGCCTTGTCGGGCCGGAGTTGAAGCCTGGGGACACGGCTCCGGATTTCGACGTGGTCAACAACAGCCTGCAACCCGTGCGCCTCTCCGATACAGGAAACGGTGTTCGCATCTTCAGTGTCGTGCCGTCGCTCGACACGCCGGTTTGCGACGCCCAGACCAAGCGCTTTGAAGAGGAAGCGGGAACCAGATCGGACATCCGCATCTTCACGGTGAGCATGGATCTACCGTTCGCGCAGAAGCGTTGGTGCGGAAACTTTGGGATCAACCGCGTGGAAATGCTGTCGGACCACCGCTCGGGATCCTTCGGGGAGCACTATGGAACGCTGATTCCCGACCTGCGGATCGAGAGCCGGGCCATCTTCGTAGTGGACCGCGATGATAAGTTACGGCACGTCGAGTACGTCAAAGAAGTGGGCGACCACCCGGATTACCTAACTGCACTGTCGGTGGCCAGAGCGATCGCAGAGCAACCCGCCGCGGCGGGCCAGAGCCGATAGAAAAATAACAGCAAGTTGCCGAGCCGCGACCGCGAGGGAGCGGTCTTCAACATTCTAAGTGACGAACGCGCGCTAATGCGCGGGCTGCATTGCCATGCCGCTTATCAGCGGCGCCGCGCGAAAGGTATCGGGCAACGTAGCGGTAAGGAACCAGAAATCCTCGATGGCGCGCACCACGTTCACGTATTCTTTCAGATCGCCCGGTTTGGTGATGTAACAGTTCGCGTTCAACGCGTAAGCGTCGGCGATGTCCTCGTCCGATCTGGAACTGGTCATCACCAGGACGGGGATCTGTCTCAAGCTGGGAGAGCCTTTCACCTCGGCCAGGACTTCGCGGCCATTCTTTCGAGGAAGATTCAGATCGAGCAAGATTAAGTCGGGTCGCGCAGCCCTACCCAATTCGGACTGATGCAAGTAATCTGTCGCCTCCACTCCATCCCGCGCAACCGTAATTTGCACTGGGGCTGGAGTTTGCTTGAGCGCCTCACGGATAAGGCGGACATCGCTGGGGCTATCCTCGACAAGTAAAATCTTTAACGATTTCATGGCCACCCAACACTGTTCGCGGCATATACTTGCACGTTGACAACCAAATCTCTAAGTTTTTGTTTCGGCAGTGCAGATCAGGGTAGTAAGAGCTTAGGAAATTGTAAGAATTAGTGTACGAAGCGGGTTTAGATGGCAAAAAATGCTTCCGAGCATAACACGAAGGCGGCGCCGGACGCATTGACATTGCGCTAAGCTCCTTATTATCATTGAGATTGCTGCAATCGTGCCGGGCGGCCCGAAGAGTTCCCGAATACATCACGGCGGCATGGCAGTTTGGGAGGCGCCTTGATCAAACTAGATATCATTAACGAGGTCGTAAACCGAACGGGTATTACGAAGACAAAGGCGGAGATGGCGGTAGAAACCGTCTTTGAAACGATGAAGAAAGCGCTGAGTGAAGGCGACCGGATCGAGCTGAGGGGGTTCGGGATCTTCAACGTACGACCGCGGAAGACGGGCATCGGGCGAAATCCCAGGACGGGCGCCGAAGTAGCAATTCCGCCGGGCAAGGCGGTCCGCTTCAAACCGGGCAAGGAACTACAGACGCTGCAGTAATGCCGCGCAGGTGGTGGCTGCATGTCTTACTGTTCGTTCTCACACTATTAACGACGACGAGCTTTGGAAGTGCGCTGGCGGAGAGCTATTCCGCCGGCAGACCGCTGGATGAAGCTGCGATTGCGAAGGGATATGAGCGATTGCTGCACGGCGGAGCGGGAATTTCGGCCGGGCTGATTTACTCGCTTCCACTGCTGCTGATTCTTCTGGCACACGAATTCGGGCACTATTTTACGTGCCGGCGCTGGGGAGTTCGTGCGAGCTTGCCTTACTTCGGCCCATCGCCGACACTACTGGGGACGCTAGGAGCGATTATCCTGATGCGGTCGCCGATCTGCAATCGAAAGAGCCTTCTGGATATCGGAGCTTCCGGACCAATCGCTGGTTTTATTGTGCTTTTGCCATTCTTATTTGCCGGCGTGTGGCTCTCGCGCGTGGCCCCTGGCATCCAGGCCAGTGGACCGTTCGCGTTTGGAATGCCAGTGCTGATGCGATGGGTGGAATGGCTGCGTTTTCCAGGCATATCGTCGCGCGACATCTGTCTGCATCCGATGGCGATTGCCGCGTGGGCCGGACTGCTCGCTACTGCGATGAACCTGGTACCAGCCGGTCAACTGGATGGAGGTCACATCCTGTACGCGTTATTCGGCGAGCGAGTGCATCGCGTGGTGACGCGCATCTTTGCAGGCGTGCTGGTGTTATTGGGTTTTTTGTATTGGCCCTGGTGGATCGGCGCAGTGGTGTTGTTTCTGGTCCGGCGTCATCCACTGATTTACGATAGTGAGCCGCTCGACGGGCGGCGACGGGCAATGGGTCTGGGCGCTCTCCTGCTGTTTGCGGTTTCGCTCGCGATTGTGCCTCTCGAGATCAAGTAGCTCGTCTATGAAGATCTCGGCCACGATTATCACGTTTAACGAGGAGCGGAATATACCGCGCGTGATCGAAAGCTTGCGATGCTGTGACGAGATTCTGGTACTGGACAGCGGATCGAATGACAGAACGGTCGAGATCGCAACCAATCTGGGCGCGCATGTTGTGGAGGCATCGTGGCACGGTTACGCGGCACAGAAGAACATTGCGGCGGAACTGGCGGCGAACGATTGGGTTCTTTCGCTCGATGCCGACGAGAGCCTGAGTGAAGCGCTGGAAGCCGAAATCTGGCAGATCAAGAAATCGGGACCGGGGCACGATGGTTATACAATGCCTCGGCTGGCACAATATCTGGGACGCTGGATTCTACACAGCGGATGGTATCCGGACCGGAAGGTCAGGCTTTTTGACCGGCGAAAAGCGAAGTGGGTGGGCGAGTTCGTGCATGAATCCGTGCGGGTGGAGGGTTCGGTGGGACATCTAAAATCGAACTTGCTTCATTTCACGTGTAATTCGCTTTCCGAGCACCTGCGGAGCATGGACAGCTACACGACATTGGCGGCGCAAGAGCTGGTGTCGAGCGGCAAATCGGTGACGTTCAGCAGCCTTCTGCTGGATCCGCCCTGGACGTTTGTGCGTACGTATCTGGTCAAGCTTGGATTTCTGGACGGCGTGGAAGGGCTGACAATCGCTTATATGGCGGCCTTGTACAACTTTTTGAAATACTCGAAGGCGCGTCACATGAGTCCCGGCCGGAAATTGTAGTGCGCATTCTGCACATCGACACGGGAGCCGAGATGCGGGGCGGACAACATCAAGTGTTGTTGCTGCTGAACGGGTTGCGCGGTGCGGGACACGAATCGATAGTTATGGCGCGCGAGAAAGCGCCGCTGGGCCACGCCGCGACGACCGCGGGCTTCGCGGTGTACCCGGCCGAGACGAAGCAGCTCTGGCAACTCTCGAAGCGCGTGGACATCGTGCATGCACACGATGCGCGGGCGCACACGATTGCAGCGATTGGGGCGCGCCGGCGATTCGTGGTTTCGAGGAGGGTCGCGTTTCCGGTCCAACGCTCGGTGGCATCGGTATGGAAATATCACCGCGCGACGAGATTTCTGGCGGTCTCGCAATTTGTGGCGCAGCAACTGCTGGCCGCCGGCGTGCGGCGAGATAAGATCGACGTGGTTTACGACGGCGTGGGCACGGGACCGAGTGAGCGCGCGTGGAACGACGCAGGTCCGGTGGTTTCGCTCGAGACGGACGATGCACAAAAAGGACGAGACCTGGTGGAACGCTCAGCCACGCTGGCGGGAATGCGCGTCGTGTTTTCGAAAGATCTACCGGAGGACCTGCGGACGGCTTCGCTGTTCGTATACATCACGCAATCGGAAGGTCTTGGATCGGCGGCTTTGCTCGCCATGAGCATGGGCGTTCCGGTGATCGCGAGTTGCATCGGCGGTTTGACGGAGGTGTTTGAAGACGGCATTTCGGGAATCTTCGTCCGCAATGAAGCGCAGGAAATCGCAGCGGCGATGCGCCGGGTCATGGCGGATCGGGAGCTGCGGCGGAACCTGGCAGAAAACGGACGAGCGCGGGTTGCGGAGTGCTTCACGAAGGAGCATCTCGTGCGCCGAACGGTCTCCTCTTACGAGAGAGCACTTGCCGGCTGAATTTCAGATCTATTATTGGATCGCCGCAGGCGTGGCAGGGCTGTTATTCGGGAGCTTTCTAAATGTTTGTATTTACCGGGTCCCGCGTGACCTGTCGGTGGTCACGCCCAGATCGTTCTGTCCCGAATGCGGGCACACCATTGCGTGGTACGACAACGTACCGGTGTGGAGCTATGCGCTTTTGCGCGGGCGATGCCGGCAATGCGAAAAGAAGATCGGGCTGCGCTATCCGATTGTGGAACTGGTTACCGCAGCACTCTTTGCGGGTGTGGCGGCGCGATATGGCTGGAGTCTATTGGCGCTCAAATGGATGCTATTCGAGGCGATGCTGGTGGTTCTGTTCTGGACCGATTTGGAAGAACAGATCCTCCCGGATGAATTCACGCTGGGCGGCACCATCACTGGCTTGATCTTCGCGCGATTCACAATGGTGCCGGGCGCATTCGCCCCGCTCCTGGTTCCCGGATGGCCGCACTGGGGACGGTCTCTCTTCAGTGCGGTTACCGGGGCAATCTTTTTGGCCGTACCGATTTGGCTTACCGGCGCTTTGTACCACGTGTTGCGCAAACGCGAAGGATTGGGCTTGGGGGACGTGAAACTGCTGATGATGTTCGGAGTTTTTCTGGGACTCGAAAATGGTCTGCTGGCGCTCCTGTTGGGAGCGGTGGCCGGTTCCGTGGTGGGCGTGATCTATGTCCTCGCAGCTCACAAAAAGCTCGCGGAAGCCGAACTGCCATTTGGCAGTTTTCTTTGTGCAGGCGCAGCAATTCTGCCGCTATTGAAGACGCTCTGAGAGAGCGACGGAGAAGCGGCAAATGTGGATTTTTTCGGAGGCGAAGGAGGGCGGCCTTGGTGTACCATAGAGCTTTACGCTATGAAGGAACTGCTTGAGGTCCTGTCTCCCGGCGAGCGCGATTGGCGGATTGCAAAGCAGCTAGATACCAAACGCCTCCCGGCCCATATCGCAATCATTATGGACGGGAATGGCCGCTGGGCGAGGCAGCGTAACTTTCCCCGCATCCTGGGACATAAGGCCGGTGTGGACGCGGTGAGAACCGTGGTCGAGACATGTGCCCGGCTGGGTCTGGAAGCGCTGACGTTGTACGCGTTTTCGGTGGAGAACTGGAAGCGGCCGAGACATGAGATCGAGGGGCTGTGGCGTTTGCTGGGCTATTATCTGCGACGGGAACTGCCGCGCCTGATGCAGAACGATATTCAACTGATAGCGATCGGAAGGCTGGAGTCGCTGCCGGCGGCAGTGCAAGCCGAGCTTCAGTCGGTACGGGAAAGAACCGCGAATAACCGGGGGATGCGCCTGAACCTGGCCATCAACTATGGCGGGCGCACGGAGCTAGTGGACGCGGTGAACGCGATGATTGAAAACGCGCGCGCCGAGGGGAATCTGGACGCACTGGAAATCACCGAAGAAGGGATTTCTGGGCACCTTTACACGGCAGGGCTAAAAGATCCGGACCTGTTGATTCGGACATCGGGCGAAATGCGGATCAGCAATTTTCTTCTCTGGCAAATCGCGTATTCGGAGCTGTATGTTACCGAGACACTGTGGCCTGATTTTACGCGGACGGAGCTGCTCGAAGCAATTTATGAATATCAGAATCGAGAGCGCCGATTTGGCGGGCTGGCGCGCGGACCGGCGCTTCCGTTGAAAGACGCAACGCTCTTGATCGAAGAAGAAGCGGTTGAATTGCCGCTCGCCTGATCCAACCCAGAGGTCGCCAATTAATCTAAAGACAGAATGAAGCGACTGCTAACTGCGTTCGCGCTGCTTGCAGTCGCTCTCTACCTGATCTTCTGGGCGCCGCATCCCGTATTTGCAGCGGCAGCCGTTCTGATGGGCCTGCTCTGCTATTACGAATTCTCCGGACTCGTCGTGAGATATGGAATCCAGAAGCCGGGCGTATTCGGGGCGCTCGCCGGATTGCTGATTCTCTTCTGGCCGCAGCAGGCCGCCCTGGGTATCTTGCTGCTGTTGCTTGCTGCGTTTTCGTTATCGCTCAGGCAAGACAATCTGCGCGATATCCTGCCGCAAATTGCGTGCGCGCTGCTGGGGGCCTTCTACACGATTGCGCCATGGCGCCTGGCGATCGACCTGCGTCGGGTTAGCGTCCACTTGCTGTTCTTTGCGCTCGCGGTCAACTGGATTGGGGATACAGCGGCATATTACATCGGGAGGCGATTGGGGCGGCATCAGCTCGCGCCCGTAGTGAGTCCGAAGAAGACCTGGGAGGGAGCGGTCGCTTCCGTCGCAGCGGGAGTCATTTTTGGCCTGCTCTATTTACGTAAGGTCATGCCTCAACTTCCATGGTGGGAAATTATGATCCTGGCGATTGCCGGGAATATTGCAGGTCAGCTTGGAGATCTTGCGGAATCTGCCATAAAACGAGGCGCTGAAGTGAAAGATAGTGGGACGATGTTACCCGGCCATGGCGGTATGTTAGATCGCGTCGACAGTTCGCTTTTTGCTCTACCTACGGTCTACAGCATCTATTTAGGTTTTATATTCCTTTCGAACTCATAATCGGCCTCACAGCTACTTACATCAGATATAATCCTTTTCTTCATCGCCCCTCCTGTAATTTCCAGGTTATGAGAAATACCGAAACCTGGGCCTTTCGGCGTTCATCAGTTCTGTTGAGAGTTAGTCGGCAATCATAATTCCGGGTCGAATTATGAGCCACAGTTTCACTATTTGGAAGTATTTTCCAAACATCATAGTTTTTTGGGAGGAGCAGTATGACTATTAAAATATGTACGCTGGCACTTGTCGCATTTGGCGCGGCATCTTTGTACGGTCAGGATACAGAGACGAAGCCGGTCAGCTTAGGATTCAAAATAGGCATTCCGGTAACTGAGATGCTGAATGCCGGTAATACATCGGAATTCGGCAACACTATCCCCGGGTCGGCCTTCAGTTCGGCGGTACCACGTTATGAGTTCGGCGTGAGCTCGGAATTTCATCTTCCGTATCACCTCCGATTTGAGATAGACGGAATCTATAAGCGCGGCGGATTCGATAGCGGCCTGCCGTTCGGCAGCGCAATCGCTTATCGACCCACGACTTTTAACTGGTGGGAAGTACCGGGCCTTTTCAAGTACAACCTCAGGGCCGGACATTTCCGGCCATTTGTTGACTTCGGCGCCTCTTTGCGGCACATTTCGACCATCAACCAAACGACCTTTGCTACCGATTTGGTGATTCCGCAGTTGGGAAACAATTCGATTGCATTACACAATCGGAACAGTTTCGGCGGCGTGGCGGGTTTTGGCATCACGTTCAAGAAGGGTCCGTTCGAGCTTACTCCCGAAGCGCGGTATACGCGTTGGGCTAATGAGGCGTTCCAATATTCGGGGCTCCGGACTAACCTGGATCAAGGAGATGTACTGCTGGGTATCAGCTTCTAGAACGGTTCACAGAAGTTTCGAAAATCCCGATCTCCCGGGCCTGCTCCCACTTAGCGGGCCCGCTAAGCAGTTCTTAGTTCTTGGTCCTTTAACTAAGAACTATGCCTTCAAAGTCTCAGGTCGCAGCCAACCGCGCCAACGCGCAAAAAAGTACCGGGCCCCGCACCGACACGGGCCGGGAAAAGGTCTCCCAAAACGGCCGCAGGCACGGTCTTTGCGGCACCTTCAAAGTGCTCGAATGTGAAAGCCAGTCCGAGTATGACGACCTGCTCGAGCGCTATATGCAAGCCGAACAGCCGGCTGACGATGTGGAACGCGAACTGGTCGCCAAAATGGTCCGCCACACCTGGACGTCGGAACGCGCGGTTCGCCTCCAGGAAGCTTGCTTCCTGGTCCAGCCCCGCTCGGACGAAGACATCGCCAACGGCGAAGAAGGAATCTGCGTGCGCGCCGATATCGATCTCTACATCCGCTATCAGACGGCTCAGGATCGGGCCTATCAGCGCGCCGCCAGTGAGCTGGCAAAGAGAAGAAAAGAAAGGCGGCAAGCCGAGATTGGCTTTGCTTCGCAGAAACGGGCGCAGACCCAGGAAGAACGTCGCGAAACACAGCACGCGCAACGCAACGAGCTCCATCCTTACAAGGTGGTGACAGCGGAAGTTCGCCTCCAGGAGCAAAAAGAACGATACTTCGCCGCGAATTCCACCGTGTCGGCACCCGATACGGCCCCAATCGCCGCCAGAATCACGCTCCAATTCGCCCGCTCGTGCGCAGCAACGCCACAGGTGCTTCATTTCGGAACCGCGCGCTACGCGCGCGGTCCAGTTTTTGCCAGGGATCTAGGGGTGATCGCCCTTAGTGGATCGTTCGGGTCTTACGATTCATGTAGTCCATTAGTAAGTAGTTCCCCAATGTGTATGGCGTAGTAAAGTATGCCTTGCCCGAGCACATCTGGGTTACTTTCTGGACAAACTGAACCAGGCCATAGTCGCTCGCTAACATGAACGTGTTAATGAGAATACCTCGTTTCTTGCAGCGGGCAACTTCTTCGAGGGTCTGACTAATAACTAATGGATCGAGGCCGAATGCATTCTTATAAATGCGACCATCCTCAAGCGTCAGAGCCGATGGTTTTCCATCGGTGATCATCACGATTTGCTTCATATCCTTCTTTTCCTGCGCAAGCAGGCGTTGAGCAAGGATGAGGCCATCGCGGGTATTAGTGTAGTAAGGACCGACCTGGACGCGGGCCAACTCCGACAAGCGCATTTCTTCGGCAGTGTCATGGAAGAGCACGCAGCGGAGCGAGTCGCCAGGGTATTGGGTGCGGATCAGATGCGAAAGGGCTAGAGCGACCTTCTTGGCGGGAGTAAAGCGATCTTCGCCGTAGAGAATCATGCTGTGACTGCAATCGAGCATGAGCACGGTTGCGCAGGAACTTTGGTATTCCGATTGATGAACGTAGAGATCGGAATATTCAAGATCCAGCGGAAACTTCAGGCCTTCGCGGGCGAATGCAGAGAAAAGCGTGGCGCTGACATCCAGGTTCAGCGTGTCGCCGAACTCGTAGCATTTCGCGCCGCCGCTGGCATCGATGCCGGTAGCGAGATCACGGGTATCGTGGGCTCCAAAGCTGGATTTACCAAGCGAGCCCAGGAGATCCTTTAAGGTTTTGAAACCTAGAAAATCGATGGCTTTGCCGGTGACTTCAAACTGTACCTGAGTCTCCGGACCACCGTCGCCGCCGGGAGCGGAAGGAGACTCGGGAGGAGGTCCCTCGGTATTGATATAGCCGGCCTGTTCGAGTTTGTTGACGAGACGTTCCAGCAACTGTTCCCGCTGCTCAGCGGACATCTGCTGCAGGCGCTCCCGCATTTGTTCGAGTTGGTCCGAATTGAAGAGCTCGCCGCTTTCGAGAGCCCGCTCGATGGCGCGTTTGAGATCGTCCAGCGTGTGCTGGTTCATCTCGGTGAATTGCAAGTAGGGATCCTGGTAACCGCTTTGCAAAAAGTAGCCGGAAAGAGCTCGCAAGAGATCTTCCATCTCGATTCCGAGATCCTCTTCGGAATATTTGGTGTAGGAGATCCGACGCATAGCGACTGCGCTGCTGAATCAGTTCAGATTCCGGCGCCCGCCTCCCGAACCGCCGCCACGGCGAGAGTCGAAGCCGCGGCGTTGCGTATCCTCACGTTCATCACGGAACCGATCTTCGCGAGAAGGCCGCTCACCGGCAATGAATTCGAGCTCCTCATTCCGGCTAATACGCTTGTGAGCGTACAAACCTTCAAGGATGAATTCGCCCGCGGAAGCGCGCATGGCATCGCTCTCGTCCTCAGAAAGGCCTAGTTTTCTGATGAGGTGAAGAAGGTCCTGGATACGGTTCAACTGATCGAGCATTTGCTGCGTGGACATTTCTTCGTCAAGGCGAAGCGAACCGCCTAGCTCGAACCACTGGACCACCTGACGCACATTGGCGCCATCAAAATAAGAGTTGTAGACTTTGCCGACGGCATTGCGAATCAGCTCGCGACCGACGGCATCCCCGCCTTTGAGCTCGCCTTCATATTCGAGCTCGAGTTTTCCAGTGATGGACGGCAGGGCTGCATAGAGATCGAGAATGCGTGGAACCGCGGAAGACTCTTTGGTTCTGAGCGCGCGCCGTTCAGCATTGGAAGTGACGTTCTCGAGGACCGAGATGGGTAAGCGCTGCGAAACTCCGGAACGCTTGTCGACTCGCTTATCTTCCCGGGCGAGAAAGGCGATCTGCTCGACCACTTCGTGGATGTACGGAGGAATTTCGATCGTGACGGGCGAACGCCGGCGCGTCCAGGCTTCCTGCCGGGTGATATCCATGCCTTGCGACACAGTTAGCGGGTAGTGTGTGCGGATCTCGCTTCCAATGCGGTCTTTGAGCGGGGTGATAATTTTACCCCGAGCCGTGTAGTCTTCCGGATTCGCAGTGAATACCAGGAGCACATCGAGCGGGAGCCGGACGGGATAGCCCTTAATCTGGACGTCGCCTTCCTGCATGATGTTGAATAAACCGACCTGCACTTTGCCGGCGAGGTCCGGCAGCTCATTGATGACGAACAGGCCGCGATTGGCGCGGGGCAGCAGACCGTAGTGAATGGTCAGCTCGTTGGAGATATCTTGTCCGGTTCGTGCGGCTTTTATCGGGTCGATGTCACCGATCATGTCGGCGATGGTGACGTCCGGAGTAGCGAGCTTCTCGATATATCGCTCCTCGGCAGTAAGCCACGCAATCGGCGTCTGGTCGCCCAGCTCAGCGACCTTGGCACGGCATTGTTTGCAAATAGGACGAAGCGGATGATCGCGGATTTCACAACCGGCGATGTAGGGCAAGCGCGGATCGAGCAGGCGCGTCAGCATCCGTGCGAGGCGCGTTTTCGCCTGACCACGCAAGCCGAGAAGAATGAAATTATGCCTAGACAGGAGGGCGTTGACGACTTGCGGTATGACCGTATCGTCAAATCCGACCACTCCGGGAAACAGCGTTTCGCCGCGATCCAGCTTGCAAATAAGGTTGGATCTTAATTCTTCCTTGAGGGTCCGGTCGGGCTGAAACTGATCGAAAAACCGGCTGGTGCGCAAAGCGCCGAGCGTGACGGGCAAGTCGGAGTGAAGCATTCGAGAGACTCGCGGATCGTTGTCAGCCACAAGTCTAGCAGTGTTGTCTCGAAGGCAGGGCTGATCCGTTCAGGCGGATAAATTGCGCGCGGCAGAGGGCGAAGAGGCGGACGACCATACAATGAACCCATGCGAATCCGCGCCGCGCTGGCAGTACTCGCGTTCTGCCCTGCCCTGCTCGCGCAACAGCCAGCGGCTGCCACGCTGGTGATGAAGGACGTGAACCTGATCGACGGAACGGGTAGAACGGCGCGCGCGCACGCCACAGTAGTTATTAGTGGAGGGCGGATCGCGTCGGTTGACGACGCGGCAGCGGAAAAACTGCCTCGCGACGCTTCGATCTGGGATCTGCACGGCATGACGATCATCCCAGGATTATTCGACAGCCATGTGCATTTGACGGCCGGGCCTTACGACCAACCGGCGTCCGACGAGTTGCTGCGGTTTGGTTTCATGGGCGGCGTCACATCGGTGCGCGATATGGGCGGCGACGCGATCCAATTCCGGGACATGTCACAACGCGCAGCACAACCGAATATGGCGAGTCCCCGGATTTACTTTTCGACGCTGGTCGCCGGACCCGAGTGGTTTCGGGATCCGCGCGCGAAAGGCGCATCGCACGGAGGCGTGCCGGGCGAAGTTGCCTGGATGCACGCCATTACGCCGCAATCGAATATTCCGGCGATTATCGCAGCGGGAAAAGCGACCGGCGCCACGGGTCTGAAAATTTATGCCGACCTCACACCTGATCTGGTCGAGAAAGCCACTGCAGAAGCGCATCGCGAGGGTCTGCGGGTGTGGAGTCATTCGGCGATCTTTCCAACACGGCCCAGCGAAACCGTACGGGCGGGCGTTGACGTGGTTTCGCACAGCGTCTATTTGGGAGCGGAAGGAATGAGCAAACCGCCAGAGTCATACGAGCAAGCGCGGCGCGGCGATGGGATCGACTACAGCAGCAGTCCAGTGAATGGGCCGGCGATTACGGCTCTTTTACAGTTGATGCACGCGCGCGGAACCATGCTCGACGAAACGCTTTTCGTCACTCATCTGGCGCACCGGGACGATTCGGATCCCATCTGGCGCTGGACGCATGAAGTTACCAAGCGAGCGCATGAACTTGGCGTGCAACTGGTAGCGGGAACGGACGATTTCGCCAACCCTCGCAAAGAAGATCTGCCCAATATCCATACTGAAATGGAGTTGCTGGTGACCGAATGCGGGTTAACACCGCTGGAAGCGATTTACGCCGCGACGTACGAAGGCGCACGGGCGGTAGGCGCAGAGCGCGACTATGGAACGATCGAGCCGGGAAAAGTGGCGGACCTGGTGGTGCTGCAGAACGATCCTTCCGGGGACATTCGCCAAACACGCAGGATAGAGGCCGTGATGAAGGCAGGAGCAATCTATCACATTCATTAAGTGCGTGGAGGTTGAATGCTGCTGATTTCCGAAGACGAAGTTGAACGTCTGCTGGATCTGACCGAGTTACGCGAAGAGATGGAGATCGCGTTAACGGAGTTATCGACCGGCCGAGTGACACAACCGCTGCGTAATTCATTGCGTATTGAAGAGCACGACGGGTGGTTCGGGATTATGCCCGCGGTTTATCGCGAGGTGATCGGGACCAAGCTGGTGACGGTTTTCCCGGCTAACTCAAAACGCCATCTGCAGACGCATAATGCGATGATTCAGCTCTTTCGCGCGGAAACCGGCGAGCCGCTGGCGACACTCGGCGGCCGTGTCATTACGGCACTTCGCACGGCGGCGGTTTCCGCGATCGCCACGCGCGAACTTGCCAGGCCGGACGCGCGAGTGCTCGCGATTCTGGGAAGCGGCGTGCAGGCGCGAACGCATTACGCGGCCCTACGGCTGGTGCGGGAGTTTGCAGAAATACGCGTGTGGAGCCGGAATGCGGGGCACGCGGAGAAATTTGCGGAAGAGACAGGCGCACGGTCCATGAGCGCCGAGGAAGCTGTTCGCGGGGCGGATGTCGTCGTAACGGTGACACATTCGGAAGAGCCGATTTTGCACGGCGGATGGTTGAAGGAGGGCGCCCACGTCAATGCAGTAGGAGCTATCGGACCAAGCCGGGAGATCGACGACCAAGCCATGCGCGAATCGGCGGTGATCGTCGAATCGAGGGAAGCTGCAACGCGCGAATCGGCCGATATCGTTCAATCGGGCGCGGCCATTTACGCAGAGCTGGGTGAGTTGCTGGCGGGCATCACGCCGAAACCGAAGTCGCGCACAACCATTTACAAATCGCTAGGAGTCGCGGTTGAGGATGTGGCCGCGGCGCGACTGGTTTACGAGAAGAAATGCAGTGAGACATCCCACTTCGATTTGTGATATGTTCTTCGGTTCGTGAAAAACAGGGATTCGGCGCTGCCCGAATATCAGCTCAATTGGCGAAAGCTGCAACAGGTCGGGCTCAATGCCTACGAGGCGCGCTCATACTTAGTGCTGATGGGACATCCGCGATTCAAAGCATTGGAACTCGCGGCGCGGGCGCACGTACCCAGGCAGAAAATCTACGAAGTTTTGGACAGCTTGGTCGAGAAAGGGTTTGCGCAGGTTGTCCAGGAGAAGACCAAGCTATTTTCCGCGGTAGATCCGAGCCTTGCGATTCCGGCTTACCTGGCGCGGCGCAGTAAGCTACTGCAGAATGAGCTGACGGAGCAGGCGCGGTTGGCTTCCGGTCTGATTGAAGACCTCCGAGCCGCGTATCTCGAAGGCCAAGGGGGCCGTGGCACGCTCGATTTTCTGAACCTTGTCAACGACCCGACTCAGACGGCGATTCACTACCGGCGCATGCTGCAAACGGCAGCGCATGGTTACGCGGAGTTCTCCAGGCCTCCGTTCGCGGTGGACCCGCTTGACGAGCAGTTCGTTAAAGAAGCGGCAGCGCGCGGAATCCGGTGCAGATTATTGATCGAAGCAGCACCGATGGATGTCGAGCATAGCGCGCGATTAAACGAATACCGCGAAGCCGGTATAGAGATTCGCTTTTTGGACCGATTGCCATTGAAGCTTGCATTGTTCGATGGAAAATGCGGGTTGGTGGCGCTGCTCGATCCGGTGCTGACGCGACCGGCTTGGACGGCGGTGGTCTTCGAGCACGAGGGCTTTGCAGAGGCGATGTGCGGATTATTTGAAAGCTACTGGTCCCGCAGCACGGCAGAGCTTCGCAGCGCGTAATCTCCTAAACCGGCAGTTTATGTGCCAGGCACCACTTGAAATCGGGTAGGATGTTTTGTCATACTACTGACGTGGTTCAGAAAATCGCCGTCACCTTAGATCACAGGACAGTTGCGGATCTCGATAGGTGGGTCCGAGAGGGCAAGTATCCTAATCGAAGCCGGGCGCTGCAATCCGCAGTGAATCTATTGAGCGAGCGGGAGAAGCGGACCCGACTAGTGCGCGAACTGGCAAAGATCGATGCACTGGAAGAAAAGCAGTTGGCCGAGCAAGGTTTGGGTGACCGCGCTTGGCCCGAATACTAAGGGGCGAGATCTACTGGGCGGACTTGAACCCGGCTCGCGGCCACGAACAGGCTGGGCTCCGACCTGTTCTGGTCCTCAGCCATGACCTGTTCAACAAGAAATCCGAAACGGTAATCGCGATGGCAATCACGAGTCAGCCGCAGAAAGCTGGCTTCCCGTTGACACTGGCACTTCCTCCTGAAATCCTACCGAAGCCGTCCTGGGTCAAAATCTCGCAGATTCGGACAATTTCTGTTGATCGCCTTGGCAAGAGAATCGCGGTGCTTGATACTGAGACGCTGAATCAACTGATCGATGGGCTAATCGAACTGATCGGGTAGCTTGACCTTGGTGGGCCAGTATTTTCAGTATTTACTGATCTGTAACAGCAGCAAGGGCAGCGGACCTTTTGATAAACAAGCGATAGTCCAGAGCGTCCGCGAAGGGCACGAGGATGAGCGGCTGCGATTTTCCGTCATATTCTCCCGGCACGCGATAGGCCTGATAGCCAGCCCAGCTTGCCGGGAATCTGGTTTCAACCGGATTCAATTTAAGTGCGGTGGGCGTAGCACTGGTGAGACGGGCTGCCGAGAGATCCCGTATGCGGGGGTTCCATATGGTGGCCAGCGCGAGAAATTGCGGACCACGCTCGAGTGCGATCTCGTCGGCCGTATTGCCGGGCCGTTCGATCACATGCACGCTCATATCCATCGCAATTTTCACCGTGTCGCCTCGTTTCCATTCACGAACGATGGTAAGAAACTCGCCCGGCTTGCCGATCAGGTGCGAGTCGCCGACGTCGGCCACGAAGCGGTTCGTCCACTCGGGCACGCGAAGTCGAAGGGGAAACTGGATGTTGTGCGCAGGCTCGACGTGCAGCAGTATCTCGCCCGTAGCCGGATAAGGCGTTTCTGAATAGAGTTGAATCGTACCGCGGCGACGCAGCCGAAAAGTCGCACGTCCCGCTGTGTAAAGCGACACTGCCAATCCATTCCCGTATCTGCCCCAGACCATGGAGGGAATCATCGAAATGGCCAAAGCTTCACTCGCGACACACGGCTCTTGGGAGGAAGCCGGTTTCTTGCTGCCATTCAAGGGAACCGCAGTGAATACATTTCCAGTCTTAGGATCTTGCGCGGCGAATAACTGGTTGTAGAGAACATGCTCGAGCTCGGCGGCGTACTCAGGCTGGCCCGTCAACCGAAACAAATCAAGCGTGAGCTGAATCCACAGCCCCGTGCTGCACGGATCGGCAATTTGTGGAGATTCGTGGGTCCGGGAAGGCCACGCGGCAGACGCCGGAACAAAAAATTGTTCGTTGCGCAGTGTGGGCCAAAGGGAAAGAACGGGAGTGTAATAGGTGTTATCTCCAGTGGTTCGATGCAGCTCGAGTAATCCAATCAGAGTGGCGAGGCGGTCTTGGAGCGGAGCAGACGGCAGATCGCCTGCGTGCAGCAGAGTTGCAAGCCGCCTGGCGAATTCGAGGTACTGTCTGTCAGCCGTGTAGCGATACAGATCAATCAGCGGCTCGATGAGAATTGAAATCCCGGAGGCATGACTGCCGGCCGGGTTGCCCAAAGTTTTGATGAGAGAGTTGGCCGCGTTTCTGGATGCCGCTAGAGAAGCTTCATCGCCGGTGATCCGGGAGTAGGCGAGCAGCCCGAGTAATTCCTGGCGATAACCCCAGATTGTGGAGGAAGTCGAGGCGGGATTGTCGAAGGAGATGTTGAGGTGTCCGCCGGATTGTGCCGATACAAGCTGTTGCGCGGCATGATCCATCGCGGTCCTGAGATTAGGATCGCGTGAATAGTCATAGGCATTGGCCGCGGCCTGAAGATATGTTCCGATGGCGGTGAGGTTTGCCGGACGTTCTCCGGGGCTGCCGAGCCAGGCAGCGAGGTCTTTCGCGGCGATGTGCTCCAGGTAGCCCTCGCGAGCCGCGCGAATACGCTCCCCGAAGAGGCCAGCCATCTTTTGCTGGTCGAGCGCCAGCGGGCGGTACTGATCGGTTACAGCAATCACGACGACAGGCTGTCGCCGCGGGGCAGCTAATAGGGGCGCTGCAACGAGTGCCAGGAGGGAAAAGCTAAGACGGATCAAAATTACCCTTCGGCTGATGCCAGTGTAGCGCTTGTGGGCCGGAGGATCATTATGCCCGCTAAGCGCGAAGGCGCAGCAGAACGTCGTCTCGGGAGGTGAACTGAATGGCGCGGATGCCGAGCAGCTCGGCGGCCTGGATATTCTCAATGCGGTCATCGAGAAACAGGGTTTGGGCCGGATCGGTTCCAATGCCCTCGAGACATTCTTCATAGACGACTGGTTCAGGTTTCGCGGCGCGGACCTCGTAAGATAACGTGACGTGATCGAAGCCGGCGAGCCGTTCACCCTGAAGTTTGAGCGCTTCGCCGAGCTCGCGCGGCATATTGGAGAGCATGGCGACTCGCTTGCCGGCGGCACGGAGCTGGCCGACCCAGTTCCACATCAGCGAATCGAACTGCATCCAGCTTTGGGTATCGAGCTCGACGAGGGAATCGATCTGTTGCGCCGTGAGGCTGGTACCGCCGCGCTCGGCAAGACCGAACCAGTACTCGGTGTAGGAGATCAGATCTTTGTCGTATTCCTGACGAGTGGACCAATAAAGCTCGGTAAACAACTCGGGAGGCAGCCCGGCGATCTTGGCCATGCGCGCCTGGTCCGCAGCGCTTTGATGCTCGACGAGCACCCCGCCGTAATCGAAGATGAAGCCGTCGTAGGAGCTAACGAGCGCCATCGATCACGTGTTCGCTGCGAGTACGGACTTCGCGGACGGCGTAGATGCGTCGGCCCTGACTTTCAAAATAGGTGCGCATCAGAACCTCGCCGATGAGGCCGGTGCTAAACAGCATCAGACCGGCAAACCACAGCATCGCACCCGCAACAAGAAGGGGACCGTGCTCGGCGATGATGTCCTGGCCGGCGATTTTCTTGACGAGCATCGAAAGCAGCACCAAGCTGCCCAGTGCGATTCCGGCCAGACCCCATTTTCCGAAAAAATGCATCGGGCGCGTGAGATAGCGCAGCAGGAAACCGATGGTCAGAATATCGAAGAAGACCCGAAAGGCGCGGCCCAGGCCGTAATGCGATTCGCCGTTCGGCCGCTCGATGTTCTTGATGGGAACTTCGATGACGCGCGCGCCATAGAAGCTCGCCAGGGCCGGTATAAAGCGATGCAATTCTCCGTAAAGGTTGACGTCTTTCAACACTTCGGCGCGGTAGGCCTTGAAGGTGGTCCCAAAATCGTGCAGGTCCACGCCGGAGGCACGCTTCATCATCCAATTCGCAATCCGCGAGGGAAGCTTGCGGGTGACGGCATTGTCGACGCGATCTTTCCTCCAACCGCTCGCAATATCGTAGCCGTTATCGATTTTCTCGAGCAGCAGTGGAATGTCCTCCGGGTCATGCTGCAAGTCGCCATCGAGCGATACGATGACGTCGCCTTGGGCTTCATCAAAACCGGCAGCGAGGGCCGCTGTCTGGCCGAAATTACGGCGTAAACGGACGACCTTGAGGTGGTTATCGGTCTCGGCGAGGTTAGCCAGGAGATCAAAACTGCGGTCGGTAGAGGCATCATCGACGAAGATGATTTCGTAACGCCTCCTCAGATTATCGAGAACGACGCTTAGGCGATCGTAAAGCGGCAGAATGGCCGGCTCCTCATTGTGAATGGGGATAACGATCGAAAGCATCGCAGGGAATAGCCTCTTCCAGTGTAAGGGAGAGATAGGGGCAAACACAGCTTCGGGCAGGTTTATTACAAGAAGTTAACGCCCGCAGAACGGGGTCTGGTTCAGGTGGCTAAACGTGAGTAGAACTGCTAGAATAGAGCTATACCACTCATTTGAGTAAGTATTCGTGTTTGCAACGATTTGCAACACGCTTACCACCCTCGTTAGGAGCACTCTTTGGCCGATCAAGACGGTCCGGTTGGCGGTGGCTTATTTCCGCCCGGCGACAACAAAAATCTGATTCCGATCAACATCGAAGACGAGATGAAGCGCTCGTATCTGGATTACGCGATGAGCGTAATTGTCGGACGGGCTCTGCCGGACGTGCGGGATGGTTTAAAGCCGGTGCACCGGCGGATTCTGTGGGGGATGCATGAGCTAGGGCTGCACTACAACCGGCCCACGCGAAAGTGCGCGAAGATCACCGGCGACGTGATGGGCAAATATCACCCGCACGGGAATGCGCCGATCTATGAAGCCTTGGTGCGCATGGCGCAGCCATTTAACATGCGCTACCCGCTGGTGGACGGCCAAGGAAATTTCGGTTCGGTGGATGGAGATCCACCCGCGGCAGAGCGGTACACGGAAGCGCGATTATCGAGAATCGCGGGAGCGCTGCTGGAGGATATCGATAAGGAGACGGTTGACTTCCGGGCAAATTACGACGATACGGAGCACGAACCCGAGGTGCTTCCGACGCGAGTACCGAATCTGCTCATCAATGGTTCATCTGGGATTGCGGTGGGCATGGCGACCAACATTCCGCCCCACAATTTGCGCGAGATCATAGACGCGACCATTGCGCTGATTCACGATCCGAACACGCCGCTCGTGAAAATTCTGGAAATGGCGCCGGGGCCGGACTTTCCGACCGGCGGGTTTCTTTTGGGGCGGCAAGGCATTCTCGACTACTACAAAACCGGTCGCGGCAGCTTGAAGATGCGGGCGAAGGCGGCAACGGAGAAGATCGGCAAGGATCGGGAAGCCATCATCGTGACGGAAATTCCGTACCAGGTGAACAAAGCACGCCTGCTGGAGCATGTGGCGATGCTGGTATCGGAAAAGAAGCTGGAAGGCATTTCGGACGCGCGCGATGAAAGCGATCGCGACGGCATGCGGATCGTGTTCGAGCTGAAACGCGGCGAGCAGGCCGAGGTGGTTCTGAACAACCTGTACAAGCACACGCAGATGCAGGTGAACTTCGGCGTCATCATGCTGTCGATCGTGAACGGGCAACCGCGTGAGCTCGGCTTGATGGACGTTATCAAGCGCTTTATTGAGCACCGTTCCGACGTGGTGAGGCGACGCACGGATTACCTGCTGCGGAAGGCGCGCGAGCGGGAACACCTGCTGCTCGGCTTCAGGAAGGCGCTCGATAATCTGGACGCGGTGATTGCGTTGATCCGTGCCGCGAAGAATCCACGAGAAGCGCGCGAAGGCTTGATTTCGACATTTGAATTCAGCGAGCGCCAGTCCCAGGCGATCATTGAGCTGCAATTACAGCGCCTGACCGGCATGGAGCAGCAGAAGATTATCGACGAACTTGCGGATATTCAACGGCAGATCGCAGAGTATTCGGAGATTCTGGGCTCGGAGAAGGTTTTGAAGACCTTGATCGTCAAAGAACTCAAAGAAATACAGAAAGATTTTGGCGATGAGCGGCGCACACAGATCGTCGAGGATGTAGGCGATATCCGGCTCGAGGACCTGGTCCAAATGGAAGACGTCGCGGTGACGGTTTCGCGCGGCGGTTATCTGAAACGGACCTCCGTGGACACCTATCGCCGGCAATCGCGCGGCGGCAAAGGCCGCATCGGAATGGGCACGCGTTCCGAGGACGTGGTCGAGCATCTGGTGATTGCGTCGACGCACGCCTATTTGCTAATTTTCACCAACAAAGGCCGCGTGTATTGGCTGAAAATCTACGAGATTCCAGATGCCGCGACCACTGGGAAAGGTAAGCATGTCTCGGGACTGATCAGCTTGCAGCCGGATGAATCCGTGAAGGCGTTTCTGCCCGTAAAGGAGTTCGAGCCGGGCAAGTTCATCGTGATGGTCACGCGACAAGGGGTGATCAAGAAGTGCGAGTTGACGGAGTTCGACAACCCGCTGTCGCGCGGCATCATTGCGCTGGCGCTGGACGATGCCGATGAATTGCTGGGAGCGACGATCACAACGGGGGAGAACTACATCTTCCTTGGCTCCCATGAAGGCATGGCGATTCGCTTTAAGGAAGACGAAGTTCGGGCTATGGGCCGGCAGGCGCGTGGCGTGCGCGCGATGGATTTGGAGGAAGGCGATTATCTGATCGGGCTGGAAGTGGTAGAGAAAGACGGATTGATTCTCTCGATTTCCGAGAACGGCTACGGCAAGCGGACACCGCTCGAGGTGTACCGGTTGACGGCGCGCGGGCGCAAGGGAGTGATCAACATGAAGACCACCACGAAGGTCGGAAAAGTGGTGGCGGTCCTTTCGGTGAAGGAAAACACCGACTTGATGATCATCACGAAAGACGGCAAGATTATCCGCCTGGAATCGGGAGAAATTCGCCAAGCAGGCCGATCGACACAAGGCGTCCGGCTGGTGCGGATGGAAGAAGGCGACCAGGTTGCTGCGGCATCCGTTATTCCAGAACCAGTGGACGACGGTGAGAGAAACGGCGAGCTGCCGCTGCAGTAGAGCGGCTAAAGCGGACCTGGTGGCTATACTCGAACTATGGCCACCCTGGTCACGCTCGAGGTTGCGCCAGCTTCAATAGATAGCGGGGACCTGGACGCGAAAGAGCAACTTCTATTCGATATCCTGCGTGCTTACGAGCAAGTGATCGTCGCCTATTCCGGCGGCACGGATTCGGCCTATCTGGCGTGGGCTGCACACCGGGTTTTAGGGGATCGAGTGATCGCCATCACGGCAGATTCGGCGTCGATTCCCCGTTCACACAAGCGAGATGCCGAGAATTTCGCCCGTGAATGCGGTTTCCGGCACGAGTACATTGCGACGCACGAATTCGAGAACCCGGATTACGCGAGGAACGACAAAAATCGCTGCTTCTACTGCAAGGACGAGTTGTTTACCGAACTCGACGCGTATGCGCGCGAGCGTGGGTATCGACAGATCATCTATGGTGTGAATAAGGACGATCTGGGCGATTACCGTCCGGGACAGCGCGCCGCAAAACTGCACCAGGTTCAAGCACCGCTGGTAGAAGCTGGACTGACAAAGGCCGAAATCCGAGAGTTGTCGCGGCGAGCGGGACTTTCTACCTGGGACCGGCCGGCGGCAGCGTGTTTGAGCTCGCGCGTGCCTTACGGAACACCTGTGACTGTGGAGACGATTCAAACGATTGAGGAAGGCGAAGAGGCGATCCGGCGACTCGGCTTCCGGCAATTCCGGGTGAGGTTTCACGGAGAGCTGGTGCGGATCGAGATCGCACCAGACGAACTGCCGAAGGCGATGAATGTCGAGACCGCGCAGACACTCACGGAGATTTTCAAACAACTCGGATTTTTGTACGTGACGCTGGACCTGGAAGGCTACAGGCAGGGTTCTCTGAACGCCGCGCTGGCGAAGAAATAGCCGGAAACGCTATTTTTTTTCAGAAGAGCTGGACGTGCTTTGCGGCTTGCTGGTGGAAGGCGTTGTCGATGAGGAGCCAGCATCGGAACCCGTCGAAGAAGCGGGAGCCGCCGGTTTGTCCGCCTTCTTATCGGAGCCATTATCGGCAGGTTTTTCGCCTCCGTCTTTGGCTTTTTCGCCCCCGCCCTTGGCATAGTCGGTGATATACCAGCCGCTACCTTTGAATTGCAGCGCAGAGGCCGAGATCAGACGCTCCACATGGCCACCGCACTGTTCGTGCGTGGTGAGCGGCGCATCAGAAAACTTCTCTATAACCTCGAATTGCCGGCCGCATTTGTCGCAGCGATATTCGTAGAGAGGCATCTGTTTGGGTCTGAATTACCGTTCGGGCTGCTGCGGACTTTTTTGAACGATCGGATGCTGGTCGTTGATGATAGGCCCGTTTGTCTCGTTCCGCAATTCGGCAATAGTCGTCTTTCCGGTGACGAGGTCAATGGACTGCTTAAGCAAATTGTCCTCGGTAGCCTTGGGCGCCGTTCCGGGAATCGGATTCCCGTCCTGATCGAGTTCCGGTGAATTGTCGCTTTCGGCGAGCTGAACGGTGGGCACAACTCCGGTGTCCTGGATCGCTTTTCCCGAAGGCGAGTAGTATTTGGCGACCGATAGAATCAGAGCTGCGCCATCGTCCATCTGAATGGTTTGGCGAACGCTGGCGTCTCCGTAGCTACGCTCGCCGACAATCTGCGCTCGCTTATCGTCGAGCAGCGCGGAGGCGGCGATTTCCGCGGGACCGGCGGTCGCTCGATCGACAATGAGGACCAGGGGACCCTTCCAGGCGTCGTCCTCGGGCTTCGCATCGAATTCCTTGCGCTCGATCTTCTGTCCCTTAACATAGGTGATTTCACCGCCGTCGAGGAATAAGTTGGCGAGCGTAACGCCTTTCTCCGCTTCGCCGGTGGAGCAATGGCGCAGATCGAGGACGATGTACTTGACTCCCTGCCGTTTAAGATCCTGCAGCTTCGCTTTCGTTTGAGCGACGCGATCGCCCGCGAGGCTGGCCACATGGACGTATCCGACCTCGGCCGGCATCAGTTTTGCGGTGACATCCGGAAACGCTACGTTCATGCGCGTCAGCTTGAGTTTTTGAGGGTCCGGGTTGCGCACGCGAAGCACGGTGAGTTCGACCGGAGTATTCGGATCGCCGCGCAGCAACTGGTCGGCATAGGCGAGCGGCATGTCGCGAGTCGCAACATTGTTGATGCTTTCAATTAGATCGCCGGTCTGAATGTTGGCCTTGTCGGCAGGCGAGCCGGGAAGCGTATCGACGACCGCAACGTATCCATATCGCTTTGCCAGAATCAGACCCACGCCGGCTTTGGCCGAATCCTCGCCTTTTTCGTACTGGCGGAACTGATCGGCATTCATATAGCTGGCGAAGGGGTCGACGGATTCGAGAAGTCCATTAATAGCGCCCAGCGTGACGCTCTTCATGTCGGGCTCCTCGACGTATTCGAGCTTAATGCGCTCCAGGACTTCCGTGTATACCTTCAAGTGACCGTACACGTCGTCAGCGGCAATTGCGCGGCCACTATTGGCACCGATTAAGAGCAAAGCGACGACGCACGCCGAGCTTCCGACGATGGTCCATTTAAAGCGATTATTCATGAGATTCGGGAAAAAACGAGGTTTAGTTCAAGTATATCGAACCAGGGGCTTTCCGAGCGCAGACAGGGAGTATCGATAACTTGGACGTTCAGATGCGAGAAGGGTTGCGCCAATATCCAATCCAGGGCCCTAAGCGGTCACCGGAACGGAAAGCTCGGAATTCGCAGGGGGGTTATGGATCGCGGGCAGCACCTCCAAACGAGCCGTGAAATGGAACGTGCTTCCACTGCCGGATTCGCTTTCCACCCATAAGCGACCGCCCATCATGACCGCGATCTGATAGGAGATCGTCAAACCGAGTCCGGTGCCGCCATATTTTCTGGTGGAGGATGTGTCGGCCTGAGAGAACGCCTCGAAGACGGTTTTCTGCTTTTCTGTGGGAATGCCGATGCCGGTATCCTTTACGGCGAAGTGCAGCATCAGCTTGCCATCCGAAAGACCCTCCTGGATCACCGAAACGGAGACGCCACCCTGGGCCGTGAATTTGAGGGCATTATCGAGTAAGTTCAACAAGACCTGTCTGAGGCGCAGGGGATCTCCGACGAACTCGTCCGGTATTTCGGCCGCTACATTGGCTTTCAGATAGAGGTTCTTCTGTGTTGCACGTAACACGAGGGAGCGCACCAACTCGTCGACCGATTTTCGCAATTGGAAGGGGGTACGGTCGAGCGTGAGCTTGCGGGCCTCTATTTTGGAGAAATCGAGAATGTCATTGACGATTCCGAGGAGCGAATCGGCTGAAACCTTTACAATTTCCAGGTACTCACGCTGTTCGGGATCGAGACCGGTAGTGAGGGTAACCTCCGTCATTCCGAGAATGCCATTGATAGGAGTGCGGATCTCATGACTCATATTCGCCAGGAAATCGCTTTTCGCGCGGCTCGCCGCTTCGGCAGCCTCTTTGGCAAGGATGAGTTCCTCTTCGGTTTGGCGCCGCACTGTGATTTCGTCTTCGAGGGCCGTGTTGGCGTGCACCAATTCGCTGGTGCGTTCTTCGACGCGAAGCTCCAGCTCATCACGCGAGCGGCGAAGCTGAGTTTCGCTCTCCTGCAGTGCGGAGGTGCGCTCACTTACCAGCTCGACCAATTTCTGCTCGCGCATTTTTAACTGGTCGACGCGCAAACGGTACGCTGCGACACAAAGGCTCACAGTGGCGATGCCGATGAAGATGGTAAAGGTGAGGGTCTGGTAGAAATAGGGCTGCAGCGTGAGCGAGACGGCCGGCCCATTTGCGCTCCACATTCCATCGATGCCAGCGCGCACGCGGAAGCGGTACTCGCCATGCGGGATGTTGGTGTAATAGGCGACGCGCCGCGTGCCTGCTTGCGTCCAATCCTTATCAAACCCTTCCAGCATGTAACGGAATTGGATCTTATCCGGCGCGATGGAACTGGGCGCGGTGAACTCGAATTCCAGTTGACCTTTTCCAGGCGGGATGACGAGCGGCTTGTCGGCCGCAACCGGTTTGTTATCGACCAGCACACTTTCGATGACTACCTTGGGCGGCACGTCGCTGTTGAACAGATTGGAGGGGTTCACCATGGCCAAGCCAGCGGTTGTGGGGAAATAGAGGCGTCCGTCTTTGGCTCGCCAGCCGGCGGGCTGGAATCCGCCGTTGCACTCGCGGCTTCTCATGCCATCGGCGATGCCATACACCGTTGGGGTTAGGCTTTGGACGCGGCCGTCCGCAAAGTCGTCGAGCTGTTTTTTGTTCAGCTCGATAACACCTTTATTCGAGCTGAGCCAGAGATGGCCGAGACGATCGTCGAGAATGTTGAAAATCAGATCCTCGTACATTCCTTTGGCGGCTGTGTAGCTGGTGATCTTTCCATTCCGCAGGCGGTTTAATCCGCCTCCATTCGCGAGCCAGATCGTTCCGTCCGGTTCGCCATAAATGGAGAAGATGACATCGCTCGATAATCCGTTCCGCGCCGTGTAGGCGCGAAAGACACCGTTTTTAAATTCATTGAGGCCACCGCCGCTGGTTCCGATCCAGAGAGTGCCGTGCTTGTCTTCGAAAAGAGACAGTACAAAATTATTGGACAGGCCATCTTTGGTTGTATACGTAACGAATCCGTGGCCATCGAAGCGGCTGAGGCCGCCACGGGTGCCGATCCAAAGATCGCCCTCATGGTCGACATAGGTGCAGACAATGAAATCGCTGGGCAAGCCGTCTTTGTCGGTAAAGGCGGTGATTTTGCCATTGTTGAGGCGCGCCAATCCGCGCCTGGTACCGGCCCACATGCTGCCTTGCCGATCCTGGGAGAGCGAGAAAACCAGATTGTCGGGAAGACCCTGGCGAGTAGTGTAGGCAGTGATCTGTCCGTTATTCCAGCGCATCAGTCCCTGATCGGAACCCAACCACAGCGTGCCTTCCCGATCCTGGTAGACGGGTAGGATCATGTCGCTGATCAAGCCATCGGCTTTTGAAAAAGTAATGAAGGAACCGCGCCTCAGGCAATTCAACCCGCCTCCACCGGTACCGATCCAAAGGCTTCCTTCCCGATCCTCGAGAATGGAAAAAACTTCCTGTCCCAGGAGCCCGTCTTTTTGGGTATAGGAATCGATTTTTCCGTTGGCGAGACGGTTGAGCCCACCGTTTCCGGTACCGATCCACAAAGTCCCGGCTCCATCTTCATACAGCGAGTAAATGGTGTTGGTAGCCAGACCATCGGCGGTAGTAAAGCGCGTCACGCCCTGCGAAGTCAGGCGGCAGAGTCCGTCGTTGGTGCCGACCCAGAGAACGCCATGACGTCCGACAACCAGAGAACGAATATAATCGCCGGTCAGACCTTCTTTGGCGCCGACGGTCGAGAATTGACCGTTCGAGAGCTTACTCAGGCCGTGGTGGGTGCCGATCCAAAGCGCTCCCTCGGCATCTCCGGATATAGAGAAGACTGCGTTATCGGCGAGGCCGTCGGCGGTCGTAAAGGCGCGGAATTTTCCGTTCTCCAAGCGAAGGACACCGCCACCATCAGTACCGATCCAAAGGGAACCCTGGCGGTCTTCGTACAAGGCATGGATTGGCTGGTTCGGAAAACCGTTCGCCTCATCGTACACAAAGAATTTTCCGTGACTGAGACAGCCCAGGCCGCCGCCATTTGTTCCAATCCAGAGATTGCCTTTCGCATCGACATACAGCACCTGAACCTGATTAGTCTGTAAGCCGGAGCTGTGCTTGTCGAAGATGGTGAAGCGGACGCCATCGAACCGGACGAGACCCTCTTCGGTTCCGAGCCAGAGATATCCGTCCGGGGTTTGCGCGATTGCCAGGACAGAATTCTGCGGCAGCCCCTGGGCAGTCTGCCAAGTTTGATGAATGTACTGCCGGATCGGCCTGGAGGGATCGAGACTCGCTCGCGCAGGCGGGCACACCAGGAGTACTAAGAGGGGTAAAAGGAGCAGAAGTCCGCGTGATACAGGGACAAGACAGGGCCGTGCCGATGGCGAGTCGCAATGCTGCGACCAGCTTCCGCGCAATGGGGCTGAAGGGGCCGCCCGAGACGCAGATTCCCTGTCCTTAGACGCCAACGCGTACCTTTCTTTATGTTTGATCGGCTATTCTCAGCAGAAAATTGAGGCACTAAGCAACAAAGACGCAGAATGCCGCACCCGGCCTCAAGGAAGGGCAATCGGGGGCGAGCGCGGAGAGTGGCCTTATGACTATTGAAAAGCAGCGCTACGACGGCCCGGAATTTTCCGGGAAGAGCTTACCAGATGTATTGCCGGGCGTCGTCGCGGCGTTCGTAGCTGTCAAGCACGTGCACGACGCGAATCTTCTTCAGCTTGGTAGGCGAAAGCTGCCCGATGGGAATGTAAACGATCTTGCGGTTTACTCGCGCGGCCAACTGCCGGAAGATACTGCGGGGCGGCTTGGCGGCGATGTACAGGACGTGGCGCTCGATGGAGTAATCGAGCGCGGCCATGAGCAGGCGCTCGGCTTTGGTTTCCGCGAGGTCATAGTCACTATCGCTCCACACGTCATACATGCGGCGCGGAGGCAGAGTCATGAGCAAACCGCCATATTCCGCGCGGCCGATGCCCGGTCCCACAATGTGCTCGAACGGCTTAGTCGAATAAAAGGCCATGTCGGATTCGTTCTGGTGCTCGCCGAGCCAGGTGGTCAGGTATTGGTATCGATCATTCCGATCTTCATCGAACACGATCACGACCGCTCCGACATCTCCGGAAAATTTCCCCAGCTCGCGAACATACAGCTTGCCTTCTCGCCAGTTACGGATGGTTTCGCGGAGGTCGAGGCCATCCAACAAGGAGGTGGTGAAAGGTTCTACGTGCGAGCGCTCTTCCGAGACCATGGTTTTGGCAAAA
The DNA here is from genome assembly GCA_963722935.1 of uncultured Acidobacteriaceae bacterium. Classification (GTDB taxonomy): domain Bacteria; phylum Acidobacteriota; class Terriglobia; order Bryobacterales; family Bryobacteraceae; genus Bog-105. The sequence goes on along the minus strand of CAVROY010000008.1, from coordinate 111,824 downwards.
CGCTTTAAGAAACGACCATAATCTTCGATCACCAGATCTTCGGGAGGATAGGAACAGATGGAGAGACCGCTGGTCTGGCGAGCCCACTCGCCGGGCTGTTTTTCGCGTTTGCGAGGCTTCAACCCGGAAGGCTTCAGCATCTGCTTCATCCGCGGGAGACGGCGGCGGATACGCAGTTTGCGCGTGCGCAGCCAAACCTCGTCGCCCGAGATGTTCAAGGTTTCGAGCGGGGGATCTTCGGTGCGTTGAGGCCCAAAGCGGTTGGCCATTTGCCAGACTTCATAAGCATAGTTGTCGTCGACAATGGAGCGCGCGGCCAGGGTGAGATCGTATACGCCCGGAACGAGTTCACCGCCAGTCATCGCCAGGTTACGGCTGAACTTTGCCAACGAGAGGCGCTGCCAGGAGTGAATCGTGTCACCCGTATTGATGGAATATTCTTTCTCGGCATCACGCAGGAGCGCGAGCTGGGAGCGGAGGCGGTCGAATTCGAGAGCCTTCGATTCGCACCGTGCGTCCTCATACCGCTCCTGATAATAGGGCAGCTCGCTGGTGACTTCGGCGAGGCAGTCGGGATGTAAATTGAAGAGTTCGGCGCGATGGAAGAGCCGCATGCGGGGCGATGGCGGCTCGTCCTGCGGAACTTCCATTGCATCCAGAACGGGATCGAGCATGTTCAGGGAAATGACAGCGCAGATGGAAGCGAACAGGTCCGCACCCTGCAGCTTCCAAGCCATGGCGGAGGCATGCGATTCGATTTCGGGAGTGCGAGGACGGGCGTGCACACGATAGGCTTCGACATAGCGCTCAAGGCCGATCGAGGCCAGGGAGTGCGGATCGGGGTAAGCCGCGGAAACGTGCGGCTTTTCGTGAGTGGCCGGTTCGAGGTAAACGATTTCGGCTTCGATCTCGCGGGCCGTTCGCAGCGCTTCGACGAAGGGATCGCCCGGTTCGACGGGGATGTAGGTGGCCGCCTCTTCGTTCTCCGAAGTATCTTCGGGAATCAGGATGACCGACATGCGCGGCATGCGACTGACGGCGGCTTGGTACTCGCGCTCAAGCGAACCCGGAAGCTCCACGGCCACGACGCGCGGACGCCGCTCCAAGAGATAGTCTCGAACGCGACGCGAGAATTCGATACGGCCTGCAATTACGGGAAAATAGGCGATGTTGCCGCGAGTGAGGGTTCCCGCGGAAATGGACTCGTCCACCATCTCCATCTCTAGTTATCGGCGTAAGGTGTAGCGCAAAGCTTCTTCTCCGAGCACGGCACGTAAAGATGCCTGCAGCAGCAGACGAAAGGGATGTCCGGTCTGGTTCTCGAGTTTAAGCGCGTAACGCGCGATATTGATGCCATCGCGCACTGTGTAGCTTTCGTCGGCGGCATGCGCCTGCTGAAGAAAATCGGTTACGTATTCGAGAATTTCAGCGGGCGAAAAGGGGAGATTCTCGCGAAGAATCGCGAGCTCTTCTTCGCGCTCCGGAAAGTCGATGAGAATTTGAGGCTGCAGCCGCGAATGGATGTATTCGGGAAGATCGAAGGTTGAGGCATCGTCGTTCATGGTGGCGACGAGCCGGAAATTCGGATGAGCCTTGATCTTGATACCCGCCACGATGGATTCGACGTAGCGCCGGCTGTCGAGCAAGGGCGCGAGACTGGCCCAACTTTTCTCGCTCATGCGATTGCCTTCATCGAGAATGGCGACGCCGCCTCGAAGCATCGCGGTCACGAGCGGCGAGGCGACATATTTAAGCTGCGAGGCGCCTTCGATCACCGGCGTGACGATCAGATCTTCGGGCCGTGTGTCGACCGTAGCCTGCAGAATATAGACCTCGCGGCCCAGCCGGCGAGCGCCCGCATAGGCCATCGTCGTTTTTCCGACGCCCGGCTTACCAAGCAGGCGAGGATTCATGGGAACGTCGCGTTCGTCAATGACGATCCAGGCGGCCAGGAGCTGCCGCATGACCTCTTCCTGCCCAACCCACGAGACGTTCAACTCGTCGGGATGGGCGAGGTGCAATTCGAGGCCTTCGATGGCAATTTTGGCGGGGCGATCGGCAGGTGTCGAGCGGCCTGCCGCGCCGGGCAGAGAGTGGCTTGAGATGGGCAAGGGTAAGTTCTTAACCTACTTCACTTCCATCGTAGAATGAGATTGCCCGGAGAATGACTTCCAGACTGCTGCGGCTCGTTTATGCATTCGAGTTTCTGATCGCAGTGATCGCAATTTTCACGGCGTGGTCGGAGATCGGCGGGCAGGCGGCTTTGGATCTGATGCACTGGGGCTGGAAGCTGGGTCTGAGTCTCGGGTTGGCCTGGGCAATTGTATCGTACACAGCGGCTGTGGTCGCGCAAGACTCACTGTGGACTCTGCGCTCGGCTCGCTGGCTTACAGCGATCGTGCTGCTGCTACTCGGCATCGCAGTGATCACATATTTTTACGCACTGCAAGTGGACACGGGCGAATCCGACGAAACGAATACGATTTCTGCGCTGCCTTCCGATTTTGCCCGCCCCGGATGGGTTACATGACGCCGACGACTCCCGATACCGAGTACGCGTTCTGGAATGCACCGGAAGGGTTCACGATTACGTATTCACTCGGCGTCTTCCATGAGATCGATTACCAGGTAAACGAAGGCTATCGGCGGATTCCGCACGGCGGAATCGAGGTAGGAGGTCTGCTGTTCGGCCGCTCGGACGCGAAGTCTACCAGCATCGAGGCATTCCGTCCGATTGACTGCGAGCATGCATCCGGACCCTCATTTATCCTTTCTGAGCGCGATCTGGCGAACCTGCATGAGCAAATTTCCGCCTCCGCGAGCGACCCGGAGTTGAACGGCCTGGACGTGCTCGGGTGGTTTGTTGCGCATACGCGCGCGCCTTTGCAGATGAACGATCGCGAAGTGGTTCTGTTCGATGAGCTGTTCCCGGAAAACGGGAAGCTGATGCTGCTGGTGAAACCCGAGCGGTTCCAGCCCACGCGCTTCGGTTTCCTGGTACGCGGCGCAGACGGACGCATGCCGCGCGATGCGAGCCAGCAGGCAGTGATTCTTCCCTTGCCGGGCCGTGGCATCCGGCCGGATCACGGACCGGTGGCTTCGATTCCCGCTCCTGCCGAAACAGCGGGATTGGGAGCGCGTCCGTCGCAGACTGAAAAGACACGGGAACACACCGGCCCGGCTCATCCGATTCAATCTCCAGCCCGGTACGCGCCACACAGCACTGGGCCCGGGACGACGCCCACCACCGTGCCGGAAAACTACGCACCCGAACCGTTCATCAGGCACCGTGACACGCCAGTGCCTGTGAGACGAAGCGACTTCGAACCAGGCATGGATCTGGTGCCCTATTCCCGCCCGCTTCCGTCGATCGAGGAGATTCGAAGGCGCCGTTCGGAATATTTCGATGGCCTCGACGCTCCTCTGCAGCTAACGGGAGAAGTACAGCGGCAGAACGTGCGCGCAAACTTACGCCTGACGCTGGTGCTGTTCCTTTCGGCAGCGATCGGCTGTGGGGTGGGCTATTGGGGATATTTGCAATTGCCACCGGCGACGATTCCGATGTACGTTCAAGATCAACCGTCAGGACTGCTGGTTTCCTGGCCGCCAGACCAAACGCGCGATTGCGTGTTTGCGGCGCTGCGCATCGACGATGAGCAAGAGGCGCCGCTCTCGCTACTGCAACGAGCGGCGGGACAGGCCACGATCAGTCCTTCTCGCGAGAACGTGAAGATCGAATTGATCGCGCAACATTGGATGCGCGACTCGCGCGGCATCATACGATATGTGAAACCGCTTCCGCTGGTCCAGGCGCAGCCGGTGGAGGAATTGAATGTGCCGGCAGTCCGCCGCCCGCCTGCAGCGCCTGCCGACCAAGAACATTAGTCAGCGGGCCGCGTTCGAAGATCCTCGCCGCTCATGTGTGCCGGCTGTTCGAGACCGAGGATGCGGAGCACTGTCGGAGCGATATCCCGCAAGGCGCCATTCGGTCGAAGGGCTACGGAGCCGTTGCTCATGAGAATAAACGGCACAGGATTGGTGGTGTGATACGTATGCGGACCATGGGTCGCCGGATCGATCATCCTCTCGGCATTGCCGTGATCCGCGGTGACAAGCCAAGATCCGCCGCAGCGCTTGAGCGCGTTGTAGATTTCACCTAAACCTGCATCCACAACCTCACAGGCGCGAATGGTGGGGGCAAGCTTTCCCGAGTGGCCGACCATGTCGGCGTTCGCGTAATTCATAACGATCACGTCGAACCCACCCTGCTCAATGGCTTTCACGGCTTTGGCCGTGACGCCCTCTGCACTCATTTCGGGCATGAGATCGTAGGTGGCCACCTTCGGAGAAGCCACGAGCTCGCGCTCTTCGCCCGCATAGGGCTTTTCGTTGCCGCCGTTGAAAAAGTATGTTACGTGCGCGTACTTCTCCGTTTCGGCGATTCGGAGGTTCTTCCAATTCGCCCTTTCCATCACTTCGGCAAGAATGTTGTCTGGATGTTCCGGCGGAAGCACAAACGGCAGGCCGAAGTCCTTACCATACTGCGTCATCATCGTGTACGTGAGATTTTTCGGCACCAGCGAGCGGGATGGCTTGTCGAGTGAAAAATCGGTGAGCGCCAGGGTGATCTCGCGGGCGCGGTCCGCGCGATAGTTATACATCACGACGCTATCGTCGTCCCGAATGAGCCCGACGGGCTCGCTGCGTGCATTGACGATGGTCACGGGCTCGATAAATTCGTCCGTGACGTCCCGTCCATAGGAGCTCCGCACCGCGGCGGCGGCCGATTGAGATGGAGCGCCGTTGCCCAACACCATGGCTCCGAATGCGCGCTCAATCCGTTCCCAACGCTTGTCGCGATCCATGGCGTAATAGCGGCCGGCGACGGATGCGATCTTGCCGATTCCGAGCTCGCGCATCGTCTTTTCAAGCTGCTCGATGTACGCGGCGCCGCTTTCCGGAGGCGTGTCACGGCCGTCCATAAAGCAATGCACAAAGACGTCCGTCAGGTGATGCCGTTTGGCCATTTCGAGCAGGGCGAACAGATGAGTAAGTTGTGCGTGCACCCCGCCATCGCTGCAAAGCCCGAGCAGATGAAGCCGGTGGCCCTCGGCCTTCTTCATGGCATTCAGCAGAGCGGGATTCTCGAAGAACTCTCCCGAGGCGATGAGCAGATCGATACGCGTTACATCCATGTAGATGACGCGCCCGGCACCCATGTTCATGTGTCCGACTTCGCTATTGCCCATCTGCCCTTCCGGTAAGCCAACGTATGGCCCGGAGGTGTGGACCAGGGTATTCGGATAGGTCTCGATCAAGTGATCGTAGACCGGCTTGCGCGCAAGGGCGATGGCGTTCCCTTCCACTTGCGGCGAGAAGCCCCAACCATCGAGGATGGTAAGGACCAATGGCTTGAGCTTCGGCATCGGGTTCGCTATTGCCGGAAGGCTTTTCTGCCGAGGTAAACGGCCGCATCCCCCAGCTCTTCTTCAATGCGCAGAAGCTGATTGTATTTCGCGATGCGGTCCGTGCGGCTGGCGGAACCGGTCTTGATTTGACCGGCATTGACGGCTACCGAGAGATCGGCAATAAAGACATCTTCCGTTTCGCCGGAGCGGTGGGAAATCACGGCGGTGTAATTTGCAGTGGCTGCCAGACGCAGGGCGTCGAGCGTTTCGGTGACGGAGCCAATCTGGTTGACCTTCACGAGAATGGAGTTGGCAACCTCTTGCTCGATTCCTCGCTGGAGGCGTTCGGGGTTGGTGACGAACACGTCGTCGCCGACCAGCTGGATTTTTTTCCCGAGCGCTTGTGTCAACTGCTTCCATCCATCCCAATCGTCCTCAGCCATACCGTCTTCTAGAGAAACGATTGGATAATGACGGGCCCAATTCGAGTAGAATTCAGCCATTTGGGAGGAGGTTTTGGCGCTTTTGTCGGACTTCTTGAAGACGTATTTGCGCGATTCTTTGTCGTAGAATTCGCTGGCGGCGGGGTCGAGCGCGATGGCGATCTGCTCACCGGGCCGGTAGCCCGCGTTTTGGATGGCTTCCATCAATACTTCAAGCGCTTCTTCATTCGATTTCAGATTCGGCGCGAAGCCACCTTCGTCACCGACCGCGGTTGAATACCCACGTTTCTTGAGGACCGCCTTGAGCGTGTGAAACGTCTCGACACCCATGCGCAGAGCTTGAGAAAACTTTTCCGCGCCGAGCGGAACCAGCATGAACTCCTGGAAATCGACGGAGTTGTCCGCGTGCGCGCCGCCATTGATTACGTTCATCATGGGTACCGGCAGAACGCGGGCGTTGACGCCACCGAGATAGCGGTAGAGCGGCGTCATTTCCGATGCGGCGGAGGCGCGGGCCGCGGCCATGGATACGGCCAGAATGGCATTGGCGCCCAGCTTGCTTTTATTCGGACTGCCGTCGAGAGAGAGCATGGTGCGATCGACTAATGTCTGATTACTTGCGTCGATTCCAACGAGGGCCGCAGCGATTTTCTTATTGATGTTTTCGACCGCCTTTTGCACGCCTTTGCCGAGATAACGCGATTTGTCGTTGTCGCGCAGCTCGACTGCTTCGTGCTCGCCGGTAGAAGCGCCGGACGGAACCGCGGCGCGACCGATGGTAGAGTCGGCAAGATGCACCTCCGCTTCCACGGTCGGGTTGCCGCGGGAATCCAGAATCTCTCTTCCGGTTACCTTCACAATTTCCATTCGTTGGTTCGTGTTCCTTTGAAGAGTAAATAGAATGCGTTTCGGTCTTGACGGGCAAGCCGGACCGCGTTCGATCGCGTTGCGCGAAATTTCAGGTTAGCAAGGAGAGCTATTCGCGGAGAGCGGCGCAGGCGAAATGGACGCGGCCGGTTGAAGGCTCGAGAGTTGACCAAGGTCGTCGTGGAAGCCGCGCGTGAGAGCCTAGTCATTGGACAGGCCTCGGGTTTTCCTATCAAAAGGTAAATATGAAGGGTCTCTTACTCATTTTTGTGTGCGCGACCGCCGCCGCCGAGATCCCACCGGACGCAGCGCCTGCAATTAAGGCTTTGAAGGAATGGGCGCGGGTCTGCGACCCTGATGGGGCGCTCTTATGGGGCAAATCTTTGTGTGGACCGATGCTTTTGGTGAACCCGGCGACTCGCTTCGTGATTGCGAACGCTCCAGATCCTGAGCGGCAAATTTCAAAAATATCAAGACGTCTTTATTGGCGCGTTCCCCGAAAAATTCACTCCATCGAACACGTCCATCCGCTGGGGACAACAGGAGTGGGCCACAGTGATGCTACCGTTGCCCACGGACCCATTTCAGCGCCTCACCTTACTTGCTCATGAGTCGTTCCATCGCATTCAACCCAGTCTTGGCCTGAGCGCATCAGATGCACCCGATCCATCTCTTGACACCGAAGCGGGACGACTCTGGTTGCGCCTGGAACTGCGTGCTTTGGCACGCGCGCTGCGCTCGAGTGGCGCGATTGGACGCCAGAGCGCAGCCGACGCTATGTTGTTCCGGACGTATCGGGATCGGCTCTGCCCCGGCACCGATGCGATGGAAGCTGACATGGAAAAACAGGAAGGGCTGGCGGAGTACACCGGTGTCTTCGTCGCCTTACGCGAAACAGGGGAGGATATCAGTCGCGAAGCACGCATCGTAGAGACATTTGAAGACAGCAATTCCCTTGCGCGGTCGTTCGGCTACGCTACGGGTCCGGCTCTCGGGTTACTACTAGACCGTTATGCGAAGGGATGGCGCGGACGCGCCGCTTCCGCCCCATCGCTTGATTCCATGCTGATTTCCGCTCTGCGTGTTCAGTCACCACACGATCTGGAACGAGCCGTTAAAGAGCGCGCAGCTCTTTACGGCTACTCCGCCGTGGCGACCGCCGAGCAGGAGCGCGAGGAACGTCACCGAGCCTTCTTGCGCGACCTGACAGCCAGGTTTTTGGAGGGGCCAACGCTGGATTTCCCGGCTGCGCCCGAAATGAGCCGGAATTTTAATCCCCAAAACCTTGTTCCCTTCCCGCCGCATGGAACGTATTATCCAACCGGAACGTTCGCCGCCAATTGGGGGAAGTTGCAGGTAGAATCCGGTGGTGCATTGGTGGCGCCGGACAACCGTTCGGTACGCGTGCCCGCGCCAACAGATCCTAACGCGCGCCCCATTCGTGGTGCAGGATGGATTTTACAGATCGCGCCCGGTTGGACCATTCGCCCGTCTGGAAATCCGGGAAGTTTTAAGTTAGTCCCTGCCACGCAGTAGTAAGCTGTGCAGTCAAGCCCGAAAGGTTCTATAAATTCGGATTCCCTGTAGTTACGTTAAGCCACTTTTTTCTCTGTTTCTTGCAGTGTCCCCATGCTGCCCCACTTATTGCGAAAACGCATTGAGGCATCGCGGGCGATAGGCTCGCCATGGCCGAACCCGGCAGAATCGAATGAAAGAGTGGCAACTTTGCGCTGGCTCGCACGACCTTCCTTCAAACTCTCGAAGCCGACGGGATCACCGAGGCCCATGATGTTCATGCACAAATCGCCAGCGAACAGCATTCGTCCCGGACGCCACAGTAGTGCGACCTGTCCCGCGCAATGCCCAGGAGTATGAATCACTTCGATGCCGCCTGCGATGGGCAGTATTTCCCCAGCGGTCAAAGACTGATCGATGGCTAGCGGCTCCAGTCGCTCGTCGGGATGGTAGAGCAGCTTGCACAGCACTCGCCGCAACAGACCAGGTGCCGCCCTCAAAGGCCGAAAAGGACCTCCACTCTCGGCCACAGGGATATCGAGCGGGTGCATGTACGTCCTCGCACCGGTTTCCCGCACGATCGCAGCAGCGCTCCCGATATGATCAGGGTGGCCGTGAGTGAAAATCAGGTGCTTGAGCTGATCTGGCGAACGGCCAAGTCCGCGGATCGCCCCAAGGACGGCTGCTTCCTTACCTACATAACCAGCGTCGATCAGTGTTAGTCCGTCGTCGCCCTCGATCAGGAAGGCGTTTGCCTTGCCCATCGGGATGACGTGAACACCTTTGATCACACGCTTCACAGACATAGGGAGAATCTCTCGCAGAGTCCACGGTGTGAATGTCCTGTCACTGATTACACCGTAACAGGGAGCACTTTGGGCTTGGCGGCGCGGCGCTCGGTCGCTGCTTTCAACGGAAAATCGGGACATTCGCGTCAGTTTAGGAGGGGATTAGGGCGTAGTCCATTCCTGTTCTGCACTGTTGAAGGGGATTATTCGCGGAGAGCGGCCGCAGGAGAAATGGACGCCGCTCTCGCGAACGGGCGGAGAGCGGAGAGAATAACAAGAAATAGAAGAACGACGGCCGAGAGGGCCAGCACCGACGGGTCGGCTGGAGAGATCTTATAGAGCTGCGTTTGCAGAGCGCGTGCAAATACGTAAGCAAGCCAGCCTCCGGCGAACAGGCCGATGAGGGCCGGAGCGGCAAACTTTAGCAGAACGAGATGCCGGATGTGGCGGCGCTCGGCTCCAAGAGCAAAGCGAATGGCGAACTCACCGGTGCGCTGGCTCAATGCATAGCTGATGACCCCATAGATGCCGATCGCGGTGAGCGCCGCGCCAATGGCCGCGAAGACCTCGATCAGCTCGAGTGCGAAGCGGCGGCGATCTACAGAACTCTGAATGATTTGATCCAGAGGAGCAATCGTTGCGATGGCGTCTTGAGGGCTTACCTGCCGAATGGCCGCTCGAACGGTAGGAAGCAGCGACGCTGGGCTTACATCGCTGCGTATGAGCAGCGTCATCCAATTTGAAACTCCGAGCTCATAAAGAGTCGGAACAGGCTCTATATCAAGTCCAAGATCGCGAACATCGCCCACAACACCGATAATGGGCACGGCGCTTGGGCTCGGACCTCCGATATTGTTCAACAATTGCCGCCCAACCGGGTCTTCATTTGGGAAAAACCGGCGTGCGAGCGTCTCGTTAACGATGTAGCTCGGCTTGCCAATATCGGACTGCGTGAATAGACGTCCCCGCTTCAGAGGTATGCGCAACGTGCGGAAATAGTCAGGTGTCATCCAGCGAACCTGGCCCACGGGAACCGTATCGGGATCAAATCTTCCGCCAACTACGCTGAAAAACCTGGTAAACCTGCTGATGTCCGCCGGGCGCAGCATCATAGGGCCACAGTTAGCCGCGGCGACGGACGTTACACCCGGGATGTTGCGAAGGCGAGGGGCAATCTTCTGTTCAAAAATTCTTGCAGATCGTCCCCAATCAAGAGCGAGCGGAATCTCAACGGCGAGAACGCCGTTAGAATCGAAACCCGTCTTTTCATCGAGCAATGCTACGAAGCTTCTATATAAAAATCCTGCGCCGGCGAGGACGATAAATGCCATCGCAACCTCGGCGGCAATGACTGAAGGGCCGAACCAGGAGCGGCGATGACCGAGCGATAGGCCAGAACTTTGTCTTATGATCTCTTGCAGATCGAGTTGTCGCGAGTGGAGAACGGCGGGAAGAGCGAAAAGGCTCGCACATAGAACGGTTGAGCAGATTCCAAACAAAAGCGCGGCGCTAGAGAGTGCGGAAGAGTTGAGCCCCGAGATATCGGCCCGGGCCAATTGGGATAGAAACGGCAAGAGCACTCGAGCTAAGACTGCCCCCAGAATTCCTCCAGTGATTGCTAATAGAAGGGTTTCCGCGAGCAAGAATCGAGTGATGCGCGCCGAACCGGCTCCCAGTGCAGCCCGGATCGCAATCTCTCGCGACCGATGCACGGTCCGAACCAGCACGAGATGTGCAACATTCGAGCAGGCAAGCAGCAAAACCAATGAGACCGCGGCCCACGCGATCAGTAATGCGGGGCGCACGGGACCAGTCGCCCACAGGGAGAGCGGGAGAACGGCTACTCCGACTTTGCCGTTCGTCAGAGGATAAGCCCGAGCGAGCCTACCGGCGACTGTCTTCATTTCGGTTTGCGCTTGCTGAGCGCTCGCGCCAGATCTTAGCCGCGCGATCACTTCCAGCACGTGAAAACGCCGCGTCCGGGTGAGAGCAGGATCGAGGAATGATAAGGGCATCCAAATCTGAGCCCAACTGGGCTCTATCTGGCGTTGAGGGACCACGCCTATCACCGTGACCGGCGAATCCACCAGGTGAACCTTGCGGCCGACGATGGAGGGGTCGGAGCCGTACCGCTGTCTCCATAAGGACTCGCTTATCAGGACGACCGCGGATTTGTTAGTATCCTCTTCCGCCGTGAAGAACCGTCCGATCAACGGCTTAACTTCCAGGAGTGGAAACAAGTTGGAAGACGCCTGAACAATCCGCACGGACTCCGGATCGCCGTCTCCCGTAATTGGCAACTCGTTATTTGCCTCCTGAAACGTGTACGCCGCCATGCCATCAAAACTCCGCGCGGTTTTCCGCCAGTCGAAAAAGTCGGGCGCCGCCACCTGATAGGCCGGGAAATCCGGGTGAGTCTCGGCAACATGCACAAGGCGTTCGGGATGCGGATAAGGCAAAGGATCGATCAATACGGTGTAGATCAAGTTGAAGACTGCCGTATTGACGCCGATGCCAAGCGCGACGGTCAGAATTGCCGTTGCGGAAAATACCGGTGAACGGAGCAAAGACCGGATGGCATATCGCAAGTCCTGGATAAAGTCTTGAAACATGCTGTGCGAGGTAAACCTAAGGCCAGACGCGTAACATAACGACGCTGTGACTCGGAACCGCAGCAGAGTACTCGGCGGAATCAATTGATGGTTGTTTGTGCATCCAAAGATCGCGGACGCGATGCGGCGCGGAGGACAACCCGAGATCGGACCATTTGATACTCATGGTTGCCTGATCGGAACCCAGGTTGAACAGGCCAACGGCTTTCGAAACCATCCGCGAGCTCCTTCACCCAAATTTGCCTGTCGCCGTTCTGAGACAGGCGCGTGCCCTGCTTGCCGGCCGGATCCTGATCGATTGCGATGACCTCGCGATTGGTCAAGATGGCCAGCGTATCCGCGGTTTGATGCTGTAAATCATTACCCGCCAGCAGCGGCGCCGCCAGGATAGACCACAGGCTCATGTGGGTCCGGTATTCGGTATCGCTCATTCCGCCGTTGCCGATTTCGAGCATGTCGGGATCGTTCCAGTGGCCCGGACCGGCATAGGGGGCGAGATCGTTCTGGTTGAATCCGATTTTGGCCATTGACTTCCAGGCATCGCTAATGTCCCCCGTGGTGCGCCAGAGATTGCCGCCGACGTCGGGTCCCCATTTCCAAACATCATCGCGGCCGTATTGGCACAAGCTGAAGACGATGGGACGGCCGCTGGCTTGCAACGCGTCGCCCATCTTCTGATAGACGGCCTGCATTTCATCATCTTTATAAATGCTGCGAGCGCCGCACCAATCGTATTTGAGATAGTCGAACCCCCAGGCGGCATAGGTTTTGGCATCCTGCTCTTCGTGCCCGTAACTTCCCTCGTAACCGGCGCACGTGTTGGGGCCGGGCGAGGAATAGATGCCGATCTTCAGGCCTTTGCTGTGGACGTAGCCGGCGAGCGATTTCATGTCGGGAAATTTGTTGTTGGGACGGATATTGCCGTCCGAATCGCGCTCACCCTGCCAGGTGTCATCAATGTTGATGTACAGATAGCCGGCCGCTTTCATTCCATTCGAGGCCATCGCGTCGGCGGCGGCGCGCACGCCCGGATCGTCCACTTTACCGGCAAATTTATTCCAACTGTTCCAACCCATGGGCGGCGTTTTGGCGAGACCGTTATAAGGAACCTTATGGAGCGCAGGCGGAGGCAGGCGGGCCGGCAAGGCGCCTTCACCCTCTGGAGCGCGCTGGGCCACGAGTTCCAGAACCGGTGAATCAGGACGACGCCGGGTTGTGAGATGGAGCTGGTCGCCCTCGAGCTTGCCTTCATATTTCGCCTGGCGCCGACCGTTGTCACCGGCGGCTGTGATTGTAAAACCGTCGGGACCGCCGGTGCTTTCCGTGATGGTGTAGTAGAACTGCGTGCTGCGGATATAGCCGGTAATCCGCGAACCTTCCTGTTTGAGCGCGAAATAGGTGCGGCGGGAGGTTCCGTCGGGCAAGGGCTCGCGGACGACCCAGTTGCCGGTAAGATCGGCTGCGGCGCCATTGCCGACGGCAAGGGCGAGTAAACAAAGGCAGAACGTCCGAGTTATGGCGCGGATCTGCGACGCTTTGAGCTTCACGGAATCGAGTTTTGTTGACACGGTGAACATCCATGTTATCCGAGCAGAAAGAACGTAAGAAGGAGGACGTTCCGAGCGTCAGACCAGCGAGATATTGAAACGGAAACTCCGATGGCGGATGACCAGAAGCAGGACATCATCTATGAACCATACGGGACGGAGGGCGCGACCAAAGCGGGAGGAGTGCGGCGATACCGCAAACCGCTGCTGCGTTTCCGGTGGCGCGATATTTTGCGGCTGCTGACCGACAGTTTTACGGAATGGAATCGCCAGAATGCAACCCGCCTGGGAGCGTCGCTGGCTTTTTATTCGCTGTTATCGTTGGCTCCGCTGTTGCTCTTGACGGTTTCGATCGTAGGCATGGTGTACGGCGAGTCGGCCGCACAGCACCACGTGACCGAGGAGTTGCAGTCGCTGGTGGGGTCGGCGGCGGCGCGGGCGGCGACCCAGTTTTTGAACGCACCGCACGCGAAATCGCACGGACTTGTCGGCACGATTCTGGGATTGATTACGTTACTGTTCAGCGCCTCTGGCGTAGTAATTGAGCTGCGGCAGGCACTCAATTACATCTGGGAAGTCAAGACACCGGATACGAGCGGGTTTAGGATGGTGACGAGTTTCATTAAGGAGCGGCTGTTTTCGTTCGCCATGGTGCTGGGCGTGGGCTTTCTGCTGATTGTTTCGCTCGCGATCAGCACCTGGATCAGCGAATTGAGCGCCAACAGCGGCTCGATTTCCGGCTGGGAAGCAAGCGTTTTTCATTTTCTGAGCTCGCTCGTGTCGTTTGTGGTGGTTACCGCGATCTTCGCAGCGATTTATAAGGTAATGCCAGATATTCCATTGCAGTGGCGAGACGTGTTACTGGGCGGAGCGGTCACTTCGCTGTTATTTACGATCGGCAAACTGTTGCTTGCGCTCTATTTGGGCAGAGCGAGTTACTCATCGATGTACGGGGCCGCGGCGTCGGTTATCGTCCTGATCGCATGGATTTACTACTCAGCACAGATCTTTTTCCTCGGCGCTGAGTTCACAAAAATTTTTGCGCAACGCTATGGGTCACACGGCAAAGGACAACCGCAAACATCAGTGCAACCGGCTGATGGCGGGCAGGCGATTGCAGCCGCAGGAAACTAGTGAAGACGCTCACGGAAAGTGTCGTCACCCGACAATAGACCTGAATGGGCGCCCATGGTGAAGTGAATCGGGAACAGATCGAGAAAACGTACAATGTGATCCGGCGGTATATCCGGCGCACTCCGGTGATCGAAACAGAGGGCGTGGATTTCGGGTTGGAGGGCGCGCGGATTTTTCTCAAACTCGAGTCGCTTCAGTATTCCGGTTCCTTCAAAACGCGCGGCGCGTTCGCCAACATGTTGATGCGCGAGGTTCCGGCCTGTGGAGTGGTAGCGGCTTCCGGCGGAAACCACGGAGTAGCGGTCGCGTATGCGGCAAGGACATTGGGAAAGCCGGCGAAGATCTTTGTGCCGAGCGTGGCAGCGGCGGTAAAGGTTGCACGAATACGGGCGATGGGCGCGGAGTTAGTGATCTCGGGCGAGCGATATAGTGACGCGTTGGCCGCGAGCGAGGAATGGATTGCCCAATCGGGCGCGATGCCGGTGCACGCATACGATCAACCGGAAACGCTATGCGGACAGGGTTCAGTGGGGTTCGAATTGGAGCAACAATGTGCCGGACTGGATACGCTGCTCGTGGCCGTCGGCGGGGGCGGACTCCTGGGAGGAATCGCGGCGTGGTATGCGGGCCGAGTGAGGGTAATCGGAGTGGAACCGGAAGCCGCGCCGACGCTTACCCGGGCACTGGAGGCGGGACAACCAGTGGACGCGCCGGCGGGTGGCGTCGCGGCGGATTCGCTGGCTCCCAGGTCGGTGGGCAAGTTGATGTTTCCCATCGCGCAGAAGTATGCGCGAGGCACCGTGCTCGTAACAGATGAAGCGATTCTATCGGCGCAGAAAATCTTATGGGACGCTCTGCGCGTGATTGCAGAGCCCGGCGGAGCGGCTGCGTTTGCGGCACTCTCGTCTGGCCGGTATGTGCCGGAGCCCGGCGAGCGAGTGGGCTTGATCGTGTGCGGCGGGAATGCAGAACTTGCTACGCTCGCAGCGGAGTAACTCAGACCATGGCGGCGAGCCCTATATGATACGAGGTGCGGCGCGCAACGCATTTACATGGACAAACCCACATGGACAAACCCAGCCTAAGCTTCTGGCAGATCTGGAACATGAGTTTCGGCTTTCTGGGAATTCAGTTTGGCTGGACGCTGCAGATGAATAACATGAGCGCTATCTACGAATATCTGGGCGCTCAACCCAGCCAGCTTCCGCTGTTGTGGCTGGCGGCGCCACTTACCGGTCTGTTGGTACAGCCGATTATCGGGAATTGGAGCGATAACACGTGGGGCCCGTTGGGCCGTCGGAGACCGTTCTTTTTGGCGGGTGCCATTCTCAGCTCCTGCGCGCTGATTCTGATGCCGCTAAGCGGCGCGTTGTGGATGGCGGCGGGCCTGTTATGGATTCTGGACGCGTCCATCAACGTCAGCATGGAGCCCTTTCGCGCATTTGTAGCGGACATGCTGCCGGAGGAGCAGCGGGCGCGCGGATTCGCGATGCAGAGTTTTTTTATCGGCGTGGGGAGCGTGGCGGCTTCTTATTTGCCGCTGCTGCTTGGGCGCATGATTCCGGCTACGGGATCGCAAGACGGGCGGGCCATTCCGGAAATTGTGAGGATCAGTTTCTGGATTGGTGCCTTGGCCTTTATGACGGCCGTCCTGGTTACGGTCTTTACGACGAAAGAATATCCACCGAGCGAGCAGGAACACGAGCGGCTTAAGCACGCTAAGACCTTCGACATCGCGGATATCGTGCATTCGTTCCGCACGATGCCGAGGACGATGCGGCAGCTTGCGGTGGTTCAGTTTTTGGCCTGGCTCGGGCTATTCTGCATGTTTTTGTATTTTGCGGTTGCAGTGGCGCATAACGTATTCGGCGCGCACTCCACGAGCGAGCGTGCCTATACCGAAGGAGTTATTTGGGCAGGCTACTGCTCAGGCGTGTATAACACGGTTTGTTTCCTGGTGGCGCCCTTGCTGCCAGCCTTAGCGAAGCGAGCCGGTAAACGGGGAACGCACTCCATCTGCCTGCTTGCCGGAGCGCTCGGACTCTTATCGATTGCCCTGATTCACAACAAGTGGCTGCTGTTTGCACCCATGGTGGGAGTGGGTATTGCGTGGGCGAGTATTCTTTCCATGCCTTACTCGATTTTGTCGGCGGCCATTCCAGCAAATAAAACGGGTGTGTACATGGGCATTTTCAACTTCTTCATCGTGATTCCGGAGATTCTTTCGTCACTGGTCTTCGGGTGGATCATGGCGAGGCTGCTGAATAACGACCGAATGAAGGCGTTGATCGTCGGAGGGATTTGCTTCATGCTGGCCGCAATTCTGACACAGCGCATTCAGGAGACAGTCGTGCGGGACGAATCGCTGGCGCCGCTGCCCGCGGCGCATCCGCAACCCGCGTGAACGGACTGACGCGCGTTCAGGGCTCCTCAGGGCTGCGCCGCTGGAGCAATTTCGCGACCAGGCCGGTCCAGCCGGTTTGATGACTTGCTCCGAGACCTTTCCCCGTGTCGCCATGAAAGAACTCGCTGAACAGAATGTAAGAGCGGAAGTTAGGGTCGGTCTGGAAAAGATCAACGTCGCCGTAAACGGGCCGACGGCCGTTCCCATCTGGAAGAAACAGGCACGATAACCGACGGGATAAGAGCTGCGCCGCTTGATCGAGGCTGATACGACGGCCGGACCCGGTTGGAAACTCGACTGAGAACGAGGCTCCATAGTAATAGTCGAGCCGTTGGAGCGTTTCGATCAGCAGATAGTTCATCGGGAACCAGACAGGACCGCGCCAATTGGAGTTACCGCCGAATAAACCGGTTTCGGACTCGCCCGCCTCGTAACCTACTTCAAAGCTCTTGCCGCCGATATTCAAAACGTAAGGATGGTCTTTGTGGTAGCGGGACATGGAGCGGACGCCGTAAGGCGAGAGGAATTCGGTTTCGTCAAAAACGCGGCGGAGTATGCTCTGCAGGCGCGCTGGATTGACCACCGATAGAAGGCGCCGCTGCTCCATTCCACGCCGGGTCATGGAGGCGAGACCTTCCATGAGATCGGGCCGATGATCGACGAACCATTGCATCCGCTTTTTGAAACCGGCGTGCCGATTTACGGTGCTGTCGTCGAGCGTTTCGCTGGCAAACAGGGGCACGACGCCGACGAGCGAGCGTAAGCGCAGAATGACGTTGTCCTTGGCCGCGATTCGCAGCCGATCATAGTAAAAACCATCTTCAGGGTCCCAGAGACCCGAGCCTTCATAGTGATTGATGGCATCGGCGATGTATAGAAAGTGCTCAAAGAACTTACTCGCGATATCCTCGTAAACCGGATTGACGAAGGCGAGTTGAAGGGCGATCTTCATCATGTTGAGGCAGTACATCGCCATCCAACTGGAGCCGTCGGATTGTTCCAGAAGCCAGCCGGGCGGTAATTCCTCGTCGCGATTGAAGATGCCGATGTTATCGAGACCGAGGAAACCGCCTTCGAACACGTTGGCGCCTTCGGCGTCTTTGCGGTTCACCCACCAGGTGAAGTTCATCAGCAGCTTGTGGAAGACGCGTTCGAGGAACGCATAATCGGGCTTTCCACTTAGCCGGCGGTCAATTTGAAATACACGCCAGGTGGCCCAGGCATGGACGGGCGGATTGACGTCGCTGAAGGCCCATTCATAGGCGGGAAGCTGACCGTTCGGATGCATGTACCACTCGCGAACGAATAAAGAGAGCTGCGCCTTGGAGAAATCGGGATCGGCGGGCGCAATGGCGACGCAATGAAAGGCCAGATCCCAGGCGGCATACCACGGGTATTCCCATTTGTCCGGCATCGAAATCACATCGTCGTTGTAGAGGTGGCGCCAAGTGTGATTGCGGCGGTGCTTGCGCTGCTCGGGCGGCGGAGGCTCGCCTGGATCGCCATTCAGCCAAGTCTCGACCACGAAATGATAGAACTGCTTGCTCCAGAACATGCCGGCCAACGCCTGGCGATGACAGAGAGCGGCTTCGGCGGGGAGGTCGTGGGCGAGATGCGCGAAAAATCCGTTCGCTTCGTCGATGCGGGATTGGAAGATGCCGTCCCATCGATCGCGCGGCAGATCGGGTGATCCTGCGCGGGAGAGGCGAAAACGCAAAACAGATTGTTGCCCGGCGCCAAGATTCAGACGGTACGCGGCACAGACTTTCGTGCCCACGGAATGCGGGTTGACGGCTTCCTGGCGGCCCTGAATCAGGTACTCATGAAAAGCGTCTTTGTAGAACGTATTCTTGCCGCGCCAGCCCCATAAGCGTTCCGTGTTGCTTTCGTTTTCGGTGAACAAAAGCTGCGGGGCGCCATCGAGAGCGAGGCGAAATGTGCCGAGGTAAGCATGAGCGGCTTCGAGCTCCGATGGACCGACAGGCCGGATGACGGGCTTCTCCTGCGGGCTTTCGCCGGAACCCCAGCTCCAGGTATTCCGGAACCAGAGCGTGGGAAGAAAGGTGAGTTCCGCCGGATCGGGACCGCGATTCGCGATTGTGACTCGAATCAAAATGTCATCGAAGTCCTGTTTAGCGTATTCGGCAAATATATCGAAGTAGCGTGATTCGGCGAAGATACGGGTATCGTGTAATTCGAATTCGGGATCGCGGCGGGTGCGGCGCTGACTTTCCTCAAGAAGCCGATCGTAAGGAAAGGCGGCGTGGGGATATTTATAGAGCCCTTTCAAGTACGAGTTGGTCGGCGTGGCGTCGAGGTAATAGTAGAGTTCCTTGACGTCTTCGCCGTGGTTGCCTTGATTACCCGTCAGCCCGAAGAGACGCTCTTTGAGCATCGGATCTTTTCCGTTCCAGAAGGCGAACGCGAAGCAGAGATATTGATGGTTATCGCAAATGCCGAGGATGCCGTCTTCGGTCCAGCGATACACGCGGGAACGGGCGTGATCGTGCGGAAAGTATTCCCAGGCGGTTCCATCCGGCGAGTAGTCTTCGCGTGGGTTTCCCCAGGCCCGTTCCGCAAGATACGGACCCCAACGCTTCCAATGCTTGCTGCGAGCTTCCGATTCGGCGAGACGCTGTTGTTCGGCGGAGCTGATCAGGCGACGCTCGGTTCGGCCACGACTTCGAGCGGGTGCTTATATTTACATTCCGCATTCGGACACTGGGCCACAGGTCCCGATTTCAGGTATTTCTCGATCAGGTAGCTGCTGCCGCATTCCGGACATTTCTCCGGGATGGGTTTACCCCAGGCCACGAAATCACACTCCGGATATCGATTGCAGCCGTAGAACGTACGACCGCGCTTGGAGCGACGCTCCACGACTTCGCCTTGCGAGCAGTTCGGGCATGGCACGCCGATGGTTTTTTGCTTGACGTACTTGCAGGTAGGATAATTGCTGCAGGCCACGAATTCTCCGTAGCGGCCATGCTTCTTCACCAGGTTATTACCGCATTGCGGGCATTTCTCCTCGAGCGCCACATCTTTGCGTTGTTCGCCACCGATCTGCTTGGTCGTTTTGCAATCGGGATAGCCGGAGCATGCGAAGAACTGACCAAAGCGGCCTTTCTTGAGGACCATGGGACGGCCGCAGTTCTCGCAGTATTCGGTCTCGTCCTGCTCACCGAGGTTGGCATTGTCGATATCGGGTAAGTCGACGGTCAATTCACGGGTGTTGCTGCATTCCGGGTAGCCCTTGCAGGCGATAAAACTTCCGTGCTTGCCCCATTTGATGACCATGGGGTTGCCGCACTTTTCGCAGATTAAATCGGTGGGCCGCTCCATGCGCTTGATGTCGGTCATGTTGCGAGCGGCATGTTCGAGATCTTTTTCGAAGCGCCCGTAGAAATCGGCCATCGCGGTGCGCCATTCGAGCTTCCCTTCTTCGATCTCGTCGAGCTCCTCTTCCATACGCGCGGTGTACTTGACGTCGAATAGATCGTCGAAGCTTTCGACCAACAAGTCGGTAACGACCATGCCGAGCTCGGTGGGAACAAACTTTCCGCCATCCTTTTTTACATATTCGCGATCCTGAATCGTAGACAGGATGGAGGCGTAGGTGGAGGGGCGGCCGACACCGTCGGATTCGAGCTTCTTGACCAGCGTGGCTTCGTTGTAACGCGGGGGCGGCTCGGTGAAATGCTGTTCGGGAAGAATCTCTTTGAATTTCAGCGTCTCGCCTTCGGCGACGACGGGAAGTTTGTGCTTGAGATCCTCGTCTTCATCGTCTTTCTGATCTTTGCCTTCCTCGTAAACTTTGAGGAAACCGTCGAATTTGAGAACGCTGCCGGTGGCGCGGAACAGATAATCGACCTTGCTCTTTCCATTAGTGGCGATGTCGATGGTGGTCTGATCAAAGAGCGCTGGCATCATCTGAGAGGCGATGAATCGCATCCAGATCAGGCGGTAGAGCTTCAGCTCGTCTTCGGCGAGGAATTTCTCGAGCGATTCGGGGGTCCGGAGAACAGAAGTGGGACGAATCGCTTCATGCGCATCCTGGGCCGCTTTTTTGGTTTTGTAGATATTGGCAGATTCGGGCAGATACTCTTTGCCGTAACGCTCCGAGACAAAGCCCCGCACTTCCGCAAGCGCGTCTTCAGAGACACGCGTGGAATCGGTACGCATGTAAGTGATGAGACCGACCGAGCCTTCCTTGCCGATTTCTTTGCCTTCGTATAGGCCTTGGGCAAGACCCATGGTGCGCCTGACGCTGAAGCGCAGCTTGCGGGAAGCTTCCTGTTGGAGCGTGGAGGTGATGAACGGGGGAACAGGATTGCGGCGCTTCTCGCGGGTGGCGACCGAGCGGACTATATAGGTTGCGCCATCCAGATCGGCAACAATGGCATCCGCCGATTCGGCATTGGAAATCTGCGGCGCCTCGTCCGCCCGCTTGTTCAGCCGGGCGTTCAGAACAGGCGGCTTTTTGGCGTTGAGGGAAACATCAATCGTCCAATATTCCAGCTTCTGAAAGGCCCGGATTTCGCGCTCGCGGTCGACGATGAGGCGTAGGGCAACAGTTTGGACGCGACCAGCCGAGAGGCCCCGCCGGACTTTATCCCACAACAATGGCGAGATTTTGTAGCCGACCAGGCGATCGAGAACGCGACGTGCTTGTTGGGCCTCCACCAAATTGATGTTGACGGCCGTGGGCTTATCGAAGGCACGCTTGACCGCGTTGGCGGTGATTTCATTAAACATGACCCGGAAGATGGCGGGCTTTCCGGGCTTTTTCGGCTCAAGCTCCTCTTGAAGGTGCCAGCAGATCGCTTCGCCTTCACGATCCGGGTCAGCTGCCAGATAGACCGAGTCCATCCCTTTAGCGGCTTGCTTCAACTCAGCGATGAGCTTCTTTTTGCCTTCGATGACTTCGTAGCGGGGCGTGAAATCACGCTCGACATCTACTGCCAAATCCTTCTTCGGCAGGTCTTTTACGTGACCTAAAGAGGCCTTGACCACGTACTGTTTCCCTAGGTATTTACCAATAGTTTTCGCCTTCGCCGGGGATTCGACAATGACGAGCGATTTAGCCATACGTTAACTTCTTGCTTAGACTCTCTTAATTTGATTCCGGGTAAGCCGGGCCGATTCTTTAGAGGTGAGCAGGCCACCCGCCGGTAGAACGCTACCCTTTTACCACACCTTGACGAAGTTCTTGCCGGGGAGTTGCCGGGCCAAGCCGGACATTTCGAGATCGAAAAGGGCGCCGATCAGTTCAGATGACGAGTAGCCTTCAAAAGTTTCAACCAGGGATTCAAGTTGTTTAGGAACATCAACTTGCAGATGGTTCAGCAGCTTGCGGGCGAGTGCCTTGAGGGGCTCCTCAGGACCCTTGGAAGGGCTGTCTATAGGAGCTTCTATACCCTCTAATAAAACTTTTTGTTGGGCTCGGGCCACCAGGTCGCGGCGCACTGCCTGGGGCAACTCGTTCGTGATGTCGGTCCATTCCTGGACCAGCTTAGCTCCGCCGTCTTTGATGAGGAGATTGGGGCCCCAGCTCATTTTAGAAGTAATATTGCCGGGAACGGCGAAGACCTCGCGGCCTTGGTCCATTGCGAGCTTGGCGGTGATGGCGGAGCCGCTGTGCTGGGCACCCTCGACGACCACGACTCCCAGCGCGAGGCCGCTCACGATTCGATTACGGATCGGAAAGTTCTGTGGATAGGCGGGAGCGCCCAAAGGGAATTCGGATATCAGAAGGCCGCGCTGGGCGATCTCCTGATAGAGTTTGCGATTTTCGATCGGATAGAGAACGTCTACGCCACAACCAAGGACCGCGATCGTATTGCCTTCTTCGCGGAGCGCAGCTGTGTGTGCTGCCGTATCGATTCCGCGAGCCATGCCGCTGACAATGGTCAGACCGGCCTTGGCGAGATCTGCACTAAGACGCTCTGTAGCGGCCATTCCGTATGGCGAAGGACGGCGCGTGCCTACGACAGCCACCGAGTGAGACGCGAGGAGCTCTGTCCGGCCAAGCGCGAATAACACGACGGGAGGGTCGAAAATTTCGCGCAAGCGCTGGGGGAAGACGGGGTCATGGAGCGAAATGAGCTGCGCTCCGATTTCGAGCAGTTTCCGCTGCTGATCGACTGCATCGTCGAACGAACAGCCGGATGCAATATTGCGAGCTTGCGACGGACTGAGGCCCGCGCTTTCCAGTTCGGATGCAGAGGCGCGAAAAATGCCGTATGGCGATTTCAGCTTCTCGAGCAGCCGCATGGTGCCGACGGATCCTAGGCCGGGAACCATGCGCAATGCAAGCCAGTGCAGCGTTTCTTCATGCGTAAGAACAGCCGTCGCCACGTGGAATACGTGCGCAACGGCGCGGGGAGTTCTCAGGGGCGAAGCCGCGAGCACGGTGGGCGGGGTCCTGGAGATATCGGCAAATTACGGCGATAATAGACACGGAGAAGCCGAAGGTTTGCGAGAAGTAGAGTCATGACGACTACTGTCGACATCAGGCCCGAGACACAGTCCGAGCTGGCCCGCCAGGCTGCGGCGCAGGGGATCGAGATCGGCCCTTATGCCGCGAGTCTGCTGGAAGAGGCGGCTCGTCTTGCCTCCCACTCCAAGCGTCTTGGGCGACAGACGCTCGAAAGCACTCTTCAAGAGATGGCGCAGTTTTCAGCGCGTATTCCCTCTCTACCAGATGAAGTCTTTTCGCGCGAGGGGCTTTATCGGGATCACGACTGATGGCGACGGCGGACACCTGTCTGCTTGACAGCAACATTCTGTTGCGGATGAGTAAAGAGGACGATTTTCGCTATCCGGTAATCAGAGAGGCCTTAAGCACTCTGGTAGATAAGAAATCGCGGTTCTCCCTCGTTATTGAGAGAGATTTCGAGTTTCTACCAGACGGTCGCGATGTGCACGATTGTTGGCCCGAACTGCTGGTCCGCCATGAGATCCGGGGCATTCGAGTGCATGATGCTCGATTGGCGGCAAGTATGTACGTGCACCAGGTCGCGCGACTGCTGACCATTAATGTACGCGACTTTCGCCGCTTTCCAGGGCTCCTGGTTATACATCCCGCCGAGCTCGGCACTCCTAAACAGCATTGAGCCGTACGAGCTGGGCCACGGGAGGCCGTGACGCGGAGAGGCGGCGGGATTTTTCAGCCGACGGTGGTCTCGAGGGGTTCGGGCGCGGGGGCCGGTGGAGCGCTGGTAGAGGAAAGGTAATGGTGAAGTGCGGTCTCGAGCGCTTGTTTGCTGATGGGCTTAGGGATGTAATCGTTCATACCGGCGGCGAGACATTTTTCCCGCTGACCGGCAAGGGCATTGGCCGTAACGGCAATGATGGGGATCTGAGAGAGCGCGGAGGGAAATGCGCGGATGGCCTGGGTCGCTTCAAAGCCGTCCATGACAGGCATTTGGCAATCCATCAGGATGAGGTCATAGGGCTGTTTTTGCAGCATTTCAACCGCTTCGGCGCCGTCGCCAGCAATATCCGCCGAGTAGCCCAGCTTGGAGAGAAGGATTTTGACGACACGTTGGTTAATCGCGTTGTCCTCGGCAATGAGAATCCGCCCGCGAGTCTCCGACGGCTCGGGCTGGCGCGAAACGGCGCCCGCAAGCGCGGAGATGGACGGTGCAAGCCGGTTGCCGACGGGCAGCTTGACAGTAAACCAGAACGTGCTGCCCTGGCCAAGCTCACTCGAAAGGCCGATTGTGCCGCCCATCAGTTCGGCCAGGCGCTTTGAAATCGCAAGGCCGAGGCCGGTTCCTCCGTATTTGCGGGTGGTAGACGTTTCGGCCTGCGTGAAACTCTGAAACAGGCGCGCCTGCATATCCGGCGGAATGCCGATACCGGTATCGACTACTGTAAAACGCAAGGTCACTCTGCCGGATTCACCTTCGGGTGCATGCGAAACATGCACACTTATGCGACCCGCGTCGGTGAACTTCACGGCATTTGACACCAGGTTAAGAAGGATCTGTCGAAGGCGGGTGGGATCGCCGATCAGCCAAGCGGGCAAGGAATCCTCAAAATTACAGATGAGCTGAAGATTCTTCTGGCGAGCCGCCTCCGAGGTGAGGCCGACCGTATCTTTGACGAGCGGGCGCAGCTCGAATTCGGTGGCTTCGAGCTCGAGTTTGCCGGCTTCAATTTTGGAGAAATCGAGAATATCGTTGATGATGGTCACCAGGCAATCGCCAGATTCTTTAATTGTTTTCAAGTAATCCCGCTGCTCGGCAGAGAGCGGTGTGTCAAGCAACAAGGAGGTCATGCCAATGACACCGTTCATGGGCGTGCGGATTTCGTGGCTCATGATGGCGAGGAACTCGCTTTTGGCATTATTGGCCTTGTCAGCTTCGGCTTTGAGCAGCGCTTGCTCGGCGAGGCGACGATCAAGTTCTTCGGTTCGCTCGGCGACTACGCGCTCAAGCTCATGCTGGCGGGCAAGCAGGGCGCGATCGCGCCAGCGCGAGCCTAGGATGGCAATCAGAACCATTGCGGCGATGAGGCCGACCATGAAGGATTGCGTGTTCCACCAGGGAGGTGCGATGCGAAAGCTGAGCGAGCGAATGGGAGAAGTTTTGCCTGTGCTGGTGTCGAGAGTCTGAACCTCGAACACGTACTTGCGCGCAGAAAGCGGAGGATAACGTACTTCGCGATCCGAGGTTTCGATCCAATCCTGATCCAGACCATTCAGCCGATAGCGGAAGCGGATGGCGTTCTCATCGCGAAAGGTCAAGGCGGCCAAGCCGATGGTCAACGGCTGCTTGCTCCACTTAAGGTCGTGTGAACCGGAAAGCAGGTCCGACCGGCCGAAGTTTGCCCAGGCGAACAGCGGAACGGGTGGGGCGGAGGGAGTGCGCATGCTCAACAGATGCGAAAGACCGCCCCCGGTGCCGATCCATTGGCTGCCGTCGGGATCGGTCCAGAATGCTTTTTCGGCGATATCGTTCCAGACCAGACCGTCGCTTTGTGTATAGCGCCGCCAGCCGTGGCCGTCAAAGATGTCTACGCCATGATCGCCGCCGATCCAAACCCAACCGCGCGTGTCGGTGCCGAGCGAAACGACGAGATCGGAGGCGAGCACGGGTTTAGAAAACGTTTCGCTCTTCACCACTCGCGTGCCGTCGATCTTCATTTTGACGACGCCCGGAAATCCACCCGCGATCCAGACGTTGCCGGCGCGATCGACAGCGATGTCATGCAAGTGCCCGCCGAGACGTTGAGGACCGAGATCGATGTGCCGCCAACCACCGGCATCGAGCGTATAGACGCCCTCGTTGCCAGCCGCCCAAATGCGCCGGTCCGGGCCCTGGCACAGATCGAAGAACCTGGTATTCGGCACGGTGGAATCGGAAAAGGGCTCGAACTTCCAGCCTGAGGAGGATTTTCGTCCTCTATACAAGCCGCGGCGCGTGGCAACCCAAAGTTGATCGTCGCCGGCGGGCAAAACGCGGTAGACGGGACTACCGAGATTGAATGCCTTTCCACGCAGCGTGGCGCTATCGATGGAGGCGATGTATCCGAGACCGCTGGCTACCCAGACAACTCCATCCTTGGTCTCGTCAATGGCATAGTTATGGCCAGTTTGCACGCCTGGCAAACTCCAATGCTTGATTTCGGCGCTGCCCGGGTCCATGAAGCCGATTCCGCTCTCATCTCCGATCCAGAGCCGTCCTTTGTGATCGCGCATGATAGACCAAACGGTGTTGTTGCCGAGGCCGTTTGCGGTAGTCCAGTTCTCCCATTGGCCATAGCCTGTCCACTTGCGTAAACCATGGCCGAGGAGGCTGAGCCAGACGAGTCCCTCGCGATCGACGAGGACGGCGGTTATGGTGTCGCCGGTGAGGCCATTCGGTTCGGAGAATACGCGCCAGTGATGGTCTTCGTAGCGGGCAAGAGAAGTACCCAGATTCGCGAGCATGCGGCCTTGGCGGTCGTCTGAGAGCGCGACATACGACGAGAGGCCCGGTCCATGCGGAAGATCGCGATTCTCAAACTGTCCAGCTCCCGGCTGGCGGGTGACGACGTGCGCGGAGCCGCGAATCCATACAGCGCCCGAAGGGTCGCGAACGAAATAGCTCCAGGCGTCTTTCGGGACTCCGTCCTGCGGACCGAGTATCCGGGCGGGCTGCCCGGGGCTAATTTGACAGATCGATTCGCCGCAGCCATAGAGGACCGATCCGTCCGGATTCGTAATCACGCCGGTCCGCAGAGAATCGCTGGAGGAGGGCTGTCCGGGAAAGGGTTGGCACTGCCACGTACCACCGTGATCGGAAGAGGTGACAAGCACAAGGCCCGCTTGGCTGACGACCAGAATTCTTCCGTCAGGGAACGACGCGATACTCGAGCCGGCTTTTACTTCCAGGCTCTCGCCGCGATACCGTACTTCCTGGAAGCGGCCGTTGCCCTGCAGGTAATAGAGACCCTCGGTTGTGCCGGCCCAAAGGCGTCCGCTCGCGGTCTTGATGAATGGCTTGCACAAAGGTGCCGCGCAGCCCCGCCGCCCGGCCGAATTCCTGAAAACGGGCGCCATCGTAGCGAAAGACGCCGTTTTGGGAGCCGAGCCACAGATAGCCGGCTCGATCCTGCAAGAAGCACATGATGTTCGGATTCCCGAGACCTTCCAGATAGTCGTGGAAGGTGTAGGACTGTGCCAGCAGTGGGGAGTTAAGCGAAAAGATGGCTAAGGCGGCCAGCAGTGCTTGCCGGATTCGGCGCATTCTATTTGCTTATCGGTGGAGTGATAAGCAAAATTAGCTCAGCGGGTTGGCGTATGCCGCTTGTGCGCGAACAGCATAGCGCTCCAGACCTGGTTCACAGAACAGATTTTGTAGTCGACTAATCCCAAATCGATGGCCTGTTCGCGAACAGCGGCTTCCGTCACATCGCCGCGCGTTCGTGAACCGCCTTTGCGCCAAACAATCCAGAGCTTTGTGGTGGCGGCGAGCGGGCGGACTTCCGATAGGCGAGGCAGCAGGGAATCCGATTCACGAATGAAGCAGAGCGTGACAGAAGCTCCGCCGGCTGCACCATCTTCGAGAATCTCTACTTCAGGCGGCAGTTCTCCAAGTACTCTGGCGAGATCACGCGGAGGATCGATAACCAGGATCTTCGAAGCGGGTTTCACTCCGAGCTTTTGCGCGGCCGTTCGCGAAGCATAGCGAGCCATCATGTCCACTGGCTTGACGGGGTCGACAGGCCGCACAGTGAGAGCTTTGCGGACGGTAGAGCGCAGAGTGCGGAGTGTGCAATAGCTGGCATCCGGCAGATCCTTGCGAACGCGCGCGATTTTTTCCTCTTCGCCTCCGCAGAAAACGAGCGGGATGTGCCTGGTTCGGGGCGATTGACGTAAGGCGATCGCGATCTCGCGCCCATGCGAGGGCAGACGCGACAAATCGATCACGAAGGCGTCCGGCGGCGACTCGCGCCAGCGCTGCAGCAAAGAAGGAACGAAGACTTCCTGATAATCGACCCGGTGACCTGCTGCCTCGAGCGCTCGCAGATGGGCGCCGGCTTCCGCCGCTTTCCAGTGCAGGAGGCAAATCCGCGCCATTTCGGAAATATTAGCAGCATTTTGTTCGCCTCGTCTGGGCGGCGGGCAGAATCGAAATCGGGTACAGTAACGTCAGTCGAAGACGATGCACATCGCGAGCGCCGCCAGCGCGCTACCCCGTTACTACTACCCACAGCAGGTATTACTTGACGCTTTCCGGCGGCATTGGGGCAAGCGGCTCGAGCGATTTCAGATTCTCGAACGCCTGCACGGCGCCACGCAGGTGGACGGCCGATATCTGGCGCTGCCGATGGAGCGTTATCCGCTGGCGAACTGGGGCGAGGCGAACAACTGCTGGATCGAAGTGTCCATGGAGCTTGGACAACAGGCGATTTGCCGGGCGCTGCAGCAGGCGGGCGTTTCCAAGCAGGATATCGGCGCATTCTTCTTCGTATCGATCACGGGCGTGGCGAGCCCGTCTATCGACGCGCGCCTCATCAACAAAATGAATTTGAGTCCGCGCACGAAGCGCATTCCGATTTTCGGATTGGGGTGTGTGGCGGGAGCGGCTGGGCTGGCGCGCGCAGCGGATTATGTGAAGGCCTTTCCCGGCGAAGCAGCGCTGCTGTTGTCGGTGGAACTGTGTTCGCTGACGGTGCAGCAGCACGATCTATCGGTCGCGAACCTGATCAGCACCGGCTTGTTCGGCGATGGCGGCGCAGCGGTGATTGTGCGAGGCGCGGACCTGGAGGGCGCAGGCGGACCGGAGGTTATCGCGACCCGGTCTGTGTTCTATCCGGATACCGAATACGTGATGGGCTGGGACATCTCAGAACGCGGATTCCAGATCGTCTTATCGCGGGATGTTCCCGAAGTGGTGCTTCGGAATTTGGGACACGATGTAGATGCATTCCTGGCGGATCAAGGTCTGGGCCGTGAAGACATCGGAAGTTGGGTGATTCACACCGGCGGGCCGAAAGTGCTGGAAGCGACGGAAGGGGCTTTAGGTCTCAGGAATGGAGAGCTGGCGGCCTCCTGGGAATGCCTGCGGCGCACGGGTAACTTGTCTTCGGCTTCTGTTTTGTTCGTCTTGGAAGAGGTCATGAACAACCGGCGACCGGAACCCGGGACGTGGGGCATTCTAGCGGCCATGGGACCCGGCTTCTGTTCCGAGTTGCTGCTGCTCAGATGGTGATCAGGAGGACGAAACCGGGTGCGCGGCGCAATGCATCTAATCGAAGCAGAGTTGGCAGTCGCCGAAGAAGGAATCGCTGTGTGCGTTTGATTCGATGAAGAAATTTGTTGTTTCCCTTACCGGGCTGCTTTTCGCTGCCGCTCTGCAGGCGCAATATCCGTCTCCTGGGCAGCAGGGGCCGGCTCCGTATCCGCCTGGAACGTATCCCGGCGAGTACCCGCCTGGATCGCAGCAACCCGGCATATCGCTGCCGTCGCGCGGGAAGAAGAGCAAGCAGAAACAACAGAATGAGATCGCGCGCACGCTGATCGCCGAGGGCCGGACGGTTACGAACGACGGAAAAAAGCTGGTGATCGCGACGGACGATGGACGCACGATCACGATGACACTGACTGCCGAAACGAAGTTCACGCGGACGGGCGGCGATATACCCGCGGTGAAAGTGATTCCGCGGACAACGGTACATATCGAGGCGGCCGAAGACGATGAATCGTTCCTGACCGCAACGCACGTGGATTTGTTGAAAGACGCTCCACCTCAGACTGCTGCAGAAGCCCGTGGGCAGCGTGGCACGCCGGTGAGCGATGAAGACATGACTCGCCCAACGATCCTGCACACTCCGGTGGATGCGCCCGACCGGCCCGTTTTGCGTCGGGGACAACCGGGAGGCACGAGATCGAGCGGCGATTCGGACAACGGCACGCAAAGCGCAGCTAATAAATCGCCGGCGAAACCAGCGGCGACGCAAAAAGCGGCGCAAGCGGACGGGGATTTCACCATCGACACGGACTCAGACCAGCCAAAGATCGTGCGAACCGGCGATGAACTGGTAGATCGCACGAAAGAGTGGTCGCTGAGTTTTACGAACGGATTGCCGAATTTCGTTTGCCAGCAGGACACCGCGCGATACGTGGAGCGATCGCGATCGGCCGGGTGGGAACCAGTAGATGTCGTGACCGCGAAAGTGGTGTACGAGGACGGGCGCGAGCAGTACAAAGAAATCACGGTCGGTGGGAAACGGACGAACAAGACGATGCTGGAGCTGGGCGGATCGACCTCGACCGGCGAATTCGCGAGCACGTTGCGCAGCCTATTTTCGGAAGCGAGCCGCGCGGATTTCAAGCTCTATCAAACGACGCACGTGGGCGAGAACGCGGCCTCGATTTACGATTTCAAAGTGGCCTTGCGGAACTCGGACTGGTTTATCACGGTGGGCGGGCAAACTTTGACGCCAGCTTATAGCGGTAGCGTGTGGATCGATAAATCGACAGCGCAAGTGCGGCGCATCGAAATGCAGGCCGACAACATTCCCAAGGATTTTCCGCTCGACTCGATGGAATGGGCCGTGGACTACGACGAGGTATCGCTCGGCACCGCGAAGTTTCTACTGCCCGTGCATGCCGAGAACCTGGGCTGCTGGCGTGGATCGCCGATCTGCACAAAGAACGCAATCGATTTCCGCGACTATCACAAATACAGCGGCGAAAGCACGATCACGTTCAAGTAGGAGCGAATCGCTCAAAAACGCAGGTGCAGAGCTACTTGCACAATGCGCGGCCCGGTCGGGTTTGTTGGAGAATTCGCGCCCACTACGGATGAGATGATGCCGAAGGTCGAGGAGCCAATGGTCGTATCCGGATCAGCGAAGTTCGTGTGATTGAAGACGTTGAAGGCGTCCATCCTGAGTTCCGCATCCAGCTTTTCGCCAAAGAAGAAGAGATGCTTTGCCAGCGCCAGATCGGTGTTAATGAATCCCGGTCCACGGAACGAGTTTCTGCCCAAGGAGCCGTAGGTGAATTGACCGATGAGTGTCGATGCACCTCCGGCCGAGGTAATGGAATCCAGCGCCAGCTCGCGTGCGTTAGAGAAATTGGCAGGATTGAAATAGTAATTTCCGCCCGTTCCGTTGATCGTTTGATAAGTGTGAGCATTTAGGACGGTCACGTTGTTGCCCACGAGATCGGCATGAACCAATCCGGCATCGCCATCGCCCGAGGGTCCGGGATCGGTGTTGCCGGTAAATGTTCCTGCCGTTACATCGAGCGGGAATCCAGTATGCCAACTGACAATCGGATACAAGCTCCAACCCTTCGTCAGTATCTTCGGTCCACTTTGCCATAGCTGATCGAACGGAAGCTCCCAACCGCCAGAGAAGCTGATGATGTGGCGAAGATCAAAATCACCCGATGCGTAAAAGGCGTCATGATCAAACGCGGGAACCTGAGAGTTGCGCTCACGGAATCCGGAACCGTTGTCGAACTCATGGCTCCAGGTGTACGCAAGCGTGAAGAACGTATTCCCGAGAAAGCGATTATTGCTGATGCGTTTGGTCAGGCTCGTCTCGAACGCGTTGTAGTTCGATTTTCCGACATTTTGAAACTCCGTCAGGTAGCTGTAAATGCCATTCGTTGGATCGCCTGGATCGTAAATTCGATTATTCGTGCCCGGGATATACGGATTTACATCCACAAGCGCAGTCAGTTTATGCGAATCCATGCCTACATAGCCAATATCGAAAACTAATCCTGTTCCGAGCTGCTGCTCAACCGAAAGGTTGTACTGAAATACGTAAGGCGTACGTAGCTTGGGATCGACCAGAAAGATAGCGCCTCCGCCAAAGGGAAGAAAACCGGAGTCAGCGAAATTGACGTTCGAACTGGGAGGTCGCGAAGGAAAGGGATTGATGACGCCCGCGCTTTGGAACGGCTGGGAAAGATAACCGGGGTTAGAAGCTATCGGGCCAGAAAAAGTGGGGAACAGGAAGTCCGAATACGAGAAGAATGGAGGTTGGCCGTTGAATTGAAGATTGTCCTCACCCTTGAGGATGTCGTAAAAAACACCGAATCCTCCGCGTACGCTGGTTTTGCCATTACCAAAGGCATCCCAAGCGAATCCGAAGCGCGGAGCCCAATCGTTCTTGTCCGGAAAATTAGAGCCTTTCGGCGCGCCTGGATCACCGGGAAAAACTAAGCCGGTTGGCGCGTCTGGAAATCGCGTCGATTGCAAACCCGGAATAAACGAGAAACTTCGGCCCTGGGTGTCATACTTCGGTTGGGCGTATTCATAGCGTAAGCCTAAGTTTAAAGTGAGCCGCTTCGAGACACGCCACTGATCTTGCACATAGCCGGCGTATTGATTCGATCGTATGTTCGACGGCGCGCTGGGAGATTGAAAGTACTCGTCGGGCAGGCCCAGCAAGAAGTCGGCCAGATCGTAGCCGGAGCCGACGTGGGTACTAGAGCCGTAGAAGTCGAAGATTCCGTCTGTGTAAAAGTCGTACGTGGTGTTGTTCTGATAGGGGGAGAAATAGAAGCCGAACTTGAAGTCGTGTTTTCCCCTGGTCCACGAAACGTTATCGTAGACGGCGTAGGTATTGTTGACCAAAGCAGTCGGGCCGTTCGGGCTGAAGCCAGTAATGACATTTTCGCCTTCAAAATCCAGCAAGGACGGGCCAGTCGCAGCGTCGGGAGTGACGTTGATTCCGAGCTGGTTGGGGCCCGGCAGCGATTTAGCAGGTATGTCCTGCACGTTGTTGTAACGTTGCGCGGTGGCCCTAAACTCGTTCAGGAGCGAGGGCGTGAATGTGTGGCTATAGGTGACAGTTCCGAAATAGCTGTTAATCAGAGTAGTAATCGGATATCCAGGGACATTGTTACCCTGCGAAAAAACGAGATAAGAGAGCGGGATGACCTGGGGCTCAGAATGTGAAGTAAAGGTACCGCTCAGCGTATCCCGGCTGGTGATATTGTAATCGAAACGGCCGAGGTACTCGTCGATGTTGTCCGAGGCTGTGCCCTCGGAGAACAGCACGCCCGTAGGAGAAACCGGCAGGAGATTACCCTTAATGTAATTTTGCGCCACCGGGTCGATGCTTGACGGGGCGATAATCCCTTGCGCCGCCAGTGCAGGGTTGGGCTGATAATACGGATTGTTTTGAAGGAACGTCGCGACCGGATTCGTTCCGTTGATCGATAGCCCCGAGAAGTCTCCTTGCAGCTCGGCTGGCGTGTAGGCCGCAACGTCCCCATATTGTGCAATGGAACTTTGCCTCTGACCCTGATACGCAAAGAAGAAAAACAGCTTGTTACGGCCGTCGATCACTTTCGGGATGTAAATCGGACCTCCGATGGTCGCGCCGAATTGATTACGCTTTAGAATATTGCGAGGCGCGCCGAGCTCGTTACTGAAAAAATCGTTAGCATCGAAGTCCGTGTTGCGTATGTAATCGTAAGCCGTACCGTGCAGAGAATTGGTGCCGCTCTTCGTCACTACACTTACTATGCCGCCGGCGTTCCGGCCATATTCGGCACTGTAGTTACTTTCCAGAACCCGGAACTCTTCAATCGCGTCCGGATTCGGATTCGCGACGTAGGAGTTGTTCAAGAGATTATTGTTGTTCCCCCCGTCGAGCAGAAAAGTAACCGAGTCGTTGCGGCCCCCTCCAATGCTGTAGCCGCCGGCGAGGCTCGTGTTATCGGGGTTGGTAGGCGTCACCCCCGGTTGGGTTGCCATCAGGTTCAAGGCGTTGCGGCCATTCAGTGGAAGCTCGAAAATGGCTCGGCCCGTGACCGTACCGCCGATCGTGGAATTTTGAGTTTCTACGCCGGAAGCTTGCGAATTCACCTCGACTGTGTTGCTTACTGATCCAACCTCCAGCCGCAAATCCACACGCAGGGTTTGATTGATGTCCAGGGTGTTGCGTCCGGCGGAAACGACTTTGCTGAATCCGGGGGCTTCGGCTTGCACCTGATAGTCGCCGGGTTGCAGATCGATGATCTGGTATGAACCGGTGTTGTCGGTTGTCGCCTGTTTGGTCGCTCGGGTGGCCACATTGGTGACGGTTACTCGTGCGTTTGGAACCGTGCCACCGGTTGGGTCAGTGACAACGCCCGCGATCTTGCCCGTAACGTCTTGCGCAACAAGTCCCGCGGGGACGAGAAAAACGAATACTGCCGCGAACAGAGATCGAATCATAGACTCCTCCCGAAGATACCCTCCAGTAGATCAAACCTGAAGCGACGGTCGATGAATATTTGTGATGAGATCTATGGATGGAAAAATGTTCAGATCTTAGGGCAACACAAAGTGTGGCCACCCGGATATAAAGACGACATTTCGAAGGCCAGGAGCGCCGGGGAGAATAGTATTAAAGAGGATTCTTCCATGACCTTCACGCTGCCAGATGAGCTTCTTCGGTCAACCAGATTGACCGAGGCTGAGCTGCGGGCTGAATTTGCGTTGGCGCTGTTCCAGCAGGAGCGGCTGACTTTAGGTCAGGCAGCGCTTCTCGCCGGGCTTCCACAACTGGATTTTCAGCGGCTTCTCGCAAGTCGGCAGATTCCCCTTCATTATGGGATCGAGGCAATGGAAGAGGATCTTCAGAGGGTAAACAGGCTTAGCAAAATTTGATTGTGGTTTCCGACACCTCGCCAATCCTCAACTTGGCGGCTGCTAACAAACTCCATCTGTTGCGGGATCTATACGCGGACGTGGTAATCCCTCCGGCGGTAGAGCAGGAACTCGTCAGGAACGCAATCCAATTGGAGCCGTGGTGGACCCGTGTGGTCTCGGCGGAGGACCAGAACGAAGTTGCGGCGCTGCGCGAGCAACTCGATCCGGGCGAGGCAGAAGCGATTGTCGTAGCAGGCGAACTGGATGCAGACCTCCTATTAGTGGATGAGAAGCGTGGCCGCCGCATCGCTATCGACCGTGGGCTGGAGGTGACCGGTCTTCTGGGAGTCCTGGCCGAAGCCAAAGCACGAGGCTTGATACTCCGATGCCAACCGGTTTTGGAGGAGATGATTCGCGTTGCCGGCTTCTGGATTGGCGATGACTTGAAAACCCGGTATCTGCGTGGCCTCGGCGAACTTTGATCGCTCCACCGTCGTCTAGCGCCGCTGGCCGGAGACGCTGCCGAGCGGATTATTTACGATCAGCAGATGAAGATTTTCGCGGCCGGCAGCTTGCTGAAATTTGGGAATCTCGTTCGTGACGATGGATTCCCAGCGGCCCGCGTAGCCATCGACCTCGGTCTTGAGTTTCGCGAATTGGGCAACGGATGCGGCAGTGGGAACGGTATCGGCATCGCCACCCACAACCATGGCAAGATCCGCGAGGCTGCCGTCGACACCGAGGCTGAAGCGCAGCGAGTCTTCGTTGGCTCGCACTTTGAGATTGATGAGTTTGTCCTGGAGCGCGGTGAGCCGCTCATCGAGCGCCTGCATTTCAACAAGGAGCGGTTTCGCTTCGGCCGTACTGACGCGGTTTTTTACGCCGGCGAGCTGCTTGCGCAGATCGATCACCTCGTTTGCAAGATCGTACACGCGAGCCATCTGATCGCGTATGCTGATCGACAGCGCGAATTGCTTTTCCAGATCCTGAGCCGAAACGTTCAGGCGCGGATCGAGCTTAATCTGAAGCGGTTCCGATAAGGTGCGCCCATCGATTGTCAGCCGGGCCTGGTATTGCCCTGGCAAAGCCAGCGGACCTTTGGCGCCTTCCTCGTACTCGTAAAGGTAGTAGTTCTCGACATGAGGCGGTCCCTCATAGCGCAGATCCCAGACGAGGCGGTTCAGGCCCGCTTTCATCTCGATCTGCTTTTTTGGTTTTTCATCGTCCGGATCGAGCTGTTCTTCCGGACGCTTTTCAGCATCGGAGGAAAGCGTGCGAATGACTTTGCCGCTGCTGTCGAGAATTTCGAGTTTGGCATGCTGGGGCTTGGTCTTCGTGAATGCGTAGAGAATGGCGCCATCCGGAGGATTTTCGCCCGCGGTCAGCGAGGGCGGCTCGCTCGGGGTATGCACACGCAGAGCGGTAGCGGGCTTGTAGAGATATAAGTCGGCCTTCGCAGTTTGATCGTCGGCCTGACGCAGCGGAGAAATATCGTCGAGAATCCAGAACGCGCGGCCGTGCGTGGCAAGCAACAGATCGTTATCTTTGACGACGAGATCGTGCACGGGAACGGTGGGGAGGTTTAGCTGAAGGGATTCCCAATGCTCGCCGGCATTCTTCGAGACGAACACACCGGTTTCGGTTCCAGCAAAGAGCAGGCCTGCGCGCTTGGGATCTTCCCGCACGGCGCGTACAAAAGAGCCGTCCGGAATGCCATCGACCAGCTTTCTCCAAGTCTTTCCATAATCGGCTGTGGCGTAGATATAGGGCTTCAAATCGTCGTTGGCGTGACGGTCGACCGCGATCCAGGCCGCACCGGCGTTGTGCGGAGACGCATCGATTTGGCTGATCTTGCTCCACTCGGGAAGATCTTTCGGCGTGATATCGGCCCAGTTCTTACCGCCGTCGCGAGTGATATGGATGAGCCCGTCGTCGCTACCCGCCCAGATGAGACCTTTTTCGAGGGGCGATTCCGCAACAGCGAAGACCGTGTCGTAATATTCGGTGCCGGTGTCGTCGATG
This sequence comes from uncultured Acidobacteriaceae bacterium, assembly GCA_963722935.1. Classification (GTDB taxonomy): domain Bacteria; phylum Acidobacteriota; class Terriglobia; order Bryobacterales; family Bryobacteraceae; genus Bog-105. The sequence continues at coordinate 74,989 of CAVROY010000008.1, read as the reverse complement.
GTGATCGGCCCGCCGGAGGGTTGTTGCTTGGATTTATCGTTGCGGGTCAGATCGGGGCTGATCGCGGTCCAGTGAGTTCCTCCGTCGCTGGTTTCGAAGATGCGCTCGCCCGCATGGTAGACGACGTTTGGATCGTGCGGTGAGATCATCAGCGGCGCAGTCCACTGAAAACGGTGTTCGAGCCCAGCCGCTCCGCTGCCATCGCTGAGCACCGGAAAGTTAGTGATGTTGCGCAACTGCCCCGTGTGTTTGTCGAGACGCGTGATGTTCCCTTGGTAATCCCCCGCGTAGACGATGAGGGGATCACGCGGATCGGGAGCAATGTATCCCGCTTCTCCACCGCCCACCGGGTACCAGTCTTCGCGGTCGATGTTGCCTTCCGAGCCTCGGCTGGCGATTCCAACGGTGGTGTTGTCCTGTTGCGCGCCATACAAGTAATAGGGAAAACGGGTGTCGGCGATGACGTGATAAAACTGCGCGGTTGGTTGATTGTTCTGCTGGGTCCAGTGCGCGCCGCCATCGAATGTCACAGTGGCGCCGCCATCGTCGGTTTGAATCATGCGCCGGGTGTTCGATGGATCGATCCACAGGCCATGATTGTCGCCGTGCGGAACTTTGATTTTGTTGAAGGTGTGGCCGCCATCAGTGGAACGATGGAAATCTACGTTGAGGATGTATAAAGTATTCGCGTCCTTCGGATCGGCAACGATGTGCATGTAATACCAGGCGCGCTGGGTGAAACGATTGTCGGGGTTGATGAGCTGCCAGGAATCGCCGCCGTCATCCGATCGGTAGAGGCCGCCTTCCTTGGCTTCGATCAGCGCGTAAATACGATTCGAGTTGGCCGCCACAGCAACGCCGATTTTGCCGTAGGGCGGTTCGGGCAGACCATCCCCTTCGAGTTTTTTCCACGTATCGCCACCGTCGATGGAACGATATAATCCGCTACCCGGACCGCCGCTGGTGAGAGTCCAAGGCTGACGCCGAACCTGCCACATGGCGGCAAACAAAATGTGCGGATTGTGCGGATCAAACGCCACATCGACCGCGCCGGTGTTTTCGTTTACGAAGAGGACTTTCTGCCAGCTTTTTCCGCCATCGGTGGTACGGAAGACCCCGCGCTCCGCATTCGGACCATAAGGGTGGCCAAGCGCTGCAACAAAAACGATGTCCGGATTCGTTGGATGAATGATGAGTTTTCCGACGGCACGTGAATCCTTGAGCCCGACGTTCTTCCAAGTTTTTCCAGCATCGACGGACTTGTAAATGCCGTCCCCTTGCGCGAGGTTTCCGCGAATGCAGGCCTCGCCCGTTCCGGCATAGATGACATTCGGGTCCGAGGCCGCAACCGCCAGGCTGCCGATGGATGAGGAATGCTCATGCTCAAAGATGGGCTTCCAGCTAATCGCGCCATCCGTAGATTTCCAGATACCGCCGCCAGTCGAGCCAAAGTACCAGGTGGTTGGATCGCCCGCTACGCCCGAGGCGGTGAGCGACCGGCCACCCCTAAAGGGTCCAATGGACCGGTACTGCATCCCATGCTGCTCTTTTTTTTCTTTGTCTTCCGGTGTGGCTTCCGGATGTTTCTGTTCGGTCCGCTTCTGCTCGACAGCTTCCGATTTGGTAGCTTGCCCGGAGAATGCATTGGCGGAAAACGAGATGAGAAGTGAAGCAACAACCAGCAGGCGCATAGGATATGTCAGTTTAACGTGAATTGACCGACGTGATAAGGGAAGATCTTTCTATGCACGCAAGAATTGTTCTTGCCTAGACGCAAACCAAGTGGAATATAATCGGGAGTTGGTTTTCACCGCGTTGGTGGGACGCGCACAAGGGACATCGCTTGTCCTGGCGCTGAGGTGATCGCTCGCAGGTATGGCGCAACTTTTCCGACCCAGTTCGAACACAATTGCAAAGGTCTCGATCGTAGTAGTGGTTCTCTTGTTAGGCTCGACCCTGGCCGTGGGCTACATCATGGATCGCGGACCATGGACCACATCGGTTCTCATCGCCCCGGAGCAACCGATTCCGTTCAGTCATAAACATCACGTCAAGGATGACGGAATCGACTGCCGGTATTGCCACACCAGTGTCGAGACATCCAGTTTCGCGGGACTTCCCCCTACCGAAACCTGCATGACCTGCCATTCGCAAATCTGGGCAAACGCCACACTGACGCAGCCGATTCGAGACAGTTGGGCAAGCGGAAAATCCATCGAGTGGACTCGCGTGCACGATCTACCCGATTTCGTTTATTTCAATCACAGCATCCACATCAACAAAGGGATCGGATGTTCCACCTGCCACGGCCGAGTAGACGAGATGCCTTTGACGTACAAGGTCAATACGCTTTACATGAACTGGTGCATCAACTGCCATAGAAATCCGGCGAAATACATCCGGCCGAAATCCGAAGTTTTCAACATTGCCTATGTCTATCCGGCAAATCAGGACGAAGTTGGACCGCAGCTCGTGAAGCAATATCACGTGCAGTCGCTGACAGATTGCGTAACTTGCCACCGATGAAGCAATCAGGATTCGTTTCGTTAGAGTCTTTGCTGGAGCCGCCGCGAAAACCGGCTCCGGATCTGGAGAGTTTGCGCGAGAAACTTGCGGCCGGGCGGGGTCCGGCGTTCTGGCGCACGCTGGAAGAAGCCGCGGAGAGCGAAGATCTGCGTGAGTACGTGGAGCAGGAGTTTCCGGCGCTTTCGGGCCAGATACCGCAAGGCGTGGATCGACGCAGCTTACTGAAAGTAATGGCGGCGTCACTCGCAATGGCCGGCGCGGCCGCTTGCACGAAACAGCCCAAAGAGCTGATTGTGCCGTATGTCAGGCAGCCGGAGAATATCATTCCGGGCGTTCCACTGTTCTACGCGACGGCGATGCCGGCCAGCGGGTATGCACGAGGCTTGCTGGTGGAAAGCCATCTAAACCGGCCGACCAAAGTCGAAGGCAATCCGGATCACCCGGCGAGCTTAGGCTCGACGACGATTTTTGAGCAAGCGTCGGTTTTGAATCTCTACGATCCGGACCGATCCGAGACGGTGTTCCACGAAGGACGGCTCAGTACATGGCCGGAATTTACAGGTGTCTTCAGCACTGAGGCGCAGGGTTTAGGATCGCGGAAAGGTGAGGGCCTCGCGATTCTTAGCGGCATCACGACTTCGCCGACGCTGATCGATCAGATGACTACGCTGCTAGGCCAATGGCCCGCGGCGAAATGGTACGTTCACGAGCCTTGCGTCAACCCGGCGATTGCAAGTGCCGCGCAGAAGATTGCGGGACGGAACGCGTTCGTCGCCTACGATCTATCGCAGGCGGATGTGATCGTCAGCCTCGAGAGCGATTTCCTCAATACCGGGCCGGCAGCGCTCCCCTACGCAAGACAGTTTTCGGCGCGGAAGGCGATCGATAACGGCGAAACGCCGCTTCGGCTGTATGCAATCGAAGCCTCGCCAACGGTGAGCGGGTCGTTGGCGGACCATCATCTGCCGGTCAAGACGAGTGCGATTCCGGGAATCGCTTATCAGTTGGCAGCGGCGTGTGGCGTGGCCGGGGTACCGCAGGCTGGCGGTGCCGCGCCGGAGTGGCTGAATGCGGTGGCGCAGGATTTGCAGAACTCCAAAGGCCGTTCGGTCGTCATACCGGGCGAGTTCCAGCCGGAGAGCGTGCATCTGGCGGCCTACGCGATGAACGCGGCGCTCGGCAACGTGGGTAAAACGGTTCGGGTACTCGAGGGAGTAGAACCGGCGAATACGCACACGCTCGACGATCTGACGAACGATTTGAATAATGGCCGCGTTGAGGTGCTGTTAATCCTTGGGTCGAATCCGGTATACACGGCGCCCGCCTCACTCGGCTTTGGAGACGCGATTCGAAAAGCGCGGCTGGTGGCCCGACTGGGACAGTTGTTCGATGAAACCTCGCGATGGAGTCACTGGCATGTTCCGGAGGCACACTATCTCGAGACCTGGTCCGATGCGCGGGCTTTTGAGGGTACGACGACCATCATGCAGCCCCTCATCGAGCCACTATATGGGGGCAAATCGGCGCACGAGATGATCTCGATCCTCCAAGGCAAGCCTGATCTCACTTCGCACGAAATCGTAAAGGGTTACTGGCAAAGCCAAAACAAGGGCGGCGATTTCGAAGCGATGTGGAAAACGTCCCTTCACGATGGCTGGATTGCAGGATCGGGAGTGGGCACGATCGGCCCGCATGGCGCGGTCGCGCTTCCAGCTTTGCAGACACAGGCCATCAGTGGACTCGAAGTGGTGTTCCGCCCCGATCCCACCATTGCCGACGGCACGTATTCGAACAACGGCTGGATGCAGGAACTGCCCAAGCCACAGAGCAAGATGACCTGGGACAACGTGGTACTGATCAGTCCCAAGAATGCAGCGGACATGAAGGTGACAATCGGCGACATGCTGAAAGTGACCGTGGAAGGCCGCAGCACGGTGGGCCCGGCGTGGATTTTGCCAGGCCATGCCGAAGATTCCGTCACTGTGGCGTTCGGATATGGGCGCGAGGCTTCGGGGCGAGTGGGCACCGGCATCGGCTATAACGCTTATAAGATTCAAACGGCCACGAGTCCATGGTTTTCAGGCGGCTCGATCGTTAAGACCGGTGAGCATTATCGTCTTGCAAACGTACAAGAGACGCAGACCATGGCGGGACGCGAGCCGGTGCGCGCTTCCGATCTGGCGGAATTCCGGCAGCATCCGGATTTTCCGACTATGGACCCGGACAACAAGCCTCTTCCCAGGGACGAAACGCTGTATCCTCCCGAGTTCAAATACGAGGGGTACAAGTGGGGAATGGCGATCGATCTGAACGTCTGCACGGGATGCAGCGCGTGCATTATCGCTTGTCAGGCCGAGAACAATATCGCCGTGGTGGGGAAGGATCAGGTTGCGCGCGGCCGCCACATGCACTGGATTCGAGTGGATCGGTATTACGCCGGCAATCTCGACAACCCTGCCATGTACAACCAGCCGGTACCGTGCATGCATTGCGAGCAGGCGCCCTGCGAAGTGGTTTGCCCGGTGGCGGCAACAGTTCACAGTAACGAGGGGCTGAACGAGATGGTTTACAACCGCTGCGTTGGCACCCGTTACTGTTCGAATAACTGTCCTTATAAGGTGCGACGGTTTAACTTTTACCTGTATTCGGATTGGAACACCGAGAGTTTATATGGAGTGCGCAACCCGGATGTCACGGTGCGAAGCCGCGGCGTCATGGAGAAATGCTCGTATTGCATACAACGGATTCAGGAAACGAAGATTCGAACCGAAAAGGAAGGCCGGCGCGTGCACGATGGCGAAATCCTGACCGCTTGCCAGCAGGTGTGTCCGACCGGAGCGATCACGTTCGGCGATTTGAACGACAAGAGCAGCAAGGTAGCGAAGCTGCAGGCTTTGCAGCGCAACTATGGTCTTTTGGACGAGCTCAACACACGTCCTCGCACGACCTATCTCGGTTACGTTCGTAACCCTAATCCAGCACTGAGGGGCCAGCGTGGCAACGACAGAGAATCTTAGGCGCGAAGAGCTCATCGATCCCGGCCCAGATCGCATTCTCGGGACTGGCCATACCTACGAGACGGTCACCGACCGGATCTCCGGAATCGTTTATCTGCCGTGGAAGAATGCGCCCAAGAAATGGATGGTCGGCGCCTTCATCTCTTTCGTCTTCGTGAATCTGCTGATGCTTGCGATGTATGTCCTGTTTACGCGGGGCATTGGCGTCTGGGGCGTCAATATTCCAATCGGCTGGGGATTCGCCATCGTCAATTTCGTCTGGTGGATCGGTATCGGTCATGCCGGAACGCTGATTTCGGCAATTCTATTTCTGCTGAAACAGGACTGGCGCACCTCGATCAATCGCTTCTCCGAAGCGATGACCCTGTTCGCAGTTGCTTGCGCGGGCATGTTCCCGATCCTGCACCTCGGCCGCCCACAGCTTGCGTATTGGCTGTTTCCGTATCCGAATTCGATGTGGTTATGGCCGCAGCCGCGCAGCCCGCTCGAATGGGACGTGTTTGCGGTCTCGACCTACGGAACGATTTCGCTGGTGTTCTGGTACACGGGCCTGATTCCCGATTTTGCCAGCATGCGAGACAACGCACCAAAGCTTTGGATACGGCGATTGTACGGAATGCTCGCGCTGGGATGGCGCGGATCGGCGATCCACTGGCACCGCTATCAAAAAGCGTACCTGCTGATGGCGGGTCTCGCAACGCCCCTGGTGCTTTCCGTACACACAGTAGTCAGCTTCGACTTCGCGATCAGCATCATACCGGGATGGCACACTACCATCTTTCCGCCGTACTTTGTCGCAGGCGCGATCTATTCCGGATTCGCGATGGTCCTGACCTTAATCATTCCTTTGCGCGCCTGGTACAACATGCGCGACCTGATCACGTTGCGCCATATCGAAGCGGCGGCGAAGCTGATGCTGGGAACCGGATTGATCGTGGCGTACGGGTATTCGATGGAAGCGTTCTTTTCCTGGTACAGCGGGGATAAGTACGAGAGCTTCATGTATTGGAACCGCATGACCGGCCCTTATGGGGTCTGCTACGCGCTGCTGATTCTTTGTAATATCGCGCTGCCCCAATCGCTTTGGTCCCGCCGGGTGCGGCAGAACGTCGTACTGGTGTGGATTATCTCGATTATCGTGAATTGCGGTATGTGGCTGGAGCGTTTTGAAATTGTCGTAACCAGCTTGCATCGCGACTTCCTGCCGTCTTCGTGGGGTATTTACATTCCGACGAAGTGGGATTGGGCGACTTTCACCGGCACGCTTGGATTTTTCCTGTTCCTCATCTTTTTATTCGTGCGGTGGCTTCCATCGATATCGATTTTTGAGGTTCGGGAAGTGGTACATCACGACCGGTACATGGAACGCGCTTACGAGGAGAAAGTATGAGCCACGATGTGCAGCTCAACGAACTCCCGGCGATTCACGGCGCCATGGCGGAGTTCGATACGCCTGAAGATCTGGTGGAGGCCTGTGAACGCGCTTATGCGGCGGGGTTCCGGCGCATGGATGCCTATGCCCCAATGCCGGTGACCGGACTGGCGGAAGCGATCGGATTCAAGACGAACAAGGTTGCGTTATCCGTGCTGATCGCCGGCATCGTCGGCGCGTGCGGCGGCTTCGGCTTGCTCGAGTGGATTACGGTGATTGCGTATCCGCACAACGTAGGCGGCAGGCCGCTGAATAGCTGGCCCGCATACATTCCAATTACATTCGAATGCATGGTGCTGATCGCCGGGTGCACGGCGCTGGTTGCCATGCTGGCGATGAATGGATTACCGAAACCCTATCATCCGGTGTTCAATGTGCCGGCGTTCGAGCGAGCGTCGATCGATAAATTCTTCCTGTGTATCGAGTCGTCGGACCCGAAGTTTCGCAGCGAAGACACGCTGGAATTTCTGCGGGAAACCGGCGCAAAAGAGGTGATGCTTGTTCCGGCGTAAGGCAGCCTTTATCGCCGTGCTTGGCGGACTGGTAGCGGCGACCGGGTGCCGGCAGGACATGCATGACCAGCCGCGATATAAGGCCTTCGCGTTGACGGCCTTCTTCGGCGATGGAAGATCGGAGCGGCCGACGATCGAAGACACAGTCGCGCGCGGACAACTGCATCTGGACCAGGCGCGCTACACGGGCAAACAGGACGGCAAAGATATTAATTTCTTTCCGATTCAAATCACGCGCGCCGATCTGGCGCGTGGGCAGGAGCGGTTTAACATCTATTGCTCGCCATGCCATGGGCGGCTGGGTAACGGACGTGGAATGATTGTGCTTCGCGGATTGCGGCAGCCGCCGAGTTATCACGATCCGCGGCTGATCAACGCACCAGTAGGACATTTTTTTGACGTTATGACCAACGGATACGGCGCAATGTATAGCTACGCATCGCGCGTCGCGGTGGACGACCGCTGGCGGATCGCAGCTTATATTCGCGCGCTGCAATTGAGCCAAGACGCTCCTGCGGCCCTGGCACAGCAGGGCGGCACCGCGACACAAGGCGCATCGCAAGGAGAGGCGAAGTGAGCGCTCACGAGTACCAGACCAACGTTCCGGTTCCCGACATCCGGTTGGGTCCCGGAGCGGCGAGCGTGGAACGCTTTTCCGGCGTGGTCGGCGCGCTGGGTCTGTTGTTTTGCGTAGCGGGCTTTTTTGCGAACCGGGCCGAGTTCTTTCAGTCTTACTTGTTCGCATTTCTGTACTGGGGCGGATTTTCCATCGGCGGGTTAGGCGTTCTGGTATTGAACCACACCGTTGGTGGGCGCTGGGGCGTCACCTCGAGGCGCTATCTCGAAGCCCAAATGCGCACTTTGCCGTTTATTTTATTGCTCTTTTTTCCCTTGCTCCTTGGGCTCAAAGACATTTATCCCTGGACGCACATCAATACCGTACCCGATGCGATTTCACGTGGCATTCTGTACCACAAACAGGGTTATTTGAACGTTCCGTTCTTCATCGCAAGAACTTTGATCTACTTCGCGATCTGGCTGTTCTGGGGTTTGAAGGTGTACCGGTGGGCCGATAAGCAGGACGAGACCGGCGACCCGACACTCGGCGAGCGCATGCGCGCGTTCAGCGCACCGGGTTGCGTGATCGTTACATTTACGGCAACTTTTGCTTATATTGACTGGATTCTTTCGGCGGACGCGCAATTCTTTTCCACCATTTACGGTGCGATGCTGTTGTTCGGCGACGTACTGCAGACGTTTGCGCTTACGATTCTGGTGCTCGTACTGACGTCGCGCGGCGATCGGTTCGGTGGAAGAATCAATTCCGTCATTCTTCACGACATCGGCAACATGATGTTTGCATTTACGATTTTCTGGACCTATCTGTCGGTGTCGCAGCTCATTATTGTCTGGCCGGCGAACCTGCCGCAGGAACTCGGATGGTATCTCGTGCGCGTCCATGGAGGCTGGAAAGTACTCGCCGCGGCGGTTTCGCTGGTGATGTTCCTGGTTCCCTTCCTGGCGCTGCTCTCGCAGGATCGAAAGCGTGACCCGATTCGCCTGATGCGCGTGGCGATATGGATACTGGTAGCCCGCATGGTGGACATGTTCTGGATTGTCGAGCCGACCTTCCGCACTAACGGCTTTTCCATTTATTGGACCGATTTCGCTGCCTTCATCGGCATTGGCGGCGTCTGGGTATATGTATTTCTCGGGCAATTGAGGCGGAGGCCTTTACTGCCGCTGCGGGATCCGCGCGTGATGACGCCGCTGCCGGAGGCCGCTCGATGATTGACGAGCAACACAAAGAGAACCGGCTCGTGTCGCCGCACGGCAAGCCCCAACATTCGGAGCCGCATGCAGGGCACGAAGGTACCAGCTATGAAGGATCGGACGCCAAGGCGGGACTGGTCATCTGGTCGCTGGTGCTGATCGGGGGAACGCTCATCATCATCTTCGTCATGGTGATTGGCATTCAAAAGCTTTTGGACAAGAACAATCCGCCGGGTGAGCTTCCCAGCCCGCTGTCTCCGGCACGCGTGGTACCGCCTTCTCCTCAGATCCAGATACATCCCTGGGAGGAACTGCCGGAGGTGCGCTCGCATGAAGAGCAGATTTTGAACAGCTACGGGAAAGACGCGAACGGGCACGCGCACATCCCGATCAATGTCGCGATGGACGCCGTGGTTCCGGAACTGCCCATTGGGCCGAATGCCCGGCCCGGAATTACGACCCCGGGTGGGGAGGGGCGTCAATTTGCGGGCAGCATAAATGCAATGCCCGCGCCTTATCGGAGACCGCAGATTTCAGGAGAGATTCGTAAACGTGCGCAGTAGCTTGATTGTGACGATTGGTCTGCTGAGTGTAGCGTTGAGTAGCGCCCAATACGGCCGTCCAACGATCACGAGAGGCGTCAACTTCGAGCAGAAGCTGAACGCTCCGGTTCCACTCGATTTAGTTTTCCACGACGAGACCGGCCAGAGCGTGCCGCTTCGAACCTACTTTGGCGAGAAGCCGGTCATTTTGTCACTGGTCTACTTCCGCTGCCCGAGCCTCTGCCCAATGAGCATGCATGAGACGGTAATGGCCTTGCGCCGCATTTCGTTCGAGCCGGGGCGTGACTACAACGTGGTGGTGGTCAGCTTCGATCCATCGGATACGCCTCAAATGGCCGCCGAGAAGAAAGCCTATTACGCGAAAGAATTCGGAAAGCCCGGCTTCAACGCCGGGTGGCATTTCCTGACGGGATCTCAAGCGGCCGTATCAAAGCTGGCCTCGGCCGTAGGCTTCGGATATCGCTATGACCCGGCCACGCGGCAATTCATTCACGCGGGCGGCATTATGGTTGCGACCCCGGCAGGCAAAATGTCGCGGTACTTCTACGGCATCGATTACGCGCCCGCCGATGTACGGATGGCTCTGGTAGACGCATCCGCGGACAAGATCGCCACACCCGTCGATTACGTCCTGCAGTTCTGTTTTCACTACGACGCGACTCAGGGCAAGTATTCGCTGGTGATCCTCAATGTGCTGAAAATCGCTGCAGCCATCACTCTGCTGGGTCTGGCCGGTCTTATTTACTTACTGACGAGAAGCGATAAGAACTGGAAAGAGGTGCGGCGTGTTGGGTAGTTTTCCGCTGGTCGCGCAATTGCAACTCTTTCCCGTCGCTGCGTCGGAGCAAGCGCACCAAATCGACAATCTGTACTGGTTCATCACGATCATTTCGATCATCATGACGCTGCTGATTTTTCTTGCGGTCGTCGTGTTTGCCTGGAAGTACAACCGGAAGAAGCACCCGCACGCGACACAGATTGAAGGCTCGACCAAACTGGAATTAGCGTGGTCGATTGCGCCGTTCCTGGTGATGCTCGTGATGTTTGTGTGGGGTGCGCAGATTTTCTTCGCGGCGCAGCAGCCGCCGAAAGATGCGATGGAGATTTTTGTCACGGGCAAGCAGTGGATGTGGAAGATTCAATATCCGGATGGCGGGCGGGAGATCGACGCACTCCACGTGCCGGTGAATACGCCTGTAAAGCTCACTATGGGATCGGAAGACGTGATCCACAGCTTCTCGATTCCGGCATTCCGCGTCCGGCACGACGTGGTGCCGGGGCACTATGACAGCCTTTGGTTCACAGCCACGAAAACCGGCCGCTATCACCTGTTCTGCACCGAATACTGCGGAAACCAGCACGCGAGCATGAACGGCTGGGTAGATGTAATGGATCAGCGCGCATACGCGAATTGGGCGAGCGGCGGGGGGTCACAGGGTACGCTTGCCGAGCAGGGCGAAAAGCTGTTCCAGCAATTCGGCTGCGCCACTTGTCATTTGCTCGACCAGCAGGGCCGCTGCCCCATGCTGCGCGGCTTGTATAACAAGCCCGTGCAACTGGCCGACGGCCGAACGGTGATCGCGGACGATGCGTATCTGCGTGAATCGATCATGGACCCCAATGCAAAGATCGTCGCCGGCTTCGAGCCGAACGTGATGCCTATCTTTAAGGGCCAAGTGAGCGAAGAGAATGTGATCCAGTTGATCGCGTTTGTTAAGTCGCTGTCACCGAACGCCCCGGCGTCACAGCAAGGTTCACAGCAACGCCCGATAGTAAGTGCTCCTAATGCTTCAGGTGCAATGCCAGCGAGCAATTCAACGCGCCCGCGCACAAAGGGGACCTCGCAGCGGCAACAATAAGCAGCAGGAGCAGAAGAAGAAAGCAGCAAAACATGTCAACACTCGCGCAAACAAGACCAGTAGCGGAGGAGGTCAACTACCTCAACGTCGAGCATGGCTGGAAGAGCTGGCTCCTCACGACCGACCATAAGCGGATCGCGATGCTGTACGTCATCTCGATCACCCTGATGTTTTTCGTCGGCGGATCGGCTGCGGTGGCGTTCCGCATAAACCTTCTAGAACCGCAGGGCATCTTTTCCGCGGAGACCTACAACCGCCTGTTCTCCATGCACGGGATCATCATGGTCTTCTTTTTCCTGGTGCCGTCGATCCCGGCCACACTTGCGAATTTTCTAATCCCGATCATGGTGGGAGCGAAAGATCTCGCGTTTCCGAGAGTCAATTTACTCAGCTGGTATTTGTATATCGTCGGCGCGGCTCTAGCGATGTATGCAGTCCTGCGCGGCGGAGTGGATACAGGATGGACATTTTACGCGCCGTATAGCACGACATTTTCCAATTCTTATGTATTAGCGGCTGCGTTCGGCGTTTTCACGGCAGGATTTTCATCGATCCTCACGGGATTGAATTTCATCGTCACGGTTCACAAGATGCGCGCGCCGGGCATGACCTGGTCCAGGCTGCCGCTGTTTGTATGGGCGAATTATGCGACGGGTTTAATCCAGGTGCTCGGTACACCGGTGCTGGCGATCGTGTTGCTGCTGCTGGCCTTCGAGCGCATTGCTCACGTGGGAATTTTCGACCCGAACATTGGAGGAGATCCGATTTTATTCCAGCATCTGTTCTGGTTCTACTCGCATCCGGCCGTATACATCATGATTTTGCCGGGAATGGGCGTGATCAGCGAGATCGTCGCCTGCTTTTCGCGCAAGCGGGTCTTCGGGTACAACTTCGTTGCCTTTTCAAGCATGGCCATTGCGGTCCTCAGCTTTGTTGTTTGGGGACACCATATGTTCCTGACCGGGGAAAGCGTTTATACAGGCCTGGTCTTTTCCTTCCTGAGTTTTATGGTGGCGGTTCCTTCAGCGATTAAGGTCTTCAACTGGACGGCAACGATGTATAAGGGTTCCGTTTCGTTCGATACGCCCATGCTCTATGCGTTCGGCTTCATCGGACTGTTCACGATAGGCGGTTTAACGGGACTGCACCTGGCGACGCTTGGAACAGATATCGCAACGCACGGGACCTACTTTGTGGTAGCCCATTTTCACTATGTAATGGTAGGGGGCATGGTGATGGCCTTCATGGGTGGCTTGCATTTCTGGTGGCCGAAGATGACCGGACGCCTATACCCTGAGTCGTGGTCGAAGTTCGCTGCGCTGATCGTATTCATCGGTTTTAACTTGACCTTTTTCCCGCAGTTCATCCTCGGTTACTTGGGAATGCCGAGGCGCTACCATGCATACCCGCCGGAATTTCAGGCTCTCAATGTGCTGTCAACCGCGGGAGCGTCTATTTTGGGGATCGGCTATATCATTCCCATGGTTTACTTAATCTGGTCTCTCAAACACGGACCAAAGGCGGGCAACAATCCGTGGGGTGCGACGGGATTGGAGTGGCAAATTCAATCGCCTCCCACCACGTTCAACTTCGACGAGACGCCGATTGTAACGGAGGAAGCCTACAACTACGGTCCGCTGGAGGAAGTCGTTGGCTGAAACTATCGTTCCCGTGAGCGCCGAGCCCTCACCCGAAGTCGTCCATCTCAAACACCATTTCGCGACGCAGGCACAACAGATGGATGCGGACATGTTGGGCATGTGGACGTTTCTCATTACCGAGGTGCTTTTCTTCGGCGGAATGTTCGCGAGCTACGCTGTTTACCGCAATATCTATCCGACCGCGTTCGCGAGCACCAGTGAATATATGAACGTTGTGCTCGGCGGAACAAATACCGCCGTGCTGATCTGCAGCAGCTTAACGATGGCGCTCTCCGTGCGGGCGGCGCAGCTCAGCAACCGAAAACATCTGATCGGATTTCTGATCCTGACGATGATATTCGGCACTGCGTTCCTGGTAATCAAGGGATTCGAATATCACGCCAAGTGGGTCGAGGGGCTGGTGCCCGGGCTTCACTGGGGCGCGTATCCGGAGCACCCGGAATTCGCCCATCACGCCCAAATTCTCTTCTTTCTCTATTTCTGCATGACCGGAATGCACGCGCTGCACATGGTCGTGGGCCTGGGGCTTTTGACTTACCTCTTGATCCAGGCGTATCGAAGAGTATTCCATGCCGACTATTTTGTTCCGGTCGAGATGATCGGCCTATACTGGCACTTCGTCGATATCGTCTGGATTTTCCTGTTCCCGCTGCTTTATCTGATTGGACACCGAAGATGAACACACACGGGCACGCACACGTACATATCCCAAAGGTAGGAACTCTGGTTGCGGTTTGGGCCGCATTGATTGTGCTGACGGGCACCACAAGCGCCGTCTCGTACATCGAACTCGGAGAGTTCAATATCGTCGTTGCCCTGCTGATCGCGGTGATCAAGGCCTCGCTGGTGGTCTGGATCTTTATGGGTGTGCGTTACACGACGAAGCTGACAAAGCTGTTCGTAATCGCAGGGCTGGTGTGGTTGAGTATTTTGATTTTGATTACATACAGCGACTACAGCAGCCGAAACTGGACGTATCAGCCGCAGCCGTGGTCGCAGGGACCCGGCAATGGACCGGCGACAAAATAGTTCACGCTGACGAATAGCTGGTCTTATTGCGGGGAAACCAGCTATCGAAGGACGTATCCATAGTTACGAAGGACACAGAACTATGGCCGAAACCAGCACGGATGTGATCAAACGATATCTAGAGGACGCGATCGCGGCGGAGAAGAGCTTCGAAACGCAGCTTCAGGGATTTGCCGGCGAGGGCGACGATTCCGCCGCCAAAGCGTTATTTCACCAGCACGCAATCGAGACGAAACAGCAGTATGAGCGGCTGACCGCGCGTCTGGAAGCCTTAGGCGGAAGCACGTCGGGCGTGAAGAGCCTGTTGGCTCACGTCTTCGGATTGAGTCCCAAAGCAGCACAGCTCGGGCATGAGAAACAAGAACGTACCACGCAGAATTTGATAATGGCGTACGCAGTGGAGAACAGCGAGGTCGCCATGTACGAAGCGCTTATCGCGACTGCGGAAGCGTCGGGTGACGGCCAAACGGAAGCGCTCGCCCGCGATATTCAGGCGCAGGAACAAGCGACTGCCGAAAAGGTTTGGAAACTGATTCCAAGCTCAGCAGTACGAGCTTTCGAGCATTTAACCGGAGCCGGTATAGATACGGATCAGACGCGTAGCGCGACAGTCTAGCGCCCGGATGGGCATTGCCGAATTATTGGGGGGCAGAGATCGCGATCGACGGGAGGCTCGCTTCTCGAAGCTGCCGGTTGATTTCGGGTAGCGTGCGTTGCTGAAATGCGCGCCACTCGGACGACCTCATCTTCAGCGTGACGTCCGATTCTCTATATAGGGCGATCACCTGAGACGGCGGCACGCGGTCCGCACTTTCAATCGCTCCCAGCGCGGTGGTGAAGGCGCGACTGAGCGCTTCGACTCCGTCAACGCTTCCCTGCCCCGTACCGGTCAGAATTCTCCCGCAGGCTTGATTCGCTGAGTCAAGCGCATGTCGAAGATCCGCCGGAGCTGCGCTTTGGGTCTCAATCGTCTTAGCGATGGCGATGCGTAGCGTGCGGATTTCTGCTTCCAGCGTTCTCGCGGCGACCATATCATCGAACGCACGCTGCGCCCAGTGGAACTGCAGCGCCAAATCCGCTGCGGTGACGTGGGAACGGGGATCCATCGCCACCTCAAAGGGTTGAACAAACTCGCGGCCATTTACCGTCAGCCTGACTCTGTACGTCCCAGGAAGAACCAGTGGACCGACAAAGACCTCGACACCTGTATCTTCCATATCCGCGGTGGACTTTTCACCCTCGCGCCCTACTTTCAAATCCCACACGAAGCGGTGCATGCCCGCTTCCGTGTTTAGCCGTTGGGGCTTAGGGAACCATCGCGGCGCGATGGCAGCGGCAACCGGACGGTTCGGCAGCTTTTGGCCATTCGAGAAATGCCGGACCGCCTTGCCGCTGCCGTCCAGAATGTCCAACGTGAGATCGCCGGCAGGCGAGCGCAAGTAATAGTCGATGTATGCGCCGCGCGGGGGATTTTGAGCCTGCGGCTCTTCCGGCGGAACCGGCGTGCCGGCGAAACTATCGCTTGTGACACGGGTGGCGCGGGCGGGCTTATACAGATAGATATCGCTGGCGGCAACATTTTCCGCTACCTGGCGAAGCGAAGCGATATCATCCAACGCCCAAAATGCCCGGCCATGCGTGGCGACAATCAGATCGTCGCCGTGAATCACGAGATCGCGCACGGAAGTGACCGGTAAATTCAATTGAAGCGGCACCCATCGATCGCCATCAGTGAAGGAAACGTATACGCCGAATTCGGTACACGCGAACAGAAGACCTTTGCGCTTCGGATCCTCGCGTATGGCATTGAGGAATGAGTGCTCGCCGATGCCGTTGACAATCGGCTGCCATGTCTTGCCGAAATCGCGCGTGCGGTAAAGATAGGGCCGTCTATCGTCTAGCCGATGCCGATCCACAGCCGCATACGCCTCAGCGGGGTTCGAATGCGAGCATTCGATGAAGGCAATCTTGCTCCAGGCTGAAAGTCCTGGTGGCGTGACATTGGCCCACGTCTTTCCGCCATCGCGCGTCAGATGAATCAGACCGGTATCGCTGCCGGCCCAAATCTCGGCCGCGCTCACGGGAGATGGGGCGATGGTGTACACCACGCCATAGCCCAACTCTTTGGCATTGTCGATCGTGACCGCGGTCGCCGAATCGGTCTTGTCGGCTTTCACGGCGCCGGTCAGATCCGGGCTGATGGTCTGCCAATGCAAACCACCGTCGAGCGTCTTCATGACGTATTGGCTTCCTAAGTACAATGCGTTGGACTGGGCGGGTGAAAAGAGAAGCACTGGCGTCCACGGATCGCGATACTTGTGCTGCGTGATCTCGGTACCAAAGCCCGAAAGCGGCCAGGGCGCGATATTCTGCGTCTGCATGGTCCGGCGATCGAACCTGCCAACCGTGCCATATGTACCACTCACGTAAAAAATGTTCGGATCTTTTGGATCGGGCGCGATGTAGCCGCTTTCGCTGCCACCGACGGTGAACCAGTCGCGTGTGTCGATCTCGCCATGGCCGGTCTGGCTGGCGGTCGCCGCGGTTCCACTGTCTTGCTGGGCGCCATAGACGTGATACGGAAAATCATTGTCGGTTGCGACGTGGTAAAACTGCGCAGTCGGCTGGTTGTACCAGGTACTCCAGGTGTTGCCGCCGTCGAGGCTGACGGTCGCGCCTTGATCTACGCCCAGCACCATGTGCCGTGAATTGCGCGGGTCCACCCAAAGCTGGTGATAGTCGTCACCGCCCGGAGCTCCGCGGACAATGCTCAGTTTGGTCCCGCCTTCGGCTAACTTGTAAAGCGCAACGTTGGGAACGTAGACCACGTCCGGGTCGTTCGGATCGACGGTGATGCAGTTGAAGTACCAGGCCCGGCTAGTAACCCGTGGATCTTTGTTGACGCGCTCCCAAGTCTCACCCTGATCATCGCTGCGATAGAGACCCGAGTCTTTCGCATCGATGGCGGCATAAATGCGCTTGCCGAGCGTACCCCGCGCGATGGCCACACCCACGCGGCCCCAGTCGCCCGCAGGAAGTCCATGACCCGTAAGTTGCCGCCAGGTATTGCCGCCGTCCACCGAACGGAAGAGCCCGCTTCCCGGACCCGCCAAAGGAGCATACGTACTCCACGGCGGACGATGCGCTTCCCACATTGATGCAAAAAGGACATTCGGCTCATCGAAGGCCATGGCGAGATCGGCAGCCCCAATTTGTGGGCCGCGATTCAGCACGTTCTGCCATGTCTCGCCGCCATCGGTCGAACGAAAAACACCGCGTTCCGCACTTGGCCCGTAAGCGTGCCCAAGAGCAGCCACAAATACGATGTTTGGATCGCGGGGATTGACCACAATGCGGCTGATCTGGCGCGTCTCCTTCAGGCCCACATTTGTCCAGGTCTTGCCTGCGTCGACCGATTTGTAGACACCGTCGCCGCTTGCAAGATCGGAGCGGATGTCCGATTCGCCGGTCCCGGCGTAAACGACATTTGGATCCGAGGGCGCGACTTCAAGCGCGCCAATGGATGCCACCGGCTGGTTATCGAAGACGGGCGTCCAGACAACTCCGGCGTCTTCCGTTTTCCAAACGCCACCATCGACGCCGCCAAAGTAGAATGTGGAACCGCCATCGGCAGCGCCGCTGACCGCCACCACACGGCCGGCGCGAAACGGACCGATGAGACGCCACTGCAGACCGTTAAACAGCTCGGGCGAGACTTGCTGGGCAACAAGATTGGAACAAAGAAACGCAAACAGCGAGAATAGGATGCGCCGCATGAATTCACAAGCGTAGCGCAGAGCCGCGTGAGCCCTCCAGCCACAAACACCCGGGGGCATCGATCTAGATCCGATCAATGTAGGATAGATTGGCCGCATTTGTAACGCAAATGAAATTACTCGCACGTTTCAATCTCTTGTTTATCGTCGTTTTTGCCGTAGGCATGGCGATTTCCGTGTGGCTGGCCAACCAATTCCTGCAAAAGGAAGCGGACAATCGCGTTTACGAGCAGGCCGAGTTAATGACCGAGTCGGCTTCGGCCACGCGCCGCTATGCGGAGGAGCAACTGAAGCCGCTAATGGCGAAGCTTCAAAAGCGCGAGTCGACGTTCCTACCGCAAAGCGTCCCTACCTACTCGGCAATACAAGTGTTCCAATATCTGCACAAGGCAAATCCGCAGTACACGTATAAAGACGCTATGCTGAATCCGACTAATCCGGTAGACCGCGCGACGGACTGGGAAACGGACGTCGTGAACGAATTCCGCAGCGATCGAAGTCTGAAATCGATCTCGCAGGAACGAGACTCAGTGGTCGGCAAATCGGTCTTTTTCGCGCGCCCGCTTCTGATTACCGATGAGAAGTGCCTCGAGTGTCATAGCACGCCGAATCGCGCACCGGCGGCGATGGTCCGTCAGTATGGACCGAATAACGGCTTTGGCTGGAAGCTGAACGAGATCGTTGGCGCGCAGATTGTCTCGATACCCGATTCTGTGCCCCTCCAAATGGCGCACAACGCTCTCAAGACGCTGGTGGCGTATCTTGCGGGAGCGGCGATTTTATTGTTAGTTGTGCTCGATGCGCTGCTGATCGTGACCGTCATACGTCCTGTGACGAAACTTTCGCGCATCGCCGATCAGATCAGCCAGGGAAAGCTGGGAGAAGAGATTCCGGTGAAAGGGCGCGATGAGGTGTCGGTACTCGCTTTTTCGTTCAATCGGATGCAACGCAGTTTGGTGCGGGCTATGAAGCTGCTGGAGAAGGGCGACGGCGAGTGAGGCTTCTAAATCAGCGCGGGCGCGTTGCCAGAAACTGTTTGCGTTCTGCGCCAGCGGGAATTTCCAGAGCTAACATCTCGTAGAGTTGCTCCCAATTTCGCGCCTTGCGGGCGGCGCGATCGAGAACTACACTAGCCACTGGTCCCAAATGCCGGGCAAGTTCTCCTTTCACGCGATCGAGTTCCGGCTTCGTGAAGCGGTTCGGATCCATCGCCGGGGCCTGGCTGGGGACGCGAGAAAGCGCAGGTTCTGCACCGGAGTTGCCAAGTGCGTCCAGAACCATGCGGCAGATGGGGTCGAACGGCTGCCCAGGCTGCCACGTGATGTGCTGAATCAAATCCAAATACGCGCCGATCTCGTAAGGCAATTCGCCTTCGAAGCCCACGCGAATCGGAAAAATCGTGAGTTCATTCGCTTTCCTGAGCTTGTATGCGATCGCGATTTCGCGCCGGACCATGTCGCTGCGGACCGACGCTGTCGAGAGAAACACGACGAAATACTTCGACCGACGAAGCTGCACGTCAATTTGCTCGACCCAATCCTGACCCAGGCGGATTTTGCTGTCGACAAATACGACAAACCCGTTGGTCTCGAGAAAACCGGAAAGCGTGGCAGCGAGCTCCTGATCAGGGCTCGCGTGCGTGTAACTGATAAATACCTGCGACATTGCCGGGGGCCGTCAAGCGTTGCACGGAAATCGTTCCCCAGCATAGCAACGCCTCCCCTGCCGCGTTGATGCGGTCAATCATCTTCGAGAAAAAGCGGTCGCCCTCCTCGCCGCGGGGTTTGTTGAGGGGTAGGTAGGTTAACGGCGAGGCAAGGCGACCTCTAAGGTGATTCCATTTCAACAGTGGGTTGTAAAGCCGGTATGAAGCCGGCGCACAGAATTGTAAAGAACGGGTAAAGCACCGCACAGATAGGGCCTACGGGCGTTCTAATGGGTTTAGAACCGCGATGGCCGCCGCTTTCACCGATTCACTGACACACGTGCTTGTCGTTGACGACGACGTGAAGTTATGCCGGCTCATTCGCGACTATCTGGAGCCGATGGGATATCGCGTATCGGCTGCTCACAATGGTCCTGAAGGTCTCGAAGCGGCGCTTCGGGAGCCGTTCGCCGCGCTCATTCTCGACGTGATGCTGCCGGGCATGGACGGCTTTGATGTGCTGCGGCAGATTCGAATGAAATCCGATGTCCCTGTTTTGATGCTCACCGGGCGAGGCGAAGAACCCGATCGGATTGTGGGTCTCGAGCTGGGCGCCGACGACTACCTACCCAAAACATTTTCAACGCGTGAGTTACTGGCGCGGCTGCGCGCCGTGATTCGACGCTCGATTCTGCGATCGAGGGAAACGGACCAACACCGCAGCGAACGAGTTACAGTGGGCGAACTGCAGATTGACCCTGAGTTCCGGATCGCCAGTATCCGCGGCCAGCTTCTGCAGCTTACGACCATCGAATTCGAATTGTTACTGTCGCTCGCCAAAGCGGCGGGCCGCGTAAGAACTCGGGAGCAGTTGCTGCTCGAAGTGATGGATCGGAATTTCGACGTGTTCGACCGCTCGGTGGACGTTCATATTTCCTCGATCCGCAAGAAGCTGGGAGACGATCCAAAGGTTCCGCGTTTCATCGTCACCATTCGGAGCGTCGGCTACATGCTGCGCAAATCAGACTCGGATTTCGCGGGATGAGACGGCGCGTTTCTCTTTCCGTCAAAATTCTTTTGCTCGCATCTCTGAATGTCGCGCTGCTCGCGCTTGTGTTCCTGGTATTCGCGCACGTGGAGTTCCGGTTTCAGCTCGGCTCGTTTCTACTGGCATCTACACGGGACCGGATCGATTCGGTTTCCCGTCTGATTGCCCTGCAATTGCCGGATCGGCCTCCAAGCGAATGGGATCAGCTTCTGGCGCAATACGCCGCCTCGTATGGCGTAGAGCTATATCTGTTCCGCGCCGATGGGACCGAGCTGGCCGGCCCTCGAATCACACTTCCAGCGCGAATGCTGCGAGCAGTTCAGCACGACGCGTTTGCCGGCCTGGGAGGTCGCCATTCTGAAATACGTCATGAACAGCCGGGGCCACCTCCACGAAGCGGAATGGGACCACCGCTGTTCACGATCGCCGGTGATCCGCCGCAATATTGGGTCGGCGTGCGGATTCCCATCTGGGGGCCGGCAGGCACAGAGCCTATCCATGGCACGCTGATTTGGCGCTTTTCCTCGTTCTGGACGAATCGCTTTATTTTCGATTACAGGCCCTGGCTCGCGGTTGTGCTGGCCGTGATCGCCGTTTGCATCGTTTGTTGGGTCCCCCTGATTCGTGGATTGACGCGCTCGATTACTCAAATGACAGGCGCAACCGGCCAGATAGCGGAGGGCCACTTCGAGATAGAGTTGCCGACCAAGCGCCGCGACGAACTCGGGCGGCTGAGCGAATCGATCAATCGCATGGCGCAGCGCTTGTCCGGATTTGTGCACGGGCAACGGCGTTTCCTCGGCGACATCGCACACGAGCTCTGTTCTCCTCTGGCGCGCATTCAGGTCGCGCTCGGCATACTGGAGCAGCGCGCCAGTGCGGAGCAGGTGGAGTACGTCTCCGACGTTCGCGAAGAAGCGGAACATATGGCGAAGCTGGTCCACGAGCTGCTTTCTTTCTCGAAGGCGCAGCTAACGGCCGGTACAGAGCTGATACCGGTAAACGTCGCCGAGACGGTGCACCAGGCCATCGAGCGCGAAGGTTCGCCGGACGTGCACATCGAAACACACGTCGATAAAGAGATCGCCGTCATGGCGCAACCGGAGTATTTGCTTCGATCGCTTTGCAACGTATTGCGGAACGCCAGCCGATATGCCGGACACGCCGGGCCGATCGTGATCGGCGCAAATAATGGAGCCGAGCAAATAACCATCACCGTCACCGACAACGGACCGGGGCTTCCCGAAGGCGAATTAGAGAACGTCCTTAAACCGTTTTACCGGCCGGAGTTTGCACGGCAGCGTGAGACCGGCGGGACCGGGCTTGGACTGGCCATCGTGAAAACCTGCATCGAAGCTTGCGGCGGCACGGTTCAATGCCGAAATCGAATCCCCCATGGACTCGAGATCGAGATGCGTCTGCAAGCGGCCCGCAATTAGCCGGATCTAGCGAACCAGCGAGAAGGTAAGTGGACGAAGGATTAGATTACTGATATTCGCTACGATCTCCGGGTCTTTCAACTGAGGTTGCGAGCTGAGTTTCTTCCATTCCGGATCGGCGCCAAAATCGTGCCACAGCTTTTCGCGCGCACCAAGGTCGTCGAAAGACAACATGTACATGAGATTCGGCTGCTTGGGACCTACAATGGTTTCTCCGAAGAAGACGGGTCGCATGCCCAGCCGCTCAAAGATTTCCATTTCTCCGCCGTTGAACATGGCGACTTTTCGCGCCAGAGTGCTGAAATTTTGCGATTCATACGTGCGCCACTCGAATATGCGCGGCGGGCGCTTGTCGTCACTGGCGGGAATCGCCGGTTCGGGCATGCGGTCGAAACTGCGCAGCAGGCTGCTCTCTACCCGCACAAACGGCAAACCCGGTCCGGATGCAAGTTTATTCAACTCGTGCCGATGCTGCTCGTCACTGTCGAGCTTCGCGAGCGCATCCTGCATGGCGCTCATCGACGCAAATTGAGCAAGCGTCACGTAAAAGGGACCGTCCGGTCCGATGACGTTCGAGAACGCGCCGATCAGTTTTGCCCCGGCACGAGAAAGTCCCGGACCCAGCCCGCTTTCGAGGTAATCGGCCACCCGCGCCGGCTGGTTTTCCGACGTGTTGTGGAGTCGCCAGATTTTCAGTTCGAGATACGTGTTGGATGAACTTGCAGCCTGCACATCGAAGCCCGTTAGAGCAGATGCGGCAAGTCCTGTGAGCATTTCACGACGCTTCATCCCCTCGAATGTAGCAGGCCGGAATGCTATTTTTCCCGCATAGCATGAATCAGCGCTTCCATGTGATCCAGATAGCGCTCGAAGGCTTTACGGCCTGCGGCTGTTAACCGGTACTCGGTCTTGGGCATGCGGCCCTCAAAGCTTTTACTGCAGTTGACGTACTGCGCTTCTTCGAGGCGGCGGGCGTGAACGCTCAGGTTTCCATCGGTGGTCTGTAGCAGCTTCTTCAGTTCGTTAAATGTCAAGGAATCGTTGACTGCTAACGCGCTGACGATGCCGAGACGCATCCGCTCATGAATGATGCGGTCCAGATTCGGAAGCGCCGTTTCGACAGTTTCCTGGTGTGTCGCCGGTTTGTTCACCTTCGCCGGATGGCTTTTGGCCGGAGTGTCGCTCGGGCGCGCCATTGCGGGTCTAGCCACCGTGCCTCCGGGCAATCACGACACCGAATGCCACATGCAGAGCACCAAATCCGAGCATCAAGAATACGTTTCCCCAAGCCGCGGGCGCGAGCAGACAGGCGGCTCCGGTAAACATGAAGCAGAGGCCCATCACCGGGACGATGCGCACGGAAAATGCGCCGCCCGTCACCACGGCTGCGCCATAGAGCAGCAGCCACAAACCTGGTATGACGCTGAAGAGATCCAGCCGGTACAACACAACAGTGAGTGCCGCGCCTGCGAGCAGCGGGGGCATGAAGCTCAAAAGCGCACGCCGCGCGGCTCTGGATTGCAAAGGCGAGACAGACATCCGCTTCGATTTCAGGCGCACAGCCGAAAAAGCGATGAGCAGGGCGACGAAAGCCTCCGCCAGCCAAATAAAAAACTGCCGATGGGGGGCGCGCCCAACTGACGCGATGCCGGCGGCCAATGCCGTCAGACCGACGATCGCTCCGCCCCAGCCAGGCACGGCTGTGAACGAACCGGCACGCTCCATCGTGTCCCGGATGAAACGTAAGTTGTCGGCAGCACGCCGGCCGATCGGGATCGGCTCTCGCGGCACACGAGCACGCTGCGCAAACGCCATATACGCCTGAGTATACTGCAAGTTCTTT
Source organism: uncultured Acidobacteriaceae bacterium (assembly GCA_963722935.1). Taxonomy (GTDB): domain Bacteria; phylum Acidobacteriota; class Terriglobia; order Bryobacterales; family Bryobacteraceae; genus Bog-105. Next base: position 50,866 of record CAVROY010000008.1, on the reverse strand, counting down.
GCAAAGCAAAGATAAGGGTCCTGGGCGAGTACGCCGCTAGAAGCTGAAATGCATCCCCGCTACTGCCCATCGTCCGGGAGTGTGAAATCCATCTTCGTAGAAGTTTTGACCGAGAGCGTTAGAGATTCGAGTGTAGAAGCGAACGGATACACGGTCGTTTAGCGGGACGGAATAGCCCGCATCGAGACCGAGCTGACGGGGTCCGGGAAATTGATAAGCGTAGCCGTACAGCGGATACAAATAATCGCTGCCAGCCTGGAAATCCAGACCTAAATCAACGTGGCGCCCGATCTGCTGTGTTGCGGCAACGCTCACTGAATTGGGTAGAATGCGCGCGGTTTGGAGCGGGCTTACCGGGGTTCCGGTGTAATACTCCGGTATGCGATCTTTCGCATTCGTGTAAGTGTCAGACGCGAAGATGGACGTCCTGCGCGAAGGCCGGAAATCCCCGCTTACCTCCGCGCCGCGAGAGATTCCGCCGCCGGTGTTGTAATAGCCTCCTGAGCGGCCGTAGGGATCGACATAGCCTGGCGGAAAATCGAGAAATCCGACAATCTGCTGAAGATGTGCATAAAAATAGCTGCCGCTAACTTTCAAGTGCTTGCCGAACAGATACTGATCGATGCCCGCGTCGACGGAAATCGCACGCTCCGGGCTGAGGTGAGGATCGCCGTAATTCGCTAGCACGCCGTCAAATAAATTTGTTCCGAATCGCTCGTAGAGCGAGGGCAGCCGGAAACTGTTTCCCGTGTGCGCACGCAGCTTGGTGGAGGTGCTTTGGAAGAAGTAAGCAAGAGAGGCGTCTCCGGTATAGGCTGACGGCGGAGTTGCGAGCGGGATGTTTGCGTACGGGGATGCTCCCCCGGCAAATTGAGGCTGATTGAGATTTGCTTCCGTGTAGCGCCCCGAGAGCAGAACCTGCAGACGTCCGGCGAAGAAATGAATCTGATCCTGGAAATACGCGGCGTTGCTGCGTTGGCTGGCAACGGTTTTGAAGTAATTGCGCAACGATAATTCTAGGTTGTCGTCATTCGATACGGTGCGATAACCTTCGCGCTCAAACTCGTAACCACTCGTGAGAATTTGGTGCGTCCCGAGCAGATAGTCCGCCTGAGCGCGGACGGTATCGATGCGGCCGCCATATCGAAGCGCACTGTTGAACGGCGATTGATAGCCCGGGCCGGCCGGTCCATCGGTCGTCAGCCGATCCGCATCAAAAATCGCATACCCGATGCGATACGAGAGACGCGAATTCACCTGGTGCTCGAGGCGGAACAGCGACTGAATGAAATGGGAGTATTCGCCCGAATCCGGATCGCCGAGCGATGGAATAAACGTGGTATTGCCAGGATCAAACGGTAGATTGGCGTCCGCCAATTGAATCTGCGCCGGGTTGAGCGGTATCGCCGGAATGATGCCGGAAGCCGGAATGGTTACGTATTCGGGAGCCGGCGTGACGTTGAGCTGCAGATAGCCGGTATTCGCAAAGGCATCGGCGGCGATGCGAATATTGGGCGTGAGCATGTAACCGAGGGTTCCTTGCGCGCTCCAATCACGAGCAGACTGTGCGCCATCGACGCCTTCTGTCACGTTGAGATGAGAAAATCCAGCCGAGTAGTCCAGCCGGTTCTTCCACGCGCCTCCAGCGATATGCGCCAAACCTCGGAACAGACCCAGCCCTCCGCCTTGCAGATCGAGATCGCCGTGTACAGGACCGCCTCCTGGATCGGTGATGATGTTGATCGCTGCGCCCATCGCATTTGTGCCGTAGAGCGACGAACCAGAGCCGCGCAGAACTTCGATGCGCGAGGAGTCCACCAGCAGTAGATCGCCGATGTAGGCGCTGGCTTCATTCTGGATACTGGTGGGATCGCGGAACGGATATCCATCGATGAGAATGGCGGTTCCTTCCACGAAGAGGCCGCGCGCCTGAATCGTCGTGAACGCGCCCGGACCTCCGCGCGTACTCACACGCAGCCCAGGCACGAAACGTAACGCATCCGGCACGCTGAAGAGGCCACGCTGTTCCGCGGCCGCGACACTCACGACATCCAGTGCTTTCGAAACACTGTCGGTCGGCTGCGGCTCATCTGCGGCAGTCACTGTGACCTCCGAGCTCACGGCGGAAACCGCCAACGTCAGAGCCACGCTGTTCGATTCTCCAGCCCCGAGCGTAATTGTCTTCGGGCTATCGATGGTAAGGCCGGGCGCCGAGGCGTCCAGAAGGTATTCGCCTGCACTTACTCCATCGAAGCGGAATTGACCCGATGCATCGGAGGTCGCGCTGAAGAACGCCGATCCCGCCAGTTGGTGCAGATTAACGGAAGCGCCACTTACTGCGGCGCCTGAGATGTCCGCGACTGTGCCGGAAAGAACAGCAGTTTCCGGCTTGGCAAACAGGATTGTGGCAGAGAAAAATAAAGCCGCTATAGCGGCGAACTTGAGAAGCATGTCCGGCCCTCCCGCGAGGCTGCGAAGTCAAATTTCCGCTCGTTTTTCGCGCGGGCTGAGGCAGGTCTTCGGACTTACAGGCGGACCGCCGACACGAAATGCATCGGCTGCTTCCTACTTGCCCGGCTTCCCATCTTGCAGATACAAGACAGTGCCGCATGGGCGTTCGTTCCTGCTTACCGCTGCGGGGCAGTCCCGGATTTCCACCAGGGTTCCCTATTAAACGCTAGGACTCGCCCTTGAGCGCGCCCGTTGCGTACCACAGCGATATCCAGCGTAGCTGAACAAACGGGACGAATGCAAATGTATTTGAAAGGTGTGAACGCGTACTGGCAAACAGGGCCAGTCGCGTCGAGTCGGAAAATATTTAACGAGACAGCGTGAGTTTACGCTCCTCTTGCGGGTGCCATGGGAGAGAGCGTATCTGTTCTTCGCTCTGCACGCCGACCAAATGTTCTCTGTGGCCATCGCTGACGAACCGGAGGTTGGGTACGGCTCCCGGTTTCGACATGGCATACGGCACGGTCATGGTGATAACCGTTTTGCCTACGCCTTGAACGCAAATTGTGCCGTTCCCCGTATCGGCAACGCGATAGTCGCCGGCGGGAAGTTCTGTCCCAGCGGCTACGAATGAGAAGGGAACGTGTACATATAGCGACTCGCCCTTGAGGGCAAGCGGCGAGATAGATGTGAGTGCGAGCGCACTCGTGAGAGTCAATGCCTTAAAGATTTTCATTTTTCTCCTCTTAGTGATTTAGAAAAGTTAGTCACGTCGGGGAGCATACGAGGCGCCAGCGCGGAGCTGGAAAAGAATTCCAACCCGAAAACTTGCCGTCTTACTGTGACTGGATCTTACTTGCGGGGGAAGAAAACGGTCTGCGCGGCCGTTCGAGAGATACTTACAGATCAATAATACAGGATCTGTGTGATTTGTTCAATAGCCCCTGGGGATTAGGGTCTTGCGCTAAACGACGTTGACGCCCATGCTGCGACAGGCGCCCTTTACTTGCTCGACCGCAGCGTCCACGGTGAAACAATTCAAGTCGGGCATCTTGATTTTGGCGATCTCTTCGACCTGTTGCAGCGTGATTTTTCCAACCTTCGTCTTGTTGGGCTCCGCCGAGCCTTTGGCAAGGTTGACAGCACGCTTTACGAGTATCGCGACCGGCGGCGTCTTCGTGATGAAGGTGAAAGAGCGGTCGGAGTAAATCGTGATGACGACAGGAATAATCAATCCTTCCTGATCTTTTGCGGAGGTCTTCGCGTTGAACGCTTTACAGAACTCCATGATATTCACGCCCTGCGGTCCCAAAGCAGTTCCCACGGGAGGGGCCGGCGTCGCCTTACCGGCGGGGATCTGTAACTTCACTTCTGCGGTAACTTTCTTTGCCATTGATAGAAATCCTAATTTCCGTGCTGTAAAAGTCGCAGGCTAAATCTTCTCGACCTGCAAAAAGTCTAACTCCACAGGCGTGGAGCGGCCAAAAATCGTGACAAGAACACGCAACGTATTTCGTTCGCTGTTGATCTCATCCACCTTGCCGGTGAAATTGGTGAACGGGCCGTCAACAATCTTGACGGTTTCGCCCTTCTCGAAGCTCATCTTCGGACGCGGCCGATCCGCGCTGGAAGCCTGCCGATAGAGAACGGAATTCACTTCGTCGGCCGTCAGCGGCACCGGCTTGGTCCCCCCACCGACAAATCCCGTCACGCGCGGCGTCGATTTGACGGCGTGCCAGAGCTCGTCGTCCATCTCCATCTCGACCAGCACATAACCGGGATAAAGAAGCCGCTTACTGGTGACCTTTTTGCCGTTTCTCAGCTCGATCACTTCTTCGGTGGGAATCAGAATCTGTCCCAGGCGATCGGCAAAGCCAAATGCCTGAGCGCGGGTTTTCAGGGACTCAGCGACCTTCTGCTCGAATCCGGAATAAGCATGAATGATGTACCAATTCTTCGGCGGTAAGTGCGTTTCGCTGGACAAAGGCACTTCCCCATCGGGCACATGCTCGTGTTCAGCGCCGTGGACCCCATCCTCAGGTTCCTCGCCCTGGGATTCGGAATGAATGTCGTCGCTTTCGAAACCTTGTTCTTCTTCGAGGCTGTCGGCCTCGCTCTCCTGACTGTCAGACGAAGAGTCGCCGGTGTCGTGGCTGTCTTCGGCGGGCTCGTGGGGAGTCTCGGCGTCTTCCAACTTCTCGTCTGGCATGATTGAAGTCCCGTCTACTGGTGCGTAAAGTACGTAATAATTCGCCCGATGCCCGCGTTCACTACGTTATCCACGACCCAGAAATAGACCGCGAACAGGAAAGTCGCCGCGATCACGACGCCGGTTGTGGCGCGAACCTGTTTCCAGTTCGGCCACGAGACGCGTTTCATCTCGCCTTTTACTTCGTCTATATACGACTTGGTTTGTTGCGGCCAACTGCCCGCCTTGCTCAATTCCATAAAATCTCCAACCTGAAAAGCTCCATTCGTTCGGGCGCACACCGCTCTCGCAGCAGTCGGACCTGGGTCTGGCAGGGGCAGAGGGATTCGAACCCCCACTCGCGGTTTTGGAGACCGCTGGTCTAGCCGTTAAACCTATGCCCCTTCCCCTAGTGGAACTCTCCTACCAGCCTAGCAAAAATTGTGGGAGGCGGAGCCTGACGTTGCCCTACTTCGTCTCGCGATGCGGCTGATGCTTGCGGCAGAACGGGCAGAACTTTTTCAGCTCGATGCGCTCCGTCGTCGTTCGTTTATTTTTCGTTTTGCTGTAATTGCGATTCTTGCATTCCGTGCACTGCAATTGAATGATTTCGCGCGCCATCATTTACTCCACAATGACCTACTCCACAATCTCGGTCACGGTTCCGGCGCCGACGGTGCGTCCGCCTTCGCGGATCGCGAACCGCAACCCTTTGTCCATGGCCACCGGCGTGATCAACTCCACTTCAATCGACACGTTGTCGCCCGGCATCACCATCTCCATGCCTTCGGGCAGCTTCGCCACCCCCGTCACGTCCGTCGTCCGGAAGTAAAACTGCGGCCGGTATCCATTGAAAAACGGCGTGTGCCGCCCGCCTTCTTCCTTCGACAACACGTACACTTCACCCTTGAACTTCTTATGCGGCTTGATAGTCCCAGGCTTCGCAATCACCTGCCCGCGCTCTACGTCGTTCTTTTCGATGCCGCGCAGCAGCAGGCCCACGTTGTCTCCGGCCCGCCCTTCATCCAGCAGCTTCTTGAACATCTCCACCCCGGTCACCACCGTCTTGCGCGTGTCCCGGAATCCGACGATCTCCATTTCCTCGCCCACCTTGCAGATGCCCTGCTCGATGCGCCCGGTCACCACCGTCCCGCGGCCCTGAATCGAAAAAATGTCTTCAATCGGCATCAGAAATGGCTTGTCCGTCACGCGCTGCGGCACCGGGATGTATTCATCCACCTTGCCCATCAGCTCGTCGACCGCCGCTTCCCACTTGGCGTCGCCGTTCAACGCTCCCAGCGCGCTCACCCGCACTACCGGCAGATCGTTGCCCGGAAACTTATAGCTGGTGAGCAGCTCGCGCACTTCCAGCTCCACCAGCTCGAGCAGCTCCGGATCGTCCACCATGTCGACCTTGTTCAAGGCCACCACGATGTACGGCACACCCACCTGCCGCGCCAGCAGAATATGCTCGCGCGTCTGCGGCATCGGTCCATCGGTCGCCGCCACCACCAGAATCGCCCCGTCCATCTGCGCCGCGCCGGTGATCATGTTCTTGATGTAATCGGCGTGCCCCGGGCAATCCACGTGCGCATAGTGCCGGTTCGCCGTCTCATATTCCACGTGCGCCACCGCGATCGTGATCCCGCGCGCTTTCTCTTCCGGCGCATTGTCGATCGAATCGAAGCTCCGGAACTTTACCTTCGGATTGTGCTTGGCCAGCACCTTCGTGATCGCCGCCGTTAACGTCGTCTTCCCGTGATCGATGTGCCCGATCGTCCCGATATTGACGTGCGGCTTGCTCCGGTCAAATTTCTCTTTCGCCATTCGTACTCTCTAGGTTCTTTGGATTCTTCTCCGGTGAAGGAGGAAGGAGGCTAGACGGTGTGGACACACAGCGGCTGGGGCCACACCCATCGATGAGAATAGCACGACAGATCACCTGATGGGAGCAGTCTGAGCGGTATATACAAGAAAAGCCAGGGATATGGACATGGGCGCGCTACGACGAGGCAGCGACGCCGCATTATTGCCGATAAGGATATTAGGATCTAACACCGTCATGCAGGAGTATGCCCCTCCGACCGAGAGGAAAGAAGCTACCGAGAGTCGTCTGGGATTGGACATTCCCGTCGAGCTTCAACTGCTCGACGGAGAACGGGAGCGCGTCGGTGCCACCATTCGACGCGTGAATTCAGGCTTTTTCCAACTTCGCTCACCGAACAATCTGCAGGAAGAGCGAAAGCTCGAACTGCTGTACGAAGGGCGGAAGATTCAGGCCGAGGTCGTCTATTCGCGAAAACGCGACTCCGGCTTTCACTACATCGGCATACGAACGCTGATGGGCAACCACGGCACGGTTCGCAAGGAACTGCGGCTTCCCGTCGATATGCGTGCCACCATACAAATTCCCGGCCAGAGCAAGCCAATTCGCGCGAGAGTGATCGATATATCGCCTTCGGGGTTGGGGATGAATTTGCCCTGCGAGATCCCACCTGGAACAATGGCCGCGCTTGACTTGGGTCATGGGATCGCATTTGGAGAAATCCGCCACTGCAAGGTCCTGTCCAAGTACCGCTACCGGGCTGGATTCTGGCTGGAAGAGTTCATTCGCCGTCCGGCGAGCAAGACGCCAGCCCTTGCCTTGACGGCGTCACTTGGGAATTTTCTGGATGTTATGGGAGGTTTTGCCTACAGAGTCCGGGAATTCTTCTCGAAAAAGCGCTCGAGAGAATTCGATCAAATGGAGCCGTTGACCGGGATTGAACCGGTGACCTCGTCCTTACCAAGGACGCGCTCTACCAACTGAGCTACAACGGCCCGTCGCTTCAAAATGGTGGACAGGGAAGGATTCGAACCTTCGTACCTCGCAAGGAGGGACAGATTTACAGTCTGTTGGCTTTAACCACTCACCCACCTGTCCGATACAAACTAAATCGAAAATAACACAATTCACGCGGCTGCGATTTTGCCGAACGAACCCATCGGCGGGTCATTTTGCCAAACGAACCCACAGTTGGAGACGGCGTGTCACCGGTTTGTTCTCCTTCCAGTCTTATTTGGAGAGGGGTGCTCTGTGCGGCCCAGGCAGCAGGGTTTAGTCGTTGTTCTTCTTCTCTGTGCGGCGACTTTGGCCGCGACCACTTCGGCAATCTGGCAGGCGAAAGACCCCAGGGAGTGGACGGAACGAGAGGCTCGGTCGATCCTGACAGACTCTCCCTGGGCTAAACAGATGCCCATGCCCGCAGGCGGCAGGCCCGGTGTAGTGGTTCTCGAGCCCGGCTCAAACGGCGCACCACCTCCTTCGGCAGCACTGGGTAATCCGTCGAGCTCAACGACCGGGCCCAACATGACGAACTCGGGATATCCGGGAGCAACGGGACCGGCCGACACCAACGGAACCCACACGCTTCCCACGACGGCAAGACCCTCGGGCGTGAGCGAACCCACGGGAGCTCCCATTTCTCAGGCGCCACTCACTGTTATCTGGGCGAGCGCAGCGCCGGTCCGGTTGGCGGTCCTGAAGCTTCGATCCCCTCACGAGCCAATTACCGACGCTCAGGTGGCGAACGCGACGAAGCCTCGCGAGAGCTATGTGGTTGCCGTGATCGGATTGCCTCCTCCGGCAGAAGCCGACGCGGACCCGAAAGAACTTTCTAAAAATGCGTTTCTATCGGTGAAAGGGAAAGCGCCGGCCAAGGCGTTCGACTCCGACTACCGGCGGATCGGCAACGCGGATGTCTATTTCTTCCGCTTCCATCGGGCGTCTTTGCCCGTAGCGGCTGACGATCAGCAGATCGAATTCAAGATGACCATGGATAAAATCGCGGTCAAACGGAAATTCGAGTTGAAAGACATGCAGTATCAAGGTCAACTGGCACTGTAGCTATTCGCAGGCCGGCGCTCGGATTCGCGTTTCGCCTTCATAATGGTGGTATGCACGATGTATTGACGGTCGCGGGTAGAACGTTCCGATCGCGCTTATGGGTCGGAACGGGAAAGTACCGCAGCAAGGCGCTGATGGCGAGGTGCCATGCGGCCTCCGGAACCGAGATGGCCACCTTGGCTGTGCGCCGTGTAAACCTGACGGACCGATCCAAAGAATCGGAGCTCGATTTCATCGATCGATCGAAGATCCACATTTTGCCGAACACCGCGGCGTGCTATACCGCGGAGGATGCCATTCGAACGGCCCGGCTGGCGCGAGAGGCGGGACTGTCGAATTGGATCAAGCTGGAAGTCATCGGCGATCAGAAGACGCTCTTTCCGGATAATGAGAGCCTGCTGGAAGCAACGCGCGTGCTGGTCAAAGAAGGTTTTGTGGTGCTGCCCTACACAACCGACGATCTGGTCAACGCGCGAAAACTGATCGATGCCGGTGCCGCCGCGGTGATGCCGCTCGCAGCGCCGATCGGATCCGGATTGGGAATCCAGAACACGACGAATCTCAAAATCCTGCGAGAGGCGATTACCGAGGTTCCCTTAATTGTGGACGCAGGCGTAGGAACTGCATCCGACGCGACGGTAGCGATGGAATTGGGATACGATGGCGTGCTGTTGAACACGGCCATTGCCGAAGCCGAAGACTCTGAGCTGATGGCTCACGCGATGAAGCTGGCGGTGGAAGCGGGACGAGCGGCATTTTTGGCCGGACGCATGCCGAAGCGTGAGTACGCCGTCGCCAGCAGTCCTCTGGCTGGGACAATTGCGGCGGCAGCGCGATAGTGCCCTTCGCTCAGAATCTCCGGCTTTCTTTGCGCGGGATCCGCCGCAGTCCCGGTTTCGCTACGATCGCGATTCTCACGTTGGCCCTCGCGATAGGCGCGAACACGGCAATTTTCAGCGTGGTGAACGGCACCCTTCTGCGGCCTTTGGGCTATCGCAATCCAGGGCAACTGGTTGCCATTGCGGAAACAACCCACGGCTTGGATTTGGCAGGCGGCCTGTGGGTCAATGCCATGCACTTCCTCGAATGGCGCAAGCAGGTGCGTTCTTTCCAATCGCTCGCCATGTTGAGCGGAATCACCAGGAATCTGACCGGCAGCGGCGAACCGGAGCGGCTGATCGGAGCGCGAGTTTCCGCGAACTTGTTTCCAATACTGGGCGTTCAGCCTCAACTCGGTCGAGGATTCCGCGAAAGTGAAGACAAGCCAGGCGCGGATCATGTTGTCGTTTTGAGCCATTCGCTATGGGTACGACGTTTTCGAGCCGATCCCGCGATTTTAGGCCGCACCATCCAATTGGATGGCGAATCGTATCCGGTCATCGGAGTAATGCCCGCCGATCTGCCGCAAGCCGGCGCCGGCGGAGTGGAATGGTCTCGCGTACACACGGAATTCTGGGTCCCTTTTGGGCTTCGCAACGATGAGCTACAGCCGTTCGGAGATTTCGATTATGAATGCATCGGACGGCTCAAGCCCGGAGTCACAGCCGCGCAAGCCCAAGCAGAACTGAACCGCCTGGAGGCTCGGATTGCAGCAACAATTCCAGACAAACCAGATCTCCACGCGACCGTGACGACCTTGCAAGATGAGGTGACGAGTCGCTCGCGGCGCATGCTGGTCCTGCTATTCGCCGCAGTGGGGATGGTGCTGCTGATTGGATGCGTGAACATCGCGAACCTGCTGCTGGCGCGCGCGGCTGGGCGACGCCGGGAATTTGCGATCCGTGCCGCGATGGGAGCCAGCCGGAAGAATCTCGTTTTCGAGTCGCTCACCGAGAGCAGCGTGCTGGCGGCGATTGGCGGCGCGTTAGGGCTGCTGGTTCTCTACGCCGGCTTCGGGCTCCTGATCGGTCACGCGCCGGCCGATCTTCCACGTATCGACGAAGTACGCATCGATGGGCGAGTGTTGCTGTTTGGCCTGATCGTCACCGCACTGACCGGCGCGCTCTGCGGCCTGATTCCTGCCTGGCGTCATACGCGCATCGATCCGCAGGAAGGCCTGCGGGCCGGCGGGCGAAGCATTACCGAACATAAACAAGGCCAGAGAGTCCGCTCCGCACTGGTGGGCTTTGAAGTCGGTCTGGGCACAATCTGCCTGGTGCTGTTAGGACTATTGCTGCATAGTTTCGTACACCTGCTGCGCGTTCCCAAAGGTTTCGACGTCGAGCACGTGCTCACGGTCGGCATCAGTCTGCCGGACCAAAAGTACGGTCAGATCGCGACGCGCAAACAGTTTTGGGACCGTCTGCTGCCCGCTGTCGAGGCGCTGCCCGGCGTCACGTCGGCAGGAATTTCGAACACTCTGCCGCTGGCCGGCACCGGCGCGGATAACTGGCTGATCCCCGAAGGGCAAAAGCTCACTCTCGCCGAAAGGCCGGTAGCCGATATGCGGTTCGTGAATCCGGGATACTTCCGTACGCTGGGAATTCCACTCGAGCGTGGACGCATTTTCGCGGCGGTCGATCAGGGAACCAGAGTGGCCGTGATCTCGAGAAAGACGGCGACCCGCTTATTCGGCGCAGACGATCCGCTAGGGAAACGATTTCACCTGGGCCTTGAAGACAATCCACTGATCAGGATTGTGGGCGTCTCGGGCGATGTGCGGGCCAATGGTCTTCAGCGGGATCCCAAGTTCACGATTTATATTCCCTACTGGCAGCGCGATCGAATGGATATGTCGCTGGCCGTGCGCACCGCCACGGAACCGATGGCAATGGCTCGCGTTGTGCGCCGGGAGATTCGCAAGGTTGATTCCGATTTGCCTGTTCCGCAGTTCCGCACCATGACAGAAGTGCTGAATGCCTCCGTTGCGCAGCGAAGATTTCAAGTTTTGATATTGGCAATCTTCGGCGGCCTCGCGCTGCTTCTGGCGGCCCTGGGCGTTTACGGCGTGGTTTCGTACGCGGTGACGCAGCGGACCACGGAATTGGGCGTGCGGCTTGCAGTCGGAGCGCGACCGGGCGATCTGAGCTGGTTGGTGCTGCGGCAAGGGATGACGCCGGTTGTCGCCGGATTGATCGGAGGCATTGCGGTTGCACTCGCCTTGGAGAAAATCGTAAGTAGTTTGCTGTTCCAGGTCAGCGGACACGATCCGGTTACGGTTTGCTCGGTGGCGGCGCTGTTGGCTGTAGCCGGAGCGCTGGCTTGCTGGATACCAGCGGCGCGGACGATGCGTATTGATCCGATTCAGGCACTACGCCACGAATGAGCGATTTCGCTTTCGTCGCAGTTCTCACTTGATAGTCTGTTGCGATGAAGTACGTCCTGGCGCTGGATCAAGGCACCACGAGCTCGCGCGCGATGATCGTTGCGCAGAATGGTGCGGTTCGGGCCACCGCGCAAACACCGTTCCAACAGTTTTTCCCTAAGCCGGGCTGGGTCGAGCACGATCCGCTGGAGATCTGGTCGTCGCAGATTCGGGGTAGCCATGGAAGCGCTCGCGCAGGCGGGCGTTACGGCAGAATCGATTGCGGCGATCGGGATCACGAATCAGCGCGAGACGACGATTTTATGGGACCGCAAGACCGGCGAGCCGATTTATAACGCGATCGTGTGGCAAGACCGCCGGACTTCGGATTTCTGCGATCAACTTCGCGAGCAAGGGCACGAAGCAAACGATTCAGCAGAAAACCGGATTGGTGATTGACGCTTATTTTTCGGGCAGCAAAATCCGATGGATTCTGGACAATGTCGCGGGCGCAAGAGAGCGCGCCGCGCGCGGCGAGCTGGCCTTTGGAACGGTGGATAGCTGGCTGATCTGGAAACTGACAGAAGGCGCGCGGCATGTTACGGATGTGACGAATGCGTCCCGCACGATGCTCTTCAACATCCATGAACAGGAATGGGACGACGAGCTGCTGGAGCTGCTCGATATCCCGCGCGCGTTGCTTCCGGAGGTGGTTGGGTCGAGCGAAGTATGCGGCGAGACGTCCGGATGTGCTGAAAGGAATTCCAATCGCCGGCATCGCGGGCGATCAGCAAGCCGCGCTTGTTCGGGCAGATGTGCACGCCGCCCGGGGATGGTGAAATGCACGTACGGCACCGGAAGCTTCATGCTGCTGAACACGGGAGAGCAACCGGTGGCATCTCGCAACAAGCTGCTGACAACCATCGCGTGGCGGATCAATGGGCGAACCTCGTACGCGCTTGAAGGAAGTATTTTCATTGCGGGAGCAGTGGTGCAGTGGCTGCGCGACGAATTGCAGATCATCCGAAGCGCGGAGGAGATCGAAGCTCTGGCGGAAAGCGTGCCGGATACCGGCGGCGTGTATCTGGTGCCGGCCTTTTCGGGATTGGGCGCGCCGCACTGGGACCAATATGCGCGCGGCGACTCTGGTGGGCCTGACACGCGGGACAAATCGCGCTCACATTGCGCGAGCGGCGCTTGAAGGAATCGCGTTTCAGGTTGCGGACGTGCTCGCGGCAATGCAAAGCGACTCGGGTGTGCCATTGCAGGAACTGCGGGTGGATGGCGGCGCGGCGCGCAACAATCTGCTGATGCAGATTCAAGCCGATGTGCTGGGCGTCCCTGTGACTCGCCCGGCGAATGCGGAGACCACCGTGTTGGGAGCAACCTATCTGGCGGGTCTCGCAACCGGCTACTGGCCGGATCAAGAGACGATTCAAAAACAGTGGGCCATGGAGCGGCGCTTTACACCTCAGTCGAATGAGCGGGACCGCCGCAATCGGAAGTCGCACTGGGCGCGAGCGCTCGAACGCTCGAGAGCCTGGGAAACGGAGCGATGAGGCCGGCGTGATTCCACGTCGCGAGGACGTGCTCCGCGAGATAGGCTCTGCACCCGAGTGGGATGTGTTGGTGGTAGGCGGCGGGGCGACGGGATTGGGGACCGCCGTGGAAGCTGCGGCCCGCGGATACAAGACGCTTCTGGTCGAGGCGCGTGATTTCGCCAGCGGCACGTCCAGCCGCAGCACGAAACTGGTGCACGGAGGCGTGCGATATCTCCAGCAAGGGAACGTGAAACTGGTGCTGGAGGCCCTTCGCGAGCGAGGCCGCATGTTGCGAAACGCTCCCCACCTCGCGCATCCGCTCGCGTTGATCGTACCCGCCTATGGATTCTGGGAGCTTCCGTTCTACGGCATCGGATTGACGCTCTACGATATCCTTGCTGGAAGCGAGCGGCTGGGGCGCGCCCGCATTCTATCGGCCGGTGAAGTACGCGACGCTCTTCCGACCATCGGGCAAAGCGAATTGAAAGGCGGCATTCTTTATTACGATGGACAGTTCGACGACGCGCGATTTGCGATTGCGTTGCTCGGGACGCTGTTCGATCTGGGCGGTTTCGCGCTGAACTATGCCCGCGTCAAAGGACTCCTGAAACGGAACGGCGCGGCGAGAGGCGTGCTTGCCGAAGATCTTGAATCGGGAGAAACAATGGAAGTGGCAGCGAAAGTGGTGATTAACGCAACCGGAGTTTTCACCGATACGCTGCGGCGCGCGGACGAACCGGAAACGAAACCGATCGTCACGGTGAGCCAAGGGACCCATGTCGTGCTGCCACGAGCGTTCCTGCCCGGAAAATCTGCGCTGATGGTTCCACGAACTTCCGACGGACGGGTCTTGTTCGCGATTCCTTGGCATGATCGCGTGGTGGTAGGCACCACCGATACACCGGTTCCACAGCCCAGTTGGGAGCCGGCTTCGATGCCCGAAGAGCGTCAGTTCCTGTTGACAAATGTCGAGAATTACCTGGGGAGGCGACCGGATCCGAGTGAGATTTGCAGTGTATGGTCCGGCCAGCGTCCATTGGTACGGCGCAAAGGCGCGATCAAAACAGCATCGCTTTCGCGCGACCATACAATCCTGATCTCGGACTCGAAGCTGATTACGATTACGGGCGGAAAGTGGACCACGTATCGCAAGATGGGTGAAGACGCGGTGGATCGGGCAGCGCCTCTTGCCGGTCTTCGCAGGGTGCCTTCGCAAACGGCGAAGCTTCGTCTGCATGGCTGGACGAACGATACTGCGACACAGCAAGAATGGCAGCGGGTTTATGGAGCGGACCTACCGAAATTGCATGCCTTGATAGGCGAAGACGCGCCACTCGATGAGTTGCTGGATCCTCAACTGCCGTTCAAACGAGTCGAAGTGATCTGGGCTGTGCGGCATGAGATGGCACGCTGTGTCGAGGACGTATTAGCACGCCGCACGCGCGCACTATTTCTGGACGCGAAGGCCAGCACACGGGCCGCGTCTATAGTCGCACGCCTGATGGCACGCGAACTCGGAAAAAGCTCCGAATGGGAGGAGGAACAGCTTCTGGCGTTCCGTCAACTCGCGCAGCAGTATTCGGCCGAGGCGTGACATCGGGCGAGGGGAGATGCTACAGATCGCGGAGACATGCAGATAAGTCCTCAGGTAATGGGTGAGTTTGTCGGCACAATGGTGCTGATTCTACTGGGAAACGGTGTCGTGGGCGGGGTGCTGTTGAGCCGCTCGAAGGCCGAAGGCGCGGGCTGGCTGACGATCGCGACCGGATGGGGATTAGCGGTGTTCGCTGGCGTGGCAGTAAGCATTTCTATGGGCGATAAGGACGCCCATTTGAATCCGGCGTTCACGGTGGCTTCGGTCCTGATGACGGGCCACTACGAACGGCTCCTCACCTATATTCCGGCGCAAGTTTTGGGCGCGATTACCGGCGCAGTGCTGGTGTGGCTCTTCTATCTGCCGCATTGGGCTCCGACACAAGATGCGGAAAAGAAGCTGGCTTGCTTTTCCACCGGACCGGCGATACGAAAGCCGGCGTGCAATTTCTTAAGCGAGGTGATTGCGACATTCGTATTGGTACTTGTGGCATCGGCGCTGGTATCGAAGCGATTGGCCCCCGGCGGCGTGGCGCCAGGGCTGGGACCGATATTGGTAGGAGCGCTGGTCTGGAGCATCGGGCTCTCGCTGGGAGCAACGACCGGCTACGCAATCAATCCGGCGCGCGACCTCGGTCCGCGGCTGGCGTATAGTTTTCTGCCGATTCCGGAAAAGGGCAGCTCGGATTGGGCGTACGCCTGGGTCCCGATTCTGGGTCCGATCTGCGGAGGCATTGTGGCGGCGCTATTTATCCGCTGGACGGGCATATAGGCACTGAATGCGCCGAGATCCGAATCTTCAGTTCCGGCTGGCGCAGGCATTTGCCGTCGGCGCCACTTTCTTCTTCTTCGCGTGCCTGCCGCTGATCGTGAGCTATGACGGCATGGACTACGTCCATTTGGCAAAGGTGCTGGGAACATCGGCCTTCCCCGCCGATTGGAACTTTTTACGAACTCCGCTTTTCCCGCTGAGCCTGAAATGGATCTTATGGCTGGGAGGAGAACAGCCGCAAGCGGCAATGTTCGACACGACGCTGCTCGGCTTGGGTGGTTTGCTGCTGGTCGGCGCGACGGTGCGGAGGATAGCGGGTCCAAGCGTGGCAGCCTTCGCGATCCTCGTGATTACGTTTTATCCGGTTCTGATCGGCTACGAGCACATGCTGCTTTCAGAAACCGGCATTTTCTTCTGGCTCGCGCTGCTGGTCTGGAGCTTGATTGCGACCCGAAGCGTGGGCCACGAATCGATTCTGATTCCGTGCTGCATCGTATTGATCATGGCGGGCGGCTATTATTGGCGCCCCACGATTCCATACCTGTCGCCCCTGGCGGCAATCGCGTTTCTGCTGCTGCATCGTCTTTCCGCGGAAACGCCCCGTCCGTACCATCGCCTTGCGCAAGACCTGAAACAGAGGTGGCGCCTGGCGCTGGCACAAGCTTTGATTATTGCGCTGGGCCCATGGCTGCTTGCGTATCCATGGGCGCACTTCGTGGGCAAATATCTAGTCGGTGCGGTGGGCGAAGGCACCATAGCGGCAGGCATGTTCAAAGAGGTGCTGGTGCCGCCGGACGACCCCGTGCTCCGGGACGTTCGCGACGAATACAAAGTCGCAATTCAACAAGACAGCAAGCGTGGAAGGCTGCCTCTCGATGGCGTCTCGATAGCAGGCCGGCACGACCTGATGGACAAGGTCGTCACGGATGTTCATCGGGCCGGTTGGATGCGGCTGATTGCGCGATATCCGGGACGCTACATCGTTGCTGCCACAAAGTCCACGCTTCTTTTTTTGGGCGTGCCGGATCATACGCACCTCGAAGACGAAAATTGGTTCTTCCCCCGATACGTGTTTTCACTGTGGCCCGGAGAAGATAGCTTCGAAAACACGGTGGGATGGAACCGCACGCTGGTGCATTTTGTTCCGCCGCCGTATCAGGGATCAATGGCCGGCAAGATGCTGCTGAAACTAATGCGCGGGTCGAGTTGGGTGGTCCTGGCGGGCTCCCTCGCCTCCTTGGCGTGGCTGGTTTTTTCGATTTGGCGGGCGGATGCTGTTGGAATAACGGTCACGGCCATTCCGCTCGCCTTCCTGCTTCTGCACGCATTGACGCTGATGGCGGCAGACCGATATGGATTTCCTGTGTATCCGATGATGCTTGCGAATCTGGTTATGGTGATCGGCCTCGCGGTGCGGAAGCGGGGCAAGCGGGATGCTACACTCAGGCTTCAGCGTAAGCCGAGTCTTGCTTCCTTTTAGCCTCCCTTCTCTCTGGTTTTCACCCATTCGCTACAAGCCGCATGGAGTTGGAAATTGGTCCGGACACATCCCGTTTGCGCGCGACTTGATCGAGCTCTTGCGGCCAAGCGTTTTTGTGGAGCTAGGAACGCACCTGGCCGAATCGTATTTTGCGTTCTGCCAGGCGATTGTCGAGAGCGGCACGGCAGGGAAAGCTTTCGCCGTCGACACATGGTACGGAGATATCCACACCGGCAGCTATGGGGAAGAGGTTTTCTCCGAAGTCGATGCGCACAACCGGGAACATTACGCTGCATTTTCAGAATTGTTTCGAATGCGGTTCGACGAAGCCGCGGAACGTTTTCAGCCTGAAAGTATCGATCTGCTTCACATCGACGGGATGCACACATATGAAGCGGTCCGGCACGATTTCGATAACTGGTGGCCGAAGATAAAACCGGGAGGCCTCGTGCTGCTGCACGACGCATTTGTCCGGACGGGAGATTTCGGCGTTTGGAAGCTGGTCGAAGAGCTGCGAGAACAATCGTTGCCCGTTGCCGAATTTTTTCACAGTAATGGTCTTGGCATCGTTGTGAAGCCGGGACCGGCGCCCATGGAAGGCATAGTTTCGCTGCTCATGAGCGGCGATGAACGAATGACAGGCTGCGGTGAGACGGTACTACGAAGTTTGTGCGGATCATCTGGAACAGAATTTTTTCTCCGCCCGCCAGAACCGGCCCGCCGAGTGGGACGTGACGACCCAGCTTTTTTGGCGGGGTGAGAGTGAAGGATTCACGGAAGCTTCAAGCGGGCGCGTTTCACATACGGTCTCGTCTGAGCCATCAACTGTGGTCTTCAAGCTGCCGCCGCAGGCGAATGCTCTATGCCAACTGCGGATGGACCTGAGCGACATTCCCGCCTGCCTGAAGCTGCATGAGATTTCTGCCGTTGCCGCCGGAGAGTGCTTGTGGAGAATACGCGCCGCGGAACAAGCAGACGAGTTGATTGGATACGGGCTTCACGGCGTCGTTGCTGCCGATTCAAGCGGCGTGCTGGTGGTCGATACGCCGCCGGGTGGATCCTTCCACGTCCCGGTTGAGGCTTCGGCTCTGGAGCCGCTCGCTTCGGGCGGAGAGCTTGTAGTGCAGCTCAGCGGGCTCGACGCGATGACATTTGCTTCACAACTGGCAATGGCAGCCTCCAGAAACGGAGCGGCGTTGGAAACACTGGAAAAGCTGCAGGAACTCGACCGGGCACTGGGCGAAGCGCAGAAGTTGTCACTTGATCGGATGGCGGAACTCGAGCGATACGATCGGGCGCTGGGTGAAGCGCAGAAGATCGCATCGGTTAAGCAAGTTCAACTGGATACGCAGCGCGGAGAGCTGTCTGAGGCGCAAAAACTCGCCGCCGGCCTCAGGGCCGATTTGGATTCCGCGCGGGAGACCATCAGACGTGCCGAGCAGCGCATTTCGGAGCTGGAGAGCGAACGCCAGCTTCATCGGCTGGAACTCAAGGAGGCGCACAGCGAGCTTGCAAGAGCCCGCGAGGAGTTGGGACGTCTCCGGCAACGGCTGGGCGAAATCGAAAGCTCACTGGCGTGGCGAGCAGTCAAGCGATTCACAGGTGTTCGAAAGTGAGTGCGCGAAGGAAACGCCGACCCTACCGATTTTCCGCCTGCAGTTACTTTGGATTTCGCTGCTCATGAGCCTGTGCGCGAGTGACTGCAAAACTAACCAAGTCAGCAGCGTTCCAACGCGATAAACGCAAACATCGACCAGACGTCCCGCCACGGACTCAGGCCCGCTTCGACTAATTGCCAAGCCCGGTAGCTAAAACCGGGCATAAGGGAACGCAACGAAACGCCGCCTGAAAGAATATACCGAAAAGGAAGGAACGGCTCAATCGCACGGACCTGCAGCTTGGGAAAAGTGAGATCGAATTTCTCGCGATCCCGGACAAGAACAATCCATGGAACCGCGCCATTGGCTCCGGACAGTGGTCCTTCGGAAGGAAAGCTCCAGTCGGCGGATTCAGGCCTGAAAGGCTCGTGGTGAAGAGAGCGATAAATCAATTTGGACCAGGGCGAGACCCAAGGCTCTATTAAAAGAATTCGTCCGCCCGGCGCGAGGCAGCGCTGCGCCTCGCTGAAGAAGCGGCTCACGTCCGGAATGTGATGAAGCACATCGACCATGAGAAGTGCGCGCAAACTACCACTGGCGAAGGGCATTTCGCGCCCGTCAAGAACGACGTCGATGTTTTCCGCGGGAAAGACCTCGGAGGTAATCAGATCGGGAACGTACTCGCGCAGAAAACCCGCTCCGGACCCGAGTTCCACAACAGCCCCGGAAATGCCGGGCAATTGAGAGAGAAGTTTCCGATACCACTCGTCATATATCTTCCGCAGAAAGGGCTTTCCCTTTATGATTTGGATACGTAATCCGGTCGTTCGGGGATCGTCAATGTCCAATCCTCGCGTGAGCGGATGGGCCAACAGCTTACTTAGCAGCGATTCGCGAACTCGCACTGGCTTCGTTTGGGGTGGAATCGATGCGGCTGACTTGACTTCCATAGTGACTGGATATGCTATAGATGAACATTCGACTTCGGGCGTTCTACTGACCTAGCATATGCGATCTATGGAAGAGTTGGCCGACGCCCGCATATTCGCGAATTGATGCCGGTTTGTCCCATTTGCTCGAGTGCGAATCCGCTTGCTCAACGCCCGCTGCAGGATTACAAGGTCTTTCGCTGCCCGAAATGCACGGTAGAGTTTCTTCATCCACAGCCGAACGCCGAAGTTCTCAGCGGCATCTATTCGGCTAATTACTTCTTAGGCGAGCGAGAGGGCGTTTCCGGAATAGAAGTGAGCCGCCAGAAGCGCAAGACGGCTGAGATGTACATCGGCAAACTCCTCTCGGTTACAGGAGGCAAGAAAGGATCTCTTCTTGAGGTCGGGTGTGGAAGTGGCGACTTTCTCCTGGCCGCGCAAGCGAAAGGTTTTGCAGTGAATGGCGTCGAAATCTCCGGACACGCCGCCGCTAGCGCGAACGAACGGCTTGGTAGCGCTGTTGTGGAATGTAGCGATATTGAGGCGGCAACTCTGGCTCCGTCGGCATTTGATGTTGCCGCTTTCTCGGACGCGATCGAGCACGTTCGCAATCCGCATGATTTTCTCCAGCGGATTCATCAATCTCTGCGGCCCGGCGGAATCGTTTTTGCAGTCACTCCCGACACCGGTAGTTGGTCTCACCGTCTGATGCGAAACCATTGGATGGAATATAAGACTGAGCACCTGTATTATTTCAATCGGAGGTCGCTGACAGTTCTGCTCAGCGAACATGGCTTCGATCAGATCGACTTTTTTCCGAATGTCAAGGCTCTATCGTTTGATTACATTCGTGCCCATTTCCGGCATTTCCGCGTGCCGGTCTGGAGCAGCATGCTGGAGATAATGGGCAAAGCAATTCCAAAGACTCTATCGCGGCGAATTTTTCCGATTGTTGCGAGCGGCTTGGGCGTAACGGCACGAAAGAATCCGCTCCGCGACCCTCAAGCATCATAAGCGCTCTCGAATGAGCTTACCGCTTCCGTCAAACCGTTACACAAACTGGACAAGCCGTTTCTCGTTGAAATCGAGCATTGCGTGGGCTTTCTATATCGTTGCCGGCCTCGTGCTGTCGTTTGGCAGATACACTTGGTCCGCGCAGACGCGATCCGCGAGCTGGCGCGGCTGGCTCTGTTCAGGGTTTTTCTTCTGCCTGATCATCCCGCTCCTCTCCGAGTGTTTGACCCGATGTCATGCCCGGCCTGTGCTTCGCAATACGCTTCTCGCCGCGACGACTCTGCTCGTTTCTCTGCCATACCGCTGGCTGGGCCTGGATCGCTGGTTCTACTATCCGGACAACAAACCGCGCTGGGTTTACGTGTGGAACCTTCCTCACCCGCTCAAACTCGTCTGGTTTCCGCAAGCATTTTGGGGCCCTCCCCAAATACCGCGCGAGTTACTGCTCTTTCTCTTCCTGACGGCCCTGCTTCTGGGCGGCGCGGGATTCTATTGGAAGACACGGTTGCGCGCCGGCATGCCGCTCGCTCGCTCGACGGTTGCATTGGGTGTTTCCGTGATCGTGCTGATCCTCGTCGAGACTGCGATGCATCTGTCCAAGCATTCGCCTTACACCTATATCTGTCACTTTCGAACGTCCGGCAACTGCAAACTACTGGTATGAGGCTATCCTGTTTCCTAACGCCAAAGGAGCCGTGAACGCCGATTACTATGTCTTTATATCTTTGGAGGAGATTTTCCAAGGTACTCCACAGGCTATCGATGGCATGCTTATTCGCCGCCCCTTTCCTTTTTATCTCTCCTCGCAATTCACCTATTTCATCAATGCTTACTACGTAATGGTGTCCTTTAACGTTCTTATTTGGGTCTGCGCCGTCTTTGCCATCCGCGACTTCCTGTCGAACCATTTCGATGACACAACAGCTTCCATTGCAGCGTTGCTTACTGCTTCCGGACCAGGATTCATCATGTACGTTGCTCAGCCGCAAACATACCTATGGGGGTACTGCGCCGTGGCTCTTATTATTTGGGCGCACTGGAAAATCTGCTGTAAGACCGATGCCTCGCTGCGAGACTACATCTTCTTTGGGGGTATTCTCGCGCTCGGCTTGCTTACATATGATCTATTTACTTGGCTTCTGTATCTCGCCGGTTACGAAATTGTCTTGCGGAAGCGTCTCCGAAACATCGCTATATCCGCGGCTTTGGCAACAGGAGTTTATGTCGCGTTTGGGCTCCTTACGTCGCCTATGACGAGTTTCGTGCATGATAAGGCGAACACTAAGTATATTGGAGAATCAGTTACTGCCGCAGTAACCGCCCTTCGCTCGAACCCGCTCGGGCTAAAGACCTATATCCTATACAGTGGGCTGCTCCCTAATTATATCTGGAATCTAAGCAACAGCGTATTTGTGTTCCCCTTGATGGGTGCGATTATCGGCCTGTTTTGCCTGCGAAGTTCGATAAAACTGAAACTGGTGGGACTCCTGTTCCTTCCGAGCTTAGTCGGCGCGGCTTTTCTTTATCTCGGTCAGACATATCTCTCAACCTTGCCGCGATTCAGCTTTACCGCATATACCGCCGTCTACGTCCTTTGCGCCGTTGCGCTGTCAACGGCGGCGCGCGGGGCAGGCTCGCGATGGAGATATGCGGCGGCCGCGGTGACGATCGGCGGCATCGCCGTGCACATCGCACTGGCTAATGCCGACGTATTCGGCCATCCCTGGCTTTACTACCTCTTCTATTACGAGCAGTTGAGGCCGGCAAATTTCTGACATGTGATGCTTGTAATGAGCGTAAGCGTAAGCCGAAGCTTAGGAAGCTATGCAGACCAGATGACTAGCCGCACCCACAATACTGCGGATCGGAGACTCGAAGTTCGCGTTCATGAGTAGTCATCCGGCGCAAGTAAAGGAGCCGAGTCTGGCCCCTGTACAAAAGGAGGCCAGTGCATGGGGTGTCGAGGCGCTAAACGAGAGAAATCGGCGCAATCAGGCTCACCAGGCTTCCATCGCCGGTACCAGAGCCATTTGGATCCGGGAAAACCGTTATTACTATGGCTCGCTCGTCCGTCTCCTTCGCTTTCTGACCGAGCCCGGGAAACGGGTTTTGAATATTCGTTGCCAAACCGGTCTTCTGCTCGCTGCCCTACGGCCCGTGCGCGGAGTGGGAATTGAGATCAGCAACGAAATGGTATCTGTGGCACGCACGTGCACGCCCGATTTCGAATATCATTTGTCCTTCCCCGAAAACTTCCGGCCCGCTGAGAAATTCGATTACATTCTCTTCGATGGAATAGGCGACACAGTAGACGTGCAAAAGGCCCTGCTTGCCTTAAAACCAGGCTGCGAGAGATCCACAAGGCTTTTCATCTATACCTACAATCATTTTTGGCAGCCGCTGATATCTCTTGCCCAGCGCCTTAAACTGAAGGTCCCGCAAACGGAGCAGAACTGGCTTTCCGAACAGGACATCCGTGGTCTCTTAGAATTGAGCGGATATGAATGGCTGAAAACATATCGTGCTCTTCTGTTTCCCAAGTACATTCCCTTACTCTCTGAATTCCTAAACCGGTTCCTGGCGAAATTGCCTTTGCTGAATCGTTTGTGTTTGATCGAAGTGCTGGTGGCGCGCTCTCTCGAGCCGGCACTCGATCCGTCGTGCGTCTCCGTTTCGGTAATCATTCCGTGCAAGAATGAGCGGGGAAATATTGAAGACGCGGTCAACCGCATGCCGCAGTTGGGGCAGGGTACCGAAATCATTTTCTGTGACGACAAATCGACCGACGGCACGGCCGATGAGATCCGGCGAATGCAATGCGAGCGCCGGGATCTGAATATCAAACTCGTTTCTGGCCCTGGTATCTGCAAATCCAAGAATGTATGGACCGGGTTTCGCGCGGCAGAGGGCGATATTCTGATGATTCTGGATGCCGATCTTACGGTGATGCCGGAAGAGCTTCCGTATTTCTTCGACGCAATCGTCAGCGGGAAGGCGGAATTCGTGAACGGTTCCCGTCTCGTTTATCCTATTCCCCGAGCGGCCATGAAGAGCGCCAATATGGTGGGAAATAAGTTTTTCAGCTTGGTATTTTCCTTTCTTCTCAGACAGCCGGTGAAAGACACGCTTTGCGGCACAAAGGTTCTGTGGCGCTCGGACTGGCAGCGGATTGAACCTATGGTTGACAGCTGGGGAATAGTTGACCGATGGGGCGATTACGAATTGCTGTTCGGAGCGGCCAAATTGAATTTGAAACTCGTCGATCAGCCGGTGCATTATCAGGAGAGAATTTACGGCAGCACCAAGATGACGAAGGTCTTTCATAACGGCTTAATCATGCTCCAAATGTGCTGGCATGGCTTTAAGAAACTCAGATTGCAATACTGATGGCATCGGTTCTCGGGAATCACGCAACCGTGCAGACGCGCTTCGCCAGGTAAGCTGTGATTCCGATCGCACATAGCTGGATTAGCGCGTTCAACCGGCTGCCTGTCTGGCGACGCCGCGTGACTGCAGGGAAATACACAATTCAAGTCCCGAATTTCGATCGTTGGCTCTATGTCAAACTTCATTCTCTCCGGCTGATGGGGGCCGAGGAGCGTAAGTTTCTATCCGGCCACATCGCACCGGGAATGACAGTCCTCGATATAGGCGCCAATGTCGGACTTTATAGCTTGTATATTGCGGAGCTCGTGGGCAAACAGGGCAAGGTCCTCGCGTTTGAGCCCGACCCTTCGCTCTTTGAAGCTGCCGCCGCGAACATTCAACAGAGCGGGAACGGTGATGTTATAACACTTCGAAAGTTGGCTCTCGGGTCGCAAACGGGAACGGCCACGCTATATCGCGGAAACTATAACTCCGGTGATAACCGCCTGAGCGCTTCTCCAACGCACCAGCAAAGCGTGCAAGTAGCCATCGCGCGCCTCGATGACGTTGTTGATGGCGAGCGGGTCGATTTCGTCAAGATTGATGTTCAAGGATGGGAAGCCGAAGTGCTTCGAGGGATGGAGCACACTCTGAAAAACAATCCTGGCTTGACAATTTACTTCGAATATTGGCCCGACGGTTTGCGCAAAGCGGGCGAGGAAGTATTGTCACCCATTCACATCCTCACCCAGCACGGGTTCACTGTTTTTTGGCCTGATCGGGACGAGCCGCTATCGCCTCGGCAGATCGAGAATTTAGCAAAGAAGAACGGTCGACGCCGTTTCTTCAATTTATTAGCGAGGCGAAGTTAGGCTATTCGGCGAGGCCTATGAGGGACCGGACTCGATTCTTCAAACCCGCGAGGATGCCCCTCGGGAGCTCGTCTGGCTCGAGGACTGCGACGAGACTCGCAGAATCTTACGCGCGGTAGCAGCGAAAGCCCGCACCGGCCGCGTGATGCGCCAGGAAAAAGACTGCTCGACTCCCGCTATGTCGTTCTCGAGCGCATGAATACGCTCATCGCGATGCTGGGATTCGCTGATGAGTGCGGCCATTTGCGAGACAAGCTCTTCCACCTGCGTTCGCGATTGGGCCGCCTCGCCGATTCCAGCGGCTGACGAAATCGCCAGGCTCACGGAATCGTCCGCGGAAGCGGGACGGCATTCGACTTCGAGGCAGCCGCCGCGGTTTATCCCCGCCAGCAGAACAGGTTCGATGGGCAGTATCACAGACGGATCGCTGCTGGGGAAATAGAGCGTCGCGTACGGCTCGCCTGGATTCGAATCGAAAAATACGACATCGTTGTGGACGGCAGACTTCAGCGAAGAAAGGTCCCGGTTCCAACTCCAAATCGGGGCTTGGTTGTGATCTCGCAGCGTGAGGCCATACAGCAGAAAGAATCCCGGCTGCGCGGAAAGATCCAGACGAAGCTCCTCGATCGGCTCGCGGGAAGGCGCGAAAAATAAGCGGACGATCTGGCTTTCGGCTCCCAGCGGCGCTACCGTTACACTGAATTTTTCTTCAAAGGAATGGCCGGCCATTCTCCAGAAAAGCTGCAGACTGCGTTCCGGCAATGGTTGAACGAATTCCTTCGGCGCAAAGTACCGCTCCGCAAGGTAACGCGTTGGATAAAGCTGTTCATAGTCGCGCAGCATGTCCTCGATGGAACGATGCGGCAGATTGGTCAGGTTCTGGTGGACACGACGGAGCGGTCCCCGGTCTTCAGCGAGACTACGCAGTCGCTGGACAATTACTGCCGGTTCCGGCGCGCAGAGAAAACCAGTGACGCCCTCCTGAATGCGATCGGGAAAACTGCCGATGTTGGTAGCGAGAACAGGCACTCCCAGCTCCTGCAACTCGCGAAGCGTATAGCTGAAGGTTTCCGGAACCACCGACAGAAGAATACCCACGTCGGGTTTTAAGCTCTTCAGAAGCTCTGGAAGAGCATCGCGTTGGTATTCCGGAACCAGCTCGACGTTCGGATTTTCGGAGTACTGCCTGCCGTAATCTCCGCAGCCCAGCAGCGTCACATCGCAGAAACCCAGGAGTTCGGGTAGGATGCATTCGAGCAAGAACCCGCCCTTGTGCGGAGCGAGGCTGCCGAGAACAACCACGCGCAGGCGGCTGCCTGCATCGAACTCGAGATCGAGCGACCCGGATTCGAGCGCCGGCGTTCCGTGTGGAATCACCTGGAAAAAAGGCGCTAGCTCCGGACAGAGGCGCGCGTAATTTTCGCGAACAGAGCCTGAGGGAGCAATCAGGGTGACGCGGTGGTTTTTCACGCTGCGGACGAAAGCGCTCCGAATACTGAGCCATTCGGCCGGCGGCACGTTTGGAAAAAAGCGATTGTGAACGTTCTCCTGAATGCAGGCCGCCAGGCGCGGCTCTTCGCACGAGTGGCAGACTCCATCGAAGGTGATGTTCAACGCCGGGCAGAAAGGATAGTAATCATGGCAGACGAAAATGGTAGGAATCGGTTGGCCTAATGCATCCAGCGAATGACCAATCACGGAGGAGACGACGATCCTCTGCACCTGGTGCTCCCGCAGAACTTGAGTGAGCGCCTGCTGATAGCCGGCGTGGGACGTCACACTTGCCTTAATAGGTGGATCGATCGACCACTCCTGAAGCGGCTCTCGATCGTCGATGTTCCGGTATAAATGGAGCTTGCTTCCAAAGTAGCCATGCGGGCCCACGGACTTCAGAACCAGGTTTTCGTGCTCGAGATCGGCACGGCTGTAATCCGCAACCCAGCGCTCGAGTCCGCCACCCCAACTGTGCATGATGTGCAGGTTCGGACCGGCCATGGCTTTGATGACGCGCGGAGGCGGAACGCTGTCCGCCTGGACGCGGGAGCGAACGCGATCGCGCAGCCTGGCAAACGAGGATAAACCCGCCGTATCGCCGGAATCGACCTCGGCCGTGCGGGGACGGCGCCAGGATACACAGATATGATTGGCGCGCAGATGAGAGTAACGAAGCTTTGCAGCTTTTTCGAGAAGGTCCGCGGCGTCGCTGTACCCCTCAACCTCTGAGACCTCGCGAAGCGCCGCGCTCCGTACGTAGACACAGTCGCGCGAAAACGAGGAAATCTCGGTTTCCGGCTCATCATTGCTCAGGTAGCATAAACGATCCAGCAAATCGCGGTCTGACGCGCCATGCGATCGCAGCGTACCGGATTTGTCCAGCAGTCGCTCATCTGTCGGAGAGACCGTCGCTACTCCAAGTTGCCGGACAGCGCTCCATGACAGGCGCAGATCCCATTTTTCGGGTGGGAGCCCGCCTGCGCGGATCAGTAGCGCGTCTTTATCGGGAAAGCGCTGCAGAACGGCATCAAACAGATCCTCGAAGCGTTCGCCTTCAATCGGCAGCCACTCCATTTGCGGCGGTAGCGTGAGGCCATACAGCGCGCCCGGAAATCCCGCGAAGAATATTTCTTCCCGGCGATGGCTGTGCTGCCAGACACGATCGACGGTTTCCTGGCTGAAGGACCCGTCGCCTGCAGCGGCCAGAACGAAGATCCGATATTCCGGAGCGCTCAGCGACTCGTTCGAGTCCGCGACGGTTTGAAGAGCAGCGCCGCTGCCATTGCCGTGCGCATTGAACCAATTCCAGAACGAGCCGTCCTCGCCGGATGTGGAATACGGATCGGGAAACGCCGCTTGTAAATCGGGCCGCTCGCGGTAGAGTTTGCGATGGGCGTTCAGGATGCGCTCGCCATTTTCGAAGAATCCGTATGCCCACCGGAGCGCCGAGAGCTCGTGCTGCCCCATACGGTCGCATTCGGCGATATACCACTCGCGAAGCTCATAGAGAGCGGGCATGTCTTTGCCATATTTGTCGAGCATGCCCTGCTGAGCGCCGCTGTCAAAACCGGAAAAGTGATAGAAGACGATCGGCTCGCCGTTCACCAGCAGTGCGGAGGGCGCAGACCCGGTCACCTGGCGGTGCGTGAGATTCCATGTGCAGACGTTGTAGACCGCATCGCGCAGGACTCTGTGGTCGGAGAAATAAGCCGGAACCAGGTCTGCCCAACGCTGATCGGTAAACACGCCGCGCGGGATATCGTCAAAGCAGAAATGATTCAGCCGGTCGGCCCACCAGGCGGCAAAGCGGCGGCCTTCCGGCGAATTCTTCACGCCGATGAAGCCGAGATTGTAAACTCCATGCTGGAGGACGGAGAACTCGTTGTCGAGGATCGCCTCTCGGGTGATCTCGGGTTCGACGAGATGCGGCGTTAAGAGGATGGAAGCGTGCGCAAATTCTGAGATCAGCCGGTCCAGCGGCGACAGAACGACGATGTCTGGATCGAGATACAGGACTTCCGCCGAATTTGGTAACGCGAGCAGCTTCTCCAGAGCGAAGCCCTTGACACCCGTGCTCAATTCGACCAGCGTGTGCTGAAAAATCCACTGCTTCGGATTCTGTAGACCCAGATCGTTCAGAGTGATGAGGGAATCAAAGGGCTCCTCAGACAGTGAGAACCAGGCGGGTACAGCATCGCAGAGGACCAGGTGGAACTGGAAATCCGGATGGAACTGTTTGACGCTCCGCGCGAGAACTCGCGCCTTCGGAATGTAATTGGCTGCGACGCTGGTGTAAACTTGTGTCGCCATCGGAACAATGGTGCGGCCGTGCTACGGGTTCACTGTAGTGTACCGCGAGCTTTTGGCCGCACCCGCTAACGTATTACTCGCCTGAATCGATCGCGCCGCTCTTGAGCTTTTCGCGCTGTTCTCTCAGGATTGCCTTGCGGCTCAACTTGATTTTGTTGCCTTCTAGCGCGAGCACTTTGACCAGAATCTGGTCGCCTTCTTTCAGCTCGTCCCGGACGTTCTTGATACGGCTTTCCGAGATCTCGCTGATATGCAGCAACCCGTCGGTACCCGGGAATATCTCGACAAAAGCGCCGAAATCGGCGATGCGAACGACTTTACCAAGATACGTCTTTCCGACCTCGGCAACCGCCGCAATATCGCTGACCATCTGCAAAGCGCGCTTGGCGGCGTCGCCGTCGGACGCGAAGATATTGACGGTGCCGTCATCGGTAACATCGATCTTCACGCCGGTCTGCTCAATGATGCCCTTGATGACCTTGCCGCCGGGACCAATCAGCTCGCGGATCTTGTCGGTAGGAATTTTCGTGGTGTAGATGCGCGGCGCGTACTCGGAGAGCTCCGTGCGCGGAGTGGCGATGGTCGCCAACATCTTCTCGAGGATCTGCAACCGGCCTTTGCGAGCCTGCTCCAAAGCCTCCTTCATGATTTGCGTGGTCACGTTGGGGACTTTGATGTCCATCTGAAGAGCGGTGACGCCGTCCTTCGTGCCCGCGACCTTGAAATCCATATCGCCGTAATGATCTTCGGCGCCCGCGATGTCGGTGAGGACCGCGTATTTGTCGCCCTCGATCACGAGACCCATGGCGATTCCCGCGACAGGAGCGGCAATCGGCACACCTGCATCCATCAGCGACAGGGTTCCGCCGCAGACGCTCGCCATTGAACTGGAGCCGTTCGATTCCAGAATGTCGCTGACCACCCGCAGCGTGTACGGAAAGTCCTTTTCATCCGGGATAACGGGGGAAAGAGCTCGTTCGGCAAGTGCGCCGTGGCCGATTTCCCGTCGCCCCGGTCCGCGCAGAAACCCAACCTCACCAACACTAAATGGAGGGAAGTTGTAGTGAAGCATGAACCGCTTGGAGGTCTCGCTTAGGTCAAACAGCTCGATGCGCTGCTCGTCATCCTTGGTGCCCAATGTCGTGGTCACCAGGGCTTGTGTTTCGCCTCGCGTAAAGATGGCGGATCCGTGGGTACGAGGCAGCGCGCCGATTTCGCAGGTGATGGTTCGGATTTCATCGAACGCGCGGCCATCCGGCCGATGGCGATCCTTCAGCATCTCGTCGCGGAAGATGCGCTCTTTCAGCGTGTCGAATACCTTGCGTGCTTCGGCCTGCTCGTCCTCGTCCGTGTAAAGAGCAATCGCATCTTCTTTGGCTTGGTCGATGCGGCTGTAGCTTTCCAGCTTTCCATGTTTCTTAGTATCCAGAGCGTCGCTCAGGTCGGCGCGAACGCGATCCGATATCTTTGCGAGCATCTCCTCATTGATAGGGGCCGGGGTGAACTCGCGCTTCGGTTTGCCGGCCAGCTTTACAAGTTGACGGATACCAGCGACGATCTTTTTGCAACAGCCGTGGCCAAATTCGATCGCTTCCACGATCTGCTCTTCCGAAGCCTGGTTGGCACCGGCCTCGACCATGACAATGCCTTCTTCCGTACCCGCCACCATAATGCTGAGCTTGGCGTCTTTGGTTTCGTCATAGGTCGGGTTCGCGCGGTAAACGCCATTGATCAGGCTGACCCGCACGCCGCCTAAAACATGGTGAAACGGTACATCTGAGATGGCAAGCGCCGCGCCCGCGCCGATAATGGCGAGCACGCCCGGATCGTGTTGCGGATCGGCCGAGAGAACCAACGCGATGATCTGAGTCTCGTGACTGTAGCCTTCCGGAAATAGCGGCCGGATGGGCCGGTCGATCAGACGGCTGGTTAAGATTTCCTTTTCGGAGGGGCGTCCCTCACGTTTGATGAACCCACCCGGGAACTTACCGGCGGCGTATGTATACTCGCGGTAGTCTACGGTAAGTGGGAAGAAGGTAGCGCCCGGTTTGGGCTTGTCCGCGGAGGTTGCGGTGACTAACACGACCGAATCTCCGGACCTGACGACAACAGACCCACCGGCCTGTTTCGCGATTTTTCCGGTCTCCAACGAGACCTTTGACCCATGCAGGTCAATTTCAACTGTATGTGGCATTTAAAATTCCCGATGCGTTATTCGCATCTATTATTCCTATTCACACCCGCCAATTTTTGGCTGGGGACCCAGTTCGTGATTAGGTTGAGGACTGAGAGCTGAGGTGGGGAAGACCGCACCCATTCCTTGACGCTGGGCTGCGGCTGAACGCGGATTGCGCCTACCAGAGAATCGACCCTAACGACGGATACCGAGGCTCTGAATGAGAGCCTTATAACGCTCCGGACTGCGATCTCTCAAATACTTGGTCAATTTGCGACGACGGGCCACCATGCTCAGCAAACCGCGCCGCGAGTGGTGGTCTTTTTGATGTGTCTTCAAATGTTCAGTCAATTGAGAAATGCGCTGACTCAGGAGGGCTACCTGTACCTCTGGCGAGCCGGAATCCGTTTTGTGGATTCTGTACTTCGTAACAATCTGGGATCTTTGCTCTACCGCCAGGGCCATGCTAAAAAACGATACTCCTCGTCTTTACCTTAATCTCGATTTTTATCCTTCTTAGGTTAGCACATTTTCCAGTAGATGCGTAACCTGCGGACAGGGCGCAAGATCTCTCACAATCCTGGCCGCTGTGCCAGGCCAAGCCGGTTGAAGTCCTGGCGTTTACTCCCGATAAGACTAGAGGAGTGCGGCTGGCCCTCGACTCATGTTACCCACTCATTACGATTATCGGCTGGTGGCGGTCTCGGTTTTTATAGCCATTTGCGCAGGTTACGCCGCGCTGGGGCTGGCGGAGCGCGTCACGTCGGCAAATACCCGATTCAAGCACTTCTGGATTGCCGGAGGCGCATGCGCGATGGGAACGGCGATTTGGTCCATGCACTACATCGGGATGCTGGCGTTTCAGCTCCCCGTGCCCGTGCATTATGACCTGTCTTTGGTTCTACTCTCCCTAATTGCGGCAATTCTGGCCTCCGCCCTTGCTCTGGTTCTTACCAGCCAGGAAAAGGTGGGGCGTCGAGAGCTGTTGCTTGGCTCGCTCGCGATGGGCGGGGGTATCGCAACGATGCACTACATCGGAATGGCCGCGATGCGCATGAACTGCACGTGCACGTACAACTGGCGCGTGGTTGCATTGTCGGTGGTGATCGCGATCGTCGTTTCCGCTGTGGCTTTGGGAAGCCTCCGATACAAGTCGCTCATGGCCGGCGCGCACAGATTCGCCGCCGCAGTCCTGCTCGGCGTCGCTATTTGCTCAATGCACTACACGGGGATGGCGGCCGCGCATTTCTGGCGCTCGAACCAGGCGGTCGACTTTTCCGATACGATCGGCGTCTCCTGGCTGGGTGGATGCGGGATCGCGGCAGGGACACTGTTGCTGCTCGGCATCGCCGGACTCACCTCGATGGCCGACAAATATCTTTGCGCGCAATCGCTGCGTTTGAAATCGACCGAAGAACGCTACCGGATCCTCTTTGAACGCAGCTTGGCCGGTATTTATCGAGCGACAATCGATGGAATCGTCATCGATATGAATGACGCCTGCGCCGAGATGCTGGGCTACAAGAGCCGCAACGAAGTATTGGGTAAGTTAGTTCGAGGCGTGCATCTGACCGCAGAAAGTCAAAGGACATATCTAGATACCCTGGCCAGTACCAAGCGCTTTCCGGCTCGCGAAATGCAGCTGATCCGCACCGACGGCTCGACGTTCTGGGTGGTGGTAATTGCGACGGCCATCGAACTGGAAGACGGCAGCCCAGCCGAAATCCAGGGAATGTTGCTGAATATCGACCCCATCAAGCGCACCGAGACGGAACTCCGTTCTGCCAAACACGCCGCCGAGTCGGCCAACCGGGCCAAAGGCCAATTCCTCGGAAATATGAGCCATGAACTTCGCACTCCCTTGAACGGGATTCTAGGTATGACGCAGCTCTTGAAAGACAGCCATCTCTCTTCAGAACAGAGCGAGTGCGTCGACTTGGTAAGGAGTTCGGCTGAAGCGCTGTTGACAATTGTCAATGAGGTCCTGGCGTTCTCGGCAACGAGAGCCGAGGGCTCCGGTGGCGGGCGCGAGGAGTTTGACCTACGCGAGCTCATCGCTCAGGAAGTTGCATCAATTTCACGGGCGGCGCAGCAAAAAAATCTGAAGATTGCTTCCCATGTCGCGCCGGAAGTCGCGCACCTATTCTGGGGCGAGCCTCACTGGATTCAGCAGATCGTTTCGGGCTTGCTCAATAACGCGGTTAAATTTACGTCTCAAGGCGGTATATCCGTCACCGTGAACACACAGAGCCGCTCGGGCTCGACCCAGATGGTGAACGTTTCTATACAAGACACAGGCATCGGAATCTCGCCCGAGAAACAGGCCGTCATCTTCGAGGCCTTTTACCAGGCCGATAATTCCAACACGCGGCGTTTTGGAGGAACAGGACTTGGTCTGGCGATTGTGCGAAGTCTGACGGAAGCGATGGGCGGACAAACCTTTCTAGAGAGCCAGATCGGTCGCGGAAGCACCTTCTCCGCACTGCTTCCGTTAACTGTTCGACCGAGCAGAATTGCCGAGCGGCAATCGATACCGAAGCTGGCCTCCTACGCAGCCGAGCCGATACTATCGACAGCTTCCCAAACTAAGCAACAGTTAAACGAAGCGTAGACTTCGGAGTCCATCACGAGCGCCAATCGCGCCGTCACGACAGAGTAGCCAGCGCGATGTTACCGTTACCTGTATGCGGCTGCTCAAACTGGTGACCGTGGCCTCTCTCCTCATCGTCGCGACAAGCGATATTCATGCGCAAAGCGCCGTCTCGAGCGGAAATCTCTCGGGGCAAGTACGTGATGCCTCAGGCGCCGTTTTGCCGGATGTAAAGATCGCGGCAGTGAACGTAGCTACGCGATTGACCTACTCCGCGACGACGAATGGCGACGGCCTCTATCGTTTTCCGCCGTTACCGGTCGGCACCTATGAGGTGACATTTTCCCGGGCCGGATTTCGGACGCTGGACGCGCAGAACGTGGAGGTGTTGATAGGCGGAACGTCAACACTCAGTCCGGAACTGCAGGTGGGTACGATTACGCAACAGATGACGGTATCCGCTGCCGGAACGATGCTGCATCCCACCGACAGCAGCGAGTCCACGGTGGTGGACCAGCGCCTGATCTCGGATTTGCCACTCAGCGGGCGCCGCTACACCGATTTCGTTTTGTTGACGCCGAACGCTACGGCGGACGGGCAGTTTGGGCTGGTGAGCATTGCCGGACAGCAGGGAGGGGCCGATTCCGGTTATGCGAATGGCAATGGATCCAACGCATTTACGCTCGACGGCGGGAACGCAAGCAGCTCTTATTTCGGTGAGGCTCGAGGACGGACGCGAGTGCCGTACGTCTTCGGCGAACAATCCATCCAGGAGTTTCAGGTGGCCGACAATCCGTACTCGGCTGCGTATGGAGGCGCCGGCTCCGGATTCGTAAACGCTGTAACGAAGTCGGGGACCAACGAGATCCACGGCGACGCGTTCTACTACAACCGCAATTCCGGAACAGGCGCGAACGATTCCGTGGACAAAGCGAATGGGCGGCCCAAGCCACTGGATGTCTTACAGCAATTCGGCGCCGATATCGGGGGGCCGCTGGTGCGGCAAAAGCTGTTCTTCTACTTCGATTACGAGCAGCAGCGCGAGAAGGATCCGATTTCCGTGATCAACCAGGGACAGCAAGCTCTTGATGTCACGAGTTTCGGCCTGCCGGCGGGGACCGCATTGCCTCCTCCAAACGCTGCGTTTCCGGTGCCCTCGTCGGCGACTGCGCCGGATGCCGGAAATCCTGTGTACCTGCAGCAAGTATCGAACGCGCTGCACGCGATCGACAGCAATATCGGGCAGCGCCAGCGCCGGCGCGACGATCTTTCCTTCTTTCCCAGATTCGATTGGCACGCGAGCGATTCAGATCAGGTTACGTTCGCCTACAACTACACCACGTTCAACTCGCCCGGCGGCGAGATCACTTACAATCCCGTGTCTTTCGACGGCATTGAAGCGCTCTCCAACAATGCCGTTCGCGACCATCATGCAACCGCTCATTGGATACACATCCTGAGCCCGAACCTGGTCAACGACGTTCACGCCAGTTATCTGCGCGATGAGCAGATTGAATCGCCCAGCGGATTGGTCGATCCGGGTTTTCCCACCATAGACATCTTTTCGCCTCAATTTTTTACCTTAGGAAACCCAAGCTACGCGCTCGGCGACACGCGGGAATACCAGTGGGAATTGAACGACCGTATGAATTGGGTGGTGGGACGGAACACACTCGATTTCGGCGTGGATTTCAATTACACACAGATCAAGGATTTTGCGTACGGGAACTTTCGCGGCACATACGCATTCGCCAACCCCACCGATTTCGCGCTCGGGCGATACGTCTATTTTTCACAAAGCGGCGGCAATCCGACCTTCAGCTTTAACGTTCCCTATCTCGGTTTCTACGCCGACGACAAATTTCAGGCGACCACCAAACTAACGCTCGATTTCGGAATTCGCGAAGATTTCCAGATCTATCCGCAGCCGGCCGGAAATCCGGCGATTCCTCTGACGGGCCAATTCCCGAATCGTTATCAACGTCTCGCGCCCCGTTTTGGTTTTGCCTACCAGGCGTCGGCCAAAACCGTCGTTCGCGGGGGATTTGGAATGTTCTACGAAATCTTGAATGGCATCAATTACGAGAACTCCGTCATCTCAAACGGCTTGCCGTCGCAACAATCGAGCGCTTTCATTCCGTTCAACTCGTCGCTTGCTCCAAATCAGCAGTCCCAAGTCTTCCCGAACCGGGCTGGCGACCCGAGTCTTTTTAGTCCTTCTTCGAATGTTTCTATCGTCTCGCCCGGTTTTCAGATTCCCTACGTTCTACAGGGCAGTTTTCAGATCGAGCAGGAGATCCTGCCCAATACGACCCTCAGCGTTGGAACGATGTGGACGCATGCGGTTCATCTAATCGCTTCGAGCGCTTACGACCTGAATTTGCAGCGGCCGGCAGGAACGACACAATACGTCATCTGCCCGGCGGGAACAGTCTCGACGCCCTGCGCGGGACCCGCCATGTTCGGGCCCAATCTTGATAGCGGTCTGCTGACGGAAGGCGCGGCGAATCCCAACGCCGGCCAGATCAATGAGCTCATCAGCCCTGGCTTGAATAACTACAACTCGCTATTTGTGCAAATGCGGCGCCGGGCGAGCCACGGGCTTGAGTTATTAAGCTCATATACCTGGTCCAAGAATATAGACAGCAATGGCGTCGATTTCAACAACCAGTTTGATTTCACAAATACCCATTCGCCTTCGTTGCTCGATCAGCGGCAACGCTTGTCAATAGCGGCGACGTGGCAACCGCAAACCTCTGGAATGCCTTCCGGTCTTTCAAAAGCGCTCCTTTCGAATTGGACCTTGAGTACCGTGATGGCCTTCAATTCCGGCAGACCTTACTCACCGCTGTTGAACAGCGCCTGTACCGGGGCGGATCTCAATAGTTGCAATGGCGCGAATGACAACCTGAACAATTCGGCCTACAACGAAACGACGGGGAATACGGCATTGGGCATCGACGGAGCCGGACCCAGCCCGAATTTAGGACTCAATTCGTTCTATGGTCCCTGGATCGATGAAGTCGATCTCGGTCTCGAACGCAAATTCCACATCGGCGAGCGGCAAGTGATTTCATTTAAGGCCCAGGTGTTCAACGTCGCAAATCACGCAAATTTTTATGTGCAGAATGGCAGCGGCATTAACCAGACGCAGTACAATCCCGTCGGGCCGACCTGCGGGGATGGCGTCACGCTGCAACAGACCTGTTACTTGGTTCCGAACGTAGGGCCCGGGAATTTTCAGACCTTGGAATCGATTGGCCAGTTGAATGGACCACGCGTGTTTCAGTTCTCGTTCGGGTACAGCTTCTGAGAAAACGCGATGTACCGGCAAGATCTTTAGATCAACGTACGCGATCCTCCATAGATCCGGTGCGAACCGGCTCATTACCGGCGAGAAGCTGCTTTACGTCTTCCAGCTCTTTCTTGAGGCGCGTTCCACGCCGCGCCAGGCCGATGACATACAGCAGCACAATCACCCAAGCGGCGGCAAAACCGTAGAACATGAAAGTGAAATTGCGAGCGTCCATAATATTTCCCTACTAACCTGCGTTGGCCAACCGACGCAGCGAGTCGATTTCGCGAGCAGTCGCTTCCTGCCGCGTGCGTATCAAAACCAGAGCGATAGCCATCATCAGGATGGCGTAGAAGTTCAAGTAAAAGATATGCTGCATCGCCGGGTCCATGTGGCCGCCTCCGGTACGGAAGTCGAGAACAGGTCCGGGATGTTGGTTGCGGAACCATTCAATCGATTTCCAGACGATCACCACGTCTACGCAGCCAAAGATGCAAAGCGCAGCGGATAGACGGGCGCGCTGGGTGGGTTCGTCTATGGCGCGGCGAAGCATGAGATATCCGAAAAAGATGAGAACACAGACGAGAGCCGACGTAAGGCGATAATCCCAGGTCCACCAGATACCCCAGATGATGCGGGCCCAAATGCTGCCTGTGACGATATTGACGACCGAAAACACCAAGGAGACTTCGATGATAGAGGCCGCGAGCGAATCGTACCGGAAATTCCCAAACGTCAGGTACATGATGCTGAAGACCAGCGCGATGAAGTAGCCCACCATTCCGACCATGGCCGCGGGAGCATGGAAAAAGAGAATGCGATAGATAGCGCCCTGCATCGCCTCGTCCGGCAACACAAGAAACATTTGATACAGGTCGTACACCAGCAGAAGAGCGGCCGCTGCCGCCAATCCGATTGCAATTTTGTCACGCATACAGTTTGGAAATCGGCTCCCTCCTTAGTTGACCAAAATCGTCTCCGCGAGAGCGACGGCCAGCGCCGTAAAGACGATATCGAAGACCAGTAGAACGCGGCCCCACAACCATTCATACGAAGTGAGCGGCTGATTCGCGAGGAGCGCGTTGGTGATTTCGATAGTCCCGATCAAAAGGGGAATGAGAAGCGGATAAACGATCACGGGCAGCATCAGCTCGCGCAACCGGAGGTTGACCGTGAGCGCGCCAAACACGGCCCCCACGATCGAAATTCCCCAGGTAGCGAGCGCGAACAGCCCGGCGAGCTCCGCCGCACGAAGCCACCAATGCGCGTCGTAAAAGATGCCGAATACGATCAGCGACGCCGCCTCGACGAGGAGCAGTATCGTGAATACGGCGATCGCTTTCCCGAGCATCAGGCTCGGAGGCGAAAGAGGCGAAGCGAGCAGCGCATCCAGACAGTCGTTCGGCAGTTCACGCGCAAAGCCGCGATTGAAAACCAGGGCGCCCGCGAAGGCAAAGACCAGCCAAAGCACGCCGCCCTCGATCTCGCGGGTCTCGGCCGCGAACGGGTCGAACACAAAGCTGAAGAGCAGCAGAATCGCGACAGCAAACGCGCCCGCGGCGTTCAGCGACTCTCTTGTCCGAAATTCGATGGCTAGATCTTTTCGCGCGATCCAGAAAGCCTGACGCAGCGATCTCATCTCACGCGGCGCCCAGCTCCGTGTGCAATCGATACAGGAGAGCGGGATCGTCCAGCATCTCTTGCGTGCGCTCGCCCGTGTAGCGCAGCTTCCCGTTTTCGATCAGAGCAACATCGGAGGCGATCGCAAGGGCTTCGCGGATCTGATGCGTCGAGAGAACGATGGTTGCCCCATGGCGACGCGCATCCGCGAGAAGCTCGCTCAGCATGGCGATGGCGCGATCGTCGAGCGACGTGAACGGCTCATCCAGCAATAAGACATTCGGCTGGTGAAGAAACGTGCGGGCGAGAGCCAGGCGCTGCCGCATGCCGCGAGAAAACTGGCGAACGGGCATGCTGGCGACTCGCGCGAGCCCTACACGTTCCAGCCAACCCTCCGCGGTTTGGCGCGCCTGTGGCGTTTCGCTGATTTGAGCGAAGAACTTCAGGTTTTCAAGTGCGGAGAGATCTTCATAGACTCCGATCCCGTGCCCAAGGAAGCCCGCCCGAGTACGCGCGCCTGCTGCACGCGGCGCTTGCCCGAATACGCGAACCGTTCCGCCTTGAAACGGCGTGAGACCCGCCAGGATGCGCAACAAGGTTGTCTTCCCTGCCCCATTTCGGCCCAGCAAGGCACAGCACGAGCCTTGCTGAACTGCCAGAGTACAGTCTCGAAGCGCGGGATAATCGCCGTAATATTTCCATACGTGCTCCAGTTGGACGGCTTGCGGCATCAGAGCGAGGCTTGCTCTATTTTCCGTGTACCGAGCGTACGGGAGAGCTGCGAAACAGCACAATCAAACCGATCGCCAGAATTGAAAAGGCAAGCGCAAGCAGCGAACCGAGATGATTGTAGATCCGCGGCGGGCCTTCCGTAACCGGCGGCTCGTCGCTCGTATCCGTTTGAGCGCCCTGATCGGCGTTATGGAGCGACCCCGTTCCAACAATATCGGCGGAAAACAGATCGCGCGCGGTCACGTTGTAAATGGTCGCTTTCGTTTTCGGCTCGGTGCCCAACGACTGCAGATCCTTTCCGGCAAGTGTGACGCCCGGCGGAGCAATCAACCGCAGCGGACCCGCCGGCATGCCTTTCACAGTGACGACGCGGCTCTCGAAGTGAAACGGAGAACCAGCCGGCAGAACATAGCTCACGTCGAACTGTGTTTCACCAGGTTTAATCGGGAAGTTGACTTTGAAGACATTGGCCTCCGCCGTTTTTTCGGCCGCGCGCGGAAGCGGCATGCCTTGCGAGCTTTGTGCGCTAACGCGCACTTGACCGTTCGCGGCGGGAGGCAAATAGAATCGTAAGCTGCCGAGTTTTGGATTATTGTAAGTCGTGTTCGTCTGGTTCTCTATGAGAACGGTCTCCTCGACCCCAATACGGCTCGATGACGGCTCGAACACCATCATTTGCTGCGCGATGTTGGCAACTGCCGGCGAAGTTGTCGCCTCATAGACCTCGAGCTCGACATTAGACGTAGGAATATTGGGCGTCATGAGCTTGTTATAGTTGACGCCCTTATAGCTCGCCTGCAAGAGTTGAGGGCCGCCGCCGGGCTCGTCGTTCTGAAATACGAAGTGGCCCGACGCATCGCTCGTCGTAGTGCCGAGCGTGCGCATCCCGCCCTGCCCGGGTTTCACGAGCGTAATGCTCACGCCGGGCTCGGGATGGCCCGTGGTGCGATTGACAACAGTGCCATCTATCGAGGCGAATGCCGGCGCGGCGAAAACGATCAGCGCAGCAACAGATACAAACTTGTTCACGCGATCGCTCTCCCGCATTCGCCGCAGTACTTCAGAGCTTGTGGAAACGAGGCGCCGCAATGCGGGCAAATGCTACCGGCAGCCCGCGAAGCTGGCGCTTTGGCAGCCGCTGTTTTGGATGGCGCTCGCTTGAGAGCGAGTCCCAATCGCTTGATGGTCTCCTCGGTTTCGGCAAGCACACCGGCTAATTCTTTCTGAAGCGCTTGCTTGGTTTGTTGATAATCCTCGTCCGACAACTTGCCAAGCCGGTATTCGAACTGCAAATCCCGGAGATTATCGTAAATAGCCTGCTTCCGATCTTCGAGATGCTGTATGGGCGAGACGGGAATCGGTTCCGGCACATCTTTGGCACGTATGAAAAGCGTAAAGAACAGGGCCGCAACAACGATGGCTATCGCAAGAGCCAGAATCATGCTCGAGTTTCGGGCCGGCCTTTCTGAGGTTCCCCGGATTCATCGAGCTCACGATCGATTTGTGTGCGGAAACGCTCCAGCGTGGCCTCGTCCACCGGCGAGAGCGGCTCCGGCGATTTGCGATTCCTCCGGACAAACGAGGAGTAAACCACGGCGCCTATCAACAAGGCAATCGCAGGAGTTATCCAAGTGATCAGGCCGCCGATGCTTCCCGACGGAGGCGACGAGAGCGCGACAATCCCCTGCTCACGCACAATGGTTTGGATCACGGCATCGTCGCTCATGCCGCGCGTTTTCATTTCGTAGATACGGCGGCGCAGCGGATCGGCCGAGCTGCAGCGCAGCATCGGACAATTGCCGACCGTGTTCCGGCACCCTCCGCAGCGGCAGGCGAGTTTGTCGCCCACGCGCAGAACGTTCGGCGTCAAGTAAGATGTGGGATCTTGCGCCACCAGAGCGGCGATCGCAATAAAGAATGCGACGGCGAGCTTACGACTGTACCGTCGCTGGGGCAGTTGCAATGCCGATTACCTCCGTGCGTGCATATTGCAGGCGCACCTTGCCCGGTATGAGACAGATGATCGTTCCGGACAGCAGAACGAAATATCCAATCCAGATCCAGGAGACCAGCGGGAAGATGTACATCTGAAAAATAGCTTTTGTGTTGTCGGGCAGAACACCCGAATAATTGACGTAGAGATCTTCCGTCAGCGAGCGCCGCACGCCGATGATGGAGCTTTGCTGCTGGCTGTTTTTATAGAGCCGGATTTCGGGATTCAACTGGTCGATTTCTTTTCCATTTCGCAGAACGTCCAGCACCGTGTGGCTGAACTGATAATCGGACGTTTCGCTGTCGTTCACATTCACCAGTTTCAGTTCGTAGCGGCCGAAACGGAGGCTTTGGCCTAAGCCGAGATTCCTGGTCTCGTGCTGATTGAAGGCGCTGCCGGTAAAGCCGATAAACATGAGAACGATTCCCATGTGCACGAGATAACCGCCATAGCGCCGCGTATTGCGCCAGGTGAGCTCGAAGGTGGATCGAGGCAGAGACAAGTGTTCTTTCGCCTGTATCGCGCGAGATCCTTTCCAAAATTCCCCAAGAATCGTCGCGAAAACGAAAGCGCACAGCCCAAACGAGATCAGCGGGGCAATTTGATGCATACCGGCCAATGCCAGCGATACAGTCACCGCGGCGCCGATTACAGCCGGGATCAGGAACGCACGCTTCAGGCTGTTCAGCGAGCTCTTGCGCCAGGCGATGAGCGGACCCACGCCGGTCAAAAAAATCAGGAAAAGCGCGATCGGAATGTTGACCCGGTTGTAATAGGGCGCGTCAATCGTTTCTTTTTCGCCTGTGAGCGCTTCCATGATGACCGGGAATAACGTGCCCCACAGGACAGCGAAACAGCTCGCCAAGAGAATCAAATTGTTAAAGAGAAAACTCGATTCGCGCGAGACAACGCTTTCAAGCTTGACGTCGCTTCTGAGGTAGGGCAGATTCTTGACGATCGTGAAGGTGGCGAATAGGACGCCAGCGATCAGGAAAGTCGTGAAATACGGTTTCACCGGCGATTGCGCAAAGGCGTGCACGGAAGAAACCAGGCCCGTGCGCGTCAGCGTCGTTCCCAGAATGCTCAGCAGGAACGTGGCCGATACCAGCACCATGTTCCACACTTTCATCATTCCTTTCTTTTCCTGCATCATCACGGAATGAAGAAAAGCGGTAGCGGTGATCCAGGGCATCAGCGATGCGTTTTCAACCGGATCCCAGCCCCAGTAACCGCCCCAGCCCAGCACCGTATAGGCCCAATACATGCCGAGCGACACGCCGGTACTCTGGAACAGCCACGTCACGATGGCCCAACGCCGCGTCGTGTGGATCCACGCCTCGCCAGGCTGTTTGGTGATGAGCGAGGCCATCGCGAAGGCGAAGGGAACCGTGAAGCCGACGTAACCGAGATAGAGGAACGGCGGGTGAATCGCCATGGTCCACCACTGCAATAGCGGGCTTAGACCGTTTCCATCACCCACGTCGACGATGCCGCGGCCGGCCATGAGCACTGCGAAGGG
Organism: uncultured Acidobacteriaceae bacterium; assembly: GCA_963722935.1. Taxonomy (GTDB): domain Bacteria; phylum Acidobacteriota; class Terriglobia; order Bryobacterales; family Bryobacteraceae; genus Bog-105. The sequence continues at coordinate 8,203 of CAVROY010000008.1, read as the reverse complement.
ACTCGCGACAAAGGTGATCATCCCGATGAAAAACGCGAGGGTAGTCATCATGATGGCGGTGACGATCGGCATCATGTCTCGGAACTTGCGCCGGTTCGTGTACACCACAATGGCGGAATACGTGGAAAGCAGCCAGCTCCAGAACAGCAGCGAACCTTCCTGGCCGCCCCACCAGGCTGTGAACTTATAGATTGCCGGCATCGCTTTGTCGGTGTGCGAAGCGACATAGGAGAGACGATAATCTCCGTGTAGCAGCAGCGACACCAGAATCGCGGCTGCAACCGTCAGCAATCCCCACACGGCGTAAACCGCACGTTCCGCGCTCACGACCAGAAAGGGCCGGCGGGCATATTTTCCGACTATCGCGGCGACCACCGCAAAAGCGGCGAGGCAGAATGCGAGCAGAATCGATAACGCGCCGATGTTTTCCATGAACGGAACTGCCTTTATGCGCTGCTAAGCGGCACTGCGGGATCTCGCCGGAAGGCTCGTAACTTTCGATGGCGAATATCCGTGCGATGCCGCGCCTTGCGGAGGCTTGGCCTCATACTTCGAGGCGCATTTCGCCTGAATCTTGTTGGCTGCGAATACTCCATCCGGACCAAGACGACCGTCGGCCACCGCCTGCGCGTTGTCTTTGAACGTATCCGGAAGCGGATCGTTACCCGAATACACGACACTCAGCTTTTGAGCGCCCTGCTGCAGAACGAAGGAAACTTGCGTGCCATTCTTCACAATCGATCCGGGCTGCACATCACCGGCAACACGCAGACGTTCGGCTTGCGCCGTGGAACCCATCTTATGTACTTCAGAGATCGTTTTGTAATACGTCTTCGTATCTTTGATTCCCCCCATCGCGAGCCAAACCAGAGACCCGACAATCACGACCATGAGGATCCCAAACTTCAAATACGTATTCATATGCAGGGGACTTAATCTAGTATAGCGGCGGGTCACTGAGCAATGAAACAACCGTTGGGAATCATGACAGAACCGCGGGCGGCACTGGGCTTTATGCATTACTTCGTGCCCGGCGACGACCCGGGCGCACCGGTTCTGTTACTGCTGCACGGTACCGGCGGAGACGAAGGCGACTTGTTGCCATTCGGCCAAGCGCTTTTCCCAGGCTCCACTTTGCTGAGCCCGCGCGGCCAGGTACTGGAGAACGGGATGCCGCGATTCTTCCGGCGGCTGCCTCAGGGTGTATTCGATCAAGTGGACCTGGCGCGTCGAACGGCAGAGCTGGGTTCGTTCATTGAAGGCGCGTCACGCGAATACCGTGTTTCGCCTGGGCGCGTGATTGCAGTCGGCTTCTCCGATGGCGCAAACATCGCGGCCAGTCTCCTGCTTCGCGATCCGACTAAGCTTGCGGGCGCGATTCTCGTCCGTCCCATCGTCCCCTTCGTCCCGACCGAAATGCCCGACTTGCAAAGCAAACCGGTACTCTTGCTCGCCGGCAGCCAGGATCCCGTCGTCCCTCCAAATCAGCCTGAGCAACTCGCAGACATTCTCCGGTCCGCGGGAGCGAACGTGACGCTTCATTGGGAAGCGGGCGGTCACACTCTTACCTCGAGGGATGTATCAAGAGCGCGAGAATGGTTGCGGCAGAACACCCCGCCCGCGCAGTAAACTACAGCTAAAGAGACGGTTTTTGGCAACTCAAAGCAAGATGCTGCCGGTGGAGCGCGCCTCGAGCGACGCTCGCCGGATCACGCAGCTCGCCGAACAACCCGCTGTATTCAACGCTCAGCGGTGGTTTGCGCGCGAGCGGGCGTGGATCAATGAACGGCATCTGGAGCTCTGCCGGATTCCCGCTCCCACATTTTTCGAGCAGCAGCGGGCCGAGTGGTTCCGCACGCAGCTCGAGTCTCTGGGCTGGGCGGCCAAACTCGACCGGACGGGCAATGTGCTCGCAACATTCGGAGACGACCGCGCGGCTTCCTTTGTTGTCTCGGCGCATCTGGATACAGTGTTTGCGCCGAGCCGGGTTGAGGACGTATATTACGCGCCCGATGGACGCCTCTTTGGACCCGGTGCGGCGGACAACGGCTCGGGTCTCGCGGCCCTGCTGGCGTTGGCGCGCGTGTTGCTGGAGGTCCCGGAACTCCGCGGATTGGCAGCCTCGGTTCTGTTGGTTGCCAATGTAGGCGAGGAGGGCGAAGGCAACTTGAGCGGCATGCGTTATCTCTGCCGCCAATCGGCTCAACTGGCCCGAATTAAGGCGTTTCTCGTGCTGGATGGGCCGGCCACCGATCACATTACTGCCCAAGCCCTGGCGAGCAGGCGCTACGAAATCGTTTTTTCCGGTCCCGGCGGACACAGTTGGAATGACTACGGCACCCCCAATCCAATTCATGCTCTGGCGGACGTGGTGAGCTTGTTTCTGCAATCCGCCGGCGCCCAGCTCAACGAGGATACTAAGAGCCGCTGCTCCTATAATTTCGGCGTGATTGAAGGCGGCACCAGCATCAATTCCATCGCTTCCAGCGCCCGCGCGAAGCTGGACCTGCGATCCGACGAGCCCTCTATCCTGGACGATCTCTCCGAATTGCTCAGCACCGCCGTGGAGCGCGCACTCGAGCGAGAAAATCGTGGTGCCCGTGCCAGCCGGCTTGCGGCAAAAATTAAGGAGCTGGGGTCGCGCCCAGGCGGCAAGCTCCCGGATCGATCTCCGCTGCTTCGAACGATTCAGGCCGTGGATGCCTACCTGAACATTCGTTCCAGAATCGATTGCGCTTCGACCGACGCGAACGTGCCGCTCTCGCTGGGGCTGCCTGCCATTTCCATCGGAGCGGGAGGACTCGGCGGCGGCGCGCATACCAGTCAGGAGTGGTATCAGCCGGATGGCCGTGAATTAGGCCTGCGGCGTATCTTGCTGACCCTGGTTGCCCTTGCCGGGCAGGATTGACCTCTCGCGTTTGACCACCGCAACCTCCGATACAGCGCCGAAGCGGACGCCCGCACGATGGCGCGCCGATTTGGCTCTGGCGATCGTGGCGCTTGTTTGGGGCACGACCTTTGTCGTGGTCAAGCAGGCGATCGTCGAAATGTCGACGCTGTATTTCCTGGCAGTCCGCTTTTCACTTGCCAGCCTGTTCCTCGGCGCAATGTTCTCCCCCGCCCTGCGGCGCGCGGGTGCAGCGGCGACATGGCGCGGCCTGCGCGGGGGAGCCGTCGCCGGACTGTTTTTATGGCTTGGATATGTCCTGCAGACCTTTGGCTTGAAATACACGAGCGCTGGAAACTCGGGATTTCTCACCGGCCTCTACATCGTTCTAGTCCCCTTGATCGGTGCAGCCGTATTCCGCCGCTGGCCACAGATTCGCGAGCTGATCGGCATCTTCATCGCAGCTCTCGGCATGCTGCTTTTGACCGTCCCGTCACTCGGCCGCGCGTGGAACATGAATCGCGGAGATCTGCTAACCATCGGCTGCGCGATCGTGTTCGCCTGCCATCTGCTGGTGCTCGGTTATTTTTCGCAGCGCGAGCGCTTTGAGGCCGTCGCACTCGGCCAGATCGTGTGCGCGGCTTTATTATCCACCATTTCGCTGGTTTTCGAGCCGCCCAAGAGTACCTGGAGCGGCTCAGTGATCTTCGCCATCATTCTGACGGCGCTGTTCGCTACGGCGATTGCGTTTGCGTTGCAGACTTGGGCGCAGCAATACACGACACCGACCAGAACAGCGCTGCTCTTCGCGTTAGAGCCCGTCTTCGCGCTGATCACCGCAGCAGGTATGGGCGGGGAGCGGATCACGCCCTCAAGGCTCGCTGGAGCGGCTTTGATTCTGGCCGGAATCGTCGCCGTAGAATTGAAACATGTTCCACCGCCACTTACGGAGCCATGACCGTGAGGGAGTGGTCTTGTATGGCCCGGAACATGGGTGACACTTCGGTCCCAGAACACGGGTAGCGGTCTTTCTTCAGTGTCGCGGAAGCAGTGTCGGGTTGGCGACGATTCCCACGGCCAACTCGGAAAAGTAAACGCTGCGCCGTTACACACGATCTAGCCCCGAAGAGCCCGGAAAAGCGCGTGAGATTACTTCCGGTATTGCTCGTCGCTCACGTGCTCCATTCAATCGACGACCTTGCCGTCGAGCTTCTCTGTGCCGCAATGTGAGTCACGGTGAATATCACCGCCTCAAAACGCACAGGATTGGCGCCTTTCGGCCAGTAAAAATCGGTGTCGCATCAGAGTTCTCCCCCTTAAGCTCTTCACAAGCCTTGGACTTCAAAGCAATCTTTCTTGAGCGCATTCGTGGCCTCCGAATTGCACGTACCGATAGCGGATACAAAACCCGTAAGGAGAAGCAAAACAAAATGCGTTCAACGATTTTTCGAAAACTGGGTTATCTGCCCCTCTTGGCAGTGACTCTTTCATCCGTTGCGTTCGCGTCGCCAGCGGTGAGCGCCAAGAACTCTACCGTCACGGAATGCCAAGCGTGGAATTTCGAGAGCGAAGCCAAGGATCTGCTGAAGGAGATCAAATCTCTCAGCGCAAAGCTGAAGAGTGACGCCACTACTCTCGAATCATACAAATGGCAAACTCAATTAAGTTGGCGGACTCACGCGGATCAACTGACCAAGGCGCGGGAACATATCAACGCGATTGGCGAACGGCTGGATCGCCTACAGGCCATCAAATCTGTCACCGCGCCGTGGCAGCAGCGCGCAATCGATGAGATCGTCCCGGTGGCAGCTAACGTGGCGGCTCATACTGAAGCCGCCATTCAACATCTGAATGAAAACCGCTCGTATCTGTACGCTCCGGTTTACGCCGACCATCTAACGTCTATCTCGGATCGGTCCGCAGAATTGAAGGATTCCGTGGACGCTTTCTTGGAATATGGCGACACCTCGGATAAGCTCGATCGTATGCAGCAAAAAGTGGATCGGCTTCAGGAGAGAATCGGTCTCTCCGAATCGTAAGCAGCGATTGTACGGGGCGTGAGAGCGCACACGCCATTTTGCTGGCCGTTGTGCACGCTCAGAAGGAACTCGGGTGCTCGGCCTTTTTAGGCCGCCGTCTCCCGAGTTCCTCTTTTTTGTGAATGCGTCACGATTGCACGTCTCGAAGCCTCGCACTGGCCTGTCAATTGCACTTCCTCAAGTGAAATGCATCAGGGGAACTTTATAACAATGGAAAGCCGCGCAGCTGCTACAACAGCATTCGTATTTCACAGTCCGTTTGATTCCGCCTTGCCTCAAATCCGTAGAGCCATTCGTAATGACCAGCTTTCGATCGCTGCTGAAATTGACGCGGCGCAGAGGGTCAAGCGCGCACTTCAGATTTACGTGCCCCCGTGCCGGGTTCTGCTAATCGACAATCCAGCAATCATGCTGGAAACGACAGCAATCGACCGTGCGTCCGGGATCTTCATACCGCTGCACCTGGTCGTTTCTGGCGCCGGGGATCGCACGCTCGTTAACATGCTGAACCTGGAACATATTCGGCACAGCGATCTGCCTATAGGCGTCAGAGCGCCGGTTTTAGATCTTCAGCGGCAGATTCTTCGCTCATTGGGGAGAATCGCAGAAAGAGCTCGCAACCCTCTTGAGCTGGCTGATCGCGGTGAGGACCGTTCCATACCGGAACCGGCCGATCGCGTTGATGAGCCCGAGGTGGTGTAGAAATCGAGAATCTGGAAAAATTGTGTCGGAGAGACAAGATGGCGCGGAAGGATCTAGTGCGTGTGGGTGGCGTGATATCTGTCACCATCGGCATCAGCATGGTGCATTACTATACGCCCGATTCGATGGTCCAACTGCACTATCTGATCCAGCGACTGTTCTATGTGCCGGTGGTTTACGCGGGCCTGTATTTTGGGTGGCGTGGTGGTCTCTCCGCAGCCGTGCTGGCCGCCTTGGCGTATTTGCCGCAAATTCTGGCGACTTGGAAACTGCATCCAAGCTACTCCGTCAATCAGTGTGCGGAAGTAGTCCTGTTTTGCGTGGCCGGCGTAGTAGCCGGCCTGCTTGCCGATCGGGAGCGGAGGCAAAAAAGAACCCTGCAAGAGACGGCCGAACAGTTGTCACGGGTATACGGAGAATTGCAGGACAATTTTGAGCGCATGAAACGAGCCGAGCGGCTCTATGCGCTAGGCCAGCTGTCGGCGGGATTGGCTCACGAGATCCGCAACCCGTTGGCGAGTATCGAAGGTGCCGCCGCAGTTCTCCTTCGTGAGCCTCCGTCAGAAGACCGGAGAATTGAGTTTCTGCAGATCATTCAGAAAGAATCCCGGCGCTTGAATCGATTGCTGACGAACTTTCTGAATTTTGCCAAGCCGCGCGAACCCGAGTTCAAGAACATACGAGTTGAGCACATGTTGGATTCCGTGATTGCTCTTTCGGAGCATGCGATTCGTCACAATCAAATCGTATTCCGTAAAGAAGTTGCCCAGGACCTGACGGACCTTGAATGCGACTCAGAACAGCTCACGCAAATTCTGCTGAATCTCACGATAAACGCGATTCAGGCCATGCCACAAGGAGGAGAAATCGTCCTTTCGGCTCACCGTCAGGACGGCAATGCCGTGATTGAAGTCCACGATCAGGGGACGGGTATCAGCGAACAGGACCTCGAGAAGATATTTGATCCTTTTTTTACAACGAAGGAATCGGGTACTGGCCTTGGACTTCCCGTTGCCCATCAGATCGCGGCAAGACAAGGCGGCGTTCTGACTGCTACTAGGAATGCTGATAAGGGTATGACATTCTCACTGGAGATTCCTCTTTCTCGCGAAAGGTAGAAGAATGGAGAAACGCGTTCTGGTGGTCGATGACGACGAGAGCCTTAGGCGAGTTACGCAAGTGCAACTCGAACAAGCAGGATTCAAGACCACAACTGCGGGTGACGGAATCGAAGCACTAAGTATTCTTCAGAAATCAGCTCCTGATCTTGTGATCACTGATCTGAAAATGCCGGCGATGTCCGGAATCGAGCTGCTGCGGCGAATACGAGCGGATTACCCCGACGTTTTAGTCGTGATGCTCACGGCATTCGGCACGGTCGAAAGCGCCGTGGAAGCAATGAAAGCAGGCGCATACGATTACATAACGAAACCTGTTCATCCCGACGAGCTGGACCTGGTTGCACGCCGGGCTCTCGAACACCTCCAGTTGATCGAAGAGAACCGTTCACTGCGGAGCAGCCTGGATGCAAAGTACGGGTTTGAAAACATCATTGGGCGATCCAGCTCATTGCTTTACGTGCTCGACATGGCCGCCAGGGCTGCGCAGACCGACGCAACGGTGCTGATTCACGGTGAAACGGGCACGGGGAAAGAGTTACTTGCTAAAGCTGTTCATTTCAATAGCAGGCGACGCGAAAAACCCTTCGTCACTATTAATTGCGGCGCCATACCGAAGGATCTGCTGGAATCCGAGTTGTTCGGGCACGTGAAAGGTTCCTTTACCGGCGCCGTTGCCCATAGAAAAGGCAAGGTGGAATCGGCTGACGGCGGGACTCTGTTCCTCGATGAGATTGGAGAAATGCCCCTTGAGCTACAAGTCAAGTTGCTGCGGCTCATTCAACAGGGCGAAATAGAAAAAGTCGGCGCACCTAGCGCAAGCACGGTGGATGTGCGCGTTATTGCGGCAACGCACCGGGATCTCGAAGCCATGATCGAGGACGGCACGTTTCGAGAAGATCTGTATTATCGCCTTTCGGTTATACCCTTAGAACTGCCGCCCCTTCGCGAGCGTCTCGACGACATCCCTCAACTCGTGGAGCACTTCTTTTCAAAATTGAAGCAGAAGCACGGCCGGGAGAGTCTCGTCCTGCCTATCTCGCTAATGCCGTACTTCAGTAACTACCGCTGGCCGGGAAATATTCGCGAATTAGAGAACATTATCGAGCGCTTAATTGTGCTGACTCCCGGAAACGAGATCACCGTTTCTCATCTGCCGGCGTTTCTGCGCCGGGAACATGCTTCTGTTGACGCATTAAACATAGATCTTCCCTCACAAGGCATCAGTCTGGAGGCGATTGAGAAGGAACTGATCCTGAAAGCGTTGGAAAAGTTCAATTGGAACCAAACGCACGCAGCCAAATATCTCGACATCAGCCGCAAAGCCCTGATCTACCGTATGGAAAAGCATGGCATTCAAAGACGTGACAGCGCTCATGACGAGGAAGAAACGGAAGATGCTGTTCAGTAACTGCTCCGTTGATCTCTAGCGAAATAGTTCGCTTGGGGTGTCCTCC
>CAVROY010000007.1:0-13544 GCA_963722935.1 uncultured Acidobacteriaceae bacterium | reverse complement strand
CGAACGCCCACGAACCGAGACGATATAGCATTCCTAGCATCAGCGTGGTAAAGCAGCGAAACCGATGCTGCACGAATTGGCTCTGTAGACTCGCAAAGGGAGACCACTGCATGCTTTTTTCGAAGAGTTTGGCCGTCTTGATCTGTGCGGCCGCGGGTGCCGCACCGGTGTTGTACGCCCAGACAGTCGTTCCCGGCGCACAAACTGGCGTCGCAGGTCGCCATTACGTCGGTTCCGCCGCCTGCAAGACATGTCATCCGCAGATCTACGGCCGTTGGGAGAAGACTCGCATGGCAAATGTGGTGCGCGACCCCAAGCAGCATCCCGACGCAATCCTGCCCGATCTGTCCAAGCCTGACCCTCTGGTCACGTTCAGCAAAGATGACATCGCCTTCGTCTACGGAAGTCGGTGGAAACAGCGCTATTTCAAGAAAGTCGGCGATGACTATTTCGTTCTGCCGGCGCAATGGGATGTAACGCATCAGATCTGGCGGCCCTATTTCGTCAAGAATGGAACGGACTGGTGGGCTCCTCTGTATCCGCCGGACAACATGAAACGTCCGACCGGCCCGCTGTGTGATGGCTGCCATTCGGTCAATTACAACATCGAGAACAAGACGGTAACGGAATGGAACGTCGGTTGCGAAAAATGCCACGGTCCCGGAAGCGAACATGTGGCCCGTCCTTCCCGCACTAATATCGTCAATCCCGCCCGTCTCGATTCGGTTCAGGCGAACGATACGTGCATTCAGTGCCACTCGCAAGGGCAGCCCCTCCAGAATCCGATTCAAGGCAAGTATTATGACTGGCCGGTCGGATTCCATGTCGGCGAAAAGTTAGAAGACCACTGGAAGCTCGAAGAGCACAAGTTAGGCGAGACGACGTTCACGCACTTTGCGGACGGTACGGCGCATAAGAACCGCATGCAAGGAAACGATTTTGTTCAAAGCGTGATGTACACGCGCGGCGTAAAATGTTCCAGTTGCCATGATGTCCACGGCACCGATAACGACGCGCTGTTGATCAAGCCGGCAAACGTCATGTGCCTCGAATGCCACGGTCCTGGATCGCCTAACGGGCCGCACGTACGCACCATTGAAGAACACACGCACCATAAAATTGGAAGCACAGGCGATGAGTGTGTCGCCTGTCACATGCCGCGGATCGAACAAACGATCGCCGATGTGAACGTCCGCAGCCACACTTTCCGATTTATCAGCCCAGCCATGACAGACAAGTACAAGATTCCGAATCCCTGCACTGATTGCCATAAAGACAAGTCCACGGCTTGGGCGACTCAGGAACTGAAGACCTGGTCGAACATCTCGCCCTGGCGGGTAGAACAATGACCCGTACACGATTGCTTGCGGCGCTCCTTCTACTCGCTTTTAGTGCACCTGCTGCTGCGCAGTCGAACCCGCCGTTACGTTTGCAAAAGACGATCGTCATGCCCGACGTTCAGGGCCGCATCGATCACATGTTCTTCGACGCTCAGAGTGGCAGACTCTTTGTTGCTGCGCTGGGCAATAACACGGTCGAAGTCGTTGATGTCAGGCAAGGTAAGCGAGTCCATTCCATCTCAGGTCTACATGAGCCACAAGGCGTTCTTTATTTATCGGGACCGAACCGGCTGTACGTGGCGAATGGCGAGGATGGAACACTGCGAATGTTCGATGGGACCTCATACCAGCCAGTCGGCACTACGAAGCTGGGAGACGACGCTGATAATGTCCGATGGGACGATGAAGAGCGCAAGATCTATGTAGGCTATGGGAGCGGCGCTCTCGCAGTAGTTGACGAGAAAGGCACGAATATAGCCGAAATTGCGCTCGATGCCCATCCGGAGTCTTTTCGTTTGGAACCCCATGGGACCAGAATTTTCGTGAATCTTCCCGACTCTCGCAAGATAGCAGTCGTTGACAAGAAGACGCATACAGTGATCACGACGTGGACTACAGATCATGCCCTTGAAAATTTTCCGATGGCACTAGACGAGGCGAATCGGAGACTGTTCGTTGTCTGCCGCCGCCCGGCACAATTGCTCGTCCTGGATATCGATTCAGGTCACGTGATCGGCGCGTGGCCAGCCGTCGGAGACTGCGATGATGTCTTCTATGACGCCGTGGCGAAGCGCCTCTATGCCACTGGCGGCGAGGGAAAAATTTCAGTTTTCGAGCAACAGACTGCAGACAAATATAAGGAGATCGCAAGCATTCCGACTCGAAAGGGCGCCCGAACGAGTCTTTTCTCTCCAGAGACCCACTCGCTATTTGTCGCGGCCAGGCGGCAAGGGACCGAAGCGGCGTCGATCTACGTCTACGATGTGCGGCGGTAATCGCGAGGCTCGATGCAGTTGTTCAAATTCTCCGTCTGCCTCGCGATAATGATCTGCACATCGTCCGCGGCGCAAGCTCAGACGGCTTCCCTGCGTGGCATTATCGATGGAACGACGCTCGATCCGAACACACTCACGATTGTGAATCCGTTCACCCAGGTGCTTTGCATTCCGCAGCGGCGAATCCGTGTCAGTCCAAGAGTCGATTACCAGCTCACCGCGAACGACACGCTCTCGCGCTCCCGGGATTTATCGCTTTGGGCCAGAATGGCGCTCGCATCCTGATTCCGCTGGACTACTTTTTGATCATCTCTTTACCGCAGCAACAGCGTGGTGCTTGATTGCCGCCCTTACCTGGTGCGGGAGCTTTGGTGACGGTGATTTCGCACCCGCATTCGGGATCTGGACAACGATAAACTTCTTCTTGCTTGAAAGCCATCTGATTCACCTCATCTCTGTATCTCTGATTCCTGTAATGCTGAGGGGGATTTACCGCAGGGCTTCACGCAAGACGTGCTCTTCAACGCCGCGGCCCGCGCAGCACCCAGCCAGCTTGCCGTTGATAACGACGGCGGGAAGGCTGCGCACGCCATGCTGGGCAGCACGCGTGGCAACCCCCTCCTGGTGCATGTCATGCACAACGATTTCGTGCTCCGAGCCGGCTAGCTTGCGGACCGCTTCTATCGTGTCCTTACAGGTTTTGCAACCAGCGCTGAAGATCTCAATTGTATGTTTCATACATCTGTTCTCCTCATCCATTCATGGTGTTTGGACCCGGCCTTGCAGTAACGCAGGCCGGACATGTTGTCCGTGCAACGCTGCGATGAGGCCAACTGTTCCATACCGACGCAGCGATTAACAGTCCTACTCCCACATACGCAGGTTGCGTTGCTTCGAAATAAAACTTCCCGATCAAAATCGCCGCCGACGCAATCATCCCGAATGTAAACGGCCCGTAACCATGGCGTCGCGAGGCCCGAAAGCCAAGTGCCGCCTCAGTGATGGCCAGAAAAACCAACGTCACCGGCAGCAAATACTTTGCTGAGATCAGAAAGCCGAGGCCGAGCGCCGAAACGACGCCCGCATACGCAGGCCAGCACAACGGACACATCAACTTCGGCAGCAGCGAAACGCCAATACCCGGAACGACGGCAATGGTTCGCTTCCACATCAGACCAGTACCCCTTCCGCCTCTAAAGCGTCGAGAATGGGGCAATCGCTCAACGGCCCGCAGCCGGGACATTTTTCTGCCAACCGGTGAAGGGCGCTTTTCATGGCCCGCAGAGTGCGGATTTTCTGCTCAATATCCGCGATCTTGGCTTGAGCGCGTTCATGCATTGCTTGTGAGCCTGCGCGCGTATCCTCGCGCAGAGAAAGCAGCTCGCGGATTTCCGCCAAAGAAAAGCCAAGTTCCTGTGCCCGTTTGATGAAGTGTACCCGGCGCACCGCTGTTTCCGGGAACATGCGATAGCCAGACGCCAGGCGCGGCGGTTCCGGAACCAGGCCTTCGCGTTCGTAATATCGAATTGTTTGTAGATTTACGCCGCCGCGCTCCGCAACTTCGCCGATTTTCAAACTCACGATTCCAGCCTAAACCCTGTACCTTGGTATAAGGTCAAGAGGATCGGCTGATGTTTTCGCGTCGCTGGTTCTCTTGAAACGGCGGCGGACTCGCCGCCCCGCCGTTCCGGCTCCTGCCGGGCGCTCCGGTCGCATCCCTGTGTCGCCATATCCTCCGGACAGGTAGCATCAGTGTAGAGCATCTTGCCGTGTTGGAAATGGCGGTTACTCTTTGGTAACTGTGTTTAACGAACCACAAGGCCTAACTGGATTTCAAGCTGCTGCAGAGCGCACGAACTTGCCGTATCGCAGCGCCAATACCGGAAGCACAAGCAAATTTAGGGTGGTGGAAGTCGCAAGTCCTCCGAGGATGACGATCGCCATCGGCCCTTCGATCTCGCGCCCGGGTGTACCACTTCCAATCGCTAACGGTAGAAGACCAAGCGCTGTTACGATTGCCGTCATCAACACCGGAGTGAGCCGCTCGGAGGCGCCGCGAACGGCTGCATGCAGGTCCCACGTTTCCCCTTCATAGTGGACCAGGTGTTCGAAATGCGAAATCATCATGATGGAATTGCGCATGGTGATTCCGAACAAAGTGACGAATCCGACCAGAGAGCCAACCGACAAATTCCCGCCGCTTAGCAGCGCCGCCAGGACTCCGCCGACGAGGGCAAAGGGAAGATTGGCGAGCACGAGGAGCATGTTTCCCATGCTGCGAAAGACAACGGATAACAACATAAGGATGCCCGCGCCCGCGAGCAGAGAATAAGTGAGAATTTCACGCTGTGCGGCTGCGCGAGCCTGTGAAGCACCGCCTATGGCGAAATAGCTTCCGCTAGGCAGTTTCACCCGATCGCGGATTGTGCGCTGAACCTCTTCGACAAATGAGCTGAGATCACGGCCCGCTACATTGCAGCCGACGACTTGGCGTCTGCGTGTCGCTTCGTGCGGGATGTCGTATCGGCCCGAGGCTAGTTCAATGTCGGCAAGCTGCCCAAGCGGCAGGCGCGTTCCGTCCGCATTTTGGAACATGAGCTTACCGATGGAACTAACATCATTTCGAGACGGGCTATCGAGAATCACCGCAACGCTGAAAATTTGTTCTTTGTCATAGATCTGCCCGACTTCGGTACCCTGATAAGCAGTCTGGATTTCGTCAAGCAGCGCGCCTGGTTGGAAACCAAACTGCCGTAATCGCTCTGGTTTGAGCCGAATGCGGACCTCGGGTGTACCGGGAGGAGACGCGACCCGGACGTCCCTAGCCCCGCGGATGCCGCCAACCACGCGCGCGATTTCAGCGGCTTTGCGGTCGAGCATCGCGAGATTGTCGCCGTAAAGATTGATTACGACCTGCTCGACATCACCGCCAATGATTTCGTCCATACGCTCCGTCAGAAATGGATTAATAGATACTGACGGGCCGGGAAACCGGGCAACGATGTTGCGTATATCTGATTCCGTTTGCTCTGGGTCGGCGGAGGAGTTTGGCTTTAGATCGACGTGAATCTCGCTATAGTGGACACCTTGCGTGTCGTCTCCGAGCTCCGCCCGGCCGATTTGCTGGGAAACGAGCCGGACTTGCGGGTTGCGCAGCAGTTCACGTGTAACCAGCTTGCCGACACGGACCGATTCCTGAAGCGACGTGCCGGGTAAAAAGCTCATGTGCACAATAAAATGCCCTTCTCGCATCTCGGGAAGAAACTCGCCGCCCATGAATGGGAGAGCCACGCCTGCAACAACGCACAATGCTGCGACCGCGGCAATGATCAGGCGCGTATGGCGCGTGAGAGAGTTGATGAGCTTCCCGTATGCCAATTTGAGCCGTTGCACGAACGGGGGCTCACTGGCTTTGTCGATCACGCCTGGCAGGAGAGCGAAGCATAGCGCGGGTGTCACTGTGAGAGCGACCGCAAGAGACGCGAGTATGGCGAGAATATAGCTCCACGCCAGCGGCGCAAACAGCCTGCCCTGGACCCCGGACATCGCGAGCACAGGGAGAAACACGAGCGCAACGATGAAAGTGGCGTACACAACGGCGCTTCGGACTTCGACTGAGGCCTCGCGAACGACACGAAACACCTCGGCGGCTGCGAGCGGCTTGGGGGACTCGCGCAGGCGACGGAAGATGTTTTCGGCGTCGATGATGGCGTCGTCCACTACCTCGCCAATGGCAATCGCCAGCCCGCCCATCGTGAGGGTGTTAAGACTAACTCCCCAGTGGTTCAGCAATATGATCGCGATCAGAAGAGAGAGCGGAATTGCTGTTAGCGAAATAAGGGCCACACGGAAGTTGAAAAGGAAAAGGAACAACACCACGGAGACCAGCAACGCTCCCAGCAACAGTGAGTGGCTCATGTTCGTGATCGAGGTGTTGATGAAGTTCGCAGGGCGGAACAGATCTGGGTAGAGGTGAATCTGCTGCGCTGCTAATGCGGGTTTTAGCTCATCGAGTGCCTGTTCAATACCGTGTGTCACGTCTAACGTGTTTGCGCGATACTGACCACTGATGTGAAGCATGATCCCCGGGCGACCCATGATGGTCGCACCACCAATTGGAGGTTCCGATCCGTTCGTGACGAAGGCAACATCTTTCATGCGCACCGTGCGGCCGTTCACCGAAGAAAGCACGGCTTCGCCCAACTCGTCCGGGATGACGGTCTGGCCCTGGGTATGCAAGACGATCCTTTGTGCTGCCGTCTCGATGAAGCCGGCGCCACGCACTGCCGTCGCATTTCGAGCAGCGGAGACGACATCGTTTATCGAAAGACCCAATTCCACCAGACGGTCCGGATGTAACTGGATTTGAAGCTGCCGGACTTCTCCTCCGAAGACGGCGACTCGAGCCACGCCGGGAACACTCAGCAAACGTGGCCGCATGGTCCAGTCCGCAAAACTTCGCAGCTCCATCGGCGTGCGTTTCTCGGATGTGAGCCCAACCACGAGGGTCAAGCTGGTGGCGCCTATAAGCGGCGCGAGGGTGGGCGGTTTTACTCCCTGCGGCATCTGTGCTCCGGCTTCGCCCAGGCGCTCGGTTACCATTTGCCGCGCGCGGTAAATATCGGTACGGTCCTCGAACGTGAGCACGACGACCGA
Source organism: uncultured Acidobacteriaceae bacterium (assembly GCA_963722935.1). GTDB lineage: Bacteria > Acidobacteriota > Terriglobia > Bryobacterales > Bryobacteraceae > Bog-105. The sequence continues at coordinate 6,553 of CAVROY010000007.1, read as the reverse complement.
GAGACCCTGGATGGAATCCGAGCGGATGGTCGCCAGATTTGGTGTTCCATTGAGCGCGAACTCCACCGGCCGGGTTACGAGAGTCTCGACATCCTCCGAAGATAATCCCGGCGCCTCGGTCTGAACAGTGACTTGCGGCGGCGCGAACTCCGGATACACATCGAACTTCGCGTGATCGAGTGTGTAGATGCCGTAACCGATCACGAGACAGGCGACCGCGATCACCACGCCACGAAACCGTATCGAAAATTCAATGAGCCGCGATAGCATGCGGATTAATGCTCGTCCGCTTCGTTTTCGGATTTGAACTCTTCAGATAACAGGCTTTGCGCGCCGACTACGACGACCCGATCCCCAGGAGAGAACCCGCTGGCGGCGAAAAATCCTTTGGCCAACGGCAAATCGATGGGAACGGCTCTCCGCGTAAACCGTTCGTCACTGGTCTCGATGTATACCCAGGATTTGCCACCTTGCTCGACGATGGCAGATCTAGGAATCAGAACGCCTTGTCTTGAAGCCCCAGGGATACGCAGCAGAGCGGTAGCTGCCGTACCCGGACGCAATCCGAAGAGTGTTTTTCTCAGCCGATAGAGAAGAGAGATTCCCTGGGTGTGCGGATCGGTGGCAGGAGCGACGGCGACGCGCTCGGCGGGCAGTGGAGGCTGATCCTCGAAACCAGCAGCTACGATAAGAGCGCTTCGATTATCTGGAGAAATGTGCTCGCCGACAGGCAGATCGATACGGACGAGCAGATGATCGAGACGCGCTACGCGAAGGAGGGATGCACCCTGCTCGACCGCTTCACCTGGTTGGGCAAGCACCTCGACGACCTGGCCTCCCCGTTCCGAAACAATCGGCCGATTGCCAACCGTTCCACCCGGCTGAAGGGACGCTTCAAGCGAATTGACGTTCGCTCGCGCGGCTCTTTCCTTCGCCTGCTCGGTCGCAAGCCTTGCCTCGGCTTCCTGGACAGCCTTGTCGGAGACATTCTTGTTATCGGCGTTAAGAGCTTTAGTGCGATCGTACGCCGATTGCGCAGCTGTAACCGATGCGAGGCTTGAATTCAGATCGGCGTGTGCGGTTGCGAGCTGAGTGGTGAAATTGAGGCGATCGGTGGGTAAGAGCCGAGGTTCGAGTTGACCAAGAACTAAACTTTGCAAAACGTTTTCGGCCGAGCGCGGGCCAAGCGCGGGCCGGGATGGCGTGTACCGTGCCGGCGACAGGCGCCCGCACCACAAATGATGCGGAGGGATCTTCTTCGAGCTTGCCGAAAGCGGTTAATTCCGGCTCGGCCGACTGAGGCGCGAGCGGCTCGATTTTCAATCCGGCGCGGGCCTGTGCTTCTTTCTTCAGTGTGACGCCGGGCTCCGATTCTTCCGTATTCGGCTGGATCACGGCAGGCGACTGCTTCGCTTGCTCGTGCACGTCATCCATGTCGGGCTGTTGCCCACAGCCGGTAAGGAGAGCGAGCGAGAACAGAATCAAAACCGGAGATCTCATCTCAAGAGATCCGGTACCGGACCATGAAATCGTATTTCGGAAGGGCTCAAGCCAGTCTTCAAGAGGCACCTGCACGGCATTCTCCAGCGCGCCGAGCGCATTTTGAACGCGAAGCAATGCATCCAGGCGGGTTTGATCCGCCGCGAGTGTGAACGAGCGTGCCAGAGTGAGATCGAGCCGGTCGGCTTCTCCTTCGTGAAACGCGGCCAATACGGCGGATTCCCGCTGGTGCTGGACAACCTGAAGGTGGTCCCGTGCTTCGAGCCATTGCTGGACGGCGGCACGGTATTGCCGAATCGCGGATTCCGTATCTCCGATGGCTCCAGCCTGAAGAGCAACGAAACGGGCTCTGATTTCAGCGCGCGCGGCCTCGGCTTCGGCGATGGGGCCCTGGTTGTAATGAAAAATCGGAAGCGAATCGATAGCCGAGCCGAGGGTATACGCGGCAAAACCTTCCTGCAGGCTGTAAGCCGGAGTGAGGGAAACGTTCGGATATTGATTCGCGATTTCCAACCGCAGCCGGGCATCCGCCGCCCCATATTCGGCGAGCATCCGGCGTATGTCTGCACGATGGAGCAAGCCCGCCTGCTGTACGCGGAGTAGGGGAAGCGATTCCGGCAACGGCGGACGTTCGAGAAAAGCCGTTTGAAAATGTATGTTTTCGAGCGCCGAAACCGGAAGCCCTACGGCCGTCGCAAGGGCGGCGAGTGTTTGCGCGACTTCGCCTTCAGAAACGCCGCACGTTCACAGCGGTTTCGGTTTGTTGAGCACGCGCGGCAGAAACGTCGGGACGGGAAGCGTCTCCGAGTGCGAGACGTTTCTCGAGGATGCTCACGCTTTCGGCTTGGAGGCTTGTTCTCGGAACGAAGCAGCTCCAGTCGCCGCGTTGCGAAATAGTGCGCGGCAAAGGCGGAACGGACGTCGCTGCGTACACGCCAGGCGTTCTCGTCGAGTGCGATTCGCGCGGCTTCCGCCAGTTTTTCTGCTTGCAAGATGCGATACCCACGCTTACCAGCGGTCTCAATGGTAAATGTGGCTGACGCCCCATAGGTCACGGTAGACTCAGGCGTCTTGTTATATCCGCCCTCGGCCGCAAGCGATGGGTTAATTCTCTGTCGCGCCGAAAGCACCGCTGCTTCAGCCGATTTCGCTTGTGCCCGCGCAACCCCGATTTCCGGATTGAAATAGAAGGCGACGTAGATAAGCGTCTTCAAATCGAGTGCGGCGGGCGGCCATACTAAGGCCGGATCGCCGGATTGTTGTCGAACAAATTGGCACAGTCCGGGATCGGCCAGGCTCCGGCTTCGAAACTGATTTTCAAGAATCTGAGGGTTGATGGGGTGCGCGTTGTACTTGACGCAATTGCTTTCTACAAGCGCGCAGACGAGAATCGCCCCGACTGCAAGACCTTGTCTCACTGGCTTCGAGTCTAAGAGTTTGACTCGAACGGGAACATGACACCAAGATTACGATTCCGTCATCTATGGTCCATCGTCTACAGTACGAGCGTGACGGATGTCCCTCTGCCCAAGGCGCTTTGGATTTCCACCTCGCCGCCGTGCAGGCGCGCGATCGTCTGCACAATGGCCAGACCCAGTCCAGATTGCGACCCATTACTCGCGCGGGCCGCGTCTACGCGATAGAAGCGATCGAAGACTCGCTTCAGATGCTCTTCCGAAATCCCGGTTCCGGTATCGGAGACTGAAAGCGCCAGGCGATCCGAACGCATTCCAGCTTCAATCGCGACACGTCCACCAGGTGGTGTGTACCGCAAGGAATTTTCCAGGAGATTGCCGATAGCGCGCTGAAAAAGGGCTCGATCCAAGCTGGCGCTGAGCCGGTCCGGGACGCTGAGATCGAGGCGAACACCGCGCTCGGCCGCTGCCGGCTCATAGAATTCGGCAAGGCTCTTCAGCTCACGCTGAAGGTCTAGTTCTTCGCGGCGGATCTCGGCCTCGGGATGTTCGGCTCGTGCCAGAAACAAGAGGCTGTCAATCAACCGGGAAAGCCTTTCACAGTCTTCCAGGCAGCCTTCCATGACTTCCGCGTATTCGTCCGGATTGCGTACACGGGAGAGTGCGACCTCCATCTGTCCTCGGATGTTGTTGATGGGCGTGCGCAGCTCATGTGCGATATCGGACGAAAAGCGAGAGAGCCGATCGAACGCATCTTGCAAGCGGTCAAGCGTCTCATTGAAGCTAATGGCCAGGGCACGCACTTCGGCGGGGGAATCTTCCAACCGGATGCGCTCATTCAGCGTGTTGGAGCGGATGCGCTGTACGGCGCCCGCCATGTCGGCCAGCGGTTGCAAGCCGCGGTGGGCAATGCGATGTCCCACAAACAGAGAAATCAGCAGTCCCGCACCAAGCGCCAGCCAGAGCTCGTCGCGATACCGCGAGAGCAGATCGTTCTGATAGCGCATGTCAATGGCAACCTGAATCCGATAGCGCTTGTGCCCGGACTTGTTCGTCGCAGTGGTCACCATTGTGCGGAATATTTTCCCGGTGACGGACCGAAGCTGCTCGCCCTTCGCAAATTCCGTGACAGGAAACAACGAAACCGGAAGCTCACGCGACATGCCTTCGGTCTCGAATAAAGTGCGGCCGTTTTCAGATAGCACGCGCGAGAGAATCCTGATTGATGGGTCCTCTGCAAGCTCTTCGTCGACTTCCCATTTGGCCGTGGCATCGGGATCGGCAACGTCGCGCAAAAGAGTTCGAAGCACGTTTGCTTTGCCCTCCAGATACCGATCATTCTGCTGTTGAAAGTTGCGGATCAGGATCAGGTAAAGAAAGCCGGTCACGACCAGAACCAGTAAGAAACTTGAAGTGGCGTACCACCAGGAAAGCCGCGTGGCGAGGCGAATTGGTTGGCTAGGAGCGGGCTTCTTCCAGTACATAACCAACACCGCGGACCGTACGAATCAGCCGCTGAGGAAACGGGTCATCTACTTTGGCCCGCAAGCGCCGAACGTGGACATCGACGACGTTCGTATCACTATCGAAGTTCATGTCCCACACCTGTTCGGCAATAAAGGTCCGGCTGAGCACTTCACTTGCGTGCCGGGCCAGCAGGCATAGCAAGCGAAACTCAGTGGCTGTCAAATCAAGCCGGTTTCCTGCGCGCGCGGCGCGCTGACGTGCGAGATCAATTTCAAGATCCGCGATCTGAAATGTGGATGGCTGCCGCGCTGGACCCCTGCGCAGAATAGTGCGGATGCGTGCCAGCAATTCGGAAAACGCGAATGGCTTTACCAGATAGTCGTCCGCCCCGAGTTCTAATCCCCTCACCCGGTCTTGAACAGCATCGCGGGCAGTGAGCATCAAAACCGGAGTTTGATTGCCTTCGCCGCGCAACCGCGACAGCACAGACCAGCCATCGCGCTGAGGCAACATGACATCCAAGACAACTAGATCGTACGGCGAACTGAGGGCCAAATGCAGACCATCGTCTCCGTTGCTTGAGAGGTCCACAGTAAACCCTTGTTCGGACAGGCCCTTCTTCAAGTAAACGGCCGACCTCTGCTCATCTTCGATGACCAGCACTTTCACACTGAAATAAGTCTAACGAAGCATGCTTGAAAAGCGCAGGTGCAGACGCCGGACGATCATTCGTGATAGATAGTTGTCAAGGGGCGCCAGAACCGTCCTCCGATGCTATGGAACAAACTGAAATTCCGACATAGGATGCCACGCCATGAATGTCACATTGCTCAAAGCGTTCCTCGTGTTCGTGCCAGTGTTCCTGCTCTTCTGCCGTTCGATACTTTTGTTCTTTAGAGAAAAGGTTGCAAGCTCTTTCCTACAGCTTTTTGGCGCCGGATGTCTGGTGGTTGTCGTTCTAACGCACGTTTGCGAAGCACTTCATCTATTTCCTCGGATGCATTGGGGACTTAAGCACAGCGTCGGTCATTACCTCGATTTCTGGAGTGCTGTTCTCGGCCTGACATTGTTTCCGATCGGATATTTGCTTCATGCGCTTACAACGCGACGGGCCTAACCAGAACCGCCGTCTGCCAGCCCGCTCCGCCCGAGTCTGTTTATTAAAGGCATAGGCCCCATCGTGAATCTGATCGCTCGGGTTTAAGTGATGGGTATACGGCGTAGTATTTACTTTCGGGTCGAGCTGCTCAAGTCGCCACTCCTAATAACCATGCGTTCAAGCATTTCCTCGGCCCATGGCGCCTGCCCGAATCGCTCCTTCTGACAGGCTGTGACACGAGTCCGTCTTTCAGAAATCGACGTTCATCACCGATTCCCCGAAGAAGTGGCTGATTGTTCAGGTGTCTTCCGTTTCGCCTCATTGCCTGGCACAGCTTCGGGCGAAAACCCTGCGCTCGGCACCGGCGTTCGTTCTGCTTTCAATGGCACCACCACAACAATTTCGTTCTTATTAGCTCGCAAGCTCGCCCAATCGGGCCGATGAAATTCTTGTGGTCCCCCATAGAAAGCACTCACTGGGTTTGGGAGCAGCCGCCACTCGCTTCAAAGTGCCCAGGCAAACGGGCAGAAAGCGAGAAACACTCAATGAACTTCAATCAGCTCACAATCATCGGATTCATTGGCAAGAACGCCGAAACCAAACAACTGCCGAACGGAACACCCGTCACCAGGTTCTCGGTCGCCACGACGCGTTCTTGGAAGGACGAAAAAGGCGAGTGGAAAGACAAAACGCAGTGGCACAATGTCGTTCTATTTGGACAAGGCTTCGCCCAGTTGACACCGCGCCTTGTGAAAGGCGCCCACGTCTTTGTGCAAGGTGAACTCACCACGCGCGAATATGACCGCACCATCCTCGTTCCAAACGGCAAGAAGTCTATCGAGCACGTCATCCAGCAACTCGCGGTCGAACTCAAAGCGGATACGGTCCGCGATGTTAGATCGTACTGTCAATGCCGAGTCCGGCTCAGCGGCTCAACCCGCCGCGGATGAGGACCTCCCCCTATAAAGGGGGACTCGTCTGCAGCTCATCGAGGAACAGGCTCCTATTAATGCAGTGCCTAGCCGGAGTTGGAAGCGGCTAACAAAATTACATCTCGTCCGTATAGTATGGG
>CAVROY010000006.1:0-195136 GCA_963722935.1 uncultured Acidobacteriaceae bacterium | reverse complement strand
TTGCAATGTCCAGATATAGCGCAACGCTTGCAGAGCAATTTTCGATAAGGGTGGCTGAGCTTATTTTCGCGAAGCAACGCAACAGCCCGACGGCCCGCTGTCAAGCGTGCATTTCTGAACCATTAAATGAAATTCGAGAGTCTCGCGTCCGCCATTTACGCTGCGAGGTAGTTATTCTGCTCGAAGGGCTCCATCGGATGTACGGTGCGGCGCGCCTGCGGGCAGATAAATGCGCCGCGAGTATCTCTGCGCTCGCGGTGATCGCGAGCCCCGGATCGCGTTATTCTCGCTGTCCATGGATGCGTCGGCAGAAATTGCTGCACACAATCTGAAAGTCCTTTCAATTGGTTATTACATCCAGGCTGGCCTGCTCGCGTTTTACTCTTTGCGGTCAACCTTCACCAGAGCGCCTCACCAGTAGATCCGGACGTTCGAAAACGCTCCTCCTAAGATCTGTGCCAAGGCCCGGTCCGTCGGGCGGATAAACGTAGCCGTCCTCGATGCGCGGAATCTTCGTGACCACCTCTTTGTACCAGCCATCGTAGAATGCACGGACGCTTTCCTGAATGAGCGCGTTCGGCTGGCTCAGCGACGCGTGGACAGCAGCCGAGAATCCCACCGGCCCTATGCAGTCGTGCGGCGCAAATGGCCGATGATACGTGTCTGCTAAGCTCGCAATCTTGCGCGCTTCCGTCAGCCCGCCGGTCCAGCAGATGTCGACCATCACTATCCCGATCGCATCCCGATCCAGCATCTCTTTATACGGCCAGCGTGAGCCAAGCGTTTCACTCGCGCAGACCGGTACTGTTGTGGAGCGCGCGTATTCGGCAAGGGCCTGCGGTGAGTTCATCACCAGTGGATCTTCGTACCAGGATGGCGAATACGGCTCCAGTGCCTTCGCAATCTTTTTTGCAGCCGGCAGATTCCACAAACTATGCAGTTCCACCATAATTTCCATCCGGTCTCCCACGGCCCGCCGAACCTTCTCGAACGGCTGCAGAGCCAGCTTCATTTGCTCGGCCGAAATCGATAATCCGCCCGTCTCTTGCGCAATCGGGTCGAAAGGCCAGATCTTCATGCCCGTAATCCCTTGGCTGAGCAGGTCCTCTGCGAGCGCGTCTGCGCACGTCATAAACGCGTGCAGATCTTCATACGGCCCCTCCTGCCCAAGGTTCCAATTTCCAACCGGGCGAATCTCCTGAGAGCGCACATATTGATGACCCGCGCAGGTGTTATACACGCGGATTCGCTCACGACACAGTCCGCCAAGCATCTGGTAGACCGGCATGCCGCAAACTTTTCCGAAAAGATCCCACAGCGCAATGTCGATCGCCGATGCGGCGCGATACTCGACTCCTGTCGAGGATTGAGCCATGGGCAAGCTTGTTAGGTCCTTATGGATGCTCTCGATCTGCAACGGGTCCCGTCCCACCAGCCTGGCCGCGAGCGTGTCATGAATGTGAGCCTCCACGGCGCTGGCGCCATAGAAAGTCTCGCCCAAGCCGATCAATCCCGCGTCCGTGTACACTCGGGCCCACAGGACATTGGCAAATTCGCGTGTTCGAAGCGTCTCGATTTGAGTGATCTTCATGGTTCCGGTATCTGCTGAATTTTCCCCAGCAACAACACATAGGATGCAATTCCTCCCGCCAAAAGTAGCGCGGCGGCCGCAAATGCGAGTGAGAACGACTTCGCGGCTGCGGCCAGATATCCCGTCGCGATCGGAGAGCAAATCCCTGCGACTTGATTCCCAAAGTTGAGGATGCCCCCAACTTTCCCGACGCTGTCGCGAGGCGCGATCAGCGAAGGAATGGACCATCCAACCGCGGAAGCGGCCGACAAGCCTCCGAGTGAAATGCTGACCCAAACCACTGCTGTCACAGGATTGTGTGTCGAGATCGCGCCCGCGAGCGCCAGTCCGAAAGCCGTGCCGGTAATTAATACTGTTTGGCGCACACTCGTGTCGTTGCGGCCGCGTCGAACCAGCGCGTCTACCAGCCAACCGCCGATCGCCAGATCAGTTGCCGTTCCCACCATCCACGGAATACTCGTGTATAGAACGGAATGCAACGGATCAAGATGCAGGCCCGAAAAATAGCTCGGCATCCAATACAGAAGCAGGTAGAAACAATAGTTGTACGCGAAGAACCCTAGCACCAGTCCCAGGACTTTTCGCTGCCGCAGCAGATAGCTCAGGGAAGCGCCGCGCGCGTTCTCCCGCTGCGAAATCGGCTGTGCACCCCCTGCGGTGATGTAGCGAAATTCAGCCTCGGTCAGAAGCCGGTCGTATTTCGGATCACGATACCAAACGTAAAACGCGACGAAGAAAAGAAAACTAACCAGCCCAGTAGCTGCAAAGCTGAGCCGCCATCCGAAGCGAAGTACCAGAGCGCCGATAAACAAGACCCCCACGGCCGGCCCGAACTTGCCGGCTCCATCGAACATCGCGGTTGCCAGGCTCCGCTCGTGCCGCGGAAACCAGTAGCCGGTCGCCTTCGCATAGGCTGGGAACGTCGGCGCTTCCGCGAAACCGAGCAACAGCCGCATGGAAAAGAATGTAGGGATGCCCGGAGAAAGCGCCGCCCCGAACGACGCAATGCTCCAGAAGAGCGCGCCGATTCGGCCTAGTTGCTGCACGCCGAATTTGTCGAGCAACACGCCCATGGGCAATTGCAGTGCCGCATACGTCCAGTTAAAAGCGCTGGAGATGTAGCCAAACGCCACAGTCGAGATTCCGAACTCGGAGCTGAGCGCGTCGCGTGCCACCGCCAAATTCACCCGGTCAAAATAGTTGACCAGGACTCCAATTCCCAACAGGAGTGCAATCCCCCAACGCCTGCCAGGAATGCGCGCCGGCATGTTTCAAGTCGTCTGCTGCCGTTGCCAAAGATGCTCGATCTCCTCGAGTGTGCATCCTTTTGTCTCGGGCACGGCAAACCATACAATCGCGAACGTAACTACGCAAAAGCTGGCGTAAATGACAAAAGCCCCGGTCGCTGACAACGCCGTTGTAAGCGTCAGGAATGTCATCGTGAGCAATGTGCAAGCGCACCATAGGCAAACTGTTGCAATGGACATGGCTCGCCCGCGTATACGCGTCGGAAACACTTCGGCCAGCAGCACCCAGAAGCCGGGTCCTAGACCTATCGCGAACGCCGCCACGCAAAACAGCATCATAGTGAGTACAAGGCCGGCCGACGGATTCTTGGCCAGGAACGCTAATCCCAGGCCCGCCTGGGAAACAGCCATAACCCCGGTTGAAATCATGAGCAGCGGCCGTCTTCCCATGCGGTCGATCGCCCAGAGTGCGGCGAGAGTTGCCACTGCATTCACCACTCCGACAATGACGTTGGCGAAAATGGCCGCACTTTCGCTCTGATGTCCAACCTGCTGTTTGAATATCAGCGCGCCATAAAACAGAACCGTATTGATGCCGGTAATCTGCTGCAGGATCGCCAGCGACACCGCGATGAATAGCGGGCGGCGGAAAGCGGGACGGAACAATTCGCCAAGAGTGCCCTTCTCCTCCGCCACGGTCCGCTCAATTTCCTTGATTTCTGCCGCGGCCACGGTGGTGCCGTTCACGCGATTTAGAACCGTAAATGCCTCTGCGCTTCGGCCCATCTCGACGAGCCATCTCGGACTCTCCGGCACAAAAAACAGCGCAATGACGAGCGCGAGAGAGGGCACGGCTGCGGCCGCAAACATCCAGCGCCAACTCGATGAGCCCAAAAATGACAGTCCCCAGTTCACCAGGTATGCAACCAAAATGCCGATGACGATAGCCATCTGGTTGAGCGAAACCAATCGTCCACGGCTGCGGGCCGGAGCCACCTCGGCGATATAGAGAGGCGCAAGCACCGAACCTGCGCCGATTGCCAATCCGCCGATAAAACGCGCGGTCAGGAATTGAGTCAAATTTTGTGGGATGGCAGCGCCCACCGCCGATAACGCAAACCCCAGCCCCGAAAGCATAAGCACGCGCCGCCTGCCCAACCGGTCTGTCAGCCAGCCGGCCACGCTCGATCCGAAAATACAGCCAAACAGAAGACTGCTGGTTGCCGTTTCGGTCTGAATATTTGTTAAGTGGAACTGGCTCTGGAGAAAAATAATCGCGCCGTTAATCACGGCGATGTCGAACCCGAAAAGGAGCCCCGCAGTGGCTGCCACGGCGGCTGCAAGAAAAACGTAAGCGGAGCTCCCTTCCTTGACGGCGGCTAATTTTACCGCTGAGTTCATAGGATTGACGTCAAGTATCCGGAGTGTTCCAACGCATCCTTCAGTTCCACTCCCGCCCATAGATGGTTTTTGTCGAGATCTAGCACTTTCCGCAGGTCCTCAACCCCGCTTTGCATCTCGCCCAAGCCAAGCTTTGCCAATCCGCGAAGGAACAAACTGTCAATCTGGCTGCGTTTCTGCAAGTCATCTTCGAACAGCAGAAAATTTGGGAGGGATGTCGCGAAGTAGTCGATTTTCATTTCCGCATTCATTTGCTCGTCGGCGGCCTTGTAGAGTTCGCGAAGAGCGGCAATTGCGCGCTGTTCGTCACCGAGCCTCCGCCTCGCCAATGCGCTGTAGTAGATGTGTCTATCTTTTTCACTCCTGGAGCCGGCTGCTGTTCGCCATTTCAGCTCAGCTTCCTTGAGGCGTCCCAACATATCCAGTGCCACGCCGCTGAAGTAATGGATATCGGTCTCCTGCATCAGCGCGTGCTTGCCTTCTCCAAGAGTGACAGGCCACTGACGCGCGGCCTCGAAATGCTTCAATGCGGATACCGGGTCGCCGCGGTCCAGATCGTCACGGCCTGACAGAACGTGCGCTGCGGCATATTGGCCGGAAATAAGTCCCTCGCCTCCCTCCCAGGGATGGAAACGCCGCGTCTCGAGAATAGAAAGAGCCCGCTCTCTCTCGCCGGTCTGGTTGTATAGCGTTATCAGTTCGATGGTCAGATCGTCCCGCTGCTCCACCAGATTGAGGCGCAACTCCAGTTCCCCTAAGCGCGTTTCCGGAGCAACTCCCGTGCGCTTGCGAAGCTGGTCCAGTTCATAAAGAAGACGCGCGTCTGAAGGATTTGCCTGAAAAGCGTGGTGATACGCCTCCATCGCGCGCGCCGGATTCCGCTGCACATTGAAGTACGCGATTCCCAGGTTACGCGCGGGAACCGCATAGGACGCATCCAGCCTCGCCGCTTCTTCCCAATGTTGAATCGCCTCCTCCCGGCGCAACTTGTCATAAAGCAAATTGCCCAGGTAATAGTGCGCGCGCGCATCCTGAGCCGAGTGCCTCAGAGCGGCTTCCAGAACCACCATCTCTTCAAGTCGCGCAGGAAAGCAATAGTCGGGCGAAGCCTTCGCTCCCCGATCGTAATAGCTCGCGGCAGAATTCGAATCGCCGCGCTGTTCGGCAAAGTATCCGGCCGCATAAAAAAGCATCGGGCTGGCGTGGTTTTCCTCTATGCCGGCCGCGAAGCGGGTAATCAGCTCCTCGGCTTCTATCCACAAGCCCGCACTTGCATAGTCGAATGCTATATCGAGGCAGTTGTGCGCATCGTGACGCATCAGTCGAAAGAGTTCACCCGCAGCGCTTGCTTGTTGAGCCACGTCGCTCGAGAGCGCCAATTCGTTTCGAGACCAGAAATCGAGAGGATCGAGTTCGATTGTCTCGAGCGCAATTTTGCGGGCGCTTTCCGCTCTGCCCAGCCGCCGTAGAATTGCCGCCTCCAGATTTCTGGCCTTCAGGTTATCCGCGGCAGTGCGGAGCGATTTCCTGACGTGCTCGAGCGCCGGCTCGAATCTGCCTGAAGCACAGTCGATTTCGGCGAGCGCATAGTAACCTGCGGCCTGCCAGGTGTAGTTCCAGACCGCTTTATATAAAGCCGTATAAGCCTTCTCCATCCTTTCTTGCAGCTTGAGCGCCAGCCCTAAGTTGTAGTGGGGTTCGCCGTCGTACGGATTCGGGTTGCGTCTGGTGAGGCGCCTTATCGCTCTCTCAAAATGTTCTTCGGCCTGTTTGAAATTTCCCCGCCGCAGGGCCAGCAAACCCAACGCGTTATTGCAACGCGCATCGCCGGCGTCTCGCCTGACTGCTTCCTCCCAGTACGGCTCGGGATAACGGGTCGCATGCCTGTACTGTTCGAGATGCAAACCAGTGAGGTATAGTTCTTCACTGGTCGCGATCTCCTCCGGAGCCGGCGGTTCCGTTGCTGGTGCAGGCAGAGCGCCGTCCGATCGTCTTTCTGGCGCATAGCGAATCAACTCGTTTCCTTGTGCGTCTAGCACCAGAACCAATAGTTCTGACTCCATGATGTTCGACGGAGCTGAAATCGTCTCGACGAACGGCTGGCCGGGGCGCAAGCTCGCCCGGCGTTCGGCTAAGACGCCGTGAGCATGAGTAAGCACGATTCTCAAATCACTCAGCGCCTCAGTTGCGCAAATACCCAGCTTCCACTTGCTGCCCTCCGCTTCGACATTGAGCGCAACTAAACGATTCGCATTCTTCGCCGGCCCAATTTGCTGAATTGGATACCAGAACTGGCTGAACGTTTTTGTCTCGTACGGCTGGAGCCACGAGAAGTCCGGCTGATTGTCGGTGTATGCGCCCGCCATCAACTCGATGTATGGTCCGCCCGTGTCAGTCAGTTCGCGATCCCACGCATAGCCGAACTCCGCATTGCCCCACGTCCACAGTTTCTTTCCAGGCACGATATGGTGGTCTGCCACGTGAACCACGCCCGCTTTCTTTCGGTGATCGTAACCGCCAAAGAAGTCATAGTTCGACTGAATAACCATATACGATGTGGGGACCGGGATGTTCTTGTACCATGCGATATCGACGCCTCGCGTGTAGTCGATACCGTAATAGAAATTTCGCGCGATCGGATACCGTGACATCGCGCGCTTGGCATGGTCCGCGACAAAGGTGACGTCGGGCGGAAAGAATGCCTGGTACTGATCGTGGACGGCAATACCCGCGTTAGCCCACCATAAGAATGTTTGGACCAAAGGAGTGCGGTTGTAGAGCCGCACCTTCGTCTCCACAAGCGACTTGCCGGGGTAAAGGCAGATACCGACCATGCCCTTCATGCGGCTCATCGGCTCGTGTTCGCTGAGCCAGACGGTCTTGCTTCCGTCTTCATGTTCTTCAATGAAATGCTCGACCGGCATGAAGGTAGAGGGCCGGTGATGTTGTGGCCAATTGAATTCCACGCCGCCTGAAATCCAGGGGCCTAAGAGTCCGACCAAGGCAGGCTTGACGACATCCTGGCGATAGAAAAAATCGTATCCGTTCGTCTTATCCTGCCCGATATGAATCCGCCCGCCGATTTCCGGCAGCATCATCAACCGCAGGTATTCGTTTTCGATAAAAACCCCGCGGTAGCTCTTCTCGATCTTCTCGTCCGATACGCGATCGGTAAAAGGATTCGGATACACCTTCCCGCTGCTGCCCTGATACACACGTTTATCGAGAAACATCGGATTCTTATCCGGAAGGGGCGCCGGGTAGGTCGGTATTGCGACGGTTTCCTCCCAGGCATGCACGCCCGGATGGTGTCGATCTGGATGCAAACGTGTATGCTCCTGGCCTTATAGTGTACGTTAACGATATCATATATTCTCTCCTTGCAGTAGTCTGAAGATACGCGGGAATGCGGCCACCCTGCCCTGGAGAACGCTTTCTCTTATGTTCAATTTAAAGTCCAGCCCCGAAAACGCGCGGGAGCTGGAATCCGAGAGAACGTCATCGTTGAGCGGCCCGTCGAATCCATTGACTTTGTGCCCACGCTCGGCTCGCTGTTCGGGTTTGACCCGCGGTTGTCTCGAGGCAAGCCGCTCGGCGAAATTCTATAAATTTAGAAGAGCTGGCGTTTCGTAAACGTGAACAAGAGATCCAAGTTATTGCTCAACACCCCGGACAAGCCGGTTGGCATAAAGGAGATCGCAGCCGCTCTTGGTGTTTCCATCGGGACAGTGGATCGCGCCTTGCACGGGCGGCCTGGCATCAACGCCTCCACCGCCGTTCGTGTCCTGAAAATGGCGGAAACGTTAGGTTATAAGCCGAACGTCGCCGCCCGCCTCTTGAAGCTCAATCGCAAATTGACGATCTCAGTCCATTTACCGCAAGAAATCGCTGCCTTTTTCGATCTGCTGCGAAGCGGCATTCGCGACGCCGCCCGCCCGTTCGAATCCACCGTGGACTTGCGCTTCCGCAGCTATCCGACCCTTGGCGAGGGAGATGTTGCCGCCTTTGAACAAGCTCTGAGCGAGGCAGTGGATGGCATCATTATGGCTCCCGGGAATCCGAGGGCCCTTCGGCCCTTGATCAGAAAAGCGGCGCAGCGGCTCATACCGGTTGTGTGCGTTGCTACCGACGCTCCTGCGACGGAACGCCTCACCAGCGTCTCCACCGATCCTCACACCAGCGGGTCCATGGTGGGAGAGTTACTTACGAGATGTGTGCGCAATCCCGGACCGGTGCTGGTGATCACCGGCGATCTTAGCGTCGTCGATCACACCGAAAAACTCCGTGGCTTCGCCGAACGCTTGTCCCTCATGCACAGTCCCCTGACGGTTGTCCCTGTTCTCGAAACCCATGACAATCCACGGGAAGCAGATAGAAAGACCCGCGAAGCGCTGGCCCGTCACCCGGATATCTGCGCTGTTTACGTTACAACCGCTAACTCTTTGCCGGTTCTCAAAGCCCTGAAGGACACGAAGCGTCTCAATCATGTTTCCGTCGTGACGACAGATCTCTTCCCCGATCTGGTTGCTCACATTCGCAGCGGAGCGGTGCTCGCCAGCGTGTACCAGCGCCCCCAAACGCAGGGCCGAATTGCGTTTGAATCGATTTATCATTTTCTGACGGAGAACCGGAAGCCGCCTCAGCGCTATCCGCTCCCGCCCCATTTGGTTCTACAGAGTAACTTGGATCTCTTCCTCGATATTGTTGAGTCGAGTTCCGATGAGCTCTCTATTTCGCCCTTCCCGGAGCAGACCGTCGTGCCCGGCGCCGCACGCACGCGATAACGCAAACAGAACCGCTACCGTCGAGAAGCGCCGGAGTTTTCAAACGGAGCACACAGGCTTATTTCCCGCTGAGCGCCTGTACTGTACGGTATTCTTGCCGCGCGAGATCGCTTTTGCCTTCCTTCGTATAAAGTTGCGCCAGGCGATAGTGTGCGCTCTTCAGATCAGGGCGAATCCGCACTGCCGCCGCAAACTCGTGTATGGCCTTTGAATCGAGTCCCTCGTCCTGATAAATCAAGCCGAGCTGGTAGTGTGCATCCGCCAATCCAGGGTCCTCTGCAATTGCTTTCAGTAGCAAGGCTTTTGCGCGCTGATCCCGTTCGGCTGAATTTCCCGCCGTCGTGCGCTCCCGCAGGCTCATTGCGAAATAGTAATTAGCGGCCGCATTGCCGGGATAAAGTTTGGCAAAATGCTCCAGGCGCTTGGTAACCTCGCCGGACAGCTCGGGAGCAACATTGTACATTTTTCCAAGAAAATCAAGTGCGCGGGTATCTTTCGGATTAAGATCGACCGCCCGGCACAAGGTCTCGACCGCTTCCTTATACTGTCCCAGCGAATATTGGGCGACGCCAAGGCCGACGCGTAACTTTGCCGATTCCGGAAATTTCGCCGTTGCGTACGTAAAGACCTGCAATCCCTGCTGGTAACCGTGATATTCCAGCAACTGTGATCCTAAATCGAACAGATTCTTCTCCGAAGGATCCATCCGGGCCGCAGTCTCATATTCGGCGGCTGCACCTTTGAAGTTACCGGATGCTTCTTCGACCCCGGCAAGCAGATTGTGCAGCTCGCTGCGATCGTTCTGTTTCAATAACTGCTGGATTAGTTTGCGGGCCGCATTCGTGTCTCCCGCCCGTAACTCGCTAAGAGCGAGATCGTAGGCATTGTCGTAAGCCGAATGATCTAATTCGTAGGCTCTCCTGAGATAGATAACCGCGGCGGAAAACCTCGTCTGGCTGGCATAAAACTCGCCCAGGCGATGATTCGCTTCATAGCTGTCCGCGTGTTGCTCCACTTGGGTTTTGAGTTGCAATTCCAGGCAACGCGAGTCGGATTGCCCGGCGACCGCCGCCGCCCATCCTGCCATCCACGCAATAACGAATACCGATCGCAAATCTACCAATAGAATTTCAGTGCAAATTGCAGTTCTCGCGCATCGTTTGGATTGTCCCGTGTGGCCGTAATCTGTCCAAAATTAACCGTATTTACGTAGTTCAGATCTGTTGGCAAGGCGAAATTCGGCGTATTCGTCAGATTGAATGACTCAGCCCGGAATTCGAACCGTCTGCTTTCGCCAATCGGAAAGCTCTTGAACAGAGAAAAATCCAAGCGATGAAACGCCGGCCCATAAACTTGACCTACTCCGCCGCCCAATGGAATCAGGTTCGTTTGTCCCACCTGTGTAACAGCCGGAGGCGTTACGAATGCAGCAGCATTGTAGAAATGCGCAACACTCTGGCCTGTATATGCATCCTGTCCGGATACATCGAGGGCATCGCACGTGGTGCCCGCACCGGTATTTGTAGCGCAGGGAATCGTCTGTGGCTGGCCGGTATCCAGTGTCAGAATCCAATTCATGCTCCAGTTACCGAGCAGGAATTCTACCAGCCGATTGCCGTGGCTCATGTACGGCTTGTCTTTTCCAACCGGCAGTTCATACGTGCCGCTCGCCGTAAAGGCTTGGCGGATATCGAAGGCCGCTGGACCATAATCTCCCTGGATGCCGATAATGCCCGGCGCACGGTAACTGCCTGTTAGTCCCCCGCCATTGAGCGCGTCGCCTGCGTCCGAGAGAGTTTTCTGGAGGGAGTACGAAACGAGCAGATCCAGGCCATTCGAATATCTCTTTTCCAATCTCGTCTGGAGCGCATTGTAGTTCGAGATCCCGATCGTATCAAGGTAGGGTGAACCGCGTGAGAAGTCCGGGTACGGAACATAGTCCTGCG
Organism: uncultured Acidobacteriaceae bacterium; assembly: GCA_963722935.1. Classification (GTDB taxonomy): domain Bacteria; phylum Acidobacteriota; class Terriglobia; order Bryobacterales; family Bryobacteraceae; genus Bog-105. Next base: position 184,167 of record CAVROY010000006.1, on the reverse strand, counting down.
GATTGTAGTTCAGCGGCAGCAATACACTCTGCACGTTCGTTCCCGGGAATGTTTCCAAATGCCGAGCCACTCCGCCCACATAGCCAGCTTGCACGGTCATAGTAGGAGTCACCTGGTATTGCAGCGTGAAGTTGTAGTTTTCGTAGTAAGGAGTCTTGTAATGCAGTTGAATGCCACGCAGAGCCAGCCCTTCCGCTGTCACTTGAGAGGGAACCAGCGGTATTGGGGTCAAACCGCTTTCCAGCGTCCCATACGAGCCATTTGAGTATTGAATCGGCGCCGCTGGATTGGGAGATGGAAAACTGAAGGAGTATTGGAACGGATAGTTATAGCCAAGACTCGGATACCCACCTCGATTCTCAAATGCCCCGTAGTAAATGCCATACCCAGCCCTTATAACTAGCCGGGCCGTTGCGCGATAAGCGATGCCGAAGCGCGGTGCGAAGTTGGTGTCCTGAACAGTTGTGAGACCAGATCCATATTGATTCGTATAGGCCAGCTTGATCCCATCGGTTTGTAACAACTGCACAAAGCTCGGAGATAACGCCGGATTGTTCTGTCTCGAAGCGGGAATAATATACTCGGCTGTGCTGAATGGATTTCCCGGCACAAAGTTCGCCTGCGCACCATATTTTTCACCCGTCGGACTGAACCATTCCCAACGCACCCCGAGGTTCAAAGTGAGTTTATTGCTCAGTTTCCAATCGTCCTGAACAAATCCGCCCCAGTAGGAGCGCCAGCTCGCCAGGCCGCCATAATTCGATACATTTACCGAATTCGAGCCTCCTACGAAATCCGGGCCGCCAACCGCTGATGCCGTCGGAGTGAGCAAGATCTGAGCCAGGCCGGTGCTCTTGTCCGTGACACCGGGAATCGACGTGTATGTCCCGTTAAAATCGAAGGCGCCGCGAGAATAGGGCGGCGCGATCCACGGAAACGCGATGTTCTGATATTCGACTCCTGCTTTGAAGGTGTGCGAGCCATAGACCTTGGTCAAATTTTCAGTCAGCTGTATGGTATTGCTATACCGATTGCTGACGAGCCACTCGGCAGCTCCCAGATTGGTCAGATTTCCGAGCGTGATATAGGGAAGTCCTCCGTTCCCGGGAGTCTGCAACACACCGGGAATTCCGAATTGCGCTGGTATGTCGCTTGTATTGGAGCCGTAGGGCTGTTCACGAAGGGTGTGCTCGCGATTGAAGCCAGCCCGCATTTCATTCACTAAAGTCGGGCTGAAAGAGTGCGTGTAGCTTAACGCCGCCCCTTGCCCATCCACCGTCTGGTCGCCTTGCCCGAACCCGCCGCCATCGGCATATCCGGTGAAGGGACCCGGAAACACGGAAGGACTATGAGAATAGCTATAACGCAGGAAAGCGTGATCTTTCTCTGAAAAATCTTCGTCCAATCGAAGATCGAACGAATCGACATCGGTGGTGTTCTTCCGGTTCACGCTGTAGTTGTTGAGCAGCCCGGCTTGCGTTGGAGCCGGGTAAAGGTCCAGCAGCTTCACCGCGTTTGGATCGAGCCGGCCGCTCGGGATGACGTTACCCGCAAGCGGCTGCCGGACATATTGACCATTCGCCAGTTGCTGAGTCGTGGCGGGATCGAAAATGGTTCCCGCCGGATACGTCCGTCCTAAAGGATCTGTGTAGCTGCCGCTTTGAAGAGTGATCAGGTCCGAGAAATTCGTAAACCCGCTAGCGCGCTCCAGCCCGGTGGGCACAGTTGCCGTTTGGGGAGCGGCTTGGCGGATGCGGGTCCCTTCATAGTCCGCGAACCAGAAGGTCTTGTTCTTGATAATTCGTCCGCCTGCCGTGGCGCCGAACTGGTTTTGGCGGAACTCGCCCTTCTGCGTGCCATTTGCGTTCTGAAAGAAATCGGCCGCATCTAGTTTGTCGTTGCGCAGAAACTCCCACGCGCTGCCATGAAATCCATTCGTGCCGGATTTCAAAGTTGCATTGAGTACCGCGCCTCCGGCACGCCCGAATTCAGCGCTGAAATCGCTGGTTTGCAGATTGAACTCGGCGATGGCATCCACCGGCGGTTTGACCACGTAACTTGCCCCAGAAAGAAAATCGACATCGCTGGTGTTGTTATCGATCCCATCCAGCAAATAGTTGTTCTGCGCCGGGCGTGCTCCGTTGGCCGTGAACATCCCTTCCCCGTTCATCCCCCGACTTTCCTGCTGCCCCTGCGTAACGCCGGTCGCCAGCCGCGCCAGAAACGTGAAGTTGCGCCCGTTCAGAGGCAAATCATTGATTTCGCGGCTTTGCACGACTTGGCTCACTGAGGCGTTCTCGCTCTGCAGAGCGGGCACGGCAGCCGTCACCTCTATCGTGCTGGTCACCTGCCCCGGTGTTAGCGCAAAGTCCACCAACACCTGCTGCTGGATGTTTAATTGCACCCCGGTCTTCTTCTCGGATTGGAAGCCCGCGATTTGGACTTCGATCGTATACTTCCCGATTCGCAGCGGAGTGAAAGTGTACTGGCCGCTATCGGATGTCTTCACCGTCTGCGCAACGGATGTGCCTTCATTGGTAATAGTAACGGTGGCGTTCGGAATCGTGCCGCCGCTCGAATCCCGCACTGTCCCAAGGATCGTGCCGGTATCCACTTGGGCCTGAATTGTCGCGACGGCCACCGCCGTCAACAAGCACAGTCGCAAAACCAACCTCGACATGGGGAGCCTCCTAAGCTTTGGCCACGGTTCTGATTGGGTGGATCGTATCACGAATATTTGCCGATTGTCAACGTACACGATAACGGGATTAGCCGGCAGAAAAAGGCGAGCCGCACTGCTTCTTTGCGGACCTAAGCCGTCCGCGTGTCGGCGATCAGGAAATGAGCGATCTCCTCGCCAGTGTTCGCACTGAAGCTCCGGCCGATTCCGAGGGATCTCTGATCGATGCGGATATGGGGGCGTGGTATGCCTGGATCGACCAGCAGCGGCTTGCCGACGCTCAACAAGCTGGTTTCTCGTCTGGTATGAAGACCACTCAGAAGCCGTTGCCGTTGGACCTGTGTTCCAACGCGGCCTCGAAGAGCACGATCCCACAAGCCTGGCCGCTCTGCTTGGCCGCATTTCCTGATCTCGCAAGTCTCTACAGTCCTCTGTCGCTTCGCGGTAACGTACACTATAAGACATTTAGCCCGATATGCCAATCAGAAAGCCGCGCTCGCCACTGTCTCACATCTTGACGCTTATCCTTGCTGCTGTTTCGTCCCACGCTGCCGATAAAACCGTGGTGCTCGACGGCCATTCCCCCGGCCGGGTTTTCGACGGCATCGGGGCCGTAAGCGCCGGCGCCTCCTCGCGTCTTTTGATCGATTATCCGGAGCCCTATCGTAGCCGCATTCTCGATTATCTGTTCAAGCCAAATTACGGCGCCTCTCTTCAACATCTCAAAGTGGAAATCGGCGCCGATATCAACTCGACCGATGGATCTGAGCCGAGCCATATGCGCAGTCGCGAAGATAAGAACTATACCCGTGGTTACGAATGGTGGTTGATGGAGGAGGCACAGCGCCGCAATCCGGACATTATCCTGGACATTCTTCCGTGGGGCGCGCCGGCATGGATCGGTAACGGCCAATTTTATTCTTCCGACATGGCCAATTACATGGCGGATTTCATCGAAGGAGCACGGAAATACCACGGCCTGCACATTGCCTATGCAGGGATCTGGAACGAGAAGGCGTACGACCCAGAGTATGTTAAGGAACTTAAAAAGGTGCTGGTTGATCGCAAGTTAGACGCAAAGATCGTCTGTTGCGACGAATATCCCGGAGAGCATCAGTGGAAAATCGCCCAAGCGATTCGCCAGGATCCTGATCTGGCTTCAGCGGTCGATGTGGTCTCCGTACATTATCCGCAGACGGAAGACGGAGCCCTCACGACCACTCACGAAGCGAAGGCGCTCGATAAGCCCCTCTGGTCCAGCGAAGACCAGCCGAACTCCGGTGGCGGCCCGATCGTCCCGCGCGATTGGGTGCCAGGCGGACGCATTCTCGCGAGCACCTACAACCGCAACTATCTGGGAGGATCGCTCACCAAAACGGAAATCTGGAGCCCGGTCACGTCCTACTACGACACATTGGCCGCGCCGAATTCAGGCCTGATGTATGCGAACACTCCGTGGTCGGGTTACTATAACGTGCAAAGCACCATCTGGGTGACTGCGCATACTACTCAGTTCGCAAAACCGGGCTGGCGCTATCTCGATTCCGCTTGTGGATACCTTCCCGGTGAAGGCACTTACGTCGCTCTGAAATCGCCTAACAACGGAGACTGGAGCCTTGTGCTCGAAACGATTTCGGCCAGGCGTCCACAGACGCTCACATTCACACTTACAGGCGGATTATCAACCGGCACTGTCCACGTTTGGCAAACAAACGCAGAAAAAACCTTCGAGCATGTAAAGGATCTTGAACCCGCCAGCAGCGCCCTCACGATCACATTTGAACCCGATTCACTGTACACGTTGACAACCACCACAGGACAAGGAAAAGGCAACGATCAGCCCCCCAACAACACGCCCTTCCCCCTGCCCTACCATGACAATTTCGAAACAACGGCCTTGGATCGCGCTCCTAAATTTTTGTCCGACCAGGACGGCGCCTTCGAGGTTCATCCTTGCGATCAGAGACAAGGACGATGTCTGGAGCAGGTGATCACACAAGCGCCCATTCCCTGGAGTCCCATTCCGAACCCGTTCACAATGGCCGGCGATGTGAATTGGTCAGACTATTCGATCAGCTCGGATGTACTTCTCGAGAAGGCCAACGAAGTTACCATAATCGGTCGAATCGATTCGGCCGACGTTTTCCAGGACGGCCACATGCTCTGGCCGAGCGCTTATGTTCTCAGACTGAAGAAAAACGGAGACTGGAGTCTCTTCTCAGCGAAATATAAACAAGCCTCACAAACTCTGGCTTCCGGAACCATAACCCTGAACGTCCGCGAATGGCACAATCTGGAACTGCAGTTTCACGGCGATCAAATTGAAGCGAGAGTGGATCATCAGCAACTCACGGCAGTTCGGGATAGCGGGCATAAACGCGGAATGTTCGGCATCGGCAGCGACTGGAGCACGCCTCAGTTCGACAACCTTTTCATTAACGTTGCGCACTGACGCGCCGCGGCGCCGACGGATCCGGGACAGATCCGACACGCAAGCGCGCATGGAGTGGATCAAGCCGGTGAGGGTGATCCGCGCGGTTGCGGGAGTAATCCTACTGGCACAATCGTTCTCGCATGCAAGAACTGCACAAGGGTGATCTACGCGAGCTTGACCTTCCCCGAACGGAATGCGCCTATGTATTCGACGCACGCAAGAGGTTCGGCGCTCATCAATCAAGCTGATCCACTTCGGATACACATCCCTCGGTGGTGGCTACTTCCGCGACCGCCCGAGATCGTCGGTCAAATCGTCCAGAGCGACGAGCACATGCCGTTTCTCAGATCCACTTTCCTGTGGAACAACCATGCCCTTGTTGCTCCCGCGAGGATCGTGTTTAAGAACCCACCCCAGGCCGTTCGCCGCGCCAATCCCCGCCTGCAGAATCTGATGTGTCGTCCTGCCGGAATACAGCGCCTTATTCATCGCGGCGAGCATCGCCTCAATCACATCGAACGGGATTTCGGTCTCCACCAGCCAATCTTGTCATGGTTTCACCGACAGACTGATCGGCCGCCTCGAGATGCTTATGGCAGTTGGTCTAGAATGCGATTTACCGCCAAGCCTGAACGCACATGAAGCCTTCGCAAGCTCTTCTTCTCATCGGATGTTCTTTTGCATGTTTCGCTGCCGACCGTCTGGACGTAAACAAAGTGAATCCGGAAGCCGCTGGTATGAGCGCTGAGCGATTAGCCGCGATTCCTATCCGCTTGAAAGCTTATGTCGATGCGAACCAGACCGCTGGCGCCGTCACCATTGTCGGACGCCATGGCAGGGTGGCCAGCTTCGACGCAGTCGGCTATCAGGATGTCGAAAGCAAGAAGCCAATGCGCAAGGATTCGCTTTTTCGCATTGCTTCTCTGACGAAGCCGATCACTTGCGCGGGCATCATGGTGCTGGTGGATGAGGGCAAGATTTCAGTCATCGACCCGGTCGAGAAATACTTGCCGGAATACAAAGGTTTGAAAGTGAGGGGCTGCGCAGGCAATACGGGATACGCGTGCGAAGGTGCTACGCCTTCTCGCCCAATCAATATTGAGGACCTGATGCTGCATACTTCGGGGCTGGAAGCCAATTCGAGTGTGCATGAAGGAACAGAGCCGACCACGCTCGGCGAACTCGCAGCGCTTGGCGCCAAAACGCAACTGCTGTTTGAACCGGGAACTAGTTGGAGTTACAGCAATATCGGCTACGACGTGCTCGGTAGGCTGATCGAAGTTGTTTCAAAGCAGCCGTATGACGCGTTCTTAAAAGAAAAAATATTCGAGCCGCTGGGAATGAGAGACACGTATTTCTTTGTGCCGGAAGAAAAGATGGAGCGGCTTGCAACGCTTTACACGCTGTCCGGTTCAGCACTAACAAAATCCTCATCGCAACTGGGCGCGCAGCGTGGTTCCAAGATTCCTATGCCGGCTGGTGGAATCGTGAGTACGGCGGAGGACATCTTCCGCTTCAATATGATGATGCGGGACAAAGGAACTCTCGACGGCCGCCGCGTTCTCTCGAGCGCAGCGGTTACTCTCATGACAACTTCACATACCGGCCACCTCAAAGCCGGTTGGGTTCCTGGCGTAGGTCATGGTTATGGATACGAAGTGGTGCGAGACGCGGAAGGGATGTTCCGCTATAACTCGATAGGAAGCTATGTCAAAGGCGGTGCTTTCCGCACTTACGAGTGGGTGGACCCGGAGAAAGACTTAGTCGGAGTGTTCATGATGCAACTCACGAATGGCGGGGGAGACACCGCGGATGAGATCAACAGTTTCATGGCCATGAGTGCGGCGGCAATCGAGTAGAATCTGAGATCTAGGATTCCAGGCGGATCGTTTATCGCCGGCGGTCGGTAGGTTTTGGCCCTGCATCCGCAGCTTGCAAATTCGCTCCGCGGATCCATTGAAGTATTGTCGCGTATTGCCAGCTTGATTCATTTCCCGGCCACCGCTGGCCGCCATTGTGCGTGGCCAGGTAGTCGGCAACATTCCCGGCCGAATCGGTCGGCCGTGTGGGCTTGATCAGAATCAGGCTGTGCTCGGGATCGTTGATGTCAACCACACGCATGGCGTATTTATAATTCTCCTCGCTATCTTGTGGCGAGAATTGGCCCTCCGCGTTGGGCGGCTGCAAACGGAAGATGACATGCGACGCGTGACACATAACGCACGCTTTTCCATCGGCGCCCGTCGTAGCGAGAATCGGCTCCACTTTTGAAACAAAGAAATTGAAGTCCAGCACCGACCCTGGCTTCACATCCTCCAGCGCATCGCCCAGCTTTTTGCCGGATAACACGTTCTTCGCGATCAGCTTCAGCCGGACATTCGGATCGTTCCGCATGCCCTCCAGCGCGGCTCGAAATTCCGGGCGTTCTTCAATACCGGGCGATTTGCGGAGTAGATCGAGCGCGGCGGCACGGACGTTGGCCTCGGGGTCCGTTAGACTCGCAAGCACGGCGTTCAAAACCATCGGCTCGCCCAGAAGCTTGACTGACGGGTTAGCGGTTTTCTTCGCGTTGGCGTAGGCGCCGTTATCCTGCGAAAGGGCTCCGCCGGAGATGCCTCCGCGCCGCCGGAGAAACTTCGGATCGTTCACCTCTTCAATAAGGACACTTCGCTGCGAACTGCCAAACTGGCCAAAGATCTCGGTAGAGAGTGCAGATTCCCGCGGATCTTCCAAACGATTCAGCGCGATCTGGATGGCTGCACGCTGCACATCGCGGTCGGAGTCCTTAATAGCGTCGAGCATTTGCTTTTGGACCGCCGGATTGTTCACCAGTTCGGGAAAAGCCGCCGAAGCGGTCAACACGTAAGCGTAATTCTTACTACGAGGCTGCCGTTCGAGCAGCTTTTGTAGCGCGGTTACAACCTGCTCCTGATGCATCCACGGAGAGCCTTCGGGCAGCACCGCCAGCAATGGCAGAACAAGGCGCTGCGTGTCGCCGCTGCCACTGGTGAGGATGGTGCTGATGGTCCGTATCAATGCCGGGTCGGGCTGGGCGGCGGCCGTATCGATGTTGAGACTCCCGCGCTGATTGTTTTCGTAAACGTAGTTGACCGCTTCGCGCACCTGGGGATCGGGATCGAGCGCCAACTGCAAGGCAGCGGCAGCAAAATGCGCATCGCCCGCCGCACTCAACGTGCTTCCCGCCTTTAAGACATCGATCTTCAAATCGCTGTGGGCGCCTCGCAAACAATCAAGCAGCGCCTGCTCGAGTTCAGGCCCGGAACTTTTGTAAAAGTGGATCAGGTCGCTGTCATTGCCAACGCGTGTCTGATAAAAGCCGTTGTGAACGTCATAGCGAAAATCGGCAGTGTCGCGATACGGCTGATATTCGTAGCCCGGAACATGCAGGTCCGGCACGCCGGAGACGTATTTTGTAAATACAGCCGGCAGCGCAACGGAAACCTGGCCTTCCTTGAGCTTCGGCAGGGAGTAGTGCCGGATATGGAAGTCCCACAATGAATCGAGAATTCCCTGGCGGCCTAACGGGGTCGCGGAGCGTAGTACCCTTGCGAGAGTCTGTGCCTGATCGCGCACCACGGCTTCATATCCAGTACGAATACGCATCTGATCGAGCGAGGTTCCGGCGGCGTTGATCCAGGCTTCGAGATAGCCCGTGTTTTCATCCAGAGTGGAATAAATCGCTTCGTGGACGGCGCGTCTGACAACCGGGTCCTCCTCCGAGTTCATACGAGTGGCCAGCGCCTCGAGGATGGCGTTGCGAGCATCCCGGTCGTCCGCGCTCCAGTAGGACCACTGCCAGAGGCCACGCGCTGCGTTGAGACGCACGGCCGGAGCGGGATCGTTCAGATCGCGGACCAAAGCTCGCCGCAGCGTGGCGTCTTGGGCCACATATTTGAAGTGCTGATTGAAAAACTGCGTAGCGCCCCAACGCATTCGCGTGTTGGGCGAGGCGAGCGCCAGTGCCAGTTTGGCGCGACCTTCCGCGGCAACTGCCGGCCGCCGCTCGAGGATCATCCGTAAGGCCCACGCGGCTGTTCTTTGAACCATCTTGTCGGGATCTCCGAAAGCGGTGATCAATGATTGAATCGATTGCGGATCGGCCATGTGTCCGAGTGCGCGCGCTGCAGCCTCGCGCGCTAACGGCTGCGGATTTTCAGCCAGGACATGTCGAATTTGCGCGAGTGTCGATGAGCCAGCCAAATTCCAGAATTGATCCAATTGCGAGAGCAGCAGCGGAAGATCGTTTTCATTGAGATTCACCGGTGGTTTGGGGAACGCGTCATCCCAACCTTTGTCCGACGAGGGTTTCTGGTCGGGGCCTGGATATAGAGTGGATAACGCCATCACCGCAAACTGAGTGGCGCGGAAAGGCGTGTTGAAGCCCTGATACACCGGATCGCCTTCCCAACTCCCTTCGGGCCGTTGCGCCTGTAACATCGCGTTCACGGCACGCTTCAGATTGGGGTCGTCTTCGGGCCGCCGGCCGGCCAGAGCCAAGGCGAGAACCGCATGATAGGAAATAAAGTCCGAAGGCTTGGCATCTCTCTCGAATGGATAGGGCCACATGCCGTTGGGCTGCTCGTAGCTGTATAGTTTCTGAATCAGTTGGTCCAATTGGGGAGCGAAGCGCTGCCGATCGATCGTGGCCAGTAAGTGGATCTTCCAGTTCAGATCAATCATGTTCTTCGGTTCATACGGAAGCGCGAGACGCAGCACCATATCGCGTTGATCTAACCACTGCTTGTCACGCGTTTGCCGGTACAGCAGATTGAAGGTGTCCCAGCTTTGCGAAGCAATCTCAAACGGGCTCACGTCGGGCTCGCAGCCATCGGGCTCGTCGCCCGGCATCGTCGCCCGGTCCTTGTAATGAATCTTTAAGTAGTTCGCGTACGGGATTTCGAAACTGGCAATGCGCGGACTGTCGTGCGTTACGTTGAGTTCGTACAGATGCTCCAGAAGCGGAAGGCGGCTGGCAACCGTGCGCGCGGTATAGATAACGCGCACCCAGTCCGATCCGGGCTCGCCGTAGAGCGGACGCTCGTTGTTATAAATGCGGTCGGTGAGGAATTCGAGGGCTGGACGTTGAGTCGGGGGATAGCCGTGTGAAACCGCCGTTAGATAACCGCGGGTCGTGAACTGTGTGGGATGACAGGCGATGCATTGCTGCGTGTCGCCATGGTTCATGGTGGTTCGCAGGGCGATGGCGCCGCGCCGGGGCGTATTCGATAACCATGTGTCGCCCATATTGACTAGGAAGTCCATTCCTGTGCGAACCGCCTGCCGCGGGTCGTCATAGGGCGGCACCGGATAGGAAAAGGTATGCAATTGATACGCCGGATGATTCGCGTCTACTCGAATGTAATAGGTCTGTCCGGGCTGCAGAATGCGAGTGCGGAATTTGTAGAGTCCGGGGTAGTTTTGAGTCGCTTCTATCTGATAAACGGGTGAGCCGGTTCCATAGGGAACGATCCCAGGACGCCCGGCGCTGTCCTTCCCGGAAGTGAAGACGTCGACATCGAGCGGGACTTCACGGTCGGTAATATCGAGTACAAAATAAACCAGCCGCGGCTGGTTTCCATGGTAAGTAAATGTGAACCATTGGAAGCCCTTCAGCAGAGCGGCATAGCGGTCTTCGTCGGGAGCCGGCGCGTAGGGCCGCTCGTCGGCGCCGCCAAAAACGGTTTGCCCGAATTTGATGGTTTGCGCGGTCTGCCACGTATTGTTGGGCATGGCTGCAATAACGGCGGCACCGGAAAGCGACTCAAAAATGCGCTGAAACCGTGTAGTAATTTGGGGAGTTTCTCCCGGCGCGGCATGTAAGGTCGCTGTGATGGCGCCCGAAGATCGCGGCCGCAGAGTCAAATAAAAATCCAGATCCTGCGCATGGAGCCACTTCTCTGCTACAGGGCCGCTGCCGTCCGCTATGGAAACCTGGAATGCCGCGCCAGTTCGAAGTTGCGCCGGATCTTTTACGGCGAGCGTTACCGCATAGAGCGAACTGGGCTCACCTGTGCCTAGAACGATGCGCCGATCCAATGAATTCGGACCCGCTCCTGAGCGCGCCTCAAACAGCAGCGCGAGTCCGCAGATTAGGCCTCCAGCCAGCGCAAGTCTGGCGTGATATGGACTTGGACGGAATGAATGTCGCATTGTGCACGGAAACCACGTGCTTGCATTGTATTCAAACGAAATCCTGAGTATCAGCGGGCACCGGCGTGTCCACCTTTACCGAACTCGCAAAGAGCGAATCCTAGTTACCCTGATCTTCTTTGTGATCGGCACAGCCTGGGATTCGATACCCGTTCTGGAGACACGCATCATCGGTCGCCTGCTCGATGGCTTGAGGGCACTCACTTAGTCATTACAACTATGTCGCTCATAATGGAATAAAAATTAGAACAAAAGCTTCAGCGCAAGCTGGATCTGCCGCGGATTCGATCCTACTGCCGTTGAACTGATCGTTCCAAAATTGCTGTTGCCAAAAGTCGAAGCGGGTGCTGCGAAGTTGGGCGTGTTTGTGAGATTGAACACCTCCGCCCGGAACTGTAGCCTGAAGCGCTCCTTAAACGGAAACTCTTTGAAGAAGGAAACATCAAGATGGCGTTGTGACGGGCCAAAGATCTGGTTCCGCTTCTCGTTACCGAGAGTACCGGCCGTTTGTAGCGCGAAAGCGCTGGTGTTGAAGAACTCGGCGATGCTCCGGTTTGATATTGAAGTCGAACCAACCTGGTCCGGCCGGTCACTGCCAAGCCCGGGTATTCCGCTTTGGTTCTGATTATTCGTGACCGTGAAAGGCTGCCCCGTATCCCATTGAGCAAGCACATTGATCGCCCATCCTTTGCCGAAGACACCGGCTACTCCGCTCAGGCTGTTCCCAAACGGAAGATCATAATTCACCATTGCCGTGAAGGCATTCTCGACATCCTCATCGGTGTTCCCCATGTCGTACTGTTGCCAACCGTGATAGATCAAGGGAGAGCCGGGATTTGTTTGGTTATCCACTAAGCAGTAGCCGACGCAGTTGTACGCCGAGCCTGGACCCTCGTCGATTACCGGAGTATTGCCGGTAGCGTTTGCGTACGTGTAATTGACGTTGGCCGTCAAGCCATGAGTGAACCGGCGCTGAAATTGAAACTGAAGGGCGTTGTATTCCGACACACCTCCTGTCTCCCGTTGGTTGATCGTGGTGCCCACCAGCGCCGGAAACGGGAGCGGGAAGTTTGGTCCACCGGGCAGGTTGATGTTGGGATTGGCCGTGAGGTGGCGGCCCAGGTTTCCGACGTAACCGACCGTGATGATGTTCGCGCCGACCTCCTTCTGCACTTGGATGGTGTACTGCTCGAGGTAGCTGGCCTTGACGTTGAAATCTGTCGCATTGATGGTAGTTCCGCGATACAGGACTGGGTTCGTAGCGTTGGCGGAATCGATCACCGAAACCGGCAGCGCGGCGGAAATGAGGGCTGCGCCTTGAGCGTTGGCTTGGTAAGGCCCCACGCAACGAGACTGGTTATAGGGTAACTGCCCGCAACCGTAGATGAAAGTGTATGGAGCATTTTTCATCGCCGCCCCGGAAGCAGAGTTTCCGGGCCAGAAAGTCATCCCAAAGCCGCCGCGAATCACCATTCCGTGCCTGAGCGTGGCGGCGAACCCGAAGCGCGGCGCCAGGTCGCTGTAATCGGTTTTGACCCCGGCGGTGGGACCGCTATGCTGCACGCCGGGCAGATCGGGTCCATCGAGGAGACCCGTGTTCAAGTTGAAATTGGCAAATTGCCCAAGGTGTTCGGTAAAAGGCGTGAAGACGTCATAACGAAGACCGATGTTTAACGTGAGCCAGCGGCGGACATGCCAATCATCTTGTGCATAAACGCTGGGTTCCCAGGAGCGGTAGGAAGGAAAGTTTAGAGTTTCGTTGCGTGCTTCTGTGGACGCGATTCCGGTCAGGAGGTCCGATAGCACCTGAACGCTGTTGCCATTCAGATCAAATTCACCGCGCGGCTGCGCACTCTGGCCCGACGAGAGTTGCCGGCGAATCAGCCCGGCCCCGAACTTCATGCTGTGCGCGCCCTTGTTCCATCCCAAAGATCCTTGATACAAGAAGCTGTTGTCAATAGTTGCCAGGGGGATGTAATTGGCGTCACCCAGACTCTCGTAGCCGCCGCCCATATTGAGAAACGGCAGACCACTCGAGGCCATATCTCCTGGAACATTGATGCAACTCGCCGAGTTGCAAGTGAAGCCCAGCTTATTGGCAACCGTTCGATCCGTAATTCAAAGGGTTCGAGCGAATCGCAGTGCGTAGATACCCGGCTTTCAGCTCGAGCACAATACTGGGAGTGAGAACGTTGGTGTACCCCAGCATGACGTTCTGCGCTCGTTCTTTAGCCGTTCCCGCAAAGCTTGAACCGCCCGCCGCGTTGTATCCATCGCCCGGGTAGAGTGTAACTCCGTCGACTGAGGTAAGCGGCAGAATATTGGGAGTAAATGTAGTTACGTCATTGAACGAATAGCGGCCGTAAAGAGTTTGGGAATCGTTGATATGGTGGTCTACCCGGCCGTCGTAAGTGGTGCTGTACTGAGTTCTGCGCGGGCTTATCGCGAAATTGTTGGTGATACCGGGGCTGTCGGGATTCGGATAGAGACTGAACAGAGTAGTCCCGAGCGGGTTGAGCTGAGAAGCGGGAATGATAGATCCGCCGATGTCCGTCAGGTTGCCGGGATTGGCATGCTCAAAGGCAGTAGGCACAGTCACGGTTGAGGTGGTTCCCGCCACCTGGCGGTATCCCTCGTAGTCACCAAAGAAAAAGGTCTTGTCCTTTACGATTGGACCGCCCAGGCTGCCGCCGAACTGGTTCTGGCGCAACTCATTAATAGGGAGCCCGGCGCTATTTGCAAAGAAATTGTTTGCGTCCATGGCGTCGTTGCGAAAGAACTCGAACACAGATCCATGCAATTCATTCGTGCCCGATTTCGTGATCAGGTCGACAACTGCGCCTGCGGTACGGCCCAACTCGGCCGACGGGAGATTCGTGGTTACCCGGACTTCCTGTATTGCGTCGATCGATGGGCGGACGCCGATCGTGCCAATGAACCTCTCATTGTTGTCCATGCCGTCCAGAAGATTGTTATTTACTTCGTCGGTCTGTCCGTTTGCCGAATACGAAGACGACAAGCGCCGGTCATCAGGCCGGGTGCCGCTGTTCATTGCATTCGACAATCCCTGCGAAACACCCGCAGACAACTGCACGAGATTAATGTAGTTGCGTCCATTCAAAGGAAGATCTTGAACGGCGCGGTCGGTGATCATGGTGCCGACCGAGGAACTGTCCGTCTGCAAGGCCGCTGCAGTGGCGTTCACTTCCACCTGGACCGACTCCTGACCGACTTGCAAGGTGGCATTCAGGCGCAAGCGGTCGCCTACTGCCAACTTGACGGAGCGGGCTTCGAACTCCGCAAATCCCTTGGCCTTGATTGTCAGATTATAAGTTCCGACATCGAGATTGGAAAAGGCGTAATCACCGTTGGAACTCGTAGTCGTGCTGCGGGACACGCCGGTCTCGCTGTTGACGATGGTGACGGCAGAGCCGGCGATAACTCCTCCCGAAGCGTCGGTTACCGTGCCCACAACGTCCGCCGTCGTGAGCTGCGCATCGATTGAGCCGGCGGTGGCTACGAGAACAAGCAAACAAGCCAACGCACCAGCGATCGCTCGGGATACACGCCGGTCCCTGGTTGGATGGATGTTCTGTAGTTTGTACCGGAGATGGCGGAGTTCCATGGGAGGCGAGTCTATCACAAATGAACAACATCCGAAATCGTCCGAGTTGCACCGACCCAGCTACTGGTTGGTTGCTTGTTTCTCAACCTTACCGGCCTCAGTTCCGCTGTCCACCAACTCTACCCAGCGCCGGCTAACTGTGGGCTGATGCTCCAAACCTGATACAGGTTGTGCCACGGCCTTTAATATGAACTGGCCCGATTTGTTCGGCACGTCGAAATCGATAGGGTAGGTCATCTGACCCAAGGCAGGGATATCAAAACGGGCGGCCTCCTTCGCGGCCGCAGACCCTGTTTGATCCTCCAGAACAAGCGTCAGTTCACCAGAGGTGCGTTCCGGATCATCGTTGATCATCAGCACTTGAAAGGAGTGTTTCTTACCCGCATCCAGTGTCGGATGCCAATAATTGATATAGACTCCAAGGGGCGCAAACGCATTCGAAAGATAGTCTTTGAAATAAGGATCTAATTCCAGATTGCGAACATCCCGGAAATTGTCACAAGTAAACCCGCCAGACTCACATCCCGTTAGGTAAACGAAATGATCGACTGCGGCATAGTGGCGGTAGACTCGCCAGAATTCAGTCAGGCCCGCAAGTAGATAGGCATTGAGTTTTAACCGTTGTTCCGCAGTCGTTGCATACGGCCCGAGCAGCTTGGGATAAACGTCGTTCGTCAGCTTGGTCGTACTGCCATCGCGGTTCAACCAGAGCCATCCGTACTCATTTAATATTTCGGCGTGCCCTGTGGGAGCAGAAGCCCGGAACGGCGCGTCATCCCATCCCTCCAGTTGAGTCATGTCGAACGGCGGACGATCACTGTTTTCGTGCAGGCTGCTGAACAGATACGGATGATATTCCACCGGGTCGTCCGCGCCCGCCGCGGGGTTATAGCTGTTTTCCCACGGACGGCCCGATAGATCGAGCGAGCGGACTGCAGGTATAACTTTCGCTCCAAAATCGGGATTGATTGTCTCGTTATTGGCGTCCCAGATGACGACGCTTGGATGATTCCAGTTGTCGCGCATCCATTCCTTGTATTCAGTGATCAGTTCATTCGCGTCGAGCGTGCTGTGATATTCGCCATTGAACCAATTTCCGCCAGTCCACACGAAGTATTCGTTTTGTATCAGTAGACCTGCCTCATCGGCGATCGCCAGCCAGTCGTCCGGCACCGGTCCGATGCAAAACCGGAAACTGTTCCAATGCATTTGCTTGGGAATGGTGATCAGTACCTTCCGAACCCACGCGTTGTTCCATGGAAGATCACCAGAAAGGGGATCTTCGAAAAAGCGATGCAATGTAATGTTAGAGCCGCGCATGAAGTAAGGATGTCCATTCAGGTATGCTCGCCTCGTGACCGTGTCAAAGCGGAACTCGCGGATTCCGAATCGCGTCGACGCATTGTCTCCGCCACTGCTGGTCTCCACTATGTACAGATTAGGCGTTTCCGGAGACCAGAGTTTTGCGCCTGGCACATCGATCTTCTGGGTGATCGTTTTCTCTTCGCCCGCTGCAAGCGAAACCTTCACCGACGCCTGCGCAGCACTCTCATTCTGTTTCCACGGGCGCACGATATTTCTCAAGTCGAAGACTCCAGCGGGGCCATAGTTGTGCAGCTTGGCCTGAAGCATAATGCCGGTGGCTGGCGAGATGTAAGGCGCAACTTGAATGCTCTCCAGAACCGGATTTCCGCTCAGCAGCAAAGAAACGTGGTCGTAAATGCCGGGCGTCCAATGCAGCTTTTCGAAGTCGGTGCCTGCTGACACGTTTGCTGGCAACACTCCCGGATGTGCTCCGACGCGAATAATCAGCTCGTTGGGGCTCGACCATCGAATCGCGCTCGTGATGTTCATATATGCGGCGGAAAAGCAAGGGAGGTGCTCGCCGATAAACTGCCCGTTGACCCAGACTGCGGTGCCGAATTGCGCTTTATTGATTTTCAGAATGGCGACGTCTTTTCGGACGGCCGGAGTAAAGCTGGTTCGATACCAGAAATAGTTTCTGTTCTGATGAGGAACTCCGGCGTTGTTGACAATTGCCGAATCCGGCAACTCTCCCCGACGAACCAGATTGACAACATGTTCGCGGCTATCGAACTGGTCCACGTCGGGGAAAGCCGGTGTCGCAGAGTGCACGAGCCCCGGAACCGGTCCCTTATGGCTGAACTGGACGGGGACCTGCGTGGCTGAGATTGAATCCGCAAGATCCCAGGTCCCATCGAGTGACAAAGTGATCCGCTCTGCCAGGCAGATAGGAGTAACAAACAGGGTAAAAAGGAACAACGTTGCAGTTTTGGACATGGACAGACGGCCAGTTTCGCGCCCTCGAATCTATACAGTTATGCTCCAAATGTCAAATCGTTCTCGGATCATCAACCATGCGACCAGAAGACTGGTTGCAATGGAGACCTCCGCACCTCCTGGCGCCTTCAAGACTCGATGCAGACTGTTGATTCCCCCTCTGATCTATTCGCGTGGACGATATGGCCTTTGGCCCCCAATGTTGACGGATTGTGTCCGAGCGGTCGGCAACCCGTACATTGGACCAAAGGGAGTCGCCCGCGCCCACTGTCCAGGTTGCCCGTCATACGACCGCATGGATAAACTAGTGCCGAGTTAACCTGAGCGTCAGGACCTCGCCATGGCCGAACGACCAACGTCCTTTGCTCAGCAAGAGATCCTCGCGCCGTTGGAGCTTACGAAGAGAGAGCTTATCTATGTCGCAAAAAAAGATGTCTAGCGGTGTGGTACACGAACTGCCCGCAGATTTAAAAAAGGCACTTACATCCGACCCGCAAGCGTTAACAGCATGGGAGGATATCACACCGCTCGCACGCAACGAATGGATATGTTGGATTGAATCAGCCAAAAAAGCAGAAACTAGAAGCCGCCGGATCGAGTGGGGCTGTTCAAGCCTTAAGGATGGAAAACGACGCCCCTGTTGTTGGCCCGGATGCGCCCACCGCTAATTCCAAGATGGTCAGCGGATCGAGTTCCCGGGCGCGTTCCGATTCTGCGATTAGCGTCTGCATGGCAGCCCACCAGCGACAGGAACTCGGCGTACCCGTGTGCCCATTTGCGTAGTTTGGATTCAACTCGATAGCGCGCCAGAATTCACGCTCAGCGTCGGCCCAGTCGCGATCGTAGTAGAGCGTCACGAACGCCAGCGACGTATGTGCCTCGGCGAGCGGGTCATCCAGGACTAGCGCGTAATTCGGGTCCGCCGCCCCACACGTGTGTGTCACTAGCGGTCTGAATTCTACCTCGCCGGGACGTTCCAGGAGCATGGCAAGCACGCTGATCGGCTGGCCGGCACGTGCTTCCCAGCTCGCGCGCTTGGACATGGAACTCGAATGCTTCAAACCGGAAAATCCGGCCAGAGCGCTCGATTCCGGCCTGGCTGCCACGCTCGACATTTGTTTGAGGTACGATTTTACACCTGCTAATTATCTTTCACCACTCGCCGGAACTCCAGATCAGTCAATGAGATGCGATGTCACCTACGTTTCGCCTGCGTTGCATTGCCATATTAGCCCAAACCCGCGAAGCTGTTCTCGCGCACAAGATGCCCAAGTATCTGTTCCAGAGTCGCGGTTTGTTTCTATGCGGCCTGATCGCCGTCGCCGTGCCCGGCGCTGCCAACTTCGAGGATCATCAGCACCAGGTCGGGCACATACATTTTCCCGTGTCCTGTACTCCCGAGGCACAGAAGACCTTCGAACACGGTGTGGCCCTTCTCCACTCGTTCTGGTACGACGAAGCGGAAAAGACATTTTCCACCGTAATCCGTGTCGATCCGGCTTGCGCGATGGCTTACTGGGGCATCGCGATGAGCCTCTATCACCCCGTATGGTTTCCGCCCACGCCGCCCGATCTGCAGAAAGGGATCGCTGCGATCCAAAAAGCTAACTCGATTGGAGCCAAAACACAGCGTGAACGCGACTACATTGCCGCCATCGGAGAGTTTTATAAGGATTCGGACAAGGTACCCCATCGGCAGCGCGCGCTCGCGTGGCGTAACGCTATGCAGCGGCTTTCGGCGCGCTATCCGGAAGACCACGAAGCCGCCATTTTCTACGCGCTTGCCTTAATCGCAACTGCGCCTCCGGCCGACAAAACCTATGCCGATCAGAAACAAGCGGCGGCGATCTTGAACCGCATCCTGCCGCAGGAGCCGGACCATCCCGGCATCGCCCATTACCTGATCCACAGCTATGATTCGCCACGGCTTGCGATTCTCGCGCTGCCCGCTGCACGGACCTACGCGAAAATCGCTCCAGCATCGCCGCACGCACTCCACATGCCGTCGCATATCTTCACGCGATTGGGTCTGTGGGACGAGTCGATTCAATCAAATCTGGCCTCCGCTGCCGCTGCGAAGAGCCAAATGGCGAAAACTCGGCCGGGCGCTAACTCGCAGGATCAACTCCATGCGATGGACTATCTCACCTACGCCTACCTTCAGACCTGTCAAGACGAGAAAGCGAAGCGCATCGTTGACGAAGCGGCATCCGCCTCAGCTGTCGATCAACAGGTGTTCCAAGCTGCCTATGCGTTCGCTGCTATTCCCGCGCGCTATGCGCTCGAGCGGAGGCGCTGGTCGGCAGCTGCTGCCCTTCAGGTACAGCCGGCATGGTTTCCCTGGGTGCACTTTCGTCATGCGGAGGCCATCGTCCATTTCGCGCGTGCGCTCGGCTCGGCGCACGATGGAAACATAGCTCAAGCCCGGGCCGAAATCGCAAAACTGGCGGAGATTGAACAGACGATTCGACAGCATCAAGAGGGTTACGACTGGGCTGCGCAAGTAGAAGTTCAGCGGCTTGCTGCCGTGGCATGGCTGAAGCATGCGGAAGGAAATCAGGAATCAGCATTGCGCTCGATGCGAGCTGCAGCCGATCTCGAAGACACAATGGAAAAACATCCCGTAACTCCAGGTCCAGTGTTACCGGCGCGTGAGCTTCTCGGCGAATTACTTATGGAGCTGGATCAGCCGGCGCGTGCGCTTCTCGAATTCGAGGCAGTGCTGCGGAGTTCCCCAAATCGATTCAACGCGATTTATGGGGTCGGGCGTTCGGCTGAAATTTGTCGCGATCCAAAGAAGGCAAAACAACTCTATTCGCAGTTGCTTCAGTTATGCGGACACGCTGATACGCAAAGACTTGAACTTCAGAACGCTCGGGCTTTCCTCGAAACACGCCGAAACTGAACGGCGTGCGTAAGCAAGCAAGACCGTCAACTGCAACCCACTTCAGCAAAACAATCACAAAAAAGGACTATCACACATGTCAACACTCGAAAAGTGCGTCAACACGATCGGTTTATCCGTTCTCCTGCTCGTTAGCTGTGGAATCGGGCTAGCCGATGAAGTGGCGGACTGGAATCACATCATGCTCGAAGCGACGCTCACGCCGCCTGGAACGCCAGCGCCTGTTTCAACGCGGAGCACCGCCATTGTGCAGGCGGCGGTTTTCGATGCGGTGAACGGCATCGACCCGCGGTACACTCCTATTCATGTCTGGCGCACGGGTCCTCGAAACGCGTCGAAACGTGCCGCCGCAGTACAAGCGGCCTACGCTATTTTGATTCGTCTGTATCCGGCACAATCGGACATACTGGATCAACAGCGGTCGGCATCCCTGATGGGCATCTCTCGCGGTTGGGGCGCCGAGCGCTCCGAATCGATTCAAAAGGGAATTGAGTGGGGCCAGACGGTTGCCGATGCGATCTGGGCTTGGCGCAGCAACGATGGGTTCGCCCAAACTCTGCCACCATTCACCGGCGGAACCGCTCCGGGAGAATGGCGCCCGACGCCGCCGGCATTCGCGCCAGGTCTTACTCCGCAACTCGCGCACATGACTCCATGGGTCATTCAGTCACCATCGCAGTTTCGGCCTTCGGCGCCTCCCGTCTTAGATAGCTTCCGAATACACAGTGGATTTCAATGAAATCAAAGTTATGGGAAGCAAGTCCAGCACTAGCCGTACACCCGATGAAACCGATGCTGCGCTTTTCTGGAATCCGGGCAATCCGCCCGACTTCTGGGATCCCGTTGCGCTTTCGCTCGCCGACAAGCATCATTTCAACCTGTTGCAAACTGCACATCTGCTCGCGCAGGTGAATCTGGCCATGTCCGATTCCATGATTGGCTGCTGGGATGCCAAATACACGTATGTATCGTGGCGGCCGATCACGGCGATTCAGTTGGCGGACACAGATGGAAATCCCGAGACCCTGGCTGATCCAACGTGGACCCCGCTTCTCGTTACTCCGCCATTCCCGGGCTACCCATCGGCCCACTCTTGCGCCAGCGGCGCCGCGGCCCGAGTCCTTTCTCACTACTTTGGCGAGAACACCGCAATTACTGTTACAAGTGACGCGCTGCCCGGACAAATGCGCAGCTTTTCGAGCTTTTCCGCAGCTCTCGAAGAAATAGTAAACGCTCGCGTGTTGGGCGGGATTCATTTTCGGACAGATTGCAATGCCGGGCAGGCGCTCGGTAATGCCGTCGGGGAATATGTCGTCAAGCATTCTCTGCGACGAATTGATGGGTGTGATTGGCGTGATGAGCGGCGATGCGATTGGGACCACTAAAGTCCTTCGTTGGCAAAGCTCGTTCACAACTACACATAACTTGAGTGATTTGGGATTGACTCCGAAACTGCTGCGCTTTCGCGCGGCACGTCCAAGGCAATCCCTCACGTGCTGGTTCGCGATTGGTCGCAAACCCGATATGTTGCGAACCGGCACGGTTATCACGCCGGGTCGGAGGTGGTCAGCCACTCGGACAGAACACACTTTTGAACATCGTGCTCTGATAGTCGCAGCGGTTACAGAGGCCGGCGTCGCTAGCGAAAAAGAGCCTTTGCCGTGGGCGGTAAGCCGCTGGCGCTTACTCTTTCGCCGCGGCCTCCAGCGTGGCGATGTCGAACTTCACCATTTTCATCATCGTAGCCATCGCGTTGGGATGCTTCAGGATCTCGCCAATCTTCTCCGGAACAATCTGCCAACACAGGCCGAACTTGTCCGTCAGCCAGCCGCAGGCCATGGCCTTGCCACCCTCAAGCAGCTTGTCCCAGTAGCGGTCGATCTCGGCCTGGTCCTTGCATGCGACGGAGTACGAGAAAGCCGGCGTGAGCGCCTGCGCGGGGCCACCATTGAGGAACGTCATCTGCTGGCCCATAAGTTCGATGGTGATGGTCGCGATCTTTCCGGCAGGCCAAGGCCCCACGCCGCTCGAACGCAGCTCCCCCAGCTTTTTCGCTTGCGGAAATACCGAGAGATAAAACTCCGCGGCGTCTTCGGCGTTGTCGTTGAACCACAGAAACGGTGTGATCTTGTTCATTCTCTGCCTCCACTCGATGGTATCCATCGTCGAAGCCGCGGGGAACGGTACCCAACTTCAATCTAAAAAGTTGGCAATCGAGGCGTGTGGGCTACTTCCATGATGGTCGGCAACTCGGACATTGGCAGCGTCCCAGATCGCAGTTCGTCCAGCTCTCAGTTAGCGCGTCGTTCGGGAGGTATGCCGGAAGTTCGCAGGACGTTCTGCAAATCTTTGAGGCCAGAAAGCTGGGCTGCATCGTCGCTGACCCTCAATTGAGCGGGTGCCCGTCATCCTTGACCGGGGCCTGGATCGTGCTGCTTTTGCAGTCGAAGGTCGATGGGGTAAGCTGCTGGGATATCCGTTGATTACCAACTCGTTGAAGTGACGGCCGAACGCGATTGGTATGAATATCACTCGATCCGTCGAAGGGTTCTCTGGGAACGAAGAGGACTCACTAACTACGACGAGACTCATGCAGACGAATACAGCACGGCCAATCACCCCTTGCTTCTGAGGTTGAGTGGTCGAGCGATTGGAACAGTTCGAATTGACGATTTCGGCAATGGAACCGGCGCCGTACGGCTTGTGGCAATCGAGCCTGAGCTCCAGGGACAAGGTCACGGCCGCGTGCTTTCGACGTTCGTTGAGAATTACGCGCGACGCTTGGGCATCCTGACGCTTTATGTGAATGCAGCTCCGGAAGCCGTCGGCTACTACGCAAAGCTCGGCTGGACTCCGGAGATCTGGGACAAAGCTGAACTTGTCGGAATCGCCTCAGAGTGCCTGCAAATGAGTAAGCGATTAGTCTAGCGACCTGAAAGTAAACACTTGAAGCTAAGATCAGCCAATTTCCGACTCGCTCGTCATCCTGGCGCAATCCGGAAGGAGCACATGTACGACATGCCGACTACTCGTGCATCTGAAGTGTATTGGTCAACGCTGCCGTTGCCTGCGATCGTATGCGGCGCGGGAATCTGGCGTAGTTCACACCCGCCCAACGAGACTGAACGGCTGCGCGACCTACGGTAACCTCACGATACGCGCACAAGTAAACGCGTACGGCGGTCACTCCTGCAGCCCGGCCTGCCAGTTGACGACCACCTGCAAGGGAGGGCTGGTCCCTTTCGAGACTGGCAAGAGGAACTTTTGGCCATCGTGGCTCACGTCATATGCTCCGATTCCCACAGACGTGCGAAATGGCGGCAGCCGGAAGAGCGCAGCAGGAGGCCCAAACTCTGGCTGGCGCCCCGCTTTGACCGCGACTGCCATGAGCTGGTCCTCCGGAGAAAGGAAGAAAAGCTCCTTGCCGTCTCGCCGCCAGCGCGGGAAGTTTCCACCGTTGTGGGACACGCGGCGTCGCTCCCCAAGGAGCTTCGGCGAGTCACCTCCCTGAAACCGCTGCAGATAGATTTCGTAGCGCCCAGTGTCGTTGGTGGAAAAAGCGAGGTACGCCCCGTCCGAAGACAAGGTGGGGGACGCGCTGTCAAACGGGGCCTGCAGCAGTGGCATGATCTGCCGATCCTTGGCCGACGCCAGCCAGATTTCTCCGTTTTCGGCGCCGCCGGTCGTGAAAAAAATCCAGCGGCCGTCGGACGACCAATCGCACGGCATCTGAAATGGACCCGGCGGGAACTGTTCGCCGCTCCCGCGGTCGGTAACAGTCTTTACTCTTAGCTGGGGCGCCACTAACGCCGTTACGACGAAGAACGCTATGCGCGTATTGTCAGGCGACCAGACCGGCCCTCCCGAGACCGGTGCTCCCGACGAAGATCCGAACGTCACACGTTCGGCGGTACCTTGCGAGAGATCGTAGACCCAGATATCCGAGCCCCCAGCGCTGAAGTCCAAAACGCCAACGCCGACTTTCTTGCCATCGGGCGAGATCCTTAGATCGCCCGGAAAACCCTGTGGATTGCCCAGCGTTCCCGACTCGCGCCCGCTGCGGTCGAACCAGGTGAGCTGCGCCTTTTCCGACCCAGTGGAATAGATCAGGATGCCGTCGGCCGATGCATCGAATTCGGACCACGCCGTCGGTTCGAAAAACGGAACTTCCTTTGCGACCGGCACGGGATCGCCCGCGACCTGCAGCCGCTCTGCATCAAAACGCAGCGCCAGCAGCGTGGAACTGCGACCGAAAAGAAGATAGCCTTGATCGCCGCCTTTCACCTGGTCAGGCACGAAGATCACCTGAGTGTCGGTCAGCATGAGCGCACTCTCCCGGCCCGTTGATAAGTCCGCCGCATAGGCCCGAAAGCCGCCCGCCTTAGGGTCTCCTCTTACATACAGCAAGCGCCTTCCATCGGGAAGAAACTTCGGCCACAAAAGGACCTTCCACGGGCTGATGGCGCCCGACCTGACCGAAATGACGTTCGAGGGAAGATCGTGGCGCATCTGTCCGGTAACAATCGTGCCGTCCTGATTCCAGGTGCCGGACGAGGCTCCGGAGAGATCGCAAATGGAAAGTGGCGTTCCTCCTTCAACGGCGATCTTCTTCAATTTGCCCCCTGCCCAAAAGCCGATTGTTTGCCCGTCGGGCGACCAGAACACCATTCCTGCGCCCTCGGTTCCCGGGAGCGGCAACGGGGTAACGGAATCCAGCCGCTGAACCCAGATCATTGGGCCGTGCTCGCCGGCCGCAATCATCGCGACATGGCCGCCTGCCGGAGAGAGCGCGAGAGATTGCCGGATGATCACACGTTCGAGCGATGTGCCTTGAGGAGGCTCGAGTCGGAATCGAATAGGCCTCGTGAGAGCCGGCACGCTTTTGCCGCGCGAAGCCCATGTCGCGAGCCCGGCGACCGACGCACCCGCAGCGATCCCTCCAATCCAGGGAAAAAGCGCGCGCCGCGGAACCGTCCGGAGCGCGACGGAGTCGCTCGACGCGATCCACTCCAGTTCGGCTTTCAGGTCACGTGCGGTCTGCCACCGATTCTCCCGGTCTTTCGCCAGGCAGCGGCGCAGCACGTGATCCAATGCCGGGGGAGCAACACTCGAAACTGAAGGCGCTTCGCGCTCCAGAATGGCGCCCATTACGCTGGCCGGACTGGTCCCCGCAAACGCCTGTTTTCCTGTCAGCATCTCGTAAAGAACAACACCGAACGAGAAGATGTCGCTGCGCGGATCCGCCTCTTGGCCTTGGAGTTGCTCTGGTGACATGTAGTGCAGCGTCCCGACGATTCGTCCCTCGCCAGTCGGCGCCTTTGTCATCGTGGCACCGAGAACCGCTGCCTCTCGATCACGGCTCCGTTTCGCCAGCCCGAAATCCAGCAGCTTAATGCTCGCCTTGGTAACCAGGATATTGCCGGGCTTCAGGTCGCGGTGAGTGATGCCTTTCTGATGCGCGGCATCGAGCGCCTCACAGATCTGCACCGCGTACTTGAGCGCACGATCGAGAGGGAGCGGCCCCTTGATAGGATTGCCCTCAATGTACTCCATGACCAGGTAATCCGTCCCGATGTCGTAAAGCGTGCAGATGTGTGGATGGTTCAGAGCAGCGACGGCGCGAGCTTCGCGCTCGAAACGTTCGGAGAATTTCTCCTGCGAGATTTTGATAGCAACGATGCGATCCAGCCGGGCGTCGCGTGCCTTATAGACCTCGCCCATGCCGCCCGCCCCGATCGCCGCCACGATCTCGTACGGGCCAAGACGAGTTCCTGCAGAAAGCGCCATAAGCTGTTAGCTGATTCTATTCCAGAGCGACAGATGCACAAGGCACATTAAGAGGGCTTGGCGGAACAAGCGGCTATTAGTCCTCCTTCGGATTTGTTGCAGACACGCAAAGTGTTAGGTCATATCGCACAGGATGGCCAACCCAGATTCGCGAGATGACGTTTGGGAGTGCTCACTTCTTGCTGGCCGCCAACCGCAGAGCTATGCCTCTGTTAGATTGCACTTGGCCGTATAACGCGCATGTCGTAGATTGAGAACTCAAGATCCCGAAAAACGCCTTTCTGGCTACCGTGGTTCGAAAGCCGCCGCGACGTCAGCTCAGCTCCTGAATTGTCGGCAAACAGGAAGTTGGACCGGCGGGGCCCGCCGGTTTTCGTGATTGCCGCGCCAATCTACGGTTTGCCCGTCATCCGCCACAATCGCGAATTGAACCCGTGGCGAATCTCGATAAGCATACTCAGCGAGCAACCCTCATGCACTCGCACCTTGTTTGTGCTGCGCGGCGGCCCGCCGTGTCAAATGCTCCCACAGTCCGCGCCCCGAGAGGATGACGGAGAAGAGTGCAGTCACGCCGAGAGCGAGGAGTGTCCAGATAAAGAAGAAGGCTCCGCTTGACTTGGCGATCGCGCCTCCGACTCCCGCGCCCTTCATGTGGATGACAGGGACGACCAACCCAAGGAGCGACCCGAGGAGGATGATGACGTACCCCGATCGCCTTTCAGCCAGCGCCAGCGTTCCGTACAGCCAGACGACCAGGATGGGCACCGCAATGAGGTTTGAAAGCGTCCCTGGCTCCATTCCCCGAACGATGTCGTCCGTCAGGTGAAACGTCGTGAAGAGGATCGAGAGCAGAGACGCGATGGTTAACATAGCGTTGTGTTTCATTGGATATTCTCCTTGTTACACGGTATTCTCTTGCCGCGCGGGACCGTGACTATTGCGTGGGAGGTTGACATGCCTGGCACAAAGAAACGGTTGTCTCTATTGTGGGCCTTCGCGCTATTGAAATACCTGTATGGCGGACGTCGTTGCCCCGTTCGCTATTGCTGGCTCGCGACATTCATTCGAGCCTCTCTCCATGGGCTCTGATGGGTTCAGCGGTCTTGATGGAAATACCCATCGCCATGATTCTGGCGTGTTGACTGCTTCCGTTTAGAGCGAACCGGCCAGCGAATATAATCGCGGGTGGCGTTATAACCCTTGTAAACGGTTTCCTGACCTTCGTTCCGCCTCTAGCCGGATGGGGCGAAAATCTGTGCTACAGAATGCGGCATGGCTATGTAGTAAGCTACTTATATGAGGACCGACCTGTCAACTCCGGCCAGGACACGTCTCCTTGCCTTCACGTTATTTGCAGCAACTCTGTGCGGATACGGCACAGCGCAGGTGACGACTTCTCAGTACGACAACTCTCGTACGGGAGCGAATCTACGCGAGATGATCCTGACGCCGCGCAACGTGAACTCTAGCCAGTTTGGAAAGCTTTTTTCTCTGAGAGTTGATGGAGACGTATACGCTCAACCGTTGTACCTGTCTGACGTGCAGATCCAAGGCAAAGGTATGCACAAGGTCGTTTTCGTAGCCACCGAACATGATAGTATCTACGCGTTCGACGCCGAAGGACAGCCGCGGACACCGCTCTGGCACGTCAATTTTACGAAGCCTGACCAAGGCGTAACCACTGTGGATGGGCGTGACGTTCGATGCCCGTTTATCAATCCCGAAGTCGGCATCACTTCCACGCCTGTAATTGACGTGGGCACCGGAACGCTCTATGTTTTAGCTCGCTCAAAGACTGGCAGCAAGAGTTTAGGCTTTAACTATGTCCAGCGTCTCCATGCGATTGATATAACTAGCGGTGCCGAGCGCACCGGAAGTCCTATAGATGTTCACGCATCCGTGAAAGCACATGGATCAGGGAAGAATATCGATTTCGACTCATTGCTCGAAAACCCGAGAGCTGGGCTATTACTTAGCGCGGGAAACGTGTATCTGAGTTGGGGGTCATCCTGCGACGTTGGCGACTACCACGGTTGGGTGATGGCGTACGACGTGCGATCACTGGAACAAAAAGCAGTATTCAATACCTCCCCCAACGACAAACAGAGTGGTATTTGGGCGTCTGACACCGGTCCGGCGGCGGATCAGAGTGGAAACATATTTGTAGCCACGGGAAACGGAAAATTCGATGCTCCTCAGGGACCGGACTACGGCGATACGCTTCTCAAACTGAATCTGGTGAACGGCCATCTGGCAGTGCGCGATTACTTTACGCCTGTCGATCAAGAAGAGTTGAACAAGGTGGACAATGATCTGGGCTCGGGTGGTCCGCTTCTCCTGCCGGATCAGCCGGGACGACATCGCCATTTGGTGCTGATTGGCGGAAAAGGTGGCACGCTGTATGCGATCGATAGCGATGACATGGGCAAATTGCAGCGGAATAGTAATTCCGTGGTCGACGCTATTCGTTTGGGCGGAAGCTTGCTCGCAGCGCCAGCCTACTGGAATCATCATGTGTACGTCTTTGCGAACAAAGATGTTCTCAAGGAATTCACCTTACAAGACGGACATCTGAAGCTTACGACACGGGCGCCGGGAGGCCCTTTTGACCCTGGTGCAACGCCGACCATTTCGGCCAACGGCGACAAGGATGCAATCGTTTGGACTGTCTCCGGCCGGAACTGGGAAGCGATCCCGGAGAAGATTGCAATCCTGCATGCTTTCGATGCCACCGATATTGCGAGAGAGTTATACACTAGCGACGAATTCTCTGATCGCGACCGGGCGGGCATATCGATCCGGTTCGCGACTCCAACGGTCGTAAATGGCAGAGTGTATATTGGCGCGAGAAGCGAAGTGGACGTGTACGGGTTGCTAGGTCCAAACGCGGGTACCCACCCGGCCCAATCGAGATAACTTTGCCGTATAGGGATACTTCGTGGCGCGTTAAATTACGGCTGCGGCGCTGGATAGATAAGGAACTGATCGAGCTTCCCCTGCGGAGTAATAAATGTGGAGAGGGTCAATGCTTGCGATTTCGTCTGCAGTCGATAAAATCGATAACTCATGCCACCGCGTTCGCTCGCGCCGGTCTCCTTGAAACTAGAAGGCGGTCCAAGCGGCTTCAGAGAAGCTGCGTAATCGGCGATTGCTTGGTCGGTGAAGTAGGCGTTTGCGTCGCTGGTAAGGAGCGAACGGTCCAATTCACCTTCAGAGAGCTGCTGGTACACCTTTTCAACCAGCGCGAGAGCTTTGGGGGCATTTGGGTCTACGTTTGGGCTCCGCAGAATGTGCTCAATCTCTTGCGCAATTTCGTGTGACGCTGGGTGGTCTGCATTCGTGAATACAGTTATCGCCATCCGGTCGTCGGGATACGTGGTGTTCGAGCTGATGAAGCCGGAAGTGCCTCCGCCGTGACTCCATACGCGGTGACCGTCGGAGCGGCCGATGCCCAGCCCTAGCGCATAGCCCGTTCCGGCTCCGTTTTTCAAATGGACCTCGGTGGTCAGTTGTTTCAAAAGCTCGGGCTTCAGAATGGTGCCGTTCATCAGCGAGATATCCCAGAGAGCCATGTCGCTAGGCGTCATCGCTAACTCACCGGCCGCGAAAATCCAATTGGCGCCTTCCGGTTGCGCCACGCGCGGCGGCCCGAGCGCAAAACGCGTATAGCCTGTCGGATCTTCCTTGCTCCACGGCTGGCGATCGGCATCGATGGGCGATCGCATCCCTAACGGCTCGAAGATCCGCGTGCGGATAAAGTCGATGAGCGATTGACCGGTAAGCTTCTCCACAATCGCCCCGGCAATCACGTAATTCGTGTTGCTGTATTGCCACTGGGTTCCGGGATCGAAGTTCAACGGTTTTCTCGCCCAGGTGTCCATAATTTTCTCCGGCGTGGTTGGCTGTGCCATATAAGGGGCGACGTAATCGAGGGCATAGTAATCCTCATACCCGGAAGTATGGGATAGCAATTCGCGAATTGTTATTTCGTTGGCCCGTGTCAGGTCCGGAAAGAAACGGGAGACCGGATCATCGAGTGAGATCTTTCCCTCGTCAGATAGCAGCAGGATCGCGGTTGCCGTGATCTGCTTACTGTTGGAGCCTATTTTGTAGCGCATGGCTGTGGTAGCGGGTTGTTTGCGTTCCAAATTAGAGAAGCCGTAGGCCTGCGCGTATGCAAGTTTGCCGCCTTCGACGATCGCGATCGAAGCGCTGGCGACACCGGTTTTCGCCAGAACTTTTGCAACGGCTGCGTCGATTGCCGATCGATTGGCATCCGTGATCTGAGACAGAGCAGGTACGGTGTACAGCGCAAAAAAGAACAGACGCCAAAAGATCTGAATTGCCTTCGCCATGATATTCAGGAGCTCTCCTTTTACTAATTGATTTTGGAATGCACGCCGTCCATAAAGTGCGTCCGAAAACTCTCGATTTCCTGCTTTGTTTCATCATTGTGGATGGAACGGTAATGCTCGAGCGCATCGGAAGCTTGCGCCAGCAGCCCGGCTTTGCGGTAGAGGATGGACAGCCGGTACCATGCCGAACCCGTTTCCGCATCGAGGTCCACAACTCTCTTCAGATCTGCGATTGCGGAAGAAGCATCGTGAGCGGCTTCATAAATTCTGCTTCGGAGCAGAAGGCAGACGCTGCACTTCGGCATCTGCCGGATCGCCGTAGAGAGGTCCTCTAAGATCTTGGAGTGATCGATCGCGCCCGAATCCCAAAGGGCTCGCGCGCGTAAATAATAAAGATACGGATGAGGTTGAGGAGTTCTTAACCCGGCAGACGATTCATCGGCGCAAGCTTGATAATTCTTTTCGCTGCAGTACGAAAACGCAACGATCACCGTCGGGATGGAAGACGCTGGATCTTGTTGCTGTAGTTTACGGCTGAGCGCGATTGCATCGGCGTAGCGGTCTGCCAACACGTCAGCGAGGGCTAACTCCAAGGATAATTCTCGGGATCGTGGATGCGCAGTCAGGGAAGCGCGAAGAACGTCGATGGCCGGCACGTATGCGGCGGATCGAATATAGAGCAGAGCCAAATCCAGCGCATAATTCTCTTCGCCTGGCCGGCGCACATAAGCGTCAGCCAATAGTTTTTGCGCCTCGCGAAGATGATTCGTGGCCAGGAACACCTTCCCGGTAAGATATTCAACTGCCGCTTTCTGATCTGCATCCGCGGGCTTGGTGGAATTGAGCGCCTCTAACGCAGTTGGGTATTCCTGCAACCCAATCCGTGTTAACGCCAAGTTATACTTTGCTTCAAACGAGGAGGGGTCCTGCTGCGAACATCGCTCGAAAATAGTGGCGGCATCGGTCAATTTATCGTTTTGTGCCAGGAGAATGCCGGCCTGCAGGAGCGTACTCGTTGAAGCCGTTGTCGCCAACAGCTTCTGCTCTAAGGTGTGTAACTGCGCTTCGTCGTTCGAGCGCAGAGCCGCGTCTAATTGAGCGACGAGAGGATCCGAAGTGTCCTGAGCTTCCACATATGAACCCAGCAGTAACAGGCACGTACAAAAAAGCAGGCTGCGCATGTTTTCGGCCGGGGTATTGTGGACGTGCTTCACTGCGACGGAAGAACGTTCACCCGCAATACCGAGGCTGTCGCTCCGGAGCGATAGACCCTCTCGTTTGCCTTGTGGAATTGCGAACGTTCCGCTTTATAGATGTTCGTAAATGTCTGCGGATTGAGATCGACCAAAGGAAACCAGGAGCTCTGAATCTGCACCATGATGCGATGGCCGCGCCGGAAGGTGTGGAAGACGTCGGGCATCGTGTAATCGATCTTTGCGATTTTGCCGGGGGTGAAGGCCTCGGGCTGCTGGAAACTGTTGCGGAATTTACCTCGGAAAGGCTCTCCGCGCACGAGTTGTTGATAACCGCCCATCTTCAGCTTCTCCGGATTCGGCGAGGGATCGGGATAGTCGTCCGGATAAACATCCACTAACTTCACAACGAAGTCGGAATCCGTTCCGGTCGTTGAAACGTAAAGCGTAACTCCTATGGGGCCCCCAAAAGTAACATCGATTGTAAGCGGCGGTGTTTGATAGGTCAGGACGTCGGGGCGAGTAGACGCGAAACGCTGATCGTCTAACATGTATTCGCGAGTCATTGTATCCGCGATGTACCCGACTGATGGCACGGGATGCGCCGGATCACTCGTGTACTCATCAAACGCATCAACTTCATTCTTTGGAGGCGAATCAAACTGAAGTGCTCCGTTCTCAGCCAGGTAGAGCGTGCCGGGATGAGCGGCGCGCGGCGGCCAGGCGTCGAATTTTTGCCAGCGGTTGGTTCCTGTTTCGAACATGTACGCCTTAGGCAGCGGTTCGGAAGCGACTCCTTTCAAATAATGCTGGAAAAAGGCAAACTCAATTTGCTTGCGATAGAATTCGGCCGTCTTTGAACCGAACGTAACCGCGCCCAGCGAATCTCCATCGCTGGCCTCCCATCCGCCGTGGAACCAAGGTCCCATGACGATGCCATTGAACGGAGCTTTTCCGTCCGCCTCGACCGCGCGAAACGTTGCAAGCGCACCGTACATGTCTTCCGCGTCAAACCATCCGCTGACCGTCAACACGGCCGGTTTGATGTTCTTCAAGTATTGCGGAACGTTTCTCTCTTTCCAGAACTGGTCGTAGTCCGGATGGTCACGGAAGGCCGCCCAGTAGTCAACGGAACCCTTCAGAAGGTCGTCGTTGATATTGGATAGCGTTTCTTCTTTCAAAAAAAGGCGATAACCGTCGGGAGTCGGGTACTCGAAATTCCGCTGCAATGTTCGGCCTGTGGTGTCATTCCCGGCCCGATCATTCGCAGAAAACCAGCGAAACGCATGCGCCAGGAATAGCGCCCCATTGTGGTGCCAATCGTCTCCAAGAAACCAGTCGCCTACAGGAGCTTGAGGCGAGACGGCCACCAGCGCCGGATGCGCGTCGATCATTCCTTCCGACACGTAAAAGCCGGGATAGGAGATCCCCCACATCCCCACTTTGCCGTTATTACCGCGAATGTGCTTGACTAACCAGTCAATCGTGTCCCACGTATCGGTGCTCTCGTCCGTGTCTTGCGAACCGCTCTTTTTCGTCTTGTACGGACGCACCTCCTCAAACTTGCCTTCCGAATGAAATCGGCCGCGAACGTCCTGATAGGCGAAGATGTATCCTCCGTCGCGCGCGAAAACGTCGGAAGGTCCGAGCGTTTTCGGATATTCGTCCTCGCCGTAGGGCCGAATGCTGTATGGCGTGCGAATCAGAAGAATGGGACAGGGACCTTGCGCGTTCTGTGGAACGTACACGCTTGTAAATAAGTGAACGCCGTCTCTCATCTCCAGGTTGAAATCGTATTTCACATAATGCTCGCGGATGAAGGCATCGCCGGGAACATCGACGCTGAACGCCGGATAAGCAAGGGCACAGACCAAAGACATCGCTTTTGCCAAACGAAGCCAGGCAGGAAGGATCGGGAGGGGCATGTATTAATACAAAATACAAAACATTAAATGCTCGCGGGTTTCGCTGCCGAAACTACCGCCAAAATCCGCATTTCTGCGCGCCGGATCTGATCGGCCATGACTTGCCGTGCCTTCGACGCGTCGCGTTTCCTGACTGCCTCAACTAATTCGTAATGCTCGGCGGTTGCGGTCTCGGCGTCTAGCCCCGCGTCCAGGCCCAGGTAAAGCGGCCTCTGAATTTGATCGAGCACCGAAGCCACAACGAATTCCAACCGTTCATTTCGCGTACTTCGAACGAGCGCCTGGTGAAAGGCGCTGTTGTCGCGCAAATATTGCTCGTACGTAGCGCGATCTCCAGGTTGATAGCGCAGCGTCGCTGTTTTCTCCAGGGCAACTAGATCTTCATCAGTTGCGCGTTGGGCCGCCAAGGCAGCCGATTCCGCTTCGACGATCAATCGAAGTTCACTCAGCTTCCGTATATCGTCCAGCAGAACCGGCGTGACCGCATAACCGCGATAAGGCGTGAGGAACACCAGCTGTTCCAGTGCGAGCCGGTTCAGAGCTTCGCGCAGCGGAGTGCGCGATACGCCGAGTTCCAGAGATAAATCCTTTTCCATTAATCGCTGACCCGGCTGCAAAGAGCAGGTCAGAATGCGATGCTTCAGCGCGGAATAGATACGATCCGGCAGACCTTGAGCCACCGGCATATTCGGTTCAAGATCAATCAATGAGCGGCTGGGAGCCGCTCTGGCGGGTGGCACGGTCTTCAAATCCACATGAACCTCAAAGAAGATCTTGACACATCATTTTGTATTTTGTATTTTAGACACGCGTGACAACTTAATAATTTGTTGGCCGTCAAGGCAACGCTTAGGGGATCTATGATCGGCCGTTATCGAGCTCAACGAGTGCTCTTGTTTTTCGCCTTGGCGGTATCCGCATTCGGGCAATTGGAGAGAAGTTCGATCGTTGGAACTGTGGTTGATCCGCAAGGCGCCGGGATTCCCGGCGCGACGGTCACTGTAACGTCCCAGAGCACCAATGTCACTTCGCCCACGACCACAAACCAGACGGGATATTACGAAGTAATCGGGCTGGTGCCAGGCCGATATACAGTCCGGATTCACGCACCCGGGTTCGCCGTAATCCAGAGCAGCGATGTGGAAGCGACAGCCGGCCAGGCGATTCGCTTCGACGCCACTCTCAAGGTGGGATCGTCGCAGCAACAGATCGAGGTGACCGCGGCGACGCCTCTGCTCGAGACGGCTCCCTCGAACTTCTCGACAACGGTCCCGCAGCGTGCCATCGATGACACGCCTGTACAAGGGCGAGATCTACAGCAGCTCGTTTTCTTATTGCCGGGTGTCTCGAACGTCGCTGGTCCCCCAGGCAGCAACTTCGGCTTCAACAGCCAGGATGGAACATTTCCCGATCCGAGCCATGCGCAGGGCTCCGACGTTTCGGTCAATGGAGGCCAAGGGGGCGCCAACGCCTGGTATCTGGATGGCTATTTGAATCTGTCCGGGTTAGTGGAGAACATTGCCGTCAATCCGTCGCCCGATTCGGTCACCGAATTTCAGGCGATCACTGAAGGTATAGCACCGCAGTATGGCAGAACCGGCGGTGGTGTCTTCAATGTGGTGCTGAAGTCGGGAACCAATCAACCCCATGGCGATTTATACGAGTTCCTCCGAAATAGCGCAACAAGCGCCCGGAATCCATTTACTTCGGTGGGCGAGAGCGGGACGTTGAATAACCGGGTACTGCATTACAACGATTTCGGCGGTACCTTTGGGGGTCCGGTTATCCTGCCCAAGCTTTACAACGGCAAAAACAAAACGTTTTTCTTTGTATCGGTGGACAAGACCATTCTCCATCTCAGCGGTCAGCAGGTATTTAACGTGCCGACGCAGGCCATGCGCAATGGAGACTTCAGTGAAGATCCCTCCTCTGCAAATTACGGCATTTACGATCCCTACAGCACAGTGGGACCGAACGCCAACGGAACGTTTCAGCGCACCGCCTTTGGTACACCGTTAGTGCCAAACGGGTGCCTCAACACTGTCATTGCCGCTTCGTCAACACCGACCTGCCAGTTCTCCACGCAGATTCCTGCTAGCCGCTTAGATCCTGTTGCGGCCTATTTCATGAAATCGTATCCACTGCCAAACTTTGTGGATCCATTGAGTTCTTGTCCCATGGGAAAGAACGGGTACGCAATCTGTAATAACTATTTGGGACCTGTCGCGAGCAGTCAAGACCCTTGGAATATTTCGGTGAAGTTCGATCACGAAATCAGCGACAAAAGTCGTCTTTTCGTTGAGTTCTTATCGGCTCCAGGCCAATACAACATTTATCGAACGCCCTGGACGGGAGCTACTGTACCGTACACAGGATACGGCGGAATCACCCCGTATACATTTACCAGCGAGGTTGCCGGCATTGGACATACTTACATCTTCAGTCCGACGTTTTTCAACGAATTCCGGATAAGCTTCAGCCGCCAGGTCTTCAATACACATCCGAACCAATCCGGCTTCCCGAACAGCGTGACAGACTTATCGCAGACAGAGCAGGTTTTAGCACCTTCACAAATTTTCTTGAGCCAGTTCACGCCGGCGCCTACGTTTTCGATCACGATGCCCGGAGGGGCAAACTCCACTTTCGGCTCCGCCGGATGGGCGAATCAGCGGCAGGCGAATGATTCTTACACGATCCTGGACGATGTTACAAAGATTATCGGGAAACACACGATCAAGACCGGCTTCATGTATCGCAAAGATCAACAGGGACGCGAAATCAGCGATCCTTCCACGTTGGTCTTCAACGGCAGCCTAACCAACGATCCGACTTCGGGCCTTGGGGGCAATGGCTTAGAGCAATTCATGTTGGGCGCGGTTGCGAATTCTTCTACCGGCATCACGGCCCAGGCTTATTCAACGTATCCATATTGGGGTCTGTATCTTCAGGACGAATACCGCGTTCTGCCGAACTTAACCTTCACGTACGGGCTTCGAGACGACATGGTTTTCTTTTGGAAGTCACGCTACGGTCCGGAATCCAATTTCTGCCTCGACTGTCTGAATACGACAACCGGCCTGCCGGGCGAGATGGTATACGAAGGACGATCGGCGCTCATTCCGCAGGGCGCAGCTATTGCACCGCCTCACCTGGCCGACCTTGCGCCGCGATTCAGTTTTGCCTGGACTCCTTTCAAGGACAAGAAGACCGTTATACGTGGCAGTTATAACATGATGTACACAAACGCCATCAACGCAATCAATAATGTTGGGCAAGGAATCCAGCCGGGAGCACAATGGCAATCGTTTAGTAACTGGACCGGCAGCTTCTATCCGAATCAATGCGGTGAATATTCGGGAGAATGTGTTGCCTTTCCGTTGAGCAATACCACCGTCAATAAAGCGACTCTGACCATACCGCCCATACCGGCTAACCAGGAGCCGCCAGCCTTCAACTACGATCCATCTTACGGAGCTTCTATACAGTTCTATTATCCGCCTGCCAAGGACCCCTACGTTCAGATTTACACGTTTCAGATTGAACGCGAGCTGCCAGGCGATATGGTGATGAGCGTTGGTTATGTAGGAAATCACGGCGTTCATCTGGCAGGCGAAGCCTGGCGGCAGTTCAACTTAGTGCCTGAGGCAGACATCATCAAATACGGAACGCAGATCAATGCGAACGTTCCCATCACCAACTATTTTTCAGGCGCGCAGGCGGCGCTTTTACAGCAGGTTTGGGGCAGCTCCAGCATTCCGCTAGCTCAACTGCTGCGGCCCTATCCATTCTTTGGTTCTCTTTTCAGCCAGACGATGTACGACGGCGCGTCCATTTACAACGGGCTGAACGTCAAATTGCAGAAACGCTTGTCTAACGGACTTACATTCCTCGCGGCGTACACCTACTCCAAAAGAATTTATAACGCCTCTGTGGAACAACTTGCATCGCAGCTTTTCGACACAATCGCTCAATCGAATACAGGCATTATCGGCGGACGGGCCGGTCTGACCAGCAGCGTCGGCGGGACCGGGGGGATCAATGGCGGCGGTTACCAGGACCCAGCAAACCGCAACCTTGACCGCTCGATCGGGTATGACGATATTCCCCACATGCTGAACGTTGCCTTCAGCTATGATTTGCCTGTCGGGAAAGGAAGGCAATGGCTCAATCATGGCGGCCCCGCGGCAGCGATTCTAGGTGGCTGGCGGGTGGCCGGGAATGTCAATGCAGAAAGCGGGGTTCCACTCTCCATCAGCGGACCGTGCAATCAAGTTACTTGCCGACCTAATCTGGTTGGAAATCCGACCGCGGTTCCCGGCGGCCAGACTGCGTCGGATTGGATTAATGCAGCGGCGTTTACACCCGCCTTCGGTACGAATCAGAGTTTCTGGGCGAATCCGAACCTCAATGCCCCGCAGGAGTATGTCTTCGGCACGGCGGGCGAGTATCTACCCAATCTGCGTGCACCTGCATTCTGGAATCTCGACGCGAGCCTGATCAAAGACTTTCATATCACAGAGAGTAAGTACGTACAATTTCGCTGGGAAGCCTATAATGCTCTGAACCATCAGAACCTAGGCATGCCTAATACCAATTACTGCTTGCCTCCCGGCCCTGATGGACAAACAAACCTGGTGCAGCAGGCGGGCTGTTCATTCGGGCGGATCACGAATGTTCAGACCGATCCGCGGTCTCTTCAGTTCGCGCTGAAATTGTACTTCTAATGGGAGTCTAGGCCAGACGCTCCAGGAGCTTACTTCGGGGGCGGACCAAGTGGACTGGGAGAACAACCTGAGATTTCGCGCGTATCGCTCACAGCGGCTATCTTCCATCCCGTCGCGGTCTTGAGCAAGTTGAAAGAATCGACTCCGCAGTGGCTGAACTTCCCGTTCAGATGAAAGTCGTATTCCGCCCAGACGATTGCGATTGAACCGTGCTCCAGCAGCTTGGGATTCCACATGCGTTCCAACCAAGCGTCTTTACTTGTGCCCAGATGTTCGATCCATTTGTCGTGAGGGGTTGCAACAGCGGCACCGTCAGGACGAACGGAATAGAGCATTGCGTCAGGAGCAAAGAGTGCACGAGCCGCATCCGCATCGTGGGCAGACATAGCGTCGAAGAGCCTCTGAACGGCCGCGACCGGAGTTTGGTCATCAGGTGCGACGCGGGCGAAGGATAGAAAGGACGTAGCAAGCAGAAGAGCCGAGAATCTTTGCATCGAACTAGTTTATTGCCGCGGACCTAAAGTCGCTTGTGGAGCTTGTCACTTCCATGGGGCTGTCCGAGTAGACGTCGGGCTATTTTTCCGATGGCGTGATATCGGCCACCGGAAGATCCCAATGGGCCAGCAGAATCTCGAAGCGCCGCTGTTCCTCGCGTCTGTAAGTGTCTTGGTCTGGCCAAAGCTGCTTGATTAGAGACTCTTCGTCAGGATTAGGCGTTGTCGCCACCGTCGAGTTCTTGAACCGGATTGTGACACGATAATCCCAACGCGCTTCCTCGGTCATGTGATTGGTCGGGGATTCGATCTTCACCGACATCATGCGTCCACTGTTGACGACCTTCTGCAGCAAAGGATAGTGGTTCTTCAGAAAAAGCTGCAGGAACTCTTGCTGATGTCCCCATTGCACCTTGTAATAATATTCGACTGTATACGGCTGGCCAGAAGCAGTTTGTGACGGGCTGCCTTGGGCCAGGAGCGGCCGCGCGCACGTTGAAAGCAATAACGCAAGCAGTATGTTCCTCATCAATCCTCCACGTCGTATGCGAACTGCATTGTAGCCCATGGCGACTAATCGTTCGTACGGAAGGCTTATATAGGGAGTCGCATGTTGTCTCGCGATTGTTCACCGAATTTTTCAAGGTTCAGAAAAGCCTGTCCGTTTTCTCCCCGACTTTGCCGTAGAGCGGGAAGGCTTGCGCGAGGAAGTAACCGAGAGCATCGGTCATGTGGGTACGGGTGCGATCGGACTTATCTAATTCGCTGGTGGGTTGACCCAAATTGTCGGTGTGCCAGCAGACGCGTTCCAAATCGAGGATCAGCTCCTCACATTTGGGATCGATAAAGAGCCGGTGGTCGCCGGCCGCGCTGAGCAGGCGACTGTTGACGAGGTTTACGCGATCGCGCACGCCGGGGTTGGATGAAGCGGCTTTGATGTGCGCGACGGCCTGGCCGGCGCGCTGATGGAAGAAGTCGCGGATAAGAGTCCAATCGGTGGCTGTTCCGCAAGTACGACGCTGATGGCCACTGGCGTCGCCATAGATCTCGATCTGCAGCGGGCCGAAGCTATTGTTAGTGCGCCACGAGCGGACACGATCCCAAAACCGCTCGCAGGCTAGAGGTGTATTGGCGTCATCGAGAACAATTTCTTCGAGAACTTCAACGCTGGCGCCGTTGCGCTGGGCGATGACAGAGCACATGGGGTGGACGTTGAAATCGAGAGACCAGACGATAGGCACGTTGGGCCGGTAGTGGCATTTGCGAACATTTGTTTCGCGCGAGAAGGCATAATAGGCAAGGCCGAGGGCGGTGCTTTCGAAACTCGCTTCGAATTCCTGGCGATAGAGGCGCGCGTCGAGCTCGCGAGCGGCGCTTGCGAGTTCCTCCCTGGTGACATGGCCACCCTGGAGGGTTGTGAAATGGAAAGCGGCCCAATCGGGATCGGACTTGGCGAACTCAAACCGGTCATACAGGTGGTTGTGTCCCTGCGGCGTGCCGATGAAGAGGGCGCGACCGCGACGGTCAGCAAGCGCGGGGCGGATGACTTCGGGCCAGACTTGGGGTTTCATTCCTGCGAACTCGTCGAGGACGACGAAATCGAGTCCGTTGCCGCGGAGTGCGTCGTACCGATCGGCGCCGCGAAGGGAGATGGTGCTCGAGTTAGCGAAGCGAAGGGAGAGGTCGGTTTCGGCGATTTCGATTCCGGGGTGATTGCGCACGAGCGACTTGAGACGGCGCCAGGCAATGCGCTTGGCCTGACGATACGAGGGAGCGATATACCAGGCGGTGCTGGCGTCCGACTGCCATGTTGCGCGGAGGAGTTCGATGAGAGCGAGCTGTGTTTTGCCGAAACGACGGCCGGCAACCAGAATGCGAAAACGAGCGGCGCTGCCGTAGACCTCCGATTGGGCGGCGCCCAAGTCGAACTTAAGTTCGATTCGGGTCGTTTTCATTGCTCCTCATATTGATGCTGAGGACGGAGTGAATGATGGCCGGTGAGTGATCGACAGTGCCGGTATCGCGCCAGCCGCAGCGAGCTTTCACCCATAAGGATGTGGCAGTCAAATTGGAGCCGGACTTCGCTTTTTCAAAAAGCTCCTCAAGCACTTCGATCCTGCCCTTGGCACCGCCACGCTCCAGTTCACGGCGAAAACGCTTCCGCAGACGCTTGAGGGGAATATGCAGCTCGGCCGCGATGTCCTCTTCCGCGGCGCCAATGCACGCCAGTCTTTCCACGCGGCCCGGGTGAGCCGCTGCTGGGAGTTTGAGAAGCTGTTCCATTTGTCTTTAGTAAGTGTGCCGGGCAAGCGAGTAAGTTGAGGCGCAGTAGGTGTAGTAAGTTATTGAAAATGAGTTAGTAATAGTAATTTCGCCAGTTTGTGACTGGTTTGGCGCGTGATTGGGATTCCGCTTGCTGACGCGCGCGGTTCTGTAGCTGCCGGGAATAAGCACGGTGAGTTGGGGCGTGATTCAGGCGGCAATTGGGGCCGTGTCGGGCGCCGACACGGTGGAATTCGCGGCGAAGTATCGTTCTTTTTGCTCCTGGAGGCGAACTTCCGCTGTAACCACCTTGTAAGGATGGAGCTCGTTGCGTTGCGCGTGCTGTTCCTGACGACGTTCTTCCTGGGCCTGCGCCCGTTTCTGCGAAGCAAAGCCAATCTCGACTTGCCGCCTTTCTTTCCTTCTCTTTGCCAGCTCATTGGCGGCGCGCTGATAGGCTCGATCCTGCGCCGTCTGGTAGCGGATGTACAGATCCACGTCGGCGCGCACGCAGATTCCTCCTTTGCCGTTGGCGAAATCTTCAGGAGTGCGCGGCTGGACCAGGAAGCAGGCTTCCTGGAGGCGAACGGCGCGCTCCGACGTCCAGGTGTGGCGGACCATTTTGGCCACCAGCTCGCGTTCCACATCGTCAGCCGGCTGTTCGGCTTGCATATAGCGCTCGAGCAGGTCGTCATATTCGGACTGGCTTTCACATTCGAGCACTTTGAAGGCGCCGCACAGACCGTGCTTGTGGCTGTTTTGGGAGACTTTTTCCCGGCCTGTGTCCGTGCGGGGTCCGGTACTTTTTTGCGCGTTGGCGCGGTTGGCTGCGAGCTGAGATTTAGAAGGCATCGTTCTTTAGTTATTAAGTCTCAGCAAGACTACGAACTGTATAGCGGTTCCCGGTAAGTGGAAGTAGGGGCAAGGAGATCTGCTTTGTCGAACTCTTGTCACCGACTATTTCTGCTTACGACGCGTCGGCAAGCGGATCGTCGGCGGAGGACTTTTGGTCGCTCGTTATGAGTGCTACATCGGGCAGGCGGCCCTATGCTGCGGTACACCACGGAAGCGTTCGGCGAATGTTTCCGCGTAGCAGTGTTTGCATCCGGGGCTGATTTTCGTGCAGCCACGCAAGGGGTTCCAAGTGGCATCGGTCCACTCAATCTTTGAATGGATCGCTCACGATGCCGATTCCTGATGAAAGTTGGTTTTGATAACTACATGGATATCAGAGACATTCGGTTGTTGGCAAAGGGTTGCCTAGATTCGGTCTGAAACATAACTGTGATTTTACGGAAGAAGGCGAATAAAAGGCAAATTCTGCCTCCACGTACCGGGGTCGGTCAAGTTTCCGGCAGTTCTAACGCAAGCTTCGATGCAATGACAGTTGCAAATTGCGGAACGGCGGTGCGAAGTGTGCTCAGAATTTGGGGCAGCGTTCGATTGATGGTCACTGCCTGATCATGAAGCTTCGAGACGATTTCCGCAGGAGATAGCTCGAAAAGGTTCAAGAGGAACTGATCGGGATGCTGTGGTTCGATGCTCCATTCAGACAACCTCTCTGGCGGAAAATCTCGCAGGTTCGTGGTCACAATGAGCTGAGCACCGCATTGCACGGCAACAGCAAGTACGTGGCGATCCTTCGGTTCATTCGTCATTGTCCGGATGAGTTTTTCATAGCCCTTCACCGCTGCTTCAGGAAAATGCTGCTGAACCTGATTGAGCAGATGAGATATCTTCTCAGGAGATAATTTTCGACGAGATCCCAAATTTCGCGCGACTTCCCTCCAAATCTCGTCCGACCATTTCGGGATGTATTGGCGCGGTGTCTCCGCGAGGCGCAAGAGCGTGTCTCGCAACGATGCTGGCCAAAGGACGCACGCGTCGAGGACTGCGATCAGATGACTGGGAGTTGGGAAAGGCAATCAGAAGTCATCGTAAACGCCGTCTTTTACGGCGTCCCGAGCCATTTCCTGGATCGCTTCATGACGGCGATGATCCCGTTCCTTTCGGAAAGTGATCAGATCCTGGAGGTAAACCCGTCGATGACTTCCTACTCGATGGAAGGGGATTTTTCCTTCATCGAGCAGCCGAACCAGAAACTGTCGCGAGAACCCCAGGAAGTTCGCGGCTTCCTGCGTGGTCATCTCCTGCGATGCGGATGCCAGCGAGACCGCACGGCCGTTCGCCAGGTCCTGGATGATCTTCAAGAGGACCTGGTAGGACTTATCGGGCAAAGCAACCTGGTGCACTCCGGCTACATCGCCGAGCGCAGCCCGGCCTTCCGTGAGCAAGTGTCGCAATTCCGCGACTCGTGCCTCATCGAGGTCGGGAATCATGGCTGGTTCCAGAACAGATGACATACGCTGGTAACCGCTACAACTGCAACCAGCATATCTTGGGTCGGCTTGCATTAGCAAGTATCGGGGTACACATCATTCACCGCGAGAGCTACGACAGTTCAGGGTTATAACTCTAATCTCGTGAAGTCTACCGTAGAGGAAGCGGAAGGAGCGGCCCTTCACCTTGGAATGAGGGCAATAGATCGCTCTCCAGTCCTGAGTAGTAGCAGTGACGCCAAGCCACTTCCAAAATAGGGGCTAGCTTCGTTCGACTTCGCCGAGCGACACTTAACAGTGCAACCGTGAGAGTGCAATCGTGATATGCCAAACAGCATGGAAGGACTGGCCGAATCAGTAATCAGGCGGCTTCGGCTCTTCACTGCTCCATCCGAGCCGTAAAGATCCTCAACTAACATGAGGTCTCGCGGCGTCGGGACCTTTGATCAAACTGTGTTAATCGAAGGGGTTCATCCGGCGAGATATTGGTTTGGCACGTTCCTCCTCGGTGGCGCTGAGCCGGTCTGGGCAGATATCAGGAACGCAATGTTGTCGTAGATATCGCACTCGGCCCGTTGAAACTGCCTGAATAAGCCACACTGGGCATACGAGACTGGTGTCGTGTCGAACACGATCGTCTCCCATGGCATCGTCTCGCCCCAGAGCAGCATTGGAACTCTGACGTCTAGCGAAGCTCCGGCGGACACGAGCATCTCCATCATGGGTCGGCAATAGTTGAAAATTGAGTTCACTGTGTGGAACACCGGCGTGTGTCCGCGCGAACCCGCCATCGATTAGCGCAGGGGCATTCACGTCAGCACCTGAGTGAATAAGAAGCTTTCCGCATTCGATGGAATTGAACTCTGCACAGAGATGCAGGGCAGTGACGTTTCGGCAGGAAGTAAACGCAGTTAACAAAGTGAGCCTTCGGGATGCAATTGTCGCATCCTCTGCGATTTGAGTCTTCAACGCCTCGGCATCATCCACCAACAATGTCTGCACTAGCGGATCGCCCAAGTCTGCCCCGGCTGCGAGCATGACGCGCATGCAATCAGCAAAGCGCGATGAGCGCAGGTACCCCTCGATCAGGCAATCGATCGGCCGTTTCCCTTTGATGAGTTTCAACGGGCTGATACCGGCATCGAGGATGCTCTTTATTTCCACGGGGGAGTGGACTTCGAAGGCGCCGAGGAGATCGGCTTCCGTTGCCATGCGTAAGTTGCTCGTTATTAATTATTCTAAATGCCCCAACTGCGAAGGCGGTCGTCCAACGGAACCGACACCAAGCCGGTCGCGAAAACTGTAGGTGCCCCTCGCGAACGCGGCAGTTGGGTCATCGAGACCATCCAGCAAGTTTCGTGAGGCGAAGGACGAAGCTGGCGAGGTGATCCGCTCCCATCGTCGCAGGCTCGTTGTGATGCCGAGGACTGAGAGCCGGCTGCGATCAGAGCCTGGCGCGAAGGGAGTCAAGCGACACCATAGGCCCGACAAATAGGGTTAGAGCAGATTATCCGTGCAGATAACGATTGCTTGTATGCAGCGGATCCCAATAATCTCTGAGAGGCGGCGCCGCGTGATGGCTCGCCCCGTAGCCATCGTGCGCGGAGCCAACATCACGCCGTCAACTCTTGAACCAGGCCGATCACGAGGACGATGCGGTCAAAACGGTAA
The DNA here is from genome assembly GCA_963722935.1 of uncultured Acidobacteriaceae bacterium. Classification (GTDB taxonomy): domain Bacteria; phylum Acidobacteriota; class Terriglobia; order Bryobacterales; family Bryobacteraceae; genus Bog-105. Next base: position 139,301 of record CAVROY010000006.1, on the reverse strand, counting down.
CCAGGTTGCAAAGAAAAACTGCATCAGACGTAATCGTCAATCGAGGAAAATTCACATGATCAAACGTAAAGCAGATCTCGTAGATTCATCCGGCGCTGTCGTGGCCGTATTCAATGAAACTTGTCATCACTACGGCGCCACTAACGTCACCGTCAGACTTCGGTCCCCCTTGGCGCCGTTCCAGCTTCAGGGCACCGAGAGCTTGGCACTCTACGCCGAGTCTGTTGCGGAAGCGGTCATTTCCGTTGCGGCGAGCGACCCCGCCGGCACTGAGATATCCGAGTTCCACGGAAAGAGCGCAGTGGGCTCCGTGCCGGATGGCACAGGCGTTGCGCTGGTTAAGAGCCCAGGAGGAGAGCTCGGCACGCTCCTCATTGTCGTCGCTAAAGGAACCGTCAAGGACTAAGCCATACATAAAGAGTCGTCAACGTCGGGAAGCAAGGAACGTTGCGGCAAGTGGAGTTAGCGAAGCGTAGAGCGCGTAAGCGCTCTGAAACGCGGCTGATCAGTTGGCTCAACCCATACAGATCGGGTCCAGCGTTTGACCCCGATGCTTCTGCTGCCGGCTGCCGCGCCTGCCAGGCCGCGGCAAAGAGTGCCAGTTGGCCCGCCGAGAGCTACGGCGATCAAGAACATCGGTGATCCTTTATGACTACACGCCGACTCGGGAGCGGGCCGGGCCAGAGAAGTTCTTGACAGGATACCGCGGTTACTTACAGGCGGATGCCTACGGCGGATATAACGCTTTGTTTGAGGACCCAGCGCGTGGTTTGATCGAGGTGGGCTGCTGGGCGCATTCGAGACGGTATTTCCATAAAGCCTTGGAGTCGGATCAGGCCCGCATGGGTTTGGCTCTCTTGCTGATAGGCGGAAATGTTGCCGAAGGCCCGGAGGACCGCCAGTGCGCTACGCTCTCAAAAACTGGAGGGCGCTGACCCGCTACCCGGAAAATGGGAATCTGGAGATCGACAATAATCACACCGAGCGCACCATCGCGGCGTGCAGTCGGTCGTGGTAACTGGATTTTTTTCGGGAGTGATATCGGCGGAAGGACAGCCGCGGTGCTGCGCAGTTTCATGGCCTCTTGCCAGCGCGTTCATGTCGATCCCTTTGCCTGGTTCAAAGACGTGCTCGTCCGCATTTATTAACTGCATCACCGAGCTCCTGCCTCACAACTGGGCTTCCGCTCGAGGTTAGCCCCGCGGTTTTCGATATGCTGTTCCTGCTTGCAAAAGGGAAACGACTTGCGTGAGCATATAGCACCACTAGTTATGCTTGCTGTTCTCGGGTGACTTTATCGAGATGCACCGAAGCTAGTGCCACACACGGTGAAGCTTGCGCGCTACGGGATCCTAACAGTTACCATTCTGTTTTTGCCTTACTCGATCTACAGCACGTTTTTCGGATTTCCGTCGTGGTCTCCTGATCAACCAGTGTGGCTTTGGCTTATCGAGCTTCCGGCGGGCGCAGGAAGTTTTTTGGCGCTCTGTTGGGCTGCAGTCGTACTAATCCTGGACGCAAAACGCATGCCATAAGTGGTTGCCGACGACGAACCTTCATGTCCTCCCTAAGTCCGCCGAGCTGAATTCGCCGCAACTAACCGCGCCCGCTCAGGGTAATTCTCAGACGCTTACGAAGTCTTGGTCGCCAGGTAATGCGTGTTCTTGCCTTTGTCCTCATGGACGTCGATCAAGGTGAACCCCCGATCACTGAGAATACGTCGGTAATTCTCGATGCTAAAAGAGAAATATCGCATCGCAATGCCATTCATCATGCCGTCTCTCCCCTCGAAATCATCCTCGTCGCCGGACGTGAATAGAAAGGGCGCCCCTATTTTGAGGACACGCGAGACGCTAGCGATTGCCTTGATCTGATACTCCGGGACGAGGTGGAACATGGCTCCCCACGCAACCGCTGCGTCAAAAATGCCATCGGCGAATGGACAAGCCTGCACTACACCTCGGATGGCGAGCGTTTCAGGACAATTCTCTCGAAGCCGTTCGAGCATCGGGCTGGAGCTGTCGAGCCCGACCACCAGATGACCGGCGCGCAGCAACGCACGGGTTATTGGGATTCCATTGCCGCAGCCAACGTCGAGAACTCGCGAGCCAGAAGGAATGGAGGAGGCCAGCGCTGCCGCTTCCGGTACGCCGGTCTGGTCGACACGCTCAGACGCATACCATTCCGTGATTAGATCGTACTCACGCACGGCGCCAAACTCCACACAGCAGTCTACAACGTCGCGCGGGGTGCGCCGAAGCAGGTGGAGCATCTTCGCGTTTTCCGGCTTTCTAATTCCCGAATACGTTCCTGCTCCGTCATAAATTTAATGCGAGGAAATCTTAGCAGGATTCTCGTGGATTGCGTTGTTTGCCGGGATGCCCGTTGAGTTTGTGAAAACCATATATTTTCATCTGTGCTGCTTCGGGCCTTCAACGCAGATTTCAGAAACGACCCGGAGGGCTCCTTAAAACGCCTCTATTGACATTACGCGATAGTACGGAATAGACGACGACAGGATTCAATTTGCGGGTTACCATCTGATAGATCCGATAGGGAGCAAGTAGCCAAGCCAAGCGGGAAGGCGGAAGTCTGCAAAGCTTCTTTCGGTCGTTCGAATCGGCCCCGCTCCTCTATTGCGCCTAGCGCATCCTCTGCTGGGAGGTCGTCTAATTGGTAAGACCGCAGATTCTGTATCTGTGTATTGGGGTTCAAATCCCTGCCTCCCGTCCAAAATATTTGTGGCTCCTGCGTGCGGCGCGAAGGTGATTTCAAGGTTACGACCAACACAGTCGAGAAAAATTCCCGGATTCCACAGACCCGTCAGAATTTGACTTCGACCGGTATGGGAGTTGTTGTATTGGGAAATCGCAGTTGCAACGTTCGCGACGCTGCATTGTAAGAGGATTGACTGGCCGGCTTTCCATCGAGCAGCACCTGTTTCGGTGCGGACTTCATTGCACAGTCCACAACGGCTTGGGTGTCGCCGATGCCTTCCGCCTGAAATAGCAGGCTCCTGCCGTTCTTGTGTTCGTTTCGAATGCGGCAAGCCGCCGCGACAACGCGCTGATCCGGACCGTGGGCGGCGTCGAGGTCAAACAACAGAAACCGTTTGCCCGGTGTTAGCAGGACACTGCGGATAACGGGCAACTGGGCGTCGAACAGATCGATGAATCGGCCGCGCAAGAAGAACGGCTTCGCCTGAGGTACCGACTCGTCGAGCCCAGCCGCTATGACATATGGTCCACGGCGCAGGACTAGCGCATTCGTCTCTTTCCACTCAAGCCTGACGGCTGCCGCCGCCTCTCGCGCTGCTTTTCGAACGATTTCCGCACCATCCGGGCGATAGCTTAGAGCGGCGGGCGACACACTTTCTCGCAGGACGACGCCGCGTCCCACGCGGTGGAGACCCGTGGCATCCGGCGCGATTCCGAGCTGTTCAAACAGATGCTGGCGTGGGGTCTTGTAGGCGAACGGCGCCGTGTTCCACCATTCCCGGACCGCGCAGTAGGGATCGCTGTCATCGTCAATCACCACCAGAGCGCCGCCCTCCCGCACCCATTGAGCGAGCGCCTTGTGGAATCCGGGAGCGGGTGGCTTCTGTCCTTCGTAAGTGAGGAGCAGCAACCGGTACGGGCTCAGGGCGCCCGGTGCGATGGCGTTTTCGATCTGCACCGCCTCGACCGGCAGCCCCCGCTTCAACAGCGGCAAAGCGAGTCCGTAGAACGACCCAAGATTCGGATCGGAGGGATTCGGTGCGGCGCGCTGGAACATCATCGTATCGGAGACGAGAACCCCAGTTCCCGTCGTACCGGAACGCTCCCAGCGCACGGCCGGTTGCTTCATCTCTCCCAGCGCATGGATCACCGCCTGGAGCTCAGTCTCGTACGGCTTCGGAATCGGCACACGCTCCACGTCGCCACGCGGTCGCAGGACTCCGCCAAGGCCCGTTCCGGTTGGAGCCTGCTCGGTTTCGGCGACGGGCCTCTCCACTGCGATGTTTTTCACCGGATACTTCCCGTTGAAGACGCGCTGTGGCCACGGCATCACCTCGTAGCGCCACACTTCGGGCTGGAACAACGAAGCCGTCAGCGTGCTCTCCCAATTGGAGCGGTAGTCATCCCAACTGTGGTTTGGATCGTCTTCGATTGGATCATTGAGGTACCAGATCCGGCGTCCGGAAGCACGCACCAGATTCTGCATGACGCCATATTCAAGGAAGGCTGTTTCGAACGTGCGCTCCCTGCGACGACCTTCATAGACGTTTGGCGTACGCGCGGTCCCGGTCCACACCTGGGCGATATAGCCATCGGCGCCCACCTGGAGCAACGAGGATTCCGGGCTGACGATGCGCCAATTGGCATAGTTGATGAGCGAATGCGTAGGCACATAGCAGCGGATCACGCGGCCGTTCTGTTTCCCGTATTCCTTTACGAATTCAAAGATCTGCGAAAGCGCCCGGCGATACAGGAAATACTTGAGCTTCGAGGCGCGATACTGCGCATCCACGGAAGAATCCGGCGGGCTCCAGTCCTCACCGTAGAATGTCTTCCATTCGCGCTTGAAGTTCTGTTCCCATCCCGCCGCGGCCCAGAATTCCGGCTCCTCTAGATGGATCGCCTGAGCGCCTGCGTCGAGCGCCCGTTTGACGCCCAATGTGAGGTAGCGACCATAGGTCAAGCCAGGCGAGATGTAAGGGATCGTTTTGTTGCCACCATGCAGAATCAGTTTCCCTTTGCTGTCCATCTGGGCTTCGTCCCAGTGTTTCGCCCCGTCGAATGCACCATTGAGGTAGTCCTGATACTGTCCCCACGCGACGCCGGTCATCACGTGGATGATGTAGCCGTGTTCGCGCCAGCTTTCGATTTTGGCAGGCAGAGTTGGGCCAATGCCGTAGACCATTGCGACGTCGGCGTCGAGATTCACGCGCGGCGACCAGGGGCCGCCGGTCTGGAAACTGAGTCGCTCTTGCTTCGGATCGCGTTCGCCGCCGACGGACAGCGCGCCGACGAGGGAGATGGCCAGAAGCAATGCCGGGAGAGCGCCAGTCGGAAGCTTCAAAACGCATTTTGGCAGAGCCGTACCAGATCACGAAAGAGACGTAACGGTTAAGTTCACGGTTAAACGGGTCGGTGGCTTTCGCGATATACTTCCTTTCAGACTGGGCGGGAGACTGTGTTTGGTCGCTTCAGCGCCTGACATAACTGAGAGAGAGAAGCGCGAACTGGTTGGGCGTGTGCTCCTAAGCAAGGCCCTTTCCTCGTCGCGTGCGCTGCAGGGGTTTCTGCAGTTCATCACCGATCATGCGATTTCCGGAGATCTGGATGCAATCCGGGAGCAACGGATCGGCAGCGAAGTGCTGGGGCGAAGAGGCGACTATGACCCGGCCGCGGATAATATCGTCCGCGTCCGAGCGCATGAATTACGTCAGAAGCTGGCGAAATATTTCGGCACGGACGGAGCCGACGAGCCCATCATTATTACTATCCCCAAGGGCAGCTATGTGCCGGCTTTCACGCCCAGGCCTTGCGCGACCGCCCCGCAGGCCCTGGAGATGGTGGTTGCGCCCAGCCCGAAAGCATCCGGCATACCGCAGTGGGTTCCGTGGAGTGTGGTGGTCATTCTCGCTGCCGTATTCGCCGTTCGAGTGCTGATCCCTTCCGGCCTCCCTTCCGCGGCGAACACCGGGATCGCCTCATCGACCGCGATCCGCGATCTCTGGGGGCAATTTTTTCGCGACAATTCTCGCGAACTTACGCTCGTATCCGCCGATTCCGGATTTGCGCTGTGGCAGGACATGACGGGGCAGAACATGGAACTGGGAGAGTACATCACCAGGAAATTCGTTCAGGAGAACGAGGGTCTCGGGGAAGTTGCCTCCCGCCTGGTCACGAGTCCCGCGGACCTCAGCGTGGGCCTCCAAGTGGCCGACGTCGCGATGGCATTTCGAGGACGTGTGAGACACCGCTATGCACGCTATGTAAATGCTGCGGAACTGCACAGCGGGAATGCGGTACTGATGGGCAGCCGGCGTTCCAATCCCTGGTTGGGTCTGTTCGAGTCGCGCATGAATTTTGTTCTCATGACCGATGGAAAGCCGGCCGCACCTCACTTTCGTAACAAGGCGCCCCGTCCCGGCGAGTTCGCAGATTACGCTATTCCCAGCCGCTTCGACAGCGCTGGGACTGAGAAGCGGCAGATGGTCTCGTATGCCGTTGCTGCATTGGTGCCGAACCTCTCCGGCACAGGACTGGTTCTCATTCTAGAAGGCCTGAATATGGAGGGGACGGCAGCGGTTGGGGATGTGGTGACAAATCCCGGTAAGCTGGCTATCCTCCTGGGCAAGCTGGGACACAAGCCGGGTACCCCTGTGAAACCGTTCGAGGCGTTGATGAGGCTGACCTCGATTCCGGGTGACTTCGCGTATCCGGAAGTGATCGCCACGCGATATCCCGCGCCCTAGAAGGCGTTCGTTCGAATTTGTTACTTGTTGAAGACCGCTTCCTTTGGTCGCGGCTCTGCCGCTCGCAGCGTTACCGGGCGTAAACTTAACCGTAAAATGTACTTGTTTCCCCTGCCCCGAGTGCGCACAATTCCGCTAGGCGTCTCGTTTCCAAGGAGAAAGTATGTCCAAGTCGATAGCGGTTCTGTGCTTATCCGTGCTGTTCCTGGCAGGCACGGCATGGGCCCAAGCCGGGGGCACGCTGACCGGAACAGTTCGGGATCCGTCCGGCGCTGTCGTGACCGGAGCGAAGTTAACCCTTACAAACATCGCGACACAAGGGCACTGGGATACGGTCTCGACGGAATCCGGCTCCTATACGATTCCCACGTTGCCGCCCGGTACATACAACCTGACCACCTCAGCCTCGGGATTCAAAAGCTCCACCCAGGAGGGGATCGTCATTCAAGTGGCCGCCACCACAACTTTAGACGTTGCGCTGCAGGTGGGTTCAACCGCTGAGAGTATCGACGTACATGCCGATATCAAGCAAGTCGAGAGCGACACGTCGGAGGTAGGTACCGAGGTGAGCCCGAATTTGATCGCAGCCCTGCCTCTTCAGGTATCGGGACAGCTTCGCAGCCCTGTACAGTTTGTCGAACTGACGCCGGGATTCACCGGTTCCCTGCCCAATGCGCCTACCAGCCAGCTTTCTTTCAAGCTCAATGGCGGTCAGGAGGGCGGAACCGATGTACTGGTGGATGGCGCAAGCATTTCACTCACTCATCCCAACCTCCAAATGAATTACGGTGTCGGAACCGACGCTGTGGCCGAGTTCAGGGTACTCACTGGCGGATTCCCAGCCCAGTACGGGCGCGCCACGGGCGGCATTGTCGACCTGGTGACTAAGTCCGGAACGAATCAGTTCCACGGGACGGCGTACGAGATTTTGCGGAACATGGATCTCGACGCTAACGGCTGGTGGAATAACTATCAAGGTGTCCAGAAGGGGCGCGATACGCAGAACGACTTCGGCGCGGAGGTTAGCGGACCTATCTGGATTCCGAAACTATACAACGGCAAGAACAAGACGTTCTTCATGTTCAATACGGAGGAGTACCGGTATAAGACCTCGAGCAACAGCTTGACAACGGTACCCGATACATCATGGAGACAAGGCAATTACTCGAATCTACTCGTGCCCACCACAGTGCTGGGCCAAGTACAACCGGCTCACCAACTGTACGACTGGACCACCTGTAATCCCGGTCCCTGCCAACCTTTTGCCGGAAACATCATTCCACAGAGCCGTGAAGATCGGGTGGTCGCAAACGTGATGAAGTACTGGGCCGCTCCACAGAACAACAATGTATATGACAACTTCCTGGTGAACTCATTCACGACAAACCAAGCCAACATGTTCACCGCGAAGCTTGACGAATACATCTCGACGAAGCACAAGATTTCGGGGAGCTGGAGTTACGACGATCGTCCGCTGCTTTCGGGATCGAACCTGGGGGCAATCTGGACCACGGAAAACCCGACCCAGTATACGTTTTACGATCGCTTCAACTACGACTACATCATCAGCCCGACGCTGATCAATCAGTTCACGGCCGGTTTTTCGTCAACCCACAGAGCAGAGGTCAATATGATCTCCACGCTGAACCAAGATCTGGCAGGCCAAATTGGGCTGAAGGGTGTGAGCGCAGCGCAATTACCATCGTTTATCCAGAATGGAGGCTTTGGCGTCCAAACAGACCCTGACAGTGCCGACTCGATATTCGTCGATAACAGCTATGAGGCCAACGATGGCGTGAGCTGGAACAAGGGACGCCACAGCTTTAAGTTCGGCATTGATTATCGCGACCTTCAATTCAACACTCCGCAGCTAGCGTATTCGTCCGGGCGGTTCCTTTTCAATCCGCAACAAACCTCCAACCTGATCGATCCCAACTCCGGTTTCGCCAATGCCAGCATGTACCTTGGCGCAGCGCAACAGGCCTGGATTCCTACGCCGCAGGACGTGGGCATGCGCCTCAAATATTTTGGCGGCTACGCGCAGGACGACATCAAGGTGAACTCGCGACTCACGCTGAACCTCGGCTTGCGTTGGGACGTAACAACACCGGTAACAGAGGCTTGGAATCGGCTGTCGTGGATGAATCCGACGGCGCCGAATCCTGGCGCGGTAACCTCGACTGGCGCCGAATTGCCGGGCGCGTTTCAATTTGCCGGTTCCGGGAACGGCCGCACCGGGACAGACACGCCGCAAAGCATCTATTGGAAAGCTCTTGGGCCGCGGCTCGGCTTTGCCTATGCATTGACACCAAACACGGTCGTCCGCAGCGCGTACGGCATCTATTATGCGCCGATCATCGTCAATGGCTTCGCGCAAGTTGAGAGCACCGGCTTCTCGAACTCCTGCCGCATCATCGCCGCAAGCAACACCGAGGCTCCCATCATTCAACCGGGTACCATGACCGGCTATCCTTGCGTGCAGCCACCATTCATCAATCCCACGATCTCGAACGGTTCGCTGGGCGGGTCACCCAGCACGATTCTCGCCGATACAGTGGAACCGGGCAGAATCCAGAACTGGAACTTCGATATCCAGCACCAATTCGCAAAGAGCTTCATGCTGGATGTGGCTTACGTCGGCGCACATGGCGATCACTTACAGGCAGAGCAGCGGGCACCGAATCAACTGCCCACGCAAGATCAGTCCTATGGGCCGTGCCTCTCTGTTCTGATCACCAAGCAGGCCACGAGTGCGGCCTGCGCCGGCAAGCCAACCGTGCCCATCCCTTATACGAACTTTCTCAGCGATTGGGGCTCTGCGGCTACCGTAGGCCAGGCCTTGCGGCCGTTTCCGCAGTATACGGACTTACAACTCGACAACGCCGAGGAAGGTAATCCGTTCGGCTTCTATACCTATCAGTCGATGCAAGTGAAACTGTCGAAGCGATTCTCCTACGGTCTGACCTTCCTCGCCAGCTACGCATGGTCGAAGACCCTTACCAACGCCGATGGCATATACCCGCCCGAGGGAGGTTGGAACACCCAGGATCAGGCCAACATGCAGAACAACTACAACGCGTCGGCTGAAAAGTCCCTGAGCGCGCAGGATGTTCCCCAGTGGTTTGTCTTGAGCTATTCGTATGACTTGCCTTTCGGAAAGGGCAAGCCGTTCCTAAACAAGGGAAGAGTGCTGAACGCGATCGTCGGCAACTGGAATGTCGGAGCGATTCAAACTTACGAAAGCGGTAATCCGATCTCCATCAATTGCGGCGGCGGTTACACTTCGGGTCTCTTTAACCCCTCCTGCCGGGTGAATGTCAATGCCGGCGTGAGCACAAGTTACAACAACACGTCGAACAACTTTGGACAGATCTACGCCTTTAATCCGGCGGCTTTCTCGCAGCCTGCGAGCTACACGCTGGGCGACGCTTCGAGGATTTCGAATATTCGCGAAGGGGCCGTACTGAATGAAGATATCTCGGTCTCGAAGGCGTTTTCATTTTTTGAGAAGGTGAATGCCATCTTTCGGATGGAAGCCTTCGATGCACTCAATCGGCATCGTTTCACTTCGATCGACAACACGGTTACCGATCCCAGCTTTGGACAATATAACGGGGCGGGAGGCAACCGAACCATGCAAGCTAGTCTGCGGCTGAATTTCTAAGAGTTTGTTGAAAAGCGTCCGGCAACCGCTTCCTCTGGTCGCGGCTCAGAATCGGCGTTCCGGTGATTGCAAGAAAATTGGGTTGTACAGTAAGTGCAGTAAGTAATGACCCGCGGCATTCTCCCTTGCTCCCGTTTTCATTTCGCCCTGGCTCTTCTCCTGACGTTCTGTCCTATTCTGACCAGCCAGGACGCGGAGTCGGAGGTGAGCCGGCATTTCCTCGCCGCCCGGAAGGCGCAGGCGGCCGGCGATCTGGATCAGGCGACTCGGGAGTATCTTGCGGTAGTCCGTCTTGAGCCGAACATAGCGGAAGTCCGGGTCAATTTAGGGCTGGTGTATTATCTCCAGGCTCGATACGACGAATCGGCCCAAGCGTTGGAGAAAGCTCTCTCACTGAAACCCGGGCTGCGAGGGACGTGCCTGTTTCTTGGAATTGATTACGTCAAACTTGGCCAATCCCGCAAGGCTGTTTCCTTTCTGAAACGGGCTGTCGAGCAGGAACCGGAAAACAAACAAGCCAAGACATGGCTGGGAAGCGCGCTGTGGGATGCGGGCCAGGAGAGCGACGCCATTCTTGAATTGCGCGATGCCGAGAAGGCCTTTCCTGCCGATCCGGACGTCCTGTTTTTGCTGGGGCAGGCATATCGAAACGCCGGGAACGAAGAGATGGAGCGCGTACTGGCCCTTGTTGGCACACCGCTTTATCACCAGGCTTACGGCGATATCTACCGAGAAGAACAGGCCTGGGAGCAGGCCGTGGGGCATTATCAACGGGCGCTCGAGAAGGATCCGCACTGGGATGGCGCGCACTTGGGCCTGGGCGAGGTCTACTTCCAACAGGGGAAATGGGACAAGGCGCGCGCCGAATTTCTGGCAGTGCGCGCGACCGGGTCCGCAGCCGCTAGCGCGAACGCGCGGCTCGCGGAAATTGCGCTCGTTCAGGGTCGGGCCGAGGACGCGCTGCGTCTGCTCAACGAAGCCATTCAGAACGAGCCGAATGCGGCGGCCGACGCTCTGGGCCTGCCTCTATTGCCTTTCCCGAACAATGCGCCTTCGGGCGAGGAAGTAAAGACCCGGTATCAGCAGGCGCTGAATGTTCTGCAAAACGCGCCGCCATCGCCGTCGCGCAGTCTCGGGCTTGCGGCGGTGGAATTGCGGCTCGGATTGCAACAGGAATACGCCCGCGAATGGGAGCGCTACCGCGCAACCGTAGCATCCTCCCCGGAATCTGACGGCACCGATTACGAGCGCGCTTTGCGCGAGTTCAATCGGCGCGATTTCGACAGCGCCCGGTCCCATCTTGTTGCGTTTCTGGCGGCGCATTCCAGCGATGCCCAAGCGCGGTATCTGCTGGCGAGAACCAGCCGTTCGCTTTCGCTCTCGCTTCTGGCCGAGATGCTTTCGGCGGCGCCGGATTCGCCGCGGACGCACCAACTGATGGCGCAAACCCTGGCGCAGCGGGACGAGAACGAAAAGGCTCTGGCCGAATATCGTGTCGTGGAGGCCGCGGCTCCCACGCTCGAGGGTGTGCATTTCGCCATTGGCGAATTGCTCTGGAAGATGAAGCAAACGGACGCGGCCATGAGGGAATTTCAGGAAGAGCTTCGTTTGAATCCGGGTTCGGCGGAGGCTAACGCGGCATTGGGCACTATTCTGGTCAGCGAACATCAGGCGGATCGGGCGATTCCCTACCTTGCGAAAGCGCTGCAACTGCGGCCGGGCCTGCCGGCAGCGCACCAAGAACTTGGCAAGGCGCTTTATCAGCGCCGGGAGTTCTTGAGCGCCGAGAAGGAGCTCAAGAAAGCGCTGGCGGACGATCCGGAAGGGAACGTTCATTACATGCTGGGCAATGTATACAAGGAACTGGGCCGTGGTGAGGAAGCGAGTGCGGCCTTCGCGGAATCGCGTCGCATCAAAGGCGAGCGTCTCAACGCTGTCAACGCGGCAATGACCGCAAAAATGGCGCCCGGTGAGCCATGACTCTCTGGTCCCGTGTTCTAGCAATGGCAGCCATCCTTATGCTGTCCATGGACGTGCTGGGACAGGCGCAGAACGCGGTTTTCCGAAAAGGCGTGGAGCTGTTTCAACAAGCGCGCTATGAGGAAGCGCTGGCTGCGTTCGAGCAAGCCGGACGCGCCGAGCCTCGCAATGCCGCTATCGAAAATGCGATTGGGCTGGCCGATACTAAGCTCAACCGAATCGAAGAAGCGAACCGCCATTTCGAGAAAGCCATTCGCCTCGATCCCAAGACGGCTGATCCGTACCGCAACCTGGGCGTCAACTATCTGGACGCGAAACAGTATGACGCGGCGGAGAAACAGTTTCGACTGGCACTGGCTCTCGAGCCGGATAGTCCGTTTTCGCATTACTATCTGGCGTTGGTTTTCCTCTCGTCGGGCCGCGATGAGCAGGCGGCAGCGCAGGCAGAAGCTGCCCGCCCATTGTTGTCCAATGATCGGGACGCTGAATTCCGCGTGGCCGAGGCATGCCTGCGGGCCGGTCACACGGAGCAGGGGCTGGAGTTTGTCAACGCCCTGGAGAAAGAAGCGGCGCTTACGGCAGCGCAGGAATTCGATCTTGCCACGCTGCTGAATTCGAAAGGCTTATATCGGCAGACGGTAGAGCGGCTGCGCCGCGTTGCCGAGATGAACCCGAACGAGTGGGCGAACCGCTACAATCTCGCCGACGCGTTGCTGGAGGCCGGCCAGATTGCTGAGGCGGTGCAGTTGCTGGAATCTCTTTCCGCCGAGAGGCCGCAGGATGCGCGTGTTCTGAGCCTGCTGGGATCGGCATATGAGGAGGCTGGAAAGCCAGAACGAGCGCTGGAGTGCTACCGGAATGCTGTTGCGGCTGAGCCCGGGAACCATGATTACTATCTCGATTACACACGCATGCTGGCTGATCTCAATCGCTACGACGAATCGGAACATTTCATAGAGAGCAGCCTGCGTCAGTTCGGTAATGATTACGCGCTGACGATCCGCCTTGGTGCTTTACAAATGATGCAGGGCAAGTTGGAGGAGGCGCGCCAGACGTTCCGGAAGGCGATTGACACCGATCCGAACATCGCTCTCGGCCATGTCGCGCTTGCCCAGACTTATTTACGCGAGCGCCGCGATGAAGATGCCGCGCGGGAGTTGGCGGACACGAGAGCGAAAATCCCGCCCGATGCCAATGTGGAGCATTATTACGGGCTGGCGCTGGTGAGACTGCAGCGGTATCGGGAAGCTATCGGGCCGCTTCAGGAGGCGATTCGCCTCGAGCCCAATGATCCCGAAACCTACTATGTGCTCGGCAAGGCGGATGCGGCGTTGGATCGAACTGAAGCAGCGCGTGCAGACTTCGAACGGACGATTCATCTGGATCCCCGGAATGCCGGGGCGTATTACCAGCTCAGCCGTATCTACACACACCTAGGAGAGACCGAGAAGGCGCGAGAGATGGCTGACCGCACGAGGCAGATCATTCAGCTTCAGCGTGAGGAAGGGCTGAAAGCGCAACGGGCCCGGCTCGGCGCACTGGAACCCATACAATAGCCAAATGTCGGACAAAGGAAATGCAACAGGATCAAGAGTAACCTTGCACGTAGTTTCAAGCCTCGACGGGTTCATCGCGAGGAAGGATAACAGTGTCTCCTGGCTAGAGGCCGCTGGAAGCGTGTACGAAGCCGGAGTTTCCATTTCGCAGGAAGAAGCTGCGAAATTCGTCAAAGCCATTGACTGTTATGTGCTCGGTTCTCGGACGTATGAACACGCACTTGAACTGGGCTGGCCGTATGGCGATACTCCGACCGTAGTGGTGACGGGAAGGAAATTGACGTCGACAAAGAAGAGCGTCGAGTTCTACTCGGGCGATCTCAAGAGACTGCTTGCTGAGAAACTCGCGCCTCAATATCGAAATATCTGGCTCGTGGGCGGGGCCATGTTATCGCAGAGTTTTCTCGAACTCGGCTTGGTGGACGAAATCAGGCTGACCATAGCTCCGATCCTATTAGGTGACGGACTGCGGTTATTCGGTGGTTCTCTGACGGAGGAGAGGTGGGATTTGAAGAACGTGGTTGCGTACAAGAACGGTTTTGTTGAGTTATCGTACTCCGCGTCCACCGGTCCATTTTGAGGGCCATCGGAATTGCGCTCGATTCTGAACGAGTGTTCGTACAAAATCCCTACACTCGATGAAATCTCTGTTCATCATTGATATTTGTTCACGTAACGTGTACAATACTTGCAACTGAACAATGGCCGTCGCCCCCCAGGAGACAGAAATTCTGCATTCCGCCATTAATGCTCTTAAGGCCCAAACTGGTCTTGAGATTCAGCTAGAGAGGAAGAAGCCGGCTGATAATCGCGGCTCGAGAATGGATGGTTGGCTTCGAATCAAGAATGGAGCTGATGCCGCTCTTTTCGCTATTGAGGTGAAATCAGTAGATCGGTTTCAGACCCCTGCTCAGGCGAAAGCGCAACTTCAGCGCCTCGCACCGAATCACCGTCCCCTGCTCGTCGCACCGTACATCACCAGGGAGGTGGCGGAGCGTTGCCGGGCACTTCACCTCTCTTTTGCGGACACGGCTGGAAATGCATTTATCGAGGCGCCCGGTTTTTATGTCTACGTCGTTGGACAACCACGGCCAAAATCACTCTCGGAAATGCCGTATCGCTCGCTCGACAAAGCCGGCCTACAAATCACGTTTACGCTTCTCGCGCGTCCGGAAATATTGCGTCAGCCCTATCGGAACATCGCTGAAGCTGCCGATGTGGCGCTCGGAACCATGACGCCGGTAATGCGCGATCTTGGGAATCGAGGGCTGCTTCGTGACAGACCCACGCGCAAACTCCTCGATCCGCAAAGGCTCTTCGAAGAATGGGTTACTCATTATCCGATTACATTGCGACCGAAACTGAATCCACGGCGATTTGCGGCTGAACACCAACGGCTCGATTCGGCGGATCTGCAGGAATTCGATGCTAACTGGAGTGGGGAGATGGCAGCCGAAAAGTTGACGGGCTATTTGCGTCCGGCCTTCTTTTCGATTTACGCGCGCCAGCCGATCCGGCGTTTAATAACCGCGCTACGCCTTCGGGCCGAGCCGAATGGAAATGTAGAGATGCTCGACAGATTTTGGAACTTTCCCGCAAACATCGAGTTCCCGGATTTGGCCCCCCCGATCCTCGTCTATGCCGATCTAATGGCTTCCGGCGATGGGCGAAACATGGAAGCAGCCCAACTGGTACATGAGCAACGCATCAAACCCGCCTTTAAAGCCTTTGCGGCCGCTGGCTGAAGATCTGCTCCGCGTCTTGCGTATTATTGATCGCATTGCTGGCGAACTCGATATTCCCTTTCTTCTCGCTGGAGCCGCCGCACGGGATATAGTGCTTGTCAATGTTTGGGGAATGCACGCCGGGCGGGCGACAGCCGATATAGACTTCGGGTTTTCCGTTCGCGACTGGGGACACTTCCATCAGCTCCGAAACGCGCTAGTCGCAACAGGAACATTCCAGACGGTCAGCCACCAGCAGCAGCGATTGCTTTATCGAGACGCCGAGCACGGCTTCTCGGTCCCAGTCGATCTCGTCCCTTTTCACGGGGTCGCTAGTGCCGATCAGAAGATCGCGTGGCCTCCCGAAGGCGACTTCGTGATGAACGTAGCGGGATTTGAAGAGGCGTTGGCTTCGGCTTTGAACATCGAAGTCGAATCTAATCTCACCGTACGCGTGACCTCAATTCCAGGACTGTTGATTTTAAAACTGATCGCTTGGCTGGATCGCAGTGCAGTGAACAATAAAGACGCGGCAGATATATTCACGCTGCTCAAGAGTTATGCGTTTGCCGGAAACGAGGATCGGCTCTACGACCAGGAGCACGAAATTCTGGAAGCCGTTGACTACGACCTAGTCCTTGCCGGGGCTCATTTACTCGGTAGCGACGCAGCACGGATCGTTCATGGCGAAGCGGTACAGCAGGTCCGTGCACTCTTCGAGTCGGACCCACAGATGGATCGTTTGTCGAGTCAGATTATCGATAGCGCGATTTTGTCCGATAGCCCAGCCGTTGAATCGATTCTTGATCAGTCTCGATTGGGATTTTCAGAAGGTTTCGGCTGACCCTTTTTACGTTCGGCAAGCGGGGTTCGAAATTGGTGTGAAAAGCAAGAGTTCAGGTATTTAAATGTTGATGACGGCCATTCCACGTCGGAAGCAGTTCCTGCTTAGAATAGGGCTTTTCCGGAAAAGCCTGCAAGAACGTGCGCCTGATGCGTTCTAAGAGCGGAAGGCGTACACTGGTTCGCTGTGCTCTGGAAGAGGACAGTTTGCTCGAAGTGGGCCGGCATAACCCTCCGGGGAAGAGATGACATCATTGTGAACCGTCAGAGTCCAGTCAGAGTCCATACATTCTGGCGTCAGTAAACCCGTAGCGCCGCTATTGGATCGATTCGGGTCGCACGTCGTGCCGGAAGGTAGCTGGCCGCTAAGGCGACAAGCAGGAACAGGAGCGCGACGGCTGCGAATGTCGCTGGATCGGTGGCGCTGATGTGAAATAAGACGCTCTGCATCAGGCGCGTTAAGGCAAAAGCACCGGCAATTCCAAGTGCCACGCCCGCCAAAGCGAGACGAAGGCTTTCCCCGATTACGAGCTGCAAGATATCGCTCTGCTGTGCGCCGAGTGCGCGCCGGATTCCCATCTCTTGTGTCCGCTGCGCCACCGAGTACGCAATGATGCCATAGATTCCTATCAACACGAGCAGCAGCGCTACCGTCGCGAAGGAGCCTAGAAGAATCGTGAGCAAACGCCGTTGCCCTACCTGCTCATCCACCAGCTCTTCCATGGTTTTGACGCCGGAAATGGATTGGTTCCGATCGAGCACACGCACCTGTTCGCGGACCGCACCTGTGAAGCCGAGCGGGTTGGCCTGCGTCCGCACTGCCAGTACCGCGAATGCTTGCGGGTTCTGAGCGAAAGAGACGTATACGGTTTCAGGCCACGCGGTGTTTTCCAGATTTTGGTGAATATCCGCGGCGATTCCCACAATTTCGGCGGGACTCGGGCTCACGCCGCCGACCCAAATATGCTGGCCGATGGGATCCAGACCGCGTGGATAGGCCGGCCAAAACCGGCGCGCCAGAGCTTCATCGATAATCGCCACACGCTGCGCGTCTTCCTTGTCTCGTTCGGTGAAATCCCTTCCACGCTGCAATGGAATATCGAGAGTGCGAAAATATCCCGGCGTGATCACCGAAATGGTTGCAAGCAGGCGCTCGTTCAGCTTGAGGAGCGGCTTCGCGGCATCCTGCACGGGAGTTCCTGCATATCCCATCATGGGAAGAAATAACGCCGCAGCCGCGCTGCGAATACCCGGAGACGATCCGACGCGCTGCACGAGTTCCTGAAAAAACAATGCTTTCTTGCGGTTCGTGTCGTAGTGCGACGGCGACAGAGAAACACTCGCGGTTAAGACATTCGCCGGATTGAATCCGACTGCGACACCGCGTAGCCGGCTCACGCTTTCGATCAGCAGCGCCGTGCCGATCAGCAAAACAATCGAAAGGGCGACTTGTCCAACCAGCAACAGACCGCGCACGTTCAGCCCCGCGAAAATTCCTCTGGGCGCGCCTTGATTCGCAGCCTCTCCGCTGGCTCGCAAGACGCGAATCAGATCGGGCCGCGACGCGCCAAGCGACGGCGCCAGTCCGAAGAGCACACCGGTTGCGATCGAGAGCGCCGCGGCGAACCCGAGCACCATCCAATCCAGATGAATCTCCCCCGCTCTCGGCAGCTCGAAAGCGGTGATTCCCGGAATGACGCGAAGACTCCAAGCTGCGAGCAGCACACCGAGTATTCCGCCCGAAAGGGACAGCACGACGCTCTCACTAATCAGTTGTCCGATGAGCCGGATGCGAGCGGCTCCTAATGCCGACCGAACGGCAATTTCGCGGGAACGCGAGGTCGCCCGCGCCAGCAACAGGCTGGCCACATTCGCACAAGCAATCAACAGCACAAAACCCACCGAGCCAACAAGCATCCAAAGCATCGAGCGCACATCGGCCACCAGGTCATCTCTCATGGCCAATACTTTCTCCGGCCGCTTCGGCTTGGCGTCGAGCATAGTGGGATGCGCTATCGCGTATTGGCGATGAATCACTTTTGCTTCCGCGTTTGCTTGTTCGAGGCTGACCCCCGGCTTGAGACGGCCGAATAGGGTCAAGAAAGGGCTCAACGCTCTGGATTTCGGAGGCATGAGCGGCCATTCCGAAGGCGCTGTCATCCACACGTCCAGGTCGGAATAAGGAAATGAGAAGTGGGGCGGAAGAACGCCAATGATGGTGTACGGGGTTCCTCCCAGAGTCGCGGTCTTGCCAAGGATCTGCGGATCTCCCGCGAATCTTCGCTGCCACAGTGCGGCGCTGATCATCGCAACCGGAGCGCCGCCGGGCGAATCTTCCTCCGCACGAAAGGCGCGCCCCATTAGCGGATCGACGCCAAGAATTCCGAGAAAACCTGCCGACACGCGAACGCTTTTGAGGACCTCGGGTTCGCCGCCGCTGGAGAGCGTGGGGCTTTCCTCGCCGGTGAATGCTCCGATCCCGGTGAAGGAATGCGCACTGGCTTTCATTTCCGCAAATCGCGAGGGCGTGGCGCCTCCTGAAATGCGGACGAGCCGGTCGGAGTCGGGATACGGAAGCGGCTTCAGCAGCACCGCACGAATGACCGTGAACATCGCCGTATTTCCGCCGATCGCGAGTGCCAACGTGAGAACAGCCGTGGCGGCGAAGACCGGCTTCTTGCGCATCGTGCGCAGCGCATAAACGGTATCCTGCCAAATCCTCTCGAGAGTTCTAACCGGATTCATCGATTCGGTCCCTTTCAGATTAAAGCCAAGTTTACGCCCTTCCGACTGCTCTCGAAACCCAAGCGGTTTGTTCCCGCTCTACTGCTTGTGGGGAAAACGACGCCGAATCCACGCTCCAGCGCTCGAGTTGTCATCACGATTTTCGCGCTGCTGCTATTCGGGCTTACTATGACGTCCTTTGCACAGACCGGACGTTATCCCGGGCTGAAGCTCGATACCGGCAAGCAAATTTATGAAGCGGCATGCGTGGGCTGTCACGGTCCGAAGGGAAAGGGCATGCCGGAATCGACTGTTGGATTCAAGAAACCGGGTTCGTTTCCCGACTTCACGCGCTGCGATCAAACCACGCCGGAGTTGAATACGGACTGGAAGGCGGTGATCGTCCATGGAGGTCAGTTTCGAGGTTTTTCGCAAATCATGCCTTCGTTTGCCGATGCGCTCACGAACGAACAGATCGATAAAGTTGTCGAGTACCTGCGCGGATTTTGCACTACCGCATCCTGGCCACGAGGTGAGTTGAATCTGCCGCGCGCTCTGATTACCGAGAAGGCCTATCCCGAAGATGAAGCAGTTGTCACGGAAACTCTAAATGCGCAGGGTGCGCCTGGCATCAGCACTGAGGCAGTGTACGAGCAGCGCTTCGGAGTAAAGAATGAAATCGAAGTTAGCGTTCCATTCACGTTCCAGGATGAAAATCACAATTGGTATGGCGGCTTCGGAGATTCGAGCCTCGGAATTAAACGAGAATTGTTCTCGAGTCTGCGGAGCGGATCGATTTTCAGCCTCGATGGCGAGGTGATTTTCCCTACCGGCAATCGGGCAAGAGGCCTGGGAGCGGGTGTCACAACCTTTGAGACCTTCGCAGCCTATGGACAACTGCTGCCCGCGAATTTTTTTCTTCAATTCCAAGGCGGGGCGGATCTGCCGACCCACACGGAAACGGCACCGCAATCTCTCTTCTGGAATACCGTTGTGGGAGAGAATTTCGCTCCCAACAACGGTCTTGGCCGGCTCTGGTCACCGATGGTTGAATTCCTGGCGAGCCGGAATCTGCAGACGGGAGCCAAAACGGATTGGGACGTCGTACCACAATTCGAGGTCACACTCAGCAGGCGACAACATATACGGGCCGATGTAGGAGTGCGAATTCCAGCCACGAATACGACCGGGCGGCAAACACAGTTTATGTTCTATTTATTGTGGGATTGGCAGGACGGCAAGCTTACGGAAGGCTGGTAAGAAATGGGGTGGGTTCGATTTTTTGGCCCGGCCGCGCTGCTCCTCTTGTTATCTCCACGACCGGGTGAATGCAAGGATCGCGGGAAACAGCCAGGGCCCGGTTTTCAGACTTCGGATCGCTGCATCGCCTGCCATAACGGGCTTACCACGCCTTCCGGACAGGATGTGTCTATCGGGTTGGATTGGCGCGCCAGCATCATGGCGAATTCATCGCGAGATCCTTACTGGCAGGCGAGCGTGCGGCGTGAATCGATCGATCATCCCGAGTCTCAGGCCTCTATCGAGGACGAGTGCTCGGTGTGTCACATGCCCATGAGCCGATACGAGGCGAAGCTGCATGGAGAAAAGGGCGAAGTGTTTGCCCACTTGCCGTTTGATGCGGACAACAAAGAAGACCGTGAAGCTGAAGATGGCGTGTCTTGCTCCGTGTGCCACCAGATTGGGAAAGAGAAGCTGGGAACACGGGAGAGCTTCAACGGCGGATTTGTTATCGATGCACCGGAACCGAAGAACGTGCATCCGGAATATGGTCCGTTCGACATCCAAAACGGAAATCAGACGATCATGCGAACGTCCACCGGCGGTTTTCGCCCGACAGACGATTCGCATATTCGTGAAGCACAGTTATGCGCCACGTGCCACCAGCTCTACACTGTCGCTCGCGGTGAGAATGGAAAGGTTATCGGCGAATTGCCCGAGCAGATGCCGTACCTCGAATGGCTGCACAGCGATTATCGCGATAAGCAGACCTGTCAAGCCTGTCACATGCCGGTGGTCAGCGAGCCTACGCCGATCACCAAGGTGTTAGGTGTGCCTCGCGAAGGATTGCACCAGCACGTATTCGTCGCCGCGAACTTTTTTATGCAGGGAATGCTGAATCGCTACCGGGACGATCTGAATGTCGAGGCGCTTCCTCAGGAGCTCCAATCGGCCGCGGACGGGACCATTGCGTTTCTGCAGGCAAAATCAGCTCGCATCAGTATTGAGAATGTCGATTTCAATTCGGGGCGGCTGCGGGCAGAAGTTTTTGTACAGAATCGGAGTGGCCATAAGCTGCCCACCGCGTATCCGTCTCGCCGAGCATGGCTTCACTTCGTGGTGCGGGACGCCAACCAGCGGATCGTGTTCGAATCCGGCGCACTCAAGCCGGACGGATCTATTCAAGGGAATGACAATGATGCCGATGCTACCCGTTTCGAGCCGCACTACCGAGAGATCACCGGCAGCGATCAAGTACAGATTTACGAATCAATTCTTAAGGACCAGGCCAGTCACGTGACGACTGGCCTTTTAGCGGCGATCGGATATCTCAAGGACAATCGGCTGCTACCTTCGGGGTTCGACAAAAGAAACGCCGAGAAGGATATCGCGGTTTACGGTGGAGCTGTGGACGACCCTGAGTTCACGGATGCCGGAGACCGCGTTCGGTATTCGGTCGCAACCGGCGATGCGGGAGGTCCGTTCCAGATAGAAGTGGAGCTTTGGTATCAGCCGATCGGCTATCGGTGGGCAAACAATCTGAAGCCGTACGACAGGGCAGCGGAGCCCAAACGGTTCAACACCTACTACGATTCCATGGAGTCGAGCAGCGCTGTTCTTCTGGCGCGTGCCGAGGCGCGTCGATGAGCGGCCAGTCTCTAACCGCGCTTGCGACCTTTGCTGGAACTGGTCACTTTGCCTCGCACCCGCCGGCGGGCAGCGGCTTGCTTGGCGTGCTTTGACAACGCGGCTTTTGAAGCTGTCGATCGTGGTTCTCGTTTCAGGGCTTCGAGGCGCGCGCGAGAGCGTTTGGCCGGCGCTTTTGCTTGTTTTCCGCTTTGTCCTTTTTCGAGATCCCGCTTAGCGCGTTTGCGAGTGGCTTCTGAAGTCGCACCCTTTTTTGGAGGCGGCAGATCCACGCCGGCCCGGCGAGCTTTAGAGAGCCCAATCGCGATTGCCTGCTGAGGCGATCGAGCCCCGTGCTTGCCTTCCCGAATATGCTCGATCTCTTCGCGCACGAATTCGCCTGCCTGGGTCGTCGGCGCTTTGCCTTCGGCCTTATCTTTTTTCGCCCGCTCTATTGTTTCCTTTTCCGGCATTTCGCCCTCCAAAGAATAGATTGATAATGCGCCGAAACATTCCCTTCCGGAGCGTTGAGATTCCACCGTCGGGCGCCGTCGGCGACCTGACAATTCCGGCAGACGCCGAAGCCATGGTCATCTTCGCGCACGGCAGCGGCAGCAGCCGTTTGAGCTCACGAAACCGATTTGTCGCCAGCGTTCTCCAGGAAGGCCGTCTAGCGACGTTGCTGCTGGACTTGCTCACAGCAGAGGAGGAAGAGATCGACCTTCGAACCCGGCACTTGCGATTCGATATCGGCTTACTCGCGAACCGTCTTGTTCAGGCAACCCGATGGGTAGCCGGGGATTCCTCGATCAGTGGTTTGCCTCTCGGCTATTTTGGCGCGAGCACCGGAGCGGCGGCGGCGCTGATTGCAGCCGCGGAACTGCCGGATTCCACACGCGCGGTCGTTTCTCGCGGCGGCAGGCCCGATCTGGCCGAAGCCGCTTTGCGAAAAGTGAAAGCACCTACGCTGCTGATTGTGGGCGGCGAAGACCACGTCGTCATTGAACTAAACACTAGAGCTTTGAGCGAGCTTCCCTGCGAAAAGAAGTTGGAGATCGTGCCTGGGGCGACTCATCTTTTTGAAGAGCCGGGGACTCTCGAGCAGGTTGCGGATCTCGCGAACCACTGGTTCATCCAGCATTTCCGGAAGTGACCGCAAGGGCTTCAGAAACCAGCAAAAACTCGGGAAATGCTCTCGGGGAGTGATGGAACGCCGCTTTATATTGTTCGCGAAAGGCGGCCGGGATACCATCGACGATCGGGCCGCGCAGCAGCTCGGGCTTCGGACCGATCGCAAACTGCATCTCCATTTCGCGTCCCTCCTTGATTCGCACCCGTCCCCGCGGCTCGCATTGGATGAAGTCCTGGATGCGGTTACACGTGGTGACCGAGAGATTCACCCGGTTGGGCGCTCCGCTCGATTCCATTCGTGAGGCGAAATTTACGGTGTTGCCCCATACATCGAAGGCAAACTTGCGCTTTCCAACGACACCGGCGACCACTGGACCGCTATAGAGTCCCATGCGGATCTTCCAGTTCACGCCTTTTTCCGGACGGGCCATAAGCCGGACTATATGGACCATCTCGAGGGCAGCCAGAACGGCATCCACAGCATGGGAAGCGCGCCGCTCTGGCAGTCCGCTGACGAACATGTAAGAATCGCCGATGGTTTTTAATTTTTCAAGCCCGTAGCGGCCCATGATCTCGTCGAACGCCGTGAAGTAGGCATTCAATGCCGATACCAGCTCATCTGCGGGTAATTTTTCACTCGAAAGAGTGAAGCCCACAAAGTCGCTGAAGCAGACCGTTACATCGTCGAATGCCATGGGCGTGACGGCCCCGTTGTCGCGCAGTTCGGAAGCGACAGGCGCAGGAAGAATATTCAGCAGCAATGCTTCGTTCTGGTCGCGTTCCGCGCGGACCTCAATGGTTCGTTCCTCGACGATCTCCTCGAGCCTGCGATTTTGAGCCTTGAGAATCTGCACGCGCCATTGGAACGTTTCCCAGGCTGCCAAGAAAAGACCAATGATGTAAAGCGAATATGCCCACCACGTGCGATACCAAGGCGGCAATATGCGAAAGCTCAAGACCGCTTCTTGAGAAATGACGCCATGCGGATTTCGAGCCCGCACGTGAAATTTCAGTCTGTGAGGCGGCAGGTTCGTATAATCCTTGCGCGCCTCGAGTGTCCAGGGCGACCATTCGCGCTCGCTACCCTCCAACCACACCTGGTATTGAACCCCGGCTTCATTTTGATAAAAGGGCGCAGTGAACTCGAAGCGCAAGGCGTTATCGCGATAGGGCAGTTTCAATGACGAATCGAGAATACCGGCGCCGCCGAAAAGAGTGCTCTTTCGGTCGCCAACGTTTACTCTTCGGATCAGCACTTGGAAATCCCTGTTCGGGTCGCCGGCTCCATGGGGATTCCAACGGAACAAAGCTCCTTCGGCACCCGAAGCCCAGGCGGTTCCATCCGGATCGACGTGCAACGCCCAGGTTTCTTCGATTCCGGATCCCAGCAGCGGCATTGCATGCCATTGAAAATCACCTGAAGCCTGGCGGCGAAGAACCCCGTGATACCCGTCGCCGGTGATCCAGATATTTCCCGCGGCATCCGGACGCACAAGGGAGACAGGACTGGTTCCGTCGGCAAACTGCTGGCCCAACTCGGTATCGGGTACGAAGCGGCGATCGGAATCGGAGAACCGCATGAGTCCTTTTTCGGTTGCGAAGACGATGTGGTCACGGAAGCGATACACATTCTTCCAACCGGCGGGAACGCCTTGAGCAGCATCGAATCGCTCGATCTTGGCGGGATGCGAACGTAAATCGATTCGCCAGATGTCGACACGAGTGGTCGCCCATAGGCGGCCATCCTGGTCTTCCGCTACGGTTCTGAAATCCTGGCCGCTTCCCTTCTCCTGCGCGATCGTCTCCCAGCTTCTCGCGGAATGCCGAAGGACTAGGATTCCATCGCGGCCAGCCGTATACACCACATTCGGATCGCTTGGAGAGAAAGTTATGTCATAGATGAGGTTGGTGGGGAGAATCTCAGTAACCTTGCCCGCGGAGATGCTGTAGAGTCCATGTTGCGCCGCAACCAGAGAAAAACCCTCGTGCTCTACGATCACCCAGACCGTTTCTCTGATCGGATTCACTGGCTCGAATACCGGCCCGGCTTCGGGAGAAACACGCAATTTATAGAGACCAACGGTGGTGCCCGCATAGAGAGAGCCTCCTAACCTGCCGATCGCGTATACACTGCCACGAATCCCGTGCGGCTCGCCGAAGCGCGTGAGCGCCGGCTCGAACTGCGCGATACCGCGATCGGTCGTTATCCAAGCGTTGCTCTGGCGGTCCACATAAAGGGCCGTGACGAACTCGCTGGGTAAACCGTTGGTCCTTTTCACCACGCGATCGATTTCCCCGAGCGTGTTCAGCAGGACCAGACCACCGCGTTTGGTACCAATTGCTATCTCGCCATTCGGCAACCGGGAAAGGGAATAAATCTTGTGTTCCAGAAGATAGGAATCGGCAGAAGTGGGAAGGGGCTGCAACGAATTGTCTTGCAACCGGTAGAGTTGTCGAGCGGAAGCGAGCAGTACCAGGTTCCGCGAGGAGAAAGCCGCGGCGAGTGGATGGTCCAGGAAACGATCGCCCCAAGAGCATGGAACGAGCCGTCCATTTTCGATTGAGAGGACGCCGTTCGCACTACTCGAAATATAGACTTTGCCGAAGGCGGAAAATACAACGCGGCCGAACCCTTCCGTCGAAGACCAGATCTTGGCCGGACCTTCCGGAGGAATGAGAAACAGGTGGTGATCGGAGCTGAAGTACACGCCTTCCTGTCTGGGTAAAACGCTCCAAACATCGCCGAATTGACGGTCTGCTTTCGGAAGGCGATCGACCAACGACACGAATTGCACGGTCCCGCTCGAATCGGGTCTCAAATATCCAAAAGTGCCTTGTCCCCCGACGTAAACGGCGCCTTTGGAATCCACTGCAAGGGCCGGGGCGCCAGACCGGTTGTCTAAGGGAATCCGGCGCCAGGTCTCCCCGTCATATTCGAGGACGCCGTCCGTGTTGCCGAAATAAAGGACGCCGCGACTGTCCTGAACGATGGTCCAATTTTGCGGTGAGGCGCCGTAAGATTTTGGCGAATAGGTCTGGAAAGAGAAAGAGCCCGCCTCCGGACTCAAATCCGCCAGGAGAGGCGCTTGGATGGCGAGTGCCAGAAAAGCACCGGCCGTCCCAAACTTCAGGCGGAACATCGCTCCGCTGATTGTACTATCGCAGCGCTCGTCGCTTGTACGCAGCGATAGCGATCAGACCTGGTAATAAGAGAGCGAACGTCGCTGGCTCCGGAGCGCTGGCGAGGGTCGCGGTAATCGTATCAAAACCAGCAGGGTCTGCCGGCGTTCCATCTAAATGGATGATCAGCCGAACTTGTCCGTCGGTTACAGGCGTGAATGTCGCAGACGCGTCCAGGGTTCCGGGATTGCTTACGGTTAATATGACGGGCACTGGATCCAAATTTCCGATGAGACATCCGGCGGCGTTAGCTGCATCGCTGGTAAAATTGCCGCCCGGGCAAATTCCTTCTGTGACAGTGACAGATCCTTCCACATCCAGCCTGAGGCGCGCCGATCCGATTGCGGGCGGAGGATCGAAACTATACTGGATTCCGAAATCGACTGTGCTGGTCGTCGAACCGGGAACATAGGTAACGTCAAAACCCGCACCACCGGAACTGGCCGGACTCAGCAAAAATTCACTGGATTGGTCGCCCGGAGAGGATTCGATAACCGAGAAAGTCGAGAATGTGACGCCGTCGACCGTACACGACCCTGCAGTTTCATAGGTCGTGATCGTTCCGGGAAGGCAGGCGGCCGCGCTGCAAACTCCAGCAAACGAGCCCAAACTAATCAATAAAGCAGCGGCTTTCAACAACTGGATAACCTCCGAGTGAAGGGCCAGTGTAGCATCGCAAACGTATAAAGGCGAGAGTTCAGTTAACAAATAATGAAACCTTTTGCCGAAAGCGGTACTGGGTACCGGCGGGGCGAAGTTTTCAAACTAGCTAACCTAGCATCCCGTGGCGGAAGTCATAATCCGCCGCTCACTGACGTGCGCGGTTCTGTAGAATGATGCAGTTACAGGAGCGGGTTTCAACCTAGAGTTCTATGGAGTACCCTTCCCGCGCACCACAAGTGTTCTCAAAGAGCTTCCTGGTGTCGGAGACGATGCTATCCATCGCACAGTCGTCGTGCGCGGGGTCGTGGTGAAACAGGATCAATTGCTTGACCTTGGCGTCACGTGCCACTCGGGCCGCCTCTAAAGACGTGCTATGGCCCCAATGCTTGCGCGAGACATATTCTTCGGGCGTGTACTGTGCGTCATAGATCAAAATGTCCGCGCCTTCGGAACATTCGCGCACGACTTTATCCAATTCCGGTTGTCCATGCTCCAGGTCGCTTGCGAACACAATGACCGCTGAGTTCGATTCGACCCGATACCCATACGCGCCTTGCGGGTGGTTCATGGGGAACGAGGTAATCGAGAGATCGCCGTAACGAACCGTCTCATTCCGAATTTGGACGAATTTGCGCTTGGCGGGCAAAAATTCGAAGTTCACCGGGAAATAAGGGCTGGCCATCTGACCGTCGAGGGTCTCGCAGAGTTGCTTCTCGGGCGGGAAAGAATGAAATGTGACGGAATTCGCTGAATTGTACAATGGGGCAAAAAATGGGAGCCCTTGAATGTGGTCCCAATGGAAGTGCGTCAGAAATGCATTGATGTGAATGGGTCTGTTCGGAAACTCGTCGGCTAAGGAGAGCCCCAGATTGCGGAGTCCGGTTCCACCGTCGATGACGATGAATTCGTCATTAGAACGGATCTCCAAGCACGAGGTATTACCTCCGTATAGGAGGTTGGCCGGGGTGGGAGTGGGGGTCGAACCGCGGACACCCCAGAATTTCAGCCGTAGACGAAAATCGCCGCTCAATTCACCTCCATGCAATTCAAGCCGGAGCAGGCAAGTCCGGCTAGGCAATGTTATCGTAAATGGCCCGTCGCTTGCAGCAGTCCGGAGCAGAGTGCGAAAATCGGCGGCAACGTTGGTGTGGCCGGCAGGAGGAGGCAAACGTGGAAATTCGCGAGGATAGCAGGGCCGAACGAATCAGCCGCGTCATTTTCGAGCACGCCGCGAAAATCAGCCGGGAACGGGATATCACCGAACTGGTAACGCTGAACGCAGACCTGGCGCGCGACCTAGTGGGCGGCGACCGTTGCAGCTTATGGCTGCTGGACGAGAACGCACAGGAGCTATGGACGAAAGTCGCGCACGGGCTGGACAAGATACGCATTCCAGCCGGCCAGGGTCTGGTGGGCTCGTGCATCAGCGGGAACCAGCCCATCCTCGTCAACGACACCTCATCCGACGAACGCTTTCTGCGCCGTATCGACAACGATAGCGGCTATCGTACGGAATCTGTGCTAGCGGTTCCTTTACGAGCGGACGGGCGCGTCATCGGGGCTTTGCAAGTGCTGAATAAACCGGGCGGCTTCTCCCAAGAGGACGTGGAATTGCTGACGTTTATGGCATCCTATTCCGCTTCTGAGATTCAGGCCGAGCGCTTACGGCAGGAGGCCGAAGCGGCACGCCTGCTCCGCCGCGAGCTCGACATTGCCCGGGAAGTGCAAGGCAAACTTTTGCCTCAGGAATTTACGCGGATTGCAGGTATTGAGCATGCAGGCTTTTGCCGATCGGCCAGATTTGTAGGCGGCGATTACTACGATTTCCTGGAGTTGCCGGGAGGACTTTTCGGCTTTACTCTGGGCGACGTTTCAGGAAAAGGTGTACCCGCGGCTGTATTGATGGCGAGCATTCATATGTGGCTGCGGGGCCAGCTACTGCGTGAACCGCTGTCGGTGGCGAGAGTCGTCGGCGAGCTGAACACAACGGTCTACAAATCCTCGAGCGAAGATCGTTACGCGACGCTCTTTTGCGGCGCGTTCAACCCGGAAAGAACCAGCCTGGTATACGTAAATGCCGGCCAGATTCCCCCGATTATCTTGCGCGCGGGGCAAAGCGCCCGTGTA
The DNA here is from genome assembly GCA_963722935.1 of uncultured Acidobacteriaceae bacterium. Lineage (GTDB taxonomy): Bacteria > Acidobacteriota > Terriglobia > Bryobacterales > Bryobacteraceae > Bog-105. Next base: position 110,381 of record CAVROY010000006.1, on the reverse strand, counting down.
GATCGCCTCATCTGCAGCGGATTCCCGGTGGGAATCTTCCCCTCTGCGAGCTACATCGAAGGCACGATTGAGCTGGGACCGGGAGATCTGGTCGTGTGCTTCTCCGATGGGATCTCTGAAACGGTGAATGCCAGGAATGAACCGTTGGACGATGAAGCGATTGAGCAAGTGATCGGAGAATGCCGGGATTTGCCGGTCGAGGAAATCATCCAAACGATCGTCAGAGCCGTGGATGACTACTCCGCCGGGATGGAGCAGTTCGACGATATGACCGTGATTGCAATGCGCATTACCGGACAGTAGCAATCGCACGTACTAGTACATGCCTGTCCGCCGATGAGATCAAGAGAGCTGGGTCAGCCGCTTATAATGTTCTAGCTTTCCAGGCAAACATTTTGGAATCTCCTGCGATTTCTGTTGTAATCCCGTGCCATAACGGGGCTACGGAGCTGAGCCACTGCCTTCGCGCACTGGCGGCTCAGCCGTGTCCAGGATTGGAATATGTGGTGGTCGACGATGGCTCGACCGACGATGTAGACGCGATCCTGTCAGCATCTCCCATTCCCATTCGACTTATTCGGATGGGTGCGCGGCAAGGCTCCGCGGCAGCTCGCAACACGGGAGCGCGCGCGGCCTTCGGGGGAGTGCTGGTTTTTCTGGACGCGGACACATGCGTCCACCCCGATACTCTGCCGGCGATTGCCTCCGCCTTCAGGAGCGATCCGGCGCTGGGTGGCTTGATCGGCGCCTACGACGATCAGCCCTGGAAATCTAATTTTTACTCACAATATCGAAACCTGTTGCATTGTTATGTACACCGCACGAGTTCTCGACAAGCGTGCACATTCTGGACCGGATGTGGCGCAATCCGGCGCGATCTCTTCCTTCAATACGGCGGTTTCAACGAATCCCCGCACCACGTCGATGATATAGAGTTTGGCAGCCGGCTCGTTCGCGATGGAATACGGATTGAATTGCGGCCGGAAATTCAAGTGGGCCACCAGAAAGAGTGGACCTTTTTCTCCACATTGAAAACGGATGTGCTGCTAAGAGGCATCCCGTGGGCCATGCTCATTCTGCGTGAACGGCACATGCCCAACACGCTCAATGTGAGTTACAGGAATCGCGCGAGCGTGGCCCTGGTAATGTTGGCTGTGGCTGCAGCGATCACCGGTTTCGCAAAGCCGGACGCATGGGAATTTGGAATTGCTTGCCTCTTCGGCGTCGCTTGGGCGAATCGATCTTTTTACCGCTTTCTAGGGAATCGTCGAGGGAGAGGCTTTGTTGCCGGAGCGTTCCTGGCGCATTTACTTCATTTACTGGTTTGCGGTCTTTCGTTTGCGGCAGGATGGGCACTTTTTTCGTTCTCAGAAGGGCTATCTCCTGAACCACGTCCGAATACCGCGGAAGCCAGCGCCGAATAGCGGTATGAAGCGGATCGTCCTCGCAACCTCGGGTTCCTTAGGGGACCTGCACCCTTACATTGCGATCGGCCTTGGACTGAAGAGTCATGGATACGGAGTGACGATTGCGACGGCAGCGGCGTATCGAAGGAAGGTGGAAAGCGAAGGTCTGGAATTCCATCCCATGCGACCGGATATCGCGCCTTCGCTATATACTCCCGAGATATTTCGCCGGGCGAACGACCTAGTCACGGGAACCGAGTATCTGCTGAAAGAGCTGGTCTTGCCCAATGTGGAATCGATGTACGAAGACCTGCTGGATGCCTGTCGGGGAGCGGATCTGTTGGTCATACATCCGGTACTGTTTGCTGCGCCGGTGGTGGCTGAAAAGCTGCAGTTGAAGTGGATTTCCATCGCTTTGGCTCCTGGTACGTTTGTATCGGCGTACGATCCTCCGCTGTTGCCGCCGTTTCCATGGCTGCATGCTTTGCGGCACTTCGGGCCGCTGCCGAATCAGCTTGTTTTCGATCTGTTTCGGCGCGTAACGCGCAGTTGGATGAAACCTATCGACGACCTGCGGGAGCGGGCCGGACTGGCGCCCGCAAGCAAGCATCCGCTACACGCTGGAATGTTTTCGCCATTCGCAACGCTGGCCTGCTTTTCCGGGCTTTTGGGATCGCCGCAACCGGACTGGCCACCAAACACGCAGGTGACGGGATTTCCTTTCTACGACAAAGGCGAGCCGGAACAAAGGCCAGACACGGAACTCCAGGATTTCCTCGCAGGCGCTGAACCGCCGGTGGTGTTTACATTGGGCTCGTCGGCGGTAATGGATGCGGGTAACTTTTATCAGACGAGCTTGGAGGCGATACAACGGATTGGATGTCGTGCGGTATTTCTAACCGGGAGCAAAACAAACCGGCCGAGCGGAGACATTCCGAAATCCGTTTTCATCGCGCAGTATGCACCGTATTCCGAACTGTTTCCTCGAGCCGCGGCGATTGTTCACCAGGGGGGCGCCGGCACAACCGCACAAGCGTTGAGAGCAGGAACTCCAATGCTGGTGGTTCCATTTCTGCATGATCAGCCGGACAACGCATTCCGACTCAAACAGATGGGCGTAGCGCGAGTGATCCGGCGGGCTCGCTACACCGGAGATGTGGCGGCACGAAATCTGGAGGCGCTACTTGGCGACCCCGGGTACGGTGTACGCGCGCGAGCGGTGGGAGCGCAGATCCGTATGGACGATGGCGTGGGGAACGCTTGCCGCGCGCTCGAGTTCTGGCTCGATACAAAACCTGATTTTCGCTCAATTTTGGAGCACGAATCGGCGCTGCAACTGACGAATTCTCATCAGATGTAAGCGCGCGGTATGAGAATGACGCGCAGTCCTTTGCTCGCCGTTACGCGGATTCGCGGGCGTCTGCGGTTGGCATTCAAGCCGGCAGATGTACTCGTCATCATCGCGCTGGTTACCGCGATTTTCTGGTTTCAGCATGCTTCGGGCGCTTATCAGAGCGATTTCAGCGCGGATGAAGATGAACCCGCGCATGTGGTTTCAAGCCTGATGGTGCGAGATTACATCACGCATGATTTTCCGGGAAGTCCATTGCGTTTTGCCGAGACTTATTATCTCCACTACCCTAAAGTCGCGATTGGCCACTGGCCCCCGCTCTTTTACACGGCTGAAGCCACCTGGATGATCGTTTTCGGACGAACACGCGCGGCGTTGCTGTCGTTTGTTGCGGTAGCCGGCGCGATGCTCGCGATCAGCATTTTTTTCGGGCTGAGGCGCGATTGCGGGACGTTGATTTCTGGCGTCTCAGTGGCTGTGTTGGTAAGCATGCCTCTCTTCCGCACGGGAGTGTACACGGTCGCGCCCGACATTCTCCTGGCTGCGCTGGCATTCTGGGCGGCGATCGTATATGGCAGCTATCTCCAGAGTGGCGATCGTCGGCACGCCTTCCTGTTTGGCGTCATCTTGATCTGCACAATGCTGGTACACGGGCGAGGTGCAATGCTTTTGTTTCTTCCGCCGATCGCGGCGTTGCTTGCAGGGCGAGGAAGTCTTAAGACAAAATGGCTACCAGCATTGCTTCTTCTCTGCGCCGCGACACTGTTTATCCCGCGACTCCTTGGACAAGCCGATGCATCGTCCTTCGCGAGTATCGCCCAGAACGCTTGGGCATTTCTTAGCCGATTAGGCGCTTCGATGAGCTGGCCGGTCGTGCTGATTGCAACGATCGGCGGCATTCAGGTATTTCGTCACAGAAGCACTCAAATGCGGCGCATTGCCATGGCCGCTCTGGTGTTGAGTGGATGCATGTTTCAGGCTCTGGTAAATGCGCCGTTTGTAGACCGCTATCTGCTGACGGTAGCGGCCGCGATTGCCGTGCTGTTTGGCGCCGGCTTACAATTTCTGCTCAGTGTATTTGCGCGAAGCACATTCGAATCTCGCGCGGCCAAGATCGCAGTCGCGATATTGGCGTGTTGGCTGATTGGAAAAAATGTATTGGTGAAGGCTGTGAAGCCCGATGCGGGCTGCCATCGTTTCATCGTAGATATCCGGAGCTGGAATAGCCCGAGCGACATTTACCTGGTCGGCGGCGACCCTGTGCATGAAGGCGCGCTGATTGCGGAGGTGGCGCTCGCCGATTCCCGGATGCAACACATTGTTCTGCGAGCCAGCAAAGTGCTGGCTGCGAGTTCGTGGTCGGGACGCGGGTATCGCTTACGATTTACTACTTCGAATGCAGTCAGGTGTTACCTCGATGACGCGCATGTAGGTTTAATCTTTGCGCAAGAGAGAAGCGCAACGGAGCACATGCGCCTTCTTGCGGAAACGCTGCGGGAGCATTCCGAGCTGTGGACTGAACTTCCAACAAAAGCACTGCCGGATGGGTTCCAACTTTTTCGTAGGATGACGCCAGTGCCGCAGGGCAAACCTGAGATTCGTATTGATATGCGTGACAAGCTCGGCCGCTACTTGAAACTCGATGAGTGACCGGATCGAGCAGCCGATTGCGACCGCGCCGACTTCTATTTATCTCGACATATATGGCTATCGAGCGGAGATCCGGTCGTCATCCGAGCCGGCTCTGAGCGGACTGGCGGAAGATTTCGCTTTCTTCCGGCGCGATTCCGGACCGGTCGAGCATGTCATCGAGCTGCTTCAAGACGATCCGTCCTATGACAACCTGCCGGGTGCAGCGGCGCCCACGATCTATACCCCACGGAACGTTTCGTATCGCGATGGCAAATTCACGCTGGTCGACTATTCGGGGCGCGGGCTAGGAATTCATGATCGCGAGAGCGGTGATTTCCGGCTCTATAGCCGCGATCCGGACCTTCTCTACGAAGGCGCCTATCTATTTCTGTTGTCGCAAAGCGGAGAAGCGCTGGACGCGCGAAACCTGCATCGGGTGCATGCACTGGGAGTAAGCATTGAGGACCGGGCGGCGCTGATCCTGCTCCCGATGGGCGGCGGGAAGAGCACGCTTGGATCTCAACTGTTACGCTTTCCCGAGATCAGGCTACTCTCCGACGATTCGCCGATCATCGATCGAATGGGAAACGTGTATGCGTTTCCATTGCGCCTGGGCCTGCTGCCGGGATCGGACGCACCCATTCCAGCGGAGCAGATGCGAACGGTCCAGCGGATGGAGTTCGGACCCAAGATGCTGGTCTCTTACAGCTATTTCGCAAACAGGATACGGCCTAATGCCGTTCCTTGCCTGGTTTTTCTGGGAGAACGGAGCCTGAGCCAGTCTTGCCAAATCTTGCGAGCCGGCAAGCGCGCGGCACTCCGGGCGATGTTTGCGAACTGCGTGGTCGGCTTGGGATTGTTTCAAGGCTTGGAATTTGTATTGCAGCGCAGCCCGAAAGAAGTGCTGGCGAAAGGCCGCATCGCATTTTCACGGCTGATCGCGAGCCTGCGATTGTTGCGACGATCCAGGACATATCGGCTGGTTTTGGGCCGCGATTCGGAAGAGAACGGCAGGGTCGTGTTTGAGTTTTTGAAAACCGGCGCTACTGAAGCTGGGAAAACAAAGCAACAAACTCGGGAATGAGAGCACGGACGTCGGTAGCGGTTCCTTCCAATTCGGCTTCATACGCAGTTTGTAGTGCTTCGAAAGCAGGAGTATCCGGAACGCCCCACGACTGGACCACTCGCCGAATCGCGGCGGGCGTCATGGGAACAATAGCGGTTCCGGTCTGCGTGCTGCGGTGAATAATCTCGATCTGCAACTGCCGCCAAAGATTTCGAATTAGTTCTAAAGAGGTCAGGGTCACATCTGTGTTGACTTTCGACATCGCGGAACGGCGGACGCCAATTTCTTCATCAACGAGCGCACTCGCGAAACGGGTCCAGACCGGCTGCGGAAAAGCGGCTCGCGGTGCACCGTCCAGCACGAAATCGGGACGGCTCAGTAGAGAGAATATGTCCGGGTTTGCGGCGGGACAAATCACCAAGTGCCAGAGTTCGAGAAATCCGACGGTCTCGAGCTGATATCCGCCCTGCTTCAACAATAAAAGCAAGGCCACACGCTGCCGCAGTTTGGGGAAACGCGCCGTGTGAAACCGGCAAAGTTCACGAATCTGCCGGATATCGGGGATGTCCAACGGATCCAGCTCGATAAGCAGCATCAAATCGTCGAGATTAAAAAACGAAATGCTGGGCAGCAAGAAAGCAGCTCGATATCCGGACCATGAGCCCTTCACGAACTGAACGATTTCGGCGGCGTGCTCCTTCGCCGAAGCAGTGAGCAGGATTTCTTCGCCCGGCGCATCGATATACATTTTGACGGCTGGCACGGCTTCAAAGCCTGGCGCATCTGCGAGCTTCGAGTGAAAGTCCTCGAGTAAGCGCAGCAGAAATCGAAAGGTGTCGTCCTGAATATCTCCGGGATAGCGGATGTGATGCGCATCGGCGCTCTGCTTCAGGCGCAGTAAGTAGTCGCGATCGGGGCCGCTGGAGTTGGCGAGCGCCGCTTGCATTCCCTTTTTACGGGAGTGTTCAATGAATCCAGCATCGAGCGCCAGCGCTTTGTTGATAATTTCGGCAGCGGTCTTGTAGGCAATACTGTTGCGGAAGATGGGATCGCGCGAGGTCACTCCGGAACCGAGGGCGCTCTTGGTGAATGTGTCCCACCAATTGCGAATGTCCATATAGTAACCAGGGACAATGCGCTCTGCCGGCACGGCGGGCAAGGTCGCAAGGAAATCGTCGCCGTGCAGAAGCTTCCATTCCGTTCGTCCCTGGTCGAACCGGAACTGATAATAAAAATCCGTTGCATACAGAACGCGAACCGATGTTATGGCATGAGCGTGCTGCCATAAGGACGCGTCATAGAGAGGAGACAATCTGCTCAGACGGCGAAGTGCGTTCAGCGCTTCAGCATGTTCGGCATCGGACCAATCTCCGAACACCACGAGGTCAACATCGCTGACGCCGTAAACGATATCGCCTGAGGCAATACCACGCGCAACGTAAATCGAGGAAATGTGCGGAATCTTTTTGAGGACCCGGAGGGCGTACCAGACGTGAACTCGGTAAATGCGTCGATACAGGATGCCTAGTGGCGAGGCGCCGGTGATGACCACGAAATGCCGCAACGCCAATTTGAGTCTCGAAACGAGCCGGCCCCAGCCGGGCAGCCGGAACAGACTCGCGCCCATGTGATCTTGCAGAAGAAGCTCGCGAATCTCCGCCATTCGGAAAGAAAAAAGCTACCACATGTGGGACATTGGTGTCGAAACTGTGGCGACGCGATGGCTGATTGTCTTCTGGATGTTCATTTTGAGCGCGACTGCTTACCTGGATCGCGTAAACATTTCGATTGCCGGACGATCGATCGCCCGCGAATTTCATCTCGACAACGTACACCTGGGATGGGTATTCAGCGCTTTTGTACTCGGATATGCGCTGTTTCAGGCGCCTGCCGGACGGGTCGCGGATCGCATGGGCCCAAGGATCGCATTGACAGCCGGAGTGGCATGGTGGGCTGTCTTCACAGTCCTCCTCACCGTCCTTTCTCCGAACGCGTCGGGTATTTTATTGCTGATCTTGTCTGTGCGTTTCTTGCTGGGCGTTGGTGAAGCCGTCGTTTATCCGGCTTCCAACTGCGTGGTGGCGGCGTGGATACCGGAACCGGAACGCGGGATTGCGAACGGATTGATTTTCGCCGGGGTCGGATTCGGCGCAGGCATTACCCCTCCGTTGATCGGCTACATCATGGTGCATTATGGCTGGCGCGCAGCTTTCTGGGTGAGTGCTGGGGTCGGCGTCGCGGTGGGAATCGTGTGGTATATCCTGGCGCGGGATCGGCCGGCGCAACATCCGTGGATCACAACGCGCGAAAAGGAGATGCTGGCAGAACAGTTTCGATTGCAGCCGTTGCAGAGCCAGCTCGAGCGACTTCCGTGGAGAACCATTCTAGCGAACAAGGAAGTCTGGGCAGTGACGCTCAGTTACTTTACTTATGGCTATGCGGCATATATTTTCTTCACTTGGTTTTTCATCTACCTGAATGACGTCAGAGGGCTTGACCTTCGACAGAGTTCCTTTTACACGATGCTGCCCTTTTTAGCTATGGCGATTGCCTCTCTCGTGGGCGGCTGGATCAGCGATCAATGGGTGAAGCGCGGAGGCAAGCGCGCGGGCCGCTGCGGCATTGCAATTATCGGGATGAGTTTGGCCGCTCTGTTTATCGCTATCGGCACTCAAGTCGCGAGTGCAGAACTCGCGAGCATCACGCTGGCCGGAGGCGCCGGTGCTCTCTATCTTTCACAAAGTTCCTTCTGGTCTGTCAGTGCCGATATTGGGGGAAACTCCGCAGGATCTGTTTCCGGCATGATGAATATGGGCGGACAACTCGGGGCCGCCCTGACGGCTTCTCTGACGCCGGCAATCGCCAACCATTTAGGCTGGAATGCCTCTTTTCTGGTCGCGGCAGCGCTTTGCGCATGTGGCGCCGTTCTTTGGATAGGGGTTCGTCTCACTTCAGACAACAACGTCATTTGACCTGTACGGTGATCGATTCCGACTTGCTGTTGCCTTTCGCGTCGGTAGCCGTGATGGTGTATGTGGTCGTCTTTCGCGGCGAGATGTCGACGCAATGGTAATAGGTGGGTTTCGCCGGCTCTACGGGCGGGTCCAGTTTTACGGTTTTCGCATTGAGGACCCCATAGCAGAGTTGGGTGGTTTCGCCGGGAGACAGCAGACCTGCCCCAGCCGAAAAAGTTGAGAACTTAATTTCTCCCGAACCGTAAATCTGCTGTACCTGTTCCTTTTGCTGTTCAGCGCGTCTCGCCTCGATAGCTTGCTGCGCCTTCTGGTTGCTTTCGTACCGCGAATAGAAGGTCCAGGCAACGTATAAAGCTGCAATGAGCACGGCAACCGTGGTATATGGCAGAACTGCGGCTAAACCCGAGCGGCGAGGTTTTTCAGGTTCTGGAGGAGCACCAGTCAGCGACATATCACCTCACCCTCAACATAACGCCTGATTGCCTGGCAACGGCTATCGCCGACAGCTATACTGGCAAATAAACGGCGAAGATCCACAGAACAATCATCGATGTTGGACACAGACGAACAGTTGGCGCGGCTCCGGCAGAGAGTCGCGGCAATCGACCGCAAGTTCGCGGAACGCAAGAAGGACACGGTTCCCCGTCTCGACCCTGATCCGCATTTAAATTCCCGATGCTTCATTGAAGAGTGGGCGGAAGGCGCGGTCGTCACAAACGACCTTGGGCAACACTTCCAGATGGAACGGCTTTTCCCGCGTCACAAATCGCACGGATCGGCCGACATTGGCGGCTTGGCCGACCTGCCCCACAATCTTTTGGATGCGCTGAGCGAACATCAGATCCCCGCAGCGGCCCCCAAGCGTTGGGCCTTCCTGGATACGGAGACGACGGGTTTGATGGGAGGTTCGGGCACCTACGCATTTCTCATCGGCGTTGGGCGAGTTACCCCGGAAGGGTTCCGGGTCCGGCAGTTCTTCATGCGCGAATACGCGGAAGAAGCGAGCGTGCTCTCCGCTCTTGAAGACCATCTGAATGACTTCGACGTCCTCATCACGTACAACGGCAAAAGCTACGATCAGCCGCTACTGGAGACCCGTTATCGCATGACGCGCCGCAAGCCGCCATTCGGCAGGCTCAACCATTTGGATCTTCTCCATGGCGCGCGACGTTTATGGAAATTGCGTATGGAAAACTGCCGTTTGATGCAATTGGAACAGGAGATTCTGGGCGTATATCGTGACGGCGATTTGCCCGGAGAGATGATTCCGTACGTCTATTTCGAGTATCTCCGGTCGCGCGAAGCGGAGCGCCTGGTGCCGATCTTCCATCACAACGCGATCGACATTCTGACCCTGGCGTGTTTAACGGCGATTGTTCCCGCAGCGTTTCGGAGTACGGATTCGGAATCGTTGGCGCAGGCAGGCGTATGGCGCGGCGAAGAGTTAGCCGGAATCGCGCGCTGGTTGCTGGCTGCGAACGAAGAGGAACAAGCGATTGAATTGCTGAAGCGCGCCGTGCAGGCCGGATTGCCCGACCGGCTGCTCTTCCGGACTTTGTGGGATATTGCTCGGCTCGAAAAGAAGCTCGGACGCGCGCAAGCTGCCCTTTCCGTGTTCACAGAATTGGCAGGTTGCCGAAACGAATATCGCGGCTCCGCATTCGAGGAGTTGGCGAAGTATTACGAACATGAAGAACGTGCGTTCGGTGTTGCACTCGAATTCACGAATCAAGCGCTCGCATTGGCCGCTTCCGCTCAGCTAAGCCATCGAAAGGCACGCCTGGAACGGCGGCTGAGCAAACCGAAGGCGCCGCGTCTCATTTGAGGCGAACGTTTTCATTCGGCTTTGATCTCAGTCCAGTAGCGATCCCGAATCTGTTGTACCGAGCGCGGGAGCGCCGCAAACCATTCGCCGCGTTCCAGGATTTCAGGGGCTGGATACAGAACAGGATTGCTGCGCTGCGGCGCCGGAAGCAGCATGCGGGCAGCCCAGTTTGCTGTCGCCGTACGCATCTCAACGGCAATGTCTGCCGCGACGCGCGGATCGAGCAAATAATTCGCGAATTCATAAGCTAGCTCTTTGTGCTGGCTCTCTCGCAAGATGGCGGCGTTGTCCGCATACAGGGCGAAGCCTTCCTCAGGGAAGGAGAACGCGAGGGTTGCTGAGTTGTCCATGGCAACCTGCGCAACTTGGGCCCACATTTGCGCCACGAGAACGTCGCCTGCGACCACCTGGTCGCGTACTTCCTCGTTGAGATAGGCGCGAAGGAGCGGCTTTTGCTGGATCGCGAGATCGCGAGCGCGGCGCAGCTCAACCGGATCGCCGGAATTGATGGAGCAACCGAGACGCTTCAGGCAAGCTGCGAAAATTTCCGCAGGATCGTCGAGCATGGTCACACGCCGGGAGTACGAATCGGTCCACAAATCCGCCCAGGCTCGAGGAATTCGGGTAATGGTTTTCGAATAAAGAATGCCGGTTGCGCTGTACATGTACGGCACGCACCACTCGAGGTCTGGATCCCATTGCGGTTTTTGGAACCGACCCTCGAGGTAATGCAGATTCGGCAATTGCGCGTGGTCCAGCCGCTCGAGAAGCCCGAGGTCCCGCATCGGCTGCACAAAACTATTGGAGGGGAAGACAACGTCCCACCCGGAATTGCCGCTCATCACCTTCGCCAGCATTTCCTCCGCGCTTCCATACGTTGCATAGCGAACGCGGCAGCGAAACTTGTTTTCGAACGACGGAATCGTTGTGCTCGCGATGTAGTTTTCCCAGTTATAGACGTTCAAGCGGCGCTGTCCCCCAGACGTGCAGCCCACCGCCGCACCGGCAGCTCCGATCAGAAAAGAACGTCTGTTCACAGACGTCGCTCTAACTGCCCTGCCGCAATAATGAACGCACCCAGGCCCACCGTAATCATGACCGAAAGAGCGTTGACTTCGGGACTTACTCCGCGACGCGCCATCCCGTAGATCATCATGGGCAGCGTTTCCGAGTTTACGCCGGCAACAAGACTCGTCGTCACATAGTCGTCAAAGGAAACCGTGAAGCAGAGAAGTGCTGCTGCGACAATGCCCGGGAGCAGCATGGGGCCCGTGATATAGCGAAAGACGTGCCACTCGTTGCCCCCGAGATCGAGACCAGCTTCTTCGAGCGTCGGATCGAAGGTTCGCAGCCTCGCGAGAATCACAATCACAACGTATACGAGCGAGAAGGAGATGTGAGCCAGAATGACCGTGTGCATACCGAGGCGGATGTGCACAAAACGAAAGATCCACTGGAAAAAGACTAACAGCGAAACTCCAGTGACGATTTCCGGTGTCAGCAGCGATAGAAAAAGAGAGCCGGTCAGCAGCGAGGATCGCTTCTTCCATATCGCGTAAGCGGCAAGCGTACCGATGGCGGTGGAAAAGACGGTTGCGCATACAGCAATAATGAGGCTATTCATCGTCCCCTCGAGCAGTTCCGGATTGTGAAAGACCTGCGCGTACCAGGTGAAACTAAAGCCACGCCAGAGAGCAATCTTGGACGAATTGAAACTGAAAACTCCCAGAACCGCGAGCGGAAGATACAAGAACAGGTAAGCGCCGCTCGCATAAACGGCCAGGAAACGCTTCATAGGAGCTCGTCGGTGGAACGTCGCAATGCACTGGTCACGCCGAGCACCAACAGCATCAAAAGCAGCGATACCGCCGCGCCGAATGGCCAATCCCGAGCGGTCGTAAATTGGTTTTGAACCAGATTGCCAACCATCACTGTCTTGCCACCTCCCATCAGATCGGGTGTCAGGTAGGCGCCAAGGCACGGAATGAACACGAGCAGGCAACCGGCAATGATCCCTGAGTCGCTCAAGGGAACAATAACGCGCCGGAGGGTTACCCAGGGCGATGCGCCCAGGTCCGCCGCTGCATCGAGCAACACTGGATCCAGCTTTTCGAGTGTGGCATAGAGCGGCAGCACCATAAATGGCAGATAGCCATACACGAGTCCAAGGATGACTGCTCCGGTATTGAAGAGCAGCGGCAGCGGTTCCCGAATGAGATGCAGTCGCAGCAGGACGGAATTGATGAGACCTGTATCGCGAAGCAGAAACATCCAGGCGTAGGTGCGGATCAGAAAACTGGTCCAAAATGGCAGCATGACGAGATTCAGGAGCAGGATCTTGTGCTTGCCGGACCGGACGATGTAGAGCGCTAATGGAAAACCGAGGACGAGGCACAGCAAGGTAGAAACGGCGGCGACCCAAATCGATCGCCAGAGAATCTCAACGTAGAGCGGATCGAAAACGAGCCTATAGCTCTCCAGTGTCCCGGGTGGCATCACGCCGCCATATGGCCCGCGCGATAAGAAGCTGTACGCCAGGACGATCATGAGCGGCGCGAAAAATAGAACCGCCATGATGACCGCAGCGGGGGCGACGAATACAGCGCGCAATTTTGTCACGCGTTTAAGTGACGCCGGAAATGTGAAGCTCATCGGAAGGACGCCACCAAATGTGCAAATGCTCGCCCGGAGCGAAGGCTTCATCCACATGCGTGAGCTCCGCAGTGCAGTTTGCGCCGTTGGCAAGCTTCGCGTGCAGATGCACGCAATTGCCAAGAAACGTGGTGCTCTCTACGACGCCCGGCAACGAGGGCACATCCTCGCCGGGAAAGCTCTTGGAAACGCGGATAGCCTCCGGCCGGACCCCGGCGGCATTGAGCCAATTCACTTCGCCGAGAAATTCCGCAACGAAGCGCGAAGACGGATTCCGGTAGAGCTCTCGCGGGCTGCCTAACTGCTCGAGCGCGCCGCGGTTCATCACCGCCATACGATCCGATAATGATAGTGCCTCTTCCTGATCGTGAGTAATAAACAGAAACGCGATGTCTACACGCCGCTGCAGGTTCTTCAACTCGGCCCGCATTTGCTTTCGAAGATTCGGATCAAGCGCGGACAGTGGCTCGTCGAGTAACAGTACGAGCGGTTCCAAGACAAGTGAGCGGGCAAGGGCTACGCGCTGTCTCTCGCCACCGGAGATTTGGCTGGGCAGCCGCGATTCTTTACCGGATAGTTGGACCAAAGCGAGTATCTCTTCCACCTTCTTGCGAATGGCCGCGGGTGCTGGTCTCGGAGACATCCGCTCCAAGCCAAACGCAACGTTTTGCGCGACCGTAAGATGCGGAAACAAGGCGTAGTTCTGAAAAACTGTGCTCACGTTGCGCTGGTATGGCGGTAATCCGGCGAGCGGCCGGTGGTTCAGCAGAATCTCACCGGATGTGGGCTCTTCGAACCCTGCAATCAAACGCAACGTCGTTGTTTTGCCGCAGCCGGAGGGACCGACCAGCGAAAAAAACTCGCCACGTTGAATGCCGAACGAAATTGCATTTACGGCCGGGTGCGTGAGATAGTGCTTCGTGAGCGCGCGAAGCTCCAGGATCTTATCCACTTCAAAATGTCAATGCTAGCGCAGTGCGGATGCTCATCTGAAACGATTATGTGTTGCGAGCGATCCCACAACCAGATCGTATGCGGCGCCTGACAATCGGCTTGATTGGATTATGCTTCTCCGCTCTTTCGTACGCACAGCCGCCGGGAAACCAGGTGCCCGCAACGATGACCAAGATGGTAGTGCGGCTTGAAGGTCCCGGAATCCGGCCCCGTTCTCATCCAGCTCTGCCGAGAAAGATCTATCGGGCTGGAGCGCACTACGCGCGCATGGAAGACGCTCCCGATGCCCGGCAGCACGTCGAGAAGATTACGATTATTTGCGAACCGGACGCATATAGCGTAAATCTGATCGATAAGACTGGGACTCACGTTGTAGATCAGGGAGGGCCGAATGACATGCATCTGCCGGTCATCCTGCCTTTTGATCCGAAGCACAAGCTTCCGAAATTAGACCACCTGGAATTCGGGGATGAATTCGATTTTTTCCAGGATGCAGGAGCGACGAAGAGCGCGGGACCTGTGATCAATGGAAAGCCCACCGACGCCTACAAAATTCAAACGGCGGAAGGTACCGCTACGCTCATTCTGCGCGGCGGCACTCACATACCGATGAGATTGAGCTGGCAGACGCCGGAAGGAACCTACACTTACGAGTACATCACGTACGAAGATATGCCCTTCGATGCGCGGCTCTTCCAGAAGCCCGAGGGCATCCGTTACAAAGAGATTCCGGCCGATACGACGCCCGAACCGCACTGATTTTTGGACAGCGGTATAGTTGCTGCGATGCGTGAATGCCTCTCCACTCTTCGTGTTTTGGCAGTCGGCGTAATTGCCGGAACTAGCCTTGTTGCCCAGCCGGGACCCGCTGTTTTGAAATCGCCGAACGAACAGTTAGTCATCTCATTCGAATCGCTGCCGGCGTCCAGCGGCTCTCTCGAAGCCGGCCAGCTCGTTTATTCGGTTGCTTATCACGGCAAACCGCTCATTGTGCAATCGGCGCTGGAACTTCATTTGGCAGGCGCACGCCCGCTGGGAGCAAACGTTCGAATCCTCGGCCAGACGGCTTCGCAAAAAGATGAGACGTATCGATTGGTGACGGGGAAGACGAGCGTCGTCAGAAACCATTACAATGCCCTGCGGCTGGAAGTAGAAGAAACAGCCGGGCTGCACAGAACACTGGATATAGATGCGCGGGCCTATGATGACGCGGTTGCCTTTCGGTACATTGTCCCGGATCAGCGCAGCATACGCGAGTTTCGGTTACAGAATGAACGCACCGAATTCCGCATCAGCAAAGATGCCACGACCTATGCTCTGGTTTTGCCGCATTACCGGACGATGTACGAGAGCGAATTCATAAAACTGCCGGCCAGCGCGTTTGCCAATGCAAACGGCCTCTCGCGAAAGGTTCTAATCGGCCTGCCTTTGCTGATGGACGTTCCGGGCGTCGGCTGGATCGCGATTACGGAGGCGGACATGCGCGGCTATAGCGCGATGTACCTGGTGAACCCATCCGCGGATTGGGGCGGCCATTACTTCGAATCGAGCCTCGCACCTGGAGACGATCCGGAGATTGCCGTTTCGGGCGAGTTGCCTCACCATTCCCCATGGCGAGTCTTGTTGGTCGGCGACAACCCCGGCAAACTCATTGAGTCAAATGTCATCACGAGCTTAAATCCTGAGTGCGCGATCCAAGATACCTCCTGGATTCATGGCGGACTGACGTCCTGGGACTGGTGGAGCGGCAGTATCGGCCGGGATGGCAAACCGGCATTCACGACGGAGACGATGAAATATTACGTTGACTTCGCGGCGAAATCAGGATTTCCGTACATGCTCATCGATGCGGGATGGTCTGCGCCCAACGACATTACACAAATGAACGGCAAGGTGGATGTGCCGGAAGTGGTGCGCTACGCGGCTACAAAGAATGTAAAGGTGTGGATCTGGCTGACCTATAAGCTGGCCGATGCACAGATGGAAGAGGCGTTCCCGCTGTACGAGAAATGGGGTGTTGCCGGGCTCAAGATCGATTTCGTAGAGCGCGACGATCAGAAAGGCATTGAGTTCTACTATCGGGCCGCGCAATTGGCGGCAGAGCACCACCTGATGCTGGACTTTCATGGACCGACCAAACCGACAGGCATGGATCGGACCTACCCGAACATCCTTGGATACGAGGCGGTTCTGGGAATGGAGCAGTCGCGCGCCGGTATGAGAGACAATCCAGAGCACCGTTTGATGTTGCCCTTCACGAGGATGCTCGCGGGACGAATGGACTATACGCCCGGAGGGTTCGACAACGTCACGCGTGACGATTTTGTCGCTCGCTCGCCACACCCTATGGTGATGGGCACCCGAGCACAGCAGTTGGCGATGTACGCAGTGTATGAGGCCCCGTTTCAGATGGTTTCCGACACGCCGAAAGCATACGAGGATCAGCCCGCTTTCGAGTTCATCAAACACTGCCCTACAACCTGGGACGAGACAAAAGTGTTGAACGGCGAGCCAGGCGAATACATCACGGTCGCCCGCCGGAGTGGGCACGAATGGTTCCTAGGCAGCATGACGGATTGGACCGCGCGAGAGATCGAAATTCCGCTAACTTTTCTCGGTCCAGGGCGCTATGTAGCACAGATCTACGCCGATGCTGACGATGCGGCTCAATACCCGAAGAACGTCAGTGTTCGTAAAGAGAATGTGAACGCCACGATGTCGTTGAAGGCGAAACTGGCGCCGGGAGGTGGTTTCGCCGTGCGTTTCGTGCCTGTCGGTCAATAGGGCCGACTATTACAGGCTGGATCGCCTCTGTTACTCTGGGGCCGAATGTCTGCCCGTAGGTCGAGAATCAGTGTCATTGCGCTATATTCGATCCTCACAATCACGCAATGCGCCGCTGCGCCACCCGTCAAACCGAAATTGATCGTTGGCATTATCATCGATCAATTCCGATACGACTATCTGACCCGTTTCCGCGCAAACTACCATGGCGGTCTCGATCAACTGCTGAGCCAAGGCGCGGATTATACGAACGCTTTTTACGCGCAGGTTCCGACCGTCACAGCGGTTGGGCATAGCATTTTCTTATCGGGTGCAATGCCCGCTGTCAGCGGGATCGTCGGAAATGCATGGTATGACCGCGATGAAGGAAAAATCGTTACGAGTGTTTGCGATTGGAACGAGAAAATCGTTGGGGGCGCGGCACCCGCAAAGACCACCAACTGCGGCGATTCAGATCCCGCATCACCGCGCCGTCTTCTGGTGAGCACGATTGGAGATGAGCTTCGCAACACACACGAAGAGTCGAAGGTGATCGGCATCTCCATAAAGCCGCGCGGCGCTGTTCTTCCCTCCGGTCATCGCGCGGCGGGCGCGTACTGGTTCGATGACGAGACGGGCAACTTTGTAACCAGCACTTTCTATATGAATGACCTTCCAGGTTGGGCTGCTGCGTTTAATGAGCGGCAACTCGCGGCGAAATATGTAGAACGGAAATGGGAGGGATTTCCGTCGTGGGATTTCCATGCTGCGCAAGGCAGTCATGCGCCGTATGAAAAGCTGCCTGCCAGCCCATGGGGTAACGAGCTGATTGAGCGATTCGCGGAACAGGGGATTACCGGTGAAAAGCTTGGACAGCGTGGCGCCACGGACCTGCTGACGGTATCGTTTTCTTCGAACGATTACATCGGCCACCGAGTTGGTCCGGATGCGCCGGAAGTTCGCGATATGGCGATCCGCACGGATCAGGCACTGGGGGCGCTATTTCATTTCATCGACGCAAACGTCGGCTTGAGAAACACCCTGATTGTGCTCTCCGCCGATCATGGAGTAGCCGCCATTCCGGAACGGGAAAAATCAGAGAAAATGCCCGGAGGCTACATCGCTGGAAACGGCAAAGGTGTCGTCGAAGCCGCGCTTGCCGCCAAATTCGGGGCTGGAGAATGGACCATGCCCGGCGGCGGCGAGACAAACATTTACTTGAATCCATCGACTGTCGAGCACGCGCGCGCATCACTGCATGAAATCTATCGCGTCGCGAGCGAAGCGCTGCTTTCGAATCGCGAATTGCACGTGGCTCGCGTGTATACGCGAGAACAGCTTGACAACGGCATGAGCGGCGATTTCATCGGCAAAGCCGAAGCGAACGGATATTTCCCGCGCCGCAGCGGAGACATCGCGATTGTTTTCGAACCGGGGTACGTTCCTGGAAAGAGCGGTACGACGCATTTCTCACCATATGCGTACGACACGCATGTGCCCCTGATTTTTATGGGAACCGGTATCCGGCCGGGGCGATACGATCAGCACGTCGAGCCGAACGATATCGCGCCCACTCTCGCAAGCATGCTGGACGTTCAGACACCCAGCGGATCCTCAGGACGCGTGCTGACTGAGATGCTTGTTCGCTGACGCTGCCGTTTCGCCGCTCAAAATCGCGACGGAATCGGGTGGCAACTCAATTATTCCGTCACGCAACTGATAACAATTCTCTGACGCGAGAATTGCACGAGCATCCTGAGTGATTGGCACGCCTTGGCGATCGCTCGAGAGATTGCATGCAATCTCGATCGCCCCGCGCCTGATAACGAACCACTTGCCGTCTTCATCGAAACGGAACGCCACCAGATCCAAGCGACCGTCCGTCAGATCGGAACTCGAACGGCGCAGGGCGATTAGCTTCTTGTACCAATTCAATAGACTCGCATGCGGTTCCCTGTTGAGTTCCTCCCATTTGAGTTTGGAGGCCTCAAATGTTGCCGGATCTTGTGGATCGGGAATCTCTTTCGGGTCCCAGCCGAAGGCCTCAAACTCGCTCTTGCGGCCTTCCGAGACATTCTTCGCAATCTCGGGATCCGCGTGCTGGGAAAAATATTGGAACGGCGAGGATGCGCCGAACTCTTCGCCTTGAAAAAGCAGCGGGATGAAAGGAGCAGTCAGTACGACTGCCGCAGCAATCTTCTGACGCCCGAGATTGACGAGATGTCCCAGCCGCTCTCCGCGAGCGCGATTTCCGATTTGATCATGATTCTGGGCGAAGCCGACGAAACGGTATCCCGGCAGCCCCGTAGCCGGGCGACCATGCACCAAATCTCGATGGCGCGAGTACTTGCCGTCATAGACGTAGGCTTGCTTTAACGCTTTACCGAGCTGCTCGAGTGAGCCGAAATCTTCGTAATAACCGTTGCGCTCACCGGTCAGAATCGTGTGCAGCGCATGATGAAAATCGTCGTTCCATTGGGCATCGATCCCATACCCGTCCGCTTCGCGATTCCGTACGATCGTGGGATTGTTCAAATCGCTTTCGGCGATCAGCGTGAGATGCCTGCCAAGTCTAGCCGCCAGATCCGCGACTGTGCCGGAAAGATATTCGAGGAAATGGATGGCTGACCGGTCAATAAATGCGTGTACCGCATCCAGCCGCAAGCCATCGAAGTGATATTCCTCGAGCCACATCGCCGCGTTATCCGCAAAGAATTTCGAACCTCCGGGCTGCCTCGATGATCCAGATTGACTGCCGATCCCCAGGGCGTTTCATACGCTTCCGTCAGGTATGGGCCGAACTTGCTTACATAATTCCCAACCGGTCCAAAATGGTTGTAGACCACATCCAGGAGAACCGCCAAGCCTTTCGCGTGGGAGGCATTGACGAGTTCTTTCAAATCGTCAGGTGTGCCGTAAGCATGATGAGGCGCGTATAAATCGACGCCGTCGTATCCCCATCCCCAATCGCCTGAGAATTCGTTGACCGGCATGATCTCGAGGTGTGTGATGCCGAGGTTGACTAAGTGCTCGAGGCGGTCGATGGTGCTGCGAAATGTGCCCTCCGGAGTAAAAGTGCCAACATGCAGTTCGTATATGACCGCGCTCGAAAGCGGCCTCGCCTGCCATTCCTGATCGGTCCACTGGAATCGCGAGTCGTCCACGACACGAGAGGGTCCATGGATACCGTCGGGTTGCCATTTCGAGCGCGGGTCTGGAAGCGGATCTCCATCATCCACAACGAATGTATAGTCCGTGCCCGGACCCGCACTCTCAAGCTCGGCTCTCCACCAACCGTCTGTGTTCGCCTCCATCGCCGACGATAAACTACCTGCTCGTAAGGCGACTGACTGTGCGAAAGGCGCCCAAACTTCAAACTTACGCATGTACTTCACTCTTTGACGAACAACGCCACGGGGAAACGTTTCAGAACGTTGTCAAGGCGGATCTCACCGCCGTCCCAAACGGAACCCGAAAGGCGATCGCGCCATTTGCCGGATGGAATTTTAATGGTCATATCGCTCCAGCACGCAGCGAGCGTTAGAACAAGACGGGGTACGATCACAATCACGTCGTTACCGCGCATGTAAGCAACGACATGTTTCTCTTTCTCACCCTTGGCCCGCAGTGGCGAGTAGGCGCCTTTTTCCTGAAAGGCTTCAGGGCGCTCCCGCCGAACGCGCAGAGCATGATAAATTGTCCAAATCTTTGGAATGCCTTCGCCGGCGCGAGCCCAAACCTCTTCGACTGTGAGATTGTGAATCTCGGCGAGAAGACGGCGCCGTAACTCATAATCCACCGGACGACGATTGTCGGGGTCCACCAAACTCAAATCCCACAATTCAGCGCCCTGATACGTGTCGGGAATGCCCGGTGCAGTCAACTTCAGCAGCACTTGTGCGAGCGAATTGATGTAGCCCGGTTCGATAAGGGGCTCAACAAAGGCTTCGAAATTTTCAACGAATTCACGATCGTGGTACAGCGACTGGATGAAGTCGCGTGTTGCTTGTTCAAATTCTTCGTTAGGAGCAAGCCACGAAGTGAACTGCTTTGCTTCGCGACAGGCCTTTTCCATGTAGGGGAGCAAACGATCGGTTCCGATGGGCCACGCACCCAGCATTGTTTGATAAAGCAGGTATTCCGTATTGCGGTCCGGCGCGCCGTTCTTCTTATATTTTTCGTTTATGGCTGCCCAGTTCTCGATCGCATTCTTCCATTTCTCTGGGATCTCCGACAATAGACTGATGCGCGCCCGAACATCTTCGCTTCGTTTCGTATCGTGAGTCGACGACGCGAGCATCGTCCGCGGAATAGAGCGCTGAATGTATGCGCAGTAGCTGTGAAACGCTTCCGGTGTAACGCCGAAGCGGCCCGGATCGCCTCCCACTTCATTCAAAGAAATCAGGCGGTTGTAGCCGTAAAAAGCGGTGTCTTCTACTCCCTTCGCCATCGCCGGACCACAGAACTGCTGGAATCGCATTACAAATTCGGATTCCATGGCGCCTCGAACACGTAACGTCAAGAGATCGCGTAGGAAATCAAAGAGGTCTGAATCGATCTCTGGACGGTTCTGCTTTGATTTTTCAATCGCTTCATCTATGTACCGCCGGTCGTTTTCAGTGATTTCATTCCGTTCCGGTACAACGTATGTGCGGTAGACGGGGAAACAGGCGACTAGCTCGCGAATAGCACGTATTGCATCCTGGCGGGTGTAGTCGCGCCGATCGCGATGGCATTCGCAGATTTCTACCAGTAAGCTCGTCAGACGATTGACATCGCTTCCCAAGAGATCCCTAAGAACCCGGTGTTTCCGATCGCGGCATACGGCAGCGTAGTCTGTCGATTCCCCGGTGAACTCGGAATAGATCGTAGTGAACGCCTCTTCGTTCGATCCGTCCACGAATAAACCGCCTGCCTGATTCAGGAAATCATAACCGGTTGTGCCATCGATCGGCCAATCCGACGGAAGGTGTTCTCCTGGTTCTAGAATCTTCTCGGCGAGAATCCAAACACCCGGTGCTTCTTTCCGGAGCTGTTCAAAATAGCGTTTCGGATCCCGCAAGCCGTCGGGGTGATCGACCCGGATGCCGTCCAGGACTCCTTCACGCACCCACCGCAGAATGAGGACGTGCGTATCGGCGAAGACTCTCGGGTTCTCCATGCGCAAGCCAACCAGCGTGTTGACATCGAAGAAACGGCGGTAACCGAGATCTTGCTCGGCAGTGCGCCAGAAGGCGAGACGGTAATTCTGTCGCTCGAGAATTTCGTCGAGGCGATCGGCATTCTGGTTGATCTCCGCGACTACTCCTTCGACCTCCTCCGCTATATGAGGCACTTCCTTAAAGAGACGGTCCAGCAGCAGACGGATCACCTCGTTATCGCGATGCCGTTGCATGATACTGCTGTAATCGGTTGAGGTGGCGGCCGGGAGTTGGGTTAAAGAATCCGCGAGGAACTCCAGATAATCCGATCCACTGCGAGATGCGGCGGCGGAAAGAATTTGAGGCAGCGATTTGGGCGCGGCCGGCAGTTCCGTCTCGAAGTACGTTACAACAAATTCTCCTCCCTTGCGCTGGAGCTTGATCTCGCCTCGCGTTAATACCCGGCCGTAGTGATCGCCAAGAATCGGCACCAACAGTTTGTTTCGCAGCTTTTCTTCGTGCGATTCCCAATCGATGTCGAAGTAGGAGGCATAACGGCTGGAAGGTCCGTTGGCGAGAACATCCCACCAGTAGCGATTGCGGCGTCCGCTGATCGCCATGTGGTTGGGCACTATATCCAGCACTTGTCCGAGGTGGCATTCGCCTAGACGTTGGGAAAATCGGCTGTGCGCCTCCACGCCGCCAAGCTCGTCGTTGACCTTGTGTTGATCGACGACGTCGTATCCATGTTTGCTACCGGGAGCGGCCTGCAGATAGGGCGAGCTATATAGATGCGAAATGCCCAGTTGCTGTAGATAATCGGCAATCGCAGCAGCCGCATCGAAGCCGAATTCCGCGTGGAGTTGCAGGCGGTAGGTTGCTGTGGGAATTCTCAGCATCAGCTAAAGGTCATAAACGCAGAACCGCTTCGAACGGTAGCACGTAACAGGGGGATGAGCCGCTCGTAAGACGTACAGTGGAAGTATCCGATGTTGTATGAAATCGAGAAGCCGCTCAGCGCTGAGAACGCCGCCATCCTGCTTGACCCGGCGGATAACGTAGCGATCGCCCGGCTGTCTTTACCCGCACATCAGCGAATAGAAGCAGGCAACCGAGCAGTGGTCACAAAAGCCGCCATCCCGTCGGGGCACAAAGTCGCCATTCGGCCAATTGCCGCTAATGAGCCGGTATTTCGATATGGAAATGTCATCGGTGTTGCCGTCGGGAATATTGAACCTGGCGAACACGTACATGTTCATAATCTCGATTTTCGGGATCACGATCCAGCAGAAACCGTCGCGTCCCAGCCGGCCACAAGGACCAAGATTCCAGTCGCGGGAAGCAGCTTTCTAGGGTATCGCCGCGCGGACGGCCGCGTGGGAACGCGGAATTACATCGCCGTCGTGGCAGCCAGCAATTGCGCCGCCTATACTTCCGAACTGATTGCGGCGAGCTTCGCAGGGGAACGGCTTCCCGCGAACGTGGACGGCATCATTGCCTTCCCTCATGGGGAGGGTTGCGCACAAACGATTGGCCCCGATACGGAACAGCTTCAGCGGACGCTCGAAGGCGTGCTGGATCATCCTAATGTCTCGGCCGCGCTGATTCTGGGCCTGGGTTGCGAGGTGAACCAAATCGACCATTATTTGGGCGCTCGCGACGGACGAACCGCACCGGTTCCCGGCACTCTCGAAGGATTGACATTGCAGGAATCCGGCGGAACGCGCGGAGCGCTCGAAGCGGCGCGCAAACACGTACAGCGTTTTATCGATCGGGCGGCATCTGAGAAGCGCGAAGAGATTCCTGCATCGAACATTATGCTGGGCCTCAACTGCGGGGGATCGGATTCCTTCTCCGGAATCACTGCAAACCCGGCGCTGGGTTTTTGCTGCGACTTAATTGTTGAACAAGGCGGCACGGTCGTCCTGGCCGAGACGACCGAGATCTTTGGCGCGGAACACCTGTTGCTGCGGCGCGCGCGCACTCCCGAGATTGCACGCAAGCTTTTGTTTTTCATCGATAAGTACAAAGCCTATTTGCGGCAGTTCACCGGCAGCAGCTTCAATGACAATCCGTCTCCCGGGAATAAAGAAGGCGGGTTGACGAACATAGTAGAAAAATCGCTGGGCGCCGTCGCGAAAGCCGGCACTTCCACGCTGGAAGATGTCGTGGATTACGCTGAGCGGGTCAAAACCGCGGGATTCGTGTTCATGAATACGCCCGGTTACGACCCCGTTTCCATAACGGGGTTAGCGGCAGGAGGCGTGAACCTGATTGCCTTCACGACTGGCCGCGGAAGCGCCATCGGGTTTCCGAATATTCCCGTTCTGAAAATCGCGAGTAATTCCAAAATGTACCGGCGCATGACGGACAACATGGATATTAATGCGGGAGTCATTGCCGATGGCGATGCATCTGTCGGAGAGGTCGGACGCGAAATCTTCGACAAGCTACTCCGCGTGGCTTCGGGTGAGAAGACCCGCGCCGAGGAACTGGGACATCATGAATTCTCGCCTTGGCGCATCGGACCAGTGCTCTGAGGCTGCCGGGCGTTACAGATACTTCACCAGCACCACCTCATTGCCCGCTTCGTTATACATCAGGTCGTCGGCAATTTGTTTCACGAGCAGAATGCCGAATCCACCCGGACGCATTCCCGCTTCACTGCGAAATTGCAGGTGCCGGAGTGGATCCTCAGGCGGGTTGTTGACGGCTGCATGTGAAATGGCGCTTAACTCGAAACCCGGGCCGGCATCCCTTAGTTGGATCAGAATCATCCGCGAAGTGCGTATGTAAGTCAACTCGCACCCGCATTTCGGCTCCACTTTGGAACCGTGCTCGATGGCATTTCCGAGCAGCTCATCCAACGCCAGGCAGAGATTCTCGCTGAGTTCTGCTGAAAGATTTGACATCTGAGTGCGAAAAAACTCCACCACCCGACGTTTCAATTCGATCTCGGGAGCGATTCGGAGACATATCCATCCGGGCAACGCGGATTTGACCTCAATGTCTGAATTCCCTTGAAAGGCTTCCTTCGCATTCACCACATTCATAGGGTCTCGATTCCGACCAATTTATCTTCTCAGACGTGGTGAAAGTGCTATTTTCAAAACAGGTTTCAACATGCGTTTGCCGTGGTTTTTTGGGCTTCTGCTGGTGACAACGTGTCTCTTACACGCCTCCAAGAAAGTTGTCTCTCCTGAGACCAGCGCCAGTAACGATCAACTGGATATCGTGGCGACCATCTCGTTATCGGAAGAAGAAGTTGCTCAGAAAATAGGCGCCGATCCGGGCAAGGGAATCGTGCTGTTGCAAGTTCAAGTGACTCCCAAGACCGACAAGCCGATCCTGCTGAGCCCGGACGACTTCATTCTTCTGGCGCATGACGATGGAGAGCGCTCCAAACCTTTTGAGCCGTCCGAAATAGCCGGAAGGGGCGCGCTCATCGTCACAACCACGACCGCCGCAAGCAGCAAGAAAAGTGGGATCACGGGCAGCTTTGGAGGCATCGGCGGGGGCAACGCTTCGCCCGGCAATCCGCGGCCGACCACGGTCAATTCGAAGATGGATACGAAAAAGGGAGGAGACGAAAAGCTGCTGCAGGCGCTCAAAGCCAAGCAGTTTCCTTCCACGGAATCGCTTGCGCCGGTTGAGGGCTATTTGTATTTCCCGCTAGATGGAAAACACAAGCTGAAGAACCTGGCCGTACTGTATCGAGGTCCAGCCGGGAAGCTAGACCTCGAGTTCCAGCACTAAACGAACGGTGAAACGGGTCCTTCTATTGAGCCTTTTCGATTGAACTGATCGTAACGACGTCGCCGCTCATCGTTCCGTCAATCTTTACGTTCTCCCCTGCATGAGCCTGGGCTTTGTCTTTCGAAGCTGAGTCGAAGGTCATCACCTTTCCATCCTTCACCAGGACCGGATCGGAGCCGCCTTTCAGGCATTTATTGATGCACGCGGTGCTTGCCGCGGACGGTGCATTGTGCGCAGCGCCGCAATGTGCATCCGAGATGTAGCCGGTTATGTCGTCCGCAAAAACGCTAACCGAGCAGAACGACATGGTCAAAATCGACGCGAACAGCAGTTTTTTCATGTGAAACTCCTCCACAAAGAGTACGAAGCTATTCTATAGCGTTTCGGGTAAGGTTGTCAGACTTCGAGTATAACGGGCATGATGAGTGGACGGCGCTGGGTCTGTTTACTGAGGAAGCGTTTCAAATCCTGGCGGATTTTTTCCTGCATGACGCCCCAGTCGCCGCGCTCCTCGGGAGTCGAGGTCTCGAGAGTTCGAGCGACAACGCCTCGTGCCTCCTGCAGGAGTGCGGCGCCGTCCGTGGAAACGAATCCGCGACTCACGATTTCGGGTAGACTCTCGCTCTTTCCCGTATGCTTGTTAATCGCGATGATGGGCAGGACAAAGCCGTCTTCCGAGAGGTGGCGCCGGTCGCGAATAACAAGATCTTCCACAACGTCGTCCAGCGAACCCGAATCGATACAGACGCGCCCGACGGTGATTTTCTCTCCTCGTCGCGCGCCTTGATCGTCAATTTCGAGCGTATCGCCCGTTTCCAGGACAAACGTGTCTTCCAGACCGGCAAAGCGAAGGTGCTGTGCCAAGACGGCATGCCGCGAAAGCTGGCGGTATTCGCCGTGAATCGGGATAAAATACCGCGGCCGGACCAGATTAAGCATCAGCTTCAATTCTTCTTCGCTCGCGTGGCCGGAGACATGCACTGGCGGGTTCATGGTTCCGTAGACCAGGTCGGCGCCGCGCCGTGCGATGTGATTCATCATCCGGTAAATTGCTTTTTCGTTTCCGGGTATGATTCGCGAGCTGAGAACGACTGTGTCGCCAGCCTGTAGATATAAATGTTTGTGGTTATCGACCGCGACTCGCGAAAGTGCCGACATCGGCTCGCCCTGGGTACCGGAAACAACTATCGCCACCTTTTCCGGTGCGCTTGCCATAATGTCCTGCGGGCGCAGCAAAATCGAATCCGGAATGGAGAGCAAGCCCAGATTATGCGCGATTTCGGTGACGTTCAACATGCTTCTGCCCAAGAACGCCACCTTACGGCCGTTCTCGCTCGCAAGATCCAAAATCTGCTGTAAGCGGTGAATCGAGCTGCTAAAGCACGACAGAATGAGCCGGCGTGGAGAACGGCTGAAGAGTTCCTCCAGGCGCGGGCGCACCGCACGCTCACTTTCGGTGTAGCCTGGTCGATCCACATTCGTCGAATCCGACATCAAGAGAAGCACGCCCCGTTTGCCGTAGTCGGCCAGCGTGTGAAGATCGAACAGCTCGTTGTCGGTGGGCGTGGGATCCACTTTGAAGTCGCCAGTATGGATAACTACTCCTAATGGCGTGGTGATCGCAAGCGCGACCGCGCTGACGATGGAATGAGTGACACGAATGAACTCAATCTCGAAGGGACCTAGCGTGATGCGGTCTCCCGCTTTGATGACGTTGAGATGGGCACTCTCGAGCAACTCGTGCTCTTCCAGACGCCGCTCGACCAGGGCGAGTGTAAATTCCGTTCCGTAGACCGGAATATTTAACTGAGAAAGCAGGAACGGAACACCGCCGATGTGATCTTCGTGGCCATGCGTGAGTATCAGAGCGCGCACCATCGGCGCATGTTGCTCGAGATAGGCGAAATCGGGAGTGACGATGTCGACGCCGAGAAGCTCCGATTCCGGAAACATCATGCCCGCGTTGACGACGACGATATCATCGCCATAACGCAACGCCATCGAGTTCATACCGAACTCACCTAAGCCTCCGATGGGTACAATTTGCAGCTTTCGGTCAGGCATAGGAGCGAATCGAAGCTAAAGGGTATCATGCGGCATAGTGGAGTTCCGCATGTACGACGATGTCGGAATTGCGTGGCGGCAGCTTCGAAACCGGCCTGGGTTTGCCCTCGCCACTATTGTTGTTCTCGCGCTCGGATTAGGTGCATCCATTGCGGTTTTCAGCGTGCTGGACGAAACTCTGCTGAAGCCGCTCGCATATCCGGACGCCCGCCGGATTGTTGCTATTCACAATTCATTTCCCAAGTCGCTGGCCAGCCGGGTAGGTGTCTCAGCGCTCGATTACGCCGAAATCCGACGCCACTCGGAAATCTTCAGTGAAGCGGGAGTCTACTACTTCAATGACCTGACGATGACGGGCGCGGGAGCCGCACGACATGTAGACCCCGTAAACGTTTCGGCAAGTCTCTTCAGAGTGCTGGGGGTGAAAGCGGCTCTGGGACACACAATCAGCGATAACGACGATCGTTACGGCGCGCCAAAGGTGGCAATTCTGAGCGACGCTCTTTGGCACGCGACCTTTGATGCGAATCCCCGTGTTCTTGGGAGGAGCATCCAACTCGACGGCGAACCGTACACAATCGTCGGCGTGATGCCGCGCTGGTTCGACTTTCCTTATCCCGCCACACAACTCTGGCTGCCCATGGCCCTGAGACCCGCCGAATTCAGCGAATTAGGCAGATCGGACAAATGGCTTCAGATGATCGCGCGGCTCGCGCCGGGTGTAACCCGGGAGCAGGCAGAGAAGATGCTGCTGCGCACAGGGCATGTCCTTGCAAAACAGCTCCCATTTGCTTATCCGGAGAACGCAGGATGGCATTTCACCATGCGTTCTCTTATCACGGAACGTGTAGAAGGGGTTCGCATCTGGCTCTTATTGGCGTTCGGAGCCGTGCTCTGCGTGTTTCTCATCGCCTGTTCCAATGCAGGAGGATTGCTGCTGATTCGCTGGAATGCGGCCGCATCTGAATTGGCAGTTCGTGCCGCCCTGGGTGCGGGACAGCGCCGAATCGTACGCCAGATTTTAACCGAGACAGCCTTGCTGGCCTCTGGCGGCTGTGTGATGGGGATGTTACTCGCCGGATGGGTAATTCACGTTCTGAATCGGTACGGCCCTGTCGCAGGGGCACAGCGCCTTCAAACCGGCGCGATTCTGTTTGCGCTCGCCATGACATTGATCGGCACCTTTGTAGCAGGATTGGCACCGGGGTTGGTCAACGCGAGGTTGCCACTCGAACAAATACTGAGATCCGGAGCGACGCAAACGGCACGGCGCACCATCTGGCGCTCCGCTTTGGTTGCTGCGCAAATTGCCGCGGCAGTCGTCCTTATTTCAACTGCCGCGTTGCTGAGCCGGAGCTTCATCAAACTCCTACAAGTTCCTCCCGGATTCGCGGCCGGGAAACTTTGGAGCGGTGCAGTGGCTCTATCACGCAAAGAGTACCGAACCGAAGATGCCGATTTGCGTTTCTTTCAGCAGCTACAGGATCGAATCGCAACTCTTCCGGGCGTTGAGCGAGTGTCTGCGTGTACGTCGCCTCCCTTCAATCCCAGCGGCTCGCTGTTGGTAGATGTTCATCTTTCCACCAGGCCCAAATCTCCTAGCCAAGCCGAGGCACAAGGCAATCCTGTATTGCCTGGCTATTTCGAAACCATGCAAATTCCGTTACTCAGAGGCCGCAGATTTACTGAGCGCGATCGGGTTGACTCCGCGCGAGTGCTCATTGTGGATCGGGAGTTTGTGCGCCAATATCTGCCGGATCGAGATCCTATTGGGCAACTCGTAGGCATTGGCGGCGAGCGCGCCAGACCCGGCCGCATCGTTGGAGTGGTAGAAAACGTCGTGAATGGACAGTTGGGCGGACCCGATCGCCCGAAATCTATTGGCCCGATCCGGAAGAACTGAGTTCCTCGATGTATTTAATGGTGCGCACAAAGAACGACGCCGACATCACTTCTGGCGTGCGAAACGAACTTACAAAGCTGGATCCGGCGGTGGCGCTCTTTGATGTCGCAACCTTGGACGAACGCGTAGCAGAATCGCTCAAACTCCGCCGCTTTCTGGCTTTCGTCCTAAACGCGTTCGCGGCCCTTGGCGTAGTGCTGGCAGGCATCGGTTTATACGGATCGCTCAGCTATCTGGTCCAATTGAAAAAACACGATATCGGCGTCCGCCTCGCACTGGGCGCCACCTCGCAACAGGCCATACGATTTGTCGTGCTCGAAGCAGCTTTGCTCACCGTTTCCGGACTTGCGATAGGAACCGTGTGCGCAACGTTTGTGAGCCTTCTCCTACGGAACGAACTGTTCGGCGTCACGGTATCCGATCCCGTCACCTGGACAGCGACAGTCGGCCTGCTCGCGATCACCGCTCTGGCGGCGGGGTCATTGCCTGCTCTGCGCGCGACACGTATACGACCGATCGAAATGTTGCGCCAGGAATGAATCGGGCCTCGCAGCCCGTGGCGGAAGTCATAATCCGCCGCTTACTGACGTGCGCGGTTCCGTAGAGTACTGCGATCAAGGCGCACCGGAGGAGATGGCAGTTTTGGCCCTCTCGAGCCAGGTTTCGTAAACGTAGCTTGCGCGCTGCGAATCCCAGACGGCTTCGGGAATCGCACGCAGGTCGTCTCTCGGAACAGCTGGTATGTCCGTACCCAGCGCCATGGTGCCGCCTTCACCGTGTTCATTGGACAAACTTCCGCTCGCCAGATTGTTCTTCGCCGCCCAGTCGAGAATATGCGTTTCCGGCAGTGCCTCGATTTGTTTTTTCGTCCAGTCCGGGAATTTTAGCTTGTCTTCAAGCCAGAGCGCGACCGGCTTCGTAAGGAAATAAGGACGATGGCCGCCCTCCGGCGTAAAGCCGAAGTCGAACACATCTTTTGGGCTGCCCGCCGCCGCGATTGTGCGCCTTCGAAGATCTTCAAAGAATTCCTTTCCGTGATGTGGAATATCGACGACCTGGTCGGTCGAGCCATTCCATACCAACGTAGGGCCGCGCCTGGCGTTAAGAGCGTATAGAATCGCGCCGCGATCTCCAAGAGAAGTCAGAGATTGATACGGTATCGCCTGGCACATCTTCTTCCCGCTCAAATCCCAATATCCGCCCGGACCATCCAGATCGCCGCCACCGGCCAGCACGCACGCATGTACCTGCGTATCAACCGCGCACGCGAGCGCAGTGATGAAGGAGCCCATGGAATAGCCCATGACACCAATGCGCTTGGGATCGACATCCGGCCGCTGCGCAAGATAGTTGGCTGCCTGCATGACGTCGGTCACCATCAGGCCTGCCATGCGCCGGGCCATGTCGTCAGGCGGCACAAACTCGTCATGCTGGCCTGTACGCGACCGCCGTTCCCGATTGCGCTCATATTCGCCAATCGGATCGTAGGTAAGCACAATCGCGCCTGCCCGCGCGTACAGAATACCGGCCCAATAGGCATACCAGGAGGATTTGTCCCCGCCATGGCCGTTGACCACAATGAGTGCCGGGTGTTTCGTAATGCTAGGACCCGTCGCGCGGTAAACAATGGCAGGAACTCGGAGATCGTAGTCAGTCGCATAAGAAACGCGCTCGGCCTTAATGCCAGCCGCCGGCGAGAATGCACCATACGATTTCGATTCAATGTTTGGAAGCGGCTGCGGAATGTGAAGGGTTGTCTCCACTTGTTTCCGAACAGCTTGCCAGTCGGTTTTGTTTGCCGCAAAAGCAGTACACGCCAGTAAAGAAACGAGCAGGACTGCTTTCATGAGAACGCCGGAGTAACGTGCCGGTATTGCGGTTGGAAACCAAGCCGCCGCGCCACGTCAAGGATTGCGTCAAATTCCAGGCTGATCGTTGCGCCCGCTTTTTGCGTCACTTCATCTTCTATTGGCAGATCGAAATCGTCCGCTCCGTAGCACAATCCTTCGAGCGCCCGCTGGTTCTGTGTCAGCACAGACGTGCGGATTCGCGGGATGTTATCAAGATAGATTCGGCACAAAGCAAGATGGCGAAGATACTCTGCCGTCGTAATCTCCACGCCTCCAAGCTGCGTAAAGTATGGCTTGTAAGTCCAACAGAGAAAGCTCGCGAGCCCACCCGTTTCATCCTGAAAACGGCGCGTCCGCTCCAAATGTTCCAAGCGCTCATCGAGCGTTTCGTCGAAGCCGATGACCATCGTCGCGGTGGTCTTCAGACCTGCCTGAATGAGAGCTTTCTGCGCTTCGAAATATTCGGCGACAGTGTACTTGAATTTGCTGTGGCGCGCCCGGAAACTTTCGGTCAGGATTTCCGATCCGCCGCCCGTAATCCACCGGACCCCGGCTCGCTTGAAATATTCGGCAGCTTCGGAATAATCGAGCTTGGCGTGGTCGGCAAGATAAAGGAACTCTGCCACAGTCAGGGCATAGAATTCAAGGCGGTTTCCGTAGCGCTCGCGAATCGCGGCAAACAGATCGCAATAGTAGCTGAGCGGTAAGTGCGGATTGAACCCGCCGTTAAACGCCGCCAAATCGCCGCCGAGTTGCAGCAGCTCATCCAGTTTCGCGAATACCGCTTCGCGATTGAGCACGTATCCTTCGGCATGCCCGGGAAGCCGGTAAAACGCGCAGTAATCGCACTGCGCGACACAAATGTTCGTGTAGTTGATGATCCGCATGATCATATATGTGCATGCATCGTTTGGATGGAATCTGGCACGCACTTGCGAGGCGAGATTGCGGATCTCGGAATCGGTCGAGTTCTGCCAGAGCCAACGAGCCTCGGGTAAATCAATACGCTCGCTGCGCCGGATCTTCTCGCCGATTTCAGAGGCTGAGATCGTGAGAGTGCTCACGAGCCTATTGTAGAAATGTCAGGTAGAGCCGATCGAGAAGCGGGTCGCGGCTTAGTAGGGTTTCTCGCCGATTATGTTTCCAAACGGGGCGTAATTGCACACCCAGATTTCTCGCTTTGCATCCCGCGCCGTGCCGCAGCCGACTGACTTAGTGTCGCGCCAAACGAGCTGCGTGTAGTGCCCACAAATCCCGGAACAGCTATTCGTCGTGTACTGATAATTGCCCATTTCCGATGCCCAAGCGCTTACTACTTCGGAAGGTGAGGAAATGCCGCCCGTGATCTCATATAGATTCTCTCCATAGAGACTGTTTCTCCGGTGCGCAAAGCTGCCACTCACCAGCAGTGTGTCGGCCCAATTCTGGGCGACCTGCGCCAGATCGTCGGACCACGCCAATGCCGGCACTCCGATCTTATTCCTGACCGTATTGTGGGCGAGGACAATGTCTCGCGACAGAAGCCCAGTCGATGGAAAACGCAGAAACTCATTCGCCCGAGGCTGGGTTCCCGCTCGTATTGTGAGTAGGCCGAATAGAGCGAAGAAGAGTACGGTTCGCCGTGTAGCGTTCATGAGAGACCCTCAGGACGCTTTTCGGCTGTTATTCCGCGAAATTTACGGGAATTTCCAGGTTAGGTTAACGGTGACCAATCGGGTGCACGGCTGCGGGAGCAGACATGGGCCGCGGCGCCACGGGTCGGGCATACCCAGGCCGGGCATACCCAGGCCGGGCGTACCCGGGTCGGGCGTACGCGGGTCGCGACATGGTTGGCCGCATCGGGTGTATGGGCTCCACGCCCGTGTAAATGGGCCCCGTGATCGGGGAATGGGGCACGTCCGTCCACCTGGTTGCCGATCCGGAAGGAGACGTATGTGGCCAGCGAGAGTAACCGGAGTGATAGCGATAGGGCCGCGCTATCAGGATCAGTGGAAATGCCGGGTAGGGGTAGTAAGGGGCGCCCGCTGCGTAGCCGAAAGGATTGAATAGCACTGAAGACGAGTAGTCAGGCACAGGATAATTCGGGACACCCAGACCTCCCATGCCGCCGTTCGGGACGCCATAATTCGGAATGCCGCCCAGCATCCCTCCCGACGTTCCACCCAACGCGCCATTCGGATCCGCATCCGCATCGAAATCGCCATCGCCGGGATTGCCGGAGCTTTGTCCCGCAAGTTGATTCTCGGCAGATATCGCGTTGCTGCGCTCGCGCGCCCAATCGTAAAACGCATCCTCCGTCCCTGTGTCCAGCTTGCGCGTTGTCAGATCTAACGTTAAGAAGAACAGGTGAGCGTCATCCACGTTGGCACTCTTTCCATCGTGAGTAATCTGCGCTTCGCCGCTGTAAGCCTGCACCGTTGCGGTGTCGAAATCGAGGCGATAAATCCCCTGCTTTGCGAAGCGGATCTGCGAATCCTTGTAATTGACGACGACGTGATTGTCGGCGAGCGCGTCCAGCGAATCGACGATCACGGAGCCTTGTAAAAAGTCGACGCGTGTATCGGTGAGCGCAGTCGATCGCATGCGAATCGCGCTGTTTTCGTCCAGGCGAAGGAACACGCCGGGTGTCAGCAGAACCTCCGCGCGGCCTCTTTCGGTTCGCAAGGTGGAGCCTTCTTTTATGGAAGGAAATGTCGCGACTTTCTGATCGAGAGGCTGATCGTCCAGGAAGACAGCCCCCTCGGAGAAATGCACAATGCCCGAGCGAGCCGAGATCACGGCCTGAGCAAAAAGCTGAACGGCAAAGAAAGATAGCGCGGCGGAAGGAAGAAGCACGCGCAAGCAGCGCATAAGAACCCCTTGCCAAAGATTCTACTCCTGTTCAAAGGAGCCGCTTCGCGCTTGCTCAAGCGCCGACCTCAGATATCGAAGTCCGCCCAAACCACCGTGTGATCCGAAGCGCCCGGCGCCTTCCGCGGAACCAGGTCCACGTCCGCTGCACGACAGCTTTCTGCCAGCGGTGCAGTCGCGAGAATGTGGTCGATGCGCCAACCCCAGTTGTTGGCGAATGCACTGCGGAAGTAATCCCAATACGTGTACTGCACGCGCTCCGGATGCAGTTTGCGGAACACATCCACGAAGCCCCAGGAAACAGCGCGTTTGTAAGCGTTTCGCGCGTCGATATGGAAATCCACGTCGTTGACGCGCCGATCCGGACGGTAGACATCGATGGGTTCCGGTGCAACATTCAAATCGCCGAGCCAGACGGCAGGCTTTTGGGGATCCAGATGCTGATCGAAATAAATCCGGATGCGATAGAACCACTCCAGCTTGTAAACGTATTTGTCTGACGTAATTTGATAACCCTGGGGCACGTAGGTGTTCAGAATCGGAATGCCGCGAATGACGGTTTCGAGTATGCGGCAGTCTTCGTTGTCGGGTCCTTCGCGCAGCCCGTAGCTGACATGCTGAGGCTCTTCGCGGCTGATGGTCGCGACGCCATTATAGGACTTCATGCCCCGCGATACGACGTGATAACCGAGATTTCGGAACGCTTCGACGGGAAAGTCTTCATCGCGCACTTTGGTTTCCTGCAGACACAGCACATCGGGCGCATTGTGCTCGATCCACTCCGTCACGACTGGGAGGCGCCGGCGTATGGAGTTTACGTTGAAA
Source organism: uncultured Acidobacteriaceae bacterium (assembly GCA_963722935.1). GTDB lineage: Bacteria > Acidobacteriota > Terriglobia > Bryobacterales > Bryobacteraceae > Bog-105. The sequence goes on along the minus strand of CAVROY010000006.1, from coordinate 75,368 downwards.
GTCGCGATTTTCATCAAGTAGGCCGGAGGTAAAGTATAGGGTACACTCTAGTGGCCTGTCGCGGTGAGTTCGTTAGCATGGGCGACCGCTCCGTTACCGTCGCGGTTCAGTTCCGTTTGCCGAAAGCCACCAAGCCGGGATAAGGAGTCAGGGGTTTGCAGTTATGAGCGTTGCCGATCAGAGCCTACCCGCAGCGAGCCTGCCTACGCGCGTACCGTCCTACGTGCGACTGTCTCCGCAATTTGTGAACAGGTTATGCACTCGAATTCAGAAAACCCGGATCGGGCAGCCGGAAATGGCAGGCCTGCTGTTCGGCGTGGCTGGCGACACCCGGGTGATCGTCCAGGCCTTCAAGTCCTTCGCTCGAGAGGAATCGGACAGCGATCGGCTTGAAGGACAACGGCTGAGGGAGTGTTTGGAGCGTTCGGTAGCTGCCGCACAAAACGATCCCGAAGTTTCGGCGCTCGATTTGCTTGGGTGGTACTGGCTGCGCGAAACAGGCGGCCTGCACGAAAACGACCTGGATTTTCATAACGAGCATTTCCCGAAGCAAAACGATTTGGCCGTCATTCTGAGCCGCGAATCAGGTAATAAGACAGCTATCGAGATTTATACGAGAGCGAATGACCCGTTGCTGTCGGCCGGCCATCACCGTTGGGGAGCCTTACGCCTGGAGACCGATGTCCCCGTATCCGGTTCCGTCGAAATCGCGCTGCAAGGTACGGCCGAGGAACTGGTCCAGGAGCTCGAATCCGCCATCATCGAGAGCGCGCCTGTCCCCGGAGAGCACAAGAGCAAGCTTCGTTTTCGAAAGAGAATACCGCTCTCGATCCTCAACACCAAACCGCGTCGAAAGCAAAAAGAGAAGCCCGAGATCAATAGCGCCGTTGGACCAGCATTGGCACACGTAACCGGCGTGCCGCGCGAGATCAATGTGGTGCGGGCCCAGCACAGCATCGTGCGAGACCGGCGGAGAACGCGGGTTTCCGGCAGCGGTGTCAGAATCAGTGCGGGCGTGGCGCCCAGCGTTCCGGCTCTGCGCGTTCAGCCCCGCAAAACCCACCGCATGCCCTGGATCGCCTCGGCTGCATTATGCGCGATTGCGGCGGGCGCGACGTTTGCGTTCCTGCTGCTGCGCGGGCTGCCCAACGGCAGCACTCCCTTATTTTTGAGAGGTTTCCTGCCGAATACAGAATTGCAACTGCGCGCAGAAGGCCAGGGCGATCGGCTCTTATTGAGCTGGAACAGGCGCAATTCCGTCGTTCGCGACGCCGCCGATGGCATTCTGCACATCGACGATGGCGCGCAACATCGCGATGTTCGTTTGGACTCCGGACAGATCGAAAACGGGCTCGTGCTTTACAGGCCCGGCTCCAACGACATCACGTTTCGGCTCGAGGTACACGGCGTGCGAGGAGGGTCGGTAGGCGAAACGGTTCGAGTCCTGGACGGCCCACAGAGTAAACCGCTCGAGGTCAGTGCGCCCGAGGCGCCGCCCACGCCTCGGGCTGTCGCGTCTTCGTCCCATGCGCGGCAGAGAGATGATCGCGTGCTCTCCGATACGAGGACATCCGCTGTTTCAGTCACGGTGCTTCACAAGACTGTTCCGGCTAGACCTGCACAGGAGGCCGCTGCTGTCCCGGCAGCTAGACCAGCACTGGAGCACAGCGAGGCGCCGGGGAATCCATCGCCTTCGAGTGCAGGGCCTCCATCGAGCGCGGCTGTCAGCTCGAATGCCGGCCCCGCAACCGGAAGCCCACCGGTCCCGGCCGAAGGAAACGTGAGTACAACGAAACCCGCCCAAGCTCCGCCAGGTGCAGCGACGCCGAACGGGAAATCCGCGGCATCGAGCTCCTCAAATCCGGCTCCGAGTCAGACGAGTTCGCCCGCCGCATTGGCCGATGCCGCTCTCCCGCATAGGAGCGAACCTGCTCCCGCGAATCCATCTCAACCATCCTCCACTCGTCAAACAGCCGCGATTTCGCCCCCAGCGGCTCAGACCGGGAACTCCAACTCGGCTGCTCCCGCTAAAGCGCCGGGGCCGACATCAGCCGGCGCGCCTCAGACGTCAGCTCTTGGAGCGGCTTTTGTGCCGGCGCGTCCCATTCGGGAGGTATTACCGGATTCCAGGATTGTTTCCGAAAGCGCGCTGCAAACCAATCCTCAAATCGAGCTCACCGTTCTGGTTGACAAAGAAGGCCGGGTCCGGAGCGCACGCGTAGTAAATAAGGGAAAAAATATAAGTCAAAATCTCATCGGCGCGGCTATCGCTGCCGCGAAACAGTGGACGTTTCAGCCTGCAACGCTTCACGGCCGCAGCATCGCCACCGACCACACGATCGTATTTCAGTTTAGCCACCAGTAGTGGCGCCGCATTTTAGGAAGGCTTCTTGTCGAAAACCAAAGTCTCGGGCTTGTCGCTTGGCTCAATACGACTGAGTTCCGCGTTAAGAAGGCTCTTGTCCGGCGAGAGTTGTAGCTTCCATTGCGACACGGAATCTTCCTTTGGGCCGTCCGTCTTCAGGATCACAAGGGCCGTGCCGTCGTACCAGACAGAGACTTTGCACTTGTGACCGCCGTCATCAAAGTCGCAGGTGTTGCCACCCGCCTTACATGTGAAGCTTCGGGTGATCTCTTTCCCGTCCTTTTCATGGGTAACGCTGGCGAAATGAATGCCTCCAGCGTCGTCTTTGATGGTGAACGTGAGGCTTTGGCCTTCAGCCTCGGGACTCTTGGCGGCATCCAACTGCCATGTCCCGGTGAAGTTCGGTGGGCCGTCGTCTCCCGCAAATAGAGACACAGCAAATAAAGGCGCGGCGAGCACCGCCAACGCCATTGCGGAACAGCGCATGGGAACCTCCTGTGCGACCCGATCTCGAAGAACGGGCCGAACCTTTTATTGGGTTGTGTCTATATGTTATATCGAAAAAATCGAGCGGCCGGGAGACTTCCGCGTTAGCTTACTTCAGACGGTCACCGGGTGCGCCATTTGATGTTGCATCCGATGCTGGGCTTTTGTTTCGGATTGACCAGCCGATCGTTCAGCAGCGCGTCAATAGCCGAGCGCAAGTGATCGCCTGTCACCGGTATTCGATTGCCTGGGCGGCTATCGTCCAACTGTCCGCGATAGGCAAGTTTCCGGCCTTGATCGAAAAGAAAGAAGTCGGGAGTACAGGTGGCGCTGTATGCTCTTGCGACGTTCTGCGTTTCGTCATAGCAAAGTGGAAAGTTGAAGCCGAGCTGGACGGCCATCTCGCGCAAACTGGCCGGGGCGTCGTCCGGATAAGCGCTGGCATCGTTCGAGGAAATGGCGACAATGCCAAGCGATTGGCCGGAGTAATCGCTGCCTAAACGCGCAAGCTCCTGCTGGACATGCTTGACGAACGGGCAATGCCGACAGATGAACATGACTAGTAAAGCCTTTTTTCCTTGGAAATCCTGCAGCGTGACCTCCCGCCCGGAGACGACATCCTGCAGATTAAATGGAGGAGCAGCCGTGCCGAGGGCCAGCATGCTCGATTCTGTGCTCGCCATATGTGTTCAACGTAGCATCGAAGTGCCAGGGCGTATCATCTGCTTCGTATGCAAAAGCCGACCTTCGATCCAGGCCTGACCCAGCAATACGCGGGTGCTGTCAACCGTGTCATCAATAAGGATGGCCAATTTAATGTGCGGCGCACTGGAGTCACCTGGCGCGACTTTCATCCTTATCTCTTTCTGATCAACACTTCCTGGAAGACATTTACCGCGTGCGTCCTGGCGATTTTCATCGTGTCCAATACGCTTTTTGCGCTACTCTATCTCGCGACCGGCGCCGGAAATATCAAGGGCACGGAAGCGCCCTCGGAATGGCTCCACTTTCTAAATCTATTTTTCTTTAGCGCACATACGCTCACGACAGTCGGCTACGGAAATATGTATCCTTCCGGAATAACAGCGAACAGCATCGCAGCTATCGAAGCGCTGGTGGGCTTAATGGCATTCGCGATTGCAACGGGCTTGCTGTTCGGGCGTTTCTCGCGGCCGTCTGCGCGTATCGGATTCAGCAGAAATATGCTTATGTCGCCGTACCTCGAGACGACCAGCCTGCAGTTTCGCGTCGTGAACCGGCGCACGAACAATCTGATCGACATGGAAGCGCGATTGATGCTGATGACGGTTCAGCTCGTTGACGGGGTTCCACGGCGCAAGTTCGAAGTTTTGGCGCTCGAGAGAGACCGAATATTATTCTTTCCGCTAACCTGGACCGTCGTCCACCCGATTGACGAAAATAGTCCGCTGCACAAAAAAACGCGGGAGGATTTCGAACAGCTCCAGGCGGAAGTGATGATCATGCTCAGGGGCTTTGACGATACGTTCGGCCAAACGGTGCATGCGCGGTATTCGTACCGGTATGACGAAATCGTATGGGGAGCGCGGTTTGCGCCCGCGTTCGGCGTGGATGATAGCGGAGATCTGCACGTTGAGGTGAACCGGGTGAGCGCCATTGAATCAGCGCCATTGCTGGAGGAACACGCTCGCTAACATATTGGCGTGGAAAATGCACTTTGTATCTTCTGCAAGATCGCTGCTGGAGGCCTGCCCGCGGCCATCGTTCATGAGAGTCCGGAATCCATCGCATTTCTCGATAGCCATCCATTGTTTCCCGGGCACGTGTTGCTGGCTCCGCGGGAGCATTATGAAACGCTGATGGATTTGCCCGTGGGCATGGCCGGGCCCATGATGCGAATGATGCAAACCATTGCCAAAGCGGTGGAGACCGCGATGCATGCGGAAGGGACATTCATTGCGATCAACAATCGAGTCAGCCAGACGGTACCTCACCTGCATATCCACATCGTGCCCCGGCGCAGGCGGGATGGATTGAAAGGATTTTTCTGGCCGCGACACCAGTATGAAAGTGAAGCCGCTCGTGAAGAGGTTCGCGATTCGATCCAGCGGGAAATCGGCAAGCTGCTGTCGTAAATAAACGGGAACTCACGTGCCGAGACCGATAGGCGAGGGGCCTTTCGACAGCGCGTCAAGAAGGCGTTCGCGCTCGCGCATACCTCGATCAATCGCATTCTGCGTAGCGATCCGATAGAAGATGAATCCAGTGACGAATTCGACAAGCAGGACGGCCAGGAGCGCCCACTCACTGTCAAACGCGAAACGCGCTAGAAATGCGAAGCCGATCAATACAAACATGCCGATGCTGCAGAGCATTAGCCATAGCTGGAATTTACCCCCGGCTTGTTTCTTGAAGGTTTGCGTCGGATCTATGGGACGCGCCATGGCGATTGACGTGTAATTCCCAATCGATAGCAGAAACACGCCGATCACGGCCGACGACATAACCGCATTGGCAACGTTGAATGGCGTAACCCCCACTCGCATCGCGGCAGCGAAAATAAGGACCGCTATAGCCTGTAGGGCAATAAACGTAATGGCGGTGAGGTTTTTTGCTTTCAAAACGGTCTTAAAAGGAACCGGGGCGATAAAGTAGATCTGCGCCGCCCGCCGATCGAATCCGAAGACATTCAGCAGTACGAGATCGCTCAGAATCAGCAACCCGTACAAAGTCACCAATGGCAGAAAATTGTTGCGGATGAATCCCTGCCCCGGACGATTTGCATTCAATCCCATCGGAATGAAAATGATGACGCTGAATACGCAAGCCATCCCAAAGACGACACGGAAGCGCGGCATGCGGAACAGGGATTGAAACTCCTTTTGTAACAGGGCCGCTAAGGGGTCGCTGAACAATCGATTCGTAAGGTCAAGCGAACGTCTCGATGGCGCGGCTTTGGTGGTTTCCGGCCCGCGGCGGGCGAGAATCGCAGGGCTGGCGCGAAAGCCCTCATCTTCGCTCAACCCCTTTGCGAACTGCCAGCGGGCAAAGGCGTAAGCGAGTGCCGTCCAGCAAAGCACAAGTAGATCCTGCGTTGAAAAATGACCGAGGCTCAGGTTTGCGACTTCAGACCAGGGTGCGGCGTTTCCGTGGGCAACTGCGAGGAAATAGGGCAGCATAAATCGCCCCAGCCCGGTCCGCGCCAGCAATTGAGGAAGGACCGCGATACTGATGATCAGAATCGCGAAGATCTCGCGGAAGCGATTCCGTTCAAATGCATGAAGGATGAACTCCCGGACCCCCAGCGAGATGAAAAGATTCAATGGAATGAACAGAACCAGGCAGAGCGGAAACAGCGTTGGAACATCCGGATGGCGCAATAAGCCCGGCAAAAGCGCCTGCGAGCACAATGATCATCTCGGGAGCTGTGGTGATTCGCAGCAAGACTTCAATTCCGAACAGCGCCGAATTACTGACGGGATAGACTTGCAGTTTTTTTAATTGAAGCGACCAGCCGCTGCTGAGCGTAAAAAGCGGAACGAGTTGCCAGAAAAGAAAGACGACGAGCAAACCGGCCGGCATCCATTTGCGAAGCTCGGCGAGCGGCAAATCGCGTAGATTGATCGCTATGGCAACCGCCAGCGCAACGAAGATTCCGTACCAGACCAGTGAAAGGCACCAAAGCAACACACTGCCGAGATTGGTACGCGGCAGATGATTCCGCATGGTGCGGAATTGGGCCCAGGCAATCGCTGCGATTTGCTTCCACATGGTTGTTTTAGAGCCAGTCGAGTTTTTCGCTGTACCGCTCCGCGCCGACAAGGTTGACAAAAATATCCTCGAGCGTGGTAGCCCCTTCGGCGGTTTGCTGGCGTAATTCCGCCATGGTGCCTTCAACGATTACCTTGCCCCGATTGATAATGGCTACCCGATCGCAAAGCCGCTCGACGACTTCCAGGACATGTGAGGTGAGGAAGATCGTAGCGCCGTGATGGACCTGCTCGAGCAAAATATCTTTCATGAGGCGCGCACCGACGGCATCGACGCCTTCAAACGGCTCGTCCATGAGAAACAGCCGTGGCCGGTGAATTAACGCGGCAGCCATTGCCACCCGTTTGCGCATCCCCTTGGAATATTCGCCGATGAGCTTGCGGCGATTCTCGCTCAACTGGAACAAATCGAGAAGCTCGCCACCGCGCTCGCGAGCAAGGGGGCGCGGCAAACCGTATAAGCGCGCGACGAATTCCAGATATTCCGCACCGGTAAGATAGTCGAACAACAAGCTTTCATCCGGTACAAGCCCGATTTCCTTGCGAATCTCGAGAGAACGCTCCGGCAGCGGTAGGCCGAGTACCTGCATGCTTCCCGAATCGGGCTGAGCGAGTCCGGTAAGCATTTTGATGGTGGTTGTCTTGCCCGCGCCGTTTGGTCCCAGAAATCCGAAGAAGCAGCCCTGCGGGACACTGATGGACAGGCCGTCTACGGCGTGGAATCCGTTGTAGGTTTTCACCAGATCTCGAGTTTCGATGGCAGGCGGGGCGCCAAGAGCGGTGGTCCGCGACGGATCTTCAAGTTCCGGCATAGAAGCTCTAAGGCTCGATGAACGACTTGGCCGGCGCGTACTGACGCAAGCAAGTTTCCCGTGTTACGCAGAATTGCAAACTTCGCGCGCGCCACCTGGGTTTCCGCATCGTACCAGGCAATCCACTTGTTGCCTTCGTCAAGCCGCGCCTCCTCGACATCCCGCAGCGAAACACGGCCTTCTTTGTTTTGCGCCAAGAGGACGCTCAGGCTTTCGCGCGCCAAATCGAGCTGCGTGTACCTGAGATCGCGCAGGGTCTCGGCCTTTTTCCACTGTTGGTAACTGCGACGCGTATCCGCCAGGATGCGGTTGCGGGTCTGGTCCATCTGGATGCGCAGCTTCTGGAGATCTGTGTAGGTCTGCGCAGCAAAGGCATGGCTCGCCGAACCGATCAGGATCGGGATGCGGATCGATGCACCTAGTTGGGCATTGTTGCGCTGGAATTTTTGGAAATACTGTTGGTAATTGTATTTCGCGAAAAGAGCGTACTGCGCAACCAAATCGATTTGCGGCAAGCGTTCCGCCTTATACGAACGCAGGTCCAGTTCCTTTGCCAAGACGTTGGATTGCATCTGACGGAGCTCGCGATTGTTTCGGAGAGCAGTGTCGGCTGCGGCGTCTTCACTTGGGGGTGTGAGGATAGAGGCAAGCTCAGAATCTACAGGCCTGACGCGGTCCGTCGCGGGATATCCGAGCACCACCGCCAGCGTCATTTCGTAGTAATCGGCATCCAGCTTGGCGGATTCAATTTCCTGCTGCGAGACCGCCAGATCGACTTTGGACCGCTTTAGATCGAGCGGCAATTCAGTGCCTTCGCTTACCCCGGCGGCAGCCGCATCCACGACTCTTTGAAGGCTCGGAAGCTGAGTCTCGAGCGTGCTGCTCTGGTGCTCCATCTCGCTGGCAGTGAGAAAAAGGTCGGCGGCCTGATAAGCGACGTCGTCCGCTTTCGACTGCGCTCCGAGTGCCGAGCCGCGGGCGATTTCGCGGGCAGCCGCAATTTCGTAGCTTTTGGGCCGATTGTAGAGCGCCATGTCAGTTTTTACCTCGGCGAGACTAGGGGCATTGCCGTCGATGCTGTTCGGGTAACCGTAGGTGTAAGCAAGTCCGCTACCGGCGTAAACCTTGGGCCGGAAGGGATCCTGGGCCACTCGGATGCCTTCGATTGCGTGTTGTTCGTCGAGCCGTGCAAGCGCGACGTCGGGATTCTGCCGGGCTGCAATTTCGAGTGCCTGCTGAAGCGTCAGCGGATGCATCTCAGCACTCGCCGCGGCCGCTGAAAATATCACCAAAACAGTGGTTCTGAGCGTAAACACAAATCCATGCTAACGTGACAGAGCGCCGGCGCGGGATCGACTCCGGACGCAACTCTGTCGTATCGTGATACACTTCGCCTCGATTCCTTTTTATTTCCGGAGGTGCGTCGGTCCATGCGAATGGGTGTAGCGCTCTTGATGTTGGCGGCTGCGGCTGCGCAGCAAAGTTCGTCGAGTCCGCCCGATGACCAACCGCTCGAACAAAAAGGAATAGATCTGCAGTGGGCCGTGAGCATTCCGCTACGCGATGGCGTGCATTTGAACGCCACCATTTACCGGCCTCACGGGGAGTCTAAAGCGCTTCCAGTGATCTTTACTCTGACGCCCTATATCGGCGACAGCTATCACGAGCGAGCGATGTATTTCGCCCAACACGGGTATGTCTTCGCCTTAATCGATGTGCGAGGCCGAGGCAATTCCGAAGGATCGTTCCGGCCTATTGAGCAGGAAGCCGCGGACGGCCACGACGTGGTCGAATGGCTTGCGAAGCAGCCTTGGTGCGATGGCCAAGTCGCGATGTGGGGCGGCTCCTATGCGGGCTACGATCAATGGGCTACGGCGAGCACCCGGCCTGCACATCTCGCCACGATTGTGCCGGCCGCCGCAGCCAGGCCGCCGTGGGACTTTCCAGGTGTCAAGAACATATTTACGACCTACGTCATGCAATGGCTGACCTTTACAAGCGGCCGCACTAAGAATGAGAATTTGTTCGGCGAATCGCAGGTCTGGAATGCGGTAGATCTTCGATGGTTCTTGAGCAAATCGCCATTCACGGCGTTGGATCGGTACGCCGGCAATCAATCCACGGTATTTCAGAATTGGGTTGAACATCCGGCGTTCGATGAATTTTGGCAGCGGGTCTCTATTCCCGCGCAGCAAATCGCCAATGTCACGATTCCCGTGCTGACGATTACCGGCGCTTACGATGGCGATCAGCCGGGCGCGATGAGCTTCTATCAGGACCATTTGCGCGCTCCAGGCTCGAGTGGCGATCGTAATTATCTAATCATCGGGCCATGGGATCACGCGGGGACCAGAACGCCGCGAAAAAATATCGGAGGCCTGGATTTTGGGGACGGGAGCCTCCTTGATCTGAACCGGCTCCATCGCGAATGGTACGACTGGACGATGAAATCCGGCTCAAAGCCCGCGTTTCTGAAGCAGCATGTCGCTTATTACGTGCTCGGTCCGGGAGCCAATTGCTGGAAATATGAGGAGAAGCTGGACGGCATCGCACCCGAGAGGCAAACACTGTATCTGGCATCGTCCGGCTCCGCGCAAAGCGCGTTTAGCTCAGGAGGTCTGGTTCATCAGCCGCCTTCTTCCGCGCCGGACGTCTTCGTTTCCGATCCGAATGATATGAGCGCAGCGGAGGATTTTCGGCGTGCGCCCGAAGGGGATTTCATCCTGAGCCAGCGCGCGGTTTTGGAATTGCACGGCAATGGCCTGATCTACCACTCCGATCCATTTGAGAACGACACCGAAGTTGCGGGCTTTCCCGAGCTTCGGTTATGGCTTGCGACGGACGTGCCGGATACCGATATCAGTGCCGATCTTTACGCGATCCTTCCCAATGGGACCAGCGTCGATCTCTCGTCCGACATAATTCGCGCTCGTTTTCGGAACTCGCTCGAGCATGAAGAGCTGCTGAAACCGGGCGCCATCGAACTGTACGACTTTAAGAACTTCACCTGGTTCGCGCGGCGACTGGAGCGCGGTACGCGTCTACGATTGGTCGTCAGCGCGGTAAATTCGCCTGCCTTCGAGAAGAACTGGAATTCCGCCAAGCCTGTCGCCCAGCAATCGGGCGCAGACGCCCAGGTAGCGCATATTTCGCTCTATCATGCGGGCGATCATCAAAGCGAATTAATTCTGCCGATCGGCGACACGCACGGTGCGTGCACAACCAGCAACTCCTGGTAGTTCAATTACCCCGAGTTTGTCACTTAGAATTTGAAGATCGGTCCCTGTGGTCGCGGCTCTGTAACCCGCTGAAAACGTTAGAATAGTTTTCTGAAGCCACGACCGCCACCAGCGCGATCAGCAGCGTCGGCGCCCTAGCGCTTTATCGGGAACCGGCGGGCGGCTTGACCGAAGCCGCCGGGCTGGGCGTGCCAGGTACTTTCGGAGCTACGGTCCCTGGTGCGGCCGTTGGCGTGTTGGCCGGACCACCATTGGTCGAGGTCTTGTCGTATAGGGCAATAATGTCTTGCGTGATGTCGATTCCGCTCGAGGCGTACAATACCGGCGTATTTGGATTGCTCACGTCGAGAATCATGGTGTAGCCGTTATCTTTTGCGTACTTCTCAATGACTGCCATCATGCGCTGGCCGAGGCCCTGAAGTACGCGCTGCTGCTCACCCTGAAGCTCCTCGTTCGCGTCCTGCATGTCGCGTTCCAGGCGCTTTTTCTTCTCGTCGATGTCGCGGGCAAGCTGGTTCCGCTTGTCATCGCTCATCAGATTGCCGCCCTTGTTGTATTGATCCTGAAGCTGCGCAACTTCGGCTTGGCGTGAATCGAATTCCTTCTTCTTAGGCAGGAACTTGGCATCCAATTCCTGTGAAGCCTTTTGTCCGTCTTTTGTGCCGACCAGGGCGCCTTGGACACTAATGACGCCCATTTTCGGCGCAGCCTGCTGCGCTGTGGCCCCAAATGCTGCAGACAGCAGGGTCAACGCCATCAAACCACTTCTTATTACCATGTACTTCCGTTTCCTTCCGTAATCCTTCAATTATCCTCACCCACGCGTAAGTTGGCTTGCTTTGGGCGAGGGCTAAAACGTGCGTCCGACCGAAAACCGGAAAATAGACCGTCTTTCGTCCAATCCTCCCGGAACCGGCAATCCGACCTGATCGATCGCACTCTGATAAGTTGCATTGTTCGGGAATAACGACCGATCGATCACTATCGGAGGCTGCAAGTTTACGTTGACGTAACTCAAATTATAGCCCCAATACAGCCGGAATGGGGCGTTCACCACTGGCATCAGTACCTGCAATTCCAGGCCGACAGAGACGCGCGGCTTCTCCGTTCCCGGCGCGATGATGGCCCGCGGATTGAAATTCGCTTGAGGGAAGAGCGCATCCAACTGCTGAATGCGTTCGGGGGCCAGGCCGAGCTGGCCCGGAAAGCTGAGGCGATCGATTCCCGCGTCGAAAAACGGCGCTAACGTTATGGGCCCGACGATCGGAATCCGATATTCGTAGTTGAAGACGCTCGCCGTATCGCCGCCCGGTTCGATCAATTGATAGGCCGGAATCGTCTGGGTCACGCCGACGGTACCTATCGAGCCATCCGGCTCAACGATCTTCTGAACGCGGGCCGAGCCATCGTTGTTTAGAACGTTAACCGAAGCAGTGGTGGGGATGTAGGCAAAAGGACTGATCGTCAGCAGATCGAAGCCGCGTACATCGTTCTCTCCACCCATGTAATAGCGATAGAACGGAGGCGCGACTCTTCCGCCGAAGCCCGTGATGACTCGTGCATTGAAGTGGAAGCCCATCACGTTACTCTTCCAAAGGCCTCGACGGAAGTATGCGACGTCGAAGCCTGGTTGGATGTAGTTGGTATTCCCGCCCAGCACGCTGCCGGTAAAGGCCAAAGTGGCAGTGACGCGCAGGCCGTGAGTGGGAATGATGGGGTGATTGACGCTGTTATACGAGAATGTCGGCGTGATCGTGCTGCTGCGAATGCCGTTGAGCGAATTCGGTCCACTCACGCCAGCAAAATCGATCTCATCGAAATAGTTCATGGCGCCCTGGCTAGTTGGCTTTAAGGTTTGGGTGCTGTAGCCATAAGAGAGCCCAACGCGCGCGAAGCTGCGCCGCAGCGCATAGCTCAGAAACGTCGTGAATCCGCGACCGTTGGTTACGTAGTTGAGAAGGTTGCAACCCGGCTGATTAGAGGCGCAGCCATACGACCCGATTGCGGTGTAGTACGAGACGAGATTCTGGCCGGCAAAAACGGACTCCTGTTCCGCCTGGTTAAAGCTGTAGCGCTGAAAGAATACCGTAAAGCCAGCCTGTACCGGCTTGTCAAATACGTACGGCTCGGTGAAGCCGAACGTGACGTTATCCATCAGCGTCCCGACTTGCGCTCCGAGGCTCAACGTCTCACCCAGCCCAAGAAAGTTATTGGTTGAATACGAGAAGCCGATAAAGCTTCCCGATATGGCAGAGACACCACCGTTCAATTGAATCGAGTTCTTACCACGCTCGTGGACTTTGAGCAGCAAATCCACCGTGTTGGTCTTGGTGTCGCGCGTAATCGTCCAGGCGTCTTCCGGTTTCAACGGGTCGAAGTACCCGAGCTGGTTCAAGCGCAGAATGCTGGTATCGAGGAGCTGCTGGCTATATAAGTCTCCCTCGTCGATTACCAATTCCCGGCGAATGACCCGGTCGCGAGTGGTCGTGTTGCCCTGGAAATCGATGCGTCGAATGAAGAACTGATGGCCTTCATCGACATCGACGGTGAGATCGACCTGGTCCTTGCCCGGCACAACTTCAGGATCGGGAGACGGCACGAAATCGATATAGCCGAAATTGCCGTACAGTTTCCGGAGATCGTCGAGTCCTTTTTGCAGTTTTTCTGTTGAGAAGACGTCCCCGGCGGCCATCCGAAAAACTTGCCGCTCGATCAAGTCCGGCGTGCGGAATAGCTTCATGCCGACGAACTGGAAGTTGCGGAGATAGTATTTGTCTCCTTCTCGCACGACCATCGTGACATCCACGCGCTTACCGGTCCTTTTCGGATTGATGAGCGGGATTTTGATGCCGTGTCCGTAGACGTCGTACACCTGTTCTTTGTGGTTCGTTACCCGCGCCTGAAAATAGCCCCGCGACTGATACATCTGACGGATGCGCTCGGAGTCCTCCTCGAGCTTGGTGGAATCGTAGGTTCGGGCAAACAAATTCTCGAATAGCAGGGAATGAGGAAGGCCGATCGGCTTTAAATTTTTCATCGCGCGAACGACGTCGCGCGAGTTGATGGCCGTATTACCGTCAATCAAGATGTGGCCGACCTTTACCTTTGGACCTTCATCGATCGCGAAGGTGATATCGACGCCGCCGGGCGGCACTTGCCGGATCTGCGGTGTCACATTTGCATATTGATGGCCGCGCTCGGCCTCGTATTCAACTAAGACGTTCTTGGCGCGCTGAACCTTGCCGGGGTCGTACTGCGATTCCGGGGTCAAACTCACTTTGCGCTCTTTGAAGCGGTCGAGTATTTCGGACTTACTGATCGATTTATTGCCGGTATAGTCAATCACGTGCACCGTTCGACGCTCGGTCACCACAAAGCGCAAAACGATGCCGCCTTTGGGTCCTTGTTCCTTCTCAACGCGCAGATCGTCGAAGCGTCCCGTATTCCACAACGACATAAAATCGCGGTGGATGGATTCCTCGTCGTAGACATCGCCCGATTTTGTATAAATCAGGCCGCGCAAGGTATCTTGAGGGACTTTATGCTGGCCCCGGAACTGTACTTCCTCGATGATATTGGCCCCAATAGTCGGCTTGGCTTCCTGCGTGGGGGGCGCAGCGGGCGTGGGCTTTTCGGGAGCGGTTGGAACGTTCTCAAACGGATTTGGCTGCTGCGGAGTAGGCGTGGGCGGTTTTTGAGGAGGGGGATTCTGCGGCGTATTTGGCTTGGGCGCCGGCTGCTGGGGAGGCGTCGTTTGCTGGCCTGTCGTCTGCGCACCGGCAATGGATTCCGGCTCGGCAGCAAGCGTATTCCGCGGAGACGCCAGGAGCGCCACGGCGAAACAGAGGACAAACACAATAGGGAATGCTGGAAGCGGCATGCGCAGGCCTATAAGCCTGTGGTGAATCATCTAGCAGCGAATCCTTTCCATGCCGTGGAACACTCCCCTGACGTTGCGTACCTCACGCCGGTTTCAGCGCAGGCACACCAGTAGCTAAAAGGAACCCCGAAACGCAAACTCAAACTCCCTAGTGTAACGGATGATGCGGAGTGCCACCGAGCGAATCAGGCATGCAAGAATCTACCGAAATCAGGCAATTCGACCGCCCATTATCATGAGAAGGAATCATGAGCGGACGAACGGCCCTGGTCACCGGCGCAAGCCGAGGCATTGGACACGCATGCGTATCGCTGCTTGCAACTGCCGGGTATCGGGTGGTGCTGGCCGCCCGATCTACCGAAAAGCTGGAGGAGATTGCCGGTGCCTTGCGTGCAGGCGGCGCGGAGGCCTTCGTGGTCGAAATGGATGTCGCAAATAGCGAATCCGTTGCACAGGGAATTTCCAAAGCCTCTAAAGAATTCGGCCGTATTGAAGTGCTGGTCAATAATGCGGGAATGACCAAGGACGGCCTGGCTGTTCGAATGAAGCCGGCCGATTGGGACCTGATACTCAGAACGAATCTCAGCGGCGCTTTCTTCGCCATTCAGCAGGTCTTGCCGGGTATGATGCGCGAGCGTTGGGGCCGGATCGTCAATATCTCTTCAGTCGTCGCCGAGATGGGGAACCCGGGACAAGCGAACTACGTTGCCTCAAAAGCGGGATTGATCGGACTGACGAAGTCGCTGGCGCAGGAGGTGGGCAGCCGCAACATCACAGTGAACGCTGTCGCGCCCGGCTTCATCGAAACGGATATGACTCACGGTCTGACTGCCGAACTGAAGCAGAAACTGCTGGATCAAACGCCCTTGAGGCGTATGGGCACGCCGGAAGACATCGCCCATACCGTGAAATTCCTGGTGAGCGAGGAAGCAAGTTTTATCACTGGACACGTGTTGGACGTGAACGGTGGAATTTACATGTAGCGCCGATGACTCTGTGACGTCTCAGAAAAACCAATGTCTCTAAATTCGGTTGCGCCTCAAGCACAGCGGGACAGCGCGTTCAAAATCGGCCTGGTGCAGATGTCCTGCTCGACAGATGCGGACAAAAATCTTACGAAGGCGATCGCGGGCATCCGGCGGGCGGCGAGCGAAGGCGCAGAAATCGTCTGCCTGCCGGAGTTATTTCGGAGCCAATATTTCTGCCGCGAAGAGAATGCCGAGCTCTTCCATTTGGCGGAAACGATTCCCGGGCCATCTACGGAGGCACTCAGCACGGTAGCGCGTGAGCTGCAGCTTTCCATCATTGCGTCGCTGTTCGAAAAGCGCGCGCCGGGTCTCTATCACAACACAGCCGCGATTCTGGATGCCGATGGCTCACTGGCCGGGCTGTATCGAAAGATGCACATACCCGACGATCCGCTTTACTTCGAGAAATTTTACTTTACGCCGGGCGACCTCGGATTTCGAACCTTCGACACGCGCTTTTCCCGAATCGGCGTGCTGGTCTGTTGGGATCAATGGTATCCGGAAGGTGCGCGTATCACCAGTTTGCAAGGAGCAAACGTACTGTTCTATCCGACCGCGATCGGTTGGCACCCATCGGAAAAGGCGCAATACGGCGAAGCACAGTTAGATGCGTGGCGAACCATTCAGCGCGCGCATGCCATCGCAAATGGCGTTTTTGTCGCCGCAACAAATCGCGTCGGGTTCGAGGGACCCGCCGATCGTGGCCTGGAATTTTGGGGCAATTCTTTCGTAGCCGATCCTTTTGGCCGTCTGATCGCTCAAGCATCCCCGAACGAGGAGCAGGTGCTGGTGGCCGAGTGCGATCCAAAACAGATGGACGAAGTGCGGCGCAATTGGCCCTTCTTGCGCGACCGCCGGATTGATGCCTACTCTCCGATCACCGAGCGCTGGCTCGCCTGAACGAATGTCCGACGTAGAAGAAACTGCGGCCGCGCTCGGTTTTCGAATGCCGGCCGAGTGGGAGCGGCATGACGCTACCTGGCTCGCATGGCCGCATGAACGCACCGACTGGCCTCAGAAATTCGCGCCGATTCCCTGGGTGTACGCCGAGATTGTCCGGCATCTCGCCCGCGTCGAAAAAATTCGCATTCTGGTTCAGGACCGGGATCTGGAACAGAAGGCTCGCCGGGTGCTCCAGAAAGCCGGCGTGGAGATGCAAGCCGTGGAATTCTTCCCGATACGCACGGATCGAAGCTGGACCCGCGATTTCTGCCCGATGTTCGTGCGCAGCCAATCCGGCGAGATTGCCGCGCTGGACTGGCGCTTCAATGGCTGGGCAAAATACGACAACTGGCAAAACGACGATTGTGTAACGGACATGCTCATTGCTCAATTACACCTCCGGTCGTGGAGACCATTCTGGAATAACCGGCGCATCGTGCTGGAAGGCGGCAGCATCGACGTAAACGGCGCGGGCACTGTTTTGACGACCGAAGAGTGCCTGCTGAGTGACGTACAAGCACGAAACCCGGGCTTCTCGCGTCGAGACATGGAGACGATTTTCCGTGATTATTTGGGCGCGCCTCACACGTTGTGGCTGCGCCAGGGTATCGCTGGCGACGACACGCATGGGCATATCGACGACCTGGCGCGTTTCACCGGCCCGCGCACCATCGTCATCGCAAGCGAAGAAGATCCGCAAGACGCCAATTACGAACCGCTGAAGGAGAATCTTGCTCTTTTGAGGGAAATGCGCGATCAGAATGGAGAGCCGCTTTGCATCCGGACTCTACCCATGCCCGAGCCTGTGTTGTTCAATGGCCAACGGTTGCCCGCCAGCTATGCGAACTTTTACATCGCGAATCGTTTGGTTCTCATCCCGGTGTTTAACGATCCAAACGATCGCGTGGCATTGAACACGCTTGCTGAGCTCTTTCCGGATCGCAGAATCGTGGGTATCGCGTCCACTGACCTGGTGCTCGGCCTCGGCACGCTGCACTGCATGACACAACAGCAGCCGGCCTGAAACGCGTGCTCTGGACCGTTATTGCAGCCCTTCCAGTGCTGATCTGGATCTATCTGATCGCCTTCCGAGGCGGCTTCTGGCGCATTTCAACGAGCATGGCCTCGCAAGAACCCGCGAATGCTCCAGCAAAGCGAATTCAAGTCGTGATTCCGGCGCGCAACGAGGCTGCAGGAATCGCGGAAACAATCTCCTCGTTGCTGAGTCAGCGTTTCCCCGGTCCGATTGAAATTACGCTGATCGATGACGGCAGCACGGATGGCACGGCTGATCTCGCCAGCGCGGCTGCCGAGCGCGTGGGCAGAGCCTCGCAACTCACGATTTTGCGCGCTGAGCCACCGGCGCCCGGCTGGACCGGCAAGCTTTGGGCGCTTTCACACGGTGTCGCACACGCGAGCGCGCGAGCGCCGGACTATTTTCTGTTCACCGACGCCGACATTCGCCACGGCCCGGAGAGCATTGCAACACTAGTCGGCACAGCCGAAGCCGGGCCCTACGATCTGGCATCGTTCATGGTGAAGTTGAAGTGCGTGACCATGGCTGAGAAGGCACTTATTCCCGCATTCGTCTACTTCTTTCTGCAGCTCTATCCGCCTTCCTGGATCCAATCTCCAAACTCGAAAACCGCGGGTGCGGCGGGCGGTTGTATCCTGATTCGACCCAGTGCGCTTGCGGGAATTGGCGGAATCGCAGCGATTCGCGGCGAAGTTATTGACGATTGCGCGCTTGCTCGAGCGGTCAAGCGCACGGGTGGACGGGTGTGGATGGGATTGACGGCCAAGACCCAAAGCATGCGTTCTTATGGCAGCTACTCCGAAATCGGCCGCATGATCTCGCGGACCGCATTCAACGAGCTTGGGCACTCGACGCTGCTCCTGATTGTCACGTTAGTAGCGCTATTTTTGACATACTTGCTGCCGGTAATTCTGCTTTTTACCGGCTCGTTTCGATGCATTGTACTCGGCGCAACTGCCTGGCTGTTGATGGCCGCGACTTACTTGCCCGTCGTGAGATTCTATCGGCGCTCGCCTTTTTGGGCAATGGCTCTGCCGCTCGTCACGCTCTTTTACGCAGGCGCGACAATGCACTCAGCAGCGCAATATTGGCGCGGGCGCGGAGGCGAATGGAAGGGCCGTATTCAGGACGCGCACTTTCCCTGATCGTTGCGTAAAAGCACCTTTAAAATGCCCGGTTTGGCTGCTTCGGCGAACGCTGTTGCCGCTTCGCACAGTGGAAATGTGGCGGAGATCATGTCGTTAACATTCGCCTTTCCGCTGCGCAGGATGGCGATCGCGGGCTCGAAACGTCCACAGCGTGAGCCGACCAGCGTGACTTCATTCACGATCACAGGAGCGGTATCGATGGAAACCTCGCCGTGAATGGTCGATTTCATGACGACTGTTCCCCGAGGCCGGACCATTGCGATCGCCTCCTTCAGGCCGCTGGCCGAACCTGTTGCGTCGATCACAAACGGGAAGCGGGCACGCGGACGCTCGTTTGACGTGCTGACTTCCACACCAGCCGCGCGTGCGATCTGCAATTTTTCTTCATGCCGCCCGAAAAGCGTGACGCTGGCCCCGTGTATCTGCATTACCTGCGCGATCAACAGCCCGAGCTTTCCATCACCCAGGACGGCGACGGACTCGCCTCTGTCGATTCGCACCTGATCGAGAATCTCGCAGGCTGCTGCAAGCGGCTCAATAAAGACTGCCTGCTCCGAAGTAATCTCGTCGGGAATAACATGCAAGTTAGTCGCGGGCAAAAGAACGTACTCGGCAAAAGCGCCGGGGTGTTTCACGATGCCGAGAACCGTTCGGTACCGGCAATGCCGCCGCAATCCGGCATGGCAGAAATCACAATCGCCGCAAGCCAGGTTAATCTCGCCGGTTACTCGCCTACCCGCCAATTGCGCATCGTCGGCATCCACAACCTCTCCTACAAACTCATGACCAGGGATACCTGTGAAACCGTAGTAGCCGCGTTGCAATTCGAGATCTGTGTTGCAGATTCCTGCAACCAGCATCCGGATCCGGACGAACCCGTTTGATCGCGGCGGCACGGCTGTTTCCCGAACCGAAACCCGCCCGCCTTCCAGATACACGGCGATCATGCCGTCACGCGGCTGAGGTTCCCGAAGAATGATGGCTTACCAGCGATTCTTGCTGCCACCAAAATCGCGCGTCCGGCCTCCCTCGCCGCCGCCCTGTGAGCGTTCACGGCGGGCCGGCGGCCGCGCTTCATTTACAACTAGCGCTCGCCCCATGAGCGCCCGGCCGTTACATGCCTGAACCGCCTGTGTGGCCGCCGCATCGTCGTTGATCTCTACGAATCCGAATCCTCGCGCTTCACCGCTGAAGCGATCGCGAAGGATGTTCACACTATCCACCTGAACACCGGCTTCCGCAAAGAAAGCCTGTAGGTCCGCCTCCGTAGCCTTGTAGGGTAAATTTCCTACGAAAAGCTTTGTCACTTAACTCTCCTAACTGTTGTTCGGAAACCAGATTACCTGTGAGAAACGAATCGAACCGACGTCACTCCAGGGGGGAAAACCGAAGCTCCAAACTGACTTCCTCATCGTCCCACAATGCATCCCCCCGATAAAGTGCAATCAAAAACGTCTAGCAATTCTACTGGAAACGCATCTTTATCGTGGAGTAATTAACCCACCTAGCTTGTCCTGTTCACTCGCTGTATAGCGTGGGTAATGGGTGGAATACGCTTCTAAATACTTCAGCCCCGAGCCGGTGTTGTAAATGACAATTCGGTCGGCCGGTTTCAGAAAACCGTTTTGTAACAAGTGCCTGGTAGCAGCGACGCAAGCGCCTCCTTCGGGCGCAGGAAAAATACCTTCGCGGCGAGACATCAATAACCCTGCGTCGATCATTTCTTCATCCGCGATCGCCAGCGCCATACCGCCGCTCTCGCGGACCGCTCTGAGCACTAAGAAATCGCCCAGCGCTTTCGGAACACGTAGCCCGCTTGCGACGGTATGGGCGTCCGGGAAGAAATCGCTGGTTTCTGCTCCGCTTTCGAAAGCTCGAGCGATGGGCGCGCAACCACTCGCCTGCACGGCGATCATTTTGGGCCGTTTCTTCCCGATCCAGCCCAGCTCTTCCAGCTCCGCAAAGGCCTTCCACATCCCAATCAGGCCCACACCACCGCCGCACGGATAGAGGATCGCATCGGGTAGTTCCCAATGGAACTGCTCAGCTACTTCGTAGCCCATCGTCTTCTTCCCTTCGATGCGATACGGCTCCTTCAATGTGCTGACATCAAACCATCCTTCCCGTTCCTTTCGTTCGGTAACCAGGCGCGCACAGTCGCTAATGAGGCCGTCCACCAAAGTGACGTTCGCGCCGAACGCCTGGCATTCGATGAAGTTGGATTGCGGCACATCCTGCGGCATAAAGATATTCGCCTCCAAATTCGCTGCTGCCGCGTAAGCAGCCAGGGCGCTCCCTGCGTTTCCAGCCGACGGAATTGCCAGCTTTCGAACCCCCAGCTTTTTGGCCATGGTAATCGCGCACGACAGGCCCCGCGCCTTGAAAGAATCGGTCGGGTTTTGCCCCTCATCTTTGATCCACAAATCTCGCGCGCCTATCTCCTGCTCCAATCCGCGGGCTCGCACGAGAGGCGTCCAACCTTCCCCGAGCGTCACGATCTCATCTTGCCCGGCGGGCAGTACCGGCGAATACCGCCACATGCTGGTCGCCGCATCCCTCAAGTCTTCTTTTCGCCAGGTCGCCCGAATCACCGCTAGATCGTAGTCCACCAGCAAAGGACCACCACATTCACACAAATTCGCGGCTCGGCCGGCATCGGATGTCTTATTGCAGCGGCTACATGTCAAGTGCGAAGCTTGTCCCATATCCTTGCCCATCCTAGCGTCCTGTTTCCGAGATCCGTTACGTTGCGCTCATGTACGCTCCCTAACGGTTGCTCGGCTTCCAGTATTCACGCTCGTGAGCGGTGAGTTCGCGTAAACCAGCGTCTGAACTCTGTGATTCCACAGCCGGAGAGTCCCGCAAAGGGATTTTTCCCGATGAAAATTTTCTTAATCTGTGCCACAATACTTTCTGAGCCTGAAAGATTTCTGTTGACTTCCGGGTGCCAGTGCCGGCGGTTCGGCACATGCATGCGAGGGTACTGATTTCTGTTGGCGAAGATTCAGTCGCCTGGCGTGACGGGGACCCAGGTGGCTGCGTGACAGGATTCTAAGCGTCAGGCCGCTAGGGACGAACGTGCAGTGCCCGTTGAGTCACGATGAACATGCCGCAATGGCGCGACATGTGTCAGGCATTCGGAAGCACTTGCAGGAGGTGTCCGATTTGTTTGTCACCCGATACGGCAAGAACAGCAGTATCGCAGAAGTGGCCGTGAGAGCGCTGATTTCCTCCACTTTGCTCGAGCATGAACTGATGCTTCTCGAGGGAGAAGACGGCGAAACGGAATCCATGTTGGAACCCGGCACCGGTCGGGTCGTCACATTCGGCCTCTGATGCTCAGATCCCTTTGTATGGTCTTCTGCGTTTGCAGTTTTGCGGGCGCTGCATTTGCGAAAGAGGCGGTTGTCCTGAAGACCGGCTTTTCGCTGGAAATCGATTCTCATACCCAAGACGATCAGATGTTCGTTTGCCACCTCGGAACGGGAACGCTCGAATTCCCATCGGATCAGGTCGAACGAATCGAAATCATTCCCGATACTGCCGGACTGCCTGCACCGAATGCTCTGGCGTCCACCGAATTCAAGAGCCCGGAAGAGATTCTGGGGCAGGCGGCGTATCTGCAAGGCCTGAACGAAGAGTTTGTCCGGAGCGTCGCCAAAGTTGAATCTGGATTGCGTCAGGAAGCGGTTTCCCGGAAGGGAGCAATCGGGCTAATGCAGCTCATGCCTTCGACTGCCGCCGAACTCGGTGTGCGGCCCGATCAGGCGCCTGAGAATGCGCGGGGTGGAGCGAAGTACCTGCGCGAGTTGTTGCTTCGTTATAACGGCAATTCGGTTCTGGCCTTGGCTGCCTATAATGCCGGTCCGGCGGCCGTGGCCAAGTACGGCGGAGTACCGCCTTTCCAGGAAACACGCCGTTATGTGGCTCTGGTTTTGCGCGAGTATCAGCGTCAGTTGAAGAGCAAGCCCAAAGCGTCTCCAGGCCTGGCGATCGCTAATACGCCCACCGCCACAAACTAGCGCCTGCCGTATAGCCGGCGCCCACCACCGCGAAGAGAACCAAATCGCCTTTTTTCAGTCGCCCATCCATCACTGCGTCCCATGTCGCCAATGGCAGCGTAGCGGCAGTCGTATTGGCGAACTTGTCTATATCGATTACGACGCGCTCTTCGGGCAAGCCCAAGCGCTCCGCCGCGGCCACGATGATGCGCCGATTCGCCTGATGCGGAATCAGTAGCTTCACGTCGGATACCGATAGCCCATGCCTCTCCAGTAGCGTCTTGCTCAATTCATACATTTTCCGCACGGCGAATTTGAACACTTGCTGACCTTCCTGCTTCACGTAATGGAGACGTCTGGCGACAGTCTCCTCGGAAGCGGGCATCCGGCTGCCGCCTGCCGGCATTTTCAGCGACTGTGCACCTGAGCCGTCAATTTCGCTCAACGCGCCGATAAAGCCTTCTTCCGGATTCTCGGTCTGCTCGATCAGAAAGGCGCCCGCCCCGTCGCCGAACAGCACACAAGTCGCTCGATCGGTGTAGTCCAGAATGCGCGACATCGTATCGGCTCCGATCACGAGAACCTTGGCATGCGTTCCGGCAACTACCAGATGTGCCGCCACTGTCAGCCCATAGAGGAAACCTGAGCAGGCTGCGACCAGATCGAAACCCCATGCGCCGGCAGCGCCAAGCCCATCCTGAACCAGGCAAGCCGTGGACGGAAATAACATATCGGGCGTGACGGTGCAGACCAGAATCGCGTCCAGTTCGGACGCTTCAACACCCCCTGCCGCGAGCGCCTCGCGCGCTGCCGCGATTGCCATATCCGACGTCGCGATCTCCGGATCTGCGATGTGACGTTCGCGAATACCTGTGCGCTCGACAATCCATTGATCGTTCGTTTCGACCATTTTGGACAGGTCGTCGTTCGTGAGAATACGCGGTGGCACATAACAACCCAGCGCGCTGATTTTTGCTCCCGGCAAGAGTACCTCGGCTTTAAATTCTTCGATCTACGCAGTTTTAGCTAAGCTGCGGATGACCCGAATCACCATGTTACAGTTGGTCCAAGTGCAAGTCGAGACTGCTCTCTTCTTTGAGACTGTCGAAGAGATTTATGCGCGCGTATTTCGCATTCTGAAGCCGCGCACGCCCATGCCGCGGATTACCGTGCGGTTCCGGAAATACGCAAATGCCAACAGCCGCATTCGTCTCGAACAGGAAGAGTTAAAGGTCGACATCAGCGATTTGCTGGAAGATGCACCCGCGCCAATTCAGGAAGCGCTCGCCTCCATACTCATCGGGAAGCTTTATCGAAAGTCCCTGGACCCGTGCGTTGTTGCACGTTACCGGCGTTATCTGAATCGCTCCGATGTGCGGAGGACGCTGCATCTCGTGAAACAGGAGCGCGGCAGGAAATCGTTTCGTGACGCGCGCGGCGAATTCTACGATCTTTGCGCCGTCTTCGACGAGCTGAATTTCAAATATTTCCACGGCTTAATGGCGCGGCCGGATTTAGGCTGGAGCTTGAGACCTTCGCGAACTACGCTGGGTCATTACGACCCGAGTCACAACGTGATCGTGCTATCGAGTCTGCTCGATTCGCCCCACGCGGCCCCGCTGCTGGTCTACTTCGTCATGTTTCACGAAATGCTGCATCTCAGGCATCCAACCGAGTATCGGAGCGCGCGCCGATGCGTGCACACCAGAGAATTTAAACAGGCTGAAAAGACGTTCGAGGATTATCGGGAAGCGCGAGTAGAACTTCGGCGCTTTATCGAGCGCGCGTGCGATTCAGAATAACGCCCGGCTAGGCCGCTTGCGTTGCCGAAATGGAGCTGAGTTGTGCGCTCATCTCCTCTAAGTGCACGATGAGCGACTGTGCAGCGAGTGAGCCGAGTCCGAGACAGCAGAGCGCATAGCTGAATTCTACCTGCAGGACGGCCAGGGAGAATCTGACTTTCATCCAAACCAGCCGCGCCAACAGGTTAGATCCATCTTCCTGCCCATGAGCGACCAGCACGCGCGTCGCAACGTGCAGACGGTTAAAGTCGCAAATGAGACGGTTAAGATATTGGCGAAATATATGCAGCCGCTCGCGCCGCAACTTCCGGTAAAGCGAAAAGTCAAAACCTGGCTGCCGCGACAAGAACCGGAAATCCTCGTCCGCCAGCAAGCCCTGCATGGGGTAGTAAGAAGCCGGTGAGAAATTTTCCAGCCATTCCGGTGTGATTTCGTCTATGCGGCATCGCCGGTAGAGCTTGAACAGAATGGGAGTGACCAACACTAGCGTCAGTCCGCACAAGGCAAGCGGTAGGAGGATCAAAGCCGTTGTGGACATCGCCGTGAGTCTAAAGTACAGGAATAACCATGGGATTTCAAGCCCTCTTTGAAGGTTTCTTGCTTTCTTAGCAATATTTATTAGGGCTAATCCCAGCAAATCGGCCCGAAATAGGCACCTACTGCCTTTCCGCCAAAACTCTACTGTTCCACCCCAGTTGCCCTATCGGACCGCTCTACGCATTGCTACACCCGAAAATGCTACCGGCGCGCACGTAATAGGGCCGTATTCATGGCCTCCAGCTGCCCAATCAGGCGCCGCTGTTGTTCAGGAGCCCAGCTATGTCCCAGTCTGACTGGAACGCGTTCACCCTCCGGGGTGATCACAAGCGTCCAATACGCGTAACAGGCAGCGATCACAAACATGATGAGATTGTTCACGAGGAAGAAGGTCTCCTGGGACCATATTCCCCTGGTGAGCAAGAGCCCGGTGATACTTGCGTAGTAGATTACAAATCCGATACTGAAGGCAGCCAAATTCCGCGGGATTTGGACCGGGAACCAAAGAACGAACCCGAGAATCAGTAGGAGCACGAGAAGCGCTACGGTAGAGATCACACGCTCCAGGTCAAACGTTACCCTAACCGCCTTCGCTACCGGATCGGAAAACTTGGAAAGGAATCCGGTGCTCCCGGAAACTGCCACGTCCAGGCGGATCGTTAGCAGGCTAAACGCAACAACGGAGACAAATGTGACGTTCAATACCTTCTTAGAGGTCCTATAGATGCCCGGAAGCTTGGCCAGAATCGCATGCAGCAGGGCATAAACTATGCAGAGATAGAAGATCCAGGAAATAACACGTACGCTTATCCAATAAAGCCTGAAATCGAAATGCGGGATGAGGACAAATTCTCGTGCGACTGCGCCTAGGGAAGAAATCAAGTCGAACACGAGAAAAGCGCAGAATACGCGATAAACACTGTGAAGTTTAAGCAACAGCAAGCGCACGATAAGTGCGACGCTGAGGACATCGCTGGTGGCCTGCGCGACCCAACTCCAGTTCATTTAGCGGCTTAATTGGATAATATTCCAAATTTCCCCGGACAGCAATGCCCGTTCGAGGAGGATAAGCAGAACCAACTGTGCACTGGGGTTTTACACCGGGGCCGGTGGATCTGGTGAACCAGGATTGGGAAAGGGGCACTCAGCCTAACTGTACGGGTGGATTCGGCGAGCCCGGATTGGGAAATGGTACCCAGCTCACTTGTACGGGTGGATTCGGCGAGCCCGGATTGGGGAACGGTACCCAGCTCACTTGTACGGGTGGATTCGGCGAGCCCGGATTGGGGAAGGGTACCCAGCTCACTTGTACCGGCGGATTCGGGGAGCCCGGATTGGGGAAGGGTACCCAGCTCACTTGTACCGGCGGATTCGGGGAGCCCGGATTGGGGAAGGGTACCCAGCTCACTTGTACCGGCGGATTCGGCGAGCCCGGATTGGGGAAGGGTACCCAGCTCACTTGTACCGGCGGATTCGGCGAGCCCGGATTGGGAAATGGTACCCAGCTCACTTGTACCGGCGGATTCGGCGAGCCCGGGTTGGGAAATGGTACCCAGCCGGTGGTGATTCCGCGTGCCTCGGAGGAGCGGAGGCCAGGCAACGCGCTGGGGCTCTGTGTGGCGACTGCGGTTCCGCAGAGGCCCAAAACTAGAAAAGAGACGGTTAATATGTTTCTCATAGGGCTGATTTTCCGATAATTCCCGGTGGTTTGTTAAATACTCTGGAGTGTAAGATATCGTAGTATTCGAGCACTAGAGGTGTATAAGACAATGTTTTCCGGGAACGGAACGCACTTAGTCCTGCCGGTACTGGGGATACCTTGTAGCTACGATTAATCCGTGTAACATTAAAGGTGCTAGTGCGATGGTCCGCGCCAAGACAGTCGTCCGCCAACTTTCGGGGTCTGACGACGTTTGGGATCGGGACCTCGCGCACATTCCCACGTCTTACGGCCGTTTAGTCTATCTAGCCGGTCTGAGGAATCCGGATAGCGGCCGCTATGAGCACTACGGCTGCGACAGATCCGCTGACGCAGAAGCGAATAAGCTTCTAAAGCGAATACACGAAGACCTTTTTAAAGACTGGGTCCGGTGCTCGCTCGAACAGAAGAAACTGGATATTGAGATGTATATCACCGGGATCGATCAGGTTGACCACGCCGAATTGATTGATGCCTGGCTGCGTTTGACGCCTTATAAGAATCTGGTTCCGGCTTCCATTCAAGGCCCGGAGCGCCAGAAACATATTTCGGACTTCGAAGCCATTCTGGGCTTACTCAAGAACGTGTATGGCGTCGCTTCCCCGGATCGAGACGCATAGCAACGCCGACTACTTGCCCAATCACTTCCGCATCTCCCGGGAATCGGAAGATCCGCAGCGGAATATGTGACGCCGAATGCGGCTGGACAATGAGCAAGCCGGGCCGCTCCTCACACCATCCGCAGCAATAGCCATCCCGGTGTTCGACGAAATAGACCGGCCGGTCGTACTCGTCTATCCAACCCTCGCGGGCGATGCGCCGGCGTGATTCATCGATTTGCAAAAACGAACCTGGACGCAAGATCGGATACATGGACCAGTCCTCGGTACCGATGAAGCCGTACCGATGACGCCGCATATCCGATGCGTTCAGCATCCCGATCGGAAGGCGACCCCACCGCCGGATGTGCCGCGACAAATATAGCGTCTTGCGGGGGTCGAGTTCGCCCTCGAGTTCTGCCGGAAAATCGATGGTCAAGCGATCGGGAGCTTTGAAGTCGAAAGTATGCGTCTCCTCGAGCGGCAACCGAGCCGCCTCGGCCGGCAGCTCCTGCAATTCGATTCCATACCAGCTCACGACTGTCGAGAAATCCAGCCCGTAAATAGCGCAGAGCGAATACAGGCGATACACTGAGGGGACGGTGCCCTTGTTCTCGATATCGGCTAACCGGCTCAAGCCGACAAGAAACTCGTGCGTACCTCTCTCATTCGCGATGCGTTGGCTTGCCAGCTCAACGTCTCGATATCGCAATCGCAATCGCTCCCTGGCGCGCCGTAATCTTTGCCCCGCCTCTTGCATCATGCACCCCCGTTCCACTTAGTCGCCACGATGCTCTCCGTGCCGGTAACCTCGAAATCTGCTCTGTTCTGTTTTCAGAACACTTTTAACGAGTCTACACCTTTAAGCTCGCACCAGTGGCGGGGTATCAGCGCTTCTTCGGACTTAAGAGCTAGGGTAAGTACTAGAACTGTATCTTTGGCTATCTTATTGTCATACAAAGAAAAAGACGTTCTTGGTGCGCGAGGCGTGTCTAGTACTATCCGTACGGAAGTGTGATTCCGAATCTAAGCCAAAATGCCAAATAAATCGAAATGTTTAGTGGCATTTCAAGGTGAACTCGGCGCATTTAGCTCGTTAGCCGCCTCGAAGTTTCTCGGTTCAGGCGCTAAAACATTGCCGAATGAATCTTTCCGGGACGTGTTCCGCGCTTTGGATGCCGGTCGGGTGACGCATGCTGTCGTTCCGATTGAAAACACTCTGCACGGAAGCGTTCACGAAAACTACGATCATCTAATTGAATACGGTCTTCCGATTTGCGGCGAGACGACGATCCGCATTTCTCACAATTTGATTGCTTTACCGGGACTGCGCTTTCGAGACATCAAGCGCGCCTTTTCGCATCCGGTCGCGCTCAACCAGTGCCGCAGGTTCTTTGAGACCCACAAACAGATCGAGCCCGTCCCATACTACGACACGGCCGGTAGCGTGAAGATGCTGAGAGAACAGTCACCGGACTCGTCGGCGGCCATCGCGTCTGAAACCGCGGCCGCGCTATACGGCGGAATCATCTTGCGGCGAAAAATCGAGGATAATCGGCGAAACTTCACGCGATTTTTTCTGCTGACGAAACAAAGTAAGCCGCCAAGAACGGCGACAGGGCCATGGAAGACCTCACTTGCCTTCTCCACGCGCAATCTTCCGGGCGCATTGTTTCGTGCCCTCGCCTGCTTTGCGCTGCGCGATCTGAATTTAACCAAAATCGAATCACGGCCCCTGCGGGCACGGCCGTGGGAATACCTGTTTTACCTGGACATCCTGGGTGCAGAACACGATAAGCGAGTCACGAGCGCGCTGAATCATCTCAAGGAGATGACGAGTTTCCTGAAGGTCCTCGGGAGTTATCGCCCGACCCCCTGAACAGCCTTAACGTCAGGCCGTCGCGAAGAAGCCGGGCAGCACCGCTTCCATGACGCTAAATATCGTAATAGAGCGCGAATTCGTACGGATGCGGCCGAAGGCGAACCGCTTCCGCTTCCGCTTTCCGCTTATACGTGATAAACGTCTCAATCAGTTCTTCGGAAAAGACATCGCCCTTGGTTAGAAACGCGTGATCTTCCTCTAAACAGGTCAGGGCCTCATCGAGCGTGCCGGGCATCGAGGGAACCTGCTTCATTTCCTCCGGCGAGAGATCGTAGATGTCCTTATCCAGCGGCTCGCCTGGATCGATCTTATTCACCACACCATCAAGCCCAGCCATCATCATGGCCGCGAACGCCAAATACGGGTTCGAGGAGGGATCCGGAGGCCGGAACTCGACGCGTTTGGCCTTCGGGTTGTTCGAATACATCGGAATGCGAACCGCGGCAGAGCGATTTCGCCTCGAATACGCCAGATTCACAGGCGCCTCAAAACCCGGCACCAGGCGCTTGTAGCTGTTGGTAGTGGGCGCGATAATCGCGGAAAGCGCGCGCGCGTGCCGCAGCAGCCCGCCGATATACCAAAGCGCCGTCTGGCTCAGCCCCGCATAGTTATCGCCTGCGAAAAGCGGCTTGCCACCGCTCCACAAGCTTTGGTGCGTGTGCATTCCGCTGCCATTGTCCCCAAACAGGGGCTTGGGCATAAACGTCACAGATTTTCCATATTGATAGGCCACGTTCCGCACGATGTACTTGTAAAGCATCATGTTGTCCGCGGATTTGACCAGCGTGTCGAACTTCTGATCGATTTCGCATTGGCCGCCGGTGGCCACTTCGTGATGGTGGCATTCCACCGTCAGACCGCACTCGATCATGGTCGCCACCATTTCGCTTCGCAGGTCCTGATAGTGGTCGGTGGGAGGAACCGGGAAATACCCTTCTTTGTAGCGCGGGCGGTAGCCCAGATTGTTTGTTTCGCGGCTCGAGTTCCAGCGCCCTTCTTCAGCGTCGATGAAGTAGTATCCGCTGTGCTGGTTCTGGTCGAAGCGTATATTGTCGAAAATAAAGAATTCCGCCTCGGCGCCAAAATAGGCCGTATCCCCGGCGCCGCTATTCTTCAGATGAAGCTCGGCTTTCTTGGCGATCCAACGCGGGTCCCGATCGTAGTGCTGCCGTGTGATCGGGTCGATGATGTCTCCCACCATGACCAGGGTGCGCGTTTCCGCAAACGGATCCATAAAAGCGGTGGATGGATCTGGGATGAGGAGCATGTCGCTCTCATTGATCGCGGCCCAGCCGCGTATGCTCGAACCATCGATGCCGAACCCGTCCTCAAACGAGTCTTTTTCAAGCATGGTAATGGGATACGAGATGTGCTGGCTCAGGCCTGGAAGGTCCGTGAATCGCAAATCGACCTGTCGCGCGTCGTTCTTCTTCGCAAATTCCAATGCTTCTTGTGAGGTCATTCTTTCTCCAGTGACAGACTATTTAGATGTAGGGAATTGGCGGCTGACGGGGGCACCGAGTTTACCCGGCAACCCGATAGAATAGCGCATTCTTTTTTCGCCGCCAAGCGCCAATAGTCCAAACTGAAAATAGAGATGCCTCCGATCGCAGCCGGCGACGCGCCGCAGATGAAGCTGTCGTTTCAGTCCACGCGGCACATCTATTCCGTCAATGAGCTCAACAGCGCGGTCCAAGCGCGCTTTGAATCCGAATTCCGAAGCATCTGGGTGGCGGGGGAAATTTCCGGTTGCCGGCTTGCGGCAAGCGGCCATTATTACTTCTCGCTTAAAGACGAACAGAGCCAGATCAAGTGCGCGCTGTTCAAAGGCGCGGCACGTTTCGCCAGGTTCAAGCCGCAGGACGGACTCGCGGTCATCGTTCGCGGGAATTTGGAAGTGTACCAGGCCCGTGGCGAATATCAGCTCATCGTAGAGCTCATCGAGCCCCAGGGCGCCGGTGCGCTCCAGCTCGCCTTTGAACAGCTCAAAAAGAAGCTCGCAGCCGAAGGGCTGTTTGACGCCGCGCGCAAGCGTCCTCTTCCCAAATTCCCGCGTCGGATCGGCGTTATCACGTCACCGGCCGGTGCCGTCATTCGCGACATTTTGCACGTTCTCGAGCGCCGCTTCCAGGGATTGCACGTACGCTTGTTCCCTGCGCAGGTGCAGGGCGAAGGCTCGATCGAACAGATCTGCCAGGCACTGCTCTATTTCAGCGAAAGCGATTGGGCGCAAATCGTCATTCTGGCCCGAGGCGGTGGATCCCTCGAAGACCTGTGGAGTTTCAACGAAGAGCCGGTCGCGCGGGCGATTGCCCAATCCCGTGTTCCGGTCATTTCGGCAGTTGGCCACGAGACGGATTTCACGATCGCCGACTTTGTAGCCGATGTTCGCGCTCCAACGGCTTCTGCAGCGGCAGAGATCGTGATTTGCACGCGCGAGAGCCTCCTCGAACAGATCGCGGCGTGTCAGGCCAAAGCGCTGCAATCCGTTCGCTACCGGCTGCTCTTCAGCTCGCGGAATCTTCATCGGCTCGGGGCCGACCGCGCCGTTTCGCTGCTCCATCGTGCGCTGTCCAGACGTGCCCAGCGTGTCGACGACCTGGAATTCGGTCTGCGGAGCGTAGCCAGAAACATGCTCGACGCGCGGTTGAAACGCTTCGCCGATTGCAAGAGAAGGCTCGAGGCCAGCGATCTCCGTCTGCGCTTCGCGAAGAATCGCCACCGCCAGGAGCTGCTGCACGCACGCTTGCATAAAGCCATCGGCACGCGTCTGTGGAATGCCCGCCGCGCGCACGAGTCGCTCCAGGCGCATTTAACCCAGCTCAGTCCCTTGGCGGTGTTGGGCCGCGGCTACGCCATTGTCCAAGCTGCCGACCGGCGCATTTTGCGATCGTCCCTCGAAACGTCTCCAGGCGAGCAGGTGCACATCCGCCTGCATCGGGGCGAGTTGGACGCGGCAGTCGCTCAAGTCCATCCCGAAAGTTGACCTATGGCTGAACGACCCGCTCGCGCTGTTTGCCTGCTCAGCGGTGGTCTCGACTCGGCCACTTGTCTCGCTATCGCGCGCCAGCAGGAGTTCGAGACGTTTTGCCTCTCCTTCGACTACGGTCAACGGCACAATATCGAGATCGAGGCGGCGCGCCGCATTGCCGAACGTCTTGGCGCGAAAGAGCACCGGACGATTCAGATCGACCTTCGCGCATTCGGCGGGTCCGCGCTGACAAGCAGTATTGACGTTCCTAAGGATCGCCGAGCAGCCGAGATGACGAACGGCATCCCCGCTACCTATGTCCCCGCACGCAACACCATCTTCCTTTCGTTTGCGCTCGCCTATGCGGAGGTGATCGAAGCAGCGGATATTTTTATAGGTGTTAATGCCATTGATTACTCCGGGTATCCGGACTGCCGTCCGGAATTTATTCGAGCTTTTGAGAACATGGCGAATCTTGCCACCAAAGTCGGAATTGAAGGTAAGACGGTGCTTTCGATCCGCACTCCGCTCATCGACATGACCAAGGCCGATATCGTCCGGAAAGCCGCTGAACTGTCGGTGCCGCTCGGTCTGACTCATAGCTGCTACGATCCGGACGCCTCCGGCCGGCCCTGCGGCAGGTGCGATTCCTGCTTGCTGCGTCGCAAGGGCTTTGAGGAAGCCGGCATGCCGGATCCGGTGTTCGCCTGCATTTAGCGGTTCTCGTGAAAATCTCCGAAATCTTTTATTCCGTTCAGGGCGAGGGCATTTTGATCGGCGTGCCTTCCGTGTTCGTCCGTACTTCAGGCTGCAACCTACGCTGCGTATGGTGCGATACGCCGTATACGTCGTGGAGCCCGGAAGGAGATCCGCTTTCAATCGACGAAATTGCGCGCCGCGTGACCGCGTTCCATGCCTCGCATGTCGTCGTGACCGGTGGCGAGCCGATGATCGCGCCCGAAATTGCCGACCTCACCCGCATCCTAAGCGACGCCGGTTTACATATCACGATCGAAACGGCCGGGACCGTATATGTGCCGGTCGCGTGCGATTTAATGAGCATCAGTCCCAAGCTCGCCAACTCGGTTCCCAAAGAGCGCGAGGCGGGCCGCTGGGCCGCCCAACATGAGCGCTTGCGCTATCAACCCGATGTCCTGAAGCGGCTGATCGCGGACTACTCGTATCAGTTAAAATTCGTCGTCACTTCGGAAGACGATCTGCGGGAAATCACTGCTATCAGCGCCGAATTAGCTGTCCCGCCCTCTTCCGTCGTCTTGATGCCCGAGGGCACAGACCGCGAAATTCTCCGGAACCGCGGCCTGTGGGTGGCAGAAATCTGCAAGGCGCATGACTATCGCTACAGCCCGCGCTTGCACGTCGATTTATGGGGCGACAAACGAGGCGTCTGAGAAACTGGAGCTTTGGAACCGATCCTTTCGAAAGTCCGCTTGGGCGCGGTGAGCTATCTGAACACCGTCCCCCTGGTGTGGGGAATGATTCATGGTCCGCAACGGAATGAAGTCGATTTGTCGTTCTCGATTCCGTCCGTCTGTGCGGATGAGCTCGACCAGGGAAAGATCGATGCCGGTTTGGTTCCGGTCGCGGAAATCGCCCGCCAGTCGCTTGAAATCGTTCCAGGTCTCGGAATTGCTTGCAACGGCGACAGTTCGCAGCATTCTCTTGCTCTCGCGCATGCCCTGGAAGCGTGTACGCACCGTCGCAGCCGATCACGGCTCCAGGACCTCGGTCCAGCTTGCCCGGGTGATTCTGCGCGAGCGCTTCGGGGTTGAAGCGCGAATCGCGCCGCATGCACCTGCGCTGGAGGACATGCTCGCCACCTCCGATGCCGCTCTCATCATCGGCGATCCGGCCCTGCAAATTCCGCTTGAAAATGCCTCGTTCGATTGGCTGGATTTGGGAGCCGAATGGCTGGCCTTAACCGACCTTCCTTTCGTTTTTGCCGCCTGGGCCGGAAAGCCGGGCTTTCCGCTCGCACGCATCGGCGCCATTACTCGCGCCTCTTACGAATTTGGTAAATCGCGATTGTTGGAAATCGCCGAGCAGGAGCATCCGAGCCGCGGAATCTCAAGAGATCTGGCGGAGCGTTATCTCACTCAGCACATCCGCTATGAGATCGCCGCCCGAGAGCAGGCTGGACTCGAAGCCTTCCTGCGGCTTGCCGGACTTCCGCAACCGGCTTTGGCGTCGATTCGCTGATGATCTCGCGCGCCGAATCACTCGAGCTGTTTCATACCAGCGATCTGATTGCGCTCGGAACGGAGGCCGATAAGATCCGCAAGAGATTACATCCGGAACGTATCGTCAGCTATCCCGGCGATGGAATTGCTTTCCCGGAGCCCGCATCCCATGTTCTCGTCTTTCAGCTCGACGAGACTGCCGATGCATGCCTGCGGCGCTGGAGGACCTGCACCAGACGCAAGAGGCCACGGCGCAATACACCGCGGTGCTTCCGCAGATCGATGCAACGGCAGTCGAATACCTACGGATCCTGGCACTCTCGCGCATCTATCTAGACAACATTCCGCATCTTCAAACATCCTGGTCTCTCGGATCGAAACTCTGCCAGATTGCGCTTTCCTTCGGCGCGGACGATATCACCGGGCCGCCAAACGAAAAGCACCGCCTGCCGGACGAGCAGTTGCGGTGCCTGATTCGCGATGCCGGCTTTATTCCGAAAGAACGCGACGCGCTGTTTCGAGTCTATTCGCTGGGGTAAGTGAACTGCGCGGGCGAGCGCGCCCTTTCTAAGTCGCCGCCGTGTTCTTGGCCGGTCGTGCCGCTTTGATGCGCTTCATTTCAAGCGACTTGTTAGACCAATCCTCGGCTTGCGCGATATCCGCTTTCGACGCATCCGGGGAATCTTCCAGCATCGCCTTCTCACGAAGCAGCAGGTTCATATACGACATGGCGTCTTCGTTCTCTTTGTCGTACTCCAGGCACTTCTTCAGGTCCTCTATACCTTGATCGATAAGCTTGCTAAATTTCTCTTTATCCGCTTCCCGCGTTTTCGCATCCTTCAGCGGTCCGGGATCGGTGCCCGCCATGTGCTCGTTGACACGGTCCGTCTGAATAGGAGTAAACGCCTCGGCCCAGTCGATGACACCCAGATAGTAATACGCCTCGGCGTCCTTGGGATCGACCTCGATCCGGCGGTCATTCCACTTCTTGGCTTCCTCGAGAGCAGCGATCTTCTGATCCTGAGAGCCCGCCTGGGCCGAGTTGTACGCCATGGAGGCGAGCGAAGCGAGCGCTAGCGAATTCTTGGGATCTTTATCCAAAACCTTGTCGAACTCCTGCTTCGCCATGGTGTAGTTCTTCTTGTTATCCGGCGAGTCGGCGCCCGGCACCCACTGAATCATGTAGGAGGTCGCTAAATACAATTGAGCGTTCTGGTTCGTGGGATCCAGCCGCACCGCTTCCTTGAAGTGCCTCACGGCATCGGCATAGTGGTTGTTCTTGTATGCGTTGACGCCCTGATTCATCTGATCCCGCGACTGAAGCTTGGCACAACTTGTCGTCAGAACCAGGCCGGCGCACAACGCCAGCATCATATATTTGGATCCTTGCATGGTTTAGACCCCTTCTTTTTGTGATGCCGCTATTGCCCTGCCTCAACCTTGGGAGTCATAATACCCACTTTATCGAGACCTGCTCCCTTTGCGTCGTCGATTGCGATCGCGACCCAGCGATAATCGACATCCGGGTCGCCCTTCACGAACACCACCTTGGTCGCCCGGGTCTTGAAAATATCTTCGAGTCTCGTCTGCAGATCTGCCTCCTTCACGGGTTGTCCATTGATCTGCATGCTCTTGTCTTTCAAAATTTCGATGACTACGTTCGGGTCCTGACTGGGAGGTGGAGGTGGTTGATTCGGCGGTGGTGGCTGTGGCACCAAGGTGTCCAGCCCGTGCGGTGTCAGTGGCGTAATAACCATGAAAATGATCAACAGCACCAGCAATACGTCGATAAGTGGCGTGACGTTTATGTCCGCTTTGGCTCCTCCGGAGCCGCCAACTGCCATTGCCATAGTCTTTGTTCCTTTTCGTTCACTTACAGCGTTCTAGAGCGCTGAGTTCTTCTTATTTTTATCCTGAATCTCTTCAGTCAATAGACCGAGTTGATCCACGCCGGCTGTGCGCAAACTATCGATCACGTCCGTGACGCTTGAAAAACGCGCACGCGCATCGGCCCGAACGTACACCGTCTTGTCCTGTCGATTTTGCTGCAGGTCCTTTACCTTGCCAGGCAGTTTATCTGTTGTCATGAGCGTATTGCCCGGACTCAGGAAGACCCGTCCATCGCGCGTGATCGCAATCAAAATCGCATCTTCGCGGTCCGCCTCCTGCATTTTGATCGGATTATGCGCCCTCACCATGGTTACGTTCACGCCGTGCTGCAACATCGGTGTGATGACCATGAAAATGATCAGCAACACAAGCATCACATCCACCATCGGCGTGACATTAATATCGGAAACGACTGGCGGAGCCTTGGCTAATTTCATACCGGATTCCTCTCTATCAACTTCAGTTCAAAGCTGTCGTGCCAAGCAACAGGTAGGAAGCGGGCCTGTGGCACATTAAGCGCTCCAGGCACGTAATGAAGAGGACCCGCTCCATACCCGCGATTCAACTTGAGTTTCCTTGCTTTGAAACGAGACTACCGGGCCGCGCCGGCTACCCTCTGCGATCTCTTCAAGAAGTAGTCGATCAGCTCTGAGCTCGAGTTCCCCATCTCCACGTCGAATGCTTCAATTCGGTTCGTGAAGTAGTTGAACATCCAGACCGCCGGGATCGCAACGAACAAGCCGAGAGCCGTCGTAATCAGCGCCTCAGCGATGCCGCCTGCGACCGCGCCCAAACCAGTCGATTTGGAGGTCGAAATCTGCTGGAAGGCGTGCATGATGCCGACCACAGTTCCGAACAGACCGACGAAGGGCGCTGTCGAGCCGATGGTTGCCAGACTGCTGACTCCGCGCTTCAGTTCCGCGTGTACAATCGCTTCTGCGCGTTCCAGAGCACGGCGCGAAGCTTCGATGTCCTCGCCCGGAATTTCGGCGCTCATCTGATGCGCTTTGAATTCTTGCAAACCGGCTACCACGACTTTCGCTAAGTGGCTCTTGTTGTAGCGGTCCGCAATTTTGATGGCCTCATCCAGCTTGCCTTCACGCAGCGCGCCTGCTACTGCCGGTGCAAAAGCGCGCGATTGCTTCCGGGCCGCGTTATAAGCGATAAGCCGGTCGATCATTACGCCGATCGACCACGCGGACATGATGAACAGAACCGCGACCACGCATTTGGCCATGGTGCCCATGCTGGCCCAAAGCGATCGAAGATCGAAATTAATGTTTTCTTGTTCCTGGAATAGCCAGAGTGCCCATACTTGAAGTTGAAGAATCATGCTTGTCTCCTAAGTTGAATCGAATTGCTAGCTCGAACTTGAACTGACTTCTGCCTCATTGACTCAGCGTGAAGTTCACGATGATATCAGTAATAACCACCACAGGCTGACCATTCAGCATCGTCGGCCGGTACCGCCACTGGAGTACAGCCTCCTTTGCTGCATTCACTAGCAGCGGGTGGCCGCGTACTAGTTGCAGGTTTTCAATAGTTCCTTCCTTGCTGATGGTTGCCGTAAATTCCACAGTGCCCTGCACACGCGCCGATTTGGCAAGCGGCGGATAGACTGGTGTGACCTTGTGGATCAGGTTGGCTTCCATGACCTGGCCGCCTACGCGCATCGGACCGGTCGGCTTTTTGGGAGGAGGCGGAGGGGGCGCCGCACTGGGCACGCCGCCGATAACGCCGCCAATCACTCCACCGGCAACACCGCCTGCTTCACCGGTGCCGCCTACCACCCCGATTCCCGCGTCAGGCGGCGGAGCTGCTTCTTCAATCTTATTGATCTGTTTTGGTATTGTTTTGGGCGCCATCAACTGGTTTGCAATGAACTGCCGGACTACCGGCTTGGGCTGCACTTTGGGCGCCTGCGGAGGCGGAGGCGGTGGTGGTGGCGGGGGCGGCGGCGGAGCCACCAGCATACTCCTTAACTGCGCACTCGGGAGCGCTTCCGTGTAGATCAACGGTATGAGGATCAGAACACCGATAATCCCGATCTGCAGTATCAGGGATAAAGCAATCGTCCACGGCTTTTTCGTCTTTGTGGTTCCGTCTACGAATGTTTGCTCAAACATATCTCCCTCGCTTCGGCCCTTTTGATGGCCGCTGTTCACCTTGCTGGTTACCCGTCCCCGCTCACTTTGCCGTCTTTACAGGTTTCGCGCCCTTCACGCTTGCGGCGGTCCTGGAACGGCTCTCTATCGCTCCTGCTCTCGAACTCTTCCTGCGTCCCTCCGCTAGATCCTTCCAGAAAATCAGAATCGGACTAGCTATGAAGATAGACGAATACGTGCCGATGATGATACCTATTACTAGCGCGAATGAAAACCCATTCAATACCTGGCCGCCGAATAGGTACAAAGATATCGCAGTCAGAAACGTAAGTCCGGAAGTCAGCACTGTCCGGCTCAGCGTTTGGTTGATGCTGAGATTCACAATGTATTCGAATGAGCCGCGCATCTGCAATCTCAAGTTCTCCCGGATACGATCGAAGGTCACAATCGTATCATTCATCGAATAGCCGACCAGCGTAAGCAAAGCCGCGATTACTGTCAAATCGATCGGTTTGTTGAAAATCGAAAACAGGCCAATGGTGATGATCGTATCGTGGAACACCGCAATGACAGCCGCGACCCCGTAGATCCACTCGAAGCGGAACGCAATGTACACCAGCATTGCGCCTAACGCAATCAGCACCACATTGATGGCCTGCTGACGCATGTCGGAGCCGATCTTGGCGCTTACTGCCTCATTGCCCCGGATCGCAAAATTCCCGGCGAAACATTGCTGCTTCAACACATTCAGCTCCTGCGGCGTAATGCCCGAAACGGAAGAAAGTTCGTCCAAGCTCCGGATCAGGCCCGAGTGCGCGGTCCGGTAATCGACAATTCGCTTTGTCAATGCCTGAAGCTGATCGTCGGAAAGCGACACGTTTGCGCGCGTCAATGGATCGCGCAGCCGGTCGGCGAGTTCCGTCTGCCCGGTAAGATTGATGTCGAGCTTATTACCGGCGTTTGGATTAAAGGCCCCATTCAAGGCGGAAACAATGCTTTCGCGCACGTTCTCCAGAGTCTCGCCATGCACGCCCGTCGTGATCAAGACTTCCTGCGAATTGCCTTGCGAATTACTCACTTCTTGAACTTCGATCTCGCCCGGAATAGTCTTGTGGAGCGTCGAGCGGATCGCCTCCGCGTGAGGTCGCTTGATGAAGTTGACATCCATAAGCGCTCCGCCAGTAAAATCTATTCCGTACCGCGGGCCGCCTCGAATCGCCAGACTGACGATACCCACCAGCGTGAGCAACAGAGACAGGATGATGAACGGCCATTTCTTGCCGAGAAAATCGAAATTGGTGTGCTTGAAAATTTCCATCTAGCTGCCAAATGCGCAGGGCGGTTCTGGACCGTTCTGCGCGTTCCAATAATCAAGGCCGACATCCATTACGAATAGACACCGGCGATTAACAAATGTTCCCAATCGTATACAGGGCGATTTCGGGCTCTTAAACACTCGAATGCCCTTACCGAATCAAATACTTAATGCCTCAACCGGCTTGGGCCTCGAAAGCTCCCAATCGAAAATGAACTTCGAGACAAACACGGCCGTAAAGACATTGGCCACCAAGCCGATGACCAGCGTCACGGCAAATCCCTTCACTGGCCCCGAACCGAAAAGGAATAGAATTGCGCACGATACGACGGTCGTCACGTGCGTGTCGATGATCGTCAACAGAGCCTTATTGAACCCGGTATCGACCGCGGGAATAATGGCTTTTCCGGCCCGCAATTCCTCGCGAATTCTTTCAAAAATAAGGACATTGCTGTCCACCGCCATACCGATGGTGAGGATGATGCCGGCGATTCCGGGCAGCGTCAGCACGGCATCGAAATAGCTGAGGCAGGCGATCAATATGATCGCGTTCAGAACCAGCGCCAGGACGGCATTGATGCCACTCTTCCGGTAGTAAATGAGCATCGCAACGACCACCGCCAGCACGCCGGCAATACCCGCCGCAAACCCGTTTCGGATGGAATCGGCGCCGAGCGAAGCACCGACTGTGTTTTCCTGCATGTACTTAACGCTGGCGGGCAGTGAACCAGCTTTCAGATTTAATGCCAGGTCCGCCGCGTCCTGCTGGGTCGGCGCGCCCTCTATTACTCCGTTATCGCTGATCTGGCCATGGATTTCGGGGGCCTCCAGCACCTTACCGTCTAACACGATCGCCAGCCGCTGTCCGATGTGGGAACCCGTGTAGGTCGAAAACCGCTTGGCTGCGTCCTGGCTCAGAACGAATCCCGTGTCCCAGCTTCCGGGCATCTGGCCTTGTTGGGCG
This sequence comes from uncultured Acidobacteriaceae bacterium, assembly GCA_963722935.1. GTDB lineage: Bacteria > Acidobacteriota > Terriglobia > Bryobacterales > Bryobacteraceae > Bog-105. Next base: position 34,720 of record CAVROY010000006.1, on the reverse strand, counting down.
CGCGCGTCGCGAATGTCAGGTCCGGTGACGACCGGCGTCCGCGAAACCAGATAAACTCCGCCCGATCGGCCGCCGCTCTCCGTACCGCCCGTTCCAATCAGCTTCGTGCCCGGAGGTAATATTCCTCCGCTCTGGGCCAGCGCCTCTTCCCTGGTCGCAAATGGACCGCCCCGCACGTCGTACAACTCGAGCTTTGCGGCTGTTTGCAGAATCTGCTTCACACGCGCCGGATCGTCTACGTCGGGCAACTGCACCAGCAGCTCCGAATCCGCATCCTCGCGCCGCTGCTGAACGGTCGCCTCGCTCACCCCCAGCGCGTTGATCTTTTTCTCAATTGTGTTCTTCGTTTGCGCCAACACTTGCTGCCACAGAGTGAGAGAGTACGATGGCTTCATCGTGAGCCGGTAATCCGCTCCGGCGTTAATCGGAGTCACAATCCAGTCGGCGAACTGGTCGTTGATGATCGTCCGCAGATTCCCCGCCTGTGTCGGGGGAACACTCTTCACCACAATGGCCACTTTGCCCGCGTCCGCCAGCGACTTCGCATCGTTCACGTCGACATCCGAAAACGCGATTCCGGCTTTCCGCGCCGCGTCTTTCAGCCGGTCCGCCGCCGTATTGGCTTGCAGATTAAATGCGTCTTGCTGCTGAACCTGCACCACAAGGTAAGTTCCGCCCCGCAGGTCCAGTCCTAAATGAATGTTCTTGTTCCAATTGGCGGCCAACTCGGCCTTACTCCGAGGCAAGCCGATAATCCCGTAAATGCAAACCAGGATCACCGCCAGGATAAAAAAGAACTTAAATCGTAAATTGCGTTTCATGATAAAGCTCTCGCAGTAGCGCCGCCAGCCTACTTCTTAGTTTGATCCTCGCCTCCCATCACATTCGTGACGGCACTGCGAGCTATCTGAATCTTCAGGTTATCGGGCTTAATGCGCAGTATCAGGGTATCATCGTTCACCCCCACGATGGTTCCGATGATTCCACCGCTGGTAACCACGGTTTGGCCGCTCTGTAAGGTCTTCAGCATGTCCTTTTGTTTTTTCTGCTGCTTGCGCATAGGCATGAAGATCAGAAAATAGAAAATCGCCACCATCGCGACAAAGGTAATGATCGGCCCCGGCACGCCGCTCATCGGCGACGTAGTTTGAAGAAGAGAAAGCAACAATGGCATAGAAATCATGTTTTCAGCTTAATTGTAGGGCCGATTGTAGGATCGGTTCCGATCCCTCTAACCCGCCTTCAACATCTCAGGGAAACGGCCCGCCAGGATAGCCTGCCGGATCCGTCGCATAATCCCCAGAAAATACTCGATGTTGTGCATTGTAGCCAGAATCGAAAACAGAATCTCTCCGGCCATGTACAAGTGGCGGAGATAGGCTCGGGTGAACGTCCGGCAGGTATAGCAATCGCAGGCCGGGTCCAGCGGATTCTCATCCTCTATATACTGCGACTGTTTGATCATCACTTTCCCGCGGGAGGTAAAGAGGTACCCCGTACGGGCATTGCGGGTCGGCAGCACGCAATCCATCATGTCGATTCCATGCGCCACGTATTGCGGTAGTTCCTCCGGCATCCCGACGCCCATTACATATCGTGGACGGTCAGAGGGCAAAAACGGCGCGGTCAGGGCAGCCATCTCCTGGCTCAACGCGCGCGATTCACCAACTGACAGCCCGCCAATCGCGTAGCCTGGAGCATCGAGCTCGACTAAGGCTTCGGCACATGCACGGCGCAGGTCCGCGTACATCGAACCCTGCACGATCGGAAACATCGCGCAATGTAGCCCTTTCTCGCGCCGCAGATAATGCGCATACCCGGCCTTCGCCCAGCGAATGGTCCGCCGCGTGGATTGTTCAGCTTCCTCGTGGCTGGCAGGGTAGGCCTGGCACTCATCGAGAGCCATCAAAATATCGCTCCCCAGCGCGAGTTGAATATCGACGGTTTTTTCCGGAGTAAAGAAGTGCGGATTGCCATCCAGATGCGAATGGAATAGTACTCCTTCTTCCGTCACCTTTCGCAGCGTATTCAGGCTGAACACCTGGAATCCGCCCGAATCCGTCAGAATGGCCCGCGGCCAAGCCATGAAGCGGTGCAAGCCCCCGAACCGCTCAATCCGTTCGTGCCCGGGCCGTAGAAAGAGGTGATACGTGTTTGCCAGAACGATTTTGGCATCGAGATCCTGCAGCAGGTCCCGCGGAGTCAGCGCTTTGACCGTCCCCTGCGTTCCGACCGGCATAAAAACCGGAGTTTCGATCGTGCCGTGCGCCGTGTGCAGCAGGCCGGCTCGCGCGCCCGTTTCCGGGCAGACCGCTTGAATCTCAAACCGTAAAGCAGACACCAAGCCGCTATTGTCCCCTGCAGTCCGCGCGACCGCCGAGACTGCCGCTGCGCGTTTAGGGAATCAAATCGAACTTAGCCGCTGGCACGAAGAGCGAAATGCCGTCGGCTACTAGAAAAACTGGAGCACTCGCGACTGTATATGACCACACAGGTGCACCGAGCGGCATGCTCAACAAAAGCAAGAACGAATTGCAGTTCTCCGACTCCATGCAAGGCGTGGCTGCAAAGAGAAGACCGAGAGCAGCATTCTCTCGAATGTGGTGGGAATAGCGTCCCACGTTTCGGATTTCGATGTGCCGGACCGCCTCGCGCGGAAAATTCTGGGTGGGCCCGCCGCCGACCAAGCGGAGACCATCTGAGCTGATCGTCAATTCACGCCCGTGGTGCCTTACACCGTCGCTGGTGACCACAGTGATGCTCCGATGCTCCACGACTGCTTGGCAGGGCTGCAGCGCGCAAGATGTACCGCCCAGCCGCCGCTGTAAATCCGGCCACTTGATCCTTTCCCCCGCATGCGCCCTGGCCATTGCGACCAATCCTAAAACTGTTACCGTAGCAATTCTTTTCACCGTGCTGCTGAAGCGTTTGAGTGTCATGGCAGCACTGTAAGGCTTTCTTGAGAGCTTGCGGGCCGCCTCTGTTACAGTATTTGCTCTGTCATAAGCTCCCGTGCCTCACGAAGAAAGTCATCGGAAACAATCCGGAACACAGTGGGCTTCAAGTTCGGGGGCAGCTCAAGCGCAGCCTTCACGTCGGCTGCTATCACATCGCACACTCCCAGGCCCTCCCGCCAATGCTTTTTTGCCGGATTCCGCTGCAGAATATCGGTGAAGGTGAATCCGAGCGCGGAAAGCAGCTTTGACGACCATTGAAGAACGGATTGCGAACGCGATACGATCCCGATCAACGCTACTTGCCGCGGAGCGTGTTGACCCGCGAGCACATGCTCCATCGAGTTTAGGCCAATGACTCGATATTGCACCGGTTGCAGCTTTTCGACAATAGCGGAAGCACACGCGGCTGTCACCAGGACGCACGTGTCAGATGCGAGAACCTTCGGCGCATCGTCGAGTCCGCTGAACAATATCTCTGAAGTGACCGCCTCTTCGATCTCGGCCGCGAGAATGCAAGCTAGATCCCGATCCGGGTGAATGACCATCAACTGCGGCGATTTCGTTTGCGTGCGCAATTGCGCCCTCACCTCGCGAAGCGCCGTTTCGAGCGCCTCAATCGTAAAGCCCCGCGTCCGGCCGTCTTCGATCCAGGCCCGTACAAAGCCTTCAATGCCAGCTTCGGGCTTAGGCAGGTTCAAGGCGCGCACGAATACTCCGCTGCCGCGCTGGTGGATGACCCACCCCCGATCGCCAAGATCGCGGTAGGCCGCGCTCACCGTATTTGGGTGTACTTTCAGCCTCCGGGCCATATCTCGAACACTCGGCAGGCGCTCGCCCGGCGCAATGCTGCGGCTTAGGATGCCAAACAGCAACTGCGCGCTTAGCTGTTCCCGAATCGGTATCGACTTCTCGCGTGAGAGCCATAGCCGGATCATTTGGACCCCTCTGGATCTATCGGCGAGATTCTATCGGAAAATCGACTTGGCTCTATTTCACGATCGTAGAAGCTTCTTCACTCCAGTATCCGCTTGTGCAGACTGCTTTGGCCGTGTGACGATAGGTCTGTCTAGAACCTCAATGCAGAAAGAATACGTCAGGATGGTCGAAGGCGCCTATCGGGTTGGAGACACCCGCGTGTCTTTGGATTCGCTCGTCTATCTTTTCCACGAGGGAATGTCGGCCGAGAGCATGGTGGAGAGTTATCCCGCTTTGACCCTTGAACAAGTTCACGGTGCGCTGGCCTTCTACCTGGCGAACCGGAAAGAGATCGACTCGTACATTGTGGAAGGGCACCGCACCGCTGAATCGCAGCACGCTCGATCCAGGCAGACGAATGCGGAATTGATCGCGAAACTGGATCGGGCCCGCCATGCGAGTCAGATTCCAGGCTGACGCCGACCTCGACGGACGCATTCTCCGGGGTTTGCGGCGCACCGCTTTAGAGATCGACATCCGAACGGCAGCCGACGCGGGACTCGATGGGCTGAAAGATCCCGACGTCTTGCGGATTTCGGCGGCCTCTGGACGCGTTCTGGTGACCCAGGACCGCCGCACGATGCCGACACGTTTCGCTCGCTATGTGAACGAGGTGCACAGTCCAGGAGTCGTCCTGCTTCGCGAGGCGGTCCCAATTGCGACTGCTATCGAAGAGCTAGTCCTGATTTGGAGTGCGAGCGAGGCCGAAGAATGGATAGACCGACTCGTCTGGATTCCGCTTTGAAACCGTCCGCCCCAGGACAGCTTCTTGGATCCCGCGCTTGCGTTCTTATTTCACGACCGCGGAAGCTTCTTCTTCACTCCGCGCCTGCGCCTTCTCCGTCTCGGAAATCGTGACGAGCGCCTTTCCTGTCCGAGCCGCCATCACTTCTGGCGAATCGAATGTACCTTCCGGTACAGGCGTTAACGCCAGATCCGAGTAGCGGCGAGCTTCCGGGTCTCGCTTGAGCCGGGCTCGCAGCCATCCATAGCGCAAAATCAGCGCGCCCAATCGCACGTGTTTATACAACAGATTGGAAAAGTATTTGGGATAAAAGGCGAAAGGACTTTCTCTCGGTAAAGTCGGGCGCCGCTCTTTGCGGTACTTACGCCGCAGATAGCCGCCCTGCAGCGGATCAACGTTCTCCAGCCGGATGCAGGCGTAAAACCAAAGAAGTAGCAGCAGCATGTTGCCCGGATTGCTGCCCGTTGCCGTCGCGCGCCGCATGACGGTCTCCATGTGCTCGAGCGAATAATAGTTTTCCCACGCACTCTTGTACAGCCGCTCCCATTCGCGCGTCGACATGGCCGGATGACTGGTCGTCACGTGCTCCAGATCGTATTTGTTGAGGTCCGGATCGAGATACGCGCCCTCCTTATAGAGCCGCAGGTGATCCTCCGATCCTGGCAGCGGCGTGAGGCAGTGCGGCTCGAGCAAATCAATCGGCAATTCGCGCTGGATGGTGCGGATGTCGCGCAGCACCGACTCCGGCGTGTCGCTGGGAAACCCTACGATGTAGCCGGCGAAGACTGTCGCTCCGGCGCGTTTCCAGTCGAGAAGCATTTTGCGGTACTCGGCAATTTTGTTCTGCTTCTTTCTCGCGCCCAGCAAGCTATCCGGATTGATGCTTTCGAGTCCGATGAAAACGCGCGCAACACCGGCGCGTCCCGCCTTGGAAATGAAGTTCGGGAGCCGATGGCACATCGTATCGACCTGGATCACGAACTTGATATTGAGCTTTTCCTTTTCGCGTAATTCGATCAGTCGATCGAAAATGCTCTCCCAATCCCGATTGCGCGCAAAGTTGTCGTCCGTGATAAAGAAGCGGTTGATCCCTTGCGCCAGATTCCGCCGCACAATCTGCTCGACTTCATCGGCCGAGCGCCGTCGCGACTTCCTCCCCTGCACATTGATAATCGTGCAGAACGAGCATTGAAAAGGACAGCCACGGCCCGCATCGAAGCTTGTCAGCTTACCGGCCGTCCGCTTGACGCGGGTGGGTGGAAGAATCGGAATCGGTACGCCCTGAAGCGAAGGCAGGTCCGACATGTAGTTATACAGCGGCTTTAGGCAGCCGTTCCACGCATCGCGCAGAACCTCTTCCAGACGCCCCTCCGCCTCACCTGCAAACAGCGAGATGCCGAGGTCCATGGCCTCTTTGAGTTCCGGCGTCAGTTCGGGCAGCATCGACAAGCAGCCGGAGACATGAAATCCGCCGATACACACCTGGATACCCGCGGCGCGGAACGTCCGTGCCAAATCCATCGCTCGCGGGTATTGATTGGATTGAACGCCGACCAGCGCGATCAAGACCCGTTCGTCTCGAAGCCGACGCACAATCGATTTCGCCCGGATTCGGGTATTCGTTTCGTCTAGAGCTGTAATGACGATATCTACGTCGTCGCCCAGCACGTGCCGGTTTTGGCAATCGAGCGCTAAGCCATTCAGAACGGCGAGCGTGTTAGACGGAATCGCGGAGCGCAGCCATTGGATGACGTACCCGTCGTCATCGTAGTGCGACGGTTTGAGCAGTACTAGCGAAAACCGTTTTCGCAGTGCCTGAGCGGATCGTTTCCGATCAGCATGTCCAATCATGGAATTTTCCCTTCCATGATATCGAGACAATGGAAGTTGAAAGGAAAAGTCTATATTGAGACAACCATCCCGAGCTATCTGGCTGCCAACCCCAGCCGCGATCTGTTGACCGCTGCCCACCAGCAAGTCACGCGTGAGTGGTGGGACTCCCGGCGTTCGGCGTTTGACCTATACGTCTCGGAATCGGTATTGCAGGAAGCCGCGGCAGGCGATGTGATGCTCGCAAAAAGGCGTCTTGATCTGCTCACGGATATCCCTATTCTGGCGTTGACTCGGGTGATACTGACAATAGCGGAACTTTTGATTGTTGAGGGGCCGATTCCGCGCAAGGCGGCCGGCGACGCCCTTCACGTCGCAACCGCGACGGCATATGGCTGTGAATATCTGCTGACCTGGAATTGCCGGCATCTCGCCAATGCGGAAATCCAACGAATGAGCAGGTTGGTTGTCACACGGCAAGGATTTGAGCTACCAGTTATTTGCACTCCTGAAGAGCTGATGGGAGAAGAATGATGAATTCAAAAGACGAGATCGTCGACGAGGTGCGTGCAGCCCGCGAGGCCTATGCGTCGCGCTTTAACTTTGATTTGGCGGAAATGTATAAGGATCTAAAGGCCAAGGAGGACGTGCGTGATTGCGGCACTGCGCCGCTCCGGCCCGCAAAGCCGCAGCCGAATGTGACGGTTTCGAAGTAGCCGCTTCGGCCACGAAGTGATTCGCGTCGGGCCCGCCGGATGGTGTTACAAAGATTGGTCCGGGATTGTGTATCCCGTTTCCAAGCCGCGTGGCTTTGATCCGCTCGCCTATATTTCTGAATACTTCGACACCATCGAAATCAACGTCACCTTCTACCGGCCCATCCCTCCGGAAACCGCCGAGGATTGGATTCGAAAAATAGAGAACAATCGAGATTTTCGCTTCACTGCAAAGTTGCTGCGTACGTTGACGCATGAGCGGAACGCCACGCTGGAAGAGGAACGTCAGGTCCGGGAAGGCTTCGCGCCTCTGATGGAGGCAGGCCGCCTCGGCGCAGTTCTGCTGCAGTTTCCGTGGAGCTTCAAAAATACCGCCGAGAACCGCGAGTATGTGGCTCGTCTGCGAGCGCGATTCGCGGAGTATCCTCTGGTTTTGGAAGTCCGGCACGCGAGCTGGAACGATCCGCGCATTCTCGATTTTCTGGAGCAATTGGATCTGGGGCTTTGCAATATCGACCAGCCCCTGTTTCATCGCTCTTTAAAACCGGCCGCCGAAGTCACCTCCGCGGTGGGTTATATCCGGCTCCACGGCCGCAACTGGAAGAACTGGTTCAGCGAGAATGCAGCGCCGCACGAGCGCTACGACTATTTGTATTCGGTCGATCAACTCGATCCCTGGATCGAGCGCATCCAGGCCGTGGCTCACCGGGCAAGCGACACGTATGCGGTGACGAACAATCATTATCTGGGCAAAGCCACGGTGAATGCGCTGGAAATCAGTTCAATTCTAAGAGGCAAACCGGTGAAGGCGCCCGCTACACTCGTCGCGCGCTATCCGGAACTGAAGGAGTTTACTTGTTAGTAAAGAGTCGCGGCGAAGTTCTAAGTGGACGCGGTCGCTAACGTAAGGTCAGTGTATTTGAAATCATCTCCCTTGCACAGGAGTGGTTCGCCAAGGAAGATCGCCAGCGCATAGGAGAAGCAGTCACCGTAATTGAGCGCCGCGCGATGGCGTCCTTTGCCGAAACGGCTGAAAGCTCCGCGTGCGATTTGCCCCTGTTCGACGTCCACTGCCATTAATTCGATCCCCGCTCGGGTCGCAAAGCGCTCCAGATCGCGCAACCCTTCAGCCCCATACCGCGCCTCGATCACAATCCAGCTTTCGACAAAGGTCGCGACAGACATGTGCCGGGAGTCGGCGGCTTCGATCGTCTCGATGAATTCGCGTCGTTCCGGCTCGCCGTCCAGAATTGCGACCAGGGCGGATGTGTCGATCACCATCAGCGCGGGAGGCCGTGCTCGTTGTATCCCAGAATCTCGTCCGCCGGCCTGGCATCTACAACAGGGAGAGACGCGCAATGTTTGGCGATATCTTCCAGTTCATCGGCCAAAGGCCGCCTGGAGCGCTCCCGACGCACCCGCGAGAGTCGATCGCGAAGCGCTTTGATGACCGCGTCGGTTTTCGATTCCCCGGTTTGTCTGGCCAGTTCTGCAGCCAACATCTCGGCTTCGGAGTTTCGAATATTCAGCGCCATTCTTTACGTGTAGCTCCTAAGCTATACGGTAGGACAAGCCGGGTCCGCCCGTCAAGAGACCACTGAAAAGCGCCTGAATTCGCCGCCCCTTGTTACGATTGAGTCATCCGCCTGGATGTCAATTCGGTTCTACAACACTCTTACCCAAGAGTTGGAAGTTTTCCGCCCGCTGCACGGCAACACGGTTCGCATGTACACGTGCGGTCCCACCGTCTATAACTTCGTCCATATCGGCAACTTTCGCACGTTTACCTTCCAGGATATTTTGCGGCGGTGGCTGCGCTACCGCGGTTACCAGCTCGATCACGTAATGAATGTCACTGATGTCGACGACAAGATCATCGCTAACGCCGCCAAAGCCAATAAGTCGATCGAGGACTACACGGCTGTCTTCACCAAGGCCTTTTTTGAAGATGCCGCTCAGTTGCGTCTCGAGCAGCCCGAGCACGTCGCGCCCGCGACCAGGCACATTCCGGTAATGGTCGAAGCCATTGAAGAACTGCAGTCGAAAGGCTGCACCTACACAAGTGAAGGGTCCACTTACTTCCGTATCGCGAGTTTCCCCGATTACGGCAAGCTCTCGCATAACGATTTCAGCGGTATCCGCAGCGGCGCTCGCGTCGATATGGACGAATACGACAAAGCCGACGCGCGGGATTTTGTCCTTTGGAAAGCCCAGCGCGACAGCGAGCCTGCCTGGGATGCACCGTTCGGCCGCGGGCGCCCCGGCTGGCACATTGAATGCTCCGCGATGGCGATGCGGTATCTCGGCGAAACTCTCGACATTCACGCCGGCGGAGTGGACCTGATCTTTCCGCACCACGAAAACGAAATCGCCCAATCGGAATCCATCAGCGGAAAGTCGTTCGCTCGCTTTTGGCTGCATTCCGAGCACCTCCACATTGAGTCGCAGAAAATGTCGAAGTCGCTGGGCAATTTTTATACCTTGCGCGATCTCCTGGAGGCCGGCCATCAGCCCGAAGCCATTCGCTACCTGCTGGCTTCGGTTCCCTACCGCAAAAAGCTCAACTTCACGTTTGAAGGACTGAAAGCCGCGGCCAAAAGCATCGAACGGCTGCGCGATTTTGAGCTGCGCGTCACTTCCACAAAATTTCCGCCGGGCAATAACCGCCAACTCACCGAGCGTTCGCAGCAGGCGCTGCGCGAGTTCGAATCCGGCATGGATGACGATCTCAACACGGCTGAGGCGCTCGCCGCCATATTCGAATACGTGCGTGCGATGAATACCGCTATCGACGACAATCAGTTTCGCGATGAGAATCGCTGGGACGCCGCGCGCGTGTTGGAAGTATTCGACAGCATCTTCGACATTTTGAAGCCGGGCGACACACGTGCCGTGCGCAACAGCTCCGGAACCTCCGCCCCGGCCGGGATTTCCGATTCCGAAATCGAAAAGCTGGTCGCCGAGAGAACACAGGCCAAAAAGGAGCGCAACTTCGCCCGTGCCGATGAAATTCGTGCAATCCTTTCCGAAAACGGTGTGATCCTCGAAGACACGCGAGACGGTGTCCGCTGGAAACGAAAATGAAATTTGAATCCCAAGTTGTTCATGCCGGCGATCGCAAGCGCCGCCCGGGTGTACCCATCCCCTCCACCACACCCATTCATCTGGGCACAACGTTCTTCTATGATTCAGCCGCAACTCTCGATCGCGTACTGGGGAATGAAGAGGCCGGTTTCAGCTACTCCCGCTACGCCAGCCCCACCAACGATGCACTCGAAGAGCTGGCCACCGCGCTCGAGCACGGCCACGGAGCGCTCGCTACCGCCTCCGGAATGGCAGCCGTTCAAATCGCCTTGCAAGCGGCCCTCATCGACCGCCCGCATACGGTTATTGCTTCGCATTCCATTTACGGCGCGACCATCGGCTTACTCGACCAGGTTCTCTGCTCCTTCGATGTCAAAGTGAAGTATGTCGACATCTGCGATCTCGCTGGTCTCGAAAAAACAATCGCGGACACTCGCCCGGGCTGCATTTTCATGGAAAGCATTTCCAATCCCCTGCTCCGCGTTGCGGACATCGGCAATGTCGCGCAGCTTGCGCGCGCCACGGGGGCGGCCTTAATCGTCGACAACACCTTCGCCACCCCTATGTTGATGCGGCCTCTCGAGCTCGGCGCCAACATGGTGGTCCACAGTGTCACGAAGTATCTCGCCGGTCATGGCGATGTGCTCGGCGGTCTTGTCGTCAGCGACGCGCAGCATCATGAACCCGTCCGCATGCTCTCCCGCATCGCGGGCCCGGTGCTTGGGCCGTTTGAGAGTTACCTCACCATGCGCGGCATCAAAACACTAGCTGTCCGTTTTGAGCGTCAGTGCGAAAACGCGCGGCTTCTCGCCGAATGGCTCTCGCATCACCCGGCTGTAGAGCGCGTCTATTACTGCTCCGGCCCGAATCATCCCGATGCAGCCACTATCGTGAAGCTCTTTCATCCGGGCCTTTTCGGAGCCGTTCTCAGTTTTGAGATAAAGGGCGCAAGCAAGGACTGCGTGCTCGCGTTCATGGACCGGTTGAAAATGATCGTCCCCGGTACATCTCTGGGCGATGTCCACACGCTGCTTCTTTATCCGCTGATTGCATCTCACCGCAACATCTCGCCCAAAATGCGCGAACGCATGGGCATCCGTGAAAACCTGGTCCGTGTCGCCGCCGGAATCGAAGACTTCGGCGATATCAAGCGAGATCTCGATCAGGCGCTAAGCTCCGTGTAACTGATAATCTTAGGTCGGTCCGTGTTCGCTCACCATCGAAAAAAGATCCGATTGTTGTTTGCGTTTGCAGACGCAATTCTGACGATTTTTGCTTTCGAGCTGGCGTATTTCACACGTACCAGCCTCGCCTTCGAGCGCGTTTTCTTTCTCAGGATTGAGCCGCATATCCTGCTGCTCGCCTTTTCCGTCGCCACCTGGATTGCGCTAGGATCGCTGCAGCGCGTTTACGAATATCTCGATTCCGCAACGCCTCGCCGCGTCGTGGCCAACACGCTCCGGCAGTCCCTCTTGGGAATCGTGCTGGTCATCCTTTTTCAGTACTTGTTGCGCCTTGACCCTCCACTCAGCCGCAGCTTCCTGTCGTTCTTCTTTCTCTACGATCTGCTGCTGCTTGCGGGTTTCCGGTGGGTATCGCCACACCTGATCGGGGCGTTTCAGCGCGGCTTCGGCGCTCCTTATCACATCGTGCTCGTCGGCAATCCTGAGAAGGTCTCCACCCTGGCCCGCCACCTCTGTCAGGGAAGTCCGTTTCGCATTCAGATCTCCGCCGCTCTATCCGAAGAAGAATGCGCCCGGCAGCTTCCTGCATTGCTTTCGCAACAGGTCGTAGATGAAGTCATCTTCGATGTCGACAGCAGCAAATTACCCGCTCTCGAAGAAGTCTTTTTGCTCTGCGATGAAGAAGGCGTTCGCACGCGCATCTCCATTGACTTCTTTCCTCACGTCAACAGCGAGATCACGCTCGACCGGGTCGGCAACGCATCCCTCCTGACATTCACCGCCGCACCCCTCGATGATTTGCGGCTGATGCTGAAGCGTTTTTTCGACATCGTCGTCTCGGCTGTTTCGCTTCTGGTTCTTTCGCCGCTGTTTCTCGTCTGCGCCGTACTGATTAAGACAACCTCGTCCGGACCGGTCATCTTCCGCCAAGCCCGTTGCGGGCTGAATGGACGCCGCTTCATCTTTTATAAATTCCGCTCCATGATCGACGATGCCGACCGGATGAAGCCCGAGCTCGCGCACCTGAGCGAACGCGAAATCGCTTTCAAAATCGCTCGCGATCCACGCATCACGCCATTGGGCCGCTGGCTCCGTAAGTTTTCGTTAGACGAGCTTCCGCAGCTCTACAACGTCTTGCGCGGCGATATGTCGATTGTCGGACCCCGGCCTCCGATTCCCGAAGAAGTGGACCGCTATGAGCGTTGGCAGCGTCGGCGCCTTCGGATGCGTCCCGGGCTAACCTGTCTCTGGGCCGTGTCGGGCCGCGACCACATCGATTTCAACGCCTGGATGCGCCTGGATATCTCCTACATCGAGAACTGGTCTCTGAAGCTAGACTGGTCGATCATCCTGAGAACGATCCCGCACGTTTTGGCGGGAAAAGGCGCTCATTAATGCGTCAGCCGAATCGTCTATGCATCTGATCCCCACCAACGAAGAGGTCATCGCCATGCTGCGTCAGACAGGCGCTCTGCGCGACGGCCATTTTGAGCATTCCAATGGCATGCACGCCGACGAATTTCTCCAGGTCGCCCTCGCTTTTCGCTACTACGAATGGGCCAAGATCCTGAGTGTGGGTCTGAGCCGGAGGCTGCGCGCCGATCCCGAAATTCGCGCGATGATTCGCGAACTCTCCATCGTGTGTCCAACAACTGGGGGCCTTCCCATCGCGTACGGTGTGTGCGAGGCCTTGCGTGCTCATCAGGTCTACTGGGCAGAAAAACCCGACGACTCTTCCCCTCTGCGTTTCCGCCAGTTCGTGGAACCCGAGAAAGGCGAAAGAATCTTACTCGTTGACGATATTCTCCGGTCGGGGAAACGCCTTACCGACCTTCGCCAGCTTGTTGAATCCAACGGCGCCGAGGTCGTAGGTATCGCCGTTGCCGTTTATCAGCCCAATCCCACTATCGTCAGCTTCGGTCATTTGCCGCTCTTTTTTCTGGCCAAAATGAATGCGACCTATTACAAAGATTCCGCTTCCTGCGAGTTGTGCAGAAGAGGCGTTCCCGTCGAGAAGATCTGGGCCTAGCCTGAGAGACTGACTGCGCTTGCCGCACTCTGTTCTGGGACACCTCTCCGGATGCGCGTCTTTGCTTTCGCGGCTTCTCTTTGTTTTTGCGCGCTGCTGACTTCGGCGGATCGCGCGGGCAGCCATGCAGAATACATCGGAGGCACGCGGCCGGACATTCCGGCCAATAACAATGGCGCAATCGAAGTCACGGACCGGACCTATTTTGTCTTTGTTTCTAAACACACTGAGGTGAAAGTGCCGTATGAGCGGATCAATTTGCTCGAATATGGCCAGAAAGTCGACCGCCGGTACCTTGCGGCGGTCGTCATTTCACCGCTCTTCATGCTGGCCAAGAAGCGGGAGCATTTTCTCACCATCGGCTTCCAGGACGATGATGGCGAACAGCAGGCGATGGTCTTTCGTGTCGATAAGCACGACGTCCGGCTGACGCTGGTCGCCCTCGAAGCGCGCACGGGCCAGCAGGTTCAATATCAGGATGAGGAAGCGAGGATCGCTGGGAAAGGATGATGCGCTGCACGCTTGTCACCGCCATTTACCTGCTTTCGGCAGCAGCTCTATCTGCCCAAAAAACCGGCGCGGACCAAACCTCCCCACTGCTTCATGTCAAACGCATCTACGTGGCGGAACTCAAGGGCGGACCGCAGGCCGACGCGCTTCGTGAATTGATCATCGCCAGTATCGATTCCACGAAACTCTTTGTTCTCACCGATAACGAGGAGCGCGCCGATGCCATTTTGAAAGGCGCTGCCGACGACCACACCTTCACCGACACGTTCGATTCGGAAGAAAGCTTGAATTCGCGCGAGAACGCCGGGAAATCCGGCTCGGGGACCAGCTATTCCCGCAGCGGCGGGGCATCTGCGGGCGTCGGGATCGGCGAAAATGAATCGCACCACATCAAGGAGCGCAAGCATGAAGCCTACGCCGCTGTCCGCCTTTGCAATAAAGATGGAGATGTAGTCTGGTCAACTACGCAGGAAAGCCTAGGCGCGAAATTTCGCGGCGCCAGCGCCGATGTGGCCGCTAAAGTCGCTCACCAGCTCACGATGGACGTGGAGCGTGCCCGCCAGAAAGACGCGGGAATCCTGGATCCAAAGCCTTAATTTCCGGCGAGCGCCCTGAGCCTCTGAATCAGGTGCCGTGATGACGAGCCCTTTACGATCACGCCATCGACCAAGCTCCCCTCGGGCTTGCCATCGAAATGCGCCGCCGCGTCCCCGGTAAGTATAAACACGTGCATCTGGGGGTCGAGCGTCTTCAGCTCGCGTACCAGCTTCAACCCCGATTCTTTTTTCGGCAGACGCAGATCGATAAGCGCGCATTCCGGCCGGTACGTTTTCGCTTTTTCTATCGCCGTTCCGGCATCGGCCGCCTCGATGGTTTCAAAACCGCTCTGCTGCAAAAGAAGACTTCGCACAAAAAGCTGGTCTTCATCGTCCTCCGCGATTAGCACTGTCATTGCCGCTCCGTTATTTTACCGGGCGAACGTGATTTGAGCGATGACCATGCGCGGCACGGCCTGATTCCAGGTATCCGGCAGCGTATCGAAGGGCAGCCGGAAAGGGCGCGTCTGACCGGGTTCTAGAGCCGAAGCCTTGGCTGGAAGAATCGGTACTCTCTCGCGATAGACTTCGCGGCCGCTCACGTCTGAAAACAGGCAGTAGACGTCGATGGAACGTAACGCTCGGTGGCCTTTGTTCTGTATCTCTCCCTCAATTTCGACCACTTGCTGCTTCATGAAGTTTTCGCTAGCCTTCATGCTCAGCTTTCTGATCTCGAGATTGGCGAGGTAAGCCTTTGCCTCCGTGGAAGCCGGCTGATTGGCAGTTTTCGGGACGGGTCTACTGAGGTAGATCCCGCCGCCGATGAGCGCGATAAGCACAATCGCGCCGACAATCAGCAGTGGAACCGGCAGCTTGCGCTGCTGTACGGCAGCTCTGGCCACCGCCATCTCCTTCAGCGGCGCTTCTTGCTAGCGCTTTTCTTCGCTGCGGGTCTCTTGGAAGACTTCTTGCTCGCTGCGCCGCGGGAGGTTGCCTTCTTCGCCGCCTTGCGAGGCCCTTTAGAAATTGCCTTTTTAGAAGCTTTCTTCGCGCCGCCTTTCTTCGTGACAGCTTTGGCGGCTTTCTTGATCGCTTTGCGGCCTTTGCTCGCCGGAGCCTTCTTGCTTGCCGTGGCTTTCTTGGCGCCGCCTCGTTTCGAGCTCGTCTTGCTTCCGGATCTCCGGCCTCGCTCGTTCTGCGCCGCCGATTGCGCGCTCACGATCTTGTTAAACGTGCTGAGTTCCCCGTCGGCCTTTCGGTCCTCGTATAGAAATGCGAGGTCACCTTCATCGAATTTCGCGAACCACTCGTCCCAACTGATCGGCTCCAGGCTCTGCTCGCTTCCGTATCCCGGAAATTCGATACGAAGCAGTCCGGGATCTTCGCCCGAGCCGGTGTGTTTCACGTGCGCCGGTTTCCCCCCGCGCTCCTCCGCCCATCTTCGGATTTCTTCTTGATCTCTGGTTGTCTTGGAAAGATTGCTCGCCATTGCGTAGCCTCCGCTCGGTTACAGCCGTATATCGCTCAACTTGCGGCTTTTTCGGTTCTGTGGTTAGATCCTGTAACGGCAAACTCGTTTCTTTGCGAGGCGTGCGCGTGAAAGAACCTTGCAGTGTTCTGCGTGCATACGAAACATAGCCTACGCCACGGAGTCCCATAATTGACCTGCAGAAAGCGTGGGGTTCACTTCACGTCGCGCAGGCCAAGTGAGGAAACTATGGCATTGTTTACCAACACAGAGTTCAACACGTTCGAGGATCTGTTCCGCGAGCAGATCGAAGACCTGTACGACGCCGAGAACCGTCTGACCGAGGCGTTGCCCAAAATGGCAGACGCGGCGCACTCTCCCGAATTGGCTCAGGCATTCCGGGATCACCTGGTGGAAACGCGAGGACACGTCTCCCGCCTGGATCAGGTCTTCCGCCAAATCAATACCGAACCGAAGCGCACCACCTGCGCTGCTATGAAGGGCTTGATCACCGAAGGCGAAGAGATGATCAAGGCCAAGGGTGACCCGGACATCAAGGACGCCGCCCTGATAGCCGCCGCCCAGCGGGTCGAGCACTACGAAATGTCCGGTTACGGTTCAGCCAGGGCGTTTGCCCGCCGGTTGGGCCTTACACAGGCTGTCAGCCTTCTGCAACAAACCCTCAATGAGGAGAAAGCAGCCGACGAGAAGTTGAACACCATCGCCGAGTCGTCCGTCAATGTCCAGGCGGCAGGCGCATCGGCTTCCCGGTCTTACTCCACCGCTCGTTAGCGTCCGCGCAAGCTTGCCATCGAGGGGAATACCGCCTCGATGGCAAGCTTTACTCCTTCACGGCAGTGAACCGAAGCCGCCGGTAATCCGCAAACCACTTTCCGTCCCGGTACAGCACAGGCCGGAGTTCTTCCACTGCTTCCTCCAGAGCACGGCGCTGATCGGCGCTCGCGAGGCCTTCAAAGTAAAACCATTTGAACTGCCGGAGCCAATTCTCCATTCCTTGTTCGCCCTCGAGCAAAGTGGGCCTGTCGAAGAGAACCGCGGATCGCACCTCGAGCCCTTGTCTTTCCAATATGCTCGTGTATTCGCCGATTGATGGATAAAAAGTTCGGTTTCGCGGCGTGTCGTCGTCGTGGTAACGCTTGGCCACGGACTCGATCACCCGCTCGATTTCCTTGATATTGCCCTTCCCGCCCAGCTCAGCCACAAATCGGCCGCCGCGACGCAAGGCGCAGGCCACTCGATTCGCCACGCCGGCCATATCCAGCATCCAGTGCAGCGCTGCGTTCGAGAACACCGCGTCAAACTCGCTCTGAAACATCATCCGGGCGGCATCTTCCAGCACGAACGAGAGATGCGGATAATTTTGCCGCGCTTGCCCAATCATTTCCGGAGAAGCGTCCAGCCCAACCACTTGCGCGCCTCGTTCTGCAATTTTCCGGGTAAGCTGCCCCGGCCCGCAGCCCAGATCGAGGATGCGCTCGCCCGGTTTTGGATCCAGCAGATCGATGAGGCTTTCGCCAAACTGCCAAACGAAGGAGTGCTGCGCTTCATATTGCTCGGGGTCCCAGACGGTCGATTTCGCCATCACTTTTTAGAGACGCGGCTTCACCTGATACAGCAGCAAATACACGATCACCCCAGTCACGCTGACATACAGCCAAATGGGAAATGTCCATTTCGCCAGCTTCCGATGCTTGGTGAACTTGCGCCTCAGCGCCAAAACGAGCGTGGTCGTCGCGAGAATCGGCACTGTCGCCGCAAGAATCGTATGCGTCGCGAGTATCCATAGATACGTGGTTCGCACCCAGCCCGGTTTATCGAATGGGACAACTCCGACGTTGTAGTGATAGAACAGGTAACAGACCAGGAACACACAGGACACGATAAAAGCCGCGAGCATCATCTGGTTGTGGCGGCGAACCTGCATCTGCCTGATGAAGTAATAACCGGTCAGCAGCAGAATGGCCGCTGTGCCGTTCAGTATTGCGTCCACGACCGGCAAATCGTGGATGCCGAGAAAGGCGAGCGCCATCAAAAGTGGGCGTTCCGTAGCGCTTCTACATCACCCAGTAATCGGGAGCGGTCGGCCGGATCGAGGCTCGAGTAATAGCCGCGAATCTGGGCTCTTTTGTCGATCAGGATGAACTTCGTGCTGTGCTCGATTTTGCCGATCACATCGCCTACGTGAAACGTTTGATATGCGATCAAGTGGACTGTCGCTGGCGACCCGGTCAGGAATACCCATTGCTGCGTGCCCCCGCCAAACCGGCGCGCAAACTCATCCAGCACGGCCGGCGTATCGTGCTGCGGATCAACCGAAAAAGAGACCAGCCCCACATCGCTCATCCCGTTTACCTGCTCGGCGAGCTTGTGCATCAGAGCGGTCATTCGAGGGCATTCGGTGGGGCAACTTGTGTAGATTACATCGGCGATCCACACTTTCCCGTTGAGCATCTCGCCCTGGAAGGTCCGTCCGCTCGAATCGGTCATCTGGAACGGCGGAACTTTGCCGTAAACCGGTAGCTTGCTGGCAGGATCGGTGCAAGCGGTCGTGACAAGAGCGGCGGTAGAGAGAAAAAGGAGCGCTGATTTTGCCCGTGTACTCACAACCGGGTAGGATCGAGCACCATCAACGTGTACAAGAGCGGCAGATAGACGACTGAGGTGAGCAGTACCCTGCGGGCTCGGATCTTGGTGCGATCAAGCGATACGCGAATGCCTGAATACAAAAACAGAAGACCGAGGGCGATGGCACCTACCATATACACTGTTCCGGTCATGCCCATCCATTTCGGCAGGAGACTGATGGGAATCAGCAGTATGGAATAGAGCAGAATCTGGCGTGCCGTGGATTCGCCATCCGGTTCCACCACGGGCAGCATTTGAATACCGGCGCGTGAATAATCTTCGCGGTACATCCAAGCGATGGCATAAAAGTGCGGGAACTGCCAAAGAAACAGAATCGCGCCCAGCACCCAGGCTTCCGCCGTCAGTTTGCCTGCCGCTGCCGCGTACCCGATCAGGGGAGGCATGGCGCCCGGTACTGCGCCTACCGTCGTGGACCACCAGGTCTTTTGCTTCAGCGGCGTATACAGGCACAAATACATCAGCAGGGTCGCGATTCCCAGTGCGGAACAAAGCCAATTCACGCCTAAACCCAATTCCAAACCACCAGCCAGCGCCAACCCGATACCAAACCAGAGCGCCTGATTGGGTGTCAGACGGCCAGCGGGCAACGGTCTCAACTGGGTGCGCCGCATCTGGCCGTCCGCATCCCGCTCATACCACTGGTTCAATGCGGCCGTTCCCGAGGCGATCAAAGCCGTCCCAAACAAGCTGTGCAGCACAGTCCAAAGGGACCACTGGCCGGCATGTCCGAAGTAGTAGCCCACGGCCGCGCTCATGACAATAAGCCACGTAATGCGGGGTTTGGTCAGCGCGATGTAGTCTTTCACGAGGTGCCGGGAGAGGAGTTCGGGCTAATTCTCAAGTTTACAACTCTCCGTCTCATAACAGTCATAGCGTACTTTTTCTGGTCAGACGAGAATCGGCTGTTTCGCCGCGCTTTGGTTTAATAGCTCTTTACGATGGGGAAAATTCACGTTAAGACTCCGTTGGTTGAACTCGATGGCGATGAGATGACCCGCGTCATTTGGGCACTGATCAAAGATCTGCTGATCCTGCCGCACCTCGATATAGACCTCAAGTACTTCGATCTTTCGGTGGAGCATCGCGATGCCACCGACGATCAGGTCACGGTGGGTGCCGCGATGGCGATCAAACACTATGGAGTCGGCGTGAAATGCGCCACCATTACTCCGGATGAGGCGCGTGTAAAAGAGTTCCACCTCAAGCAGATGTGGAAATCGCCGAACGGCACGATCCGCAACATCCTGGATGGCACGATTTTCCGCGAGCCGATCATCTGCCGGAACGTACCGCGCTATGTGCCGGGTTGGATGAAACCCATAGTTGTGGGCCGGCACGCGTTTGGCGATCAATATCGCGCGACCGATATGCTCGTGACGGAACCGGGGAAACTGACCCTGACGTTCACCCCGACGGGTGGCGCGCCCACCCAATACGAGGTGTTCGAGTTCAAAGGCCCGGGAGTCGCGCTCGGCATGTACAATCTGGACGAATCCATCACGGGATTCGCGCGAGCCTGCTTCAACTATGGGCTTTCCCGCCATTTGCCGGTCTATCACTCGACCAAAAACACGATTCTCAAAAAATATGACGGGCGTTTCAAAGATATCTTTCAGGCCGTCTATGAACAGGAATTTAAAGCCAAGTTCGAGGCCGCGAAAATCGCCTACGAGCACCGCCTCATCGACGACGTAGTCGCGTTTGCACTCAAATCGGATGGCGGCTTTGTTTGGGCATGCAAGAACTACGATGGCGACGTGCAGTCGGACATGGTGGCACAGGGGTTCGGATCGTTGGGGCTGATGACTTCGGTGCTGATCACTCCGGACGGCAAAACGGTTGAGACGGAGGCCGCGCACGGCACCGTGACGCGCCACTTCCGCGAACATCAGAAAGGCAAAGAGACTTCTACCAACCCGATCGCCTCGATTTTTGCCTGGAGTTCGGCGCTACGTTATCGCGGCGAGTTCGACAACACTCCCGAGGTGGTCGCCTTTGCCGAAAAACTGGAAGAAGCGACAGTCGGATCGGTCGAGGCGGGATTCATGACCAAGGACCTGGCTTTGCTGGTGGGTAAAGACCAGAAATGGCTGAACACGCGCCAATATATTGAGAAGGTCGCGGAGCGCTTGCAGTAACCGTCATGAGCGCGCCGAAATCCGCTTCCGAAAAACCGCTGGTGGGCGTCATCATGGGCAGCAAATCCGATTGGGAGACCATGCAGCACACCAGCGAAACGCTCGGCAAGCTTGGCATCGCGCATGAGTACCGGGTGGTCTCTGCGCATCGCACGCCGGATTGGATGGCCGAATACGCCAAAAGCGCTCGCGAGCGCGGGTTGGAGATTATCATTGCCGCAGCCGGCGGCGCCGCACATCTCCCGGGAATGGTGGCAGCGCACACGAGCTTGCCGGTGCTAGGCGTGCCCATCAAAAGCAGCGTTCTGAATGGGATCGATTCGCTACTTTCCATCGTTCAAATGCCGGCTGGGGTTCCGGTCGCGACGCTGGCCATTGGAAACGCGGGAGCGACCAATGCGGCTCTCTTAGCTGCCAGTATTTTGGGGAATAAATACCCCGAAATTCGAGATCGCCTGGAAGCCCTGCGGAGCGAGCAAACCGCTGCGGTTCTCGAACAACGGCTGCCGTGAAGCAAAGCCACAGCCGCTCGCCGCTTCTGCCCGGCAACGCCATCGGGGTGTTGGGAAGCGGGCAACTGGGCCGCATGTTCGCGATCGCCGCGCGGCGCATGGGCTATCGCGTTCACACCCTGTCTCCCGATGAAGACACTCCCACGGGGCAAATTGCGGATTTGGAAATCAACGCGTCCTACGACGATTTAGATGCCGTGCGGAAGTTCGCGAGCGGCGTCTCGGCAGTCACCTTTGAATTTGAAAATGTGCCGGCCGCGACAGCTACGGCCGCTGCCGAGTGTGCGCCGGTTCGCCCGAGCGGCCACATTCTGCACATCTCGCAGCACCGGCTGCGCGAGAAAACGTTCCTCTCTGAAGCCGGCTTACCCGTCACGCCGTTTCGGCGTGTGGCCAGTTTTGAAGATCTGGTCCGGGCCGCAAACGACCTGGGAATTCCAGCGATCCTCAAAACTGCCGATTTCGGCTATGACGGCAAAGGACAATTCCGGATTCGCAGCGCCGGGGAGCTCGAAACCGCCTGGCACACACTCAACGTTCGCGAAGCTGTTCTCGAGGCCTTCATTGATTTCGAGCGCGAGATTTCAGTGGTTGCGGCGCGCGGGTTCGACGGAAACTTCGTACATTACGGCGCCATCGAGAACCATCATCGGAACGGCATCCTCGACATTTCCATCGCTCCCGCTCGGGTCGCCGATCAAGTCACGCGGGAAGCGGTAGAGCTGGCCAGAGCGGTTCTCGAAAAGCTCGAAGTAGTGGGCGTGCTGTGCGTCGAATTTTTCGTTCGCGGGGACGGCGGCTTGCTGATCAATGAATTAGCCCCGCGGCCGCACAACTCCGGCCATTTCACGTTCGATGCCAACGTAACGAGTCAATTCGAGCAACAGCTAAGGGCCGTTTGCCTGCTCCCCTTGGGAGCGGTCACGCAACTGACGCCTGCGGCGATGGTGAACCTGCTCGGTGATTTGTGGACTGAGGGCGAGCCCAACTGGGAAGCTGCGGCTGCCGTACCGGACGTGAAACTGCATCTGTACGGAAAACTGGAACCGCGGCCGGGGCGCAAAATGGGTCACCTGACGGCGCTCGCCGCCACCCGGGAGCAAGCTTTGCAAGACGCCCAACATGCTCGGAATCTGCTGAAGCGTAGCGCCTGCGTACCAGTGGCAGGCTGACGGTTATGCGGCGCCCCGAGATGCCAACTGCATATGGGGCTCGCTCGCATCTTCTTCCGACCGGGGGGTGACAAGCGGCAACCGCAGCGAAAAAGTGCTTCCCACGCCCGGTTCGCTTTCGAGCGCGAGGTGTCCGCCCATTTGTGTTGCCAGCCGCACACAAATTGTGAGGCCCAGACCGGTGCCGCCGTATTTTCGAGTAGTGGATCCATCGGCCTGACGGAACGGCTCGAAAATGGCCTCCAACTGTTCCTTCGGTATTCCGATTCCGGTGTCGCGCAACTGGAAGCAAAGGATCTCGCCAGAGTCCTGGAGACACACGTGGAGGCGGATGGAGCCGTGCTCGGTGAATTTCACGGCATTGCTCAGGAGATTGATGAGGATTTGCCGTAGGCGGAGCGGATCGCCCTCCATCACCTCGGGCACATCCTCGTCGATTTGCAGATCAAAGGCCAGCCCTTTAGTGATCGCCGTAACCGCCAGACCGCCTACTGCCTCCTGGACGCAGACGCGAACCGCAAAGGGCATACATTCGAGCTGTAGACCGCCGGCCTCGATCTTCGAGAAGTCCAACACATCGTTCAGCAGCGACAGCAGCGACTTGGCGGAAGAGTCCACCAACCCCAGGTAGTCGCGCTGGTCCCCCGTCAACTCCGTTTGGAGCACGAGATCTGTCATTCCGATCACGCCGTGCAAAGGCGTGCGGATTTCGTGGCTTATATTGGCGAGAAACTCGTCTTTCAGGCGATTACTTTGCTGCGCTTCGACTAGCAATTTCTCGATTTGCTGCTTTTGCCGAACGACCGTCTCTTTTTCGCGGCGGATTTCGCGCGTCTTCAACATTACGGCCAAAGACAACCCATTCCGTTGCTCTTCCAGCCGTTTCAGCCGCCCGCGCCAGCGCCCGATCACCAACAACACGATGACGGCGAGCGCACCGACAAGGGCGGCGGTCAGTTCCTGCATCACTCATAGTCGTATCGCCCAATTTCGCGCATCTTGTTAGGGTATAGGCGAATAAGGGGTACTATCGCTTGTAAACTGGGAAAGGACCACTCTCGATGGGCCTGCCCGTCGTCAGACCCCCTTAATGAAAATCTGCTACCTCGATGCATTCTCCGGTATCAGCGGAGACATGGCCGTCGGGGCCCTGGTTGATGCCGGGGCGGATTGGACCGCGCTTAAGTTCGCCCTCGAAAGTTTGGGTTTAGGTGCATCGTTCCGCGTCGAAAAGACGAAACGGAAGGGAATAGCAGCCTCTAAATTTGTGGTCGAAGTCTCAGATCAGAAGAAGCATCGGCATCTGGCTCAAATCGAGAACATCATCTCTTCCGGCCAACTGCTCGAGTCGAGCAAAGCGAACGCCTTAGCCGTGTTCCGCCGACTGGGAGAGGCGGAAGCCAAAACGCACGATGTACCGATCGAGAAGGTTCACTTCCATGAAGTGGGCGCGGTCGATTCGATCTGTGACATCGTGGGCGCCTGCCTCGCGCTGGACCTGCTGGAGGTAGAAGAGGTGCACAGTTCTCGTATCAACGTCGGAAGCGGCACGGTTACGACCGAGCATGGCGTATTACCGGTGCCTGCGCCTGCGACCGCCGCGCTGCTGAAGGATCGGCCGATTTATTCCGCGGGACCGGAGGCTGAGCTGACCACCCCGACCGGGGCCGCGCTCGTCAGCACGCTGGCGAACAATTTTGGCGCCTTCCCTGCCCTCCGGGTGCTCGCGCAGGGCTTCGGAGCCGGAGACAAGGATTTTCCAACCCAAGCGAATGTACTCCGGGTGCTGATCGGCGAGCGAACCGATGCGCCGGAGGCGACTTCGGTTGTGGTGCTCGAAGCGAATATCGACGATTCAACGCCGCAGGTTTTAGGTTACGCCATGGAACGGCTGCTGGACGCCGGTGCATTAGACGTTACGTTGACGCCCATCTTTATGAAGAAGAATCGGCCGGCGACGCTCATTTCCGTGATCGCCGCACCGGAGCAGACGGACCAGATGGCGGCTATTTTATTTGCCGAGACGACCACGCTCGGAGTTCGCGTATTACACGCGGAGCGCCGCGTTGTTAAACGCAATTTCGCCGAAATTGAGACTCTGTACGGACGCGTGCGCATCAAATACAGTGACAACGGCGCATTCACGCCCGAATATGATGACTGCCGCCGGGCCGCAACCGAGAAAGGCGTTCCGCTTCGGACCGTAATTGCCGAAGCGAACGACGCGTTCCGCCGCCGCATCAATCCCTAGCTCATTCGATGAACCACGGTAAGTACTACCTCACAACGCCCATTTACTACGTCAATGCGGCGCCACATATTGGCACCGCGTATTGCACCTTCACGGCCGACCTGATCAAGCGCTTCAAGAAACAGCAAGGCTACGATCCCGTCGTGCTGACAACCGGCTCTGACGAGCACGGGCAAAACGTCGAGCGCGCCGCCCGGGCAATCGGCAAAAGCCCGGAAGACTATGCGACCGCAATTGCGAATGAATTCGTCCGGCAGTGGCAGACACTCGGAATCGATTATGATCGCTTTATTCGAACCTCGGACCCGAAGCATTTCGCCGTCGTGCGCGATCTGTTCGAGCGCTGCCAAAAAAACGGATACATTTACAAGGGCTCCTATACCGGCCAATATTGCTTTCACGATGAACTGTACGTGAACGATGCAAAACCGGGCGACCCGTGCCCGGATTGCGGACGGATCACCGAGACGGTTACGGAAGAGAACTATTTTTTCCGGCTCTCTTCGTTTCAGGACAAGCTTCTGAATCTTTATGACAGCCAGCCGGACTTTATTGGACCCGAGACGCGCCGCAACGAGCTGATTGCATTCGTCAAACAAGGACTCAACGATCTGTCAATCACCCGGACGACGATCAACTGGGGCATACCGGTTCCGGTAGAAGGCAAGCACGTCTTTTATGTGTGGTTCGATGCACTCACTTCCTACATCAGCGCGGTTGCAGGCGAGGGGCTGTGGCCTGCCGACCTGCACCTGATCGGCAAAGATATTTTGCGCTTTCATGCCATTTATTGGCCGGCATTCCTGATGGCGGGCGAGCTGCCCCTGCCCAAGAAGGTCTTCGCGCATGGCTGGATCCTGGTACAGGAAAGCAAGATGAGCAAGTCGCGCGGCAACGTGGTTCGGCCGGGACCGATTGCCCAAATCATGGGCAACGGAAACGAGTTAGCCGGCGCCGATGCACTGCGCTATTTCCTGTGGCGCGAGATCCCGTACGGGCAGGACGGCAACTTCAGCTACGACGCGTTGATCGACCGCTACAACGCGGATCTTGCGAACGGAATCGGAAATCTGGCCAGCCGCACGCTGGCAATGGTTCATCAATATTTCGAAGGCACGATCGCGGCCTCGGAAGGCGATCCGGCGATTCGAAAGAGTGCGGACGAGACCACGAGCGCCGTGACGGGTTCTTTCGAAATCATTCGAGTTCACGCGCGGCATCGAGGCCGTGCTGGCGTTCGTGTCGCAGATCGACAAATTTATTGTCGAGCAGGCGCCCTGGAAATTAGCCAAGCAGCGGTCAGCCGATCCGGCGGCGGGCGAGATGCTCAGCCGGGCGCTCTACACCGCTGCCGAAAGCCTGCGATTGATTTGCATCTGGCTGTATCCGGTTATGCCTACATCCATGGCAAAAATTTGGGAACAGCTTGGGATGGCTAACCGACTCGACCAGATGCGCGCGAGCGATACGGCATGGGGCAAGCTGTCCGCCGGCCAGGCGATCCACAAGCCCGAAGCCGTGTTTCCACGCATTGACGCAAAGCCCGCGATCGCAAGAATGCAAGAGTTGGAAATCGTCGAAAAAGAGCGGCAAAACCAGTTACTCGGAAAGAAGCCGGAGCCCAAAGCTGAAACTGCGGCGGTCGAGCCCATTGCAGGCCTGATTTCAATTGACGATTTCTCTAAGATCGACCTGCGTGTCGGCGAAGTGAAATCCGCTGAGCCCGTGAAAGGCGCGGATAAGCTGCTGCATCTCAAGATCGATATCGGCGAGCCCGAACCACGCACCATCGTGGCCGGAATCGCGCAGGCGTACGAACCGGAGCAGCTCGTTGGGCGTAAAGTCGCGATCGTCGCGAATCTTCAACCACGCAAGCTGCGGGGCCTGACCTCACAAGGCATGATCCTGGCGGCCAGTCTCGAAGGGGGCCAGCCGGTGTTGGCCGCTTTCCTAGAAGACGTGCCCATAGGCGCGCGCCTCAAATAGAAACGCCGGTGCAACTCACCGATTCACACTGCCATCTCGATGACAAGCAGTTCGATCCGGATCGCCCGGCGGTGATCGAGCGCGCGCGGGAAGCGGGCGTACAACAGATCCTCGCCATCGGAACGGGCGATGGTCCGCCCGATCTGGAAGCGGCTATACGGATCGCCGATGCATATGCGTTCGTCTATGCGACGGCCGGCGTTCATCCGAACGATGCGCCAAAGGCCGGAGCGGAAACGTTTCGAGATCTGGAGCGGCTACTCACGCATCCGAAAGTTGTCGCGGTCGGCGAAATCGGGCTCGATTATCACTGGGGCGTTCCAAAAGACGTGCAGCTTCCGGTATTTGTGCGCCAGCTCGAAATCGCGGCTGAGCGGCATCTACCTGTCGTCATTCACACGCGCGACGCCTGGGACGATACGCTGGCCGTACTTCGGGAACATTGGGCGCCCAAGAATCTCGGTTGCGTCATGCACTGCTTCACCGGAACCGTCGAGCAGGCCCGCGAATGCCTGGACCTGGGATTTCATCTGGCGTTCGGAGGGGTTGCGACCTTTCCGAAAGCAGGGCAGGTTCGCGACGCCGCCCGAATCACGCCTTCCGGTCGTTTGCTGCTCGAAACCGATGCACCCTATCTCGCGCCCGTGCCGCATCGCGGTAAGCGCAACGAGCCCTCGTTTGTGCGGCACACGGCCGAAGCGATTGCCGCAGTGCGCGGCGTTCCGATCGATCAGCTTGCGACCGAAACATCCAGCACGTTTGAGCGGCTATTCCGAATCGGGCAAACGGCAGGTACCAGCTAAACTGGGGTAGCCGCGCCGAATGGGCGGTGCACTCGATCTTCTTGCAAGACGAAAACATGTTTACCAGGCTCCGGCAATCGATCAGCGCGCGCGAGGCGTTTGAGCTGGTGCAGCCGGACCTCGAACAAGTCGAGCGCGAGATCAACGTCGAATCGGTCGCTTCTGTCGAAGCAATCACAGCCATCAACCAGTATTTGCAAGCGGCCGGCGGAAAACGGCTGCGTCCGGCTTTGCTCCTGCTCTCCAACCGGCTCTTCGGAAACCCAACCGACAGCGCGCGAAAGCTGGCCGCCGTGGTGGAGATGATCCATTCGGCGACGCTGGTTCACGACGACGTCATCGACGTCGCCAAGACGCGCCGCGGCCGGCCGTCTACCAACGTGGTCTGGGGCAACCACCTCTCAGTTCTCGCGGGCGACTGGCTGTACATGCAGGCGTTCCAGGTCGCCTTGCGCGAACGCAATTTCCGCATTCTCGACGCCCTGATCACCCTGACCCAGATGATGGTCGAGGGCGAACTGCTGCAGCTGGAGCGTTTGCGCCGCATGGACGTCACCGAAGCCGATTACATGGAATTGGTGGACCGGAAAACCGCCAGCCTGTTCTCTGCGTGCGCGGCCCTGGGAGCCATTACCGCGGGTGCAGACGAAGCGGAAGAAGCGAAGCTGAGTGAATTCGCCTGGAACCTGGGCATGGCGTTTCAACTGGTGGACGACATTCTCGATTTCACGTCGACCGAAAAAATTTTAGGCAAACCTTCCGGCAACGACTTGCGCGAGGGCAAAGTGACGCTGCCGATGATCTATGCTCTCGAGACCGCGTCCAGCGTCGAACGGCAGGCGGTCGAGACCATCATGAACGACGGGAGTTATGAGCAGGCGCCTTTCCTGCGCATTCTGCAAATGCTCGACCAGCACGGCGCGGTTGGCCGGGTCTACGAGCGGGCGCGGACGTTCACTGAAAAGTCACGCGCGATTCTCTCCGATTTTCCCGCTTCGCCGGCCCAGCGCGCACTGCTGTCGATCGTCAATCTCGTGACGGAGCGGGACTCGTAGCGGGAGTTTAGTGTCAATTGGGGAAATTCGCGTGAGGCTGCAAGTCACGGGCCCGCTTGCTGACGCGCGCGGTTCAGTTGAGGCGGGTTCGGACAGCAGGAACAAGCAAATATCAGGTCGCCACGAGGCGGGTTTTCTTCCTGCTGCCCATGCCGGCCACAACCTGCGCATGGTTCAGCGCGGCTGTCAACGAAGTACCGCCGATGATGTTTCCGATCAGCGTCGGGAGCAGATAGCCCCACGCGACATGGAACCAGTTTGCGGCTCCGACCATGGGGAGAAATAACACTTCGACCGCGCCCGCAATGATGTGGGTTAAATCCGCAAGACCGACCACATAGGTGAGCAGGAGGATGATCATCGCGCGGCCTGTATCGACCGCCGCGAGCATCCAGACCACCATGGCGATCAGCCAACCGGCAAAGATGCCGCGCAATACCGCAGCCCCAAAGGTCACCTGCATGGCTTGTTTCGCCAGCGACAGCATGGCCGCTTGCACGTGAGGCTGAAACATCGGTGTGTTGCCGACCACCCAAGCGAACAGGTGAGCGCCCACGAGGTTTGCAACCAGTACGACCGTCCACAGCCGCAAGACCTGAATGAAGGCGGTGACGGTGCGCCGCGAAAGCAGCGGGATGATGGCCGTCAGGGTATTTTCGGTGAATAGCTGCTGCCGCCCTCCGATCACGATGAGAAAGCCGATGGGGTATCCCATGCGCACGAGCAAGGGGCGCCACGGGCGATCGGGCAGATCGGCTTGAATTAGGGCTTCGGTGACGAAGGAGAAACCCATCGACAGGCCGGCGGCCAATCCGGACCACGCCAGGGCCGAAGCGGGCCGTTTCAGCTCTTCTTCGCCATCGTGGCGAATGGCCTCATGGACCACATCGACGCTGACGGAGGTGCGTTCCTCAGCCTCTTCGCGCTGCTTTTGGGTGAGTTCCGGCGCAACTACGGCGGGATCGTCTTGATCGTCCAAAGCCATCGATATGCTTCACGGTAACAGGCGAAGCAATCAGGCCGCTTCACCTGGTTCCTAAACCCTTCGCGACTACCCGCGATTGATCGCGCGTTGCGTGGCAGAGATGCCAGTTCCGATGATGGATTCTTCCGGCAAAGGACTGGCCACTCAGCCCGGACGAGTGGTGTAGGGAATCGCGCGTCAGCTCAGGATGTGCAAGAAAGCCGAGCGGGCCAACTCGATAGGCGATAGTGAGTTCCGTAAATCCTTGCCGAAATCGCGATTCGGTCGTCAACGCACCTGCAGACATCGCATGCCTACCGAGTTCAACGGGCTTTAATCACAATTACGGTCGCGTCATCATGGAAACGA
The DNA here is from genome assembly GCA_963722935.1 of uncultured Acidobacteriaceae bacterium. Taxonomy (GTDB): domain Bacteria; phylum Acidobacteriota; class Terriglobia; order Bryobacterales; family Bryobacteraceae; genus Bog-105. The sequence goes on along the minus strand of CAVROY010000006.1, from coordinate 4,769 downwards.
TGCCCCTAACTGCATCTCAGCGATACCCGTCCATAGCAATGACCTGGAGCGAATATCACGAATCTACCAAGCACAGCATTGAATCGCTGAAGCGAGCGCCTCATCTCCTCGACTGGGCGAACATACCCGATCCATTCCGTCATCATGAGGGCGTGCCGGTGCTAGACCTTCCAGCCGATCCGCCCGCCCCTGAAGTGCCCGCCCTCGCAGTGCTTCATGGTGTCTCGGGCACCACTCGGGCCGGTGACGGTCCGGCCTTCCTTTCGCAACTGCTGTTCTATTCCGCTGCGATCAGCGCGTCCAAGCGCGTTCCGTCCACCGGACATCGATACGCTTTGCGTGTGAATCCATCCTCCGGTAATCTGCATCCGACCGAGTTTCACTTCCTCACACGGGGCCTGAACGAGTGGCCCGACGGGCTCTATCATTACCTGCCCTCTTCGCACATGGCTGAGCAGCGTGTGCTGGGTGATCTCAACTTTAGTTTGGCGGACAGCGACAGCTCCGCGCCGGTCGTGTTTGCGCTCACTAGCATTGCGTGGCGCGAGGCGTGGAAATACCGCGACCGAGCATATCGTTACTGCCTACACGACATCGGGCACGCCTGGCAGGCGCTCGCACTGGCCGCCGAAGCCATTGGATGCGACACCTTTGCATTTGGTCATTTCCGTGACGATGAAGTCTCCCAGTCCTGCGGCCTCGAGCCGGACGAGTGGCCGATGCTCATTGTCGAGCTGCGCGGCAGGTCCATTCCAGTCGGCGAACGACAAGCCTGTCAGCCCGTCTGGTATTGCGGCCACGCGAACCAGATTTCGACAGAAACGATCGCTTACCCAAGTATTGAAGAGATTCACACGGCGACGAAACTCAGCCGGCCCGCGCAGCGCAGCATTTCCGCCGCCGAGCCTTCCCCCACTGGCTCCGGAGAAATCAAGCTGCCATTTGCCGCTTCATCGCAGCGCACCTTTGGCGAGGTCGCCCGAAGGCGGCGGTCGGCACTCAACTTCCTGGGCGGAATGCACTCCATGTCATTGGCGCAACTTTCGGCCATCCTCTCTGTTGCAAGCCGGCCGTTCTCTTCTGATTTCGCCGGTGCACGTTTTATCCAGCTGTATCTGTACGCCCATCGTGTCGATGGGCTGCAACCCGGTGTATACCGGCTATGGCCTGATCGCGCTGAGTTGGAGCAGATCAGGAGTGGCGACCAGCGCGTCCCCGCCGCCGGCCTGAGCCTCGGGCAGGATCTCGCCGGTAACGCATGCGTCGCCTTCTCGATGATCGGCGATCTCGACCGTGCCGCCCGCGCCCATGGTGATCGTGGTTACCGCTATGTGCATTTTGAAGCAGGCGCCATCGGTCACCGGCTCTATCTCGCCGCGGAAGCATTCGGGCTCGCGGCGACCGGCATTGGCGCGTTCTACGACGAAGAGGTGCACCGCTATCTCAACCTCACGTCCAAGCAGGGACAAGTGGTGTACCATTTCGCGATCGGTTATCCGGTTCCCGATTCGCGCCTCGCAGCATAGAATCACAATCGTGGGCATCCTGGTGTATGGCGACAATCACTTCATCATCCGCGGTCCATTGCCTGACCGGGAGGTTGCACTCGCACTCGTTCGATACTGGTCCCTGATTCAAATTGGAGCCACAATACCGGCCCATCTCGGCCAGTGGGAGATCATCACGCGCGAGCTCAGAGAAAATTTGGAATGGGCAGTGATCGTACCAGGAAACAGTGAGATCTCACCAGCAGTGAAGCAGTTGCTGAGCGAGCTGTCGGCACGGGGAATCACCATCCACGACTCCCGTTTCGGCCCGCGATAACGGACGTGGGCCAACGAGCTGCTGCAAGCGGCATTCTGGAGGTGATGAAGGGCAAGTTGTCGTGTAACGCGAAAATCGTGCCTTGAAACCCTAGTCCGGGATCACTCATGAGTAAGGGCATAGTGGCGATCTGAGAAAAATCTGTCAGGACCATGGAGGATTACTCGCCACATCGCGACCGACCTACCATATATTTTGATCTGAATGCGCATAATGTGAATGCGCCATGTTTGCCTCCTTATGCAGTGAGAGGATCACATATGCATCACCTGTTGTCGCGAGGCGCATGAGGGAAAGCCATCTCCGCTGCGCAAGCATTTCATTAATCCTCTCGTTCGTGACACTGGCCGGGGCAACAAACAGCCGAGGAGAAACTCTCTTTCAGTTTGCTGACAGCTCTATCGCCGCCACAATTCTCGCCAGGTCGAAAAACGAAGACTCAACGGAGTTGACTGCGAGGCCTGGTGCCTATCGAATCGCCGGACGTATCGTGTACATCGGAATTGAGGCTGAACCGCCGGACGAGCCGACGCTACAGTACTACGATCCAGAGACCCGGCGGATTGGAACTCTGGAAAGCATCTCGGGCCACCAATACCGAACTGCTGACTCCCCCAAGACGACGCTACTTTTGGATTCGCCGGTTTCCCCAATTGCAGAGAAGCCGTTCGTGGTCGAGCACGGCTCAGATCGCCTGGGCGCCTCACTGTGGCACGCTGCCGGAGCGGAGCGACGCTCGACAGTTATACTCATTCACGGTGCCGATGACGAGACCCGCGCCATGGGGTTTCTCATTCCGTACTTCGTTTCTTGCGGACTGAATGTGGTCACCTACGATCAGCGCGGCACGGGCGCGTCTACTGGAAACTGGCGATATACCAGTCCCGATTCCAAGGCCGATGATGTCCTTGCAATACTCCAAAAAATCAAAACCGATCCGGCGGTGGACGTGCATCGGATCGGTGTTTGGGGATTCAGCAATGGCGGATGGGTGGCGCCCATCGTTGCAGTGCGTTTTGCGCTCACGTTCATAATCTTGAACAGTGCGCCAAGTGAAAGTATCGGGGAAAATATTCTGTACGAAGTTGGGCAGGTCCTGCGCGAACACGGCCGGTTTACCACGGAACAGACCTCTCATGCGCTCGCCTTTGAACGAACGATGCTCCTCGCGCTGCAGACGAATTCGAACTGGACTGCAGCGGGCAAAGCGTTGAGCGCGGCAGAGAAGCAACCCTGGTTCCCCTATATGCGGATTCCTCCGGGAATGACCACTCCGCCGCCGCCACCGATGCTGGCTGCCTTGCAAGCTGCCCTCATCTACGATCCGACAGCAACGTTGCAGCGCGTTCGTACACCCACGCTCGCACTGTTCGGGGCTCTAGACAGAAACCTCGATTCCGCCGACAGCGCGGCGCGTTTTCGCAACGCATTTAAGCGAGCCGGCATGAAGGACCTGACAATAGTGACCTTGCCAGGAGCAGGACACACATTGGTAAGGTCGGCGACGGGATACGAAGACGATCCGTCGTTGCCTGAGCGGACGGCCGAGGGATATCCGGAAGTCATCGTCCGCTGGCTGGATGCTCGAGGATTCACGAAATAGCTAGATTTCCCAATGAGCTTTCAGGCAAACCACTCCTTACAACAGCGAACACGCTGCGAGATCTCCGCAGAAGTGCGGCACGCAGGGCCGGCCCGCACCAGTTGCGGCGGCAGGTGTTTCAGCAGCCATCCCAGCCGCAGATGCTTAACGAGCACAGCAACGTGCTCGAGCCGGTGTGCCGGTCGTTCACCAGATTGTTTTCCGACGTCATTTAGATGTTCGGAAGCAGATCGAAGTATTCGTCATCCTCGTTCTTGCCGCCCTCGCCGAGACCCACGGTCTTCTCCGATTCGATGAATTCGATCCGCTCGATCCACTTCACCATTTTGTAGCCAAGCTGGTTTTCAACCCGCAGCCGCAGTGGGGCTCCATAGACTTCAGTCAGTGGCTTGCCATTCATCTCTGAGGCAAGCAGGCATTCCGCCTGGAGTACATTTTCGAGGCTTTGGGTGTCGTAATACATATCGCCAAAGAGCGAACCGCCAAACGAGAAGAACGCGACAACCTTGGCATTCGGCCTCGGCCGGACGAGTTCGACGAGAGACTTTATGGGAAGTCCTCCCCATTTGGCAATGCCCGTCCAGCCCTGGATGCAATGATGCATGGTGATCTCCTCGACCTTGCCAAGCCGTGCGATATCCGCCAGAGAAAGCTCAACCGGATTTTCTACCAGACCACCCACCTTCAGCCTGAATTCCCTGAATCCTCCTATTGCCAGTCGCTTCCAATCCTCGCGCACCGGCATCTTGCCGTTGGGCCAGAATCGGAACGAAATGTCCTTCTCCGTGTAGTGCTGACTTGGTGTGAGGCGATTTAGCGTAGCCAATAGCAAAGGGTACGTGATGAATTTCTGTACGTGCTGCAAGGCACGAGGAAAGAACCATGAGACGTAATGCGCCACAACCCAGGAAAGAATGACCACGCCGATGCCGACGAAGCCCAGAATCATTCCGATGTGATTCTGATCGTCGGTACCCATGATGATGTGGTTCATATTGCGAACGAAGCCCGTCATCGCGACCAGCGTCACATGCACGACGATGAACGCAAAGAAACTGAGCATCGTTAGAAAGTGAATGGAGCGCCCCGATTGCCTGCCGCCGAAGAGCTTCGCATAGCGGGGGAAGCGATTCACCACAGCCGGCGACATAGCAATGCCGGACAGGATGGCGATCGGGCCGAATACAAAGACGACCGCAAAATAGGCGATCTGCTGCAGCGCGTTGTAGCCATAAAATCCGTTGGGCTCAGGCGGCAAGTGAAGAGTGGCGTAGTGGACCCAGGTATTCCATGCCTGCAGCAGCACGAGTGTGGATTGTGGAACGAGTCGCCGCCACTGCTC
>CAVROY010000005.1:0-421836 GCA_963722935.1 uncultured Acidobacteriaceae bacterium | reverse complement strand
GAAAAAAAGAACGTCGAACCTTTCCCTGTTTCAGACTGCACCCAAATGTGTCCGCCAAGCTGATGAACGATTCCGTGGCAAATGGCGAGACCCATACCTGTTCCCGCGAACTCCTCGGTGCCTCGCACGCGATAAAAGGGATTGAAAAGCTTCTCCGCGTGCGCCATGTCAAACCCGATGCCGTTATCTGCCACAGAGAAGTAGCAATATCCATCGTTGCCGCACTGAGCTGACACCTGAATCTCTGGTGTCGCTTGCCCCCGATACTTCATCGCATTGCTAATCAGGTTTTGAAACACCAGCGTAAGCTGCTTGCTCGCAAGCACTTTCGGAAGAGGGTCGCATCTAATGATTGCGCCCGCCTCGGCGATACACATGCGGAGATTGCGTAGCGCAAGAGTAAGCGATTGTTGACAATCGATGGTAACCAGACGGCTCGGCTCAGTGCTGGTCTTTGAGTAGTCGAGCAGATCGGAAATGAGTTGCGTCATCCACCGCGCTCCACCTGTGATGAAATTCAAGAACTCATCCGCATCCGCATCGAGCTTCCCGCGGTATCGCTCGGCAAGCAACTGAGCGTAGGCAAACATCATTCGCAACGGCTCTCGTAAATCGTGGCTTACAACTGCCGTGAATCGTTGTAGTCCCGCGTTCGACTGCTTCAGGCGTTCGATTTCTTCGAGGGCTTTCCGCAATTCACCATAGCCGGTCGCCTGCATATCGCGCGCGATGACGGACGATGAGATGACCTCACTTTTGCGTTCCCTCCCTGCGGAATCCTGGTTGACGCACGTCGGTCGTCGCATGGCTGTATAGCTCATCTCTTTTCCTACGGTGCGAGCAAAACGTCGAGCATCCAGAGCAACGCTAAAACGCTGCCCCCAATAATCAGTAACTTCACTGTCATGCTCACAGACGTGCGAGACGAATATTCGCGAGGCGCATAATCCACCGCGTGCGGTGCCGATGGTGTGCTCTCTTGTTGGGCTTGTTCACGTGATGACAACGGAATCTCCTTTGCAGTCGCAGTCATGAAGTGCAATCAAAGGACCATGTGCGGTTTTCGCTTGATCCGATCTCTTGAGACAGAAATCGGAGAGAAATTAGTATCACCACGTAGATGAGCCACTGACTTGTTGCCCGAAAGGGAACATCAATGGCGGTTTTGCGGCAGCCCGGGCAAACGCCCAGTTTCTTTATCAAAGGTCCTAAATGGCGTGCATCCCGGCTTTTCAAACTCACGCGAAGATTGGCAGGACACATGCATTGTCAACGGTGGACAATTGCAGCGCACGGCTGTGATGGTCAGAAATGAGTTACGAAGAAAGGACGCTACAATGAGCAAATCAAAACACAGTTACTCGCCCGAGTCTCACAACGGAAACGATGAAACCCAATTCTCGGCGGATGCCCGCCCGGAGCGGCTCAGAGAATCAGAGATCGCTTCTCGGGCCTACGAGCGGTGGCAGCATCGAGGCCGCCCCGACGGATCCGCGGAAGAGGACTGGCTTGAAGCGGAACGAGAGGTCGAGTCGCAACAACCCGCAACTCAGGCCTGAGGACTTGCTCTCGTACCGATCATCTCCTCCGATCGACCGAGACTCGCTGTGAAGCAAGCAATATTCTTCACTGTGCGAACAGGACTGACGGGCCGTCCGTTAGATACCCCATCTAACCCGGAACGGCCCACGTTTTGTTATGCCGAGTTTGATTTCGTGTATGAACATCTTGCTGTGCATTGAAGCTCCGCAACGAGAATGCGATCAACGCTGCGGTGCTGCCGAACCCGGAAGGTGAAGTCGATCTTTTAAATGTACGCTACCAATGAATCAAGCTGTACGCTATGACGATGAAGCTGAGGGTCGTATCGATTTTCGCCGTTTGCCTCGTTAGGGTAGCCTTTTCACAAAACACATCCAGTGCTATTGCGAAAGCCTCGCGACCGCCGTTCCTGTCGTTCGACGAACTGAAGGATCTTGCAACCCTAGCTAAACCCCAAGACTCCTTGGCGGAGAAGCTGAACGAGATACTGACAACTCCATTCATAGGAAATGATGCGGCTGAGATCGATGTCCGGCCGCATCGGCCGACTGTGCAAGGTCTGGGCACTATCGTTCGCGCGGCGTCTTGGAATATTGAGCGGGGCCTCAATTTTGACCTGATCGAATCGGCACTCGCAAACCCAGAACAGTTTCAGCACGATTCGGGATATCAGAACCCCGCCGGCAATGATGATGAAGTTGTTCGCGCACAACTTCGTACGTTACAGGACACCGACGTTCTCGTACTGAATGAGGTTGACCTGGGGATGAAGCGGACCGAGTACCGCGATATTTCGCGTGATCTAGCTGCCGCACTCCACATGAATTATACGTACGGCGTCGAATTTGTTGAAGTGGACCCTATATTCGATTTAGGCATCGAGAAAATCGATCTGCCGGACAAGAACGAGGAACAGCGCCTTGAAGAAGATTTGAAGGTAGATCCGGCACGATACCGCGGCTTACATGGGAACGCCGTCTTAAGCCGCTATCGGATTAAACGCGCACGTATCGTTCGGCTTCCAGTCTGCTACGACTGGTACAGCAAAGAAGCGAAAGCAGTCTCCAAATTGGAACAGGGTAAGCGCTGGTCTGCTCGCAAGCTGTTTCTTGAGCGCATCGAGCGTGAGGTCCGCCGGGGAGGAAGAATGGCGCTGCTCGTTGATCTTGACGTGCCAGCCCTTCCCACAGGTACATTGACCGCTGTCTCTGTGCATCTGGAGAACAGGTGCGCGCCTGGATGCCGTCAGCGTCAGATGAAAGCTCTGCTTAGCGTTATTCAACCGATTAATAATCCGGTAGTGCTTGCCGGGGATCTCAACACTTCCGGGGGTGATGCAACTCCGACTTCAGTGCGGAACGAAATCATGAAAAGAGTGACCGATTATCGTTTCTGGGTAAGCCAAGCGATCTTCTGGTTCAGTCCGGTGAGCATTCCACAGTACGGGATTGTTCCTCTTCGCTATTTTCACCAGCACCTTGATCCCACAGCGTTTCATTTTCCCTTCCTGTGGGAAAACCGCGAACGCGGCCTCTTTCGGTCCATCGAGAAATTCCGGTTCAGTGATGGCTACGCATTTGACTTTAGAGGGAGAACCGAGCGAACTCTGAACAGCAAGCAACGCACGTTGGCGAATAGTAACCAGCGAGGGCGCAAAGGATTCCTTCCGACGTATGCCTTCGAAAGGAACTTCGGGGGCTGGGTTGGCAATTTCAAGCTGGACTGGTTCTTCGTAAAGCCATTTATCCATGATCCGCGTGCTCGGGAGCAGAGCTACCGGTTCGCGCCGCATTTTCCCATCGTGATGAACGAACTGAATCAGTCAGTTGAGGATCGTATCTCAGATCACCCGCCTCTGACAGTTGATTTGCCTCTCGCGGAACCGCTGCGATTGAAGACCATCTCTCGTTAGTGTCGCCTGGTAGAAGCGTTCACTCTTCTGCAGGATTGCCTTAAAGCAGGCAGCGACGGGTTGTTTTAAGGCAAACCTTTAAGGCCGAAAAACAATGTTTACCGGCTTTTCAATAACTTGCAGATATATCCGGCTGGCACATCGATTGCACTTTATCCTTGCGAAATCAAAATTGATTGCACCAACACAGGAAGGAATTTCAATCATGTTTCAGTCACACAATCTCGTCGAGAGTTCCAGTCTCATAAGCAACGGAGCGCAGCAGTATTCGGAACTGCTGGTTGCGGAGAAGACGCGGGTTCAATCTGAGCTCCGCGGCCGTTTGGAAGTTCTGCAGAGCGGCCGTCTGTCAGTCGAGGATCAAGCACCTATTCTCCATGAGCAGTTTGTCTCGATTCGGCACAACAACTTCGCCTACGAAAAGATAAAGGCCATTGATGCTGCGCTGGAACGCCTCAAGCGCGGAGAATACGGCATCTGCGAAGAATGCGAGGAGCCCATTTCCGCGAAGCGCCTGACAGCGGTTCCGTGGACGCGCTATTGCCTCCACTGCCAAGAGAACCTCGCGAAGAATAACGACGCACCAGTTTTCCGGCACCTCAGAGCAGCGTGAATCGAATCTTTCAGCGAGACACTAATGCGACAAGGTACTTTGACTTTAATCGCTGGCATCATCGGGATGCTCAGCTTCTCGATAACCGCTCGCGCGGAAAACGTTTCAGATCGCCTCAATACCGCGAGCGTAGTGCTCAAAGAGATCATGAGCGCGCCCGATAAAGGCATCCCGCAGGACCTTTTAGATAAGGCTCATTGCATTGTCGTCGTGCCAGGCGTCAAGAAAGCTGCCTTTGTAGTTGGCGGGAAGTATGGCCGCGGCTTTATCTCTTGCCGTGACGAAGGTCGTCGTTGGAGCTCACCTGGCGCGATGCGAATGGAGGGTGGCAGCGTCGGCTGGCAGATAGGGGCATCCGAAACGGATGTAGTCCTGTTAGTCATGAATGAAAGCGGAATGCACCGGCTCTTACAGAGCAAATTTACCCTAGGCGCCAGTGCCGATGTTGCTGCAGGACCCGTAGGGCGCAATGCTTCAGCCGAGACAGACGCGAGAATGACCGCACAGATCTTGTCGTGGTCTCGTTCACGCGGGGTGTTTGCGGGCGTATCACTGAATGGCGCAACTCTCCGCGACGATATCGACGAGAATAAGGCGCTCTATGGCAGAAGATTGAATAACCGCCAAATCATCATGGGGAAGCTCCATGCTCCTCGTACAGCGTCCGAATTTATAGCAACGTTAAGCCGGTATTCTTTGTGATGTCGTGACGAATAGCGCACTGCTCGAGGAGTGGAATGATCTATCAGACTTGGACCGCGTGGAAGCTTTCGAAAGTCTTCCACGCGACCGGGCTGACGGCTTTTTCCTCCAGCTGAGCAGTCGCGATCAGGTCCGTTTGTTGTTGGCGTTGCCTGAGGGCGAACGCCGAATTTGGTTGCGCCTCCTCCCCCCTGACGATGCCGCCGATCTTCTTCAGCTCGCACCAAAAGAGGAGCGCGATAGCCTCGCTGCACAATTAGATGACGTGACTCGCCGTGAGGTGAACGTGCTTCTGGCGTATAAAGAGGACGCTGCAGTCGGATTGATGAACCCTCGTTTTGCTCGCCTGCGCCCCGATATGGCGATGGACGAGGCAATCAGTTATCTTCGCCATCAGGCCGGCCATGTTGAGAGCATCTATTACGCTTACGCTCTCGATGAAGCGCAACACTTGCTCGGCGTTGTAGGCTTTCGGGATCTGTTTGCAGCCGATCGATCCAAACTGGTCCGCTTATGCGGACCAAATTCATCTCCGTCTCCGAGCAGACGGATCAAGAGGCCGTAGCCCACCTATTCAGCAAATATCATCTACTCGCGATTCCCGTCCTTGACCCTCAGGGACGAATGCGGGGCATCGTCACCGCCGATGACATCGTTGACGTGGTCGAGCAAGAGGCGAGTGAAGATATCCAAAAAGTCGGAGGTATGGAGGCGCTTGATGGCCCGTATCTTCACATTCGCTTTTGGCAAATGGTGAAGAAGCGAGCCGGCTGGCTCACGATTCTCTTCATTGGCGAAATGTTGACGGCAACCGCGATGGGCTATTTCGAACAGGAGATTGCCCGCGCTGTTGTGCTGGCGCTCTTCGTCCCGCTCATTATCAGCAGTGGAGGAAACTCCGGTTCTCAGGCAACCACGCTTGTGATCCGCGCCATGGCTTTGGGCGAGCTGCGGCTGCGCGATTGTTGGAGAGTCGTTTCCCGGGAATTCTCAACCGGTTTGGCTCTCGGAAGCGTTCTCGCCGTCATCGGCATGACTCGAATCGTGCTTTGGCAAGCAATCTGGAAGCCCTACGGACCGCATTAATATTGTCATAGCGTCCACTGTGGCGTGCAGCCTCGTTGGCGTCGTGCTCTTTGGAACGATTGCTGGATCGATGCTTCCGTTTGCTCTACGCCGCGTTGGACTCGATCCGGCAAGTGCTTCCGCGCCGTTTGTGGCAACTCTGGTTGATGTGACGGGACTGGTGATTTATTTCTCTATCGCAAGCGTGATTCTAAGAGGCTCCCTACTTTGATTCCGTGGCTCTGGTCAAACCGGGGACAGTATCCGTAATAGGGCCGCGGTATCTCGCCGCCTCAAAACAGGCAAGCCTGAGCTTTCTAAGGCACCCACGGACGCGAACTGATCTGCCGGCGCATGATTCTTCAAGCAAATCCAATGCGCCACGTCTGGCCCACCGATTGCACTTATCAACTGCGAAGGAAATCAAAGCTAAGGAGAGTCATGATGTATCGATATTTGAGATCAGCCGTACTGCTTTCCCTACTCGGGCTGGCAACGACTTTGCCCGGTACGCTGCAAGCGAAAGATAGACACACCTGCGGGGATAAAGTACAGCTCAGCGAAGTTTGTTCACAATTCAGAGACGCGTATAGCCGGACAGGTCCGCCATGAGCTGGCAATGCTGCCGTACTATGGCGTATTCGACAATCTGGAATTCCGTGTGGATGGTTGTGCGGTCACTCTTTTCGGCCAGGCATCACGGCCGACCTTGAAGAGCGATGCCGAAAAAGCTATCAAACGCATCGAGGGGGTAACGAAGGTACGCAACAAGATCGAAGTGCTGCCTCTCTCGCCGAACGACGACCGCATCCGAGCGGCGGTATATGCCCGGATCTACAGAACACCAGCATTGCAGAGGTACACCTCTAACCGGACCGGGCCGATGTTCCACAGTCGCCTTTCCTGGTGGACGGGGATAACGAACGATCCGCCTGTTGGCTACCACGCTATCCACATCATCGTGAAGAACGGCCACGTGACACTAGAGGGGGCTGTTGGGCGGGATGGGGACAGGAACATTGCCAACGTCCAGGCGAACACCGTGCCCGGAGTGTTCTCCGTGACCAATAATCTGCGGGTCGATAGCTAACGCCCGCACAGCAATAACAGCGCACATGCTCAATGGACGGGCGCACGAGAAAATCTCGTGCGTCCCTTACCAGAGAGCGTTCCTGCTTGGTTAACCCTCGTCAGATTTTGACTACAAACTCAAATCGAAAATCGGGAGCAATCAATGCCAACTTTGAATTCCGCACCTGGACGCCCTCCTTGGCCTGAGGACATGGAAGAAGCCTTGGCGGCTCAACAGAAAAAATTACAAGCAATAGCTATAGGCGAGAAGCGCAGGGGACCGCGAACTAGCTTCAGAACCCGGCTTATCCGCTGGACTGTGCGCGTCCTAATAGTTGCGATTACGCTGTGGCTACTCTGTGAAACCGTCATTGCGTAACTTTCCTCTGAGAACCCATTCAGTCGCCATAGCCGGCGTTCTGCAATGAGCAGAAGCACCCTGAGATTGAATACCTGATCAGTCCAGCTTCTTCTCTGAAAGGAACTTCGAAACCTGATCCGCAATTTGTATGTTGTTCAAATCCGACATCGGGAAAAATGGGTGTTGCCGCAGTGATCCTTGTTGTACCTTGTTGGACTCGTCGAACGCGAGATCATGTACCGAATCCTACGTGGACCGGAAGGCGTTCGTGGTGTTTCCGAGCGGGACCCTGCGCCATCCGGACAGAGCTAGCAGTGGATACATCCGCCCTGGTCGCCAAGGGTTTAGGAATCGCGAGGATATTTTCCGAGTTGTGCCAGGACGACGATGCTATCCGGAAATCGGCTGGTGTTCGTGCGTTTGGGTTTGCGGCAGACCGTTCCTGTTTGGGTTAAATGTTGACGTTTCGCTTTCGACGATTCCCAGGTACATCTGTCCGAAGTAGACCTGGAATGGTCCATTCGGTGCCGGAAGAAGCCCAATGGGCGCTCACGCCGGAGCACCTCTGTGATGAACACCTCTCTGCTTTTCCAGCGGATCGTGCCATTCTTGCGCACCGGGCGCACAATATAACGCTCGTCGTACCGAATCTCCGCAAGATGATGCGGGAGGTGCCGGATGATGGGGTTGTACAGCGAGACAGGGGTCCGCATGAGAAGCGCCTGATGCGGACGCCCAAACCTGATTCGGCCTTGTAGCTTCAATCAGCGGCTGGACATAAGGCACTGTACGGCGCTTCCTCGCAACCCTAACCAGGCCGGCTGATGCAATGGCTCGGTGTATCGTGCTCGCACTCGCCCAAGCCCAGCTGGGCTCGAGGCACGGTAATCGCGGATGGGCCTTCCTTGCGCCCCACGTTGGATGCTTTTGCCTCATGTCGATGAGGCGCTCCCGTGTGGATTCGGGTATGGCATCGGAATGGCTATGAGGTCGTCGGCTGAGGTTGACCAGCGCTGCAGGACCGCCGACCTCATATCGTTTCTTGCACTTATATCCGGTCTTGCGCGAAATACCGAAATGCCGACAGAGATCACGGACAGCACTTGTGCAATGAACTTCAGACGCTCATCTGAGGTTTGGCTCTCTTTCCAAGGCATGGACGCATTCTCCAATTCGAACGAACTGGACCGTTACCCATGTCCTAGATCTGAGTTGTTGCCCAAGCTGTCGTGCCATACAGTTGCCACGCGTCCCCAGCCCACCGGCCGGATTCACCCGGACTCAATTCAAATCTTCCAATTTTTCTTTCCCCTATAGATCCACCGCCTTACCGCCCCCGAGCGCCTCTCATCCCGCACACCCGCCCCGCACACTCGATCAAGATACGAGCCGGAACAGTCGGCTCCCTTCCCCCACCTATGGCGACCCCCAAACAAATCGCGGCCAATCGCCGCAACGCACAGAAATCCTGTGGCCCAAAGTCCGCTGAGACCAAGGCCAAAGTCTCGCAAAATCCCGTCCTCCATGGCCTCTGTGCGAGGTTTCGCGTCCTCGATGAAGTCGAAAAACAGGAAAAGTTCGACGCCTTCTTGCAGCAACTCATAGAAGACGAACAACCCGTCGGCCAGGCCGAAATCGAGTTGGTCGTCAAAATGGCCGAACACACTTGGCTCTCTAAACGTGCCCTCCGCCTGCAGAACAACTGCTTTGCTCTCGAGCCGAAAACTCCCGCGCAGGTTAAAAGCGGCGAAATCCCCGTCAGCGTCGACGTCCAGCACCTGGAACGTTACGTCCGCTATCACGCCGCCCACGACCGCGCCTATCAACGCGCCTCCGCCGAGCTTCAGAAGCGCAAGAAAACACGTCAATTAGCCGAAATTGGCTTAGCTCTGCAGCAGCGCGCTCAGGCCGCCGAATCGCGCCAGGCCGAAAAGCACGAGGTCCTCACCGCCCTCGCCAATGTGCGCAAACAACGCGAAGAAATGAAGCTCGCCGACGATCTCGCCAAGATGATCCCTCCCGGTTTCGACATTTCTTCTCTCAACCAGGCCTTTTCCGCCGCCGCCCCGCACCTCGCTCCGCCCTTACTCAACCGAGACTGACCCCAGAGCCTCTTATTGAAATCGATGTCGCGCTTCCGTTACACCCCAACACCCGACGATCGGCTTCGCGTTCGCGAGCTCGCCGCTATCGGCATGTCCGATGACGACATCGCGTCCCAACTGCCTCTCGCCTTACCAAGATTTCAGAAAATATTTAAGCTCGAGCTCCAAAGCGGCGCTGCCCAAGGCCGCGAACAGGCGCTCAGCAAGCTCCACTCCATCGCCGTGTCCGGCAAAAATTTGGCCGCCTTGACCTTCTGGGTAAAAGCGCGCTGCGGCTGGCGCGATACCGGCACAACCCAATCCACCACCCAGGTCATCCGGCACCTCAGTATGTTCAAGCCGAAAGCCGAAAACCCCGCATGAGGAACATCCGCGCTGAATTCTGCCTCAAGCGCGCGCAGTGGCAAGTCTTCACCTGCCCGAAACGTTTTCGCGTGCTCGTCGCCGGCCGCCGCTTCGGAAAAACACAGCTCGCGCTCCTCGAGCTGCTACGCGCCGCCTCCCAAAAACCGAATGCCATCGCCTGGTACGTCGCTCCCACCTATCGTCAGGCAAAGCGCATCGCTTGGACGCGTCTCAAAGAATTACTTCGCGATGATCCCGCCCATACCATCGTCGAAACCGATCTCACCATTCACCTCCATGGCGCTGGCGCTATCGCGCTTCGCGGCGCCGATCACGTTGACGCGCTTCGTGGCGATGGCCTCGACTTCGTTGTCCTCGACGAGTTTGCCACCATGAAGCCGCAGGTCTGGTCCCAAGTCCTTCGTCCCGCTCTCGCCGATCGCCGTGGTCGCGCCCTCTTCATCGGTACGCCGCAGGGCCATAATCACCTCTATGATCGCTTCCAGGCCGCTCAATCTCACCCCCAATGGGCTGCGTTTCACTTCACCACCCTCGATGGCGACAACGTTACGCCCGAGGAACTGGCGGGCGCTGCCACCGAACTCGACGCCCGTCTCTATCGTCAGGAATTCGACGCCAGCTTCGAATCTGCCGCCCTCGGCCGCGCCTATCACAGCTTCACGCGCGAGCAAAACGTTCGCCCCTGCGCCTATAACGCCCACCTGCCCCTCGTCTGGTCTCTCGATTTCAACGTGAACCCCATGTGTTCCGTCGTCGCCCAACGAAACGGCGAGATTCTCGAGGTTCTCGATGAAATCGTCCTCGAAGACGCCCACACCCGGATGGCCTGCGAGCATTTCTGGCAGCGCGTCCAACCCTACCGTCATACCGGCGGCCCTCTCATCGTTCATGTGTATGGCGACGCTAGCGGCCATCAGCGCCGCACCTCCGGCACGCTGACCGATTGGAACCTCATCCGTGATTTCTTTTCCCAACTTCGTGGCCAGGCCGCAGTCCACATCCAGGCCGCCACCACAAACCCCGGCGTTCGCGATCGCGTCAATGTCGTCAACAGCCGTTTGCAAAACGCGGCTGGCGAAACCCGCCTCTACATCGATCCCAAATGCAAAGAACTGATTGTTGATCTCGAGCGCGTCTGCTGGCGCGCCGATTCATTCGGCCAGCCCACCACCGAACTCGATAAATCCGATCGCATGCGCACCCACCTGAGCGACGCTCTCGGCTACTATCTCGCCCAGGCTTGGCCGCCCTGGAACAAAATCGGCGAACGCCCCACACGCCTGTTCTGAATTACACGCGCAGGCCACGCCTGGTATTGCCACTACTAAGAACGATGAAACATGTTCATCATTCCCGTACGCGAAACTCTGTCTCCGCTCCGCTCGAGCCGTGCCGCCAACTTCTCTATACTGTTAGATACAGGTCGAAAGAGTCTTCCCCGCATGCCGTTTCCTCAGACAAAGAAGCAGTTGAAGCTGCTTAGCTTCGCGCTGCTGCTCGTTACCCTGGTTATCGGTATCGTCATCGGCACCATCATCAACACGGGTGTGAAAGCAGAGCGGCAGGGACCGGCGACTGCGCCCGATGCGACGCCGCTTACGATTCCGCAAGCGACGCCGATTTCGAACGAATTTACGAAACTCACCAAGCGCGTCGAACCCTCGGTCGTCTATATCGAATCCGACTATCTCCCGAAAGCCGGCAAGCGCGCGCCGCACGCCGACGAAGACGAGAACGACGACAGCGATCAGCCGCAGACTCCCGACCCGTCGGATATGTTCCACCGTTTCTTCGGCACTCCGGAGCCGCGCTCCTTCCGTACCGAAGGCTCCGGGACCGGTTTTGTCGTAGATAAAAACGGCTACATCATCACTAATCATCACGTGATCGATAAGGCGGATCGCATCAAGGTCAAGCTCGCGGGCGACAACGGTAGCGAATACCGGGGGCGCGTCGTCGGATACGACAAAGAGACTGATCTCGCAGTGATCAAAATCGACACGAAAGAACCACTTGTTCCCGTGCAAATCGGCAATTCGGACAGCGTCCAGGTAGGCGATTGGGTGATTGCGATCGGTTCGCCTTTTGGGCTGCAGGCGACCGTGACGGCCGGAATCGTCAGCGCAAAGCGTACCAGCCGCGATCTGCCTGTCGAATCGTTTCAGGACTTTCTACAGACCGATGCCGCCATTAATCCGGGTAACAGCGGCGGACCTCTTTTGAACATTCGCGGCGAAGTGATCGGCGTCAACACGATGATTGCGACGCACAGCGGGTCCTATGAGGGCATCGGATTCGCCCTTCCCTCGAATATGGCGGTTAAGGTCTACAACGACATTATTCGAGAAGGCAGGGTCGTGCGCGGCTCGATCGGAATCACCTGGAGCCGCAGGGGCAGCGAGATCGACGCGCTGCAGGCGTTTGGTCTCGATCACGGCGTGCTGGTGGATAAAGTTTCCCCCGATGGGCCCGCAGGCAAAGCCGGCATGAAAGACGATGACGTCATCCTGGCGATGAACGACCATCCCATTAAGGATGGAGAGGACCTGGTGACCAAAGTGGCCGACTTGACAATTGGCTCAAACGCCTTATTCAGCGTCGATCGAGATGGCAAGCGCCTCGATTTCAAAGTGACGATTGCGGAGCGCTCGGTGGTTTGGAAAGGCCAGCCGCGGGTCACAGATACTCCGCCGCCGCCCATTCAGCCTTCGAGCCAGATCGCTCCGGCCAAATTTGGCATGATGATCGTGCGCCTTACGCAGAAAGAGCGCCAGGATCTCCAGATCGACAATAAAGATGGCGTGAGAGTCGTTGCCGTCGATCCCGGCTCGTTCGCCGACGATATCGGAATGACGGAAGGCGACGCTATTCTTTCCATCAACCGGCATGCGGTTTCTTCGCCCGATGACGTGATTCGCCTCGAGTCGGCCTTGAAGCCCGGACAAGCCGTAGCGATGCACATCGTTCGTAACCAGGGCCCTGGCCGTCGCGTGGAGCCGGAACGAGTTTATCTGGCGGGAAAGCTTCCGCAGCCGTAAGAACTCTGGCTGTTACCCGAACAGCTCGGTTGCCCGCTTCGCAAAGTACGTCAGAATAAAATCTGCACCGGCGCGGCGTATGCACGTCAGCGATTCCACAATCGTTCTGTCGAGATCGAGCCATCCGTTTGCTGCCGCCGCCACAATCATGCTGAATTCGCCGCTCACCTGATAGGCGCCCAGCGGTACATCGAACTCCGCACGCGCGTCGCGCAGGATATCGAGATAAGGCATGGCGGGTTTCACCAGGATCATGTCCGCGCCTTCTTCCAGATCGAGTCGAATCTCGCGCAGCGCCTCACGGCCATTCGCCGGGTCCATTTGGTAGCTGCGGCGATCGCCGAATTGAGGCGTCGAGCCGGCCGCTTCGCGAAAGGGCCCATAGAAGACCGAAGCATATTTCGCTGCATACGAAAGGATCGGCGTCGTCAGGTGACCTGCCGCATCCAGCGCCTTACGAATCGCCGCCACGCGGCCGTCCATCATGTCGCTGGGAGCCACGATATCGGCGCCCGCCTCGACATGCGAAACCGCCGTCTTCGCGAGCCATTCGAGCGTGGCGTCGTTGTCTATCTCTCCATCTTTGACGAGACCGCAATGCCCATGACTGGTGTATTCGCAGTTGCAGACATCCGTAATCACCAGCAGGTCGCGAACGTTCCGCTTAAGTGCCCGAACGGCTTGCTGCGCGATACCGTCCGGCGAATAAGCGCCGGAAGCGAATTCGTCTTTGGATTCCGGAATTCCGAAGAGAATCACCCCGCCCAGACCCAAGGCTTTGCACTCTTCCGCTTCCCGAATGAGATTGTCTATCGAGAGCTGCGCATGACCCGGCATGGAGCCGATCTCCCTCCGAATGCCTTCGCCCGTGCATACGAACAGCGGCAGAATGAGCTGCGACGGTACGAGGCTGGATTCCCTGGCAAGCCGCCGGATCGGTTCGGAAGAACGGAGACGCCGCGGGCGGTGAAGCGGAAAGGCCATGCGTTCTTTCAGTGTGGCAAACGCGCGTAGCCCAAAATGTTTCTATGGACGGCAAAGCCGCAAAACGATGGTTTGTCGCAGGGACCGTACAGGGAGTCGGATTTCGCGATTTCGTACAACGGAAGGCCAGGTCTCTCGGCCTTTCCGGCTGGGCGCGAAACCTCGCCGATGGACGCGTGGAAGTTTTTGCAGTCGGATCGCCCGCGCAATTGAGCGATCTCGCTGCGGCGCTGCATGTTGGCCCGCGCATGGCGCATGTTCGCCACGTCGAAGAGCAAGACGCCGAAATCCAGAGCGTTTCCGGCTTCTCTATGCGCTGACTCTAGAGGCCTGAGAGCTGATCGATCGCTTGATCCACCACTTGGTTCATCTGCGCGAGGCACTGTTCCACAACTAGCGTCTCCTTTTGCGCGAGGCTCCAGTTCTTGCTATCCACCGCCTCGCGAATACCCGGCAGCGTCTTCACTCCATACCCGGTGTAGAAACCGGGCGCATAGATTTGATGCTTGTACCATTCCCGGTTCGGCAGCCCTTCCGGACGCGTAAGCACGCGTTCAGTCTTTAGTAGTGTTTGGTTTAACCCATTCAGGCGCTGCGCATCCAGCGCATTCTTTGCCATCGCACTCTGAAGCAGACCGTCATACTTTTCGCCGCTCTGCTTCAATGCATCGAGCTGTTTGCGCAAAGCGGAAAAATCGAGCGTTTGTCCGCTCTTTTGCGCCTCTTTTTCAATCTCGTCTACGTAGCTGGTCACGGTCTTCGCAAAATGGCCAAACTCAAACGGCAGAATCGAAGAATCGGCCAGCCGGGCAAGTGCACTGGCGGTGTACTGCGATAGTGCCCGTCCATCCACAAAGTCGCTATCTGAAAAATGTTCGTACCAGTAGATGGAATCGTACGCGGAATGATAAATTCCACTCTTCGCGTCACCGCCGAAACCCTCGTTCATGCTGGCCACGCCCAGGTAATCGATAAACGCAACGTAATCGGAACCGGCGCCGAGAGCTCCGATCGTGAATCCATGTTCTTTTTTCGATGGTGCCGCTTCCTCCTGACCTTCGCGGGCCGGATGGTGCAGCGACGCGTCAACCAGGTTCGTGTTGGAGCCGGGCTGCTCGATCGAGCTTGCTACTTGTGTCACAAATTCTTCCAGAGTATGCGAACCGCTCACCCGCAGCCAGCCTTTGGCCGTGCTGTCGGAATTGAAATACGCGACCGCTTTCTGCTTTAGCTCGTCCTGATGTTTTTCGGCCCATTCGGTCGAACCCAGCAATCCGAACTCTTCACCGTCCCAAAGCGCGATTTTGATGGTTCGCTTGGGTCTCCATCCCTGTTTTTGAAGCGCAGCGAGTGCGCGCGCGGTTTCCAGCAGCGCAACGGCGCCCGAAATGGGATCGTCGGCGCCATTCACCCAAGCATCCTGATGATTGCCGGCAATCACCCATTGATCGGGCGATTCCGATCCAGGAATGGTGGCGATCACGTCATAAAGCGGCTTACTGGTCCAGTCGTAATCCGTCTTCATGTGAACGCGAGTGGCGCCAGGACCGGCATGATACGTAATCGCGAGAGAACCTCGCCAATCGCGAGGCACCACAGGTCCCGTGAGTTGTTCCAGAATCGGCTGCGCATCTGCGTACGATAACGGGAGCACCGGAATTTTCACCAAACTCTTCGCCTCGGAAATCGGCAGCCGCTTCGAGCCTTTTTCAGAAGCCCACCCCGGAGACAGCGGATCGCCCGGATACAGCGGCATGTCCATCACGCTTCCGCGCTGTGCTCCGTAAGGCGGCCGCATCGGCCCTTTCGGATAAGTGTCCGCTTCGAAATATCCGTCTTCATGAGGATCGGAATAAATCAGACAAGCGATGGCTCCGTGCTCGGCCGCTACCTTCGGCTTAATGCCGCGCCAGCTTTTGCCGTAACGGGCGATGACGATTTTGCCCTTTACATCGATGCCCTGTTTCGCCAGCCATTCGTAATCTTCAGGTACGCCGAAATTCGCATACACCACTTCGCCGGTTACATCGCCCGTCGCGCCGTAGGCGTTGTATGGCGGCAATTGCCCGGTCTGGCCGCTGGTCGGATCTTCCGGAACAGGTGGTTCCTTTAACTTGGCTGTGTACGGCCGCGGTCCGATCACTTGCACTTCGCGAACCGTCGGATACGGCATCAGCGCTTCAAATGTTCGATGTGCGCATCGAGCCCCCAGCCTTGCATCATTCCCAGAATGTGCTCCGCATTCGCTTTCGATCCTGGCGAGCCGGCATGGTGCGGATGCGCTGCGAGATATTCCAAATCCTGGCGCAGGCGAGTCGAATCCGGAATCGCTCGCGCCTCTTGCTCCACCTTCTGTTCTTCGGCAACGTCCTTGTTGAGGTACCCGCGCATGTTCGCAGGCTGCTCGCCCGCAATTACCGGCAGGATGATACTCACGAGCACCAATGGTCGCAATCTCATGCAAGTTATTATTCCATTCCGGATTCAGAAAGCCGGCGCGTAATTCGCGCTTGTACCCTGGTAAGTTGCGTCCTCGAAAAGGCCGCTGCGCGAAGAGAGCACATGAGAACAACTGCGCTTCCGGCTAGCTATCTCAAGAAGACAGCTCTCGTGCTGGGAATCTGTGCGGGGCTGTTCGCGGTCTATGTTTTCACTCGAACGCCCGACTTGCAGCTCACGCTGGAAATGTCCTCAACGACATCTTCCATCGCGCAGTTGTATTTCGACACAGGTCACGGATACAGCGAAAGCGACTCGATTTCGGTTCGGGTCCTTTCACATTCTCTAAGCAGTTTTCAAACGCTCGTATTTCGCCTCCCTGCGGACAACATCGGTTCCTTGCGTTTCGACCCCCTGGTGACATCGGGTACAGTGACGATCAAGAACATATCCGTCCGCCAGTCGGGACATTTGCTTCTCACGATCCCGCCCGCTGATATCGTTCCTTTTCATCAGATCGTGAGCCGCACGGAATTCCCCACCGAGGTCGTCTTGTCCACTGAACCAGGCGGGAATGATCCGGGCGTAACATTTCGGCTGCATCGGCGGCTGCGCTTGCGGCGTGCATTTCTTTTCGGCAACATTCGCTTGCTGCTGCTCGGCTTTTGCGTGCTGCTCGCAGTCGGCATAATTGCCGTGGTCGAGCGCGAACCGGTCGAGAGAGTCGGTAACGGTTTCGGAACACTTCGTGCACGAGTGACCGCCTCCGCCACTTCCAATTCTGTTAGAAAAGACGTTGTTTGCTGCCTCGCTCTGATTCTGCTCACGGTTATCGCCTATTTGCCTCTGGCGGTTTATTCGCTGTCCTACGATCCGCTCTCTGAGCTTTCCGGTTTAGCGATCGGCCCCCAGGTGAGCGTTGCGCCGGGGAGCGCGTGGCTCGATCCGAATGCGGGATTTACGACTCAGGCGCAGGGCAAGCTTTCTGCCGACGATTGGCTGCAGGGAGTCGTTCCCTGGTGGAATCCTTACAGTGGTGTGGGTTTTCCTCTCGCGGCTGAAATGCAAGCGAGCTCCCTTTTTCTTCCGTTCGTATTGCTGCTGCATTTCGCCTCTGGAGTAGGCTATTTAAAAATCGCTTTACAGATTTTCGCCGGGGTTGCGATGTACCTGTTGCTGCGCCAGCTCGGCATGACCCGTTTCGCAGCCGTGCTCGGCGGCGTTTTGTATCAGTTCAATGGAACATTCGCCTGGTTCGCACACGCGCCCATAACGCCGGTTCCTTTTCTACCACTGTTCGTATTGGGTATCGAGCGATCGTTTACACTCGCCCAAAAAAGACGGCCGGGTGGTTCGGCGCTCATTGCAATCGCGATTGCTTACTCGTTATACGCCGGCTTTCCGGAAACCGCCTTTTTAGATGGCTTGCTGGCCTTGGTCTGGGCCATTCAGCGTTTGGCCGTTGCCCCCGTTGCGGTGCGAGCACGGTTGGCAGGCAAAATCCTCACCGGCGGTCTGGCTGGTCTGCTTCTCGCCGCTCCGGCGGTCATTCCGCTATGGGAGTTTATCAACTCTTCCGGTTTACATCACGAAATGGGCATTCTCACTTTGCCGACTCCGGGAGCGGCGGTCTTCTTGTTGCCTTACATATTTGGTCCCATCGGCGCTTTCGGCCACGCGGATTCAACAGGCCAGTTGGACGCGCTGTGGGGTGGCGTCGGAGGCTATTTCGGACTGACGCTGCTTCTGCTCGCGATTTTGGCGCTGACTGGAAAACGGACGGATCGCGGACTACGCTGGACAATCGCAATCTGGATAACTCCTTTCATTCTTCGGACCCTAAATGTCCCGGGGTTTTTCCAGATCTTTCACGCGATTCCCGGTATGGACTCTATCGCCATGTTTCGCTATAGCGAAACTTCGTGGGAAATGGCCGGTGCGGTGCTTGCGGGATACGCGCTGGACGACTGGAGGCGAGGCGAAACCAGCATGCGTCGCGTGCTTTCGGCTTTCGGCATTACACTCGCTTGTGGCGCCGCGGCGATGTGGGTCTCGGGGCGGCTGATCGCTCGCCTTCTCCATGGCGAGCCCCAGTACGCCGGTTGGTTATGTGGTTCTCTGGCATGGGGTCTGATAGCGCTCGTTGCAATTACCGCGCTGTGTTTACGGCGTCCCACTCAGAAGGCGCGAGCCTTACTGGGCGCATGATGATTGCGGATGCAATGCTGCTGTTTTCCTTGCCGCTGCTTTCTATCCCGTCACGCACTGAAATCGACCTCGGCCCCGTCCGCTTTCTTCGACAACATCTTGGACTCGAACGGTTTTATACGTTTGGACCCGTTGTCCCGAATTACGCAAACTATTTTCAAGTCGCTTCTCTCAACTACAACCTCGCTATCGTCCCGGCGAGCTGGAGCCACTACGCTTCGTCGGCGCTGGATCCCGGTGCCGACACAGCTCTGTTCATTGGCTCTTATCCGCCGCCGATGGCAGCTCGAGAAGCGGCTCTCCGGTCGAACCTGGCGGGATTCGAAGATGCCGCTGTGAAGTACGTTCTCGTAGGCTTGCAGCCGAATCCGCTAGCCGGTATAGACGCGAAGTGTGTCTATCGTGACAACATAGTAGCCATCTTTGAATTGCCCGATCCGAGCGACTATTTTGAAGTGCGGGGCGGCCCTTGCCAAATCTTGGCCAAGTCGCGCCAAGTGGTGAGCGCAAGATGCGATGCTCCGGCCGTGCTGAGCAGACGTGAGCTTTTTTATTCCGGCTGGCGTGCCAGTCTCAACGGCCGCGAAACGGCGATACGGCGCTCGCCGAGTATTTTTCAGACGCTCAACCTGCCGAAGGGCGACTCGATCGTTGTGTTTTCCTATCGCCCTTCGCACCTGGGCTGGGCGACAAGCGCGGCGCTTCTTGGATTAGGGCTTCTCTGTTGCGAGCTGATCTTCAGGGCAATGACAAAGGAGCATCAGGCCGGCCCGCACAGCTTTCATCGCTGACCCCTTCAGTTCTAGAACTAGGCTCTGTGCGACAGGGGCGGCGGTGTTCGCTACAGCGGCGATCACGAACCCGGAGCGCGCCAACATCGGAGTGGCGACGCTGTCGATGATGTTCGAGCCGGCTTCGCTGAAGAGGGGAAAAACTCGTGGTTCAGGAGAGTACCTCGCTCCCTGCCACTTTCAGGATAACGCGCACCGGGGGGCTTGCGGCAAGACCCGGGACGTGCCGCATAATTGTCGGCCGAAGCCAAACCTACGGAAAGGGGAGTCGCGAATGCGTGTGTTGTTGTCGATGTATGGATCGAGCGGGGACGTCGAATCAATGGTGGGAGCCGCAATAAAGCTGGGGGCGCTGGTTGCGACCGGCGTGATGTCTCCCGGAGTGTGGCGATGACCGACCATGCGGTGGTGATCGCCGGAGGAGGTCCGACGGGGCTGATGTTGGCGGGCGAACTGGCGCTGGCGGGGGTCGAGGTCGCCATTGTCGAGCGGCGCGCCAGCCAGGACCTCGCCGGCTCGCGCGCGGGCGGTCTGCACTCACGCACCATCGAGGTGCTCGACCAGCGTGGAATCGCCGACCGGTTCCTCTCGCAGGGACAGATGCATAAAGTCGTGCACTTCCACGTCCCTCTGGACATCAGCGACTTTCCCACCCGGCACAACTACGTGCTCGGGCTGTGGCAGAACCACATCGAGCGCATCCTGGCCGACTGGGTCGGCGAGCTGGCGGTGCCGATCCATCGCGAACGTGAAGTGACGGGCTTCGCGCAGGACGACACCGGCGTCGACCTCGAGCTGTCCGACGGCAAGTCGCTGCGGGCGGAATATCTCGTCGGCTGCGATGGAGGACGCAGTGTGATCCGTAAAGCAGCCGGCATCGAGTTCCCCGGGTGGGATCCGACGACGAGCTGGTTGATCGCCGAGGCGGAGACATCCGAGGAGCCGGCATGGGGTTTCCGCCACGACGCCATTGGCACGCATGGGTTCGGAAAGTTAGAGGATGGAAGGCGGGGGCGGGTCGTGCTGACCGAACAGCGGGTGGGACCCGCCAGTGAACCGACCCTGCGCGATGTCAGCGAGGCGCTGATCGCCGTCTACGGCACGGATTACGGGATCCACAGTCCCACCTGGATCTCCAGGTTCACCGACATGACTCGCCAGGCCGCGACCTACCGCGACAGACGGGTCCTGCTGGCCGGCGACGCCGCACACGTGCATCCCCCGGTGGGTGGTCAGGGTCTTAACATCGGTGTGCAGGATGCGGTGAACCTGGGATGGAAGCTGGCCCAGGTGGTCAACCGGACGTCGCCAGAAAGCCTCCTGGATACCTACCACGCCGAGCGGCACCCTGTCGCTGCCCGCGTGCTGCGCAACACGATGGCGACAGTCACGCTTCGCCGCCCGGACGACCGCACGAAGGCCCTGGGAGACTACGTCTCAGAGCTGCTCAGCATGGACGAGCCTCGCAGACGATTGGCCGCGGAGATGTCGGGTCTGGACGTTCATTACGACCTTGGCGAGGGACACCCCTTGCTCGGTCGCCGCATGCCCGATCTCGATCTGGTCACCGCCAACGGCCCGCTACGGGTCTTCACGCTGCTCCACGATGCCCGGCCGGTGCTCCTCAACCTCGGTGAGCCCGGCGGCTTCGACATCACTCCGTGGGCAGATCGCGTTCAGTTGATCGACGCCAAGTACGTCGGCACGTGGGAGCTTCCGGCACTCGGGGCGGTCACTGCTCCCACCGCCGTTTTGGTTCGGCCCGACGGATATGTGGCCTGGGTGGGAGATCTGACCCAGGTGGGGCTCGCCGACGCACTGACCACTTGGTTCGGACCGCCTGCTGCGGCGTAGCGCACCGGCTTGCAAGATCGTCCTGTCAGGGATTCTTAGGAGACACGGCCTAGCCGTCGAATGCCGCCCAGCGGACGGTCGTCGTTACTGCGACCGCGCGTTCTCAATGGAAGGCTGTACCGCCATGCGACCGGGTGCCTATTGCGCTACTGCTGCCGCATCCGCCTGCTCCATGCTCTCAGGCAATCCGGCGTTGTTGAAACTGTAGCCGAATCCTCGAACGGAGCGAATGAGAAGCGGGTTTGCGTGATCGGACTCGATCTTTTGCCGCAGACGCAGAATGTAGACATCCACCGTGCGATCCGTCACCGCCCGATCATGGCCCCAAACCGCATCCAGCAATTGCTCCCGGCTGAAAACCACGCCCGGCCGGCTCATGAGAAATTCCAGCAACCGAAACTCAGTAGCAGTCAGCGTGAGAAATGCGCCGTTGAGACGCGCTTCGCACCGGCTGCGATCGAGTTCCAGATTCGCGGCTTTCAAAACTCGCGTCGCGCTAGCCTGACCCCGGAATTGAATCTTGATGCGGGCCATCAGCTCGCGCACGAAGAATGGCTTCACTATGTAATCGTTCGCGCCGAGCTCCAAGCCGACGATCCGGTCCGTTTCCGACGCTCGCGCCGTGAGGAAAATGACCGGAATCGGCGCCAGGTCCGGATGCTGCCGGATGCCTTTGCAGATTTCCAGCCCATCGGAGTCGGGCAGCATGATGTCGAGCAGAATCAGATCCGGGCGTTCCCGGCGGCAAAGTTCGATGACGCCCTTACCCGTCTGCGACCCTACAACGGCAAAGCCCTCTTTTTCGAGGTTGTACCGTACCAATCCGAACAGATCGGCATCGTCTTCAATCAGCGCTATCTTCCTCATGTCCTTATGCCCTTTCGATTATCACCGACAGAGTAACCGACAACCTGTTACAACTACGTTACAACGGCATGAATTACGTCTGAATCCGGCGTTTGCTGTATCCAATTGAGCCTTCCTCGCGGTCATGTATAACTACAGAAGTAATGAGCAAGCGAAAAGCTATCGCGTGCGGCGCTGCTGCATTCATGCTGGCGATTGCGGTTTACGCGCAAGCCGGCAGCGAAATATTCAACCAGGATCAGTGGACCGGCCTGCATTACCGGATGATCGGGCCGTATCGAGGCGGCCGCGTGACCGCCGTGACAGGAGTACCCAGTGAGCCCTATACGTTCTATATGGGTTCCACCGGCGGCGGCGTTTGGAAGACCACGGACGCGGGTCATACCTGGACGAATATATCGGATGGCTTCTTTTCGGTGGCTTCGATGGGTGCCATCGACGTTTCGCTTTCCGATCCGAACGTCGTATACGCCGGGACGGGCTCGTCGAAGATCCGGAGCAATGTGTCGATCGGGCATGGAATATATAAATCGATGGACGCCGGCAAAACCTGGCGCTTCATCGGGCTGCACGATGTTGGCCAGATCGCCACGATTCGGGTGCACCCAACAAATCCCGACATCGTCTACGTTGCCGCGCTCGGCAATCCATTCATACCGAATCCCGACCGCGGCGTTTTTCGGTCGATGGATGGTGGGAATAGCTGGCAAAAAGTTTTGTACATTTCCGACGAGCTTGGGGCTGCCGATCTTGAGTTTCAGCCGGGCAATCCGAGCGTGATATTTGCCTGTATCTGGCATGGCCGGCGAAAACCGTGGACCATCGTCAGCGGCTCACGCGATGGCGGTATCTACAAAAGCACGGATGCGGGCGAGCATTGGGCAAAGCTCGCGGGCGGCCTGCCAGGTGAGCTATTCGGGCGCAGTAATGTCGCCATTTCCGCGGCAAATCCGCAGCGAATCTACGCGCTGATCGAAGCCAAGCCGGGATCCGGTTTGTACCGCTCCGAAGATACGGGCACGAATTGGACGCTAATCAACGGCTCACCCTCTCTGATCACGCGACCCTTCTACTACACGACTCTAGGTGTCGATCCGAATAACGCAGATGTCGTGTGGATCGGAGACGAAGGGTGGTTCAAAAGTACGGATGGCGGAAAGACGTTTCATACCTCACCGGTTCCGCACGGCGATAATCACGATGTCTGGATCAACCCGAAGAACTCGAATGACATGATCCAGGCGAACGACGGCGGCGCGAACGTGTCGCTCGATGGCGGACGAACCTGGAGCACGCAAGCGAATCAGCCGACGGCTGAAATCTACCAGGTTGCGACAGACAATCAATATCCGTACCGCGTGTACGGCGCGCAGCAGGACAACACGACGGTCATCGCACCAAGCTTTCCCGTTCCCACCGGACAGGAGTTTCGCGTAGGACCGGGCTGCGAAACCGGTCCTATTATTTCGGACCGTGACGATCCGCAGATCGTCTACGGCGGCTGCAAAGGCCAGTTCACGCGACAGGACATGAACACCAACGATGAAGAGCGGTACTGGGTTGGCGCCGAATCGCTGTATGGCAACGCGGGCAGCGACTTGATGTACCGGTTTCAGCGCGTCGCTCCGATGGAGGTTTCGCCGCACGAACCGCATACCGTCTATTACGGCTCGCAATATTTGCATCGCTCGCGCGATGGCGGCGTGATCTGGGAACGCATCAGCCCCGACTTAACGGCGCACCCGCCGGGCACCCAAGGCGCCAGCGGCGAACCGATTACACGCGATGCTACGGGCGAGGAAGTGTACAGCACGCTTTATGCGATTCGTGAATCGCCCGTGCAACGCGGCGTGATCTGGACGGGTTCGAATGACGGTCCCATCTACGTGACGCGCGACGACGGGAAAACCTGGTCCAACGTGACGCCGAAAGATATCGCACCGGGTGGCCGCGTACAGAACATCGAACCCAGCCCGCACCATGCGGGAACGGCGTATGTCGCGATGTATCGGTATCTGCTCGGAGACTTTGCGCCTTACATCTACCGGACAGGCGATTTCGGCAAAACCTGGACGCGCCTGACCGACGGCAAGAACGGCATTGCGGCAGATGAGCCCACGCGCGTCGTGCGTGAAGACCCGGATCGCGAAGGACTGCTGTACGCGGGAACCGAATTTGGCATCTACATCTCCTTTAATAACGGCGCGCAATGGCAGCGGTTTCAATTGAACTTGCCCGTGACGCCCGTAACGGACATCAAGGTGTCGCATAAAGATCTAGTCGTCTCGACCCAGGGACGATCGTTCTGGATATTAGACAACTTGACGCCCCTGCATCAATGGAAAGCCGGCGTTTCCGCTTCGCAGGCCTTTCTGTTCGTGCCCCGCATGGCCATTCGCACTCCGGCGCGTGGCGGAATTCCGGGTTTGGGCCACGATCTGCCAGTGCCGCAATATCCACGTCCCGGCGCGACCATCGATTATTACCTGAGGACCACTCCGTCCGATGACATCAAGCTCGAGATCTTGGATGCCGCCGGTCACGCTGTGCGAACCTTTTCGAGCGCCGCAACAGCGGAGCGCCCGAACCGCGAACGCGAGGAGACGCCAAGCGAAGACGAAGAAGCTGGATTCCGGCCGCGGCCTGCGCCCGTTCGCCTCGACAAGACGGCCGGCATGCATCGCTTCACTTGGGACTTTCGCTATCCGGGTCCATGGCAAAGCGCCGCGCATCCTGAAGGTCCGAACGGTCCTGTAGCGGTTCCAGGGAACTACAACGTGCGTCTGACGGTGGGTTCGTGGACATCGACCAAACCGCTGACGATCGTCGAAGATCCGCGGATTACAAAATCGGGCGTGACCATGGCGGATTTGCGCGAGCAGTTCGACCAGAACGTACGTGCGCGCGAACTGGTAAGCGAAGTGAATGAAGCCGTGGCGCGCGTGCGGGCGGCGCAAACCAGCCTTCACGGTGCGACCGGCGCCGATGCGGAAAAACTTGCCAGGTTGAACGAACTCGCGTCTCACTTGATCACGCCGCGCATTCGCTACAGCAAGCCCGAGTTACAAACGCAGATCGTTTACCTGTACAGCATGACCGACAGCACCGATCAGAAAATTGGCCGGGACGCCCTTGTGCGCTACCAGGCACTTCGTCATGAGCTCGATCGCCGCCTCGCAGAGCTGAACCAGATTTTGGGACCGGAGCAGTAATCCTACGATTTCGGCGCCGGCATCGTGAACGTGTCCGGTGTGTCCCAGCTTGCCGTTCCCGAAAGCGCTTCCGGATTGGAGATTCGGACCATGCCGGCGTGCAGCCCGCTCGAATCGAGCTCACAAACGAGGTAATTGTAATTCGGAAGCGCGTGACCGTTGCGTACCAGATCCTTGCCTCGAAATTTGTCGTCGGTTTGGCGCCGGAAAAATACCGGATGGGCTCCGCCGCCGCCGCTGATGATATACACGACTCCATTTCTCTCCAGACGCCCGTAATTGTGAACGTGGCCTGAGATCACGACGATCCGAGCACGCATATTCTGCTGTTTGCGCTCCAGATAAGGATCCAAATCGCTCGCGCTCGTGTCCTGGCTGCGTTTGTGTCCTTGACGCTCGAGGTAATCTCCACTGCCCGCATGGTGGAGAACGACGAAAACGTAGCCGATGGATTCCGGCAGTGCCGCGAGCTGCCGGTCAATCCAGATCCTTTGGGCGCTTCCGGATTTCAGCGCGCCGAAATTCGAATCGAGGCACAGCGCGTAGATCTGATCGCCGAGTTGCACCGAGTACCACTGCATCCCCTTCAGGAACGGAAACGCCTCCCACCAGTTTTGGAGACCTCTTTGGCGGCTTGGCACAAAGTCCCTGGCGTAGAATTCGTGATTCCCGAGCACTGGGTAAACACGCAAATGGTCCCTTCGCCAGATCGCGCTTTCACTGAAAAATACGTGATAATCGGCCCTCTGGGCTCCTTGAAACGGGATATCGCCAGAAATAAATAGAGCGTCGGGCCGTTCCGATGCAATTTTTTCAATCAGCGCGCGACGCGCCCAAGGCGAGGTCACGTTTCCAGCGAATCGCCAGGTTGTGAAACGTGTATCTCCATAGAACACCATTTTCAGGGAACGAGTCAGGTCCCGCCGGTCTATCTGGAAAGTAGGTCCGGCAGTGGGTGGCGATTGCGGAAAGCTGACGACGGTAAAGAGGAAAGCGAGCAGCGCACAGCGCTGCAAATCGGCCATCAGATTGAAGGCTATCAGAGGCTCCGGGTTCTCCCCCCGCTTCACCGAAGTTGATGTAACCTGAAGGCGGGCTGCCATGAATAAGTATGAAGCTCGCGCGGAAGAACAGCGCCGGGCGGCCTTGCGCTCCTCCATGAGCGTCTGGACAGCCGGACTTCTGCTGATCGTTATCGTTCTGACGATTCTCTATCTGAACGGGTCGGCGCCGGCGGGATTTATGCCCAAAGCGGCGATCGCGGTCGCCATAGTATTGCTCCTGTTGCGGCAGCTTGCGCGCCGGTTGCGGAATCGAGGGCCGCGCGTACAACCGGATCCGCGATCCAGGTTAAAGCTCGATTAACCTGGTGAACTGGCACTGCTGAACGCGTCCACGTTCCAGTAGAAATGTTTACTCCACCTGTTAACATCAAGGGTTTATGAAAGGTGTTGTCCTTGCCGGCGGTACTGGAAGCCGCTTGTTCCCGCTGACAAAGATCACGAACAAGCACCTGCTTCCCATTTATGACAAGCCCATGATTTACTACCCCATTCAGACGCTTGTCGAGGCAGGTATACGCGATCTGCTGGTCGTGACGGGCGGCAGAAATTCGGGTGATTTCCTCCGATTGCTTGCCAATGGGAAAGAATTCGGTCTAAAACATATTAATTACACCTACCAGGAGGGCGAAGGAGGCATTGCCGAAGCGCTTGCTCTGGCCGAACATTTTGCCGAAGGCAGCAGAATCTGCGTCGTCCTCGGCGACAACATCATCGAAGGTTCCATTCGAGATGCGGTTTGCGCGTTTGAGCGCCAGGAGCGGGGAGCCAAGATTCTGTTGAAAGAGGTACCCGATGCCGAGCGCTTCGGGGTGGCTGAGATTCAAGGAGAACGCATCGTCGGGATCGAAGAGAAACCGGCTCATCCAAAATCGAACTACGCCGTCACCGGAATCTACATGTACGACGAGACGGTGTTCAAGAAAACGATGACACTGAGCCCGTCGGCTCGCGGGGAACTGGAAATCACGGATGTGAATAACGCGTACATCGCCGAAGGCACGATGACGTTCAACTATCTCGAGGGTTGGTGGACGGACGCAGGCACATTCGATTCGTTGCAGCGAGCGGCGAACCTGGTTTGCGAGACAAGACGCAGGCAGCAAGCGCATCAGCACCTTGCGGCGGCAGGCGGAGCGAAGCAGAGATGAGTCTGGCGGCCTTAGGCATGCTGGCCTCGGGTATCGAGATCTCGGTACCGGCGTGTGAGCCGGGGATCGGCAAAGCGATTTCGTCGCCATCCAGCAGCGATCTCATTGCCGGTGTCGAGGTGAAACCCTTTCCGGTCTGGCCCGACGATCGCGGTTATTTTCTCGAAGTCGCGCGACTGGGACAAGGTTTGGTTGCGGGCTTCTCGTCCGCTTCGACGCAGGTCTCGGCGGCCTTAAACTATCCCGGCATCATCAAGGCCTTTCACTACCACAAATTTCAAACCGACTATTGGGTACCGGCCGCGGGCTTGCTGCAAGTGGCTCTGGCGGATTTACGCCGCGGATCGAGAACCTTCGGCGTGAAGAACACGCTTTATGTGGGAGCGCTTCGACCCTGGCAATTGTTGATCCCGCCGGGCGTCGCACATGGATATAAGGTTATCGGCGATCAACCGTCCGTGCTGGTTTACGTCACCGACCGTATATACGATCCCGCCGATGAGGGGCGTATTCCGTACGACGACAGCGGTATTGCCTACGACTGGGAACTGCAGCACAAATGAAGCTTTTGGTGACGGGCGGAGCGGGGTTCATCGGTTCCTGCTTCGTGCGGATGGCTGTCCGCGACCGCTGGGCGGATACCATTGTCAATCTCGATAAGCTGACATACGCTGGAAATCTCGAGAATCTCGAACCCATCGCAGGGAACCCTCATCATCGATTCGTGCAAACGGACATCTGCGACCAGCGAGCCGTGGACGATCTATTTCGAAATCGAGGCGCCCGACGCAGTGGTCCACTTTGCGGCGGAGTCGCACGTCGACCGCAGCATTCATTCGCCCGAGCCCGTCATTCAAACGAACTTCAATGGCACGTTTGCGTTGCTCGAAGCGGCGCGGCGCAACAGAATCGCTCGATTTGTGCATGTCTCGACCGATGAAGTGTACGGCAGCATTGAGCCGCCGGCGGAAGCGGACGAAAACTCTCCCTTGCGCGCCAGCAGCCCGTACTCTGCGTCCAAGGCGGCCTCGGATCTGTTGGCGTTGTCCTACTACACGACCTACAAGCTGAACGTGTCGGTCACCCGCGCATCCAACAACTATGGTCCGTACCAGTTTCCTGAAAAATTGATCCCGCTGATGATTTCGAATGCGCTCGAAGACAAACCGCTGCCGGTTTATGGCGACGGGCTACAGATCCGGGATTGGCTGTATGTGGAGGATCATTGCCGGGCGGTGTTATCCGTTTTAGAGCGCGGCGAGGCAGGCGAAGTCTACAACATTGGGGGTAATTGTTCGTTGCCCAATATTGAGGTTGTGCGCCGGATTCTGAAGGCCACCCATAAACCGGAATCTCTGATCGCGCAGGTGGCGGACCGGCCAGGGCATGATCGCCGCTACGCGCTGACGAGCCGGAAACTGGAGCGGCAGACAGCCTGGGCGCCGCAAATGGAGTTCGATCGGGGATTGAGTGCTACGGTCGAGTGGTACCGCAACAACCAGAATTGGGTAAAGCATGTAAAGAGCGGCGAGTACCGGCAGTTCTACGAATTAAACTACGCAAATCGCGCCGTGTAGCCGTGCTGCTCGTTATGATCGCGAATAGCGTGGAGCTGGCCAAGCGGTGAGCCTGGCCGGTGGAGCGCATTCACGCGTCACGGCAGCGCGGCTTATTTATTCGCCGTTCTCACTGAGCCAGGCTTCGAGCCCGGCGCGCATGGCTCGCCGGAAGCGCTCGAGCTCGCGCTCGTGGCGTTCGCTGGTTTCGGCGAGCTTATCTACGCGCTCGACTAGTCTGGCTACGTTGCTGTGCAGGCTTTCTGTCGATTGCAGCAGAAATTGGAGCCGTTCATCGATGTTGGGCGGAGATGGATTGTTTGGGGCAGTAGACATAGTTTTATTCTCCCGTGGATGGGGATGGCGCCGCTATTGGCGGCCCCCCGTCTACTGTTCGTCGTTTTCTCTTCGCGGCATAGGCGGCTAAAGAGATCGAGTGGGACTGTGCGTGGAGATTTCTCCGCTCTCGGCGCCAGGGCCGCTGTCGTTGCCGGCATGGCGACCAGCGCTCGAATTCGGCCGCCGAAACTTCGGCGTGCGCTTTGTCGCGGACCGCCCTGGCACGATCGCCGCTATGCGCTGACGAGCCGGAAACTGGAGCGGCAGACAGGCTGGGCGCCGCAAATGGACTTCGATCGCGGATTGAGTGCTACGGTCGAGTGGTACCGCAACAACCAGAATTGGATAAAGCACGTAAAGAGCGGCGAGTACCGGCAGTTTTACAATTAAACTACCCGAATCGCGCCGTGTAGCCGTGCTGCCCGTTATAATCGCCAAGTAGAGCATTCCTCGCGGTGGATCGTTCTCAACATACTTATTCCTCCCTCGACGAGTTGAGACAGATTCGATCCGATGCGCGGAAAGCGGCATCCGTCGACGATCTGCGGCAGCTTTATGAACGCCTGCAGAGCGTCCGGCGCGCGCGCGTCGAGGATTTCGAGGCGCAGTTGCTGGCGGCGGAAGTCCAGGAAGAAGTCATTGACCGTGCCCGGCGGCTTCGCGAGGAAAAACCGGGCTCCGCCGAAAGCGCCACAACACGTCGCGCCGGCGAGCGCACTGCACCGCCGGATGAGATCTCCGAGGCGGCCGAAATCCCGCCTGAAGTGCCCCGCGTTGATACCAAAACATGGCAGCGGGCAACATATCTTGCACTGTTTTTCGTTCTGATCATTCTCGCGGCGTTCTTCTATCTCATACAGACAGCGCGGCGGATCAATTTCGCTCCAACCGAAACAGCAGGCCAGAAACCGCCCGCTGCCGCCGGGACGAACACTGCGCCGGCCCCCGTGCAGAACGCGTCAAGCGCGCCAGCCCCGGTTCGCATGACACCAACGCTGCGGCTCTATACAGACCTCGTGCCTGGCACAGTGGCGATTGATGGAGCAACTCCTGTCGATCTGAAAGACGGCGAACTGGTGTTGGATAATTTGCAACCCGGCCGGCATTCCATTCAGGTCAATGGGCGAAGCGGCAATGCCGCCTTCAGTTTTGATGTAGCGGAAAAGGCCGCCCCGCGCGTCGTCGGACTTCCGACTGCGTCGAATGTGATGGCCGTGCTCGTCTCCGCGCAGGACGGCGAAGGGCACCTGATTACAAACGCAGAAAACTCACAGGTATCGCTGGATGGTAAACCGGCCGGCGATGTGGGAACCGATGGTTTGACGCTCGACAATTTAGGAAAGACCGACCACGACCTGCAGGTCACGCAGGATAAAGACCGGCAGAGGTTCGTGCTTACTTACACGCCTGCGCCGGCTCTGACGGTATACGTCAAATCCGATCCGAATGACGGAACGGTGATCGTGATGACTGGGCAGGATGGCGTCGACGTCTATATCAACGATTCTCCGTACCGGCGTAAAACCGATCGCGGACAGCTTCGCATTCCTCTCAAAGTCGGCGACTACACGATTCGGGTCCACAAGAATGGATTCATCGATCCGCCGCCTGAAGACGTGCAGGTGAAGAAGGCCGAAGAGGCCGCTTTGCAGTTCCGTTTGCAACCGGCGCCGCAAATTGCAACGCTCGCAATCAAAGGAGCGCTTCCGGGCACCATGGTGTATGTCGATAAAGAGCTGGTTGCCATGATCGGGGCCGATGGGAACGCAAATGTATCGAACGTCAAGCCGGGCGATCACGAGGTGGAGCTGCAGCGCGAACAGGCTCTGCCAAAACGCTTTCAGCGCACGTTTCAAACCGGAGCGGTGGTGACGCTCGCCGGACCTGATGTGACGTTGGAAAAAGCGGTGGCCGAAGCGCAGGCCGCGCCTCCGCCCGCGCCCGACACATCGGCAGCCGCAAAAACCGCGGCGGCTAATAACAGCATGGAAATGGAAGGCGCGCAGGTCCGCCGGGGCGGCGGCTTCGTGAACTATCACGTTCCCAAGGTTGCCGGCCACTACACATTCGCGGCCCAGGGCCACGTCGGCGGATTCTTCAAAAAAAGCAAGCTGCAATGGTACGCCGGCTATGAGGACAGCGAGAATTACATTCTTTTCACTCTGGATGGCAAACATGCGACGATTCACGAAGTGCACGATGGAAAATCAACGGAAGTGAGCCGCGTGCCGTTCAATGTGGAATCGAACCAGTGGGTCCAGGCCGACGTGACGGTGCAGCCGGACTCGGTGAGCGCGCGTATCAAAACTCCGGACGGCGGCTGGACCGATATCGGCTCCGTGCCCGCGCCGGGCCGCGATCTGACTCAAGGCAAAGTAGGGTTCTATATTCCTTCAAACGACGAAGTCGCAGTTTCGAACTTCCGGTTTACCAATCGTTAGCCGAAATGGAGCGAATTCAAAACCATGGATGAACGCGCGTTTTACCGTGAGTCGCAGGCCACCAAGCCGGCAACACTCAATTGTCCATTCTGTAAGGAGTCAAATAGCTACAATCTTCGCTGGCTCCTGCGGCGGAAGGTGAATCAACTGCCGCGCAATGCCGATGAGCGCGACAGGGCCAAGTTCGCGAAAGCCGCAAGCTATATGGTGCTGCTGGACGATAAGGCAACCTGCTCGAATCAGCGTTGCCGGCGAACCTTCGAAATTTCAGGCCTTAAGACAACCGCGTTTCTCACGGATTAGTCCCGATTCGTAACAAGCCCCAGCCGCCTCACATCTAGGTACGCAGGTACTGGGAATCTGCGAGTACTCGGCGACACAGGCAAACGCCTGGTATTGGGACGGCTGTTCTCGGCATTCTGCCTGACGGCATCGGGGCAGGAGGATCCACCGGCTCGTGTGGTGCGCCTGAGCCACGTAAATCGGAGATCACCATATTTGATACTGGTGCACAGTACGGTAAGATGAAGATGTCATGGAGAGAGCGCGCAAGATCACGGTCGAAATCCCGCCGGAACTGCTCGACAAGGCTCAGCGAGCAAGCGGTGCCGGTATTACCCAGACGGTTCGGACGGGGTTGCAGCTCGTGGCCGCATCGCAGACCTATGCCAAGCTGCGGGGATTGCGTGGCAAGGTTCGCTTCTCCCGGACCTCGGCCGAGCTAAAAATTGACCGATGATCGCAGCCGATACGAGTACCTGGATCGCGTTCTTTCAAGGTGAGGCGGGTAAAGACGTCGAGCTGCTCGATCACAGCCTTGACGATCGCCAAGTGCTCATGGCTCCTCCTGTCCTGACCGAGTTGCTGAGCGATCCAGGCGTTACCTCTGAACTATCGAAGACTCTTTCAGAACTGCCGCTCATAGAGATCCAGCCGGGATTTTGGAACCGAGCCGGCGCACTTCGTGCGAGCGTCCTGGCAAAACGCCGCAAGGCTCGGCTGGGTGATGCGCTCATTGCTCAGAGTTGCCTCGACGCCGGGATTCCGCTGTTGACACGAGATCGGGATTTCCGCGCATTCGCAGAAACGGCATCCCTTCCCATTTTGGTTGACCCCTCGGACTGATTCTATGGCACGGAAATGAATATCGCGTTTCAGGCAGATCCTAAGGTATTCCTACCCGCTCGGCTGAGTCTCGGGGGAAAGTTCATGCTCACGTTTTCGCACCGACAGGCGACTAGCCTATAGACGCTACCACGCCGCCGTCTGCCCGGATGGCGGCTCCGTTGATGGCGGAGGATAGCGGGCTCGCGACAAACGCGACAACCGCTCCGATCTCATCCGGCTTCTCGAAACGCTTCAGAATGGAGCTGGGGCGCATGTGTTCGAAGAAATCTTTTTCGAATTGTTCACGTGTGGCGCCCTTGCTGGATGCGACCTGGGTAACGAACTCCGTCACGCCTTCGGAGGCGGTTGGGCCGGGAAGGACGGCATTCACCGTGACATCCGTGCCGGTGGTCATCTGAGCCAGGCCGCGGGCGACGGACAGTTGCGCGGTCTTGGTCATGCCGTAGTGAATCATCTCGGAGGGAATCTGCAGGGCGGATTCGCTCGAGATGAAAATGATTCGGCCCCAGCCCTTGGATTTCATGCGCGGCAGGTAATGGCGGCTCAAGCGCACGCCGCTCAACACGTTTACCTCGAAAAAACGAAGCCAATCGCGATCGGAAATCTGTTCGAATGCCTTGGGCTCAAAAATACCGAGGTTGTTCACCAGGATGTCCACATCGGCAAACTGGCGGACGGCCTGCTCCACTCCGGAAGCCGAACCGAGATCGGCGGCGAGACCGTGGATCTCGCCTCTCGACGTGCCGGATCGCAGTTTCGCGGTCGCGCCGGCGACCCGCTCCGTTGTCCGTCCATTGACGATGACCGAGGCGCCTTCTTTCAAGAGAGCTTCCGCTATGGCGTAGCCGATTCCGGCGGTTGACCCGGTGATGAGCGCGCGTTTGCCTTCGAGTTGTAGATCCATACCTATGAAGATGCGGGGAGCCGAAACAGGGATGCGCAATGTTCCGCTTGCTTACCCGCCGGAGGCAAGCGTATACTGATCTCGGTAACCGAGAGCAGACCCGGAGATCTGATATGTCTATCGAGCACTGGATCTATACCGTACCGCTGCGCTTGCGATCGTTGTTCAGGCGCAAACGAGCCGAACAGGAACTGGATGAGGAGCTGCATTACCACCTGCAGAACCGCATTGAGGCAGAGATGGCGCGTGGCGCGACCGCGGAAGAAGCTCGTTACACAGCGTTGCGGGCGATGGAAGGAATGACGCAGCAGAAAGAGGCATGCCGGGATAGACGGGGCGCGAACTGGATCGATTCGCTAATCGGAGATTTGCGTTACGCAGCGCGAATGCTACGAAAGAGTCCGGTGTTCACGAGCGTAGCGATTCTCTCGCTGGCGTTGGGAATCGGCGCGAACACCGCGGTGTTCAGCATGATCGATGCGCTGCTGTTGCGACCGCTGCCGGTACCGCACGTTGAGCAACTGGTCAACGTCGCCGCCCGGGGAGGAAGCCCGCTGCCGCGCTACTACCTGACCTACCCGATGTTTGAAGAGATTGCACGGCAGAACCGAATTTTTTCGGGAATCTTCACGTGGTCGGGTCATCAGTTTCAGATGCGTTCCGGAGCGGACATGGTGCACGTGGACGGGATGGTTGCGAGCGGTCAATATTTTTCGACGCTGGGAGTGGGCGCGGAACTCGGCCGGACATTTACGAAGGCGGATGACAAGCCGGACGGTGGCAAAGACGGTCCGGTGGCCGTGATCAGCGACGCATTCTGGTCGCGCGAGTTTCATCGCAAAGCGTCCGCGGTAGGCTCCGGCATTACGCTGGACGGCGTGCGTTTTAGCGTGATCGGGGTGATGCCGCCGAACTTTTTTGGCGCGGAAGCCGGCACTAGGCCGGATATATGGGTCCCGCTGTGGATGACGACGCGGATTGGCGATTCTGTCTGCATTACTGGGCGAGATTGCTGGTGGCTGGTCGTGATGGGACGGCTGAAGCCGGGCGTTTCCGAAGAGCG
This sequence comes from uncultured Acidobacteriaceae bacterium, assembly GCA_963722935.1. Taxonomy (GTDB): domain Bacteria; phylum Acidobacteriota; class Terriglobia; order Bryobacterales; family Bryobacteraceae; genus Bog-105. The sequence goes on along the minus strand of CAVROY010000005.1, from coordinate 387,063 downwards.
CGCGCAGGCCGATCTGAAAGCGATCACGCCAAACATTCTGCGCAATACCACGCCGTTGGCGTGGACCACCGCGTCGCAGAAGAAATATCTGCACTGGCAGTTCTATACCGTGCCGGCCGCAAATGGCTGGACCTTCCTGCGCATCCGATTCAGCAATCCACTGACGATTCTGATGACTCTGGTCGGTATCGTTTTGCTGATCGCGTGTGGAAATATGGCCAACCTGTTGCTGGCCCGGGCATCGTCGCGGCATCGGGAGATTGCGGTGCGATTGGCGATGGGCGCCGGACGCGCGCGCATTGTCCGGCAGCTCATGACCGAGAGTTTGGTTTTATCGCTTGCGGGCGGGTTGGCTGGCTTGTTATTGGCCCAATGGTCGACTCGTCTCCTAGTGAGGTTTCTCTCCGGAACCAGGCAAGACACGGCTTTCGATTTGCATCCGGATTGGCGCATTGTCCTCTTTACGCTCTTGGCGGCGGTCGCATCGGGACTGTTGTTCGGCTTGGCGCCTGCGCTTCGAGCGACTCGCATCGGAATCAGTGCGTCGCTAAAAGAACGCGTGCACAATTTGCGGCGAGACGAAGGGCGAATCGGAATCGGCAAGCTCCTGCTTGGGCTGCAGGCGGCGCTCTCTATTCTTCTGGTGGCGGGCGCAGGCTTGTTCGCCGGCAGCCTGATTCACCTTTTGACGCTGAACCCCGGGTTCGATCCCCATGACGTGTTGCTGATGGGCGTGGACACGGACCGGCGGACCGATCGAGCGCTGCTCCCGCTTTATGGGCGGCTTCTCGGACGAGTGAGCGCGACGCCCGGGGTGAAAGCAGCCAGCCTGATCTGGTTTACGCCACTGAGCGAATCCGGGTGGGACAACTCTCTGTCGATCCCGGGTAGAACGGACCTTTCCGAGCAGCAGCGCGATACGTTCATCAATCTCGTGGGACCGCGATTCTTTGAGGTGATGGGCATACCTCTGTTCGCTGGGCGGGAATTTCAACCCAGCGACACAGCCACTTCGGAGAAAGTGGGAATTATTAACGAACTCGCTGCACGGAGGTTCTTCCGGAAGTCCAACCCAATCGGAATGTACGTCCTGCAGGACAAGACGGTCGTTCGTATCGTTGGCATCGCTCAAAATACGAAGTATCTGAATTTACGCGACGCGGAGCCATTGGAGTTATACATTCCTTACACGCAGAAGACGCAAGACATTCCTTCCCTTAGCTTCGTCATGAAGACCAGCGCTCCGCTTTTGACCATGCAAGGCGAGCTGCGCAAGGCCGTGCATGAGATTGCGCCGGACATTCCTATCAGCTTGCTGAAAACCATGCAGCAGCAGGTGGACGATTCGTTGGGACGTGAGCGGTTGATGGCATCCCTGTCGGTATTCTTTGGAGTACTCGCGCTGCTGCTGACGTCGATCGGGCTGTACGGCATTTTGGGGTACATGGTGACGCGGCGGACCGGCGAAATCGGCGTGCGGATGGCATTAGGCGCGCCGCGGCACAACGTGATCTGGCTGATTTTGCGGGATGCTCTAACGCACATGATAATCGGGATCGCGGCAGGCGCGGTAGCAGTGCTCGCGATGTCGAGATTTGTTGCGAGCATGCTGTATGGAATGCAGCCGAACAATCCGGGAAACCTGGTCATGGCGGTGTTCATTCTGGCCACGGTTGCGGGCGTCGCTGCTTATTTGCCGGCATACCGAGCGAGCCGGGTGGATCCGATGCAGGCGCTGCGGGCGGAATAGAAGGCTGGCTGCGCCGCCGGAATTAATGGGCGAAATCGATATAGCCGCGCTGGGGATCGGTATCGAGCAGCACGACGCGGACCTTGTCGCCGACATCCAGACCGCGCTCGCCGCGCATCACGCGGCCTTCGATAGGAGGATTCGTGACGCGAACGAACGTCCCTTTCGGAGTGACGCCAGTGACTATCGCGTCAAAGCTTTGACCGACGCGATCGTGATAGGCAACGGCAGCGGCGCGTTTGTTCATGGCACGCTCCACTTTTCGCGCGGCATCTTCTTTGAGCGTGCAATTTTGAGCGATAGTCGAGAGCTCCGCGTCGGAGTACGGTGAGGGCGCGCGAAGCAGAGCGGCTTTGATGAGACGCTGCGTCACGAGATCGGAAAAACGGCGATTGGGAGCGGTGGAGTGGGTGTAGTCGTGAGCGGCGAGACCGAAATGGCCCTGCGCGGGCTCGCCGGGACGCGAAAGAACGTATTCGCCGGGACCCATCAACTTGATGATGGCGAGCGAAACATCGGGATAGTGAAGCGGATCTTTCTGCTTTTGCTCGCGGAGAAATGCAGCTAATGCGCCGGAATCGGGATCGGCCGGCAGCGTGGCGCCGTAACTTGCAGCCAGAGCGACGATGCGCGGCCAGCGTTCGGGCGAGCGCACGACGCGGCGAATATTGGAGTACCCCAAACGAGTGAGCGTCGAAGCCATGCTCTCGTTGGCGGCGATCATGAAATCTTCTATGAGATGACTGGCGCGATTTTGACGGCGTGCCTCAATGCTCTGAATCCGCCCGCGGTCGGTAACCGCTTCGGGCTCGATGCGATCGAACTCGAGCGCTCCCAGCCGATCGCGTTGATCGCGGAGCGCACGAGCGGCCTGGTCCTGTAATTTAAGCTGCGCCTGCAGATCGGTCGAGCGGGAGATTTTTGCGGGTGGCGGGGCTTGCGCTTCGAGCCAAGCTCCAACCGAGCTGTACGCGAGCTGCGCCTGGTTTCGCACCAGAGCGCGGTAGACATCCGAGGAAACAATGGCGCCATTGCTATCGACGATCATTTCGACGACGACCGCCAGCCGATCCGTGTTCTCATTCAGCGAAGTGATATCGGTGGACAGCTCCTCCGGCAGCATGGGAAACGTTCGGACGGCGGTATACACGCTGGTGGTTTGCGCGGCTGCGTGCCGATCGATTGCGGAACCGATGGGCACATCGGTATCGACGTCGGCGATGCCGATGAGGATGCGCGTTCCGCCGGAAGCCGGCTCCGCAAATTCAATCTGGTCGAGATCGCGGGAGGAATCGTTGTCGATGGAAGACCAAAGGAGCTGACGGAGATCGCGGACGCCCTCAGGTAGCGGTGGCGCAGGGTGGGCCTTCAGAGTGGTGACCTGCTCGCGAGTGGCGGCGTCCCAATCCGGATCGAAGCCCTCCTCGATCATTTCTTGACGGGCGCTGGCGCTGAGATCAAAACCGGAGTCAGGCATCGACGGAGAGAAGACTAACACGGCTGGGATTTAGGAAAAATCGAAGGCGCGCGCGAGCAGTTCATAGGAATGCAGCCGAGCCTGATGGTCGTACACGATGGTGACAACCATTAGCTCGTCGAGCTGAAGCTCCGCGGCAATGCGATCGAGGTGGGTACGGACCGTTTCGGGCGTGCCGATCACGTAGCGGCGCCATTCGCCTGTATCAAAGATGGCGGGGTCGATTCCGCCCGAACTCAACTCGGCTGCGGCGTCTTCCGGAGTGGGGATCAGACCCGGCTCAATGGGGAAGGTGCGGAGACGACGGAGCAGCGCGCGGGAACTGAGAGCGAGCCGCTCGGCTTCCGCTTGCGTGTCCGCGCAAATGGCGCCCAGGGCGAGCATGGTATAGGGATGAGCGAGACGGCTCGACGGCTTGAATTCGGAGCGATACAGCTCGAGCGCAGCGCGCGTGGTTGTGGGATCAATGAAGTGAGCGAAGGCATAGGGAAGTCCCATTTGGGCGGCGGCGGAGGCGCTCCATTCACTCGAGCCGAGGAGCCACAACTCGGGCGAGCCAGGCATTTCCGGCGTGACTCTGATTTTGGCGAACGGGTGACCGGGTGGAAAATCGCGATCGAGAAACGCGATGAGCTCGATCAGGCGTTCCGGAAAATCGTCGGTGATGACACCCGCTCCTCGCTCGCGACGGAGAGCTCGCGCTTCCATCTGACTCCCTCCCGGGGCGCGGCCGATACCCAGATCGATGCGATTCGGATACAGGGCGTGCAGCATGCGAAATGTTTCGGCCACTTTGAGTGGGCTGTAGTGAGGAAGAAGCACGCCTCCCGAGCCGATGCGGATGCGAGACGTTTCGGCGCCGACCCGTGCGATGAGAATCTCGGGCGCAGGACTGGCAAGCGTTTCCATGCCGTGATGCTCCGCGATCCAATAGCGCGTGTAGCCGAGGCGGTCGGCGAGACGAGCCAGTTCAATCGTGTTTTGCAGCGCCTGGGCGGGCGTGGACCCGGCGGAGACGGGCGATTGATCGACGACGGACAGTTTCAAATAAATCCTTAGGGCGCGGTGCGATGCCTCTAGGAATCAGGTTATCGTGTGGCCTTAAGCCGCCTCAGCTACTTAGTAACTGAGGCGGTTACTCCGAACGCAGGGTCGCGGTCCTGATTAGTCGGCCAATTCGGCTCGGTCGCCGTGCACGCGAACGGAGTGGCCGTGCAGTTTGGCCAGCGATTCCTTCGTCAGCGCCTCCTGCACATCGAGCTCGTGGACCTTCTGTCCCGGGCCAGCCACCATCCCCATCTGTTTCGGTGCATCTGCGGATCCATTCTTCATCCGGACTGTACCGACGATCTTGCCTTCTTCGTTAGTTAAAACTGATATTTTCATTGAATTGTCTCCTTTTTCCGTCAGAAGCCGCCGCCAACAAGTTCGAACGTTGCTGTCCGGGGTCCGTTATTAGTGATATTGACCCAATAAGTAACGGAATTGTCTCTGTTCCGGACGGTCGCCTCACGCGTAGCGACGAGCGTATTTCCGCGAGTGCTACCCGTGAACTCACGTCCCTCCGCGAACTGTGGTCCGTGGTCGTCCCCCCACGAATACCAGTAGGATCCGGTTGTACCGGGATCTAAGGTGTAATCAAAAGCATTCCAAGACATGTTATCTCCTTTGGTGATTTACTACGTGCACAAGACAAACCCGAAGTGCGCTCACTTAGTTTGCGACTTACGGGTTGTTGTCTGTTGCGGGATGAGTCGATGCACGCACGATGCCTTCGGAAGGTCGAGATAAGGACATCGAGGGATCCGGCTCATTTTGCCGTTCGCTTTGTTTCGCTTGCAGTGGCGCGTACGGCTTCGGAAATAGGATTGCTTTTTGCTTAAAATGCGATTGCAAATAGCCTAAAAGATGGGTTTCTATTATCCATTCTGGTAATTTGGCGTCTTGCCTTTGTTCCGCACCCAGTATTCCGTAGCCATCGCCTTAGACCCGAATGAGCACATTTTCGGTTGACTCACTTTGGCGCGCTCCCGCACAGTACCAGGAGTTGCGCGCCATCACTGCTGGTGCATCTCGCATGGTGTGATACGTATCCGCTTATCGCGCTGAAGGACCTTACTTAAGTTGCCGGCGCTTCTGCTAAGGAGACGGTCGCGTCGAACGTCGCGGGTTAACAAGCCGCGTGTACCTGTTATGGTGAAGGTGTTGGGTGTCCCGTATTGCGTTCCGGTGTCTGGAGGGGTGATCACCATCATTGCCAAGCTTCCAAGCGGGGACACGGAGTACACGCCCGAGCAGCGGCGCGCTTGCAGAAACGGCCCGGCACACTCGATGGCGCAACTATGCGGCGCATGGATGACGCGATCAGAATCAGTCTCGGGCTGATTGAGGTTTAAGCGCTATGTCCGTTAACGCCAAAGCGACACGCGATGAGTACACGCCGAAGCAGCGGCGCATTGCTATCCAGGGACTCCGTTGCGGTTAGCCCCTCTACAATGAAAGCTTTGAGGACCGCACTGCGCGTGCGCATCCTCATCTTTTCGCGATTCAGAACAGGAGCTTTCCTCATTGGCATTAGAAGATGAGCTTTTGCGGCAGCGGCATGAGCGTTTGGCCCAAATCCGGCAACTCGGTTTCGACCCTTACGGCCATTCGTTCGAATACACCCACACGGTTCCGGAGATCCTCCAGGCGTATGCAAACAAAACGGCCGAAGAACTCGCCGCCGAACCCATCCGCGTACGGGTGGCCGGGCGGATTCAGACCATTCGCCGCATGGGGAAAGCGGGTTTCCTGCACTTGCAGCAAAACGGCGAGAAACTGCAGGCCTACATCAAGAAAGATGCCGTTCCCGAATCGAGCTACAAACTCTATGAGCTGCTGGACATCGGCGACATTCTCGGTGTAAGCGGCTATTTGTTCCGCACCAAAACCGGCGAGCTTACCGTGCATGCCGAAGAGCTGATCTTCCTTTCGAAAATCATGCTCGCAATGCCGGAGAAATGGCACGGACTCGAAGATATCGAGACTCGCTATCGCCAACGCTACCTCGACCTGCTCGCGAATCCCGAGGTTCGAAACGTATTTGCGACACGCTCGAAAATCATTCGTTCTCTACGGCGGCAGCTCGATGCGCGCGGCTTCCTCGAGGTGGAAACGCCCATGATGCAGCCGCTGCACGGCGGTGCGGTCGCGCGTCCGTTCGTCACTCACCACAACACGCTCGACATCGATCTTTATTTGCGCATCGCACCGGAACTCTACCTCAAACGGCTGCTGGTCGGCGGAATCGAGCGCGTCTACGAAGTCAATCGCAACTTCCGCAATGAAGGTATCTCGACACAACACAATCCCGAGTTCACGATGCTCGAGTTCTATCAGGCTTACGCGGGCTATCGCGACCTGATGCAGCTCTCGCGCGAGTTGCTTCGCCAACTAGCCATCGATATCACCGGGTCCGCGAAGATCACTTACCAGGGCCGCTCGCTTGACTTCGGAAATGTACGGGAACTCTCGATGCGCCAGGCCGTCGTCGAGTTCTGGCGCGAAGGTGCAAAGCCCTCGCTCGATCATTTGAAAGACCCAGCTTGGCTGCTCCAGCACTCGAAGGAACGCACTCCCGGCGCCGCGCTCGTCCACCTGTTCGAGCGTCACGTCGAGGAGCATCTTTTCGATCCCATCGTCATCTACGACTTTCCCGTAGAGGTCTCGCCGTTGTCGAAGACCAAGCCCGACGAGCCCGACTTCGTGGAGCGCTTCGAAATCTATGCGGGCGGAATGGAAATTGCCAACGCCTTTTCCGAGCTCAACGACCCGCAGGAACAGCGCCGCCGGTTTGAAGCGCAGCTCGCGCGCAAACAGCACGGGGACGAGGAAGCGCACGTCATGGACGAAGACTACATTCGGGCGCTCTGCTACGGCATGCCACCCGCCGCCGGCGAAGGCGTTGGTATCGACCGCTTGACAATGCTTCTCACCGATTCCAAATCCATACGCGACGTTATCCTGTTTCCTCTGCTGCGTCCGGAAGGGGACATCGGCTTAGCGGAGCGATTGCGCCAGCTCGGCCCTTAACGACCGGCACGATGTCCCGTTTTGAATGGATTGTCGCGCTCCGCTACTTACGCGCCAAGCGCAAGCAGGCCGTTATTTCCGTTATTACCGTGATCTCCATCCTGGGAGTGGCGGCGGGCGTGACGGCGCTCATCATCGCGCTTGCGATCAACAACGGTTTTCAGGGAACACTGGAAAGCAGCCTGCTCAGCGCCACCGCGCACGTCAGCATTCTCGAACGCAACCCGGCCTACGGCATCGAGAATTGGGAAAAGCTGATTCCCAAATTACGGACCATTCCGCACGTGGTGCGCGTTACTCCCGGGCTGTACGGCCAGGTGGCAGTCAAAGGACCGCTCGTCGGAACGGGAGCCACGCTCAAGGGCGTTCCGTTGGGCAAGGGCGCACCGATTCCTGACATGCTGCGACACTTAAAATCCGGATCGCTGCAGGTCTTCGATACGCCGGCCGGTAACGACGCCATCATTCTCGGTTCGCGGCTCGCCGAACAAGCGGGCGTCATGCTGCACAGCCCGGTCACGATCATCAGTTATCAGGGCCAGCTCACGCCGTTGGGCGTAGTTCCCAGTCTGTTCCATTTCCGGGTCGCAGGCATTTTCGAATCTGGCCTCTATGAATTAGATTCCGAATGGGCGTTCGCTTCCCTGCCCTCTGCGCAGCACGTTCTGGATCTGAACGATGTCGTGAACACCATTGAGATTCGCCTGGACAATATTTATGAAGCGCCTGAGGTCGCACGCCGGGCGGAAGCAATCACCGGTACCGATCTAATCGCCAGCACCTGGATGGATCAGAACCGGTCGCTATTGAACGCACTCCGGCTCGAAAAGATCGTCAGCGTCATCACCGTTGGCCTGATCGAGCTGGTCGCCGCCCTGAACATTCTGGTCGTGCTGGTCATGCTGGTGATGGAAAAGCATCGCGACATCGCGATTCTCATGTCGATGGGCGCACGGCGGCAGCAGGTGCAGCGCATATTCGTGCTACAGGGGCTCATCATCGGCGGCGTTGGCGCTGCCATCGGCCTGACCGTGGGCTATTCGACGGCAGCTCTCTTTAATCACTACCGGTGGCTGAAGCTCGATCAACAGATTTATGCGTTAAGCTACGTGCCTTTTCAAACGCACTGGATTGATGGCTTTTGGGTGGCGGCTCTGGCGCTCGCGACCAGCTTGATCGCCACGCTGCATCCCTCCCGGACTGCGGCGCGCATCGCTCCCGCTGAAGCCATCCGGTACGAATGATTCGGCCTTACTTACCCGCCCCGACGACGGCAAAATCCCAGACGATCAGCTCGATATCGTTCGGATCTTCCGTATCTTTGAATTCCACCAGCGCATACTCACCGGGCGTAAGCGTCTTTTCCGGCCACACGCGATACAAACCCTCGGCTAATTGCTGATTGAAGGTATCGATCTGCTTGGGCTGCTCCACTGCCTGCTTCGCCACCGGGATGATCGAGATATCCTCCACGACGCGCAGGTTTTTCTTCGGCGTCAGGGCAAGAATACCGAAGCGCTCCTCCTTCTCTAATCGCACAGTGAACGAGGGCCGGTCCTCGTTCACGATGAACCCTGAGTGCTCGCCCTTGATGACCACCGATGCCTTCCCGGGAATGATCGGTACCGGCGACAGCACTTGCAGCGCCTTGCGCTTTTTGCTGGTGATGACCTCGTAATCGGCAATCTTCAGCGTCTTCACCTGGTCGTTCGTTTTGTAATAGGCGCCGGGGTCGGGGGGAATCGCCGCGATTTCCTTCTGCTGCGCGCGCTCGGCACGCTCCTCCTCGTTTTCCTCCTTGGCCTCTCGCGCCACCTCGTCGGTCTTGGCTTTGCGCTGCCGCTCGGTTTTATCGAGATCCACGAGTTCTTTGGGAATTTCTTCCCAGTCGCCGCGCTCGGTGCTGTAATAGCGAATGCGATCGCCCAGAACCTGGTATTCACGGACAATGTGGTAGTCGCCGTCTTTCAAGTAGAGCTTGAAGGTCTCGCCGAAAACCAGGACAGCGGCCACAAGGAACAGCAGAATGACGCGCACGTGGTCATTTTATCGAGCTTTCAACGACTCTCTCTTCCTCTGCGCCTGGTGAAAACCGTCGCTGCGTTACCCTGAAATTAGAGATGTCAAAAATCGGCGAAGTGATCGATTCCGCCGCGGCGATTGCCAGAGGCATGAGCATCACCTTTCAGGAGATGCTGCATCCCGCGATTACCGAGGACTATCCGGACGGTCCGGCTCAACTCGGAGAGCGATTCCGCGGCGCTCATGTGCTACAGCGCGATGAAAATGGTCTCGAAAAGTGTGTCGCCTGTTTTCTCTGCGCAGCAGCCTGCCCAGCCAATTGCATTTACATCGAGGCCGCCGAAAATACGGAAGAAGCCCGCTTCAGCGGCGCGGAACGCTACGCCAAGGTCTACAATATCGACTACAATCGCTGCATTTTTTGCGGATATTGTGTGGAAGCGTGTCCCACGGATGCGATTACGCACGGCCACGGTTTCGAGCTCGCCAGCTACAACACATCGACCTTGATTTATCGCAAAGAACAGATGCTGGTTCCACTGCCGGAAACCGGCAGACCGCCATCGCAGGATAATCGAGTACCCGTCGGCGCGGAAGCCAAGCCCTAACACGCCCGTGGCAGAATTCATAATCCGCCGCTTACTGACGTGCGCGGTTCCGCAGAATGATGCACTTACAGAACCGCGACCGTGAGGAAGCGGATTTTGCCACGAGCTGCTAACACGCAGACCTTCGATTTCTAAAGAAGGGCCAGAATCGGTTGCTGACGCGCGCGGCTCAGCCGGAGGCAGTTACTGCTTGAAATTTTGTATATAAGTATCGTGCGGCATGCCGTATGCAATCGCTCTTTGACGGAGCCGCGCCGCCGCTTCACGGCTCATTGGCCCTCCGGCAGTTATTAAGTAGGGCGAGCCACTTCCGCTCGGGGAAAACACTGTGGCGTGTAACTCAGGGCGTTTTTGATTCAGCGCTTGCGCTTTCCTGGTCGCATTGTCCTCGTGATTGTAGGTATAGAGCACAACGCGCCAGACAGCTCCATTCGCGTTTGTCGAGGTTGTGGGAGCAACGGCGGCTTCATGCCGGGCCATGGCGTGCGCCGGATTCCGGCCGGCGGGAGAAGCCGGGCTGGATCCTTCTGCCGGAAGTGTCCGCGTTTCCCAGGCGCTACCTGCCGCGGGCGTGGCTGCGCGTACCTGCGGGGCCGGAGTCGTGCTTCTCGCGGAGGCCTTGCTGGTTCGTGCCGGCCACGCTGCCCAAATCACGCCTAGTAGCACGACTACAGCCAAGGCGGCATAGATCCATATCATCGGGGGGCGGCTGCTAACGCCCTCTCGTTCTGCGCGCTCACGTCGTCGAGCGGCAATCGGGGGAACGGTCAAAACGCTTCCTGGTGGCGCAGCGGTAGCGGGTTCGGAACGGCGCTCGCTTTCCGGACCGCGCCCGATTTGTGGAATGCGCGCCAGCTCGGGTAGTGGTCTCAAATTGCCTGCAGCCGCCGCTGCCGCCATCGCCCGTCCCTCGGATTGACTCGATGCAGGAACGCGATAGAGTGCGATCAACTCCGACAGATCACAGCGCAACCCGGGTTCCGGCGTAAGGCACCGCTCAACGACTCGATTAAATGGCGATGGAAGGCTCGCTGCTTCCTCGCGGCACTTCGCCGTACATTCTTTCTGCTTTAATATTTCGAAAACAGTCGCGCCCAGACACCACACGTCCGCCGCCGGCGTGACATTCGCGCTCCCGCTCTCCGGCGCCAGGTATTTCGTCTTGGTAATCTCAACCGCCGGATCAGCGCCCGCTTTCCTGACGCCTTCAGTCGAAAGCTGGATGGAATCGCCGATTGCGACAATCTGCTCGGGAGACACGCAGCCGTGCACCATGCCATCGCTCAACAGCGTTTCGAGCGCATGCGACACACTCTCCAGCACCGCACCGGCCTCTTTCGTGTTCAAAGCGCGTTCGGCGAGTGCACTGCTCAGGCTTTCATCGGGCTCCCGAAGCACCACGTAAATCAGCTCGCCATCGAGCTCCGTTTTTCCCGACGCCAGGGGCGTGCTCAAATTCCGATGCCGCAGGTGACGCGCGGCTTCCCAGATTTCAATCTGTTCTTGCGCGGCATGCGCGCCCGCACGCACAACAAGAGCAACGGGCGTGAGCGTGCGATCGCCCAACACGCGCACTTTGAATTTCGCACGGTCGTGCTCCGCCTCGAGAAGCTCTTGAAGCTCGTAACCACCATCCAGAATCCGCCCCGACAAATCCCCCCAATGTGGTGTTGTGTCTATAGATTCGCTCACCATGTGTGCCCGAAAAGCGCGTTATCGCCCCCGCTTCCGACCGCGCGGAGCGGTACACGCCATTCCGCACTATAACATTTGTTGCCGGTTTTGAGGCTTCCTTTACTTTCAACAACTTACTTAGGACGGAGCCGAGGCGTTCCGGGGCCGAGCCGATGGGATGCCGTGCGGCTTGATTTACAAATGAAAGGCAGACTGATTGCCAACGGCGGATGGTTGCGCTGCGATTGCGTTGCCCACGTCGATGCGCATAGCTCGCACCTCGGCTTGTTCGGCTTCCCCGAAGTGTTCTTGCCGCCTCAGCACCTCGGCATACTCGCGCAGCCAGCCCGCTAGCGTCGCATTATTGGCATCCATTTCCGGAAAGACAGCGATTGCGTCGCGGTACGCATCAGATGCCTGGGGGAACTGTTTCAGGGCGCGATAGATAACGCCAACGCTACGCCGCACGTTGGCCAATTCGATGCTCTGCGGCCCGAAGGATCGTTCCGCAATCCGCTCTGCGCGCTGATACAGCTCCAAGGCTTCTCTATACTTTTTCTGTCTGAAGAGTTCGGCTGCAACATTGCTCAGATCCGATGCAATCTTCGGATGGTCTTCTCCAAGCCGGGCTTGATCGGTTTCGAGCGCCCTTTGATACATCGCCTGGGCAGCTTTGTGATGGCCGCGCTTCGATTCCAGAGTCGCCATGTTCGCAATGAGAGCGGCGCAGGTCTGTCCGTTTCGATGCGAGGCACTGGCGCACGCCGAAGCCGCCTGTTGGTAATAGGCTTGCGCCTGACGAAGATCGCCCTGAGCCGAGGCGATCAATCCCAGATTATTGAGAATGGCAGAAAACAAAAGATCCTGTTTGTCTAAAACGGCCTCCGCCAAATTCGATGCTTTGATTTCGTCCTGCCGCGCGAGATCCAGCTGTCCCGCCTTCCTCTCAGTCATCGCGAGGTTGTTTAACGTTTCAGCGGACTCCCTATCCCGGCGCCCTTGTTGCAACTGAACCGCCTTTCGGCACAGAACCTCTGCTTCGGCTGTTTTTCCCAATTCCGACAATACGACTGACAAGTTGTTGAGGGTGAAAGCGCGGTCCGCGTCGGCCACCGAGGGGAGCGATTCTTCTATCCGTTCTGCCCTTCTACCTTCGTCCAAAGCATTCAGGTAGTGTCCTGTTTCAAAGTTCCAAACGGCAAGATTCGATAGAAATCTCGCAAATTGGATGCTGTTCTCGCCATTTGTCGCTTGAATAACCCTCGAAGCACGTTGATACATCGCCGCGGCCTCATCGTACCGTTCCTGCTTTTGCAGGCTCATGCCCAGATTGCTCAGAACTAATCCACCCGTGGACGTCTCTATTGCACCGTTCTTTTCAAGGGCCATGTAGGCTTGGCGAAACAGACCTTCGGCGTCCCGATATCGCGCGCTCCTTTCTGCGATGGCACCCAGATTGTTTAACGTGATGGCGGTCTGCAGTTGACTGCTCCCGGTATCCCCCGTCGTTTCCTCAGCAGATAGACCCTCGCCGACCAGCCCAATCAGCATCAAGGAGGAAGCGGACCAAAAACAGAGCAACTGTATATTCCGGAAAGCCTGTCTATAGCGGTGCACGGAAACCTGCTTCGTTAACGGCACCCTATCCGGCACGATGGCTCGAGGTCAATGGACGGGCTCTAAAGTTTCCGTGACTTAGTAAGTGGCTGCAACAATTCCTCTACGGCGGTAGCCTTTCGGCGCCCGCCAAGCCGCATCTACGAAAAATTTACTATTTTCGTAAGAACCAAAGCAAATAACTTGCGTCTCATTGAAAAGACGTTGGGGAAGGTAATGGGGGATTCCAGACTCGAAACCGACTTCGCCCGAGACCGCTATCGGATCACGTTTGGGCCGTTCGATCTGCGCTTAGACACCCAGGAGCTGCGCAAGCATGGGATTCGGATGCGTCTACAAGGCAAGCCCTTTCAACTCTTGCGGGCACTTCTCGAAGAGCCAGGGCGGATTGTCACGCGGGATGAACTGCGCAACAAGCTCTGGTCGTCCGGCACATTCGTTGACTTCGAGAGCGGTCTTAATACGGCGGTGAACCGCTTACGGATCGCCCTTGGCGACTCCGCCGAAAATCCTATCTATGTAGAAACGCTGGCCCGATCCGGATATCGCTTCATTGCACCTGTGAGGATTCTGCCTGTAGCTCCAGGCGGAGTGACTTATGGATCGCCGGACGCAGAAGACATTCGACTGGGTAAAGCGCCGGATTTCCGACTGGAGCCATTGCCCAGGCCTGTCGCGCAACCCCGATTCCTGCGGCATTGGAAGACTTTCGCGGTGATTGGACTAATGATTGCCCTTGGTGCAGGCGCAATTCTTCTTGAGAGGAATTTATCTCAGACTGCCGTTACATTCCATCAACTTACGTTTCTGCGCGGTTTCGTCGGGAACGCAAGATTCGCCTCCAGCGGAACGCAGGTTGTTTACAGCGCAGAATGGAACGGAGAGCCAAACCGTTTATTTGCTACAGATGTCAATAGGTCCCGCGTTCAAAAAATCCCAGCCAAACCAGCGTCGTTGGAGAGCGTTTCGCCGGGAGGGACAATCGCTTTCTTCGAGAACGGCGACACCCACCCGATGGTGCTGGAATCCAAAGCTCTGCGCGGAGGAGGAAGTCAAGTCCTCTCAGATGGAGCACTTGGGGCTGACTGGGGACCGAACGAAAAGCTATGCCTTGTAACCCGCCAGAATTCCACTTACTCAATTCAGTATCCAGCGGGTCACCCTGTCTACACATCGACCAGTTGGATTGACGCCCTGCGTGTTTCGCCGCGCGGAGACCAAATCGCATTTCTCGAACACCCGATTCCCGAGGACGACGGCGGCCGAGTGATGCTTGTGAGCGCATCGGGGAAATCGCAAGTTTTGAGCTCTGGCTGGGGGTCGGCCAAGGGCTTGGCGTGGCATCCCACCAGGCGAGAAGTTTGGTTCACGGCGGCGCGGTCGGGCGTTAACCGGGCGCTTATGGCGGTTGATCTGAACGGCCGGACGCGCCAGATTGCACAGGTTCCGGGCGGAATGGAGTTGCTTGATATCGCTCCGTCGGGATCTGTTCTAATCTCACGCAGCACACCCCAAATGATGATGTTGTCGGGAACCTTGAACGGAAAGCCTCCGCAAAACATTTCGTACCTTGACTGGTCCAGGGCAGCGGCTATAAGCGCCGATGGCAAAACGGTTCTGTTCGATGAATCCGGCGAAGGGGGCGGGAAACGTTACAGCGTTTACCTGCAAGATGTAGACAAACAGTCATTCGAACGGTTGGGCGAAGGTCGCGCGATTGATTTATCGCCGGACGGCCGCTGGGCTCTAACGCAAGCGTTCGACAATACTTCCACACTGGTGCTCCATTCGGTGAAAGAGCACAAAACTATACCTTTCCGCACTGGTGGCTTTCAATATACATGGGCCAAATTTCTGCCCCAATCCAAATGTCCGGAAATCCTTTTTGAAGGGGGCCGACCCGGTGAGAAAACACATATTTACAGACAACGCCTTCCGAACGGGAGCCCGGTTCTGCTAAATACAGATGTAAGACTCACACGCATCGTGATCGATACGACGGGTTCTCTCGCTGCCGGGTGCACTGGCGACTCGAGGATCGCTATTCTCGACCTGGCTCAGGACAAGTTACATTTCCTTCCAACCTCACGAAGGGTTACGCCGGTCGGGTTCCTGAATAACCGCGAGCTTCTCACCAGTTACCGGCAAAAGGCATCTCTCGATCTCGAGATTTTGAATATCGAGACCAATCATGCCCGTCCCTATGGCCGAATTGATTTCCCCGATCCGGTTGGCAGCGCAATCGTCTTTCCGCTTCATCTCGCGAAAGATCTCCGGACGTTCGTCTACTCACGTTTACAGACCCTTTCGGCGCTCTACCTGGTTTCCGGTTGGCGTTAGGCCCGTTCGCCAGGTTTAGCCGCTTCTCAGTTGCTAACTTATTCACCGCACACACGAAAGTAGGTCATCTCTACAGTTCGATCTTGAACCTCGTTGCGGTTAGGTCAAAGTCATAGACAAGTTAGAGCGGAGCGGAGACGAGTTGCAGTACGGTCGGGGTAGAAGATCGGCCGTGCGCGGTGCGCGGGCCGAGTTAGCGGGGGTTAAATGAGAACAAAAAGCGTTTTTCCTGTTTTGGCCGTGATAGCCGGTTTGCTGCTCATCATGGTAACCGCGATCGCGCAGTTGACTAGCGGCAACATCACGGGGGCTGTATACGATCCAAGCGGGGCAACCGTTCCGGGCGCCGCGGTGGTTGCACACAGTACCGCCACGGGGGTGGACGTAACCACGACATCGACTTCCGCCGGCGACTTCCGGTTTGAGAACCTGCCGGTGGGAACGTATACGGTCAGTGTTAGCGCTCCCGGATTTACGAAAGCGGAGGTGGGGAACGTCAGTGTTCAGCTTAACCAGACCGTCACTGCCAATGTAAAGCTCAGCGTGGGAGAGGCATCCACAACGGTTCAAGTGAGCGAGGCGGCGGCGCCCGTAGATACGACCACCGCACAAGTACAGACAACCTACGACTCGAAGCAGATTGCGGATCTGCCATCGGCCAGCGGCGGCCAACTTGGTTCGGGGGTCCTCAATCTGTCGTTGTTAAACGCGGGTGTGACGAGTAGCGGCGGCTCAGGATATGGAACCGGTCCATCGGTCGGCGGTCAGCGCCCCACCAACAACAACTTCACGATTGAAGGCGTTGACAACAATTCGCTGTCCGTCACGGGACCCATTGTCCAGGTTCCCAATGATGCCGTATCGGAGTTCACCGTCCTGCAAAACCAATTCTCACCAGACTTCGGCCACTCCTCCGGCGGCCAGTTCAATCAAATCGTAAAGAGCGGCACCAATCAGTTCCATGGAATGGCCTACGAGTACTTCCAAAACCGAAACCTCGACGCCGCGGACAATCTCGATTACGTGCAGGGCAATCCGCTTCACCCGCGCTACGACAACAATCGCTTCGGCGGAAATTTCGGGGGCCCGATCAAGCGCAATAAGCTGTTCTTCTTTGGAGATTATGAATACAACCCCGTCGGCGCGGCGAGCGGAACTGCTTACTACGCACCAACGGCCGCGGGATACAGCATGTTATCTGCGCTGCCGGGCATCAGTCAGACCAGTCTTGCGGAATACAAAAAGTATTTAGGGGTCGCGCCCGCAGGAGTAGCAGATCCTGCGAGCTTGCCGTTTGGCGGTCCCGTTCTGGTTGCTCCCGGTCCCGGCAGCAACGAGAGTTTGCAGACCGGCGTGTTCGCACCGGGCGCGAGTGGCGCGCTTAGCGTCCCAGTCGGACTGATTTCTTCATCGCTTCCCTCATTTGCCAATTATGAATATGCGGTGGGTTCCATCGATTACAACATTTCAGATAAGGACTCGCTCCGCGGGCGTTTTATTCTAAACCGGATCGGTGCTATCGATACGGCAGGTTTCCCCGCGGTCTTTTTCGGCATCCTGCCGGAGAACGCGTATTTGGCGACGCTGTCCGAATATCACACCTTCACACCGACTATTATCAACGAGCTTCGGCTTGGATTTAATCGCGAGAACGAGCCCACTCCCGTGTTTGGCAATCAGTCGTTTCCCGGACTAGACGCGTTTCCTAACATCAACATTTTCGAACTAAATGCAGGGTACGGTCCAAATCCCAACGCCCCGCAAATCACAGTTCAAAATATCTACCAGCTCTCGGACAATGTGACCTGGACCAAGGGAAACCACAGCTTCAAGTTCGGCTTCGACGGCTGGAGCGCCATCTCGCCCGTAAGCTTTACGCAGCGTTCACGCGGCGACTACGAATGGGATTTCTTTTCGGACTACCTGTACGACAACAACCCCGATTTTCTCGCGCAACGCGGGTTGGGAAATGTCGTTTATTACCAAAATCAACAACTCCTTGGATTCTACGGAAGCGATTCCTGGAAAGTAACACCCAACCTGACTCTCAATCTAGGGCTGCGTTATGAATACTTGACAATTCCTCTTTCCGAGAACACACAAGACCTGAATGCCAGCGCAAGCGTTCCGGGGCTTATCGAGTTCAAATCGCCCACTGCTCAGACGACAAACTTCATGCCGCGGTTGGGCATTGCCTATTCGCCCGGAACCAGCGGCAAGACCTCGATTCGCGCCGGTTTCGGTATTACTTACGATGTGCTGTATGACAACCTGGGCACAACGAGTTTGCCTCCACAACTCAGCACGACGGCGGACGTAACCGGCCTGAACGCGACGGGCTTCCTTGCAGGAGGAGGCATTCCCGCCAACACCGCCATTGCCGCTCCGGAGGGCGCTGCCGCTCGCGCGGTGACCTCGGGTTTTATTCCTAATCAGAAACGCCCGGAAGCATACAACTGGAATTTCAGTATCCAACACCAGTTCGCCGGCAACTACGTTTTTGAAAGCCGGTACGTCGGCACGCGCGGTCTGTTTCTTCCAATCCAGGTTCAGCTAAACCGTCAGCCGACCGTAAACTCATCGAATGCTTTGCCGGTGTTCTTTACTGCACCGAGCCAATCGACGCTGGATTCATTGACTAATACCTTGGGCAATCTCCAAACGGCTGTGACTAACGGTGCGTACCTTGTACCGGCGTACGGCGACAACGGATTCACGGGCTTAATCACCGCTTTTATGCCGCAGGGCAACTCGATTTACCACGGGTGGTCGAATGAATTGAGCCGCCGTTTCTCCAATGGCCTTCAGTTCCGCGGCTCCTACACATGGAGCCACAACATAGACGATTCTACAGATGCGCTGAATTCAACCGTGCTGGCGCCTCGGCGGCCGCAGGATTCTCAAGATCTTCGGCCGGAGCGTGCTTCATCTCTGCTCGATTACCGCAATCGTATTGTGTTGCAGATGATTTACGACGTTCCTTACTTCAAGAACCGTAACTGGTGGCTGAAGAATCTCGCCGGTAATTGGGAGATCGCGCCGGTCTACACCTTCCAGTCGGGCCAGCATGTCACACCGCAAAGCGGAGTCGATTCTAATCTGAACCGCGATAGCGCCCCGGATCGCGTCATAATCAACCCTTCAGGGACTCCCGCTCTGGGCAGTGCGGCAACCCCGCTCACTAACAGCGCAGGGGATACGGTAGCTTACCTCGCGACGGATCCGAACGCAATGTTCGTCATGGCTCCGGCAGGAACACTAGCGAACGGCGGCCGCAGCCTTCTGAGCTTGAATCCGATCAACGATATAGATTTGACGCTGCTGAAGCGATTCAGCTTGACAGAGCGTTTCCGGCTCGAGTTCTCTGTGCGGGCCTTCAATATCTTCAATCATCCACAATATGTAGGCGGGTACGTCAATGACGTGCATCCGTTCGGACCTGGCGGCGGCGGCTACGCGGCGGGTACAGGGCTAGGGGATCTGGCGGTGAGCACCATTACCCCCGGCAACAGCATTTTCGAGCAGTGGAGCCAAGGATTTTCAAGCAATCCACGACAATTGACTCTGGCGCTGAAGTTGACCTTCTGATCGCAACCATCAATGGCTGCGAGCTTCTAATTTTTCCTGCTCGGTTTTGTAATCGACTGAGTAGCCGGTGAATCCTGCGCGTTCAAATCCGCGCATGGCTTCCGGATTTTTCATGAAGGTATTCCACACAAAACCAGTGCGTAGATTTTCGGCCATCAACATGGTGATTCCCGTATCGATACCGATCACGTCCGTGTCGTACCAGTTCTTCAATGGATTGAACGCATTCACGAAGCCGTAGCGGCTCCAGGCTTGCGCATAGCGGTTCCTGATGGTTTTCAGGACACGCAGGGTGGCTTGCGGCAAAAAGGGCAAGGAGCCGGCGGCGGCGCTCGGGACAACCGTTCCATCAATCGGCCCAATGGCCGGAGGGCCACCCCACACGACGTATCCGTTTTCTGAATCTGAAGCCGTGATGCCCCACAGATCGTCGCTGTAGTCGGAAAACTGCTTGCCCAATTCAATGCAGAACAGGCGATGCACTTCAGTTGCGATGATCGAGTTCATGAAGTAATCGGCATGTTGATCGCGTTTGCCGCGAAAATCGAACCAAGCCTGTGAATACTGGTGCACAAATAGAGGCGCGTACGAGCCGATGTAGCGAAGACCGTCGTATTCGAACGTGGTGCGTTTCCAGGCGTCCCAGGCCCCGGGGGGCAGAGGGTGCGTCGCCGACCCCAGCCCGAAAAGATACATCATCATCAATTCGCTGTAATAATCCCAGCGATAGGGTAGGAAGCCCGTCTCAGGTGACCATCCGTGCGGCAGCAGTGAGGTGTCTTCCGACAACCACGGCCACTCCACGCGGTTGAGGATGTCATAGGCGAAACGGCTGATTTCCGAATGCCGGAAATAGCGATGGCAGGTGAGCACTCCGCATAACAAGATCGCTGTGTCTATCGACGACACTTCCGAATCCCACAATCGGTCGCCGGTTTTCACATTCGCAAAATGATAGAAGAATCCTCGATGAGTGTGCATCTTCTCCCGCAAGAAATACAGGTTCTTGATGACACGTTCGTGCGCGTCGCCCGACGAGAGATAGCCGCGCTTATGTCCAATGCAGAGCGCGGTCAGTCCGAAACCGGTTGCAGCGATACTGGCCACCACCGTGTTGTCGGTAGCGCGCACATTGCAGCGGTCTTTCACCAAACCGGTTTCGGCATCCGCCTGTTCGAGAAAAAACAAGAAGTTCGCTTTCTCAATCTCTTCGAGAAATGCGTCGTCCTCCGGCGAAATTGTTTCAGTGGTGAAGGCCGGCGATGTTGGCGGCTGTTGGCCCGCAGCCGCAGTGGCTCGGCTCCCCAGCAGCGCTATACCGGCCGTTGCCCCGACTACCCCGCGCAATACCGTTCTGCGCGAGAACCGCTCGCTTTCGTTGTCTTCCGCCTTCACGCAATTAACTTTAAACGATCGCCCAGAGGCTCAGGCTTTAAAATCTGACGGGGGGCAGCGCATGACTGGAGGCCAAAAGGCCGCGTTGACGGCGGCTACACTTGTGGTTCTCGCCATTGTCGCCGGGGTGGTGATCACGCTTCCGCCGCGTCCCACGCGAACCGTATCTCTCGTAGGCGCAGTTCTGATGCAAGATCGCGATCCGCGAAGACAGATGCCGATCGAGAACGTAGATATCACTGCGGCCATCGGCACGGCAACCGCAGAGGCGAAGTCCGATGCATCGGGCTTCTTCCACCTGACGTTGCATCCCGCCGAAGAACTGGATCAGACGATTACACTCACATTCCATGACGCCGGCTACCAAGCGCTCGAAATGACCCAGCCTGTGACAACGCAGATTTGCGTAGCACGCATGACGCCCATCTCTACCGGCACGCGTGTCGAATCCAGCGCTCCGAATGTCGCGATTGCGAATGTGCGGCTGAGATATTCGACTAAGGCCACGACCGTGATGAGCGTGGGAAGCGACGCCAGGACCTTTGAAGTAACGAACACCGGAGGCATTCCTTGCAACGGCCATGCACCGTGCTCGCCGGACGGCAAATGGAAGGCGTCCGCCGGGTCTACTACGCTCGATGCGGGAGAAGGAAATGAGTTCCGCAACGTGCGCGCCTCTTGTATTGCCGGACCGTGTCCTTTTACAAAGATCCAATTCGATCAGCCTGCGAACGGCGGCCGCACGTTGAAAGTGACAGCTCTGGATTGGTCCGACACCGCGACCTTCCTCATAGAAGCCGAAGTCACGCATGTGATGCCGACCGATTTGGTCCGCCAATCGTATCCCGTTATTTTCGGAAACGGGATGAATTTCACCTTGCCCGCCGGTGCGGAAGGACCCAGCCTCGAAGCGGAGTTGAACAGATCAGACATTGTCTTCCCGCTGGGACCCGACCTGTGGTTATCCTGGGCCACCTGTACCGTCAAAATCGATGCCGACCGCTCCAAACTCTACGCCTGCGAGCTCAAACCCGGATACCGCTTCCAATAATCGCGGGGCTTGGGTAGCATAAGAAAATCCGATGCCCGCGGCTCGTCGCAAATCCGCCTGTTTGCCGATCGAGGATGGCGTCGTAGCGCCTAAGCAGCGCAAGCGCATCCCACATGAGTTTGTGCTGCAGGAGATCGCCGCGCTGTTGCCCGAAACCCGTCCGATGTTCGGATGTCTTGCGGTCTACGTTGGCGACAAGATTGTCTTCGTGCTGCGGGACAAGCCGGATAAGTCATCCGATAACGGCATGTGGCTCGCCACGACTAAGGAGCACCACGAGAGTCTTCGCCGCGAGTTCCCGAACATGCGCTCGATTCAGGTGTTGGGGAAAGACGTGACCGGTTGGCAGACTCTTCCGGCCGATGCTCCGGATTTCGAGGAGGCGGCGCTACGCGCATGTGAACTCATTGTGGCTGGAGATCCTCGAATCGGCAAGATACCGAAGCGACGGGCGAGTGCTCGTAAGACGAGTCGTGCACCCCTGAGGCCAGCAGCTAACGACAGAAAGCCAGGCAGTTGATCGGAATCTTTCACACGTTGTTCGCACAGTGGCTCACTTCCTTAACGGCGGTGTTCTTCATTGTCGATCCTTTTGCTGCTACGCCTGCATTTCTCGCAATGACCGCTGGGTATTCGCACGTCCGGCGCAAGCAAATGGCGCGTCGAGCGGCATTTACATGTCTCGTGATCCTGAGCGTATTTGCCACCATCGGCAAGTACGTCTTCCGGCTCTTCGGGATTACACTGCCGGCCTTCAAATTCGCAGGCGGACTGCTACTTCTGCTTGTCGCTCTTGACATGCTGCAGGCGCGGCGCTCCCGAACCCGAGAGACACCTGAGGAACAGAGTGACGCCTCTGCCACTGAGGACGTCGGAATCATTCCGATGGGTATTCCCATGCTGGCCGGGCCTGGCTCTATCTCTACAGCCATGGTTCTGGTTGGGCAGGCGCCGAGCTGGATTGAGGCTATTCCGGTGCTTGTCAGCATCGCCATCACGTCCGGTGTCTGTTACCTCGTGCTGGCCGGCGCAGACCGTGTGGAAACTGCGTTAGGTGAAATTGGGATACGCGTCATTACGCGGCTGATGGGCCTGATGCTCACAGCAATCGCGTTCCAGTTTTTCGTAAGCGGCCTCGTAGACTTGCGTCTCGTCGGACCGGTTGCTTTGCCATGATCCGGCCAGTGGCTTGTCGCGCGCCGTAAGCAGAAATAGCCGGTGACAAAAGTTTCGAAAAACCCGATCTCCTTGCCCCTGCTTCCACTTACCGGGACCCGCTAAGCAGTTCTTAGTTCTTGGTCCTTTAACTAAGGACCAGGCTTCTAAATCTCAGCTCGCCGCCAACCGCGCCAACGCGCAAAAAAGTACCGGGCCCCGCACGGATACTGGCCGGGAAAAGGTCTCCCAAAACAGCCGCAAGCACGGTCTTTGCGGCGCCTTCAAAGTGCTCGAATGTGAAAGCCAGGCCGAGTATGACGACCTGCTCGAGCGCTATATGCAAGCCGAACAGCCGGCTGACGATGTGGAACGCGAGCTGGTCGCCAAAATGGTCCGCCACACCTGGACGTCGGAACGCGCGGTTCGCCTCCAGGAAGCCTGCTTCCTGGTCCAGCCCCGCACGGACGAAGACATCGCCAACGGCAACGAGGGAATCTGCGTGCGCGCCGACATCGATCTGTACATCCGCTACCAGACGGCGCAGGATCGAGCCTATCAGCGCGCCGCCAGTGAGCTGGCAAAGAGAAGGAAAGAAAGGCGGCAAGCCGAGATTGGCTTTGCTTCGCAGAAACGGGCGCAGGCCCAGGAAGAACGTCGTCAGGAACAGCACGCGCAACGCAACGAGCTCCATCCTTACAAGGTGGTGACAGCGGAAGTTCGCCTCCAGGAGCAAAAAGAACGATACTTCGCCGCCAATTCCACCGTGCAGGCCCCCGACCCGGCCCCAATCGCCGCCTGAATCACGCCCCAATTCGCTTGCTTAAGACTCGGCTCATTATCCCGCTCCCGAGATGAGCGAACATTACGGAGGTGTTATGCTGAATGTATCCAACAACTTCCGGAGCCATTCGCGATTCGGAAGCGATGATTTGCATCGCAGATTACTGCGTTTGCGTCTAGGAAAACAGCAGCTTCAAAGAAAAGCAGGTACTAGGGAACGTGTGCGGAATTGCGGGTTTTACTCATTTTGGCCATAGACCCGCGCCCGGTGTCCTGCGTCGCGCCCTGACGGGCCTGCGCCATCGCGGGCCGGATCAGCAAGGCGTTTTCGAATCTGCGAATGTCTCGCTCGGCGCGGTCCGGCTGAAGATCATCGATCTGGAAGGCGGCGATCAGCCGATGCGGACCGCCGATGGCGATTGCGTTATCGCGTTCAACGGCGAAATTTATAATCACGTCGAGATCCGGCGCGAGCTGGAAGAGCGGGGACACCAGTTTAGTTCGCATTGCGATACGGAAGTGGCACTGCGGGCGTTTATCGAGTGGGATGTAGACTGCTTCCGCCGTTTCCGGGGGATGTTTGCAGCCGCATTCTGGCAGGAATCGGCGAAGCGTTTGGTTCTGGTGCGGGACCGGCTGGGAATCAAGCCTCTGTACTATGCTGCACGAGCCGGCAATATCTACTTCGGATCTGAACTCAAGGCGATCTTCGAGCACCCGCAGATTCCGAGGCAACTTTCCGAGACTGCACTTGGTTATTATTTGTCGCTGAATTATGTTCCGGGGCCCTTCACGCTGGTGGAAGGGATTCAAAAGCTGAATCCCGGGACATGGCTGGAGTGCCGCAACGGGCGGCTCACGAGTGAAACTTACTGGCACAACGTGTTCCGGCCGGAGCCGATTGGCGCGGAAGAGGCGAGTGAGGAACTGGACCGGCTGCTGGAGAGCGCGATCGCTGAGCATCTGATTTCGGATGTGCCTTTGGGTGTCTGGGCGAGCGGCGGATTGGATTCTTCGACGATTCTGCATTACGCGGCCCAAGGGTCGGGACGGCGTTTGCGGACGTTTTCGATTTCGTTTACGGGCAGAAACTTCGATGAGAGCCGGTATTTTCGTTTGCTCGCGGAGCAGTATGGCACGGATCACCACGAATTCGATCTCAACAGCGATGTTGACCTTGCGAGCGCGATTCATGAGATCGCATATTATTCCGATGAGCCGAGCGCGGATGCCGGAGCGCTGCCGGTGTGGTTTCTGTCGCGAATGACGTCGCAACATGTGACGGTTGCCTTGAGCGGCGAAGGAGCGGACGAGGTTTTCGGAGGGTATCAAACCTATGTCGCGGACCGGTATGCCAACCTTGCGCGACGTTTTCCGGCAGGGCTGCTTCGGACCGGATTGAAACTGGCTCGGCGGCTTCCGGTGTCGGATGAAAAGATCGGCTTCGAATACAAGTTGAAGCGATTTCTTTCAGGCGCGCTGCTACCAGCCGATGAAGCGCATTTTTACTGGAATGGAACGTTCTCAGGGCAGGAGCAGCGTGAGTTACGCGGCTCGGCGCGGAGTTTACCGCTGGGAGCGCTCTGTGCGTCGGTGCCCAACTTGCCAGTGGAATCGGACGTAGTGAACCGGTATCTGCGGGTCGATCAACAGTATTATCTGCCGGACGACATCCTTTACAAGTGCGACCGGATGAGCATGGCTCATTCGCTGGAAGTAAGACCGCCTTTTCTAGATCACCGCATCGTGGAATTCGCAGCGCGGCTGCCGAGCGATTTGAAGATCAAAGGCCGGAGCACGAAGCACGTTCTGCGGCAACTGGTAGGCCGAAAGCTGCCACCCGCGATCCTGCAGCGGCGCAAAGAAGGTTTAGACATCCCGGCGCATGAATGGTTACGCGGTCCACTGCGGCCGCTGCTGACGGAAGCGCTGAGTCCGGAGGCGGTGCGGCGAGCTGGCCTCTTTTCGCCCAGAGCGGTTGGAGCAATTATGGACCGGCACCTTCGGCGCGAGGAGAACTTGGGGTATCACTTGTGGGGCCTTCTGACGCTGCATCTGTGGATGAAACGCTGGAAAGTCGAGGCGCTTGACGCGGATCAGATGTCACCGCGCGTGGGTTTGGCGGCCAGGGCCGGCGATTAAGCTCGCGAGCCGCACGCAACGATGTACCGGCTTCGGCTCACTTGTCCGGCCGAGCTGGCAGAGCTGGTTTCGGCTGAGTTGTGGGAGGCCGGGACTGCCGGAATTGAAGAACGCGACGCGAGCGACAGCGTCACGTTGATTGCACGTTTCGAGAGAAATGAGCTGCGCGAAGAGCTGCTGAAGCGATTTCGCGTGCATGCGCCGGAGTGGCAGGACGAGGGCGGGATCGATTGGACGGAACGCGTTCGGCTGGCATGGCCGGGGCGTAGCGTTGGAAACCGTCTCTGGTTGGCGCCAGCGTGGAACGAGGATGCAACACCGCTGGGACGCGAGCGGATCATCCACAACCCAGGTCTCGCTTGCGGCACGGGCGAGCATGCGTGCACGCAACTAGCGCTGCTGGCTCTCGAGAAGCGTGTTACAAGAAGCAGCCGAGTGGTAGACGTGGGTACGGGCTCGGGCATTCTGGCGATTGCCGCGCTGCGGCTTGGGGCCTATCGCGCGGTCGGTCTTGACGTGGACGAAGCGGCCTTGCCAGTGGCGAGAGGAAATTTTCTGCTCAACGGGCTGGCGCCAGAACTTGTAGCGGGTTCGGCCGATGCGATGGCGGCCGCTTGCTCGGATGTGACGGTTGCGAATATCAGTGCAACCATGTTGCTGGCGATACTGGATGACTTGATTCGTATTACGCGCGGATGGCTCATTCTGACTGGCTTTCCGGATGCGGAGGCGCGGCGCATCCACGAGTTTCTTCCAGGAGCAGAGGTTTCGAGCCTGGAGGGGTGGCGCTGCCTGACAGCTAGGCTTTCTTAGTACGCTTCGGTTTTGGTTTGGACGGCGGAGCGTCTGTATGGACTTCGATCGCGTTCAAGCGCTCGAGCGCATCCTCGAGTTTTTGACCGCCTGCCAGGACGGGAGCGAACAGATCCCCAACGCGCTCGAAACGCGCGATGGCATTGTCGATGCGGAAATCGTGCGGCCGGATACCGCGCTTTACTTCTTTCCAGGCGAGCGGCGTGGCGACGGCCGCGCCGTCGTACGCTCGAACCACATACGGAGCCGCGATGGTCTTGCCGATGCCGATCTGCAGGTAATCGAAATAGACCCGCCCTTTTTTGCGTTTCTCGACACTTCTGGGCGTGGTGAACAGGTTGGGCTCGCGATCGACCGCCAAATGAGAGACGAGCTCGGCGAAGCTGCGCACCTGTTCATAGGTGTACACAGGCTCGAGCGGAACATAGACGTGCATGCCGTCGCCACCGGTGGTTTTGGGATACCCTTCCAGACCCAGCTCACGGAGCAGCTCACGAACCAGAAGCGTGGCTTCGACGATTTGATCGAACGACGTTTCGACCGGATCTAAATCCAGAAGCATCCAGTCGGGGTGCTCCAGATTGCCGACCCGACTCATCCACGGATTCTGGTCAATGCAGCCGAGATTGACGAGGTATAAGAGGCTGGCTCGATCCTGAGCGAGCGGATAATGGTTCACCTTGGGCGGGTGATGCTCCGTGATGGGCTCGCAGCGCATCCAATCGGGGAAGTGACTCCCGGCATTTTTTTGAAAAAAGAATTCCGCGGCGATGCCGTTGGGATACCGCTTCATCGACAGCGGCCGGTCTCTGAGATGGGGAAGCAGCCATTCGGAAACGGCGTCGTAGAAGGCCAACAGATCGCGTTTTTTCCAGCCGTCCTTCGGGAACATCACTTTGTCGAGATTGGTGAACTTCAGACGATGTCCGTCCACTTCGACAGTTGTTTCGCGGCCACTTAGATCCAGACCGGTGCGTGGTTGACTGGCCGAAGTTTCAGGCTCCTGAGGCGGCGGTGCGGCGTTTTCGCGCACGACTTCTTCACGCACCACCTCAGCGGGGGATTTATCTTCGCGCAGAGCGACGAAGACGGGAGCGCGAAGAATGCCCTCGTCCGTCCATTCGAGAAATCGCACCTGGCAGACGAGCTCCGGCTTGACCCAGGTGACGTTACGGAGTCCGGTTCTGATGTTCGGCTTTTGGGCAAACGGGCTGGTTTTTGTGATGAGGGGATCGAGGCGTGCGTAGATGGCCTTCATCATCTTGTGATCGAAACCGGTGCCAACTTGTCCGACGTGCCGAAGCTTGCCGTCTTCAAAGACGCCGAGCACCAGGGAACCGAAGTAATCGCGCTCGCCTTTGGTGAAGCCGGCAATGACGAATTCCTGTTCATTGAGCACCTTGATCTTGAGCCAGCGCGTGGAGCGGCCCGATTCATACTTGCTGCGCCGATCTTTGGCTAGAATTCCTTCGAGCTCCATTTCGCGGGCTGCCTGGAACATTTGATCGCCGCCGGTGTCGTACGCGTCCGAGATGCGGATGTGATCGGCAGGCGTGACCAGGCTGTTCAAAACGCGCTTGCGGTCTTCGAGGGACACGCCACGGAGATCGTAGCCATCGACGTAAAGAACGTCGAAGAGGAAAAGGGTGGCCGGAGCGGTTTCGGCCAGGCGCGGAACGGCGCCGCTATTCGTGCTTATGCGCGGCTGAATCATCGAAAAACGGGACCGACCCTGTTCATCCAGAACGCAAATCTCGCCATCGAGCCAAGCTGTTTGAGCATTCACCTGGGCGGGCAAATTCTTGAGCTCCGGGTATTGCTCTTCGCAGCGATTGCCGCGGCGGGAATGAATCTGAAGGGCGCCGTTTTTCACCAGGCAAAGAGCACGGATGCCGTCCCATTTGATCTCATACAGCCAATTGCCGCCTTCGGGCGGTTTCGTCACGGCGGTGGCTGACATGGGCTCGGGATGCGCGGGAAGAGCGGCCTTGCGCGCGCCGGCCAAATCCGCGACACTCACCGGTTGGACGTTTTCGGCGATTTCTTCCTGGGTGCGCTTGGTGGCGACGCTCCAGGCAAATTGGTCGATGTCATAACCAGGAACGGCAAATTCATCTTTCTTTTTGATCAGCAACCATTCGTTCCCTTTGCCGGCGCGCTTCATATGCACGATGGCGAAGGAGCCGTTCAGCTTGGTCCCGTGTAGTGTGAATTTAAAATCTCCGCGCGCGAGCTGCTCGTCGGCAGACTCATTACCCAGAAGCTCATAGGTTCCTTTGTCCCAAAGCATGACGCTGCCGCCGCCGTAATTGCCTTTGGGTATGTTGCCTTCGAAAGTTCCGTAATCGAGTGGATGATCTTCCACTTTCATGGCAAGCGCTTTGCGAGAAGGATCAAGGCTAGGGCCCTTGGGGACGGCCCAACTGACCAGCACACCATTCATTTCGAGACGAAAGTCGTAATGGAGCCGAGTAGCGTCGTGACGTTGGACGCAGAAAAATCCACCGCGTGTGTCGTGTTTGGAGGCGGGTTCTTTTGGCGGCGGTTCCGGAGTCTTCTCGAAGTGCCGTTTGCGCGCGTATTCCTTCAGACCCATAGCATGCGCCATTATGGCAGCGCGGTGCCTCGGCTAGGGGTCTAGATCTGTGTTGGTAGCCGATTTCCGATAACCGTGTCTTTTGACAACAGGATGGAGGATCGCTAAATACTTGGCGCTAGGGCGGATCCGCCGCTATACGATTGCGGAGGGCTATTTCGTCTGTCCCGCATTTTCATATTGCTGTTTGCATCAAGGCCGCATTGTTATTGCCCGCGATAGCGCAACGCTGGCCACATAGCAGGCCAAAGAAATGCTGATGCCCGTGAGAGGCCAACTGAAAAAATAAACCTTGCAGAGCACAACAAACCCACCAAGCATTGCTAGCCCGACTTCTCGCGGGCATTGGTCTGGCATTTTGGACAGTGGCGATTGCGGCAGGAGCAGTACGAGATGGCTTCATACCCGCAGCGAGCGCATTGATCGCGATGGACGCCGAATGCAGCAGTTCGGCAACGGGCAATCACGGTGAGTACTTTGAGCTGAGCCCAGCCTAGTGAGTCACGACAGCGTTCGATGAATCGGGTTCCTGCTTTGCGGATGATATCGGCCACCTCGAAGGGTGGCTGTTTCACGGCTGGTTGTTGCCTGTTCCGGGTCTAGCTTCACCATAGCTGCAGATGGTGACCTGATCGAGCGGGTTGATCGCTGTGTGAAGTTGTTGCTGCGAAAGATGGAGATAAATCGTGGTGTCTTCCAGATGCGTATGACCCAACAGAAGCTGAATCGTGCGGAGATCCGTGCCGGCTTCCAGCAAGTGCGTGGCATAGGTATGACGCAAAGTGTGCGGGCCAATCCGTTTGCGCAAGCCGGCTCGCTTCGCAGCCGCCTGGCAGGCATGCCAGACGGTTTTGTCGGAAGTCGGCTGCTCCAGGCCGCGATGGCCAGGCGAACTCGGGAATAGATAGCCCTTCGGCTTATTCCAGCGCCAGTAATCGCGCAAGGCTTCGAGCAGTTTGGGGCTCATCGGCACATCCCGATCGCGCGCCCCTTTGCCCTGGTGCACACGAATCACCATGCGTTGACTGTCGACATCACTGACCTTCAGACGAACGACCTCGGCCCGGCGCAAACCAGTGCCGTAGAGAATCATCAGAATCGTTCGATACAGCAGGTTCGGTGCTGCCTCGATCAGTTGAGTAACTTCCTCATGACTCAGCACGACCGGCAGTTTTTTCGGCGTCTTTGGAAACACCAGCTCGTCGAACGCAAGGTCGCGCCGCTTCAGGACCTTCTTGAAGAGAAAGCGCAAAGCCGAAATCCGAATCTCGACCGTACCGGGCGCCAACTTCCTTTTTTGGAGAAGATGGACTTGACAATGCCGCAACTCTTCGGCACCCATCTGCTCTGGAGACTTGTTGTAGTGTTCGGCCAACTCTCGCACAGCGAAGATGTAGCCGCGAATCGTTTCTGAAGAATAGTTTCGGCGCTGGAGTTCTTCCGGCATCCGTTGACGAAGTGGGGTCACAGAAATCTCTTTTCCTGTGATCCCGACGTTATCGCTGTTTCACGTCTCGCGGAGAACCACGCAACTGCGTCGGCCGCGCCAGCGGCTTACTTGTAACGCGTAAGCCGTCGATCAGAGGCCTGATCTCTGGGTAGATCATGTGTAACGGCGATGTGTAGATCTATGCTTTGGGATAAGGGCAGGATTAATTTCCTACAACGCCATTTGAACGAAGTGGCCCCTCCTTCGGCTTCTGGGCCACAGACGCTCCACATCCGATATCGGCGTCCCTGTACGTCGAAACGCAAATTCGAACTAAAATCCGATGTCTTGAGCGGAACAAAAACGAGTGCTCCATCGCAGTTTCCTTCCGCGATATCACTGGAACGCATACGTATTTCTTTTTTCAGTCCACGTCGAAAGAAGTCCAGGAAGTAGGCTCCGATGGTTGCTTTCCGCCAGAGACGGTAATTCCCTAAAGCTGCGTTGCTGCACTTTGGGCCATTACCTCTGGGACTAACGCCGCGAAAGTCATTCGCGATAATTTAAAAAACCACGGGTACAGCGTGTCCCAGAGAGCCACATCACATGTTTTGTTGCAGCGGCTGTTCTTCGTTTGTGCCGTCTTCTCCTGTGCGCAGTTTCCTGCTTCGGCCCAGATTGCAGTGGACTCGTGGACTACAGATAACGGATTGCCACAAAACATCATCCGGGCGATCTGTCAAACCCCGGACGGCTACCTTTGGCTTGCGACTTTTGATGGTCTTGTTCGCTTCGATGGCGTTCGGTTCACCACATTCAACCGAAGCAATACACCGGGCATCGGAGGCAATCGGTTCAGCCCGCTATTCTGCGCTGCAGATGGTGACGTCTGGGCCGGGACGGAATTGGGCGGGGTCACCCAATATCATCGTGGTCGTTTCACTACGTATACGATGCGGGACGGGTTGCCGTCTAACGAAGTCGCCGGCATTTCGGGCGACGGCGGAGGCAATCTCTGGGTGATAGCTAATGGGTTCCTTGCCCAATGGCATGCAGCCGACCGGCAATTTATCGTCTCCTCACGGCAAGAAGATAGGTATTCGAATTCCTTGACTCCGGACGGGCGGGCCGGATTCTGGAGAACCGATGAAACCACTTTGCATCTCTTTCTTCACTGCCAAGAATCGCGCTACGCCCTTCCAGCCGGGTGGCATGACCACGCCGCGGCGCAGGACGCCGGTGTGGATCTCAAGGGCGATATCTGGCTCGCAAGCAGAACGGGCAACTTTGCAAGGCTCATCGACGGGCGCTGGTCGAATATTTTGCACGGGCGGAACGGAAAATCGGTCGGAGGCGCGCAAAATGCGTTTACCACGGACTATCGCGATTCCCTTGAGAACGTGTGGCACTGTGAAATCGTCTGCTATCCCGGCGTTGGCGTTGTGCGTTACATGAACCTGCCGCCGGGTACACAACCCGCCAGGATCGCTTTCAATACACTCTTTGAAGATCGCGAGGGCAATATCTGGCTTTCGACGAACGGTCAGGGCCTATATCGGGTTCGTAGCCAGACGATCCACGTTTTCTCAAAGGAGCAGGGACTTCCGGATTCTAATGTTTATCCCATTTATCAGAGCCGCGATGAAACTATATGGATTGGAACCTGGGATGGCGGCCTGACCGAGGTCAGGGACGGCAAATCCAAGATCTATACGACTGCTGACGGCCTGGCCTCGAACCGCGTGACCGCGATCGCGGAGGATCGAGAGGGTGTCTTATGGGTTGCCGTTTACGATGGGCTCCATCGAATGCGAAACGGGCGTTTCGATTCGGTCAGCACTAACGGGATCTTTCTCAGTGACAATGCGATCCGGGTTATTCATCAGGATCCGGCCGGTGTCATGTGGGTCGGATCCACCGACGGTCTGTTCCGCCTTGACACCAGCCAGTGGAGACGGCTGACGAAGAAAGATGGCCTCGCAACTGACGACGCGCGCGTGATCTTGAGCGGTCGCGATGGCAATCTCTGGGTTGGCGGATACGGGGGATTGTCTAGCATTCGCAATGGACAGGTCCGCTCCTGGACAGAGCAGGATGGCCTGCCCAGCAATACCGTTCGGGCGCTGTACGAAGATGCCCGAGGCGTCCTTTGGATCGGAACTTATGATGGTGGTCTCGGCCGTTTCCAAAATGGCCGGTTCACAAGATACACCGTTCGTGAAGGGCTCTTTAGCGATGGTGTATTCCAGATACTCGAGGATTCCCGGGGCAACCTCTGGATGAGCAGCAATCAAGGAATCTATCGAGTCAGCAAAAAGCAACTGAACGATTTTGCCGCCGGCAAAATACGGACCATCACCTCCATCCAATACGGAAAACACGACGGCATGCGCAATGTCGAATGCAATGGAGGACTATGGCCGGCCGGATGCAAAACACGGGATGGTAGGCTGTTGTTCCCCACGCAGGACGGTGTGGCCGTGGTCAACCCGGAAAAGCTGGGTACCAATTTGGAACCTCCGCCCGTCGTCATTGAATCCGTCATGGTAGATCGCGCGCCGGTTTCGCCCGACGGTCCAGTCCGCCTCACTCCGGGACGTGAGAACCTGGAAATTCGGTACACCGCGTTGAGCTTGACCGACTCCGAGCGCATTCGCTTCAGGTACAAAATACAAGGAGTCGACCGCGATTGGGTCGACGCCGGTGCGCGGCGTACTGCTTACTACGCGCATTTGCCATCCGGCAGCTATACATTCCAGGTGACGGCGGCGCAGAGTGACGGCGTCTGGAACGAGGCCGGGACTAATCTTGCCTTCATTGTGCTGCCGGCTTTTTACCGAACCTGGTGGTTCATCCTCCTTTGCTCGACCGCCGGAGCTCTCTCGCTGTGGTTCGGCTGGCGCTATCGTCTCAGCCAGGTAGAGGAGGCCCGAGCCATGCAACAGGCCTTTTCGCGACAGTTGATTGCCTCACAGGAAAACGAGCGCAAGCGCATCGCCGCGGAATTGCACGACAGCTTGGGCCAACGCCTGGTGATCATTCAAAACCAGGCGTTGCTCCTACTGCAGACCCGCGCCGGTGTTACAGGATTGAACGAACCGCAACGCGAACGGGTCGAGGAGATCTCGGCGGAGGCGTCGGGAGCCGTTCGCGAAGTAAAGGATCTCTCTTACAACCTCAGGCCGTATCGACTGGACCAGCTCGGTTTAACCGCAGCGCTGCGGGCAATGATCGATACCGCTTCAGCGGCTTCCCAAACTGCATTCTCCGTTGAGATCGATGAAATAGACGAGGTATTTCCGAAACAGTCGGAGATCAACTTTTACCGCATCGTCCAGGAGTGCATCAATAATGTTCTCAAGCACTCGCAGGCCGCCGAAGCCTCGATTTCGAATCTGCCGAACAAAAGAACTGCTCACACTGACGGTGCAGGACGACGGAAAGGGCTTCGCGCCGGTCTCGGCACAGGCGGGCTCGCTGGGCGGCTTCGGTCTCACCGGCATTTCGGAGCGTGCCCAATTGCTCGGCGGCAGAGCGGTGATGTCCTCTGTGCCGGGCCACGGAACCAAGGTGACTGTCGAAATCCGTTCGGGGCTGAGTCATGAGCGATGAAATCCGCGTCGTCATCGCGGACGATCACCCAATCGTGCGCAAAGGATTGCGGCAGGTCATTGAAGAAGAGCCCGGTCTGAAGGTTGTGGCCGAAGCGGGTGATGGTGAAACCGGTCTCGCACTGATCCAGAAACTGCAGCCGCAAATCGCCCTTCTCGATCTGGAGATGCCGAAGTTAGGTGGCTTCGCCGTTGCGCAGGAAATTCGAAAGAACAACCTGAGCGTAGATATCATATTCCTGACGATTCACAGCGAGGTGGACCTGCTGCATCGAGCGATGGACCTGGGAGGCAAAGGCTACATTCTGAAGGAGAGCGCTCTGATCGATATCGTCAATGGAATCCGGTCGGTTGCCATGGGACGTCCGTTTGTCAGCCCGTCTATGACGCCTGCTCTGCTGACCCGCCTGACGCGCTCGCAAGCCTTGGAAAAAGCCACGCCGGGCCTCGGAGAGTTGACGCCTGCCGAACGGGTCATTCTGAGCATGGTCGCCGCAGGCAAGCCAACCAATGTGATCGCTGCCGAACTTCACATTCATCCGCGAACTGTGGATACGCACCGCGCCAATATTTCCCAGAAACTCCACCTGAATGGCGCCAACTCTCTGCTCCGGTTTGCACTCGAACATAAATCCGAACTGCTCGGTTAGTCCTCTGCCGATTCCTCGCTTGGCTCGCCTAGGTAGCAGTGCTTAGAAAGAATCCATAGCGCCACCGAGAGAGAATCAGTAGCCGTCTCGATTTACCGCTTGCCCTTTGGAGCGTACAGTTCTCTTAATGGCAACCCGAGGTATTGATGAAGCTCCTGATCGTGGACGACAACGCCGCCATACGGCGCTTGATCAGGAGTATCGTACTGCCTCTCACAGGCGATATTTGCGAATGTACGGACGGCGCGGATGCGCTTTCTACTTACATTGCGGAAAGACCGGATGTCGTGCTGATGGATATCCGCATGAATCGAGTGGATGGCATACAGGCGACAAAGCAGATCAGGGAAGCCGACCGGAAGGCGCGGATTCTTATCGTGACCGACTTCGACGACACAGAATTGCATCGAGCGTCATTGCTCGCCGGCGCTTGTGGCTATGTGCTCAAAAGCAACCTTTTGGAATTAGTCCGTCTGCTCGAAGCGATCGGACAAAGCGGGTAGCTGACGACGACCTTCAAAAGAGATTGATTTACGACGATCCGCTTTTAGTAGCGACTACTGGCAACCACGGCGGCGCTGTGACCATTAACTTTTCTGAGAAACAGTTCGATGAAGGAACAATGTGACATGAAGGCGCAACTACACATTCGAAGACTGTGCGGATTCGCCGCTCTCGTAATTGGGGCAACGCCTGGGCCGACCGCAAACAGCAGCGAAGGAGAGAACCTATGAAAACCAAAGTGCGAGCTCTACAGAAAGTGTCTTTCTTCGGCCAATTGCTCGCCGCCTTCCTTTCCATTTTGATCGTTGTCGAGCCCGTACTCGCGCAACAGCCTCCGCCCGTCCAGTCCAACATCACCATCGACCCTCTGACGGTGGACACTTACACCCAGATCGTACCCAATACACAAGTGCCCATCAATCTGAGCCTCGGATCGGGCGATTTGGGGACGATTACTCCCAAGCCAGTTCCAGCGCAAGTTCCTGTTAGCGCTGTAGCCGCTGGCATTGGCAACAACGGGGCTTGTACTCCCGCGATTCCGTCCACCGCCGTCATACAAGACTGTGGGCTCGGCGAGACTTCCTTTGAATCGAACATGATCAATTTATGGCTGGGCGTCCATGGGCTGCCCGCTTCGGATGCGTCGTTGATTTACCAGTATGGCGGGCTCGAGTTGCGCAGTGAGCTCCGCAGCTTCATGTTCGCTTACCTCCGGGGCGTGGTTCTGGAGGACGCTTCCCAGCGCTCCGCGAGCGATCAGGCTCTCTGTGACTGGCTGCAAACAGCCGTGAAGAACAATGAGATCGCGTATTACAAGGCGGCAGTACACGAATACCAGACCTGGTTTACGGACCCTTGCTCTTATCAACTGAATCCATCTGTGGCTGGAACGATGGGCATTTCTTACGATGGGGCGGCGTACTGCGAGACGCAGCAGTCACCAGAAGCCACACCCTTGCCTGGTCCGACCGCGTCTTACTTCAAAGAGATCGGGCAAATAGCCGGCTACGACAGTAAGGTCAGCGCATACGACGGCAAAATTAAGAACTCGGCGCTAACTGGCGCGCAAATCATGATCGAGGCGGAGCGTGATACCAACAAGTGGGAAGCTCTCGGCGGGCTCGGCGTATCACTGGCGATGGGTGGTGTCGCCGCGCAAGTGGTCACCACCGGTATTTCGACTATTGCGCCCTTCGCGGGAAAAGCGTTTACCACGTCCGAACTTGGGGAGGGTGCGGAGGAAGCTGCCGAGGCAACTGCCGATGCGGCCGCCGAGACCGAGGACCTGATTGAGGTCGGCGCCGGGACCGCAGTGGCGGAT
Organism: uncultured Acidobacteriaceae bacterium; assembly: GCA_963722935.1. Classification (GTDB taxonomy): domain Bacteria; phylum Acidobacteriota; class Terriglobia; order Bryobacterales; family Bryobacteraceae; genus Bog-105. Next base: position 350,463 of record CAVROY010000005.1, on the reverse strand, counting down.
GTGTTAGGCGCGGCGGCCATCGTCGTCATATTCGTTCAAATTGGCGTTTTCTCCCTCATCGACCTACTGAATACGATAGACAACCAGAACGCGATCGACGCGTTGATCGCTGCGAACAACACGGTCGCCAGTCAGACACCCGATTTGGTGGCGATGCTAAGCGACCCGATCGGCTATCAAAAAATTTTTGAGACGTTCGTTGCGGCCACGCTCCCCGACGTTCCTTCGCAAGCGCCTCCCGCGCTTCCCGCACCCGCGTCATCAACCGATCTTACTTCTTACGGGTTCTATATTACGGATCATACGAATAACAATGTGGGCGTGAACAATACGTTCAATTACACGACCTGGGATACCAGGTACCCCGCTTACCCCGGCAACGCGCCCTATCCGCAATATGGAACGTCGTTTAACGTGAGCGGCTACGGTTCGGGCTGGTTCATACAGACCGAATTTCAAGGCGCGGGCTCGCATTCTTTCTTCTCCCCAAGCATTCGATATATCGATCCGAACACAGGGATTCATTACATTGCGGACCGCATCGACAAGGGGCGTTTCCTGGTATCGAAGGCGGTGGACCAGGTGGGGAATAACGATATCAATTGCCCAGCGGATCCTATTACCGGCGTGACGCAAACCACCGCGAACATACCTACGCTCTGCAAGTCGTTTGTGGCGAATGTGCTGAATATCTATGCGTTCGATTACGCGAACCAAACATTGCAAATTCCGCAACCGCCGGTGTTCGCTACACCCAATGCGGCCGCTTTTAGCACGGGCCAGACGAGTCTCGTCTTCTATCCGCAACTGGATTCGAGGAGTGCCGGATTACCTTGCAGTATCCGCACTTCGGGCGCGCTGCCTCCCGGGTTTGCTTTTGCAAATGGCGCACTCTATCTTCAAGACCTCTTTGCGGCCGCACCCGGCAGCTATCCGTTCGATTTCATAGCTGACTGCGAAACGATTACCAATGGAACGCAATCCAACTACAGTTTTGGCACCGCGAGCACTACGCAGACGTTTACCGCGACGGTTTATGGGGCCCCTACCACCGTTCTCGCGCCGGCCACCAAACGAGCGAATGCGAAACTCGCCGCGGCAGCCGCCGTTCCCGCCTCCTCCGGAGCGAACGACGCAAGCGGCCTGCAGTTTGTGTATCCGGCTTCGAGTACTAACTTGACTTTCATCCAAGGCCGTTCCACGACGTTGCTCGTGCAGACCAATGGCGGCCCCGGAACCACGATTGTGGCCGGCGCTCACGCTTTGCCGCCTGGCCTGGTGTTGACTGACAAAAGCAATGGAACAGCCACAGTAAGCGGCATCCCCACGGGCGCGGCGCAAGCCTGTTCTTCCGACTGCGCCATCACGGCCAGCGCTCCCGGTTTAACCAGCGCCAGCCTGATACTGAACGACACTGTCACGTTGCCCGAGTTGCCCGCGATTCCGTCGAGCCAGAATCTCTCCTGGACAGCGGGACAAAAAAACGTCGACGCGATTGACGGGTCGACTGGCGCGAATGGTACTCCGACGCAAGTGCCGCTCAGTTGGCGGGTGGTGGGTACGTTGCCAGGCTGGGCGAGTCTTACCGACAACGGAAACAACATGGCTACTATTTCGGGAACGCCGCCGGTTTCTGCTTCGGGACAAACGATTCCATTCGAGTTCCAATATTCTTACGGTGGAACGCCGGGCTTTACGTCCCAGACTTTCACTGTGAGCGTCACCGTGACCCCCCGGCGCCGGTTTTGAGGGTAAACCCGGTTCTGCTGTTTCAAGTGGGGGTGGCCGGATCTGGCACGATCAAATCTTCGACATTATCCGGAGCAGACGGGTTGGGCGGCACGTGGCAGCTGAACGCCGCTTTACCGCAAGGTTTGACGGCCACTTTGAATGGAACTTCGCTGGCGATTGCAGGAACGCCCGTTAGTCCTGGAAATTTCTTGATTCCCATCCAGTTCAGTGACACAGAGGGACAGTCGGTTACGCGGAATGTATCCCTGATGGTTGACCAACCGGCCAGTCTGGCCAATTTTCCAAGCCGGCTAGTTCTGTTTGTGGGCGTACCGGCGAACTTCATTCTGCCGGTGCCCGCCGGCTTTCCGAGGAACCCGGCGGGCACACCAGGTGACGGATTGCCCTCTACCTCGGGGACCAGCCTTGCACTGAGTGGGACTTACTCAACTACAAACGGATTTACGGTTACCTCTACCGGCGGCAGCTTGAATTTTGGCGGTACGCCGCTAGAGCCCGCAAGTTATGCGTTGACGGTTTCCGCGCAGACTGTTCTCAGCACCGGCCCGGTCGGGGCGGAGGTGAGCCAACCGTTTACCCTTTATGTGCAGGCAGCCGGCGACGTGAACCTGGACGGCGCGGTGAACTGTGCCGATTACGACTTGGTCAAAGCGCACTACGGAGCGATTATCGGCCAACCGAATTATCTTGACTTAGCCGACCCCAACCGGGACGGCGTGGTGAATATCCTGGACCTGGCGTTTGTGCAAGCCCATCTGCCGAAAGGTACGGCTTGCCGGTAAGAGAGTCGAAAGGAAACAAACGATGAAATTTAAATTGCCATTAGTACTTCGGTTAGCGCCGGCAGCGGCCCTGTTATTGAGTGCGTGCGCTTCAACCCCCAGAATGTACGCCGCCATGCTCACCATCAACCCGGCCTCGGGCAGCGAGCAGGTAGGCGAACCGTTTGAGGTAAGCCTGAGCGTGAGCGGCCTGGATCCTCTGAACGATTTGTACGACTATTCATTCGACCTGGCGTTCGATCCAACCGTTTTTAAGGTTCTGGCGGCGAACGATGGAACGATTTTCGATTACGGAGGGAATACTGGAATCTACTTCGACGGCACGATCGATAACACGCTGGGATTCGTTACGGCGCAGAGTGGACTGGATATCAACGGGAGCTTCAGCGGAACGAGCGGCTTGTTAGGCAGTTTCACGTTTGAGGCTTTGCGGCCCGCCGCCAACGCTACGATAGCGGTGGAGAACGTTTCATTATCGACATTTGCCGCCGCTTCGAGCCTTGCGCCGCCGGACATTGACCCCGGCGCTCTACCGCTGGCTACGCTGAGCGCAACCAACGTTACCGCGGTTCCTGAACCCGGAGCAATGGTCGTCTTAGCTGTGGCTGGAGCTGTATTGATTTGTCAGCGACGACGAAACGGGTAATGCGTGCGGCCGCCCGAGTTCACGTGCCGGTTAACTCGCAAACCCCGGATTTGAAGGCACTGGTGTCGATTACTCGTGAGTAACGCCCCAGTGTTTACAATGCCGCCTCAGTGCCAAGAAAGTCCCGTTTTAAGACATGTGGCAATGCTTCAGAATCTATCTGGCCGCGCACCGGATATATTGGGCTGCTAATGACTGCCGCGCTCATCCGACGACCCAAGGTCGATGAGCACGATTCCGTTCGAGCGCTGGTGCAGACTGTGGTGGACGAGACCTATGGCGGTACCTGGGCTCCACCGCCGCTTTCCATCGACGAAGAGGACTGGGGGCTCGCTTGGATAGCCATCATTGACGGCAAGATCGTCGGAATGGCTCTTACATATGGAGAGTGGATCAGCGATCTGTGGGTGCTTCGCGAGAATCGGGGTCGCGGGGCAAACGCTGCTTGCGCAGGCTGAGGCTGAAATAGCCGCTCGTGGGTATCGAACATTCCGCATTCGTGTTGTCAAATCCAACTCAATGGCTATCAACTTCTACCTTCAGCACGGCTGGCAATTTGAGCGGGAGTTTCCCAATGAAAGGCTGCCAATCACAATGTTGGAGATGGTCAAATCCACACCAAGCAAATTGTAGCCTCATGCCGGGTCTTCAATGAATGCGATCCATACGCGCCCACGTACGGCCTCACTCCTCGCCAAGTCGCATTAATGACAGTCGCGCTGCTCGGCAGCTACGGTGAGGACCCGTTTTCGTGGTATCACGGGAATATCGCTTAGCTGCACCGATCCCATGACGTTTGCCGAACAGCTCAAGAGCCAGCTCAATATTGTCGAGGTGGTAGCGCAATATGTCCGGTTGAAACGGCAAGGCAGCGGCAATCGGTATATCGGCCTGTGTCCGTTTCACTCCGAGAAGACTCCTTCGTTTCACGTGAACGGGCAGCTTCAGATCTATAAATGCTTTGGGTGCGACGCGGGCGGAGACGTTTACCAGTTCGTTCAGGATTCGGAAAGCCTGACTTTTCCCGAGACGTTGAAGCTTCTTGCGGAGCGCTACGGGATTCCTATGCCCGAGCGTCACAGCTCAAACGACGCGGAAAGCCAGCGGCGCGCGGCTCTGCTTGAAATGCACGAGATCGCCGCGGAGGTGTTTCAGAGCAATCTTCGCGGCCAGACCGGGGAGGACGCGCGCGCTTATCTGGAAGGGCGAGGCGTATCGCGAGCTACCGCCGACGAGTTCCGGGTCGGTTTGTCGGACGGCGCAGGACAGCAGCTTGTCCAACGGCTGCGGAAATTCGGTCCGGATTTAATGGAGCAATCCGGGCTGGTCGTTGCACGCCAGGAGGGTGGCGGATTCTACGATCGCTTTCGAGGGCGGCTGATGTTTCCGATCCACAACGAGTCCGGGAAAGTCATTGCTTTCGGAGGCCGGGCGCTGCGGTCAAACGACGAGCCGAAATATTTGAATTCGCCTGAGACGAAAATCTATAAGAAGTCCACGGTACTGTATAACCTCCACCGCGCAAAAATCGAAGCGCGGAAGCACGATCGCATGATCCTGGTGGAAGGATATATGGACGTCATCGGTATCTATTCGGCAGGTATTCGCGAAGTAGTGGCGAGCAGCGGGACGGCCCTTACCGTCGAACAGGTACGAGCGATTAAAAGGCAGGTTTCTCAACAGCAGGCGAGTACGGGGCGCGTGGTGCTGAATTTCGATTCGGACACGGCGGGCATGCGATCCACCGAGAAATACATTGGCACGCTGCTGTCGGAAGGTCTGCGGGTGAGCGTGGTGACGATTCCAGGGGAATTGGACCCGGACGAGTATATCCAGCAGAAGGGCGCGGATGCGTATGGAAAGCTGGTCGATGGCGCCACTTCTTACTTCCACTGGCTGGCCGACCGCGGACGGGAGAAGTTTGACGTCCGGACGGCGGAGGGCCGGGTAGACGCCTTCAAGTTTGTATCGCCGGTTTTGCAACAGGTGAGCGATCCCGTGGAACGCGCGACGATTGCGAACGAGATGGCTGAATCGTTGAACGTGGATCGAGAGGTGGTGCAGCAGAACTTGCGGCGGTCGTCGCGGTCAGAGGCCGTTTCGAAGCCGCGCGATGTTCTTTCGTCTGTGCCGGCGAATGAAAAGCTGCTGCTGGGTTGCTTTCTGGCGAGTAGCGAAGCGCGCGAGATTATCAGTCATTACTTACGCCGGGAGGGCACGGTTTCGCTTATTGGACTGAAGCCGATTTTCGACGCAGCGCTCGGGCTAGAAGACGGAGGCGCGATTTTTTCGATTGAAGCTGCCGCGAGCCGGCTGGATCCGCGGATGCAGAGCGTTCTGACGGAGATCGCATTTGCGGATTTGGGCGTGCGGGAAGAAGACGCGGCACAACAAGCGCTGCACTGTTTCGAAGCGCTGGAAACGAAGTCGGTGGATGCGGCGCGGGATGAGTTGAGGCGTCGAATCCGGGAATTGGAACAGCAAGGAAATCTACCGGAAGCGTTACGCTTAGCCGATGAGTTAAACAGGATGGTACGCACCTCCTTGGGAGCATGAATCGTGTTGTACTATGGGGAGTCGAGGTACTGCAGGGGCGCCTCAATGATGGGGGTTGGATCTGTTCCGCCTTTCTTTCCGCCGGTCTATCACGTACGCGATTGATGAAGGCAGTTGATGCAAGACAGTAACGACAAGGGCTTCGCTCTTTACGATGAGATGAGCGGAGTGGTGCGCGAGGATCTTGCAAATACAGCCGACATAAACGACTTCTTTTCCGACTTGGATGGTTCAGCGGTCGAACTGCTGGAAGAGCCGAAAGAGTTCGGCAAGAAAGACGATGAAGTCGAAGATCTTTCGGACCTGGATCTCACTCCAGGGACGCTCGACAAGAGCAACGATTCCGTCCGCGTCTATTTACGCGAGATGGGGATGGTGCCGCTGCTCACGCGCGAAGGCGAGATTGAACTGGCCAAGCGCATAGAGCGTGGCCAGAAGGCGGTGAGGAAAGCGCTATCGCGTTCCCGGCTGGTGGTGCAGCTTGTGCTGGAAGCCAAGCACAACGTCGAGCGCGGAACGATGTTTATTCTGGATGTGCTGCAATCGCCCGATCCGCAAGCGGGCCGCGACGAAGAAGAGATACTCCGAGCGGTGAAGAAGCAACTGATCGAGGCGACGCAGGAGATCGAAAAGCTACATCGGAAAATCCAGCAGACGCAACAGAAACTGATCAGCACATCGCGCAGCATGAAACAAAAGCAGCACCGGAAGCTCCGTTTCGAACATGCACGGCTGTTGATCACGATCTCACGTCAGATCCGCGCGATACCGTTCGCCTCGCGATTCCAGCGTTCTCTCAGCGATGCGTTGAGAAGAATGGTGGAGGAGACCAAGCCACTCGAGCAGGAGATCGCACGGCTGCAACGAAAGCTGGAGGATCCGCGCATAGCCGAATCCGGAACCGCATCGGCAGTGAAACGGGAGCTGAAGGCGGTTTCGGGGCACTTACAGGGGCTGGAGGAGAAATGCGGAACCAGCGCGAGCGAACTGCGGCGAACTCTGCAGATCGTAGAGCGGGGTGAAGTCGAAACCGAATCGGCAAAGAAACGGCTGATTGAAGCAAACCTGCGATTGGTGGTTTCCGTGGCCAAGCGGTACACGAATCGCGGCATGCAGTTCCTGGATCTGATTCAGGAGGGCAACATTGGCCTGATGAGGGCTGTCGACAAGTTCGACTATAAGCGGGGATATAAGTTTTCGACGTACGCCACCTGGTGGGTGCGGCAAGCGGTGACGCGCGCGATCGCCGATCAGGCCCGAACGATTCGCATTCCCGTGCACATGATCGAGACGATCAATAAACTGGTCCGTCTGCAGCGGGTCATGCAGCAGGAGCTGGGGCGCGAGCCGACCACCGAAGAGCTGGCGGTGCGGATGGATCTTGCACCGAGCAAAATCCGCCGCGTGTTACGCATCGCTCAGGAACCAATCTCTCTGCAGACGCCGGTGGGCGAGGAAGAAGAGTCGAACCTCGGCGACTTTTTGGTGGATGGCCGCATGATCTCGCCTTCTGAAGCGGTGATCAATCTGAATCTGCGCGAGCAGACGGCTGAAGTTCTGAAGACGCTGAGCCCGCGTGAAGAGAAGATTGTCAAGATGCGCTTCGGCCTGCAGGACGGGAGCGAACATACGCTCGAAGAAGTCGGACAGAACTTTGCAGTCACGCGCGAACGAATTCGCCAGATTGAGGCGAAGGCCTTGCGCAAATTGCGGCATCCGAGCCGGAGCCACCGTTTGCGCAATTTCCTCGAAAACGGCGCGCCTTCTTAGAACGCGAGCTTCGCAATTCGCCGTTCAGGATGCGGGCGGTTCGCTGCGATATGTTGGTGTTTCCGCATGTCCGAGACACAAATAGCCGTTCCGACGCCGGTCCATTCCGTTACTCCCCCCAAGAAAGTTCCAAAACCCAAGACCGCAGCAGAGCGCAAAGCGCGGGTCAACCGAATTCTCGCCGAGTTGGACAAATTGTTCCCTAGCGCCACGTGCGCCCTTCATCACAAGGACGCCTGGCAACTGCTGGTGGCGACGATTCTTTCGGCGCAGTGCACAGATGAACGGGTCAATAAGGTAACGCCAGAGCTGTTCAAGAAGTACCCGAAGATGGACGACCTGGCGAATGCATCGCAGGAAGAATTGGCCCAAGACATACGTTCCACTGGCTTTTTCAACAACAAGTCGCGCTCGCTGATTGGCGCCGCTCGCAAGATTCTGAGCGATTATAAAGGCCGCGTTCCACGCACGATGGAGGAACTGCTCACGGTTCCGGGAGCTGCGCGGAAAACAGCGAATGTGGTGCTCGGAACGGCTTATGGCATTCCATCGGGTGTTGTCGTCGATACGCACGTGCAGCGAGTTTCGCTGCGGCTGGATCTGACGAAGAACGTCGATCCGGTGAAGATCGAACAGGATTTGATGAAGCAGCTTCCGCAAGACCGCTGGATTCTGTTTTCACATCAGGTGATCCATTTTGGCCGGCAGATTTGCGTGGCCCGCAAGCCACGTTGCGCTTCCTGCCCGCTGGATCCGCTCTGCTATGCGAAGGACAAGACTCTAGCCTGAGAGGGAGCGCGAGTGCAGCTTCGATGAGTCGCTTCTATTTCGGCGTGGACGGCGGACAATCGAGTACAAGCTCGTTGATCGCGGATGAGCGGGGCCGAATTTTGGGACGGGGCGACGCGGGACCGTGCAATCACGTGCGCACGGCGGAGGGCCGCGCGAAATTCGTTCGACGCTGTTGGCGGGTGCCTTCAACGAGCGTGTACTCAAGCTGGACTGAACGCCGAGACGATTGAGTTTGCGGCCGCCTGTTTGGGCTTCAGTGGAGGCGCAGATGACAAGCAGGCCTATACTCGCGAACTGATCCGCAGCAAAAAACTGAAAATCACCCACGATGCCGAAATCGCGCTTGCGGGCGCGACAGCCGGCGAGCCGGGGATCATTATCATTGCAGGGACCGGTTCGATGGCGTTTGGGCGGAACGCAGCGGGGAACACGGCGAGAGCCGGAGGATGGGGCTACATTTTCGGAGATGAAGGCGGCGCGTTCGACCTGGTACGGCGTGCGTTGCGGGCAGCGCTGCAGTTTGAGGAAGGGTGGGGACCGGAGACAAGTCTTCGAGAAATTCTGCTGGAAACAACAGGCGCCACGGATGCGAACGATCTGCTGCATGCTTTTTACACGGATGAATATCCTCGAACGCGCGTGGCGGCGCTCGCGCCCCTGGTCACGCAAGCGGCAGAGGATGAAGACGAGATAGCGCGGGACATTCTGTGCGCGGCGGCACGGAGACTGGCGTGGTTTGTAGAGGGCGTGTACCGGCAGATCTTTCACACCGGCGAGAAGATGGTGGTCGCGCACATTGGAGGCGTGTTCCAGAGCACGCCGCTGGTGGCGAGCTTTCGAGACTGTGTCAGAGCCTCGATCGATCAGGAGATTCGTCTGCCACGATTTGAGCCAGCCGCGGGCGCGGTTTTGGAGGCGCTTCGGTTGGACGGTAACGGGAGCGACTTGTCCGCTGTGCCAGAATCCGAAGGATGAGCCTGGGCCGATTCGCTTCCGTTTTCCTGTTGTGCGTGCTTATCTCGGCAGCCGCGGAACCCGAGTGGCCGAAAGTAGAGGAGCACGCGATTGACGTGCTGCAACGCTATGTTCGGATCGCTAGTGTGAATCCTCCCGCGGACACGCGCGAGACTGCTAAATTTCTTCAAGCGGAGCTTGCCAGCGCGGGTATTGAGGCCAGGTTGTATGAGAGCGCTCCTGGCGGAAAGACCAATCTTATAGCGAGACTGCCCGGGAGAGATCACTCTAAGAAACCGCTGGTGCTGCTGAATCACATGGATGTTGTGCCGGTGGACGCGGCGCGCTGGAAAGAGAAGCCGTTCGGCGCCGAGATAAAAGACGGGCGGATCTGGGGCCGCGGCACGCTCGATATGAAGAGTACGGGCGTGATGGAGCTGACGGCCCTGATGCTGCTGAAGCAGCTTGGCATCACACCGGGTCGAGATATTGTGTTCATGGCCACGTGCGACGAAGAGACGGGAGGCGTGTACGGAGCGCAGTGGATGATCGACCATCACTGGGACGAACTGGACCCGGAATATGTTCTGGATGAAGGCGGCACCGGTTCACGGGACGTATACACACCCGGGAAGCTGGCGTTCGGCATTTCGGTGGCGGATAAGCAGGTGCTATGGCTGAAACTTCGAGCGACGGGAACGTCCGGGCACGGATCTCAGCCGATACCCGACAACGCAAACGATATATTGTTGCGGGCTATCGAAAGAGCGAAGGAACTGCCGCGAGCGAACCGGCCGAACGCGATTTTGCAGCAAATGCATGAGGAAATCGGCGGCTTCGCCTCGAACAAATTCATGAATGCGATCCAGCAGAACACGATTTCGGTAACGTCACTGCGCAGCGGCGTTGGGAATCCGCCGAAGGCGAACGTGATTCCGTCCACGGCGGAAGCGACTATCGACTGCCGTCTGCTGCCGGGTGAGAACGCTGAGGAGTTTGTGTCGGAGGTGAAGGCCCGGATCAACGATCCGCATGTCACGGTGGAGCAGATTTCGCCGAAACCGGACGATCCGACGCCCAGCAAGACGGATACGCCCTTGTACAATGCGATTCGCACTGCCATTCAAAAGGAACATGCCGACGCAACGGTTATGCCGATTGTCGTGCCATTTGGAACGGATGGTCAGAAATTCCGAGTGCGCGGCGTCACCGGATACGGCATGATTCCGATGATTGTGGATGCCGCTACGCTTGCGACGATGCACAGCGACAGCGAAAACATTCCCGTAGATCAGTTCCGGCAGGGGCTGCGTATCTACTTCGATATCGTACGCTCTGATTGGTAGGCGTGCTTATCTGGTTCCGGCTCATGCGCGGCGTGCTGCGCGCCGATGGATTCCTGGAATGGAACTGCGAGACCGATCTTGAGACGAGCAGCGGTCTGAATGATTTCCAGGAGGAGCTCGGCTTGGATCTTTAGAAATTCGTCGTTATCCGTGGTTAACACGTACGCGAAGATTTCGAGATCATACGATTCGTTTAAGATCTTGGTGAAACGAACCGGCACTCCGGAAGCGCTGAGTTTTGGATGCTCTTGCAGTAGTTTGGTCACCGACTCCAGCATGTCGCGGATCTGATCGGCAGTGCTGTCGCGGCGTAGATGCAAGGTGGGGTGAAACCAGAAACGGTCGCGCCGAGAATAGTTCTCGAGCGTCATGGTCGAGAACACGGAGTTGGGAATGGTGACGAGGGTCCGATCCAGAGTTCGGATTCTGGTGGAGCGCAGGCCGATATCTTCCACGGTTCCGTTTTGCGTTCCAAACTGACAGAAATCACCGACAAGCACGGGGCGATCTGTAATGACGGAGAAGCTCCCGAACAGATTTTCGATGGTTTTCTGAGCCGCGAGTGCAACGGCGATTCCGCCGACTCCTACACCTGCGAGGATTGTGCTGGTGGAGTAGCCCCATTGGGACAGCACGAACAAAACGGCGATGCAGAAGATGAGAATCTTCACGATTCGAACGAACAACGGAAAGACTGAATAGGAGAGCGCGCGCTGGCGAGTGTCCAGCCGGGAGATCGCATGGTCGGACACGACGTCCACCAGACGCATGATCAGCGAAGTCGCGCCCATGATGAACAAAAGCGTGAGCAGCTTCAAAAGATAGTCGCGGACCAATGCGGAAGGAGCAATAGCTTCCATGCACACGCGGAAAACAGCGATCGAAAGGAGCAGGCGCAGGGGCTCCATAAAGGCTTCGAGCCGGTAAGCTTGAATCGATTTCGAGTAACGCTTCGCCAGCGGCGTCACTAACGCGATCACGATTCGCGAGAGCAAGCGCGAGATGAGCGAAAGAATCAAGGCCAGCAACACGAGCGCCATCCAGACCCAAAGCGGCGTGCCGATGAAGTCGTGCGTCACGAGGACTTGAGGCAGTTTCTTTTCAATAGCGGATTCGTGGGTGAGCGCATTCAACTGCGGAATGTGCGTAACGCTGTCGGCTGAAACGAGCCATACCGGCACGCCGCCCTGGTTCGCGCGCTGCATCTGCAGCAGAACGTTTTTGCCGTTCACGTCGAAGGAGTCCAAATTCTCAAATCCTGGCGGGAGACCGGCGGCGAGATTTCCTTGCGGAGAGTTGCTCAAATCTTCCACTTCGAATTTCGGGTCGCGATCGAGAAGCTCCGTTAACTCGCGCGCGAGTTCACGACCTTGCGTGGTCCGCTGGTCCGGTCGAATTCGTCTCAAATCGAGGTATTGCGAGGCGAGGGTGTAGTTCCTGCTGTGGCAGGCCTCAAGGAAGCTCACTATCGAGCTTCGCGGCGTCGTTCGCTTTAACGGATCAGCGGCCGGCGCAGGTTGTGTCGCGCTGCTTTTTGCGCCAGAGACGAGACCCGGGAACGATTGTGCGGGTGCGAGCAGCGCAATAGCAAGAAGCGCCAATGCCACAAGACATCGCGCTGGAAATCCGCATAGCCGGCCTGAGATCATGCCCATCCCTGAGAGTAACGGGTAGGCGGATGGAGTTTCAGGGGCAGGTTGGGCAGGCATTGGTTCACAGATCCGAATGGAAACTGCTTCTCACAGTAAGCTGTGCGGTTTCAGCTACATACATGGACTTTGTAAACCGCTGCCTTCATTCATAAATCGCCGGTCCATTCTATGCTCTCGGGCGGGAGGGAGAACATTGATGTCTTCTCATGTCATATTGCGCGGTAGCCATCGCGACCATCCGGTCGATTCGATTTATGCAGGCGAACCGCCATCCAACGAAATTCTCCAATTAACTTTGATCCTTCGGCGCAAGAATCCGGCACCTGTTGAAGATGAGATGGAGCGCCATCTCTCGCATCAGGAACTAGCGGAAAGCTATGGCGCGGACGGCGCCGATATTGAGGCCGTCGAAGCGTTTGCATCGGAAAACGATTTTTCAGTGGTGAGTGTGAATCCGGCAGCTCGCAGCGTTACGATCTCCGGCACGTTCGCGGCTCTCCAAGCAGCGTTTGAGGCCGATGTCGAGATGCGGAGCTATTGCGGTCGCACGTTGCGTACGCGTCGCGGCGATCTGCGCATTCCGGAATCGTTAGCGGAGCGCGTGCTTGCGGTTCTGGGCTTTGACCAGCGCCCGGTGGCGCGAACCTATCATCAGTTCCTGCCGAAGGCAGCTCAGCCGGTGTCCTATACGCCTCCGCAAGTCGCTCGTCTTTATAACTATCCGACAAACACGGGAACGGCGCAGACGATCGGGCTGATTGAGCTAGGCGGCGGGTATCGAAACTCGGATTTGCAGAAGTATTGGAAACAACTTGGGATCGCTAAGGTTTCGACGACGGCGGTATCCGTCGATGGCGCGCAGAACAGTCCAGCGGGCGACCCGAACAGCGCCGATGGAGAAGTGGTCCTTGATATTGAAGTCGCGGGCGGCATCGCTCCCGGTGCAAAGATCGCAGTGTATTTCGCGCCGAACACGGACGAAGGATTCCTGGATGGGATCAACGCGGCCATTCATGATACTGTTCGCAAACCATCCATCCTTTCGATTAGCTGGGGCGGACCTGAAAATGAATGGACTCCGCAGACGCTGAATGCATTCAACGCTGCCTTTCACGATGCGGCGTTATTGGGCATCACGGTTTGCGTTGCAGCGGGCGACAACGGTTCTTCGGACGGGGAGAGCGACGGAGGCGATCATGTCGACTTCCCTGCCTCGAGCCCGTGGGTGCTGGCTTGTGGCGGAACGACGCTCGTCGGAAAGAACGGCAAAATCCAATCGGAGACGGTTTGGAACGACGGTGCGGATGGCGGCGCAACGGGCGGCGGTGTCAGTTCTCATTTTTCCAAACCGCTGTACCAGAAAAATATCAATGTTCCACGTCCTGTAGGCACGGTGAACCCGACCGGCCGCGGTGTCCCCGATGTGGCGGGAGTTGCGGATCCGTATAGCGGATTCACGATTCTGGTCGACGGCGAAGAAGGCGTAGTGGGAGGCACAAGCGCGGTTGCGCCGTTGTGGGCAGGGCTAATCGCATTGTTAAACCAGCAGCTCGGTAAGAACCTGGGATGGTTCCATCGATCGCTTTACGGAGTTTTGTCGCAACAGAAAGCCTTGCACGATATCACGTCGGGCACAAACGGCGATTTTAAGGCGGGCACGGGCTGGGATCCGTGCACGGGCCTGGGTTCTCCGAATGGTCAAGCCATGTTGAATGGGCTGAAGCCCTCGTCGGCCAAGTAATCAACACGTCAGTTGCGGGGCGCGGCGGCTGCGTCCCGCACGGACCGATTAACTTCGATCAAGATCTGCTCGCAGGCTGCGGCGGGATCGGCAGCGCGAGTAACCTGCCGGCCGATTACGAGAAAGTTCGCGCCGTTTGCAATCGCCTCAGCAGGGGTCGCCACACGTTTCTGGTCGCCTGCCGCCGCGCCGGCGGAGCGAACGCCGGGCGTAACAATCAACAACTGTTCACCCGCGCCATTACGCACGCGGCGAATTTCGAGCGGTGAACAGACGACGCCGTCCATGCCGCTTTCGACGGCTTTTCTCACACGAAGCTGGACCAACTCGGATACAGGTACCAGGTAGCCGAGATCCTTCAGATCCTCTTCATCAAAGCTGGTTAGAACGGTTACACCCAGAAGCTTCGTTGCTGTATCGCCTCGACCTTCGGCTGCAGCTTGCATGACGGCGCGACTCCCATGCACGGTCAGAAATGTGACCGCCTGAGTTTGGCAGATCTGACGGGTTGCGCGCTTCACTGTCTCGCCGATGTCGTACAGCTTCAAATCGAGAAATACTTTCTTGCCCAAAGAAGCTAACTCGGAGACGATTTGCATTCCGGCGGACGCATACAACTCCATGCCGACCTTGTAAAAGCTCGCCGATGAGCCGATTCTTTCGACAAGCTTCAGAGCTTCGGCAGCCGTATCGACATCTAGCGCGATGATGAGTGGATTCAGGGCAGGACCTCAATTGGCTTGCCGGCTCGCGAGGTCACGTTGCCGATCGCGTATGTCTCCGGGCGCAACTCAAGCAGCCGATCCGCATCATTTCTTCCTAAAGAGATTAACAAACCTCCGGAAGTTTGCGGATCGTAGAGCAGCGCTTCGATTTCCGCGGGAATTTGCGGGGACATATCGACGCAGGTCGCAACGAAATCACGGTTATTTTGCAGGCCACCCGACAAGGCACCGGATTGAGAGTACTCCGTGGCACCGGGGAGAAAACGAACAGCACTCGCGGAAATCCGAAGAGTGACATTGCTCGCCAGCGCCATCTCACGCGCGTGTCCCAGTAATCCGAAGCCGGTCACGTCGGTGCACCCGTGAACCTCGAACGATTCGAGCACGTCGCGAATTCCGCGATTCAGTGTCAGCATTTGCTCGATAGATGTCTCGACGTGGCTCTCTCGGGCAGTTCCTTTCTTTAGAGCAGTCGCGATGACGCCCGTTCCGATGCACTTTGTAAACACCAGAAGGTCACCCGGCTGTGCGCCTTTATTGGTCCAAATGCGCTGGGGATGAATTAAACCGGTTACTGCATAGCCGAATTTAATCTCGTCTTCTGAGACGCTGTGACCACCTAGGATCACGCAATCTGCTTCGTGGATTTTCGCGGCGCCCCCGTTTAGGATCGCTTCCAGAACTTCGATCTCACCCTTTGAGGGAAAAACAACGAGCGATAACGCAGTTACCGGATAACCTCCCATGGCGTACACGTCACTCAATGCGTTGGCTGCAGCGATCCCGCCAAACGTGTATGGGTCGTCGACGATGGGAGTGAAAAAGTCGACGGTCTGGACCATGGCAAGCGGCGTTCCGCCGGGTTGCGTCAGATCGTAAATACCGGCGTCATCGGCTGTTTCATAGCCGACCAGAATCCTCGCATTGGTAACGCGAGGTACCGATTTAAGGGCACGGTCGAGGATTTTCGGGCTCAGTTTAGAAGCACAGCCCGCCGCTTTTGCGCCGGCGGTGAGTTTGGTTGCCATCCAAAACCAGTGTAATTAGACGGCGAGAGCGGCTTCCTCTTCAAACTGCCATTCGCGCCAGCCATCGAGCAGCGGAAAGTAGAGCCCGAGCCAAACGGGACCGGCTGTCAGGCGCGACACCAGCGTTGCATAATTTTGCAGTTGCTCGCGGTAACGTGCCTGCTCGTCGTTGAGGAACGTATCAAGCCGGCCACCCTGGTGTTCACTCGTTTTGAAGTCAATGATCCAGAACCGGCCTTGCTCATCGCGGAAGGCGCGATCTATAGTTCCGCTCACGAGCTTGTCTTGTATGCGCCCGGCGATCGGCCATTCCGATCGCGCTTCGGTATGCGGCGCGAGCACCCATTGCCCTCGCCTGCTGGCTAAAGATTGCGTGAGTGCGAGAGTAACGCGCTCGGCCGCCTTGGGTAACGAGGACTGCGGAACGCCCAGGCGCGAAAGCTCCGATGCGATGGTTGGCCTTGCGGCAGCGATTCGCGCCGTATTCCACGATTCCACGTTCTCCTGGGCGATACGCTTAAGCATTTCGTGAACCACAGTTCCGACGTGTCGTCCAGTTTGACTGACCCATTCGTACGTCACGCGGCGTGCAGAAGCGGTCGCATGTTGAAGCTCGGGCTCCCAGGAGACCGAGGGCTCAAATCGGGGCACGCGCCAATCCGCCGGCAAGCGTCGAAGAACAGTCTTCGGAGGCGCCGTTTGCAATGAGCCCGGTGAAGGTGCACCTATTTTTCTGCGAGCCGCGCTCTCAAAATCCGACTGCACCGAATCCCAAAGAAAGCGTAAGAGCGTGCCGCCTGGCGGAGTGGCGCACTCGCCATTCACTTTCGTTTTGACATTTCCGAGAAGAAACAGATTATTTCGCGCGCGGGTACAGGCGACGTAGAAGACGCGTTTGAGCTCCTCCCGCTCTTTCTGTTTGATTTCCTCTGCAATTTCGCTGTATTCGGTATTTTCTTCACTTCTGCGAGGCTGAGCGGCGATCACGAGAGTTGTCTGCCCCTCCGGATTCGTCTGTTCCGTCCAGGCGAGCAGATCGCGCTCAGAAGGCTTCGTGAAAGCGCCGAGCCTGGGGATGATCACGGAATCGAATTCAAGACCTTTCGCTTGAAAGATGGTCATGACTTGAACGCGATCCGGTCCGACTTTCGGTTTAGCGTAAAGAAACTCCATGCGTTGAGCGAGAAGACTAAAATCGCGGATCGTGCCGCCTTGATCGAACTGCTCAAGCAAGGTGAGAAAGATTTCCACATCTTCGTGCTGGTGACGCTCGTTGAGAATAGCGGGACCGCCGAGAGCCAACCAGGTTTTTTCGACTAAATCGCGCAATGGGAGGCGACCGACGCTGCCAACGGAGGAGGAAAGAAGCTCCTGCACTCGCAAGGCACGCGTACGGCCGTCCGGTGAAAGCGCCGCGATTTTTGTAGGATCGGAGAGCAGATCGAGAATGGTGCGCTTCGGCTCGTTTTCGGCCAGCGCCGACAGATCATGGAGCGTCAGGCCGCACCAGGGCGCGCGCAGACACGCCAGCCACGAAACGCGATCTCCGACGTGCAGAATCGCACGAGTCAGCGAAAGCAGATCGATAACATGCTGCTGTTGTTTGAGTTCGTCTATCTCGATGGCCTCGTAAGGAACTCTGGCATCTCGCAACATGGGGAGAATGGCGGCGATATGCGCTCTGCTTCTGACCAGTATCGCCACACGCTGACCGGCCGGAGTCGCCGCAAGAATGCGAACGACCTCGCGAGCTTCCTCGCGGCCATCGTCGCCGATCAGGGGAATGAGGCAGGGCTTGGCGGGCGTGCTCGTGCGAGAAGCGGTGCAAGGACGGAACCCGACACTTCCCTGAGTGGGGTCGTCCTTTGGCATGATCGTACTGAACTTTTCTTCAACCCACCTCACAATCCCGGGAGTGGAGCGAAAGTTGACGCATAAGCGAAGCGGAACGAGGCGCACCGAGCCGAGGCTTTGACGTTCGAGCGTTCGCAGAAACAGCGATACTTCGGCACCGCGAAATCCATAGATGCTCTGCATGGGATCGCCCACAAGGAAAAGCGTATGTCCGTCACCCTCGGACCACTGACCAGTCAATGCGGAGATGAGATCGTATTGAGCGCGCGAGGTGTCCTGAAACTCGTCAACCAGTAAATGATCGATCCGGTAGTCGAGACGAAAGAGGAGATCGCTGGGATGCTCCGGCGAACCCAAGGCCTTGATTGCGGCGCGGGTCACTTCGGTGAAATCGACCACCCTGCGCTCGCGGAACACTTCACGGAGGGAATCGCGAGCCCGCACCATTAAGTTCCAGAAATCCTGCACGAGAGAACCGTCGTGCTGCAAGCTGGCGGAGAACCATTGATCCCTCTGCTCCAGCATTCTCGCCACTTGCGCTTCCAAAGAATTTATGTCGTTGTCGAAGTACAGTGAAACGCGATGAAAAAGGCTGCGGCTGGCGTCATCACCTTCGGCGAGATCGCGCAGCATCGCGCGGGCGGCCAGCCGGTACAACTCCGTCGCGTCTTCGACGACATCGCCAAAACCGCCGAATTCAGAAACAACGGGCATTTGGCGCGTCAGCATGGCGCAGAGCGAATCGATGGTCTGGATTTGAAGCCGGCTGGAGTCAGTCAGAAGATCCCAACCAGACTTCCGATCCTGTTCGAGCGCACGGCGCGCGAGATCGGTGGTGCGGTGCTCGTGCTCGTCTTCAACGGCGGAGCCTGAAGCAGCTACCATGAGCGCGTTTTGAATGCGGGCCTTCATCTCGGCGGCGGCCTTGCGGGTGAAGGTCATCGCGACGATGGATTCCGGCCGCTCGACCGTACCCAGGAGAGATAAGTACCGCTGGACGAGCAAGCCGGTTTTGCCGGACCCCGCGGGAGCTTCAACGATGAAGGACTGAGTGGGGTCAAGCGCTCGAAGGCGGTCGGGCGCGTCGGGTGTCAATCCGCATCCTCCGGCTGCCCGTTTTCTTCGTTTATGCGGCAGAATGGCGTCACGCCACAGTAATCGCAGGCTCCCCGCAGAGGATCTACGACGGCATTTCCGCGCATGAAATCCGCGGCCAAGCGGTGCACTTCCGCTTCCGATTCAGCAACGAAGGAAGGCCAATCGCGCCGGACCTTTACAGCGCGGCCCGGGAACTGGACGTCCCGCGAGAAGCCGACGGCTCGCAGCTCGCGCGCTTTCAATTGCGCGAAGAAAACGCCATCGACGCGCTCGTCGCAAGTTGCCGCGTAGACGAGCAATTGCGGTTCTTTCGGACGCTCACCTTCGAGACTGGTGGATTTCTGTTCGCCACTTTTGTAATCGATGAGCAGAACATTGCCGTTGTTGAGGCGGTCGATGCGATCCACGCGAAGCTTGAGTTGCAGGCCGGCAATCTCACACACCCGGTCCTGCTCCACGGTCTGGACCGTAAACGATTGCTTTCGACAGCGCTCAATATCGTTAAGCCAGTCGAGAATGAGCTCTTCCAGTCGTTCGCGCTCGGTGATGGAGATGAGCTGGTGAAACGGACTCGGCTCATCCTGTTTTACCGCCTCGCTGACGGCGTGGTGAACGAGCTGCCGCAGTTCTTCCGGCACAATCGAGCGAAGCCGATCAGAGCTGTGAAGCTCAGACCAGACGTTTTGCAGAGCTCTATGCAAAAAACCACCTCGATCGCGAGCATCGAAGCCGAAGCACGCATCCTCCGGGCGTTGTGCATGAAGACGGAACTCGGCAAAAGCGCGAAACGGGCAGAGGGATTGCGCCTTGATGAGAGCGGTACCTCCGCGCGCTGGTTCGATCGCCGTGTACGGGGGAGCCATGCTGTCTTCGAGCTCCAGAAGCTTTGCCGGCACATAGGCGTCGCGCGGTAATTTTCCCGACCACTGGGGAAACCCGTTCTCGCCAGAAACGAAGCGCTTGGCGAGGGGCGAGAGACGTCCCGAGTAGGTGAGAGGGACTGAACCGGCGGCTGAGAACAATGCGGCCGTGAGGCGCTCGCGTTCTCGCCGCGCATCCTCGGGTGAACTGCCGGGAACATGGGCGGCCCGCTGCAGCTTTAACGGCACTAAGGCGTGGGCGAGTGGCGGAGGAGGCCACGTCTCTTCGCCGAGTCCGGTGATGCAGGCCTGATCGAACCGGAGTCCAGCGGCTTCGGAAGCCTCGCAGATCTGCACCGGCGACAGCCAGTTACCGCGCTCCATTCCGCTGCTTCTCAAAAGCCGGCGCAATTGAGTGAGCGCCACGGGGAACGGAACTTCTTTCGAGACAAGTTCGAGAGCCGCGAGTTCCGACAGCGCACGATTCCAGGCTTCTACAATTTCTTGTTCATCCTTGCCGAGATCCGCGTCGCCGGGCCAGCCGACAGCCTGGAGTAACTCGGAGCAAAGCTCGCTCCAATCAAAAAAGCCCGCAGTGCGATGTTTTTTGGAAAGGACCGTGCGAACGCGAGGCCAAAGTGCACTGAGAGCGGGACAATTCTTGGTCGCAAATTGAAGATCACCCAGAGTGACGTCCAAATCGCGTTTTCTTCGCAGTTCGATATCGGCCAAAGCCCTGAGACTGCGTTCCGCGCTTGCACCCGAAACGAACGGGCAACGAAGAATAGCGCCTGCCTGGGTGCTGCCGATGCGTGGCTGAATCAGTTGCAGAATCAGCAGCGCATTAGCGATGAGGGGCTGATGCTCTAGAGGGGTCGAGGCATGGACATGGAATATGCAGCGCTCCTCGGTGGATCGATTGCCGGTGAGACGGAGCGCGGCGGAGGGATAGAATACGCGATCGAAGGTGCGCTCCACAAGAGCACACAGGTCGCGCAGACCTGGAACGAAGACGGCTATCGACGCGTGAGGAGCCGTTTCTAACGCAGCGCGGGCCCAACGCGCAGCACGCTCCAATTCCTCGCTGATGTCAACGCAGCATTGTGCAGTCGCCAGCGCGCCGGTACGCGCCGGCTCGGTCTCTTCTATGGCGGAAAACAGGCCGAGGGCGTGCCGGATGGGATCGAGGGCGGGAGCAAGTCTCGGGAATCCGGCAAAGACGGTGAATTCCCGGGCACAGAGGCCGCTTGCGATCCAACCCGGCAGCAGAGTCCAAAGATCCGACTGCGCGATCCAACCCTCCTGGAAGCAGGTACGCCGAAACTGTCTACGCCAGTGATGGAACTGTTGAGAATCTTCGTAATCGCCCCAAGCAGCCGCATCGGCTGGAATGCGCCACTCTTCAATCAACGCCGACGCCCGCATCGCAAGCTGGGCGGTGCCGGCCGAATCAAACAAATGCGCGTGCTCGCGCTCAATAATCTGCTGCCAAAGAAGCCGTTCCTGGGATTCGGAAAGGAGCGTCTGCACTTCGCCCGACTTGTAGCGGGCTTCATTCCAACAATTTTTCAGCCAGGCATTACGGCTGTAAATAGCGGGGCGCTGCCAACTTTCGAGGCCATCGGCGAGATGGCGAGCGGTGAGCTGCTCGCGAGCAGCGGACGCAAGCAAGGGCGATGGAAATACAATTGTTGCGCCCTTTTCAGTCAGCGAGAAAAGGTTCGGAAGAGCAAGACGCATTAATGCGGGTACACTCCATTATCGCGTCCGAGATTGCTCCCGCGTCAATCGCTCATTAAGAAGATGCAAGGCCGTTCCTCCGCCGAGGTCTGCGCAACTTCCCAGAAGTGCTGGAGGATCGAATACACCATCAAGCCGGTCTCTCCTTCGCCCATCAGCAGATATCGAAGGGACTGGCGCATGGGGTTCTGCCGCGTGAGCCGCAGAAATATGGCGACGGGATGGATAAGCTCACTGAGATACGCGATGCCATTGGCGCGGGCGACGGCCTGCGACGCTTCGATTAAATACTGATCTCCGTCTCGCTTTACGGTCACTTCAATCGGCGATAAGAACTCGCTTCGGTTGTCCAGCAGACCCACATGCACAAAGACGAGCGGCCCTTTGAGACGGTAATAACGTTTGATCTGATCTTCGTAGCCGCGGCGAACCTCCAGGGCCAGGCTGCTGACGGGAACCAGATTCGCTTTTTGAGGGACAAGCTCGTGCCAGAGGCGCTCGGACGGTTCGTCGCAAAAGCGATGCCCTTCAACGCGAAGCTCGGTGGAGCGGCTGTAGCGGCTAATCGCGCTTACGATCAAGATGAACAGAATAAAAAACGACGCGACGATGATGCCGTCCGTCCGCTCGATCATGTTTGTGATGGTTGTATACACGAAGACGAGCACTACTCCCCAGCAATAAAGGCTGACTCGATGTAGCCGCTCTTTCCAGAGCGAGATGGCGGAGGCAACGGCAGCCGAGGTAATTAAGACCAGGACGCCCGTGGCATAGGCTCCGCCCTGAGCTTCGACATTGGCGCGAAACGCCAGCGTGACTGCGACATCACAAGCAAAAAGAACCAGAACAAGAGGCCGCACGTATGCGGTCCATTGAGGAGCGAGGCCAACTCGCGGCAAATAGCGCGGCACCAGATGGAGCAATCCAGCCATAGCCGAGGCACCTGCGAACCAGAGAATCAGAATGGTGGAAATGTCGTACAGAGACCCGAACACATTCCCCATATACCGATGCGCCATGTAGGCGATCACGCGGCCACTAGCCGGCCCGCCTTCACGGTAGGCCTCCGGACGGACTAAGAGAGCAGAAACGAAGCCGGACAGCATGAGGAGGACGCTCATGATCACGGCCGCACTGACCAGCAGCTTTCGAGTATTGCTGATGCGACCCCGAGGCTTGTCTTCGGTTACATCAGACGGGTCACCGCGAATCAGCGGCATCACGGATACACCGGTCTCAAATCCGCTGAGACCGAGAGCCAAGCGGGGAAAGAGAATGATTGCCGCTATAGCGACATGTTCCCAATCGCCTTGCGCCCGAATGAGGTCGAGCCAATGCGGAAACGCGATGGGGTGTGTGCTCACTACCTGAAGCCCCCGGACAAGCACGATAACGTTCAGAATCAGGTACGGCACGCATACGACTGTGGCCAAACGGATCGCCTCGGTGAAACCTTTGAGAAATACCACGGCTAAGAGCGCCAGCAACAGCAGCGTGATCTTCATCCGCGCCTCGCCAAGATAGGGGTGCAGGTATGGATTCTCGACGGCGTGCGTAGCGGCATCGGCAGCCGACAGGGTCATGGTGATGACGAAATCGGTCGCCGCAAAGCCGAGTAAGACCAGAACAAGCACACGGCCCCACCAGCCGGGTAACAGATTCTCGAGCATGGCGATGGAGCCCTGTCCCACATAGGAACGACCGGCCACCTGGGAATAAACGGGCAGCGCTCCGACGAGAGTGACCAGGACAAGAACGGCAGTGGCGATAGGAGAAATGGCTCCCGCGGCAAGCAGCGCGATTCCCGGTTGATACCCAAGAGTGGAGAAGTAGTCGACGCCGGTCAACCAAAT
Source organism: uncultured Acidobacteriaceae bacterium (assembly GCA_963722935.1). Taxonomy (GTDB): domain Bacteria; phylum Acidobacteriota; class Terriglobia; order Bryobacterales; family Bryobacteraceae; genus Bog-105. Next base: position 327,314 of record CAVROY010000005.1, on the reverse strand, counting down.
GACCAAATACCAGGGATGGGTGCGCTCTTCGCGCGGGTGCGAAGAAGCCGCCGCCGATCCACGGAGCCAACTCTGCCAAGCCGATGAGGGTCGCGACTGAGGAGGGTCCGCCGCTTGCACGCTCACAGTGCAAGCCCTTCGCTCACGTCCGCGCGCTCCGAGTCCTCCTTTTCGTGTTTTTCCTGGTCTGCCCGGCAGTACGGAGTCCAAGGAACCGCTTCCAGGCGTGCGGGCTCGATCGGGCGACCGCAGTCGATGCAGATACCATATGTCCCGTCAGCGATCCGCTGCAGGGCGGCCCGAACTTGTGCAAGCGTGCGAGACGCCTGCGTCGCTTCCTCGAGACTGAGCTCTTTCAGGTCTGATGAGACGGCCTGATCGCTGGGATCTTCTACTTCCGCCGAGGGCGCTTCACGCGCTTCACTCCTGAACCGGGAAATCTCCTCCAACAGTTCGCGCTCGCGCTGAAGGAGCCGTTGCTTGAAATATTCGACATTCATAAGTCACTCGAAAGACCACGCAGGTCGCTTTTTCGTTTCCGGCAAGCCTGCGGCGGAGAATGGAAAGGTGACCCAAGATGAGACGATCGATCAGTTGAATGAGCTTATTGAGGTATCGAAAGACGGCGAGGAGGGATTTCAGACTGCGGCCGAAAACATTCGGAATACCGAATTGGAAACGATGTTCCGAGGCTACGCGAAGCAACGCGCCGATTTCGCGCGCGAACTAAGAACCGAAGTTGATAGATTGGGCGGCAGTCCGCGGGAATCCGGCAATTTGGGAGCCGCCGTCCATCGCGGGTGGATGAATTTGCGATCTGCGCTATCTGGAGGAGAGCCCGGATCCTTAGTGGCCGCATGCGAAAGCGGTGAAGACAGCGCTTTGGCCGCCTATGACCGCGCAGCCCGTACGAACATGACAGGCAGAAGCAGATCTCTTATCGAGAAACAGCTTCAGCAGGTAAGAGAAACACACACACGGCTGGCCCGCTTGAAAAGCGAGCTCGCGGATGGTACGCGGTTCCCTAAGAACGAGTAAGTCCCCTGCCCTTTATATCGAGGCGGCCCGAGTCCGGGACTCGTCGGCTGGAACGACTTCCTCAATGTCCTCGAATCTCTGGTTCCTGTGCAAGAAGTAGTAGACGCAGAGAAGTGTCAGCATGAAGACTGCCAGGATGACCATCGCGACGGCGAACCACTCCAGTTGACGAATCGGCGCGACCGCCTGATGCTCCTCCTGACTGACTAAAATAACCCAGCCGAGATTGTCGAAGTGCTGCTTCAGACCGGTTGCGGAAAAGCCGACGAGATGGGGCCCATTTCGAAGGTTCACCAACGACCACCCGGACTGACGGCCTTGTAAGGAGCCGAGCGAGTCTCTAATAGCGTCAAATTCCTGGGACTTGACGCGCGCGAATACGTCCGCATTGGGGCCGCTGACGATATTGCCGTCCTCATTGACCAGCGAGGCCCTGGCGCCGTTGCCGATCTGATCCTGTTGGAAACGCACCAACAAGGGCGAGATATTCACCTCGGCGCTCAGCACACCAACTAAATGGCCCGTGTTCGGATCGCCGATTGGAACGTAGATGTTGACGTATATGGCCTTGGTAGCTTCGTCATCCAGAGGATCACCGATTTTAACGGCGCCCTGGCCCTTGTTATACGCGGCTTGCCAGTTATCATCGTTCGCGAGCGATTGCCTGGTGGTCTGCTGGGTTGCAGCGACGACATTGCCGTCCTGATCGGTTGCCGAGATGCTCAGAAAGCGCGGATCCAGATTTCTTCGCTGGCGGAGAAAGTCAGAAGCAGCGGAGGCACCAGCGGCCTTGGCAGCCGGATGCCAGGCAGCCACTGCGTTCGGAGCACCACCGCGACCGCTTGACACCGCGGCGATGACGCTTGCATCAGCGGCGATGGCATTTACGTCGGAAACGCGGTCCCGAACGTACTCGGAAGTATCGGTGCTGTACGTTTGAGCCAACGCTTTGAAATCATTCCCGATGGCATTATCCAAAGACCGGTCACTGCGGCTGGTCAAAGCAAGCCCGATAATGCTCAAAGGCACGATCACGATGATCAGAACCAGCAGAACTTTTGTTAGAGAAACTCGAATTTCCAGCCGATCCATGCCACACCTCCCCTACGCGTCTCCGGAGGCGTGCCACATACCAAGGTCGCGGCTCGGCGTTGCCGCCGGTCGGCCCGGATCTATGGCCGCTTCCCGCTTAAATCATATCTCCCTTTTTTCCAGGAATTATGCTGAAAACAGAAATTGAAAGCCTGGAACAAAAATATTTGACAACGTTTCTTCGCAATTCTCTGAACCGCGTGCGCTATGGGCTGAAGAGTCTGACTGCGGGATTGAACCTTCCGCTTCGATATGTGAGCTCGCCTCCGTCGCCGCAAAATGCGCTCGATATTTTCAAGGGAGAATGGTGGTCGCATCTACCGGAACCGTTTGCAGACCTTCAAGCCGGCGATCTGGAGATATTTCGGGATGCGCGGCTGACCTGGGCACTCGAGCAAATTGGAGGGCTGCAGGGGCAGACGGTTCTGGAGCTGGGACCTTTGGAAGGGGCCCACACGTACATGTTAGAGCGTGCGGGGGCGGCTTCTGTCATTGCCGTTGAAGCGAATACCCGGGCTTATTTGAAATGTCTCATCGTGAAAGAGATCCTGGGGATGCCGCGCAGTGATTTCATCTGCGGTGATTTTGTCGAATATCTGCGTAACAGTCCACCGCGATTTTCAGTGGCGTTCGCCAGCGGGGTTTTGTACCACATGATCGAACCCGTGGAATTGATTGCACGGCTCAGCAAAGTAACGGATCGTCTATTTCTGTGGACGCACTATTATGACGCGCACGCGGTGAGCCAGAATCGGCAATTGCGGCGAAGATTCACTGCTGAGATGCATCGAGACTATGCGGGCTTTCACCATCGCTTGTTCCGCTATCAGTATTGGGGCAGCTTCGGAATCCGACGCTTCTGCGGCGGGTCGCGCCCGCATGCTCACTGGATGCTCCGGGAGGAAATTCTGGCGTGCCTGAAGCACTTCGGTTTTACGACGATTAAAACCAGCTTTGAAACTCCGGATCATCCCGATGGTCCGGCTGTAGCGTTGGTGGCGCTGCGCACGTAAATAGAAAGACTCCGTGAGTGATAGAGGGTCGACCGAGTCCTCTATTTACATCCCTCGGAATTCACAGTTACGAACCTCCGCCCTGAGCGATGCGGCAGAGCGCTCTACTTCTTCGCGACTGGATTGAGGAAGACCCTGAACAGCCAAGTAGGCTTCAAGATACCTGAGACGGGTAGTGGCATCGTATTCGGACCGATTCAGAAACACAAAGTCCGTCGGAACCATATGGCGAATTGCCAGCATGGGAATTTGGCTGCGTAAGGGCCTGAACTCTGGATTATGGAGACCCGGTGACTCGTTGCGGGGATGAAATTCCCCGAGCATGAGGCCTTGTTGTATGAACCTTACTTTGAGCTCCTCCTTTGTACGATCAATCAGTTCAGGAGCTTCCTCCGGGGAGACGTCTGGAAACATAATCAAGGTCGCCTGAAGAATGCGGTCACCTTCCTGAGCAGGCCGCGATACAAAGGCTTCCAGATGGTATTCGACCGCTTCCATTATCTGCGTGCGCTTGTTACTACCTGTCAGCCTAACCACAGCGACCCGTATTGTATCCTTCAGCAGCGCGGGCTGAGCAAACGGGCAAACCGTTCCCGTTCTTCCCAATGCAGAATGCGGTCGCGCAAGGTAAGTCCGAACCCAAGTCGCGGCCTCGCAAAGCACGTCGATGTTCTCGGAAACATGTGCGACCTCACTGACGCTTAGCGATCTATGAAATATCGGTTTTTGCCCACTCAATTCTTGTGACATTTAATTCTCCAGGAGCGGACCTATGACTGCCGGCCGCGACTCCACGATATTGCGATAAAGGTAATAGCGGGGATAGGTTAGAGTAATGCGGTGTCGTACCGGTCACGCCCGGTACTAGCAAAATCCCGGAACGACAGCTCTTGATTTTGCGATGGCATACATCTTTACCCAGCACTCAGTTGCAAAATGAATGCCCCGCTATCCAGGGCATGAACAGATGCGAAGAGCGGCGCCTGGACTAATGAGGAGTTTCATGCCCACCATCGTGAGCTATCGCGATGCCGGCGTCAATGTAACTCGGTCCCGGCTAAGGTGTACTGGAACGCTGCTCTACCGTCGACCAGAGTGCGCGCCGCTGCTTCGCGATCTATGCAGCCCTGCAGTTCCTCAGCCAATGTTTGAGCGTATGGTTCCTCCACCATGGTGAGGTGGTTACCTGGGATGATTCGGATCTCGAATCCTGTCGAGGCCAGCGAACTCCAGGCTAGACGGCGATCTTCATAAACCCGGTGTGCTGCGTCGCTGCACATCAGTTGTACTATCTTGCCTGTGTAATATTTGGGGCTATAAGTGTGTATGGCCCGGCGGTGCGCTGTCGCCACTTTGCGAGTGGCTCGCGCTACAGAACTGCGGTCTCGCACGCCGACGATGCGTCCAAAACGAATCCCGCCATTCGCAAGCCATCGAGCAACGTACTTCAGCCGCGCCATGCCGGGTAATAGAAACATCTCTCCGATGTGGCGATCGACATACTGGGCTAAAGGTGATCGCTCATGAAGATACCTCATTTTCCCCGGGAGATAAGAGTCGATCAACACAGTCAAGGCAACTGTTTCTCCGGCCGCACGCAACTGCTGCGCAATTTCGTAAGCGATCACGCCACCAAGGCAAATGCCGCCCAGGTAGTAGGGGCCATGCGGCTGTTTTTTGCAAATCTCTTGGAGATAGGCTGAAGCCATCTCCTCAATCGTTCCAAGAGGTTCTTGCTGGCCGTCTAAACCATGGGGTTGCAAGCCATAGATCGGGCGATCTCCCCGCATCAAAGCCGCGACCTTGTGAAAGCTCACCAAGTTAGCGCCAAGCGAGTGAACACAGAAAAACGGCTTAGCCGTAGTAATTTCGGTGGGCACATGCAATTCAACGAGTGGTGACCAAGCGCTTTCGTACGTGTGCCGTCTGAGCCGATCGGCGAGTTTGGCGATTGTAGGAGCTTCGAACAATGTGGCCATAGGGATGTTGTTCCCCGTTTGCTTCTCAATACGTGCGATCAGGCGCGCCGCCAACAATGAATGGCCACCCAAATCAAAAAAGTTGTCATCTAGCCGGAGGTTATCCACTCGGAGGAGTTCCTGCCAGAGCCGCGTAAGAATGGTTTCAAAGTCATCATTAGCCGCGGGATGGATATGGCCAAGTTTTGGCCGATAGTCCTGGGCCGGTAATTTCTTTCGGTCGACCTTTCCGTTAGTAGTCAGCGGAATTGAATCGACAACGACAAACGCGGCCGGCAGCATGTGAGCGGGCAACTTATTCTTCGTGTGTTGTCGGAGCAACTCTTGAGCCGCTGGCGCTGGGTGCCGCAAAGTGACATAGGCGAACAATCGTTTATCTCCCGGATGGTCCTCGCGAACCATCAAGAAAACTTGTTTTACCTCCGGGTGGGCAGCAATCGCCTGCCGAACTTCCGCCAGCTCGATCCGATGGCCGCGTATCTTGACCTGCTCGTCTGCACGTCCCCGAAACTCAAGTTCTCCGTTGCCGCGCATCCGGGCGAAATCGCCGGTACGGTAGAGCAACCCGCCCGATTTCCCGGAGAAGGTATCCGGCAGGAACAGCTTGGCAGTCAATTCGGAGCGGTTCAAATAGCCGCGGGCAACGCCGTCGCCACCAATATAGATCTCGCCCTGTATGCCTATGGGGACCGGCCGCTGTAGATGATCCAGCAGATAGACCTGGGCATTGCTGACGGGACGGCCAATCGGAATTGTAGTCGCGTCTGCCGGGATATTCGTGATTTCGTAGTAGGTCGAAGTCACGCATCCTTCTGCCGGCCCATAGCCGTTGACCAGAACACCCGGCCCCACTTGCTTCAAAAGCTCGCGGAGAGGGCCGGGCTCGGCCGCCTCCCCCCCGAAGAGGACCTTTCGAATTCCTTTCAGAATTCCCGGCGCGTCCCGTGCGATTTGATGGACATACGACGTATTGATAACCAGAATGCTGATCTTCTCGTCTCGCAGGAAACACGTTAGCTCTGCCGGGCTCAGCAGAGTCTCACGCCGCATGCCGACAATGGTCGCGCCGTTGACGAGCGCCAGCCAGATCTCCTGGATCGCTGCGTCAAAAGAAGGACTGCTAGCCTGCGCGATGCAGTCCTCTGGCAGAACTTGCACGTAATTCGTATCTCGAACCGTGCGGATGATCGCGCGATGCGGAATGCGCGCTGCTTTGGGCTGGCCTGTGGATCCGGAAGTATAGGTCACAACCGCGATGGATTCGGGAGTGGATCGGTTCCGCACCGGCTCATCACTGCATCTGCGAATCGGTGAGTCCAGAGTGTCCACGAAGACCGAAGGCACGCTAGCTGGGACAATCGCACTTACACGGCACTGGGTCAAAACCAGGCGAAGTGCGGTGTCTGCAGCGATAAATGTTAGCTGCTCTGACGGGTAATCGACATCGATGGGCACATAGGTGCCTCCCGCCTTAAGAATCCCTAGTATCGCCACGATCATATCTGCCGAGCGATCCATAAAGATGCCGACTCGGTCTTCTGGGCAGATTTTCTCACTCACCAAAAATTGAGCGACTTTGTTTGATCGCAGGTCCAACTGCCGATACGTCAGGCGCTCGCCCCCGTAAACAACCGCTTCGGCGTGGGGACGCAAAGCTACCTGTTCGGCAAATAATTCATGAAGGCAGGCTTGTGGGTAGTCAGAGCTGCTTCCTGCATACGATCCCAGCACCAGCGCGCGTTCCTCCTCGGGCATCATGTCGAGTTCGGCAAGGGACGCCTCGGGGCTGTTTACGATCTGCTCGAACAAATGCGCTAAATGACACGAAATGCGTTTGATCGTATCCGGTTCGAACAGATCTGGCCGGTAGAGTAGGGTGGCTTCGCTGAAGTTCAAATAGGATTGGACTTTGAACGTGACGTCGAATTGTTCGTGCAGCGGCGACCGAGTTGCCGCCTGTGATACCGTGCGATGGACAGGCCGACTACTCTCCCCGCGCTGAATATCGTGCCAGATGAATGCGGCGCGACAGAACGTGCTCGCATGTGCAGTCTGTTTGCTATGCTGCTCGCCGGAAGCGATGCTCTCCGCGACTGTATGCAGGAACTCTCGAATGCCCAACTCCGGCGAACAATTGATCTGGATAGCGGTAACACGGCCATGGTTGCGGGGTTTGTAGTCTAGTCCCGGGCTTGGCAGAGTAACTGAAGATGAGGCGACATTTACCTCGGAGGTGTTGCCGTGGCGGCTCAGCAGGACGGCATAGGTGGCTAGATACACCGACGACAATGATAGGTTTTCGCGCTTGGCCCATAAGGCAAGCTGTCGCGCCAGATCTGGAGGTATCGTAACCGGCGACTCAGCGAGGGTGTGCGACAAGTGCCCTGAGCTACGAGGGTGATCGAGAGGCAGATCAAGCGTCGACTGATCTCCAAAGCTTCCTGCTTCAGATGGATCTATTCGTATGCTCATTGTGTTAACGCAGGCTTCGCCCATGTTTTTCACATTTGTTTTCTTAGATTGTTGCGAGGCAAGCTCATAACAAAGCGTGAGCTCGGCACGAACAGACACGATGATCTAGGTCTCGAAAGATCGCATTGTTCGGTATGTTCAGGCGGCCATCAGCTCTCTTTAGTAGTATCTGACTCTAACAGTGGGCGTTTACCGCGTCAACAAGGATTCAGGTGTTTGCGTACTATGGTGAAATTAAGCTTAGGCAAACCAAAGTCCGGCGATACACCCCGTTGATAGATCAACGGGCCTTAGAACGTAGGGTATAGATCGAAGCTAGACTTACTGTTACACCATAACTCGTCTGCCAGTGAAGCTTAGCCCAGGCGTTTTCGTCTGGCCGCCGACCGGCAAAGGAGGTCTGCCCGACTAACTACGTCCGACGGGGTAAGGTGGTACCGCTGTTGCTTGCCTAATCGCTCCTTTGATAACAGGATGAAAGGAGGATGAATGGGCGGGAGAAATCATCGTGGACTATACTTTGGAACACTACGAAGGACCGGTCAAACAAATGCCAACCCAAGAACATGTCGCTTTTCGCGAGAAGAACTCAATTCAGGATATTTATGAGCGGAGGACAAGGCTGCACCCGGATGCTCCCGCCGTGTACGGCGCTAACGGGGACTGCTGGTCTTATTCGCGCCTTAATGCTTTTGGGAACAAAATTGCACATCGCCTGCTAAGGCGGGGTGTCACTCCCGAACAGCGAGTTGGGGTTTGTATGCAACGATCCCCGGAGACGGTTGGCGTGTTGTTAGGTATTCTAAAAGCCCGGGCCGCTTACGTTCCCTTAGATCTAAATCTGCCACACGAGCGTCTGCGGTACATTGCCAGCGATGCCATGGTTCGGCACATTTTCGTCGACACTGCGGGGCAGAATAAGTTGCGAGACGCTGACGTAAGAACGGTCGAACTACTTTCTGCCACGGCTAACGAGGGTTTCTCAGATCACTCGCCGGAGCTTCCCTCGTCTGTGCACGATCTTGCCAACATCCTATATACATCGGGTTCGACCGGCAGGCCAAAAGGAGCTATGCTCGAGCACGCCGGGGTACTGCGGCTGGTTATCGATGCGAAGTGGCTCAAATTCTCTACCAGCGATGTCTTTCTTCAGATCTCGGCGCTTTCCTTTGATTTGTCGACGTTCGAAGTCTGGGGTCCGCTCCTGAATGGAGGGTGTCTGGTCACTGCTCCTCAATCTCCTTCGATTGGTGAAATTGCCGGCCTGCTAGAGCGATTTCAAGTAACCACGTTGTGGCTGACCGCGGGTCTGTTTAATGTTGTCATGGAGGAGCGGCCTGAGGCCATTAGAAAGCTTACCTACCTGCTCACCGGCGGCGACATTGCCTCGCCTCGTCACGCTCGGATAGCGCTTATGCATTTGGAACGGGGTGTACTCATGAATTGCTATGGCCCAACGGAGAATGCCACGTTCAGCACATGTCATCGAGTGAAGCGATCCGATACCGAACAGGCCTCGATTCCAATAGGACTGCCTGTCGATAAATCGCCCGTTTATTTGCTGGATGAATCCATGCAGCCCATTTATGATCTCCGCGTTGGTGAGATATTCGTAGGCGGCGAAGGACTTACTCGCGGTTACTGGAATCGCCCAGAGTTAACTGCAGAAAAGTTCTTACAGGTCGAGATCGAGCCGCAAGTCTTTGAACGTCTCTATCGCACGGGAGATCTGGGTAGATTTAACGCCGCGGGGCTTCTGGAATTCGTAGGGCGAACTGATTTTCAGGTCAAGATTCGGGGATATCGTATTGAACCGGAGGAAATTGAGCTCGCGCTCTGTTCGATGCCGGGTCTCAGCGCCGCCGCTGTAATTGCGACAGGAACAAGTCCAGAGACGAAACAACTCTGCTGTTATTACGTTCAGGATATGACCAGGAACATCACGGCGGAGGCGATTAAATCATTTCTTTCGCTCCAGTTCCCGGACTATATGATCCCGACGGTGCTTCGCGAACTAGCATCGTTGCCTCGGAATACCAACGATAAAGTGGACCGGAAAGCTCTCGAGAATTCGGTTGTAATTCCTAGAATGGTCCGCCCTCCCAACGTACAGCTAAATCCAGCTAAAGAGATCTCCTCTGAGATATTTTCGCCTGCTTTGGTCCGAAAAATGAGAGTTCTGGACGAGCCCGCCAATTCAGGGGGTAACCCTCTGCTGAGTGCTGGTCTCTTTGCTATGGTCCAAAACACCATTCGTAAAGTAACATCTGCTTTCCGCCAGGCTTGATTGAGTCGGTCGTGCTCCCTCCGAGCATTTTATTTAACGATGTGTTGCAAACAATACGCCGAAAGGTACGTCGGACCTCAAAGCTTTCGCCCGGGCCGCGGCTATGTCGTGGTGGTACTAGCTAAACCTCGACCGGGCCGCCGAGCAACGCATCTCGATCGCGGGCAATTAAAAGTCCGGCGGGGACAATTAGAATTCCCGTGCCGTAGAAGATCGGAAGCGATACAAGTCGGAGACGACTTGTATCGTGAGCGATCGGCAGGTAAAACGGCTGTGGCAGGTGGCGCAGAGGTTAGCAGTGGAAACCGCGGCAGTGAAAGCGGGGATGGACTCGAAGACAGCGCGGAAATACCTGCGGGATCGACGACTACCAAGCGAGATGCGACAAAAGCATACGTGGCGAACCCGGCCGGATCCATTTTTCGGATACGTGGGAAGAGATTCGGCAGTTGCTGATCGCCGAGCCGGATTTGCAAGCTAAGACACTGTTTGAACATTTACAAAGAACCTATCCGGAGCGGTTCCGGAACGGACAGGTGCGTACGCTGCGACGCCGGATCCAGTACTGGCGGGCGACGGAGGGACCGCCGCGCGAAGTGTTCTTCGCACAGGAACATCGGCCTGGTGAGTTGTGTCAATCAGACTTCACCCATTGCCGAGGGTTGGCGTCACAATCAAGGTGCAAGCGTTTTCGCATCTGATTTATCACTTCGTTCTGACCTACTCGAACTGGGAAAGTGGAACCATGTGCTATTCGGAAGCTTTCGAAGGCCTAAGTGAGGGACTGCAGAATGCGGTTTGGGAGCTAGAGGCGTTCCCAGGGAGCATCGGACCGACCGGCTGAGCGCTGCGGTAAGCTGAGCCGCCTGATCAAAAAGCTGAGGCACTTGGAAGGATTGATCATCGACGATCTCGGCTACGTGCACCAAAGCCGCGAAGAAATGGAAGTGGTTTGAGCGCGGCAGCGTCCTCATCTCCAGCAATCTGCCGTTCTCCAAGTGGGAAGGGATTTTCAAAGACTCGATGACCACTGCGGCCGCGATTGACCGCCTCGTTCACCATTGCGTGATCCTCGAGCTGAACATTCTGAGTTATCGTGTCGAGCAGGCTAAGAAGGTGAAGCAAGATTCCGCCACAGATTGAAGGAGCAAATCATTGCGGCATCGTTTTCGCTGGGTCGAACTTGGGCGTCCTCTCCGGAACGAGCGCTCTTGCTAATCTCGCTCCAACAGCGTAGGCGATCGACGTAAGCACAGGTGGGGTCAACGCGACCTGATTAAAGCAGTGACGTGCAAGCAGGCACCCTGACCCAAAGAAATATGCGAACGGTGCCTCGTGCGATTCGGGAATGTTACAGAAGGCCACCAACAGAACCAGGCAGGGGATTATCCAAACCCAAAACATAAGCCTATCTCGAAACCGGCGCCACACCCAAAATCCAAGAGCTAGGCTTGTCAGTGTCTGAACGGGGAACATCGGTACTTCCGTAAGAAGCGAACTCGGCCTACCTAGTCGCCACTCCGGATGCCACATGTTCAGAACTGGCCAAATGGTAAAAGACCACATGGTCGAGGTCAGAAGCGTACACGCTGCGATGACGCCCTCTGTGCTTACGATCTGATGAACACAAAACCGTAACGCGGGCCGAAGCATCAGCAACAGATCGCCTTCTTTCGGTTCGCCACTTCGACCTCTCAAATGCACTCAGCCAAACATTAGCATCGAGGGCATCGAGACGCACGTCTATGACGCGCCATGGCCAAGTCCCGGGCCCTGTGGAAATGACGGACTGCTCGGAAAGCACATCCCGCTTTCCACAGTCCTTGGAAATCGCTTCGGGATTCCCACATTCTACACAGGACGACGGCTATAGCGGATGGGAAAGTGGAAAACCAAAAATAGGTTTCCCACTTTCCCACCGCACGATTCTCTCTCTCTACAAACGAAAAGACACGCTCGGCTTCAGCCTCGCTCTTAATCTTTACCGTTCAGCAATATCTAACCAAAGCGGGAAAATAGTTGTCCGCGAATGGAAAAATACTTGACCCCGATCAGATCTCGAACTTTTATCGTCAACCGACTCCCGAGCGAATCGTTGTCGGTCAGTAGGCCCTGAAAGTTCATTTGTAAGTGCTGCTGTTTGTGCAGGGAGCCAAGGGGCACGGAATGTCATGAAGTCTCGCATTCAACCGCGGCTCGGACTGATTTGAAGGATTAGATAGATCTCCCGAACGGCGATGTGTTTACCTGGACCTTGGGACCGAAATGATCGTTTAGGAATGTCGGAACCGCATTCTCAAGCGAACCTGTGTCACACGAACACATCATTCAGACGCGCTTCCCCAATTCGAAGCCAAGATTCGCCCCTTTTCGGTCTCGGAAAGACAAACTGCTTCGGAAAGGCAACACAGATTCCTCCCACGAGGCAATAAAAAAGGGCGCCCCGAAGGCCGCCCTGTTGAATGGATTGTGAACCGACTTAGATCTCTTCCGCGCCGAGCGCTTCCTCGGCGAGATCATCGGAAAGTCCGCCGGTGTACAGCGCACCTGTTTCATCGGCATAGTCTTGCAACCCGTCGCCGATCGCCAGATCGGGTTCGGGCAGCGGCTCTTCTTCTATTACGTCTTCGCCGGCAATCTTGACGCGCCGGTAGTATTCCATACCGGTTCCTGCCGGGATGAGCCGTCCCATGATGACGTTTTCCTTCAGACCCCGGAGGTAATCCACCTTGCCGTTGATGGCAGCTTCGGTGAGTACGCGCGTGGTCTCCTGGAAACTCGCAGCCGAGATGAAAGAGTCGGTCGACAGCGACGCTTTGGTGATGCCGAGCAGAACGGGCTTGCCACTAGCAGGCCGTCCGCCGGCTTCGATCACGCGAACGTTCTCTTCACGGAACCGGAACTTGTCTACTATTTCTTCGGGCAGGTTTTCCGTATCGCCGATATCGTCGATTCGCACCCAACGCATCATCTGGCGTGCGATCACTTCGAGATGCTTGTCGTTGATATTGACGCCCTGCAAGCGGTAGACTTCCTGGATTTCGTTGACGAGATACTTCTGGAGTTCTTTTTCGCCGAGCACCGCCAGGATGTCATGCGGATTGCGCGGACCATCCATTAAAGGATCGCCCGAGCGCACCCGCTCGCCTTCCTGGACGTTGATGTGAACACCGCGGGGAATCGAGTATTCCCTCTGCACGCCGTCGTCACCCATGATGTACAGCTTTCGCATACCTTTGGTGACTTCACCGTACTTGACGGTACCGTTAATTTCGGCAATGACGGCCGTTTCGCGCGGCTTGCGAGCTTCGAACAGCTCTACAACGCGCGGCAGACCGCCGGTAATATCTTTGGTCTTCGTAGTGGCACGTGGAATTTTCGCAATCACGTCGCCGGCGTGCAACTGCTCGCCGTCCGCCACCATTAAGTGCGCGTGAGTCGGCATCAGGTAGCGCTTCTCTTCCGACCGGCCGCCGCCTTCGGGTCGAACGATGATAGTCGGGAAGCGTTTCTCATCAGAGGACTCGGTCACAACCACCTGCATGTTGCCGGTGATCTCGTCGACCTGTTCCTGAGTCGTCACGCCATCGATCAGATCTTTGAAGTGAATGGTTCCGCTGACTTCCGTCAGAATCGAGAAGGTGTACGGATCCCATTCGAGCAGGATCTGGTTGGCCTTTACAGGCGCGCCATCTTCGACGTTGATCTTCGCACCGTAAACAACCGGATAGCGCTCGCGCTCCCGGTTTTTCTCGTCCACGATGATCAGAATGCCGTTGCGATTCATCGCGATCAACTCGCCCTTGTTGTTGCGGACGGTATTGACGTTGGCGAACTTGACGAATCCATCGCTCTTAGCGTCCTGGGTCGACTGCTCGCTGACACGGGTTGCGGCGCCACCGATGTGGAACGTGCGCATCGTGAGCTGCGTGCCTGGTTCACCGATCGACTGGGCCGAAATGATACCGACCGCTTCGCCGCGCTCGACCATCCTGCCGGTGGCCAGATTGCGCCCGTAGCAGAGCCGGCACACGCCGCGCTTGGATTCACAGGTCAGCACCGAGCGGATCTTCACCCGCTCAATACCAGCAGCCTGGATAGCGCCGGCAAGTTCTTCGGTGATTTCCTGATTCACCTGAACGATGATGTTGTTCTCGTAATCGCGCTGATCTTCGAGAACGACGCGGCCGACAATGCGATCGCGCAACGGCTCGATGATTTCGCCCGATTCGATGATCGGCTCTACGTAGATGCCGTCTGTCGTGCCGCAATCATCTTCCGTAATGATGACATCTTGCGCCACGTCGCACAGCCGGCGTGTGAGATAGCCGGAGTCCGCCGTCTTAAGAGCCGTGTCGGCCAGACCCTTACGTGCGCCGTGTGTCGAAATGAAGTACTGTAATACATCCAGACCCTCACGGAAGTTCGCCGTAATGGGAGTCTCGATGATTTCTCCCGAGGGCTTGGCCATTAAGCCGCGCATACCGGAGAGCTGGCGAATCTGCTGCTTGGAACCGCGAGCTCCGGAATCCGCCATGATGTAAATCGGATTGAGGTTGCGACCAGTCCGGTCGTCCTCTTCCATGGTCTTGAACATCTTGTCGGAAACAGCTTCGGTTACTTTCGACCAGATCTCGATGATCTTGTTGTAGCGCTCCGACTGAGTGATTGCGCCTTCCTGATATTGCTGTTGAACCTCAATCACCTGCTTTTCCGCATCGCGCACGAGGTTGCCCTTGTCTTCGGGCACAACCATGTCGTCGATGCCGATCGAAATGCCGGCGCGCGTCGCGTAAAGGAAGCCGAGTTTCTTGATCTCGTCCAGCATCTGCACCGTAATTTGCAGACCAAACCGCAGGTAACAATACTGAACAAGCTGGCTCATCCCCTTCTTCTTCAGAAGCCCGTTGATGAAGGGCATCTCAACAGGAAGAACGTCATTGAGAATCACGCGGCCCACAGTGGTGTCCATGTACTGCTTGATGAACTCGATGGGCTCGGTGTAAAGAATATTCTGATTGTCGAAAGCCTTTGTCAAATCGATGACGCGGCCGGTGTGGCGCAGCTTGATGGGCGTGAGCGTCTCCACCTCGCCCATTTCGAGCGCGATCAAGACATCGTCGATGGAAGCGAACGTGCGGCCCGCACCCTTTGAAGTCGGGCGCATCTTGGTGAGGTAATAGAGACCCAGTACCATGTCTTGCGTCGGCACCGCGATAGGTGCGCCATGCGCCGGCGACAGAATGTTGTGAGAAGCGAGCATCAAGGTCGCTGCTTCGATCTGGGCTTCCGGGGAAAGCGGGATGTGCACGGCCATCTGATCGCCGTCGAAATCCGCATTGAAAGCCGTACAGGTCAGCGGATGCAGCTTGATGGCCTTGCCTTCGACCAGAACAGGCTCAAAGGCCTGAATGCCGAGGCGATGCAGCGTGGGAGCGCGGTTCAAAAGAATCGGATGATCTTTAATGACTTCTTCGAGAATGTCCCAGACCACCGGGTCCTGCTGTTCTACCAATTCCTTGGCTTGCTTGATGGTGGTGCAGTGGCCACGCTGCTCCAGCCGGTGATAGATAAAGGGCTTAAACAGTTCGAGCGCCATCTTCTTCGGCAAACCGCACTGGTGCAGCTTCAGCTCAGGACCGACCACGATAACGGAACGGCCGGAGTAGTCGACGCGCTTGCCAAGCAGGTTCTGGCGGAAGCGGCCCTGCTTTCCTTTGAGAGTGTCGGAAAGCGACTTGAGAGGCCGATTATTCGCCCCGCGCAATACGCGGCCGCGGCGGCCATTGTCGAACAAAGCATCGACGGCTTCCTGCAGCATGCGTTTTTCGTTTCGGACGATGACGTCCGGCGCATGCAGCTCCATCAGCTTTTTCAGACGGTTATTGCGGTTGATGACGCGCCGGTACAGGTCGTTTAAATCGGAAGTAGCAAAACGGCCGCCATCCAGAGGCACCAGCGGACGCAGCTCAGGCGGTATAACCGGAATGACGTCGAGAATCATCCACTCCGGTTTGTTGCCGGATTTGCGGAAACTCTCGACGACGCGCAAGCGTTTGGCATACTTCAGCTTCTTTTGCGCTGAAGTTTCCGTCTTCATGCGTTCCCGAATTTCCAGGCTGAGCCCCTCGATATCGATCTTCCTGAGAAGCTCTTTCACGCCTTCGGCGCCCATCATGGCGACGAACTGGCCGGGAAACTCCTGATCGAGCTGGCGCTTGCGCTCGTCGCTGATTACTTCACCCTGATTGAGGCCGGTCGCCTCACCCGGATCGATAATCACGAACGCTTCGTAATAAAGGACGCGCTCCAACTCGCGCAATGTGATGTCGAGCAGATAACCGATGCGGCTGGGCAGGCCCTTAAAAAACCACACGTGCGAACTAGCGCTGGCCAGCTCAATATGGCCAAGCCGCTCGCGGCGCACGCGGGAAAGAGTGACTTCGACGCCGCACTTATCGCAGATCACTCCGCGGTGCTTCATGCGTTTGTACTTCCCGCATAGACATTCCCAGTCCGCCACCGGACCAAAAATACGGGCGCAGAACAGACCGTCGCGCTCGGGTTTGAACGTGCGGTAATTGATGGTTTCCGGCTTCGTGACTTCGCCGTGTGACCAGCTCCGGATTTTTTCCGGAGAGGCCAAACTGATTCGAATGGAATCGAAGTCGGCGATTAGATTGGCTCTATCGTACGGAGAGGAACGATACATTCTTTATCCTTGAATACCTTTTTGACTTATTAATCCGCTGCATGCGCCAGGTCCTGCATCTCGCGCGGCTTTTTCATCAGCTCCACGTCAAGGCACAGGCTTTGCAGCTCGCGAATGAGCACATTGAACGATTCGGGCACGCCGGGCTCGGCAGCCGCTTCACCCTTCACGATGGCTTCGTAGATTTTGGCGCGTCCGTAAACATCGTCGGATTTCGCCGTGAGCAACTCCTGCAGAATGTAAGCCGCGCCGTATGCCTCGAGCGCCCAGACTTCCATTTCGCCAAAGCGCTGTCCGCCGAACTGGGCCTTCCCACCGAGAGGCTGCTGCGTAATGAGGGAGTACGGTCCAATGGAGCGAGCGTGAATCTTGTCGTCCACCAGATGACTGAGCTTCAGCATGTAGATGTAGCCGACGGTGACCGGCTGCTCGAACATCTGTCCGGTCATGCCGTCGTACAGCTCCACCTTGCCCGAGCCCGGTAGCTCCGCTTCAGCTAGACGGGCTTTGATATCTTTTTCCGTCGCGCCGTCGAAAACCGGCGTGGCGAAATGGAGTCCCAGCTTGGCCGCAGCCCAGCCGAGATGCGTCTCGAGGATCTGTCCCACGTTCATACGAGACGGAACGCCGAGCGGATTCAAAACAATCTCAACCGGCGTGCCATCCGGCAAGTAGGGCATGTCCTCTTCTGGAACGATGCGCGCGATGACACCCTTGTTCCCGTGCCGGCCGGCCATCTTGTCGCCCACGGAAAGCTTGCGCTTCATGGCGATGTAGACCTTGACCAGCTTGATAACTCCGGGAGGAAGCTCATCCCCTTTGCGAAGCTTGGCGATCTTTTCCTCGGTGATTTTTTCGAGAACGGCAATCTGGCGCGACGTCATCTCTTCGATTTCGTCGATCTGCTCATTCAGCCGGACGTCTTTCGTGTTCAGCCGCATGCGCTTCAGATCGCGGGCGCGGAGCTTCTCCAGCACGTCCCGCGTTAGCGGGGTGTCCTTGGAGAGCAGTTTCTTATTGGTCTTTTCGTCGTGCAGGTCGGCCTGCAGCTCTTTGCCCCTAAGCAACTCTTCGAGACGCTTGGCCCGCTCGTCGCTCAAGATGCGCTTTTCGTCTTCCAAATTGCGGTGCAATCGCTCTTCCTGCTGCTGCAGAATCAGCTTGGAGCGCTCATCGAGCTCGGCGCCTTTGCGCGAGAACACCTTGCAATCGACAATGGTTCCCTCGATTCCGGGCGGACAGTAAAGCGAGGCGTCCTTGACGTCGCCGGCCTTTTCGCCGAAGATCGCGCGCAGCAGCTTCTCTTCGGGAGTGAGCTGTGTCTCACCTTTCGGCGTGACCTTACCCACCAGAATGTCGCCGGGCTTTACCGTCGCGCCGATACGAATGATGCCGCTGTCGTCCAGATTGCGCAGGAACGACTCGGCGATATTCGGAATGTCGCGTGTGATCTCCTCGGGACCGAGCTTGGTGTCGCGCGCCTCGATTTCGAACTCTTCAATGTGAATCGAGGTATAGTAATCGTCTTTGACCAGCTTCTCGCTGACCACGATCGCGTCTTCGAAGTTGTATCCACGCCAGGGCATGAACGCCACCAGGACGTTGCGGCCCAGCGCGAGCTCGCCCGCTTCCGTGCAGGGGCCGTCGGCCAATACGTCGCCCTTCTTGACCTTCTGGCTTTGGTGAACGATTGGCTTCTGGCTGATACAGGTGTTTTGGTTGGAGCGCTTGAATTTGGTGAGCTGATAAATATCGGCGCCGACTTCACGCGACATCTGGCCTTCATGCGCACCGCCTTCGACACGCACGATGATGCGCTCGCTATCGACCGAATCGACGATGCCGGCGCGTTTGCAGATCACGACGGCTCCGGAATCCCGGGCGGTGACCCGCTCCATGCCGGTACCGACGTAAGGGGCTTCGGCGCGCAGCAGCGGAACGGCCTGGCGCTGCATGTTCGATCCCATCAACGCGCGGTTCGCGTCGTCGTTCTCCAGAAACGGAATCAGACTAGCGGCCACCGAGACGAGCTGCTTTGGACTGACGTCCATGTACTCCACTTCGTCACGATGCTTCAGGACGAAGTTGCCGGCCTGACGCGCGTTCACCAGATCGTTGACGATACGACCCTTGTCGTCGATCTGAACGTTCGCCTGGGCAATGATGTACTTGTCTTCTTCCCAAGCCGAAAGGTAATCGGAATGGGCTTCAGACTCAGCGTTCTGTTTCTTGGCGCCCATCGTCTTATTCGCGCTCTCGACTTGCTCGCGCGCGATTACCTGGCCGACTTTGAAATCGGTCTCGCCTGGATTGAGGATCCGGACCTCGTTGACCAGGGCGCCGTTGCGCACGCGCCGATAGGGGCTCTCAATAAACCCATACTCGTTGATGCGCGCAAAGCACGAGAGCGAGGAAATCAGGCCGATATTCGGACCTTCCGGCGTTTCAATCGGGCAGATGCGGCCGTAGTGAGTGGGATGCACGTCGCGTACTTCGAAGCCGGCCCGCTCGCGGGATAGACCGCCGGGTCCGAGTGCCGAAAGACGCCGTTTGTGCGTGATCTCGGACAACGGATTGGTCTGGTCCATGAACTGCGAAAGCTGGCTCGATCCGAAGAATTCGCGAATGGCGGCCATAACGGGCTTGGCGTTTACCAGATCGTGCGGCATGGCCGTGGACATTTCCTGGTAAACGGACATCTTTTCTTTGATGGCGCGCTCCATACGGACCAGGCCGATGCGGAACTGATTCTCGAGCAGCTCGCCCACGGCTCGCACGCGCCGATTGCCCAGGTGATCGATATCGTTGACGCTGCCCAAGCCTCTTCGAAGCTTCAGCAGGTAGAGGATCGTATCGATGAAGTCTTTTTGATCGAGCGTCCGCTTATCGAGGGGCGTCGAATCCGCTTTGTCGTACAGCTTAATATTGAACTTCATACGGCCCACGCGCGAGAAATCGTACTTGCGCGGGTCGAAGAACATGCCCTGGAAGAGCTGCGTGGCCGTGTCCAAGGTCGGAGGATCGCCAGGACGCAATTTGCGATAGATTTCAAGCAGCGCGTCGTTTTGGCTCTTTACACTGTCCTTGCGGAGGGTTGCTGAAATGACGTTGCCAGCCTCGTCGCGATCGGGAAAGAAGATTTCGAAGCTCTGGATTCCAGCTTCAGCCAGCTTGCCGATCACGGTCGATGTCAGCTCATGATTCGCTTCGACGAGCACTTCGCCGGTGGACATGTCGATTACGTCGGTCGCGACATAGGCGTTCTCGAGATCGTTGGGCGCGACTTCGACCTGGTCGATTTTGGCTTTTTGTATCTCGCGGAACACGGAATTGGTGATCTTACGGCCCTGCGGCACGACCTGATCTCCACTTTTGTTGGCGATCGCATGCGAGAGCTTCATGCCAACCAAGCTGTCGCTCACGGCCCAGTAGAGCTTGCTGTTCTTCAGCGAAATAGTCGAAAGTTTGTAGAACGCGCGGAGAATGTCGGAATCGGTTTTCAGACCCAAGGCGCGGAGGAACACGGTTCCGTAAAACTTGCGCTTGCGGTCGATGCGGACATAGAGAAGGTTCTTATTGTCGTATTCGAATTCGACCCAGCTTCCGCGGTACGGAATGATTTTTCCAAGGAAGTAGCCTTGCGCTTGCACGCGCTCGAAAAACACGCCGGGCGAGCGATGCAACTGCGAGACGATGACGCGTTCGGTGCCGTTGATGATGAAGGTGCCGTTCTCGGTCATCAGCGGAATTTCACCGAAGAAGACTTCCTGCTCCTTAATGTCACGGACAGTCTTGTTTCCGGTTTCCGCGTCCTTGTCGTAAACGGTCAGACGAATTGTGACCTTTAACGGAGCGGCGTAGGTCATCCCTCGCTCTTCGCACTCCGGGACGTCGTACTTCAACTGCAATGCGACGGGGTCGCCGCAGCGGTTACAGAAGGTGACGATGTTCTTGTTAAATGTGCCGCAGCGGTGGCAAAGCACATCTCCGGCATGAAACGGGTCGGTCCGGATCTCGGCGCCGCAGTTGGGATTGCGACAGATGGTCCGCAAATGATGCAGGCCTTTCAGGTTGCCGCACTTGCATTCCCAGTTACCGATGGAATAGTCCACGAACTCGAGCTGACTCAAGCCGCGGAAATCGGAAATGGGGAAAACGGAGCTGAATACGCTTTGCAAACCCGCGTCTTCACGCTCCTTAGGAAGCAGGTCCATCTGCAGGAAACGCTCATACGAGCGCTTCTGCACTTCGATCAGATTCGGAATAGGAATCGAGGTTTTAATCTTAGAAAAGTCGACTCTCTCGCGGAGAGAATCTTTTGACACGTTGGGCATCTACGCTTGTCCTTCAGGAAACCAGTCACACAATGACAACATTGAGCAATCGCTGTACGAAGCCGAGCGCCGCACTACGCGACGATGGCCATGAGTGGTGAATCCAGCGATCCACCAGCAAATGCTTGCGCGGTAGCTATCAAGTAGGCCGCGCAGAGAGAAAAAGTGTTGAGAAAGATCGTTCGTGACGATAACGCTATCGAATGCTCCGGAAGCAGTTCAGCCATTCTCAGCCGCAGCAGAAAAAGAGGATTGGGGAAAAAGGCAAATTTGGGCATGCGAAAACTCCGCTGACCACGAGGATCTGCGGAGAGGTTCTAGCAAACTGACACACCAATTTGGATGCTGGACCGTCCCGGCTTGACGACCTTTTAACAATAGCACATGAAGGGCCAACCGCGTCAACCGGACGCAGCCGCCCCCTGAATTTCTTTCCAGAACCGATGAGTCGAGCCGAAACTACTTAACTTCGACCGTCGCGCCAGCGTCGGTAAACTTCTTACGGATGACCTCGGCTTCGTCTTTATTGATGCCTTCCTTGATGGCTTTGGGCGCGCCGTCCACTAAGTCCTTTGCTTCCTTCAGTCCCAGACTGGTCACTTCACGGACGGCTTTGATCACGTTGATCTTGTTCGCACCAGCCGCGGTCAGGACTACGGAAAACTCGGTCTTCTCTTCGGCTGCCGGAGCTGCCGCTCCACCGCCGGCGCCAGCTCCCGGAGCTGCCACCGCCACGGAGGCGGCCGCCGCCGAGACCCCGAGTTTCTCTTCCAACGCTTTTACGAGTTGCGAAGCCTCCAGCAGCGTTAAACCTTGAATCTCTTCTACAATCGCGTTAATATCCGCCATTTCTCTCTCTCGTACTCCCCTATGGTTTGAACTTATTCTCTTTCCCGGCCTGGTCTAGAACCACAGCCAAATTACGACTTACGCCATTCACACACGTCACCAGCCGTGTACTGGTAGCGTTGATCAGGTAAAGAATCTTTGCATACAGCTCTTCTTTGGGCGGCAGCGCGGCCAACTCGGCGATGGCCTGGATATCGACCACCCGGCCCTCGACGATTCCAGCCTTGAACGTGAATGCGGCGTTCTCCCTGGAATATTTTGCCAGCGCCTTCGCTAGAGCGACCGGATCTTTCGCGGTGTAAGCGAACGAGGTCATTCCTCTCAGGTTTCCGAGCAGATCGCCCGCCGAGGTCCCCTCCGCCGCCTTTGCCGCCAAATTATTTTTGACGACGCGATACTTACCGCCAGCGTCACGAACCGTTTTTCGCAAGTTGTAGTCTTGCTTGACGGTCATCTTTTCGTAGCTGGTAACGAAGATGTTTTTGTTTTCTTGGATCGTTTTTTTCAGATCTTCGAGATCTTTCTTCTTTTGATCTTTGTCCTTCATACGCCGCTACTCTTTCCAGCTTTTTCTAAGCCGCTTTGACATTGAATCCCGTCACGTCGAGATGCACGCCCGGCCCCATGGTGGAGCAAATGGTGGCGCTCTTGACATACTTGCCTTTGGCTGCCGCAGGCTTGGCGCGAACCACCGCCTGAATCAGGCTGTTCGCGTTTTCAAGCAGTTTATCGGCCGCAAAGCTGACTTTTCCGACCGGAGCATGAATGACACCGGTCTTGTCCACGCGAAATTCGACTTTACCCGCTTTGATTTCCTGGATCGCATTGCGGACGTCGGTTGTGACCGTGCCGGTCTTCGGGTTTGGCATCAAGCCACGCGGGCCGAGAACCTTTCCGAGACGTCCCACAGAACGCATCATGTCAGGAGTCGCAATGACGGCATCGTAGTCGATCCAGTTCTCGTTTTGAATACGAGTGACCACGTCGTCGCCGCCCACGAAATCCGCGCCCGCTTCCTGGGCTTCGCGCAGCTTGTCACCGGAAGCGATGACCAGTACCCGCTTGGACCTGCCGAGCCCGTTGGGCAGCACGACAGTACCGCGCACCATCTGATCGGCATGTTTCGGGTCAACGCCCAACCGCATGTGCACTTCCACGGTTTCGTCGAATTTCGTGAATTTGATTTTCTGAACGAGATTGACCGCTTCGGAAAGCTGGTAAGGTTTAGTCTCTACCTGCTTCGCCGCGGCCTGGTACTTCTTGCCAGGCTTTTGACTCATAATTTGACTGGTCCAAACGGCTCAAGCGAGCAAAGCTCACCATTGCCTCCCATTTGCTGGAAACCTTCATCAGGATAGCACACGCTCCTGTGAGGCTGGGTTGCAGAGCCGAGTAACGCCAATTCATTGCGCAAGTACCGCAGGGTCCAGTACCCCAAATTTTTTTTGAAACCTTTTTGTGTTGCGACTACTTGCCCCACACGGCTACTATCGCTCAGCAAATGCCACACACATCATGAGACATTTGGCGGTCGGGCCGGGACTTCGAGCGCACCTGGCGAGCCTGCGCAGATTTGGGCGAACAAGGTGGAGGGGTCTGCTCCGGTATTCCATTTTTTTGCCGCTCCTCGCGGCGAGCCTGGATGCAGGCACACTGGTCGGAATCAATTACGATTCGGGCAGACTCTACACCGTCAATCCCTCGAATGCAGCCGTTACTCTGATCGGACCGACAGGAGTAGCGGGGATGGCCGATATTCAGTTCGCGCCCGACGGCACGCTGTATGGTTTCTCCACGAGCGCGAGTGCAAGCCCTACCCTTTACACGATCAATCCTCAAACCGCAACAGCTACGCCCGTCGGTCCACTCGGGTCGTTATTCGTGTTTGAAGGAGGATTGGCATTTGCTCCCGATGGAACAGCGTACGGCGTGAATGGAAATAACGCCACCGCCGGGCAGTTGTTCACTTTGAATCTCCAGACCGGCGCCGCAACGGTGATTGCAACGTATTCAGGGACCAATCCCGCGTACGACATTAACGGTCTCGTTTACCGCAGCGATGGCATGCTCGTGGGACTGGAGGATTTCTCAAATTCTCTGATTGTTCTAAACCCGGTAACGGGGGCGATTACCACGTTAGCCGCCTTGCCCTTCGTGGTTGGCCCAGTTGGAGGAATGACTGAGCTCAATGGCAGGGCGTACCTGGCGACAGGCGCCGGCGGATCCGATTCACTCTATACAGCGAATCTGTTTACCGGCGCAAGGAGCCTGGTGGGGGTGTTCTCACCTGGTTTTCCGGGCTCGGGCCTCAGCGGCATCGCGGGTGAACCGGCCAGCAGCGTGCCTGAGCCAAGTGCATACAACCTGCTTGCGCTCGGCTTGCCGTGTCTGGCCGCTGCCTTCCGGCGCAAGTGAGCCTCATCATCCTTTAAGGGCGTCGCGGTGTTGAAGCATTCGAGGGTGTAACGGCTCCCGTAGAGAATGGATGCATGCAATTCTCTTCGTGCTTCCGATTCGCGCCGTTGGTGATTGCCGGCGCTCTTTTATCAGCCGTTCAGGCGCAGGAAGCCCCCACGCCTCCCATGGGCTGGAACAGCTGGGACTCCTTTGGCCTCACGGTCACCGAGTCCGAGTTCCAAGCGAATGCCGAATGGATGGCGCGACACCTCAAGTCTCATAACTGGCAGTACGCCGTGGTCGATGAAGGCTGGTATCTCGAAAATCCAGAGGCTAAGTCCGGCGGCTTTCATTTCATACTTGACGGCAAAGGCCGCTATATTCCAGCCAATAACCGCTTTCCTTCTGCCGCGCAAGGTGCTGGGTTCCGGCCGTTAGCGGATCGAATCCACTCGCTGGGGCTGAAGTTTGGGATCCATATCATTCGCGGCATTCCGAAAGAAGCCGTTGCAAAAAACCTGCCCATTGCGGGGTCTTCGTTTCGCGCGACCGAGGCAGCCGACCAATCCGATCTTTGCCCGTGGAACCAGGACAACTACGGCGTCAGATTCTCGCCCGCCGGACAGGCCTACTACGATTCTCTAGCGGCCTTGTATGCAAGCTGGGGTGTGGATTTCGTCAAGGTCGATTGCATCGCGTCCCATCCCTATAAGGGGGACGAGATCCGGATGTTCAGCACGGCGCTAAAGAAAACCGGGCGATTAATCGTACTCAGCCTCTCGCCCGGTCCGGCTCCGCTAGACAAGGCGCCGGAACTTGCTCGTTATGCGCAAATGTGGAGGATTTCAAATGACGTTTGGGACCATTGGGGCGTCTGGCCGGGGCAAGCGTGGTCGCAAGGGGTGCTCGGTCAATTCGGCGTTGCGGCTCAGTGGGCGCCGCATGTCGTCCCCGGACACTGGCCGGATGCCGACATGCTGCCGCTCGGCTATCTGGGACCACGGCCGGGACTCGGTGCTGCGAGGCCTAGCAAGCTGACGCATGACGAGCAGAGAACCATGATGACGCTGTGGTCGATCTTTCGCTCACCTCTGATTCTGGGAAGCAATCTCATCCAAAACGACGCGTGGACTACGTCACTGCTCACCAACGACCAAGTACTCGCTGTCAATCAGCACTCGAGGGACGGCCATCCGGTTCCTACCCCAGCCGGACAAGCAGGGTGGATCGCGAAATCAGAGAATGGGAAAACGATTTATCTTGCGTTGTTCAATTTAGCCGACACGCCGCAAACGATTAAGTTCCCGTTGCAGTCCCTGGGCGCGACTTCGTTCGCCGCGCGAGATCTATGGCAGCGCAAAGACATGGGAGAGCGAGACCTGCTGAAATCGGCACTTCCGCCCCATGCAGCAGCTCTGTATGCCCTGACTCCGAAATGAAAATGCGATGCGGGTGCGCAAGCGGCCCAAGCCCCAGCGCACCCCCCCGGCGATTACGGGGCGAAATAGCCGAAGAAATCCAGAATCAGGTTCGTGGAACTGGAAGCGAACGCCGAAATTGAACCATTGGTCGTCGGAGTAATGCTCAGGTTCGACGTGACGCTCTGATCGTTGGCATTCAACGTGGAGCTAAGCGGTTCAGCCGCATTATACGGCCAAAGCGTCAGGAATCCGAGGGCGCTTTCGGGTATCGCGGTGGCTCCAATCGCGTAAGCCTGAGCCCCGCTCGGGACCGAACAGGAGCTTGCGGTAAAGTTCGCTTGAACAGTCCCCGCGAATGGCACTGGCGGGCCGGGAAGCCGGGTATCGAACACGCGACAGGGCACGACGGGATAGAATGACAACCCGTTGGCTCCGGGAGCTGCGAAATAGCCGTTGACATCGATGACAACATCCGTGGCGTTGCTGGCGTAGACGGAGACATTGCCACTCCCACCAGCTTGAATGACGGCGGCATTGGCCACCACCGTCCCAGTCAGGGAGTTGGCCGTTGCGGTACTCGTCTGTGTCTGCCCGGTGGGCCAAGCCGTAATGTAGATCACCGGCTGACTCGCTTGCGGGACAACAGTAAAGTTGAAGGAATACGCCTGCACATTGGGAGGAATTTGCGATCCGCAGGAACTGGAAAGAACCGGGAAATCACGGCTCGTATGGCCGGCAATGGCAGGCCCGCCGAGCGAGCCATTTGCGGTTCGCGTATCGGCCACCCGGCATGGCGTAATGGGATAGAACTGGAGACGGGAAGCGTAGTTCGCATCCGTCGAGGCTACGAAATATCCGTCCACGTCAATGACCAACTCGGTATCGTTGGTCGCGTAAAAGTTAATGCCGCCGGTAGCGTCGGCTCCCACGACCGCCGCATTGGACTTAATACGCCCGTCGTAGGAGTTAAGATTTGAGACCGCGGGCTGCGTCTGGCCGCGCGGCCATACGGTTAAATATTCGAGCGATCCGTGCGGAACGACGCCTACATTCAGCGCGTAAGCCGCTGCATCGGATGGAATGCTGCAGTTTGGAGACTGGGGCAGGGTATAACCACGCGAGCTTCCTCCGACCAAGTACGTTCCACTGTAGCCGTCGTTCACGCGCGTATCGATGGCGCGACACGGCACCATCGGCACAAAATGCAGACCTGCAATTCCGCTGATGGCGATCGTCTGCTGAGTGGAGTGGTTCAGCGAATTGTCGCTGACAGTCACCTCCGCTCCGGTCGCGATGGAGCCACTCGGGGCGGAAATTGTGATGAGGCATATGTTTCCGGCATGCAGAGTCGATCCGGGGCAATTGCCGGCGACAGACGGCGAGTAGTTGCTTGCGGCAACTCCGCTGATGCTGAGATCGGCGTTTCCTGCGTTGTAGGCACTGACGGTAGCCGTCGTTCCGCCTGTAAGCGGAAAGCTGAGCGGCGGCGCTGCCGAGGAAATCTCGCGAAGAGCATGATTCGCCCAATCATCGACGAATACATTGGCGTTTTGATCTACGGCGATGTAGTTCGGATTCCGCAGCGTGGCACTCGTCGCCAAGCCTCCGTCACCCGAATAGCCGGCCGCAGACGTGCCGGCGATGGTAAAGATCACATGGGCGCTATCGCCGCTGACCTTTCGGATGACGTTACTTCCCAGATCCGCGATGTAGATACTTCCTCCGGCATCGACCGCGACACCTGCCGGCAGATCCAGCAATGCACTGGTGGCCGGGCCGGCATCGCCTGAATATCCCGGCTGAGTCCCCACACCGGCGACTGTGGAGATCGTTCCGCCCGACACCTCGCGAACGACACTATTGCCCAAATCGGCGATATAGACATTTCCACTCAGGTCCACTGCGACGCCTCTTGGCTGACTCAATTCGGCACTGGTCGCTGCGGCGCCGTCACCTGAGAATCCCGCGGTTCCGGTTCCGGCAAAGCTCGTGATCGTGCTCGAGCCTGTAACCTGGCCGTTCACGGCGGCAACTTTGCGGACGCGGTTGTTTCCGCCATCCGCAATATAGAGATTTCCTTGCGAGTCGAAAGCCAGTCCCGCGGGATTATTGAGTGTCGCCAGATTGGCGGCGCCACCATCGCCGCCGTTACCGGCCGCGCCGGTCCCGGCGATAGTTGTAATGATCTGCGAAAACCCGTCTACGCGGCGAACGACATTGTTCCCCGCATCGGAGATAAACAGATTTCCCGCCGGATCAAGGGCCAGACCCGCCGGTAAATTCAACTTCGCCGCAGTGGATACGCCGCCATCGCCTGAATATCCTGCCTGGCCATTACCGGCAAAGGCAACAGCTTGGCCAGTCTTGGGATTGATGAAATATACCTGGTTTGTGACTTCATCCGACACCCACAGGTTTCCCGCACTACTGATTGCCACGCCATTAATAACAGCCGAACTGAGGGCGGCCGTTGCCCGGTTGGCCACAGTAGAAATGACCCCTCCAGAGAATGCGATCTGCGGACCTTGACCTACGCCGTAGACCGTTGCGGTCTCCACAACCGAGCCGGTACTCGGGTTGGTGGCCGTTATAAGACCGCTTCGCGACCCTGGATTTGCGGGCTGGAACGTAACAGGCAACGTGCAGTTGCCCCCGGCGCAGGCCGGCGGGCCCAAGCTAAACTCGGCGCTGTTGTACAGGGCGAAGCTCGTGTTTGCAGGTACCCCGGTAAACACGATATTTTGAGGCGACGAACTCCCGACGGCTACCGTGCCGAAATTCACGGGTAGAAGTGCGGTCTGAGCAAAGGCGAAACCAGGAATCAAAGCAGACAAGGCTACGACACAGCCGACAAAACGTGGTCTAGGATACTGAATCATAATTCCTCCGAAAACGTATTTCTTCCAGGCCTACATGGCCTAAAGATCCGCCGGCATCCGGGGGGCGACCCACACCCGTATGGAATGAGAGACCCGGTGAATCACGGCCATAGACACAACTTGGCCGAGCACATGAATGCGCTCGGCCAACGTTAATTAGATTTGACTACAGCTTTAGAGCTTGGCTTTCCGACGAAGACGACTGCGGCCAATGAAGCCGAGTCCCAGCAGCCCCGAGCCCATCAAGATGATCGAAGCAGGTTCAGGCACACCACCAACGGCAGGAATTACAACCGGCTGAATGTTGCCGGTCGGAAGACCGGTCGAAGCGACAGCCGCTTGCCCGTCCGCGAAACCGGAGACCGAGCTTGGGGGGGCAGTCGAAAACACAGTGAAATCACCTAGATCTGTCGATCCCGGAACGGTCGTGGTGCCATTGAACATATACCGAAGGTTCAAAAGCGCCGTATCAACTGGCGTTGTATGAAAGGCCGGGCTGTTCGTAGCAGTCTGTGCCAAAAACGTGAAATCGGCCGTCAGAGCACTGCTCATCGAGACAATTGTGACAGGTCCGATATCGTATATCGTCCCAAACTCCCCGCCGATGCTTGAATCTCCCGTAGGGGTTAGATTCTCAAGCGCCGAAACACCAACATCATAGGTGTAGTTCCACCCGCCGGACACCGCCGTATCGCTTACAAACGTGGTAATCAGGTCCGCCTTGGCAGTTTGCGTGGAAACGGAGGTCAGCAGCACAAAAACTGCGGCCGTCCCCAAAAGTGTAAGAATCCTAGACTTCATTTCTCCTCCGTGTATAAATCTTGCGTAAGTAAACGAGCGAATCTTTTGCAGGACATTCCTATATCGCCTACTCACTGGCTAAGACCGAGAAATACGAAAAAGTTGGTCAATCTTTTCTGCCACCTAGGAATCCCAGTAGTACCACAACTAAAGAAGCGTTACAACGAAGAAAAGGGAAACGAACTTTGTCTGACAATTGTCAAAACAGCGCTTACGCAGTGACGCTGTCTACTTTCGTCCCCGGGCTCATCGCAACGGCATTTCTGGCGTTTGAGGCTCTGGCGCAGGGCGTGAGCCAACCTTCCCATGTCTATGTTCTTCATGCGGCACGATTAATTGAAATCGAGTCCGGACAAGTCCGGACGCCCGGCGAAGTTCTGGTCGAAGGTGCGCGCATTGTCGAAGCGGGTGCTTCGGTCAGGCATCCGGCTGGGGCGGAAACGATTGAACTCGGCAACACAACACTCCTGCCGGGTTTGATCGACGCGCATGTGCATCTGTTTCTCCATCCGGGAGCAGAGGACCTGCAAACGGTGGAAGAATCGGTTCCGGGGCGGACGATTCTAGCGGCTCTGGCTGCGAAAAACGACCTTATGGCGGGTTTCACGGCGGAACGCGACATGGGGACAGAAGGCGCCGGTTCGGCGGATACGGCAATCCGCAATGCGATCGATCAGGGGTTGATTCCCGGTCCTCGCCTACGCATCAGCGGAAACGCAATCGATATTCTCGGGGGCCATGAGGATGCCATACACTTCAATCCGGCCCAACATGTCTTTTCGAACGCCACCTACGCGAACAGCATCGAGGAAATCGTCGAAGCGATGCGCAAAGAGTTCAAGGAAGGGGCTGATTTTATCAAGATGTACGAGACGGGGCCAGATCGAGTGGAAGGCGGCAAATTACTGACTCCGTACCAGTACTCGGAAACGCAGCTCAGCGCCGCGGTTGCGGAAGCGGCTCGCGTAGGGAAACGGGTTGCCGTGCATGCGACCGGGGAACCGGGCACTCTTTATGCCGCGCGGGCAGGGGTGGAGTCCGTCGACCATGCCTACCAGCTCAGTGACGAGACGATGCGCCTCATGCGCGAAAAGCAGATTCCAGCTGTTCCGACCTTCACAATCGCCGAGTATTTCGCCGCTCACGCGGCGTCCCCGGCCCAGGCCGAGCGCGAGCATGCACTTTTAGACCTGCACGCGCAGGAGTTCCGGAAACAACTCGCAGCCGGTGTTCCAATGGCCGTTGGATCGGATGTGGGACCGTTTCCGCACGGCACGCAGGCTCGTGAATTCGTCCTGATGGTTCAGTACGGCATGAAGCCTCTCGCGGTTCTGCAGGCGGATTTGCTGAACGGCGCGAAACTTCTCGGCTGGGAGGGGCAGATCGGCGAATTGAAGCCCGGCTACCTGGCAGACGTCATCGCGGTGGACGGGGATCCCTTGCAAGACATCGGCGCGCTCGAAAGAGTCTCGTTTGTGATGAAAGGCGGCGTGATTTACCGCCGGTAAATTACCAGCGGGCACGGAACTGATGGCGCCGCTCCCGCGCGCAGGATTTCCTTACGGTAGGATCACACCCATAGGCTCCCGGATAAGTTTGCATTTGATTAAGAACTTTTGAGGAACGGCTTTTACACGATCCAGGTATGAAACCGGGGCCCTGGATGAACGTCGAGGAATGTAGAAGGAGCGCGGGGGTTGGCGCACCACACCGAAAAACTGAGCGAACCCAAGCTGAATGGGAACCTCATCGTCAGCGAACTGATCCGCAACATGGAGTTGGGTCGGTTCGAAATGGCTTACACCGTTCTGCTGCCTTGCGTATTTACGGTGTATCTCAATCCGGAAGATTACGCGACCCTGCGTGGGGTTTTCGAGCTAATCGCTGAAGATGCTAGGCGGGCTCTGCGCGCCCGGGTTGCGGAGCTCAACGGCAACCCTAGAATTCTCGGTTTACGCCGCGGCAAAGCTGTTAAGGAGTACAAGATCGCGTGCCGCGATTGGAGTCTAGAGTTTTTGCCAGAAACGGAAGTCCCGCCTGGGGACGCGGAAATCCACTCCGAACTGAACGAGACGGCCGAACCTGGTTTTCGGGGCACGAAGACGACGCTGATGGAACGCGAGCCCTCCGTTCAAGCGCATCGCACGACCAGCCAGCGCCGCGAGGTAGGACGCGCATCCGAGCCCGTCTACGCAGAAATACGATATGAAGACGATTCGGGTCCGCAGCTTTTTTTAGTCACGCACAACCAGGTGCGGGTCGGGCGCGGGGGCGAGAGCCAGCCTATGGACCTGGCGCTTTACACCAACGACGAAGTCTCTCGCGAACACCTCATCATTCGCCGCGATCCTGCTGCGGGTGCGTTTTTCATTGTGGACGTCAGTACCAATGGAACGTGGCTGGAGGGCAAGCGGTTGCGAAAGGGAATCGAGGAGCTTCTGCCCGCTCGCGCTGAAATTGGAATCGGAGAGGTTCTGACGCTCGCGTTCGAAATACGCCGATGAAAGCTGCAACCGCCTGGCGCGCCGCGACCGCAACCGATCCAGGGCTCGAACGGCCTGTGAACGAAGATCGCGTATGGGCCGATGAAGCGCGCGGCGTGTTTCTGGTGATTGACGGTCTGGGCGGCCATGCGGCGGGTGAGACGGCAGCCGAAATGGCGCTCCGTACCATCGAAGAACGAGCGGCTGCACTCGAATCGAACGACGATTTAGAAACGCAAATCCGTCAAACTATTTCGGAAGCGAATAACCGCATTTTCGAGCTGGCTCAGAAAAACGATGCGTACCGCGGCATGGCGTGCGTTCTGACACTCGCGGTCGCTCAAGAGGATTGCGTCACGGTCGGGCACGTCGGCGACTCGCGCCTCTATCTTGCCTGGAACGGGAATCTGCGGAAGATGACATCGGATCATTCGCCGGTGGGCGAGAAGGAGGATTTAGGCGAGCTCACCGAAACGGAAGCCATGCTGCACCCCCGGCGTAACGAAGTTTTTCGAGACGTGGGTTCACAGGTACGCTCGCCCGACGATCCGCAGTTTATCGAGACAAAAACGTTCCTGTTCCGCCCCAATGCCGCCCTGCTGCTGTGCAGCGACGGTTTGAGCGACGTTCTCACCTCGGCTCAAATCAGCGCGATCGTCGAACGCTATGATGGCGAGCCCGAAGTGACCGCGCGGCGCCTGATTGAGGCGGCGAACGAGGCCGGCGGCAAGGACAATATCAGCGTTGTCTTCGTAGCAGGACCGGAGTTTCTCGGCAGCGAATCGAATACTTTGCTCGACTCGCGCCCGCGTCACGCCATAACGCGGATGCGAACGGAAGGAAATCGATGGCGGCGGGCAGCGCGGGATGTTCTCTGGCTCGTGATTGGAATCGTGCTCGGCATTGTGCTCTGCCTTGGAACCGAGCTGCTGCTTCCGCGAGTCCTGCGATGAGCGACGTCATGGTACACGTTCAGACCTTCGGCAAATTCGAGATCGTCCGCAAGCTGAGCCGCAGCATGAGCGATGTATACCTGGCGCTGGACACGAACCTGAACCGGCCCGTGGTGCTGAAGCTGATCGAGCACTCGCGCGACGAATATACGCAGCTCATCATCGACGCTGAAAAGCGCGGGGCTGCGCTGCAAGAGCAACTACACGCCACGGATCGCCGCATTCTCCAGGTATATGAATACGGAGAGCAAGACGGCTGCTTTTTCGTAGTGATGGAATACTGCGAGGGAAAAACGCTGGCTGAAATTCTGCAGGCGGAGCGCCGAATGGAGCCGAAGCGCGCGGCGCGCTATGCCGTTGAAATCTGCAGCCAGCTCAAGACGCTGCATTCCTTCGTCTCGGATGTGAACGGACGCAGGACCGCGGTGGTGCACGGCGATATCAAGCCCTCGAACGTTCAGATCGGAACGCGCGACGAGCTGCGGCTGCTGGATTTCGGAATCGCCAAGGCAATCACTTCCACACGCAACCTGACGCATCACAATCTGGGTAGTCCTACCTACTGCTCTCCGGAGCGCATCAGTAAGTCGCAAGTCGATCCGCATTCCGATTTGTGGGCAGTCGGAGTCACTTTGTACGAAATGATTTCGGGCGCTCCGCCGTACCAGGCGCAAAACACCCGGAAGCTAGAGAATCTGATACAGTCGCGGCGACCGCCTCGTGCTCTGCCGCCAAATTGCCCGGCAGCGCTTAAGGCGATTGTCTCGAAAGCGCTGGCCTCCGATCTGGACAGGCGTTATCAATCCGCGGGCGCATTCATAGGCGATCTGGAGGCGTTTCTGGACGGCAGACCTGCCGCTGCAGAGCGCGAACGCCAGTCCTCCTGGTACACCAACGCGACCGTTGAAAAATACTCCGGGAAACCAAGCCGCTCGCTCAGCGGCCGGGCGGGTTTCGGACGTTCGCTGTTTCGAGCGATAAAAAGCTGGGCCGATTTCACCAATACCATCGCACTGCTGGCCGGCATTCTGATGGGCCTGCTGATCTTCATTCCCGTCGCCTCGTATTTCCGCATGTCCGCCGCGGCGGCGAAGCTGATAGCGCCGAAGGACTACGCGCACGAAAGCGTAGGGTCGGTCAACTCCGATTGGAAACAGTACCGCGAATTGAAAAGCGGAAACCGCTTTCTGCTGGCATGGTCGCCTGCAGCCTTGCTAGACACGGCGATGCGCGATCACTTTACCTCTGGCGCGGAAGACATGCTTGCCAGCTTCGTGCACGCGATTGACCAGCCGCTGTCTCATTTCGATTGGTCGAAGGCAGTTGTTTGTCTCCGGCACGCGCTCGAAATCGACCCTTCCTACGCGAAGGCGAAAGGCGACCTCGCGCTCTGCACGGGCTATTTGGATTTGATCCACAAGCCGCCGAACATTGCGAAGGCGATCTATCAATTTCAGCAGACCGAATGGTATCTTCCGCGTTTGCCCGATCCTCATCTTGGCCTGGCCCGTATCTTCGTGTATCAATTCCACAATGTGGGCCGGGCGATCGGGGAGCTCAATCAGGCAGAGCAGTTGGGATACAAACCGGGCGCTCGCGAGCATGCGGAAGAAGCGGACGGATATCTTTTCCGCGCCGAGTCGGAACTGGCTCACGCGAAACGCACACCTACTAGCGCGAAGGCCGATAGAGCTAAATACCTGCAACTCGCACACGACGATATAGACCGCGCGCGCGCACTCTACGAGCCGATCATAGGGTACGCAAATGTGAGCGCAAATCTGGAACAGCTTGCGCAAGATCGCGAGGAACAAAACAAGCTGCAGATGGAGAATGTGCGCCTCATTGCGGTCCGCCCTCATTATTCGAAGCGCTCCGGAAGCATACGGCGATGGCAGTAACCAACACCTGGGATCACAGCCTCGCCGTTCAGATACGGCTGGCCGAAAAGCATAAAGCGCCGGAACGCCGTCGCGAAGTTCTGTGGCTGGCGTGCGCTTCAATTGCCGTGGCGTGCGGTCTCACATTCGTGTATTTCGCCAAGACGCAGGACGCCGGAGATCTCGATCAGCGCTTGCGCAATGGCGAATTGCTTAATTTGAACGAGGTACGGTCGCCAGAGCAACTTCTGCCGGCGCTTCAGATCTTTCAAGCTTCCGGCGAACGCGAGACTGTCGCGGCAGATATAGCCAGTTATATCGAACAGCATCGGCCGTTGCCCAATGTAGGCGCGCTGGCTCACCTGCACGTTCCGCTTCCTAAAGTTAAATCTCTTTTCGTGGTGCGCACGCCGCGCGAATTCCTTCGCAGCTACGTGCTCTGGAGCTCGCTTGTATATAGCCGCGTTTTGGATCGTGCACCTCGCCTGGCGCTGGCGCCGGTTCCGCGGCGATGCGACGATCTTGCCGGCCCTGCACGTATTGACGGCATTCGGATTCATATTGATGGTGAGCCTGCGCGATCCATTGCGCGACACTCTGGAATTCAGAAAGTTCGCCTGGGGCGTACTGCTGGGTTGCGCCAT
The DNA here is from genome assembly GCA_963722935.1 of uncultured Acidobacteriaceae bacterium. GTDB lineage: Bacteria > Acidobacteriota > Terriglobia > Bryobacterales > Bryobacteraceae > Bog-105. The sequence goes on along the minus strand of CAVROY010000005.1, from coordinate 292,080 downwards.
GCTGTTGCTTCCACTTCTGCGAGCGTTTCAATATCGGAATTTCTCGCGCTGGACCTATACTCCTCTACTCGCCGCGCTCGGTCTGTTTCTCGCTCTTCTCAAGTTTGGCTCGGGCCCGACAGGTAGCGATGCGAAGGTCAATCTCGGACCGTTCCAGCCGGTCGAAATCGTCAAGGTTCTTCTTGTTTTTTTCCTGGCGGGCTATTTCGCGCAGAATTGGGAGCGCCTGCGCGATCTGCGGCAGAAGAGCTTCGTTCCGCGCTGGCTGCGCTGGCTAGAGTTGCCGCGCGCGAGCCACGTCCTGCCTGTCATGTTTGCGGTCTCCTGCGCGCTGGCCCTCTTTTTCGTGCTGAAAGATATGGGCCCCGCGCTGGTGGTCGGGCTATTATTCCTCTCACTGTTTGCGGTCGCGCGCGGCCGGAGCGGGCTCGCGCTGCTAGGTCTCGTGCTGCTGGTATCGGGTGTCGGGGTCGGTTATCATTTCGGAACTCCGCACACAGTCGCCGAGCGCGTCTCGATGTGGCTCTCACCCTGGGACAACGATGTGCGCGGCGGCGATCAACTGGCTCACTCACTTTGGGCTTTCGCCACTGGTGGTCCTTTGGGCTCAGGTCCCGGGTTAGGCGATCCAAGCGTGATCCCGGCGGGTCATACGGATCTGGTTCTGCCCTCCATCGCCGAAGAATGGGGTCTACCTGGAGTGCTTCTCATCGCGCTGCTCTTCGGAATGCTGGTCCAACGCGCGTTTCGCATCGCGTTGCGCGCTCCCGACGAGTACGCAATGTTTCTCTCGATCGGGCTCGGGACACTCATTGCGCTCGAGATGTTGCTGATCTCGGGAGGAGCGCTTGGCGCAATTCCGCTTTCCGGGGTCGTTTCGCCATTCTTAAGCTCCGGCAACACGGCAATGCTCGCTAACTTTGTAATCTTCGCCGTGCTGCTCGGGGTCTCCAATCAGACCGCGCTCGCCGAGCATCCGGTTGAAGACAGCGACGATTCTCCAGAAGAGCATATCGGGGCGCTGTTTCGCCGGCCTGCGCAGGTCGCGTGTACGGCGCTTGCTTTGTGCGCTGCCGCGTTGATTGTGCGCACGGTTTACATTCAGGCCTTTGAAGACCGGGAATTACTCGTCCGCAACGCCCTGGTCTACACGCACGACGGAGTAAAACGGCCTCAGCGAAATCCGCGGCTGAACCTGCTCGCGGCCAGCATTCCGCGCGGGAATATCTATGACCGCAACGGTGTACTTCTTGCAACGAGCAACTGGTCTGAGCTGGAAAAGCATCGCGCCGAGTACCAGAATCTTGGAGTTTCGATCGATCAAGCCTGCTCGCGCATGGATAACCGCCAGTATCCTTTTGGACCCGCCACGGTTCATCTGCTGGGCGATTTGCGAACCGGCGAAAAGTTCCACGCCACGAATGCCTCGCTGGTCGAGCGCGATTCCAATACACGTCTCCAGGGATACGCGGACTATAACGAACTTGCTCCTATCGTGCGGTACCGGCATCGTCGCGGCAATCCTCTGGTCCAGGCGCTACTCGAACGCGATCGCGACGTTCATACCGCGATCGATATCCGCCTGCAGCTCAAAGCTACGGACATCCTGAAGAATCATCTGCAGGCTGTGGACAAGAAAGGCGCGCTGGTCATGATGGATGTTTCCACCGGCGATGTCCTCGCTCTTGTGAGCTGGCCTCAGCCGCCGGGCTCCGGCTCTGCCACTCCCGATGAACTGCTGGACCGCGCCCGCTATGGCGAATATCCACCGGGGTCGACTTTCAAACTGGTCACCGCGATGGCGGCGCTACGCCTGAATCCGAAAGCGATGAATCAGACCTATACATGCCGTGGGCTTGGCGATGGGAGAGTGGGGACAATCATTCCAGGTTGGCGCAGGCCCATCCGCGACGACATCGGAGATCACGCGCACGGAACGCTTAATATGGCGAATGCCATTACGGTTTCGTGCAACGCCTATTTTGCACAGCTCGGGGTCTATAACGTCGGAGCGCAGGCACTTCGCGACACGGCGGGACTGCTTGGCATGTCCGCCGGCGATCTGCCAAACGTTAGAAAGATGTTGCCATTCGCCGCGTATGGACAAGGTCCCGTTCTTGCCACGCCGTTCAAAATGGCGCGGGTCGCGGCCACTATTGCGGCGGGCGGCGCAATGCCGCAAGGCCGCTGGGTGCTCGATCCCGGCAATTCCCGCTCCGCCGCTTCGGTTCCGGTACTCAGCGCGGATTCGGCGGAATTCCTGTCAAAAGCGATGCGATCCGTGGTGACAAGCGGCACCGCCCGGACCGCGATGAATGGCATCGCAATCGATGTGGCGGGAAAGACCGGCACAGCGCAGCTCGACCAGGGCGAGCCTCATTCGTGGTTCGCCGGTTTTGCGCCATACGATGCACCGGCTACCAGGCGCATCGCTTTTGCCGTAGTGGTTGAGCACGGTGGATACGGCGCGAAATTCGCCGCGCCGATCGGACGCGAGTTGGTTGAGGCGGCACAGCAATTGGGCATAATCGTGGGTACATCCCCGGAGAAGAGGTAACGGCAGAATGGCGATCTCGAATGTGATTGAGAAGTTTGGCAAAGCGATCTTCGAGTCACCGTTCGGAGCAAACCGGATCTCGAAAGACGCACCGGAACTTGCGGAGATTCGTCTCGCAGTTCTGGATGCAGTCAAAGCGAAGAGCCATCGCGCCAGCGGCAAGAGTGTATTTCCCTACAATCTGGTGCACGTCCATTTACGTGGGATTCCGGCAGATCAGGAGAGCGTGGTTTCGAGTGATTTCCTGTGCACTTACTTCGCCCAGGAACTCAAAACCAATCTGGGGCGGTCGAACTATCGCTTTCCCAGCGATTTACGCGTGGAGATCCATACGACGCCGGTTTTGCCGATGCAAAACGAAAACTGGCTCTCGGTTGAAACAGAACTGGAACAGCAATCAAAAACCAAACCCGTTTTGCAGGCACAGCTCGCGAAACTCGTCGTGGTGAGTGGGGCCGCAAATCAGCGGGAAACCTCGCTGGAAAAAACGCGCACCAATATCGGTAGAACGATCGAAGTTTACCGCTCTTCCGGTCCGTCACGCCGCAACGATCTCGCGTTTACGGAAGACAACGAGACGAATCGAACGGTGTCGCGCGAACATGCGCATATCGTCTATTCGCAAAAGAGTGGCGAGTACCGTCTGTTTAACGACCGCACCTATAAAGGAGACGCCAACTGCGGCCTATGGATCGTGCGCGATGGGCTGGGTCAGCCTGTCCACCGCGGCGCACGCGGCAAAGTCCTGCAATCCGGAGACGAGATCCATCTCGGGAGCGCCGTACTACGATTTGAGACAACGTAGCTGAAGAGCACCGGCCGCGTCACGGACGCTGCCGCCAAAATCGACGTTCGAGGCGAGGTTCTAGTGCATGTATCCCATCAGGTACAGCACGAGAATGATGATGAGCACCAAGCCCAGGCCCCCCGAGGGATAGTAGCCCCAGCCACGCGAGTAAGGCCACGCAGGCACAGCGCCGATCAAAAGAATCAGCACAATCAGGAGCAGTATCATGCCCAGTCTGACGGTGGGAAACTCGAAAACATAACAGGGATTGAGTGTTTCGTTTGAGTTCTTTCGCTAAAAAGGCTCGAAGATCTCGCTCATCGCCCTTTGCACGTCGGGGGAACGGTTGAACCAGGTCCAGACGTTCCCGGTACGCAAGTTCTCGGCGCTCAGCAGGGTCATGCCGACATCAATCCCAATAACGTCCGGGTTGACCCACATCGTTAAGGGATTGAACGCATCCACAAAGCCGTAGGGCCCATAAATGAAGCCGGCAAATTCCTGGTGCATGAAGCGAAGCACAGGCAGGCAGATCTCGGGTGCGAACATGAGCGACCCGGCGGGGGCGCACGGCACTACTGTACCGTCCAGCTCCCGGCGCGAGCTAGGACTTCCCCAGATCACATATCCGATGTCGCTATCGGACGGAGTGACGCCCCACAGATTTTCCGAAAAGCCTGGATACATTCCTCGCATACTGAGCCAGAGTGCACGAAATGCATACGTCGCCGTGGCCGAATTCTGAAAATAGTCGATGCCGGCCGGCGGGGCGTCCCGCAGGTTCGCCAGATACATCCAAGCTTGAGAATATTGGTGCGTAAAGATTGGTCCGCGGCCGACAAAGCGATAGCCGCCGAACTCGACGGGTGTCCGTTTGAATGCGTACCAACTGCGCACCGGAATCGGGTCTGTGGGCGAGGCGATCGCTAGAAAATAGAGAATCGATTCCTCGTCATAAGAGGCCCATTCGGATAATAGAAACCCTGTTTCTGGAAACCAACCCATGCGCAACAGCCCGGAGTTGGGGTCGAGCATCCAGGAAAAATCGACACGGCGGTAGATCTCCGCGCCTAAGTTAAACAGCTCGCCGTCGTCTCGGAAGTACTGCTGGGCGGTGATGACTCCAGCGAGTAACAGCGCCGAATCAATGGTGGATAACTCGCAATTCCAGATGCGCTCGCCGGTTTTTTGATTGACGAAGTGGTAGTACCATCCGCGCATGGTCTCCTGCTCATTGAAGATGTGCCGAAAACAAGACCGCACGCGCTCGCGAATCTGGTTGGGATCTCTCCATCTCCTCTGATGACCGATACATAGTGCGCTTAAATAAAATCCCGTTACCGCAGTGCTTGCGGCCAGTAAGTTTTTTCCACCGATTCGCTTTCCGTCCGCTCGCACGCGATCGAGCACGAGCCCCGTGTTCGGGTCGCTTTGTTCCCAAAAAAACCGGAAGGCGCGCTGCGAGAGGTCGTCCAGAAAATCATCGTCGGCCTTGGAGAGCGCGAATCGAGCATTGCCGAGTGTGGGGACCGCTACTGCCGCAGCGAGAAAGCGTCGGCGCGTAAAAGGATTCATGAAGCCGATGGTCGGGAGATGCTAGGCTATCGTGATCGTCATAAGGATTCACGATGCGATCCATTCTTATTTTCGTGTTCGCTGTCGCCGCACTGCAAGCCCAGGAGATTATTTCGGCCGGCGGGCCGCCGTCCATACGAGTGCATGGCGAGGCAACCGTATCTGCCGAGCCCGATCAGGCCCAGCTCGATATTGGCGTCGTGACCCAGGCCATCAGCGCCAAGGCAGCTACCGACGAAAACGCGGCACAAACCAAGGCTCTCATCGATGAGCTTCGAGGGTTCGTCCCGGGCAACGCGATCACGACAGTCAATTTCTCAGTGAATCCGAACTACCGTTACCCAAAAGAAGGCTCGCAGGCGACGATCACGGGTTATACCGCAAACAACACAGTGCGTCTTCGGCTGGATGACATCTCTACTCTTCAAAAGGTCATTGAAGTTGCGACCAGATCGGGCGCGAACAGCATCAATCGCCTCACGTTCACCTTAAAAGATGAACAAGGCGCCCGAGCGCGTGCTCTGGGAAAAGCCGCCAGCCAGGCGCAGGCGGGCGCCCAAGCGCTCGCCGGGTCTCTAAAATTGCGGCTAGGACGCTTAGTACGGGTCGAAGAAGGGCAACCTGTGATTGTTTCGCCCGCGCGCCAGATCAGCTTTGGGCGGGCAGAGTTCGACCGACATTACACCCATCTCGCCCGGGACGATCGATGTGCACGCGGACGTCAACCTGACTTATGAGATTGCGACGCCACGAACGCGCTGAGCCTATACGCTAGAGCGCGCGAATTCCTCTTGCCGGACCTCACGGCATTCCGTTCTTCTCGCCGCTTCCTCCACGGCTTCCTGCCAGGTATCGAACAGAGCGAAGCTTCGGAATCGGCCGAACCCCTGTAGTACCCAATAGGTGTAGCCGAGTTCAGACTGCGTGCGGCTGATTTTGAAGTAGTCTGTCCTGGGAACTGCCGTTTCGAGTACCGGCTCTGGGCGAGGTACTTCTCGCACGATCGTCTTCACGCGAGTGGACATCAGACGCTCCACGCCTGTGAGCACGCCAATTGCGCCTGCAATCAGCGTTAGCCCGCTAGAGTTACGGCGGAGACCTCGCAAGACGTACCGCAACATGAAAGTGTGTTTCTACACTCTTACCACACGTTCGGTGGTTTGGGAAGCGAGATTTTGCGACCTGCTAAGCCGATTGAGGCTGGTAGATTCTGGCTGCTCGTGCCGGGGCCGCGCGACCGCGAAGTGGATGAGTCCGGAATCCGCCTACAAGGCTGACGAGTTCCTGTGAGACTTCCTCAAGCGTCCGGGTAGCGCAGATGCGATGGTAGTTTCTGCCGCTGTAGTAGTGGACCAGTTCTCTCGCGTTCTGTTCGTACAAATTCAGGCGGCCTCGAATCGTGGCGGGTCGATCGTCGGCGCGATGTATGAGCCTGGCTCCATCTTGTTCGCAGAACGCGTTTTCTTCGGCAGAGACGCTAAAGATTCTTCCACATCGCTCGCATAGCCTGCGGCGGCCAAGCCGGGCAACGATCTCTTCGGAAGAGATCGCGAAGTCGATCACAATGGGCGCGCCCAGCTTTCGACTGGCGAGCAGCCTATCCAGGAATCGAGCTTGCAAGAGTGTCCGCGGGTAGCCGTCCAGAATGCATCCGTCTTCGCAATCCGCTTCTTTGAGTCGCACGGCCACTACCTGATTCACAAGATCGTCGCTTACCAGTTGGCCGGAATCGAGCACGTTCTGGATTACCTCGCCAAGCGCCGATCCGGAACGGCATTCCTGACGAAGCATTTCGCCGGTAGATATGGCCGGGATGCCCAGGATGGAAGACAAGCGTCCGGCCTGAGTCCCTTTACCCGATCCGGGAGGACCGAGGAATACAATCACTCTACGCGATACCCGCATGGATCAGCTCCAGCGTCAGTGTCTCGCTTTTGGGGCCTTATTCCAATCCCCTAAGTCCCTGACTGGTCCGTTTTGGACCAGTTGTCCGCCACACCAGGTCCTAGTAGGTTGGCTAGACTGGGTGAAGCGTTCCGTTCAAGAAATCCCATGCTCCCTCTCGAAGTACTCCAGCAACTCCGGATTCTGATCCAGGAGCGCCGTATCGGTCCGGGAACGGACCTGCTCGAGCAGTATAGGCCCGAGTTTCAGAATCTGACTCCGGCGGACCCGGGTGCCGGCGTTGCCGTTGGCTGCCTCGCCCAATGGGTGGACGTGGGGTTCGACGATGAGGGGCTACTCCCGAATTTGCTGGAACGCTTTCCAAGATCGCTTCGCGACACGCTTCCGTTAACCGACTACATCCATGTGCGCATGGCTGAAGCGCTGGTCGCGATGCGCCGCGAAGACTTGGCAGAAGCGTCACGGCATCTGGAGACCGCTCTGCAAATTGCCGAAGATCTGGCCGAGCCAAGAATTGCGTCGGTGGCCACTCTGTGGAAGGCCCGCTGCCTGCGAAAAGCGGGCGAATACGATCAAGCGCTTGCGATTACACGACAAGGCATTGGCATCGCCTCGTCTCTTGGATCGCCCTACATGGCGGCCGTGATCCGCACACTCGAGACCTGGTTGCTCTTTCAAAAAGGCGACACAAAAGGCGCCGTTTCTATTTTGCAGGAGGCGGAAGCGGTTCTCCGCGAGACGGACGATTTCATCACTCTCGGCAATATTCAGTTGACGTATGGGCGCATCGCTCTTCGGGAGGGCCGCTATGACCATGCGTTGGGGTATTTCGAGGCTTCTATCGATCTTTTCAAGCGCCGGCCGTCGCTCCAGGGCTATCTCGCGCGCTCGCTAACCAACATCGCGCAGGCCAAACGGTTCCTGGCACTGCAACTGCGGCGCAGCATCGATCAAAAGCGGGAGCGGCAGCGCATGGGCACAGGAAATCGGCCTGCGCTCGATGGCGGCGGGAAGGCTGGCCAATTGGATCGCATGCACGAGCTCTTACGGAATGCGCAGGCGGACCTGGCGCAAGCGGATGCCATCTACAAAACCGCCGGTAATCACCACGGCGCGGGGAACGTAGACGTCAATCTGGCGCAGATCTATCTGGATCTCGGAAATTTGGATCAGGCGGAGCAGCGCGCTTCCGAAGCGTTCGACCTGGCCTCGACCAAAGCGGATTTTTTACTGATGTGCCGCGCCCGGATCGTGCAAGCGATGGTTGCAAATGCTCGTTTTGAAGAAGAGATCGGCGAAGGCGACGATCCCAGCCGGTTTGCGCAGCTCGCGCATGACTGCGCCAAAGAGGCGGTCGATCTGGGCGAACGAACCGAGAGCCGGAGATTGCTGGCGCAGGCGCACATCTGCCGCGGGATGACTCTGGTGAACGGTTTTTTCCACAACACGGATCTTGCCCGAAACTGCTGCGACCGTGCAGAAGCCTATCTCGATCACGATCGGCACGACGCGCTCTGGCAGGAGATCGAGATCTTGCGGGCCGAGATTCTGCACGCCGGGGTCGAAGATCCGAATCTCCGCGCCTGGTCGCAAGGCGCAATCGGGGACAAATCGCTACAGGCCGTGGTAGCCGATTTTGAGGAACTCCTCATTCGCAAGGTTTGGGAACACGAAGGCCGCAAGGTCTCGCGGGTCGCTCACAAACTTGCTGTGTCGCCAAAGAAAGTTCGCCGCGTTCTGCGACATCTCGGATTGCTGACGGTATAGCCGTAACGCCTAATATAGGCGGACTCCGCGGGGTCCCGGTTTCCGGGTCATGTGCACGGTATCGATGAACTGCACGCTGCTGTTGCTGGAGTTCATCAACAGGGTGTGGGTGCGGTACCCTTCTCCGAAAAACCGGACGCCGCGCAGCAGGGCGCCGTCGGTAACGCCACAGGCAGCGAATACGATGTGCGTACCCATAGCCAGGTCGCCCGCTGTATAAATGCGCTTTGGATTCTTGATACCCATGCGCGCGACACGCTCTTCCAACTCGGGCGTGTCGATCACCAGCCGTCCGACCATTTCTCCGTGCAAGCAGCGCATGGCCGCCGCCGCCAGCACGCCTTCCGGCGCACCTCCCGTACCCATGACGGCGTGCACGCCATTACCGCGTACCGCAACCGCAATGGCGGCCGAGAGATCGCCATCGCCGATCAAACGAATGCGAGCCCCCTCCTTGCGAATGTCGTCGATCAACCGTTCATGCCTGGGCCGATCGAGAACGATGACGACCAGATCCCGCACGTCGCGATCCAGACGCCGCGCGATGGATTTCAGATTCTGGCCGACCGGCGCGTCCAGGTCGAGCGCTCCGCGGCATGCCGGGCCCGCCACAATCTTTTCCATGTAGCAATCGGGCGCATGCAGCAAGCCGCCGGGCTCGGATGCGGCAAGCACTGCGATTGCATTGGGCGCACCAGTGGCGCATAAATTGGTCCCTTCGAGAGGATCGACCGCTATATCGACACCGGGATGCTCCCGGCCATTCACCGCGGGAGCACCGACACGCTCCCCGATATAGAGCATCGGCGCTTCGTCCCGCTCGCCTTCTCCAATAACGATATTTCCGTCGATCGGAATGCTCTCAAAAGCCTCTCGCATGGCCTGCACCGCGGCGTGATCGGAGTCCTTCCGATCGCCCTGCCCCATGGTACGGGCACTGGCAACCGCCGCTTCTTCCACCACGCGGACAAAATGCGACGACAGATCGCGTTCGAGATTCGCTTCAGATGTATTAGAGGACATGTGTATTAGAAAGCAGGCCGGTAAGCCCGCTTAGCGCTCCCACTGTACAGTAATGAATTGTTGCTCTATGAAAACCTCCAGTTCCACTTTTGCAAACGGTATCGGCAAAGCAACGCCATTAAGCACCAATAAGCACCTGATCCGTTGGGTTGAAAAAATGGCGGAACTCACGAGACCGGCGGCAATTCATTGGGTTGACGGATCGCAAGAAGAATACGACTCGCTGTGCCAGCAGATGGTGGAAACCGGGACGCTTACGCGGCTGAACCAAGATCTATGGCCGGGCTGTTATCTGGCGCGCTCCGACGCCAGCGATGTCGCTCGGGTAGAGGATCGAACATTTATCTGCGCGCTTTCCAAAGAGAGCGCCGGGCCGACGAACAACTGGGTAAATCCTTTTGAGATGCGGCGCAAACTGAAGGCGCTGTTCACGGGCTGTATGCGCGGCCGTACGATGTACGTGCTGCCCTTCAGCATGGGGCCGATCGAGTCGCCGATGTCTCGAATCGGGGTGGAGTTAACCGACTCGCCGTACGTGGTGGTGAATATGCGCATCATGGCGCGCATCGGCCTGCCGGTCTTTCGCGAGATCGACAAAGACATCAAACGCGTCGTCCCCTGCGTGCACAGCGTAGGCGTCCCTCTCACGCGCGGCTCGAAAGACGTTCCCTGGCCCTGCAACGATGAGAAGTATATAGTCCATTTTCCGGAAGCCCGTGAGATCTGGTCGTTCGGTTCGGGATATGGCGGAAACGCACTCCTCGGGAAAAAATGTTTCGCGCTTCGCATCGCATCGAACGTCGCTCGCGACGAGGGCTGGATGGCAGAGCACATGCTGATCCTGGGAGTCGAAGATCCTCAAGGCGAAAAGACCTATATTGCCGCCGCATTTCCTAGTGCCTGTGGCAAAACAAATTTGGCCATGCTGATCCCGCCCGCGGGGTTCGAGGGATGGAAGGTATGGACGGTGGGCGACGATATTGCGTGGATCAAGCCGGATGCCAACGGAGAACTCCGAGCGATTAACCCGGAGACCGGTTTCTTCGGCGTAGCGCCCGGCACGTCTCCCAAAACCAATCCGAATGCCATCACAACGTTATCGAAAAATACGATTTTCACGAATGTGGCGCTGACTCCCGAGGGTGGCGTGTGGTGGGAAGGACTGACGCCGGAGCCGCCCCGTGAATGTATTGACTGGCAAGGGCAGTTCTGGACGCCGCAGATTGCAAAGGAAACGGGACGCAAGGCCGCGCATCCGAATGCGCGGTTTACGGCGCCCGCCTCGCAATGCCCGTCCATCGACCCGGACTGGGAGAGCCCAAATGGGGTGCCTATCAGTGCCTTTGTGTTCGGAGGCCGTCGCGCCAGCACGATACCTCTGGTCTACCAAGCCTTTAACTGGAGCGCGGGAGTCTATGTCGGCGCAACGATGGGTTCGGAAACTACTGCGGCCGCCGCCGGCGCGGTGGGTAAGGTGCGACGCGATCCAATGGCGATGCTCCCGTTTTGCGGTTACCACATGGGCGATTACTTTCGCCACTGGCTCACGATGCAGCGATCGCTCAGCGCGACACCCCGCATTTTCCACGTGAATTGGTTCCGAAAAGATGCCGAAGGTAATTTTCTTTGGCCGGGATACAGCCAAAACATGCGCATCCTGAAGTGGATTGTGGATCGAGCGCGCAGCCGCGCAGCGGGACGGGAAACGCCGATCGGCTGGGTCCCGCGCTATGAAGACGTGGAATGGAATGGCCTCGATCTTCCGAGGGAGAAATTCGAAGAGCTGCAGGTATTCGACCGGACGGCTTGGCGGCACGAAGTCATCGGACATGAAGAATTATTCATCGACTTACACGATCATTTGCCGCCCGAGATGATTTACGAGCGTGAATTGCTCATTTGTCGACTGTGATGGTGAGATGCTTTAGAACTGGCAGTACTTCAGCGCACGTAACCGATTACTAACGCTAAGTGAAAAGGATTATAAGCTCTACATTAAGGTCAGTTTAATGTGAACTTCAGGACTCCTTCACCTAGCGTTTGAGACTATACTCAGTGAGAGCACATAGTGCTATCACCGAGTAAGTAAAAGGAGATATCTCAAAAAATGAAGAAGATCATGATCGCCGCCCTGGGCCTTTCGCTGCTTCCTGTCGGTGCAGTTTTCGCACAGAACACGTCAACCGGCAGCACCGATACGAATACGATGAAGAGCACCAAGAAGTCCAAGAAGCACAAGAGCACTAAAGGCTCGTCGAACACGATGTCCTCGACCAGCACTTCCAGCAAGTAGTAACTGCCGTTTATCGGTTCAAGTTCGACGCGGTTCCGAACGCTTGGCGTTTAGAACCGCGTTTTTATTTGTATTGCCAGACGCCGGTTGTGTTCGGCGAACGATGTTATTGCCGTGTTGACCCGTTACGCGCCTGTTTGCGCATGTCCAGGATCAGACGCATGACGGCCATTTCGATCTGATCCCGTACGGTTTCATAGGTCTCTTCGTTCTTGCCGATGGGATCTTCTACCTTCCACTCGCGCACCTCGATGGGCAGGCGGTTGGGCAGTTTCACGCCGCTCATGTTGACAATGACGTCAAAGGTGGAAACATTCAGTGAATCGAGGCTTTTGGGATGATGCTGGTCCAGATTGATATTTTTTGCCTCCATCACTTTCTTGGTAAGCGGTTGCACAATAGCGGCCGGCGACAGCCCGGCACTGGCCGGATCGAGAACGTCAGATCCATACCGCCGAGCAAATCCCTCCGCCATTTGGCTGCGGCAAGAATTGCCAATACAAAGAAAAAGCACCCTTTTCACTCGCTTCAGTTTACCGGACAAGCGGAATTCCGCTTATGTGAGGCGACCTTCTCGACGAATTGGCGATGAATCGGGTTATTGACGCTCAATTCCGGGTGGAAAGTGGCCGCCAAGTGTCTGCCCTGCTCTACCAGGACCGGATTTTCTAAATACCTGGCGAGTACTTTTCCTGCGGCGCCGACCCGCCGGATAATCGGCGCTCGAATGAACACCGCTTCCGTTTCGCGGCCGTCCAGCTCGATATGGCCGATCCGGCTATCGATTTGCCGGCCATAACCGTTCCGCTCCACCGTCAGATCCATAAGGCCAAGGGAGGATTGATTGGGGTTTACGACGTCGGAGGCGAGCAAGATCGCACCTGCGCAGGTTCCAAAGATCGGTTTTTCGCTGCCAAACCGCTTGAGCGGCTCGAAAAGGCGCTCGGCATCGAGGAGCTTCAGCATGGTGGTACTCTCACCGCCGGGCAGAATGAGCCCGTCGACAGTATCTAGATCGCTTGCGGTACGGACTTCTACGGCCTGTCCTCCGGCTTTCTCGATGGCGTTCCGGTGTGCCTCGAAATCGCCCTGCAGCGCGAGCACTCCGATCCTTGGTTGATTTTCCACGATCGATTTTTCGCTTACCAGCCGCGCACCTGCATCAGCTCGGATTCCTGCATTTTTGAGACATCAAGTCCCGGCATGGCCTCGCCCAGCTCCTCGCTCGCTTCGAGCAATTTGACGGGATCCTGATAGTAGGTCGCGGCCTTCACGATGGCCTTGGCGCGCGCCTCGGGATCGGACGATTTGAAGATCCCCGAGCCGACGAACACCGCTTCTGCGCCGAGCTGCATGACGAGCGCGGCATCGGCCGGTGTCGCGATTCCACCGGCTGAGAAATTCGGGACCGGCAGCTTGCCGTTCTGCGCCACGTATTCGACGAGCTCGAGCGGGGCCTGCAGATTTTTCGCCTCGTGCACCAGCTCTTCTCTGCCGAGGACGGTCAACTGCTTCATTTCTTTCACGATGGTCCGGATGTGACGCACCGCCTCGACGATGTTGCCGGAGCCCGCTTCTCCCTTGGTGCGGATCATGGCCGCGCCTTCTGCGATGCGGCGCAGCGCCTCGCCGAGATTTCGCGCACCGCAAACGAAGGGAATCTTAAAATCGCGCTTGTCTACATGGTGCTCTTCGTCGGCGGGCGTCAGCACTTCGCTTTCGTCGATGTAATCGACACCCAGGGCTTCGAGAATGCGCGCTTCGACGAAATGGCCGATACGCACTTTCGCCATTACGGGAATGGAGACTGCGCTCATGATCTCCCGAATGAGGCGTATCTGCGACATGCGCGCCACACCACCCTCTTTGCGGATGTCGGCTGGAACGCGCTCGAGGGCCATCACGGCCGTGGCGCCGGCGCGCTCGGCTATGAGGGCGTGCTCGGCCGTAACGACGTCCATGATGACGCCCCCCTTCAGCATTTCAGCCAGCCCGACCTTTAAGCGGAACTGTTCGCTCTGAAAATCCATGTGAAGTCTCCTGTCTCGATTTGTTCTCTCTCTACACCAATGCCGCGACCGCGTCGAAGTTGCTGTTTTCGGGCTTCGCGTGCAGCTCCTCGTGAGCAGCTTCGCCGATAATTTCGATTCCTCGCGTAATCTCCTCGGGCGAAAGCCCGCCAAAACTGATGCGCAGACCGCGGGCGTGCGCGTGGCCGACCGAGAAGTACCGCCCGGGCAGGAAATTGACGCCGCGTTTTTCGGCGCGCCGCAGCAGATTTTCGGCCAGCAAGGGAGCCGGCAGCTCGATCCAAAGATTCATTCCACCTTCCGGCCGCGTATAGGTCGAACCCGGCGGCAAATAGCGGCTGCACGCGCCCAAAACGGTCTCGAGCCGGTGCATGCCGGCCGCACGGCTCCGCTCGAGATGCCGCTCGAGCTCTCCCGATTCGGCAAAGCGCAGAAGCACGGCTTGCGAAAGTTGATCGGAATGTAGATCGCTGATCTGCTTGGCCTCGGCGAGCCGGGCAATCACCGCGCGCGGCGCGATGACCCAACCCACGCGTAGACCGGGAAAAGCCACTTTGGAATAACTGCCCAGCAAGATCGTGTTTCCCGTCTCATCCAGGGCTTTGAGCGCAGGCAGCGCTTTGCCTTCGTATCGAAGCTGGCTGTAAATGTCGTTCTCGACGAGAATCGCACCGAAGCGTTGCGAGAGCTTCACGATTCGTTTCCGCCGTTCGAGCGATAAAGTCGCGCCGGTCGGATTTTGAAAGCTGGGAGTGACAATGATCAGCCGAGGCCGCTCGGAGTCGAGCGTTTGCTCCAAGGCATCCAGGTCCATTCCGCCCGAGTCCACCGATATGGCAAGGAGGCGGGCTCCGGCGCGCGAGAACACACGCAGTAATCCGTGGTAGACGGGATCTTCCAGGGCTACGCTTTGACCGCCCGAACAAAACAGGCGCGCAATCAGATCGAGCGCCTGCTGGCACCCATTGGTGACGATCAGGTCGTCGCCGGCGCGGGCCATTCCGCGAGCCAGAGCCTGATCGAGCAGGTAATGGCGCAAGGGCGAATATCCAAGCGGTGAGCCAAGCTGCAGAATGTCCGCCGCGTTTGCGCCATCGATCACTTGCTTGGCTAAACGGCGGAATGGAACAAGTGGAAAGGCTGCTTCCGGGGGCCGCGAATTCGCGAAGCTGATTTCGACATTTAGAGCCGCATAAATGGGCGCTTCGAGCGGTGAGAGAATCGACTCCCAGTCGGCGCCCGGTCCGCGCTCCGTACGACCGCCCTCGACGACGAAACTGCCGCGTCCGACCTGTCCTTCGATCAGTCCGGCCTCCTCGAGCAGCGCATATGCGGCGGAGATGGTGGTGCGATTCAGTCCAAGTTGGCCAGCCAATTCCCGAGTGGCTGGCAGGCGGCCTCCTCGCTCCACCGCACCGCTGCCAATCCGATTCTTCAGTTCTTCCGCTAGTTGGCGGTAGAGCGGCACATCGGAAGCGGAGTTCAGGCGCAAGTGAGCAAGATCAGCCAATCACGCTCAGTGTACCAAATTGGACTGTTCGGCGGTGACGTGTCCGCCGAGCGAGCGGTCCGCGCTTCACCGGTTACCCTATCTGTAGGCCTGATGCGCTGTCGAACCTCAATTGCTCTGGCGGCGCTCACCGCGTCGCTCCTCATTGACGTTTCGCAGGTTGCGGCGCAGAGAAACAGGAAGAGCACAGAACAACCGAAGCCCCAGATTCTCCCGCTGCCGCCGCAACTCCCCATGGCGTTGGCAGCGGATACGGCAACGCTGGATTTCCACATCTCTCCACTTCTGCGGGTGGGCGGGTTGTCGGCACAGATTCGCCAAAGTTTGGCCGACCTGATACGCGATACGCGGGGTGAAACGATCATCAAACTGGGCGCTTTCGTGGCCGGCGCGGGTGACGCCCGCCGGGTCGAAGCGAGCGTTGCCGAAATTTTTTCAGAGCGGAAATTACCGCTGCCGGTGTTGAGCATTATCCAGGTAGGTGCACTCGGAGAAGATCGGGCCAGCATCGTTGTCGAAGCAGTGGTTGCCACGCGCCGGATCCTGAATCCAAATGGTCTGGCGTTTCTCGCAGGCCAAAGCGGCGCAGACTTCGCGAGCGCCGTAAACCGCTTAAAGGCCAGTGCGAAAACCGCGTCTGTGCCTGCCGATCACATGCTGAAATGCACTTGCTTCACATCGCAATTGGACGACTACACCGCGCTCCGATCCATACTTCAGTCGGCGTTTCCGAACGCTGGTATCAATGTCGTACAAGCGCTGCGGGAACCCTCGGGTGAATCCACCATGTGCGAAGGAGTTGGCCAGCTCAGCCAATCTCCGGCCGAAGGTCCGGTGGTGATCCTGCAGCAGGCTCGCGCAACGCAGGTGAACTCACCGCAGTTGGTCTTCACCGGTCTGCAGCTCACGTTTGGGAACTACCTGGACGACGCGCACGAGGCCTTCACTCGACTGCAGCGGGCCGCGTCTGCGTTGGGCCCCGTAGAGGCGCCGGTGGAAATCAACGCGTTTTCGCTTGACCCGTACGCAGGCGCCGCACTTCGGAAAACGACCTCGGTCCCGGCGAGCACCTTTACGGTCCAAGCAGTGGAGGGATTGCCTGCGATCGACGCCTCGGCCGGAATCGAGGCCGTTTTGGCGCCTAATGTCCGAACTCCGGTGATCCTGGCGCGCTAAGGGCGGGCGCGCTAAGACGGGTGCAGAGGCTACAATTCTCCTCAATGACGCCTCTTATCGCGAGCTTCGGCGAAGTGATGCTTCGGCTTTCGCCGCCCGGTTTCGAACGCCTCCTGCAATCGCCTCAGTTTCAGGCGAGTTTCGGCGGCGGCGAGGCGAACGTTGCGGTGGCGCTTGCCCAATTCGGCGCAAAAGCGCGTTTTCTGACGATTCTGCCGCGCTCCAATCCGATCGCCGACGCTTTCACGGGGGAGCTGCGCCGTTTCGGTGTGGATGCGGGCCACCTCGTGCACGGGCCGGGACGGATGGGAATCTATTTCGTCGAACCGGGAGCGAATCAGCGACCGTCGAAAGTCGTCTACGATCGGGAACACAGCGCGATCGCGATTGCCAAACCCGGAAGTATCGACTGGAGCACGGCATTCGAGGACGTAACCTGGTTCCACATCACCGGCATCACGCCGGCGTTGAGCGCGTCTGCCGCCGAGCTTGCGCTCGAGAGTGTCCGGTCGGCTCGCGAGCGAGGGATTCAGGTCTCCTGTGACCTCAACTTCCGGAAAAATCTCTGGAAGTGGGGCAAACGCGCCTTCGAGGTCATGCCGGAAATTCTTAAATTGACGGACGTTTGCATCGCGAATGAAGAGGATTGCCAAAAGGCCCTGAATATTCACGTCGATATCGAAGTGGAATCCGGAAGCCTGGAGCGCGAGAAGTATTCCGAATTAACGGAACGCGTGCTGGCCACGTATCCCAATCTGAAAAGGATTGCGATTACGCTGCGCGAATCGAAAAATGCCTCTCATAATGGCTGGTCTGCCTGCCTCAATACGGGCGCCGGGTGTCTGCTCAGCCGCCGCTATGAAATCACGCATATCGTCGATCGGGTAGGCGCCGGAGATAGCTTCGCCGCCGGCCTGATCTACGGTTTAACCCATCTCTCTTCACCGGCTGAAGCGCTCGAATTCGCCGTAGCGGCATCTTGTTTGAAGCATTCCATTCCGGGGGACTTCAACCGGGTCGGCGCCGAAGAAGTCCGGGCGCTGATGCATGGCGGCGGTACTGGCCGGGTGGAACGCTAATTCTGCGATGTTTCGCGAGATTGGGCGACCAGACCTGTTGGCCGATTGGCGCGGCGCTCGGTATAATTCCAGCTAGGCATCCCCTTCATGCAGTTTCAAAAGCCGGCGTTCCTTGCGGCTGCTTTGGGTCTGGGTCTGTGTTTCGTCCAAGTTCTTCCAGCGCAGCAAAGCTCCCCTAAACCGATTCCGCAGTCTTCGTCGACAAGCCAGACCAGTGTCGGCATTGCCCCTCCAGAGCCTGCCAAAACAGCAGGCGCCGAAGACACTAAGCCCGGCAATAACCCCATCCATGTAACGGTCAACGAGGTGATCGTACCGGTGACGGTCACCGATGAGAAGGGGCGCTTCGTCTCGGATCTGGACGAGAAAGATTTCCATGTCTTCGAAGAGAACAAGCCGCAGACCATTCGTTATTTCACCCGGGAGCGCAGCCAACCGATCGTCATCGGTTTTCTGCTGGATATGAGCACGGCGAGCCGCATCCATTGGGCCAATTTCCAGAACGCCACCGAGGAACTGATCCAAAATCTGCTCACCGGGGATCCAAAATACTCCGGCTACCTGATCGATTACGCGCAAGATGCCGAAGTCGCGGTGAATACAACCAGCGATCCGGAACCGATGGTCGAAAAAGTCCGCAAGCTCAAGCCGGGCGGCGGCGCAGCGTTGTTCGACGCGATTTACCTGGCCTGCACTAATCGTAAGCTCATCAAAGGCGAGCCCATTGAACCGCGCCGCGTGATTGTCATCATCGGAGACGGGCACGATAACGCCAGCAAGCATTCGCTTCCCCAGGTCATTGAAATGGCCCAGCGCAATCTGGTCACCATCTACTGCATCAGCACCGAGGCCTTCGGGTTTACGAACGAGAGCGATGAGACGCTGGTCCGCTTAGCCCAGGAAACCGGCGGGCGCGTGGTTTATCCTCTGGGCGATGTGTACAAAGACACGGACGGATATCTGTCGCATCCCTCCGACGACGGCAATTACGCCCTGACGGTCGGCACCGGCGCGTACCAATCGGCGGTCGACAGCAGGATGTATCATGCGGTCGCAGATATTGCGGGCGAAGTGACCACGCAGTACATCATTCGCTACGTGTCCGATAATCCCTCGGACAAATCCTACCGTAATGTAAAAGTCGTAGTGGATCTAGGAAATGTGCATGTCCGCGCACGAAAAGGCTATTACGCAAACACGCCATAGCGGCGGACGGACTCTGGCGCTCTCATAGGATGCAATGTGGGCGATAAGCTGATTGTTGTCTGACTTCCGTGCCAGCCCGCGTTCTCAGCTTTCGCGACGTCGCTCCCCGATCGGGTGAGTTTTCGGTGTTGACTGCATCGGTTCCGGGCGGAGAGTCCCAGGCGATTGGTATTCTGCTGCTGGATCCCAAGACCGATACGCTTTACGTTCGTTTGCGCCGCGACTGGAACCACTTCGCGAACCTGGAAGATGCGGAAGTTCTGGCGGAAATCGAAGACGATCTGCTCGGACAGGCTCGCGAGCGCGGTGGCGCAGCCGTGCTGCAACTGCTCGAGAATGAGGCCTCGAACTCCATTCGTATTACGGATCGCGAACAGGTATCGGTTCGCAACTTCGACGAGAAGCTGAGCGAACTCTATCGTGAGCACGTGCCCGCCCAGGTTCTGCGCTTCCGCACGCACCTGCCCCGCTATTCGCTGGCGGTTGCCGCCGGGCCTTTCCTGACGAATCGCGAAGACATCGAAGCCGAAGAATGGATTGAGACGCCGCCCGACTTGCGCCTCGAGGAAGACATGTTCATCGCTCGTATTCAAGGGAAATCGATGGAGCCGAAGATCCCGGATAGCAGCTTATGCGTTTTCCGCCGGAGTGTCGTGGGGTCCCGCAATGGACGTCTGGTGCTGGTGCGCAACTCGGAACTAGCAGACGACAACCAATACACGGTGAAACGCTATCGCAGTGAGAAGCAAGTCTCGGAAGAAGGTTTTCAGCAGACCCGCATTCGTTTGGAAAGCCTAAATCCTGCCTATCCATCCTGGGACCTGGACGAAGAAGAAGGCAAATACCAGGTTATGGCTGAATTCGTCCGCGTTCTGGATTGAGTTTCAATTCTTCTTGCGCTTTCGCGGCCCGGTATTTTCTACGACCGCAAACTGCAGCTTTCGCTCTACGGCATCGGCGCGATCCAGCCGAACTCGGAGCCGGTCGCCGATGGAGTACATTTTGCGGATCCGCTCGCCAATGATTTTGCGCCCGTTTTCGTGATAACGAAAACGATCGGCAGGCAGCGTGTCGATGGGAACGAGGCCTTCGACGAATAGGTCCGTCAACTCGACAAAGAAGCCGAATTTCGTGGTGCTGATGATCAGCGCATCGAATTCCTCGCCCACGCGATCTTCCATGAATTTCGCTTTTTTCCACTCGATAAGTTCCCGCTCGGCCTCGGCCGCGCGCCTTTCGGTGAACGATGTGTCGTCCCCGAGCTCGCGCAAGAGAGCGTCATCCAAGAGCGGCTTTTCCGTTTCGAGCAAATGGCCAAGAACTCGATGCACCACCAGGTCCGGATAGCGCCGGATGGGCGATGTGAAATGCGTGTACGCCGCAGCGGCCAGCGCGAAATGCCCCTCGTTGCGGTTGCTGTAGCGCGCCTGCTTGAGCGAGCGCAGCATGAGATAGCTGAGAATCCGCTCTTCGGGCTTGCCGGCGATCTTCGCGATCAGGCGCTGATAATTTCGCGATGAGATTCTGAAATCCTCACGCGGCAGCACGATCTCTTTGCGCACCTTACGACCGTCCCGGCGCTTTTCCGAGACTGCGAAGCGCTTGACGGGCATCCCTCCGACGCCCAGCGAATATCCGAAGTGCGCGGCAATTTCTTCAAAGTCCATCACGCGTTTCGCATCCGGTTGCTCGTGAATGCGGTAAAGGGAGGGAACGCCTGCCGTTTCCAGGCGCGCCGCAACGGCTTCGTTCGCGGCCAGCATGAACTCTTCGATGATGCGATGCGCCATATTGCGCTCTGCCCGGGTGACGCCGATCATCTGGCCCGCCATATCCAATTCGATATTGGTTTCCGGCATATCGAAGTCGATGGAGCCGCGCTTGGTGCGTTTGCGGTTCAAGAGCAGCGCCAGCTCGCGCATCAGCTCAAACCGCTCTGTCAGGGCGGCATACCGCTCGCGCATGGCCGCGTCTCCTTCGAGCACACGGAAAACGTTGGTGTAGGTCATGCGCTCGGTGCTGCGAATCACACCGCGCGTAAACTCCTGGGCAACCGTATCTCCCTGCCGGTCGATTTCCAAAAGCGCCGAAACGACGAGGCGGTCCTCTTGCGGCCGCAGCGAGCAGATGTCGGTTGAAAGTTCAACCGGCAGCATCGGCACGGCGCGATCCGGGAAGTAAACGCTGGTTCCGCGCCTCACAGCCTCGTCGTCGATGGGTGTGCCCGGCGAGACGTAGTAACTCACATCCGCAATGTGAACCTGTAGTGCGAAATGCCCGTTGGCAAGGCGCTCCACCCAGACAGCGTCGTCAAAGTCACGGGCAGTTTCGCCGTCTATCGTGACGATGTCCAGAGTGCGGAAATCCTGCCGGCGTTCTAATTCCGCCGCAGGAATCGAATGTGCAATGCTGCGGGCCTGCTCGATCACGTCCGGCGGGAACTCATGCGGCAGATGATGCTTCCGGATCATGATCTCGACATCTACGCCGAAATCGTCCGGATAGCCCAGCACTTCTATCACACGTCCCGTCGCGTGATCGCCATCATCGGGGAACTCCAGCACTTCAACGTTGACGATCATCCCGTCCAGGTCCTCGACGGCACGGATCTCGCGAGGCGCAGCGCCCACCCGATCGGTAGACGGACCGCCGACGGGCATTTCCATTCCCTCCGGTATCTCGATCCACCGTTGGATGCGGTCATCCGATGGCATGACAAAATTTCCGCGTTTGCGAATCCGAAACTCGCCGACTACGGTAATGTGCGCACGCCGCAGAACCCGAACGATTTCACCCTCTGCCCTTCCTTCGCCCGCGATCCGCGTGATGTGCACCAAAACCCGGTCTCCGTGCATGCCTTTCGCGGCTTCGGAGGGAGGCAAGAATACATCGCCAGCAATACCCTCAATCGCCTGATCGGGAATCAGGAAACCGAACCCATCCCGATGAACCGAGAGACGGCCGGCCGCGTACTCCCGATTGGCCCCGACAACGGCATAATGCCCGGATCGTAACTCCACAACCAGGCCCTTGGCGGTGAGCCGATCGAGCATTTCCTCGAGCGCATCTCGCTTTTCGCCATCGAGGCGCAGCTCGCGAACCAGTTGCTTGAATGTCGCCCGTGCGTGCGGAAGTTTGCGAATATGCTCGAGCAGGCTTTCATCGCTGAGCTGCTTCTGGGCGTCGCCGGAGTGCTTCTGCACAATCGCAATTATAGGGAGTGGCTATGATTGACGAGCATGGAGCTGAAGAGCGTTCGTCTCACCATTCCGGAAAACGGCAATCTGATCGTCGGGCAGAGCCACTTCATCAAGAGCGTGGAGGATCTTTACGAAGCGATCGTCAACACGTCTTCGCATCTCCAGTTCGGCATCGCATTCAATGAGGCATCGGGCGATTGTCTCACGCGCTTCGATGGGAACGACGATGCGCTGAAGCAGAATGCAATCCAGAATGCGACCGCAATTGGCGCCGGCCACGTGTTTGTGGTCGCGTTGCGCAACGGTTTTCCCATCAACGTTCTGGGCCGCATTCAAGCGGTTCCCGAAGTGGTAAACATCTATTGCGCTACAGCGAACCCGCTCGAAGTGATCGTGGCGGAAACCGAACAGGGGCGCGGCGTCCTGGGCGTGATCGACGGCAGCTCACCGAAAGGTATTGAAACCGAATCGCACGTGAAAGCACGCATCGAACTCCTGCAGAAATTCGGCTACAAACGCTGATCCAGGAAGCTGTTGACGAGCTTGTTTCGCTACGATCATTGTTATGCAGGAAATCATTACCAGAGACCCCGATATCTTGGGTGGTACACCCTGTTTTCGAGGAACACGGGTCCCCTTCCAGACTTTGATCGATTATCTCGAAGGGGGCGAAACAGTGGAGGATTTCCTGGAACAGTTCCCTGGCGTGACGCGCGAAATGGCCATCGCGGCCCTGGAAAGCGCTAAGGAATCGTTACTCGCACGCATCAGATGAAAGTCCTTTTGGACGAATGCCTCCCAAAGGACCTTTGCAAAAGCCTTCCCGGTCATGATTGCCATGCGGCGCGGCGTGCCGGCTTCGGCGGCAGGAAGAACGGCGAGTTATTACTCTCTGCGGAAAAGAGCGGTTTTGATGTCCTCATTACGGTTGACAAGAACATGCCGCATCAGCAGAATTTATCCGCAACAAATATCGCACTCCTGATCTTAAACGCTCCGTCGAATAGGTTAGAGCATCTTGCTCCATTAATGCCAAAGTGTCTCTCCGCTCTCGCATTAATCCGACCAGGGCAGGTAGTGCGATTGCGAGCCTGAAAACACGGACGACAATTCTGATACAGTGCCTCCCTGGATTCACTGAGTATTCGATGAAACTATTAAGGCGCCGCCGGAAAGGGACCGATACGGCCTATCGTTTGCTATTTTATTTGTCACAGCGCACGTCTGAGAGGGCACAAGAGTGGCGAACTACAACAATTCAGTTCCTGTGGAACCTGTGGCAACTTCGTGAGGGGAACCCTGGGATTTCAATCGCCGTGCAAGAAGTTGAAGGCATTTACCTATATCACGATTCGCGGCCTATCGCCTATTTTCACCTGAGACAGCGGCACATTCTGATAATGGCCGCTCCAGGCTATTTTTTGTGGCCAAAGAAGAACCGGGTCTTCAAAACACCTCATAATGGCTGCTGGCCCGCTATGTGGAGATGCGACGATGCAGTTGAGCTCAAGAATTTCATTAAGCGCCTCACCGCGCTTCCTAAGAAGAAGCCCGCCGTCACGGGAGAAGGCACGACGCGATACATACCACGTGAAGTCCGTGAACAGGTAATAGAGCGCGATCGAGGAAGGTGCGCTGTTCCCGGTTGCGGTTCCACAGCCAACCTTCACTTTGATCATATTTACCCCTTCAGTCTGGGAGGGGATGGAAGGACCGAAAAAAATATACGGCTCCTTTGCCAGCGCCACAACCTACAGAAGGGAATCACGCAGCGATTCTAAGCTCCTCGATTATTGCGGCACCGTCAGTTTTCGATAATTGAGAGCGGTGTACGTTCGCGCAGACCGGTCTCGCTAACACCGCCGATTTCCAAAGCGACCATTTGATTCGACGGCCGCTGCTGCGCCATCTGAACTTTCAAGAAGTTGGTCGTAAGCGCAAGGCCGGGCTGCTCGAGCGTAACGGCCGGGAGGGTCTTGCCGACCATGCGGCGCCGGAATTCGAGATTTTTGCGCTCCGATAGATCGCGCAGAACACGGGTTCGCTCTCGTCGGACTTCCATGGGCACCGACGAATCCGATTGCGCCGCCAGAGTCCCTGGGCGTTCCGAATAAGTGAATACGTGCAGATACGTAAATGGCTGCCGCTCGATGAATCGCACGGTCTCGGCGAATTCTGCTTCGGTCTCGCCAGGGAATCCGGTCATCACATCGGCGCCGATGGCTGCATCCGGCATTAGACGAGTCGCAATCTCGAGGCGCGTTGCGTAGTGCCGCGTCCGGTACTTTCGGAACATCCGCTTCAGCACCGCATCCGAGCCCGATTGCAGGGGCAGGTGGACGTGTTTGGCAATGCGCTGCTCGTTGGCAATCAGATCCAGGAGCGGCTCGCTCCAGTCCATCGGCTCGACCGAGCTAATGCGCAGGCGGCGCACATTCGTTTCGCGCAGAATCGTCTCGAGCAGATCGATGAATCGCAGATTTCCGGGCAAATCACGTCCCCAACGGCCGAGATTGATTCCGGTCAGCACAACTTCGCAATATTTTTCCGCCAAATCGCGGACCTGAGAAATCACGCTTTCGACCGTCGCGCTTCTGCTCTTACCGCGGACGGACGGAATGATGCAAAACGAACAGCGGTTGCTGCATCCATCCTGCACTTTTAGGTTGGGGCGCGTGCGGTCTTCTCCGGCGCCTTTGACCGGGTCCGCGGCAAAGCTGTCGAGCTCTGCCACATCGCCGATCCATATCTGACCGTGATAGTCTTCATACGCCGCGGTCACTAGATCGGGGATCGTCATCTTGTGAGAATTCCCGATCACCCAGCGCACGCCGTCGAGTCGCGCCAGCTCCTCAGGCGCGCGTTGCGCGTAACAGCCCGTTACGGCGATCTTCGCGTCAGGCGCATCGCGGTGAATGCCACGGATCACCCGCCGCGCATCCACATCGGCGGCATGCGTCACTGTGCAGGTATTCACCACAACCAGATCGGCTGCGGCTGGATCGTTCACCACGACGCATCCGCGCTGTTCGAGCGATGCCTCAAGCGCCGCACCGTCGGCTTGCGAGGCCCGGCATCCGAAACTCTGGACAAAGACGCGCTGCACTCCTTCTCTATTGTCTTCGACTAGAACGAACTCTCATGCCGCTGGGCTGCCAGAATAAAAAGGGCGAGGAATTCACATTCCGCGCCCGTCTAGATTGTCTTCTTCCTCGTTGTGCGACTCTTACTACGACGCAATCTTGCGCTTCAGGGCGCGACGCAGTCCTATGCCTAGCAGGATCGAGCCGAACGGGAGCAGGCCCGAAGGCTCAGGGGTGCCGGTTTCAACGATCCGCTGAGGAGTCACGAAGATGCCATCTTCAAACTGCTGGATCGAGTTCCCGTTAAAGCTGAATAGAGTGGAAGAGAAGGTGTCTGTCGTGCTGTTGAAGTGCACATCCCAGGCAGTATTGCCCCCAAATTCGTCGGTAACAATGACATCTCCCAATAGACCCTGAGTAATAAATTGGCTCGCAGCAGCGAATTGAATATTATTCGGATAATTGGCCACATAAAAGCCCTCCAGGGGGTTGCTTGCATTGAGTGTTAGCGGAATTGCACTGACCGTCTCCGCGCCCGGGAAAGAACCGACAGACTCGATGACCGTGACAGCGCCACTCGGGCTAATGAGCCGCAGGCTGCCGCTGTTCTCGGAACCGACTATCAGGTCGCCGGCATGAGATCCCCAGTTACTGGGGGCGATGTCCATGCCCTCGGTGTCCTCACCGACACTTGCCAATAAGGTCGAAGTGCCCGAAGAGTTGACTTTATAAATGTTTCCCGAAGTCGTCGTCACTAGCATGTTGCCCCCGAAGGTTGATCCCGGATCAAAAAATACTTGACGTACATTGCCGGCGGCGGCAGGGAGCGTCGCAAACAGGCTCGGCGAGCCGCCGGAGTTCGCATAGTGGTAGATCTGACCGTTAGCATCCGAGCCCGCATAGATGTCGCCGACCGGAAATCCGCCATTGCCGAGTGAAGCGCCCACTACGAGCTCAGACGAGGCCCCCGGAATCGGCGAACCGAACTGCGTCACGCTGCCCCCGGTGAGGCTAGTTGAATAGAGTTGATTGTTGTCGGCACCAAAATAGACGGACCCGACAAACTTGTTGCCGGCATAGTTAAAGGCGATGGTTGAGTTATTGCCGCCTTCGGTCGCACTAATGCTGGAGCTAGGTACGAAAGTGGTGAAGTCGAGGGTATCGGCACGCATGCCAATTGAAACTGTGGAAAACAAAACCGCAGCCCACGACAAGTGCTTTTTCATTTTGGGAGAGCCTCCTAACCGTAGTAAGGATCTATCATTTCCGTATTGGTTTCAAAAAACGTTCGCGGAGACTGGCTCATGTTCTTCGCTAGCGTCTTCCGCGACTAGCCTTCCCGTACTTGGTCGCGTTCGCAGTTGGTCGTCTAACGCACAACGAAGTATTGAGGGTCGGCATTTACAATGGTATTTGCCTGCGCGATCAGGCAACCGCCGGGCTTGTTCGCTTGCGAGCGGGCCGGGAGGAAAGTCCGGTCTTCACAGGGCAGCATGCCGGCTAACGGCCGGGGGTTTGCGTTACAAGACGCAAGCAACGGAAAGTGCCACAGAAAATACACCGCCGGCCGGCTTAACAGCCGATCGGTAAGGGTGAAAAGGTGCGGTAAGAGCGCACCGCGCTCCGAGTAATCGGAGTGGCAGGGTAAACCCCATGCGAAGCAAGACCAAATAGGGGAGGAGGAGCGGCCCGCTCCGCTACTACTTCCGGGTAGGTCGCTGGAGCCTCTCAGTAATGAGAGCGCCTAGATGAATGGTTGCCACCCGCGTCGTCGGGAGACAGAAACCGGCTTATCGATCGCGCAGGTTTTCCATTGTTAAACTGCCAGGTTTTGCGTTGTTAAACTGCCCGCTTTTGCATTGTTAAACTGATAGTTCCATGGCGATCAGTAAAGAGCTTCTGGAAATTCTAGTTTGTCCCGTTTGCAAGGCCGAACTCGTTCTGAAAGAGGACGGAAGCGGATTGAAGTGCATCGAGTGTAAACGAGTCTATCCCGTTCGCGACGATATACCCATCATGCTGGTCGACCAAGCGACCATTGAGCCGTAGGTTCATGACGATTCTGGAGCAGTTGCCGCAAGGCGCACGGGTCGCGGTGATCCGCCTGCGCTCCATCGGCGATTGCGTCCTCACCACGCCCGCTTTGAGCCTGCTGAAAAGCTCACGGCCCGACTTATCGATCGGGGTTGTGGTGGAACCGCGCTTTGACACAATTTTTGAGGGAAACCCGGCAGTATCGCAGGTGATCGCGCCAACCTGGCACGCCGTGCGGCGCTGGAAATCGCGTCTTTGCGTCAATTTGCACGGCGGCACACGCAGCCAATGGATGACTGCCCTCTCCGGAGCGAAGTGGCGGGCCGGGTTTGCTCACCACGCCTTTACGTCCGCCTACAACTTGAAGATTAAACGCGCACAGCGCATCTTGGGCGTGAATCGAACGGTTCACACCGCGGAGCATCTAGCCTCTGCCTTCTTCGCGTTGGGAGTTCCTTTACAGCCGGTACCCTCGGCCCAGTTATTCGCCGCGAATTCACCTTTCGAAGGCAAATATGCAGTTCTGCACGCCTTCGCGTCGGCGCCGGAGAAGCGCTGGCCAGTAGAGCGGTTTCTGGAGATTGCCCGGTATCTGCGGCTTTGGAATATCGATCCGATCTTCCTGTGCGCACCGAGCGACGATGCGATTCCGTTTTCCACGCATCGGGTGGTCCAAGCCAGCTTGCGCGACGCAAAAATGCTGCTATCGAAGGCGACTGTGTTTATCGGGAACGACAGCGGTCCAGCCCACATGGCGGCGGCTTTCGGAGTTCCGAGCGTGGTCCTGTTCAGCACATCGGATCCCGCCATCTGGGGACCCTGGCACACCGAATCCGAAATTGTCGTCGCCCCAGATGGAATGAACAAGATTCCCGTATCGCGTGTCATTGCGGCGCTCGAACGCCTGCATGTCTTCCAAGAGGCGCACGCTTGAAAGATTTCTATCGCCTGCTGCGATATGCAAGGCCGTATATGCCGGCCCTGGTTGCCTCCGTCGTCTTCATGGCCATCGTCGGGCTGTCGCAGGGGCTGTTGGTAAAGCTGATCCCGCTGATCTTTGAGCGTGTTCTGAATCCGAATCCGGCGGATAATGCTCCCGCAGTCATCTTTTCGGTTCCGCACACCTCGTTTCACGTTTATTTGAGCGATATCGTTCCGCCTTTCCTCCACAACATCTGGCGAATGGTCGGCTTCGGAATACTGATGTGTTTCGTCGCCAAAGGGGTTTGCGATTACCTGGGTAACTACCTGGTCAACTGGGTCGGTATCAACGCGATCATGGACCTTCGCCAGGAAGTGTTCGATCGCGTTCTGAGGCAGGACGCTCGCTTCTTTGAGAAGCAGACAACCGGGCACATCATGTCGTCGATCATGATCGATATCGATCGCATTCAGATCGCCGTTTCCACGATGCTCGCCGACTGGCTGCGCCAGACGTTCACCGCGCTATTTCTGCTGCTGGCCATGGTCAGCATCGATTGGCAACTTTCTCTCATCAGCGTTGTCATTTTTCCGGTCGTCGCTCTATTGACTGTCCGATTGGGACGCCGCATTCGACGAACGACACGTCACGCGCAAGATATGGCTGCCGGTCTGAATCATATTCTTCAGGAGACGATTACCGGCCACCAGGTCGTCAAGAGCTTCGGCGCGGAAGATTTCGAATCGAAACGTTTCCGCCTGGCGGCGCAACGGCTGAAAACCGGAAATTTGCGCTACGTCGCCCAGCAGGCGCTCGCCTCGCCGATTATCGAGATCTTTGGCGCTTTGACGATCATTTTTCTACTGAGCATGGCACGCGCGCAGGTAAAGGACGCGATCATTACGGCGGACAAGTTTACGGCATTCGCCCTTGCCTTGGTAATGCTGTACGAGCCGATCAAGCGACTGACAAACATCCATAACATCTTTCAGCAGGGCGTCGGATGCGCGATCAACGTATTCAAATATCTGGATAGCCAGCAGGATGTCGCCGATAAATCCGGGGCAGTGCGTCTATCGAAATTTGAAAAGGGCATCCGATTTAAGAAAGTCGCGTTCCGTTATCCGGCGGCTCCAGAGCGCGTCGTGCTGAGCGGAATCGATCTGGAGATCAAGCCCGGCGAAATTGTCGCGCTGGTCGGCCACAGCGGCGCGGGGAAGACGACGCTCGCAAACCTTGTTCCGCGCTTTTACGATGTGACGGGGGGTGCGGTCGAGATTGACGGTAAGGATGTCCGCGATATACGGCTGAACAGCCTGCGTGAAAACATCAGCATCGTGGCGCAAGACACGTTTCTCTTTAACGACACGGTGTTCGACAACATTGCCTATGGGCGGCCCGATGCCCGGGAAGACGAAGTGGTCAGCGCCGCCCAAACCGCGCTGGCGCATGAGTTCATCCAGAAGCTGCCGGAAGGCTATGAGACAGAGATCGGGGAACGTGGCATGCGCCTCAGCGGCGGGCAGCGGCAGCGTCTGGCGATTGCACGCGCACTACTCAAAGACGCTCCCATTCTGATCCTGGACGAAGCAACGTCCCAACTGGATTCGGAATCGGAGCGGCTCGTACAGCAGGCGCTGACCGCGCTGATGAAGCGCCGCACCGTCATTGTGATAGCGCATCGGCTTTCCACGATCCGGCAAGCACATAAAATTATCGTTCTGGAAGCGGGCCAGATCAAGGAAATCGGAACGCATGACGAGCTGCTGGCAGGCCGCGGAATTTACCATCGCCTGAACGAGCTCCAGCATGCCAACGCAAATGCAATTGTCGGCTGACGCAAGCTTTATAGGACAGACCAGAGTGAACTCGCCACAAGCGCAACCAACTCCGGTTCGCAGCATGACCGGGTTTGCGATGGTTCGCCAGCCAACCGCCACGGGCGAGTTGACCGTGACCTTGCGCAGCGTGAATCACCGCTCCCTGGATCTGCACTTCCAGCATCAGGGCGAGCTTGCGCAATTTGAAAACGCGATGCGCGCCCTTCTGAAGCAGAACATCGCACGCGGGCACATCGAAATTCGCTTGACGCTGGTCCACGATCGTGAACAGGACGGCGTCTATAATCAGGAACTCCTGAAGCGCTATGTCGAAGCGTTCCGGCATGCATCGGAAGATCTCAGCCTCCATAACGAACCCGATTTGAACGCTTTTTTCACGCTTCCAGGAGTGTTCGAGGCATCGCACGACACGAAATCGCTCGATAAAAATTTTGAGACTGAAATCTTGAGAGCTCTAAGCGCCTGCATCGACGAATTGAACGAGTATCGCGAACGGGAGGCGGGCGAGCTGTGCCTGGGCTTTGAACAGGAGATCCGATCAATCGAGCAGAGGACGGCGCAAATCGGGGCGATTCGTGGGGAGGCTCTCCCTCATTTCGTTCGACGGCTCCAGGAACGCTTGACGGACCTGCTCGAGGGTTCGAATGTTTCCGAATCGCGGCTGATCGAAGAGGCGGCGCTGTTAGCCGACCGGTCGGACGTTCAGGAAGAACTGGCGCGTCTGGGTGTGCACAGCCGTGAGCTGCGCCGGATACTCGAGGGGGGCGGCGAAATCGGCAAGAGGGTCGACTTTCTGCTGCAGGAAATGAACCGGGAGACGAACACGGTTCTGTCCAAGACCTCCGGAATCGGCGAAGCCGGTCTGACAATCACAAATCTCGCACTCGATATAAAAGCTAATATCGAAAGAATGCGGGAACAGGCCTTGAACCTTGAGTAGCCAGATTGAGCAAGAACAGATCAGGCTGGAGGCCCACGATTCCGCTCAACGAATGACGACCGTCTTCATTATTTCGGCGCCGTCCGGCTCTGGAAAATCGACGCTGGTTTCGAGGCTGCTGGCGAGCGATCCGGGATTGCGATTCTCGGTTTCGTATACGACCCGCCCGCCGCGCGGGAACGAGAAACCGGGCGAGAGCTATATCTACATCTCTCGCCAGGAGTTCAAGGAACGCGCCGAGCGCGGCGAATTTCTCGAACATGCCGAAGTGTTCGGCAACTTTTACGGAACGAATCGGAAAATGCTGGATCACGCGCAGCGCGAAGGGAAAGACCTGGTACTCGACATCGACGTTCAGGGTGCGCGACAATTGAAAGAAGCGATCCCGGAGGCGGTCAGCATTTTTATTCTGGCGCCTTCTCGCGACATCCTGGAACAACGATTACGGCTTCGATCGGAGGATTCCGAAGAAGTCATCCAGCGGCGGTTGAGAGATGCGGCAGAGGAAATCCGCAACTACCGCCAATACGACTATGTACTGGTGAATCATCAAGTGGAAGAGTCGGTAGCCACGCTCGCCGCGATTGTAAAAGCTGAGCGCGTCCGGCGAATCCGCATGGAAGATCAAATTCGACCGATCCTCAGGAGCTTTGAAGATCGGGCGCCTTACTTGTTTTGAGAATTGTGCGGGAGAGTTCCGCATTCCGCTTCTGGAGAGAGACATGGCAGAAAAAATGAAAAACGCCGCCTACAGCATCCCCGACGATGCCGCTGCGAGCACCTATCGATTTATCATCGTTTCGGCAAAGCGCGCGCGGCAGCTACAGAATGGGCAGCGCAGCGTTTTACCGGCAACCAACAAAAAGCCGACCGTATTGGCGATGGAAGAAACACGCCGGGGCCTGGTTCCTTATTCCGACATTCCGCCTGAAGAACCGCCAGCGACGGAATAGCAGGCATGCGCATCGTCCTTGGCGTGGGAGGAGGAATCGCGGCTTATAAATCCGCGGAACTCGTTCGCGCGCTACAGCAGCGCGGCCACGAGGTTCAAGCCGTTCTGACAAAGGCGGCACAAGAATTTGTCCAGCCGCTCACATTTGCGGCGCTTACCGGGCGGAAGGTCATTACCGGTCTGTTCTCCCAGACGGATGCGGATGAGACGCTATCCAGCGCCGTTGAACATATCGCCGTCGCGCAGGAAAACGATCTTCTGCTGGTCGCTCCAGCGACTGCGGACCTGCTCGCAAAATTCGCGCACGGCCTGGCGGACGATTTTCTCACCACTCTGCATCTGGCGTTCACGGGCCGGGTGGTGCTTGGTCCGGCGATGAATACCGCGATGTGGGAGCACCCGGCTACCAGAGCGAACCTCGAGGTGCTTCGTGGGCGCGGCTGTTTGATCGTTGAACCGGACGATGGATGGCTGGCCTGCGGAACGGTGGGTGCGGGGCGTTTGGCCGACCCGGAGACCATAGCGGCATTCGTCGATTCCACCACCCGCCAGAGAAGCGATTTCGAGGGTGAGGTAGTGATGATCACTGCCGGACCGACACAGGAACCGATCGATCCCGTTCGTTTTATCAGCAACCGCTCGAGCGGAAAGATGGGTTATGCCCTGGCGGAAGCGGCAACGAAACGTGGAGCGCGCGTCATTCTCATCTCAGGACCCGTTGCCATTCCGGCGCCTCATGGTGTCGAATTGCATTCCGTGCGAACCGCGCAAGAGATGCATAAGGCGGTCCTGGAGCATTTAGCGGAATCGACGATTATCGTCAAGAGCGCAGCGGTCGCCGATTACTACGTTTCCGATGTTCCGAAACAGAAGCTGAAGAAAACAGCAACGCGGCTTTCACTGCCACTCGATCCCACTCCGGACATTCTGGCTGAAATCGGCCGGCGCAAAGGCGATCGCCTGCTGATCGGTTTTGCTGCAGAGACGCAGAACCTCATCGAGGAAGCGCGCCGCAAAATGGTGTCGAAGGATTGCGACATGGTGGTGGCCAATCTCGTGAATCAGGATGGCCTCGGATTTGAATCCGATCAGAACCAGGTTGAGATTATCACTCGCGCAGGGCAGATTGTCCATGCCGGACCGGCAAGCAAGAAGGAAATAGCCGACCGCATTCTAGACCAGGTGGCGATGCTCCGTCTATCCCTTCGCACCATCGACGCAACGGCCTAGGCAGAAGCGAGTGACACGTGACCAGGTTCGCAATTATCTTGAATTTTACCGGGATCTTGGGATCGACTCCATTTACCGGAAAGTCAATATAATAGAGCCCGCGGCCGCGCCAATAGTAGCTGAACCGTTGGTGCGTGTTGCGGCCGTTCCCGATATCGCTCCCGACGGCGAGGACCTGGAGGCTATTCGTACAGCCATTGGAGATTGCAGACGCTGCAGGCTCTGCGAAGGCCGCCACACGATCGTTTTTGGATCGGGCAGCGAGAATGCTCGCCTGGTCTTCATAGGCGAAGGTCCGGGCGCAGATGAAGACGAACAGGGCCTGCCGTTCGTGGGCCGTGCCGGTCAATTGCTCACACAAATGATCGACAACACCGCCGCCAAGGAAGGGATTCCCATCCGGCGATCGGATGTATATATCTGCAACGTCGTCAAATGCCGCCCGCCGGAAAACCGCACGCCGCTTCCCGATGAAATGGAAATCTGCGGGGAATTTTTGTACCGGCAAATCCTCGCGATCCGGCCCAAGGCGATCTGCGCACTCGGGGCTACGGCCATGAAGGCGCTGCTAAATACAAAGGAAGGTATCACGAAGTCACGGGGAAAATGGCACAAGTGGCGAGACTTCCCACTGATGGTCACATATCATCCGTCGTATCTGCTGCGCCAGTACAACCAGCAGGCCAGACGAGAAGCGTGGGAGGATCTCAAGACGCTGCTGCATTTCGTCTATGATTGAAGCTCCGCGCTCCGGATTATTCATCACTTTTGAGGGGACGGAGGGCAGCGGCAAGACGACTCAGATGCAATTGCTGGTTCGACGTCTGCGCGAAGCGGGTTACGCGGTGACGGAAAATCAGGAGCCTGGCGCGACCAGGATCGGCGGCCAGATCCGCCGCGTCCTCCTGAATCCAGCCCACCATGAGATGGCCCCTATGACGGAACTGCTGTTGATGTTCGCTTCGCGGGCCCAGGCTGCGGCGGAAATCATCATCCCGGCGCTCGAGCGCGGAGAAATTGTAGTCAGCGATCGATTTACCGATTCCACTCTGGCGTACCAGGGCGCCGCGCGAGGTCTCGGTTTCGATACGGTCGTGAAGACTCACCAGCTTGCACTGGATGGTCTTTTGCCGGATTTGACGATCTGCGTTTTCCTCGATATCGAAGCAGGTCTGGCGCGCGCGCATCGGCGGAATCTGTCGACTCCGGCGGAATCGAGCGAAGCCCGGCTGGATTCTCAATCGATGGAGTTCCATCGCCGGGTGGAGGAGGCGTATCGGAAAATCGCGGCGGCGGAGCCAAGCCGGTTCCGCACGGTCGATGGCAGCGGCGATTCCGCGGTGGTCGCCGAGCGAGTCTGGGATGAAGTTTCGCCCGTGCTTTCACGTGTTCGGGAAGGACGAGACCGCTGATGGCATCGTTCCCCGATTTCTATGGAAATTCGACGGCTGCGACCACGCTGGCGCAGATGATCGAGCAGAATCGGATTTCCCAGACAATTCTTCTGAGCGGCCCAGAGGGAGTTGGCAAAGCGACTCTGGCCCGGCGCTTCGTTGCCCGTTTATTGGGTAATACCGCGAAAATCGAGCGAGATGACTTAAGCTTGCCCGCTAATCTCGAGATTCTTGAACAGCGTGACAAGTGGACTTCCGATAAACGGGCCGACGATCCGCTGTTTTTTTCGACATATCCGGATTTTGTGACCTTTGCGCCCGAGGGGCCGCTGCGGCAGATCACGATGCAGCAGATGCGGTGGCTGCGCGAGCGAGCGCACCTCAAACCGGTTCGCGGGTCGCACAGCGTCTTTCTGATTGACCACCTCAACCGGGCCAATGAGCAATCCGCCAACTCTCTTCTGAAGGTGCTGGAGGAGCCACCCGAACACCTGGTAATCATCGCCACGACGGAGAATCTTTACGATGTTTTACCCACGATCCGGTCCCGCTCATTCGTCTTACAACTGGGGCGCCTGAGCGATGAGGAGATGATCGAGTTCGCCCGCGCCCGCTCGCTGCCGGACGAGCAGACTCGCATTGCGCTGGGCGAAGGCAGCCCCGGGATGGCGGCTTCGCTCGATATCGACCAGTTCCGCAACCAGCGCAACTTGATGCTGGCCGCGTTCGAGTGTGCCGCCGGGCTCATTCCTTTTTCCGCGTGGCTTCAGCAATCGGAGCCGTTCACCGCCAGCAAATCCGAAAAGCTGGAGGCTTACCTGAAGCTCACGTACGGCATTCTCGAAGACGTTCTTGCGGCACTTCACGGCCGCTCCGCCGCCAAGAATCGCGATATCCAGCCGCGGCTGGTCCAAATTTCCAGGGCCGTCGATTTCACCTGGATGGAGCGCGCGGTGCGCTTACTGGATGAACTCGTGTTGATGGTACGTCGAAATATTCAAAAAACTGCAGCGCTCGACGCTATGATTATTAATTTGCGTAACGCGCGGGAAAGCGGCAGCACCTAAGAGGGAAAACCCCTCGTCCGCTTTCGGCGAGCACGAAAAATCCCTGAGGACAAATGATCGAGGAGAAGCGCCTGGAGTCCCTTATCAGAAAACCCGCCCGTACTTTGGCGGGAGACATCAAAGATCCGAACCGGCGTCCGCCGGCGGCTAAGAAGAGCACGCCGCCGGACCAGACCAATGCCGAGCAGTTTTACTACTCGAAGCAGATGCAGAGTAAGACACACATGACGGTGGTGCTTACCGATGGCGAACAACTGGAGGGCGTCATCGAATGGTATGATCGCGACTGCCTGAAGCTGAATCGTGACGGAGCGCCGAATCTGCTGCTGTTCAAGCATTGCATCAAGTACATGTACAAGGCTGAACCCGAGTAGCAGGCGAAACAGAGTACGGCAGGCTCTCAGCAGTTTAGATATAGGCTATGGCTTTGCGTCGGCAGGATGTGACGCCACTGGCTGATGATCTCCCGATACGTTTCGCCGGCAGGCCGGATTTTCCGTGCGAGGTCGTAGAGTCCGAGCGGATTAACGTTGCCATTGTCCTCAACCAGAGCGGTGTCCCAATCCACCTGGTCTGTGAGGCTGTAATACGTGAAGCCTAGAATAGGCACGCCATCTTCGCGGAGCCGATGAACATTCGCCCATTCCTTGCGAATCCAGGAGGGCGCGCGTTCCGCATCGGGGAGATTCGTTTCGGTGTGCATCACCGGCAAGTGATAGCGATCGAAGTATTGATGCGTGATGACGTAATATCCGAACACTTCGCCCGAGGGACTTACCGTGCCATCATCGCTGACGAGGTGTTCATTGGTCTCGTAGTAGTCGGTTCCCATCACGCAATGTTCTTTACGGTGGTTATTGCAAAACCAGTGATACTGCTCCCTGGTCATGCCGTTGTCCATCAGGTACTCGTACATATCGAATGTGACAGGATGGCCGAATGTAAGGTCGAGCGAAAGGAAGCGGCGCTGATTGTACGTATACGCAACGCCGGCGCAGCTTGGAGTGCGGGGATGGTTGAACTCGGAAGCCTCGCTTAGAACGAAAATGGCTTTGGGATTGACGTCGAGCACGGCATGCATCGCCAGAACGTTCGCTTTACAGAGGTTGTGCAAAGCGGCTACGAACGCACGGTCACTGTGAAGCCGCTCATTCCACCACCCGAACTGCGCGGAGAAGACGGCAGCGATGTAAATTTCATTAATGGGCGTGAGGAAGCGCACCCACTCGTACCGCTGAGCGAAGGCCTTGGCGTATTCGGCGAAAAGCTCCGGCCAATCCTGGTTCTGGAAGCCGCCGATCCAGTCGGGAACGCCAAAATGGCAGAGATCGGCAATTGGATGGATCTTTAGCTCCCGGAGACGTCGAAATGTCGCGTCGGTGAACTCCCAATCGTATTTGCCGGGACCGAGATGGGTCTTGTAGTAGGGCGGACCGTAACGCAGAAACTCGATGCCCATCTCCCGAACGAGCTCGAAATCTTCAAGCCAATAGTCGTAGTGCTTGCATTTCTCCATTTCGTCCACGCGCTTGCTGAATCCGTCAGGCAAGCCTATGGTTGGATAGCTGTTCTCAATTCCGGTCGCAAACATGAATTGGGCCAAAATAGCTCCTCAAAACCCGGATCGCGATTGGGCACGACGACATAATGGAGACCGAAGTTCTACTGGTCGGCCGTTTCTCTGGTTTTGTCTTTGAAGGCGAGCCGATATTTTCGGCGCTCTGCCGCTTCCTGGTACCGCCGCTTTTCTTCCTCGGTCTCGGGCGCAATGGGAGGCAAGAGAACGCGATTCCCGGCTCTATCCAGCGCCACGAACGTTAGATATGCAGACGAGGTATGTTTCACCTCGCCAGTTTGGAGATTCTCCACCCATACCTTTACTCCTACTTCCATGGACGTACGAAAAACGCGATTGACTTGAGACCGTAGCTTCACCAGCTCGCCGATTCGAATCGGATGCAGAAAGCTCATCTGATCGACAGCGGCGGTCACGACCGTGCACCGGGAGTGGCGAATGGCTGCAATTGCGCCGCACAGGTTGACCAGGTGCATGACGTGTCCTCCCAGCATGTTGCCAAGCAGATTTGCATCGTTAGGAAGACAGATTTCAGAGTAGTCGGATTGCGACATTCGAACGGTCCGAATGGGCGCGGATGGATCGGAATCCACAATGATTGGACTAGGGTCGGTCTGTGACATAAGGCAGAAAGCTATGCGATCAATCGGAGAAGCGTTTCAAATAGCTCCGGCAGAACGCGATGATTTGTGCCCGCGCGCAAGTATCGACCGGTTCGGGGTCCAGGCACCCGGATGGAATGGAGTACTGAACGGAACGCCATCCTACAGGCGCGTACTCCTGCTCGTCAACGCAGAGGACCTCGACCACCAGTTCATTGCGCCGGACGACCGTATATCGCAGCCCGGACCGGCGCTCAGTCGCCGGGAAACGGTCGCAACAACCGCGCGAATATCCGTGATTGCAGCAGCGAAACCGAAGCGGAGCCGGGCTGGGGGTCGCAGATCCAGCGGCATGACATAACCCGTCGTACTCGTTGACCAACGGCATCCGGGCATTCGGGTGCTGCGAATCGTTTGCGATGCGCTGCGGCTCGAAGTACGGACACGGCATACCTGAAAGTATCTCAGTCTTCGTTTGGAGCGCGGGCTCGTCAGCCGCGCAGGACGGAAAGCCGCTTTTACAGTTGGACCCCCAGCCGCCTCAAGTCATTATTGGCATCGGCGATCTTCCTGTGCAGTTGCTCCCGTTCCGCGACGAGGCGCAGCAGGTGATCGATATTCAACTGCGATAAGGTTGAATTTAGTTCCGACGGCTGCTTGGCGAGTAAGGCGTCTAGCTGGCTTGCAGCCTTCCGCAGCAGGTTGACGATGCCGCCGAGCTCCGCCTCGACAAAGGCCAACCGTTTGCGATGATCTGTCTTGTGCCGGTAGATCCTGCCAATCTGCTGGTCTTGCTCGCTCGTATTCATAGCCCGATCGGAAGCAACAAATTCGCCGGTTCGTTCGTCAGTTTTATTGTGACAGACCTCATATGTATCTATAAGGCTCCTAAAATTCCGGGTCTTCGGCCAGTTTTAAGCGTCGAAAGGAGTTAACGCGGAACTGAAATTGGCGATCCCCTTAGCCGGTCCCCCAGCCGGAATGACGAAATCCCCTACAATTCGCCTGCTTTTCGGCCTGTTGGTCACACTGGCCGCCGTGCTGTCTTTCTCCTGGTATGCGATCTACCAGATCAGTGGCTTGCGCAAGCTGCAAAGCAATACCATCGACCTGAATCAGCACGATTCTCTGCTCCTTCTGAAGGTGCAAAACGATCTAAATATGATTGGGCTGAATCTGCGGGATATGAGCCAGGCATCGCGTGCATCCGAGATACTCGAGTATCGGGGTGAATTCGCCCGTTTGAGAACGAGCCTGGAAGCTGTGCTGCGGGCAGACGCGCGATTGCGGCCTTCGGCCTGGCGTGATAAACAAGGCCAGCTCAAGCCCCTGTTGGATCAGTTGTGGCGGACCTCAGACGAAGTCTTCCGCCAGGCGGCAGCCGATCATGCGGCAGTTGCCCGGAAGCTCATTCTCACCGAACTATCTGTGCAGCAACCCTTGCTCGCCACCGAAGTTTCCGGCTTGCTGCAGCGCAATACAGAAGCCGAGGAAGGCGCGGATCAGAAAGTCTCCGCTATTTACGATCGCGCGGAGTGGAATGCTTACGGCTTTCTCGCGGCAACCATACTCGCGATAGCCGCTACAACCCTCTACCTGATCTATTCCAATCGCCGGCTCTTCCAAAGACTGACCTCGCTGTCGCGCCAGCATCGTGTGCTCGCGGTCCGCCTCATCAATCTCCAAGAGGAGGTGTTGCGGTCGGTTTCGCGTGAATTGCACGACGAATTTGGACAAATTCTGACTGCCGTGAGCGCTATGCTTGGCAGGGCCGAGCGAAAAGGAGTTCCCCCGGATTCGCCGCTTCGCACGGAATTGAGCGAAGTTCGCGAGATCACGCATAACACGCTCGAAAAGATGCGCAGCCTGTCGCAGATGCTGCATCCGGCAATTTTGGACGACTACGGTCTGGCCAAAGGAATCGAATGGTACGCGGATATATTTCGAACGTCAAACCGGCATTCAGACCACGGCTACGGTCCACGGACCCGTGGTCCGGATTGTGGGCCAACCCGCAATTCACTGTTTTCGAATTGTTCAAGAGGCATTGAACAATGCGGCCAAACACTCGCGCACAAAGCTGGCGGAAATCACGCTGGTTTTTTCATCCGGCCTGCTGACGGTGAGCGTGCAGGATTACGGGATTGGCATGCCGCCATCCAGGAAAGATCAGCCCGGCCTCGGCCTGATCGCGATGCGCGAACGAGCCGAATTGCTCCATGGCACGTTAGACATATCATCGGCGCCAGGCGCGGGCACGACAGTCACCCTTGTCATGCCCGTCACGCACGACGATGATGTATCGGAAGTTGTGGAAACCGAAGTTCTGGGAGAGGTAGTGAGCCGTAAATCATGAATGAAGAGATAACAGTTCTGCTTGTAGACGATCACAGCCTGGTGCGGCGGGGATTCCGACGCATCCTCGAAGACGAAGAAAGCATGAAAGTCGTGGGCGAAGCCAGCAATGGCGTGGAAGCCATTCGCATGGCCTACGAATTAAAACCGAAGGTCGTGGTTATGGACCTCTCGATGCCCGAGTTAGACGGAGTGCAGGCGACGAAAGAGGTGGTCAAGCACCTTCCGGGCACGGAGGTGCTGGTGCTGAGCATGCACGCTGAAGACAACTACGTCCGGAACGCCCTGGACGCCGGCGCGAAAGGCTACCTGCTGAAGAGCGCAATCGACGTTGACCTGGTGGGCGCAATCCGCACCGTCGCAGAAGGCAAACGCTTCATGGGAACTGGCCTGAAGTATGTCGCCCAGGAGCAGGATGATGAAATCAATAAACTTACCGGGCGCGAGAAGCAGGTACTGCAGCTCATCGCACAGGGGAAGTCGAATAAAGAGATCGCGAGTTTGCTCGATCTAAGTGTCAATACAGTTTCCGTTCACCGGGCAAACTTAATGGAAAAGATGAATATCCATCGGACCGCTGAACTGGTGCTGTTCGCGATTCGGAAGGGGCTCGTGGCACCGCAATAAAAAGTCCGCCCTGAGCGGCGAGCTTGCGGCTACTGCACTTTCCTGGCGTTCTTTGCGTCGGTTGCGGC
This sequence comes from uncultured Acidobacteriaceae bacterium, assembly GCA_963722935.1. GTDB lineage: Bacteria > Acidobacteriota > Terriglobia > Bryobacterales > Bryobacteraceae > Bog-105. Next base: position 251,281 of record CAVROY010000005.1, on the reverse strand, counting down.
TTTTTTCTGAGCCTGCAGCTCGCGTGCCTTCGCAAATTTCTTCTGGAAGCGGTCTACACGACCTTCCCTATCCACCAGTTTCTGACGTCCGGTGAAGAACGGATGGCAGCTCGAGCAAATTTCGACGCGCAGGTCGCCTTTATGGGTCGATCGCGTGTGAAATGTAGATCCGCAGGCGCAGATGACATTCACTTCGTCGTAGGCGGGATGAATCCCTGCTTTCATTTCCGTTGGAGTCCTTTCAAATCGGGAGGGGTAAGTCTCATTTTAGCAAAAAGACGATATCGACGCGCAAAGCCCCGATTGCACGCCCTACTAGGCGCACAACCGGGGCTTCGCCTTGCCTTGCGGCTTTATACTCTAGCTACGTTACGCGCGACGGGGCGGCCGGTCCACAGGAACTTCGGCCTCGTCACTGAAACGACACCTGAACGTACGAACGGCGACTTTAAGAGTCGGCCACCTCGCGCGTGGATTGTATGCTACAGTCACTACCAGAATTCATTCGACTGGACCACCTCCTTCCTCAGTGATGCTTCCATTTTATAAATTACGTTCGTAACGTGTCAACGAGTCGCAATGAAATCTCAGTACTGATTGCAAACGACCGCCAAGCCCGGGAGTGGATCTATGGCTTCCTTCTGCTGGGAATTCTCATAGGGTTGCTTGGGTCTGTGTTGATCGCGTGGCGGTATCACATCGACACCGAGCCGCAATTGATCGGGTTGCATTTTCTGGCCCTGAATGCCGGATATGTGATTGCAGCCGCGATTGCGCAGCGACTGCTGTTCAGGGTACCGATTCGCACCGTGGCCTTTGCGGCGTGTGCGATTGCATTCGGCAGTCTACTGTTCTTGTCCTTCGCCGTGCCTCCCATTCCAGCGCTCTGGCGCATAACCGGACTCGGTTTCGTCGGCGCTGCGGGAGGAGCGCTCGCCACGGCACTGCTGTACGCAGTCGAGCCTTATTTGGCTAAAGCTCCGGCTGCACTTGCGAATCTGGCGGGTGCTCTATTTGGCGCCGGTTGTCTGGTTTCCACGTTGATGGTGGCGATTACCTACTTTGCCGGATCGGTACGCATCGAAACAGCCTTGCTGGCGATTGTGCCGCTCATTTATCTTGTCGTTTACGCCGGCAATAAATTTCCGCCGGTATTGGCGCCCGCCCGGGCCCGCGAAGAGGAGAACCGGATTCGTGAGACGCTCCGCAGCCTGCGGAGTATTGCCGCGCTGTTATTCAGCCTTTTGTTGTTTTTTCAATTCGGTAATGAATGGGCGATCGCCGGGTGGCTGCCCCTGTTCCTGGTGCATCGGCTGGGTGCGAACCCGGTTTGGGCGATATTCGCGCTGGCAGTCTACTTCTCTGCCTTGATGATCGGACGTCTTGCGATTCGCCCGCTGCTCCCACGCATGAATCATCGGCGACTGCTGCTGGCAAGCATCGTCACCGCGATGTTGGCTACCTGCTGTTGAGCTTCACGACCTCAATGACGGGCGCGTGGTTCGCGGCGATCGTCATCGGCGCAGGATTTGCGCCCATCTATCCATTAATCGCCGAGCAACTGGACGATCGCTTCGCGTATCACCCCGGCTTTTACAACGGCCTCTTTTCTATCGCCATCACGGGCGCCATGCTCGCTCCCTGGATTCTGGGCTACGTGGATGGATATTTTGGCATTCGGTATGTAATGCTGCTGCCGGCAATTGGATCTATCGTGGTTTTGATGGTGGCGTTGCTGATTATGCTTGAAGCTCACCTCATGGGTTCAAACTCCAGCGCTGAGCCCACCGTCACTGCCGCGGTTGCCGGCGGAGCCAAACACTGAGCGATGGAGCGCCAATATCTGGCATTGGATTTGGGCGCGGAAAGCGGCCGCGCCATTGTGGGCAAACTGGGAGACCACAAACTTCAGCTCACCGAAGTACATCGTTTTCCGAATACGCCGGTTCAACTTCCCTCTGGCTTGTACTGGGACAGTTTGCGTTTGTTTCATGAGATCTGCCAAGGCATCCGCGCTGCGCGTCAAACCGCGACGGAACTCGAGGGGATCGGTATCGATACGTGGGGCGTAGATTTTGGTCTGCTCGGTCCCGACGGCGAGCTTTTACAAAACCCCAGACACTATCGGGATCCTCGCACAAACGCGATTTCACAGCGCGTCTTCGAAACAGTGCCGCGTGAAGAGATCTTCCGGCAGACCGGCATCCAGTTCATGGACATCAATTCGCTATACCAGCTTTATGCAATCCGGCGGGATTCTCCGCACATTCTGGAGATGGCCTCCACGCTGTTGTTCATGCCGGATCTATTCAATTATTTTCTAACCGGCACGGCCGTTGCCGAGCGCACGATTGCGAGCACTTCTCAGTTCTACGATCCGGTCACACAAACGCTTCGCAACCGACATGCTGCGGAAGCTCGGCCTACCGGGGGGAATCCTGCCGAGTTAGCGGATCCCGGTACCGAGATTGGAGCACTTCTGCCCTATCTTCGGGATTATTGCAGCTTCAGCCGCGACATGCCGGTGTTTGCCACGGGCTCTCATGACACAGCATCGGCAATTGCCGCTGTACCGGCGGAGGAGTCCACGAATTGGTGCTACATCAGTTCGGGAACATGGTCCCTGATGGGCGTGGAAGTGGAGGAGCCGATCATCAATGCGCAATCGCTTGGAGGCGAATTTCACGAACGAGATCGGCGTATCGGACAAGATCCGTTTCTTGAAAAACATTCCAGGGCTGTGGCTGGTGCAGGAATGCCGGCGCGCTTGGGCTAAGGATGGTCAGGAGTACGCGTACTCGGACCTGATGGAGCAGGCGGCGGCGAGCAAACCGGCACAGACACTGCTCGATCTCGAACAGTTTATGTCCCCCGGCAAGCTACCGGATCGGATTTGTGAGTATTGCCGCAGAACGGGGCAGGAAGTCCCGCAAAGTGTCGGCGCAATCGTCCGCGTCATCCTGGAAAGCCTCGCCGAACGCTATCGCCAAACGCTCGTGTCATTGGAGCGGCTCACCGGCAGGACAATCGAAGTAATTCATATCGTGGGCGGCGGTTCCCGGAACCGTCTACTGAATCAGCTTGCAGCCAACCGAACCGGGCGACGGGTCATCGCCGGGCCGACGGAGGCGACTGCAGCCGGAAACGCTCTGACCCAGGCCATGGGAACCGGCGAAATTCAATCGCTAGACGAGCTGAGAGCGATCGTGCGGCACTCGTTTGAGCTGGAAGAGTTCAGGCCGGAGGATCAAAGCGGCTAACTTTTTCATTCGTGGCGGTTTCCGCCGCGGATGAAGAATTTCTTCTTGTCTACTGACGGATCGACGGCAACATCGAAGAAGCCGACCATCATCTCTGCCCAAGTCTGCTCACCCCAAGTCACGGCTGAATCGGGATCGGGATTATGTGGGTTGTTCTTCGAGTTATCGAATGTAGCGACGGCCTGCAATACGGTCCCGCCCTTTAAGAAAATCGGATCCGCCAGACGATAGCTGAGCTGCCAGAAAAAGTTGTAATGCGGTATGCGGAGCAACGTACGAACCCGGCCTCCTGATTCGATGATGTTGTACTCGAAGGTTTTTCCTCGCAGGTGCATATGCGGAAAAAAGCTCAGCAGGAGCGCGTCATTCGGAATCGTCCCGTGTACTTCGACACGGTGATCCGGATCGCCGGGAGGAATCAGAAACCGGTCGTTCGTCAGTTGTAGCGTTAATACGCGTTTGCCTGGCGGAACTTTTGAGAACACCAGACCCACGGCAGTGCGATCTTCCATCGGGTGGCCATGTGCCGTATAGTGCATTTGCAAGACGATGTCGGAACCCGCGGGTACCAGTTTTGCGAAACCCTGCGGCCATTGGTCCGGCAGACTGCCCGGAGCATAGACCAGCAAAATGTCGCTGGTCGTAAACATGGCGTCGCGGCGAAGAGCTTCCGTCGGGAGATCGTCCGCGCTAAATGGAATGCCCACAGGTGCGCCACGCAGCCACTTCGATTGAGGATCGCGGATATACGCCACGGCGTGATGCACAACCATGCGATTACTGGGCCGGATCTCCGACATCCGCACCCAACGATCTTCTTTGAAATGGGTTGGGATGATGACGAATTGATACGGTATGTAGCCGGAAGCGGGTATGTGCTTGGCAACCGGCATCTGGAAAACGACGTCGGGTACATCGATGTTCCATCCGTTGGTCCAATGCACGGCGGGCGGGGCATCGCGTGCATCCCCGGCGGGTGCGTGCGCGTCCATCCACGTGCAAATCGTGGCGATCTGCTGTTGTGTCAACGACGGATTATTCGAGAAATGGCCACAGCATGAGTCTGCAAACCAGGGCGGCATGCTCTTGTCTTCTATGGCCTGCCGGATGGGCGCAGCAAAGCGCCGGACTTGTAAATAGGTCTCGAGTGGCATCGGCGCCATTTCGCCCTCCCGATGGCAGCTTTGGCAGTGCTGCTGAAGAATCGGGAGAACGTCTTTATAAAAGGTTGGGGCATTCCCCTGTGCAAGAACACTTGTCGAAATAATCAATAGGCAGGCGAGGATCGACGCACCTCGCTTCTTCCGATGCATCGGATCAGGCGAGCATGCTAGGCCAATTCGGCTCGCGTTTGTGCTTGAACGCCTCGTATCCTTCCTTGAAATCCGCGCTCTTCATGAGATCGCTTCGTAACTGTTTAGCGAGTTCGCCGGCCGCTCGCCAGGACTGCCCGCGGGAGCGCTGGAAGTACTGCATGCCTGCCGCAATAGCCGCCGGACTAGCCTTGGACAGCTCGCGTACAGCCGCTTTCGCGCGATCGCCGATCTCGGCTGCGGGACAAACGTGATGCACCAGTCCCCAATGTAAGGCCTCGTGGGCGGAAAACATTCTGCCCGTGAGACTGAGCTCGAGAGTTCGCCGCGCGCCGAGTGCGGCCTCCACGGCCCTGTAGACGAGAAATGGCCACAAACCGATGCGAATTTCCGATAACCCGAATACCGCGCCTTGACCGGCCAGAACAACATGCCCTTGCGCGACCAGCCCTAATCCTCCACCCAGCGCGGCGCCGTTGACGCAGGTTATGATCGGTTTCGCCGAGTGTGCGCCGATGCTGAACAGATCGTCATGAAGGCCGGCGAGATCGTCGTCGTGCATGCCGGCAGCCTCATCCAGATCCATGCCGGCGCAAAACACCTGCCCGCTGGCACACATAAAAATCGCACCGATCTCGTGTTCGGTCTGCGCCGCCCGAATGGCTTCGACGATGCCGGCACACATGCCGGAAGTAAGCGCATTGCGCTTCTCCGGCCGGTTGAGCATAATGTGCAGAACTCGATTTTTCCGCTCGACTACGACTTCCATGGTCCCCTCCAAGTAGTCCCGTTCGTTTGCGGTTAATCTCCGACGCGCTCCGCTTGGCGGTTCGCGTCCGTATCGAACGTCAACAATTCCAAAGGCAGATGCTCCGGCTTGACATTCGCACAAGCCAGATCGAAAGCAAAGTCCAGAACCTGTCTCGTATCCTGAGGATCGATAATCGCATCGCAGTGACCGCGAGCGGCAGCGTATTTGGCATCCAGCCAGCGCTCATAATCGGCGCGCGTCTGCTCGATTTTCGCTTGCAATTCCTTGGGTACGGGTTGGCCCGCGGCTTTCAGCTTGTCCAGCTCCGGACCATAAATTGCGAGACTCGCGGCATCGCCCTCCATTACTCCGATGCGCGCGGTCGGCCAGCTAAACGTGAAGTTCGGATCGAAGCCCTGCCCGGCCATGGCGTAATAGCCGGCGCCGCTCGCATGATTCACAGTCAGCACAATTTTCGGAACCGTCGCGCAGGCCATGGTCTCGACCATGTCGGCACCGGCCCGGATAATACCGGCGGTTTCCGCCTCCACACCCACCATGAACCCGGAGACATCCTGAACGTATAACAAGGGCAGGTGCCGGCGCTCGGCATTCTCCACGAAATAAGCAACTTTCCGGGCGGATTCGGGATAGAGAATGCCGCCAACTCGAGGTCCAGACGGAGTTTTCAAGAACCCCCGGCGATTGGCAATGATGCCGACATTGCGGCCGTTCAGACGAGCCGCTGCACATAGCAACTCAGGAGCATGATCCGGTTGAAACTCCAGATAGTCATCGCTGTCGACGATTCGCTCCAACAGATCTTCCATGCGATAGGGCAGGCGATGATCGGCGGGGAGCACGTCGTAAAGACCGTCGGCCGGCAATTTGGGGTTGTTGCCGTGATGCGCAGCGAAGGGCTGGGGCATCTGACGGAACTGCTGGCGAACGAGATTTAGACAAGCCTCGTCGGTCGCAGCGCGGTAATGGGCGACGCCGCTGATCGTGGTATGCATCCTGGCGCCCCCGAGCGTTTCCGCATCGATGACTTGTCCGACCGCGCCTTTTACCAGGTTCGGACCGCCCAAGCCCATGAAGCTGGTGTTCTCTACCATGATGACCACGTCGCTCAGGGCGGGCAGGTATGCGCCGCCCGCGATACATGGACCCATGACCGCGGCAATCTGCGGAAGATGCATGCGCCGCCTCATCAACGAGTTGTAATAGAAGATTCGCGCGGCTCCATACTGGCCGGGAAAGATCCCATCCTGCAAGGGCAGGTTCACGCCCGCCGAATCCACCAAATAGATGATGGGCGCTCGATTACGCATCGCGATCTCTTGGGCGCGCAGTATCTTGGTGATCGTTTCAGGCCACCACGCGCCCGCTTTCACGGTTGCGTCATTAGCGACGATCACTGCAGGCCGGCCTTCGATTTTGGCGAGACCAGTGACCACTCCCGCGGCTGGCGCCTGCCCGTCGTATTTGTCGTAGGCGATGAGCAGGCCGATTTCCAAAAACATCGTCCCGCTGTCGATCAGACGATCGATGCGCTCGCGGGCCGTTAACTTGCCGTCGGCGTGCTGCTTCTGAACCTTTTTGTCGCCGCCGCCTGCCCGAAGCTTTTGCTGCAGCTCCTGCAACTCTTTCGTCAGACGGCGCATGTCACGCGCGAAACTTTGCATCCAACCTGGAAAGCCCTAAGCACCTGCTAGTCTAACAATCATGTTGGGCATCGATGAGCGAGCGCTCAAAATTGCCTGGACGATCTTCCTTTTCAGTCTGCTGCTCGTCATCGTGTATTACATACGGGCGACGATCCTTATTTTTGCGGGCGCCATCTTCCTTGCTTATATGCTTTCACCGGTTGTCGGCCTGGTTGAGCGTCTCATGCCGAAGCGCCGTAATCTTGCGCTCGGAATCGTCTATATCGCACTTATCGGTCTGCTCGTATTACTAGGGTTTGAGCTGCTGCCTCGACTGACTACCGAGGCGACCAATCTGTTCAAGAGTCTGCCTAGGCTGCTCAGTGGAGGTAAATTGGCCACGGTTGCTTTACCTCCATGGCTGGAACCAATACGGGTTCAGGCCCTGAACGCGATGAGCCGGGCAGCCACAAACCTGGAGACCAGCGTCGTTCCCTTTCTTCAACGTGCGGGTACCCAGATCCTGTCGGGGCTTGGCGACCTTCTCCCTATCATCCTGATTCCGATCCTGGCCTTCTTCTTTCTAAAAGACGCCTACTCTATCAGACAAGGCTTCCTGGGCGCAGTCGAAGAAAGGCACGATCGCACGACGGTGGAGCTGATTGTCGACGATATCCACATGGTTCTGAGGAATTACATCCGCGCGCTGGTCATGCTGTCACTCGTAAGTTTCATCGCGTGGAGTATTTTCCTGAGCGCGATGCGTTACCCATACGAGCTATTGCTTGCAGGTGTTGCAGCGCTGCTCGAATTCATCCCGGTAATTGGACCATCGGCGGCGCTGGTGATCATGCTGATCGTTTGTATCGTCACCAGCTCGGGCGGATTGCTGTGGATCGTCGTATTTTGGGGCTGCTTTCGCATTTTCCAGGATTACGTGCTGAATCCGTATCTGATGAGCGCCGGTATCGAGCTACATCCTCTTTTAGTTCTCTTCGGAGTACTTGCCGGCGAACGGCTGGGGGGCATCGCGGGGATGTTCTTTTCCGTGCCGGTTATCGCAATCCTGCGCGTTATTTACAACCATCTCCGGGTTTCGTATGCGCGCCGCCAGTTCACTACGGCTTGAGCGCGTGCGCTCACCCATTACGGATTCCCGGTCCAACAGCTATGGACAAGCTGGGGCGTGAAACGAGTTACCACTTCGGGGGGGACGTCGGTTTCGCTCAACTCCCGAAAATCGAAGTGAACCGGATTTTCGCCGGAACTGCCGACCGTCGCCAGGAGATAGCCGTAGACGTGCGTCTTGGCAGCGATCGCATCTTTCGCGTTCGGCGGTAGCGGATACCGCTCGGCTCCTGCCGTTCCGATAATCCAGCCGGGCAAGACACCGCCGTGCGTTCGCCAGTATTCCGTGTTGAAAATTCCTTCCATATAAAAATGCGAGTGGCTGGCGAGAACGTAGAGGGGCTTCTTAGTCTTCGCTTTCCACTCAAGCAGCCATCCATATACCTTCTCGCCACTCTCCACGCCTTGCGCGGATTGACTCATACTGTGATTGTCCGAAATGCTTTCCGGGAGTGCTTCATGCATGCCGACGATCAGCGCCCGAACCGAACTATCGCCCGCATCGCGCGCGAGGACCCCGCTCAGCCACTTCATCTGCTGGTTATCGAATTGATCGGGAGAGGCATTATCGAGCGTGATGAAGTCCAGACCGTTCTTCAGCCAGTGATAGTAGCCGCGCACCTGGTAATCGCGGGGATCGTCTTTCAAGCGCTGCTCGCGTATAGGCCGCGCGTCGAGCCATCCGGCAAATTGCGCGATCAGATCCTGGCGCGTCTTCGGCGGAATGAGCTCGTGATTGCCAAACGCAAGATAGACGGGAATATCTCCGAAAGGACGAAGCTGATTGTCGATGAAGTCTTGCCAGGCATTGGCAAGGTAGACTGCGATATTTGCCGCGCTCGGGTCGGCCGGTTTGTGCAATTGCCAGTAGTCCTGATCAAACCGGTAGATGGCGCGGAAATCGCCGAGATGCCAATAGAAGGCTGCGTGATTGGCAGCAGCGCCTTTCGCGATTGCGGGCATCACAATGTCGCCGCAGTTTCGTGAATCGCCGGAAACGGCAAAGCGCCATGTGGCATCTTGCGCGATGACTGAATGACTGCACAACAGGCACACGTTCACTACAAGCCAAATACGGCAGAGGCGCATTGTTCTAGTCTAATTGCCGGGGCCGCTCGGCCCGGTCTGGCGGCGCAGCAGCTTAGGTTCCCGTATTGTTCCAGGCCGTGTAAACGGCGAAGGCCGCTATCGCCAGCGCATAAAGGATTACCGCGACGATCAGACCAGTTCGAAGTTTGCCCAGCATCTCAAGGCGCTTGCCCACGGCAGTTTGCGCGCTGGTGATGGTTGCGTCATGCGCATCGTTATGTAGATGAAGGTAGTTGTCGCAATGATTTTCAAGCCATCTGCGGTACAAACTCACTGCAACAGCGAGGACGATCAGACCTCCGCAGAGACTCGCGTGAAAGATCAGATTCATACAGGGATCGCTCCTTTCTTCGGATCGGCTCTCGAGAGCTCGGATGATGCCAGTTCCATCGTACGCCAACTCTAAGGAGGCGTGCGGTAGCGGATTGCAGGCACCGATATAATCGTCTTTCTCGTCACCGCCGATGGCCCCAGCCACTTCCATAGACTGGTTTCCGCTCTGGTTGAGTCTTCGCGTAGCAGCGCTGGCTACGGTATTTGTCTTAAGCGCCGGAACGCTACTAGCGTACTTACTTTCCCACAAAAATTTTCGAGGGAAAAACCTGCTGGATTCGTTGATAACGCTGCCGCTGGTCCTGCCTCCCACGGTTCTCGGTTATTATCTGCTGGTGCTGGTGGGACGCGCTTCGCCGCTCGGCCGAGGCTATGAGGCATTGTTCGGGCAACCGCTGGTATTCACGTGGCAAGCGGCGGTGGTGGCGGCCTTCCTTCATTCAGCACCTATTTACATCAAAGCCGCGCGTGCGATTTTGGAAGGCGTCGATTACCGTTACGAGTGGGCCGCGCAAAGTCTGGGCGCATCGGAATGGCGGACCTTCTGGCGCGTTACGCTCCCGCTCGCGCGGCGCGGACTGACTTCGCTGGCAACGCTCAGCTTCGCGCGCTCCTTGGGCGATTTCGGGGTCACGATTATGGTTGCAGGCAACATCCCGGGGCGAACGCAAACCTTGTCGGTGGCAATCTACGATGCCGTGGAATCCGGAAACGGCCGCTTAGCCCGTGTTTTGGTGCTGCTGGTGTCGCTTGCCGCCCTGGCGCTGCTCTGGTCTGCGAGCTACGCATCCAGAACCTCACGTCTGAGTAGTGCCGCTTGAGCACGCCCCCTTCGAGCGTTATCGACGCCCGTCTTCTGAAACGGTTTCCGCCGGCTCGCGATTGCAAGGCATTCGAGCTGAACGTTCACCTTCGAACCGGACCGGGAATTACGGTACTGCTCGGTTCGAGCGGCGCCGGAAAGACGCTGACGTTAAACTGCATTGCCGGATTCGCGCGACCCGATGAGGGACGCATTCTGGTAAACGACGAGTTGCTGTTCGATGGCGCAACACAGGTTCACGTTCCCCCGCAACGACGGCGCTGTGGATATATTTTTCAGGACCACGCGCTGTTTCCACACATGACGGTGCGCGATAATCTCCGATTCGCGGCTGCGGTGGCACGTTCAGAAACGAAGCGCCCACTGAACCGGCATCGGCGGATCAACGAGCTGCTTGAAAGCTTCGAATTGACGGAACTGGCGGCGCGAATGCCGGCGGAACTCTCCGGAGGGCAGAAACAGCGCGCGGCACTGGCCCGCATTCTGGTGACCGAACCGCGTCTGTTGCTGCTGGACGAGCCCACGCGTGGATTGGATCCGCGGCTCCGTCGCGCTTTCTACGAAGTGCTGCAGCAAACTCGCGCGCGGCTTGAAGTGCCAGTGCTGTTGGTGACACACGATCTAGAGGAATGCTTTGAAACCGCGGATTCGGTTTGCCTGATGCACGAAGGCAAGTTTCTGCAATGCGGCGAGAAAGAAGCGGTCATGCAGAAGCCTGCCACGTTGGAGGCGGCGCGGACACTGGGGATTCACAATATTCTTCCGGCTACGATCACGGCTCTCGATCCGGGCCGCGATACCAGCCGGCTGCGGGTTTTCGATGACGAACTAGAAGGTCCCTACCTGCCCGGCCATCTTTTGGGAGATCACGGCTTCCTTTGCCTGCGGTCCTCTGAAATGCAAGTGCGCGCAGCGGGACAGCGCAAAGGTTCGAATCAACTCGCCGTGCGGATGCTCGAAAGTGCTACGGTTCCCGGTGGAGTTCGCATCCGCTTCGAACACGAGCTGGAGGCAACCGTCAGCGCTGCGGATTGGGATGAGTTGCGTTCCGCCGATTCGTTGCGCCTGGAGTTTCCGCCTGCTGCTGTATACTTCATCGGGAAATGAAACGGTATTACATCACGGACCGGAAAGCTGTTGGAGGCTTTCACCCGTTGCTCGAGATCATTCGAGACCAAATGCATCTCGGGATCGACTTCATCCAGATTCGCGAGAAAGACATTACGGCACGCGAGCTGTTCGAGTTCACCCTTGCCGTTCTAGAGGTGCGTAATACGGAGGTCCGCATGCCTCTTCCGGCCAAGATCCTGCTCAATTCGCGGGCCGATGTAGCGGTCGCGACGGGCGCGGATGGCGTGCATCTTCCGGCGGATGCCCCGCTCCAGATTCTGCCGGGGTTACTAGTCGCGCGCTCCTGCCATACGCTCGACGAAGTCCGGCGTGCGACCGCGGATTTCGTTACCTTTGGACCGGTGTTCGAGAATCCGGGAAAAGGTGAAAGCGTTGGGTTGCAAAGCCTGGCCGCAGCGTGCCGGCTGGGGAAGCCGGTGTTTGCGCTCGGAGGCGTCAATTGGGACAATGCCGCGGAGTGCCTGCAGGCAGGCGCGGAGGGGATCGCCGGGATTCGTCTGTTCCAGGATCCTGCCCTTTAGCCCGAAATGCAGTCTCGCAGATAAGATCTGAGAGACTGCGAAGAGGACGACCTTGCTCTCAAGTGAATCTGAATGCAGAAGTGGAAATTGATTACGTGCATTGCAGCGGGGCTGGTGTGGATTCCAGCAAGTCTGCCGGGGCAGACGGAGCTTTCAGAGACAGTCCCGCCTCAGCCGGGGCAGGTAGCGCCTTCGGCGCAGCAGCCGAACGGCCTGAAGAAGCTGCCCGCCACCGTTTCGGCGCCTCCCTTTAGCGTTCGGGACAAATTCGGGTACCGGGTGTTGCAATCCTTCGGGGCGCGCGGTTTTGTGGGCGCTGCGATGGGCGCGGCGATCGGTCAAGCGCGGAACGCGCCGCATGAATGGGGACAAGGATTCTCCGGGTTTGCAGACCGGTATGGCTCCGGGTTCGCGGGCAATCTCTCACGGCAGACGTTTGCGTGGGTTCTGGAATCCTCCTTTCATGAAGACCCGCGCTATTTCCCATCGCAGGCCAAACCGATGAAGCAACGCGCGCTCAACGCCATCAAGCAGGTCATCATTTGCAAAACCGACTCGGGCCGCCCTCAATTTGCTTATGGGCGCGTGATCAGCGAGTTCGGCGCGGGGCAGTTTACCAACGTTTGGCAGCCGAAAAGCACCGGATCGGTCAGTAGCGGCTTCATACGCGCATTCATCGGACTAGGCGCGGATGCGGCATTCAACTTCATGCAAGAATTCCTGCCTTTTACGCGACCGGTCTCGCTGCGTCACCGCCACTAAGCGCCTGAGGTCTGCACGGTTTGCCGGGCGTGTAATTCCTGCAAGCTCCAGATGCGAATGGGATCGCGGCGGCGCGACGCAATCGCCTCAACCGCTGCTTTCGCGCCGCTCATCGTGGTTATGCAGGTGGTCCGATAGGTGACGGCGTTGCGACGGATAGTCTGCTCATCCGGAAAGGAATGCCCTCCGGTTGTCGTATAGATCACGAGGTTCAATTTACCCGCTTTGATCAGGTCGACCGCGTTCGGCCGGCCTTCGTTCACTTTGAACACGGTTTTCACCGGAAGCCCGGCGGCTTTTAGAGCGACCGCCGTGCCGCGCGTAGCAAACAGCTCGAAGCCGTACTCGCGGATTTTTTGAGCGACGGCGACCGCCGCCGGTTTGTCACGGTCGTTCACGCTGATAAACAGCGCGCCCGAATCCGGAATTGGCGTTCCGGCGGCCAACTGCGCTTTCGCGAAAGCCTCGCCAAAACTTTCGCCGACGCCCATCACTTCACCGGTCGATTTCATCTCGGGTCCCAGTGCGGGATCCACGCCGGGGAATTTAGAGAACGGAAAGACCGGGCTCTTGACGAAAAAGCTTGGGACCGGAATGGAGCCGTTTACTACTCCGCCGGTCAAGCCGGTGAAATCGGTCAGCTTTTTTCCAAGCATCAGGCCCACCGCAATTTTAGGCAACGGCACGCCGGTCGCCTTGCTGACGAACGGCACCGTGCGGGATGCTCGCGGATTCACTTCGAGCACGTAGACATCCCCGTTTTTGATCGCGTACTGTACGTTCATCAGACCAATCACATTGAGCGCGCGCGCGAGCCGGGCGGTGTATTCCTCGATGGTTCGCAGCGTGTGCGGCTGAAGCGAGAACGCCGGCAAGACGCAGGAACTGTCGCCCGAATGCACCCCGGCTTCTTCAATGTGCTCCATAATTCCGGCGATCAAAACGTTTTCACCATCTGAAAGCGCGTCGACATCTACTTCGGTTGCATCTTCGAGAAACCGGTCGATCAGCACGGGACGTTTGACGGAGAAGCTCGCGGCTTCGTGCATGTAGCGCCTGACGGTTTCTCCGTTGTAGGCGATTACCATCGCGCGGCCGCCGAGAACATAACTGGGCCGCACCAGAACCGGAAAGCCGAGTTGCTGCGCTACCTGACAAGCTTCTTCGACACTTGTCGCGGAGCCATTGGCCGGCGATGGAATGCCGAGATCGTTGAGCAGCGCGCCAAACAGCTTTCGATCTTCAGCCAAATCGATGTTGCTGGGATCTGTGCCGATGATCGGAAGGCCAAGCTGTTTCAGGGGCAAAGCCAAGTTCAATGGCGTTTGTCCGCCGAATTGAACAATCAGCCCGTCGGGTTTCTCGACGTCGTAGATGTTGAGAACTTCCTCCTGAGTGAGCGGCTCGAAATACAAGCGATCGCTGGTGTCGTAATCGGTCGATACCGTTTCGGGATTGCAATTGACCATGATCGACTCGCAGCCGAAGCTTTGCAGAGCAAACGAGGCATGGCAGCAACAGTAATCGAATTCAATTCCCTGCCCTATGCGGTTGGGTCCGCTGCCGAGGATCATCACTTTCTTGCGATCCACAGGAGCGGCTTCGTCTTCAGATTCGTAACTCGAATAAAGATATGGGGTGAAGCTTTCGAACTCGGCTGCGCACGTATCGACGCGATTAAAGACCGCCTGCACACCGAGTTTCTTGCGCCTTTCACGCACTTCGATGGGCTCAGCGCCGACCAGCTCACCAATTTGCCGATCTCCCAGGCCATCGCGTTTTGCTTTGCGAAAATCCTTCGCGGTAAGCGAATCAAGCGTACGCGTGACTAGAGCCGTCTCGAGCGCCACGACTTCCGAGATCTGCCGCAAAAACCAGGGGTCGATACTAGTCATTTCGAAGATCTGGTCTACGGTATAGCCCTGCCGGAATGCAAAGCGGATGTAATCGAGCCGTTCCGGATTGGGAGTGATGAGCCGCTGAGGGATGAGGTTGGGATCGAGCGACTGGCCGCCGGACGACTTACCGGTTTCCAAGCTGCGCAATCCTTTACCAAGCGCTTGTTTAAATGTTCTTCCAATGGCCATCACTTCGCCAACGGACTTCATCTGCGTGCCCAGCACTGGTTGCGCTCCCGGAAACTTTTCAAATTGCCAGCGAGGGATCTTTACAACAACGTAATCGATGGTGGGCTCGAAACAGGCAGGAGTGGCGCGGGTGATATCGTTCGTAATCTCGTCGAGGCGGTAACCGACAGCGAGTTTCGCAGCGATTTTGGCGATCGGGAAACCCGTCGCTTTGGACGCCAATGCCGAGCTGCGCGAAACCCGCGGGTTCATTTCGACGATCACCATGCGCCCGTTTTCCGGATTGATCGCAAACTGCACGTTCGATCCACCGGTATCGACGCCGATCTCGTTCAGGCATCGCAAAGCGGCATCGCGCATCATCTGGTATTCGCGGTCCGTCAAGGTTTGGGCCGGCGCAACCGTGATGGAATCGCCGGTGTGAACGCCCATGGGATCGACATTCTCGATGGAACAAACGATGATGCCATTGCCGGCGAGATCGCGCATGACCTCGAGCTCGAATTCCTTCCACCCGAGAACGCTTTCCTCCACTAGCACTTCATGAACCGGCGAGAGGTCGAGGCCGCGCTCCAAAATTTCGGCGAGATCTTCGCGATTGTAGGCGATGCCACCGCCTGTTCCACCCAACGTGAAGCTGGGCCGCAGGATGATGGGGTACCCCATACGATTGGCGAATTCCAAACCTGCCTCGACATTGTTGACCAGCTGCGATTGGGTCATATCGAGGCCGATTTTCCGCATGGCGTCTTTGAAGAGCAGCCGGTCTTCGGCTTTTTTGATGGCGGCGATTTTCGCTCCGATGAGCTCTACGCCGTACTCGTCCAGGATGCCGGATTCGGCGAGCTCAACGGCTAAATTCAATGCGGTCTGGCCGCCGACAGTAGAGAGCAGCGCGTCGGGCCGCTCTTTTCGGATCACTTCGGAGGCATACGCGAGCGTCAAGGGTTCGACATAGGTGCGGTCGGCCAGCTCCGGATCGGTCATGATGGTCGCCGGATTGGAGTTGATGAGAACGACTTCGTAACCCTCCTGCCGTAGCGCTTTGCAGGCTTGCGTACCGGAATAGTCGAATTCACAGGCTTGGCCGATAACGATCGGCCCCGAGCCGATGATCATGATCCGCTTCAGGTCGGTGCGTTTCGGCATCGTTAGCGCTTATGTTCTTTCATGAGAGCGGCGAAATCGTGGAACAGATAGTTGGAATCGTGCGGTCCGGGGGCAGCCTCGGGGTGGTACTGCACACAGAAGAGGGGCTCGCTGCGATGCCGGAATCCTTCGATGGTCTGATCGTTCAGGTTCATGTGCGTGATCTCAATTTGGGAGTCCTGCAAGGAGTCCGGGTCGACACAGAAACCGTGGTTTTGAGACGTGATCTCAACCTTACCGGTGGCTCGATTGAGAACCGGATGATTCGCGCCGTGGTGGCCGAATTTCAGCTTGTAAGTCTTGCCGCCGAGCGCGAGGCCGAGAATCTGATGGCCCAGGCAGATACCGAAGATCGGAACCTTTCCGATGAGTTTCTTCACCTCGGACGATTGCCGCTCGAGCGGCTCGGGATCGCCGGGACCGTTTGAGAGAAAGACTCCGTCCGGCTTGAGCGCGAGGACGTCTTCACTGCCGGTTGCGGCGGGAACGACGGTCACACGCGCGCCGATCTGCACTAAATGGCGCAGAATATTGCGCTTGATTCCGTAATCGTAAGCGACGACGTGAAATTCCGGATCGGCCGCCGGCGGCAATTTGTCGGAAACGCAAACAGGGTCCACGCCTTGGTGCCATTCGTATGGGTTGCCTGTCGAAACCCGGGAGACCAGATTCTGGCCGGTCATGGGCGGGGATGAGCGGGCGGCGCGGATCAACTCGTCTTGGTCCTGTTCGCCAACGGCAATGATTCCCCGCATCGCGCCGCGATCGCGCAGAAGGCGAACCAGCTTGCGCGTGTCTACATCTGCGATGACGGGCCGGGAATGCCTGGCGAGGAAGCGCTCGGCCGTATCGTCCGCGCGCCAGTTGCTGACGACCGGGGATATTTCTCGAACGACTAAGCCTTCGATGTACGGAGCGCCGGCTTCCGAATCGGCTGCATTGGCGCCATAGTTGCCGATTTGCGGATTCGTGAGCACCACGATCTGGCCACAATACGATGGATCGGTGAAAATTTCCTGATAGCCGGTAATGGCCGTGTTGAATACGACTTCGCCGGCGCGCCGAACCGGCGCACCAAAGCTGGTGCCCTCGAAGATGGTTCCATCTTCTAGGGCGAGAACTGCTTGCTCCAACCTTTGGGACTCCTAAGTTGTTGTGAAATCGCTGCCGGAAAGCAGCCGATCGGTGGGCCGATCACTCTATTGGAACATGGCGAGGCGGGACGATTCAATCGGGTGAGCACGGAAGGGCGATTTTTGCCAAACGAAGAGGTCGAGCCAGAATTAATCTCCACGTAGCCGACAGGAACCAGACAAGTGGCTGGGCGCACCTGCCGGGATCATTCTGAACGCGCTTCCAAGGATCACGTTTCGTTGCAATATAATCTCCTTCTTAGAGGTAACTTGGGGTGATTCATGATCTTGGTCGTCGGTGCTACTGGCTTACTGGGGACTCGCATTTGCGAACGATTGAGAGCCGAGGGGCAACCCGTTAGAGCACTTTTCAGAGAGACGTCTGACGGTAACAGGGTCAACGCCCTGAGGTCGCTCGGCTGTGAGCTGGCCAAAGGCGATCTAAAAGAGCCTCCTCAAATTGAAGCAGCCTGCAAAGACATTTCAGTGGTGATCTCCACCGCCTCCTCAACTCTCTCACGGCAACAGGGTGACTCGATTGAGACCGTCGATCTGGAAGGTCAGCTCACGCTTGCAAACGCTGCAAAAGCCTCGGGTGTGAAGCGCTTCGTTTATGTCTCCTTCCGCAACGACCCCACCGTTCGGTATCCGTTGACTGAAGCGAAGCGTGCCGTCGAGCGTGCTATCCGGGATCTCGACTTCACCTCAATCCAGGCCAGTTGGTTTATGGAAGTATGGCTCTCGCCTGCACTCGGCTTCGACTTCGTTCATGGTAAGGCACGCCTTTATGGCAGTGGATCGAGACCCATCAGTTGGGTTTCCTATCGCGACGTCGCGGAATTCTGTATTGCTCCTGCCCTTCGTGGCGTCGCAACGCGATCTGTGCTCGCAGTGGGGGGTCCCGAGGCGCTAACCCCTGCTGAAGTCGTAGGGATCTTCGAAGAGGAAAGCGGCCGAAAGTTCGAGGTGGAGACGATTCCTGAAGAGATCTTGCGCAACCAGCTCGCTTCGGCCAATGATTCTTTGGAAAAGTCTTTCGCTGGATTGATGCTGCAGTATGCCCACGGAGATACCATCGACATGCGCGGCCTGCTGCAATCGATCCCTATTCGCCTAACCTCTGTCCGGCAATACGCACGAGCTGTGCTGGAACCCGCGCAGCGTGTCACTTGACGAGTCACGCTGTTCGGATCACGGTGCGGCGCCGACCAAAGTGATGGGAGGTGGGTTGCTCTTGAGTTGCTTTTCCGCGAGAGTCGTCATGGCGAACGATCGCCAGTCTGTCCTGACGTACTTGAACTTCCCGCCGCCAATGCCGCGGTTGTTCGGAATGCCGCCGCCGGTCGTGCCCGGATAGAAATCACCACCAACATTTCCAAGGAACCTGGCGATAGCTCGATCATCGGGTCCGGCAGGATTATCCAGAACGAGTCTCATTTCGCAAACGCTCACGACACCTGCGAAGTGTTCCGGATCGATCGGAATACGGGGATAAGGACCATAGAAGTGAGAGGTCTTGCCGACCACCGGTAGCACCGACATGCTTTTGTCCGGCTCCATCCTGACGTTTGTCCGGGTGGTGGGTCCGTCGAATCTCTCTGGATAGTCCTCCACACCTTCGGGCGATGTGTCAGGTTCCGATTTCGTCCATTGGTTTGTGGAACTGTTCAGCCATGACACCTGACAATTTCTAATGTTCACCCTGGTATTTGTGGATGGATTGCCACGATCGTCAATGTATACCGTTCCCCAATAGTCGATCGCTCTGCGCGGGCCGCTGTTATTAGAGGACGTACTTGCATGGTTGCCATCAGAGATGACGGGACCGGCGTAGAAGCCCCAATTGGAAGGAATGCCGTGAGGATGTCCCTCGTTCGTACCCAGCATGTCACCGGCAAGCTGTGCCACTATGTCCGGTACATCGGTTGCCGTCGTACTTGCCGAAGCTGGAGAAGGGCCTAGCGACCCTCGAATGCTGAGAACCTCCAAGCCGCCAAAGAGTATCACGGAGAAAAGAGTAAAGTGCCTCATGGATTATGATTTCTGATCATACGTGGCGGCGCCCTTAAAGCCGCCACGTTCTCTAGGCGCCGTTCATGCAGCAGCGATGTTCATTGTCGGTCCATAGATAGGGGGACAGGCTTTTTCGCGAGGACGTCACGGTGTCACAGTTAGAAGGGCCATCTTGCTTGTCCCGTTGTAAAACGCTGTGATAGTGCTCGGCAAAGCGCTCGACGTGTAAATGGTCGTCACAGGGAAGGAGCCCATAGAGGATCCGGCAGGGATTGTGACGCTTGTCGGAACAAAGGCTGGCGAACCATTAGTCCATAAGTAAACGACAATACCGCCGGCGGGCGCGGCTGCACTCAGCGTCACAGTGCCAGTCACCGATGCGCCCCCGGTGATGCTCGTGGGAGTGACGGAGACGGATGAGAGCGATATCATTGCAGCCGGAGTGATCGTGAGAATTGCAGTCTTACTCAGTCCGTTGTAGAAAGCCGTAATTGTACTCTGTGAAGCGCTGGAAGTGTATATGGTGGTTACCGGGAAGCTGCCAATAGTCGATCCGGCGGGAATAGTGATGCTCGCCGGAACAAACGCGGGTGAACCATTCGTCCATAGAGAGACAACTGTTCCGCCGGCGGGCGCGGCTGCGCTGAGAGTTACTGTCCCACTGGCCGATGTCCCACCCATAACGCTGGTGGGGTTAACGGAAACCGAAGAAAGCGATACGGTCACGGGCGCGGTTACGGTAAGAGTTGCGGTCTTAGTCAGTCCGTTGTAGAAAGCCGTAATTGTACTCTGTGAATCGCTGGAAGTGTATATGGTGGTTACCGGGAAGCTGCCAATAGTCGATCCGGCGGGGATTGTGATGCTTTCCGGAACAAACGCCGGTGAACCATTTGTCCATAGAGAGACGACTGTACCGCCTGCGGGCGCGGCTGCGCTGAGAGTTACTGTTCCACTTGCCGATGTCCCACTCATAACGCTGGTGGGATTGACGGAAACCGAGGATAGAAGTACTTGTGCGGCCGGTGCGATGGAGAGTTGTTGGGTTTTGCTCAGGCCTTTGTAGCTCGCCGTAAGGGTGACCAAAGTCGGATTGGCGACTGAAGCCGCAGTCACCGGAAAGGTGGCGGTCTTACTTCCGGCGGCAACGGTCACCGAAGCGGGAACGATCGCCGACGAATCGTTGCTGGATAACGACACGGATACTCCGCCGACGGGAGCTGCGCCCGTCAAGACAACCGTTCCGCGGGATGACGAGCCGCCGGTAATACTAGACGGATTCAAGGAAAGTGAGAACAGCGACACCTCCGCGTTTGCCTGAGGCGTAAATACCACCGCCCCCGATACGCTTCCCACTGGTATCGTATCGACAATTGTGTTTGTCGCAGTTGCAATCACCGAAACACTAGGGGCGGCTGAATTGCTTACATAAATATAGGCACCATCGGGAGTGATCGCTAACTCGGCCCGAGGGCCTGCATCTAGGGTTTCCGGAACAGTCGCTGCTACTGCATCACTGGTTGTATCGATCACCGATATCGAGTAACCGGTGTAGTACGTTCCAACCGCTACATAAACAAAGCGGCCATCAGGTGTGGTCACAATTCCACGCGGCTGCGTCGTAACCTCAATTGTGTTCGCCACGGTTTTGCTGGCCGTGTCGATCACGGAAACGCTGCTACCTGAATAGTCCGATACGTATACAAAGTTCCCATCCGGTGAAATTGCCAGGTGCTCCGGACCACTCCCAACCGAAATCGTGCTCACGATCGTGTTAGTCGTGGTATCGATCACCGATACGGTGTTCGATAGCCCGTTCGACACATAGGCATATGCCCCATCCTGAGTGATAACAATCTGCAACGGTCCGTGGCCCACGGGTATAGTTGCTACCACAGTATTCGTACTCGTCGCGATTACCCAAACGGAATCCCAATACGAGTTCACCACGTAGACAAATTGTCCGTTTGGTGTGACCGCCAGACCTTCCGGAATTTGGCCGACGGTGATGGTACCCGTTACGCTGTTCGTTGCCGTTGAAATTACTGTGACGATATTTGCTATAGCACCCGCCTCTGTAGCAGGCGAAGTCATGTAGGCGAATTTCCCGTCTGGGGTGAAGGCCATTTCGCCTCCGTTTTGACCGGTTGGAATATTGGCCACCAGGGTGTTGGTCGATGTATCGATCACCCACACTCCGCTGCCGTCGTTAGTCGGAACGTAGCCTAGAGTAGAAGCTAGCGCAGGAATGCTCGTTAGCAATGCGACCGTCACTGCGAGCCTTAGCCCATAGCTCCAAGAGTGTAATAGGTGGTTCATCTTTAAAGACAGCATGTTCATCGCGATGATTGTTCCCTTAATGAGGAGACCTTATTTCGCCAGGCCAACTCAATAAGCCGGACGGCATAGGGGGTTTTTCGTTATTCGGTACTTATGTCGGCGAATAACCCCTTAACGCGTCGTTGTTTACAGTTGGGCCCACCAGGCTAGAGATGAAGATTCGGCACTACTCTGGGATGCGTTCCCCAGTTCTTCCTCAAAAGATTTGGTCTCTCCGGGCCGACTTCGTAATCGGCCTGGATAGCGAATGCAACTCTACCTCGACGATCAGCTTTGGGGAGCGCTCCACGTCCTAGCGGCGGAAGGAAGGGCGGCTCGCCTCGGAGGAGCCGGGCAGCATACAATGGCGAACCATGTTCCGCTGTGACCCGGCACTTCTCATCGCCGTCAGGACGCCCGTACAATCCGTCGCTGAAGTCCTCCAAACCATGCGGACCACTTACCAGCTAAATCTCGCCACGACTTGCATGCTCCGCGGATTGCTGCTGAACGCGTAAGCCGGATTGTTGAAGAATTGGCCGGCTACGCTGACGTATTTCAGAGTGCCCGCATTGTAAGTGTTTACCGAAACTGCGTTATCGATCGCAGCGGGCGTGAACTGCGGGTGATTGAACACGTTCAAGGCATGCGTTTCGAGGTCGATTCGGTACCGGTCATGAAAGGTGAAGTGCTTGATCAACGACAGATCGACGTTGTCGATAGGTCGCGTGGGTTGAGTATTGCGCCCGGCGGTCGCGTACGCTCCATAACCCGCCTGAATGTACTGTGCGTTGGGATTGTTGGCTACCCAAGCAACGACCTTATTGACAGCGGAGCTCGATCCGGTTACCGGAACTACTGTGCCGGTGGCCGTCAAGCCATAGACGCCGCTGCCCGTGCCGGCAACTCCCGATGGATTAACGATCGTTCGATCCGGTGCGGAATCCCCGTTCAAGTTGGCATCGATGCCGCTCTGCACCGTATAATATTCCGGCGATTCGTAAGTATAGATCGGAGCGATTTCCCAATTACCAATGATATTCTTCACCAGCCAGTGATCGTTGCTCTTCAACCACGGTGCATCGTATACGGCTGCAAGCGTAATTCGTTGCCGGTGGTCGAGTGCGGAAGACGCCTTCTCCGCCGCCAGATTAGAGAAATCCTGAGGGCGTCTTGGAGTCAGGTACGTGCTTGCCACCTCTGCTGTGCTGTTATCGATCGCATGACTCCACGTATACGCACCCTGGAATTGCAAGCCATTTGAAAAGCGCCGGTTCAACTGCGTCTGCAGCCCGTTGTACTGCGAATACCCGGTTGGCACGTAGGAAGTGATCGTGTTCACGAATCCCGCGGCTTGATACGAGGGAACCGCGTCGCCGATCGCCCGGAGACTCCCAACTGTATAGGGGAGCGTGGCTAGGGTGGCGGCCGAAGGTGCCGTCAAATACGTCGGAATATTTTGTGTTGCCGTGATAGGTGAATCGCGATTCAGTTGCTCCTGCAGGATCAAGTGCACGCCCTTATCGCCGACATAGCGAACGTCGAACGTGTAGTTACTCGCGAACACGTGCTGAATATCGAAAGTGTAGTTGATCGAGTACGGGAGCGTCTGGTTCGGAATGTAAGAGGTCGTATTGGCTCGCGCCTGGGCTGGTGTCGGGTTACTCGTGCCCGCCGGTGCAGTGATGCCGCCGCTCGCCAGAAAGTTCGGTGTAATAACGTTTGTAGGCAGGGTGGTTGTTGTGTAGAACTCCGGCGGCAGAGTGTTCAGCCCGATATTGTCGAAGATCACGTCATAAGCAATACCGAAGCCCGCGCGAACCACCGTGGTGCTGCTTCCCCCGGGCGACCATGCCAAGCCAACGCGCGGGCCGATCCCGTAAGGAGAAGCGGTTGGCGAGTTGAATGTGAGTAGCCCCGGCACGTTGGCGATCGCGTTCTCGTTTTCCGCTTGCATGCTCTTAGGCACTGTCGTGTACTCGTAGCGGACGCCCAGGTCAACCGTAAGATTTGGCTTCACTCTCCAGGTGTCCTGTATATAGCTGTAGCTGGCGAGTTGGTTTCCGTAATAAGTCGAGCCGCCGAAGCTGCGCGCCGCAAAATAATCGGGCGAGAGGTCTTGCAGATAATTGGCAACCGTCGTCCATTCGTAATCGCCGCGAACGCGTTGCACGAAGAATTGGGGCGAAATATAATCGCGAAACTCCGTGCCGAACTTGAACGTGTGGTTCCCTTTGATCCACGTCACGTTGTCGACAACCTGGTATTCGTTGTTGACAGCCGATTGGGGAAAGTTTGGATTCGGACCAACCTGAAGACCCAAGTCATTAAATTGCAGGTTCGGGAAAGCGCTGACGCCTGGAAACGTCTGGTTTCCGACCGGGTCGCTCGTGTTCAGTCGTTGATAGGCCAACCGCACCTCATTAGTGATGTGCGGATTAAATGTGTGATACTCCGCGATGGTCGCCAGGTCCTCGCGCGTGGGCACCGTCGTATAAAAAGCGGGTAACTCGGCTCCCGTATTAATCGAGTCTATTCGGTTATAGATATAGCGTCCACGAATCTGGTCGGAGTCTGAAATGTTGTAATCCACGCTGCTGACGCCGTAAAAAGCGTTACTGAAGCTTGGCGCCGCAATGGGAATAATTCCAGTCGGCACCGTCACATTTCCCACGGTAACCGTGGGCCCGTCGGCCGTAACGGCAGGCGCTACGGCATACTGCTGCAATACCTTCAAATTCGTCTGGCTGACGCCCGGAACCGCACTCAATGCGCTATATCCCGCTGCTGTTGGCGCATAAATCGGCGTTCCCACTGTCGCGGCTTCACCCGTCGGATTGTATTCGAAGCTCGTAAAGAAGAACAGCTTGTCGTGCTTGATGGGTCCGCCGAAGTTCGCGCCCAGGTGGCTGCGATCGAACCGCGGATTGCTGTAGATCCCCTGGTTCTTATAGGATTGATCCACGGCGTCCATCATCCGGTTCTCCAGATACTCGTAAATCGTTCCGTGAAAGGCATTCGTGCCGCTCTTGGTATCGGTGTTAAATTGAGCGCCTGCCGAGTGTCCGTATTCGGCCTGGAACTGGTTCTGGATAACCGTGAATTCACCCACCGACTCGTTCGGAACGAACAACACCGGACCAGTCACCGATTTGCTGTTGTTATCCACGCCGTCAATCATGAAGTTGTTGTTGCGCGGACGCTGGCCGCTTACCGACGGACCGGTCCCGACCCCGATTCCTCCGGCGCTCGCGACACCGGCGTTTAACAAAGATAGGTTCAGCACGCCTACGCCAACGCTGGCGTTTGGCAAATCTGCAGCTTCTTTGGTAGTGAACGTGTTCTGGATCTGAGCGGTTGTTGTGTCAATGACTGCAGCCGCCTCCGTGACCTCAATCGAGGTCGATACGGTGCCTACCTTCATCGTGAGGCTCGGCGCTGTGACGGTCTGATTCACCACAACGGCCACGTCCTTCAGCTCCGCAGCCGTAAAGCCCGGGGCGCTAGCCGTGATGTCGTAGTTGCCTGGCAATACGTCGGAAAAACGATACTCGCCATTCCCGTTCGCGACAGTAGTGGTTTTCACGCTGGTCGCGGTGTTAATGGCTGTGACCGTGGCGTTCGGCACCGAAGCGCCACTCGCATCGAGAACCGTCCCCACTAAATTTCCGCCCAAAACTTGCGCGTGAGCAGGACCTGTCCCCATCGATAACACGACGAGAGACAAGATGACGAACAGCGAGAGCCGCAACATGTATTAGAGCTGGATAGCAGCTCAGTGGCCAATAAGGATCTAATGCCGTAAATGGCTGAATTCGATGGTCAGCCAGGATCTATAACCGAAGTTATCTCCGCTTTGTGGAAGAAAATCAGTCGTCACAATCCAAATTCCAGGAACCATCGGCGCCGCCGGCCTCGAGTCACCTCCTTCTCCTGCACATCGAAATCGGATATCGTAATAGAGGTCCTACCAATCCTGCAAAGGAGCTCCCGAATGGCGATCTCACTCGAAGTAAATGGCGAGACGAAATCCGTCGACGTCGATCCTCAAACCCCTTTGTTGTGGGTCTTACGAGACAGTTTGAATCTGACTGGCACGAAGTATGGCTGCGGCATCGCGGCCTGCGGCGCGTGTACGGTACACATCGATGGTGAATGGCAACGCTCCTGCATGGTCGCGGTTGGCTCTGCGGCCGGCAAAAAAATCTCCACCATCGAAGGCCTTTCGCACGACCGCACTCATCCGGTTCAGCAGGCTTGGATTGAGGAACAGGTGCCGCAATGTGGCTATTGCCAGTCCGGTCAGATCATGATGGCGGTTGCGTTCCTGAAAAAGAATTCCAATCCGACCGCTGCCCAGGTGGATGACGCGATGTCCAATAACATTTGCCGCTGCGGAACGGCGCACAGAATCCGCGCCGCCGTCCTGCGAGCCGCTGGCCGCATGAATGGCGCCTCACCCTCTGCAAATCCGGCTGGAGGTGAAGCATGAGCGCCGCGCAGTCCACCGTTTCACGTCGCACGATTCTCAAGACAACGCTGCAAACCGGCGCTGCTGCTGGAGCCGCGCTCCTGATCGGCTTCGATATTCCCGAAGCAAAGGCTGCACCCGACAAGCCCGTTGTCAATCCGCTCAAGGCCTGGGTGAAAATCGACCAAACCGGCGCGGTGACACTGCTCTATTCGAAATCGGAAATGGGCCAGGGCGTTTCCACGTCGCTCCCCATGATTCTGGCCGAGGAACTGTGTGTCGACTGGAAAGACGTTCACGTCGAGCACGCCCCTGTCGATCGCGCATTCGGCCCGCAAGGAACCGGCGGCAGCGGCAGCGTCGCTGGTACCTGGATGCCACTCCGCACTGCCGGAGCGACCGCCCGCCAGATGCTGATTATGGCGGCCGCCAAACAGTGGAGCGTCGATCCGGCAAGCTGCACCGCCAAAGCGGGTGCCGTGTGGCATGCCAGTGACAAGCTCTCCTATGGCGAGCTGGTTGCGAGCGCCGCTCAACTGCCCGTCCCCAATCCGCAAACGATCCAACTGAAAAAACCGGAAGACTTCGAGATCGTCGGCAAATCGATGCCGCGCACCGATATTCCTGCCAAAACCGACGGTAGCGCCGTCTTCGGCCTGGATGTCCGCGTTCCGGGCATGTTGTATGCCGTGGTTGCGCGCTGTCCTGTTTTTGGCGGCAAAGTAAGAACATTCGATGCCACCAAGGCCAAAGCCATGAAAGGCGTTCGCGAGGTGTTCGAAATTCCGGCGGTCGCGCAGGGCACGCATTCCTGCGGCGGGGTAGTCGTCGTTGCCGACACGACCTACATCGCGATGCAGGCGCGCAAGCAACTGCATATCGAGTGGGATGAGGGGCCGGCCGTCGCCGAAACCACCGACACGTTGCGAAGGCAGTTCCGAACGCTCGTCGATTCCAACATGAAGGTGGTCCTCGATCAAGGCGGAACGGATCGTGTCCTTTCAAGCGCCCCTGAGGATAAGCGGATCGAGTGCGATTACGAGCTGCCCTTCCAGGCCCACGCCACCATGGAGCCGATGAACTGTACCGTATCTATTGCAGGCGATCGCGCAGAAGCTTGGGCGCCCACGCAAGCGCCGGATATGGTGCAGGGAATCATCCGTCAACTGACCGGCTTGCCGGCCGAAAAGATCGTTGTCCATACAACTTTTATGGGCGGCGGTTTCGGGCGCCGCTATCAGGCCGATTTCCCCACCGAAGCGACGCAAATCGCCAAGCATGTGGGCAAGCCCGTTCAACTCGTGTGGTCGCGGGAAGACGACATGACGCATGACTTCTATCGCCCGTCTTCCTATCACCGCATGACGGCCGCCCTTGACGCAAACCAGAATATCGTTGCGTGGCGTCATAAGCAGACCTCAACCTCCATCGCTGAATGGTTCGATCCTAAGTCGGCGCCGGAATCCTCTGAGCTTGGCTGCACCACCCAGATGCCATATCTCACGCGCAGCTACAAGTTGGAATATCTTCCCGCAAAATCGGCTGTGCCCCGGGCCTGGTGGCGATCTGTCGAAGCTTCCGTGATTGGGTTTGTCATGGAGAGTTTTGTCGATGAGCTCGCTCACGCCGCAGGTGTCGATCCCTACGAGTTCCGCATTCGAAATCTCGGGGAGGCGCGCCTGATCAAAGACGCGCTCGATCCGCACGAGCGTCCACTCGACAGCTCTCGTTTCAAAGGCGTGCTTCAGCTCGTGGCTGAAAAAAGCGATTGGGGGAAGCCGCTGCCCAAAGGCGAAGGGCGGGGCATCGCGGCGCATTATTCTTTCCATAGCTACGTGGCCAATGTGGCCGAAGTAGCCGTTCAGAATGGCCAGATCAAAGTGAATCGAATCGTTTCGGCAGTCGATATCGGCGTGCCCGTTAATCCGGATGGCATTCGAGCGCAAGTCGAAAGTGCGATCGTCTATGGACTGACGGCTGCGCTCAAGAGCCAAATCACCATTCAGGGCGGCCGCGCCGTTCAGACCAATTTCGATAAATTTACGACGCTCTCGATGAAGGAAACGCCGCGCATCGAGGTGTATATCGTTCAAAGCAAGGAGCCGCCCACCGGAATTGGCGAGCCCGGGCTGCCACCCACGGCGCCGGCGCTCATGAATGCCGTTTTCGCCGCGACCGGTAAGCGGATACGGCGATTGCCGTGTGTGCCGCAGGATTTGGCTTAACGCTTTAGCCGTGACGAAAATTTAAAGATTGGCGTTTGCCGATTCCGAAGGTACGTCCGAAGGCACGGCGCGCAGTTTCGCGATGCACCAGCCCGTGATCGTCATGCTGTATGCCGCTAACACCAGGTTGACAATGTCGCCCGGTGTGTCTTTCAGAAACGGAAGCAGAAACAAGAAGCACGCCACGATCTCAGCGAGCAGCGAAAGCTGCCAGAAAATCAACCAAACGCCTGTATTGCTCGGCCTCTCAATGTTCTGGAGCTGAAGAGCCCTGCGCAATGTCCAGAGAAAGCTTAGCGTCGCGGTCGTAGACACCGCCCAAAGCACGATTCCTAAAATCGCCAAAACGCTCGGCTGCCCGCCGGCATCCCCCGGTGTCACAAACAGCGACATCAGCAGGCCGAGCACCGTCGCAAAAAAAAGCGCGGATACAAGTTTTCCCACGGCAACCCTGCGCAATTTCGAGATCTGGGATTTCATCTCCTCAAACACATCCCAGCCCACCAGTGGATAAACGAAAGCGAAGACGAAACGCGAATTCAGGAACAACCGGATACGCGCATCCGAATTCGACCAAAACCAGATCTCGGCGACATCAAACAGTACGGCCAAAACACACGCCAGCGTAATGAATAGATAAACCCGCTGCAGCTTGAGCTGCAGAATCCGGCCCAGCAGAAGCGCATCTACCGCAGTCCCGGCAATCGACACCCAGTAAATCGTTTGATCCAACATCCGATAAAACCATTTGAACCTACTCGGGCGCCGTCGTGCGGGACTGCGGCAAAAACTCCTACTGAATCGTCGCGAGCGGCTGAATCGTCGATAGATCGATCGGCTGTCCGGCTTGCGCCGCTTCGCTGCTCAACGCCTCATTCGTCGCGGCAATCACCATGGCGGCTAATGCCGCATATGGCTTTGCTTGGGGAATGCTTTCGGCGATAGCTGCGGCAATCTCGAGCTCCGTCAGAATGTCGGCTACCGAAACATCTGTACCGGCTGCCGCGCGAATCCGCCCGGCCTTGGCGCGAATGGCAGCGTCCGTTGCAGTGGAGACGTGCAGGTCCGCTTCGAACGCATTTTCAAGAACGACAAGGCTGACCGCAAGATTTCCGATTTCAACCGAAACCTGTGCCTGACTGGTCGCGGTTGCCGCGCTTCTGTACAACGAGTACGCATCGAAAGCAGTCGAGTAAGCGGCAGCAGCTTGATTGAACGTAGCGGCATACTGCGGATACGTGCCTTGCACCTGAACGCGAAGCGACTCAAGCGCTCCGTGCGCCAGCGTCAGCGTGTCGTAGGTGCCACCGTCGAAGGTATTCACCTGATTCGGATGATCGGGCTGCGTCTTGCAGCCGGTCATGGTGAGAAAAGCTGCGGCCATCGCGAACGACGAGGCAGCGAGTTTGAACTTGTTACGCATAGTACTCCCGCTCACGAGGCTAGAACCGAAGCCTCTCGGGTCGCGCTAATCGATTCCATCTAACTGCCTGAAAATAAAAGAGTAAACGTTAATCAAAAACGCTGTGATCGAGCTTTCCGTGAGAACCCTTACGACCCTCCTAAGCGTCTAATAACCAGAGAGCAAGGGTTGGAGAAAACTCCTTGCGGAGGCTGCACAAATGTTTAAAAGAATGGGATTGTTGGTGCTGGCGTTAGCGGCAATGCTGATCCTGATTTCACCAGCTCCGGCGAAAGCCGCGGGCGTGGTCGGATTCGGAGTAGGTGTTGGGCCCGCATACCCGGCTTATCCGTATGCGTACTCATATCCTTATGCGTGCGATCCCTACGCCGACCCGTATTGTTATTCGCCTTATTATGGCTATCCCTACGCCGGTTACTACGGCGGTTGGGGCTGGGGTTGGTTCGGCGGTCGCTGGGGCTACGGCTACCGTGGCTACCCGTATCGCGGCTATGGTCGCGGTTACGTAGGTGGCGGACGTGGATACTACGGTGGCAACCGTGGTTACGTAGGTGGCGCGCGTGGCTACTACGGCGGTGGGCGTGGTTACTACGGTGGCGGACGCGGTTACGTCGGCGGTCGCGGCTTCGCCGGTGGCGGAGCACGTGGATTCGCGGGCGGCGGCTTCCACGGTGGTGGTGGCGGTTTCCATGGTGGCGGTGGCGGTTTCCACGGAGGCGGCGGTCACGGCGGCGGACATCGCTGACGCGATCAGACCATAAAATCTTTCCAACCGGCTCCTCGATCGTCCCAATCGAGGAGCCCGTCGCGTTTGGACTCCACTTGCTGGCGTCGTGAGGCACGTGTGGCGTGGCTGCGCACGAGCGAGTGAATCGGGGCGCTGTTCAGGCGGCGATTGGGGCCGGGTCGGGCGCCGATACGGTGGAATTAGCGGCGAAGTATCGTTCTTTTTGCTCCTGGAGGCGAACTTCCGCTGTCACCACCTTGTAAGGATGGAGCTCGTTGCGTTGCGCGTGCTGTGTTTCGCGACGTTCTTCCTGGGTCTGCGCCCGTTTCTGCGAAGCAAAGCCAATCTCGGCTTGCCGCCTTTCTTTTCTTCTCTTTGCCAGCTCACTGGCGGCGCGCTGATAGGCCCGATCCTGAGCCGTCTGATAGCGGATGTAGAGATCGATATCGGCGCGCACGCAGATTCCTTCTTGGCCCTTGGCAATACGTTCGTCCGTGCGCGGCTGGACCAGGAAGCAGGCTTCCTGGAGGCGAACGGCGCGGTCCGACGTCCAGGTGTGGCGGACCATTTTGGCGACCAGCTCGCGTTCCACATCGTCAGCCGGCTGTTCGGCTTGCATATAGCGCTCCAGCAGGTCGTCATACTCGGACTGGCTTTCACATTCGAGCACTTTGAAGGTGCCACACAGACCGTGCTTGCGGCCGTTTTGGGAGACCTTTTCCCGGCCTGTATCGGTGCGGGGCCCGGTACTTTTTTGCGCGTTCGCGCGGTTGGCGGCGAGCTGCGATTTGGAAGGCATAGTTCTTAGTCATTAACTCTGAGCATGACTCAGAACTGTTTGGCGGTTCCCGGTAAGTGGAAGCAGCGGCGAGGAGATCGGGGTTTTCGAACTCTTGTCACCGGCTATTTTTCTGCTTCTCAAAAATAGAAGTGTTGACGGTCCGTTCAGAGACGTTTTCCGGAAGCCGCGACAAATCGTCTTCGCAACTCGTGCTGGTGAATGAAATGTTCTCTCACGCCGGCGATGAGCCCGCGCCGCGACGCTAATAAGCATTCGTCCTTCAACCGTTCGAAGGAAATTCGGTGCGCGCTCGGTTCTAAAGCATGATCGAACATAGGCACATAAGGATACCTTCGCAGCTTCAGACACCTACTGGAACTCCCGACGGATAAACGCTCTTCCCCTGGCCCATGTACGCGTCGTAACAGTGCTGATACACCATGTCGCACTTCTGCTCGTAGAGGTCTTTCGTATACGCCCGCGGAAGCTGATCGAGCACGTCCTTGATCGTCGTCAGCACCATCGCCCTGGTCGTCTGCTGCTTGCGCCAGTCGAGTACCAGCTTTTCCTTCTTCAACTTCTCCAAAAGCGCTCTCGCCACCTTTTTGACTTCTGCCGTCTCGTTGGCGGTCAGAGCGATCGCCGGCTTCGTCAATAAATCGAAGATCACCAGTTCTTCTTCCGTCAACTGCTCGGCAATGCCGCGCTTCTCCTCAGCGTCCAAACGCTTCGCAAAAACCAGCAGCTTGTCGAAGAAGACCTGGACGTTCATCGCCCCGCTGTTGTACTCCTCGATCATTCTCTGGAACTCTTCGAGAAAGTCGATCCGAGTGCGGTTCAGCTTGAGCAATTCGGGACCCGGAAGAGAGTCGACATCCGCCTGGTCAACAAATAGGAAACCTATCGAGCCGATCAGGTCACTTCAGCGATTCAAATCAGCGGATCTCAATGAGGCGATCGCCGCTTTCAATTCGTTTAACTATTTGAGACCACATCCGGCGAAAAGCATCCATCAGGAACGCTTTACGACAGTTGCCGAACCGAACCCAGATGAGCTTGGCCGTGGGTACCTGCAGAACCATGTTCGCGAAATCCTCGTCTTTGGATATCAGAATCGAATCAGTCTTGGAAACGTAATTCCAAATTTCTGTATCCGTCCCGCCTCGTAATCCAACGTCAATGACGTGCATAGCTCGCACATTGAACTGAGTCTGAAGGAAGCGAGCCAGCGCGGGAGGCAGTTGGTTATCGATCAGGAAGTTCACGCCGAGCGTAAGACGGGGTGATCCGTCTGGCGGGCCGCATACTCGATTGCCGCGAGAATGTCTTCCCGTTCGAGATACGGATAGTCCTCGAGAATTTCCTCGTAGCTGGCGCCGGCGCCCAGCAATTCAAGAACATCGGTGACGCGGATGCGCATACCGCGAATGCAGGGACGACCACCACATTGAGCGTCGTTGATGGTGATGCGATTGAGACGTTCCGATTCCATGATCTTCCCGACTATTAGTCTACAGTCGAACGAACCGCGGCAGTTTAGAATCCCGACCCCAAGCTTCCCGGAACTAGTTCGACGCGCGCCCAGAAGCGCGACAGAATGGATTATCGGTGTCCGAACAGTTATTCGGAGAGATCGTCACCTTCGCCTTTGCCGCCACTGTCGCCGTAGTGTTGGGCCGCAATGCATGGGAAAACGGCACTGGATCGCGTGGCGTCTTGCCAAGTTCATTCTGTTCTTGATCGGTATGCTAGCGCTCTGCCTTCTAGCGCGTGTAATGGGCCTGCGCGGATGGTGGGTATTTTATGTAGCGGTAGCTCTCGCTTCGCCACTGCACTCGGCATGGCAATGGAAAAGACCACGATGGATACCAGCGGGTACCAGACGAAAGGTGATCGAGAGATGGGAGCATAAGACTGGCAACCTTCGACGCGAAGATTTACGAACTCGACCACAAAGTACCCTTTGCACGAGGTGGGTGGCACACGCTCGATAATCTGCGGGTGGTCAAAAGAAACGTAAACCGGAAGAAAGGCCATCAAGAGCCAGGGCTTGGTGACTGGCTCCGCATCTGGCGGGGAAAGGACGAAAAGGGGCAGACTGCGGAGCAGGGAAACGCCGCAAAATACAATCGAAAGAGGCACCCGTTATGGACAGTTTCAATGAAGCAATGGCAGAGGCCAAGAGGACGTATGAGTGGAACGCGGAGAAAACCAATTTAATCCGCAAGTCGGACAGAGCGGTTGTCGCCGAAATCCTGAAAACTAGAAATGTCTGGGCAGCCAAAAATACAAGCGGAAAAACGAGAACGATTGGTAACTTTGAAAGCCCAGAGGCGGCGCGGGAGGCGGTAAAACGAGAGTTCGGGTTACGACCTCCGGCAGAAGAATGATGCAACTCATTTACACCAACCTTTTGTAGAACATTTGGTGGAACATTCGCCGGGAAGGGCGGGGCAGAATTTCACCTCGAGTGCCAGATGGTGCTCAACGAAATCTGCGAAGTCGTTGAGTTCCTTTTCTTCCTTCTTTCCGTGCGGCTTATTTTTACAGCTCAAAAGCCATTGATGTTCCCCAACTGCAAGGGTGTCACCTTCATCGAAATCAAATGATGACATGTTTGGAAAATCAGTAAAGTTCTCCAGCTTATCCCTGTCTCCGATAGCCTTTTTGTCTACATAGTAAGTAATGGATTTTATGATCGCTGGTCCCGGTCCCGCATTGCCGATGCTTACACCAACCGGAAATTCGTCGGTATCAGTTTCTGTGTCGAAATCAACTGACGGCTTCATGGATAAAAGCAACTGATTATGGCTCTCCCGCCACTGGAGAGCAGTAAACAGAAGGGCAAAAAGCGAAATCAGCACCGCTGCCGCCGATAGCGCATCCGAGACCGCTACCTTCCGTTTTAATTGAAGCTTCTTAGGGAGCGTCTCCTCTGACATGTGTCAGTCAGTTTACTAAAAAAGCAGTCCCATAACTTAGCCTTTCTGGAACATTTGCAGCGTCCACCTTGCGTAGAGCGCGCCATGGTTCCCTGCCCAATCGCAAGTCTCCGAATCCGCTTAGCTTTGGGTGCCTGGGCAAGGCCTCAGCCGGCTTGCGGAATGCCGCCGAATCCGTTTTCTCACAGGCCGATCCGTCGCCCCACACGAAGAGCACTGCGCGCGTACGGTGCCCGGTTAGCAAGAAATGAATCCAAACGGAGGTGTCGACCAGGACCATCAGGCCACCCGGCGTCTGCCGCCCGCCTTCTCCCGGCGCCTCGGAACATTTCGCGCCTGAGGCTCGCTGCCGCGAAGAGCCCGAAGCCGCTCATAAGCGGCATGCCGCACCAGGGCCTCGAGACCCAAACGGACAGTTTCCGTATCCGTCGCTGCGCCGCAAGCCACCTTCGCCTCTTTCAAGAGTTGGTCCTGAATGTTTAGGGTCTTCTTCATACAGACAATACTGCCATATCTGTATGGCTCCTCTAACCACGAATCGCGGAGCAACGATAGAATCGCTTTCCTCTTGTGCCCACAATCAGTGCTTTTTACGGGATCTTCAAAGGACTTGTCCAGTTGCGTCTAACCTGGCCGTCCCGCACTTCACAAATGCTCGAGCCGCCTGATTCGAATGCAGCTATCGTTCCACGCCGCTTGCTCGGAGTGAGATGAAGTCAATCTGCAGGGGTACATTCTCTCTCGCATGGATGTGGAGCAGTACCTGCCACTCGGGCACGATTGACCGGTTTTTCGAAGCGGCGCGCAATTGCTCATATACCGGTCGCATGCGATCCGGATCGCAGAAGAACTCGCTGACACCTCCTGTGCCGGCACTCGTAAGCCCAGCCATCAGTAACTGTCGCGAACCGGAAGGCGACCGCGCCATCCAGATCAGCCCGTAATCTTCGAGGTTATTCCCACTGACCGAACGACTATAGGTCCGCCGTCCGGTGAGTGGCGGATCGCGATAGACTGCATTAATGCAATCGCGCGAAAGCGGTACTGCGGCGAACGAGTACGGTTGACGAACGGCACAATCCATCGCCAGGGAACTTGGGGCAAAACCAACCTCCTCAACCAGCAACGAATTCGTCCTGGACGGCCAGTCCGTAACAATTAGATGCGGAAGGATGGCAACGGCCTCGGTTGGGGCGAGCTATCTGATGCTTGATCGAGTATCACAAATATTGGCCGCGTTTGAAGAAACTGACGGCAGTTATTCGGTTTGGTCTCTCGATCCCGAAGCTTTTAAGAAGCATATGCGACCGACACGCAGCCACGGGCCATCGGCCGGGCGAGTTGGCATTGTCTCGCGAGCGCTATTTGAGCAATTCGGGACCCGGAAGAGAGTCGGCATCCGCCTGGTCCACAAATAGGAAACCTATCGAGCCGATCAGGTCACTTCAGCGATTCAAAACCCAGATGAGCTTGGCCGTGGGTACCTGCAGACGGATATGGTCAATCTTGACGATCTGGAAGAAATGGTTTGTCCGGTATATGAGCATCCCTTTGTAGCTGAGCCTGTGAAAGACAAGCCAAACACATATAAGTTCGTCGGGCGCCGATGCGATCAACAAGAGTTCTACTTACCCGAAACTGTCGAAACGGCTGGATTTGAAGGAGGTCTTAGATTCTTCGTCAAGCGCAAAAAGTAGAGTCCCGATAGCTAACCTTAAGCGCGGCGTTGCCAGTGCAATGGGTCGCGGCTTCCGTGAAAGCACGCGATTACAAGCAACGTGTCGTCATCGATGACGAAAAACAGCGCGTATGGAAAGCGGCGCAAGAGAGCGCGGCGGACGTTCTTGAAGACAACTGGAAACTGGCGGGGACCGTTGCTCATGCGCTCGGCAAGAGCATCAATCGCTTGTCGGAAACGTCGCCCTAGGCCGGGGGCCTCACGTTCATACCAGTCCTGCGCCTCGATCAACTCGGTGCGCGCGGCTTGCGTGAAAATGATGCGATACGTTACGGACAACGCTGCTCTAGCTCGGCTTTGAGGGCCGCCCATGTTACGCCGTTGCGCCGGTCCTCATCCAGCGAAACAAGGCGGCGGTCCAGTTCCGCTTGCTGCGCTTCGGTCAAGGTAAGCTGCTCATGTTCAAGGCTGTCCCATAGCTGCGCGATAAGGGCGAGCCGTTCCGGAGGCGTCATGCGTCCGATTTCGTCCGGCGTAAGTGACTGCATGCTTCAAGCCTACGAAATCACACGCCGGGGGGCAAGCGCGGAAAATCACCCTTTTCGAGACGTGACCGTGATCTTCTTCGGGCCGGATACGCCCCGGTCGAAACGCGACGGGCCGTTGCCCAAGGTGTATCTTCGTGCTCTGTTGTTTGCCACAGCAAAGCGGGGCCGCATCATTGAAAGCTTGCACGTCGCGCTTTCACGAAACGAGACGCACCAGAATTTCAGTATCTGGGTTTACGGCAACGAGAAGCTGGTGCGTGGAAGCGGGCTGTTCGTAGGAGAAACGGGCGTGGAAGCAAACCACCATTTCCTCGCCCCGCGCGATGCAGGCTCGTTTCAGTTTACAGAGGGAGAGTATCGGCTTGAGGTGTTTGCTCGCCTGTTAGGTGATCGGAAACAAATTCGGCTGTTCACGCAAACGCTCAACATCTCGCGGGAGATTGCGGCGGCGCTGGCGGAGCCGAACACTGGCGTTTATTTTGATTGGGGGCCAGACTCCTCGCGTTATCTACCCTACGTTGAGAAGCGCCTTCCATCACCCGATCCGGAAGATTTCCTGAAAGTGCTGCACGGCCTTGGCGCGGAAAAAAAGGAAGGGGCGGCAGGATAAAAGCACCGAATTGCAAACGCGGCGGGCAGCTTAATCGTAAACGGTGGAACGGTGCTTGATGGTCAGAACAAACACCACGCGGTTCTGTTCGCGAATGTCGCAAATAATCCGGTAATCGCGAACACGATAACGCCACAGGCCGCGAAGCTCATAACGCAAGGGCTTCCCGAAGCGCCGGGGGTCTTCGTCCGTGGCAATGCGGGTGTCCATGTAGTCGAGAATGTCCCGCTGCATTGCCCGATCAATGGCCTTTAGGTCTTTTTCAACCCTTGGGTCGTATTCAAACCGTCCAAGCCAAGGTTTTTGCGCAACTGATTAGAAGTGATGCCCGGTTGGGGGCCCGCAAGGCGTTCTTGCGCCGTGCGAAGATCGTCCGCGTCCTCTTGATAATGCTCCACAATGAAATCCCGCACGTAGTCAGACAGGGGCATACCTCGCGCCTGCGCGGCGGCGGTGAATTGCGCCTCTATGTCCTTCGGCATTTCGAGCGTTACCGTCATGCCTTCAGACTACGGGAAAACTGCCGCGCCTGCAATACGGTTTGAAAAGCGACTAAGAGCCATTCTCACAACTCAAGCTTTCTGGAACATTTGCAGCGTCCACCTTGCGTAGAGCGCGACATGGTTCCCTGCGCAATCGCAAGTCTCCGAATCTGCTTAGCTTTGGGCGCCTGGGCAAGACCTCAATCGGCTTGCGGAATGACGCCGAGTCCGTTTTCCCACAGGCCAATCCCGCCCCACACGATCAGCACATCCGAGACGCTGCGCGCGTAGGGTGTCCGGTTAGCAAGAAGTGAATCCAAACGGAGCTATCGACCAGGATCATCAGGCACCCTGCGTCCGCCGCCTTCATGCGTCCAGTTGCCCTCCCGCACTTCACAAATGCTCAAGCCGCCT
Source organism: uncultured Acidobacteriaceae bacterium (assembly GCA_963722935.1). Lineage (GTDB taxonomy): Bacteria > Acidobacteriota > Terriglobia > Bryobacterales > Bryobacteraceae > Bog-105. The sequence continues at coordinate 213,525 of CAVROY010000005.1, read as the reverse complement.
GATTCGAACGCAGCTATCGTTCCACGCCGCTTGCTCGGAGTGAGACGAAGTCAATCTGCAGGGGTACATTCTCTCTCGCATGGATGTGCAGCAATACCTGCCACTCGGGCACGATTGACCGGTTTTTCGAGGCGGCGCGCAATTGCTCATATACCGGTCGCATGCGATCCGGATCGCAGAAGAACTCGCTGACACCTCCTGTGCCGGCACTCGTAAGCCCAGCCATCAGTAACTGTCGCGAACCGGAAGGCGACTGCGCCATCCAGATCAGCCCGTAATCTTCGAGATTATTCCCATTGACCGAACGATTGTAGGTCTGCCGTTCACCGGACAAAGGTCGTGCATTCGTGATCGCATCACGCTCCATCGTGAAGTTCGATCGTTCCAAGCTCTCCTGAGCCCACGCACTCACTTGCGGCGCGCCGAGCAGGATCAGGTGAACGTTGCGCATCGCTTTCCAGTTCAGAAATCGCGACTCGGTAAGACGCGCGGAACGGCCGAGAGTTCGCAGTAACTGGGACAAATTAAATGCTGATATCGCCTCCCCGATTTCTGTGTAATCCTGGTCCGCAAGGGTCAGAAAGTGAAAGGGATACTTAGCTTGCACGTCGTTGGCTGAAGGATTCAGCATCTTCTCGAGCGCGGGCGGCACACGCGCATTCACGGTGGAGGGCCAGGGCGGCGTTGCGTGATCGTTACTTCCAACGTAAAGCAACAGCCGCGGATTACTTATCGCGATCTCCGTTTCCTGGCTGAGATCGGTAGCGATAGGACCCAGCAGTTCGCGGTAAAACTCGTAGCGTGAGTCAACTTTGACAGAGAAGCCGGAAATGAAATGAGCCGATATCCATCCGAGCACCCACGCGAAGCAGACGGCGAGCAGTAGCAGGGCCGCTTTCCGAGGGCGGCGCTGGCTACCTGAATGGGAATCGATGGAAAGAATCGGGCTCAGACCGTTCAGCCGGGCGCCGGCGGCTTCGCCCCCCGCAGTAGCGCTTGCAGATTCTTCTAATCCGGGGAACTCAGGAATGTACGATCCCGTCGGAATCTCAATGCGGAAAGCGTGCGTCCCCGGGCATTCGGAATAATACTGCAGCAGGCGTTTGCGAACATCGCTCGCGGTCACCCGCACAATGGAGTCGCCGCCCGTATCGTAGGAAGGGTCCCGGCTGAAAAGATCAATACCGAGGCTTCGCTCTTTCAGCCGCTCCCATTGGCCGCGGAGCGCGCATTCGACCACATGTGTCAAGAATTCCTGACTTCTGCGGGTACCTTTGAAGGCGGCGCCGTTCAGAATTTCGCAAAGATGGGCTCTAATAAGGTTGGAGCACGGCAACGCCTCGGCGATCTTCGCGATCGCGGCGTCGTGACTCGCCTGATCGCGTTTACCTGGCACCCCGAACCCCCGCAAGAGCATATCACGGGTTCTTCGAAGGCGCCGTTGCACTGGCAATTCTTGCTCTGCCGGATGCGACCGGCCTAGGGCGTTACAAGCCAAGTTAATCGCGGTTGTCCATTCACCTAGCGCCTGCTAACGACGGTGCGCATTGTGCTTCAAGGAGATAGACCTTACGTTAATGACGTATCTAACGTTGCACGCAGCCCTCTCATCCAGTTATCGTCTACCCAGTCGTAAATCTTACAGGTTGCGCTACCCGCTCGAACCGTTTCGAGCGGAACGGCCAACTGTGGATAGATTGCTGGGGGTTAAACGAAATGCCAAATCTCAGTCGTATTCGGCTTGTCTTTACGGCGGCGGTCTTTCTTTTAGGGGCTCTCGCGCCGCAAGCCAGTTTCGGTCAAAACGTCTACGGTTCGATTGCCGGAGCCGTTACGGATGCCAGCGGATCCGTCATTCCAGAAGCCAACGTCACTTTGACAAACCTGGAAACCGGAGAAACTCACAAGATGCTCACAACCGGCGGGGGTGAGTATACGTTCGTGAATATTCTGCCCGGTCGCTATAAGGTAGAGGTGGAAAAGATCGGTTTCAAAAAGTTTATCCGCGAGCCGATCATTGTCGAGATCGAAAGCGGCCTGCGCGTTGATGTGGCGTTGGAAGTGGGCGCAGTCAACCAGACTGTGGAGGTATCGTCCGCCGCGCCATTGCTGCAACCGGAAACAAGCTCGCTGGGGCAGGTGGTGGAAACGCGAAGCGTCACTGAATTACCGCTGAACGGCCGGAATCCGCTGGCTTTAGTGGCTATGACGGCGGGAGTAGTCCCACAAGGTCAACCTTCGGCCGGAAATTCCTCGACCGGTAATCCGGTCGGCGCCAACCCCTTTGCTGCTGGTGATTTTCAAATCGGCGGAGGCCAGGCGGGACAAAGCGAGATCCTGATCGATGGCGTGCCGACTAACGGAGCGTACCTGAACGTCGTCACCGTGATTCCCACCCAGGATGCCATTCAGGAGTTTAAAGTTCAGACAAACAATCTGGGACCTGAATACGGGCGATTCGCCGGAGGTGTCATCAATCTGTCGACTAAGTCGGGTACCAACGCCTTCCACGGTTCCTTATACGAGTTCTTCCGCAACAAAGTGCTGAACGCGAACGATTTCTTTTCCAACGAAGCCGGCAACCCACGCCCGGCGTTCAGTCAAAATCAGTTTGGCGCCAACGGCGGCGGGCCTGCTATCAAAGATAAGCTGTTCTTCTACTCGAGCTATGAGGGTTTCCGGCAACGCAAGGGGAACGTGCTGACCACTTGGGTGCCCACTGCTGCGGAGCGCAACGGGGATTTCTCGGGAGTCGGCTCCATCGGCACCGGCACTGTCCTTCCCATTTACGATCCCACGATGAGCGCAAATTGCGTTTCCGGCGTTGCCGCCTGCCGCCCTCTATTCCTTGGCAATAAAATTCCCGCCAACCGGCTCGACCCGACCGCGCAAGCCCTCCTGAGCTATTTCCCGATGCCGAACTCACCCGGTAATCCCTCCGGTAACTTCGTCGAAAATTATCCGACCGGCGGCAACGTGAACCAAATCAACGAGCGTGCCGACTGGGTTGCGAGTGAAAAGCAAAGAATTTTCGCACGTTATACACGCTCACATGTGTTGTCACTTCCCGATAGTCAGTTTGACGACATATGCAGCGACCGCTGCACGGAAAACACCGTGGCGAATCAAGCGGGCTTCGGCTACACATTTCTGATTTCACCTAAGACGGTGCTGGACGTGCATCTCGGCTATACGCGCTACGTGTACTTGCGAACGCCTTTGAGCGAAGGCATCAACCTCGACAAATTCGGCGCCAACTGGGCTGCGTTAACGCCGGACTTGACCTACACGAACATCCCAACCCCTTGCGTTTCGCAGGTTCCAGGGGATGACCGCTGGGGGGGCGGAAGTTTTTGTCCGGACGGAACCGGCAGCGGCATCGGCGCGAATGATGATACATATAGCCTCGAGCCGATGGTGACGCACCTGTGGGGCTCTCACAATTTCAAGTTCGGCGGAGAGTACCGGCTGCTTCGCAATAACTACTACCAGAGCAACGATCCTGCCGGCTTATTCCAATTCGATGCCGGAATGACATCCGCAAATCCCAACAACGGCCAGCCTGGGGCCTCATCCGGCATTGGAATGGCCTCGTTCGTGCTCGGGTACGGAAGCGCTACCAACGGCAGTAGCACGACCGAGCCTGCGAAAACGGCGGACCAGGCCAGATACGCCGCGTTGTATGTGAACGATACATGGCAGGCAACCAAGAAACTCACGCTCAATTTGGGGGTTCGCGGCGATTTCCAGGGAGATTGGACCGAGCGATACAACCGAATCGTTGTTTTCAATCCCACGGAAACAAGTCCCATTGCAGCCCAAGTGGGCATGCCCGATCTGAAGGGCGCGTACGATTTGGTGAATTCTGCAAACCATAAGAGCCGCACCGCCTTTCCATCCTGGAACACCATCAGCCCGCGTGTAGGACTTTCCTATCAGGTCGATCAGAATACGGTTCTCAGGGCCGGGTACGGCATATTCTACACACCGCTCGACGACCGCTGGGACGATGCGCCTCACAACCTTTTCATCAACTCGATTAACACCAACTGGGTTCCGGCGCGGTCCGACGGCGTTACACCGGAGAATCCGATATCCAATCCGTTTCCGGGCGGAGTCCTTCAGCCGAACAGTAGCCAGGCGTTCATCAACGTGCAGGGTGGAGGGAATTCGGCTCCGCTCAGTAACTTTCTGCCTCCGTATGTCCAGCAATGGAATTTCGACATCCAGCGCCAGTTCGCCGGAGGGACATTGGTTGACATTGCATATGCGGGCTCCAAGGGCACGCATTTGCCTATGCACAGCCAGGACCTGGACCAACTGCCGCCGCAATATGTACCCACGAATGCGGGACAGGTGGCGGCTCTGACCGCTCTGGTTCCGAACCCGTTTTACGGGGTCGTGCAGAACGGGGGCACTCTCAGCACCAGCCCTACCATCAAAGCAGCTCAGTTGCTGCTGCCTTACCCTCAGTATGACGACGTGTCGATGGCCGAGGTGGATGACCGCGATTCGATTTACCACTCCATGCAATTGAAAGTTCAGAAACGCCTGGGTGGGGGAGCGCAGGTGCTTGCTACCTATACGGTCGCGAAACTCATCGACAACACCAACTCTGAAATCAATTGGCTTGAAGCAGCCTCTCCCACCTGGGGCGACTCGAATGCATACAACATTCGGAGTGCACGCAGCCTCGACGGATTCGATGTTCCACAGCGCCTGGTAATTGGCTCCGTTCTCGATCTCCCGGTTGGCAGGGGCCGGAAGTATGGGTCTCATATGAACGCAGTTGCGAACGCGGTAGTCGGCGGATGGGGATTGGATACGATTATCACGTTCCAAAGGGGCTTTCCCATCATCATTGGCGGATGCCCGGGCCTTCTCAGCAACTCCGGCATCCCTAACGCCGGCTGTGCGCTTGCCAACAGGGTCGGGCCTGACGCCTTGACCACGGGTCCGCTGGACGCAAGGCTCGCTCACTGGTTTAACACTTCCAATTTCGTCGCCCCCACGGACTACAGCTATGGCAATGACTCTCGCACGGAGCCGAATATACGCGATGACGGGGTCAAGAACTTCGACCTAGGACTTTTTAAGAACTTCAAATTCGGTCCAGACGGGCGAATCGATGCCCAGCTCCGTGGCGAGTTCTTCAACGCCTTCAATCGAGTGCAATTTAATCCGCCCAATACCAGTTGTTGCGGCGGTGCCAGCTTCGGGCAGGTAACCGGGCAGTACAATCTTCCGCGTAACATTCAATTCGCGCTACGATTGAGCTTCTGAAATATCGTCGGGCCATTGCGCTCGGTGCGGTCTTGGTCTTATGGATTGCTCCGAGCGCCGCACGCTCCCAGACAGTTGACGAAAAGATCGAACAAGCATTTCGCGCCGGCCAAATGGCTTTGCATCAGGGGCAGTTCGCCCAGGCCGCGGAAGAGTTCAAAAAGGTTCTTCAACTCGATCCAGCCTTACTCGAGGCGCAAGTCAACTTAGGACTTGCCTACCAAGGACTCCTGGAATACGACGAAGCCACGCGCTATCTGGCAAAAGCTCTTCGCGAGCGGCCGAATCTGCTGGGGCCGAACGTAATTGTCGGAATGGACTACCTCAAGCTGGGCTCTCCGGAGAAAGGCATTTCGTTCTTGCAGAAGGCTTTGAAGCTTGATCCCTCAAATCGTGATGCCCGCGAAGCCTTGGCTTCCAGTTACGTGGCGCAGGATAACTTTGGAGGCGCGGCAGAACAGTTCCGTCGCATCGCTGAATTCGATCCCGACAAATCCGAAGCGTACTTCAGGCTAGGGCACGAGTATCTGGATCTGGCTGCGCGTTTGGCCTACAGAGGAGCGCATCTCTATCGGGACTCAGCCTGGGGACACCGCTTCCTGGGTGATTTACTGTATGAGCGGGACCGCTGGCAAGCGGCGATAAACGAGTATCGGAAGGCGCTCACCAGCGATCCCGCACAGCCCGGCTTGCACGCCGCTATAGGGCAAGCCTATTTACACGATGAAAAATTCGATCAAGCCGAAGCGGAGTTTCAAAGCGAGCTTCACGTCCATCCGGACAGCGAGCAGGCATACTTGGGCCTCGCAAGTCTTGCTCTGGCCCGCCATCAACCCGCCGCTGCACTGGAGAGCCTCGAAAAGGTATCGCAAATCTCTCCGGAGTTCCTGGCAGTCCAACACGACTTTCCATGGCAGTCCCTCGATGAGGCAAGCCCGGGATGGCGACAAAGGTTGTCCAAACCGGCCCCGGACAGCCAAGCGAATCAGAACCCCTGTCAGAGCCATCGCTATTCTCGCTGCATCGATTCGCTCGAAGCTCGAAAGCACTTGACCGATTCCGAATGGCTGCTACTCGGGAAAGCGCGATTGACTTTACGGCGTTACGGACCCGCGGCTGATGCGTTCACCGAAGTGCATGGAACCGCGCTCGAGAACTCAGAAGCCAGCTACTGGTTGGAACGGACGTATCAGGCCCTGGGAGCGGAGACCTATGCGCAGCTCGAGGAATCGTTTCCCGACTCCTGGCGTACGCACCAACTGCGGGCGGAGAGCTACGCGCTGCGTGGGAGCGTGGATGACGCTCTCCGGGAATTTCGCGCGGCTCTGGCGTTGCGCCCCAATGAACCGGAGCTGCATGAAGCGCTCGGCGAACTTTATCTCGAGCACAACGAGTTCGATTCTGCGCGCGCTGAGCTGGAGCAAACGCTCTCGGCGGATTCCTCGCGCACGCACGCGTTGTATCTGTTGGGCCGCGTCTTTGTGGAGACCAAGGAGAACGAGAAAGCGCTGCCCTATCTGGAACGGGCGCTGCGCATTCAGCCCGACCTGGCCGAGGCAAACAGCCTGTTGGGAACTGCCTACTTGCGGCTCGGACAGGTTAAGAATGCTGTCGCGAGGCTGGAGAAAGCGGCTGCTTCCGACCACTACGGAAACGTCCACTATCAATTGTTTGTTGCCTATCGCAAGCTCGGCCAACCCGAGCGCGCTAACCGGGAGTTGCTGCTTTCCAAGGAACTTCGCAAGAGCTATTTAGAACGCGACCAAGCCTTGATTATGGGAGGTCCACAGCCGGAAACCGAACCGCAATAGAAGCTCTCCTTCCGGCCTAACGGGCAGGCGTGGCGGCGCGGCTGGCAATATCGGAATCGAGCTTAGCTGCGAGCGCCAGACATCGTTTTGCGCCCGCTTCATCACCCTGTTGTCTCAGCGCTCGACCGAGATAGTTGTTAAGAGCCGCCGAAAGCGGGTTGATCGCGAGACCTTGGCGAAACACTTCTATCGCGCCCGGCATATCGCCCGAGGCAACCAGCGCGGCCCCGAGCTTCTCATACGCAGCCACAATGTCGGGTTCGAGCTCGATCGCGCGGCGCAATGCTTCTGCCTGGGTGCCGGGCTGCTTGCCTAAGCTGAGAGCGTACTGAAACTGTGCGAACGCGTCGGCTGGATAGGATTGGGCGGCGAAGGCCAGAATGTACGCGGCTCGTCCGGCGTTGCCCATCTCGCCGATTTGGGTGCCCATGAAGATATGAGCGCGCAGGAAATACGGGTAGATCTTCAGCGCCGCTTGGGCTTTCGCCACGGCTCCTTCGCGATCGCCAAGGGTTCGCAGCCGGATGGCCTGAAGGAACAATTCATTGGCTTGCCACTTGAAATCGCGCGGCAGGCGGTGGAGAATCACGTAGCGGCTTTCCTGCTCGATAATGCCGCTGGTTTCTCCGTACCAAAGGTGGGCGGCGGCATCGGCCAGACGCGGGTCCATGTCGGATAACTGCACGTCCCCTACGTATCCGCCGGCAGCCGCCGTAGCGTCGATCGACGTTTGGTGCGCGACATCGTAAAACAACTCGCCTCCCGCCAGCCGCTGGAGCGCGCCTTCAGCCTTGACGCGATCGCCGGTGGCAATCATCTCCAGATACTCGCGCTTGGGCGTCACAAGCGAGCGCAAATTCGCGTCGGCCATCTTTGCGGCCTTGATGTTTTGCTCCGGATGAACCGCAATCCAGTGGTCCGCGACTTTGAATCCGTTCATTGGAATGGAAGGCATGTGGCATCCGGCGCAGCCAGAGGACGCGTTGATTGGGCAGATGGACGCGTGCGCCGAATTGCCAGGCGCGTGGCAGTGCAGGCAGGTTTTGGTCGCGCGGTCTTGAATGTCGGCCGCATCGCGATGGGGGTCGTGGCAATCCGTGCAAGTGATCGCCCCGCCGCTTTGCCGAAAGCACTCGGAATGCTGAAGCGCGGGAACTTGGCTGGAGACCAGAAGATCGCCGGGGACGGGGTCCGCGTGGTTGATATTGCTAAGGCCGGTGTGGCACTGGGCACAGACCGCGATCGCTTTCGAACCGGCGAGTGTTTCCGGCCGAATGGGTTGGACACCGCCAGCCGTCATGGACTCAACGTGAGCGGCGGCGGGTCCGTGGCAGCTTTCGCAGCGAACCCCGCCGTGCGCTCCTGCGCCTAACGTGCCGGGCTGCCCGTGACAGGTCAGGCATCTCTGTTCGAAGGTGGGGCTCAGCACACGCCCGAGCGCTATTTCCAGGCCGGCTGGTTTTTCGGTTTGAAATCCGGGCGAAAGGACCAGCGAGCCGTGAGGCGAGTAAGCGTAGCGAGCTTCGATCAGAGCGGGGCGCGCGAGCGGAATGCCATCCAGCTTGCGAATTCGCATGAGAAAGCTGACGCCGTGGCGTCTACCGCCGATCACGTCCTCCACCGGCAAAACGAGTTTGCTTCCGTTGGGATCGGTGATGGAGACTTCCAAGTTGCCGCCCGCGCTGCGCACCTCGTAGACAAAAGGGGGATCGGGGCCTTCGACTTTCTTTTCGTGGAAGCCGGGAGGCAACGGCAATGTGGAGGCGGCATTCCACGTTTTTGCCATGGCGGTGTCGCTCTGCGCCGCAGCGATCGCTTGGTGGCACGTCGCACAAACCTCGGGGCCTGCGTAACGCGGCGTTCCCGAATCGGCCACCAACGAGGACGTACCTGGCGCAAGCAGCGCGGCCAATGCACACGCTCTCTGCACGAAGCCAAGCAGCCCAGTAAACAACCGGCTTACTATATCACCGGACTTTCGCTAATTTCCCAGCCGATTATTCGCCCTGCATGCACGCGATCGCTTATCCGGCAAACCGGTACAGATATTTGGTTCTGGGTACATCTGATGCAGATGATCGTGTTCGGCGCAATCTCGGGTGCTCGCCTTTCGCGAGCTTCATCGCGTCAGGATGGGATGCGGTGATATGAAATTCGCTGTAACCAAGATAACCGCACAACGGGCGGATGATAGCCGAGCCGATGAAGATAACGGGTCACTTCAGCGATTCAATTAGCGGATCTCAATGAGGCGATCGCCGCCCTCAATTCGTTTAACTATTTAAGACCACATCCGCCGAAAGGCATCCATCCGGAACGCTTTACGACAGTTGCCGAACCCAGATGAGCTTGGCCGTCGGTACCTGCAGAAACATGTTTGCGAAATCCTCGTCTTTATTTCTGCATCCGACCCATCTCGTAAATCCAACGTCAATGACGTGCATAGCTCGCACATTGAACTGAATCTGAAGGAAACGAGCCAGCGCGGGCGGCAGCTGGTTATCGATCAGGAAGTTCACGCCGAGCGTAGGACGGGGTGATCCGTCTGGCGGGCCGCATACTCGGTTGCCGCGAGAATGTCTTCCCGCTCCAGATACGGATAGTGCTCGAGAATTTCCTCGTAGCTGGCGCCGGGACCCAGCAATTCAAGAACATCGGTGACGCGGATGCGCATACCGCGAATGCAAGGACGACCACCACATTGAGCGTCGTTGATCGTGATGCGATTGAGGCGTGACCTGTGGGCGTGTGGCACGGCTCGGTAGGCGACTACCGCCTATGCCGATCTCTAAGACGTTAGCAGCGGACATAAATGATCCGATCATCAAGGTGTCAGCACATTCATTAATGCGACGCGGCCCATGAAGTGTGGGCCGATGACACTATCGAGGATTTGCGCCGCGAAATCCAGGACCTTCAACGCCTGGGACTCTGAAACGAGTGCTACTCGTCCTTGCTGATACCAGCCCGATCAATTATCTATTGCTGATCGGGCATATCCAAATCCTTCCGGCGCTGTTTTAAGAGGGTGATCTTGCCCTCTGTAGTTAGAGATCAGCTAGCGAAACCCAACGCACCTCTTTCGGTACGGAACTGGATCTCCAAACCCCCGTCGTGGGTGGACGTGCGCGAGATCGCTGGCAGTTTCGACGATGCATCTCTTACCAAACTCGATGGTGGCGAAGGAGCCGCAATCATTCTTGCTGTCGAACTGCACGCCGATTTGCTATTGATGGATGACCGTGAAGGCGTATTCGTCGCGCGCGCCCACCCACTCATCTGTCTGGCAGCATTCTTCTGGGCTCGCGATGGTTTCTACTGGTTGGACACGACGCCGGAATTAGAGGACTCTGCGAGCATGTAAACGTTTTGTGGACATCGAGCGCGATTCAGGGGAAGGCGGATGACAAAACGCGCGCCAGCGGCGGGCTCAATCCACATGTCACCGCCATGATCGAGAACAGCTTGGCGGCAGAACGCTAGCCCTAGTCCCAATCCATTCTCTTTGCCGGCGGTTACGAATGGTTCAAACAGGCGATCACGAATCTCGTGCGGAATTCCGGGCCCCGTATCTTCAATTGCAATCAGCACGCAATCGCGGTTTCTCGTGGCCCCTATGCGAACCTCTCCGCCCCGCGGCATCGCTTCCAGAGCGTTCGTGATCAGGTTAAAGAACATCAGCTTCATACGAGAGAGCGCGGCCGGCAACTCTATTCCCTCTGGCACGTCGAGCAAGATCTGAACTCTCTGATGTTCCATAGCTGCCGCTGCGGCCTCCGATGCTGTAGCAATGATTTCGCGGATATCGCAGATCTCAGGTGTTGATCTTTTTCCATAGGTCACGCTGGTGAGATCTGTCAATAATTCCCGCATGCGGCCAGCCGCGCGGTGCATATTGGCCGCGAGGCGTTTCACTTGGTTTGGTGTAGTGTCGGCCGTCATTAACATTTCGGCGCCTGCGTAGATTGTCCCCACAGGATTCCGGAGGTCATGGAGGATCGAGGCGGAAAGCCAACCCGCCCCGGACCGGCTCTCAGATCCTGCTCGCCAGGGATCCGCCGCATCCGCGATCCCGATGTCCTGCGACCAGACTTCCGCTGCCCAGCTTGTAACCATAGCCATTTGTTACTCCTTGCTTTCGTCCACTAATCTTTCGGTTTGTCGCTATTATTTCGGCGCCCACGCACCGGCTTCGCAGGTGCCGCCTTCTGGCTCATGATCCATTCACGGACGTATGCTGGACAATTCCTGAGCGTGATGCCGCCCGCTTCGCAGCGCTCGAGAAAGTTGATAGCATCCTGATTCGCAAGGGTTATGTCTTTTAGGTCCAAGACCATCTGACAACTATTCGCTTCCGACCTAAACAGCCTTTCCAACTCGGCGATACCTTCTGAGTCCATTCGACCACTCACCGTTAACACCACTTCTCCATTTGCCGTCCTTCCAATCTTCAGCATCTGCTTTCTTGGGAGCAATCTCGAACCCAATAGTAAGCTGTAGAAAACACATTGTTTTAGCGGGCAAGAATTTGCGAACTCTCGCACTTTTGCGAAAATTCGCAACCGGCTCTGCCCGGCTCGTTAGGAACGTACTTAAATCCGGCTTGTCGATGGATCGTCGGGTTTGAAGCGATTCTTGCTGATTTTTAGTGACCTGATTTTCGACTCCAGGGTAGACCCTGGCATACTAAGCCTGGCAGCAGCGCCGGCTGGTCCGGACACCCGCCCTCCGCTGTCGCGCAAGGCCGCCTCGATCATCTCTTTCTCTTGAGCCACAAGGTTTTCGGAGAGGCCAAGAGCGCGCTTCGGCTTGCCTGGAAGAGGCTGTCGGTAAAGCCAGCTTTCATCCACCGAAAAAGTCTGTGTTTCACACACAATTAAAGATCGCTCGATCACGTTTTGCAACTCTCGAATGTTGCCTGGCCAGGCGTATGATCGAAGCAGTTCTAGCGTGCTCCTCTCAATGTCCCGTATTTTCTTCCCTGTTTTTCTCGCATAACGATCGATGAAGTATTCGATCAGCAGGTGAATGTCTTCTCGTCGTTCCCGCAGAGGAGGAATCTTAATCGGGAAAACGTGCAGGCGATAAAACAGATCGCTGCGAAATGTACCCTCCGCGATGGCAGCCTCCAAGTCACGGTTAGTGGCAGCGATCACCCGCGCATCGGTTTGAATGGACCGAGTTCCACCGACACGTTGGAATTCGTGTTCCTGCAAAACACGCAAGAGAGCGATCTGAGTCTCGGCAGGAAGCTCGCCGACTTCATCGAGGAAGATCGTGCCTCCGTTGGCCAACTCAAAGCGGCCCAAACGTTGTTGGGTTGCGCCTGTAAAGGCGCCCTTTTCATGGCCAAATAGCTCCGAAGCGATCAACTCACGCGGTATCGCGGCGCAGTTCACACTGACAAACACGCGGGAGGACCGCTGCGAACGTCTGTGAATGGCGCGGGCAACAAGTTCCTTGCCGGTCCCGGTTTCACCTGTGATCAGAACGCCGGAATCGGTGGGGGCGACCTTGGCTACACGAGAAAGCACCGTTTGCAGGGCGGGAGAGTTTCCGACGATCTCCTCGAACATCGATGCCTTATCTATCTCTTCCTGCAGAGCGACGTTCTCGTCTCGCAGTCTTTCTTCCGTCTGTTTGAGATCTTCGATATCGGTCCCCGTCGCATACCATCGAATAATGTGCCCCTGGTCGTCGCGAAGGGGATTGTAGCGGACCAGAAACCAGCGATATTTGCCGTCTTTTCCAAGCGCTCGTTGCTCCAGTTCAAAAGGCTTACCGCGCGCGAGCGCCTCATCGCGCTCCTCACGCAGCCTTTCCACATCCTCGGGGTGGAAGACCCGTGCGCGCTGGTCTTCTCTCTGCACGTCCTCCAAAGTGAGACCGGTGTAATCGAGCACTGTCTGATTTGCGTACAGGGCTGTCCCATCGGGGCGCAACACGTAAATATAACTGGCGATGGCGTCGGTCATCCGCCGAAGCTCGGTTTCCTCCGCCTTTATTTGCTCAAACGCAGTCTGCAGAGCCGCTCTCGCTTCGCGCTGCTCGGTGACATCCATCGCTGTACCGACTAATTCGATGACATCACCGGAAGCATTTACTACCGGGTGTCCGACCACATGAATGTACTTGGCCGCGCCGTTTGGCAGAAGAAGCCGATAATCGGTTTCAAAGTCCGTCCTGTCCCGAATGGCCTCCTCGACCACAGGTGTGTAATAACGCGCGTCCTCTGGGTGCAGCCGCCGGACTACCTCCATGTAAGATGGCGGCGTGGGATCAGGATCGAAGCCGAAGATCCGGTACATCTCTTTTGACCAATAGGAAGCATTCCAGCCGAACCTTGGGACGACGGCAAGCCCTTGACCGGCCTCAGCCTGCGCGTTTTCCATCTGAGGGACCTGCACCGCCCAACTGCCTGTATGGGTCAATTTCTGCGCTTCCGCCAAATAAGCCTCACTCCGCCGAAGAGCTTCCGTCTGCTGCTTAATTTCCTCAAAAGCTTTCTCCAGCTCGGTTCTGGCCTTCCACTGTTCGGTGACATCCATCGAAGTTCCGACAAATTCCACCAATTCACCCGACTGGTTCAGGACCGGATGGGCGACAGAGTAGATGTGCTTGATCGACCCATCCGGGTAAACGACGCGATAGGAGGCGTCGTAATCGTTCTTATCGACTTGCCTTTCTGAGAATTTCCTCAAACGCCGGTCGATCATCAGGGTGAATCCTTTCAACAAAGAAATCAGCCGGCCATATGCCCTGATCGGACTCGATATCGTATATTCGGTTCAGTTCAGGCGAGAACGTCACCATTCCGGATGACGGGTCGTAGGTCCAACTGCACATCTGCACCAATCTTTGACTTTCAAGCAGATTTGCTTCGCTCCGTTCAAGTTTCCTTTCGGCTTTTTTGCGCTCGGTAATGTCTCGATAAATGAGGTAGAAGGCTACCTGATTGAAGCCAAGCGAAATGCCCTTTGCCACAACGGAAACGTCGAAGCGAACACCGCCTTTGCGTTGTCGAGTGGCCTCCAATTCAACTCTCTTCCCCGAAGTGAGCAAGGCCCTGTTCTTGAGAGCCTCAGCGCGCAACTCCTCGGGTACTATTAAGTCCGGAAGCCACTGTCCCATAACCTCTTCTGCTGTGTACCCGAACATTCGTGTGAATTCCTGATTGACCCGCAACACGTGAAACTCTTCGTCAGTCAGGATCACCGCGTCGGGTGATAGCTCAAAAAATCCATCGAGTTGCTCTTTCTCCGTGTGCAATTCCTCATTCGCCGCAGCCAGGCTTGCCGTTCGGTCCGCCACCTCGATCTCGAGAGCATCCTTTGATCGTCTTACCCATATCATGAGGACCGCAAAGGTGAGGAACACCAGGTCATAAAGAACATGAGATAGTCTGCTGGTTTCGCCCTCGAAGATGAAGCCGCGGATTAGCGATGAAAGCAAAACTGCCACAATACCGGGTTTCGTGCCGGCGTACCAAAATGTTGCCGCGATTGCTGACAGCGCAAATGCAGCAAATGGATGAGGCAGATTAAAGTAACGAAACAGAAGATCCAGCAACAGAGCGCCGGCGACCGAAGCGAAGGCCAATCCATAGGGGCGCGCGAACGACGCACCAGCCCGCCTCAACTCCTTTGTCGTAGCTGAATCAGCCATGGTTCAGCCGCGTAGCGCATCGCGGCATAGAGGTAACAGTGGGCGTACCGCATGTTAACGGTACGGGCCGCGCGGGAGCCGTAAGAGGCGACGAGTGTGACCATCTGAGAACAGGATTTTTGAACCATCCCGGGCCGTGTTTGGAAGTCCATGCACCCATTAAGTCGCAAAATTGTGCATCTCCTCTGTTCACCATTCGTAACAACCAGAGAGCCTGCGGTTTCGTATCGCTCAATCGTGTATCGAGTCGCTTGTTCGGAAAGACGATCGAGGCTCGGGATCCTCGCTGTCGCCTTTTGCGACTCTCTCGAGAAGTAATTGCAGAGGCGTTAGCCATACCTGATCGCTGTTTAGATCCTACCGGAATTTTCATTGCTCTGTTGCAAATAGGCGCGCCAAGACGGGAAGCAGATTGTGGCTTTGAATGTACCGTTCCGGCGGTCAGTCCGAGGATCCATTTGACGAAGCGGATAGTGGCCGGACGCTTACGGACGATGCCGTCGACCCCTTCGTCGCCCTCCTAACAAATGAAAAGGTGACGGCGGATAAGGTGGGGCCTCACTACAATTTGCTGGCCGAGTTCCCCTACCTGGGCCGCCGCACGGCGCCTCTCGGTAGACGTATCGCGCTCTTGAGCCTCTCAGTGCTGGAGTTGTGCCGAATAGCTTTGCTGATTTAGAACGGTGCAAAAGGCATCGGTCCGCCGCCTGGAGCCCGACAGCGTCCATTGCGCATCATAGTGGCGATCCGCGAGATTCCCGGACTATGCGACCACCAACTGATGAGAACTGAAGAAGATGACCTGCCTCTGCGCTCGCATCAGGGGAATGACCGCTTTGGTAACGTTGATCACACCGAAGAGGTGTCGCCCACCACTGTGACCAAGCTCTGACTCGGCGGCAGCCCCGGCGCAATTCGATCGTATGTAAACGATTTGTTGTAATGCAGAAATTGGTTACCCTGCGGTTTTGCGATCTTGTGAGTCAGTCCTGAGTCTGACGGTTGTCTCAAGGTACATATTGAGGTGCCTTTGAGCGTCGTTGAGAGCGACGGAACGCTTATTGATCCGACTTACAACGGTTGCGCCCTCGAGCATCGAGATCACTAGATGAGCGATCGCGTGAGGATCAACTTCCGCGTTTACCTCTCCGGCTAGCTGCCCATCTTCAATAACCTTCGCCAAAAAGCCCTCCCAACTCTTCAGGGCCTTCCTAACCTGTGTGCGAAGTGCAACATTGCCGTCATCTGCATCGACCGCAAAGTTTAAGAGGGGGCACCCCCCTGGAAAACTCGGCGTGTTGACATAGTTATCGATGTGCAGCTTCAGCTTGTCTATCGCATCTGGAACGGTATCGAGGTTTCGGACCCTTTTGTCACTCGTATCTTTCCACGCATAGTCGAAAGCAAGGAGCGCTAACTCTTCTTTTGTGGAGAAATGGCTATAGAGAGTGCCTTTTTCCAAGCCAGAAGCCGTAACGATGTCCCCCATAGAACATCCAGTGAAGCCCTTTTGGTTGAACAGCACGGCGGCGGTTTCCACGATCTTCTGACGACTCCGCCGTCCTTTCGTGAGAGACGGCTCTGATTTGGTATTCATGATGTGCGCACCGCACTGAACTGATAATATCCGACTGGTCGGTCGTAAACATGAGTCCTCAAAGATCTGGTCTTCGTCTGATCAGCAGGAGGCCAGCAATCATGGCACATGCAAACAAAGTAGCGCTCATAACCGGGTCGAATCGCGGCATCGGATTCGAAACCGCCCGGCAGCTAGGTCAACAAGGCATCACAGTCGTAGTCGCTGGAAGAACCGGCAAAGGGGCTGCTGATGCTTCCCACAAATTGCAGGAGGAAGGCATCGCCGCCAGCAGCGTCACGCTTGACATCACCAAGGCTGACGATCGAATCGCAGTCGGCCGCCATATCGAGTCCCATTTCGGCAAGCTCGACATTTTGGTTAACAACGCGGGTATCGGTCCGTCCGATGGTCTCATCGGCACACGCACGAGTGAATCATCCGAGGACGAATTGCGACATATCTTTAACGTGAACTTGTTTTCGCTTATTGCGCTCACGCGTGAACTGCTGCCGCTTCTCAAGCGGAGCGACGCCGGGCGTATTGTAAACCTCGCCAGCATTCTCGGGTCTCTTACGCTGCATGCGGCGCAACCGAGTCCCTTGGCGCAGATGCGTCAATTCGCGTATAACGCCTCAAAAGCGGCGGTGAACGTCTTCACCATTCATTTGGCGAGCGAACTCGAAGGTACGAACATCAAAGTGAATTCAGTTCACCCGGGGTGGGTTAAGACCGAATTGGGTTCCGACGCGGCGCCGATTTCAATCCCTGATGGTGCAAAAACGAGCGTTGCCGTCGCGTTGCTCGGCGCAGATGGACCCAACGGCAAATTCATTCAAAATACAAATCAGGAGCTGCCCTGGTAACGAGCCCCCGATGGAGATTGTTTCGCATCCCGACCGCCTGGCAAGGGCTAGGAGCTTCGTTCTCGATACGGTGAACAGCGGCAGTTCGAGCCAATCGCCAGGACGTTCCCATTTGAGCAGGTCGTCGAAGCGGATCGGTACATGGAGTCGAACGAGCAGATCGGAACGGTCGCTTTGATGGTTAGCAAGTAGTGTGCACGCGTCATCATCGGCGAGCGCGCCGCAGGAATTCTGCGAACAAATCACAAAATACAAGACATCTTTGCAGGTTCCGTTAAGCGGGCAGTTATTCAAATCGAGATAGGAGAGGTATGAAGAGAGAGAACAAGAAGGTCCCGTCGAGTAGCGAAGAAGGTCTACCGAGTGTGTTTCTACACGGAACAGCAGCGGAGTCAGAAGACTGGTCGCAGGTATTGGAACAGCTGGCCAGACACCGCACGGTGATTCGACCAAATTATGCAAAACAAATCGCTGAAAGCGATCCGGCCGATGAACTGGCAATAACCGATTTCGCTGGCAGGGTTGTGAGTGCAGCTAAGGCTGATGGCAGGAATCGCTTTGATCTAGTTGGCTACTCCCTCGGGGCGGCAGTTGCCATATTCATTGCAGCGGAATTTCCGGAGATGGTTCGTTCGCTGGTTCTTGTATCAGGATTTAGCTATGGAGGTGATCCGCGCATGAAGTTGCAGTTTGACGTGTGGCTCCGCTTGGCATGCTCGGACAGAGTAGCCCTTACAAAGCTGTTCTTAGCAAACGGTCTCAGCCGCGACTTCTTGTCGGCGTTTGACGAATCAAGGCTCGACGGAATCATCGAAAGTTTTGTGGCATCGAGTGACTGGCCGGTGATCGAACGGGCAATCAGGGTCGATCTTAGCCTGGATGTGCGGGAGCAGGCACGGAAGATCTCGGCCGAGACATTGTTAATCACGGCGAAGTATGATCAGGTCGTGCCATCCGTTTATTCGGAGGAACTGGGCAACCTAATTCCCGGGTCGAAGCGACTCGAAATCCATTCGGGCCACTTGTCTTTTCTGGAGAAGCCACTGGAGCTGACATCAGCTTTGCTGGGCTTCCATCAGGAGTCTACCGGACGATCTCCAGTTGGTTGAACGGGAGTCCACGAAGAACTATTCGATCGACGAGTTTGCAATCTCGTCCGTATCGGATGCATTCACGCCTTCAGTTCACGATTTTCTATTCGGATGAGTTGCGCCAACACCTGTTCTCCCGAGGGCCGATCGATTTCAGGAGCGGTGTACGCGACGGAGTAAAAATATGGACCACCGGACGCCGCGTAAGCGGCGGTGGCGGGTCTAAAGTTTTCAAACGCAGGTAGAGCCAATTGAACCATTCAGACCATCACCGTTGACGCACGTTGTCTGAATGGACAGGTATCAGGTTTCGGCATAGTAGCTATCGGTCGCTTGGACCTGTAGCCCTTTCTGCTTCGTCGTCACGCGGATCTTGCGAAATCCGGAGTGGACGACAGGTTGATCGGAGACGAAACCGAGGCTATATTCGCTGCGAAGCTGTTCCTCGATCGCGCTGAAGATCTGGCTGATGCTCCTTTGCGGGGAGACGACGAAGAAGCCGCCGCCGGTTTCGCGCGAGAGACGCTCGAGAACACGCTTACCGGCCGCCGCCTCGCCGAAGGCGCCGCCGCGGTGGTAATAGGATGCATCGGAGAAAAGGATCGAGTACACCAGCGTGTCCGCGCGCTGCGCCGCCTGGATCGCATCGGCGAGCGTGATCTGGCTTCCCACGTCCACGCCATCGGTGAGCACAACGAACGCTTTTCGACCTTGCTGTTGCCGCATGATCTGGACAGAAGCCGTGCGGATGCTGTCATAGAGTAAAGTTCCACTGCCACCAGCGGCTTGCTGCGCATTGGGTGAGTCGAGCAGCGAAAGCACGTCCTGCAAATCTTTGTGAGAAGCGGTCAGTCCCTGGCGGATGATAACGGCCTGATCGAACTGCACGACGACGGCCTTGTCCTGCTTGCCACTCAGCACCTGATCGAGGAATCGATAGCTTGCGCCGCGCTCATCTTCGAGAACGGTTGTTTGACTGAGACTGGTATCGACCAGAAGTCCGATGGTGAGCGGAAGGTCGGACTCGCGAGAGAAGTATCGAATGACCTGCGGTTTTCCATCTTCCAGAACGGAGAAGTCGTTTTTCTCGAGAGTATTGAGGATTTGTCCGGATTTGTCGCGAACGGTGGCAAAGATATTGACGACTTTGACCTCTGTCGAGAAGGTCGGCTGCTGGCGCGCGGGCAAACGGGGCGTGAACGCAGCCGCAGCGGCGGACGTTACGAACGCTCGTCGAGATAGCTTAGGCATTCGTAACGGTAGACGGTTGAAACGCGTGTTCGGTTCACCCTCGAAAAATTCAGACGCGCCAGTAATCCGGACGCCAATTCCGAACGGCATCTTTGATCTGTTTGTTGGTCAGTTTTTCGTTGAGCGCACGTTCGACCAACACCGCAAGTTCGCCATCGGAAGCAAAACGCAGCGCAACGATCTGCGATTCGCTCACTTCCGGAATGCGGGCGCGCAATGGCTCGGGAAGCAACATCGCCATTCGCAAGCGCTCTTCCAGCCGGATGACCCGGTCCTGCACCTTCAGGGCATAGCTTCTCGCTTTGAAGGCGAGGAGGAACAGCACGATAACAATTACCAAGAACGCTACAGCTTCGAAGCCAGGATGGCGTATCAGATGCCCGATGGCCCAGCCCAGAAGCAGAATCAGCAGACCAACCAGCACATAGTGAAACGATGGATCGATGCGAGCGTGATTATCCTTCGATTGAGGAGCTGTTGCCGGCATTCTTCGATCTCCTTGAGTGGAAGTGTTGCGATTGTACTAGATTAATTAGGGCCACACGGAAAATATGTCTGAACGGGTGAAAGTCGCTGTTGCCGGTATCGGCCGGATGGGCCAGATTCACGCTCTGCACGTACACGAACTCGCTCGGGAAACCGGAACCTGCGAGCTGGCCGCAGTTGCCGATCTCGATCGGGAGCGAGCGCAGCAGGTGTTGCGGGAGATTGGCTCAAACGCGCGCGTGTTTGGCTCGATTGAAGAATTAGCGGGCGCGGGGACGGCTGAAGCGACGGTAATCGTCACGCCAACCGAGAATCATCGCGAGCACGCCAGTCTTATGATCGCGGCCGGTCACCGCGTTCTGCTGGAGAAACCGCTCACGGGAGATATTGCGACGGACCGCCAGTTTGCGGCCGAACTGGATCGCGATCATTCCCATGCGCTGATGCTCGCGTTTCAGCGGCGCTTCGACGAGCCTCTGAAGTACGCAAAGGAGCTTATGGATTCCGGTGCGATCGGCCGCGTGTTCAAGATGTTTTCGGCTCTGGAAGATTCCAATCCGGCTCCAAACGGATACAAAAGCGGAGGAATTCTACCGGACATGTCGATTCATAATGTCGATGAGATTCTCTGGCTGAGTGGCCGCATGCCGCGGTCGGCGGTGGTCATCGGATCACGAATTTATAGCCATCGGCTCACCACGAGCCAGGAGGATTTTGACGATGCGCTTCTTTATCTCTGGTTTCGAACAGGAACTGGTTGCTCAAATTCAGGTGAGCCGAAATCACGTGTCCGGTTATCGTGTGGAGACAATTCTGTTCGGCGAGGAGGGCCAGATTCATGTTGGCCACTTCGATCAGAAGCTGCTGGATATCACGGTTGAAGCATACGGACGCCGCGGACGCGCGGAACCTCTTGCTCGTCGGACCTTCTCACAGCGCAATTACGGCCGCCCGTTACCCGAATTCATCGACCGTTTCGGTGCGGCCTACAAGTCTGAGCTTTCGGCTTTTATAGAATGCTGCCGGTCCAAAACGTCTTTCCCCACGACACATCGCGACGGCGTCCGTGCGCAGGAAGTGATCTCTGCCGGTATGCAGGCAGTTATTGGTCGCGAGCACGCGGCGCAGGTCGCGGATGTATGACTCGCACGCGCCGTAGTGTTCTATCCGCCGGCGCGCTCGCTATGCTTTCGGGCTGCCGGCGCAGCGGCCAGAAAACCATCGGAGTGATTCCTAAGGCCACTTCGCATCTCTTTTTTCTGTCCGTGCACGCGGGAGTTGAACAAGCGGCCAAGGATCTGCACGTTAACGTGCTCTGGAACGGGCCGCAAAACGAGACGGACTATTCGCGGCAAATCGAGATCGTTGACGCCATGATCACACGCCAAGTTTCAGCTATTGCGATCTCGGCAACGGATGAGGATGCGCTGGTTGCGCCGCTCGAACGGGCGATACGGGCCGGGATTCCGGTGACGGTGTTCGATTCGGCGGTAAACATCAAAGATTACGTGAGCTTTATCGCGACCGACAATTACGCGGCCGGCTGCACGGCAGCGCGAACGTTGGCGGGGTTCATCGGACGAGGAAAGGTTGGGATGGTGATGCAAAAGCCGGGCGGCACGTCCACGGTGCTGCGTGAGCGCGGCTTTGACGCTATGGTGGCGAAAGAGTTTCCGAACGTGCAGATCGTCGCACGGCAGTATGGGATGGCAGATCCTGCCCGCTCACGAGCTGCGGCTGAAGACATACTCAGCGCGCATCCGGATCTCGCCGGCATTTTTGCCTCGAGCGAAGCCGCGTCGCTCGGCAGCATTCAGGCCATAAAGAACCGTAATCTCTCCGGCAAGGTCAAGCTGGTGACGTTTGATTTCAGCAAAGCGCACGTGGAGGCGCTGGAAGACGGAACAATCAGCGCGATGCTCGTGCAGGACCCGTTCCGGATCGGCTACGAAGCGGTGAAATCGCTGGCGCAGAAGTTGAACGGAACGATACCGCCCAAGCAGATGGAACTTCCGGCGCGCGTGATTCTGAAAGCCGATCTGAGTAAGCCGGAGATCCGGGCGCTGGTGTCTCCGGTGTGGCTGAAGAACACCTGAGCGCCCGTTTCGCCAGCTTAGAATTCGACGCGTAAGCCCAGTTCCACTGCACGCGCTCCATTGGTGCGGTTCGGCGGTGTGAACTCGGTGGTGATCACGCCGAAGGTGGACGGCGTTTGGTAGCTCAGCGACGGGTTATTGAAGTTCACGTGATTGAAAACGTTGAAGAAATCAGCCGAAAGGCGCGTGCGGATGCGCTCGGTGATATTGGTCACCTTGCCGATGCTCATATCCAGATTCCAGAACGGAAGACCGCGTAGAGGATTCCCACGGCCGCTGCGCGTATCGTCACTGAGCAGAATAGGACGGAAATCGGCAAGCGCGGCTGACGGATTCGAGAAGAGGTTCAGACCGGTTCCGTTCTTGCCGCCGCCGCTGGTTCCTACGCCGCTAGAGCCGCCGACTCCTCCATTCAATCCGGTGGAAGGAAGCGGTCCGGTGGGAATCATACCGGTGTTAGTGCCCAGAATGATGGCATCACCCCATACCTGAGAACTTTCGGTCACAGTAAGAGGCAAACCGGTCCAGGCGGAAAAAATTCCCGAGGTGTACCAGCCGCCGATGACTTTGTCTATCCAATTCCCCGTGCTGAAACGGTGTCCCGTGCCGGCTGGCAGGTCGTATACGTAGTAACCGTTCACGACCTGTGTGCGGTCATAGGGCGATGGGCCATACTCGACGCCAGGATAGAAGCTGTTTTGGTAGAAGCTGGCGTTGTTCTGCCAGATCACATCGTCATCCAGCGATTTAGAATAGGTGTAGTTTGCGGTAAACGTCAGGCCATGAGACAGGCGCTTGTTCAGCGTAAGTAACAGGCCGTTATAATTCGAGTATCCGATGTAAGTGCGCATGAACTCCATCTCGGCCTGATTATTGTTATAAGGCTGGAGACCGAGCGACGTGCGGTAATTCCCGAGTGAGTTGAAGATACTGGCGACATTCCCGTTGATGAAATTCGATCCCAAATGGCTAACGATATATGCCGTTGCGGTTGGGGAATGCTGGAGAGCCGCAAACCCGGGAAGCTGGTTTTCAAACCAGGGCTGCGCAGATGGGGTTTGGCCGGCCCGCAGCGCCGTTGCGACGGCGTCAAAGGCTTGTGCGAAGGACTCTTTGGAAGCCGGATCAACGAACATATACGGCGATTGCGTCAGGTTGACGGCCTGCGGTAGATCGCGGGCGAAGCGTCCAACATAGGCCGCTTCGAATAGCATATTACCCGGGATCTCGCGCTGATAACTCAGATCGACGTTGTAACTGCGCCCGACTTTCGTGTTCGGGTCAACCTGGAAGGAAAGGATCTCGCCGAAAGGCGAACTGGGAATGACGGGTGCTGTCACGGCGGTGGGAGTGGGAAGCGGCAATGCACCATCTACGCCCACGCGGAAACTCGAGAGGCCGGGATTGGAAGCTCCCGCCGCTGCGTTGCACCCTACGCCTGGGGCTCCGGAAACACCGCAATTGGGCAAACCGACGTTGATGGTCTGGTCGAATCCCACACCCAGCATCGGAATCTCAACACTCTGGACGGTGTTCGACCGGTCAAAGATTTTCGAGAAACCGCCGCGCAGGACCGCTTTCTTTTCGCCAAACAACCAACCTAATAGCGGTGCATGGTAGGCCGGGTTCCAGGCGAAGGCGGCGCGGGGAGAGATATCGCCCCAGTCCACGTTATAAACGGAGCGATGCGCGTCGTTCACAGGCTCAAAACCGACAGTCGGGTTGAAGACCTGACCGGCGAGCGCAGCCGATAACTTTTGTTGCATAAACGATTCGGCGGTGATGGGCTGCCCGGTTATGGCGTTGATCATGATGGTCTGACGGCCTTGCGCTTCGGTGGGGGCGGTTTGCCAGCCGTAGGAAAGTCCGAGGGTCAAGGTGAAATCGCGCGTCAGGCGCCAGGTGTCCTGACCGTAGAAATAATACGCCTGCTGATCGGTGATGTTGACTAAGTTTGTACCGAGCGGCTCCGGCTGTAAGTTGGCGTTGCGCACTGCCAGCACGTTGACGTTATCCACCAATCCGAGCGCGGATGCGTAGTAGCGGCCCCAGTTCGTCACCTCGCTCGAGGTTAGACAGTTGGTTGTGACGGCCCCGCTACAGGTCGGCGGTGTATTGACGGACGGGATGCTGAGGAACGATGCGGAGCCGCCTGCTGCACCGGTCACGTCGGAAACCGCGACCAGAGACGTGATGGACCCGATAACCTTGTCGGCACGGATGTGCGTATACGGCAGATCGTTCGCCTGGAATCCGAATTGGAAGGTGTGCTTGCCTTTGATCCAAGTCACGTCGTCCATATACTGGATATCTTTGTTGTTGTTTGATTGGAAGCGCGCGCGCTGGGTATCCATGTCAATCGGCGTATCGATGCCTGCGTTGACACCGCTGCCCGGCAGAAGAGCGATGGGACCATCCGCGGTCTGAGTGCCTGGAATATTCAGAACGCTCGCAGATTGGGTGGGCGTAAGAACTTGCCCGGCGCTACGGTTCCGGGTCCAGCCGAAGGTGATCTTATTTATGAGATTTGGACGAACGGTCCATGTCAGGGCGCCCGTGATGACGTCACCACGCGTGGGTTGGAAATCAGTCGATTTCGGCTGGCCATTTACGATCGAAATTTCGGTGCCACCGGTAGCGAGATACGCGAGATCGCGGTAATAGGTGTAACTGCCGTTGAAGACAAGTTTGTCGCTGAAGGTATGATCGAGGCGTGCGACATAGTAATCGTCGGTAATCGGCGTGGGGACATTGGCTAAATAGCCGCCGGTGTTCAGCCCGTCGCCCCCAGGAATGTTCGGCAAGGGCATTGCATTCCACAGCGCTTTCACGGACGGACTTATGCCTAGCCCGCGAGGATCACATGGCAAATTGCCGGATGAGCCGCAAACCGTCGAGGTCGCCAGATTATAGCTATCGACGTTTCCATTGGCATCGCGGAACTGCAGAATGCCCGATTTGAGACTCGCGGTGGGAACCGTGCGCGTTACTTCCGAGACGGCCTTATAGCGGCGCCCTTCGTAGTTCAAGAAGAAGAATGTCTTGTTGTGAATGATGGGGCCGCCCAGCCGCACGCCGAAGCGATTGTCTTTGATAGGCGCCTTCGCGATATGAGTGAAATTGTTGTCCCAAGTGTTGGCATTCAGGTCGGAGTTCTGAAAATATTCGTAGAGCGCGCCATGGAATGCATTCGAGCCATGGCGGCCGATGAGGGTGACCTGGCCACCTGAGGCTTTCGCCAAGTTAGCGTTGGGATCGGAGGTTGTAACGCGGAACTCTTCGACGCTATCGGCCGGAGTTGGAATGACGGTGCTCGCCGAGATGACGCTTTGGGTGATATCGACTCCGTCTACCGTGACTGTGTTCTGATCTTCGATTGCTCCGGTGGTCCTCATCTCGAGCGGAGAACCGAGCCCTGTATTGACAGCGGTGACACCGGCTTGTAAGTTCATCAGCTCGGTGACATTGCGCTGCAAGGTGGGAAGGCGCTGTATCGACTCCGTTTCGATGACACTGCCGACTTGCGCGTCCGTGGTCTGAAGCTGAGCCGTGGCGGCAGCCGTCACTTCGACGACTTGGTTCTGGCCGCCGACCTCCAGGTGGACCGGCAGATTGACGCTCTTGTTGACGTTGACCGCCACGTTCGGAACTGAGGAAGTTCGAAATCCGGAGGCCGTGACGGTGACCTTGTAACTCCCGGGCGTCA
The DNA here is from genome assembly GCA_963722935.1 of uncultured Acidobacteriaceae bacterium. GTDB lineage: Bacteria > Acidobacteriota > Terriglobia > Bryobacterales > Bryobacteraceae > Bog-105. The sequence continues at coordinate 187,694 of CAVROY010000005.1, read as the reverse complement.
CGTTTACAAACGTGAACTCACCAGAGGAATTGGTGGTTTGGGTGGAAACGGCGCTCGTCCCCAGATTCTCCAGACGGACCTCAGCCTTGGGAACGACGGCTCCACTGGGATCGGTAACGGACCCCACGACGGTACCGGACGTGGCGGTCTGCGCAGTAGCATTGTGCGGCAGACCACAAAAGATCAGAGCGCAAAACGCAACTGCGGTGAGCAGGCGGTCAGCACGTTTTTCCATGTAATAGCCCCCAACAACATCTGATTTGAGGGGATCGTATCACAATGGCGATAAGTGTCAACCACTTTCTTGTGGTGTGTCGTTAGTATGTGAGTTGTCCGGTCCAATTCACACATGGTGTGTCCGCTTTTAAGAAAGCGGAGCAGGCGCGTGAGGCTGGGAGTTGGAATCCAGCCGAAGGTATACGAGCTCCGAGATGGAGCGGATGATGAAGGTGCAAGAAGTGCTGTTGCGAGCCATGGCGAAGAAGATCACCTGGTGGCAAGCAGCGGAAGTAATTGGGGTGAGCGATCGGACCATGCGGCGCTGGCGGGAGCGGCTGGAGGAGGACGGTTACGACGGGCTGGCAGATCGGCGCAAAGGGATGGTGAGCCCGAAGCGGGTGCCGCTGGAGATCTGCCAAAAGGTTCTGGGTTTGTATCGGGAAAGATACTACGACCTGAACATGCGGCATTTCCACGAGAAGCTCCAGGAGGAACACGGGATCGAGTTGAGCTACACGTGGGTGCAGACGGCGCTGCAAGGGGCGGGCCTGGTAGCCAAGCGGAGCAAGCGCGGGACACACCGCAGAAGACGTCCGCGGCGGCCCATGACCGGGATGCTGCTGCACATCGATGGCAGCAAACATTGCTGGTTACAGGAAGGCCGGCGGTACGACCTGATTGTGATTCTGGACGATGCCAACAACGAGATCTACTACGCGCAGCTAGTGGAAGAGGAATCGACGCGCACGGTGATGGCGGCGCTGCGCGAGGTGATCGCCACGAAGGGGGTATTTTGCGCGCTGTACAGCGATCGCGGCAGTCACTTCTTTTGGACGCCGAAGGCCGGCGAGCCGGTGGATAAGCATCGTCTGACACAAGTGGGAAGAGCCCTGAAGGAACTGGGCGTGCAGATGATTCCAGCCTATTCGCCACAAGCCCGGGGGCGTTCGGAGAGGAACTTCGGGACCTGGCAAGGACGCTTGCCGCAAGAGCTTCGGCTGGCCGGAATCGGCACGTTGGAAGAGGCCAATCGATTTTTGCGCGAACACTACATCGCGGTCTTCAACCGCAAGTTCAAGGTGGTGGCCGAGCAGAAGGCCAGTGCCTTCCGGCGTTCGAGCCGCTCGGATCTGGACTGGGTGTTCACGGTACAGACCGAGCGCACGGTAGCCAGGGACAACACCGTCGCCATCGGCGACCGAATGTGGCAGCTTGAGAAGTCTCGCTTTCGCAGCACGCTGGCCGGTTGTACGGTCATCATTCATGAACACCTGGATGGCCGGGTGTCACTACGCTACGGGCCGCATGTGGTCGGGCGTTTCGATAGCCGAGGCCGGCCGCTCACAAAATCGAACCAACCGGACCACGGTGGAAAAGACGGAGGTGTGGAAACCGGCGAAAACCAAAAGCAGGTTTCCTCCCGTTCCCACACCTCCTTGGAAATCTCGCCCAAGACGCGAGATTTCCACTTTTCCACCGCGCCGGCTACGGTTCGTGTGGCGAAACGAAAAAACAAGGCGGCGCAAGCCGCCTAAACCAAATCCAAAAGCGGACAGATCACTTGTTAATTAAACCGGACATCTTGACTTGTTAACGACACCACTTTCTTGTGGTGTGTCGTTAGTATGTGAGTTGTCCGGTCCAATTCACACATGGTGTGTCCGCTTTTAAGAAAGCGGAGCAGGCGCGTGAGGCTGGGAGTTGGAATCCAGCCGAAGGTATACGAGCTCCGAGATGGAGCGGATGATGAAGGTGCAAGAAGTGCTGTTGCGAGCCATGGCGAAGAAGATCACCTGGTGGCAAGCAGCGGAAGTAATTGGGGTGAGCGATCGGACCATGCGGCGCTGGCGGGAGCGGCTGGAGGAGGACGGTTACGACGGGCTGGCAGATCGGCGCAAAGGGATGGTGAGCCCGAAGCGGGTGCCGCTGGAGATCTGCCAAAAGGTTCTGGGTTTGTATCGGGAAAGATACTACGACCTGAACATGCGGCATTTCCACGAGAAGCTCCAGGAGGAACACGGGATCGAGTTGAGCTACACGTGGGTGCAGACGGCGCTGCAAGGGGCGGGCCTGGTAGCCAAGCGGAGCAAGCGCGGGACACACCGCAGAAGACGTCCGCGGCGGCCCATGACCGGGATGCTGCTGCACATCGATGGCAGCAAACATTGCTGGTTACAGGAAGGCCGGCGGTACGACCTGATTGTGATTCTGGACGATGCCAACAACGAGATCTACTACGCGCAGCTAGTGGAAGAGGAATCGACGCGCACGGTGATGGCGGCGCTGCGCGAGGTGATCGCCACGAAGGGGGTATTTTGCGCGCTGTACAGCGATCGCGGCAGTCACTTCTTTTGGACGCCGAAGGCCGGCGAGCCGGTGGATAAGCATCGTCTGACACAAGTGGGAAGAGCCCTGAAGGAACTGGGCGTGCAGATGATTCCAGCCTATTCGCCACAAGCCCGGGGGCGTTCGGAGAGGAACTTCGGGACCTGGCAAGGACGCTTGCCGCAAGAGCTTCGGCTGGCCGGAATCGGCACGTTGGAAGAGGCCAATCGATTTTTGCGCGAACACTACATCGCGGTCTTCAACCGCAAGTTCAAGGTGGTGGCCGAGCAGAAGGCCAGTGCCTTCCGGCGTTCGAGCCGCTCGGATCTGGACTGGGTGTTCACGGTACAGACCGAGCGCACGGTAGCCAGGGACAACACCGTCGCCATCGGCGACCGAATGTGGCAGCTTGAGAAGTCTCGCTTTCGCAGCACGCTGGCCGGTTGTACGGTCATCATTCATGAACACCTGGATGGCCGGGTGTCACTACGCTACGGGCCGCATGTGGTCGGGCGTTTCGATAGCCGAGGCCGGCCGCTCACAAAATCGAACCAACCGGACCACGGTGGAAAAGACGGAGGTGTGGAAACCGGCGAAAACCAAAAGCAGGTTTCCTCCCGTTCCCACACCTCCTTGGAAATCTCGCCCAAGACGCGAGATTTCCACTTTTCCACCGCGCCGGCTACGGTTCGTGTGGCGAAACGAAAAAACAAGGCGGCGCAAGCCGCCTAAACCAAATCCAAAAGCGGACAGATCACTTGTTAATTAAACCGGACATCTTGACTTGTTAACGACACCACTTTCTTGTGGTGTAGAGGGACTTCTCGGCGACCTTCGAAACCGTCCAGCCGGCTGCAATTAAAAAGTCAGTTTCAACGCTAACTGGATCTGCCGCGGATCGCGGGCATTGAGGATGTGATCGTACAGCGTGCTGGTCAAGGACGTGCTCAAACCGGTTACCGGCGCGCCCTGGGCGAAGTTGGTGTGATTCGTAGCATTGAAGAATTCGGCGCGCAACTGGCTGGTGACGTGCTCGCCGATCTTCATGTTCTTGAAGATTGAGGCATCCCAGCGGAACACACCGGGGCCTTGGATCTGGCCGCGGGCGGCATCGCCCTGCCGTAGCGGCGGAACGGCTGGGGTACATTTTGGATCGGTTGCGTCGCATCCCGCGTACGCGAAAGCTGCCGGATTGAACCACTGCGTGATGGTGTGCGGCGCGTTGGCATTGGGATTCGCGATCTGGTCCGGCGGATCACCTGCCCATGAATTGCCGCAGGTGCCGAAGCCCACATAATCTTCTTGACAACTTACGGTGGTGAAGTCGTAGTGAATCCCGGTAGTCACGTTAAACACGCCCGACAGCTCCCAGCCGCCCAGAACGTGTCCGCTGAACCCTTGCTGTTCTTTAAAGAATGGCAGGACATACACGTAAGTGGCGGTCAATACGTGGCGCCGGTCAAACACGGAGTTGCCCCAGTCACGCTTGAGATCGTAGGTGTCTTCGGCGCCGCGGAAGTTCTCGGACGCGTCCGTCAAGTCGTGCGACCAAGTGTAGTTCACAACGACCTGTGAGTTGCCGCTGAATCGTTTTTGGAACTGCGCCTGCAGCCCGTTGTAACTCGAGGTGAACGCCGAATTCCACATGTTGATGGCGTCGAATCCCGGGTAAGGGCGTACGTAGTTCAGCAGTTGATAATCCAATGCATGGAAGTAGCACTCGGAGTTGTTGTACATGGCGCAGTACCCCGGAATGCTTTGGAACGCCAGCGGCCTAGGCATGTTTTCGTCAATGATGCCCATCAGGTGCCGTCCCAGATTGCCGTAGTAACCAACGTCCAGCATGATCGAATGGCTGAATTGATGCTGAATATCCAGATCGAAACTCTCCGTGTATGGGATCTTCCAATCGAGTGGATTCGGTCCATAGATGACCGGCGGAACGATGGTCGTCGTCGCTCCGCCACCGGACACCCCTGAGGGCGCTGACAGGCTCGTATTGCTAAAGACCGTGTTCGCCGGAGAGATTCCAGGGTTACCGCTTTGGTAGCTGATCTGGTTATCGATCGAATTCGAGCCATAGAACAGGCCGAATCCAGCCCGGACGCTCGTATCTCCTTTACCCCACGGGTCCCACGCAAACCCGAAGCGCGGTGCGAAAGCGTCGTTGTTCGGCACCAGCGATTTCCCAAATGGCGAGTTGTGCCCGGCCTGAATATATCCGGGAAGCTTTGTCGGATCCTGCGCGGAATAATAGTAGCCACTGGCCGGATCGATCGCCGGGGCTGCCGACGAGGCGTACAGCGCCGGATCGAACGTGCTCGTCAGATTATTCGTCGAAACCGGCGCATTCAATCGGGTCCAGCGCACACCATAATCAATCGTTAGATTCCGGCGAATGCGCCACTCATCCTGAGCGAAGGCTTCGAACTGCTTTTCCGAAATCAGATAGCGGGTCGGGGTTTGTGCCTCGGTGAAGCGGAACGCGCGGCCGAGTAGGAAGTTAGCCCACGCCTGCTCAAAGGTACTGTCCGCTGCGGTGCAGCCGGCTGGTGAGGAAGCCGTGCAGTTGGCCAAGTCAGTGGCCGTGAACGACGGGTAGTTATTCGAGTTCTCGTCGTGGTTGTAGTAGTTGAACGTAGCGCCGAATTTCAGCGAGTGACGGCCGGCAACCTTCGACAATGTATCAAAGATGGTTTGGTCCCGGTCGGAATCGCGGTAAGGTCCGAAACCCGACAGCCCTTGGCCATCCGTAATGGATAGCAGAGGCACAATCGCCCCACTCGATGGGAACGGCAGCGTGGGCTTGATATCGGGCGAATTCGCCAAAGCCATCGTGCCGATCGGGTCGCTGGTAATGTCGCCCCAGGAGTAGGTGTACCCGGCGTCGTTGACCAACGTAGGAGAGAGCGTCGCGGTCAGGTGAGCGGAAAAGATGTGCGCCGGGGTGTTGCTCTGAGTCGTGGCGACTCCCGGCAGGCCCAATCCGGTGTAAAGTCCTCCGGGCTCCTGCGTCGGGATGGAATCGTCGCTGTAGCGGCCGAAGACAGCCACCTTCTGCCCGAAGTTGTGGTCGATGCGAAGCGCCTCCTCCCGGTAGTAGTAGAGATTCCGATTGGCGCTCACGAGCACGCCGTCCGGCTGGTTTGCCGGAGGGAGCTTGCTGTAGATGTCCTTGATGTAGCCCGCCGCCACTGGATTGATACTCGAAATGGATGTACCCGTCGCGATGCAATTGTTTGTTGCATTGTAGGCGGTGCAAACCGGGAACGGAAGATTGCCGGCCATCTCGGCGGACGTGGGAAGCTGGCCGCTAGTGAAAGTCGTGTAGGTTATGAAGTGCCGCCACTCCTGGGAGTAGAAGAAGAAGGTGTTGTCCTTCTTGATCGGCCCGCCGAGCGTGAAGCCCCAGTCATTCCAGCGGAGCGGCGGCCGCGTCAGCCCCGCGCTGTTGTTGAAGAAATTGTTGCCGTTCAGCTTGTCATTGCGGAAGAATTCGTACCCGGAGCCGTGAAAAGCGTTGGTGCCACCGCGCGTTACGACGCTGACTTCCCCGGACGACGTGCGCCCGTGCTCAGGGAGAAAGTTGGCGCGCAAGACCTTGAACTCGGCGATCGAGTCGATGCTCGGATAGGAATACAGGGTCAGGTTGGAGCCGCGGTTCAGGTCCTCGGAGCCGTCAATCATCCAGCTATTCTGGGAGGGACGGTTGCCGTTGACCACAATGTTGATCTGGTTCGACAGTCCGGTCGGGTTTGACGCTCCGACATAGAGCTGGTCGGTTGCCATGTTGGACGACACGCCTGGCATTAGAGTCACCAGTTGCACGAAGTTGCGCGACAGTACCGATAACTCGCGGATCTCCGTGCCGCTCAAGAGACCCGCTGAAGTATTGTTTTGCAGGTTGATCTCTACCGGCGGTGCGCTGACCGTAACCTGCTCCTTCTGCGATCCAACCGTTAGCGTAATGTCGTACACGCGACGATCGTTCAGATTCAGCACGATATCGCTGGCGACATAAGATGCGAAGCCGGGGGCCTGAACAGTGACCTTATAGTGACCGATTGGAAGCACCGGGGCATCGTAGGCGCCGTCCGTGCCGGTCGTGATTTTACGTTCGACAATGTTGCGATCGGTGTTGATCACCTGGACAGTAGCGCCGCTGATAACGGCGCCTGTCGGATCGTAAATGGTGCCGCGAATATCGGCGGTCACCTCTTGCGCCGACGCCGAGAACGCAATCAGCAGCATGGCCGCAATAGCGGCGATTCTCTTCAAGTGCATTTATTCCCTCCCATTGCTCCGTAACCCCTCGTATCCGATATAAGCTATAACATTCGCCCGAGATTTTGCAAGCTGCGCCCCCGGTCAGCCGTCAGCAGATCGACGTTGTGAACCGATAATGCTAGTGGCAAATTGCGGAACTTCGGGTGAAGCTGCAAGTCAACCCTGGATCGTCAACCGGTCTGTTGCAGAAAACTGGCGAGGGTTACAGAGCGATAGTACCGCTGCACCGAGAATCAGCGGAATGGTGGCGATCCACACCACTTGTTTGTACAGGTGATGGTCACCGAGAAAGCCGATGATGGGGGAAATGACGGTTTGGAGTAAGCCGAAAGCGCAGGTCAAGGCGGCGATTGCGAGTCCGGAGCGCGCCGGTCCGAAGATATCGATGGGCAGCGCGTAGATATTGACGCTACCGGCGAGCGCGAAGAAGAAGCTGACGGAAATGACGGCAGTCGCCCAGGAGGCGTTGGGTGCCAGTGGAAGAAAAAACGTGAGCAGCGAAGCGAGAGCGCTGACCCAACAAGCGCGGCGGCGTGCGGGTGCGGGGTCCATGCCGGCTCGAATCCAACGGAACGAGAGCCAGCCTCCGAAGAAGCCGCCGAAATTAGAGATCAGGGGCGGAATCCAGACGTAGGTTTTTGTCTGGTCGAGGGTGATGTGGTGGACGTGGATCAAGTAGAGCGTGGTCCAGTTCGACCAGAGCGAATAAGCGCCCATCCAGAGAACGTTGGCGAGAACCAGCAGGATCATCGGGCGGGTCCGCAGAATGGAAAATGCGTGCCACCCTCGCTCGCGTGCGGGCGGGCGTTCCTGATTCGCATAGCGCGGCGGGATGGCGCGACTGACGGCGAGCCAGAACGGAATCCAAAGAAAGCCGAGAAAGCTGGTAAACACGAACGGCATGCGCCAAGTATGGGCGGTAGCCATGCCGATGAAGAGCGGGGCGATCGCCATGCCCGCGCTGAGCCCGATTTGATTGACGGCAGCACCCAGGGCGCGCTCCCCGGGCTCGAGATAGATGCCGTTCAGCTTGCCTGCGGCCGGGACGCCGGCGGACTCGCCGATCCCCAGAGCGGCGCGGCAGACGGCAAGCCCTCCGCTGGTGGAAACCAAGCCGGTTGCCGCAGCGGCTGTAGACCACCAGGCGACGGCAACGGTGATCCCGCGATTTACGCCGGCGCGATCCAGGAACCAACCGGCCGCCAGCGAGGTTGCCGCATAGGCAAAGGAAAAGGCCGAAATGATGAATCCGAATCCGGTCTGATTGAAGTGAAGGTCCGCCATAATGAGCGGCGCCAGAACATTGAGCAACTGCCGGTCGAGATAGTTCAAAGTCGACGAGATAATGAAGACTGCGACAGCAAACCAGCGCCACCTGAATGGAGAAGGCATGATGGACGTCTATGATCGTAGCGGCATGAGCGATTTACCGATCGGAAGGCGCGGCTTCGTGCGGAGCGCCGTCGCGCTTGGATCGCTTTCGGGAATGAGTGTGGTTGCGAGCGAAAACGACGAGCGGGCCGGAAGCATTACGGATGTTGGCGGGATTCGAGTGGGCCACTACACCGACGCTCGAAGGCCGACCGGCTGCACGGTGCTGATCTTCGATGGCGCGGCGGTAGGGGGCGTGGACGTGCGCGGCTCCGCGCCGGGCACTCGCGAGACCGATCTCTTAAATCCGGTGAATACGGTTCAACAGATCAATGCAATCGTGCTCTCCGGCGGGAGCGCGTTTGGTCTGGACGCGGCGAGCGGCGCGATGCGCTTTCTCGACGAGCACGGCGTGGGATTTCACATGGGTCCGATTGTTGTGCCGATTGTACCCGCGGCGATTCTGTTCGATCTGAACATCGGCGATCCGAAGATTCGTCCGGATGCGCACGCGGGCTACACGGCCTGCGAGAACGCTACGAATGCGAATGTGCCGGAAGGAAACGTGGGAGCCGGTGCAGGCGCGACGGTCGGAAAATTATTTGGCATGCGCTATGCAATGAAGTCGGGGCTGGGCACGGCGAGCGCAAACATCGGCGATACGGGTCTGATCGTGGCAGCGATTGTGGCGGTGAATGCGGTGGGAGATGTGATCGATCATCGGACGGGCCGAATTCTGGCGGGAGCGCGAACTCCGGACGGCATGGGGTTGGCCGACAGCATGGAGCAGATTCTGGCAGGTGGGACCATGAAACCCTCGCACGGAGCAAATACGACGATCGGTGTGGTGGCGACAAACGCCAGGCTCACGAAGGTGGAAGCGACGAAGATGGCGCAGATGGCGCACGACGGGTTAGCGCGGACGATCAATCCAGTGCATACGGCCGGGGATGGGGACACGATTTTCGCCGCGGCTACCGGGACCAGCTCAGCGACGGCAAACGTAACGACCATCGGCGCAGTGGCGGCGGAGGTCATGGCGCGGGCGGTTAATCGCGCGGTACTGACGGCGGTTGGAATCCCGAATTTGCCCGCACATCGCGACCTGGCGAAGCGGTAAGGAAAGTTCAAGGACACGAGAAGCGCCGGGCTTCGAACGGAGGCGCGGGGCAATCCAAAATGAAACATCGGGCCGTGTACCAAGCTGCCGCCGTTTTAATTCTAATTTCACCGGGAATCCTTCTCTCGGATTCAATTGAGGTCATCATTGGACGTTTGATCGACAAGAGTCCAGGTTCGATCACGGTTGCATCGCCGCGACAAACAGTTACTCTTAGGATCACGCCGGCGACTAAGATTTGGAAAGGCTCATTCGATAAGGCGGCTGCCGATCTAGACAGCGGAGACCAAATTGCAGCGAAGTACAGGGTTGCACCCTCCCGATCTCCATTAGCCGTCGAAATCTGGGCAAACCTAATAAACGTGTTCGGAGTTATTACTGACACGCCGTCTGAGAACCAGTTTATAGTCCTTTCCAATCCAAACGCTGAGGCCGCCAGCGGCTATAAAAAGCGGCAGTATACGGTTCATTGGGACCCTAACACGAGCTTCATGCTAAGCGAGCCCGGCGATTTGAAAAGAGGGCGGAATGTCCAGATTATAGGCGTCGAGACCGGCGACGCGAGCATTCTTGCCGCTCGAGTTACTATTTACGAAGGTACCCGACCGGTCCGAATGGATCGGAATGCGATTGTGTTACCCAGACGCTAAGCCGCTCCATCGTTGGAGTAGGCAATAAATCGAATACCACGGATACGATGCCAGCTTACAAGCCGGGTAACCCAAGCTGCTTGGCTTCGGCGGAGGCGATCGTTACTAATTAGCGCTGGCGGTACTGATGGCGCTTGGAATCACCAACTTACCCGCGCATCGCGACCTGGCGAAGCGGTAAGGAAGGCTTCAGGGACACGAGAAGCGCCGGGCTTCGAAGGCGTCGGTTTCAATCTCGACCGTCTCCTGATGCTGGCGCGATCCATCTGTGACGGCTACGCGATGGGGACCGGCGGGTAGACGAAGCGTCGCCGGCGTTTGACCATATTCCTTACCATCGACCAACACGGTGCAGCCATTGGGCACCGAAGTCACAAGCAGCACGCCCATGCTCTTGGTCATGGAGATCAGGACGCTTTCACTATCGGGCACGGTAAAGATGCGGCGAGCGATGTTATAGCTACCGAGCTCCGCAGTCAACGTATGGCGGCCGTTCGGCAAAGTCAGTGTGCATGGAGCGGTACAGCTTTCGTCCGGTCTGTTATCCACAACCACCTTGGCACCGGATGGCTCGCTCAATAGTTCGACGTCTTGAGTTCCAGTCGCGGCACTCTTCGGGTTCGAGGGCCCGAGCGAAGATGTACCGCTACTGCTACCCTGCTGCGAAGACTGGTCCGCACGGTTGGGAATCGGCAAACGGCTAACGCCGGCAGGCTGGGGTTCCGAACCGTGTGCGGGTGTAGCGGCGGGCCGAGGCGGTTGAGTGGCGGTGCTGGAACCCTGTCCGATCTCCGGTGGCGGTGCAGATGGACCGAGGTTCGGGTCAGCCACTTGCACGGGCAGCGCGGAGCCGGAATTCCATCTCACGATGAAAACGATGGCGGCCCCGATCGCAAAACACATGGCGAGAATGAGGCCAAGTCTTTTGGCGAATGAGGCGCGATCCGGCGATGGCTCGGATTCGGCAGCTTCATTTTCCTCGTAGCGACGCCTCGTAACGGACGGCAGATCATAGGCTGTTCCGTTTGGAGGAGGCGCGGGTGGGCCGTTTTTTACGACTGCCGGTCCTCGAGTTAAGACCGGGCCTGCGCTGGCGGCACGGTGCAACTTGGACCCAGATTCGCCGACGTTCCTGCCGGCTGCGTCGCCGGTCTGATGGACACCTCCCGCGGCGGTCACATCGAGGGAAGACTCCGCCGCTACCGCAGTGGTTCTCGGAACGGGAAGCCATTCGGGAGAATCCGCGAGTGCGATGGACAAGGAGCCGATGAAGTCACCACAGGAAGCGAAGCGCTGGGTGGGATCTTTGGAGAGCGCACGGCGCAAGACTTTGCCGACCGGTTCCGTCAAGCTTGTGTTGACCGTAGTCACCGGCTTGGGATCGTCTTTGCAAATGAGATAGAACAGAGCCGGGAGACTTTCGGCTATGAAAGGCTTCTCTCCCGTGAGCAATTCATAGACAACCACCCCAAGAGAGAACTGGTCTGAGCGGCCGCTGATGGGTCCGCCTTCGATCTGCTCAGGCGACATGTAATTCGGAGTGCCGATCATGCTTCCGGCGTGGGTCATCTCGTGAGAGACAAATTTCGCCACGCCGAAATCGGCAATTTTCGCCAGCCTCTCGGCTCCAGGGGCCGCGGCCGAGATGATGATATTGGCCGGTTTGATATCGCAATGAACGATGCCTTTGCGATGGGCGTAGTCGAGCGCATCCGCCACCTGGCGCAGAAACTGCAGCAGCGCGGGGTTATCGGGTAGGGAGCGCTTGCGCAGCATGTTCTCGAGCGAGGCGCCATTCACGTACTCCATGAAAATGTACGCGTAGTCTTCTTTTTCGAGAACGTCGTAGATGGTGACGATATTGGGATGCGACAGCAGGCCGGCGGATTGGGCTTCGCGGAGCAGGCGCTCACGCACGCGCTGGCGTTCTTCCAGATTGCTCAAATTACTGAGGTGAATAGATTTAATCGCGACGGTGCGGCCGATGGCGGGATCGAGCGCTTTGTAGACCACACCCATCGCGCCGCGCCCCAGTTCTTCGAGAATCTGATAGCGGCCAACCTGGTTCACGCACCTTCAGTATAACGGTGGATAACGCGTCTAAATCGCTCAAAAAGCAAGGAAAATTCGGAGCTTTTCGCGGCCTTGTTAGGATGGAATATCCGCGATGATCCCTGAGGTACTTGAAGAGGGGTTAACCTTTGACGATGTCCTTCTGCAGCCCGCGCACAGCGAAGTTACGCCCGCAGAAGCAGACACCACCACGCGCCTGACGCCGAAAATTGAGCTGAAAATCCCGATCCTCAGCTCTGCGATGGACACAGTGACGGAATCGCACATGGCGATTGCGCTCGCGCAGCAGGGCGGCATGGGAGTGATTCACCGCAACATGCCGATTGAAAAACAAGCGGAAGAAGTCGATCGCGTGAAACGGAGTGAGAGCGGGATGATTGTCGATCCCGTAACGATCGAACCGGAGCGGAAGATATCGGAAGCGCTGGAAGTGATGACGCGCTATCGCATTTCAGGAGTACCCGTTACAAAAAACGGAAGACTCGTCGGGATTTTGACGAATCGGGATTTGCGCTTCGAGACGCGCTATGACTTGCCGATTTCGGAGGTGATGACGAAAGAGAATCTCATCACGGTTCCGGTAGGAACGACGCTCGAAGAGGCACAGCAGATTCTGCACAAGCATCGCGTGGAGAAACTGTTGGTGGTAGACGACGCTTACACGCTGAAGGGTCTGATCACGGTTAAAGACATTCAGAAAAAATTGAAATATCCCAATGCGGCGAAAGATGATCAAGGACGGCTTCGCGTGGCGGCAGCGATTGGCGGGACGGGCGACTTCCTGGAGCGCGCGCAGGAACTGGTGCGAAGGAAAGTGGACGTGATCGCCATCGATTCGGCGCATGGGCACAACCAACGGGTCATGGACGCGCTGACGGCGGTGAAACGATCTCTGCCGAATGTGCAAGTACTCGTTGGAAACGTGGCTTCTTATGAGGGAGCACGCGATTTGATTCGCTTGGGTGCGGACGGCGTAAAGGTCGGCATCGGGCCTGGATCGATTTGCACGACTCGGGTGGTAAGCGGCGCTGGGGTTCCACAGATCACGGCGATTTCCGAGTGCGCGAAAGCGACGCGCGACGCACGCATACCGCTGATCGCGGATGGCGGCATCAAGTATTCCGGGGATATCACGAAAGCTCTTGCAGCAGGGGCGGATGCGGTTATGATCGGAGGCCTGCTCGCGGGCACCGACGAAAGTCCCGGAGAGACGATTCTGTATCAGGGACGTACGTTTAAGGTTTATCGCGGGATGGGTTCGCTGGGCGCGATGCCGCAGGGCGGCGCGGAACGGTACTCGCAGGCTGTAAATGGGAAGCTGGTGCCAGAAGGCATTGAGGGAAGAGTTCCGTACAAGGGGCCGGCATCGGAGTTGGTGTATCAACTCGTGGGCGGCCTGCGGGCAGGTATGGGTTATTGCGGTTGCGGCACCATCACCGCACTGCAGGAGCGAGCAAAGTTTCTGCGCGTGACGTTTGCCGGACTGCGCGAAAGCCACGTACACGACGTCATCATCACGAAAGAAGCGCCGAACTATAGGGTGGAATAGCTGCGCGAGATTAGGCCATGCTGCAGCTCACGCCGCAGATGCGCATCGTGATTGCGCCGCCATCAAATTCATTCGTATCGTAGAGCCGCAATAGGATCGATGGCGCTCGCGCGCCGTGCCGGGACAAGACCCGAAACCAACGCCATCAGCCCCAGCAATGCAATGGCAGCCGCGCCGGTCCACACGTCTGTCGGCGTCACACCGAACAACTGAGAAGAAACATACCGGCTCAATACGTACGCGCTCGGGACGCCGACGATGAGCCCACCTCCCAACAAGATCAGCATTTCGCGCATCACCAGCCACAACACGCTCGATCTCGGCGCGCCTAACGCCATACGCAACCCGAGCTCTCCGGTCCGCCGCGTAACAACGAAGGCCATCACACCATAAAGCCCAAGCGCAGCCAGCACCGTCGCAAGTACACCAAATACCGTTGACAGAAAGGCGATCAGCCGCTCCGTGCTCAGCGTCTCATCGAGCTGATTCTCCAGCGTCTTCAAGTCATACACCGGCACCGAGTTGTCGAGCTTCGCCAGAAGACGCCGGAGCGTCACGAAGATGGCCGCCGCGGGTCCGGCGCTGCGGACGTAAAAAGTCACCGCCGCGGGACTCGCCGACTCCAGGTAAGGCAGAAACACTTGCCGGCGCACGCCTGCGCGAGGACTGGCGAAGAGTGAATTCTCCACTACCCCCACAATTCGGATCGAGGGCTTGGTGCTTGGGCCGTGACAACAGCCAATACGCCGGCCGATCGGGTCTTGCGCGCCAAAGAAGTGTTCCGCAAACTCGCGATTGACAATAGCCACCGTCCACGGTTGAGGGTCGTCTCCGCTATCCACCCGATCTCGGTCGTCGAAATCCCGGCCCTGGAGCAACGGTATGCCCATGGCGTGCCAATATCCCGGAGACACGAGATTGTAGTACACCTGCATGTCTTCTCCCTGCTCTGCCTGGTGGCCCTCCACGACAACGGTCAAGTCCCACTCACGTCCATTCAGTAGCGGCCACATCACATAGGCGGCTGATTTCACGCCCGGTAGCGCCCGAATTTCGCGCAGGGCATTGGTGTAGAAGTCACGAGTGTGCGCAACCGAGTAGCCATTCTTGGCCGGATCCACCTGAAACGAGACCAGATTTTCGGCGCTCTCAAAACCCGTGTGAGTATCTTTCAGATTGATGAGTGTCCTTGTAAATAGTCCCGCGCCCACGAGCAGCAAGAAAGAGAGCGCAACCTGCGCCATAACTAGGGCTTTTCGGAATCTCGCCGAGCCGCTAGCTCCTGTCACCGCGCCGGTTAGGTCTTTGAGCGTGGTCACCAGGTCCAGTCTCGTCGCCTGCAGCGCGGGAGCCACCCCGAACAGCAAGGCAGTCGCGAGAGCCACGCCCACACTGAACAGCAAGATTCGCCCATCGGGCTCCGCGTGCAGCATCAGCGTTGCGCCATTCGCTGGCAGCATGCTCAGCAGCCCGCGCGTCGCCGCTACCGACAGCCCCAGTCCGAGGGCGGCACCTGCTAAAGACAACAAGATGCTTTCCACGAGCAGTTGTCTGATAAGCGCCTTGCGTCCTGCGCCAATTGCCAGACGCACGGCCGTTTCTCTCTGTCGCGCCATGGCCCGCGCGACCATCAGGCTCGCTACGTTCGAGCACGCGATCACAAGGATGAGAGCCGCCATGCACATCAGCACCGTGAGCGCCGTCGAGTATTGCTGGCGTAGACCCGAGTAGCCAGTGTTCGCGGTCTCGATCAGTGCAGTCCTTTTTAGAAACCGGTCGCGTTCGTACTGTGGACGCCTGCTCAACGCCGGTTCTCCGGCCTCTTGTCGCAAGATCTGGTGAAACAACGGTTGCAACGAGACCCGCGCTGATTCAACCGTGTACCCGGGCTTCAAGCGGGCGAAGATCTGTATCCACTGGCTGCGGCGGTTTCCCAGATCATCCCGGCCGGGAGTCATTACCGGCGTCATCAGAATCGGAACACGGATATCCGGCGACCGGGCGGGGTCCAATCCCGCGAAGCCAGCCGCTGACACGCCCACAATTTCCATCGGATAGTTGTTGACCAGGATCTTTTTGCCCACAACTTTCGGATCGCCGGCGAAACGGCGCATCCAGTACTGGTAACTCAGCACTACGGATGGATGTCCGATATAGATCCGGTCGTCCGCCTCCGATGAAAATACCCGTCCAACTGCCGGGCTAATACCGAGAGCCCGAAAGTAGTTACCCGAAATCAGTTCCGCATCGACACGTTCCGTGCCGCCGTCGAGGGTGATCGAAGACGGAGTCTCAAAACGGCAGAACACAAATTCAAAGGCTTTGGCTTTGCGCTGGAAATCCTGGTACATCGGATACGAAGCTGCGCGTGCACCGGCGTTGCCGCCGAAGTGTGGACCTGTGGACCAGATCATCACGAGGCGCTCGGGATCCTGCACCGGGAGCAAACGAAGCACAAGCTGGTCAAGTAAAGTGAAAACCGCGGTATTCGCTCCAATGCCAAGCGCAAGTGATAGAACGGCGATGGTCGTGAACAACGGGTTCAAGCGGAATTGGCGCGCCCCATACCGGATATCGCGCCAGAGCGTCTCGAGTGAAGGGATGGTTTGCATTTCAGTCCGGTCCTCCCGTAGTAAAGTCGCGTTGCCAAATTGACGCCGTGCTGCCGAATCGGCATCGTTGGGTGCCATACCCGCGCGGATGTATCGCTTCGTCAGCAGGCGCAAATGCTCGTGTATCTCGTCATCGAATTCGAAGTCCGGGTTTCTTTTACCGAAAAGCCTTTTCAGTCTCGCCACCAGGATGCCGAGGCGGTTGATCACGTTACTTCTACACTGCGAGCTTCGGCGGCTCTTCCTATGGACATTGCATAGAAGATTAGCATGAGTCCTGTGGAGTGTCCAGAGAGGCTGGCCTGAGTACCGCGCTTGCGGCTGCAGAATGGCTTAGGCCGGCTCGACAGAACAAGCGCCTGAGCCACGCAGGCTTACCGAAAGGAACACAAAGTTTCTGCGCGTGACGTTTGCCGGACTCCGCGAGAGCCAAATACACGACGTCATTATCACGAAAGAAGCGCCGAACTATAGGGTGGAGTAGCTGTCCGAGACTGGAATGACGGCCGGATAATACTTGGCGAGAATGGCGCGCCAGGCGAAGCCGAGCTGAGCCAAACCGAGCGCTCCTTCCTGGCACAGACCCCATCCATGGCCTCGCCGGGTGATTTTGCGGGTGCGGCAAATCTCGCAGGGAACGGACGTATATTGCACACCGGCGTTTATGCCGCCTTCGGTTCGTCCACCGCAGGCTGCAGAGTATCGCGGCGCGACGATCTTTTCGTCAGCCATGAGCACGATTCCGCAAGTTTCGCCGACGGCACGCGCGACAAGGCTGCCTGGAAGGGCGGGTGAACGCAGGAATTGGCAATGGGTGGTGTCGCAGAAATCGGCATACGGGTGGCGAGGCGCCGTTGTGGCCACCAGAATCGAGCGCGAAACGACGGCCTGCGCAGCCAATGCATCGGGAGGCGCGGCGAACACGGGGAGCTCGGCGCCCACGATGGAGCTGGTCGCGATTTCGGTATCGATGGAAATGATGGGAATTACGAAATCCGGACCGCTTCGAATTTCAATCACGCCGAAATAAGAGCGGCGAAGCCGGTTGGGCACTTCGAGAACACAGCGGACCGGATCGCCCGCGGGACCGGCGATATGAATAGGCGGCCCGTCGTTGGTCGCGCACAGAAATTGACGGTCTTCGACGATCCACTCGCGCTCAGGCGTTGTGCAGTGCAATCGCGTGTTTGGGGCCGCGGTGATGTTGACGCAAGCGGGAGTGAGGAGCTTAAACAACCAGAACGAGTGGATTCGGGGACCGGCCGCCGCGTATCCATTGCGAGCGGCGGAAATGGCGGCGGCGGTAGCGAGGAATTCGCGGCGCGTGAAATAGGCAGCCATTATGCCCAACGTTGGAGCAGCGGTTTTACGCTCCTGGCAGTGACGGCTCCGGTCGTGTTGTGCCGTGAAAGCAGAATGATGCGGCGAGGCTGATCGAGCGGATACATGGCGATGACGAAACCATCTCCTAAGCCGTCACGCGGATCGGAACAGGGCGCAGTTCCGGTCTTGGCATAACAGGGGAAGCCGAGTTGTTTGGCAGTTCCCATCTGCGAGCAGCGCTGCATTCCGGCGAGCACGAGTTTGACGCGGCTATCTGCCCGATCACGGGCTAACGAGGCGAACGCGCGAGCAACGGCTAATGGGATCTGTGGCCACCCATCACCCAGCCCGATCAGCCGCGACGCAGGCCAGGAGCGCGGGGGCAGGGCCAGTCCATACGAGACACAAGTCAGATCCAAAGCCGCACGGTTCACGGTTTGCGCGAGTTGGAGAAAATAGACATTGCAGGAATTCGCCAAAGCCGTCACCAGATCCTGACGGCCGTGGCCGCGCGGCGACCAGCACCCGATCCCGCGACATTCGATCATGGGAGCTTGTGCATGGGTAGCGAGATAGCTGAGTGCCAAAAACGGTTTGAGCAATGAGCCGAAGCTTGCCGGGTTATTGGAAGCGCGCCAGTTGAGGTCGAGAATGTTGCCGGTCGAGTCCATTGCGATCCAGCGCAGGGCGGACGGGACGCACATTGCGGACACGCTGAAGAGGAAGAGGCGGCGTGTCATGGTTGAGCCAGTTGATACTGTACGGTTTCGCGAACCAGGGCGCCGCGATCCACGCTGACGATCGACGCCTTTTGGAGGCGCGACAAGCTATCGCCAATACTTTCGACGTTGCCGGAAAAGAACAGCGGCGTATTTGACGACACAGGCGACTCCGGATTTGCTGCAGTGCGATCCAGAATCGAAAATAATTTTTGGTAGTGCGGCCATTCGGCAGCCTGGTTGTATGCGGCTGTGTAGGTGGTGTCCGGAGCAATAGAAATCGGCGATGACGCGCGCGAAAGATCGATACGGCTGAGGATAACGACGTTGCCGTCAATAGATAAGTGCAGCGGGTCTAGACTGCCTGTCTGTAGGCGGCTTGCACTTTCATTCAGTACGCGTTCCAGCGCTGCGCGGTCCGGCTGTTTGCAAATCAGTACGAGTCCGCTGTTCGGGAAGAACGAACACGCGATCGCGCAAGCACGACGGTGGTTTGCACGTGCAGCAAAGCAGTGGGCTGCATAGCGATGACCGCGTTCACAAGCGGTGCGACGGAATCTTCGGAAGCACGCTGAAAGGGCGGCTCGTCAATGCGAACTTCGAGGTCGGATTCGGTTCCGACTGCTCCCGCTTCGGGCGTGACTTTCGGGGCGGGCGCGTTAAAGGCGGTAGACGTCGGGCGTTCACCGAAAATGACCTGTTGCAAAACTTCGGAGATGTGAGCACGATCCGGCATGCTCCATGCGCGATGGAGCGAGGCTTGCAGGGGAGCATACGCAAGCGCGTCAGATAACGAAGAATCGAGCGGAGGGGCGGGAATTTCGGTCGCCCGCAACAACACACGCTGTTCTTCAAAAGCATCGCTTCGATCGAACAGGTCGGAAATACCGGCTGAGAATTGTTTCAGCTCAGACACGTTGCGCTGAAGCCAATACGTTCGGAACTGCGGGGTAGCCAGCAGCGGAGTCAGATGGTAGACCAGCCGAAGATCGCCGGGAGTCGCGCTTGCTTTCGTGGCGCTGGTGTACCAGGGTTCGGTAGCGATTGATGCAGCCTTTTGGCCGGAGAGAAGAACTAATGTTTCGGCCATGCGATTTTCGTCGGTTGCGAGGACGAGCCAATCCTTATAGCTCGCAAAGGCAACCGTTCGCGTCCCGTTCTCGCCGGCCTTGACGTAGAAGGCAATGCCCGCGACTTGGCGCGGTTGATAAGCAGCGCGGCCGCGCCACAAATTCGTATTTTCGAGACGGCTTTGGGGCAGTTCGCTGATGTAGACAAACGTGACAGCAGAAAGATTGTAGAAGGCGAAAGCCGATCGGCCACCGGCCACTTGACCGAGAAGTGGCATGCCGACGGGAATGCCTGCCACACGAGCGAATTCCTCTTGGGCCTGTGAAAGCCGTTGAATCAGACGCGATCGCGACACGGTATCGTAATTTGTGCTCTTGAGCCAGCGCGCTTTTTCGGGCGAGGCGTTCCACTCATCCACTAGTCCATGGAAATTCTTGGCTTCGAGATAGAGAAGCGCTCCTGGAGGCAGAAGCGAAGCGAGCGGCCTGGTATCGGAAAGCTGGGCATGAAGCCAGAGAGATGCCGCGAGCAGACCGGCTGCGATACTCAGCGCTGCAGTCAGCCGGATTTTGAAAAGTGGATTACGGCGCATCACTGCTCCTCCGCTCTCGTTTGACCGATCCCGGCCCAATCGGCCGGTAATGATTTGAGCTTCGGCTTGACGACGGTGGGCTGCTCGACTTTATCCGTTACGACCGGACTTCTGGCTGAATTCGCGACTTCCAGATCCAGCTGGCGCTGAGCGGTATCGCGAGCTTTCTGAAGCTGCCCATGCATGGTTTTCTCTTTGACCTTTTTGAGCAGGTCGTCGTAGAGCGGTAGGGCTTCCGCGAAATTATGGCGCCGCACTAATGTTTCTGCCGCGAGTTGTTCGACCTTGGAGAAATTGTCCGGGAGCGCGTCGTAGCTGCGGAACGCCGCTAAACCGAAACTGTCGCGCTTGATAGAAAACGCGGCTTCAGCGAGATCGAGGCGTGGCTCACGAAGTTCAGGATTAAGCGCGATTGCGTCCTGAAACAGGTGGATTTTCTCAGCGGGACTGGAAGACTGACGCGCGGCGTCGAGTCGGGCTTCAACGTAGAACGGTTGAGATGCTTCGGCTGTCGAAATGGATTTATGGGTCAGCAAAGATAACTCGTCGGACCCTGAAACCGCGCTGCCGGCGTCGCGCATCAGACGCGCTGCACTAATGCGGATTAAATAGGGCGCTGCGGGCGAGCGCCGAATATTATCCAGAAGCGCTGGATCGCCTTTGAGCCGGGCGAAAGCGAGCTGCGCGTCGTCATTCCAAGGCTCGGCTGTTTTCCATTCGGCGGCGTAGCGGGTAGCGTACTGCGTCAATCCAAACTCTTCGAGAAAACGTACTGCTTCCGGCAGATTTTCAAACGGCGCACCCACGCTCAAAATGTTGTCACGAACGAGAGCGAGTCCTTCGTCGTTGCGCTTTTGTTCAAAACGAACGCGCGCGAGTCCGAACCAGGCGGAGGCCGGAGGCGAGCCGATTTGTAACTCGCGCAGATATTCGAATTCCTCAAGCTGCAGGGCAAAATCGCGATCGCCGAGGCGATCGAGCGAGGAAGCGGCGCCTAAAACCTGCTCGCCGGATGGCGTGTCTTCGGAATGAGCACGATACTGCTGGAGCAGGTCATCGAGATCACCGGTGAGTGCGGCGGAGCGCAAAACGAGATCGGGCGGCCGTTCAGAGGCGGGCTGAACCTGCTGCAAGAGCGCCCATTCGTCTCGCCACCGCTCCTGCGAATCGAGATAGCGCGCGTATTCGATCATTCGCTCTTTGAGCTGCGCGGATAACTGCTCGATCGGCTCTGCGCCCACGGCAGCATTGAGGGCGTTGCGGTCACGCTGAATTTCCGCGCGATACAGCGGGTCTTTGTCACGCTCCGGAATCGAATTCGACGAAAGAAGCTGGCCATAGAGAGGTTCCATTTTGGGTAATTGCACGATTTCCAGGATCCAGTCGAGAGCGGCGCGACGATCCGGCGCGTGGGCAACTATGCCGTCGATAAACGGCTCGAAATTATAGGCGCCGTTTCGCTTCGCATAGACGTGCAGCATGCGATCTGCGTCGGGTTTCAGCTCTGTGATGGCTTGAAAGCGATTCACGTGCGCAAGCAGATTCTCGGCAGTCGACCAGTAGTCCGGCGGAAGTGGGCCTTTCTCTACGCGGTCGGTGAGGATCTGGAAGGCGTGGCGCCACTCGGCGATTGCCTGCGCACGCTCATTCGAGGAGATGGCGAGTAACGCCAGACGGTCATACACATCGGCGCGTTCGGGGCTCAATTGCAAAGCGTAGCGATAAAGCCCCGCGGCACGAGCGGGCTGTTTCAGATCTTCATACGTGCCGGCAAGCTCAACATAAGTGTTCGAGGCAGCGGGATTCGCCTCAACCGAGGCCGGAAGGAAATCGGCGGCGGAGGGTTCGTGGCGATAGCCAAGATAATCGCCGTAACGCGCGGCGTAGTAAAACCAGGTTGTACCGCGCAGCGAGTCCGAAGATGCAGAGGACAGTTCGGAACCTACAGTTCGCGGCCCTAAGGAGGAGTCGAACGATTGCGTTGTTGACGGCGCAGGCGATAGAAAATACAGTCCTGCCAGAGCAGTGTAGCTGTTGGTCCATAGGTTGGAGATGTTGCTGCCGCGAGCACGGATTGCATCCAGTGCGGAATTTAACGGACCATTTGCAATTAAATATTGGACGACTGCATTCGCACGCGTTGGATGCTGGTTTGACAATTGGACTAAGCGCGCGCGCAGATCGCCACCGGCGCTGAGGAAGAGATGCGGGAACCGATCTCCTGCATATTGTGCGAGGCGTAACTGAGCAGCGGTGTTGCCGGCATTCGCATAGGCCTTGAAAGCTGCCTCGAGAATCCGATTGTGCTCCTCCGGGATGGGCCTGCGTAGAGACGCAAGGTCCTCTAATTCGCGGCCGAGTTCGTCAAAGAGGAGACGCGAGGATTGAAGTTGAGCAAGGGGCATCCAGCGGGAATCGTTGCCTTCGAAGGAAGAGTACGCCTGGAAAAGAGTCTGGGCCTCGAGCTCGTAGAAGCCGCCGGCGTGAGCGAGCTCTGCACGATCGAACTGAGGAGCTAAACCGCCTGGCATTTGTAACTGCCGAGCAAAAGCGGCCTTCTCCTCCGGAGTCAGGTATTGGCGCACAGTCGTTCCGATGATGCTGCTGAAGGTTTTGGTTTCGATGCGTTTCGGGACTATCGCAGCAACGACAGCGATCGCATCGGTCGGCTTATGCAACGACGTAAGCGCCGCCGCTTCCAGCTTCAGAGCCTCCTCAGTGTAATTACTGTTGGCAGAGAGCAACGGCCGAACCTCTCGGAACAGCTCGTTGACCGAATCGAACATGTGCCACTCGCTCAACTGCTGCATCGCGGCGACATAACCGGAGGGTTCGTGTGGCTGCGGGTCGATATCGGCGGCGCGGAGGAGACGCAGAGCTTCCGGCTTGTTGCCGAGGCGCGCGTAGATGGTTGCCTGGGCGACGATGTACTGCGTGTCGTGATAAGTCAGCTCATAGAGCTTCTGATCGCTTTTAAGTGCGTCATCGAAACGGAGCAGGCGGGTTTCCAAATCTGCTTTGGCAACCAGAATGTCTGGACGGTCGGGTCGAACGTAAGACGCTTTCTCGTAGGCTGCAATCGCTTCGGGATAGTGGCGAAGCGCAGCGTGGACATGCGCTAACACCAGGGGCCAACGGTAATCGCGAGGGGAATCGGCTGTGGCTTTCGCATAGTACGCGGTAAGCTTCGCCGCGAGTTGATGATTTTCGGCAAAGCGACTCACTGCGGCAGCGAGCGAAGTATCTTCGGGATAGGCATTCAGCACCTGCTGGTACTGTTCGAGTGCCTCAGTGAATTGGCCGACGGCAATGAGCGCCAGAATGTAACCGCGACGTAGCGCGGCGACACGTACGATTTTGTCCTGAGCAGGCAACGGCGCGGATTGCATGGCCTTCAGCTCAGCGGCATAGAATGCGACCAAACCGGCGGAATCGTTCGCGCGCGCGTAGGTGGACGCTTTTTCGGCGAGCAGATCGCCATTGTAAGGATCGCTTGCAAGTAGATCATCGAGCAGGCCGCGCGATTCTACATACTGGCCGGAATCCGCCGCTTTTTCCGCAGCTTCACGCCGCAACTGATCCCGATAGGGTGGTTGGGCGCGAGTGGCGGCGGCTTCAAGTGTGGCGACGGCCGGCTGAAGCTGCTTCTCGCGCCAGTAGAAATCGACCGCGGCACGAATGACGCCAAGCAGGTTCGGATTGTCCTGTAATAGCGAGGCGAACTCACGGGTGGCGGCGGCCGCGTTGTTGTGCGTCTCATAGAAGCGCGCCAGATCGATGCGAGCCTGGATTTTTTCTACGGGATCGGTGGTTACCGAAACCACGCGCTGCATGGCCTGGGCCGCAAGATCATCGAATCCCAGGCGGCCGGCGACTCTGCGGATCTGGTCGATCTCGCCGGTTTCGGTAGTGCGCTGGAGGAGTGTGGCGAGCATCTGCCGGATCTCGTCCCGGCGATTTTGTTTTTCGAGAATTGCAAGGCGCAGCTCAAAAGACGACGCGGTAAAACCGCCGGCGGTCAGGGTCGCCGTTTCCCGTTCCACCAGAGGAGCGGTTGCCTTGCGGCCAGCCAGCACGATCAAGCGATTCTTCGCTGGAGCCGATCCATCGTGCAGGACAACTTGAATATAGGCGGCAATCGCTTGGTTATATTTACCCTCGTTCTCGTAAATTGCTCCGGCTTCGTAGCCGAAGCGCGCGGGTGTCGCGAGCTTCTGACGCGCCTCGGCAATGATTCGAAGCGCATCGTCGAACTGAAAATAGTCCCAGAAAACTGTCGCTGAATCCAGATACCCGTCGGGCAATCCAGGGCTGAGCCGCAGCGACGCGGTTCCACCACGGCCGCGCTTGACGATAGAGATCGCGATCGGCATAGATCTCGCCGACGCGCGTGATGGAGGCGCGATTTCCTGGCGCCGCTTTGATGTCCTGTTCGGCAAAATGAAGAGCCGCATCGAAAGCGCCGGAGACGCTGGGAGCAAGCGACCGCTCGACCGATATGGCGCGTTCATTCGAATCCGGATCGCCGGGAGCATCCGCTGCAAGCCGCGTCAGAGCAGGAGCGGCTGCTTCGTATTCAGTGAGCCAGGCATGAGCTTCGGCTTGAAATTCCAGAGCGGCGATGTTGTTGTCTTTGGCGGCTTGTTCGACGGTGGGGAGAGTGGCTAATTCCTGGCGCAGCTTGCCTTGCCAGCTCAAATATTGGAAGAAGCCCGTTCTGAAGCCCGAATCGTAAAACCAGTTCTCGCGCAATAACTTTTCGTACGCGGCTAAATCCTCTGTCGGCCTGATGCGGTAGGCGTGCAGGAGATTTCTCACGAACACGAGATTGTGAGGGAAACGTTGATGGGCGTAAAGGTTGACCTGTAGATAGAGAGATGCAGAGTTGGGCGTGGTGTCCGATAAGAACGATTCCAGCTCGGAGCCGCGGAATGTGTTCGTGATCTGGCGGGCCAACTCGCGGTAGGCGGCATATTCTTTCTTCCGGAGATAAAAACGAGCGAGCTTACTGGCCCACGACGTGTCTTTGAAATGAGAGAAGGCCTGACGGTAGGTTTGCTCGAGATCGCCATCAAGCTGGTTCTGTTCGAGGAACAGCGCCAGGCGCTGATAGATGCCGGGATCGTCGGCATTGCGGTCAATCTCTCGTCGAAACAGGGCAATAGCATCCATTTGCCGGTCGAGCTGCACCAAGCGGGAAATGTAGCGATCGAGCACGCGCGCGTAGTCCGCCGAACGCGCGTTGGGTTGTGACGCCTGTGCATCCGACTGCAGACTTGCGTTGCCGATGGGCATGTGATCGCTTTTCGCCGCTAGCTGGGTGAGAAGACGATCGTAGAGTGCCAGCTCGTCTTTCGAGTCTTGCTGTTCGAGGTAGGCGTCGGCGAGTAATAGCGCGGTATTTACATAATCGTTGGAATTCGGATTGCGAGCGAGCCAATCAGGAACGAGCCGGACGATCGCTTCGTTCTGTCCATATACAGCGTAGGCATTGAACAGCTTCGCTTCCAGCTCCGGCGCGTGAGGAGAGTTGGGAAACTCTTGACGTAGTCGCTCAATCAGGCGCGAAGCGGATGCGCGATGGAAATAACTGACGGCGCTCTGCGATGCGTTCTGATATTGGAAATCCGGAAAGGTCGTATTGAGGGCGAGAGATAGGATTCCGTTGAGAAATCCGGGATGGCGATCGATGGTGGCGATATTTTTGTAGAGGCTGAGGTCGCGATCGCCGAAGTGGAGAGGCTGTTCGGGAACATCGAGCAGCATGGAGATGAGGGACGCGAGGCCTATCTCT
Source organism: uncultured Acidobacteriaceae bacterium (assembly GCA_963722935.1). Classification (GTDB taxonomy): domain Bacteria; phylum Acidobacteriota; class Terriglobia; order Bryobacterales; family Bryobacteraceae; genus Bog-105. Next base: position 161,989 of record CAVROY010000005.1, on the reverse strand, counting down.
TTGTCGGACTGGGAAGCGCTTGGCAACTCATATAGCGTGTAATAGGACCGAGCCGATTCATCGTAATCCTGCACGCGAAGGAAGAGCGGCGCGACGGTCTTGAGCTCGGCAGGAGTCCAATCGGCGCGTTGCGCGGTGCGGCGCGATTCGAGCAGCAAGCAGTTGACGGTCGGCCAGATCTTTTCGATTTTGCTGCTCGTAGTAGAAGAAGAGCCGCAGAACGGGATCGAGATCCGTCGGATGGGCGGCGGCAGCAGCTTGCGCATCGCCGAGAAAGGCGCGGAGCTGGTGAGCGTTCGAGAGCGCCTGAAAATATTGAGTCCGGAGCGCAGCGGGCCAAAGCGGGGAGAAATTCTTTGCATAAACAGCCAATGCCGCGTCTGTTCCGTTCTGAATCTGCGCGAGATTGGCGTCCGTGGTGACGGCGAGCTGAATGTCGTTCGGAAAAGCTTTCTTGATACGAGTGGCGAGCAGTAACAGCCAGGGCTGAGTTGTGCTGCTGAATGGCCCAATCGAGGTACGACTGGTAGGGCTGCGGATCGGAAGGATAGCGCCGTATCCACGCATCGTAAATTTGCGCGCGCAGTGCGGGTGGAAGGAGAGCGTCGTTGGCGGCGTCGATTGCTGAAGAAAAAGCGCTCCATTGCGCTTCTTGCGCATTGGCCTCGAAAGCGCTGGTTGGGCTGAGGCGGAACGGCGCCAAGCTGGAGAAGCGTACTCACTTGTTTGAGGGGCTCGACACGACGGGCATAGAAGGCCGACAGTTCGGCGAGCGCAGTTAACTTGTCCGACGAGCGAGCGGCCGACTGCTTCCAATCCGATTCAGCCGCGGCATAATCTTGCGCACGTTCTTCTTCGCGGGCGCGAATGGAATAGAGCTCGGCGTTATGGGGCGATTGGCGAATGAGCGTTCCGAGATGCGAGCGCGATTCCCAAGGCGGCCGAAGATGCAGGACTGCGCCTTCGGGAACATCCATGAGGCGGAAGAGCGCTGTTTCGAGAGCAGCTGCCGGCAATCGTATCGCGAGCCCAGGAAGGTAATGCGGCGCGAAGCGTCAACGCGGCCGCGACCAGCGAGATGGCGAAAGCGACCCAGCGAAAAGGATGCCGTTTAAGGAAGCACTTCAAGCGGCACCTCCTGATGGCTGATGTTGTGCGCGATGTCTTCGGCTGTGATGTGAATCGAATAGCGGCCGGCCGGCAAGCCCGCGGGAATGGCGAGAACGCCGGTGTTCGATTTGTCCGATTTCGTTCCAGCGCAGAGACAGGGGCTGTGCGCCGTAGAGCTGGGCGGTAATGGTGCGCGTCGTCTGCGATGCCTGAACACGCAACGCGAGCCGGTCGCCGGTGTGAACGCGCGTGGTATCGAGATGAACGCGGACAACGGGAGGGTGGCTCGAGATGATAAACGTTTTCTGTTCGAGCGAAACGCGGCCTTCGCGATCGCGCAGAATAAGGCGCACCACGTGGGAGCCGTCCGAAAGATCTTCCGGCGCGAGGAACCGCGTCTGCCAGATATCTTCGCGTTTGAGATAGCGCAGCGGTTTTGTAAGGCCGAAGGGAAATAGCGCAATGACAGACGAAATCGAGGGATCTGTGCGCACGCGCAAGACGGGATCGCCGGGACGGATGAGGCGCGGCCGCAGAAGAGCGCGGGGCGCTGCAAGAAACGAAGTATAGGGAGTTACAAAGTGATACTTACGGGAAAGCCGAATGATTTCGTCGATGCTTGCTTTGTCTTCGCCTTCGCGATCGATTTTGTCGAGCAACGCGTTGACTCTGGCGCGCGCCCAAGTGGCGGGAAGGTAGGGATGGCGGGTGTTCAGGGCCGGTAAATCCGCGTGAACGGATTGCGTCGTAGCAGCGGGGCCGGCACCGGATAGAACTGTGAATTGAGCCGAACCCGGGCGGGCGTACTGGCCAACCCAGGAGGCGCGCGAGCCAGGGAAGTTGTCTTGCGCGAGGCGGTACACGAAGCTGGCATTCGCCTGCGGCGAGATGGTCAGAGTGACGGGACTGAGCGGGGCGAGGCCGATTTCGTGGACAAACGTGCCCAGCTTGAAATCGAGGGGCTCGGTGGAGTTGACCTGCTCGAAGACTCCGGCGTGGCCGGTGAGACGGCGCAGGAAACGGACGTTCGCATCATCTCCGATGCCGAGGGCATAGATGTGGGGACGGCGGTCGGCGGGAATCGCCTTCCAGGCGGCATCGATCCAGGAGGCGAATCGAGTTGGCGAGATCAGGCCCTCGGTCATATCGCCGTCACTGAGCAGCACGACGTAGGTTTCTTGCGTGAATTGCGCAAATGCAGTTTTGAATGCAGCTTCCAGGTTGGTGCCGCCGCGCAATTTGGTTGCGCGAACGAAATCGAGGGCTTTCGCAATCTGGTCTGTCGTCGCGGGCTGCGGGCTGGAAGCGAATGAGACCGGTTCGGAGTTGAACGCCACAACGTTGAACGAATCTTTTGGATCGAGAGCGCGAAGAATGGCTTCGAGCGATTGAAAACTTCGCTCGAGCTTCTCCCACTGCATGCTGAGCGAGGTGTCGAACAGGACGAGGACGGTTCGGCCGCTTGCCGCTTCGGTTGTAGCAGTAGGTTCGGCAAGAATCGCGGAGGTTTCAAAGTAGCCGGGCTCCGAGGGCTCGGAAGCGCGGTAGGTGGTCACATGCGGCGTTTTGTCGTTCGAGAGCGAATACTTGATTTCAAGATCGTTGGCAAGGGTGGTCGATTCCTGCGCCAGCGAAGCTTTCACGATCTCTCGCGTTTGGCTCGTGACTTTTAGAGGGAGGCTCTGGCTAACGTTCTCAAACCTGGCAATCGGCTGCGCGCTGCGCACTTCGATGGAGATCGAAAGTTTTTCGACTGCGACCGCGGCGGACGTCTTCAGAGGAAAAACGAAATCGCTGGTGAGCTGCTTGACCGGGACGGTCTGGCGATACTCGGCTTCAATGCGTTTGTAACCGTAACCAGGGATAGGAACGATGTTGACGGTGAATTCCGTCGAGCGCCTGGCTTCACCCGGTGCGTTGCTTTCCGTCACTTCGCCGGATTGCAATAATCCGGGATCGATGGACTGATTGCGGATCTCGTTGTAAAGCTCGCCGGCACGTTTGCGCTCCAAAATAACGCCGGGGATACGGGTCAGATCATCCCAGACGGCGAAATCGGAAACCGCGGCATCACCGGGCAACGCGAGCGAATAGACGCCCTCCACATTCGACGGCTTGTGGTTCCGAAAAACCTCTTTCAAGGAGACGCTGGCGTGACCGTTGTCGATGACGATGTGGACGTCGAGCGATTCGATCGACAGGATAGAACTATCGGGGCCGGTGGTTCCAGCCGGGACAATCACACCGGTATCGGCAAGACACAACGAGACACACGAAACCAAGAAAGAAGCGATGAGCGGAAGCTTCATCATGGAAGAAGATTTTTTTCGGAGATGCGAACCAAACCGTTCTCCGTGCCGATGTAGAGGCGGCCGCCCTGCGCATCCAGCGCGGTGATATTTGTCGAAGGAAGACCGGCGGTGATGAACTGCCAGCGATCGTCACCCTGGCATAGAATGGCGAGTCCCTGCCCTGCCGTTCCGGCGTAAAGCGCGCGCGCAGTGGCGAGCATTGCGTTCGGGTTGATTTCGATGCGGCGCCGCGCAAATGCGGGAAAGGATGCGACTGAACCGCTGTCATCGAAGCGAACAACCCCGGAGCCATACGTGCCCAGATACAGCTTGCCGTCGAATACCGCAGATGCGGTTATCCAGTTCTGCCGGAGCTCGGAATTGGCTGTCGTGAAATTAGCCTGGACCAAGCCGGTTCGGAGGATCGAGAGGCCGCCGAGAGTGCCCGCATAGAGCGTCTTACCGGCTTGCGCGAGCGTGTAGACGTGATTGTTGACCAGACCTTGGAATGCGTACAGGCTCGAAATGCCGTCCGGGGCAAGAAAGCTCAGACCAGCAGGAGTCGCAATGACGGCGGACGTTCCGCTTGGATCGTTGCGGAACAGGACGTCGGTGACGTGGCTGGCGATCAGTCCGCTTTCGCGATCGAGCGTTTGGCGAGGCGTTCCGGTAGCATCGAAGAGCACCAGACCGTTGGCTGTCGCAACCGCGACTGTACCGTTCCGCGGGTTTTCTTTTATGCGATTAATGCAAAACAGCACGTCGTCTTCAAAATGCGCCGGCTTGGCTGGAGCATTTGGGGCAATGAGATCGAGACCATGGTCGAAGTAGCCAATCCAGAGGTGTCCGCGCGCGTCTTCGTGAACGGCCGTGACATGGTCGCTGGCGAGGCTGGTTTCTTGAGCAGTGATCAAGAGCTGACCGCTCGATGGGTCCGAAATCCGATCGGGACCTACTGCAAGCAAACCGTTCTGAAATTGAGCGAAGGAATTTATGGGTTGTATGTCCGTGGCCAGGGAAGCCGATTGCGGGCGTGGCGTGCGCACGCTGAATGCGAGGGCAAGAGTACCTTGATCGACGGTGCCGATCCAAAGGCTTCCATCGCGCTCGGCAAGCGCCTGGGCGAAGACTCCGCCGGCGAGATGGCGCTCGAGTTTGTCGCCGGAAAACTCCGCGACCCCGAGCGGCGTGCCTACCCAGGCCTTTCGACCGCGAACCGCTATGGAGAGCACCTGAAGGTCGGGAAGATCGGCTGTGAAGTGGACAGCTTCACCGCCGCTCCAGCGCCAAGCGCCGTCGTCACGCGTCCCAATCCAGAGCTGGTCTTCATCACCGGCGAGAGCGGTGATTTGCGCTTTGGCGAATTCGGCGTGGAACGTCCGAAGCGATTTGCCATCGCTGACGTAGAGGCCGGCTGCTGATGTACCGACGATCACTTGGCCGGTGGGCAGCGGCAGGAGGGCGGAAATTTTGCGGGCGGCGGCAAGTTCCGGCAAGATCTGGCGGAAGTTTTTCCCGTCGTACACGACGATTCCTGCGCCGTCGGTTGCGATCCACAGCTCCGAGGCACCGATTCCGGAACGCACGACGGCCGAAACAAGCGGGTACGGCGGAAGATCGCGGCCAACTTGCCACGATCGTTTCAACACGCCATCGCTGTAGCGAAAAAGAGCGGATCGGCCACACACATAGAGATCGCCTTGGAAGAGCGCGGCGGATCGAAAGCTGGCTGCGTTCAGGAAATATTCGAACGCTGAGTGAACCGGCAACAGCGGCCTAATTCGAGCGGCAAGACTGCGGGCAGAAGAAGCGGCGGCAACACCGGATTCGAGAGCTGTGCGCGCCGACCGCAGGACACGAACGGCAAACAATGCAGCCGCCGACAGCAACAGGAGCAAAACCGAGAATGTGACGATTCTCTTACGGGGAAGGCGAGACACCCAGGAGGGCACTTTGATTCCATATGGTACCCGAGGCGCAGCGAAGTCAAGCGAACTTAGGTTCCATTACGCTGCGATCCAGCTATGCGGAACTCGCGGGTGTTCACCGGTGTCTCTAGTTAGTTGGGCGATTGAGAAGGCGGCGAGTTTGAAATCGCTCACCGCCTCTGTGTTCCACGCGCTGAACCGATCTCGAGCACTTCCTCGATCAGCAGCGAGTCCAGATTGTTGCGACCGGCCAAGCGCTCTAATGCCGCAATGGCGTCCGCAGGGGTATCGGGCTCGGCGATTACCTCGACAAGCTCGACTGTGATTTCGGCAGCATCTCGCCATACTAAGACCAACTCAGCCGGTGGAAGCACTTTGAGCAACTTGCCGTCTGCATAAATCATGCCCACTTGAAACTCGTTCGTTTCAATGCGGGTGAGGTGGCGATTGACAACATCGGGGTGCTTAGCGAGTAACTCGTCGGCCCAAGCGCTTTGGAATACGACATCCCGCAAGTCGTGCGTCTCGGCTGCGACGGCACCGCCGAAGGGAGCGAAAATGCGATGTTCGCCGGGCGTAAGAATGGCGCGGAAATGGCCATTCTTGGCGATAACGACGCGCTGGCGATCGGGAACTGTAAATCGTCTCCAAAACATAAAAGCCTCGGACTTACGTACGGGTAACGGTTGAATTTGTGGACAAGGCATCCGGACTGCGACTTACTCGCAAGACCGGAAATAGCTCAGGCTGAAGTTAGGGCCGAAGGAGGCCGGGCACGCGGTCAAATCGACCGAGGTCCAACCGCATGCCGCTGTTGACGACTTCAGCAAGCCAGTGCTGCTCAGGCTGAATGAAGTTTAATTTGGGCATGTGGGTCATCATGGAATGGCCTTCCAGAGTCTTAAAGTTTACTCGACAGGCGACCTCGCCGTCAATGGCGGTAACCTGAAAACGGAGGGAAATATGGAAAAATCTTTCGTAGTTTCCGCAGTCTTTTCATTGATTCTTAGCGTCCCTGTTTGGGCGGCAGAAGCGGCTACCCCCTTGCAACACGGGAATGAACAACATGGAGGAGGAGCTCCGCACGGCGGACATGTGGGAGGCGGATACGTTCCAGCACACGGACCGGCTCCGAGCGCGCACCGCGAAGCTCCTGCTGCGCACCGCGAGGCTCCAGCTGCACACCAGCAAGCGGCACCGGTGCGTCAGCAAGCCGCACCCGAGCGACGTGATTTCCGCGATCAAGCGGGACACCCGAACGCGCCTCATGTACACACGAACGGCCAATGGGTCGGACACCGAGGCGGAGCGGCGGACTATCATCTGGACCGTCCTTGGGAGCACGGACGATGGTCCGGCGGCTTCGGTCCGGGGCACGTATGGCACCTGGGAGGAGGCGGGCCATCGCGCTTCTGGTTTAACAACTGGTATTGGAGTGTCGCTCCGGCCGACCTGGCCTATGTCGGCGATTGGAACTGGGGCGCCGACCAGATCGTTATTTACGAAGATCCGGACGATCCAGGTTGGTATCTGGCGTACAACCCGAGGCTGGGCACGTACGTTCACGTGATGTATCTGGGATAGGACTGTCATTCGATCGATGTCTTTCTCGCACTTCGATCCGCTGGTAGAGCGGTGGTTTCGAGATCGGTTCGGCTCAGCCACAGAGCCCCAAAGGCTCGGCTGGGCCGAAATCGCGACCGGCGCCGACACGCTGATCTCCGCTCCAACGGGATCGGGGAAGACGCTCGCGGCATTTCTTATCTCGATCGACCGGCTGGTGCGGGCAGCGCGGGAGGGGACGCTCGAAGATGAGATTCAGGTAGTTTACGTCTCCCCACTGAAAGCGCTTAGTAGCGATGTCCACAAGAATCTGGAAGTACCGTTAGCCGAGATTGCCGCGCTGGCCGAACAAGAAGGCGTTTCGCTAATGCCGATCCGGACGGCCGTTCGGACGGGCGACACCCCGATGAGCGAGCGGGCGCAGATGTTGAGAAAACCGCCGCACATTCTGGTTACGACGCCGGAATCGTTATTTATTCTGCTGACTGCGGAAAAGTCGCGGGAAAGGCTGCGGAAGGTTTCCACGATTATTGTCGATGAAATCCATGCCGTAGCGGATGACAAGCGAGGATCGCATCTCGCGCTTTCGATAGCCCGGTTAGACGCTTTGACGGAACGCCGTGCCCAGCGCATTGGCCTTTCCGCAACGGTCAAGCCAATAGAAGAGGTAGGACGGCTGCTCGGGCCGGATACGCACATTATCGATATCGGGCACCGGCGCGAGATGGAGCTGGCTGTCGAGGTTCCGAACGATGAGCTTGGAGCAGTCGCGAGCACGGAAATGTGGAACGACATCTACGACCGAATTGCGGAGCTGATTCTGGCGCATCGAACCACGCTCGTGTTCGTGAATACCAGGCGTTTATCCGAGCGCGTTGCGCATGCGCTAGGCGAGCGGTTGGGCAAAAATGCGGTTCTGCCACATCATGGCAGTCTTGCGCGGCACCTGCGGCTCGACGCAGAATCGCGATTGAAGAACGGAGAAGTGCGAGCTGTGGTTGCGACCGCTTCGCTCGAATTGGGAATCGATATCGGCACGGTGGACCTGGCGTGCCAGATCGGATCGACCAGATCGATCGCGGTCGCACTGCAGCGCGTAGGGCGCTCGGGACACTGGGTGGGTGCCAAGCCGAAGGGACGGCTGTTCGCGACCACGCGGGATGAATTGATTGAATGCGCTGCATTGCTGTCCGCGATTCGCAGAGGAGAGCTGGAACGGATCACAATTCCGGAGAACGCACTCGATATTCTGGCGCAACAGATTGTTGCGGCGGCGGCAGCGGAATCCTGGAGAGAAGACGATCTATATGCGCTATTCCGCGGCGCGTATCCTTACCGCAACCTCAGCCGCGAGGATTACGATGCGGTGATTGGCATCCTCTCAGAAGGTTTTGTTACGTCGCGCGGCAGAACGGGTGCGCTGATCCATCGCGATCAGGTTAATGGCCGCATCAAGGGACGGCGTGGTGCGCGACTGGCGGCGATTACGTCGGGCGGCGCGATTCCTGAGAACGCAAACTATGCAGTAATTGCCGAACCCGACGCGAAGACGATTGGCTCTCTGGATGAGGATTTCGCGGTGGAGAGCCTGGTGGGCGATGTGTTTCTACTGGGAACGCATTCTTGGCGCATCAAACGCGTGGAAGCGGGGCGGGTGCGTGTAGAGGATGCACATGGCGCTGCACCGTCGATTCCTTTCTGGCTAGGCGAAGCGCCGGGCCGCTCGCGAGAACTTTCAGCCGAGGTATCGCGCGTTCGCGAATCGATTCTGGCCGATGCCGAAGCCACCGTGGACGCACCACCGATGTTTCTGATGAACGAGTGCGGACTCGATCAAGCCGGCGCGAAGCAGGCTGTGGCTTATGTGCGGGCAGGAGCTGCGGAACTCGGAGCTTTACCTTCGCTCCAGACAGTCGTGGCTGAGCGATTCTTCGACGAAGCCGGCGGCATGCAACTGATCCTGCATGCACCGTTTGGTTCGCCAATCACACGCGCCTGGGGACTCGCGCTGCGCAAACGCTTTTGCCGATCGTTCAATTTCGAGTTGCAGGCAGCGGCGACGGATAACGGGCTGGTGCTCTCGTTGCGGGAACAGCATTCATTTCCGCTCGAGCTGGTGTTTGCTTTTTTGCGAGCGGAAACGGTAGAGGACGTGCTGAAGCAGGCTCTACTTGCCGCACCGATGTTCTCGGCACGGTGGCGATGGAATACGACGCGCGCATTGGCGAACCTGCGCTTCCGCGGCGGAGCGCGCGTTCCGGCGCCGATTCAACGGATGCGCGCCGACGATCTGCTGGCCTCCGTCTTTCCCGACCAGGTTGCCTGCGCAGAAAACCTGACGGGGCCGATTCGCATTCCAGATCATCCGCTGGTGAAGGAAACGATCGAGAATTGCGTGCATGAAGCCATGGATCTGGAAGGGTTGCGCGCAGTCCTCGAGGGCATCGAACAGGGTCGTATTCGGACGGTGGCGATTGATACGGCGCAAGCATCGCAATTCTCGCACGAGATTTTGAACGCAAATCCGTATGCGTTCCTTGACGACGCTCCGCTCGAAGAGCGCCGCACGCGCGCCGTTCAACTGCGCCAGACGCTTGGGAAAGACGTGACAAATGGAGAAGGCGTGCTGGACGCGGCAATCATCGACCAGATGTCAGCCGACTCGTGGCCAGAAGCGCGCGATGCGGACGAATTGCACGATGGCATGCTCACGTTGATCAGAACTCCGCCCGATCCACAATGGCAGGAATTCTTCGATGAGCTCGCGATGAGCGGGCGGGCTTCGGTCCTAAATCGAGGCGCTTCGGTATTTTGGATCGCGACTGAGCGGGTCTCGATGGTGGACAATGCAGAGGCTGTGGTGTCGGGCTGGATGGAATCGATGGGTCCGGTGACGGTTTCGACTCTGGCCAACCGGCTCGCGTTCACGCCGGAAGAAATTGAATCTGCGCTGCTGAAACTGGAGATGCAGGGGCAAGTCCTACGTGGACGATTCCGGAGCGCTCAAGGCGAAATGGAATGGTGCAACCGGCGCATTCTGGCGCGAATTCATCGCGCAACGCTAGGCCGACTGCGTCGCGAGATCGAGCCGGTCACAGCAGCGCTCTTTGAACAGTTCTTACAAACATGGCAGCACGTTGCACCGGGCACCCAACTGCATGGCTCGGACGGAACGCTTCAGATTATCCGGCAATTGCAGGGCTATGAAATTCCGGCCGTGGCTTGGGAGACCGACGTCCTGGCGCGGCGAATCGCGCACTATGACCCGGACTTTCTGGATGAGCTTTGCCTGTCAGGCGAAGTGATGTGGGCGCGTGTATCGCCCCATCCGGCGCTGGTAGAAAATCGTCGCGTGCGACCCACCCGAATTGCGCCGATCGCTCTGTTTTTGCGGGAGGATGCAGGGTGGTTAACGAATGGCGCCGTCACCGACAGCACGGAGTCTTTATCCCATCCCGCAAGCGAGGTCTTGCTTGCGTTGAGAGAATCCGGAGCGTCTTTTTTTCAGGACCTGGTTTCGCAAACGAAGCGACTTGCGAGCGAAGTTGAAGATGCTTTGTGGGAGCTGCTGGCCGGAGGCTTGGTGACGGCAGATGGATTTGACAATCTACGCGCGCTGACCGATCCGAAAAGGAGGCGCGGCGAAGGACGTGGCGGAACAAAGCGGCCGCGGCATGCTGCGGGTCGTTGGGTATTACTGCGCCGGATGGCAGCGGGTATGGCTCCCGAGCAGCGCGCCGAGCATTTCGCTCGTCAATTTCTAGCACGCTGGGGCATTCTGCTGCGCGATCTGCTGGTGCGCGAAACGCTAACGCCGCCGTGGCGCGATCTGTTGCCGGTGCTCCGGCGAATGGAAGCGCGAGGAGAGATTCGCGGAGGACGTTTCGTTTCGGGCTTCACGGGCGAGCAATTTGCGCAGCCGGAGGCTCTGGACCTGTTACGCGCCATGCGGCGTCATCCCGAGCAGAACGTCACGGTGATCGTATCGAATGCCGATCCTCTGAATTTGAGCGGCATCATATTACCTGGCCCGCGCGTCAGTCGGTTTGCGGCGATGGGTCTCGACGCGGCGGTACGGACGCCAGCGTAAGATAGTTTTGATACTGAGGTGATGAGATGCACGGTCCGGGATTTATCTCCATCTGGTTTTTCATTGGGCTTCTGCTGACTGTCTACGGTGTCGTGATCACCGCAACCGGAATATACGAGCTGTCATCTCCTCCGGCGAATCCTCCGGTTCTCTACAATCTGCACGCGAGTATCTGGTGGGGAGCCGTGCTGCTGGTGATCGGCCTGGTTTACTTCTTTCGCTTTTATCCGAAAAAGGGATAAACGCAGCTTTCAGGAATTCACGCCTGAAGCGAGGTAGCCGCCGTCCACCACAATGCACTGGCCGGTGATGAAACTGGCGGCATCGGAAGCGAGCAGAACAGCGGGACCAACCAGCTCGCCCGGATTACCAAACCGGCGCATAGGCGTGCGGGCAAGAATTTCGCGGCCGCGCGGAGTGCCTTCCAGCAACTCAGTATTCAAATCGGTCGGGAAGACGCCGGGCGCGATTGCGTTGACGCAGATGCCGTGAGCTGCCCATTCACAGGCCAAGCTGCGGGTCAGTGAAAGCACGGCGGACTTTGATGCGCAGTATGCGGCCACTTCGTGGAAGGCCACGAAAGAGCCGAGCGACGCGATGTTGATAATACGACCGCAATTATTCGCTTGCAGCGCGTCGTGAAATATTTGGCAAGCGTGCAACACGCCGGTGAGATTCGTGTCCATCAGGCCGGCCCACTCTGGATCGCCGATATCGGTGGTGGGCTTACGAAACGTAGTGCCGGCGGCGTTTATCAGGACATCGACTCGCCCGAGTCTTTCAAGAGCGGTGTCGCGCAGACGTAGGATCGAATCGCGATCGCGCACATCGACAATCTCCTCGATCGTGAGGCGCCCGAGAGCCCGAATGTCACGGCAGACCTCGCAGAGCAGATCGAGCCTTCGTCCGGTAGGAACAACATCCGCACCATGCTGGGCCAGCCCCAGGGCAATTTCCCGTCCCAAGCCGGATGTGGCGCCGATCACAACCGCTACTCGCCCGGACAGATCAAAGCAGCCCTTGCGCATTAATTCCCGCTGCTCGGGTTGATTTCGAGGTAGTCGATGCCGGCTCGTTCTCCGCCGTCAGCGACGCCAATCAATTGAATCTCGTCTCCCGGATGGAGCGGGATTCCTATAAGGTTGTGGCGCGTGCTGGTGTGCCCATCGGGCCTGCCGCTCGGCAGCGAACCGCCGGCCAGCCAGTCGCCGATCTGTTGACCATTGACCTGCACCTGAAATTTCGAGGCTCCGTTGTTTTGATCGAAATACTGCACGGCCAAATCGTACCAGCCGGGGCGACCGTCAAATCTTGCCGTTGCGGTGCATTTCGATGAAGGACAAAAAACGGCCTTCCCGCCTGAAGCGGTTTCCCACGGAGTGACCGGCATCACTTCGTAACCGAAGAGCGACATCGATTCGGCCTCAATACGATCCGGATGCTTGCCGACCCGTCCCTGCCCATCCGCAATGTGCGATTCGTGAAAGAACCAATTACAGACTGCATCTCGCCAAACAATGGCGTGACCGGCCTGATATTCGAGCTTCTTCAGCACCGCTTCATATCGATCTTCATCGATCCGACGATGCAAGAGCTTCCATTCACGAGGAAATGTCTGCGCTTCCGCTGCACCATCGTAATGCGAATCGTAAATATGCTGAATTACCGTCTTTCCGGAATGCAAAACGTACGTATAAGGCACGTGATGAAAGAACAGCAGCAGATTATCGGGACAGGTTTTTAGCGATTCGAACATGTCTGCAACGGCCGGCGGATACTGCCCGATGTAGCCGGTGCCCGTCGCGACCGTGCGATCCATACCGATTCCGTTTTCGTCTGCGCGATGCCATTGCCCCCACCCGTTGCGCTCGGAAGATTCGATACCGGGCCCGTAATGAGAGTGAAGGATGTCGGTCAATCCTCCAACGCCCAGAGGGCCTGTGTACTCTTCATAAACACGCCACGACCGCAGCTCCAAATTCTCGACCGTATTGACAACCTGAGCATCGTCTCCAAACGTCAGACGCGTCCATTCGTCGATCACGGTGCGCGAGGACAAGTCTGCATTCCAGGCGATGCGCCCAAAGGCATATAGATTCGCCATCGCGAGGTCGTAGCCAAGCCAGTTCCGGTCTTGCCCGACATTCACGACGGCAACAAAGCCGCCGAAAGGCCGGTGGAATGTCTTGCCGGAAACGATTTCTTTCACGGCAGTGGGCGCGGGACCCGCGGCATGCATGTCGAAATTCAGGATGGTTTGCCACATCGGCAACAAAAAGCAAAGATGACGCTGTTGACCGGTGTATTCCTGAGTGACCTGAAGCTCCATTGTCTGGTTCGTCTGCTTCAATGCCGCAAAGAGAGGCGACGCTGGCTCGCGAACCTGGAAATCGATGGGCCCATATTTGATCTGCACCAGCACGTTGTCGTCGAATTGACCGTCCAGCTTCGCAAAGTTGTCGTAGGCGGCACGCGCTCGATCGTTTTTGAGATTCCGCCAATCCATGTGATGGTTGTAGACGAAGCCTCGATAGACGAGCACGCCGCCATGCGGCTTCAGCGCCCGTGCAAGCACGTTAGCGGCATCGGCATGTGTCCGTCCATATACCGAGGGACCGACGCGACCCTCGGAATCGGCTTTGAGCAAAAAGCCTGCGAGATCCGGAATCGCACGATAGACCTCGTTCGCTTTGTCCTTCCACCAAGCCGCAACTTTCGGATCGAGTGGATCAAAAGTATCCAAGCCCCCGATGGTTTTAGGGCTGCTGAAATCGATGGCCAAGGAGAGACGCACACCCCAGGGCCGAAACGCATCTGCAATGCGGGCGGCCTGCGACAGAAAACCAGCCGTGAGAACGCGCGAATCGGCGTTGACGTTGTTGATTGTGCAACCGTTGATGCCGATAGAGGCGAGCAGGCGGGCGTAATCGCTCGCGCGGCTCAAATCGGGGACGACGTTGCCGTGGTCGAAAAAAATGGAGCGCCCTGCGTAGCCGCGCTCAATCGTGCCGTCGAGGTTGTCCCATTCGTTCGTCCAGCGGATGGGCGCGTATGGACTCTTTTGCTCATCGATGTGATCGATTTCATCGTGTAGTGCAATGTGCCGCAGGAAAGCGAAGGCGCCGTATAGAACGCCTCGATCGTTGGATGCAGTGATCAGGATGAGCGCATGGCCCTGAGCGGCTGTCGTTTTCAGAAGATAGGAATCTTCGGTGAGCTTTTCCGGAAGCAGGAGATCCGGCGCGACGCGGTGCACGGAGGCGAGCGTTCCCAGCAGGATGCAGTTTCCGTCCGGCAGTTGCGTCGCTGTTCGTAGCGTTCGACCGAGCATGCCGCGGATGCCGCGCTCGATTTCTTTCTGCGCACTTTTCGTGATTGGGGAGGCGTCCAGCGTGACAACGGTATCGGGAATGGCTGCGTACAGCCGATGGGCATTTGGCTCGTCGATGGGCGCGTAGCGCAACCATGCGTCGTAGCCGGTTTCGGCGCGCAGGAGAGCAGCCGATAACAGCAGGACGGCTGCGAATCGGAGGAACGTCATCGGTTCGTGGATAAGAATTGGCGAGTCAACCGGGGGCTACGATCATCGGACTCGTCCGCCCAGCGGTCATTCGGAATAATGGGCGCCCATTCGGGCCTGAGCGGATCCTGATCGTACGGATAGCCGCCCAGCTCTTTATAAAGCTCGTGATATTGCCGCAGTTTGTCGCGGTTCACCTTCACGCCGAGCCCGGGCGCATCGGGAACGGCAATGGATCCGTGTTCATACGGCATCAAACCGCCCTCGATGATGTCATCGGTCAAGTGATGATAGTGGGCATCGGCCGCGAAGGACAAATTGGGGATCACGGCTCCCAGGTGCAACATCGTGGCGAGTTGAATGCCGAGCTCGCCAGAGGAATGCACCGCGACACCGAGTTGGAACGTCTCACAGACGCCGGCGGCTTTCACACAGGGACGGATACCGCCCCAGAAGGTCGTGTCCAGCAAAATTACATCGACCCCGATATCGAGAACGTTGGCCGCGAGCTGCTCAAAATTCACGACGACAGTATTAGTTGCGAGTGGAACACGCGCCATCTGGCGTACGCGGCGCAGGCCGTTCAGACCATAAACCGGATCTTCCAGGTAATCGTTCCGCAGATCTTCGATGCGTTGGGCAAAGCAGATCGCTTGCTCGGTGGACCAAGTGCCATTTGGATCGAAGCGCACATGATCCTCGGGAAAGGCCTGCGCCAAAGCGCGATAGGCCGCAAGTTCGTAATCCGGATGGAAGACGCCGCCTTTCAACTTGTGACTTGAAAAGCCATACTTCTTTTTTTCCTCGCGAGCAAACGCCACAAGCTGGTCGGGAGTTCGTACTTCCCCGCCCCCTGAGTCTTCATTCGCGTATCGCCAAAAGCAATAGGAGGCAAATGGCACTCGGTCGCGCAACTTGCCGCCTAAGATGGCGTGTACGGGCACGCCCCAAGCCTGGCCGAGAATATCGAGACAGGCAAACTCCAGAGCGGCTAACAATTGAGTGCGGTTGTTGTAGAGCGAAGCAGTTGGATTCGCGATACGGAAACGCATTTCTTCCAATCGGGCCGGATCGTGACCGACCAGATAGGTTTTCAGCGAGCGAAACAGCGCTTCCGCGGATTCTCCACCACCGCCCATCTCACCCAAGCCGATGAGACCGTTGTCGGCTTCGACTTCAACGATAGTGCGCACGAAGCGCCCCCAATGACAACCATTGGCGTGCCGTAACGCGGCTTTTAGAGGCACCGTGACGGTAACGGCGCGTATGTCTACGATTCGCATGCTGGCCCGACACTCAGACGATAGCAGCGTGGAGATGTTCCGCCTCGGTCAGAAAAAGAACTTCATCGCGAGACGAATGATGCGGTTTCCGCCGTTAACGGAAGTGATTGTGGCAAATCCACTGTTGCCGACCGTGAGAGTAGACGGATTTGCGAACTGGGGCGTGTTGGTCACTGCGAACGATTCGGCGCGAAACTGCAGCTTGAATCGTTCGGTTAAACCGAACGTGCGGAATACGCCAAGATCCAAATCGAAGAGACCCGGACCGCGTAAGCTGTTTCTACCGGCGTTTCCGAACACGCCGCCAGTTACGGGCGCGAATGCCGCAGTATTGAAATAAGGCTCGCCCGATCCATGTCCTCCCAAAATTTGGACCGTAGGCAGCACTTGATTCGCCACCTCGGTATCTCCCGGACAATTACAGGGCGTGCCAGATGAAGTAACGGTGAAGGGTAGGCCGCTCGCGCGCGTCAAAATAGCGTTTAACTGCCAGCCACCGACGATGTGAGACATGATTCCGGAACTAACGAGCTTCTTACCCGGTCCGAATGGCAAATCCGTTACGGACCAGAGCTCGAAGTTATGCGTCCGGTCATAGCCGGCGAGCGCGTAATCGCGCCCCCAATAAGACGGATAGGCAAAGGTCAACCCGTTGTAGGTGCTGTTATCGCCATAATCCATGGCTTTCGAGTACACGTATGACATGCCGATCTGCGCGCTTCCCAAGCGCCTTGTCAACTGAGTCTGCAGCGAATTGTATTTGGAGTTGTTGAATGGCTGAGAAGCGTTGATATCGGCGGTCAATCCGTACAATCCGTATAACAGCCGTCCAGCAGTGCCGCCGCCCGGGTAACCGGCGTTGATATTTACATTCGACATCTGGCGCACTTCATGAGTTCCTACATAAGCGGCTTGCGCGACAAATCCGGCCCCTACTTCGCGCTGGATCGTGAAGTTATAGGACTCGATATAACCTCTCCGGTACGGATTTGGAACGGTTTGGTCACCGACATTTGCGGGCAGAAGAACTTTGCCGGTAGACAGGTTAATAGGAGCGGGCGATGGTAGCCCGATCACGGTAGTTAGGGGAGTTACACCGGGAGGCGTGAAGGCGGTCAGGCTCGCAGCCGGCATATAGGAGTTCGCTCCAGCAAAGTCGGTGTTGACGATGGCGGGATACGTGTTGCGCATATCGCGGAAATTATCAGGATCGAGGGTTATGCCTGCACCGGCTCGAATGACGGTCTTGCTGCCGAGCCGATAGGCAATTCCAAGACGAGGCGCAAAGTTGGCCCAACCAATGTATTCGCCCGTATCTGTTGGTACGCCGCCTTCGCCGCCGATCAGGACCAGACCGGTGGTCGGATCGAAACGAAATGCGCCGTAGTGATCGCGGGTAGCGAACGGGTAATATTCGTATCGCAAGCCATACGTCAAGGTGAACTTATGGTTCACCTGCCATTGATCTTGAGCGTAAAAGCCCATGGAGGACATACGCACCGCATTCGGATTAATGTTCTGAATCGCCTTACCTTCTTCTTGCGGAAGTCCGAGCAGAAAATCGGCCCAGGCGTTGTATAGATTCGCTGGGGCTCCTCCTTTCAAGCTGGTCAGTCCTCCAGTAAAACGGAAGGACCCACGAGCCGTCTGAAACGATCCGCCTTGCGGCTGGAAGTGATTGAGGTCGCCGCGAATGTACTGCCCGCCGAATCGAAAGGCGTGATTCCCCTTCACCCAGCTCAGATTCAGGGCGCCGGTCCAATTGTTATCGCGGAATAAGAAGGGATTGCCGGTGCTGGAGTTTCCGAGCGGAGCGAAATTGGTACCGCTGCCGCTGGTGATATTGAAATATGGGATTCCGCCCTGAAGCGGGTTCGAGCCGTTCGTCCCCGGAATACCCAGCGTGTTGAGACCGTAGTTGCCGTTGATATCGGTCGCTTCCGCGCCAATGCGCTGGCGGCTGAACCCGGCATTTCCATCCATCAGCACGTTGGGCGCGAAGGTATAGGTTCCGCCGAGGGCGCCGTTCTGAATGGTCCCGAGTGCGTTGCCGGGCTGTCCTCCATCCCAGGTACCGCCTTCGGCAGCACCCAGTTGAAAAGGATCGAAGATGTCGTCTTTCGAGATACTATAGCGGCCAAAAAGAGAGCTTTTGTCGTTGGGATGATAATCCAGCTTCAAATCGGCATTGTCGCGGGTGAACGAATAATCCGCGGCTCCGAAATAGTTGTTCGAGAGGGTGGACAGATTTTGATTCGGAGCGGGAATCAGCGAGGCCAGCTTCGCGGCAGCCGGATTGATGTAAGAGGACGGAATCACATTGCCCGTAAAAGGAACGCGGCCCGTGCCGTCAGTCTTTGTCGTGCTGTATGGATCGTAGATGAGGGTGCCGATGCTACCGAAATTACCGGTGATCAGATTTGCTGTGGGCACGGTGAGGCTCCCGGAGATTGCCTGACGCTGCATGGTACGCTCCCAGTCCATGAAGAAGAAGAGCTTGTTCTTAAAAATGGGGCCGCCCAAGTCAGCACCGAACTGGTTGAGAATATTCTTGGGCACGGCGCCGGAATAGAAGAAATAACTGCGCGCGTCGAAGTCGGTATTCGTGTTGTATTCCCAACCAGCGCCGTGGAACTGGTTCGTGCCGGATTTGATGGCGACGTTAATGGAGGCTCCACCGGCGATGCCCTGCTCGGCCGTGAAGCTGTTCGTCACGATATTCACGTTCTCAATGGCTTCTTGCGGAGGAACGTAGGCAATGATGTAAGGCAGCCAGGTGTACTGTTCGTTGGTTCCATCGAGCTGCACATAATTGCTGACATTCGCGATGCCGTTCGTATTCGTGGCCTCCGAGCGTTCTGGATTGCCCGCAGCGGAGTTCTGCTCGGCAGGAGGAGTCATTCCGGGAATGATTCTGAACAGGCTCTCGAAATTCCGGCCGGTGGTCGAGGTGGACGGCAGGTTGCTGACCTCGGTCGATGAGATCTGGTGGCTCACATCGGCCCGCTCGGTTTGCAGCGTTTCGGCAGCACCGTTGACCGAAATGGTTTCGTTCACCTGCGCAACTTTCATCTGCGCGTTCTGACGGGTCACAGCGTTTTCGTTTACCGTTACTCCTGTTTGCCTTAGCGTGCCGAAAGACGGGGCGGTTATGACGATCGTATAGGGCCCAGGCTGAAGGTCGGTAATCAGGTACATGCCCTGTGAATTGGTCTGGGTGGTTTTCGAAATACCCGTCGCTGTGTTGTTTGCCTGAACAGTGACGTTTGGAATCGCCGCGCCCGACGGGTCGGTAATGCTACCAGTTATCGATCCGTATAGGACCTGGGCGGAACTGATGCGCGGAATTAACAGGAACACGCAAACTGCTATCGAGGCAACTATGCTGCCGCGAAAGAGAAAAGGATTGAGCGTCCGGGCTCCCACTGTTGACATGAACACCTCTCGCAAGACGAATTAGACCCGCTCAGCCGTAGGGATTGGAGACTTAGTACGTGTCTCAAACTATATATTTACCCGGTTCTGTTGTCAAGAAAAATCGATGCCCTGCGCGCGTGCGGGAGACCCGATCTGGTAAAGATGTCATGTTGGTGGCGACCAATTATGAGAAATCCAATTGCGTGCGTTCCGGTGTTTTTTCTAGTTTTTGCGATGGGTCCTGCTTGGGGACAAGAGAAACCGAAGCAGGCGCTATATCAGGACTTCACGCGGGCTCCCGAGAAGCGAGCGGCTGACCTGGTTTCGCGCATGACGCTCGAAGAAAAAGTCGGGCAAATGCAGAATACGGCGCCGGCGATTCCGCGCCTCGGCATTCCGGCCTACGATTGGTGGAATGAAGCGCTGCACGGCGTCGCTCGCGCGGGTCTCGCCACAGTATTTCCCCAGGCGATCGGGTTAGCGGCGACGTGGGACACGAATCTGGAGCATGAGATCGCCGATACGATTTCGACGGAAGCGCGCGCGAAGTACAACGATGCAATTGCGCACGACAATCACAGACGCTATTACGGTCTTACGTTTTGGTCTCCAAACATCAATATTTTTCGCGACCCCCGTTGGGGACGAGGTCAGGAGACCTACGGGGAAGATCCGTATCTGACTGCCCGGATGGCCATCGCGTTCATTCGGGGCATGCAAGGCGACGACGCGCACTACTTCAAGGCCATTGCCACCTCGAAGCACTATGCTGTGCACAGCGGCCCGGAAACTACACGGCACCAGTTCGATGTCAGCGTTACTCCGAGTGACTTGACCGATACCTATCTGTACGCGTTTCGCGCGACGATTCTCGAGGCGCACGTCGATTCCGTCATGTGCGCTTATAACGCAGTAAATGGCGCTCCGGCCTGTGCTAACACGTTCCTGCTGGAGCACAACCTGCGCGATGCATGGCACTTCAACGGATACGTGGTCAGCGATTGCGGAGCGGTCGGCGATATCTATAAGGGGCATCACTACGCCGCTTCCATGCCCGAAGCATCCGCGGATGCTGTCAAGGCGGGAACCGATCTGGATTGTGGAACGGAATACAAGACGCTTAGCGACGCAGTCAAGCACGGTCTGATCAAAGAGAGCGAAATCGACCGCGCCGTTCAGCGGCTGTTCGAAGCGCGCTTTCGATTGGGCATGTTCGACCCACCGGAACGAGTGCCGTTCTCCAGCATCGGGATGGACCAGGTAGATTCAGCAGCGCACCGGCACTTGTCGCTAGAAGCCGCCGAGAAGTCGATCGTGCTGCTGAAGAATGAGAACAAGACGCTGCCGTTTACGAGCGTTCCGAAGCGCATTGCGGTCATCGGTCCCACGGCGGACGATCCCGATGCATTGCTCGGCAATTACAACGGCATTCCATCGCACATCATTACACCCTTGCAAGGAATACAAGAAAAATTTGGGCAACAAGCGGATGTGCGGTTCTCGCTGGGCAGCACGTACGTGCAGTCGTCCATGGCACTGGTCCCCGAGAATGTGCTGACACCCAGCGGCGCGAGCGCAAACGAGCACGGGCTGCGTGCTGAATATTTCGGAAACGAGCAATTTTCGGGAAGTCCGCAGTTGTCGCGAACCGAACCACGTCCCTATTTTGTCTGGGAGATGCAAGACCCGGCAGTGCGGAAAGCAGTCTCAGACAGAAGCTTTGGGGTACGTTGGAGCGGAACACTCGAAGTGAACCAAGCCGGCGACTACCGGCTCGGTCTAATTCGACCGGAATGCCATAGCTGTGGCCGCGTGGATGAAGCACGTTTGTACGTAGGAGACAAATTGATCTTGAACGATAATCAACGCACCGGTGAATCGACTCTTCCGAAAACCGCGACGCTGCATCTTGAATCCGGCAAGCCGTACCCAATTCGCGTTGAATACAACCAACATGGCGGAGGCGGCGGGGTTGAGCTGGTGTGGAAACCGCCGGCCGAGGCGGCGCTGGCAGATGCGCTGGCGACCGTCAAGGCGGCCGACGTCGCGATTGTTTGTCTGGGCCTGAATTCGCGTCTGGAAGGCGAGGAATCGAAGATCGACATTCCCGGATTTGACGGAGGAGATCGAACGACCATCGATTTGCCAGCCTCTCAACAGAAATTACTCGATGCCGTTCTCGACACCGGCAAACCCACCGTGGTTGTACTGATTAACGGAAGCGCCTTGGCAGTAAAGACTGCGAAGGAGCGGGCGCAAGCGATGCTCGAGGCGTGGTATCCGGGCCAGGAAGGCGGCACCGCGATCGCCGATACTTTGGCGGGCGACAATAATCCGGCGGGGCGGCTGCCGGTTACCTTTTATGAATCGGTAAACGATCTGCCGCCGTTTAGCGACTATTCGATGAAGAATCGCACCTATCGCTATTTCAGAGGAAGCCCACTTTATCCGTTCGGCTATGGGCTCAGTTTTTCCGATTTCCGTTATTCGGATATTGCTGTGCATGCACAATCCGGTTCGGCGGAGTACGACGTTAGCGCAACTGCTGAAAACGCTTCGGGGCGCGGAGGCGATGAGGTGGCCCAACTGTATTTAAGCCGGGCGGAAGGCCGTGACCTGGAGCTGAGAGGCTTTCAACGCATTCACCTGCAACCCGGCGAGAAGAAGGTCCTGCATTTCAGCGTGTCGGCGGAAGATGCTAAGGAACGAAGTGTAGTCACGGTGGGCGGAGGTCAACCGCTGGAGCAGTGGACGGGCGGACATTATGTTCAGGCGAGGCTTGGCGGCAAGTGATATAGTTGGGAACCAAAACAAATGCTGCGCCTGAATGCCGGAGAGTTGCCGGTAGCCTCGAGCGAAACGGCGCGCCACATCAACAGGCGCATCGTTCTCCACCTGATCCGCGGCCGTCAACCCATTTCCCGTGCGGACCTGGCCCGTTTTTCCGGATTGCAGCGCAGCACCGTTTCGCTCATCATCGAGGAGCTCATCGCCGATGAGTGGGTTGTGGAGGGCGCTACGGGACGGTTGCCGCGCGGCCGCCGACCCACTTTTTTGCGGCTGAACCGGCACCGGGCTATTATCTGCATTGATATTCGCCCGTCGCGAACGACCATCGGGGTCAGCGATGTCAACGGCAGTTTCAGTTCGCAGGACGTGCTTCCCACGCCGGCCGATCCGGATCTCGCGATTCGTGAACTGCTGCATCGTATCCAGCCTTTACTTAGGGCGCGCACAGAGATTTCGTTTGAAGGCATTGGCATCAGCCTTCCGGGGCGCATCGACTCTCGAACAAATCAATTGGTATTTGCGCCGAATCTGAAATGGCCGGTTACCGATCTCAAGAATCGCATTGAGCGGGAGACCGGACTGGAGGTGGCGCTAGAGAATGCGGCCAACGCTTGCGCGCTGGCGGAGATGTGGTTCGGGCGCGCAGACGATATCCGCAATCTCGTCGCAGTCACGGTGTCGGAAGGCATCGGCACGGGCATCATCGCAGACGGCCATCTGTTTCGAAGCCGAAGCGGTATGGCCGGAGAGTTCGGACACGTGCCGCTAGACCCGGATGGCCCTCTGTGCAGTTGCGGAAATCGGGGCTGCTGGGAAGTTCTCGCTTCGAATCGCGCCGCACTGCGATACTACTTCGAAGCGAAAAGCACCGGTAAAGGGCCGCGCCGCAACCGGCTCGATTTTCAGGATCTCCTCACACTGGCGGAGCAGGGCGACGCTCTGGCTGTCAGAGCTTTGGATGCAATGGCCGCCCAGCTTGGCCGTGGCGTGCGTATGATCGTCGCCGGTCTGGCGCCGGAAGCGATCGTCTTTATCGGCGAGTTCACGGCGGCGTGGGATCGCTTCAAGCCCCAACTGGAAAAGGCAGTCGAAGAACAAAGCATCTCGACGGCTCCGGTCGCGATACTTCCGGGCCAAGACGGCGCGATGGCGCGATTACGCGGCACCGTTGCGCTCGTGCTCAATAAGCACTTTGGCATCTCTCTTCCGGCCTAGGAAAGCACTGCCGTATCGGTATCGACATCGACGAGCGAGTCGCGGCGGGAGGCATACCGGTCGAGGACCTCGCTTAACTGGCTCAGACCGACTGGTTTCGATAGATAATCATCCATGCCGGCTTCGAGGCAGCGTTCGCGATCGCCTTTCATGGCGTGTGCGGTCAGCGCGACGACGACCTGATGTTGCATCGTCCGCTGTTCGCGCTTTCGAATTTCCACAGTCGCTTCAAAGCCGTCCATCTCCGGCATTTGGACATCCATCAAGACGAGATCGAACTGCCGTTTTCCGAGCGCGTCGAGCGCCTCAACGCCATTGTTGGCCACCTCGACGGAGTGCCCCTGTTTCTCAAGCAGCCGCTTGATGACCTTCTGATTGACTGCGTTGTCTTCAGCGAGCAGAATACGCCAACACCGCGACTGAGCTTCGCGAACGGAGTGGCGCGTCACAGGCATGACACCATTTCGCGGGCCGGGCGGGAGGCCCAGCACGGTGACAACGGCTTCCCGTAGCTCTACTTGACGTATGGGTTTTGTCAAGTAACTGGAAATTCCCAGTTCACGGCAGCGCGCGCTATCGCCGCGCTGGCCGGCGGACGTCAATAAAATCATCTTCAGCGCGCTGAGCTCCGGATCGGCGGCAATCTGCTCGGCAAGCGCAAAGCCGTCCATCTCCGGCATATGGACGTCGCACAAAAGAAGCGGGTAAGGCGAACCGGAACCGGCCGCCTGTCTCAGGATCTCCAGCGCCTCGCGTCCCCGCGTTGCAATGGCCGCACGCATACCCCAGCGCGTCAGCGTGTCACTTAAGACCCGCCGGTTCGTGGCATTGTCATCGAGGATCAATGCGGGAACGTCTTTGAGACTTAAGTCAACAACGGGTCGCACTGGAAAAGCCTTCCCGGTGGCGATGCCGAACTGGGCGGTGAAGTGAAACCGGCTACCTTTGCCGAATTCGCTCTCGAGCCAAATCTCGCCTCCCATCATTTTCACTAAACGAGACGAAATACTGAGCCCCAATCCGGTGCCGCCGTAGCGGCGAGTGGTGGACGTATCGGCTTGAATGAAGGGACGAAAGATGTCTTTTTGTTTTTCCGGAGCGACCCCAACACCCGTATCGGTGACCAGGAAGTGCAGCGTGGTCATTGCAGTATCGCCGCCTGTTTTCGTCACCTCCAATGTCACCTCTCCGCTGTCGGTGAACTTGATTGCATTGGTTAGGAGATTAGTCGTAATCTGCCGCAAACGAGTGGGATCTGCGATTACGATTTGAGGAACGTCGTCAGCGAGACTGCACACCAGCTCCAATCCTTTCGCATGTGCTCGGACGGCCAGGGCGCGAACGGTTTCCTCCAGACTGTCCCGCAAGTTGAACTCGATCGGGTCGAGCTCCAACTTCCCGGCTTCGATCTTGGAGAAGTCGAGAATGTCGTTGATGATCGTCAGCAATAGATCCGCCGAGGATTTCACGGTGAGGATGTTGTCCCGTTGCTCCGCTGACAGCTCGGAATCGAGGGTCAACTCCGTCATCCCGAGAATGCCATTCATGGGCGTCCGAATCTCATGACTCATGTTGGCTAGGAACTCGCTCTTAGCGCGGTTCGCGGCTTCCGCACCCTCCTTGAGCGATTCCACCTCGGCAAGCTTCTGCGTGATAATGCGGGTCTGAATCCGGACTCTGCGCCGTAGGATTAACACCCAAAACAGGACAGCTCCAATCGCCACGACCGTCATTGCCAGAGCACGAAACGTGAGCTGCGGAGTCAGCCAGGGCGCCGGTCTCAAGACCACGATGTCGGATGGCGACCGCACATACAGCTCGAAAGAGCGTGGAACCATAATGGCTTCAAACCGCTGCGCCGTGACAGAACAAATTCCCGTCACGCGGACTACTGCCCCCTCACTAAAGTGAGGCAGATTCGATCCGCCGCGAACACTGAAGGTGGATCTGCCGGCCCGCATGAGCAAAATGCGATCCTGACCGTTCGTGAATTGATCGATCAGGCGGGCGTCGATCTGAACTAATTGCGTATCGAACGCACCGGATAGAGCTTGATCGGCATTGAGGACGATCGGCTTGACCGGCGGACCGCTCGCGAGGCGGGTAATCACCGCACCCTGTAATTCCGGTGAAAATGGCCCCGGCGTAACGTATCCGGCGACATCCACAAGGTCGCCCGGAGACAGGGCGATGTAGTTGTGCGTGCGGATCAGCATCGCGCCCGACGAATCTCGAATCCACGTTGGCCCATGCGAGTGAGCGGCGGTGACGCTGCCGCGCACACGAACCCTGTGTCCGTTGCTTTCCGCCGGCGTAAATTGCAGCAGGCTCGCAATCGGTCGGATCGCGGCGTGCGAGCCCGGTTGAGGCGGCTCCAAAATAGTGAACTGATTCAGATCCGGAACGAAGAGCTGAACGCCGAGTAACTGTCTTTTCGAATTGAATAGGGTTCCGCACGCACCTCGCACTCGGACACGAGCATCGATCCAGGCCGGCGGCACTTCCGTTGAACCCGCGAGAAGAACCTTAAACTGATGTGCGCCCCAACCGAGCAGCGCGAAAGACCGCGCACCCTCTCTGCCTGTGCTTTGGATAATGCCCTCCAGTTCTACCCACTGGCTATCGGCTCTTCCCAGAAAAATGTCTTCCTCGCTCATGCGCAGCGGCTGGGGCATAGGCGCAGGCCCTAGGATGCGGAAATGCGGTAGTTCGACAATCGGCGCGAAGTCTCCTGGTCCGGTTACGCCGGAGATCAGAACATGGTCGCCGCCACGCACGGGCAGCGCCCCCATCCCATGGGTGGCAACGTAAATGCCTGCCGTGCTGTCTTGGGCAAACATGGTGATACTGCCGGGATCATAGAAGGTGATCACCGCATCCAGAGCGAGCGGTTGGCCGAGCGCGGCTTCCCCCGGCCTCAAGCTATGTACCCGGGCGGCTGTCGTCAATACCTCGCTTTTAACGCGCGGGGCGACTTTTCCGTCCGAACGTGTAGAAAGATCGAGAATCGCTGCATCGCTGAGTACCGGCGCGCCCTGATCGGCAATTAGAAAAGCGGCAATGTCCACTCGTTGTTTGCCGACGACATCGCTCGAATCGACCGAGCGCACCGGAATCGAGCCGCTCCGATCCGTAAACTCGAGAGCCGAGGAATCGGGCAACATGTGAATCGATCCTCGAACGTGGATCCGGTGGGCGGAGGGATGCGAACCTGCTGTGAGCAAGCTATTCACGGGAACGACAGGCAAATTGCCGGGGTCGGGAGCCGGCCGGGTAATTGCGATCGCTCGCAGACTCGGCAGAAGCAGGGTGAAATCGGTAACTTTGCCGTTCACATCGACGCTGCTGGCAGCCACTCCGGTAACCGTCACTTCTGCATCGGTGAAGGGCTTCGCGAGAGTTCGACCGCCATCAATGACCCGTAAGGTCACGTGCCGGCCATCGACGCTGAGAGGAATTTCGACTTCTCCGAAACTGCCTACCTGCCCGGCGCGCGGTATGCCGGTCACGCTCACGAGCAAATCATCGAAGCGATCCGAATTCAGATCCCCTGCGCTGAGCGGCCGCACTTTAACTGGGGCAGAACTCCCCAAGTCGCGAATGGAGGCGTACATCACTGCATCTGGTTCGCCATCCGCACCAACGCTGCCGCTGACTTCTACCCGGTGTCCCACGATTGCGGATTCGACATACGTGGATGTCTCGACACGAATCCCAGCCGTGCCGTCCTGGACGACGGCGTAGCCGAACGCGGCGTTTACGAGTGTCAGGACCCCTTCGAAACGAACGTTTCGGAGCGTCTGCTTGTCGTCACAGAGCTGCCGGACGTCTGCTACCGAAAGCGCTGCGTTACCGTTGCTGAGGCGACTGCGCCGGCATCCCGTGGGGACCAGCGTCAGAGCTATTACCGCGAGCGCGGCGGTTCGGCCCAGCTTTTTCGCCATTTTTCGTAACCCCGGAACCGTCGTTGTGTGCTTGTCGAACGATCCGTTCCGGTGCGTCTTCTCGCTCGCCTAGCCGCTACGTTGACGGGTGTACACCCTCGGCTACCATATCGGACATTTTCCGGGTTAAATAAGCGGCAAAATGAGACGCCTACTTACTGCTCATCGAGAGCGGCGCTAGGTACGCCTGCTACGATGACTACAAAAGAGCTTCTCATCGCTCTCCGTCGGCAGCTCGGCCCTGCGCTGGCCTGCGATTCAAGCATTCATGATCAGAACGTTTCGCGGAGTAGCGCCCCGCATCGCCCCCTCCGCTTACATCGATTCGAGCGCACAAATCATCGGCGACGTCGTGATCGGCGAGAGGTGCAGCGTTTGGCCGAATGTGGCCATTCGCGGCGACGTGAACTACATTCGTATCGGCGAAGAAAGCAATATTCAAGACAACTCGGTTGTGCATGTGGATCATGATCTGTTTCCCTGCATCATTGGAAATCGAGTGACGGTGGGCCATCGCGTGGTATTGCACGGATGTCAGGTAGATGATGGCGCGCTGGTGGGTATTGGGGCCGTGGTGCTCAATGGAGCAAGGGTGGGCAGCGGCGCGGTGATAGCCGCCGGCTCGCTGGTGCCCGAGGGCATGCAGGTCCCCGCAAACACGCTGGTCATGGGCATTCCTGCGCGTATCCGGCGCGGGGTAACAGCGGACGAACAACAGCGTTTTCAGATTAATTGCGGCAACTACATAAAGCTTGCCGCAATTTACAAGGAAGAACAGCCTTGATCCGCAGTGTCAAAGGAATGCGCGACATCCTGCCGCCTGCAAGCGCGGTTTGGAATCAAGTGGAAACGATTGCGCGAAAGGTATTGGCCCGCTACAACTACCACGAGATCCGGACGCCGCTGGTCGAGGAGACTGCCTTGTTTTCGCGCAGCGTCGGCGAGGAAACCGATATCGTGAGCAAGGAAATGTACACCTTTGAGGATCGCGATGGCAAATCGTTAACGCTGCGTCCGGAGAACACGGCTTCGGTCCTGCGGGCGTACATTGAGCACCGGCTGGATCAGCATCCTGGACTTCAGAAGCTCTACTATATTGGGCCCATGTTCCGCCGGGAGCGTCCACAAAAAGGACGCTATCGCCAGTTCTTCCAGATTGGCGCGGAAGCGATCGGCTCAGATGCGCCAGCCATCGATGCAGAGGTAATTGAACTGGTCGTCATCATTCTGCGCGAGCTGGGCATCCGGGATTTTGAGCTGCTGATTAACTCGGTCGGCTCGAAGGAATCGCGCGCAAGATACAACGACGTACTGCGGACTGCGTTGAAGGAAATCGCTCCCCGGCTTTGCGAAGACTGCCAAAGACGCGCGGAGACCAATCCGCTTCGAGTGCTGGATTGCAAGGTTCCAGCGGATCAGCCGATTATCGAAACGCTGCCTTCCATTCTGGATTACCTGGACGATGCCGACCGGGAGCACTTTCGGCGTGTTCGCGAATTTCTGGACGATCGCAGCATTGCTTATACAGTGAAACCGCGCCTGGTCCGAGGGCTCGATTACTACGCGCGCACGACGTTCGAGGTGACGCACGGAGCATTGGGCGCGCAGAACGCGATACTCGGCGGCGGACGTTATGACGGCTTGGCAGAAAGTCTTGGGTCTAAAACGCCAGCGCCGGGAATCGGTTTTTCAATCGGCGAAGACCGGCTGGTGCAGATCGTGGAAGAAGCTGGAACGCTGGAGTTTCCGCGCCTGGATGTCTATATCGCTCCGCTGGGCGATCTCGCCCTAAGACATTGCGCCGAGTTGGCGAGAGAACTTAGACATCTCGATATTTCTGTCGAGGTCGGAACTGAAGGAAAGCTGAAGCGCATGCTGGAACTTGCGAACAAGCTGTCGGCGCGCTACACGCTGATTGTGGGCGACAACGAAATTGTCACGCAGTCCTATTCACTGAAAGATATGTCCTCTGGCGAGCAGGAGACTCTCACCCGACAGAAACTGCTCGACCGGTTCGGCGGGACAAGAGCCAGGTAGACAAATGTCTGAAGTTCAATTAGATTTTTTGGGCGACTTGCGGCGAACTAACACGTGCGGCGAGCTGCGCGCAAGCGACCGAGGCCGTACCGCGGTACTGATGGGATGGGTTCACCGTCGCCGCGACCTCGGCGGTGTCCTCTTTATACACTTGCGCGATCGCGACGGCATCACGCAGTTGGTTTTCGATCAAAATGAGAATCCGGAGGCTCACCGGCGAGCGGAGGAACTGAGCTCGGAGTTCGTCATTGCGGTTCAAGGTCTGGTGACGCTTCGGGAGCCCAGCACTGTCAATGCCGGCATTTCAACCGGAGAAATAGAAGTGCGCGTTGCACGCCTCTGGATTCTCAACGAATCGCGAACGCCGCCGTTTCCACTCGAAGACAATGTGGATGTCAAAGAAGATATTCGCTTGAAATACCGCTACGTGGATCTGCGGCGGCCGCACATGCAGCGCAACATCATTCTGCGCTCGAAGGTTGCATTGGCGATTCGTCAGAGCCTGTATGCACAGGGTTTTTTGGAGATCGAAACGCCATTCATGACGCGGTCGACGCCCGAAGGCGCGCGCGATTACCTGGTGCCCAGCCGCGTGCAGCCCGGCAGTTTCTACGCTCTTCCCCAATCGCCTCAAATCTTCAAACAGCTATTGATGGTGAGCGGTTATGACAGATATTTTCAGATTGTGCGGTGCTTCCGCGATGAAGATTTGCGCGCCGACCGCCAACCCGAGTTCACCCAAATCGATCTGGAGATGTCGTTTCCCCAAGAAGAACAGATCTTTGAAGTGATCGAGCCGCTGATTTGGAACGTGTGTGAGACCGCGGGGAAATCTGTCGATCGGCACATTCCGCGAATGACTTATGCACAGGCGATGCGTTCCTATGGCAGCGACAAGCCGGATCTGCGCATCCCGCCGTTTCACTGCATCGAGGATCTGTTCGCGGGTACCGCCCTGGTCAGCGACGGATTGCCGCTGGTTGCAATCCATATTCCGAAGATCGGCAATTTGAGCCGCAAAGAGCGGGATCAGATCAAAGCATTCGGGCAAGAGCGCGGACTGCGCGTATATGACGATCTGCGACGTTTGGAGCGAGATCATCCTGAACCCGTTGCACAATTGCGTGCGCGTATTCATCCCGCGGAAGAGGACCTGCTGATGCTGGCGGGCTGGGCGCGCGAGAAGAAAGGCGCATTGCCGGAGCAAACGGTTTTGCAAGCCTGCGGTCAGCTTCTTCTGCACCTCGCGACTCAGTATAACGATCGGCATCGGCTTCTCGATCGGGAAACATTCAGGTTCCTCTGGGTTATCGAATTTCCTATGTTCGAGTGGGATGAACAAGACGGCCGCTGGAATGCCGCACATCATCCATTCACGTCGGTGCTCGACGAAGACTTGGACAAACTGACGAACGATCCGGCTCATTGCCGCGCGAAGTCGTATGATTTGGTGCTCAATGGAGTCGAACTCGGATCCGGTTCGATCCGCATTCATCGCCGCGATGTGCAGGCGAAGGTATTCGCGGCGCTGGGTTTCACGGAGGAGGAAGCCAAGCGGCGGTTTGGTTTTCTGCTCGAAGCGCTCGAATACGGAGCGCCTCCACATGGAGGAATCGCTTTAGGCTTCGACCGCCTGATCATGATTTTGGCGGGCGAAGAATCCATTCGCGAAGTGATTCCGTTCCCCAAAACCGCCCGAGCGACGGATCTAATGTGCGAGGCGCCTTCGCCAGTTCCCGAGCGGCAACTGCGGGAGCTCGGCATCCGCGTCATCACCCCGCAATAGCGAACTCGCGCGTGGCGTAGACCGCTATCCGAGACAACAACCCCGCGTGGGAGACTGGCACCAGACGCGAATGCAGGAGCCGCCGCCCGAACCGCCTTCGCGCGCAGCATTTCGATATCCGAATTTCCGGTCCTATATGCTGGCGCGCTTTCTCACGACGATCTCGTCGGAGATGCAGTCGGTAGCTGTGGGCTGGCAGGTGTATGAATTGACGCGCCGGCCTCTGGATCTCGGACTGGTCGGTTTGGCGCAATTTCTACCCGGCATCTGCTTATTCCTCATCGCCGGTCACACAGCAGATCGCGTTCCCCGTAAGCGAATCCTCCAGAGTTGTTTCGCCGGGTTCGCCGTGTGCTCGGTTCTACTGCTGGCATTTACGTTGAGCGGCCTGCGCTCCGCTTATCCGATCTACCTCGTGTTGTTGTTGAACGGAGCGGTGCTCGCTTTTCAAGGACCCGCAAGCCAGGCCTTTGTTCCTCTTCTGGTCTCGCAGGACGATTTTCCAAATGCGGTTGCGTGGTCGGCTTCGATTTTTCAGACGGCCACGATCGCCGGTCCAATGATTGGCGGAGCTTTGTACGGCGCGACTGGAAGCCCAGCGTGTGTCTACGCGTGCGCCGTCGCATTGTACCTGACTGGATGGGCATTTCTGGGCCGGGTCAGGCTCGGAGCGATGGACCGAAAGCCGTCTAATGCGGCTCCCCGGCTGGTGCTTGACGGACTTCGTTATATCTGGCGCAATCGACCTATACTGGCCGCGATCTCTCTCGATCTCTTCGCGGTCCTGTTAGGCGGCGCCGTGGCTTTACTGCCCGTTTATGCACGCGAAATCCTGAGGGTAGGCGCGATCGGTCTAGGCGTGCTTCGTAGTGCACCAGGCGTAGGCGCCGTCGTCATGAGTCTGGTCGTTGCACACTGGCCTCTGCGCCGCCGGGCCGGAGTGACCATGCTCGGGTGCGTATTCGCATTTGGAGTATTTACGATTGTTTTCGGCATTTCGCGGAATTTCGCGCTTTCGCTGGCGATGCTCTTCCTCGCCGGCGCCTCCGATACGATCAGCGTGATTGTCAGACACACGATCATTCAGCTTTGGACGCCGGACGAAATGCGTGGACGCGTGAGCGCGGTGAATATGGTCTTTATCGGTGCGTCGAACGAAGTCGGTCAGTTCGAGTCCGGACTCACGGCGCAGTGGTTCGGAACGGTTCCAGCCGTTGTTCTCGGCGGAATCGGAACCATCCTGGTCGTACTCGCCTGGACTTGGTTTTTCCCGGAAGTCCGACGTATAGACCGGTTGATACCAGAGCCAACGGACGTTATCACTGCTGAAGAACCTGCCCGGGATGCAGGCGCAGTGCCTGGATGAGACGCGTGTGACCTAAGCGTACGGGGCTGGCAGTCCAAGCTTCAAGCGATGAGCGCGCATGTTCCATTGCTCATGAGTACGCACCCGAATGTCCGTCTGCGGCTTCGCGGTGCATAAGAGCCCGCTTCGCGATCCTCTGGAAAATAGGCATCGGCGCTGCTCTGATCGACGGAACCCGCGAGCAGCCGCCCGGCGCAAGTCAAACACCGGCCCTGATGGCAAATAGCGGGAAGCGAGATCCCGTTTCGCGCGGCCGCCGCCCACACAAACTCGTTCTCGTCACATTGGAACCATCGCTCGCCCTGAGGCATTTCCAGCGTGACAAGGTGCGAGGCAGCTGTGGACATGCGGCCGTAAAGGCTCTTATCTCCTACGCACGCATTATGGATTGTAGAATCGAGCGTTCTTGCTGTAGGGTGCCTCGCCCGGCGCACCGCGCCGGAAGTGGCCGACGGGATGCTCTTGCCGTCGCGCTCGTGCGCGAGCAACTCGATGAACCATGCCTCATGCTCGACCTCTTCGTTTAGAATTCGAGCAGCCACATCGTAGGTCCGTGGATCTTTGCCGAACGTCATGTCGCACACTTGACTCCAACTGCGGATCGCACAGCGCTCCGATTCGAGCAGTAATGTGAGGATGTTCACGGCAGTTGGCGGATCGGGTAATTTCGCTGCCCGGCAGCCGGCCTGGTTGTGGAACTCGCAGAGATCCTTCGGCAACTCGCCGCCGAGTCATAGATCCGGGGAACGATGAGATCCCAATGCGCCCGATCTTCCAGGCGTGCATCTTCACAGATCTCTTTGTAGTCTTCATAACCTGCCAAGTGCATACGAAGAATCGTGTAGTAATAATAGGTACTCGCAAACTCGGCTGCCGCATTGGCAACCAATACCTTGATCCAGCTTCTCAACGTCCACTCCGCGCGCGCGGATCACTTCGACGCCAACCCTGTCTCACCCGCTCTCGGCTCGAAAAGCGATCCGGCTCGAGGAAATACCGAAGGAGAGCCGTTTCCTGTTGTTGAAAGAGGGACATTGTTTTCGCGACAGCACGATCGAGGCCCTTGCCGGAAGTCTCGCATCAGTCCCAACGTCACGTTTGAGAGCGGGCAATTCGCGACCATCCTGGCCATGGTCTCGGCGGGTATGGGCATCTCGGCTATTCCGAGAATGGCGGTGCAATCGGTTCGCGGCTGCCGCTTCATCCGGATCGCCAACGAGAAAGCTACGCGAAATCTGGGGGTTACCATGCTGAACCGGCCTTTCCAAACACGAGCGCAGAAGGTTTTTCTGCAGCACCTGTTTCGCACGACGGCAAGTCTCGGCAAGAATGGCGGACAGTTCGGGCCGTTTCGAGATCGTTTCTGCTCTAATCTTACTGAGTGCAAAGCCGCTTATCGCTCTTGGTGCTGGCCGCCCTTCCGCTGCTGGCCGCCGATGTGAACTCGCTGCCGAAACCGACCGGTTACGTCAGCGATCTTGCGCACGTGGTGGACCCCGCCGATAAAGCCGCGCTTGAAGCTTTCTGCGCCAGGGTCGAGCAGGAATTAGATGTGCAGTTCGCGCTGGTGACGGTTGATACAGTAGGCGACCAGCCAATTCGTGACTTTGCTCTGGATCTGAGCCGCAAGTGGGGCGTAGGCGACCGGAAAAGTAACCAGGGCGTGTTGCTGCTGCTCGCAACTAAGGACCACAAAGACGATATCGAAACAGGCCGTGGTGTAGAACCCTATGTTACGGATGGATTCGCGGGCAGCACGTTGCGATCTATGCGTCCTGACCTGCGGGAAGGCAATTATGGGGCAGCGCTGCTGGCAGGCGCCGATGCCATGGCGAATCAGATCGCACAGGGAAAAGGCGTGGCCTTCTCCAGCAACCTTCAACCGGAGCGCGAAAAGCGCCCGGTGGCTGTCCGGCATCGCAGTGGCATTCCGTTTCCGCTGATTGTGCTCGGCATATTTGCGCTCCTTATGCTGTTCGGCCGTGGCGGGCGCAGAGGCGGAGGTGGCGGTGGAGGGTTTTTGACGGGTCTCCTTCTCGGTAATCTACTGGGCGGCGGGCGTTATCGTGGCGGCGGTTGGGGGGACGGCGGCGGTTTTGGAGGCGGTTCTGGCGGAGGCGGAGGGTTCGGCGGTTTCGGTGGGGGCGATTTTGGCGGTGGCGGAGCAAGTAGTGACTGGTAAACGGAAAATGAGGAGCAGCTCATGCAGGAACAACTGACTCAACTGACGGGCCGGTTAAAAGGAGCCTTCGGCGATCGCCTGGTTTCTGCGATCCTCTATGGCTCGGCTGCCATGGGCGATTGGAACGAACACAGCTCTGACCTTAACGTGTTGTGCGTACTCGATCGCCTGTCACCCGAAGAGCTCTCAAAATCGGAACCGATCTTCCGATGGTGGCGCGGCAAGGGCAATCCACCGCCGCTGCTGCTCACTTCGGAAGAAGTTCGCACCTCGACCGATTGCTTTCCAATGGAGTTCCACGACATGCAGGAGCACCGGCGCGTGCTGCATGGCGAAGATGTCATTCGGGATCTTCAGATCGACCGCTCGTTTTATCGTGCGCAGGTAGAACACGAACTGCGAGCCAAACAGATCAGGCTCCGCCAAAAAGCCGCCGAACTTCTTTCCGATCCCGAGCGCCTGATGAAGCTGCTCACCGACTCCATATCCACGTTCAGCGTTCTGGGGCGGCACGTCCTGATCCTCAGCGGCCATGAGCCGCAATGGAAGAAAACGCAAGTCGTCCACGCGCTGGAACAGGTGACGGGAATGCGCTTGCCCGCCGCGAGTGAGATACTAGCCATTCGAGCAACTGGAAAGCGGCGCGGCCAAGGCGATGTAGTGTCGATACTGACGAACTATTTAACAGAGATAGATGGAGTCGTTCGATTCGTCGACGGCCTCGATCGATAGGAGTTGCGGCACTCCGCAAACGCCCGCAAAGGAGCTTTGAAAAAGCATGAAAGGTGCACTGATCGTTCTAATCGTTATCGTCGTGATTGTTGTCATATTCGGCGGCCAGCTGATGGGAGAGCGTAATCAGTTCGTCTCGGAGAAGAACGACATCGATGCACGCTGGGCGCAAGTCGATAACGACATGAAGCGCCGCGCCGACCTGATCCCGAATCTGGTACAGACCGTGAAAGGCTACGCAAAGCAGGAGCAGACCGTTATCGGCGAAGTTGCGAACGCTCGAGCGGCGCTGCTGGGAGCGCATAGCAAGCAGGATGAGATTAACGCCAATAACCAACTGAGCGGCGCAATCGGCCGGTTGCTGGTGTTGCAGGAGAATTATCCGCAACTCAAATCGAACGAGAATTTTCTGCGGTTACAAGACGAACTGGCGGGAACCGAAAACAGAATCGCGGTCGACCGGCGCGATTACAACGAAGCGATTAAGAAATACAACACCGATGTGGAGTTGTTTCCCAAAAATATCGCTGCCAATCTATTCCACTTCCAACGCGACGACGCTTATTTTAAGACGACCGAAGAAGAGCGAAAAGTGCCGCAGGTAAAATTTTAGCCACGCGCTACTCTTCTGGCGCTTCTTCAAAATCTTCCACTCCGCTGGCGTGACGCTTCAAGACTGCAATCGAGCCGCTGCTGGTGAAACCCGCAGTGCGCAAGCGGCGATAGACGGTCGCAAGATTCTTCTCTTGTTTGAGGAATAGGGCCAAATCCTTGCCGCGGTATTTGCGCTGGAGGAATGCTTCGATAAGCTGCGCCTCATCCGTACCCGCGAACGCCTCTTCCACAGCGGTCTGGGCAATTTTCGAGGAGACTCGTTTGGCTTGCAGGTCTCGCAACACCCGGTAGCGGCCGAATCCGCGATTTCGCACTCGGGAGACAGCAAACGCTTCGGAAAATTTCGCGTCATCGCTCAAGCCATACTCCTGCAGCTTGAGCATGGCGGCGCTTACGTCAGCAGGTGAAGCGGCCCGCCTGAGAAGCTTTTGCCTCACTTCCGCGGCTGACTGCGCTCGCTGTCCCAAAACGCGCAAAGCGTAGTCCCACAATTGCTGCGCGTCCAGTTTTTTAGGCCTACCGGAGCGTGCCATCTTGCGAAACGTTTGCTACTGTACCATGCTCTACAAAATGTAAACGTCAAATGGCAGGGCGGTGAGCCCTGAAAAGAGGAGATCTACATGGAGGAAAAAAGCGGCTTTGGTTACTTCTTGCTGGGCCTGGGTATTGGGGTCGCAGCCGGGATACTGTGGGCGCCTCGCGCAGGTGAAGAGACCCGGCAATTGCTCTCCGACAAAGCTGGCGAGGGCGCGGACTATCTGAAATCTCGCGCGCAGGAAGGCACGGAATACGTCCGGCAGCGGACCGATGACATCAAGCAGTCCGCCACTGACCTATACGAAAAGGGCCGTTCCACCGTTTCTCGCCAGAAGGAAACGCTCAACGCCGCCGTGGAAGCCGGCAAGCAGGCCTACCGTGACGCCGTTGGAGACATCAAAGCGGCGGGTGCCGGTTCGAGCGGCAGCCAAAGCGGTTCCAGGACGGCAGAGAACGTATAGCGGATAATCAATTGGATTAGATTAACCGCTCAAATGGACGACCGAACGCTTCTCATTCTTCTCACGATTTTCGTGGGGCTATCCGCGATTGCGATGCTCACCCAGGCTGGGATGCTGATCGGTCTTTTTATCGTCGCCCGCAGAATGCAGGAAAAGGTGACGCCCCTTATTCCGGAAATCCAGGGAGTGGTGGGCGTCACTAAGCGAACGATTGACCGCGTCGAGAAGCACGTGGACAAGATCGGTACGTCCAGCGCCGAGATCCTGGAGATCACCAAGCAACAACTTGACAAAGTGGATGAGCTGCTAACGGACGCGGCGACGCGCGCTAAGGTGCAGATGGAGCGTGCCGAGATGGTATTGGACGACACGATGACCCGAGTGCAGAAAACCGTCTCCGTGGTCCAGACCGGGGTTCTTCGACCCGTTCGAGAAGTGCAGGGTGTTCTCGCCGGAATTCGCACGACTCTGCACTATTTGGGACGCGCTGGGCGGTCCAGCGTCGATCACGCCACTTCCGACGAGGAGATGTTCATCTAGTGGCTTGTCGCGGTCAGTTCGTTAGCATGTGGAAACCCGGTTCCTGACGCGCGCGGTTCAGTTTCAAAGGAGCCGCGACACGCCACTGGTAAGCTGTCCCAGGCACATCATTGTGATGGTTCACTTTCGGAGGCGAAGCCGTTCGAGTTGAGGCAGGAGGGCGAATTTTGTGTTTACAGCGGCGATGGATTCCGCCAACTGCTCGATTCCGTTCATGTCCCACCCGCGTCGGTTCGCAATCATCTGTAGATAGCCGATCTTTTCGGGATCGATTTGCATAATCCGGCAGCAGGTAGCGTCTACGCTGGGCGGGTGTGCCCCGCCGACCACGACGCCGGCCGCTTTGCGGGTACCTAAAATCGGTCCGTTTCCCTCCATGGCTTCAATGCCGTCCACTAGGCAGAACTGGCGAGGAAAAAGACAATGGAGGTCGGCAACGCAGCCATCTATGCCTGCCCAATGCAATAAGTTTTTCGGCCAGCCATAGATGGCGCCCGGAACAACGCCGAACAGGTTCTTCATCGAGAGGGTGGCGCCCGTCCAATGATGGGTTTTCATTTTTGGGAGAGAGACGAGCAAATCGCAGCCCAGAACCGTGTGCGGGAGGTACAGCTCCGAAAGCGAGGAAAAGCCGCTGTGAATCGGGATGCGGCTCACGTCGTCTAAATTGAGATCTGTAAAACGGCTTTCGAATTTCTCGACGGCTTGGAAATAACCTGCGCTCGCGGCCAAGTCCAAAGTGGTGCGCCGGTGTCCGGGTCCTTCCGCGATATGAACTTCGCGAGCGCCGAGAGAGCGGAAGGCCTCTGCGGCAGCGGCAACGAAAAGCGGGTGAGTGTTGATAGGCGCGACGGGACTGAATTCGACCAGATTGGGTTTGAGAAGAATTCTTCTGTCCGCGATGGGAACCCGATGCTCCGTTAATATCCTGCGGATGATGCCTACCAGATCTCCCGAGTAGGACGAAGCACGGACGATCGAGACCGGGTGCGTGCGAGACGTTTGAAGCGGCCGGCTGGCGGCTATAGAGGCCAGTGCGCCTAGGAAGAAATGCCGGCGCGTGATCGAAAAGGTGTCTCTCATCCCAATGCGGTGATCAGCCGGTTAGCGCCGTTTGCGGCGGATAAAGACAAGAGCCGCAGCGCCATGTCTCGTGTGGTACGGCAGGGGAAGCTTGTCTCAGCGGTCTGGATCGCTCGGCCGTGACGAACGAGAGCCATTTGCAACCAGGACAGAGCCTCGATCGATGTGGGCGATGCGATACGAGCTTCCGCGAGTTTTAAAGGTAACGCCAGCTCGGAAGGGGGCACGCCATAGAGCGCCAGCAGCGCCATACCGGTCATTTCCGGATAAGAGGGAGCATCAGCGCTGAGGTATGGGGAGCCGCCATGATTCCAACCTCCATCCCGGCAGCGATGACAGAGAATATACTGCTGGGCCTGGCGCAAGAGCGAGTTCATTTGCAGTTGCCCGTTGTGAACGCAAGCTTCAGAGAGTGCGATGATCGACATCGAGGTGGGTGCGATCCAGGCGGCGGTGCCCGGAAACCAGGGTGAGCCGCCCACGCTAACGGCGGGTGGAATGCCAGCCAGACGTTGGGCCAAGCGCTGGAGTGGGGTCAGACCGGTCTGAATCTGGAGGACCAGCCATTGCAGGGCGTGATGGCACGATGGTCCGGCTGGAGGGCCGAATCCGGACAGCGCCAAGGAGCTGAGACTCGTTACCCAGGTGCTCACGCTGACGGAGGGATTCGGGGGCCAGCCGCCATCGGGTCTTTGTGTCCGCAACAGCCAGGCACAGCCCCGTTGGTACGCACTATTTTTGAGGTCGCGCGATTCGAGCGCCAGCAGAGCGAAAGCGGTTGGTTCCGTCCACGAACTGCCGGCGTGATAGCCCCAGCCTCCATCCTCGTTCTGAGCGGCTACCAGTTGGCGCTGAAGCCGGTCCGCTTCAGCCATAAACCAGCCTACGGAACTAAGTCGTCGTCTTGCGTTTGCGCCGCCGCTTCATGTAGAACACCAGCAACGCTCCCGCAGCGACCCAAATCAAAGCTTGTACGGTCATATCACCCATGTTGTTTTCTCCTTTCAGACACTTCGCCTCCAGAGAGGCGTCCCGGGGGTGGGAAGCTTAGTCCGGCACCCGCCCGACAATACTCACATCGACTGCCCCAGGCTCTTTCATTAGCAATTTAGTGGATCCCGCGCAGCGCCGGAAACAGATTGTGGAACAGCTGCAACATTCCGGGACCGGCGGTGACGATCAGAAGCGCCGGGAGGCAGAAGAAAAAGATCGGGAATACCAGCTTCACACCGACTTTTCCCGCGCGTTCTTCGGCTTCCTGACGCCGCCGGATGCGGAGATAATCGGATTGCGTGCGTAGCGCGTCCGCCACACTCGTGCCAAAGCGATCGGTCTGAACCAAAATGGCCACCAGCTTCTTGACTTCATCCTCCGAAGTGCGCTTGGCGAAATTGCGCAGAGCTTCGGACCGGCTTTTGCCCGCCATGATTTCCATGTTGACGAGCGAAAGTTCTTCGCTGACAGCCGGATGCACATGCTTCAGCTCCCGGCTGACGTTTACGATGGCCTGATCCAGCCCGCAGCCTGCTTCCGTGCAGATCACCAGCAGATCGAGCACATCCGGAAGCGCTAAGCGGATCTTTAGATGACGGCGCTTGACCAGCCGCCCCAGTATCAGTGCCGGCAGAAAATAGCCGATTCCTCCGGCCGAGACCGGAAGCATCAAGCGAAGCAAAGGATTTCCCATGCGATCGCGAAATGCGAGCGACCCCAAAACAAACAGGGTGGCCAACAGAATCTTGGCCCCGTAGTAGACCGCCACCGCGGAGTTGGTCCGGAAGCCCGCAGCATAAAGCTCTTCCTTGGCAACTGAGGCATCCTTCGCCGAGACCGGAAGCAGATTGCCAATGGGCTCCAGCAGCCGCGCAGCGGAAAACTCGCGTTTGCCGCGGCGCTGGGCTAAAGGAACGGGAATCGCCTGCGAGGTGGTAGACGCCAGTTGATCGAGCATGCGGCCGGGCTTCACATAATGCACGTAGCCGAAGTACGATACGACGCCCATCACGGCGAGAAACAGAACCAGGGGAAGCAGGACTAGCATTTCAGACCTTGATGTTCACGATCTTTTGAATGACGAAATAACCCACGATCTGGCCCCCAATTGCGCCGTAGACCAGCTTGCGGCCGGTTGGATCGGAAATGAGCTCGCGCAGATACTCGGGCGTGGTCATCATCATGAATGCAGTGACGGCGGCCGGCATCAAGACCAATACCAGCCCCGTGATGCGGCCGTGCGCGCTGGCTGCTTTGACCTGGCCTTTCAGACGGAAGCGCTCGCGGATAATGGAGGCCAGTTTGCTCAGAATCTCGCCCAGGTTCCCCCCGGTTTCCTGCTGCAAAATGACGGAGGAGACGAAAAAGCGCACGTCCACCAGCGGCACCAGGGTCATAAGCTTTCCGAGCGCCACTTCCTGCGAGGAGCCGAGCTGCAGATCGTTGGAGACGCGCCGGAAGGCCGAACCCAGCGGGTCGGGAGAATCGGTCGAAAGCATTTCGAGCGCAACCGAGAAGCCGTGTCCGGCGCGCATCGATCGTGAAAGAAAATCGAGTGCCTCGGGAAACTGCTCTTCAAAGGCGTGCAGATTCTTCGCACGCTTGCGCCTCACCAACAGAATGGGAATTGCCGCGCCCAACGCCGCCAGCACCGGCGAGCTGAGCATGGGCGGCACAAAATGCAGCTTCGATCCAACTAGCAGGCCCGCGGCGCAGGTGACGCACGAAATGATTATCAGCTTGCTTGGGCTCCAGTCTTTCCCGGCCTGCTCGAGCATCAGTTCCAGGCGACCGGTGAACTGAAACCGCTGCAGAAACCGGCTCAGGCTATTTTCGATCTGGGCCGGCCGCAGAAATTCGGAGCGCTGCTCGGCGGGCGACTCTTCCGCTTTGCGGAGCATCGACCGGATCTGCTGTTTCTGTTTGGATCGCAAATAGGACAGGCCCAGCCCGATGCAGGCCAGCACCGTGCCGAAAACGACGACGAACAGAACCGCAATGACGATCATGCCGGACTAGCGCACCTCGACAGTACTTTGGAAAATGTGCGGGGGCAGCTCGATACCGGCGGCCTTGAGACGCTCGCTGAACTTCGGGCGGACGCCGGTGGGCTTGAATCGCCCGGTGACCCGGCCCTCGGCCGAGAGTCCGGTGCGCTCGAACACGAAGATCTCCTGAGTGGTGACCAGTTCGCCTTCCATACCCAAACATTCGGTGATATACGTCACCTTGCGCGTGCCGTCGGACATCCGCGAGCACTGGATGAAGAGGTCAATCGCCGAGGCCACCTGCTGGCGGATCGAGCGCACATTTAGATTGGAGCTTGCCATCCCGATCATCACTTCGAGCCGGCTAATGGCGTCCCGCGGACTGTTGGCGTGAATGGTGGTCAGCGAACCATCGTGGCCGGTGTTCATGGCCTGCAGCATGTCGAGCGCTTCTTCGCCGCGCACCTCACCGACGATGATGCGGTCGGGCCGCATACGCAAAGCGTTGATGAGTAAGTGCCGCTGCAGGACCGCGCCCTTGCCTTCGATATTCGCGGGCCGGGTCTCGAGCCGGGCGACGTGCGTCTGGCGCAGCTGCAGCTCGGCTGCGTCCTCGATGGTAACGATCCGTTCATTCGAGGGAATGAAACCGGACAACATGTTCAAGAAGGTCGTTTTGCCGGCGCCGGTGCCACCCGAAATGATGACGTTCAGGCGCGCCTTGACGCAGCTTTTGAGCAGCTCGAGCATCCCCTCGGTAAGAGACTGATTGCGCATCAGATCGGCCGGCTGCAATGGATCGGCCCCGAAACGCCGAATGGAGAGCAGCGGCCCATCCACCGCCAGGGGCGGAATAACGGCATTCACGCGCGAGCCATCCGGAAGTCGCGCGTCCACCATGGGAGACGATTCATCGATGCGCCGCCCTACTCGCGACACCACCCGCTCGATGATGCGCATTAAGTGGGCGTCGTCTTTGAACTCGATGGTCGTGCGCTCGAGCTTGCCCGACCGCTCGACG
The DNA here is from genome assembly GCA_963722935.1 of uncultured Acidobacteriaceae bacterium. Taxonomy (GTDB): domain Bacteria; phylum Acidobacteriota; class Terriglobia; order Bryobacterales; family Bryobacteraceae; genus Bog-105. The sequence continues at coordinate 119,497 of CAVROY010000005.1, read as the reverse complement.
TAGATCAGGCGCGGCGTGGTCACCAGAATGTCGGAGACCGTGCGATCGCGCAGCAAAGGCTCCAGCGGCCCCAGACCAAAGACTTCGTCCAGCACTTCCTCGATGAGCTTGTCTTTTTCGGTCAAGCTCAGCGGTGTCTTTTCCTCGTTGACCAGCTTCGACACCGCCGGCCGGATCTCCTGCCGGACGCGTTCGCCGGGCGTGGCGTACACGGCCTCTAAATTGATGCGGTCGAGCAGTTTGCGATGGATCGCAAACTTCAGCTCCTGGTATTGCAGCGCGGAAGCCTCGCGCAAGGCACCAGGGGCGCGTTCTGCCGGGCGCGCATCGTTACGGGGTGTCTCGGTTGCGACCATATATGCTCCTTAGCCAAATAAGGCGAATTTCTTTTTGCTCTTGACCGGCTGCATACCGGCGATTTTCGAGGCCAGCATCGAAAAATGCTGTGCCAGCCGGGTATTGGAATCCAGCAGGTTGCCGCTTGAATAGGATTGATAGAGACCCATGTAGTCGTTGGGAAGCGCGGCGTAGAGGGAGCGGCCCAGAATTTTTTCCAATTCCTGGGTACTGATGTCCATCATCTTCGGGGTGCGATTCAGGACTAACTGCAGTTTTTCACCTTGTTCGAACAGCCCGTGCACGATCGACTTCAAACCGTGCAAAGCGACCACTTCGAGCGTCGAAACCAGGAATAACTGATCGACCTCGTCTAATACGGCCATGGCGATGGAGTTGAGGCTGCGGCCGAGATCGAGCACAATCCAATCGTGCTGGGTGCGCATGAACTGCAGGACTTGCCGCAACCGATTTTCGTCCGGATGGTCCCAGCGCGAATAGCTGGCGGGCGCGGGGATGACGGCCAATCCGGGCTTGTGCTCGACGATCAAGGCCCTCCACAGACTCTCGTCGAGACGGGACAGATTTTTCACCGCGTCGAGCATGGAATACGAGCTGGGGGTCTTCATCAGAAACCCGACTAACCCGGAGGTCAGATCGAGATCTGCGAGCAACACATTTTTCTTCGTCAGGTTGTGCAACTCGGCGGCGATGTGGCAGGCAAGCGTGGTCGCGCCGCAGCCGCCTTTGGCCGAGAGAAATCCGAGGATTTTGCCTCGCACGGCCGGCGCCGCCTCCGATTCCGACGAATTCAGGAGACGTTCGAGCGCCGCAGCCAGATTCTCCTCGAGAGGAGGATGCAGGAATTCGTTGACTCCTGCGCGCATGGCCGAAAGGATGGTCGTTGGATCGGCGCTCGAGTGAAGCGCCACCACCCGGATACGAGGCGCCTGATAGCGCAATTGCCGCATCGCGATGTTCAGCTCGCTCGGCACCCCCGAGAGATCGAGCAGCAGCACTTCGGGTTTACTTTCCGCAATGCGGTCGAGCAGACTGGTCCAATCGGAAGTGTGTTCGTCGAACGGTATCTGACTACCCGGTTTTTTGAGGATACCGATCACCTCGCGGCTGAGGCTTTCGTCCTTGATGTGCAACAGCAATTTAGCGGAACTCATGAGTACGTTCGTCAATCAATGGTTTGAGGAAGGTGGAGTTTGCGGCGAACCCGGGGCGGCCGCGGGCGTCAGTTGCACCGGCTGCACCACCAACAGCGGAGGCTGTCCGTTTGAAGGAGGCGGGGCACTCGCCGCCGGCGCTAAGTTCTTCAGCTCTTCGGCCGGCAACGAATCGAATTTCGGCAGGGGCGCCGGAGCGCCGGTCACGGCCGCACCGGACGTACGAGGCGCTTCCTTCAGGCCTTCTTTCATAAAGGGCAGCGGCATCTTCAGGTCGGGTGCTTTCACGCCCTCCGGAATGGGGCGCACCAGCTCGGGCGTCACCAGCACCAGGAGTTCGTCGTCATTTTTGGTGATGGACTTGGATTGAAACAGCTTGCCCAGCACCGGGATATTGGCCAAGCCGGGTATCTTATCGAGCTGCTGGGTAACCTGATTATTTAAGAGCCCGGCGATGACGAAACTCTGCCCGTTTTGCAGCTCGATTTCGGTGGTGACGCGTCGCGTTGAAAGACCTGGAACCGTAAATCCACCCACCGTCAGCCCGTTTGCATAATCTAGCGAGCTCACCTCCGGTGTTACGACGAGGTGAATGGCGCCGGTCGGCGTAATGGTCGGCAGAAAATTCAGCTTGATGCCGAATTCCTTAAATTCGATGGTGATCTGTCCCACCCCCGAGCCGCCGCCTTGGATGGTGGGGAACGGAAATTCACCACCAGCCAGGAAACTCGCCGGTCGTCCACTCACGGTTAGCAAATTCGGCTCCGCCAGAATTTCAGCCTGACTCTTCGCCTCGAGAGCCTGAATCACTGCGCCGATGTTCAGGTCCGGCCGGAAATAGAAGATGTTCAGGAGATCGGTGAGACTCAGGCCAGAGCCTGCGGCTCCGCCGAGGAGGCCGTCGGGCGGCTGGCCGTATTGGGCGGTCGTCGTGCTGCCGACACCTTTGGCGTTTCCGCTAAAAAAGTTAAAACCCAGTTGCAAAGAAGCGGTGCGGCTGACCGAGGCGAAACGGACTTTGAGGAGAATCTGCGGCTGCTCGGCGGGAATCGATACGCGCAGCAAATTCACGATTTTGCCGAGCGTTCCGGCGATAGCGGCCGCGCGGTCGGCCAGGATTGAGTCTGCCACCGTTCCGCGCAGAAACACGTTACCGTCTTCGAGCGTAAGCGAAGCGTTCGGACCGACTTCGTTCACCAGCTCGGCACGTATCACATCGAGCTTCGAATCGTTGGCAACGACGTGCACGTCGTATTTGAGCCGGCGTCCGGCGCGGTCCCACAGAATCAGGCTCGTATCGCCAGCCGACTTGCCGTTTATCAGCAGCTCGACGGAGCTCACCGCCACCGCCTCGGCGATCTCCGAGTTCGTAATCGAAAGCCTGCGGACGCCGCTCGCGTGATCGAGGATCACGGACTTATTCACCACAAGCGTAATCTCGGGCGCGCCTTCGGCGGGCGAGGGCAAGTTTGCGGCCGGCTCGGCACCACCCGGCGGATTCGGCTGGAAATTAGGCGACTGTTGCGCCAGGCGCATTTGCGCCGGCAGCGTCGCGGCCAGTAACAGAATAAAAATCGGAACTTTCATGCACCTATTTCCCATGTGGCGGCTCCAGGATCTGCTCGCTTCGCTTCACGCCATTAAAAATTTCAATAGTGTCGGTCTCGCGAGGGGCAGCGGCGCGGGGCACCGCGACGGCCGGTCTCGGCGCGGCAGCCGCTCTCACCGGAGACCCAAATAGGGCCGCCACGGAGGTACCCGCCGTTTTTTCTTCCTGTGTATCGAGCGGATTCCTGAGGACCAATTGCACCCTGGTCTCATCGCTTGCGAGATTCAGCGTTTCCGCCTGCGCCGGGGTAACCAGGAGATTCACGACCTCCGCCGATTCCGGTTTTCCTTCGGCGCTCTTCTCGATCTTCTGGCCCGCCGATAAAACCTCAATGTTCTGGAGTACGGTTTTGCACACCGTTCCGGTCAGACCTGGATCTCCGCCCGGCGATTGCCCGGCGATCAGTACATCCACCCGCATACCGGGCATCACGAACCCGGCGAGGCCCACAACTTCATTCACCCGCAGCGCAACCGCGCGCATTCCCACCGGAATGGTGGCGGCCAGACCGGCCCCCGCGCCTTTAATCGCTAGGCGGCGCTCGAGAATCGGTTCGTTCTGATAAATCGCCTCGACCACACCGCGGCCGGCCAACTCCTGCCGGTTCGTGATGGCATGCTCGGGAACCGAGCCGCCCCAGGGAGTCTCGACGACATCGGAATCGTGAAGCAATTCGCCCACCTGCAGATCGTGGGACGCCACCAGCATCTTGTTCGAAGCCAGGATCGGCGAGGGCCTACCCATCTGCAGCACGATCAGCCGGTACACGGCAAAGCTGGTGAGGCTGGCAACCACCAGTGCAAACACAAATACTGCAACTAAACGTCGGTTCATGAGAGTTCAAGATGTCCAAAAAAATTTCGCGCATTCCGTCCGGCTGCCCGTTGCACGCGGCGTTCGCTAGGGGCTTTAAACAGTAGCTTCTCCTGACGCTGTCAGAAATCTGAGGAGCCGCGGCCCCGGACGGGGAATGCCGCCGCTCCTCAGCGATTCTTCGCCTCTCCGTTTACGAAGCGGCAGAGACGGCGTCGCTCAGCGCGTTGCTGATGTCTTTCCACAGCGTCTTAATGTTCGTTTGAACGCTGGTGAGCACAGCAACCGCAGCTAAGGCAATAAATGCGAGCAACAAGGCATATTCGACCAGATCCTGGCCATCCTCTTCCCGCCAAAACGCCTGTAGAGCCGAAGTAATCATAGGCTTCTCCTTTCATCGAGTTTGAGAGTCGAATTCGAGTCGTTGACCTGGGAACAGTGAGAGATCCCAAGATTGTTTCGCGCACCGGATCCAATGCCCGCACGCTCCGGGCAAGCATCCTGGGCGGCGTGGCCAGCCGGCTGGGCGCGAAAGACGATGACCGATCCGTCGTCGTACACCGTTTTCCATCCGCGCACCTGTTTGAGCAAGCTGGCGATCGGCGCGTCCGGCTTCACCATGACGGCATCGATTCCGAATCGATCCAGATCCGCGCGCCAGTCATACTGCGCACTCATGATGTGCTGGTACACACTGATGAATTTGTCTCCATAGAAATCGCTGCGCCCGTCCATGAACACGCGAGCGGACGGATATCCCCGATAGATGAGGTAATCGCCCCATTCGTCCGAGGTAAAAAGACGGGAACCTTCGACCGCGCGCAGCACGGCCGTTTTTTGGATCGGAATATTCTTAACGTTGAACTGCGCGGCAAAGCCGGGCTTACCGGCCGCAAATAAGTACGCCACAAAGAGCACCGTCCCAATTGACACGACGTGCCAGCGCTCGATGCGCTCGAGCGGCCGGAACTCCTCGGAGATCTCAGAAATGGTGGAACTCAGCTTGCGCAGCCAGTAAATGCAGGACGCGCAGCGGGCGAATTCGAGCGACATCGCAGCGATCCAGGGCATCGACACGATCACGAAGATCGGCGCATTGCGACTGGACACGAGCGCCAGATGGGCCCATAGCAGAATCGTCAGACCGCTGGCGATTTTCTGCCTGCGAAAGCACCAGAAGGCGGCCGCGATGCCCAGCAGCAGCACCGATTCGATGAAAATCGCCGAAGGCCGGTGGAAGTTGATGGATTGGAACTCTTGAATGTTATCGAGTAGTTTGGAATCGCGCAAATAGGCCGCGACATGCCGATGCAAGCGCCACGTATAGGGATTGACGAATGTCGCTGCGATGCAGCCCGCGAGCGAAACCAGATAAGGACGCCCGTCGAGGCAGGCCATGCGCCAGGCGTTCCGGCCTTGGAGCGCTTTGATTCCCTCCGCGCACACGCTGGCCGCCAGCAGAGCGATGCCGATAAAAAAGCCGGCATGCAGGTTCGTCCACGCCAACATCAGCAGCGGCAGGCCGTACAATCCTTTCGGATTTCCTTCTTCTGCGTTTCGAATGACGTGCAGAAAGATCAGAATGAAAATCCAGGAAACCAGGTGCGGGCGCGCCAGCCAGTGCATCATCGAGGCACACACCGCCAGCAAAGTAAACGGCACCGCGATAGCGTCGTTGTTCGAGCAACGGCGGATCAAGCGGAACAGTAAAGCGGCCACCAGGCCAAGCAGAATTGCGGTCACGAAAACCACACCGTCGAGACCCCAAAACCGATGGATGGTCGCGAAAATGACGTCCCAACCCCACTCCCAGGCGAACCAGGCTTCATGCGGTTTGGTGAAGGAAAAAATATCCTGGGTCGGAACCATGCGGTGCGCGAGTATCCAATCACCGGTCCGAATGTGCCAGCCAGTATCGCCGTCGGAGAGCAGAAGCTGAGCCCCGGGCAGGAGAGCAAACAGCAGGAAGAACGGCAGCAAGAACGCGAAATCGGTAAGCGAAGGGAAAAGGTGCACGTACCAGCGCTTATTGAGCGCGGAATTGAGCTCCCATCCTGGTGCTGCGGTCACTTCCATATTCAATTGACTGTCTACGGTCTCTAATCGGCCGGGAGCCCGCCTTTCTATAGCAGTCATAAGCGGGTAGGCCGTAGCCCCTTCGGGTGATAGCTCTCAGGATGGGAGCCAACGAGTTCCCAGGATGATGAGGAACGCAATCGAGCCGCAGGCGATGACAGCCCCGTAAGGTAGCCTCAGCGCGCCGCTATGCCGGACATCGAGTCGCAGATCTCGACGGGCGGGTTCGCGAAAATGCAGAAGCTCGGCTATGATGATCGCCAGGTTCAAAACGGTTTGATGAAAGCGCTTCTTCCAGGCGACCAGCAGCAGGGCGACGATGCCGCCCAGGATGGCAGTCGCCAGGAAGATCTCGATCCAATTGCCCGGTCCGACGATAGAGCCGACCGCCGCCATCAATTTCACGTCTCCGGCTCCCATGGCCCGCAGCAGGTATAAAGGAATGTAAACCAATAAGGAGACACTGAGCCCGAGAAGCGATGCTGTGAATCCGTGCCAACCCGATAACCAGAGGTTCGCGAGCAACCCGGCCGCGATACCGGCAAGGTTCAGCCAATTGGGAATACGCCTAAACCGCAGGTCGTAAACGGCGGCTGAAAAGACCAGCGCCAACAGAACGCATTTCAAGACTACATGCATGGAGAATCTATACTTATCGGCGGAACTGAGGGAGGTTTGGAATCGATAGGAAGCCGCTCGAAGAGCAGCCAGTCGCCTTCCCGGGTGCCTGAGCGCGCGATTGCGCCCGCATCCAGTTCCAGCACGGAAGAGGCTTTGAGGCAGATCGAAATCCGGCGCGGTCGAAGGGGACGAACCGTCTTGAGAACACGAAAATTCGCATCGAGAAACAAGACGTCTATGGGCATTTGCATGCCGAAGGTGTGAATGGCCTCGCAGGGCGCGATCCACAGACCGGTTCCTTCCTCGAGCGATGCCCTTCCCAGCAAGCCGCGCCGTCTGGCACTGCTGCTTACAGCGACGTGCACCTCGAGGGCTATTTTGATGCCACGTTCCCGGTTAAGGACGGCATAACAGATTTCCGGAGATTCGGGGGGCCGGCGGATCAAGCCGGATGAGTCATCTGTTCCGGTTTTACCCACTTATCGAATTCATCGGCCGTCAAATAGCCGAGCTTTACCGCTGCCTGGCGCAAGCTCGATCCATCGACGTGCGCCGTGTGGGCGATTTTGGCGGCCTTATCGTATCCGACGACAGGGCTCAAGGCAGTGACCAGCATCAGCGAATTCTGAAGATATCGATCGATCTGTTCACGATTGATTTCGATGCCGCGTGCGCAGTGCTCGGTGAAACTGTGGCAGCTATCGGCAAGCAGCCGGACCGAGTGAAGGAAGTTGTGGATGATTACCGGCTTGAAGACATTTAGCTCAAAATTCCCCTGTGAGCCCGCAAAGCCAATGGCGGCATCGTTCCCCATGACCTGGACCGCGACCATGGTCATCGCTTCACATTGGGTTGGATTCACCTTTCCGGGCATGATCGAAGACCCGGGCTCGTTCTCGGGAAGGATCAACTCGCCAAGCCCACAGCGAGGTCCCGAGGCCAGCCAACGGACATCGTTCGCGATTTTCATGAGCGAAGCGGCCAACGTTTTCAGCGCGCCGCTCGCGGCCACCAACTCATCGTGGGCCGAGAGTGCCGCAAACTTGTTCGGATGCGAGCGAAACGGCAGGCCTGTGAGCCGAGCAATCTTATCGGCTGCGCGTTCGCCGAACTCCGGAGGTGCATTCAAACCGGTACCGACAGCCGTTCCACCGATGGCCAGATCGTACAGACCGTCGAGTGCAAACTGCAAGCGTGCGATATCGCGGTCGAGCAAGGCAACCCAGCCAGACATCTCCTGGCCAACTGTGAGCGGAGTGGCATCCTGCAGGTGCGTGCGCCCGATCTTGACCACGCCGGCAAACTCGCGCGCTTTGTGATCCAACGCATCACGGAGCTCGCGAACCGCCGGAATGAGCTTCTGTTCCATTTGTTCGGCAGCCGCGATGTGCATGGCAGTCGGAAACGTGTCGTTCGACGACTGGGACATGTTCACGTGATCGTTAGGATGGATGGGCTTCTTGCTTCCCAGCGTTCCGCTCGCAAGCTCGATGGCGCGATTCGAAATGACTTCGTTCGCGTTCATATTAGTTTGCGTTCCACTGCCGGTCTGCCAGATACGCAAGGGAAAGTGATCGTTGAGATCTCCGGAAATCACCTCGTCGGCAGCGGTGGTGATGAGGCGAGTCTTCTCCTCATCGAGCTTGCCGAGATCGTGGTTCACCAAAGCAGCCGCCTTTTTCAAGACACCAAAAGCCCGGATGAGCTCGGGCGGCATCGTATCCTCACCGATATCGAAGTGAATCAGCGAACGCTGCGTTTGCGCACCCCAATAGCGGTCGGCCCGCACCTCGATCGTCCCCATGCTGTCTGATTCGATGCGTTTGGAAGCGCTCATCCCCTACCATTGTGTAACTTCGTTCCTCAACACCGATATTGCCGGCTGCGCTCCCCTGCGCGTCGGCATGGGTAAAAAAGCGGGCGCAGACGAATGGATCTGCGCCCGGAGGAGATGGACCTTAGCGACGTTTTCGGGCGACAGCCCGGAGGAGGCGCGCGGTCCCGAGGGATAGTGTTCCGAGACAGAGCAACGCGAGCTCGCCGGGTTCCGGGATCGGATCGAGCGAACCGTACAATCCGTTGTCCTCTACAGCTCCGCCCGGACCCGGAATGCCCGCGGCGAAATACAACGACTCGCGGTTTTGCCCTAGCGCACCGTTACCGAACAGTAATCCCCATAGACCGGGGATCACGATCGGATTTCCACTCGCGTCATCGAGCGTACCGAGGAAAGCATCCGTATTCGGGTTGTAAGCGTCGATCATGCCGCTACCGAAATTCCCAACCAGCAGATCTCCGCCGAATGCGCCAAAGCCTGCAGGCGCCAGAGCCAATCCCCAGGGCGCGTTCAAGGCGCCGCCGGGTGAAGCGAGACGCTTCACGAACGTTCCGTCCAGGTTATAAACATCGACCAGTCCCAATCCGGGCCCGTCGGTCTCATCACGGGTTCCAGTAGATTTGGCATAAGTAACATAGAGCTGCCCATTGAGATTTTGCACGTTAAAGGGCGCGTAGTTGGCCGGCAGCGTTGGATCGACGAAACGGCTCGAAAGCGTCGCATTCACGCTGAAGTCGCTGTTGTAGACATCAATACTCCCTTTACCGAAGTTAGCGGCGTAGAGAAGGCCACCCGAAGGATTGATGGCCAGGCCCTTGTATATGGAGCCTGCGCCGCCCGTCGCCTCAATCACTGCGTTTGCCCCTGAACTCCATCCTGCGACGGTGCCGGATTCCGTGCCAAAGATGAAGTGAGCGCCTCCGAAGCCGGCGGTCGAATTGGAAACTACGCCTGTCGGATCTGCAGGCGGCGATTGGCCGGTCGCTGGCGGTATGGTGACCACCAGCCCCAGAGGCGTACCCGCGCCGTTATATAAGGTGGACAACCCTGTCCCGTTGTCGGATACCCAATTGGGACTTCCTCCGCTCGCGGCAATGCCCCATGGATTTACCAGATTTGTGTCCTGGTTCGCCGCTATGCCTGGAAGATCGGATACGAGGTTGGTTTGAGTGTAAACATTCACACCATCGCCATATGCAATCGCCGCACAACCGGCGCACAGAACGGACGCCGCGATATTCGTTTTCCACATAACACTCTCCTCTTGATTTCGTGTGCCGCTGTCAGCGAGAGCTACAGCCGCGATAAAGAGACTCATTGCAGCGTTGTACCGAGAAGAAGGTTTTGTAAAAGTTTTGTACGCACCCGCTGTGCCGGTGAAATGGCACCGTCGAATCTCTATCCCCGGTTGGCGCCACGTACAATAGCAACACCCAACTCCGCCGCAATGAGCACTCAAGCCAAGGCTTTTAAACCGTTCGTTCCAGAGCATCTCCAGATGCCTGAGCTGACGATGCGAGCGATCCTGCTCGGCCTCTGCATGACGGTGGTGCTCGGCTCGGCGAATGCGTATCTCGGATTGCGCGCGGGCATGACGGTGGCGGCAACGTATCCGGCCGCGGTAATCGCCATGGCCGTCATGCGCGCCTGGAAAGGTTCGCTGCTCGAGGAAAACATCGCGCGCACAAGCGGTTCCATCGGAGAAGGTGTAGCTTCGGGGGCTATTTTCACGATCCCGGCGTTCCTCATGGCCGGTGCGTGGCCATCGTTCGGGTTTGCCGACGCCTACTGGAAGACCACGGTGCTGATTTTGGTTGGCAGCGTACTGGGCGTGCTGTTCATTTCGCTGGTTCGGCGAATTATGGTGGAAGATCCGGAGCTTCCGTTTCCGGAATCGATCGCCGCGTCTGAAATCCATAAGGCTGGCCGCCGCGGAGCAGAAGCGGCAAAATATCTGTTCTGGAATCTCGGTCTGGGTGGTCTTGTTTTCCTGCTGGGGCGATTCGGCTTCTTCGCGGCCGACGCACAATTCTCGTTCAACGTCGGCCAGCTTGGGTTGAGCCGCGTGCGGCTGGGCGGGAAGGCAACCACCCACATTTTGCAGACAGGCGGAAGCTCAAGCTTCGATGCACCTAGCGTGAGTCCCGCTTATTTGGGAGTCGGCTACATCATTGGCCCACGTCTCGCCTCGCTCCAGTTTGCCGGAGGCTTGCTGGCTTGGGGGCTAATGGTTCCACTGCTCATCTATTTCCTCGGGCCCCAGCTCCGCGCCTTCCTGCCGGCGAACACGCCGGATACGTCATGGAGTGAGCTGGCGGACGGGGTGTGGCGCTATATCGTGCGGCCGATCTCGGTCGGCAGCATGCTCGTTGGCGCGGCTTACACGTTGTTTCGCATGCGAAGCAGTCTCGCCGAAGGCATGAAGCGGCTTACCCGCGACATGCGCCAGACCGCAGAACAAACCGCCGCTCTGGGCCGGACAGAACGCTACATGAGCTTCAAGGTGGTGCTTGCGCTGATCGCGGCGGTCTTCGCAGTGATGATTGCGCTTTACATTTACTTTTCGGGCCAGGTTTCGGGCGGCGTGGTGGCGGCCATTGTCATGCTGATCCTCGGTTTCTTTTTCGCCACTGTTTCCGGAAGTTTGTGCGGGATGATCGGCTCCTCCAACAATCCTGTTTCCGGGCTGACGCTCTCTACGCTGATTGTGGCGGCGCTGCTGATGGTGTCGCTGGGTGTCTCGGGAGCGGCCGGCGTCATCGCGGTGCTGGGCGTCGCGGCCGTCGTTTGTGTCTCGTCGGCGGTGGCCGGCGAGCTGCTGCAGGATTTCAAAGTCGGTTACATATTGGGCGGCACACCGCGCAATATCCAAATTGCCGAGCTGATCGCGGTGATTGTCGCAAGCCTGATCATGTATTTCCCATTGCTCCTGTTGCACGAAGGCAACATAAAGTCGGGCGGCACGGGATTTGGCGACCGGCAGCTCCCTGCCCCGCAGGCTGGTCTTATGGCTCTGCTTGCGCAAGGCATTGTGGCGGGCGACATGGCGTGGCCTCTCATCGTGGTGGGGATTCTCATGGGACTGGCCTTGATCCTGATGCAGGTCAAAAGCCCCATGCTGGTTGCGATCGGCATGTATCTGCCCTTTGGCACCACGTTTGCGATCTTCATCGGCGGCCTAATTCGTTGGGCAGCCGATTTTGTCGCCAACCGGCGTGGTTATAACGAGGCACAGAAAGCGCGGGTCGAGAATGCAGGGGTGCTGACGGCGTCGGGTTTAATCGCGGGGGAAGCGGTTCTCGGTCTGGTCTGGGCGGGCCTTCAATTCGCGCCGAAGAACGTGCGCGACCATCTGCAGCTTTTTCCGCACCCGTCTTACACGATCGGCCTTGCGGTGCTGATCGTGTTGGCGATCATCGTCATTCGTGCGCCGCTCAACAGCGCGGGGAGCCCGGACGAGCCCGCTCCTCCCATAGCTATGATGTGATTCGTCAGGCGGATTGAGCGACAACCGTTTGCTCGATGGTTTCAAACAGCCGCTCCATTTGGATGGGTTTAGATAAGTACGCATCCATGCCTGCGGCCAGACAGCGTTCGCGGTCGCGCTCGAGGGCATGCGCGGTCATAGCGATGATCGGCAAACGAAGCCCAAGAGTTTTTTCGCGCTCGCGAATGACACCCGTCGCTTGATAGCCGTCCATCTCCGGCATTTGGACGTCCATAAGCACGAGATCGAATTGCCAGGCATGCTCTTCAAGCGTTTCGAGAGCTTCGCGGCCATTTCCCGCAGCAACCACCGTATGAGCGTGCTTTTCAAGCATACGAATGGCGAGTTTGCGGTTTACCGCATTATCTTCGACCAACAGGACGCGCAAGGGAGGCCCGTCCACCCGTTGCCACACGGTGCGCTGCGGGATATTTGGAACTGAGAGCTGCCGGTCACCACCCAGCAACGAACGCGCGATTGCATTGCGCAGTTCGTCGTGGTCAATCGGCTTGACAACACTGTCATCGATACCAAGCTGACGGCAGCGTGCCGCATCGGCCCAATCGCCCGCCGAACGCAACATCATGACAATCCGGCCTTGATCGAACGAAATCCGCGCCGGGCCGGCGCTCGAGGGCGCCTCGCGACGGATGTACTCCGCCAAAGCAAATCCGCTCATTTCCGGCATCTCGGCATCGAGCAACATGAGTGCGAACGGCCGGCCATTGCGGGCTGCTTCGCGCACCTCTCCCGCTGCTGTGCGGGGATTCTCCACTGCGGTCACCTCCGCACCCCAATGGTTGAGCAACTCTTCGAGCGTGCGCAGACTGGTGACGTTGTCGTCCACAGCCAAAATACGGACACCTTCGAGATAAAATCGCACGAGCTCGAGTTCGGGGACCTCTTGTGTTTCGAAATAAGCCGTAAAGCCGAAGGTGCTGCCTTGGCCAGGCTCGCTTTCGACCCAGATCTGGCCGCCCATCATGCCAACTAACTGCGATGAGATGGTGAGGCCCAGACCGGTACCGCCGTACTTGCGCGTCGAGGAACCATCCGCCTGGGTGAACGCTTCAAAAATCATGCGCTGTTTTTCCTGCGGGATACCCACGCCTGTATCTTTGACGGTGAATTGTAAACAGGCCTGCTGAGCGTCTTGTGATTGTTTGCGAACCGCCAGCACAATTTCGCCGCGATCGGTGAATTTGATTGCATTTCCCACGAGATTGACGACGATCTGGGTCAGCCGGATGGGATCGCCTATCACGAATTGCGGAACGTCTGTTCCGATGTCGCAAATCAGCTCGAGGCCTCTCTCATTGGCGCGCACGGCCAACGATTTGAGCGACTGGCTGAGACGTTTACGCAAATCGAAGCCGATCGACTCGAGCTGCAGTTTCTTCGCTTCAATTTTGGAGAAGTCCAGAATGTCGTTTATGATGCTCAAAAGCGAATCGCCCGAAGATTCGACCAATTCCAGGCACTGGCGCTGCTCAGGAGCAAGATCGGCGTCGAGGGCGAGCTGCATCATGCCGATGATGCCGTTCAGCGGCGTTCGAAGCTCGTGACTCATGTTGGCGAGAAATTCGCTTTTTGACTGGTTGGCAGCTTCGGCAAGTTCCTTCGCGACCTTTAAATCGTGCACGCGCAGTTCCAACTCATCGCGAGAGCGCCGCACTGCATCATCGGTCTTCTTTCGCTCGGTGATGTCTTCGACAATACCCACAACACGGTCGAGCTCTCCGGAGGCATCGCAAATCGGAAACGAGCGATCCCAAACGTGACGGATCGACCCATCGGGACGCACGATGCGGTATTCGATATCGATCGATCGGCCGGACCGCTGCGACTCCTTTGCATCGCGCACGCTGTCCCGATCGCCGGAGTGCACAAAAGAGAGCCAAGCGCTGGAGTCTCGCAGGACGGGTTCCGGCGGCTGCAGCCAAATGTCTTCGAAAGCAGGACTGATGTAGAGAAATTTCCCGGTGCTGGGATCGATCATCCAGAACACTTCATGAACGTTTTCGGCAAGCTGGCGAAAACGCTTCTCGCTCTCCTGAAGGGCGCGCGTGTGATGCGCCAGTGCGCGCGTGCGCTCATCGACCAGCAGCACGAGCTTGGTTTCGTTAGCTCGCATTTGCCTCACTCTCAACCGATAGGCTCCGAAGAAGAGTCCAGTCGCAGCAAGTGAGCAGAGAAACGCAAATGTGCGCGTTTGATAGACGTGCGGGGTGAGCGTGATGAACGCCGTCGCGGCTCCGCGCGTGTTCCAGACTCCATCTTTGTTGCAGGCGATCACTCGAAAGCGATACTTGCCGGGCGGAATATTCGTGTAATAAGCAGCCCGGCGCGGACCGGCATCAATCCAGTCTTTGTCGAAGCCTTCCAGCATGTATTCGAACTGAATTTTGTCGGAAGCTACCAGGCTCAGCGCGGTGAATTCGAATTGAAGCCGGCCCTTGCCTGGTGGAAGATGGAGCGGTTGATCGACTGGAATGCTTTTTCCGTCAACCACTGCGACTTCGATCACTACGGGTGGAGGAGTCGTATCGGGCTCGAGGTGCTTCGGATCGACAATACTCACGCCCTTCATAGTCGGGAACCAGAGACGCCCGTCATGCGTTTTCCAGCCGGCCGGTTGAAACGCGCCATTGCATTCTTTGCTCTTCATTCCATCCGAGACACCGTAGCCGGTTGAATGGATAGCCTTAATACGGCCTTCGGAAAACAACTCGAGATCCTGACGGGAGACCCGGAACACGCCGCGAATGGAGCTCATCCATAAATAGCCCAGGCTGTCGTCCAAAATCGAATAAATCGCGTCGTCGAAGAGCCCGTTGCGAGTGGTGTAAGCGGTGAATTTCCCGCCTTTGAAGCGGTCCAAGCCTCCACCGTTCGTTCCGACCCACAGCGTGCCGTCTGGATCTCCCGCGATAGACCATACGACATTGTTCGAGAGGCCGTCGCGAGTGGTGTAAGAGGTGAAGCGATTGTCTTTGAAGGCATTCAGTCCGCCCCCATAGGTGCCGATCCAAAGCGTTCCCTGGGCATCTTCGAAGATGGAGGTCGCATAGCTGCTCGATAGCCCATCTTTGGTTGTGAAGGTGGTGAAGCGGCGCCCGTCGAAGCGGCTCAATCCGCTGCGGGTGCCGACCCACAGGCGCCCCTGCCGGTCTACGTAAGTGGCAACCACCATGCCGCCTGGCAGTCCGCTAGGCGGACCGTAAGCGACGAAGCGCCCATTCTCGAGGCGGGCGAGACCTTTGCCGGTCCCGGCCCAGAAGTTCCCTTCGGAATCTTCGGCAGCGGAGAGGACCAGATTATCCGGAAGACCATCTTTTCGTCTGTACGTGGCGATGGCGCCGTTCTTGATTCTGCTCAGCCCGCCACCGTTGGTGCCTAACCACACGGCGCCTGCGCGATCCTGATAAACGCTCAAAACGACGTCGCTCGAGAGCCCATCCCGGGCGCCTAGCGTGGTGAACGGACCATCTCGCAAGCGAACCAAGCCGCCACCTTTGGTTCCGATCCAAAGGCTTCCCTCCCGGCCTTCGAAAGTGGTCCAGATCTGGTCTGAAGGCAGCCCCTGCCTGGCCGCATAAACGTCCACCTTGCCATTGCGGAAGCGATTCAGGCCTGCATCTCCGGTGCCGATCCACAGCGTGCCTGCACGATCGGCATACACGGACCAGATCGTATTGCTGGAAAGGCCATCATGCGTCGTGTAATTGGTGAAACGGCCATCGGCAAAACGGCTGAGACCTCCGCCATTCGTGCCGATCCACACCGTATCCTGGCGATCGACATAGACCGATTTGACATAGTTATCCGGCAGTCCGTTCTTTTTCGTATACGTGATGAATTTGCCGTTCTGAAACCGCGCCAGGCCGGCGGGAGTGCCCATCCACAGCGCGCCGCTGCGATCACCCGCGATGGAGAATACGGCGGTATCGGGCAATCCATCTGCGGCGCCGTAGTTCCGGAATATTGCGCCCTGTAAGCGATCTATGTCAACGCGATCTAGACCGCCACCATCGGTACCGATCCAAAGCGCACCGGACGCATCTTCATATAGGGAGTTGATGGCATCGCTCGAGAGCCCATTCCGGCTGGTATAAGTGGTGAACGTGCCCTTCTTGAAACGGCTTACCCCGCCGCCGTGCGTGCCGACCCACAAAGCACCGGCATGATCGACCAGAAGTGCAGAGATCGAATCCGACTGCAGCTCCGGTGTGTTGTGTTTATCGAAAACCGCGAAGCGCAGCCCATCGAAACGCACCAAACCTTGTTCGGTGGCTATCCATAGATAGCCGTCAGGAGTTTGAGCAATCGCCAGCACGGAACTCTGGGGCAGCCCGGAATCGGCTCCCCAGGCCTCCTGCGTGTATTGGGTCAGCGCTTTCGCGGTATCGAGGGAGGCACGGGCATCGGCTGTAAACGCGAGTACGATCAGCGCTCTCGCAACGATCCGGCCCGATGTTGTGGTTAGCAAGAAGTCACATCCTGCCCGCGATAAATCCCGGCCTCAGCACATCCGCTGAGGCTCATTTGCCTATCGACTTGGTTAGGCGCAATGTTGAGAGCGGCTCCGGGGCTGTGTGTGCAAGAACGTACTGGTACTACTGGTTAGAGTTGGCGCGGGCACCTCGAAATCTCGACCGAACAGTTTCAGGGATCTAGTGGCTTGTCGCGGGCAGTTCGTTAGTACGGAGAAACCGCTTGCTGACGCGTGCGGCTCGGTTGAACGCGCGGCTCCGTAGTCAGACACTTGTGGCGTTGCTGCGCACGAGCGAGGGAATTGGGGGCTGATTCAGGCGGCGATTGGGGGCGTGTCCGGCGCCGACACGGTGGAATTCGCGGCGAAGTATCGTTCTTTTTGCTCCTGGAGGCGAACTTCCGCTGTAACCACCTTGTAGGGATGGAGCTCGTAGCGTTGCTTGTGCTGTTCCTGGCGACGTTCTTCCTGGGCCTGCGCCCGTTTCTGCGAAGCAAAGCCAATCTCGGCTTGCCGCCTTTCTTTCCTTCTCTTTGCCAGCTCACTGGCGCGCTGATAGGCCCGATCCTGGGCCGTCTGATAGCGGATGTAGAGATCCAGGTCGGCGCGCACGCAGATTCCTTCTTGGCCCTTGGCAATATGTTCGTCCGTGCGCGGCTGGACCAGGAAGCAGGCTTCCTGGAGGCGAACCGCGCGGTCCGAGGTCCAGGTGTGGCGGACCATTTTGGCGACCAGCTCGCGTTCCACATCGTCAGCCGGCTGTTCGGCTTTCATATAGCGCTCCAGCAGGTCGTTGTACTCGGCCTGGCTTTCACATTCCAGCACTTTGAAGGTGCCGCAAAGACCGTGCTTGCGGCCGTTTTGGGAGACCTTTTCCCGGCCTGTATCGGTGCGGGGCCCGGTACTTTTTTGCGCGTTGGCGCGGTTGGCGGCGAGCTGAGACTTAGAAGCCATGGTTCTTAGTTAAAGGACTACAAGCCAAGAACTGCTTAGCGGTTCCGGTAAGTGGAAGCAGGGGCGGGAGATCGATTTTCGAAGTTTTGTGACTGGCTGAAAACGGCCGCGCTTTGTCCAGTGTCCACTCCCAGGGAATTGTTTACAACCGCTTACTGCGTGCGCGGCTCTGTTCAGGCGATACAGTTTCGAGGGTTCGTTGCGACAAGTCACTAGGATAGAACGATGAGTAACCGATTACTCGCCCATGGAATTGCCGCCACTCTTTCCGTTCTATTCTTATGGCCTGCGGGTGGCGCGCCGGCCCAGAGCGCCTCAGCGCGTACCATCCTGCTTTGGCCGGACGGCGCGCCTGGAGCGCAAGGCGATGCGGAACTCGATAAACCGTCACTCAGCATCTATACCGCTTCCGGCTCGCACAAGATCCCCACCGGCGTGGTGATCTGCCCGGGAGGCGGTTATACGCATCTGGCCATGAGCTATGAGGGAACCGAAGTGGCCGAGTGGCTCAACCGGCTCGGCATTTCAGCATTTGTCTTGAAATACCGGCTGGGGCCTAAGTATCACTACCCGGTGGAGCTGTGGGACGCGCAACGGGCCATTCGATATATACGGCAGCACGCGCGTGAATTCGGGATTCGAGCCGACCGGATCGGGATCTGGGGATTCTCCGCGGGAGGGCATCTCGCTTCGACGACAGGCACACACTTTGATAGCGGCGATGCCGGGGCCGCCGATTTGGTAGACCGTCAAAGCTCCCGGCCCGATTTTATGATTCTGGCGTACCCGGTCATCACGCTCGAGGATCCGTATGCCCACGTGGGCTCACGCGTCAACCTGCTCGGAGAAAAACCCGATCCGGGGCTGATTGAGTTTCTCTCGAACGAGCGGCAGGTGACGACGCACACGCCTCCAACCTTTCTATTTCATACGACCGAAGACGAGACCGTGCCGGTCGAGAATGGCGTATTTTTCTATCTCGCCTGCCGAAGGGCCGGTGTGCCTGCCGAAATGCACATCTATTTAAAAGGACGGCACGGGGTCGGGCTTGCGCCAGCCGATCCGGTACTCCGCACGTGGACGGACCGGCTGGCGGATTGGTTAAAGGCGCAGGGGTATCGCTAATTAGATTGACTGCGCCGGTGGTTATGGGGTCACCGTTATACCCGCGGTCGTGCTCGCTCCGTTGTAGAAGGCGGTGACGGTATCTTGCAAAGTGCTGGTCGTGTAATTGGTGGTAATGGTGAAGCTGGCAGTCTTGGATCCGGCGGGAATCGTGACACTTTCCGGAACAAAGGCCGCGGTACCAGTGGTCCACAGTGCAACCACGATGCCGCCGGTGGGCGCTGCTGCGCTAATGGTCACGGTTCCCGTAGCCGAGAGCTGGTTAACGACACTCGTGGGACTAACGGAGACCGAAGAAAGGGCCACCTTAGCAGCCGGGGTGACGCTGAGTGCCGCGGTCTTGCTCACGCTGTTATAGGTGGCGGTGATGGTAACCGAGGTCGTAGCAGGCACCGACGAAGTCGCGACGGTAAAGGTGGCGGTAGTGCTTCCGGCCGCCACGGTGACCGAGGCGGGTACGGTTGCTGCGGCATTGTTGCTGGAAAGCGAAACGGACACACCGCCGGTGGGAGCCGCACCGCTCAATGTGACAGTTCCTGTTGCCGACGTACCACTGGTAACGCTCGCCGGCGAAACCGCAATCGATGAAAGAGAAACACCCACGTTCGAGGTGAGGGGTATGGTAACCGTGGAATTGGCGGCCATGACGACGTTGTCCTGGACCTGTCCCCCATAGGTACCGCAGGAAGTCTGTGAGCAGATTCCCGTCACAGGAATGGTGGCACCGTTGGTCGTCGTCAATACGACGCTCACGCCTGGGGTATACACACCGAACACGCCTGAGGAGTTGTACTTCGCACGGGCTGTGAGCAGCGCCCCGATATTCTCTATATTCACACTGAGAACCGGCAATGTAAATAAGCTTTCGTACTTCGCAATCGTTTCGTTCATGAGATCGCTGAATATCGAGTTCGTTCCATCATAAGTCGCCGTATTGGCTATATGGAATTCCAGCGGATACGGCGCGTAGCTGAGTATGTTTGTTGTCAGAAACGTTCCACTTACGGTATTGAGGATCTGACTGTAAGCCTGGTTTTGGCTGTAGACCGGGCTCGCTCCGTCGGGTCCGTAGGTGGCGTTGTATTCGTCTGCCAAGGAGCCGTATACACCTGTCGATGGACTGGAGGCATCATCGAAACAATCGTTATTTAGCCGTGTGATCTCCACAATGGAGGAATTTAATGTGTTCACAATCGGAGTGTTGGGGGTGTTCGGCAATGCTGGAAAAACAATGGTCAGCGCGCCGACCTCCGCTGCCGCTTGTAAAAACTGCGAATTTGACAAGCCGCTGTTGAACGGTGTCACCATTCCATTTTGATCGAGCGGGATCCCGATTTTCGGCGCAACGGCTATGTTTTGGTTCAGCTCGGAAAGCGATTGCGCCAGCGTGGCGGGCACGCATGTGCCGTTACTCTTCGTGAATAGCAGTCCAGATTGGGGTGATCCCAGGTATGGCTAATCCATCAGAATTGCGAGTTCAACGATTTGATAGCGGCCCAAATCGGATCGTCTGAGGCGAACCAGGTGGTTCCTATGCCGTTAAACCCATAGGTTGCGCGGTAGCCCTGAAATTGCGGATCCGACTGCAGATTCGTTTGCCAGTTAGCCATTGCTTGCAGATCTGGTCCGGTTTCGAAGTATGTCGGGTAGGTAGCGCGGGCTTCGCACGCCGGATGTTGCGAAGGTGCATAAATCCAGTTGCCGAGCAAAAAGTCATCGACTTCAGGATTCAGATAAACTTTCCGCGAACCTAAGAAAATGCCATCGGTCACCCAATTGATCACGCCGTAACCGAGAGCCATGGAGTGCACCAGCGTTGGATTGTTGTCCATGGTGAGTGCGAGGATCTGCTGGCCATTGGCCAACGTATGGGTCACGGCAACCGTGTAAGAGCCTGCCATCAGGAGTGGCGTGGTGGTCTCGTTAGCGGCAGCTGTCGGCGTCGCACGGTACGCTTTAATGCCGGACGTCCCCGGCCCTCAACGGTAATTGCGTTGGCAGAATTTAGATATGGAACGACGGCTGCGCCCGCGGTTGTCAGCGTAACGTTGAGCGGACTCGCCGGGGTGTAGCTAACGCCAGAATCTGCCGGTACAAGCCCCCATTTCGACGCCGGGTAGGTATAGTAGCTTGCGAGTCGTACACTGAATTGAGCGGCGTAACTGTTCAATGTTGTCCAGTCAGTAGTGGACATACAGGAAGGGGTGCAGGCAGCAAAAGTGCTGTCCGTTAAGATGACACCCTGATACAGTCCTTGGCCGGTCGCGGAATTGGACAAAGCTACCTTGGATAGACGATTGCCTGAAGAATCAGGCGTGATGCTGTCTAGCGCCACGGCCTGATACGGCACAACAATCTGCGCCAGGTATGTAGTGATCGACTCGTAGCTTTGTTCCGAAGTGCTGCCGGCCAAGACCAGAACCTTCATGATTAAAGGCTGGGAGGCCGAGGATTTCGTTGTTCCGAATAATAGTGCACAAGTGCAGATAGATAGTACTTGTATTGTTGTTCTCAACTTCATTGTTTCATCAGCCGCCGATTTCGAGGTTAGTGATTTGAACTGCTTATGCACATCTCTTGACAGGGTTAGCCGTACCAGTATCCATGTCGATGCCGGTATTCGCTTGAGCGTAGACGAATCAGAATGCAATCGGGCGAAAGCGTTTGTATTACCACTTACTCTCCGGGGGTTCTGTTCCAGTAACGGATGAGTTTAATTCATGAGGCGAGGACGGTCGACAAATGGGGCTGAATTGCGACCGAAATGAGCGGGCACATGGAACTGTCCTTTGACGACGTTCTGCAGGAGTGTGTGACTCCACAGTACTGCCACTTCATCTACAGCACCTTATGCCTTACCTGTATGCCACAAATAAGGAGATACGACGCATACAAGTTCTGTGATAAGGCGGTTTAAGCGGAGTACCGGACGATTTTTGAAGCGTTGACTGTGTATACAGGCGTTGTTAGACTCAGCTCGTAACCTCCTGATTAGAACATAAGAGCCCTAACGAACTGGTCACGCTATAAGCAAGACCTGGAGGCTCTCACTGGGCGCTTTCCTCAGGCTCCTAGCCTCATTTTCGAGCTGCTTCTTGCATCAATCGCAAACAGCAGATGTGAAAAAAATGGGCAAAGCCTGCCCGCTCGACTTACACGGGACCAAATGACACAAAACGCAATACAAATGACGAATACGATGCTGTTGAGCCCCGGCCAGGGTCGCCCCACCCAGAGTATCTGGCACCGGCGAGGCGCGAGTGGAGAGACGATTTGGTCCTGGATTACCTGGGCCTTCGCGGCATACTGGATGCTCTTTGTCGCCGGTGCCTTCCTGAACCAGAAGCAACTGAATATGATCGGTGGCGTTGTGGTGCTTGGAGTTCTGGCCCTGGTGCTCCTCGACCGGTTGTGGGTTCGCGTGGATGCGGTTGTCGTAACCAGTCTGGCTGCGGCGGTGTGCCTTCCTGTACTACAGGTTCTGTTTACCAGCGCCCCCGATCCGGAAGCGCTTTTCAAGCATATATCGCTCTGCCTGGTAATTGCTGCGGCCCGTCTTCTGCAGTTGCCCGTTGCTTTTCTATCGAAGATGCGCTGGCGGCTGGTGACGCAGGTGGTTGTCATCCTGCTCATCTCGGTGACGATTTATAAAGGAACGTCATGGGATGGCGGTACCCGGCACTCGGGGCTTTTTGGAAACCCGAACAATCTGGCGCTGATTCCTTTCCTGCTCCTGTTCTTCATTGATCCGGTCAGAGATAAGCTGTTCCTTCGCGTGGCAGCTCATGGCATTGTTGCTGCGGTACTTACTTTCTCCGGTACCAGCGGCGCGATGGTTGCCTACTTGATCGGCTTGCTGGTCCATCTCGGCGGCATGGTTTCAAAGCGCGTTCGCTCGATGGTGTTCAGCGTGGCGACGGTCACCGGACTGCTCACTGTGGCCTTCCTGTCGATGGGTGGCTTACGACTGCTTCCCGAAACCCGCCTGATCAATCAGATTTTGGTGATGGGCGACCAATTCCAAAACGTTGTCAATGGAAGCAACATCGCTTATTACGCTCAGGAGCGGGTGCTGGGATCGGGAAGTGGGTCCGCTCTCTGGCGGGTCGAGCACTGGCGGCAGACACTCGCGCTCTTCCTGGACGGCACGCCTGTGCAGCAGATGTTCGGCTTCGGGATTGGCAGCACGGTTGGAATCATGGGCATCCTTCCGCACAACGAATACCTGCGGATTCTCTTTGAACAGGGCATCGTCGGGCTGTCGCTTTTCCTCTTTGCCTGGTACCGCCTGATTCGCACGGCACCGGTCGAAGTCCGCTACATCGGCCTGATCGTGGCTATCTACTCGTTCAGCGAAAACAACCTGGACAATTTCCCTTTTATGGCCCTCTTCATCCTCTGCTTGTCGGCACGCGACGTGAGCCAAACGGTCCAAGCGAGGACCCAATCCGTTATCGCAACTGTAAGGAACAGGTTCGCTTAACGGATTAGTGGTTCTCGAGACTACTCCCTTTAAACAGAAATGGTCGGATAAAAACTATATGGAATCCTGGCAACTATTGCAGATACAAATACGAAGAATTCCCCTTCCGGCTCCGGAAGCGTTCCCGCAACGGGTAAGCACCTCTTATTCCTGGATGGGCTGCGAGGGTTAGCCGCTCTTCTGGTAGTGGTTCATCACATGTGGCTGCAGCTCTGGCCCCAGACGTACCACATGCTGCTGGGCGGCCGGATGTTGTTTGCGACGGGCTGGTTAGGCTACGGGCATTTCGGCGTAACCGCCTTTATCGTGTTGTCCGGTTTTTCTCTGGCGCTTTCGGCTGCAAAACGGGATCGCCTCGCGCACATAGACAATAAATCCTTCTTCATGCGGCGCGCGCGCCGCATTCTGCCGCCGTACTACTTCGCCCTCCTGCTTTCCTGCCTCCTTGCTCTTACGGTCGTCAGCAAAGTAAGCAGAACTCACTGGGATGTCTCTTTGCCGGTTACGCTTCCCGGGTTCCTGTCTCACCTGTTCATGATGCAGGACCTGTTCTATGTCTCGCAGATCAATCACACGTTCTGGTCAGTTGCTCTCGAATGGAAGCTTTATTTTCTCTTTCCAGTTCTCGTTGCCGCCTGTTATAAATTTGGGCCCGTAAAGACAGCGCTGACAGCCACTCTTGCAGGCTACGCCGGCGTTGTTTTTCAGCATGGAACTCCTTACAATGATTTTCCGATCCACTTCGTCGGTCTTTTCGCGATCGGCGTCGCGGCAGCGATTCTTGTGTTTTCGCGTCGTTCGGACTGGCAGGCTCTCTGTCAGTCGCCGGTGGTGACCTGGATTTGTGTGGCGTGCGTATTCATCGTCGTAGGCGCCTCGTATACCCACTACCTGAGAGGATTGTTCTACCTTGATGTATTCGTCGCACTGATCACGGTGACGGCTCTCATGCGAACATCAATGGGTCGCTGGTGCTCGCTACGAAAGGCGCTGGAAAGCAGACCGATGGCCTTTGTGGGCAGCTTCAGCTACAGCCTCTACCTGATTCACGCGCCTCTTATCCAGTGTGTCTGGCAGTATCTGGTGCACCCACTGGGTCTTTCAAGAAACGCTGAGTTTTTTCTCCTGTTCTTGATTGGCACACCGCTCATTCTGGCTTGTTCGTATCTCTTTTACCTCGCCTTTGAGCGGCCGTTTCTTCCGTTCCGGAGCGGTGCGCCGAAAAAAGTACAGCCCTCCACTGCTTCCGTGCTGCCCGGCACGGTGCTCGCGGGCTCGGAGCAAGCGGTTCTCGCATTCAGCGAGTAGCCGTTGCTCATCCGGCTTGGATATGGCGGCAGCACAGTGAAACGCCTGATCCCCGTGTTGACCATATTGACGGCCTGCTCGCTGGCTTTGCTGGCAGGCTGGCGCAGCCCCAGCGATTTCATGGCCCAAATCGCAAACGATATGGGTGTTAATGACGCGCATCCACACGGCGCTCCTTCCAGCTTTGGTTTCTACACTGGTTCTGTCGTCAACCAAGGCAATAATCCTCCTTCGACGAGCGCACTCGCTTTTGTTTATTGGGGAACGGTTTATATCCCTGCGACCGGGAACAGGTCTATGAATACCCGGGTCAACATCCGCGGTTGTCGAGCATTCTGGAAGCGAACGAGCACGGGCGTCTGGACATCCTTCGGACCTGAGACGCCACGCGATATTGCCGATTATCCAGAAGACTTCCAGGGCAGTTCGGTAAGAAGCAACGTACGGACTGAACTGGATAGCTCGATCTCCGCTCTTCCGCAAAACGGAAAAACCTCACACTTCAATGGTCCCTATCCTCGCATTCCGGTTCCATACGATGATGTAGCCGGAATCGTCACCGTTTGTGAAGCTCGCCTCATAAAAGATAATCCAGCCGGAACCGACGACCGCAAACTAGCTAAGTTTCTGATCAATATGGGTGCGGACTATTATCCAAACGCGAAGGGCGCTGGGATAGAAAACAACCCCAGCATCGGCGGGAGCAGGTTCAAATTTGTAACGCCCGCGTGGCGGTCGTTTGCTTTCACAACGTTGAGTTACGCTCAATTGGTGTCCGATCCACCTCCCGTTGATCTGTCAGACAGTAATCAGTGACGGCGGCTTTGCGCATACCTCTTTTCGGTAGTGACACGCTTAGCTGATCAACTCTCTAGGGCTAGCGTGGGATAAATCTTGCTTAACGGTCAGTGTAGATCTACACATTGTGACCACGGCCTGCCGAAGGGCCGGTGTGCCTGCCGAGATGCACATCTACTTAAAAGGGCGGCACGGGGTCGGGCTTGCGCCGGCCGATCCGGTGCTCCGCACGTGGACGGACCGGCTGGCGGATTGGTTGAAAGCGCAGGCGTACCGTTAAACCGCATAGCCGGAACATGGGTGGCGTTTGTATCCGGCGAGAGGGTAAACGATATTTCGCTCTCTTCTGGTTTCCGAGATCTATCCTTCCGTAACAGCCTCCGGCAGTCTCGAATGCGAGCCTCATACCGCGGTTCCTAAACGCTGGCGACCAGGCATGAGTTAATTCCCTCCACCGCTCTGGCATTGGCGACAATCGGTTAATGTGGATACCGACAGGCAGCGAAATCCTGCGTCTGTACGCATACTCCGCCCTTCTCCCGGAACGATTCCCGCGATGCGACTCGACTTATTCGGTCTGCGGCTACACCGTTGCAATCAGCTAGAAATCGTGAAGGGCGGGTCCCATTTTCGGATACCTGAACCCCGAAAACCGACCACGGACTGACCTTACCGTTCAATAGAATCAAGCACCTACTTAGGAAGCCAACCTGCATCCAAACGGCAGGAAACCACATGCGAGGCGTCCTTGAAGACCTCCGGTATGCGATGCGTGTCCTCCGCAGGACCCCGGCCCTGACAGCGGTCGCAATGCTTACTCTGGCGCTAGGTATTGCCGCGATCACGACCGTCTTTGGCTGGATCGACGGAATGGTCCTACACCCGTTCCGCGGCGCCAGGGACGACGGACAACTCGCCGTGCTCGAGTCCGTCAGTGCCAGCGGCCTGCAGCATCAGGTTTCGTACGCCGACTCCCGGGACTTCCAGGACAGCCTTCGCAGTATTTCCGGATTGTTGCTGAACCAAAAAGGCCCCGCCTCCATCGGCGAGGGAGAAAAGCCCTATTTCGTGTGGTACGAAGGGGTCTCCGGAAACTATTTCGACGTCCTGGGCGTAAAGCCGGTCCTGGGTCGCGCGTTCGCTCGCGAAGAATACGGCGACCGGGCGAAAGCGTTCACGGCAGTCATCAGCTATCGGCTGTGGAAGAACTATTTTCATGCCGACAAGTCCGTCCTCGGCCGCACCGTGCGGATCAACCGGTACCCGGTCAGCATCGTCGGGGTAGCGCCTCCGGAATTTGGCGGCGATTTCCCGGGAGTGGCGCTCGACGTCTGGGTTCCAGCGCAGCTGGCTGGAGAACGCGAGCGCGATGCGCGGCACTTCAATGCCATAGTCAGGCTCAAACCCGGCGTCAGCGTCTCGGAGGCAAACGCCGAGGCGGCGACGGTTGCCGCTCGCCTTGCCCGTGGCTTTCCGAAGACCAACCAGGGGATCGGCGCCCGGATCGTACCGATCTGGAAGGCGCAGGAGGGGGCGTCGAGTATTGTGGCATGGCCGATGGCCATCCTCGGTGCGGCGTGTGTACTCGTGCTGCTGATTGCATGCGCCAACGTCGCCAATCTTCTAGTGGCTCGTTCCACAGCCCGGCAGACGGAGTTCGGCATCCGCGCTGCCCTGGGCGCCAGTCCGGGTCGTCTGAGCCGCCAGTTGATTTTTGAAAGCCTGCTTTTGGCGGCCCTGGCCACGCTTGTCGGGTTGCCGCTGGCTCTGTGGCTTGAGCATGTGCTGATCTATTTCGTACCGCCCACAGGAGTGCCGGTGAGTTTCAACGTGCAGCCGAGCGCCCGGGTGTTCCTGTTTGCCGCTCTGGTCTGCCTGGCTTCCGCGCTGATTTCCGGGATTCCGCCCGCGTTTCAGTTGGTGCAGCGCAGCCTGGTGGATGCACTGAAGCAAGGTGGAAGAGGTGGTACACGGAGCGGGCACGCGCAGCGCATCTCCGGGGCGCTGGTGGTAGCCGAAACGGGGCTGGCGCTCGCGGCTCTGGTGACGCTCGGACTGTTTGTTCGGAGCCTTTACGGGTTAGAGAAGACTCCGGCCGGTTTCAATCACCGCAACGTGACGGTGTGCCGTCTTTTTCTGTTGACGAACAACTACACGGCCAGCCAGGAGCGGGAGTTCTCGCGGCGGCTCCGCGACCACCTGCTTGCCGCACCAGGGGTGACAAACGCCGCCTATTCCGATTCCATCCCGCTCGGCTTCGGGCTGGGAAAGTGGAACAGCATCGTGGTGGAAGGGTATGCGTCGCGGCCCGGCGAGAACTTGGATCTGCATCACGCCTCGGTGTCGCGCGGCTACTTCGACTTGCTGCGGATCCCGCTTCTCGCCGGCCGCGATTTCCGGGCCGAGGATAACGAAACGGCGCCGCGCGTCATGATCGTCAACGAGTCTTTCGCACGGCGCTTTTTCGACGGGCGCGACCCCGTGGGGCACCGGGTGCAGATTCACGGCAAACCGTTCAAGATTGTAGGAATGGTCAAGGACAGCAAGTACTTCAATCTGTCGGAAGCGCCGCAGCCCTACTTCTACATGTCCTTCGACCAGGTGCACTCCGGCAGCGGCGAAAACGGAGTGGCTCTCTACGTTCGGACCGACCGTGACGCGCGCGATTTAGTGCCCGTACTGCGCCGCGAAATGGCGGCCATCGATCCAAATTCCACTGGCCTCACGGCCATGCCCTTGTCGGATTACATCTCGGCTGCCTGGTTTGGGTCGCGGATCGCCTCGTCGTTCCTCGCAGTGCTCGGCGCCATTTCCATGCTGCTCGCCGGGGTAGGTCTTTATGGAGTTATGGCTTACTCGGTAAGCCAACGGACTAGGGAAATCGGTATCCGCATGGCGCTGGGGGCCGCACCTGGGGGCGTGCTTCGGATTGTCATGAGAGAAGGCTTGCTGCTGGCTCTATTGGGGATCGCCGCCGGCCTCGCCATCGCCCTGGCAGCGGCGCCGCAGATCGCGCCTCTGCTTTACCGAGTCAGTCCAGCCGACCCTGTGAGCATAGCGGGGGCAGCGCTGTTCCTTATTGTGGTTGCGGTACTCGCGAGCCTGATCCCAGCGCTGCGAGCCACGAGGGTTGACCCGATTCGCGCGCTCCGCCAGGAGTGACCGGCTGCGCGCTGGTAGCAGTGCCAGCCGGCCTTTGGCCGGTTGATCAAGAGAGCACCTGCTGTGTGCACCCGGTTGCGTAACGCCCGACTATGAGAAGTGGCCGACGCCGATTAATCCACGGTAACGGCGCAGTATAGATCTACACATCGCGACTTTGCGCGAGTATTGCACCTCGCCATGCCTTCGCCGGCACTTTTCCGGTGATGGATAGGATCAATAGGCGATCGTGCTTGAACAATTTCAGCGCAGAATTGAGGCGAGAACGGATGAAAGGGCATCGCACTATCCATTTCCTAAGAGCTTTATGGCACCCGCTGGAGAGACTAAGATATGCGAAAAGGGTTTACGAGAAAACCGCAAAGTGACGAACCCGCGACGCAAAGCAAGAACTACATAACGCCGAGCGGCCTGCAGCGCCTCAAAGATGAGCACCGGTTTCTGCTCACCAGGGAACGCCCGGCCGTGACGGAGGTGGTGGCGTGGGCTGCGAGCAATGGCGATCGCAGTGAAAACGCCGACTATCGCTACGGCAAGCGGCGGCTGCGCCAGATCGATGGGCGGATTCGCTTTCTCACGAAGCAAATCGAATCCGCGGAAGTGGTTGACCCGGAAACTCCGCGAGCGGGGCAGGCGGCGACCAGGGCATTCCTCGGAGCGACCGTGCGTTATACCAATGCTGCGGGAACGGAGCGAGTCGTGAGCATCGTGGGCACCGACGAGGTCGATCTCAACCGCAACCACATCAGTTGGATGTCGCCTCTGGGACGCGCGTTGATGAAGTCGGCAGCGGGCGATCGTGTAATTCTCGAAGCGCCGGGCGGTACAGAATACCTGACCGTGCTGGAAGTGTGTTACGAGCGCATTTCGGTGGAACCGTTCCGTGAACCACCGGGAGCCGAGTCCTCGGCAAAGGCACTCCCTCGCCGACGCCAATCCACCTGACCAGGATTGCTCGCCCAAAACGGCCATGCGTAGATCTACCCTTGCGACCACAGGGGATCTATCCACTGCAAGGTGAGTTCTGTCCGGATGGCCGCTAGCCACTCGGAGCGCGAGCGACGCGCCCTGAACGCCGTTTTCTGGATCGTTCCTCTTTGGTCGTGAAAACAAGATCGGATTGAGACGATCGGCGGCATTACACCCCCTCGATTGCGGCATCCGAGCTTCTGAAGACAGCCGGTCACAAGAGATCCTCAAAGAGTGGTTGTCCGATTTGTTCAAGACAAGCGCTGGACTCCGCTATAGCCTTCACTGTAGGAGCAAAATCTTGATGACGACGTCTCGCATGGAGTTGCTGTTAATTGGGCTCGCTGTGGCCGCCACTGGATGGTCTGCAAACTCTCGAATGACCGGCAGCAATCCGCCCGGGCATAACCACTTACCGAGACTGGTGAACACGTGCCTGATTACCAACAACGTGAAACGGCTTGTGGAGTTCTACGAACCGATCCTACTGCTTAAAGCAAGAAAGTCTGGTGAAGACTATGCCGAGTTTCCGTCGGATGCAGGAGTGCTTGCGATTTTCTCAGCAGAGGCTCAAGAAAAATACATTTCTGGGTCGACTGAGGCGGCCAAGAACAAGAGCGTGATCCTGGAATTCAGGGTCAGCGACGTCGATCAGGAGTATAGGAGACTACAGAGCCTTGTGAAAGTCTGGGTGAAGCCACCTACTACTCAACCATGGGGGACGCGTTCCATTTACTTCCGCGATCCGGACGGCAATCTCGTTAATTTCTATGCGCCGGTCAAAAAATAGAAAATTCCTCAACGAGTTGGGGAGAAGGCCGTTCTCTGTACGCTCACGGCGGCTGGCATGAAGTCGGATTGTGGAAAGCCGTTGAGGCGCGACCGGCCGGCTTCTGACGCGCAATCCGGAAACAATATTGCCGCTCGCCGTTATGCCCCGCTCCATTCCATTGGGAACGGCGGCCGTCTACGCCAGTTCGATTTCAGTTCGATGTAAGCCGGTATTCCGGCCGTCGTCGGAATTATGCGCCGTTGCTGTGTCCCGTTAGGCGACAATACTTATCACCGCTCCATTCGACGTGGCGAGGGCAAACGCACGCCCGAAGATGTGCAGAATCTTGCTCCGGTTGGCTGCACCATGCCACCAGTTTCATCGGCTTCTGCCGGCCAAGTGGGCCTTCGGCTCGCTGGTCGTTTGATATAAGAAACCACCAGTGCAATGAACGTCGCCAGTGGCTCCAAGGCGAGCAGGCCATCCCCGGAGGAGAAGTGAGAGTAACAGGCGCTCAAGACGGTGATTCCGAATCCTGCATAAGCCCATTCCTTAACTCTGCCGAGCTTCGGGGCAAGCAAAACGATAATCCCGGCGAGTTTGCCGATTCCCAGGAGATCGGCGAAATAGGAAGGATATCCGAGGTGCCCCAAGGCGCGCATAAATTGCGGCGTATGCGTGATGGCGAGTGTGCCCGAGATCGTCATGATGAACGCAACGAAGCCGGTTGCAATCCAATAAACAAGTTCGCGTCTTCTCATGGATTCCCCTTAGGAGCGGTCGCACCGCTCACATCAGCCTAGACCGGGCGGCCGTCGCTCGTGTGACACCGCCGCAGTACGATGCTGTCCGAAGATCCGGAGGCGTACGCTGTCACAACCGCTTTGCTTGTCCGGTCTTGTTGTTCGAAGGCAGTTTGTTCACAATGCATCTATTTGGGGCAGTTTTATATATTCACGTGATTGCAACCCTGGGCCTGGTTGCCGCTATGAGTGCGGAAGGACTCGCGCTCGCACAGCTCAGGCGCGCCGCAAAGCAACGGGACTCGACATTCTGGGTCGATCCTATACCAGCAGTGAGAGCAGTGGCGTCCATCTGCCTGATTGTTCTCTTCTTGTCCGGCGGATATTTAACAGATCGCGCCGGGCTTTGGAGAATGGCGTGGCCGAAGATCGCTGTTGCTATTGTCGTCGCCTTCGGAGCGCTGGCCGGCTTATCCACCCGCGGGCTGAGGAGAGTTCGTCGTGCCTATGCCTCAGATGCATTACCAAATGCCGAGCTCATGCGCCATTCGCACGCTGCTTTTCTCAGAGTGTCCCTCGGCGTTCGAACTGGGCTGGTCCTCGCCGCAGTGTGGCTTATGACTGCAAAACCAAATTTTCTTGCTTCTTTGGGAATCGTGCTGGCGTTCGTGATCATCTCTTGCGGTTGGGCCGCTCTCCTCAAGCCAGGTGCGCAGACGCGTTCCGCGGTAACCGGTCCGGAGTTCGATCATTCGGCGAGGTAAACCAATGCTGAGATCTAAAAGCGACATGATCAAGGCGGCATATGCCGAATTCAATCGGCGCGATGTCGATTACTTCATTCAACATGTCTACTCCTTCAAAAACGATTTAGTCGATCGGATGGACATCCGCGAAGCCCCAGAAACGGATCGCGCCTAGGATGTGTCCAGTGAGCGAGTCTAGCCTGGAGCAAAGCCCAAAAACGCAGGAGCCCGATTCGCGCGAATCGATCCGGTTGGCGAGCTTCGATCAATACAGAGGATTGCTGTTCTCCGTTGCGTACCGGATGCTGGGGACTGTTGCCGACGCCGAGGACATGCTGCAGGAAACATTCATTCGCTGGCAGCAAGCATCGGACGAAGAGATTCGGTCGCCCAGAGCCTTTCTTGTAACCATCATCAGTAGACTCTGCATTAATCATCTTCAGTCCGCGCGCGTCCAACGCGAAGAATATGTGGGTCAGTGGTTGCCAGAGCCCTTGGTGACCGGCCAAGGGAATGACCCATTGGGACTGATTCGCGTGGACGAGACGCTTTCTATGGCGTTCCTTGTTTTACTCGAGCGTTTGACTCCGATCGAGCGGGCCGTCTTTCTTCTCCGCGAAGTATTCGAGTACGAATACAGCGAGATTGCGGCGGTTCTCGGGCAAATGGAAGCCAACTGCCGGCAAATCCTGAGCCGCGCACGGCAACGCATCGGCGCCATGCGCCCCAGATTTCAGCCATCGCCAGAAAAGCACACGCACCTCCTGGAACGTTTTCTGGAAGCAGTTAGGACCGGAAATATGGACGGTCTGTTGGCGTTACTCTCTAAGGACGTTGTCCTGTACGCTGATGGCGGTGGAAAGGCGATCGCGGTGCCCAATGCGGTTCGTGGCGCGGATAAGGTCGCGCGTGGCATATTGACCGGTCTCAAAAAACTTGTTCCAAAGGACCTGACGCGACGCATGATGGAAGTCAACGGGAAACCGGCCGCAGTGAGCTGGCGTAATGGAAAGCCGTTTTCGGTGTTGACGCTCGAGGCAAGTGAGGGGTACGTAACAACCATTTACGTGATTACGAATCCCGAAAAGCTTTCCCATATCCCAGAATTGCTCTAAGCCGGAGAGTCATCCCATATTCAGCCGGTCGAATACTTCAGGAACTCACTTAGAAACGCGCAGGTAGCGCCCGCTCTATCGAACGTGCCCTGGGAGAAGCTGCGGCGCGGCTGGCTGGCAGAAGCAGAGGCAAGGACGCCGTTAGATTCTTGAACGCCAGGCACCGGTCAAGGTGCAGAATCGCGCGGTGGGAAACACCTCAGGTCGCCGGGGCGCTGGAAGAATTGTGATAACGCAGCGCGAAAAAAGCCTGTGATTGGCCGCGACTAACTGTCACAGCAATGAGGTCTGAATGGTCTTTCCGTTCGGGTGTGAAAATGATGCAATCGTTGTGGCGAACGGGGCTATCCGGCCTGCTGGCGGGCTTGGTATTTTCTCAACTTTCCGGGCTGACGTTCTACGAGATCGGTGTCCGTTCAGGTATTCTCTTTAATCGCGCCTACCAGAGTCCGAAAGTGCTGGCGGTGGTGCCGACCATGGTCATAGTCGAGGCTCCGTATATTATCTATGCTGGCTGGACAATCATCCTGATTGGCTACGCTTTTCTGTTCACGCATATCAGCGTTTTATGGCCGCAAGGCTATTGGCGGCGTTTGTGGCGTCTTGGCTTGTTGATGTGGTTCTTTTCTCTGCTGTTCTTCGAATTCCAAGGCCCTTACAATCTATTGCGTGAACCGATTCCACTCCTGCTTCTGGAACTCCTCTTCTGGATGATCTGCGCCTTCGGTGCGGCTGCGGTGATCGTCGCAATGAACAGGAGCTATAAAGCAGCAAGTGCGCCGGTCGAAGCGTCGAGGTCGAACCACGTTCCATGATGCATTCGTCGTGGCGCACATTCTGGCCAATCTGCGCCTTCGGCGCGTCGGCCACGGTTGTGGCCCTGCTACGGTGATGTGCAAGAGACGAATAGTGTCGATGGATTGTGAGCCGTCATTCCCGAGTGTGAAGTCACACAACTATTAAATGCCGAAGCTTCCCGTTCTGATCGTTGGCGCCGGTCCAAGCGGATTAAATCTTTCACTGGCGTTAGCGCGCCGCAACATCCCTCATCGTCTCATCTCAGATGCGAACGGACCGGGCGAGCAATCCCGCGCGATCGTGGTGCAAGCGCGCACGCTCGAATTTTACGGCCAGTTCGGGTTTGCCGGAGAAGTGGTCAACCAAGGTGTGATCGCCGAAAAGGCCCATGTACGAGAGGACGGCGAATCCGGCGGTGGCCGCGAGGTTCTCTCTATTAGCTTCAAGGAAATGGGAGCTGGCCTGAGCCCTTACCCATTTGCCTTGGCGTACCCACAGGACGATCACGAACGATTTTTGATCGAAAAGCTAACAGCGGCTGGGATTGAGGTCGAATGGGGAGCGAAGCTGACGAGCTTTCAACAGGACGACAACGGAATCAAGGCTTTCATCGAACACAATGCTGGACGCATGGAAGAAACCGAAGCCGCCTATATCTGCGGTTGCGATGGCGCGCGTAGCTGCGTACGCGAAACTCTCAAACTCGGGTTCCCGGGCGGCACCTATCAACAACTCTTCTATGTGGCCGATGTGAAAATATCGCGCGGCTTCGACCGAGATCTATATATCAATTTGGGCGAGCATATTCTCTCGTTGATGTTCCCAGTGCGGTCAAGCGGGATGCAACGTTTGATCGGTCTTGTGCCTCCTGAACTTTCGGACCGCCAGACACTTGGTTTCGAAGACATCCGCATCCACGTTGAGCCGCTCCTCGATGTCAAAGTGACGGAGGTGAATTGGTTTCTCTACCTATCGCGTCCACCATCGCGTCGCCGACAAGTTCCGAGTTGGGCGTGCTTTTATCGTTGGGGATGCTGGCCACATCCACAGCCCCGCAGGCGGCCAGGGCATGAACACTGGGATCGGCGACGCCATCAACCTCGGCTGGAAGCTTGCGCATGTGCTGCAGAACCGTGCTGATCCTTCGCTGCTCGACAGCTATGAGCCCGAGCGGATCAGGTTTGCACGTTCCTTAGTGTTGACTACGGATCGTGCGTTTACGGCCTTGGTCACGGAAGGACTGGTCGGCGAGTTCACGAGGAGGATTGTCGCACCTCTGGTGTTCGCAGTGGCCACTCGATTTAGCCTGAGCCGCCATGCGATGTTCCGCACAGTTTCCCAAACGCGCATTCATTATTCCGATAGTCCGTTGAGCCAAGGTATAGCGGGCGATGTCCGCGGCGGCGACCGCCTGCCCTGGGTAGGTGCCGATGGAGACGACAATTTTGCGCCCCTCCAATCGCTCGATTGGCAAGCGCACGTGTACGGCGACGTACACCAACATCTTCAAATAGCCTGTCGCGAGCTTAACCTGCCCCTGCATCGTTTTGCATGGAGCGAAGGTGCAAGAGGAGCCGGGATTAAGCGCGACGCCCTGTATCTGGTTCGGCCAGACGGGTACGTGGCGCTTGCTTCTGCAGAACAGAATGTGAGTCAACTCAAGTCGTATGTCGGCCGGTTTCGTTTGTGTTTCGGGGAAGCTATTAATAATAACGGCAAGTAGTCAGGAACCACTGACGCAACACTTCGGTTAGCTCCCGGATGACGACAGATCTCTATCGGAAGCGGCCCGGCGCAAAGTGCGTGGGTAAATACTTCGCGACCACAAGGCTAACGACCAGGCAGGAGCTATGTGGCTATTCGGCTGTTCCCGGACCGGTGGTTAGCATCAGGCTGGGGCAGCGAAAGCGTGAGATAATAAACCACCTTAGAACGAATCCTTGGTATGAGCCTGCCGGGCCGAAGTACAAACCGCGGCCACGCTTGCGTTTCAGACCTGCCAGACAACGCAATCCGGGAACACGTTGCTCGGATTTGTCAGACCAAGGGATTCTTAAGGTCCGAGCGCCTCAAGCGATTTCTTTGTTACACGGTTGAGCGGTTACTCGCGAACGACACCGACACTCTCAAAGAATACGCAATCGCGTTAGAGGTATTCGATCGTAGTCCCGCCTATAATCCCAAGATCGATGCCGTGGTCCGCG
Organism: uncultured Acidobacteriaceae bacterium; assembly: GCA_963722935.1. Lineage (GTDB taxonomy): Bacteria > Acidobacteriota > Terriglobia > Bryobacterales > Bryobacteraceae > Bog-105. The sequence goes on along the minus strand of CAVROY010000005.1, from coordinate 83,874 downwards.
TAGAGGCGCGCCGCCTGCGCTTACGGCTTGAGCAATACTACGCGACAGACGGCCTGCAGGAGTCGATTCGCATTCATTTCCCTAACGGCTCCTATGTTCCGGTAGTTGCTCGTTTCGAGGAGCAGTCCGCCGATGCCGGATCGCAGAGGCTTCGCTGGCGAAATACTCGTGGGCGTTGGTGGCTGGCTGCTGCTTCTTTGGCCGCAGTGGCGACAGGTGTCTTCGGCGTACGAACGATTCTGCATCGGAATGCGCCCACCGCAATCATTCGTCTTATCAGAGACTCGTCAGCAGCGTTCGATCCGGCTGTGTCCGCTGACGGAAAGCTGCTAGCCTATGCGAGCGATCAATCCGGCAATCTCGATATCTGGCTGCGTCCACTCGAGAGCGGCGAGGCACGAAGGCTCACGAGCAATGTTGCCGCCGATACATCTCCGAACTTTTCGCCGGATTCCAAGCAGGTTGTATTTCGGTCCGAGCGCGACGGCGGCGGAGTGTACGTCATGCCGGTCGCTGCTGGGTTGGAGCGGCTTGTGGCGCCGCTCGGAAAATCGCCGAAATTCTCCCCGGACGGCAGATCGATCGCCTACTGGACAGGCGAGGAACATCATTTTGAAGGCAAGGTTTTCACCGTCGCGTTGGCTGACGGGAAAACGGTTCGTTTAGGAACTGATCTGGCCGACGCGAAATGGCCTGTGTGGTCTCCCGACGGCAGCGCACTGCTGGTCTATGGAAGCCGCCAACCACCGCAGGCCAGCGGCATAATCTCCGGTCCTACCGATGTGTTTTCCGTGCCCGTGAACGGCGGACCGGCTCGCGAAACCGGATGGGCGGCGGCGTTGCGGAGCGCGAACATCTGGTCGAAAGGGCCAGTCTCCTGGGATGGTTCGTTACTGCAGTTCTCAGCCATAACGACGCCGCCAAACGACTTCAGCGAACTGTCGCAAGGTGTCGCGAATCTGTGGCAACTCAGGCTTCCGGAGCGGCATGGACGTGTGGAAGGCGAACCTCGGCGAGTGACATTCGGGGCCGCATTGGAGCGCGATTCGGTGCTTCTCCCTCGCGGCGGCGCCGTATACTCGAGCCGCCATTATACATTGGCTGCTTTCGAGGTTGCCGCGACCCAGGACGGTCATTTGGCCGCCCGCTTTGAGCCGTCGTTTTCTTCTCCGGGATCTTACGTAATGCCTCGCATCTCACGCGATGGTTCTACTCTCGTCGCTCTTTCCGATCGAAGCGGCGATGTCGACATTTGGTTGAAGGACCTACGCACTGGTGAAGAACGAGCCGTCACCGCCAGCAACGTTCCAGAGCGTGCTCCGGTTGTTTCGAGCAATGGCGCGTGGGTCTACTTCGGCATCCGCGAAGGCCCGCTCTATCCGATGTATAAAATCAACGCACGAGGCGGAGTACCACAAAAAGTTTGCGCTGATTGCGGGGGGATCTCAGACATTTCTCCAGACGGCAATTACGTGTTGTATCACTCAGGCGAACCATGGTCCGCATACTGCCTCAACTTGGTCACGGGCGCCAGGACTCTTATAGCTAGCCACGAACGCCGTATTTATTCCAGCCGCTTCTCGCCGGATGGCAAGTGGATCGCCTTTGAAACAGATATTGGGGATGACGAGGCCCCTCGCCAGATCCTGGTAGCGCCATTCTCGCCCGATCATTCCACTCCGGAATCGAAATGGATCCCGATTACCGCCGGCAACAAAAGAGATTTCACCCCCGCTTGGTCGGAGGACGGAGCTACGGTATATTTCCTTAGCGATCGCGACGGTAACCGGTGCATCTGGGCGATGCGCGTGAATAGCCGTACCAAGCGTCCTCTCGGCGACGCCGTTCCCGTGCTTCACCTCCACCAAATGAACGCTAATGTCCTCAGCTCCACTGGGGCCGGGGTATTTGGGCTATCCGCCGGCGGGGGCCGCCTGATCTTCGGCGCGGCACAACTGAGTTCCACAATCTATCGTATTGACCGCCCTAAATAGATCTCCTTACGGCCGGCTTACGCCGCTCTAACTCCCTCTTACACCGGCAGTTCGGCCTAAACTCGGTGAGTCAAAGGCGGTGCACCCGTATGAATTGGATTCGCATGTCTCTTGGAGTAACTCTTGCGTTAGGGTTGGTGTCAGGCACGGAAGTGAGCGGTGGAAGTCTTACACTTCTCGATGCCATCCGACTCAACGAAAGCCACCGCGTCCAACGCCTTCTCGCGGCGGGCGCTGACCCGAATTCACAGGACGCAAATCACGCCTCGGCGCTTATGTACGCGGCCCTCTATGCCGGTCCTCCTGTACTCGATATGCTGCTCCGCGCCGGCGCTGATCCGAAATATCGGGACAAAAGCGGGCTTACTGCCCTGACGTGGGCGGCTCACAATTACCAATCCGCGAAGGTACTGCTCGACACGGGCGCGGACGTGAACGCCAAGTCAAACCTCGGTGCGATTTCTCTGGCGACGGCTGCCGCGTATCCCGGAAATGCGGCGTTATTAGAGTTGATGCTAGAAAAAGGAGCCGATGTTAACGTCACGGTATTCGGCTCGACGGCACTGACGATGGCCGCTCTCACGGGCGATATAGCCAATGTCGCTTTATTGCTAAAGCACGGCGCCAATCCAAATGCGCCCGGCCCCAAGGGCCTCTCTGCCTTGCATCTTGCCGTTCAACGCGGTGACCGCGAGATGGTACGTCTGCTGTTAGATACCGGAGCAGATGTGAAATTACGTACCGCGCGCGGTGAGGATGTTCTGGAACGCTACGGCTTTTGGAACGACCCCGCCCTGGTTCGCATGCTGCTGGAGCGTGGAATAGAACCTGCCAAAAAGGACCCACTCGGCATGAATAGTCTTCTTTTCGCAGCGTCATCAGATACGGTTACGCCGGAGGTTTTCAGCCTGTTGCTGAAAGATCATGGGCCGACGGACGCCAAGAACGCTTATCGCGATGGCGTGCTTCAAGCGGCGTTGCGACGCGGCGATGCCCCGATTGTCAAACTGCTCGGCGGCACTCTGCCGCCCATCGCGTCCCTGAATGTTCGGAGGGTGGAGCCCACTCCGCTGGCAATTCAAGGCTCCATCACGCGCAGCTTGGATCTCCTCGCAAAAACGGGTCCTTCTGTAGCCAGAATGGGATGCGTGTCGTGCCATCACCAAAGCTTGCCATCCCTTGCCGGCTGGTACGCGCGCCGGGCGGGGATCGATTCCTCGCATACGGCCGAGACGAATCGGAAGCTCGTCTATCCCATTCTGCAGAGTTCCAATCAGGTCATGCAGCACGGTGCGGCTCCTGCAGGTGAGGCCGCCACCGCGTCCTGGGAACTCATCGGCTTGTGGTCCGATGGACAACCGGCAGACCTCTTCACAGACGTCGCCGTGAATTACATTGCGTCAACTCAAATGACGGACGGCAGTTGGCTCGAGCGGTGGGGACGCCCTCCGCTTGAATATAGCGCCATCTCGGCGACTGCGGTTGCCATTCGGGCGCTTCATCTTTACGGATTCCCCAGCCGCCGTCAGGAGTTTGAGGACAGGGGCTCCCGAGCCGCAGCGTGGCTCGCAAAAGCGAGGCCCGCCGGTTTAGAGGAGAGCGCGATGCGACTGTTAGGCATGGTGTGGGGCGGCGCACCTCGAGATGTGATTGACAAAGCTGCTCATGAACTCGCGTCTGCACAACAGCCCGACGGCGGATGGGCGCAGCTACCAACGCTGCCGCCTGATGCGTATGCGACCGGAAAAGCGCTCGTAGCATTGCGCGAGAGTGGCTCATTCGATTCCAGATCGGGTATTTTCGACCGCGGCGCAAGGTTTCTCCTCGGCACGCAGGAATCCGACGGCTCCTGGCACGTCAGAGGCCGGTCACTGCCGGTCCTACCCTTATTTGAAAGCGGTTTCCCTTACGGACGTGATCAATTCATCTCGGCGGCCGGCACAAGTTGGGCCGTAATGGCGCTTTCGCTTACATTGCCGTCACCCAAAGTCTCGACTCAGGCGAAAACATCAAATTGATTGGAAAGGAGCGGTCCCGTTCCGGAGAGCTCATCGCGATGTCGCGGTTTTTGCCGAAATGCCGGAAGGAATGATCAAGAGGAGCCGCAGAGCCGCCATTTCGTTCGCGTATATGCGATGTTGAAGCCCTTGCGCTCTGCGTTGCGCTGTGAACTGCTGCCCACTTCTGCGACCATCATTGCCAAATCGCAACCATGGTCAAAGGCGTAGAGCATGCGCTCCGCCAGCAGCGCTGCCTGCAAGCCCCGGCCGCGCAGTTCGGGAACGGTCGCCGCGCCTGCAAATAATGCGACCCCGTTGTATAGACTCAACCCGCCGGCCGCACCAGGAACACCATCATATTCCGCCAGGAAGCTCACACCATTCTCTCGAGATGATGCCAGCAAACCACTGTTCTGAAGAAACTCCAGCAGCTCTGGATGTTCGTGACACCAGCCCCGCGCATTTATCTGAGCCCAGAGTTGCCCTTCCTCCTCTCGGATTACCCGCACCTGAATGTTCTGGTGCTCATCAGCCCGCGGTCGTTCAACAGATCGATAGAGAATACTACTGAATTCAATCGGCCTGTAGTTGCGACTGCAAAGCAAATCTGCCGCAGGGACTCCGGCCAGCGGACTAACTTCATGCTTGACTGGCGCTCCGCGTTCGAGGAAGAATCCCTCAATGCGATCAAGTGTCTCTGTGTTCAGTTCCTCAAGAATTCCGAGTCCAAAAGTCTGGGTCGCAGGGGAATCGATACCATCGAAGACCGCGCAGGCGCCGCCACATTCCATCGTCTCAGCGCGGCTCTCAGGGAAAAAACGCCGCCGTGCTTGAGCGAACTCGGCGCACGCATGTCCTTCCGCACTCTCTAAGCGCCTTGAGAGTGAGAGATCAGAAAAAACCATAGCGTTGGGCCATGATACACAACCTACACAGCCCACGGATGTTGTTGGCTTGCGATTACGAGTCGAAATGACGCGCCAGCCGGAAGTGAGCGCAAGCCGGATAGATCCGCCAGTGACGTTATGACTCAAGGTCGAAAATGCTCGCTCCGCACTCAAGCGTTGCCCGTTTGAACGCTCAGCGGCTGTACTTCGTAGCCCAGGGTACGGAGCTCCCTAATCATTCTCGATGTGCGGCGTCGCTTCGATTTATGACTCACGGCCGGACCTCGTTCCTCGTAACTGACCCCCTGGTGCAGAATGATCCAAATCAATCGACAAAGCCGATGCGTGATTGCTCCGATGGTTTGCCCGTGTCCCAGGCGCGGTACCAGCCGGCGATACACGACCTCGAAGATGCTTCCTTTGTTCTTGACTGCGGCATTAGCCGCCTGGTTGAGGATTCTTCGCATGTGGCGGTTGCCCGTAGGGCAGCGGGTGCTCTTGTTTATCCCCGCGCTCTCTTCGTCTCCAGGACACGCGCCCACCCATGAGGACAGATTTTTGGGCGAAGCAAAAGTCGCCGCTGTGACACCTACTTCGGCGATGATCTGCTGTGCAGAATCCGGTCCCAGGCCGGGCACCTCCGCCAGTCGCTGTACTGCGTCCTGATGCTGCTTGAGCAGGCCCGCCATCTCCTGGTCTAGTTGTCCGATCTGCTCGTCGATCAGTTGCAATTCCTTTAACGCCATCTTCAGCAGCCGGCGATAGACGGGATTCAACTCGCTGCACGCGCCGAGCGCGTCACGCAACTGTGCCGGCGTAGCACGCAAGCGTGTATCGGCCAACGCGGCCAGAGCCGCGGGGTCGGTTTCCCCCTCCGCCAGTGCCTGCAGCATGCGCCGGGCGCTGGCTGGCTCCCAGCAGATCTGAGACTAGGCTGGACAACTTAATATGCGCTTCTTCCAGCAGAGCCTCTAATTGGTTTTGCAACCGCACATGATTGCGCCTCAATTGGTACTTTCCACGCATCACCGTGCGCCAAAGACGCTGCTCGACATCCGGCACGAAGCTGAGCACCAGTTCGTGAGCCACCAGCCGTTTCACCAGTCGTTCGGCGTCGGGGAAATCTCTCTTTCGTCCTCGCCGCCCGCGATTAGATTGCGCCTGCGCCAGATGCAAGGTTCCCGAAAGAGGGTCGGCACCTTCCCGCTTCTGGCAACTCGGCTTCCAGTACCGCTCCAGTGCTCCCCAAACCGGTTTCCAATATTGAGCCGTGGATTCCATCACCGCTTCTTCCACCATCTGCTCCAGCAGCCATTCCGCCAATAATCGCAGCTGCTCGGGGGTACTGCCAAAATGGCGTCGTTCAAACTGGTACTCGCCTTCGACGTGCACATCGGCAACAACTACGGCCAACATTCTTTTATGAACATCGATTCCGGCTATTCTGTAAGACATCACGCTTCCTCCCGGCGCGAGCGGAGAGCGTGCCGCAAGTACGTTAATCAAGGTCGCAGGCTATCACCACTCCCAGCGGGAGAAGGCAATGCCTATTTATTCGCTCAACACGCACGCTCCGGATCAGACAATCTGACGGCGTTAACTTCTCCATTGAGTTCTCGATCTCGCCGCTCTGGCCAGCTGCAATGTTAGCTCTGAGCGTGGACCAAGCCGTGGGCGGCCAAGTCCGGAGAAACCCTCTAAGTCATTTTCATGAGGTTTCGTGGGCCGTAGGCCCCTTAAGACAATCTGGAGTGATTCGGCGCGAAGAGGTGCGGTACCGAATCGGGTGCTTCACCCAGGTGTGTTCATTGCCTTGCTCTTCTTTCGACGGAAGCTGCGACCGACTGCATCGAACACAATGCTCCTGGCACGAAGAAAGGTTGGCGATGGCAGTGCGACTGGAGCGGAGTCTATGCCATTATCATCGAACGACGTGTTGTGTCGGATAACTGGATCGGCAGCTAGGGACCATGCGGCCTGAAACTTCAGCCGGTTCTTGATTGCTGACCCATAAACTGAGCGACAACCTCGATCTCTCCGTCGATATTTTCATTGAAATCGTTTAGCTCTTCTGCAGGGATCCAGTACTCGCGGTGAACCGCCGACCCAACTGTTCGAACCTCATATCTACTCAAAAACTCACTTCGAACACGGAAGCGTAGCACGTATCCTCGACACCCTGAATCCGGATCTTTCGCGTTCCAATCTCTGGCGATCTGAATAGCGTACTCCTCTTTTAGCACTGGGTAGAAATAAGGCTGTGCCGGTAAGCGTGCCGGAAACCGTCGAAATCCAGTCGCCGCAATACGCTCAAACTCCCCTTGCCCAACAGGTCGGTACAACTCCGTCAAGTTCATACTGAGACGAGCTTACCTACAGCTCAATCGGATCACGCGCAGCGTCCGCCGCGCGGTCGGCTTCGTTCTTAGAGCGAAGGGTAGATTCACACATGGCGACTTTGCGCGAGTATTCCACCTCGCCATGCCTTCGCCGGCACTTTTCCGGTGATGGATAGGATCAATAGGCGATCGTGCTTGAACAATTTCAGCGCAGAATTGAGGCGAGAACGGATGAAAGGGCATCGCACTATCCATTTCCTAAGAGCTTTATGGCACCCGCTGGAGAGACTAAGATATGCGAAAAGGGTTTACGAGAAAACCGCAAAGTGACGAACCCGCGACGCAAAGCAAGAACTACATAACGCCGAGCGGCCTGCAGCGCCTCAAAGATGAGCACCGGTTTCTGCTCATCAGAGAGCGCCCGGCCGTGACGGAGGTGGTGGCGTGGGCTGCGAGCAACGGCGATCGCAGTGAAAACGCCGACTATCAGTACGGCAAGCGGCGGCTGCGCCAGATCGATGGGCGGATTCGCTTTCTCACGAAGCAAATCGAATCCGCGGAAGTGGTTGACCCAGAAACTCCGCGAGCGGGGCAGGCAGCGACAAGGGCATTCTTCGGAGCGACCGTGCGTTATACCAATGCTGCGGGAACGGAGCGAGTCGTGAGCATCGTAGGCACCGACGAGGTCGATCTCAACCGCAACCACATCAGTTGGGTGTCGCCTCTGGGGCGCGCATTGATGAAGTCGGCAGCGGGCGATCGTGTAATTCTCGAAGCGCCGGGCGGTACAGAATACCTGACCGTGCTGGAAGTGTGTTACGAGCGCATTTCGGTGGAACCGTTCCGTGAACCACCTGGAGCCGAGTCCTCGGCAAAGGGACTTCCTCGCCGACGCCAATCCACCTGAAGAAGCTTCAGTGAAGCCGCGGATGAACAGGCAAGGCCACGAGTAGGACAAATTATGAGGAGAGTTTAGGGCTACTGGTTCCGCTATTGTTCGACCCCACTCAGGATTGCTCGCCCAAAACGGGCCATGCGTAGATCTACCCTTGCGACAAGGGGCGACTAAATGTTGCACTATTCAAAGCGCAACGTACTTGCTGGGTCAGCACGCAACGCTCGCCTCGCTGGTACACAGGAGGCAAGCAACGCGGTAAACAAGATTGCAAGCGCTACCACGACGAACGTAAGCGGATCTGTCGAACTGACGGAAAAAAGGAGTTTTGACATCAATTGGGTCAGGCAAAGGGAAGCCGCGATACCGATAAAAACCCCGGTCATAGCAATCTTCGCTCCTTGTGTGATTACCATTTGCAGCACATCACCTGAACGTGCGCCTAGCGCCACGCGAATCCCGATTTCCCGCGTGCGTTGCGCGACCGAGTAGGAAATGACGCCATAGATACCGACGCCGGCTAATACCAGCGAGAGCGCGCTGAAACAGCCGAGGACGAAGAACGTAATTCGGCGGGTGGAAACCGAATCGCGAACGTATTGGTCCATCGTCTCGATATCAAACACGGGCTGATCTTTGTCCAGGGAAGCGACGGCGCTACGAACCTCGGACGTCAGGGAGGACGGTTCGGTCGCTGATTTTACAATCAGCTTCATTGAGCCCGTGACGGCCTGATGGAAAGGAACGTACACTTCGAGACGAGAGGGATTCGCAAGCCCATACAGTTTCGTGTCACCCACGACTCCGATGACGGTGAGCCACGGCGGCGCTTTATCGTCCATTTGGCCGAAGTGAAAGCGCCCGCCAATCGGATTGCGCCCTGAAAACAGTTGCCTGGCTACCAAGGAGTTGATGATTGCCACTTTTGGCGCGTGCTCATTATCGTCGTCTGTGAACGCGCGGCCCCGCACCAGATGCAGACCGAGCGCGTTGACGTATTCCGGACTGATGATGTGAATGTCGGGATGGGGATAGCTTCCCGGTTTAGGCGGGTCCATACCGGCGATTGTGATGTCGGTTCGGTCATGATCATCCGTGAGCGGCAAGTTCGTTCCGAGCGCGGTTACCTGAACGCCGGGTAGCTGGGCGACGGCGGCGAGTAATCGGTCCCAAAAGTTCAGGATGGCCGGATCCTTGTCGTACTGAGCGGTCCGCAAATCGATCTGCATGGTCAGCACATGTTCGGTTCGAATTCCGGCATCGACAGATAACAGGCGGAAGAGGCTCTTCATCATGAGCCCCGCGCCAACCAGCAAAACGAGCGCCAGGGAGATCTCCGCCACAACCAGAATCACGCGCCAGCGGGCCTGAGAAGCGCCCCCGCCGACGGTTCTGCCACCCTGTTTCAGCTCCAGTTGCAGATCCGCTTTGGCGGGGCGTCGGGCCGGCGCAAGTCCAAAAAGGAAGGCAGAAAGGAGCACCACGGCGGCTGTAAAAAGAAGCGCCGGACCGCTGAGGCCGACGGGGGCGCCCGCGAGCATGGCCGCGGGCATCAGCCGCACCAGGCCGCGAATCAGTACCACTGCAAGAGCCAAACCGGCCAGGCCTCCCAGCGATGTCAAGATGAGGCTCTCCGCCAGCATTTGCGCGACGATGCGGCTGCGCGTAGCTCCGATTGCGATGCGCAGGGCGATTTCCCGGCTGCGACCGGCGCCGCGCATCAGGAAGAGGTTCGCCACATTGGCACAGGCGATCAGCAGCACAAAGGTAACGGCGACAAAAAGCAGAATCACCGCGGGACGTATATCGCTCACGAACACGTCGCGGATGGGCTGCAGCGCTACGCCGAATTGGCCATTGCTGAAGGGGTAGGCGTTTGCCAGGCGGACAGCGACGCCTCGCATCTCGGCTTGTGCGCGCTCGAAGCTGACGTGCGGCGCTAATCGACCCAGCACGATCATATCGCCGCGTTGATCGCGATGGTGCGAGGAGGGATGGCCGGCGACCCAAACACCAATCGGCTCCAAGAGGTCCGTTTTTTCTGTCCATCGGAAGCCGGCCGGCAGCACACCAATAACGCTAAAGGCGCGGCCGTCGAGAGCAATGGTTTGCCCAACGACGTTCGGGTCGCCGCCAAAATGCGATTGCCAAAGCGGATAGCTCAACAACACCACGGCGGCGGCATCCGCCTTCTCCTCGGAGGCGTCGAAGTCGCGGCCGAGAATCGGACGCATACCCAACATCGAAAGGAAATTGGGGGAAACGGCCTCTCCGGATACGTTTTGCGGCTGATTAATTCCGGAAAGGTTAAATCCGACGCTATTCACCGCCGCCATCTCCGAAAAGGCGGTATTCTGAGCCCGCCAATCCAGAAAGTCGGGGTACGAAACGCTCACCAAACCTACTTTCGGCGTGGTCTCGTGCAGCATGATCAAGCGCGAGGCGTCCTTGTAGGGTAGCGGGCGCAGCAGAATGCCATAGAGGATCGAAAAAATTGCCGTGGTTGCGCCGATTCCCAAGGCAAGCGTCAGTAGGGCAATTATGGTGAATCCGGGTGATTTGCGGAGCACGCGCGAACCGTAGCGAAGATCCTGAAGCAGGGTCTCGAGTAAGCGGGTTCCCCAGGCTTCCCGGCATTCCTCCTTGACCTGGTCAACGCCGCCGAAGCTCATTCGTAACCGTCGCAAAGCCTCTGCTTCTCCCAAGCCGGACTGCCTGTATTTTTCGAGTTGGCGTTCACGATGAAAGCGCAGTTCCTGTTCAAGCTCCTCCGCAGCGACGTTTCGCCGGAGCAGGTGGCGAATCCGAAAGAATAAATCGTTCAGCATAGCGCAGATCTATATAGAGCAGATCTATGCCGTTCCCAGCACTTGAGCCATGGCAGCCGTCAGTTTGTTCCAACTTGCCGTCTCCAACTCCAGTTGCCGGCGGCCGCTCTTACTGAGTTCATAGTATTTAGCGCGGCGGTTGTTCTCAGACGTGCCCCAGTGAGCGTTGATCCAGCCACGCCGCTCCAGCCTGTGCAGTGCGGGATACGGCGATCCTTGCTGGATGCAAAGCTGGTCGCCTGAAATCTGTTGAACGCGCTCGGAGATGCCCCAGCCATGCTGAGATCCCATCGAGAGAATACGCAGAATCAATAGATCCACGGTTCCTTGCGGCAGGTCTATGCGTTGCTCATACATGCGGTCCCCTTATCCTTCTACAAAATTCTGACACAGCTCTTGTAGAAGTGCAAGAGGAGCTGTTTATTGAATCCAGCGCAAACCGAAAACTGAGCGGCCTCAAGTTCGAATAAATCCGCCGTAACGGCCATGCGTAGACCTACCCTTGGCGACTACAGGTGGGCAATGTCGGTTCTGCGGATTTACCGCGCTTGATGAACCACCGACAATGGGATCGATGCGCCAGTCGTCCCACAAAGTTGAGTTGGGAACTGAAGTAAAGATCTTCGATCCTCATGACCCTGCTACGGGAACAGGCGGTTCGGATCTTCTGGACGCGAGCGTGGTTCGGCGTGGTGAGCACTGGTGGATGTACCTCGCAGGCCAAGTGGACGGGCGTGGGGCGACCGATCTTTTCAGCGCGTCACTTCCCCCAGGAGCCCCGCTTTCGGCCACCGGGTGGCAAATTAGCCGGGAAGAATCAGGAAGGCTGGCGCCGCTGGCAAAACGTGATCTCAGCAGAGCATGGGATGGCAACGGCGGACGGCACTGCCCGTCTTATGTGAACGGATGGGATCCGGCCAAGGGCGAATTCGTGGAGCGGATCTATTACGCCGGTGCGGCCGAGAATCTCTGGGGTCCGTACTCGATCGGCTTCCTCGAATGGAACGGCGAGACTTGGGAAGATCAGCCTCAGCCGGCGTTCGCGGCGAACGAAGAATGGGAACACGGCAGCGTCTACGAACCCAACCTCGTTTACCACGATGGCAAATGGAAGATGTGGTACGTCGCAGGGTCCAATCAGGAGAACTATTTGGTGCATGGCTACGCAGAGAGCGAAAGCGGCAGCAGCGGGTGGGGCCAGCACCGGATCTTTGCGCCACCTGAACTGAAGATGTTCGATTTCTGTGTTCGAAAGCGCGATGGCGAATTCGACGCGATATTCTCGCGCGTATGGGCAGGAGCAGGCGCACCGCCGCCCGAAACCGGACTATGGTGGTGCAGAGCCGAGAGGCCTTTCGAAACTTTTCCCGGCTGGCATCAGCCCATCCAAATCATGACGGCTGACGACCGTGGGTGGCACACAGGGCCCTGGAAGCCCAGCTTTCAGTTTGATGGAGATCTCGGCGACCGAGCACTGGTTTTCTTCGACGGCTTGTATCGAACGAGTGACCCTGGGCCATTCCCATTCGCGTTTACGCTTGGGTGCGTCGAGGTTCGTCTGCGATTAACCTGACTGGCAGACTGTAATCGGCCCAGGGTAGTTCATCTTCTGTCACGCCCTGCTCCCACCCGCTTACATAGCTGGACCTAGATAAATCATGAGTAACGGCCCAGGGTTGATCTATACTTGACGACCAGATCGGCATACGGGCGGTAGTTATAGCTCGATGACACTCTTGGGAAGCGGTAGAGCTTACGTTTCGCCAGCCTTGAGCTTGTTCGCGCCGCACAATTCGTGTTTGTGACGGTGCAAGGGAGTGTGGTTTGATATGTAGAATGCAATTCCAACGGTTCGCTAGTTATGTTTTGAGCCTGTTTTCTGCATTGTGTGCGGTTGCGCAAACGACACCGCCAATCCGATCTACCCTCATGGAAGCGGGAAAGATATTGGATGTCCGCAGCGGCTTGTATTTGGATGGCAGTGGGCTGTGGATCGAAGGCGAACGCATCCGAGAAATAGGTCCGGTATCAGAACTTCGGCAGCACGTACCCAAAGGAGTCCAAGTAATCGATTTACACGGATTGACGGTTTTGCCTGGGCTGATCGACTGCCATACGCACTTAATGGCACGTTTCGCCGACACGGAGGATGGTTATACGTTAGGCCTTGCGACTAAGTCGCAGGCATTCCGAACTTTGGAAGGAGCGGCAGACGCGCAGTTGACCCTGGAGGCTGGATTCACGACGGTTCGTGATGTAGAGAACGAAGGAACTATGTATGCGGATGTTGATTTGCGAGAAGCCATACATCAGGGTCTGGTAAGAGGGCCGCGCATGCAAGTTGCAACTAGGGCCATTGCCGCTCTTGGTCAATACGAGCCGTTTGGCATCTCTCCCGATCTCCTGAATTTCCCTACCGGCGCCCAGATGATTAGCGGGCCCGAGGAAGCGCGTCGGGCAGCTAGGGAGCAAATAGGTCATGGCGCAGATCTAATTAAGTTGTATGCTGATTGGCGGCATCCAACGCTGACTGTTGAAGAGATGCGAGTCGTAGTAGAAGAAGCTCATCGTCAGGGGCTTAAAGTTGCCGCGCACGCGACAACTGCCAGCGGTATTAAGAATGCGGTTAACGCGGGCGTTGACTCTATAGAGCACGGGCATGGAGCTGACCAGGCTGCAATTGAGATGATCAAAGCGAAGGGTATATTTTTGGTTCCGACCGTCGGGGTTATTGATGACCTTATCGAAACACGAAAAAATGATCCCATTACTCCGGAGCAACGCCAGCAAAGGGATGCTTTTTTACAAGGAATTGAGAACGAGATTCATCTGGCCAAAAAGCTAGGAGTAAAAATGGCATCTGGATTTGATGCCAGTAACGTTCGTCTACAAGGAAGAAATGCGGAAGAGTTAACGAGCCTCGTCAGGAGGGGGCTGACTCCCTTAGAAGCCATTCGATGCGCGACCGTGAATGCCGCTGAGTTGATGGGCTGGGAGAACGAGGTGGGCAGCCTTCAGCCGGGTAGATATGCTGATCTGATCGCAGTGGACGGAGATCCGCTCGCCGACATAAATGTTGTTCGCCACGTCACATTCGTTATGAAAGGAGGTGTCGTGGTCAAGAATGACTCGGAACATCGGTAGTGTCGGTAGTGTCCGAATTTTGATAGTATCCCGATTTTTGTGTAAGTAGCGATTCTCCGGTCTGGTTTTATCTTTCTCTGCTGACGATCATGCTGCCGTTTCTCACCTTTGTCTGACTTGGTTGCGCGTCAAGTCGGACAGCATCTGGCCCTGCGTGATCCTGCACGCTTCACACAACACATTCATTCAATCCTTCTTCGTCGATCCGCTAACCGTTCACAACAAGACAAATTATGTCGCCAATGAGTTCGGCGCTGGTATTCTCTTCCTTTCGATCCTCATGGCCTTACTTCGGCGACGAAGGGGCGAGGTCGAAGGAGATCGCGTATCACAGAGTTAACACAGCTCGGCTATCCCGTTGGACGAGGGCTGCAAATATCTCATGATTGTGCCTGACCCGCAGTTCCCCAGAAGTGTTTTCCTGGGAGTTTTCAATCAAAGCCAAGTGTTTTTGCTTGTTGGGGCAGCGATCACAACGGTCGGTCTACTTGCTGGTGCGTTCTCCCTATTGCGTTGACGGCTCGATCCCTTGCTTCTTTGGTTTGCGGCGTTCGCCGGGCTTTACGGTGCCCATATGGTGGTGGAGTACCAGCCCCTCTGGAGCCTGGGCGTTCAAGAGCCCGCCCTAAGCCGGATCGGCTTGGCTATCGGTTTCCTGGTTCCAATACCCGCATTCTTCTTCTTTGAAGCCCTAAACCTGCTTGGCAAGTTGGGCCGAATCCTTCGAAACTGTGTTTGGCCCATTGCGGTGAGTCTCGCGCTTGTAACCCTTGCATTGGGCTACAGAACATTTATTGACGAAGTAAATAACTTCCTCGTAATCGCGGCGCTTTTTGTTCTGGTCGTCGCTCTATTGCGGGTCAGGCACGGCGATCGTGACGTAGCGATCATCCGCTGGGGCGTGCTCTTCTTTTGTGCCTGCGCTCTTTACAACAACATCGTTCGTGTCTTCCCGCACTACTACAACATCGAGCCTTTCAGCTTCATGGTGTTACTTGCTTGTCTGGGGATGGTCGCAGGGCGTCGGGCTTTGGCTCAGGAGCAGCAACTCAGCAACATTCAAAAAGAACTTGAGATCGCCCGTAGCATTCAGGTCTCGATCCTTCCGTTTGGTTTTCCAACTTCAGCCAGCTTTTGCGTTGCTGCGCGCTACGTTCCAATGACGTCTGTTGCCGGCGACTTCTATGATTTTCTACTCGCCGATGACAGACAGGCTGGCATTTTGATCGCCGATGTTTCGGGGCATGGCGTCCCGGCGGCACTCATCGCTTCCATGGTTAAGCTGGCTGCGGCGGCGCAAATCGCAAATGCAACCAGCCCCTCAGACCTCCTGAACGGGATAAACGCTACTCTACTGGGCAACACACAGAAACAGTTCGTTACTGCTGCCTACGTCTACCTTGACGCCGCGAAGGGAGAGCTTCGATACTCCGCCGCCGCTCACCCAGCGATGTTGCTGCTTCGGAACGAAGAAGTGATTAGAGTCGTTGAAAACGGTCTAATGCTTGCCGCCTTCTCCTCCGCTACGTACACAACGGTGTCGCGCCCACTTATTTTGGGCGATCGATTGCTGCTCTATACAGACGGCATCTTGGAGGCTGTGAATTCCCGTGACGAGGAATTTGGTGAAGAACGACTCAGCGCTCTCTTGCAAGCGACTGCTGACCTGACAGCTCCCGAAACCGCAGATCGAATCATTGCCACTGTCCAGCAATGGTCCGTATCACAAGGCGACGACCTGACTGTTCTCGTCCTTGATTACACTGCTTCACGAGGCGAATGATCCGTCAATTGTCTTATGGATCTCTCGCCTTTCGGCACTTCCGCGATGAACTTCAAGCGTTCATCCAAGAGTCGACTCTCTTTCCAGGCCATCCCCAGAATTCTCCAGCACCTCGTTTGTTGAGCCGAGCCGGAATCACTTCTGTCGATGGACAGATTTGCCACCTATATCGGCAGGCCAAAGAAAACCATCTCCTAAGCTTGTAGAAAGACGATGCTCAAACGACGGAAGTTGGGGAATCAAGGCTTGGAAGTCTCGGCAGTGGGCCTGGGGTGCTGGGGCATGACGGGTCTTGCGTACGGCGACGCGGACGAACAGGAATCCATCGCCACCATCCACCGCGCGATGGAGCTGGGCGTGAATTTCTTCGATACCGCGGAAGCGTACGGGCCATTTACCAATGAAGAGATGCTTGGGCGGGCGGTAAAAGACCGCCGCAACCAGGTAATCCTGGCGACCAAGTTTGGCTGGCGGTTCGAAGCGGGTAGAAACGTCGGCACCGACAGCCGTCCGGAGCACGTCCGGGAAGTCGCGGAAGCATCGCTGCGGCGCTTGGAGACGGACACTATCGATTTGCTCTATCAGCACAGGGTCGATCCGAACGTACCGATTGAAGAGACCGTGGGAGCGATGGCTCGCCTGGTGGAAGAAGGCAAGGTTCGCTTTCTTGGTCTGTCTGAAGCGGGGGAATCGACGATTCGCCGCGCACATGCGACACATCCGATTTCCGCGGTCCAAAGTGAATATTCGTTATGGGAACGCAACCTGGAGCCACAGATTATTCCGTGATTAACCAGCTCGGGATCGGGCTGGTCCCGTTTGCTCCGCTGGGCCGCGGTTTTCTGACGGGAGCTGTCAAGCACGCCGAAGAATATCCGGAAAACGACTGGCGGCGCAACGATCCGCGCTTTCAGGGCCAGAATCTGGAGAAGAATTTGCGCACGGCTTCAATCGTTGGCGACCTGGCGAAGGGAAAGCATGTGACGCCCGGGCAGATTGCGCTCGCGTGGCTGCTGCATAAAGGCAACAATATCGTGCCGATTCCGGGAACGACCAAGCGGCGGCATCTGGAGGAGAACGTCGGCGCCGCAAGCATTGCGTTGAGTCCGGCCGAGCTTCAGCGCCTCGATGAGGCTTTGCCGCCAGGGTCCATCGCCGGACCGCGCTACCGCGATGTCGAAATGAGCTTCGTTCGACCGGTAGTTCATTCTGGGGATCTAGGGGTGAAGCTGCACCAGGCGACAGACTCTTCGGGCCCAAGTGCCCTCACGGTTTCAAGTCTGCGCAAAGAATACGGCTCGACAGCGGCAGTCGCCGAGATCTCGTTTTCCGTTCTTCGCAACGAAATCGTAGGCCTGGTTGGGCCTAATGGCGCGGGCAAGACGACGACGATTAATATGATTCTTGGCGTTCTCGCGCCGACATCGGGAACGATCCGGATCGATGGCTTGGATGTCGCAAAACAGCGCAGCCAGGCTCTCGAGCGAACGAATTTCGCGGCGGTTTACGCGCCGGTCCCCGGTAATCTGACTGTTTTTCAAAACCTGCGGTTTTTCGGTTTGATTTATGGCGTGCGAAATCTTTCGGAACGGATCGAGGCGCTGCTCCAACAGTTCGATCTCACAAATTTCAGAAATGTGAAATGCGGGGTCCTATCTTCCGGCGAGCAGACCCGCGTCGGTCTGGCGAAAGCGTTGCTGAACCGGCCGCAACTGCTTTTGCTGGATGAGCCCACCGCATCGTTAGATCCCGCAACGGCGCGCGACATACGACGCACGATTCGCGAATTTGCCGCCGAAGGCAACGTAGGGGTTTTGTGGACCTCGCACAACATGTATGAAGTCGAAGAGGTCTGCGATCGGGCGCTATTTCTCTCGCATGGGAAGATCCTGCTCGAAGGCGATCCGAAAACATTGGCGAGGGAGCATGGGGAAGCGACGCTCGAAGATCTGTTCGTCGCGGTCGCCCGAGAACCGCTCCGGATCGAGCAGATAGAACGATGAAATTCCGTCGCGCCGCGGCGATCGTGCTGCGCCAGTACTATCTGATGCGCGGTAGCCCGGCGCGCCTGCTGCCGCTATTTGCATGGGTCGCGATTGACATCGTGCTGTGGGGATTTATTACGCGATACCTCAATAGCGTCGCGTCGTCGGGTTTCAACTTCGTGCCTGCGCTGCTTGGGGCCGTGCTCCTGTGGGACTTCTTCGCGCGTGTCATGCAAGGCGTGACAACAACATTCTTCGAAGACGTCTGGTCACGCAATTTCCTGAATCTCTTCGCGAGCCCACTATCGATCGCCGAATATCTGAGCGGACTGGTGCTTTCGAGTATCGGGACGAGCGCGATCGGGCTGGTTGTCATGATCGTTCTCGCATTGACGGTGTTCGGTCTTTCCTTCTTCGCTTACGGGTTCGCAGTGATTCCGTTCTTACTCGTGCTGTTTCTGTTCGGTATCGCGATCGGGATCCTGGGAGCGGGCATTGTGCTGCGTCTCGGTCCCGCGGCGGAGTGGTTCATCTGGCCCATACCGGCGCTGATCTCGCCATTTGCCGGGGTGTTCTATCCCATAGCTACGCTTCCGCGATGGATGCAATATTTCGCTCACCTGCTGCCACCCGCCTACGTGTTTGAAGGCCTGCGCGCGATTGTGGCAAGGCGCCCGACTTCAAGCGCGGATCTTCCGATCGCCGCGTGTCTGGCGATCGCCTATATCCTGCTTGCCTGCGCGTTCTTCGCACGCATCTATCGTATGGCGGTCCGGACCGGTCTGATTGCGCGCTATAGCGCCGAGACCTTGAGCTGAGAGAGTGAGAATGTTCGTGGGGCGAGCGAGGATTATTCCTGCGCGGAAATCTGCTGGTCTGAGTCGCGCCAGGCGCTGATTTTCAGACGCCGGCAAACCCAACACAGATTTTCGTCGCTGGGATGCGGTCCGGTCAGCGGCGTACAATCTCCGCCACAAACCGCGCAGCGCGTCCTTGGAATTGGATGCTCCCCTTGCACCGACTTTTTCGCCATCTCCAAAATCTCTGGCGAGATGATTGGCTCGGCAGCCGGTTTCTTTTTCATTCTTGTCTTCACTATAGAACAGATCGGCGTGTCCGCGCCGGGGGGTGCGCATCAAAATCATGACCGAGGCGATTTTTCGGGGCTTTAAGATGACAAAAGCATGCGCAACGCTCAGGACATTAATTTATTTCCATGACAGGCACTGCTTTCTTGTTTCCAGGGCAAGGCTCTCAATATGCCGGCATGGGGAAATTACTGGCCGATCAATTTTCCGAGGCACGCCAGGTTTTCGAGGAGGCGGACAGTGCGCTCGGTTTCGCGCTTTCCAAAGTCTGCTTTGAGGGGCCGGAAGAAGAACTGAAGAAAACAGAAAATACCCAACCGGCCTTACTGACGGTATCGATTGCCGCGTTTCGCGTGTTGCGGAAGGAAGGGTTTGTTCCCGATCTGGTGGCGGGTCACAGCCTGGGTGAATATTCCGCTCTGGTAGCCGCTCAGTCGCTCGAATTGAGGGATGCGGTGCGGCTGGTGAAGAAACGCGGTCAATATATGCAGGAAGCGGTTCCGCAAGGCATAGGGGCGATGGCGGCAATTCTTAAGTTGCCGGAGGACAAACTGGATGCGGTATTGGAGCAGGCGGCACAGGGCGAGGTAGTCACGGCGGCCAACCTGAACTCTCCGGACCAAGTTGTGGTAGCCGGTCACGCGGGCGCGGTCGAGCGTGCGATGCATCTGGCCAAAGCTGCCGGAGCAAAGCGAGCGATTTTACTGCCGGTGAGCGCTCCGTTCCACTCCCCACTGATGCGCCCGTCGCAGGAGAAGATGCGCGCCGACCTCGATGCGACAGTCTTCCACGATCTTTGCGTTCCCGTAATCAATAATTGGCAGGCTCGCGAAATCACACGCGGTGAAGAGGCGAGACGAGGGCTGTTCGAGCAAATTCCTAACCCGGTGCTATGGCGCGACAGCATCGCTACGATGGCGCAGAAGGGAATAACACGGGCGGTCGAAGTAGGTGCCGGCTCGGTTCTTATTGGACTTTTGAGAAACATTGATCCATCGCTCCAAGGGATCAAATTCGGCGAGCCGGCGGATTTGGAAAAAGTGAGACATGCGCTCCTTTAGTTTTGCCGTCCTTCTGTCTCTCGGGTTGGTATCGTGCCGCCAGGTTTCGACCTCGGACGAGGATCAGGTGCGCGATCTGGCAGAAAGGTTCGTCCAGGAGAGTCTCGCGCTAACGCCCTCCAACGCCACGGCACAGGGCTATCACGAACATCACGGACGACACCTCGACGAACTGCTGGACGACTATTCGCCTTCGGGAATTCAGCGGGAAATCGCATTCTTCCATGGCACGTTTGATTCGGCGAACCGGTTGGGAACGCGGCGTCTCTCGCCGGAATCGCGAGCAGACGTGGAGGTCATCAAGCTGGCTTGCCAATCGCAGTTATTCGATTTCGAACAATTTAGAAATTATCGTCACAATCCGACGGTTTATGTAGAAACGATCGGAAATGCCATTTACCTTCCATTGATCCTGAATTACGCTCCCGAATCGAAGCGGCTGGGCCAAATCATTTCGCGAATTGAAAAGATTCCCGCCTTTCTCGAAACGGCAAAGGCCAACCTGATGGATTCGCCGGAAATCTGGAATGAAGTGGCGCGACAGGAGAATCAAGGCAACCTGAATCTCATCGAAAAGACAATTCGCGAAAAGATCCCGGAGAATCTAAAGGCCCGCTATGATCGCGCGGCAACGAATGCGGTACGTGCGCTCTCGTCCTTCAATGACTTTCTCGAGAAGGAACTGAGCCGCCACACCAGCGACTGGCGCTTAGGTCCGCGACTATACGCGCAAAAATTTAGTCTGACGCTCGCGACGGGCGACACACCGCAGCAGGCTCTTGCGGACGCCGAAGCTAAGCTCGAAAGCTTACGACAGGAAATGCGCAAGGAGGCGCTGGCGATCTATCCGAAGCTCTTCCCGGGCAAGACTCCGTCGGCGGATCTCAATCCATTGATCTCACAAGTTTTGGATCGGATTGCCCGGCAGCACGCCACGCCCGAAACCTATTTTGGGGAGGCGAAACGCGATCTGGCAGCGACCACGCAATTTGTCAAGGATCATCACTTGCTAGCGTTGCCGGGAACTAACAACCTGCAGGTGGTTCCAACGCCCGAGTTCATGCGCGGAATCTATGCAGTCGGAGGTTTTGCGCCCGCTCCAGCGCTAGAACCTCAGTTGGGAGCTTATTACTGGGTCACACCTTTCGCCCGTGATATGACTCCGGAGCGCATCGAATCGAAACTTCGTGAGTACAATAACTGGGGCCTGAAGATTTTAACCATTCACGAGGCCATGCCCGGTCATTACGTTCAATTCGAATATGCAGACCGGGTGCAACCGCCCTGGCGGCGCACACTGCGAGCCATTTTTTCAAACGGACCATACGTCGAAGGCTGGGCCGTATATGCGACCGAATTCATGATTGACGCGGGTTATGACAACAGTCCTGAAATGCGCCTCACATTTGGCAAGCAGATGTTGCGTGTCGTGGCTAATACGATCCTCGATATTAAGCTACAAACGATGGGGATGACGGACCAGCAAGCGATGGATCTGATGATACGCGAGACGTTTCAGGAAAAGGAAGAAGCGGAGAAGAAGTTGCAGAGAGCCAAGCTGTCTTCCTGCCAGCTTCCGATGTATTTTGTGGGCTGGCGCGGCTGGGATCGCATGCGCGATGCGTATCGAACCAGGCAAGGATCCGATTTCAGGCTCTCGGAATTCAACGAACGAGGATTAAAAGAAGGCGCCGTGCCGTTACCGGCTTTGGGCCGGCTCCTCCTACCCTAAATCGTATGGCTCTACGGTTTGAGCGCAGAAATGCCGATACGGCAGAGTAGGCGGTGGGCAGTGGGTTGTCGCGATGAGTTTGTGAGCATGTGAAAATCGCTTGCTGACGCGCGCGGTTCAGTTTCCAGGTACCGCTCAGCTTGACACCACAAGACGTGTCCGGCAGACTGAAAGGTTTAATGGGGACCTCAGGATTGTTGAAATTTCCGGCTCTTCTGCTCATTTCGCTTGTGCCCGTGGTCAGCTTTGCACAGGAGCCAACCACAGCCAGCGCTGCGCCCCCAAATGCCTCGGGACCAAATCCGATTGTCAGCTTAGCCAGCGAATTTTTTGAGCACGACTTCTTTAACATCTACGCATACGGCAGCGGTGTGTACGATTCGTATGCGCCCGTGGAGCGAAATGGGCAAACGGTCAACAACGGGAGCTTCGGCATCAACGTCGGCGGCGGAATCGACACGGTGCACTCGTTCCAGAACGGCGAGATATCGCTGAGTTATGCGGGTGGATACCAGGACTACCAAAACTCGTACTACTCAAGCGGCATAACCCAGAATCTCTCGCTTGGGTTAGTGAAGAGATTGAGCAGACACTGGACCTTCTCCTGGAGCGCAGGCGCGGGAATCTATCGCTACGGTGGAACGTTTCTTAATTCCGATCAGACGGCCTCGAATACGATTGTTTCGAATCCCTTCAGTCCCGCGACGAAGTTCCTCTCAACCGGGATCGGCCTTACATATCAGCAGACGCGGCGTCTCAGCTACTCCTTTTCAGGCGCCTTCTCGCTACAGAGATATAACTATCCTGGCTCGATCGGCGCGACCGGCGGAAGCGGTTCGGCGAGTGTGTCGTACCGGCTGCAGCCCAGGACGACGGTTTCCGGGAGCTACGTGCACAGCTACTTTCAATACCAGCGCAACGCCGGTCAAGCAACCGTTGACGGCGTTTCCTTGAACCTGACACACTACTTTCCCAACCATTGGACCGTCGGTGTATCGGGCGGTATAAGCCGAAGTAATGCAAACGGCATCGTCACTGTGCCGGTCACGCTCATCATCGGGACTCAAGCGGTAGGTGGATACGTACTTGGCACGTATCACCAGGTTACCTATATCCCCAGCTTTTCCGTCTCGGCTTCCCATAATTTCCATCACTACATTGTGAGCTTAAATGGCGGTCAAGGCGTGGCACCCGGGGGCAACGGCTATTTTCTTTCCTCGCGGAGCGATTATCTGAACGGAGTCGCCTCGCACAGTTTCAATCGCCGGTCCAGCCTCAGCGCGGGAGGGGGTTATTTCAGACTCGCCAGCGTCGCCAATTCCGTCAGCTCGTCCTATACAACAACCACAATCAGCGCCAATTATGGCATAAATCTATTCCGATACGTGGGGACGTTTGTGCGCTATGACTTTGTTCATTACGGCACGCTGCGCCCCTACAACGGAGTATCGGATAACCGGATCTCGTTCGGCTTCAACTTCAGCTCGAAGAGTATCCCGATGACGCTGTTCTAAAAGAGCAGAGCTTATTGAATCCGCGTTCCACTGGTCAATACTTCCTGTAAGCGATCGGCGAAATTCTCGCCCGATTCCGTTTCGAGTTTTCTTTTGGCGACAGCCAACGTGAGATCCAATTCGTGGACCAGGCGCAGCAAGCTCCGGATATTCGATTCGATCATTTTTGTACTGCCCGGAGCATCATTTCGAGGCAAGAAATGGCTATCCAGGCCAAATTCGATTCGCAGATCTTCCTGCTCAGCGGAGGAGCGCTCGGTTCCGTTGTCGAACTCAGGCGCAAAACAGGAGAGCAAGACGCGGGTCGGCCTCAGTTCCCAGTCTGTTTCAAAATGCCAAAGATCCCACCAGCTCTCGAGGTGATAAGCCACGTCCTCTCCTTGGTAGTCGCGTAAGGTCGCAACAACGTCGTCTATATCGGGGGGTCCGTTGATTGGGCGCTCCAGCAACGGAGGTTCTGTAGCGGCGACAGCCTGGATCGAAATGAGCGACTCCGGCTGCTCCCGTTGGGAGAAAGGAAATAAGCGCAGCAGCTTCTCGAATTGTGGTAAGCGGCTGGTCTGAAAGGGGCGTTCGAGCCAAATAGACAACGAGAGCTGATCTGCCACGCCACCATTATCAGGGGCATCTGGGGTTGCGCGACAATTAGAACAAATGCATAGGAGAATGTTCGCGGGCCGGACTGCTTGCTGCGATACTGGTAATTGTGATCACGGACCTCGTGCAGATCGAGCGTTTCGGCGAAAAACAGCGCGAGGAAAACCAACGGTTCCGGGCATGGATGAAACGCCACAATTTCGTAGAAAGGCGCTTTAAGTCCATTGCACAGAGCGTTGAAGAGGCGATTGACTGCACGGATTGCGCGAACTGTTGCCGCGTAGCGACGACTCAGATCAGCGAGCGCGATGCGGAGCAATTGGCGCGCTATCTGGGAGTTCGGTTGCCGGATTTTCTGCGCGAATACACGGTGGAGAGCGCGGACGAAGGCCGCATATTGAAACGCGATAAAAACGGATGCGTATTCCTCGAAGGCAACCGGTGTTCGGTCTATGAGGCACGGCCCAAGACCTGCGAGTTTTTTCCACATCTCTTAAAAGGAAACGGATCGCTTCTTAGCCGGATGTGGCACATGCCGGATCGTGCCGTTTATTGCCCGATCGTGTTCAATACGCTCGAGCAGTTCAAGGTGGAAACGGGGTTCAAGAAGTGATCGTCGTTCTGCTGGTTTGCCTGTTCACGGCTGTGGCGTTTGCGGCCTATCAATTGTCCGAAGCGAGGCGATGGCGCCAAACCGCCGATCAAACGAGAGACGAAATTACGCGGCAGAGCGCCGAACTCGAGACCGCGCGGCGCACGGCTATTGAAAGTGAGGCTGAAAGCGCAAAGCGCCGGGAGATCGCGGAGGTACAGCTTAAACTGCTGACGCAGACGCAGCAGCAGCTTGAAGACAGGTTCCGCGCGCTTGCAGCGGAGGCGTTGCAGAGCAACAGCCAACTTTTTCTGGATCGCAGCTCGGATCAGATGAAGCATCTCGTGGAACCAGTGAATCAGTCGCTGCGACGCTTCGAAGAACAGGTGCAATCGATCGAGCGTTCGCGAGTGGGCGCCTACGAAGGCCTGACTGCGCAAGTGCAGGGGCTGACGCGCTTGCAAGAACGGGTGCGCGAATCCACCGATCAGCTTAAGACTGCGTTGCGATCGCCGATCCAACGCGGCCGTTGGGGTGAAATGCAGCTCCGGCGCGTGGTGGAGCTGGCGGGAATGCTCGAGTATTGCGATTTCGCCGAACAAGAGACCTTATTCGGCGAAACCAACCAGCGGCCCGATTTAATCGTCCGTCTTCCGAATGAATGCCGGGTGGTGGTGGATGCGAAGGTATCGCTCGAAGCTTATTTGCGGTCCATCGAGACGCAGGACGAAACCGAAAGGCTGCGCTGCCTCAAGACACACGCCAACCAGGTGCGGACGCACGTCAAATCGTTAGGCGAAAAGGCCTATTGGCAGCGCGTGGGATGCTCACCGGAATTTGTCATCGCGTTCTTGCCGCTCGAATCGTTGTTCAGCACCGCGCTCGAGCACGATCCAACGCTGCAGGATTTTGCGGTAGAGCGTCGCGTGTTGATTGCCACGCCCATGACTCTCATCACGTTGCTGTTGGCAGTCGCGCATGGCTGGAGTCAGCAAGTGCTTGCGGAGAATGTAGATAAAATCCGGGACGCGGGTATCGAGTTGTATGGCCGGCTGCTGAAGATGAGTGAAAATTTCGCAAAGCTCGGCAACTCGATCGCAAGAAGCGTGGAGATGTATAACCAGACCGTGGGTTCACTTGAAAAGAGCGTGCTGCCGTCGGGACGTAGGCTGAGGGAGCTGCGACCCGCCAATGCGGAACGAATCGAAGAGCTGGGGGAGATAGACACGAGTCCTCGCCACCTGGACGATGCGAAGTGGGAAGTCTCAGTAATTTAGTTTTTCGGTGATCGTCACCGGCATCGAGAGACGGAACGTCAGTCGCATTTCGGCGGAGAATACCGCCGGTTTACCCCGAGTCGCGATAACGGCCCCGGTTCCGGCGGCGCCTCCAACTCCGGCTCCAATCGCCGCGCCTTTTCCGCCGCCTGCCACCGCTCCGATGATGGCGCCCAGAGCGGCACCACCGGCTATTTTCGCCGCGTCTTCATTGCCGCTCGAAGGACCTCTCTTATCGTAGGTGGTCGATTGAATTCTCACCCGCTGGCCGTCCGTCGTATTGATTTCGGTGAGGGCAAGCGTCATATCCGCAACGCCACCGATGCGTCCGGCCCTCTGTGCGTTGACGATCCGGCCGAGCACTTTGGAGCCCTTATCGGCGATGATGAAACCATCCATCACAATGGGCGATTCCAGCGAGGCGCGGAAGGTATCACCGGTGTAATTGTGATCGGTCGATAGTGTCTCGCCGAGGCGGATTGCTAAAGGCAGGCCGTTTTGCAACGTAACGACATGCGGCTGGCGCACGGGTGGCACAGGCGCTGGAGCCGATTCCGGCTGCTGTTCCGGCGGTGTTTGCGGGGCGGGCGGATCGGGTTCACGGATCTGAGGAGCCGGGTCCGACACAGGTGCGGGCGGTGGAATGTTTTGAGCTACTTCAACATGCGCTTTGGTGGGCTGCTCGTGATGAGCAACCGGCTTGGGAATCTCCCGGCGACGTTCCGCAAAAGTGGCCTTGCGGGCTCTGGGCACCGAAACCGGTTCCGTTTTCGACGGATGAGTGTCATTTACCTGGGGCGGTGCCTTGCCGGCTTGATCGGACGTATCGCTTGCCTGATTGGACGTGTCCTGCCCCGCTTCGGGCAACTCCGTTGGAGTCGATTGCGTGGGCACAACGGTGGACTGGACGGAAGGCTGGGTTCGCGTCCCGTCGCTTACCCGCACGTAGATCAGAGCACTGCCTAACGCAACAACCATGCCGGCTACGAAGGCAGCGACAACTTTGACCAGACTGGATTGTTCCACTTACATTCTCACTATAAGTGATAACGGAAGGCTCGGGCGGAAGGTTGCGGCTGCCGACGGTTAAAATAGGCTTATTCGGCTAATTCCCTCGATTTCGCCGACCCTTGGCAAATGAGCGCTCGCTATATCTTTGACTTTCCTGCTGGTTATCGCGCCGAAACGGTAGCGATACAGCCTGCCACGGTGCTGGCTCCGATGGCGGGGGTGACTGACACTGTGTTTCGCCGCCTCATCCGGAAACAGGGCGGCTGCGGGCTGCTGATGACCGAGTTCACCAGCTCACACGGCGTGGTGAGTACGCGAACGGCGAAGAAGCGGACGCGCCAATTCAACTATCTGTACTTCGAGCCGGAAGAGCACCCGATCGCCTGCCAACTTTTCGGCTCGGATGCGGCTGTGATGGCCGAGGCCGCCAAAATTTGTGAGGATCGCGGTTTCGACATCGTCGATATCAACTTCGGATGCCCAGTGAACAAAGTGGTGAAATGCAACGGCGGATCGGGGCTGCTGCGCGATCTGCCGCTGGTCGAAACCATTCTGCGGAAGGTGCGCTCGGCGATCGGTATTCCGCTCACCTGCAAATTCCGGGCGGGCTGGAACGATCAGGAACTCGTGGCCGTACGCATGGCGCAGATGGCGGAAGACTGCGGCTTGGCAGCCGTGGCACTGCATCCGCGCACGCGCGAACAAGGCTACAGCGGACGGGCCGATTGGATGCGCATCGCAGAAATTAAGGCAGCAGTTCGGATTCCCGTCATCGGCAACGGCGACATCACTACGCCCGAAGATGCGGTGAGAATGTATCGTGAAACGGGCTGCGATGCCGTGATGATCGGCCGCACCGCTTCCTATAATCCGTGGATTTTCCGCCAAATCGGCGAGTATCTTCGCACCGGCTCGTATGAAATTCCACCGGATCGAGACCGCTACGACATGATGAAGACGTACTACCTGATGCTCGAGGAACATGGTGAAGCAGACGCCGTTGGAAAAATGAAACAGTTCGCCACATACTTCACGCATGGTGTGCGGAATGGCTCAAAGCTGCGCACAGCCGTTTATCGAGCGCAACAAGTCACAGAAATTTTGGATACCGTTGACGCGTTCTTTAGTGAGCTACTGGTTGAGGCGCCGCAGGTCGAGTGCGCTGAAGTCGCTTGAAGCACGTCCAGCTCATTACGGATGGCGCCTGCTCGGGCAATCCGGGAAAAGGAGGTTGGGCCTGCATTCTCCGCTATGGAGAGCATAAACGAGAACTGTTTGGATGTGAGCCGCATACTACGAATAACCGGATGGAACTCACGGCAGCGATCGAAGGTCTGAAGCACCTGAAAGAGAGCTGTTCGGTGGAGATCGTGACAGATTCCGAATACGTAAAGAAAGGCATCACGGAATGGATTCACGCCTGGAAGCGAAGAGGCTGGCTGAGCGCCGATAAGAAACCGATCAAGAACCAGGATCTTTGGATATCTCTGGACGAATTGGTCACCACGCACCAAACGCGCTGGACGTGGACGAAGGGCCACGCGTCGAATGACGACAACAACCGCTGCGACGAGCTGGCCACACAAGCCGCTCGCGAGCAGATCTCTAGCGGAGCGGGGGCCGGCAAATTGTTCTAATGAGCGGGCGACGCATCTGCCTTTTCGGAGGGACCTTCGATCCGATACACGAGGCGCATTTAAGAATTGCGCAAGAGGCGCTGGAGCGTTTCTCGCTGGATGAGATTCTCTTCGTTCCCGCCGGGAATCCCCCACACAAATCCTCTACGAATCTGACTCCGTACGAAGATCGTTTTCGGATGGTCGAGCTTGCCTGCGCCGGTCACCCCAAGTTTTCGGCATCGCGCTTGGAGCAAGCGAGCAAGCGCAGCTACACGGTCGAGACGCTCGAGCGGTATAGGAAAGAGCTTGGCGCGGACGATCGCCTGTTCTTCCTCATCGGCTCAGATGCATTCGATGAGCTGGAGACATGGCAGCGCTGGCGAGATGTCGTCGCGCTCACCGAATTTATTGTGGTGGCACGGCCCGGCGGCCACTATCACATTCCAGAAAATGCGGGGGTCTACGGGCTTGACGGGCTGGATCTTCCGGTCGCAAGCACCACTATTCGCGCCCGTCTGGCGGCCGGCGAACCTACACCTGAATTGCCGCCCACAGTGCGAACCTATATCGAACAGCGGGGGCTATATGGCGCGAAAAGCCGGACCTCTACTTCTTCGCAGTCACGCAGTACTGGTCGAAAGCTTCGGTCAGAAGCTTAGCGATCTCGGGCGCTTCGCGCGATTCGATTTGATGCCGGTGCAGCATGAAAACGGGCTTGCCATCTCGAAAGAGCGCGGCCGAGGGAGAGGACGGGGGCAATCCGGGAAGTAGCTCTCGCACTCGCGCCACCGCTTCCAGATCTGCACCTGCGAACACGGCGGCTGTAACGTCCGGCCGAACGTGATGCTGAAGCGCCAAACCAACTGCCGGCCGTGCCTTTCCCGCAGCACATCCGCAAACCGAGTTCACGACGATTAGTACCGTGCCGTTCGCCGATGCGAGCGTTTGATCCACTTCCTCGGGCGTACGCGTTTCTTTGACGCCATGCCGCGTTAGATCTGCCCGCATGGGCGCGATGAGTTGTTCGGGATATCGCATATTAGGATGCCGCTCTCTGAGTTTGAACTTTGGGAGTCGCCAGGTAACCCACGACAGTGTCTTTCTTCACAGAATTTACGACGATCTCGTCCGGCTGTCTGGACTTCGACGTATAAAACTGAATGGGTTCGTTGATGTTACGATCTTTCTTTTCCACGGTCTTGTCGTCCACTGTGATCGCCAGCGTAAACTTGTTGTGCTTGGGATCGACTTTCTTCACTTCCACCATGACGTCGGAGACACGAGTCGGCTTCTTGGCTTTGATGATTGTGAATTCCGAAGTAATTCCGCTCGCCAAGCTCCTTCAGGGCCGTTAGTTCTTTGCCGTTGGTTGCGATTAAGCTGGCATGATCGTCCAGCTCTCCGGTTGCACGCTTCAGATTGGCAATCGTTTGTTCAAGCTGACTCTTGGTGTTTCCCAGGTCGCTCTTGACGGTGCCGACATCTGAAGAAACGCTGGCGAGCTGTGTGGTTGCCGTGTCGGCCGTCTGCTTTACAGCCGTGATCGCCTGCTGCTGAGCGGCCTGTTCGGCTGCAACTCTTCCCTCCAGCGATTGAACTCGGTGTTCGGCATCGATTTTCGCTTGCCCGACGGCGACTTGCGCGGCGCGGCGTGACTGCGTCAGCTCGGACTTCAGTTGTTCTACGCGACGGCTGGAACGTTGGACTTCTTCGGAAGATTCAAGCTGCATCCTCTCGATGGCGGTTTTGAATTCGGTAGTCAGCTTAGCCATATCGTTCTTGCCGTCCGTTCTGACATGGTCAAGCTGGACGAATAAGAAGATATTCGAGGCGACTAAAAGGACTAAGATCCCGACCAGGAGCGGCGTCTTCCAATTCGGGCCAGACGGCGGCGGGATGATATAGGTCGGCTGCTGCGGTGCACTACTCATGTGTGTATTCCTTCACGAACGACGTACGCGACAAGCTTATGGGCACAGCAATATTCTTGCCGGTGGCTAGTAGACCTGCCTATCGTTAGTTATACCCTCAGTCTCTCACAGGTGTGGTGCCTGGTGGACAAATTCGATCACCTCGGGGCAAGGAGCTCCAGGCTCGAAACAGCGGCGGCAACGAGCTTCGTACGCGCCGGCTGCCCCGACCAGAATTAAGTCGCCGGATTCGACCAGCCGCTGGGTGTGCTTGGCAGGCGCACCACAGCACATGCAGACCGCGAGTGTTTTGGTGATGGATTCGGCGATGGCGAGCAGATCCGGCATCGGCGGAAACGGCCGCCCCAAATAATCGGTATCCAGGCCGGCGACAATCACCTGCTTACCGCTGCCGGCCAACTGATCGACAATGGGCGGAAGCTCGGACCCGAAAAAATTGGCCTCGTCGATGCCGATAACTTGCGTTTCGCAATTAAGCTTCAGGAGGATATCGGCAGCCGAATCGACCGGCTCAGAGCGCATTCGCGAATCCGCATGAGTAACAATTTCCGTTTCCGAGTAACGGTCATCAATGGAAGGCTTGAAAACCTGCACTCGTTGTCGCGCAATTGTCGCGCGGCGCAATCGTCGAATCAACTCTTCACTCTTCCCGGAAAACATTGGGCCGCAGATGGCTTCGATCCAGCCCGAATTGGGAGCGACGATATTCACGTTCTACACCGCTCTCGCGTTTGGTTCTACACGCTCTCGCGTTTGCGATTGATTCGGATCGCCCGGGTGTCCTGGGTCGGCTCGCCATCGCAGGAGACCTCGAGAACCGTCGCCAGCGGGTCGGGGCTATGGGCAGGTAAACCCAGGAATCGCACTCGCCACTGTTCTTGTTCGAACCGGACCGGCTGACCCGTCGTGTACATTTTCGCCGACAGGACTTTTTGCTGCAACCCGCCTACTGCAACGGTATCGCCCGGCCAAAAGTAGACGTGGATGAACAGCGTATTGCCTTGCCGCGTGAAATTCGCAAATTCGGAGTGGTTCACCTGGCAGCTATCGGCCTTGTGGATCAGACTGCCATGTTTGTCCATCCACTGTCCGACCGAGGTGAGAATTTCGATCGAGGGCTCGGGAATGGAGCCGTCGGGCTTGGGTCCAATGTTCAGCAGGTAATTGCCGCCGTCACGCGTGCACGTGAGAAGATTGCGCACCACGGTCTTTGGCGATTTCCAGTTATCGTCGGCCCGCTGGTAACCCCAGCTATCGTTCATCGTCATGCAAGCTTCCCACGGAGTCGTGGAAGCGACAATGCGCTGCTCGGGCGTAGTGAAATCTTCGGGAATGCCCGAGCGATTATTAATGAGGATGTCGGGCTGCAACTGGCGCACCATTTTGTTCATGGCTACCGATTCCCATCCTTCCGGAGTCAGCGGCCAATTCACGTCATACCAGAGAACGTCAACCTTGCCGTAATTGGAACAAAGCTCGCGCACCTGACCATGAATGTAATCGACGAAACGGCGGCGCGCCGCTTCATCCGTTTTGCAACGCGCACCATCCGGATGGTGCCAGTCCATGAGGGAGTAATAGAATCCGAAACGCATGCCTTCGGATCGGGCAGCTTCGACATATTCGCTAACCAGATCTCGTCCTGCCGCTTGCTTCGGTGCACAGTAATCGGTAAGTTTCGTGTCGAAAAGGCAGAAACCTTCGTGATGCTTGGTGGTCATGACCATGTATTTCATGCCGGCTGTTTTCGCCAGCTTGGCCCAGGCGCGCGCGGCGTGCGGCTGCGGATTAAATTGCTTGGCGAGCTGCTGATATTCGGCGACCGGAATTCCTTCCTGTTCCATGGCCCACTCGTGTCTCCCGAGAACGCTGTATAGACCGAAATGAATGAACATACCGAACCGCGCTTGATGCCACCACTCCATGCGGCGATCCCGATCCTCAATCGTAGATGTCGTCGGACCGGCGTTGGCTGAAGCCGGCGTGCTTTGCGCCGTAGCGGCCATTGGACTGAAGGCGGCAGCCGCGCTCACCGCCTTCAGGACGCTGCGTCTCGATAAATCTGTTGTGGTCATAATCGAGCCCATTGTTTCATTGTCGATTGCAGTTGGCGAGCAGACGCGGAAGTAAGCTGGAAGGATCGGATTCATCGCAACAGCCTCGATGTCTCGCCGGAGGATCGGGCGAGAATTATTGGATCATCTCCCGCCGGAAGAAGCCCGCCCGAATTTAGCCGATCTGGTTCGATTGAACCGCGACTTCGGCGGACACTCCGTACTCCGGGAAGTGTTTTCCAAAGTCGTGAAAACGGAGAATCCATTTACCGTGCTGGATGTCGGCGCAGCTTCGGGCGATACAGCCCGGGTGCTGCAACAGATGTATCCAGCCGCTTCGATTGCGAGTCTGGATTACAACGCCACGAATCTCGAACGCGCACCTCTTCCGAAAGTGATGGCGAACGCGTTTCAGCTCCCGTTTGGCGAAGACAGCTTCGATTTTGTACTGTCATCTCTTTTTCTGCACCACTTCAGCGACGACCAGGTGATTGCACTGCTGCGAAGCTTTTATGGCCTGGCCCGGCGCGCTTTGGTGGTGTGCGATTTGGAAAGACACATCGTTCCGTACTGGTTTCTGCCGGCCACAAAACTTTTTCTTGGATGGAACGACGTAACGGTGCACGATGGCCGAATGTCGGTGCAAGCGGCTTTTCGCCCTCGAGAACTGCTCAGCGTCGCCCAGAAGGCGGGAATTGATGGCGCGCAGGTGCATGCTCACAGGCCGGCGTTCCGGCTGTCGTTGACTGCGTTGAAACGCGATACTGCCTGTTGAAAGATTCGCTGTGATCACAAAGAATCCGGTGGGCACTCGGAGGAAGATACCCACCGGAGGCGCACGGCAGCATTTGCAGAAGTGCGCCAACTTGCCGGCTTGCGCTCCGGTGCCGATGACAAGCGTGCACGGGCGCCATTGCCGAAACCCTGTGACCGTCTCTTAATAATATTACGCATTCTTAATTTGACAAGTTTTGTATATAAGCGTTTTGATTTTCTTTTGTCGCCTGGCTATGCCACAGGACGGGACGAGGTTGCCCGATGATAAACCAATATCCGGCAACGCCGAACAACAAACTGGCGCACACGATGGCGAACGCGACGACGAAAGAATGCGTGTGCCGCACTGCCAGACCACTGATCCATCCTGCGGCGAAGCCCGCGATATTGCCGATACAATTCTCAAAGCCCGTCCATTTGCCCGCGGCTTCGACGCCGGAGAGCCGCTGCGTGAGGGCCCAGTGATTCGAAGAGAATGCACCCATCGAAATGCACGCCAGGAGGAGAAACGTCATGAATACGCGCTCATTTGCGACGAGCACTGCGGGAAAGAGGAGAAAACAGCAGCACAGCAGACCGAGTGAAACCATGGTCTGGCGGACTCTGCCAGGCTCGCGGCCGCGGCGAATGAGGACATCCGCGGACAACCCGCACAGCATAGACGAAACAGCGACTGCCCAGAACGGGAGCGAGCCCAACAGGGCGAGGCGAGAACCTGTCAAATGCCGGTCATTCTGCAGGTAATAAGGAAGCCAATTCAAAAGAAAATACCATCCATAATTGGCGCCGAACAACCCGACAACCGTACCCCACAGGGCCCGTTTTGTCACGAGCTCGCGGTAACTGGGCGCCCAGGCAGAAGCTTTTGCAAGACGCCGAACGGCCAATTTGGGAGCGACGAAACACCAGGGAATTAGCCAAATAAAACTAGCTGCGGCAATCGCGACAAACATGCCTCGCCAACTAAATCTGGCGACCAGCTCAACGCCCCAAAACACCCCCAGTGCAGGACCGATTTTCGAGCCGGCATCGATCAGCGCGTTAGCCGTTCCGCGAAGCTGCTCCGGAAAAACCGCGGCAATGATTTTCGAATACGCAGGATACGCAACCGCTTCACCGGCGCCGAGCACCAGACGCAAACACAAGAGGCCGGAGAAACTGTTGGCAAGTCCAGTCAAACCCGTAGCCGCAGACCACAGCAGAAAGCCCCGCGGCGTACACCCAATTCACGTTCCAGTGGTCAATGAGCTTTCCGGCAACAAGCTGAAATGCGGCGTAGGTGACGAAGAAGGAGCCGAGCAATACTCCGAGATTGTCTTGAGAAAAATGAAGTTCGGCTTCGATACTCTTGGCCGCTACACCAAGATTGCCGCGATCTGCGTAGTTGATGCAGACGGAGATAACCAATAAAGCCAGCGCGAACCAATGTAGAGGTTTCGGCTTGGCGCGGGCCGTCTCCATCCGAGCCCAACTGTATCAAACAGTGCTGTAGCGAGAAGTCAGTGAAGATAGAAGAGGCTCAGGCGCGGTACGTTTGCGCGCTCCAACACGGCGGTATCCAAATACCGGCGCTCGAGCATCGAAAGCTGGTCCGCAGTCATCTTGCCGCGATATGGCTTAAGCTCCCGATCGAGCGCCTCGCGTACGGCAAGAAGCTCTTCATCTGTTTGCGCAGCGCGCAGCACGGCGACGAGTTTGTCTTCCAGAGCGGTGAGATTTCGTTCCAGATCCTCCAATTTGTGGACATACGTCTCGACTTCGAGAGCAAGCGCGTCGAGGGAAGACGCGACTTCATTCAGGGCCGGTTCGGGGCGAGCGCGCAGATTGGCTGCGGCTTTGCCCAGATGGACTCGAATTTCGTCCGGCAAAAATGCATCTTCTCCCGGTTTATCGAGAGGACGCTTCGCGGGCAGGCGTTCAGCAGCCTCGGCGACAGCTTGTGCGCAATACGCCAATGAATTGATCGAGCGTCTTTTGGATTTACGAGTTCGCCATTTTTCAAAGGCTTCATCAATCCCCACGAAGACGGCTTGCAGGGGGATGCCCGCATTCTTCCAGTTTTCGATCAGAGCCCAATCGAGAGGCGATAAGAGAAAAAGACTCGTTCCACGGGTGCGCTGAAAGTGTTCTTCGATTTCAGTGAAGTAGTTGAAGTAATTCTGAGGCCAATCCGCGTCGCCAGCGATATCGGGGGATCGCTTCCGGCATGGGCTTCAACGATCCGGACGAACGCCGCCAGACGCCAGACTTTCTCCAGGCGGCCCGATTCGGAGCGAACCAATAAAAAGCCATTCTCATCAAGGCCCACGGTTATGCCCTTTGCTCCCATTTTCTTCAACGATGACACGCCGGTTCACGGTATAGCTCGATTGCCGCGGTGAACAGCCGCAGAATCGCTTCCGGCCCTTGGTTCTGCAGCACGGAACAGAAGAAATCGATCGGATTCCAGCAATTTGACGATCGAGGGTTTCGCGCGATGGAGGATGTCCAGCGGATCTCGATGTTCAGAGAGGTTGCCGGTGTACGCAAATCGGGAGGAAATGAAGTCTGATTGACATTGATTCCAATGCCACCGATGATGCAACCCTCCACCAGATGCAGTAAGAATACCGGCAATTTTCCGCTCACTGAATGAGCACATCGTTCGGCCAGCGCAAATCGCACGCGAGCTGTGTCGATTTCTGTATCGCTTCTGAGGTGGCTTAAGCCGAGCAGCAGACTTGCAACCGGCAAATTGGCAGGAGAGATACGAGAGCCAAAGCAGAATGGAGCAGTAAACGCCGGCATCGGCTTCCGATATCCAGGAACGACCCAGGCGTGCGAGGCCGCCGGTCTGCTCGTCCGCAAGCACCACGGTTCCATGTGGCGCGCCTGAAGAGGCAAGGCGCGCCGCTTCCGTCATTGTCGATCCAATGCTCGGAAAATAGTGCACCTCGATTTTGGGGCGCAAGTCGCGAATCATGTCGATTGCGAGCGGCATCAGGCGGCCGCGTTCCCGAGCGGAGAAGAACTGCCGCCGGAGGGAAGCTCCAGCCGAAAGCTGATGTCTACCGCCGAAGCAGAGTGAGTGATGGCACCACACGAAATGAAATCCGGCCGTGCTTCCGCATAAGCGCGGACCGTATCAAGAGTAATCCCGCCGGAGAACTCTACCGTCGCGCGTCCCGCAATGTAGCTGATCCATTCTGCGGCTTTCGCGGGCGAAACATTGTCGATCAAGAGATGAGTGGCGCCGGCCATGAGCGCTTCATCGAGTTCTGCACGCGTGCGTACCTCAATCTCCACCGGGCCTGAGAATGCCCGGGCGTTCTCCAGTGCAGCCCGGACACCTCCCGCCGCAGTGATGTGATTGTTCTTGATCAAAACAGCGTCGAAAAGACCAAAACGATGGTTCGTTACACCGCCTGCCGCAGCAGCTTGCTTTTCGAGCTGACGCAATCCGGGAGTGGTCTTTCGCGTGTCGAGAATACGGACGTTCGTTCCTCGAACGGCCCCGACATACTTGCCGGCGAGTGTTGCGACTCCACTGAGCCGTTGGAGAAAGTTGAGGGCGACCCGTTCGCATTCGAGCAAAGTACGTGCACTTCCGGCAACCTCGGCGACAACATCGCCTGAATTTACGTGGCTCCCGCTTGCATATTTGATTTTCACTCCAGCTCCCCCGCGCATTTCGTAAATGAGGGGCAGCAGCTCTGTCCCGCCGAGCACGAGGGGCTGCTTAGCCAGGAAAACTGCCGCGGGCGCAAAGATTTTCGCGGAATGGTTAATTGCAGAAGTGATATCGCCCGAACCAATATCTTCCGCCAAGGCGCGTTCGATAGCGCCCCGCGATTTCGGGGTGCGAGATATCGAACATCCTTATTCGAAGTCCTTCGAGCAATTTCCTATTCTTCGCGAGCTGAATCTCATACTCGGCGCGCTTGGCTCGCAGGCTCGCGACCACTCTTTCCGGCGCGTTGCCGAGAAACGCCGGATCCTTGAGCTGACGGTCGTAGTTTTCGATCGCCCGCTCCTGAGCCGTAATCTCTTTCAGAATGCGAGCTCGAGCCTCTGGCGTGAGGGCACCATTTTGAGATTCGCCAGAGGCTTCGATCTGAAGCTCGAAATCCTCTGCAATTTCGGCTGCCCGGCGCTGCGTGAGATTCAACTTTGTCAAAGTGCTCAACACCGACAGATCTTCGGGAGAAAACCCCTCGTCTTGAATTTTCAGAAGCCCGGCATAGATCGACTTCGGGTCTAGCTTGCGGTTGATGCGCTGCTCGCGGGCACTTGTCACAATCCTTTGAAGCAAGGCAAAGCGGGCTTCTTCCGCCGGTACAAATAAAGTCTCTGCAGGATAGTCTTCAAGCGAAATCGAGACCGCGTGCGAAGAAACGGCCAGGGTTTGGATTAGTCTTTGCCAGAGCTCTTCGGTGACGAAGGGCATGAACGGATGAAGGAGTCGCAGGGTGGCTTCGTAGACGGCGAGCGCCGCGCGCCAATGATGGTCCAGACCAGACTCTGGACGGAAGCGGAGTTTTTTTACTTCGAGATACCAATCGCAAAATTCGTGCCAGACAAAGTCCCAGAGACGTCTGGGCCGCTTCATGGTAACGATGTAAGGTAAGAGCGCGGTTCGCGATCTCGGCCACCCGGCGGAAACGGCTCAAAATCCAGGCATCTTCTATTGTCGCGGCTGAAACGGATTCACGCGCCCAAGAAGTGACGTGTGACCGCTCCATGTTCATGAATAAGAGACGGGAGGCATTCCAGAGCTTATTGGCGAAAGCCCTGCTCGCCTCCATGCGATCTTCTTTGAGGGCAATGTCGGCTCCCGCCGCGGCAGAAACCAGCAAGGCTACGCGAACCGCATCCGTTCCGAAGCGATCCATGACAATCAGGGGATCGATCACGTTACCTTTGGTCTTGGACATCTTTTGCCGGTCCGCATCGCGAACGAGTCCGTGAATATGCACTTCGCGGAACGGCACGTCCCCGGTGCATTCCAATCCCAACATGATCATGCGGGACACCCAGAAGAAAAGAATGTCGAAGCCCGTGATCATCAGCGAGGTCGGGTAGAACGTCTTCAGATCTTCTGTTTGATCGGGCCAACCAAGGGTCGAAAAGGGCCACAGACCCGAACTGAACCACGTATCGAGAACGTCCGGATCCTGTTCGAGTTCGGTCGAATGACAGTGCGGGCAGGTCGCGGGAGTCT
Source organism: uncultured Acidobacteriaceae bacterium (assembly GCA_963722935.1). Taxonomy (GTDB): domain Bacteria; phylum Acidobacteriota; class Terriglobia; order Bryobacterales; family Bryobacteraceae; genus Bog-105. The sequence continues at coordinate 45,566 of CAVROY010000005.1, read as the reverse complement.
CGCGCGCAACAGTGATCTGATGACAATTGCGGCAGTGCCACGCAGGAATGCGATGGCCCCACCAAAGCTGGCGTGAGATGCACCAGTCGCGGATGTTTTCCATCCACTGAAAGAACAGGCCTTCACGATCATCCGGTACAAAGCGAATGCGCCCGCTGCGTACCGCCTGCATTGCCTTTTCGGCAAGCGGCTTCATGCGCGCGAACCATTGCGTCGAGACGAGCGGCTCGACCACCGTTTTACAGCGATCGCACTTGGCGATGCTCACTGCATAAGGCTCGGCTTTCACGAGTTCGCCGGATTCTTCCAGAGCGGCGAGGATGCGTCTTCGCGCTTCGAAGCGATCGAGTCCCGCGTATGGACCGGCAGCCTGGGTCATGCGCGCGTCTTCACCGATCACTTTTACAAAAGGAAGACCGTGGCGTTTCGCGGCTTCGAAATCGTTCGGATCGTGAGCGGGAGTGACCTTGACCACCCCGGTTCCGAATTTTGGATCGGCGAGCGGATCCGCGATAATCGGAATCTCGCGATTCATCAAAGGGAGAATCGCGGTTTTGCCGTGGAGATGATGGTAGCGCCGATCTTCCGGATTCACCACCAGTGCCGTGTCACCGAGCATCGTCTCTGGGCGTGTGGTCGCGACGGTCAACGTTTCATCACTGCCCGCCACCCGATATCGCACATGCCAGAGGTGGCCTTCTACGGTCTCGTGCACCGTTTCGAGATCGGAGATCGCGGTCTGGCAACGGGGACACCAGTTGACCATGTATTCGCCGCGATAGATCAGCCCTTTATCCCAGAGGCGCACAAACGTCTCGCGTACGGCGCGCGAGAGGCCGGCATCCATGGTGAAGCGTTCGCGAGACCAGTCGACGCTGGCGCCTTCACGGCGGATTTGCTCTTTGATGCGGCCGCCGTACTCCTCTTTCCACTGCCACACGCGACGCTCGAACTCCTCGCGGCCGAGCTGCTGACGAGTCAGACCTTCGGATGCGAGCTGACGTTCGACGACCATTTGCGTTGCGATGCCCGCGTGATCCGTTCCCGGCACCCAGAGCGTCAGGTCGCCTCGCATGCGATGCCAGCGGACAGCGACATCCATCATGGTGTGCTCGAACATGTGCCCGATGTGCAACGAGCCGGTGACGTTCGGGGGCGGAATCACAATCGAGAAGACGCGGCGGTTTTTCGCCTGCTTCGCCTCGACCGTGTAGATGCGAGAATCGATCCACCATTGAGCCCAATGCGGTTCAAACCGCTGCGGCTCATACACCTTCTCTAATTGCATGGGAAATCTCAGCGTAGCATCGGCAATCCGCGCTCGATTCGGCAAATAACGCTGTGCTTTAATGGATTTGACCTGCTTTGCAGGATGTTGCGAGATAGCTTCCGCGAGGCGGAGCGCAATGCTCCTCAGTAGCTCAACGGTAGAGCATTCGGCTGTTAACCGAAGGGTTGTAGGTTCGAATCCTACCTGAGGAGCCAAATCTTCTCAAGGACTTAGCTTCCTTCCTCCCGCACTTTTGAACCTGGTTTTTGTCCGACTGTGGGGATTTTTGTGGGTACTCCGTTTCAATTTGCTGCGGATCTGCGGGTACTGACGATTGGTTCTGCACGATGGCTTCGAGGGCGGCGCGCTTCGCTTCCATGCGGATGTGGCTGTAATGCTTCAGCATCTGCTTCGAGACGTGCCCGGCAATGTCCATAATGGTTTGATCGCTTGCGCCACTCTCTGCCAGGTCAGTGATGAGAGTGTGCCGGTTGTCGTGCCAGCGGCCGTGGACACCGGCTTTCTCGCGCAAGTTGCGCCATGCGGTTTTTAGAGTGGTCACGGGGCGCGTGGGATCGTTCGGGCGCGGTTTGCCGAATGGGAAAATATACCAGTCGGGGCGGAGTTCGCCGAATCGGAGCTGATACCATTCCGCGTACGATACAAGGGCATAGAGGAGAACCGAATTCAATGGAATCGTGCGGCCTTCTCCCGCTTCGGTTTTGCTCTGGCCAACGGTGAGATATCGCTTTTCGAAATTGATCTGAGCCCACGTGAGCGTTTTCATCTCCGCATCGCGCATGCCTGCGTTCAGGGCGAGCATCAGCGCGGGAAGGATATGCGGTGAGCGGGCTTCATTCGCCGCCTGAACCAATCGAGTCTTTTCATCTGGCGTGTATGCCTTCCCGATCCGCGCTCCGGCCTTGAGTTTCAGCAGTTTCTTCCTCCGAAGCCGCACACGCAGAATCTCGCCCGCCACGTCCATCAAGCGGAGGAGAAAACCAATTTCTTCATTGATCGATTTGGGCGCAGTGTTCTCACTTAGTCGGGCATCCTGATAGTGCTTGACCGTGTATTCGTTGATGTCCACCAGCATCTTGTCGCCGAGAATGCGCTTCACATACCCGACCGCATATTCGGCGAATGTGGCCGAGCGGGGATTGCGAAGCCGATAGCTGGCGAGGTAGTCCTCCGCAATCTCGCGGATCGTGCGCACGCGTTCTTCGCGAGCATCTTCAAGATTGTTGAAGCCCGTTTCTAGCTCGCGCCGGCGCTTTTGTTCGGCGGCCCTGGCCACAGTTTTTGAAGTGGTCTTGGCGGATTCACGCACGCGCCGGTTGGCGAACCAAAACTCGTACCACCAAACATTGCCTCGTTTGAGCAGTGACACGGCTCTCAATCTCCCTTGTTCACTCCGGCCGGATCGTGAAGGTCAAGCGACGGAAACAGTTTACGGTAGAAACCCCGGTCACGCGAAAGCAGATGTGTCGCCTGCTCCTGGGCGTGGGCTCCGATCAGAAAATCCGCCAAGATCCTGGTTCGCTTTCCTCCCTGTTGCCGATACGTACGCCATGCGCGGCTTGCGGCGAAATGCGCTTCGCGCGTCAAAGCTTGCACACGAATCTCATTGCTTTCGAGAAACGCGTCGCACTCCCGCTGGGTTTGAAAATGGATGCAAAGTTCCGCATACACAATGTCGCTGATCACGAGAGAGCCGTCGCCAGCCGCTTCCTGCAGCGCATCGGCCGACGCTTCATAGAAGTGCTCATTCGGCACCAGAATATCGAGCAGGACATTGGTATCGATTGCGGTGATCATCGACCGCGCACGTCATCAATGAACTTGTCCACGGAGGAGTAACCCAGCTTGGCGAATGCGTCTCCGCAACGGCCTTTCCATTTTGCGAGATTGAGCTTCTTGGGCGCTTTCTTGAGCACGATAGAGCCGCCAACCACGCGAAACTCGACTTCTGTTTCAGGTCCGAGGCCAAATTGCTCGCGGATATCCTTCGGGATCGTCACCTGACCGCGCTCGCCAATTCTCATACCTTCAAGTATGACTCTGTATTCATACCACGTCAAAACGGGATTAGGTTATGCACCGGCGGCGAGTCGTCGGTTCCGCATACTGTTGCCCGAGCCGCCAGTGGGCAATGCCGCCAACCAGAACTCGAGATCCTCGGGCCGGTAACGGACCAGCGACCCGACTTTAATGAACAGCGGCCCTCGCTTTTCAAGTCTCCATCGCCGAAGTGAAGCGATGCTGACGTTCAGCCGCTTCGAAACGTCGTCTTCCGTCATGAGATTCGACATCATGCCCCTCAAATTGCGTGGCGCAATCATTGCGATCAGTGGTTCGCAGCGCCTCTCAATAGAAAGGGAGCGGCGGATGGAATTTCCGAACAGTTGAATCCACGACGGCAAAATACTGCGGATTCCGGCGATGTGAATGGAGCGTTCCGATGGGATGTGAATAAATCGGAGCGAAGCGACGCTGGCACTTGCAATGATGCCTGAGATTATTCACATGAGTCAAGAGTTTGCTGGTTTTTAGCCGGGATGGGGGTGTGGGGCAAGGGAACGGCGTTTGAGTTTCCTTGCCCCACATCAGCAATGTAGAAACCCATTCAGGCAGCTCCTTCGTCCGATTTCCGGCCACGCTTTTTGCGCATCGATTCGCCGCTGAGTTCTATGCGATAGGCGTTATGAACCAAGCGATCGAGGATGCTGTCGGCAATCGTGGGATCGCCGATCTGCTCATGCCAGTGGGCAATCGGCATCTGCGAGGTAAGAATCAGAGAGCGGCGTTGATAGCGGTCATCGCAGATCTCCAGGAAATCGCGGCGCTCGCTATCTTTCAGCGGAGCCATGGCAAAATCGTCGAGCACGAGGACATCGACTCGGGAGAGTTTCAGTAGGACCCGGCCAATGCTGCCGTCTATGTGGGCGACAGCGAGTTCCCGGAACAACTCCGTCGTTCGTTTATGCAGGACGGAGAAGCCATCCCGGCACGCTTTTTGTGCTAGGGCGCAGGCCAGCCAACTTTTGCCGATGCCAGTCGGTCCGATGAAGAGAACGTTCTGATTCTGGCGCACCCATTCACTGGCGGCGAGCGTACGCAGCAGCTTGCGGTCCAGCCCGCGCGGATGCTGATAATCGATGTCTTCCATCACGCCGCGCTCTTTCAGCCGGGCCGATTGCAGGCGCCGTGCGAGCGCGCGATTTTCCCTCCAGAGCCACTGTTGATCCACGAGCATCGCAAAGCGCTCCTCAAAGCTGAGCTGGCTGGCATCGGCGGTTTCTAGTTGCGCACGGAAGGCGTCGGCCATTCCGTGCAGTTTCATGGTGTGTAGTTTTTCAATCGTAGGTTGGTTCAACATAGAAGTCCTTCTAAACGCGGAGTTTGGGCTTACTGCAGCAACGTTGTCGGTGGATCGTAGTAGTCGGCGCCGCGTACGTTCTCATGCCGCGGCCCCGACTTGCCGGATTCCAGATCGAGTGTGGTCTGCCGATCGAGGGAGCGCTTTAGAATCGAACGCAGACTGGAATAGGAGCAGGCTTGCAGTTGCAGCGCGCGCTGGCTGGCCGCCTCGAGCCGCTCATTGGAGTAGGTCTTCGCCAGGCGCAGGATTCCGAGGCAGGCGCGATAACCCATCTCCGGATGCGGCTTGCTGGCAAGGATGGTTCGGATGACTTCGGCGGTGGCGGAGCCCACGGTTTCGCCCCAGTGAATCAGGCGCGAAGGCGTCCACTCTACATGCGCCCGATGGCTCTTCGGCATGTGCTCAGGAACAGTTGTATGGCGGTAGGCCGCCGAGCTGCGCGCATGCGAGGCAATGCGCTTGCCGCCATGGAACACTTCGATGCTGGTTGCGGTGTAACGGGCTTCGAGCTGTTGACCGGCGAGCTGATAGGGAACGCTGTAGTAATGCCGGTCGATCTCGACGTGATAATCGATGTTGGCCCGGACCGTCTTCCATTCGGCCATCACGTAGCGCTGGGCCGGCAAGGGTTGAAGAGCGGGGCGGTCGATGCTTTCGAACAAAGAAGCTCGCGTGCCCTCGCGTTTGCGGAACGGCCGAAGATTCAGGCGTTCGAGCAGTTCCTCAATCGCCTCGTTGAGTTCGGCGACTGCCGAGAACTTGCGATGCCGGAGCGCCGCTAAGATCCACCGCTCCACGACTCCCACGGCATTTTCGACTTTCGCTTTGTCGCGCGGTTTGCGCGGCCTGGCGGGCAGCACAGCAATGCCGTAATGCTGGGCCATTTCGTGATACGTGCGATTGAGATCCGGCTCGTAACGGCACGCGCGCGTGACGGCGGTCCGCGGATTATCGGGCACGAGTAACTTCGTGGTGCCCTGGAAGAAATCGAAGGCACGCACATGACAGTCGATCCAGTTCGCAAGCCCCTGTCCGAGTGCTGCTCGCGCAAAAGTGTACGTGCTGGCGCCGAGTACGGCGACGAAGATCGAGGCGGGCGCAGTTTCGCCGCTTTCGCGATCGTGGATCGGCACGGTGTCGCCTGCCCAGTCCACGAATGTTTTCTCGCCGGCATGGTGCTCCTGCCGCAGGACCACGGCCTGATTCCGATTCCAGCGCTGGTATAACTCGCAGAACCGGCTATAGCTGTAGCCGTCCGGATGAGCTTCACGATATTCTTCCCAGACCAACTGCAGCGTCAGATGCCTGTGAGTCTGAAGCTGGGTATGGATCTGGCTGAAGTCCACGCCCGGCCGTTGCTGAAGGGGCCACACCGGTCGCGTCGGAAACAGGAGTTCGTTTAGCCGCTGCTCGTCGCAATCGTCTGCCAGTGGCCAGCCGAGCCCGATCGCGGCCGCTCTCTCCAGATATCGATGAACGGTTGCCTGACCAATCGAGCAACTGCGGGCGATCTGCTCTTGTCCGAGACCCAGCCCGAACCTGAGACGTAAGACTTCCTTGATTTTGCGCATAGACAACCTCTTCTGGGGCAATCAGCTCCCTCCACCTTCCAGTGGAGAAGGCTGACTCCCGTTGTTGTCCAGCGCCGTCCGCTTTTGATTAACCCTTCTTTAGAAAACTATTCCTGTCATGTGAATATTCATTCCGGACCAGATCGAATTCTTCATCCATTTCGGCCAGGAATCTCTATTCACATCACTCCGGAATCCTTATTCACATCACTCCGGAACGATTATTCACATGCCCCGGAATCCGCAAAATACGGCTGATTACGACAGAACATAACAGAACGCGGCAGATCGTGGCGACTTATAGCAAAGCGCGACAGATCGTGACAAATCGTGACGGTTTGAGACAGCAAACGTGTCATGCCGGGGGGTGGAGAGCGCAATCGACTCGGAAAGTATGGGTAGAGGAACATAAAGAGCGCCGGGCAGATGTATTGTTTTTTGAGCTGTTGCGCTTTGCATTTAACTACTTGCCCTGCCGGGCGCCTCAACAGCAGTGCCGGGCATTTACCCGGCAGCGCTTTTCCGCGTAATGGCTGTTCGGAAATGGCGCTCCCACTCCCTTGTTCAGTGGAAGAATGTTCCAATGTCTTATCGGGACGTGAAAGTGACCGTGCGACTGAGCGCGGAAGAAGATACTCGGCTGAAGCAGCCAGCAAAGGATTTGGGCAATTTGAATCTGAGCGCTTTTTCTCCGGGAGCCGTTCGGAACGGCCGTGAGGAGTCGTTCACGGATGCCGAGCAGCGGATCGCGGCCACCTATGGAGCGGCTGTCGCGCGATATTTTTCGCGTCCAACGAGGCCAGTAGGCTCTGTTTGCGGGTCGTCGAGACCCTGTAAAGGTGTTTCTCACCTCTGTAGCGGAGCTGCCCAGAGATGTCATGGTGGCGAAGAACGTTTCAGCAAGCAATAGAAGGAAAATTCCTCTCGCTTGTCAGGACCGTTTGGCTGCCGACGGCCACACTATGTCGTCTCTACTCGACGTACCGACTGGGCTCGGGAAAACCGCTGCGGTTCTCGTGGCGGCGCCAGAGATTCGAACCCGACCAGACGGCTAGAAATAACACATGCGCCGCTTACCAGATTGTCTGAAGATGTGGACGCAACACGTGCACGGCGAGCTGGTGCATGACGGAAAGAGAGAGGGTCCGGGAGGTTATAACGGTCGATTTCTAAATTGAAATCCACGCTGGCTCGGCGCTGCAGTGCAAGCGGCTAGGCTTTCCCGATCACGGAGATTTGCTAACGCCTTGGCCGACTCCGCCTGCCAACGCGCGGTCTGACACCGCCCGGAAGCTCGGTAGCACGATCTTTATGATCTTCATAGGAACTGAAGATCGCGTCAACTAGGCGCGTGCAACTTGAGGTCACCCGTGCCAAGACTTTGATTTGCTCGCGGCACGCCAAGCTCTCGGATTGATGTGGGTAGTTGATTGTGTGGTTGACCTCGCCCCACAGCTCTTCCGCGAGAGTTCGAACTTGGATCTCGCAGGTGATGCGCGTCCGCCTATTCGGAGCAATCACGTAGTGCACGCTAGTGTACAGCGAGGGACTTTCCTTTGTGGCGATGCCCATTTGAGCAAAAAGAGCCCGGCTCTCATCATCCCATGTTCGTGCGACCGGGCCTTCAATGAGTTCATATTTGTACTCCCCAAGAATGCGGGTCAAACATTCGTGAATTAGCTCAAACTGCTTCGTGTAGAGATGAAGAATCCGGCAGCCGGCGAGATCATTGACCTTCTCAAACAAGTTCTCAGTTGTAATATCGATGTGTTTCTTCCCAGCTTTCGCCTCGATCATCTTGCGTTCAAGTTTGTCTTGCAGGTGCTCGCAATCTTTTACCCGCCACTTGAGCGAGTGAACATGCTTTGCGAGATCCTGATCGCTGCGAAGACTCGAAATCAATTGTTCGAGAAGAGATTCAAATGTCGCGCGATTGTCTTTAAAATGTTGGACGAGTACGCTAATTTTCTTTCGGTCGCGGCCACTGAGCTGGGGCGCTCGGCTCATTTGCGCAAGCGCGATGCTATCTTTTTTGCGATTGCCAAAAATGCTTGGCGCGCTTCCTCTCTCTGGATTGGGTTACCAGCATGGGTTTCCGCAATCGGCACGCCCTCCTCCTGGGAAGGGGTGACAAGGACGCCGAAGTCCTTGATCATTCCCAGTCGGAGTTGCGCTATCGAGCCAGCGGCAAGCTTGGAATTCACGGCGCGAAGCGGCCCCACGACATCGCTGCCGATGTGCCGCTCGATTTTGGAAACGTAGGCAGACTGCGCGGCTGTGGCTGTTCCACGATATACTTTGAAACGTTGTGGAATATATCCCAGCAGATCGGGCTTGCCGGGCATAAGGTAAACACCGTCAGGAGCAAGGTCGCTGACCGTTTTCCAATCTTGTATCCAATTTGCTAGCGTATGGCCCAGAGTCTTGAGTGCTCGAACCGAAAAGACGTCGCAGGCTGCTGGAACGATGAAATAATCGCAGTCGAGTAGGATCACGCGGTTAAGCGCCCCGATATTAGGGCCCGAATCGAAGAAAACTGCGTCGATTTCAGCCCTCCTACACACGTGATTAACCAAGGCACTCAGGGCCATGGTCCCGCGGAATCCTTTGAGCCGCCGCTGGAAGCAATCGGCCCAAAACTGGTTGAGCTCAACTTCGAACTCGGAAAGCCGAATGTCGCCGGGCAACAAGAAAAGATTCGGTTTGCTCAATTGAAAAGGTTCAATTTCTCGCAGTTCGCCCGTCGCTTCGACAAGGGGCTTCACGGATGACCAGACGGTGCGTCCGGTCTGTCCGTCCGAGCTGTCGAGCAGATCATCGACCACCGATTCTTCAACCAGGTACGATGTCAAATTGCATTGTGGATCGGAATCGACGAGAAGAACCTTCTTGCCCAATGAGGCAAGCGCAGCAGCAATATTGACCGTGAGAGTCGTTTTACCAACTCCGCCTTTGTGATTGAAAATGGCGAGTCGTTTTGCCGCGTGGCGAGGAGAAGAGGCCATACTAGGCCTCCTCTGCCCTCTTCCCTTGGGAGCGTCTCCGCATCCGGGAGCGAACCGAGTTCATTGCGGCCTTTGCTGCCTCGCGATCGGGAAGGGCTTGGACGAAACGTTCGCCCGCGCCACTTAATTGCTTGTGACCCTTGATTGCTGGGACAAGGTAGCCCATCTTTGTTGCATTCTCCACCGAGACCGCAGCATTCGAAAACTTGGGTTGTGCCGCTTCGGTGTTCAGCCTACTCAAATCCAGTGTCTTGAAATGCGGCGCATCGGCATAATGGGTCAAGTAAAAGGCAAGACAGGCTATCCGCTCGACATCTGTGCGCGGTTCCTTTTCGAGAATGAACTGCTTAGCCGTAATGGGCTTCGTCTCACTAAAGCTCGACGAAGAGGATACAGGACCGGGCAATGCGGTTATTGTGGCGGACGAATATGGAAGTTTCGTGTTGAAGAAAGTCGAGATCGTCTCGATTAGGCGTTGCCGCGATTCCGGGGACACTCGTCTGAGCGCAGAAATTACTTCTCCGAGAACGGCAGCATCGTCCGCGTCGTTATTATCATCGAAAGTGGCCACGTTGGCTTTATAATCCTAGTGCGTACCGGTCAGGCGCTCAACACTCTTGAAATGTGTACTTTACCACGACTCCACGAGCAACGCTGGGTTCGTGGTTTAAAGCGTTTCGTTGAACTGTGGGGACTTTTGTGGGTACTGTGCTTCAAAAAAGTGGCAAATAGCGGGTTGTCCCCACAGTTGAGTTCAAATGGCTGTCGTCCGTAACCGATTGATTTCGAGCAAGTAATCGCAATCCCGAGCAACCCTGCAACCGTCTCCAACCTAGCTGTTAACCGAAGGGTTGTAGGTTCGAATCCTACCTGAGGAGCCAAATTCTTTTCAAGGACTTAGATCCCCTCCTCACCCGATTCTGACCCTCAGTTTTTAACACCTGTGGGGACTTTTGTGACCCCGTTTCCGCATGCTGCGCAGGTGTGGGTAGCGGCGAGTTGTTCTGCTCTTTTTCACGGCTCGGCGTGGCGGTTTGTTCCGGAATGATCGATTCGAGCGCGGCGCGTTTCGCCTCCATGCGGATATGGCTGTAGTGCCTCAGCATCTGCTTCGAGACGTGATATCCATGATCGTCTGATCGCTCGCGCCGCTTTCGGCCAGGTCCGTGATGAGCGTGTGCCGGTTGTCATGCCAGCGGCCCTGGACACTGGCTTTCTTCCGAAGGTTATGCCAGGCGGTTTTGAGCGTCGTTACCGGACGCGGCTTGCCGTAGGGGAACACGTACCACTCGGGCCGGAGCTCGCCGAAGCGAAGCCAGTAGCATTCGGCGTACGACGCAAGGGCATCAAAGAGCACGGAGTTCAGCGGAATCGTGCGTCCTTCTCCGGCTTCGGTCTTGCTGCGGCCTAGTGACAGGTATCGTTTCTCCGAAATCGATCTGCGCCCAGGTAAGACATAAAATCAACCTCCTTTTTGTTTTGTCGCGCCGCTTGGGTCAACCAGATCCAGCGATGGAAAGAGCTTCCGATAAAAACCGCGATCTCTCGATAGGAGGCGCGTAGCTTGCTTCTGAGCGTGAGCGCCGATCAAAAAATCCGCAAGAATTCGGGTCCGCTTCCCTCCTTGTTGGCGATACGTCCGCCATGCCCTGCTCGCGAGAAAATGCGCCTCGCGTGTCAGAGCCTGCACACGAATTTCATTGCTTTCGAGGAATGCATCGCAATCCCGCTGGTTTTCGAAGTGAATGCAGAGCTCCGCATAGACGATATCGCTAATCACAATGGAGCCTTCCCCTGACGAAGCCTCTTCAAGCGCATCGCCCGAGGTCTCATAGAATTGCTCGTTGGACACCAGAATATCGAGCAGGATATTGGTATCGACAGCAGTGATCATCGACCGCGCACGTCATCGATGAACTTGTCCACTGAGGAATAGCCAAGCTTGGCGAACGTGTCGCCGCAACGGCCTTTCCATTTCGCCAGGTTCAGTTTCTTGGGCGCCTTTTTCAGAACGATGTTGCCGCCCACCACACGAAATTCCACTTCCGTTTCCGGCCCTAGGCCGAACTGATCGCGGATCTCTTTCGGAATCGTCACTTGGCCGCGTTCGCCAATTCTCATACTTCTAAGTATTAGCCTTCGGTCATACCCCGTCAAGCGCAGGATCTAGCCTATGGATTTGCGGCGGCTCTCGCGCTTCGAGCGGGCTGTGCTATCCCTCCAGTTGGCTGAGCCCTCAACCAGAGTTCCAGACCTTCTGGGTTGTAGCGGACCAGCGATCCGACTTTGATGAACGCCGGTCCCCGCCTTTCCAAACGCCAGCGGCAAAAAAAAAGTAATGCTGACATGCAGTAGCTTGGAAACTTGTTCCTGGGTCACCAGATTGAGCACGATTTCACCTCTGAGCAGGCATTCGCGGGCTCACCTGTTTCGAGCCCCTAAGTACTAAGAGACGCTCAGCGGGTACTCGGGACGCTTGCGGCAAAGAAAACTTTGTGCGAGGGGCATCGATATCCGTCGGCTTGCCGCTCCCGAACTTGAAATCCAGGAAAGAGCTTCACTGTGTCGCCAACTGGGCGGCGTACTCCAGAGCGGCCCGAATATGTTCTGCTTTTAGCTGCGAATATGCTGTCAGAATGTCATCGGCCGTTTCACCGGCTGCAAGCTTTTGGAGTATCAAATACACGGGAATTCGTGTGCCCGTGAAGCAAGGTTTGCCCATCATGACGTCAGCACGAACCTCTATGTCTTTGGAAGCTCCATGCCTTGAATCTATCAACCTCACATGGTTCTATTCAACTAGAACGATTCCCATTGGGGGATAGCCAAGTAGGCGCGGCATCCTCTCGAAGTTAACCCGCGTTGTTCAATTTGCCGGGTTCACCTTCCGCAACAAGGTCCTGTATAGCGAATTTATCGGCACTAATCAGCATGTGCGCCGGCGTGTTTCGATAATTTGAGTGGGTTCGTCAGCCCAGGTGAAAGCCCCAATTGTGGCTCGTACCATCGTGAAACGTTAGCTTCCATTCAATAACTGGCCACTCCTTGAGTGAAATGCCCCGGCTTACTCCGGTCAGTTCAGCCCGACGAATATATTTCAACTTCTCTTTCGAGGCTGTGAACACAAGCGGACATTCGCTGACGATTGAGCAATAAAGTTTAAAAAACGTTTTTAGCTCTCCCAAATCCTTTACAAACTTCGCCGATAGACCGAAATAGTCAAAGCACGTTGTTAACGCCGCCCGGAAACTTCCCAGCGAGATGTGCTCCTTGTCCTTAAACATCAGCTTGCGTTCAAATAGCTCGGCCATAAAGGCGTCAAATTGCGCGAGAATGAGAGTCGAACCGTCGGCTTTGTTTTCCAAACTCGCGTGTACTACGCAATTGCTGAAAGTCCGCAGTAGAGGGTCCCTGTAGTTCTCGCGGTCCATCAGTTTTCGCAGTTCAACCATCAAGTAGACGACTTGCATTTCGTTTCGAATTTTTCGGTCAAGGAGCCTCTGAAGTTTGAAGCGGAGCTCGTCTCTCATCTGGTCGGCAATAACGGATTATGGCTGCAAGGGAAAGAGGACTAACGCCTCCCGGCCGGTTCATCCGTTCTGCGGGAGGTTGCTAGTGGAGTGCACCGTGTTTCAGTTTTCAGTCAGGGCGTGATCCAGGTGCTACCCTGAAACTTCCGTACTTCGACCAGTAGAGCCTTAGCCAAACGTTAAATCTATCGTGTCAGAAAGCGATGGGCTGTTCAGTCCTAGCGAATAGCCGGCGATTTAGAATTGCCGCGATTAAACACGAAAGGAACAATCATGAAAATCGTAGTAATTGGCGGTACTGGACTCATTGGATCGAAGCTTGTCAAAAAGCTTCGTGAGCATGGGCAGGAAGTAGTAGCCGCATCGCCCTCTTCCGGCGTCAACTCCGTCACGGGCGAGGGACTCGCGGATGCGCTGAAGGGCGCCTCGGTGGCCGTCGATGTAACGAACTCCCCTTCGTGGGAGGATGCGGCAGTGCTGAAGTTCTTCGAGACATCCACCCGTAACCTCCTCAAGCATGAAGCGGCCGCGGGCGTAGGACATCACGTTGCGTTGTCGGTCGTAGGAACAGAACGTCTGCTCGAAAGCGGCTTTTTCCGCGCAAAAATTGCTCAGGAGAACTTGATCAAAGCCTCCTCAATCCCGTACTCAATCGTCCGCGCGACGCAGTTCTTTGAATTCGTAGACAAGATCGCCGATCTGTCCACGGAGGGCAACAAGGTACGCCTGCCTGCGGTACGCATCCAGCCTATGGCAGCCGATGATGTCGCCAGTGCGCTAGGCGGAATCGCAATGAGCTCACCTGTGAATGGCATTGTTGAAATAGGGGGTCCCGAACAGTTTCGTCTGGACGAGCTCATCCGACGGGACCTGGCTGCGCGCAAGGATCCACGCGAGGTAATCTCGGACCCGCACGGGCGCTACTACGGCATCGCGGTGAGCGAGAGGACACTGGTCCCTAACGATGATGCGCGACTTGGCGATACGCGCTTCGAGGACTGGCTGCACGCTACGAAACCAGTCCCAAAGACGACTGCAGCAGCGGGCGTGAGTGCAGCGAAACTTGACATCAGGAGAGAGCTTTGCCGGCAGATCCTCTTCGCGTGGTGATTGTTGGCGGTGGTTTCGGCGGACTCTATGCCGCACGCGCCCTAGCTGGCGCTCCCGTGAGCATCACGCTCATTGACAGACGAAACTACCATCTCTTTCGCCCCATGTTGTATCAGGTGGCCACGGGCTTGCTCTCTGCCGACCAAATTGCAAGGCCGTTGCGCTCCATCCTGAGCCAACAGCGCAACGTCGAGGTGCTGCTGGATGAAGTCATCGGCGTCGATCCGCAGGCGCGGCGGGTCCGCCTGTCCCAGTCTGATTTGCCGTATGACTTCCTCATCGTCGCCACTGGCATTCAATACAACTACTTTGGGCATGATGAGTGGCAGCAGATCGCTCCCGGACTGTCCTCGCTGGAGGATGCTGAAGAAATCCGCGGCAAGGTCCTGCTGGCTTTTGAGCGCGCAGAGCGACTCGCCGCGTTCGGTGATGCCCCGCCCGAAGCGATTCAGCAGTTGTTAACCTTCGTGCTGGTTGGCGCCGGAACGGTCGGAGTGGAAATGGCCGGCACCCTGGCGGAAATGTCGCGCATGGCGTTGGCGCACGATTTCCGCCACATTGATCCCCGTGCGACGCAAGTCCTGCTGTACGAGGCGGAATCGCGCGTGCTGCCCGCCTATCCGGAGACGCTTTCGGCCAAGGCGCAGCGTCACTTACAGGGGCTTGGTGTCAAAGTCCACACCAGCACACGCGTCACCGTGGTCGATGACCAGGGCATTGTTGCCGGCGGCCAACGGGTCTTCGCAAGCACAGTGCTTTGGAGTGCCGGGGTGCTGGCCTCGCCTGCCGTACGCTGGCTAGGCGCGGCCGCGGACAAATCCGGGCGAGTCATTGTTAGTTCCGATTTCTCGATACCTGGTCACCCGGAAGTCTTTGTTATTGGCGATACAGCCCACGTTGTCGCTCCGTCGCGGAATCTGCTTGGCATCAAGGCAAAGGATCCAATGATGATGCCCGGCGTTGCGCAGCCCGCAATTCAGGAAGGCAGATACGTCGCTCGGATCATTCGTCGCCGCGTGCTTGCACTCAAGCCGCCGCCGCCCTTCTGGTATTGGGATAAGGGCGATCTCGCCATCGTCGGCCGTACTTATGCCGTCGCTGATCTGCGCTTACTACGCTTTGACGGATTTATCGCCTGGATTGTCTGGGCGCTCGTGCACATTTACTTCCTGATTGGCTTCGCGAACCGCTTTTTCGTCCTGTCGCAGTGGGCCTTTGCCTTCCTTACAAAGCGCCGGCAGGTTCGCATCTTCCCGAGCCAGCAGGAGCGTGAACAGCCGGGAGCAACATTGCCCCACTGAAGCGAGCGCCCTGAAAAATGGTCGACTCCCCTCAGAGGAGATTGTCATGGACGAATTTGAACAGAGGCGCCGATCCTTTCTCTTCAGTTTGGGAATCTCGGTAGCAACCAAGTCTTGCCGCAAGGCAATCATCGCAGCTCAGGCCGCGGCGAGACTATTGCTCTGTTCCGGGAGTCGTCTCCAGCACGAATATCGTGTCCACAACGGATGCGCCTCAGGATGGCGATGTTCTCTTCCGGCGTGTAGTGCGTTCGTTGCTTCTTCATGCGTTCTATCCTTTACCTTACTGGAGAACGCCTTCTCCACTTCCAACTGAACCGAACACCAGTCGCTATCCGGTCAGTGTGTCCGGATTGCCGATCAACCGCTCAGAACTAGCGGTCGCATAGAATTGATGCCATCCATGCATACTCGTATCCTGCTTCCCGGCAGTCCTTTTACTCGCGTCTGCCTGCGTTGCCGTCGAAACCAGACCCGTGGGATGCGTAATGCAGCAAAATAACATTGGTGTGGTTCACACAGCGACGGTGGCGCAATTCATTTGCCGACTGCAGAATTGGTTGTAGAATTCCCAAATGTCGGGTTTTTGCGCCGTGCTTCTCCTCGTCGTTGTTACTACGCTGGGAACTGCACAGCAAACGATCTCGTTTTCTACGAAAGATGGCGGCCGCGTTTGTGCCGACGTCTATGGCCAAGGCACACGCGCCGTTCTTCTCGCTCACGGCGGCAGATTTAACAAGGAGAGCTGGCGGGAGCAGGCGCGGACGCTAGTGTCCAATGGATTTCTAACACTCGCAATCGATTTTCGTGGATTCGGCTGCTCGACAGGGCCCGGCCAAGCAGACTTCGATCATGCACCGTTTGAAAACGATGTCCTTGCCGCAGTTCGCTACTTGAAAGCGCAAGGCGCCCAAACGGTGTCGGTAGTGGGAGGCAGCTTCGGCGGCGCAGCTGCCGGCGATGCCTCGATTAAGTCCGCGGCGGGTGAGATTGACCGCATCGTGTTTCTCGGTGCAGCCCCGAACCTCTCGGCAGATAAGCTGAAGTCACGGGTCTTGTTCATCGTTGCGCGAGACGACGCCAACGACAGCGGCCGACGCCTTCCGGGCATTCGCACACAGTATGAAAAGGCTCCTCAGCCGAAGCAATTAATCGTTCTGGATGGTTCCGCGCACGCGCAGTTTCTTTTCCAAACGGATCAAAGTGCTCGGGTCATGCACGAGATCCTGCAATTCCTCTCGATGCCGTAATCTTTTAACCGCGGAACGCGTTGCACTCAAGAGAAGCATCCTAGGTATCTCTGACATACAGCCCGGTGACGTGAGCGAACGACGCGCTAGCCGGAACTTGGCAATCCGATGCGACGGCATTCTCACTCGTGGCCGCCCTTCGCTTTATATCGGAACGCGCTGTTTCAAACTCTCTTTATCACGAGGAGCATAAATCGAAGTTTTCGTGCCGGCGAGGCGCAATTCACAGCGATGGACGTTCGGGGTGTCCGGGGAATCGGGATGAAGAACAATAGTGAACATGAGCAGACTGTCCAATAAGGTTGCAATAGTGACGGGCGCCTCCAAAGGCATAGGCGGTGGGATTGCAAGGGCGTTCGGAGCTGCTGGCGCGCGGGTGGCCGTGAACTATTCCTCCGACCGGGAAGGCGCCGAACGCGTCGCTCAGGCGATCACCGACAAGGGCGGCGAGGCGATAGCGGTCGGGGCCGACGTGTCCAAGTCCGCAGACGTCGCGCAGTTATTCAAAGAAGTGGATTCGGCGTTCGGAAGACTAGACGTTTTGGTCAACAACGCTGGGGTATTCCGTTTCGGCGCCTTCGCGGAGATCACGGAAGAGAGTTTTCACCTCCACTACAACATCAACGTTCTCGGGACGATTCTCACTGTGCAGGAGGCGGTCAAGCGGTTCGGGGCCGATGGCGGGAGCATCATCAACCTCAGCTCTATCGTCGGCTCGCATCCGGTGCCGGGAGCCTTGCTGTACGCTTCCACCAAAGGCGCCATCGAAACGCTGACTAAGGGATTGGCGCTCGAACTGGCGCCACGCAAGATACGCGTCAATGCCATCGCTCCGGGTCATACAGAAACCGAAGGCAATGTAGCGGCGGGAACCTTTGAGGGTGGGGCCGGCGCCGTTCTGGCTGAGAAGACGCCGTTCGGCCGGCTCGGCCGCGTCGGTGATATCGTCCCCTTGGCAGTGTTCCTGGCGTCAGACGAATCAGCCTGGATCACCGGGGAAGTCATTCGTGCCGCAGGCGGTCTCGTTGTGGCCACCTGAGTTCGATGGGCTGACCTCGCAGTAGCATATTTGGGTGAACGCAGTCAGGGCAACACAGAGAGGACAATCCTATGCAACTTCAACATGGCTACTTCGCTGCCTATCGCAGCCTAAAGCTGACGCGAGATGCCAGCGGTATCCTCGTTGCCGAATTTCACAGCAACAACGGGCCATTCACTTTCACGGCACAAGATCATACAGAGTTTGTCGACGCCTTTTACCGGATCGCGCAGGACCGGGCAAACAAAATTGTAATCCTGACCGGAGCAGGCGGGGAGTTCATTCCTGAGATCGATTTCTCATCGTTCGGCAACGTCGCCGATCCAGGCGTTTGGAGCCAGGTTCACGACGAAGGCGTTCAGCTTCTGGAAAACATAGCCAACATACGTGTCCCAATGATCGCGGCTATCGAGGGACGCGCCCATGTGCATTCCGAGTATGCCCTGCTTGCCAGTGTGATTGTGGCGGCCGAAGGTGCGACCTTCCACGATGTGGCGCACTTCGCCGCAGGTATTGTGCCAGGCGATGGAATTTTTACTACCTGGAGTTATCGAGCTGGAGCAGGACGAGCAGAGGCTTTCTTGCTGAACCCACAGCCGCTGACGGCGCGCAATGCACACGAATGGGGCGTGGTTAGCGAGGTTGTGCCGAACGGTAAAGCGCTTAGCCGGGCGCGGGAACTGGCAGAGCTGTACTTGAAAGCTCCGGAGGTGACGCGCCGCAACACGCGCGTACACTTTATTCAACCCTTGAAAGAGCGTATTGTGCGGGAAGTTGGCAACGGACTGTCGCTCGAAGGAGCATCGGCCGCCGATCTCGTCAAATCGATGCAAGTCAAGAGTGAGCCTGGCGCTCAGAAAGGAATAGTCGCATGAAGAGCAGCGAGACCTCTCCATCCGCCCACATTCTCAAAAAATCGCAGCCGGAAGAATTTGATGTGGTGATCCTCGGTGGCGGCACGGGCTCGACCATCGCTGCGTGGACGTTTGCTGGCGAAGGCAAGCGCGTCGCAGTCGTCGACCGCAAGTATATTGGCGGCTCTTGCCCTAATATTGCGTGCCTTCCGAGCAAGAACATTATCCACAGTGCGAAAGTTGTGGACTACTTTCGCCGAAGCAAAGAGTTCGGCGTTGCTCACGATGGCTTCACGATCGAGATGCCGGGCGTCCGAGACCGCAAGCGCAAGATGGTCGCCGGCCTGAACGAGATGTATATGGAGAATTACCGGAAGACGGGCGCCGAGTTCATTTTGGGCGGCGGGCGGTTCGTTGCTCCGCGAACAGTGGAAGTCATCCTGGCCGATGGGACAACATATCAACTGCGGGGCACGAATGTGATCGTTAGTACGGGCACGCGTGCCGCGCTGGGAGCAATTCCTGGTCTTACTGAAGCACAACCGCTCACGCACATCGAGGCGCTCGAATTGGACGAAGTTCCCGAACATCTGCTTGTAATGGGTGGCGGCTACGTCGGAGTGGAGCTTTCGCAAGCGATGCGGCGATTCGGCAGCAAAGTCACTGTGATCGACCGCAACGAGCGATTGATGTCCCGAGAGGACGAAGATGTGTGTGACGCTCTTCGCGATCTGCTCGAGCATGAGAGCATCGAGGTTGTTCTGAACACGCATGTCAAGCGAGTATCCGGAAAATCGGGAGACTCGGTGACCATTGTGTTCGAACGGAATGGAGCCGATAACACGGTGGCGGGTACTCACCTGCTTGTTGCAACAGGGCGCACTCCAAACACGGAGGGACTCGGATTGGAGTTAGCCGGTGTTGAACTGACCGACCGTGGATACATCAAGGTCAACGAACGGCTGGAGACAACAGCGCCGGGAGTGTGGGCGATCGGTGAGGTCGCGGGCAGCCCGCAGTTCACACACATCAGCGTCGACGATTTTCGGGTGGTCTATGCCAATCTGACCGGCGGCAAACGCGTGACAACCGGCAGGCAAGTTCCATATTGTCTGTTTACGGATCCTGAGCTTGCTCGTATCGGTCTGAGTGAAGCCGATGCAAAGGTGAAGGGCATCCCATATCGATTATTCAAGGTCCCGATGGAAGCCAACCTGCGTGCCCGGACACTTTCCGAGACGCGCGGCTTTCTGAAGGCCCTCGTGGAGGTTGATAGCGATCGCATCCTCGGATTCACGGTCTTCGGTGTCGGTGCGGGGGAGATTCTGGCCGCCGTTCAGATTGCGATGATAGCAGGGCTGCCCTACACAGCGCTGCGCGATGCGGTCCTGACTCACCCAACACTGATCGAAGGTCTAATACCTCTGTTCTCATCCGCGGCGTCAGCGCACAACGCCATCGCGACGAGAGGAGCCCAGACCTCCGCAGCTAGCTGAACTGCAACGCGCCAAGGGTACGACATCCCTTCGACAACTCCCGCATCACGGACGATCCGGACATAAGAGCCAGACTTGGGGACGCCTCTCTGGTTCCCGCAGCATCGCATGGTTCATCAGGCGAACAGGATGGTCAACGTATCCGCTGGAGCGTCAACGAACCCCACCTGACCTTCATTGGCGTGACCACGGAAGCCAGAGAGAAAGCGGACTGATCGCGCCTACTTCCCCACAACGGTAACAATCGACTGATCCGGTCCGAGCCACGCAGCCGCACCCTCGTGTTTCAGCTGATGCGCCGCATCATCCCACGTCAGTGTCGTCATGGAGCCGCCAGTCGTTTCATATGCGTAGGTGTTGCCATCGTCCTGAAAAAGCGTAAACGCGCCATTCGCTCCGGGATACACCCGTACGGACGCGATTGTCTGCCGCTGTTGTGCGCTCTGCACGTTTGCACCAAGAGGCACGATGCTTCCCGCCTTCACAAACAGCGGCAGTGTGTCTATGGGAGCATCCGCGAGAATCGTCTCGCCGCCATGTAAGCGCTCATTCGTCCAATAGTTATACCAGTCAGAACCGGCCGGTAGATACACGGTGCGGTGTGTGGCGCCCTGTTCCGTCACCGGAGCTACGAGGAAAGCCGGCCCGTACATATATTCATCCGGAATGTCCGCGGCCTTGGCGTCATTCGGAAAATCCATGAACAGCGCGCGCATATACGGAGCGCCCGTTTGATAGCTGCGATAGGCAACCGAGCAAGTGTACGGCAGAAGCTGGTAACGCAGCTTCAGATACTTCGCCAGAATCGGCTCGGCCTGTTTGCCGTATGACCAAACCTCATTGTGAGTTCTCTCTCCGTGCGCACGCATGACCGGCTGAAAGGAACCCCATTCGAACCAGCGCACAAACAGCTCGGGATAATCCTCATAGTTTCCAATCGTGCCACGTACATCCGATCCGTCGATCAGCGGTTTGTGGGCGGCGTGGTAATCAGCCGGAATCCCCGGCGAGAAAAAGCCGGCAATATCCGTGTCCCAGTACGGCATTCCGGAGGCCGTAAAGTTCAGCCCCGCGGGAATCGAGCGCTTCAGCATATCCCACGTCGAGACAATGTCGCTCGACCAGAACACCGTGCCGTTGCGCTGCGCGCCCAGATACGCGGCGCGCGCCAGGATCATCACCCGACGGCTGTCGCCAAAATCCCGCCGGAACCCTTCGTATACCGATGCCGTGTGAAACAGCGGATATACATTGTAGAAGCGCGTTCCCGAACCGATATAGAACACGTCCTTAGCCGGGTCGACATCCGGCTCCGTTTCATCGAGCCATATGTAATCGAACCCGTACGGCTTCACATACCGGTCGCGAATCTTCTCCCAGAACCATTTCGCGGCTTCGGGATTGGTGGTGTCGATATTCGGCCCGATTTTGTCGCTGAAATACCCCGGGTCCGGCTTGCCATCGTGCGTATGCACCAGCCAGCCTTTGCTCAGCAACAGATCATAGAACTGGGTCCCCTGAGCAAAGTGCGGCCATACGCTCAACAGCGTTCTGATATCCATTGCATGCAGTTCACGATTCATCGCCGCCGGATCGGGCCAGCGCTTCGGGTCGAGGTCCAGTTCGCCCTGTCTCGTCATGTTCAGGAAGTCCACCACCAGCACATCGAGCGGCAACTTTCTCTCGCGATACTCCTTCGCTACATTCAAGATCTGTTCCTGGGTCGCGTAAATCGCCTTGCTCTGGATGTAGCCGTAGACGGCCTTGGGCAGCATGTGTGTGACGCCCGTCAGCAGCCGGTAGCCTTGGTAAATCTCGTCGCTGGTCTCCCCCGCGATCACGAAATACGACACGCGTTGTCCGACCTCTGACGACCACACATTCTGACCGTTGAACCCCAAGTCGATCGTCGTCTTCGAGGGGTTGTCCCAGATCAACCCGTAGCCGTTACTCGACACCAGGAATGGCACGCAGACATCCTCGCCGCCAATGGCCGAGTAGTCCTGCCAGCATCTGATCTGGTGGTCACGCAGGTCCATCCATCCCTTCTGCTGCTGTCCAAGTCCGTAGTAATGTTCTCCAGCGGGCGAGTCGAACACCGCCGCGACGCGATAGCCTTTCACGCCTGCGTCGGCTTGCGCGATTTCCGGGCTTTCCGGCGCCATCGTCCAAGTGCGCATGCGCAGCAGCTTCTTGCCGGACGGCGTGGTCACGAGCAGCGCATCATTATGCAGAGCAGGATTCCCTCCGGCTCCGAAGTACAAGTCGCGCAGTTGACGATTGAGAGCATCAAGCGGCATCTGCTGTGGCAGCTTGTCTTTGGGTAGATTGCCCGGCGCCAAACGCACCATCATCCGCGCCGATCGGAAGACATCATCGCCTTCCGCATCGCGCTCCTGTGTCCATCCCTCCATAGAGGCCTTCGCCACAAACCCGTAGCCCGGAGCGCCCGTCGCAGCATCCTTGTCAACGCTCATACTGACGCGCAAGATATTCGGAGCATACGGCTCGAGCGAAATGACTCGGCCATCGCGCTCCAGCACGAGCGGGCCAGTCTGCGCGCTCGCTGCGTGTGGCAGCAATATTGCCAGCAGCAGAGCGCCGAATGCGCCGAGGCTTGGTCGCGATCGATTACCGGCACTCAAAGTTGTTTGCATTCTCCGGGTCGCCTTCACCTTTGTATTGCGCGTGTTTCGGATACGCACATAGCGGGCGACTGCGGTGCGGGAATGCCTTCCCAGTCGCGATTACCGACTCGGGTGTGATCCCTTTCTCCACCCAATCGACCATTGCACTCAACAGATCAAACTGATCGAGGCCTGGACCACCGCCGCAGTGTGACATGCCTGGGACAAAGTAAAACTGGCTCCACTTTGACACTGCTTCCACACCGCCGTTCATCGCAGCCATGTTCTTGTAATAGCCGAAGGTATCTAGTGGAGAAAACCAGGGATCACTGTCGCCGTGATAGAAGATCAGCTTCCCACCTTGCGCAGAATATGTCGTCAGGTTAGTCGACATGGAGTCGACGAGCGGCTGGACGTCTACCATTGCTTCCTTCTCAACGTCCACATCCATGGCAGTGGTCGCGGGGCCGAAGATACCCGGCCCAGGCCTCAAGATGCCAGGGACTTGGGATTTTGCTGTGATGCCCGTATCGTACAGAAAGGGGGGATAGACTTGCAGCGCCTCGGAGGTTTTGGGGCCTCCCATCGCCTTCTTGATCGCAGCTACCTTCTGCGGGGTCAGGCATGCGTCGTTTTCCCCACTTCGGCACGCAAGAACTGCCGGATCAAAATCGCATCCGAGCGGATCGGAAATCATGCTGTCCGCAATGCCGTCCCTGGCATCGCAACGCTTCAGCAACCCTTGCATGAGCAATTCGCGGTCGGCGTCCGTGAGCGCTTCCGAAATAATCGGCTTGCCATTCGAATCTTTGGGCGCGATCTGATTGAATGCAACGGGTATCCATTTTCCGATTGCCAAGTTCGAAAGACCGGTACGCATGGCGGGATCGCCGGAGATGATGCCATTGAAAGCCGATGGATAGCGTTGCGAAAGGATCATCCCCTCTCGCCCTCCGGTCGAGCATCCCACGAAGTACGAATAAGCCGCCGGTTTCTGATAGTAGCGTGCGATCAGTTGCTTCGCCAGCGCTGCCACCTCGGCGTTAGCCAGATAAGCGAAATCAAGATAAGCCTGTTGATCCTTCATGAAGCCGAAATCGAAAGGACCTCCATGGCTCTTATGACCTGTGTCGTTGCTTATGACCGCGAAGCCACGCATCAACGCCGGATGTTGTCCCGCGGCAGTTTGTCCTAGCGGTGGAAGTACGATCCCGTTTCCACCGCCTCCGCCTTGCATCAGGAAATCGCCATTCCATTTTCCGGGCATCGCTAACTCGAAGCTGATTCCAAACTGCTCACCGCCGATCCCGCTGCGTTGATTGATAATGCCTTCCACCCTGCAATAGGAGGGTAAAGGCGAGCTGTGTCCTGGTCCGTACGGATTCGGTTCCGTAGTTCCGGCCGGAATCGGCGAAGCTTTCGTGATTTCGACCCCGGCAACGCTAAACTTCATCAAACCGCGGCACGAGTCTGCTTGCTGTCCCCATCCGCAGATGGGCACAATCAAAGCCGAGCAAAGAAGGAAAATCCGTGATGCTGCGCGGCTCATTGGCCGGATTCCTGGAAGAGCCTCGGCGCAAAGTCCTTCAGATCGCGACGCCAGGTCTGCCATTCGTGCGCTGTGCCGGGCGACTCATAAAAGATGTGCTTGATGCCACCCTGTGTAAGCGCGTCGTGGACCCGCAGAAGGCCCTCATGCATCCGGGCGGGTTCTGCCGTGCCTACGCCAATCCAGAGGAGATGCACTCTTTTTGAAAACGCTTCGGGATCCGCGAGTGCTCCGTTGAAGGCAGTCTTCGTGTCGAGCTTCTGATTCCCCAGCACGCCCGCCGCGCCACTAAAGCCTCCGATGTAAGAGAACAAATCGAGGTGATCGAACGTCACCTGAAAGGTCTGCATGCCGCCCATCGAGAGGCCCGCCATCGCGCGATGATCGCGATCGGCGATCGTCCTGAACTTCGCATCGACGTACGGGATTAGCACCTGCGTCAAGTCGTCTTCGAACGCCGAGGCCAAGTCCTGCATCGCCTTGATCGCTTCGGGCGACCCGAAAGGCTTGCCGGTCAGGTCGGGTTCAGTCTGGCCCGCCCTCCGCGCGTATCCATAAGCCATGACAGTGATCATGGGCTTTGTGTTGCCGCTAGCGATCAGGTTATCGAGGATGAAATTTGCGTGCCCTTGCCGAACCCAGCCGGTCTCGTCTTCACCCGCGCCGTGCTGTAGATAGAGCACGGGGTAATGCATATTGGCTTGGGTGTCATAATCCGGAGGCGTGTAGACCAGTGCGTGGCGCCAGCTGCCGGTGACCTTCGAGTCATACCAGATCTCGCGCACTTGCCCGTGCGGCACGTTCTCCGGCAAATAGTAGGTCGCACCTGCTTCGGGAATTTCGATCCCACTCGCGTCCTTGCCGCCTCCGAAAAACGCGTGGCTTCCCGGATCGCTGACTTCCGCGCCGTCGATAAGCAGAGTGTAGTAGTGAAAGCCCGGGACCAGGGGAGCTGACGTCGCAGTCCAAAATCCGTCCGACTGTTTGACCATGTCGAGCTTCGCTGCGCCCCAGAAGTTCACTTGGGCTTTGCTGGCATTAGGCGCCTTTACCCGGAACTCCGCCCTGCCCGTGGAGTCGACACGCGGATATGCCGCACCCCAGACATTTGTAGCAGCCGGTTGAAACGTGTCCTGATTTTGCGCGAAGCAGAAAGCCGCGGCCAGCAGATATGCGATGGCAATGTTCTTCATTCAGGACCTATATTATCCGCGCTCAGTAAGCGGCCGCTCAGCCGCGAGGAGCACGGCTCGAAAATTGAGAAAATCAAAGCCGGAAGCCTTGCATGAACCAAGCAACAGAATGCCGCGCCGAATTTGGATCGGGAGTTGAGAGGTCGCAGAATGGATTGGGCCTGTTTTCCACCGAGTCCGTACTGAATCTATTGAAGTTGATTCTGGCCGGATCTCCACTACCTGAAGTTCTCACGATGATTGCGCGATCGGTTGAATCTCGGGGCGATGGCACACTGTGTACCATCTGGCTTCCAGACGAGAGCGGCAGGAAACTCTACTGCGCAGCGGCTCCCAGTCTCCCCGGATTCGGCGCTCAAGTAGGACCGATGTGTATTGGTCCGAAAGGCGCATCCTGCGGCACCGCTGTCTATCGCGGGGAGCCGGTGTATGTCAGCGATATCGTCAATGACCCGATCTGGGATGACTATCGCGAGTTGGTGTTGCCATACGGGATTCGTGCGGTCTGGTCACGGCCGTTATTTGCGCGCGATGGGAAGGTGCTGGGGACCTTCGCCATCCTCTATCGTGAAGTGCGTACACCTTCCATCGACGATCGTCAGTTGATTGAGAATGCCGGCCACATTGCCGGGATTGCCATCGAACGCCAGCTCAATGAAGAAAAACTGCGTCACGAAAGCGACCGGCTACGTTTGCTTTTGGAAATCACGAACAGCATGACCTCGAAGTTGGATTTTCACCATTTGGTGGAGGCGCTGTCCACAAACCTGCTGAGTGTTACGCGTTGTGATTTTTGCGCTTTGCTCTTGCCCCAGGCTGATCTGAAACAGTTGCGTGCCACGGTTTTGTACAATCCTCAGGCCCGAGGTTCCATCTGCGATGGCGCCAGTGTGCCCGTTCAAGGATCGGCCTGCGGAAAGGCCTTTCGGACCGGCAAAAGCGAACACATCGATCGCCTTATCAACATGCGCCATGACCCGGAAAGCTTCGGGAATGAAGAAGGGCGGGGCTTCTTTGAACAGATCATGGCCGAAGGTCTAAAGTCCGGTTGCGAACTGCCACTCATCGGCCGAAGTGGGGTGGTGGGGGTGCTATCTGCGCTGAGCCGGTCGGAGCGGGCCTTTTCCAACGATGACTTTGCCTTTCTCGAACAAGTAGCCCGGCAGGTAGCTATTGCGGTAGAGAACGCGCTGGATTACGAAAGGGCAACCGAGGAGAAGAACAGAGAGACAGAACGAAGACTCTACCTTGAAGAGGAAATTCGCGCGGAGTTTGGCGCGATCGTCGGCGATAGCCCGGCTTTGAAGAGCGCGTTGAGCCTGGTATCGGTGGTGGCGCCTACGGATTCGAGCGTGCTGATCCAGGGTGAGACGGGAACCGGCAAGGAGCTTATTGCGCGCGCGATCCACAATCTCAGCAGCCGGCGGCAACGCGCCTTTGTCAAACTGAACTGCGCGGCGATTCCGCTAGGGCTGCTTGAGAGCGAACTGTTCGGCCACGAAAAAGGAGCATTCACGGGAGCGATTGCACAGAAGGCTGGGCGCTTTGAATTGGCCCACAAAGGCACATTGTTTCTGGACGAAGTCGGCGACATCCCGCTGGAACTGCAAGCGAAGTTGCTACGCGTTCTACAAGAGCAGGAGTTTGAGAGGCTCGGTAGCAATCGGACCCACAAAGTCGATGTCCGGCTGATCGCGGCGACGCACCGCGATTTGTCCAGCATGGTCAAGCAGTCGACGTTTCGCGAAGACCTTTACTACCGGCTGAGGGTCTTTCCGATTAACGTTCCGCCATTGCGGCAGCGCACGGAGGACATCCCGGAACTCGTGCGGCACTTTACCGCGCTTTTTTCGCGACGAATGAACAAGAAGATTGAGCATATCCCGACCGAGACGATGGACGCGCTCATCCGGTACGGCTGGCCGGGAAACATTCGTGAACTGCAGAATTTTATCGAACGAGCAGTGATTCTCTCGCCTCATACAGTGCTCCGTGCACCTGTTGCCGAGTTAGAGCCGTTGCATGCGCATCGCGAACAGGACGTCGTGCTCAACGGTCTTGCGGAGGTGGAACGGGATCACATTATCCGTGCGCTGGAAGCGAGCAACTGGGTGATCGGTGGCCAAAATGGCGCCGCCGGGCGTTTAGGAATGAAGCGCACATCTTTGCTTTATCGCATGCAAAAGCTCGGCATCAACCGCGGACCCACCGACGGTTCGACGAAGCCGTCTTCATAGGCGGCCGTCCCGACTGATGGCATACGAACTTGCGTGACGGGTATTTGGCAGCGGTCCGTCAGAGTCGGATGCCCGTCGCGAGTTCGTCAAATCTAGTCCGGATATCGTCAATGGACTAAACAGCTTACTGTTCGGCATGGTAGTTGCCTTCTTTCGAGACAGAGACGGATCTTCCATGACGACCTATCATTACGGCTCTGTGAGCGGACGACAACTCTTTTATCGCGAAGCAGGCAATAAGCACGCACCGACCATCGTGCTTTTGCACGGTTTCCCGAGCTCATCGCATATGTTTCGTGAGCTGATCCCGAAAATCTCCGAACGGTTCCACGTGATCGCACCCGACTACATTGGTTTCGGCTACAGCGACGCGCCGGAGGCGACGCAGTTTGAATATACGTTCGACAATTTGGCCGGCCACATTGAGAAGCTCGTCTTCCATGAACTTGGCTTGAAAAAGTTCAGCATCTACGTGCAAGACTATGGCGCTCCCATCGGATATCGCATTGCGTCGTGGCATCCGGACGCGATTGAAGGAATCGTAGTGCAAAACGGCAATGCCTATGCGGAAGGCATCGGCGAAGCCTTCAACCCTATGAAACCGTTTTGGAAGGAACGAACAGCCGCAACAGAGGTGCCGGTTCGAGGCTTACTCACGAAAGAGACGACGATTTTTCAATACACGCACGGTGTAAAAGAACCGGACCTGATCAGCCCTGATGCGTACACGGTCGATCAGCTTTTCCTCGACAGGCCCGGCAACGACGCAATTCAACTCGACCTTCTTTACGATTACCAATCCAATGTGGGGTTGTATGAGAAGTGGCATGAGTATTTCCGCGCCAAGCAGCCGCGAATGCTGATTGTTTGGGGAATCAATGATCCCTTCTTCACCGTGGAAGGGGCGAAGGCCTACCAGAGAGACATTCCCAATGCCGAATTGCATTTGATCGATACGGGTCATTTTGCGCTGGAGGACTCGTCCGACTTCATCGCGGAACGGATGAAGCAATTCCTGGGCAAGTCTCAGATGCCGTCGCAAGCACCGGCTCATGCATAAGGAATCAAACCAATGACATCTCTCGATAACGTGACGGCAATCCTTGCCCACGGGGCCTGGGCAGATGGATCAAGTTGGCGTGAGGTGATTGGCGCGCTCACAAAGACCGGTCTTCGAGCGGTGGCCGCGCCGCTCCCACTTAGCTCATTAAGCAACGACGCAGCGACGCTCCGGCGCACTGTTGCCCGGACGAAAGGTCCCGTCATTGTGGCCGGACATGCTTACGCCGGTGCGGTGATTGCCACGGCGAATGACGAACGGGTGCGGGGACTGGTGTATATTGCGGCGCTCGCTCCGGCTCAAGGAGAGACGGTCGCCGAGGTCTTCTATCGCGATGAGGCCCATCCGATGGCCCCCCAACTTGCGCCTGATCAGGATGGGTGGATCTGGATGCCGGACGAAGGCTTCGCTAACGCCTTTGCGCATCACGCAACGGCAGATCAGATCGCTCTGGCGAAGGCGGTGCAGCGGCCCATCTCGGTGAAATGCATCCAGGAGGCGGCACCGGAGCCGGCTTGGACACGCAAACCCAGTTGGTTTTTGATTGCTGAAGAAGATCGCGTGATCAACCCGAAGACACAGCACTTCATGGCAGAGCGTATGGGCGCACAGAGTCAAGCGCTGGGTGTCGATCATATGCCCCTGCTGACGGCACCGGAAGCAGTAGTGGAAATGATCCTGAAGGCTGCACAGGCTGCCTGAACTTTTGAAAAACACGCGCAAAACGGCCGGGGTGCCAGACGCACCTTTGCGGTTCTTCGAGACAGAGGGTTTTATGAACAAATCTGTTGCGGTTGTAACCGGCGCGAGCCAAGGCATTGGTCGCGCCACGGCCATTCGTCTCGCCCGGGATTTTTCGGTGATCGTGCTTGCGGCCCGAAACCGAGCCGCGCTCACGGAGGTTGCGGAGCAAGTAGAGCACGCCGGCGCGGAGCCCTTCGTCTGTGATCTGGATTTGAGCAAAGCGGATGCTGCGGACGCGCTTGTCCGCGCCGTTCTCGATCGGTTCGGACGACTCGACGCGGCGCTGAACATTGCAGGAGCAGTGCCGCAGATCGATCTATTCGAAATGACAGATGAGCAGTGGCAAACGGGCGCGGAACTTAAACTCCATGGGGCTCGCCGCTTGACCATTCGAGCGTGGGATGCGTTAAAGGCATCGCAGGGATCGGTCGTGTTTATGTCCGGCAACGCGGCGCTTCACCCGAATCCCACGTTTGCGGCAGTGGCCACCATCAATGCGGCGATTATCGCTCTTGCGAGGGCGTTTGCTGAACAGGGCGTTAAAGACGGTGTGCAGGTGAATAGCATCGTGCCGGGTGCGGTTATGACCGGGCGGCGCCGTTCGTTCCTGGAAAAATGGGCACCGGCCCACCACATGAGTGTTGAAGAAGCGATGAATAGATTTCCGGAACAAGCCCAAATCAGCCGCTATGGGCAACCGGAGGAGATTGCCGATTTGCTCGCGTTCATGGTTTCTCCACCAGCGAAATGGATGACGGGCGCTTCGATCCGCATGGATGGCGGCGAGATTAAAGGGGTATAGCGTGTCTCATTTGGAAGAATACGATCTGGTGATCCTCGGCGACGGCACAGGATCGACACTCGCGGCATGGACATTCGCCGGTCAAGGACAGCGTGTTGCGGTAATCGAGCGTAAGTACATCGGCGGATCGTGCCCGAATATTGCATGCCTACCAAGTAAAAATATTCTTCATAGCGCGAAAGTAGCGTCGCTTTTTCGCAGAGGTGAAGAGTTCGGAATAGCCGCAGCCGACGTCCGAGTCAATATGCAGGCGGTACGCGCCCGAAAGCGCGCCATGGTATCGCGCCTGAACGATGACTATCTCGCCACGTTCAAGCAGACCGGAGCGGAATTTGTTTGCGGAAGTGGCAGCTTCGTCGGCCCGAAGACTCTGGAAGTTACTTCAGCTAACGGAACAACTCGCCGCCTACGCGGAGTCAATGTAATCGTGAGCACAGGTACACGGGCTGCGTTGGAACCCATTGCGGGGCTGGCCGACGCGCGGCCACTCACGCACATCGAAACGCTCGAATTAGATGAGATTCCCGAGCACCTTATTGTGATCGGCGGCGGTTACGTAGGCCTCGAGCTATCGCAAGCAATGCGACGATTCGGCAGCAAGGTTACAGTTGTCGATCGGAATGATCGCTTGCTTCACAGAGAAGATGATGACGTGACGGAAGCGGTTGCCGATCTGTTCAGGGACGAAGGCATAGACACAGTCCTGAATGCACGTGTGGGGCGGATCTCCGGGCAATCAGGCGATTCAGTAACTGTTGTTTTCGAACAAGGCGCGAAAGAAAAACGTCTTGTGGGCAGTCACCTGCTCGTCGCCGCGGGCCGGCGGCCGAACACGGAGAACATTGGATTGGAATTGGCCGGCGTTGAACTGACCGATCGGGGCTACATCAAGGTCAACGAACGCCTTGAGACAACCGCGCCCGGTGTTTGGGCCATCGGCGAAGTAGCGGGCAGCCCGCAGTTTACACACGTGAGCGTGGACGATTTCCGTGTCGTCCGTGACAATCTCACGGGCGGTAGCCGCGTCACGACCGGCAGACAGATTCCGTTCTGCTTGTTCACAGATCCAGAGTTCGCACGCATCGGACTAAGCGAAAAGGAAGCCAAAGCGCAGAGGATTGCTTATCGTTTGTTCAAGATTCCGATGGAAGCAGTGCTACGGGCGCGTACACTCTCGGAAACACGAGGATTCTTAAAGGCGCTGGTCGAAGTGAATAGCGACCGCCTCCTTGGCTTCGCGGCCGTTGCAGTCGATGGTGGAGAGGTCATGGCTTCCGTCCAGACGGCCATGATGGCCCGGTTGCCCTACACTGCACTCCGCGATGGCATCTGGGCTCACCCGACTCTTGTCGAGGGGCTTATTCCGTTGTTCTCGTCGGCGCCGTCGCTCTCGACCTCTACCGCTCCGCAAACCCCGGATCGTGTCGAGGACAAAATCTTCCAATAAAAGAGCGAAGAAAAATGGGTGTTCTGATTAAAACGCTGACTAGAATGGGCCTTCTCGGATTACATTGCGCCTGACCTAGTCGAACTTGCGAAACAATTGATTGCTTTTAGAGATCGGGCCGAAGCCCGATAGAAAAGAGAAGAAATGGGACTGTCCTGGCAACAAGGCCCGCTCTCACCGGGAGCAATCGGGCGATTCCTCCTTCCTGAACCGCTGCCCAAAAGGCTGTTATACGCCGAGCCTTTGCGCCGTCGCATGCGCGTGCGCTTCGGCGGCAACTGGATTGCCGATAGCGAACATGTGCTTCTGCTGTTTGAACCCGGCCACTACCCAATGGCCTACTTTCCAGAGACCGATATCGCTCCGAACACTCTAGAACGTATCGAGCACACTACTCGGCATCCGCGATCTTGGCGTCACATCCTGGTACACCGTACGCGCAGGCGATAAGAGTGCGCCGAGAGGCGCATGGCAGCACATTGAACTGCCAAACTACGCAAGCGAACTCGACGGGCGCATTGCGTTCGCATGGCCCGCCATGGACGCTTTCTACGAAGAAGACGAACGGATCGTGGGCCATGCCGCTGACAGCTACCACCGTATCGATATCCGCCAGTCTTCGCGCCGGCTCGTCGTACGTCATCTTGATCGCATCGTCGCCGATACGAAGCGGCCGCTAGTCCTCTACGAATCGGGCTTCGCGCCGCGCTGGTACGTTACACGCGCCGATATCGATGAATCGGCACTGACGCCCGTTGAGCATCAGACCTTTTGCCCATACAAAGGGCTGTGCAGCTACTACGATATCGGCGACGCACATCTGGCGGCATGGTCATACCCTGAAGCCTATTCTCAGGTTGGCCGCATCTTGAACTGGGTGTCGTTCGAGCCCGATATCGTTTCGGTACAGCTCGATGGCAATCAGCTCCGTCTTGAGCCAGGTCAGACCGTGATTCCGCACGGAGCTGATCGCGACCTCGACGTGGAGGAAGTGACCGTCAAGCAGCTGTAGAAGAGCATCATGGCTCGACTCCTATCCGTAAACGTCGGACTTCCACGCGACATCGAGTGGAAGGGACGTACTGTGCACACCGCGATCTGGAAGCATCCCGTGCGCGGCCGCTGCCGAGTCAGCACGGCTTGAATCTGGACGGAGACGGTCAAGGCGATCTTGCCGGGCACGGGGGTGAGCAGCGCGCCGTCTTCGTCTACCAGATCGAATCGTATCGTTACTGGCAGGAGCAACTGAAGCGGACTGATTTCGTTCACGGACAGTTCGGCGAGAACTTCACGATCGAAGGATTGCCAGACGATGTCGTGTGCGTTGGAGACCGGTATCAGATCGGCAGCGCGTTGTTCGAGGTTACTCAACCTCGCGTTACCTGCTATCGCGTCGGCATTCGGATGAACGAGCCCCGGATGCCGGCATTGCTGACGTCCAGCGCGACGACCGGGGTTCTACTTTCGCGTCTTGCAGGAAGGCGAAGTGGGCGCAGGTGACGAAATCGCGAAGATCGGAGAGGCCGAAGGAGCGCATGACGGTCGCAGAGATCAACGCGCTTCTCTATTCACCCGATCATTCCCGCGATCGGCTGGAGCGCGCATTGCGGATCGAGGCGCTTTCACCTGGATGGCGCTGGTCGTTTCAGGCGTTACTGCAGAGCCAAACGACTCCCATGGCGAGTGGGAATGCGGGGCTCGCGCCGGCTGCAGCTTCGCATCCGGCGCCGTCAGGATTTCGGCCGCTCAAGGTGACGGCGCTTGAGCAGGAGTCCGCTGATGTCCTCTCGCTGACGATGCAAAGTACGGATAATCAGCCGCTGCCAACGGCTCTGCCCGGCCAGTATGTGGTCTTGCGTCTCCAAACAACTGCCGGCGCCTCGCCAATTTTTCGCAGCTATTCGCTCTCGGGCCCCGTCTCGACGGAGCGCTATCGAATCAGCGTGAAGATGGAGCCGAATGGGGCGGCTGGAAACTATCTGCGAGAGCATGTCCGGGCAGGCGATGTTCTCGACGTCAGCTCACCGCGTGGAAGCTTCATTCTGGAATCCGGAGAGCGGCCATTGGTGCTGCTCAGCGCGGGAATTGGCGCGACGCCCGTCCTCGCGATGTTGTACGCACTGGCAGCGGATCATTCGACACGGCAGGTCTTCTGGATTCACGCGGCTCGCGACCGGCAGCATCATCCATTCGCCGCCGAAGTTCGCCGCCTCATGCTCGCGCTCCCGCATGGCCGCAGCTTATGTTTGTTACAGCAGACCGGATTCGCGCGACAAGTTGGGTGAGGATTTCGATGCTGCCGGTCATCTGTCCCGATTGCTGTTCCGCGAGATCGGCGTTCCTAGCGATGCCGATACTTATCTGTGCGGGCCGACTCGTTTCATGGCAGACATGAAAGAGGCGCTCGCGACCTCGGGCGTGGCCCGGGAGCGGATTCACGTCGAAATCTTCAACGGCAGTGAGTCGATGACTCCTGGCGTCGTCGGCGCAGCGAAGCGACCTCCGCATTTGCCCGAAGATGATGCCAACACAGGTCCGCTCGTATCGTTTGCGCGCAGTGGCATTGCCGCACATTGGAAGGCTTCGGCCTATCAGAGCATTTTGGACCTCGCCGAGGCGTGCGACGTCCCGGTCCGTTGGTCGTGCCGAACCGGTGTTTGTCACAACTGTGAGAGTGGTCTGGTTTCAGGGGCGGTCGTGTACGGACCGGAGCCGCTCGATAAGCCAGCCGAAGGCAACGTTCTTGTTTGCTGCTCACAACCCATCAGGGACCTGGTGATCGATCTGTAATGAATAGCAAAGTTTCAAGCTTAGCGCTGTATATGTCACGCGCCCTGATCGTGACGGCAGGGGCCGGGCTCGTCGCGGTGGCAAGCCTTGTTTGTCGGGTGTCGTCAAGGAGCATGCGTGAAACAATCTGACTTCGCCCGTTGGGCCGTGCTTCCAATGAGCCTCATTGTCGGTTATGGCTTCATCGAACACGGCTTCGCTAAGTTGTCGAGAGGTCCAGATGCATTTGCTGGTATTTTGCAGCAACTGGGCGTGCCGCTACCGCACCTCGCGGCATGGCTGACCATCGGCACAGAGCTTATCGGAGGGTTGGCTTTGTTGCTTGGGGCTTTTGTGCTCTGGGCGAGCATCCCCACAGCTTTGGTTTTGCTCGTCGCTATGGTGAGCATCCATTTGCCGTACGGGTTTAGTTCCGTTAAGTTGCTGAGTGTTTCCACTTCGGGTGCCCGCTTCGGTCCTGTGGGCTATGAACTCGATCTCTTGTACCTCGCCGCACTTCTTATACTCGCGCTTCAAGGGCCGGGGCTGCTTTCGGTTGACGAGGTGCGGCATCGAGGGCAACGGCGCTGCGCGGCTGGCTGGAACGCGAACGGCTGCAACAGGAGATTGCAGGTTGGCGACTCCCGCGCCCCACCATGTCGGACGGAGCACCCACCGAAGTCCTGAGCGAGCGACAACAACAAAGCGCCGCTCTGGCCGAAGCGCTGCTGAAAAATATCTCCGCCGATCCGGAGAAGCGAAACAATCAAGAGGCCACGCGGTGGCTGCTTGGCTGCTTGCGAATCTCCTGGACTGGCACCGCCGGGAGTCCAAGGCAGATTGGTGGGAATACTTCCGGCTGAACGATTTGACAGACGAAGCACTTTTCGAGGAGCGATCCACAGTATTCGTCGATGCGCGGGGCCCAATAATGATGTGCTGGCGGATGCGCTTTTCCGGCTAGACACCGGGGTGAATGCAAACGGCATCGATTCCGCTGCGCTTGCTCACGCGCGGCGCTCAGTTTTCGGCAGGTAGCGTTTGCGGCGGGACCGGTGACCTGGCTCGCTTGCTATTTGCCCGCTTCAATACGTCCTTGATGGTAAATTGATCCGCGGATTGCAAGTTTTTCAATTCCTTCCACTCGATTGGCAGCGCAACCGGCGCCCCTGGCCGCGCCCGGACTCCGTAATCCGCGATGGCGGTGGCGGTGTAGTCGTTGCGGAAATAATCGATGAAGATCTTACCCGTTCGCTTCGCCTTGCTCATCGTGGCGATATAGGCGTCCGGTTCGGCGGCCACCATCTCGTTAGCCAAAGAGCCGGCAAAAGACTTTACGGCGGCCCATTTGTCTTTACCGGCAAGTGGAACGGTGACGTGCAATCCTTTACCGCCCGTGCACTTGAGTGTCGAATGCAATCCCCTATGCTCTAAGCGTTGCTTCAAGTCCTGGGCTGCCAACTTCAGCGCCTCAAACGGAACTTCGGGAGCCGGATCAAGATCGAAAATCATTCGATCGGGATAATCGATTGCATCCACAGGCGCTCCCCACGGGTGAAGTTCAATCCCTCCCATCTGGACGATTTCCAGCAGTCCTTTTTCATCCTCGATGTAAAGGTATTCATAGGTTTTGCCTTTGTTTTTGAACTCGAACGTTCTAATGTGGGCGCCCAAACCCCGGCCGGGGTTCCTCTGAAAAAAGCATTGTCTATCGATCCCGGACGGGCAGCGCAACAGACTCAAAGGGCGCCGTTCGATTTGCGGCAGGATCCAAGAAGCTACGTCGGCATAGTATTCGGCCAGCTCGCCTTTGGTGATGTGTCCGGTGTCTGAAATCACGCGGCCGGGATGAGTAATGGAGATGCCGCCGAGCACTAGGCTTTCCGCTTCTTTCTTTCCTGGCGCGGACTTGGCCGTGGCGGATGTTCGCATTGGCTGCTCCTTGTTGACTTGCGAGGCATCTTTGTCTTCTCGCAGGCCCTGAAAAGATGGATGCCGAACGCGACCGTCTCCAGTCCACTCCGTGAACGCAACCTCGCAAAGCAGTACCGGCTCAACCCAATGGACCGCGCGCCATTCGCCGCCAGCGAGTCCGACCATTTCGCCGCGTCCCAGAACCGGAGTGTTCACTCCGATCTTCGCGAGGCGCCCCGCTAGCTCACGAGCACTCTGCATGGAGAAACCTGTGCCGACTTTACCGGCGTACTGCAGCACCCCATTTTTCTTATAGGCCAAATACAGCGCCCCTAGCGCTCGCTCGCCCTTGCGTGCATCGCTGAAGCCAACGATGATGAATTCCTGGCGCCGAGAGCATTTGATCTTCAGCCAACTCCTTTGGCGTCCCGCAACGTATGGCGCATCGGCTTCCTTGGAGATGATTCCCTCGAGGCCTGTTTCGCAGGCTTTGGCGAACATCTCCGCACCTTGGCCGAGTACGTGGCCGCTGTAACGAAGCGGCAATTTGTTGCTCTTGAGGAGAGTCTGTAAGCGCTCTTTTGGACTTGCCCCCAAATTTGAGACAAACGGTTAAGGCTCAAAATTCATCGAATGGAGAATTGAGTCAATGGGATTGTCTCGCAGGCAGTTCACGAAAGAGTTCAAATTAGCCGCCGTACGGCGGCTGGAGCAGGGCGTATCGATTGCAGAGGTAGCACGGGGAATGGAAGTTAACCCGAACGTGCTGCACCGCTGGCGTCGCGAGTTCCGAGAAGCCCCAGGCAATGTGTTTCCCGGCAACGGGAAGCAACGTTGGTCGGAAGGGCGGATCGCTGAATTGGAAAGAAAGATCGGCCAGCAGGCGTTGGAGATCGATTTTTTGAAGGGGTGCTTGCAGCGCATCGAGGAACAGCGGATGCTGCAGGCGTTGACTGGAAATCCGCCGTCTACCGGAAGGTCAAAGAAGAAATGAATGCCGTCCGGGGGCTGACAGTGGAGCGCATGATACAGCTCGGGCGCGTAAGCCGCGCCAGTTTCTATCGCTTCGACGAGAACGCTCATCCGAGCCACGACGCAGACATGGATCTGCGCGATGCGATCCAACGGATTGCATTGGAGTGGCCGAGCTACGGACGACCGAGAATCACCGCGGAATTGCGGCGCTGCGGGTGGAAGGCGAATCCCAAACGCGTGTATCGGATTCTGCGGGAAGACAATCTGCTGTGCATCCGGAAGCGAAAGTTCGTCGTGACGACCGATTCCAATCACGGCCACAGAGTCTACCCGAATCTGGCGCGCACGATGGTGCTGACCGGTGTGGACCAGCTTTGGGTGGCTGATATCACATACATTCGGCTGCGTGAGGAGTTCGTCTTTCTAGCCGTCATCCTGGACGCCTTCTCACGACGCGTCATCGGCTGGGCGTTGGACCGGACCTTGGAGGACAAGTTAACATTGACGGCGCTGCAAATGGCATTGTCGCGGCGCAGCGTGCAACCGGGTCTGGTTCACCATTCCGATCGCGGTTCGCAGTATGCCAGCGGCGACTACACGGACTTGCTCAAAGAGAACGGAATCGGCGTGAGCATGTCGCGCAA
Source organism: uncultured Acidobacteriaceae bacterium (assembly GCA_963722935.1). Classification (GTDB taxonomy): domain Bacteria; phylum Acidobacteriota; class Terriglobia; order Bryobacterales; family Bryobacteraceae; genus Bog-105. Next base: position 7,797 of record CAVROY010000005.1, on the reverse strand, counting down.
AGGCAACCCCTGGGACAACGCCGCCTGCGAATCGTTCATGAAGACGCTCAAATACGAAGAGGTTTTTCGCAGCGAATACCGGGATTTGAAAGAGGCGCATCGGTTGATTCGCGAGTTCCTGGAGAAAATCTACAACGAAAAGCGGCTTCACTCCGCGCTCGGCTATGTACCGCCCACGGAGTTCGAAGACAATCTCGCGGCGCAACAAAACGAGACCGCTACGCGGCGGCTTTCTGTATGAGTTTTTTAGGCATCGGGAAATCTATCCATCCGATGAGGACGCCAGCATCGCCGGCGTCCCCGCCTCATCGTTCGGATGAGTTTCCGGCTGGCTATTCCTTGGCGGGTTTGCGCTCCCGCAGCGCCCGCCTCCGCTTCACCAGCCACTTCCGACTGTGCCCTAAAGTCGTCTTGCCGGTCGATTGTTTTTCATCGAACGGTCAACACTGTCTTAACTGTTTGTCTCACCCCAGGGGGCAGGCCCATTTGCGTTCTAGAAGAGGTTTTTGGGTGAAATCCGTGCCATCGATATGTAAAAGATCGAAGACATAAGCCCCAATACTGTCGCGGTTGCCTGCTTCGCCAAGCGCCGCCTGCAAAGACTGGAAGCTGCTTTTGCCATCCTCATCGAGCACTACGGCTTCCATGTCCAGGACTGCGTTCTGGACGGGCAGTTTCTCGATAGCTGCAGACAATGAGGGGAAATGATTTGTCCAGTCCTTGCCGTTGCGGGTGAGGAGCCGTGATGCGCCGCCCGATACGTACCCCAGAAGCCGATAGCCATCGAATTTAGTTTCATGCAGCCATTGAGCGCCGTCGGGTGGCGTGTCTACCAGCGTGGCAAGCTGCACCTCGGGATAGCGCTTCATCAGTGCGTTCAAGCCATTTGCAGAAACTTGCTTTGTCTCTTTAGGGCGCGGCATCCTCTTCCTTAATCAGTAGCCAATTCTCGCGCTCGACGCTGTGGAGCATGCGAAACAGATTCCAGGGACGTCGCAGACGCGCACCTCGGCGTGAACTGCCGTAGGCCACGGGATTTCTTCCGCCTCTACTGCTAATCTCTTGTCGGCCTCATTTAGGCTTGCGCCCTTTCTGGCGGCCCAAGCCGGTAAGATGCCGTCTAATTCGAGCCGGAAGTCGTACTGAAGGCGCCTTGCGTCACGTTTTTGGATCAGGTAAGAGAGTCTTCCTGTACAAGCCTGAACAAGGCCCGCCTGGGGCTCCGCTCTCTTTTGGAAGTCTCGTTTGCGGCTCTGCTCTTCGAGCGGCATCTAATACCGCTATACCAGAAGCCAGGTATCTCCATTCTGGACGATCTGAGCAGGCCCGAGACCTGTGGGATCTCGAACGTTGGTTGACGAACCGTCGTTTGGCTATCAATCGCAAGTACGATTATCGGTACTCGGTGCTCCCGTTTGTCTTTGCCACTCTGCTGAAGGAGCGCCGCATGCGTGAAAACGATCTGCACGGCCTTAGTCAGGAAAAGTTTGAACTCATTCGGCGTCTTGCGTCCTCGGGCGATGAGTAGCTGCCCTTGTCGTTCAGCACTCAGCGCCCGCTCTTGGCGTTTGGATTTCGGCAAAAGAGTAGAGCGAAACAGGCTATTGGAGTTCAATGGGGCGAAGACGTGAGCTTTTGTCGGTCGCATACGCGATCGGCGTTTTCTGGCTACTAATCCGAATTTACTGGGATCACGGCACGCCGTCAGCTCGTTGCAATTCGCGATGCTCGACCGCTATGGCCTAGCTGTTAACGCACAGCCCATCTGCGCCAGGATTGCCTTAAACCGCTGGTCATGCCGAGTCAATCGGGCTGCTTTATCGATGTCGCGGGCAGAGCTGGTTGCCGTAGCGGGCCAGGCCGTTATCGGAAACGGAACCTTCACGCAGGAATTCGCGTACAGATCATGGAGCATAGCTCCGCCTGCTCCGCCCAAATCGGATGCAATGCCAAGTCTCCCAGGAGAATACGCGTGAACAGTACCGTCATCTCGGCCTGTCTGCTTACTTCCGTTTGTCTCGCTACCCTTGCGCAGACACCCTCACTTGGTGGCCGTTGGATCGTCATGCAAGACTTCTTCGGCACCCCTCGCTACATGCGATTACAGCTCGAACAGAACGGCTCAAAGCTCAGTGGTGAGCTGAATGGTGACAAACTCGAAGGAACCGTAAGTGGCAGCACGATTCACTTCGTGGCGAGCAACGAAAGGAAGGACACTTTCGAGGTCCAGGGCACGTTCGCCCAAGGAATTCTGACGGCGACGATGGTCGCTACCGACGCCGCTAATCGGGACCACCACTACGCGTTCCCACTCACTGCAAAACCCGCGCCGCCATTGGAACACCGCACACCGCAGCGACACGAATTCGCGCCAACCGTCTTCTACCGACAGTTTTCGGGGCTTAACAAGCCTGTTCTGACCGTCGCACCGGGCGACACAATTCACACCACAACCGTAGATGCCGGCGGCACCGATAAAAATAATATTCGCCGCGTTGCCGGCGGCAATCCGGAGACCGGCCCGTTCTACATCGAGGGTGCAATGCCTGGCGACGTGCTTGTCGTACACATCAACAAACTTCACCTCAATCGCGATTGGGCCAGCAGCGATGATTCCCTTGTCGATCGAAGCCTTAACTCCGATCTGGCGGTCAAAATGAAGGATGTTGGTAAAGAAGTTCGATGGCATCTTGATCTCGCAGCGGGAACCGCGTCGCCCGAAAAGGCCAGCGAGCACTTGGCGCATTTTAATATTCCGCTAAAGCCGATGCTCGGTTGCATTGCTACCGCACCGAGCATTTCTGGGGCCGCGCCAGCCACAGGCGACTCCGGCTTCTACGGCGGCAACATGGATTTCAACGAAGTTGGCGAAGGCGCAACCGTCTATCTACGCGTTTCGAACCCTGGCGCATTGCTTTACTTCGGCGATGCACATGCCGCGCAGGGTGACGGCGAAATCAACGGCAACGCGCTGGAAACTTCCATGGACGTTGAACTCACCGTTGACGTTATCCCCAACAAACGTATCGGTGACCCTCGCGTCGAAACCGCTGACGCGATCATCAGCATGGGGCTCGACGGTTCCCTCGATGACGCCTTCAAGGAAGCGACCAGCGATATGGCAGCTTGGCTTGCTGAGGATTACAAACTCACGCCTTCGGAGATCGCCCAGGTGATTGGAGCCGCCGCCGAATACAGGGTGAGCGAAGCCGCAGATCGCAACGCCGGTGTTGTCTTGAAGTTAAAGAAGAGGTATCTGCAGCCGCTCGCGCCCGTGGCGAAATGAGTCTCGCCCGTAACACGCTCAGAACTGCGCCAATGCACTCAGATGAACTCCATCCTGATATCCGGTCTACTTGGATCAGTAAACGCGACGGCGCCGGCGAGGCGTTGGCCTTGCATGCGTCCCGCCCTTGCGGCTGGCGCGCAGATCGCCGGGTTCGTCACACTACGAGCCGATGCGAATACCGCTTGTGTATCTTCATCGGGATGTAGGCGCCCTGTCATTAAAAGCCTTCTGGTCGTTCACCAAAAACGGGGAAGGACGAGAAGCTTTCGATGAGTGCTGCATCCGCCGCTCGATGAACTGACGAACCAGTTCGTTCTGAGCGAGAGGCAGCGCACGCCGGTAACATTCCCACGCTGGATCGGTGCGGCCGAGCCTACGAAACATATCGGCGCGAGCGAGATGGAATGGCGCGTATTGGTCCAATGCGCCCGTGCGCTCGATGTCTTCAAGCAGTGAAAGGGCCTCGACTGGGCTTGCCGCGAAGGAGACGGCCACAGCCCGGCTCAGCTCGATAACGGGGGTTCGTTCATAGTGCAGAAGTTGCTCGTACAGGATTGCAATCTGCCGCCAATCTGTGTCCGGCGCTGTCGGTGCTTCGGCATGAACCGCCGCAATCGCGCCTTGAATTTGATAGGGACCGGGCCGCCGCATGTGCAGCGCCTGCTCGACGAGCCGACTGCCCTCCTCAATTTGTGAACGTTTCCATTTGGTCCGATCCTGATCGTCGAGCAGCACAAGATCGCCAGCATCGCTGACACGTGCCTCGCGCCGTGAATCGTGGAGCAGCATAAGAGCCCACTGGCCCATGGGCTCAGGCTCGTCCGGAAGGAGGGCAGACAAACCACGCGCAAGGCGAAGCGCATCGGCAACGAGGTCACCGCGGACGAGGTGTCCATGGGAAGTCGCCAGGTAACCTTCATTGAACATTAGGTACAAGACGCAGAGAACAGCGTTGATACGCGATGCGAGAGTCGCACGATCCGGGATCTCGTACGGGATATGGGCGCGCGCGATCTTCTGCTTCGCTCGAGCGATGCGCTGCGCGATGGTCGCTTCGGAAACGAGGAAAGCCCGTGCGATCTCAGCGACGCTGAGCCCTCCTAGCGTGCGCAGGGTCAGCGCGACCTGAGCCTCACGCGAGAGGGCGGGGTGGCAGCAGGTAAAGATCAGGCGCAGCTGATCGTCGGGAATGGGCGACACTTCGAACACGTCCTGCAGATCATGGAGCTCCTGATCGAGCCGGAGCGAAAGGGCCAGTTCGCTCCGCGTGGCTTCAATGATCTTGAGGTGTCGGATGCGGTCAATCGCCTTGCGCCGGGCAGTGGTCGTAAGCCACGCGCCTGGGGATGCCGGCACACCGTCCTTCGACCAAGTTTCGACCGCGGCCGTAAACGCGTCCTGAAGCGCATCCTCGGCAAGGTCAAAGTCGCCCAGGATCCGAATCAGCGTTGCCAGCACGGCGCGCGACTCCTCCCGGAAAACACAGTCGAGGGTGTTCTCGGCTTGGCTCACCTACATCTCCGGGATGTTCATCAGTGGGCGGATTTCGATCGAACCAGTTCGTGCATCGGGTATCTTCGAGGCCCACGCCATTGCCTCATTCAGGTCTCTCACGTCGATCACGTAAATGCCGCCAAGTTGCTCTTTCGTCTCCGCGAACGGGCCGTCCGTAGGGATCGTTTTGCCATCGCGCACCCGTATCGTTGTGGCAGTGGACGTCGGGTCGAGCGGCTCACACGAGATCATCTTGCCGGATTTCTTGAGTTCGATACTGTAATTCCAGTACTCGGTGTAGATGCTACCTTGCTCCTCCTCGGACTTTTCAGCCCAGTCCTTCTCGGCGGCATAGATTAAAAGCGCGTATTTCATGTTCAACTCCTCTCGTTGAATCCGACGATCCAGCGTAATCTCGAATGACAGCCCAACCAAGAAAATTTTTGACAATCTGCTGTCAATTTCCAAGAAGTCAAACGTCGTGTTTGTGACGATCGCCTAAAGGCCGTCGATATTGGCAACGAACAAGGAGAACTCATGAAGCTTCAATGCATCTCGTTTCAAACCGGTATTCAAGCAGTACGCAACCTCGCCAACGACACCTGGCGGGAACCGTTGCGCTGCTTTTGATCACCGGGACCGCAACTGCCTCAGCGCAAAGCCTGACAACCGCCGATAGAGACCGCGCGCTGCAATACCTGGAATCCACAAAGAAGAATATTCTGGAAGCCACGGCGGGACTTTCACAAGAGCAGTGGAACTTCAAACCGGCGCCGGACCACTGGTCCATAGCTCAGGTCATGGAACACATTGCTGCCTCGGAGGACTTCATCCGCGAGAACTTGTTGAAGAACAAGGTCATGGTTGCGCCTCCTGGAGAGCCGGGACGGGATGTGAAGCAGATCGACGAGGCGGTGGTGACGAAGATTCCCGACCGTAGCCACAAGGCTCAAGCGCCAGAACCACTGCTACCGACTAACCGTTTTGGCTCGCCCGATGGCTCCCTCAAACATTTTGTGGAAAGCCGGGCGGCGACAGAGCAGTTTCTCAGGATGGCAACCGGGTTGCGCGAACACGTGATGAACGGCCCAGTGGGCAGCATGGATGGGTATGAATTTATTGTATTCATTGCGGCGCACTCCGAGCGCCACACGAAGCAGATCAATGAAGTGAAGGCAGATCCGAATTTCCCTAAGAATTAGCTCGATCCGCAATAGCAGATCCTGGTTGGATTTCGTCTCGCGGGAAGCGGCCGCGGTCGTGCCGTGCTCACCTCCGCTTTGCCAAGGCTGCTCGCCATCCGTCTCTTGCAATCGCCAGTCCGGCGTAAATGTAAGTGGATCGTTTACGAGCGCGCGCAACTGCGGGTCGCTTCCCGGTTGAGTATCATTTACCTCGAACCAGTAATGATATACAGTCCCGTCCTGTAGCCCGCAATGCCGCGGCGATTTCCCAAAGATCTTTTACTCCCGCCTCAACCTCCGACTCGGGTTGTCTGCTTAGTTTAATCGAGCCGAAGAGGCCCCTGGGGCTGAGTCACTCGCAGGGTGGTTACCCGAACTTGCCTCGCATCCCGGACGCCTGCGCCACGTAGCATCCCGGCGCATCCCTCACGCGCGTGCGCATACAATCCGACTTGTCCACCTCAGTTGTTGCCGGCCCGGCCTCGTCCGTTTTCGAGCGCACCTGATTGTCCCAGCGGAGTAGCTTCCAAACCGTACCACTGGGTGATTGATGCTATAGGATATCGTTGATGTCCATAACAAAACTTCTGGTTCTACTGGCTTTGGCTCTCCCCGCATTAGCGCAAAGTACGATCAAAGACGCGCTCGTGAAGCACTGGAAAACGAGCGACGACTTTACGATTGCAGTTGCAAAGTTAATGCCTGCCAAAGAGTACGAATTCAAGCCGGTTTCGGCGGAGCTTAGTTTCGGCCAGGTCTTGAGCCAGGTAGGGCGGGCGAATCTCAACGCCTGTGCCATAGCTGCCGGCGTCAATCGGCCCGATGTTCCGAAAGACATTATGGACGCTACAAGTGGGAAGGGCGAGGCGGACAAAGATCACGTCCTCCAATTCCTTACGAGTTCATTCGATTTCTGCAATCAAATCATTGAACGGATCTCACCGGAGAAGCTGGACGCCATTGTAGGGCTACCAAACCGCAAGATGACTGGTTTTGAATGGCTCTGGGCATACTTTACGCACACCGCTCATCACCGCGGCCAATTGGAAGTCTATCTTCGCCTTAAGGGAATCAAGCCGCCGGATTACGAATTCTAACTTTTCTTGCATCACCTTTGCGGAATGTATGGTTTCGAGACGGAACGGCGCGCGTAAGCAAGGATGCCGACATGGTTGCCTTCATTTTCGCGAGGAAGTCTACCGCCCCGATAAAGAGAGGCTGAAAGGGATCGCCGAGCTCATTCTCGCCAAGCAGCGCAACGGACCCACCGGCCGTGTCAAGCGCGCCTTTCTCAACCGCTATACGCAATTCGAAAATCTCGCGTCCGACACCGGCGAAGACGACGCGCCGTTCGGGTAGGCCGCGTTCTCGAACCACCCCGGCACTACTGAGATGGCGGAAAGCGCTTCCGCGACTCAGCCGCGGTTCGCTCAGACTCGCGCAGATATACTAAAGCGTTGAAGATCGCAACGCGGTGCATTCGCGGTATTGTGACGGAGAAGCAGAAGTAAACTGTGCGAGACACGGAGTCAGCATTCTGACGGCCCGATTCCTGGATCGTGCTTGCCAACAGACATCTCGATGGCCGGAACAAGCTGGTTTGCATTTCTAAGGGATGAGTTGCGAATAGTGGTCCGTTTGTACCTGGCAGTCGTATTAGTAACTTGCCTCGCACCGATTATGTTTGCACAGGAGCTACTAACTTGGCACGAGACTCAAGGCAAATTCCGGGCTAATAACCTGACGTTATTAGCAGGACAAACGACGATTGACGAGTCACGCGCGGAGGAGATCACGGCGAATCTCAGGCCAAATCCGGATGTAAACCTT
>CAVROY010000004.1:0-2107770 GCA_963722935.1 uncultured Acidobacteriaceae bacterium | reverse complement strand
CAGAACGTGCTCTTGCTGCACTTCCGAAATTGCCTGCGCTAATGTCTCGGGGTCCACTTCGTCGCTCAGAGTGTCGATTACCAGCTGCGCCAAACCTGCAATAGTCGGTGCTTTGAATATGGCATCGATCGGAATGGCGACCTGGATCTCTTCCCGAATTCGTGAAACGACCCGGAGTCCTGACAGCGAGTGGCCTCCCAGTTCCAGAAAACTGTCGTGTCTCTGCCCAATCCGTGGATTCCTAGACGCTCTCCCAGATCTCGGAAATGGCCGTTTCGAGTTCATTGCGAGGTGCGACAAAAGCCGTTCTCATGTGTGGCTGCTTATATGCTGCCTTCTGTTCTTGCCGTGACGTGTCGGTTTGTTTGGCTTTGGCGGGCTGCAAGTCTTCCTTAACCTGCTTGATTCGCGTATTGATGTCTACCGCCGAAATGACTAGTTGTGCCAGGGGACGGGGCCCCCAGGCTGTGATGAAAGACTTCAACGCCTTCTGGGAAGAATACCGTCTTTGATGGATTCGGTACCGGTGTTTCTGAGCTTCGATGGTTGGGTGATCTCTTCTCCGGAGTGCGAGCCTTTAGTGCGCAATTCCTGCGCTGCCGCCGCGCCAACTCGTTTAACCGCGAACTCTTCGATCTCTACAAGTTCGTTCCCTTGGTCATCCATGATCAAGATGTCGAACTTCATCACTTCCTCGGTCCGGCTGCTGTTCCCTCGCATCCGGTGCTGCTATAGAGCTTTTGTGACAAAGGCTTCTTCACAACGAGCCGTTTGTACGAGAGCGGTAGGTATGAGTATGCGTTTTGTGCAATGAGATAAGCGCCGGCACTCGTCGCTATGTCCAGCAGTGCTGGATGTATCTTTATATTCGTCCAAGTCCGCCGAAAACTCGCTCGGCAGTTCAAGGTAGTCTGCCAGCCCCTCATCAGTGCCGATATTCACTTTCTTTGTGCACTTCCATCGTGGACCGAGTGCAATAGGATTCTCGGTGTTATTCGCCTCTCGGTGATGAAACGTTGTAATTTCCTTCGCACGGCATCGCTCGATAATCTCGTGGAGCTTGTGCTTTATTCCCGGCGAGGCTGCAGCTAGACCTATTCGTCCAATTGCATGCTCTTGCCAAGTTGCATGGCCGTTCTCGCCGGATTTGCTCCTTATGCAGAAGTTATAGCCGTCCTCTTCGCGGCGAAATACAAGCTGCAAATTCTTCGTTTCACCGTGTCTCACAGCAAACGGAGTGAGAAAGAGCAGATCTCTAATTTCGGCTTGTCCGGCGGTTCCAAGTTGTTCGAAAGCTGCACGAAGCATTTCAACATAGGCGGTCCCTTCAACGGTCGGCGTGTCGTAGATACTATGTTCACTCAGAATCCAATGCTTCGCCGCATCCAATTCCACAACGAACATAATCTCGTCACCCCTGACGCAATATCTGTCCAGCAAAGGATGATTTGCCGGCAAGTAGTTATGGTCGTCAGTGACGTCTTCCGGATCGGTTGGTTTGTGCGACTTCGGCCAGATTTGCCGTGCCTTCACGGCCATTCCAACATCTTCCCATTTGTCCCAACCAATCGAGACGACGCGAGTACCGTTCTGTCGGGCCTTGAACTGCGCATAAGAATCCTGGAAAGCATTTGCAGCACAGTAATCCACCTGACCGGCTCCGCCTAATTCGGATGCGAGCGACGAACACAGCACGAAAAAGTCCAAGTGCTCCTCTTTGAGCAACGAATCGAGTACATACGTGCCATCCACCTTAGGAGAGAACGTGCGCGCCACCATCTCAGGTGTCTTCAGTTGAATGACGCCTCCTGGTGGGCACACCAGCCGAATGAATGACGCCGTTGATTGCACCAAAGCGTTTCCGCGTCTCGTCAAGGATGCCGCGCATTTGCAGCGGTCCTGCCACATCGCCAGTCCGAACCATGATTTCGGCACCTAAGGCCTCCATTGACTGCAGAGTTTTGATCTTCTTGCTGGTCTCATCTGCTGCGTCATGTGTATTTAACCAGCCATCCCACTCTTCGCGCGCCGGGAAGTAGGATCTGCCGAGCAGAACCAGCTTTGCCTGCAGAGCGTAGGCCAGGTGTTGGCTAAGACCAGACCGATGCCGCTTAGTCCACCGGTGATAACATAACTTCCTTGTTGCCGTAATGTCAGTTCGCTGTCACTCCCAGCTTGAATCGATACGGGCTCTAGTGAACGCACCCATCGATGATTTCCGCGAAAGGCGATGGCGTCATTCGATGGCCGCGACGTCAGCTCGTTGAGTAATTGGGCGGTAAGTTGATTGCGGGCGCGTTTCGAGTCAGGGAATGTTACATCAATGCTGCGGCATGCAACGTTCGGATATTCTTGAGGAATTACACGGCACGGGCCCAGTATTGTCGACTTTTCCGGTTCCAGACGGTCATTGCCCGTCACTTCCTGAACGTGATTGAAGATCACGTCAAGCTGCACTTCGTCCTTTATGCCTTTGGCCCCCAATGCCTGCGCGAGCGACAAGAGGCTATAGAAGCCGAGTGGCTGCGCTTTCTCAAAGGACGTTAGATTGGTTCCAGTCTCGTTTTCCCTACCCAAACTCCACAGATGAAGGACTCTCCCGAGTATCCGGCCACTGGCGAATAGCTGATCCATCAACTTCTCGTAATGTTCGCGCTGGTCCGGCCTGATTGAGTAGCTGTCGTCGTCAGTCTTGATGAAGCTGTCGCAGGCCCATACCTGCGTAACAACCTGACCACGGATCTTGAGCTTGCCTGCAATCTGCTCGCCGATTCCGCAGCTATCCATGAAAATCGTCCAATTCGCTTTCTGTGCCCAGTTGTCGAACTGGCCTGAAACGCGCGCCAACCGCTTCCATGAAGGAATGTAGAACCACTCTTGGATCTCAGACCTCTTGCCGGTCGGCGAAGATTTCTGGGCAGCGACACTAGGATCCTTATGAACTGGATCAATCCAGTAGCGCTGACGCTCGAACGGATAGGTAGGTAAGGCGATGCGCTTCCGTCGCTCTCGGCGTATAAAAGCTAGGCCAATCTATCTTGACCTTGGACAACCACAATTGCCCGATCGTGGAGACCAGGAATTCCAGATCTGCATTCGACGCTTTGGGATGACGAAGGGTCGAAACCGCCGTTCGGGGCGAGTCAATATCCGCGTTTTGTTTGATGAAGGTTTGCAGCGTTCTTCCAGGCCCGACCTCGATGAAGATCCGGTCTCTGTCCTTCAGGAGTTCAGCTGCGCCATCAGCAAAGCGAACTGTTTCGCGAATATGCCTAGTCCAATAGTTCCGGTCCGTTGCTTCCGTAGCAGTGATCCAGGTCCCAGTTACGTTCGATATATATGGGATACGCGGCGCCTTCAAATTGATCGTGTCGACTTGCCGGGCAAACCGTTCCAGTATGGGCATCATCATTGCGGAATGAAATGCGTGAGAGGTCCGGGAATTCACGACCGAACAGGCCCTGGGCTTCGAGCTTGCGTGTGAGTTCCGGGAAGTGTTCGGACGGACCCGATATTACGCAAAGCGAGGGAGCATTGACAGCGGCTACGGCCAGACTTCCATTGATCAGCGGCCGAACTTCTTGTTCTGGCAGATTGACGCCGAGCATCATGCCTTTTGGCAAATCCCAGATCAGCCGGCCTCTCGCTGCAACGAGCCTTAAGCCTTCTTCAAGCGTGAAAACACCAGCCAAGCACGCGGCAACATACTCTCCGATACTGTGGCCGATCATCGCCTGCGGCCGCAGTCCCCAAGACATAAGGAGCTTGGCCACTGCGTATTCAATTACGAATAGAGCGGGTTGAGTAATATGTGTTTCGGCCAGGCGGATTGCAGCTTCTGCTGCAGACTTCTCCGGCGCCGGATAGAGAACATTGCGAATATCGAAACCGAAGATGCGGGACGAGGAGATCCGCGCAGCGATCGATCTCGTCCCGAAACACCGCCTCGTCTCGATATAGTTCCAAGCCCATGTTCACGTACTGAGCACCTTGACCGGGAAACATAAAAACCAGCGGCGGATCTTCTATCTCAGCCATCCCGCTCAAGATCTCCGGGCTTTGTTCCTCAATCTGTTTGCATACGTCTGCGGTGTCCCGGCAGATGATAGCCCGCCGGTAGGCAAAAGACTTTCTTCCAACTTTCAACGTGTACGCGACGTCGGCAATGTTTACCTCGGGGTATGCCTCTAAATGCAGGCGCAAGTTGCTGGTCATTGTGTCGAGCGCAGAATCCGTTTTGGCCGACAGGGGCAACAACTGCCACGATCTTGATGCTCCGGATGGCTCCTCGGGAGGCGCTTCTTCAACGATGACGTGCGTGTTTGTGCCCCCTATTCCGAATGAGCTAACGCCCGCCCGGCGAGGCGTTTCATCACGGGTCCACTCTTTGTGTTTCGATACGACGTAAAACGGACTGTTTGCAAAATCGATCTGTGGGTTAGGACTTTCAAAGTGCAGAGTGCGAGGAATTCTTTCATGTTTGAGCGCGAGCGAAGTCTTGATAAGCCCTGCAACTCCTGAAGCGGTATCTGTATGTCCGATGTTGCTCTTCACCGAACCAAGCCCGCAGAAGCCCTTCCGTCGTGTATATGCACGAAACGCCTTTGTTAGTGCAGCGACTTCGATCGGGTCGCCAATCGCTGTTGCGGTTCCGTGCGCCTCCACGTAGCTGATGGTTTCAGCGCTGAATCCTGCCATGCCCGGTAATGCTTCCGCCACGACCTCGGCTTGCCCGTCTACACTTGGAGCGGTAAACCCAACCTTTCGCGAATCCATCATTGTTAATTCCGTACCCCTTAATAACCGCGTAAATTTGATCGCCATCGGCAATCGCATCCGCCAGACGTTTTAAGACGACAATGCCGGCTCCATTACCAAACACCGTACCTCCTGCCTTCGCGTCGAAGCTTCTAGTGTGCGCGTCGGGTGACGAAATTCCTCCTTCTCGATATAGGTAGCCAACCTTTCCCGGCACCACCGAGACCCCACCGGCCAGCGCCATGTCGGTCTGATACGTCAACAATCCCTGACAGGCCATACAAATCGCAGCCAGCGATGAGGAGCAGGCGGTTTGAACGGTCATGCTGGCTCCTCTAAGATTGAGCTTGTAGGACAACTGAGTTGCTACAAAGCACGCTTCATTCGCGACGCCAATCTGCATGTCGCCAACATGTTTCCATTCCGGGTTTTGGAAGATATGAAACATATTGTATTGATTGGCACCCTTGCCGGCGTAAGCGCCGATACGTCCTTCATAGGACTCCGGATTGTAACCTGCTTTTTCGAGCGCTTCCCATGCGCATTCGAGCAGAATGCGATGTTGCGGGTCCATGAGCTCCGCTTCCTTGGGCATAAAGCCAAAGAACGCCGCGTCGAACATATCATAGCCGTCAAATGAATAGCCGGCTTTTACATAATTCGGGTGCTTCAGCATCTCAGCGTCTTCCGGCGTACTACCCTGGACCAGAAGCTCCTCGTCTTTGTAATACGAGATTCCCTCCAGACCCTGGCAGAGGTTTTGCCAGTACTCTTCGACGTTATGAGCCTTTGGAAACCGCCCGGCCATGCTGATGATCGCAATACCCTTTTGGACTGAATGATTTGACTCTGCCATGGCAATCCTCACGGTAGAACTCGTTCTATTTCGCCGAATGGGCTAACACTTACCAGCCCAGAGCCTTACGTCGCAGCTCGGCCCGCTTAAGGATGGGGTCGAGACATTTCTCTTCTTGTTCTGAAGGCTGCTGCTGGCCAAGGTGGTTGGCCAGCAAGTTAACGGTCGGATACGTGAAGAACTCAATTACTGACACATCAGTATTCAAGGCATTCCGTAGCTTATTAACCACTCGAATAATGAGAAGTGAGTTAGCACCCGCGTCAAAGAAGTTATCGTTGATACCTATCTTCCGAACGCCCAATACATCTTCCAGAATGGACGCTATCTCGAGTTCGATTCCAGTGCCAGGCGGAACGGCAGGTTGTTCTTGATGAGCGTCCTCATCGTCAGTTCGGGAAAGTGCGTTGCGATCTACTTTGCCGTTCGACGTGAGCGGAAACTGATCAACTATCACGAACGAAGACGGAATCATGTACTCCGGTAGCTGAGATCTCACAAATGTACGCAAGTCAGCCGGGGTAACGACCTGTCGCTGCACAGGTACAAAATAGGCGATCAATCTTCGTGAGTCCCCGGAATGACCTGTTGCAACCACGACCGCGTCGCGAACTGCCGGATGTGAATTGAGCGCCGCCTGTATATCTCCTAGCTCAATACGGAATCCACGAATCTTCACCTGATGATCGATGCGGCCAAGAAACTCGATCTCTGCGTCAGATCGGTAACGGGCCAAGTCACCCGTACGGTAAAGTCGGGCTCCGGCGTCATCATCACCAAAGCCGTTAGGGATAAAGTTGCCCGCGGTGAGGACCGGGTCGTTCAGGTAACCGCGCGCAAGAGATGCTCCGCCGATGTGTAACTCACCTGGAAGGCCGACGGGTACCGGCCTCAAGTGTTGGTCTAACAAATAGACATCAGAGTTGAAGATCGGCCGGCCGATAGACGGCGCAGCAAAGGTGTTCTCGCCCTTTGGAACCATTCCCGAAGTCGCTACAACGGTGTTTTCCGTCGGACCGTAATTATTAACAAGATCAAAACGTAGTGCCGGTGACGGATAGGAGTGAAGGGTGTCCCCGCCGGTGAGCATATAACGCAATGGGGCGTCAGTGTGCCAACCCAGCGCTAAAACAGTTTCTGCCAAAGGCGTGGGCAGAAAGGTGACTGTAATATTCCGGCTCACCACCCAGTCCCTCAATTGCTCGGGGGAGGTTCGAGTCTCGTCGGGAACTACTTCTATGCTGGCGCCTGCAGCGAGATACGGCCACAACTCCCATGCCATGGCGTCGAAAGCGATAGCCGAGAATTGTGTTGCCTTGTCGGCTTTCGTTATCTGGAACTTGCTAAGATGCCAACCGATCAGATTCAGCAGCCCGCGATGCGTTATCTGGACCGCTTTTGGCTTGCCAGTAGAACCGGAAGTGTAAATGACATAAGCAAGGTTATCAACCAGAATATTTCCGGCCGGGTTGTCGGGGGAAAGGGCACCAATGTACCTCCAATCGCCATCCATAGATACGATCGGGGCATGGTGCTCGGGCAGCATCGCGGCGAGATTCCCTTGCGTCACAATTGCGGATGGGGCTGACTCGTTCAAGATATATCGAATGCGTTCCTTCGGGTAGCTTGGATCCAGCGGCAGTAGGCGGCTCCAGCTTTTAGAATGGCGAGCAGGCTAATGGCGAGTTCGGGTGATCGCTCCAGGAACACGGCGATCAGATCTTCAGTTGCAACTCCGATGTTGCGTAAATGAGCAGCCAGGCGGTTTGCGTGCCTATTAAGTACCTTATAACTGAGACATCCCTGTTCGGAAATGACAGCAAGTGAACTGGATTCTTAAACGCCTGCTCCTCAACTATGTGGTGGATGCATTTGGGAGCGAAGGAATCCCGGCGCATCTGGCCCCATACCCGCGTTAGTTGTTGCAGTTCCGCATTAGTAAGCATCGACAGTGTCGACACGGGACGAGTGGGATCCGCTATTGCGTTCTCGACTAACTGTTGAAAGTGTCTGCCGGCGCGCTCTATTGTCTTTCGGTCAAAAAGACTGGTGTTGTAGGCAAAAAAGCCTTTGATTCCGTCCGTTCGGTCCCATAGATGCAGCTCAAGGTCGTATCTGGCCGTCTGGAGCGTGAAATCCATGGAATTTAGGCCTGGCTCCGTTTTAGAAGGCGCTGCGTTCAGCAGCCCGAATGTGACTTGGAAAAGAGGGCTCCGACTCATGTCACGCTGCCACTGCAGTGTCTCGCGAGCTTCTGAAACGGAATCTCACAGTGAGCATAGGCTTGGGTAGCGGTTTCGCGGACCCGCGCAAGGAACTCCCGAAAGGTGGGATCGCCAGACAGTGACGTGCGCATAGGCAGCATATTGAAGATCGGGCCTATCACGTCTTGATACTCACGTCGGCTGCGGTTCGCCATTGGTGTGCCAACGACAATGTCATCCTGTCCCGTATATTGCGAGAGCAGAACTTTGTAGATTGCCATCAGCAGAATGAATGGCGTGGTTCGCTCTGCACGACCGAGATGGCGAACTCGGGCCGATGTTTCCGGCGATAACTCAAACGGGCACTTTGCTCCTTCAAAGCTCCGGACTGCTGGTCGCGGCCGATCGCTCGGCAGCTCCAGCATCGGAACTTCGTTCAGCTTCTTCGTCCAGTAATTGAGTTGCGCTTTGCAGGAGGGCTCGCCAGGCGTTCGCGTTCATGCACTGCAAACTGCGCAAGCTGCATTGCTGGCTCGGGGAGTACGGACTGTTTGCCGGACCCGAAGGCAAGTGCGAACTGACTAAGCTCGCGATTGAGGATCCCGAGCGACCAGCCATCGCAAACCGCGTGATGTATGGTCCGTAACAGAGCTATTTCTTCGCGGCTTGTGATCAGCACGCAGCTCCGAAACAGCGGACCGTGTGCCAGATTGAACGAACGAAGGGCATCCTGACTTATGAGTGCGCAACTATCGCAGCCCGGTGATCGGGTTGCAGTCCGCTTAAATCGACAAGATCGAGCGTCAGTTGCTTGGGCGGCTCGACGATCTGCACAGGCCGTTCTGCCTGGCTGCGAAGATTTACGAAACGCTTCGTGACGCCGGCACAACTGGCTCGTGCTCTGCTCAAGAGCGAAGATGTTGTTAAAATGCCCAGCACATCGTAGCGGGACCGGCATATTGTACGCGGGATTCCCGGGCAGCAGCTGATCGAGAACGACAACTGCTCCTGAGCCACGCTCGCGGGAAACTCCTCTTTTCCGTTTACGAGAGTGGTCACTCGGTCCAGCGCGTTGTGGGAATTGGTAGCCCAACTGGAAGGCTCTCAGTCCGCAGCTCGGCTATACCCTTCAAAGAATTGGCCATTCGGAGTCCGTTGTTTTCGCTTTTCTGCTAGCGCGCCGCTGCCGGCACAGGGTTCGTTGACAGTGAGGAGGGCGGGGGCATCGTCACGACGGCGTCGATTTCAGTATTCATGTCCTTATCAGACATGCTTTGAACAATTGCAGCCGTGAATTCCGCCACCGTTGGCGCAATGAATAAGAGGTGCATCGGTAGGTCTACTGCAAACTCCTCCCGCAATCTCGAAATGACGAGCATTGCGAGAATTGAGTGGCCCCCCAGCGCGAAAAAGTCGTCGTCAAGTGCGATGTCGCTGATACCGAGAGCTTCCGACCAAGCGGAGATCACCATTTTTTCCAAATCGCTGTGGGCTTCGACGCGACTTCTATCGGGAACCGGCGTAGCTGCTGCCTGTTTTGCGAGTATAGAGCGATTCACTTTGCCATTTGGCATCACCGGCATCTCTTCCAGCCACGTGAAGACAGAGGGAATCATGTAGTCGGGCAGATGCCGACGCAGTTCATTCCTCATTTCGCTGCTGGTAGGTATTCTTCCGCTTCGCGCAAGGATGAAAGCTTGTAGGCGTTTTTCGCCCCCTTCGCCCTCGATTGCAAGTACTACGGAGTCCCGCACTGCTGGATGAGCGGCCAAGACCGCTTCGATCTCGCCTAGCTCGATACGAAAGCCGTGCACCTTTACCTGATCGTCCACCCGGCCGAGAAAGTCGATCTTTCCATCCGGCAGATAGCGGGCAAGATCTCCGCTGTTATAGAGTCTTGCGCCTGGCGATGTACTGAACGGATCCGGAATGAATCGGTCGGCTGTCAAATCAGCGCGGTTCAGATATCCACGTGCGAGACCGTCCCCAGCTATGTAGAGCTTGGCCGGCCACCCAATTGGCACCACGCCGATGTTCCCATCCAAGAGATGAATTCGTGTGTTGGCTATCGGCCGCCCAATAGTTATTGAAGCGTCTGCAGTGAGGTCTGCCATGCTCGCATTTGCTGTTGCCTCACTTGGGCCGTAGAGATTACAGACGCGCACCCCGGGGCATTTGCGAAGCGTTCTTAAAATTAATTCTGCACTCACTCGCTCGCCGCCGATGAACACAGTTTTCAATCTCGTGGATATTGCGGTGTTTGTGGCATCCGCGTGGTCGAGCATCGCCTTCCACAGCGACGGCACGCAATTCAGTCCAACATCATCCCGTTCCGCTAGTTTTTCCAGAGCTTACCCGGCTGACGGGCAATGTCATTCGGAACTAGCCAGACTTCGGCGCCGCGTAACAAAGGTGCAAGTAATTGCTTCAGTGACGCATCAAACGATAACTTTGTCACTGCGGGTAAATGACACGCGCTTCCTCCGAGAAGAGTTTCATTAACCCAAAACAGATAATTGACGAGACTACGATGGCTTATAAGTGAGCCCTTCGGCTGGCCCGTAGAGCCAGACGTATATACAATGTAGGCCAAGTGTTCGGCAGTCGCGCCCACCGCCGGCGGCAGGGGGCTCTCGTGACTGATGACGCTCCAATCGTCATCAATCCGTATCGATGGCGTGCCGAGTCTTAATACTTGCGAAGCTTGCCGGCGATCGGTTAACACTAACTCTGCTGCGGAGTCCTTCAGCATATACGCTAGTCTCTGAGTTGGAAGCTCGGAGTCGATCGGTAGATAAGCTCCACCGGCTTTCAGAATGCCGAGAATAGCCACCAGCATTTCGGGTGATCGCTCCATGCATACGGCAACGATTTTCTCGGGCCCAATACCATGCTTCTGGAGGTAATTCGCGAGCTGGTTCGCTCTCAGGTTCAGTGTCCCACAGGTCAGGTGTTCACCCTCGTAGCAAGCGGCGACGGAATCTTCATTCAGTTGAACTCTACGCTCGAAGAGCTGGTGAAAACATTCGTTGTCCGGATATTGTGTCCCGGAGGTATTCCAAGCGAGCAACTGGTGTTGCTCATCAAACGCGCTCACAAGCGGTAGCAATCCAATGGGCTTGTCTGGATTTTCTACCGCTCCAGCAAGTAGGAGGCCGAAAGTGGCCAGGAGTTGCTCGATTGTTCCGCGGTCGAATAGATCGCGGCTATAGATAAGCGACGCCCGGAGTGAGTCCTGCGATTCGAACAGGGAAAGCGTGAGATCGAAACGCGCACTCTCTATCTCGAGCCGCTCTTGCCTTAGAGTCGTCCCCTCGAGTTGTAACGCGAATTGCGGGGAGTTTTGCAGTGCGAACATGGCGCGGAACAGCGGCGTGGAACCCGTATTGCGCTCCGGATGTAACTGCTCCACAACTTTGTCAAATGGCAATGCCTGGTTCGCGTATGCTCCGACGGCCGCCTCACGAACGCGGCCGAGAATCTCACGAAAGCTCACGCCAGACGCAACGACCGTCCTCACAACAAGGGTATTGACAAAGAACCCAATCAGCCTTTCACTCTCTTTGCGAGTCCTGTTTGCAATGGGCATGCCAATGGCGATATCTTCCTGGCCCGTAAACCGAGCCAAGAGAAGTTGGTAAGCGGCGAGAAGCGCCATAAACAGTGTGGCGCCTTCCTGTCGACTCAAACGCTTCAGCGATTCGATCAGTGCGTGGGGATCTCCACGCTGACCGTTCCACCCCGAGAGGTCGGAACGGGCGGAGCTGGCCGATCCGTTGGTAATTCCAGCGGGACGAGATCTGCCAATTGATGCCGCCAATAGTCGAGCCCGCTCTCAATGAGATCTCCTTGCAGACGATTTTGTTCCCAAACCGCCAAGTCTCCGCACTGCACTTCGAGTTCGGATAACGTTGCAACTGCACCCGCCGCGAACGACCTGTATAGTTCGGTAAGCTCTTCGTTAAGGACATCGAGGGACCACCCATCGAATACGATGTGGTGCATCGTGAGTATCACTGCGAATTCATCGCCCTCGAGTCTAACTAGCGCAGCGCGCATCAGCGGCCCCGATTGAAGATTGAACGTCCTTTCCGCCTCATTTTTGGCGACTGTCTTCCACACTCGATCCAGATTGCCGACTTCTACTTCGCTCAAGTCAACCAGGCGTAAACTCAAGCCATTGGCGGGTCGTATGATCTGGACCAGGCCTTCGGCATCTGGTGTGAAGGTTGTCCTTAATATTTCATGGCGTCTTTGTAGCTCACTAATGCTCTGTTCCAGCGCACTTACAAGCAGTGTTCCTCTTCCGCGGAAGCAGATTGGTATGTTATAGGTCGCTGTATCCTGTGCCAACTGATATAGGAACCATAATCGCTGCTGGGCAGACGAGGCGGGAATCCTGCTATTACGGCTTATTCTAGGAACCTTGCCGCCGATTAGATGGCCGCCAACTGATTTAGCTGTATCGATCGCTTCACTCAGAGTAACGATGGTGGGCGTCTGGAATATTTGCCAGGCCGGCAGGTCTATCTCACACGTTAATCTAAGTCGACTGATTACCTGCATCGCCAACAGAGAATGGCCGCCCAACTCAAAGAACAGGTCGTGAACGCCGGGTTTTTCTACGCCAAGCGCCGTACCCCAGACCTTACTTACTATGACTTCTGTCGCGGTTCTCGGAGCCACATAATCGCCGTCTAGGCCACTCGGATTTGGCGCCGGTAAGGCTCGCCGGTCAAGCTTGCCGTTTGGCGTCAGCGGCATCGCCTCAAGCATGATGTAGCGCCAAGGCACCATGTATTCCGGCAAGCGCTGCTGTAGGTGTCTCCTTAGGTCGGCCTTGGAGATGTGTGCCGAGCCGGGATTCATTAGCACGTAGGCGACCAAGTGCTTCTCGCCACCGTTGTCCTCGCGCATTACTACGAGGGCCTGCTTCACCGCGCTGTGCGCTAAGAGGTTGGTCTCAATTTCCTCCAGCTCGATCCGATATCCTCGCAACTTCACTTGCTGGTCTCGTCGGCCGAGAAAGTCTAGGTCCCCGCATTCCCGCCATTTCACCAGGTCGCCCGTGCGGTACAACCGCTCTCCGGGCCTCGTGCTGAACGGATTCGGCAGAAATGTTTCCGCCGTCAGATCCCGACATCCCCAATAGCCACGCGCTAGGCCCAAGCCGCCGACGTACAGTTCGCCGACGGCTCCAGCCGGCACGGGTGCCATATCGCCGTCCAGAACGTATGCCTGGGTATTGGCGATCGGCTTGCCAATGGGCACCGTGCTGTCAATCTCCTCGGCCACCACTTGCCAACAGCAGCTGAACGTGGTGTTCTCGGTAGGTCCATAGCCGTTGATCAGCGCGCAGCCGGGCAAGGACTCCGCGGCTTTTCTTACCGTACGCGGCGAAAGCGCTTCTCCGCCAGCGAGCAGTTGGTGCACTCCTCGCAGCCGTTCGGATACGCCTTCGATTGCTGCTTGGAACAAGCTCGCGGTCAACCATAGAGTACTCACCCCGCGCTGTTCGATCAGCTCTCCTAATTCGTTCACGGTCAAGTGCCCGGCCGGGGCGATCACAAGCCTGCCCCCACGCAACAGGCTGCCCCAGATCTCGAACGTTGCCGCGTCGAAAGATGTGGGTGCGTACTGTAGCATGACATGCCGCTCGCCGAGTTCCACATAGTCGGTGTTCATCACGAGACGTGTGATTGCCCGGTGCGGCACTCCGACGCCTTTTGGCACTCCCGTCGATCCCGACGTGTACATCAGATACGCCAGATTCTGCGGGTCCAGCGGCACTCCGATCTTTTGGCAGCTCTGATTCTGAATCTCACGCCGTCGCTCTCCGAGATCTACGACCTGGACGTCCTGTTTCCTGCCCCAGATCTCCTGTAACCGCGAACCCGATCCGAGCACTGCTTGCAGCTGTGCATTTTCACTCATCCACTGCAATCGTTCGATCGGGTAATCGACATTCAGAGGTACGTACGCACCCCCCGCTTTTAGGACTCCCAAGGTCGCCACTAGCATGTCGAGCCCGCGGTCGAGGAGAATACCTACGCGACTCTCGTTCCCTATACCAATGCGGCGGAGACAGTGCCCGATTTGATTTGCTCGCCGGTTTAGCTCGGCATAGCTCAACCGCTCTGATTCGTGCTCTGCTGCTATCGCTTCCGGTGTCCTGCCCGCCTGCTCCTCGAAAAGCTCATGCACAGTTTTCCGCGGAATTGCAGTCTCGGAACCATTCCACGCCAGCGGTACGCGCTGGCACATCTCTTCAGCAGGACGTGATAATTGCCCAATATCAGTCTTAACGAGCTGAAGTGCAGTTCTATTCATCGCTTGGGGAGTGCTGCTGAAAAAACGAAGGCAGTAAGTTCGATGGGTTTAACTGCCGACCCAAATAGACGTGGGTCAGCTACTTAGGCAGAGAGCACGCGAATTCAGTTATCGGTGACGCCAGACTCCTACGATTCACCTACTCGTGGCGCAGCGCATTCACGGGGTCGATCTTCGTAGCGCGAGAAGCCGGAATGTAAATCGCGCATGTGGCCGCCCCGAGAAGCAGCGCCGTACTAACCAAAAATGACGCCGGATCCACCGCCCCGATGCCGTAAAGTAGGCTCCGGATCCCAGATGCGATCGCCCACCCCGCGAGGAGACCCGCAGCAATACCTGCAACGATCAGGCTCAAACCGCGCTTCATCTCGAGCTTCAACACGTCCGCTCGTTGTGCGCCCAGCGCAATACGCACTCCGATTTCGTGACTCCGTTGCGCGGTGGAGTTACTGATCAAGCCATATACACCGACCACCGTCAATATGAGTGCCAGCAGCGCGAATATTCCCATCAGTGACAATGGAAAACTTAACCCGACGAGCGAGGACGAAATGATGTCCTCCATGGTCTTGACATTGAAAGCCGCCTGATCCGGGTCGACACTTTTTATTTCATTTCGAATAGTTGGCGCTAGAGACATCGGATTCGTAGCCGTCCGGACCACCAATGTCATTGCGCGGCGCGGGCTTTGCAGATAAGATACGTACGCCTGCGGCTCCGGCGGGGTTGTCAGGCCCCAGTGTCTTACGTTGCCCGCAACGCCAACAATCGCAAATGTCGCTATTTGGCCATTCGGTCCCGTAAACTTAATCTTCTTACCAATTGGATTCTGGTTCGAAAAGTAACGCTGGGCTAAGGTCTGATTGATCATCGCGACAGGCTGCCCTTCGGGATCGTCAGACGCGGCAAACGGCCTGCCTTTGAGTACTGGAATGGCCATCGTTTCGAAGTAGCCAGGGCTGATCACTGCAAGATCCAGTTGAGCCTTTTCTGTAGTATTGGCCGTCTGTTCATCGACGCTAAATTGTGTTGGCTCGCCTGTGGTACTTAGGGGCAGACTATTGACGAGAGCGCACGTCTGGACGCCGGGCGTGCCACTGACCTGCTGTGTCACTTGCTTAAAAAAGTGAATTACCTGTGGGTCCTCTTTGTAATCCCTTTCAGGCAGCGACATTTGCATGGTCAGCAACTGGCGTGTATTGAATCCGGGATTTACGTCAACAACCTTGACAAAGCTTCTGATCATCAAGATAACGCATATGAGTAGTGGAAGAGAAAAGGCTACTTCCAGCACTACAAGCAGGCTTCGCAAGCGCTGCTTTCGAGAACCGGCCACCGCTCTGCCAGATTCTTTGAGTGTCTCGTTCAGTTCGGATCGGGATCCACGGAGCGCAGGCATTAACCCGAAGATCACGCCTGTAATCAGAGAAACAATCAGAGTGAAGACGAGGACTGTCTTATCAATTCCAATACCTAGGAGCGCAGGATCCGTATCGGCGATGAACTGAATTGTGGCAATCTTTAGCGTCAGTAACCGAACGCCGAACATTGCGAGGAATACACCTCCTGCACCGCCAATCAATGCGAGCAGCAAGCTTTCGGTAAGAAGCTGACCCACGAGTCGCCGCCGGTGGGCACCGAGAGCGGTGCGGACGGCAATCTCCTTTTCTCTGGCGACCGCCCGAGCTAAGAGTAAGTTTGCTACGTTTGTGCAGGCGATTAGCAAAACAATTCCCACGAGGCAAAGCAGAATCGCGAGTGCTGGCGCGAATGGCCGGATAAGCATCTGTTGAATCGGAACCACCTTGGCGCCCCAACCCAAGTTGGTGTCGGGGTATTGCGCCGCGATCTGTGTCGTCAAGGCATCCATGTTCGCCTGCGCCTGTGCTAATGTCACGGAGGGTCTCAGTCGAGCGACCGCCACGAAAAACCGATAGCCTCGTTGGCTCGCCCTCAACATGTCGGGCGCGATCGTGAGTGGCGCCCACAAATCACCTTTGAAATTGAATTGAGGATATGCAAAGTATTTCGGCATAACCCCAATCACGGTGTAGTTTTCGCCATTCAGCCGGATTGTTTGACCGACTAAGTCCCGTCTTGAACCGAATCGCCGCGACCACAAACCGTAACTTAGGACCACTACCCGGTTACCCGCCGTTTTCCCTTCTTCTGGAAGGAAAGCGCGGCCGAGCATCGGTCGTACACCTAGCAGATGAAACGTATTCGTAGAGACCGAATATCCTTGCAAACGTTCCGGCTGATCGATCCCAGTCAGGTCCACGTTCCAACTTACATACGAGGCCACTTCATCGAATACTCGATTCTGATTTTTCCAGTCGAGGATGTCCGGCAAGCCGACCGTGAATTGTACTAGATTTTGTTTCTTGTTATTGCCCAATATGAATACGACCCGGCTCGAGTCCCTATAGGGCAGTGGACGCAGAATGATTGCATTGATAATACTGAACACGGCGCAATTGGCGCCGATTCCCAGCGCCAACGTAAAGACCGCCGCAAGCGTGAAGCCTGGGTGCTTCATCATGTTGCGCGCGCCGAACCGGATATCTCTGAGTAAGTTCTCCAACATCATCTCACCTCGATTGGAAGGTCGAAAGCAGTCCTTGGCACCGAATCAGGGATAGTCTTGCAGCTCCTGGAAAGGAAGACCGCACGGATAGAAGAGATTGAAAATAGGCTGGTCGACTAGTTCGGCGAAGGACAGCAGGATCGGCGCATAAGTCTCGAGCGGTGTAGTACCTTCTTCGACGGCCTGCAATTCCGACGCCTGAATGCCGATCTGTCCGGCAAGTTCGTGGCGAGACATCCCTCTGGCTTGACGATGCGCGGCGATCAGCTTACCGCATTGACGTTCAACTGGTTTCGCCTGCGAAGACTTCGCGGTCTTCGCGATCAGCCGCGAAGTTGGCGTTTGAAGCGCGACCGCGATGTTGGCTAACCTGGGCCCCCACTCCTCAGCCGGAGAGTTGCCGGCTTCCATTTGCTCGTACTTCTCTACAGAGATGGCAAGCCGCCCAGCGACATCTTGAGGGCAAAGCTTCTTTCGCTGCCTCTCCTTCTTAAGCACGTCTCCTAACTTCATTGATTCACGCTCCTCGTCGATTCGCTACTGTCTCTTCCCGGGTTGCCTCAGATTGCGTTATTGCCGGGGTGTTTCGTGGTTTCGGCCTGTGCGATCAAGTCCAGATCCGTGGGCACTCTGAAGTTCAGAGAGGTCGAGCAGAATGCCTCCCAAGACCCGTCGACGCTATTGAAGATGACATTTTCGTTCTGCCACATAGACTCCGTCACCGTGGTGTCCTGATGAATAAATACGACCTTCTCGTCGGAAAAGGGTTCTGCCGTAGTTTCAGCGTTCTTCCAATTTATTCGACTTTCGGTCCAGCCCGAGTATCTTCTCAGGTCCCGAAGATAGTAGGCTTTGCAGTACTTACGTTCGGGTCGAGAGGGCTTCTCTCCGGGATGTGTTGCCTCGACCTGTGCCAAGTACCTGACGACCTCGACTCTTCCGGCAGCAAGCGCAATCGCATACGGCGTTCTCAAATCTCTTCCTACTCTGAAGATGTCTGCGCCTGCTTCTACGAGTAGTTTCACGACGGCAAGATTGCCGCTACCGGCTGCAAAATTGAGAGGCGACCATCCGAGATCGTCTTGCTGATTTACATCAGCTCCAGCTTCGATGAGAATTTTCGCCTCAGCATAGTCGCCGGTCTTAACAGCTTCAATCAGCCTTAGGTCATTCATATGGCTGCTCCCGTTGCCTTAACCAGCCGCCCGCTTCCTTCAAGGGTGCCGAGATCTATTTCTGCGATGCACCTGACCGGTACATAGTCGAGTGTCAATTTCCCTTCGACGCGAATCGTGCCAGTGCCACTTTCAAAATTGGCGTTGCTAAAGTCGCAGGCGGATCGATCGAGCTTAAATCCCAAATCGGTTCCGCCTCGTGTGCCCGTAAACCTCACTTGCACGTAATTGCGATCGATCGCCTCTTTCAATCGTTTAATGCTCTTTTCCGGCCGCAGCCCCGCGACAACCGGGTGATCGCCCTGGCATAGCTTGTCTACCAAGCTCTGTTCCTGAGGAAAGTTGGCATCGAGCTGAGTTGAGACAGGCGGTGGATTTTTGGTTATTTCTTCCATCTTTTTGCGCAAACTCAACGGCCGCATGTCGGTCCAGACCTCTTTTATGTAGGCCAGACATTCGTCCTTCGGCCCGGTCTTGCCGACACTCTGCCATCCCAAAGGGTTATCCCGCTTGGCTGGCCATATGGAATACTGTTCTTCATGGTTCACCACTACGTTGTAAATGGTGTGATCTTCCCTATCGGGGTCATACCAACTCATGTTCTTCTATCTCCTTGTTTTTAGAGAGCGGCCGTTTGTCGCTCCGCGTGTACCATTTCTCCCATCCGTCAAGCCGTTGCTAGACAGAAACAGAACTACACGTTTGCGCCCAAGGCTTGGGGAGGAACGATGGTACGAGGAAGCCTTTCTCCTGCTGTACCGCCTGCTCGAAAATATGTGCGGCTAATCCGATGTCTAGAATGCCAAGACCAAACGGGCTAAAAATCGTCAGATCTTTCTTCTCGTCCTTATCAGATGCACTACCGTTTAAAAGGTCCGCCAGAGTGCATCGGACAAAATCCCGGTGACCTACTTTCTGTTCTGCAAGGTGAATTGAGGTCTGTGCACGGCAGACATGATCGATATCATCGACAACGTTATGAGCCGAAAGAATTAGTTCCGGGGACAAATCCCGCAGCGAAATGTGTAGTATTACCGTTCCAGGCCGGTAGATGAGAGAATGTACGTGAGGTGTTGCGGCGCTCGTGGCAAACGAGACGAGCGACGTGTAAGCAAACACTTCATCAACATCCCTCGCAACCTGTACATCAACGGTACGGAGCTTTTGCTCACATTCACCCTGGAAGGCGCGTGCGCGCTCGGGCTTCACATCAAATACAACGAACGTGCGAAGGTCTGGACAGGCGGTGAGCAGAAAACGCGAAATCTCAAAATTGATTGGGCCACAGCCAACAAATCCCACACACCTGCTTGCACCTTTACCGAGGTATTGAGCAGCCAGAGCGGCACTTGCTGCCGTTCTTTTGGCGCTAATAATCGATGCTTCCATAATGGCTTTAGGTCTGCCCGAAATCGCCGAGTTCAGGATCAGAACCGCTGATGCACGATCCATCCCGCGCTCCAGGTTTCCAGGAAAGGAAGCGATCCACTTTACTCCCGCACTGTTTGCCTCGCCACCGAGATAGGCGGGAAGAGCGATAATCCGGTTCGCGGGATCACTAGGAAAACGCAGGAAAGTAGAATGCGGCAAAGCGCTCGCGCCTTTGTGATGATTCTCATACGCTCTTCTGATAACGTCGAGAACTTCGACTTCGCGGTCGCACAGCAGTGAAGACACTTCTGAACTTGCAAGTATCATCACATCATTGTCATTCATGGCCGCCTCCTGAGAGCTCTTCTCGCGTTCATGTTTGCGTCACAAACTAATTGTGGTGGAGAAGGATTCATGCATAACTGCTGTTTGTTGCCAAAGGTGCTCCACGTCTCCAAAATGTCTGCTCACCCAAGCGTCCGAATAAATGGTGTCTAAATAGCGCTCGCCCCGATCCGCCAGGATAGCGACGCAAATGGCACCTTCTGGAATCGTGGATTTACTTTGGTCGACTGCTGCAATCACCGCTCCAGAGGAACCACCTGCTAATATCGCTTCTTTGCGAGCGAGCCGGCGGCACCCGACTACGCAATCGAGATCAGAAACATGCAGACATCGCTGCGCTAGCCCAGGCTGTAGCAGAGCGGGCGCAATTGAGGCCCCATGTCCTGGAATTAATCGCTTACATTGCGGGCCGCCGAAAATCACACTGCCTATGGCGTCGACAGCAATAACTGTCGTAGAAAGCTTGTGCGCGCGAATGTATTTCCGAGCATCCACGCAGCGTTCCGCACGTGCTAACAGCGCAGAACAAGAAATCGACTTTGCCGTCGAGTGCTGTTTCGATCTCGCGCATTGTCGGGTAATGAGCCTTAGGGGCATAGACATTTCCGTATTGATTTGGCCAAAAACTGTCCGGAATCGAGTTGCACAGCGACCGTACACGATCTAGCCGTGCCTGAAGATACTCGCCCGTCACCGGATCGGGTTTGTGCACCAAGTCAACCTCGGCGCCATAGGCCTCAAGAAGGCGCACGTTTTGGGCCGTTGTCTTGGGATCAACGACACAAATAAAGCGCAGGCCAAAATAAGCACAACTTTGAGCTAATCCAACACCCATATTTCCAGAACTTGATTCGACGATGACTGTGTGCGGATTAATATCCCCAGTCTCTATAGCTCGTTGAAGGATGCGCAGGGACGTGCGATCTTTCATGCTTCCGCCGGGGTTCAGAGCCTCGAGCTTTGCAAATAGCCGGAAGCGGTTGGGATTTAAGAGTTTTTCGAGGGCGATTAGAGGCGTCTGGCCGATGGCACCTAATACGCCATCGCTGACGTAGTCACTGCGAGCGTTCATGTTACTAGATGAAATAGAAAGGTAATAACAGCGATAACGCGACGGTCGGCTTTTCTGAGGGCTAGAACGTCCGCATCTGTGGGCTGGCTACAATCGGGTAATTGTCGTTCGTTGCCGACTTACTGTGGAGGAAACAAAAAGGTAGACGATCTGTAAAGCACGCGTGTAGGATGCTCCACAAGCTGTTCCAATCCGCGAGATTCCCACTGCTCCACTATCGCGTCGTACTTTGCGGCTTTGATCTTCTGTCCGAGTGCAGTCGTCATGCCAACCCATTCCGGTTGAACACTAACGGCCACCGACCTTTGCAGTAATTGTATCGAAATGACTAGACGGTGTTCGTGCGCGGAGGACACAACGACTCCCGAGGTACCTCGCAATGGGCCACGCTCGATAGTTACTCCCTGGCCGACTTCGAGATACGGACACGGTTCGGTCTTTAGGTTTAAGATGAGAGCGCGCCGGATAGCGCATAACTCCTGCTCGGGTACTGTAGCGGGGGGGCGGCCACCGACCACCCTCACCACACCAGGAGTGCTGACCACACCATTTCCATCGCCAACCCCTCCAGGCGCCCAATAGTTAAAGCGGCAAAAGACATATCCGGGGAAAAGTTTTCTAAAAATCGGCCGCTTTCTTGTTTTACTTACAGCGGAATACTCAGGTACGTACTCTTCGTATCCTTTGTATCGTAGCAACGAGGCCACAATATCCTCGTGCTTGGGTCGGGTCTGCAATGCATACCATCGAACCGAGTGTTCCATGTACATCCTCAATAGACAACCTGAATGAAATGTGGGCTGCCGCGGTTATTAGTGGTTCGACATGACTTCGCCTGGCCAAAAGGCAGGCTGCCGCCATTGTTAGTGGGGTGGAGATGACCGCAACTGCCGGGAACGGCAGGCTGCCGCCATTGTTACCGCGCATTTCGGTTTTTTGCGCGATTCGGAAGGACTCGCCTCTCGTCGAAAGGTCGTGGGCCTGCCCGCGCGATTGAACTCGGCTCACGCTCTAGACGCGCACGAGTGTCGCCATTCCCATCTCATCTACTATCAATTTTGAGGTGGGCGTTACTAAAAGAAGTGTAACACGCCCCATACTCGACGTGCAAGGAAGAGAATAGATTTTCCAAATGGCAATTCATTTCAATTTAGTGCTATTTCTCTAGATTGCTCCTGTGGACGTGCCACACCCTTAGCCAAGAAAGGCGATATTGGCCGTTTCGGCCGTAGCAACCGAGTCCCTCAATGTAGATACAGCGGGCGTCTTCGTCGGGTATGGCCAACATCTGCGCTAGCTGATTGCGCGGGCTGTGAGTCGCTTGCGATGCGGTCCAGCAGGTCAGCTTTCCTTTACTAAACTCCGCTACCGCACAGGATGGTCCTATGGAGCCGTGGGTTTGAATGGCAAAATCTTACGTAGCCTTCGATCGGCGCGAAGCATGCCTGCGTAAGTGCCAACGGCGTGTCACCAAGGTTACTTGTTATGTCCTCCTTCTTAGCAAAGATGCCCAGAATCCCGCAGTGCGGCGGAAGAAATGCCTCATGAACTTTGAGTGAAGGCCTTTCTTCCCAAAGATGAGACGTGCGCAGACAGTAGTCCGCGCCGGCGCTTGTCTTCCTGATATAGCCAAGTTCTTTCAGTTCTTGAAAGCTCGGTCCCATGTCTCGCGACCAGGAGGAGCCGTAGTACAAGCCGATATTCGTGCGAAAGGTTCCGAATCCGGCAGGTCCCCAGGAGATCGCGCTGCGGGTGGAGGTGTATACATTCCATCCGCGTCAACTTTGGCTAACATATCTTGCACATCCGCGGAAAAGGCATTCTGCAGAATACTCGCATCGATGTTACCCCTGAAAAAAACCTCTGGCCCGGAATATCCATGCGGAACTTCAATGGAGACGGGCCGCCTGAACTCCGCATTATTCGTATAAAGGGCCAGCCGGAGATCATTGAGACGCCGCTGCGCCTCATTTTCATCCTCTCCACTGAGACGCAACGGCTTTTGCTGCACAAATTGGTTGAACGGTCGGAAGGATTGCCCGACAAGAGCGTGGTTGCGCTTGTGATCCTGTCGGTTTCCGAGGTCGCGTGGCGTACAATTCCGAGATGCGAGCCGGGAATGGCCAAATCCGCTTGACCCATCACGTGTCAGGCACGCAGGTATTGTAGACTGCTCTGCTCCATATGGGCAGCAAACGAGTCCTCTTCACGTGTGGCAAGTGAGGCAAAAAGGTTAATCAAGTCAGCCCGTGCAATTCCCAGCCGGTTCCTTGAGGGTAGGCGAATTCGCCCCGGGGTCGAAAGATTGTCTGAAACGTCCGCCATGTATCCATCAGATGATGGGTCGCGGCCTGCGGAAGTGGCTGCCAGGCATACGTGTAATACATCGCCGCCTAGGTTAAAAAGTAGCAACTGCACGCGACATAAATGGGATGAAAAAAACCGTGGTTTTCGAGCGTGAAATCCGGTTGCGGGTTCGCGCCCTTCACCCGTTGCTTCACGGCACGCTGCGATCGCGCCGTGGGTTGCAGTTCAACAGCGGCATCGAATGGTTCCGAGACTCTCATCAGGAATTATTCGTTGGCGCTGCCCTACCGCCCGCTGGATGTCTTCCAAAACGCTCTGATCATTCCATCGGCTCCCATCCTCCAGTGGCTCGCTCCGAAAGATAGCGGTCTGGAAAGATTCTTTTCGACGAGTAGCGTCGGCGGGGATATCGAAGCGATCGTCTGAGAGCCTCAACCAATGCCCCGTAAATCAGATGTGCAGCGAATTCAGGGGCTTCAGCAGCAAGGGCGGCGCGGTTGACGGGTTTGGATAGGCCGAGAGCGGGCACCGTGATCACGTGCGCACCCAACCAAACTGCCGCGCCGAAAGGCAATCCCCATCCAAGAGGCGTCGAGTCACGGAACTCGGCGAAGACCCCATAGAGCGCAGCCATAGTCATACCAAACGCATAATGCACGGCGGATCCGGCCGTCTTCTTCTCATCGGCCGTCAACTCACGACGCAAAATCGCCTGAGAGATCGCGGAAGCGGCTTTAACTGTGGCGTCTTCTCCGGCTGACTGTGAGGGGGTCTCGGGACGCGAAAGCAGCGAGTAAAACTTACTCATAGCGAACGATCCAATCAGGCCTCCGAAGGCACCCGCGAGAAGAGCGTTCCATGGGTGCGGCTGCTGGTGCGGTTGTGGCTCAGCTTGCATGCTCGACCTCAAAGGCTTGCGAGACTGCAATTGTGGGAATGAGTTTCGCAACTTCTTTGACGAAGCGCGACGCGATTCGGTGCATTTCGAACTGTTCGACGTCACGTAGGCCGGCCGCTGCGAGGGACGCGCGCAGATCAGGCTCACGATAGAGGCAAAGGATGCCTTCGGCGAGTGCTTCGGGGTGTTCCGGCTCTACAAGAATACCGCTGCCTCCAACTACTTCAGGTACAGCGGCAGCACGTGCCGCGACAATGGGTTTCCCGGCAGCCATGGCCTCGAGGAACACGATGCCGAATCCTTCCTGCACACTCGGCAGGCAAAAAACATCGCTGCGATTGTACTCCGCAGCCAGCGCGCTCCCGCTCACGTCGCCGAGCCAACGCAGGGCCGGTTCGACACGCAACTCGGAAGAGAGTTGCCGCAGGCGTTGGTACTCGGGGCCACGGCCAACTATTCGAACTTGGAGCTGCGGAATGCGATCGCGCAATAGAGCGGTTGCGCGGAGTAGTACGTCCAGGCGTTTGCGAGGATAGAACCTGCACACCGATAGCACCGTGAACTTGCGCAGGTCGGGAACAGCCGGATTTGCTCGGAATAACTGCCGCCACCGATCAAGATCAATCAACTCCGGGACGACTACTGCGTTGCTTACCCGATAAAGCTCGTCGAGACGGCCTGCACAGTATTGACTGATCGTGATTACCAAGTCGGAGCGGCGGGCATGTTTTGCTTCCAGACGGGCCTGAAACGCCATGCTCGCACGCGTAGCACCTCGCTCAAAGCGAACGGCATCGCCCAAAACTCCTTTGATGCAGGCGATGTGTGGGAGCGCAGACCGCCTGCCAGCGATCGCATAACCATCGGTGTCGATTCCCACCGTGGCGTCACCATCGAAGTGGCGCCCACGCAACATCTCATTGAACAGTATGCGGGTAACTGCGTATACTGGCGTGACGATCCGGGGAGTAGTCAAGGAGACGCTTATCCCAAGTTGCCGAAGCGCTTCCACCAAAGTATGCGTTCCGACGTAGCATCCGCTCCCTCGTTGCACGTTCAAGGGAACTGCTGTTATGAACTGAAGAAGACTCATGAAGACCCGGAGCGTGCCAGGCGACGATTCGGCTGCATACGTGTTGGTTCCCCGAGCTGTTCTTCGCGAACGATTTTACCGTTCTCGGAGCCGCCATAAGGCAGGGGAGACGGCAAGAACCCTGCTACCAACCGAATCATCCGCACCGGCTAGCAAATGCCCTCGCTTTCCTGCCGCCGTCCTCCTTCGGTCCGCGATTCAGAAACGATACACAGCAAAAGTCGTTCTTAGGCTACTCGAACGGACGACGCAAGCAAGGGAATTGTTTCCGGCCAATGACTCGCACGCGTAGATTGATGGCCAGAACCAATACCCATTGAATGGTCATAACGATGTATCCTCATGAACGTGAACGAATATCGCACGATTCTTTTAGGCGGGGGCATGGTGGCGGGCTATGCCGCCAAAGAGTTCATCGAGCTCGGTCTCAAACCGGGGGAGCTAGGTATCGTCTCGGGTGATAGTGCGCCTCCCTACGAACGGCCTCCGCTATCGAAGGGCTTCCTGGCCGGGAAAGATAACGAGGAGAGCATTCTGATCAGTCGCGAGGAATTGTATCGGGAGCACGATATCGGACTCCACTTGAATACAGACATCGAGCGAATTTCTCTTGCTGGCAAGCGATTATCGAGCCGCAGCGGCGAGGAATTCCATTTCGAGAGACTGATCATCGCCACGGGCGCGCGTCCGCGAACTCTCAACGTGCCTGGTGCCCAAGCCGACAATGTGCTTTACCTACGTTCATTGAGTGATTCGGCCCGGCTGCGGGATCGATTGAAGAGTGCCGGAAAAGTGGTGGTAATCGGCAGCGGGTTTATCGGGATGGAAGTGGCGTCGCAGAGCGCGCAGCGGGGTTGCGACACGACGATGGTGTTCCCGGAGGGGCGCGTCTGGAAGAGCTTCTTCACGCATGAGATGTCGCGGTTTTTTCAGAAGTATTATGAGGATCGCGGTGTCCATTTCGCCCCCAGCGACAAGGTTGCAGCTATCACGCACGGCGCCGTGTCGTTGGCGAGCGGCCACAAGCTGGCAGCGGACTTGGTGGTGGCTGGAATCGGGGCCGAGCCAATAACGGACATCGCCGACAGTGCGGGCATACGGGTGGAGAACGGCATTGTGGTGAATGAGTTTTTGCAGACTGCCGCGGCCGATGTTTACGCCGCGGGGGACGTGGCGAACTATCAGGACGTGCTTTTCGGCAGACGCCGACGCGTCGAGCATTGGGACAACGCGGTCAAACAGGGACAGTACGTGGCACGGCGGTTGTGTGGGAGCGTGGAGCCATTCGAGAATATTCCGTACTTCTTTTCGGACGTGTTCGACTTGTCCTACGAATTCTGGGGCGACACGACGGGTGCAGACCGAACAGAATATCGAGGCGATATTAATTCATCGAGCTTTAGCACGTGGTGGCTGAAAGGCAACCGGGTCGTGGCGGCTTTCACTATGAACCGCCCGGACGCTGAGCGCGACGAAGCGAGCAAGCTGCAGTGGAAATCGAAGTGAATGGTTGCAGGCGCAGGTAACCTCGCCAACTGCGCAGTCGGCGTATCGGTAAACAGCGGATTTCAACGATGACGGCAGAGCGGATGTGGCCAACCTTCAATACAACGGTACATTATATGTTCTGCCGAATAATGGCGCCGGCGGGTTCGCCCAACCGGCCGCCTACACCAGCGCCGCTTCCTCGTCCAATAACATCCAAGTTGTCGCAGTCGCGGATGTCAACAGCAACGGTCTTCCAGATATTCTTGCGCTCGATTTCGACGGGCAACAATGGCATAGACGATAGAGACAGAGGGCGGCTCAGCAGCTATCCGACTAGATGTCGCGACTGACTACTTGCAAGAATTTGGTCAGAAATAAAATTTCAGACCGAACTGAATCAGCCGCGGAGCTCGGGCCGCAGTTACATAGCCGAAAGTAGGAGTTCCGAGCACTGTGGAGTTATTGGAATTTTGCGGTCCGGGCGCGGCAAACAGGAAGTTCGCGTGATTAGCGATATTAAAGCATTCAGCCCGCAGCTCAAATCTTCGCTTCTCCCCGACAGGAAACTCCTTCATCAATGATAAGTCCCAGTTGTTCGTAGCAGGTCCTTCGAGCGTGTTGATACCGAGGTTGCCAAAAGATCCGAGCGGAGGGTCCGTAAAAGCGCACGTGTTGAAAAACGTCCCGGGGATACACGGCTTTCCGGTAGCGCTTTGTCCGGACACAGCATCCGGTCTTTGCTGCCCATCGGAATTGGCGAAATTGCTATCTGCGTCTGTAACGGTAAACCAGGTGCCTGAGGAAATCGTCGTGATGCCCTCAATCGTCCAGTCACCGAGCAAAGCTTGTGTAAACGCGTTTGCGTCATCGCCAAATTTACGGCCTTTGCCAAACGGTAGATCCCAGGAGTAACTCGCGACAAAGCGATGTCGCATATCAAAATCCAGGTTGCCGTGTTCCCATTCGGGGAATTCGCTCCATCGGAAACTATCGTTATTCTGCGCTCCCAGGTTGGCGTTTGAGGAATTGCCGAGCGCGTGACTATAAGTGTAATTGATAATAAAGGATAAGCCATTCGCAAACCGGTGCTGCCATCTCGCCTGTAACGCGTCATATTCCGAATTACCCGCTGAATTGAGGTAACCGATAGAGCTGTCTACATACGGAAAAGGCCGGCGGGGAGCTGTAGGCGCAGAGGGATCGGCCGTTGGAGCCGCCTGATTAAGATTCAAATATGTATACAATTTGGTTCCTTTTGAACCAACGTAGGCTAACTCGACGATTGAGTTATGAGTTACCTGATACTGCACGGTGGAGTGCCATTGGAGCACGTAAGGAGTTCGGATATTGGGATCGATCGAAAACAGGCTGGGCGTATTAGGATCGATCAATGAATTCGCCGGAAACCCCTGTGAGAGGACGCTCAGGCCGGGAACCGAACAATCAAGCGTCGCATTCGCAGATGGCAGACTGCAAGGGGAAACAAAACTCTGGCTGACAAAGAACGGCGGATTGAACCCTGGACTCGGGTTACTATAAGGGCCATTTTCCTCTCCGTTGTAGAAGACGCCAAAAGCGCTCCTGATAACAAGGCGCTGCGTGAGCTGGTATGCGAGTCCTATACGAGGGCCGATGTTATTGAAATCGGAATCGACTAGCGCATCGGAGGCGTTGTGATTTACGGGCAAAGTGGCGGCCAATGTCGGTGTGAGACTGACATTTTCATTTTTTGGTATGTCCAATTGACCCGTAGCCGGGTTAAAGTTCGCCTGAGCGTTGAAGCGCTCGAAGACTGGGGAGAAGTATTCCCACCGGAGCCCCAAGTTGAGAGTAAGTTTAGGTGAAACTCGCCAGTCATCCTGTACGAATACAGCGTAGTTATGGCGCAGGTAGTCAACATTATTCAAATTATTGATATCGCCGCCATCGGTCAGGCCGGCCAGCATGGAGGCGAATCCGCTTCCGCCTGTCCCGGGGTTGCCCGCATTGTCCGTGAACTCCGGGCCGAAGGACAGCGCGCCTCGCGAATCGGCGGGTTGATAAATTGTGAACTCTTCTGGCCGAATCTCGCCGCCAAACTTCCAGGTATGACTTCCTCTGATCCACGTGAATGTGTCCGACAAGGTATAAGTATTCTGAATCTCGTTCGAGGGCAAGTAAGTCGGGCTGCCGAGATTCGACATATCGCTGAACGTCAATTGGGGAAGACCGCCATTGTCAGTACCTGGGGCATAAGGTACGCCGGGGAACCCGGTGGTCCCGGAAACATTCTCGTTGTAATTGAATTGGAAGCGGCTCGAGTGAAGCCGGTTATATCCTAGCCGGAGTTCATTCACTGCATTTGCCGAAAAGCTGTGAATTTCGCTGACCGCCGCGCTATACCCGTTATTCTGCTGGATGCCGCTGAAAAACCCGCCTCCATCCGCAAGCCCGGGCAAGGGCGGCGGAATGATAGAAGGCGACTGGCTGATACTGAAGCGGTAGAAGGCAGTGTCTTTGGCTGAGAAGACTTGGTCAACACGTATATCGCCCTGATTGTTGTTCTGAACCAGGACGGGGTTGGAGACGTAGTTGTAACCCAGACCGTTCGCATTGGGAGACGGATAAAGTTGCGCCAGCTTCAATCCCAGAGCATCCATCTGCGAAGCGGGCATCACGTTCGATGGTGTTCCACCGGCGTTGTAAGCATATGGTACGCCGCAATAGCCGGTGGGACTTGCCGCGTTCGCCTGCGTCGCTCTTGTATTAAACAGTTCGCCGGCGTAAGTCATCTGCCCGTTGCAATCCAGAACGCCCGTTGGCGACGTTAGGTCGAGCTGGCTTGAAAAATCGCCGGATCTTTGAGCCGCAGTCGGCACGAGCGAAGTGTCGGTCTGGCTCTGTCGGATGCGAAGGCCCTCATAATCGGTAAAAAAGAATAGGCGATCGCGCACGATGGGACCGCCGAACGTCGCGCCGAACTGGTTTTGGTGATAAGGCGGTATGGTCGGATCGAAGAAATTACGCGCGTCCAGGTGCTGGTTGCGCAAAAACTCGTACAGAACGCCGTGGAACTCGTTGGTCCCACTTTTCAAGGTTGCGTTCACCACCGCTCCCGTAGCACGCCCGAATTCCGCGCCGTAGGAATCGGTCTGCACCTTGAACTCCTGGAGCGCATCTACTGAAGGCATCACGACATAGTTGGTTTCGTTCAACAGGTCAGGCAGATTCGAGTTGTTGTCAATCCCGTCAAGTAGAAAGTCGTTCTGAAGCGAACGCGCGCCGTTTGCGCTGAATCCAAAGCCGCTTT
Organism: uncultured Acidobacteriaceae bacterium; assembly: GCA_963722935.1. Lineage (GTDB taxonomy): Bacteria > Acidobacteriota > Terriglobia > Bryobacterales > Bryobacteraceae > Bog-105. Next base: position 2,077,997 of record CAVROY010000004.1, on the reverse strand, counting down.
CGTCGCGGGCTCCCGGTTCGCTGAGCGTAACTCCCGCGGTCAATTGTGCAAGTTGGACAGGATTCCGCCCGTTCAGCGGCATGGCCACCATGGTCTGGCTGTTGATCACCTGGCCGCGCTCGGAAGTTTCCGTTTCGAGCAGCGGCGCCGTCTCCTGTACCGTCAGCGTTTCGGTAACGCGCCCCGGTTGCAGCGTGACATTCACCTGCTGACGCTGCTGAACATCGAGCGTGATAGATTCGACGACCTCGGTCTTGAAGCCCTTGGCGGAAATGCTGACCCGGTAAGTTCCAATCCGGACAGGGCTGATGGTCCATTCCCCGCTTTGGCTGCTCGTTGTCTCGTACTTGAAATCGGTGCCCGTGTTGACAGCCGTGATGATTGCGCCCGGGACAATAGCGCCGGAAGGGTCCAAAACGCGCCCGACTAGCGAAGCCGTGTCTTTCTGCGCCACGGCGAGCGCGGCTGTTAAGAAAACGAGCGGAAGAGAACGAAACAGTTTCAGCATCAAGGGAGGCTCTTTTCTGCGGCAGTTCGACCGGAGAACTGACCTGGATACTTTCGATGTCTATCAGTTTTCTTCGGGTTTGGCCTTTCAAAAAGTCTACGCTGTCGTTTGGGTTCCTGTCAACAGGTTCGAAGAAACAGCGCAGTGTACGCGTCGATCCCGCTTCAGCGGTACAAAATCGAAAAACCAGGCCCAAAATGCCTTCGAGGATTTCACTTGCGGACGGGGACTTTCGGATCCGAAAAGCTTACACTAGGCGGATTGGAGCTTTCGATGAGCGATGTGGTGGCGCCCCTCCCGATACCAGTAACGGAGCAGGACCAGTTCAAACCCGCACCGTTCTCACAACCTGCCACGTCTGGCCGATATGCCGCCATCGATGCCTATCGCGGGCTGGTCATGCTTCTTATGATGGCCGAGGTATTGCGTTTCGCTGAAGTCGCCAGATCTTACCCGGGAAACTGGATCTGGTCCGTACTTGCATTCAACCAGACTCACGTGGAATGGGTTGGCTGCTCCCTGCACGACACCATCCAGCCGTCGTTCTCGTTTCTCGTTGGAGTCGCGCTGCCCTTTTCGATCGCAAGCAGGCTTCGCCGCGGGGCCACATTTCGAAGCATGTTGACGCACGCTGTGTGGCGCTCGTTCCTGCTGATTGCGCTCGGCATCTTTCTGCGCTCCATGCAGGGTCCGCGGACCTACTTCACGTTCGAAGATACTTTGACGCAGATTGGCCTCGGCTATACATTCCTCTTTCTGCTGGCATTTCTCTCGCCACGGTGGCAATGGGGAGCCTTTGTCGCGATTCTGGTTGGCTATTGGCTCGCGTGGGCGCTGTACCCGGTTCCCGGAGCCGGTTTCGATTGGAGCGCCGTCGGCGTACCGGCCAACTGGCAGCACAACTTTACGGGGTTTGCCAGTCACTGGAACAAGAACAGCAATTTGGGGAATGCGTTCGATCAGTGGTTCTTAAACCTGTTCCCGCGCACTAGGCCATTCTTGTACAACGGCGGCGGCTATCTGACCCCCAGCTTTATTCCAACACTCGGAACCATGATTCTGGGCCTGATTGCCGGGCGATGGCTGCGTGCGTCTGCACCACGCGTGCCGTTGAAGCTGTACATCCGCGCGGGTCTTGTCTGCGTTGCGGTGGGAGTCGTATTTCACTTTCTGGGCATTTGTCCGATCGTCAAGCGAATCTGGACGCCGAGTTGGACACTGTTTAGCGGCGGGATCTGCTTCCTGTTTTTGGCAGCCTTTTGCTGGGTCATCGAGATCAGGGGGTACCGCAAATGGGCCTTCCCCCTGGTGGTGATCGGAACAAATTCCATCGCCGCATATGTGATAGCGCATGTTTGCGAAAACTTCGTTGTGAGTTCATTCCGTATCCATCTGGGCGATAGGCCCTTTCAACTTTTCGGATCCGCAGCGGAGCCCGTCCTCCTGGGCTCTGCTGTGTTACTCACCTATTGGCTGATGCTCTTCTGGATGTACCAGAAAAAGATCTTCCTAAAGATCTGAAAGCCCAAACAACCTGCGCCCGACCTGCCAAGCTTGCGGTTCGCCGGCGCGAATGCCGGGCCCAATCATCGAGCCAACGAAAACAAGTCCGCCGTGACCATAAGGGCGCCTGATCGCAGCGGGAGCACCACCGTATTCGGCCGCTGCCTCCTGGGGAGAACAATCGAGCAATGCCACTTCCTGGAAAGCTCTGACCATGGCAACCACGGGCCAGCGGTAATGGACATAGATTTCCAATTCAACCCGGAGGCACCGGCGGACTATGATTCCCAGTGCGGAATTGAGCAGTTCATGAGTATCCCGCGCGCGTTCGGAATCAAATGAGGCACGTTGCTCCCAGATGACCCAGGCGCCCGCTTCCATTGCATTTCGCAGATCCTGTATGTACTCGCGAGAGAGATTTTGGACAGCAGGAAGAACGATGATCTTGCCTTCGCCATTCTTCGGCAGGATGACGCCGCTCACCATGGCGCCGGCCGGCATAACCGAGAGAAACCCGGCCCGCGATTCTTCCTCCAGCAAGTCTTCGTTCGATCTTATGAGAAGATGCTCAGCTCCCGGCTGAGCGGTATGCGCCGCGCCGCGCTCCATCCCGCCGACCGCAGAAACCGCTGCGAGACTCCCCTTGACAAATTGGCGGCGGCTGATCACTTCTAAAGACTGCCGGAGATGAAGCGGTCCATCGCGGCACCGGTATCGAAAACTTGCTGATCCGGTGCGAAGCGATATTGCCGCTCCATCTCCGCAATCAACCACCCGTCATACTTCACCTTTGCCATTGCATCGCGAATGGCTCGCCAGTCATTGTCCCCTAGGAAAATGTTGGTATAGACGCTTTCGTCGCCGCAACGGCCGCGATGCTTCATCACGTCTTTCAGGTGTACGCGCGTGATGCGCGGGCCAAGGATTTCAACCCACTGCTCGGCGAATCCCGTGTCGTGAATGTTGCCCACATCGAGATGAATACCCACGTAAGGCTGGTTCACATCGTCGAGGAACAGCTTGAATTCTCTCGGGCTGAGAAGAAAATGCTGCTCCGCGTTGCAGTTCTCGACGCCCATTTTCACGCGCGCCTTCGCTGCCATTTCCCCCAGCCGCTGAAGCGACTCTACCGTGCGGTTATAGACCTCGTTGTATGGAACTTCGGGGGTCACCAGTCCCGCCACCACCAGAATCGCATCGCACCGGAAGATGTTTGCCGCTTCGATCTGACGTTCGATATGGCGAAAGGCAGCCGCGCGTTTGGCCGGGTCTCTGGCCGAGACATTTTCCTGCCAATCAAGCGCATTCGCAATGTCGGACACTTCGAGCCCGGCATCCTGAATACGTCGATATAGATCGCCAAGCTCGCGATCCGTCGTCGTCATTTGAAACCACTGCCGCTCGCCAAGCCACAGCTCGATGCCGTTGTATCCCGCCCGTTTCAAAAGCTTGAGCCCGTCATCAAAGCTCATGGCTTTCGGAAAGATGTTGTCGCCGATTGCGCGCTTCATGAATCACTATTCGAAGGTTTTGTACCACAATAGTGCTTACTTTGTAAACGGATCGAAAGCGAAGAATGCTTTCGGTTGGCGATTGAAATAGACTCAAAGAAATGTCTGCAAAGGCCGCGAAGCTGCTAACAAGAGAGAGGCGGCGCGAGATCGTGAGAGTTGTCAAAAAAGACGGGCGCGTCTCCGTCAATGAGCTGGCGCGGCGGTTCAACGTTTCTGCCGTAACGCTGCGCGCCGATTTGGGGCACTTGGCTCGGGAAGGCGTCATTATCCGCTCATACGGCGGAGGAGTGCTGCCGGAAGAGCATGGAGAAGAGTATCCGCTCAATATCAAACAGGCCATCTTCCATTCAGAAAAGGTGCGTATCGGAAAGGCGGCAGCGGGCCTGTTGAAATCGCGCCAGCGAGTCATCCTCGACTCCGGCACAACCAGCGCCGAAGTGGCCCGGGCCATAAACCGGTCGAGCTTGGAAGCCCTCACCGTCATTACCCACGCCGTGAATATCGCGCAGGAATTCTTGAATAATCCCAAAGTTTGCGTGGTCATGATCGGTGGAGTCATGCGCCACGTCTCGGGATCCTTTGTTGGCCCGCAAGCGGAACGATTCATCCAGGAACTTCACGCCGATCACTTCTTTTTGGGCGTTGACGGCATCGACTCAGAATTCAATCTCTCCACTCCGGATCTCCTTGAAGCGCAGCTCAACACCCTGATGATGCAAGCCGCTCATGAGGTGACTGTCATCGCCGATTCGAGCAAGTTCGGACGCCGGAGCCTCTCGATGATCAGCCCGATTTCCAATGTGCGCCGCCTGGTAACCGACGAAGGCGTTTCCCGGGAACTGATCCAGGCCATGCGACAGCGGGGCATCGAAGTAATCGCGGTTTAGGCCCTGCCAAACGCTTACGAGTGAAAAGTTTTGATATTTCGCTCGGTTGCGGTATCCTTCGATGACGAAGGCATGCCTCACGGTGTTTGGACGACGGCGACCCATCAGGAGATCTATCAGCAGCCCTCGCTATGGCCCCTTACACTTGCTCTGATTGAAGGCATCTCTTTTACAAGAGACCTCAAGGACATCCCGGCCGTGATTACTGGAGCCGGGACATCGGCTTATGCCGCCGCGGCAATCGCCAGGGCTTGGCCGAATGCAACAGCAGTGGCTACAACCGATCTGTTGGTGGATGCTTCCTACGGCGTGCCCAAAGGCACCGAAGTCCTCGTTTCAATCGGACGATCGGGCGACAGCCCGGAAAGCATCGGGGTCATCGAAAAGGTTCGCGCGCAATTCCCCCGCATCCGGCACATCGCAATTACTTGCAACCGCTCGGGCAAATTAGCTCTCGCGAACGGCGTGGAAGCAATTACTCTCGATCCCCGGACCAACGATCGAAGCTTAGCGATGACGAGTTCCTTCTCCAATCTGGCGCTCGCGGGAATAGTCATTCAGAATTCCGCAGCCATGGCGCCGGCCCTACCTTCGATCTGCCGGACTGTAGATACATTGCTGCCGACCTTGGAAGAGCACGCGCGCGAAATTGCAACCCGCAAGCCTTCGCGAGCGCTTATTCTCGCCTCGCCTCAGCTTTTCCCGGTGGCGCGCGAAGCCGGTTTGAAGATTTTGGAAATGACCGCCGGCAAGTGTGTCCCCATCACCGAGACATTCCTCGGTTTGCGGCATGGACCCATGAGCTTTCTCGCGCCGGATTCACTCGTAGTTTGCTTCTTGTCTTCCGATCCGGTCACCCGGCTCTACGAATTCGATCTGCTGGCCGAGTTACGGACGAAAGACCTCGGCTACATCGTAGGTTTGGTTCCGGACGGAGTGGACGCGATACATTTTGACCGGGTGATTCCCGCGAGCGCTCCCGAATTGCCGGACGCGCTTCGTACTCCTTTCGAGGTTGTCTTTGCGCAGCTGCTTGCTTACCATCTGAGCTTGGGCGCGGGTCTCAATCCCGATAACCCGAGTCCTGACGGAGTAATTACTCGCGTCGTCAAGGACGTTCGGATCCATGCCGGCTGAGAAATCGATCGATTGCATTGTTGCAGGCGAAGCAAATGTGGATTTGATTCTCCAAGATGTCCCTGCGCTCGAGTGGCATAAGGAGAAGACGTTCCGTGGTTTCGACCTGATTCTCGGCGGATCGAGCGCCATCACCGCTTTCAATCTGGCGAAACTTGGCGCGCACGTTAGTTTTGTGGGAGTGATCGGCCGCGACCCCCTAGGTGATTTCGTTGAGGCTCGTTTGGCCGCGGCCTCCATTGACCTGTCACAGGCGAAGCACGCCAAACGGGAAAAAACCGGGATTACTATCTGGCATAGCAACTCGAAAGGCGCGCGGGCCGGTCTCACCTATCCAGGTACCATCCCGCTGCTGCAGGCCACTGATGTGAAAAGAGAGTTGCTGGAGCGTGCCCGGCATCTCCATGTCGGCCATTACTTCCTCTTGGAAAAATTTCACAAGCAAGCCGCCCGGGTGTTTCAAACGGCAAAGGAGCTCGGACTGACGACGTCCCTCGATTGCAATTACGACCCGACCGAAAAATGGGACTCGGGCATTCGTGATGTGCTTCGCTATACCGACATCTTTTTCCCAAACGAGACAGAGGCGAGACGTCTGACCGGTTGCAGGTCCACGACCGCCGCAGCAAAGGTTCTGGGTAAGTTGACGCCCACAGTCGCTGTGAAGCTGGGCGCACAGGGAGCGCTCGTTTACAGCGCGGGCACGACACTTCGCGCGCCGGCGCGCAAAGTTCACGTGGTGGACACGACCGGAGCCGGCGACAGCTTCAACGCCGGATACCTGGCGCGATTTCTGAAGGGCGGCAATGTGAGCGAATGCGCAAGGGCCGGAATCGCTGCTGCTGCGCGGAGCCTCTCGCGAATCGGCGGGACTGCGGCATTTGAGTAACTTCGAATGAAACAAGCCCGCGCAAGTGCGATCGTTGCTCATAGCGGTGGTCCTACCGCAGTTCTCAACGCGAGCTTACTCGGAGTTGTGGAAGAAGCAGCGCGTCACGAATCGATCTGTGGTTTGTACGGCGCGAGATTCGGCATGCACGGAATCCTCGCAGAGGATTTCATTGATTTTTGTGCGGTTTCCCCGGCAAAGGTTAGTAGCATTTCGCATGCGCCGTCCTCCGCCCTTGGGACCACGCGCCGCCAGATTGTTCCTGCCGATCTCGAGCGTGTATTGGATGTTTTTCGCGCCCGAGAGATCCGCTACTTCTTCTATAACGGCGGCAATGGGTCAATGGGCACCGCCTTGCAGCTTGATTTAATTGCGCGACAGGCTGGGTATGAGCTCAAGATCATCGGCATTCCGAAGACGATTGATAACGACCTCCTCGAAACCGATCACACGCCGGGATATGGCTCTGCGGCCCGCTTCTTTGCATGTGCGATTCGCGATATCGATGCGGACAATCGCGCCCTCCCCGGGCAAGTCGAGATTGTAGAGGTGCTGGGGAGGAATGCAGGCTGGGTGGTGGCGGCGACTTCGCTTGCCAGAAAGCGTCCGGAAGACGGACCGCACCTCATCTACTTCCCGGAAGAGCGGCTTCCCCTGGAAAAACTTCTCTCCGAGATAGAAGCAGTCTACCGAAGACTGAATCGATGCGTAGTAGCCGTCTGCGAAGGACAATTAGACGAGCACGGAGAACCGTTCGGAGCCGATGTGCGCTCCGGTTCGCGTGGAAGCCTGGCCATGAATCTGGGGCATCGGCTTGCATTGCTTGTAACTCAGCATCTGAAACTCAGGGCGCGCAGTGAAAAACCCGGGCTGCTGGGCCGCTCAAGCAGCGCCTTCACCTCAGAAATAGATTGGAGCGAGGCGCGGGCGTGTGGCGCGGCGGCGGTGAAAGCTGCCATGAATGGCGCATCCGCTCAGATGGTCACATTAGTGCGTCAACCAGGCGAGTCGTATCGCGTGCAAACCGGTCTGGTCGATCTTGAGCGCGTCGCTTTCCTGGAGCGCTTATTTCCTGAAGAGTGGCGAGCGCGCGAAATATCGCCCCGGGACGGCGCATTTCGTCAATGGGCTGCGCCACTCGTCGGCGAACTGATTCATTACGAGACTTTCTAAAACAAATGCAATCGTTCCGGTATCGCTTATTCATTTTGGCTGCGCTCGCCGCCGTCACGGAAGCCACTTCGGCCGTATCAACGCCAACCGCTCTCAATCGCGACATTTCGATGATCTTCGATGCAAAGACGCATGCCCGCATCGTTTCTCATCTTCGCGGTCGCGATATTTCGCTGGGGCCGATGTCCGCGGCCGAAACGATCGTGGTCAATGGCAAACCGGTCGAAGATTTCACGCTCACCGGATCTGAAACGGCGCGCATTTCCGATGAACGGGGCCTAGGCTCCAGGCTCACCATCAGAGGGCGCGCGGGCGCGATCGAAAAAATCGAGACAGTGGATTCTTTCGAGAACTTCGCATCCATGCTCTTCGTCCGTGTGACCTACAAAAACACATCCAAAGATTCGATTACGATTCAAGGTTGGAGGAGCGAGTCGTACAGCATCGCCACCAGTAGCACTTACACGCCCGTTCCTTTCTGGTCGCTCGAGAGCGGATCCTATGAATCCCGCCCGGATTGGGTCGTTCCGTTGAAGCCGGGATTTCATCGGGATAATTATTTGGGCATGAATGCGGACGATTATGGAGGAGGAACGCCGGTCATCGATATCTGGCGTCCCGACGTTGGCATCGCGGTGGGACATGACGAATTGAGTCCGCAAATTGTCTCTGAACCGATAGCAATGCCGGTTTCGGACCGCGCCACTCTCGCGATCGAGCGCCAGCTCACGCAAACACTCAAGCCGGGCGAAACGCTGAAAACCCTGGAGACATTCGTTGCCGTTCACACCGGCGATTACTTCAGCACGCTCCGCGAATACCGCCGCCTGATGATCGCGAAGGGGGTAAGATTCGAGAACCCCGGGTCAGGCGCTTATGAGCCAATCTGGTGCGCCTGGGGTTTTGGTCGCGATTTTCGCCCTGAACAGATCGTCAACGCCCTTCCTGAAGCGAAGAAACTCGGTTTCGGCTGGGTCACGATGGATGACGGATGGCAGACGAATGAAGGCGACTGGCGGCCGAATCCCAAGAAATTTCCGCGCGGCGATGCCGACATACGAGCGCTCGTTAACAAAATTCACGCGAGTGGTTTCAAGGCTCAGCTATGGTGGGCGCCTTTATCGGTGTCGCCCGGCAGTGACTTGTTGCGTGAACATCTCGATTGGTTGCTGCTCGATGAGCACGGCCAAAAACGAAAAATCAGTTGGTGGAATGCCTATTACCTGTGCCCAGCCGTTCCCGAGGTCGTCCGCTATCATCAGGCGCTTGCGGAAAAAATATTTAAGGTATGGGGATTCGATGGTCTCAAACTGGATGGCCAATTCCTGAATGCAGTTCCGCGCTGCACGAACACGGCGCATCATCACAAGGACGCACTCGATTCCGTGCAGCAGCTTCCTTATTTCTTCCGCGCCATCGCAGACGCCGCTCATGAAATCAAACCGGAAGCGCAGATCGAGCTTTGCCCCTGTGGAACCGCTTACTCTTTTTTTTCGATGCCCTATTACAACATGAGCGTCGCATCGGATCCGGAAAGCTCGTGGCAAGTGCGATCGAAAGGAAAAACTTTGAAGGCGCTGATGGGCGATAAGCTTCCCTATTTCGGCGACCACGTCGAACTGAGTGATAACGGGACGGATTTTGCATCTACGGTTGGCGTTGGAGGCGTCATCGGTACCGAATATAGGTGGCCTCCAAACGACAAAAGCGCGGCTCCTTCGAGTGACAGTGATTCAGCAAAACTCATTCTGACTCCGGACAAGGAAACGGCCTGGGAAAAGTGGGTGAAGATTTACCGCGAGCACATGCTGCCCGAAGGCGAATATCGCGGCGACCTCTACGATATCGGCTTTGATAAACCTGAAGCTCATTGCATCGCCAAAGGATCGACCCTCTACTACGCTTTCTTCGCTCCGCAATGGAACGGGCCTGTCTCATTGCGGGGGCTCGACAAGCGGACTTATGAGGTGATCGATTACGTGAACGGGAAGTCCTTGGGGAGCATCGAGGGGCCAACAGCGGTTCTCCCGGTTGCATTCACACACTCACTCCTGCTTGAAGCGGTGCCGCGAAACTAACTTTAAGAGAGCAATGGCAGAGGAGCATCAGCAACGCTGCCTCAAACGCAACTCCGGAGCGCCCTTACTGTCTGGGACTTGGTGTTCTACGGCGTCATGGTCATCCAATTAACAGCTTCAGCCGTCACTCGAAGCGGCGGCACAATTTACGTCTCCCGTTTTCCACCATTCGATCCCGGCACCGGAAAGGTGATCGAAGCTCCCATTGAGCGGCAGACCGAACTTGTTCTGGAACAGATGAAGCTTTGCCTGGAAACGGCGGGATCGTCTTTGGATAACGTGCTCAAATGCAACGTGTATTGCACGTCCGTCGAGAAATTTGCAGCGGTGAATGCAATCTACGCTCGTTACTTTCCTAAGGACCCACCGGCGCGAATCTTTGTCTGCGTCCCGCATGGCCCGGACCTTTTGACATAGAAATCGACTGCATTGCCGCTGCGTAGCGCCCCTGAAACCATCCTAAGGAACAACTTTATGTTTTCAGTGATATTCGAGGTTCACCCTCTGGCGAGACCGCATCAGGAAAGATGATGGAGTAACTGCTGTACCCAAACCTCCAGGCCTTCACCCGTCTTAGACGAGACAGCCAGGATGTCCATACCCGGGCGAACGGCGGCGATGTTTCGCTTTGCGGTTTCCCAATTGAACTCGACAGCTTGCGCCAGGTCGGCTTTCGTGATTACGGCAACATCGGCGGTATTGAAGATAGTTGGATACTTGAGCGGTTTGTCCTCACCTTCCGTGACAGACATGAGAACCGCCCGCAGATTTTCGCCAAGGTCGTAGCTGGAAGGGCAAACCAAATTGCCTACGTTCTCGATAAATAAGAAATCCAAATCTTCGAGCGTCCAGCCCTCGAGAGCTTTGGTAATCATCTCTGCATCGAGATGGCAGATCGTACCGGTCGTGATCTGGCGCGCGGGCGCCAAGCTTCGTGCCAAGCGCACTGCGTCATTGTCCGTTGCGAGATCGCCGACGAGCGCTGCGACGCGCGCGTTAGGTCTCAATAGAGTTAGAGTCTTTTCGAGAAAGGCGGTCTTGCCCGAACCGGGGCTCGACACCAGGCTGACCACATAAACCCCTGCAGCACGAAACCGTTCGCGAAGCTCCCGGGCCAACAGATCGTTTCGTTTTAATACCTTTTGCCGGACTTCAACCAGCCGCGGCTGCGTGCTCATCGCTTAACTCCAATGCGAATACTTCCAATTCCGAACCCTTGCGGATGTCGGCACTCGGAGTGCTGCAAACCCCGCAACATAGATTGTTGATCGAGACGGCGGGCCGTTCTTGCAGGCATACAGAGCAGTACAGGATGATCGGAATCTCTTCGATCTCGAGTCTCGAACCGGCAAGCACTGTACCCTCACACGCCAGATCGTAGGAAAAGAGCAGCGCGTCTTTCACAACGCCTGACAGCCGTCCGAGCTTCAGATGGACGACTGCGACCTGAGAGCCGGGCCGGCGCGCGATCTCTTCCTCAACTCCTTCAATGATGCTCAGCGCGACCGATAGCTCGTGCATCTCTCCCGTGAGATCACATCCGCTCGATTTTCACATATCGCTTAAGATCTGACCAGTTCATGATCAGGCCCGCGGCCACGATTGCCGCCGCCGCCAATGCGGCAATTTTAAACACGGTCATGAGAATAGACCTCCTGTTCGGTTATTACCGTAAATTTCTCTACTAATTGCCGGATGTTGCCGACGGCTCGATCCACTGCGGTTTGGACTATTTCGCTCAATCCGATGTGTCCGCTATCGTCGTGATCCATGACGAGCGGTTCACAGCCAATCAGCAGTACCCGGTTGAATTTTGCGCCCACGCTCTTTGCCAAGGCAAGCACGCGAACCGGATCCAAACTGTGCGAATTGACAATGACAGCTTGGTCGCACATATCGGGTATGTCTTCGGGTCGAATCTCGATGGTGTACAGCGTCCCCGGCGCGCAGCCTCGAGCAGTCGCATCTACCAAGATGGTCAAATCATATCGGTCCAAGAGAGCGAAACCGAGATCGATGCTCCTGATACCAATATCCATGAGCTTGACGTTTTCCGGAAATCGCAGCTCAGCCAATTTTTGAAGCACGGCGACGCCGAAGGCGTCATCACCCTGGAAGATGTTGCCAATGCCGGCGATCAGTATCGACGCAGGCATCCTTCACGTCCTCTCCGAAGTTGGAGACTGCACCGGTTCTACTTCTTCGGCTGAGAAAAAGAAGCGATGTCCGGCCTGGCGCATCTCGCCCAGATCCCGGCCGGGATCGTCTTCGAGCACCACGGCGAAATGTATGTTGCCCTCGAAATCCTCCTCCACTGCCTCAATGATGGCGACCTTTCCTTCGAGCAGCGTATCGAATATATCCGCCCGCTTCCTGGGCCGGAGGCGCACGCGATCGCCTTTCTTGAGATCGACTCCTGAGACCGCAGCGCCGCCAACTGGCCCACGCTCCAATGTGTCCCAGGCGCTCCATGCATCCCCTTGCCGCTGTTGAAGACTCCGCATTGTGCCGTGCAGTTCAAGGAGGTGCTCGGAAGGACTGGTTTCCAAGCGCTCTAAGATTCGCCGGGTCCGCTCGTCTGACCGGCGAATCTCTTCTTTTTCCTCGTCGGTCAACGTCAGAATGCGGAGCGTCAGAATTTCGTCTATTTCGGTTCCGTCGAACAGATCGCCTTTGCTTTCCGGTGCGATTTGCGGATAGTCGTAAAGAATGATCGGTGAGCCGAGCATGATATCGCGCGCGCCGTTCTCGCCGACCAGCACCGGCCAAACACCCGTGTTCTGGCAGGCTGCAACTACGTCCCGAAGTTCGTCGGCCGGATCAATCTGCGAGGAAAACTCGCCGCTGCCGAAGTGCAGCACGGCATGCGCCGAGGCGAAGCAATGCGCGAGGGCATCGTCGCGAGTTTCTACAATGCAGCGGGTCGTGTTTCGGAACTGCACGGTCAACCGAAATACATCTTTCCGGACCGGTACCGCGAAAATTTCGATCTGACCCTCGATTGGGCCAGGAAGCGACACGGACTCAACATGTGCACTCGCGGCCAGCTCCGATAGCGAGAGCGGATGGACGCTAATACTTTGCTCGATTGCGTTATCATGCGCTACCAGTTGCAAAAACCGCACCGAAACATCGAGTCGCGATTCCGGAGCAGCGTGCGCAACGCATTCCATCTGAAAATACGATCGGTCCGAACCCGTTTGCTGCGCGCTCCAAGCGGGCGGATACAGCACACCAAAATTCCAGCGGTGCTGGTTCTTCAGCGCGGAGTGGCGGTATGGATACAGAAGGTAGCCTTCGTAGAGCACTGCGCGCGCGATCTTATCGACAACGGCGGAAGTCATGATGCGGGTCGCTCCCGTTCTGCGATCGTCAACATTGTTTGGATTGCCTCTTCGAAAGTTGCCAATCCCTGGGTGATTTTGAAGCGATACAGATGGTCGAAGACATCCCGGCGCAGGGTAAGATAGGCTGCGTCCGGGTAATGGAGGTCTATCGCATTTCTCCAAAGCTGGACAGGCAAGCGAAACCGCGCTTCCTTATTCCAGGAAATCGGGACGACCTGTAAAGCGCCTTCTCCGGACTTATAAAAGACAGAACCGCTGAACAGAAACGTAAGCGGGATATCTCCGTCTGCGATTCCGTGGAAATATTTGGCCGTGCCGACATTCAGATCGACCGTGCAGGCCACATTGACGGGATAGACTGTGCTGCCTGAGAATGCCGGGATATTCACAGATGTGTTCGCCCACGTGATGGGCCGGAGTGTATCTCCCCAGCGGGCCGGCTCGTCAAACAGGTCGCGAAGCTGAGCTTGCTCGGTGGAGTTGTAGCGCCGTCGCGCAACCTCGATCTGGATCTGGCACCGCAGCAAGACAGACTCAATCGACTGCTCCGGGAAAGCATTCGTGACGCGCAACTCGAAAGCTAAGGCCGGCGTGATCATATCGCGCACTGGAGTTGCCGACAGAATTTCAAACGAGAGTTCCGGCATATCGAGTTCCAGTGTATGGGTAGGAGCGCTGTTTCAACGCTTCGAAGAATTGCCGAATGTGGTCCAGGCCCTCTTCTCCGCCTGAGAATCCGCGCCAATGTTTACGAACAGTGCCTGTCAGCTTGTAGCACTCGTCAATTGGCGCCAAGAAGTACTCGCGCACGCCGTGCATGCGATTGATCAGCAGGGCTTCCACATCGGGCGTCAGTTTTGTGAGCAGCGGATATTCGGCGACCACTTCATCCCAGGCGTCCTGGTCGAGCTCGGACTCGGTCGGCCCAGCGGGACTCGGATATACCGCAATCATCCGGTTCGCCACGCTGGATGAGTAGATAAAGGCGAGGCCGATCGGGATGGCGAGGCTATTCCAGCTTTGATCGGAGAGCACGAAATCGCTTAGAAGCCGAATGTCACGCGGCACGCGCCGGTAGTTTGTCTGGCCATTGCTGTTGAACAGAATCGCGCAGGCATCGCAGGTGCACAACAATCTGCGCGTATGAGGATCAAAAAGATGCTGATGCTGTTCCGCGATTGTGAGGGAGCATAGATCGCAGCGCCCGGTTTCCGGCGCCTTCCTCACGAAGTTGCGAAGCGACGCCAGGCCACGAGCGCTCGCCACTCCCGCAGGTTTCCTCATACGCGCGATCCGGTGAGGAGATCGGAAATGGGCACAAAGTTAGCAGGAGGAGTCTCCTTCAACCCTTCGACGATGACCGTACTGATTTCCGGGGCGGCCTGGAAGATCGCGTTTTCGACGCTCGTTTTCACAGGTGTTCCCGACCAGGCCCGAGCGGAGTCGAAGTGCAGCCGCACCTTATCGGCTTCAACGGCGATCAACGACAATTCTGCTCCGAGAGATGCGAACATCTCCTGCAGCTTGCGAATAGCACGATTGAGCCGCGTTTCCAGATCGTCAGGATGCAGATCATGCAGCAGCAGCATGCTGGCCGTCAGTTCGTCGCTAGCAATTCGATCGATGACTGCGCCGGCTGTCGTGCCCGAATCAGCGATGATTTCCATCACGCGATTCAGACCCGCGGCATGAAAATCGAGGACCGCCTGCACAAGATCGACAGCAACAGCACGCGACTTCGTGTCGGAAAGAGATTCGGCGTGATGGACTAATTCCTCGATTTTGTCGATCCACTCCTGCGAGCGGATCTCGTTGTCTGCCATGATGGCTTCCGCTCGCAGCTAGGGAGGCGGCATGTGCGGCATGCGAGGGTCGATCGGATCGCGGGCTTTCGCGTTGATGCTGGTTGAGTCTCGGGCCGTGCGCGTTCCGGTCTCGCGGCCGGGTTCCGGCCCTTTGTTTTTCAAGACCTCCTCGCCCCGGTTGGTGCCCTCTGTATGAGAAGAGATCTTGGATTTTTGCGTGTGTGGCATGGGGTCTCCTAGGCGTGCGCACCCATGATCGAAGAATGCTCAGTCTTCAAAACCTTGCCATTCCCCAGGTACATGTGCACTCCGCATGGCAAGCAGGGATCGAAGCTGCGCACCGCGCGCATGATGTCAATGCCCTTGAAATTTTCAGGTCCGTTCTCTTCGAAGATGGGCGTGTTCTGGATCGCGTCTTCGTATGGGCCGGGGGTTCCGTAGACATCGCGAGGACTCGCATTCCAGGGCGTTGGAGGATATGGGTGATAGTTGGCGATTTTCCGATCGCGAATGACGACGTGGTGCGAGAGCACGCCTCGCACGGCCTCGTGGAATCCGCACCCGATGGCTTCATCGGGAACCTTGAAGTCCGCCCAGGTCTTGGTATCGCCCTTTCGCACGCATTCGAGCGCCTTCTCCACAAAATAGAGCGCTGCCGCCGCGGCGTACGCCTGGAAGTAGGTCCGAGCGCGATCGCGTTCAATCGCGTTGCTCCACTGCGGGATCTTCCATTCGAACTGAGTCTCAGGAAGCAAAGCTGTCTTCGGCAGATTGATCTGAACGCTATCGCCGGTGGATTTGATGTAGCCGATATCGACCAGTCCATTCAATGCCGTGGACCACAAGCGCGGCAGCGGACCGCCTCCGGTGTCCAACGCCAGATGATCTCCCGTGCGCGTGTCCAGCCAGCGGGGGGACATCACCCAGGTGTACTTTTGCTTGAAATCGCGCTTTTGCGGCCGGGGCGTGGTGGTCTGGTTCCATGGATGCCGTTTGTCGATCGCGTTGCCGAGCGGATCGGTCTTTACAAAACTCTCGCCGGTTTGCGACCAGTCGTCGTAATACGAGCTGCCGAGCAGGATACGCATATTGAGGTTGATATCCACCAGATTATTGGTGACCACCTGGCCGTCGACGATGACGCTGGGCGTCACGTACATAGCCCGGCCCCAATCGGACATGTGCTCGTATTTGTAATCGCAGACAGTGGGGTCGTTGAACGCTCCCCAACAGCCCATAAGGACGCGGCGCTGGCCAACTTTTTCGTAGCCCGGCAAGGCCTCATAAAAGAAATCGAAAAGATCGTCGTGCATCGGCACGACCTTCTTCATAAATTCGACATACTTCATGAGCCGGACCAGGTAGTCGGTAAAGAGCTGATGGGTGGGTACGGTACCGGTTCCGCCGGGATATAGCGTGGACGGATGAACGTGCCGGCCCTCCATGAGGCAAAACATTTCGCGCGTCAGGCGGCTCATCACTAGCGCTTCGCGGTAGAACTCGCCCGTGAACGGGTTGAGCGTACGCATGATATCGGCGATGGTGCGGAAGCCGTGCTTCGAAGCATTCGGGCACAAGGTAGATTCGGCTTTGGCGAGAACCCCCGGATTGGTCTGCTTGACCATCGCCTCGCAGAAATCAACCCCGACTAGATTGTCCTGGTAAAGATTGTGATCGAACATGTATTCGGCCGCTTCGCCCAGGTTGATGATCCAGTCACCTAAAACCGGAGTCGACATGCCGCAGGCCATGTTAGCGGCATAAACGGCGCAGGTGGCATGATTGTCGCCGCAGATGCCGCAAATGCGCGATGTGATGAACGGAGCGTCGCGCGGATCCTTGCCTTGCATGAAGATGCTGTATCCGCGGAAGATCGAAGATGTGCTGTAGCACTCGGCGACCTCTTTATTGTCGAAATCAATCTTCGTGAAGATGCCGAGACTTCCCACGATCCGGGTGATCGGATCCCAGTTCATCTCGACGAGATTTCTCTTCTTTTGTTCCTGGCCGGTTAAGGGTTCTGTTATGGTTGCCATTTCAGTTACTCGTTTCTCAATACGACGTGGGTTGATAACCAGTAGTTAATTTCGAACCAGGATGCCGCCACTTCGGCTCCTTGTTGGCCGTGTTGTTGGTGATGGACCGCAAGGCACGCATCGCGCGTCCATAGGTGACAGCCACCGTGGACGACAACGTTGCACCGGGAGGTTGGTCCATAAAAGGCATAAACTTGTCCGGAAAACCAGGCATCGTGCAGGCGATGCAGATACCGCCTACATTGGGGCAACCGCCAATGCCACGCATCCAGCCGCGCTTGGTGACATTGCAGTTGACAACGGGTCCCCAGCAGCCGATCTTGACGAGGCATTTCGGCGAACCATACTCGTGCGCAAAGTCGCCCTGTTCGTAATAGCCGGCGCGATCGCAGCCCTCGTGAACGGTTTTGCCGAACAGCCACGTCGGCCGGAACTGGTCATCCAGTGGAATGATGGGAGACAGCCCGGCAGCCTGGTACAGCAGGTATAAGACAGTTTCCATCATGTTGTCGGGCTGCACCGGACAACCCGGTACGTTTACGATCGGCAGGCCGCCGGCGGAGCGGAAGGATTTGCCAAGGTAGTCGACCAGACCCATGGCGCCGGTCGGATTGCCGGCCATCGCGTGAATTCCGCCGTAAGTGGCACATGTGCCGCAGGCGATCACGCCCCAAGCTTTAGCTGCAAGGCGATCAATCCATTCGCAGGTGGTGATAGGCTGCCCGGTGTTGTAGTCGGTTCCTTGGGCGGCCCAATAGCCCTCCCGCTTGAGACGCTCGTTCGGGATTGAGCCTTCGACGACGAGCACGAAGGGATCCAGTTGGCCCTTTTCCGCCATATAGAAGTGCTTCATGAAGTCGTCGCCGACTTCCATGGCTAGAACGGGGTTGTGAAGATAAACCTTCGGCAGGCCGGGGATGGCTCCCAATAAGACATCTTCAATACTGGGCTGTTCGGCGGCGGTGACGGAGATCGTGTCGCCATCGCAACTCAGGCCTGCCGTTAACCAGATAATGTGAACTTCAGAAACGCCGGCGTTGCGCGGAGTGGATTGCGGTACAGACGTGGTCGCCATGGATTGTACCTCCTGTTGCGGCTACAAGTCCGATGCGCCGCACGGCACTCCGTTACTGAGCACGTAAAATTTATTACAGTTTCGAGGAGCCGGAACAAGGTTCGCCCGGCGTCCATTGAGATTACATACTCAAGAAAGTCTAGCTCGCGCGAACCGCAACGGACGCTGCCTGCCCGAAGCTGATGCCGCCGTCGTTGGGAGGCACGGTTCTGTTCGTCCAGATCTCGATCCCGCTCTGGTCGGCGCAACGGGCAATCTCGGCGAGCAGCAACTGATTTTGAAAAACGCCACCGGACAACACGACTAAATCGATCGAATTGGCTTCGCAGAGTTGCACGGCGGCTTGCCAGGTAGCGCGGGCGACGGCAGCATGGAACCGGCGTGCGATTTCGCCGCAGTCGAGTCCAAGGACACGATCTCTAACTATTGCCGAGAGCAGCGGGCGGGAGTCCAGGGTATCGCCAGTAAGGGGGAACGGGTACGCAGCGGATGCGGGAGCCCCGATAGCCAGTTGCTCGAGCCATATGGCGGCCTGACCTTCGAACGTGATACCACGCGTGAAGCCCAATAGTGCGGCTACCGTGTCAAAGAGCCGGCCCATGGAAGAAGTCTCGAACGTGCGTATCCGCTTTTCTACTAGCTGGACTGAGGCAAAATAACGCCGTGGGAAACGGAACGGCGCATCGCCCAGGTTATGATTCTCTTCAATTTCGGTTAGAAATCCCGCGGCGCATTGCACGGGAGAGCGCGCCGCCGCATCGCCTCCGGGAAGCAGCGCGTTACGCAGATGAAGCGCTCGCGTCCACCCGCTTTGCATGCTGCCGGTGAAGAACTCACCTCCCCAGATGCGTCCGTCGTCGCCATATCCGGTTCCATCGAAGGTGATGCCGACGGCGCGACGCTCCCACGCTTGTCGTTCAGCAAGAACGGATGCGATATGCGCGCGGTGATGCTGAATGGCGTGCCGGGCGCGCGCGGGCAGCTCGAGTGCATGCAACGTCGATGCGTACTCGGGATGGAGGTCGTAAGCGATCATGAGATCGGAGATTTCAAAGTCGTACATTGCCGCCATATCGCGGATGGTTTCCCGGAAGGCTGCGAGGGATTCGTAATGATCCAGATCACCAATATGCTGGCTGACGAATGCCTGGCCACCGACAACCAGCGTGATCGTGTTTTTGAGATCTGCGCCGACCGCGAGTACAGGCTGAGCGCCCGGGAATTCGGTGACTGCCGCTGGTGCATAACCGCGCGATCTCCGAAGAATGACCGGGCCGAATACGCCAGCGCGTGTTACCGAATCGTCCACGCGTCGCGCGATCGGCCGCTCGCCAATAAGAAATCCATCTGCAATATCCATCAATTGCAGACGGGCTTCGTCGTCGCGGTAGGCGATCGGCTCGCTCGATCGGTTTGCACTGGTCATGACGAGAATTTCGGGCGCTCCCGCAGCGAACAATAAATGATGCAATGGCGCATAAGGAACCATGATTCCGAGCTCGTGATTCTCGGGCGCGACCCCCGCCAGTTCGACTTTTGCGGGCGCAAGGACAATGGGCCGGGCCTGAGAATTCAGAAGTTGTTCGGCCGCTGGCGAGAGATCAACCAGGGTGCAGGCCGCATCGATATTTCGCGTCATAACGGCGAAAGGCTTCTCTTTGCGGAATTTCCGCTCGCGAAGAGCGGTCACGGCCGCTTCGTTTCGGGCGTCGCAGGTGAGATGATATCCGCCGATGCCTTTCATGGCGACTATGCCTCCCACGCACAGCAGTTCAACCGCGGCCGCGATGCTCGCCTCGTCGCCAACGACGGTCCGGCCGGAATACTCGAAAAGATAGTGCGGACCGCAAGCACGACACGCGATCGGCTGTGCGTGGAAGCGCCGGTCGAGCGGATCGTGGTATTGCCGGGCGCAGAGCGCGTCCATAAGCCAATGTTTCATGGTGGTGGCCGCGCGATCATATGGCAAACTCTCGATAACACTGAAGCGCGGGCCACAGTTGGTGCAATTGATATATGGATAGAGGTGTCGTGGATCCGCGGAATCGAACAATTCCGCCAGGCAATCGCCGCAAACGGGAAGATCGGGTGAGATGCGCGCCGAGGGCGATCCTGAACGCTCGCTGGCCCGGATGACGAATTCGGGGAATCCAGCCGGTTGAGTTTCCCGGATCTCGAGCGAGCCGATTTGAGCAGCCGGTGGCGCTTCCGTCTCGAGGGCCGCAATAAAAGCTTGAATGCAGGTTTGACAACCTTCGACGTGAATCGCGACGCCATTTTCCTGATTCAACACCCAGCCGCAGAGATTGTGATGCTTCGCCAACCGGTACACGAAAGGACGGAATCCTACCCCCTGCACGAGGCCGCGTACGCGGATGGCGACTGAGGACATCAGGCTGAATTGGCGTTAACTACGCAGCCGCGACCTTGCCATCCGATCTGAACGACCTTACCGTCTTCGACAAGAACAGGAACCGTTCGTTGCCCACCTGTCAGCGCTTGCATTCTCTTCAAAGCTTCCAGGTCGGTTTCGACATCAAATTCGACAAACTCGCGCGCTTTCCACTCGAGCCAATCGCGCAGCTCCTGTGTGAATGGACAACTCGCCGTTCCAAATAGTTCAACTGTCGCCATACGCGGTGGTCTCCAGCAGTTGGCGCACGGTGTGGTACATGAACGCCTGCACTTCCTGAATGCGCGGGATGTAATCGGACCGGACCACCAGCGGATGATCCACCAGGCCGCGGCGCACAATCTCGCCGCCGTCGTATCCCAACAAAGCGGCTGTGAGTAAACCACGCTTGCGCGCTTCCTCGAGCGCCAGAATTACGTTTTTCGAACCGCCACTGGTGGAGATGCCAATCGCTACGTCGCCAAGGCGGGATTGGGCAATCAACTGCCGCAAGAATATGAGTTCGGTACCGACATCGTTGGCAATCGCGGTGATGTTGGCGGGCTCGAAGGAGAGCGACACAGCGGGGATCGGGCGAAGGCCGGCAGGCGGCGCGATGCAATCAATCGCCCAATCGTTTGCGTCGGTTGCGGATCCGCCGTTTCCGAAAAGAATCAACTTACCGCCGCGGCGTACTCGCTCACCAATCGCCAGCGCTGCGTTCGCGATCCGATCCGATTCTTCTTTTACGACCTGGCCTCGAAGCGTCGCATCGTCGCTCACCTTTCGTCTGATCGAGCTAGCGACATCGTCGAGTACGGTAGCGGTTTCCTGCTTCTCCTGGCCAAGAAAGGGATAGAGAAACCCCGCGTCGCCGACGTCATGGCCGAGCTCACGGTGTTCGAAGAAGACGTGAACGGTCTCCCAGAGAGTGTGATAGAGGATCTCGATCAGTTCCTGATGTAGGAACGGATTCTGTGTCGGGGGCTTGAACGCGTAAAAGCCCTCAACTCCGGGCAGCGCGAACGTCATCGCTCCACGTGACGCCGCCTCGCGGAGAGCGCCCTCGATTTCGACATCTCCATCGGGCGGACCAAATCCCATTACGATGTCTTCGGACTGCAGGGTCGCGCGCAGCCATGGAGTGAACAGCGGCGATAGATCGAGCGCGGGCAGGGCGCGCTTGCCGACGATGACCGGATGCACGAATTCAACGGACACATGTTGCGCATCGGTTGCATACGGTCCTTTGCCGAAAGCGAGTAAACGCCCTCCCTTTAAGAACCGTTCGGACATTTCGCGACAGGCAACAGCAAGTGCGGCCGACTCGCGGGCGAAGAAGTTTTCAAACAGTCCGTTCCGTTCGGCGCAGCCTTCTTCGACCTGGCGAGCGAGTTCAGTCGCGGTCAACGGCATGTCAACAAATCCTCGGCAGCGGATCGCCGACCAGCATGTCGATGACCCGAGTTCCACCGTACCCGGTCCGGCCCAAGACGGTACCGGACGGTTGCTCGAAAATCTCGCCTATGATTACCGTTTCGGCGCCTCCGGGTGTCGCTCGCAGTGAGGCCAGTGCCGTTTCAGCATCTTCGGGTGCCACAATCGCCACGAACTGTCCTTCGTTGGCGATGTGCAGCGGATCCAAACCGAGAAGCTCGCACGCGCCGCGAACGGTGTCCCGCACCGGAACGTTTTCTTCGAAAATCGTGACACACAGATCGCAGTCGCGTGCCAGTTCGTTCAAGCAAGTTGCAACGCCGCCGCGAGTCGGGTCGCGCATCCATCGAACTCCCGCGGCCGCTGCGCCTGCCAACGCTTGCACCAATGGAAGCACGGATCTGGTATCTGAGCAGATCTCCGCTTCGAGATCGAGTTCACCCCGGGCAAGCAGGATCGTGATCCCGTGATCGCCAATCGGGCCGGTGAGCAGGACTTTGTCGCCGGGACGAACGCTTTCCGACGTAATCGTCAGGCCGGGAATGGGGCGGCCAATTCCTGCGGTTGTGATGTACATGCGGTCGGCTTTGCCATGTTCGACCACTTTGGTATCACCTCCCACGATGGCAACTCCTGCCCGCTCGGCCGCTTGCGCCATGGCGCGAACTTCGGCTTCGAGTATCTCGGTCGGCAAGCCCGCTTCAAGAACGTAGGTGACGACCAGAATCTCCGCCGCGGCGCCCGATACGGCGAGGTCGTTGACGGTTCCGTTCACGGCAAGCTCGCCGATAGAGCCGCCCGGAAAACGAAGTGGCTTGACTACGAAGCTGTCGGTAGTGATTGCGAGCTTCGATCCGTTGACTTGGACGTGCGCGGCATCGCCCAGCGGACCGGATCGAGCGCCAAAGAGAAGCGGCGCAAAGAGACCCTCCACCAATCGACGGCTCGCCTTGCCTCCAGCGCCATGCGCCATTTCGATTTGAGGATCGCGGAAGCGAATCTTCAGAGGCGCCGTGCTCATGATCGGCTCAGGCCGGGACAGCAATCGTAGTCAATGGGGTTTTACGATGCTCGTAATTGTAGTAAGCCGCACAAGAGCCTTCGGAGGAGACCATGAGTGCGCCGATGGGATGCTCAGGCGTGCATTCTTTTCCGAACAGCTTGCATTGAACGGGCTTCAGGGCGCCTTTGAGCACTTCACCGCATTGGGCAGCTTTTGGATCGGTGACGCGAACGCCGGGTATCGAAAAGCGCTGCTCGGCGTCCCAGGCGGCATAGGCGGCCCGGATTCTCAAAGCCGACTGGGAAATAAAGCCCATGCCGCGCCATTCGAAATAGGGCCGCAGCTCGAGAACCTCCGCCATGGCCTTCAGTGCGGCACGATTTCCTTCCCAGGGCACGACGCGCGCGTACTGGTTCACGACCTTCGCCTCGCCTGCCTTGAGTTGCTGCAGCAGGATCACAATGGAGTGCAAGATGTCTGCAGGCTCGAAGCCGGATACTGCGATCGGCTTGTGCTCACGAGCTGCAATCCATTCATATGGCCGGCAACCGATCACGGTGGAGACGTGCCCCGGCCCGATAAACGCGTCGATGCGCATGTCGGGGGAATCGAGAATGGCGCGAATGGCCGGAATGATCGTCACGTGATTACAGAAGACTGAAAAATTGCGCAGGCCGAGGTTCTTCGCGCGCATGAGAGTGAGCGCGGTGGAAGGTGCCGTGGTTTCGAAACCGATCGCGAAAAAGAGCACGTGCTTATCGGGATTCTTCTGCGCCAGCTTTAAAGCATCGGAAGGCGAGTAAACAATCCGGACATCCATTCCGCGCGCCTTGTGTTCGAGCGGGCTGCCCTGCGTGCCGGGGACGCGCATCATATCACCGAATGCTGTGAATATGACGTTTGAATCTTTCGCTACCGAGAGCCCGTCATCGATCCGGCCCATCGGCAGAACGCAGACGGGACAGCCAGGGCCATGTATCAGTTCGATATTCGGCGGTAGAAGATCTTTCAGGCCGAAGCGGTAAATGGCGTGCGTATGGCCGCCACACACTTCCATAAACCGGTAATGGCGGCTTGGATTCGCGAGACGCCGAATCTCTTCAGCTGCCTTGTTAATCACCCCAGCTTCACGAAATTCATCGACGTATTTCATGCGAGAAACTCACGGTCCGTTCTCGGTGGCGTGTTCGACATCGGTAAGGACGAGTTCCGCCGAATCGTAGCCTTGCACTTCTTCCAGTGCAGCCTGCACCTCACCGAGCTTCGAGAGTGTCTGCAACTGATCGAGTGCCTGTTCTTCGCTGATCTTGCTCATCGCGAAGCCGACGTGGACCAGCACCCAGTCTCCGATGCACGGAAGATTATCTTGCAATAATCCCGTGTCGATGTGCCTTTTGACACCAGCTACTTCGACCAGCGCTCGATTGTCGTCGGCGGAGGAGGTCTCAATCACTCTTGCTGGTATCGCCAGGCACATGCAGTTCGATGCCGTCCAGTGGAAGAAAGCGCTCCCCTCAGAATTGTACGCCCGTGAGCTTTTACTGCGCCGTGCCGACCGGTTTAGTGCCGGATTCTAGAGTGACTACCTCAACACCCAGCCCGCGCAGATCAATGGTATTGCTGTTGACGGATTCTTTGGAAGGAGGATTTCCTTTGGTAGTGCCATCAACCGCCTGAATCTCCTGAGCGCGTTCCGGAAGTGAAAGCTGGAAATCGCGATCCCGTTTGTTTACAAGAAGCAACTTGTGAACGCCCCGCGGCGTGATAAATCCGAGCGAGTAAATGTACGGACTTTTGATGGAGCACTCGACAAGTTTGTCGCCTACTTCAAAATTGTCCTTCAATAATTCAAGAACCCGGAAGCGGGCGTTAGGCGCGCCGGTATTCCAATCGACCAGGGAAACGCTCGGGAATTGGGTCGGATAGCCGACAAGCTGCGATTCGCCGGCGACATCGATGCCGAGCGAGGCCAAATTGCCGAAGACATAAGCGTACGTTCCGCCGCAGAGATTCCAGTACGAATCCGGGATGTCTTTCGAGACGTGACCCGGCTTGTCCTGATCGCCGTCGTCCGCGGAGATGCACCCGATTTCGTCAACCGTTGTTCGCGTATTGGGCGAAAGCCGCTGCCGGATACCTTCGATATAGCGAGCAGTCGCGATGAAACGGTCTGCCTGCTCGAAAAACGTGTATTGCTGCGTCTCCGGTGTCTGGTCGGGCGTCGGGCTCGCATAGAAATGGTAAGAAATCATATCGAGTGGAACCCCGGATTTGTGGTGTGCCGGATTCAAGAAATATTCGAACATCCGCGGTTCGTCCGAAGGCGCTGCTAATGCCAGACCTACGAATTTCATGGCCGGGGCAACACGCTGAATCGCCGAAACGATTGCGTCATAACGGGCCGTGTACTGCTCAGGCGTCGTCTTATGCTCGAAGTCCACTTCATTCAAAACCTCCCAATAGTCGATTTTGAAATGATGTCCCGATTCATGACGCGTGCCGAGCTCGTCGGTAAATCCTCCGTTTACGTACCAGCTCACCAGGCGCGCGTAATAATCGCCTAGTTGCGTCAGCGAAGGATCGCGCAACTCAGTCCCTTGCGTGTAATTCCAGTCGACCTGGTCGGGATCTTGTGGATAGGAAACCGGTTTCGGGGTTTGGAAGAGCCATGCGGGAATCGTGCTGAAGTTGAGGATCACGGAATGTCCCTTGGTGGCATTCAGAAAATCGATCGTCATCGGATCAATCACTGAGAAGTCCCATGAAGTTTTGCCGTTGGCGGGTGGTTCCAACTCTGCAACCGCCAGTTTTGGATACGGCAACCACGGGACGTAACGTACGTAATCCGTTCCTAACCGCTGAAGCTCAGAGAACACTCTGTCGTGAATGGCGGTGCCCTTCCGCAGCGGAGGATTCACCACAACCTGTAGCGTTGGGGTTGTCCTAGACACCCGCTGAATCTTGTCCCAGGAAATTTCCACCTTCTGGGCAAATGCGCTGGTTCCCGGGACTACTGTCAAAGCCGCTGTAACGGACAACTTCCAAAACAAAGTATTCGGCGTCATGCGATTTGTCTCCTACTTGAGTAACCAACAGGCGAATTAGCAAATACGAACAGCTTCTGAGCCGATCAACGATGCGAGTTTCTGAAGCTTGCCGGCCACATGTCCCACGCCTACAGCGCAGTGATGAGCCGGCGCATGGGCATTCCAACTCTCGATGAACTTGCGGATCCCGAGCGGAAACCGGTATCTGCTGTTGGTATTTCCGATTTCAAGAATGGGTCCAGGCGTAGACTCGCCTTCGGCTGTCAATAGCTTTAGCGATCCGCTGCGGGTCTGGACTACCGCCAGCAGAGTGACAGGCCCGTTTTTGACTGACATCTCGACCGACAAACCCAGACCAACCTTGCCGTGGTACACGCCCAGCGGACGCACTTTTGTCTTTCCCTCTGCAATAGCAAGATGTCCCGGACCGTCATGCCCCATCAGAACGACGTCATCGTTGAAATCCGTGGCGTAATACTCGGTGAACGAGCCCCCGGCGCCAAACGAATCCATGATCTTCATGGCCTGCACATTTTTTATTTCGTACTCTCCGGCAACGGGAATGCCGTTCGCAGTTAACAGGCTGGTTCCGAGAATAATCGACGAAATTGCATCTTCGTTCGCCGCGTTTCCGACGCCGCGATAGTAATAGGCCAAAGAACCCAATGCGCGCCTTTGAACCAGGCGGTCAAGGGCCACCGAAGTACGGGCCGCTCGATCCAGTTCTTGCGGGGAACAATCCGGTTGAACGTCAAAAACATTCCGGAAATGTTCCGCTCGATCCTGGATCTCCGGCTGAGTTACTTCGGCGCGGAGCGCGGCCAGCTCGTCCACTTCAATAATTTCGATATGACCGCCGAAGGTAGCGCACTGCTGCGTCAGATCGGAGTAGATATCGAGCATTCCACCGTAGTAGTGGCCCATCAGACCCAGTCGATTGTGCTCCATGATGTGAGCGACCTTGACCGCGTCGATCCAGGCATTAATTTCGTCCCACGCGATTGGATCATCGTGCAACATGCCGGTCACCTGGAAGAACGGCACACGACTTCTTTCGAAGACATTTGCAATTTCAGGCACGGGGCACGCCTGACACCAGGCCAGCCACTCGCCAGTCATTCGCCCACGATCATCCATTCTGTTGAAGGCCTCGTAATCGATGGCTGGTCCGGGCGCGAGATTTAGAATGATGACCGGGATCTTAGCCCGGCGCACGACCGGTAAAACGGTTGAAGAAAGCGCATACGTGGCTGCGTGCAGAAAGATAACATCGACATCCGTTTCTCGAAAGCGATGGCCGGCGCTCATTGCTTTCTCCGGGGTATCGATCAATCCGAGATTCACAACCTGCACGCCGCGCTGATTTAGCCGGGTGGCGATGCACTCGTTATATCCAGTCAGCCGATCTTTCAGCCCGTCGAATTGCGACCAATACACCTCGAGTCCAATACTGAAAAGTCCGACCTTAACTTCGGCGCGTCCTTGATCAGTGCCCATTTAGAATCAATGTCGCGCACAGACCTTTGGCTATTCTCAGAAGGTAAGCCGAAGCCCAAGCTGTAGACGTCGCGCATCTACTTGCGTGGATGTAATCTCTCCAAAAGTCGGGGTTCCCCAGGTCATATTCGGCACTCCAAACTGGGTGTGATTGAAGATGTTGAAAGCTTCAAAGCGTAACTGAGCTGCAAGCCGCTCAGTGAATTTGGTGTCTTTGAATAGACTCATATCCCAATCTACTAAGCCCGGCGTCTCAAATTGATTTCGGCCGGCATCTCCTTCGACGTGAAGAGCTGGATAGGCAAAAGCGGCTGAGTTGAACCACAGCGCACGCGGGTTTTGAGCTTGCGTAGGATTGCTGATCACGTCGGGTACAGATGTATTGAAGGTCGGGCTGATGTCGGGCCAGAACACGGCGGTACTGACCGTGTGATACTGGCCCGCTGAAAAAGTTGTAATTCCATTCAGCTGCCAACCGCCGATTATTGCGCTGAGTGCCTTCGAGCTGTTGCCGAGTAGAGCTTTTCCTCTCCCAACCGGCAGTTCATAGGTATAACTGAGGACAAATCGTTGCGGAACGTCGTAATCGGATTGGCCTTTATCGAATTTCTTAAAATCCGCACTGATGCTCGAGAAGTCGTCCGTCGTCCCTACGTCTAACGCTTTTTGCCAAGTATATGCCCCGAGTAGATACACCCCCGATCTGAATCGATGTTCGTAACGCGCGGTGAACGCTTCGTAACTGGACCAGCCGTCATTGTCTGAAAACAACATAAACCCCTTGTACTGAGGAAATGGCTCACGCTGTGCGAGCGGAATAGTGCCGGTCGGATCGATCGTGCCGGCATCCAGGTTATATCGTTGGGGCAACTTTTGCCCCGTATTGCCCGTATATCCCAGCTCCACGAAGTTATCAGAGCCAAACGTGTGCTGAACGTCGAACGTCCATTGAGAAACATAGGGAGTTCGATTGTGAAGGTTGAGCGTGAAGGGGTTGAAGCTCGCGCCGGTTGTAGCGCCCGGAAATAGATTGTTTAACGATAAAGTCGGAGTGGTCGCATTACTGGTGAGAGTCTGTGACGAGTAAAATGGCGCGCCGACAATCTCAAACTGCAGCTCATTGGCGTTATCAGTGGCGTAATAGATGCCTGCGCCGGCTCGAATTACAGTGTTCCTGGTGAACTGGTATGCTAGCCCGAGTCGCGGCGCGAAATTGTTGTAGTCGGGATCGACAATCTCCGGCCGGACTCCATGGCCCGCGATGACTTCTTGTCCAGTTGCTGTGTCCAGAAACTCAGCTCGCCCGTTCACTTCGCGTGGGTATGGTTCAAATTCGTAGCGAATGCCAAGATTTATTGTGAGCTTCGGCAATATCCGCCAATTGTCCGCGAGGTAGCCGCCATAATAGTTGGAAACCATGTTCTGGGCGGAATTGCCGACGGACGTGGTTGCCGTATAAGGGATGCCGAGTAAGAATTCGGCAAGACCGTTGGATGCGCCCGTAAACTGACCCGTGAAGCTGAAATTAGGGACACCGCCAAAATCAGTGATTTCGTAATAGTTGAAATGCATGATTTGGAACCCGAGTTTGAAGTTGTGAGCGCCACGAGTAATGCTCAGATTGTCAACGTATTGATAGTTCACCTCGTCTGCGCCAATCGCCTCCGAGAACGATCCTGTCTGGCCGAAGCCTGTAATGTTGAATTGAGGAACACCGAAGTCGAACGGATTCGTCGATGTGTTCTTCAGGCCGAACGTATTCGCCGCATAGTTGGGGCCATTAGCTCCTTGCTCCAACTTGTAAGTCGATGTATCGTTATATCCGAATCGAAACTCGTTTACTATATTAGGAGTAATAGTCCGAACATAGGTCGCTGTCCAGAGCCGGTCTGTCAGTGGATTGTTGGTGCCGCCTAAAGGTTGAATCGCCGGGACAAAGAGTGGCTCATTTGAATTTGAAAAACTGCCGTAAATAGAATCCTTGCTGCTTAGCTGATAGTCCATTCGGACGTTATACTGATCGAAATTGTTTACCTGTTTGGGCGACTCGTAGGTATTGAAGCTCGGGAAATTGATTGAGTTTGCCGCGGTGGGGACGTTGGGTGCCGGGGTGAACGAAACGGCTTTTTGAGACACAGGATTCAGCAGGTTGGATGGGATCACGTTTCCGGGGAACGGCTGTCCGGTAGCCGGGTTGATCACGTTCACACAATGCTGCGAAGTTGGGTTCGCCTGGCAGAAGGCCGAGCTCGTCGGGAACAAGCCGGTTCCGGCGCTGTTGTCCGCCAGATTGCCCGAAAGCTGTGCTGCTGAAGGATAAAGGCCGGTCAGGTCCAGTCCTTCACGCTGGCGAAACCCCTCGTAATTAAACATGAAGAAAAGCTTGTTGCGCCCGTTATAGATTTTCGGAATGACCACCGGTCCGGAGGAGGTGGCGCCGAACTGGTTCTGTGTGAATGCCGGCAAAGGCTGTCCGGCGGCGTTCGCAAAATAGTTGTTCGCATCAAAATCCTTATTGCGAACCAGATCGAAGGCAATAAGATGAAGGTCGTTCGTTCCGGACCGGAGAGTGGTGTTCACAATGGCTGCGCTTCCGCCGTAGTCGGGCGTAAAGAAGCCTCGCTGAACATTGAACTCCTGAATCGCATCGGGATCGGGGCGTATTCCTGCGTTGCCGAAGCGCGCATTTCTAGTCTCGATGCCGTCGAGTAAATAGCTCACGTCACTTTCTCGCAGGCCTTCTATCGATAATGTTTGATCTGATCTACCCGTCCATGTACTCGCAGGAGAGTTGCCACTTCCAATGGGTGTTGCACCCGACGTCAACTGGGCAAGCTGAATAAAGTTACGGCCATTCAGAGGCAGATCCTCAATCGTGTGCTCCTGAAGAACCTGGCCTTCTGTCGCGCTCTCTGTGTTTAGTAACGTCGCGGCACTTGCCGACACTTCAACGGTCTGGCTCACGGTTCCAAGCGTGAGCTTGACGTTGAACAGACGCACGTTGCGCCAATTGAATCGTGATGTCGTTCACGAGCTGGTCTTGGAATCCCGGCGCCGCCACCTTCAGACTGTAAGAGCCCGGCTTGAGCTGGCTGAACGAGTATGTTCCGAGGTCATTCGTGCGACCTTGCGTGACCGTTCCTTCCTGAGTGTTCTTGAGTTGCAGAATTGCGCTGGAGACCGTAGCGCCATTCGGGTCTGTGACGTTGATAGTCAGGTCACCGGTTATCGCTTGGCCATTGAGGAACGGACAGCAGATTAAGCTGGCGAGAAGAAGAAAACGCAACCTGGTTTTCATAGAACGGCCCCGTCCGAAGAAGTGAAATCGGCTTCGCATGGGAATCCTATCGCTGCCGCGGGGCATGTACAAGATAATTCACCAGGAGGCAGGAGTTTCGCAGTTCGAAACTCCAAACCAGCCAGATAAGCCGGGGCTAACCCGATAAAAACGCTGGCGTTATAATTTGAGGCAGCTGACTATCAACAAGAGCGATCTCGTCGGTCGCCAAAAATGGAGTTTTCACTCAATGAAACTCGCCCCGTGCCGGTTTGAAGAAAAGGCCAGGAATGCCAGATCCGATTTGCAAGGCCAGCGGGTATATGATCGAGAGCATCTCGCGTGCATGTGATGTCCTTGAAGCCTTTCAAGCAGACGGCGAAACGCTACGGCTGTGTGACGTCGCGTCCCGCGCCGGCCTGAGTAAATCAACCGCATTCCGGATTCTTTTTACGCTTGAACGCCGCGGGCTGGTCGAGCAGAGCCAGGACCGGACTTACCGTCTGAACGTGAGGCCGCTCAAGCGGCGTAAGTACCGGTTTGGCTACGGAGCCCAGAGTTCCGAGTTTTCTTTCTCGAGAACCGTGGCAGAGAGCATACAACGCGTTGCACTCGAGGAGGGCATCGACTTACTGGTCCTGAACAATCGCTACAGCGCGAAAGTAGCTGTCCGGAATGCGGATCTCTTCGTTCGGGAGCACGTGGATTTAGTTATAGAATTCCAAACCGACGACCACTGCGCTTCGATCATTTCGTCCAAACTACACGAGGCGCAGATTCCATTGATCGCGATCGAGATACCCCACCCTGGCGCGACATTTTACGGCGCAAATAATTACCGTGCTGGACTGCTCGGTGGACGGTATCTCGCGAAGTGGGCACTCCAACACTGGGGCGGAAAAGTCGATGAAGTAATTCTTCTGGAGCTGCCTATCGCGGGCGCTCTTCCGAAATCGCGACTGACTGGCATGCTTGCGGCCATGCGTGAGATTCTTCCACGGTTAGAAGATTCTCAGGTGCTAATGCTCAACGGAAACGGACAATTTGAAAGCAGCCTCGAAATCATTCGGAAATATCTACGAAGGAGCAGATCCCGGCGCGTCCTTGTGGGTGCTGTTAACGATCCGAGTGCGATCGGCGCACTGCGGGCCTTCGAGGAAGCGGGACGGTCTGAACAGTGCGCAGTGATGGGCCACAACGCTTCCGCGGAAGCACGTTCGGAGATTCGAAAGCCTAAGACGCGATTAGTCGGGTCCGTTGCCTATTTCCCCGAACGTTACGGCGAGGCGCTCATCCCCCTCGCCATCGATATTCTGCAGGGGAAGCGTACACCGCCGGCCGTATTTGTCCGGCATCAGCTCGTCACGCGTGACACCATCGACCACATCTATCCAAACGATCCTGAGCTTTTTTCTGGAGAGGCTGAGGCGCTGGCGGTTACGAGCTCCTAGGTTTCCGATCGATGCGCGTCCTTGACATAACCAACGGCCGTAAAATCGATCTCCACTTGGTTGTTCACCTTCAAGAAAAATTTGCTCGGGTCCCTCATGCCCCACGCGACATAAGGGACGATGAATTTGCCCGTCATCGTGATCTCGTCTCGAGACATTTGGATCTGCATCGGGATTGTCAAATCGTGGGCCTCACCGTGAATCAGAAACGACCCGGCGACCTGCACAGTGGACGCACCTGACGGAGATATCAATCCGGAAAATCTGGCGGGGGAAAATCGAATCTCCGGGTAGCGCTGTGCCTCGAGGATATGCCTCGTCATGCGTCGATCGCGAATCAGATTGCCGCTGTTTCCACTTGCCGCATCCACGACGACATCACCTGAAATGGCCCTCGTATCCCGGTCGAATGCGATATGCCCCCGCTTTAGTTGGAATTGTCCATGCACGGTATGTAGAACATCGGTCAGGACGAAAACGATTTGTGTTTTTTCAGGCGCCAGCTCAAAAGTGAGTTCTTCCGCGCGGAGCGCCGGCACGATTGCAAGTGCCAGGCACATTGCGAGAAGAAGATCGACGTTGCTCTTCACCCGGGATAAATCTACGCAGCGAGAAGGGCTCTGCCAAAATGCACGAGGCGCCACGACCAGAGATCGAGAAACGAAGAAGTCCCGACGTGAATCGCGAGCAACGATTCGAGAACTTCCGGATAACGCGCGAAACTGGCCAGAACCCGTCTCTGGATCTGGCCGTTGCGCTGCAAGGTTAGCATGAGCGATGCCATGGCTTGCGGGCGCTTCATCAATGCCTTATGAAGCCGCTGATATTCCAGAAGGCCGCCGCTTTTGAGACCTGCAGCGAGCGCGAGCGCCTGCTTGAAAGCCAGACACATACCTTCGCCGGTGATTGCATCGACGGAACCCGAAGCATCGCCGATCAACATCACTGTGTCCCGTTGCACGCTGCGTAGGGCGCGCGAAACGGAAAGCCCGCCCATTTCCGCCGAAACCGGGTCGGTATCCAGTAAGCGGCTACGCAGTTCGGGAAAGTCGCACAATGCTTGCTCCAAACGCAACTTGGGATCGATCGAGATGGCCGCAACGCAAATCTCATCCGGCGCAACGGGCGTGATGTAAATCTGCGAGCGTGTTCCCCAGTGCAATTCCATATAGGAGGACCATGGCGCAATCCGGTAATGCCGTCGAAATCCGAATCGTTTCTTTTCGCGCGTAGCCCGGTCGAGCCCTGCCTGACGCCTGATCTGCGAATTCTGTCCATCGGCGCCTATCACCAGCTCAGCCTCGATGAACTGGTTATCGACCGATACTCCGCCTTCCGCAAGCTGGACGCGCTTTGCATTCCAAATGACCGAAACAGACTGCCTGATCGCGTGCTGGACCATCAGATCGTGAAGGACGGTTCGCCGCAAACCCTTTGCCATGCCATTCGGGAAGTCAGCGAAAATCGAGGAGCGCCCATCGGCAAAGCGAACGCCACGAAATGCAAATCCCGCATCGCCCGGAATTTCTATGCCCAGTTGGCTTAATGCCTCGATGCCGTCTGGCATAAGACCTTCACCGCAAGCCTTGTCCTTGGGCGGCACGGCACAGTCCACGACCGTCACATCATAGTTTTCGCGCCGGAGCGCAATAGCTGCCGCGAGACCGGCTGGTCCGCCGCCTACGACGCATACCCTTCGATGGGAACTAAACACTCACCGCTCTCCCCGCCAAGGCAAGCGCCTCACCCCAGAACGTCGTCGGCGAGTGAGCTAGTTTGACGACCTGGTAAATGGCCTCGAGTGCTTCATCGATCTGGCCTTTACCGACGATCAGCGGCGGAACGAGCTTCAAAACCATGAAATTATTTCCGCAGATCTGCGTAAGAATGCCGTGATCGCGAAAGAGGCGCATCACGAGAACCTGGCCAAACATCGCGGCGTGAATTTTGCCGAACGCTTCGTAGGTGAAGCGCAGAGACAGCTTGCGTGGCGGACGAAACACAATTCCAGAAAACAGTCCTTCGCCGCGGACCTCTTGAACCATTTCAAACTCGGCGAGCATCTCCCGCAGCCGGCGGCGCATATAAGTGCCCAGCATGGCGGAGCGCGCGCCAGCATCCTCCTTCTTGAGCGTATCGAGAACAGCAAGTCCAACTCGCATCGCGAGGCTGTTTTCCGAAAACGTGGAGGTATGAATCAGCGATCGTTTCATCGATCCGTATACAGAATCATAGATCTCATCGGTCATCAGGATCGCGCCACTCGGGATCAGACCGCCGCTCAGCGCCTTGGCGAGCACAATCATGTCGGGCTCCACGGAATAGTGGTGCGCCGCCAGGAATGTGCCGGTTCTGAAGAATCCGGTTTGCACTTCATCCAGCACAAGCAAGGTTCCGTAGCGGTTGCACAAAGAGCTTGCTTTCTCGAAAAAGCCGGACTCCGGAAGGCGAATGCCGCCCTCACCCTGAATCGGCTCGACGAAAAACGCAGCGTACTTTCTGCTCTGCAGTTGCTCTTCTAGCGCGCATAGATCGTTGAACGGGATCTGCTCGGTACCGGTCAACAGATCGCCGAACCCTTGCTTCCAAAATGGATCGCCCATCAGAGAAAGCGCACCACAGGTGAGCCCGTGGAAGGCTCCGCCGGCATATAGAAGACCAGCTCGCTTGGTATGCGCCTTGGCGAACTTTATTGCCGCTTCAATACCTTCGCTGCCGGAACTGCAGAAATATGCCTTACGAACGCGGCCGCCGGCAAGGTCGCACAATCGCTGCGCCAGCTCGCCCGCATACTCCGGCACGTGACTTTGCAGCATGGTCGGACCGCGACGATCCAGCTCGTCCCGGACCGCCTCGATAATTGCCGGATGGTTGTGACCTAGGTTGTGAACGCAATAGCCAGCGAGAAAGTCGAGCACGCGGCGTCCTCGCGTGGTGAAGAGCTCCGCTCCTACGCAACGCTCATATTGAACGTTCATCTGCAGAAGCTTCAGCAGCCGGCTCCATTGCGGATTGACTGCGTTCGCATATTGCTGCTCCGAGCGACTTTCGCCACTATCGTCGGAAATATGATCGCGTACTTCCCGAACGGCAAACATAGTTTAGATGATTTCTCTCCGCGCGCTCAGTAGAGCGACGCAACGGCATGGACTATACGACGTTCCACTACAGGCGCGGTTCCTAAACGGACAATAAACTCGAACCAACGGGTCATTTGTGCAACATACCGTAATCATCGCAGTAGTTTAGGCTGTACGTTTTGCTGCAGCATGCTAATTGAATTGGAGGAGCGATGCGCGGAAGGCAGTTAGTTACTGTCTCAGCGGTGTTATGCGTGACGATCACGGCCGTTGTGTTCCTAAGCCAGGGTGTTTTCGCGCAGAACACCGCGAGCAAGGATAACGACGACAATTCTTGTGTCGGCTACCCATATCCGCCCGGTGTGGTTCCCTGCAATCTGGACCCGCAGATCGATCGCGTCAGACTGTCTATCAATCAAACGGAACAGGAGACGCTCAAGCGGGCTCAGCAGTTGCCAGTTACCGATGGGACTCGTCTGAAGCGAATCCGCACTTTGGGCAAGCTATTGCTCTATGACGAGAATCTATCGGTAAACAGGAATACGGCTTGTGTGTTCTGCCACTCCAAGGACACGGGATTCACGGGTCCAATCGCGGAGATAAATAAAACCACGGTGGCCTATCCGGGATCGGTGCGCTACCGCTTCGCCAACCGGCGGCCGATGAGCTACGCCTACTCGCCGTATGCGCCGGTATTTCACTTCGATAAGACCCAGCAGGCATTTTACGGCGGAAATTTTTGGGACATGAGCGCGACGGGATGGAAGCTGCAGAATTCGTCGTCGGAACAGGCGCAGTTCCCGTTCCGCGACTTCGATGAACAGGGCTTCCCGGACTCGGCGTGTGTCGTGCATCGGGTATCGCAGGCTGCCTACGAGCAGATTTTTGAGGCGATCTGGACCACGAAGTTGGGATTAATCCATTGGCCTTCCAACGTCGATCAAGTGTGCGGCACGCCTACACAGGCCCCAACTATTCCCACCGACCCCGGCCCGGTACAACTCAGCGATGAGGATCGGATGTTATCGACCATCGCCTACGACCAAATCGGAATGTCGATTGCAGCAGATGAAGCGGGTCCGGATGTCAGCCCGTTCAATTCCAAATTCGATTACGCGATCGCGCATCCCAATCAGCAAGTACTGAACGCACAGGAACAGCAGGGTTGGGAACTGTTCCGAGGTAAAGGAAAATGCAACCTGTGCCATGTGGATAGCACCTCCGCTATTCAGAGCGGCACGCCTGCCACTTCGGTCAATGAGGTGCCGGACACAGAGCAGTTGTTCAGCGACTTTCAGGCATTCAACCTTGGGCTACCGAAGAATACGCATATTCCCTACTATTACGAATCCAAGCCTGACAAATATGGCGTCACACCCAACCCGATGGGTCTCTCATACATAGATAACGGTTTGGGAGATTTTTTGAGAATGCCGCTGAACCCAAACTCGCGATGGGCGCAGTATGCAGACCAATCGGATGGCAAATTCCAGACCGCAACCACCAGAGATGTCGATAAACGTCCGGATCCCTCGTTCGTGAAAGCATACTTCCACAACGGCGTCCTCAAGAGCCTGAAGGAAGTCGTTCATTTCTACAACACGCGGGACATCTTACCCAAGTGTCCAAAGGGAATCGACGATCCAGGTTTTGGTACCACCTGCTGGGTAGCTCCGGAAGTGCCAAAGAATGTCGATCAGAGAATAGGCGATCTAGGATTGTCCTCTCAGGAAGAAGACGCAATTGTAGCGTTCATGCAAGCGCTCACGGACGGATACAAGCCCTAGGGCTTGATATAGGCTCTATTGCTCTTTCAGTGGCTGCTCGAGCATGCTGTGAATCGGTTGCGGCAGCTTATCTGTGTTGGCGAGTAGTAAACTGACTTGCCACATCTCGGTTTCACTGAGAGACCCCGTATAGGCCGGCATGCCAGTCAGACGAATACCGTTTCTAACTTTCCAATACGTCTCGCCTACCGGATCGTCGGTTACTCCATGTCCCTTGAACAATTGGGGCGGCTTCGGATACATCCCGTTCGAGGTAGGAGAGGCTGGTTGATTGGGCAGTCCATGACAGATTGCGCAGTTGGCACGATAGAGGTGAACCGCGGCTTGATAATTATCGTCGCTCGGCTGCAGGGGTGAATTCTTCGGAGCTTCTTTCCGAATGCGCGCGTTCAGCGCCATCTGCGCCAGCCGCTTTTCGAACGGCATCGGCGAAGAGGCCGTGGCGACTGGCGCGTAACCAAAGCGGAAATACAACCAGCCAAACAGCGGCAAGACGATTAGACCTATGATGAAACCGAGAATGAATCTGGGCATCGGAAACTTCATCTTAGGGGTCCTGAACGGATAAGATCAAGAGGTTGTAGCCTAAGCCGACCAGAATGTCTGCACGCGCCCGCTTGACGATTTCTTTTACAGCGCTGTTCGGTGCGATTGTGGTCGCGCTTGCCATCGCGGCCTACATTCTCGTCAGGAACGATGCGTATCTCAGACTGGATGTGGCGTTGCAGGTGGCTACAGCCGCCACTGCGATGTCTGCGGAACATGAGTTCGCCGAGCACTCGACAAAACTGGGCGGCGAGACGGATGTGCGATCGGTTCTCGATGAAGCCGGAAACTCGGGTCTCGCCGATACGCAGATTCTGGTCCGCGAAGGAGACCGCAATGCCGCCTATAAATCGGGAGCGCCAAACGGCTTCGATCTCCGCACCATTCCGCCCGATCAGTTGAACAATGGCGCGATCATTCACGGATTTCGGATCGCGAGCCGCATCTTCCGCGTACCTAAGTTTCATGCCATCTATCAAATCTATTCCGCTAAACCGGTTGCCCCCGCCTTGGCCCAGTTGAAGCGCCTTCGTATTAGCTTGTTTATGTTCGTTCCGGTCGGATTAAGTCTCGCCGGACTGGCAGGATATCTGCTGGCCATGAGATCTTTGCGGCCCCTGAAAGAACTCGCGCAAACCGTGGAGGCGGTCACGTCTTCAGATCTGAGCGCCCGGGTAAAACTGAGCAATGAGGACGACGAGATAGGCACACTTGGCTCGCGGTTCAATTCCCTACTGGACCGGCTCGAGGAGGCATTTAAGATTCAGAGGCGGTTCATGGCGGACGCATCGCACCAGATCAGAACGCCGGTCACTGTCGCACTTGCCGCCGCTCAAGTCACCGGCCGCGATTCGAATGCCAGCCTCGCCGATTGTAAGGAGTCTCTACAGATCATCGAGCACCAGATGCTCCAACTTCGAAGAACAGTCGAAGATATGTTCTTCCTGTCTCAGACCGATACAGCTTCGATGAAGGTCGAACCCAAAGAGATGTACCTGGACGACGCAGTTTCCGATGCGGTCCGTGCCGCAAAGGAGTTATCGCGCGGAAAGCAACAGATGTTGAAGATCAGCGGTCTGCAGGAAGCCAGGTGCCTGGGCGACGCGGGTCTCCTGAAGGAGGCGGTGCTCATTTTGCTTGACAACTCGGTGAAGTTTACACCGGCGGGCGGAAGTATCGAGGTTGCACTTTCAAGACGTGACAAATGGTGGATTTGCTCGGTAACTGACACCGGCCCCGGAATTTCAGAAGCAGCTCAATCGCGGATTTTCGAACGCTTCTTTCGAGAAAGCCGGCCGGGTAAGGAAGCAACAGGAGCAGGCCTGGGACTCGCGATCGCGAAATCTATCGTTGAAAATCATGGCGGCACACTCACCCTGCTTGAATCGCGTCCTGGGCTGACGACATTTGAAATCGCGATCCCAGTCTTTGAAAAAGAAAGCAGCCCGGCGGGAGTTCACGCGAATTCTTTTGCCGTAAGGATGTAGCCTTCGCCGCGCCGGGCGTGAATCAGCGGCTTCTGCCCCTCGATGTCGATTTTCTTCCGCAGCCTCTTAATGTATTCCTCAATCAGGTTTGAGAACGGATCGTACGATTCGTTCCAGACTCGCTCTGAAATCGCTTCGCGACCGAGCAGCGTGTCGGCATCTCGCGCGAGACATTCGAGCAGCGCGTATTCCTTCGCCGTGATCCGAACGAATTCCCCCGCCCTCCGTACCGTCCGCGATCGCGTATCGATTTCGAGGGTATCGACCCGGATCATGGGGTCCTGCAGCAAGGGCCTCCTGCGGAGCAGTGCCCGCACTCGCGCTAAGAGTTCGTTGATGTCGAATGGCTTGACGAGATAATCGTCCGCGCCAAGATCCAGGCCCCGGACGCGATCTTCGTAGGCGCCGCTTGCCGTCAGCATCAGGACGGGTATCTGCAGACCGGCTTCCCGCAGTTCGCGACAGACCGTCCAGCCGTCCTTTCCGGGCAATCGAAGATCCAGGATGATCAGATCGTACGGATGCGACAGCGCTTTATCTAGTCCGAATTCCCCATCGCTGGCCACATCGACGGCATGCGACTCCTGCCGCAAGCCCTTGGCAATCATCCGGGCTGCGTCGTCTTCGTCTTCAATCAAAAGCAGCCGCATAATGTCCGGCATTCACGATGATCACACGAAACCGGCGATATTACGTAAGCGTAGATTAAATGGAGTGAATGCCCGTTTGTGATTAGACGCCCAAATTTATCGCCTGTTTAGCTCACGACGGGTACCCTGAAACGAAGTAAGCCGATGCAGTACGAAATTCGGCGAATCCTGGTGTTCGTCGGTATCCTGCCATTTGTTGCGGGGAGCGTATTCTCTCAAGAGCCAAGCGCACAGCAGCGAAACGTTCCCATTCACTTGCAAGTCGAAGCCGGAACTCCGCTGCGGCTGTATATCACCAAACGGGTTCCCTATCGGGTTGGCGAAATCGTTTCCGGAAAACTATTGGAGCCGGTCTGGGCATTCGACCGGGTCGTTATACCCGCAGGAGCTACCATGCAGGGCCGGGTGGTGAAGCTGGATCCTGTGACCAAATCGATGCGCGCACGGTCGATGCTCAACGGCGATTTCACGCCGCTGAAGCACGCGCAGGTCACATTCCAGAGCCTGACTTTGCCCGACGGCCACACTCTCCCCCTTCAAACAGACGAGTGTCTTGGTCTGCCGATGCTGTATGCTCCACCGCGAACAGCGAAAAAAGGCAAGGTCCAGAAACCGCCTTCGGCTAAGCCAGGCGCTGTGCGGCAGTTTTTGCAACAACAGGCTCAGGCTCAGGCAAGCGCACAATCTCGCGGTTTGTACGATTTGGTGCGCGGGCCGAATAAGCGCGAATGGGTGGAGAATTTTCTTCTTTCAAAACTTCCCTATCATCCGCAGTGGTATCGAGCGCGCACTCGCTTCGACGCGCTTTTGACGGAACCGCTGGATTTCGGAACAGTGGATGTGGCATTGAGCGAAGCCGCCGGCGCGGGCAGCACTCCACCCCCCGATTCGATTGCGCAAATGAGACTGCTCACTACAATCAGCTCTTCGGACGGACACGCGGGCGATCCGCTGCAGGGAGTGTTGTCGCAGCCTTTGTTTACCGGGGATCATAAGCTGCTATTGGCGCAAGGAACGCGTTTCACAGGACGAATTACACTGGCGCAGCACGCACGCCTATTCCATCGCGGTGGAAAGCTCCGCTTCACGATCGAAGACGTGAACCCTCCCGAAGAAGAAGCTGGTTTGCTCGACAATGGCGTCGCTGCTACACAAAAAGCTCAACCAGCCCAGGCCCAGCTTGTAGCGGTCGAGGCCAACCCGAACGCCGTGAAGGTCGATTCAGAAGGAACCGCTACTGCAACAGAATCGAAGACCCGTCTGCTGCGTCCGGCGATTGCGGCTCTTGTTGCAGCAAAGTCTCTGGACAATGACTCGGGGAAGCAAACCGCCTCCGGAATCGGTTCGCCCAATACCGCCGGCCGATCCCTGGGTGGTTTTTCGGGGTTCGGTCTTTTGGGAACGCTAGCAGCGCGGGGTCCGGCTCCGGTTGGAGCCGCACTGGGTTACTACGGGTTGGCTTGGTCGGTCTACTCGAACGTCATTTCTCGCGGAAACGAAGTTACGTTTGAGAAGAACACGGCCGTCGCGATCCAGTTCGGAAGTCCACGAACGAAATAGGCGTCAGTTCGCGGCGGGTTAAGGCCTTCCTTAGTGGCTATCCCCGTCGTGGTCAACGTCGCCCGACGCCGCCGCTTTGGCTTGTGGGCTCAATTGAACAGAATCCTGCTTCGGCTGCTGCTGTTTCGTTGCAGAGGTTTGCTGCGTTGTGGGTTGCGTAACCGGAATGTGGTGGGCTGTTTGATTGGATACCGGGTTGATCATGTTTGTGTTTTGCTCCCCGGTAACAATATCGAGAGTGCAGCCCTTTTGTTTAATAAACAGGCGCAAGTTTCTGGTAAATGGCAGATAAACGCCATTCGGTCGCGCCATACTGGGGTTATGAGGCCTGCGCTCGCCGGGCTCTTTGTCTTGGTACCTACTCTGCTGGTTGCAGCGGCGCAACAGGCGACCATCATCGATTCCGGTTCTACAAATGTCCCCGGTCTGCAGGTCACGGTCAATCGCGCGTGTGACGCTAGCATCGAAACGCGCGCTGGGGAAACTCGCCACATGAGATTGCGCGAGCATCTGTGTGAACAGTTGATGCACGATCTCGATGCGGCCGGCCCACTGCCCATGCTGTCCGCGCGCCATTGCATGAAAAGCGCGTCCTTCGGCTCGCGACTGACGATCGACTTTAATGGTGAACACTCGCCCGATCTGAGCTGTCCCGGACCCGTGAATCCACACGTCGCTGCTTTGCAGGAAGATGCGCGCGCGGTGTTGAACGCCGCCCGCGAGGCAGCCGGCCTCCATTCGCCCAGAGTTTTCACTGTTCCGGCACCCAATTCGCCAAAATCGTAGTGCGGCCGCCGGATGGATACTCGCGTCGCTGAATCACACTCATGGATACAGGTCTAAATAATCGAGTTGCCCTGGTGGCCGGCGCGAGTCAGGGACTCGGGCGCGCCACTGCATTGGCCTTTGCCGCGGAAGGCGCTCACCTCGCATTGTGCGCGCGCAATACACAAGAACTGGAGCGGCTCGCTGCCGCGATTCGCCAGCGTTCGTCCGTGGAAATTCACACCGAAGCGTTGGATGTTCGGGACCGCGCCGCAATCGAGCGCTTTATCAAAAATGTGCACCGCGCCTTCGGACGGCTGGATATCTGCGTTACGAATGCCGGAGGACCACCGGCCAAAGAGTTTCTCGAAACCACTTCCGAGGAATGGGAGGACGCCTTTGCTCTTAACCTGAGGAGCGCTGTCGATTTTTCCCGCGCCGTCATCCCTTACATGCAGCGCCAGCAGTGGGGGCGTATCATCACCATCAGTTCCCTCACGGTGCGGCAGCCGCAACCGCAACTTGTACTCTCCAATTCCATTCGTGCCGGTGTCATGGGCCTGGTGCGCAGCTTGGCCAACGAATTCGGGAAATCCGGCATTACGGTGAACAACGTCGCGCCGGGCTACACCGCAACCGATCGGCTGAAAGAGCTCATCGCGAAGCGCGTCGCGTCGTCGGACCAAAGTGAGAGGCAAGTGCAACAGTCCTGGATCGACCAGATTCCGCTCGGCCGGCTGGGCAAGCCTGAAGAAATCGCCGATGCGATCGTGTGGCTCGCCTCCGAACGCGCCGCCTACATCACCGGCCAGACGATCCTAGTCGATGGCGGTTTGTACAAGGGGCTCTGAAGCCCGCGATTAGTAGCATAGACTGCATGAGTGAACCCGCGCCCGTTCCCACCTCAGACCCGGCCGTCCGAGCCACAGGCGAACTCAAGTACCTTGGCTGGGGCGATGTTCCGCTGGAAACTCTGAATCCGCTGCTCGATCGCCAGCTTATCGTGGGCGATCAATTGATGGTCGCGCGCGTTCTTATGAAGAAGGGCTGCGTCGTCCCACTACACAGCCATTTGAACGAGCAGATCACGCATGTCGAATCCGGCGCGCTGCACTTCACCATCGACGGCCGCGAAATTACCG
The DNA here is from genome assembly GCA_963722935.1 of uncultured Acidobacteriaceae bacterium. Taxonomy (GTDB): domain Bacteria; phylum Acidobacteriota; class Terriglobia; order Bryobacterales; family Bryobacteraceae; genus Bog-105. Next base: position 2,034,924 of record CAVROY010000004.1, on the reverse strand, counting down.
TTCGCTCCGGGGAATATCTGTGCATTCCGCCGAACATGCCGCACACCGCGGTGGCGCTCGAAGATACGGTAGATATCGATATCTTCACGCCGCCTCGCGCCGATTGGCTGAATAAGACCGACCAGTACCTGCGATAGCGATTGCGCACCGGCGTCTGTCACTCTCGAAGCGCTCCGATATAATCGATCCCACTAAAGCGAGGTCTAATGAAACCCAACTTTCTACGCATAATGCGCTTTGCTCTTCCGATTGCTTCCGCCGTCCTTTCAGTCGCGTTAGCAGCTACAGCGGCTCAACCGGGCGATGCATGGCCAAGATCGGAAGCGAAACTACTGGGCGCGTACTTCGAAGAGTGGAGTATTTACGGGGCGAACTATCAGATTGCCGACGTCCAGAACAGCGGAGCGGCAGCCAAGTTAGATCATCTTCTGTATGCTTTCGCGAACGTAGATACCAATGGGCACTGCGCGATCGCCGACCCTTGGGCCGACTATGGGGATTCGAATCTTCGATCCGTCAGCGGACAACCTTATACAGCGCCGCTCTATGGCAACTTCGGAGCGCTTCAGCAACTCAAGCAGCTTAATCCGAAGCTGAAAGTTTTGATTTCCATCGGCGGGGCATCGGCGGCTAATACCGCGAATTTTGCGACTACAGCGGCAACGGCACAAGGGCGGCAGCAGCTCGCATCGTCATGCATCGATATGTTTATCGAAGGAAATATTGCGCAAGGCGTCTCGACTGGCAGCCTGTTCGATGGGATCGATGTCAACTGGGAATTTCCCGCGGCGGCCGACAAGCAGAATTTCACGGCACTCCTCACCGAATTCCGTACGCAATTGAACGCGCTGCGTAAGACGAATCACAAGAATTATCTGCTGACGATTGCGGCCCCGGCGGGTTCGCAGAACTACTCCAATATGCAATTGCGCGCAGTCGCCCAGCAGCTCGACTTTCTGAATATGGAGACTTACGATTATCACGGGACGTGGGAGACCACCACAAATCACGCGGCGCCGTTGTTCGAATCGCCTAGGGACCCCGCGCGGGGACAGGGTCTGAACATTGAGGCCACCATCGCAGCCTATTTGAAGGCGGGCGTTCCTGCGAAGAAAATGCTGCTCGGCATTCCGGCGTATGGCCGCGGCTGGACCGGCGTTCCCAACGTGAACTACGGCTTGTATCAAACTTCCACCGGCCCTGCACCTTCACCCGCGGGCGACACCCTGGCGACCGATGGAGTGGCCACGTTCCGCACGCTCGAAAACCTGACCGGCTTTTCCCATCACCTCGACTACTTCACGCTCGCCGTATGGCTGTACGATCCCGCAACCCAGACGTTCTGGAGCTACGACAATCCGACTTCGGTGATTTACAAAATGGCGTACACAGACTTGCGCGAGGGCGGGCTCGGCGGAGCATTTATGTGGGCGCTCAAGGACGACGATGCCAATGCGAAGCTGTTGAAGACCATGGCCGACGGCCTGGCGCTGCCGCTATTTTGACGAATCGCTCAACGGAGGGCCGGCGTGATGTCCGTGTGCGAGAAGTCACCGCCCTTGAATAGCATCGGTTCGTTCTTCTCTTTTGCAAGGGCATAAGCGAAACAATCTCCGAAATTGAGTTTCGCCGGGTGGCCACTGCCTTTGCCGAAATCGCGATATGCCTGGCGCGCAGTGAACGCCTGAGCTTCCGTAACTGGCTCAATCGTGATCTGCGCTTCCCGGATCAACTCATCGAACCGTCGGCTCGCTATCGCGTCCCGGCTACCGTCGATTTCCGCAGCCGCTTCTACATAGTTGACAGCAGAGATGCGCCTTCGAAGAGTGTTTTCGATTGATTTGGCAAACATCAATGCCTCAGGCTCATCGCGAAGTATCGCAATGACCACCGAGGTATCGAGAATCATTGAGGTAATCCTCTGTCGTCGTACAGGAGGTTGCCGTGATCCACGGTTCGAAATGGCTCTTTGAGGTGCGCCGCGCAATCTTTACCGATTTCTAGCAGCCGGTCCGAGAGTCTGGTCGCCCGCTCGCGACGGACCCGCTCAAGACGCTCGCGAACTGCTTCCGTGACCGCCTCCGTCATGCTTTCACCCGTGAGCTTGGCCAATTGCTGCGCGAGCCTGTGCGCTTTGTCGTTTTTGATGTTGAGACCCATGAGGAACCCTTCTACCTCAGTTGTGAACCATTCTACCAACACTGATGGTTGTACTAGGATGGAAAGCCTTCGGGATGAAGTGTTTTGGCGTCCCCAAGGGGATTCGAACCCCTGTTATCGCCGTGAAAGGGCGGTGTCCTAGGCCGGGCTAGACGATGGGGACGCGGAACTTCTTCAATCTAGCAGACGCTACAGCCCAAATCGCTGTCTCTATAAGGTATGTAGATACGCCAGCAGGTTCTCTTTGTCCGTCGCGGTCAACGTATCGTTGTAGGGCGGCATTCCGTTCCCGCCTTCGTTGACCTGGGCGAGCACATTGTCGTCGCTTACGGGCTTGCCATTCTGCAGCGTCTTGCGCTGGAACAGGTGCTGCAGCGACGGACCCATCTTCTTGTCGGGCGAATCCACGTTATGGCACATGGTGCATTGCTGCCCGTTGAAAACATCTTTGCCTTTATCCGGATCGCCCTTGCTCTTTTGGCCGGACGCAACCCCCACGCCTACAGCCACGCATAATATGAGAGAACCGGCAACCGCGAGTGTACGTCGAAACATTCGTTGATCTCTTCCTCTTGTTGTTTTTGGTTTCCTGGACGCTTCGGAATCAGTCTACAATCCCAATTCTATTGTTTGACCCGTTCCGGGCGGGAATGCATCATTTTGGACGAATTTAACGTTATGAAACCACCATGTTTCGTTGCGCAGCGCACGCTCCTATGACGAGCGGAGACCCGCTTCGAAAAACCTTGCGCAATCTGCGGGATAATGAGGCATCCGGTGACCGATCTCTGTTGACGTGACCACGGATCTCGAATTTTGACGGATCGAGAAGGTATTTTTATGCTCCAACGAGCACTTTTATCCTCTATTATTCTCCCGCTCTCAGTGATCGCCGCTTCGCTCGCGGGCAGTGGCCATGGCGCCGGTATGCCGGAAACGGCGGTTCCCCCGAAGGCGGGGAAAGTCCAAGTCTTCCCTGAAAGCGCCCTGAAACCCGGTATGCACGCCGTGGCGTGGACGGTTTTTGAAGGCATGCATCCCGAACCGGTTCCCGTGGAGATCGTCGGCGTATGGAAGAACATGTGGGGTCCCGGCGAGGACATCATCATCGGTAAGCTGGGCGGCAAAGCGATCCGTACCAACGTGGCCGCCGGTATGAGTGGCAGCCCGGTCTATATCGACGGCAAACTGGTAGGCGCCATCGCTCTGCGATTGAGCGTCTTCTCGCCGGATGCGATCTGCGGCATCACGCCGATCGGTCTAATGCTCGAGGTGAACGATTTCGACGCGTCGCGTCCCTCCGCCGCCCGCACTCCCGATAAGATTCAAGCGGCCGACGTTTCTCGGCCGATCCCGGGCGAACTTCTCACGCGCGTAATGGCCGCAAGTCCTTCGGCCCGCCTGCCCGAAACGCCCGAGATGGTACCGATCGCTACTCCCATTTCGATGTCGGGCTTCACCGATGAAGCGGTGCAAGCTTTCGGGCCGATTTTCACCCAACTCGGCCTCACCGTATCGGCAGGAGGCGCGGGCGGAGGGCTCGATTCCGCCAAACCGGCCAAAGATTGGGCTACTGCGCTGCAACCTGGCGAAAGCATCGCCGCAGTTCTGGTTTCCGGCGACATGACCATGACGGGAGGCGGAACTGTCACGTACAACGACGGCAAGCGCATTCTGGCGTTCGGGCACCCGATGTTCAATCTTGGGCCGGTGGACATGCCACTCGCCAAGGAAGAGATCATCACGACTCTAGCCTCGTCCTATCAGCCCACGAAAATGGGCAATGCCTCGGAAATCGTGGGTGCCTTGCGCCAGGATCGGCACAGCGGAATTGCGGGCGAGCTCGGCGCAACCGCGCAGATGATCCCGGTGACGATGCACGTCAAGTCCTATGACGAGCGGAACAACGTGCGCAAATCGCGCGATTTTCACTTCAACGTTTTCGTCGATCAGAAATGGACGCCGTATCTGATGATGGCGACGCTGTTCAATTCGATCTCAAACCTTAACGACTTTTCGGAAGAAGCCACGTACCGGCTGCATGGCGAGCTCAAGGTGGAAGGCCAGCATCGCATCCAGCTCACGACTATGCAAGCGCCGGCCGAAACTCAAATTCCGACGCCGATGCTGCTAGCCGGCTGGTGGGGCGACAAATTCAATCGCTTATTTATTAACTCGAACAAGCTTCCGAAACTCGACGGGGTGGATGTTTCGGTGGATCTGCTTCCCGAACGGCGCATTGCGCAAATTGAATCCGCATGGATCGCCGACAACAAGGTGACGCCGGGAAGCGAAATTCCCGTGAAGGTGTTCCTGCGACCCTATCGCGGCGAGCGCATCGAGCGCACCGTGAACGTGAAGATTCCGGCCGGGCTGGCACGCGGCGAGCACCAGATTCTGTTCAGCGATGCCGACACGCTCAGCCATTTTCAGAACATCGCCAGCTCGTTGAACCGCATCGAAGATATTCCCCAGACCGTCGCGATGCTTAATGAAGAGCGCTCGAACGACCGGCTGTACGTTTCGCTGATCGAATCGGAGCCAACTGTCTATTCCGACGAAAAAATATTGCCCAGTCTGCCCGCTTCGGTGCTCAATGTGATGCAAAGCGGCCGCGCCACCAATCACGAGTTCGTCAGCTCGCCGGAAAGTGCTCATGAGCAGACCTCCGTCGGCTTCGACAGAGTAGTCACCGGCAGTTACTCCCTGAAAATTTACGTCAACTGAACACTCCGACTCACTTTCTCATGCATCTTTTCTCCGGCTTCTGTAGGGCCGCACCTCTGTTTTTGTTCGCGGCCGCCGCACCTTTCTTGTTTGCCGTCGAAACTCACGTCTGGGAGCAGTCCGACCAGGCGGAATTTGCACGCGGCGCGGTGAAGCACCTTTCACTTCGCAGCGACGGTCATATCACGTTGGCTCCCGAATTCAAAGAGCTTGACAGCACCAACGTGCCTTATCTCTGGACGATCGCGCAAGATTCCAAAGGCGATTTGTACTACGCGGGCGGAGCGCCGACGGGGGCCACGACCAGAATCTATGAGCTTCCGCACAACGGCAAACCGAAAGCGCTGTCCGAAATTGCGGGGCTTGAAATCCATGCCCTGGCAGTCGATTCGCACGACCGGGTTTACGCGGCCGTGCTGCCCGATGCCAAAATTTACCGGATCGACGCGAACGGCAAGCCACAGCTCTTTTTCGATCCCAAGTGCAAATACATCTGGGCCATGGCGTTTAACCGCGCCGGCGATCTGTTTGTCGCTACCGGCGATGCCGGCCTGATCTATCGCGTGACACCCGACGGAAAAGGATCGAAGTTCGCGGACACGGGCGAGACCCACGCACGGTCGATGATTGTCGATGAGGCGGGTAATCTGATCGTCGGAACGGAGCCGAGCGGTTTGGTGCTTCGCATCGCTCCTACGGGCGAAAGTTTTGTTCTGTACGAAACCGGCAAACGCGAAGTAACCGCAGTGGCCGAGCACGACGGCATTATCTATGCTTCCTCGATCGGCAGTAAAGCCGTTGCGCCCTCGGTCACCGGCCCCGCGCCGATTCTTCCGTCGAATCCCGCTCCGGTCGCTCCGAACGGCACGCCGCGTGCCGGGACGAACCCGCCCATGCTCGCTCCCCCGATAGGCTCCTTGAGCGCTTCGGTCGGCGGCGGTTCCGATCTGTACCGCATCCAGAAAGACGGCTTCGCCGAGCGCGTCTGGAGTTCACCGTCCGATCTGATCTATGCCATCGCATTCGATGCGTCGGGCAAGCCGCTCGTCGGCACAGGCAACAAAGGCCTGATCTACCGCATCGATTCCGATCAGCTCTCGACTCAGCTTCTGAATGCTCCCCCTACCCAGGTCACGGCATTTCTGCAAGGGCGAAACGGCATGGTCTACGCGGTGACGGGGAACGTCGGAAACGTGTACTCGATCGGACCGGGAATGGAAATGAAGGGCACGCTCGAAAGCACAGTCCATGATGCCGCCGACTTTGCGTATTGGGGCAAAGCGCATTTAACCGATGCGCTGCACGGCGGAACCATCACGCTCGAAACTCGAAGCGGTAATCTCAGCAACCCCGAAATGAACTGGAGTCCCTGGTCGAAGGTGAACGTTACAGCGTTGGGTGGCCAGATCCAATCTCCGCCGGCTCGTTTCCTGCAGTATCGCCTCACGTTGGAGTGCGGCACTCAAAACGACTCACCGGTTCTGAGCCTCATCGACCTGGCTTACCTGCCGAAAAATATCGCGCCCCGCGTAAATGCCATCGAGATTGCACCGTTCAACTATCGCGAATCGGCAGGTCTCAACATCGAAAGAACCGTCATGCCGTCCGGATCGCCGGTTACCATCACGGTCCAAGCGGTAGGTCAAAGGAGACCCAGTTCCGGCACGCCTTCCGGCGAGGGCTCGGGCAACGCGACTCTGCAGTACAGCAAGGGCTACGTGACGATTCGATGGAGCGCCAGCGACGTCAATGCCGATTCGCTGTCTTACCGAGTGGAATTACGCGGCAAGAACGATCGTTTGTGGCGAACCTTGAAAGACAAGCTGCAGGAACACTATTACTCGTTCGACAGCGCTGCGTTCCCGGACGGCGAATACGTTGCCCGCATCACGGCGAGCGATGCGCCGGGAAACACGCCCGCTGACGCGCTCAGCTCATCGCTCGAGAGCGACCCGTTTACGATCGACAACACGCCTCCGGAGGTTACTGTTCTGTCGACAACCAAGGACGGCTCGACCGGCACGCTCCGCTTCACGGCCAAAGATGCATTGAGCTGGATCGACAAGGCCGAATATTCTATCGATGGCGGCGATTGGACGCTCCTCGCTCCGGCCAACAAAGTGACCGATTCGAGAGAACTGAGCTACGCTCTACCGTATGAGACTGGGCACCTCCTGGCCGTTCGCGTTTTCGACGAGAACGACAACGTGGTAGTCCGCCAGTTCCCGCCTCAATAGATCTGTTCTCGCGGACGTGCCTGAACTCCCGGACATCGTAGCGTATATCGAAGCGCTGCACTCGCGCATTTTAGGAAAACCGGTGGAGCAGATTCGATTGGCGAATCCATTTCTACTTCGCACGATTCAGCCGCCGATCGCGGCAGCCGAGGGACGGATCGTAAACGAGCTGCGCAGAATCGGGAAACGCATCGCCATTGGTCTAGAGGGTGGCACCTGGCTGGTGTTGCACCTCATGATCGCAGGCCGGCTGCACTGGCGTTCACCGAAAGCGAAGCTTTCGGGCCGGCAGAGTCTCGCGGCTTTCGATTTCGCGGACGGAACTCTGACACTCACCGAAGCCGGTACGAAACGTCGTGCTTCCCTGCATCTCGTCGAAGGGGAACAGGGTCTCGCGGCTTTGAATCCGGGCGGCCTGGAAGTATTTGAGGCGAGCTACCAGGAATTTCAGGGAAGGATCGCGGCCGAAAATCACACGCTCAAGCGCGCTCTTACCGACCCACGCATTCTGAGCGGCATCGGCAACGCGTATTCGGATGAAATTCTGCATGCCGGTCAGCTTTCGCCCATTGCGCACACTCAGAAATTGACAGACGCCGAGATGAAGCGGCTGTACAATGCGACGCGAGAAACGCTCATGCTATGGGTGGAGCGTCTGACGACCGAAGCGCGAGAAGGCTTTCCGGAACACGTAACGGCGTTTCGACCCGATATGGCGGCGCATGGGCGCTATGGCGAGCCGTGCCCGCGATGCGGCGAAAAAATCCAGCGAATCCGTTATGCGGACAACGAGACAAATTATTGTGCGCATTGCCAGACGGGCGGAAAAATTCTGGCGGATCGCGGACTCTCGCGGCTCCTGGGATCCGACTGGCCACGCACGCTGGAGGAGCTTGAGCTGCTCACAACTCGGCAAGACAAGCGGAATGAGATTCTAGAGAAGAGCTGAAACTCGAGTGATCCGGTTTTGTGTTGCGCTGCTTGCGCTCCCGCTGGCAGCCGCGCCTGTTACGTTCAACAAAGACATCGCGCCAATCCTCTTCGGCAACTGCGCGCCGTGCCACCACGAGGGCGGAATCGGCCCGTTCTCATTGCTTAATTACGAGGATGTGCGAAAGCATGCCTCCCAGATTGCCGCGGTGACGGAGCGGCGCTATATGCCGCCGTGGCCGCCGCAATCCGGTTATGGACAGTTCGCGGACGAACGCAGGTTGAGCGACGCGCAGATCCGGCTGATCTCCGATTGGGTGAAGCAGGGGAAGCTGGAAGGCCGTCCAGACGATTTGCCCCCTGTACCGCGTTTCACGAGCGAGTGGCAGATGGGTCCGCCAGATTTAATCCTGAGAATGCCGAAGCCATTCGTCATGCACGCTAGCGGCAGCGATATTTTTCGGAACTTCATCATCCCTACAGGCTTAACGCAGACGAAATACGTTCGCGGCATCGAGTTGCGGCTCGACAACACGCGCGTCGTGCATCACGCGAATATCGTGCTGGACCGGACGCAATCGCTCCGCAGGCGCGATGGCGAGGACGGCAGCCCCGGTTTTCCAGGAATGGATGTCATCACGGAGGCAGCGGCAAACGATTTCGATCCCGATTCACACTTTCTGTTTTGGAAACCCGGCACAGTTCTGCATCCCGAACCGGACGACATGAGCTGGCGGTTAGACCCGAACACGGATCTGGTAGTGAATCTGCATCTTCAACCCACCGGAAAACGAGAGACCGTGCAGGCGGAAGTAGGGCTCTATTTCGCCGCGCATGCGCCGACGCGTTTTCCAATGCTGGTGCAACTGGAACATGACGGCGCGATCGATATCCCGCCCGGCGATCGAACGTTCACTGTGAGCGACAGCCTCACGCTTCCTATCGATGCGAAAGTGCTCGCGATTTACCCACACGCGCATTATCTCGGGAAGCTGATCGAAGCCTGGGCTACGCTTCCAGATGGCACGCGACGATGGTTGATTCGCATTCCCGATTGGGACATCAACTGGCAGGCCGTCTATGAATACCGGCGTCCTGTGCCGCTTCCCAGGGGGACCAAGATCGCGATGCGCATCACGTACGACAATTCCGAATCGAATCCGCGTAATCCCAACAATCCGCCCAAGCGAGTGAAAACCGGAGACCGCAGCGTCGATGAAATGGGGCATGTGTGGCTGCAGATTTTGCCGGAGAGTCGTCCGGGCGCCCACGACGATCCGCGCTTGGCGCTTCAGGAGGCGCTGATGCGCAGACGTCTCGAAAAGTATCCGGCCGATTTTCTGGCGCATTACAATCTGGCGGCCGTGCTGCAACTGCGCGGCAAATTCGACGAAGCGATTTCGTATTACAAAGATGCCTTGAAAGTGGAACCGGACAGCGCGACCGCACGAAACAGCTTGGCCGCTGCGTTGCTGCTGGATGGCCGCATTCCGGACGCGATTGTACAGTTACGTGAGACCCTGCGCCTGGAACCATCGTATTCGAATGCCCGTTACAATCTGGCGCGGGCTCTCGCGGCTTCGGGCGAACTGGATGGAGCGGCGACGGAGTACGAATCGCTGTTAAAAACGACGCCGCAGGACAGCGACGCGCAGGCCGGTCTCGCATCGGTTTATTTTCTGGAACATCGGTATGCGGATGCATTGCCGCACTTCCGCGAAGCCGCGAGATTGAAGCCGAACGATGCCGACCTCGAGGCAAACCTCGGCACCGTCCTGGCGATTACCGGCGACCTTCCCGCCGCGATTCGGGCTTTCGAGCAGGCGCTGAGATTGAACCCGGAACATCAGGCGGCACGGGCCAATTTAGCGCGCGCGCAGGCGCAGCTTGCGGGGCGGCCTTAGGGCTGCCGGGGTGAGCGAAGAGGCTCTGGAGCTTAACGCGGGGCGAAGAACTGGAAGAACGCCGTTACGAATGTCTCAGCGTTTTTCGAATCAACTCAAAAAAAACGTCCGCGCGCACAACCTCGTATTGAGTCCCTAACGATGATACGAGTGAGCTGACGTCAGTCGGCGCCATATTCCATGCCAATACACCGAGTGCAACGAAAAGCGGGCTATCGCCGTTCCAGGATTGTGTCGCCGCGGCGAGAGCGGCTTGCCCATCCCCGACAGTGCTGATGCCTACTTGAGTCATCACTGGAAGGCCCGCCGGCGTCATGAGGTAGCAGGTAGAGACCCAGTTACCTAGGACACCTAGGAGACGGACATATTCAACGTAGTCTTCCGCAACAGCATTGGTTAAATCGATGTTGGTTCCGTTCAGGCGATTCAGCGTGTAAATCACGTTCATGCCGGTGCGTGCCATGTAACGGCCTGTTCGCTGCGTGTAACTGGGAAGATCGGCGGATGGCCAGTCGCCAGGATAGGTGTAGCCCGCGCCGGAGGGTCCGGCAACGAAGAAGTCGTTGGAACTCTGGGTGGTCTGGTAGTAGTTAAGCATGGCTGGCGCGGCATCGAGCAGGAGCGGACTGATGCTCCAATTGAGTGGCATTTTGCCGCGATTAGGATCGTCCCAGATCGTGCGCAGGCGATGCTCGTCGTATTGCAGGTTGTCGCCTTCGCTCATGGTAAGAGTGACATACACTTTGTTTTGAAGCGCCGGCGGAGGTGAGTAGGGCTGGAACGGACGAATTGGCGCGCGAACGCCGCCGAAGACTGTAGCATTAATCAGGAAGTCGGCCGCCCCCACGACAACGCCGTTTTGTGAGCACAAAGTGACTCCTTGGTCTTCGTGTCCGCCCACGAACCAGCCCAGGTATGGAGTATCCGGTGCGACCTTCTGCAGGATCTGGGCAAATAGACTGGCTTCGCCGGGTAGTGCCGGATCGAGCCAGAAGACCAGCGATCGAGTTGCGACGATGTAATCGCGCAGATTGGGAAATGGAACGTAGACCAGGGGTACGGCATTGGTGGCCGTAACGAGATATTGGTTCCACATCAGTACCTGCAAGTTGAGAGCTTTGGTCCCTGCCGGTGCCACGAAACGATAGATGAAGTAAGTAGTATTGTCGGCAAACCGCCAGCCCGTGGCGAGAGAAGAACTATCGGCTTCATAGAGAAACGGCCCTTCGGCGGCTGTTCCGGGCTGGAAGGAGGCGATGATTTTCCCGTCTGCGAGAACCGTGACCTGCTGCACCGATGGACCCCAGCCGTCGTTTTGAAATGAATCCTGAAAGCGAACGTCGATGGCTGGGCCGCCTAGGAGTGGAGTCAGATCGGCTGTGTAAACGGCCTTGTTTGAGGCATCGTGAACGTGAGTCGTTTCCTCCAGCAAGGTGGTCCAGTTGACGCCCGTTGCGGGAGTCGGACTGGCGGGACTGATGCCCGTCAGGAGACGCGGCGTCAGTTGCGGCCAGTAGTTATCGATTAACCAGTTATAGGCATCGATCTTGTTGGAAAATCGGCCACGCAGATCTTCCAGGATCGGGAACCCGTACTGGCTCGCCAAATCGGCTGTAGCAATGACGCCGCACATGATACCGGCGAGACTAGTCGCGACGTTGATCGTGTCCGGAATAGCGGGATCGTAGAGAATAGCTCCGTTGATCTCGCTGCTGTATTTGCCGACGAGGCTTAGCGGATCGGCAGTGACCGTATTGGGCGTCCGGAGTGTGTTGAGCCAGGTTTGATCTGTGTTGTCGCCGCTCATGAACCAATACAGTCGCGGCTGGCGTCGATTGACGATTCCTTGAAGGGTGGTGAGCAGCACCTGTTGGTCCCCGGTAAGCTGCTGAATGTTTGCGGCGTCGAGATGAACGGGCGGGGAAAAAGAGGGCAGCGCTTGGTCCGGCGGCCAGTAAAGTCCTGGGTGATCGAAAGAGGGTTGTTGTGCTTTTGAAACAAAGGGTGAAAGCGCGGCGTAAGCACCAGCTCCAGTGGTTGCATTCAAGAAGTTGCGTCGGGTGACCTTCATAATTGTTGTAGCTCCTTTGAAGGATCGATCGGGCTCGTCCGTCGCTCTGAAACGGTTGCGCCTCTTCAAGAGACTATCGGAAGTCGCAGTTGAATACAGTTCTACTGGCGAGGAAGGGCCTGCCCGTTCCATCCGCGGCCATGCGGTGCACTTATAGCATTTATGTAGGAGCAACGTTCGGATCAGTTGACTGCACGCGAAGCGGCCTTCATGCCCCGGATTGGGCGACCTGCGTGTGGCGGAGCCGCCAGAGCACCAGACGAATTTCGCCATAGCTGATGCCTTTATCTACGGCATCCTTGATTAGCTTTGCTCGCTCAAGCCCCACCCGGGCAGCGGCTTCTTCAATTTCGTGAATGCGCTCTGGGGCAATCCAGCGCTCGTCGAACTCGATACGGCCCTTTTCCACCAGATCGGCTACCGTGTCCAGGATGGTGTTGAGGCGCCGCTGCCTGATCTCGGCAATTTCCTGGAGATTGCGGCCTTCTTTAAGGAGCCGCACGGTCTCCTCCGCAGGCAGTTCGTTGCGTTCTTCGCGTGCGGTAGCGCGCGCTCCCAGGCGGAACTGCTGCACGGCATTGAGAATCGCCTCTCCGTAGAGCTGGGCCTTTTTTTCACCGATACCCAGCACATGCAGCAATCCAGCGGCGGTGCTCGGCCGTTTCCGGCACAGATCCTCCAAGCCGCTGTCGTGCAGAATCATGAAGGCCGGAATATTTTGGCGCCCCGACATTTCGAGCCGCCATTGGCGCATATACTCCAGCAGCTCCGGATTCGATCCTTCGGGCGCCGCAACGGAAACCGGTGGCGGGTTGGGTATTTTCGCAATTGGCACGTGGGCGCGTTCTCCCGGAAACCAATGCGGCGATTCGGAGCAGATGTCGCACATCCCGCAGACGTCCCATTTGGGACGTTCTCCGAAGTGCAGACAGATCTGGCGGTGGCGGCAGAGCGGACTTTCAACGAAACGTTTCACATCGCGATAGCGCTGCCAGCCGCGCTCCTGTTCAGCGCGATCCTTGGTCTGTTCGATGAAGTAGGCCAGCAGCGCCGTGTCTTTTTTTTGCCACAGCAGCAGGCAATCGGCGGAGTTTCCGTCGCGGCCCGCTCGCCCAGCCTCCTGATAATACTGCTCGATCGATTTCGGCAACGATAAGTGGATCACTGCACGCACGCCAGGTTTATTGATGCCCAAGCCGAAGGCAATAGTGCCCACGAGCACACGCACTTCATCCGACATCCAGAGTTCCTGGTTGCGCTTGCGCGTTTCGGTGGACATCTGGCCGTGATAGGGCACTGCCGCGACACCCAGGTTGCGCAAATCGTCGGCGACCTCCTCCACACGTGCAATAGTTGCCGCATAGACGATTACATTCTGGCTGGCGTGCTGTTTGAGAGCGGCCATTAGGAACTGCATTTGCATGTTCTCGTCCCGGCACTGCTTCGCCAGATAGCGCAGATTCTGTCGATGGAAGCTCATGATGTATTTGCGTGGGTCGTCCATCCGGAGCTGCATCACGATGTCGTGCCGCACGCGCCGCGTGGCGCTGGCGGTAAAAGCAGCGATGGGGCGGCCCGGAAAGTTTTCGTGCAAGCCGCTCAGCAGCCGGTATTCGGGACGGAATTCGTGGCCCCATTCGGAGATGCAATGCGCTTCATCAATAGCGAAAAACCCGATAGGCACGCATCGTAACCAATTCACGGTATCGGCGCGCGCCAGACGCTCGGGAGAAATGTAAAGGAGACGGAACTCACCGCGTCTCGCCCGCTGTATCATTGCGGACTGTTGCGACTGAGGAATCGCGCTGTTGATGAACGCCGCAGGAATGCCCATCTGCGTGAGCTGCGCTACCTGATCCTGCATCAGTGCAATCAAGGGCGAGATGACTACGGCAGTGCGTTCACTCACCACGGCGGGCAATTGATAGCACAACGATTTTCCTCCGCCAGTGGGCATCACGGCCACGACGTCATGGCCGTCCAGCAAATTTTGTATAATGCCCTCCTGAAGAGGACGGAAGGCTTCGTACCCCCAATAGCGTCGCAAGGCGGCCAGCAGAAGGGCCGAATCCATCATGCGCTCAAGCTCCCTGCCTCGCCAGGCCTTAAGGCTGCTGCGGCTCTTTCAACGTCTTCCATTTTTCCAGCTCAGCCCGGCCTTCGTCTTTCTTTCCGGCCAGCATAAGCGTTTGACCTAGAAGATAAACGGCCGAGGCGTTCTGCGGATCCAGCTTCAGCGCTTTGCGCAAGATGCCTTCCGCATTCGTGTAATTTCTGCTCTTGAAGTAGCACTTGCCCAGCAGAATGAAAGGACCGCTGAAGTCCGGATTCAACCAAACGGCGCGTTGCAGGTTCGGGATCGCGAGATCCCACTTTTCCTGACGCGAATAGATGTCGCCGAGCCGGTACCAGGCCATCGAAAAGTTCGGGTTGAGGCTCAATTCTTTTTTCAGATCGTCTGTTGCCTCATCCAGACGTCCGCGAAAGATGGCGATCTCTCCGAGCAGGAAATGAGCCTCCGGAAGATTCGGATCGAGAGCTAACGCTTTGCTTACTTCCGTGACAGCCTGAGGCTCGTATTCCTGCTTCAGCATCATCTGACCAGCCATCAGGTGAGCGGCCGCGGAATCCGGTTTCAGATCGAACAACCGCGCGAACGCGGCTTCCGAATCGGCCTCGCGGTTGGTTTGCAGATAGGCGTAGCCGAGCATGTAATTGGCTTCGTTCACGGTCGGGACTTTCTCGAGCCATGGAATCGCTTTGGGGGCTTGGGACAGCATGAAGTAGCTCTGACCGATAAGCAGCGAGGATTCTTTATACTCGGGAGTACCCGGCTTTTCAATCTTCGCCGCGTTCTCCAGCACAGCCACGGCGTCGGCGTATTTTTGCTGTTTGTAGAGCTCTACGCCGCGTGCGTGGGGGTCATCCGTTCCGGCCGCCGACAGCAGCAGCGCCAGAAAGACAAGCGGCATATCAAAAGTATAAGGGTGGGTTGCGACTCAGGAGCCGATACCGCGCTGCCGAATGACTTCGGCGGGCAGGTCGCCGGGTTTGACAACTCGAATGAAGTGGTCTGTGAACTTCAGAGCCGGGTGCAGTTGCACATAAGGCATGTGACAGCCAATGCAGTCTCCCTGACGACGCTGATCGACGTGCATGGCGCGGCCGTCGTGGCACGCATGACATTTCTCGTTATAGAAGACCGGATCGTTGCGCCGGGCGTCCTGGTGTGCGGGATGGCAAGTCGTGCATGCGAGCAGGCCACCCGAAAAACACCGGCTCTTCATTAAGCGAAAAGGCTGAAACCGGACATTCTCCAGCTGCGCATCGTCTACCGGCGGCTTGACACGATGACAGTTGCCGCAGAACCGGACCTGTTCCGGGGCCGCCATTTTGCCCGGATTGGAAGGAATACCATGACCTCGCGCGTGCTCGTCAGCTCCGAGATGGCAGCGCCCGCACTGGACACCCGGGATCACCGGCTTAAGATCGCCCGTAATTGCGGTCGAATGGCAGCCAATACACGATTGCAGATCACGGTTGTTCTGCCTCAATCCGAGCGCCGCCTTCGCATTGAGGGATGCTCCGGCATGTTGACCGATCGTGACGCCATAGCGCTGGAGCCGAGGGAAGTAGCTGACACGAGACTCAAGCGTGCCGTTCGCGGCGCTCACCAGGGGCGTTTGGCCTTGCGCTCCTGCTCCGATGACCCATTCAATGAAGCCCTCTGCACGATCCGTTCCGCGGAATGCTACCACCGCCAATCCGTTTTGTACCTGGCGGTAAGACATGAAATACCCATCGGCCGATTCGCGCAATGGTCGTTGCAGTACATTCCGTGAAAAGGCGCTTTCCAGCGCCGGAACCATGGCGTTGGCCATTCGGGTACCGCTATGCAGTCTAACCTCGGCTGGATGGCATCCAGCACATTCCACAGCCGCAGGCGCAGCCGTGACCATCGCGGGCAACAGACTCCAGAGCGCAAGTCGCCACCACATGAATGCTCGATAGTACTACGCACTTGGCCACTTGTTGCCTCCGAAGAAAAGCTCGACATTCCCTCGGGACGCCTCAGAAACATAAGCGAGGTATCTTACTGTTCTCCGGTCCGTCGCGCAAAGGGTAGCCAAAAAAGAATATTCTGGGGGTACAAATCAGGTATATTTCGAGTACACTACTGCAAGGTGTGAGTTCTAAACCTTCGGCTTTAGGTCGGGCCGAAGATGCTGGGTTGCGTAATTGTTAACTTCCAAGGAGAAGGTTATGGCTCGCGGATGCAAGGGGTTCTATTACTGTTTTTGTGTTTTTCTAGCACTGCTCGTTACTTTTAGCGGCAGCGCCATTGCCCAACAAGTTTTCGGCAGTATTATCGGCACAGTTACTGATCCAAGCGGTTCGGCCGTTAATAATGCCAAAGTAACGATCACCGACGTGACGAAAGGAATTTCGTCGGAGGTGACAACTAATGAATCTGGACAATATTCAAAAGGCCAGCTGATACCAGATCAATATACTGTCACGATCGAGGCGCCCGGCTTCCAAAAAGTCGTCTCGAATGCACTTACGGTACAGGTTGACCAAGCCACTCAGTTCAACGCCGCGATGCAGGTCGGCAACGTGAACCAGACGGTGGAGGTGACCGCTGCGGCCCCGTTGCTTCAGACGGACCGCGCCGATGTGGCCCAGACGTTCACGTCACAGGAGATTTCGGAACTGCCCAGCATCGGCCGCAACTTGCAGGCTTTCGAGCTCCTGGATCCAGGGACCATCAAGCAGGGTTGGGCTCACGCGGCCGACGAAGACCCGCAGGGCAGCGTTCAGATACAAGTAAATGGCCAGCCCTTCTACGCGACTGGCTACTACCTGGACGGCACAGTGAATCAGGATCCCATTCTTGGCATCCTCGTAGTCAATCCCACATTCGACTCTGTGAATGAGGTGAAGCAAGCCAACCAGGACTACGACGCGGAGTTTGATACGTTCAGCGCGGGCCTCCTCACGTATTCCACGAAATCGGGAACCAACGCCTTCCACGGTGATGCGTTCGAATACATCTTCCTCAACACGCCAGGTTTCCAGGACTTCGGCCGCAATCCGTTCACAGAGAATACGCCGATCGGCGGCCATGCCGGCGCCTATACGCCCACTACTCACCAAAACCAGTTCGGCGGTTCAATCGGCGGACGGATCATTAAGGACAAGCTGTTTTTCTTCGGGGATGCCCAATTGACTCGCAACCTAAAAGGCGGGTCAGTTCTTGCCAGCGTCCCAACGGCGCAGGATCGAACGGGTAATTTGGGCGATTGGCTCACCCTCCCCGGCGGTTCGCAGTATCAGATCTACGATCCAACCACCGGCAATACCAGCACGGGCGCTGGCCGAACTGTTTTCACGGGCAATCTCATCCCTGCGAACAAGATACCGGCCCAGGCCCTGGCGATCCTGAATTACTTTCCGCTGCCGAACACAACGACTCTGGCCCCCAATGGTGCCGTCGAGCCGTATAACAACTTCACGTCCAGCGGCTCATTAACGAATAATGGGAACGTCTGGAACACTCGTTGGGATTATTACGGCAATCAGAAAAACACGTTTTTCGGGCGCTATAGCTATGCCGCATTCGATCTCGGTGCGCCCGGCGCATTCGGATTGTTAGCCGGCGGACCCAGCTTCAACAACGCGAATTACGCAGGCAGCTCTACCACTCTCAACCAGAGTCTGGCGGCGGGCTGGACGTACACTGCCAGCGCGACATTGATCAACGAATTCCGCTTCGGCTTTCTGCATTACCATGTCACCGATGTGCCGAACGGCGTGGGCTCGAGTCCCGCGACCGACGCCGGCATTCCCGGTCTCAATCGCGACAACTTCTACACGTCCGGGTTGCCGTATTTCGACATTCGGCAACAGAATATAAGCAGCAGTGCGGGCAGCGACATGAAGCTCGGCTACGCATTGGATGTTAACGCGTGCAACTGCCCGCTCGACGAGAACGAACGGCAGTATCAGTTCGTGGACAACATCAGCAAAGTCCACGGCAACCACAGCTTCAAGTTTGGTGTCAACCTCCGGTACGCGGAGAATCTTCGGGTTCCCAGCGATAGCCATCGGGCTGGCGAACTGAGCTTCAACGCCAACATGACCGGGCTGGGCAATGGGACGGGGGCCCTTTCTTCTGGCGGTCTTGGTTTAGCCACGTTCTTGTTAGGTGATGTCACCGGTTTTACCCGTTATGTAAGTTCCAGCACCGACGCGGAGGAGCGACAGAAACGGGTCTTCTGGTATGCCCAGGACGAATGGCGCCCGAATCCAAAGCTCACTATTACTTACGGCTTGCGCTGGGAAATGATCTTTCCGGAGACAGTCAATCAGCCGGGAAACGGCGCCGAGTACAACTTAGACACGGGCTTGCTGGATGTCTTCGGCTACGACCAGATCAGCAGCCATGGGTTTCAACAGCAGAACTGGAAGATGTTCGCTCCGCGGCTCGGCATTGCGTACCAACTGAATCCCAAAACCGTCATTCGCACGGGTTATGGCTGGTCATATAGCCTGGGAACGTTCGGTTCCACCTTCGGCCATAACGTTACCCAGAATCCGCCTGTTCTTGCGAACCAAAGTCTAACTCAACAGGGGGCATGCGGCAACAATTTCTGCGATGTCTTCACATTGGCGAGTGGGCCTCCGGCTCCTCCGGCATTGAGTGTCAGCCCACAGGGTACTCTGCCGTGTCCTGCCGGAGTGGATTGCAAAACCCGGCCGCTTCTCTTCCATATGCCGGTGGTGTACGCCTACAATTTCACTGTACAGCGACAGGTGACGAGTAAGATTGCCTTCACCGCCGGATACGTTGGGAACTCGGGTCGGAACGAGTCAAACGGCATCAGCGGTGATACCTACGATGCCAATCAAATCTTGTTTCTGCCCGGCTTCACTGGTAACCAGAACACGCTTCGTCCCTTCGACGGCCTCTACGGTTCACGCTACAACTACGGAAATACCAGCGCCATTGACGATTACTGCAACTGTTCGAACAGCCGGTACGATTCCTTCCAGGGCACTTGGACGATCAAGGCAGCAGCCGGCCTCACTCTTCAGGGCAACTACACCTACCAACTCGCGCAAGGAGAAGGTGGCGGAGCCAGCTCGGGCGCACCGGCCAGCTCATACACATTCCTGTACGATCGGAACCTTGATTACGTCAATAGCGGCGATTTCCCACTGCAGCAGTGGGTGCTCGCCGGTAACTACGATCTGCCGTTCGGGCGTGGAAGAAAGTTCGGCGCCAATACTAACCGGTTCGTAGACGCAGTCTTCGGCGGTTGGAACCTAAGCGGCATTTTCACGTACTACAGCGGCCGCCCGTTCTACCCGACTCTAAGTTCCTATCCTGGCCAGCCGTATAACGGCCCCAACAATATCCCGGATAAAGGCAGTGGCAGTCCGTACGCGGCAAATCCAAACCGGAACCAGTGGATTGTAGGCGGCCTTGGCGGGCCATTCCTCCAGCCCGCTCCCAACACCTTCGGAGACTATCCGATTAACAAGCTCTATGGACCGCAGTTTGTGAACATGGACGCATCCATTATGAAGGTGTTCAGCATCACTGAACGAATTAAGTTCACGCTTCGTATGGATGCAACGAACGCGTTGAATCACGCCAATCTCGATCTCCCCAACTCCAACATTCAGAGCGGGAACCCTGGTCAAATCACCAACATCGCGTTCTCGAACAATGGAGGGTCGATGCGTCGAGTGCAGTACTCCGGCGTGATTAGCTGGTAATCGGGCGAGCAAGGAAGTTACAACGGCCGGGAGAGCGCAAGCTCTTCCGGCCGTTCTCCTTTAGTGAGATGCCGCTTTAGGATCGATCTTAAGCGCGAGCGCCATTTCCGACTGCGCCTCTTGCATTTTGCCCTGGTGCTCCAACGCAACGCTAAGGCTATAATGCAGTGCCGCAACGAGCGGATTCACATCAATGCCCCGCCGATAAACCTGCATCGCCTCGTCATATTGCCCTTTGTCATATAGTGCGGCGCCGAGGTTCAGATAACCGGGCACCAGGTCCGGATCAAGCTCCAACGCCTTCCGATATTCCGCTATCTCGTCGGAATTGCGAGTCGCACCATAGGCGATGCCAAGATTGAAGTGTGCCCCGGCATCATCCGGATAGAACCGAATCGCAACGTTCAATATTCCGGCAGCGGTCTGCGGATTTCCCGCCCCGGCATACGTCACCCCGAGATAGGTGAGCGCGCGCAGGAAGCGCGGATAAATTTTCAGTGCTTCGAGCAACTCAGCAGACGATTGCTGCGCGTTTCCTTGCTTGCGCAGGTCCATCGCTTTGTTGAAATGAACTTGTGCCTCTTGCCGGAAATCTCGCGGCATACGCTGGATGATGAAGTACCTGCCTGCCCCGGCGATAGGAGGCGAAATTTCGCCTTGTTGCAGGCTCAGAGCTGCACTGGACCACGCGGTATCGAGCTGCGCCGCGTCTACATCTCCCAGGAAACCGCCATTCATGGACGAATTTAGGTCGAGTGAATTCGCTCTCGCGAGATCGAAAAACGACGCGCCGCCGGCAAGCTGATCTCGTAAAGCCGCTGCTTTCGTGGCATCGTCCAGCACCATAATTCGAAGGAAGAGATGTTTCGGCGTAACTTGGCTGCGCCATTCAGTCTGCGGTTTTGGGGAACTGACACCCTGCTCGGGATAGACCCGTATCCAATGGTCGGCAATCACGAACGGCGGACGATCTTTCACATCCGGCATATGGCAACCGACGCACCCGCTGGCTCGATTTACTGGGCAGAGCGCAGGGTGCTGCGCCACAGAGCTGGCGTGGCAACTCAGGCATGTGTGTTCGCTGCGCTTCTCTACAATCTCGCGGGGCGCATCCTGGTGTGGATTGTGACAATTCACGCAGGTGATCTGGCCGACGGTTTGCCTCCAGCACTCGCTGTTGCTCAATGCCGTGACTTGATCGGAAATCAGCAGATCGTCAGGCAAGGGGTCCTGAACGTTGCTAAATCCTGCGTGGCACTGAGCGCATGGGCGCATCTGATCAGCAACCGCTAGCTTATGCGGATTTAAGATGCCCTTATCTGTGGTCTTGCGGCCGAGAGCGACGAGATGCGGCCGTCCGGGGCCATGACAGTCCTCGCATGTCACGCCTATCTCCGAGTGTGCTCCTATAGCCCTTGGCTGCCCATGACACGAGAGGCACTTCTTCTCAAAACCAGGCGACAGCACCCGTCCGAGCGCCGTTTGATAAGTTGACGGCTTCTCAATGGGAAAGCCAGGCGACAATGCGAGTTCGCGCGCAACGACCGAATACAGATAGCGTGTCTCAACCAGCGGCGCGCGCGGAAGCGGCGAGCCCTCAATGTCCTGAATGCGAGCGAGGAAGCTGAGCCCGTGGCGTGTGCCGCCCATCGTGACTGCGATGGGGACACTAAGGGTTTGCCGCTCGGGCATGCGAACGCGGAATTCGAAACTCTGCGGAGTTCTCTTGACCAGGTAATCGATAACGGGTTCGGGACCCTCGATATGTTCCTCTGAATCGGTGGTCGGCAGCAACTTGGTTTCTTTGCCCTGCCACGTCCGCGCCATCGCGGTCTGCACCTGCGTCACTGCTATGTCCTTATGGCAGCCGGCGCATACATCTCGGCCCAGGTATCCATTGCCGTCAGCCCGAGCGGCGATCGATGCCGCGAACATGAGCGGAAGAACCAACTTCATGTAGCGCCCTTTCCTTCGACGATCGTGACGACGCGGTTCGCGCTCACGCCCGCGACCTTATCGACCTGCCCGCTGGGCCAATGTACCTCGACATCCGCCTTCGGCGCCTTCCTCAATCCGAAGTGAACGCGCAGATCGCTTTGCGAGATGTAGCTGCCGCCGCTGCGGACCTCATCCATCTGCTGATGCTCGCCTTCAGGCTTGCAGTAGACTCGCGCGCCGATGCCTGAGCGGTTTGACTTCGTGCCCACCGTCTTAACCTTCAACCAGTTGTTCTTAAGCGTACTGTCGCAACGCAGGAGTTGCGGCACGTCATTGACGCAATTCACGGCAATATCGAGATTGCCGTCGTTATTGAAATCGCCGATTGCACAGCCGCGGCCCGGGACTGGCTCCAGAATTCCGGGACCGGCATCTTGCGAAACATCTTCGAACTTGCCGGTTCCCAGATTGTGATAGAGGACCTTTCGTTCACGATAACCCGATTCACTCGCCTTTTCACGCACCTCGGGATATACGTGACCATTGCAGGTTAGGATATCGGGCCAGCCATCGTTATCAAAATCGAGAAAGCAGGCTCCCCAGCCTAGGAACCGCGTATTTCGCCCTAAACCGGCTTGAAAGGTAATGTCTTCGAAATTCCCGTCGCCGAGATTTCGATACAGGCTGGAGGTATCCCCGGCGAAGTTTGTTTTGACAATGTCGAGCTTGCCGTTTCCATACACATCGGCGGCCGACACGCCCATGCCAGCTTGTGTTTTGCCGTCCGCCCCAAATGCCACACCGGCCTGGAGCCCCATATCCGTGAACGTGCCGTCGTGATTGTTTTTGAACAGCGCGGAGGGAGCAGAGTCGTCCGCCACGTAAATGTCGGGCCAACCATCGTTGTCGAAATCGCCGGCCAAGACGCCCAGGCCGTAGGTCCCTTGCTTTTTCCAGATGCCCGCTTTTTCCGAGACATCCGTAAACGTTCCGTTGCCGTTGTTGTGGAACAAAATATCTCTTCCGCCCTGCAAGCCGGGAGGTCCACACGCGACAATTAGTCCTTCATAGAGACACGGACCGCTTTCGGGCAGCGGCGCCGTTTTAGGATCGAAATCGATGTAATTGGCGACATACAGATCCAGATGCCCGTCCCGGTCATAGTCGGAAAATGCGCAGCCCGTGTTCCAGCGCTTGAGACCGGTCGTGGTGCGTGTTGTAACGCCGGCCTCGAGCGCGACATCCGTGAACGTGCCGTTGCCGTTGTTGTGGTAGAGGGCGCAATTGCCCCAGTAAGTCACGAATAAGTCGTCGTAGCCATCGTTGTCGTAATCGCCCGCGCAGACACCCTGACCCCATCCTGTGCGCGCCACTCCCGCCTTGAGTGTGATATCGGTGAAAGTGCCGTCCCGATTGTTTTTATATAAGCGGCTGATGGGCTCGGCCCCTTTCGGATAAGTCGTTTCGAAGCGGGTCCCGTTCACGAAAAAGAGATCGAGCCAGCCGTCGTTGTCGAAGTCGATGAATGCAACACCGCAACCGGTTGTCTCAAGCAGATACTTATTGCTATTTTCAGCTCCAAAAATCGTCTTTGCGTTTAGCCCAGCTTCCCGGGCGATGTTGACAAATTGAACGCCGAGAGGGACACCTTCCAGTAAGTCGTCGAAAGCGAAGACCGGCATGGTTGCGCACAACGATTTGACGAACGACCTGCGAGAGATCATGCCAGCGAAACGCCAGAAAAACTGGTCCTGTTCCTTGAGTCTAACGTGGCGGGTTAGCCATCGGCTTCATAGCGGTTTCGCCGCGCATGCCCTGGTCCAGCGCGTTCGCAAGCTGAGCATCCTTTTCCCGACCCAGCCGTGAGCCCGTGGCAAAGGCTTCGTCGCTGCCTTGTTTGTCGCCCTTAATTCGCAGAATCTGGCCCAGCGTGTTATAGGGACCGGGCGTGTTGGGGTTCAGGGCGATCGTCTGCTTCAGCTCCGCAATTGCGTCATCCAAATTGCCGGTCTGCTTCAACGCAATCCCCAGCATGTAATGCGCTTCGGCATAATCGGGCCGGATCGCTATCGCGGCGCGCATTTCCTGCACCATGCCGTCGAAATCGCCAAGCTGCCAATCGGCAATCCCAATCGAGTAGTGAGCTTCCGGTAATGCCGGATTGAGCCGAACGGCCTCCCCGTACTCCTTCTTTGCCGCCTCGAGCTGGTCTTCCATCTTGAGCGCGATACCCAAATCGTAATGGGCTGCCGCAGAATCGGGCTCCACTGCCAATGCCCGGCGATAAGCCTGCTCGGCTACATCGAAATCGCCCTTCTTAAGGTTGGCGTAGCCAATGTTCATCATTGCCGAGGTATCGGTTGGATTATGGCTGAGCACTTTCTGCGATTCTTCGATTCCGCGCTCCGCCTGCCGTGTCTCAATCAGCATATAGGCGTATTTGTTGCGTAAGGAGTCGTTTGCGGGATCCGCGGTTAGGGCGTGCGCATATGCGTCTACAGAGCCGGCAAGATCGCCTTTACTTTGTAGTACTGATGCGAGATCGCCCCAGGCGGCGGCTTTCGAAGCGTCAATCGCGACAGTTTGCTTCAGCTCCGCGATTCCTTGATCCAGATCCCCGAGCTGAATGTATGCCGATCCAAGGCGGTAATGGTAGTCGAACACGTTGGGAGACAGTTTAGCGGCCGTCTCCAGTTCTCCGATGGCAGTCCGCCGATCGTTATCCTGCCAGAGCGCAACGCCGGCGTGATAGTGCGCGGGCGCGTAGGCCCCATCAATCGCTAGCGATTTGCGAAAATGCTCGATTGCCTGGGCTTTCTCGCCGAGAACCGCGAACAAAAACCCGATACGGTCTTCCGTTTCAGCCGTTGATGGTGCGGCTTGGGCAGCTTGCGCGAGCACATCCAGCGCACCTGATCTGTCGCCGCTCCGAATCAGTTGCTCGGCGCGGTCTACCAATTCAGAAGGCGTCTCGCCGTACCCGAGCGCCGGGAACAGGCTCACTAGCAGACAGAGCGATACAACCTTCAAGTCATTTGTCATTATACGGACGTCGTTATAAGGGCAATCCGGGCATCAGGCGATCTTTGTGCCGCTACTTGCTCGGGCTGCGAGACGCCTTCCTGGCGCGCGGCGGAGCGGCTGCCTCAGCTTTGCGCGGCTGTTCCGAGCTGGCGGGCTTCTTCAGATTTGCAAGGCTCTTGCGCAGCGCATCGGCGATATCGACCACTTCCGCCGGCCGCTGACCGACTGCGGCAGGCGTGATCGGCTGGCCTTGCACTTTCTTGGCGATGATCGATTCCAGCCGTTCGCGGTACTGATCGCGATACTTGGCAGGTTCGAAAGGCGCAGCTAGAGAGCGAATCAGGATCTCAGCCAGACCGAGTTCTTTTTCGGCTACCAGGCTGGGATCGGCGCGGTACTCTTCGTCGGCGCGGACTTCGGAGGCATAAAACATCGTGTGTGCCAGCAGACCCGTTTTGCCGGGCCGCAAGACCACCACATGTTCGCGCGAGTGCATGGCAAACTGCGCGAGGGCGACCAGGTTGGTGGTTTGCATGGCTCGATACAGCAGTGCGTAGGCTTTCTCTCCCGCTTCTTCCGGCGTCACGTAATACGAAGTTTCAAAGTAGACGGGGTCGATGTCGGGAAGCGCGACGAACTCTTGAATCTCCATACCCGACGAGGTCTTCGGGGCGATGCTCTTCAGTTCGTCCGGTTCAATCGGGATGAAGCGGTCCTTCTCGTATTCGAATCCTTTGACGACAGATTGCTCTGGAAGCACTTCATCGGTCTCCTTCCGAACCATCGCCTGCCGTACCGGAGCGAGAATCGGCTCCGCTCGGCTGATGGGTATCGCACTGGAACGTTCGTCCGGCTGATTGCGAGCAAATCGACTTCGCAGATCTTCTTCAAGAATAGGTTCAGGAGTGCGCGAGCCTGTCAAACGCGCGGAACGCTCGAATTCGGCCGGCGGTTCGGGACGGTACAGGCGTCGCAAGCCGACCCGTTCCGCCCGGGCAGCGCGAAAAAGCCGCACCGGAATGGAGATCAGGCCAAAAGTAATATAACCTCGCCATACTGTGGATGCCATAACTCTCCCAGCTAGTACGATTACGGGAGAGCAAAAGTCGTTTCACATCATAAGTTAGTGATAGAGCCTGGCCGATGAAATATGTGTTCCTCTTGCTTATCGCGTCGGCGAGTTGTTCTGCGCAATTTGAGACGAAGCTTCAGCCACAAACTATTAGTGAGTTCGAGCAATATGCGCGTACGGTGGAAGGGCAATTGGAGTCACGCTGGTCCGGGCGGAAACCATTCCTCTCGATCGACGACAATCCGGCGGACCTCGACAAAGTGCAAAACGGCGAAGTTCTGATTCACCCCGGCACACCGGGCAACCCGATTGCGATCACCGACGGCCTGGTGCATGACTGGGTGGGCGCGATATTTATTCCGAACGCCCCGATCGCGAAGGTTCTCGCGGTTCTGCAGGATTTCGATCGCCACAGCACGATGTACCCTAGCATTGTTCAATCGCGACTGATCTCGCGGCACGGCAACGATCTGGAAGGATATTGGCGTTTGCAATGGAAACACCCGCTTCTGACCGTCACGCTTGATGTGAGTCAAGAGGCTCACTACCGGGAAATCGCACCTGGAAAGTGGATGTGCAAAGCGTATGCGAAGGATATTTCGGAAGTAGAGCGTGCCGGCACGGCGCGCGAACGTAAGCTGCCGCCGGGCCAAGGAAACGGCTTTCTTTGGCGGCTCTATGCGTACTGGAGTCTTGAAGCTGTGAATGGAGGCGTGCTGGCCGAATGCCGGACGTTATCGCTCTCACGAAATGTTCCGCCAGCGCTTGCCTGGGCCATCAATCCGTTTATCCAAAGCCTTCCACGCGATTCACTTGCCGCAACATTGCGAGATACAAAGAAAGCGGCTATGAAGTGAATCGCCGAGCTTGCCGCCTGTAGCGCTGCGGGCCGCGCAGGCGTCCATGGACAAGATAAACATGTCGGACACACAAAACCAAGGCCTGAAATTTACGTATTTTTTACTCGGGATTGCGCTGCCGATTGCGGGCTATTTGCTCTGGTCGAAAACGGACGGCTTTCAGCTTTTCAGCAAGAAAGTACATGTAGATCAGGCGCACGATGTAACGGTGGAAGACAGCTTTCCAGCCAGCGATCCGCCCTCGGCGTGGTGAAATCGAAGGCTTCGTTTCCGCTATACTGAAGCTCAGCATGGATCAGAAGAAGACCGGATTCCAGCCGGTTGCAGTTACGTTAACGGTGCTTGCCGCGTTCCTTCGCCTGGTACCGCATCCGCCGAATTTCGCGCCGGTGGGCAGCGTTGCACTGTTTGGCGGCGCCAGGTTGCGCGGATGGCAGGCCTATTGCGTGCCGCTCATCGCGATGCTCGCGACCGACCCGATCCGAAGCTGGATGGAGGGCCGTTACGCGGCGTATTCGTGGGGAACTCTCCTGATCTACTCCTGCTTCCTCATTAATGTGCTGCTCGGCCGTGTTTTCCTGCGGAATACGTCGAGTGTCCGCCGAATTGGCGGAGTGGCGCTGCTGGGGAGCATACAGTTCTATCTCATTACAAACTTCCCCTCCTGGATGAGTGGTTCCCTCTACCCGCATACCTGGAGCGGTCTGGTTGCATGTTACGTCGCGGCGCTCCCGTTCTTTGCCCGCACCGTCGCTTCCGATCTACTCTATTCAGGCGTGCTCTTCACCGCCTATGCGTTGTTAACGCGGCGCAACGCTGCTCAGCAGCAAGTCCGAATCGCGTAAGATTCTGTTGCACGGTCGGTTTATCGCGCTCGCGGTTCTTATCGCGGCAGTCGTGCCTTGCTCGCGTGCGGCCGTTTCCTCCATTGAAATTGCGAGCCGCACGAGTGTGGCGAGCGACCCCGAGCTATTCTTCAAAACCCCACTATACGAGTGCATCACGGGTAAGGTTCACTTCACCATCGATCCAAGCCTGGGGCCCAATCGCATCATTGCGGACGTCGATCTCGCGCCTCGAAACGACGGCGGCAGGGTGGAATTTTCGGCAGATTTTTACATGCTCCGGCCTCGCATTCCGAAGAACGGGAACGGCACGGCACTGATCGAAATCTCGAATCGCGGAGGCAAATCGCTCACTTACGAGTTCGATTTCGGGCGACCCGGCGGGAATCTCACATCGGCGGAGGCGCTGGGCGACGGATTCTTGCTCCGGCAAGGCTTCACGCTGGTATGGATCGGCTGGGAATTCGACGTTCCGCCGCGCCCTGGGTTGCTGCGAGCCTATCTGCCGGTTGCTACTGATCACGGCAAGACAATCGCCGGAACCGTGCGATCGGAATGGATCGGCGATACACGTGAAGAAACCATTCCGCTGGGCGATAAAGGACAAACCGGCTATCCCGTTTTGGACCCCGATTCCGCCACTGACAAATTGTTCGTCCGCGATTCCGTGCTTGGACCGCGAACGTCAATTCCGCATTCGGAGTGGAAGTTCAGCGACCCTACTCATGTCACCCTGAAGGGCGGCTTCACACCCGGCCGAATTTACGAAGTGGTGTATGAAACCAAAGATCCGGTAGTGGCCGGACTAGGTCTTGCGGCGGTACGCGATTTCGCTTCATTTCTGAAATATGGCAATGGCGCAAACATCGCGGGCGACGAGCTGAGGGCGGCCGTCATGCGCACGATTGCGTTCGGAGTTTCCCAAAGCGGGCGCTTTCTGCGCGAATATCTCTACGACGGGTTCAACCAGGACGAGCAACATCGACGGGTATTCGACGGTGTATGGGCGCACGTTGCGGGTGCAGGCCGCGGAAGTTTTAATCACCGCTTTGCACAGCCCTCGCGTGATGGCCACGAATTCTTAAACGTGTTCTATCCGGTGGACGTCCCGCCGTTCGATGAGGAAACGCTGCTCGAGCGTGCGCGCCGCGCCCATGTTGCTCCCAAGCTGTTTCAAACTAACGGCGCATACGAATATTGGAGCCGGTGCGCTTCGCTCATTCACACGACCACGGACGGAAAAGACGATGCGCCGCCCTCCAAAGACACACGCATCTACTTCTTTGCCGGTTCCCAGCACACCGTTGGATCCATTCCTCCGCGCCCTGCGCCGGCACAGAACCTGACAAATACCAACGACTACCGCTATGGGCTACGTGCTCTGCTGATTGCAATGCAAAGCTGGATTCGAGATAATACGCCACCGCCGCCAAGCCAATTCCCGCGATTGCAGAAAGGAGAACTTACCAGCATCGCGGGTCTGAAGTTCCCAACCGTCCCCGGTGTCACGGTTCCGCAGCGTAAGCGCGAAGCGTACCGGCTGGATTTTTTGGTCGAACCTCCAAAGGCCGGTGAGCCGTTTCCGACGTTCGTGCCGCAAGTGGATTCCGATGGCAACGATCTGGGCGGCATTCGCATGCCCGAGGTCGCAGTTCCGCTGGCCTCCTATACCGGTTGGAATTTGCGCAGTCCATCCATCGGCGCGCCGGCAGAGCTATTACCGTTTATCGGTTCCTGGATTCCTTTTCCTCGTACAGCCGTTGAGCGCAGTCGCGTCAACGACCCCCGAATCTCAATTGCGGAGCGATATGGGAGCGAAGGGGCGTACCTAAATGCGGCGGACAAGGCCGCTGGCGATCTGGTCCGCGACCGGTTTCTCCTCGATGAAGATCTGCGCCCGATCCACGAGCGCGCGGCCGAAGAGTGGGAGTTCCGCCAGAAACTGGATCACCGGTGACTCATTCGTAACGCAGAGCTTCGGTTGGATTGAGCTGCGAAGCGCGTCGCGCGGGCAGAAGCCCGAACCCCACCCCGACCGTGAACGCGACCGCGAAGGCAACCAGTGCCGATAAGAACGAAATCGGCACGTGTATCTGGTTCGTGATTAATCGGACGCTGAGCGGCACACCCAGCCCCAGAACGATGCCGATGACTCCGCCGGCGAGGCTGATCAGGACGGCTTCGACCAGGAACTGCAGCATGATCTCGCGCCGGGACGCGCCCACCGCCATGCGCAGTCCAATCTCTCGTGTGCGTTCCGTAACGGTCACCAACATAATGTTCATGATCCCGATGCCCGAAATGAGCAAGGCAATCGCGGAAACGACGATCAGCACAACTGTGAGCACGTTCGCGATCTGATTCGCCGCCTCGAGAATCGCACTCAAGTCCTGAACGTTGTATTTCGCGCCCGGACGATGCCGGCTTTCGAGAATATTGTTGACCTCCTGCCGGACGATGGGCACATCCGCGGCGTTCCGCACCTCAACGTAGACCGGGTTGATACGCTCATACGGCAGGAAGTACTTCATCACCGTAATGGGAATGAGGATGGTCTCATCCGTAATTTCTCCCTGCCCCATGGTGCTTGTCTTCTCGCGGAACGTACCCACAACCGTGAACTGAAGCCGGCTGATTTTGATGGTTTGCCCGAGCGCGGCCTGCTGATTTCCGAACATGCGGGTTGCGAGTTTCTCGCTGAGCATGGCGACGTGCTCGCGCAAGGTCACGTCGCTCACGTCAAACGTGCGGCCGTGTAGGACCACCAGGTTTCTTACCCGGGCATATTGCTCGTCCACGCCATCGACCGTCACTTCCCGAACTTTGCCGTTCACCACGATCTGGTCGTTGGTATTCATCACCGCGGCCGCGGCAATGATGGTGCTGCCAAGCCTTTCGCGGATGGCCTGTACATCCGAGAGCTTTACAAAATCGGCTTGAAATTGCGCTACATTTTGACCGATCGCTTCATAATCGGCATACACGAGGTTCGATCCGACGCCGCGGATCAGATCCAGAATCAGATCTTTGCTGGCGAGTGAAACGGTGACCACCAGGATTACGGATGCATTGCCGATGATGAGACCGAGCGCGGTTAGAAATGTGCGCAGCCGGTTGGCCTTCAAGGCCTCCATGCTGAAGCTGACTGCTTCCGTAAGATTCATGAGAGACAACCGGGCGCGCGCTGTAGCGCCTCACTGCAAGTGTCTCAAGACACCGGCTTAGGCACCATCGACCTGCTTCAACAGGCGATAGGCTTCCTGCTTGGGAGGGTCGTCCACGGTGATGGGAGCCTGAACGTACTTCCGAAGCAGGTTCTTCGCTTCCGCCAAATCGCGCTTCTGCTTGATCAGAAGATCGGCGCGCGCAAACCAAAGCTGCGGTGCATTCGGGTTCGCTTTCAGCGCAGCCTGAAACACTTCATCGCTTTCACGCGTACGGCCTTGGCTGGCCAGGAACCTGGCTAACGCGATCACGTGTCCCACCGAGTGCGGGGCTGCAGCTACGGCCTGCCGCATGTGCACTTCTGCAGTCGAGTATTCTTTCTTCTTCTGAGCAAGCTTCGCTCTCGCGAAGTAGCCCTCCGGCGGATCCACCGCGGAAATCTGGTCAGCCACTTTCAGCGCCTTGTCGTAGCCGCCACCCAGGAATCCCGGAGCATTCAGATAGTAATCGAAAAGATCGCTCAAGGCGTCGCGGTTCTTCGGATCGAGCTGCACAGCTTTTTCGAATGCCTGGCGCGCCCTGCTGGCCAAACCCGGAGCACTCAGCAGATTGGCAGTCTCGGCTCTCTTCCCGTAAGCCCGTCCGAGCCAGTCTATGTACTCGCTGTTGAGAGGCTGGGCTGCCACTGCTTTCTCCAGGTACTCCACAGACTTCTTAAAATCTTCCGACATCAGGAAATCGCGCCCGAGTAGAAACAAAGTGGCGGAATCGTTGCTGTCTTTATTGAGGAGCGCGATAGAACCGGCGTAATCGGTGTGCTGATAGAGGTCCTCTGCCTGCTGAAGCGAGCCGGCGAACAACGGCATGGCACAAACCGCAAGTGCGCACACGAATGGTCTAAGGTTTTGTTGGGCTCTCATCAGAATGAAGGATATAGACATGAGATGTCCGCCTTCCCGGTGAAGTTGCGATTACTATCTTTGGCCACTATCATTTGGGCGAGAATGAATGGTTTGACAGCTCACGGAAACGACACAGAATGCGGCTGATCGCCGTCCAAACGGTGTAGTATCCTTAGGCTGAAATCACTCTGTTGTAAATCAGAATAGGAGAAATACGAATATGTTCGCCCAGTTGCGACCCTTGTTGGCTGCAGGCGGTTTCATTCTCCTCGTGGCCGGCACAGCTCTCGCTCAAACGACCATGCTGCAGGGGGATGTGAAGGATCAGAACGGGCAGCCCCTGAAGGGCGCTCAGATCGTACTTGATCGTACAGACATAAAAGGAAATTACAAGGTCAAGACTGATAAAAAAGGCCATTGGCTGTACATGGGTTTACCAGCCGGAACGTACGACATTTCGTGCGTTGTCGACGGTAAAACGATGGACAAAGTAAGTGGTGTCAAGTCCGGGTACGGCGACAATCCGCCCGTGGATTTCGACCTCAGGAAAGTAGCGGCGCAACAGCAAGCCACCGCCAAAGCCAATGCGTCAGGCCAGCTCACGCCGGAACAAGAACGCGGCATGAG
The DNA here is from genome assembly GCA_963722935.1 of uncultured Acidobacteriaceae bacterium. Lineage (GTDB taxonomy): Bacteria > Acidobacteriota > Terriglobia > Bryobacterales > Bryobacteraceae > Bog-105. The sequence goes on along the minus strand of CAVROY010000004.1, from coordinate 2,002,677 downwards.
CAAAGAGCAGAAAGAGCAGTACGAAGCCTCCCTGAAAAAGAACTCCGAGGCCATCAAGCACAATAAGGCGCTGGACGACGCGAATAACGCCGGTCAAGACGCGTTGAAGGCGGGGGCCGCCGATACAGATAAGGCCAAGAAAGCAACCGATTATCAGGCTGCCGTCGACGCCTTTACAAAGGGATCGCAGTTGGATGCCAATCAGGTGGTGTTCTGGGCCGGCTTGGGCGATGCGTATTACGGATTAGGGCAGACGCAAACCGGCGACGATCGGACCAAGTCCTTCGATGGCGCCATCGATGCCTACAAGAAAGCGGTCGCTTTGAAGCCGACCGAAGCGAGTCTCTACAATCAGCTCGGCAACGTTTATGGCGCGGAGCGGAAGATTCCGGAAGCGACCGACGCCTTGAATAAAGCCGCCCAGCTTGACCCGGCTATGGCGGCCAGAGCTTACTACAATATGGGAGCGAATCTCGTCAACAGCGGCCATCTCGACGAAGCCGCCGATTTCTTTAAGAAGGCGATCGCCGCCGATCCAAACGAAGCCGATGCGGAGTATCAATACGGCGTTTGCCTGCTTGGAAAAGCGACCACCGATCCCAAGACAGGAAAAGTGGTACCGCCGCCCGGAACGGCCGAAGCGTTGCATAGGTATTTGGAGCTGAAGCCGGACGGGCCGTATGCGCAATCGGCTAAGGAGATGCTGGCGCAGCTCGGTGAAAACGTTCAGACGAAGATCAGTAATCCGAACGCAAAGAAGAAAAAGCAGTAAACGATTCGATGGCGGGGCACGTGTAACGAATGCCCCGGTCTCCCGCAGTCCATTATGATACGCGCGCTTCTCGAATTGATTTTTACGGTAATTGCCGTGGTGGTCGCGCGCATGATCCTTACCAGTCTCTTGCGTGGCGTAGCGAACGCCTCCCAGGGCGCTTTCCGCAATCGGCAACCCGGCGGCCCGATCCAGAACCGGGGATCTGCTCCATCCCCCGCGCAGAGCGCCGGCGATCTCCATAAAGATCCGGTTTGTGGAACGTATGTGGCGGAATCGACACCGTTCCGGCGGCAGATAGGCCGTCAAAACTTCTACTACTGCTCGGATGCGTGCCGCGAGAAACACTCGCTGGTTGCGCGTTAGTAGCGGTCAGCCCAGCCACTGCGGGTTTTTGATGGTGCCGTCGTAGGTGGTGGTGGTCTTGAAACGCTCGAATTTACCGGTCATCGCCGCGGCGCGTGTTTTGTCGAGTATCGCGATCACCTCTGCTTCGGCCATCGGTTTGAAGGTGCGTGCCGCCTCAAAAGCCTGATCGAGGATCTTCATACTGTCGCAGCCGGTGATGACCACCGAAGTCGGCAGATTGAGCGCGTAATGGAGACATTCCATCGGCGTTACGGTGTTGCTCTTCAAAAGATCGCCGCTGCCCATCGACTTCATACCCAGCACTGCGATGCCCTGTTCGACGAGTTTTGGTACAACGTTGTTCGCAAAGCTGCGGAAGTGCGCGTCCATCGGGTTCAGAGGCATCTGGCAGGAATCGAAGTGAAAACTATGGAGTTTGGCCACCTCCAGCATGCGTTCGTGCACCAATGGATCTTTATGGCCGGTAAAGCCGATGTAGCGCACTTTACCGGCCTGCTTTGCAGCCGAGACGGCTTCGAGCGCGCCACCTTCGGCGAAGAAGCGATCGGGATCGTCCAGGCGAATGTTTTCGTGGTATTGGATGAGATCGATGTGGTCCGTCTGAAGGCGCTCGAGCGACTGGTCGATCTGCTGGGCGGCAGCCTGCCGGGTGCGGCCATCGAACTTGGTCATGAGAAAAGCTTTTTGCCGATAGCCGTCGCGGAGCGCCTTGCCCATCCGAACTTCACACTCACCGTTCGAGTAGTCCCAGCAGTTGTCGAGGAAGGTGATTCCGCGATCGAGCGCCGAACGAACGATGCGAATGGCTTCCTCTTCGCTCGGCCTTGCCAGGTGAGCGCCGCCAAGCCCGATGGCTGAAACACGCTCTCCGCTACTGCCGAGTTTTCGATAGATCATTCCGTTCGACTGCGCCGTGTCGCCGGTCGATCGAGCCTGCGCCGCCCATGCGGAAATTCCGGCGCCTGCCATGACGTTTAGAGCTTGTCGTCTGTCCATAAAAATAGAGTAGTGCTTCTGGAGAAAGCCGGCGGACCCGCAATCTTTCAGGTATTGCTAAAACGGTAAGCATGAACTGGAGTGCAACGGGAGCGGTGTTGATGGCTCTCGCCGTGGCTATGGGTGCGTTTGGCGCACATGGTTTGAAAGACCGCCTGGATGCTTACTCGATGTCGGTGTATGAGAAAGCCGTGTTCTATCAAGTCGTGCATGCTCTGGGCATTTTGCTGGTCGCATTACTCGCTCGGGCGAACGCAATCACGCCCGTCGCCGAGGCGCGAGTAGGCTGGCTGCTACTGATCGGAATCCTCGTGTTCTCCGGCAGTCTTTATGCGTTAGCTATCTCGGGCGCCCGTATTCTCGGTGCAATCACGCCCATCGGAGGTTTGGCCTTCATCATCGGCTGGCTTGTGCTTGCTTACGAGGCGATCCGTGCTCAGCGCAGTTAGCGCGTATCTCGACCAGCGTTCTAGCGCCCAGCCCGTCGGGCAGATCGTAGCGACAAAGCAGTTCGGCATCCACTCTGCACTTACGTGCTTCCGCAAGCTCCGGCTCGATATCGGGACCTTTGTACAAAATCAACCGCACGCCCTGCCGTAGGGGATTGCGGAAAAGATCCACAATTCGGGCGATCGGGGCCAGTGCCCGGGCCGTAATAACGTCGACGCGTTGGCGGGCCCCTATTTCTTCGGCGCGCTCGGTCGTGACATGCACATTCGCGAGTTCCAACGTATCGACCACCGAATCGACGAAGCGGGCCTTCTTCTGGGTCGATTCGGCTAGCGTGAATCGCACGTCGGGAAAGACGATGGACAACGGTATGCCGGGAAATCCAGCGCCCGTGCCGGCATCCAGAATACGGTGAGCATGAAGGAAATGGCGCCAAGGCGCCACGGAGTCATACACGTGCTTGATGGCGGCCTGCTGCGGGCTGATAATGCGCGTTAGGTTCATGTGGTCGTTTGCAGCCGCAATAAGCTCCAAGTGCCGTGAAGTGACGGCAATCAGCCGCTCGCGATGCGGAATTTCGGGCGGCAAGACACGCGCAAGTTCTACCTCGAACTGCACTATTCAACATGATTGCATTAGACGTGAAACGGCCGGCGTACGCGAAGATGAAGATGCATGTTGAGAGCTGGCATTGTGGGTCTTCCGAACGTCGGAAAGAGCACTCTGTTCAACGCAGTCACGCAAACCCGAAAAGCGCTGGCGGCTAATTACCGTTTCTGCACCATCGAGCCCAATACGGGCGTTGTGTCTGTACCGGATGATCGCTTGGAAGTGCTCGCAAAGATCAGCGTGTCGCAGAAAATCGTTCCTGCCGTATTCGAGTTCGTCGATATTGCGGGCCTGGTCAAAGGAGCCAGCAAAGGCGAGGGACTAGGAAATCAATTTCTCGGGCACATACGCGAAGTGGACGCAATTGTTCAGGTCGTCCGCTGTTTTGAGAACGCAAATATCGAGCATGTGATGAATACTGTCGATCCGGTTCGCGATATCGAGATCGTCAATACGGAGCTGGTCCTGGCCGATCTCGAATCGGTGGAGAAACGAAGGGCAAAGCAGCAAAAAGCAGCGAAAAGCGGCGACAAGAAGATTGCTGCCGAAGTAGAGCTGCTCGAAAGATTGGAGAATCATCTGAATGCGGGCAAACCGGCCGTTACCATGGATCTCACGCCGGAAGAAAAAGCCGCGGTCAAGGGATTTTTTCTTTTGACGGCCAAGCCCACCTTGTTCGCGTGCAACGTGGCCGAAGACGATTTAACCGCGGGCGACAAGAACAAATACGTCCAGCAAGTACGCGCCTATGTGGGAGAGCATCACGATACCGGCGCCGTGGTGGTATCGGCCGAAATCGAGTCGGAACTGGCGACGCTTTCTCCGGAAGAGCGCTCCGAATATCTCGCTGGCCTGGGAGTTGCTGATACCGGAGCCGGCAATCTCATCCGGGAGGCGTTCCACCTGCTTGGCTTGCGTACGTTTTTGACCACCGGCGAGAAGGAAACGCGCGCCTGGACCATTCACGCCGGCGATAAAGCGCCGCAAGCGGCAGGCGTGATTCACTCTGATTTCGAGAAGAGTTTCATTTCCGCCGAGTGCGTTTCTTACGACGATCTGGTATCGGCCGGCTCGTTTTCAAAAGCGCGCGATTTAGGGAAGCTGAGAACCGAAGGCAAAGAGTACGTCATTCAAGATGGAGACGTGATCGAATTCAAGACGTTCTTGTGAGACCGGCGACTCTTCACGGCTGTTCTTGATGGAAAAGCTCAGAGCGGGAAATCCGCTCACCTCGGAACATCACCGTCGAAATCCGCTCCGTGTTTGAAATGTCCTGCAATGGATCTCCGTCCAGAACGATCAGCGTGGCGTCGCGGCCCTTCTGGATGGAGCCGATGCGATCCTCTGCACGTAGAACTTTGGCGGCGTTGTAGGTCGCGGCTTCGAGAGCGACTGTCGCGGGAATGCCTGCCTTTACCCAAAGCTCCATTTCATGCTGAACCGTAGGACCATGAATCACAAGCATGTTGCCGGCGTCACTGCCGGTGATGAGCAGCACCCCAGATTTGTAGGCGTTCAACAGATTCGTATTCACGTGATCGAGAAGCGCCTTGAAGTGTTCGGGACTGGTCGTCTTTTGCTTGGACAGCATGGCTCGCGTGTCGGTCAAAAGCTCGGCCGGCCCGGCTTGTTGGACCAGGGGACGATTAAGCGGCTCCGGATTTCCGGTTTGCAGATCGACCACGGCCTCCTCATAAACACTCAGCGTCGGATCGTACGCGATTCCTTTCTCCTTCATATCGGCGAACGTCTCGGCAGGAATTAGGTCGACGGTAGAACCGTGTTCCACGCTGGACGTTCCCGCATCCGCAGCAAGCTTGACGTCGGCGGCGCTTCCGGTATGAGTCGCGCTTGGGAGGTTCTGTTTCTGTGCTTCCGCGATGATGGCATGGTAAATCGCAGGGTCCAGATGATTGAAGAATCCCCACTCCGCGTTGCCTGCCTCCAAAACCGCTTTGATGCAATCCACGCCGGCGTTTTTCAGATCGCGCACCTGCTGCCGGGCCTCGTCGGCGGATTTCGGAAGCCGGACGAATTCCGCCTCCGCGGTTTTCCGCACCTGCTCTGGAAAGTTCTTGATCAGCTCCGTCGGGTGCCCGCCGGGAGCCGTGAATAGTGGCCCGCATGTAAAGAACTCGGCGCCGGAATATTCGCCCGAGTTCACGTCGGACCGCAGTTTTAATGCAGGGTTCAGCCAGTCGCCCGTGCTCCTGACGGCCGTGATACCGCTATAGAGATAGGCTGCCAGTCGTCTCTTCTGCTCGCCGGGATCCATGTACTTCGCGGTATTGGAATACACACCGCCCGGAGCGCCGATATGCACATGCATGTCGATCAATCCCGGTATCAGCGTTTTGCCGGCTGTATCGATGACTTCGGCGTTGAGGCTCTTGGTATCGTTTGGCGGACTCGAAAATACTTCGGCGATTTTGGCATTCTTCACCAGCACGGCGCCGTTCTCGATCACCTTGCCGTCACCGACAAAAATTCTTGCGTTCTGAAACAGCATGGAACGATTCCGCTCCGCGCGGCGCTCCAGAATTTTCGATTCCCTGATGTTCTGTTTCGTGTGAGCCTGGTAAAGGCCCATCAGGAAGAACGGAGCGAGCACTCCCACCACCCACAGTTTTGCCGTGTTCTTGATCTTCTCTTCCTTTTCCCAGCGGAACAGTTTGGTTCCGACGATTAATGCCACCGCAAGCGTAATCAGCAGCGCGAAGACCGAGACCATGTTCTTGGTCAGATCTTCGCCGCCGATCATCAGCGACTGTACGCCGTGGTAGAGATACGTCGCCGGCAGGAATTGAGCGATGGTCTGAATCCAAACCGGCATCATGCTCACGGGGAACGTCGCACCGCTCAGGAAAAGCATCGGGAGGTAGAGGATTTGAACAAGAATGCCCATTTCCTGCGCTGAATTCACAACTGCCGCGATGATCATGCCCATCGATCGAAACGCGAGCACGCCGATCGATATGAAAATCAATACCGAAAGAAGACTGTGCGGCAGCGGCATGTGATAGAACGCCGAGGCGAACAAAAAATAAAAGAAAACGGATGGAAGAAAAGCGACCAGTCCGGAGACCAGCGAGGCCACAATAATGGGAGCTCCGCTGATGGGAGCCACTTTGAACCGGCGCAGCACGTTGGTTTCGCGATCCTGCACCGCACGCATGCCCGCTCCGAAGAAACCGTTGCCCAACACGCCAATGATCATCACCATCGCAATCACTTGCGTCATTGCGGCTCCGCTTTCGGCTCCATGGAAGGATTGGGCAAAGATGAAGAAGAAAACGAGCGGGAACAGATAGCTGAAGAACAGCACGGACCGGTCGCGTCCCATCAACCGCAGATTGCTTCTGATTTGGGCGATGTAAGGGCGCACTATTCCCGCAGCTTCTTTCCGGTCAGCTCAATGAAAACGTCTTCCAGTGTTGGCCGATGCATATGTATGTCCACAAGCTTGAGATTCTGCTGATCGATCCATTTCACAAGCTCCACGATGAGCGCCGCGGCGGATTCGGTTTGCATGGAGAGCGTGTGGCCATCATCGCTGAGCGTATGTTTCTCGTCGCGCAGTTTTTCCGGAAGACAGTCGATCGGAATCGGTTCATTCGTTGTAACTTCAACTAACGTTCGCCCCAACACGCGCTGCTGAATTTCACGCGGAGTGCCCAGTTCAATAATCTTGCCCTCATCGATAATCGCCACACGATCGCACAGCCGCTCCGCCTCTTCGATGTAGTGCGTCGTAATCAGAATCGTCCGTTGGTTCTCCTTGAGCTCCTGAATAACTCCGTGGATCTCGTGCCGGACCTGCGGATCGAGACCCGTCGTCGGTTCGTCCAAAAAAAGAAGCGCCGGCTCGTTCAGTAGTGCGAGCGCAAGCGCGACGCGCTGCTTCTGCCCTCCGGAGAGAGACTTATAAAAGGCGTCACGTTTTTCCCAAAGCTGAAGGCGTTTCAGCAGCTTTTCGCGGTCGGCGTGGCGGGTGTAAAAGGCGTCGAACAGTTCCAGCGCTTCGTGCACCTTCATCTTGTCCGGCAGATTGGTGGCCTGCAGACAAACGCCGATTCGATTTTTTATTTCGTTGATCTGAATGGCAGGATCGAAACCCAGAACCGAGACTTGCCCGCGCGTGCGCGGCCGTAATCCCTCCAAAATTTCGATGGTTGTCGTCTTCCCTGCCCCGTTTGGACCCAGCAGCCCGAAGACTTCACCCGTGCCGATCTGCAGATCGATCCCGCGAACCGCTTCGACATTCCCGTAGCTTTTGTGCAGAGCCTGTACAAAAATTGCCGGAGAATCGTCCATGCTCCTAGTCAGTATCTACCATGCTCGGCTATAGGGATTACTCGATTGGGGATTCGCCTCGAATCAGATCGCTCCACTGCTCGCGCTGCCGGACCACGTAAACGCGATTGCCGTCCACCAGCAATTCGCAAGCGCGGGGCCGTGAGTTGTAGTTTGAGGACAGAACAAAACCGTAAGCACCGGCCGTGCGAACCGCAAGCAAATCGCCCGCGCGAACCGGAGCGATCTCACGGCTCCGCGCAAAAAAATCTCCCGTTTCGCAGACGGGCCCCACGACATCTACCTTGATCGATTCACCCCCGCTCGGTTCCTTAACGGGAACGATCTCGTGGTGCGCCTGGTAAAGCGAAGGGCGAATCAGATCGTTCATTCCTGCGTCGACTACGACAAACCGCTTTTGACCGTTGTCTTTGATCAGCAGAACGCGCGTGAGCAGCACGCCCGCTTCAGCAACAATAGATCGGCCGGGCTCAATCATCACAGTCAGATCCAAGCCGTGCAGCTTCTTTCTCAATTCGGCAATCAAAGCGGGAGGAGACGCTGCCCGGTCGGTCGGCCGGTATGGCACGCCTAAGCCGCCGCCGAAATCCAGATAGGAAATCGGCAGACCCCGCTCTCGTAGCCGCTCGGCGAACGCAATCGTCTTGTCCGCAGCTTCGAGCAGCGGGTCCATGTCCAGGAGCTGAGACCCGATATGGCAACTCACGCCTTCCACGCGAATTCCGGCAAGCGTCGCCGCCCGAATATAGATCGCCTCGGCCGCGCTCATATCCAACCCGAACTTATGCTCCCGCAGGCCGGTCGAAATATAGGGATGCGTCATGGCATCGACATCGGGATTCACGCGTATCGCGATGGAAGCCGTCTGGCCCGTGCCTGCAGCAATGCGCGAAATAGTCTCGATCTCTGGCTCGGATTCGCAGTTGAAGCTGTGAATCCTGCTTTCGACGGCATAACGAATATCCGGCTCGGCTTTTCCCACACCGGAAAACACCACGCGCGATGGATCTCCTCCCGCGGCCAGCACGCGATAAAGCTCTCCGCCGGAAACGATGTCGAACCCGGCGCCTTCGCGTGCGAGAATGCGCAGCACTGCAAGATTCGAATTCGCTTTGACTGCGTAGCAGACGCGGTGTGGAATGCCCGACAGAGCGTCTTCATAGGCGTGAAAGCGGTCCACGATGCCCCGTTTCGAATAAATGTAGGCCGGTGTTCCGTGTGCCGTGGCAATCGCGGGCAATTGGACGTTTTCACATACCAGTGTCCCCTCGCGGTAGGCGAATTCGCTCTCGGAAGTCATCCAGTGAGTTAAAGAACGCGGAATGCGATGACCGTCTGGTCGTCTGTTAACGACGTCGCTCCGCGGAACGCATCCAGATTCTCGAAAATCGTTTTCACCAGCTCCCGCGGTCTCTGTTTGCAATTCTCAACCACCAGTTTCACAAGCCGCTCGCGATCGTACTCTTCCTCACCCGCTAACTGATCTTCCATGCCGTCCGAGTACAGCAGCAACAGATCGCCGCGCTCGAGCTGCATGGTGGCCTCGTCGTATTCCTGATCCTCGAGCAACCCGATCGGCACGCCTTCGGATTGAATTTCGATGATCTTTCCTTTGCGGCACAAAATAGGCGGAAGCGTTCCGGCGCTCGCCATCGTAATCATGCGCGTGCGAGAGTTCCATGAGATGAGCGACAAGGTTGCATACTGCGCGTCTACCTTGCGCTCCAGAAGCGTTTCGTTCAGCGACTTCATGAGCTGCGACGGACTTCTGCGTCGCGGTGCAACGGTGCGAAGCAGTCCCGAAATCAGGGCTCCGTATAGCGCCGCCGCCGCCCCCTTCCCGCTCACATCGCCAAAGGCGACGAGCGTGTACTCGTCGCTATGTTCGAAGAAGTCGTAAAGATCGCCGCTGATTTCGCGGGCGGGGCGGCTCTTGATCGCTGTTTCAAGTCCGATCAGCTCTACGCTTTTCGGCAGCAGTACGGATTGCAGCTTGTAAGCGGCGCGCAAATCCTGCTCCATGCGCTGCTCGCGTTGCGCCAGCTCCTCGTAGAGGCGTGCATTCTCAACCGAGGTGGCAATTTGTGGCGCAAGCAGGGTCAAGGCACGAACATGATCGTCCGTGAAAAAACCCAGACGCTCGCTTTCGAGATCCATCACGCCGATGACGCGATCCCGCAAAATCAGGGGGACGGCTACCTCCGACAAGATGTTGTCGTGCGATTGGATGTAGCGCGGATCGCGGGTGACATCGGCTACCCGAACCGGCTGCCGCGTTTCAGCCGCCGCACCAGTGATCCCGCGTCCGAACTCGATGTTTTCCGCAGTCGTCTTCTCGTCGTAGCGCTGGCTGAACCGGCAATGGAGCTGCCTGCGCTGCTCGTCGATCAAAAAAATGCTGAATGCATCGAAATTGATCAGCGCCCGTACCGTCACCGCGATCTTCGTCAATAGCTCATCAATCTCCAGAATCGAGCTGAACTCTTGCGAGAGGTGCGCAAGCACGCGTAACGTGCGGTTCTGGCCCGCACCCGCCGATACAGCCTGGCATTGTCGATCGCGATACCTACCCGGCTGGCAATTAAAGTCAGCAATGCACGGTCGTTTTCCGTGAATGCATTCAGCCGTGTCGATTGCAGGTCGATGACGCCCACCAGCTTCCCGCGATTCAGCATCGGAACCGCAAGTTCCGCTCGCACGGCATCCATCGCGTTCAGGTAGCGAGTGTCGGTTCGAACGTCGCGCACTAAAATCGGTTGCCGGCTCGCCGCCGCCGCGCCGGTAATTCCTTCCTCAAGCCGGATGGTCAGGCTCTTCGCTACTTCATCGCGATGGCCCATCGAATACCGCATGCGGAGCGAACGACTGCGCTCGTTGTACAGCAAAATCGCAAAAAGCTCGTACGGAACGACATCTTTTATGATTTCCGCGACATTGGCCAGCAGGCGGTCGAGTTCCAGCGTCTCCGCCGTAACGGTGCTGACCTCGAGCAGAAAATCCAGCAGTTCGGCCCGTTCGCGAAACCGAACCGCAGCTTTGCGATTCTCCGCCATCAGTAACCGGTTTTAGCGACCGTTGCCGAGCTGCCTTCGACAACACCGGCGTTCAGCTCACTGAGAATCGCCACTCCGGAACTCGTCCCGATACGATTTGCGCCAGCGGAGACCATCTGCCGCAAGACAGCCAGGCTGCGGATACCGCCGGACGCCTTCACGCCCACGTGATCTGGGACCGTACGCCGCATCAGGACTATGTCGGCGACCGTTGCACCGCCGGTTGAGAATCCAGTGGATGTCTTGACGAAATCCGCGCCCGCTTGGGCCGCGAGGTGGCTGGCTGTCACTTTTTGTTCATCATTCAAAAGACAAGTTTCTAAAATCACTTTCAAAATGGCGCCGGAAGAATGTGCCGCTTGCGCAAGCTCCGCGATTTCGCCTCGAACCGTATCCAAATCACCCGAGCGAAGAGCTCCAATGTTCTGCACCATATCCAACTCTGTCGCGCCTTCGGCCAGCGCCAGCGCCGCTTCCGCTATCTTCGTACGAGTCTGATTGGCGCCCAGCGGAAACCCGATCGTCGTGCACACCCGTACCGTGGAACCGGACAGCACACCGGCCGCGGTCCGTACCCAAAACGGATTGACGCAAACCGAAGCAAAGCGGAATTCGCGAGCTTCGTCGCACACACGGCGCACGTCCTGTTCCGTCGCTTCGGGCTTCAGCAACGTATGGTCGATCAACGCCGCAACACGTTCCGGGTTGTCGAGATTTTCATCGGACGACACAATGTTGAACGAATCGGGGCGGGAGTTGGGGGTGAGTCGATCACCCATGCGTGTCAAGGATATCATGCACCTACGCCAAAGACGCTCGCGCGCTTTTTTCGCAGTGTATAAATGCTACGTTGGGTGGGAACCCTTCGCCTCACAGCTATGATGCACCTTCGGTGTAGTGTCCCCGATTGTGGAAAAACTCTGGATTTGCACGAACGCGCGCTAGCGTGTCCGGATTGCGGAGACCTGCTCGAAATCGCGATCGACAGGCCTGATGCCGAGCCACCCGTCCTGAAAAATCTCTGGCGGGAGCGCCGCATGTCGGTTCATCCGCGATATGCAAGTGGCGTGTGGCGTTTTCGCGAGTTCCTTCCGGAATACGCGGAAGAGCATATCGTCACCTTGGGGGAGGGCAATGTGCCGCTCGTGCGTGCGCAAAGGGCGGCAGGATGGGCCGGCGTCCGCAACTTGTGGTTTAAACATCTGGGCTGGAATCCGACTGGGTCGTTCAAAGATCTGGGAATGACAGCGGGAATGACGGAGGCTCGCTTTCTGGGCGCGAGAATTGTCGCGTGCGCTTCGACCGGCAATACCGCTGCGTCCTTAGCCGCCTACGCCGCCCGCGCTGGCGTGACCGCGCGCGTCTATCTTCCCGCCGGCCAGGCTTCAGCCAACAAGCTGGCGCAGGCACTCGATTTCGGCGCAGAGGTGGTGCAAATGGAAGGGAGCTTTGATGACGCCCTCAATGCCCTGCTCGCTGCTTCCGATCCCGATTTATATTTTCTAAATTCCATCAATCCCTTCCGCATTGAGGGCCAGAAGACCGCGATGTTCGAGCTGCTCGAACAAATGGAGTGGCGCGTTCCCGATTACCTGGTTGTTCCCGGCGGAAACCTCGGCAATTCGTCCTCCTTCGGCAAAGCATTTATGGAGCTGAAGAAATTCGGCTTCATCGAAAACGTTCCGAAGATAGTCATCGTGCAGGCCGAGGGTGCGAATCCGTTGGCTCGTTTATGGCGCTCCGGAGGTCGCGAGCTCCAGGCCGTTCGACAGCCTGAGACCATAGCCACCGCCATCCGCATCGGAAACCCACGATCCTGGAAAAAAGCGCTGCAGGCAATCGAGTTCACCGGCGGTCTCGTCTTAGACGTAACGGACGATGAGATTGGAGAGGCGAAGGCGATGATCGGAAGAGATGGTATCGGCTGCGAACCTGCTTCGGCGACGACACTCGCCGGAATCCGCAAATTGACGGCCGAGGGGCGCATCGAGCGAGATGCCGTCATTGCGGCCGTGCTCACCGGGCACGCCTTGAAAGATACGGAATACATCATCAAATCGCACCAGGCGCTTGAACCGGGAGAGCGTTCGGTGTTATCCGTGCACTGAACTCAAGAGCCATTCGACCAGCATGACCCGCCCGCAGCGTTCCGAATTTGAAATCAGCGTACCCGCTTCACTCGCCAACCTGGGGCCCGGATTCGATACGCTCGCGGTTGCCGTACAACTCTATCTAAGATTGGTGGTAAAGCGCGAGACGGGCGTCAATGAGCTGAAGTTTCGGTTCGTGGGCTGTCATCTCGACGGCGAGAACTACATCGAGCGCGCCTTTCGTTTTCTGGCGAGCCAGCGTGGGGGCTCCTTTCCGTCGCTGACTGTGGACGTCCATAGCGCGATTCCCGCCAAGTCTGGATTAGGTAGCAGCGCAGCGGCAACTGTGGCTGGTTTACGGCTCTATGAAGCGATTGCCGGCCCGCTTTCCCCGCAAGGCTTGCTCAATGCCGCCTGTGCGCTGGAACATCATCCCGATAACGTCGCCGCAGCATTACTGGGTGGCCTGACCATCAGTTGCCAGCTTCCAGACCGGTCCGTCATTGCGGTTCGAATGGAATGGCCGGAATCGTTGGAATTTCTGGTGCTCACGCCTGAGTTTTCGCTACCCACCACGGAGTCGCGAAAGGTGCTTCCGAAGCGGATTGCGCGCGAAGACGCAGTATTCAATCTGCAACGCGTCGCGCTGCTGCTGCAGAGCGTGCAAAGTGGCGATTTGTCGCTGCTGCGCGAGGCTCTGCACGATCGGCTGCATCAGCCTTTTCGGCAGCAGATCGTGCCAGGGCTGGAGCGCGCTCTTGCCCTCGAGCACCCGGACTTACTAGGAGTGTTTTTGAGCGGCGCAGGGCCATCCATCGTCGCGCTCGTCCAGCAGAACTTCGCTGCGATAGAAGAACTGCTCACCGAAACATTCCGTTTCACCGGCATTGCGTTTCGCATTCGGCGGCTGCGGGTCCACAGCGACTCCGGACCCTCGCTCTGCAAGACACCGGCTCTCGGCAAAGAAGCTCAACGCGGTTAAGCGGCTTATATCAGCGTCGCCGCCAGATGCGGCTTCGCGAGGTGGCACTCTTCGTGGACCGCGCGAACGGCACGCTCCAAACCATCCAACCGCACCACAATGCCGATGGTGATCTCATTCGACCCCTGCGCGATGGCAATGATGTTGATGCGCTCGCGCGAAATGGCCGTGAAGATTCGTCCTGCAAGTCCCGTCACGCCGCGCATCCCTTCTCCCACGACCGCCAGAAGGCCGACATTTTCGTCCACTTCGATCGGCTTCAAATAGCCGTGCGCAAGCTCAATCGAGAGATTGGCTGATAAAGCTTCGAGAGCGGCCTCGATATCGAGTTTGCGGATCAGAAAGCAAAAGCTTTGCCGGTAACTGGAACTGCTGAACACCAGAATTTCGACGTTCGCCAGCGCGAGTGCATCCAGAGCGCGGGCCATCAACCGCGTACCTGTCAATGCGGCGCTCGCCGGTTCCATCGAAATGAGCGCCACGTTCGACATGGATGTCACCGCTCGCGGGCCTTTTGGCTCGTCGAAACGGGAAACGATCTTGGTGCCCGGCTTTTCCAGCGCGAAGCTGTTCTTGCTCCACACCGGGATCTGCTTCTCGACCAGCGGGGCGAGCGTCCTGGGATGTAGAACCTTGGCGCCGTTGTAGGCGAGTTCTGCCGCCTCCGCATAAGTCACCTGATCGAGAACCGCCGCATCTGATACCAGGCGCGGATCGGCCGTCATGATGCCGTCCACATCGGTCCAGATCCACAGCTCGTGAGCATCCAACGCCGCGGCCAAAATAGATGCAGACAGATCGGAGCCGCCGCGTCCGAGCGTGGTGGGCCGCCCGTCCGCCGTCGCCCCATTGAAACCCGTCACCACCGGAACGATTCCTCGCTGAATCAGGGGGAGCAGCCGTTCCATGCACTTTTCGCGCGTCTTCTCCATCTGCGGCGATGCGTTGCCAAAGACCGCATCGGTTACGATAATTTCGCTCGCGTTGATGGTTCGCGCTTCGATCCCGCTCGCCTGCAGGTATTGCGCCAGAATCGCGGAAGACAGCCGCTCGCCAATCGCGATGCCTTCGTCTACCGAACGCGGCGGCCGCTCACCCAGCATCAGGACGCCGTGAGTGATGCGCCGGAATTCGGAGATCAGAGACTCCACCGAATCGCGCGCGGCGCGCAATTTTGCGATTGCGGAATCGTCGCCGAGCAACTCCTCGCAAGTATGCAAATGACGGTCCAGCAACGTGCGTAATCCCGCATCGACGGCCGGCCGATCCCCCACTTCGGCATGCCGCAAGATTTCGAGCAGCAGATCGGTGACTTTCGACATGGCCGAAACAACCACGGCCACGGGCTGCTGTTCTTGCTGTTGAGCGATGATTTCGGCCGCAACGCGCATCCGCTCGGCGCTTCCCATGCTGGTCCCGCCGAACTTCATTACCAATCGATTGTTCAAGAACCCTCTGTTTTCATTAGAACCGGTAGCGGATTCTGGTCTTGCACTTGGGCCCTCTAATGTGTAATTATTCATAGTAGTGAATAAACATTCAGAGGAGTAGCTTGTGGCCGCCACCGTCTTTCAACCGCTACCCAGTCCTCGCGTTGCAAATCTTCGGCACGATCTCGACCTTTCGGCAGATCAACTCAACGGGCTGCTGGAATTGACACAGCAGGTCAAGAATGCGCGGCAACGGTTCGCGTCGGCGCTGAGGGGCCGCTACGCCAGTCTGCTGTTCGAAAAGCCATCGCTGCGCACTCGCATGACCTTCGAGCTCGCGATCAAGCAACTCGGCGGCGATTGCGTTACCCAGGTGGGACTCATCGCGGAACGAGAGCCCTTGAAAGATGTCGCTCGCAACCTGGCGCGCTGGACCGACGTGATCGTGGCCCGAACCTTCGCCCAGCAAACGATTGAAGAACTCGCGAGCTGGTCCGGCATACCCGTCATTAATGCGCTAAGCGATCTCTATCATCCCTGTCAGGCGCTGGCGGACATGTACACCTTAAAGGAACAGTTCGGGCGGTTGCGCGGCTTGAAACTGGCTTATGTGGGCGATGGCAACAACGTCGCGCATTCTCTGCTGCTCTGCTGTGCGCGTTTGGGAATTCACTGCTCGGTTGGCGCTCCGGCAGGCTATACGCCGCAGGAAGCGATTCTCACGCAAGCCAGGCAGCTCGCCTGCGGCTCGGGCGCTGAGATCGAGGTGACCAGCGATCCACTCGGGGCCGTGAAATCGGCGCATGCTGTGTACACCGATGTCTGGGCCAGCATGGGACAGGAATCCGAGGCCGAAGAGCGTAAGAAAATCTTCGCACCGTATCAGTGCAACCAGGAGCTTCTCGCACATGCGCGTCCCGACGCACTGTTTATGCACTGTCTGCCGGCGAAGCGCGGAATGGAAGTAACCGACGGAGTCATGGAATCGCCGCAATGCCTAGCCTTCCATCAGGCCGAAAATCGGCTGCATGCCCAAAAAGCCCTGCTTTTGATGGTGCTGCAATAACGGCAGAGTGCTTGAGACGGCCGGAGCTTCCGGCGGCAATTCGAACCAACATGACCTGCCGGAACCGGGCGTTTCTTTCTGGCGGCAATTCGAACAATATGAATAGAGTGACAGCAAAAAAGGTAGCGCTCGCCTACTCGGGCGGCCTGGACACGTCCATCATCATTCCCTGGCTGAAAGAGCACTACAAGTGCGAAATCGTTGCGGTCTGCGGCGATATTGGTCAAGGCGGAGAGGAATTAGATGGGCTCAAGGAAAAAGCCCTCAAGACCGGCGCTTCCGAAGTGTATGTCGAAGACATGCGCGAGGAGTTCGTCAGTGAATATTTATGGAAGCTGGTACGCTCGGGCGGCGTGTACGAGCACAAATATTTGCTGGGCACATCCATCGCGCGGCCGCTGCTCGCAAAACGTCAGGCCGAAGTCGCGCTGAAGACCGGCTGCGACGCCCTCGCCCATGGCTGCACAGGCAAAGGTAACGACCAGGTTCGATTTGAGCTCACCTACAAAGCCATTGCGCCACACCTGAAGGTGATCGCGCCGTGGCGGGAATGGGATATCGTTTCGCGGGAAGATGCAATCGAGTACGCACGGAAGCATGCTGTTCCCATCGCGCAAACCACCACGAAGATCTACAGCCGCGACCGCAACATCTGGCATATCTCGCACGAAGGCGGCGAGCTGGAAGATCCTGCCAATGCGGCTCCCGAACACATCTGGATGCTCAGCAAGAGCCCGGCCGATGCTCCATCGAAGCCTGCCGAAGTGACCGTCGGATTCGAGCACGGCGTGCCGGTATCGCTTAATGGCCAGCATCAGCTCAGTGGAGTCGCGCTGCTCGAAGAACTGAACCGGTTGGGAGGCGAACACGGCATTGGACGCATCGATCTGGTCGAAAACCGCTTTGTGGGAATGAAATCCCGCGGGTGTTATGAAACGCCGGGTGGAACGATCCTGATGGCTGCGATTCGTGAGCTGGAAGCTTTGACGCTCGATCGGACAACGCTGCACTACAAGCAGAAGCTGGCGCTCGATTACGCGGAAATGGTTTACAACGGGCTGTGGTTTACGCCCTTGCGTGAATCGCTCGAGGCGTTTTTCGCAAAAGTGTCCGAGCCTGTCACGGGCGAGATCACGCTGCGCCTGTACAAAGGCAATCTCGAGCCCGTCAGCCGCAAGAGCCCGAATTCGTTATACTGTCTGGACATCGCAAGCTTCACGATGGGCGCGAGCTATGACCAGAAAGACGCGCTCGGATTTATCAATCTGACCGGATTGCCGATTAAAGTTCGCGCGTTACTGCAGAAATAATCGTATGAAGCTTTGGGGCGGGCGGTTCGAAAGCGGGCCGTCGGAGATCTTTGAGCAGTTCTCCGGCTCCTTCCACTTCGATCGCAAACTGATCTTCGCGGATCTCGACGGCTCCAAAGCGTTCGCCCGGGCGCTCGCGAAACAGGGTGTGCTCACGGCTGAAGAATGCAATCGGCTGGTTGCGGCCTTCATGGAAATTGGCCGGGAGGCGGTCGATCCGCAATACTTCGATGGAGCCACCGACGAGGACGTCCATACCTTCGTCATTCGCAAGCTGAATGAGAAAGTCGGTCCGCTTTCTGCAAAGATTCACACGGGCCGCAGCCGGAACGAGCAGGTCTCGCTCGATGTCCGGCTCTATTTGCGTTCTGCAATCGATACTCTGCTCGGCCAGCTCGCAGACCTGATAGTCGAGTTGCTGGCGCTGGCCCGCAAAAATCCGGACGCCATCATCCCCGGCTACACGCACCTGCGGCGTGCCCAAGCTGTGTTGTGGCCGCACTACCTACTTGCGTATTTCGAGATGTTTTCGCGCGACGCCGAGCGGCTCGAACAGGCCCGCGACCGGATGAATGTCCTGCCGCTTGGGTCCGGCGCTCTCGCCGGCAGCGGATTTCCGTTCGATCGGCCGGCGATTGCCGACGACCTGGGCTTTCCGCACATCTCCCGTAACAGTATGGATGTTTCGGGTGACCGTGATTTCGCGCTCGATTTTATGTATGCCGCGAGCATGATCATGCTGCACCTGAGCCGTCTTGCGGAGGACTGGATTCTTTACTCGAGCGAAGAATTCAACTGGCTAACGCTGGGCGACGACGTGACCAGCGGATCGAGTCTCATGCCGCAGAAAAAGAATCCTGATTCGTTGGAGCTGATTCGCGGCAAAGCGGGACGCGTGTTTGGGAATCTAACCTCCCTCTTCATCACCATGAAGGGTCTGCCAATGACTTACAATCGCGACATGCAAGAGGATAAGGAGCCGCTCTTCGAAGCGCTCTCTCAAACCTCCGGATCTCTCATCATGGCCAAAGCCGTCGCGCACTCGGCGGTCCTGCACCCCGCCAAACCTTTTGCGGCGGCGGAAGAGAGTTGGGTTGTGGCGACGGATCTTGCCGAAGAGCTGGCGCGCCGCGGCGTACCGTTTCACCGGGCGCATCAACTCGTGGGTCAATTGGTGCTGGAAAGCGTCAAGACCGGCAAGAAGCCGGCCGATTGGACGGCTGAATCGCTGGCTGCATTCGCGCCCGAATTTCAAGGCGATCGCGAATTTCGAGGCGATATGGCCCGGCTGCTGGCGCCCCGCGAGGGGATGAAAAGCCGTGAATTGCCCGGCGGCACCGGACCCCAGGTCGTGGCCCAAGCTCTCGAACAAGCCGATCAGCGGATCCAATCGATTCGCAACCGGCTCGCCTGAATCCATGACCAAGAGCTTCCGCCAGGGACAAATCCAGAAGATTATCCGCGCGAAGCCGATCTATACCCAGGAAGAGCTTGCACGCGAGCTGATGCAGCTTGGAATTCAGACGACGCAAGTGACGCTGTCACGCGACATCCGCGATCTCGGGCTTGTGAAAACAGCCGAAGGATACCGGCAGATCGCGGTCGAACGAACGGGCCCCGAACTGGCCGAAGCAATTAATGAGTACTTGCTCGATGTCAGGGTCGCGCAAAATCTGGTTGTGCTGCGCACGTCGCCGGGAAACGCCAATTCGCTCGCCATTTGTATCGACAAACAACAGCTTCCGGAAGTCGTCGGGACAATCGCAGGCGACGATACCGTGCTCGTGATCGCGCCCGAAAGCGAAAGCGCGGATTCGTTCCGGCAGCGCATACTCGCGCTAATGTCCGCCTGAGCGACTCTACTGCTCATGACTGTGATCGTGCGAATGGCGAGCATCGGCGGTCATGCTGCAGCCGCTGTCGGACAGCACGCACGGCACGTGCTCGAACTGGATGGTGCTGTGGTGAATTCCAAAGTCGCACAGTTTTTCGTTAATCCGCTTCAGGATCTTTTCACTCGAAGAGGGAGGCATGTCGTCAATTAAGATATGCGAGCTGAGAGCGTGCGTGCTCGACCCGAGGCTCCAGATGTGAAGATCGTGGACGTCCAGGACACCCTGCACTTCGCTCATCGCGGTTGTGACTCTGCCGAGATCGAGTCCGCGCGGCAGCCCTTCCAGCAAAATATTCAGCGATTCGCGAATAATGTCCCAGGCTGTGTAGACGATGAACATGCCGAGCACGATCGACAACAGGGGATCGATATAGCTAAGGCCGGTGTAATGAATAGCGACGGCGCCCAGAACAATGGCAATCGCGCCCACGGCATCGCCCGCCATGTGAACGACGGCGGCGCGAATATTGATATCTTCCTGGCCGCGATGCAGCGCGACGACAATGCTGCCGTTCAAGACCAGCGCGGCAGCCGCGACCCACATCATCGTCCGGTCATCAATGATCTGCGGATGCAGTATGCGGCTGACCGCTTCCCAAAAAATGACCAGCGAAATCGTAATCAGCGTCGCTGCGTTGACGAAGGCCGCGATCACGCCGGCGCGCTGATACCCGTACGTCTTTACGCGGTTCGCGGGCTTGCCTTGCAAGTACACACCGACCGCGGCGAGCAGCAGCGCCAGGGCATCGGTGAAATTGTGGCCAGCATCGGAAAGCAGCGCTAAACTGTGCGAGCGGAAACCCGCGAAGACTTCAAAGGCCGTGAAAGCGAGCGTTGCAATTAGAGAGATCCGAAGGATCCAGCCGGTGCCTTGTGCATGATGGTGATGAGCCAACCCGGGATGCCTCTAACTCCACTTTAACGAAATGAGGGATCAATATGGCGATTTCCAAACTCCTGAGACTCTCGCGGATGCGGTGTGCCGGCTGATCCAGGCACTGAGGATCCAACCAGCTTCCCTCCTCGAACCAACCTGCGGAGTGGGCACTTTCCTGAAAGCCGGCGTTTCCGCCTTTGCTCCGCTTCGCGCCGTGCGCGGCTTCGAGAGAAACGCCGAGTATGTTCGAGAGGCTCGTTCCCGCTTATTTGGAATCGGTTCTGTCGATGTCGTGCAGGCCAACTTTTTTGAACAGGACTGGCCATCGATCGTCCGCGATTTGCCGCAGCCTGTTCTAATCCTCGGCAATCCTCCCTGGATCACGAATGCCGACGTCGGCGCGATGGGCGGCGCCAATCTGCCGGAAAAATCGAATCTCTCGCAACGACGTGGATTGGACGCCAAAACGGGAAAGAGCAATTTCGATATTTCCGAGTACATGTTGATCCAACTCACGGAGGCGATGCAGCGGAGAAGCGGAGCGTTTGCGATGTTGTGCAAAACTTCAGTGGCGCGCAAGGTGCTGGCTCATGCCTGGAGCCGGCAACTGCAGATCGGCGATTGCCGCATCTTTCCTATAGACGCTCAGGAATCTTTTGGAGCCGCGGTCGCAGCATCCCTGTTCGTCGCGTCGTTCGATGGTCGCGTATGGAACGGATCCTGTAAAGTCCACTCTGAATTGCGAGCCGAATCGGATCACGTCAGCATCGCCTACAAAGGTGACGTTCTGGTTGCAGACGCCGATCTTTTTGAGCGCCGGCGCGAGCTTCAGGGCCGCAGCGATTACAGGTGGCGCTCCGGAATCAAGCACGACTGCGCGAAGGTGATGGAGTTTTCCGAGTCGTCCGATGGTTTGCGGAACGGATTCGGAGAGATCATCGACATGGAGCCGGATTTCCTATATCCGCTGCTCAAGAGTTCCTCCGTTGCGGGTTCGGAAAACGCGCCGAAACGTTGGATTCTTGTCACGGAGCGCAAAATCAATGAGGATACCGCGCAAATCGCCAACATCGCGCCACGAACCTGGGGGTACCTGTTGAAGCATGCGAACCGCCTCGATCAACGCGCGAGCTCAATTTACCGGAATCGCCCCCGCTTTGCCATTTTCGGCGTTGGACCTTATTCGTTCGCCCTGTGGAAGGTGGCGATTTCCGGCCTTCACAAAAATCTTTCATTCAGAGTTGTAGGGCCGCGCGACGAACGCCCAGCCATGCTGGACGATACTTCCTACTTTCTTGCCTGCCGTTCCCAGGACGAAGCAGCGTGTTTAGCAAGCGCGCTGAACGCTGCGGAAGCTCAGGAATTCTATCGCTCACTCATTTTCTGGGATGCCAAGCGTCCAATCACCGTGGAAATTCTCAGCCAATTGAAAGTTGAGAAACTCGCCAGTATTTGCGCGGGCTAACGCCAAATTCGGCGCGAAAGGCTCGATTGAAATTCGAGACATCTTCAAAACCGCAATCGAAGGCCACATCCAGGATTTTTGCCCGCTGCGGCTGCGGAGCCAAGACCCGCAGCGCCGCTTCTCGTAAACGCACTCGCTGAACGTATTGATGAGGTGTGACACCCGCCACACGCTGGAATGTACGAAGAAAATGGTATGGACTCAGATGTGCTTCGCGCGCCAACTGTCGTAGATTGAGTGCGACATTGGAATGACGCTCGATCATCCGAACGACCTGCGTGACTCGCGCGATTGCTCCTGGAGAATCATTGCAGGAGCGAGGCGACAGGCCGGACCCAAGCTGTACAACGCGCCCAGCCAGCAACGCGCTGTGCTCCTCCCAGGATGCGGTTGTGGGATCGGCCAGCGCAGCGCAAGTTCGGACAAGAAGCGGCGATAAAGATCGTTGTGGAGGCAAACGAGGCACACGAAAAGCCCGGTATGCCGCTCCCGGGCCCGCTAGATCCTCGAAGTAATCCGGTGTGTAGTGAAAGGCAACGCACCGGTCTCCCGCTCCATGTTCATGTCCACATTCGAAATATTCTCCGGCGTTGCCGAGTAGAAGCGAGCCCGGCGTCATCAACTCGCGACCGCTTCGGCAGCGGTATTGAAACGTCCCCGCAGCTACAACCGCGATGGAAACGTGAGAGTGCCGCTCCTCGAAGGAGCGATCCAGTGGGCCGCAAGTGCAGATCACATCGCTTACTGTCCAGCCATCACCTTGCGCGATGAGCCGTCTCCTTGCGCGGCCGGGCGCACCGGCAATCTTCCGCTGCGTTAGGGCCCGTTCCAATTCAAGAGCAATTTTTGCCAAGACTTCGCTCCACAAAAAACCGCATAACAGTTGTAGCAAGGAGATTCGACGGTGACAACCAATGAAGATACGAAAGTGGACCTCTATAGCGTCCTGATGAGTCAGGGCCGGTCGCCGGAAATACCGGAATCGGCGGACGTGTATGGCTGGCTCATTGGAAGCTGGGAACTGGATGTCCGGCATTACTGGGCGATTGACGTGTGCTCGGAGGGCATTAAAGGCGAAGCTCACTTCTGGTGGGCGCTCGAAGGCCGTGCCGTGCAAGACGTCTGGATCATGCCTCGCCGCGTAGATCGAAACATAAACGGGGATGAGAAGAATAACATGTACGGGACAACACTTCGAGTGTGGGATGCCTCCGTTGAGGGTTGGCGTATCACATGGACAAATCCGGTTCAGGGTCACCGTGAGGAACAGATCGGCCGCCGGATCGGCAAGGACATCGTTCAAATAGGCGCTCGGCTGAACGGCACGCCAACGCGTTGGATGTTTACCGAGATCACGCCAGATTCCTTCCGTTGGGTGGGCGACGCCCTGGAACCGGACGGAAAAACTTGGAAGCTTGAAGGCGAGTTCCGCGCAAGGCGGATCCGTTAGCATTGCGCCGGTCGCCGGCCAAAGCCTCATTGCGGCGGTTGCTGCGGAGGTTTCTCGCCGGGACGATATAAGGAAGGAACCTTCTTTTGGTTCTCGTCCGGCTGCCCAGCGGCCTTCTTCCGCTCGTTGACCTCTTTGGCGGGCATCATGGCCTCGCGCTCCTGCTTCTCCTTGGCGTCCTTGGAGGCAAGCTCCGCGCCGCGCTTCTTCGAGTCCTCCAGCGATAGGTCGTGGCTGTCCGTGGTCGTATCGATCGCTTCCGTCAGAACAAATTTGTAACGGTCCAGATCGTTCGGCTCGCTGCCCTCGATTTTGTTGAGTTTATCCAGGAATTCTTTTTCGGCATTGATTACCGCCAACATGCCCTTGTCGATCGGCCGATTGTGCCGAAGCGCGTCGTCGGAAACCGAATCGATGGCCTCGATGATTTTACTGTAATCTTCCAGCGTGTTGTGAATGAAAATGCTGCGGCCGGGCTTCTCTTTGGCCAGATATTGCTCGATCAGGTCTATTCGCTCTCTTGCGAAATGAATGTACAACAGAAGGCGGTCGGCAGGCTCTTGTGCTTCGCGCACCTGATCCACTTCATTCGGTGTCAGGAAATCGCGGCCTTCCTGCGCGAACAGCAGACCGGAGGCACATAGCGCGAAGACCGCGAAGAGGCTGAGTTTCATTTGCGCATGACTCCATCCAGAAGCTTATCGTGGATGTCTTCAAGCCGCCGCGAGGTCTGCTCTGCCCAGCCCCGTTGCGAAAGCGAGATATCGTCGAGCAGCCCCTGCATACGCCGCTGCAGATAAGCCACCTTCAGCTCGGCTTTCTTATAGAATCTCGCTTTCCGTGCGGCTGCGAGCGAACTCACACATTCGTTGAGCGCGCTGGTCATATTCTCCAGTTCTGCATCGCCCTTCTGAACTTCGCCCTTCGCGTAGAAATTGTGGGCGTTATCGAACGCCGTATCAGCATACAGTAACGCCATATCAGAGCGTTTCGCTGGATCGTGCTCCGCCTTCAGCTCCGTAAGCAAAGACTGGGCCGGCGCCAGGGAGGCCCAGGCGAGGCATAACAAAGCGATTTCAAGTAATTTTTCTGAATTTGCGAGAGCACTCATCGGTTGGCCTCCTTTTCGAGAATTCTGCTTCGCTGCCGGGCGATGAACTCCTGATCCGGGAACTTACCTCCACTCCGTTGCAAAAATTGCTGGTAGTTCTCCAACGCCGGCTTGATCTGGTGCAATTTGTCCAGCACAATCGCCCGAAAATAGAAATCCCCCGCCGTTTCGGCATGCAGATTATGTATCTTATCGAGAGCGGCGAGCGCTTGGGGATATAGTTCTGCTAGTACGAAGGCGGTCGCAGCCTCATTCCAGGCCTCGACGGAATCCGGTTTGAGTTGCGTCGCGGCAATAAACAGATTCGCAGCGGTGCTGTACTCGTGTTTGTCGCGATAGAGGCGGCCCACAACCATCTGCAGATCGTAATCCCGTGGGTTTTCGGCGAGTGCCTTTTCCAGAATCGGCTTCGCCAGATCGGGCTGATTGTTCTTCAGGTACGCGGTAGCGAGCGCCAACTGATTCGCTGAACTCGGAGAAATCTCTGCAGCGGCTTGAAACGCCACAACCGCATCCGCCGCACGATGGGACGCCAAATACAGCCGTCCTAGCTCCTCGCGTGCTCCGGCATCTTCCGGGAAATCTTTCAGTAACGCAATCGCGTCATCCGGGCGATTCGCTTTTGAGAAGGCGACGGCCAGTTCCAACAAGAACGATTTGAGGTTCGGATCGAGCGTTGCGGCCTGACGATAATGCGGTAAGGCCTCGTCCAGCTTGCCTTGCCCGGCCAGACTCTGACCCAGACCCAATTCCGCGCCCGCGAGCTTCGGGTCCAGCGTCAGCGCGTCGCGATACGCCTCCGTCGCGCCCGCGAAATCTCCGGTTGCCAGCAGGCCATCTGCGAGATAGCGCTTCGGGCGGGCTTGATTCGGTTTTTGTTTGGAGGCGTCGCGTAATAACGGGATCGCATCGGCGGCACGGTGATCGCGAAGGTCCAGCAGGCCAAGATCGAGTTCGGCCTCGTACAGGCCCGGCTTAATCGCGAGTACCTGCTTGTAGTGTTCCGCCGCTTGGTCGTCTTTTTTAAGACCCGTCTCCGCGAGCGCCAGGTTGAATAGGGCCGCGTAATTCTTCGGATCGCCGGCCGCAAGCTTGGAGAAGACTTGCTCGGCCTGCTGGTAATCCTGATGCTGCAGCGCCTGCAAGCCCGCCGTTTGTGGATCGGGCTGTCCTGTAGCCAGTATCATCGGCGCTAGGACAAGGAGGGCAAACACGGCAAAACCCCTTTGAAGCTATTTTAGTACCGTATCTGGCTTGCGGTTTGCTGCTGCGGCCGCCGCTTCGCGCTGGAGGTGCGTCATGTTGATGCCTTCGATCGCCAGCGCGATGAAGCCGATGACGATGAGCGGAATGGTCATGACAGCCCAGAGGATCAGCGAAAAGCGCTTCGCATGTCCGGCTGCTAATCCGAACATGATGAGGGTTCGCGCGGCAACCCACTGGAACGATCCCAAATTCCCGGGCGCCTGCGGCACGATGCTGCTGAGCCGGAGCAGAACCATCATCATGAACGAAGCTGTCCACGGGACGTCCAGCCGAGTGGCACGGATCAGCGTGTAGATCGGCAGAATCTGGCTCACCATAAAAACGCCGCTGACGACGAAGGCAAAGTACAAGTAGCGCGAATGACCGATTAAATGCAGATCTTCGATCAACGTGCTGAACCAACGCGGCCAAGTCATACCGAAAAACAGGTCGATGGACTGCTGCTTGGCGTACATCGCGTATGCAATGATTCCCCCGCAGACGAGAATCATGATTCCCAGGATGTAGCCTCCTTTCAGAAGCACCCCGGGGAGACGGCCCATGTGCAGGCAATAAAAAAAACAGGCCATCAGCCAAATGCCGTCGAAGATGCGCTCAATCAGGGCCGAGGCTAATGTGACAGATACCGGAAGCTTAGCCGACTTGGAAAGCAGGAAGCAGCGGATGAGTTCGCCAGCCCGCAGCGGGAATACTTCATTCGCGAAGAGGCCAACGTAAATCGCCTCCACAGTCTGGGCGAACGGCACGCGCTGAATCGGTGCAAGCAGGAGCTTCCAGCGCCAGCCCTGCAATAGGAAAACGAAGATATTGCTCAGCACGGCCAAAGTGACCCAGCGGTAATGCATATGCTGGACTTCGTTCAGGATGTGGCTGAGGCCGGCGCCGTTCAGCACCCAGATCATGCAGATGAGCGAGATCAAATTCGTGACGATGATGATCGCCCACGACCGGAAATCCCCAGTGCGCTTGGCCGGCGGAGACGCGATTTGCGTGCTCAAGCAACCCCATGATAACGCCCGGTAACCAATGGCCGGCTATACGTACAAACCCATGGCACGCTTGGTTTTCCGGATGGTATCTTCGGCGATTGGCAGGATTCGCCGTTTACCTTCCTCGAGCACGGAATCGATGTAAGAGGGATCTGCGGTGATTTCGCGATAGCGGCGCTGAATCGGCTCAAGACGCCCGATCACCGCTTCCGCCACTAGCTTTTTGAAATCGCCGTAACGCATTCCGGCTACCCGCTCGCGGGTCACAGATGGATCGGAAGCCTGCGCGATCGTCAGCAGATTTCCAATTCCAGGACCGATCGTTTCCGGATCGATGGCCGGTTGAGAATCGGTCGTGGCACGCGCAATCTTCTTCTGCATCACCTTTGGATCGTCGAGCAGGGCGATGGCGTGACCCGAACCACTCGCCGACTTGCTCATCTTTTGAGTTGGATCGTCGAGACCCATAATGCGCGCGCCCACGGCCGGAAGGTTGGTAGCAGGCATGACAAACGTCTCGCCATAGAGCGAGTTGAAGCGCTGCGCGATGTCGCGAGTGAGTTCCAGATGCTGCGATTGATCTTCACCAACGGGGACGATGCTCGCCTGATAGAGCAGAATGTCCGCCGCCATTAGAACGGGGTACTGAAGCAAGCCATCCCCAACCGTTTCCTGCTGCCCGGCTTTGATTTTGAACTGGGTCATGCGATAGAGCCAACCCACCGGCGTAACGCAGGTGAGCATCCAGGCCAGTTCGGCGTGACCGGAGATGCTCGATTGAACAACGATCGATGACTGCTGCGGATCAATGCCGGCGGCGATGAACAACGCCGCGGTTTCCCGGATCTTGGCGGAAAGCTCCTTCGGCTCCTGATACAACGTTACGGCGTGGAGGTCGACGATGCAGAAGATGCTTTCATAGCGGCTTTGGATTTCGGCCCAATTTTTCAGCGCTCCAAGATAATTACCAATGTGAAGCTGACCGCTGGGCTGAACGCCCGAGAACACCCGTTCCTTCATGTAGCAAACCTTTATCGTAAGGGATGGGCCCAGCAACTCCGAAGCAAGCGCCGCAGACCGTCCAAGTGCGTGTCGAAAAACTGGTTTACGGCGGTAAGGGATTAGCCCGTATCGACGGCCAGGTCGTACTCGTCCCCTTCGTTTTGCCGGGCGAGACGGTTGAAATCGCGCCTCAACGAATAAAATCCGGTCTCTTGAGCGGCGAACTGTTGCGCATTGTCAATCCCGCGCCTGAGCGGATCGCGGCTCGCTGCGAGTATTTTGCAAACTGTGGCGGATGCCAGTATCAGCACGCTGATTATGCATTCCAGCTTCGGCAAAAGGTAGAGATCCTTCGTGAGACCCTGCAGCGACTGGGAGGCATTACTTTCGAAGCGGAAATTCCCATCCTGAGCGGTGAGCCGTGGTTCTATCGCAACCGCATTCAGCTTCATTTCACCGAGCGCGAAGCTGGGTTCCATAAAGCGGGGTCGCACGATCTCTGCGCGATCGATCACTGCTATATCTCGTCACCGATGCTGAACGATGTCATTCTGAAACTGCAGTGGGCGTCGAAGCAGCCGGAGTGGCCGCGCTTCCTCCGATCGCTTGAAGTCTTCACGAACGAAACCGAAGTTCAATTGAACGTTGTCGATTCCGCACGTCCGCTTGCAGCCCGGTTTTTCGATTGGTGTGGAACCTTTCTTCCCGGATTAGCGCCGGGATCAGTCGATTACACCGCGGTGGGACAACAGTATCGAATCAGCCGCGGATCTTTCTTTCAGGTGAACCGTTTCCTCATCGACGAACTGGTTGAGGAAGTCCTGCGCGACGCTTCCGGCGAGCGAGCGGTCGATCTATACGCAGGCGTCGGGCTGTTTTCACTGCCACTCGCAAGAAGCTTTAAAAACATCGAAGCGGTAGAACGTAGTGGGCCTGCTTTTCGGGATCTGGAATGGAACACAGGCCGGAGCGGACTCGATGTTCGCGCCTCAAAAGCATCCGCCGAGGAGTTTCTGTCCAACGAGACGAAACCGC
This sequence comes from uncultured Acidobacteriaceae bacterium, assembly GCA_963722935.1. Lineage (GTDB taxonomy): Bacteria > Acidobacteriota > Terriglobia > Bryobacterales > Bryobacteraceae > Bog-105. The sequence continues at coordinate 1,974,147 of CAVROY010000004.1, read as the reverse complement.
CGGATCTGATCGTCGCGGATCCGCCGCGAGCAGGACTGGGCAAACAGGCAACTCAGGAGCTGCTGCGGATCAAGGCCCCGAGCCTCAAACTGGTGAGCTGCGATCCGGCCACGCTTACTCGCGATATCAAAACGCTCTTACCCGCATATCGTATCGAGCGGCTGACACTCGTCGATCTGTTCCCTCAGACCTATCACTTCGAGGTTGTCGCGCACTTGGCGAGCGCTTAAGAAGTTCTGCGAATCGCCTGAATGAGGCCGGACCATTTGCGGGCCATCAGCTCGGCAATGCTGAGGCCAATCGCGAGGCCGAGCAATGCAGGCCACAATTGCCAGGTCGTATACATGGATCTTCCTGCGGCATCGAAAACCGAAGTTGGAGACGGATTGAAGCGGCCCCCGGTCAGGCTTGAAATTTGAGCCAGAAGCGCTTCATTCGATCCGTAATCCTGCAGCTCTTCCTGTTCACGGTAGAGGCCGATTTCCGGAAACGCGCTGGAGTCCGCAACCGGACGGATACGGAACAAGCCGCGCAACTGCCCGATGCGCAAGCGGCCATGATACACACGCGCTGACGTTTTCTGGACCTCAATGGGTTTTTGGAAGCCGTTCGGGCCGAGCACAAAGATTTGCGGCACAGCCGCCGGCTCGCTCATGCCGGCGCCCAGAACATAACTGACCAGAATCTCGTCATTCGCCGTATCGAACTGCGCGCTCGCTTCGCTGCGATCCGTATGCGTCAACAGATCCCGGGAAGCGTTGATCCAGAACTTGTCGAAGCCCGGCCAGTTTACCCACGCCTCGGCCCAACGGCTTTTGGCATCCGACGTAAACACAGCGGCTCGACCCAGCCCGTATTGCCAGCGAACATACAACGGATCTTTTTTCTGCTGATCGATCGCAAGAATCGTTTCTGCTTCCGGCTTTGCACTGAACCGGGTATAGCCCTTGAGCGCCGGCGCCTGTTCCATACCCACGCCGTCGAGGATCTCCGCTTTGCGTTCGATCAACGGAGTAAGAGGCTTCTCCACAGCCGTCGAACCGCTGTAATCCTGAACGTCTTTCAACAGGATCTGTTCCAGCCCCTGCGGCTCATTCAAGAAATAGCTGCGCCCGCCGGATGCGGCGGCGACTTTTTCGAGATACGAGCGGTTGACATCTTGACCCAGCCCCACAGTCGAAATCGTGACCTGGTGCTGCTGCGCTTCATGGGCCAGATCGATACTATCCCCTTCTTCGGAAATTCCGTCCGTCAACAAGACGATGTGCTTGTAATTTGCCTTGGAAGGTAGAACTTTGCGATAGGCTTCGGCGAGGGCGGGTGCGATTTGTGTGCCGCCGTCGGGGGTAATGCCGGAGATGAGCCGTTTAATCAGAGACTTCTCCTCGGCGCGTCGCATCGGAACCGCCCATTGAAACGAATTGTCGAAGATCAGGACGCCGATCGTATCCACAGGCCGGAGATGATCCACAACGCCGATCGCGGACAAGCGCGCCAGCTCGATTTTCCGGCCTTCCATCGAAGAGGATTTATCGATGATCAGTGCAACGCAGGTTCCTTCCGGCGTTTTCGGAGGAGCAAGCTTGGCGGGCAAAGCGCGATCCAGCGCATCCATCTGCTTGTCCTCTTTATAGACCTGGCGCTCGCCGCCAATCAAAAGCAGTCCGCCGCCTTCCTTGACGTATTCTTCGAGACGCGATTTCTGATCGGGGCTGAACGCCTCCAGATCGAGATTGTTCAGAATGATGAGCTGAATGCCGCTTAAATCCTTATTCAGAAGAGAGCTGTCGCGGCTCATATCGAAATCGGCTTCGTTGAAAGCCTGCAGCAGATTCGTTTCCGTTCCGGGAGGATCTTGGCTGAGATAGAGCACTTTCGCGCGCCGGAGTTGAACGGCCTGCTCGAATGGCAGCTCGCCCAGACTGCCGGCGGCAATTCGACCGGATATCGCAGTCGTGCCACTAGAATTCACGCGCGCGTGAACGCGCACGATGTGGGTGCCTGGTGCAAGATCGATGGGATTGCTGCCGAGGCTTTTGCCTTCCGCCGACAACTCGATGGTGGCGTGCACAGCGGCGGGTGAATCGATCGTGATATCGATCGGAATCTGCTCGCCTGCATAGGCCTCGCGCGGCATCGAAAGAGCTTCCAGATGCAGGCCGGTATTAAGACGGCCAGCGAGCGGAATGGTATCGACCGGAACGCGAAGCCGCTGCAACTCGGCGATGGCTCGTGCTGTGCTCCCTTCGTTTTCATTGCCATCGCTTATGAGCACAAGGTGTGGGATGTGGCCGTTGGGAATGGCCGCCATACTGCCGGTCAACGCGGCTTCGAGATTCGTGCCGCTGTTCGACTCGGTGGCTGTGCGAACCAACCGGAATTGTCCCGAGACTTCTTCCGGAAGCAGGCTACGGGTCTGGCTGGCGAATGGAACTACTTTCATCCAATTGCCGTGTTTATGGCGCTCCATACGGCCGACAATCGCGGAAGCGCGCGCAAGGTCCTCGCGCGTGATGCTGCCGGAGGTGTCCACCAGAACCACCGCGCCCGTTTTCGTTTCCGGAAGAGTCATGGTGGGTTCGGCGAGAGCGACAAAAATCGCTGCAAAAGTGAGGGCTTTCAGTGCAATCGTGACGCGGCGTCCGGGTGAACGCCACATCCAGCCGAACCAGCCCAGGGGAAGCAGAACGAGAGACAGCACCCAAGGATGAACGAATGTCATTTCGATACCAGCTCGCGGTCGTGCTCGGGCTTCGGGGTTGGTTGTACGGCCTCGGGTGTTCTGGCCCACCGAAACTTGCGAATGCGATTTCGGCCGAAGAGCAGCCATTCAATTAAGAGACACAAGCCCCCGAGAAGAGCGAGGACTTGCCACAGATCTGTCGCGCTTGGACTGAATGCGGAGGAGACCGGAAGACCGGATGCCGCACGCGTTGACGGGTTCCACTCGATTTCCGCGACATCGGGCAGAGTAAGCGAAAGGAGACGCTCGCGATCCTCGGAAAGAACGCGAACAATGCCCGGACGGTTGGCGAAGAGCTGCAGAGCGCGATTGCGGATTGTAAAGGGTAGCTGCGCGCCCTGGTCGTCCACCACCCGGATGCGATCGGTCCGCTCGCTCGGGTCCAGCGCGACCGTCGCAGCGCCGGCATGCGCGGCGGTGATATCCAGCGCACGAAACGCTTCCGGAGAGAGCCAGTGCAGGAGATTGGCGAATAAAAGCGGGGTCGTCACCTCAAATTTGAGCTGCCCGTCCAACGGATCGAAGCCGATGACCGCCAGCCTGGGCTGCGCATCGCTCTCGGGCCGGGCGACCACTGCCGGACCCTCGGAAACACTGCCGACCGGAATGTCGCCGGTGAACGTCTGAAACACTTCGGCCACGGGAAGGCGTGCTTCTTTCGCGTGCAGGCCCGTCGCGAGGGGCGTTTCCGAATGCCAATTGTTGATGACTGCCCCGCTGATAACCGCTTTGACCGGGAGCGGCGACCCGTCTTGCGGCGGTGCGATCCACAGACTGGCGATGCGCGGCTTGGCGGCCGGCGCGATCCGATCCAGCAACAGGATGTCCGCGGCTGGATTCGACACGTAAGCCGCAGCCGGGAAAAATTTCACATCCAGGAGGTGATTTGCTTCAAGCAACGGCCTCAGCACAGCGGGGCGATCCGTGTAGACCGCTACGCGAAGGGCTCCATTACGCGGCAGCTCCAGCGCGGCGCGACGATCGCTCGAAAAAACATCCTGAGGTTCGAGCTCAGCGATGAGTTTACCCGCCGTGTTGGTTGTAAAGCTGTACTCGGCTGCCATTTCCTGGCCGCCTTGCAGAACGAAGACGCGCGGCGTGAACGGCGTGTGCGCAACCTGAACGTGCAAACGAACGGTGTGCGGCTGGGTGCCGTAATTCTTGAGCGTGACCGTGGCTTGCCAGCCATCGGCAGTTACATCGCTGCGTCTCACGCCAATCCGCCGGATTCCGCAGTGTTCACGGTCCGCCGGAACCGCAATGACGCGCAGATTCGGGATCGGCTGAAGCGGAGCATCCGTCGGCTCGGCGAGACGAGGACCGACGTAGACAATCTCCCCCTGTTGACCACCCGACCAGCTCTGGGCCTGACAAGCAAAGGCCAGGGCTTGTTCGATGTTCAGAGCGGAAAACCCGGGCGTCAACTCATTAAGAGCCCTTATCAATTGACCTCGGTCGGAGGTGAAAGACGTAGCGGGAGTCGCGAGACCGTCTGCACGCAGGATCATGATGCGATCACGCGCCGGAAGGCTTGCAATATAGCGCCGGCATACTGCCTTTTCGCGATCGAGCAGCGTTCTATCGCCGGCCGTTTCAGCGGCCCAGGAAGAGGTGTCAAGCAACAGGACGTGATCGTGGCCGCGGCGGTCCCGTGTTCCCAGTTGCACTTGCGCAATTGCGAGCAACAGCAGAATCAAACTCAGGATCTGGAGCACGAGAGACCACGGCTCCCGAATGCGTTTACGGCTGCGCTGGTCGGTAGCCGTCAGCGCGGGTGTCCAGAACCGCAGGGTCGATACTACCACCTTGCGCCTTGTACGATCGAGCAGATACAGCGCGGTGATGAGGCCGCTAAGCGCGCCTAACAGCGTGAGAAATTCGGCGGCGGTGAGATTGAGGAAAAACATCGAGCCTCAATACAGGCTTTCCACCATGGCCATGGGACCGAACATGGCCTCTTCAATCGGCATATGCGTCGAAAGCCCTGCGTAGCGGCCGCCGTTGCGCAGCGCGAGCCGCTTTATCTCGCCCGCGTACTCATCGAAAGCTTTGCTGTACATTTGACGCGATTCCTCGTCGAAAGCGATTCGCATGTGAGAACCGGATTCGGCATCCACTAGCTCGAGCTCGCCGCGGCCGGAAGGTACGCGGTCTTCTTCGCCCCAGAGCTGAACGAGCATCAGCTCGTGTCCGAAATCGGCCATGTATTGCAACGGGTGGAAACAATCGGAATCGTCGAGGAAATCGGAAACAATGATCGTGAGCCCACGCTGCGGATATGTGGTGAGATACTCGCGAGCTGTCTTAAAATACTCTGTCTTACCGCCCGGTTTCAGCGCGCGCAGGTAATTTTCGGCGGGTTGGAAGCGATGCCGGCCACCGCTCGCGAGGAATGGCTCCTGCAAACGCGCGCCGAACGGTTGCAGCAGGATACTATCGAGCCGAACGAGGCCAACGTAGACCAGCGCGGCCGTTAGTTTGCGCGCATAATCGAACTTCGACAGGTCGCCCGTGCCTGCTCCGGCCGCCATCGATGCGCTGCTGTCGAGCAGAATGCGCACCGGAACGCGCGGCTCGATTTGAAACATCTTTAGAAACAACTTCTCGAACCGCATGTAGGCTCGCCAATTGACAGCGCGGAGGTCGTCGCCCTGGTGAAACGTCCGGTGATCCAGGAATTCCTGCCCGGCTCCGGGAAATCGCGAGATATTGTGGCCGCCTACCAGCCCATTGAACGATTTCTGCCAATAGAGCGTCAGGCGCTCGAGCTTTTCGAGAAAATGACGATCGACGAGCGGTTCTGGCATGGGACAAACTGCCGATTCCGTTTACGCGCGCGCGGCTACCGTATCGAACACCTTGTGCAGAATGGTTTCGGTTGTTTCGCCGTCAGCGTGAGCGTCGAAATTCAGGATGATCCGGTGACGCAAAACGGCAGGAGCTACCACCAGTAGGTCCTCAATGCTCAGATGCAGGCGGCCGCGCATGAGCGCTAAAACGCGGCCGCATTCGATCAGGGCCTGAGCGCCGCGCGGAGAACTTCCGTAACGGATATAGCGATTCGTGATCTCCGCGGCGTCGCGCGTTCCGGGCTGAGTAGCCATCACCAGCTCGATCGCGTAATCCTGCACGTGCGGCGCGACAATCACCTGCCGGCACACGGTCTTAAGAACTGCGATCTGATCCCGATCCATCACCTGCCGCACGTCGATATCGTCACCCTTGGTGGTGACTTCCACAATGCGATTGAGATCGCCGCGCGAAGGATAGGTCACGAGGATCTTCATCAGGAAGCGGTCGAGCTGGGCCTCGGGAAGCGGATAAGTTCCCTCCATTTCAATAGGATTCTGCGTCGCCATGACCAGAAACGGAGGCTCTAGTGAATAGGTAGAGGTGCCGCTGGTCACGGTTCGCTCCTGCATTGCCTCCAGCAGCGCCGATTGTGTCTTCGGAGTGGCGCGATTGATTTCATCCGCGAGAACCAGATTCGCGAAAATCGGACCCGGCTGAAACCGAAGGTTCTTGTGCCCGTGTTCGTCGGTTTCCATGACCATGCTGCCGACGATATCGCCGGGCATCAGATCGGGTGTGAATTGAATCCGCGAATAGCGAAGATCCAGAACCCGCGCGAGCGTGCGAAGCAGTGTTGTTTTTCCCAGGCCCGGAACACCTTCGAGAAGTACGTGACCGCCGGAAACCAGGCAGATCAGCACGCCGTCGATCACGTCCGTCTGGCCGACGATAATCTTGCCGATTTCGTCGCGGACCCGTCCAATATCGCTGGTCGCCCGGTCCAGGATTGCCGCTTCGGCGTTCAATGTTTGAGCCATGTTCAGTCAGTCAAAAACCGTATGCACCGAATTCGGCGTCAGCGCCCTCACTATTGGGACGAGAAGACCATGTCCGCCGGTTCCACTCCGCGGCGTTTGCACTCGGCTAAATAAAGTCTCCCATAGCTGTCAACAATGTAATCGTCGCGCGAAAACCCGAGCTGGCGTGCAGTCCTATCAATCCATTCGCCCGGGCCTTCCAGCTCGAGGAAATCTCCAATCGGAGTTTCGTCCACGGTGACCACGCCTGGCGCGTCTTTGTTCGTAAATTCGGTCCTGTATTTCTCGTACCGGAACGTGGGTTCATAGCCGAGCTGAACCAGGATCTGGTGCATTGGGTCCAGCGAGCCCAGCGTCGTTTCGAGCTCGGCGCGGCTCTTATAAGGACCGGGTTGGCCAGCGCCCTTCCACGTAATCACGAAATTGCTGCCGGATTGACGAAGCCGCAAAATGACGTGCTTGCCGCGCAGTGAACGGTTAGGCGTGTCATAGAGAGTATTCGACTCAAACTGGCGGGAGACAGCGATGGTAAACCCGGCGCTCTGGATCTTCTCGACGATTTCAGCCCGATCGGACAGCCGGATTTTGACTTCGGTCTCTGTAGGGCTGATCATGTTTGAGAGCGTGCGGGTGAATCATCCGGTGAAACAAGCTGCACCTTGACGGGTGGAAACCCAACCACATCGTAAGTCGACGACGCGATTCCGATTCCCTCCTGGTCGAACGCTTCCAGGATGTCCCGGCTCATCGCACTTTTGATGCTCCGAATGCCGGAATCAGGGACCAGGAACCGGACCGTCATCTCCAGCCAGTTATCCGTCAGACGCCAGAAGATCTGCGGCTCCAGCTCCGAGCGCTTCAGAACGTATCGCAATTCGAGCGCGCGCAGGGCCTCCTCGCCCAATTCAGTTGTCTTCACAGTGTGTTTCCGCGCGGCGTCGAGCAGAATCTGCTCGGCCTTGTTGCGGTCCGCTGTAAACGGCACTGGCACACGCATTTCCTCCCAAATGTACGGAAATTCGCGAGTGTAGTTGTAGACCGGCTCATCGAAGATAACACCGTTCGTCACCCTCACGATTCGTCCTGTATATTGCCTGGCCTGAACCCAGACGGGATCGGCCGCATCTCCTTCGGCGGGTTGCCCCATTTCCATAATCACCGTTTGCAGAAACGTGAGTGCAATGACGTCGCCTCGTATGCCGCCCATCGTGATGCGATCTCCCACGCTGAACGTTTGGCCACGCAAAATAACCAGGTAACCTGCGAAGGCCGTAACAACTCGTTGCAACGCAAACGCGAGGCCCGCGGTAACCATGCCTGCAGCCGTCGTGAGTGTCGCCGGATTGTCAAACCACAGCGAGATCAATCCCACCAGGAGGACAATCGCAACCGCGATAGAAATGCCTTGGTGCGTCCAAAACGCAAAGCGTTTTTCCGAACTCGTCCAGGATTTCCGGTGCGCCAGCCAGCGCAAAAAACGGCCAAATAGAACGACAAAGGCAACAAAAACTAACGAGAACAGGAGCTTTTTCCCGTTCTCTGCATTAACGCCGACGAGCTTTACCCCAAACAGTTGCACGACACGCTGGGGGCCCACCAGTTGTATAACGTTGCCCACGGCACTACCTGAAACCATGCTAACTGGCGGAATGAACTAAACCCGTTGGTAACGCCGCCGGTCGCAGCGCATCCTCCGTGTAGAGGTGCATGTTGGCAGAACCCGAAGTGGTAGTGATTACCGGCGCATCGGCGGGCGTCGGCCGCGCGGTAGTCCGCGAATTCGCAAAGCGGAAAGCTTCAATAGGGCTCATCGCCCGTGGGGAAGAGCGCCTGGAGGCCGCCAGCGAAGAAGTGCAACAACAGGGCGGCCGTGCGCTGGTGCTGCCCGTCGATGTCTCTGACTCCGAGGCTGTCGACGAAGCGGCTCAACGAGTCCAACGCGAGTTCGGCCACATCGACGTTTGGGTGAACGATGCTATGACCACCATCTTTGCGCCGGTGGCTGAAATCGAGCCGGCCGAGTTTAAGCGCGCCACGGAAGTAACCTATCTCGGGTGTGTCTATGGAACCATGGCGGCGCTGAAGCGCATGCGCCCGCGCGATCGCGGCACAATCGTGCAGATCGGGTCCGCGCTGGCCTATCGCTCCATTCCTCTGCAGGCGCCTTACTGCGGGGCCAAGCACGCCATCGTCGGTTTCACCGATTCACTGCGCTGCGAATTAATTCACGAAAAAAGCAATGTGCACGTGACCGTCGTGCACCTGCCGGCAATGAACACCCCGCAGTTCAGTTGGTGCCGTACGCGTCTTCCGAGGCATCCTCAGCCGGTTCCTCCCATCTTTGAACCGGAAGTCGCTGCGAAGGCCGTCTATTGGGCCGCGCATCATAAACGCCGCGAAGTATTCGTTGCATGGCCGACCGTCCAGGCGATCTACGGTCAAGATATCGTGCCCGGATTTGCCGATTGGTATCTGGGAACCCATGGCTATGATGCGCAACAGACACAAGAAACTGTGCGGCCCGATAGACCCGATAATTTGTTTGCACCGGTTAAAGGAGATTACGCCGCACACGGCATCTTCACGGAAAAAGCAAAAAACTTCAGCCTGCAGAGTTGGCTCGATCTGCACCGGACGCCTGTCGCGCTCGCCACGCTCGGACTCACAGGCCTCGGCGCATTGCTTTGGAAAAGGAATGCTTGAAAGCCGAGCCGTTTCACCGAAGTTCAATAACCGTTAGTCCCTGACGTGCCACTACGATAGGCCCGCTGATCCCTTGCTCGTGCGGTTTCTCCATCGTGGAGGCTTGCCGCAAGTGTTCGATTTGGGCGAGTGTCGGGCTAACCGGGCGTCCCATATCTTCCCAGGCTTTGAGCGCGGATCCGTGGTCCGGATCTACGGTCTGCATCCGAGCGTGCCGGACTTTTTTTCCAGTGACGTGCAGCCGGAACGTCTTGGGACCTGCCTGTTCATTCGGCTCGGCATAATTCCAAACAGCCATCACAAGCGAGCCGTCCGGGCGTTCGGTGACCAACGCGTTGTTTGAATTTACCGGCAGCCGGCGATTCCCCAATCGGTGGAGCAATTCGAAAACGTGAAACGACGCCTTCGGTATGCTGCGCTCCGCAATCAGTCCATAACCGCCATAGAACGGAGTCTTCACCACGCCCTGTTCCTCAAAAACGTCCGAAAAAGTCCAGTACGACATCATCGTGGTTAGTCCATCACATTCCCGGATATTATTGGCGAGCCACGGCCCCATAAACGCGCTGTCGGTAATTTCTTGTTGACTCATGTACGTCGCGTTGTACTCAGACCAGATAATCGGGGTCGCGGGTGCCGCGGACGCCTTCACTTCATCGAAAACTTTTTTCGCGGATCGTCCCACCATGTCCCGTCGTGGAATCGGAAGATTTGTCCCGAACACATCATGCGGATTTTCGTTGCCATACACATGCGTCGACACGAAGTCGAACGGAACATGATTCTCCAGGCAATGCGATACGAACTGGAAAATCCAAGCGGCCTGCGCGGTTGCAGGACCGCCCACGCGCAGCTTTGAATCGACCCTCTTGATGGCCCTCGCGGTTTCGTCATACAGTGCAAAATACGTCTGCTGTTTGGGAACGCCGTCCCAAAAATCGATGTTCGGCTCGTTCCAGACCTCGAAGTACCACTGCTCGACCTCATCTTGGCCATACCGCTCCAGCAGGTGCCTGGTGAAGGCTTCGATCAAAGCGGACCATTTCTCGGGATCTTTCGGCGGCGACGGCAATGGCTTGTACCAGAACGGGTGCGGTTTCAGGTTTGCGGCCAAACCGTGCGGCATGAAGCTCAATTCGACAAATGGCTTCACGCCGTTTTCGAGCAGACCATCATAGATCTGATCCACATAAGAGAAGTTGTAAACCGGCCGGCCGTTTACCATTTCAAACACGCCGTTCTCGTCGTCGAGAATGGCGTGAAAGCGGACATATTGAAAGCCGGTAATCGCCTTAGTCGCTTTCAAATCGCGACGGAAGTCTTCTCGCAGGCTCAGATTGGCCCGCCCCGAGCCGAACATCTCTTCCCAGAAGTGCGGAAAGCGTGTCGCTTGGGCCGTTGCATCGATCTCGATCGTCTCCTGATCCGAATTCCCGCCAGGCGCTGCTTGCGCGTGAACGATGCGCACCGACGTTCCCGCAGCGAGGCAGGCAACAAGCGCAAAGCAGATTCGATTCACAGGAGCGGCCACGCTTCTTTAGAATCCGTTCATTGCCGAATAGTGACGCTCTGGGCCTGTTGGCACGCGGTCTGCAAGCCTAAGTCGCAGGCCTTCGCTAATCTTTCACGAGCAAGCTCCTGGCGCCTCGGTCCGGCGGTTCCCTCCCAGTACACCCGCGCCACTTCAAAGCAACTCGCGGCATTCTGGCCCCTGCAGCCTTTTTCGAGATTTTCGACGGCCTTCGCCGGATCGACCGCGGTGCCCTGGCCAACCAGATAGCTTACGCCTAATCGCCCGCAGCCGCGCCACCAGCCCGTATCACAGGATTTCTGGAACAGTTCAAAAGCGATCGCGCCATCTTGAGGAACACCTTTCCCGCCGCTGTAGAGCGAGCCCAGAACGAAGCAGCTTGCGCCGTCGCCGCGATCGCAAGCCTTCAGGAAAATGTCTTTACCATTCGCCTCGACGAACCGTAGAAGCTCAGAGCACGCCTCGTGCGAGCCCAGATCGCAGCCTCGTCCGAACGTGACGCCCGCTCGCGCTGTATCGCGCGGAATCATCTGGCCCTCCTCCAGAATCTGTCCCACTTTCAGGCATGCCTCGGCGCTGTTGCTGTCGCACTGCACGTTCAACGTGCGCGCCCAGGTTGCGCACGCGTCTTTACGGCCTTGTTCGCAGGCCCGCCGCCAGTGCTCGGGATCGCCGCCCGGATGATCTTTACCCTTATTAAGAAATCCGCTGGCCGTCATTGCTGCGAAGAACAGAATCCATACCGACATCCATGCCGCATTGCTGCGTTGCGGGTTCCAGGCCCAAAAATTCCCCAGCCGCGGCAACGGGATGCTCTGCAGGCTTGTCGTCACCCGTTCGCTCACCCGGTCCAGCACCCGAACCGTCAAATTCAGCGCCGGAACGCAGAGTAGTTTGTCATAGAATTCCGGAGCGCCGATGAGTACCAGAAAACGGTACATGCCGAACACACCGGCTCCGTACATCAGGCCGAACAGAATCTTTCCGAAACTCTTCCGCGGCGAGGTCGCCGGATCGGTTACCAGAAGATGAAGCCCCAAAAACACCGAGACCGGGATGTTCGAATCGATGAAATTGTAATCGCCGGTGATCCTTGTATACAAAAGATTCATGCCGCATAGCGCAGCCGCGGAAAACAGCGTTACCAGCGTCACGCGGAACAGGCTCTGCACAACCAGGCCGAGCAAAAAAATCTCCAGATAAATGTGCGGGGGCCGATGCAGAGTGTCGGCGATTTCGATTCCCCACGTCATGCCGGTGCTCTTGCTCGCGATCAGCACCACGGAGAACAGAAACAGCGCGAAGGCAGATGGATTAAAGATGTGAGTAAGACGGCCCTCGCGTTTCCACTTGATGAATTCCTTGCCAATCACCCCGGCGGCGATCATCAGGAACTGCAGGTAGAACCAGTCGTCCCGAAACCATAGAAACAGGTTCGTGCTCAGGATTATGGGAAACGGGCCGAAGCCCAGAATCCACTTGTCGCGTCGCGACCAGCACACCAGCATGTCCAGCGCATAGGCGAATACGATTTGCGCCAGGATCAGCGGTATAAAGTGGTACACCTCTCGCCAATACCAGCCCCAATAGGTATATACACACGTGTGCATGACGAGCTGCACATAATGCACTTTGTTGAGGACGATCTCGTATCTCGAGCGTGCGGCCCGCGCGAACGGCCCGCCAGCGCAGAATTACTAGAAACGCGAGCAGCGCTCCACTGACCGCCCAGAAAGATGCGTGCAAGCTCCGGGTTATCGCCCACCCGGGAAACAAACAGCGGAAATGCAGCCAGTAGCAACGCCGCGATAAACGGCAGCCACAGCACCCTGGCGGAGCCTCGTGCAGAAATAGGCTTAGTCGCCGGCGCGGCTCGTTCTAAAACAGCTTCGCGACATCGCTCAGTTCACGGAGTTGCTCGTGTCTCCAGCTTCGTCGCGAGCGGCGCCGGTTTCAGTGTCCAGACGAAACCGTCGTCCATGTCAGGCCGAGTTCTCGGTACCATTTGACCCACGCCAGTGAACTCGTAGCTCATTCGGATATTTGAGTTTTGCGTCGGGAGACGGGTTAAGGATGGCCAATGCCATTAACCGCAGGAACTGAGCCGGGTTCAGCATGGCGCCCTCCACGCTAATGCCGATCGGAATGGCATTTTTCGGTATCGGGCTCGAGCTTCTGTCATGCAATCCCGGTGCGATATCGGCGCAGATACGAGCCAGCGCTTCCACAGAGACTTCCCCTATATTCGGTCCGTGCCCCGTAAGTACCCGGACTGGTCCGTAAATTTGGATCACCTTGACAGAATCCGGAAGCTTTCCTGTGCGATGAAATTCCGCCAGAGCGTCGGCCATCACCTGGAACATCTCTGCCCGCGAGAGATAACGGCCGTCTACCCGGAATAGCGGTGGAGCGAACGTATCGTTACCCCACGTCTTCATGAATTCCGCCAGTGTCGCTTCGCATTCCATCCATCGACACGCTGAAACCTGTGGCCGGTCCCGCCATGCGCGTCAAATCTGTACTCGAAACAAATCGGCTGCCGGGGTCTGCCGGGAAGATACTCCTCGGTCACCCAGTTGAGCAACTCGTCTTCCTTCGCATACGCGGCATCGATCTCGGCCTTTGGACGCCGCGCATCGGATGGCAATTTGGGAGCGTCGGGATGATCGTATGCGTATTGCAGCGGAGAAAACTCCGGTCCCTTAATAAATGTTGGCTGCAGATAATTCTGCTCTTCGGCAAGCATCACATGCACGACATGAATTTTCGAGCGGTCGGCCTTTTCCATCAGTTTCTTGATCGGCTCCGCTCCGTTAGCGCCGTGAACCAGGCGAATCACATCGTCGCTCGCTTCCGAAGAACGCAATACGTTGTCCTGCCAATAGATCTCGGGCGCGCTTTCGGGAACGGGGCTTACGAGCTTGCTGAAGTCGGCCCGTCCCTCCCGAAAACCGGGAATGCGCCCAGGGTTCGCGTCGGGCATTCCGAACATGATAGCGTTCGAGTCAAAAGTCTGTATGATTTCTACCGCTTCTGAATCGCCGCCGACCTCGGGCGCTAAACCAGACGGAAGCGATACGGGCTTGGGCCCCTGATCGAGCACTCTTGCGCGCGTCGCAGCGGCAGGCGGCAGATTGCCGGGTCCGAACCTCATCAGGAGATTCACGCCCGTAATGCAATGCGCCTCGCCGAACACTTCCTGCATTTTTTTCAGTCCGCCCGCCTTGCCCGCTTCCGAAGCGCCAGTCAGTGGATCGCGCCCCTCCGTCAGAAACTTCTCTTCCGCAGTCCGGCGCAGTAACCAGCGATCCTGAGGAGTATTCGTTTGTGTGAAGTCGATGGTGGGGCGATTCTGATACGTAGGCTCGTCGCTGCCATCGTAGCCGGCTTCTATCACGCCGCGGCGGATGTAGCCCCGCACGAAATCGACAATGTGAGTTTCACGATTGCTATCTGCGAGGGCTTGGCTCACGGCGCCGGAAAACAGAACCGTCGCCGAAACGTGCGCGTCCGGGTGTTGCTCACGATACTTTTCTATTGCCGGCAATAGCCGATGCAATCGATCTTCTGTAATATCCAGGTTCACATGGTCGGCGACCCGCGAATACAGATAAATGTAAATGGGTTCTTTGCCTGCATCGGAAGCCGCCAGTGCGAGCCCGCCCAACAGAACAGAGGAAAGAAAACTGATAACAGTACACTTCATAACTAAAGACCTTCTCCGTCTCGGAGAGTCAGATTACCATGCTGATTACGAGTTTCCAACTGGTTATCGAAACTAATAGCCATTAAAAAGGCCCTCGGAAACTCCGAGGGCCTCATTGCTTCGGCTACCGCACGGACAATTAATGACGTCCGCTTGGCGGCGTTGGAACCGTGATGGTCGCCTGATTCGACTGGCACACCTCCGAGCCTCCGTTGACCGGTTGAACGACATAGTAGTAAGTATGGCCGTTCACCAGTCCGCTGGTATCGCTGAACGACGTCTTTGTCGTCGTCCCTATGAGCGTGTACGGCCCGCCAGTGGCGGTGCTCCGTAGTACGTGATAGGATGTGGAGTTCGCCTGATTACTCCAGCTCAGGTCAATGCGGGCGGCCGCGGCCCCGGATGCTGCCCCGGCGCCGGTCAAATTATTCACACAACTCACGAATACTGTCCGTTGCAGCATGATAAGTGACCAGGCCGTTTCGTAAGGAAATTGGTAGCCGTAATAGTCGTTTCCGTACCAATGCCCATCGAAGCTTCCGTTTGATGGAGTAAGCTGATAAGACACCAGAGTTTGCGCGACCCCGTCACAAAGATCCTTTCCGCCATTGGCTGCCGAAAGCGCTGCATACCAATCGATCGTATTAGCCGGCACGCTGGGGTTTCCTGTGAAAACGCCTGGCGTTTGTGTTCTGAGGTATTGAATCGGCGCCAAACTGCCGCCTGGAGCGTGTAACAACATGCTTTTGGTGAAGGAAAACATCCCGTACAGATATTCCCTCGGAGCATAATACGCGCTTGTGCTGCTGTTGCAGAAGTTATCTGCATAATAGGTTTCGGTGTTGTTCCAGCGTTGATCGAAAGCGGTGGTGGCGTTGCCGAAGGCCGTGTTTGTCGTCCTGCCCACGCCATCCATGGCCATTTGCACGGCGCCGGAAGGAGTGACTGCAAAAGGCCCCCATTCATTCGAGTACGCGAAAGAACCCCGATAGCCGTAAGCGCCGAGGTTGTCGTTGGCCGCGAATGGATCGGTTCCCGCCGGCTTGACATCGGTCACGTCCTGCGCGTTTGTGACCCACACGTTATTGGCGTCGGTCACGATAGGCGGGATAGTGAGTCCAAATCCTCGCTGACCGGAAATGAATCCTATAGCAGCCCACTGCGAGGTCGAATCGTCGTCGCCCTCCTGCGGGTCATACAGCCACGCTCCTCCTGCGCAACTGCCCGGATATCCACGGTAATATCCGGTGCTCACGTCGCAATCGCCTCCAAATGTCGAATAGGCGTAGTAATCGAGCATGTCTTGGACGAGGTTTTTGTACGTTACTCCTACAATTCCAACACCTCCTGTCACTGCGGTTGCGGCAGGCGTGCCACTCGCAACCAGAGCCTCCAAAAATGGAGACGTCGTGTAGATCGGCTCACCCGAATTGTCGTTGCTGTAGACCGCCAGACCGTTGCTGTTGCCGTCGAATTTAAACGTGCAAGGAGGCGCTGAGCAGGAAGTTGCGCCGGAGTTGTAGAAATGCTGTCCGCCATGCGAGGAACAGGTAGGATCGGTCGTTGTAGGAACGCTCCCATCGTTACAGCTAAAGCTGGCGGTCGCAGGATTGTAAGTAAACGTGTCGTTCGCAACCGCTTGCGTCGCCAGGAACGTAAGCGTTCTCGCCATGCCACGAGCGACGTCGTCGGTATACGGATCGGTTACAGGCCCGTTTTGCAAATGTCCATTCACTTCAAATGCCTGAACGTTTTCGGCATCGATGCTTCCGTAGCCGAAACAATCGAAAGTTTGGCCGTTGATGGTATTGCAGGAAGTAGTCCCATTGTCCCAACCGCCTGAGGTGGCCGTATTGGGGTTTGTGCCGTTGCGCCACATGGTCCGGTGCATATACGACAAACCCCAGTCAATCGCCACATTAACGCGGGACGACAGGTTATTCGGCTCCTGGATCACATAATATTTGGCGGTGCCGGTTGTATGGGTCGTCGTGTCGGTAACGGTCACTGTCGCGGTCCACTGCGTTCCAGTAGCGGCGCTGGCCGGGTATTGATGCGAAACCGAGAGATCGTATGGATTCGTAACCGCCGTGACCGCGGATGAAGTCGTATCGCCGAAACTCCACTGATAAGTGAATGAGTCTGTCGATCCTACGGCGCTTGGCACGGTGGCCACCAGGATGATGGTCGCTTCGGTCGTCGAGTTCACTGGATAGGTCGTGTGCGGCGTAGTTGGCGTCGCCGGTACCCACGGCACAGTCAATACGGTTAGTGCGCCAAAAGCCGTCGAGTGCGCCAGGAACATGGCGGAAAACATCGCGATTCCAAGGCTGGAAGAAAATTTAGTTTTCATCTGCTTATGCCTCCTTTGTGATTTGTTTTCCGAAGCTAACTCTTACGAAAGCGCCGGCGCATTCCGATTGCCAAAAATCCCATCGCCAACCCCGCGAGAGACCAGGTCGCCGGTTCCGGAGAGAGTGGCGGTGGGGGCATGCTACCGCAGATCGATTGGTCGACGCATACCTGGCTTACACTCGCGCTGTAATAGACAGCCGATGCGCTGGTGTTGGACCCGTCCACCGGGTGGATATCTTCCAGGCTGAATCCGCCAGGATTACTGTTCGAGAGAACCAGTGTCAGCACTTCCTCGAAACCTGCGCTCAAGGTGAAGTTGAATCCCTCCGCCATGGAGACAAAATCGTTGCAGGCAGAATTGGCCGCCCCGCCGCCGTTGGCGCCGCAATCATTCAGATAATTGGCCGTCGTTCCCGGAACAGAATTCGTGCCGTTGAGGCTTTGGTTGGCGAGATGATCGACAATCGTGCCCGCGCCGTGATTGTATGGACCGGCACCCGTGTTCACATCGTATTCCGGAACATCGATTTGCCAGGTCTGACCGGAAGCCGCCGAGCCGTTAACAGCGCCATACTCGTTGTAAAAAGGCGTACCAACTGGAACGTAAAAGAATGCCCCTAAGTAATCGGCGCCTGCTACGCCCGGATTGTATGCGAGCGTCAACGTGCCTATGCCCGTCGTTGAATTGAAACCTGAAGAATCCAGGCCCGGGACTGTCCCCAGCGTCGCCCCGCCCGACGGAAAGTAATCCGTCCCGTTCACATTAAATTCCCAATCCTGCAGGGATGAAGAAAAAGCGGCGGGAACACAGATTCCGACCGCGAGAATAATTGAGCTAATCCGAAACAACATTGTTCCCACCCTCCCGTGAGACCGTGCCTTAGCCGGAAACGCCCTGATTCTGTTGCTAAAACCACAAAACAAGTTCACGGCTCGGCGCCGCGCGGCTAATTTGTTTGTGTCAGGATCAATGCTACATGAATCCACTACGCAAAGCACGTAAAACCCTAGTACCACCGGTACCAATTAGTGGCTTATAGGACGCATGCGCGATTCCGCGCTTCTCGGCAGAGCCGCGGATCGTTCGCTATGATAGGCCGTTCGATGAGAGTCGCACTTACCAGCGTTGCCATCCCGGCAGCCTTTCTCGGATGCGTTGGAATACTTGCCAGCGTAACTTCCGTCCCGAAATCATGGCGTGATTCCGATTTAGCCGGATACCGCGTCCCGCTCGCCGGATTGGGCCAGCCGCCCCAACTGATTGCTGAGCACGAGTACTACGCACTGCCGGAGGCCAATACAAAAACTTATCCGGTTTACACACCCGACAAAGAGCCGCCCGGTTATATTTCCTGGTTGAAACAACAAGAACCGCAGCCGTTGGTCGATGTAACCAAGTTACAAACGCCCGCGGATTGGATTGCGGCCGGTCGTGAAGTCTTCTATGGCCGGGAATTGCCCCGTTATACCGGAAGCGAAGATAACCTCCAGTTAGTCCGAAATCCGAAGGTTCTGGAAGCATATCGTCTGCAGACAACGTCTGACGGTATCTTACTTGGCTTAAGGTACGTCGTTCGCCAGAAAGGGAAACTCGAGCTCGGTACCGACACTTGTGCGATGTGCCATGTTCAGATTCACAGCGGCAAGGTCGTAGAGGGCCCGCCGAATAACACAACGCCGTTCGGTCCGCTCATGGGCGATCTGACGCGCCGTTACGCACAAATCAGCCCGGCATTCTTTGAGACGCGGCGCCGCCAGCAGATGCGCGAAGATTATCGCGTTCCCTACCTGAAGGATGATCCCAACCTGAGTACCGCGGATCTGCCGCCGGAGCAGATTGCCGAACTATACGACCGGGTGCCGCTCGGCGTCTATATGCGCACCAACACCAGCCTGCTGTATCCGGTGAAAATCGCGAATCTGATCGGCATCAAGGACCTGCATTATTTCGACAGAACGGGAACTGCGAGGCAGCGCAATATCACAGATCTGATGCGCTACATCGCTTCCATCGCCGACGTCACCGATGCGCTCACGGTTTACGGCGAGGGAGACGGTGGCCGGCTCAAACCCGAAAATCTCGGACTCATGAGCGGCGTGCACCGCACTCCCGATCCGCTGCTTTACGCGTTGGCCATGTACGTCTATTCGCTGCAGCCCCCGGCGAATCCGAATCCATTCAACAGCCAGGCGCGCGCCGGCCAAAAAATCTTTGAGCGCGAGCAATGCATTCGCTGCCATACGCCGCCGCTCTATACCAACAACAAGCTCACACTAGCGGCCGGGTTCGCGCCCAGCGGGGAAGAAAAACAGCAATTGGATCTCCTTGATTTCAGCGTCGGCACGGATCCCGGACTCGCCTTGAAAACCCGCAAGGGCACCGGCTTCTATCGCGTCCCGTCTCTCCGCATGGTATGGACCAACGCCTGTTTTCTGCATGACGGAGCAATCGGCTCGCTCGAAGAGATGTTCAATCCGGACCGCCTGAAGCCCGGCTTCCGCTCTTCCAATTGGAATGCGATGATACCGCCCCATGCCGTGGCGGGACATCCCTTCGGTCTCAACTTAGGCCCGGAGGATCGGGCCGCTCTGATTCAGTTCTTGAGGACTCTATAGTGCCTGAACCAAGCCGCATTATGCGCATGGCCAGCGCATTTCAGGAATCGTGTCTCTTATTCGCGGCGTCCGATCTGGGCATTTTCGCCAAGCTCTCCGAGCTCGGAACCGCGGATGCCGCCCAGCTTGCCGGCGCGTTAAACCTGAACGAGCGTGGAACCCGTTTGCTGCTGAACGCCTGCACCGCCGTCGGACTGCTCGAAAAACACGGCGAGTGCTTCCGCAATTCTCCCGAAGCGGCGACTTTTCTCGTCCCGGGGCGCCCGGGAGATCTGTCCGCCGCCTTGCGTTACAACCGCGATGTGTACAGCGCCTGGGGACAGTTGACCCAACTCGCCCGGACGGGTGCGCCCGTCGAAGATCCCCAGATGCACCTGGGTGACGATCCGGCGCGCACGCGCAGTTTTGTGATGTCGATGCACGGCAAAGCGCTCGCGATGGCCCAGCCGGTGCTGTCGCTCCTGAATCTCGCCGGGCGCAAGCGCCTCCTGGATGTCGGCGGCGGCCCCGGAACGTTTTCAGTGCTTATAGCGAAAGCCAATCCGGACATTCGCTGCACCGTGTTGGAACTGCCGCCCATTGCCGCGATCGCGAAAGACTTGATCGCCGCGCAAGGCGACCCGCAGCGCGTCACATTGCTTCCGGGCGATTATCACACCACCCCATTTCCGCCCGGCAACGACATCGTGCTGCTATTCGGCATGATGCATCAGGAGCCGGTAGAGGTCATACGCGATCTTTTGGCCCGCGCTTATGACGCGCTAGCGCCCGGCGGTCTCGTGTACGTCATGGACATGATGACCGATGCGACTCACGTGAATCCGCCGTTTTCAGCCATGTTCGCGGTCAATATGGCGCTCACGAAGGAGCATGGCTGGGTCTTTTCGGATGCCGAGCTCCAGCAATGGATGCAGCAGCCGGGCTTTGAAGAGATCTCCGTGCGCCCTTTGCCACCGCCCATGCCGCACTGGCTGGCCTGCGGCCTCAAACGCTAGTGGCTTTTTTGGCAAACTGAACCGCGCATCACGCCCGCGGTTCCGTAGTGAGGCACTTGTGGCGTTGCTGCGCACGAGCGAGTGAATTGGGGGCTGATTCAGGCGGCGATTGGGGCCGGGTCGGGCGCCTGCACGGTGGAATTCGCGGCGAAGTATCGTTCTTTTTGCTCCTGGAGGCGAACTTCCGCTGTCACCACCTTGTAAGGATGGAGCTCGTTGCGTTGCGCGTGCTGTTCCTGACGACGTTCTTCCTGGGCCTGCGCCCGTTTCTGCGAAGCAAAGCCAATCTCGGCTTGCCGCCTTTCTTTCCTTCTCTTTGCCAGCTCACTGGCGGCGCGCTGATAGGCTCGATCCTGCGCCGTCTGGTAGCGGATGTACAGATCGATATCGGCGCGCACGCAGATTCCCTCGTTGCCGTTGGCGATATCTTCGTCCGTGCGGGGCTGCACCAGGAAGCAGGCTTCCTGAAGGCGAACCGCGCGTTCCGACGTCCAGGTGTGGCGGACCATTTTGGCGACCAGCTCGCGTTCCACATCGTCAGCCGGCTGTTCGGCTTGCATATAGCGCTCCAGCAGGTCGTCATACTCGGACTGGCTTTCACATTCGAGCACTTTGAAGGTGCCGCAAAGACCGTGCTTGCGGCCGTTTTGGGAGACTTTTTCCCGGCCTGTGTCGGTGCGGGGCCCGGTACTTTTTTGCGCGTTGGCGCGGTTGGCTGCGAGCTGAGATTTAGAAGGCATAATTCTTAGTTATTGGTTCTGAGTTATAAGTTGAAGGCTATACAAGATTAAAAAACTGAGGACTGAAAGCTGCTTAGGGGTTCCCGGTAAGTGGAAGCAGGGACAGGAGATCGATTTTCGAATTTTTGTGACTGACCGCGCGGTGTCCAGTCCCAGGGAATTGTTTACAACCGCTTACTGCGTGCGCGGCTCTGTTTCGGCATGAATACGGCACGAGGTGCAAAGCGTTTTGGGGGACAGGATACTAGTTAGCGCTGGCCCGATCAGTGTTGCGACGTGTTCCGCGGAAGGACCGGGCTGCGGGACTGTGTACTCTGTGGCCGGGGAAGCTCTGGACAACCCTAGTTGCCGTTGAGGATAACTTGCGGTTACCCTGAATGCGCACGAAGTCCAAGGGAATGACCTTATTTGAGTGGGTTGACTACTGACCGACGCCTTACGCGCTGATTGCTTCTTCGGTTACCCGGAAGAAGCGTCTTCAGCGCCAGCCTGGAATCAAAGGAGATGGCCAATCGTGGCAAGCAATCCGGTTTATGCGGAGTGGGAAACGGACTGGCAGCCCAGAACATGCCCCGCGTGCAATCAGAAGTTAGCGACTTTACGCGGTCGACTTTTTAGGGATCCCCCACCGCCCCCGCCGGAACCCGACACACGGGAGCCTATTGATGAGCTGTTCCTCCACGAAGACGACACACACTGCAAACGTTCGTCGATTTCAAACTGATATCCCCCGAATCTGTACGATGTGTTATGCTACAGCGCATCAGAAATAGAAAGCTGCTAGTGGCCTGTGAAAGTCTATTCCCTTGATCTTGACTTCAGTGTCGGAAGGGACAGCCCATTTCCACACCCAACTGCTGCAGTCTGCGTTAGCGCATTCCTGCGGCGCGACCCGGACGGGCCACCGCTCATCACGCCTGACTGCGCGACGATGGAAGAACTGGATTCCGAGATTGACCGCCTGAAGCGAGAACTAGAGCTAATCAGAAAGAACGCTCGTGCTAGGTTCCGCGCTGGGCCAAGCGGATTGAAGCCAAGGGCAGCCAAAGCGGGCTGGTTCCGATGATGTCGAATGCTCAAATTGAGCCAGCCGCCGAGGATTTCCGGAATCTCCGACGGCTGCATTGAGCCGCGGAGTTCAGGGACTCGAACGGTCGCACGGCCTAGAACGCGAAGCGCAGCGCGAATTGTAATTGCCGCGGCGGTTTTGCCGAAAAGATCTGTCCGAAACCCGGCTGATCGACATACAACTGCGGAAGATCGAAATTGGTTCGGTTGAGTAAGTTGAAAGCCTGTGCTTCAAAAGTCATGGACCACCGCTCCGTCACGACAAAGCGCCGCGCAGCCTCGAGATCCCAGTTGAACAGGCCCGGTCCACGGAGGATATTTCGGCCCGCATCCCCAAACGTATAAGGCGCGGGAATGGCGAACGCGGCGGTGTTAAACCATTCCTCCGCACTCGGATTCGATAGCGCGGGTGACGACAGCACGTTGGGACGGTCCGATCCAAACGTTCCGCCGGTGTTTCCGGTATTGCTGTTGTCGAACGATAAGAGCGGAGTGAAGGGCTGGCCCGTATATGCCGTCACGATGGTACGGAAATCGGTATTCCGTACGAAAACATTCCGGAAGGGAAGCTCATAGACCAGGGCGACCGTCGCCGAATGCGTGATATCGAAACTGGAGGGTGCGTGTTCGGCATGGTAATCCTGGCTGTTCTGCGGAAAATTTTTGTCCGACACGGTGCCCAGAAATGCCGACGTGTCGTCCATCGATTTCGAAATACATGTAATTCGCCAGGATCGTCACTCCGGTCCGCATGCGCCGTGTGAACGAGATCTGCAGCGAATCGAATTCGGAATTGCCGCCGCTTTCCGTGTAGAAGATGTTCTCGAAGCCCTGGTACGGCCGCCGCGAGTCCACGTCGCCCGGCGCAGGCGATGGTTGGTTCAAATCGAGAGACCGGATCAGCTTGGTTCCCTTCGACCCGCCATACGCAATCGAAAGTGTCCCTAAGCTCTTCCAGGAACGTTGCAGATCGAGGTTCCAATCCTGCAGATAGGGCGTGCGCATGCTGGGGGCCAGCGTGCTGAGCGAAGCGGGAGGAACAAATCCGGCATTCGTCGGGAAAGGATTCTGTAAGGTCAGCAAACCCGCCGCGCTGGGGAAGAAAGCCGATACCGTGAAGTACGGCGGGTTGTAATACAACGCCGAACTTACTTCAAACATACTCGCGTCGTAAAACATGCCGTAGCCGCCGCGGACCACGAAGTCTTTGCCCGGATTCCAGGCGAATCCTACGCGCGGTGCGAAGTTATTGTAGTCGGGCTGATAGCCCGACCTGGAAACGCCGTCCGTGCCGACCTGAGCTAACTGACGTGTCGCCAGATCCAAAGCGCTCATTCGGTTTGTGGGATCGGTCGGCGGCGTGTTGTATTCATAGCGCACGCCCAGATTGAGAGTGAAATTCGGTTTCACTTTCCAATCGTCCTCAACAAAGAAGTCGGATTGCATCGTCCGCAAGGTCTGCGGCGCCGACAGCGTCGCATCAATCGAAAAAGTGGGCAGGCCGAGCAGTAAGTCGCTGATCCCCGAGCCGCTGAGCGCGCCCAGGAACGAAATCGAGCCTCGCGGCAGCTCCGCCACGGTGCCGTTCAACTCGATTTTTCGAAGTTGTGCACCTATTTTGATGCCGTGATTGCCTCTCACCAGCGACAAGTTATCGTCAAGCTGATAGGTGGTGGTGTGGCGATCGATCGGCAGCGAGGTCAAATCCCCGACACTTGAAAATCCGGAGACCGAGATCGAAGGATAACCCAGCTCCAGCGCGCCGCTGGGAAGGTAGTTCACCCCCCAAAGTTGATCTGCGTTCGTCTGGTAATTCTGCTGCAGGATCGTACGTCCGGCGCGATTAAATCCCGCCACCAGCGAGTTCGTCGTGCGAGGACCCAACACCCGCGTATAGTCGATCAGCGCGTTATGTCCCCGGTCCCGCACGTAATCTCCGAATCCCGGCACATTTGTCACCGAATTCTCTGTATACGGCTCCAGAATGTCTTTGCTGCCATAGCTGTAACGCAGCGTCAGTTGATTCAGATCGTTGAATCGATGATCGAGACGCGCATTGTATTGATCCGAGGAATCGTTCCCGACCGGCTGCGCTAGATAATTTCCAGCTACCGAATTGCTCGTCGGAAGAGGATACAAATTCAAAATCTTCGACGCGATCGGCGAAATCATAGAGGATGGAATCTGATTGCCCGTGAACGCCGCGCCGGTATACGGATTGAAAACGGGCGCCAGCCCGGCCAGATTGCCGGTGCGTTCCGCGGCTGTGGGAACGGTCGCCAGACGGCTGTATCCCTGGTCGCCGCGCAACCCATCGTAATCCAGGAAGAAAAAGGTCTTGTTGTGAACGATGGGGCCGCCGATCCCTCCGCCGAACTGGCTTCGGATCAGTTGCGGCTTTTGCGAGCCATCGAAAAAATTGCGCGCGTCGAAAATCCGATTGCGCAAATACTCATACCCGAAGCCGTGCCACTCATTGGTGCCGCTGCGCGTGATCACGTTGACCTGCGCACCGGCGCTGCGGCCGTATTCCGCGCTATAACAGTTCGTCTCGATCTTGAACTCCTGCACCGCATCGACGGACGGCTGCAAAACGTATGTATTCACATCCGGGTCGTTGTTGTCCACGCCATCCAGCAGGTAATTGTTGAACTCTTCCCGCCCGCCGTTTGCATTCATGGCGAAATCGCCGCGTGTCGAGAGCGCCGAATCTTGCACCGGCGGCAGAACGCCCGGCGTCAGCAGAGCCAGTTGAAGAAAATCCCGCTCGTTCAATGGCAGCTTCTCGATCATCGACCGGTCGATCACCGCTCCTAAATCCGACGATTCAGTTTGGACGGCCCGCACATCGCTTTCGACCGAAACCGTCTCATGCCTCCCGGCAATGGGCGGGTGGAAATCGACGCGCATATTCGCGTCCACTTCCAATCGGACGTTCGGCGTCGTCACCGCATCGAAACCCGAAACGCTCACCGACAAGTTATAGACCGCGGGGGCAAGATCGTCGAAGCGGTAAAAACCTGAGCTGTCCGTAACCGCGGACTTTGTGATCGAGCGATTTGCGTCGGAGGCGCTGACCGAAGCTCCGGAAATCGGCCGGCTTGACGGATCAGTCACGAAACCCGAGATTGTTCCCGTAGTCACTTGCCCACCGAGAATGGGGGCGAACAAAACACCCGTAACGAATAAAAGAGAGAATACACACCGCATAAGTTGTTGCGAGAACCTGTTCTGCAAGTGTAATCGTCTCGCCTAGCCGGGAGCAATTACTCTCCGGTTTTTCATGATCCTGAAGCCGGGATTCGGTCCCATTTCCCCAAGTCCATCGATAGGTCTAGAACTGGGGTAACGTTCTGAGTCGCTAGTACCAGTGCGCCGAAAATTTACTTGCACTTACATAACAGCTTCCCTGTATACTCGGATAACTCATCACGCCGAATACGTAAGGAACATTGCGCTCAGGATTAGTTCGTGTTTTGCCTCACCATAACAGCGCGTCGGCATCATCGTCTGCTCCGTGCAGGCGCAGTTTTGAGTTGCGCTCTCGCGCTGAGTCTTGCCTGCTTTGGCCAGGTCGATCGCAGCGCCCTTACCGGCATTGTGCGGGATACAAGCGGCCGCGTAGTTCCCGGTGCCGAGATTACTGTCCGGCAGGCTGACACCGGATTGACACAGAGTACGACCTCGAATGCGGATGGCGCTTACTCGCTCGAAGATCTGCCGATTGGTACGTATTCTGCCGTTTTCACGAAAGCCGGTTTCGAAGAGATCCGCTATCGGGACATTCAACAGGAAGTGGGCCGCACTCGCACCTTGAATCCTGTACTCGCCCCCTCGGCACGGACGGAAGAGGTCACTGTCTCGGCGAGTCTCGTACAACTCGATCAATCCAGCGCTGCCTTGGGCGGCGAAGTCCAGAATGCGGCGGTCGAGCACTTACCGTTGAACGGCCGCAACTGGGCAAGTCTCACGGCGCTTGTCCCAGGCGCCATCGACTCCGGGGGAAGCAACCAGCGCACAATTCGGTTCGTCGGGCGCGGACGCGACGACATGAACATTACCTACGACGGGGTCGATGCAACCGGCATCGCGAACCAGGCTCAAAAAGCCACTATTCGCCTCTCGATCCCGACGGACGCGATTTCAGAGTTTCGGGTGGAAACGGCCCAATACACCGCCGAGTATGGAGATGCTGCGGGCGCACAGCTCGTCGTCGCATCGCCCAGTGGCAACAACGCGCTGCACGGCTCGCTGTTCGAATATTTGCGCAATAGCTTCTTCGATGCCCGGTCCCCGTTCGATCAGACACATGGACCGCTTCCGTTCCGGCTCAATCAGTTTGGCGGCTCGTTCAGCGGGCCGCTTTGGAAGAACAAAACATTTTTCTTCGTCTCATATGAAGGATTCCGCCAGGTGCAGGACCAGACGCTGATCGGGTTTGTGCCGAGTCCCGGTTTCCGCACGCAGGTTTTGACAACGTCGCCGGTTCTCGCCCCCATTCTCAACGCGTTTCCACAAGCCACCCGCCCGACCAACACCGCGAACGTATGGCAATATACCGGGGTTGGCGGTTCCATAGACAACGAAAATTCGGAGATGATCCGAATCGACCATCACTTCTCGGAAACAACCACAGGTTACTTGCGCTTCAACTACGACGATGCTCTGAGCTTTACTCCGCTCGGCACGCTTTTGGATCGGCAGAAGGTTCCGACATCGATTTCCAATGGTGTCGCCGAACTTCTGCACGATTTCTCGCCAACACTGATTAACGAATTCAAGTTCGGAATCAATCAGGCCATCTCGCGAACCCTGAACCGGACGAACCTGCCCTATACCGTCAATATTTCGGGCTTCACCGCTCTGAACAGCAACGAGACCTCCGACCAGGACGGCGCAACGTTCTCGTGGCTAGACAATGTGAGCTGGCTGCACGGCAAGCACCTTGTCAAAGCGGGAATCGAAGTGCGGCGCATACAGATGAATGAAGGCAACTCCGCGTACGGGACGCTGACTTATTCCTCGCTTGCGAATTTCCTGAATGACCGTCTCGACTCGGCGACGCAGATTTCGCTGCTCCCTTTGAAGCGCATGCGCAAGACCCAAGAGGCGGGCTACATCCAAGACGAGTATAAGATCGCGCCCAATCTAACGCTGAATGCAGGACTCCGATATCAGTATTTCAGCGTCTTCCACGAATCGACGGACCGCGCAGCGCCTTTCGATTTTGAAACCTGCGGCGGTTTCTGCCCGGCCGGGAGCGCCTTCTATATCCCCAGTCAAGGTGGATTCGATCCACGTCTAGGGCTCGCCTGGTCTCCGGCCAGTACGCACGGCAACACGGTCATTCGCGCCGGATACGGAATTTACCACGAGGATGGCCAACTCGACGACCAGAATTTCCCCATCGCCAATGATGAGGCCAGTTATAACCTGACGCGCGGCGCTGCGTTTCCCAATCTGCGTTATCCCATCGCTCCATTCCTCGTAAATGCAACCGGGGTTCTGACACCCAAGGATTTATACCGGAATCGAAAAGACATGTACGCGCAGGATTGGAGCTTTTCGTTGCAGCAGAACCTGAGTAAATCCTTTTCCGGAACGCTAGCTTATCTGGATAGCAAGGGCACCAACGTCATGAACCGGAGTTACACCAATCTCATCGATCCGCTGACTGGACTGCGGCCCTATCCGCGATACGGCCGGATCGAGCTCCGCGAAAACGACAGCAACAGCAATTTCCAGGCGTTGCAGGCTTCCGTGCGGCGAGTCTTCTCCCACGGCTGGCTGATGGGAACAAACTATATGTGGTCCCACGCGATCAATGATGCGTCGCTCGGAAGCGGCGTGGAAGACGATTTTCCGGAGAACGTCTTGTGCCGGGAGTGTGAACGATCAAGCAGCGACCAGGATGCTCGTCATTCGTTTTCGGCATACACGGTGTATCAACTGCCGTTTGGTGCGGGCCGCTCGTATTTCAACAACCCCGGCATTCCGCGTGCTCTCCTGGGCGGATGGGAATGGGATTCGCTAGCAACCGGCCGATCCGGCCTGCCTGTGAATATCACGGTGGACCGGGCATCCTCCGCTTTACCCGACGGAAATAGTAACAATCAGCGGCCGAATTATGTTTCCGGCGTGTCGCTCGTTCCTTCAGGCGGGTCAACTCCTAACTTGTGGATCAATCCCGCTGCATTCGCGGTCCCGGCGCCGGGAACCTGGGGAAATCTCGGCCGCAACGCTTTCAATGGCCCCACGCTGTGGCAGATCGATACGGCTCTTGCCAAGCAGGTGCATTTCACCGAGCGCGCGAGTCTGCAATTCCGCGCCGAATGCTTCAACCTGTTAAATCGAGCGCAATACGGCAATCCTTTGGCGGATATCTCCGCGCCCGCAAGTTTTGGTCACATCACCAATCTCATCAACACCTCGCCCACCGGCAGCGGGACACCGCGCCAGTTTCAACTCTCTCTTCATTTCCAGTTCTGAGACTCAGGCCACGACGCGAATTTTCACGGCCATTTTTGCGCGCCATGCAAGATACGGATGATTTCCACCGCATCCTCGCGCACACAATAAATGGCGAAGAAAGGAAGCCCAGTAAACCGCAATTCACGGGTGCCGGGCTTGCGTCCTGCTCGACCAAGATGCGGGAATTGCGTCAGAGTGGTTACGGCTTCGTAAATTCTCACCGCAACGCGGCGAGCAGCTTCTGGCCCGTCTCGTTCTTCGATGTAATCACAAATCCCTGTAAGATCGTGGACGGACAACTCTGTCCAGCGAATGCGCATCAGCCGCGATAACGGCTGTTAATCAGCTTGCCGACTTGTTCGTGCTCGATGAACTCATCGCGGCCGGCGGCGGCCAGGCCCCTCTCCACTTCGTGCAGAAACCACTCGTCGTAATCCACGAAGCGCTCTATAGCCTCCACAGCAAGCGCCTGAGTGTCGCGTCCATGCTCCGCAGCCAGGCGCGTAAGTTTAGCTTGCAATTCGGGAGGGAGACTCACTTCCATGCCCTAAGCCTAGACACGCGGACGAAGACTGTCAAGCTTGCTTGTTGACCGATTGATATGCTTGCTTAGTTCCTGTCCGCATGTCTTCGATTGATGTGCCGTTGCAAGGCGGCCGGTTCGGTAAAACCTCGCGCCGCGATTTGTGGTGGTTGCCGCCGCTCCTGACGTTCCTCGGATTGTCGCTCTTCGTGGTCTATGCGACGTGGGCCGCATTCCAAGGGAACTACTATCGATCCGGGCCGTATTTGTCGCCGTTCTATTCGCCGGAATTGCTCGGCAACGCGGATCATGCGCTGTTCGGCGCCTGGCCGCATTGGTGGCCCGGCTGGATTCCACTTTCTGCGGCGCTGCTCATCCTGTGGGCCCCAGGCGGCTTCCGCCTGACGTGCTATTACTATCGCGGCGCCTACTACAAAGCATTCTGGGCCGACCCGCCCTCTTGCACGGTCGGTGAACCCCGCAAGCACTATCGTGGCGAACGATCGTTCCCGCTCATCCTGCAAAACATCCATCGTTATTTCCTCTACATTGCGATCGTCTTCATCGGAATCCTGGCGTTCGATGTCTGGCGCGCGTTATGGTTCGCCGATTCCACCGGTCGCGTTCACTTCGGCATTGGCCTCGGCACCATCGTGCTGGCCGTGAATGTCGTACTGCTCGCTTGTTATACGTTCGGTTGCCACTCACTGCGGCATCTCGTCGGCGGACGCCTGGACCAACTGTCTAAAGCTCCTCTCCGCCACCAGACCTACAATTGCGTCGGCTGTCTCAATCGACGACACATGCTGTTCGCGTGGATGAGCCTGTTCTCGGTCATGTTCGCCGACCTGTATGTGCGCCTTTGCGCGATGGGCATCTGGTCCGACTGGAGAATCCTCTGATGCCGGATTACCAGACGCACGAATACGACGTGCTGGTAATCGGGGCCGGAGGAGCGGGTTTAAGAGCGGCAATCGAAGCGTCGGCAAACGGCGTGAAAGTCGGTGTCGTCACCAAAAGTTTGCTCGGCAAAGCCCACACTGTGATGGCCGAAGGCGGAATTGCCGCGGCGCTTTCGAACGTTGACGAGCGCGACAACTGGAAGGTGCATTTCGCCGACACCATGCGCGGCGGTCAGTATATGAACGATTGGCGCATGGCCGAGCTGCACGCCAAAGAAGCGCCCGACCGGGTGCGCGAGCTCGAGGCTTGGGGCGCACTGTTCGATCGCACCAAGGACGGCCGCATCCTCCAGCGTAATTTCGGCGGTCATCGCTATCCGCGGCTGGCGCATGTCGGCGATCGAACCGGCCTCGAGATGATTCGCACGCTCCAGGACCATGGCATTCACCTCGGCATGGAAGTGCATATGGAAGCGACCGTCGTGACTCTGTTGAAGGACGGCGGGCGTATCGCCGGCGCATTCGGTTATGAGCGCGAGCGTGGACGCTTCCTCTTGTTTCGTGCCAAAGCGATTGTGCTCGCTACCGGCGGTATCGGGCGCGCGTTCAAAATCACCAGCAATAGCTGGGAATACACGGGCGACGGGCATTCCCTTGCCTTCGAGGCGGGCGCCTCGCTGATGGATATGGAATTCGTGCAGTTCCATCCAACCGGTATGATCTGGCCGCCCAGCGTTCGCGGAATTCTCGTCACCGAAGGCGTTCGCGGTGAAGGAGGTGTTCTCAAGAACAAGGAAGGCCGCCGCTTCATGTTCGACGACATCCCGGAGAACTATCGCACCCAGACCGCCGACAACGAAGAGGAAGGCTGGCGCTACACCCAGGGAGACCGGAACGCCCGCCGGCCCCCGGAGCTGCTGACACGCGATCACGTAGCCCGCTGCATCGTGCGCGAAGTTCGGGAGCAACGCGGCAGCCCGCACGGCGGAGTTTACCTGGACATCGCCTGGATCAAGACCCGCCTCCCCAACGGGCCAGAGCATATTAAGCGCAAGCTGCCCAGCATGTATCACCAGTTCAAACAGCTCGCCGACATTGACATCACTCAGGAGCCGATGGAAGTCGGTCCGACAACCCATTACATGATGGGCGGTGTGCGTGTGGATTCCGATTCGCAGATGTCCGATATCCCGGGTCTGTTCGCCGCAGGAGAATGTGCGGCCGGCCTGCATGGCGCAAACCGTCTCGGCGGAAACTCTCTTTCCGATCTGCTCGTCTTTGGCAAGCGAGCCGGCGAATATGCAGCCTCCTTCGCCAAAGAAAATGCTGCAGCTCAGGTCGATTCCGCTGCGATCGAAGAAGCGGCTCGGGGAGCTGTCGAGCCATTCGCGCGTACCGGCGAAAATCCCTATCAGGTGCAGCTCGACCTCCAGGAAACGATGCAAGAACTGGTAGGTATCTGCCGGCGTGAAGATGAAATGAGAGGCGCCCTCGATCGCCTCGAAAAATTGAAAGAACGCGTTGCCCGCGTGAGCGTGGTCGGACATCGGGAATACAACGGTGGCTGGCACACGGCGCTCGATCTGCATCATCTCTTGACCGTTTCTGAGATCGTCACCTTAGCTGCTCTGGAACGTAAAGAGAGCCGGGGAGCGCACTTCCGCGACGATTTTCCGGCCAAGAGTGAGACCGAAGGCCACTCGAATATCGTCATCCGCCGCGGCAGCTCCGGTGAAATCCAGGTGAATCGCGAGCCGTTGCGTCCCTTACCACCAGAGCTGGCGCAGATTATCGAAGAAATGAAGTAAGCGGAGACCATCCATGAGCACGGCGACGTTCCGGATCTGGCGCGGCGAAAACGGTGAGGGCGAATTACGCGACTACACTACCGAGATTTCTCCCGGCATGGTGGTCCTCGATGCCGTGCATCGCATTCAGGCAGAGCAGGCCAACGATTTAGCCGTTCGCTGGAACTGTAAAGCGGGAAAGTGCGGCTCGTGCTCCGCTGAAATCAACGGCAATCCAAGGCTGATGTGCATGACTCGCCTCAATTCGCTCCCTGTGGATCGCCCGGTGACGATTGAGCCCATGAAAGCGTTTCCTCCCGTCAAAGATCTGGTGACGGACGTCTCATGGAACTATCGCGTGAAAAAGACAATCCGAAAATTCACGCCTCGCCGTCCGGACTCACCCGATGGCACGTGGCGCATGAGCCAGGAGGATGTCGATCGGGTTCAGGAATTCCGTAAGTGCATCGAATGCTACTTGTGCCAGGATGTCTGCCATGTGTTGCGCGAACATTCACTGCACAACCGGTTCATCGGGCCGCGGTTTCTGGTCTACGCAGCAGCGCTCGAGATGCATCCGCTGGATGAGGCCGACCGGACCGGCGATCTTCGGCGCGAAGGCGGCATCGGCTATTGCAACATCACGAAATGCTGCACCAAGGTCTGCCCGGAAGGAATCACGATCACGGATAATGCCATCATTCCTCTGAAAGAGCGCGTGGTCGATGAATATTTCGATCCCGTCCGCAAGCTCTTCAAAATGTTCTCCAGACGCTGATATATAAGGAGTACACGATGGAATTCGAGTTGAAGTCTCTTTCCGATTCAGCGATTCCCGAAGCGCTGGAAAAGGCGCACCGCTACCGTTTACTGGATGAGCCGTGGCAGGCGGAAAGCATCTGCCTCGACGTCTTGCGCGTCGATCCCAGGAATCAGACCGCCCTCGTGACGTTGCTGCTCGCCATCACGGATCAGTTCGACGCCAATGTCTCCACCACACGCGCGCGCGAAGTGCTTCGCTCCATGCAGGGCGATTATGAGCGCGCCTACTACGCGGGCATTATTTCGGAGCGCTCAGCCCGTGCCCGCATGAAGCAGTCGCTTCCCGGCGCCAATGCGAAAGCCTATCAGGAGTTCCGGGACGCCATGCGCTATTACGAGCAAGCCGAGGCATTTCGGCCGCCTGGCAACGACGACTCCATCCTGCGATGGAACACCTGCGCGCGCACTCTGATGAGTCATCATGAACTCCGCCCTCCCGCCGCAGAGAACCTCGAGCCGGTTCTGGAAGGCGAAAGCTGAAAAAAAAGCTCACCGGGAGGAAGCATCGTCATCCGACGCGTTCACCCGGCGAGCGGATTCGCCGCCGCAGCGGGAAAAATCAGGCGCGCGAAACGGGAATGGTGTTCGTCCGCGACGCCAATCGCGCGCTGGCGATTGAAAACACAAAGACGATCACGCCGACACACAGGCTGTTGATGAATCTTCCAGAGTTGCCGGTGTATGCGTAGATCCAGGGTGAAAAGAACACCCAGATTCCGAGCACCATGTTCACCCAGCTCAGGGCAGTCGAGTAGGCGGGACGCGCTACACGAATGCAACCCAGGATGAACAGCAGCGCCCCCACGATCCAGGAGTTCCAGGCGCTCGAGTGTGTGTACGCTCCGTACACCCACGGCGAAACGAAGAACCAAATACCTGCAAGCAGTACGATGGTGCTCGATACTTTTACGCCACTCAGTGGCGCCGTCGGGCCGATGTTGTTACTGCTGCTCGGGATTGGCTGGTTCGGTGTCATGACTCTTCAACCTCCTACCTATGTAGACGGTGTAAATAACGATAAGTAAGGACCGTGAATGTCTAACTTGAGAATTCTGGTTGTTTTACTTGCTACCTGTGCAGCAGCCTCGGAACTCACTCCATTGCAGAATTTTGCAAAACCCGCCGGATCGCTTCAGATACTCGCGCCGTGCGTGCCGCACGCGCCCTGGACCGTTGCAGGCGAACATGGGGCGTTGTTCGGCCGCCAGAATGGGGTATTTGAAGCCTGGAATTGGCCGGTTAAAATCCTGAGTGGCTTTTCGATTCGCGCAGAGCTGGCCGGCTATCCCGTTCCGATCGACGTCAACGCACTCGCAGCAGAAATCAAAGTCACTCCGGCAGAGACCATCGTCACGTATTCACATGCGGCTTTTACGGTGCGCCAGCACATGTTCGCCCCTCGCGGCTCTGGCCAACCACTCACCGGCGCGGTCGCATTCTTTGAGATCGAATCCGTTCGACCGATTCAGCTAACGTTTTCCTTTACTCCGGAAATGCAGCGCATGTGGCCCGCGCCCACGTTCGGCCGCCCGAATGGCGAATGGGTCACGCACGGAGATAGGGGCGTGTATGTGCTGCATACGGACAACCCGGAGTTCTCCGCGGTTGTCGCCATGCCCAACACTAAACCCGGCATTCTCGTCCCGTACCAGGAGCATCCGCAGAAGTTTCCACTTGAATTCATACTTTCCTATGATCCGAATCGCGACCGAGGTTCCGTTTACCCGCTGCTGATGGCACTCTCGAACGGCGATCCATTGATACAAGCCTCCGCAATCGATGCGGCGGTCCCTCAACTCTACGGCCAGACTCAGGACTACTACGCCCATTTTTTCGACAGCCGGCTGATTGCCGAAACGCCCGACCGCCGCGTGAACGAAGCGCTGCGCTGGGCCGAAGTCGCGATTGACCAGATGCAGGTGAGTTATCGCGGCGAAACCGGTCTGGTCGCCGGCTACTACGAATCGGCTGATTCCGCCCGCCCGGGCTTTGCCTGGTTTTTCGGTCGCGACACGCTGTGGACCACATACGCCATCAACAGCTACGGAGATTTCGCCCTGACGCGCCGTGCGATCGACTTTCTTCTGCACCGCCAGCGCGTTGACGGGAAAATCATGCACGAGTTCTCTCAATCCGCCGACGCTATCGATTGGAAGGCCACTCCTTATTTCTATGCTTCCGCCGATGCCAACCCTCTGCTCGTCATGGCTATGAACGACTACGTAAAGACCAGCGGCGATACGGAGTACCTGAAGCGCAACTGGGATGCTGTCCGAAAGGCATACGCCTTCACGCGCCAGCACGAATCGGCCGACGGCATTTACAACAATTCGCAGGGAACCGGCTGGGTGGAATCCTGGCCGCCCGGCATGCCGCACCAGGAGATCTATCTCGCAGCGCTCGATCGGCAATCCGCGCAAGCGATGAGTCGTCTGGCCTCTCTCATGAGCGACACCGATTTGGCTGCTGCCGCGCAAAAGAAAGCGGAAGACATCGGAAGCAAGATCGAATCCGAATACTACGAACAAGCGAAGCAGTTCTACGCCTTCAGCCGCAATCCCGATGGATCGCTCGATGACACCGCGACAATTTATCCATCTGTCGCCTGGTGGGACGGAACGCTCGCTCTCGCACACGCCGGACCCATGCTCACCCGCTGGGCATCGGACGAATTCTCGACGGATTGGGGCACGCGCGACATCAGTCCCAAGACGCCTTTTTACGATCCCATCAGCTATCATCAGGGCACCGTCTGGCCGCTGTTCACCGGATGGGTTTCGCTCGCTGAGTATCGCGCCGGCCGTTCGCTTTCCGCTTACCAGCACCTCATGCAGAACGCGAATCTAACTTGGGCGCAGGACTCGGGCGCCGCAACCGAGTTGCTCTCAGGAGAATTCTTTCAGCCGCTCGGCCGCAGCAGCTCGCACCAGATGTGGTCGTCGGCCATGATCGTCGCGCCGCTTCTTCGCGGCTTGTTTGGGCTCGATTGGGACGTGCCGGGCCGCACGCTTCATGTCACGCCCCATCTACCGGCCGATTGGGACGAGGCGCGCTTGCACAATGTTCCATTCGGTTCCATGACGCTCGATCTCGATTACCACCGCAGTGGCGGCCAGCTTATCGTGCGGGCTCGCACCGCGAACAATATGCAACCGTTTTGTCTCGCGAATCCCGGCGCACCTCCCGTGCCGTGCAAATCGCCTGCAGCGAACCCCACTCTTTCGATCCCGTTACCGCCGGTAGAGATCGCGCTTCCGGCGGCTCTCCCCGAACAGGGCTCCGAAACGAACCAAATAAAAAGCTTGGATCAGAAACTGGAGCCCGCATCCGCCACTTTCGTATTCGAAGCTCTGGGCGACTCTCAATTCGATCTGCCGATTCGCCTGAATCGCCCTCACATCTCGGTCAAAGGGGCCGAAATGCGCAGCGGCCGGCTTCATCTCGAATTCCCCGATGGCGCCGGCTACCAGCGCTCCACCGTCACGTTCGTCTGGTAAATGTATTGCATGCCAGACGCACCCAGTAAGCGTTGGTTCCGCAGAGCCGGACTGTTTCTCGCCCTCGCGGCCGCCGCAGCCCTCTACGCGCAGAACCCGTCGCCGCAGACCAATACTTCGTCGATCCTCGACTACATCAAGCAGACCTGGTCCGTTCTCACGCGCTCCAACAAGAATCTCGCGACCGCTGCCGTCGATCCTAAATTCCATCCGGCTTTCAACGGCCGCTGGCCCGTCTACATCCCGCAGAACGGAAATGTGCAGCAGATCGAAAAAGAGCTGCAGTCGGAAATGAGCCCAGCCGATTTCAAGACCATCGATATTCGTCCGCTTCCCAAAGATCTCGCATCCCTGCATGCCCAAGGTCTGCTCTATCTTCCGCATCCATACGTAGTTCCCGGTGGCCGCTTCAACGAAATGTACGGCTGGGACAGCTACTTCATTCAAGTTGGATTACTGCGCGATGGCGAACTGAAGCTCGCCAAAGACATGGCCGATAATTTCCTATTCGAAATCGAAAACTACGGCAAGATTCTGAATGCCAATCGAACCTATTATCTCAGCCGCTCGCAACCGCCATTTCTGACTGAAATGCTGCTTGACGTTTACGCCAGAACGCACGACCGCAAGTGGCTCGAAGGGGCAATCCCTGAAATCGAGAAATACTACCGCTACTGGAGCGCCGAACCACACCTCACGCCCGACACCGGCTTGTCCCGCTATTTCGACATGGGCGAGGGTCCGGCGCCGGAAGTAATCTCCGCTGAGCGAAACGCGCAGGATCTCACTCATTACGATCTGGTGAAGCGCTACTTCAAGACGCACACCATCACCGATTACGATGTCGGCGAATACTATAACCGCGCAACCGATCAACTCACGCCGCTGTTCTATAAAGGCGATCGCTCGATGCGCGAATCGGGCTTCGATCCATCCAATCGCTTCGGCGCTTTCAATCTAGACATCATCCATTACGACCCAGTATGTCTGAATTCCCTGCTCTACATAATGGAAACCCAAACCGCTGAGATTCTCGACACACTGGGCCGCGGAAGTGAATCGGGCGTCTGGCGCAAGCGCGCGCAAGACCGCGCAGATCGTGTCAATCGTCTGATGTGGGACGACAAGGACGGTCTTTTTTACGACTACAACTTCGTTGCCAAGCGCGTGCGCAACTATCCGTTTCTAACCACCTTCTACCCGCTCTGGGCAGGTTTCGCCACGAAAGAGCAGGCGGCTCGCGTCGATAAAAATTTATCTTTGTTTGAAAAAGAGGGCGGCCTGGAAACCAGCACCTACGTCAGCGGCAATCAATGGGATTCGCCGTTCGGCTGGGCGCCGCTCCAGATGATCGCCATAGAAGGGCTGCGCCGCTATGGCTACAACGACGACGCAGAGCGCCTTTCGATGAAATGGCTCTCGCTCGTCCACCGCGAATTTCTGCGTCAGGGATACATCGTCGAAAAGTATGACGTAGTCGCAGGCGGCTCGAATGTCTCAAAGAATATTCACTTCGGCTATAGCACCAATGAAGCTGGCTTCGGCTGGACCAACGCCGTTTTCACCGAACTCTACGACCACTTGACTCCCGGCGATCAACGCAAGCTACTCGGTCCCGCCGAATAATCTCGCGGTTTAGCTTCTCCGTCCCGCTACTATTTCTGCCACTTCTGGTGGAGCTTCGCCCTTCGCCGTTTTTTCCAGAACTTCCGTCTCCACACGCTCGCGTTTAATATCCAGCCGTACGCGCGAGTAGATATTCATGTACACGTTCGCCACCCACACGAGCGCAAACAAGGAAACCAGGTATCCACGCCAGTCGGCATACAGCAGCTTAAAACGCGTGAGGATCAGGAAAATCACCACGACATAGTGACTGAAGCAGTACTCGCAAGTAAACAGGTAGAAGAATTTCCGCTGTGCCAGCTTATTGCAACGTTCACTACGGTTCTTGCACCATTCCCGCGGCTCCCGAAATAGTTCCTCGTGCGTAATCGTCCATGCGATTGACGCAATCGGAAGCGCCAGGATAAACAGGAATATAATCTGTTCGCCAATAGTCATCGCCCACTACTACTATCTCCGATCCGGCGATTACGGGAGCGCAAGCGAGAATAGAAAGCGATGCCTCATGACAAAGCGAGCGGCGCCA
Source organism: uncultured Acidobacteriaceae bacterium (assembly GCA_963722935.1). GTDB lineage: Bacteria > Acidobacteriota > Terriglobia > Bryobacterales > Bryobacteraceae > Bog-105. The sequence goes on along the minus strand of CAVROY010000004.1, from coordinate 1,935,706 downwards.
AACCCGCCGGGCCTTGTGCAATGGTTATTTTCGGAGCGGGGGGAGACCTGACCAGGCGATTAGTCGTTCCCGCGCTTTACAATCTCGCATGCGCCAAGCTTTTGCCTGACGAGTTCGCCGTTGTAGGCTTCGATCTCGCCGACCTCACCGATGAGGCTTGGCATCAATCCCTCGCTGAAATGACCAAAGAGTTCGTGCAGGCTGCTGGTAAAGAGGCGCAGGTGAATCCCGACATTTGGAAGAGCCTGACCGATCGCATGAGCTATGTTCGCGGTGACCTGAATCAGCCCGCCAGCTACGAAACCCTCAAATCGAAGCTTGCTGAGATCGATACCTCACGCCATACTGGCGGAAATTATCTGTTCTATCTCGCGGTCTCAGACCGTTTCTTCGGACCAGTGGTGGAGCACCTGGGAGAAAGTCAACTGGCCCGCGAAGAAAACGGCCAATGGCGTCGCGTCGTGGTCGAAAAGCCGTTCGGAGATGACTTAGCCTCGGCACAAGCGCTCAATCAGCAACTCCTTTCCGTTCTGCGTGAGGACCAGATTTATCGAATCGATCATTTTCTCGGCAAAGAAACCGTCCAGAACATCATGACGTTCCGGTTTGGCAATGGTCTGTTCGAACCCTTATGGAATCGGGATCGCATCGATCACGTCCAGATCACGGTTGCCGAAACCGTAGGTGTCGAGCGTCGCGGAAGTTTTTACGAAAAAACCGGCGCACTTCGCGATATGATTCCAAATCACGTCTTCCAGTTAGTCGCGATGACCGGAATGGAGCCACCCATCTCGTTCAGTGCCGATGCCGTGCGTTCCGAGAAAGCCAAAGTGATCCAGGCGATTTGCATCCGCACCCCGGACGAGGTTCGCTCCACCACCGTTCGCGGACAGTACGGCCCCGGCGAAATCGACGGCAAACAGGTTCCAGGTTACCGTCAGGAGCCAGATGTGGCGCCAGATTCCCCGGTCGAAACCTACGCTGCCCTAAAGCTGTCCATCGACAATTGGCGCTGGTTCGGCGTTCCGTTCTATATCCGTACCGGCAAGCGTCTCACCAAGCGCAGAACGCAGATTGCGATTCGCTTCAAAGAAACGCCCGCTGCTCTGCTCCGCAACATGCACATTGACACTCCCGCGCCGAACTGGCTGCTGTTGCGCATTCAGCCTGACGAAGGAATCGCTTTTGAATTCGGCGCAAAAATTCCAGGCCCGGTCATGGAGGTTGGTGATGTGCGGATGGATTTCAGATATCAGGATTACTTCGGCGCCGCTCCATCCACCGGCTATGAAACGCTCATATACGATGTCATGGTCGGAGACGCCACGCTCTTTCAACGAGCTGACAACATCGAGGCCGGGTGGCGCGTCGTTCAGCCGCTTTTGGAGGTGTGGGGTTCGGACCCGCCGAAGAATTTTCCAAACTACCGGGCCGGAACGGACGGTCCGTCCTGCGCCGATGAGTTACTCAAAAAAGAGGGACGCGCCTGGCGCCCAATCGCCTAGCGCTGCGAATCGATCTTTTGCTGAAGACTATCGGTCCCGGGCGAATCGAATACAAGAGAACACACCAATAATGAACACCACGCGTCAGATCCCAGGCTCAGTCATTTGGAGCATATTCGCTTGCTTGCTCGTCTCAGGCTTCGCCTTCGGTCAGCAGCCGAATTCGCAAAGTCCTCCCCAACCGGGCGTCCCCCGCGGCGAGGCCCCGACCGGCACCAACCCGCCCGAGCCGGAACAAAAGCGAATCTTTGGCATTATTCCCAATTACCGAACGTTCCCAAGGCTCACCGAATATAAGCCTCTAACACCTGCGCAAAAATTCAAGATTGCGAGTCAGGATTCCTTTGACCGCGGCACTTTCGTGCTGGCCGCTGCGTTTGCCGGCGAGAGCCAATTATCCAGATCGGAGCCATCATTTGACGACGGAGTCCCTGCCTACGCTCGCTACCTGGGAACCGCCTACGCAGACTTCGTCATCGGCGATTTCATGACGGAGGCGATTTATCCCACCATCCTGCACCAGGATCCACGCTACTTCCGCCGCGGCACGGGCAGCGTTGCATCGCGTCTCGGATACGCCATCGGCCAGCTCTTCTGGACGCACACCGACGCCGGAGGTACACAATTCAACTACTCCGAGATCGTCGGCAATGCAACCGCTGTTGCCATCTCGAATGCCTATTATCCGGATCAGCGGGATGTTGGCGATGCGGTCTCAAAACTGGGCGTCCAGATTGGTGTGGATATGGGCTCTAACATCCTCAAGGAGTTTTCTCCCGATATCACCCGCAAGCTCTCTCACAAGCACCGGTCCAAGAATCCTTAATCAACGTCCCTGCAGTATCCGATACTTTCTCAACAACTCATAAACGACCACGGCCCCCGCACTCGCGACATTCAGCGAATGCTTCAGCCCCAGCATTGGAATACGAATGTGCGTGATCGCAGCGGTCCAGCAGCCGCTGCGGCAATCCGTCCACTTCATGGCCAAATAAAACGCACACTGGGAATCGCGGCTGCCACTCGAAAAGATCTACCGCGCGCATGCTGGTTTCAATCGCGGCGGTTTCGTAGCCGTTTGCATGCAGATCGTCAAGAGCGGAAACCGCATCCGCGACAGCTTTCCAGGGAACGCGCGACTCCGCTCCCAGCGCCGTTTTGCTGATCGCTTTTTTCGGAGGATGCGCCGTAATGCCGCTCAGCAGCAACCGTTCCGCGCCCGCTCCATCCGCGGTGCGAAAGAACGCGCCGACGTTATACATGCTCCGCACGTTATCGAGCAGAATGAGAACCGGCAAGCGTAAGTCTGCATAGATCGCGCCCGCTTCGGTCGCGCGATACGGAACCCGCTCCATGCCGCTGAGTGCGAACGTTTACCGGACCGGCAGCCCGGCGCGCTTCCACAGTTCATTCACGCGCTTCACCACCTCCGCCGGCATCTCGATGACGTTCGGCCAGCGCCGCGCGAAGCCTTCCGACGCCCATTTCGTCGTCGCGTCGATTCCCATCTTTGAGCCGTAATTCGGCAGCCGGCTCGCATGATCAAGCGAATCGATCGGTCCCATGGAGAATTCGATATCGCGCTGCGGGTCGATATTGTTCAGCGCCTTCCAGGCCACCTCGCGAACGTTCTGCACATCCACGTCTTCATCCACCACCACGATACATTTGCTGAACATCGCCTGTCCCAATCCCCATATCGCGTGCATCACTTTCCGCGCTTGTCCCGGATACGACTTGCGTATCGACAGCAGCATCAGGTTGTGAAATACGCCCTCGGCCGGCATGCAAACGTCGCGAATCTCCGGTAATTGCATGCGCATCAGCGGCAGAAAAATGCGTTCCACCGCTTTCCCCATGTAGTAATCCTCCATCGGAGGCGGTCCGACAATCGTGGCTGCATAGATCGGGTTCTTGCGATGCGTGATGCACTCGATGTGGAACACCGGGTAATCGTCGTCGAGCGAGTAAAAGCCGGTATGGTCTCCGAACGGCCCCTCCCGCCGCAGCTCGCCCAGATTCAGGTAGCCTTCCAAAACAATCTCCGAATTCGCCGGCACTTCCAGATCCGAGGTCTCGCATTTCACCATCTCAACGGACTTCCCGCGCAAAAATCCGGCAAACATCATCTCATCGATTCCGGGCGGCAGCGGCAGTATGGCCGAATACATGGTCGCCGGATCAGATCCGATCGCGACCGCTACCGGCATCCGCATCTCTTTACCGTGCGCCACCAGCCGCCGGTAATGTTCGGCGCCGTGCTTGTGTTTCTGCCAATGCATCCCGGTCGTCTGCCCATCGAAGACCTGCATCCGATACACGCCGCAATTCCGCTTGCCAGTTTCCGGATCCATCGAAAACACCATCGGCAGCGTGATGAAACGGCCCGCATCGCCAGGCCAGCAATGCAGAATGGGAAAATAGCCGAGCGAAAACTTCTCGCGCCGGACCATTTCTTTGCACGCGGCCTTAGAAACTGTTTTCGGAAACATCGCCGCAGCTTCCGCCAGCTTGGGCAGCATCTTGAGCTTGTCGAGCCAGCCCTCCGGCTTCTGCATCTCGAGAAAACCGGCGATGCGGTGCGCGACCTCTTCGATGTTGCGCACTCCGAGCGCCAGCTCCATTCGCCGCATACTCGCGAACGCGTTGATCAGCAACGGAACCTTCGATCCCTTCGGCCTCTCAAACAGCAGTGCCGGACCGCCTTCTTTCACGGAGCGGTCCGCGAACTCGGTAATCTCCAGATACGGATCTACCTCGAAGGGAATGCGTTTCAATTCACCGTGCCGCTCTAACTCGCCAATAAATTCGCGTAAATCGTCAAACGCCATGAACTACGGGTATGATACTCTCGCTTCCTTTTCTGCATAGTACTCGCGCGTTGTGGCGGCCAGTACTCAGGCGTCCGAATGTTAAGCGCAATTCATCGGAAGCGGGTAAACTTTAGCGCGAAACCGAGGTTAAGAGGGTGTGAGCACAAACGTATCGAATTGCCGATACGCAAAAGGGGGAGAAGTATGCGGATAACGACAAAGGCTCAATTCTTTTCTGCGGCAACGCTTCTGGCCGTTCTTTTATGCGCCACGCCATCGCCGTCGAACGCAGGGATAGCAATTTCGATCACCGTAGCGCCGCCAGTCTTGCCGGTTTACGTCCAGCCACCCTGTCCGGTGGAAGGATACCTCTGGAATCCCGGTTATTGGGCATGGGGAGCGGACGGTTATTACTGGGTGCCCGGAGTTTGGGTCGCGCCGCCGCGCGTTGGAGTGCTGTGGACGCCGGGTTTCTGGGGCTATGCGGGCGGGGTGTATCTTTGGCATGCCGGTTACTGGGGACCCCACGTCGGCTTTTATGGCGGCGTGAATTACGGATTCGGCTATGTGGGCACCGGCTTCATCGGCGGCGATGGGCGGGCAGTGTCTTTCGCTACAACACGGCCGTTGTCAGTGTGAATACCGCCGTGGTCAGAAATGTGTACGTGGACCGTACCGTCATTCGAAACACAACGTTTGTGAACAATCGCGTCAGTTACAACGGCCCGGGCGGCGTAAGGGCACGCCCCACTTTTGAGGAGCAGGCGGCTATGCACGAGCGCCATTTCCAGCCCACCGCAACGCAGTTCTCTCATCAGCAAGTCGCCAGTCAGGACCGCAATCAACTAGCTTCTGTCAATCACGGTCGTCCTTCCGTAACGGCTATGGACACGATCGGTGGCCATCGTTTTGATCAACAAGCCCGCATGGCCAACGAACGCCCAGGCAATCGGATCAACGAGCGCCGCAACGATCAGCAGCAGCGGATTGCACAAGGTATACACAGCGGACAGATGACACCGGGCGAAGCAGCCCGCACGGAGCGCCGCGAGCAGAAGATCAATCGCCAGGTCGGCACCGAACGCCGCGCGAACGGTGGCTCCTTAACGCCCGGCGAAAGGCAACAGGTCAATCGCGAGCAAAATCGCGCCAGCCGGCAAATCCACCAAGAGAAGCACAACGACAAAACCGCGCCGAAGTAGTGTTTAAGTTGTGTCTGCCCCGCTTCTTGCCCGTCGAATCGCGTGGCTTGGCGCGGCGATCGCTCTGGGCGTCTTGGGCGTATGGCTGCGCTTCCATGCGCCGATCCCAGACCAGGCGCGCGACAGTTCCGGCGGAGTCGTCTACGTTGTCTTCTGGATCTTCGTCGCCGCGTTTCTCGCACCCGCCACTCGTCCGGCGCTGCTTGCATTGATCGTTCTGATCACGACCTGCATTCTCGAATTCCTGCAGCTCTGGCATCCTTATTGGCTTGAGCAGATTCGAGCAACCTTCATCGGGCGCTGCGTGCTGGGAACAACTTTCGGCTGGGCGGACTTCCCGCCCTATTTCGGGGGCGCGATCATTGGCTGGGGCATTCTTCGCATGCTGGCTCCGCGGCGAGCGCCTGCAGCAGCCATTCCAGCCGCTTCCCGTAAGAGCGGCTCCGCTTAGCGAATTCCCGTTCACGTTCCCGCAGGAACGCAAAACGGTACGGTGAGTACTTCTCCAACTCCGCCAGATAGGGTTTTGTATACAGCTCGGGCAGGTTCGCCACGCTCCGCATCAGAAGAGCTCGCGAGCTTCGCGCCAGCAGGCTATTCAATCTCGCATCGCTGCTCGGAAGCCCTGCCATCTGCGCCATGACTCGATCGCCGAACTGGAAGGTTCGATTCGTCACTTCATCCAGCGGTTCGCGCCCGGCCGCACTCGAAAACAGCGTCATCGAGCCTCGTTTGCGATCGGATTCGACGTCCTGCAGGTCGTCGCTGATCTGCAGGAGAACGCCCCAATGAAATGCAAAAGCCGCTTCCGTCTCGCTCAAAGTCCCGCGCGCAAGAAATGCGTCGGCGAGCACCGACGTTCCGCCCTTCGTGATCGTCAGCGTCAAAATATCCAACCCGCCGGCGCAATGTTGTTCTGTCTGCCGGATGCTGTCTTGCTGCGCTTGATGGATCGCCAGCAGCGAATCGTACACATCCGGATACTCCACCCGTGCATATTCCGATTCAATCAGCCCGACGAGATGCCAAATCATCTCCTCTCGCTCGCTCAAAGGAGTCGACAATTCTCCGGCGAGCCGCTGCCGAAAACGCGCATTGAACTCACGCTTCTCGCGGCCCGAGATGCGCGCGTCGTCAAGATAGTTGTCGCTGTACGGATACAGCATGCTATACGCGAAGATTGCGGGTGTCAGGCGCATCGTTCCGCCGAGCAGAAGTTGCAGGCCACACGCGGTCCACGCATTGCGGCACGCCTGCAGCAGATCGCCGATGCTTAATTCCGGGTCCAGTCGTCGCGCCCGGCGACCGAAATCGACACCCACTTGCGAGAAACCGCCGCGCAACAGATCCTCGATGTACGGATCTTGTAGATCAAGCGCGCACGTCGCCATCTCAGCCACGGTCGCCGTCACAGCGGCTAGAATTCGTTCGGCATTCGGATCGCCCCGGCGGATGCTGCGAAATCCACGATCGGCGCGGTCAATCGTGCGATCCAGCAGCCCTTCCCGCCAGGCTTGCTCTTCCGTCGAATATGTATCGCCGAGCGGTGGAAGTCCTGACTCACCAGTCCGCCACATGCCAGCCGATTCCGCCACGAGTTTCGGAACGGCCACCGCTAAACGCTCACAGCAGCATTCAGTCACAAAAATCAATACGAAGGTAGCAGGTCTTCGGTTCGCCGCTTTCGTGACACGCTAACCTATTTCGTTTACGCTGAAAAAGAGCAGCATTGCCGATGAACCTCGACATCACTCCGGAGACAGAACGAATTGTGCTGGAAGAGCTCCGCAGCGGCCATTTCCGGTCCGTCGATGATCTGATCGTGTCCAGCGTTGAAGCTTGGCGGGAACACAATATGTCTGAGGATCAGGTTGGGTCGCCCACTCTGTCACAGGCGCCCCGCGCGGGCAATGGAAAGGACAAGGCGCGCGAGTTTGTGGCGTGGGCCAAGAGCCACCGTGATACGCCGCCTCTTTCCGATGAATCGATCAGTCGAGCCAGCCTCAATCCAGATCGCTGGTAAATGGCCATTCTGATCGATACGAATATTCTGCTGCGATCCGTGCAGCTTTACGACCCCGCGGCCGTGGGCTCGTCCGACGAATATGGCACAGTGGACGTTTGAGAATGCTGCCTCCCGGCCTGCTTGGTATCACTGCCAGCCTTGCACTGCTGCTCCTTGTCTGGTTGATTGCTTTCCTCAACACAAAGGGAACGTCCTTCAATTTCGACGCCCGCGGTGAGAAGGGTGCTTTCGAGAAACTGCTTCGAGAAACTGCTTCCTGTCTATCTCGATATCGCAAAACTGATGATTGGCTTAGCGTCGGGATCGGTTGTCCTGCTAATCGGCTCATCTGCATTCCGTGCAAGCGCTCACTTGCCGGAATCTTTTGCTTCCCCTTTGTTTCTGCTGGTATTGAGCATCGTCTACGGTATCGTCTTTATGGTGTGCCTGACCCTAAACTATGAGCAGTATCGGCACCGTGGCAACTCCTACAGCAGATTCAAATACACCAGAAATCAAGCCTTAGGCTTCGGCGGTCTCGTCTGTTTTTGCTCTGGTTACGGTTGGCTGATTTTTGTCGTAACGAGATGACGAACGGCGCATTATTTGAAACCTCTTTCAGATGGCACCAACATCAACCGCGCACACTTGAGCGTTGCGGAAACCCATTTTGCTCGGCTCGGCACGGCCAACCGCGCGAACGAAGCCGCTAGGGAATCACTCGTGCGGTATGTATACTTCCGTATAATCGCCCGGAATCGCGGCGTTCACGGCGGCAGCAATGCGCTCCAGATGAAGTCGGGTTTTGGGGATCAACGGAACGAAAAACCGGCATAAGAACGTGGTCTGCTTTACGCATCAGCGGACAATGCAAAAATCCTCGCAATTCAGAGGACTTTTGCGGCTATATTTTGCAAACCGGAATGCTTAATAATCGGTGGGAGTCGATGACCGTCGCAAAACTTAGGATTTTTGCAGGTGCTCAGCCGCAACGCCGACCAACTCACCGCCTTCAGCCGAGCGATAGAATGGCTACGGAGGATCGGTACAATAAAGCATGTCCTGGCAAACAATTATTGCCCTCGTGATTGCGTTGGTTGTTGGATATCTAACCGTCGCTTCCCGTGTGGTCACAAAGCTTGCCGGCACTCGGTGGTGCCCAAGATGGTATGCAAAGTTCATCTCGGGTCAACGGACGCGTCAGTTCTAGATTTCTTTTTGCCCCATGCTCAAATTGAGCCACTACCTGACTTTGCGGGATCGCCTTCGCCGCCCCAGATAGCAACTTGTAAAAAGGCCTACATTCTTAACCCGGTTTTCCGTTCCATTGATCCCCAACACCCAAGTCGTACCCGCGACCATTTAGTACTGCCGCTCAAGACGACGATCGCAATTTTCCGGCCAGTTAAATTCTGCTGGTAACGAATCCGGCGGTCTGTCGTCAGAAGCACATCGAAGCCAGTGCCCTCCGCTGCCCGCAACAGCTCGCCATTGCTCAACCGATCCCAGCCGTTGGCTTTCGCCTCAATGATCGTGTGCCCACCAAGGGCACGCGCAAGATCTCGTGGCGTTCCGTGGTCAAAGAGAATGAGCATCGGCGGGCGCTGGCGCCTGCGCCGGAATCGGAGCCTTGAGACTTTGGGCGACAAATTCGAGCACCGCTTCGATCTGTTCCCGCGTCACATCAAATTGTTCCATCACTTCTTCGACGCTCATATCTTCAAGGTTCTCGAAGACCGTCGCAACCGGCATGCGCGTGCCGCGAAATACCCATTCGCCACTACGCTTGCCGGGGATACTTTCCACAGCGGGACATTGTGACCAATCGAGCGGTGCCATGTCTTTACCCTGCATTCAGCATAAAATGGTTATGACCGTCGCTCCAAAAGCTCGGCACTTCCTCCAGTCCCGCATATCCCGGATCGCCCCACGGAATCAGCCGCGGTCCATCTTCGCGATACACCAGAATTCTTCCGGCCAGCGACTCCTCGGTCGCCAGATATTCCACCGCATCCGCAATTTCATCGAGCGTAATCAGCCTCGGCGGAACACCTCGCGCTTCCCGCTCCTCCGCCGTTAACGACTCGACGTACGCCGTCACCTCAGGCACTCCGATCCAATGCGGAACCAGACAGTTCACGCGAATCGCATCCGTCTTTTGCAAATCGGCGAGCCTAGTCGTCAACCGAATCACGCCCGCTTTTGCGACGTCGTAAGCCGCCCATCCGCCCGGCGTTGTTCTTCCATGCGCTAACGCAGAAGTAGACCCGATGTTCACGACCGATCCCCCGCCCCGGCGCCGCATCGCTTCAATCGCCAGCCGAGTCCCGTAGATCGCGCCAAGCAAGTCAGTATCAATCGTCGTCATCCAGCTTTCGATGGAATCGGCCGAGTGAGGAGCGGACGCATTGTTCACCAGCACGTCCAATCCGCCAAAGGTCTGCTCGGCATGCACGATCAGCAGGCGAAATTCCGCTTCGCGCCGGACGTTTGCGGTGTAGACGCTCGCGGAGCCTCCTGCGCGCTGAATCTGCCGCACGGTTTCCCGCGCTCCCTCTGCATTGATATCGCACGCAACCACAGCGGCGCCTCGCTCGGCAAACCGCTTCGCAATCGCGCGTCCGCAGCCTTCGCCTCCCGCGCCCGTCACGATAGCGACCTTGTTTGCCAGCTCCAACGAGCCCTCGTTCTACGACTTCTGTTTGTGCTGATCGAACCAATCGAGAATGTATGAAACTTTCGCGATCTGATGACTGGGCCGCTTCTGAATCCCGTGTCCTTCTCCCGGCACGCGCACCAGCACAGCATCAACCTTCAGCACTTTCAATGCGCGGTAATATTGCTCGGCTTCCGAAATCGGAGTACGGTAATCTTCTTCACCCGTCATCACCAGCGTCGGTGTCTGCACGTTTTTGACGACCGACAGCAGCGACCGCTGTTCATAATTTTCGAGGTTTTCGGCGCTCTCCCACGGCGCGCCCGCGAACCAGTAATTCATCACGCGCGGCCCGATATCGGCGGTCCCGATCCAGCTATACCAATTGATCACCGGGTACAGCGAAGCCGCGGCGCGAAACCGTTTGCTCTTCCCGATCATCCAGCACGTCAGCACGCCTCCGCCGCTGCCGCCCGTGACAAAGACGTTGTCCGGATCGACGTAGCCCTTCGCGATCACTGCATCCACACCCGAATTCAAATCGTAGAAATCGTCGCCTGGGTAGGCATGATGAATCAAATTGCCGAACTCGCCCCCATAACTCGTGCTCCCACGCGGATTCACGTACAGCACCACGTAATCCCTCGCCGCCATAACCTGTTTTTCATAGTCGAACCGGTCTCCGTAATTCGCGAACGGACCGCCATGGATCTCCAGAATCAGCGGGTATTTGCGATTCGCATCGAAATCGGGCGGCTTAATGATCCATCCCTCAACCTTGCGGCCGTCTTTCGACGAGTTGAACCAGATCTCTTCGACGGCTCCCAGCTTCCGCTGATCCAGCAGTTCGCGATTCACATGCGTAATCACGTTCAAAATGTTCGTGCCGAGTTTCCCGACCGCAATATTGCCGGGATCGTCGGAGTTCGTCACGGTGGTCGCATATCGTCCGTCGTTCGCAATCGAGAGCGCATCTCCTCCGCCGTATGAGCTGACGCCAGCGCCGAGGTGCGATCCTACCGGCTGCACTTTCCCATCCAACGGCGCGTACCCGAGTTTCGTGTCGCCCTGGTCCGAGTAGATAAAATACACGCCGCGCCCGTCCGGCGCCCAGCGCGGCAGCGTGACATCGCGATCGAGATCCCCGGTGAGATCGCGAGCGCTGCTGCCGTCGCGAAACATCGTGTAGAGATGGCTTACCTGGTATCCTTGCTTTCTATCGTCGAAACCCGTGTATGCAATCCTTCGCCCATCGCGCGATATTACAGGCCCATTATCCGGACCATTGCGCGTCGTCAGTGTCTTGACTGAACCGTCGCTGACCGAAAACTCATAAATATCGGTATTGAGCGGATTGTCCTGTGCATCGGGGTTGCGATTCGCCGACAGAATAATGCTCTTGCCATCCGGAGCCCATACCGGCGTTGCTCCGCCCGTCGGGGCCGGGCCTAAATTCAGCTTTCCGTTGCTGATCTGCCGTGGCGCGCTGCCATCTGATGCAACCACAAACAACTGCGTATTACCGGGTTTCAAATAGCCGACCTGGTCGAAGCGATAAACAAGTTTGTCAATGATGCGCGCCGGGTCCGCCCATTTTGCGCCCTGCGGCGGGGTGGGCAGGTTGCCTAACTTCCGCGCTGGTTCCGTCACCAGCGATAGAAACGCGATCTGCTGCCCGTCCGGAGACCACGCCAATCCACTCGGGCCTTCCGGCAAGTTCGTAATCTTCTGCACCTCACCCGTGTCTGTCCAGCGCTCGTAAATCTGCGGCGATCCATCGCGATCCGAAAGGAACGCGAGCCGCCGTCCATCCGGTGACCAGCGCGGCAAGCTGTCGTGAAAATTGCCGGACGTGATTGGACGATTGTCCGTGCCATCGTAATTGATCATCCACAGATTCGAGTAACGCGTATCCGTCCGTACATCGGCGAAATTCACCATGTAAGCGATGTGCCTGCCGTCTGGCGAAATTTGCGGATCGGCAACCGTGCGGAATTCAAAAACATCCATTGCGGAGATCCGCTGCCGAGGCGCGTCCGCCCGCGCTGCCCCTGCGGTCACGACGGCAATGCATAGCGCAATGACCTGCGTTATCTGCTTCTTGCTTCTCACTGTGCCTCCAGAGATATTGAGATTAAGCGATTCACGACGAGTGCCGGCACTCGCCACCTGCTGCGTCCAACAGAACAACATACCAGGAGAGCGCCGAGGCGCATTGCAATAAAAAAGCAGTTACAAAACGTACTCGCCGGACGGAATTCTCCGCTTGTCCGCAACATCGCCCGCGTAGCTATAGACATACGCACGAATCCATTCGCCCGAATCGAGCAGTACCGGCCGCACCTCCCGGCGAAACTCTTGCGGTAGCGGATTGCCCGGACCGCAGCCTTCGTACTCGTCCAGCGCGCGAAACATCGCGGCCGGCGCTCGCAGCTGGTACACGTCGCCGCACACCCAATCGTCACCGCCGTTGGAACACACCAGCCCTGGATAGTGCGCGATCCTATACAGCCGCCCTCTCATCTTCGCTTCCCCAAGGAAACGCGCAGCGCGATGCAGCAGCGCTGCGTGTCTGTTCGTCGCATTCCGGCGCAGCGTGCCGTAAACGAACAGATTCCGGCTCATTCCTCGAAACTATTTAGGCGATGCGGCCCAATACGCGCGATGACCGATATAATCGGGGTCCGGCAGGTTGCCCAGAATCACGCGGCGCAGCTTCAGAATGTCCACTTCTCCCTCATGCTCGTAGAGCACTTTTCCGTCTGGCGATAGAAGCGCCGAGTATGGCAGTGCGCCATCCCACTTGGGAGCGAATGCGTGCTGCATCTGGTCGGTATCCGTAGAACCGAACAGCAAATTACGGCTGGAACCGTGCAGCCGGTTCAAATATTTCAGCACGCCCGCCTTTTCATCCGGCATATTTGCCGAGACCGTGATGAAATCGTAATCGCGCAGCCGGTACATCCGCCAGGTGGTCTCGAGGTCCGGCAATTCATGCACGCACCCGCCGCACCACGTCGCCCAAAAATTGACAAGCAGCACTTTGCCGGTCGGGTTCGTCCGCAGCTTCTGCAGATCGGCCGCGGAAGCAAGCTCGACGTTCACGGGTTCCGCTTCGATCTTTTTCATCTCCTCCAGCCGTCCTGCCTCTTTTGAGATCCACTTGGTCGAACAGCCGAAAACACTGGTATGCGAAACCGGAACGGGCTTGCCCGCCAGCAATGCATCAATCGCATTGCGCGCATCCTGCGATTTCACCAGCGATTCGCGCTGGCTGTTGTCTACATGCCCTTCGTAGCGCAGCTTGCGGGCCTGATCGAAAATAAAAACGTGCGGCGTAGCCTTCGGCCCGTACACGCGCGAAACGGATTGCGTGTCGCCGTCGTAAAGATACGGGAAATCGAAGTGTCGGTAAGCGGCCCGGGTCTTCATTTCATCGAAGGAGTCGCTGACGTCCGTATATCCCAGCTCATCCAGCCGGATTGCCGCGGGATTGTTCGGCTGGATCGCAACTAGCGCGACGCCTTTGTTAACATAATCGTCCGCTAACTTCTTAATCCGCGTCTCGTAAAGCTGCGCGGTGGGGCAATGATTGCAAGTGAAAACAATAACCAGGAGCTTGCTCGACGCATAGTCGCTCAATTTGTGAGTTTTGCCGTCCACGCCAGGCAGGGAAAAATCGGGAGCTGGCGAGCCAAGCGCCAGAGTGGGATGAGAATCGTCGGCGAACAGAGCGCAGGCGACCAGCAAAAGTGCAAAGAACCGCCACATCGTAAACCTCCCGGGAATCGACGCGCGCGGGCGTCTCAAGACGAGCTTAGCGTACGTGTTTTTTCGATCGTTCACCGCACGTTACCATCGAAGAAGTTGATTTTTTGCAGCAACGGATAGCAGTATCGGCCGTGCGTCACTTCCTGATTTTTCTAATCTGCGTAGTTGCTTTTTCTTGGCACGTCGGCTTCGGACAGTCTGGACAATCCGCTCCGTTGCGCACGGAATCCACGCTGGTCGTCATACCGGTCAGCGTGACGGACGCGTCCAACCGGTTCGTGCTCGGGCTCGAGAAGCAGAATTTTTCTTTATTCGAAGATGGAGTTCAACAGAAGGTCGCGCAGTTTGCCGGAGAAGATGCGCCTCTGTCTGTGGGCCTGCTGGTCGATATCAGTGGCAGTATGGGATCGAAACTGCGGATCTCGCGCCAAGCCGTAGCCGAGTTCCTCAAGACCATGAATGCGCAAGACGAGGGGTTTCTCATCGAGTTCAGCGATCGCGCTAAACTCGCCGTTCCGTTGACCGGCGACACCGCGCAGATTGAACAGACTTTGGGAGTGGCCGAACCCGAGGGCTTGACCGCCCTGCTCGACGCCGTCCAGATGGGCATCGATGAAATGAAAAAGGCCAAGAACCCGCGCAAGGCGCTGATCGTCATCTCCGATGGCGGCGACAACAACAGCCAGTACACGACGCAACAGATTCAGGATCTGGTGCGCGAGGCGGACGTGCAAATCTACGCCATGGGAGTGTTCGAACAGCTTCCCTACATCGGACTCACGCGCGCCGAACTCTCAGGTCCACGTCTGCTCGCCCAAATCGCCGAGCAAACCGGAGGCCGCGCCTTCCCCGCAAGGACTTCGAGCGCTCTGCCCGACATCGCGCGCCGCATCGGCATCGAGCTCCGAAATCAATATGTGTTGGCCTACTCGCCCTCTAACGAAGACAAGAACGGAAAATACCGAAAAGTAGAACTGAAGCTGACCGCGCCCCCTGGCCTGACGGACTTGAAAGCCCGCTGGCGGCTCGGCTACTATGCGCCCAGCCAGTAAAGAGCAGAGAAAACTTGACATCAGTGGCGCAGACAGCAGGGTCGTTTCAGAACTCAACCCGCGCTTGGAAGGCGATCATGCGTGGCGAGTTGTCGCCGCCCAGCCCCACTCCGAGCAATCCGGTAGGGGGCGAGGTCGTCGCAGTCAACGCTCCGAAGCCGGTCTGGGTTGCCGCGTTCCCTGGAATTCCCGCGTAGACCATATTCGGCAGTGCGAAGTTGGCATGATTGAAGACATTAAAGAATTGCCCTTCAATCCGCAGCTTCACACGCTCACTCACTTGAAACCACTTCGTGAGGTACAGGTCGCTCCAGAAGAAGTCCGGCCCGCGTAGCGCATTGCGGCCGAGATTGCCGAATTGGCAGGTTTGCGGCGTGTCTCCGCCCGTGCACGCGCCCGTACTCGGATCGACTGCCGACGCGAAAGCGTTCGGATTCAGCCATTGGATCGTCCCTGCTTGCGTAACGCCGGCAATCGCGTTGTGATCATAAACCGGCGCGCCGGAAACCAGGCTCGCAAATTGCGGACCGCTGTCTTGCACAATTCCATTTCCGTTCGCTGAGTACGGCGTGCTCAAAACCGAAAACGGCAGACCGCTGTGCCAGAACACCGTGCCGGAAATCTGCCACCCATTCAGTGCGTAACCGAGAATGCGGCTCCGCACTCTGAGTGGCAATTGATAAAGGTAAGTGCCCGTGAGGTTATGCCGGATATCGTAGTCGCACGGCCCGTAATCCCGCCGAAGATCGCCCGGCAAAGGCGAAAGGATTCCTGCGGACGAAAACTGCAGAAAGCCGCCATTCGAAATCTCGTCCATGCAGTGGCTCCACGTGTAATTCACTTCCACTTGAAGCCCGCGGCTCATGTGTTTTTCCGCCGTTAGCTGGAGCCCGTTGTAATGACTGTTTGCGCCCGTGCTCAACTGTGTTACCGAGCCAAAGCGCGAATCGGTCGGCGTGTCATAGGGAAACGGAGCAAAGCAGCCTTCGCAAACAGTTTGGTATCCGTTCACCTGGGTCGTATAGGGCTGATTCACGGCCCGCGTGCCCACGTATTGCGCGCGCACATTCGTCGTGTTTCCGAACTGATGCTCGAGCGCGAAGCTCCACTGCATGAAATACGGAGCGTGCAGCTTTCCATCCGGTACTGCCGTGATCGCCACAGGCTCGAGGCAGCTCGCCCGATTCGCCAACAGGGAGGCACAGGAGAGCTGGCCCTCCGCAAAGCCGTTATCGAAAATCTGATTGGCCGCACGCGTTGCATCGACCGCGCTATCCGCTGCCTCCGGAGCAATCGCCGATCCGCCCGCCGTCCCCAGCAGACCCCCTTCGAACGTTTTCGAGTACGGAGGATTCGTGCTTATAAGATCGACGACGCTTCCGGGCAACAGATCGCTAAATAAACCAAAGCCGGTTCGCAAGACAGTTTTGGAGGTCACTTGCCAGGCGATGGCCGTCCTCGGTTGCAAAATCGCGAGCGGCGTCGATTGGAAAACATTGCCCAGGCCCGTTTGGATGACCGAACGCAACGGCTGGTTCACATCGTGAGCAATCGCGTCAAAGGAGTTCGCAAGCCGCGCAATGTCGTGATGCGAATTCAATGGATTCGAGTTGTACGTGTCGCGTATACCGAAGGTCCATGTGAGTTTTCGCGTAATTCGCCACGTATCCTGCGCGTAGAGATCCACATTCAGGAAACGGTATGGTTGCGAATCGGCAAGGGGGAACGTCTCCGACGCGGTAGACGCCACGCCATGGATGAATTCGGGCAGATCCGTATAGGTGACTGTAGGAACGGTTCCTTCCGCAAAATCGTAATCGTTCAAGCGAAAAATGCGCGTGTTTGTTCCGAAACGCAATTCGTGCGATCCTACATCCCACGCCAGATTGTCGTTGATGAAAAAGCGGCTGGCCCGGCGGCCCTGCACCCACGTGTTGTCGAGTCCTCCCAGCGTAGTAAACGGCGCGTTCGCGCCACTGCCTTGCAGCACAATTGGAAATGCAGCCAGCGTCTTCTGAAAATCCGCGGGACCGAAGAGGCTCTCATACCAGGAAAAGGCCGGATTGAAATAGTTCACCAGGTGCTGCGAAAACACGTGTGTGTAGCCCGAGGCGAACGAGTACAGCGGCTGCGATGAAATGGAATCCAAAATTGGATTGATAGGATCCGTATACGCGGCCTGCAGGCCCGTGTCGGCCTGAAAACGGTACCACGTAGTGTTCGTTTCATTGATGTTGTAATCGATGCGACCCGTCTGGACCTGTTCATGATCGTCGCTCGATTGTGAAACGCTCTGCCGATTAGCGCAGCCATTTCCATCGGGAAGCGCGCCGGGCGCTGCGCTCCCATTGCTATTCAATGGACATCCCAATATTGCGAGCGGAGTGCCACCCGTGTTCCGGTACAACGAAAACATCTGCCGATAAAAGGGAACGAGTTGTGGCGCCGCTCCATACACGGATCCCGTAATGGAATCGACGCCGCCTTTCGCGAGCTGTCCGAGAACGTAGTTCTGAAATACCGAGGTCGGGACCGTCGTTTCGGTCACGATCGGCAGCGCGATGCGCACCCACTCGCTGTCGAAAAAGAAGAACAGCTTGTCACGCACGATCGGTCCGCCCAGGCTGCCGCCGAAATGATTCACCGTCGAACGCGGCTTGTGGTTGCCGGCGGTCGCATTTGTGAAAAAATTCGCCGCATTCAGGCGGGAACCGTTCCATAGCTCATACAGATTCCCATGAAACTGATTTGTCCCGGATTTCGTGACGTAGTTGACCTGTGAAGCGCCATATCGCCCCTGGTCCACTGCGTACGAAACCGTGTTCACCGTCACGTCTGCCACCGAGTTCAATCCCAAGACGAGATTCGTGGATAATCCGCTGTTCAGATTTGTTAGTGGATCGTTCGTCTCCAGGCCATCCACGATGTACCCGTTTGCGAGTGCGGGAAGCCCGTTGAACTCAACGTTCCCGTACCCGTTTTGGCCGCCCACGAAATCGTTCCCACTTCCCGCCGTGTTGATCAACGCGCCCGCCGCAAACTGTAGCGGATAGGTCAGGTCGCCGCCCGGATTCGGCAGATTTTCAAGACTCTTCGCATTCAGAGTCGTAGAAGTATTCGGATTTTCCGGGTTGATCAGTGGAGATGTCTCCGTCACCGTAACAATCTGCTTTCCCCCAGCCAGCCGCAAGGTGAAATCGGCGGACTGTTTTTGGCCGAGTCCGGCAAATACAGATCGCAACTGCGATTCAAACCCATTCGCCTCGACCCGGACGGAATAGTTGCCCGGCCTCAGTTGCGAAAAATCGAATCGGCCCGCGGCGTCGCTTTCAGCCGTGCGCTTCCACCCGGTGTCCGTGCTCTCTAGCGTCACCCTAGCGCCGGGAATTGCCGCATCGGTCGGGTCTGAGATCCGGCCTGTGACCGCACTGGTCGTTTCACCTTGCGCGTACAAAGACAACGCGCAGGCCAGGCCAATCGCAATTCTCAGGTAGGACCACAATGCTAATTTAGGCATGCCTAAAAGCAGTATAGAGCACTCGCTGACCGAGCGCCCAGCTCGCAGAAGGTCTGATAATATTGTCCTGATACAGGGCGCTTAGTGGCGGCTAAATCGGCAGATCCAGTCATCTCTGAGTCGGTTGACGACTATCTCAAGGCTCTCCTCGAACTGGGGGGAACCCGGGAACAGCGTGTCACCAGCAATGTGTTAGCCGATCGGTTGGATGTGCGTGCGGCGTCGGTCACAGGAATGCTTCAGAAGCTGGCAGCGCAGCGACCGCCGTTGGTCGTTTACGAACGTCATCGAGGTGCGCGTCTCACCAGGGCTGGAAAACAACGCGCCTGGGAACTCGTCCGGCATCATCGCTTGCTGGAACTGTTTCTGCACGACGTTCTGCACTACTCATGGGACGAGGTTCACGAGGAAGCCGAGCGTCTCGAGCATTTCATCTCCGAGCGCTTTGAAGATCGCGTGGCAGCCGTTCTTGGCGATCCTGAAATCGATCCGCACGGCCACCTGATCCCGCAGAAACACGAATCTGGAGCCTTTCAAAGCGATATTTCATTGAACGATTTGCCCGCGGGTCGGTCTGCAACCGTCAGCAGCGTGTCGGATCGGGACCCGGCCGCGCTTCGCCAGATCGAACGCTTAGGCTTGCGGCTGGGAGTCGCTGTAACGGTTACGCAGAGAAAGTCCAAGGCGTCGATCGCTGCCAAAATCGGAGAAGAATCGAAACCGTCTCGCATTTCCAAAGATCTTGCCGAAACCGTTTTTGTCCGCCCCGCGCGCGACTGACCTGTATTCTTAATGAAATATGAAGCTGCCGCCCTTCCTCCTGGATCAGTGGCTCGAACAGAAGCAGTCCGCCGATCCGCCAATTGAATTCGACCTCGGATCGAGCACGGGCCCGGTCTGGACGCTGCGGGAGCTTCTTGCTCTCACCGATGACGATCGCGAATGGGAGCGCCTGGTGGATGCGCCCCTGTTTTACACCAGCCCTCACGGATCGCAAGAGCTGCGGGAAGCGCTGGCTGCACTCGAGCAGGTCGATCCGTCTGCCGTACAAGTCCTGACGGGCGCCGCGGAAGCGCTTCTGCTGCTATTCTTTCTCGCTGCGGAGCCTGGCGCGAATGTCATCCTTCCAATGCCTGCATTCCCGGCGAACGACGCCTTGGCGGAAGCCTTCGGCCTTGACATCCGGCATTACACTTTGCGCGCTGAAAATGCATTTCGAATCGATCTCGACGAGATCCGCGCACTGGTCGATCGCCAGACTCGTTTCGTCTTCGTCAATTCGCCCCACAATCCTACGGGCACGGTCTTGACCGATTCAGAGATCGAAACTCTGCACGATTTCTGTGCGGATCGCGGTGTTCAATTCGTCGTCGATCAGGTGTACCACCCCATTTACCACGGCACGCACACACAGTCCGCAGCCAGACTCCCGCACGCCACCGTGCTCGGCGATTTTTCGAAGGCCCTCTGCCTGAGCGGCTTGCGAGTTGGCTGGATGATCGAGCACGATGCCCAACGGCGCGAGCGTTATCTCAACGCACGGAGTTATTTCACTGTCTCCAACACCATGCTGGGAGAGCGTTTGGCAACATTTGCCGTCCAGCACCGTGAAGCGATCTATGCAAGAGCGCAGCGAATAACGGAAGCGAATCTGACCCTGCTGGATGCACTGTTCAAGGAACATACCGGTCTAATCGGCTGGGTGCGCCCTCGCGGCGGCATGACCGCATTCCCATGGTTACGCGATGGCTCCAATGCTCGCGATTTCTGTCGCAGGCTGATGAAAACCGGCGTCCTGATATCGCCGGGCGACTGCTTCGGCATGGCGTCCCACTTCCGCATCGGGTTGGGCACCAGTGGCGATCGGTTTCCGTTAGCGCTGGAGCGGCTGGCGGAATTCCTGCACGCCGAAACAGCCGGTCTACTGAACACGGATGTTGAGCAGCGTGACCCAGTTCGGAACAGACTGTAGCGCGAAGCCCATCAGGATCAATCCAACGCCCACCACGCCCATGCGCCTCTCCGGCATATGGTCCGCGGTCCATTCGACAAAAGGCGTGCAGGCCGTCAGAACCCCAGTAACCACGCCGACTACCAATCCCGTTTTCAATCCCAACGTGACGGCCTGTGCGCGGTGGTTCCCCACGAACGCGCTGATATATCCAGCGGCCGCATACCCGACCGTGCGATTCAGCGCCGCAAGAAACTGACGCTTGGTGATGCGCGGTCGCGTCGCGGGTGCGTAATCCATGGTGGGCCGAACGCCCGCCCGATACGCAACCACCTGTCCCACTGTGCTCAAAGCGCCAAACCAAATCCCGAAAGTGGCTCCGAACAAAAACGCAGCGCCCAGCGCAAAGCCGAATCCTCGAATCGCGCTCATCGCCGCGTCGTGCCAGAATCCGGGCTTCGGCCCCTGCTTCGAAGCGCGCGAGAATTCCCACGCCAATGTCGTGCCGTGCGTTGCCCCGCTTATTAACCCGAATACCGGCCCGAGAGCAACGCCATATCCTCCCCCCATCAGCAATCCATACGTAATGCCTCGCGTGAGAATCCGCAGAGGTCCGTGTTCTCCGCCCAAAAGGTCGTAGGCCAGGTATAACGCTCCAATTACATCGAGCGCACTGCCAATCAGGCTGATCAACGCGAGCGTGTGCTTATCGATCATCACCAATACGCATCAACCAATACGGATCGACTGCCCGTTTTGCAGCACGGCAAACGAGTCGGGCGCGAGTGCCGCCATCTCTCTCCCCGGCTTATCAATCCCATCGTCACCGAGTTGAAACGTGCCATGGTGAATCGCAAGACTGATGCCGGAATCTAAAATTCCGTGTGCTCGGACCGCGTCCGCGGGACTCATGTGAATTGCCGACATAAACCAGCGCGGTTCGTACGCCCCAATCGGCAACATCGCCACCGCAGGAGGCCCAAACCTCGCTCGGATCTGCGAAAAATGGTCGCCAAACGCCGTGTCGCCGGCGTAATACACCGCTCGATCCTGATTTTCAATCATGTATCCGCACCACAGAGTCTTGTTCCGGTCGAACAATCCCCGGCTTGCAAAGTGCGCGGCCGGCACTGAGTGGATTCGCGTTCCACCCACCGTGAATGTTTCACCCCAGTCTAATTCGTGTACGGGTCCTATTTTCTTTCGCCGAAGCAGCCGGCCTACGCCTATCGGAGCGATAAACGTGGAGTGTCCCAGGCCCCTCAATCTGCCGAGTGTCGACAGGTCAAGATGATCGTAATGATTGTGGCTTATGAGAACGATATCGATCTGCGGAAGATCTTCAAAGCGCACTCCCGCTTGTCTGCGCCGCCGCGGACCCACCCACGAGAGCGGACTCGCTCGTTCAGACCAGATTGGATCGGTCAGAATATTCGCGCCACTTTGCTGCACAAGTACAGTCGAGTGATTCACCAGAGTGATCCGCAGTTCGCTTCCCTCGACGCCACGCGGCGGCATCGACGGCTCCACGTCTGCAACGAATCGGAGTGACGGTTCAGCCCTGCTGGTCAGCTTCCATCGCAAGACATCTAGCAATCCGCGTGCCTGCGGTCCATCCGGATTATAAAAGCGCTTTCCATCGAAGTGCTTCGCGAATGGTGCGCGATTCAAATCCTCCGCATGCGTCATCTCTCCATAATTCTCCTGTAACACGAGACCGCTATTCTGCTCACCGAGCCGCATCTGGCCGTCGTCTGGTCCGGCACTTGGAATTTCATAGGCGTGCTGGCCTCCAGTGGCGCGGTCGCTTTTGGCGTAGTTTCGCTCCTGGCCGTCGAACTCATCCTGCGTGTCGGCGGCGGCGCGGGATTCTCCATGATCTTCGCGTTACTCGTGGCCGCCATTCTCTGGAATCTCTTGACCTGGTATTTCGGCCTGCCCAATTCAAGCTCCCACACCCTGATCGGCTCCATTCTGGGAGTCGGCGTGATGAATCAGATCATGGAACCTGCCAGCGGCGTCTTCGGTGTCGATTGGGGTGAAGCCTTGAATGTCGGAAAGAGCCTGCTGTTTTCGCCTCTCATCGGCTTCCTCTTCTCCGCCCTATTCCTGTTTGTCATGAAGCGCGTGATCCAGAATCGCAAGCTCTATAAAGAGCCCGAGGGCAATCAGCCGCCCCCGCTCTGGATTCGTGCGCTGCTGTTCTTCACCTGCACAGGCGCCAGCTTTGCTCATGCCTCCAACGACGGTCAGAAGGGCATGGGACTCATCATGTTGATCCTGATTGGAACCGTCCCCACCGCCTACGCGCTCAATCATGCCGTGGCCTACCAGGAAGTGCAAACCTTCATCGCGGTGTCCGAAAAAGCCGAGCGCACCCTCGAAAAATACGGCGCGCTGCACAGCCAGCCGCTCGCGCAACGGGATGTCCAGGCGGCGCAGCAGGACAACTGGGCCCCGCCCGAGCAGAAGGCCCTCGAGCATGTCGTTTCCAGCCGCCAAGTGCAGAGCGACACGCCCGCTCTCCTCAGCCAGTTAATCGAAGACATAAAATCGCAGGTTGCCGGTTACAAAACTCTGGCCGCCATTCCAGCCCGGCAGAGCCGCAACGTCCGCAATCAGATGTATGTCGCAAGCGAGACCCTCCGCGTTATGGAAAGAAGCAAGACACCGCAAATCGGTGCGGACGACAGCGCAGCTCTCGCCAATTACAAAAAACAAATCGATCGCGCCACCAAGTTCATACCGGATTGGGTCAAAGTTGCGGTCGCCATCGCCCTCGGGCTCGGCACCATGGTTGGTTGGAAGCGCATCGTCATCACGGTAGGCGAGCGCATCGGCAAACAGCACGTGACCTACGCACAAGGCGCCTCGGCCGAGTTGGTGGCCATGGGCACCATCCTCGCTGCCGATCGCTTTGGACTGCCCGTCAGCACCACACACGTCCTGACCTCAGGCGTTGCCGGAACCATGGTTGAGAATGACGCCGGTCTGCAATGGGGAACCGTCCGCGCACTGATCGCCGCCTGGGTTCTAACGCTGCCCGCCTCGATTCTCCTCGCCGGTGGACTCTATTGGGTGTTCCGTCACGTCTTCTAGACGTCTAGCCCGATTCGGACAAACGACGCACTCGCATCCTGAATGGTAGACATGGAATGGCGGCATTATGCCTGTTTCCATTCGCAACCAGATGACATCGAAGAAGCGAATGCGGTTGACCGAACGCGAGTTCGGATTAATTTCGCGCGCCCTTGCCGACCAGCGGCGCTACAAAATACTAAAGCAGATCGCTCGAGACGCTGACCCGATGCCGTGCCGTGCGCTGCGTGAGTGCCAGCCGATTAGCGCCGCAACCCTTTCCCACCACTTGAAGGAGTTGGAAACAGCAGGTCTGATCCGAATCCGCCGCGAAGGTAAGTTTGCCAACCTTACACTAAACCGCGATGTCTGGCAGGCTTATCTCGATCGACTGGCGGAAATCTGATCCGAACCTGAATCCCCTCTTCGGAATCGCTCATCAATTAGACGGTTATCGAAGTATCGAAACCTAAAATCCTCGATTGGAGAGAAGCAGATGAGCAAATTGGCGAATAAAGTAGCGATCGTGACGGGTGCGTCCAAGGGCATTGGTGCGGGAATAGCTAGAAGCCTTGCAGCAGAGGGCGCGTCGGTGGTAGTGAACTACGCATCCAGCAAAGAAGGCGCCGATCGCGTAGTCTCGGAGATCGCCGCCGGAGGCGGAAAGGCGATTGCGGTCCAGGGCGATGTGGGCAAAGCAGTCGACGTGCAACGCATCTTTGCGGAGACGAAGAAAGCGTTTGGACGGCTCGACGTGCTCGTGAATAATGCCGGCGTCTACCAGTTTGCGCCGCTAGAAGAAATCACGGAGCAGCAGTTTCACCGTCAATTCAACACCAACGTCCTTGGCCTGATTCTTGCGACGCAGGAGGCGGCAAAACATTTCGGACCCGAAGGCGGAGCCATCATCAATATTGGCTCCGTAGTGAGCCAGACCACCCCTGCAGCGAGCACGGTCTATACGGCAACCAAAGGCGCTGTGGACGCAGTGACACGTGTGCTGGCGAAAGAACTAGGCCCGAAAAAGATTCGAGTGAATTCCATCAACCCAGGAGGCGTTGAGACCGAGGGCACACACGCAAGCGGAATCATCGGCGGTGATTTTGAGAAACAAATAGTAGCCAGTACACCTTTGGGGCGCTTTGGTCAGCCCGAGGACATCGCGCCCGTGGCCGTATTCCTAGCCTCCGCCGATTCCGGTTGGTTGACCGGTGAGACCCTGCTGGCTTCAGGCGGCCTGCGATAAATTACGCTTTAGGAAATCTCGTGTTGGCCCGTCGCCAACTCGCGCTGTGAAATCCTGAACGATACGCATGCGCTCGATCTTGATTTTTCTCGCCCTCGCATTTTGCATACCGGTTGGCTTGACAGCGCACGACTGCGACAGCCTGATCAAGTTGGCGCTCCCTGGAGTAGCCATCAAACGTGCGGAATCCGTGCCAGCCGGAAGCTTTGCTCCTCCAACCGGGAAAACGATTCCGCATCTCCCCGCGTTCTGCCGTGTCGCGGGCGTCATCACGCCAGCCGCCGATTCCGTCATTCAGTTCGAAGTGTGGATGCCGGCTTCCGGATGGAACGGCAAGTTTCAGGGTGTTGGGAACGGCGGCTTCGCCGGCGCGATCGAATACCAGCAGATGGCGATAGCGATGGCCCATGGATATGCCACCGCATCCACCGATACGGGGCATGAAGCCGACGGCACCGATGCCCGCTGGGCGTTGCGGCACCCGGAGAAAATTGTCGATTTCGGCTATCGCGCGATTCACGAGACAGCCGTCGCCGCGAAGGCAATCATTCACAATTTCTACGGCGAAAACCCGGCGCGCTCCTACTTCGATTCATGCTCGAACGGCGGTCGCCAGGCGCTGATGGAAGCGCAGCGCTTTCCCGACGATTATAACGGCATCATTGCCGGTGCGCCGGCCAATTACTGGACTCACCTGCTCGCCAACGCCGCCTGGGATCTGCTGGCGCTACTCGGAGATCCAAATAGCTACATTCCGCCGAAGAAGCTGCCGGCCATTCAGGCCGCTGCCTTGGCCGCCTGCGACGCCGACGACGGAGTAAAAGACGGCGTCATCGAAGATCCATCGCGCTGTCGCTTCAATCCGTCCGTGCTCCAATGCTCCGGCGTCGAAACGGACGCTTGCCTCACCACCCCGCAAGTGATCGCTCTGAAAAAACTCTACACCGGCGGATTCACGTCCAACGGGAACCATTTATTTCCCGGATATGCGCCCGGCGGCGAAGCCGACCCCGCGGGCTGGGGAATTTGGATCACCGGTCCGGCTCCGGAGCATAGCCTGATGTTCGCCTTCGCAACCCAGTTCTTTCAGAACATGGTGTTCAACGATCCGGCCTGGGATTACCACACCTTTAATGCCGATCGCGACACGAAAAGCGCCGACGAGAGGATGGCCCGAATTCTCAACGCGACAGATCCGGATTTGAGCCGCTTCCAGGCGCGCGGCGGAAAGCTGATCCTCTATCACGGCTGGAGCGATGCGGCCATCGCACCTGAGAACACGATCGACTACTACAACGATGTCATGGCAGAGATGGGATGGGACGATGTGCACAAATTCGTCCGGCTGTTCATGGTGCCCGGGCTGCAACACTGCTCCGGTGGCGCGGGTCCGGATCGTTTCGGCCAGGACGGTGTGGCAAGCGGCGATCCGGAGCACAACATCGACAACGCACTGGAGCGCTGGGTGGAACAAGGCGTTGCTCCGGAACGGATCGTCGCAAGCAAACGAAACGACGACGCCGGGCCCGAGAATGCAATCGTGCGCACGCGGCCGCTATGCGCGTATCCTCTGGTAGCGCATTATAAAGGTTCCGGTAGCACGGACGACGCCGCCAATTTCACCTGCGCCCGCGAAAAGTTTTGATGCTCTACTAGGAAATGAGATGAGTGGCTCGTCCCGAGCTGGCGTGGTTCTGCTTACGCTGGCATTGCTCTTCAGCAGCGCGCAGTGCATGATCGCTTGCACGGTTGCGCCGTGCCAGACTGTCTCGCAAACCAACCTGCCGCCGTGCCACCGGCATCATGCTCCGGCAAATCAAGTTCCATCGCCCTGTTCGCATCCGTTCATGATGGCGGATTCACGGCAGCCCTCGACCCTATCCAGCACTGCCCCTGATTTCATCGCCATTCCGCTTCCTCTTGCAATTTCTGTAATTCCTTCTCCCGGAATCGAAGAAGAAGCTGCAATCAAAGCTCCGTTGCCGCCCGGGATTACCGCCGTCTCTACTGTCATTCTTCGCATCTGAAATCCAACTATTCCTGCCGGATTTTTTGCCGACTCACCGCTTGAGGCGGCGTTAACGAGCCGAATAGGAGATGTTGTGTTCCAGAGATGTCCGATTGTCTTTCCGTGCAAAGGATTATTGATACTGGCTGCCCTGCTTTCAAAATCTCCTGCAATTTTGCACGCCCAGGAATCGATGCCCGGTATGCAAATGCCAGGTATGCAGGCGCCAGGTATGCAAATGGCAAACATGAACGCTGCCGGCATGTTCCTCATGAACAATATGTCGGGTACCGCCGTAAATCCGGCCGCATGGCCCATGCCCATGCTGATGAAGCCCATTGGCGGCTGGAACACGATGTTCATGGCAGAAGCATTCATAAACGACACTCAGCAGTCGGGCCCGCGAGGCGGCGACAAGCTGTATTCGCCCAACTGGCTGATGGCCGACGCGGAACATCGTGTCGGAAACGCCGGTGCATTCGAGTTTCAGCTCATGCTCGATCTGGAGCCCGCCACCATCACAGACCGCCGCTATCCACTTCTGTTCCAGACCGGTGAAACGGCTTTCGGAAAACCAATAGTCGATGGCCAGCACCCGCACAATTTCATCATGTCGTTGGGATTCCAATACGCCCTGGCTCTCAATGAAAACACCACGCTCGAGCTCTACTTCGCGCCGGTCGGCGATCCCGCACTCGGGCCAATCGCATACCCGCACCGCGCGTCGGCCCTGGAATTGCCGCAGGCGCCTCTTGCTCATCATTGGGAGGACTCGACTCATATTTCCGACGAGGTCGTCACGGCCGGCATCGCGTACAGAAAGATCAAAATAGAGGCGAGTGGTTTTTATGGCTCAGAGCCCGGCGAGAATCGCTGGATCCTTCAAGCGGGCCCCATGAATTCGTGGTCTACGCGCCTTTGGTATTTCCCCACCAAAAACTGGGCGGCCCAAGTCTCAACCGGACATTTGACCCATCCGGAGGCGCTCGAACCGGGCGATCAGACCAGAACGACCGCCTCGCTCGAATATTCCAAGCCAATGCCAGGCGGAAGCTGGTCGTCGAGTTTGATCTGGGGCCGGGTTCACAGCACTTATACGAAACGCAACAGGAACGCCTACACGGCTGAGTCCGTCCTGCCCATCCGTCGAAAGAATTTCATCACTGGTCGAATCGAGCTGGTTGATAAGGACGAGCTGTTCGCTGAACAGCCGGATGTCGAGACATTCCTCGACACCTCCTACGGCAGCACATTTCGCATCGGAGCGTACACGATCGGCTACACGCGCGACATCGACATGTTCCGGTACGTGGAAACCGGAATCGGTGCCAACCTGGAGACGTACTCGCTGCCAGTAGCGATCAAGCCCTATTACGGAGAGCATCCGATCGGTGCAAACGTCTTCATCCGATTTCGACTAAGGCCGCCGCGGAGCTAACAGATCACCGCATCGCTTGCTTCTACCTCAATATGGATGTATGCTGTTGTCAGTTACCGACAGGAGCAGGGTCTGAACGCAACAAATCGCAATGCGCTCCATTAGCATCCTCCGCCTCCGGCTTCGATCGCTCTTCTCTCGTAAGAGAGTCGAGCAGGATCTCGACGAGGAACTGCGCTACCACCTCCAGCGGCAGATTGAGCAAGAGATCGCCGCCGGTAGAACCCCTGACGAAGCGCGTTATGCCGCTCTCCGATCCATCAAAGACCTCGAGCAGCGAAAAGAGGAATGCCGCGATGTCCGCAAAGTGAACCTGATTGAGAACCTGATCAAGGATCTTCGTTACGCATTCCGCATGATCCGGAGAAATCCAGGTTTTACGGCAGTCGCGGTGCTTTCTCTGGCGATGGGAATCGGCGCGAATACGGCAATATTCACGCTGATCGACACCGTCATGTTACGTTCGTTGCCGGTTCGCTCGCCCAATGAGCTTGTCTCCATTGGAGACGCGTCACGCCCCACAGCGAACTGGAACGGCGGATACATGGCGAACATCTTCTCCTATCCGCTGTACCAACAATTGCGCGATCAGAATCGGGTGTTTACCGGCCTCTTGGCGTCGGGACAGGCTGGACCGGTTGAGCTGACGACCGCCGCCCAAGAGCCTGAACCGGTTCGTGCCCGGCTCGTTTCCGGCAACTACTTCGAAGTGCTCGGAGTGTCGCCCGCGCTCGGGCGGACGTTCTCTGCCGAGGAGGACCGCGCGCCCGGCACAAGCCCTGTCGTAGTCATCAGCTATGACTACTGGTCGAATCGTTTTGCTCGTAAGATCGGAATTCTGGGGCGCACGCTTCGGCTTAATGGCTCGCCTTTCACCGTGATCGGTGTGGGACCGCATCGCTTTACAGGCGACGTGGTGGGAAGTCCAACCGATATCTGGATTCCGCTATCGATGCAGGAACAGCTTAATCGCGGTGATCCGCGACTCGACCGGCGCGATTCGAATTGGCTCCTGCTCCTGGGCCGATTGAAACCCGGCGTTTCTCTAGCGCAAGCTCGGGCCGAGACCACAACGTTGGTGCATCGGACGATCGCCGATTTCGAAGGCTCGGCTCTTTCACCCGGTAGGTTACGTGAGATTCAGAGCGAGCCCGTCGATGTGCAGCCGGGCGGAAAAGGCTTCTCATGGATACGCAAGCACGACTCGCCGCTGTTGTTTACTCTCATGGCAGTGGTCGGCTTGATCTTGCTCATCGCCTGCGCAAATGTAGCCAACCTTTTATTGGCGCGTGCAACCGCCCGGCAACGGGAAATTTCTGTCCGCCTCGCCGTGGGCGCAAGCCGGGCTCGCCTCGTGCGCCAGTTGTTGGCCGAAAGTGCGCTGCTGGCTGCAATCGGCGCCGCGGCGGGCTTGCTGTTTGCGGGCTGGGGTAGCCGTTTGCTCGCGCGTCTCGCATCCGTCCATGGCGCTCATCCGATTCCCTTCGATGTCGACGTACATCCCGATACCACCGTCATTGTCTTTGCCGGCGCCGTTTCCGCACTGACCGCGATCCTCTTTGGCCTGGTGCCGGCATTGCGCTCCACTCGTGTCGATCTGGTTCCCGCCCTGAAAGAGACCGCTCGAACTCTAAGTGGCGGCGGAAAACAGCTCGGCAAGTTGCTGGTCGTCGGGCAAGTGGCGCTCTCACTCCCGCTGCTCATCGCCGCCGGCCTGTTCATTCGAAGTCTGATCGACCTCGAAACCAAAGATGTTGGTTATTCCCGCACTCAACTCGTTCTGCTGCAGGTCGATCCGCTCGCTGCAGGTTATCGAACGTCGCAACAGATCCCGCTGATGCGCTCCTTACTCGAGCGCTTGAGTTCCGTCCCCGGCGTGTACGACGTAACCGTCTCCGACAACGGATTGTTTGCCGATAGAGATTCCAATTCCGATAGCATCCGGATCGACGGCTTCACGCCGGCGCGAAAAGAGGATATGTGGTGCGCGTTCGATCAGGTCGGCCCACGCTATTTTCAGGTGCTAAACGTACCCATCCTGGCCGGCCGCGATTTCGATAATCGCGATGACACCAGAGAACCGCTGGTGGCGATCGTCAACAATACCATGGCCCGCTTCTATTTTGGAAAGCGCAACCCGATCGGAAAGTACATTCTGAATGGCAGCGATCGATACAGGATCGTTGGCGTGGTGAAGGATATCAAAGAGGGCAACCTCACCGGCAAAACCGAGCGGCGCTTCTTTGGCCCTCTCTTGCAGACCACCGACCGTCTTACTGTTTTCAATTTCGAAATCAGAACGCGAGCAGATCCGTCGAAGATTCTGCAGTCGATCCGCGGCGAAATGCGCGCCTTCGATCCCAATTTGAAAGTGCTAAGTCTCGCTCCTATACGGCTGCTGATCGAGGAAAGTATCGGCAACGAAAGGCTGATTGCGCAGCTTTGCGGATTTTTCGGCATGCTGGCGCTCCTTCTCGCTGGCATTGGGCTCTATGGCGTCATGGCTTATGCAACGTCGCGCCGCGCCAACGAGATTGGCGTGCGAATGGCTCTCGGCGCCGAGCGCATCACGGTGATCTGGATGGTCCTCCGCGAAACCCTGCTGATGGTTACAGTCGGAATTGCTGTTGGATTGCCGCTCGCGCTGCTCGCCACGCGGCTGATTGCCGCAACGTTGGCGGGTTTGAGCGCAAACGATCCAGCCACAATAGCCACAGGCATCTTCGTGATGCTGGCCATGGGCGCGCTCGCCGGTATTGTTCCAGCGACACGCGCCTCGCGTATCGATCCGATGGCCGCGCTTCGCCAGGAGTAAGATCGACAGAATCGCTTCCGCGAATCTAACTCGTCGCTGACCGCGCGGAAAGCACGTTTTCTAGCCGCACGTAACTCGCTTCCATTCCGTCCTCCATGCCGCTCGCAAGCATGCGCGCCCGCGTCTCGGCATCGGGCAGGGTCATGCGGATCGTCATCAACGTGCCGGCGCCGTCCGGCTCGAACCTCGTTTCGACGTGGTTGTCCGGCGTCGGATCGGGCAAATGCATCCGCTCCACATGAACCAGCCTGCTGTAAGGCTCCAGTTCCAGATATTCGCCCGTCAGGTAGAACCCGCCTCCTTTGCCGTTCGTCCACTCGTACCGTATCTTCCCGTTTGGTCGCGCCTCGCTGATACAAACAGGCATCGTCCACCCTTCCGGGCCGAGCATCCATTTCTGGATCAGTTTCGGCTTCGTGTGCGCGCGGTACACTGCCTCGGGTTGCGCAGCGAACCGCCGTGTCACAACAACATGCGTATCGCCTTCGGTCTTCAGCGTCATTTTGCTCATCGTTTTTCCTTTCTGTTCTTCGGTTTCATATCTGCCAGAACCTTGTCCAGCCTGTTGTAATTTCTTGCCAACGCGTCTCGCAACATCGCAAGCCATTGATCGATGGCTTCAATACCGTCCTTTGCCAGCCGGCAAGGGCGCTTCGTGCCCTCCACTCGCCGGACAATCAGCCCCGCGTTTTCGAGTACTTTCAGGTGCCTCGATACGGCAGGCTGCGTCATCTCGAACGGTTCCGCCAGTTCCATCACGGTCGCTTCGCCTGTAGCGAGACGGGCGAGAATCGACCGCCGCGTAGGGTCGGACAGTGCAGAAAAGGCAGCATCGAGGTTGTGCATCTTATATAACTATATTGTTATATAACACGGCAGTTATTGTCAAGCGGAATTTTCTCCGAATTCCGGGCAAATCAAAAAGGAGAGCTCCGCCGCTGCAACGGACGAGCTCCGATCTGCTGTGGGTTAACGGAGCGCCAGCACGCCGGCCGGCGTGTTTTGGCGAATGCTTAAGATAGCGACCGCACGCGTATAAGTGCTCGATTCCGGAATACGCTCATTCGGTGCGGTCTTGGAATTTCCAAACATCGCTTTCGCAAACGCATGCCCCACCGATACGGGATTCGAGCGGGCAATGTCTTCGCCGATTGCCAGCGCCGCGCGAATGGCGCGAGCCGGCCGGGCTGCCTGAGGATCGGAGCGCAGCAGGTTCGGATCGTCGCACGCGTTCAACTGAAGCACAGCGACATCGCCATCCGTAACGATGGAATGCGCGTCGTCCTGAACCGCTTTGAGATCGGCGCGCGGGACTAGCGCTCCGCCGGCAACACAGCCCGTGAAGATCAGGTCATTCACGACCTTGGCGCGTTCATTATCGATGCGGCGGTCTGTGCCGTGTGTCACGTGCAGCGCGCGGAATTTGTATCGGACGTCTTCGGTAGCCGCACCGAGCCAAATCCCGGATTCCTGGTCGCGCCAGAGCCGGATGTGGTGGCGCTTGGCGAGCGTGTCAAGGCTCTTTTGAAACGCGAAATCGGGAGGATGACCGTTCAGCTTCAGATTCGTCATCGGCGCGAGGCTGTAACCCGCGCGCTGAACGACGCAGCGATACATGTGGTACAGAGCCATGACGCCGTGAGCTTCCGTACCGCTCCACCCGGCGGCGTGAAAGGCTCGTCCGAGCGCGTCTCGAGTGCCGATCACGGCAATATTGACGAGGTCGGACGGATGCTTTCCATCCATACTCGTTTGCTGTTGGGGCAGCCTCGCGAGCAGATTTTCGACCTGAGCGCCTTCCCCTGCGGCAATCAGCGGCACAGCCGGTCCATCCTCTGCAGCCTGATGTATCTGCACGTCTTCGGTAAGACGCAAGAGCATTTCCGTTCCGGCGGGAAAGGTGATTTCGGCATCCGGTGAGCGGGCCGCCAGAAGCTTGAAGCCGAGTACAGGCAGCCGAAGCTCAGGTTCCGCCATGAGAAACAGAGTGAACACGCCGGACACTCCCGTTGAGAAACTGGCGCCAGGATGAATGCCGATAATGGCTCCCGTGTCGCTGACCGCCTCTCGCGCCTCTTCCACCGAGTCCACGCGTGCATCGATGGGAATCGGGGTTCCATCTGCCAGACGCAGTTGCGTGAATCGAAGGTCCAGAGTGGCGGCAGTGTGACGCAGACCCAGACCCAGGCGGTCCACGTGGTCGACCGCGCCGGACACGGTTGCACCGGCCGCAAGCAGCATCGTCTCGTGATCGAAAACAGGCGTGGTCACGACCGCCTGGACCGGGTCGCCCACCCGGGACACGCGGGATCCGACGCGATTGAGGAGACGCACCTCTAATTTTGAGCCGTCCGGGAGAACGGCCGCGCTCAGAGGAGCAAGGCAGCACAACAGCGTAACGAACACTTTCAGCTGAGCCGGTACTGTCATGCTTTGCGAGGAGCGAAGCCAGTACACAGTAGCACAGTGCAAAAAGCCTCGTGTCGCTCTCGCGTCCACGAAGTGTTGACAGCAAATCGATAGAATTTCTTTCGGAGTGATTGAGCAATGAACACCCGAATGCGGCGTCGCGAGTTTCTGGCGTTCGCGGCAACGCCGCTGCTCCGCGGAATGCCGGTTCCGAAGATCCGGGACGTTTCGGTCATCGCCACCGAACCTGCGGGCGTGCGGCTCGTCGTCGTGAAGGTACAGACCGATCAGGACGGGCTGTACGGCTATGGTTGCGCAACATTTACACAGCGCGCCGATCTCGTCGTCGATGCGGTGAACCGCTATCTCAAACCCTTCGTGATGGGCAGGCCGGCCGACGCGATTGAAGATCTCTGGTATGCCATGTACAACTCATCGTACTGGCGCAACGGTCCGGTATTAAATAATGCCATTGCCGGCATCGATCAGGCGCTTTGGGATATCAAAGGCCGCCAAGCCGGTCTTCCGGTATACGAATTGCTCGGCGGCAAGTGCCGGCGCGGCGCCATGATCTATTCGCACGCCGGAGGGCGCGAGATCGCTGAGACGCTCGATCAGGCGCGCAAAATTGTGGCGAATGGCATTCAGGCCGTGCGGCTTCAGGTTGGCATTCCCGGCATGGCCGCTTACGGCGCACCCGGGCAGCGCAACCGCCCGGCTACCACTACGGAAGATCCGGTGTTCGATCCCGACATTTACGTACGGCGTACCTTGGAGCTATTTGAAGCCGGACGCAAAGAGCTCGGTCCGCAGGTTCATCTCCTGCATGACGTTCATGAGCGCGTGCCACCGCGGCTGGCGGTCCAGTTCGCCAAAGATCTGGAACAGTTCAAGCTCTTTTTTGTGGAAGATGCGCTGTCCCCGGAAAATATCGAGTACTTCCGCCAGATCCGCGCGAATTGCACCACGCCTCTGGCCATGGGCGAGCTGTTCAACAATCCACACGAATGGAACATGCTGATTCGTGAGAGCCTGATCGACTATATTCGTGTCCACGTCACGCAAGCAGGCGGCCTGACGCCGTGCTGGAAGATGGCGGCCATGGCGGAGGCTTTCCAGGTGAAAACGGCGTGGCACGGGCCCGGTGATGTTTCACCGATCGGGCACTGCGCCAATGTCACGTTGGATCTGGTGTGTCCGAATTTCGGTATTCAAGAATGGACTGCGCCGAACGACCGTATTCAAGAAGTGTTCGACGGCTATCCGGTGATGAAGGACGGCTATGCCTACGCCAACGAAGAGCCGGGCTGGGGCGTGGAAATCGATGCTAAAGCCGCAGCCAAATACCCGTTCCGCTCTTTCGAAGAAGGTGAGAGAAGCAGATTGAATGGCGGATGGGGCATCGTGCGGCGTCCGGATGGCACTGTCATAAACCAGTAATTTTGGAGCGGTGCGGTCAGCGCTTGTGCCGGGCGCTTTTAAATGTGTTGCCTTGCTTCGGTGCGCGGTTCCGCTCTTTGGATGTGTGCCGGTGGATTGCCTTCGCCCGGACAGCGTCTTTGGAAGGCGTTTCGCGTTCTGCCGTTCGATTCGCTTCCCGCACGATTTCAGGAGAGACTTCCTGTCGCACTAAACGCACCTTGCATTCGCGTTCGATACGGCTGATCTCGCCACGCTCGGATTTCAAACTGAATGTCGATGCGGATCCCCGTTGGCCGGCCCGGCCTGTCCGTCCCACACGATGGATGAAGTCCAGCGGTGCTTGCGGCAGGTCATAGTTCACCACATGAGCTACGCTGTCGACATGAATGCCGCGTGCCGCCACATCGGTCGCCACCAGCACACGGTAGCGCCCGTCTCGAAACCCGGCGAGCGCCTGGTTGCGCTGACTTTGTGTTCGATCGCCATGCATGGCTACGGCGCGCAGGCCAAGATTAGACAGCCTGTTGGCGAGTCGATCCGTACCATGCTTGGTGCGAGCGAAAACCAAAAACGACCCGGTCTCTCGATCCAGCATGTGACGGAGCAATCCGACTTTTACGTGATTCTCCACTTCGTAGACATGTAGATCGATCTGATCGGGCATTGTCACGGATCCCCCCGCAGCGATACGGATCGGGCTCTTCGCGTGTCGTTCGATCAGGCGCTCCACGTCCTTTGCCATGGTTGCCGAGAAGAACAGGCTCTGGCGGACCGCCGGCAACTTGGACAAAATGTGTTCGATGGCTGGAAGGAAACCCATGTCCAGCATGCGGTCCGCCTCGTCCAGCACCAGCACTGCCAAGGAGCTCACATCGATGAGCTTGCGATTCAGGAAATCCTCGAGCCGCCCCGGT
Organism: uncultured Acidobacteriaceae bacterium; assembly: GCA_963722935.1. Lineage (GTDB taxonomy): Bacteria > Acidobacteriota > Terriglobia > Bryobacterales > Bryobacteraceae > Bog-105. The sequence continues at coordinate 1,899,904 of CAVROY010000004.1, read as the reverse complement.
GTTGCGATGACAAGTTGCGCGCCCGTTCGCAGCGCGTTCAGTTGGGTCTGTTCACTTAAGCCGCCCACCACGATGGCCGCGCGTAGACCGGTATGGACAGCCAGTTTCGCGAACGTCTCGGCTGTTTGGATGGCCAGTTCTCGAGTGGGACTCAGGACCAGCGCCTGAACTCGGCTCGCGCGGCGCCGATCGTCGTCAGGCCTCGATTCTTTGAGCAGCTTCTCCATGATCGGGAGCAAGAAGGCGAGCGTTTTTCCCGTACCGGTTTGAGCAGTGGCGACCACATCGGCGCCACTTAATGCGGCGGGAATGGCCTGCGCCTGCACAGGAGTAGGACGAACGAAGCAGTTCCTTGCGAGATTTTGATGGACTGGCTGCGATAACGAGAATTCAGAGAATTGGTTCATAGTTCAAAAAGGAGTCAATGCCGATAACCGGAACGACGTCCTTGAGGAAACGAACCAGAGATTCGAGAAACTAACGAAGTCTAGCGGATTCGACGAAAGCGAGCGAATCGACTTAAGTAAGGACGAATGCGGGCAGAAACTTATTTAGTGTAGCAGACTTATTGCTCAAATCGCCTTGCTAGACTCGACTCAGTGCCGTCGCGCACGCGGGCTTTTCCTTTTCGAATCCTCATTTTAAGGCGCGAAATCCATCGCGAGCGCACCTTATTTTACTCACAACGGCCTGGTCCAGTCCGCTGGCATAAAGCCCGCAATTTCTCGATGACAATCATTTCCGGCTGACCGCGGTCACAGCCACAGAAAATATTTTTTTTGAACCTTCAGGAGCCGCTAACCGCCTGATCGTCTGTCAGTTACGTGTCTGAACGCTTGCTGTCCGGACCGGGCGCGTGGCTCGAGCAATGATTTTTTAACCCGCAGAGGCCGATAATGGCATTGACGCCATATGGATTACAGTCCATATACTTGAGGATGTCCTGGGAAGTTATTTTTTTCAGGGACTTCGACCCTGAATACGAGCAACTGCCGCCGGCGGTCCAGGACGAACTGCTGGCGCAGCTCAAGGTGGTAGAGAAATTCGGGCCGGAAGCAGGGCGGCCGAGGGTTGATACTTTGAACGGCTCCAAGCACGCCAACATGAAGGAGCTGCGTTTCGATGCGGACGACGGCGTATGGCGCTTCGCCTTCGCGTTCGATCCAAAACGCCGGGCGGCCGTCCTGGTCGGCGGCGACAAGTCGGGGATCGGCGAGAAGCGGTTTTACCGTCAGCTGATCGCCCAGGCGGATAAGCGCTTCGACGCGCATGTGGTCGAGGTCGAGGCCGAAAAGAGAGCACAAAGGAAGAAACGATGAGCACAACGCTGAAAAACAAAATCAACGCCCTGAACTCGCGCCGGCGCGCCAACGTCAACCGTCGCGCGGAACAGCTGATCGCTGAGGAAATGTCGCTTCAGCAATTGCGCCAGGCGCATAAGCTGACGCAGGCCAAGGTGAGCAAGTCCCTCGGCATCGGCCAGGACAGCGTCGCTCGTCTCGAGCAGCGCTCGGACGTTCTGATCTCAACATTGCGCCATTACGTCGCGAGCATGGGCGGCGAATTGAAACTGGTCGCGGAATTCCCTAATCAAAAGCCTGTCGTCCTGTCCGGTTTCGCAGATGTGGAGACGCAGCGCCATCACTCTCGCCGGCGCATGGCCCACGCCTAGCGTCTTTACGATTTTGACGGTTTCGCCTGACAGCAGACGCTAATAAAGAACCCGTCCATCATCGGCTTCTGCCGCAGCTGGGCGGTCGCGAGCGTCGGGGTTGTGCCATCCATCGGCAAGGCATGATCCGCGGAGCGGAAGCGCAACGCGGCCTGCAAATCCAGCAGGCCGTGAACATATCGCGGAAACCGCGGCCGTGGCCGCCTCTGCTGCCATGCCGTGACGTGCCGTGCGTCAGTGCCGCCTGCAGCGCCTGCCGTGATCCCGCAACCCCTCATACTCGGGGCAGCTGAGCAGGCTGGCGAGCACGCCCGTTTTCAGGCGCTTCCGCGTGCTCGTGAATAGTGGCTTCCATTTCGCCATGGCGGTTTCGAGAAGGTCCGGCGTGTTGCCGGGCAGCTGCGCAATGTTGCGCGCCGCGCGCTTGGCGGCCATCAAAAACCCCATCAGGTGATGATCCGTATCGGGCCGGTACGCCAGGCGCGCATTATAGCCCATGCGCCGCGCGTCGGGACTGAGCCGGCACTCGCGATCCTCGTGAAAGGCGGTGATGAGCGAGCCCGCGCCGTTCGGCACGAGCCAGCCGCCGGCGAAGGCCGGCAGTCGCTCGCCTTCCAGCTGCACATAAAGGGTCGGGAAGCTGACGAACAGCAATTTCCGCGTAACCAATCTCAACAATGACCTGAACTGGCATCAATGACTCTGCGCAGCTTCTGTGTTCGTGCACGAATTGCAACGAAAAGCGCCGTTCGGTCCTTTACTATGCCGGGCGCTTTTTCGCCACTCCCAAAACTCAGTCACAAGCCCAATTCCCTTTAAATCGGCCCCGGCTTCGCTCCGCAAATGAAGCACCCCGTTCCCGTTCTCGATTTCCGCGAGAAACCGGGGCACGCTGAACGGGATGACTCGTCCGTCTGGTGTTTCGACCCACTCGTCATCTTTCCGGATCAGCGTCAACTCTGATTATGAAGCCGGGCAGCGCTGGGTCTCTCGATCGAACCGGTAACGCCACGCCTACCCCCTGAAGAAGGTGAGTGGAAAATTCTGTCCAGTTCAACTTATGCCCAGCCGTCGCCTGGCTGACGCCCCGGTCTTTCTCCATTCTTCACTGAGAAACGCTTTCTTATCGTGGTCGGTTTCGGCGTTGTAGCGGGCGAGCGCCGCCTTCACATCTGGCTCATCGTGCCACCTATCGCGCTCCTCCTGTTCCCGCCGATCGGCATCAAGCTCAGCCTGCCAATTACGAAATTCAGCGAGAGGAAATGGTTTAGGACCGAGGGTCAGTCCGGTCTCAACGAGTTCCGTGAGGAACCACTCTCCATCATCTGTGCGGTCCGCCTTCAATTCGAAGGTGCGCCGTAGGACCGGCATGTGCTTAAGCGCGGCGGCCACTTCGGTGCGTTCAAACTCCAGGACGAATGTGGCTGATGAGCTCTTACGCGTCGAGCGCGCGTTTTCCAGGCGGTATTGCTTGAGCTTGTTGAGGTAGAATTCGTATCCGCCGATCGTTCCGAGTTTGCCATATTGCGTCCCGAATTCAGTTAGCACGTACTTTCCAAAAGAGTCTTATTTGTCAACTGCGATTAGCCCGTTGCGCAAAGCTACTTCATAATCCGGGTTGTGTGCGCCCCAGCTCGCCAGCCTTTCATTAATCACAGAACGCTGCTCTTCAGTGAAATGCTGCGCCGGCTTAGGTTTTGCGTTCGCGTATACCTGAAGGACTTCACACCATGAAGCACTAAACTGATCTTCTGGGTGCGGGGCCATCGGCTGCAAAATTTCGTTTACCAAGTCGAACGCCTGCTCCCGGGTCAATCCTTGGAAATGCCGACGGTAGAAATCGACGATCGCTTTGAAGATCAGATTGATGCCGATAACAAGGCAAAAAACCGCGACAAACCACAACGACTTTGGGGATAACCACCAGCCTGCTAGAAGTGCCGCACCCCAGAATAATTTGCGAAGCAAGTTAAGCACCCACCCCGACCGAACCGATTCGCGCGTCATATTTCGACAGCCGCCCGCGATCCGTCTATTGTATAGTCCCGGTCCCGGATATCTTCTCTGTTCGATTAGGCAGGCTTCGGAAGGGCAGCTATGCCAAATAAGGCTGACGATCTATGCCAAACCGTCTGGAAAGTGACACCCGGCAGATCCTGCACACGTTAGGCCTCATAACGCGCTCAAGGAAGGCGCCTGAGGAGAATTTACGGATGACTTCCGAGCCTCCGGAAAGATAGGTCCCCATAAACGCGCGTCGGTCGGGTCTAAACCAGAATGTGTAAACGGTTTTTCTCGAGGGAAGAAAGAGAGACTGAGAAGAACCGATGGGGATCGACAAAGAAGTACTGGACAAGCTGCTAGCAAGCTATCAGAAGCCGGAAGATATTATCGGCGAGAATGGATTGCTAAAGCAGCTGACGAAAGCGCTGGTGGAGCGAGCGATGGAAGCCGAGCTCACGACGCATCTGGGTTACGAGAAGCATGACCTGGTGGGCTACGGCAGCGGTAACTCGCGCAATGGCAAGAGCACGAAACGGCTGAAGGGCGATTTCGGCGAAGTCGAGATCGAGGTGCCGCGGGACCGGCAAGCCAGCTTCGAGCCGCAAATCGTGCCCAAAGGGGAAACGCGCTTTGCCGGCTTCGATGACAAGATCCTGTCGATGTACGCACGCGGCATTACCACTCGCGAGATCCAAGGGCATTTGCAGGAGATCTATGGGGTCGAAGTGAGTCCGACGCTGATCTCGAATGTGACCGACTCGGTGCTGGAAGAGGTGCGCGCCTGGCAGAGCCGGCCGCTCGATCCGCTGTATCCGATCGTGTATTTGGATGCGCTGGTGATCAAGATGCGAGATAACGGGCAGGTGCAAAACCGGGCCGTGTACGTGGCCATCGGCATCACTATGGAAGGCCAGAAGGAAGTGTTGGGCCTTTGGACCTCAGCCAACGAAGGAGCCAAGTTCTGGCTGCAGGTGCTTACCGAGCTACGCAACCGCGGCCTGCAGGATATTTTCATCACCTGCGTGGACGGGCTGAAGGGTTTTCCGCAAGCCATCGAATCGGTATATCCGAACACGACTGTGCAGCTGTGCATCGTGCATCTCACGCGCGCCAGTTTGAATTACGTGAACTGGCAAGACCGCAAGCAAGTGGCCGCTGATCTGAAGACCGTTTATCGGGCCGCTACTGCCCAGCAGGCTGAAGACGCGCTCACCGCGCTGGCCACGCGCTGGGATAAAAAATATCCCACTATCAGCGCGCTGTGGCGGCGCCACTGGGCCCAGATCACACCGTTCTTCGCGTTCCCCGCGGAGGTCCGCAAGGTGATCTATACAACCAACGCAGTGGAGTCGCTGAACATGACCTTGCGCAAGGTGATTAAAACGCGCGGCTCGTTCCCGAATGAGGAGGCCGCCATGAAGCTGCTCTATCTGGCACTCCGCAACGTGTCGCTGAAATGGCACACCATCCAAGGCTGGAAAGAGGCGCTCAACCGCTTCGCCATTCTTTGGGAAGCTCGCTTCCCAAAGACTTCCAGCTAAATCAAACACATCCTATGATGAAGCCGTTTACACAAATTGGTTGACACTACCCTAGGTCCGTTAGTACGGCGGCCTTTTTCGCCACTCCTAAGACTCGATCACAAGCCCAATTCCCTTTAAAACACCCCTTTCGCGCGCAAACCCCTTGACAGCTCCTGCTACACTCGGCTTAGCAGCCCGGTGCCGTCACGCACGCGGGCTTTTCCTTTTCGAATCCAGTTTCCTCGGGCTTCCTGCCCACCAGAAAGGTCCTTTTCTATGGCAACTCCTGCACAGCAGTTGGCGAATCGCGCCAACGCCCAACACTCCACCGGTCCTAAAACCGAAGCCGGCAAAGCCGCCGTCTCGCAAAATAATTTTCACCACGGTCTCACGGGAAGCTTCGTCGTTCTCGCTACCGAAGACAAATCGAAATATGAAGCGCTGCTCGCCGCCCTCGCCGAGGAGCACCAGCCCACCACTCCCACCGAGCACATCCTGGTCGAAAAAATGGCCCAGCATCACTGGCTTACCCAGCGCGCGCTGTGGCTTTTGGAACAATAGTTCGCCAAGAACCAGGTCAACGATAAGATACTCCGCTATCAAACCACCCACGAGCGTGCCTTCCATAAGGCCTTGGCTGACCTGCTAAAGCTCAGAAGTGAAAGGCGCAAAGCCGAAATTGGCTTTGAATCGTTAGAACAGAAGAAAGCGGAGGAAGTACGCCGCGAAGCAGCCGAATCGCGCAAGCAGGAGCCGCACAAATGGGGCGGTTTCGATTGCCGAAGCCCAGCTCACCCATCGCCAGGCGCTCACGTCCAACGCGCAAATGACCGCAGCCGAGCTCGAACGCGCCAAACAGCTCCGCGAAAGCGCCAAAAGAGCCGCCTAAACGGCCCAAACTGGAACGCCTGGCCGAGTACCGCACGAAAACTGTGTTCCGCCCTCTTATCGCCTCTTCGTCCTGATGACGATCGGCGTGCCTTCGAAGCCAAACCGCTCGCGCAGCCGGTTCATTAGCGCGCGCTCAATTGAAAAATGCATCTTACCCGCTTGATCTGTAAACACCACGAACGTCGGCGGCCGAATCGAAGCCTGCGTGATGTAGTAAATGCGTATGTCGGCCTCGAATTTCATCGTTTCGTTGAAGCGATTCAGCTCGCCCGTCGAGATGCGCTTCGATGCGGCGTCGAAAGATTTTCGAACCATCGAAAGGATGCGCCGGATCCCTTCGCCCTTTGTCGCCGACGCGAAAACAATCGGCGCGTAGTCGAGAAACTTCAACTCGTCCCGTATGCTCTCCGCGAAAGCCCGCTTGCTTTTGCCTTCCGCTGCATCCCATTTGTTCACCACCAGAATCACGGCGCGCCCCTCTTCGTGCGCATAGCCCGCAATCGTCGCGTCCGACGCGACTACGCCCTCGGTCGCGTCCAGAATCAGCAGAACCACGTTGGCCATGCGGATATGCCGCCGCGCCATAATGACGCTCAGCTTCTCCGTCATCTCGGTCGTCTTGCCTTTACGCCGGATTCCGGCCGTATCGACGAATCGATAGCTGGTATTCCCTTCCTCGATCGTTTCGTCCACTGCATCGCGCGTGGTGCCCGCCACCGGCGAAACAATCGCCCGCTCCGCACCCACCAGCGTGTTCAGCAGGGTCGATTTACCCACATTCGGCCGGCCGATGATCGCCACTTTGATGCGCCGCTGCGCGTTCTTCCCTTCGGTCTCCCCTTCGTCGGCTTCCGCCTGTTCTCTGGGAAACGAAGCCGTCACTTCGTCCAGCAAATCGTCGATCCCCAGCTTGTGTTCCGCCGAAACGGGCGCCGGATCGCCCAGCCCCAGCGAGTAAAACTCCGGCAGCAGGCTCTCGCGGGCCTGTGTGTCGATTTTATTCACCACCAGCGTCACGGGCTTATTCAATGGCCGCAGCAGCGCCGCCAAATCGCGATCCGCCGATGTGATTTCCGTGCGTCCGTCGATAACGTACAGAATATGCGCCGCCGTGTCCAGCGCCACGCGCGCTTGCTTCAGAATTTCGCTCGGGATCAACTGTTTGTCATGCGGAATAATTCCGCCCGTGTCCACCAGCCCGAACCGCTTCCCGCGATACTCCGCCTCGCCGTAAATGCGGTCTCGCGTGATGCCCGGCTCGTCGCCTACAATCGATCGCCGGTTGCCGAGAATGGTGTTGAACAGCGTCGATTTGCCAACGTTCGGACGCCCCACAATGACGACGGTCGGCAACATTCCGCTAACAGCTTCGCACACAGTCCTTCTACGCCGGATGAGACCATGAAGTTTGCAGATGTCTGAATCGAATAATCACATCGACACGCGTAATATCGCGATCATTGCGCACGTCGATCACGGAAAAACCACGCTCGTGGACGCCATGCTGCGGCAGAGCGGCATCTTTCGCGTCAACGAAGCAGTCGCCGAGCGCGTCATGGATTCCAACGAGCTTGAGCGCGAGCGCGGCATCACCATCCTCGCCAAAACCACCGGAGTTCGCTATCACGGAACCAAAATCAATATCGTCGATACCCCCGGTCACAGCGATTTCGGCGGAGAAGTCGAGCGTGCTCTCAAAATCGTCGATGGCGTCATGCTGCTCGTCAACGCGAGCGAAGGACCGCTCCCCCAAACCCGCTATGTGCTGATGAAAGCCCTCGAAGCGCATCTTCCGCCTGTCGTGGTCATCAACAAAATCGATCGTGCCGACGCGCGCATTCCGGAAGTCCTGAATGAAATTTACGACCTGTTCATCGATCTCGATGCAACCGAAGATCAGCTCGATTTTCCCGTCGTCTACACCAATGCAAGAGCCGGTATCGCGAAGCGCGAGCTGACAGATGCCAGCCAGACACTTCAGCCACTCTTCGACGTCATCGTCAAACACATCCCGCCGCCTGAAGGTAATGCGAGCGATATCCTTCAACTGCTTGTCGCCAATCTCGATTACAGCGATTATCTCGGGCGTCTCGCCATCGGCCGTGTATTCCATGGCACTCTGAAACACGGCGACGAAGTCGGAATCGTGAAGCTCGACGGCAGCTTACAGAAAACCCGCATTACGAAGCTCTATTCCTTCGAAGGCTTGAAGCGCGTCGACGAGACGGTCGGAAAAACCGGCGATATTCTCGCCATTGCCGGCGTCGAGGGAATCACGATCGGGGAAACCATCACCAGCGCCGAAACCCCCAAAGCTCTGCCCAACATCGCGATCGACGAGCCTACCATCGCGATGACGTTCAGCATCAACAACTCGCCTTTTGCCGGTCGCGAAGGCGAATTCGTCACCTCGCGCAATCTCCGCGATCGCCTCGATAAAGAACTCCTGACCAATGTCTCCATCCGCGTCGAAGAGGCCGGCGGACCGGATGCTTTCAAAGTTATGGGTCGCGGTGAGTTGCAGCTCGCCATTCTCATCGAGATGATGCGCCGCGAAGGCTATGAGCTGCAGGTGGGAAATCCCGAAATCCTCACGCGCAAAATCGACGGCGTTCTCCATGAGCCTTTGGAATTGCTGGTCATCGATTGCCCGGAAGAGTTTATTGGCGTCGTCATCGAAAAACTCGGCGGCCGGAAAGGCAAGATGTCCAAAATGGTCAACCACGGTTCGGGCCGCGTGCGTCTCGAGTTTCACGTCCCCTCACGCGGCTTGATCGGATTGCGCAGCGAAATGCTCACGGACACAAAAGGCACTGCCATCATGAACTCGCTCTTCCACGGCTTTATCGAATGGCAGGGAGAGATTGAAATGCGGCCCACCGGATCGTTGGTCTCAGATCGGCCCGGAATTGCAACCGGCTATGCCATTTATAACTTGCAGGAACGCGGCGTCATCTTCATAGCGCCTGGTACGGAAGTATATGAAGGAATGATCGTCGGCGAAAACTCGCGCGATTCCGATCTCAATGTAAACATCGTCAAGGAGAAAAAGCTGACCAACATGCGCGCATCCACCTCCGATGAGGCGATCCGCCTGGTCCCGCCGCGTATTCTAAATCTCGAACAGGCGATCGAATTTATTCGCCCCGACGAATTCGTCGAGGTCACGCCGAAATCCATTCGCATGCGCAAGAAAATCTTAAAAGCCAATCAGCGCTAATGAACATCCGGCAACAGAAATCGCCACGATTCGCCGAAAGATTCCATTACCGCTTCCGCCGCTAAATACCCGCTGCGCACCGCGCCTTCCATAATCGCGGGCCATCCGGAGCGCGTCCAATCGCCGGCTAAAAACAGGTTCGCAATCGCAGTCCGGCTGCTTGGTCTTAGTTCTTCAATATCGGGTACGGCGGAAAGAACGGCTCGCACCTCTTTCACGACGTGAGCGCGCTCCAGCTTCGCGTCTCGGGCTAGTGGAAAAAATTCCTTCAGTTCTTTGAGGGTCAGCTCGATCACTTCAGCTCGCGGCATTTCGGTCAGGCTTCGCGAAGCGCTCACCACGATTTGAATGTGCCGCCCGCCGTGTTTGTTGAACATCCACTGGATGGTCCGGTCGAGCAGCGTCGCATGCGGTAATTGCGTGATCGAGCGGTCGAACCACAAATGGATGCCGGTAATCGGCGCATGACTGAATTGGGAGACATCGATGGGAAAATCTGGCGCGATTGCGTTGACGCGCTCGAAAGGAACGGCCAGAATATACGCGTCCGCCGTGACGCTCGTTCCGTTTACCGTCAAGCCGCTGACCCGGCCGTTTTCAATGCGCACCTGCTGAACGGGGGAGCGATGCGCAATCGTCACTTCCGGAAAACGCGCCCACGCATCTTCCGAGTAGAGCCGCCCCAGCGGCACAGAGGGAACGCCGAACTCATATGCATCCGCCCGCGAAAGGAAACCGGTATGGAACACCTGAAGAGCGTGGATCGCAGCGACACGGTCCACGTCCTCGCTCAACGCGCTGACGATCACTTGGCTCCAGAAACGGTCGATCGCTCGTTGCGTCTGCTTTTTCTCACGCAGCCATTCCAGAAAAGTAATGTGCTCGAGATCCGCGCGCTTGCCATATTCGTAGCGCACCGAGAGCAGCCCGCTCGCCAGGCTCAGCTTATCTGCCCATGACAGAAAGCGTAGCTTTGTGAACGATTCCGTAAAGTGCAGCGGTGCAGGCAGCATTCCGCGCCGCATGATGGACGTCCGGCCGCCCGGCTCGATCCAATAAAACTCGCGATAGAACTGGATGCGGTCCCGCACCCTCAGGCGCTCATAAAAGTCGATCAGGTTCTTGCAGCAGCGCAGCAGCACATGCTGGCAATTGTCAATCGTCGGGCTATCGTCGTCGGCGCTGTTCAGCGGATAAGATGTCGCCCGGCCGCCCAGGAATAGCCGCGCCTCGAATACAGTCACCCGTTGTTCGGCAGATCCAAGCGCCACGGCCGCAGCAAGACCGGCCAGTCCGCCGCCTATGATCGCAACGCTCTTTTCGGCAGCCAAAGCGGGTTAGCTTCGCCCCGCCATGGCCACGGCAGGAGCATACAGTTCGATCATGTTCTCCATCAGCCGCAATCCGCTGTCGCGCTCGAGCGTGAGAATCGATTCCGGATGAAACTGCACCGCCTCAATCGGCAAGTCGCGGTGACGCACGCCCATAATGACGCCGTCTTCCGATTCCGCTGTGATCTCTAGGCACTCCGGAAAGGTCTCGCGATTCGCATACAGCGAGTGATAACGCCCCACCCGAAACGGCGAGGGCAGCCCGTGGAATACGCCGCTTCCGTAATGCGAAACCAGCGATCCTTTTCCGTGCATCGGATAATCCAGCACATCGAGGCGGCCGCCGAACGCCTCCACGATTCCCTGTAACCCGAGACACACGCCAAAGGTCGGAATGCCGCGCTTCCCCAGCTCCGCAACCAGTGCCGGAACGCCAAAATCGGCAGGTCGCGCCGGGCCGGGCGATATCAGTACGATGTCCGGCTTCGTGGCGTCGATCCTCTCCAGCGCCGCATTCGCCCGGTATGTTGTAACCGTTGCCCCAGTTTGTCGCGCGTAATTCGCCAAAGTGTGGATGAAACAATCGTCGTTATCCACGAGCAGCAGACGAACTCCTTCGCCCACTCTGCGCGTCTCGTGCGCTGCTTCGCCCGACGCGATCGCTGGATACAACGCTCGAAAGAAGGCCGTTGCCTTCAGCCTGCATTCCTGATCTTCGGCTCGCGGATCGGAATCATAGAGCAGCGTTGCGCCCGCGCTATATCGTGCGATTCCGTTCTTCAGATGGACCGTGCGAATCGTGATGCCGGTGTTGATGTCGCCGTTCAGAGTCAACATCCCGATCGCGCCGCCATACCAGCCTCGCGCCTCTTTCTCCAGATCCTCGATCGTCTGCGCCGCGGCTTTCTTCGGCGCCCCGATGATGGTCACCGCCCACATGTGCGTCAGAAAGGCATCCAAAGAATCAAAGCCGTCCATCAGCGTGCCCTTCACATGGTCCACCGTGTGAAACAGGCCCGCATACGATTCAATCAGCCGCCGCCCGATCACTCGCACCGAACCGGGCACGCATACGCGCGATTTATCGTTCCGGTCCACGTCGCTGCACATCGTCAGCTCCGATTCTTCTTTCGTCGAATTCAAGAGTTCCCGAATGCTCTCCGCATCCCGCAGCGGGTCGCCCGTTCTACGCGCCGTACCCGCAATCGGACACGTCTCTACCTGCTCGCCTTCTACCCGCACGAACATTTCGGGCGATGCGCCGACAAGCTGTTCATCGCCCATCTGCAGCAGGAACTCGTAGGGACTCGGACTCGATCTCTGGACGCGTTGGAACAATTCCGAAGGACTACCGTCAAACGGTGCGCTGAACGTCTGCCGCAGCACCACTTCGTAATAATTGCCCTGGCGCATGCCCTCGCGCACCGTTTCCACCTTCTCCATGTACTCTTCGGCGGTGTGGTCGGAAACGATCTCGCTGCGGAGATCGGAACAAGCCGTGCGGCCGATCTTCGCCGCGTCGCGCCCCAAACTCGCCGTGTTACCTGCCTCGCCCGCAAAATCGTATTGAAATCGCTGGATCAGTTCCTTCTTGCGATCCATGAAGTAAATGTCGTCGCACAAAAACAGATGAAGGGCTTTGTGCTCATCGCGCGGCAGACGCAGTCGTATCGGATCGAACTCCAGCAGCAGATCGTACCCAAAGGCGCCTACCAACGCCAGGCGCGAATCTTCCGGATACCGGAACTCTTGAACCAGCGTCCGCAATATCGAAAACGGCGATGGCTGTTTGCTGCGCTCTTCTTCGGGAAATGCCTCCGCCAGCGGTTTCAGCTCGATCGTGAACGAATGCGGATCGCGAACGAAGCTCTGCGCGTGCGGATGCCGCTCGAACAACGGCGTGAACAGATTCAGCAGCACTTCACCGCGCTTGTTCAACGCATGAAATTGGAGCTTGCGTCCTCGCCCGATAATTTCCAACGGAGGCGCCACGCTCGCCACGTCCCACCGCGAATAGCGCTCCGGGTATTCGTAACCCGACGAGAGATAGACACCACGTTTCGTATCCAACTGCGCAAGCAAATGCCTCAAGCCGCGCGCGTACGAACTCTTCGAGCTCGAGCGTGTCACGGCGATACCGTGCGGAGTGGTATAGAGCAGTTGCGACATGGGAGGGAACGGCTGATTTTTCCCTTGTTACACCTCAGAATAACAGCCGATTTGATTACATTGTGGGAAGCTTAAGTAGTGGCACGCGGCTGGGAGAGTAAGGCAGTCGAGTCTCAGATGGAAGCCGCTGAAGAGCGTGCATCGCAATTGAAGAAAGCTCGCGTCAGCGCCGAGCAGATTCAACTTCAGAGGGAGCGGGAAAGCCTGGAGCTCTCGCGCACCAGAGTTCTGCAGGATCTGGAGGCGGCGAGTAATCCTAAATATCGCGAGCTGCTGCAGCGCTCGCTCGGCTATTTGGACGAAAAGCTGAAAGCGCTCGCCGAAAACGCTAGCAAACCAAGTCCTCGCGCGTAACCTCAAGATCGCCGAGCCGGCCCAATACGGCAAGCGCGATGTAGTCGGGCTGGAAAAACTCCTGCGCGATCATCTGCACTTCTTCGCGAGTCACGGATTCGATGCTCTCCAGCATCTCGTCCATCGACATGAAGCGATCAAAATAGATTTCCTGCCGTGCGAGGTTCGACATGCGGCTCGAAGTCGATTCCAGGCTGAGCATCAGGGATCCCTTGAGATGGTCCTTGGCGCGACGCAGCTCGTCTTCTCCGATGAGCTCGTTTTTCAGCTTGCGAAACTCGTCGATCACCGAGCCGATCACCTGCTTGGCGGTTTCCGCGGCCGTTCCCGCGTACACCGTAAAGCAGCCGGTGTCACTGAACAGGTTCAGTTCTGAATAAACCGCATACGCGAGGCCCTGCTTCTCCCGGATATTTTGAAACAAGCGCGAGCTCATTCCACCGCCTACCACGGTATTGAGTACATACAACGGGAATCGCAATTCATGCGCCAGCGGATAAGCCGGCACGCCGAGCGCGATATGCACTTGCTCGAGCGAATCTTTTTTCTTCAGGATCAGCGGCGCGTGTGTCTTCGGAACGCTGTCGACGGGAATTGTGCCTCGATCTTCCAGGCTTGCAAATTTTTCGCGAACCAGGCTCACGATCCGGTCGTGATCCAGATTACCGGCCGCCGTAATTAAAATATTCTTGGGCGCGTAAACGCGGTTGTAGTAGTCGAACAGCATCGGCTGCGCGAACTTTTTCACCGTCTCTTTCGTGCCGAGAATCGGCTTACCGAGCCCATGCCCTTTCCAGAAATTCCCGATGAAGGTCTCGTGCAGTACAAACTCCGGCTGATCCGCCTCCATCTTGATCTCTTCGAGAATGACGCCCTTTTCGCGTTCGATGTCCTCTTCGCGGAACAGCGGATTCAGCACCAGGTCGGCCAGTACATCCAGCGCAACCGGCAAATGCTCGTCCAGCACTTTCGTGTTGAAGCTCACCAGTTCTTTACTGGTAAACGCATCCAGCCCGCCGCCAACCGAATCCACCGATCGCGCGATATCTTCCGCGGTCATGTGCTTGGTCCCCTTGAAGACCATGTGCTCGATAAAGTGTGAAAGCCCGTTCTCCGGCCCGCGTTCAATGCGCGAGCCGCTGCCGATCCAAACCCCCAGCGACACCGAACGGACATAAGGCATTGCCTCGGTGACGATCCGCAGACCGTTCGACAACGTTTGCCGCTCGATTTCCCGGACATTGGAGGAGACCGCTACCATTTTTCCTGTTTACGCCTTTCCCTTGCGTCTTCCCTTTCGAGTGGAGACCGATACACTAAATGTAGATGCTGCAAGTACTTGAGGCCCGGCCGCTCATCGGAATGGATCTCTCCGATTTGACCGCTCTGCTCGGCCCGGAGCAGCCCACCTATCGTGCCAGACAACTATATGACGCTTTGTACCGCAAACAGGTGGCGGATTTGTCGGAAATTTCCAATCTGCCTCAAATCCTTAAAAATCAGCTTCTTAGCAGGAATCCAGTGGGCTTGCCCACTGTCGAGCGGAGGTTCGATTCCAGCGACGGAACCCTCCGCTACCTACTTCGGTTAGAGGATAACAGGACGGTCGAAGCGGTTTTAATGCCGGAAGACGCCCGCGACACCATTTGCATCTCGAGTCAGGTGGGCTGCCCCGTCGATTGCAAGTTCTGCCTGACCGCCTTGATGGGCTTGGAGCGCAACCTCAACGCGGGCGAAATCGTGGGCCAGGTGCTGCATGTTGCCCGCGAAAATCGGCTGAAGCCCACCGACAGCCGCCTCAACGTCGTGATGATGGGCATGGGCGAGCCGCTGCTCAATCTCGATAACGTGCTGAAAGCCACGCGCCTGCTCATGGACCCGAATGGGATCGGAATGTCACAGAAGCGCATCACGCTTTCCACCTCCGGCATCGTTCCGAAAATTCCAGAGCTCGGACGCGCGGAGATTCGACCCAGGCTCGCTATATCGCTCAACGCGTCGAATGAAGAGCAGCGGCGCGAGTTGATGCCGATCACAAGAAAATATCACCTGAAGGATCTGATGGATGCGTGCCGCACCTATCCGCTGCGTCCCTGGGAGAAACTAACGTTCGAGTACGTTTTGCTGAAAGACGTGAACGACACCGATGCCGACGCCAGACGCGTGGTTCGTCTGCTGGCGAAACTGAATTGCAAAGTGAATCTCATCGCGCTGAATCCCGGACCGGGCATTCCCTTCGAAACACCGGATCCGCAACGCGTCACGGCGTTTCAAGAGATCGTCCGCCAGTCCGTACCCTGCTTCGTGAGAAAACCTCGCGGGCGCGACATCTTCGCGGCTTGCGGGCAACTGAAACGCATCGCGTCCGATCCGGTTCAGGTCGACTGAGCTTACATTCCGGGCCGCGGATGGGAGGCGGTACTGCCTTCTGTCAATCCCATGGCCCATTTGATGGCTTCAAAATACATTTTCTGAATGTCCGGATCGTCCCAGGCTTCTTTGGTGTGCCCCAGAGTCGAATAGAAAACTCGCCCTTTGCCGTACATCTTCGACCAGGCCACCGCGAAATCGTGATCGGTCCGGTGCACCCGCGGATTGTTGTAGTCCAGCTTGGCCGGGTCGAGACTCAGCAGCACATTGACTTTA
Source organism: uncultured Acidobacteriaceae bacterium (assembly GCA_963722935.1). GTDB lineage: Bacteria > Acidobacteriota > Terriglobia > Bryobacterales > Bryobacteraceae > Bog-105. Next base: position 1,884,094 of record CAVROY010000004.1, on the reverse strand, counting down.
TCGCGCGACCAGTCTTTCGGCTGATAGATCTCGTCGTACTTGACGAATTCTTTGGGAAAATGGCGGACCGCCGGAAACGAGGGGTCTTCGTTGATAATCGGCGCGTTAAACGTAAACCAGGGATGCTGGTCGAACCATCCGCCGATCATTTCGCCGTATTCCGGCCACTTGTAATTCGTATCGAGCGCGGCATGCACGCCGACGAAGCCTTTTCCGTCGTCCTTGATGAACGACATCATGTCTCGTTTTTGATCGTCGGTCAGATCCAGCTCGCCCGTGGTGCTAGCAAACACCAGCACGTCGAAATAGTCCAGCGTTTTCATATTGCGCTGCTTCTGGTCTGCCTTGGTAATCAGTTCGGTATCGGTCCGGAGAGTCGTTTCCCAAAGCTTGGTATCGTGGCCCATTCGCCAGATGGTCGCCATAGCGTCCGGTATCGAATCGTGCTCGAAGCCTTTGGTCTGGCTGATCACCAGCACGTGTCCCATTCCCTTGGGCGGCAAAGTCCGCGGCTCGTCCTTCTTGACTTGCGCACCCGCGCTTAGAAACAGTAGAGGAATTGCAATCGCGCTAATCGAAGCAACCTTAACCATGGCTTGGCATCTCATGAGACACAGCTTACTGAAACGCCAGCGAGTGATCCACGCGTGAAGCACTTTTTCCGTCCTCTTCTCCATTTCGTGTTCCACCTCGGCTATTTCGGCCCGCTGGTGATGGGCGTGCTCGATTCTTCTTTTCTGTTTCTGCCGTTCGGGAACGATCTGCTGATCGTGGCTCTGGTCGCGCGCAATCACAAAGGCTGGCCCTTCTATGTGCTCGCGGCGGTGTGCGGCTCCACGTTGGGCGTTGTTTTCCTCGATCTGGTCGCCCGTAAGCTCGGCGAAGCGGGGATACGCAAAATAGCGGGAGACAGGAACTTCGGGCGGCTGAAGCGGTGGGGTGGCGAGAAGGGCGGACGCGCGATTCTCCTGGGCTGCATTGCTCCTCCGCCGTTCCCGTTCACGATGGTCGTCGCAACTACCAGCGCGTTGGGTTACCCTCGTGTGCGAATGCTGTCAACGGTCGCGGCGGGCCGGGCGATCCGGTTCGTGATTCTGAGCTTGCTTGCCATTCGATTTGGCCGCGCCATTCTGCACCTCATGAACACGGACGCGTTCCGCTGGACCATGGTCGCGTTCGTCATTTTGTGCATCATAGGCAGCGTGTTTTCTGTCACAAAATGGATGCACGGCAGGGGTTCGCGCCAGCCTGCGGCAGCTACGACGTAAGCACGGGCGCGGCTAGACCGGCTCGTAATCGACTTTTTGCACGGATGCTTTCAGCGCTCGCTTCTTGGGCTGATAGCGAATCCGCCAGATCGTTGCTGCGATGATGACAAACGCGCAGACTTCCACCAGGACCTTCTCACCATCGAGTGGATCGGGCGGAGCGTTCTTGAGTTCGGGATCGATGAGGATCCCATGCACGAAAAAAAAAGCCGCTGCCGCGTAGGAGACGTAGTGCAGTTTTTTCCAGAGCCGGCTTCCCAGCTTGAACCGGAAGTAGGACGTGACAACGACGAAGACGACGCAATAGAAAGCGGCCGCCCCGAAGCAGTTATAAAGTGTCTGCTTCGGCGACCATACCGGAAACAGAATGTCGCCAATTCGAAATCCCGCGGTTTTCGAGCACAGCAAAAGAATGGGATGCAAAAAAACCAGCCCGAGTGCGATGTATGCGGTCCAGTTGTGGATATCGAAGATCGGAAGACGGCGATGAGGCCAGCTTCGAACCGTGTTATAGCGCGCCGACAGCACAAGACCGAGCAGGATATTCGTAGTCAGCAACACCATCGCAACCAGCCCTGCGTCGCTTGAGAGATCGACTGCTGTCATGAATTCGGTGCTTTAGAAGAGTCGAGGGCGTAGACTTACCAATGCCGCGCACCCAAATAGTAACGCAAGCCGACGAATGCCCCGGAAAGCGTGTCGGTGAAGTACTCGTCCCCGCTTGGGGATGTTTTGAAGTGATAGGCGCGGTCGCCCGCGATCAGGTCGAAACTTCCGATTCGTACGGCAATATCTCCCTGGGCATCCCAGATGTCGCCGTGGTGTGGAATGCCGAAGCCGGTCGCTTTCGCCTCCCAGCGGAAACGATGGCCCAGCGCCTGCTCAAATTCGACACCGAGCGTCGGATAAATGATCCGCTTCGATCCGGTCGTGGTGTTCGTGTCGGTATTACCGCTCGAATCCGTCGTTATGGGCTTGAGCGGGGCGATATAACTCGAGCCCACACTCGTATACTGCACTTCGTACAACGTCTTCAGGTGAATGTTACCGGCAGGTTTGAACCAGGTGTACGAAAGATAATCCCACGACACCTTAAAGCTTTGAATTTTGTAGCTCTCAACGATGTAGTCGCCCGAATTATATCCTTCGCTGAAGATATCGGCAGTTTCAGCGACGGTCGTGTTGGAATGTCCTTGCACGCGAAAATAGGAGAGGCGCAAGGTATTCGAATGGCCCGCCGGGATGCTGATGTCACCGCCGATACTCGGGTTCGCATGGCCCGGAAAGCCGATGCTGCCGAATTCAAGGGCGGTAGCGCCGCCGCGCACATCCGGTTGCGCGCGATTCAACCAATAGATCGGCTCGATCGAGAAGCCGCCGTCCTCGAGAATATCTGGCTCGGCCGGAGGTTTTTGCTGCTTCACAACTTGTTCCGGCGGCGGCTCCAGGCCTGTGTCCAAACGAGGTTGGTCCGGATTCTGGGCAGGTTGTTTTTGCTGCGCTGTACAGAATGCAGCAAAAAGGCTCCCGCAGATCAGCAAAATACGCAAGCGATGGAAAGTCATTCGTTCCCGAGACGTACGCAGCAAGAAAGAAGTTTATAGAATTTTCCCACAGACAGATATGCTCGCTATTGAAATCTCCTCCTTCGGCCCTCCCGACGTGCTCAAACCGGTAGAGCGTCCCAAGCCTTCGGCGAAAGAAGGCGAATTGATCCTGCGAGTGGAAGCTGCCGGTGTGGCGCGCGCCGACGCGATGCAAAGGCAAGGCAAATACCCGCCACCCGCCGGTGCATCCGACATTCCGGGCCTGGATGCCGCGGGAGTAGTGGATTCCGTGGGAGCAGGCGTCGAAGACTTTAAGCCGGGCGATCGCGTATGTGCGATCCTCGCGGGCGGCGGGTACGCAGAGTACTGTGTGGTCCCGGCTGCGCAGGTTTTGCTAATTCCGGAGGGCTGGACCAGTGTCGAAGCGGCAACACTCCCCGAAAATCTTTTTACCGTTTACGACAACCTGATCACGCGAGCCGGTTTGGCGACCGGCGAAACTGTTCTGGTCCACGGCGGGACCAGCGGTATCGGCAGCATGGCCATCATGCTGACTCGCGCCTGGGGTGCAACACCGATTGCCACTGCCGGCTCGGCCGAAAAATGTGAGGCGTGCCTCGGCTTCGGCGCGGCGCACGCAATCCCCTACAAAGAAATCGATTTTGTCGCAGAAACGAAGCGGCTGACCGGCGGTCGCGGCGTGGACGTCGTTGTCGATATCGTTGGCGCTCCCTATCTGGAACGCAACCTCGACGCGCTGGCGCTCGATGGCCGAATTTCTGTGATTTCAATGCAAGGTGGACGCTCCGGCACACTCGATCTCTTCCGGCTCATGCACAAGCGGGCCAAGCTCTTGGGATCGACGATGCGCGCGCGCACAGTGGAAGAAAAGGGAGCGGTCGCGCGGCGTTTGCTGCATGAAGTCTGGCCCATTTTGCCCGCCAAAGATCCGGTTCGGCCCCTCGTGGACTCGACGTTTCCGCTGAGGGACGCGCGGCTGGCGCATGCCCGAATGGAAAGCGGAGAGCACATCGGCAAAATCGTACTGGTTCCGTAGATCGCTGCACGCCGTCGATACTGGAACCATGCGGATCGGCATCACGTGCTATCCCACCTACGGCGGAAGCGGTATCGTCGCAACCGAGCTAGGTCTCGAGCTGGCGGCTCGCGGGCACGAGGTGCACTTCATCAGCTATGCCAATCCGATCCGGCTCGATCCGGATACTCCGGGAATTTACTATCACGAAGTAGAAGTGTCGACCTATCCGTTGTTCCAGTACCCGCCGTATTCACTGGCGCTGGCTTCACGCATGGCCGAAGTTGCCGAGCGGCATGCTCTCGATTTGCTGCACGTGCACTACGCCATACCGCATTCCATTTCTGCCCTGCTGGCGCAGGAGATGACGCCCAACCGGCGCTTGCCATTCATCACGACCCTGCATGGCACCGATATCACGCTGGTGGGCGCGGACCGGTCGTATTTCTTGATCACGAAATTCTCAATGGAACGATCGGACGGCATCACCACGATCAGCGAATACATGCGCCAACGAACAGTGGATTTCTTCGGTATACGCAAACCGATCGAGGTGATTCACAATTTCGTGAACTGCTCGCTCTATCACCCCGATGAGGCGGCCAGAAGTAAGGGGCGAAAGCGGATTCTGCACATCTCCAATTTCCGGCCCGTGAAGCGAGTGCTCGATTGCATCTATGCCTTCGCGAAAGTACGCGAGCATGTTGACGCGGAGCTCATTATGGCGGGAGACGGGCCCGACCGGGGACCGGCGGAACAACTCGCACGCGAACTGGGGGTAGATCGGGAAGTCCGCTTTCTAGGCAAGCAGGACCACATGGAACGGCTGATACCGCGCATGCACGCACTGCACTTGCCGAGCGAGATGGAAGCCTTCGGCCTGGCGGCCCTGGAAGCGATGGCCTGCGGTGTACCGCCGGTCGCGACCCACACCGGGGGTGTTCCCGACCTGATCACAGACGGATTGGACGGCTATATGGCGCCGGTCGGCGATATCGAAGCGCAAGCGGCCCGCCTGGTGGAACTTCTGACGGATGAGGGCCTGCACGCCAGCATGTCCGCGGCCGCGCGCCAAACCGCCGAGACGCGCTTTTCCACCGAACTGATTATTCCACGGTACGAAGCGTACTATCGCCAGGTTTGCGGCTGAAGGAACTTTCTTCGCGATGGCGGTGTCTAAAGCAGTAGCTGGTACCAGAAGCAAAGACAAACCAGCGACCTCAGGCGCCCGTAGCGCCCCCAGGTTAGACGTTTTAAGCTAAGATATTCGAGCGATGGCCCAGGCGTTGACAGGAAAAACGGGTGCCCTCTCGATTTTGGCGGGGGCGCAAAGCGGCATCTCGGAAGAAGATGCGCGTATTCTACGAGGGCTTCGATCAGGCATTGAAAGCGCCTACGAGGAACTGATCGGCAAATACGAACAGCCGGTCTACGGCCTGGTATATCGGTTGGTCGGAAACCAGACGGATGCGTGCGACGTGGTCCAGGAGGTCTTCGTAAAGGTTTTTCGCGGAGTCAATGCGTTCCGCGAGCAAAGCAGCCTGCGCACCTGGATTTATCGAATCGCCATTAACGAGGCCCACAACCGGCACCGCTGGTGGGTACGCCACTCCCGGCACGAAATTTCCATGGACCGGGAACCGGTTGAAAGGGAGAATTTTGTGGAGCTCGCGCGGGATCCGGGGCGCTCGCCCTACGATCAGGTATTAGACGCCGAGACGCGGACGCTCATCGAGCGGGCGCTAGCCAAAATCAACCCGGTATTCCGGACTGCCGTCGTTCTACGAGATATTCAGAATCTGAGTTACGAGGAGATTGGGGAGATTTTGCAGGTGTCGCTCGGAACCGTGAAATCGAGAATTTTACGCGGCCGAGAGGCGTTACGCAAGGAACTCACGCACCGGCCGGATCGCGCGCTTGCTGAAGTGATGGCCGGTTAAATATTCAATGAGTGAACATCCATGATCTGCTGGAGAACCAAAAGCCGAACCACCGATTACATCGACGGCCGGCTGCGCAAAAGCGAAGAATCCGGCTTAGCCAAGCATCTGGATGAGTGCCCATCCTGTTCGACTTGGGTTGAGCAAATGCGTTCCGTGCGTGCGGCGCTCAATGAAGTGCCTACCGTGGTTGCACCGTCTGAACTGAGCATGGCTTTGCGGGTCGAAGCGTCGCGGGAGCGGCAAGCGGTGGTGGCCAGTCATGGCTCGCGCTTCAGGCGGCTTTGGGATCAGTGGCGATTCCGTATCGACGCGGTCATGCGACCGCTCACGATTCCTGCCACAGGAGGAGTGGTTTCGAGTCTGATTCTGTTCGGCGGATTGGGCTTCACTGCGGCGGGCAGCAACCAGATGGTCAACTACGAAGTGCCGGTTGTGTATGCCGATCACATCGACACAAACCTTGTGCCGATGGACCTTCGATCGTCGGTGATGGTGACGTTCAGCCTGGACGGAAACGGCCGAATCACGGACTATTCTGTTCGCGACAGTTCGACATCGTTCGTGGGAGATCCCTCGAGATTGCAGCCGAACAACATTTCGATGCCATCCTTTCCGAGTGTCTTGGCTCTGGCGCAACCGGTCACAAGCGACGTCAGTATTCTGTTCCGGCCCATCGTTTTCCGGCAGTAGCGTAACAGCGTCACAAGCGCCTTTTGAGCGAATAATCCTCATCATTGCGCGTCAGATTCGGGCTGTAGTACGGGTCGGCGGCAATGACCTTGTCCCATTTGAACCGCATGCGCGCGACTTCTTCCGGATGAGGCACCAGATCTTTGGAAGTCTTCGAGAACGCCTCGTGATGGTACAGACGCGCGTGCGGCGTATAGACAACCCTGTAGCCTAAGCTGCCGATCTTCAGACAGAGATCGATGTCGTTGAACGCAACGGCGAAATCGCTTTCATCGAAGCCGCCGGCGCGCCAGAACAGGTCGGCCTTGGTCATCAGACACGCTCCCGTAACAGCACTGACATTGCGGATGATGTCGGAGAAATCAAAATAGTGGCTGATCGCGCCATCCAGGCCCTTGAAGGCATGCCCGCAATTGTCGTAGAGACCCATGACGACGCCTGCATGTTGAATGCGCCCGTCCGGATAGAGAAGCTTCGCGCCCACCACGCCGACTTCGGGAAGCGTGGCCAGCTCCAGCATCGACTCGAGCCAGTCCGGGTTGATCGCGGACGTGTCGTCGTTCAAAAACAGAAGCACCGGCGAATCGCACTGCTTCGCGGCGGCATTATTGATGGCCGAAAAGTTGAACGGTTTATGACGCCAGTCCAGATAACCGAGAGTCCGCGATCTGCGCTGCTCTTCCGTGACGAGTTTCTCGATAATGCCGCTCTTTGAGTTGTCGGCAATCAGGACTTCGAAATTCTTATAGGTCGTCTTGCCGAAAAGAGCATCGAGGTTTGTGCGCAAGATGTTGGCATTACCGCCAGAAGCGATGATGACACTGATTCTGGTGTTTTCCGGGATCTGGTACCGGGCACGCCAGCGACCGGAAATACTCGCGGGTTCCACTCGCATCTGCTTGCCGGTTCGCTCAGCGTGGCGCTGAAGCGCTTGTTGCGCCGCTTCCAGTGCGTAGTGCTTGTTGTCCGCCGAGCTTGCAGTCGAAGCTACGCCGGCACGCCAGTGGTACAGCACCTTTGGAATATGTTCAATACGCCCGGCGTGCGCAGATGCCCTGAGGATCAGGTCGTAATCCTGGCTTCCGTCGCAGTCTGAGTGGAAGGTGCCGATTTTACGGGCGAGATCTTGCCGCAGGACGAGGAGATGGCAGATATAATTTTCAGAAAGCAGAAGGTCGGGAGACCAATCCGGCTTAAAGAACGGATCGAATCGTTTTCCTTTACGATCGATCTTGTCTTCATCGCTGTAGAGCAGATCCGCTTCCGGACAGCGATCCAACGTTTCGCAGATGTAGGCGAGCGCGTGAGGCGCCAACGTGTCATCGTGATCGAGAAAAGCGATGTATTCGCCCTCGGCCATTTGCCACGCGGCATTGCACGTTTTGGAGATTCCGCCGCGCTCATTCTGAAAGGCAAGCTTGATTCTTGCGTCCCGGCGCGCGAAATCGTCCAGAATTTCTCGAATCTCACTACGCGAGGAGCAATCGTCCGCAATGCAAAGCTGCCAGTTATCGAGGGATTGGTCGATAACGGATTGGATTGCAGCGGCGAGCTCCAAGGGATCGGTGTTATAAACCGCCATGAGAATGCTAATCAGCGGCCGGCTCTGAATGCTTCCGAGCTTGAGATCGATCAGCTCATCCGCGGGACCCTCGAATTCGTAGATCCAGCGGTCGTAGTCCGAGGCGAATCCTCTTTCGTGATCGATAAAAACCGAAGTGGTAATCTGCCGAACCGGCACGCGCTGCGAGATCAGACGAATCGTCAGGGGACATGGGCCTTTCGGCAACAGCAACGAGTTGAACTCCAGGCTGAATCCGGATCTGCCGGTGGAATCGAGATCCGGATGGGCCTTTTTGACATCGGGGCGCGGCACCGACGGGACAGCCTGCATAACCGGCATACCCGGAATCTGTACCTGAACTGTATCCACACCGCCTTCGCACAGACACCAGCCGCGGACTGCGATATTGCCGCTTCGAGGCTTTTTGTCGTTCCACTTTGGCTCATCGCAGACCAGGTAGGAACGCTTATCGCTTAACGCAATCGATCCGCCTCCGTTCCGCGCCAGACGAGAGGGAACAAGGCGTTTCACCAGATCGCCGGTGGCGCGAAGCGTTCGCCAGGTGCGGCCCGTCAGCAACTCCATGATGATCCGGTCGAGCCGCGCCACGGCGGAATTCTGCGTGTTCAACTGCTCCTGTTGTCTTTCGACCATCTCCAGAACTTTGGCGATCTGCCGCTTGGAGGCCATGAGCTGGGTCTCGAGTTCGCGCAGCTTTTCCTCGGCCGCTTTGATTTGCGCGTCCAGGCCGGCCCCTTCATTCATCCTCTTCAAAATATCAGCGGATTGCCAAAGTGGCGCCCGGAACCGTGCCAGATGACGCGTCCGCCCCGAGGCGAGAGTTCCGTTCTACACTGAGGCTTGCCGCGCAAGCTAGGGCAGCATTTTCTCATCCGGGAATCGGTTTTGGAGAAACTCGCTGCAGCCGCTTGCGGCGATCGTGTCGAGCGCGCGATCGAGATCGGTCCGGGACGCGGAGCGCTGACCCGGCACCTGCTGCGGCGCACGGGCGAGCTGCATGCAATTGAAATCGATCGCGCATTAGTGGATTTCCTGCAGGCGAAGTTTTCCGCCGAGCCGCACTTCCACGTGCATGCAGGGGATGTGCTTTCCATGGATCTGGCGCGGTGGGGACCGGCCGTCATTACAGGCAATCTGCCGTATTACATTACTTCGCCCATCGTCGAAAAGTTTCTCGCGCTGGACGAACGATTTACGACGGCCGTGTTCCTGGCGCAATTGGAAGTTGCTGAGAGATTATTGGCGAAACCGGGAACTCGGGCGTACGGCTATCTGAGCGTAGCGACACAGCTCGTCTGCGATGTGGAGCTGGTGTGTCGCGTGCCTTCGGCCGCATTTGCACCGCCTCCCAAAGTCGATTCTGCCGGCGTGAGGTTTCGACGCAAGCCGCAGCCCACCATCGATCTTCCTGAGCTACTCCAATTCGTCAGCCGCTGCTTCATTCACAAACGGAAAACGCTGCGGAACAATTTACGTCCATTTTTCGGAGCCGCTGTGGATACGCTGCCGGAAGCGAAGCTGCGCGCCGAGCAGCTCACGATCGATCAGTTTCGCGACTTGCAGCGGCGATTGACCGATCTTCGCCAGAAATCTTGAGTGCTTCTGTACACTGATACTTCATGATTCGGGCTCGTTTTGCGCCTTCTCCGACCGGCTTTTTGCACATTGGAAGCGCGCGGACTTTTATTTTTAATTGGCTTTACGTGCGGAAATTTCAGGGCACGATGGTCTTGCGCATCGACGACACCGACGCAGACCGAAATACGGAAGCGTCGTTGAATTCGATCTATGAAGGATTGAACTGGCTTGGACTCGAATGGGATGAGTTTTATCGCCAGTCCGAGCGATTAGATCTGCACCGCGGGTTGGCATTCGAGCTACTTGCTAAGGGTCTTGCCTACCGCGATTTCGTGCCTGCCGCGACGGATTTGGAAGACAGGCCGCACGCCACCGGACCGTGGCTGTTTAATCCCGAGATGAGAGCGCTTTCTGAAGAAGAAAGCGACGCGCGCGCGGTGGCCGGTGAGCCGTTTGTGATTCGATTCAAAGTGGAACGCGAGCCGGCGTACGAAGTTTCCTTCGTCGATGAGGTGTATGGTCCACAATCGAAGCTGACGGCCGACATTGAAGATTTTGCGCTGCTCAGAAGCAACGGCATGCCGACTTATCACCTGGCTTCCTGCGCCGACGATATCGACATGAAGATCACGCATGTGATCCGCGGGCAGGACCATCTCTCGAACACCTTCAAACATATCTTGATTTTTCAGGCGGCAGGCGCTCATCTACCGCGCTTCGCCCATTTGCCGCTGTTGATTGCTCCAGATGGATCGAAGCTGTCGAAGCGCAAGCATGGCCCGGTCGTCAGCGTCACGACGTACCGCGATCAGGGGTTTGTTCCGCTCGGCTACATTAACTTCCTGTGCCTTCTCGGGTGGTCTCCCAAGGACAATCGGGAGCAGATGACGATATTCGAGCTGACGAATGCTTTCAGCTTTGAGGGCGTGCATCGAAGCAACGCGGTGGTGAATTTTACTGAAGCGGACCCGATCGATCCGAAGGCCTTATGGCTGAATGCTCAACATTTGCGAAGCATGCCGGTCGAGACGCTGGTACCCATGGTGTGCAGATCGCTAGAAGATCATCGATTGTCCCCGTACGGAGACGATGTTTTTTTTCACCACGTCGTGGATACGATTCGGACGCGGTTCCAAACCTTGCTGGATTTCTCGACCAAGGGCAGAGCGTATTTTTCGGACGACTATCACATGGAGCCTCAAGCGATCGAAAAGCTGAATGCGCCCGGGGCGCGTGAGTTGCTGCGCAAATTGGCGGACCGGCTTGCGGCCAGCACGGAATTTACGGAGGCAAGCGTAGAGGCTGAGGTGCGCAAATTGGCGGCAGAGAGCGGAGCTAAAGCAGGCTTGATCATTAATGCAAGCCGAGCGGCCCTCACAGGACAGACCGTCGGCCCGAGTGCATTTGCGGTCTTCGTTTGCATTGGCCGCGAACGCGCGATCCAGAGGCTTCGGAAGGCTTAGCCGTGCCTGTCATTGCCGGGCTGGGTGGACTGCTCAGCGACAGCGCGTGCTGCGTTCTAAAGAATGGACGGATTGCTTCCGCAATCGAGCAAGCGAAGTTAGGCCACCAGGACCGCGCCGGCGCATTTCCGGATGAAGCGTTCCGAATGGCGCTGGATGTGGCGGGCGTTTCGCCGAAAGAGATCGACTGCGTGGCGCTCGCCAGACCATTCACCCAGGGACCGGAGAGTGCCGCTCAGCTCGAAATGCGCGCGCGATTTCCCGACAGCGAAATCGTCGTGGTAGAGCACCATCACGCGCACGCCGCGTCCGCGTACTACGTGTCGCAATTTCAGCGGGCGAGCGTTCTGAGCGTCGACCGCGCGGGAGACTTCCGCTCAGCGGCGCTCTTTCGGGGCGAGAAGAACCAGCTCACGCCTCTTCGCGAGCTGTATTTCCCGGATTCTTTGGGCGACGTATTCAATCGCGTAACGGCGCTGCTCGGCTTCGAGCCGCGCGCCGACGAGCACAAAGTGCAGTGGCTGTCCGCCTTTGGCAAAGCGAAATATGTGGATGTTTTCCGGGCTGTCCTGCACCGCTCTCGAGCCTCGTGGCCACAGCTCGACCGACGCTATTTCGACCAGGACCGGCTGACGCAAGGCGGGTTCAGCGCGCGTTTTTTTGAGGAGCTCGGATTGCGTCCCGGAGAGCCCCTCACCGCGGAGCAACGGGCGGATATGGCCGCGAGTATACAGACCGCGGTGGCCGAAGCCGTCATTGAGATGATTGGCGAGGCCGAAAATGTGTGTGTGGCGGGCGGTCTGGCTTTGAACGCTTTGCTGGTGAGGACGCTGGAGCACAAATTCTCACAAGTGTTCGTTCAACCGGTCGCGGGCAATGCTGGAACGGCACTCGGAGCGGCTCTGCACACCTGGCACACGTTTTGTAACGAAACTGCGCGCGTGCCGCTCGAGACGTTGTGTCTGGGACCCGCTTACGCGCCCGGTCAGATTAAGCAGGTGCTCGAAAACTGCAAACTTCGATTTCACTTCCTCTTAACGGAGGACGAACTGATCCAGCACGCGATCCGCGCCCTCAACGACCACAAAATTGTCGCGTGGATGCAGGGACGAATGGAGTTTGGTCCAAGGGCGCTCGGGAACCGCAGTATTCTGGCATCACCGCTGAACCCGTACTCGACTGAAAATCTGAACGTTTACATCAAGCACCGCGAAAGCTTTCGAAAATTTGCGGCATCCGTTCCAGAAGAACGGGCGGATGAATACTTTGAGGCCGGATCGAACGCGCGTTACCTGGCGACCGTCGGGCGTGTGAAGCCGAAATATCGCGAGACATTCGCGGTAGCGATTCTGGGCGAAGATCTGGTGCGGGTACACACCGTGCGCAAAGAAGAGAACCCGCTTTACCACGGCCTGCTGATGGCTGCCGGCGAGTCTACCGGCCTGCCCGTTCTCTACAATACGAGCTTTAATTTATTCGGAGATCCGCTGGTTTGCACGCCGCGCGATGCGGTCCGCAGTTTCTATTCCTCGGGTATCGATGCTTTGTTCGCCGGCAGTTTCTATCTTGAAAAATAGCCATCGCCTTAGGGCTGCCGATTGAAATAGGAACGAATGCCTTGCTCGGCTAATCCCAGTGCGCGGGCGAGCGATACTTTGGCGACGTTGTATTGGAATTGCGCGGAGATCAAATTTTCGTTCGCATCGGCGACCGCCTGCTGGGCCTGAACAACTTCGACCGTGTTCGTCACACCGGCGGTAAAACGGTCGCGAGCCTGCTTCTGCGTTTGATTCGCGAGGTCGACGTTGCTGCGCGCCACCTCCACCTGATCACCGGAGGACTTGAGATCCAGGAGAGCATTTCGGACTTCATAGTCGATTTGCCCTCGCAGATTTTCCATCTCATTGCGGCGATTTCGCAACTCGGCATCGTTCTGTAGAACGTCGGCGCGGATCCGTCCGCCATCGAAGATGTTGAATTCGATCGTTCCGGTCGCTTGGAACACGCCATGTGAGTTTGTTAGCAGGCGCAAACCCTCGTCGCCGTAATAGCCGGATGCTGTCAGCGTCGGGTAGCGCTCCGCCTTTGCGCCTCGCAGCGAGAACTGAGCGGCAAGGGCGCGCGCCTTCGCCGCTTGAAAATCGGGCCGATTCGCATAGGCTTTACTCAATGCATCCTGAAGCGAAATGGCTTCGAGCGGAACGGACGGAGAGGGATCGGCGACCGTGAAATCCTGCCCGATCGGCAGACCGATGACGCGTCCGAGAGTCAGCTTGTCCTTTTCAAACTGGTTGGTGACGGCCACTAATGCCTGCTGGCGCTGTTTCAGCTCCACTTGCGAACGCAGCACATCGATCCCGATCGCGGTTCCGGCGTCGTGCCGGTGCACGGCATTCATATAAACCGCGTTATCGGAGTCTATCTCCGCCTGGGTTGCGGTGATGCGCGCAGCATCCGCGATGATCTGCAAGTAAGCGTTGCCGACCGCTTGCACCACCAGGTCTTGCGCGTTTTTGATGGACAATATGGAAGCCTTTTGTTCTTCCCGCGACGCTCTGAAATTGCTGATGGAGCTGTAGTTGAAAAGGGGAACGGTGGCCGTCGCCATAGCGGATTGATACGAATATGGTCCAACGATGCTCGGGATTGAAAATCCAAATCCCGGAGGAAACTTGAAGAGGAAACCGAGCGCCTGCAGATTGAGCTGCTGTTCGGTCATGCTGAGCTGGCCATTGACGGTGGGCAACAGGCCGCTGAGCGCGCGAAGACGCTCTGCGCGAATCTCGCGGCTCGATTGTTCGCTCGTCAGCAGTCCAAGATTGGCCTTGAGTCCGCGCGAAATCGCATCGCCAAGCGTCAGGGGAATGGGTGTGGACGAGGCGTTGCCCTGGGGAACGCTGCCCTGATAGGTTGGATCTCCCGTTTGCGGCGGTGAGGTTGTGGGAGCAGGCGCCTGGGTCTGGAGCGAGGTGGCCGGTGGCGCGCCGGGGCCACCTTGTGCGAACGCCGTTATCGGAATACTTGCGAAAACCGCAACAGCAGCTAGAATCCAGCGGAATACAGAATCACTCATTCATTTGTCTCGATGTGGGCACGAGGTAAACTGCCGGTCCTCATGCGTTCGATGCAACAGCGCGCCGTTTTGCACCATGCCTGGAAAAAAATATTTAAGATCTTAACTAACGGCGTGTCAGCGGGCGCCGGCTCAAAGATTGCGTTTCAAGAACGAACAGATTTGATACCCGGTTATGTAATTGAACGGAAATTCGCCCATGGTGTAATGACCGCACGGCAGAACGGCCACTTCGTGGCGCCAATCGTGGCGTCTGGCCCCCTCGATGACCTGCCGCGATAGATGCAGCGGGAAAGTGGTGTCGTAGCGCGTGTAAATGAATTTGGATTTCTTTTCTCTACCATTGAAAACGTCCCAATACGAAGGCGGGCTTATGCACAGCCAGAGCTTGCGAAGTGTTGGCAAGTCAACGGCTCCTTCGAGGCTGTTTTTGATGTGACGGCTGGATAAGCCTTCCCAAACGACGTCGGCAAAGTACGTCGAGCAGTGATTGAAAACGTGCACGCGGATACGCGGATCGTGCACGCTGGCGAGAAACGCATAACAGGAACCAAGACTGGTGCCAACGATGCCGATATTTTCGAATTGCTGCCGCTGCAGCCAGTCCACGCAAGAACGGATATCGATGACGGCCTGACGGGTCGCGTCGATGGTGCGGCAGATGTTCGAGGAAACGGCGTAATCGGCGCGAGTCAGACCGGCGGGCGTGCGGGAATCGTGATAGGGCAAACTCAGCCGCAGCGCATGGATACCGAGACGCGCCAGGCCCGCGCACAGCGAATTGTGCTGCGGTAGCTTCGCGTTCCAATGCGGCAGCACGATGACCGCCTTACGACTCCCCTTGGCGGCTGGAAACCAGCGAGCACGGACCAGATTATTTTCCGGGAACGGTGTCTGGACCGGAGAACGGAAGGAGAGCCAATCGCCATCGAGCGCGAAATCCGCAGGTGGTTCGTAGGCGAAGAATTCCTGGCTGTGCCGGATGGCGCGCTCGTTCAGGCGTGTCAGGTACTCGATGGGGTCCGATCCATTCACGGGAAGCGTCGCCGATACGGGCCAATTCTTTGTCCATTCAAGCCCGAGATCGAAAGGCCGCACTACACGATCCGTAGCGCGGAGGCAGAGTTCGTTTTCCCACCTGTCCATCCAACTCCGGTATCCGTGCGATACCGGGCGTAACAAAAATTTCATTTCAGAGACGCGCGAAGGCTTGCAGCCAACTTTCAGGATAACGAGTGCACTTAACTCTTCGCGCGCAGGCGCAAATGCAGGCGCAAATGGGGTCGCTGACGCTGCTATAACACGGATATGCCGCGCTACGCCGCCGTCGATATCGGAAGCAACTCGGTTCGGATGATGGCTGCGGAGGTGAGCCAGCGGGAGACTCGCATCCTGGCGCAGGACCGCCAGGTCACAAGGCTGGGCGAGAGTGTGTTTCAATCCGGACGAATCAGCAAGGACGCGCTCGATTTTCTGACCGCGACTCTGGCGCGCATGGCCGCGGCTTACGCGCGGCTGGAGATCGTCGGCATTCGCGCGGTGGCAACCAGTGCGGTACGGGACGCGAGCAATCAGCAAGAATTTCTCGACCGAACCAGGCAGGCGCTTGGAACCAACGTTGAAATCATCTCCGGTCCGGAAGAAGCCCGGCTGATTCATTTGGGAGTCGAGGCGCGCTGGCCGAGGCCGAAGGAGCGCACGCTCATCATCGATGTCGGCGGAGGGAGTGCAGAGCTGATTATCAGCCAGGGCGGACAGCTCATCGATGCGGTTTCAAAGCCGCTGGGCGCTGTTCGTTTGACCGAAGTCTTTCTCAGGAACGATCCGCCGCGCGAAGAGGAGCTGAAGCGATTGGACGCCTACATCGAAGAGAAGCTCAGCTCGTTTCACCGGCAGCATGGAATGGAAAAATTCGATCGCGCGATTGCTACCTCGGCAACGGCCGCTGCTATTGTCTCGGTTACGAATCAGATTCCGAGAGCGAAACGGGACGAAGCGGACCGCGTGCGAGCGTCCACCAGTCAGATTCGGGACCTGTTCGCGACGCTGGCTCAAAGCGATCTGGCGGCGCGCCTGAAAATCACAGGCATTGGCCCCAAGCGCGCGGAAATCATTACAGCGGGCACGGCTGTGTTCTTACGAACTCTCGAAATGTTTCAACATCGCTCGCTGTATTACTGCACGGCGGGAGTTCGCGATGGGATTATTGCGGACCTCCATGCGCGCGGCGTTGGGCGGGAATTATCCCAGCTCTCGCGCGAGCAGCGAAACGTCGTTGAGGCTATGGCGAAACGCTACGGCGTGGCTTTGCGGCACGCGCGGCACGTCGCGGTTCTGGCACAGCGCTTGTTTGAGGTCTTGCAGCCGGTTCATCAGCTTCCTCCGGCCGCCGGGAAATTACTGGAGGCCTCAGCCTATTTGCACGACGTCGGCCATTTCGTGAGCGGGACGGGACACCACAAACATTCCGCGTACCTGGTCGCCAACTCGGATCTCCCGGGATTTACGAACAAAGAGCGCCTGGCGATCGCCGCTCTGTGCCGATTTCACCGGAAATCCATGCCGCAGCCAAGGCACATTCAGTTTCAATCTCTGGATGTGGATTTGAAACGAATTGTGCAGTTCCTGGTTCCGCTGTTGCGCATTGCCGATTCGCTCGATCGCGGCCACGAGCAGAAAGTGCGGAATATCGGCAGCGCGATCAAGGATGGGAGCGTCGTTTTGACAGTTGAGGGCGATCAGGACGCGGATCTGGAGATCTGGGCCGCAAACGAAGCGGGCGAGACGTTCCGCCAAGTCTATGCCAGGCAGCTATCCTTACAACGCGCCCGAGCACAGCGAGCGTAAAGGATCGGCTATTATTTCTGCGCTTTCAGGCTGGCTCTGAGTCTACGCTCCGCGTCGGCACTCCAATAAGCGCAATCGAGCTGCATAAAAACGGATGTGTAGGGCAGCGCCAACCTGGTTTTAATAATCAGAACACGAAAACTTTGGCTGACCTGAGCGAGTTTGGCGATGATCTGCTCATGCGGCAGACTCTGCACGGTCCGTTCGCTGAGCATCACCGAGAGTTGCTCGCGGAATTGTGAAATGCCGGGTGCGTCGTTTTCATCCAGCGATGGGAGCTCTTTGTCCAAATAGACATTCGGCCTCACGTGCTTGGAGTGATCGAGCGCCGCCAGAACCATTTGCAGCACCTCAAAATGGTCCTCGTGCGAAACGATGGTTTCGATGCCGTTCGTGGATTGCGCGGGATAGGCGGAATCGGCGACCACGATCCAATTGCGGTGACCGAACAGCGGCAGCCGCTCTTCGAGGATCGTTTTCCAGCCCGATCCGGGGCTCTCTTGGGCGACTGCGGGAATAGCGAGCAAAACAGCTCCAATCAACAGACTTGTCACTTTGGAGAACATGCCGACAGTCTATCGCCGGGCGCGATTTTGTATGAAAGGAAGTGGGAAATTTGCACGTCGTTACCGAGAGCGTTAGATCCACGAGGATACAGCCATGAACCCGATCCCACAAGACAAGCAAGTAGCCTTGGTCGACCGTTTGACCCAAGCGTGCGGCGGAAGCTACAGCCCGGAGGTGCGCAGGCGATATTTCATCACCGGCCCGCAATGGGCTGCGGCCTACGAAGGACATGCACTGTTTCACGCGCCCACACGCACTCCGGTCGGCTTCGAAACGGTGATTTCGGAGTACAGCAAGATCGGAATCGCGTATTGGTGCACGCACGATACTGACGTGATCCCGACGGATGCCCTGTTTACTCCGCGTCAGGACGAGATCGTTGCTCGTATAAAAACGAGTCTGGCGAAGCATGGCCTGAAATGCTCCATGGTGACCACCGAAACATTCCATCATGCAGTATGGGCCGCGAGTCCCGCCGCCGAAGCACCCACGGTGCGGGAATACGCGAACCGGCGGCTGGGGAACACGGTCGCGATTGGACACGAACTGGGCGCGCAATACGCGGTCTACTGGCCGGGCTCGCTCGGCTACTACGTCCAGGGAGCGATCGACGAAATCCAAACGCTGCGCTGGTACGCGGAAGGCATCAATGCGGCGTGCGAGGCGGACATAGAGACGGCGAAGAAATATAACCGGCCGACGCTGAAACACTGCCTTGAAGCGAAGCCGTTCGAGCCGCAGGCCGAAATTCTTTTGCCCACTTCGGATGCGATGCTGGCGCTCATTTTCTCCGGCCAGATCAAACATCCGGACATGGTGGGGCTGAACCCCGAATATCTGCATGAATTGATGTGGGGCGGCGCGCCTCGCGCATCACTCGCTCGAGCTCTCTTGTGCGGCAAGCTTTTTCACTTCGACATCAACGACGGATACCGCCTGAAGCACGATGTCGATATTGGGGTCGGCCTGGTGAATCCGCTGGACTGGCTGAATATCCTGGTGCTGCTGCGCACGTACGACTACAAAGGTCCGTTCAATCTGGATTACAAACCTCCGCGCACCACCAGCAATCGCGGCGTGTTCTCCATCAGCGTGCCGACCGCAGTGGATCGATTCATCACATTGTGGGAAATGGCGGGCGAGGTCAGCGGCGATCCGGTAATTAAGGAAGCAACCGATGCTCTAAAGGCAGGCGGAGCGGGAGCAAACGCAGGAGACGTGCAGTCGATTGTGAATGCGAACAAGGAATTGCTGTCGCTGCATGAGTTGATCGGTCATCGTCTGTTCCAGATTCTTATTGGCGCGCATCGCGGAAGAACGTATTCTCTATAGGGCTGTTTGCGCATCCACGGGAGGCCGGCGCAGCCGTTCTCGCAGCTCTTCGGTGCGGGTCCGGTGGCATTTCAGGCAAAGCGTCCGCATATTGGACAAATCGCATTCACCGCCGCCTTCTGCAACGGGAACGATGTGATCCGCGTCCCATAGCGACTTTCGGCCCCGCATACGCCATTCGGCCATCGCTTTTGCGCGGGCGGCGCCACGCAATCGCTTGATGTGGAGCAACTGAGCATGGCAATTGAGTCCGCAACTCGCGCAGACGCCACGGTCCCGCTGAAACACGCGCTCACGAAGATGACCGGGGTCGGAACGCAGCCTCCATTCCTCCACACACCATTCCGAGCAGAAGGTCAGCCGCGCCGGCGGAACCTCCAGGTTGCACCAGCGGCAGAGACAACGTCCGTTCGAACCCTTCGGCAGCGTTTTGCGATCCGCGCGTCCGCCGGGAATCGTGCGCTGCGTGCTCATAACGACAGAATACAGTGAAAATGTTTCAGCGTGCCGAACGGAGCCTGTAGATCAAGATCGCGATCAGATTACTGGCCAGCACGGTTCCGCAGAGTTTTGCTGCATAACTAGCCGTGCTCGAAACTTCAATGATGGGATGCACGGCGATCAGCACGGAGACGAGGCTGGATGCCAGGCCGGCCATCGACGCCCAGCGGACCCAGCGCGGAAGGTTGCCGCGGATTTGTGCCAGTCCGAACAACGGCAGAGCGAAGAGAGCGATATAAGCGATTCCGTAGTGAACGGTAGAGGCGTTCTGCAGAAGCTGCATGGCTTCCTGCTCGTGCACGCCCTGCATGCTCAGGACGATCAAAACGACGATCAGAACTGCGACGAACAGAATCGAATTAACCGGTGTCCGGAAGCGCGGATGAAGAGCGGTAAACCAGCCGGGCAGCAGCCGATCCCACCCTGCGGTCATAGGCAGCCGCGTCAACCCCGTAAAGAGTAGGCTGGCGGCGGCAACCGCACGGCCGAAAATCAGAAAAATCGCAAGTGGAGCGACCACACCACCGAGCCCGGAGCCGCCAAACGCCAGCCGAAACGTCTGAGGGATGGGGCCGATGAGATTGATGGGCCGCGTACCCACGAAGGCGAGCACGGAACTGGTGCCCAGGATGAACATCAGCGCGATGATAGGCGCGGAAATCATCACCGATTCTCCGATGGTGCGTGCCGCGCTGCGGCATTCTCCGGCCATAATGGCGACGTATTCAAAACCGCTAAGGCCTCCGATGGTCATTTGCCCGAAGACGGCGATCGAGAACCAGCTCAGCTCGGGAGTTTTCCACGGAATGGGCTGGTAGTTTACGGGCGAGCCTCTGAGGGCCGGCCAGAGCGGCAGACAGAGCAGAATCGCGTAAGCCGAAAGCACCATCACGCTGCCGGCGTTGTGCACCCATTTGCTCGCAATAAGCCCGCGAATCGCGACGATCGCGATTCCCGCGACGAACAGCGCGATCAGGGCGGGTGCGGCTGTCTTGCTGGCGGGCAGCCACTCGGCGCCGCGGCCGATGATAAACGACAGATCCGTGGGAATGACGAACAGCACGGAAGCCACTGAGGCGATCGCATACACCCACAGATTCCAAGCCGTCAGGAATCCGAGAAACTCGCCAAAACCGAACTTCGCCCACTGATACAACCCGCCTTCGAGCGGCATTTCGCGATTCAGATAAATGACGACTGCGGCAAGCGGCAAATAGTAGAGCAGCATCGCGCCCAGCCAAAACGCGACATGCGCGCGGCCCAGCTTTGCCGCCACGCCCACCCATGAGGAACCGACGACGCACAGCACCTGCGCGAGCACGAGATCGCGGAGCCCCATTGCCTTGAATAGGCCATGGTTGGTGCCGTTAGATGCAGGAATGATGGGGCGCCGGGCACTCGCCAAGATGCGAATATGATTTCACACGGAGGCAGCCGCGCCGCTGCGCGAGCTATAGCAGGTGAACGGCCAAACAGGCTGCCGCAACCCAGCGTCGAATGGGACCGTCCCGGTGAGCGTTGCCGGAGGAATCCTCGTGGTTTCCTGCATTATCCGAATGGTTCCATCCACCGGGTGAACCGTGACGGCGTTTGTACGCCCTTAGAAATTCAACCGGGTCCAGGATGCCTTCGCTATCGATGAAACAGAACGGGAATGGCGGCATGGGAGGCATTCCCCTCCGAGCGCCTGTGGCTTCGGCAGCGACATGCAAATGATAAGTTAACTCCATCTCTTCGAGTAGCTCTTCGCGTTCGGAACCGGGCCGCTGCCAGTCGTTCCAATTCCGGCGCTCGGCGATTTGCCGAAGGTGAGAGCAAACCTCGGGAGTGTAGCGTTCCAGATGTTGTCTCATAGTGCAAACGTTCTTTGCAGGTATAGCGCCAATCCACAGGTCAGCTCGTTTTGAATTGGTCGTCGATTTCGACCTGGTACCCGGCGGCTAACGCATTCGTCTCGTTCGCCATGCCGATCACGGCCATCAACTCGCCGAACATCTCCTGGGTCATTCCCTTCTTGCGAGCCGAAGCCGAATGAGAGGCCATGCAATAGGAGCATTGATTAGTCGCACTCACCGCCAGGTAAATCAACTCCTTGGTCAGAGCGTCGAGGGCGCCCGGCGCCATAACTTGCTTGATGCTTTCCCAGGTACGCCGCAGCGTTGCCGGATCGCGGGCCAGGGCCTTCCAGAAATTGTTGATTGAGTCCGTTTTGCGCGTCGCCATGATGTCGTCATAGACGGCGCGAACTTCCGGACTTGCGTCTTGATACTCGACTAAGCTGTTAGCCACAATTTTGCTCCCAGAATATCGTTAGGATTTGCCAATGAGAATGCCCGCGGCGAACACCAGGACTCCGCCAAGCACCACCTGCAAAGCGGCCCGCAGCAGCGGCGTTTCCATAAAATGCTGGCGTATCCAGCTGATGATGGCGAGTTCCACGCCAACCACGAAGATTGCGATCGTGGTGGCGACTCGAAAATCGGGAATGAGGTAGGGCAGCGTGTGACCGATTCCACCCGCCATGGTCATGACGCCCGTAACGGCGCCTCGGATAATAGGGCTGCCGCGGCCGGTCAATTCTCCCGTATCCGATAGAGCTTCCGCGAAGGCCATAGAGATGCCGGCTCCAATCGAAGCAGCGAGTCCGACCAGAAACGCATCCCTGCTCTTTCCGGTTGCGAAGGCAGCGGCAAACACAGGAGCGAGCGTCGAAACGGAGCCGTCCATTAACCCGGCGAGTCCGGGCTGGACAACTTGCAGGACGAACGTGCGCCGGTGCGCTTCGTCTTCCAGGCGACGAACCTCAGGTGTGAGCGCGTGCTTTTCAATGGTATCGGCGGCGGCAGTATGTTTGGCCTCCGCCTCGGCCAGATCTCCCAGGAGCTTGCGCGTCCCGGTGTCGTTGGTTCGCTGCTGTGCCAGGTTGTAGAAGCGGCGGGTTTCCGATTCCATCTGTTCGATGGCATTGCGAGCGGCACTCGGTCCGATCGGGCGCACCAGCCACACGGCGGGGCGCGATACGAAACCTTTCACATCCTGGCGGCGAATCAGTGGAATATGGTCGCCGAAGCGCGTCCGATAAAGGTCGATGAGACGGCTGCGATGCTCCGATTCTTCGTCCTGCATTTCCTCGAGAAGCTTGGCCGTACCCGGATAATCCTCGCGCAGGCCTTCGGCAAACTCACCGTAAATGCGGCCATCCTCCTCCTCCAGCGAGATTGCCAGCGCAAGGATCTCGGGTTCCGACAAGTCTTTGAAGTTTTTTGCCATAGTTTCGAAAGGCCGTACCTGACAATAGAATTATCGCGTCTGAATGCTAGAACGTATCTCCGTGCATGGCGCGCGCCAGCACAACCTCAAGAACATCAGTGTCGAGATTCCCCGGAACACGTTCACGGTCATAACCGGCTTGAGCGGCTCGGGGAAAAGCTCGCTTGCATTCGACACGATCTATGCGGAAGGACAGCGGCGCTATGTGGAAACACTGTCCCCCTACGCGCGCCAGTTTTTGGATCAGATGGAACGGCCCGAGGTGGACTCCATTGACGGCCTCAGCCCAGCCATTTCGATCGAGCAGAAAACAACTTCGCGCAGCCCACGATCGACAGTCGGGACTGTTACCGAGATTTACGACTATCTTCGTCTGCTGTATTCGTCGATAGGAATCCCGCATTGTCCGCTGTGCGGAGCCGAGATCGCGCGGCAATCGCCCGCCCAGATTCTGGAACAGGTGTTTTCCCAACACCAGAGCGCGCGGGTCATGATTTTGGCGCCGGTCGCACGCGGCCGGAAAGGCGAATACAAGAAGGAGTTGGAAGCTATCGCGAAAGCGGGTTTCCGCGCGCGCATCGATGGTGAACTCCGCACGCTCGATGAGCCGATGAAGTTAGACAAAAGAAAAAATCACACGATCGAGGTCGTGATCGATCGGCTGGTCGTGAAACCGGGTATAGAGCAGCGCCTGGAGAATTCGATTCAAACCGCACTGAAATGGGCGGACGGGCTCGTGGTTGTATCGGTGATCGACGGACCCGAGCAGCTCTATTCGGAAAAATTGGCCTGCCCGAACGACGGAACCAGTATTCCTCAACTGGAGCCGCGGTCCTTTTCGTTTAACAGCCCGTATGGCGCGTGTGAAACATGTAATGGCGTCGGCAGCACCTGGGCCTTCGATTCCGTTAAAGTGATCTGCGACTCCTCGAAGCCGCTTCTCGACGGCGGACTGGGACCCGGCTCCACCTCCTCGTATATGATCTCCGCTCTGAACGAGATCGCGGAGAAGTGCCGCATCGACCTTTCAATTCCGTTCCAGGATCTTCCGAAGAAGACACGCACTCTTCTCGTAAACGGGAATGGACAGTTTCCCGGTATTCTAAAGCTTTTGGACGAGAGCTTCAGCCGTGCAAGTGAAGGCTACCGCGAATGGCTGATGGACTATATGTCGCCCGCTCTGTGTCCGGATTGCCGGGGACAGCGGCTCAAGCCGGCCAGCTTGGCAGTACGTGTAAAAGAAATTTCAATCGCCGAATTCACGGAAATGCCGATTGCCCGAGCATTGCCGCTGATCAAGACGTGGCGGTTTACTCCCCGAGAGCTGCAGGTGGTCAGCCGGGTCGTCGAAGAGATTCAGAACCGGCTCGAATTTCTCTGTGCAGTGGGCCTGGATTATCTAAGCCTGGAGCGCTCCTCCGCAACGCTCTCGGGTGGGGAAGCGCAGCGCATTCGCCTGGCGACACAGATTGGATCAAAGCTGCGAGGTGTCCTCTACGTGCTCGATGAGCCGTCCATCGGTCTTCACCCGCGCGACAACAGCCGCTTGCTCGACACGCTGCATCAGTTACGCGACTTAGGCAATACCGTTCTCGTGGTGGAGCACGATGCCGAGACCATCGAGCGCGCCGATTATGTGGTTGACCTTGGCCCGCGCGCCGGCCGCCTGGGCGGAGATCTCATCGCGCAAGGCACTCCCGCCGACATCATGCAGACCCGGCAATCCTTGACCGGCGACTACCTGTCAGGTCGCAATGCGATCACACCTCCGCTGATCCGGCGTGCTGGAAACGGGTTGAATCTGACGGTCCAAGGGGCGCGGGCGCACAATCTAAAAGATATTACGGTCGATTTTCCCCTGGGCACGCTGATTGTGGTCACCGGAGTCTCCGGCAGCGGCAAATCGACACTTGTGCACGATATTCTCTATCGTGCGCTGGCCAAAGAGGTGTACGGTTCGAGTGAGCAGCCGGGCGCCCATGACGCGATCGTTGGATTGGAAAACATTGACAAGGTAATTGAGATCGATCAATCGCCGATCGGCCGCACACCGCGATCCAATCCCGCCACTTATACGGGCCTGTTCACGGTCATTCGGGAGCTCTATGCCATGCTGCCCGAATCGCGGGAGCGCGGCTACAAAGCGGGGCGATTCAGTTTCAATGTGAAGGGCGGCCGCTGCGAAGCCTGCCAGGGCGATGGACTGAAGCGCATTGAAATGAATTTCTTGCCGGATGTCTACGTCACTTGCGACGTGTGCCGCGGCCGGCGCTATAATCTCGAGACTCTACAAGTTAAATACAAGGGCAAGAGCATCGCGGACCTGCTCGAATCGACCGTAGATGAAGCGGTGGAGATTCTCACGAATATTCCGCAGATCCAAAACAAGCTGAAGACGCTGGCCGATGTCGGACTCGGTTACATCCATCTCGGCCAATCTTCGACAACGCTGTCCGGCGGCGAAGCACAACGCATCAAGCTGGCAAAGGAATTAAGCAAGCGGCAGACCGGCCGCACGTTCTATCTCCTCGACGAGCCAACCACCGGTCTCCATTTCGACGATGTGCGGCATTTGCTTGACGTGCTGCAACGGCTGGTCGATCTGGGCAACACAGTTCTGGTTATCGAACATCATTTGGATGTGATCAAGAGCGCCGATTACCTGATCGATTTAGGACCGGAAGGCGGCGAAGAGGGCGGTTATCTCGTGGCGACCGGCACTCCCGAAGAGGTGATCGCCAATCTTCGCAGTCATACGGCCGCCGCGCTTCGAAAGATAATGAGGACGGGAAATGCTGCCTGAAGAGACCGGGACATCGCCGCTGGAACCAGTAACGCAGATTCAGCCGCCGCCGCTTCCGGTTGAACCGGCTGGACGCGAACCGTTCTGGGGCTATCGGGATCTCGGACTAACGCTGCTCTTAATCGCATTCGGCTTTCTTCTGGTCAACATTGTCGTGGCGGGGATCGCCTTCGCAGATCCGCATCTGCAAACGGACATAACGCCGTTAATTCTACCCACCACCGTGGCGGCGTACGGAATCGTTTACCTGGCTTTTCGCCTGGTGTTAGGCTCGCGCTACGGGCGGCCAGTGTTTCGATCACTGGGCTGGCGCCGCGCACATTTTAACCTCGCCGTGGCCGGCATCTGCGGAGTCGCACTTGCGCTGGGGCTTTCGTATTTAGCCGCTCTGATCCACACGCCGAAGATTCCAACTCCGTTCGATAAACTCGCAAGCTCGCCGGGGAATCTGGCTCTGCTCGCCATTATGGCGGTCGTGCTGGCGCCTCTATTCGAGGAGCTTTTCTTTCGCGGATTTCTCCAGCCACTTCTTTCGCGCAGTCTGGGGACCGTCGCCGGCGTTTTACTGACTGCCGTCCTGTTCGGCTCTTTGCACGCGCCCGAATATTCGTGGGCCTGGCAATACGCGCTGGCTGTAATCCTCGCGGGCGTTGCTTTTGGATGGCTACGCGCTAGGACGAACTCGATTATTCCAGGCGTTGTGATGCACAGTTGCTTTAACGCAATCCAGGTCATCGGATTTGCAATCACCAAGCTGAAATAGTTTTTACATGCCTGTTACTTCCATATTGACGAACAGTACTGTCGAGACGATCGAGTGGACTCCCGATGGCGTGGTGATGATCGACCAGACTCGTCTGCCGCACGAGATGGCGTTTGTCACCTGCCGTTCTTACACCGAAGTAGCCGATGCAATCCGCAATATGATTATTCGGGGCGCTCCGGCTATCGGCGTGGCGGCGGCTATGGGTGTGGCGCTGGGCGCGCTCGGATCGAACGACCTGGACACCGATATGCCGCTCATCTGCGAGACTCTCGCGAAGACCCGTCCGACGGCCGTCAATCTTTTCTGGGCTATCGATCGCATGCGCGATGTTTACGGGACGGTCAAGCACCTGCCCATCGAGGAGATTCGCTCGCGGCTCGTCGAGGAGGCACGAAAAGTTCGCGAAGAAGATATCGCAATCAATGAAGCGATCGGCCGGTATGGAGCGGAGCTCGTACCGGACGAGAAGACGGTGCTGACACATTGCAACGCGGGTGCTTTGGCGACGGCCGGATTCGGGACTGCGCTGGGCGTGGTGCGCGCCGCAGTCCAAATGGGAAAGAAAATCGACGTGTTCGCGGGCGAAACGCGACCTTTTCTGCAAGGAGCGCGCCTGACCGCCTGGGAATTGCAGCGCGATGGAATCGACACCACCGTGATCACCGATAACATGGCGGGCCACTTCCTAAAAAGCGGGCGGATCGGCTGCGTGATCGTGGGAGCCGATCGAATCGCCGGCAACGGCGATGTGGCAAATAAGGTGGGCACTTATGGAGTTGCTGTTCTGGCGAAAGAAAATAATGTTCCGTTCTACGTGGCAGCGCCTATATCCACACTGGACCTGACACTCTCCAGCGGCGACGAAATCCCAATCGAGGAACGTTCCGGCAGGGAAGTGACTCACGTGCACGGTGTGCACGTGGCGCCCGAAGGCATCAAAGTTGCAAACCCTGCATTCGATGTAACCCCGAACCGCTACGTTTCCGCCATTATCACCGAGCGCGGTATTGCACGATCGCCGTATACGGAAGCGCTACGGAAGCTCTGCGAAAAATCTGACTGACAAACCTGATTCGGTTCCTTCATTTGCCGATTCCCTGATGGTTGTTATTCTTGAATTTGCTCCCAAAATCCGCGGTAGTCTGGGGCGCTGCGTTGTCCTTCGCACTCTCCGCAACCTGCTTCTCCCTTTCCAACAGTGTCGTCGCTCCGAGCGCTGCATCACTGATCGACGTTCTCAATGGTGAGTTGAACCGCGAATTCACTGTCCTGAAGACCAAGGGCGATCCGGCGCCCTACTACATGGCCTACGAGGTCACGGATGAGGAAAGCGATTCGGCATCGGCCTCCTTGGGCGCTCTTGTCGAAAATGTGCACAGCCATGGCCGAGGCGTGGACACCACCATCCGCGTGGGCTCTGCCAAATTCGATAATTATCATCCCTACCGCGGCTCGGGCATTCGCTTCACCACCTTCACTCCACTCAGCCTGGATGACGACCCGAATCAGATCCGGCGGGCTTTGTGGTCGGAAACGGATCGCGTCTATCGATCCGCTTCACGCCGCTTTCTGCAATTGAAAACAGACGAACAGCTTCTGGCGCAAGAGAGCGAGCAGGACGCCGATTTTTCAGCCGAGCCGCAGCAAAGCTTTTCCCGCCTACCCGAGACCTACCCTCACAATATGAGCGCGTGGTCGCAAAAGCTGCGCGTATGGTCCGCGGAATTCAAGACGCATCCCAAGATTCTGGGCTCGGGCATCAGCTTTGCAGCACAACGCGAAATCCAAACCTTTGTGAATACCGAAGGCTCCACAATTCAGCAGGGCCGAAATCTCTTCCGCATCGAGATCAATGGAATCGGCCTGGCGCCGGACGGGATGGGCGTGCAGACGTTTGCAACCGTCGAAGCTTCCGACCCGACTCATCTTCCTGCGGATGCTGTCATTCAGGCAAGAGTTGAAGAGGTCGCAAAGAAAGTGGATGCGTTGGTCGCCGCGCCACCCGCTGAACCCATCGTCTGCCCGGCGATTCTTTCGGGCCGCGCTTCCGCAGTCTTTTTTCACGAGATCTTTGGGCATCGCGTGGAAGGCCATCGGCAGAAGGACGTCAGCGAGGGGCAGACCTTCACAAAGATGCTGGGGCATAAGGTCCTCCCGGATTTCATCAGTGTCGATTTCGATCCCACCCGCGAGGCTTATAACGGAACGGACCTGATCGGCCATTACGATTACGACGATGAAGGCGTAAAGGCCCGGCCCGTCAAAGTCGTCGAGAACGGCGTCCTTAAAACATTTCTGTTATCCCGTTCACCGGTGGGCGCTTTTGATCATTCCAACGGCCATGGCCGCCGTCAACCCGGGTTTGAGATCGTCTCGCGTCAATCAAACCTGATCGTCGAATCTTCTAAACAGGTCTCCGATGCGGAACTGCGGAAACAGCTCATCGAAGAGATCAAGCGCCAATCGAAACCGTACGGTCTGTACTTCGAAGAAGTTTCGAGCGGCTACACTACCACGGCTCGCCAAGGTTTGCAGGCGTTCACTGTAGTGCCTTTGGTTGTGTATCGAGTTTTTCCCGACGGCCGTCCCGACGAATTGATCCGCGGCGTCGACATTGTCGGCACGCCGCTCGCGAGCTTCCAGAAAATAATCGCCACCTCGGACCGAGCTGAGGTCTTCAACGGATATTGCGGAGCGGAATCCGGCAGCATTCCCGTATCCGCTGTTTCGCCAGCCATCCTCGTTTCGGAAATCGAAACGCAGAAGAAGGAAAATTCTCAATCGAAGCCCCCGCTGCTGCCGCGTCCGGAGGGCCAATGAAGCTCCATAGAAGCGCGGCTGTGTTCGGCATCGCCGCTCTAGCGGTAACAGGCTCGTGGGCTGTGTCCGTCGCCGATTCATCCGCAGAGGCGCGCGCCGACACCCAATTGCGCGCCATGCTCGACGAATTGGCTCGCTCCAGGACCCTGCAGCTCAACAACCTCGACAAGCCTTATTTCATTCAGTACGAGACCAGCGATGCCGACGAGGTATCGATCCATGCCAGCCTCGGGGGTGTGACTTCGTCAAGCCGCATTCATTTCCGCCGGCCGGATGTGGAAGTCCGTATCGGTGATTACAAGTTCGACAACACGAATTCGATCTTCGCAGGGAATGCACGTCTGGGCTTCTTCCCCATCGACGACGATTACCAGGTGATGCGAACGGATCTGTGGCTATCGACCGACAGTCTGTACAAAGCGGCGACGGACCAAATCACCCGCAAACGGACAGTGTTGCGCGAAATTGCGGAACCCGATAGCACTCCCGATTTCTCCACCGCAACTCCCGTTCATCTGATCCAACCCGTTGCGGCGCTGAAAATCGATCAGAAGCATTGGCAAGATCTCATCCGGCAAATTTCGGCCCGCTTTGTTGCGCATCCGGGTGTCACCAACTCGGGTGTGACGCTGCGTAGCATCGGGTCCACCTATCGCATCGTGAACACGGAAGGTACCGTCGCGCGCTTTCCGGAGGACTTAAGCGAAATCGAAATTCAATCGAGTGGGCTGGCGCCCGATGGAAGCAGGGTTTGGAACCACCAGTTTTTTACGGTGCTGCGACCGTCTGAGCTTCCCAAGGATCAGGACCTCGAAAAAGCGGCAGATACGATCGGCGCCGATACGGAAGCGCTCACCAAGGCGCCCGTCGCAGAAGATTACAGCGGCCCCATACTCTTTGAGCAGGAGGCCGCGGCCGAGCTGATGGCCGATATTCTGGCCGATGCCGTCCGGCTGGAGCGCAAGCCGCTCGCTCCGCCGGGCGCAAACGATCCGGGTTCCCAGGTGATTGAGAGCGTCTGGGCTACGCGCGTCGGCTCGAAAGTGGCGCCCGATTGGTTGACCATCGTCGATAATCCGGAAGAGCAGCAGTTTCATGGCACGGTTCTCGCCGGCTACTACCAGGTGGACGATGAAGGCGTCCCCGCGCAGCGCGTCACCATCGTCGATAAAGGCGTTCTTAAGGGATTTCTGTTCAGCCGCTTGCCGGTTGGGCGCTTCGCGGTTTCAAACGGACATGGGCGCTTGCCCGGCGGCTGGGGATCCGAAGCAGCGGTAATCGGCAACTTATTTGTGCATGCCGATGGCGGCGTATCGGAGGCGCAGCTGAAAGCGAAGCTTCTCGAGAAAGTAAAAACAGCCGGGTTGCAATACGGCGTCCTCGTGCGCCGCTTGGATTTCCCTTCCACTGCGAGATTTCAGGAACTGCAGAGCATCGCGCGGCAGCTTCAGAAGAATGGCTATTCCCGCACCGTGAACGTGCCCCTGCTTGCGTACCGCGTCTATCCAGACGGACACGAGGAACTCGTCCGCGGATGGCGCTTCCGAGAATTCAGCGCAAAAGATCTGCGCGATGTCGATGCCGCTTCCGATCGTCCGTACGTCCTCAATTATGTGAACAATGGTTCGAGCTTCAATCTCGCCGGTGCCGGTTCGGATGCGACCACCTCATCTGTCATTTGCCCTTCTCTGCTGTTCGACAGCCTCGATCTTGCCCGCGCGGAAGACGAGGCAGGTAAGGCTCCCATCGTCCCCCCTCCCGCACTCATACCTCAACCCTAAAGCTCATGCGGATTCTTAGCAGAGCGATCTTTCGGGAAGTATTCACCAGCGCGAGCCTGGGCACGCTTCTCTTTGTTTTCGTACTGTTTCTGCGAACCATTGAGCGCCTTTCGGTTCTGCTGGTCAAGACCTCCGCGCCCGCCGCGGTCATCGCGCGCCTGCTGCTTTACGCCTTGCCCTCCACGATTCCCTTCGCCCTGCCACTGGGCGTGTTAGTCGGCATTCTCATCGGCCTCAGCCGCATGTCCGCCGACAGTGAAATCACGGCGATGCGCGCTTCCGGTATTTCGAGCGCCAGCGTCGCTCGCCCGGTGCTGCTGTTCGCGTCGCTTGCGCTGCTCTTCACGGCCTTGGCTTCGCTTTGGCTGACACCTCTCTCGCTGCATCTGGAATCGAAGGTGGCGCGCAACTTTGCAGCCGCCCAGCTTACGGGCGCCATCGAGTCCCGCATTTTCGACGAACAATTTCCCAATACCGTGCTCTACGTCGGGAATGTGAGTACGGCCTTGAACAAACAGATCGTCTGGCGGCAGGTCTTTATTGCCGACGTGACGCCTCCCGAGCAATTGCAGCAGCAGGGGAAAGATCGCGGCGAAGGACCGCGCATCATCGTAGCGCAAGACGCCCTCCCGCACGCCGATGCCGCGAACAACCGCGTCATTTTGGCCATGCGCGGTGTCCGCACCAGCGAGCGCGACAAAGAGGGCAAGGTGATCACCACGGCCGCATCGACCCAGATTCAGACGCTGCAAGCGCAGAAGCAGGAAGAACTACAGCTCAACAAAACCGTGCAGGAGATGGACACCGGCCCGTTGTATAAGCGGGTCTACCGGCAGCACGGGTTATCGCATGAAGATTATGTGGATGCGGCCATCGAGCTGCATCAACGCTTTGCATTGCCTTTAGCTTGCGTGCTGCTGGCGCTGGTCGGCATTCCACTGGGCGTTTCTTCGCGCAAAGGCGGCAAATCCGCGGCCTTCATCGTGACGGTTGCGGTCGCGTTTCTCTACTATCTCGGTTTCATTACGCTGATTGGCTTGGCGCGCAAAGGAAGTCTGCCGGTGCCGGTCGCTGTCTGGACTCCGGACGTGGTGTTCTCCATCGTAGGCATCCTGCTCATGACGCGCCTCGAGAGGCCGGGAGATCGCGACATTGTGGCCTGGCTGCAGAGCCTTGGCCAGCAAACCGCCAACTATCTCAAGTCGTTTCGAAACGGATCGGCTCGTCTGGCGGTCGCCACTCCATTTCGCCGCGTTGGCTTCCGGCCGATGCTCATCGATGGCTACGTGCTGAACGGATTCCTCTTTTACTTCGCCGTGCTGGTGACCGCGCTTGTCGCCCTGATCGAAGTATTCACGTTTTTTGAGCTGCTCGGCGACATGATCAAGAACGACATCGGCATGTCAACCATGATCGATTACCTTTACCACCTCGCGCCCGGCCTGATTTATCAGCTCACTCCCATTGGCACCCTGGTTGCGTCCCTGATTTGCTTTGGCATTCTGACCAAGTACAACGAGGTCACGGCCTTCAAGGCCGGGGGAGTTAGCGTCCATCGCCTCGCCGCACCCGTTCTTTGCGCCAGCCTGCTGGTCAGCGTGCTGCTTTTCACGTTCGATCACTATTACATTCCGGAAGCGAATCGCCGCCAGGAAACGCTGCGCGCGATTATCAAGAACAAACCGGTCGCCACGTATCTGCGTAGCGGTAGGGACCGCCATTGGCTGCACGGTCAAGGGCCCAGTATCTACAACTACCAGTACATCGACCCGCATCAGGCCGTCATGTCGAAGGTAAACGTGTACGAGGTCAACCCGGAGACATTCGCGATCGTTCGCCAGATTTCCGCGGACAAGGCGCGCTGGGAGCCGAACCTGCATACCTGGATCTTCCAGAACGGTATGAGCCACGATACAAGCGACCAGACGGATTCGTACAGATGGTTCTACGGCTCGAGTGCATCTTTTCCTGAATTGACCGAGGCTCCGTCTTGGTTCGTCCGCGAAGAGAAAGAGTACAAGGAGATGAACTTCGAAGAACTGGGGCAATACATCCGCGAGCTCCAGGCCAGCGGCAATAATACAATTCCGTTGCGGGTCCAGTATTACAAGAAGTTCGCCGTACCGCTCTTCGCGTTCATCATGGCAGTTTTGAGCGTTCCGTTCGCGTTCATTGCGGGAAATCGCGGCGCCATGACGGGCGTTGGTATCAGCTTCGGCATCGCGATTGCGTATTGGACCATCGGAACCGTCTTCGAGCAGATCGGCGATCTAAACCAGCTCCCGGCGATGATGGCCGCCTGGTCGCCGGATATTATCTTTGCGCTGTTCGGCTTTTACTTCATGGCTCGCATGAAGACGTAAGAGACTAGCGTGATGGTGCGGTGAGGGCGTCGGAAGGAAGGCTCTCGCCCGGTCGCTCTGAATGAGAAAGGAGCCGTCAAGCCCGCTTAAGCTAAGAACCGAGATGCCACAGCGGGCCGACAAGACCGAACCGGGAGCTGATCAAGTGCGACTTCCGGCGGGTCTGGTCCTTAAGCCGCCGGTCAGCATCGAGGACCTGAAGACGGACACTGAGTATGATCCACAGGGCGCGGAAGAGTTCGTCGCGTTGATCCGGGCGCTCCGAAAAGAAGGCTCTCGGCCAATCAGCCTCTGATGGACGCCACGACGGCCGCCGTTGTGGATATGGATGTCGTTTCGTTCCTGTTCAAATCCCATCCGCTTGCTCCGGCTTATCAGGCTCTTCTCGCCGGCAAGTCCTTAGCAGTTTCGCTAATCACACTCGCTGAGATCGAGTACGGTATGGAGGCCAAGAACTGGGGCGTCAGGCGACGCGACCTCATGCGCCGGTTTCTAACCCGCTTTACACCTCTACGGCCAGACCCCGAGACTGCTCGCCTGTGGGCACAGATCAAGAGAAACTCTGAGACGAAAGGTCGTCCGATTACGTTCGCCGATGCCTGGATAGCAGCCGCGGCCGTGCAGCTCAACGTACCACTTGCGACGCACAACACGGGTGAGTACCTTGCAGTTGAGCATCTGACCATTCTGACGGCCCTGCCTGTCTCGTGAGCACCGTCTACTTCCGATCGGCAGTCTTTGAATTGGTTATCTGGTGCGCCCGGACAGATTCGAACTGCCGACCTTCTGGTTCGTAGCCAGACGCTCTATCCAACTGAGCTACGGGCGCAATCGATCACAGTATACCAGCGGAATACTGTCGCGTCCGGCCGTCTAATTATTGAGCTAAACGAACCGCAGATTCATCCAGCGTCATGCTGGAAACACAGTTCCTGCCGTTGGCCTTTGCACGGTACAAAGCTTCATCGGCGACCCGCAAAAAGACATCCGGCCCACGCTCGGAGCCGTCGGAAACAGTGACTCCGAAGCTGGCCGAGACCCGCATTTCCTCTCCATCCACCCGCATCACTGCCGATTCCAAACGGTGGCGCATGCGCTCGGCTTGGGCGCTCGCCTGCTCTAAATCGCAATTTGGCAGCACTACCAGAAACTCTTCGCCGCCATAGCGTCCCACCGAATCGTACGGCCGCATGTTATGCCGCAGCCGGACGGCTGTTTCCCGAAGGACGGCGTCTCCTGCAAAGTGGCCGAAAGTGTCGTTAATCTTCTTAAAATGATCGATGTCCAGCAGAATCACACCTACCGTTCGCCGGTCCCGATGACAGCGCGACAGCTCGCGTTCGAGTGCCGCGGAAATGGCGGGACGATTCGGCAACATCGTCAGCAGGTCTTTGTTGGCGCGTTCGCGCAGTTCCTCGCGCGCGAGCAAAAGGTCCATCTGCAAATCGATGATCCGTTTCCCGGCCCGCAAGCGCACCTGCAACTCGTGCTCATCGAAAGGCTTCACGATGTAGTCGTCCGCGCCCGCGTCTAAGCCTTCAACCGTCGCGTCCTTGGAATCCATCGAGGTAAGCAGCAGGATGTAAGTGTACGGCTCCCGCCGGTTGGCTCGTACCTGCCGGCAGAGTTCCGGCCCGGTTACGTGAGGCATCATCCAGTCGAGGATGGCTAAAGGCGGCGAGTCGCCTGCCTCTAGAATCCCCCAAGCCTCGGAGCCATTCGATGCCACAACGACTTCGTATCCCCAACGCAGCACAGACTTGCGCAGCAGCGTCCGGGAGGTCGCGTCGTCATCGGCTATCAAAACCTTCATAGGTACTGCAGGCTCCGTTTTTGTGCTTTATTCACCTAATCGTCTGAGCCAACCTAAAGAATTAGCCGCAGAGTCACGCCTACGAAAGTTTTTGACGCAATCCCACCCGAAAATGAGTCGCGCCTTGTAAGCACAAGAAAACAACGCCCTTCTTTTTACTATG
The DNA here is from genome assembly GCA_963722935.1 of uncultured Acidobacteriaceae bacterium. GTDB lineage: Bacteria > Acidobacteriota > Terriglobia > Bryobacterales > Bryobacteraceae > Bog-105. The sequence goes on along the minus strand of CAVROY010000004.1, from coordinate 1,848,885 downwards.
CGGGCACACGACTAGAAGCGTCAATAGCCGCAGTAAAGCACGTTCTTCCGCCCGGAAACCGGCGGCATCCTATATCATGGGGTTACCGCCTCGATTTTTCACAAATTTGCGGAAAAGCTTTGCAGTAAAGGAGCTTGGATGAACAACTCAGTACTTGTCCCAATGGTGGTTGAGCAGACCTCGCGGGGCGAACGCGCCTACGACATCTACTCCCGGTTGCTGAAGGAGAACATCATCTTTCTCGGCACCCCGATCGACGACAACGTAGCGAACCTGGTGATGGCCCAGATGCTATTTCTGGCCGCCGAAGATCCCGAGCGGGACATTTCGCTATATATCAACTCGCCGGGTGGCTCCATTACGGCCGGATTGGCCATTCTGGACACCATGCGGCTCATCGAACCCGATATCGTGACGTATTGTATTGGGCAGGCCGCATCCATGGCGGCGGTTCTGCTGGCCTGTGGAACGAAGGGAAAGCGCTTCAGCCTGCCGAATTCGCGTATCCTTATCCACCAACCGTCCATGAGCGGCTTGGGCGGGCAGGCCGCCGATATCGATATCTACGCTCGTGAAATCCTCCGCATGCGCCAGTCCCTGAACGAGATTCTGGCGGAGGCAACGGGCCAGCCGGTCAACAAGATCTCACGCGACGTGGATCGGGACTACATCCTGGAACCTGCGGCCGCACTCGAATATGGCATGATCGACCGCGTGATCTCGAATCGAACCTTGCAGCCGGTACCAACGCGTTAACCCTAGCAGTCCTTGGGCCGGCAGGGTAGCATTCTGCTAAGCCGCTGATTCTGGGCCTAATTCCTGCCAAGCGCTATTCGCTTAGCACCTGAATCGCCATTCGGGGGATCGAACTATGAGCTTTGGAAGTCGATACGCAATTTGGAAATCCCTAGTCTTATAAACTTGACCGGGGTCTTCAGACTGGGTTAGAGTAATGGTTCCGTTACGAACTCTCGGAACCATAAAAGACGCTTATCGAATGATGCTCAGATCACGCAGCGCCTACACTGGGATCTTTTTCGCAGCGATATTCACCCTCACTACTTCACACGCTTTCGCAGCGGCGACAGCCAGCGGTCATTCGGAAACTGCTTATGTGGATGCCGGCGAGCTCGCGCTTCCCGACGAATCCTCGCCGGATTTCACAGCCGCGACCGACGATCCCTCAGAAACCCGTTCGCCCGCTACAGACGCTTTGCTGAAGCAGGCGGATTCCGATTTCAACACCGGCCGAAAATTATACTTTGAGGGCAATCTGGAGGGCGCAAAGCGCCAATTCGACGCTGCCGTCGAGGTGCTGCTGAGCGCTCCGGATTCCTTGCCGGACCGCCGCCGCATCGACCGCCGTCTGGATGAAATCTGCGATCTGGTCTATCGCTTCGACGTCGAGAAGTTGGGAGCCGGACAAACCGAGCAGGATTCCGTCGCTTTCGATAAAGCGCCCATCGATGAGATCAGCCATATGACCTTCCCGGTGGACCCGGCTCTCGCGCCTAAGCTCGAGACCGAACTTCATGCCACCACCTCGGGCATACCCTTAGAGCTTTCCGATCCCGTTCTGGGCTATATCAATTACTTTTCCACCGAGCGTGGACACAGAACGCTAGTGAACGGGCTGCAGCGCTCCGGTCGCTACAAAGCGCTCATCGAGCAGATCTTCGCGGAAGAGGGTGTGCCGCAAGAGTTGATGTATCTGGCCCAGGCTGAATCAGGCTTCCTGCCGCGCGCGGTTTCTTATAAACGCGCCGTCGGGATGTGGCAGTTCACGTATGCCGCCGGCATCGATTATGCGCTGGCCCATACGCCTGTATACGACGAGCGGCTGGATCCGGAGAAAGCCACACGCGCCGCTGCCCATTATCTGAAGAGTCTCTATGCGCGTTATGGAGACTGGTATCTGGCTATGGCGGCCTACAACTGCGGCCCCGGCGTCGTCGATCATGCCGTCGAGCGGACCGGTTACGCCGATTATTGGGAATTGCTGAAGCGTCACGCCCTGCCAAAAGAGACGGCAACCTATGTGCCCATTATTGTGGCCATGACGATCATGGCGAAGAATCCCAAGGATTATGGGCTTGAAAACATCGAAGTGGATCCTGCCGTCGAATACGATTCTCTACAGCTCACCGCGTCGACTAATCTGAATCTGTTGGCGGACGCGACCATGCAGCCCGTATCCGTCATTCGCGACCTCAATCCATCACTCCTGAAGAGCGTTGCGCCAGCGGGCTTCGCAGTTCACGTTCCCAAGGGGTCGAGCGAAACGGCCCAAGCGGCGCTTGAAAGTGTGCCCGCACAAAATCGGCAGGCGTGGCGTTTGCACCATGTCGAGGCGGGCGACACGCTGGAAACGATTGCGAGGACGTATCACCTCAGTGCGGATCGAATCGCGGCAGTCAATCGAGCCGCGGATTCCCTGGAAGCCGGCGATGTACTATTGATCCCTGCTTCGTATCATCCCGAACATCCAGCGGCTCACAACGCGCGGAACACTCGCGCAAAGAGCACGTTTGCGGGAACGTTTCGATCGGGCAAAGCGAATTCGAGCGAGCACAGCGCGCATGTCGCTGCCGGGCGGCGCTTGCCCACGCAGGTTCTGCATCGCAAGGCTGCTCTCCGCACCGCCAGCTTGCGGTAGTAACTCGCCACTTCTCTGACTCCTTTTTGTTCATCGCTGGCGAGAGAACCGCGCACTTCAACTCCTTTTTGCACTTATCTCTTGCCATTCCTCACAGCTTGTGAAATCATTTTGCTGCTTGCATCATCTCGACCTTAGCGAGAGATGCGAAAGGAGGAGTGCGTGAGTCTAGGATACCGGCTTCGGCCGGACGATGAAGAAGACGACTTCGACTACGAAGATGAGCACGTAGAGATGGAGTCGGACAAGAACGAATATGGAGACGACGAAGAGGACGAAGAAGACGAGCTAGAAGAGCCGCCTGCGGCGAAGACCGCATCCAAGCGCGGAGCCTCGAAGCGTGAAAGTGAAAGCTCCGGCGGCGAGGAGGCGGGCGGTTCGCAGTCGCGATCGGGCAGAGAGTCTGGCGCGGATGTGTCCGAAGCGCTCGGCGGTGTCGAAATCGAGCAGCAGCCGTCTGCAAAGAAGGCTGCATCGAAAAAGAGTTCGTCCGCCAAGAAGAGCGCTGCGCCAGCCAAGAAGAGTCCTGTAAAGCAAGCATCCGCTGGCGGCAGCAGCCGAACTTCGAGCAAGAAAGCGCCCTCCAAGAAAGCGGCGTCCAAGGGTGGTTCAGCCAAGAAGAGCGCGAAGACCAGTTCTAAGAAGGCTTCCGCCAAGAAAGTCGCCAGCAAGAAATCGGCGCAGAAGAAAACTGCTGGCAAAAAGGCCACCGGCAAGAAGTCCGCTTTTAAGAAGACGCCTGCGAAAAAGACCGCTGCCAAGAAGAGTTCTTCTAAGAAGAGTTCTTCCAAGAAGAGCCCGCAGAAGAAGTCGGCCCGGAAGCGGAGATAAGCTCAAACGGGCGTTTCTGTGCCGGTCGCGACCGGTCCGCGCCCGTAATTTCTCTAAGCGAGCCTACTTCGATTTGCGAACGACCGCGCGGCAGCGTTCGAACAGCTCCAGCAGCACGTCTGCGTACTCTTCGCTCGAGCGAGGACCCTTTCCTCCGAAACCCGTGCTGGGGCCGCCTCTGCCGTACCCGGTTGTGACCGCGATGAACTTCATCAACTCGAGCGCGATTTCGTCTGGAGTGCTTCTCGGGTACTGCTTCTCTGAGTTGTCCTCAGCCATGCTTCGTTATGCTCCTCACTAGGTGGATCTAACCTTTAGCCTATCAATGGTCTGCGGCGGAGCTGCCAGCGTTGCTTTCGCCTGGCTGCCTGCCGCCTGTTTCCCACTCTTCTACACTCCGCCATGCCGGTTCGCGCCCGAAACTTGATCCGCAAGATGCGCGGCGGAGCGCAAGCTCACCTGATCGAGGGGGAAGACGGCGGCTTCTACGTAGTCAAATTCACCAATAACCCGCAGCATCGGCGCATATTGATCAATGAATGGCTGGCGTGCGCCCTGCTCCGGTATCTGCAGATCCACGTTCCCGAAACGGCCGTTTTGGAAATCACTCCTGAGTTTGTGGCGGGGAATCCCGACACGTATCTTTCCATCGGTGCGCGCCGCGAGCCTGTAGCCCCCGGTCTTCACTTTGGCTCCCGTCTGGCAGTCCATCCGGAGCGAGTCGCACTTTTCGATTTCCTGCCGGACAAACTGCTCGGGCAGGTGGAAAATCGTGTCGATTTCCTTGGCATCTTAGCCTTTGACAAATGGGTCGCCAATGCAGACTCACGCCAAGCCGTTTTTTTTCGGGCTCGTGCGAAAACCTGGACGCCGCTGAAGGGCGAAACGCCTGCCCGAGTCGGCTTCTTCGCCCAAATGATCGACCATGGATTCGCTTTCAGCGGTGCGAGCTGGCAATTTCAGGATTCGCCCATTCAGGGGCTATACTTTCGAACCTCGGTATACGATGCCGTGCGCTCGCTCGATTCTTTTCAACCGTGGTTGGATATGATCGCCAGCTTTCCGGTAGAGGTGATCGATTCGGCCTGGAAAGAAATCCCACGCGCCTGGCTCGACGGCGATGGAGAAGCGCTCGAGCAGCTTTTGGAAACCTTGCTGAAGCGGCGCTCGCGTGTACCGTCCCTGATTCTCGAGGTGCAGCGCCAGCGCGCTAACGCGTTTCCAAATTGGCGCTGATCTCGGCCGATAAAATTTGCGCCGTTATCGGGGCCAGCAGAATACCGTTTCGATAGTGGCCGTACGCGAGATACAAGCGTTCGGAATGCCACGCGCCGATGTGCAAAGCCTCACCCCCCGGCCGGAAACCTGTCCAAGTCTCGGTAGGCGCAGTTTCGCCAAGGTGGGGAAACAGGCGGCTTGCCTCTTTAGCAAGCTGGGCCGCGATCTCGGGATCTATCGTGCGGTCGAACCCGGCATGTTCTACCGACGCGCCGGCGATCAGCAAGCCATTCGCACGCTGGAACAGGTAGGTGTGTCCGTGCCGGATGATCGTGTGGCACGTCTGCTCCGGCTGCGCATAACCGATCAAATGGCCTTTGACCGGCTCCGCAATCGGCAAGGGTGCGACTCCTGTCATCTCGATGCTGCTGCTCCAGGCGCCGGCCGCGATTACAGTGGCACTGTAGCTCCGCGCCCCTCGCGCGCTGACAACGTTTGTTCCCGCGCGCCCTATTTCGACGTGAGTCACCGCGCAGGATGGCACCATCTCCACATCGGACTTCCGGCACGCGACTTCCAAAGCGGCCATCACCTCGCGCGGATTCACGATCGCATCGTCCGGATAGAATCGCGCGCCCATAAGACCCGAGGTTTGTATACGGGGCCAAAACATCGACACGCGGTCCGCGCTCACAGGTTTGGAGGAAATTCCGAGGCGTGCCTGCGCCGACGCGCGCCTGTCTAGAGTTTGAAATTCGTCCGCCGAATAGGCGACATCTAACGCGCCGCATTCCTGAAAATCAATGGCTATGCCAGACGCCTTCTCCAGTTCCAGCACGAATTGTTTGTAAAGCGCTCGGGATGTGATGGCAAGCGTCGCGAGCGGCGAACCCTCTTCGATTTCACCTCCGAGCGAGAGCATTCCGGCGCCTGCCCAGCTCGCTTCACCGCCGATCTGGCCCGCATCGAACACCGTAACGCGCCAGCCCTTTTGAGCCAACCGCCAGCCGAGCGACATCCCGATGATGCCGCCCCCTGCGATTGCAATGGACGTTTCAGGACGGCCGTTAGCCGTCTGGCTCACGCCGGAGCCGGCGCCGAAACTACACCGTTTCCGCGCTTGACGACTTCCAGGAATGCTTTCGCCGCGTGGCTCAGTGCCCGGCGCGCCGGGTAGACCAGACGGATGTTGCGTTCGAGATTCAGCTCTTTCACCCGAATCTCGTTTAGCAGAGCTTGCTTGATTTCCTGCTCGACGCACATCCTCGGAACAAACGCGACACCCTCATTGTCTTGCACTAAACGTCGGATCGTCTCCACCGTCGGCATTTCTACGTCCATATTAAGCGGCACTTTGTACTTCTGAAACTCCCGCAAAACGGCCTCTCTATAAGGGGAAATCACGTTGTGTGCGATGAATGTCTCCATATCCAGTTCGGAAATGGAGATCTCGACGCGGTCCGCGAATCGATGCTGCGGAGAGACGATCAGCGTCAGCCGGTCCGTGTAGATGATTTGGGACAACAGATGATCGTCGCCCGGATCGTAGCTGATCACTCCGAGTTCCAGTTCCCCGTCGAGCAACTGCGATGGAATCTTGCTCGATTCGGTTCTCCGCACCTGGACCTTCACTTTGGGGAATAATCGCCGGTACTGCTCAATATGCTGAATCAGATAGAGCGAAGTGGATTCGTTCGCCCCGATCGACAAACGGCCTGCGTAATTGTCCTTCAGCTCACGCAGCGCATTCTCCAGATCGGCTTCCAGGTTTTGAAACCGGCGGGCATACTCCAATACGACGCGTCCTGCATCCGTTAACAGTAACTCCCGGCCGGACCGGTCAATCAGTCTCTCCTTTAAATCGCTCTCTAAACGCTGGATGGCGATGGAAATCGCAGGCTGCGTGCGCAGCAGTTTCTCTCCGGCGCGTGAAAAACTGCGCTCGGTCGCTACGGTCAGAAATACTTTTAGCGGATAAAGTTCCATAAAGGCCACCAGGCCATATTCTTATACCATAACCATTTCTTATACAATGTCGGCGAGCTATAAATTTGCATAATCCACTGCTTTCGCCTAGTATGGATTCGGAGCCCCACGAACAGGAGTACCCATTTGAGCCGAGTTTATATATTCGATACTACTCTGCGCGACGGTGAACAATCCCCCGGTTGCAGTATGACGATGCCGGAGAAGCTGAAAATGGCAAGCCGGCTGGTCGATCTTGACGTTGACATTCTCGAAGCCGGGTTTCCGATTGCATCGGAAGGGGACTTTGAAGCGGTCGATGCCGTGAGCCGGCAATTCCCGTGGATGCAAGTCGCTGCGCTCGCGCGCTCCTGCACGCTGGATGTGGAGCGTGCCGCCGAGGCATTGCAGCACGCCAAACGTCCACGTATTCACACATTCATCGCAACCAGCGATATTCATCTCAAATACAAGCTCCGAAAGAGCCGGCAGCAGGTCTTGGATGACGCGGTCGCGGCAGTCGCTCTGGCTCGCAACTATACAGATGATGTCGAGTTCTCCGCAGAAGATGCTACCCGCACGGAAATCGGATATCTGGAAGAGATCTGTAAAGCCGTGGTGGAGGCAGGCGCCCGCACCGTCAATCTTCCCGATACGGTAGGCTACTCCGTTCCCGACGAATATGGGGAACTGATTGGCCGCATCGTGAAGCTGTTGGGCGATCGTGCGGTGGTCAGCGTTCACTGCCATGACGATTTGGGCCTCGCAGTTGCCAACTCGTTAGCCGCAGTCAAAGCAGGCGCCCGTCAGGTGGAGTGCACCATCAACGGAATCGGCGAGCGTGCCGGGAATGCGGCGCTCGAAGAAGTTGTGATGGCCATCAAAACGCGCCATGACCGGCTTCCATTCGAGACTAAGATCCACACCGATAAGCTCTATCCTGCCAGCCAGATGCTCGCGCAGCTTATCACCTTCGGCCCGCAACCGAACAAAGCCATTGTCGGCGAGAACGCGTTTGCGCATGAAGCGGGCATTCATCAGGATGGGTATCTCAAGGAACGCAGCACTTACGAGATCATGGATCCTGCCAGCGTCGGTGTGCCCGAAGGCCGGATCGTTTTGGGAAAACACAGCGGCCGGCATGCCTTGAAAAGGCGGGCGGAAGACCTGGGATTTCGAACTCACGCGCGAAGAGCTGGATGACGTCTATCACCGTTTCACAGTGGTTGCCGACCGGAAGAAGGGGCTTCGCAACGACGAAATCCTGGTAATCCTGCGGGAGGTGAGATCCCGGTCTGCAGCCCAGGCCGAAACCGCACAAACGACGGCCGCGCACTGAATGCAGCTAAACGTTCTGGTTCTGCCCGGCGATGGTATCGGTGTCGAAGTCACGCGCGAAGCAGTAAAGGTACTGCAGCACATCACCGATTCGGGAGGGCACTCGCTATCCCTCAATGAAGGACTGCTGGGCGGCGTCGCGATCCATCAGACCGGCAATCCCTTTCCGGAGGAAACGCGCGAGCTGGCCTTGCAGGCGGACGCTACGCTTCTGGGCGCGGTAGGTTTGCCCGAGTTCGACAACGCTCCTCCCGAAAAGAGACCGGAACGCGGTCTGCTCGGAATACGCAAGGCGCTCGGCGTATACGCGAACCTTCGCCCGGTGCGCTCCTATGCGGCGCTCCTCGATTCGTCGCCGCTCAAGAATGAACTGGTGGACGGCGCCGACATGATTATCGTCCGCGAACTGACGGGCGGATTGTATTACGGCACTCCGCGTGGCATCTCAGGCACGGGTTCTGCCGAGCGCGCAGTGAATACGATGACGTACACCCGCCCGGAGATCGAACGTGTGGCGCACATGGCATTTCAGCTCGCGCGAAAACGGCGCAAGAAGCTGACCAGCGTTGACAAATCGAACGTGCTGGAAAATTCGCAGCTCTGGCGGCGGGTTGTCACCGAAATCGCGATCACTTACCCCGATGTTGTCCTCGATCACCTGCTGGTCGACAACTGCGCGATGCAGTTGGTGCTCACTCCGAAGCGGTTCGACGTCATTTTGACGGAAAATCTGTTCGGCGACATTCTGAGCGACGAAGGTGCGGTTCTCGCGGGCTCGATCGGTATGCTGCCTTCCGCTTCCCTCGGAGACCAGCGGCCCAGCGGAGCCTGGGTCGGCCTATATGAGCCCGTGCACGGATCCGCTCCGGGCATCGCCGGTCAGAATAAGGCCAATCCGCTGGGAGCGATCGGTTCCGTTGCGGCCATGCTCGAGTACAGTTTCGGCCTGGTGGACGAAGCGGCAGCCGTCAACCGGGCAATTGATCAAGTTTTGAACAGCGGGCGTGTAACAGCCGATCTGAAGCCAACCGCCCGTGCCGCGACCACCAGCGAAGTGGGCGATGCAATTTGCGCCGCTCTCTCGGCGCGCGCAGTTTCCGCGTGAATTTCGCCAAATCATATCGAATAAATCGAAATAATGAAGTAAGGAAGCATATGCCTGAAGGAAACGAAGCGGCCCCGGCTCCGCGGACCATCATCGAGAAAGTTTGGGACGGCCACGTGGTTTCCGACCGCCCCGGAGCCCCCACTCTTCTTTACATCGACCTGCATCTGGTGCATGAGGTCACATCACCGCAAGCTTTTTCCGGGTTACGCGAGCGCCGCCTGAAGGTCCGGCGACCCGATCTGACCCTCGGCACAACGGATCACAGCATTCCGACATATGACCGCTCGCTTCCGATCGTCGATGAAACCGCAGCCGCTCAGATCACGCAATTCGAGAAGAACTGCAACGATTTTGGGATTCCGTTTTTTGGCCCGCACAGCGACAAGCAAGGCATCGTGCACGTCATCGGCCCCGAACAAGGCCTGACGCAGCCCGGCATGACGCTCGTTTGCGGCGACAGCCATACCTCTACGCACGGGGCGTTTGGTGCGCTGGCGTTCGGCATCGGCACCAGCCAGGTCGAACACGTTCTCGCAACTCAATGTCTGCTCCAGACTCGCCCAAAGGCCTATGAAGTGCGCGTTGAGGGCGCGCTCAAGCCAGGCGTTTCTGCGAAGGACATCATCCTGAACCTGATCTCCCGGATCGGCATTGGCGGTGGAACCGGATGCGTTTTCGAATATTCCGGACCGGCTATCCGTTCGCTCTCCATGGAGGAGCGAATGACCATTTGCAATATGTCCATCGAAGGCGGCGCGCGCGCCGGTTTGATCGCGCCGGACGAAACGACCTACCAATACATCGCCGGCCGCCCGCATGCGCCCAAAGGACGGGAGTGGGATCGCGCTCTGAGCCTCTGGCGCCAATTGCCGAGCGATCCAGGCTCGCGCTTCGATAAGCGCATCGAGCTCGATGGCAGCGCTCTCGAGCCGATGATCACCTTCGGCACGAATCCCGGCATGGGGATCGGCATTACCGCGCCGGTTCCCGATCCCGCGTCCGTGGCCGATCCGGTGGAACGTGAGACGCTCGGCAAGGCCCTGCGATACATGGATCTGCCGTCCGGAAAGCCGCTGCTCGGCCATCCTGTAAACGTGGTCTTCATCGGAAGCTGCACGAATTCCCGAATTTCCGATCTTCGGGCTGCCGCCGCAATACTGAAAGGCCGCAAAATCAACCCAAACGTTCGGGTCATGGTCGTTCCCGGTTCGCAGTTAATTAAACAGCAGGCGCAAGCCGAGGGGCTCGACCGGATTTTCAAAGATGCCGGCGCAGATTGGCGCGAGGCGGGCTGTTCCATGTGCATTGCCATGAACGGAGATCAATTGCAGCCGGGCGAATACAGCGTCTCAACCAGCAACCGCAACTTCGAAGGACGTCAGGGGAAAGGCGGGCGAACGTTTTTGGCGAGTCCTCTCACTGCCGCGGCAACTGCCCTGACGGGCGTCGTGACGGATGTCCGCACTCTGTTCTAGGAGAACCGCATGGAGAAATTTACTGCCTTCACCAGCCGTTTGGCTCCGCTTCCGATCGACAATGTCGATACCGATCAGATCATCCCGGCGCGTTTCCTCAAAACCACGTCCAAAGCCGGTTTAGGCGATCAGCTCTTTTTCGATTGGCGCTATGATGCGAACGGACAGCCCAAACACGATTTCCTTCTCAACAAACCGGAGGGACATGCGGCCCAAATCCTGCTCGCGGGAGACAATTTCGGCTGCGGCAGTTCCCGTGAGCATGCACCGTGGGCCCTCACCCAGTATGGTTTTCGCGCGGTGATCAGCACGTCCTTTGCCGACATCTTCCGCGGCAATGCCTTGAAAAACTCTCTGCTGCCCATCATCGTTCCCCGCGATGCGCATCAGGCGCTCTTCGCCGCTGTCGCCGCCGATCCGGCTGCAACCGTATCGGTTGATTTAGAGCAGCAGAAGTTGTTTCTGCCCGATGGCTCCGCGGTCACGTTTCCGATCGACGAATTCGCCCGCCATTGCATGCTCAACGGCGTTGACGAACTCGGCTATATCTTGCAACAGGAACCTGAAATCGCCACCTTCGAGGCGCGGCGGCCGCTGAGCGTGAACACGCTGGCAGAAGCATAGGTGCCGTCCCATTGCCACTCTTGTTAGAAGCCTTTGTGGGGGCGGGCTTAAGCCAGCAGCGGGCTTCAGCCCGCTTTACTGGTCTGCCGAAAGACATTCTCCGCCTTGCTCCCCCACGAACAGTGAATGGACATCTCGCATCGGCGTCTTCCACATCCCATGCCGTAGGTGAACTCTCTTTATCACGTTCCGTCTGTACGGCAGCCTGCCACCCGCGCGAGTCTTTTCCAGCGGCACTTTGCCTTCGGGCAAGGCATTCGCCTGCATGGACCGGTTGCTGGATGAGGGTCGGGCCGGTCCAATGTATCTCAGCATGACGGCCATCGCTCAGGTGGTCGTCGACGCTATTCGAAGGGGCGCCGACTACGATTACCTGCTGCACGCCTGGGTAGTGATGCCAAACCATGTTCACCTGTTGATCACGCCACAGGTGGAAGTTTCTCAACTCATGCGAAAACTGAAAGACGCAAGCGCACGATACGCTAACAAGCTGCTCAGTCAAACCGGGCAGAGTTTCTGGCAAGACGAAAGCTATGATCATTTCGTGCGCAGTTCCGAAGAGCTCCTGCGCATTGAGAACTACATCATTCAAAACCCCGTGAGGGCGGGACTCGCCGCATCGCCCGGGCAATACCGGTGGTCGAGCGCCTCAATACAGACGGGCTGAAGCCCGCCCGCAGGCTAAAGCCTGCCCCACAAGAGCTTCCAAAAACAGAATTCCTCTACCGGCAAGGGACCTCCAAACCAGCTAAATACAGCCGTTTCGCGTGTTATGGTGTAGCTAGTGTCGTCGCCCTTGAACTTCCATCTCGAGCAGTACGAGGGCCCGCTGGATCTGTTGCTCGATCTGATCCGCAGGCAGGAAATCAATATCTACGACATCCCCATCGCGCGTATCACGTCGCAGTATCTGGAATACATGCAGAAGGCGTTGGAACTGGACATCGAGCTCAGCTCAGAGTTCGTCTATATGGCCGCGACTCTGATTCATATCAAAAGCAAGCTGCTGCTCCCAAGAGATCCGGAGCTCGACAAAATATCGCCAGAAGAGGATCCTCGTAAGGAGCTGGTTGACCGCCTTATTGAGCACGAGCGCTTCAAGAACGCAGCCGAAATGTTGCAGCAAAAACGTGTCGTCGAAGAAGCTATCTGGTCGAATCCGCAGATTCATGAATTTGTTTCCGAAGGCGACGGGCCTGCGCTTGCGGTCACGATTTTCGATCTCGTCAAGACGTTTCAAGGCGTGCTCGACAGAGTGAAAACGCGGCCCATCTACGAAATTTCGCAGGAAGACGTGAGCGTTCCGCAGATGATCCAATTCCTGCAGGGCCAACTGGAAAAAACGCGCCGCGAATCTCTTTCGGCGACCAAGCTCTTCGAACGGCAACGCAGCCGGCGCGCCATGATCTGCTTATTTCTGGCCATCCTCGAGCTGGTGAGGCGCGAGACCGTCCAACTCACGCAAGGCGAGGCGTTCGGCGACATCGGCCTGCGCCGCGGGCCCCGTTTCGGTGAGGCCAGTGAAAGTGCCGAAGAGCTCGCTACGGTCGAACAGGAATATCACTGAATACAGCATGGAAGAAGTAGAACAGCTTCCCGAAACCGTCGAAGAGGTCGATCGAGAGACGGAATCCGAGCCCGCGCCGCTCCTGGATTCCGCCGCTGCGAAAGCGGTCATCGAGGCCGCGATCTACGTTACCGACGAACCTCTGACCGCGGACCAGATCGCCGCTGCTCTGGAACAGCCGCTCGATCGCGTGAAAGAAATTCTCAACCAGCTCGTCGGCGAATATTCAGCAGCAGATCGCGGGCTCTCGATTCGAGAGCTTGCCGGCGGCTACAAAATGGCGACCAAGCCCGAGCACCACGAATCCATCCGCCGCTTCGTAAAAAAGCTGCAGCCGCCTCTGAAACTTTCACTCGCTGCGCTGGAAACATTGGCGGTCGTCGCCTATAAGCAGCCCATCACGGGACCGGAGATATTAGAAATTCGCGGCGTGCAAGGCGCCGGTGTGCTCAAGACCTTGCTTGATCGCAAATTGATCGCCACCGCAGGCAGGAAAAACGTGCTCGGCAAACCGATCATGTACAAAACCACGCGCGAATTCCTGATTCACTTCGGGTTAAGCTCGCTCGCGGAACTGCCCACGCTGAAGGAGTTCGAAGAGCTCGGCCGGCTGGCCTTAAGCGATGCTGAAGAAGCGGAAACGCCCGCCACCGCTCAATCTTCTGAAGAGTCATCTCCCTCTCCGGAATCTCCGGAAGCGAGAGAGCCCGAGACGCAGTCAACCGATGCCTGAAGAAAGACTGCAAAAAATCCTGGCGCACGCCGGTGTCGCGAGCCGCAGAAAAGCGGAGGAGTTGATTACCGGCGGTCGCGTCTCGGTCAACGGGAAAACCATAACCGAATTAGGGTCGAAAGCTGATTTAGCGGTGGACAAAGTAAAAGTGGATGGCCGCGTTCTCTCCGAACCCAAACATCATCTCTACATCGCCTTAAACAAACCCAAGAATGTCGTGAGCACGGTGCGCGATCCCGAAGGCCGCCAAACCGTCATGTCCTTTTTCAAGGGCGTTCATGAGCGCCTGTATCCCGTTGGGCGCCTCGATTACGCCAGCGAAGGATTGCTTTTGCTGACCAATGACGGCGAGTTTGCCAATAAACTCATGTCCCCGGCGAGCCATGTCCAGAAAACGTATCTCGTGAAAGTGAACGGTCCTCTCACGAAGGAACAGGAAGAGGAATTCCGGCGCGGCATCCCCATGCACGGCCGCCGCACAGCCCCGGCAGGCTTGAAGCTCATTCGCGAAGGCCGGAACCCATGGTACGAGGTGCGTCTCGTTGAGGGCCGCCAGAATCAGATCCGCATCATGTTCAAGCATTTTGACCGGCTGGTCGAAAAGCTAAAACGAGTGAAGATCGGATTTCTGGATCTCGGCAACTTGAAACCCGGCGCGTACCGCACGCTCGCCAATTTTGAGGTTGCGCGGTTCCGAAAGACGCTGCATATCGAGTCCGCGGATAACAACCACAAGAACGGCAGACAGGAAGCGCCTCCCCATGCCGCTGGATGACAAGGCGCTCACGGATCTGTTGAAAAGCGCAAAAACGATCGCAGTTGTCGGTCTGTCGAACAACCCTATGCGCGCCAGCTTGGGCGTGTCCCGGTTTCTACAGCGGCAAGGCTACCGCATTATTCCAGTCAATCCGCACGAAACCGAGGTGTTGGGCGAGCGCGCTTATTCCTCGATCAAAGAAGTGCCGGATGCGGTCGAGATTGTGGACATATTCCGGCGCTCTTCGGCCGTGCCTTCGGTCGTTGACGATGCCCTTCAGAAGAGTGGTATTCGCTGCATCTGGATGCAGGAGGGTGTCGTGCACCAGGAAGCGGCGAAAAGAGCCGAAGACGCCGGTCTCCAAGTGGTCATGGATCGCTGCATTCTCAAAGAGCTGGCGCGTCTTTTGTAATTTCTCATGCGCGCTCGTTGTCTCGCGCTAAACTACTTTTCAAGCCGTTCGCACATGCATTGGTCTCCGTTGCGCCTGGCTGCGATTAGCACGGCTTCTCTCGCGTTGTTGCTGGCGTCTGTGGGATGCAGCAACGATTCGGGCGATGTTCTCGGTCAAGCCTACGTCGCGCCGGGTACACTCAATTTGCGTCGCGAGCTGACGCAGAAAAACAGCTCCGTTGCGCTCTTGAAGCACGGAGATCGCGTCAACATCATCGATGTCCGGCGCCGTTTCGTAAAGATTCGGACCCAGAAAGGCGAGGAGGGCTGGGTCGATTCCCTCCAGCTCCTCAGCCCGGAAGAGATGAACCAGATCCGCCGCGACGCCCAGCGCGACCTGGGAATGCCATCCGAAGGCGCCGCAACCGTCTACGAAGCGCTCAATATTCATCTCGACCCCAGCCGGCAATCGCCTGCCTTCGCGCGTATTTCTGAAGGAGGTTCGGTCGCCGTACTGGCACATCGCCTGGTGCCGAAGGATGCTGCACCTCCGAAAGCCCCTAGCCTGATCGCGGAGCGTCCGCAGCCCCTCTCGCGCCGCCAGCGCCGGGAACGCGCGAGGAACGTGAACCGGTTTCTTCCCCCGCCGCCGCCTCCGCCCAAACCTCCTTCCAACTGGCAGGAGCTTTCGTCCGAAAGAATCGACGGCGCCGAAAGCATCGCGGACAAAAAGGTGCGGAGAGATCAGGACGCGGCGGAAAACAAATCCGCGGAGCTCACACGGCCCGTGATCTTGGAGGACTGGAGCCTGGTACGCACCAAAGATAACCAATGCGGCTGGGTCCTGTCCCGCAACTTGGCCATGTCTATTCCCGATGAGGTTGCACAATACGCTGAAGGGAAGCGCATCACCTCTTATTTCGATCTCGGAGCGGTCGAGGACGATCAGAAAGGCGTCAAGCACAACTGGCTGTGGACGACCGCTGCCAGCTCCGAGCCCTTCGACTTTGACGCTTGGCGCGTCTTTTTATGGAACCGGCGGCGGCATCGATATGAGACATCCCACCGGCAGCGCGACGTCGAAGGCTATTTCCCCGTTCAGGTGGACCCGCCCGATACCGGCACAGCCGACCGCACATTCGAGATCATTACCAAAGATGACGACGGCAAATTTCGCCGCCGCACTTTTCAATTCGATGGAACCCGCGTTCACTTGAGCGCCACCGCCGCTTACCGTCCTGGAGAATTCACTAATCCCGCGAAACCGGGCACGCTCGATACGAATAAACTCCAAGTCAAAATGCCTCGCCAAGGTTGGTTCCAGCGTAAGTGGACCGCGCTAAAGCATAGTTTCTCGCGAAAAGGCTAAAGTCCTCACAAACGATAGCTTGGCTCCTCATATCCACATTGGCAGTATCGTCGGCCTCTCCGAAATCGGCTCTCGCACTAAGTCTCCTCGATCTTTCCCGCCACTTCAACCTTATCCATCGCAAGAAATTGTTTCACGTGAGGGTGCCGCGAGTTATCCAACTCCGATACTGGTCCAAAGTAGATTGCCTCGCCTTTATAAAGGAAAACGACCGAATCCGCAACTTTACGCATCAAATCCAGATCGTGCGTGACCACGACCGCCGTTAATCCCAATTGGCGCTTCAGGCGCAGCATTAAATTCCCTAAATCGTCCGACATGATGGGATCCACCATCGTGGTCGGCTCGTCGTAAAGAATGCATTCCGGCTGTGCCGCCAGGGCGCGCGAGATCGCCACTGCCCGTTTGTAGCCCGTCGAAAGATCGGCCGGATAAAGATCTCTCACATGCCGGAGATCCACCATATCGAGCAGCCCGTTTACCACGTCTTCCTTGTTTTTCTCGTTGTAATCCTCGCGCAGCTCGAGCGAGAAGAGAATGTTTTCGCCGACCGTGAGTGAATCGAACAATGCGCCGGACTGGAACACCATGGTGACTTTTTTTTCGAACGGGCCGCAGTTCGGTCTCCGGCATGTTCGTGATGTCCATATGGCCCACGATTACCTCGCCGCTGTCGGGTTTGAGGAAGCCCATGATGTGGCTCAAGGAAACCGATTTCCCTACCCCGCTGCGCCCGATGATCGCCAGCGTTTTCCCGGCATCCACGTAAAAACTCACGTCTTTCAGAACCGGATGGTCGAACGCTTTGCTGACGTGCCGGAACTCCACATAATGCGGATAGCTCTCGCTCGTCGCGGGCTTGTCGGTCGTCAGGCTTGATTCGTATATTCGCGACGTCGCCACGCTGTCCACTCCTCGGGAGTATTCACATTTGATAGTATCTGCGCGGTATCCGCCATAATGGCTCCGACCTCTACCAGCAGATCCTGCAGCCTTAACTTACCTTCATCCAGAGCTCTCTGAATGATAGGGAGGCAATCGCTCCGGTAAACGGCGCACAGCGGGTGTACCACACCGCTCGCATCGCGGGTTGCAACGCACGGAGCTTTGCATTCGTCAGCTTGATCGATCAGCCGTCTGAGCCAGGCCGTATCCACTCCGGGCATATCGCACGCGAGCACCAGGTTCAAGTCGCCGCGTCTGGTCTCTAAGGCCGTTTCGAGACCCGCCAGTGGTCCCAATCCGGACCGCACATCGGGGAAGCAATCAAAACCGAGTTGCGCATATCGGCTCGGATCGCCAATGATTGCAACGCTGCCCGCCGCCTCCTTCACGGGCTTGGCCAATTGCTCAACGAGTGAGCCATTATTCCAGCGCAACAGCGCTTTATCCCGTCCCATTCTTGTGCTGAGACCGCCGGCCAGCACGAATCCAGCCCTTTTGGAATTGCTCATCCCGTACGGCCGCCGCTACTCGCGTTGCAGCCGAATGGCCGCGCACTGTCCGGGGCTGCCCAAATAGTAGCACCTAAAGGCTCCTTTTCCGGTTATAATGCGAACAAACAAAGCTCGTCTATTTTGTTATGTCTCTCGATAGCTGGCCATCCGTCGTTTTTCGGGGCAGCCCAGCCAATTGCGTAGCCTCTGCTTGTGGAGGCGTGAGGATAACAGCTCAGACCTAAAGCCGGTCCCATGCTCCGCCTTCCCCACCGAATCGCTGCGTTCGCTGCTGGTTTGCCACTGCTCTACAGCTCCGTGCTCCTCGCGCAAGCCCCTGCTCCTGCGCGTGTCGAGGCAGTCCGCTTCTGGTCTTTTGGCGACGTGACACGCATCGCGATTGAGACGCAGGGCGAATACACTCTGGTCTCGGACCAGATCGAGAAGCCCTGGCGCGTGTACTTCGACCTCAACGGTCTGCGGCCTCCCACGAATACGCGCGGCATGCAAACCATACCCGTGCGTGATCAATTAGTAAAGGAAATTCGCATCGCTGGAGTCAGTCCCGGAAAAACCCGCGTTGTCTTCGATCTCGAAGGCCCGGTCGAAGTCAGTTCTTCCCAGCTTGTCAACCCGGACCGGCTGATGATCGAAATACGGCCCAAAGGAGCCAGCCTTCCGGCCCTGTCGCTTGCACACAGCGTCACCGGCTCGCAACGCGTCGACCTGTCTTCGAGCAGTGCGACACCACCGGCAGCCGACATGACGGGCTCGCCTTCTGAAGAAGAAGTGTCGAATACCGGTACGGCCGCAAAGCCGTCTTCCGGATCGGACTCTACAACCGCAGCGCCTACTTATTCCAATTCGGCCGCGCCGCCTGAGCGCGTCACAACAGTGCAGCGGCCCGACGGCCTCATCGTCCGGCAAACCACGTATCCTTCTGCGCCCAAGACCACCGCTGCCGCTGCTCCCGTTACCATCGCCTCTGTGGAACCGGTGCATTCAGCCGTTCCAGCTTCTGTGCCTCCGATTACCGCGGAGCCGGTGGCGAGTAAAGTGGTCGGAGTCGCCTCGCCCGCCAAACGCGACAGCACAGGTGATCGTTCTCTGGTCCGCGTCTTCGGATTGAAGCTGGGCAAAGTCGTGATCGATGCCGGTCATGGCGGGCACGACACAGGAACCATCGGTCCGCACGGCCTGATGGAAAAAGACCTTGTACTCGACGTCGCCTTGCGCTTGGGAAATCTGATCACTCAGCAGCTAGGCGCGCAGGTGGTCTACACGCGCTCGGCGGACACCTTCATTCCACTTGAAACGCGCACCCAGATTGCCAACACCGAGAAAGCGGATCTCTTCATCTCGATTCATGCCAACTCTTCACCCGAATCGAGTGCAACCGGCGTAGAAACGTATTTCTTCAATCTCACTTCCGACAAGAACGGAATCGATCTGGCCAGCCGTGAGAATGCCGCCTCTGCCAGTTCGATTTCCGATCTCAACGATATCCTGCATAAGGCCGTTCTGCAGGCGAAACTTGAGGAATCGCGCGAATTTGCTCAAAAGGTTCAATCGTCCTTGTGGAGTTGCTCCGTGAAGATGAATAACCGCTCGCGCGATCGCGGCGTGCGCCAGGCGCCTTTCGTCGTATTAATTGGAGCGACCATGCCGTCGATCCTTGCCGAGATCGGCTTCGTCTCAAATCCTCATGACGAGCGCCTGTTGCAGCGTTCTCAGGAGCGCCAGAAGATCGCGGAAGCGCTTTTTAAGGGCGTCTCACAATACGCGAACTCGCTCAGCCATACCCAGATGGCGCGCGCCGGTTCCAACTAACTCGCTTCTTTCGGATTGAGTCGCGCCTCGCGCGTGATCCCTCGTTTACTTGCTCGAATGAAATTCACCAGGTGACGTGTATGTTCCGACGGCGCTTCCGCTTCGATGCGCCGCAGTGCTTCATCTAGCTTCAGGCCGCCCCGGTACAAGAGCCGATAGGCTTTCTTCAATTGCGCAATCTCTTGCGCGCGCAAACCAGCCCGCCGCAGGCCGACTAAATTCAATCCTCCCGGCTCGACATCGAATCCGGAGTAGAGAAAATACGGAGGCACGTCGCGATTCACCCGCGTGTTTCCTCCAATCATTGCCAGCCGCCCGATTTTGGAAAACTGGTGAACCACTACGCCGCCTGAAATAAATGCCTGATCTTCAATTTCCACGTAGCCCGCCACCAGCACACAACTGGCGATCACAATGTGATTGCCGAGAATGCAATTGTGTGCGATGTGGCCGGAAGTCATGATGTAGTTTCCGTCTCCGATCCGCGTTTCCGATTCCGGCTGCGTACCACGAGAAATCGTGTAGTGTTCGCGTATCTTATTTCCGTTTCCTAAAACCAGGTAGCTGCGCTCGCGCGTGAACGTCTTATCCAGTGGATCGGTGCCGAGCGCCGTTCCCGCGGATATTTCGTTCTCGTCCCCTATCGTCGTCCAGCGCTTCACGTACACGTAGGGTTCCAACACGCATCGCGCGCCAATCGCGACGTCCTGTTCGATGACGCAAAACTCGCCGATGTGCGTCCCCGTTCCGATCCTCGCCTCCGGATGCACACGGGCCGTAGGAGCAAGGTATGCAGATGAATCGACCGCCATCAATGGTAAGTATGGGGCATGCCCGCTCTCACCGTCGCACAACTCGCCCAGATTTGCGCAGGAGAAGTTTCCGGCGATGAACGCCGCCTCATCACAGGCGCGAATACAGTCGAGAACGCGATGGAATCCGACCTGTCCTACGCCGCAAACAAGAAGGCCCTCGCCGCGGCGCCTTCCTCACGCGCCGGCTGTTTGCTCGTCCCTTTATCGTTTACCGAAGCAGGGACTTGGTCTCTCATTCGAGTTCCAGACCCTCGCTCCGCCTTCTCCCGTCTGGTGGCCGCTCTCTATCCGGCAGCCAGGCGCAAGGCGGCCATTCACCCCACCGCCGTCATCGCACCAACGGCGAAAATTGGGGCGGACGTGTTCATTGGCGCATACACCACCATCGGCGACGAAGCCAGCGTGGCAGCCGGTTGCGCCATCGGAAACGGCTGCTCCATTGGCGATCGCGTTTCGATCGGCGCCGGCAGTACGCTCCACGCGAGTGTCGTCCTCTACGATGGAGTGCGTATAGGTGCGCGTGTGATTCTGCACTCCGGCTGCGTTATCGGAGCCGACGGCTTCGGCTTCACACTGACAGGCGATCGTTACGAAAAATTTCCGCAGGTGGGTGCGGTCGAAATCGAGGACGATGTCGAATTGGGCTCCAACTGTTGCGTGGATCGCGCCGCTCTCGGCGCGACGCGCATCGGCGCCGGCACAAAATTAGACAATCTCGTGCACGTTGCGCACAATTGCGACATCGGAAAGCACGTTGTTGTCGCCGCCCAGACAGGTTTTTCGGGAAGTGTCAGCGTCGGGGATTACGCTGTCATCGGCGGGCAGGTAGGCATCGGCGATAAGGCGAAGATCGAATCGCGTGCGGTTGTGGGTGGCAAAGCGGGCGTTCTCACCGGGCAAACCGTCCGGGCCGGCGAGCCCGTATGGGGCATCCCGGCGCGCCCTTTACGCCAGCATCTCAAAGGCTTGGCTCACATCGGTAAGCTGCCGGAACTTCGCGCGGAGTTGAACGGCGTGAAACGAAAATTAGAAGGGCTTGAGCGAGACGACAGCCGCTCGCATCGGTAGAGCTAACAATTCTTCCTGGCGAAACGGTCCGGAGCCGCACACGCTTGCTCCAATATCCGGTTTGCTTGCGCAATCATTGCCTGAATGCGTTCGGCATGCGAGCGCACCCGTTCGTCTGAACTGATCAGTTCCAGATAGTAGGCGAGCGACTCAATGACACTTAAGGGCTGCCGTAGTTCATGTGTCAATTCTTCGAGGGCTGCAGGAGTAGCACCCGCAATTTGACCCCCTGGATCGCCGCGCCGAAGAGAGGCTTCTTCTCGCGGCAGCGAAATCTTCGAGAAAACTTCGTTCATGCGATCTGAACACCGGCTGAGGCTCGCGCATCCGCCAAGTATTCTTCCAACCGTTTGATTGTGGGCTCGTCGGAAGCATCTGTCAATAGCTTAAGGCGCAAAAACTTCGAGTACTTTTGGCCGCGCAAGCCAGCCAGCGTCCTGGTACCCGCTATGCTATTCTCAGGACGTAAAAAGCATCGCTTACGGGCCTGTGGCGCAGTTGGGAGCGCGCTTCCATGGCATGGAAGAGGTCGAGAGTTCGAATCTCTCCAGGTCCACCAAATTCCGATTTCTCCTGCGTTCCCCGCGATTGCAAATGCGGCTCAGGCAAACAAGCTGTGCTGATGTTCGATTTGCACATACGGCTCTATCGCATCCAACACCGGACTTGCTGAAATACGAGCTAACTCTTTCGGCTCCACCTTGTGCAGCCCTCCGCCATAGACTCTCCCTTCGGACAAGAGTTGTGCTGGCTTAATTTGTTTCAGCCCCTCAAATACACAATGCGCAAGTTCAGGATATTTAGTCAGCGCATCAAGCAATTTGCCCTTTGGGTAAAGCATGAGATAGACATTGTGGGCAGTCGCCTGCGAGCGATTCCAAATAAAGCGGAGAGGCTGCTTGCCATTGCGCGAGCGGCCCATATACGTACAGAGAAAAGGCGCAGGGGGGCGACGCTCCTGGGAGTACCAGGGCTTGCGATGACTTGCCAGATAAGAGGCGTCGATTTTCTCTGCCTTGCCTCGCTGAAGATATTCATAGAAATACGGCCAGCGCTGTTCGATCCGTTCCTCCGGCTCGCTGCAGTCTATGAGAAAAAGGCGGGGTGAGACTGCAGGCGCTCCATCCGGCAAAGCTTCAACTGTATCGTGTCTGAGGTGGCGCGGGCCGGGGAGAATGGACTTCACGAACACGCCAGGGATCTGGTGCCGTGTCATTTCGTCGTGGCTGAGTATGAAGAAGGTGTTTGAGCCGGTTGCGAGGCCGCGCTTGATGCTGAAAATGTCGCCTAGGGTCGGCTCGTCGCTTGCGCTGACCGCAGCGTTCTCCGGAAACTGCGTCCATTTGCGCGACTGTCGCAGGAGGGAGAGCGGCACGATTGCTTCATTCTGCGGGTGATCGATCGCGCCGGCAAAGGAAAAGCGCACCTCGTGATCAGGTGGGGGTGATGATTTGCGGAAAATGACCACAGCCGACGATACTAGCGCGTCGTTGAATTGAACGTCAGCCGGGCAAAAGCGGTGGACGTGCAGAAGCCTCACACGGTTCGTGAGATAGTGCCGCAGAGTTGCGCCGTAGTTAACGTCCATGAACTCGGATGGAATTAGCCAAACCGCAAGGCCGTCTTCCTCCATCCAGTCGTGGGCCTGAAGCAGGAAATAGCAATAAAGACCTGCAAGCCCGCTGATGGAGAGATTCAGAGAACGGGCAAGCTGCCCCTTTAGACGGCTTTTTTCTTTCGCTGGTAAATGGTGATGCCGAACGTATGGCGGGTTCGTCAGCAACAGATTGAAGCGTTGCTCGGGTGGCCGTTGGCGCGTGAAATCGGCCTGTACAACGGTGAGGCCCTGATCGGCCCACAGGCGGGCGGCAGTGTTTGCAAAAAGAGGGTCAAGCTCGACACCAGCAGCAGCGGCAATCTTTTCTGTCGCCACAATTTGTGTAAGCGCCGAAAAAAAAGAACCGGTGCCGACTGCAGGGTCCAGGAAGCGCAATGCCTTATCCCCGAACAGGGAGTATGCGTAGCGCGTTATGCTTAGGGCCAGTTCTGGAGGTGTTGCGAACTGCCCCCATTTGTTGCGCTGCGTAGCGGACTTCAACGCGTCGAGCTGCGTCTGTTCTTCGATGCGGCGCTCCTCGATGATACGGTTGGCGGTTCGCATTGCGCTAAAGCCCGAGTTGGTCGAGGTCTTTCATTCGATGCTCCCATATCCAGTCGATGCCCTCGGCCGCCTCGTAGCCGAGGTATCCCGCATCGAAGTATCCGCAAAGAAACAGCACAAAGGCAACCTGGTTGCCATAGGTCGCTCGTAGCTGGCTCATTTTCGTGGCTTCCTCCTTCCGGCGCTTATTAACGTTGGTGTAATCGCCCGCGGATTTCGCCTCGACGATGACCGGGAAATGTGGCAGCTTCGCTCTCCTCGGCTGGATAACTACATCGCCTGGAATGTTAACGGTGGTCGTGCTCTCCGGCGTTTTCCTCACCTTTACGTTGAGCCGGAAAGTAAACGTGCCAGGCTGCATCTGATCAAGCGGTTTGTTTGTTGCGTGCGGTTGCAAACGATATCCGCGTCGCGTTAGGTATTTCTCGATGAGAGCCAGTTGGCGTTTCTCCTGTGCATTCCTGACAATAGGCTCCGCTACGGCTCCGCACAAGCGGTCGGCCACGATTGTAGAGGAGCGATACCGTTCTTCCTTTTCCGGTCGGCGGCGTTCCGCAAGCCAAGGGAATATGTCAGTGTCGAGCATCCGCTTGAGCATATCGGCTAATCGCCGCAGATGCTCGTCTAGGAGCTTTGCGGAAATTTTCGGAGGGAGCTTTCCTTTTTCGAGCGAGCCGACAAAATTCTTGCTGGAACCAGCCAAGCCTATAAGCCGGTCACGCGCGAGGGGTGGGCATGTGGACATGCGCAACGTCGGCAGAACCCCTGGAAATTTCTTAAGCACTGCCGGCGTTAGTTTCCTCAGATCTTCTGTCGCAAGAAGGCCCTGTTCCACCTGATCTATCGTCTTGATTCGCGTATCGCGATAGGCTCTCGGCGCGTACACAATAAACCACTTGTTGAACTGGTCGACCGACGCATTTGTGTCGGCTTTCCACAAGTGCGGCTTATCAGAATTAATGGGCATTGGTATCGCTTACGTCTTCAAGTTTAGGCGACCGCAAATTCGGACAAGCGCAGTCCGCCAAGACCTGATGTACTCCCGTAGAAGGCTCAGAACTGAGGGTACTCGCCGGGGGCGAAAGCGATTTACCAGTGCCTAAGAGGTGGCATTTAGAGCTACGCGGACGGTGCTGACATCGTGCCGCATAAGCTCGCGCTTCAGCGGACAAGGCACGTTCTCATCGAGCAGCACCTTCAAGGCTGATGCTGCGGCTGATGGGCGAAGTAGTAGGAGAGAAGGCCCTTAATCCGATCAAGACCGGCGCCGGGGAAACACTCGAGCGTTTCGGCTATCGCATCTTCGGGCGATAGACCTTCATCCAAAAACGCTTCGTAGTTCTCCGGGATGGAATCCGCCAGGATGCGCGTACCCGCGATCACTGGCTGTCCCGAGACCTTGCCCGGCACGATCTCCACCAGCGGGCAATCCTTCCAGTCCATAGCTGTTCTCTCCGTCTTCAATTCTAAAGGAAAATGAAGGCCTCCAGCCTTACACGCGCCGCAGTTTCACTCTTTCGACGTGATGATCCGCGCCTTTCTCCAAAATCACGTGAGCGCGCTCCCGCGTCGGACCAATATTTTCCACCAAATTCATGAGGTTGATCTCGCGCCAGATCCATCGTGCAATTTCCGTCGCCTCCGTCTCACTCAACTGCGCGTAGCGATGAAAATACGACGATGGGCTGCGGAACACCGTATCCCGCAAGCGCAAAAATCTTTCTACATACCAGCGCTCGATCGTTTCCTCATTCGCATCCAGGTAAATAGAGAAGTCGAAAAAATCCGAAACGAAAACCCGCGATGCGCCACGTTGTTCATCGGGCGATTGCAACACATTCAGACCCTCCAGAATCAGAATGTCGGGTTGACGTACCTCCTGCACGCGATCCGGAACAATGTCGTAGTGGAGATGCGAATAGACCGGCCCCGCAACGTCCGGCGCACCTGCCTTGATATCCGCCAGGAACTGCAAGAGCCGCCGCTGGTCATAGCTCTCCGGGAAGCCCTTGCGGTTCATAATCCCGCGCTGTTCCAGCACCCGGTTGGGATACAGAAATCCATCGGTGGTCACGAGGTCCACGCGTGGATGATCGGACCAGCGCGCGAGCGACGCCCTCAGCACGCGCGAAAAGGTGCTCTTCCCGACCGCGACGCTGCCGGCGATTCCAATAATGTAAGGCACCTTCTTCGGCGAGGTCGCTACCATGAACTTCTGCCTCGCTTCGTACAGATGCTGCACCGCCGCCACGTGCAAATTCAACAGCCTCGACAACGGTACATAAATGTCTTCTACTTCCCGTAGCGAAACTTCTTCATTGATGCCTCGCAGCGATGCGAGATCCTCTTCGTTCAGCAGAAGCGGCGTGTTGGCGCGCAGCGCTCGCCATTGAACGCGACTGAATTCGATATACCGGCTGATGGGCGCCGCCGCCGTACTCGTCGTCAGATCCAAACCGTCTACCACTCTCTCAAACTGCTAAGCTTCAAATGTCAGGCTCAGCGCGCCGTGCTGGGCGATTTCGTGGTGCGACATTTCGAGCAACAGCGCAATCGAATCGCTTTTTCCGCATTACAGATCGTCTTCATTTTGCTTGCATTCGGTCTCGAAGCCGCTACCGCCGATAATCCTTCACTCGCTATTGTCAACGGAGGTATTGAGCAGACCGAAGACGCACCCTTCGCTTCCCCGGACTATGAATTTCTGCCGGGGGATTATCTCTATTTCACATTTGAAATCGCCGGATACGCGACGCGCTCTACGGATCGCGACGAGACTCGCAAGATGTCGCTCGCATACAGCGTCGTTCCGGAAGATGCCGCCGGCACTCCTCTGACCCCGGAATCGTCCGGCAATATTCAGGCCGATCTCACGGCCGAAGACAAGCACTGGACGCCCAAACGCCGCGCCTCTTTCTTGATCCCTTCATTCGTGGCCGCGGGCGAACATCGGATTCACCTTCACGTCAGGGACCTGATCGGAAACAGCGAGATCTCACAGGATTTTCCGTTTCGCATTGGCGGCGTTGCCGTTCAGCCGGCGAACTCCATCACGATCCAGAACTTTCATTTTTTTCGCCGTGAAAATGATCGCGATCCGCTCGAAGTCGCGGCCTACAGTCCCGGCGATACCGTGTTCGCGCGTTTCGATATGACCGGTTTCAAAACCGCTGCCCAGAATGAATATCACGTCTCTTATGGCTTGATCGTGCTGGGACCGGATGGCAAGCCATTCATCAATAAATCCTCGGCGGCGGAGCTTCAATCCAACAGCTTCTATCCCGCCCGCTACGTGCCCGGAGTAATCGATCTGAAAACGTCTCCGCAAATGGCGCACGGCGAATACGTCATCGTTCTGACCGCCCACGATGCCTTGGGCAATACCTCATCCGATATCAAGCGGGCCTTCAGCATCGAATAGCATTCGCTACTTGCAAAACGTTAGTGGGCCTGCTGCATCACGACAATCCGGCCGCCTCCGTGACCGATTCGTTTGGTCTCTACGAAATCAAGGCCGCGAAAAAAGGACTCGGCATTTTCCTGTTGCGTGGGCGTGACATAGGGATGACTTGCCAGGACGACGCGCTGGTGCGAGAAATTCCGGCATTCTCGATTCTTCAAATCGGGAGTGAAGATCTCGAACAGAATTTTCGCAAACCGTTCCGACACGAACACGACGCATGAATCGCCTGTAAGTTCCGGTCCAACCAGGACGGCTTCACCTCGCAAATCTTCAGCAGGGCCGGCCAAGTAAAAAAATCTCCTGCCGCGCAAAGTACAACCAGCAGCGTGACGCATGCAGGCGCTATCACGCGCCAGCCCGCTCGGTTGGCCAGCCACTCCAGCGCCGCGAAAAACAGCAGAATCGCGGCTGGAGCGGTCCACAAGATCTGACCCGCCGAAAAGCTTTGCCCCAGCCAAGTATCCAAAATTGCGACAATGCCCGCCGTGCTCACGGCACCGCCCGCCACGCAAAACAAAGCAGCAGACTTCGTCAGCGCCGCAGCGCTGGGCCGGAACGTCGCCCAAAGGCCGCCAATGAAGCCCACGAGCAGTAACATCGCAATCGCGCAGCCAAGCCATTCGTTTCCTCCGATTCCCCGCCCGCTCTCCAGGAACCATGCATCACCGGAAACTGCCGCAGGCCGAACCGGCCAATACAGGTTCACCTGCTGATTTGCCCAAAGAAAATAAGGCAGAAACAGGAGCGCCGGCAAGATTGTTGCGGGCAGCGCAAACCACACCGCACGGCGTTCTTGCGCCCGGTTCGCGAAGCGCAGCAGAAACAGCAGATATCCGATTCCGGGTAAGAACGCGTTGCGATCCGTGTAAATCGTCAGCATCAGCAAACCGAGTACCAGGCCGCCGGCCAAACCGCGGGTCGCTCGATCAGACGTAAGAAGAACTCCGTCGCCAAAATTAAAAGAAAAAGAGCTTGCTCAAAGGCCGCGCTATAAACGCAAGCTCGAAATGCAAGGGCACCAGCGCAAAGAGCAACGTTGCCGCGACGGGCCGTGTTAGCAGACGCCGTGCCACGCGGAAGAAAAAGTAACACGCCCCCACCGCAAACAGAATCGAATCCAGCCGCGCTCCCAACGGCGTTAAACCGAACACCAGCAGGAACGGAACTTGAAGGAAGTAGTTAAAAGGCGCGGAATCGGGAATAAGTGCCACCCAGTTCACCATCGGAAACGATTCGAACCCTCGCATGGCTGCCATCTGCAGGATCTCGGGTATGCTCAGCGGAAGAAATGTTGCCGCGGCTAAAAGCAGTCCCGCAAAACCCGCGAGCAGAAGAATAAGCACCGAAAATGGACGCAACTAGCTCGATCCTCTAATCTGTTGAAAGCGCCGCCGCGACCCGCCACATGCCTTCCTCGAACACGGCAGTTTTCGTGATAAGGCTGACCACAATGTACGGTTCCGCCGGGAAATCGAAGAAATAACCAGGCTGCACCAGCACTCCGTCCTCGACAAGTTGTTGGAGCCACATCTCCTCGCTCCGGGTATTCGGAAGCTGGATAACGGCCGACCAGCCCCCCTCGATACTCAAGCGATGCGCCGGTTGATGCTCCAGGATACTGTCGAGAATGGACAAATTTTGGCGGACCCGCGTCGCGATCTGGCTTCGCATACCCGCGCCAATCTCGAGCAACTCTGTCAAAGCGCGTTGAACGGGTGTCGCGACTGACAAATATGTATCGAGCACCAGTTCGAGCCGCTCGCGTGCCGTAGCAACCATGGGTTCTGGTCCGTTCATCGCAATCCAGCCCAGCTTCATCTGCGGCATGCCCGCGCTTTTCGATAAGCCATCCAGCGAGAAGCTCAGAACTGCATCACAGCCCATCAGCGTCGTGACCCGATCGCCCGCACCGCCTACTTCGTAGTCCCGGAACACTTCATCGCAAATTAACGGCAGGCGGCGCGTTTCGGCAATCTCCAACAGTTCTTCCAACTCGTGTCTTTTCAGAAAGGAGCCCGTCGGATTATTCGGATTCACCACCACAAGGGTCCGCGTTTTTTCGGAAATTCGCTCACGCAGAGTGGCGAAATCGAGGAACCACGCGCCCTCGTATAAAAGCGGATACGGCACAACGCGAACGCCCTCCAACCTCGCCAGAAGTTCAAATAGCGGATACGACGGAACGGGCACCAGGATCTCATCGCCAGGGTCGCAGAACAACTTGAAAAGCAACGCGTACGATTCACTCGAACTTGCGGTCAGCGCCAATCGCTCGGGCGGCATCGCGATCCCGGCTCGCGAATACATCGCACCAATCGCCCGCCGCGCTTCTTCCTCGCCCAAGGGGTCCGGCCGGTACGTGAAATCAGAGATCGCGCCGCAGGTACGCCGGATCGCTTCGTGCGGATAGTCTTCGAGCGTTTCGGTTGGATTCGAAACGGTCAAGTCCAGAAAGCGAACGCCCCGCGAGCGTTTCTCCGCGATGAGCCGCGTGAGTGGATTAATAGATAGAATCCGGGGCAGCCGCTGCGAATAGCCGTACAAACAGTTACTCTGGCATGGCTGCCGCGCTCGCGCAACCGATCAGGCCGCGTACGTCCATCATGCGATGCTGAGAATTCCATCGCATTGACCATTCTCAGCGTTGCTTATCCTTTACTACCGGTCGGGCCCGATTCCGGCGGCGGTGCAGAACAGATCTTATATCTCCTCGAACGCGGATTCACACGGCGTGGCTATCGTTCCCTGGTCGTGGCCGCAAGAGGCTCTCGCGTGAGCGGTACTCTGTTCGAGACGCCCGCGTTTGACGGCGAAATGACCGAGGCCGTTCGTAAAACCGCGCAAAGCAATCACCTTCACGCCGTTGAACAGGTACTCGACGGGCATGCCGTCGATCTCATCCACTATCACGGTTTGGATTTCTCCGCCTACTTGCCCGCGTCTCCGGTAAAGAAGATTGCGACGCTACACCTGCCCTGCGCCTGGTATCCGGATGCCGTCTTTCGCCTGGGAAATGTGCAATTCGTCTGCGTCTCAAACTCGCAAGCGCGCACACTGCCGCCCCATATCCAATCCCACATCATCCCGAATGGCATCGATACAGACCAGTACTCGCCCGGTCCCGCCATTCGGGAACATTTGCTGTGGCTTGGCCGCATCTGCCCCGAAAAAGGAGTGCACTTCGCCCTGGAAGTTGCCCACGCCTTGGATCTGCCCATGATCGTCGCCGGGCCCGTGCATCCGTTCCGCGATCACGAACGGTATTTTCGCGACAGAGTCGCACCCCTACTCGATTCGCGCCGGCGTTATATCGGGCCTGTCGGTCTGCCGCAGAAGCAAGAGATCTTCGCCGGAGCGATCTGTTTGTTGCTGCCAAGCTTGGTGGAAGAGACGAGCTCGCTTGTCGCGATGGAGGCCCTCAGTTGCGGAACTCCTGTGATCGCTTACCGCGCGGGCGCTCTGCCCGAGGTGATTGAGGATGGCCTCAGCGGTTTCATCGTCGCCTCGCAGCACGAAATGACGGAGGCTGTCGCGCGGATCGGAGAAATTTCGCACGAGACCTGCCGGGAACGAGCCGTTACTCGTTTCCATGTGGACCGGATGATTGAGGATTATGTAAATCTCTACGAGTCACTTTGAGCCGGCATTTCGGGACGGTACCGGCGCCCCACCACGATTTATAAGGCTCATCGCCACGCATGAAGTCCCAACCCGCGTATCCATTGGCAAACGCGTAGCGGATGGATTCGTAGAGCAACGTCCTACCGATACCGATCGCCCCGAGCTCGGGATCGAAGGCAGTCACATAGTCGTACAGCGTCCCGCGATAAGCAAATGCCAGGATCGCCGCAGAAATCTTATCTTCAAATTTCAAACAGAACAGACGTAGCACGTTCCGCAACGCGAACTCGCGCGCAATATTCTCGAGAAACTCCGCCGAGTGATTCGCCGCAATAGCTCCATGGCATCCGCGCTCCTGCCATCGCGCTGTATGCAATTCGATTACGGCTCGCAGGACATCCGGCCGCGCCTCCGTGAGGACTTCGAATTGCACGCGGCCACGCGATTGAGCTTTCTGCAGATCTCGCCTGACGTTCTGCCGCAAGCTCTTCGATCGTTCGCCCCAATAAGTTTTAAAGGCGCCGCGAAGCGGAAGAACCTTGCACGGTTCATCTTGCTTGACGTGAACGTCAAACTCCGGACTGGCCGCAAGCTCCCGCAGCTTTGTGTCCTGAAGTAAATCTTGCCACACGCAAACGTCCCAATCCCGGCTTGCCGCTAAATGACCCTGTAACTGCGCGACCGCTTCATCGCGATATGAAGCTGTAAATAACGGCTCGAGGTAATCGGAAACGCCCGAGCCGAGTAACGTCAACTGCCGTAGGCCATTCCACTCATGAAGGAAGCAGGGAATCACCCCCGCAAGAGTGCTTTTTTGCCGGAACACGAGCACGCGTAATTGCCCGCTTCCGAAATGCCTCCACCAGGTGATCAGCCACTCCGGTAAGTGAAAGGGAGTCGCACCATCGGCAGTTTCTACGAAGCACGACCATTCCGCCTCAAACGCGGCAAGCCCCGCAACATCTCGAATAATCTCGAGAATCAAGCCCGTGCCAGATCGGCGGCGTAGATCGCGTCCAGAAGACGCAGCGCTTCACGATATCCATTCAGCGTGCCGACATCGACGTAAGACTTGCCGACTTTGAATCCGTACGCTTTTCCCCCGCGCGCCAAATATTCATTAATCAGCGTTCCCAGGTATTCATCGTGCCGACCTTCCCAGATTGCGTATAGTTCTTTCAAAACAAGACCCGGCATGCGGAATGCGCCCCAGATCCACTTCGTTCCTGGTTCGGGGCTTTTTACCCGTACTTCCACGACTTCGTTTTTCTCGTTGGTGATAACGGCATCGAACCGCTCCGGATGCTCCACCGGAAAGAGCAGGAGCGACAGATCTCCTTTCGGCAATTGCGCAAGCGAATCGTCGGGAAACCAGATGGTGTCGGGTAGCCCAATGCAGACCTCTTCGTCGGGAGAAATCAGCGGCAGCGCTCGGAAGATGGCATCGCACAATCCGGCGGGCTGCGGCTGCACTGCGTAAAAGACGGTTGCTGAAAGCACGTGGCCGCCGAAGTAATCGAGAATGTCCGATTTTCCGGCGGAAATGACGAAACAGATCTTATCGACGCCGGCGTTTACCATCCGTTCGACCAGATACTCGCTGACCGCTCGCGGACGCTCGGTGGTTCCAGTCAGGTAGCTCCCTACCGGAAGAAGTTCCTTCGAAAAAGCGAGCGGCTGAATGCGGCTTCCCATGCCCGCCGCCGGGATGATTCCCCACATGTATCTAAGTCTCTCCCGCCAGAACCGTCTCAGCATCGCTCGCACCACTTTCGTCGCGCGGCTGTTCGATGAGACCGAGCAGACGCTCGGCGCGGCGATCCGCCGTATGGCAGTCCAATGCTCGCTCTCTCGCCCGAGCGCCTATCCGGGAAAGAAAATCGTGAGCATTCTCAATTGCGCCAACGGAGTCGGCCGAAGAAGCCGCAATTAGAATTTCATCGCCGGGTTGAAAAAACACATCGAGTCCTTCCCACCAATCGCTGAGCACCGCACACCCGCACGCGGCCGCCTCAAACAGCCGGCCGGACGGGCAGTAGCCCATGGCAGCCATAGATCCGCGAGTGATGTTCAGCGTAAGCGGCGATGACGAATAGAAGGCGCGATGCTCGCTTGGCGGCACGTGCTCAAAATAGCGCACGTTCGCTGGCCACGCCGCCGGATTGGGATACATGGCGCCGCCGATAACAAATGAGCGGCCGGTCAACTGGTTTGCCGGTTTCATCAAAAGCTCCTCGAGCGCCGCCTGCCGATCCGCCGAATACGTCCCTAAATACGAGAGATCCGCCGAGAACTTCGCGGACAGGTCGCCCGGATAGTACAGCTCGGAATCGACCCAACCGTACAAGGTTGCCACACATCGAGCGCCGAGCTGCTCGCGAAGCCGGTCAAGCGCTCGACCTCCGGTGTAACTCAAAACGAGATCGAAGCCGCTGAGTCCATGCGCGGGTAGGTAAGGAACCACTGCCGCTTCATCCAGGCGTGCCAGCGTGACCGGCGTGTCCATGTCGTAAAAGATCGTGCGCGGCCGACGCGCCTCGAGAACCAGCTCACAGGCGCCCACTCCATCGGGGCAGTAGGACGTGACGATTCCTACATCGGCGTGCGAAAGCGTCCGTCTCGCCATATCGAGATTCTCAATCCATTCCGAATACAGATGCAGATTGGCATAGGGAAAGGATGCCGCATCGCGATGCGAAGCGTAATAAGGCGTGTCGCGCTCAAAGAAATCGATTCGATGCCCACGCCCATTCAGAGCGCGCAATAAACCGCGCAGCAGCGTGGCATGTCCATTTCCCCACGCGGAGCTGATTGAAAGGCCGAAGATGACGATGTTCATGCGTTGGGCGTGGCGCCGCTATCGCTTTTTGAACCTGTAAAAGAACTCCAGGCTCACGTTGCCGTTGAAATCGCGCAGAGCGACCGCCGATAGCTTCGGCGAGAAGGCCCATTCCACCCGGATGATCTCCGCGTTTGACTGGCTTAAATCCTCAATGTAAGTAAATGTAATGTTGTTCGCTATCTTCTGCTGCAGCGTTACTCGCGCCGTTGGCTGGCCACCGCTGCCTTGGAAAGACGGATCTATCTTAAATTGAGTAATACCAAAAACGCGCTGCACACGGTTGGCGAGCGGGTTGGCTACGGCTTGACCCAGAATCTCGGATTCTCCCATTTGGGTAAACGATTGCTGCGGCGGCGAGGGCTGTTGCGACGCAATGGTCGGATCGTTAGGCGTTGTGTTTGTCGCCAACAGCTCCACAATCTGCTGAAACGTCAATGGCGGATCGGAGCTGTAGCTCAGATGCAAGTTGTTGATCGGACCGGAAACGCCAATCGTCACATCCACGTTTTGAGCGATGGTTTCGAGCGAAAGATTCAAGACCGGTTCAATCTCATTCGGGTTATAGAAGTTGATGGTTCCTGTATTGACCGTGTAAGTATTTCCAAAAAATACCAACTGGCCATCTGTAATTCTCATCGTTCCCAGCATGCCCGGGTCGGCTGCTGTACCGCGCAGGGTCAGATCTGATTCCACCGAAAGCCGGTTGGCGTATGTCGTGATGACGCGCAGATCCGGAGCAGTCAGAATGTGTATGTCCAGCCGCATATTGGCAATAAGAGGCGAGGGCACGGTGGGAGTGGACGGCGGTGTCGACGCACTGGTCAACATCGAGCCGACGTCGCCCGACGACCCATACGCGATGCGCTGAACGGTAACTGTGCCGCCGATTCGCGAGCGCCGTGCATTCCCGACCGCGGTTATCGTTGCATTCGACGTCACACTGACTCCGGAATAGCGCACCCTAACTTTGGTCGCGGCTGCCCGCAGATTGAAATTCAAATTTGAGTTTGCGTATCCGACAAAACCGGTCACTCCGATCTTTCCGCCCCCGCTCTCTCCCGTCAGCGTTTGGATCGTGGCATTCGTTCCGTTCAGCAAAATGACGCCGTTCCCGTTTGCAATGCCATTGGGCGATTCCGTATAGTTGACGTTCGCATTCTTTAGCTCAATCCGGCCGTTCACCAGCGGGGCTGAAAAACTCCCGCGAACGTTTGCATTGAGCGCTACGGCGCCGGAGGAATAGAAATCGCGATCCATATCCTGCAGGATTCCGAGATCGAGATTTCCGTTGACAGCAAGCCCCAATGGATTAGCGGTGTTTTTGAGATTCAGGCCGCCGGAAGCCGTGATATTCGTGTCCGGACCTTCGATCCGTAGCTGCTGCACCTGCACGGTCGAATGATTCAGCGCAATCACAATAGGCCCGCTGTTATGCAGGACCACGGCCCGGCGGCTCGGCCCTCCTGTGGCAGAGGCCTGAGGAACGGTTTGTGCTTGGAGCGTATTCAACTGCAGGCGAGCCGTCAAAGCGTCGGCGTTGAGAACGGGTCCGTTCACCGAGGCTTGCCCTTCCACCAAGGTGTCAAAGCTCGGCTTCACCTCCGGCTCCGAAGAAATGAAGGGAGCCAGATTCGAATATTTGATGTTCGCGAAGGTCAGAGTTGCACGTACAGGATAATCGCCGCCAAGTTGTGAATCTCCGGACAGGTGAATCTGGCTTTGCGCAATATCGGAATCGAATTTGAAGTTGAGCGTCGAGCCGGTGGTGCGCGCCGTAAGGTTCGCTTCGCCGAGACTGCGCTGGTTGACACGTAATCCATTTGCCGTCGCGTCGGCAGTCAAATTAGAAACGAGCACCGTACGGCTCCCGTTCCGCTCCTGCAAGTTGGCTGCGAGGTCCATCGCGATCCGCAGGGTTCCGGCCGCGCCTGGCTTCTCCTGCTGAACGTGAACGATTCTTGCGAGCTGAACATCGGTACTCTTCACATTCAATTTCACGGCGCCCTGCTTGAAATCGTTTGGCGGATGCGTCAGCGAACCGGTCAGCGTAATGCTGCCCGCGGGCACGTCCAGTCGAATGGAGGGTATGTCCACCAACGTATTCGAATAATGCACAAAGCCTTCGAGACGGCGGATTGGCTCCTGGTAGACATGGGCGCTGGCCAGCGTGAACGATAAATCCGCTCTCGGCGCCGCAAGCGTGCCCGCGACATGTGCATTTGCGGCCAATGTTCCCGTTGCTGGAATAGAACCTTCCCCGGCGATGCTCAAAGCCTTCTCGACCGAAAGGTTCTGGATGGAAGCGTCTGCCGTTGTCGGATAATCCTTCTGCAGCGCAGTGCGGCCATTCACCTGGATATTCGATGCGGCAAAGTTGGACGCGAGCGTGTAGCTCACGCTGCCGTTCATGGTTCGGCCTGTGGCCGTCAGATCGCCGGCCGATTGATTTTGAACGCGGAGGCCGCGGGCCGCGAGATCGAAACTGATATTCGAAACCGATACCTCGGATTGTTTATTAACTTCCCGAATGTCGGCCGCGGCATCGGCAGTCAATTGAATCGCGCCTGCAACACCCGGCGATTGGCGCTCCAGCGGCTGGATGTTCGAGAGCTGGACCTTATTTGTCGCGATATGGAATTGCGCATGGCCAACCGTGAAGCTGTCGCGCGGATGCCGGAATGTGCCGGTCAGATCGACCCGGCCCCCGGCTGCGACCAGCTCGAGTGGTGACAAGGTAATGAGCCGGTCGGCGAGTGCAACATTTGCGTACAGACGATCAATTGGCTGCCCATACGCACTGCCGTTCACAACTTGCAAAGTGGCGCCGCCGAGTGGATCCCCATACGTGCCGTTCACGTGCACATCCGCGCTCAAATTTCCGCTGGCCGGGACAGCGCTTTCCCCCGCCAGGCTCAACAGATCCGCGATATCGCCATTCCGCATCGTCACGTTCGCGGCGAGCGGCGAATCAGGCATGGGGCTCCACTTGCGGAGTCCGATCGACGCATTGAAGGTGGTATCGAGCGTCTTCCGTGTCAGCAGTCCATTTTGAATCGCTGCGCTCGAAGGGGAAGCCGCCACATCTGCCGCGAAACGGTCGAAGTTTCGCTGTTCCACCGAGAATCTCTGCATCTCGATATGACTGTTGATGTGAGGCGCGGCCAAATTACCGGTGATCTGAGCCTGAATTGTCGCTACGCCGCCCGGCTGCAAGCCTGCCGGAAGAGACGTTTCCGGCTTCGCGGACCCGAAATTCGCCGCAGGTAAAAAGTCATTCAGGTTATGCGAGACCAGCGCGATGTCGACCTGTTTATTGGGTGATCCCGACAGATCCAGTCGCGAATTCGGCAGCGTTAAATAGGATTTTCCAACATCGATTGTGTCGCTCGCCCCGGTATAGCTCGCGTACAAGTGCCCGCTCACGGGAACGCCGTGGTTCCCGGGCACAACCGCAAGATTCGCCTGGGCGTTATATCCGGTCGTTCCTTTTGCCTTCAGGTCGCCTTTTGCCTGAATCGATCCGTCGATGACACCGTCGTACCCCAGTCGCTTGCCCGTGAACGAGCGCGCGAGCACCGGAAGTGAGAAATTGCGAACGTGCCCTTCCACGCTGAGACGCTGCAGCTTCTCCACGAAAATCTTTGCCGCCAAAGAACCGCCGAACGCATCGAGTCTCAGACCGTCCATGCTGATCAGATAAGGATCGGCGTGGAACGGCGAGTAGAGGCTGACGTCCGAGAGACGGGTTTCTCCGCTGCGGATTGACAGATCTTTCGAATTCAAGGCGCCGTTCACGACGTAGTCTTTTTGCGCGTCCATGGTAGCGGCGCCGTTTGCGTCCAGCGCGCCTGCGGCCTGAATCGAGGAAATCTTCGCCAGTCGCGCCAACTCGCCCAGTGCAAAATGCGCGTTGAATCGCACCGCTGAGTTTTTCGACGGGTCGAGCGTGCCGGAAGCCTGAAAGGTAGTTCCGCCGAGCGCCAGATGCGCCGTTTGCACTTGAACGATATCCTTCTGCGTGTCCATCATCGCAGTCAATTCGAGCCGAAGAGCTTGTGGTACGCCCTTCGCGGTTACGTCCAGAGGCAAGTCGAAGCTGCGCTGCATTTCCGGAACGGAGATGCTCGCGTTGACCTGCGCTGAAATTTGCGGCGCGTTCATGTTCTGAACGGATCCGTTCACCACGATTTGGGATCCGGTCGTGTTCAGCTTCGCGTCCGCGATCCGGATCGCGTCCTTTTCCATCGTCACCGGCAGATTGACCGCTATATCGAGAGGCGCGGCCGTGCCGGAAGCCAGATGCAGCGGATCGATCCACAAATTTCCCTGATAGCTCGGATTCAGCGTGTTGTAAGTCAAAAGTGCACGCAGATTCTCGCCGCGCGCGCTGAAGGCGGTCTTCTGTTGTAAATATTCGAGCAGGCCATTGGTGATTTGGAATTTCCCGATCGCCAGATCGACGACGGTTTCGAGACCGGAGGTTTGGCTGGGCGCCTTGTGCACCTTTGGCTCGGGAATATTCGTCTTTCCATCGGGGAAGACAATTAAATCGACCTGAGGACGGTCGATTCCCACGTACGCGAGATCGACCGCGTGCTTCAGTCCGGCAAAAAGCTTCAGATGCACCTCGAGAAGAGCCATACGGGCGAGTGGATCGGCCGTTTTGGGCTCCGTGCCGTGTAAGACGAAATTTCGTATGCGCGCGGTCAGGTGCATCCAGTCAAATTGAAAAGATCCGATCTCGACGACGCCTCCCGTGGACTCCTCTGTGATCGAAACGATTTTTTCGCGCACAAAATTCGCAAACCACGGCGTGCTGATCACAGCGATCGAGATGCCAATCAGGATCACGATCAGGGCGGGAATTCCCGCGCCAATCCAGATGAGGATCTTCTTTCGCTTGGCCGTCACGCCAGAGTCTCCTCATGGAACGAGATTTTCGCGTTTTTCCGCTGATCGTCGAGCCAGGTGAAAAACTGCTGGTTGACCTTTTCTCCCGTAATGATGTTGCGGATCTCATCGTGCAACTCATCGAGAGACTTGCCCGGATATTCGTGGCGCAGAGCCGCAACGTGATCGCGATAATATTTGTCGATCTCCTCGTCTGTCACAAGCACCGCCGGCTTGAAGCGAAGATCGATAAATTTCAATACCGTAAGCTGCCACTGAAATTGCGTGCGCAGCTCGAGTTCGGTAAGCCCGTAAGATCGAAGAGCGCTCTGGAAGGCGCTTTCGGTTTTGAACCGCTGCTTTTTTAACGCGTTTAGCTGGCCGTCCGCTTCCTGGAGCGTGGCTTGCGGATAATCGCCGATACGAATCTCGCGCCGAATGAAAACCTGATCGATCAACCGGCTGGCCGATTCTTTACGCGCCCGAGCGCTCAGGTCCAAGGCTTGGTGGTTCAAAAAATCAGTGACCCGAATATCACGCTCGATGTCGCTGTCTTTCACGATCGAGTTCCCCACCACCACGGCAATTCGATCGATAATCGCGCCCACCGCTAAGCAGTTCATCAGGACGAGCAGGCTGGCAAGACGCAACCGCATTAGAAGGCCTGCCCGATGGAAAAGAAGAATTCGAAGTGACCCAAGCGCTGCGGGCTGGCATCGCAGTTGGGAAACGCCGGGTTTCCGATCTCAGCCGCCGTGCACGAGACCAGTTGCTGCGCGGTTTCATTGGTGCTGAATCCTAAATAGCTCGGGGGATTCAAAGCATACGCAAAATCGACGCGTATCGGGCCCAGCGGCGTTTTATAACGAATGCCGAATCCGGGCGCCTGTACGGCGTAGTTGAAATCCTGCAGATTGTTCTGGTGATAACGCAGGGAAATATCGCTGAATGTCGTGTAGATATTCCCCATATCTTCAAAAAACACGCCTGTGAGATTGGGAGTCAGCAGCGGGAAGCGCAGCTCGACCGTATTGAAGAACAGTCCGTTCCCGCCGATGGGGAAGCCGGTGGGAGTGGAGATCGTGGGGCTACCCGGCAGTTCCGTCGCGGTTCCGATGTCGCGCGGTCCAGCCTGATTGTCGCCGAAGCCGCGCATCGAAACGCTGCCGCCGCCAAAAAGCCTGTCGGGCAGCGGAATCGCGTCGTAGTTATTCAGGCCCGCGGCAAGATTGAACGGAATGATGCCGCCGATTTGGGTCTGCCGCGCAAGCACGAGATTTCTCCCCAGCGAAGTATAGGTCGCATTTCGCGCGAGCACACGAAAGTAGTTGCGTTGCGATCCGAAAAAGTTTCCCGCAATGCCCGTATCGAGGGTATTCCAAAATCCGCGATGCGCATCGGCCGGATTATCGCGGTGGTCCTGAATGTAACTGGCCGACAATTCCCCGATTCGCACAGCTTGCGTAAAGGCCGGTATGTTGAGCGCTGGAATCGTGGTATTCGGAGCATCGCGTCGATAAGCGAAGCGAAACAATGCGGTGGAAGCGCGGTTCAATCTTTGCGACATTTGCGCCGCGACCTCTTCCCTTCTGACTCGGAACGTTTGGACGTCCTGCGTCGTGTCATACAGCACCGTCATCGTGAGCGTGCGATTCAACGACCCCATAAAACGAGGAACGATGTAGTTCAGCGATTCGCGTTGCTCCAGCGTGGAATACCGTACCTGAAGCGAAATGGTTTGGCCCCTGCCGAGAAAATTCAAGCGATTCACGTCGAATGAGGCAATCGGCGAAACACCTTTCGTTCCGCCCGCTGCCGCGAGGTTGGTCGTCGTGCCGCCAAACTGGCCGACTTCCAACCCAAACCCCACATTGAACGAGTAGCGCGCGGCTTCGTCGAAATCATAGAGAACATACTTGTATTGATTCGCGCCATTGGCATCCTGCAGCGCGGTGTTGACATTGGAAAAGATGCCGTAATCGGTCAACTCGCGGGCAATGTCGTTCACCTTGAGCATGGAAAGCGGCTCGCCGTCCTGAATCCTGATTCGCTTCTCGACCAAAGAAGGATGGGTACGATAAAGACCCGAAATGATCACCTTCCGGACGAAATTCCGGCGGCCTTCGGTGATGGCATACAGCAGATTCACCGTTTGCGATTCCGGATCTGGAGTGGTCAAGTAGCGAAACGTCGCATTCGGAAAACCATGGTCAAAGTAATAATCGAGAATCAGATCCCGGTCGGAGGCGATGTTGGATTCCGCGAAGGGCTGCCCTTCTGCCGAGCCCAGTTGATCTCGAATGGGCGTGAGGTCGAGCTGCGAAACACCCGTCACGTTCAGATTCGCAACCTTCCATTGTTTGCCCTGGTCGATATGGAAAATTACGGCAATGTCGCTCGGTTTGCCCTTATAGTTCGTCTCGACGGCAGAGCTGACCTTGACGTCGCTGAAGCCGTTCGCGCGATACAGACTCTCGATGGCTTCCTCGTCTTTTTTGCGGAAATCTTCGCTATAGCGGCCGTAGCGAAGCAGGAATGTCGCCGTGCGCAGAAACATGCGCTCGCGAATGGTATCGACTGTAAAGTAAGTGTCACCCAGAATCTTCACATCGACGAGTTTGCGCCGCGGACCTGTCGCGATGTAGTAATTGATAATTTGCTGGTCGTTGTTCGGCGGTTCACGGCGGAACGTGACGTCGACGTCCGGGTAACCTTTGGATTGGAAGTAGTCGTGAAGATTGCGCGCTCCCTCCGTCAAAAGATCGTTGTCTACTGAACCTTCCTCATAAACCGGAACATACTGGCGCAGCTTCCCCTTGGAAACTTTCGCTTCGAGCGCCTTAATGGTGATCTTCGGACCGGCGTTAATGTCGAATGTCGCCTTCGCGCGATTGCTGGACGGGTCGTAATCGAGCGATGTCATATCGACGTTGGCGGTCAAGCGCCCCACCTTGCCGTATTTCTTCTGAATGCCTTCTGTTCCCCGGTCCGTCAGAGCTGACGTAACCTGCCGCCAACGGTGGATCAACGGGATGCGCCAGCCGGTTGCCCGCACGATGGTATCGTTTGGTAATTTTGTATCGCCCCGGATAACCGGCATTTCATAGCGGGCGCGCTTGCCTGCGTCGACGAGAAAGCGAACCGTCACTTCATGGGTGACTGGGTCCTCGATTGTCGCGACACCAACGGAGGACTGATACAGCCCGTTCTGCCGCAATTCGTCTTCGATCGTTTTTTTCGCTGTCGCCAGCGTCTCTTCGTCGAAAGGCGTTCCTAATTGAAGTTGCGAATCGGCGACAATGACTGCGCGGGTGGGCGGATCTTTAATTTGTCCGACAGCGCCGACATGTCCGATGAATCGTCTGGCCTTTGTAATGAAACGGATGGCCACTCCATTCCCGCTGGGCTCCGCATCCACTTGAATATCGTCGTACAGGCCACTCGAAAAAATACGGTCGATTGAGGCAGCGACTTGCGTGCGATCAAGTGGCTCACCGGGCCGGACCAACTGCATGTTCGCAAGGTCGCGGGCATCGAGCGGTTGCACGGCAGGGTCGTACTCGACCGTAACTACCGTCTTCCCGCTGAAATCCTGAGCTTGGAGCGCATTTCCGCAGAATCCCGCGAGAAAAATCAAGAGCGCGAGAAGAGACGCTGATTTTCTCATCGCGGCCAAGTTAATGGATGATGAAAGAAAAATCGTTTCAACTGAGACACATCCTCCGTCACACCCCGCCCCGGTGTCTATGTACCTCGTGGACGCCGCTTCTGTTTGGCTTGTTACAAGTGTGTCAGGAGTCCAGACTCGGAAGATCTATAAAGCGGGATGACGCGCCGGGCCTTAATCGAGCTGCTGAAATCGGCAGGATCGAAATGGAACCAGCATAATGCTCCGCGTTTGGGGGCCGCGCTGGCCTACTATGCCCTGCTTTCCATAGCGCCTCTTGCCATTTTGCTGGTGGGCATTTGCGAGCTCGTATTCAGGCATTCGGCCGAGCAGCATTTAATTCAGCAGATCGCGGCGGTGGCCGGTTATTCCAGCGCGAAAACAGTCCAGACATTGCTCACCAGCGCGCATCATGCCAATGGAATCGTACCCACTATTCTTGCGCTGGTGGCCTTGCTGTTCGGCGCCTCGGGCGTCTTTGTGGAGCTGCGCGACTCACTCAACACCATCTGGGAAGCGCCGCCGCGGCCGTCGTCCTCCACCTGGCGGGATTTTCTCGTCCAGCGGCTGGTCTCGTTTGTGATGATCCTCGCGCTGGGAATACTGATGCTGATTTCGCTGCTGGTGACCGCAGGAGTCGCCATCATCGAAAAACTCTTTTCGGGTGTAATGCCTATTCCTCTTGCGCGTGCCAGCGAGGTGGTGAATTTAACGGTTTCTCTAATCGGCATGGCGATCCTGTTTGCCCTGATTTTCAAGTTTGTGCCCGCCGTGCCAATCGATTGGCGGGAGGTGGGAATTGGCGCAATTGGCACGTCAGTGCTGTTTTATGCCGGAAAGGAGTTGTTGGAGGTTTACCTGACAACGGCAGGCGTGGGATCCACTTACGGGGCTGCCGGCTCGCTGGTTGCACTGGTCGTTTGGGTCTACTACTCGGCCCAAATTTTCTTTTTTGGGGCGGTGCTGACTCGAGTGTATGCGGATCGTTTCGGCTCCCAGGCGACCAAGAGAGAACGGGCCGCCGTCAAACGGGCTGCGCAAGCCATTACATAGGGTAAATGAATTAAATCTAGTACTTAATTCAGAAATCCTCAAGAATTCCGTAATTCATATGAAACCCCTGCGCCGGTATTGCTTCTAGGTAATCAGGGTCCGGCTCAGGCCGGATGCCCTGACACGTCTGTTCATGGCGCGGATGAAGCAAAGCAGCTTTGCCTGCGCCCATTATGTTTTAGCTCTTGGAGGAGAGCATTAGTGCCGTTAAAGTTCAGCAAATCTCTGCTGGCAGTTGCTTTGCTCTGCGCATTGGGCAGCATGCCCGTGAAATCGGACGTCCTGGAGGGCGCATCGCAGACCTCCTGGGATCCGAACAAGCTGTACAACCAACCCGGCTATGTGCCTGGCCTTTATTATTGGAACAATTCCTCGGGCGATGGGTCGCAGGCCAATATCGGCTGGTGCCTGACAGGCAGCTCACAGTGCGGTATGAGCAATCCCCCGGGCTTGTTGCCGTATTACTCGGTTGCCGGATCTGCTCCGTCGAACATGTATTTCACGAGCGTCGGCGGCATGACTAACAGCAGCCTACAACTCACGTTAACGGACCAGAAAGGCGGTGGCTCGGGAGTGGACTTCTTCGGCTATTACGTGACGGACGCGACGGGAACAACCATCGGTACTCCGACCGTGCTGTTTACGTCCACGCAGCCGAACGGCACCAGCGTGTTGCTCGGCAGCCTGCCCGCCGGCGAGAATTACGGGTTCTTTATCGAAAATGTCCAAGGCTTTTTGACGCCGCAGCAAAGTGAGTACACGTACTACATGGACTCTGCCGCGAATACTTCCACAGGGGTGATGCCGGCGGACACTTTGCAACACTTCGCGATCTTTTCGGGCGATGGCCTGAATTACTACATCGGCGCGAACGACGCCGACGCTTGCCAGGGCAATGTCCAGCCGGGCACCACCCCCTGCATCCCGCAATCGGAGTTCGATTATAACGACATTGTCGTCGAGTTGAGCCCGACCGCGCCGGAACCTGCGACTTTCATATTGTTGGGAGGTGGGTTGCTGGCATTAGCGGCGCTGCGTCGCCGGCGAACATAGCGCTTTCCTCCGGGTAGCCGACCTTCTGACGGGAACGAGAAAAGCAGCGCCGCTGCGCTAAAATGGAGGTTTCCCTCCCTGTTTTTTCTCCCATGATTTCAGTCAGCAATGTCAGTATGCGCTATGGCGGCAAGATCCTCTTCGAGGATGTAACCACTACCTTTTTGCCCGGCCGCCGCTATGGACTTACCGGACCGAACGGCTCCGGTAAGTCAACCTTCATGAACCTGCTTTCGGGCGAGTTGGATGCCCAGAAAGGCACGGTGGTCCGTCCGAAAAAAATCGGCGTTCTGCGGCAGGATCAATTTGCCTTCGACGCGTATCGGGTGGTCGATACCGTGATTATGGGCAATCTGCCGCTGTGGCGCGCGCTGGAAGAACGCGAGGCGCTGTATTCGAAGGCAGACTTGACCGACGCCGAC
This sequence comes from uncultured Acidobacteriaceae bacterium, assembly GCA_963722935.1. Taxonomy (GTDB): domain Bacteria; phylum Acidobacteriota; class Terriglobia; order Bryobacterales; family Bryobacteraceae; genus Bog-105. Next base: position 1,804,530 of record CAVROY010000004.1, on the reverse strand, counting down.
GGGATGCGGTTGGGCGAACTGGAAGGCATTCTGTCCGAAGAAGATGGTTACTCGGCTGAAAGCGATGCAGCCGTGTTACTGGATGGACTGGATATTCCGGAGCCGCTGCACCACCGCAAAATGGGCGAATTGCAGGGCGGCCAGAAGGTGCGGGTGCTGCTGGCGCAGGCGCTCTACGGCCGGCCGCAGGCGCTGCTGCTCGATGAGCCGACCAACTATCTCGATCTCGAATCGATTCACTGGGTACAGAATTTCTTAACGCACTACGAAGGAACGCTGATCGTCATTTCGCACGACCGGCATTTCCTGAACAGTGTTTGCACCCATACCGCGGATATCGATTACCAAACCATCATCACCTATCCGGGCGGATACGACGATATGGTGCTGCAGAAGATGCAGATCCGTTCCCGGATCGAATCAGAGAACGCGCAGCGCGAAAAAAAGATCTCACAACTCAACGAATTCATCGCGCGATTTTCGGCGGGAACGCGGGCCAGCCAGGTGACCTCCCGCAAGAAAGAGGTCGAGCGGCTGCAAACGACCGAACTGGCGCGCTCTAACATTCAACGGCCCTACATCCGGTTCGACATGAAGCGCCCGTCGGGACGCAATGCGCTCCAGTTCAAAGACGTGAACAAGCGCTACGGCGATGTGGACGTCATCAAGAACTTTTCGGCGTCCCTGCAGCGCGGCGAGAAGGTGGCGCTGATGGGGCGGAACGGCGCCGGCAAGACGACGCTGCTGAAAGCGCTGCTGGCGAACGCGCCGGGCGTGGACGATTCCGACGTGAGTCTCGATTCGGGCACGGTCACCTGGGGACATGAAGTCCAGGTGGGCTACTTCGCGCAAGACCATCGGGCGACCATCCGCAACGGGATGACGGTCGAAGAGTGGCTGCATAGCTGGGACCCGCAGGCGGCGCGCGAAGAGATACGCGGCTTGCTGGGCCAGATGCTGTTCCGCGGCGAAGAAGGCCTGAAACCGACCGACGCTTTATCGGGCGGCGAAGCGGCGCGTCTTATTTTCTGCAAGCTGATGCTGCAGAAGCCGAACGTTTTGGTGTTCGATGAGCCGACGAATCACCTGGATCTGGAATCGATCAACGCGATCAACATCGCCCTTCAGAAGTACGAAGGAACGGTTTTGCTAGTGACGCACGATGAAGACCTGGTTGAAGAGGTTGCCACGCGCATCTGGCGGTTCGAGCGTGGCGCCATCGAAGACGGCACTATTATTGAAGATTTCCAGGGCTCCTACGACGAATACACAGCGGCAGCGGTTTGACGCCCGGCGAGATTCAGGAAACGAAGTATCTCAAGACTCCAAAAGAGATCGCCAGCATTACCAAGAATATAAACACATCCAAGGCCGCGCGAAACTTTCCCGAACCGTCCGGCGCTTTGCGCACCGTTCGGCGGCGGCGCAACGGTTTGATCGTCTTGGCTTGCTCGCCGGGATTTAACGGGCGATGGAACACCTTGCGGCATTCGCGGCATCGGTAGCGTTGCAGGCCGCGCCAGCGCTTCAGAAATTCAAGAGCCGGGTCTTTGCGGGAAACCCGTACGTTGTCACTTGCGCAGACAGGACAATTCATGAAGAGAGCGGCTCTCGCTTCGGGCGCGGGTCGGCGCCGTGAAGCCAGAATCTACTTACTCTTCGGCCAGCGAGACACTTCGTAAGATTGCAGTGCCAGTGGCTCGGATACTTCCTAGAGGGCGCGTATATTCCAGAGTCAAAAGGTATAAGTCGCCAGCGCCGGATTGGAACTGACCGGCTGGAGCGGGTTGGGCCAGCAGATCCGAGGACGTCCAATCGAGCGCTTTGGGATTCGGAACCGGGTAGAGGTGCCAGGCCAGGCCGCTTGGAGAATCGAGCGCTTGCCCTTCGGCCTGCCACTGGAGGCGATAGGAACGATTGCGCTCAAGCGGGACGTACTGGCGCAACAGGATGCAATCTTCCGGTTGGTTGCCGGAGAGCGCGACGCGGAAAAGGCCATTCGAGGGTGATTGTATGAGTTCGACGCCGGGCGTGGAGACGGGGGCCCAATCGAAGCCATGCGCAAAGAACGGAATATTGAAACGTCCGTTGTTCAGCGGATGGGCAGGCGTGGGAAGCGGAAGAGCGACCCATTTGGCCTGGCTCATGCTTTGCCAAATCGCGCGCGCAGCGGAAAGATCTCCGGCGCCGAGCAGGCGATCTTCTAATGGACCGATTTGATCGTCACGGCCATAGTTGACCGGATTGGCGCTGCCCGCCGCATGGATGAGGCGCTGGACGACGGGCGCAACGGCATCGTATTGATGTTCGCTTGCGAGGAACCCGGCGTAGGCGAGCAGGACGCCGCCGCGGTCGGGAATCGCTGGCGCAATGCGACGAGGGTCTTGCGTAATGAGCCACATCTGCGCGAACACGGGATCGGGCGAGTAGGGCGTAATTTCGAGAGTGGCGCGGGCCCAACGGAAAAATTCGGGCTGGTTCTGCTGGCGGAAATAGAAATTCGTGAGAGTCCACTTGGGCAGAAACATGCGATCTACTTGGGCGGCGCGGACGTAATAGCGCTCGGCCGAAGCCGGGTCGTGACGCTCGAATTCGGAGGTGAAGCCGAGTTGGATCCAGGCTTGCACATCGAAGGGATTGAGCTGGACGGCGCTCTGGAGCAGAGCCACTTTTCTGTCTCGGGCTGCCACGAAGCCAGACGAGCCACATAGGAACTGTTGAACGGCACGAGTCTGAACGGCTCGCGCGATGGAGGCGCCTGTGTCCTGGCGGAAGAGGAGCGAGGCGACTGCGAAGACCGCGGAATAAAAGGCGCCCGCGAGGGCTGCCGCTATGAGTGCGAAGCGCAGAATGGTGAGCGGGACGGGACGCACGCGAGTTTCTCGGCGTTCATTCCCCATGAGCTGCGAGCAGCACGACGGCTTGCGCCTCGCAGGAACGGCCTTCGCCGACGGCGCCGACCTTTTCGGCTGTCTTGAATTTGACGCTGACGCAATCCAGCGGCAACGAGACCGTGCGGGCGAGATTTGCGCGGATCAGGGAGCGGTAATCCTTCAGCTTGGGACGTTCGAGAATGATGGTCGAATCGACATTCGTCAAGCGATAGCCATGGGTGGACGCGAGTCGCAAAGCGTGCTCCAGGAATTGAGCGCTGCCGGCGTCCTTCCACTCTTTGGCAGTATCGGGAAAGTGCATACCGATATCGCCGAGGGCGAGAGCGCCGAGAACGGCATCGGTGACGGCGTGGAACAGAACATCGGCATCCGAATGCCCGGCGAGACCGAGATCGAACGGAATCTGAATGCCGCCTAGAATGAGCAGACGGCCGTGCTCCAGACGATGCGTATCCCAGCCTTGGCCGATGCGCAGCGGCGGGGTAAACTCTGCCATTCTCAGAGGCCTGGATCGAGAGCCGCGCTTTCGAGCGCCAGATAGAGACGCGCGAGATCCATATCGCTGGGCTTCGTAATCTTAATGTTGCGATCGGTGCCGAGCACCACGGAAACCTCGACTTCGAGGCGTTCGATCAGAGAGGACTCGTCGGTGCCAATGAAGAGGTCCTGACGGGCGCGCTCGAAGGCCCGACGCAAAAGATCGAGCCGGAAGACTTGCGGTGTTTGAGTCAGGATGAGGCGCTCGCGAGGGAGGGTGGCGCGCACTTTGTTGCGATGCACCTGTTTGACCGTGTTGACGGGAACGATTCCGACGATGGCGGCGCCGGTTTCCTGCGCCTCGAGGATGACCTTCTCAATGGTCTGACGCTCGACGAAAGGCCGAACGGCGTCGTGAATAGCCACGAGCTGAACATCGTCGCCGATGGCCCCGAGCGCATTTTCAACCGATTGCTGCCGCGTTTCGCCGCCCGCGACCGTGCGGACGCAATGCTCCAGGCCATGGGCTTTAAACAGCTCATCCGCCCAGGCAAAATCTTCTTCCCGGAGAGCGACGACAATTTCATTGACCAGTGGAGAGCTAACAAATTTGCGGACGGTGTGGACGAGAATGGGTGAGCCGCTGAGTAGCATGAACTGCTTTCGGCTGAGCCCCGCTTTTTCGGGCGGGGTACGGCCCATGCGGGTTCCTAATCCGGCAGCGGGAATGATGACGGAGACTTTCATGACAGTGACGGCGCCACTGCGCGTGAGAAGAGGGACAATTCTGCCTCGAATCTACATGATAGAGGAATGGCTGGGAGTGGCCGGGCGGCTAAGCGGCGTCGGCGCGGGACTCGGCAACGGATTTGGAGTGGTTCGGAGCGGAATTTTGCGAAACGAAGCCGTTTGTTTGAGGCTTCGGCTGGCTGAGCAGCGCGGGCTCAGCCCTTTTTTGCGAAACAAAGCCAATGTGCGGGTCTGCTGACTCGTTTTGCGAAACGAAGCCACGTTCAGGCGATTCGGCAGCCGTATTTTGCGAAACGAAGCCACTGGATAGCTTGGCGCGGTCTTTTTTAAGGCGGATGAGGGTGTTCAGGGCTCTGTGGAAGGCGCGATCGTGCGTGGTTTGGTAACGAAGATAAAGGCCTAAGCGTTTTTCGTTCACTCGGTGGGTGAAACAGTCGCTTTGCAGGCGGATGGCGCGCTGGGCGAGCCAAAAGGATTGCGCCATTTCGTGGACGAGCAAGTCTTCGGTGGTGCTAGCGGGCTGGTGCTCTTCTAAAAGGTCGTGCAAGAGAGCGTCGAAGGCGGAAGCGTCTTCGCCGGGAATCAACAGCGTGCCGGATGCGAGACCGTGCTTCAGCGAATTACGGGACGAACACCTTGCTTGAGTCTTCGGCTCGCTGAGAAACGCGGCCTCATCCACCCTACCTGACGGAGAGATCGGGCCGGTGGAATGTTGGGCGTTGGCGCGGTTGATTGGGGCTCGCTTGGAGGGTGCGGCGGATTGCGGAACGAAGCCAGCGCCCTGGTGGAAACGCGCGCGGACGGCGTTGGCTTCGCCGATCAGCTCGGGGGGAAATTCCTCTTCGAGCGGAAGTTCGGCGATCTGCTCGGCTTTGATGCGCCGGGTTTCGGCTTTCTTGGCTTTGCGCTCGGCTTCGCGGCGCTCACGGCGTGCTTGACGTGCTGCTGACATGGCGGAATTTCCTCCTGAAAAAGCAAATGGGCAAGCGACGGCGTGCGGCCGGTCTTGCCCGGGCACAGCGTAGCACGCGACTGGCAGCAAACGAACGTCGGGAGGGAGTGGATGGGGCTGGAGGGGCCGTGAATGCTGGCGGAAATATTTTCCGAAAATCTGTGACCGAGTTTCAGGAACTGGTGCCGGGAGGGCCGAAGACGGAGACGATCAAGAGCCGCTATGATCGGAGATATGGCGACGGTTCGCATCACAGAAGCTGAACTTGCTAGTGACGTCCGGGCCGTACTCGAAAAAATCGAGCGAGGCAACGAGGTCATTATCGAGCGTGAAGATCACCGTCCTGTAGCGGTGATAAGGCAACCGCAGCCGGTGGGTCGCAAGATCAGCGAATGCATCGCCCTGGCCAAGGCATACGAAGAGAAACTCGGCTATGCACCGGTACCCGACGAAGATTTCGCCAGGGATGTGCAGGAGTTTATCGATGCCCATCGGGAACCAATCCGGAATGTTTGGGACGAATAGCGCGTGGGATTAGTGCTGGACTCTAGCGTGCTCGTCGCCGCCGAGCGTCAGCAACTACCCGTCAGCGCACTGCTGGAAGGGCTTCAAGAGGAGCACAATGTGACGGAAATCGTGCTCTCCGCTATCAGCGTGGTCGAACTGGAGCACGGCATCTATCGGGCCCAGTCCCCCCAACAGGCCGCTAAACGGCGAAACTATCTCGATACAGTGTTTGCCGCTATCCCCGCGGAACCGTTTACGCGCGAGATCGCCCATATCGCCGCGCGGATCGACGCCGCAGCCCGTATGAACGGGATCGTGATCCCGTTCGCGGATCTGCTCATCGGCAGAACTGCGCTTCACTTCGGTTATGGGCTGGTGACGCACAAGGAGCGCCACTTCCAGAAGATTCCGGATCTGAAAATCGCAAAAATGTAACGCTATCCAGCGAGACGAGGGCGGCAGTGGCAAAGCGGGGAAGCCCAGAAGCCGCCGGGCTGAGTGGCGGTTTGGCTGGAGGGCAACAATTCCGCTGGTGCCGAACCGGTGATAGCCGCGATGCAGCAACAGAATCGGCGCTTCGAACCGAACTTCTGATCGTTCCCAAGGGCTCGAAGTCAGCTTCCCGAACGTCGATCCGATCTTTCATAACATCTTTTCTCTATCGAGAGCGCAGTCCTTCGATCTGGGGTACTACGCGGAAGGCAAGAGCCGCGAAGTGTCGTTTCCGAGCGAAGGAAATTGTGCAGGTGTACTGCCACGTACATCCCGAAATGTACGGCATTTCAATCAGTCGTTTACTTACGACAAGGCGAACCGGTTGACGGCGGCTAGCGAGAGCGGCAGCGGGACATGGTCGCGGAATTTCGGGTACGATCAATGGGGCAATATGGCGGTGACCGGGAATAGCGGCGTGCCGTTCAATGGGCTGACGCCGTACGGCTCCGGCCAATACAATACGGCGAATAACCGATTGGTGTCGGGTCTCGTCGCTTACGACGCATCAGGCAATACGACTTCGCTGAGCACGATGCGGATGGGATACACGGCGGAAAACCAGTTCTGGATCGCGTACGATGTGAACTCGGGCGTAACGGTCGAGTATCTGCCGGATGGCTTCGGCAACCGGGTGTGGAAGCAGGTGACCGGCGGTGCGACGACTTACTACTTATACGATGCGCTGGGGCAGTTGGCGGCCGAATATACGGGCCCGACGGCGCTGACGAAAGAATATATCCGGATGGGTGGGCAGTTAATAGCGATCCAGAATGCGAGCGGGACGCCCTGCTCGACGTGCTACCTGACCTACGATCACTTAGGGAGCGTGCGGCTGGTGACGGACCAGAACGCGAACATCGTCTCGCGGCACGATTTTCTGCCGTTCGGCGAAGAGATACCGGCGGGGTATGCGGGGCGCTGGTCGCAGTTTGGAGCTTCGGACAAGATCAACCAGCGGTTCACCGGGCAGGATCGCGAGACCGAGAACATTGTGTCGGTGGATTACTTCAATGCGCGCAATTTCACGGGCGTGCTGGGGAGGTTTAATAGTCCGGACCCGGGGAATATTGGGGCGGACCCGGCCAATCCGGAGAGTTGGAACGGCTATGCGTATGTAGGAAATAATCCACTGAGTGCGGTGGACCCGAGCGGGATGTGCGAGCCGTTGGGTGACACTGCCAATTTCGAGCCTAACAGCGATTATTGCGCGATTCTAGGAAGCCCGGATGGCGGGAGCGGCGTTGACCCAATCCAGGTGAGTTGTCCGGGCTGCAATGTAACGGTGAATGGCGGCACTCCCGACCCCGTTGATCCGGACCCCGCGTCCACTCCCTTCTGTCTTTGGGGCTGCTCAACTTTCTTTACTACGGGTTTCGGTCACCAAAATGTTCCGACTCAAGGCAGCACATCACAGTTCAGTCTGACGCTGACCAGCGCTGCGCCCTCAAAGACGGGGACGCGGAATTGTTCAGCAGGTCCAGCTAGCGCGGGCCAGTACCTCGCCGCAACTGCACAAGTTGCGCTTTTGACCGGACAGTTTTTCTCCGGGTTGGGATCGGCTAACCAAACGTTTGGACCTAATACGGCGACATCGCAGGTCGTGGCACAGTCTGGCCCGGTTCAAGATGTGCTGAACGAGTACTACATGACCGGTCGAACCAGCGATTTATACACGTTTGGCGCGACCGGCTATGTGGCGGCAGGCGCGAACCCAATGGCTCAGTTTGTGGGCTCCTTCAGGTGGGCTATCACTCCTGGTAACGGAGGCATCAACCTGACGCTGACGAACACGACAAGCTTTAAATCGCTGACTTATGACAAGGGACCACAGTGGCAAAGGGGCCGCGTTCCTACTCCAATGGGCAATACGCACCAGACTTATAAAATTTTCGTTCCGTGCAAGGGATGACGAAACTCTGTCTCCGGCTAGCGATACTGGGGTGCTGCGCGCTAGCCGGTTGCGGTACGAGTCAGCCCGTCACACAAGACATTCTTGTGGGTACTTATGTGTACAAATCCGAAGATCCGGAGGACCGCCCGACGGATCACAGCCTGGACCGGTTGGTGCTGGAACGCGACGGAAAGTACGACTTTATTCAAGGTGGTTCAACAAAGCCCAGGTCCGAGCAAACGGGTTCATGGCACCTCTACGAAGGTGGGCGGCAGCCAACCCTTGACCTGGATCACTCCGGGTATCCGGTCGAGATGAAGGGAAACGAGGTTCGGCTGTTGGTGGACAACGACACAGGGATCTGGTACCAGAAAGTGAAATAAATCGACCCATCTTGCGTATGAAAGCGCTGCTGGTGTCAAGTGCTGCTTTGGGACATAGACAGGTGCGGACGCGCGGAATGTGACGACTAACTATTTTTACGGTGCGCTGAACCGGCTTCGCCTGAAGACTTATAGCGACGGGACAGCGAGTATCGCCTACCAATACGACACGTATCATATCGGGAGCCTGGCTTCGGTAAGCAGCATCGATTCCACGACGACGTATCCGAGCTGTGACCCGATGGGCAATCCGAAGCAGAGCCAGACTCAGATCTACGGAAACAGCCAGGTATATACCTTCAATTACACCTACAATCTGGCGGGATCTTTGACGAGCGAGACCTATCCGTCAGGACGGGTGGTTTATACCTGTTACGATGACGCGAACCGGCGCTCCTGGGCACTATGACCCTGGAGCGATATCAGGAGCTCGTTAGTCAAGTGAAGCGAACGCCGCCATGAGTCAGTCCGCAAAGCCAGTCCTTCTCTTCACGTGTCAATTCGACGAGCGCACCGAGTTTGAGGTTGAACAGAAAGGATGGTTTGAACAAGTGGCTGTTCGATTGCCGAACGGAGGCGTGATCCCGGTTTGTTTCTGGGACCCGGTCCGCCTGGGTCAGGATCTTGAGTCCGCCCGGGAGCATGGAAGGAATTGCTTCGCTGAGCCTGGCCTCATCATAGTGCCCCGAGTCAACCGGGAGTATATGGAAAGTGCGGTTCTGCAGCTTTTCAATGAGGGATATTTCAGCAGATTAACCGAGTTTTGGCGGACGGCGGGCAAAGGAGGCGAGGAGAACGGCCGCTGATTATGGTTAATCCGTGCATGGTCAATCCCGCCCTGCCGTTCGGCGGTCCGCAGCCCGGGTATTCCGACAACGATGTAGATATCATGATTGGGCAGCCGCTCAACTTCACGAATCGCAGCATGGCAGAAGTATGATTTTTGGATCATTCTAGGGATTCTTTATGTCGTGATGTTTGCCGCTGCGGTTGTCGAGCACAAACTTTAATCGCGGCAAAAAAACGCAACGGTGCCGCGCACCGATGACTGTTGAAGGCTTTTGCGTTTTAGCCGCTTACCCGGTAAGTAGCGGAGATGAACTGAAATAATTGATAGCGCCGGAGCACACGACGAATCTAGGAACGGAATTGGCACAGATTGGCAAATATGCATTCGTCGGGCATACTGATATGCATGCGGACTACACTGATTATCGACGATCGGCTGTTGGAGAGAGCACGCGAATTGACTGGGATCGAGGAAAAGACCGCTTTGGTCCGCGCAGGCCTGGAAGCGCTAATCGCACGCGAGGCCGCAAAGCGCCTTGCGGCTATGGGCGGAACGGAGCCGAAGTTGCGTGAAATTCCCAGGCGGCGCCCCGCCTGATGGTGCTGGTCGACACCTCGGTTTGGATCGAACACTTCCGCACCGGAGAACCGGCTCTTGTTGACCTTCTCACCGAAGCGGCAGTGCTGATTCATCCCTTCGTTATTGGTGAACTGGCGTGTGGCAACCTCAAGAACCGCACCAGAGTCCTAGCCGACCTAAATGCATTGCCGGCATCCAAATCCGCCTCGCATAACGAAGTCGTCCGGCTGATCGAAGATCGGAGACTCTGGGGGAAAGGCATTGGCTGGATTGATGGGCACCTTCTCGCTTCGGCTTTGGTCACCGGATGCCAGTTTTGGACCTTCGATAGGCGGCTTTACCAGATCGCGCGCGACGCTGGAGTGGTTGGCCGCCGTTAAGAGCGCCAGTCGGGCCTCTTACATTCTTTCAGGGGTCCCGCTGACTCGCTCCTCCAATTACAGTTCTCCCGAATAGGTTCCGATGAGTGCACTGGGGGTGTAGCCGCCGGTGAGTCGATTTGTGTGGGCCGTTACCGTGATCTGTGTGTTCACAGGCGTATGTCCCGGCTCGCAGGTGGACGGCAGCATTACGGTCGAGCCCCGGATGGCCCATAAGACCATGCCTGCGGCGGTGTACGATCTGCGGGGAATGGCGGTCAGCGATCGGCGAAGCGTGACGAAGGACTCAGGGTTCGGCCGAGTGGCGGTTTGGCTGGAGGGCGTCAACTCCGCTGGCGCCGAGCCTGTGACGGCCGCGATGCAGCAACAGAATCGCCGTTTCGAACCCGAACTTCTGATTGTTCCCAAAGGTTCCAAGGTCAGCTTCCCGAACCTCGATCCGATCTTTCATAACATCTTTTCTCTGTCGAGAGCGCAGTCCTTCGATTTGGGGTACTACGCGGAAGGCAAAAGCCGCGAAGTGGCGTTTCCGAACGAGGGAATTGTGCAGGTGTACTGCCACGTACATCCCGAAATGTACGGCGTCGTAGTGGTCACTTCGAGTAAGTGGGCCCAGAAGCCGAATTCGGACGGCTCGTTCTCCTGGCCGGATGTGCCGCCCGGGAAATATCGGTTGGTGGTATGGCAAAGATCCGCCGGGTTGGTTCACAAAGCCATGACCGTCCCTCCCTCTGGCAGCGTTCAAATCAGCGTCAAACTGCCCGAAGAAGATGCAGACAGGTAGACGGTGCGGCGGCTCCCACTTACTACGCGCGCCTTCTTATACTCCTTCTTACCGGTTTGCATTCTGCTTGTCGCCAGCTTCTTCGCGATCCATGCGGCAGTCCACCAACGAGTGCGGCAGGATTTGCGCGATGCGCTCCAAAGCTCCGACGATGTTCTCAACCGAGCGGATGCGGAATTTTCACGGCAGAATACCGCGCTGCTGGCAAAGCTAACCGACAGTGCGGGCCTGAAAGCGTCGGTAGGGCTGCTGGCGGAGGCCCGGGGAGACAGCCGCGCGATGGGCCAGGTAGAGCGCACGATCGAAGCGCAATTGGCCGAGCTTCGGCGCGCCTCGCTTTACGATTTACTGGCGGTCTCGGACTTGAACGGCAAGGCCGTCGCGACGACGGCGATTCCGGGAAGCATCGGCACAGTGCCGTCCAGGATGCCTGCCCAGTCCGGATTGTTCGATTTCGCAGGCGAACTGTATCAACTGCAGTCGGTACCGATCGAGATCGGCGGAGAAACCGCGGCGGTCCTGACGCTGGGCCGGCGCTTCGACATCACGCATCTGCTGGAAGACGGCAAAACGGTCCTTCTGAAGGATGCCCGCGTCCTACGCTCTACATTTCCAGCCGCAGTGACGCCACAAATCGAATCGGCGCTGGAACAGAATTGCGAACGGCCGAGCTATAGCTGCGAAATCCGGGCCGGCGGCGAATGGTATGTCATTTCGGTGCTGCAACAAGCGCAATTGGGTCCGGGTTACGCCCTGCTCGGGTTCCGTTCTTTGGATGCTCCGCTGCGTGCATTCAACGCAGCGTTTGTGCCGATCCTTCTGCAGGTGAGCGCGGGAGGGATGCTATTCGCGCTAATCTCGACGCTGTTCACCTCGCGCTCCGTTTCCCGGCCGCTGTGTGATCTGGCGGCACAACTGCAGCAGAGCGCCACGACGGGCATAATCCCGGAGAAATTGGACGCGGGCAAGGGAGTGCGCGAGGTCGATCTAGTCGTGAATGCGTTCAACGGTCTGGCGGACGCGGAACGGCGCTCGCGCTCTGAACTGATTCAAGCGACGCGCGCCGCCCAGTTGTCGAACCAGCTAAAAACGGAGTTTCTGACGAATGTGAGTCATGAGCTGCGGACGCCTTTGAACGGCGTGCTGGGAATGACCGACCTTCTGCTCGAAACGGCGCTGAGCGAAGAGCAGCGGGAGTATGCGGCAACGGCGCGAGACTCGGGACGATCTCTGCTCGCGCTGATCGACGACGTACTCGATTTTTCCGAGCTCGAGACCGATCGGTCGGACGTGCACCTCGGGGCAACCGAGCTGCGGCGTTTGATCGATGATGTCGTGGCCGCAACAAAACGCCGGGCAGCGATGAAACAAATCAGGGTTGAGAGCTGTTATAGCGAAGACGTTCCCGAGAGGGTTCTTGCGGATGAAAGCCGCGTGCGCCGGGTTTTACTTCATCTTTGCGATAACGCAGTGAAGTTTACCGAATCCGGCTACATTCGCATTTCAGTGGAGCGCGCGGACCGGATGGGATCGGAGACGCACTTAAAGTTCAGCGTCCAGGATACGGGCATCGGCATTGAACGGGACAAGCTCGATCTCATCTTTCAACAATTCACACAAGCGGATGGTTCACTGACCCGGCGGCAGGGCGGAGCCGGGATTGGTTTGTGTATCGCTAAATCGACGGTCGCTCTGATGAAAGGAACGCTTGGGGTGGAGAGCGAACCCGGAGCGGGATCGACCTTCTGGTTTATTCTGCCGCTCGCATTGTGCGCGGCGGATGAGCATCCGGCACAGCAGCAACTTGTCGAGGCACGTTCATGAAGAACGTTTTTCCATTGTTGAGCGCTGCATTGCTCTCGCTATCGCTTGGTGCGTCCGCGCAGGAAGCGAGTTCCGGCCTGTCGCTTCCAGTAACGGTGAGCGGCAATGCGCGATTCACGAAAGATACAGGTGGCGGCGAGCCCGCCAGCACGGAAGTGAATGGCGGATTTCGAGCGACGATTTCGCCATCGCTGCGTCTGGGAAACCATTGGTTCGCCTATGCTGTGTTGAACACTCAATCATCGTCTTATCTCGATTACGAAAGTTCTTCCCTGCCGGACAGCGCAGTCAGCGCCGAATTCATCCAGGCGTATGTGGGGTACAAAAAAGACTTCCACTCAGGTTCGGTTCTCATCAAAGCAGGACGACTCGCCTCCGCGTTTGGTCTGTATCCGCTTGAATATGACGACGCAACGTCGCCGTTGATCGAGCCGCCTCCCGTTTACGTCGCCAATCTGCCGCTGCGACCGGATCAACTGCCCTGCGGCGTTCACGACGTGATCTGGCAAACGTACGGTGATGACGTTCAATTCAACTGCGGCGGATCGAGCCGGTCCGGTTATGGACTGACGCCGGTGACGCTCTACGGCATTCCAGGGTTCGAGACGCAACTCTCGTGGCGAAGGCTGGATGCGCGTCTTCAGATCACCAACAGCTCTCCCGCGAATCCTCAATCGCTCCTCTCCAGAAGCCAGTTTGGGGAGTGGACCGCCGGGGGCGGATACACATTCCACGAGGGCCTTCACGTTGGTATCTCGGGATTCCGCGGACCTTACCTCGATCATGTATTGGAAGGCCTGTTGCCGCCCGGCAAACGGCTCGGCGACTATTTCGCTTCCGGAATTGGTGTGGATCTTCAGTGGTTGCACGGTTCGTGGTCCGTTTCCGGCGAATGGCAGCAGTTCCGCTTCGACGTGCCGGGTTTCGCGGAATCGCCTTCGGTGCAGGCTGCCTATGGTCAAGTGAAACGCATTCTGACGCCGCGTGCGTTTGTGGCATTCCGGGCCGCGCTCGAGCTACCCGGTGCGGCGAAAGATTCCTCGGGCCATTACACACCGCAACTTGAAGCGCGCCAGGAGACCGAAGAAGCGGTTCTGGGGTATCGGATCAATCGCATGCAATTGCTGAAAATTGGTTTCGAAAACATGAACGGCAACGATTGGGCTCTCGGCAATGCTATTTGGCCGGCCCGGCACACCTTCGGGCTAGAGATTCAGCTAGTCAATTCCTTCAACGCCCTGTCTAAAGCGTTCTAGTGGCCGGTCGCGCCGAGTTGGTTACTGAAGAACAGCCGCTTGCTGACGCGCGCGGTTCAGTCTGAGTACGAAACCGTGGCCGTCGCGGCTCGGTTCCGTTTACCCATCCGTTAAATTGGCAATATCTTGAACGGAACAAACCCGCCGTTCGTACAAACAGGCATGTGGAAGGATGTCCGTTATGGAATCCGGGCGCTCAGCAGGCGTCCGGGATTCACGATCATGGCCGTAGTTGTGCTTTCGCTTGGCATCGGAGCCAATGCAGCGATCTTCAGCATCGTGAACGCCTTCCTGCTGAAACCGCTGCGCATGGAAAGGCCGGGAGAGCTGGCCGGATGTTACAGCCGCGACACCAAAAAGCCGGACAGCTACCGCGCGTTCTCTTACCCGAACTATGTCGATTTGCGCGAGAAAAACCCGGTTTTCGTCAGCCTCATGGCGCATAACATGGCGATGGTCGGGCTCGGGAACGGCGACACGACACGCCGAGTGTTTGCAGACATCGTCTCGTCAAACTATTTCGGCACATTCGGGGTTTCGCTCTTTAAAGGGCGGCCATTTACGCAGGCCGAAGAACGGCCGGGCGCAAATGTGAACAGCGTGATCGTCAATTACAGCTACTGGCGCAAAACAGGATCGGATCCCGGTCTCGTCGGCAAGACCCTTCGCATCAATGGACGAATCTTCACGATTGTCGGGATCGCTCCGGAAGGATTTACGGGCACGACCGCGATGGTCACGAGCGAGTTATACCTTCCGCTGGGCGTGTACACGGAGGTGATGAACGATTTTGATGGAGCCGTGCGGACGCTGGCCGAACGAAGCAACAACGCCCTGGTACTCGTGGGAAGGCTGAGGCCCGGGCTGACGTTGCGAGAAGCGGATTCACGACTCGCAGTGGTCGCGTCGCAATTCGAGAAAGCGTATCCAGGCGAGAACAAAGATCAGACGTTCGTGGTGCGACCGCTTTCGCGGATGAGCGTCTCGGATGCTCCCATGAGCGACAGCCAAAGCTGGACGCCGGCGATCCTGTTGTTGTCGATGTCGGGCATCGTGTTGCTGATCGCTTCGCTGAACGTGGCGAATATGATGCTGGCGCGCGGGGCATCGCGCCGGAAGGAGATCGCGATCCGGCTGGCGATTGGCGGCGGCCGAAGCCAGATCGTCCGGCAATTGTTTACCGAAGGCGTTCTCCTTGCCGTGCTCGGAGGGGCGGCGGGTCTGTTGGTGGCGTGGTGGAGCACGTCCCTACTGATCGGGTCACTGGCGCGAATGGCGCCGATCGAGATCGTTTATTCGGCGGGCCCGGATACGCGTGTTTTCGCGGCAACTATGGCATTCTGCCTGGTGAGCACGATATTGTTCAGCCTGGGTCCTGCCTGGAAGCTCTCGCGCCCCGACGTGGTTTCGGATTTGAAGAAGGGCGCGGGCGAAGATGCAAGCGGAATGCGGCGGTTGTTTTCGAGACGCAATCTGCTGGTGATGGGCCAGCTCTCCCTCTCATTGACAATGCTGGCGGCGGCTGGGCTTTTCGTGCGGAGCGCGATACAGGCGGCAAACGTAACGCCCGGCTTTACGCTGGACAACGAGATCGTGGCAGAAGTGGACGCGAGCCTTGCCGGGTATGACGAGGCACATGGACGCAAGATTTACACCGCTCTGCTGACGCGGCTGCGGTCACTTCCAGGAGTAGACTCGGCGACGTTAGCGGCCACAGCCCCATTCGGGATCACGTCGCTTGGTCAGGACCTATTGCCCGCCGAAAAGGCACACGCGGGACCGAAGGAAACCACGAATCGCGTATCGGCGAGTTTCAACATTGTGGGCGACGACTATTTCAAGACGCTTGGCATTCCGCTGCTACGCGGGCGCGCATTTCAACCTGCCGAGGCGGCATTTGGAGCGGGGACGCATTCCGCGATGATAGACAAGCTCGCCGCGGAGCGATTGTGGCCGGGGCAGAACGCAGTCGGGAAGCACGTTCTTCTCGAAGATAATCCGAGCAAGCCGGAAGAGGTCGAAGTGGTGGGCGTGGTGGGAACTGTTCAGGATCACATTCTCGGCGGCCCGACGCGGCCTGAGTTATACGTGCCTTTCGGCCAGCAATACCAATCGGATATGCAAATCCACGTCAGAGTGGCAGGATCTGCCGGCGCGGGAGCGGAGGGGCGGATGCTCGAAGCTGTCCGGAAAGAGATCCGAGCGGTGGACCCGCACTTGCCGGTGCTGGCGCTCCGCACATTCCGCGAGCAGCTCAACGGAAGCATCGATCTATGGCTGGTGCGAATGGGTGCGCAAATTTTAGCGATCTTCGGGAGCGTAGCGCTGCTGCTGGCGGTGGCGGGACTGTACGGCGTCAAAGCGTATTCGGTGGCGCAGCGGACGCGCGAAATAGGCATTCGTATGGCATTGGGCGCGGACCCATCGGACACGCTCGTCATGATTCTGCGGGAAGGATTTGTGGTGACGATGGTAGGCGCGGGCGTGGGAATCGTTTTGGCTCTGGGAGTGGGGAGAATTCTCGCGGCGATGCTGTACGATGTTCACGCGGCCGATCCTGCTGTGTTCATCGGTGCGCCACTGGTTCTGACGGCGGTTTCGTTGTTTGCGTCCTACGTACCGGCAAGACGCGCGGCACGCGTGGACCCCATGGTCGCGCTCCGCTATGAATAATTGAAGGTGGGCATACGACTTCTATTGGTGGCCGCGGGCGCGGGGCTGGCCGCATGGGCAATGCTGGCAGCAACACCGGACGAAGTGGCGACGGAACTACTCGCGATACGAAACGGGATAACCGTCGCGGAATGGACGCGTACGCATCCGGCCGATACGTTCAGCGACTATCCGGAAGCGACGCGCGTGCAGAACGTGATCGAAGCAGCCGGCTGGTGCACCGTGGCGACGGGCACTGTTTCTGAGGCCGGAACCTCGTTTACACGCAGCGCATTTTTCGCGGTTCCCGATGCCGATACACTGCGCTTGCCGGCGGACGATGGTCCGCATCCGGAGCTGGCGAAGCAGTGCGTGTTGGGCGAAGTGTTAGTGGAGAGCCAGACCGAGGCTACGGAAGAGACAGCAGCTCGGATACAGGCAGAGATCACGCGCGTGTTGGGAGAGGGAGAGAGGTTCCGCGCAAATTCGACGGAGCCGTATGCGCTGATCGGATCGTCGCAATGGGGGAATGGGCAAGAGTGGCGCAGCGGAGGCTCGCGATGGGTCCTCGCATCGGCACGTCGGTCGGGCATCTCAGGGGTCGCACTGACCGCGATAGCCCAGCAGCAGGCGGCAGCGGCATCTCGAGCCATCGACGACCAATTGCGAGAAGCGCGGCGCTTTGCCGGTCAGACGGGTTTGCCGGAGGCGGATGTGCAGCGCATGCGAAGGGTAATCGAAGAAGTTGAGAAATGGCAGCATACCGCAGAACCTAAGAAGCAGCCGGACATGGAAGAGCTTGCACGTTTTCTGGTGCGATGGGTTAGCGAGAGCCGCGGAATGCGGCCGAGTGAACGAGCGGCGGCGCTGTATGCAGCCGATACTGCGCTCGGCTGGCTGCCGCTTTATGTTCCGCCGAACAACGGCTCGTCGAGCAGCAAGCAGCAGGTCGACGTGGCAACTGCGTCGCTGCGGCAAGAATTGGGAACGGCGGGCGCGCACTTCTCATATGACGAGCTGGGCGGGGCCTATGAATTCAGCCGCGACTGGATGCAAGCGGCGTTCCGGACAGCGCCGGATAGCGAGGCTGGCCAGCAGGCATTTCTCTTTTTGCTCAACGCATCGTTTGAACCTGGTTGCTGCTGCTCAGGCGAAACCTTCGAAGACGTGATCCGGCGGGCTCCGCAGTATTTGCAACAGCACCCCAAATGGACCATACGAGCGGATGTGCTGCTAGCGATCGGCGATGCGTATCGGGACATTATTGGGGTGGCGAACGGAGCAAATGGCGATCCGTTCGGCGATGCCGCGCAATATAAGCCGAAGGCGCAGGAGGCGTATCACGAGGCGCTGCGCTATTACCGCGAGGCGATCAGGGCGGCTCCGCGAAGCGATGCAGGTAAGGAAGCGCTGCGCAGAGCGTGGTCGCTCGAAGCGGGATTTATACCGTACGACACGCGCTTCGTTTGTATTTACGACTAACGCCGCGTTGCGCGATCAGGTGACGACCCGGCGATAGAAGGTTTTCGCACCGAGATAAAACATCACGGCGACCGAAGCGCCGAGCGCGATCAGAATCCACAGAGGACCCAGGGTCGGGAAATTATGCCCGCCGATAGGCGGAACCATAGCATAGCGGAGCCCTTCGGAGGCGTAGGTGAGCGGGTTGAACAGCGTGACGACCTGAAACCAGCCGATATTGCGCAGCGCTCCCCATGGATAGTACGTGCAGCCGGTGAAGAGCAGGGGCGTGAAGATCAGCGTGAACATGAGGCTGATCTGATCCGGACGGATGACGGTTCCCATGAGCAGGCCAATAGTGGAACCGACGCAGGCCGTCAGAAGAATCATGCCGATTAACTCGACGATGCGATCGCTGCGAACGGCAAAGCCGCTGCGAAGAATCAGCCATCCGAGCGGAAAGATTACGGAGCTGGCGATGGTTCCGCGCACGGCTCCAAACAATATTTTCTCGAGCGGAATCCACCAGACGGGGAGTGGCGAGAGCAGGCGATCATCGATTTCGCGCGCATAACCGAGATCGAGGACGAGCGGAAGCGTCACGCCCTGCATGGCGGCGATCATTCCGGTGAGCGCGACGATGCCAGGAAGCATGAGCGTGGCGAAATTGCCTGCCGCGAGGCCGCTTCCCGGCAGAACTGTCCCAAAGATAAAGAGGAAGAACAGCGGCTGCATCAGAGCTTGCAAGAGAAACGGGACGAACTCGCGACGCGTGACGACCAGATCGCGCTGCAACATGGCGAAAAAAGCTTGTAGCGCGAGGCGGGTTCGGTTGGAAACGCGCCGCGCGCGCACGGGCGCGAGAACGGCGGTGGATTCGGTGGCCATTAGCGAAGATGCCTCCCGGTGAGAAAGATGAATACTTCTTCGAGGGTTGGCTTTTTGACGCTGAGATCGCGGACTTCGGCGCCGGAGGAAAGAACGGCCTGGGCTGCGGGTCCGATGAGACTCTCGGCATTTTCGGAATAGAGGCGATAGGTGAGAGATTCAGGTTCGCCGGGTGCTTCGGCAGGAGATTCCAATTTTGTCACGCCTGGAAGCGCGTTCAGCGCGGCGTTGACGCGTTCACGGGTCATGGCGCCATCGGGCGGAGGAACAAAGGCGTGAATCTCCAGAACCGTACCACCGGGAATCAGCTTTTTCAGACCGGGCGTGGTGTCGTTCACCAGAATCTTGCCATGATCCATGATCGCGATGCGGTTGCAGAGCCGGTCTGCTTCATCCATGTCGTGAGTCGTCAGCAAAATGGTGAGGCCGAGCGCGTTCAGATCGCGAATGCGCTCCCACAGGAAGAGACGGGACTGCGGATCGAGATTATTTGTGGGCTCGTCCAGGAAGAGTACGTCGGGTGAGTGCATCAGCGCGCGAGCAATCATCAGGCGCTGGGCCATACCGCCGGAGTAGCGATTTACTTTCTCATTCTTGCGATCGCCGAGGCCGAGCTCGTCGAGGAGTTTGTCGGCAAGCGCCTCGCGCTCGCGGTGCGGGATGCCGTGATAGGCGGCGTGGAAGGTCAGAATCTCACGAACCTTCAGGCTGCGATCGAGATTGCTCTGCTGCGGCACGACGGCGATGCGCTGCTTAACGTCAATCGGGTCTTGAGCGACATCGACATTCATGATCGAAGCGGAACCGGCGGTGGGAACGATAGAGGTGGTGAGAACGCCGATGGTGGTGGTCTTGCCTGCGCCGTTGGGTCCGAGCAGGCCGAATATTTCTCCAGGCGCGACGTCGAAGGACACATCGTCGACGGCGTTCGTCTTCGATTTCGAATAACGCTTGACGAGGTTGCGGACCGAGATAGCGGAAGTGGACGGGTCGCCCAGGCCGTTCGGAGACATTGTCTCTATTGTGGTACAGCGGCTAGGGGACTGTCGCAGAGAGTTCGTCGGCATGGGCGACCGCTCCGTTACCGTCGCGGTTCAGTTCCCTTTGCCGAAGACTAGTTGGTGGACGGGTGTGGAGCAGGCGCTTCGGCCGAGACGGTTCCTTTCAGATATTTGTCGTACCAGGCGAGATAGCGCTGGTAACGATCGCGAATGAAGCTGGGACGCTTGAAGCCGTGGAATTCGCCGGGATAAATCACGAGTTCCGTGGGTATGCCGAGCGTGCGCAGCGCCTGATACATCTGCTCACTGCCGATGAGGGGAACGTTGAAATCTTTGTCTCCGCCCATGAAGAGCGTAGGCGTGTGGATGCGCTGCGCCTGGAAGAACGGATAAGAAATTTTGATCCAGGCTTGAGTGTTTTGCCAGGGCGGCCCGAGCTCAATGTCGTATTGGCGTGTATACTCATCGACTCCGTACATAGAGGTCTGGCCGGCGCTGCCCGCTCCGCTGATCGCGGCTTTGAAGCGCGGATCGGAAGCAATCGTATAGTCGGTGAGAATGCCTCCGTAACTCCAGCCGCCGATGCCGAGGCGGTCGGGATCGGCGATGCCCATCGCAAGAACGCGATCGACGCCGGCGAGTAGATCCGCAACTTCTTTATTGCCCCAGTCGGCGAAGATGCTTTCGCCGTACTTTTCGCCGCGTCCGGCGCTGCCGCGATAGTTGACGGAGATCACAACGTAGCCGTTTGCGGCGAAAAGTTGATGCTCGAAGCTGAAGGCGTGACCGTCCTGCCCGTTCGGACCGCCATGGATGCGAAGCAGGGTTGGATATTTCTTCGCCGAGTCGAAGGGAGCGGGCTTCGTGATAAAACCGTGTACTTCCGTGCCGTCATGGCTCTTGAAAGAGATGTCTTCAACGGTGGCAAGCGCGATATCGGAAAGAAGCGCATCGTTATGCGACGTGAGCTTGCGAAGAGTTCCGTTGTCTAATGCGAAAATTTCAGGCGGGTGGTCGTCGGTAGAAGCGAGCACAGCCGTGTGGCCACTCGGCGAGTAAGAGAGAGCGGAGACGACGCGCGGGCCAGCATCCAGACGGTGAATCGTGCCGGTATCGACTGCGACACGAGCCGGATATTCCGAACGGTCGTCGGCAACCACCGCGAAGATCGAGCGGCCATCGGATGCAAATTCAGGAGACGAAACGCCGCGGTCGAGTTTGGAGGTAAGAACGCGAGTGGGAGCCCCGTCCATGCGGGCGAGGGCCAGCCGGTCCATGTTGTAGGCCGTGAATTTATCTTCGCTGCCCTGAAGATAGGCGATAGATTTGCTGTCAGGGCTCCAGGCGAGCTTGCCGGAATCGGGGCCGGAATAATTGGTGAGCTTGCGAGGCGATGCACCGGCTTGCGCGTCAATGACGAAGACGTCTGTGTTTCCGGTGCGGTCGGGATCTTTGTCGCGATTGCTCACGAACGCGATCTTTGTGCCGTCGGGTGACCAGGCCGCTTCGGTTTCATCGAATCGGCCGGTGGTCAGTGGCGTCAGCTTGCCGGATTCGATATCGAAGATGTAGATGTGGTTGTGCTTCGATCCGGTGAGATAGCCCTCGCCATCTTCTTTGAAGTGGTAGCGATCGATCACGATGGGCTTGGGAGGTTTGGGCGGAGCGCCCGCGGTGGGCTTTTCGTCGGCATCAGGCTCGTCTTTCTCCTGCATGATGAGCAGGAGGCGCTTGGAATCGGGCGACCAATCGTATTGCGAAAGCGTGTGGTCCTTTATATGCGTGAGCTGACGCGCTTCGCCGCCGCGTCGATCGAGCAACCATAGCTGAGATCCTTTAGTGTCGCCGGGACGGGAAGAAACGAAGGATAAATAGCGCCCGTCCGGACTCCAACGCGGTGAGGTTTCGGATTCTTTGTCGTAGGTGAGGCGGTAATCGTGAGCGCCGTCCCAACTGACCATCCACAGATTGCTGTAACTCTTGTCGGCTTCGCGATCGACCGTGGAAACCGTGTATGCGACCCACTGGCCGTCGGGCGAACACTGCGGATCGTGAACGTTCTGGAAACGATCGACATCGTCGACGTGAAGGGGTCGTTTCGCTGTGTTCTGACCAAAACAGGCGGAAAAGGCGAAACAGAACAGAGCGAGACGGCCGAGATTGCACATCGGCACAGTCTAGCACTGAATCCGGGCCAATTAGCTAATCGATGAGCGGGAATTGCGGACGTTTAATTCGTCCACCGTCAGGCGGCCGACCGTGAGCTCGCGAATGTGCAGAGAATGAACGTGACCTTTGTACATGGCGAAGCGGCGAATCGCAAGAGCGCGGATCGCGAGCGCGCCGATGGCCATGGCGCCGACTGCCAGAGCGCCAAACGCAACCGCTCCGATTGCGGCAGCACCCGCGGCAGCGGAGCCGAGCTTGAGACGATGCGGAATTTCGAGTTGAGGCATGAGGAACTCCTATATAGAGATTTTTGAAATGACGGTAACCTAAAACGACGTGCCACTATCCCGTTCCAAAGTTACCTCGCAGGGCCGGATTTCGATTCCTGTGGAAGTGCGGAGAAAGCTGGGCATTAGTCCAGGCTCGATTTTGGAGTGGGATGAAGAGGGCGGTGAGATCGTCCTGCGACGATCGGGAACGTTCTCATCGGAGGACATACACCGGGCGCTTTTTCCCAAAGGCGCTCCGAAGCGTCGAACACTCAGTGAACTGAAAGAGGGCATCCGGCGCTCTATAGTTGTTCGCAGCTTGGCGAAAGTGAAAGGAACCCAAACACTGTAAACAAAGTCAATCCCGGCTATTCAGTACGGGGTGCAATTCGGGAGTTGAAACGTTTGTTCTCGGGATGGCGTTTCATGTATGTGAGTTCGGGGACCGATCCGGGCAGGATCATTCGAATTGTGGCGATCTTTGTGGCCGGGGTCGTGGTGGCCGTTGGAGCCGCTTTGGTGTACTCGATGGCCAAAGGATCGGCCCATGCGGTGAATCAGCCGCCCGAAGATAAAGCGGCCGGCCAGCCGGCACAGGCGGAAGAAGCAGCGAACGCGCCAGACCAAAATGTACCCGCCGTTACGGTAACGGAGCGCGAGCCCAAGCCGAGAACAGCGCGTCCGGCCGCTACAAAAAGCCAACCCGAGATGCCAGACACTCCGCAGGCGAATTCTTCCATCGGCCGAAGCAGCGTGGACCAGGTAGGCGCCGGAGTACCACGCACTTCGACGATTGCGTCCACGAGCCCAGCGGCCACGACCCCGGAGCCCCTTGCTGCAGCATTGCCGGGACCAGACGTGGAGCCGCCTCCGGTTGCGCGCCCGCCCGCACAAGCAGGACAGCAGGCCCCCAGGGTTCAGCGATCCCGGCATGTGGTGACGCTGGGGCCGGGCTCAGGGCTGACGATCCGTCTGAGCGAGACGGTTTCGACCGCTCAAGATTTCGCCGGGAGACGATTCCGCGCCAGCCTGGAAACGCCTGTCGTCGCCAACGGATTTGTGATTGCGGATCGTGGTTCGGCGGCGGTGGGCCGGCTCTTGTACGTGCGCCGGGGAGGATTGCTTGGCAAAAAGCCGGAGTTGAGCCTGATATTAACCGGTATCAATACCACCGATGGCCAGTTCGTGTATGTCCAAACAGCACAGTGGGATGAGAAGGGCGCCCGAGGCGGACTGACGCTGGCGGCCAGGCGGGCGTTCAGCGACGTGGCAAACGTGGTTTCCGATGCCGGCAAGGTGGCGGGGTTCCGCTCGGAGAGGGACGAAACCAGCACCCAGAACAGAAGGGGGCGAGACCTGGTTTTAGCTCGAGGTAGTACTCTTACCTTTCGTCTGTCCGCGCCGGTGACGATCACGGAGCGAACCCGCGAAGGCCGTTAGCCTAGAAAGTTTCTAGATCGGAATTGGGGTGATACGCTATTAGACGTATGGCACAGTATGCACATCCAGAGGTGTTGGTCGAGACGGATTGGCTGGCAGGTAAGTTGAAGGACCCGGCGATCCGTGCGGTGGAAGTGGACGTCGATACGGCCGCTTACGACGTGGGGCATGTGCCGGGCGCGATTGCCTGGTCGTGGACCACGCAACTGGCCGACCCGGTGCGGCGAGACATCCTGCCCAAGGATCAATTTGAAGCCCTACTATCAAAATCGGGCATCAAGCCGGAAACCACGATTGTGCTTTACGGGGACAGCAATAACTGGTTTGCAGCGTGGGCATTCTGGCAACTGAAGATATACGGCCACAAAGATGTGCGGATTCTGAACGGCGGCCGGAAGAAATGGTTGGCGGAGAATCGGGAGCTGTCGCAGGAAACGCCCTCGTATCCAGCGACTCAATACAAAGCGCAACAGCCGGATCTTTCCCTGCGCGCCTTTTTGCCGCAGGTGCAAGAAGCGGTGGGGAAACACGCAGCGGCGCTGGTGGACGTGAGGAGCCCGCAGGAGTTCACGGGCGAAATTCTCGCTCCTCCCGGATTGCCGGAGACTTGCCAGCGAGGCGGCCACATTCCGGGCGCGCGAAACGTGCCGTGGGGCAAGGCTTGCAACGAAGACGGCAGCTTCAAAACATTCGAGGAGTTGCAAGCGCTGTACGGCGCGGAAGGCGTGAACGCATCGCGACCGACGATTGCGTACTGCCGGATCGGGGAACGATCTAGCCATACCTGGTTCGTGCTGAAGTACCTGCTGGGATTGCCAAACGTGGTCAATTACGATGGCTCCTGGACAGAATGGGGCAATCTGGTGGGCGCAGAGGTCGAGCGTGGAGCAGCCAAAGCTGTGGGAGCTTAAGACATGGTGCAAAGCATGAAATCCGAAGAGTTCCGGGAGCGGCAAATTGAGATTAACGGCTGGCCCGTGAGGCTGACCAGTTATCGTGTCGGCGAAAAATATGTCTGCCAAGCGGACAATGTTTCACCGGGCGCATGTCTGGCGCGTTTCACGGCGGCTAATCCAGAAGACGCGGAATCGCAGGCCATTTCAAAAGCACGCCACTTGCTCGGCAAAACGCGCCTGCACGAAGTCTAACAGGACCAAGCCCAGGGCCAAGAGCCGAAACGGCGTCAGATCTGCGGCTTGCAATCCAGTTGAAAGGTATTCATGACGTGAGTGAATACCGGCTCGAATCTGTTGATTGAATCGGCGCGGCACTCCAACTCCAGACGAAACACCACGTTTTCCTTCTGGAAGAACACGATTTCATCGACCCAGCGGGCGCGCTCGAGCGGATCGTAGTAACGCGCCTTTGCAAACAGCGCATAGTTACCTAAAACGTCAATGGAGCGCTGGTCCAGTTGTTCCATCTGTTCGGCACGCTCGAACTTTTTTAGGCCATCGAGATGGGTTTTCACGTCTTCGATGAGATTGAACTGTAACAGGGCGGATGCCTGGGCGGCGCGCGGTACCGCCGCGACATCGATTTCTCCCAGCGGATTCGATTGCCGCTTGATTCCGGTTTCCACAAAGATACCCGCACCTTCAAAGGCATCTCCCCGGCGCCAGCGTGACGGGTAGCTGACGCAATATCCCCATTGCTGGTTGTAGTAGCGCTTCCACGAACGATCCTGCTTCGGCGGAGAGCCTGCTGTTCCAAGCAGGGTAGCCGATGAGAAGGCGAAACAGCCTAAGAGCAGGTTCTGCCAACTGCGATGACCGAGCATCGGGGACAGACTCGCACATCTACGACAGCTTTTCCAGAGCTATTTCGAGAAAAAGTACTATGACGGCGTTCCACCAGCCGGGTGTTCGGGATTTTCTTTACCTGGACGGGTGGAGAGTCCCCGCATTCGGCGTGGACTTCCTGTTTGCACAAAGAGGAGGTCACCCGTATGGACGATCGGCGCAAGCAGGTTCTGGCAATGTTGGCGCAGATGGATAAGCAGTTCGGCAAAGGCTCGGTGCTGATGCTGGGATCGCGGGCCGCTTTGCCCGTCGAGGTCATCACGACCGGCTCGATTGCGGTGGATAGCGCGCTCGGAGCAGGCGGGTTCCCGCGCGGCCGGGTGGTTGAAATTTTCGGACCTGAATCGTCGGGCAAGACGACGCTCGCGCTGCACGTGATTGGAGAGGCGCAGCGAGCCGGCGGAGTGGCAGCCTTTATCGATGCCGAGCATGCCCTGGATCCGACGTATGCGACCAAGCTGGGCGTTGATACAGAGAACCTGATCGTCTCGCAACCGGATTACGGCGAGCAGGCTCTGGAAATTGCACAGGCGCTGGTGAACTCACAAGCCATTGACGTCATCGTGATCGACTCAGTGGCGGCGCTGACGCCGAAAGCGGAGATCGAAGGCGAGATGGGCGACAGCCACATGGGCCTGCAAGCGCGCATGATGTCGCAAGCTCTGCGGAAGTTGACTGCAGCGGTGTCGCGCGCGAATACGTGCCTGATCTTCATTAACCAGCTCAGGGAAAAAATCGGCGTGATGTTCGGGAACCCGGAGACCACGACGGGCGGCCGAGCCTTGAAATTTTATGCATCCGTGCGTGTAGAAGTGCGGCGCGCGACCGCCATCAAGGATGGCGAGACGGTGATCGGGAATCGGACCAAGGTCAAGATTGTCAAAAACAAGATTGCTGCGCCATTTCGCGAGGCGGAAGTAGATATTCTTTATGGCCGAGGCATTTCACGCGAGAGCGACGCGATCGATTTAGGAGCACAGCACGGCATCGTCGAGAAGAGCGGATCCTGGTATAGCTACAAAGGCGAGCGCATCGGACAAGGACGCGACAACGCGCGCCAGAGTCTGATCGACCGGCCCGAGCTTTGCGGGAATATTCAGATGGAGTTGCGCCACGCACTGGGCCTGAATGGCTCTTCGGCGACGGCGAAGATCGCTCCGGAATTCGAGCTGATTACTCCGGCTGAGGCGCGCAGAGCGTCGGCGGCGGTTTAGCGCATAGCGGCCGCGCCTTACCTTCGCGTCACGCGGGCGAGAGGTTCATTGCGCCTCCTGCACCAGTACTGTAGAGGCTCATAGGAGTGATCTGTGTCGAGGAGCAGTTTCGAACTAAGCGAAATCCAGTCAGCGGTTTATTTGCACTTGACGAGTGCCCCCAAGAGCGACTGCTCTGGCCACTCTTTCTCGTCAGCTTCAGCGCGTTGTATATGGAGCTCCTGCTGATTCGATGGATTGGCACCGAGGTTCGGGTTTTCGCGTATTTCCAAAACCTGGCGCTGATCGCGTGCTTCCTCGGTTTCGGGGTGGGCTGTTACCAGTCAAAAGCGAAGAAACTGTTCCTCTTCGATGCCGTGGCGCTTGGAATTCTAGCCATTCTGGTCGGCGCGCCTTTCATCCCGTGGCAGGAGCGCCTCGAAAGCCTATCCTCCGCGCTCTCCTTCTCGCCCGATGCGCAGATGTGGTCCATCGTCTTTCAAGCCGAGAAGTCCTCCCTAACGGGGAAGTTCCTCATCTCCGTACTCTTGATCTCGGGTCTTCTGATTCTGGTCGTGGCGACGATGATCCCGCTCGGGCAGTGGGTAGGAACCTATCTGAATGCCGCCAAGAATCCCGTCAGCGCTTACTCAGCCAACTTATTAGGGAGCTTAGCCGGCATCTGGTTCTTTGCGGGAATGTCCTTTGCCGGTCTAGCGCCCGTCTTCTGGTTTGCGTTTGCATTTGTCCTGTTTTTGCTGGTTGCGCTCAGCCGCCGCGCAATGGGACAGCCGCAACTGGCTGGTTGTGTACTTCTGGGGAGCAGTCTTGTTCTGCTGGCGTACGCAGCCTTCGGAAGAGGCCCAGTCTACTGGTCGCCGTATCAAAAGCTGGAGGTCGCACCAGCAGGAGACGAACAATTCAACATTCTTGTAAACAACACTGGCTACATGACGGTTGCTAACCTATCGCCGAATTATCTCGCTACGCATCCGGAGGTGGCGAGGGCCTATAAGGGAAGCTCGTACGACGCACCGTTCCGGTTTGTGGGGAATCGCGATCGCGTTCTGGTGGTGGGAGCGGGCGCGGGCAACGACGTGGATGCGGCGCTACGCAATGGCGCGAGACACATCGATGCCGTCGAGATCGATCCCGGCATCTATTCGCTGGGCAAGAGAATCCATCCGGATCGTCCCTACGACTCCACACGAGTCCACGTCATCATCAACGATGCGCGCGCTTTTCTTCGGCAATCCCAATCTACGTACGATGTCATTATCTTTGGACTGCTCGATTCGCATACGGAGTTTTCGGGCTACAGCAATATGCGCATCGATAACTACGTGTATACGGAAGAGTCGTTGCGGGAAGCGAAGCGTCTGCTCAAGCCTTCCGGGGTTTTGATTATTAAGTTTGCCGTGCGCATTCCATTGTCGTGGATGGGCCAGCGATTTTACTCCATGATCGACCGGCTCTTCGGGCGGCCTCCAGTGACATTCTTTGCGCCTCAGATGGGAGCAATGTTGTCCGCGACGGAGTTCATCGCGTCACGAGACTCGGGAGCTTGGGATCGCGCGGCACAGCCTGAACTAGCCGAGATGATCAAAAGGAATCCAGCCCCGTTTGGCCTGGATCTCGAACACCCACCCGCCGTAACTACGGACGATTGGCCCTACGTTTACCACCGGAACCACACCATTCCCCACACCTATCTGACTGTTTCGCTAATCCTGATCGCTCTCGCGTTTTTCTTTGCACGCCGGGGCTTTGAGCCGGCAAAAGTATCGACCTGGAATTTTTTCTTTCTCGGTGCGGGATTTCTGCTTTTGGAAACGCAAATGATCAGCCGCCTCGCGTTGTATTTCGGTTCGACGTGGTGGGTGAACTGCATCGCGCTGTCCGCAATCCTGCTTGTTCTGGTGTTATCGAACCTATTGGTGCAACACGGAGTCGCGGCGCGCGGACTATTGCCGTGGTACGCCGGACTCATCGTTTCGCTGCTCGCGATCTATTTCGTTCCATGGGAATCAATGCCCTTCCAAACGATTACGGCTGGCAGTTTGCTTGCCGGAGGCTACTGCGTACCGTTATTCTTTGCAGGCGTGATCTTCACCGAGACATTCCGCGCCTGCGAAGATAAATCCCGCTGTTTTGCCAGCAACATGATTGGCGCGGTCGCGGGAGGCCTAGCACAAAACATGTCGTTCATCTTCGGGATGAAGGCTCTCTTACCGCTTGCCGCATTGTTCTACGTGCTCGCCGCAGTCTTCGGCATGTTTGGCGCAAGAACAGAGTTGCTTCGTGACAAGACGCGGCGCTTGAGAACTAGCACTGGAGTTACAGTCGCGCACTGAGGCATTTGACTTCGGCAGCCCTGTGTGAACCTGGAACCAGTCATGTCAATGCCGCAAAAGATCAACGAAACAGAACGCATCGCCGATCAGCTCCACCGCGTATATGAGGGACCATCCTGGCTCGGACCTTCGCTAAAGAAGCTGGTTAGCGACGTAGACGAGGAACGAGCGAGGCAACGCCCCCTAGCTGGCGCGCACACGATTTGGGAGCTGGTTCTGCACATCACGGCGTGGCTTCGGATCTCGCGAGAACGCTTGTCGGCCACGCAGGCTCGGGACGCAGAGCCAGCCGAGGATTGGCCGCCCATGAATGGATCGTGGCACGGCGCTTTGTCTTCTTTGGAAGACCAGACGTATGCTCTTGAACAGGCGATTCTTCAGTTCCCGGACAAACGATTGCACGAGAGAGCGCCAGCGAACGAAGAACAGACCTTCTATGTCCTACTGCACGGCGCGATTCAACATACGGCCTACCATGCTGGACAGATTGCCGTATTGAAGAAGAATTGATCTTTAGAACTGGAATTGCAGTCGCGCGTTCACGCTGCGCGAAATACCAATGGCCGTGCCCGAGAACAACCCGGCAAAATCGATCACATTTACTTCATTAGTCAGATTCGTGCCATCGATTTGAAACCGAATCGGGCGCCGCTCGCTTTTTCGCAATACCACGCCCAGCGATGCGTTCAACGAGACGAGCGGGCGCGGCCGGTAATCGGAAAAGTTCACGCGATTGAGAATAGCTTGCCCGTATTGCTGAGCAGCCTGTTGATACGTGTCAGCGAAATCGATCGGAAGGCCACTGTCGTATGTCCCTCCAATCGCCGTCCACACGCGCGACGTGATGTCGTACCGGAAGCGGGCTCGCACAGTATTGCGCTGATCTTGCGATACGGGAAAAACGCCGCTGGTCGCGCTGATTGCGTGCGCCGCATCGTCTCCGATGAATAAACCGCCAGTTACAGGAAAATATCCATTCCCACGCATGTTGGTATAACTGGCATAACCCGAGAATGGTCCCCAATGCGGAATTTCGAGTGTCGCTTCCGCGCCATAAATATTGGCGAGCGCAAAAGTAATTGGGAAACTAACTCCTGTATTCAGCAGAAGATCGTCGTCAGGGAAGCTTTGATATCTGCGCCAAAAGAAGTTACCGTTGATTTTGACTTTCCCAAAGAGGGCTCGAGCAAAACCTGTTTGATAGTAGTTAGCGCGAGCCGGCTCGACCGGCAGCCGTAAGACCTGATCGCTCAGGCTGGTTACTGCCGGAGAACTGGCTACCAGAATGTTTTCAAAGGCCGGTGTCTGGAAAACGCGGTCATAAGCGGCGCGAAAGACGATTTTGGCCCAAGGCCAATAAACCGCAATTCCAACGCGCGGGCTCCAACCAACCTGGTTCACCAGTAAGTCATAGTGATCGAAGCGAATGCCTCCTGTCAGGGTGAGATTCTTCCAATGCATTTCGTCCTGCCCGAATACCCCCTGTTCGCGATCTGGCGCATGGCCATACAAGCTGAACGCCGGCGGTGTATCCGGAGCGAACTGCGCAGGGTCGGTAATCCGATAATTCAAGGATTCCTGAATTGAGGCGTAATCCGACTCGACGCCTGTTTTGAATTCATGGCTGCCGGCATGAACGGAAATCGTAGCCTTCTCATACTCTTCGTGATATCCGCGATCTTGATCGGCGATCATCGGCGTGGATAAGCCGTTCGACCACAGGCCGGCCGTGATATCGCGAACCATGGCGTGAAAGTCGCCTAAGACATTCGGCGAGAAGATATGTTCGTACGAAAACTGGGCGGCACTCTCGAAGCTATCGCGGTCTTGACGCTGTCCGGCTTGCTGCTGGACGATTTCGTCGGGAACGAGAAACCGGGATTGTTCGCGGCGGAGAACGATACCGATGCGGTCCTTATCGGTGAGGTCGCGTTCGTAATGCGCCATGAAGCCCGCGAGCGTGCCGTGATTCGTGTAGTTCTGCAGAACAGGAGGGTCCAGATAGCGATCGGTGGTTGACCCCGACGCGCTCAGCGTCAACGTGTTCTTATCCCACCCATACTGCCCTTCCAGATAAGCGCCCGTGGTGTCGAAACTGCCGCCGGAAAGGGAGGCTTTGCCATGAAAGCCGGGCCGGGTGTCACGCCGTGTCTCTACTTCAATGACGCCTCCCAGCCTCCGGCCATATTCAGCGGGAAAGCCTGCGGTGTACACGCTCATCTCTTGCACATTGCTGGCATCGAAATCCGGGACATACGCAACCGAACGATTTTCCGTGAGGGGAAGGCCGTCGACGACGTATTGCGTCTGGTACTCTTCGCCGCGCGGATGAAGAATGCCGTTGGCTTCAAATAACCAGCCAGGTTCCTCGTTCACCAACTCACCCAGCGAGCGGCCGGGCTGACCGGTCAGGCGGTCCCCGACGGTTGCACTTCCGATTCGATTGGCCGAGCTCACGTCGGCAGGGTCGATCAAGGTCTCGTCACTCGAGACATTTACCGTGGTTCTTACCTGCCCGATTCCCAGCACCATGGTGAGCTCCGTCGGGATTGCCGAACGAATATCAATCAATTGCGCTTCGGGCGCAAAGCCCAAGCGGCTCACCTTTACCGTATACAGACCGAAGGGCAAGCGCTTGGCGATCGCGCCGCCTTCGTCATCCGTTTCGAAGACATGGGCATACTGATTGGCTTCGCTGACGACCTCCGCGCGAGCTTGTAATGGAAGGCCGCTAGCGTCCTGCACGTGGATTCGTAATTCGCCGGAATTGGCCTGACCGAAAACGATTGCGGCGAACGCGAGAAGAAGCGCGAATCGGAAAACCATTCCTAATTGATCTTCGCCTGCCGGTGTTTTGGTTGCCGGAACCTCGACTTGACCCGACAAAGGAAATATGTCAGACTTCCATCGATAGCCGATGGGTGCGCAATTCAGCGTGTGGCGCAAGCTGGCCTGCGTTTTTCGACGCCGAAGGCTCGAACGCGAGCTGGCTGAAGAGATCGAGACCCACCGCGTCCTGCTTGAGACAGATCTAAACCGATCTCACCAGGACGGCCGCGAGACTGCCGCGAGGCGTATGGGGAACATCACGCTCGCAAAAGAGGAGAGCAACGACGTGTGGACATTTCAGCATTTCGAAAACTTCGTTCGCGACCTGCGCTATGGCTCACGCATGCTGGTCAGGTCGCCGGGCTTCACGGCGGTTGCGGTAATCACGCTGGCGCTGGGCATTGGCGCGAATACCGCTATGTACTCTGTCGTGAATACGGTTTTGTTCCGGCCGTTGCCGTATAAAGACCCAGACCGGCTCGCGGACCTGTGGAGATACAACCTGAAACAAGGGATACCTGAAGATCAAATCAGTTACCCCGATGTCTTGGACCTGAAGAGTCAGAGCGACGCATTTGACGGAATCGCTGCGTACCGGGAGACGCAGAGCATTGTCTTGACAGGGCGTGGCGAGCCAGAGCGTCTGGACGGCGTGATTGCATCGGCTAACATTTTCGACATTCTAGGCGCGAAGCCGGCGCTGGGACGCGGCCTTCGCGAACATGAGGACC
Organism: uncultured Acidobacteriaceae bacterium; assembly: GCA_963722935.1. Taxonomy (GTDB): domain Bacteria; phylum Acidobacteriota; class Terriglobia; order Bryobacterales; family Bryobacteraceae; genus Bog-105. Next base: position 1,771,779 of record CAVROY010000004.1, on the reverse strand, counting down.
AGCCGGGAAAAGAAAAAGTGGCGATTCTTAGCCATCACATGTGGAATACAGAATTCAAGTCCGATCCACACATTATCGGTAAGCCGATCACACTCGATGGCGATCTTTATAGCGTGGTGGGCGTTATGCCGGCCGGATTTCAGTTTCCGATTTCGGCGGACCCAGCGGCCTTGTGGCTTCCGATCGCCTTCGATGGCGCGATGGCGCGGTCGCGCGGCGTCAGCATCTATAACGGAATCGCGCGTTTGAGACCTGGCGTCACGGCGGCGCAGGCCTCGGCGCAGATGGACGCGATTTATGACCGCCTGGTAAAGCAATATCGAAGCAATCACACACCCGGATGGCATTTGCGAGTAGTTCCGCAGCTTTCCGATCTGGTGCACGACAGCCGCGATGCGCTGATTGTGTTGTTTGCCGCGGTCGGAATGGTGTTGCTGATTGCATGCGCGAACGTAGCGAACCTGATTCTGGCAAGAGGCGCAAGCCGTGCCCGCGAAATGGCGGTTCGAGCAGCGCTGGGAGCTGGCCGCGTACGCGTGATTTGCCAACTTCTCACCGAAAGCCTGCTGCTCGGTCTCGCGGGCGGTGTTCTGGGACTTGTTGCCGGATATTGGGCAATCAAACTATTGGCGGTGAATGGCCCGCATGACATTCCCCGGCTTCAAAGCATTGGTCTCGATGGTCCCGTTTTCGTCTTTGCGCTGGTCGCCTCGCTCGCGACAGGAACCATCGCAGGAATCGTTCCAACACTGCGGATTTCAAAAGTCGATTTAGCGGAATCGCTAAAAGAACGTACCGAGGGTCTGGGTTCCAACCGAAGCCGGAGCAGAGTGCGCGACCTCCTAGTCGTCTCGGAAATTGCTCTGTCCCTAGTTACCGTGCTGGGCGCCGGTCTGCTGATTGACACTCTTTGGCATCTGGAGCGAGCGAACCCGGGCTTCGATCCGAATCACGTCCTCACATTCAATACAGAGTTGCCGGATGGCTACCACGATAGCCGGCGAGTGCAGTTTTACGATACCCTGCTGCTCCGAATTCGTGCGCTCCCCGGTGTTCTTTCGGCGAGCGCGGTATTTCCGCTCCCGTTTGTCAGCGATATCGGAATCACCACGATGTTCGAGATTGAAGGGCGGCCATCCGATCGATCCAAGCCCACCCGCGGAGATCTGGCTGCGGTCGATTCCAACTATTTCCTCACGATGCACATTCCAGTGCTGAAGGGACACGGATTTGAAGACGTGGGCCCGGACCGGCGCGCGGTGGCGATCATCAATAAAGAGTTTGCGAGGCGCTATTTTCCGAACCAGGATCCGCTCGGAAAACGCATTAAGCCGGATGCGGAGGTCGAAGGCACGCCTGCACAGATGTCCGAAATCGTCGGCGTGGTGGATGATGTAAAACTGAACAGCTTGCGCGAAGATCCGAGAGCCATCGCGTTTGTACCGCTAAAGCAGCTTCCGATCGGTTCGATGACGATTGTCGCCCGCACTCAAAATGATCCTCGAAATCTGCTCAGAAGCATACGAGCGCAGGTCCGGGCAATCGACGGAAGCGCTCTGGTCTTCAGCGGCAAGACTCTGGATCAATACATCGGCGTCACGCTGGGACAACCTCGTTTCAACGCGCTGCTTCTCGGAGTATTCGCGGCGCTGGCGCTCACCCTCAGCGTGGTGGGTGTCTACGGAGCCGTATCGTACGCAGTCAACCAGCGGGTTCATGAAATTGGAATCCGCACTGCTCTCGGCGCGACACCGGGCATGGTTCTCAAGCTGGTACTGGGCACTGGGCTCAAGCTCACCGCGATAGGAGTGTCGACGGGCCTTGTGGGCGCTGTGGCAGTTATGCGTCTTATGCGCGGCATGTTATTTGGAGTAAGCGCAAGCGACCCGGCAATGCTTGTGGGCGTCGCTATCCTGCTCGCGATGGCGGCGTTGATCGCGTGCTATGTGCCGGCAAGACGTGCTTTGCGCGTCGATCCGATTGCCGCCTTGCGTTATGAGTGAACAACGGAAACGACGATTTACAAATTATTGACGTAGGGCAGACAAGTCCCACCGCTAAATCCTTCAAGCTAGGACTCAGCACGAACCGTGCAAAGGAGCTTATGAAGGACACGAGTGAAAACAGCGTTAAAGGTCGCCGGTCTTTTCTGCGGGGCGGACTGGCAGTGGGAGCGGCAGTGGCCACAACCGGCCTGACAGGGTCGGGATTATTGGCAGACCCGGACGGAAGACGGCGCAGGCTGTCGTCAGGCGATGTCGCGATTCTCAGATTTCTGGCGGCAGCAGAGCTTATTGAAGCCGATCTCTGGCAACAATATGCGGAGTTAGGCGGAGTGACAACAGGACCTCAGACTCCCTACCAGCTTGCGTTCCAGAATCTCGACTCCGATGGATCGCAGTACATATCGAGTAATACTCTGGATGAACAGAGCCACGCGGAATTCCTGAACGCCTATTTAATCTCCAAGGGCGAGGAACCGGTGGACTTCGACGAGTTTCGCATTTTGCCGAGCAGCCAGGCCCAAGGCGCAGATAACATCGGCCGGATCACAAATCTGACCCAACTTACTGTTGATACCAGTTGGTACACGCGCTACCGCAGCGCGACTAACCCCGATTTTGGCGCGATCTTTCCGCAGGCCATCCCACAGCTCTTTGCTGGACAGTTTACGGCCATTCCGAAAACGAACGCCGATTTTGGCCCACCGGCGCATATCCAGGCGATTGCCGATATAGCAGCTTTTCATTTCGGCACGATTGAGCAAGGGGGGTCAAGCTTATACGCTACGCTTGCCCGGAAAGTGACGAACGCCGAAGTTCTGGACATCGTATTGAGTATTGGCGGAGATGAAGTGGCGCACTTTCTGGAATGGGTGGACTTTGCAGGCAACGCCGTGCAAACGCCGTTGGCGCCGCTAACAGACCCAAACACAGGATTGGTGATTCCAGACTTCAATGCGACTAACGACCCATTACTCCAAACCAACCTGATTTTTCCGGTTCCCTGCGAATTTATAAGCCCGAATCTGCCGCATTGCGCGGTGATCCGGCCGACGGGCGCAGGTAAGATCGACGCATTGGGCGCGGCAAACGGGTTTATTGCGAGCGGGCTTTTCATCGGCCAATCTCCGGAATTCGAGCGCAAACTACTCAACATGGCACGCGCGGCGGATGCAGCGCGTCGCGAGTCGTAGGCGGAAGATGACTGGCGCTTGAATCCGAAGGTACTGGCAGCCGCATGAGAAATCGGGCTCCGGCTGCCAGCTTCTTCTCTACCCAGAGGTCGCCTCCACCGTCGAGCAGCGCCTGGCGGGACAGCGCGAGCCCCAAACCGAGTCCATTCTTTTTTCCGAAGCTGGCGAAAGGCTGGAACAGGTTCGGCCACGCTTCATCGGGAATTCCCGGACCGGTATCTTCGATCAGAACGATCACTCTGTCCGGCTCCGGGCGCGCGCTGATCTGGACGCTTCCGCCTTCCGGCATGGCATCGATGGCGTTGTCGACGAGATTAATGAACACGCGTTCCAGACGATCCCTGGACACGAACACTTCGGCGTTTTCGGGGACGTCAATTTGGATCGAGACCGAACGTAGCTGCGCTGTGCGGGCCAACGTTTCCCGCGCCGAGACAACGATATCGAAGAGCCTGCATGCTTCGATCGGCCTGGTTTTGGCGCTCGAGACGTCTAGCAGCTGCTGCAGGAGTTCTTGAATCCGGCGCGATGAGCTATAGATATTCGCGGCTAACCTGCGCTGCTGTTCGGAAGAAAGCTCGGCATCGACAAGCATTTCGGCGCCACCGTAAATAGCTGCAAGCGGATTGCGGAGGTCATGAACGATGGATCCGGAAAGACGGCCGATCGTCGCGATCTGTTCCTGCCGGATGAGGTCCGCGCGCGCGCTTCGAATGGAATCGCACATCTGGTTGAAGGTGACGGCCAAGCGGCCAAGCTCGTCATCGGTTTCGACAGGCACTCGATAATCGTAGTTGCGTCTGGTCACTTCCGCGGCGGCGCGATCGAGCCGTTTTACGGGTTCGAGGATACGTCTGGAAAGCACGTATGTCAAAGCAAGAGCCACGACAATGCCCGCTATCCAAAAGATGGCAACGTTGCGGCGCAGCCCGGCAAGCGTTCCTTGTGCCCCGGCGAAGGATCGAATGACAAATAGCTGTCCCATGAGATTGCCGACGGTATCCCGCAAATCGGTGCCGAGAAGGAGGTATTCCTTCCCGTGTAACTCAATCTCACGAACGCGGCCTCGTATGCTCTTGCCGGAGCGGAGATCCGAAGCAGTTATGCCGGCCAGAGTAGACGCAATTACATCATTTGAACTCAGGAATGCGAAATCGCTGCCGTGCGTCGATCTCTTCAGCTCCTGAGCCAAGCCAGTGTCGATATCGAACGCAATCAGCAGGACGTTTAATAACCCCTGTTCATTGGCAGCCTGGACGTAAACGGGTGTGAGAACCACGTAGTACAGATGCGATCCGCGTCTCGAATACCCGGACACCTGGTTGGGGAATCGCCTGCGAGCCGCTTCGATTAACGCAGGATTTACCGAAAACGATGGAGTGCGGCCTCCAAGAGACGCGATGATTCCGCCGGTAGGGTCCAGAACCAGAAAACTGGCATCGCGTTCCGATACTTTTGACCATAACTGCCCGGCCGTATCCTGAATGGTCGCGCGATCCCCGGTCATAAACGCCGCCCGCACATCGGACATCGAGCTCAGAATCCGGCCAATAGCCGTCAGATTATGGACGCGCGCGCTCCACAGAGATTCATAGGCCTGAAGGCTGGTCTGAATTTCCTCCCCGAGGCTGTTCCGGCTGACGCTGGCTGCATATATCTGAATCATCCAGCCGGTAAGTGCGAACACGGCGGTAACTGCGATGGATGTCGACAGCAGGATTCGCCAAAGAAGCGAGCTTCTCTTATCGGTGGAGGCCCTCATTGCATCGGGCGGGAGTATGTATCCGCGTTGTCGCTTCCGGGCGGATAGTCTCGACCGTATTTATTCTTGTGCGCGACGGGAAGATAGCCGGCTTCCGATATACTTGTTACCGCTAAGTCACTGCGGTCGGAACCTATGTCGATTGCCTGAGTGAGCTTTTCCAGTGTCTCCGGAGTGGCGCGTTCATGAAAGAACTGCAGCCGGTATTTTCCCGGACTTACATTCAGGAGCGAGTAGCGGCCTTGCCGATCCGTCGTGGTGAAGTGCTGGGAATTGACAACCACAATGATGGCCGACATCGACGGATGGATGTTACAGAAGACGCGGACGATACCAGGGCGATCAAAACGGACGGTTCGCGAAGACCCTGGGGGATAAAGAGCCACATCGAAAATCTGACCATTGAAATTCGAAAACGCATTGTGGAACATGGGATCGAAATTTGGAAAATCTACACTGGTTCCGGTCTCGATGGCAAGGATGTGGGGAGAAAACGTCTTGTTTTTTTGGATCATCTGGGCGTGTTTTGCGACAGCGCGGACAGCAGGCTCGTCTATCGCCGTGAGCCAAACCACGACACCCGAATAATCGCTTCTTTTCTTTACCGCAGAATCACTTGATGCGACTAACTGAACTTGGCCAGTTACTCCACCTGCGAGCAACGAACCAGATGCCAGACCGAGGGAGAACGACAGGAAAGCTCCCAGAACACGTGCCAGCGGTCTTCGCACGATGCTAAAAGAGATAGGCGAATGCCAAGTCATAGTGGTTTTGAACTCCGCCGATGCCGTAGAAGGAACGCGTGCGCATCTGCAAAGCTTCGGCGCTGACGATTACATTGGGGCCGAGATGGTACATTACATTCGCCGCATACATCCAGTTGTGCACAATGTTCGAGTCACTTAGATAGACGCCATGATCGTTCTCCAGGCCGCTGTAGATGTCAAAAGTCAGCCGATTGGTGATCGGGAAAGCAGCCTGGGCCCAACCGCCCGTGGAATCGACCGGCCGGACCGTGTCGTTTGACAATATGGTGAAGCCATTACCCAGGGATCCCAGGCTGGCGACGTTCTGACCTTTATAGAAGGTTCCGCTGAGCTGAAAGTGAGATGCCGGAACAAGTAACCAGTCCAAAGAGCCTATATGGGAGCCGACCGAAGCGCCCGCAACGTGGGTCGTGCTCAAGTGAAACCCTGGTGCAAATTCAAATCGTCGGGTATCGTCGAATTTGTGCCAAAACGCGAGCCTGCCCTCGAGCGCCGGCCTGGCTGGCTCTAGTGAGTAAGTCGACGACGCTGGACGACTGGCATACGTTTCCTCCGTTTGCATAAGCGCAACCTGGCCGGTAAGTCCCGTGCCGGTTCCGAGCGCCACCCTTTCTTCGTAACGGGCCTGCGGAAGCCATAACCATAAATTACCCGCACCCGCAAGCGGCGGAATTCCGACTTCGGCGAGAGAATCGGGCTGATAGGGAGAAATGAGCGGCTTATCCTGGCCAACCGAGAAGCTTCGATTTTTCCAGTCGAAAGAGAGACCGGCCCGACGGAGACGTATTCGGATCGATTGCGGATCGGGGTAGCCCGCAAAAAAATCCATCATGAGATATCCGTTGATGCGCCCGTCTCCCGGCAAGCTCGGCCCTTGAAAATCGAGACCGAGGATGCTTTGCCGAAATGTCGCGCCGGATCTGTTCGGGCCGGAGAGCAACCCGTACTCAGCCGTATTCTGCGCTTCATAATCCGCGCTATTTGCGAAGGCATTGAACAGCAGCATTCCATCCAGCTGAATCGGAAACTTGTGCGCGGCCTCGACCTTGGTTTGCGCTTGTTCGGCGGTTCGGTGTTCCTCGACGGTTACGCGCTCGTTGAGAGTCGATTGATTCGCGGAAGGCGGAGCGGAGGCGGCGGTATTGGCACGCGACGCATTCAGTTCCTGGCGCAGCGACCGGACCTCTTCAACCAATTGGCGATTCTCTTTTTCGAGGCTGTCCAACCGTTCGAGAATCTGTTTCATAACTGCCGTGGAATCGGGCGTTTCCTGCGCAACGAGTTTCACGGCGACAAGGGATATCAGAAACGGCAGCCTAATGCGCATAGAGTAGATCTTCTATTGTGTCGCGTATTTCGGCGGGCGAGTAAGGCTTGGTGAAAAACGCATTCGCGCCCAATTCATAAATACGGCTGGAGGTTTCCGGCCTACCGTCTCCGCTCACCACGATAATGGGTACCTGCGCATAACGCCGGTCGGAACGTATCGCGGCTACAAGGTCGAAGCCGTCGAGAAACGGCAAATGAAGATCCGTGATCACTGCCGCTAGATCCAAAGAGTCGGCCTGCAACAGCTTCAACGCATCGCGCCCATTCGGTACAACCAGAATTTTCAGACCGCCGAGCAACGCCAGCGCAATTTCGAGAGGCGCTACCGTGTCGCTGTCTTCAACGATCAGAAGGAGGGCCATTTCGGCCTACGGTAGGAAGCGATATCCGACGCCATGCACAGTCAGAAAATGGCGAGGCATGTTCGGATCCGGCTCCAGTTTCTGGCGCAGGCGCACAACATGGGCGTCCACCGTCCGGCTGTTGGGATAGGATTCGTATCCCCACACGGAATTCAGAAGGATGTCCCGGGTTAACGCACGATCTGGATTGTGCAGGAAATAAAGAAGCAGATTATATTCGGCGGGAGTTAGTTTGACCTCATTGCCGCGCCGCGTCGTATTGCGGCGATCCACATCCACCTCCACGTCCGCGAAATGAAGCACTTTGGTATCGGCAGTGGTGCGGCGCAAAACAGCGCGGATGCGCGCCAGCAATTCGCGCGTACCGAACGGCTTCACGATGTAATCGTCGGCGCCCATCTCGAGCAAGAGGACCTTATCGATCTCTTCGCCAACAGCGCTCAACACGATGATGGGAACTTGGATCCGGTCCGCGCGAAGTTGCTTGCAAACTTCGGCTCCACTCATTCCCGGCAACCTCAGATCGACAAGAAGAAGCTGCGGCTTAAGCGTAACTGCCTTTTCCAATCCGCTCTTTCCATCGGCAGCGAAAATAGGCGCAAAATTTTCGCGCTCGAGCATGACGCCGATCGTGTCACGTAAATTTTCATCGTCGTCGATGACGAGGATTGTTTGCACGCATCTGTCATTCTATCGGCTTTCCAATGAGCCTTAAGAATGCGGCACGCACAGGCGTGGGGCTTTTACAAAACGTTTACAACAATTCGGTAAGCGAGGCGGCGATTTCTTACGCGACCGTCACGTTATATTTGGTTTGGCGCGCCGGGCGCCACCGTGTCCGCGGGAAGGGCTGAGTCTACCGGTCGCATCAGTTCGAGTATCCAAGGACGTATCTTCTTTCCGCCCGTTACGCGGACGCCGGGCAATGACTCGAAAGGAGATCGTCATGTCCGGTAACATTTCGCCATCCCATCCAACGCGCCGCCTGCCACCGCAGCCAAGCTTAGAGCAACTTCGGAAACAAGCCAAGGAACTGCTGGAGCAATATCGCACAGCGGATCCGGCAGCACTGGCCGAAATACAGCAGTACGAGCGCAATCCAGATCCGTCAACATTTGCGCTCAGCGATGCACAGCGCGTGCTGGCCCGCGCCTATGGATACGCAAGCTGGCCCAAGCTGAAAGCCTTCGTGGACGGAGTGAATGTCCAAAAGCTAGTGGAAGCGGTCCGGAAAAGCGATGCGGCGCAAGTGCGAACGCTGCTGCATGCCCGTCCTGAGCTGGTGAGCATGGATATAAACGCGAGCAATGAACATCGCGCTCTCCATTACGCAGTATTGCGCCGTGATGCGGCGATGGTGCGGCTGCTGATGGAAGCCGGCGCCGACGCCCGGAAAGGTATTTTCCCGCACCGCGATGCAACCTCCGCCTTGGCGATCGCCCGAGAGCGCGAATACCACGACATCGTGGCCGTCATCGAAGAAGAAGAGCGGCTGCGGCGCGAAGAGTTGAGCTGCCCGAATGCGACGGTCTCGCCGGTCCAAGATCAGATCAATGCGGCTATCGCGAAGGGCGACAACGCTACCGCCATTGGTCTGATTCAGGCTGACGCATCGGTAATTCAAGCTTGCGATCGCGAAGGCGCGACGCCGCTGCATATCGCTGCGGAAACGGGCAATGAAGAGATGCTCGCGTGGCTACTGAATAAAGGCGCGAATGTACGCAAGCGCGACATTCATGAGCTAACGCCTCTCGATCGCGCTGCGTGGGCGGCGGATCCCCGCAATGAAAGCGCGAAATCGTTTCCCGCGATTGCCAAACGGCTGCTGGCGCGTGGCGCGGAAGTGACCATCTATGCGGCGGTCGCATTGGCCGATGGCGGAAGAGTGCGCGAGCTGATTCGGGCGGATCCGAGCCTACTACGCCGGATTACCCGGCACGGTGGCCTGCTCACCTTGGCGGTCAATCACGGATACGTCGAAATTGTGCGGCTCCTGCTGGATCTGGGCGCCGATGTGGATGAGCGCACAATGCTCGAGGAGTTGGAAGAGCCGACGCTGAGCTGGGGCATGCCGTTGTGGTGGGCAGCGCTAGCGAACCGGCGGGAGATTGCCGAGTTGCTGCTTGATCGCGGCGCCGATCCAAACGCGAATGTGTATGCCTCCGGCTGGCCGCTGCGGAATGCGTGGGGACATAAAGACGAATCGGTGAAGCGGCTACTGCTCGAACGCGGCGCGAAACCGCAGCCCTATATGGTTGCGGAATCGCATGACATCGACGAAGCCAGGCGATTGCTGGACGCCGACACGAGCGAAGATCTGGCGCGGGAATTAGCGTGGTCCGCAGCGCATCACGGTTGCCCGGCTATTGTCGAGCTGGCGCTGGGCCGCTTGCATTGGCCGGCGAACGATCCGCAGTGGCACTGGATCTTGATTCAGCCTATCCGCGGCGCCGGAATCGATTCGCGGAACAACGAGGGCCATCGCGAGAGCATGGCCGTGCTGCTGCGGCATGGAATCGAACCGAACGTATCGCGCTTCGGTCAAACCGCGCTGCATTTCGCGGCTGCATACCGGGGCAGCGTGGGCGGTGCCGATCGTGCGCGCTTCGCCTCCATGCTGCTCGATTATGGCGCGCGCCTCGATGTACGGGATGAATTACTTCAATCGACACCGTTGGGCTGGGCCTGCCGCTGGGGGTGCGTGGAATTAGTTCAGTTGCTGATTTCGCGCGGGGCTCCAGTCCATGAGGCGGACGCCGAATTATGGGCGACGCCGCAGGCGTGGGCAGAGAAGATGAAACATCAGAAAGTACTGACGATACTGAAGGGTGACATTAACAATTCTTAGCGGCGGCGAGCCTCAAGTAACTTTTCCGGGCAAGCTTCTGTCGATAAGAACGAAGAATGCTCTCGGTCCTTCGCGGCAGGCGAGTCGTAGCGGCTGTTATTTTTCTTGCATTCCTGCTTTCATTTCCGGGTGCGATGCCCTGCCCTGCCTATTCCGTGCTCTCCCATGAAGCATTGGTGGATGCTCTCTGGGATGTGAAATTAAAGCCGCTTCTGCTACAGCACTATCCCAACGCAACGCCCGAAGAGCTGAAGAAAGCTCACGGTTTCGCCTATGGCGGGGCGATCATTCAGGATTTGGGCTACTATCCGCACGGCTCGCAACAGTTCAGCGATCTCACGCATTATGTCCGCACCGGTGACTTCATCGCAGCGCTCGTCAACGAATCGCGCGATTTGAACGAGCTGGCATTCGCAGCCGGCGCGCTGTCGCATTACGTTTCGGATCTGGATGGACATCGTTTGGCAACCAACGTGGGAGAGCCGATTCTGTATCCGAAGCTGCGGCACAAATACGGCGACGTCATTACCTACGAAGACAATCCGGCGGGCCATTTGAAAACCGAATTCGGTTTTGACGTGCTGGAAGTGGCGAAAGGCAGATTCGCTCCACAGGCCTATCACGATTTCATCGGGTTTCATGTTTCGAAGACCGTCCTTCAGAAAGGTTTTCGCGATACGTATGGACTCGATCTGCAGGACGTTTTCAAAGATTTCGATCGGGCGATTGAATCCTATCGGTACGCTATCGGTAAGACGATTCCGATGGCCACGCGAGTGGCTTGGGCGGCGCGCAAAGACGACATTCAACGCTCGGAACCTGGAGCGACCCGGACGCGATTTATATATGCGATGCGGCGGTCGAGTTATGAAAAGGAATGGGGCAAACAGTATGATCGCCCAACCCTCGGCGATCGCATTCTTGCAGTCATCGTCAAATTGCTGCCGCCTATCGGACCGCTTAAAGCGCTCAAACTCAGAATGCCGACTCCGCCGGTAGAGAAACTCTTCATGGAGAGTTTCGACCGTGCGGCGAAGCAATACCACTCCACGCTCGAGGATGCGGGCAACGGACCGTTGCACCTGGAGAACAAGAATTACGATGTTGGAGTGGTCACGCCGGCCGGAGGGTACCGGCTTGACGACGATGTGCAGGCGTACTGGCTCGGTAAGCTGGCCGAGAAGAACTTCCAGACCCTAACGCCGGAGATTGCGGCCGAATTGTTAAGCTACTACAGCAATCTGAATGCTCCTATCAGCACGAGAAAGCACCCGGACCAATGGAAGCGGCTGTTGACTCACCTCCAGGCTCTCAAAACCGCTCAAGCGAGCGTTGCGGCAGCGGGCCAATAATAAAGTTGTTCCAACGCGACAGACTCCGCGTTCACCCAGCTCTGCGCGCCCTGGTGGCCACACTCACATTATTGATGACTTCCGAAACCGCCCACGCGTATTCGGTGTTATCGCATGAGGCGATGATCGACGCTTTGTGGACTACAGGTCTGCGCCAGGCTTTGTTGAAGCGTTTCCCCGATTCCACTAAAGAACAGTTGAAAGAGGCGCACAGCTACGCATACGGCGGCGCGATTATGCAGGACATGGGCTACTATCCCCATGGCAATGGATACTTCAGCGATCTGACACATTACGCGCGCTCGACCGATCTCATCCTGACGTTGATTTCCGATTCCCAAACACTGGATGAGTACGCATTCGCTTTAGGCGCGCTTTCGCATTACGCCTCCGATTGCGATGGACACCGGATCGGCACGAACGTGACAGAGCCACGGGTGTACCCGAAGCTGCGGAAGAAGTACGGCGACGTGGTCACGTATGAGGACAATCCCTATAAACATCTCGAGACTGAGTACGGCTTCGATGTAGTAGAGGTCGTGCGCGGAAACTATGCGCCGGAGGCCTATCACGATTTCATCGGCTTCAATGTGGCAGCACCGCTGCTGAAGCGTGCGTTTCTCGAAACGTATGGATTCGAACTCGAGCAAATCGTACCGGATTTCGACAAAGCCGTTGGCTCGTACCGGCACACGCTGAGCACGCTCATCCCGTTCTTTACGCGCGTGGCCTGGGCGGCGCACAAGGATGAAATCCAAAAAGCGCATCATGGCATCAATCGGCGGCGATTCGAATATGCAATGAGCCGATCGAGCTATGAGCGGTATTGGGGCAAGCAATACGACCGCCCTTCGCTACTCGACCGGATCCTTGCCTTCATCGTAAAATTGCTGCCGCCGATCGGCGAAATTCAGGTACTCAAGTTTCGCGTTCTGACCCCACCGGAAGAGGCCGTGATGATGAAGAGTTTCAACATCGCGGTACCGGCATACCGGCAGCAAATCGAAGCGGCCGGAAATCACGCACTACAGCTCGAGAATTTGAATTTCGATGTCGGCGTCCTGACCTCTCCCGGACAATACAAGCTGCAAGATCAGACGTACGCATACTGGTTAAGCGAGCTCGCGCAGAGCCATTTCGCACATGTCACATCCGGCGCCGCGCGCGACATATTCAGCTATTATCAAGATCCAAACGCTCCGAACACGACGAAAAAGAAGTCGAAAGATTGGGAGCGGGTTCAGGCTCAATTGAATGCGTTGCGGACGGCGCTCCCGTCACAAGAGCCGGCTTCACATCCGCAAAAATAAAGCCGTCACGTTGCACGATTTCTCCACGCTCGATGTGAATCGGAGCGCGGAAAAGAGGCGCATCGCAAACGAAGGTGTGAAACTCGCCATTTTCGCCGCACGGATCGGCCTCGGATGGCAGAGCGGCAAGAAAAGATGCGTCGAACTCGCGACCGGCAAATGTGGGATCGAGCTTCGCAGGATCGACGCAGGTGACGACGGCTTTCGTGCCCGATGCGATCATGTCGCGCGCAAGCTGGAGCGTGGGCATATGCCACAACGGGAAGAGCGGTTCGAGACCGGTGCCTTGTAGCTGGCGCTCGCGATAGGCTCGAATGTCTTCGAGAAAGAGATCGCCGAAAGCGACCGCGCCGATTCCTTCGTCCACGGCGCGGCGGCAAACCGGCTGCAGCAAACCTTCATAAGCGGCGTTCGAGCAGGGCCACGGCAGTTCCACAGGCCAGAGCGGCAGGTTGAGCCGTTCGGCTTGCGAAAGAACGAGCGAACGGCGGACGGCGTGCATTGCAACCCGATCGAAGGCCGTGTTGAAGGTCGTCAGCAGCGCTACAACTTGAACGTCGGGCTGTTCCGACAGCAACCGCAGAGCCCAGAGGCTATCTTTTCCGCTGCTCCAGGAGAGAAGAACTTTCTTTCGTTGGCAATCCACATCTCGAAAGGTAGCGCATGCTGGCTAGAACAGTAGTTTCAATCCAAACTGAATCTGGCGCGACGTTGTGGAGGTTGCGGTAATCACGCCGGCGGTGGGTGCAGGCGTGGACGATGCCGAAGTAAAGACGACGGCATTGGGAGTCGCGAAGTTTGCGTGGTTGGCGATATTGAAGAACTCGGCGCGAAACTGCAGACGGACGCGCTCGGTCAGGGAGGTATTCTTCAGCGCGGAGAAATCCAGCTCGGCGATGCCGGGTCCGGTTAACGTGTCACGCCCTACATTGCCGTACGTGCCGTTCGGCGGAACGATGAAAGCCGCCGGATTGAAATATTCGTTGGGGCTGCCGAGAATGATGGGGCCGCTGAAGGCCGGATTATACGAGGGGCGCACCGGGTTCCGGCTGTCTCCGTTGTTTGCCGGGTTGTAGCCAAGCTGCGCGGTGAAGGGAAGACCGGATTGCAAGGTCTCGATGCCGCTGAGGCTCCAACCACTTACCAGCTTCTCGCGCCAGCCGCTCCAATTCGCGAGGAACGGTTTCTTGAGTCCAATGGGCAGCTCATACGTGCCATTGATGACAGCGAGATTACGCACGTCGGTGGTGGAGGGTCCCCAATCGAGCTTCGGATTCAAAGGATACATGACGAACCCCGGAGCATTCGCCGCAACGCTGCTGTTCCAGGCTGTTCCGTCATCGAGGCTCTTTGAATACGTGTAAACACCGCGGAGCTGAAAACCGGAATGGAAGCGGTGATTGGCATCCAGTTCGAGCGCGTTGTAAGAGCTGTCGCCTTCGGAGAACCAGTTGGTCGTGTTGGCGAGATTCGGATTCGCGTTCTTCGCGCCCGGGTGATAGTAGAGCGTGCCCGGCGCGAGAGTTGCCGGGCACGGCGATGCGGGGCAAAGCGTCGCAAAGGGTTCATTGGCGTCGAGAGACAGCATTTCGTGGTAGCCGTGCGAGCCCACATAACCAACCGTGAGGGAAGTATCGGGCGCAATTTGCTGTTGAATCGAAAACGTGTACGTCAGGATGGTTGGGGTATAGGCGTCCGGCTGGATACCGCTGGGCGAAATGAGGCCGCCCGCGGGAAGACTGGACCCCGGAACGATATTCAGGCTTGCGAGCGAGACGTTCTTTAGAGTGTCGGTGGAATTGAAGGGGGCGGTTTGATCCAGCCGGTAATCGAGATTGTCGAGCAGGAAATGATAGATGCCGAAACCGCTGCGAATGACGGTTTTACTCGCGCCAAACGGGTCCCATGCGAAGGCGACGCGCGGCTCTGGAAGAAACTTCGCGCGGTTCACGGTGAAGACCGAGTTGCCGACGCTCGGATTGGTTTCGATAACGCCGCTAGAAAAGAGATAGTTCGACCCGCGGCCGTGAGCTTCATTCCAGCCATCGGTCGATTCAAAACGAAATCCTACGCGAAGCTCGAAATGCGGCGTCACACGAATCGCGTCCTGCACGAAGCCTGCCGCTTCGAGAGAACGCCAGCCGAGCGGCGTGGGCGATGGGATAACCGTAAAGGTCGATACGGTGCCCTGCAGAAAGCTTGCCAGGCTGCCGAACGACGCCTGGCCGTATTGGTATTGCGCCAAGTTGTCGTTGGCTTGAATCCGCTGCAGCCAGATGCCCGCTTCGAGCTGATGAATTCCATGAGTGATGGCGACGTGATCGTCATACGTGAAGAGATTTCGCACAGCAGATAGATTACTTCCCGCATTTGTGCCGGCGAGCGTAATCTGAGACGCACCGTTTAGCGCTGTGCCGCCGCCAATGACAACTGCGCCTATGGGATCGCCTTCCACCCATCCGGGAACGTTGACCGGCGTATCGCCAGTGAAGAAATAATTCGCCCGCGAGAATCCGAAGCGCGCCGTATTGAGAATGCTTGGGGAAAAGACATGCTGCTCCTGGATACTGCCGACCTGCTCGCGCAGTGTTTCGATAACGCCGCTGAGTGGATTAGCGGAAGGCGTATTGTCGGCGCTGTCATCGATGGTGTAGACGGCAAAGAGCGTATCTCGATCGGAGATGTTGTAATCCAGGCGAGTGGTGCCGAAGTCCTCGCGGATGGTCTGCAGCGGATGGCTGAACGCTTCCGCGATGCCGCCGCCGAGATCGGGCCCATTCTGCACCGGCCACAGCGATAGTAGAGCCGCTGTAGCAGGAGAAACGTTGAGATGCTGGACACTGCCGTTCGCGCTGGGCAGATTGCCCAAGCGCGCTGCGTTATCGGGAACCAGCGTGACGTCGCTGAGCCCCAGGTGCTGCCGAAAGCCTTCGTAATTGCCGAATATAAACAGCTTATCTTTCTTGATGGGAGCGCCCAGCGAGGCACCAAACTCGTTGCGCTGAAATTGCGGAATCGTGCCGTGATCGAAAAAGTTGCGCGCGTCCAAATCGCTGTTCCGAAGAAATTCGTAAATGCTGCCGTGCAATTCATTCGTACCCGAGGCAGTCACGATGCTGACCTGCGCACCCGGACGTTTCCCGTATTCGGCGCCATACGTGTCGGTTACGACGTTGAACTCGCGGACCGCATCGACACCCAGAAGCTGGCCGCTTGCACCTCCAGGCGTGTTGTTGATCTCCGATGCGCCCGTGTATTCAATTCCATTTAGCAGGAATAGATTTTCCTGCGGACGGTGGCCCGATACGGCAAACATATTGCCAACAGCGGAATTCGATGTCCCGACCCCGCCAGAACGCTGCGACGAATAGTTCACGATAGCCGGATTGAGCGTGATGAGCTCGTCGTAACTGCGCCCGTTGAGCGGCATGTCTTTCACTTGCCGTTCGTTGACCAACCCGGAGGTTTGTTGGGTCGAAACACTCACGGTGGGGATGGTCTCTTGAACAGTGATCACTTGCTCGATGCGTCCCACCGCGAGCGTCAGATCGACGGTGGTGCTCTGCCCCACCACCAGCGCGATTCCGGTCTTTTGCTGCGACTGAAATCCGTCTTTCGAGGCGGTGATTTCATAGCTGCCGATGGCGACGGACGGCGCGGCGTAACGGCCACTGCTATCGGTAATGAGCTTGCGTTCCGCTCCGGTCTCGACGTTCCGGATCGTGACAGCCGCCGCAGCTAAGGGAGCGCCGGTCTCGTCGTGAACCGTTCCCGAAATTCCTCCGCCGACGACCTGCCCGCACACGCCGATCGCAAAGCATCCAAGAAGCAGAAGAAATCGTTTTGGAATAGACATTTGGCTCCTGAGCGGGGAATCACCCATATGTCTATCGAGATTACCACAATACTTACTGAGCGCGTGGCCGTGCCAGCCATTTCACGCTTTGCGGGGTCGATTGACCGCACCGGACGGTATCGGTCACTCCGGATGAGATGTCGGCGCAGGCGTTTTCGGCGCCCGATCGAAGCGCGGCTTGCTCGCTCTTGGCCGAGACGGTTTTGCAGGCAGACCGCCCCTGAAATGCCATGCATATCTCGACGCGATAGCGCGGACCCTGGAACGTGGACCAGGCGATCAGCGCGACGATAGCAATAACAAAAAGCCCGATGATCAGCCCAACTTTATTCAGAGCTATGCCTCGTTAAAGTAGTTGCCCATCTGCCGGAATTTTGCGTATCGTTCATCGACGGTCTGTTGTGGCGAAAGATGAGCCAGCTCGTCAAACACCTGCCGCAGCGTTTGGCGCAGGGACTGGATAGCTGCATCGGGATCGAGATGCGCGCCTCCGGGCGGTTCCGGAACAATGCCGTCGATCAGCTTCATTTCCAGCAGATCGGTTGCTGTGAGGCGCAGTGCGGCGGCGGCAAGCGGCGCTTTTCCGGAATCGCGCCAGATAATGGCCGCGCAGCTTTCCGGCGCGATGACACTGTAATAAGCGTTCTCCAGCATGTAGACCCGGTTGGCGACCCCGATCCCGAGAGCGCCTCCGCTTCCACCCTCGCCGATCACCACGGAAATGATCGGGCTCGCCAGACGCGCCATCTCGCGAAGATTGAAGGCGATCGCCTCAGCCTGGCCGCGCTCCTCGGCATCGATACCCGGATAAGCGCCCGGCGTATCGATAAACGTCAGAATGGGGCGCTTAAATTTGGCGGCGAGCTGCATCAGGCGAAGGGCCTTGCGATAGCCTTCCGGCTTGGGCATGCCGAAATTCCGCAGCAGTTTTTCTTTCGTATCCCGGCCTTTTTGCTGGCCGACGACCATCACAGGCTTTCCGTCGAAGAAACCCATGCCGCCCAGAATCGATGGATCGTCGCCAAACAAACGGTCGCCATGCAGCTCTTGAAATCCGGTGATCAGGCCTTGAATGTAATCGCGGGAGTGCGGCCGTTTGGGATGGCGTGCAAGCTGGACGCGCTGCCAACTCGGGTTGTCCTCGGACTGGGCTGTGGACGCCTCTTCCGGTATCGCGGCCGGCGCTTCTTCCATCTGATATTCGTCGTCGCCCATGGTCAGTTCGCCAGGATTTCAATACATTCCGGCCCGCAGATCTTTTCGATCTCGGAGCGGAATTCGCGGTCGGGGCGCACCTTGTCCGCGACGTCGATCACGACTGAAAAGTCCCGCGGTTTTTCCAGACGCAGCCGCACTTCGGTTGCCCCCCGCTTCCGGCCGAACAGTTCGTTCAGAGCTGCGGCCTTCTCGGCCGATTTCTCATCGCGAAGCCAGATGCGGATCGAGATCAAGGATGGAAGGTCCACGCGCGCGTCCTCCAATTTGATCATTTCCTGAATTGAAAGCTTGGGCGGACCGCCCTCTTCCGGCAGCACCGAAGCGCGAATGAAGACCGCGGCATCTTCCTGGAGAGCGGGAAGCAGCTCCTCATATTTTGCCGCGAAGATCATTGCGTCCGCAGCTCCTCGACCGTCGTCCACTTTCAGAGCCGCCCAATATTTTCCGTCGCGATTGGTTTTCCGAACGATGCTGGTGATCATGCCGCAAAGCGCTACGCTGGCGTTCCGCTCGAGATCTTCCAGACGATCGGTAAAATGGGTTGCCAGATCCGCGACCTTGTCTTTAAAGCGATCCAGCGGATGGCCCGAGACGTAGATGCCGAGCATTTCTTTCTCGCCCGAAAGCTTCTGCTCCATGGTCCAGTCCGGCAGGTTGGCGAGCGGATACTCGGCTTTTTGCTCGTCTTCAAAAACGCCGAACAACCCATGCTGTCCCATGGCGCGATCGCGCGAAGAGCGCATCCCCGATTCCAGAGCGCGATCGAGAGCCTCGCTCAATTGTGCGCGATTGGCGCCCGTGGAATCGAGCGCGCCCGACTTGATGAGGCTTTCCAGAACGCGCCGGTTCACGTTCCCCAGTTGCACGCGCTCGCAAAAATTGTAAATGGAGGGGAACGGTCCGCCTTCTTCGCGTGCGGCGACAATTGCCTCCACTGCGCCCTGCCCCACGTTTTTGACCGCGCCCAGCCCAAATCGAATCGCATCGCCAGCCGGTGTGAAATGCAAATCGCTCTGATTCACGTCGGGCGGCAGGACACGAATGCCCATTTCGCGGCACTCGTTGATGTACTTGACGACTTTGTCCATATTGCCCGCCTCAGAGGTAAGCAGGGCGGACATGAATTCGACCGAATAATGCGCTTTCAGATAAGCAGTTACATAGGCGAGATAGGCGTAAGCAGCGGAATGCGATTTATTGAAACCGTACCCCGCGAACTGCTCCATCAGATCGAAAATTTTGGCGATCTTCTTGGCGGGAAATCCAAGCTTGGCCGCGCCAGTGATGAATCGCTCCCGCTGCTGGGCCATTTCGACAGCGTTTTTCTTGCCCATGGCGCGCCGCAAAATATCGGCTTCACCGAGCGAATACCCAGCAAGCTTGTTGGAGATCTGCATCACTTGCTCCTGATACAGAATGACGCCGTAGGTCTCCTCCAGAATCTCTTTGAGCTCGGGCAGATCGTAGACGATGGGCTTGCGGCCGTGCTTTCGGTCAATGAAATCCGGGATCATGCCACCCTGAATGGGGCCAGGGCGGTAGAGCGCGTTCAAGGCACAAAGGTCTTCAATGCGATTGGGCTGATAGCGGCGCAGGATATCCTGCATGCCGCCGGATTCGAACTGAAAAACGCCGCTCGTGAAACCGGTGCTGAAGATTTTCTTGTAGGTCTCCGCATCATCGAGCGGCAGATCTTCAATGACGATCTTTTCGCCGCAGTATTTTTCGATGAGCTCGACGGCGCGTTGGACAATCGTGAGGGTCGTCAGACCCAGGAAGTCCATCTTGAGAAGACCGAGCTTCTCGATACCGGCCATGTCGTACTGCGTGACGATTTCTGTTTTGTTCGTGACGCACAACGGAACCAGTTCGCGCAATGGAACGGAGGAGATGACCACGCCCGCAGCGTGCATGCCGGCGTTCCGCGCAACGCCTTCCAGCTTCATGCTGACGTCGAGAACTTCCCGGACACGCGGCTCTTTTGCGGCAAGCGCCTTTAGCTCGGGATCTTCAATCGCCTGCTCGAGCTTGATATTCAACTGGCGCGGAACCAGCTTGGAAATGCGATCGACTTCGGCAAAGCTCATATCGAGCACGCGTCCGACGTCTTTAATAGCTCCTTTCGCGCCAAGCGTGCCGAAGGTAATGATTTGCGCTACCTGCTCGCGCCCGTACCTTTCAGTGACGTACTGGATGACTTCGCCACGCCCGTGGGTACAAAAATCAATATCGATATCGGGCATGCTGACGCGTTCCGGATTCAGAAAGCGCTCAAACAACAGCCCATATTCGAGCGGATCGATATCGGTGATCTCCATGGCATAGCCGACCAGGCTGCCGGCCGCCGAGCCGCGGCCTGGCCCTACCGGAATGCCTTTCTGTTTGGCAAAGCGGATGAAATCCCAGACGATCAGGAAATAGCCGGAGAATTGCATCTGCTGAATCATGCCGATCTCGAACTCGAGCCGCTGGACGTACTCCGAGAGATCGTGTTTCAGCCGGCCCTGCTGGCGCAGGGCTTCGAGGCGTGGACGGCGCTTTTCAAAACCTTCCCGCGCGACGTATGCGAAGTACGAATCGGCCGTATGGCCGCCCGGCACGTCGAAACGGGGAAACGGGTCTTTGACCTTTTCGAGCTTGACGTGGCAGCGCTGCGCGATGTCCCACGTGCGATCCAGCGCTTCTTCGACTTCCGCAAACCGCGTCATCATCTCCGCGCGCGATTTGATGTAGAAATCGGGAGTCGCAAAACGCATGCGATTCGGATCGGACATGGTCTTGCCGGTCTGAATGCAGAGCAGAATTTCGTGCGCGCGAACGTCGTCGTGCTCTAAATAATGCGAGTCGTTGGTGACAACCAGCGGAATGCCCGTTTCCGCCGACATCCTCCGGACCTCCGGCATGACTCGCTTGTCGGGATCGAGGCCATGATCCTGCATTTCGAGGAAGAAATTGCCGCGGCCAAACAGATCGGTGTATTCATTCGCCAGACGCTTGCCGTCCTCGTACCTGCCGGCCAGAATCGTTTCGTTGATGTCCCCGCGCAGACAAGCGGACATGGCGATCAAACCCTTCGAATGGGTCGCCAACAGATCTTTATCCACGCGGGGCTTATAGTAGAAGCCATCCAGATAGCCCGTCGACACGAGCTGAATCAAGTTTTTATAACCTTCCTGGCTTTCGCAAAGCAAAACAAGGTGGTTATAGCGATCCGATTCCGAGCGGGTCTTGTGGCCCTGCTGTGAAACGTAAACTTCGCAGCCGATCACCGGGTGAATACCCTGCGCAGCGGCTTCATTGTAGAATTCCACGGCTCCAAAGAGGTTGCCGTGATCGGTCATGGCAACCGCCGGCATCTGCTGGCGCTTTACCACATTCATGAGCTTTTTGATATCGCACGCACCGTCCAGCAGGGAGTAATCGGTGTGGCAATGAAGGTGAACGAACGGGCGTTCGGACATGCAGCGCTAACTCCTAGTGTACTGGCACTCTTTCGGTTGACGCGGGCGTCGCCCAAACGTGATTTGGAATGCTCTTATTGGAACTTTCCAGCGGCTAAGGGTAGGCTAAGTCGCTCGAATGTCACTGAATCGTAATCGCTATGTAATAGGTCTCCGATAACTTCAAAACGACCATGAAAAATTGGACCTTTTTGGTAGTGTGCCTGGTTGTTTTCAGCACGTGGCTTTGGGGGGAGGACAAATCCGCCGGAACCGCCGGCAACTCACCCGATGCAAGCGCGCCGGCAGCGGCGTCTCCGTCCGCTTCAGGAAACCCATCCGCTTCCATCAGCTCGGACGATTTGAAACAGCTTCGTGAGCGGATTGCCAAACAGGAACAAGAAATCAAACAGTTGCAGGAATCGGTCGAGGAGCAGCGGGCATTGCTCGAACGAGCGATGCAGAATGCGGCGGCCGCGACGAAAGCTGCAAGCGTATCGAATGCATCCGTCACCACTCCGGCCGGCGTGCCGATCGTGCCGGCCGTCCAGCGGCCCGTTGCCATGCAGAAGCGAGAGACGGAAGCAATCTCGCCGCTTTCTATCAGCATCGGGAACACAACGTTCGCTCCGCTGGGATTTGTTGACGCGACGTTCTACGGACGTTCTTCCAACGTCGGGAGTGGAATCGGAACGAACTTCGGCGGCATTCCGTTCAACACCTCGGCCACCGATCACGTTTCCGAATCGAATTTCAGCACCCAGAACTCGCGCATCGGATTCCGTGTCGATTCGACCGTGCTCGGCGGGAAGGTGCTCGGCTACTTCGAGGCTGACTTCCTGGGCAATGCAGCCAGCAGCGTTTACGTCACGAGCAACGCCGACACATTCCGTATGCGCAACGTGTTTGTGGATTGGCGGAAGAACTGGTTCGAACTCCTCGGTGGCCAGGACTGGAGCTTAGCGACTCCGAACCGTAAGGGACTTTCGCCGCTTCCCAGCGACATCTTCTACACACAGAATATGGATACGAATTACCAGGCGGGCTTAGTCTGGTCGCGTCAAACGCAGTTCCGCTTCGTCGCGCACCCGAGTGACAATTTTGCGATCGGCCTCTCGCTCGAAAATCCGCAGCAGTACATCGGTGGATCCGGCGGGCTTTCGGCTACGGCAGTGACACTGCCGGCGGCTTCGGCGATTTCGACACTTGCCGGCACCCAGCTCAACAACGGCAGCAATACGTATAGCGCGGCAAACCTACATCCCGACATCATCGTCAAAGCGGCGTACGACGCGCATGTTGGCGACGGGCAGATTCTGCACCTCGAAGCGGGCGGCATCGTCCGCAGCTTCAAGGATGCCGTCCCGTTTGGAACTCCGACGGCCTTTCGCAGCGACACCGTTACCGCCGCAAGCGGCGAGGTCAACGCGAATCTAGAGGTGGCGAAAGGCTTCCGGCTGATTGCCAATACGTTCTTCGGCTCCGGCAACGGCCGTTACGTCTTCGGACTGGCGCCCGACGTGATTGTGCGGGCAGATGGAAGCCTCTCACCGGTTCACACCTACTCCACTGTGGACGGCTTCGAATGGACGCTGCATAAGAACACCGTGGTCTACGGCTATTACGGGGGTGTTTACATCCAGCGCGATGTCGCGGTCGATGCCAATGGCAAATCGCTGATCGGCTATGGATTCACCGGCTCCTCAAATAACGACAACCGCGCCATTCAGGAACCGACCTTCGGCGTTATCCAGACGTTTTGGAAAAATCCGAATTACGGCGCGCTCTCCCTCATCACTCAATATTCGTATCTGTCGCGGAATCCCTGGTACGTCGCGCTTGGCGCGCCGGAGGCGACCCACACGAACATGTTCTGGGTGGATTTACGATACACGCTGCCGTAGGCGGGGATCCACGGCGTAAACGAAGAAGGGCGCCAGCTTCGGCCGGCGCCTTTTTCGTTTCCACGGCAGCCGCTCGCGAGAGAAGCGGGCAGGCGAGCCGCCACAAAATAAGAACGCCCTCGGGAATCCCGAGGGCGGAAGTCTTTAAGACCGTCCCGCTATTGCGGGTCGTCGTTATTTCTTTCCAGACTTCTTTGACGAACTGCTCTTCTTAGAGGACGACTTTTTTGCGCCGCCCTTCTTGGTTGCGTTCTTCATCGAGCGATTCTCCCTAACGTGAATTTGCGACCTTCTACAAGATCGCAGTGTGATTCATATATAAGGTTGTTCGCAAGAGAAGTCAAGAAAAAAATCGCTGACGACCCCTCCAGGGAGGAGGCGGCTACCGCAAATGGGTCCAAAACGTTATTCTGAAATTTGTTTTACCTTCCAAAGCGGCTCCGGACGTCTTTCTTTGGAGCGCACACGGACGTTATGCTGGATGCCATCGTGAGCCGGCGAGAGATAAGGTTCATCGCGGTCGTCGTACTCGCGATGTGCTTTTCCGTTCTGCCCGCGTGCCGGAAAAAACATCGCGTCGCAAGCGTACCCCCCGCTCCGCAGCCCGCACCCGCGGAAACGCGCCCGCCCACAGCAACTTCACGGAGGCCGGCCGCAGTGGCGTTGGGCTACACCGAACAAGGAGTGGCGAGCTGGTATGGCGTCCCGTATCATGGCCGCCCCGCTGCAGACGGAGAGATCTACGATATGGAGACGCTGGTCGCCGCGCATCGGGTACTTCCCTTCAATACGTGGCTGAAGGTCACTAATATCGCCAACAATAAATCGGTGAATGTGCGAGTCATCGATCGAGGACCTTTTGTCGCAGGCCGCATTCTGGATCTTTCGAAAGCCGCCGCGCGTCAGATCGACCTGCTGGGCCCCGGCGTCGGACCGGTGCGCCTGGAAGTCATCGCGGCACCGCCCGATATCCCTTCCAACGATTTCTATGCCGTTCAAGTCGGCGCATTTTCCGTTTACCAAAACGCGGCGCGCACCCGCGATCGTTATGTGCAGCGCTTTGGAATAGCGCAGATCGCCGTGAAACAAGGAGCGGCTCCGCTCTGGCGCGTTCTGGTCGGCAAGGAATCCTCCATCGATTCGGCGCAGCAACTCGCGAACCAGCTCGAAGCGGAAGACAGGAACGTTTTCGTGGTGCGGCTGGATCAAACCGTTCCGAACACCGGAGCGCCAGGCTCTTCGACACCGGGCAATACCCAGCAACCCGCGCCAAATCCACTCCCCTAAACCGTCGCGTAGTACCACGCGGCCGAGGAGAGTTTAGGACACGGGCCGCCACTACCCTGACGAGGACGTCTTCGCCTCCCCCGGTCCTATCTGTGACACCGCAGCTTGCTCTCGATCGCTCACCGCTCTCCACCCTGGTCGGCAATTCTCCCCCGATGCGGCAGATTCACCGGCTGGTCGCGCGGATTGCGAAATCGCGTTTCCCGGTGCTGATCCTGGGCGAAACGGGAACCGGAAAGGAAGTGGCGGCGCGCGCCATTTACAATTTCGATCCGCGCGGGCCGTTCGTGGTAGTCGACTGCTCGTCGTTAGTGGGGCCTCTCATGGAAAGCGAGATATTCGGCTACGCCAAAGGCGCTTTCACGGGCGCACATAATCAGAAGCTGGGTCTTCTGGATGCAGCCAATGGCGGTACGGCGTTCTTCGACGAGATCGGCGAGCTCAGCCTCGATCTGCAAATGAAGCTGCTGCGTGTTCTGCAGGAGAAGGAGTTCCGGCCGGTGGGAGCGGTGGCGCAGCGAAGCTCGAATTTTCGGGTGCTGGCCGCGACCAACCGCGATCTGGCCGCTGAAGTCGAAGCCAAACGATTTCGCCAGGACCTTTACTACCGTCTGAACGTCATGCGTCTGCGTCTGGCGCCGTTGCGCGAGCGGAAAGAAGATATTCCGACTCTCATTGGCCACTTTCTGCAGCGCTACGGAAATGGACACAAGCTCACGGACGAGGTGATGGAAGCGTTCGCGCAATATGATTGGCCCGGCAACGTTCGCGAACTGGAACATACCGTTCAGCGAATGGTCGCTATGAACTCCGGCCCATGGCTCACGGCCACCGATCTTCCATCGACGGTAGTGAATCGGTCTTTCGAGAAGCAGCTCGGCCGAGGTCCTTCCAACGGCAACCACACAGGAGACACCGCCTCGCATTTCGGCGGCACCGTGATTCCGTTGGCCGAAGTGGAAAAACACGCCATTCTCCACGCCCTCGATTACACCAAGGGCGACCGTACGGTGGCCGCCGCCATGCTCGGAATCGGAAGAACCACCCTATACCGGAAACTGAAGGAATACGGGCGCTAAAGCGAGGGCGCTAAAGCGGGGCGCTAAGGGGGCTGTAAGACTAGGAGGGTGCGAATTGCGCTCGATGCCACATACAGCATCGATCCACATCCTTCCGGAATTGCAATCTATTCCCGGGAACTGCTCGGCGGCCTCGCTGAGATGTTTCCGAATGAGCAATTTTTTCACTGTTACCGGCTAAAGCAGTTTCAAAAAGCCGAGCGGCCGCAATTGCCGAATGTGCGCCGCCGCTTGTTGCTGCCGCCGCTTGCGACCTTCCAGAGCGATGTTTATCACGCCTTGAATCAACGCGTGGATCGCAGGCCGGCGAAACGGGTCGTTTCCACCTTCCACGACCTGTTCGTAATGACGAGCGAATATTCGTCGCCCGGTTTCCGAGCCCGTTTTACGGAGCAGGCCCGCCGTGCGGCACGAAATTCCGACCTGATCGTTGCGGTGTCGCAATTCACGGCCGATCAAGTGCACGATCTGCTGCAGTTCGAGCGCTCCCGTATCCGCGTCATACCGCACGGCGTGCACCTGCCGTTTCTGGAACGGCGTCCGGCGCGAGAAAAAATCGTTCTCTTCGTCGGCGCGTTGCAGATTCGCAAGAATCTCATCCGCCTGGTGGAAGCGTTCGAAGGACTTCCGCGCGATTGGCGGCTGGTGTTGGCGGGAGCGCCAGGCGGCTACGGCGCCATAGGCATTCTGAACTGGATCGAACGAAGCAAATGCCGCGACCGAATCCAGGTCACCGGATACCTTGCGTCGCCTGCGCTGGAGCACCTATATTGGCGCGCCTCGATTTTCGCATTTCCGTCGCTCGATGAAGGCTTCGGCCTGCCGATCCTCGAAGCGATGGCGTATGAGATACCGGTGGTCACATCGAATCGCTCCGCGCTGCCGGAAGTGGCTGAAGGCGCCGCGATCCTCGTCGATCCGGAACAGACCGTACAGATTCGCGAGGCACTGCTGGAGCTGATGCAGGATTCCGGGCAGCGCGCGCATCTCATACGTGCAGGTGTCGCTCGAGCGGAACTCTTCACGTGGGAGCGAACGCTCCGGGCCACGCACTCGGTTTATGAAGAGTTGCTTAGGAGCTAATTCACAGGTTCCGCGGAGGAACGCAAGTTCGCGCTATTTTTGATCTTCTTCGACAGAAATCTTGAGAGCGCGGAGGAATTTCTGGTCCTGGGTCGTCAGGCGGATCTTGCCAGTGGATTCGAACACAGTCGCCTCGCCATCTTTGTCGTCCCCGGCGTCCGAGTCGTCGTCTCCATCACGTTTGTTAAACCCGATGGTCGCTTCGAGAACCAGGAAGACATCGTAGCCCGCCCGCTTGATCTCGCCGATCGCGCCCGCGATACGATCCGAATCCGAGAGCGATTCATTGATGGCGTTGCCGAGCTCTTGCATCAGCTCCTTCAATCTCTCGTCCAACATATCCCCTTTCGTCCTCGGGCAACTTCAGGTTATCACCTGTTCCCGGGCTCCGAAAGCACACCTATTGTGCCGTCCGGTAACAGGCAAACCCTCTAAGTACTAGTGTGGGCCCGAAGTACCGCCTGTCCGTTTATTTGATGCATCAATCCTAGGATTTGGCTGTGTCTCGTAAAGCGACGAGGCTTATTACGCCGATTGGAATACGTTTTCCTAGTACAATTATCGGCTACTGAGCTCGGAATCTTTCTGTTCATACGGCTTGGTTGAGTAACGCGCCGCTTCCTGCTGCGCTCCCGCCGTATTGTCGTGCGTGCGAATGGCTTGTTTGTACTCGTTCAACGCACGGTCGCGCTGGCCCGTCATGTCGAAAATCTTCCCGAGATATACATGCGACCAGACTTCGGTCCATTTCGGATCCAGATCGCCGTCGATGGCGCGGCGAAATTCGTCGGCCGAGGATTGGAAGTTATTTTGCTTGAAGAACAACTCGGCAATACGATAGTGCGCGAGCGAGCTGTTGTGGTTCACTTCCAAAGCCTTCTGATATTCCTTCAGTGCGTTTTGATAATCGTTGATCTCCACGAATTGCTCGCCGCGCCGGATCGCGACCGCAACCTGCATGGTGGGGTCCATGCGTAGCAGTACGTGATTCGGATCCAGTATCAGCTTGTGAGGCTTTCCAAAAGTATCGACGCTGAACTCCGAAGAGGTGCCGGTCACCTCAATCTTCTTTTCTTCCGGATTCCCTTCGGTCTCGATCCGTAGATCGACCGGCATCCGGAATGTATCGAGATCCTGGTTGATCTTGCCCACCACCCGGAAGCCCTGCTGGGTGCGCAGAACCGTGTATTCGAGCTTGAAATCGGGCGAGCCGCTCGATTCCAACCATTGAATAAAGAAATAACGCAGATCCTGATTCGAGGCCTGCTGCATCACATCCCGGAAATCTCCACTGGTCGCCGATTGCCAGGCAAACTTATCGAGAAAAGCGTGCATCCCATTCTTGAAAGCCGCATCGCCCACCACGTTGTGCAGCATATTCAGAATGGCTGCCCCTTTCGCGGCCGTGAGCGCCCAATATTCCGGCGAATAGTCGTCCAGCCTGGAAGCTTGCAGTACCGGTGGATCTTTGACGGTCAGCGCCTCAACGTAGCTCGCTTTGAGGTCCGTATCCATGGCGCCTTTTCCCGCAGTGTGCTCCAGATATAAAAATTCGGAATATCGCGCGGGCCCGTTCACCAGCCAGAGGTGATTGCGGCTCGCCGGGGAAACCAGCACACCCCACCACTGCCGCGCCAGTTGATCGGCCAGCACGCGGGTGTTCACCTTATCGCTAATCGAACCTGGAGCGAGAAAGATGATACCCGGAGCCGAATAGCCGTTCACCGCGCCCGCTTCGGTTTCAACCAGCGCCAGACTCGCCTGCGGAGCCAGACCGTATTCCGACGTGAAGAACGACAGGATTTTGCCGGTTTCGTCGCCGTAGGCTCGCGCGTTTTGAGCCGCTTCATCGCGGAAGAACACTTGCGTCTCGACTCCCTCGGAGGACACACGCAGCGGATCGTTCTTCAGAATCGCGATACTTCCGGGAAAACTGGGCTTCTCGTAGTGAAACGAATAAACCGCCTGCCCGTTGCTCGCCGGGCCGTTTTTCAAATCGCCGCTGGCGACGACGTGATACTCGGCGGGCGTCGCGATCTGCAGATCGGCGCTAAACCGGTTGACCGTATAACCGCTCACCGGAAACCAGCGCGCCGGATAAAGTAAATACCCGAACTCGGGCTGCAGAGCCGCAAACTTGATTCCGTAAATCGGGGAATCCTCGTTGCCCGTGAGCTTGCCTCCGTAGGTGATGGAAATCTGCTGCGGCTGATCCTTTTGCAGGCCGCTCGGGAACATGACCTTAACGGTGAAATCCTGAGCGTTGCGCGCCGTCTGGAGCGGCTGGCCCTGCGCATCGCTTGCTTTCGTGACACTCAACGCGTTGTTTAATTCAAAGGTCGCGTCGTTTGCGGCTTCGAGCGGTGTGAAGTCGATTTTTGCGGTCGCGATAATGGATTGAGTTCGAGGATTGATATCCGCTTGGATCGTGTAATGTTTCACCTCAATACGCGATCGCTTCTCTTGCCCTGACAGGCTGGCAGCCAAAACCAACGCCAGGATGGTCCATTTCATACCGCGGATCATGAGCTTATTGTCTCCTGGATCAAGTCGCCCGTTTCGGTCTTGCCGCTAAAACGCGCCTCGCAAAAGTCGGCAATCGATTGTGCCACTCGTGTGAACGGATCCCCATCGCGTGTCAGCAGCTTTCGTACCACGGCAAGGCCGGCGCGCATTTGGTCCGCTCGACCAGGACTGACAAGCAATTCTTCGGCGGCCGCGGCAATCTTGGCAGGGGTCATGTCGTGCTGCATTAACTCGGGGACGATTTGCCGATCGGCCACCAGATTCACCATGGATAAAAAGGGAACTTTGACCAACCGGCGTCCCGCGTACCAGCTCAAGGGGTTGACCTTATAAAAGGTCACCATGGGAGTCCCCAACACCGCCGCCTCGATGGTCACGGTTCCACTCGCGGCCAACGCGAGGTCGGCATGTGCAATCGAATCCCAGGCCTCGTTTTCTACTACTTGGATGGATAACTCCTGTGTGCGTTCCCGAAATGTTGAGAAAGCTTCGTCGGTCCGGAAACCTTTCGGTATGGCGAGAACGGCAGAAAGGGCGAATCGTTGGCGAAGAATAGAGAGAGCATCCAGGACAACGGGCAGGTGACGGCGCGCTTCGCCCGTACGGCTGCCTGGCAGCAGTGTAATCAGCCGCTGATCGCGAGGCAACCGATGACGCTCGAAGAATTCTTCGCGCGTCAACGTCGCTTTCGCAGTGGTGGCGAGCGGATGTCCTATATAGGTTGCATCCACGCCGCGCTCCCGGAACCACGATTCTTCAAATGGAAACAAGCAAAACAGCTTGTCCACAAGCTCGCGGATCGTCTTCACGCGTCCTTGCCTCCAGGCCCAGACCTGAGGCGCCACCAGATAAAAAACGGGCACGCCGCGCCGCTTCAGATGGCGAGCCAGCCGCAGATGAAAATCCGGACTATCCGTCAGCAGCGCCGCTTGGGGCTGGTTCTGTCCGGCGAAGCGGACCAACTGACGAAATTTCCCATAAATTCGAGGCAAATGGGAAATGACTTCGGCCAATCCGACGACCGCGATATCGGCCGAATGGATTACCGGCCGCACGCCGGCGGCTTCGAGCTTTGGACCGGCGCAGCCGTAGAAACTCGCTCCCGGGCACATTTCAGAGAGGCGGGAGACCACGCCCGATGCGTACAAATCGCCCGATGCCTCGCCTGCGGACACGAGAAACTGCACTTGCTTTGCCTCAAGTGTAGCAGCGGAAGGCACGTTCATCAGGCTATCCAGCCCGGTCGCTCTGCTAGAATCGAGGTCGAAAAATACAAATGAGCCAACGAGAGCCAAGTCCGGCCAATCCGGCTCAAACGAGTCTCTCCCGCCTCAGCGTCGGCCAGTTTGCAGAACGCTTTCGAGGCGAGGTCATTCCTCTGAGCAATACTTTCGGCTATTTTTGCGCTTCTGTGCCCATGAGCGAAGAAGTACTCAAGGAGTATTTGGAAGAGCCGATCGCCGCATTGCCGCCGTCGATAGCGGCCATGCTGCCCCGCATTTCCATTCTGCTGGTGCCGTATCTGGAACGCTGCGGCGAGCGCGGTACCGGAACAAAGCGTAAAGCGCGAGCGGGCGTGGAACGGGTCGGCGATTTCGTCGTGGCCGAGCGGCCCGTCGAAGGCCGCCAATCCTGGGCCTCTCAGGTCAGCTTTGAAAACGAAACGGTGCTCGTCTTCGCGCTCAAAGAACAGGATGTCGCCGAGTATCATTACCGGCTCTACCGCCGGCTCGCGGCCCTGGTTGCGGAGAAGTGGTCGCCGGAAGCGGCGTCAAGCTACAAAGGCATGCTTCGTGAGGAACTGACGGAAAGCGTTCACGGTGAGGTGGACGACGAAAGCTGGCAGGCCAAGCAGACTCTGCTGCGGCGCCAAACCAACACCAAGCGCGAGAGCCCGATGTTCAGCGATTACATGCGGCAATCCTTCATCGACACCCTGACTCTTTATCTGCATGGGATTTGCTGCGATATCGATGTGGAGACTGGCCCTCGCCAACTACCCAGCCGCTATCTACGAAAGCGTCTGAATCTTCTAAAGAGCCTCTATCCGGCGCCTTCCGGTTACTCCGTGTTTCCGGAAGACCAGGATCAGCAGAAAAATACTTCGCCAGAGCGCTAGAAGGCCGTTGAAAGTTGCACCGAGATGTTGCGAAGCGTTCATCGCTTGTAGGTTTGGCAGCCTGGGCATGATTTGGGATCAGCGGCAGAAATAATCCGCTTTGTCGAGCGGGCGACAACGGTCGGCTTATCTATGCCCGCCGGCGCCGCGCCGATCCGTCGGCCTATTCGGTAGCTCTCGCATTCGGCTGATCGGTTGGCAAGTCGCGAATGCAATCATACCCACGCGTCTGCAATTCTGCCTCCAGGAACTCGTTTCGCTCAAAATGAGCGCTTCGTTCGGCCGGAACCCCATGATCGCGAGCTGGCAAAGATGCCTTTGACTTCGCAGAATGGTAAGCATATACTTACGGTAAGTGAATACTTACCAAGGAGCGCAACTCGATGCTCTGGGCGATGCAACACGGCGCACGATTATCAAGCGTCTCCAAAAGGGGCCTTTGCCTGTGTGCAAACTGGCGGAAGGTTTTCCAATCAGCCGCCCCGCAATTTCACAGCATCTTCGCGTGCTGGAACGCGCCAAGCTTGCCACGCATAGAAGGTGTGGAACAAGGCGGCTGTACCAGCTCGACCCGGAAGGATTCAATTTGTTGCGCACATATTTCGATCGGTTCTGGACACAGGCGCTTGCCGCATTTAAAGAAAAGGTCGAAGAGGAAGAATAAATGAGCACAGAATACGTAACGCTCGCGCCAGTTCGAAAGAGCATCACGGTAAAGGCCACGGCAGAGCGCGCTTTTCAGGTGTTCACAGAGCGTGTAGATACGTGGTGGCCGCGCACTCACCATATCGGCAAAGCGCCGATGGAGAAAGCGATTATCGAAGGACGTCGTGGTGGCCGCTGCTATAGCGAACAAATCGATGGTACGGAATGTGATTGGGGCAGCATTCTTGTTTGGGACCCGCCGCGCCGGCTGGTTCTGGCCTGGCAAGTCACTCCGAATTGGGAGTATGAACCGGAAATTGCAAAATCCAGCGAAGTAGAAGTCCGCTTTACGCCGGAGCCTCACGGCTTCACGCGGGTAGATCTGGAGCACCGGAATTTCGAGCGGCACGGCACGGGCGCCGAAGCGATGCGCACGATCTTTGATGGACCCGAGGCGTGGAACGGAATGCTCCGGCTGTTTCGTAGCCGGGCGGAGGAGGAAATCTGAGCAGAGGAGCGATCTCCCCGTCCTTTTTCGCGTGGCCGGACCGGAACAGCAACACGCGAAGAATCGAACAGGAGATGTCAAAATGTTGAAACGGATCGATCGTATTTTTGGGTGGCTGCTGGTGGTGGGAGCCGCAGGCCACACAGTGGGAACAATCATGTGGACGCAGCCAATGAGCGGAATTTTCATCTGGTCTTTGGGGTCCGCTCTCGCGGCCGCGCTGCTTGCAATGCTGAACATCGTCCGCGCGGGGCGGCCCGAAGATAAAACTTTGGCGGCGATTACCTTAATCGGAACCGCTTGCTGGGCCTTCATCGCCTTGGGTTTCGGGGCAAGTATCGGTAATTTGCTGGACCCGCGAGCGCTGTTCCACACGCTCGTTGCGCTCGTATTGGTGATCTTTAGCGGAATCACGATCTGGCGGGGTTCAGCCGGCGAACATCGCGCGGCAAATTCTTCTGCAGCGGGTTAGCGGGTTTGATGGCCTATCCCTGACGGTATTCGTTTACGGGGCCGCTAGACCGCCAATATCGTCCTCAAGATGCGCGTGGCGCCTTCCTTGCCGCGCAGGCCGATCTCATTCCGCGGACCCACACAGCTTGGACAGCCGAGATCGCAAGCACATCCCGAAACCAGGTCGTGAGCCGCCAGAATTAACTGTCCAGATCGCCGGAAAAGAGGATCGCTCTGGCCGATTCCTCCCGGATAGTTGTCGTACAGAACCACACGCGGTTCGAAGGCGGCCTGTTTCTCATCGGAATCGTCGAGCACCGAGACCGCGAGATCGTGCGGATCGCTGAGCAACAGCACGGTGGCGACGGTTTGAAGAACATTGCCGGCGCCGCGCAACGCGTCTTGTAGATCGGTCCGGGAATAATCCTCAAAATTGTCGAAGAAACCCGATTGGAAATGCAGCCAGAAGGCGGTGGTATGCATTTCCTGTTCCGGAAGCGACAGGTTGCCGGCCCCAACGTTTTCGAGCGTGTAGAATTTGATCTTCTTGAATCCGACAACCTGCCGCTTGACACGCACCTCGCCGTGCGCGCCTTGGGCGAATGGATGACTCGCAGCAACTTGGGAATCGAATTGCGCTAATTCGCTCAACTGCGTATACACGATTGCATCGGTAAAATAATCCGAATCGACCTGGCGAACGAACGCCTTCCTACCGTCGTAATCGAGTTTCTCGACTTGATACTGCCGTGCATCGTGCAGATAGATGGCTTTTTCGTGAACGGTTTCGAGCGCCGAAGGAAAGTCCACCTCACCGATGACCCGGCGATCGGCCGAGAGATCGACGATTACGAAGTTATCGCTCGTGACGGCGCGCAAACTCACGGCGTCCGCCGGATAGCTATCGCTCACCCAGTGCCAACAATCGCCGGAACGATGCAGTACCCGAAGGTCTTCAGACAGAAACGCGCAAAGCTTTTGGGTATCGTGCGCTCCGAACCGCTCTCCATCGCGCACCGGCAACTCGAACGCGGCGCATTTCAAATGGCTCAATAGAATCTCGAGATTGTCGGCATTGATATGCGCTTCTTCAGGCGAGCGTCCGAAGAAATACTCGGGATGTTCGACGATGTACTGGTCGAGCGGCGCGCTCGATGCGACCAGAACCGCAATGGAAGAAAATTGGCGCCGACCCGCTCGGCCCGCTCGCTGCCAGCTTGATGCGATATTTCCCGGGTAGCCTGCCAGCACGACTGCATCCAGCGAGCCAATATCGACGCCTAATTCGAGCGCATTGGTTGCCACCACCGCCCGGATATCGCCCTTCCGCAATCCCTGTTCGATATGCCGGCGTTCTTTCGGAAGATAGCCGCCGCGATAGCCCCGAATGGCCTCATTCGAAAACGGCAGATGCGAACAGGCATCCTTGAGATAGGTCGTCAGGACTTCCGTCGCGAGCCGGTTATTGGCGAACACCAGCGTTTGCTGGCGTTGGCGGATAAACTCCAATGCGATCTGGCGCGATTCGTGCAAATAGCTACGGCGGATCCCAAGCTGCCGGTTTACAACGGGCGGATTGTAAAAGATGAAGTAACTGTCTCCCGAAGGCGCACCATTGTCATCCACTAATTCGAACTGCTCTTCGGTGATGGCTTGCGCGAGATCCTTTGGATTCGCGATCGTTGCCGAGCAGCAGATGAATTGCGGCTTCGAACCATAAAACGCACAGATGCGCTTCAGCCGCCGCAGAATGTTTGCGAGATGGCTGCCGTAGACGCCGCGGTAATAGTGCAGCTCGTCAATGACGAAATAGCGCAGATTCTCAAACAGCTTGATCCATTTCGTGTGGTGCGGAAGGATGCCGCTATGCAGCATGTCCGGATTCGTGAGGATGATATTCGCGCGGTCGCGAATCGCGCGCCGGGCGTCTTGCGGAGTATCGCCATCGTAGGTGTGGCAAGCTATGGGACCGCCAATCGCTTCATTGAGCCGCTGCAACTCCAGCCGTTGATCTTCCGCGAGCGCCTTGGTCGGGAAAAGAAACAGCGCTCTGGCAGAAGGGTCCGCAAGAATCGCATTCACGACCGGAAGGTTGTAGCAAAGCGTTTTTCCGCTCGCGGTTGGAGTGACAACCACAACGTTCCTGCCATCAAGCGCGTGCTGAATTGCGGCCGTCTGGTGAGTATAGAGGTTTTCGATTCCTCGCTCCGCAAGCTCCGAACGAAGCGCCGGGCTCAGCCGCTCGGGAAACAGTCCGAGCTTTGCCGCTCGCGCGGGGCGGTGGCGCACAGCCCGTACCGGCGAGCCGTCCTGAAGCATCGATTGTTCGAATCGCGCCGCCAGGCTCTGCACAGTCGAAGCCGGCTGCACTGCTACGGAGCAAGAAGCCAGAGGGAAATCATTGAATTCCAGAGCGAGATTCATCTATTCGCCTTTTGTTCCACCGTAGCTGAGTTTTCAGGCAGAAACAAGAGGCAAAACAAATGTTCTATGCCGAAAGCATGCCCGCAAGCTTCTGAACGGTCTCGAACGTATCGGCATCGGCTGCCGATCTGTCGGGTCGATAGCGCTTCACTCGCGCGAAACGCAGTGCGAGACCGCTCTCATACCGTGAACTCACCTGGATCTCATTAAAGGCGATCTCGACGACAATTTTCGGCTGCACATAAATCGTGTATTTATCGCGAGCGATTTCGAGCTTGAGAAGTTCCTCGGTCTGCCACGTCAGCATCTCATCGGTCAGACCTTTGAATGTTTTTCCCAGCATTGCAAAGCCGCCTTTCGCGGTATCGCGCGCGCCCAAATGAAGATTGCTCAGCCAACCTTGCCGGCGTCCATTGCCCCATTCCGCCGCAAGAATCACGAGATCGAGGGTCCGCGCTTTCTTGATTTTGAGCCAGCTCTGGCCTCGCGCTCCGGCGGCATACCCGGCAGTTCGCGATTTGGCCATCATGCCTTCATGGCCGCTCTCTAATGCCTTGTGCAGAAAATCTTCTGCGGAGTTCGGGTCAGAAGTTGTCAAATGCGGCACCAGGGCTGCGGCCGGTGTGAGCTTCTCGAGCTCCGCAAATCTCGTCGCTTGCGGCTCGTCAATCAGCGAACCGCCATTAAGGTAGATCACATCGAACCAGAACGGGTGCATCGGCAGCTCGGAGAGCATGCGGTCGACGTCGAGCTTCCGCCCGAAGCGCCGCATGCTGACCTGGAAAGGCTGCGGCCGGCCCTGCGCGTCGAGGCTCAACACTTCGCCGTCGAGAATCAGGTCATGCGCCGGAAGCGCGCGAACCGCATCCACTACTTCCGGCACGGCGGAAGAAACATCGTTCGATCCACGCGAAAAGATCGCAATCCGATCGCCGGATTTATGCGCCTGTACGCGCGCTCCGTCGAACTTGTACTCGAAAGCCGCCTCACCCAGCTCCTCCAGCGCCTCATTCACATCTTCCGCGGTTTGCGCCAGCATGGGCTGAACAGGACGAAACAGTTGAACGTCGAATTGGGCGAGACCGGCTTCGCCTTTCTCGAGAACCGCTTGAGCAATCGGCGCCACTCCCCCGGCCAGCATGGCGGCGCGCCGGATGCGGTCGCCCGGAATGCCGGACGCTTTCGCGAGCGCGTCCAGCATGATCCCTTCCAGCGCGCCCTGGCGAATTTCGCCCATCAGAAGCCCGGTGAAAAATTGTTGCTCTTCGCGCATCGCCCGGACTAAAAGCTGCTTCAGCGCATCACGGCGCCTCGCCTCCGCACCTGGTCCTCGCACCGCGGCAAGCTCATCGAGCGCTCGATCAACCTCCAGAATTTCCAGACTCGGCTGATCGGCGGATTCAGAAGCGGCATCCCGCAGCGTCGCATACCCGATGCCGATTCGTCCCTGCCGCGTCGCTCCCGATAAATACGCGACCGCAATTTCCACTTCGTTCGGCTGAAGCTGGCGCAGGAGGGTCGATAGCAGATCGGTTTTCTCGAGCCGCTTACTCGTCTTCGCAACACGGCCCGAGGTTTCGACCAGCTTCGCAAACAGCATGCTCTACTTCACGTACGCTGCAGTTGCAACCGGGCTCTCGTGACCTCGCGCAGCGACACGCTCAATACTTTGGATCTTCCCATCGACCACCAGCAACGCTTCATCGAAGTTGTTCACAGTCGGGCACACATGCCGCGGAACCAGATAGAGCCTGTCGCCGAGCGTGAGGCTTGCCTCCGGCGCAATTTCAATCGGCAGATGTTCTTCACTCGGCTTTGCCGGTTGCCAATCGCCATGCCCGACGACACGGCACGTCGGAACGCCGGCATCGGCCGAAACACTCTTATGCCCGGCATCGCACGTGATGGTCTGGGGAGTGGGCCGGCTCACCACAGTCGAAAGCACCAGCGCCGCAGGCTGATACCCGAATTGGCCGAGCTGCTCCATGCTGGTCATGTCGTTATACACGACTGTTCCCGGCGACATGCGATGCAGAAAATCGGCGTCTCGGAAACCCGCGTACGACATCGCGTACGGAGCGGCCGGCGTACCGGAAGTAATCACCTCGCCAATCGGAATTTGGGCAGCGCGCAAAGCCGCGACAATCTTCAATAGACGGGCATAGCCATCGTGCGCCAGCTTTTCACGTTGGTCCGCAGGCAGGCTCCCGATGTGACCGTCGTAATAGTGCAGGCCGCGAAACTGCTCGCCGAGCGACCGTACCAGTTGAACAATGTCAGCGATGTGGTCCTCGTTAATTCCAGTCCGATTCATCCCGGGGTTCACATCGATAAACAGCCCGATCTTCGTTCCGCGCCAGATCGCGGCTTGTTCCGGGCTCTCAATCAGCACGGATATGCGAGTTGCTGGAAACTCTTGGGAGAGCTCTTGCGTGCGGCGCGCGTTTGCACCCATCACCGCATAGGCAAGCAGTACATCGGCGGCTCCCGCCTGGCAGGCTGTCCGGAGCTCGAGCGTCGTGGCGCATTTGAAATTGCGTACCTCGTGTGAGAGCAATTGGCGAAGTACCGCGGGAATCTTCGTCGTCTTAATATGCGGCCGCCAACGATTCGGATCTCCGGCCGCCATGCGTAACGTGGCGCGAATATTCGCATCCACGATATCCGGATAAATCAGCAGCGCAGGCGTCAACAAATCGCCGGCATCTTCCACGCGATATTTCTCAGAGGTTTCGACCACGAGCATCATTTTCCCAAACGGATCTCCTGTTGCCGTGTTTCGGATGTACGAAAAAGCGGCGGGCCCTCATCCACACTATGGAAGAGAGTCCCTATGAATGATGCGCAGGTGTATGCGGGATCGGCCGTAATGGGAGCTGTAGCCGGGATGCGTTCCATGTCCTCGCCAGCGATCGTGAGCCAACTGGCACGCTCGGGGCTGCTCAAAACCGGGCATGCCCGAGCTCGGATTTCTCGAGAATGCGGCGACGGCAAAAAGCCTAGCAATCGCGGCAGTTGGCGAACTCGTCGCTGACAAGCTCCCGTTCTTACCCAAACGAACGAAAGCGCCTTCGCTGATCTGGCGGGCTATTTCCGGCGCGCTCAGCGGCGCGGCGATCACGTCTTCGAGGAAGCGATCGGCGCTGGCCGGCGCAGTCATCGGAGCCGCAGCGGCCGTGGGCGCAACCTACGGCGCTTATGAATTACGCCGCTGGGCACATGACCGCTTCGAAATCCCCGATCCGATGCTGGCCATCGTCGAGGACGTGCTGGTGGCGGGTTGCGGTGTTCTGGTGCTCTCGAGTTTCCGCAAGACTGGCGCAGGGATCTAAGCGACGAAAGCTACTCGGGCTTGCGCTTCCTAGGACGGCGCACGGCACCCCCTCCACCCGGAGCGCGTTTGCGGGCCGGAGCCTTCTTCGGCTTCGCGGGAGGCGGATTCGGCTCGAAGATGGTCGGCTGCCCTTCCACAATCGGCTGCGGCTCGTCCTCTTCCTCCAAGTGTTCTTCGGGCGCCTGAGGCGGCAGCGCAGGAGGATAAAACTCCGCGCCGAGTTGCACGATCAGGCCGCGTTCTTCGTCCGGCTCCGTGCGCACCACCGTCTTATCCTGCGCATAGTTCAGCAATTCCGAAAATTGCTGAAAGCCGAATTTCGCCAGATCGAAGGCCGGATGCTCGGCCTGCACCCATTGCTCGACCTCTTCCGCTGTAGCGCCTTCCTCCAGCTCCATGCGATGCGTTTCAAGCGTGTCACGGAGCATCGGCAACGCCTCTTCCGGTCTGGGCGCGACCTTTTCGGCAGCGTGCCCGCTGCGCCGCTCGATAATGTAGCGTCCACCCGAACCGCTGACGTTGATGAAATCCGCCTTCTTGAGCTTCTCGACGAAATCGGAAAAGCTCCCGGCCCCGTAGGCGCGTTCGCTGAACGCGGGATCGAGCTGCAGCATGGTGCTCTTCAGCAGGCCAAGCTGTGGCTGAACAGCCCGGCGTTCCAGCACTTGCAGCGCGCGCTCGACCAGCGGCATAGCTTGCGACAGTTCCAGCGGCGCCGGACGCTGGCCGCGTTCTCTTCTCTCTTTTCGCTCCGGCCGTTCTACGCGGTCGCCGCGCGGCTCGGGGCGTTCCCGCCGCTCGGGCATGGGCTGCGGCACAATCCGGTCGCCGTCTTCGAGAAGCGATTCGTAACTGACGAATTCATGGCAGTTCTGCTGCAGGATCGTGCTGGTGAACGCCTTCCCACCCACGACGAAGACCGTTTTGCCGTACTCCTTCAGCTTGTTCACCAGCGGGATGAAATCGCTATCCCCGCTGACAATTGCAAAAGCGTTCACGTGCGCATGGGTGAAGGCCATCTCCAAAGCGTCGAGCGCCAGGTTGATATCGGCGCCGTTCTTATCTCCGCGCGGCGACGGAATGCGCTGCACCATCTGGACGGCGTTTTCCGCCATCTGGCGCGTAGCGCCCTCCTGCCGGCCCCAATTCGCATACGCGAATTTTGCGACGATGTCTCCACGCTCTTTCAGCGCGTTGATTGCCACCGAGACATCGAACTCCCGCCGAAGAGTCGATTTCACGCCAATCTCGATGTTGTCGTAATCGACAAATACGGCGATGTTCAATTTTTCTTGCATTAAATTCCTTTTCTGTCCGCGCTCCCGATCTGATGTAAATGGATGCCTCACGGATTATTTCTGCCGAGCCTCAGGCTCAGGCTACTTGTTTTACGGATTCACGAATGAAATGAATGATCTTCTCGAGCGAGGCGCCGGGCTGAAATACCTCCGACACTCCGATCTTCTTGAGTTCAGCCGCATCCTCGTCGGGGATGATTCCCCCGATGACAACCAGAACATCAGTCATCTCCTTTTCGCGCAACAGCTCCATCACGCGCGGCACAATCGCATTGTGAGCGCCGGACAATATCGACAGGCCAATCACCTGGACATCTTCCTGCAGAGCCGCATTGACGATCATTTCCGGCGTCTGCCGGAGACCCGTGTAGATGACTTCCATTCCGGCGTCGCGAAGAGCTCTTGCGATTACTTTCGCGCCACGGTCGTGTCCGTCGAGCCCTGGTTTGGCTACGAGGACACGGATTGGAACGCCCATACTAACACTGTCCAGATTATAAAACGTGTGTCTACACTCGTATGGAGAGACCCGTGAGCGAGCCTACCTATAACGAGCCGCGAATCGCCCTGAACCGCATTTATACCCGCACCGGAGACGCCGGCCAAACGCACCTGGTGGGCGGCCAGCGCGTCCAGAAAGACGATCAAAGAATCGATTGCTACGGCACCGTGGACGAGCTGAACGCGTTCATCGGCATTGCGCGCACAACCGCCGAGGATCTGGCGCCCCGCTCAGAGCCGCTGGCTGCGCTCGCGGCAATACTGAAGCGCGTGCAGCACGAGCTGTTCAATCTAGGCTCGATTCTGGCTACACTGCCCGCGGATGTCCATCCCAAGCAGCCCCGCGTGACGGATGCCGAAGTAGAACGGCTCGAACAGGAGATCGACCGCGCCAATAGCGAATTGAAGCCGCTGCGCTCTTTCGTGCTGCCCGGTGGAAGCCGTCTGGATGCCGAGCTACATGTGTCCCGGACAGTTTGCCGCCGGGCGGAACGGCTCCTGGTACGCCTCGCGCGCGAGCAGGAGGTCCCGGCTGAAGCCGCGCGTTATCTGAACCGGCTCAGTGATGCATTGTTTGTCTGGAGCCGCTGGGCGAACCACGCGCTCGGCCAGGCAGAGACGTTGTGGGAACCGAACGCCTCAACCAGCGGAAACGTGAATGGCTGAAATCACCGGCGGGACCATCGGCTCCGAAGATCTGGCGCGCTCCACGCAAGATCACTGGAGTGCACTCACGGCGAGCTTTCTCGGATGGACCCTTGATGCGTTCGATTTCTTTCTGGTGACGATCTGCCTTACCCGAATCGGAAAAGAGTTTCATCAGCCCGATAAAGCCGTCGCCCTGTCGCTGCTGCTCACTCTGGCGTTTCGTCCTGTAGGCGCGTTTATCTTCGGCCTGCTGGCGGACCGTTATGGCAGGCGCTTGCCGCTCATGCTGGACCTGGTCTTCTATTCGGTGGTGGAAGTTGCAACGGGTCTTGCTCCGAACTTCACAACCTTTCTGGTTTTGCGCGCGCTGTTCGGCATCGGCATGGGCGGCGAGTGGGGCGTCGGCGCCTCGCTCGCCATGGAAAAGGTCCCGCCGAAATGGCGCGGGGTGTTGTCCGGCTTCCTGCAACAAGGTTACGCGCTCGGCAACCTGCTGGCCGCGCTTTGCCTTCTTTTCCTGCTCGATAAATGGGGATGGCGCCCGCTCTTTTTTCTGGGCGGATTACCGGCACTACTTGCGTTGTTTATCAGAGTGCGCGTGAAAGAATCCGAAGTCTGGCAGAGGTCACGACAGAAGAGCTGGACCGATCTCCGCAGCAGTATTTTCAAACATTGGAAGCTCTTCCTCTATCTCACGCTGCTGATGACCGGCATGAACCTGGCCTCGCATGGCACGCAAGACATGTACCCGGCGTTCCTCGAACGATTCTGGAAATTCGGAACGACGGACCGCTCTCTGATTTTGATTGTTTCGATGCTCGGAGCGCTTACCGGCGGCGTGCTGATAGGGCTGTTTTCGGATCGCATCGGGCGGCGGCGCGCCATCATCTTTTCACTCATCGCCGGCATTCTGCTCACGCCGCTATGGGCCTATGCACCGCGCACCGGTCTGCTCGTACTCGGGGCATTCCTGATGCAGTTCTGCGTCCAAGGCGCTTGGGGCGTAATCCCCGCCCACTTAAGCGAACTTTCGCCGAACGACGTGCGCGGCTTCATGCCCGGATTCGCGTATCAATGCGGCGTGCTGCTGGCCAGCTACGTCGACCGGCTCGAAGCAGTCTTCGCGGAGCACATGAGCTACGCAACTGCCATGGCATCTGTTGCGGCAACTGTTTTCGCAGCAACGGCCGTTATCGCCGCGCTAGGACGTGAGAAGAAAGGCATCGATTTCGCGGCGGAGAGTTAGCTTATGAGAAGAATTGGCCCCCTCAGGCGAGCGCCTGGTCCAAAGCCGACCAGATTCGATCAACCGGCACACGGGCAAATTCGCTCACTTCTTCCAGCCGGTGATCGGACCAACGAAATAAGACGCGAGTATACGGGTCCACTACATACACCTGCTCGAAACCCCAATTCTTATACATTCGGCACTTCGCCAGTATGCGCGACATCGGATCGTCTTCGGAAAGGATCTCGACAACAATCTCCAATGGCTTGCTCGGATACGGCAATTCGATCGGCCCGCGAGTGGCGACCAGATCCGGAATCAGTTGAAGCTCAGGATCGATTTTCAATTTGACTTCAGAGCCTGCTTTGTAGCCCGCCTCCGACAGCAGATCCATGAGAATTCCTTGAAGTAGACCGTGTATCCAGGTCGGCACCGATTTCTGTACAGCCTCCCCGCGCCAAAACTCGTAATATGGCTTTTCCCGGCTGTACTGCCGTTTCGAATTCCGCAACCGTGAGCTTCTGTGCGACGGTGGCCATCCCACACTCCTCCTCAATGGTAGAGCAGTTCTGGAACTAAATATTAATGCCTATCTGCCATAGGACGAAGCCGACCGCCTGCCGGAAATACAACCAGCGAAGGTGCCTTCCGTTTCGCACATCCGGCGCTGGCCGCGGAGAACCGTAGACTTGGATGTGCTGTGATTCGAGAAACCGCTTGACGCGATAAATGTGATATCCGTCGCTCACCACAATACAAGACTGCAGATTCATGCTGCGCATAATTTCGATGGCCGCATCCAGGCTCTCAACTGTAGTGGAGCCTTCCGGCTCGACCAGAATGGACTCGGAAGGCACGCCGTGCTCGGTGAGATATGCGCGTCCCACTTCGCCCTCCGTGTAGTCGGGATCGCCCCCCGAGCCGCCGGTCGTCAGAATATACGGCGCCAGGCCTTTCAGATAGAGGAGCAAAGCGTGATTGAGGCGGCCTTGTAAAACCGGGGAGGGTTTGCCGCGGTATTCCGCTGCGCCAAGCACGATGATCACGTCCGCGCGGTGCTCTTGATCGATGGTCGATTCGCGCTCAATCTGCCTGGCGACATAGAACAGGTACGCCAAGAGCAGAACCGAGAATAGGCCGATCAAAACTGCAATGGCGCGCTTCATTGCGCTTTATTCCAGTCCTATATAATTTATTCTGCTCACCAGCACCAAGAACCCATTGCTGCAACGGATCCGGCGGGCGGCGATGACGGGCCAAACAACGGACGATGGCCTCATTGTGGCTGAGGGTCCACATTTGTTAGACGAAGCGGGTCGGGGCAGGTGGGTGGTTCAGCAGATCTTAGCCACTCCTGACGCGCGCGCCCGGCACGAAGGTTTATTCCAGGCCAGCGGCGCCGAAATTCTGGAAGTCGAAGCTCGGGCCTTTGAATCGGTTTCCGCCACGGAGGCCACTCAAGGGCTTCTGGCGCTTTTGCGTCCGGCACACTGGAGTTGGGAGGACATGACGCAAGCTACCGCCCTGATCGTGGTGCTCGATGGCATACAAGACCCCGGCAATGCAGGGACCATTGTACGCTCGGCGGAGGCCTTCGGCGCGACCGGCGTGGTCCTTTTGAAAGGCTGCGTTCACGTAGCTAACGGAAAGCTCTTGCGCGCTAGCGCGGGATCCATTTTCCGGGTGCCGTTTCTCGAAGGCGTCCCGGCCGAGGCTTGCATCGAGCGGCTCCGCTCGAAAGACATTCAAGTCTACGCATTGGACGCGAGTGGAGCTACCGAACTATCTCAAGCGGAATTT
Source organism: uncultured Acidobacteriaceae bacterium (assembly GCA_963722935.1). GTDB lineage: Bacteria > Acidobacteriota > Terriglobia > Bryobacterales > Bryobacteraceae > Bog-105. Next base: position 1,727,502 of record CAVROY010000004.1, on the reverse strand, counting down.
TCCAAGCCGTGCGCGATCGTCATCGGCAGCGAGGCATCGGGCGTCTCGCGCCAGTTGCTGTCCGAGGCCGAAGCGGTGCGGATCCCCACCACGCGTGTCGAGTCGCTGAATGCCGCCATGGCCTGTTCGGTTGCGCTGTTCACGGCTCAGCGGCAAAGGACAAGCCGATGAGCCTATTCGAAAGCGATCCACTGAGCGCCGACGAACGGTCACGCGCCGCGGACCGTCCGCTCGCCGATCGCATGCGGCCACAAAACCTCGACGAGTTCGTAGGTCAGGAGCACATTCTTGGGCCTGGCAAGCCGCTGCGGGCGCAAATCGAAACCGGCCATCTGAATTCGCTGATTCTGTGGGGGCCTCCGGGCTCCGGCAAGACCACGCTGGCTGCGCTGATTGCGCAAAAGAGCGGATCCCTGTTCATGCCTTTCAGCGCCGTTCTCAGCGGCATCAAGGAAATCAAAACCGTCATGGCCCAGGCGGAAAAGGCAAAGCGCCTGGGGCGCACGACCATCCTTTTTATCGATGAGATTCACCGCTTCAATAAGGCCCAGCAGGACGCTTTTCTCCCGTATGTCGAGCGCGGCGATGTCGTGTTAATTGGCGCGACAACCGAAAACCCGTCGTTTGAAGTCGTGTCCGCCCTACTTTCCCGAACTAAAGTCTATTCCTTACGGGCGCTCGAAACGGCGGAGGTGGTAACTCTATTGAAGCGGGCGCTCACGACTCCGGTTCGTGGCCTAGGGCACTTAGGACTAAAGATCCAGGACGAATTGCTCGATGAGATGGCTGTAGCGTCCAGTGGTGACGCTCGGGCAGCCTTGAATACGGTGGAAATTGCAGCCGGCCTGGCGCACGACGGATTGATCAATAGCGAAGCGGTGGCCGACGCGCTACAGCGCAAGATCTTGCTGTATGACAAATCGGGAGAAGAGCACTACAATCTCATTTCCGCGCTTCATAAATCGGTTCGGTCCAGTGACGCGGACGCAGCGCTGTACTGGCTGGCGCGCATGATGAAAGCCGGTGAGGATCGGCTGTACCTAGCGAGACGATTAGTGCGAATGGCAATCGAAGATATCGGGTTAGCGGATCCGCGAGCGGTCGAACAAGCCATCGCCTGTATGCAAACCGTTCATTTCCTCGGCATACCGGAAGGAGATCAAGCGCTCGCTCAGCTCACTCTCTATTTGGCCGTCGCCCCGAAATCCGATGCCGCCTACCGGGCGCTGAACAAAGTGAATGAAACCATCGAAACCACCGTGGCCGCGCCCGTCCCGCTGCACCTGAGAAACGCTCCTACGGGATTGATGAAGCAAATGGGGTATGCCAAAGGGTACAAACACGCACATAAAGAAGAAGATGCGGTGACCGATATGCAATGTCTTCCGGACGCCTTGGCTGGGGCACACTTTTACGAGCCAACCGGACGCGGCTTTGAACAAAAATTGCGGGAACGGCTCGAATGGATCGCGAAAAGGCGAGGCAAGTCCACGGAAACAGCCGATTAAGAAGATGTATTCGCATTTTGTAAGCTGATAGATCGGAGTTTTTGGCAAAAGGTGTCGGATACCCCCACAGCTCTAGGAAAACCCGAAGTGATCACAACGGAACGCCGCAGATCGAGCCGCTTTCCGATCGAGCGCGAATTGCGCTACAAGACGCTCAACCAGCGCTCCGAGATTCTGGCCGGCAACGGCAAGACGCTCAACATCAGCAGCTCCGGCGTGTTGTTTACTTCCGATCACGAACTGGCCATTGGCACGCGCCTGGAAGTCTCCATCAGTTGGCCAGCTCAGCTTAACGAAAAGTGCCTGCTGAACCTGGTAGCCCGGGGGCGCGTGACGCGCCACAACAAGGGCCAGCTCGCACTACAGATACAGCAGTACGAATTCCGTACGCAAAGCCGCCCCGGCAAATAACGGTAGGCCTCTCAGGCACCTCCCGCGCCGTTAACCTCCTCTGCTGGGCTAACATGGCAGTGTTGTGCGTCGACGTCTTGCATCCGCTGCCGCCGCGCTGAGTTTCATCGTTCTTTTAGGCCTGCTGATTTGGCAAGGGTCGTTCCGCATCAGCTATTCGCCTTCGAACCTCAGCGACACCATCGTCGTATGGGCCGTTTCGACGCTCATCTTTCTGCTGACCGTCCTGCTTGCGTTTCTGCTCTTTCGCGCCGGCGTAAAAGTCTTCATCGAGCGGCAGCGCAGCAAGGAAGGCTCGCGCATACGCTCCAAGCTCCTGTTCGGAGCGTTGATGCTCACGCTCGCCCCCGCGTTGTTTTACGTTCTCTTCAGCTATTACGTGCTGAACCGGCATCTCGACGTGTGGTTCAGCCAGACCGCGCTGCAAGATCTCGATCGGTCTTACGCGCAGGAAGCGCAGCGGCAAGTCGCGCACACAGAAGCCGATCTGATCAGCCTGCTGCCGCAGACCCGCGAAGCCGCCGAAACGGGCCGCATCGACGCCTCGTTCTTCCGCGAACTCTGCAGGCAGCACGGCATTCGCCAGCTCATTCTCGACCGGCCGGGCGGTGTCCCGATGCTGCTTTACCAGCTCTTCGAAAAAACTAACGCTTCCCTGGTGAGAGCGCAGGCCGATATCAAAGACGGAAACCGGAGCTTAGGCCGGATTACGGTGGTTTCTTCCATCAGCAGCGCCGCTCTGCGCAACAAGGTGCTGTTGCAGCGCCTCGGCGAGGTGCAGGCCTCTCGCAGAAAATTTTATAAGGATACCTATTTCCGGCTGATCTGCCTCATCGCTTTGTTTGTTCTTTTCTTTGCCTCCTGGTCGGCGCAGATCCTGGCCCGGCAGATCAGCGTTCCAATCTCGGCCTTGCTGGGGGCTGCGCGGGAGGTGCGCCGGGGCAACCTTTCTTATCGCGTGCGTGTCAACGCCATCGATGAGCTGGCCACTCTCGTTCGGGCCTTCAACGAAATGACCAACGAGCTCGAAGGAAACGCACGAGAGCTGGAGGCCCGGCGCCATTTCACCGAAGCGATCCTCGAAAGCATCCCCACCGGCGTCATTTCGGTCTCCGCAGACGAGCGCATTGAGCGCGTGAATCGCGCGCTCGCCGGAATTTTTTCCGAGCCGATCACGGCTTCCGCCCAACGCCTGGAAGATCTGTTCTCCGGCGAGGATCTCGCCGAAATTCGCTATATGTTGAAGCGCGCCCGCCGCACCGGCGCCGCCGCTTGCCAGCTTGATATTCAACGCGCGCGCTCGGTTCTCCACCTCGCGGTCACGGTCGCCTCACTCGAAGAACAACGCGGATTTGTGCTCGTCCTGGAAGATACGAGCGACCTGCTGCGCGCTCAAAAAGCCGCCGCCTGGCAGGAAGTGGCGCGCCGCATTGCTCATGAAATTAAGAACCCGCTGACGCCAATCTCTCTCTCGGCCGATCGAATTGCCCGGCAGTTATTGCACGTCGATTTAGATCCTGGCACGCGCGCCATTCTCGAAGAATGCACCTCCATCATTCAGCAGGAAGTGCAGACCGTCAAATCACTGGTCGATGAGTTCTCTCAATTTTCGCGTTTCCCGAGCGCGCAGCCCATCGCGACCGATCTGAACGATATCGTCGAAAGCGCGCTGACGGTCTTTGCCGGCCGCCTGGAGGATCTGGGGATCGCCCTGTCCGTGAGCCTCGACCGCAATTTGCCCCCCGTGATGGTCGACAAGGAGCAGATCAAACGCGTGATCGTCAATCTCATCGATAATGCCGCCGAAGCGATGAACGACGCGCCAGTCCGCAAGCTGCTGATCGCCACGTCGCAAATTAGTTCCGAGGCGATCGAGCTTTCCGTCACCGATACGGGCTGCGGCGTGTCCGCGACCGACAAGGAGCGGCTGTTCCTCCCGTACTTCTCTACCAAAGGACGCGGCACTGGTTTGGGCTTGGCCATCGTCAGTCACATCGTGACGGAGCACCACGGGCATGTTCGTGTGGAAGACAACTACCCTACCGGTACACGCTTCGTCGTGGAGCTGAACGCGTTTGCGCCAGCGGATGCGACGACGGCGGATTCCATCAACCCCCACCCCGCTAGCCTGAACGTATAGCGCTCTCGAATGGCAGTACGCGGACCCAAAATTTTAATCGTCGATGACGAGGCGAATATTCGCCAATCGCTTCGCGGCGTTCTCGGCGACGAAGGTTATCAGTGCACGGCGGTCGAAGATGGCGAAACGTGCTTAGCCGAGCTCGGACGCGAATCGTACGAAGCCGTGCTCCTGGATATTTGGATGCGTGGGATCGATGGACTGACGACGCTCGCCCGCATTCAGGAATTTCCGCCCGGCTCGCGTCCCGCCGTAATCATGATTTCCGGGCACGGCAATATCGAAACGGCTGTGAAGGCCACCAAGCTCGGCGCTTTCGATTTTGTCGAGAAACCGCTGACCATTGAAAAAGTCAGCGTGGTCCTGAAAAACGCCGTGCAGCAGCGGCGCATGGATCTCGAGCTGCAGCGCCTCCGCGAAGATACCGGAGCTCCTGAAATCATCGGAGACAGTGTTCCCATGAAGGCCTTGCGCCAGCAGCTGAAACTGATGGCGGGAACCAACGGCCGGGTGCTGGTGTATGGCGAAAGCGGAACCGGGAAAGAGCTGGTCGCGCGCGCGATCCATCGAGCCAGCCAGCGCGCCGATGGGCCGTTTGTCGAAGTCAACTGCGCCGCGCTCCCCGAAGATTTGATCGAAAGCGAGCTGTTCGGGCACCGCCGCACCAATCTGGACGGCACAGTGGATCACAAAATCGGAAAGCTGCAGAAAGCGCACGGTGGAACGTTTTTCCTCGACGAAGTAGGAGACATGAGCCTGCGGACGCAAGCCAAAGTGCTGCGCGCTCTCGACGAACATCGTTTTGAGCCCGTCGGCGCTCCACAATCCATTCAGGTAGACGCGCGCGTGATCGCGGCCACAAACAAGAATCTGGAAAAGGAGATTGAGCGCGGAAATTTCCGTGAGGATCTCTTCTATAGGCTCAACGTCATTCCATTTACCGTCCCGCCTCTGCGCGAGCGCGCCGAAGACATCCCGCTGCTGGCGGCACATTTCCTGCGGGAGTTCACGCTTGCGTATGGACGAAAATCGAAAGAACTCAGCGCAGAAGCGGTGGCGGCGCTGAGGGAATATCATTGGCCGGGCAACGTCCGCGAGCTGCGCAACCTGATGGAGCGCATTGTGATCCTGTACCCGCAGCGCCGCATCGACGTGCGCCATTTAGCGCTGGACAGTAAAGGCCGCAATGGGCGGCTCTCCGAAGCATTCGGCAGTCTTCATGAAGTGAAGGAAGCGGCGGAGCGCGAATATATCCTTCGCAAGCTGGAAGAGACGGGCGGCAACGTGACACGCGCTTCCGAGTTGCTCGGCCTCGAGCGCAGCAACCTGTATCGCAAGATGAAAGCCCTCGGCATCGCTCCGAAAGAGTAATGGATTACCTGATCACCGGAGCAACCGGATTCATCGGCCGCAAGCTGGTCGAGCAACTGCTGTCGATGGGCCACGAGGTGAACTATCTCGGGCGCACGCGCAGCAAAACACTCGATTCAAGAGTCGCGTTTCATCATTGGAAGCCCGCGGAACTGCCACCGCTCGATAGCATCTCGCGCCTGGACGCGATCGTCAATCTTGCAGGCGAGCCGGTGATGCAGCGCTGGAATACGGAGGCAATACGACGAATCTACGCGAGCCGCGTGGAAGGAACGCGCAAGCTGGTTACGGCAATCGGTGCGTTGCGCCATAAACCGTCGGTCCTGGTCTCCGCCTCGGCATCGGGCTACTATGGCGATCGCGGCGACGAGATTCTCACCGAGAGTAGTCCGCCCGGCGACGATTTTCTGGCGAACCTGTGTATTGATTGGGAGAAGGAAGCCACGCGCGCCCGTGAATTCGGCCTGCGCGTCGTCACCGTACGCATTCCGATTGTGCTCGGAACGGACGGTGGAGCGCTGAAGCAAATGCTCCCGGCGATGCGTTTTGGCCTTGGAGGCCGATTGGGTAGTGGACGCCAGTGGATGCCCTGGGTGCACATCGACGATCTGGTTCGGCTGTTCGTGCATGCAGCCGAGAATCCGGCGATTTCCGGCCCGCTCAACGGCGGCACGCCACATCCCATGAGAAATGCCGAATTTGTCGGCACACTCGCGCGCGTGCTCCACCGTCCCGCGCTTCTGGCGGTGCCGAGGTTTGTCTTGAAGCTCGCTCTCGGCGAATTGGCCGAAGCCGTGCTCAGCAGCCAGCGCGCGATACCCGAAGCAACGGAGCAAACGAAATTCCAATGGACCTATCCGGATCTGCGCGCAGCGTTAGAGAAGCTGCTTCGCGATTACGACGGCTGAGGAAACCCGAAGTCGAACACTATCTCGCAAGGCGTCCGCGCCACTCATCTCTATCGCGCCACTCTGGAGAAGAATAGTGAGAAGGATCGCGACCAAGCCCCAGCCGCTCCGAAACGGCAGTCCGCGGCCGTCTGAACCCCGGAGCGCCCCCTCCTCCGGATTCCGTTCTCGACTTCTGGGGAAAAGTGTGTCCGTCCTCTGTATAATGCCGTCGTCTCCACTCATGCGTCCGCTGTTTCTCGCTTCGTTGCCGATCCTTTCGCTCCTGCTGCTCACAGGAGCTAAGAGTCCGTCCCATTCACGCGATGCCTGGCGCTCCTGGCCCGCTTACGGCGGGGGTCCGGAGAATATCCATTACTCGACGCTCAAGCAAATCAACCGCAAGAATGCGTCGCATCTTCAGGTCGCCTGGACATTCGACACGGGCGACGCTTTTCGGGTTCCGAAATGGAGTGCAACCCCATCGTGGTGGATGGCACGCTGTTCGTTACCTCGCCCAAGCTGCGCGTCCTGGCGCTCGATGCCGCGACCGGCAAATTGAAATGGGCCTTTGACCCGAACCAGGGACATCGCGTCTTGAGCAAAATGCGCAACCGCGGAGTCACGTATTGGGACGGCGGCGCCGCAGCCGGAAAGCGCATCTTCTTCGCCGCGCGCCAATACCTCTACGCGCTCGACGCCGCGACCGGCGATCCCGTCACTTCCTTCGCGGACAACGGCCGCATCGATCTTCGCTGCGATCTCGGCCGCGATCCAGCCCAGATGTTCGTCTCGGCCAGTTCGCCGCCGGTCGTCTATAAAGATCTGCTGATTGTCGGCAGCATAGTCGCCGAAACGCTGCCCGCCTCACCCGGCGATATCCGCGCCTACGATGCCCGCTCCGGCAAATTGCGCTGGTCCTTCCACACCATTCCGCATCCCGGGGAATTTGGCTACGACACCTGGCCTCCCACTGCCTGGCAGTACATCGGCGGCGCAAACAACTGGGCGGGCATGGCTCTCGATCGCGAGCGCGGCATCGTGTTCGCCCCCACCGGCTCAGCGGCATTCGATTTTTACGGAGCGAACCGGCTCGGCGACAATCTGTTTGCGAATTCCCTCATCGCTCTCAACGCGGAAACCGGCGAGCGCATCTGGCATTTTCAAACCGTCCACCACGACGTCTGGGACCGCGATCTTCCCGCCGCTCCCGTTCTGGTTACGGTGCACCGGAACGGCCGGCGTGTCGATGCCGTTGCGCAAACGACAAAATCGGGCTTCGTCTACCTGTTCGATCGCCAGAACGGCGCGCCTCTGTTCCCCATCGAAACCCGCAGCTACCCAGCCAGCGATGTCGATGGCGAAGTCACCGCGCAAACTCAGCCTCTTCCCGCAAAACCCGCGCCGTTCGCGCGCCAGCTTCTCACCGAAGACCTGCTCACGCGCCGCACCCCGGAAGCTCATCAAAGCGTGCTGGATCGCTTTCGAAATCTACGTAGCGGGGGCCAATTCGTCCCGCCCAGTCTGCAGGGCACTATTTTGTTTTCCGGCATGGATGGCGGCGCGGAATGGGGTGGTCCTGCCTTCGATCCTCAAACCGGTCTGCTCTATGTCAATTCCAATGAAATGGCCTGGGTGGTCCGTCTCGATCCCGTCAAGCCGGACACCCAAGCGCGCAGCGGCAAAGATCTCTACCTTGCGAACTGCGCCAGTTGTCATCGCCAGGATCTCGCGGGATCGCCGCCCGAATTTCCTCCGCTGCTCCATATCTCCGATAAGTACGATCAAAACGAGATCGCGACCATTGTGCGACAGGGTGGCATTCGAATGCCGTCGTTCGCGCGTCTCACCGGCGATCAGATCGACGCCATCGTGCGCTACGTCGCTTATGGCGAGAACACTTCCGTAGCAGCCGCCGGAACAAAACCGTCACCCATCGATTTGAAATATCGCTTTGATGGATACAATCGCTTTCTCGATCCGGACGGCTACCCCGCGGTCCAGCCTCCGTGGGGAACGCTCAACGCCATCAATCTCAACACGGGCGAGTTCGCTTGGAAAATTCCGTTTGGCGAGTATCCTGAGCTTGCGCGGCAAGGCCTGCGCGATACGGGAAGCGAAAACTACGGCGGTGGAGTTGTCACGGCCGGCGGTCTATTCTTCATCGCCGCCACCAGCTTCGATAAGAAATTCCACGTCTACGATAAATCGTCCGGGAAGCTGCTGTGGGAAACCACGTTGCCGGCCGCCGGGAATGCCACACCCGCCGTTTACGAAGCGAACGGACGAGAGTATGTCGTCATCGGTTGCGGAGGAGGCAAGTCGAAAGATCCTCCTGGCGCAAGCTATGTCGCCTTCGCACTGCCGCGCTGAGGACGCTTGAAGAACACTACCGTGATAATCGCCGACATGAGCACCGTAGAGGCCAGCACCAGCAAAGCCACCGTCATACTGTGTGTCGCATCGCGAATTTTGCCAACCAGAAACGGACCGGCGAAACCGCCCAGGTTTCCTACTGAATTTATCAACGCAATGCCGGCCGAGGCGGCCGCTCCGGATAAGTAGCCGGTCGGCAGTGACCAGAATGTCGAAGATGCCGAGACGATGCCGGCCGACGCAGCGGTCAACGCCAGTAAACCGGCTATCCCCGGAATCCCGTGTATCGCCGATACCGCCAGACCCGTCGCGCCCGCCAAGGCCACCAATGCGACATGCCAGCGGCGCTCTTGGGTAATATCGGAATGACGGCCCACCAGCACCATTGTGATCGCGGCTGTGCCATATGGGATGGCGGTCAGCAGTCCGATATGCCACGGATCTTTCGTGATGGTGTCTTTCAGGATCTGCGGAAGCCAGAACTGAATTCCGTAATTGCCCGTGACCGTACCGAAGTACACCAGGCACAACAGCCACACGCGGTAATTTCCGAATGCCGCCGCCACATTGTGCTGCCCGCCCCCGGCCGCTCGTTTCGCCGCATCGTCCTCGCGCAGACGATCGAGAAGATACGCCCGCTCGCTCTCATTCAGCCATTTCGCCTTGCCTGGGTTGTCTGCCAGGAAGAACATCGTGGCCACGCCCGCGATCACCGACGGCACGGCCTCCAGCAGAAACAGCCACTGCCATCCGCGCAGGCTTCCAAAGGACGACATCTTCTCTAGAATCCAGCCCGAAATCGGCCCGCCGATCAGCCCGGAAAGCGGAATCGCGGTCATAAACGCCGCCACCATCCGCGCGCGGTGCTTGCCCGTATACCAAAACGTCAGGTACAGAATCACGCCCGGGAAAAACCCTGATTCCACAATCCCCAGCAGAAACCGAACCGCGCAGAATTGTGTTTCACTCCGGACCAGCATGGTGCAGGCCGAAACCATGCCCCAGACGATCATGATGGGGCCCAGCCAGTATTTCGCTCCGATCTTCTGCAGCGCCAGGTTGCACGGGACCTGGAAAAACAGGTAGCCGATAAAGAAGATGCCGGCCGCGGTGCCATACGCCGCGTCGCTGATGCCCAGGTCCTGCTGCATCTGCAGCTTCGCGAAACCCACATTCACCCGGTCGACGTACGCGAAGATGTAGCACAGAAACAGGAATGGGATCACACGGCGCGTCACGCGCCGGTAAACCCGTTTCTCCAGCTCACGATCGGCCAAAATATCTAGTTCGGGGTCCGTCATGTCTGCTCCTGAGTCACCGGAAAACCGATAAGAAGCTCGGGACAATACGGTAGGTCAATCTCGTGCGGGTTGCCGTTCCCATGATTCTCGTGAAACCTAAGACATGTTCTTTCAGACGCTTGCCGCCCATGACGCGTATATTCCTATACCCTACAGGAGGATCATGTCAACACGGCTCGCCTGTGCTTTAAGGCCCCGGGCTTTCGTAGACTGTAGAAGGATCTGAATGGAATCGTCTTCCGAGCACCCGAAGCGCGCCGTCATCGTCGGCGCCGGACCGGCCGGCCTCACTGCTGCCTATGAGCTGTTGACCCGCACTGGTATCCGCCCTGTCGTGCTCGAAAAAACCGATTACGTCGGCGGCATCTCGCGAACCGTCAATTACAAAGGCAATCGCATCGATATTGGCGGGCATCGCTTCTTTTCCAAATCCGACCGGGTCATGCAGTGGTGGCTCAACATCCTCCCGATGGAAACCATTGAAGGAGACTCCACTCAAATAACCTATCAGCGCCAAACCACGAACGTCCCGGCCCATGCGCGGCCGGCCGATCCCCACAGCGTAGATCGCGTCATGTTGGTGCGTAATCGTAAGTCGCGCATCTATTTTATGCGGACGTTTTTCTCTTACCCGATCACGTTGAGCGCCGACACGCTGCGCAAGCTGGGGTTCCTGAAAACCATGCGCATCGGCCTGAGTTATGTGCGCGCCGCGATGTTCCCCATCAAGAACGAGCAGAACCTCGAACAATTTTTTATCAATCGCTTCGGCCGGGAACTGTATCTTACGTTCTTCAAATCCTACACCGAGAAAGTCTGGGGCATCGATTGTAAAGAGATCAGCGCCGAATGGGGCGCCCAACGGATCAAGGGTCTCTCGATCTGGAAAACCATCACACATGTTCTGAAGAAGATGCTTCCACAGGGCAAGAGCGACATCTCCCAAAAAGACGTGGAGACTTCGCTGATCGAACGGTTTCTGTACCCGAAATACGGTCCCGGGCAAATGTGGGAAGAGGTCTCGGGGATTGTCCGCCAGATGGGCGGCGAAATCCTCATGCACTGGAATGTCGAGCGCATCGAACGCGAGGGCAACGCGATTACCGCCGTCACCGCGCGCCACTCCCAAACCGGAGAAACGCGCCGTCTCGAAGGCGATTATTTTTTCTCCACCATGCCTGTCAAGGAATTAATTCGCGATCTGCATCCGCCCGCTCCCGCCAACATTCGCGAAATCTCGGACGGTCTCATGTATCGCGATTTCATAACCGTCGGCGTGCTCTGCGATCGCATCAAGCTCCGCGAGGAAAATGGGGAGCTGGTCCAGGACAACTGGATTTACATCCAGGAGCCGGATGTGTTGGTCGGCCGTCTGCAGATCTTTAATAACTGGAGCCCGTTCATGGTCGCCGAGCGGGGTAAAGTGTGGATCGGCCTCGAATATTTCTGTAACGATACCGACGCCCTGTGGCATAAAGCCGATGCCGACATGATCGCGCTCGCCAAAACCGAGCTGGCGTCCATGAACATACTCGATCCCGAGGACGTGCTCGACGCGACTGTTATCCGGATGCCCAAGACGTACCCGGCATATTTTGGCTCTTATAATCGCTTCCCGGAAGTTATCTCCTGGGTTGACAAACTCGACAACCTGTTCCTGGTCGGCCGGAACGGCATGCACAAGTACAACAACCAGGATCATTCCATGCTGACCGCGATGACCGCCGTGGACAACATCATCCAAGGTGTGCGCAGCCGCGATAATCTATGGGCGCTGAACACCGAGCAGGAGTACCATGAAGAGAAGCAGGATGTCCGAGCTGCCGCGGCGTCGGACGAACTCTCTCGTGAAGCGGCACACTCTTTGAAAGCCAGCTGATCTCCGGCTGGCCACTCGTCTATCGCGGCTACCGAGGAACTGCTTCCGTCGCTAGAGATTTCTTCCGATGCTGGTAAACGACGAGCTGGATACCCCCAAAACCCACGAATCGGCGCGAGCCGCCCGGCGAATGTTCGCCCAGCTTCCGCCCGGACCGCGCTCCATACTGCTTCTGTTTCTCTTCTTCGGCGCGGCCGTCCTGCTGCAGGTTTTGAGCCATGCCCCGCGTGCTGAATTTGGAGGGTATCCCGATGAGCCAGCCCATTATGTAACTTCCCTGATGGTCCGCGAATACATCACCGGACCGAGTCCGCTCTCGCCGATGCAGTTCGCCGAAAATTACTACGCGCATTACCCCAAAGTGGCGTTCGGACATTGGCCTCCGTTGTTCTACCTCGTTCAGGCACTCTGGATGCTCTTGTTCTCCGACTCGCGTCTTTCGGTTCTTCTCGAGCTCGCCGCAACAACGGCGCTTTTGGCTCATTCGTTGTATTCCGAGGCCCGGCGCTGGTTCGGCTCGCAGAGCGGCGCCCTATTAGCGGGATTGCTGATCGTTTCTCTGCCGCTGGTCCAGCTCTATACGGACGAAGAAATGTCGGAAACGCTGCTGGTTCTGGTGTGCTTCTGGAGCGCCGTCTATCTTGCCCGATATATCGACAGCGAACGCTGGCAGGACAGCCTCTGGTTCGGTGTCTTCTTTGCGCTGGCGGTGCTGACAAAAGGGAGCGGCTGGTTACTCGCTATGCTGCCGCCGATCGCGTTGCTGCTTACGCGTAAGCTGCACCTCGTTTTGCGGCGTTCGTTCTGGGTCTCCGCGGCGGTGGTTGCCGCCACTTGTCTGCCTTGGCAGCTAACGACCATGCGTCTCGCCGAGGAAGGCTGGGTGGGCGGCTCCTCTCCCAGCGTCGGCTACACGGTCAGCGCACTTGCACGCTTTCTACCGATCTTTGGCGAAATCGTCGGACCGTTTCTGGCCGTGCTGGCCGTCGTGGGAATCGTGGTGACCGTGCTCGCTCCCATGTTCCGAAGACCCGTCGATTCGCATCCGGCCGTCATGCTGGCGCTCGTTTTCGCAGTTTGGGTCTTCCATTCGGTGGTGCCCGCCGGAGTCGAAGATCGCAAGCTGATTATCGCTTTGCCCGCTTTCATTCTGTTTGTGTTCGCGGGTGGTTACTGGATCGCTGGGTGGCTTCCCTTCCCCTTAAAGCTGCGGCCCTGGCGAGGCGTTTCCGTCGCCGCACTTGGTGCGCTGTTTTTCTTCCTACAAACCTTCTCCATCCCGCGCGAACGCCACTACGGCTATACGGAAGCGGCTCGATTCCTTACCTCTGACTCCCAGCTCCGTGGCGCGAAAATTCTGGTCTCTTCCGGATGGGTCGGCGAGGGACTGCTGGTCTCGGAAGTTGCGATGCGCCAGCCTCGCCCGCGAGACACGATCATTCGAGCCACGAAAGCCATGGCTAAGGTCGATTGGAGCGGTGCCCGGTATCACAGTCTGTTTTCGAGCCCCGCGCAAGTCATGGATTACCTCGATCGCGAGAACATCGGCGTTGTCGTTACAGACACTTTCGGCGGCGCAGGCAGAATTCCGCACCACGAACTCCTCGCTCATACGATCGCGGGGTCCGGACGCTTCCAACCCATCGGCACATTTCCGGGTGATTCCTTGGCGCATGGCGAGGTGCATGTGTACCGGTTACTGCATTGAAGCAATGCGCTTAGGCATAACGTACCGGTACGGTCAAATTCCTACATGAAAGTTATAATTCCCACATGAAAGTCGTGATCCTGTGCGGCGGATTGGGCACGCGCATGCGCGAGGAGACGGAGTTTCGTCCGAAACCTCTCGTCGATGTCGGCGGACGCCCCATTCTGTGGCACATCATGAAGCTCTACGCTCATCACGGCTTTCGCGACTTTATTCTGTGCCTCGGTTATCGCGGCAACATGATCAAGGAGTATTTCCTGAATTACGAGGCGATGAACAACGATTTCACAATCTGCCTCGGTAAGAAAGCGCAGATCCAATACAACGATAACCACGAAGAGCAGGATTTTTATGTCACGCTGGCCGAGACCGGCGCCGACTCGATGACAGGAGGACGCGTAAAGCGTGTTCAAAGATATCTCGAGAACGAGGAACGCTTCATGGTCACCTATGGCGATGGCGTCAGCGACGTGGATATTCAGAAACTGATCCAGTTTCACCGCAGTCATGGAAAAATTGGAACGGTTACCACCTTTCGTCCCGTTTCGCGCTTCGGAATTTTAGATATCAGTCAAGCCAAGCAGGTGCAGAATTTCATCGAAAAGCCCAAATCGGACGCCTGGGCGAGCGCTGGTTATTTCGTTTTCGAGCGCAAGATTTTCGATTACCTGGACGGCGATCAAACGACACTGGAGCGCGAACCCCTCGAGCGGCTTGCCAAAGAAGGCCAGCTCATGGCCTACAATCACGAAGGCTTCTTCTACGCCATGGATACCTATCGCGAGTATCAGATCTTGAATGATCTCTGGAAATCCGGCGAAGCGCCATGGAAACTCTGGTAGTGAGCGGATTTTAATTACATGTCGATAGCTAATCCCAATGAAGTCATTACCTCCGATGTCGCGGCGGTGTCCTCCGAGCTGGCCGGCACAGTCGCCCCTCTCTCCGGAACCACGCTCCTGGTCACGGGTGGAAGCGGTTTTCTTTGCAGTTATCTTCTCGACACCGTTGCATATCTGAACGACAATCTCTTCTCCGAGCCGTGCCGGGTAATCAGCATCGACAATCTACGCAGCGGTGTTGCGGATCGTGTGGCTCATCTGTCGCGGCGCTCGGACTTCAGGTTTCTCAATCACGATGTATCCAAGCCGCTTCAGCTCGACGAGCGGGTCGATTGGATCGTTCACGGCGCCGGAATCGCCTCGCCGACGTTTTATCGCCGCTTTCCGCTCGAAACGATCGACGTGAACGCAGCGGGAACCCGCAATATGCTCGATCTGGCGCGCCAATTGAATGCGCGCAGCTTGCTGTACATGAGCACCAGCGAGATCTATGGCGATCCCGATGCCGCCCATATCCCGACGCGCGAAGACTATCGCGGAAACGTCTCCTGCACCGGGCCGCGCGCCTGTTACGACGAATCGAAACGCATGGCCGAGACGCTCTGCGCTACCTATTACAGCCTCTACCGGACACCCGTGAAAGTAATTCGTCCTTTCAACGTGTACGGTCCCGGACAACGTCTGGACGACAAGCGAATCGTTCCCGATCTGATGTCGGCCGCGCTCGAGCGGCGGCCCATTGAGCTGTTCAGTGATGGCCGTGCCACGCGCGCCTTCTGCTATGTGAGCGATATCGTTCGCGCCATTTGGTACATCCTGCTGTCCGATGCCGACGGCGAGGCCTTCAATGTCGGTAATGACGAGCGCGAGATCACAATCGGAGAACTGGCCGAAACCTTGCGGGAGGTCGCCGGTCCACCGCGCCTCGAAATCACGCGCAGAATTAGCGACGACAAGCATTATTTAACCGATAATCCTCAGCGTCGCTGTCCGGATCTGACAAAGCTGCGCATCCGTTTTCCGTGGACTCCGAAAATCTCTTTGCCCGAGGGTTTGAAGCGGACTCTACTCTCTTACCAGGGTGCGGTTCAGACAGTGGCATGAGCGAGCAGCAGCCTGGCCGCCAAATCGGGATTATCCGGCGCGAAGAATACTCCCCTTTTGAGGACCAGAAGCATCTGTTCCTCGTCGGCGATTTGCAGCGCCCCAATCCGCACCCGTTCATCCGCGATACACGGATGGAATGGATACTCTGCTTCTATGAGCCCGGGGACAACGGGATTCCGCACTGGCATCGCGACATCACCGAGTATGAAACCGTTATCGAGGGGCAAATCGGCTATTTTGAAGCGGCCACCGGCGAGACCAACTGGCTGCAAGCCGGCGATTTCACAGTCGTCCCCGCTGGCGTGTGTGTTACGCGGATCGTTCGGGAGCGCACCCGCACGATAGCGGTCAAAGTCCCTTCCAGCGCCGAGCGCGTCGTCTGCTCGGGCTGTCCCCGTGAATGCCAGTGGCGCATTAGCCCTTACTTAGGAGATCGTGAGAACTGAATGCGAGTAGCTGTTATTGGTACCGGATACGTTGGGTTGGTCACCGGAGCGTGTGTCGCCGGAACCGGACACGAGGTAATTTGCGTCGATGCCTTGCCGGAACGCGTCGATGCGGTAAATCGGTGCCGGCCTATGTTTCATGAGCCCGGCCTTCCCGAATTATTGAAGCGCGTGGTCGGAAGCGGCAAGTTGCGGGCGACGAATGATGTCGTTTCGGCGGTGAAAACTTCCGATATAAGCATCCTTGCAGTCGGAACTCCGTGCCGCGACGGCGATATCGATCTGTCGTTTATTGAAGGGGCTTCGGAAAGCATTGGTCGCGGAGTTCGCGAAGCGGCAGGCTATCATGTCGTGGTTGTGAAGAGCACCGTCGTGCCTGGTACCACGGACACTGTGGTCGGCCCGATTGTGGAAAGGACCTCAGGCAAGAAGATCGGCGAATTCGGATTATGCATGAACCCCGAATTTTTGCGCGAAGGGTCAGCGGTAGCAGACTTTGAAGATCCCGATCGAATTGTGATCGGGCAATCCGACGATCGCGCAGGACAGACGCTGGCCAGGATTTACGAATCCTTCGATTGCGCCAAGATGTTCACGACCCTGCGCAATGCGGAGATGACGAAGTACACCTCCAACGCGCTGCTGGCGACCCTCGTCTCTTTCAGCAATGAAATCGCCGCTATCTGTGAAGCGACGCCCGGTACAGACGTCGAGCAGGTGATGGACGGGCTGCATCTGGACCGCCGGCTCAATTGCGTGGTCGATGGCAAGCGCTACTCTCCCAGCATCCTCAGCTACCTGCGGGCGGGATGCGGATTCGGCGGTAGCTGCCTGCCTAAAGACATCACTGCGCTGCAAATGTTCGGCCGGAACAAGGGGGTTAAGCCACATCTGCTCGACGCCGTTCTCGCCGTCAATCGCAGCCGTCCCGAGGCGCTGATTGGGATGGCCGAATCCGCTCTCGGCAATCTCGAAGGCAAGACCATTGCCGTTCTCGGCTTGGCATTTAAGCCCGGCACGGACGATCTGCGCGATTCTCCAGCTCTCGCGCTTATCGATCTCCTGCACCGGAAGAATGCGGTCATCCGTGGCTACGACCCATTCATCTCCTCGTTACCCCAGAACGGCTCTGTGTTGGTTTGCAAAACGCCCGGCGAAGCGCTGCGTGGCGTAGATGCCGCCGTGATCGCATCCGGCCTGCCGGAGTTAGCTGGTTTGAACTGGAGCGCGCTGGCAACCGAAATGCGCCGCCCGCTTGTGATCGATGGCCGCAGCGCCCTGCGCAAAGTGAAGCTTCCGTCTTCCATCGAGTACATCCGAATCGGACAATCGAACGGCTGAAGCAACCCGCGCGTTATATGCCAGGCATCGTCACTTCGAAAATCTGTGTGTCCTTGTAGGGAATCGGAAAGCTGCCCAGGTACTGTAGCTTGGCGTGTATATCCAGAAGCCGCGGGATCAGCCAGTCCTCGGCGTAATCTGGCGTTCCCACGACCAGAAAATGCGGATGCTCGGCCACAAACTGAGCGTAGGGAGCGACCCGAGCCCGAATCGGGAAGTAGCGATTGAGGGTTGTAAACTTGCCCTCGAAGATCGTCGCGTGAGCATAACGTAGTGCTAGATTGCGATCGCTGAGATAGTACAGCCGCCCGACCGTTGCAGGGTTTTCGTACCGGTCCATTTCGAGAAAAGTCAGACCGCTCGCCGCAACCAGAGGCAAGTCGGGGGAAATATTTGTAATCGGAGAGGTGTGAACTTGTGCCTGCGTCGTTCTGCCCCAGGTGCGCAACGTGCTGAGAGCCGACGAGATGAAGCTCGCGCCTCCGATGCTTGCCAGCAGAATCGCGCAGGCAACGCCGGCAGCAAGCCGGCTCAAATTGGAGTAGAGGGCAACGAAGAACGCAAGCAGCAGACCATAGACAAACAGCGCGACGATTCCATAGCGCGGGAAAAAGGCGCCGTGCGCCACGATCAGGACCGCATCGAGCACGACCGGCAAGGTCAGGAGCCCGATCGTAAATACCGCGTCAACCGGTCTCATCGACGCCGCTCGATCCGCGCCGCCGCGTTCGCGGCGAAAAGCCGCCATCAGACCCAGGCAAACGGCAAGTAACAGGATCATGCCTTCGGGCTCCAGCGTGTGATAGAAGAACGAAAGCAGTTTGAACGGCGACGCCTGTTGCACGGGCGCTAATGCGGCGGATTCGTAATGCTGAAGCGTGGAAATATAGAACGGTGGAATGATGCAGGGAAGCAGCAGTACGAGCCATAAGAGCCAGTCGATTTTTCGGCGAGTGTAAGAACGCCATAGCTCCGCCAGACAAAAGGGCCACATGTAGAGAACGGAAAAGAAGTGGCTGAACATGAGGCCCACAACCGCGAGGGCAAGCAGCACGATCGAGGCTATGCTGCGGGATGGCTCGGTTGCTCGCTCCCAAGCCAGCATTGCAGCTCCGAAAAACATGACCACAAACGCGTACGGACGAGCTTCGTAGGCATAGGCCAGAAACGGAGTCGACCAGAAGACGAGCATCGCGAGCAGGCCATAAACCGGCCGCAGACGCTCCGCTACGAACCAATACAAGCACAAGCTTCCAATCAGGAACGCGAGGACGAAGGGCAGCCTGATTGCGAACTCGCTATCGCCGAACATCGCGAGCGAGGCGCGGACAACCAGGTATGTTAGCGGCGGCTGAAGATCGATCTGGACATCTTGCAAGAGCTGGTGGATTGACGACGCTTTTGCAATGTAATACGTGAATAGCTCGTCATGCCACAGATGGCGCGATGCCGCGGGAAGCACGACGGCGGCGTAGACGATAATCGCCGCAATTACGGCGAGAACGGAATAGAGCCGGGTGGTATATCCACTCTCAAGGCGCTCGCGCAAGTCGTTGAGGAAAGAAAAACGAAACGAATTTCGAGATCGCTCTAGGTCGGTTTCGCGGGAGTACAGCCGTTCCAATTCAGTAATTGTAACGAACGATTGAAGAAGGCCGGAGTATCCGAGTTGTACCAGTACTATGTTTCTGTTGAGTTGCCTTCGTATGCGGAGGCCGCTTAAAATATGGGTTACGGTTACAGGCCTCGCTGACGAACGGCCGGACTCGTAAGTATACGTCTATCGCCTTCGCCCAATGAGCACAACCCCCAACGGAAATTTCGCTGTCGACGAAGCCGCTTCTATCCGCGCATCGATTCTCGATCTGGTTCGCAAATATTACGACGTGGCGCACCGGCGCAAGCCGTTCGAACCGGGCGTGACGAGAATTCAGTATTCCGGGCGCGTTTACGACTTTCAGGAGATGCTAAATCTGACTGAGTCGTCGCTCGATTTCTGGCTGACCATGGGTCCGTGGGGCGAGAAGTTCGAAAAGCGGATGCAGCAGTTTTACCGATCGCGCGATTTTGTGCTGGTCACCTCCGGCTCATCCGCGAACCTGCTGATGGTATCGACGCTGTGCGCGCGGGAGCTGGACACTCTGCTTCGCAGAACCGACCGGCCGCGCCTGCAACCCGGCGATGAAGTCATTACTCCCGCGGTGACATTTCCGACAACGCTCGCGCCGATCGTTCAGAATCAATTACTGCCGGTGTTTGTCGATTGCGAAGTGGGCACCTACAACGTGAATCCCGCGCTCATCGAAGATGCGATCGGCCCGCGCACAAAGTGCCTTTTCTTTCCCCATACAGTAGGCAATCCATGCGATATGGCCACGATCATGGATATCGCCACTCGTCATAACCTTTGGGTTCTCGAAGATTCGTGCGATGCACTCGGCGCGACTTTTGACGGCAAACTCGTCGGCACCTTTGGCGATATGGCCTCTTTGAGCTTCTATCCGGCGCATCACATTACGATGGGCGAAGGCGGGGGCGTTTCCATCAATCATCCGCGCTTAAAGAAGACCGCGCGCTCTATTCGCGATTGGGGACGGGATTGTTGGTGCGACCCGGGAAAAAACAACACCTGTGGCAAGCGCTTCGAATGGTCTCTTGGCGACCTGCCAGATGGCTACGATCACAAATATATTTACTCCAATATCGGCTATAACTTGAAGCCCACCGATATGCAGGCTGCGATCGGTGTAGCGCAGATTGAAAAAGCCCACGAGTTCATTGAAAAGCGGCGTCACAATTTCTGGCGGCTGTACGAAGGCTTGAAACCGCTTGAAGAATATTTCATTCTTCCTAGGATCGACCCGCGCGCGAACCCTTCACCCTTTGGATTTCCG
The DNA here is from genome assembly GCA_963722935.1 of uncultured Acidobacteriaceae bacterium. Classification (GTDB taxonomy): domain Bacteria; phylum Acidobacteriota; class Terriglobia; order Bryobacterales; family Bryobacteraceae; genus Bog-105. Next base: position 1,707,291 of record CAVROY010000004.1, on the reverse strand, counting down.
ATCACGGTGCAAGAGGGGCTGGACCGCACGGCCATTACGCGGCAACTGGAAGCTGCAAATATCGAAACCCGTCTGGTATTCGGAGGCAATATTCTGCGGCAGCCCGGCTTCATGGATATTGAACGGCGAGTGCACGGCGACCTGGATCAGTCCGATATCATCATGAACCGGACTTTTTTCATCGGTGTGTACCCCGGTCTTAGCGATGAGATGATCGACTACGTTCTGGAGCAACTCGCGAAAGCGCCGAAGACCGTTGCTCTAGCCGTTCTGTAGCCGGCACGCTCGCGTGAAGCATCCGCTCGAGCAAGATCTCGACCACGTACTCGCACACACAGAAACGCTGTGGGAATCGTTGCGCGGCCAGCAGCTTTTTATTACCGGCGGAACAGGTTTTGTCGGCACGTGGCTCGTCGAGAGCTTCGTCTGGGCGAATGAGCGGCTGGGTCTGAATGCGCGGGCTTTGCTGCTGACGCGGAATCCCGATGCGTTCCGCAAGAAGGCGCCGCATGCGGCGAATCACCGCTCGATCGAATTTCTTGTGGGCGATGTCGGCTCTTTTTCCTTTCCGCAGGGTGTCTTTCCCATGGTGATCCATGCGGCCACGGAGCCGCACTCGACGCCTACGGCCGAAGAACCGGGTGGCATGTTCGATCGCGACTTGCAGGCGACGCGGCGCATGCTCGAGTTTGCGCGCACACACGGAACAAGCCGGTTTCTTTTCACCAGCTCGGGCGCAGCCTATGGCAAACAGCCGCCGGAGCTCAGCCACATCCCGGAGGAATATGCCGGCGCGCCGCCTACGGTGGATCTCGCATCGGCGTACGGGCAGGGCAAGAGGGCCTCTGAATTTCTATGCTCGCTGTGGGCTCGGCAGTTTGGGTTTAGTGCGATCCTGGCGCGTCTGTTCGCGTTTGCCGGACCTTATCTGCCGCTGGATCTGAACTTCGCGGTCGGCAATTTCATTCGCGACGTGCTGCGCGGCACTCCGGTGCGAATCGGCGGAGATGGAACACCATACCGCTCGTACTTATACGGAGCAGATCTCGCGATCTGGCTTTGGACACTTCTGTCGCGGGGCCAATCGTGTCGGATTTACAACGTTGGGTCGAGCGAGGCAGTCACGATCGCAGAACTCGCACAATGTGTGGTGGAGAACACGGTGCCGGGAACGCCAATTGAAATCGCGCAGAAACCCGTACCTGGGGCGCTGCCGGTGTGCTATGTGCCATCAATCGAACGCGCTGAAAATGAACTCGGCTTGGCGGCCCTTGTTCCGCTGGATGAGCAAATCAGACGGATGTACGCATGGCATCGCTTTAAATGCGGTGCCGATGCGGCTAATTGTCCATGAAGTAGTAACACATCATGTGACAAACGATCAGATGCGCGTCCTCTATGCGGCCCATGTGCTGGTCTCGCGCGCGAATCTCTAACTGCGCTGCGGCGCCCGCTTTTCCTCCGTCGCGCCCTGTGAGCGCGATCGTCCGGCAATCAATCGAATTTGCGTATTCAATTGCACCGACAACATTCGGCGAATTCCCGGAGCCGCTAATCCCAATCAGCACGTCCCCTCGTTGCGCAAAATTCTTCAACTGTTCCGCGAAAACACAGTCGTAGCTGACATCGTTGGCGTATGCCGTGATCGTGGGCAGCGAGTCCGTCAGAGCCATGATGCGGAAACGAGCATCGCGGCCATAGCTGGCGCCCTTCACCATGTCGGTCACAAAGTGCGATGCCGTGGAGGCGCTGCCACCGTTACCGCACACGAAAACGTGCCGGTTCGCGTCACGCGCTTCTACCAGAAGCTCTATGGCGCGCGAAACCGAATTGAGATCGATTGTGTCCAGCGCCGTAAGGAGCTTTAATTTGTACTCGCGCGCGAAATCCAAAGCAACTATTGAGCCGGCAGTCATAACTCCATTCTCGCAATTCAGCTTCATCTGAGGCGCCGATACACTCGTATTGGAACGTCGATCACGGGTGTTACGAAGGTTTGCAGTAATTGATAATCGCCGGAAGAAGCGAAGTTGTCGATAACGGCTTTAATGTCTCTCTGTCCGCTTCTTCGTCCTTCTCTGAAGGCTAGTTCGCCATCCTGCCACAGCCACACTGGCATGTCCATGTAGACGATCACGGCCGGTCTGGCGGCTTTAAGCCTGACCGCATCGGCTTCCGCTATGTAATCGGGACAGATATCCCAGGTATGTACGGGAGCGAAGGTTGGCTGTGGGTGGCCGGTGATGTAATTGAACATCGGCATAGTCGGGAAAGTGAAGATCGGCTCGCCAGGCTTGGAGAAACGCACGATATCGTCGAGAATGGAATCGACGATATAGACGGTTGAACCATGAACTCTGAAACCGGCCAGTTGCGGCCAGGCGCTTGCCTTTGTCGAACTCAGAGAAATAGTGGAACGCCAGCCTGTCCAGTCGTATGCATCGTTGTACTTGTACAACGCACTCTCGCCCACCTGAAGCAGGCATAACACGGTCGCTATTCCGGCGAGCGATTTCCCCGACCGCGAAGAGATGTTATCGCAAGCGAAGGCCACCAGGAAAGCCAGGCCAAGAACGATTGCGTGTTGCTCCACTCTATACGACAGTTGGCAACCGTAGCCCCACAGAAAGCCGCCGATGATGAGAATGGGTGTGACCGGCTGAGCGATCAGGATATCCGACCGAAGGCGACGAACGATAATCCAAGCCACCTGCAGCGCCATTCCCATGAAAATGACCTTGGAGAAAACGAAGATGTAGCGCCGCATGTCCTGCACAGCAGGTTCGTCGAGGCGAAATACGATCAATCCGAAAATCACCAGCAGTGCAACTGCAGCAGTCAGGACGAGGGTTGCCCTGGTGGAAGTCCTCTCCTGTGGTTCCTGGAACACTAGCCACTTCTTCCGAGTCGCTAGCCCGAGGAGCGCAAGAATAAGGACCAACACGGCAACATCTTTTGGAAGAAGCGTCCGATGTATAGCCGTAATAAATATCGTCCTGAATGTTCCTTTCGACGCTACCGCTCCTTTGTAGACCTCCGTGAGATAGGCGTTCCATGCGCCATTCCTCACCAGCCAAATTAAAATCGGCGCAGCGGCAACACACCAACCGACAGAGAAGGAAACGAGTTTGTTGATTATGCGTCGTACGTCCCTCTCGGGCCAGGCGATTAGAAGCGCTAGAGCGAACGTACCGAAAAGTCCGGTCGACTGCTTCGAGAAGAAGCATAGAGATCCGGATACACCCGCCAATAGAAGGATCCACTTGTGATGACGCGGATGGACCCAGGATTCATAGACGCAGATAAATCCCGCGACCAAAAAAACAAGAGAGTCGACTAAGTAAGTGAAAAATCCCTCGGTCAAATAACTCAGGAACACCATCGTGGACACGACGGTCGCCAAAAAGGAAGCTTTAGGCGAGAATTGGCGCGATAGAAGGAAATACAACATTCCAGAAAGCGCAATGCGTTCCACGAGACCGAAAATCCGGAGGTTAATGATATGGGTGCCTCCGAAAAGTTTCGCTAGGAAAAGCGAAATGGGTTGACAGAAGAACCAGAAGTCCCGGTACGGCATTTGGCCCTTGTGTACGAGCCAGGCGTAGTAATAGAACCAGCCCTCGTGAATGGTCAGGTAGCGGTTGAAGATGAAGCCCATAAACAGGCCCAAAACCAGAACCGCAAGGCCGCCGCCAAACAGATGACTTGCCCTCCGGCGAAGAATCGTCTCGCCGCGGGAGACCTGATATTTGCCGGATTGGGCTTCGATCACAACTGGAGCGGACGGTTGCTTCATTCGTTCGAGTGCGAAATTACGAGGCTTGCGACGGCTGCATTGTCCAAGGGCTCGCTCGGCGCAAATTCGAAGTTCACCCGTTCCTTCTCGGTGACATGAGGACGTTTCAAAACTTGTGTGTGCACTGCTCCCAGGTATTCGCCCAAAATACCCATGGAGACCAATTGCACGGAGCCGAGAAAAAATAGCCCAATCACGAGCGGCGCAACCCCGACCTCAAAATGAGTCCAGAAAATCAGCTTGTAAATCAGGTAACCGATGCCGGCAATGAGTGAAAGCACGGCGCTGAAAAACCCAAGGAAGGTCGACAGACGTAATGGCACCTTGGACAGATTTGTGATGCCAAGCATCGCGAGATCGTACAAAGAATAGAAATTATTTTTGGTGATCCCCCGAATACGCCTGGGCTGGTCGTAGAAGAGATCGTAATGCGGAAGACCTATTTCCGCGATAATGCCCCTAAAATACGGATAGGCGTCCCCAAAGGAGCGCACAGCTTCAACTACTTTACGGTCATAGAGTCCGAACCCGGTGAAATTCTCGAAGGTTTGAATTGAGGACAGACGCTGTACTAATCGGTAGTATTGAGTGCGTACCCAGAACATGAGCCGGTTTTCCTGGCTCGTCTTCTTGAGACACAGAACCATGGGATAGCCCTCTTCCCATTTCGCAATCATCTCCGGAATTTTCTCGGGCGGGTCCTGCAAATCGGCTACGATACTAATCACAGCGTCACCGGTCGTCTGCAATAAAGCATGATGTGGCGACCGGATATGGCCAAAATTGCGCGTATTTACGATGATTTTGACGTTGTGGTCACGGCTGGCGATGCGCTTCAGGATCGCTACCGTGTTGTCCGAGGAATTATTGTCGATGAATATGTGCTCGTACTTATAGCGCCCCACGTTAATCATTTCGGCGCGGACGCGATTATACAGTTCCTCGACGTTTTCCTCCTCGTTGTAACAAGCGGTGTAGATGCTGATCGTTTTCACCGTTTCCTACCCGTCAATAGTTTGCACCCCGGCGCGTAATCAACGGTTTTCGGCAATGGACAAAATCGAAAGGTCTGGATCGGAGGCACCCTGGCCGTTACGTGGACGCTGCCGCTTGGGAGCTGGACTGGGCGGGAGACCGCGTCTATAGATCAGTGCGCGCAAGGAAGGAATGCTGGCGTATGGACTGTCTATGGCGTCGATCATGATCGGTTCATCGGCCATGATTGGAGTGCGAAGCACTTCACCTTTCATCAGTTCCCGGCAGGAGATTTGGCCCTGTTGCAAAGGTACGGCGAGATAGACATCGTCATCGCTCAAGATATATCCCTCCGGCAGGTCTCGTTTGGCGTAAACACCACGCACAAGAGAATCCAGGTAATCGATTTCTTTCTGCGGCGGCATTCGCTTCTGAGTTCCGGAAGCGCCGCACAGTTCCTTAGCCTTATGGAATGCCTTGAACCACGTATCCACCTGCTCCGGACGTGAACAATAGGGAGACACAGGAATACCATCCGCCTCAATGTCGATGTGACGCTCAAAGGTTCTTGCGCCTTTGGCGTAAGCAACTAGCATCGAATTCCACCAGTCGCTGCACTCATGCGTTGAGAAGCCAATAGTCAGCGTTGGATAGCGGTTTCTTAGAAAATCGATCTGGTTCATCTCGAGCTCGGCATCTTGCGATGGATAGATCGAGACACAGTGATTTACAGCGATCGAGATATTGCGGTTCTGGAAAAACGTGACCAGATCGTCCAGATCCTTAACCGAGGACCCGCCGGTGGAGACGATGACCGGTTTCTTGGTCTTGGCAATCTTCTCAAGCAAGATCCAGTCGTTTAAGTCCGAGCTCGCGATCTTGATAATGGGTATGCCGAGCTCGCAACACAGGTCGACCGAGCGTTCGTCAAAAGGCGTCGCCATGGGTGTACACGAAACCGCGCGGATGGCCTTGACGAGTGCCGCGAAATCGTCGTCCGTTAGCCGGGTGTCGAGGGTCTTTTTGATGTAACGAACGTCAGTTCGATTCCGGAAGTCTGCGTGAATAAACGAATTGACGTCGCGGAATTGCAGCTTCAAAGCAGCGCGGACGTTGTTGAACCGGACTACTTGACCGAATGTCTCAACGATTTTGAGACCACGCTCCAGACGCCCCCAATGATTGTTGGCGACTTCCAGAACAAACAATTCCTCGAAAATATCGCGATCGATCATGACATCTCCATTACTGTCAATATATTCAGGAGTTCGTTGAGACTGTTTACGTTCATTGACGCCGGCTCATGCCCATTTGTGTCTGGACGTCCGTATCCGTGCGCGACTATAGCGAATGGAATTCCGGCTTCCAAAGCTGCGCAGGAATCTTCAGAAGTGTCGCCCACGTAGAGGCAGGCTCGCGATTCCAAATTCTGACGCGCGACAATTTCGCGCAACATCTCCGCTTTTGAGCCATAGGAGGGATCTCTAGAATCGCGGCAAAGCACTTCTGTAAACAAGTGCGAGAGATTTAATGCCTGAACTATTTGGCGCGTCGGCCCCTGTGGTTTGTTGGTTATCAGGAAAAGCAGAAACCCGTCCGCTCTTAACTTTGAAAGGGTCTCGATTGCGTTGTCGTGTAGGGCCGTTTTCCGCCAACCGGCGGAATCGTAAGAGGCCCGGAACGCGGCCTCTAGAGCCGTCAACCGCTCTTCATCGGCCTCCGGGACAAGTTGGCCCAGAATGGTGCGGATGGGAGGTCCAATCAGGGGCCGGAGGTGACAATTGCGCTGCGGTGCGTTGCAGTCCGCGAGGGCGCAATCGACCGAGAATTCAATGCCTGGAAGAGAATCGACTAGAGTCCCATCGAGATCGAAAAGAACGGCGCGCGCCTGCATCATTCGTTATTGGAGCGGCTTGATGAAGAGATTGGATCGTAGCTCGTCTTGCTCGAGAAACGGGTACATGTCCTCCAGCGCGGGAGATACGATGGTGCCGTCCGGCAACTGACGCGATTTCAGACGAGGCTCGAACTCCTGCTTCGGATCGAGCACAATCTCGCAGAGCGCCGGACCGTCGGACTCGAGCAACTCCCATAGCCGGGGCATCGCATCGAGACCTGAGATACACGCGGTAGGCAGCCCATAGGCCTCGGCCAGCCTAGTGTAATTGGGGAACGAGAGTCCGCTGCCAGTGCCAACGCCCACGAGTTTTCCAAAGAAGTTGGATTGAGTCTGCCGGATCGAGAGATAGCCGCCATTATTGAAGACCAACAATTTCACAGGCAAGCGGTTATAGGCGATAGTTTGCAACTCCTGAATATTGAGATGGACGCTTCCATCGCCCGCCAGGCAGACGACTCTTTTTCCGCCACGCGCCACCGCGGCGCCGACCGCAGCGGGAAGGTCATACCCCATGGATGCCGATCCGGAGTTCGAAATCAGACGTTGGCCCTTCTTCAAGCGGGCCACCTGATAGGGCACAATGCACGCGGCGGCGTTTCCGCAAATCACCACGTCGTCCTCGCGCAGGCCATTAAAGAGCAGCTCGACGAAATAGTACGGGTTCAGAGGAGACGTGGATTCACGATGCCTCGGCTGGACGACGGGATAACGGGCCACGCGCTCGCGGCACCAGGACAACCAATCGCGATGAGCCTCGGAAGGCTGCCAGCCATTGAGCTCCGTACACAGCTGTTGGAGAAACACTTTCAGATCGCAGCAGATTGGGAGATCCGGACGAACAAGCGGCTTGTTCAATTCGGCGGCATCGATATCCACTTGAATTTTGAAAGCCTCGCGCGCGAACGACGACCAGTTGTAACTGACCTGCCGGATATTCAAACGCGATCCCAACACCAACAGAACATCTGAGTTTTGAACGGTGAAGTTTCCGGCCCGCTCCCCGATCGTGCCAGGGCGCCCACAAAACAGCTCGTCATCGGAGGCGATCAGGTCGTGCGTCCAGGCCGTTGTTACTGGTATTCCCAGCTGGCGAGTGACGCATTCGAATTCTTTGAGCGAGTGAGCGGCCCGAACGCCTGTTCCCGCCATGATGACCGGGCGCTTGGCCGATTTCAGCTTTTCGACGACGAGTGCACATTGCCCTTGCAATTCGTGCAGATTCCAGGAGGGCGTGTCCGCAGCTGGATCATAGGCGCGCTGGGCGTCAGGATCAATTTTGGCGGACTGCACATCTACAGGGATGTCAAGCCAGCAGGGACCCGGCCGGCCCGTGGTCGCCAAGTGATAGGCCTTCTCCAAGTGAAAGCGAATGGACTCAGGATCGGAAACCAGCACGGCATATTTCGTGATGCCTTTGACCATGCGGATGATGTCGACTTCCTGATCCCCGAGCTGACGAAGGTTCTCGATACCGAGCACTCTCGCGCAGGTTTCCCGCTTGACCTGACCGGAGAGAATCAACATGGGAACCGAATCGGTCCATGCGCCAAATACGCCGTTCAACGCGTTGATGCTGCCCGGGCCGGTGGTGACGTTGACGACGCCGAGATGACCGTTTACGCGAGCGTAGCACTCAGCGGCCATGGCGCACGCTTGCTCGTGGTGATTGCAGACAAAGCGGATCCGTTCTTCGCGGCCGACCGAATCGTTCAAATGCATGGCGCCGCCGCCCGTGATCAGGAAAACGTGTTGAACGTTGCGATCCGCCAGGAAGCGAAATATGTAATCAGAAAGCTTCACCATGTCCGACACATAGATAGTTTCGCAGCAAACGCGGGCGATTCGCGCTGAAATACCGCGAGTAACGGCACAACCGATTTTCCCATCGTCCGAAGGCCTAGACGTCTGGTAGATCTACGCAGGAACAGCGCTGGTGATCCGGGGCCTACCGGGTCCTCCACACCGTTCCGATTATAACCAAGCTGGCAAAGCAGCGCCCGAAGTGGTAATTAAGATGGTACCCGTACGAATCGGCAGGAAAGCCAAGCCTGTGCTACCATCGTCCGGTTTGAATTTGTACAGAATCCTCAACTGGCCTCCCGTCTACACCGTTTCTCAGTTCCTCCTCGCGCCGGGCGCTCAGTTGTTGATGACCCGTAGGCTGCGGGCAATTGCTCGCAGAGTCCCAGCGGGCCGTCGTATCCTGGACGTCGGATGTGGGCCAGCTTCCTGGTTATTCCGGATCGGTTTAGATCCAGTCGGGCTGGACTATGAACCGGAGTACATCAACAAGTACCACCATTCTGGGCACATTGGCGTCGTCGCGTCGGCGGATCGACTGCCATTCGCGTCTCAATCATTCGATAGCGTCTGGACGGTTGGAGTACTGCATCATTTAAACGATGATTCGGTCCGCGAAGCTGTTCGCGAGATGCTGCGCGTTTGTTGCGTCGGGGGCGCCGTAATCATTCTTGACGCTGTGATGCCGAAATCGGCATATACCCGACCCATCGCCTATTTGCTCCGGCGCCTCGACCGGGGGCGTTTTATACGATCGGAACATCGACTCTTTGCTTTATTAAGCGAGGTCGCGTCCTTTCCCGAGGGACTTCGAAGATTTACATTTGCGTTGACTGGATTGGAAGGGGTTGAGTGCTCGATCAGCGCAGGGCAGAGTCAATGAGAGCAGGCTCGGATCAGATGCGCGAAAAGAAAACGCGCGTCGGGAATCTGACGCCCCTGCTTCTGATTGGCGCTTCGCTCCTCTATTTTGCAGATGTGTTTCTCCGCGCGTCGGAGAAATATTTCTGGTTCGACGAACTGTTAACGGTTTATCTGTACAGGCTGCCTTTGCACTCTCTTTGGCAGGCATTGCAGGCCGGCTTCGATTTCAATCCGCCGTTGTTGTATCTGCTTACGAAGGCAAGTAGTGGGCTTCTGGGCGACGGGCTGATTGCTACGCCGGCTCCCTGAAATGATCGGCTTTTGGACCTTTTGTCTGTGCTTGTTTTGGTTCGTGAATAAAAGAGCCGGCGCCATTGCCGGATCAATCGCGATGCTGCTTCCCACGCTTTCCGGGGCTTTCTTCTACGCTTACGAGGCAAGGCCATACGGACTTGTGATGGGGTTCTGTGGCTTGGCGCTTCTGTGCTGGCAGTCGTCGCTGGAACAGCCGCAAAAAAAGCGGTGGTTAATCTGCTTTTCCCTGGCTCTGTTTGCAGCATTCTTTGCACATTGTTACGCGGTAGTCATCGCGGCGCCATTTGCCGTCACCGAACTGCTGAGAAGCGCGCGGCTCCGAAGCGTAGAATATCGGCGATGGATTGCATTGGCAGCTCCAGTCGTTTTTGCCGGGTTTACCTATCTTCCGCTCATTCGTTCCTTCCGGTCGGCGGCGCGAGGGACTACTTTTACTAGCTGCAGCTCGCTCGTGTGGAGCGACGTTGGCGCGTTCTATGTCTACCTGCTTGCGCCCTGCATTGTCATCGTTCTACTAATCGTCGTGATACTGGGACTGACAGCGATCCGATCCTCGCGCGTAAATGGCTGCGAAGCGACTGATCTTATGAGGTTCGAAGTGGCGTTTGCCGTTTCTCTTCTGGCGCTGCCGGCATTCGGCATGCTGCTCGCCAAGGTACTGCATAGCCAGTTTTGCGACCGCTACTTTCTACCAGCGGTGGGCGGGTTGGGCATCCTCGCGGGCTTTGGGGCACTTGCAGGTAAGCCCACCAATCGCTTGGCAACCCTGCTTGCCGGAGTCATGGCCTTTTTGCTGTTCTGGAATCTTTCCATGGTTATCCGGCATAGATCATTCGGTTGGGCGGAGAATCTCGTTGAACCAAGCAGTCACTTTTCGGCAAATTCGTCACTCACCGGTCCACTCTCGCGATATTCTTTACTCCTGTCGGGTGCGCGGAAAGGAGAGCGGATCGTGGTCCTGTGGCCGATCGATTTTCTCTACCTCGTGAACTATGCACCCGAACTCCGACCACAACTGTATTATCTTGGCTGGATTGAGGGGGACCCTTTTTACCGCCTGCTCGGTAGTCTTGAGCCCTACGCGCCGTTTCCGTATCATGTGATAAGTGCCGACAAATTCTTTGCCTCAAGATCCGATTTCATGTATTACGGGCTGGAATCCGACCCTGCACAGATGCGTGCTCTTACAGGAGACGCAATCATAAGGTCGCTGAGGTCGTCAAGCGGTCGCTTTTTGGCCGAAGTCCACCCAACGCCGTGAAGCGCTAGCCTAGAGACTCCGGCTCCCAGGCAAGTAAAATCAAACGAGTGGTCACAGTTCAGACGGAATCGGAAGAAATACGGGAAACCCGATCGCGAAGCCGCGCAAACATCATCTCATTACTCCTGGTGGGATTCTCGCTTTTTTATTTTGTAGATGTTTTATTGCGCGCGTCGGAGAAGTACTTCTGGTACGACGAGCTTTTCACGCTGTACCTTTGCCGTCTGGGGCCCGCTTCGCTTTGGCAGGCGTTGCGCGGCGCCGTTGACTTTAACCCGCCTTTCTTTTACTGGGTTACAAAAGTAAGTGAAGCGCTGTTTGGCGAGAATCGCATCGGCATCCGTTTACCGGAAGTCGTCGGCTTCTGGATTTTCTGTCTGTGTCTTTTTCGTTTCGTAAGCCGCCGTTTGGGCCCCCTTGCGGGCTTCATCGCGATGGCGTTTCCGCTATTTACAGGGGCGTTCTACTACGCATACGAGGCGCGCGCTCACGGCATCGTTCTCGGCTTTGCGGGGCTGTCGATTGTGTGCTGGCAAATGGCTGAAGAGGGCAAGCGCCGCGGGCTATGGCTTGCACTTTTCGCTTTGTGTCTTTTTGGCGCCCTTATGACTCACTGCTACTCGCTGGTCCTCGTTTTCCCCTATGCGCTTGCTGGGCTTTTTAAAACTTTCAAGACGAGGCAGTGGAGCATTGGATTCTGGGCTGCATTGATTGCACCTGAATTAGCCGTTATGCCAGTTTATGTTGTACTTCTTGCATCGGCCCGCAGGGCGACGCATGGAACGCAGTTCGTTGATTTGCGCCCACCCGGTTGGTTTCAGATCCCAAACTACTATCATTTTCTGCTGAACCCGTGCTTCCTGATCTTGGTGTTTGCAGTGCTGCTGTTGTCGATTGGGCACCTGCTGGGACCGCTTTATCGGTTAGTAGTCCCGCCGATGGAATTAATATTGGCGATCGGATTTCTAGCTCTCCCCCTGGTTGGCGTCCTTCTCGCGAAAGCGACAAACACCGCCTTCTTCCACAGATACTTTCTGGAGGGAATGGTCGGGGTTTGTTATTTTTTGGTTATTCTGTTCACCTGGTCGCGAACTGGTTCAAGTAGGTGGATCGGCGTCGTGTTCGCAGTTGTACTTAGTATTTCTTTGGGCGAGAGCTTCGCTAAGGTAGCTTGGCACCGGATTCATCACGTTGGCGAACTTCTAGTGGAGCCGAGTAGCGGGATTCATATAGATACAACACCGTGGAACCCTCTAGCGAACGAGGCCTTGCTGTTGTCGGCCACGGATAAAGCCATCCCTATTGGCACTGCCGATCCATTACGTTTTTTGTATGTTGCCCATTACGCGCCAGACCTCGCGCACCGGCTGCATTTCCTGGCGGCCTCCGAGGACGATTGGGCTTACAGGAGCTTTCGAAATTTCGCAAGATGGGGTCCTCTGTATAACGCACCGGAGACATATTGGCAATTTTGGAGTTCCAATCCAGATTGCTACCTCTACGGCGATTCCGAAGTAATTTGGGAAACTTCGGAACTGATTAGTAAGGGCTGGCGACTTGTCTCAATGAAAACAGCCGGCTGTAAACACTTAGCTCTTCTCGAGCACAACGTGATGAAGAGAAGTTAGTGGCTCAAACGCAAGACCCGCCCGGTAATTGAAGCTCTCATAAATTTTTGTTGGGACAAACATGCCAAACATAGCAATACAGAATCAGAACGCAGCCGCTTAGACAATATTGCGGCCGATAGTTGGTATGCAAAAGGAGTCAACACTGCGTCGGTCCGCCACAGTGCCGTGCTCCTTAGCCGATTTTGGCGAGGCGAGCGGTGCCTTGAACTTGGACCCGCCGAGGGCGTCATGACGGAGCTGCTGGCGCAAGCTTTTCCTCAGTTGACTGTTGTCGAAGGAGCGGAAGCGTTCTGCCATGCGCTCCGGTCCCGATTCCCGCGAATTAAGGCGGTCCATTCGCTGTTTGAAGAATTTGAAACAGATCAAGAATTTGACACGATTTTGCTCGGACATGTTTTTGGAGCATGTTGAGTCCCCCCCGCAGATCATCAATCACGTCAAACGATTCTTAGCTAGCGCCCGGAGGCGTGATTTGCAGTGCGGTTCCTAATGCCCGGAGTATTCATTGCCAGGCAGCCGTTTTAATGGGGCTACTGGCGAATGAACACACGATGAACGATACGGATCGGCACCATGGACACGGACGAGTTTACGACCCGGAGTCGCTGAACGTCAGTGCAAGAAGCCGGTACGAAAGAGATGCGGAGGCGCAATACCGCCCAGCTAGTGGCCTGTGCGTTGAAAATACCAGGAATCCGTAACGGCGAAATGCTGTTCGCGCCGAATCATTGGCGTTCGGGATACGTCGAGATTGATTCTAGTGGTTTAAATTCCTGCTTCGCGTACTCGGTGGACCGCGCCACGATATAGTTTGGCCTGCCGCGCGTGTTCTGCAGAGTGAGCCACAAATACTGGCCAACGATGCCGAGTCCGAGACTAGTCAATGCACCGAAGAACAGGACGGCAATGACGATGACGGTATAGCCCGGAACGCGCGTGATACCGAGAACCTTTGAAAGCACGACGACGACAGTTCCAATGCAGGCCAGAACGAGCGCCACCGAGCCCGAATACAACAGCAGTTGGATTGGGATGTCGGTGAAATTGAAGATACTATTTACGGAGTATCGAATCTTCTTTCCAAGGGTCCAGGCGCTCTTACCTTCCGCACGAGCATAGCGCTCGTAAGGGACATAGACGCGTCTATAGCCGATCCAGAACAACAGACCAATCAGATTGGTATTACTTTCTTTGAACTGCAGGAGGCGATCTCGGACAATACGATTACAGCCAAATACATCGATCCCACCAGGGGGCATATCTCGGATGACAAACCGGCGGTAGAGTCCCCAAAATGCATTGGCAGTCAGCTCACTGAAGAATGGATCGGATCGATTCTTCCGAGTTCCGAATACCACATCGGCCTGATCCGTCGAAAGAATTTGGAAAAACGTCTCGGCCAGCTCTGGCGGCTCTTGTAAGTCTGCCGCAAGCACCGCAAAGAAGTCACCCCGCGCTACTTGCAATCCTGCCATAACCGCCGCGAATGAACCGAAGTTACGGCTGAGCAGCAGCAACTGCGAATGCAGAGGCACCGCGGGAAGCCGGGTGAGCAAAATTTCGTGGCTGCGATCGGGGCTGGCATCGACCACAAAGATGACTTCCAACTTCTCGGCGCTCCGCGCGCTCAGCTTGACCATCTCCGACAGCAATCGGTCCAGGCTCGCTTCATTTTTGTAGACGGGGATGATCAGTGAGAACACGTCACCGCCCCCAACTGTTAACGGACTCAACCACCCTTGATACTTCAGAATTCGTCAGATATGGATGTACGGGCAAACTCACTTGTGAGCGGCAGAATACCCGCGCATGGTCAATACCCGTCCTGAAGATTTCGAAATGAGCGGTCGTCATTGCCTTTTGGTCCGGAATAGCGATCGGATAGTGATTGCCAGCGGCTACTCCGCTGCGGGCCAGGTGCGCCAGGAAATCGGCTCTGAGATCCGGATCCACGAGGACCGGAAACAAGTGCCAGCAAGAGTCTGAGCTCGGCGGAGGTCCCGGCATCTGGACATGCTCGTTCTGAATGTCAGCCATGTAAGCGGCAGCTATGCGGCGGCGCTGGGCGATCCATCGATCGAGGCGAGGCAAGCTGACCTGACGGAGAAGAGCTGCCTGCAGTTCGTCCAGGCGGCTGTTATACCCGATCAGCTCGTGCTCGTATTTTCCAGTTTGGCCGTAGTCGCGCAGAGCTCTCGCAATCCTGTCGTAATCTGGGTTGCGAGTGAGGATCGCTCCGCCGTCGCCCATAGCTCCGAGATTCTTGGTCGGGTAAAAGCTGGTGGCTGCCAGTGTTCCCACGTGTCCCGTAGGGGTTCCGCCGAAAGTCGCACCGACCGATTGAGCGCAGTCTTCGACGATCCGGACGTCGAACTCGTCCTGGAGCATTTTGAGCTTGAGCAAGTTCAGCGTGTGGCCGTAGAGGTGTACGGGGACGAGATAGCGGATGTTTGCGTCCTGGCGCAGCGCTTCCCGGGCGGCGTCCAAATCCAACAGACCAAATTGGTCGACGTCCACGTACACCGGTACGGCGCCAAGTTTTAAGATCGCGAGCGTTGTCGCAAACGCCGAGATGGGAGTCGTCAAAACTTTTTGGCCGGCTCCACAGCCTAGTGTCCTGAGAGCGATTTCGATCGCATCAAGGCCGCTGGCAACACCGACAGCGTGGCCCAGTCGCCAATAGGCAGCTAGTGCGTTTTCGAATTGCTCGAGCTCCGATCCTAAGATGTACCACCCCTTCGCACCCACGCAGTTGAACGTCGACACCGCATCCTCTTTTACCTCGTCCCACTGGCGCGCGAAATTATTAAGTGAAATCATGCGTGAGGGCCGGACCGAAGGATCTGCAGAAATTCGGAGTAGTCACGGATGTAATCGCCTGCATCGTAATAATCGGAAGCGAGGACCAGCAGGACGGCATCGGACGTGTGCTTGTATTGGACCGCCCAAACGAGGGGTGGAAGGTGGACACCTAGCATGGGACTATCCAGCAGAAATTCCTGGCGGTGTTCCCCATCGTCCACCATCAGATTGCAGCGGCCATTCACGCAAATGAGAAATTGGTGAAGCGTGCGGTGAGCGTGCTCGCCCCTTGTTTCCTGACTTGCGACGCCATACACGAGAAAAAAACGCTTTATCTCAAATGGGACATGTTTCCCGATTTCTGCGAAAGCAAGCTGCCCGCGCATATCGGCGGCGGAGGGGAGACGATGAAAGGTGACTCCCGCTACTTCGGTCTGCCGAACGCTAGGGGCAGACGGCGGCGATACGACTGCGGCTTCGTGCTCGGGACGCGCACCTTCATATCCAATAATCACCGCCGGATTCCCGGCAACGATTGCGAATGGCGGAACATCACGGGTAACGACGGCGCCCGCTCCCACCATTGCTCGCTCGCCAATCGTTCGGCCTGGAAGTATGGTTGCGTTCGCGCCTATCGAAGCGCCTCGCTTTACAACCGTACGCGCGAACCGCTCCGGGTATTGTTTACTACGGGGAAATGGGTCATTTGTAAAAGTGGCATTCGGACCAATAAAAACATCATCCTCTACGGTGATGCCATCCCAGAGCTGCACGCCACATTTCACCGTTACGCGGTTGCCGAGGACCACATCGTTCTCTATGAAAGTGTGGTCGCAGATATTGCACTCTTCGCCGATGACCGCGCCCGCCAAGATGTGGGCCCAAGCCCAAATCCGAGTGTCCCGTCCGATCGCGTTACTTTCAACCAGTGCCGCTTCGTGCCGCAAGAAAGCGCCCGTCTTGACCATTGAACCCTCACCGCGATTGTACGAGGTGAGCGGCAGGAACTCTTACGGCGACGAAAAGACAACGTCAACCCAATAGTTGGAACTCTCCCAGGTTTGCGTGGGGAAAACGCCTCCCGGACCGTAATAGTAAACTCCGTCCGGTCCGTCTACGCCGGCTTCGAGCGCGTGCAGAGTGCCATTGGTCACGCCGTGATTCGCAAAGAAATAGTTGGAGCTGTAAAAGCCGCCGCTGGTGTGATACGAAGCCGTGTAGGTGGCGTTCGCCACAATCGCCACTGGCGTCGAAAAGTTTAACTGCTGCCATCCGCTGGGCGTTTCGTTCGCGAAGGTTCCGGTGGCGAGTAATTGCCCGCTATCACTCCATAAAGAGCCGGTATGTACGTGCGTGTCCGCCGGGTTTTTGTAGAATCGAATTCCTGTGATATGTCCGCTCAGATCCGAGCGGAACTTCACGGCCAATTCGACTGCGTTCGGATCGGAATAGTAAGTTGGCGGCACCGTCCCGGCAGCGAAAATGTTCGTGGACTGGGCCGTATGGGTTGCATTCTGCGAAAAGACGACATCTACCCAATAATTGGAGCTCTCCCAGGTTTGGGTGGGGAAAACGCCTCCCGAACCGTAATAGTAAACTCCGTCCGGTCCGTCCCCTCCGTTTTGCAAACCGTGCAACGTGCCGTTGTTTACACCCTGATTTGCGAAGTAGCTGTTTGCCGTGTAGTAGCCGCTGCTGGTGTGATAGGAAGCGACATACGTCGTATTCGCCGCGATCGGGACTGGCGCTGAAAAGTTCAACTGCTGCCATCCGCTGGCGCTCTCGTTCGAGAAGGTTCCAGTGGCCAGCAATTGTCCGCCATCGCTCCACAATGAACCGCTATGCGCGCTGCTATCGGCCGAGTTTTTATAGAAGCGAACCCCAGTGATGTAGCCAGCTACCTCCGAACGGATCTTCACACCCAATTCAACTCCTCTCGGATCGGAATAAAAGCTATACGGTACCGTCCCAGGCATGAAGATATTGACGCTCACCGCAGGAGCAGTTTGAGAGAACACAACATCCACCCAGTAGTTGGAACTCTCCCACGTTTGGGTGGGGAAAATGCCTCCCGAGCCGTAGTAGTAAACTCCGTCGGGTCCGTCTACTCCGGCCTGGAGTTCGTGCAGCGTGCCGTTATTCACGCCCTCATTCGCAAAATAGTAGTTTGAGGTGTAATAACCGCTGCCGGTGTGATACGACGCGACATAAGTCGTATTGGCCGCAACGGCGACCGGCGTTGAAAAATTCAACTGCTGCCATCCGCTGGCGCTCTCGTTCGTGAAGGTTCCGGTAGCCAGCAACTGCCCGCTGGCGCTCCACAATGAGCCGGTATGTGCGCTCGTGTCGCCAGAGTTCTTATAGAACCTCACGCTCGTGATATACCCGGCTATATCGGATCGAATCTTCACCCCCAGTTCTACGGCTTTCGGATCGTTATGAAAGTTCGGAGGCACCGTCCCCGTCGGAAAGGCAGTGATCGACTCTGGAGCGTTCTCGGTGTTCCAGCTACTCAAGAGGTTGGAAACATTTACGGAACCTAATCCGCTCGCCCGATCGAAGCCCGTCGTGGCGGGATAGGTCTCGCTGCCGGTGTTGTAGTTTGCTTCTCCGGGAACCGCATTCGTGCCGACAGTGACATCGTTAAAGATGCAGGCACTCGCCGGGAGCAGCGCCGGGTTGGACGCATTACAACTCGATAGGCTCTCGGTGGCCGCGAGACGGTATAACACTTGCGCCGCCTGGCCTTGCCGCGATGCAGTCCTCTGATTCACCAATGCCATGATGCCCGCGAAGGAGGGCGCCGCGGCCGATGTGCCGTAGACCCCGTAGAAGCTGACTTGGCCCTGGCTATTGGGAGTACAAGAACCGTCCAGACACAGCAGATAGGGGGTGTGACCCGCGGCTGCGAGAGCGACATCCGGGACATCGCGGGCCCCGTCTGCCGGAATTCCGGCGACTCCGGTCTGCCACGACGGTTTGGTAAAGAACTGGCTTTTGCCGCCTCCGCCCGCGAGAATATTGCCGGTCCCGCAAGCCGAGCCGGTACAGTTGGCGTTCCACACGTCTTCCGGAATATAGGAAAGAGCCGAACCGAACGTGCCGCCGTTTTGAGTATTCCAATACGCGCCCGGGTTGGTGTTGTCGTAGAATTGCGTGCCGCCCACCGCGATCGTGTAGGGAGTCGAAGCCAGAATATTCACCGAAACGGGCCCGGTGGCGGAGATCTCCGTGTCGAAGTTGTCGCACCCGGCGGATCCTGCATCTCCAGCCGAAACCATATACGTGATGCCTTCGGCAGCGGCCTGTTGGGCGAGCGATGAAATAGAAGCAGCCTGCGCGGACGAGTAGTTTGCTTCGCAGTCGCCGAAACTTTCCGTCATCACGTTCGCGAGATTGTTGTCGATGATGTAGGCTTCCGAGAGATCGACTCCGTCGCTGGTATTCGTCGTCTTCGAGACCACTAAGTCTACGTGCGCGCCAGGCGCCACTGCGCCCGCCCAAGTCACGTCCAGCACGGCCTCCATCTCTTCTCCGCCGCCCAGGTCGCCTGGATTCGTCCCGTTCACAATCACATTCGGCGCATTGCTGGAAAGCCCGAAGATGCTTCGAAAGCTCACCACATCCTGAACATTGATGTTGGTTCTGCCGACAACCGCAATCACGATGCCTGAGCCGTTGATGCCGCTCTGATAGACGGAACTGATGTTATAGATGGTGGCGAAATCGGCGGGAGCGAGCGCGTGCGATCCATTCGACGACGTGAACAATGGTTCAGAGCTTCCGCTTTGCACCGTCGCCGGAATCGGAATGGGCGATAGCCGCGCCTGAGGGTGTTTGGTGAAATTGTGCAGGCTCGCTACTCCGGCAACAGCGGACGCAAAGGCTGCCGGAAGTTGCGGGTCGGTTGCATTGGCCCAATGCTCGACTCCGTTCACGACGTATTTGTGAATCGGAGTGTGAAAGGCCTCCTGGACCTGGGCCGCGGTTCCTGAGAACTCGATAAACGTTCGTCCATTCGAGACGTGCAGAGCCTGGAAGCCGTGGAATTCCAGCCAGGAAGTTACGGTCTGCAGATCGGTATCGGACAGGCCGAACTGCTGCCCGAATTGCTCTGGCGTGAGCCACCGATGGTAATTCGGCGACGATTTGTCCTGCTGCTGCCATGACAACTGGTCGAGTGCCGCCTGTTGTTGCGGGCTGCGTTTCAGCACAAGCAGCATGCGTTCCATAGGCAAATCAGCCCGCGCGGTTCCCCGATCGAATTCCGGACGGGCAAGAGGCGCGACGTTCCCCTTCAAAGTGACAAGCTCCGATTCACTGACCTGCTGGGTGATCAGCCGGGGTGCGGACCCTGTGATTCCCTGGGCGATTGCCAGTGGAACGGAAAAGACCAGCAGAGCGATACAGCGTGTGGTGCGATGAACGTTAACAGAAATAAATCCCATGTAACCCGAAAATCCTCGATGATTGTGACGCGGTGCATCCCTACCCGCGTGAAAGGTTATTAATGTATATCACGCTTATAGAGGTATAAGCCAGAAAAAAATCGTGTCCGAATGGTTACCGGAATCTCCTCCTCATCAGCCATTAGGGACCAGTGCTAATCTGTCGATGCGGAGAATGGATTATCACTCACTGTGCGGGACCATGCGATTGAAACAGCCCTAGAGAAAGGCATGGATCCGCCGGCGCGCTCTCGCTCGCGGTTGGTGTATTGGGCGATTGCCCTCGTTCTTGCGGCCGTACTCCTGTACTTTTCGCTCCGGGGAATCGATTGGGCGCAGGTATGGCAGATACTCTCGCGAGCGGACCTTCGCTATGTCGCCCTCGCGTTCGCGATCACAACGATCTCTTTGCTGCTGCGCGCGATTCGCTGGCGCATCCTACTGCGCTCTCGCGGACCGGTCGGTGTCTCGACAGCGTTCTGGGCGACCGCGGCGGGATATTTCGGGAACAATTTTCTTCCGGCGCGCGCGGGCGAGCTGGTCCGGACCATGATGATCAGCAGAGAGGCGGGATTACCGAAGACCTTTGTTCTTACGACTGCACTGTCGGAACGGCTTTCGGACGCCATTATCCTGGTGGTTGTCAGTTCTGTTGTGTTGTTGACTCTTCCGTTCAGGCCGGGCTGGTTTGAGCATGCGGCGAGACCGTTTGCGATCCTTGGACTGCTCGGGGCCATAGCGATTGCGGTGCTGCCGAAGCTGGAGCGGCTGTGGATATACCTGCTGCGACGCGCGCCGATTCCTGACGCGCTAAGCGAAAAACTGATTAACATTCTGGAACACGTTCTGACGGGAATCCGCGCTTTTCACGATTCCGGACGTTTGTTCCGGTTTCTGCTGGGCACGATGATCATCTGGTTTCTCGATGCGGTTGGCACGGTGGTTGCGGTCCACGCACTGCATATGAGCGTGAGCCTGCCGCTCGCTTTCCTGCTGATTACCGGGCTAGCCTTAGGAAGCGCTCTTCCATCGACGCCCGGATATGTAGGGATCTATCAATTCGTCGCAGTGAGCGTGTTGACTCCGTTTGGCTTTACGCGGACGGATGCGATCGCATATATTCTATTGGCGCAGGCTCTCCAGTACGTGCTGACGACGTTTTGGGGAATATGGGGAATCGCGCGATCGCGGCGCGGCAATGCGCGCGCGGTGCCTGCAACGTAAGCTGCAGCAGCTTCAGGAACTGGCTCCGCCGGCGTTATCGCGCGGGGCGGCAACTCCGACGCGTGTCTCACGCCATAAGCGGTGAGCCGGGATAAACAGAACGGCGACAGCGCACAACGCCGCAGCGACCAGAACGACAAAGGCCCGGATCGGCGCCGAAAGCCGCTTTACGGAAGACGCGTCTGGAATCTTGGGATCGAGCAGCGCCAAGCCATAGAACAGAACTTGCGCGGCGAGTGCAGCGGTCCGGAATGGTGCGGCCAAAAAGAAACTGCTGACTAGACCTGAAATCATTGCAAACGGTAAGAGCAGACGGCCGATCTTGTGCGATAAAAAATGAACAAACCGCCGATTGCCCGGCCACAGCAGCCCGGGAAAACGCGAGATGATCTGGTAAATGCCGGCTTGGGTGCGCACCTTGCGCCAGAACTCGGAGTGGAGTGAAGTTGGCAAGTCGTAGGCCTTCGCACGATCCTCGAAATAGATCCGAAACCCCCGAAGAGCCGCGGCGAGGGGAAGATATACGTCGTCCAGAAGAATGCCGGGAGGGATAGGCGCCACAAGCTCGCGGCGAATTGCACAGATGGAACCGGTCGCGCCGAGCATAGCGTCGATGCGGTTCAAGTTCCGTCGAATCGATTTTTCATAGCGCCAGTACAGGCCGGTGTTGTACTCCTCTCTTGTGGCGCCCGCCTGTATGATGAGCTCGCCGGTGACGACCCCGACGGCCGGGTCGGCGAAGCAGGAAATCAGGAGGGCCAGAGCATCGCGGTCAAAGGGCTGCCGAACGTCCGTCAAAACAATGATTTCGCCGGTGGCCTGCTCGACGCCGCGGTTAATCGCCACGGCCTTTCCGCGAGGCGGCAGTGGAAGCAAGTGCACGCGCGAATCCGGATAACGCTCCACCAGATCGTTGGTTCCATCCGTAGATCCGTCCGACACAATCCAAACTTCGATCAGCTCCGCAGCGTAGTTGGAATGCAGCATCGAGCGAATCTTGGCTTCTAGCCAGGGTGCGCCGTTTCGAACGGGAATGACGATCGAAAGACGTTTTGATGCCGGCTCTTTGCGAATCGGTTTGGGCGCAAGGCGCGCATAGAGGGCGAGGAGAACAGGGTATCCGGCCAGAACGTAAACGATAAAGGCGAGACTTGCCGCAAACAGCGTGGCGCCGGCACTCATGCGGCTGAGGCGGCTTGCACAGAGCGAAGGGTTTCTTCAAAGCGGGTCGTCACGGTTTCCCACGAGAAGTTTGCGCGGATCAAGTTGAGTGCATTGACCGCCATGGCACATTGCGCCTCACGATTTTCGAGAAGGTCGAGACATTCGGCCGCAAACTGCTGCGGCGTGTCGGCAATACGGATGTTTTCTCCGTGCCGTACGGGCAGACCCTCCGCACCGATCGTGGTCGATACAACAGGTGTTCCGGCCGCCATCGCTTCAAAAATCTTGAGGCGCGTTCCGCCGCCCACGCGCAGCGGCACGAGGGATATAGCTGAGGTCCACAAGAATGGCCGGACATCGGCTACGGTTCCCGTGATCGTGACGCTAGGATCGTTCGTTTCCGCCAGGAGCGACTGAGGAGGATTGCGACCGACGATCGCGATTTTGCATGCGGGTCTCCGCGCCTTAATCAGAGGAAAGACCTCAGATAGGAACCAATGAGCGCCGTCGATGTTCGGCATCCAGTCCATAGAGCCCACAAACACCAGATCGTAGTTGCGAGTGGAGGCGGCTGGCCGTTCAAAATAGTCGAGATCTACGCCGGTCGCAACGGACGAAATACTATCAACGCCGAAACGCTCCCGCATCAGGCTTTCGTCGATTGAAGAGACGGCGACCACATGCGAGGCCGCACTGCAAACGGAGCGCTCCCATGCGAACATGCGGCGGGCTTGTTGAGCGAAGTAGGCGCGATGCAGAAGCGTTCGCCCGGTTTGCGCATGCCGTTCCCAGATGACGCTTTCAACGTTGTGCTGAAACAGGACCCAGCCGCGCATGTCATCGATATTGACGCTAGGCGTCAGAAAATCGCAGACCTTTGCATCGAAATCACGCTCGGCGGTAAGGCGTGTAATGGTGGCCCGCATGGCTTCGGAACGGTAGCGCATGCCCGCCACGGGAATTGGGGAAAACAGGCCGGCGAAAAGCTGAGCCGCGAATTGTGGCGAGCGCTTGGAAATCACGCGATGCCGAATGGGATAAGAACGCGTGGAATATTCCGGACTCCGGCGCAACCCTTCCGGATTTTCCGGATCGTCAAACGCGACGTAATGCACTTCGTGCCGCTTGTGGAGCTCACGCAGCATTTCGAGTGTGCGGATCTGGCCACCTCGAGTCGTTGGATGAAGAAAGTCCGTCTTTACCCACAAGATCTTCATACGACGGCTTGCGCGACGGGCTGTTGCAGCAGACCCTCCCAATGCTCGTCGCGGCGGCCGTTCAAGTACAAATCGCCCCAGAGCTGCAGATTCAGCAGTCGCCAGAGCCGGTCGGTCACATCTTCGCTGTGGCTTGACTGGCGCTCAATGAGGTTCCGTACATAGTTCAGGTCGACATATTCGGCCAGCAGTTTGGTGCGATCCAGCAGGAGAGCGAATAACGGCTCGGCACGCCGGTCGAGCAGCCATTTCGAAGCGGGGTGGGAAAGCCCATCTTTTTCCGGTAAATGATGTCATGTGGAAGCAGGTCCTCGACGGCGCGCTTGAGAATGTACTTGCCCTCGCCATCGCGGATCTTCAGATTGTCCGGCACAGAGGCGGCGAATTCGACAAAGGGATGGTCTAGAAACGGCACCCGGCTTTCGATTGAGCTCGCCATACTCATCTGATCTTGTTTCATCAGCAGCTCGACCAGATACGTCTTCTGGTCCGCATAGAGCATTTGCGAAAGTACAGAACCATGGCGTGAATTCCAATAACTCAAATATTCCGCATACGGGTTGCCTGCGTCTTGAATACGGCCGGCCAGCAGCCGTTCGAGTTCCGGAGCGGAAAATGCGGCGTAAAAGTTATCGAGCTGGAGAGATTCGACGCTTGCTTTGCGGCCAAGAAAGGTGTGATGCAATTTGCGGCGCACATTCGCGGTAAGCAGGTTCGAATGCTCAATGAAATGCCCGATTGCGGCGCGAATTCCGCCCGGCAAGACACGATAGCGATCGGACCATCGGCGATTGAAAAGATAATGCTGATAGCGGTGATATCCGGCAAACAACTCGTCGCTGCCTTCGCCGGTGAGCACGACCTTCACATGCTCCGAGGCCAGGCGGGAAACAAAGTAGAGCGAGACACTGGAGGGCCAGGAAATCGGCTCATCCTCGTGCCACACGAGGCGCGGCAGGACGTTGAAGAAGTCTTCCATCCCAATGACGACTTCGTGATGATCCGTCCCGATGGTTTGCGCCACTTGGCGTGCATAGCCGAGCTCGCTGAACGCCGCCTCTTCATAACCGACGGCGAACGTCTTGACCGGTTCGCTGCGCAGGCGTTTCATCAAGGCGGCGATAGCGCTCGAATCGACCCCGCCGCTGAGAAACATGCCAAGCGGCACGTCGCTCATCAGGCGCGTGCGCACGCCTTCTTCAAGACGAGTGCGGCATTCACGAATCCACTCCTCGTCCGATCTCGTTTCCCGTTCTGCTGGCTCCGGCACATCCCAGTAACGGCTGATCTCGATCTTGCCGGTGGCAGCATCGAGCGTGAGCATATGACCGGGCATGAGCTTGCGCACGCCACGAAATAGCGTGAGATCGCCGGCGGTATACCCGAATGCCAGACATTCCGGTAAGCGCTGCTCGTTGAGCCTCGGCCGAATTTCCGGATGGCGTAGCAGCGATTTGATCTCGGATGCGAACGCGAAGAATCGCTCGTCGGAGAAATAATAGAGTGGCTTGATACCGAGCCGGTCACGGACACAAAACAGCTTCCGCCGCTGCGCGTCCCAGATCGCGAAGGCGAACATCCCGCGCAGGTGCGTCACACAGTCGCGGCCGTATTCTTCATAGGCGTGCACGATGGTTTCCGTGTCGCAGCGTGTCGTATAGCGATGGCCGGCTTTCTCGAGTTCCGGACGAAGGGCAGCGTGATTGAAGATTTCGCCGTTGAAGGTGATCCAGATCGAACCGGTCTCATTCGACATTGGCTGCCGACCGGCTGCGACGTCGATGATACTCAGCCGGCGATGCCCGAGATAAGCAATTCCATCCTCGTGCAGATCGTGCCCATCCGGCCCTCGATGGGTAATCGCGTCCATCATTCGGCGGAGATCCGGCTCCGATGCGGGCTGACCTCTGAGATTAACGAATCCTGTTATCCCGCACATACTCTAGATATTCCCGCGTATCGGCACGTGTGGCAAACCGGATGAGTGTTTCACGAACGTGTCCGCGGAGGTTGAGGCGTCTTAGCCCTGCTGCGGGAGCCGAGATATGTCGGCCTCAAACGCGCAGGAAGACCGGAAGCCAGAGGTTTCAAGGCCTGAATCGCCGGCCGTTCCGCGGGCTTCCAGGCTTGCCCCACAGCCGTGCCAGTTCCGGCGGATTGGACTGCCGATTGTGTTGCGGACGCTGTAGCTGCCTGAACAATGTTGTGCAGAGACACGGCGAGCGCGAACATTACCCCGACCATGTATGTATAACCGACGCTGAGGAAGAAGATACCGATCGACATTCCGATGAACGACACGAAGAGATATCGGGTACTCTTCGCCAGGTCAGAGTTCTCCCGAGAGGTCCGCCGATAATCGCAATACACGTATTTGATCGAAAGAAATAGTGTTCCGAGCAGGAAGAACAGGCCTGGCAAACCAGTTTCGCTGGATATTTGCGTGTAGGTGTTGTGGGTGACTTGCGCAAGACCGCCAAAACCACTCGTGTCTTTGCGCTGATCGAAAGCGGCGTAGGAGAACACTCCCGGTCCGACACCGAATACCGGGTGGTGGAACGTGATGTCGATACTTTGAATCAGGAGCTGCTTGCGTCCTTCGCTGGAGGCGATGTCGGAGCCCAACTGCGCTGCCTCGGCCCCTCCGGCAGCGGGTGAAAAGATCGTCAAGTAACGATCTCTCAGGTACGACGGCAGGAACGCAGCGCCTCCGATGGTCAATATGACCGCGCCAATCGCAATGTTCAGCCTTTTGGCTCCTTTCGCCACAATGAGAACAGCGAGGAGAAGGGCGATCAAGGCGAAGAGTCCCGATCGCGACCCGGTACGCGCAAAAGTAATGTAGATCGGGACCGTGCAAAGCAGGAAGAACAGCTTCTTGACCCCTCTCGCGGTGATCGCTTTGAACCACCAAAACGGAAGTCCAATGACCAAAGTCAGGGCGAACTCATTCGGATCGGCAAGACTACCATTCATTAGCGCGAGCCGCCCGCCTTCGATCGAGCGGGCCGAATAGAAGCTATAGAGGCTGGCCGCCACCACGGCGTATGCGTAGGCGCCGGCCGCCTTCCGCCAATCGTCCGGCCTCCTAAGCATCTGGGTCACGACGAAGAAAATCACCAGGGCCTGCAACTGCGATTCCATCGGGTCTATACTGGCGCCGCGCCATTCACTGAAGGGCAAACATACGATCATCCAGATGGTAAAGGCCAGGAAAAAGCGAGTGATCTTCGATCCCAGCGCGAACTGGAATCCGCCTCGTGCGAGAGTGAGCACAATCAGAACGATCAGCAGCACCATCGGGATGTGCATCCACCAGATGGGCGAGACATCCAGGACACGACTCACAATCAGAAAAATATAGAACGAGACAAGCGTCGCACCGAATTTACCGGGTACATAAAGATCGCGAACGGCGGCGGACGCTTTAGAAATGCCGCCAAGCGGCCGCGCGGGAAGAGCCGCGATTGTTCCATTTGATCCGGCGCGGTTCATAGAATTTTCTGCAGCAGTTCGGTCAAGCTCGAACTTCCATTCTCTCGAATCGGCATACCCTTCCGAGTCTCACGGCCGCCACTTCAGCCTGACCAGGGAGAAACCGGCCGTCTTCGCGATCAGGGAGCCTTTTGGCAGTTGTGACGATACGCAAGCCGGCCACTCGACAAAATAGTCGATTCGGGCGGCGAATAATTCGCTAGAAATCTCACCAGACCCGACGGCCGCATGCTCGGTTGGTTGGTAATCCGGATTTAAGTCGCGGGCAACCTCGTCAGCCTCGGGTACGGCAGCAGGTACTCCATAGTAGGGAACGCCCAAGATGTAAGCGAGATACGCCGAATCCTGCCAGTCGGCGCAGGATGCAAGACGGGCTGGCGCGTGGACCGACTGCTTGAGACCGAGCGCCGATTCGTAGAGATTCCGATCCGTCAGGAAATGGCCCCGCATTAGGCGCAATGGCGCTGCAAGAAAAGAGAGCACGACCAGAACCAGCGCTGCAGCATGAACGAATGCAGTTAGAGCAAACTCTTTGAAAAGGAGATCTAATGCTCGAAAGGCGATCCACAGAAGCAGCAAGTCGGCAAACCAGATATACCGGTCTTGCACCGTTATGAGTAGATAGCCGCCGCAAAACAGCGCGATTGTTAAGATCGGAAAAATCCACTCCGTTTGGTAGTCGGCCGATCTCAGGCAAAGCACCGGATACGCGATCAATATAGCGGCAAATAACGGTACGGCGAAGATCCAGAACCGCACGATAGACTTGGCGTTTCCATAAATGAGCTTGCCCTCATGCCTCAGATTACCGGCAGTCTTCCAAACCGGGAGCCAGGAGGGTGAAGGATCCTGCCAGGCTGTAACGGCATGCTCGGTGGGCGGATCGAAAAGATGCCGGAAATGCGGATAGCCCGGAGATTCGGGACCGACAAGCCGGTGATTGAAATTGCCCGTCGTGCTTAGTGTCCATGTGCGGTATTTCGCGTGCAGGATGGTCACCCACGCCAACGATACGACGAGGAAGACTGCCAGACCTGCGAAAAACTGGTTCACGATGCGATGCCGCGCTGTATCGTTACGTTGGAAAATCCAGTGCAGGCCGCTAAACAGCGTAAAATGTGCCGCGAAAAAGAAGAACCCGTAGCTTTTTGCAAGATAGGCAAATGCCCCGAGCGCTCCACAAGCTACTCCGGCGTAACCAGTCGATGGATAATCCGGATCGAAAATAATCGCTACATACAACAACAAAAGTGCCGTGAAAAGAAGATCGGGCGTATTGGTTTCGATGAAGAAGCCTAACAGCACCAGCACGGCAGTCCAAAGAAAAAAGCTGCGGACCGACGCTTTCATGTCATACCGGGAACAGAGCAGGTGCAGAGCCCAAATCGCCAGTAAGCCGGCGCCGAGATTCACCAGCTTCGCGGCAACGAGCGCCGGGACATGGACGAGCAGGAGAACGGCGATGAACCAGCAGTACAGCGGGCCCCAGTAGGCGTTGATCGCCTCCCTCCAATACCCATCTACATACTCCTGCGCCAGTGAGAGGTAAGAGATCCCATCGGGACTCAGTTCGTACCGGTAGAACGGCAGCAGAAGACAAGCGATCGCGAAGAAAGCAATCAAGGGCAAGACCGGCGAATACCGGCCGGCCCCGGTGAGGTGTGTTTTTCCGCGCTGCATCAGGAGTTATGCGCGCATCCGAGAGTGACGCGAAGCACACTGTCTAATCACAACCGATTGTTGCATGGCAGCGAGGGGTCGTTACGTTCAGGTGGCCACGGGTTTCCGCAGAATCGTGACAATGTTTGACCGTAGCCCGGCGCGCTTGGGATTCTGTAGCGCTCGGATGTACAGTAATTCCGGTACGACCAGGGGCCCGAGCATAACGGTCATTGCGGAAGTGCTCACCATAGTGATGTCCGCCACAGTAAAGTCGGCCTCCTCGGCCCGTTCGCGAATCTCGGGCGCGCTGTTCATGCAATAGTGCGTGCGGAACACGTCTTCCTCGCGCCTACGCTCGAAAAACCAGATCAGGCGCTTTTTCGCAACATCGGGGATACGGGCGGCGAGTTGGATTGCCCAGGCACGTGAATTTGGCGTGTGGAATACGAAGGCTCCTCCCGGTTTGAGAATTCGCCACACTTCACGCAGAACGTCAGCGGGTTGCGAGAGATGCTCCACCACCATGTTTGCGCTAACTACATCTATCGAATCGGCCTCAAACGGCAGCAACGTGAGATCGCCCATCACTTTATTGCGAATTCCAATGTGGGCCTTAAGACCCGGCCAGTCCAGATCTATTCCATATACGGCGGCACAGCTCTCAAGAACTTCCGCCTGCTCTTGCAACATCCACTCCGTGAAAACCTGATGACCACACCCGAGATCGAGCCAGATCTTTCCGGGGGTAAGGGACCGCAGCTTGGCGTAATAGCAATATTGCGAGCTTTTCAGCCCAGGCACAATGAGCTTCTCCGCTTTCCAATACATCCGGAAAAGCAAGTTTCGGAATAGGCCCATTTAGCGGACTGCCACGCGGAAGAACAAATCGGGTTTCATTGCACTCCTATCCTAAGAAGCCCAGAACGTTGAAATGGCGAATGCTATTCGCACACTCAGGGATCGGCGATGATCAGAACTCTCTTTATTTTCGGCACCCGGCCGGAAGCGATCAAGCTTTCCCCCATCGTGCTGCACCAGCGTGGCCGCGGTTCCGAGTTTCAACCGATCGTCTGCGTCACGGCCCAGCATCGACATCTTTTGGATCAAGTCCTGGATGTGTTCGGTATCCGTCCGGATTACGACCTCAACGTCATGCTGCCGGGCCAGACGCTGTTTCAGTCGACCTCTCGCATTGTGGCCGCTTTAGAAGCTGTCGTCGAGGCCTCCCGTCCGGACATGATTCTGGTGCAAGGGGACACGACGACCACCTTCGCCGGAGCGCTGGCCGGGTTCTATGCCAATGTTCCAGTCGCTCACGTGGAAGCGGGCCTCCGCACGGGTGACAACCGGCAGCCGTTTCCGGAAGAGATGAACCGTGTGTTGACCACTCGGCTCTCGACTCTGCATTTTGCGGCAACGCATTCGGCACGGGAAAACCTCTTGCGTGAAGGGGTGGATGCAAACCGTATCGCAGTCACAGGGAATTCGGGAATTGACGCGGTGCTGTATGTAAGAGAGGCCCTCGAAAGCGGCAAGTTGATGGGTATTCACGGACTTCCGCTGGATTCTTCCAAGAAGCTTATTCTGGTGACAGCCCATAGGCGCGAAAGCTTCGGAGCGGCTTTCGAGAACATCTGCCGAGCCCTGGCCCGCCTCTCCGACCGAACCGACATACAGATCGTTTATCCGGTACACCCGAATCCGAACGTGCAAAATCCAGTACGGCGTGCCCTCGAGGGCCGCCCCAATACCATTCTGATTGAGCCGCTCATGTACGTTCCCTTCGTGGATCTGATGTGTCGAGCCCACGTTCTGTTGACGGACTCGGGCGGAGTTCAGGAGGAAGGTCCCTCGCTGGGAAAACCAATACTCGTCATGCGGGATAAGACGGAGCGGCCTGAAGCTGTCCTGGCGGGAACCGCAAAGCTGGTCGGAACGGACGAGGAACGAATCTACAATGAGACAAGCCGGCTGCTGGACAATCCTGGCGATTACCAACGCATGGCGCGTACTCACAATCCGTACGGGGACGGACGAGCAAGCCAACGCATCTCCGACAGAATTCTGAAGTGTTCTTACTGCGTCACCTCATAAGAGGCCGGCGGGCCGGAACATACCTCCGCCGGAGCTGTATGTAATACTCGTGAAAGTAACGCTGCTGCGCATACCCAGCTTGCCTAGCCTGAACGGATCTGGAGCCGTCGGGCAATGAACTATACCCGCTGCCCCAATGAGCGCCGCCGAATTCCTTTACACTGTTTTGCTCAAACCGAAGCCGCTTCGGAAAACCGCCAATGCCATTATCCGAGGTATTCTGCCAGGCGAGGTACAGTACGGCACGACCAAGGTGGTTCTCAATCCAAACGATCCCGTCATATCGGGCGCACTCACATTCAGAGTCTATGAGAGGAGCGAGACGGCTTTTTTGCAACGTACGTTCTTTCCTGGAATGGTGTTTCTGGATATTGGCGCAAACGTTGGGTACTACACCGCAATGGCGGCTGCCGCTGCCGGCCCGCACGGCCGCGTGATCGCGCTGGAACCGGACCCGGAGAATTTCAAATACCTCAAGAAAACTGTTAGTGTCAACGGAGCTCAGAATGTATCTTGCCTGCAACTCGCTGCCGCCGACCGCCTGGGTCACTGTAAATTACACGTCTCGGCGACTAACAGAGGCGACAATCGGCTGTATTCCAACGAGCTCGCGTCGAGTTCGATAGACGTAGGGGTAACGACCATCGATCATCTCCTCGAAGAAATGAGGATGGTACGTGCAGACGTGATCAAGATGGATGTTCAAGGCGTCGAGGGTTGGGTATTAAAAGGGATGAGGAATACGCTTCGCCGAATAGAACGCATAGCGTTGTTGAGCGAATTCTGGCCGGATGGGCTTCGCCGTGCCAACACCGACCCCAAGCAGGTGCTCGCCTCGCTTGAGGAATCGGGGCTGCAGCTTTATGAGTTGCAGAAGAGAGGGACTCTACTCAGAATCACGGAGTATGACGCGTTAATTAATCGCTATCCGGGGCGGAAATACACCAATATCGTGGCGGTCCGATCCTAAGTCCTTTGCGATTTGCCGTAGTTACTGTGGCGATCGGTCGCCCAAAGGCGCCGAAGCTTTTGTGACCAGGCGGGACGCCCTGTCCCGCGCATGACGCCGACTGCTGCGCCAAGTCAACACATGTGTCGCGCCGAAGTTCCACATCCAGCTCACGGCGAGACCAACGATACCGGCGGTATACCAGCGCATCCCGGCGATCTGAAGCATGCTCGATAATTTTATGTTCAATAACAACCCTATTGAACAAGCCGCGTAGAACGACAGGACGCCGCCGAGTATTTTCCAGCCCTTCAGCTTTCTATCGCGGTACGTGATGCTGTTATTAACGAAGAAATTGAAGGTCATGGCGATGACTGTGGCCGTGGTTTGCGCAAACGTGAATGGTACGCCAACAACGTGCAGACTGTACAGCGCAGTGAGATATACGGCCAATCCAGCAGCGCCAACCAAGCCGAATAACAAGAGACGCGGGGGAATGTAATCGCCAATGCTCTTATCGATGAGCAGTTGAAGATACTCGAGAGCGACGAGTGTGTCTAGCTTGCTCTCGCCTAGTCGGCGCGACCGAAAACGGTAAGGAACTTCACCAAGTCGCACTGGACGGCGGGCCGACGCTAACAGATCAACGAGGATCTTAAATCCAACAGCGGAGAGATTGTGGACCGTCTCCTCGAGAAACCGGCGGTCCAAGATGAAAAAGCCACTCATCGGATCTGTGATGTCGCAATGACACACGATGCGGCTGAGATTGCGTCCCAAATCGCTGAGGGCGACCCTTTTGCTCGTGAACTCGCCCATGCTGCCGCCTTCCACATTGCGGCTGCCGATCACGATATCCAATCCCCCGCTCTTGAGCTTGCGAAACATTTCCGGCAAGACCTGTTCATCGTGCTGAAGATCCGCGTCCATGACCGCAATATAGGGAGCCGCGGTCGAAAGCATGCCTTCTACACAAGCGGAGGAAAGTCCTCGACGCCCGACGCGCTGTATGATCCGAACGCGGCGGTCTGAGCGGGCGATCTCTCGAACGAGAGCGTGAGTGCCATCGCGAGAATCATCGTCGACAAAGATAACCTCGTACTCGATACCCGCCAGCGCGGCGCTCAGGGCTGTCAGTACCGGCCTGATGTTCTCGCTCTCGTTGAAAGTCGGAAGTATGACGGCAAGCTCAATACCATTCGTCACATCCGTCGGCGCGGTAGGGGCGGGATGTATCGCAGCCTTGGCACTCATCTTGGCGCTATTCTATTCTGGCGCACTTTATGGGCGTGGCTCATCCAAGCTGAGTTCCGGGATTTCGATAGTGATCCAGAGACAGACCCGGCGCACGTTGCACGCCAATCTGCTTCCCGGCGGTTCGGCAGCGCTTCAAAAGCACTGCTTCTTCACTGCCTATTCGAATTTACCTCGAAGACGAAATACGAATCCTGGCGGGTAATAAGGCGCAATTGTGCGCCATCGTCGATGAGCTTTCGAATCAACCAGGTAGGGTTCGTCGTGTCGGCACATAGCAGGAAATGGGGATGTGACGAAACAAATTCCTCATAACGGGGAAGATTGAGCGACACGGCATGCGCCAGCAGGTTCAAATGCAACTCTCCTGTGTTCGAACGGTCGTACTGGAGTGCGGCGGCGACACTCGTAGGATAGACAATGCGCGGCTTGAGATCTGGATCCGCATAATGCTGCAACTGCAAAAAAAAGACCGCGGGCGTAACGGCGATAGGTAACTGACTCCGCTCGATCGGAAGCGCCCAATCAGCATCTGCAAAAGGCCGTAGAGGACCGGAAAATGAGTTGCCGCTCTGCGCCAGATTGGCGTGGATCGAAGAGGGCACCTTGACCACGAACCAGCCAAAGAACACGATGAGCAGCACGGTTGCGAGCAAACGATCTCCCCGGCTGCTGCGGTAGGCAAGGTACGCAAGGCTGGTCGTCACACCGACAATCGTGAACAGAATGTGCCGCGAAACGAAAGAGTGAAGCACAAATGAAATTGGGACGTAATAGACCGGCAACAGAGCCAGTATCACGATTGCAACCGTTTCCGGGACAGGCGCTCGCTTGTTTTCGGAATGGATACGTGAGCCACGGAAAAGCGCCAGAAGGCCCCAAAGCAGCAAGGCGCCTAGCCAGGGTGCAAAGGCCAGCGTCAGAAACTCTCGATAGGCATTTTCGATATCGGATAGGTGCGGACGTGCCCAAAACCCAGAGGCATAACGGTTCTTGCCAACTATCGCCATGGGCACAAACAGCAGCAAGGGAAGAGCGCCGGCGACAAGCGTGACGATCACGGGCCAGTCGATGCGCTTTGTTTTTGCGATTCGAGTGAACTCGCCGGCAAACAGAGCGACGAGCAGCAGAATTCCCAGATAATGGGCCGAAACCGATAGCGCGACACTGATCCAGAGGCCGAAGAGCCACCAGGCGCGACGGCGGCCCAACGCTTCGCTGGCGCGTTGCCAACACAGGAGAGCGGCAGCCGATGAGCCAAGTAGAATCCCATAAGGTCGAGCCTCGGTTGCGTAGTAAAAGACCGAAGTAATACACGGAAACACCATCGCCGCCAGTCCGAATGCCTTCGTAGAACGGTGCGATACGAATGCATAAATGCAGACGCACATGAGCCAAAAAAAGAAAATGACGGGCAAACGTGCGGCGAGTTCGCCTTGACCGAACAGCGCCATGGTCGCCCGGACGAAGAGAGAAGCTATCGGCGTATGAAGGTCATATCCTTGGCCAAAAAAACTCCACGTGTCGCGCACGGTAGGAAGTGTGGCCGGATAATAGGTGGCCAGCTCGTCGTACCAGAACAGTTTCGTCTTTGCAATCAGGCAAGAAGCGAGCCAGTAAACGACGGAGAACCCGATCAGAACCCCCATGCTTCGCCTTTCGAGAAGCTCACCCCAATGTTCAAGAAGCAGTGCCGCGCGCGACATCATGCCGGGCGGCCAAGTCTCTAACGGTTCAGAAGGCGGCCGCATGATAGAAGTCGATCAACAAATCGAGCATACCGTGCATCAAATTCGATTGCCGCCGGGCGGGAGCGCGCAGTAGCATGGTGCTTCGCTGATGCCGATTCGAATCGTGCGCTACTCCGAGGGGGACGTTTTGGCGGTCAAGGATTTTAATGAGCGGTTACGAGCAGGCGGCGCACCGCCGGATTATGTTTTTTCGGAGTCGCCGATTCCCGCATGGCTGCCTTACACGCCTGGAAGCCCGGTTTACAACGAGTTTTATCTTGCACTCGAGGACGACGCGGTGCGCGGGACGTTCGTGTTAAAGCATCAGAAGTTCTCATTTTCGGGCGAAATCCGCCCCGCTGTTTATTTGCATCACCCCTTCTCCGAAGGAATCGTGAACAAGAAGTACGCACAAGTTGGAGCTCAAATTTTGAAGCATGCTGTCCGCAGTTATCCCATGTTGTTTGCCCTCGGAATGGGAGGATACGACCGGCCCCTACCGCGCATGCTGCAGGCATTACATTGGAAGCATTGCTTGATTCCGTTCTACTTTCGGGTAAATCACCCTGCCAGATTCCTGAGGAACACGCAGGCTCTGAGGCAGGATGCGAAATGGCGGCTGATTGCAGATGCGGCCGCATTCACCGGTTCTGGATGGGTCGGGCTGAAGGCTGTTCAGACGCTTCGCGGATGGCGCGGTCTTCACGGGAAAGCCGATTGGACACTGGTCGAGCAGTTTGACGATTGGACCGACGAAATCTGGAAGACGTGCGCCGCCGATTTCACCATGATCGGCGTGCGCGATCGTTCGACGTTGCGAATGCTGTATCCGGGAGAAAATCGGAAGTTTCTCCGCCTGAAGGTGACCGCGGACGGCAGGCCGGTTGGATGGGTTGTCGCCGCCGACTCGAGCAATCAAGGGCATCCGCAATATGGCGACCTGCGCGTCGGGCTAATCCTCGATGGTCTAGCTCGGCCTGAATTCGCGCAGCACGTCATTGCGGCGGCAACACGCGCGCTTATCGAACGAGGTGTCGACTTGATCACGTGTAATCAAAGTCATCGCGCGTGGGTACAGGCATTAAGAAGTTGCGGGTTCTTCAAGGGTCCATCAAATTTTATTTTCGCTGCCTCAAAAGGACTTTCAGAGATCCTTGAGCCGTTTGAACCCAATGTCTCGCTGGCGCACCTTAATCGCGGCGACGGCGATAACCTTTTGCAATACCAATAACTGAATGAGCAGATGCGCTAGGCATCCGAAGCGGCAGTAGCCGGTTTCTGTCCCTTCAATCGCCCGATAACCGGTCGCGTGCTGTAATACAGGTCGCGCAGCCGGTCTCTCGCAGTGCTCACCCATTTGTAACGGGACTTATATAACCAGGGCACACGCAACGGAACGACGCCGTATTTTTCTTTGTACTCGCCGCCACCACCCCAATCGAAAACTTCAGCGCCGCGCTTTTTCCAGTACCGCATTGCATACCAGTGAAGCGTTTCATTAGGTCGCAGTAATTGGTGCTCTCGCCAACTGGCGTTGCCCCAGAATTCGGCAGTCTTATTCATACCGGGGTAGATTCCCGTTCCGATACATGCGCCTTCCGGCGAGCGCGCGCGGAGCAAGAGTAAGTTTCCGGTTGGCAATAAATGTTTGACAAGAGATTGGACGCGATCCGGACCGTACGTAGGCGTTTTGCCCTGCTTCGCGAACACGTCCTTCAACTGCGCATAATAGTCGTCTGCGAAGGTTTCGTCGTGAGCTTCTTCCACCCTAACCCCCGATTTTTCGCCTTTACGGATGCAGCGCCGGCACGCGCTCGACATTCCGGCGAATAATTCCTCCTCCGACTTGGTCAGATCGCTCGAGTAGCTCTCGTAGAATGTTTCGCTGAACGCCAGACTCTGCGCGTCCTCGGGAGTAAAGTTCGAGTCCGAGACTTCGAAATGAAGGCACTTCAGGTCCTGGAACACCCACTGCTCAAAGGAGGGAAGCACGGCGGCACGCGAAATTCCCGAAACCAGATTGAACCCCATGTAGGGGGTCGTCCAACCGGGGAAAGAGCTGCCTAGCATGCGGAAGCCCGCCTTCCGGACCACGACGCCGGAGAAATATCCAGCCAATCCCGCATCATTTGAAATTTCGGCAACGATCCATTCACCATGTTGCGTCTCGCTGATGAAATTCAGCCAGGCTTGCGTCTGAAAAACAACTCGGTCTGGGAACGAGTCAAGCTGTTCCCAAGGTATTTCAGCGGGTTCTATGCGGCGAAATAAAAACATGGACGAGCGAGCTCTATCTAGTATCGGCTGAAGAGTGCGCGCCTGATCAAGCCCATCATGAGGTTCCTTTAACTAATTTTCGGCTAAGCCAGCGCCATTCCAAGCCCGCGCGCTGACGAGGTGTTATCACGCTCGTCTGCTGCCGCGATTGTAGATGGTCCAGCAACGTACTAACTGGAACAAACCAGCCGTTTTTCTTAGTTAATCGACCCAGCAACGATCGAAAGCGCAAATCCAGCGCACCATTTTGGACAAAGCCATGGCCAAAGTGGGAGTACATAATACAGGCGCCATGCTCGGCCTCTAAGCGATCCTGATTTTTCTCCGAAATAGTTTCCAGAAAGCTCGCGACGTTAGCACCTTCGGCCGAAGCGTACCAAAACTTCACATACTCCCGTTCAGGATCGTGATAAGGCATCCAGGGACAGACACGGAGAGTGTTGATTTCGCCGAACACAAAGTTGCGGCAATACCGGACATACTCTCCGCATAGATCGCCCCAGAAGTACGGCGAGCCCAAGACTTGGCCGGAAAATCGATCCTTATCGCGCCACTGGGTTGCGGCCTGGTACACAGCTCGAGGCAATCCGGTGAGACGGTTCGACCCCCAATAAATGGCCTCTGCGTTATAGTGGTTCGCCATGGTCAGCGGAGTGTCTCCGAAATGGTCATGGAAGGCTGTGATCCCTCCCATGATCTCGTGCCGAATGGAGGAATGCGGAGTCGTGTTGTGATAGCCGATTTCAAAGCCGTAACGCGCCAGTTCTTGTACGTATCTCAGGTACTCGGGATTACCGCAAGTTTCGCCACCTGAATTCGGCTGGCGTGTCGGCGCGCAAGGCCAAACACCTATTGTGGTCCGTAGGCCGCTCTGGATTAAGAAATCATAGACAGATCGACATCCTTCAAGCGTCTGAGCATCGGGATCGTCGAAAACCGTAAACGCGAAATCCTTCCCGTCTGGCCATTCCATAAATGGCTATCGAGTCCGAAACTGTCCTTTCGGTTGTTCGACCGCACAGTTGACGCGATAGTAATAGTTTGTGTTCGCCGAAAGATGAGGGAGCGCGATGCTTCGGGAGACGCTTCCCCCCGGATCTGCAACACGGGTAAAGGCGTTAATCACGGTTGGATCGGAACTGCTGTAATCAACCGGGCAGCCTGCTTTATCAGGGGCCGTAAACAAGACGGAAGCGGATGTATCGGTAATCGAAGTAGCGGGAACGCCCGCCAGCCGAACCTTGCCCTGAGCAGCTTCCAGCGCCTTCACATCGGCCCCAAATCCTCGCCGATCTTCGGGCGGATCGTCGTTTGGTTCAAATTCGGCTTCTCCACGTATCGGATCGCGAACGACCTTTCCGAGTTCCGAAAGATCGGAAGGCTTCGCAGGCACAGAATTGCTTAGCCCCGGCCACCAGGAACGAATTTCTCCCCTTCCTTCTGTCCCGGTGAGCAGGTTGTGTTCGAAGACGTAGTTTTGAAGAGCACAATCTGCAGCCTCCTTGCCGAACAGAGCGCCACATTTCTGCCCCTTAAGCCCCAGCACATTGCCGGAGGCCAAGCCTTCTCCGTAACCCGGGCTCAAGTAAAAAATATTATTTGTGAATTGCATGCCTTCCACACGAGTCTCAGCCATCCAGAGCAGGCTCGGTTGCGCTCCTGTATTACCGACAATCGTGTTGTGAGTTACAATCCAATCTTCGTCGCTGCTAGAACCTGCGAAAATGACGCCGTAACCTCCTCCCGCTGGACAAAGCGCCTGTCCGTGTGTGCAGTACTTAAAGCCGTTAATGTCCCAAATCAGATTATTCGTAAATCGGAACCGGATAGAGGGCGGCGGTTTTAGTGTTCCGCCGGTAACTGCGGTAGGCGCAGTCATTACACCTGCGCCGTGCTTGAAAGTGTTGTTCTGGATATCTACGTCGCGGATGCCCGGCCCCATTACTGAACTCATTTGAATGAAGCCCCCTAAGGGAACATCTTCAACCCACGCGCCGTCGAACACGTTGCCGCCAATGAAGATTCGTTGGCCCGCTTTCCACTCCAATGCCTGCCTGTGGAAATAGCGCATACCATCCGATTCCGGACCTCCAAACATCTCCGAGGAAGGCACATGGAATCGGTTCCGGTAGTAATAGTAATCGGCTCTCCGCGCCCACTGGCCACCGCCGTCGTCATGATGCCAGACTACTCCGGAACCCTCTACATAGTTATTTACAAATGCATAGGGTCCCGGCCCGAGGCCTCCGATCATGCACTGACACCCTTCGGTATCGAATTGGTTGCTCGCCGGATCGGCGTTTGAAACAGCAGTAATGGATCCGTGACTAAAAGTGATGCAGGCAAGTTCACCGCCCGCGGTGTTACCAAGAAAATCCTTTGGCCAGCTATCGGAGAAATTACAGCTTCCATTACTTGGCTCATAACCCGCTACCGCGTGTAAATGCCCGTTATCCGATGTCGCATTCTGGAAATAAGAAACCTGCTTCAGGAAGACGCTCGACGTATGATACGACGCAACGTATATCTGTCTCGCTGAAATGGGAATTGGCTTGTTGAATTTGACGGTCTGCCATCCGGATGGACTTTCGTTCTTGAAACTTGCGGTCGCGAGCAGGTCTCCATGCGCACTCCACAAAGACGCTGTATGCGGACCCTTGTCTAATGCCGACTTTGCGAATCGCACTCCGATAAGGTACCCGTCCGTATCCGATGTGAAGCGTACTCCGACTTCGACAGGCTTTCCGGACGCTGGGGATGCATTCACGTACGCATCGTTGCGAAATAGCGACGTCGCGTCTAGCCCCGAAGACGACGTGGAAAAGATGGGGTCGGCGAAATAGTTAGAGCTTTTCCACGAGTCTTCTGGGAAGATACCGCCGTTGCCATAATGCGCCACACCATTGCCAGGTTTGTTGCTGGTGGTGAATACATGACAGCGCGGATCGCCCGAACAGGTCCCGCTCACGCCTGGCGGAAGCGCAATATTGAGATCGCCTTTCATCGTGAAATAAATAAGACCAGTCGCTTTTGCTTCTCCGGAATCCCCGCTTGTGACTAATCTAATAGTGTCCTTTAGAGCGGCCTGACCGCTCCCGTACCGATATGTCCCGGGCCCGATGCTGAGCTCTGCTTTCGACTTATGCTTAATAGCGAACCCCGAGTACATCGGGTGATAGAACTGCATGTTGTCGATATAGGAGTCGACAATCGCCTGATTCATTCCATTCCACCAAAAGGCCCGGTTGGTGCGATCCGGAGGCGGGAGGGAATGAAAGTAACATCGATCGAAAATAATGTTCTGGTTCCAGTTATTAGTACTCGCCAGTTCGAAGTGGGGAACGGGGTCGGACGATTGCGGCGCTTCAGGGCTTGCTGAGTATGTAAACTCGATACCAACAATCCGGATGTTCGCATTCATGCTCATTTGGCCTCCATCCTGAGAGTTAGTCGAAAACAGAATGTTGTCGCTTTGTGTGCCGCGATAGGTGTTAGGCATCTGGAGGACCGCCATCTTAGGAGTCCACGCCGGAGTAATGCGTACGTGTTCGGGATCGAATTCCCTGTCCGGGGTCGCCGTGCGTATGATGATCCACTTTAGCGGGCGCGGCCATTTCACAATCTCCTCGAACGAGACGGACGGGTTGAAAGATTCCGATCCCGGATTGGCGAGCACACAGAGAGTACCGCTGGATGCCATTGGAGCATTTCGGTAAACCTGTATCGTATTCGGGTCGATAATGTGCGCGTAATAAACTTCACCTGGAGCGATGGGCCCGCTGTCGTTGTTATTGCAGTAGGGACTGTGCACATTGGAACCGGGCAGGCAAGCATACCAAGTCCCAAAAATGATGCCCTGGCCCTCTGCGTAACCGTGGTGAGCAACCGTTATGGTATTGCGTGTCGTGTTTACTGCGGAGCTGCTGAACGTTATTACGTCCGCTGCTCGGTCTTCAAGATAGTATTGGCCCGAACAGACTGTTCCGGCTGGAATATCGATAATTGTTCCCCTCTTTGTCTGATTTTTCAGCGCCGATTTGAGATAGCTTACAAAATCGTGGCAATCTCTCGCGACTGTTACGACGTCGTATCCGGCGGTATTCGGGTAAGAGGTATCAAACGTAGCTGGCGGCAGAGGAGGGGCCGGGTGTGGGTTAGGTAAGGCCAGCGTCTTAACTGTTGTTCCCGCCCCGCTAGACCAATTTACATTGTCGGTGGAAATTTCCGGGCATACGTCATAAGCAGTATCCGGAAGCAATCCACCTAACGGCTGCCGCATATCCACATTTGGCTCGGCTTGACCAAGCCCCGGCCCATATCCGGTCGCCTCAATGCTTCCGCCGCGTCCACTCGTGCAAGTACCCGGCGACTTCACGTAACGGATCCGCAGATATCCCCAAGAACCGGTCGAGTTGAAATGGATTTGGGTGACCGAGTGGCTCGTGTCGGTGACCCAGACTTTCGTAATTGCAGGAGTTTGGGCCAGCGCACTGACCGAGAAACAGATGCTAAAGAGAGTGCGCCTTAATAGATTCATTAGTTATGCAGATCGGGCAAGCTTCTCTTTTCGCTCGAATATCTGATATTCTCCATGCGAGTAAACAAGCTGATAATCGCGTTGTAGCAAGTTCTCAAAATAATTGTAAGCTTGTGGCCAAGCGGTCCGGTCATGGTCGAGAAGTTCCCGATATCCATCTCCCATCACAATAAAATCGGGGACTTTGTGGGTGTCGTAAGTAAGAGAATGATCGTCCACAATGTTGCGATCGAAACCGAGCGGGAAACCAAACTCAGAGCTGGCCAGTATGAGATCGCGTGGGGCTGCGCTGTGCTGCAGAAAGGCGGCGGCCGGCAAAAATGAATGTCGATAATCGTCCTTTACCAGGGAGGTATATAGCAGCCCGGCAACGCTCGTGATCGCCAGCAGTGCAACACCAGCCGTAGCTGCGAATCTGCGCACTGACCCTTGATTCCACCAGCTAACGAGCCACACGGCGACCAGAGCGTCGTAGAGCGCAATGATGTGAAATGCGTATTTAACTTCTTTTGTGTTTTCGTAGAACGTCATACACGCGAAATAGACGCCCCACAACCAGAGGAGTGTGCGAACTCCGGGCTCCTGACGCGTTCGGCGATCCCCTATGAGCGTCGCAACGGCAATCCCGTAGACAAGAATCGTAATTATTCTGATCCGATAGAGAGAACTCAATCCTGGTGCAAACCCGGCCATCCCGGCGTAACGGCCAGCCTCTCTCCAGACTGCTCTAAATGGGTGCGTGAACCCGCCGAGCCGGTCTATGTCGTTGACGTTTCCGAAGAATTGGCTTCGGAACAATTGAGGATTGGGGCTGATGTACCATACCAAGAACACCGCACCGACCACGTACGGCACAACTCCAACCAGTACATGGACGATGCCAATTCGGTGCCTGTCGCAGTACAGTGTGAGAAAAACGAGAGCAACGAATGCCGGCACGCCGGCCGTTGGATGTGTTAAGCCGCAGGCCACAACGCACGATTGCGACAGAAGAACAGCTAACCTGAGATTTCTGGTACGAAGGGTTATGTACAGAAGAATCGCGAGGGAAGAGAGCGCCAAGGCCATCGCATCCATTCGTCCCAAGGCACTTTGCGAAACGAATTGGTAGTCGCACGCGAGCAATGCCATGGTCGTCGCGACCATGGCTGCATTCTTTGTCAGCCCATAGACAATACCGCCCCACGACAGCAGCGCGACCAGACCCCACGCGATTGCGTTTAGCCGAGCGGTCAGCAAACTAAAGCCGAAGA
Source organism: uncultured Acidobacteriaceae bacterium (assembly GCA_963722935.1). Taxonomy (GTDB): domain Bacteria; phylum Acidobacteriota; class Terriglobia; order Bryobacterales; family Bryobacteraceae; genus Bog-105. Next base: position 1,664,643 of record CAVROY010000004.1, on the reverse strand, counting down.
TCTTAAACCAGGGAACTTGAACGAAGAACTGCAGAGGCATCACCCAGAAAGTTCGCTGGTGAATGCCCTTCCAAAACTTCCCCGCTGTTTCGAGTAGCGGAGTACCTGTGTTGCCGTACTTAATCAGGCTGAGTGAAGGCGAAGCGTACCACGCCTCATCATTCCAGGGATGAGCGGTCAAAGCGCGCCCGACGGCAAGCGCGATATAGAGAGCGATAATCGCAAACAGTACGAGCCACCATCGGCGCAGCCGATACGACTGAGGCATCTCTCCTGATTATAGAGATGTATTGGCGCTCTCTGAAACACCGCGGAGCCTCCAGATGTTATCCCTGAGAGGCGTAGGGGACCCCAAACGACGTCAGCTTTAACGCGTCTTAAATCGCCCCATCGGTTGCTGAACCGCGCAATCGACCCGGTAGTAGTAGACAGTGCCGGATGACAGACCGGATAACAACATATTCCGCGTAATCGCACCTCCTGGGTCGCTCACACGAGTGAAGTTGCTAATCATGATTGGATCCGTGCTCGAGTAATCGACGGCACAGCCCGCCCCATCCGGAGCTACGAACGACACTATCGCGCTGTTCGCGGTAATTGAAGATGTTGGGACGCCGATAAGCGTTACAGCGCCTTGTGCAGCCAGCAGCGCATCCATGTTGACCCCTACATCGAGACCATCGTTGCCGTGAGACCCACCACCTGACGCGTATATGCCTTTCATATGATAGTCGTTAACCGTCGAAGTTGGAGAAAGATAACTGAACCAGCCAAGCGCATTCAAATTAGAAGGCGTGGCCGGGATATAGTTAGTAAGCGGAGATGGATACGTCGACTGAAGCTGTGCTCCTGTAAATTGGCCCGTGATCAGGTTATGATCAAACGCGTAATTTTGGAATGCACAATCCATGGCACTCTTGCCCGATAGGTTACTACATTGCCTCCCTGCACCGTAACAGCCGGCATCCGTTCCAGATCCGCTCAAGCCGCAAACGTTCCCCAAGTCGAATCCAGCGCCGATGTCGCTGGTATTCAAGTAGAAGACGTTGTTCGTGAAATTGATGCCTTCCGTACGTGTCTCCGACGCCCACATGATAGCTGGCTGCTGGCCAAGCGTACCAACGAATGTGTTGTGATTGAAAATAATATCTTCATTACTCTGAATCCCGAAAATGTTCGCCCAGCCGCCGCCCGGAGGACAGAATCCGTAGCCGTAGGCGCAATACACATAGCCATTCAGGTCCCACCCCAAGTTATTCTGGAATCGATAACGTAACACGGGGGCTGGTTTCAACGTTCCGCCAGTAATCGTGCTCGGGCCGATATTAATCGTTGAGCCATGCCGGAATGTATTATTTTGCGAGTCAAAATCGCTCAAGCCACAGCCATTATCCGCGGCCAATTCGTAAAAATCGCCGTTAGGGGTATCCTCCGTCCAGCCTCCATCGAATATATTTCCATATAGTTGGATCCGGCAGCCGGATTTCCACTCTAACAAATGTCGATGATAGTATCGCAAGCCGTCCGACGATGCACCGCCAATCATCTGCGACAAGGGAGCATGGAAGAAATTGCGCTGGTACGTGTAATCGCCGCGTGTGGCGTAATAACCGCCTCCATCGTCGTGGTGCCAAACCGTACCGGAACCTTCTACATAATTGTTGACAAACACATACGGGCCAGGGCCGAGCCCACCTACCATGCATTGGCAACCCTCAGTATCAAATTCGTTAGCTCCGGGATCTGCCATTTTGACACTCTGGATCGCGCCGTTCGTAATCGGGACGCACGCCAGTTGTCCGACAGCAGTCTTTCCTATGAAGTTCTTGGGCCAAGTGTCGCTAAAATTGCAAGTCCCATTGGACGCCACATAGGTCGGAAGCGCGTGCAGCGGTGTGCTATCAACAGGTAGGTTGTTGAAATAATTGTCAACAGAATAAAAGTACGTATTCATCCTGTATGAAGCCACATAGGTTGTGGCAGCGGTGATCGCGACGGGAGCCGGAAACGTGATCGTTTGCCAACCGCTCCCTGTTTCTGTTTGTGTCGCGCCGCTCGAAAGCTCTACCCCGGAAGCCGTCCACAGCGAGCCTTTATGAGTACCAGTTTCGCCTGATGGTTTCGCGAACCGCACTCCGCAAATATAGCCGTTCGCATCTGAAGTAAACTGGACCCCAAGTTCAGCCGGCTGGCCATAGTCTTGCGCGGTGGCAGTGAAATATGAGTTGTTTGGCAGAATCGTGGACGTCGTTGAACAGATGCCTGACGTGGAGAAAATCGGATCGGCGAAATAATTTCGGTTGTTATACGCCGCGATGCTTGGAAATACTTCTCCATTTGGTGCGTTCACGCCTAGACCGTTTCCAGGAGTTGCGCCCCCAAACACAGTACATGGCGAATAGCCCGAACAAGTGCCAGTCATCCCCGGTGGCAAGACAACATTGAGTTGTGATGCATTGGTGAAGTATACGAATGCCGAAGCTGTGCCAGGGTTAGTGCCGGTAAGGTTCACGGTAGCAGTTGTATTCAGTGCTACTTTTCCGCTGCCCCAATTGTAAATCCCATTGTTGCCGGTCACCGTAAACTGAGTCGCCGATTTCTTGGCTACTGCAAAGCCTGCATAGTTAGGATGATAGAACTGCATGCCATCAATGTAGGAATCTACAATAGCGACATCTAGCCCGTTCCAAAGAAATACTTGACTTTCTCGATCGGGGGGCGGAAGGGAATGAAAATAGCATCGATCGAAGATGATGTTCTGGTGCCAAGGAAACATGCCCACCAGGTCACCATGCGGAACAACATCGCTGCCTAAATCTGCGCTGGGCGTGTAAGTCAGCTCCACGCCGGTGAAGCGGATGTTCGCGTTCATGGTCATCTCGTTTCCGTCAGTCGGATCGGGTGAGAAAAGATAATTCTGTGGGCTGGTGCCAAGGTACAGATTTGGCAACTGCACGATACCCATTTTTGGGACCCAGGCGGGACTGACCCGCACGTGCTCAGGAACAAACTGGCTGTCTGAGGTGGCCGTCCGGATGATAATCCAGTGCAATGGGCGCGGCCATTTAACAATTATGAGAAACGAGATCGGATAAGCGTAGTCCAACGCGCCGCCGTTGATAAGCGGAATCAGCGTTCCACCCGATGCCATCGGCGCGCCGCTGTAAACCTGAATCGTATTGGCATCTATGACGTGAGCATAATAGAGTTGCCCGGGGACAATCAGTCCGGCGCCGTTCGTGTTACATTGATTACCACTCACATGAGCCACGGGACAGGCGTACCACGTTCCGAAAATGATCCCCTGCCCTTCCGTGTACCCGTGGCTGGGAAGTGTGATCGTGTTTCCGCTGGTATTCACTGCAGAAGGCTGGAACTTCACCGCATCGCAGGCGAGCGAGTTCATATACAACTGACCCGAGTAAGTGGTCCCGGCCGGAATATTGATCACAGTGCCGTTGCTACATTGGCGCGTTTGGGCGGTCGTCAAGTCACTCGCCAGATCATGGCCGTCCGCAGCTACTGTGACTTGGGTATAGCCGGTCGTATTAGGATAACTTGTATTAAAGTTCGCGGGAGGAAGAGGAATGGCAGGATGAACCGCCGGCAAAGGCAGAGTCGTTACGCTCCCGCCCGCACCCGAAGACCAATTTACGTTATTGTTAGAGATTTCTGGACAAACCTGATACGTCGTATTGGGGAGTAAACCGCCGACTGCTTCTCGCATATCCGTGCTCGATTGGGTCTGCCCCAGGCCGGCTCCATACCCCGTCGCTACGATATTGCCGCCAGTTCCCGTCGTACAAGTACCGGGAGCCTGAATGTAGCGGACACGCAGCCAGCCGTTGCCCCACCCGGAGGAGGAAAAGTGAACGAGTGTGATCGAATGGCTCGTTCCTGTAAACCAAATATTAGTAACGGATGGAGTCTGTGCTAAGGCTGCCACAGCTCCTGCCACTATAAAAGCAATTGCGCGAAAAAAAGTTTTCATTGTTTTATCTAGAAATCGTCAAGTTACTGAACAGCGGCCGGTAGAAGCGCTTCGGCCTAGAAGCTCGACAGGGCTGAGCGTTTGATCGTGTTTGTCGACGTGCAGACGTAGACGTAGTTCGCATCTGCCCACAGCGCCCCTGCGGTACATGCCGCCACGGAGCTGGAAGGAGTGCTCTCCGGCAGTACAGGCGCCTGCGAAAACGTATTCAAGCCGGAGAAACTATTGGCCGCAGCCAGCCGGGGCACAACGGTCGTAACTACATCAAGCGATCCATTCGTAACGGCCAGTGCGCCGGAGCCCCCAAGCGACAAGAATTGCGTCCATGTATTTGCCGCTGAGCATGTATAGATTTGCTGGCCGGCTGGTTGATCGGTCGCGAAGTATAAAGCCCCGCCTGCGCATGAGTTTGGAAGAGAGGCAAGCGATCCCGTCGTGACGCCGGAGCCCCCGCCCCCACCGCTGATCGCGATCTGAGTGATGCTGGTGATTCGGCCTTTCGCATCGACGGTAACCTGAGCAGAATGCGCGGAGTCGCCGTATGTACCGGGATTCGCATTGACGGTCGCCAAAGCTCCGACACTGCTGCCTGCCGCCGTTAACAGATCGCCCGAGAATGCCGGCATTTGCGATGCAGATAATGTACCCGTATTTATCTCGGACGCATCAATGCTTTTATTTGTTAACGTTTGTATGTCAGTGGTTCCCACGATAGCGCCCGACGGTGCGGCCACAGCCGTGGTGGTATCCAGCGCGGTTCTGACGAGGAGGCCGTTTGCCCCGGGGTCGCTCAACCCTGGGTTGGCAGTGCCGCCCAGAAGTGCCCAGCTATTGTTCGACACGCACCCAAAGAGATTTTGTCCGACTGGCGCCGTGGTGTTAAAAAAGAGGTCGCCTGTCGAGCAGGTCAATGGAGCAGACGTCCCGGTCCTCTCAGGCCGGGTTTCCGACGCACCGCTGAAATCGACATTGCGAGCCTGCGTTCCGAGGTTGATCAGGGTTTGCCCATGCATCATGCAAGCTGCGCCCAACGCCAAAGCCATCGGCCTTATCAATCTTCGAGGTTTCATCGGCCATACAAGTACCCTGACCAAGCGGCAGCTTGACCATCTGCTGCTAGTACATTGATAGAAAGAAACTTGTTAAAAAAAACAAGTCTTGTGAACGCGTAAAGTACCTGCCCCGGCCTCTCAGTTCACGTATCCCGTCCCTCGGTCCCGCGATGCTGCCTTCGACCTCCAGAAATGAGGCAGTCCTGCCGAAAATATACTGGGGTTTCGTGCCTATGGTCCCGGATCGGTCTCGTTCTTCGTCGACCAGCGTGCCTGTTCTCCTGATGGTCCGCCGTCTGGAACACGGCGGCTGCGAGCGCGATGCCGCAAAAATCGTCGCTGGATTAGATCGCACCCGCTTTGAACCGCATTTCGCAGTGCTGATGGAAGGCGGATTCCGAACAGCAGAGGTGCAAAAGGCTGGCGTTCCAATTCTGAACCTCTCTGTGACATCGTTCAAGAATTTGTCGGCGATCGAAGGAATAAGGAGAATGCGTTCCTATGTCCGTAAGCACGGCATCCAACTCGTTCACACGTTCGACGTCCCGACAGACATCTTCGGCGCAATGGCCTCTCGTATTTGCGGCGTTCCGGTTGTCGTTACAAGCCAGTTGTCTTTTCGTGAACTGTACCCGCTCACGTCTAGAATCTTGCTGCGCATCGCCGATTGGTTGTCACGCGCCGTTGTCGTAAATTCGCGAGCCGTCGGAGAAGCTCTGAAGCGTGGCAATGGAGTCCCTGCCAATAAAATTTTTCTCTCCTACAATGGCGTGGATCCTACTCATTTTTTCCCGGGCTCCGGAATCCAGGACACGCTCCTCGAAAACGCGGCGATAGTCGTCGGATCCGTTTGCGTCATGCGCCCTGAGAAACGGATCGATTGGATCATCCGCGCGTTCGATGTGGTCCGGCAGAAAAATCCCGGCATACGCCTCGTCCTGGTCGGGAGCGGTCCCCAGGTCACACAGCTCAAGCTGTTGCGAGACCAGCTCGGACTTCAGGAGTCGTGCCATTTTGAGCCTTCTCAGGCTGACGTTGCCCCCTGGATGCGATCAATGGATGTCTACATCAACAGCTCCATTTCCGAAAGCTTTCCCAATGGTCTGCTCGAGGCGATGGCCTGCGGTTGCTGTGTTATCGGTCCAAAAGTCGGGGGCATTCCGGAACTGATTACAGATCTCGAGGATGGGCTGACTTTCGACTCGGGCCGCATTGAAGACCTGGCGGACAGGCTTTCGCTTGTCGTACAGGATTCAAGGTTGAGACAGAGACTGCGGAATAGGGCAGTTAGAACCGCCCACGATCGATTTTCGATCCAGCTCGCTATTGCGCGCACCGAATCTTTGTATGAGAGATTGTTGGCACGGCACGGCTTCCAACCCGCGCACGGCAAAGTTGAAGCTCCCGTAGGATGAAGATTACCGGCTGGCGGTTTTGATCGATTTTTCCGCGGCTAATTCTCGATACAACCCACCCCATTGATCGCGGACAGGCCCCCAATCGTAGCGGCGCAGCTCTTTCAATCCATTGTCCGTGAGGTACTCGACAAGATCGGGATTTTCCAAGAGCTCCATTGCTCTGGCCGCGAGAGCCTCGTGGTCATTGATACTCACGAGCAGTGCGGTCTCGCGATCCTTCACGATATACGGAATTCCGCCTGCATTCGTCGCCACGATCGGCAGCCCGGAGGCAAAGCATTCGAGTAACGAAACGGGCATGCAATCAATATTCGGGCTGGTGAGATAGATATCGTGTGCATCGTACAGATCCGCCACCCCTTCACGAGGCACTTTCCCCACGAACTGCGTATTTCTCAACTGCAGATCGTTCGCAAACCTCTCTAGAGCGTGGCGCGACGGCCCATCGTGAGCCACAGTCAAACTCGCGTCCGGATAGTGGGCCTGCACAATTTTGAAAGCCCGCAAAATGCATTCGACGTTGTAAAGAGGTTCGAGGATCCGATTCGCTAAGAAGACGGGGCGCACCTTACGGCGCTTCCGATACTTGAACCAGCTCGCATCCATGATGTTGAAAATAGAGCGCGCTTGTATACCGTGTTTGGCGAAAACGTCAACCAAAAAAAATGACGGCGTGACGATCCGGTCCGCAAGCGCGATGGTAGGCCTTGCCGTGCGCCACTGCGTTATGTGCTGCTCGGCTTGCCCGTCGTGGTAATTCAAAATGAGCTTCTTGCGATATACCCTCCCGAGCAACAAAGCAGGGATGGTCCACAGTGTATAGGAATACAGTCCCGCCGAGAAGATATGCAAAATGTCGTGCTTCCGTGCTTCCCATACCAGTTGAGTCGTATACAACCCAAACGTCACGAGGGTTCTCAAAAAGCGGATCTTGCGAATCCAAAGGAAGGGCTTCGGCGGGCGTGGATTGATCGGGAAAAACGTTACGGTTACGCCCGGCACGTCGGCCATAAACGACAGCAGGTAATTGGCCTGAACGGCTTGGCCGCCGAGAATATCCAGGGACGGCGCGATTAAGAGCACGCGCGCACCCGTCAATGGTTTTGCCGTTACGCCTTGCTGGGCCCGTTCTTCGACTGTGACGGAAGAGCTAGGCAACGACGCGCTCCCAATCGATATCTCGCGAATTCAGGTCTCTCGCGGATTCGAGCATGCGCAAACAGCCAATTGTCGACCGCGCGCCATCTCTCGCTGTTACTGCGGGCGGTTTGCCCTCGCGGAGAGATTGGAGGAAAGCGTCGATTTGCGACCCGTATCCCTTCTCCGCGAACAGGCGCTTTCGATTCTGCCGCATGCCGGCAGCAATCGTGAGCCGTTTGAAATCTTCGCTTTGAACTCCTAAGCCTTGCACGAACGCTTCTACCCGCTCTCCACCGGAGGTGCGGCTGCCCACCGTGCAATACGTCAGGTTCGCTATAGATCCGTCTGCGAAATGGAAGGAGGCCACCATGTTGTTTTCACCAATCGGATCCTTCTTTCCAGTCGGCAAGGTATACGCGGAAACGCTTATGGGCTCCGAGTGAAGCAACCAATACATCAAATCGATAAAGTGGCAGGCCTCGCCTAAAATAGCCCCTCCGATTTCAGGATCTGCCATCCAGTACGATCCGGAAATTCCAGGCGAATTGACCCGGCAATTCAGCACGGCAGGGGAAATGCGCTTTTCGAGGCGATCTCGCATTGGCATATAGAAAGGCGCAAAACGGCGGTTGAAACCCACGGTGAGCTGGCAACCGGTCTGCTCGACCGCGTGCACGACCTCGCGACATTCATCTTCCGTCAGAGCCATCGGCTTTTCCACGAATACGTGCTTGCCGGCCCGAAGTGCCTCTACCGCTTGCTTAGCGTGATATTGATTCCGGCTGGTGATGAAGACCAAGTCCACCTCTTGATCGCCCAGTATCTGCCGATAGTCGGTCGTACAGTACGCGGCCCCGAAACGTGTTCCGTAGCCCTTTCCACGCACGCCGCTCGATGAGTGAATCGCGCGCAAACTCACGTTCGCGTGTTTTTGCAATATGGGCAGATGTGCCCACCTCGCCAGGTTCCCGGCTCCGATCAATGCAACGCCGATGTGCCCGCTTGGTTTCTTCTGGGTATGTATGGCTGCAGTTCGGCGAGGCTCAAACTGCTCGGCTGCGTCCTCGCGATCCTGTGTCTCGTATTGCAGGAGGACCGCCAGGCTGCTTGATGTCGGATTCATGATCGTCTCGTAAGCGATCGCGCCATCGCTCAGCGGAAAACGATGAGTAATAAGAGGTTCGAGCTGGATGTCGCCGCGGCCGGCCAGCCGCAGAAATTCCTCCATATTGCGGTTTTCTGTCCAGCGGACATAGGAGAAGGGATAATCGCGTCCCTGCTTTTCATAGGCCGGATCGTAGCTTCCTGGCCCATAGGCGCGCGACATGTACAGCTGAATCTCCTTCAGGTACATGTCATTCCACGCAAAACTCATCTCGACGGCGCCAATGACCACGATGCGTCCGCGATCGCGGCAAATATCGACTGCCAATTTACAAGGCGTAGCCGATTTCGCCGCGGCAGCGATGAACACACAATCTGCGCCTTTTCCGTCCGTAACCGCCGCCACTTGCTCCTGGAGCGATCCGGAGCCGAAGATTGGCTCCTGAACCCCGAGCTTTCCAGCCAATTCGACCCGCTCGGGGCGCAAATCGGTCGCCATCACGACCGCACCTTGCAAGCGCGCCAATTGCGCGATCAATTGTCCGACCAGGCCGAGACCGATCACTGCCACACGATCACCTAAACCGATTCCGGAAATGCGCACCGAATTCAGAGCAATGCTCCCCAAGGTGGCAAAGCAGGCATGGTCCAGCGGAACATCGTCCGGAACGCGAGCTACCAGGTTACGGCCCGTGATAATTGTTTCCGCGTGGCCCGTCCCCTCCCCTCCGTATGCAACCCGATCACCGGGCTCCAGATCGGTCACGTCCGAATGCTTGTCGGCGAGAATGCCTGCCCCCGAATACCCCAGAGGGGCATACTCGCTGAATTTGGCACGTACTTCGCGAAGGGTCGGTCCCGGCCCGTTCACCTTCATCACGTCTAGAACCTTCCGGATGTGCGAAGGGTTATCGGCGACCTCTTTCAGAACACCTTCCTGATGAATGCTGGCGGTTTCCGTCCCACTGCTGATAAGCGAAAATACGGGACGGACCAGCACATGGTGCGGGCTCACCATGGGATCCGGCACCTCGTCGACCAGGATGTCTTTGATGCCTTTACGGATGATCTGTCGCATTCGCTCTCTAATATTTTCGCTATTCTCTTATCGGTTGCAAAGGTAATACGTATACCTCGGCGTGCGTGCTATCCTTCGGCCGTCAGAGCCCTGCTCAAGGTTTCCCCTCTTAGAGCGATGAAAACAGATAGGCGATGAAGATTTATCACGAGGTTCTTTCAGACGTCACCAAATACATCGAGATGCATCGTGATACTGCTCTCGAAGCCTATGAGCAGCGTTTCCACAACTATCTGCGTCCGATTCGTAATTTCCACGACATCACTCCCCAAACAGAAATTCTTGAAGTCGGAACAGGCCCGGGCTGGTTTCCGATTCTGTGCAAAATGCACGGGTTACGCTGCAAAGGGCTTGAAATCAGCCCGCAATTGATCCAGATGGCCAAAGAAACCGGAGGCCGCTACGGCGTTGAGCCGGATATAGAACTGGGCAATTTGGAAGACTACCCGTTGCCAGCCGATTTTTACGACGTCGTGATCGCATCTTCGGTATTCGAGCATGTGGAAGACTGGCGTACAGGCATTCACAAGCTGTATCGCACGCTGCGGCCGGGAGGCGTATTGTACTTCGAATCCACTAATAAGTTCAGTTTCACGTCCGGCGAGTACACCGGCGTGCCGCTTTATGGCTGGATGCCAAATTCCTGGCGTTACGTCCTACGAAAAAAAGTGCACGGAGCGGACATCATGAAGCTGGGGATCGATTTCCATCAGTTCACGCACAACTGCCTTCGCAAAGAATTCAGGCGCGCCGGTTTCAGCCGCATTCTCGATCGCGTGGATGTTGCTGAAGAGCAATATGTCAGCACAGGCTTTCGTCGCCGAGTCGTAAACATAGCGAAGCGCTTCGGTCCGGCCCGGGCGCTGGCGCTCACTTTCGCGGAAGCAACCCGCTTCGTCTGCGTGAAATAGATCTTTCAATTCAGGGTCGCGGAGGAGACGGTACTCGGTTCTCGTGTTTTTGCAACAGTAGTCCTCACATCCTTGACGATCACCCGCGCCGGATTGCCCATCACCACCGCAAACGGAGGCACATCCGTAACAACAACGCTGTTCGCGCCCACAACCGCGCCTTCGCCGACCGTCACACCCTTCATGATGAAGGCGTTCTGCCCAATCCATGCTCGCCGGCAAATTCGGACTGGCTTGATTTCGTCGGCACCTGGCGGCAAATCCTGCGCGCGCAATTCGGGATCCCGCGGATGGGCGTCGTTATCCATGATGCGCACGTGGGATGCAATATTCACATCCTCCTCGATGATGACTTCCCGATTTACCCCTATGCTGACGCGGTGCCCAATATCCGCCCGGTCGCCAATGATGAGCCTGGGGTGTTCCATCACTCGACCGCTCACGATGCCGATCTGGCCGAACAAATTCACGTCGTTTCCGATATGAATCTCCGTGTGGCCCGTGACATCCGGCATCAGCCAGAGATGTAGATTGCGGCCCACGCTGGCGCAACGGCTGCGAAATGCCGGCTCGCGATAGAAGTAGTTCAGCGTCCATCGGAATCCATATAACACTAGAAAATGCAAGTGGTAAAGCGTTCGATAAAACGGCCGGAGGAACGGCGGAACCGGCAAATTGGAGTGCAGCATCCCCTTAGCGATGCTCCGGAGCGCGCGGAAAAACCAGCCGTCTCCCCGCCGGATCTTCAGCCCGAACGTTTCAATTAACCCCATTCGTCAATGTCTTTTCTACTGTAGCGTCTAAGCGATTCCCGAAAAGCTGTCAGCTTGAGCCGCACCAGGCCAGGGTTTCGTACGATGGGGGTTCTTCTATCGCGATGCCAACCCGCATCACTACCACTGCGCCGGAACGCCAGACGGAATTGATACGTTTCCTTTGCGACGCGTTCCGCTACCCGGAAGACGCTCCTTCCGTAGACGCCAGCCTGATCCGCTGGAAATTCTTCGACCTGCACCCGCTGTGGCCGGGGATACGAAGCTACATCCTTGAAAACGAGACCGGCATCGCGGCACATGCCGCTGTTATTCCCGCGCAGTTCAGGTCCGGAGAGCAAATTATCGGCAGCGCGCAATATATGGACTGGGCCGCTGCGCGTGCGCTCCCGGGCGTCGGTCTGCGCGTTCTCAAATATTGCGCCGATGAAGCAGGTACCCTTCTGTCCATTGGTGGCTCTGAAGATACCTTGCGGATTATGCCGAGCGTGAGGTGGTTTCGGAAATTGCCTGAAATGCATGTGTGGGTGCGTCCTGTAAATGCCCATCAATACTTCACTAAATCGCCTCAGAAGAACGCGAGAGCCGCTTTGAAAGCTGTCCGGAACTTCGCCTGGAGTCTTTACCCGCCCCTTCCTTCTTCTGGCGAATGGCAATGCGCACCTGTGGACAAGTTGAACCGAGTTTTCAATCCCTCGGGCTCGTTCATCGCGATTCACCGTACCCCTGAATGGCTGAATTTTTTTCTCGCGTGCCCCACCATTCGCTTCGGAGCGTTAGTTCTGAAGCACGCCGGTCAGCCCTCCGGACACGCCCTGGTCTCATTCGCTGGACCGCAACTCCGGATCGTCGATTTCGCCATCGATTCCGCCGATGAGAAGGAGTGGATCGGCGCGCTATCCGCACTCATCCGTTGGGGTAGTTCCCAGCCTGGCATATGCGAAATTGCGACAGGTTCCTCGCTCGATTCCTTCAAACACCTATATGCAGCCGCCGGCATGCGGTTCCGGGCGACCAGACCCGTTTACCTTGCCGATCCAAAGAAGATAATCCCAGAAGATGCTGCTCTGGAGATCAATTTCCTTATCGGCGATATCTCTTTCCTCTATGACCGGCAGTACCCCTTCTGGTGTTAGCTTTTGATGGACCTGCTGAGGCGATCGCTTCGCATTTTGCTCCATCAAGGCGGTGGTTTACAGCTCTTTAAGCTACGTCACCGTAAGCAGCTGCGGATCCTGTATTACCACCGGTTTCAAGATTTCACGCGCGATTGGGCGGACAACTTTGACTGCCAGTGTAGAGATTTGCGCGCCCAGTATTCACCTATGAGCCTGACGGAGGCGGCAACCCGGCTGAAAAATGGCGATCCGTTTCCGCGTAACGCGGTCGTTCTCACGGTGGATGATGGCTATCGTGATTTCCTCAGGATCGCGCATCCTATTCTTCGGCGCTATAACATTCCGGCCACTCTCTACGTGGTGAGCGGGTTTCTAGAGAACAACGATTGGTTGTGGTGGAATGTCGTCGACTATGCCTTCCAAAACACGCCGTATTCGTCGTTCGACCTGACGTTGCGCGCAGGCCCCGATCTTCGCGTGTCGTGGACCAATGCCGCGCAGCGCACTCAAACGACCGACACAATTTGCGAAGCTCTCAAGCGTTTGCCAAACGATCAAATGCGGGAAATCGTAGAGGCATTGCCAGGCCAGCTGAAAGTGGAGATGCCAGCTCGCAAGCCGGACTACTTCAATGCCCTCACCTGGGAAGACGCTCGCTCCCTTTCGCAACAAGGCGTTGAAATCGGTGCACATACTGTCACGCATCCCATCCTGCCGATGCTCGAATCCGAGGAAGCCATTCTGCGCGAAGTCGAAATGGGGAAGAAGCAGATCGAAGCTCAGCTTCAAAGGGCCGCAGATCATTTCTGCTATCCAAATGGCGACTTTGATGATCGTTCTATTCTCGCGGTCCGGCAATCGGGGTTCCTGACAGCCACAACCTGTCGTCAGGGCTTCATCGATCGTTTGAGCAATCCGCTGACGCTGAATCGTTTCGCAGCGATGCCGAACTACCCTGCGCGTTATCTCGGGGAAATCCTCGCAGGCTTGCCGAAATAGGCCTGAACAGGTTTTCGTCCAGGCTAAGCAGCGAGCGCAGAAACAGCGGCAGATGTGTGCTTTCTGTAGAACGCGTACGTTGCGACCGCTACGAACACATCCAGAGCGAGACCCGCTACCGAGGTCGCTGCCGGCGGCCAGATCACATACATCAGCGGAATCAGCACGGCGAAGTTCAAGACCGTGCTCAGCAGAATGATACGCGACCACTGCTTTTCATATCCAAACGCCAACATAAAGAAAGTCGAATAGACTTGCTGAACGGCTAGAAAAAACGGACTGAACGCAAGAATGCGGAACAGCGGAATGGAAGGAATGTATTTGCTGCCGTAGATTATGCGTATGATCGGCGAAGCGCCCAGAAATAGAACTGCCGAACCGGCGAGAAACGGAATCGAGAGCGCCAGCGCATATTTGCGGAGAAACGTAACGGCATCCTCCCGCGAGACGTGAGCCATATGGCTGATGTGCGGATACAACGCGGTCACAAGCGGCAAAATGAGCATACGAAGCGCCACGATCAGCCGGCCTGCGGCGGTGTAGAACGCAACCTCGGCTGGCCCTGAGCGCAACCCGAGGATAAGAATGTTCGTCGAGGAGGTCAGCGACATGGCCGCCATCGAGAGAAACACGGACCATCCTTCCCGGAGGGCTGTTACCGTCTCCTGCATGCTGGGCAATACCCAACGTGCGGGTGTCAGGAAAGGAACCGTGACCAGGCCCAGGATGCCCGCCAAGACGGTCGCTCCCGCTTGAAAACCAGCGGCCAGAAGATAGTCGGAATCCCGGTGTACGAACGCAAAAATCAGCCCCAGGGACAGACACTTGGCGCAGAGATCTCGCCAGATGAGATTCTCCATCTTCTGTAAACCTTGAAACAGCCACAATGGAAACAGCAGATCTCCCAGCACTGCCATATAGCTGATCGTGAACAGGGGCAGATTCGGGCGCAGTTTCGGCGTCGCCATGACGATCACGATCATTAGGACGAAGCCGAGCACCGTGAGCAGCGCTTTCGCAGCCATGACGGAGCTGAAGATATGGGAAACCTTCGCGGGATCGTCCCGGTAGATAGCGATTCGCCGCGTTGCGGTGAGATTGAAGCCGTATTCGACTAGCGTTATGAAATACCAGTTAAACGAGGTCGCGAAAGCGATGAGGCCGAAATGCTCGACGCTCAAAACCCGCGAGAGATAAGGCAGCACCAGGAGAGGCGCCACGTACGAGCTGACTTGAACGATGAATAGCGCGGCTGTATTCTTAACCAGCCGGTGGCGCACCAAGCGGCCGGGATGACGCAGCCATGCGCCTATCTCCACGTCAGTTCCGCCGCAGGTACGCCATGCCGTAGCCTTCCCCATGATCCTGAATTTCTGTAGCGTTGAATCCAGCATCGGCGAAATACTCAAAAAGATCGGCGGGTTTTGGCGCGTCCGGTGTATACAACGGGTGAAACTCCATCGCTATACGCCGGATACGCCGGAGCGTCTCCGCAGGTGAACTCAAAATTGAGGCGTATTCGCTGCCCTCAATGTCCATCTTCAAGAAATCGATTTCGGTGCCGGCGCTATCAAGAATTTCAGGCAGCGTACAGGATGGGACGGCGACAGCGGGTTGAGCCGAGTCATTGCTCAGAACGCGCCGGAATTGGCTCCCGATTTCTCCTGCCTGCATCGCAACCGAGCCGGGCGCAGCGCTCAGAGCGGCATTGATGAGCCGCACGCGTCCGCGATAAGGAGACCGCGCAACAGCCGCCTGCAAGCGGGCAAACGTCGATGGAAACGGCTCTATAGCGATTACCTTGGCTTCAAGCGAGCCAGCGAGCGCATACAACGTGAAAGCGCCAATATTCGCTCCAGCATCGATAATGACTCGATCTGTCGGCTCAACAGGGTAAACGTTACGGTAGAAGATCTGCCACCACGTGGCCACATCGGCCAAATCTCGAAACTCAAACGAGAGGCCGTCGCGAAGCTGCACTTCCAGTGGAAATTTGCTCTGCCGCAACCCCGCATAACAAAGCGCTAAACGCAGCCAATCCCCAGTGTGACGGGCACAGCGCAGAATCTCGGGCGCACGATTCAAGTGCTTCGCCATCGTCTTGGCTCGTGCATTCATCGTAAGGTCGTTTCCAGGAGTTCGATCAACAGTTTCTCCGCCGTAAGCGCCCATGCGATTCGACGGCCTTCGAACGCAACTGCGGGCTTTGCGCGACTGACGATCATAGCCCCACAGTTCCGCAGGTGTCTAAGTGATTCCTCGCAATCTTGCACCTCGTAACACAGGTGATGCAGGCCTCCGCCTTTTTCCAGGAACGCACGGACCGGCGATTTCTCCGAAGCCGGCTCCACCAGTTCCATCTGAACATCCGTACCTGGCATGACCAGGAAAGTCACTTTGACTCGCTGAATCGGATCGTGAAAAATGTAGCCGTCCCAGGATGCATTCACGGAACGAGCAAATGATCGAACAATCTCATCAATGCTGTTGACCACAAAACCGGTATGGTGCAACCGCACAAGTTGTGAGTTCGGCTCCGGCAAGCTAAGCGCTGGTATGAGTGAGCTTTCCTTTCAAATAGCCTTCGATTTTTGCGAAGGAGGTCAATTCAGCAAC
The DNA here is from genome assembly GCA_963722935.1 of uncultured Acidobacteriaceae bacterium. Taxonomy (GTDB): domain Bacteria; phylum Acidobacteriota; class Terriglobia; order Bryobacterales; family Bryobacteraceae; genus Bog-105. Next base: position 1,648,443 of record CAVROY010000004.1, on the reverse strand, counting down.
TTCATCGAAATCCATTTCGATGCCGAATTCTTCTTCGATCAGGTTTACCAGTGTGATGGCAGCTACGGAATCCCAGGTCTCCACAGAGTCTTGCGAGGCCGTTCTGATCTTTTCCGGAGACAAGTCCGGAAAAACCGTAGCAAATATATTCTCCAACCGCTGTTCCAGGTTATCCATTGATCTCCACGATGTCGTGATATAGGTTTGGACACTTTCGTTCGAATGCGTCCCGCGTGAGCCGCGCCTCTGCCGTAACCGGCGTATCCAGCATCGCGGCCAGGAAATCCTGCAAGGGAGTGTTCTTCGCCGTGGCTCTAAACTCGAACACGACAGTATCGCCGCCGTATCTCAGGAAGAGCTGTCTCAAGCACTGATGCTCGATGCGCCGCGAAAATGCACGACAGCTCATCACCCATGCATCCACGCGCAACGAAGTTCCTTCTTTCCGGCCGCGTAGTACCGCGATTTTCCCGAGCGGCCCGAACTTGTCCTGATAGGAAACGGCCAGAACGAAACGGCCCGGCTCGCGCAAATCCTCGAACCACTCCGCTTCCGTAAAACGGATGCCGTTCAGGTTGAACTGGTTTGTCTTGTTTACCAGCTCCACTACGCGTCTATCGGATTCAGGAGGGTTGTGCTCCAGGGTGATCGTAGCTTGCGCTTCTGCAAGAAAATGCTCGGCCGAGTCGGCGGACCCATTCGTCTGCGCCAACTCGTGACTGGTTCGAATGCTCTTTAGCCTATAAGCGTCTTCCTCGGACAATCCCGGCTTGCCAAAGAGATCGCGCAGGCTTCGCAGCAATGCCAGGCCGGCCGCATAATCGCCCTTTGGAAACCGGAGGCACTCGATTCCAGGATGAGCGGCTCGGACCTCTTCGAGCTCCATTGGACTATCGTCCACAAACACCACGCTGTCAGCTCCGATATTCCAAGTTTTCAAAATGCGCGTGACCGAAGTAGATTTCGCGTTCCAGTGCACCTCGATCGGAAAAATCTTGTCTTTCGCGACGGCCAGATCCGATCGTGCAAGCGCTCTTTCCACTTCTTCGGGCGAGTTCTTGCTAGCGATTCCAATCAGGACGCCTTGATCGGCCAGCGCTTGCAACATCTGCTGGTAGAGGCCGTGTAGCTGGCCCTTATTCGCCAAGTCCCAGCTCACGTGCTGATGTCCGACCTCTCCCACTAACCCGAGCCAGAGCGTATCATCGAGATCCGTGATCAGCGCTTTCTTCGGCTCCGGTGCCTTGATCAAGGCAGCCAATCCCGTCGCCAGCGCGTCGGCATGCGCCAAGCTGTATGGGAACCCGGTATGCAGGTCGGAGCGGAAGTCGTATCTCGCTGCTGGAGGAGACGCGGCATCTAGCGTTTGTCGATTGACTAGTACAACCGAGTCCGACTCTTGAATACGCCGCGCGAACTTGGCGATCGATTCTTCGAGTATTACCTCGGATTGACTCACTTGCCAGCCGGTCGTGTGAAACGCCGGCGGAAGGGGCAACGTAGGAAGTGAAACCACCAGTCTCGAGGCGGAGGGTACCTCGCGAATGGCCGCTTCCAGCCTCGCCAGGCGGCCTTCTACGCCCTCGAGGATGCTGGCCGCTACTCGATGTCCCCACCCGCCAAGGTGACGGTAGCCAAGCCTCGGATCTAGATCGGCCCACTCTAATACCAGCGCGGCAGCCTGCGCACCGCCTGAAGCTAAGCTCTCCAAAGTACCGGCTGCATTCTCGTAAAGGCCCGTTTTGACAGTGACTTTGCGGCTCGGCATGACCTTTTGCAGATGCGCAGCGAGGTAGTTTTCGAGATGAAGGGGCGTGAAGCCGCAGGCGAGTAGTACCGGAAAATGAGCCGCTTCAGACGGCGCCTTTTGGACAATCGACAATGCTTCTGCGAGCTTCACGAGCGTGCCAATCTTCTCATCGTTGGTCTACTCATTTTATCGGGAGGACGGCTGGTTCCAGGTGAGCTTCCAGGCCAGTTTATTTGCAGCCAAAGAGCAAGGTCCTCAGCGCATCGCCATCGCAGGCGCCCACAGTGAGCTTCCGATGAGATCGAGCACTGGCAGACCCGATTCCTTTATTCGGCGCGCGATCGGGTCGCTCTGCTTCTGAGCAACAACAAGATGGTCCGCCCACCCAAGCAGGGTATCGAGGTGCGCATCCATCAGCCGGCCAATATGAGGGATTGTTTCCAAGATAAAATTCCGGTTCGTCCCGTAAATCTCATCCAGCCGGATGTGCGGATCGAAGACGCGCACTTCGCGGCCTTTGCCAATCAGTTGCTCGAGCATAGAGACTACAGGGCTTTCGCGCAGATCGTCGGTGTTTTCCTTGAAAGCCAGCCCGATGACGCCGATTCGCCTCGCCGGCAAGTCGCATACGGTGGAGATAGCCCGCTCGAGGTGCTGCTGATTGCTGGGCAGCACCGATTCAAGCAGAGGAAGATCCAAATCCAGCCGTCCGGCGCGATAAATCAATGCCCGCAGATCCTTTGGCAAACACGATCCTCCAAAGGCAAACCCGGGCTTCAGATAGGCGGCTGAGGCATTGAGCTTTACATCCTTTGAAACCGTGCTCATCACTTCCTGCCCATCCACTCCCAGGCTGGAGCTGAGAGCGCCGATCTCATTGGCAAACGCTATCTTCAAGGCGTGGAAAGCGTTGCACGCGTATTTAATCATCTCGGCGGTCCGCAGAGAAACCAGGCACGCGGGCACGCCCAGCGGCTGATAAATTTCCGCAACTTGCTCCACCGCGGCCCGGTCAGTCCCGCCGACAACGACTAACGACGGCTCCATGAAATCGCGCACGGCTACGCCCTCGCGTAGAAACTCCGGATTCGAAACGACGGAGACACCAGAGCCAAGGACCCGAGCGACCACTTCTTCACAAGTTCCCGGAAACACGGTGCTCCGGATCGCAACTACCAGCGGCTTGCTCCGCGTTGCAAGCCCTTGCGCAATTTCTCCAACCACTCGCCGCAACTGGTCCAACCCAAGATTTCCGTTCTTTTCGGAGGGCGTGCCCACGCAAATCAGCGCAATATCGGCATTCCTCATGGCGTCGGTCAAGGAATTCGTGGCGCGAAGTCAACCTTGCGCAACACTCTCCTGGACCAAAGCTTCCAGTCCAGGCTCGTAAAATGGCGCCCGGCCGGCCAATACGCTTGCGATTTTGTGTTCGTCGCGATCCACGCCGGTGACCGTATGCCCAAGGCTGCTAAGGCAGGCAGCAGTCACGCAGCCAACGTATCCGAGGCCGACGACGGCGATGTGGGAGGGGGAAACAGCGGTGTCCAAAGACGTAATCCTAATCGCGAGAGGCTCCACCATTGTATCGGTGGGTCGAAATGAGTCCTTTAAGTCACAGGGTATTCCAAAGTGGCGCGAGCTTGTTCGACGCTGATGCTCGCCCGGGAGTCCAACGTGAGCAGCATCGCGATCTGAAGTGGAAAAGTGCCGATCATGTTTGCCACCAGCGAGATTCCAGGAATTTTCTTCCCGTAAACAGGTGAAAACTGCGAATCGACGCGCTGCGGCTGAATGGAGAATGCGAGATTCACTTTAGATGCAGCCGAGCCGAGTTGCCAAATCTGCTCGCAAGCGTGCTCGCCAAGTGGTCCGTCCACCTCATCTAAAACCAGTAGGCGGCTGGACGCCAACAATACCCGCCGGCGATGGGAAAACCCTTTATATTGGCAGGTCGCATCCACAAATCCGCCGTCCGGGCTCGGCTTCCAGGCAGCGATTGCAATTTGCGGCTTGGAGGTCCACCGGAACGGTCCCGCCCGATCTCCCTGGTCGAGTCCGTCGATGCGGATCGTATTGTGCGCGCCCGATCCCCGAAACCAGTCTCGTTCCCCGGGATCGCCGATATACGTGTAGGTCCCCGGGTCCACAAAAATCTGCTCGTCTTTGAGAAAGGCGACCAAACTAAGCGTGTCCGAATGGCTGTGCCCAGCTCCGCCAAATCCGAACGGTCCGCAGTCGATTTGCACCCACAAATCACCGGATTGAAGAAATGCCGTACCGCTCTCCGGAAATAAGCGAGCACCACATACGATTTGCCTCTGCGGTGAGGCCTCTCGCAAGCATTCGGCTCCCAGCCACCAAGCCGCCTGTTGGGAGATATCATCCGGCCCGCCGATCCATTCTTTATGTCCCAGCAGAATCCCACAGGTCGCCAGAGTGGCCCGGCCGAACAGGTCGCGCTCCCCGTATGGGTGGAACAGACGGCCTCCATCATCGTCGCCGCAAAACGCGATCCGCCCCGCAGGACCAAGCAGCCAAAGCAAATACTCTCCCATGCGCGTCAGAACAGCGCGAAATCCCTGGGGTCGTTCGGCAAGCACGAAAAAAAACAGAAAAAGATCGAGCGCGTAGACATGGTAATAAGTGGATTGCTCGAAGTGCGAACCGTCCGGCCTGACCTGAAACGCGAGCTGTCTCTCGATAATCTCTGCACTTCGTGTCCGCCATATTCGAGCCGGTGGGAACGCATCGAACAATGTTGCTAGCGCATGCAGGGCCACAGCTTCACCCAGCAAATGCGTATTCGGAGAAAAATAGATCGACAGATTCTCGGCTAAGTGCCGTCCGTGTCGATAGAGCTGAGTTAGAAACCGCCCTCTGAAATCTTCCTGAAGCTCGGTACCGACCAGATGGTAGATCCAAATCCATGAGAGCGCCCGAAACGCCACCTCAAGGGCGCTCGCCCAGTTAATGCCTCGCTGGAACGGATTTTGTTCGAACCAGCTTTCCAGCTGGCCAACAATCTCACGAATGAAAGTACCGCGACGCGTGAACAGGAATGCCTGCGCAAGCAGCACAAGGTGTTGGTGGCGGTTCAACTCCCAAATAAATTTGTGATCGCCGACTGCGGCGAAGTCCAGATAGGGAACACGCCGGAAATACGCGAGTCCCGATTCTTTGCCTTGCATGTAATCGCGACGCCAGTGAATCTCGGGACCTGTTTCGATGACAGTTCCGAAGATCGGAAATCTGTGGGCAGTAATTTCCTCCGCCGTTCCCTCCACAAACCGGCAATATTCACTGCCGGTCAATGCCTCTCTGATCGCCCCTGCATTCGGCAGATTGAGTCGCGGAGCCATTGTGCCCGAAAATACCGGCGGGAAGACCAAGAGGAAAAAATTTGCAGTTTCCTGGCGCGCTCGAAATACTATTTCGCCGAAGCTCCGCATCTTCGATGGCATTCTAGCGTCTGCGGCCGAATAAATAAGCGTTCCCCGGCAGATGATCGATGTTCGACACGGTCCATTGCACTCCGGAGAACCTGCGCTGCCATCCCGCAAAGAATGCCTCGTTATCGATTTCGAGGAATTCTTTTTGGTACGCAATCAGAAACGCATCAAATCCGTCGATCACTTCCTCAATCCACGCCCGAAAATCCAACGGGCTCTCACTCAGGGACCAAGTGGCGACAAAAAGTCGCGGACCACAGCGGGGCTGTTCAAGCTTGGCCCGCAGCTCAGCAACATTAGAAACAGTTTCGACTCCTGAGATGCCCAAAGAATCCAGGTAATACCGCTGCAGCGCGCAAAGTTCGGGCAGGTCATAAAGAACATAGCGCCCTGCAAATCGCCGTCCGTGTGCGATCCGGCACAACGAGCCATATCCTCCGCCCAGTTCCAGAATCAAGCCGAAATCGGACACCTGCACTCCCGTTTCAGCCTGCAAGCGGTGCAGGTGATAGCCGTGATGAATCGCGTTGGAACTGGTGAGCGGATCATAAAAACAAGGAAATGGGAGGCCGATTGCCCGTTCCCGGATTGCCCTGCGCCAAACTGCCCAATTGCCGCTTTTTCTGAGATCACGAAGCTCGATCAAAGCGAAACGCGCATACGGCTCCGGGAACATTGTCTCGGCGAGCGCGCTCCAGGTCAGGAAAGCACGCGGATCGCTGAAGGCGATCAGTTTTCTTAACCGCGTGCGTTTCGCTCCCCAGAAGGTGACGGGCGGCGGATCGACGGATGCTGCGGAGCATAATTCTGTTTCCGTTCGCAAGCGCAGGATTGCCGCCCGTTGCTCGACCGTCTTGGGCAGGATGGCCATCGTCGCCCGGCCGCAGAAGCTGCAAAAGCGCCAAACCGGCCAGCCGATCAGCCATGCCAGTAAACGTCGCAATTCAAATACTTCGCTGCCGCTACCAGAAAATCACGTTCAGGATGACGAAGACGACCAGAACGACCCCTGCCCAGAAGATCGGCCGATGAATCAGCGGTACGCTTCCTTCCGACGGTATCCCAGTCGCGCCGTATACAAGACCCGTAAGCTCAGAAGCGGGTTTTGGTTTTGTAGCAAGACTCACCACAACCGTGACAACGACACAAAGAATCCACGACCAGAGCGCGCGATACATGTCCTCCGCCATCGGTTTCGCACGCGGCGATAAGGCGATATAGCCCAAAGCTGCTGGATCGGATCTCAGCCAGATCCACATTCCCAGCGAGCCTAATGTGCCCACAAACAAGCCCCAAAAACCCGCTGCCGCTGTCGCGCGCTTCCATAGCATGCCCAGAATGACCGTTCCGAACAGCGGCGCTATGAATGTCGCAAACAATGCCTGGACATAATCCATGATGCTGAGGAACTGCATCACCAGATAAGCCGTCCCAATGCTGATCAGCACGCCCAGCACGGTGCACCACCTTCCCATCGCCACGTAGTGCTGGTCCGTCGCGTCCTTGCGGATCAGTGCTCGATAAATGTCATAGGTCCAAACCGTAGCAAAGGCGCTCACATTACCCGCCATGCCAGACATGAAGCCGGCGATGAGCGCTGTGATTCCCAAACCCAGCAATCCCGGACCGCAGTACCGGGCGAGCATAAGCGGCAATACTTCGTTGTACGTGTATGAGTTTGCTCCAGCCTGCGATTCGCCTACCAGTTTCATGGGCAAAACCGCCAGTGCCAGTAATCCGGGCAAAATCACAATAAATGGAACCGCCATTTTGAATGCGGATCCGATAATGGGAGCCATTTTTGCGCTCCGCAGGTCCTTGGCGGCAAGGACTCGTTGCACCACTAGAAAATCCGTGGTCCAGTAACCAAACGAGATGACAAAGCCAAGTCCAAGAACGATTCCGGTCCAGTGAATGCCCATCGGGTTGGTTGTAAACGAGCCAAGCCCGTGCCAGAGATGCGTATAGTCCTGCCCGGGGAAGTTGGCGTGAATGCGATTCACCATCCCACTCCATCCACCCGCCTCGACCAGCCCGAGCACCGAAATGACAATCGCGCCCAGCCAGATCAGAAAGAACTGCAGAACTTCGTTAAATATTGCAGAGAGCAGGCCGCCGAGAAAAACGTATGCTGCGACGGTAAGCGACGAGATCCAGATGCTGAAACCGATATCCCAGCCCAGTACGATCTTCATGACCAGCGCCATCGAGTACATATTGATACCGCTCATGAGCACCGTCATAAATGCGAATGTGATCGCGGACAGTGTTCGCGCCCCTTCGCCAAATCGCAGCTTCAGGTATCCCGGCACCGAGTGAGTGCGCGAGATGTAGTAGAACGGCATCATCACGATTCCCAAAAAAAGCATTGCGGGAATCGCGCCGATCCAATACCAATGAGTCGCGAGAATCCCGTATTGATATGCGGAGCCCGCCCATCCCATCAACTCCAACGACCCCAGGTTCGCGGCAACGAAACTCAATCCCGCAATCCAGGAGGTCATATCCCGACCGGCCAAAAAGAAGTCTTCGCCTGTTTTCGTGAACCGTTTCAGATAGAAGCCGATTCCGAGAACCATCACAAAATAGAGCCCGATAATGATCAGATCTACGGGGCTGAGTGAGAGAAGTTTGTGGGGCACTGTTCCGTTTTCTCCAAATTTGTTTAACTCGAAAACTAATTCTAAGCGCCTGGCCGTACATGTGGTTCTCCGGAACGGCACACCTAAAGCAAAAAGTGCGGACGGCCCGTTCAGTCTTGGATCATGGTATCTCGTCCAATTTCCAAAATTGTCTTGCTCAGGATGTATCTTGACCTAGACGGCCCTCAAACATGACTGGTGATCAAAACAGTAAGAGTTCAGGCTTTATTCGGGAACTGGGGATGTTCGATTCCGTGATGATCGTCGTCGGAACGATGATCGGATCGGGCATCTTTATCGTTCCCGCAGACATGGCACGGACCTTGGGCAGCAGCGGATGGCTGCTCGTCGCCTGGATCATTACGGGTGTCCTCACCATTGCGGCCGCGATCTCCTACGGCGAACTGGCTTCCATGATGCCAGAGGCCGGTGGCATGTACATCTACCTCCGCGAGGCGTTCTCGCCGCTGTGGGGCTTCTTGTATGGCTGGACACTCTTCACGGTTATTCAGACCGGTACGATTGCGGCCGTGGCGGTGGCCTTCGCGCGCTTCGCAGGGATTCTCTTTCCAGCCATTTCGGAGCAACGCTACATCGTTCCTCCCATCCACATCTCCAGCGGCTACGCAGTTTCGCTCTCGACAACCCAGTTGATTGCAATTGGAGTGATCGCGCTGCTGACGTGGACAAACAGCCGCGGCATACGCTATGGCAAAATCGTGCAAAACCTGTTCACGGTTGCCAAGACAGGCGCTCTGGTCGGTCTGATTCTGGCAGGCGCCATTGCCGGCCGCAATCCTGCCGCAATCGAGCGAAACTTCGCGCATTTGTGGCAACAAACAAATCTTGCGCCGCTGTCCGCTGGACTGACTGCTGCAACCACTTTCGGTTTGTTCATCGCCATCTGCATTTCGCAGTCGGGCTCTCTATTTTCCGCCGATTCGTGGCATGACGTCACCTTCGCTGCCGGTGAAGTCAAAGACCCGCGTCGTACACTGCCCAAATCGCTAATTATCGGAACGATCACGGTAATCGCACTGTACTTGCTCGCCAACGTCGCTTATCTGCTGACACTGCCGCTCGTGGCCATTCAGCAGGCGCCATCCGACCGTGTCGCAACCGCGATGCTCGAGGCCATTGCGCCGGGATGGGGGAGCTTTATTATGGCGATCGCAATCATGGTTTCGACCTTTGGATGCGCTAATAGCCTGGTTTTGGCCGGACCGCGTGTCTACTATGCAATGGCTAAGAACGGGCTGTTTCTGCGGATGGCAGCGACGCTAAACAAGGCCAAAGTTCCAGGCCGGTCGCTCCTCATACAGGGTATCTGGGCCTCAGCTCTCGTTCTGCCGCGCACCTTCAACTCTCAGACACAACAATATGGAAATCTGTACAGCAATCTGCTCAATTACGTCATCTCTTCCGCGCTGATTTTTTACATTCTCACGATCGCTGGTGTGATACGGCTCCGCCGCACGCGCCCTGATGCCGAGCGCCCTTACCGCACCTTGGGTTATCCCTTCGTACCGATCATTTACATGGTCGGCGCCGCGGCTATTTTGCTGGCGCTGTTTCTCTATCGTGCCTCGAGCACGTGGCCTGGGCTGCTGATCGTAGTCATTGGAGTTCCGGTCTATCTCGCGATGCGAAACCGGAACCGGCAGAACGCGCCTCACGATGACGAGTTACCTGTAGTTCAATGAATTCGGCTCTCTGCGAATTCGGCAGCCAGCTCGCGCGATTCGCGAATGCCCCATTGAAACGGATCGCGATCGTCGAGCACCAGCCATGCCTCCGAATTGACGAACGCCGACCCCGTAATATGCGGGTACAAGATGCCGTCGCGCACCGTAATCGAGCCCTCGAAAACGCTGCCGATCAGGCTTTCTTGACGCCAGATTTGGCCTTCGCGCAGTTGTCCCGATGCATAAAGGCACGCCAGTTTTGCGCTCGTACCGGTTCCACACGGGGAGCGGTCATAACTTTTGCCGGGACACAATACAAAATTCTTGCTGTTCGCGCCGGCAACCGTTGGCGGACCGTAAACTTCGATGTGATCGATTTCACCGCCATCATTGCCTGCGATACCGGCGGCCGCAAGAGCCTGACGGATGCGCCAGCAGTAGTCGGTTAAGGCGTCGAGGTTCGAGAGCGATAGTTCGAACGGGCAATTGTGCGTCAAAAAAAACCAGTTGCCACCCCAGGCCACGTCGCCGCGGACAATCCCGAAGCCTTCCACTTCAACCGAAACATCGGCCGCGGAACGGTAACTCGGAACGTTATTCACCGTTACCTTACCGGCCTCATGGAGCTGGGCTTCGACCACCCCAACTGGAGTCTCGATCCGGTGAGTGCCAAGTGCGATTTTTCCGATATACGCCAGCGTTACCGCAAGGCCAATCGTGCCGTGCCCGCACATCCCGAGATATCCCACATTGTTGAAGAAAATGACGCCTGCCGAAGAAGACGGATGGTGCGGCTCGCACAATAACGCCCCCACGATAGCGTCTGAACCGCGCGGCTCGTTCACGATCGCCGAACGGTAGTGGTCGTAATCGTTTCGGAATCTTAGCAGACGCTCGGAGAGCGGTCCTCGGCCAAGTGGCGGTCCACCCTCGATGACGACACGTGTGGGCTCACCCTCCGTGTGGGAATCGATGATATGAATCTGCCGCTTAGGAGCCACAGGTTGGTATACATTATACGTATACAATGCTGCAGGATTCCTTTGACGCCATTGTTGTCGGCGCAGGAATCGTTGGAGCAGCGTGTGCCTATGAGCTTGCCGGCGCAGGATTGCGCGTGGCGATTTGCGAAAGCACAGCGGTCGTCGGCGGCGGCGCGACCGCGGCAGGAATGGGCCACTTAGCTGTAATGGACGATTCCGAAGCTCAGTTTCGACTGACAAGCTATTCGCAACATCTGTGGCACGAGTTGTCACCCGAGTTCCCGCACGACGTCGAATACTTGGCCTGCGGATCGCTCTGGGTGGCCGCCGACGAGGATGAATTCGAAGAAGTCAGGCGCAAACACCGTTTCTACACGCAGCGCGGTATACCCGTCGAAATACTTGACTCCACGCAGTTGCAGGAAGCGGAGCCCCATCTTCGCCCCGGAATGGCAGGAGCGCTTCTCCTGCCTGCCGACAGCGTTTGCTATCCGCCATCGGCCGCGGGGTATCTCATCCGTAAAGTGCGTGAACGCCGCGGGGAGCTATTCCTCGAATCGCAAGTGATCCGAGTATCTGATTCGCAGCTTCAGTTGCGCGATGGACGTCATCTCAGCGCCGGCGTCATGATACTCGCTACCGGGGCTCTCATTCGAAAGCTTCTGCCGGAAATCGAAGTGCACCCTCGCAAGGGCCATCTTCTGATAACGGATCGCTATCCGAATTTTGTCCGGCATCAGATTATCGAACTGGGTTATTTGAAGAGTGCACATTCGACTACTTCGGATTCGGTCGCTTTCAATGCACAGCCGCGAATCACGGGCCAGATCTTAATTGGGTCCTCGCGTCAGTACGGCGTAGAAGAGCCGTGCATCGACCAGCAAATGCTCAGCAGAATGCTGGCCCGCGCCATCGAATACATGCCCGCTCTCCACGATCTGTCTGCAATCCGCACCTGGGCGGGGTTTCGCGCGGCGACGCCCGATAAGCTCCCGCTCATCGGCTTGTGTCCCGGGTACGAACACGTCTATCTAGCGACTGGCCATGAAGGGCTGGGAATTTCCACATCATTGGCTACGGGCCGCCTTCTTGCAGACGAGATCCTCGAGCGTCCATCGGCCGTCTCCCGCGAACCGTACCATCCCAACAGGAGCTTCGCTCTACGTGCGTGAAACAGTGACGGTTTTGGTCAACGGGAAACCCGTTGAGGTGAGTGCTGGAGCCTCCGTTGCGGCGGCCGTCTTTGCAGCGGGCGAGACCGGATTTCGCACGTCCGTATCGGGACAGCCGCGAGCGGCGCTCTGTGGAATGGGCATCTGTTTTGAATGCCGGGTATCGATCGACGGCCGCGCAAATTCCCGGAGTTGTCAAATTCCGGTGCGCGATGGCATGGTGGTTTCGACCGCATGATTGTCCCTGCCGGTTCGGAATGGAACGCTGAAACGATTGTTGCAGGCGCAGGACCGGCCGGTATTGCCGCAGCCTTTCGAGCCCACGAGAGCGGAGCGCAGGTGATTGTCATAGATGACAATCCAACACCTGGCGGCCAGATCTGGAGAGGCGGCCGATCCGCGCACCAAGACTCTCTTTCACGCAGATGGACAGGTCGATTTCAGCAATCGGGAATTCGCCTGCTTTCCAACGCTCAGATCATTGCTGCCGACGCTCGGAATCGAACCTTACTGGTCGAAACTCAAGGGGAAGCCCTGAAGTGCCGTTTCAATAAACTCATCATCGCGACCGGAGCACGCGAGCTATTCCTTCCGTTTCCCGGATGGACGCTGCCGGGTGTAATGGGTGTCGGGGGACTGCAGGCCCTTGCTAAGTCGGGCCTGCCGATTGCTGGAAAGCGGATCGTCATCGCCGGCAGCGGACCCCTCTTGCTGGCCGTTGCAGCTTATCTCCGTAAGCATCGAGCGCGCGTTAAATTAATCGCCGAGCAGGCCTCTGCGAGCGCGCTTGCTCGCTTTTCAGCACGACTGCTTCTCTTTCCCGAAAAGATGATACAGGCTGGCACGTTACAGCTCTCGCTCGCCGGCATCCCGTATAAAACGAGTTGCTGGGTGGAAGTGGCGGAAGGTGCTAAACGCCTCGAACGTCTTCATCTTCGGTGCGGCGCGAAAAGCTGGATCGAGGATTGTGATTACGCCGCGGTTGCCTTCGGGCTCTATCCCAACACTGAGCTGGCCTCCCTGCTCGGCTGCGAGATGAACGGATCGCCCGTGCTGGTTGACGACTATGGCCGCTCATCTATAGAAAATGTATTTTCTGCCGGTGAATGCACGGGAATAGGCGGAGTCGATCTGTCCATCGTAGAAGGCGAGATTGCCGGATTCGCTTCGTCAGGACGTCTCGACACCGCGCAGCGCCTTTTTTCAAAACGCAAGAAGGCTCGCGGTTTCGCCGAAGCGCTGAAAAACAGTTTCGCTCTGCGGACGGAGTTAAAAAAGCTACCGCAACCCGATACGCTCGTCTGTCGCTGCGAAGACGTTTCCTTCCAGCGCCTGGAGGCTCATTCGTCTTTTCGTGCGGCGAAGTTGCACACTCGCTGCGCTATGGGTCCCTGTCAAGGCCGCGTATGCGGCCCGGCTGCAGATTTTCTCTTCGGCTGGAAAACTGAATCGATCCGGCCGCCCATTTTTCCGGCGCGCATTGAAAGTCTGATCGTCAATCAACCCACTTCGCAGGAGGTAGTGGCAAAACAATGAAAAGTATGGAATGGCGTGGCGTTATTCCCGCCATCACGACACCCTTCAATCGGGACTACTCGATCGATCACGGCTTTCTTGCCGAACATTGCCGCTGGCTGATCGATAACGGCTGCAAGGGGGTTGTCGCACTCGGGTCTTTGGGTGAAGGCGCAACACTAACTCTGACTGAAAAGCGCGAAGTGCTCGAGACTTGCATACGTGCCTTTGGTGATAGAGCTTACGTGATCGCAGGTATCTCTTCACTTAGCACGTCCGAGGCCGTGTCCATCGCCACTTCAGCCAAAGCCATCGGGTGTCACGGTCTGATGGTTCTTCCGCCCTACGTTTACATTGGCGACTGGCGCGAGATTAAGGCGCACGTGAGCGCTATCTTCTCGGCTACCAACCTCTCTTGCATGTTGTACAACAATCCCGTCGCCTACACGACAGATTTTCTACCCGAGCACGTACACGAACTCTTGGAGGAGCACCCGAACCTTCAGGCCATCAAGGAATCCAGTGCCGATGTGCGGCGCGTCACAGCCCTTCGTGTGATCGCCGGCAACCGCCTGCAGATACTTTGCGGTGTGGACGACGTAATTGTGGAGGCCGTCTATGCCGGTGCCGTGGGCTGGATTGCCGGGCTCGCAAATGCCTTTCCCAAGGAGTCCGTGGAACTGTTCGAGCTTGCCCAACAGGGAAAGACACAAAGAGTGCACGAGCTCTACACTTGGTTTTTGCCGCTTTTGCGCATGGACACGGGCCCGAAATTTGTACAACTGATCAAGCTGGTACAAGAACATGCGGGCAGGGGCTGTCAACGGGTCCGCGGCCCACGGCTCGCGCTTACCGGCGAAGAACTCTCCGCTGCAATGGAAGTCATTTCGCAATGTCTAGCCTCGCACCCGAACAAGCTCACTGTCTCGGTCGAAGGTTGATAATTGCTTAATCTGGGCTCCCTTACAATCCAGCGGCCAAATGCTCATAATGAGTCAACGGACAAATGATTGGGCGTCTACGCGGGACAGTTCTTGAAAAACATCCGAACCAGGTCGTTATTGAAGCCGGCGGCGTCGGCTATGAAATACAGATCCCAATCTCCACGTACACTTCGCTGCCTGGCGAAGGCGCAGCGGTTTCGCTACGCATTTACACCCACGTACGCGAGGATGCGCTGTTACTCTTCGGCTTCGCCACCCCGGAAGAGAAGCTGGTTTTTGAGCGTCTCATCTCGGTGAGTGGCATCGGACCAAAATTGGCCATCACGGTCTTATCAGGCCTCCCGACGCCTGATCTCATTTCAGCAATTCGCAACGGCGATGTAGCGCGCCTGGTTCGCATTCCAGGCGTCGGAAAGAAGACCGCGGAGCGAATCGTGCTCGAGCTCAAAGAGAAGTTGGCGAACGTGGAAATTCCGGGCAAACTCGCTGCGTCTGGCGATGTTGGGATTTCTTTCAGCACGCTGGAACGCGATGTCCTCTCCGCATTACAGAATCTTGGTTGCTCCCGTCCGTCTGCGGAGGAGGCCATCCGCAAGGCGAAAGAACGGGGCGCTCCCGAAGACTTCGAGCCATTCTTTCGGGCAGCCCTGGCCTTGGTGCGTTAAGGTGAGAATCTGATGCGACCCGCGGGAATGGTGTCTTCCGCACAACAGGAAGATGAACGCCAGTTCGAAGCGGCTCTTCGTCCTACGCGATTGGCCGATTTCGCAGGGCAGCCGCACGTCCGCGAGCAGCTCTCGATCGCCATCGAAGCAGCCAAGAAGCGGGGCGAGGCGATGGATCACGTGTTACTTTGCGGACCGCCGGGGCTCGGCAAAACAACTCTGGCGAGCATAATCGCTAACGAATTGGCAGTCACGATTGACCAGACCGCCGGACCGGTGCTCATGAAGAAGCTCGACTTAACGGGTGTCCTCACCAATGTGAAGCCGCACCAGGTCTTCTTCATTGATGAAATCCACCGTCTCTTGCCCGATATCGAAGAAACATTGTACTCGGCGCTCGAGGATTTCCGCCTCGACATCCTGATCGGAAGCGGGCCCGGCGCCCGCACGCATTCCATGGCTCTGCCTCGCTTTACCGCAGTGGGCGCCACGACTCGGCAGGGATTATTAAGCGCGCCTCTGCGAGGGCGCTTCGGTATCGTCCTGCGTCTTGATCCTTACGATGAAGAAACTCTCGCGAAAATCGTCGAGCGCTCCGCCGGCTTATTGAGCGTGGAGATTACTGCCGATGCTGCGCGAGAGATTGCGCGCCGAGGCCGCGGTACGCCTCGCATTGCCAACAGGTTATTACGGCGCGTTCGCGACTACGCTCAGGTGCGCGCCGAAGGGCATATCGATCTGAACGTGGCGGAAGCCGCTTTGAACCTGTTAAAAGTGGACCGCTATGGATTGGATGAAGTGGATCAAAAGATCATGCTGACGGTTGCGGGGAAGTACGCTGGCGGGCCCGTCGGACTCAGCACGATTGCCGCGTCAATCGACGAACAGGCGGACACCATTGAGGAAGTGTACGAGCCTTACCTGTTGCAGCTCGGATTCTTAGACCGCACTCCACGTGGGCGCATCGCCACCGATCGCGCCTTCGAGTACTTTCAAATCCCGAGACGGCATCGATTCGCAAATTCACAAGACACGCTTTTCTGACTCGGCAAGCTGTACCTCCTGCATGTCGGTTAAATCGGTTTACCTTTCGCTTGGATCCAATCTCGGCCATCGCGAGCAAAACCTCGAGCGTGCCCTCGAGAGACTCGAAGCTGCGGACGTTAAGGTCGTGTCTCGCTCTGCGATATATGAGACGGAGCCCCAGGAGGTGCTTCACCAGCCTTGGTTTCTCAATATGGCAGTCGAGTGCCAAACGCGCTATTTCCCGCTTCAGCTTTTGACGCAATTGCAGGCGATCGAGCGCGAAATGGGTCGAGTGCGCGCCAGCGCGTCGCCCAAAGGGCCGCGCATCATTGACATAGATATCCTGCTGTTTGCCAACAGAGTCATAAACATGTCGAAACTGACCGTTCCACACCCGGGCTTGGTGGAACGGCGATTCATGTTGGAGCCGCTGATCGAGATTGCCCCGCACCTGAAGCACGTTCAGACGGGACATCCGCTCGCCAGCTACTTGAGCAGGGTCGCGGGACAGAAGATGCGGAAGCTACAGCTTCAGGCGTAGACTTCAGGCGCCAGGACAACTCGGTCGCGCCCATTGCTTTTAGCCTCGTACAATGCCGTGTCGGCAGCACGCAAAAGAGTCTCACTGGTTTGCGCATGCTCCGGGTACAGAGCGATTCCGAAAGAAGCCGAAACGGAACCCCACGATTGTCCACGTGCACCCAGATCGAAATGCTTTACCGCCTCGCGCCACTCCTCGGCGCGGCCATAACCGTTTTCCAGGCTCGCATCTGGCAGGATCACTATAAACTCCTCGCCGCCATAACGGCACGCGATATCCTCTTTGCGCGTTCGTGTGCGAAGCATATTGCCAAACTCACGAAGCAATGTATCGCCTGCATCGTGCCCGAACGTATCATTGAATCGTTTGAAATGATCCAGATCGATCATGATTGCAGCGACAGATTTTTCGTTCCGCTCGGCGCGGCGAAGTTCGCGCTCCAGCGATTCTTCCATATACCGGCGGTTGAAGAGACCGGTCAGCGAATCCCGGATGGATTGAGCCCGCAACGCTTCACGGAGTCGCAGATTAGCGAGCGCCAGCCCGACACGTTCGGCAACGGTGGCCGCAAGAGCGCGGATTGCCGTAGCCTCGGTATTTTCACGCGCTGCAGAAGACAAGTGCAAAATACCAAGCGCTTCGCCATGGGCCATCATAGGCACGCACAGATAAGTGCCGGCAAAGTCCCTTCGCACGTGCTCACAATTAGGCGCCACGTGAGCGCGCCCGGCCATGTGCAAGCGGCCACGGCGCAGTGCCCAGCACTGCTCCGGAGTGAAGATTCCCTCGCAAGTTGCAGCTTGTCCCCAAATGGCTGTCGTCTCCACCAGGTTACGGGAGGATTTGATCATGCATAACGCGCCTGAGTGTTGCTCGAACAGGTGTCTCGCAAATTGGCTTACGATATTCTGCGCCTCATCCTCGTTTACACAGGTCTGGAGCAGTTCGCTCATTTCCGTTAGCAGCACACTTTCGCGATCCCGCACTTCGAGTTCGCCGACCCACTCCTTCAGCTTTGCGTTGGCGTGTTCAAGTGCCTCCTCGCTTCGTTTTCGCGCTGTCGTATCTTGAGCGATACCGAACGTGCCGACAATCTGGCCGCCTGCGTTATGCAGAGGCAATTTTGAGGTTGTAACCCATGTATCGGGCCGGTCCGGCCAAGTCTCCCGCTCATCTTTAATCAGCATCGGGCGTCCGCTGCGAATGATCTCCTGTTCATCGGCTAGCGCCGCGTTCGCGTGCTCACTTGTGAAAAAATCGGCATCGGTCTTTCCGACTGCCTCGGCTGTGTCCGTCAATCCAAAGCCCCGTGCGAGCGCTTTGTTGATTCGTGTAAACCGGCTCTGGAGGTCTTTGAAGAAGATGTTAGCCGGCACGTTATCCATTAGTGTTGTGAGTAGATACTTTTCATGCGCGGCCTTTTGCTCCAGTTGCCGCCGCTCGCTGATGGCTCGATGACTGATTGCGGCCGCAAAGGCCACCAGCATCAAACCCGCTAGCGTTCCGCAACCGGTTACGGCCAAAGCACGGGTGGTGCCGGACCGAGCGGCTTCGTTGCGCTGGCTCAGTAAGAAATATTCCTCGTTTTCAAGCTCCTGAACCGTCGTCTTGATAGCCAATTTGTAAGTGCGGCCTAAGCCGCTCGCGACGAATTGAGCTGCCGCATCACGTCCGCTCACGCGCCGCAGCTTTACCAACTCATTCAGCAGTGCAAACCGGTGTGCTAGAAGGGTATCAAAACCTTCCAGCCGCTTCCGCTGCCGCGGATTGTCGGCTGTCAGCGAGTGCAAACGTCTTTCGTGCGCGTATGCACTCTGAATGGTGTCTTCTAAATGTTCCGCGTCTTCGTTTTGCGCCGCTAACGCATATTCGTGGGCGAACGTCTCAGCGTCCTCGACTGCGGAAACCGTTGCCTCAATTTCCGCCAGGACTCCGTCAGTATGTGCAACCCACCCCACCGTTCCGACTACCGATCGGACTGTGGCGTACTGGACTAGGCCGATCAGAACAAGCGTTGCGCAGGCAAGTCCCAGCCCGCCTGCAACGCTTTTCTCTAGCGACCATTTCATGGGTTTGTCGGCTGTTCCCGAATATTCTGATCAGGCAGCAAACTAGGAGCGCAACCTCTTATACTCGCTCTCCGTATCGGCAATGTACGGATCAAATTTGAACCTATGTGAGGACTAAGGTATTACCCCTCATTCATCGGATCGGGTTGCGCTTTCGGTTCGAGCTTCTCGATCAGAACCGTCGCAATGCGATTGTGATCCATTTTTGTGACCGTGAAACGTCGCCCGCCATACTCAATCGAGTCCTTCACTTTGGGAATGTGTCCGAACTGGAACAGCAGGAATCCCGCCAGCGTTTCGAAACCAGCCTCGGCCGGCAAAACCAGGTTGTACCGCGTCTCCAGATCGCGAATCGTTGTTCCACCCTCCAGCTGAAGCACTTTGTCCTGATAGGAAGGCGTCGGGCGAACTGCATCGTGCTCGTCTCCAATGTCCCCGAAGATTTGCTCGAGTACGTCTTCCAAGGTAACGAGTCCCGTTACGGTGCCAAACTCATCTACCACTAGCGCCAGATGTGTATGGCTCGTGCGAAATTCATCGATCAGTTGATTCAGCGGCTTTGTCTCCGGAACCACCAGAGGTTTTCGGATGAAGCGCCGCAGCCGGAAAGGCCGTGCGTCGCGACGCCGGTCATGGGCGAAACGCCGCTCATCCCAGACCCGCATCAGATCCTTGTAGTGCACGATCCCGATAATTTGTTCCGGGCGATCCTCGTAAATCGGAACTCGCGTGAACTTGTGCTCCGCCATAACACTGAGGACGTGTTCCAATTCTGCATCGACAGGCAGCGAAACGATACTGTGCCTGGGCGTCATAATCTCGCGCGCAGAGTAATCGGACAGCTCGATCAGGCGTTGAATCGCATCCTGTTCGAATTGCTGAAGATGCCCTTCGTGGCGGCTCGATTGCACAATGTATTTCAGTTCTTCCGGCGTGTGTCCGCCGCGCGCATGTCCCGTACCAAGCCCGAGCAATCGAAGAATGAAAGCCGAAGAGCGCTCAATGATCACCTCAAACGGCTGCGATATGCGATAAAACACCAGCAGCGGAGGAGCTGCAAGCACTGCCAGCCGGTCTGCTTTTTCAATAGCGAGGTTCTTGGGAACCACCTCGCCCAGAATCACGTGCGCGTAGCTGATGATCAGAAACGCCATTGCGAACGCGACACCATGGAGCAACACGGGCGAGCCTGGTAGACCCAACGGATCGAGTACGTTCCGTAACAGACGGTAAAGCGTGTCTTCACCCGCCCACCCAAGTCCCAGACTCGCCAGCGTGATCCCAACCTGGGTCACCGATAACAAGCGGCCCGGATTCGCGAGCAGATTCAACGCGCTCTGTGCCCCGGCCTGCCCCTGCTCCGCGAGCTCTCGCAAACGGGAGTGGCGTACTGAAACAAGCGATACTTCCGCCGCCGCGAAGAACCCATTGGCGGCTAAGATGATGAACAGAATCGCGAAACGAATGCCCATACCGCTGCTACGGGACTGACGGCTCCGCCGCTGAGCACTCCAGAGCGACAGAGTAAAATCGGGAATTGCTGACCCGCCTGGTGCGCATTATCAATGTGAGCATAGCGGTTCTCGTTGTGCTCATCGCCATTGCGGTCTATTGGTACGCTGTACGTCCACTGCCGAAAACTTCGGGTGAAATCCCGGCGCCGATCCACGCGCCGGCCGTTATCAGTCGCGACGCGCGGGGTGTTCCGCATATCCAAGCGTCCTCCTGGCAGGATGCCATTTTTCTGCAAGGCTATGCGACCGCGCAGGACCGGTTGTGGCAAATGGATACGCTGCGGCGTCTCGGAGCAGGGGAACTAGCGGAGGTCTTCGGACTGCCAGCGCTTGAGCTGGACGAGCGTGCCCGCAAGATGCGCATGCGTGCCATCGCGGAAGCGTATATGGAGCACCTTCTCCCGGATGAACGAGAACTGTTGGTTGAATACGCGCGCGGTGTCAACTACTTCATCGATACCCATCGAGGCGACTACTCGCTCGAATTTTCAGTGCCAGGTCATGCCTACGATCCACGACCGTGGACGCCCGTCGATTCGCTGCTGGTCGGCATCGTTATGGTCCGCGATCTGACGGATTCTTCCAAATTCGAGTTCGACAAAGGCGCCTTGCTCCAAATGGCAGATCCTGCGAAGGTTCGGTTGTTATTCCCATCAATTCAGGGCCAATATGTAAGCCCGGGGTCGAACGCCTGGGTCGTCTCGGGTGCACACACGGCAGATGGCAAGCCCATGGCTGCTAATGATCCACACCTGAAATACAGCGTCCCTACCACCTGGCATCTGGTTCATCTGAAAGCTCCAGGTCTCGACGTTTCCGGTGTCGCCCTTCCCGGCCTTCCTTCGGTGATCAGCGGTCACAATCGGCAAATCGCATGGGGTGTCACGAACCTGCAGGCGGACGTGATGGATCTCTACGTCGAGCAGATCGATTTGCGAACGGGACGCTATTTATTCCGCGGTAGTGTCGAGCAAGCTCAATTAGATCGCGAATGGATCGGCATTCGTGATCGCAAGCCGGTCGAACTCGACACGTGGGTGACTCGCCACGGTCCAATCGTTATTCAGGAAAACGGAAAGAGCTACAGTATGCGATGGAGCGCCACGGACGGGTTTCGATTTCCTTTTTTCGACATCGACCGCGCACAGAATTGGCAGCAATTTCGCCAGGCTCTTAGCGGATACTGGGCCGCGGCACAGAACTTTGTCTATGCCGATGCGAAGGGAAATATCGGCTATCAGGCCGCGGGACGTGTACCTATCCGGAATGGATTCGATGGCGATTCACCTCTTGATGGCGCATCGGGCCAATCCGAATGGACCGGCTACATCCCCTTCGAGCAGATGCCCTCAATTTACAATCCCGGTTCTGGAATCATCGCGACCGCGAATCAAAATCCGTTTCCACCTGGCTTCCCCTATCGCGTTAACGGAAGTTTCGCTGACAAGTACCGCGTGAGCCAGATTCGTTCCTTGCTCGCCGCCAAACCCGGACTCACCGTTGACGACATCCTCGCAGTGCAGAAGGACGTCTATTCCGCGTATGACCACTTTCTCGCTCAGCAAATCCTCGCTGCCGTCGACCGTCACGGCAGTAAAGATCCACTTGTGAGCGCCGCTGTCGAAGTCCTGCGCCGCTGGAATGGGCAGATGGAAAAAGATCAAGCCGCGCCCATGATCACCGAGCTTCTCAGCAGCCAGATCGGAACCACGCTGGTTTCGTCGCTTCTACAGCCGGAACTAAACCAGGGAAGTCAAGCGACACTACAGTCGGCGCCGCAGAACTACCAGAATAAAACCGGAAAGCCCGGCCCAACCGCCGTCGGCTACGGTCCCTTAACACGCAACCATCCACCTATTCCCGATATTCTTCCCCGCCCGGAAATTATTCAAGATCTCTTGCGTTCTCGTCCACGCGGATGGATCGCGAAGGATGATTGGGACTGCTGGTTAGTCGATCGTTTCAGCTCTGCTCTGCAAGAAGGGCGGCGAGCGCAAGGGACACCCGTCGCGAACTGGAAATGGGGACGCATGCTTCAGTGGAAATTCGAGCATCCGCTCGGCAAGAATCTGCCTCTTGCCGACCGCTTCTTCGATATTGGACCCGTTGAGATGAGCGGCTCCGGCACTACCGTCAAGCAAACCACGGGCAACCTTGGTCCTTCCGAGCGAATGGTCGTCGATCTCGGAGATCTCGACAAATCCGTACAAAATGTGGTGCTCGGCGAGTCGGGATTCGTTGCGTCTCCTCATTACAAAGACCAGTGGCCAGCGTACTATATCGGCAAGAGTTTCCCGATGCAGTTCGACCATGTCGACGCGAAAGCCGTACTGCGTATCAAGCCTGCAGCGCAGTGACAGCTGTCTACACAATTGGACATTCGACCCGCTCAGCCGAAGGATTTCTGCAGATCCTCCGCGCCTTTACGATCGAAGTTCTGGCGGATATCCGAACGGTGCCCCGCTCGCGCCGGAATCCGCAGTTCGAGGGAGCGGAACTCAATCGATTTCTCACGAGCAACGGAATCGCCTATGTGCATCTCGCGGACCTCGGAGGATTGCGCCGGGCCCGCAAAGATTCGCTCAATACCGGATGGCAGAATCAATCCTTTCGAGGCTATGCGGATTACATGCAGACTGCGCCGTTCGAGAAAGCGCTGGAAGAGCTCCTCGTAATCGCATCTCAGAAACGCGCGGCGATTATGTGCGCCGAAGCGCTGCCGTGGAGATGCCATCGATCGCTCGTCGGGGATGCGCTGCTGGTCCGGGGAGCGTCGGTGTACGACATCATGACAGCCCAGAGTTCAAAACCCCACAAGCTCACACCCTGGGCCCGTGTGGAAGGATCGCGGATTACCTATCCATCACCGCTGCTCTCTGATCTCCCGGCCGATTAGCAATGATCCGGAAACCGCCTCGGCGGCCTTTCAGTCCTAAGAACGAGGACCCAAACGTCATGCCGACCCAAGAAGAGCACGATAAGCCGGAAAATCTAGTAGAAGCACCGGGCGAGGCTGAGGAAGCCGCTCGCAGTTTGCAAGATGCGGCCGACTCGCACGGAACACTGGAGGGATTTTACGCAATCAACAACATTAAGCCCTCCGAAGAGCTCGAGAAAGAGGCGCTGGAGGAATTACGCCAAGACCCGAAAGACCGTGAGCAGGGTCATCCTGTTCCCTAGTCTTCTAAGTTCTTCTCCCTGACGACCTGAGAGAGACGAGAAACGAACTCATCCACTCCGACAGCACCCTGATCGCCATGCTTTCGGTTTCGGACCGACACCTGCCCCGCTTGGGCTTCCCGGTCGCCGATCACCAGCATGTACGGGATCTTTTGAAGCTGCGCTTCTCGAATTTTGAGATTAACCTTATCGCTTCGTTCATCGATCTCCGCCCGGAACCCGGAAGTGATGAGCTTCTGATGAATCTGCCTGGCATACTCGTTCTGCCGGTCCGCAATCGGTAGCACAATCGCCTGGACCGGCGCCAGCCACACCGGGAACGCTCCGCCGTAAAGCTCAATGAGATACGATGTCATCCGCTCCATCGTGCTGATGATCGCCCGGTGAATCATTACGGGACGATGCTGCTGCCCATCTGCGCCGATGTAACCAAGATCGAAGCGGTTCGGCAGGTGAAAATCGATTTGAATCGTCGAGTACGTTTCTTCGTGGCCCATCACGTCTGCGAGTTGAATATCCAGCTTGGGGCCGTAGAAAGCAGCCTCTCCGGGAGCTTCTGTGTAAGGCAATCCCAGCGAATCCATTGCCTCGCGTAAAACACGCTCGGCCAGTGACCACATCTCGTCGTTGGCAACGTATTTCTCGGTATTCGCTCTGTCCCCTAGCGACAGCCGGTAACTATACTGCTTGATTCCGAGATCGCGATACGCTTGCTCCACCAGTTGCATCACCTTCGTGAACTCGTCCTTGATCTGATCCGGTGTACAGAAGATGTGTGCATCGTTCAGCGTCATGCACCGCACCCGGCTGAGCCCGCTCAGAACCCCTGAACGCTCGTAACGGTACATCGTTCCCAGCTCCGCAATGCGCACCGGCAAATCGCGGTAGCTTCGCATTTTCGTTCTATAGATCAGGATGTGGTGCGGACAATTCATCGGCCGCAGGACCATGCGTTCCGTCTCCAGGTCCATCGGCGGAAACATGTCTTCGTGGTAATGTTCCCAATGCCCGGAGCGTTCATAGAGTTCCACTTTCGCCAGATCTGGCGTATAGACGTGCTGGTATCCCGCCAACCGCTCTTTCTCGAGGATGTATTCTTCGAGCAGCCGGCGAACTGTCGCACCCTTCGGAAGCCAAAGAGGAAGTCCCGCGCCAACCAGTTCGCTCACCGCGAACAGTTCGAGTTCCTTACCGATGCGGCGGTGATCTCGTTTCTTGGCCTCTTCTAGCCGATTCAGATAATCGTCCAGCTCTTTCTTCGTAAAGAATGCCGTTCCGTAGATTCGCTGCAGTTGCGGATTTTTCTCGCTGCCCTTCCAATAAGCGCCCGCAATCGAAAGCAGCCTGAAGGCTTTCAGTTTTTCCGTTGAAGGGACATGTGGCCCACGGCAGAAATCGATGAAATTGGGCCCCAGTGTGTACTCAGAGAAGATGTCCCCGGCGCGTTCCTCAATGAGTTCGCGCTTCATCCAGTCACCTTTGTACTTTTCTAGACCCTCGTTCTTGGGCGTAAGTTTTCGCTCAAATGGCAAGTTTCTGCTTTGTAGTTCCCGCATCCGGGTTTCGATCTTCTCGAGATCGTCTTGCGTAAACTTCGTTTCCCGCTGAAAATCGTAATAAAAGCCCGACTCAGTAGGCGGCCCCATGCCGAGCTTGGTCTCGGGAAATAATTCGAGCACCGCAGCCGCCAGCAAATGCGCCGTGGAATGCCGGCAGACCTCCAACGATCCCGGGTTTTTGGTCGTGAGAATCTCGACTTTCGCGTCGCTTTCGAGTGGTCGTGTCAGATCGAAGAGGTTTCCATCAACTCTCGCAACGATCGCATCCCCGGCGAGCCGCGGGCTGATGGACTTCGCTATATCGATCGGACGGATTCCTACGGGTACTGATTGTTGACTGCCATCGGGCAGAGTAACTGTCAAACTGCTCATTGTTCTTTCGGTAAATTCGAGGGTATCAGACGTTTGAAACCTCGTTGCGCCGTAGTCTAACGGCCTCCGTTGCTAGACTGAAAAGACCCCCTCCGTGTGAGTACCACGACCACATCCTCTCCTTCCGGTTTCGATGAATCCGCATTGGTCGCTCGCGCCAAAGCCGGTGACATTGAGGCTTTTTCCGAGCTTGTAAAGCACTATGACCGCCGAATTTTCCGCATGGCCAAGCAGATTACGCAAAATGATGATGATGCGGAAGATGTCCTTCAGGAAAGCTTCCTGAAGGCCTACACTCACCTCGATAATTTCCAGGGCAATTCGAAGTTTTACACTTGGCTGGTTCGTATCGCCGTAAATGAAGCTCTCATGAAGCTGCGGAAACGCCGCTCCGACCGTACCGTACCCCTCGACGACCCTATCGATACGGGCGAAGACGAAATGCCCCGTGAAATCGCCGTTTGGGACGAAAATCCGGAGCAGACGTACTCACGGGAAGAGTTAGCGGGTATATTGGACGAAGCGATACAAAGTTTGAAGCCGGCTTACCGAACCGTTTTCGTGTTGAGGGACATCGAAGAACTGTCGATAGAGGAGACGGCTGAGACGTTGGGCTTATCTATATCGGCGGTAAAGAGCCGCCTTCTACGTGCAAGGCTGCAGCTTCGCGAAAGGCTGACCCGCCTGTTCAAGCGGAAGGGGGACGACGCGTTTGCTTACCTGTAAGCAATTCCTTCAGGAATTAAATGAGTTCCTGGAAGATACACTCGACCCGAACGTCAAGGCCGAGTTGCAGAGGCACGTTAGCGAATGCCCGAACTGCTGGGTAGTGTGTGATACGACCCAAAAGACGATTCGGGTATTTAAGGGCATGGATCCGCAACCCGTCCCGCCGCACATTCAGGCGAAGCTCATGGCTGCCCTGGAAAAGAAGTGCAAGGCCAAGCGCCAGCAAAGCAGCGAAGCCGCCGATGTCTGAGGCGACCCGAGCCGAGAGCAGCTAGGGTCTCGATCCACCGAAAATCTGGCCGAACTTCCGCTGCTGATCGGGCGTCAAAACGTCCAAAATGCGCTGCTTGCCGTGCTGGGCTACGTCCTCCCGCTCATCCTCAATGTTTTGATAGTATTTGCCGTAATCGTCCAGGACCTTCATCACCACGCGCTCCTGTTCGGGTGTCAGATTCAGCTCGGTTTTCAGTCGAGTCACACCCACTCTTTGTGCTTCGTCTAGCCCTCGAGACTGACCTGGCTGAATCATTCGACTATGAAAATAGGTGCGCGTCACCGCTGACCCGAAGGCCGCACCGCATACGAAAATAATCGCGAGGATGGTGAGAACCTTTGGATTCGACCAAGAGGCATCGCGCCGCAAAGTGGCGCCGCGGCGTACTGTAACGGGAGTAGTTATTGCAGTGTTCCTTGCTGCGCAGCATCATTAGGCGCAACGCTGTGGACCGCGAAATTGGCCAGAACCGCGTCCCGCTGCTCGGCTGGACTTCCCATTACCAGAGGATCGTCGTGCATTTGCGCCACAACGCGATCTCGACCGAAATGCCCATCTCGGCTCTCTTCTGTAACAACATACGTCCCCAACATCACTGCAATCATAAGAGAGGCGTATGCCAGACGTTTGCCGAAAGGCGAATAGATCAATACCGCCCAGATCGATTCCTTTGCTCGCTCCTCTATGCGCTGCAGCACGCGTGCATAAAATCCTGGAGCCGGTTCGATCTCTTCGGAAGTTCGCAGCACCCGCAGCAGATCGGCTTGCGCTTTCATCGATTCAAGCTCAAGCGCGCACTCAGCGCACGAGGCCAGATGCTTCGCCACTCCCCGCTCCGCAGCGGCTCCCCTTGCCGCTAGAACATCTTCCAAACGACTTCGTATGGACCCGTGCATGTTTCCCTCAAAAAAACTACCTAGCTTGCGGGTCTTGCGCCCGCTTTACTCAAATCTACAACGAAAACCCCGAACTCGATCCAGCTATTTATCGCTCTTTTTGGCGTTCCGAATTCGGAGCCGCCAGAGGCGCTTTCTCCAGCCTTTGCGCTGCCTTCACCAGCTTTTGGCGTGCGCGGAACAACTTCACCTTTATGGTGTTTTCGTTCATTCCGGTCATCTCCGATAGCTCCTCCACCGAGTGACCCTCCACTTCCTTCAATAAAATCAGCGACCGGTCCTCTTCAGAAATCTTGGAAAGCAGCTTCAGAATCAAGTCGCGCTGCGCCAGACGATGATCGACCGGCGGCGCTTGGTCGGTCGCGGGCTCCGAGTTTTCCATGCGCAAGGAATCATCGGCTGAAAAGTCGCTCTCGTACACCAATTTCCGAACCCGCTTCTTCCGAAGATAGTCGTAGCATTCGTTCACCGTGATCTTGTAAATCCAGGTCAACAACGAGCTGCGGAAATCAAAACTCCTAATCGAAAAATAGATCTTTGCGAATACTTGTTGGGCGATATCTTCGGCATCGTTCCGATTCCGGAGAATTCCGTAGATAATCGAGAAGACTTTTGCCTGGTAGCGATCTACCACCTCGCGGAATGCGAGTTCATCCTGCGCCTGCACCCGGCGTACTAGCGCCGCCTCTTCCGTGGTTCGATGATCCAATTTGGTCTTCGCTCGACTTGCCTCTCCGGTCTTGACCGGGAACGGAAGAGTCGCACTGAGGCCGCTCATATATGCCAGCGACGCGCCGCGTTCTGAACGGGTTGCAAGATGTTGCCCCGCTTCCCATTATCCCAACGGACGCTCGTCCGAATCGCGTTGGCCCGAGTTATGGCGAAGGGCTGGCGAAGAGACCTCGGGCCGGAAATTCAGGGGCTACGGCGTTATACTGTCTCGCAAAGAATGTAACCAGATGATCGAACGAGGCAGTCTTCACAGCCCGCTTTTTGTCAATACTGCCGGCCACCTCTCGGGCGCCCTGCTGTTCGGCGTCCTGATCGTATTACTCATCAAAGGCTGGGCTAGAAGCCGCGATCGTCAAAGGAGCGCTGCCCTGATCGCAGCGCTGCTGGCCTTCCTCTGGAATATCGGGTCTCTTGTGGGCCTCGCTTCCGCGCAGCGGGACGGCCAAGTACCAGACTGGCTGGTCGCGATCAGCTTTTCGTTCCTCAGCCTTTTGCCGCCCGTTTTATTCAGGATCGTTTTGCGTAACAAGCAAATGCCGTTGGTTTGGGCGGGATATCTGCTCGGAGCCGCATCGGCGCTTCTACACTTTCTGGAAATTCCGTATTCGCTGCCCGCCTTACATGAAGCAGCCCTGCTGCTGGTCGCTATCGGATTTGCGCTGCTGATCGGGCTGACATTCGTCCTTTCGTACTTTCAATCTGACGCCCGCGTTTCCTTGACCGACGCACTCTGCCTGCTGCTCTTCACCACCTCCTTCCTGCATTTCGGATTCGGGCACACGAACGAAGCTTGGACAAACGAAATCACCTGGCATCACGCAGGCATTCCTCTTGCGTTGATTGTGCTTTTACGCGATTACAGGGTGTTATTTCTCGAGGCTTTCGTTCGATTTGTCGCTAATTTCGGACTCACCGGCTTCTATGGTTTTCTTTTGTATTGGGCCAATAAAAGCGGCAATCTCATCGAACGGGCGCGCGCAAACGCCTTCATCCTCGGCGTGCTGCTGGTTTCATTCTGTCTCTCTCTGCTTCTGTTTGCCTACTTGAGGACCTTGGTCCAGAGACAGCTCACGCGCCGCGTATTTCGGCGCAGCGACTTGAACATTCACTTGAATCGCATTCTTCGAATCGCATCGGAGAGCGTGTCGGAAAGCGAGCTCTTAAATAGAACCGGTATCGAACTAGCCGCCTTTGTGGGCGCTGAGCACTTCGAGATAACTGATGATTCAGAAACCCGATCTGAAAATAGCAGCGCCTCGGAAAACCGAAGTCAGGACCGCTCAAGCCTCCGCGACCGTACGATGTGGGTCGAATTAGAGCTCCCCCTTCGGTTTTCGCGAGGTGACTCGGTGCGTATTTTGCTCGGACGCCGAACAGGCGGTGGGCGATATCTCCCGGAGGATGTGGACGCGCTGACTCGCATGGCGGCACTCGCAACAGAACAAGTCGAGCGATTTCGCGCCAATGAACTGCAGCGACTTGCCGGCGAAGCTGAGCTCAGGGCGTTGCAAGCCCAGATCAATCCGCATTTCCTGTTCAATAGCCTGAACACTCTGTACGGAATCATCGGACGTGAAGCTGTAGAGGCTCGCCGTTTCGTAATGAATCTGGCAGAGCTTTTTCGCTATTGCCTGCAGCGCGATCGCACATTCATTCCGTTCGGCGAAGAGCTGTCCATTGTTCAGGCTTATCTCGAGATCGAGAGCCTGCGTTTTGGCGATCGCCTGCGAACCGAAATTTCGGCCGGTTCGGGCACCCGGGAAGTCCTGATTCCGATACTCGCGGTCCAGCCTCTGGTTGAGAACGCGATCAAACATGGCATCGCCCGACGCAGCGTGAACGGTGAGGTTCGGATCTCTGCGGACCGATCCGGCGCTTTCCTGGTGATTCGAGTCGAAGACAACGGTCCAGGCTTTGAAGAACGAAGCTTGAGTGCCGGCCTGGGAACAGGGCTTGCGAACCTGCGGCAGCGCTTGCATCTCTGCTATGGCGCTGCCTCAGCCTTGAGCGTTCAATCGAGCGGTGATCGAACCGTCGTCACATTAACCATTCCTCTTCAATCGGCGACCGCTGTCCGCTCGGCTGCAAAAGGTAGCCGCTCAAGTTTGGACTCGGTCCGCCCGGCAGTAGCTAAAGCAATCTTGTAGAAGAATACTGCACACTGGATCTGGTCGCCCGCATGCGTGTCCTGATCGTTGACGATGAACCGGTTGCACGGCAAGTTTTGCGGCAGGAGCTGGAGCTGATGCCGGGAGTCGAAATCGCCGGCGAAGCCGTTGACGGCCAAACCGCCCTCGCGCTCATTTCCACCCTGAAGCCCGATCTTGTGTTCCTCGATCTTGAAATGCCCACGATGACAGGCTTCCAGATGATTGAGCAGTTACACGAAACGCCCGCGCCCGTAATCGTCATTGTCACGGCGTTTGATCAGCACGCGATCAAGGCCTTCGAAGTCGGAGCCGTCGATTATCTCCTGAAGCCCGTCAATCAAACCCGGCTCGCTCAGGCCGTGGAGCGTGCCGGCAAGCTCGCAAAAAATCCGGTCCAGATCGCCGACCAGATCGGTCATATCCAGAACATCGGCTCGGGTGTCCCTGCCAGCACGCAAGTGCACAAAGTCGTTGGTAAGCTCGGTGAAGAATATTTTCTCCTCGATCTTCAGGAAGTCCTTGCGTTTCAGGCCGAAGGAGATCTCACCTGGATCGTTACGGCTAAGCAACGCTATTTGGCAGCCCAAAATCTAAAGACCATAGAGCGGCGTTTGCAAAACTCGGCCTTCCGCCGCATCCGTCGCGGCGCACTTGTGAACGTAAACCAGATCCGCAAAATGAGTATGCTTTCGAGCCAGCGCTGGTTGATGACCCTGACAAATGGCCAGGAGCTGATCGTCAGCAAACGTCAAGCGAAGAACGTTAGGCCCTTCCTGAGTTGGTAGGGCGCTCGTCCGCTCGTTTTAAAAACCAGCTCGTTCGTCCGCTGAACCCGCCCGCTAGCCGAAATCTCCTGAGGATTTGCCGATTCCCGCTGCACAATGCAGGAATGATGAGGCTCGCTTCGGCGATATTGGCCTGCGTGGCCTTCGTATTTCTCTGGCTTCCTTCGGCTTGCGGCCAATCCGTCAGTAGCTCCGGCACGATTCGCGGTTCGGTGCTGGATCCTTCCGGAGCAGTCGTAAAGGGGGCTACCGTAGAAATTCAGAACCCGGTCTCCGGATATACCGAGACCATTCAAACCGACGCAGCCGGTAGCTTTCAGTTTCCCAACGTCCCGTTCAACAACTATCACGCGACGGCCACGGCGCCCGGTTTTCAAACGGCTGTCCAGGACATCGATGTGCGATCCGCAGTACCGGTGGATGCGAAGTTTAGTTTGAAAATCGGCTCAGCCACAACCACCGTGAACGTCGAAGCGGGCGGCGATTTGGTCGAAACGGAACCGACAACTCACACGGACGTCGATCGCGCTCTGTTCAACAAACTTCCGCTCGAAAGTCAATCTTCCTCCCTCAGTTCGCTTGTGACGCTGGCCTCGCCTGGCATTGCCGCCGATTCCAACGGTCTTTTTCATGGACTGGGCGATCACGCCTCGAACTCATTTTCTGTGGACGGTCAGCCGATTACCGACCAGCAAAGTAAAGTCTTCTCAAATCAGCTTCCGGTTGATGCAGTGCAATCGATGGAAGTGATCGAGGGCGCCCCTCCCGCCGAATACGGCGATAAAACCAGCGTCGTGATTGTCGTCAATACGCGCTCAGGTCTGGGCATCACCCAGCCGCATGGCGATGTCACGGCATCCTATGGCACGTTCGGCACTTCTAATGGAGCGTTCGATCTGGCCTATGGAGGCCAGAAATGGGGCAACTTCATTTCCGCAAACGGCATGAACACCGGCCGCTTTTTGGATGGTCCGGAGTTCCAGGTCTTTCACGATCACGGCAATCAGGAAAATCTTTTCGATCGCGTCGATTTCAAGCCCTCCAATGCGGATACCATCAACCTCAATTTTCAATTCACGCGGTCCTGGTTCCAGACGCCCAATTCGTATGACTCGCAAGACGCAACTGCCTGGTCCGGACTGGTGGTCGACAACGGCGGGCTCGGCCCAAACGGTCTTCCGGTGGGCGCCACAGACCAACGCTCGAAAATTAGAACTTTTAATATCGCGCCGACATGGACGCATCTGGTGAATCCACATATGGTGTTCACCCTGGGCGGCTTTGCCCGGCAGGATCAATACAACTACTATCCGAGCGATAATCCGTTCGCCGATCTGATTCCCGATCTTCAGAGTACGAGCATTGGCCAAAACCGCAGGCTGACAAATCTCGGGCTGCGGGGAGATGTGTCCTACGTGAAAGGAATTCACAACCTCAAGGCTGGCGTTACCTATGAGGACACGATTCTGACGGAAAGGGACTCCTTCGGAATCGTCGATCCAACCTTAAACCCCGCATGTTTAAACGCCGACGGAAGTGCTGACACAGACCCAACCGTAACGAATCCCGCGCAATGCACGGGAGCGCTTACTGCGAATCCCGGATATGCATCTGTCCTTGCCGCGTATGACTTGACCAGGCCGGGCGCCGGCGTCGGTCCGTACACATATTTTGGACATGCCAACATCAGGGAATTAGCCTTGTATCTTCAGGACACCATTACGGTGAAGAACTGGACCTTCAATCTTGGAATCCGCGGTGACGTCTACAATGGCATCACCAAAGCCACTCAGGCGGAGCCTCGCGTCGGAATCGCTTACAACTTCAAGCCGACGAATACGGTACTGCGGGTTTCTTATGCGCGCACTCTTGAAACGCCATTCAACGAAAACCTGGTGCTCTCCAGCACTGGGTGCAATGATGTGGTCGTAAACGCGCTGCAATCGGCCATACAAGGCTATCCCTGCATCACGAACCCGCTGAGCCCTGGCACGCGGAATGAGTTCCACGCCGGTCTCGAGCAAGCTTTCGGGAAATATTTCGTGTTGGACGGCGAATACATCTGGAAATACACGCATCTGGCTTATGACTTCAGCGTGTTCGGCAACACACCCATCACGTATCCAATCGAGTGGGCCAATTCCAAAATCCCCGGCTTTGCTATTCGCGGAAGCATGCCGAACTTCCACGGTTTGACCGCGTTTGTGGTGATGTCGCACGTGGCGGCGCGCTTCTTTCAACCGCAGGACAGCGGTATCGGCGTGACGCCGGCAGGACAAGGCGGGACTGGAGTCTTCCGCATCGATCACGATGAAGCCTTTAATCAGACCACTCACCTGCAGTATCAACCCCGGAAGAATGGGCCTTGGCTGAGCTTCAACTGGCGGTACGACAGCGGTCTCGTCGCCGGGCCGGTGCCCTGCGCAGGAGGAAACTGCGCCAACGGGCCACTTGGCAGCGGTACGGTAGTGGACGTGTCCGGCATTACGCCGGATCAGCAGTTCGAGGCTGGCCTTTACTGCGGTACCGTTCACGCCACGCCAACCAACCCGATCAGCCTGACCGGCCTCTGTCCTGCATCGCAGTATGGCTCAAATCTTGTGAAGATACCCGCGCCGGGAACCGAAGACGACGACCATAACCCACCTCGCATTGCCTCGCGCAATCTTTTCGATGTCGCGGTGGGAGACGACAATCTCTTCCACACCGAAAAATACAAGTGGAGCGCCCGATTGGAGGTCATCAACCTCTCCAACGCATACGTCCTATACAATTTTCTATCGACCTTCAGCGGAACGCATTACGTTACCCCCCGAACCGTGACGGCAACCGTCGGCTTTCACTTCTAGGTGATTGGAAACTCGGTTCAAACCTTGCAATCGTTCAAAAGCATCCAAACGAAGGAATTGGTTGTAAACTAGAAGCAGTCATAAGTTTGCAAGGAGATTTGGAATGATTCAGCTTAGCGACACCGCCGTGACCAAGGTCAACGAAATCATGAACATGCAGGAGCCCAAGCCCGCCGGTCTGCGGATTTCCGTAGTAGGCGGCGGTTGCTCAGGATTCAGCTATTCGATGGCTTTTGAGACTCAGCCAGGCATGCTCGACAAAACCTATCGCTTCGGTGATTTGAGAGTGTTCGTTGACCAAGCCAGCATGTTGTATCTCGACGGAGCGGAAGTCGATTACGTGGAAACCCTGGAAGGCTCCGGCTTCAAATTCTCAAATCCGAATGTGAAGTCCACATGCGGATGCGGGAGTTCCTTCAGCGCGTAAGCCGCCTGAATTGAACATCCAAAATCATGGGCCGAAGGGGCGCATTGCTCCTCCGGCCCTTACTATTTGAATTCGATGCGCCACGATCTGCTCACGGAAGCCGCCAATCCAGCCTCAGCGCAAATTGATGCCTTGTTGACACCTGAAATGCTGCGGGTCATCAACGCAGCCGATCGGGAGGTCTCTAGCGCCGTCGAGCTGGAGATTCCACAGATCGCTAGCGCGGTGGATCGGGTTGTAGAGCGGCTGGAGCGCGGCGGTCGCCTCTTCTATATCGGCGCAGGCACATCAGGCCGGTTGGGCGTACTGGATGCCTCCGAATGCCCGCCGACCTTTAATACCCCTCCGGATCTGGTGCAAGCTGTCATAGCGGGTGGAGACCACGCTTTGCGGCATTCGGTGGAACGAGCCGAGGACGATCCCGAACAGGCTAAGGTCGATCTGCGTGAACGTAATTTTAGTGGGAAAGACGCCCTGGTCGGGATCGCGGCCAGCGGTCGCACGCCATACGTGTTGGGTGGGGTCGCGTATGCGCGCGATCTTGGAGCGCTGACTATTGGATTGAGCTGCACTCCGAATTCAGAGCTCGCGCAAGCCGTCGATATTCCGATTACCCCTGTTCCTGGGCCTGAAGTGGTCGCCGGTTCCACTCGGATGCGCGCCGGCACCGCCACCAAACTGGTACTGAACATGCTCAGCACGGGCGTCATGATCCGGCTCGGCTATGTGTACGGCAACCTGATGGTCAATGTGCAGCCCACAAATGAGAAGCTCGCGGACCGTGCCGCGCGCATCATTTCCTCTATCGCAGGCGTGCCTTATGATGAAGCTGCCAAGTTGCTGGAGCAAGCAGGCTCGGTACGCACGGCGATTTTGATGCACAAGCTGAAACTTGCCCGCAGCGAGGCGGAAGCCCGGTTAGCCTCTGCAAACGGGCGTCTGGCAGTAGCGTTGGGTGACCGGCCGCGATGAACCCTGCCGTTCGCAAGATCTAACCCCAGGATCTAACCATGGACAAATTCCGAATCGTCGGTGGCACCCCGCTAAGTGGCGAACTCCCCGTCAGCGGCTCGAAAAATTCGGCCTTGCCCGCTCTTGCCGCGTCCTTGCTCAGCGATGAGCCCGTGATCCTTCGCCGTGTCCCGCAAGTCAAAGACGTCTCCACGATGGAGACCCTGCTTGCCCATACCGGAGCAAAAGTGGTCGATCGGGATGGGACCGTTTGCATCGACGCTAAAACCATCGAGCACCCCGAGGCCCCTTACGACGTGGTCAAGACGATGAGGGCCTCCAGCTTGGTTTTGGGACCGCTGGTAGCGCGCACAGGTCGTGCCCGTGTCTCTATGCCGGGCGGATGCGCCATCGGTTCGCGCCCAATTAATCTCCATGTCTCAGCTCTTGAGCAATTGGGCGCTACCATCGAGCAGTCGCATGGTTACGTCGAAGCCCAGGCGCCTGACGGCCTGCGCGGTGCAGTTGTCCACTTCGATCGCATCACCGTAACCGGAACAGAAGACGTGCTCATGGCCGCCGTTCTCGCGCGGGGTGAAACGGTTATTCGTAACGCGGCACGAGAGCCTGAAGTGAGGGATTTGGCGGAGCTCCTGATCGGCATGGGCGCGAAGATCGAGGGCGCCGGTACTTCCATCATCAAGATACGCGGCGTGGAGCGCCTTCATGGCGCCGAGCACACCATCATTCCGGACCGCATAGAGGCCGGCACGTTCGCACTGGCGGGAGCGATATCACAAGGTGACGTTCTTGTTAGCAACTGCACACCCGAGCACATTGCTGCCCTCACGGTAAAAATGCAGAAAGCGGGCGCCGAGGTCGAGGAGATCGAACAGAGTGCGCTGCGCGTCCGGTGCTCGGCACGTCCAAAAGCAATCGACGTCGGCACCGAAGAATACCCGGGCTTTGCGACCGACCTGCAGGCACAATATATGGCCTGGATGACCGTCGCGCGGGGTATCAGCTTCATCACCGAAACTATATTTGAGAACCGCTTCATGCATGTATTGGAGCTCGCGCGCATGGGCGCTAACATTCGGGTGGAAGGGAGACAGGCGATTGTCGCAGGTGAAGAGCGATTGATGGGAGCCCAGGTGATCGCATCGGACCTGCGCGCCAGCGCGTCGCTTGTTTTGGCTGCCCTGTTCGCGCGCGGCGAAACGATCATAGACCGCGTCTACCATATAGACCGAGGTTACGAGCGGATCCAAGAGAAGCTCGCCGCCGTCGGCGCGCAGATCGAGCGAATACAGTAGTTCCGAGAGGTAACCCTACGATGGCCATTGCCCCAAAACATCACAGTCCGGGATTCCTTGCGCTTGTCGATGAGGCTAAAAAGCGGGTTCGCGAGATCGACATACAGGAATATAAACGCCTTCGCGAGGTCGGGGATGCTGGCCAGTTGGTCGATGTCCGGGAAGATCGCGAATGGGAAGCGGCGCATGCTGCCGGCGCCGTTCACCTCAGTAAAGGCATCATTGAGCGCGATATTGAGCAGATCTTCCCCGATAAAGACACGAAGCTCGTCCTGTATTGCGGCGGCGGATATCGCTCGGCACTCGCCAGCCATAGTCTTCAGAAAATGGGCTATCGCAATATCATCTCGCTGGATGGGGGTTGGCGCGCGATCGAAGTTTCCGGCCTTCCGCTAGAAAAAGGAACAGCTTCAACCTAAGCGCTTTTCGACTGCGCCTGCAATTTCGAGCAGGCGGAAGTCAGCAAGGGGCGCGCCGATCAGTTGCATTCCGATCGGCAGCCCCTCACGCGTATAGCCACACGGCATCGACAGAGCGGGCTCCCCCAGCAGGTTAATCGCACGCACCAGCCGCGTGGAAGCCATGCGCGTGTCCTCTCGCTCAGAGCCAATCTGCACGCTAGCGTCCTCTAAGCGCGGCGCTGCGATGGGCGTTGCCGGCGTGACCAGCACGTCGATAGTTCGCCATAGCCGATCGAACTCCTGCCGGAAGAGAGTTCTCAGACGTTGCGCATTCACATACTCGTGACCCGCAATCATCCTGCCTTGCTCGAGAAGAGCCCAAACATCCCGGCCGAAACGGGTGGAGTCATTTTCATGCGCGTATACCGCAGCCGTTTCGCAAAGTTGAATCACACGGGCCGCGATATTGATCTCGTTCACTTCTGGAACACGAACCTCTGCAACTGAGGCGCCGAGCCGCTCCATCGCCCGGATGCCGGTGCGCACGCCACTCGCTACTTCTTCGTCCACTTGATCGAAGTAAAAGTTGGCCGGAACACCCACTCGGACGCCATCGAGAGACGCAGGCGGCCGGTAATCGATTTTCGATCCTTCCATTGCAATCAGCGCCAGCGCGCAATCTTCAATACACGATCCCAGCGGTCCAACATGATCGAGGCTGAACGCTAAGGGCAGCACGCCGCTACGGCTTAATCGCCCATAAGTCGGCTTTAACCCGGCGATGCCGCAGTAAGACGCAGGAATACGAATCGATCCGCCCGTATCGGTTCCCGTCGTCATCGGCAGGAAACCGGCAGCGATCGCAGCCGCCGAGCCGCCGCTCGAGCCTCCCGCGATTCGCGTCGTGTCGCGCGGATTGAGGACAAAACCGTAATGAGGATTCTTCGACGTGATTCCGTACGCGAGTTCGTGCAGATTCGTCTTCCCGAGACAAATAGCGCCGGCGCGTTTCAAATTCCTCACCACCGTTGCATCGGAATCTGGAATAAACTCACGGAATACCAGCGACCCTGCCGTCGTGCGAACACCTTCCGTGTACAGCAGATCTTTATGCGCGATCGGCACTCCGTGAAAAGGCCCCCGGTCGATCCCGCTTGCCAGTTCCTTGTCACGTTCGGCCGCTTCTTGCCGCGCACTCTCTTCCATGAGAGTGATGAAGCTTTCGAAACACATCGCGTTTCCGCAGATCCGCAAATGTCTCTTCGATCAGCTCGGCACAAGAGATGGTTTTCTCGCGCAGCCGCCGGCGGATCTCGCGGACCGTCATTCTTCGTGTTCCGGTGGTTTGCCGGCCGGCTGATAAACCGGCGCCGGTTCGATGTCGGCCGTTAGTTTGTCTGTCAAACGCGCGAAGGCTTCGCGCAGCAATTCGACAATTTGGCGATTTTTCGCCGCTCGATCCTCGTCCATCGCTATTGCGGCGCAGGACCGCGCACAACTTGCACAAAGCTACCGGGACTCACATATTTCGCAAAAGCGGCGCGAACCGCATCCGCGTTCATATTGAAGTAGCGTTCCGCGGCGCGGAGCGGCTCATCGAGCGGAAGACCGATGCGGGAGCGGGATATCATGCCAGCCGCAACCGCATCTTCGCTGGACTCGGCCAACGGAATCTGTCGCAGCAGCAGCGCCTTCGCTTGCTGCAGCTCTCCCGGACTCACGTTTGTCTTTTGCATCGCCCTTAGTTCCTGCTCTACCATCGCCCTGGCTTTCGAGACGTTCTTTGGATCGCATCCGTAATCGATCGAATAAATGGCGCGAGTCTGCCCTGCTTGCAGGGAATCGTCAATGGTGTAAACATATCCCGCTTGTTCGCGCAAATCGCGATAGAGCCGGGTCGCGTAGAAGCCTCCCCCCAGCACGTGATTCCCAAGCTGCAAAGCATAGTAATCCGGGCTGAATCGATTCATCTCCAGTTCTTGAGACAAATTGACGGTGTCTTGAATTTGGCTCGGGTCGGGCACATTCACGGCGCTCGGTTTGTTGGCGGGCACCGGCGGAAGCACAACATCGGGTTTTGGTCCCTCGGGCTGCCAAGCGCCGAAATACTTTTCTACAATTGGCCTGGCCTCTTCCGGCGTAATGTCTCCGATCACGACGATGGTCGTCAGGTCCGGCCGATATGTCTGACGAAAGAAACTCGTCAGGTCGTCGTACTTCAGCGAAGAAATCGTTTGTGGCGTCGTCTCGCGCAACAAAGGGTCCCCAGTCGGAACCAATGCATGTGTGAGCGCTCGATCCATCCGATAGGCCGGCGTCTGCAACTCGCCGGCGCTCATCTGCGCGGTCTGCTCCTGTACAACCTTGAACGCCTCCGCCGGTAGCGCGGGATGCAGTTCATTGTCGGCCAGCAACTCGACGCCGCGAGCGAAATCCTGCTTCAATACCTTCAGATTGAAGTTCGCGCCCGCGCTTTCCGAAGCCGCAATATCGTCCAGCGCCTTCTGGAACGCCAGCCGGTCCAGCGTTTTTGTTCCGTAGGAGAACAACCCTTCCAGAACATCTGAAACGCCGTCTTTTCCAGGCGGCGTTTCTAACTGATTCTGTGTCTTGATCGAGCCCAGCAGCGTCACCGTCGGGCTGGTTTTCTCGGTTTGAACAACGAGTCTGATTCCATTTGCCAAGGTCACATCCGCGGGGTGAATGCGCACTTCTGGAATACGAAGCGATTTCACGGCCGCTTCGGCCCATTCCGGCAGAGCAACCGGTTTGGTCGGCGTGCTCGTTGCCGCTTCTGTTCCGCCGAAGCCTTTCGCCGCGGCGGCCTCTCCCGATTGAATCGGCTTCAGCACCCCGACAATTGAGTTCTCCTCTAACAGGTATTTCTTCGCCACGCGATTGACATCCGCCAGCGTCACCCGCTTCATCGCCTCGACCGATTCGTCCGGCGATTGCCGTCCCTCCGCCGCCAATGCCTGCGACCAAAGGGCCGCTAGATTGGTAATGGAGTTCCGCCCGAACTCTGCGCTTGCGACCTCTCCTTTCTGTGCAGCTTCCACCAGGTCCGCCGGTACACCGTTCGTCGCATAGTTCGTCAAGATTTTCTTCACTTCGGCATTGATCGAAGCGGGATCGGCGCCCGACGGTAACGCTGCAAGGGCAAACGCGGCGCTCGCCTGCGGATAGCTTTCGAGCAGCGCGAATTCCGTCCCGAGTGCCTTGCCCTCAGGCACTAAAGCGTAGAGATTCGCGCGCTGGCTTGCGATCACGTCGCTCAAAATGCGCGCAGCCGCAAAATCGGGGCTGTCCGTTCCCGGGAAGCGGTACGAGGTAATCGCAAGCAGGTACGGAAGATTGCTATCCAGCACGAACGTGTCTGCCTTGATCGGACGAAGGTTCACGGGCGGATGTTCTGGTAAGTCGTGTCGCGGAATCGCGCCGTAATACTGTTTGATCTTTGCGAGTGTGCCCGTAGGGTCCACATCGCCTGCTATGACAAGAATCGAGTTATTCGGCGCATACCAGGCGTCGTGGAACTTCTTCAACATCTGGGCTGTCGTTTGATCGAAAGATGCTTGGGTTCCCAATGCATCGTGTTGATACGGTGTCCCGGCAAACAGCTCGTTGTTGAGGCGCGTAATGAACTTGTAGATCGGGTTTGAGAGATCGCGCGCAACTTCCTGCTCGATAGCTCCGCGTTCTTGAGCCCACTGGTCTTGTGAGTCCTGCACTCCGGCCATGCAGGCTGAATCCACTCGTAGAGCTACATCCAGATCCTGCGCCGGCACAGTGACAAAGTACTGCGTGATGTTCTGTTGCGTATCCGCATCCATGTAACCGCCGAGCTGCGCGTAAATGGCCGAGATCTGGTCGGCACTCAATCCCGTGCAGCCACGGAAAGCCATGTGCTCTTGCGCATGTGCCATCCCTGGGAAGTTTGCAGGAGTCTCGTCTCCGCCTACCAGGTAGTTGTCTTCAACCGTCACGACGGGCGCCAACGGATCCCGGATAATCACAACGCGCAAGCCGTTGTCGAGCGTCGCTCGCGTCACGTCGCTTGGCTGGGGCGTTTGGGCTCGTGGTTGAACAGGCGTCGTGAACAGCAGAGCGAGGCTGGCGAAAAAAACGATTCGGTAATGCATCTTTGGCTATTCACAGGTTAACTTCGTCGCTCCGCAATCTGCTCGTTTCCGGAGCTATGATGGTGCCGTCATGTCCCAAGTTGCAGAAGTGACGCCTGCCGTCCCGCTCAGCACGTTGCAAGAAGAAGAACTACTTTTTCAGGCATCCGTCCGCCGGTTTGCGAATGAGCGGTTGGCTCCGCACGTTCGCGCCATGGACCAGGAAGGTAAATTCCGCAAAGATCTGCTTGATGAAATGTTCGAGCTCGGTTTGATGAGCATCGATATACAGGAGCAGTACGGAGGCCAGGGTGGCACGTTTTTTCAGTCTGTTCTGGCGATAGAAGAACTCGCGAAAGTAGATCCCTCGGCATCGGTCATCGTCGACGTCCAGAATACGCTGGTCAGCAATGCCATTGAACGCTGGTCCAATCCGCAGCAGAAGCAGCAATATCTCTCGCGGCTGGCGAGCGGAAGTGTCGGGTCCTATGCTCTATCGGAATCGGGCTCCGGTTCCGACGCTTTTGCGCTAACCACACGGGCCGTTGCAGACGGCGACGGTTACCGCATTTCTGGCCGGAAGCTCTGGATTACAAATGCGGCGGAAGCCGGCATTTTCCTTGTATTCGCCACCATCGATCCGGCCGCAGGCTATCGCGGCATCACGTGTTTTCTCATCGAGCGCGATATGCCGGGCTTCCAGGTCGGCAAGAAAGAGGACAAGCTCGGAATTCGCGCCTCGTCTACCTGCGAGCTTATTCTCGACGATGTTCGTGTCGGGCGCGAGCAGATCATGGGCGAGCCCGGCAAAGGCTACAAAGTGGCCATCGAAACCTTAAATGAAGGCAGAATTGGAATCGCCGCCCAGATGCTCGGTTTGGCTGAAGGAGCGTTCCAGCATTCGCTCGGCTATGCCCGTGAACGCAAGCAGTTCGGAAAACGCATCGGTGATTTTCAGGGCGTCCAATTCCAGTTGGCGGAAATGGCGACCCAGATTGAGGCTGCCCGCCTGATGGTCTACAACGCAGCTCGTTTGCGTGATGCGGGCGAGCCGTTTGTCACGCCCGCGGCTATGGCTAAGTATTTCTGCTCGGTGATCGCGGAGGAAATTGCATCTCAAGCGGTCGAAATCCTCGGTGGCGTTGGATTTACAAAAGACTATCCGGTCGAAAAGTTGTATCGTGATGCCAAAATCGGCCGCATCTACGAAGGAACCAGCAATATGCAGCGTGCCACAATCGCCAAAGCCCTGCTCGACCAGCGGTGAACAATCGGTAACGCAGCCCGAACCGCAATCCGTCACAATAGGAAAAGAGAAGTTGTGTATGTTGCGATGTAGCTTTGCCCTGGCTCTGTGTGTTTTCGGGTCCGCTGTTGCGCTGAGCGCAGCCGCGGCGGCGTCTGACCCGACGCCGGATCAAGTCCAAGACATTATTAAGAAGTTCACCGACAAAGAAACGGAATTTGCCAAGGCCCGTGAAAACTACACGTACCGGCAAACGACGAAGTTAACCGAAGTCGATCCACCCGGCGGCAGTTTCGAGGTCGTCGAAGATGTCGCTTTCGACGACCATAACAAACGAACCTCGCATGTGACTTATGCGCCGGTCGTCAGCCTCGAGCACATCCTCATGACGCCCGAAGACGAACAGGATTATCGCCACGTGATGCCGTTCGTCATGACCAACGACACAGCCGACCAGTACATCGTTAATTATGTCGGCCGTGAAAAAGTCGACGAGATTTCCTGCTACGTCTTCTCCGTGCGTCCAAAAGAGCTCACGAAGGACAGAAAACGGTATTTCGAAGGCCAGATCTGGGTCGACGATCAGGATCTCCAGATTGTGAAAACCTACGGCCGCTCAACCGGGCATCTGGGCCGGAGCGAAGACCAGCAGTTTCCGAAATTCGAGACCTATCGCGAGCAGATCGATGGCAAATACTGGTTCCCGACCTACACCTACGCAGATGACGTGCTGAATTTTCACGACGGCCCGTCGCAACGCATTAAAGAAGTCATCAAGTACGACCATTACAAGAAGTGGGATTTCAACACGCACTCAACCATCACCTACGGTACGCAGGTTTCCCCGACCCCTAATCCCACTCCGCAGAAACCGCCACAATAGATCGTAATTGTTCAGATGTTACTTCGCTTCCGGGCAGTATCGTTCGTTTTCACGGCATGGATTGCCGTCGCCTCGGCGCTGCTTTCCGCCCAATCTCCCGCAGTGCGAAACTTCGATCGCGTGAACGATCATGTGTTTCGCGGCGGCGAGCCGTCCTTGGTCGGTCTTCAAGAACTTGGGGCCATGGGCGTGAAAATCGATATCGACTTGCGCCAGCCGTTTGAAGGTACCGAAGCCGAAAAGCGCGCCGCGGAAAAGCTGGGCATCAAATACGTCAACATTCCACTGAACTCGCTCTCTGCGCCCTCCAGTAAACAAGTCGAGCGCGTACTGTCCCTGCTCACGAGCGACGACTCCAAGACTGTTTTCGTCCATTGCCGTCGCGGCAAAGACCGAACCGGCACCGTGATTGCCTGTTATCGCATCGAGCACGATCACTGGAACAATGGCCGGGCGCTTGAGGAGGCGCGACGGCACGGCATGAGCTTCGCGGAATGGGGTATGAAGTCCTACGTTTTACACTTCGTGCCTGCGCCGCTCGGGAACCCGCCGGTAGTCCTTCATTAGCATTCGTTCAGTTTCTAAAATCTTCCACTCGCATCGAGGATTTGCTCGTTCGCTGAACGAAGTTGACAGAAGAACAGCCCCGTTTCTATCCTGGACCATATCGGTCTTAGATCCTGATCAACCGGGAATACGGCCGCAATAAAACGAAAGCCAAATCCAGGCACGCGAACTCTTGGCGGAGTAGTGCCCGGATTTGGCCGATCGACAACCCGCAGGGCTGGCGACTCTTCACGATTGTAGGCTCGCCAGTTCGCGTTTTCAACGATCTCCTGTTCACCGGAGACCGAGGCACGATGAATGGCGGCTAAACGAATCAAGAAGAAAAGCAAGATCAGGCCGGGTCTCCCGTATCGGCGCTACTGCATTGTGGTGGGAACCCTAGCGGCCTATTCAATCAACGGAAGCGGCAGGCTCGCTCTCGCAGAGCAGAAGAACACGAACTTTACGGCTTCCGATCAGATTCAATCTTTGCCCGTCCGGCGATACGACATCCCTGCCGGAACGCTGGAGACTGTCCTCAAAACCTTCGAGCAGGTCGCGGGTATTCATGTCGAAGTGGCGAATACGGACATTCTCACCGTCCAGTCCGCGGGTGTGTCCGGACTCTACACCGCGGCAGATGCGCTCAACCGAATTCTTGCCGGCACGCATGTCTCCTATCGAGTGGTATCTCCAACTGCGCTGGCGCTCGAGCTCAGCAAGGCCAGCACTTCGATCGAGGTGACCGCCGATGCGCCCGTACTCAGCGCATCGACGCCGAAGTACCAACTCCCTCTCCAGGACACTCCGCAAACCATCGATATCGTCCCGCAGCAGATCATGAGGCAACAGAACGCCACCACATTGCGCGATGCTTTGCGAAACGTGGCGGGCATCAGCTTAGCGGCAGGTGAAGGTGGTTCTCAAGGGGACAATCTCACGATTCGCGGCTTCACGGCGCGAACCGATCTATTCATCGACGGAATGCGCGATTTTGGAAGCTATTATCGCGATCCGTTCAATACACAGGAAGTGGAGGTGTTGCAAGGCCCGTCGTCCGTCACCTTCGGCCGCGGCTCTACCGGAGGCGTCGTGAACCAAGCCAGCAAAACGCCGGATGTTAATCGCTATGTGACGATCGGACTCGGCTTCGGAACTGATCTGACCCGCAGAGCGACGATTGACGTAAATACGCCCCTCCCGCAATTCGGCTCAGGCGCCGCATTTCGCCTGAATGCCATGGGCGATCTCGGCGACGTTGCCGATCGGAATGTCGCCGAAAATCGCCGCGACGGGTTCGCGCCTTCCCTCTCGCTGGGGCTCGGCACCGCTACGCGCTGGACGTTCAGCTACCTGCACGAAAACGAAGACGATATCCCCGATTACGGCATTCCCTGGCTGTTCAACGGGCCGGCTCCGGTAAACCGGCACAACTACTACGGGCTGGAAGACGGCAACTATCTCCGGACTTACGACGACATCGGCACCATCAAGCTTGAGCACGACTTCAGCGACCACCTCACAGT
Source organism: uncultured Acidobacteriaceae bacterium (assembly GCA_963722935.1). Taxonomy (GTDB): domain Bacteria; phylum Acidobacteriota; class Terriglobia; order Bryobacterales; family Bryobacteraceae; genus Bog-105. The sequence goes on along the minus strand of CAVROY010000004.1, from coordinate 1,603,545 downwards.
TCGCGACCAGGTGCGATACGCGAATTATGTGCGCGACGTTCTCATCACCGAGCCGCAACTAAACGGCGTGACTCTGGCCACGCCGCTAGCCACGATGGAAGTCACCCGGCATGAGATTGGTGTGAACAGCACCGAGACCTTCCTCGACGAACAGCTGGATCTTACAGCGCATTTCTCAACCGGATTGCTGAAGCATAGCTTTGTTAGCGGCATTGAAGCTGGTCGCGAAAGCTCCGATCCAACGCGCCCGAATTTCACAGCGCTGGAAACGAGTCTCTTGAATCCCGATCCGGATCAGCAGCTCAATCCGAATCCGGCGATAGCGTCGCAAGTACGCGATTCGGCCTTCAGCGCCGGCCTGTATGCGATCGACACGATCAGCATCGGTCAGAAATTTGATCTGACGGGCGGGTTGCGTTTTGATCGCTTTAACGATGACTACACCCAGACAATAGCTCCGGCGTCGCATTTCAGCCGTGTCGACCAGAAACCGACTTGGCGCGCGGCAGTCGTTTACAAACCCGTGCCGATTGGCAGTTTGTATTTCGATTCCGGCACATCCTTCAATCCTTCAGCCGAAACTCTATCTCTAACCGGCGGTACCGCCGATCTTCCGCCCGAGAGCAACAGGACTTATGAATTTGGAACGAAGTGGGATCTCAGAAATACCAAGCTAACGATCAATAGTTCATGGTTTCGCACTGTGAAGGAAAACGCGCGTGAAGCTGATCCAACCAACTCACTGCTCTACGTGGGTGCCGGAAATCAGCGCGTCAGTGGTGTCGAAGTCGATCTGCGCGGGCATCTGACCAGCCGATGGGAAATCCTGTCGAGCTATGCCTATCTCGACAGCAAGGTTGTGAGTTCGCAGTTCTATCCGGGGGCTGTTGGAAATCCGCTTGCCAACGTTCCGAGGAACACGTTCAATTTATGGACCGAGTACAGGCTGCCGCGCCACTGGGAAGTGGGCGCAGGCAGCAATTACGTCTCCAGCCGCACCGCAAGCTCAACCGTCCCCTTGGATCCCACAACCGGCCTGCTGAAGGAAGCGCCTGGCTATTGGGTTTTCAGCGCGATGGCCAGCCGTCCGATCAACGAACACCTGGACGTACAGGTCAACGCCTACAATCTCGCGAACCGCTATTACTACGACGAGATCCATCCGGGTCACATCGTCTTAGGTCCTGGCAGATCGCTGCTGATCGGCCTCAAGTTCAAATTCTGATTCATAGAAGGAACGACCGAAGTGTTATTAGCTATCCCGGATTTGCTATCCAGCGAGCAAGTCGCGCAAGCACGCCAGATTCTAGACCGGGCAGATTGGGTCGATGGGCGCATCACCGCCGGTCATCAATCGGCTCGCACGAAAGACAATATGCAGCTTCCGGAAGATCACCCGGCGGCGCGGCAATTGGGCGACACGATCGTGACGGCTCTCGGGCAAAACGCTTTATTCATCGCTTCGGCCCTGCCCCAGCGCGTATTCCCTCCGCTGTTCAATCGCTACCAGGGCGGTCAGTCCTTTGGCACGCACGTGGACAATGCGATACGGCAGATCGCCGGAACGCCACACCGCATCCGCACCGATCTGTCCGCGACCTTGTTCTTATCTCATCCGGACGAGTACGAAGGTGGCGATCTCGTGGTCGAGGACACCTACGGCACCCACGGCGTGAAATTGCCGGCCGGCCATCTGGTGCTCTATCCGGCAACCAGCCTGCACCACGTCCGTCCTGTGACGCGAGGCGCCCGGGTGTCTTCATTCTTCTGGATTCAGAGCATGATTCGCGATGATGGCCAACGGACGCTTCTGTTCGATCTCGATACCGCCATCCAGCGTCTGAATCGCGATGCACCGGACCATCCTTCCGCCGTGCAGTTCACCGGAATCTACCACAATCTTTTGCGCCAGTGGGCGGAGATGTAACGGGGCCCGACAGTTATCGGTTTAAGTCTCTCCATTCGACCGTAAATTCCATGCATTCAGCGACTTATTGTGCGGTTTACCTGTTTTAAGTAAGCCCTAGACAGTCGTTATGTTTAGAATGAAAGTGTCTCCGCCGAATGACCGAAGTGAACCTGAAAGGTGAACGGCGCCGCCGAACGCTTAATCGGCGTATGCGGGAAGCCAAGTTGTTGATGAGAGGTGCTTTGGGCACCGATCATCCGATCATGGCGCACATTATCCCGATCCGGCGCTGTAATCTCTCCTGCGCGTATTGCAACGAATACGACACGTTTTCGAGCCCTGTGCCGCTCGACACGATGATGCATCGCCTGGAGCTGCTGGGGAGCCTCAAAACCGGCGTAATCACCGTCAGCGGAGGAGAGCCGCTTCTGCATCCCGAGCTGGATGACATCATTCGCGGCATCCGCAAGAATGCGATTCTGGCGGGCCTGATTACCAACGGTTACCTGCTTACGGCAGAGCGCGTGCGGAGATTGAACGATGCGGGTCTGGATTATCTGCAGATCAGTATCGACAACGTGAAGCCGGACGACGTCTCGAAAAAGAGTCTGAAGGTGCTCGACAAGAAGCTGCAGATTCTTGCGGAACACGCGGATTTCCACGTCAATATCAATTCCGTTCTGGGCGGCGGGATTCACAATCCGGAAGATGCGTTGACGGTCGGGAAGCGTGCGATGGAGCTTGGTTTCACTTCGACGGTCGGAATCATTCATGACGGAGACGGCCAATTGCGGCCGCTTGCAACGCGCGAGCGCGAAGTATTTCTCGAGATGAAGAAGTTCGAGAAGAAGCACTTTTCGCGCATCAACTATTTCCAGGAAAATATCGCGAATGGACAGCCGAGCGATTGGCGCTGTCGCGCGGGTTCGCGCTATCTCTACATCTGCGAAGACGGGTTGGTGCATTACTGCTCGCAGCAGCGTGGTTTTCCGGCGAAGCCGCTGGAGAACTACACGGTGGAAGACATCCGCCGCGAATACGTCACGCAAAAGTCGTGCGCGCCATTCTGCACGATCTCCTGCGTTCACCAGATCTCCTACTTCGATGTCTTCCGCGGCAAACAGACGCGCATGGTTGAACCTGTGCCGCAAGAGCAACTCGTTTCGATTAAAGTCGTCGGCGCCGGGCGGTAGTCCGGCATGGGTGTGACCGGCATCGCTGCAGATGCTCGCGTTCAGAAGCACGGTCCTGGTCCGGGACATCCGGAACAGCCTGCACGCTATCGCGCAGTGATGAACCGGCTCGAATCGTCCGGCGTGCTGGTCGATTTGACTTCTCTCAATGTGCGTAGCGCGACCGACGACGAACTCTCGCTCGTCCATTCCCGCGACTATATTGCGCTAGTCGAACGGGAAATCGCTCAGAACCGGCGTCAACTGACCACTGGCGATACGGATATCGGGCCGTATTCTGCGGAAGCGGCCCGCCTGGCAGCCGGCTCTGTTCTGTCGTCTGTTGACGCGGTGTTTTCAGGAGACGTGCGCAACGCATTCTGCGTTGTTCGACCGCCAGGGCATCATGCCAGCACCGCGCAGGGAATGGGTTTCTGTCTGTTCAACAATATCGCTGTTGGAACACGCTACGGCCAGAAGCACCACGGCGCGGAACGAGTTCTGATCGCCGATTGGGATGTGCACCACGGCAACGGCACGCAGAACATCTTCTATGACGACGGATCCGTGCTGTTCTTCAGCACGCACCAATTCCCGTGGTATCCCGGAACCGGGGCAGCATCGGAGCGGGGCGAAGGAGGCGGCGAAGATACGACCATAAACTGTCCGTTTCCGGCGGAATCAGGCAAAGAACAGATTGTCGGAGCGTTCCGCGACATACTGCTGCCCGCGGCTGAACAATTCCGGCCGGACCTGGTGATGATTTCGGCCGGGTTTGACTCGCGTGCCGGCGATCCACTGGGTCTGTTTCTGTTGACCGATGACGATTTCCGGGAACTTACGCGCATCATGCTCGATATTGCGGCGCAATACGCGAACGGCCGTTTGGTTTCTGTTTTGGAGGGCGGTTACAGTCTCGAGGGTTTGGCCAGCGCAGCGGAGGCCCACGTTCGCGAGCTCAGCGTGCAAGTAAAATAGACGCGAATGCGGCTTCGCAGCAGTCTCCCGCTCGCTCTACTTTGCGGCGCTCTTGCCGCTCAATCGCCATCGATCCCGCAGCTCGAGGCCACTGCCCGCCAGCGCCTTGCCGCGCGCGACGCGAATGGAGCGCTGGCAATTTACCAGCAACTCGCGGCGCTGGCTCCGAACTCGGCTGTTTATCAAGACCAGATCGGATTTTTATTGGCCGCAACCAATCGTGCACGGGAGGCAATTTCTCATTTTGAGCGGGCCACGCAACTCGATCCGAAGATGTCGGAGGCCTGGTATCACTTGGGCGTGGCGCGATTCATGGGCGGCCAGTCTCACGCAGGTATAGGCGATCTGCACAGGGCTGTTACACTCGCGCCGGATCGCTTTGATTATCGTTTTCGGCTTGGCTCGGCTTTGAACGATGAAGGCCGCTATGTGGAAGCTGTTCCCGAACTGAGCACGGCTGCGAAGCAGATGCCAACGGATCCACGCGTGTGGCCGGCACTTGGGTTGGCATTACAGAAGCAGAAGCGATTCAAAGAAGCGCGTGAAGCTTACCGGCACGCTGTGGAGCTGGACCCCAACAACGTGGCCGTGCGAAACGAATACGGATACGTGTTGGTGAGCGCAGGCGACCCGATGGGCGGCATAGCTCAGTTCAAGAAGGCACTCGAGCGCGAACCCGACAACGAGCGTGTACAGGTCAATATCGGATACGCCTACATCGGTGCAGGCGATTACAAACAGGCCATCGGACTTCTTTCAAAAGTGGTCCAGAAACATCCCGAGGCCGGCGATGCGCACTACGATCTTGGCGTCGCTTATAAACAAACCGACGATTTGCCGCACGCTAAAGCGCAACTCGAACTGGCCGTGAAGCTGGTGCCGCAATTGACCGAGGCGCATTATGTTCTGGCGATGACTTGCGTCGATCTCGGTGAAAGCGATAAGGCGGTCGAAGAATTGCGCGCCGCGGTTCAGCAGCGGCCGAATTATCCCGAGGCCTGGTTCGAGCTGGGCACGATTCTAAAAGACAAAGGCGATCTGGACGGCGCGATCGAAGCGCTGCGGCATTCGGTTACGCTCGACGGTTCCGATGCTGGGGCATTTAACACGCTAGGGCTGCTGCTGCGCCGCAAAGGCGATACCGAAGGCGCGAAGCAAGCTTTTGCGAAAGCCGCCGCGCTGCGACAGGCAGAAGCGCAAGAAAAACAGAAGAAGCTTGCGCAAGGCGCCGCTCGGGTTCAGCACTAGAATAGATTTCCAACAACCTGTTCGGCAGCGCTCCGCACCTGTTCGAGGAGCGAAGCCGGAGTCGCAGAGCGATCTTTGGTAGCGATGCGAATGAAGAACGCCTGGTCTCGCACTCTGCCCACCACGGACTCGAGACGTTCGCCGTTTTTTCCTTCTTCGCCGCAGGCTACCGCTTCATTGCCGATTGCTTTCAGAGGGATTGTATTCGAGCCGCATTTGTGAGTGTTTCCCACTTCGATTCGCAGCGTGGATGTATGCGACTGGCGCCGCTCAAATTCGCATTCTATTGAGTTTCCGATCTTTATCTCGACGGGGCCGCCGAGAAGTCCGGCTGCTGTGGCGGCATTCATCCAAGGGCAGCTCGGTTCCGACGCGCCGAAGGCCGGAAGCGAGGCAAACAGCCCGAGTATCAGGCCGATTTGAGCTCGTCGCATTTGAGGATTTTGCCGCCTTCCTGAATCGTGTACAGACGGTTCACGTCCAGATCTTTCAATTGATCGATCTGGCCGCTGAGCCATCGCACTTCGACCAGGTCGACCTTGGTCGCTTGCTCCAGGCCAAAGTGCATGCGCAGATCGTTTTGCGAGAAATAGCTGCCACCGCTCCGCAACTCATCCATCTGAAGCAAGGGCTTCGCGGCATTCGGTTTCGTCTTAGCTGTGACAATCACGCGCGTTCCGATGCCGGTACGATTCGACTTCACGCCCACCAGCTTGATCTTGATCCAGCTTCGTTTCAGCGTCGAATCGCAGCGCAGAAGCTGAGGAATCGCATTTACGCAATTCACCGCGATGTCGAGATCGCCGTCGTTATCGTAATCGCCGAAGGCGCATCCGCGCGCCGGAGCGGCTTCCAGAATTCCCGGCCCTCCCTTCTCGGTTACTTCCTCGAAGTGGCCGTTCTGCAGGTTGCGATAGAGATATTTGTGCTCGGCGTACTTCAGATCGGCGTTTGATTTGTCCACTTCCGGATAGACGTGCCCGTTCGACATCAGGATGTCGAGCCATCCATCGTTATCCATATCAAAGAAGCCGACGCCCCATCCCAGCAGACGTGTATTGACGCCCAGACCGCTTGGATAGGTCCGGTCTTCGAACGTGGCATCGCCCAGGTTTGTGTAGAGCGAGTCCGTGTCGCCGGCAAAGTTTGTCTTGACGACGTCCAGGTTGCCGTCGCGGTTATAGTCGCCGATCGAAACACCCATTCCGGCCTGCGGTTTTCCTTCGGGCGATAAAGCCGCTCCCGATTCAATCGCGATGTCCTTGAACGTGCCGTCCTTCTGATTCTGGTAGAGCGTGGCCGTGCTCGAATCATTGGCGACATAGATATCGGGCCAGCCGTCGTTATCAAGATCTGATGCTGCTACACTCAGCCCATACGTGCCAGCGGTATTCAAGATGCCCGATTTTTCACTTACGTCGGTGAATGTGCCGTCGCCGTCGTTGTGGTAGAGAATGTTCTTTCCGCCCGGAAGTCCAGGTGGTCCGCACGCGACCAGCAATCCTTTGTAAGTGCATGGACCCGCTTCCGGTGGAGGAGCGGTCTTCAGATCGAAATCGACATAGTTCGCAACGAATAAGTCCAGATGGCCGTCGCGATCGTAATCGACGAAGGTGCAGCCTGTGTTCCAGCGCGTCTTTGGGCCGGGTTGCATGAGGCCGGCCTGCTCGGTGACATCCGTGAATGTACCGTTGCCGTTGTTACGATACAACGCATTCTGTCCGTAGTAAGTGACGAATAAGTCGTCGTGCCCGTCGTTGTTGTAATCTCCGACGCAGCAAGCCTGGCCCCATCCGGTCCGGTTGTCGAGACCGGAACCTTTCGTCACATCCTTGAATGTGCCATCGCGGTTGTTTTTAAACAGGTGGCAGTGCGGCTCCTGACCGTTTGGGAAACCCTCCAGCCGCCAGCCATTCACCAGAAAGATGTCCAGCCAACCGTCGTTATCGTAGTCGTAGAAAGAAAGGCCGCAGCCTGTGGTCTCCAGAAGATATTTATTCTTGCCTTCACCGCCATAGATGGTCTTTACGGCCAAACCGGATTGCTTCACCACATCGACAAAGGTGACGCCCAGCGGGGTGCCTTCAATGGGCGATTTCGGGCCCTTCGCGGCCGGCCTAGGCTTCGCATCATAGCTGCGCTCAATGGGACCGGGCAGCTTGACTTGCTGCGGCCGAGCTAGCGCGAGCAGGTCCGAGAAAGGCAGCACCAGAGCGGAGCGGCTTAGGGATTCAAGAAATCGACGACGAGTTTTAGGCATAGCTTTTAACAGCTTCTACTGATGCACATGCCACGGAACGCTCTCGATCGAAATTTCGGGATGTTTGCGGAGGTAATCGAGCGAGTAAGTCGGCGCGCCTGGATCGACTTGCTTGGTTGTGAATAGGGCCGCTTGCTCGGAGGCCTGCTGCTTCATCCCGAGGCGCCGGTAAATGACCGCGAGGTTGTAATGTGCGGCAAGATCGTCCGGGTCGATGCGCTGTAAGGCTTCAAACTGCTGCCTCGCATCTTCGTATCGATGCTGCTGGTAATAGGAAATGCCGAGCTCGCGGCGTGGATCGCGGGCCTCCGGATATTGCTTCACTACTTCTTCCAAGTCGGCTAATTCGGATTCGCAGTTTCCCTCGCGCCGCTCCACCAAACCGAGATAGTACAGAGCGCGCGCATTCCAGGGGCTGAGCTTCAGCGCTTTTTCAAGACCGACTCGCGCGTCCGTGTACTTTTCCCACTCAATGTTCGTCAGTCCAATGTTGATATAGCCGTCGGCGTAATCGGGCCGCAGCTTCAGGACCTCACCGAAGGCGCGCAGCGAGTCCGCATATTGCAGCTCGTCGAGATAGGCAATCCCGAGATTATTCCAGCGCATCCAATCCGGATTGTCGTGCGCGTCGGGCGCCACGATCGGGTTCGAGCCGATGTGCAAGGTGCGTGTTCGCGCGGCCAGTTCTACTACTGGATAAGCTGGGTGATCCTTACCAAGAACATTATTCAGATAGCTCTGGCGCAGATGGCGGTAATTCACGCGTGCGGTCAGAGTGACCGCGCCGGTCATATCTGCCGGAATACGAAATTGGTAGCGAATCAGGGCGGAGCGACCGGACTGGATGGTGTTATCGTAAGCGACCGAATGGATGGTCCAGACCTTGTGGTTATCGACGAACTCGCCGTCGTTGTTGACTGGCCGATTCGTGAATGAATGGGCGCGTGTATCGAGCGCGCCGTCGGGTTTGAGAAAGCCGCTGTGATAGATTTCCTTTCCGGCGCTATCGGTCGCGGTGAATTCCACCCAGGCTTCGTAGAGGTCGCGCACTTCCGGAATTAGGGAGTGGCCGATGTTTTTGTTCTGAATGACCACAAGCGCCTTGACCAGTTCGTTGGGCCGAAGATTGAACGGTACAGAGCCGAGCGGAGCGATAGTTTTGTTGCCAGCCACATCCTCAATTCCGAACAGATCGACATTCAGATAGTTACCCGATTTCAGAAACTCGATGGTCTTCTGCAGTTGATCGTCGAAGCGGTAATAGAACGGCACGGCGGTGTTGCCCGCGAGCCACCGATGGGAAGCGAAGGTGTTCTTTTTTGCGCCATATTCGCCTGGTTTCGCCACCTCGCGCATCATGTGACAACTCTGGCAGCGAAAGAAATCCGCCGTATAGAAAGTAAGTGGATTGCGTTGAGAGAATTTCGAATTGATCCATTCGTCGTAAACCGTAAAGGCGCGAATCCATTTATAACCGTTCAATCCGTTTGGGAGATTGGCTTTGTGGCAGGACGCGCAGAATTCCGGACTTCGATAGATGTCCTTCATGACAGCCCGGGCATGGCGCTCGGGATGCGCCATGATGTCGCTATCCGGCACGACACCGGGAATGCGTTTGCCGTTCTCGTCCACCATAACCGCGGGCACGCCCAGGATGTAGCTGCCATTGCCGAGCGCCGGTTGGAGCGACTGAATGGAATGACAGGTCATACAGGTTAAGCCATCCTTATCGAAGCTGCGGTCCACCTGAGAGTCTTTGGCGAGCGCGCCGCTTAAGACGCCGACGGGATTGTGACAACTGTCGCAATGGCGGGTGAACTCGATGCCCTTGGTGCGCGCCAGGATGTTGACGCTGGTTCGATAAAAGGGCGTGCGGAAGGAATTAGAGTGTAGCGCCTGACGCCATTCTTCGTACGCCTGCGGGTGGCAGTGAGCGCAATATTCGGCCGAGGGAAACGCATTCGGCTGGATGAGGCCGCCAGTCTGGGTCATCGCGTTGCCGGGAACGGACAGGCTGTGATACGCAGTCGATTGCGCGTGCAACATGCCGGCCACGCAAACTGCGAGCGCGGAAATCCTGCCTGAAGACAAGCTGCCTGAAGACAAAAAAACGAGTCCTTACCTGAGCCGAGTAATAGATAGTTTACCTCTTTAGATGCGTATTTTTTCGCGATCGGGCAGGCGCACGTGGAGCGCGAATCGTGTCGAGCGACGGGGATTCAAGGCGCCTTAGGCGGCCTTCTTGGCGTTTTCGCGGAGCTGTTTGGCGAATTCGAGCTCGGTTGCGGTCACTTCGGCGTTGGACGTGAGCGCCTGGCGATGGGTGAGCTGGGCTTCGGCCATCAAAACCGCCAATTTGTGCAGCTCCTGCTTGCGCGATTCGGCCGCTTCGCGGCGTACTTCCTCCGCTTTCTTCTGTTCTAACGATTCAAAGCCAATCTCGGCTTTGCGCCTTTCGGTTCTGAGCTTTAGCAGGTCGGCAAGAGCCTTATGGAAGGCACGCTCGTGGGTGGTTTGATAGCGGAGCAGCTTGTCGTTGATCTGGTCCTTGGCGAACCATTGTTCGAGAAGCAACAGCGCGCGCTGGGTGAGCCAGTGATGCTGAGCCATTTTCTCGACCAGGATGTGCTCGGTGGGCGTGGTGGGCTGGTGTTCCTCGGCGAGGGCGGCGAGCAGCGCTTCGTATTTCGATTTGTCTTCGCTGGCGAGAACGACAAACGTTCCGGCGAGACCGTGGTGAAAATTATTTTGCGAGACGACGGCTTTGCCGGCTTCGGATTTGGGACCGGTGGAGTGTTTTGCGTTGGCGCGATTGGCGAGCTCTTGCGCAGTAGTAGCCATAAAGAAAAGGACCTTTCTGGGGCAGGACGCCCGAGGAAACTGGATTCGAAAAGGAAAAAGCCCGCGTGCGGAGCGGCACCGGGCTTGTAATGTCAGTGTAGCACAGCGAGTCAATAGGCGAGAGCGGGAAAAGGGGCTTTTTAAAGGGAATTGGGCTTGTGATCGGCTTTTGGAGGGGTGGGAAGGCGGCGGCCTGCGATTCGGTGGTCTTAGTTACAAGTTCCAAAATCGAAAACTATCTCGGCTTTCCCACCGGCTGGAGTCCGCACGTCAATGACGTGCGCGTTTTCCGTCAACTCAAGGCCGGCGCGAAGAGTTTCGTACAGTTCAAGGCGTGCTTTTCGTCTTCGTTTTGACCCCGGCTTGATGTTTCCGCCCCCACTCACAGATCTTCTCCAGCACCGGCGCGAGCGTCATGCCATATGGTGAGATCGAATACCTGACGTGCGGCGGTACAGTTTTCTTGTCGTGCCTCAAAAGAATCCCGTCTTTCACCATTTCATGCAGATGGCGGATCAGCATCCGCTCCGTGATCTCTGGTATGCTTCGCCTCAATTCGCTGGTTCGCATCGGGCCGCTAAGCAGTCTCCATAAGATCGTGCCTTTCCAGCGCCCGTCGATGACCGACAGCATCGAGTCGATCGGACAAGGCGAAACCTCTTTTTTGGAAACCGGCATATGCTTTCCATTTTCGCACTCGAACTGACAAATTAGTCAGTACAACCTCTTGCGTCGCTACCCCAGTCCGACGCGTCCATAAGCCAGGGGAAAAAGATGCACCTTTTGAACATCATTACTATTACTTCCGCGGGCTTGCTGACAGGCACTGAACTGGCCGTTTCGGTCTTCGTGAATCCTGCCCTCTGGCGCATCGAGAGTGGTCCGCGAGCGCAGGTGCTGCCTATCCTCGCCCGATCCGGCGGTCGGGTGATGCCTGTCTGGTATGTTTTATGTCTGGCGCTTCTCGCGCTTGAGGCTTTCTTACATCGCCATCAGACCACGCTGGCCGCCTTGTTGACAGCGGCAGTGATCTGGGTGGGTGTGTGCCTCTTTAGCATCACTATGCTGGTGCCCATCAACAATCGCATTGCTTCCTTGAACACAGCAGCGCCCGAGCCGGGCTGGGAGCGCGATCACAGAAAATGGGATGCTCTCCACCGCGTCCGCATTCTGTTGGTGATATTAGCCCTTCTTATCGTCGTCAGTTCATTGGTCGCTTGAGTTCGCCTTGTGAGCCGCGATCAGAGTGGTAAACCAAGCCAGGCGCGATCACCCGCTGTGCCAGTGCCATTCGCAGTGCTTGCAACGTGAGATCATCCCCGATGGTCCGGTCCAGCGCCCAGCCGATCACCCGACGCGAGTAAGCGTCGAGGATCACGGCAAGGAACACGAACTCCTCCCGCAGACGGATGTAGGTGATATCAGCCACCCACAGCTGATCCACGTCGGTCAGCACTATGTTGCGAGCCAGGTTCGGATAGATTTCTTTCCGTGGTTGGAATCGGTGGTCACAATAAACTTCCGCTTGCGCACGCACGGCCGTGACACTCTTGTAGACCCACGGTGAGGGTATGAGCGATTTTCTTTGGGTCTTTTTGTTTCAGCGCGCATTGAAACCTGGCGCTGAAAGCTGGACTTGTACTATGCCCACAGCACTTGAAGAAGTTTTCACACCAGCCCGTCGCTCAGAGAAAGCGGCCCTTATCAAAGCGGCTAGCATCTCTCGCTGCCTGAATTTTTGAGCGCACGGCAGACAGCGGCTCATGTGGTGTTCTAGTGCTTCTCGTTCGTCGCTTGTGAGGCGATTGAAAAGGTACTCGTCGCGAGTTCGCTCCGTTGGGTGCTCAAGAGCAAGACTCAATCTTCGCTCCTGAAACTTGACTTTGGATTGAGAGATAACCCGTCTCCCCTCCACACATCCCGCCTCTTCGATGGAATGTTCCTGAGCCGCAAAAATGCGGGAGCATGTCGGACAGACAATTAGATGATCGAGCATTTCAGCGTCGATCTGGTCCACCAGCATGGGAGCGTCCAGATCGGTCGATCGTACTTTTACCCGGACGTCTTTTCTGTTTAACTCTCGTTCCTCAGACATGGACGTTCTGTGTTAAGCATCTTGCGTTCCAGACGTCGGAGTGTCTCGGAAAAATCTGAGGCTGCTAGGGGTCAGCATCGTCCGACTCTCACCCTAGCCCGGAAAAAGCAACGTCGTACCTGAATTAATTTCCAGGCGCTTGATGAGCGGTCTGAGGCTCAACCAGTATTCACCGGGAAAATGCGCCCGGGACCTTGCTTCTTGATTGAAGTCTTTAATCGTTAGTGAACCGGTGATCTCCCAAAATATCTTCGCCCGTTCCGGATCGCTGAGCAACCAATCGCGGGCGAACTACGCGTCGGGATTGATGCGGAATGGCTCTCCGAACCCAGGGATAACGACGTGCGCGAATTCGAATCTCACATGCTTTCGCTACTGCCGAAGGATTCTGCTGTCATAGAACTCAGCCGCGCGGATCACGAACTTATGGCGGAACGGCCCGCAGATGCTGTGGAACGATTCCTTGAAACAGGAGATCCGGGCATTCCTGTGAAGCGCCGCCTATGGGGCGTTGTTATCCGATTGCGCAGGGCGTTGGCCAAGAACGGGTAGTTCGGACGTTAACGGTCATTATCGGGAGCTATTCGGAGGGATTCACTTGTACGGTTTGCGCGTGACACGGCAACTTGGCTAGGAACTCTCGGACCGGGCGCAATCCGCCCGGACGAATGGAAATGTGTGATGGATAATCGTGAGAAACTCTCTCATGCACGCGGAGAACCAGGGGTGGATGCGCCCTTGCGCGCCCGGATTGACGGTTTTGGTGGAGACGGGAGATTAGCTGATGAAGGCAAGAACACCGCGGATCGTGAACAGCACCAAAAAGAACTTGTCGTCGGAACAGCGGGAGCAACTACTCAGAGCATTGAAGGCTCGTTTCGAGGAAAACATGAATCGTCATGAAGGTCTTGTATGGACTCAAGTACAAACAAAGCTGGAAGCTAGCACTGAAAAGCTCTGGTCGCTGAATGAAATGGAGCGAACCGGGGGAGAACCGGACGTAGTCGAGCACGATGGCAGGACAGGTGATTACATCTTTTACGATTGCTCAGGGGAAAGTCCGAAGGGCCGCAGAAATCTCTGCTATGACCGTGAAGCGCTGGAGTCGAGAAAGCAACATAAGCCAGAGAATAGTGCGCTCGATATGGCAGCTGCTATGGGCATCGAGATTTTAACGGAAGAACAATATAGAGAGTTGCAGAAAGTCGGAGAGTTCGACACGAAGACGTCGAGCTGGATCAGAACACCTTCGAAAATCAGAAAACTTGGCGGTGCCCTGTTTTGTGATCGCCGCTATGACACTGTTTTCGTGTATCACAATGGTGCGGAGTCTTACTATGCCGCTCGGGGGTTCCGTGGCTCCATCAAAGTCTAAGTTGCGCGCACAGGCAATTGGCATCGTGCCGCCGTTGCGCGAAACTGGATCGCCAGCCCTCCTGGAGAACCCGAACGCATGTCGGGCTGTCCTCTGATTCTGTGATTAACTGGCGGTAGTCGATAACGTGCTAGGTTCCGGCCACCCACTTTGACGCGTAGCCGGCGACACGCTTGGTAGCCGATCCGCACTACGATTCGATGCCGATGCGGTCGTTCACTGCTCCACGAATCCGCTGTTTGCAGCCGAGATAACGCTCGGTACTCTGTACAGAAACGCGTCCGAGAAGGAAGTGGATTTGCTCCAACTCACCGCCGGCAGAATGGCACAGCTTCGCGCATGAGCGCCTCAAATCATGAGGAGCGAGTCCAGCAAATCCGAGTTTTTGAGCGTAATGTTTCACCACATGCCACACAAGTCGCTCGGTTACGCCATCACCCCACCACTTTCCGGCTCGGCATACGCATCGGAACAGTTTTCCAGAGGAGAGGCCGGCTTCAGCAGTCCAAGCGTCAACCTTCGATTTAACCCAATCGGGTATCGGCACAGTTCGGATGTGCCACCTTTGCTAATTAGATTCGCTCCTCTCGCCGTTGTAAGTGCGCAAATGTCAGATCAGCCAACTCGCGCCGCCGAAGTCCGCATCCGAGCTGCCGGGTTTCAATGTGAATCCGGTAACGTGTGACCACCGTCTTGTTAAAGGAGAGTCGCGGTTCGGAGCAGTACCATTGCACGAACTCATCGATAGCGTGTTGATAGCCTCGTTTGGACTCGGGCGACCGCAGGCTATCGAGAACTGCAGACCTGCTGTGATCTAAATCGGGAAGGCCGAGCTTGGGTTTCGGTCTTTTAGGCTTGGGTGACTTCCGGATGTGCTTTTTGCTCATTCCAGCCGCCTCCACTACGGCTGGCCAAAGAGCCTACTTCTTGCATGCGGTCGGTTAGCGCGTTAATACAGACAGGGTGACTTGTGCTTGAGCGCTGGATTGTACGATTGAACGGTACATTGGCAGCCTACGGAACGGCGCCGGTGGAACTACCACAACTCGGGAGATAACACCAAGATGAAGTACATGATCAGTTGGAACGAACGGCCGCAAGGTTCGCCTATGGAGTACGAGAATGCCCAAAAGCGAATTCTGGAAGTGTTCAGCCCGTGGAAGGCGCCGGCCAATTTCAAGATCGAATCGTTCGTCATCCGCGTCGGCGATTGGGGTGGGTATATGTTGATGGATTGCGACGATCCGCTGGAAGTTCACAAATTCTGTTCGATGCTGCCGGCTTTTGAATTCCAGGCGCGCCCCGTTGTTCCTGTCGCCGACGCAATTCGAGTCGAACTAGAGGCAATGGCCTGGCGCAATAGCTTCAAAGACAAGTGACAAGATCACATTCGAGAAGCTGGATTGCTACAACTGGCAAGACGAATATAGGTTTGCGTTCTCGGTCACCAACGCTCTCGTCTTTGGGAATACCTCCCAGCCGCTTTAGATTCCGGCCCCCGGTCTTATCGAGCTTCCGAAATCAACGACACTCCCTGAGTCCCGGGAGTACAACATGATCACTCGCAGCCTGCGCGACATCTGTCGCATCCACCTCTTCTGAGGTATGCCCTCAAGACTCGGATCATGTCCACCATGTCACTTTCGAGGATGCAACTCAGATTACGGTTTGCGCGTTTCCCATCCAAGTGGTTTGCGGGTGTGAGGCGATTACAAAAGGCTGTGCGATCAACCGGCGATAACATTTATTTAAAGCCCCTGCGAAAACAGGAATCGAATGATCCACACTCGTCAGCCGATGCTTAGCCCAGCAGATTTCCGAAATGCCAGATTTGCGGAACTGCATAATGCGCAGTAGACTCCCGACCGGCGTGTCTTTGCGTGCCGCCCGATCTCCGCGTCGCGTTATTAATCGTCGGTGCAATTTAGTATCGGTAATCAAAGCTGTCGTTGAAAAACATTGGCTAAGCTCGCGTTCAGAAATGAACTCCCGCGTTTCACTTGCCCGGGCGGAGCATCTGCTCAGCGCCGTTGGTTACGAGTGCTACGCGCTTCTCGCCTGGGAATAGTGGAGGCGCAAGTTGGGTTCGCGATCGCCGGAGATTAGGGCGCAACACGAGCGTTCACTGGGGCGCGTTTTTTGGATTACCGGGTTGTCTGGCGCCGGGAAAACAACCCTGGGGCGAGAACTCTGGAGCCGATTGCGTGCTGCCGGCCGGGAGGTCACTTTTCTGGACGGCGACGCCCTGCGCTCTGCGATCGCCGAAGACCTAGGCCACAGCGCAGTCGACCGGCGGCGATCGGCGATGCGCAATTCACGGCTGTGCCGGTTGCTGGCGGAGCAGGGCACCGACGTCGTTTGTGCGACCATCTCGATGTTTCACGAGGTGCAGCGTTGGAACCGCAAGAACATCCCCGGTTACCGCGAGATCTACCTCCGCGTCCCCATAGAGGAACTACGGCGCCGGGACAGCAAGGGCATCTACGCAGCGGCTGAGCGGGACATCGTTGGGCTTGATCTTCCAGCAGAGCCTCCCGAGTCGCCGGACCTGATTATCGACAATTACGGCGCGGTCGATGTCGCTATCGCCGTTGATCAAATCTTGGCCGCGTGCGCCACGCGGAATGGTGCGGATGGGTTGGAGTTACCCCGCGTAGCCAACTTCAAGACGAAGGCGGAATCTCTGGAAGTTTTGGCGCCGCTGCTGCGAAGTGCACGTGTTCTGCCACAGGTGCGATTCTCGGTTGGTGAGTGGCGCTCGGACGCCGATCGAGTGCTCGCTAACCTGAGTACTGAGCCCTGGAGTTCAGATCGAGTCATCGTGCGTAGCAGCGCACGCAGCGAAGACGGCGCCGGGGAATCACAAGCCGGGAAATACGTATCGGTACTGGACGTCTTAGGCAGGGCAGCCTTGATAAAGGCCATCCAGAGGGTCACCGACTCGTTTGCCGATGATCAACGCGATGACGACCAGATTTTCGTGCAGCCCATGCTGGACCGAGTCATCATGGCCGGCGTCGCCTTCTCGCGCACGCCGGGCGGTAGCCCTTATTTCATCGTCAATTACGACAATCGTTCGGGGCAAACCGAGCGCGTGACCGCCGGTATCAGCGACACGCTCGAGACTTTTGTTTGCCTCAAGTCGCGACCTGATGCCTGCCCACCTTCGCTGGCCCCGGTCATCGCTCTCGTAAGCGAGCTCGAAACCCTTCTCCAATGCGATGCGATCGACGTTGAATTCGCGGTCGGCGAGGACGGGCAACTGTACCTTCTGCAAGTCCGCCCGCTCGCAGTCGACCGCCAGGGGCCCGCGGCGGACGCGAAGGTGGATGTCGCGCTCGCCGGCATTGCGCGTAAAATTGAGTTGCTCAGCCGTCCGCACCCGTACCTGCACGGTAGCCGCGCGGTATTCGGCGTCATGCCAGATTGGAACCCGGCCGAAATCATCGGCCTGCGGCCTTGGCCCATCTCGTTGTCGCTCTACCGCGAGCTTGTCACCGACGCAATCTGGGCCTATCAGCGGGACAATTACGGGTACCAGAATCTTCGTAGCTTCCCACTGCTGGTCAGCTTTCACGGACTTCCTTACATCGACGTGCGTGTCAGCTTCAATTCCTTCATGCCACGCGACCTGCCTAACGACCTCGCCGGGCGTCTCGTGAACTACTATATTGATCGCCTCATCTCCAAGCCGCATCTCCACGACAAAGTAGAATTTGAGATCATCTTCTCCTGCTACACGCTCGATTTACCGAAGCGCATTGGCAGTCTGACCGGCCACGGATTTTCTCTGGATGAGATTGCCGAGCTTTCCGGTGCGCTACGGCGTCTCACGAATCGCATCGTGCATGGTGAGACCGCGCTGTGGCGGCGCGACCGAGAGAAGGTTGACCTGTTGGGAGGGCGATTTGCGGCAATGTGTAGCGCGCAATTAGATACAATCAGCCGCATTTACTGGCTGATCGAAGACTGCAAGCGATATGGCACGCTGCCGTTCGCCGGTCTCGCGAGGGCGGGCTTCATAGCGGTCCAGCTAATTCGGTCCTTCATCGAGGTAGGCATTCTTAATGCCCAAGATGCCGCGGCATTCATGGCGAGTGTCGATACAGTGGGCTCGCGCATCGGGCGAGATTTCGCACATTTGCCGAAAGCGGATTTCCTCGCGCGTTACGGCCACCTTCGCCCGGGGACCTACGATATCCTCTCTCCGCGCTACGACGAGGCTCCCAATCTCTATTTCGACTGGTCGAGCACCCGGCCTGCGCAGGCTGCGCCTCCGCGCTTTATGCTCTCGATCGAGCAGTTGCTCCGCATTGACCATCTGCTCAAAGAGCACGAACTTGAGATGGACGCCTCGAATCTAGTCGAGTTCATCAAGGCCGCCATTGGGGGCCGCGAATACGCCAAGTTCGTCTTCACGCGAAGCCTGAGCAACGCTCTGTCGCTGATTACGCAGCTTGGAAAAGATCATGGCCTTTCAGCGGAGGATTGCGCATTTCTGGACTACGATGTCATCCGCACCCTCTACAGCGAAAGCGGTTCGGTGCGCGAGACGTTGCTGGAGAGCGTCGCGCGGGGCAGAGAGCGCCATGCGCTCACGCGCGCTCTTGTGCTTCCGCCGATCATCGCGTCTCCTGACGAAGTGTTCGCATTTCATCTTCCCCAGAGCCACCCTAATTTCATTACGCAAAAAAGCGTCACCGCAGCGGTTGCTTCGATCGGCGATCCGCCGGAAACTTTCGCTGGACGGATTCTTTTTGTGCCAAGTGCGGACCCCGGCTTCGATTGGATATTCAGTCGTGGCATCAGCGGATTCGTCACCCAGTTCGGCGGAGCCAATTCGCACATGGCGATCCGCGCCAGCGAGCTCGGCATGCCTGCGGTAATTGGCGCCGGCGAAGCTCTGTTCCGGCGATGGCAGATGGCCCGCAAGCTGTGCATTGATTGCACGAACGAGAAGGTCCTGGTGATTGCATGAAGGCGGTCGCCGTCACCCAGCGGGTCTCCCTGTTCGGAGAATATGGCGAGCGCCGTGATTGCCTGGATCAAGCATGGACGAGGTTCCTGGCAGCGTGCGGGCTGGTTCCCGTGCCGGTCCCCAATGTCACGGAAGTGGCTCTTAGGTTGTGCGAGACAGTTGGGATCGGCGGATTGGTGTTGACCGGCGGCAATGATCTTGCAGTATTGGGCGGAGATGCCCCGGAGCGCGACGCCGTCGAAAATGCCTTGCTCGATTTAGCGGAGCGGCGCAAGCTGCCGGTTCTCGGCGTTTGTCGCGGCATGCAGGTGATTCAACACCGTTTCGCTGTGCCGTTACGGCGCGTTGAAGGCCATGTGACACGGCGGCAGGGTATCCGAGTCGAGGGCGAGCGAAAAGAAGTCAACAGCTATCACCGCTTTGCTGCCGTCGATTCTAGACCGCCGCTGGAAGTATGGGCGATCGCCGAGGATGGCGTCGTCAAAGCGATTCGCCATTCCGTTGAGCCAATGACAGGCATTATGTGGCACCCTGAACGATCCGTCCCTTTTTCGCCTGACGACATGCGGCTGTTCCGCCAGGTCTTCGGCGTCCAATGATACGCGCGGTGATCCTCGCCGCTGGTCGCGGCAGCCGTATGAGGCATCTCGGTGACGAGCGCCCGAAATGTCTCATCGAACTCGAGGGCAAGCCGTTGATCGAACATCAAATTACGGCGCTCCGACGCGCCGGGGTGGACGAGATCGGAGTTGTGCGTGGCTATTGTGCCGAAATGATCGACCTCCCTCATGTGACGTATTTCGCCAACGAGCGATGGGCCGAAACCAGCATGGTGATGTCGCTAACTACGGCGGCTTCCTGGCTGCGTTCCAGGCCGGTTATCGTGAGCTATTCCGATATCTTCTATCACAGTGAGTTGGTGCGGAGAGTCGCCAGTGCCAGCGGGCAACTGGTCCTTGCCTATGACCGAGACTGGCGACGATTGTGGACCCGCCGCTTCAGCGATCCTTTGGCAGACGCGGAAACCTTCCGGATCGATGCCGCCGGCCAACTTCTTGAGATCGGTGGTAAGACGACGCGGATCGAAGACATCGAGGGGCAATATATGGGTCTCCTGAAATTCACGCCGCCGGCGTGGACCGCCGTCGAGGCCCTCCTCAGCACACTCGATGCAAAGACACGCGACCAGCTTGACGGGACCGGATTGCTGCGCCGCCTGTTAGCAGGAAAAGATTTTCCCATAAGCACTGTGGGAACAGATGGCCAATGGGGTGAAATCGACAATCCGGAAGACATAGCGCTGTATCGGAACATGATCAGGCGGGGCGAACTCGTGCTCGATGATCTGCACGGGTCTGCGGGATGAAGCGCGCAACTTTTTCGTAAGTTTCTGGATTTCGTTGAGAAGCGCATTAATGGACTGGATCGAGACGACATATCTTACCCGCGCATGGAGGGCACGCCGTAAGTAGTCTTGATCAGCCTAGACGGCCAAGTGATAGCCGAGCTTTTCAATACGTCTTTTTGTCGCCACATCCAGCCGGTCGATGAAGTCCCGGAACTGGGGAGCTTTCTCCCTGATCAACTGACATAAGCTCAACGAGCTTAGAAAACTCTCTCGCCGGATCGATAATGAAGTCCTCAAGCCGCAGAGTAAGTGTTGCGGAGGATTGGAGATAGAGCCTCAGTTTCCTCGACACATGCCGAGGAGAGTACCGATGTCAGGATAATAGTACTTCCTGAGATCACCGTTCTTCGCAAGGCGGAGAAATTCGCCCGTTGCTACCATTTCTGCATGCTGATTTCACGTCCAGTGGCAGGTCACGCCTTGACCCGCGCGCAAAAGAAATTCTGGCGTGAGAACGGATACATGATCCTCCCCGAATTCTTTGACCGGCAAGATATCGACGCGGTGAACGAAATCGTGGAGAGCAGGATGGCTGCCCCGGGCTCGTTTGGCGGAGCGACAGTAGATCCCTTGCACGGTCCGTTTGTTGGAAAGCGTTTTCGTGCGGCCGAAGCACCGAAAGAGGTCTGGACCGGGCCGGTCAAGATCAATGACTTGTTTCTTGATGAACCTGTGGTGATGAAACTCGCGCTGGGCGAGCGACTCACGGCGATTCTGACCGAGTTACTGGACGGAGCGCCCGCCGTGTGCAATTCCCTTAATTTCATCTGGGGGAGCCAACAACCGGCTCACGTCGATAGCTGGTTTATGCCGGCGCCAATCCCAAGGCACTCGCTGAAACTTCGCATACGCCGGCGATTCGGACACCACGCGCTTGTGCGCCGGCTCGTTCCCGAGGTGTGGAACCCGCGGCTCGCAGTCAGTTCCGTTTGTCTGGAGGACGTCCGCAAGGATGCGGGTCCGCTTGTGTTTTATCCCCGTAGCCATAAAATTCCGCCTTACCGGAGTTCCGACGGAATGTATACTTTCCCTGCTTCGGAAGCGCCGCGATGCCGGGAGCACGTAGAGCACGAAATAAAGAAGCGCGGACTCACGGCTGAGCATTTTGCCGGACGAAAAGGGGACGTTTTCCTGTGGCACGGTCAGCTTGTACATGGCGGGTCACGCATCATGGATGAGCAGCAAACTCGAAAAACGCTGGTTACTCATTACTGGCGAGCTCAGGACATGGACCCGGACCGAGTTCTGCAGTTGCACAACACAGGTTTCTACCAGAAGCGAACGCACCAGCAAGTGTAGGGCAGAATTTGATCTTCGAAATAACGCGCTGAAGCGAGTCGGATTTCGACCCCTCACGTTTTCGAATGCGCATCGGGCAGGGATTTTTTCGTGGCCGAAGACGTTCGTGGCACTTTTGGCGGCCATCAGCACAGCAAGATATAACCATGCGCCGCCAGGCTCTGTGAATCAACAGCCCAAGCCGTAAACGATCCGCAGACATTTTTCCGCCCCATCACTTCGTGGTTGGAGGACGATAAGAATGCGAGAGATACGCTCAGGCGAGAACCGCGGTACGGCGCGCTCTCGAGGCCAGTGGCGGGTAAATCTGCGCGATCGGGTAATAATCGTTGACGCAGCGCTGTGTGTTGGCAGTCCGGAGCTGCCCTCGCACAGTCTCTAGCGCCGCCCGCGATCACTGCGCCTGCGGGAGGGGACAGCGGGTGGTAGCCCGCCGCCCTTTCCGCCTTAGTGGTCGGGACGGAACGACCGGATGTAGTAATTGGGGGACCCAACGCCAGTGGAATCGTCGTAGCCGGCCACGGCTGGCAGTGCGGCGGCTCCTTCGCCGTCGATCCCGAGGGTGCGCAGGAACGTGACGAGCGGGCCTGTCTTGGTAGACGCGTCGGTGTAGTCGTTGCGGACCTCGGCCAGGTGAACGAGGCCGAACGGATGATCCGTGACATCGTGGAAGGCGTTGGTCCCGTACCGCTGGTAGATAACTGGATTGGCGAAGCCGAGCGGATGGCCGGCGGCTTGCTGTGCGTTCGCCTGGATGCCGGCGAAGATGGGGCAGGCGAGGCTCGTCCCACCGACCCGGGTGAGGGAGAACTTGTAAGTGGTGCCGTCCGGCTGCAGCGTGGTCTGCCCGACCAAGAGTCCCGTGCTCGGATCAGCCAGCGCCGAGACGTCGGGTACGACGCGCATAGGAACCAGGCTGATCGTGCCATCCGGCAGTGCAGTGGCGAGGCTGTTCGGCACCACGTTCGCCTGGTAGAAGGGCTGGCTGAATGCCGTGCTCACGCCGCCTCCACTGGAGCCGTCGTAGTACTGGGGGTAGAGGCCGGGCGGGGTGTACTGCCAGGACGTGCCGCTGGAGGCCAGAGGGTCAAGCAGGGTCCCCCATGAGGTCTCGAACTCGTAGATGTTGAACGGGCCGATGGCTAGGCTGGTGCCGCCGACCGACGTGACCCACGGGCTGGAGGTCGGCCAATCGACCTGCAGCATGTCCGACCCCGGGTTCTCTGCCGGGGACTCTAGCCCCGTCCCCCGAGGAGAAGAAGAAGCCGATGCCCTCGACCGCGCCCGCCTGGAAGACCTCGGTGTAGGCCGGGACCATCGTGGCCCAATCGTAGGGCTCGCCCCACGAGTCGCTGACGATGTCGGCCAAGTGGTTGTCCACGACCAACGACAGCGCGTCAAGCAGGTCTGAGTCGGTGCAACTGGCCGCGCCGACGTAGACAACGTTGGCGTCCGGCGCCTGGCCATGCACCGATTCTACGCCCAGTGTCTCCTCGCGATACCAACCCTGCGCGCCGCACTCGTCGGGTGCGGTGTACTCGAAGGTGCTGGCCAAACGCTCGGTGTACTGGCCAGGAGCTGTCCGGAAATAACTCCCAGGGTTCCTAGCTCTTGCCGAGAAGGAAGCAGCTGAGCTATCCGAAAACGGAATCGCGATAGCTTTCCATCATAGGTGGGACAGGCTGTTATCGCCACTTATCCCAGAAGAGGACTTGATGACTCGCTTTTACGTGCGAGGTAGAAGTTGTCCTTGGTCAATAAAAGCATCTGGGTGTGCCCAGGTCGGCTAAAGGTGACCGCTGAGCGCTTGGATAGCACTAGCGCGATACTGTCTCTCCTTACTGTAAAATCGGACAAATCATCGAGGCTACTTGATCGGTACGAAGCTTGCACATTACACGATTACTGGAAAGCTCGGCGAAGGCGGAATGGGCGTCGTGTATGAGGCGATCGACGATCATCTCGAACGTGACGTCGCTCTCAAGCTGCTTTCTCGCGAAGCCGTGGCCAACCCGTCACGCAAACAGCGCTTCGTTCTGGAGGCCAAAACAGCCTCCGCTCTCAATCACCCGAATATCGTCACCATCTACGACATCTCCAGTGCGGACAGCACGGATTTTCTCGCCATGGAACTGGTTCGCGGGCGGACGCTGGAGCAGGCGTTGTCACGCGGCAAGTTGCGCTTAGCCGACACGCTCAAATACAGCGTCCAGATCGCGGATGCCTTAGCTGCAGCACACGCCGTTGGCATCGTTCATCGAGACCTGAAGCCGGGCAACATCATGATTAATGAGCGCGGCGATGTGAAGGTTCTGGACTTCGGCCTTGCGAAGCTCACGGACCGCGGAACAATCACCGAAGACGAGGAGACTCGAACTGGATTCGGCATCACTGCAGAAGGTGCGCTCGTTGGTACCGTGCCCTATATGTCCCCGGAGCAAGCGGAAGGGCGCAAAGTAGACGCGCGTTCCGATATCTTCTCGTTTGGCTCGGTTGTGTACGAGATGCTCACGGGAAGACCGGCATTCCGGGGAACCAATAGCATGGCGGTTGCCGCCAGCATTCTCAGGGACGAGCCACAGCCACCTTCCGAAATCGTCCCCGATTTACCCCCGGAATTGGAGCGAGTAGTCTCCCGTTGCTTGCGCAAGCCAGTTGACCGGCGCAGCCAGAGCATGGCGGAGGTCCACGTTTCTCTGCGGGAATTGAAGGAGACCCTCGATTCGGGAATACTGGCGGCCGTCCCCGCAGTGAACGCACGGGGGCGTAAGCGCTGGGTTTATCCTTCGGCAGGCGCTTTGCTACTGGGGCTGATCTGCAGTGTGGCGGTTTACGTTTGGCCTCGGTCAGTCTCGCCGCCCTTTGAATCACGCGTGCTGACCAGCTTTGTGGGAACGCACGGTTACCCGACTCTAGCGCCCGACGGCAAGCAGTTCGCCTTCGCGTGGGACGGAGACGTCCCGAACGGCAAAGCGCACATCTACATTAGTCTGATTGGCAGCGGCACCCCGCTGCGGCTTACTCCGGAAGGGGACAACGATGATTCCCCATCCTGGTCTCCTGATGGGGAATCGATCGCGTTCGTGCACTATCTTGGTGCATCAGGAGCCAGTGAACTGATGGTGATGCCGGCGCTGGGTGGCCGTCCGCATATGGTGGCGCAAGGGGTTCTTGATGGACCAAACTGGTCCCCAGATTCAAAATGGCTCGTCTGGAGCCAGCGCGATGATTCGGGTAGCTTTTCGATTCGAGTTGCTCCAGCCAACGGAGGTGAGCCACGCCGGTTGCTTGTTCCTGAAGGAAAAGGCGATTCGGATCCCGCAATCTCACCAGACGGTCGCCAAATCGTGTTTTGCCGAATCCCCGGAGGCTTAAATGATGACCTGTATGTGGCGGACTTTCGCGACGGGCGATCGACGGGGACAATCCGGCCTCTCACTTACGATCATGAGCTCAAAACTGGGCCAATTTGGACTGCCGGCGGGAAGGAGATTACCTATGTTGTCGGTAGCTTCACTGATGGGACGTCGCTGTTTCGTGTACCGGCTTCGGGTGGTTCGCCGCGCCGCATCGAGGGCATTGGGGCCAATGCCGACTCTCTTACCTGGGCTGTGAGCGCCCACCGGCTACTCTACTCGACCCTCTCTGTAAACTTTGACATCCGACGTATCGATCTGAGTGCGCCCGGTGAAAAAAAGCCGGAACGGTTTCTCTCTTCCACTCGTTATGAGTCATCACCTTCCTATTCGCCGGACGGCAAGCGAATCGCTTTCGATTCCAATCGAGGGGGCCTGCGGCAAATCTGCGGATTCCGGGGCATGTGAATAATCGTTCCGGAGTGATGTGAATAAGGATTCCGGAGTGATGTGAATAGAGATTCCTGGCCGAAATGGATGAAGAATTCGATCTGGTCCGGAATGAATATTCACATGACAGGAATAGTTTTCTAAAGAAGGGTTAATCAAAAGCGGACGGCGCTGGACAACAACGGGAGTCAGCCTTCTCCACTGGAAGGTGGAGGGAGCTGATTGCCCCAGAAGAGGTTGTCTATGCGCAAAATCAAGGAAGTCTTACGTCTCAGGTTCGGGCTGGGTCTCGGACAAGAGCAGATCGCCCGCAGTTGCTCGATTGGTCAGGCAACCGTTCATCGATATCTGGAGAGAGCGGCCGCGATCGGGCTCGGCTGGCCACTGGCAGACGATTGCGACGAGCAGCGGCTAAACGAACTCCTGTTTCCGACGCGACCGGTGTGGCCCCTTCAGCAACGGCCGGGCGTGGACTTCAGCCAGATCCATACCCAGCTTCAGACTCACAGGCATCTGACGCTGCAGTTGGTCTGGGAAGAATATCGTGAAGCTCATCCGGACGGCTACAGCTATAGCCGGTTCTGCGAGTTATACCAGCGCTGGAATCGGAATCAGGCCGTGGTCCTGCGGCAGGAGCACCATGCCGGCGAGAAAACATTCGTGGACTGGGCAGGCGACACCGTGCCGATCCACGATCGCGAAAGCGGCGAAACTGCGCCCGCCTCGATCTTCGTCGCCGTACTCGGCGCCAGCACGTACACTTTTGCGCGAGCAGCACTCGGACAGGGGCTTGCGAACTGGATCGACTGTCATGTGCGTGCCTTCGATTTCTTCCAGGGCACCACGAAGTTACTCGTGCCCGATAATCCGCGGACCGCCGTCACGCGCGCGTGCCGTTACGAGCCGGATCTCAATCGCACGTATCACGAAATGGCCCAGCATTACGGCATTGCTGTGCTGCCCGCCAGGCCGCGCAAACCGCGCGACAAAGCGAAAGTCGAAAATGCCGTGGGAGTCGTGGAGCGGTGGATCTTAGCGGCGCTCCGGCATCGCAAGTTCTCGGCAGTCGCCGAACTCAACGAGGCGATTGAGGAACTGCTCGAACGCCTGAATCTTCGGCCGTTCCGCAAACGCGAGGGCACGCGAGCTTCTTTGTTCGAAAGCATCGACCGCCCCGCTCTTCAACCCTTGCCGGCCCAGCGCTACGTGATGGCCGAATGGAAGACGGTCCGGGCCAACATCGATTATCACGTCGAGATCGACCGGCATTACTACAGCGTTCCCTATCAGCTCGCCGGTCAACAGCTCGAAGCCCGTTACACCGCAACCAGCATCGAAGTGTTCCATGGCGGCAAGCGCATTGCCTCGCATGCGCGCAGCTCGGCGGCCTACCGCCATACAACTGTTCCTGAGCACATGCCGAAGAGCCATCGGGCGCATGTAGAGTGGACGCCTTCGCGCCTGATTCACTGGGGCGAAACCGTGGGCTCCGCCACCGCCGAAGTCATCCGAACCATCCTTGCCAGCAAGCCGCATCCGGAGATGGGTTATCGCGCCTGCCTCGGAATCCTGCGCCTGGCGAAGACCTACTCCAATGAGCGGCTCGAGGCGGCCAGCCAGCGCGCGCTGCAACTGCAAGCCTGCTCCTATTCCAGTCTGCGTTCGATTCTAAAGCGCTCCCTCGATCGGCAGACCACACTCGATCTGGAATCCGGCAAGTCGGGGCCGCGGCATGAGAACGTACGCGGCGCCGACTACTACGATCCACCGACAACGTTGCTGCAGTAAGCCCAAACTCCGCGTTTAGAAGGACTTCTATGTTGAACCAACCTACGATTGAAAAACTACACACCATGAAACTGCACGGAATGGCCGACGCCTTCCGTGCGCAACTAGAAACCGCCGATGCCAGCCAGCTCAGCTTTGAGGAGCGCTTTGCGATGCTCGTGGATCAACAGTGGCTCTGGAGGGAAAATCGCGCGCTCGCACGGCGCCTGCAATCGGCCCGGCTGAAAGAGCGCGGCGTGATGGAAGACATCGATTATCAGCATCCGCGCGGGCTGGACCGCAAGCTGCTGCGTACGCTCGCCGCCAGTGAATGGGTGCGCCAGAATCAGAACGTTCTCTTCATCGGACCGACTGGCATCGGCAAAAGTTGGCTGGCCTGCGCCCTAGCACAAAAAGCGTGCCGGGATGGCTTCTCCGTCCTGCATAAACGAACGACGGAGTTGTTCCGGGAACTCGCTGTCGCCCACATAGACGGCAGCATTGGCCGGGTCCTACTGAAACTCTCCCGAGTCGATGTCCTCGTGCTCGACGATTTTGCCATGGCTCCGCTGAAAGATAGCGAGCGCCGCGATTTCCTGGAGATCTGCGATGACCGCTATCAACGCCGCTCTCTGATTCTTACCTCGCAGATGCCGATTGCCCACTGGCATGAGCAGATCGGCGATCCCACGATTGCCGACAGCATCCTCGATCGCTTGGTTCATAACGCCTATCGCATAGAACTCAGCGGCGAATCGATGCGCAAAAAGCGTGGCCGGAAATCGGACGAAGGAGCTGCCTGAATGGGTTTCTACATTGCTGATGTGGGGCAAGGAAACTCAAACGCCGTTCCCTTGCCCCACACCCCCATCCCGGCTAAAAACCAGCAAACTCTTGACTCATGTGAATAATCTCAGGCATCATTGCAAGTGCCAGCGTCGCTTCGCTCCGATTTATTCACATCCCATCGGAACGCTCCATTCACATCGCCGGAATCCGCAGCAAATCTGGGTGGCGGACGCCGACGGCGGCAATCCTGTTTCGTTAACCTCTTTTACTTCGGGTATTGCGGGCAGCCCAAAGTGGTCTCCGGATGGCCAGTTTCTTGTCTTCGACGCGCGTCCAGGAACCAGTGCCGATATTTATACCGTACCCACGGCAGGAGGGCCGGTAACAAGACTCACCGATTACCCTGGAGAGGATCACGATCCGTCCTGGTCTCCCGATGGTAAATGGATTTACTTCGGCTCCAGACGGGCTGGCGGGCACGAGATCTTTCGCATGCACCCAAATGGCAGCGGAGTGCAGCAACTCACCAGGAACGGCGGAGAATTTGGCGAGGTTACTCGCGATGGTAAATGGCTCTATTATGCGGTGGTCGAAAGGGGTCTTTGGAAGATGCCTGCTGACGGGGGAGCTGCGACTTCGGTCCTGCCTCCTGAAGCACTTTACAAGACCATCAGCTTCACACTGACTGATCGAGGCATCATCGCCTTCGGAGGGAGTAAGTCGGCCAAGTATCCAGTCGTCTTTTACCCGTTTGATGGAGGAAAGCCCCACACCATCGCGACACTGAGTGAACCCATTGAAAACTTCCCGGGCGTCTCTCCGGACGGTCGTTATCTTGTTTATTCCAGTCCAGATCCTCCCATCTACGAGATCATGTTGGTAAATAACTTCCGCTAGGTTGAATTTGAGTCGAAGCTAATCATCCGTTCATAAATTCGTAGCCGACCGTCGCAAACCGTGTGAGCTTTTGGGGGAAATTAGAATTCGAAACAGGAAAAGCCCGCGGTCGAAAGCCTCATCTCGCTAGAAACTGGCGCGCACGTGCAGTTGGAGGCTGCGTGCAGGTAATTGATTTGTTGCGTGACCGAACAAACCGGACGATAGGTCGGACGTAATCGCAGTGAGATTCGCACGATTGAACAGGTTGTAGGCCTCTGCCTGTAACTGCAGATGCAGCGATTCGCTAAAGAACCACTTAGTAGTGAAGCTTTTTGTTAGCGTCAGGTCGACATTGTTTAATCCAGGCTGGTCAAACGTGTTTCGCCCGAGACTCCCTTCCGTTCCCAACGGGGGCGCGGGGAACGCGGATGCAGGAAATAGCCCATTCAGAAAGTTCTGCTTGGACTGGCCGCTCAGGTGGTTGCCGAATGATGGCGCATTCGGAACATCCCAGTTGAATCCGTCCGCATTGTAATCGCCTCCGGCATTGCCGATTACCTGGCCGCTGGAGTTGAGAATCGGGACAAAAGGCGCAGTCGTGTACACCGTAAACGGTAAACCCGTCTGCAGCACCATTATTCCTCCGAATTCCCATCCGCCCAGAATGTGCCGCGCTACTGCATTGTTATATCTACTTGGCACCGACCACGTTCCGTTAAAGGTGAATTGCTGCCGGATATCGAAATCAGATCGGCCGCGCTGAGCGGAAAGATCGCCATTCTGAATCACTTGAGTTACTGTTGTGATTGAACCAGCGTCGAGCGAATCTGCCGTGCTGAAAGTATCCAGCGCCTTCCCAAATGTATAGATACCCTTCAGCGCTACGCCTCTCGAAGACATAAACCTCAACATCGCAGAGCCATAGTTGCCGAGGGAATTTCCATCGGCCGTGCCGTAATTGATAGTGCCGAAGTTCGGATTGAGGCGAGTGAGAACGCCGCGGTTGATAATCAAATCGCCTGCAAACCGGTTGATGTCATTGTTGAATACAGGCAGGTGATGAGCTGCTGTCCCAGAGTAATTCAGCTGAAACACAAGGTTGGTCCGCAACTGCTGTTCCACACTTAGCGACCACGAGTCAACCTGTGTAAAGCCATAATTGGGAAAATACCCGCCGAGATTCGCTCGGCTTCCAACGATGCCTCCGTTTGAGTTGAGCGTGACGTTACTGGTGTCCACAATGGGACAAGGCTCGTTGTAACCGGAGGGTGGCGAGCAAAGCTGAAATACAGGCTTGGTGCCTTGATAGACACTGATTGAAGGACTATAGATATTCGGTAGATTATTCGCGAGTATGTCCGTTATGTGCAGATAGGGTGGCTCGCTGGAAAAGACCCCGAATCCGCCGCGCAGGGCTGTCTTACCGGTTCCAAAGACGTCCCAGGCGAACCCGACACGAGGCGTCACGCTCCATAAGTTATGGTTCAAGACGTGACTGCTCGAGGCTAAGCCGGTGGAGCCGTCGGCGATCTGCTGGAAATATGAGCTGCCCTGCCCCAAGTTGAAGTTGGTCAGCTTGGGAGAAAGGATGGAAAAGAAATTGGGCATCTCATCGAACCGGAGACCAAGATTGAGGGTGAACCTGGGCGTAACCTTCCAATCGTCTTGCGCAAAGAAGCCCATGTAAAGTGCACGATAGGCGCGGTAGTAGGGAGCTTGCTGGTGCGTCAGCAGATTGACTGGAGTGGCCGATTCCGTGGTGGCAGCGTCCTGAATAAAATCAAGCAAGTTATTGAAGTTGAACGTCGGACGATTGTCCGCTCCGCTTTGCGAATCGTATTCCCGGATGTTATTGGCTTCAAGACCGAATTTGAGAGTGTGCGTCTTGACGGTGTCTGCGAGAATGTCCCGCCACCCGAAGGTAGTTTGAGTGAAATTGCCCGGTCCCCAGTTGGAGAAGCCGGTAAGGCCGACGACATTGATGTACGGAATGGCCATCGTGTCGACGGGCAAATTGGCTCCGTATGGGCGGATCATATTTGTACCGAATTCGTTCAACAGTGTGGAAGAGAAGGTGTGCGTCCAATCCAGATTGGCAAAATCGGAACTGGCGTCGTGGTTGTCATTCAGGGCGGGCCGGGCAGTCGTGCCCTCCGAGGTCGTGTAGGTGCGCATAAACTCCGCGTACAGACGATCTTTGTCGGTCAGGTAGGCATCGCCCCGAATGCTGTACTGATAACCGTTCTTGGGCACGGAATAACTGATATTCGCCGTCCCCACAGCATCCAGATTTCCGGGAAGACCCGCGGGCAGGGGAAAGTACCCTGGAGTGGATGCCGCGAGCTGGCTAACGGTCTGGATGCCCGTTGTGGGGTACGCCTGAGGCGGGGCTGCTTTGAGGACCTGGGTAGCTACATCGTTTGGCAAATTCGCTTGAGCCCAGTTGAAGAAATCTTTGGTCTCGACGGTCGCCTGATAAGCGCTGGTCGTGCTGGAGCGTAGAACGTCAATACCGCCGTAGTAGAAGAGCTTGTCTTTTATGATTCGGCCGCCTATTGTGGCGCCCATTTCATTTCGCTTGAACTGCGGAACCGAGCCCTCGAATTCGGTCCGCGCACTAAGCGTATTATTCAGGAAGTAGTAATCGAGTGTCCCGTGTGTCTCATTAGCGCCCGACTTGGTGAAGACCTCGACGTTCGCTCCGCCGTTTCTGCCTTTTTGGGCATCGAAATCGTTCGCTCGGATGTCAATGGACTGAACGATCTCCGGATTGGGCGAGATGGACGTTCCGCCTCCGCGAGAGGGAGTATCTGTGAATGCTCCGTCTAACTGATATCCATTCTCCTCCTGCCGTAAGCCCGCAGCATTGATGTTAATGGCGTACTCATTCGTGTAGTTATCTCCGGAGGTGACCGCATTTCCCATTACTCCGGGCGCCAATGCGGCAAGAGAAAACACATTCTGGCCAGGCAGCGGCGTCTGCTCCACCTCAGTCTGGGAGACGACCGATCCTGTCGTCGCGGATGCCAGCTCAACCGCTAGCGGGGCGGCGGAGACCTCGACATTTGTCGTTACAGTTCCGACCTGCAGCACGGGCGAAAGCGTTCGGATCTCGCCGACCTGCAGAATGAGATCATTCTGTTGCCAGGTCGTAAAACCGCTCATTTGAATCTGCACGGTATAAGTCGACGCTCCAAGGCTGCCGATACGGAAATAACCGCTGTCGTTAGTAGTGGCGGTTTGTTCGACTCCCAACTGCGTATTCCTGACTGTGACTTTGGCACCTGCAACCACTCCGCCTGAGGCTTCTTTTACAGTGCCCTCGATTCCACTCGAGAATTGAGCAAATGCCTGTTGTCCCGGCATGCCCACCATAAGCACGGCGAGAACTGAGATCCTTTTTGCGAATTTCCAGTTAGTCATAACATCCTTTGCAACCTTATCCCTGCTCAGAGGCAATCAAACACATCGGGAAGCCTATCACATTTCTGCATCTCGCAAACCGATACACCTGAAGGTTATATCAAGGAGGATGGTGTTAGTCAGTTTTCATCGCAAAATCGGTTTTTGCCGACCGCTCTTTTTAGTCGCGGCTCAGTAGACCATTGCAAACATTCAGTGACGGGTCAAGCCGATGTGCTAACGTTTATCCGATTCCGAGGGGCTTACTTCAACAAGTGCATACCGACGCTCGGCGGTTTCTTTTGCACGGGCCTGCTCGCGCAAGTCGGCCAGCTTTCTCGCCAATGAAGGAATTTCCTCCCGGTTCCCGCTCTTTCGCAAGGCCATGATCAGGTGATAAAGGGCAGTTTGCGCGGTTTGGCCGTTTGGATCTTCCTGAAATGCCAGGCGGCTTTGCTCGATCGCGTCGCCGGTCCGGCCCTGGTCGAAATATAGCCGTCCCAGAAGATTGCGGGCGATGGGGAAATCTGGCTGCAATTGCACGGCTCTTTCCGCGGATCTTACAGCTTCTTGAAATTGGGGAGTTCCCAAGGTTGCGCCCGCGCGAGTAAGGATCTCGCTCAGCAGGTACCACAAGAAGGCGTCCTTTGGCGCTTTGCTTAAGCGGCTTCGAACATCTTCTTCAGCTTGAGCGAGATGATTTAGCTGCAGGTCGGCAAGCCCCTGCATCCCATGACCGTATTGGAGTTCTGGATCTAACTGCTCGGCTTTCTGAAAATCTTTGCGCGATTCTTCGTAATCGTCCATTTGGACGTAAAGAATTCCTCGCGCCAGGTACAGAGGAGCGGAGCCCGGCAGGCGCTTCAATCCGGCGTTGAGCATGTCAATGCCGACCCGGTAGGCTGAGTGTGCAAGACAGATATCGGCGAAGTCGAGATAGTACTGCGACACATCCGGATTGCTGATTATCGCCTGCCGGAGCGAAGCTACCGCGTTGGGAGTGTCCAGCAGACCCTCGTAGGCTTCGGCCAGGACATCGAGACAGTCCCCGTCAGGTGGCCGCTTTGAGACAAGCGGTTTCAGTGTCGCAATGGCATCCCCATAGCGTTTCGCTGAAACCTGAGCAACGGCCAGATTGTAGCGCGCCTTCTCGCTTTGAGGCCGGAGCTCGCCCACCCGCTGAAAGATCTTGACGGCATCGCCGGGTTCCCGGAGTTGCAGTAGGCACGAGCCATATTCATCGAGTGAACTCACGTTTGACGACGTCAGTGTCTGGCTATGCCGGAATTCGTCGGCCGCGGTCCTGCAGTCTCGCCGTTCGAAGGCAAGCGTCGCCAGCATGGCATGGCTTGTCTCATCTGCTGGATGGATCGCCACGATTCGCTGCAGCAAAGGGACGGCACTCTGGTCCGACAATTGATATTCGATCTGTGCCGCTCCTTCAAGGGCAGGCAGATAATCGGGTGAAACCTGGATCGCCTGCTTATAGGACGCGAGCGCCTCTTTTTGCTGACCGAGATGCGAAAGTGCGAAGCCGTTCAGGGTCCATAGTGCCGCATCCTGCGGCGACTGTTTGATGGCGTAGTCGAGTTTCTGACGGGCCTCCGTGTATTTGCCGGCGCGGATATCGGCAATGATGGCGCTTTTGTCCTGACTCATCGCGCTTTCAGGACGGAGCAGAACAGTAGCGAGCAGAAGAGCCGAAACAATCATTACTTCAAAGTTGGAGCCGAAACAAGCTCCTCGGCTTAATCAGTGAAAACCACTATACACCTGAGACCGCTTGCACTGCCGAAATTCCAGTCTTCCAATAAGCTACAACTGGAAGCATGCACTCCAACAGTCGTAGAGAGTTTCTACGCACCTCCTCGCGTGCGCTTTCGGCAGGTACTCTGGCGCTGAACGCGGCATCGTATTCACGCGTATCAGGTGCTAACGAGAAGATTTCTCTCGGTGTGATCGGGGCGGGCGATCGCGGCCGTCACGACATGAGTCTTTTCCTGAACAACCCAGCCGTTCGAGTGAACGCAGTGTGCGACATATATACGGAGCACATCCAGGAAGCCAAGCAAAAAGCCGCTGACGCAAAAGAGTACCGCGATCACCAGGAACTTCTTGCGCTTCCGAATATCGATGCCGTGCTGATCGCAACGCCAGACCACTGGCATTCGCGGATCGCGATCGATGCACTGAACGCGGGCAAGGACGTTTACGTTGAAAAGCCCCTGACCCGGTCTATTGACGAAGGCATGCCGATAGTCAAGGCGGCACGCGAGAACGATCGTGTCTGCCAGGTGGGCATGCAACAGCGATCGGCAAAGCATTATCTCCAGGCTAAGGAGAAGTACTTCGATTCAGGCAAACTGGGCAGCATCACGCTGGCGCGTACCTGGTGGTATGGCAATAGCTGGCATCTTCGGAAGGCTCCGCCCGAACTCCAGACCAAACCCGCAGGCCTGGACTGGACGCGCTTCGTTGGACCGATCAAGTGGCGCGATTACGATCCGCAACAATACTACAACTGGCGTGCCTATCTCGACTATGGAGGTGGTCAGGTGACGGATCTGTTCACACACTGGATCGACGTCGTGCACATGTTCAGCGGAAAGGATATTCCCTTTTCAGCCTCCGCGGCCGGCGGGATCTACTATTACAAGGACGGCCGCACGGCGCCTGACACCATCAACGTACTGCTTCAATACCCAGGCCCTGGAGAGTTCACGGCGACCTTCGAGGCAACACTCGTTCCCGGCATCACTGGAGAGGCGATTGAATTCTGCGGAACCGAAGGGCGCCTGTGGATCGATCGGTCACGGTACGAATACTATCCTGTGCACGCGAAGGAGCCAGCGGAGGTAGTTAAAGCAGAAGTCCTCGAAAATAGTCGAGACTCGCTCACGCAAGACCACGTGAACAATTTCCTGGAGTGCATCAAATCGCGGCAACGCCCGAACGGAGATGTCCTGGTTGGCCATCGCTCGGCACAAGCTTCTCACTTAGGAAATATTTCCTATGAACAAAGACGCCGGATCGATTTCGACACTACACGGGAAGAGATACTGCCGCTGTGAATGCGTTCCGTTGGTCCTCCATCGCTTCCACCGTTTCAATCGCGACCGCGGCTTCGAACTCTCCGTCTCTCCCTTGGAGCGGGCAAGGGAGTTTTATTTGCTGAGCCGGTCTGGTGATAGCCATAACGGCATTCAAGGCGTTTAGCGGTCCTAATCCGGTCTGAAGCATGGCCGGCCACCTCAGTCCGATAGTGCGCGGACATGCAGATCGTGTGGTCCAAATGATCCTTAGATATGGATATAATGATCCTCGAAGGAAAGCACTCCATGATACGACCTGAAAGCATCGCGGACGTCATGGGCGGCACGACTATCCTGGGTCGCCGCATCCGGTCCATCGATGACCTGGAAAAGACCGTCTCTCAGGGCCTGCCCAAGCGCGCCTTGCGGCTTACGGCAGAACGCGTGTATCCATCGGCGGGCGATGCGCGCCGAATAATGTTCCGTATCGTCCCGGAAGCAACTTTCAAACGGCGGACACGCCTCTCGTCGATGGAAAGTGAACGCACGGAACGCCTGGCGCGGGTAATTGCGGCAGCGGAACACGTATGGAATGACCAGGAAGACGCCCGCGAATGGCTGACCAAACCGCATCCCGAGCTGGGGAAGCGGACTCCTCTCGAATCGGCGCTGACGGAGTTAGGAGCGCGCCGGGTCGAAGATTTACTCGATCGGCTCTTCTACGGCATTCCTGCTTGATGCGTGCGTTTCGTATCGCCGACCGGCGCTTTCGCATCTTTGATGGCACGGGCGCGCGGCTCCTTGGCGGCCGATGGAATTCCCCGGGCCGGCCGGTGATCTATGCGGCCGAAACCTTCGCCGGCGCCGTCCTCGAAGTGCTGGTCCATGCGAACCTGGGCCGCGTACCTAAAACACACGCTCTAGTTGAGATCACGATTCCCTATGCGATTGTCGCGGAAATCGTTGCGCCGGAAAAGCTGCCGGGCTGGGACGCCGATGACCAGACTCCAAGCCGCGCGTACGGCGACCAATGGCTGGAGGAAGGGAGGACCGCCGCTCTGCTGGTGCCGAGCACTGTCACCCGCGGCCGCGAACACAATGTTCTGCTGAATCCTGAGCATCCTCGGTTCAAAGACATAACCATCTCGAAGCCGCAGGATATGGTTTGGGACGAACGGCTGTTTCGACGGAGGAAGTGAGAGGAGTGCGAGTTTGAAATTCAATTTCCAATTTGGTCAGCCAGGGAATCGGATCCGCAGAAGTGGCAGACTAAATCGGCGTTTTTCCTCCCATATCCATCGACGAAAGCGCATGTAGCTGAAACCGTGCAGTCGATGTTAAGGTGTGGCGAGGCCTTTGGAGCCGTGTATCAATGCAGAGCACGCGTTCAATCCCGGAAGTGAGGTCCGAGCGGCATAGACTGCTACAGCGATTCTTCCGGGATCTTGGACCGGGATTGATTACAGGCGCGGCAGACGATGATCCATCCGGCATCTCCACCTATTCGGTAGCGGGCGCCGCATTTGGCTACACCGGTTTATGGACCGCCCTTTTCTCGTTTCCATTAATGGCCGCAGTTCAATTGATGTGTGCGCGTCTCGGAATGGTGACCGGCCGTGGACTTGCAGCAGTCATCAGAACGCGTTACCCGCGGCCGGTGCTGTGGTTCGCTTGCGCGCTGCTCATTGTCGCGAACGTCTTTAACATCGGAGCCGACCTGGGGGGCATGGCTGATGCGCTACAAATGGTGACCGGGATTCCCTCCTACCTCGGAACGCCGTTTTTTGCCTTTTTGATTATTGGGCTTTTATTCTGGACTTCGTATCGGACCATTGCTCGCGTTTTTAAGGGGATGACGCTCGCTTTGTTTGCTTATGTGGTCGCCGCATTTCTGGCACGGCCCGATTGGTCGCAGGTGGTGCGTGCAACTTTCATTCCGCATGTGGAATGGGACCGCTCGTATGTTTCGGTGCTTGTCGGAATCTTAGGAACGACGATTTCGCCCTATCTGTTCTTCTGGCAGGCGGCGCAGGAAGTCGAGGAAGACCGGGAGCGTGGCAAAACGACGGTGGTCCAACGACGGGGCTCGACGGATAAGGAGTTGTCTGCAGCCACGAGAGACGTCGTAACGGGAATGTTGTTTTCGAACTTGGTTATGTACTTCATCATCTTGACCGCGGGAGCGACGCTGAATGCGCATGGGATGAAGAACATCGAAACGGCCCGTCAGGCCGCCGAGGCCCTGCGGCCTTTGGCGGGCAAGGGCGCCTATTGGTTGTTTACTTTGGGCCTGGTTGGTACGGGGCTGTTGGGGGTGCCAGTTTTAGCGGGCTCCTGCGCCTACGCAGTAGCTGAGGCAGCCCGCTGGCGGAACGCCTCCTTAAACAAGGGGCTTCATTTGGCACGTCGATTCTACGGCGTAATCGCGGTATCGGTGCTCGTAGGACTCGCTCTCAACTTTGCGGGACTAAACGCTGTGAAGATGCTCTTTTGGTCGGCCGTCCTAAATGGCATTCTGGCGCCGCCACTCGTAATTCTGGTTGTGCTGCTGACGAGTGACAAAAAAGTTATGGGCAAACACGCTAACGCGCCGGGCGCAAACGTGCTGGGATGGACCTGCGCGGGTGCCATGAGCGCTGCGGCTCTGGCGCTGCTGGTTCTATAGTCGGAGTTGTTGCAGATGTCATTTTCCGGGTAGCTCATCACGCGACCGGAAGTGTCGCCGACATCTACTTGCACCGTGGCTCAAATCGGCTAGTATTCTGAGCGCGGCTCGGGCACCTGCGTTTCGCAACTACGGCGAACGCCTTAGCCATCAGCAGCCGTTGCAATTGAATGAGGCTTGGGTTGCTGCGCTGCCTGCATAGCTTGAAGAGCAAGCTCCCTGAACGTTTCTCTTAACTCCGCAGGCTGGTGGACCACGATGCGGTGCCCCGTGCCGAGCAGCATAGCCGCGAACATCTGTAGCTGATCGCGGCTACAGCGCAGTCTGGTCCCGCCTTGGTCCTCCTCAGTAGCAACTCTCCACGGCGCAAAGGTGCGTTCGGCTTCCTGGATCGACATGTCGATCCAGACATCTATCTGATATTCCGATTGGACGAACGGCATTCGTTCGTGCAGGTAGATTCGGGCGTCGAAATTGGTTGGACGGTTGAAAGTTTCAGCGCAGACCTCGAGGCCAGTCACACGGTCGAGACGGAATGTACGAAGAGCTTCGCGCGATAGGCAATGGCCAATCAAATACCACCGCCCATCGGTGTGAATCACCGCATAGGGTTCGACTTCACGACACGAATCGGCACCAGCATGAGATTGATATGCAAAGCGTACCCGCCGGCACATGCGTATCGCCGATGCGGCCTGGATGAGAGAGTCAGCAGAGGTCGAGATGACCCAAGGACCAGGTTCGATTGCAACCACGTCCTCCACCGTTTGAATACTCTCGCGGAGCGCGTCGGGCAGGACTCGCCCCAACTTGGCCGAAGCCCCTTCAGCGGCGGGTGCAAACGCGGACACCCCGAGTTGGCGCAGAGCCCGCAGTCCTAAGGCAAGTGCGAACGCTTCCTCATCCGTGAACATCAGCGGCGGGAGGCGAAAACCGGGCCGCAGCCGATAGAACCCTCCAACGCCCCGAACGGATTCAACTGGAATGCTCAGGTCCTGCAAACGAACGATGTAGCGCTGGACTGTGCGAATGTCCACTTCCAGGCGTTGCGCCAGTTCCGCTCCGCTGACATGCTCGCGAGCTTGCAGAATCTCCAGTACGGTAAGGACTCGCATGATGGGGTCGTACATAGAAGTTCGATCGTGAAATTCGATTGTTTCCTCAAATTACGACAGTTCTTGTCGGGAATCGGCCTTACTCTTGATTTGCGCCCAAAATTGGGCAAAGGAGAACGAAAGTGGCAACAGAGACGAGACAAGTGAATGTGCTGACGGCGGAAGGTCTATTGAAGAACTGGCAGGGACATAGAAAGCTTACGCGAAGGACCATTGAAGCCTTTCCCGAGGACGAGCTCTTTCAGTTTTCAGTGGGCGGCATGCGGCCCTTTTCGGAGATGGCTTGGGAGTTTATTCGAATGGCCGTACCGATTGCGGAAGGCGTGTCCACAGGAAAGTGGGAGGAGTACAAGCGTCCGAAGCCAACCACCAAGGGCGAGCTTCTGCAGTTATGGGACGAACAGACGACTGAACTCAACAAGGAGTTCGCCCAGATTCCTCCGCATCGGTTCAGCGAGGTGGATAAGGCATTTGGCCAATGGGAGGCTCCTGGATTGGTGACCATTCAGTATGCAATCGACAATGAGATTCATCATCGAGGGCAGGGATTCGTCTACCTGCGGGCGCTCGGAATAGAGCCGCCGCCGTTTTGGGAGCGCGACTGATGCGCGATCAGCGGAAAACGGCAAACAGTATGTCGCTTCCGACGGTTCCAGCGTGCCGCCATCCGGTCCGCTGGCCCGGGCAGAACAACTGACTATGCTAGAGAAATATGTTTTCCGCGTACAAATGCTTTCTGCCAGCTTTATGCGCGATCTCGCTCGCCTGTTCTTTACTCCAGGGGCAATCGGAGGTCGGCACCACCGCTCTCAACGGTACTGTCACCGACTCCTCCGGCGCAGTAGTTCCGGGAGTGAAAGTTACCGTGAAGAACCAGGAAACAGGATTTCAGCGCCAAACCACCAGCACCGCGGCCGGGCTCTACAATCTCACGGAATTGCCCGTCGGCGATTACGAACTTTCTGCCGAGCAGAGCGGATTCAGGACCGCCGTGCGGCGAGGCGTAAACCTGAGTGTCGGCACTGTCTCGACGCTCAACATCCAGCTTGAAATTGGTACTTCCACTCAGACCGTGGACGTCTCGAGTGAAGCGCCTCTGGTGGAAACCAGCCGCACCGAAACCAGTACTGCGGTATCGAATCGGCAAATTCAGGAGCTGCCCATCAACGGCCGCAATTTTCTGGATTTCACGCTCCTCACGCCGGGCGTGGTCCGCGATCCGACGCGCACCGGCGACCTTTCCTTTGGTGGCCAGCGCGGCACGTCCAACAGCCTGCTCATCGACGGTTCTGACGCAAACAACACCTTCTATGGACAGGCTACGGGCCGTACCGGCACGGGCCGTAATCCGTATTCTTTCAGTGAAGACGCGGTACAGGAGTTCCAGGTCAACACCAATGGGTATGCACCTGAAATCGGGCGCGCAGGAGGTGGTGTCATCAATACCATCACAAAATCCGGTACGAACGCCTTCCACGGCGATGGATTCTGGTTCTTTCGTGACAAAGCGCTCAACGCCAATAGCTGGGATAACAACGCTCTGAGGCGGCCGAAGCGGGCTTATCACTTCAACCAGTTCGGCGGCGATATCGGCGGCCCGATTGTCAAGAACCGAGCTTTCTTCTTTTTCGACTACGACGGACAACGGAACACAACGCCTAATACAGTTGCGCCCGGCGTCCTTCCAGCCGCAAACGATGCACTCGGTCTCTCGGTGCTTCCGACGCTTCAGCAGTATTTTGTCTCATACGCCAATAGCTTGAATAATGACGTTTACCTCGGGAGAGTCGATTGGAACCTTACGCAGAATCAGCATGTGATGTTCCGCTACAATGCCAACCGCTTCACCGGGTTGAATTATGAGAACGCGGGGGCGACCAGCGCGCTGGGTCATACCGGTAACAGCGATGTATCCACCGACAACGTGGGCGCCATCTATACGAATGCGCTTGGCGCTAACAAGGTTTTCGAAGCGCGCTTCTTTTACACTCGCGATTACGAACCTGGCCAGGCCAACTCGAACGCGCCCGAGACGATCATCTCGCAGAGCGGCACGCCCGTAATTTCGTTCGGCCGAAACAGCTTCAGTCCGCGGTCCGCCAATATCGATACGTTCCAGCCGACAGCAACCTTTTCGCTGATCGCGGGAGCCCACTCCCTCAAGTTCGGAGTGGATGTTATTGACCAGCAAATCGCCAATTTTTTCCCCGGCAACTTTGGGGGCTCCTTTACTTTTACGAGCTATGATGCCTACGCGCTAAATCGGCCTTCCAGTTTTACCGAGGCGTTCGCCGGGCCCGGGACGACAGGCGCAACAGTTTATCCAAACGTGAATGAATATGCAGTGTTCGCCGAGGATAGTTGGCGTGTAACGCGTAAACTGACGCTGAATTATGGCGTTCGCTACGACTATTTCGATTACGCTCAGCCGCCGGTTCTCAATCCCGATCCGACTCTGACAGCGGCGAATATACGGACGAATCGGATCCATATCGATCCCACCGACATCGGTCCACGTTTCGCCGTTGCTTATTCACCCAGCGATGACGGCAAGACCGTCGTCCGCGCCGGTTATGGGGTCTTCTACGCCGTTACGCCTTCCATATTTACCGGAACAGGGTTTACCCAAAACGGCATACAGGTGCAGTCCTTCACCTTTAACGGGGCTGCCATTCCGGTTACATACCCTAACCTGCTTCCGGGTATTCCAACGCTGAATCGCACGCCCAGCCTGTTTGTTTTTTCGAGTAACTTCAGCAATCCGAGAACGCAACAATGGAACCTGAATGTGGAACGTCAGCTCGGCAATCAATATTCGATTACGCTTGGTTACCTGGGCGTGAAGGGTGTTCACCTGCCTCGCACGCGCGATATCAATCTCTATCCTGCAGTTCCCGTGAGTGCGCCAATTCAGGGCGGCGGATCTTTCGTCTACTACAGACATCCGACGGTGCGTCCATTTGCAAATTACGGGCGCATTTGGCTGGCTGACAGCGGCGCGGATTCGAGCTATAACGGGGCGTTCGTGCAACTGAGCAAACGCTTCTCCAAGAACTTTCTTGTGCAAACGTCCTACACCTGGTCTCACGCCATCGACGACGATCCGGATGCAACAGCGGTCGTGTTTGGGACCGATGACGGCAAGATCGTGCAGAACAATTTACTGCCGAACCTCGATCGGGGTAACGCCAACGCAGACATCCGTCATCGCTTCATTTTTTCCGGTGTTTGGGATCTCAACTATGTTCCGAAGACCGTGAATCCAGCGCTGCGGGCGATCGCCAACGGGTGGGAGATCTCTACGCTGGCCACCCTCCAAAGCGGCAGACCGTACACCTCCACCATCGGTCAGGTGTCGGACCTCAATAATGACGGGAATCTAAGAGACGACCGTACTCCGGGCGAAGGCCGTAACGCGCTACGGGGCCCAAACTTCCTGGATGACGATGTGCGCCTGTCACGATTTTTCCCGCTCGGCTCTGAGCGGGTCAGACTGCAAATTATCGGCGAGGCCTTTAACGTCACGAACCGAGTGAACTTCATATCGTTGCGTACCACTCAATACAACTTCACCGGGACTACGTTCGTGCCGCTCACGACCTTCCTAACACCCGCTCCCGGAAGCGCAACGGGAGACCCGCGTATTCTGCAGCTTGCGGCGAAGATCTTTTTCTAGACCGAGCACTGCCGAGAAGGAGGATGGCGGCGCGGGCATCAGTGACTACGTCTTCCTTCTGTCCACCGGCGAGGCTGAGGCGGCCAAATACTAATTCGATCTCGGGATATGGTAAACCGGTGCAGCCCAACGGCATGCGATCAGAAATTTCAACCGCGAACATGAGCCAGCTTCTGCGAGCATCGAGTGATGGGGATCGATGGGCTCGATACGCCGGTGCCGGTCGTTGACGAGGAACGCAGGCGTTCCAGGGGATGACGATACACAAGTGAGCAACGGTTCGCTGATTGGCCAGGTCATTTCGAACTATCGCATCGTCGAGAAGCTAGGCGGCGGCGGGATGGGCGTGGTGTACAAGGCCGAAGATGCTCGGCTGCGGCGTTTCGTGGCTCTCAAGTTTCTGCCGGATGAGGTCGCTCGCGACCCGCAAACTCTCAGCCGTTTTCAACGCGAAGCGCAAGCTGCTTCTGCCCTGAACCATCCGAACATCTGCACGATTTACGACATCGGTGAGCAGAACGGGCTCGCTTTCATTGTCATGGAATATCTGGACGGCGCGACACTGAAGCACCGCATCGCCGGGCCAGCGTTGGATACGGAAGCGCTTCTCGCGCTGGGCATCGAGATCTCCAACGCGC
Organism: uncultured Acidobacteriaceae bacterium; assembly: GCA_963722935.1. Lineage (GTDB taxonomy): Bacteria > Acidobacteriota > Terriglobia > Bryobacterales > Bryobacteraceae > Bog-105. The sequence goes on along the minus strand of CAVROY010000004.1, from coordinate 1,560,213 downwards.
TCGATGCGGCCCACGCAGGAGGCATCGTCCATCGCGACATCAAACCTGCCAATATCTTCGTTACGGCTCGGGGACACGCCAAAATCCTCGACTTCGGGTTGGCGAAGGTCTTACCGGCGATTCCTACAGGGGTGGCACCGGAGCAATCCGCCACGGAGCCGATGGTGCAGTCTCTCACCAGGCCTGGCACGGCCATTGGCACAGTCGTCTACATGTCGCCGGAACAGGTGCTCGGCAAGCCGTTGGATGCACGCACCGATCTTTTCTCTTTCGGAGTGGTGTTGTATGAGATGGCCACCGGAAAGATCCCTTTTAACGGAGCTACGGATGGAGCGATCTTCGACGCGATCCTGCATAAGACCCCATCCGCTCCGGCGCGTATCAAACCGGATGTGCCGCTGGAACTGGATCGCATCATTACGAAGTGTTTGGAGAAAGACCGTGATCTGCGGTATCAGAACGCCTCGGATATTGGCGCAGATCTGCAGCGGTTGAAGCGGGACACGGATTCGGGGCGGGTGAGAGCAAGTACGGGGTCCGGAGCCGCAACAGAGACCGCAAAACACCGGAAGACAATGATTCCGGTCGCTGCGGCTGTGCTGGCGTTGCTCGCCATAGGTTACGTTTATCTTCAGCGGGCGCTCCACGCCACACCAATACTCACGGACAGGGACAAGATTGTCCTGGCCGATTTCAAAAATGCGACGGGTGACCCGGTGTTTGACGGAACGCTTCGTCAAGGGCTGGCGGTAGAGCTTCAACAATCGCCTTTCCTCAGTCTCGTCTCCGAAGAGCGTATCCAGCAGATGCTGCCACTGATGGACCAGCCGGCGGGTGCGCGACTTACTCCGGACCTCGCCCTGGAAATCTGCGAGCGAACCGCGAGCGCTGCCGTACTGGAAGGCTCAATCGCAAGCCTCGGAAGCCAGTATGTGTTGGGGTTGCGCGCAAAGAACTGCCGGACCGGAGACGTCATCGATGAGGAGCAGACGCAAGCGGCAAGAAAAGAAGACGTGCTGAATTGCCTGAGTCAAATTGCCGGTAAATTCAGAACCCGAGTCGGTGAATCGCTCGCCAGCGTCAAACTGCACGACACGCCGCTCGCGGAGGCTACGACCTCATCTCTCGAGGCTTTGAAAGCCTATAGCATGGGTTACAAAGTTCTTTTCTCCTCGGGATCTCCGGCCGCTCTGCCTCTCTTCCAGCGCGCCATCGAGATCGACCCCAAGTTCGCGGCGGCGCATGCGTTCCTGGGGCGGATATACGGCGATTTGGGAGAGTCCGTGCTGTCGGCGGAGAGCACCAGGAAAGCCTATCAGTTGCGGGATCGGGCCAGTGACGCGGAGAAGTTCTTCATCGCCGCTACTTACGATCTACAGGTGACTGGAAACCTGGAAAGAGCGGAACAAACATTTGAATTGTGGGGGCGAACCTATCCTCGCGAGACTGGGCCGCCCGGACTGTTGTCGGGCGCCATTTACCCTGTTTTCGGCAAATACGAAAAGGCGATTGAACAAGCTAAGAAAGCAATCGCGCTCGATCCAGATTTTCCGTTCGCGTATGTCAATCTCGCCTACAACCATCTTTATCTTGACCAGGTGGGCCAAGCCGAGGAAGCTCTGCAGCGCGCCTCCGACCGCAAGCTGCAAATACCGGAGCTTTTGCTTGCACGATACGACGCGGCTTTCCTAAAGGGGGACCAGGCGGAAATGGAGCGCGTGGCGGGTCTGGCCCAGGGCAAATCCAGTGCGGAGGACTTAATAACCGACCACGAGGCTTGTGTTCAGGCATATTCCGGCCGGTTGCAACAGGCGGAGGCGATGGCGGAGAAGGCGGCGGACTTGGCTCAACACGCGGCGAAGCGGGAAAGCGCGGCTCTGTACCAAACCGGCGCCGCGGTGTTTGAGGCCTTTTTCGGGAATGCGCCTGAAGCAAGGCGGGGTGCGATAGCAGTTCTCGCGCTTTCCAAAGCGCGGGATGTGGAGTATGGCGCTGCGTTAGCCCTGGGCCTCTCAGGGGATGCTTCCCGCTCTCAAACACTCGCCGAAGATCTAGAAAGGCGGTTCCCTGAGGATACATCCGTTCGATTCAGTTATCTGCCGACACTTCGCGCGGTTTTCGCACTGAAAGGTGGCGATCCTGCGAAAGCTATCGAACTGCTGAAAATCGCGAGTCCGTATGAGATGGGCACGCCAGGCAGCAGCTTTAACGGAAACTTCGGGTCCCTCTATCCGATTTATGTGCGTGGCGAGACGTATCTGGCCGCGCACCAAGGTGCTGAAGCGACCACGGAATTCCAGAAAATTATCGATCATCGCGGGGTCCTGGTCAGCGATCCCATCGGTGCACTGGCGCACTTGCAACTGGGCAGAGCGTTCGCTTTGTCGGGAGATAAGGCCAAGGCAAGCGCGGCGTACCGGGATTTCCTAACGCTCTGGAAAGAAGCCGACTCCGACATCCCGATCCTCAAGCAAGCCAAAGCGGAATACGCGAAGCAGCCGTAAGATCAAAGCAGGTACGGTGGCTCGGAACTTAATCGGCGGCGGCGTCTGTTTTCACTCGGCGCATTCAGCATAGCCAGTCGCAGACAGAATGCGCGGGAAACTGGCACTGGCGCGAAATGAATTCAATGTCGAGGAAGCTATGGGCAACTTCGAAGGGAGCGAAATCGCTTCGTCACGTAGCCGCGTGAAGTCCCCCGTTACAGAATCGAAGGTGTGAAACCGCCCGAGGGCTAATGGCTCGAACGGCAGGCAAAGGTCACGGCAGATCGCCTGCAGTTCCGCCTCGGGATGGGCTACAAAATCCTCATATTTATAGAAGCGCGTGCTCCCGAGGTTCTGAAGGAACGCGGCGTAACCAGCGCAGAAAATCGACGGGGTTAAGCTGGCGCGCAATTCCGGATGCTTCCGCAAACTGATCCACTGATCGATCGGATGGCGAATAAAGGCGACGGAGGCGTACGGGAGCGAGCCGGGCAATGCGTCATATAGAGTCCGTCGTCCTGGCGGCTGCGCGCTGAAGGGCACGCCGATAAAGTCGATGTAGTTGAAATCCCGCAGAATCAGATGCCGACCAGTCCTGCCAGCGCTGTCGTGCAAAACGTCAATCAACGAGCGGAAGTTTTCTATTACGCTGAGATCCATTTGCGAGAAGCGCTCCGATTCTCCTTCGGTGAGCAAATGGAGCCATTTATCGTTTTGGTGCAGCGGATCGAAATGCGGATAAAGCTTGAGGGAACTCGGATTCACTTCGCTCAGAAGAGCGGTGCCAGGCAAGACACCTAAGCAGCGGCTCAGCAGTGTGCCGCCACACCCTCCCAGCGTGTGAACGATGTGCAGCATGCTGTATCTACATCATGACGGCATTATCGATATAGACTCGGCGCTAGAACGTCTCCACACCAGCGAAGCGCCTCAGTAAAGATGGCGTGTTCGGCGAAGAAAAGCACATTGCCCCAGGACTTGGGAACCGTTTGAACGCGGTTGCAGTAGTAGGAAATAGTCGAAGTCTCGTCCACGTGATAGATGACGATATGCCAGTTATATCCTCTGGTCTTCATCTCGACAACGCTATCTTCGAGTCTTCCATGCCCCGACCGGCCAAAGGGATGATCGGGGTCCCAAAATTCCATCATCACAACGGAAAAACGTGCATTGCCCATCCCTCGCACGACATCCAGATCAAACCCCTCCGTGTCGATCTTTAGCAAGCCGGCACTAGCAGGGATCTCGCCTTTCTGGCGCAAGCTTTCGAGACTTCTGACCTGCACAGGGACAGTCGTGGCAAAGCGGCAATCCTCCAGCATCGGATGCTCAATCAAGCTATTAAAAAGAGTCGGATCCCATTTGTTCGTTCCGGAAAGATCCACGGCAACATGGAGGTTCATGGTGCAATCGCTCGATCCGAGCGCGCACTGGAATCCATGAAATTTCTCATTTTCACTGAGATTCTGCTGCAGGGTCTTGAAGACTTCCGGATATGGCTCGAACGCATAAACCGTATAACCCGTCAGGAGCAGTCGCTCAGATACCCGACCGACATTGGCGCCCACATCAATTGCGTTTGTGTCGGACAAAAACGAATACAGATACTCGAGAAGCCCAACCTCAGCGTCCTGGTTGGACAGAGGGTTGGCAGCGATGAGGATGGGTTGGCGGGCTGGGTGCAACTCCGCCTCCAGTGTTTCGAGTTTCAAGCGTAAAGTCCGGAGTTCCTCGGCCACCCTGTTCTGACAGTGCTCACTCTTCATCTGCATTTGATGGAGAGCGCCCAACAACTGCGAAAGTGCGTCGAGAATGGCCGTGTCATTCACGACCACCGAGGTCAGTATCGGCTCAAGCTCATCAATGCCGCTGGCGATCCTGTCCAGGGTCGTGCTTTCAGTCATTCGGCAACTCCTCTTCGCTCAAATACTCAACAAAGACGCCTGAGATGGCAACAGTTCCTCATAAGTCAGGTCACAAGCCCTGCCCGCCTCCAGTGATCGCCAAATCCAATCGGCCGAGCCCTTGGCCGATAGACTCCTGCTCAATATTGCGGCGCGATTCCTTATTGCCAATTGAGTCTCCGGACGAGTGAGGCGATTCAGCGCGGAACTTACAGCTTCACGTTCATAAGGGGCGCTCTCTCCAAGAGCAAAGCGCCTGACAAACGCCGCCGCACAAGTATCCGGATGCCCAAGTACCAGTAATGGCAAATGCGACGTTGCAACTATAGTGGGAATCCGGCTTGGCAAACTCAGTTCGGCTATGGCTCTCACGCTGTGAGGACTGTTGCCGTCGAATGTGTCGGACGGCACAACCGCATACGAATGCTGCTGCAGAATCTCGGGAAGCCTGGCTTCCGGAATCGGGTCTCGCAGCCGAATGCCATCTCTTTCCAGTTCATCACGGTTAAATTCGAGGAATATTGGATCCTTTTGGTTGCAATACCAGTCGATTTGAAAACCGCTCTCGCGAAAAGTGCTTCGAAGCATATCGAGCCACTTCTGCCACCATATGTTCCCGAGCAGAACACCCCGCCGAAGGTCGATTTGGCCAGGCAACGGAAGTGCATTCCTATGAATCAGCTCTTCAGGGACTAACGGAGGAAGCACCCAGAATTTCATGCCGTACTTCTTTTCATAGGCGTCCCGCATCTCAGGTCCTATTACGAGCCGCAGGTCAGATTTTGAAAGCAGCTCCTCCATCAGTTCGTCGGAAATTCCGTCATCGCACACATTCTTGTCGTCCATTATGTAGGTGCAAAGCGGAACATGGAACTGATCCTTAACGGCCAGGCTGACAAGCGGGTCAGTGGGTAAATATGGAATCGTAAGTACGCGGCGAACCTGAGTTCCGCTCAAATACCATTTCACCCATGAATAAACCTCCGGGCGCGACGCTTGGGACAAGGGCAGGCAATAACTAGCCGCTCCGAACGCTTGTTCGCCATCGTAGAAACTGCTGGTCCGCAACGAAATGATCGACGAGGAGTCAGGGAAGAGCCGGAACAGCAGCGTTCCGGTTCCGTGAAGTTCATTCACCTCAGCCGCCGTCGTCACGATGTCCGCAGGATTGGGCAAGTGTGTTATGTTGACTTGCCCGTTCAGTTCCGGTGTCCGGCCTTCCTGCATGGAATTGACGACGGCGCGCAAACGTGCACGCGCCTTTGCCGCGATGAGTAAAGGACTGCCAATCATGCTGGGGTGTCCGATGATGTTACCATGTGGGGCGGGTTTCCGTCCTGCTATAGGCACGGCTGCGGTGTATGAACCATGCGGCGGCTGGCCTCATCCCACTTATCGCCTGGAACGCCGCACGGTTGAGACATTAAACATGTGCGCCTTAGTTGAAGTCGAAAACCTGACCAAAGTCTTCGGCGATTTCACAGCGGTTCAAAACGTCTCGTTTTTTATGCAGGAGAACGAGATTGTTGGTCTTGTCGGTCCCAACGGCGCAGGTAAAACGACAACCCTTCAGATGGTCCTGGGGTTGATTTCGCCGAGCTCGGGAGTAATCCGGATCTTCGGGGAACAATTTGCAAATAATCGCGAGCACATACTCCAGCACATGAACTTTACGGCGCCTTATGTAAACTATCCGCCCCGGCTCACGGTGTACGAGAATCTCATGGTCTTCGCACGGCTCTATGCTATTCGCGACGCCGATTCGAAAATCAAAGACCTGCTCAAGCTGTTCGCAATAGAGCGCCTGAAGAACGCGCCCGTTTCCCGCTTGTCCTCCGGCGAGAACACTCGGGTCGGACTCTGCAAAGGATTTCTCAACGATCCGAAGCTGCTCCTTCTGGATGAACCTACCGCCTATCTTGATCCGCAGGCCGCCCTACAAGTAAAGCAGGCTCTGCTCGACGTGCAGAAAGAGCGCCGAACGGCGATTCTCTTCACTTCCCACAATATGGCGCATGTACAGCAGCTCTGTACGCGCATCTATTTTCTCAATCGCGGACGCATCATCGCGAGCGGTACTGCAATCGAAGTTACTCAGACGATCTTGAAAGAGGAGCGGAAAGAGCCGGCGCTTGTGGAAGCATTCCTGCGGATCGCGAGTGAGCACACCGATGAAGTGGCATAGAATCGAGGCGGTTATGCTAAGGCACGCCTACGAAGCGCGCCATAACCTGGATCGAATTGCCGACACGGTTTACTGGCCCGTAATGGACATCATCGTCTGGGGCTTTTTCACGATCTATCTCACGCGCAACAGCATTCTGCCCGGAGTTTTCAGCTTCATTCTTGGCGCCATCATCATGTGGAATATTTTTCGCAGCTTCCAACGCGACATGGCGGTGGGATTTCTGGCCGAACTATGGTCCAGGAACCTGGCAAATCTATTTTCGACGCCCCTGAGTGTCACCGAGTACATAACCGGCTTGATCATTGTGAATCTTCTTAAGGGAATGGTTGGCATGCTGGCGGCGAGTATTATCGCCTGGCTCTGCTACGCCTACAACTTCCTTCCGATGGTGCCGATGCTTCTTCCCTTCATCCTCAACTTGATCCTTTTTGCTCTCGTGATTGGGGTGATCACTACCGGATTGATCTTTCGCTTCTCGACCCGGATTCAAGGCCTCGCATACAGCATGGCAGCGCTCCTCATGCCTCTTTCATGCGTTTTTTATCCTTTGAGCTCGCTTCCTAAATATTTACGCCCGCTGGCGTGGGTGCTCCCGACCACTCATTCTTTTGAAGGAATGAGGCAAGCAATTGCCGGCGGAGGGTTTTCAACAATTCACTTTGAATGGGGCTTCGGGTTTAACGTGATTTACCTTGTGCTGTCGGCTGCGTTCTTCCGCCGCATATTTGAGTCGGTACGGTCTCTTGGTCTCCTGGTGAAGATGGAGTAGCCGTCCCAGGAACGCCGATATTGGACGAGGACTCGTACTTGCAATCCGGCATTACCAATGTCGTCCAGCTTGAACGAAATACGGTTAAATCCGTTGAGAAAGCGTTACGATCGGACAGAACCACTACCATTCAACAACATTTCGCCTGCCGGCGAGGGCGCCTAGTCAAATGGCTGATGCGCGACCGGGTGGGACGCGAGCACACTGAAACCATGAAACCAAAAGGGGCGATGACATGGGATTTCCGGTTCCCGGGCGCGTAGCGGAGGCGGTTCGCAGATCCACAGTGCAAGTAACGAGTGGGCGTGTTCACCGGCAGGGCAGCGGCTCGGGAGTGGCGCTCACATCTGGGCGAGTGGTTACGAACGCGCACGTGATCCGCGGAGAGCCGGTATATGTCGATGCGTGGGAGGGCGACCGGCTTCCGGCTTCGTTATTGAAGATCGACCGGAGGCGCGATTTGGCGCTATTGGGCGTACGGAACTTAGAGGCGCCGGCCGAGCTGGGCGATTCCGAAACGCTTCGGGTTGGTACGTCCGTTCTCGCTGTCGGCAATCCGCTCGGTTTCCTGGGCGCGGTGTCTAGCGGAGTGATCCATCAAATCGGACCGGTTCGCCCTTTCAGCGGCCTGCCGTGGATTCACGCCGACGTGCGGCTGGCGCCTGGGAACTCGGGCGGGCCGTTGGCGGACTTTCAAGGACGCGTTGTGGGGATCAACACCATGATCGTGCAGGGCGGAATCGCGTTGGCGATTCCCAGCCGGGCGGTGCAGGCTTTTTTATCGCGGTCCGGCGAAACGCGAAGCCTTGGGGTGGTCATACGGCCGGTACAGGCGAATGGCGCGATGGGGCTGATGATTCTCGAGCTGGTTCCCGGGGGCGCGGCTGAGAGAGCTTCGCTTCTTCCAGGCGATATTCTGGCGGGTGCCGATGACGCCATGTTCCGTTCCGCAGACGATTTACAGGAAGCAATTGAAAACGCACCGGATTCGCTTCTTCGGCTCGATTTCTATCGCGCTGGACAAAAGGCTTTGCGGCAGGTCGCGGTCCGGCTCACCACGGAGCAGATGTTGAGCGCCGCCTAAGTCGCACCAGCGGACTCGCGCGTTTGTTTTTCTGAACGCGAAAATTCCGAAAGCGAACACCACCCGGCCTCTCCGGAACGCCAATGGCTTGGTTTGTAAGATCGTATCAGTGGCGACAAACTTGCGGAGATCCTACCGCTTAAGAGGGGTACCTGGCATGATCGAAAACATCCTGGCTTTCCTGCGCGAGCTGAAATTCAGTGCGCGTTCGTTGACACGCGCAAAGGGTCTCACCCTGACCGTCATCGTGACCCTGGCGCTCGGAATCGGAGCCAATGCCGCGATGTTCAGCCTAGTTCGCGGAGTGCTGCTCCGCCCCCTGGTCAATCGCGGGGAGGACCGGCTCATCTACATCCGCCAAAGCGCGCCGGGTGCCGGATACGAGAACGCCAACTTCTCCATCCCGGAGATCGACGATTTGCGCTCGCGCCTGAAAACGCTGAATTCCTTCGGCGATTTCTCCACGATTGGCTTCAAAATGGTCGGGCTGGGCGAGCCCCGCGAGGTGCAAGCCGGTGTGGTTGGCGGATCGTACTTCCAGGTCATGGGCCTGCGCCCGGTACTCGGGCGGCTGCTGGATGCGCACGATGACGGTCCGAAGGCTGCGGGCGCCGTCGTATTAACGTACCGGTTCTGGTCGACGGTTCTGAAGGGCGATCCCGGGGTGCTCGGCAAAACGGTCCGGCTTGATTCATTCTTCGATGCGCGCCGCGCCACGGTCGTGGGTGTGCTGGAGCCGTGCGTCCCTTATCCAGCGGATACGGAAATCATCGCCAATATCGTGACCAGCTCGCATCATCTATCGGCGACGATGGTCACCAGCCGGATACACCGGATGACGGAATTGTTCGCAAGGCTCGCGCCGGGCGCGAATCTGCAAATGGCGCGTAGCGAGTTGCATACCGTATACGCGGGTATGAAGCGAGAGCATCCGGAGGACTATCCGGCCAAAGACGATTTCGAAATTAGTGCGAGGAAGCTGCGCGACCAGCTCACGTCGGGGGCCCGGACGATACTGCTGGTGCTGATGGCAACGTCGGTGCTTGTGTTCGTTATCGCCTGCTCGAATGTCGCGAATCTGGTTCTGGCCCGGAGTATTCGCCGCGAAGGCGAGCTAGGTGTCCGCGCCGCACTTGGCGCCAGCGCTGGTGCACTACGTCGTACTCTGTTGACCGAGAGCCTGTTGCTGTGTGTCGCCGGAGCAGCTCTCGGGATGCTGATCGCCAGCCCGATGGTGGCCGTTCTCGCTCGTTACATGTCCCGATTCTCCATACGAGCGCTCGACCTGACTGTTGATTCGAGCATGCTCTGGGTAGGAGCGGGACTGGCCGTGCTGGCTGCGGCGCTGCTGGCATTCGTTCCGCCCTTGCCGTTATCGGGAGGCGCGCAGGGGTTCTCGCTGAGCAGCGGAAGCACTCGCGTCACCGGCACGGCAAATGGAAAGTTGAGAGTGTTTGCGGTGGTTCAGATCGCCGCTTCCTTCGTGCTGGTGGCGTCTGCCGGCGCCACGGTAAAGACGTTGCTTTCGCTCGAAGCTGCGCGGACCGGTTTCGATACGCACCACGTGCTCGCAGTGAACGTGCCTGTGATGCATCTGGGAAGAACGCCGAGCCAGATCGTGCAATACTATCGAGACGCGTCGCGGCGAATCCGTGAACTGCCCGGGGTCCAGAACGTAGCGGTCGGCACGAGTGTCCCGTGGCGGGATGGCGCAAACGACTTCGGACTCGAATTTTCGGTCGACGGGCACGTTCCGGCGCCGAGCGAGGAACGTCACCGCGCCGCGGTTCGCGTCGTTACACCCGGCTTTTTCGCCACACTGGGCCTCGCTCTCATCGAAGGACGGGATTTCAACGATGCCGACCGCGAGGGGAGCGGCCCCGTCGCGATCGTAAGCCAGAGCGTCGCGCAGCGGATGTTCCCGAAGAGCGATGCACTGAATCATCGTGTGATGTGGACCGATCCGATCCTGAAGGTGTTTTCGTTGACGAATATGGCGCCGTTGCGCATCATCGGCATCGTGCCGGATATTGACGAAGCGAACCTCGTTCCCAGACCGACCATGACCGTGTATCGTCCTTTCGATCAGGAGCCAATGCTGGGAGGGGGGCGGCTATTCGTCCACGTGCGCTCCGATCCTTATTCTCTGGTGTCGCCGATCACGCATATTCTGCGCAATATGTCGGCGGACCAGCCGGTGGAGCACGCGGCCACCCTGGAAGACATTCGTGCGGAGGTGCTTTCCTCCGATCGGCTCAATGCTGTGGTGTTCGGCGCTTTCGCGGCGGTGGCGCTGCTGATTGCGGTGGTGGGCGTTGCCGGCGTACTGGCATTCTCAGTCAGTGGACGCACGCGCGAGTTCGGCATACGGCTGGCAGTTGGTTCGCAGCCGCAGCGTCTGCTGATGCGCGTCATCGCGGAAGGCGCAGTCATGGCCGTCGGCGGACTTGCCGTCGGTGTTGCCTGCGGGTTTGGGTTGGCGCAATTGGCGGGCAGTTTCCTAGGCGATCTGAAAATGCCGGGCGTGCTGCCGGTGGCCGGCTCGGCTCTCATCCTGCTGCTTGCCGCCGTGATTGCATCGGCGATACCCGCCGCGCGGGCAGCCCGAGTCGACGTGATTCAGGCGCTGCGAACGGAGTGAGGTGCCGCGGCGAGTTCGTTCGTAACGATCAGAAGGAGAAGCGCACACCGAACTCGCTCCAAAGCGAGCGCGGGATGATCGTGCTGGCTGGAGCGATGAAGCCGGCGGGATGTCCGAAGGTGGTCGGATCGGAGATGTCGTTGTTGAAATCGTTGCCGTAGTTAGCGCGATTGGTCAGATTAAAAGCCTGCCCGATCAGTTCCACCCGCAGTCGCTCGCCCAGCCTGATGGTTTTAGCAAGCCGCAGGTCGAGCTCGAAAAACGCATCGCCGCGAACCGGATCGTACTTGGCGATGGTGCAGGAGCCCGCCGCATAGCCGTTCAGACCGTAAAAGCAGTTCTGAGCGGTTGTGATGTCGCCGGAGAACGCAAGGTAATCGGTCGGGTTATTAGATGGAACCACTACCGCGTTGGCTGTACCGCCACCGGTGTTCAAGGTGTTGGAAGAATTCGTGACGCCGGGAGTTTGGGACGGATTTATCCAGGGACGTGGCGAGCCGAACTGCACAATTGGCGCCAGTTCCAGACCCCAAGGGAGATTTACGATGCTGCTAAGAGTGACGTGATGACGCTCGTCGTTGGGCGTGGGACCCCATTCGTAGGACGCTAAAGGATTGGTCGAAAGCCGCGGATATTGACGGAAAGAGGGTTGTCCGCCGTCGTAGCCATAGGCCCACCCCAGCGTATAGTTCGCATTCAACGAGAAGTGATTGCTCATACGGCGACGATAACTGAAGTTAACGCCGTCGTAGCGGGATCGGCCGATTGACTGTTCGTCGCGGACGCTCGCCAATTCGGGTTGTGTCGAAGCGGCAAAGGCGGGATCGAGAGGACGGAAACAGCACACTCCGCCGACTGGAACTTTTTGATCGACGTTGATCGTTTCGTTTTCGTGCAAACCGAGAACGTGCGTATATTCCACTTCGACGACCGAAGAGGGGTTGGCCGCCCAACTATAACCTGCATTGAACTCCTCGGAGACTGGGTTGCGATAATCCGGATCGATCAAGCGGCCAACACTTCCGGATGCAAGCTGAGATGACGGAGGTGGAATTATGGGGAACGGATCCACGCCGTAGCGCCAGCTTCCTAGTGGAATTCCGGTTCCGGTAACGATGTCGGTGGGCGCAGACAAGCTGAGCGCGATCTGATACACAGTCGGATTGGCCATCTGCTCCATAAAGAGTGGGATGTTCTGGAACACGTTGCCGAAGTAGAGCCCGTAGCCGCCGCGGATGACGTGCTTGCCGGTGCCGGTAATGTCGTATGCGAATCCCACGCGGGGGCTGAAATCTTTGTTGTCGTCGTGCGGAAGTCTGCTGACGTACGGGTTGGAGATCGGACTGTTAAGAGATAGCAGGTCCAGATAGGTGCGGTTAGCCTTTACGTCGGACCCGCCGATCATGTTGAAGTCTTTGTCCCAACGGAGCCCGAGATTCAAAGTCAAGCGGGACGTTACTTTCCAGTCATCTTGTAAATAGAGCCCGAGTTGCTTCGTCGCTACTTCGAAGTATGGATCGCCATTCGAAAAGCTCATGGCGTTGACCAATCCCGGGGTCGCAAAACCCTCGGGGTACACACTAGGGTTGCCGAGAATCGTGCTCGGATCGGCTGAAAAGGTCAGGCTGAGTGTGGAGCCGGACTCAAAGAAACCGCCTTCGACCGGATTCCAGATGAAATCGACTCCCGCTTTCAAAGTGTGCTTCCCAACCGTCTTGGAGATATCGTCGCGGAATTGCCATTTTTTCTGGAACGATTGCTGCGGCACATTGGCATTCGTGCCAAAGGATGCATCCGGGAAGGTAATCAGCGGCACACTGATGTTACTGCCAATCAAGTTATTCCAATACTGATATCCGGCGGTGAATTGATTCACTGTGGTGCTGGAAATAATCGAATTCAGCGTAAAGTTAGCGAGTATCAGATTATTTCTAGTGAAATTCCCATTGGTCAGATCGCCGGTGCCGTTGGATTGATCATTCAGGCTGTTATTCGATTGTGAGCTATAGCTCACGTATGCGGTGTTCTTGTCGTTGATCGTGTAGTCCATACGGCCGGTGTAGCGGGTTTCGAAGAACGGAAGCGGGATAATGCTCGCAGGGTCGGCTGCAAGACCGGCATTTTTGGCCAGCACGAGCTCGTTGTATGAGGTGCCGCTCTCCGCCAACGACTGGTTTTCGCGCTCACGCTCGTAGGCAAAGAAGACAAACAGCTTGTCCTTCTTTATGGGGCCGCCAATGGAGCCGCCGAACCACTGGCGGCTGTAGGGCGGGTGTTCCGGCGTAGAGCCGCCGGTGCCATCGGGAACCTTCTCATCGGTGTCCAGGGCGTCGTTGCGGAAGTAGCCAAACAGAGAGCCATGAAATTCGTTGGTACCCGATTTCGTAATGACGTTGATGGCAGCGCCTTGCGAGCGGCCATTCTCGGCGGAGAAGCGTTGCGTACTGATGTGGAATTCCTCGATGGCTTCCAGAGGAAATTGCATCACCGGGCCGCCGACCGTATTGTCCTTGTTGTCGACTCCGTTCACGGTGACGTTGACATCGCGGCCGTTATTCCCGTTGACGGAAAGGATGGCGTAGCGATTTTTGGTGGGGTCGTACGAATCTGTTAACTTCACGCCTGGCGCCAGATAAGCGAGATTGGCAAAATCCCGACCGACTAGCGGTAAATCCTGCACCTCGCGGGGCGTAACAGTGGTGCTGACGTCGGTTTTCTCGGCATTGAGCAGCGGCGGCATCGCTTCGACCGTGACCGTTTGGGTCTGCTGGCCAACCTGAAGACTGGCGTCGTTGGTTACAGTCTGACCGACGGCGAGAGTCAGTCTTTGGAAGACCTTGGTTTGGAAACCAGCGGCGGAAACGCTGAGGTTGTAAGTGCCAGGCGGGACAAGGTCGAAACGGTACTGACCCTCACCACTGGTCTGAGTCTGGCGAGCCGCACCCGTATCAACATTCCCCAGCTTGACCTGAGCGCCTGGAATGACAGCGCCGCTGCTGTCCTTTACGACACCCGTCAAAGCGGCGTCAGCGGTAACCTGAGCGCGCACGGTCGTGCACGGCAACAGCGGCAAACACGCGAAACATAACCATTTATACAACTGAGTAGGCATACTCCCCCCTTTTGCCGACGATGACATTTGGACTCGCCGGCTTCAAAGATGCTCAGCCCGAGTTGCCGAATACAGCCCAGGTATCCCCAACCGGGCAAGGTGACTTAGTATGCTCCGATAGGCCGGGACTTGTCAAGATTTGCTTACAAGAGAGGCAGGATTGAAAGTCTTATAACTGAGCGACAACACGCGTGCAAGTTACGAGCCAATCTGGCGTGCCTTCCGGCCCTTAGCGCTTCATCTTCGCTATATGTACCTGGAAGCCGGTATTGGGCAGCAGCGACGTCAGCAAGAAAGCGTCGAAGTCGTCGCCTTGAATTTCGGTATTGCGGTAAAGGCCAGGCTCGGTTTCCACCGTTTCGTGATTTCCATATAGGCGATCGAGAAACTTTTTTGCACTCTCTTGGGACGGCGGATCGCCCGAACTTACAGGCGATGTGTATGGCGATAACGCTTCAGCGGCATAGGAACGAACCAGCTTGGGCCAATATCGTTCAAGCAGAACGGGACTGGCGAACACATCTGCCCAGATGATTTCTCCATTTATCGCGACGACTGCACCGACGGCTTTTTCGGCTCGCAACTGCAGCATCAATTTTTCATAAGAACGCTCAATGGGCTTGGTTACCGCATCCAACTGCCGCTGGACTCCGCTGTTCTGAAGCGCGTCGGCATAGGAAGAGCTTGACTGGATCGCCTGCGCCTGAGGGGCTGGAACGGCGGCGGCGAAGGCGGTTCGCGCTTTGGCGACTTCGGCCCACACTTCCTGCTGATTTTGTCGCGCCATCGCTTTAGAGCGCACGCTGGGCTGCGCCATAGCGGAAGCAGTTGCGCCGAATTGCGCGGACGCTCCCATCCAGCGGTGCGGTTCGACACAGAACACATCCAGCGCCACCGGCTCGCTATGAGCCGGAATGATGCGATCTCTGCCCACAACGCGGTCCTGCTTGCCGCCGGTGACGATTTCGCCGGCCAACAAAAGCAGCGGCCGATCCGAGCTGTTGATGAGCGCGAGTTGATTGACCCGGGCGCCACTTTGCGGCAGCCGCATAGGACCCTCGCGCCACACGCCCCCGTCGGATGGGCGAGGGCGGACTAAACCGGTGGTCTGACCCATTTCGGTAACGGTCACTCGGCCGGAGCGAATTCCCTCGTCGAGCGTAACAAATTGGCTGGTGTCGAACGTCCGGTCGGCAGTGACCGGGAAGATCGTCAAATTGCCTTGCGCGATAGGGGGCAAGATCCGATAGCTCGGCCGTTCCCCACTGAATTCGCCCGCAAAGCATGTAAGTAGAGTTAGTCCAGACACCACGATACTGGCGAGGCGCATATTTTCCTTTCCTTGTCGAAGTTTTGAAGAGCTTTTGACTTGCAACCGTTTGTTGTTCGCTCTTCGTCAAAAGAACGGTTATCCTGCGGGTTCTTGCAAAAATTTTGAGCCTCTACGAAAAAAGTCGCGCAGTGGAGTTCGGGTTCACTCCGGCGGAGTTTTGCGAGCTTCTGACGGAAGTGGCGAACCGCTCGCTTGGCGAAGGCCGCAGTGTACAGGAGCGCGAGCGGTTCATCGAAACCTTGCGGCTGGAGGATCTGGTTCTGGCACGGGCCTGCGGGCGCGGGAATGAAGCCGCATGGGAGCGACTTTTAGCGCTCTATCGCGAGAAGTTGTACACGATAGCCCTGGGCATCGCGCGAGAAGAGTGTGTTGCGCGTGAACTGGCCGATTCGCTGTACGCAGACCTTTTCGGCATGCGGGTGAAGGATGGCGAGCGGGTCTCCAAACTGGAGTCTTATCTGGGCCGCGGTTCGCTGGAGGGATGGCTCAGGACCGTTTTGGCGCAGGAATATGTCAATCGGTTTCGCCGCGAGCAGAAGCTCATCGCGTTCGATGAGGAGATTGCCGCCGATGCTAAAGGAAGCTGGCGCAGCGAGCCGAACCTACACAACACGCAGCTTGCGGCTTCGACCGATGCCGCACTGACGGCACTTTCTTCGGAGGAACGGTTTGTCCTCGCGGCCTACTATTTGGATGGGCGAACTCTGGCGGAGATCGGCCGCATGCTAAACGCGCACGAATCGACTATAAGCAGGCGTTTGGAGAAAATTACGAGGCATCTGCGCAAGCGAATCGTGGCGCGGCTTCGCGCCGCTGGGTTATCAAAACGTGCAATCGAGGAAATGCTGGAAACGGATGTTCGGGAATTAGAAATTGACGTCCGCAATCGGCTGGCGCAAGAAAGGGAAGCATGAATCGTTCTTCAGATAGGAGATCGGCAGGGTAAGGCGCGTTATGAGGAAGTTCTCTGCATCGGTGCGACAGCACCTCGATTCGCAGCAAAAGCAGACCGGCAATCATCCGAAGGCCGATCTGCTGATTGCGTTTGCCGAGCGGAACTTATCGCGCCGCGAACGCGCCGCCATCTTCGCGCATCTTGCGGAATGCCCGGAATGCCGCGAGGTGCTTGCGCTGAGCACGGGAGTGAGCACGCACGACGCAGCTTCTCCGCATCATTTAGCAAAAGAAGGCCCAAGGTGGTGGGGATGGCGGCTGTCAGCCACGGCCGCAGCGATCTGTGCCGTGATTGCCACGGTCTGGGGACTCTATTTTCTTAGGAGCTCGCCGACGGAGACATCGTCTCCAAAGGCAGTGGCCCTCAGCAGACCTCCTTCCGCTCCAGCGCCGCCGATTTCTAAGGCAGTCGAGCCGGCTCCAGCAAAGCCGAAGATACTGGCCCGCAGGAAGAAGCAGGTTCCACGCCGGCAGGATGCGACAGAGCTTGCGGAACGTTCGCCCAGTCCTCCGGCAGCGAAACCGGCGAATGATGCTGAGAAACCCAGCGAGCCCGTTGCCGGTTTTGCGCAGCAGGCAGAAGCGCAGGCAGCTCCGCCTCGCCCGGCCGCGGCACCTGCACCAACGAGTACAGCCGCTCCAGCCACACGACCGGAGGATGTACTCGTGCCTGACTCGATGTTTTCGGATAAGGCCCGTGCGGCTGGCTTGGGAAAGTTCCGGCGGGCTCCGCGCAATGACGAACAGCGGGTTTGGAGGCTCGAACCATCGCCGACAGGCGGCACGGTACAGAGATCCGACGATGGCGGCAGGACATGGCGCGCTACTCGTGTCAACGAAGCGACCCAGCTCTACGCATTATCAGCAACGGGGTCGAATGTCTGGGTGGGCGGCGCGCGCGGAAAACTGTTCCACTCGGTTGATGGCGGCGTCCACTGGACGGCAATCGTGGTGACGGATGAGGATACGCGACTCACGGGAGCCGTTATCGGGATTGATGTGCGCGGCGAGAGCATCACCCTGAGAACGGATTCAGGCACAACGTGGGCGACGGACGATGGCGGTGCGCACTGGCACCGTCAATAAGAACGACCGATTGCGAAGACGCGCTGCCGTGGATCGCACCGTGAGCGATGCTTCGCTTATCGGGCTGATCTCCGATACGCACGGCCTGCTTCGCCCGGAAGCTTTAGCAGCGCTGCAAGAGTCCGATCTGATCATTCATGCTGGCGATGTCGGCAACGCTGAGATCCTCGAACGTTTGCGCGTGGTCGCGCCGGTGGTCGCTGTCAGGGGCAATATTGACAAGGGCGCTTGGGCATCCCAATTGCCGATGACAGCCGTTGTCGAAGCTGATTCGGCGTTGATTTATGTCCTGCACGACCTTCAGCAGCTTGATCTCAATCCGGCTGCCGCCGAGTTCAACATTGTGATCAGCGGACACTCGCACAAACCCGGCCGTACCGAACGCGCTGGTGTCGTCTACGTGGATCCCGGGAGCGCAGGCCCTCGGCGTTTTCGGTTGCCGATTACGGTTGCGCGGCTCAGTTTGGTTGAGTCGCGGTGGAGCGTGGATTTTGTAGAACTGGTCTGAAGTGGGGGGCATTTCTCAAACGGGCGTCTAGCTTAGCTAGCGAAGCTAGACGTTAAATTGCGGAAATTCGTGTGAGGCTGGTCGACGGCGGCAGATCATCGGCTCTGCCAATACAATGAGGTGGAGGAACGGGAATGTTCGACTGGCAGCCGACGGCGTACAAAAATTACCGCTGGATCGTGGCAGATGCGGACCTTCTGGGAGGCAAACTGGCGATTCGTGGTACCCGAATCTCCGTCTCTCTGATTCTCGAATGTCTAGCGAATGGGATGACGCTTGATGACATTAACGAGGCCTATAATCACGTCTTGCCTCCAGACGCGCTGTCTGAAGTACTGCAGGTCGCGTCGGAGTTGACTGACTCTTTCCATGTGGCTGCTTGACGCCAACATGGATGTCCATTTAGCCAGTCTCCTAGCCGAACTCGGCATTGCTTCCGAAACTGCCGCCGCCAGAGGATGGAAGGCTCTTTCTAACGGCCAACTCGTAGCGGCTGCTGTCTCGAGCGGGTTCGATTGTCTATTAACCCGTGACCGCCTCTTTGGAGAATCGGCATCTCACGCCCTACGGCTTCATGCAACGTTCGCTGTCATTCTGATCAATTTGCCGCAGCAACGTTGGCCGGAGTACCGCCAGCGGTTCCTGAAGACCTGGGCCTCATCCCCGATCGTGCCCCAGCCGGGATGCCTCATCGAATGGCCATAGCGCGGTTCGTCCGGACGATCGGGCCTGTGACCGGTCGGCTTGTCTTAGCATCGCTCCAATAGCTGTCACCATCCGTTTCACTTTGTTCAACCTCTAACTCAATTCGAGTTCCGCCGGATGCGCCGCTCAACAGTACGTCGCGTTTTCAGAGAACGGGGTCGGCGGACCAGCCGCAGTTTAATGGTATCGGCAAGACTCGTAAGTGGAAATCAGGTGCTCTCTTTCGCGCCGCTGGTCTGTTTTAGCCGCTTCGTGGCAAGACTTTAACCGAACTGCAATCGTTCTGAGGTAACCTAACGTCAATCCCCCCGGGCTGCGTTTGCCCGCAAGTTTGCTTCAAGGAGAATGGTGTGTCTACTGGGTCATTGAAATCGGCCAGTCTTGCGGCTGCTTTGCTTCTTGCGGTGTCGTTCACTCCGCATTTGCTTTTGGCGCAACAGGTGCTTGGCGGAATCACAGGAACCGTGAAAGATTCCTCCGGGGCCGCTGTTCCCGATGCCACGGTCCAGGTGCGCAATGTCGGGACGAATCTGAAGATGACGGTCCATACGGATTCGAACGGATCGTACTCGATTGCCAACCTTCCGGTGGGACCTTACGAGGTCAGTTTTACGAAATCCGGCTTTGACACCGAGACGCATACGCAGGTTCCTGTGCAGGGCGATCGAACCACAACGGTCGATGGAAGCCTCAAAATCGGATCGGTGAGCACGACGGTGGAAGTCACCAGCACGCCGCTGATGAATCAGGTGGATACGACCAACGGTTACGTGGTCGATCAGTTCACGATTCAGCAAACGCCACTGGGCACGGGAAGTTTCACGCAGCTCGCGATCATGGCGCCGGGCGTGCATGCCGATTTCCTGGGCGGCGCGGGCAGCAATGCGGGTCTGGGAAACCAGGCGATCTTCGCGAACGGGCAGCGAGATACCAGCAACAGCTTTTCGCTGAATGGCATCAGCACGAACAACTTGTTCAACGGAAACTCCACGAGCCAAGTGGGTGAGAACCGTTTCGTGCTCAACACGGGTGAAAACTTCGGGGCGGGTGGCGAAATACAGACGAGCACTTCCGTTTACGGAGCGATCGGGCAGGCTCTGCCTACGCCTCCTCCGGAGGCGATTCAGGAAATCAGCGTCAATGCCGCCATGTACGATGCGACCCAAGGCGCCAACAGCGGTGCGCATATCGGCGTCATCACCAAATCGGGGACAAATCAGATTCACGGCGAGCTGTATGAAAAGTTCCAGAACAGCGATATGAACGCGGCTCCGTTTTTTTACAATGCATCGCCCGCGCTCACGACCAAGGTGCCGTTTCTAAATCGGAATCAGTTTGGCGCGACGCTCGGCGGGCCGATCAAGAAGGACAAGCTCTTCTACTTTTTGTCGTATCAGGGTATACGGATTGCGGACGCTACAGATGCGACGAAAGATGCAACCGTTCCGCTGGGGCTGACCAACGATCGCAGCACGCAGGGAATTATCAACGCCATCTCGAACAGCTTTGGCACAACCGTGACGCCCAGCCAGCTCAGCCCCACGGCGGTAGCCATGCTGAACGCGAAGTTCAAAAACGGGCAATATCTGATTCCCAGCGCGCAAATCACCGATCCGGCGACTGCGACCGCGCTGGGTTATGACGCCGTCGTCCAGGGACCCAATGCCACGTCGAACGTGGACCAGGGGATCGCGAACGTCGACTTCGTCGCCAGCGAGAAAGACCGGCTGACCGGAAAATACTATGTACAGGTCAATCCGACCACGAATCCGTTTGGCGCCGTCGGCTCGCTGCTCGGTTTTCCCCAGCAGCTTTCGGCGGGCAGCCAGGTCGGATCGATCGAAAACACGATCATTCTGACGCCTTCGTTGACTTGGGAGCAGCGCGCGGGTTTTACGCGGCTCCACGCCTATTCAAATACCTCACAGACCTTCTCGCCTAGCGATTTCGGTATGAACCTGCTGGGCTCGAATACCTTCCCCCAGTTGGATATGTCGACCGCCGATCCCACGATCTCCGCCGGTCTCGAATTCGGCCCAAGCACCAGCTTCGGTAACGCGGGTATGTTTCAGAACCAGTGGGAGTACGGGACTACCATGAACTGGGTGAAGGGTAAGCATACGCTCGCGTTCGGATTGCAATGGGATCACACGCAGCTCAACATAATCAATAACAACACCTCTACCGACGTCGTCGAATTCACAAACTTCACCAGCTTCGCGGAAGGCTCTGTTCGCAGCGGGCAGGCGTTCTCCGGTTCGGCCAGCCGCTATTACCGTTCCGACACGGTTGGCGCGTTTGTCAACGATAACTACAAAATCCGCAGCAATCTAACTTTGACGATGGGACTGCGTTGGGACTACGACGGCCCTCTCACCGAAAAATATGGCCGCCTCACCGGCTTCAATTCCAGCCTCTACTCGTATGACGCCGCCAGCGATACGGTCACGGGGTCGGGGCTCGAATTCGCCAAGAATGGGAGCGATTCGCTGATGAAGCAGCGACAGTGGGGCTTTGCGCCGCGGATCGGTATCGCGTGGACACCACTTTCCAAGCTGACGATTCGCACCGGGTTCGGCATCTATTACGATCGCGGCGAGTTCTTCAGCTATCTTTCCCCGAGCGCCGGCCAGGGCTTCAACGGTCCATTCGGAGTTACCCTTGCGCCGCCGTTTGTAGAGCCTATCGCCGCAAAGCGGGGAGCCGATATTGCAGCGCCGTTTGGAACCGCAGCGGCGCCGCCGGCTTCCGGCAGTCCGGCGCAGTTCCTCAGCCTTTTACCCAATCTGGCTCAGACGGAATCGGGCGACTGGCCGGCCGGCAATCTCTTTGGTCCGTTCCTGTTCGGCGGCTACGATATCAACAACAAACTGCCGTATTCGGAGAACTGGACGTTTGACCTGCAATATCAAGCGGCCAACAACTGGCTATTCAGCGCAGGATATGTTGGCAATCATGGTGTCCACGAGATTTTGCCTGTTCCGTTCAATCAGCCGCTGATCGCAACGCCGCAAAATCCGGTGAACGGGCAGATCTATTCGTATGGGGGCTTAAGCCCGCTGAGCAATTGCATTTCAGGAGGACTGGATCTCGAACCGCTGTGCCCGCCGCCGTACTATGCCGGAAACGCGGAAGTTCGCGTGCCGTATATCGGATACGACATGAATTCGGTCCTTTATAAGAGCGAGGGAATTTCCAATTACAATGCCTTGCAGTTGCAGGCTCGCAAACGGTTGTCGAGCGGGCTGCAGTTCACAGCTTCCTACACGTGGTCGCACGCTTTAGATGAGCAAAGCGGTTTGGGGCTTTTCGTGACAGGCAACAATCCGATCTATCCGAAGTCCAGCTATGCTTCGGCGGACTTCGATCAAACCCATGTGTTCCTGATCAACTACAGCTACACGATTCCTAACCTCACGTCGAGCAAGCTGGTCGGCGAATTTATCAACGGCTGGACGCTCGGCGGGCAAACCGTAGCGCAGAGCGGGCAGCCGTACAGCGTATACGATTACTCAGGGTCGGTGGGGGGCCTCTACTATGGCACCTACGATGAGATCAGCAACCCGATTGTTCCCTTGAAACCGGGCGTCTCGGCCAAGCAGGCGGAACTGCAGGGGACGACAGGCATCAACGCCGGCCAGCCGGTTCTGAATGCCAACGACTTCCTCCCTCAATTCGCTGCGCCCGGTACGAACGGCGTTCCTCCCTGCGATGCGTCCGGATGCGACTACTATGAATCGCTGTTTGGGTCGTCTGGGCGAAATCTATTTCGCGGCCCGTTCCAGGTTCGCTTTGATGTGAGCCTTGCCAAGGAGTTTCCGCTCAATGAGCGGTTCCGGTTGCGCTTCGAAGCGGACGCCTTCAATCTGTTTAATCATCCGGATTTCGACACACCGAACAATGACGTCGTGTTCTTCCCCTACTTCTCAGGGCCGCCGGTGATCCCGCCACAGGGCAGCCTTGGGATGATTCAACATACGCTGGGAAGCTCGAGGTTCCTGCAGCTCAACCTGCATCTGACGTTCTGAGGGCGAATTGCGCATAGCTCGGAGGCCCTGTCCTTGAGATAATGAGCTGAAAGTTAAAAGCGCTGCCATGCAGATTACATTGGAACTGCCCGAAGACATCGTGCAGGAACTCAGATCCAAATGGAAGGACCTGCCCCGAGCAGCGCTCGAGAGTCTAGCACTCGAAGCATACAGCTCCCGTGCCCTCACAGCCGCTCAGCTTCGCAGACTTCTTTTTCGAGACGCGCATGCAGGTGGATGCCTCCTTGAAGGAGCACGAAGTGTACGACTTCACGGCGGCAGACTTCGAGCAGGATCGTGAGACACTCCGTCAGCTTCGTGCAAAAGAGACTCAGCATTGAGCCCGCCGTCGATAGTTGTCGTCGCAGACACCTCACCGATCAACTACCTGATCCTGATTGGGAAGGTTGACCTCCTCAAACAGCTCTACACGCGAATTCTTGTTCCGCCTGCGCGATCGCGCTCGCGGCGGAGATGCAGGCCGATGTGGTGCTTATGGATGATCAGGCCGGGCGCCATCAAGCCGCTCGCAAAGGCCTGAGGGTTGCCGGCGCGCTCTCCGTTCTCGATGAAGCTGAAAAAGCCGGGCTCGTCAACTTCGATGATGCCATCGCTGAGCTTCAAAAGACCAGCTTCCGCATCTCGCAGGCTGTGCTCGCAAAGATCAGGGCAAAGCGGTCTCGCTGACTCCCGTCCAAGACCCCACGTTGAGGTTTCCCGGCGTGGTGGAGATTTCTGCGGTCCTGATCAGATCAAAAGGCACGTATCGATAGCGACCACTCTCAGAAGGTTAGCCGGGCGCTAGCCTGTAGGCGGCGGGCTTGCGTGCCGTCCGGAAAACCGCCATCGCCTGATCCGACGTCATAGGCTGTGGGGGTCAGGGTCAGCACACCTTTCGCTTCTGTATAGACTTGCGTGGTGAGCGCAGTTGGCGACCAGGTGTTGCTGATATTGAACGCCTCGAAGTTGAGCAAGAGTTTAAAGCGCTCTTTCGGTAACGGAATGTTTTTGGTCAGCCGGAGATCTTCGCGATAGGTGGGAGGCGTGTACAGACTGTCGACGGGCAGGAACGGTACACGCGCATTGCCCCCGAATCCGTTGACGGTGCTGTTGGACAACATGCCGGCGACGGGCGTATCAGTGACACGGATCGTTCCACTGCCGGTAGGACGGCCGCTGGAGAGACTGGTGATGCTCGCGAGCAGCCAATTGTCGACCACATATTTGGCGAAGAAGTTGTCGCTGTGGATGAACGTTGGCGCCCAGACGAAGGAATACACGAAGCGATGACGCTGATCGAGCAAGCCACTGCCTTTGTCGAACGCGTAATTACCGTTGTATGTCCAGGGACTCGCGGTGCTGAAGAAGATGGCGCTCGTTGCGCCGCCCTGGCCGTCGTCGATCTCGTGCGACCAGGTATAGGACGCGAGCGCCTGGAAGCCGTGCGAGAACCGTTTCTCAAACGTGACGGCGAGCCCATCATAGAAGCTGCTCACGCCATTGGTGACCTCGAGCACGGAGCCATATTTGGTATTCGGGCGCGGGTTCAGATAAACGGGCGTGGTGTAGGTGCCAACGAGGTTTCCATTCGCATCGTGGATTTTGTAAGTGAAATTTGGACCGAGCGGCGGAGCATTGAGATCCGTCACACCATATAGATTCACGCCGCGACTCCAGACGCCGGATATGGTCAAGACCATGCTCCCGCCGAACTGCCGCTCGAGGTCGAGCGTGGCCTGCTCGGAATAAGGCGTCTTGAGGTTCGGTGCAGTGAACTGGAGACTGGAGGCGGCTACGCTTGCGCCAGTGGGCGGCGCCGCGAGCGCATTGGGAAAGACGGGACCAGCCGCTAACTGCGTCTTGTTAGTGCTGCTGAGGGAGTCGGAGACCTGATACCTGCCTTGACCAGTGAAAACGTTGTCGACTAAGCCTCCGATGAAACGGGCAAAGAAAGTGCCATAGCCGCCCCGCACAACGGTTTTGTCGTTGATTTTGTAGGCGAAGCCTACCCGCGGCATCAGATCCAGAGGCCCGGTATGGATGTGGCCGGTCTGCGGCCAATCTGGGTTGACGACCGTGGGCTGCTGAACAAAGGAATGCTCGTATCGCGCACCGACGTTGAGCGTCAGCTTGTCACTCACGCGCCATTGATCTTCGAGATAAAAACCAGTCTCGCGAATCCAGTAATCCACGAGCGGATTGCCGAACGCCTGGGAGTAGGTGGCCCAGTTTCTAGCGCCGGTGTTGCCGCTGTAGTCGAGCGCGAAGAGCGTGGGGGTCTGGTAGGTGTAAGAGCCGTAGCGGTTGGACAAATAATTCACATCGTCCACCGTATTCACGAAATCGGCTCCGAACTTCACGGTGTGTTTGCCGATGGTCCAGCTCAGATCGTCGGCGAACTCGTTGCGTGTTTCCAATGGCTCGACGCGCGGAAGATACGTGGCGGGCCCAAGCTGTACGCCAGTGGTGGAGGTTCCTCCCACCGCAACATCGAGGTAACCCAGGCCGCCTCCGAGCTCGGCCTGGTCGAACGAATCGGCCTGGCGATCCGTATCTAACCCGTAACGAAACTGGCTGACGAAATTGCTCTTGGGCACCCAGGTCCAGGTGAACTTCCCGTTGCGTACTGTGACCGAATCGTCGCCATTGCCGTTGATGGCCGAGCCGGTAGTGGACGTGAGGCCAGTCTGTATACCGTTCGGCGATTTCCAGCGCAGGAAATTGAAGCTGGCGCTCAAGGTATTGCTGTTGTTGAGCTGATAATCGAGTCTCCCGAAATACAAATCGTTGTCGGCTGTGCGGGGAATCTGGCCGTAAAAGCGCGGCAGCAATCCATTGATTGCCTGGCACTGCGCCGGAGTGGCCGGCGCGCCGCAGCCGACCCAAGTCTCGTTGACGGAATTGACGACACCCACCTTCACTTGGCTATCCACCATGGGAAAGTTCCGGCGTGTGATGTCGGTGCTCAGGAAATAAAAGAGCTTGTCTTTTTTGATAGGGCCGCCGATCGTGGCGCCGGTTTGTATGCGGTGCTCGGTCGGATTAAAGCTGGAATACGGATCGCGAGCGTCAAAACCGGTGCTGCGGAGAAAATAGAATATGCTGCCGTGGACCTGATTGGTGCCACTCTTCGTGACGGTATTGACTACGCCGCCCATGGCGCGGCCGTATTCTGCGGAGAAATTCGCCGATACGACCTGGAATTCCTGGACGGCATCGGCGGAAATCTGCGATTGAATGCGAGTGCGCCCGGCGTTCTCGTCGTAAAACTGCTCGGTGTTATCGTTGCCATCCAGCAGAAATGAGTTGTTTCCCGCCACACCCCGGAAGGTGAGCAGCCCGAAGGTCGCATCATTTGTGACTCCGGGGACCAGCAGTACAAACGAGTCGACGCGGCGGCCGTTGATCGGAAGGTTCATGATGTCGTTGGTGTTGATGACTTGCGAAACATCCGTTCGGGTGTCTTCGATCAATTGTGCGGCGCTATTGACCTCCACAGTCGTGGCGGTCTGCCCAACCGCGAGGCTGATATTCAGATTCAGGTTCTGGCCGACGCGCAGGCTCAAATCTTTCATCTCGTAGGGAGCGAAACCGGGAGCCGTTACGGTTACCTTGTAGCCTGGCGCTGGAATCAAGGCAGGCGCGCTGAAGATTCCGTCGGTGTTGGCGGTCACGTTCCGCACAAAACCTTGGGCGTCGTTCGAAATCGTCACCTGAGCATTCGGCACAACGGCACCGGAGGGGTCGTGAACAACTCCCGAAATACCGGCTACGCCGGCAGCGGACTGAGCGAACCCAATAGCGGAGAAAAGCAAGAAAAGCGAAGCCGCGCACCACTGGCGCATATTCGAAAGACCTCCCTTACTGAGCTGGGAAACCTGCGAGTAGGATAGTCGGCAAAGATTTCAGTTCCGTCAATGTTAACAGAAATAAACGAAACCGCGGAAGACGCTGTAAGGATGCTAAACTAGAGTTGTATGGCAATCCCGAACGTAAAGCGCTTTCGGCCATTTTGCCCGACCTGCAACGAAAGTTTCACTGTGATGGCGGTCCTGCCTAAGGACACGAATGTGGAGACGTATCTGTCGGATGCGGTAGCGCGTCACGACCATAAGGCGTATCAGGAAGCCAAACAGCAGCACTTCAAGATCCGTATCGGTCAGCAAAAACAGAAGAAAGCCAAGTAAAAACTCCTTCGATCAACCACTCAACACTCAAGCCTGGCAGCGGACTCGTTGCCGGGCTTTTTGCATTTACGACGGCCGGTGACTCTGCGTGATGCGCAGCGCCCGCGAGGCTGCGAAGGCAATATCCGGATCGATATCTTTCGCCAGCGCATTCAACGTGGGGACGACATCTTCGCTCTGTGTTGCGGCAAAGATCGAGCACAGCGCGATTTTTTGATCTTTCGTGGCTTGGGTGACAAGCGGGAACAAGGCGCGCCGCACTTCATCGCGCCGCGCGAGCTCGCTTAAATAGGCGGTCGCAACGGCCGAACGGCCTTTCACATCCAAGATCTCGACCAGATAGGGCAAGGGGCTGAATTCCGAGGCGTCGAGCTTGCCCTCATCGACGAGCGCGAACGCGGCCGCTAGATGCACCTTCCAATCGGCATCCTTTTCGTCATACGCCTGCTCGATGGCCGGCATGTCTTCGGGATCGCGAATGCGTCCGACCCCTTCGATGGCTGCCGCACGCAAATCCGGGTCCTGGTCTGCCGCGTATTTCTGAAATACCGGCCGATCGCCCGGAATGGCAAGCATGGCGAGAGCTCCCAGAGCGGCGCGGCGAATCCGTATATTGCGAGCGTTGGTCAAGTCTGCACGCACGTCCGCTGCGCGCGTGAGACACCGCAGCCTGCCGATTGCCTCTAAGGCGGTTGACTGGATGCGGTCATCCAGATCGTGCGCGGGCGAAGACAATGCATCGCAGGCCTGAGGGTCGCGAATCTTTTCGAGCGCTACCAGAGCTTCGAAAATAACCTGGCTGTCTTTGGCATGGAGGGCCTCATCCAAGGCAGGGACCGCAGCGTCGTCCCTGAGAATGCCCGCGGCCCGCGCCGCATTGGACCGGGCATCGGTTCCCGCGCCGCCGCGCGCTACATCGCCCAGCGCCTGCGCGACATCGGGCCGGATGGTCACATCCGGATCGATCACCTGATCGTTTCGCGACGAGAAGAAAGCCTTCACCTGCCGAACGCCGCGCGAAAGCGATCCCGTGAGGCCTCCCTTGGCCACGTATCCCGGCACATAGTAATTTGTTACGCCGTCGGTAGCGCGGATCTGCACCTCGGAATCGTTGTCGTGCAAGGCAGTAGCGAGCGGCGGCAGACTGGCTTCGGTATCGACCTTGACGATGGCCTTTACAGCCTCGACTCGAATGTCGCGGTTCGGATCGCTCAAATATTGCGTCAAGGCAGGAATCGCGCGCGCACCTTTCTTTCCGAGCTCGCGTATGCGGAGAATGCGCTGGTTGGCGGTGAACTGGCCCTCATTCTGCCCGCTCGCCAGAAAACAGAAAAGCAGGATACACGCCGACACCCGAACGCTCAGCAGCATATTGTGAAGGGTAACTGGCCTAGCGAACAACTTCAACCGTTATCTTGTGTGGGATCAAGCCCGCCTCATAGCCCAGGTCAAGCAGCTTTTGAGCCGCTCGCGGCACAACTTCGCCGCCATCGATCGTATTTTGATTTACGTACATGCCGACAAATTGTTCCGCCAATGCGGGTTCCAAGTCGCGCGCAAACTGCATGGCGTAATTCAGGGCTTCTTCGCGATGATCCAAAGAATACTGAATGCTTTCACGCATGAGCCGGGAGCACTCGGATTTTATTTCCGGGGAAAGATCGCGCCGCAGCGCATTCGCCCCCAGCGGCAGCGGTAAACGGTATTTCTCCCTGAACCATTTGCCCAGATCTACTATGCTATGGAGACCGCTATGCCCGTAGGTGAGCTGGCCTTCATGAATGACCAGGCCGCCATCCACTTCGCGATCCCGGACGGCATCCAGAATTTTGTCGAACGGAATGACAACATGCTCGAACTCCGGCTGGAACAACTTCAGGGCCAGGAAAGCGGTCGTCATGGTCCCTGGAATCGCGATTCGTTTGCCCTTTAGATCGTCCGCTTTCATGTGGCGCGAGCTCACGACGATGGGTCCATATCCATCGCCAACGCTCGATCCGCTGGCCATCAGAACATATTTATCGGCAACGTACGGATACGCATGGTAAGAGATCGCGGTGAGTTCGTACTGCCCTTCGGTAGCCTTCCTGTTCAGCGACTCGATATCTTCCAAAATATGGCGGAAGGTGAGAATGCGCGAGCGGATCTTCTTAGTGGCCAAGCCGTAAAACATGAACGCGTCATCGGAGTCCGGGCTGTGCGCGCAGACGATTTCGAGCGTCGAGACAGTGCTCATAGGAAGCAGGGCTGAAAGGGAGCAACCTCAGTGTAACAAGAGGCTTACTGGTGGCTGGTTAACTCGCGAAGGGCCAGGAGCTGTGGTTCGAGGGTGTCTAAATCCTGCTCGAGAGCGGCGAGAGAGAAGCGGCAGACCTGGTCTTCCTGGTTCTTGGCAGCCAGCTCGAGCTGCTGGGCATGGGCTCGCGCCTGCTGGGCATGAATGCTGCCCAAGGAGCCTTTGATGGTATGGGCCCCGCGACCGAGGCGCGGGTAATCGCTCGCCGCCAGTGCACTCCGCATTTCGTTGACCTGTTCGGGCCGCTCGGCCAGAAAGAGGTCGATTATCTCGATCAGCAACTCATCGTCATGAGCGACTTGCGCCCTGAATTCTTCCGGCTCCAACACGGGCAGATCGGAGATGCCGCCCGAACCATCCGGCGTGGAACGCACGGCGCGGCCCAGGGTGGATACGGCCTCGGAAAAGGTCGCCGCCTCGAACTCTTTCGGCAAAAAGCCATCGATACCCAGCTCCGCGGGCGTGGACGCTCCGCGCTCATCGGGTGCACAGGAAAGAACCGCCGTTCGAGCCGTGCTGCGTTGCTTTTTCTCCAACTGCCGCAGCTTATTGGTGAACGCGGCAATACCGTCGGAGGAGGAACCCACCAGCACGGCGTCGAATCTCTGGACCTGCAGCGCTTCGGCCGCCTCTGGAAATCCGTTCGTGGGGATGACCGCGTGGTTCGCTTCCGTCAGAACCGACGCAATGCGCTCGGCCTCCTGCACATTCTTTTCGATCAGCAGAACTCGCAACGAGCTCATGTAAATTTCCCGTTCCCCGCTTCCCGTGAGCACGCCCAGACACACTACGTTGCCCGATGACGCCTTCTCCAATTCTAGAATCGGCAGAACGCGCCTCGGGCTTTATACAATCCTACCTGTAACCCTGGAAATATTGTGGGCGGATTCTCTACTTCACATATGATGTTGTATACTCTCGATTTAGTGGGGGTGTGTCTTCCCTAGTCTCACCACTCGCACAGCTCTAGTTACTTATCGTCGATGGCCGGAAGCGGCGCTCTCCGGCATGCAAAGCATTTCGAGTGCCTTCTTCAACCTCGTATTCCCAGACCAATGCCGGTTGTGCGAACAGCCCCTGCGGAACATTTCGCGCATTCCGGTCTGTACCGCCTGTCTGAACCTGCCCGAGCCTTTGCACGCTGAGTTTTTCTGCCGAGCCTGCCGGACTCCTTTTGTCGACTCCTATCCGCTGGATGAGCACGACCTCTGTAGCGTCTGCCGCGAGAGTCAGGTGAATTTCGATGCAGCCTACTCTTTCGGCAGTTACGAAGGCACCCTCCGCAATCTGATCCATCTCCTTAAGTACGCCAAGATCGAGAGCCTGGCGCGCCCGCTCAGCCGGTATCTGAGGCAGGCAATGCCGCTCGACCGGCGCTTTGACGTTGTCATCGCGATGCCGATGCACTGGCGAAAACGTTGGGAGCGCGGTTTTAACCAGGCGGCGCTGCTGGCACAGCCGGTTGCCAAACATTACGGATTCGCCCTGGCGGGAAATTTGCGCCGCAAGCGCTACACGAAGTCACAAGCGGGATTGACAGAAGCGCAGCGTCAAGAAAATCTGAAAGACTCCTTTTGCGTCAGGAAACCTGACCAACTGGCCGGGAAGCGCGTGCTGCTGATCGACGACGTATTCACCACGGGCGCCACTTTACGGGCGGCTGCAGGCGCTCTGAAATCGGCCGGCGCAGCGCATGTCTCGGCCCTCACGTTGGCGCGGGTTGATCGTCGAGCTATATACGGGGATGTGCGTACCCAGACGGCAGCAAGAGCCGCACACGCACGAAGTGGAGTGCAGTAGCGCGCACGTTTTGATTATTCGGAGAGTGTCCGATGCCCAGTCCGGATCGACTTCATAGACCTGTTCTCGTACTCAACGCCAGCTACGAGCCGATTAACATCTGTGCGGCCCGGCGCGCGCTGGTGCTGATCTTGAAAGGGGTTGCATCGGCCGAGGAAGTCGCGCCTGCGCACGTTCACTCCGCCAAACGGATTCTCAGCATACCGTCGGTTATCCGCCTGCTCGAGTATCGTCGCATCCCGCATCAAACACGCGCGCTTTCCCGGAAGAACATCTTGATGCGCGATCGCTATACCTGCCAGTACTGCCATCGCACGCTCCCATCGGGGGAGATGACGCTTGACCACGTGGTGCCGCGCTCACGCGCGGGCGAGACGGCGTGGGAAAATCTCGTCGCCTGCTGCCATCCCTGCAATAACCGGAAAGGAAATCGCACGCCTGAAGAAGCGGGGATGAAGCTGCTGCGCCCACCGCGGCCGTTCAGCCTGCACACCAGCCGCCATCTGATGCGCCTGCTGGGCCGCAGCGACGACCAGTGGCGGAAATATCTTTTCTACTCGGATTAGTCCGCTATCTCGCGGCGTGAGGCTACGCGGGCGTTACGGTCTCTTGGGCCGAGCGTGGCTCTTTCGGCTTTTCCTTCGGTTTGGTCGGGACGCTGGTCTTCACGGGGCTGATGAGGACGTGTGCGTTACGCCCTTCCAAGCGCGGCTGTCCTTCAATGGCACCTACGCCGGCCAGGTCCCCGGCAAAACGCAGCAGAAGGTTACGGCCCAGGTCCGTATGCGCGATCTCGCGCCCGCGGAACTGCACGACGGCCTTCACGCGATTCCCTTCCTGTAAGAAGCGGATGGCGTGATTTTTCTTGAATTCGTAATCGTGGTCATCCGTATTGGGGCGGAACTTGAGTTCCTTGACCTGGATGACATGCTGCTTTTTCTTGGCTTCGTGCTGCTTTTTCTTCTGCTCGTATTGCCATTGCCCGTAATCCATGGCCTTTGCCACGGGTGGCTCGGCGGTGGGCGCGATCAGAATCAGGTCGAGCCCTAAATCCTGTGCCTTGCGCACGGCTGCGGGCGTGGGCATGACCTCGACCGATCCGTCCGGAAAGACCGCACGGACTTCCTTGGCTCGGATCGCCTCGTTCACGTTTTCTCGGATTCTAGGCCGGCGTTGGGGAAGACCTCTAGGTGGATACATGCCGGACTAACGGAGCGCGCAGATCGGCGCGGCGGGGAGGGAAGGGAAAAGATGCAAATGTTGTACCTCTTCTTAGTTTACACGGAAATCGACCCCTTCCGCGCGCCTATGTCCGTGCGCCATTGCTCTGGGGATCAGTCGAAATCCGGAGGCTCATTCGTAGTGCAATGTTCTGGAAAGATTGAGGCGCAATACCCGCCTGGCCGGCACCAGCGCTGCGATTCCGGCGACCAGCACGAGAATCATAACGGCAGCAACGTAAGTCGCCGGGTCTAAATTGCTGACTCCATATAGAGTCTTCCGCAACATTTTCGATATTCCCGCAGTAATTCCCGATCCGGCGAGCAGGCCGAAAATCAGCGGCCATAAGAATTGCCGAAGTACTGCCGCCCGCACTCGTACGTGCTTTGCGCCAAGTGCGATCCGGATGGCAATCTCCTTCGTTTGTTGCGAGACCGTGTAGGCGACCAACCCTAAAATCCCTGTAGCCGCCATGGAAATGGCGACCATTCCCAGCAGCGTCATGACGGCCGCCAGCGTTTCCAGATCGCGTGCAGTCTGATGAAAACCGGACTTCAGCAGCCAAATGGAGGGGAAGAGCTTCGGGTCAAGACCGTCTGTGATGGATTTGATCTTCGACACCAGTTTGTTGGGCGCTCCCACAGTCTTTACCAGCAGTGTCATTGCGGTCAAATCTTCGGCTTGTGCCGCCCAATACACCTCCACTGCATCGCCGTCGTTCATGGACTTTACCCGCGCATTCGTGGCAACGCCGACGATCGTATCTTTGCTTGTGCCGTTTCGCCATAATGGCTTGCCCAGCGGGTCCTGGTCGGGCCATTCTTTCCTTGCCAGAGATTCGCTGACAATGGCCGCGTTTTTCTCTCCTGGAAAGAAGGTGCGGCCACGCAAACTGTGGATGGTCATCGTCGCGAAGAACTCGGGATCTACCCAGTTGGGATAGACGTTGACTGGATGTCCATCGAACGTCAGGGTCATGTACTGGGTGACGCCGCGCTTCAAGAGCGGTATTTTCGACTGCCCAACTGACTGCACGCCCGGGATCGCTCGCAGACGGCTGGTCAATGTATTGAGGTAGGTACGCGCCGCAGCGGGCGTATAGCCGTGGTTATCGAGCTCTGGATCAATGCCAAGCACCTGCTCATACCCAAAGCCCGGATCGGTATAGAGGACGTGATGGACCGCGCGCACGAGCAGGCCGGCCACAATCAGCACAATGCAACTCGCGGCGAGCTGCGCTCCAATTAACACCTGTCTTGCGATCGCCTTCCGGTGACGTTGGCGGGCAATTTGCAGAGCTGGCGCGAATCCGAAGAAAATTGCTGCCACGACAGCGATTCCGAACGAAAACACCAGCACTCGCCAATCCGGAGCAGCGCTTATCCATAACGGTGCATCGATCGCTGCGAAAGTGAATCGGAGTACGGCCCAGCTCAAGCCGACGCCGGCCGCTGAGCCGAGCAAAGCGAGCAACAGGCTTTCCGTGAAGAGCTGGCGGAAAATGCGCTTCCGGTTGGCCCCAATTGCCATCCGGATACCGATCTCGCGCTCTCGTGCCACTCCACGCGCGACCATGAGTCCACCCAGATTGGCACACGCAACGGCGAGGATCAGCAACACGAGCACCCCCACCATTGCCGTCACCTGATACATCTCCGGTTGCATCACTTTCAGATGACCGCCCGGATCGATCCGAATGTACTCCTTATCCCAAATCACGGCCGGATACACTTTGCGCAGCTCATTTGTAAGAGAGAGCAATTCCTGCGCAGCGGCTTGCACCGTTACGCCTGCGGCCAGGCGACCCCACATTTGAACACCCGAGGTCGATGGATCGGTTAGCGCTTTGCTTCCTTCGATGAAGTAAGGCTGCTGCAAGAGCGGCAGCCAGAGGTCCGAATATTGACCGTCCAGGCTTGCAAATAGAGGCGGCGTGATCCCGATCACCGTCGCAGGTTTCTTGTTCAGGTGGATGACCTTGCCGATCAGCGAGGGATCGCCTCCGAAGCGCCGTTGCCAGAATCCGTAACTCAACACGACGACGGGAGGCGCATCGGGCGCATCTTCGCGTGTAGGCTGCAGAAGTCGCCCAACGAAGGGCGCGGTCCCCAGCTCGGAGAAGTAATTTGCCGTAACGAAGTTGACCGTTGCGGGCGGCAGGTCATTTTCGAGCTGCATGGGCGGCGCGCCCATGGTCGCCATTACCGCCTGGAACGTCTTGGCGTGCGCTCGATAGAACACGACGGACGGGTACGGCACTTCGCCCGCGATGATTTCGGGAGAACGCCGCTGCAGCCGCACAAGTGAATCCGGATCACGTATCGGCAGAGGCTTGAGCGCCATCAGATTGAACAGGCTGAATGCCGTGACATTCACGCCGATGCCAATTGCAAGTAATAGGACGGCAGTAACCGTGAAACCCGGCGAGCGCCACAGAATGCGAGTTGCGTAATGCAAATCTTGAACGAGACGATCGATCCAGGTCCAGCCCCATGCCTGCCGCGCATCTTCGCATAGCTGCAGCACGTTGCCGAAATTGGTCCGGCCCGCATGCGCTGCCATTTCACGATGGAATTGCATATCGCTCTCGAGTTCGCGGCCGAAGCGGCGGCGGTTCAACAAATAGTGCACGCGGCGGAAAAGTTCATTCACAAGCGATCTCCCGTCAAGCTGTGCGCAACACGCTCTGGATTGCCTGCGTGACACGATCGTAGTCGGATAGCTCCGTCTTGAGTTGCTCGCGACCTTCGCGAGTCAACTGATAGAAGCGAACCTTACGGTTGGTTTCCGAAACACCCCATTTCGCGGTTACCCACCCTTTCAACAGCATTTTCTGGAGTGTCGGATAGAGCAGGCCCTCTTCTACCCCGAGGACTTCGCTCGAAAGTACATGGATTTTCTGCGCGATTGCATATCCGTGGAGCGAGCCGCTTTGCAGCACGCGCAGGATGAGCATCGTGAGTGCACCGGAAGGGGTGACGGATTTAGGCATATGAAGCCTAGGCCTAATATACTCATGCCTGCGACCTGCTGTCAAGGGAATAAGCGGGCTGAGGCCCGGACGCCATTTCCGATTGGCACCCACTTCAATTCTCTTTTATTTCAGCGACTTGCAAACATCTCCGCAGACTCGTTGCGCGGGCAGCGGCGTAGCGTGGAGGCGGACTCTCATTCCCGGTGGGGAAATGCCACTTCCATGAGCACAGAACAGATCCTCAAACTGCAGCCCGATCGAACACTCTACTTGCGCGGATTCGATGGGTTTGGCGCCGCTGCGTCGCTTTGCCAAGCCAGTCCGACCGGGTTCACGGTGTACGGCGTCTTCCGCGACATGGCCGATTTCTGCGTGCTGGTGGTATATGACGCGGACAATATTTTTGAACACTATTCGGTCAAATATCTTCCCAGCTTCGATCTCTCCGGTATGGTGCTTAGCTTCGATGTGAGCTACCAGGGTCTGCAGCCGCTCGATTCGGCCAAATTTTCCTGGATCGACTGGGCTCAGCTGGACGTGCTCATCCCATCCGGCGAGTCCGTGCAAGTCAAACTGTGGGACTATGCCACGCTGGTTTCCAACAATTATTCGGTGGCGCAAGGTACGTACAACATCACCGCTCCCGGTGGATGCACGGTTTATGACCGGCTAACGCTGTTTGTCAACAATGCAGCTTTCGACTTCCTCGCTGGTGGTAAAGAAAGCGCTGCGTATGTCGCCCAAGATCTTGCGGACCAGATCAACACTTACGATTGGGCAGCGTTTCAGGGAAGCAGCATTGCAGTGATCGCTTCGACGGATGCCAATGGAAATCTCACATTGAAGAATGCCCGTACGGGACGAGTAAATGTGAGCGGCACGTCGGTGGAGTGGTATTACGATCCGAGCTCCATTTACCCGGCGGGTATCAAATTTCCTGGTATCGCCTCCGGATCCACTATTTACATCGGCGCGCTGC
This sequence comes from uncultured Acidobacteriaceae bacterium, assembly GCA_963722935.1. Taxonomy (GTDB): domain Bacteria; phylum Acidobacteriota; class Terriglobia; order Bryobacterales; family Bryobacteraceae; genus Bog-105. The sequence goes on along the minus strand of CAVROY010000004.1, from coordinate 1,523,958 downwards.
CTTACACGGTCGCGGTAGTAAACAGTCCGACGTCTCTGACGTTGACGTTCGCCGCACCTTCGGGGATCTATTCTTACTTGGCGGAATACGGCGGCGTGGATGGGAACGACGTCACGGTTTACATGGTGGTACGGCCCGGAAACGAAACTCTTCAGGTAAACAATCCGGTTCTTCCGCTGACGGGCGGCAACTCCGATAACGTGATCTGGAACGTCTCGCTGGATTTCTCTGCGTTGGGTATCGACCAGATCCGGCAGGCGTGGCTCACCTTCGCGCCCCGGTTACCCTTCGGCGCGTATTACAGCGATACGGAATGGAGCGCAACATTCAGCAACTGGTCGGTTACCGATCCTCAGAACGTGCGGGCCCTGGGAGTTGCCGGACCAGGTAGCGTGCGGATCGGAAATGCGGACAGCGGCGCGTGCACGTACTCCGGAACCGGCTGGAAAACGCAGCCCGCGACGAACTATTGGCATGGATTCGCCCAAGTCAGTGCCGAACCGGGCGATTCCGTGACGGTCCAGTACGCGTGCAATCAGGCGCACGACCTGTATCTGGGAACTTCTCTTTATCTGGATCGGGGGATCGTCAGCGTCACGCTCGATGGGGATTCAGCTACAAGTCTCGACTGCTTTCTGAATACCGGCTCCGAAGTTGCGACTCGGCGACTTCTGCGGAGCGCCGTTCCGGCCGGAAAGCATACCGTCACGATCACCATTGAATCCGTGAATCACACGCCTCAATTTCTGCATGACATTGCGTCCACGGGATTCAATTTTATCTTCGATTACATCGAAGCGGCACTCCCCACCTCCGCGGTGGAGGATGCACCCATCCTGTACAGCAACGTCAGTCCCGCTCTGGACTTCGATACGGACTCGACCTATAAAATGAGCCCGCAACGGCTTCTATGGCACATTCTCAAGCTCGGCTTCCGGGGGCAACTGAACGAATATCTGGGTGTCTTCTGGTGGAACCAGAGGAGGCGAGTCGATAGCATCTGGCACTCCACGGTGGTCACGTTTGGTGGAACCTGGGCTATCAACGAGGCGGCACAAATTGATATCGCCGGGTTCCAGATGACGAAAACGATGACCACATGGGACACGCTCGATACCATCGCGGAGCACTTCGTGTACTACATCAATTGCGCCGCTGTTGCCGTGTGGGCGCAAAAAACCGGCACAGGCCAACTTACGATTTACACGCGAACACCGAATTGGGGCGGCTACCTTGTGACCACAGACACTAAATCGCCAAGTGGCACCGCTCCATCGGCAAATGGAACCGTCACTCCCGCAACCGCAACTCTCGAGGTGGGAGTGGACGGCACATGGGAAGTTGATCCCTCAGCCTCGAATCCGATTAACTATCCCATACGGCAATGGCACGCTGACCTGTTTCAGCAAGTGCAGTCTGCCGGTCTGCTGATCACTACCTCTTTTTCGATGGAACTTGTGAATCCGCCCGACGATGGCACCGTCGCGAACGCCTGGCAAGCTCGTTTTTACGATGCAACGGCGGTTACCACAGACACTGGTTTTGCGAAACTTCTTTCTTCACAGTGCGCGCCGATCGCGAACCTAACCACATTTCAACAATCGGTTTACACGACCATGGCAGGGCTGCAAAGCGCCGCGGGTCTCAATCCGTGGCTGCAGTTTGGCGAGTTCCTGTGGTGGTATTTCTCCTCGACGGCACTGCTAGTCATGTCCTGCTCTTCAGCTAATCCCATCGTTATTCAAACGGGCTCGATTCAAAAGGACTCGCAAACTTCAACGGGCATAGAAGTAACTCCGCACGGCTTCTCGACTGGAGATCGGGTGGTGATCACCGGCGTCGCAGGGTGCACGGCGGCAAACGGAACGTGGCCGATTACGGTGACCGATCCTACGCACTTCACGATTCCGGTGGCTGCGAATGGCGACTGGATCTCGGGAACCGGACAGATAAGGGGCGGGTCCATGGCCTACTACGATGTCGTGACGTCCGCGGCGGCGCAGGCGACGCTCGGCCGAGCTTTGAATAAATTCACTTGCCAGGACGACGATCCTTCAGTAAACAGCGGAGTGGATGCAAATTTTTTGGCAGCGCGGCTCAAGAGCCACATCGATGCAATCCGCAGCGCGGTTCTGGCACAGTATCCTGCCACGAAATTCGAAATTCTTTACCCGAATGACGTAAACAACCCGGTATGCCTGCTGGGCGCGAACGTCCCATATGCGCAAGGGGGACGTCTGAATGCCGCGGTCAACCTTCCGAGCCAGTGGCAAACACAAGCGGGAAGCGGCCTGGACCGGTTTAAAGTGGAGGCGCTGAGTTGGGGAGTCACGTACCGCAATCTAGATCTGGCCCAGCAGGCGATTTTATTTGCCTTTACACCTCCAATGGCGTGGGATATCGGGGATGTCGCTTATCTGGTTCCGTGGTTTGACGGCGCGTGCCCCTGGCCTCGGGAATTTCAACTCGCCAGCACACGCGGCGTACCGGTGATCAACTTCTGGGCGTATGACCACCTGTGCCTGATGTCCTGGCCACTACCCTTCCCGACCCCGCTGCTGCAAGCGTCGTTCAAAGGTTGAAAGCGCGAGACAGGTGCGTTGACCGTTTAAAAAGGCGTATGTTAGCGTAAACTGAGTAGGGGAAATCCGCTTCACTCGTAGTGCGCTCACGAGCCAAGGCGCGCCTCCGCGGTGCTGGTTTGCACGATATCCCAAGTCCGGAATCACGCATTTTTCCTCGACCGAAAACAGCTCTGAATGGAAGAGACCTTAGTTAAGCTCGGTGACCTGCTGGTCAAATCAATACCGACTATCGTTTTTTTTGTCGTGCTGACGTTTTACCTGAAGGCGGTTCTATTCAAACCGCTGGCCAGAGTACTGGAAGAGCGCCGCAACCAGACCGAAGGCGTGCGCGAGCTGGCCGAGCGAGCCTTTAAAGAGGCTGAACAGAAGAGCGAAGCATTCGAACGAGCGCTTCGGATCGCGCGCGCGGAACTGCATCAGGAACACGAAGCCTTGCGCCGCAACTGGCGCGAGGAACAGGAAAGAGAAATCGCCAAGGCACGCGTGGAAGCGGATAAGAAAATCGAAGAGGCCCGAGCTCAGGTTGCCCAAGAGACGGAGCGCGCGCAAGCCGAGTTGAACGCGCACGTTGAAGCTCTTAGCCAACAGATCGTGCGGTCGCTGTTGCAACGGAGAGCGGCGTAGTGAAAATCGCTTTGAGGCCGAGGCGGCAAACTCTCTATCGGCTTACCTGGGCCGCTGCGCTTCTGCTGTTGGCGATCGCGGTTCCCGCATTCGCCCAGGAAACGGCCGCGCAGGAAACCGCGGCGCTCGACGTGGTCACGAGATGGAAGATCATCAACGCTCTGATCTTCGTCGCCGGCCTGGGTTGGGCCATTTGGAAATACGCACCGGCTTTTTTTAATGCCCGGTCGGCCGAAATCCAGAAAGCGATACAGGACGCTACGGGCTTAAAGATTCAAGCCGATTTCCGCTACTCGGAAATCGATCGCAAGATGGCCGGTCTCGCCGATGAAATCAGGCGGCTACGGCACCAGGCGGGTATTGAACTGGAACGCGACCATGCCCGCTTCCGCCAGGAGACGGCAATAGAAATTCAGCACATCCAGCACAATCTGATTGCCGAAATCGAAGCGTTCCGCCAGGAAGGAATCCGGAAGCTCCGCGAGCACACCGCTCAAGTGGCCCTGGGGCTTGCGGAGTGGCAGTTCAAGGAGCGCTTTCAAGCCGGTGAACCCGAAGATATGTTTGGCGAGTTTATTCACCTGGTGGAGTCGGGGAAGAATTAGATGACCGGCGCTCTTGCTTCACACTACGGCCGCGCGCTTGCCGATGCCGTATTTGGTTCCAAGCACGGCTTAAAGCCTAATGATGCGGTGGAACACCTGCGTGCTATCGATTCTCTGATCTCGGGCTCGACAGAGTTGCAGGGTGCGCTGCTTTCGCCTGCCGTCTCGAGGAAACGAAAAGGAGCTGTCATCTCAAAATTAGCGGACGAGCTCGGAATCGATCACATCATTCGTAATTTCGTACTTGTGGTTGTCGCGCATCGCCGCACGAAAGAACTGAGCGGAATGAGACGGGCCTTCGAGCTGATTGTGGATGAAAGACTCGGCTGGGTTTCCGCCGAGATCGCATCTGCTCACGAATTGAATGCCGCCCAGCGCGAACAGATCGAGCGCGCGCTCGGGACAAAGCTCGGGAAGTTCGTCCGCGCGCAGTACAACGTCGAACCGGATTTGCTCGCTGGAGTTCGGGCGCGCGTCGCGTCTCGAGAATACGATGCGACCCTACGCGGGAAGCTGGAAGATATGCGCCAGCATCTTGTGACTTCGCACTGAGGAATTCTGAAGGAAAAGTATGGCTCAAATCAGAGCAGACGAAATCTCGCGTGTACTCCAATCGGAGATTGAAAACTTCGACGCAGTTGTAAACGTCGCCGAAACAGGCTCGGTCATCAGCGTGGGCGACGGTATTGCGCGCCTCTACGGACTGCAAAATGTAATGGCCGGCGAACTGGTCGAATTCGGGCCCGAGACGGTTGGCATTGCGCTCAATCTCGAAGAAGATCAGGTGGGTGCGGTTCTTCTAGGTGACTACACCGGGATCAAGGAGGGCGACCAGGTGCGCCGGACCGGACGCATTATGTCGATTCCGGTTGGAGAAGCCATGGTGGGCCGCGTGGTGGACGCGCTGGGGCGCCCGATTGACGACAAAGGCCCGATCGACACGCGCGATCTCAGCCCGTTGGAGCGGCTTGCGCCTGGCGTGGTGGACCGGCAACCGGTGAAGCAGCCTTTGCAGACCGGCATTAAAGCTATCGACGCAATGGTGCCGATCGGCCGCGGGCAGCGCGAGCTGATTATCGGCGACCGCCAAACCGGCAAGACCACCATCGCACTCGACACGATTATCAATCAGCGCGGGCAGGACGTCATCTGCATCTATATCGCGATCGGCCAGAAGCGGTCGACCGTTGCGCAAGTCGTTAAGGCGCTCGAACAGCACGGCGCGATGGAGTATACGGTTGTGGTCGCGGCTACGGCTTCCGATCCTGCGCCCATGCAATACATCGCACCGTACGCAGGCTGCTCGATTGGTGAATACTTCCGCGATTCCAAGCGGCACGCGCTGTGCGTCTACGATGATTTGTCGAAGCACGCCGCCGCGTATCGTGAAATCTCCCTATTGTTGCGACGTCCGCCTGGACGCGAGGCGTATCCGGGCGATGTGTTTTATCTGCATAGCCGGCTTCTCGAGCGCGCGGCCAAGCTTTCCGACGATAAGGGCGGAGGCTCGCTCACAGCGCTACCGTTCATCGAAACACAAGCCGGCGACGTTTCGGCCTACATTCCGACGAACGTGATCTCTATCACCGACGGCCAGATTTACCTCGAGAGTGACCTGTTCAACTCGAATGTCCGTCCCGCTATCAACGTCGGGCTTTCCGTAAGCCGCGTGGGTGGCAGCGCGCAGATCAAAGCCATGCGGCAAGTGGCCGGAACGCTGCGCCTCGACCTCGCCCAATATCGCGAACTTGCTGCATTTGCGCAGTTCGGCTCGGATCTCGACAAGGCGTCTCAGGCCCAACTGAATCGCGGCAAGCGCTGGGTTGAGGTACTGAAACAAGGCCCCTATTCACCCATTCCGGTTGAAAAGCAAGTGGCCATTATCTTTGCCGGAAGCAACGGGATGCTCGACGATGTTGCGGTGGAGGATATACGGCGCTTCGAAGCGGAGCTCTATCAGTTCCTCGACGACGCCAAGCCGGATGTTCTGCAGGCGATCCGTGAAAAGCGCGAATTGAACGACGAGGTGAAACGCCTTCTCGCGGATGCGCTGAATGAATTTAAACGGGAACGTTTCCAGACCAAGAAAGCAGAAGAGCAGGACCGCAGCCGCCAGAAAGAACAGCCACCTGCTCCCGAAGGCCAGAGACCCCAGGCGGCGAAACCGCAGGACACTAAACAAAACGAGCCCGTAGGAGCCGGCCGGGCCCGTAGTTGATCCATGCCGAGTCTAATCGACATCCGGCGCCGCATTCGCAGCGTCAAGAACATGCAGCAAATCACCAAGGCCATGAAAATGGTCTCGGCAGCGAAGCTGCGCCGCGCCCAGGAGCGAGCATTGGCTTCGCGGCCTTACGGCGCGATGCTGCAACGGATCTTGTCCAATATTGCGGCCGCGGCAGGCGGGAATGAAGATGTGGAGGCGCTGCCGCTGCTGCAAGTGCGGGAAGAGAAACGCCTTCAGCTTATTATCGTCAGCAGCGACACGGGTCTCGCGGGCGCCTTCAATGCGAACCTGTTGCGCGCGGCCCAGCGATTCATTGACGAGCACCAGGGTGCCGATATTCGCATTGAGACGATCGGCCGAAAAGCGCGCGATTATGTTCGCAAACGGAACCTCAACATGAGCGGCGAGCATGTCGGCATTGTCGAGAAGCCGCAATATGGGCAAGCCGCCGAGATCGCCGATAAAATGATCGAGCAGTATCGAAAAGCCGAGATCGATGCGGTATACATCGCAGTGAATGAATTCAAGAGCGTCATGGCGCCTAATCTGGTGGTGAAAAGGATTTTGCCGGTAGAAGTCCCGCAAGGCGGCGAACAGATTGACTATATCTATGAGCAGCCGCTCGATGAACTTCTCCGTACGCTGCTGCCGCGTTACGTTGAGATGGCGATCTACCGCGCGTTGCTCGAATCCGTGTCGGCCTATCACGCTGCCCGCATGACGGCTATGGATGCGGCGAGCTCGAATGCGGGCGACGTCATTCAAGCGCTGACGTTGAACCTGAACCGGGTTCGTCAGGCAAACATTACTCGCGAAATCATCGAAATTGTCAGTGGCGCCGCCGCTTTAGGATGAAGCTTTAGTGGGTTGTCGCAGTTCAATTCATTCGCATGTAGAAAACCGCTTGCTGACGCGCACGGCTCAGTTTCACAGGCCTTTTAACGTGCCGCAAAGGATTGGAGATTTATGCCAGAAGCTGCTGTAGTGGAGGGCCATGTCGTTCAGGTGGCAGGTCCCACGATTGAAATTCAGTTCCCCGAGGGTCAGGTCCCGAAGATCTATAACGCCATCCACGTGACGAGCGAGGGATTCGATGTACCGTTCAAGATCGACATCACCGCGGAAGTGGCGCAGCATATTGGCGAAGGCCGCGTGCGCACCATCGCGATGGAGCCGACCGATGGACTGGTGCGCGGGATGAAGGCTTTTGATACGGGCGGTCCCATCACCATTCCGGTGGGTAAGCCTACGCTGGGCCGCGTTCTCAACGTGCTTGGAGAACCTGTTGACAACATGGGCCCTATCCAGACCGATAAGCGGGCACCGATTCATCGCGCCGCGCCGGCGTTCGACGAACAATCGACGGAACTTGAGATGTTTGAAACCGGCATCAAAGTAGTCGATCTTCTGGAACCGTATCTGCGCGGCGGCAAGATCGGACTGTTCGGCGGCGCCGGCGTCGGAAAAACCGTCATCATTCAGGAACTGATCCACAACATTGCGATGAAGCACGGCGGAGTGTCGGTCTTCTCCGGCGTTGGCGAGCGTACTCGTGAAGGCAACGACCTGTGGCTCGAAATGCAGGAATCCGGTATTGTCGATCCGCACGACTGGCGCAAATCGAAAGTTGCGCTGGTCTATGGCCAGATGACCGAGCCGCCCGGGGCCCGTCTGCGCGTCGGGCTGACCGGCCTCACGGTCGCTGAATATTTCAGAGATGAAGAAGGGCAAGACGTTCTGCTCTTCATCGACAATATTTTTCGTTTTACCCAGGCGGGTTCGGAAGTGTCGGCGCTGTTGGGCCGCATGCCTTCGGCGGTCGGCTATCAACCGAATCTGGCGACGGAGATGGGCGACCTTCAGGAACGTATCACATCCACAAAACGAGGCTCCATTACGTCCGTTCAAGCGATCTATGTCCCGGCAGACGATTACACAGACCCGGCGCCTGCAACCACGTTTGCCCATCTTGACGCCACGACGCAGTTATCCCGAGCGATTTCTGAATTGGGCATTTATCCCGCCGTGGACCCGCTTTCCTCTACCTCGCGCATTCTCGATCCGAACATCGTAGGCCAGGAACACTATGAGGTTGCGCAGCGCGTGAAGCAAACGTTGCAGCGCTATAAGGATCTCCAAGATATCATTGCCATTCTTGGCATCGACGAACTCAGCGACGAAGATAAACAGACTGTGGCCCGCGCGCGCCGTATCCAGCGATTCCTGTCACAGCCGTTCCACGTCGCAGAACAGTTCACCGGCCGTCCGGGCAAATACGTGAAGCTCGAAGACACGATCCGCAGCTTCAAAGAAGTTGTAGACGGCAAGCACGATGGATTGCCCGAACAAAGCTTTTATATGCAAGGCACGATCGACGACGTACTCGAAGCGGCCGGGAAGATGAAGGGCTAACACAGCCCGATTTCCCGCATGGCAGATACGTTACATCTCGAGGTCGCCACGCCGGAACGGCTTCTGGTGGATGAACAGGTGAACCAAACCGAGTTACCGGGTAAGAACGGTTATTTGGGCATCTTGCCGGGACATGCAGCTTTATTGAGCGCGCTTGGAGCCGGCGTCCTGACTTATGAGGGCGGCGGAGGCGCACACGTTCTGGCAATCGCCGGCGGGTTCGTGGAAGTGTTCGACAATAATGTCCGAGTTCTGGCCGAGCATGCGGAATTCGCGCAAGATGTACAGACGGATCAGGCGCGGCAGGAGCTTGAAAAAGCGAAGGAAGCGCTACGGCACGCCGACAACCCAGAGGCGGTGAACACGGCTATGGAGGCGAGCCAGCGAGCGCAGGCGCGGCTCGACGCAGCCGCACGCGGCTCCGGATCGGCGCATCAATAGCGCGATTACGATTGCGGCTTGCGACAAATTGCAGCGGTGCTTGAGGCGAGCTGCCACTTCCCTTCTTCGGAAAGCCTTGCGGACCCAGGGCTCAAGGAATGCAGCAGTGCAGCTTGCCGCCTGGTTTCAGCGGCCGGATCAACTCCGCTGCACACGCGAATGGATCCGTGACGTGCTCCAATCGCCGATGCGCAAAGCAGGCGAGCTTCCGGTGTTATCAGAAAAGAACCATCCCTGAAGAACACCAACCGGAGCTTTCCCAGCGACTCGCAACAGCGGCAAAGCGTGGCCGTTTTTGAAGAGTCGCGTGGTAAGCGCCTGTTTTAAGGACATTCCAGAAATTCAATTTAGCCTCGCCGATCCCAAAACATGGGCGCATACTATGACATTGACGATGCTGAAGGGCCGCTTTGCCGCACTTGCTTTCCTCGCAGCGCTGCTGTTATTCTTGCGCAGCCCGAGTTATCTGACTCATGCGCGTTTCTATGCGGAGGATGGGGTGGTCTTCTTTTACCAGCAGGTCACCCTCGGGTGGCAGGCGTTTCTTCATCCGTCCGCAGGGTACCTGCACGTCGTGCCGCGGCTGCTTGCGCAATTGGACGCTCTGCTGCCGGTCCGCACCGAGCCATTCGATTACGCGCTGGAGAGCATCGTGATTGCAGGAGTATGCTGCTCGATATTCGCGCTGGATCACTTTCGAAGCATTGTTCGATCGGACGTCCTTCGCATCGTGCTTTGCTTGATGGCCGCAGCCGCTTTTCCGGAGGAAGAGATGGTTGGAAATATTGCGAATCTGCAATGGTTTCTGACGCTCGCTGCGGTGCCACTAACGCTTGCGCCAGTACAGTGCCGCCGCATGAGCTGTCGCGCGCTCCTGGTGATGGCGGCGCTCCTGATCGCGCTTTCCGCTCCGCTTACCATTGTTCTGCTGCCGGTTATCTTCGTCCGGACGCTACGCGATCGCCAGTTCGCGGCGTTCGACGTTGCGCTACTCGCAGGAACAACTGTTGAATGGAGCGTCATCGCGTTTCACTGGACGAGTCACCCGGGAACGGGTAATTTTGTACATTCGATCCTGCAGATGGCCTTTTCTGTCGTGGTGGCGGTAGCGAACCAGATTATCGCTTGTTGTCTGATTGGAGATCGGAATCTGCTGGCGGTCTTTCAACACGGTAATCCGGCGCTCGGTCTGCTGCTGCTGGTTGGGTTTGTGTGCGTAGAAGCGGTGTTATACCGGAAAGGTTCTTCGCAGTTTCGAGCGCAGGTTGCATTTCTGTGGTTTCTGATCGCCGCTTCGGTTTGTTTGGCGATGGCGCGCGGCATGGCGCCGATTTATGCGCAGATCAACGGCCTGCAGCCAGTTGGGGCACATCGCTATTTTCTGCTGGGGTGCTGGTGCTTCGCTTTACTTTTGATTCTGGCGGCGGACGAGTTTGTTCGCGTCTGGCCGGCATGGAAGCAACCGAGCGCGATCATCGTAGTGTTCTTGTTCGGCGCAATCGGGAATTTCCATTTTTTTGTTCAGCACACCGCGCCACGATGGGGCGGTTTTGCGCCCGAAGTACAAGCCTGGGAAGCGGATGAGCACAGCGGCCGCGCACACGCGGCTATTTCAGTTCCAATCGACCCGCAAGGTTGGGTGATCGCTTTGCCGAAACTGGAGCGAGCGGGCCGGTGAAGCGCTACTGAACCGTGGTTCCGTGCCCGGCTGAAGATGCAGCCGAAACGACCGTCCAAGCGTTGGCCTTGATGTCCTCCAGGAGAGGCTTTTGCCAGGCATATTCGGGGTGGGCTTTCAGAAACTCCGCGGCGTGAAATTCAACTCCGCAGGGATGGCCCGCACCCGCAACGAAGGACATTTTCTCCGCCATCGCACTGTCGGCAACTTTCGCTTCCACGGCACCGGCCGGCCCGTAGGGATCCTGCCAACCTTTCAAACCTCTGCTGGATTTATCTACGTGTCCACAGATGGTGCGCTCGTTCGGATCGATCTCCTTGGTGAGCATGTCGTAATGATCGGTTTCGAACTTCTTCCCCAGCTCCACATCGATGTGGCCCTTGTTTTCGGCCATGAGCTGATCCCAACGGCGATGCCGGACCTGGTCAGGCGTATTCGGATCGTTTGCAGGAAAATCCGTTTCCTCCTGGATCAGTTTCGGATTGATGGGGAAATTAGAGCCGACGAAATAGCCGTTCTTGGTGCGCTCGAGCGTGATATACCGCAAGCCCAGCTCCAAACGCCCAATCTCGTTCGTTTTGCGATCGGCTATGAGCCACGTATTCGCGTAGCCGCCGTTGTTTCCGTCCTCCATGATGCGTGCAAAATCGTCGATGGATTCCGAATACTGCATGGCCTTCCGCGCGCGCACAAATTCGGGAACCGCCTGGGCATCGAAGCCATGGAAATTGGAAATGGTGGTCTCCGTGATGACGATACCGCTGTCGTTCATTCCGAAATCGTCGCCGCTGTGAATCAGCCCCGGCACACCGTCCATGATCAGGTGATGACCCGAGGCGGGAACGATATCGAAAATGATGTCCCAGCGCGATCCGGACAAATAATCGGACCAATTATTATGAGCGATGACGATGCGCCCGTCTTTGGTGTAGCTGCCCGTCGCCACAAACGCGCTACAATGCTCGGCTTTAACGGTGGGACCCGGCACACCCTTTGTTTCGCGCCTGGGGGCCTCGTCGTAATAGTAGGGAAACTCCATAAAGGCGTTCATCGTGACCAGATCGAGCAGATCCAGCTTGGACCCCTGCTCTTTTAATCCGTCTTCCATACCTTGCAACTCTTCGCGATACTCGGCCGGAACTTTGGGCCAGAAGTACTTCTGACTGACTTCCCGGAGTTCGGCCCAGTTGTGTTTCACTTCGTGCGTCGCGCTGAGCTCGATCGCTCGCTTGGCGTCCTCAATTTCCGGGGTCAAGAGATAGCCATGCTGGAAGCCAATCGCTGACGGGCTGCCCTCCAGATGGACAAAAATCCAGCCGTTCTTCACCGGATCGCGATAGGCGCCCTGAAGGCGTTCATTGGAGCGTGCCCCGAGGTTAGCGGCGTAGAGGAGCGGAAGGCACAGACAGACGAGGAATCGTAAAGCGCGCATAGGATCATAGTAAGTGAAGTGCCCCCTGTAAGTGAAATCGAAGCAAAAGAACGCGAGCTGAACTCGCTTTCCGTAACCACCGTCGCGGTCGTTCTGGCAACCGTGACGATGACCTTCGGCGCGATCATCACGGTATTCATCGTCCGCTCTCAATCCCCTCTGTTTTGGGGTCATCTGAGGGTTCCAGGCGTCTTGTGGTTCACGACGGCAGTGCTTGTGGTAAGCAGCATCACGTTGGAGGCGGCCCGGAGGCGGCTGGCGCGGAACGATCAGAGGCAGTTCTTCAAACTGGCCGCTTTGACTGCCGGCCTGGGTTTCCTGTTTTTGGCCGGTCAAATCACCGCGTGGATCGAGATCTTGAGGACGGGTGTCGTGCTATCCCGCAATCCGCATTCGTGGTTCATCTTCCTATTCACGGGTTTGCACGGCCTGCATATCGTGTTGGGGCTGGCGGGTCTCGGGGTTCTGCTGGTCCGCACGCGCACGCCCGCAAGTGGCCCGAAATACAGAATGAAGACGCGCGTGATCGCTAAGGGCGTTTCGATCTTCTGGCACTACCTGGATTTCGTCTGGATCGTTCTGTTCGCGCTACTGCTCGCCTGGCGACGCTAATTGCTATTGGATTCGCGGCGCACTGCAACCCATTTTTTGACCATCGATACCAATTGCTCCGCCTGGAACGGCTTGGATAGGTAATCGTCCATACCGGCATTCAAGCAGCGCTCGCGTTCTCCGACGAGTGCGTTGGCCGTGACCGCAACAATGATGGGCTGGCGTTGTTCGAGCAGACGAATCTGCCGGCTGGCTTCGAATCCGTCCATGGTGGGCATTTGACAATCCATGAGGATCAAGTCATAGGGCTGGGCGCGATGAGCTTCGAGAGCTTCATTGCCATCGCCCACGAGATCGATATTGAAGCCCGCTTTTTGAAGAATCAATTTGCCAACTCGTTGATTGATCGAATTGTCTTCGGCCATGAGGATGCGCAACGGCTGCTCATTAGAGGCTTCGCTATTCATTGCCCCATCCTGAGGGGCTAACGGGGTCGAAGTTGGTTGCATTACAAGGAAAAACTACGTTTGAGAAACCGCTTATAGTCGGGTTACCCGCGCGGAGACGGCTTGTTTCTCTAAACATAACATCGACTGCGCGACTACGAGTCTTAGTCCGCATTTGTTGTTAGTCGCCCGCTCCAACGAGGGGGTAGGGTGTTCACGTGCGATGAACGGCCTCATCGCGCTCGACTTTGCCATCGCGAATGTGAATGATGCGATGAGCATGCATCGCAATATCGGCTTCGTGAGTGACAAGGACGATGGTGTTACCTTCCTGATACAAACGCTCGAAGAGCGCCATAATTTCATGACCTGTGGCGGAATCCAGCGCGCCGGTTGGCTCATCGGCGAGCAGAATCGAAGGATGATTCACCAGCGCGCGGGCAATCGCAACTCTCTGTCTTTGTCCGCCCGAGAGTTCGTTTGGTTTATGGAACATGCGCTGCTCGAGATCGACAGCTCGCAAGGCATCGCGCGCACGTTTCGCACGCTCCTGCGACGGCACGCCGGCATAGATCAGCGGCAGTTCGACATTGTGTAAAGCGGTCGCTCTAGCCAGCAGATTGAAGGTTTGGAAAACGAACCCGATCTCTTTATTGCGAATGCGCGCGAGCTCGTCGTCTTCCATATCGCTGGCGAGCTTGCCGTTCAAATAGTACAGACCTTTGGTGGGGGTATCGAGACAACCGATCAAGTTCATCAGGGTCGATTTTCCCGAGCCGGAGGGCCCCATAATGGCAACGTATTCTCCGCGCTTGATTTCGATATCGACGCCGGAAACCGCGTGGATCTCCTGATCGCCCATGATGTAGGTCTTCCAGAGATCGTAGGTGCGGATGACAATTCCTTCACGCGTGAGCTCGAGGCCGCGCTCCTCGCGCTGCTGCGGGCTCAGTTCTGGAATCGTCGTGCTGAGTGTCGCCATGCCGATCTCGAAGACGCTCACCTCGCTACGCAGCGATCGGATTCGCGGCGAGTGGAGCGCGGTTATCGATTTTCACCTTCGCATCATTTCTTAGTGTACGAATCACCTGATAGCTGCCAGTGACAATCTGGTCGCCATCTTTCAAGCCGGTCAGGACTTCAATATCGGTTGCGCCGGTGACGCCGGTCTGAACAGGGACGAAATCCGCCTTGCCGTTGGATACCACAAAGACACCCTGCAGCTCTTCTTTAGCAGCTTGCTGCGCGGCAGGATCCGCCGGGGGCGGGACGCCAGGCTTCCTCTTTTCGAGCTGTCCTTTTTGACGGATCGTCAAGGCCTGGATCGGAATCGCGAGGGCGTGAGAACGCGTAGCGGTCACAATTTTCGCTGTGCAGGACAAGCCCGGACGCACGAAGTCTTCAGGGATATCGAGCGCGATGACGACTTTGAAATCTTTCGCTTCCTGACTAGATGTCTGGCTTTGCGAAGCGGCAACGCCCGTCGAGCGCACGATCGCGGTATCGCCGATCTCGGTCACCCGGCCCTTGAAGGTGCGGTTAGGAATCGCGTCGATGGTGACATCGGCGGATTGGCCCATTTTTACGCTCACGATGTCGGTCTCGTCTACATTGACCTCCGCGGTAATGAGCGACATATCGGCGATGGTCATGATGGTGGAAGAGGCGGAGCTCTGAATCCCGGGGACTACTGTTTCGCCTACACGGACGGGTAAGTTTGTCACGACGCCGTCCAGCGGCGCGACTGCTTCAAACTGAGAAAGCACGTCGCGGGTGCTTGCCACCATGGCCTGATTCTGAGCTATCTTCTTCTGAGCGGAAGCGAGTTGAGCGGCGGCTTGCGCGCGCTGCGCTTTGGCTTGATTGACGCGCTTCTCGGATTCATCCAGCGTGGCGAACGCGAGGTCGTACGCGGCTTTTTTCGCCTCCAAATCCTGGGGCGCGATCAGCTTCGAGTCGAAGAGCTCCTGATTCCGTTTCAGATCGATCTTTTTCTGCTCGAGGTCCGCGCGGTCATGATCGACTTGCGCCTCGGAAACCGCGATATTGTCGTCGGCCGATTTGACAGCGGATTCGCTGGCAGACGAATCGGCCAAAGCGGCATTTAAGGCAGCCTCCTGCGCTTTCAACGCAGCGGCGGGCTGTATGCTTGCCAAGCGAGCCAGCACCTGGCCCTTCTTCACCCGGTCGCCTTCTTTAACCAGGATGGCGGTAATGGGCGCAGGGCCCTGCGCGGCCCCAATGTTGATGTAATTGCGCGGCTTGATTTCGCCCGACGCCGTGACCACCTGTGTAAGATCCATGCGGCTGACCTTACTGGTCTGAACCATAACGACGCCGCGCTCGCTGATCTTAATGCTGGCGAATACTACGCCTGCAATGACCACAAGCAAGCCGAGCAGGATGAGGGTTTTCCACTTATTCTTCAATCGACAGTACTCTTCCGCTCTTTCAGCAGACGGACATACACCTGCAAATGTTCCGCGTTCTGAGGGGTTTTCTTACTTTAACATGTAAAGCGCGAGCCGATTGAGATGTAGCCGGGGGCCTAGATGTAAATGCGGCGGACACGGGCATGAATGCCGCACAGAACGCTATATGAGATGGTGCCCGCCCATCGTGCCATTTGCTGCGCATCGATGCTCAGCTTGCCTTCCGCGCCCAGCAGCGTGACCGCGTCTCCGACTTTTGTTTCCGGGGATTGACTCACGTCAATCGACATCAAGTCCATCGAAACCGCCCCGAGAATGGGGGCCATCTTCCCGTTCACGATAACGCTGCCGCGGCCGGACAACCTGTGCGGGACACCATCGGCATAACCCACGGCGAGCACAGCGACCCGGGTCCAATCGGCAGCGCGAAAAATCCCGCCGTATCCGATCAGCGCGCCGGGAGGGATATCTTTGACCGACAGAACGGCCGCTCGCCAGGCGAGGGCCGGTTTCACCTGCAGAATTTTTCCGGGGGCGTGACCGCTGGCCGGAGAAACGTATCCGTAAATCGCATGGCCCGGGCGGATCATGCGGCGCCACGCCTGGCGGCGGCCATAAGCGACTGGAATGGTGCTGCACAAATGCATGAGAGCGGGCCGAATGCCGGCGCGATCAAGAGCTAGCGCAACGCGATCGAATACGGCAATTTGATCGTCGGTCTGGGTGCTCTGGTAATTGCCGGCGGAGGCGAAGTGCGTCATCAATCCTTCGAGCTCTGCATGGCGGGCTGCGAGAATGGCTTGCGCGATTGTTTCGGGGCTAGCGCGCACGCCGAGGCGACCCATTCCGGTATCGAGCTTCAGGTGATAGCGGCACGTACCTGCGCGGGAAGCTGCTAACTTGTCTAACTCGGCCAGATCTTCCAAGGAATGGATGACCGGGGTGAGATCGTGAGCGAGTAGCGCATCGCGAGTGAACGGTAGAAAATCGGCCATAACGAGAATGCGGGCCAGAATACCTGCCTCGCGGAGGGCTACACCTTCCTCTGTATTGCTCACCGCCAGCCAGCGCGCACCCTCTTGTTCGAGTGTGCGCGAGACCTCGATCGCTCCGTGGCGATAGGCATCCGCCTTGACAACAGGCATGACCTCTACTTGGGAGCCAACTACGTTCCGAATGGCGTTGAAATTCTCCGCAATCTGCGCGCGGGAGACCTCGACCCAGGAGCGGTATGGGCGGCGCAGCGGTGGATTTCCCGTGAGATCCGCGGGAGCAGCGGGCGGAAGAAGCGAAGATGGATCGCTCATGACGATACCGCCACGATCCGCTGGAAAAGATCTTCGTAGGCGGTGGTGACGGCGCTCCAGCTATAGAATGTCTCGATTCTACGCATGGCTTTCGAACCCCAAGCGGCGCGTTCCTCAGCGGAGACGTTGACCGCCCATTGCAGCTTCTCCACCAGATCGTCCTCAAACGGGATGCCGCTTTCGCCAGCGACTTCGGCACTCTCCGGGGTTGCGAGATACAGGACCAGCGCGCCGCGCCCCATGGCCTCAATCAAAGCCGGATGGGTGCCACCCACTTCTGTAGCTTGAACGTAAGCAGCGGAATGCGATTGCAACTGATGGTAGCCTTCGCCATAAATCGCTCCGGGAATAATAACGCGGGGATCACGGGTATTTTTTACTTCACGAATGTACCCGGCCGCGTAAGGGGCATCGCCGACCAGCGCCAGCTTAAAATCGGTCTTCACTTGTTCAAAGGCCTGCCGGACCAGGAGAGCATTATTTTCCGGCTCCATGCGGCTGACGTACAGGACGTATCGGCCGGGCTCCAGACCGAGTGCGAGGACAGCATCGGTTCCCGCCACCTTGCCCGTTTCGGCGCCATACGGAATAAAAGAGGATTCTTTGCCATAGCGCTCCAGATAATACTCGCGGATTTTCGCTGCGTCGGTCACTACAGCCGAGCAGCACCAGGTCGCCAACCACTCGGAAAGGAGATACCAGCTCTTGGCCAAGTGATTCCATTTTTTGCGGTAGCGCTCGAGGCCGTCCACATTGAGAGCCGAGGGCATGCCGATCACGCGCGGGCAGAGAGCAAAGATTGCGTTTGCGGCATTGCAATAGAGAACGACATCGTAGCGGCGGAATAACAGGTGGGCGGTTGAGAAGCAGGTATGCGCCAGCGTGTCCAGATATTTGTGACGGATAGTTGGTAAGTAGCACAGTTGAACGCCGCGGTATTCGCGCTGTGGAAATTTTTCGCGGCAATAGACAGTGACGCTGTGGCCGCGCTCCACCAGACGGACCGAGAGCTCTTCCGCGAATGTTTCGAAACCCCCATAGCCGGCGGGAATGCCCCGCGTGCCGAGCAGAGCGATACGCAAGATCTGTCTTTAAGTATGCGCGACCTGCTGAACCGGACTCGCGGCCAGTTCGGGAGCGGGATAACTGACCGGCAAGGGCGCAAACCAGGCTCGCATATATTTCCCGGTGACACGGCGCCGGCGCATGATCTCTTTTCGTTTCGACCAAGTGCGAGGTAGGCTGCGCAAAAGAAGAGGAAATGCGCGAAGCGATGCGGTTTCCGACAGCAGACAGCCACCGAGCACGAGCGCGTCACGAAAGCTGATAGACAATAAGTGGCGCAGGTAGAGATCGGGCGTGATGTTTTTGACGCGCATCAGAAACCGGTTCTTCACAGAATGCATATTCAGAATGGCGGGCAAGGATCGGCGGTTTTCCGGGAGGACTCTACGGACATGGTACGCGACTGCACGTGGCGTATACAGGCATTTCCAGCCTAGAAGTTGCGCGCGCCAAGCCAAATCGGCGTCTTCGCGATAAGCGAAGAAATCGGAATCGAAGAATTCGCCGGAAATCGAAACATCCCGGATCATGGTACGGCGGTAGAGCGCGGCGGCGCCGGTCACACCAAAGACATACTCCAGCCGATCGTATCGACCGTCGTCAAACTGGCGGCTGCCGCGATCGAAATGCCGCAGACCGGGCGTAAAGTAAATTCCGGTCGAGTCGAGGGCGGGATTCGCCGGGATTTCGAGATCTGGCGTTGCCGATAACAGTTTGCCGGAGACGCTTCCAATTTCGGGATGCGGGTCCGCGGCGGCGACCAGGGTGGCGATGAAATTCGGAGTAAGCCGCACATCGGGATTCAGCGCCAGGACCCAATCACTATCCGTGAGGGCGATGGCTTGATTCTGTCCGGCTGCAAAGCCCATATTCTCGCGGTTGTAAACAATGCGCGCGCGCTGTTCGAACTGACGCAGGATTTGCGGAGTCTCGTCGTGAGAGGCGTTGTCGACGACGACGATTTGAACGTTCGGATAGTTTTGGTTTAAGACATAGGGTAGGCAACGGCCGATGACGCCGGCGCTGTTGCAGGTGACGATGGTTACGGAAACAGAACTGGTCAAGCGGCTTTCACCAAGCTGAAATAGATGCGCCAGTAGGCATTGAAGCCGACCTGGCGCTGCAGCAGATGGATTTCGCGCTCGCTATCGGCAAATACGGTTTCAATCCGGTTCGTTTCGCGGAGCGCAGATCGCTCGCGGAACGACGACCAGAGGCGAAGCGCAGCCCATTTGCCATGCAGGGCTGTCAGCAGACGGCCGTGTTTTGCGGCGGCGCCCAAGCTCAGCAACTGCCCGATAAAAATCGGCCAAGCAAAGCGGCGCAGCGTTTCCGCCGAATAGTATTTAGCCAGAATCAGAACTTGATTCCGCGCTGTGAGAAACATCACCCGCGCACTGGTTTTACCCAGTGTCGTTTTGCTCATGTGAAGACCTATGGCTGCCGGTTCATAGACGCCGTGAAGGCCGGCAAGCGCGCATCGCACGCCGAAATCGACATCCTCGTAATAGGATTGGAACCGAGTTTCCAGAAGGCCAATGCGATCGAATAGCTCACGGCGAAACAGAGCGGCCGTCATGGGCGCGGACGTAATCCGCCGTCTGGTTGACCAGATCGTCCCATCGCGCTTTTCGAAACCACACCGCCAGGCGTAGGCGGCGCGAGAGACGAGGTCCCAACTGCCATCGATCAAGTTGCGATTGTTTGGGCGGAGCAGCTTACCGGCCCCAAACCAGGCATTTTCCCGCTCCGCGCTGGCCAGCAAGCGCTCCAACCAAGCCGGCTCGAGCACGACATCGTTGTTGACGATCAGAATCCAGGAGCCCTTCGCGTGCCTGATTCCCTCATTCACCGCAACCGCGAAGCCACGATTTTCCGGGAATACAACTGTATCGACACCGAATTCGCGTGTGACGAGCGGAGTCGCATCCGTGCTGCCGTTATCGACGACTATGATCTGGTCGAGCGGATGAGTCTGGGCGCGAAGATTCTCAAGAATAGACCGCAGGAGATCGGCGCGATTCCAGGTAGGAATGATCGCCGACACGGTAGCCATTGTCTTCACGATACGTTATATGGCGCTGCGGGAATCTCATTCGCGCATGTACCTCATACGACGGAATTGCGTCGAATCAGCTCCCGGTACCAGTGTGCACTCAACTTTGGATAACGTTTCTGAGTCTGAAAATCGACATAGTAGATGCCGAAGCGCAAGCTATAGGCGTCGGCCCACTCGAAATTATCGAGCAAACTCCAGAGAAAGTAACCACGGACGGGAAAACCCTCTGAAACGGCGCGATGTAATTTTCCGATGTAATTGCGCAGATACATAATCCGATCCGTGTCGTAGACATGACCGTCGGTTGTCAATACGTCGGCAGAAGAGCATCCATTTTCGGTGATGTAAATCTCACCTACATCCCAGGTTTCCGCCAGATGACGTGGAGCCCAATAGAGCGCTTCAGGACCAGTAAACAGCCAGCTCGAGAGCATGTGAGGGAAGGAGGACGGATTCTTGACCGCTTGGAAGCCGAGCGGTGAATCGGCAGCACGGATATAGGCCGGCGTATAGACATTGGCGCCTACAAAATCGAGCGGACTGGAAATATCTTTCAGGTCTTCGGCAGTGAATTTGGGAGCGTTCGCGCCCTCGGCATGCAAATACTCGTCCATGTATTTGCCTTCCAGGATGACGGTCAGATACGGGGCGTTGAGAACTCGAGTGGCTTTCGCGCTGGCTTGGATGTGCGGTACCGACTCGATGACCGGAACGCCCGGAACGAAATTTTCCGCCAGCCCCACTCTTGTACCGGGCTTAGCATGTGCGCGGATCGCCTGAACCGCGAGGCCGTGCGCCAGAACGGCGTTATGGCGAGTCTGGTTGAGACGTGCAGGAGGGAGTTTCAGGCCAGGGGCGAAGCGCCCCTCTTTGTACCCCAGGTCGATGAATGAGGAGAACTCATTCATCGTGAAAAAGTGCGCGACACGGTCGGAGAGTTTACCCGCGACATACGCGGCATAATCGGCGAACGCTTTCGCCGTATCGCGGGATTCCCATCCGCCGACGCGGTCCTGGAGAGCTTGGGGCAGATCCCAATGAAACAGCGTGCAGAACGGCTCGATTCCGTTGGCGCGAAGCTCGTCCGCCAGGCGCTGGTAATATTCGATGCCCTTGGGGTTCGGAGCTCCAGTACCTTGGGGGAAAACACGCGGCCACGAGACGGAGAATCGATAGCATTTCGCTCCGAGCGATTTGAGAAGCTGCACGTCCTCTTTGTAGAGGTGATATTCGTCGTCGGCAACGGCGCCGGTTTGGCCGTGATAAGTCTTTCCGGGAATTTGTGAAAAAGTGTCCCAGATCGACGGTCCTCGACCCTCCGTCGCGGCAGCACCTTCGACCTGGTAGGCGGCCGTGGCGCAACCCCAGAGAAAGCCATTCGGGAAGCGATAATAGTCCGGCTGCGGATGCCCGCTAGCGGCCGCACTTAAGGAAAGAGAATTCGCGGGAGCGTTTACAGCAGAAGCAACGGCGCCAGCTCCCAGAGTGGTTGCAAAGGCACGCCTCGATACTCTGTTCGACATGGAAGTTCGATCTTCTCGCGTACTTACTGTAACAACACGCTGGAAGTGAGGGGATTATGCGCCGCCCGCGGAGGCGGAACTGCCGGCCGGGGCAGGTGAGCGATGCTCAGAGGCGGCTTGGGCGCGCTCATCGTATTTGCCGAAGATCATTTTGCCGGCGGTCGTTTGCAGAACGCTGGTAACGGTGATGTCCACGGTTTTTGAGATGAGACGGCGGGCATTGTTGACGACGACCATGGTTCCGTCATCGAGATAGGCCACGCCCTGGTTGTATTCTTTGCCTTCCTTCAATATGAAGACGCGCATGGACTCGCCGGGGAGAACGATGGGCTTGAGAGCATTCGCCAGCTCATTAATGTTGAGCACTTGGACACCCTGCACCTGCGCCAGTTTGTTGAGATTGAAATCGTTGGTGACGATCTTCCCGCCCGTCGATTTCGCGAATTCGATGAGCTTCAGATCTACTTCGCGCACGGGAAAATCCTGCGCGGAGACCTGGATCTGGATGCGTGGGATGTTTTGAAGGCGTTGGACGATATCGAGACCCCGGCGGCCGCGATTGCGTTTGGCGGAATCCGAAGAATCGGCCACGAGCTGTAACTCGTGCAGAACGAATTGCGGGATGACGATTTTGCCGTCGAGAAATCCGCATTCGGCAATGTCGGCGATACGGCCGTCAATGATGACGCTGGTATCGAGAATCTTCGGGGTGGAAGAGCTGGTTTCGCGGTTAGCGAGCAGGCCGATGCCGCCGAGATCGATGAGATCCGCTTTCGAGAGGCCCGCCAGCAGACCGATAAAGCCACCGAGTAGCGGCCCGAGCAGTCGAAGAAATTGCACATTGCGCTGGCCGGCGAAGGCGGCGCCATCCAGCAGAGCGACGAACACTAAGCCAAGCGCTCCGCCAAACAGGGCTCCAAGACAACCGGCCAACAGGGCAGCCAACCGGGCGCGCCGGATACGAAGCTCCAGAAGGTTGACGAGAACAGCAACGCATACTCCCACCAGGGCAGCAGGGAGAGTGGAAAAGCCAAACGGCCGAAAAAGCGCGGCAAGCGCCGCGAGCAGCGCGGCGAAACCACAGCGGATAAGAAGGGCGTCCCAATAGGAGCGATTCACGGCTCACACCTTGCAGTCGTGTCCGGCGAGCCAAAGCGAGGCAATGACCCACACGGACGCGCAAAGAGTTTGCGCAAGTATACCACTGTAAGAGTAGATGATGAAGAAGATTATAGAAAGAGCTGATGAGGGTATGAGAGGATTGGCTCGCTTCCGAGAAACGGCCGATTCCGGGAAAACGAGTGTTTAGAGAGCCTTGGCGAGTTCTTCAGCAAAGGCGCTTTGTTTTGCTTGTGAATTCGGCGAACGACGCTGGCTATGCGGATTATTATTCGCGGCCCGTCGGGGTGGAACAGTCGAAGCGGCAGAAGTGGCCCCGCGTTTGGTGCGATCGGGGGGAGGCGCGGTTTTTGTCGCTCCTTTGCCTCGGGGAGGCTGAGCAGGGTTGGCGCGCAGAAGGCGGTCTTCAAGAGGGGCGCGATCGAATCGGCGGATGATGGCATTCATCTCCTCCTGATTGGGCGATTCGATAAAGGCGAATCCCTTTGATTCTTGGGTTTCAGGGTTGCGAATGACCTTGACATCGTCCGCGACTAGGTTTTCAGATGCCAGCCACGACTTGATGTCGTCCTTGGTCACCCACGCAGGGAGGTTTCCGAGGAAAACGGTAAAGCTCATTTATTTATTTTTTGATGCTCCGAGGGAAGTGTACGAGGCGCACCTCGCGGAAATCGCTTCCCCCGAGGCTAATAGCATACTAGCATAGGGTGTGCAAACAGGTAAACACTGAAAAGCGGTTCAATTCGTTGCTGCACAACGGCTAGTTCCCCTGTTGGATGCTTGTGACCGGTGTTTTGGTGGCACGAATTTCGCCTGCCAGGAAAGTTGCTTTCGAAGTGCTGGAGGCCGTGGCGAAAGGCGCCTATGCATCCGACAGCTTGCGCGAGAAAAGCCGCGATCTGGCTCCCCGGGATGCGGGATTGGCGGCACAGATCGTTTTCGGGTGTTTGCGTTACCAAGCTCAGCTCGATTACTTGATTTTCCTGTATTCCGGGCGGAGAGCCGACCAGTTGGACCTCTCGGTAGCAATTGCGCTGCGCGCGGCGATTTTTCAGGTGCGCTATTTAGAGCGGATTCCTCCACATGCGGCAGTGAACGAATCAGTGGAGGCAGTGAAGCAGCGGAAACGCTCTGCCGCAGGCTTCGCCAACGCGGTGCTGCGCAAAGTAAACCATAAGCCGGTGGATTGGCCGGATTTGGAAACGGCGCTGTCATGCCCGGCGTGGTTGCTGGAGCGATGGACCGAACATTTTGGCGCGGAACAAGCGCGAGCGATCGGGGAAGCAGCGCTGAGGCAACCGTTCGCGTACCTTCGGCTGGCTGCCGGGGAGGAACCGCCGGATGGTGTAGTGATCGAGCCGACATCGGTTCCGGGCTGCTTCCGGATTTTGTCCGAAACGGCCCCGGGATTACGCCTCCAGGACATCAGCTCGCAGGCGATTGTGCCACTACTCGATTTACGGCCCGGCGACCGGTACCTGGATCTGTGCGCGGCGCCCGGGAACAAGACCCTGCAGGCGCTGGAGACACCGCTTTCGCTGGCAGTAGCCTGCGATATCAGCTTCAAGCGGATCAGGGAGATACCCGCGGTTTGTCCTCGCGTCGCCCTGGATGCCGGCCGCCCGCTTCCGTTCCGCCGGCAGTTCGACCGAATCTTTATCGATGCGCCGTGCTCAGGTACTGGAACTCTGGCACGCAACCCGGAAATCAAATGGCGCGTCCAAGAACGAGATTTAGGACGACTTGCCGAGATGCAAACGCGGATCGTTCAGGAAGCTTTGAAAGTGCTGGCGCCCAGCGGGAAGCTGCTGTATGCAACCTGCTCACTCGAGCGGGAAGAAAACGAAGCGATCATCCGCGAGGCGCTCAAAAGCCGTCCCGATCTGGCCTGCGAACGGCAGATGTGGCGCTTGCCGGGACACGAGGAAGGCGACGGGTTTCTCTGCAGCCGTTCTGGGCTAGAAATCGGGCTTGCAGGATTAGGACTTCTCCATGCTAGGATAGGAGAGTTCCTAAAGCCTAAAGAACAAAGGATGACCTGCGCTTGAGGTATGGGGAAACACGGGTCGGCAGGACGGGCTTAGGAAGGCGGGAAGAGTAGTTTCGGTGCTCCAGATCGTTCCTTCCATCTTCGCCGCGGATTTCACACGCCTCGGGGAAGAAATCCGGCGAGTGGAGGAAGCGGGAGCTCGTATGATCCACGTCGACATCATGGACGGACACTTTGTGCCGAACTTTACGATGGGCACGCCGATTACGGAGTCGATCCGGCGCTTCACGCCCCTGAAACTCGACCATCACCTGATGATCGAAGATCCCGATACGTATGCGCCGATCTTTATCAAAGCGGGAGCGGACTCCGTCAGCGTGCATTATGAAGCATGCCGCAACCTGGACCGCACGCTGCACATGATTCAGGACCAGGGCGCAAAGGCAGGAGTCGTCCTCAATCCGGCCACCTCTACACGACTGCTCGAAAACGTTCTCGATGTTGCGGATTATGTCCTGGTGATGAGTGTGAATCCGGGATATGGCGGGCAGACGTTTATTCCGAACTCGTTGAACAAAGTGCGCCAGCTCCATCGCATGCGTGAAGAGCGCGGCCTCAATTTTTTTATTGAGATCGACGGCGGGGTCGGAGAAGAAAACATTGCCGAGGTTGCCAGGGCAGGGGTAGATTGGGTGGTAGCCGGTTCTTCCGTTTTCCACGCCCCCGATGCAGCCCAGGCGGTCCGCAGCATGCAGCAAATCGCCGAAGAGGCAATCTCTATGAAGGTTTAACTCACAATGTTGGTTTGCCAGTTTTTGCCTGAACAGACGGTTGGTAGGAAAAGCGCAACAAGCGGTTTAAATCCGCTGGGTCGAGCGCTGCTTTGTGCGGCTCTGCCGCTGGCGCTGCTGACTTCGTGCATTCATAAGAAGTACGACACGCCCATCACGAAGAATACGCAACAGCCGGACAAGGTGTTGTTCGACCAGGCGGTGAAGGACATTGAACACGGGCGTTATGAGGTCGCGCGCATTTCGCTGCAGACGCTGATGAATACCTACGAATCCAGCGAGTTTCTGGCGAAGGCGAAACTGGCGATTGCCGATAGCTGGTTCCGCGAGGGCGGAGCGAACGGAATGGCCCAGGCCGAAGCCGAGTACAAGGACTTCCAGTTGTTCTATCCGAACATGGAGGAAGCACCCGAGGCGCAGAACCGAATCTGCGAAATCCATTACAAGCAGATGGAGAAAAGCGATCGGGACTGGAGCCAGACGCTGCGCGCCGAAACGGAGTGCCGCACGCTGCTGATCCAATATCCAAACAGCAAATTTGCGCCGCAGACCGCGCAGCTTTTGCGAAATATTCAGGAGAGCCTGGCGGATCACGAATTCGTTGTTGGCAACTTTTACTGGAAACGAGAAATGAATCCAGCGGCAGCCAACCGGTTGAACGCGCTGGTCGATCAATATCCGCTGTACAGCGGGTCCGGAGAGGCGCTGTATGAAGCCGGAGACGCGTATTCAAAGATGGGGCCGCGATTCCGGAAAAAAGCCGGCGACATGTTTGCGCGAATCGTTCGTGAGTATCCGCTGAGCGCACGGGCCAACGACGCCAAGAAGCGGCTGGAAGACCTGGAAATGCCGATTCCGCCGGTAGATCGGGCAGCCTACGATCGTGAAAAGTTCGACCAGGCGAATTATAAAAAGCCCGGTCTGATGGCGCGGTCTACGTCTTGGGTACGCGGCGGTCCGGACGTGAGTCATGCCGCGAAATCGGGACCACCGACCATGACGGATCCGAAACCAACTATCCCGGCCAGTGTCCCCGTTCCGGTGAATGCGGAGACCGCCAGCAACAACACCTCTGGAACGGCGGGCGGCACAACCGATGTGAGCGCGACACCCGTAACAGGCAGCAGCGCGTTGGAGACCAAGCCGGATGCGCGCACCAGCGGAGGGACGGCCCAGACCACGGCCGAACAGAATCAGCCGCTGCCCACCAACCGGGATAAAGAGCTGAAGAAGCTGCGTGCGGAGCAGGCCAAGAAGCAGGAGAAGCTCCTGAAGAAGAAAAAGAAACAAGACCAGCAGAATGGCGACCACGCTTCGCCCAACGGCTCTCAGCAGAACCAGGCTCCCGCAGCACAAGGCACTCCTGCGGCTGCTAATTTGAAGTCGACCAACCCGCCCCAACAATGAGCCGCATTCTGCTGGCGGACGATAGTCCGCAGGCGTTGCGTCTCGCAGAGCAGATACTCACACGGCACGGGCTGGAGGTGGTCAGCGTCACCGACGGCGCGACCGCTCTTCGCCGCCTGAACGATGTCAATCCGGATCTGTTGATTACCGACGTCTATCTTCCAACCAAAAACGGCTTCGATCTGGCGCGTTTCCTGCGCGCGCATCGGGAGTACCAGCACATTCCGGTGATCTTTGCGGCCGGGCCGATGGATGAATTCGACGAACAGGATGCGCGGAACGCCGGGGCGGACGTTATTTTGCACAAGCCCTTTGAGGCATCGGCATTGCTGGGCGCTGTGGAACGGCTGATCGAGCAAGGCATGGCGACGCAGGCTAATAACGGGAACGCGGCGAGTGGCACACCGCTCGACCGGAACAGCATTCGGGCAGCGGTGACGCTGGCGCTCGACTCCGCGATGCCTGCCCTGATCGAGGAACTGACCGAACGGGTGATGCTGGCGCTGTCGCACCGGAGCTGACTGGCTCGTATTTCGGGGCAGACGTTGTTCCGGCCTTTGCTCAACAATGCGCGAACGTATGGCAGACCCGGGTGGAAATTCAAGAAAGTCTCGGAAATCGCCATTCCCAAGGACGATAATTGCGCCGATATGGCGTGCTTTTTCTCGGTTTTTAAGTCATTTACTGCCCGAGGACGGCTACCGGTATTTGCGGGAGGCGGAGCGGGTACTCAAGCGTGGAGGACGAATCGTCTTCTCATTTCTCGAATTTCGTGTGTATCCCGAACCGAAGTGTTTTCCGCGAGGTGATAACTATTGAAGATTGCGGGTGGGGACGAAAATCAAATCGGAGAAGACGCGAGTCCTTCTGGAACAGCCGGGAAGAGTTGCCCCTCGCTTCCCCAGCATAGGTGCCCGGCATCCACATTGACCTGAGCACGCGATCGACCCGCCTACTATGGAAATGCAGACCCATGCCTGAAAATACTTTCGATATCGCTTCCAAAATCGATCTCAACGAAGTTTCCAATGCCATCCAGCAAACGGCTAAAGAGATTCAGACCCGCTACGATCTGAAGGACAGCAAGTCGTCGGTGGAGATGAACGAGAAGGACCGCACGATTCTGCTGGCGAGCTCGGATGAATACAAGCTGAAGGCGGTCAGTGAGATTCTAGGCCAGAAACTTGTCAAGCGGAGCGTGCCGCTGAAAGGATTGCAATACGGCACGATCACGCCGGCAACGCACGGCAGCGTTCGGCAAGAGATCACGTTGCAATCCGGCATTCCGATTGAGAAAGCGCGCGAGATCGTTAAGACGATCAAAGACAGCAAGCTGAGGGTGCAAGCAAGCATTCAGGGCGACGTGGTGCGAGTCAGCGGAAAAGACCGGGATACGCTCCAACAAGTCATCAGTCTGCTGAAGGGGAAGGACTTCGGCATAGACATGCAGTTCACCAACTACCGCACGAACTGATGCCGCGGCGCATCGAGAGCGTGTTTCTATCCGGCCCCGCGGGAAAGTTGGAAGCTCTGCTGGAAGAACCCGACGAGGCGGCCCCGGTGGAAGCGGCGGTGGTCTGTCACCCGCATCCGCAGTTCGGCGGAACGATGCATAACAAAGTGGTGTATCGGATCGCGCGGGGATTGCGGCGGTCTGGCTGCGTGGTGCTGCGGTTCAACTTCCGGGGCGTCAATCTCAGCGAAGGCAAGTACGCGGAAGGCCTCGGCGAAACGGAGGATGCGAGAGTCGCGCTGCGCGAACTGGAGCGGCGCTATCCGGAACTGCCGTTGATGGTGGCGGGTTTTTCGTTCGGGTCCCGAGTGGCGCTCCGGCTCACGTCCGAGGAAAACGCAATTCGTCGCGTCATCGCCGTGGGTTTCCCTACACGAGTGGCAGAGCGCGATTTTGTGTACCGCGTGCGCGCACCAAAGTATTTCGTGCAGAGCACCAAGGATGAATTTGGGCCGCGCGCGGAGCTAGCGCAGTTTTTCGAGACCGTTCCAGAACCGAAACAGCTCGATTGGGTTGAAGCGGGAGATCATTTTTTCAAAGACGCTCTGGATGGGTTCGAAGGAGTCATTGAGCGGATCGGCCGAGCGCGGCTGAGTGACACCTGGCCGGAGTAAGCGGGGCTACGCTTCCCGGAGTTGGCGCGCGACGATGCGGGCGGCGCGCTCGCTGATGAGATCCGCGACTTTACTGAGCAGAGCGGGCAGATCTTCGGGCTCGATCAGAACCGGCGGCGTGGCATCCAGACGCTTGTTCTGGTAGGTAGTCAGAATGGCCGTTGCGGGTTTATATTCCATCAGCCGCGCATGCGCCAAAACTTTCAGCCCGGCTTGGGGCGATTCCATTTGCAAGTCGCTCAGAACAAGCTCGTACTGGCGCTCGTCCAACTTGCCGACAGCTTCCGCGGCGGAAGCAGCCGAATCGACGAAATAGCCGCCCGCTTCGAGGATCGTCTTGAGCGTCAGGCGCGAGGTGATGTCATCATCGACGACCAGCACTCTGGCGAGATCTCTCTTCCTGCCAGGTGGCTTACGAAGATAGCCTGCCATTGTCGAATCGACATCAAGTATAGGCACAATAATCCCTTGCGGTTTACAGAAGGGAATAGATGGATCGGCACCGTGTTCCGCGGTCCTGAACGCTTCTTATCCGAGTCCAGTGTAAACGAAAACAGCCGAAATCCCTATAGTCTTTTTGCGGCTTCAGGCCGGAAACAGCCGATTAAAAATGTAATTCACGTTTCTTAACTGGCGTTCTAAGGAAAAAGCCTCGGCCAGGCCGCGCTCTGTCAGAAACTGCCGGATCTGGGAATCGGCTTCGACTGCCGCCCGAAAATCGGCCTCCTGCTCCCAGGCCTGCATGGCGTGCATCTGAACGAGGCGGTAAGCGTCTTCGCGCGACATACCGGCGGCCGCGAGATCCAGCAGCAATTGGCCGGAAAAGATGAGGCCCCTCGTGAGGTCGAGATTCTGACGCATGCGCTCCACCTTGACACGCAATCCGGAAATGAGCCCGGCAGTCTTGGAGAGCAGGTAATCGATCAGGATGGTCGAATCGGGCAAAATCACGCGCTCGACGGAGGAATGAGAGATGTCCCGCTCATGCCAGAGTGGGACGTTTTCAAACGCCGCTTGCGCATTGGCCCGGACCACGCGCGCAAGGCCGGAGATTTGTTCGCAATTGATGGGATTCCGCTTGTGCGGCATGGCAGAAGAGCCTTTTTGGCCGGGAGCGAACGGCTCTTCCGCTTCGCGAACTTCGGTACGCTGCAAATGCCGGATTTCGAGCGCGACCTTGTCGAGACTCGAGGCAATGCCGGCCAGCGTGGCCAGATAGTGAGCGTGCAAATCGCGCGAGAGCACCTGGGACGAAACAGGGGCCGCACGCAGACCCAGGCGCTCACAAATACGTTCCTCGGCTTCGGGAGTGATGTGCGCGAAGGTGCCGACGGCACCCGAGAGTTTGCCGACGCGCATGTCTTCGGCGGCAGCGGCGAAGCGGATCTGGTGGCGTTTGATTTCATCCCACCAGAGCGCCAGTTTGAGGCCGAAGGTGATGGGCTCGGCATGCATTCCGTGGGTACGGCCGACCTGGACCGTGTGCTTATGCTCAAACGCGCGAGTTTTCAGCACTTCGGCCAGCGTATGAAGACTGCGGGCGATTAGTTTCGAGGCTTCCTTGCACTGCAGCGCCTGCGCGGTATCGACGACATCGTTGGAGGTCAGGCCGAAATGCAGCCAGCGCGCGGCATCGGAAGCGCCCGCCGCTTTGATTCGTTCCGAGACAGCGGTGGTAAAGGCAATCACATCGTGGCGGACTTCGCGCTCGATCTCCTGGATACGCGAGACTTCAAAGGCGGCATGCTCCCGCAACGCTTCGGCGGTTCCTTTCGGCACTTCGCCCAATTCGGCCAGAACTTCGGAAGCGGCAAGTTCGACTTGCAGCCAGCACTCGTACTTGTGCCGCTCACTCCAGATCGCGCCCATTTCCGGGCGTGTGTAACGCGGGATCATCGTGATTCTAATGTAGGCGAGGACCCGAGCGCGCGCCGTCCGACCTTCACTAATAGCAGAAGACTTCGGACTGGATGCCCGGTTCGGCGACGAACAGGCGGGTAAACAGCGCTCGCCCGTTCAAGGCTTTCGAAGCGGCATTGCGGACTAACTCAGGGTGGTTGTTATGCTCGCTGATATGGCCGAGGATGAGCGTCGAAACACTGGTGTCGAGATCGTGCTGAATAAAATCGGCTGCAACTTCATTCGAGAGGTGCCCGCGGCGGCTCATCACACGCTGCTTCACCGACCAGGGATACGGACCCACGCGCAACATTTCGAGATCGTGATTGGATTCCAGAATAAGCAGATCCGTTCCGCGGAGGTGCACGCGAAGAGAATCGGTGACATAACCCAGATCGGTGGCAATCGACACCTTGATCCCTTGTGCCGTGAGGGTGAACCCGACGGGGTCCACTGCATCGTGCGGGATGGTGAAGCTTGCCACATCGAAATCCCCGATACAAAAGGAGTGCCCAGCCTGAAAGCGTTCGAGTGCGGGCGTGCATTCGGCCCAGTCGATGAACTGAGCGGTACCATGCGTCAGGTAGATGGGGATACGATTTTCGAAGCCTTTTGCGAGAGCGGGCAGGCCGCTGGTGTGATCGGTATGTTCGTGCGTGACCAGGATGGCATCGAGCTGGCCAAGATCTTCGCCGATGAGCGCCAGGCGTTTGGAGATCTCGCGGCGGCTCAGACCGGCATCGATCAAGATACGGGTGCGGCCGGTGGTTAAGAAGGCGGCGTTACCGGCGCTACTGGAAGCCAGGATGCAGATCTTGAGAATGGCGCGATATGCTCCTGTTCGATCTTATCGGTATAAGGGAGAGGATTCAAACATTTTTTTCGAGAATTGTTTGCAGCTTATTCTTTCTACAATGGGAATTCCATGAAAGCGCGCGTTTACGTCTCGATGAAACCCACCATTCTCGACCCGCAGGGTCAAACCATCTGCGCGGCGCTCAACGGTTTGGGGCACAAGGAGATTGCAGCGGTACGGCAAGGCAAGTACTTCGAAATCAGCCTGGCCGATCAGATTTCGCGCGAACAGGCCGTTAAGATACTTGACGAGATCTCGCGCGACGTTCTTTCGAACGGCGTAATTGAAGAGTATCGCGTCGAGATTCTAGACTAGATAGGTTACCGGTCCATTCAACTATGTGCGGAATTGTAGGCTATATCGGCAGCCGTGAAGCGGTGCCCCTGATTGTCGACGGATTGCGGCGGCTGGAGTACAGGGGCTACGACTCGGCGGGCGTGGCAGTTCTTTCCGACGCGAAGTGCCTGGAAGTGCGGCGCGCTTCGGGCAAGCTGCGGAATCTTGAAGAAGCGATCCGGCTGAAACCGCTGGCGGGCTCGTACGGCATCGGGCATACGCGTTGGGCGACGCACGGCCGGCCGACGGAAGAAAACGCACATCCACACCGCGACTGCAAGGGCGAAATCGTGGTGGTGCATAACGGCATCGTGGAGAATTACCTGGCGCTGCGCAAACAGCTCACGGCCGAAGGGCATACTTTTAAGACCGAAACCGATACCGAAGTGGTAGCGCATTTGATCGAGAAGTATCTCGACGGCAACCTGGAAAACGCAGTGCGAGCTGCACTGAAACAGATTTCGGGGGTATTTGCGATCAGCGTGATCTCGAGCGCCGACCCCGACAAGATCGTGGCGGCGCGCAGCGGGCCTCCGGTGGTGGTGGGCTTAGGGCAGGACGAGTTCTTTGTCGCTTCCGACGTGCCGGCCATTTTGAGCCACACGCGCGACATGTTTTTCCTGAACGACGGCGACGTGGCGATTCTGACGCCGCAAGGCGTGCGCTTGACCGATATTGAGGGCAAGACGGTGCGACGGCCGCTTTCCCGTATTCTGTGGGACCCGGTGATGGCGGAGAAGGGCGGATACAAGCACTTCATGCTCAAAGAAATCTTTGAGCAGCCGCGCGCCATCAAGGACACGCTGGTCGGGCGCGTGGGTCTCGAGAGCGGGCGTGTTTTTCTGGACGAGATCGACATTTCCGACGCGGATTTCCGGGAGTTCGAGCAAGTCAAGATCGTCGCCTGCGGTACGAGCTGGCATGCCGGGCTGGCCGGCAAGTTCATGATCGAGCGGCTGGCGCGCCTGCCGGTGGAGGTCGATTACGCAAGCGAGTTCCGCTACCGGGACCCGATCATCTCGCCGAATACGCTCACGGTTCTCATCTCGCAATCGGGCGAAACGGCCGACACGCTCGCGGCCCAGCGCGAAGCCAAGCAGAAAGGCTCCAAGACGCTCGCGATCTGTAACGTCGTAGGGTCGATGATTACGCGGGAAGCGGCGGGAACGCTGCTCACGCACGCCGGTCCAGAGATTGGCGTCGCCTCGACGAAGGCGTTCAGCTCGCAGCTTACTGCACTTGCCCTATTGGGGATGCATTTCGGCCAGGTACGCGGGACCCTGACAGCGGATTGCTCTGCCAAACTGGTTCATGAGCTGGCGCTGATCCCGGGCAAACTCGAACAGGTGCTCGCCAATACGAGCATTTACGAAGAGCTCGTAAGGCATCTATTCCGAGCGCAGGACTTCCTGTATCTGGGCCGCGGCATTCATTTCCCGATTGCACTGGAAGGGGCGCTCAAGCTGAAAGAGATCTCCTATATTCATGCGGAAGGCTATCCGGCCGGTGAGATGAAACACGGACCCAATGCGCTGATCGACGAGAATCTTCCGGTTGTGGTGCTGGCCACGCGCGACCCGGAATCTGAAGAGAGCCGGGTGCATTACGAGAAGACGCTGTCGAACATTCAGGAAGTAAAGGCGCGCAGCGGAGTGGTAGTCGCGATTGCCTGTGAAGGCGACGACGAGGTCGCGAAGATGGCGGATCATCTCATCACCATTCCCGTGACACGGGAGCTATTGCTTCCGTTGCTCGAAATTATCCCGCTGCAACTACTCGCCTATCACATCGCGGTGCGGCGGGGCTGCGACGTGGACCAACCCCGCAATCTGGCCAAGAGCGTTACGGTCGAGTAGCAGCTTATCGGGCGGGCGAGCGCGTGCCGCGCATGACACGCTCGAAACGCGCGATGAAGGCTGGACCGTCGCAGTCGAATACGGAATCGAGCGCTGAGACGACGCGGCGGAAAGCGGTTTTGAATCCAGAACCGTTCGGCTGAATTTGACTGGGCTCGGTGGCTTTCCGACGCGCGATGTGCGAGATCGCTTCCTCGGAAACAAAAGATAAGGGTACGTTTCGCATTTCGTCATTTCCTTTCCCCGAGACCGGGCAGCGGAAACCGGGCGTAATAGTCGAGATAACTCTCAAACCGGGAGAGCACGGAATTGAAGATAGCCCGGCACTGCCGTCCGATCGCTTCTGTGTTCTTCATGTGATATCTCCTCTCACCTGTTGGATGGCGGCAGCTTATAGCAGGTTGCCAGCCGTGGTATAAAGCTGTAATATCAGGTTCAACGAAATGAACCGCAAACACGTCGGCCGCAGCGCCACCCCGAAATACCAAACGCTGATGGAAAGCCTTTCGAAAGACATCGCCTCGGGACGGTTCCAGCCTGGCGATAAGCTGCCGAGCGAGGCCGCCTTGGTGAACCGCTTCGCGGTATCGAGGATTACTGCCGTTCGGGCCTTGCGGGAACTGCAGCAGCGCGGCTTGATTGACCGAGTCTCCGGGTCAGGCAGTTATGTTCGCAACCGGGCGCACGATCGCCATCAAGCGTTGATCTTTGGCCTGCTTATACCGGATCTCGGAGAAACCGAGATCTTCGAGCCGATTTGCAATGGCATCGCCAATGCGCCGGACGCCGTGAATCAGGCCTTGTTGTGGGGACATGCAGACCTGACGCGCGCAAAAGACGAACAGGCGTGGCTGTTATGCCAGCAGTACATTGCGCGGCAGGTAGCCGGCGTATTTTTCGCGCCGCTCGAATTCGAGCCGCACGCGGATACAACGAATTCGCGCATTCTTTCAGCGCTCAGGAAGGCGTCCATTTCGGTTGTTTTGCTCGATCGCCGGCCATCGATGAATTCCGAGCGGGACCGCCCGGATCTGGTAGGGATCAATAACCGGCAGGCCGGATTCGTCG
This sequence comes from uncultured Acidobacteriaceae bacterium, assembly GCA_963722935.1. Classification (GTDB taxonomy): domain Bacteria; phylum Acidobacteriota; class Terriglobia; order Bryobacterales; family Bryobacteraceae; genus Bog-105. Next base: position 1,489,121 of record CAVROY010000004.1, on the reverse strand, counting down.
CGACCGAGCACCTGATCCAGCTCGGATGCAGGCGCATTGCGTTCATGGGCTATCACGGGATCGCTTCGACGATCTCGGCGCGAATGGCGGGTTATGAGGAGGCGCTCGCGCGCTATGGACTGCACACCGACCTGGCGAGTGCAACACCGGCATCCAGCGTGGAAGCCTTCGTGTGCGTGAATGATCGGGTCGCGGCGGACCTGATGCACGGTTTCCTCGCGCAAGGCGTACGCATTCCCGAAGACGTCCGGCTGGTGGGAATCGACGATGTGCGCTACGCCAGCTTGCTGCCGGTTCCGCTGACAACTGTCCGGCAGCCAACGCATGCGATCGGCGAAGCGGCTTTGGCGGTCATGTTGGAGCGAATCGAGCGTCCGAAGGCGCCGGCGCGCGATGTGCTCTTCGACGGGGAACTGATCGTACGGAAATCTTCAGGGTCGATGGGAATTTCCCGATAAGGAGGCTAGAGCCGTCCCTGAGACAGATGCAGGCGGCCATCCACGTAATTAGCAAATACTATGTTCGCGTGGCTGCATCGGCAATTGACGAAAGCGGCTATTTACCTCGGCCCACATAACCCTATCGGGCAATTTTTTCTGCGGCGTGCGTCGCAGAAGGCTGGTTGCAGCTTGGTCGATTTAGGGACCGTGCTCGAGTTGCGCAAAGGGAACAGTACGATGCGCTTGTCACCCAAACACTTCGTTTACGTCCCCAACCTCGCGCGGAAATTCGATACCTATTTCGAGCCGGTAATTTCCGAAGATTCGGAGGGGAAATCGGTCGTCGATTATTCGAGGCCTCGTCTCCACACGTACAGGGGTTCCGGCCTGCAATTCGAACTTGCCGCATTCCCGGAAGAAGATGCCATCATCGACGCGTACTTCAGATGGTACAAGCCGCAACCGGGGGACTGCATCTTCGATGTCGGAGCGCACTGTGGCGTATCGACGTACTTCTTTTCCAAGGGTGTGGGGCCGCAGGGCCGCGTGATCGCCTTCGAACCCGACCCGGTGAACCGTTCCTTACTGCTGCGAAATATCGAGCGCCACCATATGACGAACGTGACCGTGGTGGATGCCGCGCTGGCTGCCAACAGAGGACATGAGCAGTTCTATGGCGAGGGAACGATTGGGTCGTGCTTTTCCCGTTTGTCATCCCGAGCGACCGTCGGAAACTTGCAAACCGTGGCGACATTGACCCTAGCGGATGCGTACGCAAAATGGGGCGATCCGAACCTGTGCAAAATGGATATCGAAGGCGCCGAGGTTGAAGTACTCGCAGCGGCGGCCGAACTCCTGACGAGCGCGAACACACAATTCGCACTGGATACAAGCCATGTAGTAAATGGACGGCTGACGGCTGGTCCTATCGAGAAGCTGCTCAGAGCTTGTGGGTTCGAGGTCGAATCGGCGCCCATTGCCGGAATGATGACCACCTGGGCGAGGCCGCTGCAAGAGACCGCTCCGGACCTTACGGAAACGTCCGAGCTTGTGCGCGAAGCAGTGGATTACCAACTCGTGTGATGCGTTGAGCTGTCCGTTCCAGTCCAACGGTCAGATTGATCGCGCATAACGTCCTCACTGTTTCGACACATGGGAAAGGTCTCTATCCGTTTACCAAGAAAGTCGAGGATTGGATGGCCAAGCAGCGAATTCGCGAAGGCCTGCTCACTGTATTTGTTCAACACACCTCCTGCTCGCTTGTGATTCAAGAGAACGCCGACCCCGACGTGACGCTCGATTTGCGCGATTTTTTCGAGCGGCTCGTGCCGGAAGACGATACAGGCTACCGGCACACGGCGGAGGGTCCGGATGACATGACGTCGCACATCCGCTCGACCCTGACCCAGACGAGCATCTCGATACCGGTGAGTGCGGGACGGCTCGCGCTGGGCACCTGGCAAGGTCTATACGTGTTCGAGCATCGATCGCGCCCACATCAGCGACGAGTTGTACTGCAACTGATGGGCGAATAGGCGGCGGACGAGCGCCGCCTATCTACTGGACGATGGCGCCGTTACGCCGCTGCTTGCGCAGAATGGCCGGTGTTTCGAAGTCGTCGTGCGCGGTCGTGTCGTCGGCAGCTTCGGCCGAACGCTCTTGAGCGCCGGCCCCCGACTCCGCACCTGAGATGACCTGAACCGGCACGGATTCCGATGAGCTGGCAGTGAACGGGAAATGTGGATTGCGGCGCTCGATTTCAGGAAGCGAATCGCGCTGAAATCCGGTGGCTATGACAGTGATCTTGACATTGCCGTCCATCTTCTCGTCGAGGACGACGCCGAAATTGATCTGAACGTCGTGGTTCTCGGTCGCCGTGCGGATGAGATTGCAGGCTTCATTCACGTCGTGAATGCCGAGTGTGCTGGAAGCGGTGATGTTGATGAGCACACCGCGAGCGCCGAGCACGCCGCCTTCTTCCATGAGCGGACTGGCGATGGCCTGCCGCGCGGCTTCGAGTGGCGCATTTTCGCCGGACGCGATAGCCGTCCCCATCATGGCGTAGCCCATACCGGCCATGATCGTGCGGATATCGGAGAAGTCGCGGTTGATCAGGCCAGGCGTAAGAATAATGTCGGCGATGCCTTGAACAGCCTGGCGCAAGACGTCGTCGGCAAGACAAAACGACTGGAAAAAGCTCATGCCTTTTGGGGCAAGAGTCAGCAGCTTTTCGTTGGGAATACTGATGAGAGTGTCGCAACTGCCCGCCAGCTCGGCGATTCCGCGCTCGGCCTGTTTCATCCGGCGCGGGCCTTCGAACGAGAATGGCTTGGTGACAACGGCGACGGTGAGTGCGCCGAGTTCTTTCGCGAGGGATGCCACAACGGGAGCGGCGCCGGTACCGGTGCCGCCTCCGAGTCCCGCCGTGACAAAGACCATATCGGCACCTTCCAGCAGTTCGATAACGTGTTCGGTATCTTCCAGAGCCGCCTGGCGGCCGACGGACGGGTCGGCTCCGGCTCCTAATCCACTGGTCAACTTCTTTCCGATCTGCAGCTTATTCGCCACGGGCGAAGCGGCGAGGGCTTGTTTATCGGTGTTCAAAATATGAAACTCGATCCCACTGAGCCCCTGTTGCAGCATGCGGGCTACGGCATTGCAGCCGCCACCTCCGACCCCGACCACTTTAATCCGGGTGCCGAGCTGCGATTCTTCTTCGATCAGATATTTCAAATCGTCGGACATTGTGTTTACCTCGTTTGTTTGCGGAGCGTACCCCGCTCTCTACCTAGAAATCAAACCCGCCAATCCGGAGGACGCGCGTTTCCATTCGCGCTTGAGGCGGAGCCGTCCGGAATACATCGTGAGACCGGCAGCGACCGTCCATAGGGGATTGTCGAGCTGCTGAGGCCAGCCTTCGATACCGACGGGAAGGCCGTTATGAGCCTGGCAATTCAGCACGCGCTCCGCGACGTCGCACATGCCGGCCAACATCGCTCCACCGCCTGTGAGGATCGCGCCTTCGAGCAGCGATTGCTCCATGCCAACGCGCAAAATTTCGGCATAGACGCGATCGAAGATCTCTTCGACGCGCGCCTCCAGAATTTCGTTCAACTGGCGCCGTGGCGCCTCGCGCATGCCGCGACCCTCGGCCGAAGGGATCTCAATCAAACTGTTATCGGAAGCAGCGCCGCTGACCGCACAGCCATATTCGCGCTTCAAATTGTCAGCGTCTTCGTAGTTGACCTTGAGGAGCCAGGAAACATCGCGCGTCAAATGATCGCCCGCAACAGGGATCGACGTGGCAAGCAGCAGAGCGTCTCCGTCGTAGACAGCCAGATGCGTGGACTGGGCGCCGATGTCGATGAGAGCGACGCCGCGCGCCCGATCTTCGGGCAAGACCGCGGCATAGGCCGCCGCGATGCCTTCAAATACCGATTCCTCCACCGCTAGGTGGGCCTGGTGAACTGCGGATACCAGCGCCTGATGTTCCTGCATGGAGGCAGTTACGACGTGGATATTGGCCTCGAGGCGAGCGCATAGGATGCCTTTCGGGTTGCGATAGCCGGCGCGGCCATCCAGCGTGAAATCCTGGGGGCAGATCTGCAATACCTGGCGGTCTTCTTCGAGACGCACGCGAGCCCCTAATTCGACGGCATAGCGAAGATCGTCCGGCTCAATTTCGCGGCGGCGCCCGAATTCATAGAGCCCGCGGCTGTTTATTCCGGAAACCGAGCCGCCGACGCCGATCACGACCGATTCCGGGGAAACTTGCGCCCGCAGTTCGGCCTCGTGCAGCGCGAACCGGATGCTTTGAGTGAGCGCATCCTGGTCTGATAGGCGAGCGCGATTCCAGGCTTGCACCGGAGCGTCGCCATAGCCCAGGAACCGGAGCGTATCCTCTTCAAGCGCACAGATGACAACACGTGTGCTGGTGCTGCCCAGATCTAATCCGATCGCCAGCTTTGCTTTAGTGCCCATGCTCTTCTCCCACGGCGGTGATGACGCCCTCTACCCGCAAATCCAGCGTCTTCGCATCCGGCCGCTTGGCCTCAATTTCGCTGTAGCTGGCGAGGAAATTCTGCAAGCGCTCCGAATAATTGTCGTCGCCCAGCATCAGGTTCACCACGCGGTTGCCCACGTGCTCGGCGACGATCAGATCGTTCGGATCGGCAACATTGATTTCCGAGATTTGACCGGCGAGCGGCCCGATTTCGCGCAGCATTCCCATGACTCGGCGCACGCGGGCGCGCCGATCTTCAATCGGCTCGTTCTCGCGGATACCGGTGATGACGGGAAGGGTGAACTTCGCAGCGATGCGCGGCCGGAGAATGTAGCCATCGTCATCGATCAAGGCGAACCCCGAAGCTCCGTCGCGCGCGTTGGGGCGCAAGTGGACAAAAGCGACAGGCGTTCGCTCGCGTATGTGAATCTTCACCGTTTGCGGCCAAATTTTCGAGAGCGTCGCGTCCTCCACCCAGTCGATGGCCAAAAGCTGCTGCCGCCGCTCCTGAATCGGGACAAGATAAAGGCTGCGGCCAAAGTCCTGCGAGAAGATGTGACGGATCTGGGAAGACGACGCATAATGTAGTCCCTCGACGATTAAATTCGGGCTTTGGCCGGCGAATTCGTCGGCCTGGGCGAGCTGGAAATGGTTGTCTTTGATCAGGAATTCCTCAGTACTGTGCCAGGCGTACAAGGTTGTGACCATCAACAGCGTGCCCGCGAAGAGCCACAGCAGGAAGCGGCCCCAGCGGACGCCATCGAATAGTGAAAAGGATTGCTGCGCGCGTGTCATGTCAGGCGGCCTCCCGCAGCTTGTCGACAATTTTTTCCGCAGCTTGCGACACACTGCCAGCCCCGAGCGTGACGATTAGATCGCCCGATTCAGCGGACCGGGCGATTACGTCCACGCCTTCGTCAATCGAGGAGACGTACTGGGCCGAGCGATGACCGTAAGAGCGGATCGTGTCGAGCAGCGCCTGGGTGCTTACACCCTCGATCTCGGGTTCGGAGGCGGCATAGATATCGAGCAGATAAACGGCGTCGGCCTGGTGAAAGGCCGTTCCGAATTCATCCAGCAGATGCTTGGTTCGGGAGAAGCGATGCGGCTGGAACAGAACGACGATGCGGCGATAGGGCGACAGCTTGGCTGCCGCGAGAGTGGCCTTGATCTCGGTGGGATGATGGCCGTAATCGTCGATGACGGTCACGCCGCGGACGACACCTCGTACGGAAAAGCGCCGGTCGACGCCAGTGAAGGCCGCGAGCCCGGCGTGAATTTTTTCAAGCGGGACTTCCATTTCAATGCCGACCGCGATCGCGGCGGTCGCGTTCAGCACGTTGTGCATTCCGGGAACGGGAAGATGAAAAGTTCCGAGATCGGCGCCCGAACGGCGGATGAAAAAATCGCTGCCCGTGGCAGACAGCGTAACGTCATAAATTTCGAGATCGACCTGCGCGGAGCGGCCGTAGGTGACGGTCCGGCGACGAATGTTCGGGAAGACCTGCTGGATGTTTTCGTCTTCCATGCACACAACGGCCGCGCCATAGAAGGGGACCTTGTTTATGAAGTCGGTGAACGCGGTTTGGATGTCTTCAAGCGAGGCGTAATGATCGAGGTGCTCGCGATCGATGTTGGTGACAACGGCAAGAATGGGCGCCAGCTTCAGAAAGGAGCCATCGCTTTCGTCGGATTCGACGACCAGAATGGAGCTTTTGCCGACACGAGCGTTGGAGCCCTGCATAGCGGCGACGCGTCCACCGACCACTACAGTCGGGTCCAGATTCCCGGCGTTCAGAATGGAGGCGACCATCGAGGTGGTGGTGGTTTTGCCGTGACTGCCGGCAATGGCAATGCCGAATTTGAGACGCATCAATTCCGCCAACAATTCGCCGCGAGGAATGATCGGGATTTGCAGGCGTCGGGCTTCGGCGACTTCCGGATTCTGCGGATCGAGCGCCGAGGTGACGACCACCGCCTTCGCTCCAGCAACATTTTCAGAGCGGTGACCTAAATAGATCGTGGCCCCGAGACTCGCCAAACGATCTGTAATGGGACTCGCTTTCAAGTCGGAGCCCGAGACCTGATATCCAAGGGTGAGCAGGACCTCCGCGATCCCGCTCATCCCGATGCCCCCCACTCCCACAAAATGGACATGTTGGGGCTTAAAAAACATTTTTAAAGGACATTGTTTCGGCTTTCCACCGGCGTGTCAATGCGCAAATGCGCCGTTTGCAGTTTTTTGCAAAATTTCTTCGGTGCGCGCGCTGAAGCGCGCTCGGTTTGCGCGACTTCAGGCACGTTCGGCAGCGGCCTCCTCCATCACGTCGGCAGCGCGCTCGGCGGCGCCCGGCCTGGCAAACTCACGAACCCGGCCGCTCATCTGCTCCAAAACGGCCGGGCGGGTTCTCAGATCTTCGACCTCGCTGAACAGTTTTTCACCCGTCATCTCCGCGTCAAGGATCATGTGTGCAGCACCTTTCGCGGCAAATGCTTCGGCGTTACGCCGCTGGTGATCGTCGGCGGCGAAGGGAAGTGGAACGAGCACGGAAGGCATTCCGGCAGCGGCAATTTCGTTCACCGATCCTGCGCCCGCGCGGGCGATGACGAGATCGGCCTGACCAAATGCTTCCGCCATATCCCGGATGAACGGAACGACTTCGCCGTCGAGACCGGCAGAGGCGAACTCGCGGGCGAGCGTTTCGTGCTCAGCCGTTCCAGTCTGATGAACGATACGGATTGGGGAAGCGTTCCGCAGGAATAGCGGCCAACTCTGGCGGGACGCCCGGTTCAGTGTGCGAGCTCCGCGGCTGCCACCTGTGATCAGAACCGTAAATCGATCCTCCCGTTTCGCGGGAAGATGGAAGAATTCAGACCGTACCGGGAGGCCCGTCACTTCGGATTTCGCGGGCGGGAACCAGGCGCGGGCCGATTCAAAGCCGAGCAGAGCGCGATAGACGCGCCGCGCGATGGTGCGATTGGCCAGGCCGGGCACGGCATTCGCTTCCATCACGATCAACGGAATTCGGGATAGAACGGCGGCAAGCATCACGGGCCCGGCTACGTAACCGCCCATGCTAAACACCGCACGCGGCCGAAAACGCTTCAGAACGGAACGGGCCGCGCCGATACTGAACGGCAATTGCGCGGCACTTTGTACCTGCTTCCGGAAATCGACGCGATTCAAGCCGCCGATGCGAATAAATTCCATGTCGAATCCTGCTTCCGGAACGAGCCTGGATTCCATGGCTTCTCTGGTTCCAATGAACAGGAGCTGGTGACCGCGGTCCCGGAGTACGCGAGCAACGGCGAGCGCGGGATAAATGTGCCCGCCTGTGCCTCCGCCGGTAATCACGAATGGGTAGCCCATACAGGAACGCGCTAGGAGGCATGCTCGCTCACGCTTAGCAGCATGCCCATCAACAGCAGCGTGCTCAACAGCGAGCTACCGCCGTAACTTATGAATGGCAGCGGAATTCCTTTGTTAGGCAGAATGTCTAGCACGACACTCATGTTGATCAGCGCCTGAACGACTACGCAGACCGTTACACTGAGGGCAAGGTAGCGGCCGAAGTTATCCGTCGCGCGCACATAGGTGCGGAGGCCGCGCCACAGAATCAGGACGAAGCCGGCGACCAGAAGGACACTGCCAAAGAAACCCGTCTCTTCGCCGACGATGGCGTAAATGAAATCATTTTGCGCTTCGGGCAAATAGAGTAGCTTCTGCCGGCTCTGCATCAATCCCAAACCCAGGAAGCCTCCAGAACCGACGGCGATTTTGGCCTGCCGCTGCTGATATCCGGGATCGCTGGTGGAAGCGGTTTGGCGGGCGTGTTCGAGAATGCGGCCGTGCGGGTCGACGATGGCGAGCAGTTTGTGATTCTTATCTATGAAATCGATGACGCGCGCCAGCCGGTACGGCTTGGCCACTACTGCGCCCACAACCAGCAGCAGGCCGAGAATGCCGCAGATCGCAAGATAACGGTACTCGATTCCTGCCACGAAGATGACAGCTAGCGTTGTGGCGACCAGGACTAACGCGGTTCCCAGATCCGCAATGGCGACCGCCACGGCCATTACCGAGATGGATACGGCAATGGGACCGAGCGTGTACCGGTCATTGACAGCACCCATGCGGCGGCAAAGGAAGAACGCAAGAAAGAGCGCCAAGGCCGGCTTGGCAAGCTCGGAAGGCTGCATCGTAAACGGGCCGGCTTTCAGCCAGCGATGACTGCCGGAATCGGCGAGATAAACGGTGAGGAGCAGCAACAACACGACACCCAGCGCGGCGAAAGCGAATCGGGCGTCATTCCATCTGCGGTAATCGCGCTTCATGAAGTAAAGAAGAAGCCCGACGGAAAACACGGCCCACGCTAACTGGCGCAGGAAAAAGAATGTGCTGGGCAGGTGATATTTCAGCTCGGCGACCATGGAAGAAGCGCTGTAGACCATCACTAGGCCGAAACAGACCAAGCCAATCACGGTGAGAAACAAGATCCAGTCGGTTTTGAGCCTTTGCGCCATTTTTTGGTTAGAACAATCCTGTCACGATTTGTTTAAATTGCCGGCCGCGCTCTTCGTAGTTCCGATATTGATCGAAACTGGCGCAGGCGGGAGCCAGAAGCACTACGTCGCCCGGGGAGGCGTGCTCGCGCGCGTAGCGGACCGCGCGGTCGAGGGTGCCACAGTTCACGAGCGGCACAGCACCCTCCAGCGCTGTTTGGATGAGTGGGGCGGCGGCAGAGGGATACGGCGGAGGCTCACCAATCAGCAAAGCGGATTTGGCCCGCTGCTCGAGAGGCGCACGAAGAGGAGTATAATCGCTTCCTTTATCCTTGCCGCCCAGAATGATCCAGAGCCCGCTGGGAAACGCGTCTATGGCTTTCAGCGCCGCATCCACATTGGTGGCTTTCGAGTCGTTGAAGTATTCGACGCCGCCGAGATTACGGACAAATTCGATGCGGTGCTCCACGCCCGGAAAAGTCTCAATGGCAGGACCGATTCGAGTGAGCGGCGCGCCGGCCAGATGCGCAGTCAAGGCTGCAGCCATCACGTTTTCGACATTGTGCAACCCACGGAGCGGGATCTGAGTACGGCTCATGAACGGCCGGCCGTCGCATTGCAGAGTATCGCCGTAAAGCGATATACCCGCAGGCAGCGTTTGGGTGGAACTGAACCAGAACACGTCCGCTTTGGCCTGTTTCGCAAATTCGCGGCAAGTCGCGTCGTCGTAGTTGAGGATCGCGCGATCACCCGCACGCTGTGTCTCGAATAAGCGCGCCTTCGCAGCGGCGTAGTTGGCAAATGTATGATGGCGGTCCAGATGGTCCGGAGTGACGTTGAGGCAGACAGCGATTTGAGCGTGAAAATGCGAGACGGATTCAAGCTGAAAACTTGAAAGCTCGAGCACATTCCACTTGTCCTCACGACTGCTATCGAGGAGGGAAGTGACCGCGGTCCCGATGTTGCCGCCTACCTGACAAGGGATGCCGCATCGCTCGAGTATGTGTCCGATTAATGCGGTGGTTGTAGTTTTTCCGTTCGAGCCGGTAACGCCAATCACCGGACCTTTTAGAAAATACGAAGCGAGCTCGACCTCGCCGATGACGGCGATGCCGCGCTGACGGGCCGAGACGAGCATCGGCAGATCGTAAGGAACGGCGGGAGAGAGCACGATCAGATCGGGCTGCGTTCCGCGATCTGCGATATTCTCGTGCGCTTGCGGGACAACCGGCACACCCCAGGTGGCAAATCTCGCTTCCTCTTCCTTGCTGAGCGGCTGCACATCCATTGCCCTGACCCGCGCGCCGTGTCTAAGAAGCAACTCCACCGCGCCCAGGCCCGAGCGCTTGGTGCCGATGACCAGAACCTGTTTACCGCTAAGATCCAATGGTTCCGCTACCTCAATTTCAGCGTCGTCAGCGCGAACAGCGCCATGATCAAGCCTGCAATCCAGAAGCGCACAATAACCTTTGATTCCGGCCAGCCCAGCGCTTCGAAATGGTGATGGATCGGGGCCATCTTGAAGATGCGCTTGCCACCCCGCAAACGGTAGCTGCCGACCTGCAAAATGACCGAGAGCGCTTCGATGACGTAAATGCCGCCGATGAAGATCAAAAGAATTTCCTGCTTGATCAGCACCGCAATAATTCCCAATCCGCCTCCCAGCGCGAGCGAGCCGACATCTCCCATAAAGATCTGCGCGGGATGACAGTTGTACCACAAGAATCCGAGGCTGGCCCCCACCATCGAGGCACAGAAAATGGTCAGGTCCTGAGACTTTGGCAAGCGCGCCAGATCGAGATATTGAGAGAACTGCGCGTGACTCGAAACATAGGTCAGAACCGTCATGGCGCCGGATGCGATGATCATCAGCCCGATCGCCAGGCCGTCTAAGCCATCCGTCAAGTTGACGGAGTTCGAGGAACCGACCATGACGAATACGATGAACACATAAAACAGGACAAAGGCCAGCGGATATGTCCAAAAATTCCTGGTCAACGGCTCGATCAGCAGGTCGGGCTTGAACTGCTTGAAGAAGGGGAAATTGATGGCGGTCGAGTAAGTCTGATTTGCATGCAGCAGTAGAAGAAGGAAACCGATCACCATCGCGCAACCGACTTGCGCCCAGATTTTCTGCCATCCGGTAAGGCCCAGATTTCGCTTCCTCGCAATTTTGGCGTAGTCGTCGAAAAAACCAATTGCGCCAAAGCCGAGCAAGCCGAGGAGCGCGATCCAGACGTATTGATTGCGGAGGTCCGCCCAGAGCAGTGTCGGCACCACGATGGCAGTAATAATCAGGAGCCCGCCCATGGTCGGAGTCCCGGCTTTTTTGTGGTGCGATTGCGGCCCATCTTCGCGAATATGCTGGCCAAAGCTCCACTCGCGCAGTTTCCGAATCATCCAAGGGCCAAGGACGAGCGCAAGCGCGAGTGCGGTAAGGCTTGCCAATGCGACGCGCGTGGTGATGTAGCTGAAGACTCGAAAAGCGGGAATATATTTCTGGAGAACATGGAACAGCAGCCAGTAGAGCATTGGTTATGCTTCCATTGTGGCGAGGCATGTTTCGTCCACTGCGATAGTTGTTCGGCGCGGCGAGGAAAAAAACGCGGCGTGAGGAAAAGGACCGGCGTCCGTGATCCTCGGAACCACAGACGGGCTCACGCCGCGTACCCCTGTCAGCACATCTATCTCCGCTTGCACATCTCCTTATAAATTGCCGGCATCTCTGCCGCCCGATAAATTCCTGGCATCCGTAGTCCCGGCAATCTGGTTCCGCTTCTCTGCGTTCGCACGAGCGAAGCCAGAGGAGCGCAGAACGCGCCGGGCGACCTCCCGATCGTCGAAGGGAATCGGGCCGTCCTTGAGGATTTGATAGGTTTCGTGCCCCTTTCCGGCGAGAATCACCACATCGCCAGGAGAGGCATTCCGGATTGCCGCGCGGATGGCCCGTTCGCGATCCGGTTCCACGGTGTGGGGCGTGTCGTAGCGCTGCAAGCCCACCATGGCGTCATTGATGATGGCCAGGGGATCTTCATTGCGCGGATTATCGGACGTCAGCACGACGTAGTCGCTTAGCTCTGCCGCCGCCATTCCCATCAAACGGCGCTTCGACCGGTCACGATCGCCGCCACATCCGAACAACGTGATGACACGCTTTGGATGCATGGCCCGGGCTACGGAGATGACATTCCGCAGCGCGTCATCGGTGTGGGCATAATCCACCACCACCATGAACGGCTGTCCTTCTTCTACTCTTTCGAATCTCCCCGGAACGCTTTGCAAGTTCTTCAACCCTTTCTGAATCTGTTCTTCTTTGACATCGAGCGTCATGGCCGCCGCCGCAGCGAGCAGGATGTTGTAGACATTGATATGGCCGACCAGAGCCGATTCCACTTTGAAGCTTTGGTCGCCTGAGGCGACGGTGAAGCGCAAGCCATCAAAGGAGGCATCCACATCCACAGCGCGCATCCAAACATCGTTGTGGCCGCTATCGCCTTGCGGTGGCGGCTGGTGAATGCCGTACCAATAGAGTTTCGTCTCCGGCGAGATCTCCACACGGCGAGCCCAATCGTCATCCGCATTCAGCACCGCGAAGCGGGGGGAGGACCGCTCCGCGGTGTAAACAGCAACTGTTTGGCGGCGAAATAAGCTTCCATGGTGTGGTGATAGTCCAGATGGTCGCGTGTGAAGTTGGTAAACGCGGCGGTGTGGACGTTCATCGCGTAGATGCGCCCTAAATCGAGAGCGTGCGAGGACGCTTCGAAGGTTGCGTGGGAACCGCCCATCTGCTCCAGCTCATGGAACATGCGGAACAGGTCGAGCGATTCGGGGGTCGTGTTGACGGCAGGCAAAACGCGCCCTGCCAGATGATATTCAATCGTGCCGATGAGTGCGGTGACATAACCGGCAGCGCGAAGAATGGAATCGATCAGGAGTGCGCTGGTCGTTTTCCCGTTGGTTCCGGTAACGGCGGTCAGCCGGATACGCTCGTCCGGATGTCCAAAGAAGTTCCTGGACATCCCGGCGAGCGCCTGCCGTCCGTGAGGAACCTGCAGCCACACGCCTTGAAAACCGCCCGGGCTGGGACGGTCGCTGACGATTGCCAATGCGCCCTGCTGCAAGGCCGCGTTTGCAAATTGCGCGCCATCGGTTTTCGCGCCGCTGAATGCAAAGAACAGGTACCCCGGCTGCACTTTCCGGCTGTCGTATGCGAGACCGCGAACGTCTTCGTTCAGCAGATGACTGGGAAGGGCGGAGATCAGCGGAACGGCCTCGAGGACGCGCTTCAGCTCCATGAGGCAAACTCCGCCAGCGGGCGCATTAACGTGTGAACCTCACCTGGATGTGTTCACCGGGAATGAGCACAGAACCGGCGGCAGGCTCCTGCGCGCGAGCCATACCGTCACCGAAGAACTCCACGTTTATTCCGTTCGATGCGGCTTCCTGCATGACATCTCGGACGGTCTTACCGACGAAATTCGGCACCTTCGGGGCGTTCGGATCGGCATCGACAATGGCCTTCGAAGCACTTCCGTCGTCGTCGCCCGCGGCGGTGCGCAACTCTTCTTCCGTGGGCGGATTCAGCGATGCGAGCGATACGTCGTCGCTTTCCTTAACGGCCGGCGAGAGCCGATCCTTTTGAGCAAGCTCTTCAACGTCCTCCGGGACATCGCGCGGAATGTCGAGCCGCCGCAGCGCCGCGGTCATCACGGTTTGGAATACCGGACCCGCCGCCGCATTGCCGAAGCCTGCCGTCCCCGTCGTTCCCGAGACGGTGGCAACGATCACGATGGACGGATTGGTCAACGGTGCGAAACCGAGAAACGACGCGTTGTATTTGTGCGTGTAAAGGTGGTGCGCGTAATCGAAAATCTGCGCTGTGCCGGTTTTTCCCGCGATGGAATATCCGACCACATGCAGCCGCTGGGCCGTTCCGCCAGGCATGACAACGCGATGCATCAGCATCCGCATGGTCATGACGGTCTCCGGTTTCAGCACCTCGGCGGGCTCGGGATAACGAACGATTTGCTTGATGTCTCCGGGCGCCTGCTTCCACGCGACCAGATGCGGGCGCACCAGGAAACCTCCGTTTGCAATCACGCTTCCTATGCGCGCCAGTTGCACGCTGGTTACGCTGACTTCGTGCCCGAACGCGACGGAGGCGAGAGAGGTCGCCTGCCATCTGCGCAGTGGCCGCAGCATTCCTGCCGATTCCGCCGGTAAATCGATGCCGGTTCGCCGGCCGACTCCAAATCTGCGCACGTAATCGTACATGTTCTGCGCCCCGACTTCCATGCCGATGTGAATCGCACCGACATTGCTCGATTTCGCGAGCACGTCGGCCATGGACAAGTCACCGTGCGTCTCTGCATCATGAATGGTTCGCCCGAAAATGTGCAGAACGCCACCGCCGCACGGGATGATGGTTTCGGGTGTCAAATTCGTGGTTTCGAGCGCTGCCGAAACAGTGATCACCTTGAACACCGAGCCGGGCTCAAAGGGCGCCACCACGGCAAGATCTTCGCGTCCCTGCGGTTTTTCTCCGGATTTCAAACGTTGGTTCGGATCGTACGTCGGATAATTCGCCAGCGCGAGGATTTCACCCGTCTTCGGATCCATTGCCACCACGCTTCCGTGATCGGCATGGCTGGTAATCACAGCGTTTTTCAGCGCATCTTCGGCCACGTGCTGGATATCGCTGTCGATTGTAAGACCGAAGGTTTCGCCGGGCGTGGGCGCCGTGGTGATGTCGGTGTCGTAGGCACGCTGCTTGACATCGATTTTGATGCGCATCGAACCGGGCGTTCCGGCAAGCTGTTTATTGAACTTCTCTTCGATACCCGCGGCGCCTTTGCCTTCGGCATTGACATCGCCCACCACATGCGCGGCCAGCTCACCATTGGGATAGGTGCGCACGTTGTCATCGCCGATGATGATCCAATTCAGCTTCATGGCCGCAAGCTCGCGGGCCTTATTGTCGGGAATCTGCCGCGCCACCACGAGATAGCCGTGGTGCCGTTTGGAGCCCTTTGCCTGTTCGATGGTGGTTTCGAGCGCACCGGCATCGAGATCGAGCAGTCGGGACAGGAGACCAGCCGCAATCGCCGTGTTTTCGATCTGATCGGGATTTACTGCGACCAGCGAGCAATGGGAGCTGATCGCCAACAGCGTTCCGTTACGATCCACAATTGCGCCACGCTCCGCTTCGATAGGCACAACCCGGTCCTGCTGCGATTCGGCTAAATTGATGTATCGTTCATGCGCGAACACCTGAAGGTCGAGCAGGCGCAGAACGACCAGGAGAGCCCATCCCAGCAGGATGATGCCCGTGATTAAGAGTCTTTCCAGCGATTTAGCCGCTGGCCCGAAGGGGATGTTTCCGTTCCCATTAACCGGCACAGCGTATTCCGCTCCCTAACAACGCGCGACGCTTTAGCGCGCCGCGAGTGGCAGAGTCCGACGCCGGCAGATTATTGCGGGCTTCGACCTTCGACTTACCTTCGAGAAATTGCAACTGGCTGGGCTGAGGATCCACCATCTTCAGGGAGTTTGCGAGTTTTTCGAGATGATCGTAACTAAGCAGCTCGGCTTCCTGCCGATCGAGTTGCGCCTGTTGCTGTTTGAGCTTGTTCTGCTCCTGGCGCAAACTTTCGAGGGTGAAGCCGGCCATGGTGTTGTAGGCGGCTGGAACGAGACCGGCAATCACCAGCATGGCGGCGATGAAACCGGTGGCGACCGTGCGGGTGCGGGCGCGGCGTGCAACCGGGTCGGCGGCGCGTACGACGGTGCTGTTATCGATGCGCTTGATAAAGAGATATACGTCTTCATTCGCGATCGGACGAAGACGAGGAGACTCGGTGCGTGTCCAAACCGCGGGCGGTGCTTCCGCCAGCTCCCGAACCCCCACGAAACGATTTACGAAAGTTGCCAATGACGCCATGGATGTTGTTCCTTGTAAGCTCGCTCTAAACCCACTCGAGCGCCCGCAGCTTCGCGCTACGAGACGCCGCATTTACCGAAATCTCCGCTTCCGCCGGCCGGACCACGTGTTTTGTCAGAATCTTCGCGCGTCCCGCGCGAGCCAGCGCCTGAAAAGCCTGTTTGACGATGCGATCTTCGAGCGACATAAAGGTCAAAACCACGAAGCGCGCCCCCGATTTAAGCCGCTCCGGAGCCAACCGGAGCAGTTCCTGCAACTCTTCCAGCTCGCCGTTCACCTTCAGGCGCAGAGCCATGAACGTTTGGGTGGCCGGATGAATTCTCCCCGTTCGCGGCACGGCTTCCTCAATGACCTCGGCCAAACGGCCCGTGGTCCGGATCGGCCGCGCGCGAACGATTGCTCTGGAGATTCTTCGCGACCTCCTTTCTTCGCCGAGCTGATAGATGACATCGGCGAGCGCCTTTTCAGACATTTCATTCACAAGATCTGCCGCAGTTAACGGGGAGCTGCGATCCATCCGCATGTCGAGGGGTCCATCCTCCATGAAAGAGAACCCTCGCTCCCGACTGCTTAACTGGTAGCGGCTGAGACCCAAGTCCGCTAAAATTCCATCTATTTTTTCGACGCCATTGGCGGCCAGCGCTTCAGTAAGCTGCGAAAACGCTCCATGAAAAAAACGAATCCGCTCCGCCACCGCCGCGGCGTTTGCGCGTGCCAGCTCCAACGACTCCGCGTCGCGATCGCACGCGATCACAAATCCTCTGTCCAACCGTTCCGCAATGGCCTTGCTGTGGCCGCCCAAGCCCGCCGTCGCATCCACGTAGATCCCATCCGGCCGGATCGCGAGATATGCGAGCGCCTCCTCGAGCAGCACCGGATAATGCCGGCCGCTCTCCCGTCGCGGGCCCTCTTCCGCCGGCTCCATACATGGCGGTTATCGCAAACCTTTCTTCTCGAGCGCGGCAACCTTTTCGAGCAAGTTCGTCCTTGCCCGGGCCAGCCGCTGATCGTAGACCTTACTTCCAAACACTTCGATCCGCTGCTTGTACAGCAGCAGATGCACATCGTCCTTTTCGAGCTCCAGCTCGCGGCGCAGCGTGGTCGGCATCAAGACCCGCCCCTGCCCATCGATCTCCGCATCCTCACCGTAGTGGTTCGCGACGAACGCGACGTCCGAGCGCGCTTCCGCATCCTCGCCGGGTTCCTGCAGGATCTTTTCTGTTTCCCGCCAAACCGAAATCGGATAGATTAGGGCTGTTGCAATGTTCAGCGTCGTGACAAAAACCCGGCGTTCCCCGAGACCCTCCAGATACTGCACGACAGCAGTAGGCAGTTTTAACCGTCCTTTATCGTCGACACGCCCGCCAAGAGCGCCGCGAGGGGCCTCCACCGCTGGCGGCGTGTTTGGGTGACTGTTCTCCTCCACCGTCGACCACTTTTGGCCAATTTAAGCCACTGAGAAAATACTCGCATGCCCCTTATCGGAATGCAATACGTTTGTTTGAAGATTTTCTTGTAAGTTATTGGATTCGCCTTTCTTACGCCCGAGCGGGGACAGAGACCCCCTCCGAAGTGGGTCATCGACTCCGGAGAGGTCAGGAAATTCCGAAAGGAACGGGCGGATTGGCTTCGAAATGTGGCTAATGCTTAACTGCCGGGCAGGACCTGCAGATCGTTTTCCACCGAGAACACGTTCGGAACCGAATTGGCCCGGACGTTGATGAGGTTCTTGTCGGCTTGGTTGCCGACGACGCCCTCGAGCTTGACGTGACCGTTATTCACGATGATATGGATCGAGGGCAGGGCCTGGTGACCGTACCGATCGCCAATCTCCGGATCGCCGTAGATGGCACGGAACTCGGCGCGGCGAATTTGCCAATCCATGGGCGAGAGGGGCAACACATTGATCTGGTTAATGACTTGGGTTACACCTTCAACGTTCTTGACAACGTTTTCCGCTTCCGACTTCAATACGGGATTGGTAACGTCGCCCAGCAGTATCACGGTAGTGCCTTCCACCCGAAAAGCCAGATCGTCAAAGATGGTGTAGTAAGGAAGCATCACGAGCTCGTGACGGACCCGCTGGACGAGGTGGCTTTGACTCGCCGGCCCACGAACGAAAGCGTCATTGTGATCTTTCTGCTGTGCCGTGAGGCCAATCGGAACGAGTAGCAAACTCGAAATTAGAGAAATCCTCAATGCGTGGCGCATCTGTGTTGTGCTCCTCACCCCGTGAGACTAGGCTTTTCGTAGAAGCCGTTACCCAGCAACTCTGGCAGGCTGAGGACTTCGATAGCGCGGTTCGCAGGACGGACTGCAGTTATCCCTGGCCCTTATGGCGCCAGACGGTGCTGCCGCGTTTCGCGAAGATACTCACAAGAAAAGTGAGAACGGCGAGGAACCAGCAAAATATGGTAGGGTACAGGCGCCAACTGGAACTGTAGGGCCACACGGGAAGGCAGACGATGCCCAGGATAAAGAACGCCAGTGAAACCCATTTCATCGAACTACCTGCTGCTGGTGAGACAACCGGCAGCGGATTGCGGTTACTGCAAGCGGCGGTGGAACAGCTCGAAGACCAGAGCGTAGCATTGATACGCGAGCGCGGGATCATACCGGTAGCCTTCATCGCGCAGGAAAGCGTGAGCGCCGTTTAGCTCGATCCACTGGTAGAGCGCGCCAACTTCTTCGAGGCGCTCGCGGATGCGATTCCTTCCTTCGAGAGGCACGTGTGGGTCCTGCCTGCCCCAGATGTGCAGCAATTCGCCGTGAATCTCGGAAGCCCGCTCGAGCGAATTATCCTTCTTTCCCTTGCCGAGCGAGCCGGAATGAATATCGGTGGCATAGAAGCAGGCGGTCGCGCGAACTTCGGGATTCATGGCGGCGCGAAACGCCAGGTGACCGCCCAGGCAAATGCCAGCGGCTCCGATGCGTCCGGTGCAATCGTCGCGATTTTGGAGATGCTGGATGAGCGCGCGGGTGTCGGCATCATAGGAGGACAGTTCTTTCTCATACTTGTGGGCGTTGCCGATTTCCGCTCCGCGCTGGTCGTACGGGAGGATCGCGCCGGGAGCTTCGAGCTCGTGATAGACCTCCGGAACTGCGACGACGTAGCCATGCCCGGCCAGCATGGCGGCCGTGCGGCGAATGGGGCCGGTCACCTGGAAAATCTCAGAGAAGAGCATGAGGCCGGGATATTTGCCTTCGGCCGTTGGACGAAAGACATACGCGCGCATGGGGCCGGTGGGAGTGGGAAGATCGACCGTTATGTCGTCCTGGATGGTCATGTCCGGTTTACTTCCCTCGATTAGGATTGCGCGCGCGGCGCCTCTTCCATCGCCACCAGAGCTTTACCGCTCGACAGATTTCTTTTCTTGCAGCGCACGACTTGGCCGGTTTGGTATTCCCATGTTTCGCCTGCGGGCACGTCTTCGATGATGCGGTAGTAATCGCCTCCCACGTGCTCGGCTCGAACGGAGCGCAGCAGATTCAAACCCTCGCCGACCAGGTTTACGTAGATGGCGGCTTCGCGTCCGGTTCGTGGAATCAGGGGCGCAACGCTGGGACGCGTTGGTTCGACGGGCGCCGAACGCACGAGTATGGGCTCCCCGGCGTGCTGCGGCTCGGGAGCGGGCGAATAAGCCGGAGGCGAGTTCACGGGCTCGGCGGCTGGTGTGGGAACGGGCTCCGGCGGCGGTTCATTAAATGGCTGTCCGGATGGCGCCGATGCGACGGGCGCAGGCGGAGCGGCGACGAATTCTGCCGTCCGGGGGATAAAACCGGGCGGCGGCGCGGCGGCGCGACGGGCCTGACGTAGCTCAACCGGTTCGCGATTGGCCATTCGAACACGGTCAATCGCCCCGACGATGACGGAGGCGAAGATCCAGGTGAGGGGCATCCACGTACTGGACCATTGGCCATTTGCGAGATGAACTTCGCCACGAGCGGCCAGCAGTTGAAATATCGCTCCCGCCGCTATCACGATGGCGAGCCCGCAAGCCGTCGAGAATGCAATCGATTGGAACACCGAGCGATAGCCTTCCTGGTCATACGAGAAAAGAATGAGGACGAGAATGAGGCCTCCGATGCTGGCCAGCCATGCGAAAGCGCCGGGTAACAACAGCAGCGCCAGAGCGGCCGCAACGGAGGCGAGCAGCAGGGCCGCAGAATCGATTTGCGATTTTGGCATGAATTCTCCAGACGGCACAATTCTAGCGAAGCGAACAACATGCGCATCGCGTAATACGTTGAGAACAGGATTGGGACGCCGGTCGGCGAAAGCGAGGGTACGCGAATTGCTGCCAGTTCGGCTGGCTAGTTTGCAGCCGGACTGCGAGGGGATGCGCCGGCAGAACCGCCGCTCGCCTGGACTTGCTTCTTCGCTGAAGGTCCAAGGGCATCGGCGGAATAGATGTTGCGCGGATTCCATAGCAGCCATCCA
This sequence comes from uncultured Acidobacteriaceae bacterium, assembly GCA_963722935.1. GTDB lineage: Bacteria > Acidobacteriota > Terriglobia > Bryobacterales > Bryobacteraceae > Bog-105. Next base: position 1,468,794 of record CAVROY010000004.1, on the reverse strand, counting down.
TCGCTTCCGAAGCTTTGGGCGGCTCTGATCTGCGCTTGAATTTCTTCCTCGCCGAAAGAACGTTTGTCGAAGGCGTAATCGGCGAAGCCCTGCAGCCAGGGACGAAAGCGGACCGGATCGATCTTGGTCCGTTCCCGCGCCCGATCCAGAGAGAGGCGCACGATTTCGTACGGGTGCGCCACGGGATCCCGATAGTTCGGGATGCCGTACAAAAATCCCGACGGATAGAGCATCGGAGAGATGTAATCCAGGACGGCGGAAAGATCTTCGATTTGCTGTCCAATTCCGGTATCGTCTTTGTTCCAACAGATGTAACCGAAAACGTCGGCAGCAAGAAAGACGTTATAGGGAATCAGCTTTTCGCGCGCTTCCGAAAGAAACAGCGCGATCGCTTTGCGCCGCGATTCGCGCGTGCTGGGCTCGGAGAAATCGACTCCTTTCGCATCGGGAAAGCGAACGTAATCGAACTGGATTTCATCGAATCCGGCTTTGGCCGCCGCGACCGCCAGATCGATGTTGTAGGCGCGAACGTCGCCAAGGAATGGATCGCACCAGGCCAGACTCTCATGATCTTTAAAGACGTTCCCGTTCTGGTGGACCGCCAGCTTCGGGCAGGCGACGGCGAGAACATTGTCTTTGAACGTGACGATACGCGCAATCGTGTAGAGCCCCTGCCTATGAAGCCGGTCGAGCAGGGCGGGCATGTCGGGAACGGTTGTGATCTTCTGGGCGCCAATTTGTGCCGCGAGCGGGACTCCGGTGCGGAAGCAGGTCTGCCCCAAGTCGCCTTTGACGTCGATGACGACGGCATTGACGGGCGTGCTGCCGGCGAGCCGCAACACGGATTCACGCAGGCTGGCCGTTCCGACCGCCCAGAAGGAGAGATACAAGGCACGCGGTGTAACGGGAGCGAGCTTCAGTTGGATCGCAGTTGTGTTGGATTTCGCAATGATCTGGGAACGCGAATAGCCGTAGGCGCGCGCAGCGATTGTGGTTCCTTCTGCATCCAGACGATACTCGCCCTTTGCGTCCGTACGCGTCACCTTGGTTCCGATGGTGACGATCGCATCGGGAATCGGCTTGCCGGTCGCGGAATCGACAACAGAGCCGGAGAAGCTCGCGCTGGCGGCTTTCGCGCCCAGCGAGAACAGCAGGAGAAAGGCAGGAAACAAGACGTGGCGCATCGGGGAGAGGCAGAGCGGTCAGAAGTCTCATCGGCATGCCCGAGTCGCCTATCCTGAAATGGTTCATGAAGCAACCGACTTTGATCTCGCAGCCGACCCGCGTGGAAGCGGCAGGCAACAAGCCGAAGCTGATCGATGAGTACATTGGACGGGTGAATTCGGGCACGCCGGAGGTGAGCGTCGCGCACATGCGCAGTCCGGGTGGGTGGCAGGAACCCGGTCAGACGCCTCAGTTCGATGAGTTTACGGTGGTTCTCAAAGGCGCTCTGCGGGTGGAATATCGCGGCGGTTCACTCGAGGTGCGAGCCGGGCAGGCGGTGATCGCGCCGAAAGGCGAATGGGTGCGCTACAGCACGCCCGAGCCGGACGGCGCCGAGTACTTCGCGATCTGCCTTCCGGCGTTCTCGATGTACACGGTGCGACGCGATGGCTGAGAGCGGCGGCGGATGTTATATTTTGAAGGTGGCGACATCCGTCGCGCATCCCACCGGAACGGGCGCGTAGCTCAATTGGCAGAGCAAGTGACTCTTAATCACTAGGTTGAAGGTTCGATTCCTTCCGCGCTCACCAGATATAATTCTGAACCTATCCCCTGGCGTGAGACAAACGGTTAACACACTATTGATCATTCGATGAAAACAATCGACCGGTAAAATGACTTTAGCTGATACTCGGAAGCAATTGGTGAAGCCGAGGCGGCCACTGCGGGAGCGCAACCCGCCAAGGAATAGCCAACCGGGAACTCATCCAGAGGATGAGCGGGGACGTCGGTGATGCCGGCGTCCTCATTGGATAGATAGATTTCCCAATGGCTGTCAAAACTCATGCGGAAGACGCCGCGTAGCTACGGACGTTAACTGGTCTTCCAAGGTCCGATCCAAAGCCCAACCGATTACGCGTCGCGAGAAGGCGTCGAGGATGACTGCTAAAAAGACGAATTCCTCGCGCAGCCGAATGTACGCGATATCGGCTACCCAAAGCTGGTCCACGCCGGTCAGCGCCATCGTGTGCGCCAGGTTCGGGTAGACCCGGCGGCCGTGATTGGAATCAGTTATCAGGACGAACCTCCGCTTCCCGATAAACAGCAGGTTGTCCTGCCGCAGAATGCGATAACACGTTTGGGATTCACCTTCCATCGGCCGCGCCGCAGTTCCGCCGTGATTCTCGGTCGCCCATAGCTCGGCCACTGCAATGCAATCCGTTGGATCGCATCCCGCAGATCCATATCCGCGTCGCGGCTCGCACGGGTGCTCTCATCCAAGCGGTAGAAGCTGGCGCGACTTACCCGCCCCAGTTGCATCATGCACTTCGCCGTAAGTCCTCGGCCGACACTCATTTCTTCTTTGATCTTCCGGTAGACGGCGGATTTCCCAGTTAACGCGTGCAGCATCCGCTGTTCCTCGATGCGCTGCAAGCACCCCTTCAAAAAATCAATCTCCAGTGCCTGCTGGCCGATCTTTCTTTCCAGTTCAGCGATCCGTCCTTCGGACCAGCGCTGCTTGCCGTTGCCGGGGAATACATTGCCGGGCGCTTCTCGGAACTCGCGAAGCGAGCGGTGCAGCACGTTCGGATTGACTTCCACTCCCCTCGCCACCTCCCCGATCGATACGCCCTGTTCCAGCCGCCGTACGGCGGCTAATTTGAACTCTTTCGTGAACTGCCTGCGAGACAATCCCATTGACTCAATTCTCCATTCGATGAATTTTGAGTGTTAACTGTTTGTCTCAAATTTGGGGACAAGTCCACGGACGTATTTAGCGTAGGCCTGGCAGATCAGCGATAGGCCGGAACGCCGGTTACTTTTTCGCCGATCACGAGCGTGTGGATGTGCTCGGTTCCTTCGTAGGTCTTCACGGTTTCGAGGTTGCACATGTGGCGCATGATCGGATATTCGTCCATAATGCCGTTGGCGCCCAGCAGATCGCGGCTAAGCCGCGCGCAATCGAGCGCGATGGCGGCATTGTTGCGTTTCAGCATGGAGATGTGGGCGGGCTCCGCTTTACCGGCGTCCTTTAGCTTCGCCACGTGGTGGGCGAGCAACTGGGCCTTGCTGATTTCGGTAATCATGGACGCGAGCTTTTCCTGCACGAGCTGGTGGCTGGCGATCGGCCGCTCGTCGAACTGCTTGCGGGCGAGAGTATAGGCGCGAGCGGTCTCATAGCAATCCATGGCCGCGCCAATGACGCCCCAGCCGATGCCGAAGCGGGCTTGCGATAGGCAGGCGAGCGGCGCTTTCAGGCCTTTTGCACAAGGCAACTGGTTGGCTTCCGGAATCGCACAGTCGGAAAACTGAAGACTGGACGTGACGGAAGCGCGCATGGACAGCTTTCCGTGGATATCGCTGGTTGCGTAACCGGGCGTTCCGTTTTTGACCAGAAAGCCGCGAATGCCCTCCGGCGTGCGGGCCCAGACCACTGCGATGTCGGCGATAGAACCGTTGGTGATCCACGTTTTTTCGCCGTTTAAGATCCATTGGTCGCCGCGCTTTTCAGCGATGGTGCGCATACCGGCGGGATTTGAACCAAAGCCGGGCTCGGTTAGGCCAAAGCAGCCAACCGCCTGGCCGGATTGCAAGGCCGGGAGCCAGTGCTCCTTTTGTTCGTCTGAGCCGTAGGTGTAAATGGGATACATGACGAGCGCGCCTTGCACACTGGCAAAGCTGCGAATACCGGAATCGCCGCGCTCCAGCTCCTGCATGATCAAACCGTACTCGATGTTGTTCATACCGGCACAGCCGTAACCCTCCAGATTGGCGCCCAGAAAGCCGAGATGGCCCATTTCGGAGATCAGCTGCTTGGGGAAGGCACCGGTGTTGAATGCCTCACGGATGACGGGCAGAACACGATCATCGACGAACTGGCGGGCGGTTTGGCGAACCAGAAGCTCCTGTTCGCTCAAAAGTGAGTCAAATTGGAGAAAATCTACACCAGGGAAGCGAGGCACGGTTCCAATTTTAGCGATGTAAGCGGTGGCCGGGCACGGTTCGTGGCGTGAGAATCCACGGCTGCTGGGCCGACTAGATCAACAGCTAGCCGTGACGCGGATTGCCTATATTCCAAAGTTCGCTATCGCGAGTGTTTTCTTCGCAAGTGCGCTGTGCCTGTATGGAGAGACTGCCGGGGACGCCGACCTCAACCAGGCGTATCAGGCGGCTGCGCGGAAAGACTATGATGCGGCGATCGACTTCTTCCGTAAAGGGTTGGCGCAACAGCCGGGAAACGCGGCGGCCCACAAAGATCTAGCGTATACGCTGCTGAAGGCAGGCGAGAACGAAGACGCACGCGACGAGTTCGAGAGTGCGATGCGCCTGAACGCGGCGGACGAAACGGCGACGCTCGAATACGCGTTCCTGGCGTTTGAGACCAAAAAGCCGATTGAGGCCAGGCGCATGTTCGACCGGCTGCGGCATAGCGGCACGGCGGCGACTCGAGCCACCGCGGAACAGGCATTCAGGAACATCGATACGCCGTTAAAGGACGGAATCGAGCGCTGGAAAGAAGCTTTGGCAAGATCGGCAATGCCGAACGACCTTTCGATGTTCAGCGCTCATTGGGAGCTGGCGCAGCTTGCGGAATTGCGCGACGAGCTGCCGCTGGCTGCCGAACAATATGAGATTTGCCACCGCCTTAAGTCGCAAATGGGCGAGTTGCTGTTGATTCTGGGAAGAGTCTGGCAGGAGCTGAATCGAACGGAGGAGGCGAGGGCGGCGTTTCTGGTGGCATCGCGGTCGACCGAATCGCGAACCGCGGAGCAGGCGCTCGAACATTTGGATAAGCGTTATCCGTATCCCTACGAATTCCTGAATGCCTTGAAACTGGACGCGGAAAACATAGCATTGCGGCGCGAACTGGCGTTCTTGTATCTGGCGATGCACAAGAAAGACGAGGCGATCGAACAGTTCAATCTGGTTTTGAAAATAGATCCATCAGACCGTTTGTCGCGGGAGCAGGTGGATGAACTCCGCGGGTTTAAGAAGAGACCGGCAGCCGATACTTCGAAGCCGAGTGCAGGAGCGAGTAGTGCGAACGGCACAGACGCGAGAGCTATGGGGATGAAGAGTTTTGCCCTCGGGTATACGAAAGATGCGATTCGTTATCTGCTGCAGGCGCACGAGGAACATCCCGACGACGCGCAGATTATGTTGAAGCTGGGCTGGGCATACAACCAGGCGAAAGAGGACGCTGAGGCACTTTCGTGGTTTGACCAGGCGCGGCACGGGGAAGATCCGCTGGTGGAATCGGAAGCGACGAAAGCGTATCACGTCTTGAACGGAGACGTCTTGCCGCAGACCACGATGTGGATGCTGCCGATGTTTTCGTCGCGATGGAAAGACTTGTTCTCGTATGGACAAGTGAAGCGGACGATACCACTTCCCTGGAAAGGCGCGAACCAGGCGTTCTCGCTGTATTTTTCTGCCCGGTTCGATGGCGATATTCGAGGCTCTATTCGGACGGCTTATGGACCTGGATATCTTTCCGAGACGGCCCTCATCTTGGGGGTCGGCGCGAGTTCGAGGCAATGGCATCACTTTACTGGGTGGGCGGAAGCCGGGGAATCGTTCAAATACCTGTTCAATTCGCATGATCGAGCGGTGCCGGATTACCGCGGCGGACTGAATTTCGCGAAGGGATTCGGAAGCTTGCTCGGGAGCCGCACGCCAGGGTGGTTTTACGAGACCACGGACGATGCGATTTATGTGAGCCGCTTCGATAAAGACTGGATGTTCTATTCGCAGCATCGGGCTGGGCACACCTTCCGTGTTCATGGTGAGGCCATGCAGGTTCTATGGAACGCAAATTACGTGCGCGATGTGAAGAATCAATACTGGGCGAATACGCTTGAGCTGGGACCTGGGGTGAAGTTCCATCTGCAGTGGATGCCGCCCAATGTTTACTTTTCCGTCGACTTTCTGCGCGGCATATACCTGGCGGGCGCTTACGTTCAACTCGTGGCAGCAGCCGCATTACAACTACAACGATATTCGGGTGAGCTTGTGGCTGGCGAGGACGAAATGAAGCGATTAGTTCAGTTTGGGTTGGTTGCGGGCATTCTGCTGCCCGGGCTTTGCGGAGCGACAACGTTTCGCACGATGGGAATCGAGGACGGAGCATGGAAAAAGATCTTCGGCTCGGTTGGCATAACGGAAGAGGCGGGCCCAAACGCCGGGATTGTGGTGATCGGACATGATGCACAGGCCGATATAGCGCAATTGGCGGAAAACCACATCGTGGTTCTTGAAGGTATTGGGCCGGCGGACGAGAAGCTGGGCATAACGGGAAAGAGCGACGTCATCTCCGTCCGGCAGATTTGCGACACACACGCGGTCAAGATGCAGATCATCTGGGAGCAGCCGGTTAGTGTTCCAGGTACCGGACTGCCCGCTGGTTTCCAGGTGTTTGCGACCGAGAAGTGGCACGGGGTTCCGGTTCTGGCAGGAAAGCGCACCGCGCATGGCGCGATTTTGTGGATGGCGACGGGTCCGGGCGAGACTGGAATCGAGCGGTATCCGTATCTGCTGCAGGCACTCGTCGATCTGGGTCTTCCTATCCAAGTCCGGACGACCAATTTATGGGCGTTCTTCGATTCTTCTTACCGGATTCGAGCCGACCTCGATTACCTGGCGCGGAGATGGAGACGATCCGGTGTCGGAGTTTTGCATGTTGCGGCATGGCACAACGTGGACCCGGATCCTGCGCAAGACGAGTTTCTCAGGAGACTCATCGAAGCGTGCCATCGCAACGCAATTTTAGTCTATGCATGGCTGGAGCTGCCGCACGTCAGCGAGAAGTTTTGGGCCGATCATCCCGAGTGGCGCGAGAAGACGGGGGTGGGGCAAGATGCACAACTGGATTGGCGAAAGCTGATGAATCTGCAGAACCCGGATTGTCACCGCGCGGTAGAGAAAGAGGTCACGGAGCTGCTTCGCGAATTCGACTGGGATGGCGTGAACGTGGCGGAATTGTATTTCGAATCACTCGAGGGCGCTTCCAACCCGGCCCGATTTACGCCTATGAACGACGACATCCGGCAGGATTTCAAGAAAGTGGGCGGATTCGATCCGAAACTGCTTTTCGATCCAAGCTCGTCTTATGCGGTGGAAAGGAATCCGCAGGGGCTGCGGAAGTTCCTGGACTATCGGGCGCAACTGGCGTCACGGATGCAAGCGGATTGGCTGGACGTGATCGACCGGCTGAAAACTTCCAAACCGTACCTGGATGTCATCCTGACGCATATTGACGATCGGTTCGAACCAGGCATACGAGATGCGCTGGGGGCAGACGTGGCGCGGAGCCTGCCGCTGATTCAGGCGCGGCACAGCACGCTGTTAGTAGAAGATCCGGCAACACTTTGGAATCTCGGGCCGGAGCGGTACTCGAAGCTGGCCGAGAAGTATCGGGAACTAACGCCCGACCGAGCCCACATCGCCGTGGATATCAACGTCGTCGAGCGCTATCAGGACGTGTATCCGACGAAGAAACAGACGGGTATCGAGCTGCTGGAGCTGGTGCACCAGGCGGCCGCCTCGTTTGCGAGAGTGGCGCTGTATTTTGAGAACTCACTCGAGAAAGAGGACCTGAGTTTGATTCCCGCCGCGGCGACAACCGCAAAGGCCGTCCAGAAGAACGTCGACGATATCGAAATGGAAGCGTCCGAACCGACACGCCTGGCGTGGCAAGGGCCGGCAGAGATCGACGGACACGTGTGGCCGATTCAGAATGCAGACTCTGTACTTGCGCCGGCGGGCAAGCATCGGATCACGGTGGGCACGGCGGCCTCAGCGATCACCATCAGTGACTTTAACGGTGATATTCGATCCGCATCCGGCTCTGCGAACCGAGTGGAACTTTCGTATGCGAGCAGCAGCCGGGCGGTTGCTGTTTTAGGATCGCCGATTTCGTCCGTTGAGGTAGACGGGGCTGCATTCTGGAAAGCGGCAACAGGACAGAATGGGAATTCGATTCTGCTACCCGCGGGGCAGCACTCAGTAACGTTCACCCGATAACAGCCGCAAGGGTCGTGAGGCGGCCGCGCTGCGCCTCGAAACGGCGGATCATTCTGTGTTCCTCCGATGCATTGAGGCTCATGATCGCATCCGAAACGAGCTCGACCTCAGCACCGGCTTCGAGCAGACCGAAAGCCGCACATTGGACGCAAAGCTCCGTCGCCACTCCATAGACGACGTATCGATCGGCTTTGAGCATCTTCAATAGAGGCCGAAGATTCGGGTTCGAGAAGCAATCAAGCTGCTGCTTTTCGACGATGATCTGTTGCGCATCGAGAACAGCGGTTGAGAGGGGATGGAGTGCACCGGCTTCCGTCGTCAAAATGAGCGGATGCGGGAGCAGCGTTCCGGCCGATTTCTGCTGACCAGCGGTTCCGGCGACGCAGTGGGGTTTCCAGGTTTTGAATTCAGGGTCGTCTTCAGTATGGGCGTCGGCGGTTGAGACGATCGGGATGCGATGGGCAGTGGCGAAGCCTGTCAGTTGAGCTAGGGATGGGACGATGCCTGCGGCTCCGGGAACCGGAAGAGCTCCGGCGGGATAGAGAAAGTCGAGCTGCGTATCGACATCGAAAAAAATCGTCCTCATCGTGCTACGACCGTACGAGCTGGTAATCCTGGCGAAGACCCTCGGCCAGATCCAGTAGTCGCGGACTGATGTCCACGGGATAGTTTGCGGATTCGGTTAGTGAAAGAAGTTCAGGGGGCAAAGCGGCGACCGCGGCTTGCGTGCTGGTGCGGACTTTCTCGAGCGGAGGCAGCGGCTCGACTAATTCGCCATGGACAATGACCGGGCGAACCAGCGGCGCACCCCGAAAATCGTCATTGCACTCGCTATAGAGCGCAACGACATCACGGTCGGGATAGCGATAGATCTGTTTAGCGCCTGGAAGCGTGCTTTTTTCATCGCTGAACTTGGCAGCGTATTGCAGCGTGTCGCCACGCTGCAGCTCGACTAATTTATAGACCGCGGAGAGAGCAGGAGCGTCGGCGGATGTGGAGAGCTGGGTGCCGACGCCGAAGGCATCGAATGGCGCGCCTGCGCGGATCAAATCCGCAACACGGTATTCGTTCAGATCGTTGGTTGCGAAAATTTTGGCATCCTGCAGGCCGGCGTTGTCGAGGATGCGCCGCACTTCACGCGAGAGGGCGACTAGATCTCCGCTATCGAGACGAACACCCCAAAGGGGCGGCCCGAGGCGGGCGGCGAGATGGGCGGCTTCGAGCGTGTCGTATGTGTCGAGCAGGAAAACAGTCGCTTCGCCCAGCACGCGCTGGAGCGCGCGGAAGGATTCTTCCTCTGAAGCGAACGACATAGTCCAGGAATGCGCGGCCGTTCCGAAGACCGGAATGCCGAAGAGCCGACCCGCTTCCGCGTTGCTGGTTCCGGAACAACCACCCAGATAGGCGGCGCGGCCAGCCAAAACACCGGCCGCGGGTGAGTGCGCGCGGCGGCTGCCGAATTCTACGATCGGACGGCCTTCCGCAGCCAATACGCAGCGCGCCGCCTTGGACGCGATAGAGGTCTGGAATGCGAAAGTGGACAGCAAATATGTTTCGACGATCTGAGCCTCCACGAGCGGAGCGCGAACGATGGCGATCGGTTCATTGGCGAAAACGGGCGTACCCTCCGGAATCGCGAAGAGATCACCGGTGAAGCGGAGTTTGCCAAGAAAATCGAAAAACTCGGGCGGCGTATTTCTGAAGGCGGCGAGAGAGCGGAGATAACCGATCTCTTCGGAATCGAAACTAAAGGCCTTCAGATATTCGACAGCTTGTTCGAGACCGCCGGCCACTAGAAAGTTCCGATGCTCGGGGAGACGGCGGACCAACAGCTCGAATGTAGCGATCTGGTTGGCCTTACCGGTTGTGAAATAACCGGCGGCCATTGTGAGCTGGTAGAGATCTGTATTGAGAGCAGACATGAGCGCCTTTCCAAACCGCGCAGAACGGTAACTTCGCGCCCTGGGGTGCTCGCCAGCGGTCGTAGCCTTTACTTCTTCGCGGAGGGCGCCGGCTGAATTGCTTTACTTGCTTCCAGGATATCCTTTACGGCCTGGTTATCGATGAGGTATTGGGCGGGCTCGTTGTTGCGGCGCGCGATGTAGCCGTTGTTCGAAGTGGAGAATTCGGCTTTATCGGTGCGTTTTCCATCGTTCCACCAAACAGTAATCGTGAGAGACGGCGTGGTGAATCCGGTATCCACAAACTTGCTCGCGGCCAGATCCCGAAGCTTATCGATGACGCTCTGAACGGAACCGGAAGTCATCGTTTTGCCGTTAAGCTTCCAGTCCGTGCCCGTCCGCACGTAGGTTTTGACCGTGGCGCCGTCCTGAATTTCAAATTTCGTCAGATCGTTGAAGCCGAAATCGAATATTTTCTTGTTGCGGAAGTCGTCGAGCGGCTGTTCAACAGCTTTGCCCAGATCCGAGGAAATTTTGTAAACGCCGTTGACGACGCTGCTCTTGGCATAGAAGTCGTCTTTATTCTTGCGGACGTCGAGCGTTTGCGTTCCGGAAGCGTCGGAAACTTTGACAGTGGCAACCGGCTGGCCGGAAGCGGCAGCAGCGGCTGCTTTCTTCAAATCATCGGCGGTTCCCGACAGATCCATTTTTGCGTCGGTCAATTTACGCAAGAGCTCCTCCACCTGGAAGCTGTCGGCGCGATAGGGCTGCGGTTTCAGAATTTGCCATTCGTTCTGATTGTTCTTTCCAAATTCGATATCGGATTTGGAAGTAACCAATTCAATGCGGCTGAGCTGGTTGGAATTGAACGTAAGGAGGCGTTTGTCGCGAAGATCGTTCGCGCTCTTGTCCAGCGAGGTCTTGGTCCCGGAAGAGACGGTGTAGACTTTCGGGTCCGTTCCGACGCGGACATACACGAGTGAGCCAGCGGGCACGTCGTCTCCGAAATATAGATTGTCGGTTTTTCCATTCGCCTCATGAACACTGACCGTGAGGTTAGGATCTTTGAGACCGAATTTGGCGAGATCGGACGGCTTGTCTTCAACGATGCCGTCGGCATTCACAGGGCTCAGAGTACCCACTAAGGTGCTCACAGCGTCCTGATCAGCGGGCAAAGTTTCGGGGCTGGTAATCTGCCATGTGCCGTTCTGACGCTGAAGCTTAATAGTAGGTCCGCCGCGCTTAGCCAGATCCAATTCTTTAATCTGGCCTGCCGAAATATCGGCGAGCTTGGGCGCAGAAGGTGTTGCCGTTGTAGTGGATGTTTCCGGGTGACGCTTGGTCCACCAGACAAGTCCGCTGAGAGCAGCGAGAACAATAGCTGCTATCAGTAAGTTTCTCGAACTCATCCTATCTCCGCTTCACGAAAATCAACACACCGGAAATGATGATGAACAACGGGATCGCCACCATGTCGGTATACAAGAACGTGCTCATCTGGCGCTGAGTTACGTTGAGGCGCCGGTCTTCGGGCGCTTTCGGGCGTATGGAGATCAGGTCTTCATCGGAAGAGAGCCAATTAATGGCATTGAGCGCGAGGTCGCGATTGCCCTGAAACCCGATGGTGCCGTTATCGATGAAAGCCGAGGTGCCAATGACAACGACACGGCCCGAAGAGGGCGGTTTGCCGGTGTTGTATGTCACCGCGGCGCCGAGGACGAAGGGACCTTTTTTGTCCTGATATTTTGCCAGATCGGGTGAATCGAGGTGCGTGGTCGCGATAGCTTGATTCGTGGTCGAGAATAACTTATCGACTGTCGTCTTGTCGCCGTTTTTCACGTCGAGGGAACGCGTGATGGGGAGACCTGTCGCCTCTTTCAATTCGCTGACGATGGGCTGGGACTCATAGGTGGTAATCAGCGGCATCTCCGGACCGATGTTGAAGAGCTGGCCGATTGGATTCTGTTCCAAAACAAGATCTGCGTTGTCCGTGACACCCCAGGACTTGAGAAGGTTGACCAACTGAGGGTTGGGAGCGATATGCTCGCGTCCAAAATCGAGCGGGGGATCGAGAAGGACCATGGCGCGGCCGCCATTCTCGACGTAATCCTTGATAGCGGTCACTTCATTGGGAGTGTAGTTAGCTTGCGGACCAGCGATTACAAGAACGGTGCAATCGGAGGGGACAGCCGTTTTGTCCAGCAGAGTGACCGGATTGGCTTCATAATTATCGCGCTGCAGCAGCGTTTTGAAAGCCGACAGGCCAGTGTCACCGGTATCGTCGAGGCGGTGCTCTCCGCTGCCATTCACGACGCAAACTTTTCGGACGCCTTTCAGATCTTTCAGGAAAGCTCCGGTGATTCCCTCTTCGGTGACTGCTTTGGCTTCTTCACGGCGCGGCCCTATTTCGACGTAGGCGGTGCCGGGAAAGCGCAAACCGTAAGCGCGAGCGACAGTGGGCTGCTTTTGATAATCGATGTATTGGACGTGCACCTTCGGCGAAAGATTTTTATAACGGTCGAGCATACCTTTCGCCTGGTCGAAATTGCTGCCCTTGTCGATGTAGGTGATGGTCGCGTCCGTCTTGAGATTCCTGACGAGCTTCTGAGTCTCCTGCGAAAGCGTGAAGCGCTTGTTGCTGGTGGTGTCGAAGCTTTTATTGAAGCGCGGCATCTGCGCCAGCCAGTTAATGAGGATCAGAACCGCGATGACGACGAGAGTGTACAGCAGAGCAGTGGCGCCATAACGCGCTTGACGAGCCGAGACGCTATTTTTAGATTTCGCGGGTTTCGGCACTTGTTCAGAGACGGTCTGATCTGGCATTAGGACCTCCACCGCAGAGATTCAAGAGCGCGCGAAGTCAGAAACAAACCGAAGAAAATCATGGAGAGGTAATAAATCACGTCTTTCGTGTCGATGACGCCTCGCGAGAAACTGTCGAGGTGACTCACAATTGAGAGCTGATAAAAGAACTGCGCGATGGGCGAGCTGCTGAAGGAAGACCAGCTTGCGATCCAGAGCAAGAGGGACACCGCGAAGCAGATGGCGCCCGCGACGATTTGATTTTTGGTCAAGGTCGATACAAAGGTTCCAATGGCGAGAAGACAAGCTCCGAACAGCAGAAGCCCCAGAAAACCAGTCGCAATGGGTTTCCAATCCGGGTTGCCATACGCGAACACGAAAGATATGTCAACCAGCAGCACGACCAGCAGGGCGCCGTACATGAGGACCGCGGAAAGCCATTTGCCGAGGACGATCTCCAGATCGTGAACGGGCGAGGTGACCAGCAGCTCGATGGTTCCCTGACGTTTCTCTTCCGCGAACAAGCGCATAGTTACGAGCGGGATCAGGAACAGACCGATCACGGCGATATTGGAGAAGAGCGGGGCGATGATCTGCTCGTTGAGGTTCATGGGGAACGACTGACCGCTCATTTGGCTTTCGAGTGACTGGCGTACGAACAGGGCGCTGAGATCGTAGGCAAAGACGCCACTCAGGAACGCGAAAATCGTGAGCAAAACCCAAGCAATCGGCGATACGAAGTAGGCGTACAGCTCACGACGGGCAATTGTCCAAATGTTTCTCACTGCACGCCTCCCCCTACGGCTCCGTCCGTGACCTGATGAGTTTCGCCGGTCAACTGCAGATAGACCTCTTCGAGCGACAAGGTAGCCGATTTGAGCTCAAGGAGATTCCAACCGGCATGAACAACGGCACGCGCGACATCGGGCCGCGGATTGCGATCGGGCAAACCGTCGACTTCGAAGACGAGGCGAGAATCAGAGACGGATTTCTCGACAACTTTGCTTACTCCCGGAACCTGTTCGAGTTTCTGGTGCACGGCGGCGGCATCGGCTGTACCGGCCGTGTCCAACTGGACCTGCATGGTGTTGCCAACGCCGGTAGACTTCAAATGCTCGACTGAATCGGTAGCGACGAGCCGCCCGCGGTTGATGATGATGACTTTGCGGCAGACAGCCTCGACCTCGGGAAGGATATGCGTGCTGAGGATGATGGTGTGTTCGCCGGACAGGCTCTTGATCAGATCCCGTGTTTCCGTTATTTGCTTGGGATCGAGACCAGAGGTGGGCTCATCGAGAATCAACACGTCGGGATTGTGAATGATGGCCTGGGCGAGACCGACGCGCTGGCGATAGCCTCGGGAAAGCTTGGAAATCAGCTTGGTTTTGACATCCGCGACGGAGCAGCGCTCCATCACCTGCTCGGTGCGCGTTTTGACGTCGGCCGCCGGAACATTCTTGAGGCGCGCGACAAACATGATGTAGTCCTGCACGCTCATTTCCGGATAAAGGGGCGGCATCTCCGGCAAATAGCCAATGCGCTTCTTGACTTCGAACGGCTGCTCAAAGCAGTCAAATCCGCCGACAGTCGCTTTTCCGGCGCTGGGCGGCAAGAAGCATGTCAGGATGCGCATGGTCGTAGTTTTACCGGCTCCGTTGGGTCCCAGAAAACCGACGATATCGCCTTTTTCCACTGAGAACGAAATGTCATTCACCGCGACGTGGCGCGCGTACTTCTTAGTAAGGTCTTGAACCTGGATCATATTGTCAGTCAATAAGGACAAAGCTCTGAAATAAGCCCGTCCGGGTTGCAGCACGAGGTTGCGATATCGCAACTTGCGCTGACGCGCCTTTTCGACGCTTGAACTCTCTAGGATAGTTAAGCCGGAAAATCGCTGTCAATTGAGACGCGCGGGCGGCTGAAATGTTTGGAGCGCCCGATGGTATCCGATGGGTGTTTCTCTGCTGGAGGTCTGGCTTCACTCACCCAAGCCTATGCCGACGGTTTGGAATCCAGCATCTACGAATAATACGTTTCCTGTAACACCGCGCCCTAAATCACTGGCCAGGAAAACGGCCGCGTCGCCGACTTCGGCGGGATCGGTGTTACGGCGCAGCGGTGCGAAAGAAGCCACGAAATCCAAAACCTTCGAAAAATCTTTGATGCCTCGCGCCGAAGCTGTTTTGATAGGGCCGGCCGAGATTGCGTTCACGCGGATGCCGCGGGACCCGAGATCGCTGGCCAGGTAACGCATAGAAGCTTCGAGCGCGGCCTTAGCGACACCCATCACGTTATAGTTCTGCACGACCCGCGTGGATCCGAGATAGGTCAACGTGGTAATGGAACCACCGTTCATCATGGGCGCGACGGTGCGCGCAACGGCAACGAGCGAATAGGCGCTCACTTCGTGCGCAAGCAGAAAACCGTCGCGGCTGGTTTCGACAAAGGGACGGCTTAAATCATCTTTGTTGGCGAAGGCGATGCTGTGGACTACCGCGTCAAGCGATGGCGCGGCCGTCTTCAGTTCCGCCGCGAGATGGTCAAGCTCTTCCTGTTTGGTGACATCGCAGTTGAAGATTTTAGCCGCTTTCAGCTCCGCACCAAGCTCTTCGACTGTGCGACGTTGGCGCTCACCCTGGTACGTCAGAATGAGCGACGCGCCTTCGCGAACGAACGCGGACGAAACTGCGTAGGCAATGCTCCATCGGTTCGCAACGCCCAAAACGAGCGCGGTCTTACCGGCGAGCAGTCCAGACATGAACTGTCATTGTAACGTGCGAATGTTCGTTTGCTGGAGGAGCGCCTTGCTGGGGGAGATCCGCTTGAATGTACTCTCTTGCCGCCTAGAGTTTTTACTTTGATAAGTGTTAAGCTACAGGCTACAGCCTATCGGTAAAAATACGGAATTTCGCCCATAAGGGCCTGCAACGGCTGTACGAGGAAGACCGCGTTAAAGGCGTCCCACCCGAGACCGCGGATAAGTTGCGGAAGATGCTGGCGTTTCTTGATGACCTGAATGACGCCGAGGAACTGCGAGCCCTCACGAGCTGGAAGGTGCATACTCTGACCGGCGATCGAAAAGGCACATGGAGTCTGACGGCTACCCGCAATCGCCGTTTGGCGTTTCGCATCGGCGCCGCGGAGCACGAGATCTGCGACTTGAATTTGGAAGATTACCACTGAAGGACAGGAGCAAGAACCATGGCTATGAAGAATCCGCCCCACCCTGGCGATTTCATTCGGACAGAGATCATCGAACCGGCGGGCCTCTCCGTGACTGCTGCCGCCGCGGCGCTTCAGGTTTCCCGGCCTGCACTCTCCAGTTTGCTCAATGGAAAAGCAAATCTATCGGGCGACATGGCACTGCGCATCGAAAAAGCATTTGGCGTCAAAATGGATATCCTCATGCGGATGCAAGCTTCCTATGACATAGCCCAGACTCGTAAGCGCGAGCGGGAGATCCATGTGCGACGCTTTCATCCTCCAGCTGAAATTCGTCCTTAATCTTCAGAGGCACGCTCTGGGGTGACGGTGCGGATTTGGTCGATTCCCTCTTCGAGGGATGGCGGCTCGAGGCGCTTTGCGGTACGGAGGATCGCAGGAACGGGAATCGGTTTCTTGTCCTTGCGATGATTGTTGCGTCCAATCGCGGTTCTGACGGGCGTATCGAAAAAGTAGCAGAGCACCTGAAATCCGGCGGCCTTCGCTTCCCGGATGTGGGGAGCGCGCGTGGCCCTGGTCGCGTTGGTATCGTCCACTACGAACGAGCGCCCCGTGGAAAGGCATTCGCGAATGAATGCCGTTTCCCGTTCCGCAGTCTGCTGCACATCGCGACTGGCGTGCGCGTGCGTCCCGGCAAAGTGATTCAGGAAATACGTTGTTTTGCCGGACCCTTGGAGGCCAACAAAGATTATGGCTTCCGCCATCGCTCCAACCTGGGTGGGCGAGTGCCGTGCCGCACTGCTCCGTACACTGGGACGTACGACAATTCGATCCCCGAATGAGCATGACGCAGCATCAGTCCGCCCCGGCTCATGTCGCCACGGCCGACAAAATCGAGCGGGAACACCAGACGCTCGCCGAAAATCTCAACAAGCGGGCCGGTATACTTTCCGCTCGCAATGCTGCCGAGCAGCACGTGCAAGCATGTTGGTCCTGCATATCGATCCAGCAATCGCGCGGCGCGCAACAGGGCCTCTCGGTACGCGTCGTTATGTTCGTCCACGGGGATATCTGCGATTGCGCGGAGTTGCTCGATCGCGACGGGTGTCTCGGGAGGAACGAGGCCCATGCCGGGCACGATGACCAAAACAGGAGGGATGCCCGGAGGAGCGCTCCGAAAAGCCTCGGCATAGGCCATCTTGCCTCGAAAATATAAGCCGCTGATAAAACTGTAGACCTCGCCGATCGTGGCGGCACCCTGCCCAAGCTTTACAGCCAAGTCGAAGCGTGCCTGCTCGCGCAGCAGCATTTCATATCGGCGTCCGCCGGCCCTCGCGGGAGAGAGCAGGAAGACTCGCTCGGAAGAAACCACTGCCGATTCTATCGAACAACCGAACTCACCCGGTGTAGAGCGTTCTAACGCGCGGGCGTGTGCAGCATGGCGTGGAACACGGGGGCCGCCGAGTGTCCGTGAAAGGCGATTTGCGCGCCGAGAACGATGAGCGCCAGCAATAGAGCGATGCGCAATGGCTTTTGGGCGATGCGGCCGGCGAGCAGGGACCCGGCTGCAGCACCTGCCAATCCTCCGATGACAAGCTTCAGCAGAAGCGCAGGGTCGTAGTTCCCCGCTCCGATCTGAACGACGCTGCCGACCCCGGACAGAACGAGGCCGAAGCACAGATCCGTGCCCACCACTTCCGCGGGCGCGAGGCGAGTGAATGTCAACAGCAATAGCGATCCCAATGCACCGGCTCCCGCGGAGGAAAACCCGACTTCCGCTCCGATAGGAAACGCGAGCGACCAGAGAAGACGCGGCCGCTCGCGGATCGAACTTTCGGGATGAGGATGAAAAACGCGATAGAGGCGGAAAAGCGCAGTGGCGACAATCAGAGCACCCAAGGCCGTGTAGAGTGCGCTGCTATAAGAGGTTCGTTTCAGCCAATCGAGCAGGAGCGCTCCTAACAGCACGCCGGGAACACCTCCGGCGAGGAGCAGACGAAGAACTCGTAAGTTGACCTGACGGCGCCAAGCATAGACGGGTATGGAAGCGATTTTGACGATGGCTCCGAAGGTAAGAGCGGTGCCAACAGCCACGGCTGGAGGAACGCGAAGAAAAAGAATCAACAAGGGCGTGGTCATGCTGCCCGCGCCCACGCCGGTGAGCGAGATCGCCAAGGCGATTACGAATCCGAGAAGGATTTCCACATCAGTGCGCTTCCACAGGAGCGCCTTCCGGGATGTGAATGCCGCATTCGAGTTTATGGCCTGCCCAGCGACCTGAACGCTCGTTGCCCGGTTCGGCAGGAAGAGCGGTGCACGGCTGACAACCGATACTCGTGTAACCAAGGTCGTAAAGCGGCAGGAGCCGGATGCCGCGCTCGCTGGCAAAGGACCAAACTTCCTTGGTAGTCCAGTCGGCGAGCGGGCTGACCTTCATCAGCTCTTTACCAGAAGGAAGAGGAAAACGA
The DNA here is from genome assembly GCA_963722935.1 of uncultured Acidobacteriaceae bacterium. GTDB lineage: Bacteria > Acidobacteriota > Terriglobia > Bryobacterales > Bryobacteraceae > Bog-105. The sequence continues at coordinate 1,450,274 of CAVROY010000004.1, read as the reverse complement.
TCGATGACTTGAAGATTCGCGCGCGTGGGCGATTGAGCGCGACGCAAACCGGTAAACCAAACATCATATGGTTCCAGCGAGGCAAACAGAGGTTCGACTTTCCGCAGCTTGCAACAGCGATCCGGTTGTGACTGATACAAAATGCCGAACGCCGCTTCCTGTTCGGGAACGGTCTGGCGCGGCATCACATTGACCAGGTTCAAGCCATAACGCGCCGTCATCTCATCGCGATAGAGATAGACTTCCGGAAAATGATAACCGGTATCGAGGAACAGCACAGGAATGTGCGGTCGTTGTTCCCTGAGGAGATCGAGGACGACCATGTCTTCGGCCTGAAAGCTGCAGGTCAGACACACCGCGGCTGAGCGCGCAAGAGCAGTGCTGATGGAATCACGTGCGGCAGCAGCTTTCATGATGGCTTCCCCCCCAGCCGTTCCAAAAGGAGGTCGAGAATATGAAGGGTCTCCGGATCGTGTATCGGTTCCGTGTCTGTGCTGCCGGAAAGCGGGGCGCCGGAAATCCGGAGAACGCCATCGTCGATGCACCAAGCAACATTGGCGGAAGCTCCGCTACGCTTGGAAGCCGAGGCAGCGCCGGAGATTAGACCGGCCGCTACTGTGGCGTTGGCAACCGGGTCGATGAGGATAAAACTGCCCGTGGTCCGGTCCGATCGATAGGGATCGAAAACGAGAGGACGAGCAACTTCGATGCGAACGAGACCGATCTCGTTCATCAGCAGGGTATCGGCGGATTCGCGATCGAGCGTATTGATTTCGGTACGATAGGCGAATTCTTTCAGCTCAGCCCATTGTTGGCGGGTGGTGTGCTTGATGAGATAACGCTTGGTCTTTTCGGCCGGCGTTTGATTCAGCCAAACCAAAGTTGCTTCGATGGAATCGGAAATAACGGGCGGGGCCTCGCGAGACGCGATCATGTCACCGCGAACGATATCGATGTCATCGGCCAACTCGAGCGTTACGGATTGCCCCGCTCGAGCGCGATCGAGCGGACCATCGAAGGTGAGAATACCTGCAACGGACGTCTCGCGGCCGGAGGGTAGAACGATAATCGGATCGCCGACCTTCACGTGGCCGGATGCAATGAAGCCGGCGTACCCGCGAAATTCCTGATCGGGACGAACAACCCGCTGAACCGGAAAGCGAAAAGGCGCGCTGAGGGCTCGATCACCGACGGGAACGCGCTCCAGGTGCTCCAGCAAGCTCGGGCCGGTGAACCACGGCATTTCGCTGCTGCGCTTAACGATGTTGTCGCCGGCCAGAGCGCTTATCGGAACCAAATAGGGCTCGATCGAGTCGTAGCGCGACAGAAAGGCCCGGAAATCCGCCTCGATTTGATGGAAGACGCGCTCGTCGTAATTGACGAGGTCCATCTTATTGACTGCGATCACCAGATGGCGCAGACCGAGCAGCGACGCGATATAGGCATGACGACGCGATTGGGGCAGCAAGCCTTTGCGCGCGTCAACCAGAACAATGGCGAGCTCCGCAGTAGAGGCGCCGGTGACCATGTTGCGCGTGTACTGTTCGTGGCCGGGCGTGTCGGCGATGATGAACTTGCGGCGGGCGGTGGCGAAATAGCGATAGGCTACATCGATGGTGATGCCCTGCTCGCGCTCAGCACGTAAGCCGTCGGTTAGCAGAGAGAAATCGAGCGCGCCGGCGTTGCGGCCGAGGGAGGCTTTGGCGACAGACTGAAGCTGGTCCTCATGAACGCTGCGCGAATCGTAGAGCAGGCGGCCGATCAGCGTGGATTTGCCGTCATCCACACTACCTGCGGTGGTGAATCGCAAGAGATCCTTGGCCTGTTCCTGCTCCAAGAAATCCTCGAACGTTTCGGCGACCGGAAGAGCGGCAGCGGCCGACATTAGAAATAACCCTCCTGTTTTTTGAGTTCCATGGAGCCGTCCTGGTCGAAATCGATAATGCGGTTCTGGCGCTCGGAGAGACGCATCGTCACCAGCTCTTCGATGATGCGAGGCAGCGTGTCGGCGTCAGACCGGATCGCGCCGGTGCATGGACTGCAGCCCAAGGAGCGCATGCGGCATTTGACGAGCTGCGGGCGTTCCCCCGGCAAACGAGGCACAAACGGCTGCTCAACTGACAGCAGCGAATCTCCCCGGACGAGCATCGGCCGCGGCTTGGCGAAGTAGAGCGGAACGATGGGAATATTTTCGGCATGGATATAGTTCCAGACGTCCAGCTCGGTCCAATTCGAGAGCGGAAAAACGCGAAGGCTCTCGCCTTCCTGCACGCGGGTATTGAACAAATTCCAGAGCTCCGGGCGCTGATTGCGTGGATCCCATTGCCCGCGAGCGTCGCGAAATGAAAAGATCCGTTCCTTGGCGCGTGACCGTTCTTCGTCGCGGCGAGCACCACCGATGGCGGCATCGAAGGCTCCGGCTCGCAGAGCATCCAGAAGGGCTCCGGTTTTGAGCGCCCCGCAGCACCGCTGCGTGCCCCAAGCGAAAGGATTAGCTCCTTCGGCGAGAGCCGCGCGGTTTGTATGGACGATCAGATTCAGACCGAGCTCAGCCGTGTAGCGATCACGGAACTCAATCATTTCCCGGAATTTATATCCGGTATCGATGTGCAGGAGCGGAAATGGAATGGAACCTGGATAAAAGGCCTTCTGGGCCAGACGCAGCAGGACCGATGAGTCTTTACCGATCGAGTACAACAGTACGGGCCGTTGGCATTCGGCCACCACTTCGCGCAAAATGTGAATACTTTCGGCTTCAAGCTGGCGAAGGTGGCCCGCGGCGCTCACATCAGCAGAGTATCACGAATCTTCCTAATGTTTATAGGAATTGTGGTGTTTCGAGTAAGGGTACCCAATTCAGGACCTCCAGCTTCGACAGGATCGCTGCTAGGGCTTTGTTTTCATCGTCTGAGCCGGTATCGATGTAAACGTCGGGGGAAAGCGGGGCCTCGTAAGGCGCTGAAATTCCAGTGAAGTTGGGCAGATCGCCTGTGAGCGCTCTCTGGTAGAGGCCTTTGACATCTCGTTTCAGCAAGGTAGGAAGAGGGCAATCGACGTGGACTTCCAGGAACCTCGGAATGGATTTTCGGGCCCGATCCCTGGCTGCCCGATAGGGTGAGATCGCAGCAACAATGCACGGAATGCCGTGGCGGTTCAGCACTTGCGCGAGATAAGCGATGCGGCGGGTGTTTTCCTCGCGGTCGGCCTGCGTAAAGCCGAGATCGCTGCACAGTCCTTCGCGAATTTCGTCTCCATCGATCAACTCGCAATCGAGTGAAAGATGCTTCAGTTGTGTCCGTAGCGCGCGGGCGAGCGTGCTCTTGCCGGCACCTGAAAGACCCGTCAGCCAGACCGTCCACGCTTGTCCCGGACACCGTCTTGTCTCGCGCAGTGTACGTCTTTTCACTACATGCTCCAACGCGTTTTCACCGTTAACGTAGAACTTGGCAATTAGGGTTACGCCAACTAGGACGCAGAGTATGGATTGGTGCACGGATGCGTTTTCTATCGCGCGGCAGGGGATTCCAGTAGTATTCCCTGGTCGGAGTTAAACAGTTTGGGAAATTCCGCGTCGTACAGATACCCGAAATACGAGAGCAGACACAGGGTCTACGATGTAGGGAAACATTGCCGAATTTCAGTCCATGCCAGAAACTGAGCGAAGGAACAGCGGGGGCGCGCCCATTGGTGCGGAGCTTATTGCGGAGGGTGAAACACGGTTTCGCGTTTGGGCGCCGAGGTCGAAATCTGTTGAGGTGATCTTCGAGAATGAACAGCGTGGTTTTTTCTTAGATAGCGAGGCAGATGGGTACTTCGGCGGAATTGCAAAGGGCGTGAGCTCGGGCGCGAGGTACAAATACTCGATGGACGCGAGCGAAGCTTACCCAGATCCGGCCTCGCGCTACCAGCCAGAAGGAGTGCATGGGCCTTCGCAGGTGGTGGATGCTTTGAGTTTCCAGTGGACGGATCAGGCGTGGCCGGGTATCAGGCTCGAAGGCCAGGTGCTGTATGAGTTGCACTTGGGCACGTTCACACGAGGAGGTACGTGGAATTCGGCAGCCGAGAAACTGGAATACCTGCGAGATACGGGGATCACGCTCCTGGAAATAATGCCGGTTGCCAACTTCCCTGGCCGTTTTGGCTGGAGCTACGACGGAGTTCAGCTATACGCGCCGGCCTCGATTTACGGCACACCGGACGATATGCGCGCATTCGTCAACCGGGCGCACGCATCAGGTCTGGGCGTAATTCTGGACGTGGTTTATAACCACTTGGGTCCCGACGGCAATTATCTGATGAAATATTCTCCGTTCTACTTCAGTAAGAAATACAAAACCGATTGGGGCGAAGCCATCAACTTCGGGGAGGAAGGAAGCGGTCCTGTCCGGGAATTTTTTCGCGAGAACGCTGCGTACTGGATCAGAGACTTTCACCTGGATGGATTACGGCTGGACGCAACACAGGATATTCATGACGAATCTGAGCCTCATATCCTTGCGGAAATCGGCGAAGCTGCCAGGCGCGCGGGCGGCCAGCGGTCGATTCTTTTAATCGGTGAGAACGAACCGCAGAATACACGCCTGATCCGGTCTCTCAGGGAAGGAGGATTCGGTTTGGATGCGCTATGGAACGACGACTATCATCACACGGCGATGGTGGCGCTGACGGGCAAAGCTGACGCGTATTATACGGACTATCGCGGCACTCCACAGGAATTTGTTTCGGCGGCGAAATACGGCTACTTATATCAAGGGCAGTGGTATGGATGGCAGCAAAAACGACGCGGGACGTCCACTTTGGCTCTGCCGCGCCCCGCGATGGTCAACTTCATACAAAATCACGATCAGATTGCCAATTCCGCACGAGGACAACGGGTCCACGAACTAACATCGCCCGGTTTGTTCAAAGCCCTTACGGCGCTGACCCTGCTGGCGCCCGGCACGCCGATGCTGTTTCAAGGCGAGGAGTTCGGCTCGTCGAGCCCCTTTCTATTTTTCGCCGATCACAAGCCGGAGGTGGCGCGGAAGGTCCGGACGGGACGGATTGAATTTCTCGAGCAGTGGCACGCTCTAAAGATGCCGGAGATGCGCAAATGCTTTGACGATCCGGGAGCCTTGGAAACGTTTGAACGCTCCAAATTGGATTTTACGGAAGTGCAAAAGCATCCCGAGGCGTACGCGCTGCATCGCGATCTTCTGCGACTGCGCCGCGAAGATCGCGTGATTTGCCGCCAAGGAGCGGAAGGCATTGACGGGGCCGTGCTTTCGCCGAGCTGTTTCGTGATACGTTTTTTTTCCGCCGACTACCAGGGCGACCGGCTGTTGCTGGTTAATCTGGGAACGGATCTCAACCTGAACCCGGCGCCAGAGCCTTTGCTGGGACCTCCGGCTGGTAAACGATGGTCCAAGTTGTGGTCTTCAGACGATCCGGAATATGGTGGCTGTGGCACAGCCCCTCTCGACAGCGATGAGAACTGGCGGATACCGGGCGAAGCCGCCGTGGTACTCCATCCCAAGTTCGCCGAAGAGGAAGTAGACAGCAGGGTCACCTAGAGCCAATAATGAACGTTTTTTCTCACGACGCAAACACACCACTTTCCGACGAAGACTCGAAGACTCTCATGGAAGCCGAATGGCTAGTGACCAACGGTCTGGGCGGATACGCGTCGGGCACCGTGGGCGGAACTCTTACGCGAGTTTTTCACGGATATCTGATTGCTGCGCTGCCCTCTCCGCTTGGCCGGACGATGATGTTTAACGACGTCTTCGAACAGCTCATTTTCGGAGATGGGCATGCGGTTCCACTAAACGGCATAAAAACCGAAGAAGAAGATTTTGCCGGATCAGAGCGCCTGGCCAATTTCCGCCTGGATAGCGGGCTGCCGGTGTGGACTTATGAAGTGGAGGGCCTGACGATTGAAAAGCGAGTGTGTCTGCCGCATCGGCAGAACACCAGCTATCTGAATTACCGCATAACAGGCGGCAACGGATCTGTGAAGCTGCAGTTACGTCCGGCGGTGAACATGCGCGAGCATGAAGACTCCCGTGAATACACCTCTCGGCAGCTACACACTGAAGGTTCGCGATAGCCACTATGAGCTGCAGGCCTCCGAGGATATACCGGCGCTCCGCATGACGCTTCTCGGAAAAGAAGGGGCGTTCGCGATGGACTCGCAGACGATTTGCGACATCGTATACGAGCTGGAACGCAGCCGCGGGTACATCTCGCGCGGCGATTTGTGGAGTCCCGGCTACTTCTCGGTCGAGCTGTCCCCAGGTTGCGATGCGACGCTGGTAGCGTCAACGGAAAGCTGGGATGTGATGTCCTCCTTAGACCCTCGCCAGGCCTGGGACGCGGAACACGAGCGGAAAGGGAGACTGCTTCTGGAATCGGACCCGCGGATATGCGATAAGACATGCCGCGAACTGGTCTGGGCCGCGGATCAATTCATCTTTGCGCCGGTAGGAAGGCGGGAGGACACGGCTCGCGCGCGAGCGGCCGGCGACGAAATTCGAAGCATCATCGCCGGTTACCACTGGTTCACGGACTGGGGCAGGGATACCATGATCAGCCTGGAAGGGCTGACGCTCACGACCGGACGAAAAGTGGAAGCGAGCTACATTCTGCGAACGTTCGCGCACTACATTCGCGACGGCCTGATTCCGAATATGTTCCCGGAGGGCAAAACGGACGGGCTGTATCACACCGCCGATGCGACGCTCTGGTTTTTTCACGCGGTCAACCGCTATTTGGAATACAGCAATGACGAGCACCTGCTGAACTTCTTACTTCCCAAACTGCTGGACATCGTAGGGCACCACCTGCGCGGAACCCGGTTTAACATTCATGCCGATCCGCAAGATGGACTGCTGGTGGAAGGCCAGGAGGGCTATCAACTCACCTGGATGGATGCCAAAGTCGACGATTGGGTGGTCACCCCGCGCCGCGGGAAGGCTGTGGAGATCAATGCGCTCTGGTACAACGCATTGCGCCTGCTGGAAAGATGGCTCCGGGGGGCGGGGCGCGAGGACGAGGCGAACGGTATCGCCGAACACGCCACGAAATGCAAAGAATCCTTCAATAAACGGTTCTGGTACGAAGAAGGCGGGTACCTGTACGATGTTGTGGATGGCGAGAATGGCCAGAATGATCGTTGCTGCCGGCCCAACCAGATCTTCGCGATTTCTCTCGAATATCCGGTGCTGGATCGCTCGCGGTGGGAACCGGTTCTGAAGGTCGTAGAGGACCGCTTATTGACACCAGTGGGTTTGCGATCGCTTGCGCCGGGAGAGAAGGATTACAAGCCTTGTTACGATGGCGATCTGCGTTCGCGAGACGCGGCATATCACCAGGGGACTGTCTGGGCTTGGCTGATCGGCCCGTTCATTGACGCGTGGCTGAGGGTGTACCCGGGGGATTTCCAAACGGCCCGAGGATTTCTACGGGGCTTTCAGCGGCATCAACGACAAGCATGTGTCGGATCGATCAGCGAAATTTTCGATGCCGAACCTCCTTACACTCCGCGCGGCTGTTGTGCACAGGCGTGGAGCGTCGCGGAAGTTTTGCGCTGCTTTGTCAAAACCAGCGGCAAATCCGAAGTGCCTGAGGAGGATTCTCAGATGGCAGTTAACACGGCTACCTAGGCACAGCGCATCCGCAACGGCGGCATTGTCACCATCTTGGTCGCCTGGCTGTCTAACCGGTAAATCCCTGTCGCTCAAGTGAGATAGCAAGAATCGCCAGCGAGGTAGCCGAATGGAAGCGCATGAAAAACAGACAGAAAGCTCAGGGCCGGGCGTAAGCCGGCGCGAATTCGTCGGCGCCACCGTGGCCGGAGGAGTCGCGACGGTGCTTCCTCTAGACGCGCGGCCGGTGGAGGGCGCGACGCAGCCGGTAAGCTGCACGCTGACGATCAATGGCGAGCCACATGAGCTGCAACTCGACCCGCGCGTGACGCTGCTCGATCTGTTGCGCGAGCACCTGCATCTGACAGGCTCAAAGAAAGGCTGCGATCACGGCCAGTGCGGCGCCTGCACGGTGCTGGTGAACGGACAGCGGATTAATTCCTGTCTGAGCCTGGCGGTGATGCACGACGGCGACACGATCACCACCATCGAGGGTCTCGCGAAGGACGGAAATCTGCACCCGATGCAAGCAGCTTTTATCGAATACGACGGTTTTCAATGTGGATACTGCACGCCCGGACAGATTTGTTCGGCGGTGGCGCTGCTCGATGAAGTGAAAGCCGGAGCGCCCAGCGCGGCCACGCTGAACATGGCAGTCATACAACCTATAGAGCTGACCGACGATGAGATTCGCGAGCGCATGAGCGGCAACATTTGCCGTTGCGGGGCGTACATGGGGATTGTCGAAGCAGTTCGGTCGGTCGCGAGAGGGAACCAGGCATGAAGCCGTTTGTGTATACGCGCGCCGCGACGGTCGATGACGCTGTGAAGGCCTACGGGGAATCTCCAGACACCTGCTTTCTGGCGGGTGGAACAAACCTGCTGGATTTGATGAAGATGGGGAGCGAGCGGCCGGCGCACCTGATCGATATACATAAGCTTCCCTTAACGGACATTGAGGAACGGCAGGGCGGGATTCGCATCGGGGCGATGGTTACGAACACGGATGCGGCCAATCACGAACTGATCCGGACGCGCTATCCGGTTCTCAGCGAAGCTATTCTGGCGGGAGCATCGCAGCAGTTGCGCAATAAGGCGACGATGGGCGGAAACCTTTTGCAGCGCACGCGATGCTACTACTTTTACGATCCGAGTTTCCGAGAGTGCAACAAGCGCACGCCGGGAAGCGGCTGCGCAGCGAAAACCGGGTATAACCGCATACATGCCATTCTGGGCGCGAGTGAAGAATGCATCGCCACGAACCCGAGCGATATGTCGGTTGCGCTGGTGGCATTAGATGCGGTGGTTCAGGTAAAAGGGCCGAAAGGAGAACGATCGATTCCGATTGGCGAGTTTCATCGGCTGCCGGGCAATACGCCACAAAAAGACACCAATCTTCTGCCCGGGGAATTGATTACAGCTATCGACGTTCCGGCAATTCCGTATGCAACGCGATCGACCTACCTGAAAGTGCGTGATCGCAACTCGTATGCATTTGCACTCGTGTCGGTTGCAGCGGTGATGGATCTCGATGATGGTGGCGCGGTAAGACACGCGCACATCGCGTTGGGCGGCGTGGCGCACAAGCCATGGCGGGCAGCGAAAGCGGAACGGCATCTGGCGGGGAAAAGACCGGATGAAGCCATCATCCGAGCGGCGGCTGAGGCAGAACTCGCGGGAGCGAAGCCGTATCACGATAACGCTTTCAAGGTTGAGCTGGCGCGACGTTCTATCGTGCGAGCGGTTACGACCGCGATCAGCCGGACGTAGGAGGACGATGATGCCAGACATTCTTGGTCAGCCGGTTGAGCGAATTGATGGGCGTCTGAAGGTGACGGGGCGTGCGACCTACGCCTATGAGCATGACGTGCCGAATGCGGTGTACGCCGTGATGATCATGAGCACCATTGCGAAAGGACATATCGCGGCGATGGATACACGCGCAGCGGAACGTCTGCCCGGCGTGCTGGCGGTACTGACGCATAGGAACGCGATGAAGCTTGCGAATCCGGAACGCGAAAAAGCGCCAACGGCTCGGGTTCTCACGGCACTCCAGGATGATTTAGTGCGGTACGCCAATCAGCCGATTGGGGTGGTGGTGGCCGAAAACTTAGAGAACGCGATTGAAGGCGCTCACCTGGTGCAGGTCCGTTATGCGCCTGAGCCGCACCACGTCGATCTGGAAAGCCGCTTGTTGGATGCCTATACACCGCAGAAAGCCGGTGGCGGTGGAGATCCGGCGGTCAGCAAGCGCGGCGACATGACAGCCGGGTTGAGGGACGCGGACACACGGATCGATCACGCGTATGGGACTCCGTTCGAAGTTCATAATCCGATGGAGCCACACGCCACGATTGCGGTGTGGGACGCGCCGGATCATCTGACGCTTTATGATGCGACACAAGGCGTATTCACCGATCGCGGACGCGTGGCTCAGCTCTTCGGACTGCAGCCGGATCAGGTGCGGGTCATCTCTCCGTACTTAGGCGGCGGTTTCGGGAGCAAGGGGCCGGTCTGGTCGCACGTGGTGCTCGCGGCAATGGCGGCAAAGCACGTGAATCGCCCGGTGAGGCTGGGCGTTGAGCGGCCGCAGATGTTCGGCATGCTCGGGTTCCGGTCGCAGACGAGACAAGCGGTGAAGATCGGGGCTAAGAGCGACGGAACTCTCACGGCGCTGAGCCATGACACGGTTTGCCACACGTCCACATTCGACGAGTTTGTCGAGACGGCTAGTCTGCCGGCGCGGATGTTATACCAAGCGGCGAATAATGCCACAAGTCACAAGCTGGTGAAGTCGGATATCGGCACGCCGTCATTCATGCGAGCGCCCGGCGAAGCGCCCGGCACTTACGGTCTCGAGGCCGCAATGGACGAAACGGCGTGCGCGCTGAAAATGGACCCGATCGAGTTTCGGTTGAAGAACTATGCGGAGTCGGATCCGGAAGAGAACAAGCCGTGGTCCAGCAAGTCGCTTCGCGAATGCTACCGGATAGGAGCAGAGCGATTCGGGTGGAGCAGACGGCAGCCCGAGCCTCGCTCGATGCGGGAAGGGCGAGAGCTGATCGGTTTAGGAATGGCGACGGCGGTTTATCCGACGCGGCGCAGCGCTTCGAACGCGTCTGCCCGTCTGAATGCAGACGGTACGTTTTCGGTGGACGCCGGAACGCAGGACCTGGGCACTGGAACGTATACGATCATGACGCAGATTGCGGCCCAATCGTTCGGCGTCGCGCCGGAGAAGGTTCACTTCCGGCTCGGGGACACGATACTGCCCCAAACGCCGGTTTCGGGCGGATCGCAAACCGCGGCGAGCACCGGATCGGCCGTCTATCTAGCGGCGCAGGCGCTCAGCGAGAAGCTGATCCAGATGGCGGTGAACGATTCCGGATCGCCGCTTGGCGGATTGAGCGCGCAGGACGTGGTGCTCGAGAACGGGCGACTGTATTCGCGGACGAATTCGTCTAAAGGAGAAACATTCCAGGAACTGATTCGTCGCAGTGGGCAGCCGCACGTGGACGCGAAGGCCGAGGCGAAGCCGGGCGCGGAGAAGGAACGTTATTCGATGTACGCGTTCGGAGCACAGTTTGCCGAGGTTCGAATCGATGAGGATCTGGGACAGATCAGAGTCGCTCACATGGTGGCCTGCTTCGGCGCAGGAAAAATTCTGAATAGCAAGACGGCTCGCAGCCAGTTCCTGGGAGGAATGGTTTGGGGCATCGGCATGGCGTTATATGAGGAGGCCGCCATGGATAAGCGACTCGGCCGATGGGTCAACAACAATCTCGCCGAATACCACGTTCCTGTGAATGCGGATGTAGGAAAGCTCGAAGCCTTTTGGGTAGACGAAAAGGACGATCACGTGAATCCGATTGGAGCCAAAGGTATCGGCGAGATTGGAATTACGGGATCAACGGCCGCGATCGCGAACGCGGTCTATCACGCAACGGGCGTACGAGTGCGGGATCTGCCGATCACGCTCGACAAGCTGCTGGTTAAAGCGTAATCTGCTTTTGCGGTAGGCAGCGCATCACCTGCTCGCGGAGAGTATTGAGGGTCGTGGTGATGCGGTCTGTCTCGATGAGCACGAACTCGTCAGTTGGCGAGAACGCCTCGCGAGAGGCGACCAGACGCGTATGATCCTCGCGTAATTTCGGCAGCGCCCGGTTCGCAGCGGGCGAACCTCGTAACGCTGCGGCGAGAAAGTACAACGTGAATTCGACATCGTTCGCAAATTTCTTGAAGACTTCGGGCGGTGTGCGAGGGGGATTCTGAATGATGCCCGCTTCGAGGCCCATGATGGCATGCATGAGCGCGTGCGAGCTGGCGAGAATCGAATTCAAGCAGTTCAATCGCTCCGGCGTGATTCCAGGCTCCGCGCTGACGCGGTCCACCGAGGCCTCGGCATTAGAGCGGGCACGCCTCCATGCGCGGCGCGTTTCGTTCAAGGCCGTTTCGAGAATCTGGTCCTCGCGTCCGAACCTCTCCACCACCGCGCGGAAATAGTTGCGTGTAGCATCCAGCATGTCAGACACAACTTCCGACACCTGCTTGCGCTCCCAGGTAGGCCAGACCGCGTAGGCAACTAATGCAAACACCCCACCCACCGCCGTGTACACGGCGCGCTCCACGACTACTTGTCCGGGAGAAACGCCTGTCGCGGCGACAAGGAAGACGATCAGCCCACTGATGCAGATACTGAATGCTCCATAGTTGGCCGGACCAAACCATCGCATCAAAAACATAAAGATGCCGACGAGAAATAGTTGACGCCAAGGAGAGGCAGGCAGCGCATGGTAGAGCACGGTGGCGAGAACGAGGCCAACAAAGGTGCCCAGCAGACGCAGCACACCGCGGCTGAAGGTGGTGGTGAAATCCGGCTTCAACACAACCGCTACCGTCATGGGAAGCCAATAGGATCGCTGGCCGGTAATGAAGCGGCCGAGGGCGTCCCCGAGCGAAACCGCGACGGCCAAGCGGACGGCGTGCCGGAATGCAGCCGAATGAAGGTCGAGATTCGCGCGCAACGTGGCGATCCAACCGGCGATTTGCAATCGCCAGGGCTGTGCGGCCTCGCGTTCGGCAAACTGCTCCATGCCTTCGGGCATCGTATGGTTGGAAAGATCGACAACGGTTCTAAGCTGGCCTGCCAGCGTGTCGACCGCGAAGGCGACTTCGGCGGCGAGCGGTGCAGAAGATTGAGTTGAGAGCCGGCGCGCAGAATCAAGAAACTGCTCCATTTGCTGCCGGAGGTCGCCCAATTCCGGCGAAGATTCACCGGAGACGAGACAATTCCCGACGAGGCTGAGTAATTTGCACGAAGTATCGAGCATGTGGTCGATGCATTCGGCCGCCGATGTTTCCGGAGTGGAATTTTGCTTGTCGGCGTGCTCGATCTCAGCTCGCAGGCGATGGAGCAAATAAATGGACAGGCGAATTCGATCGGCTTGATCGTAGAGCAGACGAAGGCGCTCCCCTTCCAGGCTGTGATCGCGCCCAAGCGCAGCGACGGCGTCCTGGATCTGCTGCGGAAGTGGACTCAGCGGGCCGGAGAGCAACGGATCATTTTGCGGACCGACCTGCTTCGCCAATTCGACATAGACTTCACCGATGGCGCGCCGCTCGGGCTGATAGCGCCGGAGAGGCCAGAAGGCAAGCGCGAGCACGGTTTGCAACAGACCGCCGCCCAGGACCAGTCCGGCAGCAATGAGAGCACCTCTTACGGGCATCGCTCCGCGAGCGGCAAAGACAATCAGGATAACGAGGGTATTCAGACCCAAATCGCCGGCTTTACTGCTAACGGCAACGCACATCCCACCCACAAACGCCCAGACGATGACGACCGGAATTGCGGCCCAATGATATTTGCCGGTAACCGAACCGACGAATACGGCAAGGGCACCGAGAAAGCTCCACGTGAACATTCTTCGCGCGCGCTGCGAATAGGGATCGCGGCCATCGGAGTAGGAAACATTCAGCGCTCCGGTGCTGACCGCCACGCCGCCGAGAGGCTTCCCTTCCGCAATCGAGATACCCAACGGCAGCGCGACGGCGAGCGCATTGCGAAAGGCGAGCCATCTGGTGTTGATCTTGCTTTTGTCGATCCGGGTGACGGTTCGCACGAATGCCGCGATCGGATGGGGTTGCGAACTGTTCATGCGGAGGAAAAGGCAGAACTATGGTAGCGAGCGGCACTACGCGAAGAGGGCGGTAGTACAGTGCTTGCATGTTCAGGAAATGCAGGTCCGGGGCCTTGCTCGCATCCGCGCTGGCGATTGGTTGCATTGCGGTATCGAACGCCCAAGTTGAAGTTACCGCGACACGCCTTTCTCAAGAGCCGATTCTTCGTCCTGCCGGAAGCTGGTCGGAGCTCGGGCTGTTCAACCCTACGGCGATTCAGATTGCCAGTAAAACCGTTCTGCTGTTCCGCGCGCAGGACCGCAAGCACACATCGCGCATCGGTTACGCGGAGAGTGAGGACGGACTGCATTTTAGAATCCGGCCGGAACCGGTGCTCTCGCCTGAAGCCTCCTACGAACGGAATGGCGGGGTAGAAGATCCTCGGGTGGTAGAGATCGCCGGAACGTTTTATCTGACGTACACCGGGTACGATCTTCACGCTGCGCAATTGTGTCTCGCTACGTCGAAAGATCTGATTCGTTGGGAGCGGAAGGGTGTCATTCTGCCCGCCTATAAAGGCACCTGGAATACGCAATGGACAAAATCCGGCGCGATCCTTCCGGTGCAGATCGGTCGGAAGTGGTGGATGTACTATCTGGGGACGCGGAAAGATTCGGATGGCGTGCCGCGAGATTATATGGGGCTGGCCACGTCGGACGATCTTCTCCATTGGCGCGACGCTACTAGCGAGCCGGTTCTCGAACGTCGTTCGGGCGCTTTCGATTCGCGCGTGATGGAACCGGGACCGGCGCCGTTTGTAACAGAGGTGGGTATTCTGCTGCTTTACAACGGTGCAGATGAAAAGCTGGTGTACGGACCTGGATGGGTCCTGTTCGACAAGAACGATCCGCGGCACGTCATCGCCAGAGCCGAGCGGCCCTTTGCTCTGCCTACGCTCGGTTGGGAGAGAGTGGGGAACGTACCGAACGTGATTTTTCTAGAGGGCGCCATTGCACACGGCAGCTTGATCCATCAAAAACAATTTGAGCTGACGGGTTATTACGGGTCGGCAGACAAATACATCGGGGCGCTACGGATCGCTGTGTCGATGCCGCACAACTGACGCAAACCTATTCGTATCTGAGCGCGCGGGTCGGGTCCACTCTGCTGGCGCGAAGAGCGGGCACAAAGCCCGCCAGGCTTGCGACGCAGATCAGCAAAAGAGTGGTCAGCAACAATGTTGGCGGATCATGAGGCGCGAGACCGTAGAGCTGGCTGCGAACCAGCCGGCTGAGCCCGATGGCGGAAGGAACTGCGACGACGACCCCTACTCCGACCAGGAAGAGCACGTCTTTCATAACCATCCAGATCACGTTCGCCTGCACAGCTCCCAAGGCCATACGAATGCCGATCTCGCGCGTGCGGCGGGCGACGGTATACGCCATGACACCGTAGAGACCGATCACGGCCAGCAGTGTTGCGAGCAGGCCGAAGACGCTCGACAGACTGGCGACCAGGCGCTCATTGCGCAGCGAGAGATCGATTTGTTCCTGAGTCGTTCGCAGTTCGTAAATCGGAATGTTCGGATCGAGCAATTGCACTTTGCGCCGTATCAGGGCCATGAGCTGCTTGGGATCGATGGTTGTTCGCGCGTAGACGGTCATCGAGCCGGTATGACGCTCCGCCAGGTAGGGCACGTAGGCCTGCACTGGAATCTCATCCCGCAGATTCGTGTACTTTATGTCTTTCACGACACCGATCACTTGCATGTCGGTCTTGGTGCCGGGATCCCCTCCAAAGCCGATATGCAGCCCGATTGGGTTGCGTCCCGCGAAATACTTCTTCGCGAAACTCTCGTTGATCATTGCCGTCGTGGCCACCCAGTTATCCGGATCCGGGCCATGCTTTACGCGATCGACATCTTTGATCGTGAAGTCGCGGCCCTGGAGGATCGGCACACCCAGCGTGGCGAAGTAGTTCGGGCTGATGGAATTCATGAAAGGCTCCGGACTCTGACCAGGCTTTGCGGTATAGCCTTCTACCGTCATGGTGCTGTCCCATTCGTTGTCTTCGAGAATGCGCATCGACGCCAAGCCAACCGAGCGAACGCCGGGAATGGAAGAGATTTCGTCCGCCAGACGCTGATAAAACAGCTTTATCCTTTCATCGCTGTAGCCATTCTGCGAGGGATCGAGATTAAAGCCGACCAGGCGGTCTACGGTGAAGCCGGGGCCGAGTCCGCGCAAATTGGCGAGAGTGCGCAAAAATAATCCTGCACCGATGAGCAAGAGAAGCGACACGGTGACCTGCGCGGTCACCAGCACTTTGCGAAGCAGGACACTTCTGCCTCCGAGGACGGAGGTGGCCTGATCTTTCAGTGTCCCGGAGATTTCGAGACGTGAGCTCTCGAGTGCAGGCACGAGGCCGAACAAAATCGCGGTGACGAGCATGACGGCGAATGTAAACCCGAGAACCCGAAAATCCGGGACGGACGAGATAGTGAGGTTCCCGGAAGCTTCGGCCGGAAGATAGGCAGCGAGAAGCAAGTGATCCGCCCAAAAGGCGAGCGCTACACCGAAACATGCGCCCAGCGCCGAGAGTAAGACGCTTTCAATGAGCAACTGCCGGATGACTCGCAAACGACCGGCGCCAATCGCGAGCCGGATAGCAATTTCGCGCTCCCTAGCCGTAGCGCGCGCGAGCAGCAGGTTGGCGATGTTCGCGCACGCCAGCAATAACACGGCACCGGTGATCCCCAGCAACAGCCAAAGCGGCGTGGAGAGATGCTCGCGCAGATAGGAACGTCCCTGCGAGCCCGGCAGAACGTCAATCCAGCACGTCAGGAATTGCTTGCGAGTATAATCCGATGCGTTGCGGAAGGCGGCCTGCTTGACTTCTTCTTCAAGCATGCTGTGCATGAAGGGCTGCAGTGCGGCCTTGGCCTGCGCCCTGCTCACGCCGGGTTTCAGCCTCCCAAATGCGTTCACCCAGCGCCAGCGCCGTTCCTTCAAGCCGTCCCAGAACGGGGTGATCTGGGCCTTCATCATGATAGGGACGAAAATTTTAGTGGCGCTCCCTACGTCCAGACCGTCGAAATTACGCTGCGCAACGCCAATGACCGTCATGTTTCGCCCATTGATCACGATCGTCTTGCCGACGATGGATGGATCCGCCGCGAACCGTGTTTGCCAGAAACTGTGGCTCAGCACAACGATTGGATGTCCGCCGGGAACACGATTATCTGAGGGGCCGATCGTCCGTCCGAGTGCTGCCTCGACACCCAGCACGGGAAAGTATGTGCCCGAAACGAGCTCGCCCGAAACG
Organism: uncultured Acidobacteriaceae bacterium; assembly: GCA_963722935.1. Taxonomy (GTDB): domain Bacteria; phylum Acidobacteriota; class Terriglobia; order Bryobacterales; family Bryobacteraceae; genus Bog-105. The sequence continues at coordinate 1,433,208 of CAVROY010000004.1, read as the reverse complement.
CGTTCGGTCTTGTTGCCATAGCCGAGACTGACCTCGATCGGAAAGCGGCAAAACATGCCCGAAAAGACACGATTGTTATCGCGGAAATCCTGGTACATCGGGTAGGAGATCGCATTGCCGCCCCAGTTGCTGCCGTAATGCGGCCCGTGCATGGTTAACAAGACCAACTGTTCAGGGTGCTTTACGGGCAGCAACCTCAGCAGAACCTGGTCGAGCAGACTGAACACCGCAGTGTTTGCGCCAATGCCAAATGCGAGCGAAAACACCGCTACGGCCGTGAATAGAGGCGCGCGGCGGAGACCGCGAAGCGCAAATCGGACATCATTCCAAATACTCATAGACGGCTCCGTACGCAGAGACTGCGCGGCTGATCGAGACCTGCTTTAGACAGCGCAAGGCCGTTCCGGTTAGCGGGCTCTCGCGAAAAGAACGGCATGGGAGCTATTCGATACCGTGAATGCGCAACGAGACGAGCTGATCGAGCGTAAGGTTCTGCATACCGTGTGCGCGAAGCTTTTCGATGAATTCCGGTGTGACGCGATGAATGCGCAGTGCAATTAATTTGTCCGGGTCAGGGTGCGCGAACCCAAGCCGATCCAGTTCTTTCACATAATCCGGCGTAACGCCATGGATGCGGAAAGCGATCAGTTTGTCGACGTCGAGAACGTTCAATCCGACGCTGCGCAGGTCATTAATAAAAGCCGAGTCTATATGGAAAATGCGGCACGCGAGCAGCTTGTCGGCGTTCAGGCCCTGAATGCCAAGCGCTTTCATCTCCCGTGCGTATTTCAGGCTGACGTCATACAGCGCGAACGAAATCAGTTTTTCAGGCATAATGCCCGGAAAACCCAATGAATCCATGTCGTGGATGTATTGCGGGTTGGCGTGAAATTCGTAGAGACCGGCGGCTTCGGAGTCTCTGGCGAACCCTTCCCCTTCCAGCGTGCCCGCATCGCGAGCAATACGGAAGTGAACATCGTGTTTCCCTGGTGTCGCGAGGTCCAGACCCTGGAAATCGCTCGCGCTCCAATCGGAACTGGAGCGGTCGAAATGGCCGTCACCCCCGCTTTGTATCGAGAAGCGAACTTTGCCCGGATTTTCCGAACTACCGATGGTCCATTCGCCATTTTGCGTTTGCGCGGGTGCAAGCGAAGCGATCAAACCCATCGCAAGGATATAAGGCACACGTGTAGCTTGTTTGAAATTGTTGTGCATCGAATTGAACTCTCCCGCCGATTGCGCTAGAACACGTCGGCCTGTTTGAGACCGATTAACTGGCGCAGTGTCAGATTGTTAAATCCGTGGCTGCGAACTTTTTCTATGAACTCCGGTGTGACGCCCTGCGCCCTGGCAGAGATGTATTCGTGCATGCTCAGATGCGAAAATCCCGCGGATTGCATCGCGCGGACGTAATCGGGCGTGACGCCAACCGCTCTGGCAGAAACGTAATCGTGAGCGCTCTGATTTGAAAAACCAGCGGCCTGCATGGCGCGAATGTAATCAGGCGTAGCGCCGACGGCCTTCAATGAAAGCAATTGGTGCAAATTGAGGTCTTTCAACCCGAGCTGGCGGTACGAGGCAACGTCGGATGGATCGAGCCCTTGCGCCTTCATGGAGATCAGCTCGCGGATGGTCACGTCGTTCCAATCGGAACGAGCCTTACGGGCAAACTCTGCCGTTACGCCCATGGCCTTCATCGAAATGAGCTCGTGCACCGAAGGATTGAGGCCGGCGGCACGGATTTCCCGGATGTATTCCGGCGTGACACCCTGGATTTTCAGGGCGATGAGCTCATCGACGGTGAGGTTTGTGAGACCTGCGGCATGAATGCCGTCGATGTAGGATGCTTTGGCAGAATTATCGCCGGAGGTCTGGGTTGAAGGAGCGGGCGGCTCGGGGGGAACAGGCGCCTGGGCTACTTCCGGTGCGGAGCTAGTTTGAGCGGTCGCTGCAGGAGCGGCGGGCGTCAGTCGGGCGCGGGCGGTCGTCTCAGCCGCAGGTTGGACTCGAACTGTAGGCGCGCTTAGCACGGCCGGACTTGCATCAGTCGATGCCGGAGCGACTGGCGCTGTTGCTTCTTCGGTTGTTTGCGGCGTGGGAACTGCATCCGACGATTGCGCGAAGTTCACGTTAAAACTTGTGCTGGCCAGAAGAGCACCGGCGGCACATAGAACGGCGAGGACGCCCAGTCCTGCACGTGGAACGCTGTGGGTAATGGTATCGAGGCCGAGTACCCGCGAGATACGCGATTTGAGTGAAGCGCTATTGGCCGCCAGAGCGGCGACGGGTGTGGCGCGCCACGTTTCCATCAGCGTGAGGGCGCGGGCGTATGCACCTGCGTTTCCACAAACCGCGACAGCCACGTCATCGCAGCAGTTCTCGCGCTCGGCGCGAAGCATACGACTTACCCACCAGACCCCCGGATGATAGAACAGCGCGGTTTCGATGACGATCTGGAAAAGATTGACGAAACAATCCAGGCGCTTGACATGCGCTAATTCATGAGCGATCACCGCTTCGACTTGATCGATCGAGAGCCCGGTGAGAGCTGAGACGGGTAACAGGACAATGGGACGGAACCAGCCGACGACGGCGGGCGAATCGACCAGATGAGATTCGAGGTACCGGATGGACTTCGTAATTCCAAGGCGCTGTTGAAGGGTCAAGCAGCGGCGATAGAGATCGGCCACGACCGGCTGCGCTTTCTCACGGCGAAGCCGCTCCAAAAGAACCCAGCCGCCGAAGGCACGAATTCCGAACACGGCCACACCCACCAGCCACGCGCCGACGAACCAGGTAAGCCAATCGACGGGCGGCGCAGTCGCCTGGAGACCGTGCAAGCCATTGGTGGTGTTGGTAATCGCGTGGAGAGAGTTGATTATGTTTCCGCTGTTTGTCAGAGCATTCGAAGAGAGCGCGTCGGCGGGCGCCCTGTTCAGATACAAAAAGGTCATAAACGGAGTGCCGGCCATCAGAAGCAACGCCGCAAGCGCCAGGTTGTAGCGCGCGAGCGCGCTCCGAATGAAAGCGGCCATCACGTAAAGCAGAACGGCGATGGCGGCTCCCTGCCACAGGAAATGCACCAGGGTCCAGCCGAGCGCCCGAACCACATCCGGCGTCAGCCATTCAGAAAACGTCGTCATTTGCTTCTCCCTTCGTATTCATCAAGCAGCCGCCGAATTTCGTCAAGCTCCTGACGCGATGTCTTATTTCCATGCAAGGCGTGCAACATTAAATCGCTGGCAGAGCCGGCAAACGCTTTTTGCAGAAGATCGCCCACTAACTGCCGCTTCGTTGTTTCCGCAGGCTGCCGCGCCTCGTATACGTGGGCGCGCGCGTCTTCATTCCGTATAACCGTGCCCTTGGCCGTCATGATCTGAAGCAACTTCAACACCGTTGTATATCCGATGGACTTGGAAGGCGTCAGAACCTCGTGAACTTCCCGAACGGTGGACGGGCCGCGCTCCCAAAGCACGCGCAGAATATCGAGTTCGGTGGAAGTCGGCCGCGGCGGGTCTTGGTTTTCAGGCTTTGGCTTCTCCATGCTTTGGTTTTACTACGAAGCCATTCGTAGTGTCAACGAAAAATTTCGTAGACTGCTTGAAGACTGCGCGAAAACGGGATTGCGATGTTCGGGAGGATAACAGCTTTTGGCGTCAACCGGGAGTAGGGGCGGCGCTCCCTCTGGTCGGCTTCTTCTGCGTCAATCTCGGTTGAGTAAGGGCGGAGCGAGGTGTGGGGCGGCGGCGGAAAAGGCTTGTTCGAGAGAAGAAATGTCGAAATCGGGAGGGAGAAGCTTAGCGAGATCGGCGGCGAGCTTCATTTCTTCCCGTTGTTTACGCACATTGGCGATAGCGATGTGGACGGCGTGCTTTTCGGCCTGGCGCGATTCTGCAGCCTGAGCGCGATTTTGCAAAGCTAAGCCAATTTCGGCTACTTGGCGTGTTTTCTTGCGCTTCTGAAGCTCAGCGGAGGCGCGTTGATAGGCACGGTCGTGGGCGGCGTGATAGCGGACGTAACGTTCCAGGTGCTGGACGTCGACGCTGACGGGGATTTCGCCGCTTTTAACCTGCGCGGGAGTTTTCGGCTCGAGAGCAAAGCAGTTGTTCTGCAGGCGGAGGGCACGTTTAGAGAGCCAAGTGTGTTCGGCCATTTTGACGACCAACTCGATTTCGGCCTGGCCGACGGGTTGTTCGTCTTCTATGAGTTGTTGCAAGAAGGCGTCGAACTTTTCCTGTTTTTCGACTTCTTCGAGGACGCTAAACCTCGTCGTTAATTGACCCGCACAACGGGCACCCACGCGCTGAAGCGAAGACGCGTTGTGCGGCTGGGCGCAGAGGCCGTGCTGGAGGGGATTCTGCGAGACTTTGGCCTTGGTCTCAGCGGACTTTGGGCCACAGGATTTTTGTGCATTGCGGCGATTGGCCGCGATCTGCTTGGGGGTCGCCATCTGTCGTCGAGTGTGCGGGGCGGGTGCGCGGGATGAGGCGCTCGGGACGCTGTAAGGCGGTGGATCTATACGCCAAAGAAAGATTTGGAAGAGTGGAACTGAGTCCGGGTGGAGCGAGAGGCGGTATTCACGCCACGCTCTCGTCTACGAGCTTTGTTTCAGCCGGAATGGGCTTTGACAAGCGCGGAAACGGGATTGCGATGTTCGGGAGGCGAACAACCGGCGGTGGCGCTCGATGCTATCCTCGGGTAGGCCTGCGCATGCAGCAACAGAAAACCGCGCACGACGGCCAGCGCCCGGGCCGCAGGCTAGGCAAGCTTTTCAGACGTTTAGCAGCAGGTTTGTGCGTCCTTACAGCGCTATATGCAGTGCAACGGACTCCTCCGCAGCCTTTTCGGGCCTATCCAGGCGATGAATATGGGACGGAGCAGTTTCCGCTTCCTCCCGACTACGCGGAAAAAACAGAGTGGGTTTTCGCGCGCCTCATGTATCCTTCAGTCCCGGATGCGCATTTTCATCATGCGGGCTGGGATTGGCGGACGGGCCACTCGAGCTGGACGAACGATTATCCTCGGGCGGATCGGCACTTTCTGGAAGCCGTTCGGCGGCTGACTCGCGTTCAGGCGCGATCGGTGGAGCAGCCGATCAATCTTGACGATAAAGACGATGTTTACAACTATCCGTGGTTGTACGCGGTATTTGTGGGCGAATGGGATCTGACGGATGCGCAGGCTAAAGTCTTGCGGGAATACCTGCAGCGCGGAGGTTTCCTGATGTGTGATGATTTTTGGGGCACGCGCGATTGGGAGATCTTCGACGAAAGTATGAAGCGCATATTCCCGGACCGGCCCATCGTGGATATTCCAGATAGCGACCCGATCTTTCATACGGTTTACGACTTAGACGATCGTTACCAAGTGCCCGGGGAATGGGGCGTGCGCACCGGCGTGCCTTACCGCAACGATGGCTATGTCGCGCATTGGCGGGGCATTTATGACGATAAGGGCCGCGTGATGGTGGCCGCTTCTTTCAATTCGGATTTGGGCGATTCCTGGGAATGGGCGGACTTCCCGGGCTACCCTGAACAATACGCGGCTTTGGGCGCACGGATTGGCGTCAATTACATCGTGTATTCCATGACGCACTAATACAAATGATTCGCGTTTTGACTTACTCTCTCGCGGCCCTGGCGTGTGTACTAGCGTTTGCGGCACGCAACGGGCTCGATGATGCATCGCTAAAGATGCTGCAGGATCCGGGCGGCTGGGAGTACATTTCCGTAGACGATTCCGACAGCGGGATTCAAACGCAGCACACCTGTTTCGATGGCCGTCCGCATCCGCAGGAGTGTAGCGGCACTTTGATGCTGGCGCCGGACAATACGTTTGTCCAAAATATTCACATTCACGGCCAGACGGTCGGGCGGCATGGCACCTATAAACTGGAAAGCGAGAAGATAGCTTTTTTCGACGAATACGGAGCCGAGGACGGCCCATACTCTCTCGATCTGAATACGCAAACCAAGCAGCTTGTCCTCAGCATGGCGCAGGTGCACATCCAATTGGAACTCGAGTCGCAGTACCGCGACGATCTGAAAAATCACAAGCGACCGCAGCATTAGGAGCGTAAATTCCTTTACGACGAAGAAAACGCAAGGAGATTCCATGACTCTGACCATCGAACTTCCGGACGATCTGGAAGCAGTCCTGAAGGCCCAAGCGCAGGCGCAGGGCGTTTCGGCGGCCGGTTATGCGCAGCACGTTCTTCAGCAAGCCCTAACTGAAGAAAAAGGTCCCGCGCTAAAGCCTAAGAAATCAGCATATGGAATCCTCGCCCAGTATGGCCCTGGCCCGTCGGAGGAAGAGATCGATGAGAACCGTAGAGAGATGTTTCGAAGCTTCGCCGAGGACATCTCTTGATCGCAGACGTTGCCGATACGCATACGGCGCTTTGGTATCTGCTGAAGAATCCGCGGCTGTCAATGACGGCACGGGAATTTATTGATGCAGCCGCACGCGCCGGCCATGAAATTGTGGTGTCACCCATCAGCTTAGCCGAGATCGTCTATCTGGTAGAAAAGGGCCGTCTGGACGCTTCGGCTTATCATGACCTCAAAAAAGCTCTTGCCGATCCCGCATACGTCATCGGAGAAGCTCCGTTTACCAGCGAAGTGATCGAGTGTATGCGGCAGGTGCCGCGCGCCGGAAATGCCCGATCGCATCATAGCGGCGACGGGCGTTTATTTCGGCGTCCCGGTTATCAGTCGAGACAGCCGCATCCGGTCGTCCAGGATTCAAACTGTCTGGTAATTCGATCCTCCGCTCGAGCTAAACGAAGGCGAGGGCGAAAAAATTCTATATCGACGCCAGGCGGTGCTAGCATCGGCTTCGTGGAAGAGCAGGAGATCTATGCGGCCATCGGTGAAGCAGGATTCCGGCAGTTCGTCGGCGGCTTTTATGGTCGCGTCGCCGAAGATGAGATTCTGAGCCGCCTTTATCCGAAGGGCGATCTGGCCGGCGCCGAAGAAAGGCTGCGCGAGTTCTTGATCTTTCGCTTCGGAGGTCCCGAGCGTTACATAGAACGGCGCGGCCATCCACGGCTGCGGATGCGCCATGCACCATTCCCTGTCGATCAAGCCGCTCGCGATCGCTGGATGCAGCTCATGCAGAGTTCTCTCGAAGAGACTGCGTTTCCACAAGAAGTGAAAGATTTGTTGCTGGCCTACTTCGACGCGACTGCGACCGCCATGATCAACCGCGGGTAATCACGAGACTAGCGGCGCCGGGCAGTCGTAGCGGATGGAAACAGGGACGAATCATGCAGCGCGGCCTGCGCTCTGCGGGCTTGTTCGGAGTTGGGGAAATTTTGAATTAGCGAGTGCAGTTCCTGCATGGCCTTGGTACGCTGACCGTCCTTAGCCAGCGCCAAGCCTTTCATCAGATGCGCATCGCGCGTGCGGCGATTGTCGGGATACCGCTCCAGAACGGCGTCGAACTCCTCGATAGCCGCTTTGTAGCTATGGCGGTTGTAATCGATTTCTCCGAGGTAGTACTGAGCGTCGGCCGCGTACTCGGTATTGGGGAAATAGCTCAAGTACTGCTGAAATTCGTGATAGGCGAGATCCACGTTTCCGCTCTGCTTATCGCGAAACGCGTCTGTATACGCCTGGGCGGCGCTTATGCCGGCAGGAGGACCGGTGGGTCCGCCGGGCTGCGTGGTTGTCTGTCCGGGCTGGCCCGCTACACCCTGAGGATTGGTTCCAGGCGTAATTGCTCCGGGGGCGGGCGGCGGGTTTTGCATGATCTGGAGCTGGTTCTTGAGATCGGTGAGTTTGGCGTCAATGCGCTCCAGGCGTCCGCTTAAATCCGCCAAGGCGTCGCGCAGCGTGCGAACGTCTTCGCTGGTGGCTTCCACTTTGCTGTTGAGCCCTGTGATAGGGCCGAGCGCATTGGCGACCGTGGTCCGAAGCACGTCCTGCATGCCAGCGATCTGATCGGCCGTGCGACGGGTGTCGCCCTGCATGGCGGTGACCATTCCGCTCAACACATCGATTTTCGAGTTGAGCTGTTGCTGCATGCCATCGATTCTCGCGTTCAGCTCGCGCTGCATTTCCACCAGATCTTTATTCACAGCGAAAGAAAAGCTGGAGCAGGTAAGCGCCAGGACGGCCAGACGCAGAAATTTCATATTGAGTTCACTCCTCATGAGGAGGGGCGGATTGGACCGCCCCTTTTCCGGGCTTGTCTTTAGTGTAAGAGAAGCGCCGGGTGTTGCGAAAAACTTCTATTGGCTGGCGGAGAAATGCGCACGCCGATTGCGTGCATAGCAGTCCTCTGAAGGATCAGTACAGAGCGGCCGCTCCTTGCCATAGCTGACGGTTTTAAGCTTATCTCCCGGAACACCCATGCTTACGAGGGCATCTTTCGTGGCCTGGGCCCTTCTGTCTCCGAGACCTAAGTTGTATTCCGCCGAACCGCGCTCGTCACAATGGCCTTCGATTGTGACAATGAAGTTCGGATCCATGGAGAAGATGGTCTTGAGAGCGTTGGAGTCGGCTTGCAGAATCGGCTGATCTTCAGACCGGACATCGCTCTTGTCGTAATCGAAGTGAATGTCTTGTACCTGGCGAGCCAGAATTTCAGCAGGAGTCTGCTGAGGCGCTGCGGGCGGACCCGTGGGTGCGGGAGGCGCGCTGACGGTCACCGTAGTGGAGGCATCGGTTGTGCCACCCGGGCCGGTTGCGGTTAGGTGATACGTGGTGGTGTCGGTAGGATAGACGGCGCGGCGGCCGTTCGGACTTACTTGACCAATTCCATCGATTTGGACATTGGTAGCATTGTCCACCGACCAGCGCAGCGATGACGGTTGGCCGCTGCTGATAGTGCTCGGATCAGCGGTGAAATAGTTGATTACGGGGGCAGCCGTTGGAGCGGGCGCCGGGGCGGGCGCAGGCGGCGGAGGCGGCGGTGTTTTCTTATGACATCCCGCTGCCAAAATCAACGTGAGCGCTGCGGACGTCATCAGCAATGCTCGGCGCGTTTTCATGATCCTTTGAATTCCTCCTCGATCAGTGTACTTACTATCTTGCTACTGTTCTGCGTTTACCCAAAATGGTTTTTCATTGCTTCCCGCGGTGGTCAGCGGGTGTTTGCCGCTGCCATCGGCATTCATTACCCAAATCTGCGAGCGGCCGCCGCGCTGGGAAGCGTAGACGATATGGGCTCCGTCGGGCGCCCAGGACGGGTTCTCATTACGTCCTTCATTGGCGGTAAGCTGCGTGACCTGTTGGGAAGCAACGTCCATGACAAAGACGTTGTAGTTGCCCGGCTCAAAACCTCTCGTCCAGGCAAATGCGAGATGAGCGCCGTCGGGCGCCCAGGAGGGGTTCGTCGCCTCGCCCGTACCGCCACTAAGCCGTTGCACATCGGCGCCTTCCAGAGTCATGTGATAAACCTGCGGAAGACCGCTGCGACCCGAGGTATCCACCAGATCCGTGCCGCTTTTTGGATTGATTTTGGGCTCCACTTCAATGGCACCCGAAGCCGTGATGCGGTGCAGACCGCTGCCATCGGCATTAGCCATGAACAATTGTGCCGGGCCGCCTCCCGCGGTGGACGAAAACACGACACGTTTGGAATCGGGCGTGAAGGTGACTTGAGCGTTCATCGAAGCGCGCTGATTATAGAACGGCAATTTGCGGCCTGTGTCGAGCGAAAGCATCTGAATATTGGGCGAGCCGCTGACATAGGTCGTGAACGCGACAATACGGCCGTCGGGCGAGGCCGAGGGGAAGGTCGAGATGGAATTGTAATGGGTCAATTGCCGCTGATCCGTACCGTCCCAATTCATGACCCAGATCTCTTTTGCGCCGGAACGGTTGCTGACGAAGACGATTCGCGTACCGACCAGGCTCTTGCCTCCGAAAGTGGCAAGGATATCGGCGGCGTAGCGATGCCCGGCGTCAATCGCGCCGGCTTGATCGAGCGAGGCAGTGTAGACTTTTCCGAAAACTTGCGCCTGCTGGAGGGTCGCGATATTTGGTGCGGTGCTATAAAACCATCCGAAGACGACAAACATGCCGCGGTCCTCGGCTCCGTAACCGAAGCCTAGATAGTTTGTAGAAACCGGCGGCAGGCTCCAGTCGGTAATCCGCTTGCCGTCGATCGTCACCGTGCCCCGACTCGGCGGCGCAACCCCGGAGATGAGCTCGGACGGTTGCTGGGGGACCTGCAAGGGATAGAGGGTCTTCGGAACGAAATTGATGAGCGGAGAGGCTTGCAGGTCGGCGCTCACCGTGCTGTTAAATGCACCGATGTAGGACGCCGCTGCGCCGGAAGCCCGGAAATCGGTTACAGCGACGTGTGGTTTGCCGGGGTTCTTTTCAACCTCGACTTGGATTTGTTGAGCGGCCAATGAAGCGATTCCGAGGGCCAGGACAAGTGAGTAGATGAGATTTCGCATCAGCGTAAGTTGAATGTGAACTGCGCAGTGATGTAGTTTTCGGCGATCTGACCAGGCAATGGCGGCAATTGACCCGCGCCGTATACCGCTCGCAACGCGCTGTTGTCGATGGATGGGTTTCCGCTCGACTGAACGATCTGCGGATTGCGCACCGTGCCATCGCGCATGATGATGAAGCTGACGATCGTAGGTGTCGATTGCGCGCGAGCGTCCAGCCCATTGGTATTCCAGTTCTGGGCGATGCGGTCGCGTATGAGATTGGCATACCAGCCCAGCCGGTTGTCGCCCAGCGGTGTGTTCGGCCCAACACCCACCCGGCCCGCCCCGGTTGGAGCGCTGTACATGGGGCTCGAGAGTGCCTCTCGCGTACGGCTGAAGACCTGGTTTTGCGGAGTCGGCTGTTGATAGTGCTGTTGCTGCTTGGGCTTTTCGGCCTGATGTTTCCGCTTGTCGGCGATTTCGAACGCGTCCTTCGGAGGAGGCGGCTTCTTCTTCTCGGTTTCCTGTTTGGCCGGTGCGGGTGGAACCATCGATTGGGTATCGTTAGCGACAGGGTTTGGAGGCGCCTCGCGCTGCGGAATAGGGATGTTTTGTACTGGAGACACTGCGTAAGCCGGACCGCCGGCCGCATTCGCATCGCCAAGTATTTCGTGGCGCCGGTTCATCCAGAACCAGCCGACAAACAACACCACTACGACAGCGCCGTGTATGAACAGGGATCCGAGAAAGGGAACGGCTACGGGATCCCTTTCATCGAGTATGTCGAGCGGCTCTGCCATTGCGCTTAGCGCCGCTGCCGCGCAGCCTCGTCTACGGGCGCTGTCACCATTTTCACCTCAAAGTTGGCTTCGCCAAGCTCGGCTATTATCTGCGCGATCTGATCCCACGGCGTTTCTTTGTCGGCACGAACGTAGACCGCAGTTGCATTCCGAAAACGCTGGTGGATGCCTTGCGCCAGCAGATTGATATTGAGAGGCTTCTCGTTGAGAAAAGATTCTCCCGTCTTGGTAATGGTGACGACGGGAAGATCCTGGGCGGTATTTTGAACGCGTTTGACCTGTGGAACGTGAACGTCGAGGCCGAACTCCATGACGTTTGCAGTGATCATGAAGATGACGAGCAGCACCAGGACGACGTCGACCAAAGGAACGACATTGATCTCCGACATAGCGGAGGGGCCTCGGAACCGCCGCCCGTGTTTGCCTCCGTCGTTGAATGAGAATGCCATTTTCGTTTAGCGACCCTTCCGTGGCAACTTATCCTCCGAAGTCGCGTTCGGCGAGATTCTGAAACTCGATTGCGAAGTCTTCCATGCGCGTTCCCATTTCCTTGATGCGCGACCCGTATAAGTTGTAAAAGATCGCCGCTGGTATGGCGGCGGCGAGCCCAATGGCGGTGGTCACAAGCGCTTCGGCAATGCCGGGTCCGACGGCGCGCAGACTGGCGCTGCCCGCGTTGCTGAGACCTTCAAAGGCATCGATAATGCCCCATACGGTACCAAACAAACCAATGAACGGCGAAACGGAGGCGACCGTAGCCAGCCAGCTCATATTCATCTCCAGCTTAGTAACCTCTTCGCTGATTCCGAGCTGCAGACTGCGCTCGATAGCCTCTTTATTCACGAGCGCGCCGCGCTGCTTGATCTGACGCTCAATTTCACCGTAGCCGAAATCGAAAACCGCCACCAGTGGCGCCGTAGTGAATTGCTCACTCGCAACAGCAACCGTCTGGAGACTGTTTGCCTTCCTGAACGCGCGAAGAAAGCTTCGATTCTGGCGGCGCGCACGGCCGAACGCTGAGGCCTTCGAGAACGCGATGGTCCACGAAAGCAACGAGAATAGAAGCAATATAACGATGACGGCGAGGGGAACGGGTCTAAGGCTTTGAATGATATCCCACAGATTCAGATCCGCAGGCATCAGCACAAAAAGCAATATGTCGGTGTGTCCTTTCGGGTATGTCGTCTTTAATTATAGAAAGCGGGGAATTTAGAAGTCTTGAATAGATCCCGGAGGAAGGCGGTTAGGTGCACTTTCTTCCGAGATCTCGCCTATAATTCGGTCACATGCTGCTGGAGCTGATGGTTGAAAACTACGCCGTCGTAGAACAGGCTCGCATCCAGTTCCAGCAAGGGCTAAACGTGTTAACCGGGGAGACCGGGAGCGGAAAATCGATTGTCGTAGACTCGCTGAGCCTGCTTTTGGGGGCCCGGGCTTCGACCGACATGATTCGAAGCGGAGAAACGCGCGCGAGAGTTTCGGGGATATTCGCTCTCGAACCGGCCGATGGGATCGGCGCATGTCTTAGCGAGGCAGGAATCGAATGCCAGCCGGGTGACGAACTGATTGTAGAACGGGAAATCGCATCAAACGGCAAATCGCGGGCGTTCGTTGCGAACCGTCCTGTGACGACGGCGTTCTTGCGGCAGCTTGCGCCGGTGCTGGGCGATATTCACGGCCAGAACGAGCAGCAATCTCTATTTTCGACACAGACGCAACGCCACATCCTGGATGAATATGCGCGCGCAGGCGCGTTGCGGGACCAGGTGAGAGAGGCTTTTGCCGAGTGGCGCGAGATCGGCGAACGGATCGAGGAGCTCAGTCGCAACGAGCAGGAGAAACTTCGGCTTCTCGATTTGTGGAGTTTTCAACGCAACGAGATTGAGACGGTGGGGCCACGCGCGGGCGAGGACACGGAACTCGAGACGGAGCGCAAAATCCTGCAAAACATCACAAGACTGCAGGAAAATGCGGCAGCCGGTTTTGCGGCGCTGTACGAAGCGCCGGAGAGCGCAGTGACTCAGACGAAACAGGCTCTGAAACGGTTAGAAGAGCTGACGCGGATCGATCAAAGCATGTCCGATACGGCGGCCGCGCTGAAGCAGGCTGCCCTGCTGCTCGACGAAGCGGCTTATGTCTTGCGCGATTACATGGGGAAAATTGAGGGCGATCCCGCGCGATTGGAAGATGTGGAGAGCCGGCTTGCGGCACTCGATCGTCTGAAGCGCAAGTACGGTCATACGCTCGATGAGGTGATCGCGTTCCACGACCAGGTGACGCGGCAAGCGAATGAAATTGAAAACGCCAATGAACACAGAGCGGCGCTGGAAAAACAGAGAGTCGAAGCCGCGGCTCGTTATGAGGGATTGGCCGGAGAACTGAGCCGGGTCCGAACGGAAGCGGCCGGTAAATTGGGCAAGCAAGTAGAAGGCGAATTGAAGGCGCTGGCAATGGCGGGGACCCAGTTCCAGGTCAATGTGGGGCCCGGCGAATGGAGTCCTACGGGTTCGGACGAAATCTGTTTCGTGGTTTCGCCGAATCGCGGCGAGGAGCTGAAGCCGCTGGCCCAAACCGCCTCCGGCGGCGAATTGTCGCGCATCGCCCTTGCTCTAAAGACAGCGGTTGGCGATGCGGACCAGCGTCGCGGCATCCCTACGCTGGTGTTCGACGAAGTGGACGCGGGGATCGGCGGAGCGGCTGCGGCGGCGGTCGGCAAACGGCTGAAGGCGCTCTCAAAATCAAATCAAGTGATTTGCGTGACGCACCTGGCACAGATCGCGAGCTTTGCCGACCATCACTATGCAGTTGCCAAGCGCGAGAAAAAGGGGCGCGTGACTACCGAGATTATCGAGCTGCCGCGCGAGGAACGCGCGCGAGAAATCGGACGCATGCTGTCGGGCGAGAAGATTACGCCCGAAGCCTTGAAGCACGCCGAGCAGTTGATGCAGGCTGCATCGTCGGCGTAGATACGCCAGTTACGATCACGTCATATAGCGATCCCATAATTAAGATCGGAGTGTCTTCCGTGCCCAATCCGCTGAGCGAGCCAGAAATAACAGCACTGGATGAATATTGGCACGCAGCCAATTACTTGACTGTGGGCCAGATCTACTTGCAAGAGAACCCTCTGCTGGATCGTCCGCTCACTAAAGAGGACATCAAGCCGCGCCTGTTAGGACATTGGGGAACTACGGCCGGGCTGAATTTCATCTATACGCACCTGAATCGTCTGATCCGCACGCACGACCTGAACATGATGTATGTAATCGGTCCGGGGCATGGCGGACCAGGGATTGTTGCACATACGTATCTGGAAGGTTCTTATACGGAGCTATATCCGAACATCGAGCAGAATCGCGATGGAATCAAGCGGCTGTTCCGTCAATTCTCGTGGCCGTACGGCATTCCCAGTCACGTGGCACCCGAAACACCGGGATCGATCCACGAAGGCGGCGAGCTGGGTTATTCGTTACTACACGCCTACGGAGCGGCATTCGACAATCCAGACCTGGTTGTCGCCTGCATCGTGGGCGACGGGGAAGCTGAAACGGGTGCACTGGCGACGAGCTGGCATTCCAACAAATTTCTGAATCCGGCAAAGGACGGCGCCGTATTGCCGATTCTGCATCTTAACGGTTACAAAATCGCAAACCCGACTGTATTAGCGCGCATACCAGAAAAAGAGTTGCTGGACCTATTTCGCGGATACGGCTATGCTCCGCGTGTTTTGCAAGGGGACGACCCGCGAAAGATGCATCAGGTCATGGCGTCGTCGCTTGAAGAAATCCTTCAAGAGATTCGGGGGATTCAGAAACACGCGCGCGAACAGCATCACGTCTCACGCCCCACCTGGCCACTACTTATATTGCGTACTCCGAAGGGCTGGACGGGGCCGAAAGAGGTGGACGGAAAGCAGGTGGAGGGTACATGGCGCTCTCACCAGGTGCCTGTTTCCGACGTCGTGAACAATCCGGAGCATTTGAAGATTCTCGAAGACTGGCTGCGCAGTTATCATCCCGAGAAGCTGTTTGACGAGCACGGCAGATTCCGTCCGGATCTGGCGGAGCTGGCGCCCAAGGGGCAGCGGCGCATGGGGATGAATCCACATGCCAACGGTGGAATACTTTTGCAACCACTGGTGCTGCCTAACTTCCGCAAACACGAAGTAAAGGTAGAGAAGCCCGGCGCAGAAACGAGCGAAGCCACGCGCGTGCTCGGACACTTTCTACGGGATGTGATGAAGCACAACCTGAACACCCGGAACTTTCGCGTTTTCGGCCCGGATGAGACGGCATCGAACCGGCTGGAGGCGATTTATGAAGTTACGGGCAAGGAATGGATGGCGAAGGTTTTGCCTGTAGACGAGAATCTTACGCCAGACGGCCGCGTTATGGAAGTGCTGAGCGAGCACATGTGCGAGGGCTGGCTGGAAGGCTATCTGCTCACGGGACGCCACGGTTTTTTCTCCTGCTATGAAGCCTTCATTCACATTGTGGATTCGATGTTCAACCAGCACGCAAAATGGCTGAAGACCACGCGAACCATACCTTGGAGAAGGCCGATCGCGTCGTTGAATTATCTGCTGTCCTCCCATGTCTGGCGGCAGGATCACAACGGCTTCTCGCATCAGGACCCCGGCTTCATCGATCATGTTGTCAACAAAAAAGCGGATATTGTCCGGGTGTACCTGCCACCGGAC
This sequence comes from uncultured Acidobacteriaceae bacterium, assembly GCA_963722935.1. Taxonomy (GTDB): domain Bacteria; phylum Acidobacteriota; class Terriglobia; order Bryobacterales; family Bryobacteraceae; genus Bog-105. The sequence goes on along the minus strand of CAVROY010000004.1, from coordinate 1,417,319 downwards.
GCGAATACGCTTCTATCGGTCGCCGACCACTGCCTGCGCAGCCGCCATTACGTGAATCTGATCATCGCCGGGAAACAACCCGCTCCGGTGTGGCTCGATATGGATTCGGCGGTGCGCCATTGCGCAAAAGGATTGGACGTATTCGAGTGGGCCAGCAACGATGCAGACGATCCGGATGTGGTGATGGCGTGCGCCGGAGATGTGCCGACACTCGAGACACTGGCGGCCGTGACGCTGCTGCGGGATCTGGCGCCCGGCATTCGAATTCGCGTGGTGAATGTGGTCGACCTGATGACCCTGCAGCCATCGACGGAACATCCGCACGGTTTACCCGATGAGCAATTTGACGAGCTGTTTACCAAAGATCGGCCCGTCATGTTCGCTTTCCACGGATATCCATGGCTGATTCATCGCCTGGTGTACCGACGGCGGAATCACGATAACATTCACGTTCGCGGATACAAAGAGGAAGGAACAACGACAACGCCGTTCGATATGACGGTCTTGAATCAGATAGATCGGTTTCAGCTAACGTTCGACGCAATCCGCCGGATTCCACGATTCCAGGGTCTGGTTGAAAAAACGACTGACTGGTTATACGCCAATCTGCAGCGTCACAAAGAATACGTGATGGCGCACGGTGAAGATTTGCCTGAGATCCTGGATTGGAAGTGGCCGGGTTGAGCGCCAGGGGACAAAAGACCGTTCTGGCACTCAATTGCGGCTCGTCCTCGCTCAAGTTCGGCCTCTATTCGGCGCGCAGCGAAGAAATCGCACTGCTCTCAGAAGGTGAGGCGGAAGAGATTGGGCGTCCGGAATCGAGTTTTTGGTTCAAACGCGCCAGCGACTCAAGCGAGGAACGCGAAAATTTGCAATTCCGGGATCACTCGGCCGCACTAGCGCACGCCTTAGAGACATTGGATCGCGCAGTAATACCGGCGATCGATGCGGTGGGGCATCGGATCGTTCATGGCGGTCCGCGGCTGCGGCAGCACCAATGCGTCACACCGGACGTTCTAGAGAAGTTGCGAGCCGCGGTTGAGTACGCGCCTCTGCATTTGCCCGCAGCGCTATCTGTACTTGAAGCCGTTACACAGAAACGTGGAGACATCAGGCAGGTTGTCTGCCTCGATACGGCCTTCCATCGCACCATGCCCGAGGTTGCGAAGACGGTCGCATTTCCGGAAGACGTGCGGCGCCTGGGAGTCGAGCGCTATGGTTTCCATGGTCTGTCGGTCGAATCGGTTGTGACGCGGCTGGATCCCGTGCCGGAACGCCTGATTGTGGCCCATCTTGGTAACGGTGCGAGTCTCACGGCCATCCGCAACGGCCGATCGATCGATAACACCATGGGAATGACGCCGAGTGGTGGCGTGATGATGGGCACGCGCTGCGGCGACCTCGATCCGGGCACGGTCATTTACCTGATGCGGCACGGCTATTCGGATGCCTCAACGCTGGAAGAGCTTTTCGATCACCGCTCCGGTCTGGTTGGCGTCTCGGGCCGAACCAGCGACGTTCGTGAGTTGACAAAAATCCGGGAACAGGATGCACGTGCGGATCTGGCGCTCCGCATGTTCTGTTATGGCGTGCGGAAAGCGATCGGCGGGATGGCTGCGGCGCTCGGCGGATTAGACGCTCTCGTGTTTACGGGCGGTATCGGGGAGCACGGGGTAGAACTGCGGGAGGAGATTGTTTCGGGATTGGAGTTCCTGCCAGCGCACAAAACGCTGATCCTTCCGGCGCAGGAGGATCTGCAGATCGCGAGAATCACCGCAAAGCTGCTGCACGAATCCTATTAGGGTTTCCGAAACCGCCGGAAAATGGCTTCCAGCAGAACGCCCGCTTCAGGAATTGCCGCTGCCATGCTACCGCCGATGTAAATCGCACCAAATAACGGAACAATGACCAGGGCGAGCAGTTTTGGATGGGCAATGCCCAACAGTCTCTTGACCATGTACCCAGCGCCGCCAGCCAGAAATGCGACGGCATAGAGCCGTGCAGTGAAAGCGGCGGGCAACCCGGTGCGTCCGATGCGCGCGTTCAGAGCATGGCGCAGGAGCGTAAATTCGACCCAGCCGGCGATACCGGCAGACGCGGTGAGACCGGCGACGCCCCACTTCGGATCGATACCAAGCCACCCTGGGAATTTGAACGCAGCGAGCAGGCCGAGAATGGTGGTCAAGGTCACGCGTACCACGGCGAAGCGGAGCGGAGTGCGCGTGTCCAACAGGGCGTAAAAGGCGGAAGAATACAGACGGCCGAGAGAGCTGGCAAGAAGGCCAACCGAAGAGCCCGCTAAGATACCCCAGAGGTATGTGGCATCCGAGTGCCGGAAGCGTCCGGTCTGGTAAAGTGCCGCAGCAAGGACATCGCCTAGGAGCAGAAACGCAACTGCCGACGGAATGATAAAGAACGCGATACGGCGCAAGCCGGCAGACAGGCGGCTGCGCAAGAATGCGGCGCGCTCCTGCTCATCTCCGACTGCGCTCGACAGCGCCGGAAGCTCAGCCGCAGAAACGGACATGCTGAACAAGCTGATCGGCATGATCGAAATGACCTGTGCGTATCCGAGTGCAGCTACGCCGAACGGTATCGTGCTGGCGATCATCGAATCAATATAAGCGCTGATCTGAACGACGCCACGGCTAAGAAAGATCGGACCAGAAGAGCGAATGATAGACCGGACGTGCTGCGACGTCCATTCCAAAACAGGACGGAAACGGGGGAGCACTCGCAAAACGCGGGGCAATTGCACCAGGAACTGCAGCACATATCCGCCAACGAAGGCCCACGCGGTGGCCATGACAAGCCGATTTTGATCGGAGCGGCGGCCGACGGTAATCAGCACTACGATGACCGTGAGGTTGACTACTACGGGCGAGAGATAGGACAGTAAGAAACGACGATGGCTGTTCAGCACCCCGAGGGACCACGCGCTCATCACCAGAACGGCGGTTCCCGGGAAGAGAACACGCACTATCTGAACGGTTAACCGGCGCTTCTCGCCTGTAAAGCCAGGTGCGATCAGGTCGATTAAGAAGGGTGCCAGCAAAACGCCCACTAAAGACACCACAGAACAGACAACCGCCAGGATTCCAAAGACAGCAGCGGCCACATGTTCGGCTTCTTCATCCTGGTGCATGGCGCGAAGCTTTGAATAGACCGTAACGAAGGACGCCGACAATACGCCTTCTCCGAAAAGATTGCCCAGGAGGCTCGGAATACGGAATGCCGCGCGAAAGGCTTCTGCGGCAATCGTTTCAATGCCGAAGTAGCGTCCGGTTAAACTCTCTCTCACGAGACCAGTGAGGCGACTGCCAAGAATGCCGAGTGCTACACGTGTCGATCCGCCCAGTACGAGAGGGGAGTTTGTCCGCGCGGCACGCGTTAAAACGGGCGAAACCGCGGCCGCGGCTTCCTCTTGGGAAAGAGGTGGCGAGACGGCAGACTTCGACCGGTTACGGATGCGGATACGAACTTGCAAGTTGAGAATGTAAGTTTGAGATTAACAATTGCCGCGAATTCATCCGCTCACAGGGTGCATCCAAACCAAGAGGAGTCTTTTCTTAATGAGACGCAAACCCGAGGTTCCGGTCTGGCTGGCGATGGGGACGCTGATCGCTTATTCCGCATTTGCACAGGAAGCAACGGCTCCACAGCCGCAGCCCTCTGAACCGACGCCGGCCAAAGCCCCCGCCACTCCGAATCCGGAGAAGATGGACGCCTTACGGCAACTGAGCTCGTCCTTCGAGGAGATTTCACAGCGCTCCGGCAGGGCGGTGGTGCAGATTTTTGTCCGCAGTTACGTAACCGGAGAAGGCTCGGAAAATAACGGCGAACTGTTGACGGCTGAAAACAGCAGCGGCTCAGGTATTGTCATGACTTCGGACGGCTACATTCTGACCAATGCGCATGTCGTGAAAAATGCCCACACCATCAAAGTTCAAATGAACGTCCGGGCCGAAACAGAAGCGCGCGAGCGAGGGGACCATTCTTTCAATCGTCCGATCACGGGCACGCTGGTGGGTGTAGATCGCGAGAGCGATCTTGCGGTCGTGAAGATCGACCGCAAAAACCTGCCTTATCTGGAATTCGGCAATTCGGACGATTTAAAGCAAGGGCAGATCGTCCTTGCGCTAGGCAATCCTCTGGGATTGGACAACTCCGTCAGTCTTGGGGTGGTCAGCGCGATTGCGAGACAGATCAAGCCAGACGATCCGATGGTCTACGTTCAAACCGATGCGCCGATCAATCCGGGTAACAGTGGAGGGCCGCTGGTGGATGCAAATGGACACGTGGTGGGGATCAACACGTTCATTCTGACGCAGTCCGGCGGCAGCGAAGGAATCGGGTTCTCGATTCCGAGCAATATCGCGCGCGAAGTTTACCGACAACTGAAAACGCAAGGGCATGTGCATCGCGCACAGCTCGGCTTGTTTGCCGAGACCATCACCCCGGAGATGGCCGAAGGGCTCGATCTGGCGACAGATCACGGAGTGATTGTTTCCGACGTGCGGCCGGAAGGAGCGGCGGATCACGCCGGCATCAAGATAGACGATATTATCGTTGGACTGAATGGGAAACGGATCACGACCGTACACCAGTTGAATGCAAACGTATTCCGCCTGGCGCCGGGGACCCGCGTCAGCATTCGTATCCAGCGCGGCGAAGACGGAGTCGATTTGCCCATCGTGACAGAAGAACAATCGGGAGATGCGCTGGATCAGTTGGCCGATCAGGTGGATCCGGTTAACAATCTTGTTCCGCAATTAGGCATTGTCGGTCTGGACATTACCAAGGCTGTGCTGCAGGTGTTGCCTGAGTTGCGCCGGCCATCCGGGGTCGTCGTTGCCGCACGGCAGGCCAACTCCCCGTATACCGGGGCGCCGCTCGAAACCGGAGATGTCATCTACGATGTGAATCGTCACGTCATTAACAACGTGGGCGAATTACGAATATTTCTAAGCACGATCAAATCGGGACAACCCGCAGTTCTGCTGGTCGAACGCGATGGGCACCTGATCTATGTCCCGCTCTCACTCGATTGAAAGATTCCGCCGCAATTTGATATTGAATCTGGCCCAGCTCTTGCGTTAACGGTGCGACCGCAGTTACCGTGAAAAGGAAAATGAACGACGGCGCCATTCGCACCTTTGTTAAACATCACTTCCGGCACTTCAATGCAGCCACGCTGGTTGAAGCCGCAGAGGGGTTCATCCATCATCTGAGTCAGCGCGGCACGATGTTTCTGACGCTGGCCGGCGCTATGAGCACGGCGGAACTGGGCCTTTCGCTGGCGGAGATGATCCGGCGAGAGAAAGTGCACGCGATTTGTTGTACTGGCGCGAATCTCGAAGAGGACGTATTCAATCTTGTCGCGCACGATTTCTACGAGCGCGTGCCGCAGTGGCGAGACTTACGGCCAGAAGACGAACAGAAGCTGCTCGACCGGAACATGAATCGTGTCACAGACACCTGCATCCCGGAAGAAGAGGCGATGCGGCGTATCGAAGGCGCAATTCTGAAGGAATGGACGGCAGCGGACAAGCGAGGCGAGCGCTGTTTCCCTCATGAATTCTTTTTCCGCATCCTGCAATCAGAGGAGTTGCGGAAGAGTTTCCAGATCGACACAAAAGACAGCTGGCTGTACGCGGCCATGGAACGAAATCTGCCAATGTTCGTGCCCGGCTGGGAAGATTCGACCCTGGGCAATATGTACGCGGGCCACTGTATTTCCGGCGATGTGAAAAATGTTCACACCGTGCGGACCGGCATCGAGTACATGATGTCGCTGGCCGCGTGGTATACCACAACCTCTCGCGATTCGTCGATCGGTTTTTTTCAAATCGGCGGCGGAATTGCGGGCGATTTTCCGATTTGCGTGGTGCCGATGCTGCGGCAGGACTTGGAGCGCGAAGACACACCGTTGTGGGGTTATTTTTGCCAGATCAGCGATTCCACAACGAGCTATGGATCCTATTCCGGGGCGATCCCGAACGAGAAGATTACATGGGAAAAGCTGAGCATACACACGCCTAAATTCGTGATTGAATCAGATGCGTCGATTGTGGCGCCGCTTGTATTCGCGTACGTCTTGGGTTGGTAGGGGAAACCCAGACCTCTTGATAACCCGATGGTCATCGGCCAATTCTGGCTTCGATATAACCGGATGGTTCATCGATAGGCATGAAGACCTGGTTCGGATTGTCTAAACCGAAACGCGATAGATCGACGAGGACGCAATGCTTATTTGGCATGACAAGATGGATCTCGGCAACGGCATCAACCTTCTCCAACACAGCCTCGCCCATTGCGAATAACGTGTGCTGAACCGACAGACTTCTATGTTGAGCAAAACAGTCCAACAGAATCGTGCGGACTGCGCGATGAGAATCGTTGAATGAAATATTGCGGCTTAGATAGCTCCATTCCGCTTTAAGGACTGTTCCGAACAGGCGATCGTCAGTTTCAGAAAGAGTTGTGAGGTCATCCTTTATAAAACCTGCGAAGCCGGAATCTGCTGTTTTCAGGATCTGAAGCCCGTTTATTCCTGACGTGATATTGACCTGGGAAGGGGTCGCTTTCAGCCGGATTGTCCGACGCTCGTTCCCCGATTGAGAGAAAGCTGCTCTGTAGTCACCGATCTGCTGCCAGGGGGTCTCTTGTATGTTGACGCTGACTTGGGCCAAATGTGGAAGGCGCTCGAGAAAGTGCTGCGCTATGGACTGGGCCAAGCTTTCTATGCTGTCCCAAGCTATTTTCCGCGCCAGAACGTACACGGTGTTCTTCATTGTGTCGGTTGGCAGGAGGCTGGCATTATGACCGTCCTTGTAAGCTGCAGCAAATTCACCTTCAAACAGAACGGAGACTGAAAGTTCGCGAACCTGGTGAGGATTACGGGTGCGATCGACATGGGTCAGGCGAACGCGGGTCTTTCCATAAGCGTCGGATCTGATAATCGCCAAGCTAACTCCCGCGATAGGTCGTGTATCCGAAAGGACTAATCAGAAGTGGCACGTGATACTGGGCTGTATCGTCGCGCACAACAAACGAGATGCTTACTTCGGGGTAAAATCCATGCGGAAAGTAAGCGCCGATTTCGAATACGATGCGGTAGCTGCCTGGCTTCAATGTTGCTCCGTCCGGTAACAGACTTCGAAGGCGCCCATCCCGATCTGTAGTGCCCGACCCGATTGCTTCGTCGGACAGGAAAAGATGCACTTTGACGCCCACTGCAGGCCGTCCTTGTGCGGTGTCTAGAACGTGTGTCGATATTCCGCTCATGCTTCCAATAGCTTGTTCAAGCGCAGCTTCGTGATTTTGGCTTGCTCACCAGCAGCAACACGCAACTCCTGCGCACGCTCGTTCTTTAAGCGAGTTTCTAATAAGTCGAGCATCTCAGGCGCTGTCTTGCCGGTCGCATTCACGAGAAAAATCCAGCCAAACCGGCGTTCATACTCCCGATTGCTTTCGGCAAGGCTCCCCAGAAGTTGAGTGGGCGCGGAGTCGATTCCACTTTGTTCCTGGGAGCACCAATTGGAAAGCTTCTTCTCGCCGGTCATTTTCTTATCACCAATTCGGGGGTGAGCGGAGAAAGCTTCGAGCCAGTCACTCGGGTCTAGCGTCCACCAGACCGACTCGGCTATGGACAGAAGCGTGTCATGATCGTGAAACGGCCGACGTTCCAGTATCCTCTCTGTCCACTTTTTAGAGCCGCAGCATCGCAAAAGAGCCGCACGTGCAACCGCCCCGTCTGCGGCATTGAGGTCACGCAAGGTCACCGGAGCTTCTCCAAAAACTCTGCAAGCAAGTTTTGCGTGACCAGACAGCGATATGCGGCCGTGGAACGGATATCGCTGATAGGCGTGATTTCTGATTTCAACATCTGTCGCGCATTCTCGAGAGCGTCCTGGGTCAACGCTTGTCCGGTGAGAACGCGCTCGGTGGCAGAGCAACGGAGGGGAACGGGTGCGACACTTGCGAACGCCAGTCGAATATCTGAAATTCGCTTGTCTTCGAGGCGAGCCGCAGCAGCAAACGAAACTTTCGAGATCGCTTGGGCTCTTCGCGTTCCGACTTTCCGACCGTGATAATGCCAGGTTGGGGCACGTCGTGGCAACTCTATCGCATAGAGCAGCTCGTCTGGCCGCATCGCAAACACTTTGTACCCTTGGTGGAAATCTGCATACGGGACAGATCGGCTACCCGCGACCGAGAGGAGGCGGATTTTGGCGTCGTGAACCAATAACGGGGGGGCAGAATCGGCGGCGGGCGAGGCATTCGCGATATTGCCGCCTAGCGTGCCCTGATTCTGATTTGCAATCCCTCCGGTCCAACTCGCCGCCTGACAAAGCAGGGAGAATTCAGATTGCAACACGGAATGACGTTGGACCTGCGTGTAGGTCACGGCTGCGCCGATCGTTACATGCGCATCGCTCACCACAATTTGCCGCAGCTCGGCGAGCTTACGAAGACCGAGCAGCCGATGAAAGGGAAGCTTGCCCGAGTTCAAAAGAACCATGAGGTCCGTGCCACCGGCGATAGGGCGCCAGCCTTCACCGTTCGCCAGCATCGCTAAGGTGGATTGCAAGGTATCGGGCAGGACCAGATCGTAATCGGGAAGATACGATCTCATATTTGGCGCGAACTCGCTTGCTGAACGGCGTCGACGATCTTTTGATATCCCGTGCACCGGCACAGATTACCCGCTAACGCCTCGCAAATTTGTTCGCGGCTGGGATGTGGATTGTGCTCAAGGAGGTAAACAGACGCCATGATCATGCCGGGAGTGCAGATGCCGCACTGTGCTCCTCCGCAGGCAGCGAACGCCTCTTGTACAGGATGCAGGCACGTGCTGCCCGAGATCCCTTCGATGGTGCGAACAGCGGTCCCCACAGCATGCAGGGCAGGCACAAGGCAGCTATTGACCAGAACGCCATCCATAAGTACAGAACAGGCACCACACTCGCCTTCACCGCATCCTTCTTTGGCGCCCGTCAACTGCAAATCCTCTCGCAGGACATCGAGTAGACGCTTTATCGGCAGTGTTTCAACGGTTCGTGGCGTGCCGTTGACGGTGAGTGAAATGGAGCAAGTTTTCACGCGATGCTCTCTGCAATCTCCTGTGCCTGGTAGTGCAGTTGATTGTCGTGTTGGACCAGTTGACTCAATATGTCTTCCGCTGTTAGAGGCACGTGATGGAATGGGATGCCGAGCGCATTCTCGATCGCATTCAGCACGGCCGGAGCCGGTCCATCCATGGGAAGCTCGCCGATACCCTTTGCTCCCATCGCGCCATACCGATACGGCACTTCTTCGAAGAGAACCTGGATAGGAGGGCTATCCATCGCGGTCGGGATGATGTAGTTCGTCATCTGGTTGTTGACCATCGAGCCATCGCCCCAGACAACTTTCTCGAGCAAGGCAAATCCCAGAGCCTGCACTATGCCGCCTTCGATTTGCCCGGAGGCCAGGACAGGATTCAGAACGCGCCCGACTTCTTGAACCGCGGTGAAGTTGGTTACCTGAACTTCTCCGGTGATCGTGTCAACGGTCACCTCGGCAACATACGTCGCCCAGGAATAAGCGCCGTAAGCATCGCCCTGGTATTTCTGATCGTCCCAGTGGACGCCGGGAGCCTCCTGATACTGGGCTTGCGTTCGCAGCGGGCCTGACGATGCGAGGTGATCGCGCACACACGCGCTGAATTCCTCGGGAGAGTAGTTTTCGTTCAGCTCTGTGGCAGAGCGAAGCCTTTCTTCGAAATCGTGAGCGGCACGCTCTACGAGCTTGCCTACGACCATCGAGGTGCGTGAAGCGACGGTCGGCCCGCTGTTCGGGACCATAGCCGTGTCAGGACGGCAGATCTCGACCTGATCATATGGGATGCCGAGCGCTTCAGCGGCGATCTGGGTCAAGATCGTGTTCGTACCCTGACCCATTTCGGTCATCGAGCACAGAATACGAACACCGCCGTCTCGGGTTCCCTCCAGTTCCACAACGGATTGCAGATAGCGCTCGCCTGAACCAGTGAATCCAGCTCCGTGCATGAAAGAGGCGAAACCGATGCCCTTCTTCCGTGCGCGATTTGCGTTATCAGCGGGAAAGGCGGCGATTTTCGAGTGGTACCCGGCTGCTCGTAACGCACGATCCTGCAGACCAGCGAGATCCAGAGGCTGCGTGATAATCTGACCGGTCGCGGTCGCGTCACCGGTTTGGAGGAAATTACGTCTGCGAAATTCGTCAGGCGGGAGACCGATCGAGCGCGCAACCTTGTCCATGTGCCGTTCCAGGGCAAACAAGCTTTGGGGAGCGCCAAAGCCGCGAAATGCGCCATGCGGAGGAGCATTTGTCGCAACGGCCGTGCTGCGGATCCGAACGTTTGGGCATCGATACGGACCGGGAGCGTGGATGGTTCCGCGCGAAAGGACGACAGCAGAAAGCGTCGAGTACGCGCCGCCATCAATCGTGAATTCGATATCCATCGCGAGAAGACGTCCATCTCTGGAGACAGCCGTACGATGCCTGGTCCGCGACGGATGGCGCTTCGTTGTGGCAGCCATGTCTTCCTCGCGATCATAGATAATTTTCACCGGTCGTCCGGATTTCCAGGCGAGTAGCGCGGCATGACCCGCGATCATGGACGGGTATTCTTCTTTTCCGCCAAACGCGCCGCCGGTTTCCTGCTGAATGACACGCACCTTTTCGGCGGGAAGGCTGAATAAGTTCATCAACGCCTTTTGGACGTAATACGGGCACTGGAGCGATCCCGATACTGTTACGCCTTGCTCGACGCTTCCCGTTGCGAACATGCCGTTCGGTTCGATGTAGACGTGCTCTTGCGCACCGGTCGAATACTCGTCTTCAATGATCTGCGCAGCTTCGGCCCAAACACTGTCCACGTCGCCCTTCTTCATCAAATAACGTTTGAAGACGTTATCTTCGCCCCAGATCACTACCTTCTGTTGGAGCGCTTCATCCATGTCAAAGACGGCGGGTAGCGGATCGTACGCAATCTGTACGAGCTGCCTGGCGCGGCGCAGCAGGTCTTTATTCTCATGCGCAATCAGGAGAATCGGCTCATGCTTATGGTTGACTATTTTGTCGGCGAGAAACGGTTGATCGTCATCGATCAGCGAGACGGCGTTGATTCCGGGGATGTCATCGCTGGTGACGATGACAAACTCATCCCAAGGCACACCGGCCTCGAATGCGATGCTCTTGATGCGCCCGCGCGGCACAGTGCTGCGGATGGTGGCCCCATGCAGCATGCCAGGAACAGCCAGATCGTCGACGTACCTGGCCGTTCCGGTAAGCTTGCCCAGGACCTCTTTGCGTTGGACCGGCAAGCCCACAACGCGAAACTCCATGCTTTAATTTACCTGTCCTACTCACAGATGGAAAGCATGGGTCAAAGACGTGCTTCTCGGCCGCTTACGCTGTCACTGACAGTGCCGCGATCAAAACAGACATGACCGCGGACCAGCGTCGTCTTGACTTCGCCTTTCAACCGGTGTCCGAGATAGGGCGTACACGGATGACGAAAGTACAAACTTTGGCGGGTAACCTCAAACTCCGCGTCAGGATCGAAGACAACCAAATCGGCATCGAGACCTGGCGTAATGCGACCTTTACGCTTGTCCAATCCAGCAAGTCTGGACGGCGCCTCCGCCATCCAACGTGCAACGTCCGTGATCGCGAAGCCGCGCTTAATTGCCTCCGTCCACATTACGGACAGACTGAGGGACAACGAACTGATTCCGCCCCAAGCCGACCGAAAGCTGCCGGTATCAAAGCATTTCATCTCAGGCGGACAAGGCGAATGATCGGTTGCGACGAGGTCAATTACTCCGGAATCCAAACCCCGCCAAAGCGCATCACGGTTCGCCGCATCACGGATCGGAGGTGCACATTTGAATTGCGTGGCGCGATCAGGAATCGATTCCGCGTCGAAAAACAGATAATGCGGACAGGTTTCTACTGTGAGCGGTAGCCCTTCCGCTCTTGCAGCTTCGAGCATGTCTAGCGCGGCGGCCGTGGACAGATGGACGATGTGCGTGCGGCAGCGATACTCGCGGCAAAGACCAATCAAGAGGTGGATGGCTTGCAGCTCCGCTTCTGGCGGACGGGACTGCAGATACGTTCCGTAGCATCGCAAATCGGTCGATTCGTCGTCTAATTGAGCGATCACCTCGGCATGCGCGAGAAGCGGCAGCCCCGTCTTGGCTATTTTGGGCATGGCTTCGCGCAGGTCTGCTTCGGTAACCATCGCGAACTCCTCTGTTCCCGGATGAGTCAAGAAGCACTTGAAGCCCTTTACCCCAGCTTGCGCCAGTCCGAAAACCTGATCGGCATTGCCCGGAACCACGCCACCCCAGAACCCGAGATCGACGTGCATCTTCCCTTTGGCTGCCAGCCTCTTTTCTTGCAGTGCGGCAACCGTTGTTGTGCTGGGAATACAGTTGAGCGGCATGTCGATGAGGCACGTACAACCGCCGGCGGCTGCCGCTTGCGTGGCCGTTTCAAAGCCTTCCCATTCGGTGCGACCGGGCTCATTGATGTGGACGTGAACGTCAATCAGACCGGGGAGAACAAACAGGTTGCCGACATCCGTGTACGCATCGAATTTTCCAGCATATTCATGCGGCTCAATGGCGGCGATTTTTTCGTTTTCGACAACAATCACACCCGCTCGAATGCCCTCAGGAGTGACGATGTGACTGGATCGAATCGCCTGGTTCACGTTCTCGGGTGTCGAGTATTATCTCAAGATGGCAAAGAGCCCGCAGGAATGGATGCGGCAGGCAATTGATTTGGCCATTCAGAATGTGCTGGCAGAGCGCGGGGGACCATTTGGGGCTCTAGTCGTAAAAGAAGGTCAACTGATTGCGAGCGGAACAAATTCAGTAACGACCAGCAATGATCCCACGGCTCATGCGGAAGTGGTAGCGATTCGAAACGCCTGCCGCGATCTCGGCAATTTTCAACTTTCCGGATGCGAACTCTACGCTAGCTGCGAGCCGTGCCCTATGTGCCTGGGTGCAATTTACTGGGCGCGCCTCGAACGCTATTATTTCGCCTGCGGGAGAGAAGACGCCATGGCCTACGGCTTCGACGACGCGCTCATCTATGACGAACTGGATCGACCACCCGAAGAGCGTAAGATCAGCGGCCAGCGCCTGCTCAGAAACGAAGGGATTGCCGCATTCGAGCAGTGGATGAGAAGTCCCGCAAGGATTCCTTATTGAGCAAGTCTGGCGAGCGCGTGCGCCAGAACTCGAACACCATTTTCGATATCTAAAGCTGAAGCGAATTCGTCGGGCCGATGACTGAAGCCAGCTCGACACGGGATGAACAGCATGGCCGTTGGCGCAATGCGGGACATGAACAGCGAATCGTGATAGGCGCGACTGACCATCTCCATATACGTCACATCCGAGTCTTCGCACGATTTGCGCAGGACGTCTAAAATCGCTGGATCGCACTGCGCCGGATCGTCAGCGTTTAAGATTTCGATTTCGACGCGCATCCCCCGTTTTCGAGCGATAGCGTCTGCGGCTTCCGTTATGCCGTTGACTATCGAATTACGGCGGAATAAGTCGATATCGCGAATATCCAGTCCCAGAGTTACACGGCTCGGGATACTATTCACGGCATTCGGAAATACATCGCAAGCGCCAGTTGTCGCAACTGTGTCGATCACTCCCGTCGCGAGCGCGAGACGTTCCAGCTCCAGGACGATCTCCGCCCCCGCGGTTAATGCATCGCGCCGCTTCGACATCAAAACGGCCCCTGCATGGCCGCCTTCACCTTGAAGAACGACGCGCATGCTTGCGGGCGCCGCAATAGCCATCACCAACCCGGTTTGTACATTTGCTTGTTCGAGAAGCGGACCTTGCTCGATGTGCAGCTCGATAAAGGCTGCATAGTGATGGGCAGGTAGGCGAACGCTCGCGATAGAACCACCGAAGCCTGCTGCCCGCCTAATTTCATCTAGAGATGCCCCGCTTGGATCGCTCAATCGGCTCGCCTTTTGCTCATCCAAAACGCCCGATAGCAATCGGCTTCCGAGGCAGCCAATGCCGAACCGCGTCGGCTCCTCCGATGTGAAGATCAGCAGTTCGATCGGTCGCCTCGGCCTAAATCCGCTTTGCTTCAAAGAGCGGATGGCCTCCAACCCGCCGAGTACACCCACTGTTCCGTCGTAGCGCCCTGCATTGGGTATCGCATCGATGTGCGACCCTGTTCCGATTGCGGGACCTTCGACCCGATCGCTGTTCCAGCGCGCGAACGTGTTCCCCACGGCATCTTCCCGGACCTGCAGTCCTGCCGCGCGGCAGCGCTCTTTGAGCCAAGCTCGAGCTTGCAGGTCGATTTCGCTGAATACGACTCTGGTAACAGCAGGTGCTGCTGTATCGGAGAAGGTTGCAAGCTGCTGCAACTCCGATTCGAGACGACCGGAATCAATTTGGATCTGCATTCCGCTAGGCTGGGGAGCGGTTCCAGTCTTTGTAGAGGAGGTATTTCGCCGGCGTCTTGCCAAGCGCACCAAACCATTGCGGGCAAAAAGCGCGCATCCAAATGAAATCGCCGGCCTGAACGGGATACCAGAAGTCGCCGAGCCGATAGATGCCCTCACCTTCAAGCATGAGCAAACCGTGCTCCATGACATGGATTTCAACCAGGCTCAAATATGCACCTGGCTCGTAGGTCATCGTGTTCACCGCGAAATCGAAAGCAATATCGGCCGGGAGCAGAGATCGCATCTGCAGTGCCTCATCCCCCATCACGGACTGGGAAGAAACGGAAGATTCACGGCTGACGAGCGGCTCCGGACGCGCGATGCCTCCAAGAGGCGTGTATGGTTTCTCGATGACTGCGAGCCGGGCTTCGGTTTTGGCAGTTATGCGATGATCACTCTCTTCTGGAAGATAAGCGAAAGTCCCAACGGTTATTTCGTGGCGGGCGCTGCCGATCTCGATTGTAGCCGCGCCTTGAGTCACGTAGACAAAGCGCTGCCCCTGTGCCGGACCCAGCGTCCCGCCGCTCTCTATCTCTGCCGTGTACTGCGTGAATTTCGCTCCTAAGGCAGGGCCGCAGTGAACGATCGCGGTGGCGCGCGTCATTCCGGGAAGCGGCGCTCGAATGAACGTGTCGGGTGTTTGAAGCAGGTGATCCTGTTTGAACGCGCTGCGAGTGTGACCGAGATGTTTCACTTCGTCTGTTCTAAGTCCGTTGAAAGATCTGTCAGGATAGCAACTCCGACGCGAATCGCTTTCTCGACGTCTTCGGGACGCACAGATTCATCCGGATGATGACTAATACCTCCGACGCTGCGCACGAAAACCATCGCTGACGGAATCTTCTTCGCCATTATCATGGCATCGTGCCCAGCGCCGCTGACCATTCGCCGGGGAGCTTCGCCAATATGAACCATCGCCTGCTCGACGAACGAGACCAGATGCTCATCCATCGGAACCGCATTCTGAGTCACTCGTTCTTCGAAACGAAACGTGAGGCTCCTGGATAACGCGATTCGCTCCGCGTCCAGACACATCGTTCGAACGGCAGAGATCCGCGTCCCGTCGCAGCAGTGCCGCACGTCCAAACTTGCGCGAACTTCACCTGGAATCACGTTGCCGGCGCCGGGTGAGACTTGAACGTTTCCGATGGTTGCAACCAACCCGTCGACCGATCGGGCATGCTGTTCTAGCTTTGTCATCCACTCCGCCGCTCCTGCTAGTGCATCCCGACGCACGCCCATCGGCGTTGTTCCGGCGTGATTAGCGGAACCGGTAAAGAACACGTCGAGGCGGCTCTGCCCGGCAATTGCGGCGACGGCGGCGATCGACTCCCCTGCTCTGTCCAGCACGGGCCCCTGCTCGATGTGGAACTCCAGATACGCGAAAGCTCGCCGGTCCATTCGGGCATCCGGTATTCGCGAAGGATCGAGACCAAACTGCCGGATCGCGTATTGAAGCGTGCATCCGTTCGAGTCTCGCAAATCCAATAGCTTCGGAATCGAAATCTCCGATCAGCGCGAGACTCCCAAGGCAGGGCGCCCCGAAGCGAACACCTTCTTCTTCTGAAAATCCGAAAACTTCGATATCAAACCGAAGGGCTATGTTCCTGAGCGCTTCGAGTACTGCCAGCGGGATACATACGCCTAGAATGCCGTCGTATGCTCCGGCGCAGGGAACGGTGTCGAGATGCGATCCCATGAGGAGCCGAGGACGCTCTCCAGTGCCGTACAGGCCGCGAAGGTTGCCGATCGCATCGACTGTGACAGACATGCCGAGGTCTTTCATCCAACCCGAAATTGCACGGTGGCAGTCGCGCATCGGAGGAGAAAGAAACGTTCTGGTGATGTTGCCGTTCACTTCAGTGAACCCGGCGATTACGCGACAACGGGTGAGAGTTTGTTCGGCCAGTTGAGCAAAATCGGGATGGCGCTGCAAACTGCTAGTATGCCGCGCGGACGCTATCGCAGCGAATCAAAAAGCAGCGCCTTCCAGCGAGGAACGTCCAGTTTCCAGCAGATATTGGTTGGAATCGCCCGGTTCAGCGCTTGTGCCCATACGCGACGATTCCTCAGATCGGCCGCGACATTTAGTCGATCGACGACGGTCATGCCGCGAGTCAAGCTGCTCTCCGTCTCGACTTCGAGGTAGTGTTGACTTGCATCGAGGCAAAGCGACGGATCGAGCAAAACTCCCATCGCAACCGGATCCGGCAGCGAAATGCCGATTTCTCCGGTTTGCCGGCGATATGCCTCGATCGCGACGCTGTTGGAGCGAATCGCAAAATCCGCGAGCGGCGTTCCGAGTTCCCTCAGTTTCTCGATTTCCGTCGTATTTACTACGGCGGAACCGCGACAAAGCTGCCATCCGATCATCTCGATCGGAAGACCGGATCGGAATACAATGCGGGCCGCTTCCGGATCTACCCAGATGTTGAACTCTGCCGCAGGCGTCACGTTTCCTTCACAGCAGGGCGCGCCACCCATGACAACGCATCGCTCTACACTCGCCGGCAATGCAGGTTCGCGCGAAAGAGCCAGCGCCAGATTTGTGAGCGGGCCGAGAGTAATGATTTCGATGCCGGGATTCTCTTTCACAACACGAATGATCGCGTCTACCGCATGTTCGGCTTCAATCGATCTTCGCGATGGGCAATAGCCGTGATCACCCAAGCCATCGCGGCCGTGAAACCAGTCCGCGGTTTCCAAGGGGCGCACGAGCGGCCGGTCGGCGCCCGCGAATACGGGAACGTCCACTGCGCACAATTCCACAGTGTAGAGAGCATTACGGCTAGCCTGTTCGAGCGAAACATTACCGGCTACTGCCGTGATCGCCTCGACATGTATTCCACGGAAGCGGAGCGCCATAATGAGCGCCACAGCATCGTCGGAGGCCGTATCGGTGTCGATGAGAACCGACCGCGTTTTCCCCGTCATTACACTCACGACTCAATGCTGACTCGCCCGCGCATGCTTATGAAATAGACAATCCCAGCGACAGCGAAACCGATAAACCACGAGTAATCATAAAGCCATCTCAGTGCAGGAACGACCAACCCGCAGAGCGCAATGAGAACACCCGCGGCAAGCGCCACCAGTGCCCGTGGATTGACCCCGCTCCGGTACTCGTAGACACCGTTGCGCCGATAGAGACTCGGTACATCGAGCTTGGTTCCGCGTACAAGAAAGTAGTCGCTAATCATGATTCCCGCAATCGGCCCCAAGAAGCCGGAATATCCAACCAGCCATCCGAAGATGTAGGTGTTGAAGTCTGTCAATAGCTTCCAAGGCATCATGCAGAGTCCAGCTACACCTGTGATCAGTCCTCCCGTACGAAACGAAATCAGTCGCGGATTGAGGTTCGAAAAATCGTTCGATGGCGACACGACGTTCGCGGCAACATTGGTGTTGAGTGTCGCGACGACGAGCGCAATCAACGCGATGGAAGCGACGATGGGCTGTTGGAATCTACCCAGCAACGCCACCGGATCCCAGATCGCCTGGCCGAAGAGAACCACGGAAGCAGACGTGACCGCTACGCCGATGAAGGCGTACAGCGTCATGGCCGGCGGCAGTCCGAGAGCTTGTCCGATCGCCTGCGCTTTTTGCGACTTTGCATAACGCGTGAAGTCGGGGATATTCAAAGCCACCGTGGCCCAGAAACCAACCATGCCCGTAAGCGAGGGAATGAAGAAGCGAATGAATTCCGCTGTGGTCGTGAACTTACTCGGCCTGCTCAGCACCGGGCCCAAACCACCCGCCTTGCGGGTAATCCACCAAAGCAGTAACAGTCCGATCCCCAGCATGAAAGGCGCGCCGATTCCCTCAAGGAACCGGATCATATCGATTCCTTTCCAGATCACAAATAGATTCAGACACCAGAAGGCGAAGAAGCAGAGCCAGGGCGCGGCTGTGTCACCCGATACGCGCGGGACTAAAATGCGCAACATGGAGTAAATCGCCTGTCCGCCGATCCACGTCTGGATGCCGAACCAGCCGCACGCCACGATGGCTCTCAACACCGCGGGCACATTTGCACCCCGCACACCGAACGATGCGCGAACAAACACCGGAAACGGAATACCGTATTTGGCACCGGCATGCGCGTTGAGCAGCATCGGAACCAGAACAATGAGGTTTCCAAGCAGAATGGTTCCAATCGCCTGCTTCCAACTCATGCCGCCAGCGATCAACCCAGAGGCAAGCATGTAGGTCGGGATGCAGACGCTCATCGCAACCCAAAGAGAAGCGTAGTTGTAAATGCCCCAAGTTCGCCGAGACTGCTCGACCGGGGCAAGGTCGTCGTTATATAGCCCGGGATCGAAGCGGCCGGCGAGAGCAGTCGTCCGCATCTCGCCCCGCTGCGCTTCCGTTCCTCGACGCATAGCTCAGGGTAATTTGTGGTCTCATGAGATTGCAACAGGATTTGGGCCGGAGATTGCTTGCACAAGTGGAATGAATCAGCGGCGCCTAAGCCGGCTCTCTCTGAGCTGCTGCCGCCGTTAAGCGATCACGAAGCGCTGGTTGAAGCCAACCGCTGCGTGTTCTGCTACGATGCGCCCTGTACACACGCCTGCCCGACTCACATTGACATCCCGCGCTTCATAAAGAAAATCGCCACGGGTAACACTCTTGGTTCAGCTCGAACGATTCTTGAAGCGAACCTTCTTGGTGCGACCTGCTCGCGTGTCTGTCCGGTTCAGGAACTATGCGAAGGCGCGTGTGTGCTTGGGGCGGAGCATAAGCCGATCATGATTGGCCGGCTGCAGAGATATGCCATGGATTACGTCTATGACCGGCAGATCGACGTGTTCCCGCGAGCATCACAGACGGGAAAGAGAGTCGCCATTATCGGTGCAGGCGCTGCCGGTCTGTCGTGCGCCGGCGAACTCGCAAAACGCGGTTACGCCGTGACCGTCTTTGAAAAGCGCGCTTTCGCTGGTGGACTGTCCACGTACGGCATTATCGGCCTGCGGGAGCCCATATCGGTAGCGCTCGCCGAAATCGAGATGATCAAGCGCCTCGGTGTTGAGTTTCGAACCGGCGTTGAACTCTGTCGCGATCTGAAGCTTGCCGATCTTCAGTCCCAATTCGATGCTGTGTTTTTGAGCACTGGATTAGGGGGCACCCCGTCGCTCAGTATCCCTGGAGAAGAGTACATCATCGACGGCCTTGCTTATATCGAGCAAAGCAGGATCGATCCGTCACGGCTCGAGGTCGGGAGGCGAGTTGTGGTCATAGGCGCAGGAAACACTGCGATCGACTGCGCGACAATCGCGAGGCGGCTTGGCGCGGAACAGGTCACAATCGTGTATCGGCGGTCAGAGAATGAAGTAAGCGCCTACCGGCATGAGATTGAGTTCATCAGGAACGAAGGCGTCGAGTTTCTGTTTTTCACTCAGCCAGTACAAATCGGCATCCGGGATGGCGAGGTGATCGGGCTCGAGTGCATGCGCGTGGTTTTGGGTGACTTGGATGCGAGCGGGCGTCCAACACCTGCGCCCTTACCGGGTTCAGAATTCTTAGTTTCAGCGGATCAGGTCATTAAAGCGATCGGCCAGGAGAAACCTCCGCTCGCAGACGCTCTCGGGTTGGCAACGAAACGAGGCTACATCGAAGTGAATGGGGATTTTGAAACCAACATTCCGAATTTGTTTGCCGGCGGCGACTGCATCCGCTCGTCGGGCACGTGCTCTACTGTGATGGCGGTCCAGGACGGGAAATTAGCTGCACTCGCAATCGACAAAAAGCTCACGACTGCTGCGGCCGCCCAGGAGTTATAAGTGGCGAATCTTTCTACCAGCTTTGCAGGAATCAAATCGCCAAACCCGTTCTGGCTTGCTTCAGCACCCCCTACGAACTCCGGCGCTCAAGTTCATAAAGCGTTCGAGGCGGGTTGGGGCGGAGCTGTGTGGAAGACGATCGGCGCGCCGGTATTGAACGTTTCCAATCGGTATGGCGCCTGGCACTATGGCGGGCAACAGATGCTCGCGATTAACAACGTGGAACTGATTTCGGACCGTCCGATCGAAGTCAACCTGCGTGAAATCGCGGATGTGAAACGCCACTGGCCGGACCGAGCGGTAGTGGTTTCGGCCATGGTCGAATCCACCGCAGAGGCATGGAGCGACATCGTGCGCCGCATAGAAGACACGGGCGCGGACGCGATCGAACTCAATTACGGATGCCCGCACGGGATGAGCGAGCGCGGAATGGGCAGTGCGGTTGGACAGGTTCCGGAATACTGCGAGGAGATTACGCGCTGGGTCAAAGACGTCGCACGCATTCCGATCATCGTTAAGCTGACGCCGAACATCACGAACATCGTTCATCCAGCACGGGCAGCCGTGAGCGCCGGGGCCGACGCATTGTCGCTGATCAACACGATTAACTCCATCATCGGCATCGATCTGGACACACTTGAAGTTACGCCCAGCATTGGAGGCAAAGGCGGCCATGGTGGATACGCTGGCCCGGCCGTGAAGCCGATCGCGCTCAACATGCTTTCGGCACTGGGAACAGACGAAATCGTCGGCATCTTCGGGCTTGCCCGTTTCCGGCATGGGCGGCATTTCAACCTGGAAGGATGCCGCAGAATTCCTGCTGCTTGGCGCAACCAGCTTACAGGTGTGTACAGCCGTGATGCACTACGGATTCCGCATCATCGAGGACCTGTGCGACGGCCTGGCGAACTGGATGGACGCGAAAGGATTTGCGCGGATCGACGACTTCAGAGGGAAATCGCTCTCTCACATTTCCGATTTCAAGAACTTCGACCTGGCATTTCGCGCGGTCGCCCGCATCAATCCCGAGACCTGCATCAAGTGCAATCTTTGCTATGTCGCTTGCAACGATACGGCTCATCAGTGCATTGATCTAATCGCCGCGGATGGGAAAGCAGTCGAGCCGCTCGCGTACGATGCACGTTCTAATGGCAAGCAGGAGGCCGTGAACACGCGCCCTCAACCGCGAGTGCGCGAGGAAGATTGCGTCGGCTGCCGTCTGTGCTACAACGTGTGTCCGGTGCACAACTGCATCGAAATGGTCGAGTTGCCGCCCTGCCGCGCGTCGGCAACTTGGGACGAATTATCGAAAGCTCAGCCTGAAGTGACAGAAAGCTGGGAAGCCATGGAGCGTTACCGCGCGATGCATGGCATTCACATCCATTAGGAGTTTCAGCCGCTTTGCCACTGCTGATCAAGAACGGCGAAATCGTGACGGCTGATTCGCGTGGCCGCGCCGATATTTACATCGAGGATGAGACCATCACGCGCATCGGCGAAGATTTGTAAGCCCCGCCGGGTGCCGAGGTGATCGACGCGACGGGAAAATTTGTGTTTCCGGGTTTTATCGATCCTCACGTCCACATCTATTTGCCGTTCATGGCAACGTTCGCGAAGGACACGCACGAGACTGCCAGCATTGCCGCGTTAGCGGGCGGCACCACGACCTACATTGAAATGTGTTGCCCTTCGCGGATGGACGATGCGCTGGAGGGATATCATCTCTGGAAGTCAAAGGCCGAGGGAAACAGCGCCTGCGATTACACCTTTCACATGGCCGTCTCGAAGTACACGGGAGAAACCGAATCGCAACTTCGGGAAATCGTTCGCGACGGCATCAGCTCTTTCAAAATCTTCCTCGCTTACAAGAATTTTTTCGGCGTGGAAGATTGCGAGATGTATCGAACTCTTACGCTGGCGCGGAAGCTCGGGGTCATCGTCACGGCGCACTGCGAAAATGCCGAGCTGGTCGCCCAGCTTCAGCAAGAACTGCTTGCGGCGGGCAAAACCGGCCCCGAATGGCACGAGCCGAGCCGCCCGGAATCGGTGGAGGCGGAAGGCACGCATCACTTTGCGACCTTCCTGGAAAATACCGGAGCCAGCGGCTACGTGGTTCACCTATCGTGCGAAGGCGCACTGAAAGCGGCTCTCGCGGCAAAAGAGCGTGGCGTCAAGATTCATATCGAGTCTGTTGTTCCGCATTTCCTGCTCGATAAAACGTTACGCTGAACGGCCTGGCGTTGAAGGCATGAAGCACGTCATGTCGCCTCCGTTGCGTGACAAGCGGAACCAGGCTGTGCTTTGGAACGCATTGAATGTGGGTCTGATCGACACTGTCGGCACCGATCACTGTCCTTTCGATACCGAGCAAAAACTGCTGGGCCGGAACGCTTTTACAGAGATCCCGAACGGTATCC
This sequence comes from uncultured Acidobacteriaceae bacterium, assembly GCA_963722935.1. Classification (GTDB taxonomy): domain Bacteria; phylum Acidobacteriota; class Terriglobia; order Bryobacterales; family Bryobacteraceae; genus Bog-105. The sequence goes on along the minus strand of CAVROY010000004.1, from coordinate 1,394,598 downwards.
CTGGTATCGAGGAGCGGGTAAATCTGCTTTTCACGTATGGGGTGAAGCGCGGCAAACTCGATCTCCATCGATTTGTCGATGCAACGAGCACGCGCGCCGCCAAGATCTTCGGATTGTTTCCGCGAAAGGGCGCGATTGCGATCGGCAGCGATGCGGATCTCGTGGTGTACGACCCGGCATATAAAGGGACCATTTCCGTTTCGAGTCAACACGTGAATAACGACTACAACGGCTTCGAAGGAATGCCGATTGAAGGCCGGCCTGCCGTAGTTACCGTACGCGGCAAAGTTCAGGTACTCGATGGTAAGTTCATCGGCGAACGCGGGCGCGGGCGCTTTCTGAAGCGTGAACCGTCGCATTTCTGAGATATTTCCTCTCAATGCCTTTACAGTCCAAGCGCACGATAGACGAGCTCAAGGAGCTGCGCCAGCTCACGAGCGACAGTAACGGAGCGCAGCGGGTCGCATGGACAGACACCTGGCTTAAAGCACGCGAGTGGTTCCGAACCAAGCTGGCGGGTTTGCCGGTCGAACAGCATCACGATGCTGCCGGCAACAACTGGGTCACTTTGCCGGGGAATTCACCCAAAGCGTTGCTGCTCGGAGGGCATCTCGACTCTGTTCCGAATGGCGGTTGGCTGGATGGGAGCCTGGGAGTGCTGTCGTCGCTTGAAGTGCTGCGTCGATTCGCAGAAGAGTTCAACGGTCGACCGCCGGTCACGATCAGGCTGGTCGATTGGGCAGATGAAGAAGGCGCGCGTTTCGGACGGAGCTTATTCGGATCTTCTGCATTCGCCGGTACGCAAAACATTGAAGCGGATCGTGGTCGGACTGACAAAGACGGTGTACGGCTCGAAGATGCGCTCCGGCGCTGCGGCGTAGAAATCGATGGTGTCGGTCAGGCCGGCCGGGAGCGGGAAAATGCGAGTGCCTACCTGGAGCTGCACATCGAGCAAGGTCCGGTGCTCGAACGTATGGGTCTTCCGCTGGCGGCGGTACTTGGGACGAAGGGCGTAGAACGACATGCGGTTACCTTTTTCGGCCAGGAAGCGCACTCCGGATCGACACCCATGAACGTTCGCCGCGATGCACTTGCCGCGGCCGCGAAACTTGCGCTCGAGATCCGTCCTATCGCAGCACGCCATAAGGATGCAGTCTGCACGATGGGCAGCGTCAAGACATATCCGGGCATTGTCACTGCGGTTGTGGGCCGCTGTGAAACAACGCTCGACCAGCGCGATCTCGACCCGGTTGTCCTTGCGACCATGCATCGAGAGGCCATTGAGGCGAGTGAACGCTTCGCTCGCGAGGAGGGCTGCACGGTCGAGTGGTCCCGCATCTGGAATATCGAACCCGTTCCTTTTCATGGCGAGCTGATTCAGCTCTGTCAAGAGGCCATTCGAGAGATCGCGGGCGAAGCTCCCTGCCTGCCGTCCGGTCCCTTGCACGATGCGGCGGAAGTGAGCAGAGCGGGCATTCCTACGGTGATGATGTTTGTGCAATCGCTTGGTGGGATCAGCCACAACAAAATCGAAAACACGAAAGAGGAGTACATTGAAATGTCGGTTGCTACGTTGGATCGGCTTGCCACCAAGACTGTAGCTTGGATTCAAAACCGGGGAGAATAGCTGAAGCATGGACCAGTTCACCTCGCAACAGATCATCAAAGATAACCGTGACTACACGATGTTTTCGTGGGCGGTCCAGAACACTGCGAATCCGATGCACCTGGCACGGGCAAAGGGCGTCTGGTTCTGGGACGGCGACGGAAATAAGTGGCTGGATTTCAGCTCTCAGCTCATCAATCTCAACATCGGACACCAGCATCCGCGCATGCTGGACGCGATTAAGAAGCAGGTAGACGAGCTGTGCTTTGCCGGGCCGGGTTTTGCGACCGAGCCTCGCGGTGCGCTGGGCAAGAAGCTTGCAGAGGTGACCGGGCTCGCGAAATCATTCTTCACGCTAGGCGGCTCCGAAGCGAATGAAAATGCTATGAAAATGGCGCGCCTGTTCACCGGGCGCGACAAGATTATTACGCGTTACCGCTCGTATCACGGGGCCACGATGGGCTCGATGACTGCCTCGGGCGATCCCCGCCGCTGGCCCGTAGAACCCGGTGTTCCCGGAATCGTTCGTGTTTTCGACCCTTATTGCTATCGGTGTCCTTTCGGTAAGACAGTCGATAGTTGCCGGCGCGAGTGCGTCAGCCACATCGAAGAAGTAATTCAGATGGAAGGCCCACACACGATCGCCGCGGTGATGGTGGAAGGGATCACCGGTTCCAACGGAATTCTTGTGCCGCCGGACGATTACTATCCGAAGCTGCGCGCCCTTTGCAATAAGTACGACATTCTCCTGATTGACGATGAGGTGATGAGTGGATTTGGACGCACGGGTGCATGGCTCGCAACCCAGCACTACGGCATAAGGCCCGATATCGTCACGTGCGCCAAGGGACTCACCAGCGGATACATGCCGCTAGGAGCGCGTGATCGTTTCCGATGCGATTGCGCAATTCTTCGAGACGCACATGCTTTGGGGCGGATTGACTTATAGCGGGCATCCGGTCTGTTGCGCTGCGGCCGTCGCAAACCTCTCGATCTACGAAGAGGAAAGAATTTTCGAGAACGTTGAAGAGCAGGGCCGCTATCTAGAGAGCCGCCTTCACGCGATGAAGGATCGCTACAGATGCGTGGGCGACGTCAGATACAAAGGGCTATTCAGCGTTATCGAACTCGTGAAAGATAAGACGACGAAGGAGCCTCTCGCGCCTTTCGCGGGCTCCAGTCCGGAGATGAACGAAGCTTGCGGCATTCCTAAAATCGAAATATTTGTATGCCTTCAGCCGGTTCAACATGCTTTGGGTCTGCCCGCCTCTCATCATTTCGCAAGACGAGTTGAAGCACGGTCTCGACATCATTGAAGAAGGTTTGCGGCTCGTCGACGCCGAGTTGCAGGGCTCTCAAGAATCTTTAGAGGAGGTGAATTATGCCACTCGCTGAGACCCAGATCGGGTTGAGAACGCTCACTCATTGGATCGGTGGGAAGCCCGTAGAGTCAAGCTCCGGTCGCTCGGGCGTTGTCTGGAATCCAGCTACGGGCGACGAGCAGGCGATCGTTCCTTTCGCAAGCGTGGAAGAAGTTGATGAAGCGGTTGCCACCGCGAAAAAAGCCTTTCCGGCTTGGCGCGCAACTGCACTATCACGGCGCGCTGAGATCCTGTTCCGCTTGCGCGAGCTGGTGGATCACAACCGCCGTAAGATTGCAGAGTTTTTAACCGCTGAACACGGCAAAACGATCTCGGATGCGATGGGGGAAGTCGCTCGCGGACTCGAAAATATCGAGTTCGCCTGTGGCGTTCCCAATCTCCTGAAAGGCGGATTTTCGGAGCAGGCGAGCCGTGGCGTCGATATTTATCAGATCCGACAACCGCTCGGCGTGGTGGCGGGCATCACTCCTTTCAACTTCCCCGCCATGGTGCCGATGTGGATGTTTGCAAACGCTATCGCTTGCGGCAATACATTCATTCTGAAACCGTCGGAAAAGGACCCCTCCGTCAGCATTTTTCTGGCTGAACTGCTGAAAGAGGCCGGCGTTCCGGATGGTGTCTTCAATGTGATTCAAGGCGATCGCATTTCGGTGAATCGTCTTCTCGAACATCCCGATGTAAAGGCGATCAGTTTCGTCGGTTCAACTCCGGTCGCCCGATCGATCTATGAAACGGCGACACGAAACGGCAAACGCGTGCAGGCCCTTGGGGGCGCGAAAAACCACATGTTAGTGTTGCCCGACGCCGATGTAAACATGGCGGCAGATGCGGCAGTTTCGGCCGGATACGGGTCGGCGGGCGAGCGCTGTATGGCGATCTCGGTCATAGTCGCTGTGGGCAAAGTGGCCGATCCGCTCATCGATGCAATTCGCGAACGTATATCACGTATCAAAATCGGCCCCGGGCTTGAGGAAGGACATGACATGGGTCCACTCATCACGCGGGAACATCGCGATCGCGTTGTCTCTTATCTGGATCATGCGGCTACGGAAGGCGCTCGCGTTGCGGTAGATGGACGCGAGCTGCCAGTCAGTAAGAGAACAGGATTCTTTCTCGCTCCGTCGTTGCTGGATAATGTTCGACCGGGTATGCGCTGCTACGACGACGAGATCTTCGGGCCAGTGTTGAGTGTCGTCCGAGTGGATACCTACGACGAAGCGCTTCAGATCATCCAAGAAAATCCATACGGAAACGGCACGGCGATTTTCACCAGGGACGGAGGCGCCGCCCGCCAGTTCCAGTTTGATGTTGAAGTCGGGATGGTCGGCATTAATGTTCCGGTTCCCGTTCCCATGGCTTATTACAGCTTCGGCGGATGGAAAGCATCGCTGTTCGGGGACTTACACATGTACGGTCCCGAGGGAATTCAGTTTTACACCAGAGCGAAGGTGGTTACCAGCCGCTGGCCTGATCCGACCACAAGCAAAGTCGATCTTGGATTTCCCCAAGTCCGCTAACGTATTGACACTCACGCGTTAATCAAGGGATACTAGGCGATCTTCACAATTGCCGTTTTTGGTGAAGCGGGAGTTTCAACTAGAGTCACTCCGTGGTGGCCTGAGAGGGAGCATGCATGCTTGCTAGTAAGGGCTTACGCGCTGTAATTGTATTCTCATTTCTTCTTTCTCCCTGTTCGTTTCTTTACGGCCAGGCTACAGGTACGATCTCTGGAACAGTGACTGACGCGACCGGAGCCGCTGTCTCCGCCGCCAAAATTACGGTGACCGAGGAGGCCACGGATGTCGTTCGCGACGGCATAACAGACAGCGCCGGCCATTACGTCGTTCCGCTGCTCGGGGTGGGTAGCTACACGGTTCGGGCCGAACTCAAGGGCTTCCAGACTACTGAAGCAAAGGCTGTGCGGCTGCAAGTAGATGAACAGCGCGAAGTGGATTTCAAACTCGCGCCTGCGTCCATTCAGCAAACAGTTGAGGTCACTGCGACTCCGGTGGAGGTGCAGACAACGAATCCGACCCTGGGCCAAGTGATCACGTCGCAGCAAGTGGCTGAGCTACCACTGAATGGGCGCGACTTTGTGCAACTGGCTACACTCACGCCGGGAACGACGCAAGAGACCAATCCAAATAGTTTTTTTAACGGCGGTCCAAGCAGCGAGGCGTCCGCCCGCGGATCCTACTCACTGTCGGTGGGCGGATCGCGCGCCAATAGTACCGATTGGCTGCTGGATGGCAACGACAACAACGAGCTGACGTCCGGCGCCATCTCGATTCTGTCTTCGATCGACTCGATCCAGGAGTTCAAGGTCCTTACCTACAACTACTCGGCCGAGTGGGGAACGCGCGGCGGCCCGACGGTTTTGGTCACGACGAAATCGGGAACCAACCAGTTGCATGGAACGGTTTACGAATTCCTCCGCAACACCGATTTGGACGCGCGGAGCTTCTTCGCAACCTCAACTGAAAAATTCAATTTGAACCAGTTTGGGTTTTCGGCGGGCGGTCCGATCAAGAAAGACAAAATTTTCTGGTTTGCCGATTTCGAGCAGAAGGATCAGCGGCACGGGATTCCGTTCACGGGTCAGGTGCCGTCGCTGGCCCAGCGTAACGGCGATTTTACCGATAACTTCCTTGGAGTACCGAACACAACACTTCTAACCAATCCGAGTTCGGGCACGCCATTTATGTGCGACACGGCAGGTAACGCACTGCCGACGGCTGCTGATGGAACGCAAGCAGCGGGGGCGCCCTGCAACAAGATTCCGCAAGGCCTGTTTAACCCGATTGGCCAGAAGCTGATCAATTTGTATCCTGCGCCCAATGCAGACAACGTTGGGCTCGGCTACAACTATGTAAACGAGCCAGTGAGGAAACTCAACGAGGGCAAGTTCGACATCCGGCTGGATGAAACCATTTCGAGCAAAGACTCTTTGTTCGCGCGCTTTAGTTACGACCAGGCTACGTCGTATGTGCCTGGCGGCGCACCGGGATTTGCCGAACAGGGCGCGTTTGCGAGCAATCAAGGCATTATCAATCACGCGCGCAACGCAGCCATTTCCGAGACGCACCTTTTCTCGCCCACTACTGTCAATCAGATGAGCTTTGGTTTTAACCGCATTTTCGACTACATCACCTCGCAAGGGACCGGCAGTTGTTACTCGGCAGCACTGGGCATCCCCGGAGCTGATTTGGGAGGCATCAGTTGCGGTCTGACGTCAGTATCGATGTCAGCTCCTTATTGGTCGCTGGGTGATCGTGGTTATACGCCGTTCGTCGGCGGAACGAACGTGTGGATGTTCTCCGATACGCTGGACATGGTTCGGGGCAACCATGATATTCGAGTGGGCGGCTCCATCCGCGCCAATCAGTTGAACACCGTGGCCGTCGGTTTCCCCAGCGGTTTTTGGGTCATCACGGGTGCTCTTACCGGAGATGCCGCTGCGGACCTTCTGACGGGGCAGGTGACTTTCGGGCTTCACGATCAGGAGTTCAACGGTTCGAGTACGGGCCGCCGCTGGAAACTGTATCGCCCATTTATTGAGGATGATTGGCGGGTCAGCAAGAGTCTGACGTTGAATCTTGGGTTAGCTTGGGCTTTGGTGACGCCCATCAGCGAGGCTCATAATCGCCAAGCGGATTTCAATCCGGCGAATGGACAGTTCCTGATTGCCGGGCAGAATGCAGGGCCGGACGCCGGGATTCAAATGGACCTGACCGCGCTCGAGCCGCGGGTGGGCGCCGCGTGGAAACCGTTCGGCAGTAACACGGTGTTTCGCGGCGGCTATGCGATCTTCCACGATTCGTCCTGGAATCAAGGTGCGCAGGGGCTGTGGCAAAATCCGCCCTACTACGCGGAATCGGATGTTTTCTTTGGAACCAGCATGTCTTCGGGATTTACCACATTCGCTTCACCTCCTAACCCGGCTAATTTCGCGGGGACGATCGTCGCCCAAAATACGAATTTCAAGCAGGGCAGGATTCAGCAGTTCAACTTCAATGTGGAACAAGAGCTGCCGGGGCAGATCGTGTTGACGGCGGGTTATGCGGGTTCGCGGAGCTCGCATATCCTGGAGTTCGGGAATAACATCAACGTGGGATCTCCTGGCGCATGCGGTGCAGTATCCGGATATACGTTGGGATGCGGGCCTAGCGGCGCGGCATTCTCTGCCCCATATCCCGCATTTCCGTTTTCAGACATTGCGAACATTTACGATGCCGGCTTGGCGCACTACAATTCTCTGCAGATCAAAGCGGAGACTAAGAGCGCGCGACACGGCATCTATGCACTCATTGGATATACCTATTCCCGAGCCTACGATACCGGGTTCACGGACGGTTTGGGAAGTATTATTGGCGCGACCTACTTCCCTCTTCCGAATTGGCAGAACTTGGATTGGGGACTCTCGCAGATCAACCTGAATCACAACTTCACTGCCAGCGTTATTTATGATTTGCCGTTCGGCAAAGGCCGGACGTGGGGAAGCAACTGGAATGGGGTGATGAATGGCGTTCTCGGAAACTGGGAGCTAACAGTGATAGAGAAAGCCACCTCCGGATTTCCGGTTTTCGTCATCGATAGCAACAACTCATCCGGCGTAAGCTTCGTAAACGCGAATGGGGCCGCTGAGATCCGTCCGAATCAAACCTGCAATCCCGTGTTGAGTAATCCCACCCTGTCTGAATGGTTCAACGCTTCCTGCTTTTCACAGCCGGCGGCTGGAGAACTCGGCAACTCGAATCGGACGCCGCTCTCCGGACCAGATTTTGTGAATACCGATTTTTCGGTGATGAAGCACTTCGCGATACGCGAGCGGATGCACCTGGATCTTCGAGCTGAGTTCTTCAACTTATTCAACCATCCGCAGTTCGGTGCGCCCGGCGGCAACGGAGTCGGTGCGGACGTCAATTCTCCGACATTTGCCGTTGTGAACTACACGGTAAATAATCCACGCTTGATTCAGTTCGCTTTGAAGCTCGTTTTTTGAGACTTGGCAGGTTAACCACGCTGGTAACCTGGGGCTCATGTCAATCTATGCAAGATTGTCGTGTGCCCTCTTATTTGTGCTGGCGGGTTTACAAGCATCCGCGCAAACGCGCCGCAAGGTAATCATCAACGAGGATTGTGCAGGGCCAGGCGGCACAAACATGCAGGCGCTACTGGTGCTGATCCAGTCGCCTGACGTAGAAGTTCTTGGGATCACCGTCGTGAGTGGCGACCAGTGGCGCGATGAAGAAGTAGCGCACACCCTGCGACTGCTCGAGATCATTGGCCGCACAGATATCCCGGTAATGAAAGGAGCTGCTGCGCCGTTGGTCCGGACACGCGAAGAAACTTTATTGTGGGAGCAGCGCTTCGGCAAAGTAGCCTATTCCGGCGCCTGGGATGATCGCTGGTGGCATGAACCGTTTGTCGTCCCGGCGTTGCCGGAAGGCCAGGCCGCCGTAAAGCCTTCGACGGAAGACGCCGCTCATTTTCTGGTCCGCATGGTGCGTCAATATCCGCACGAAGTGACGATCTATGAAGGCGGCCCAATGACAAACCTGGCGCTCGCCATTTCGCTCGATCCGCAGTTTCCAGAGCTGGCCGAGGAATTAATTTTCATGGGCGGCAGTCTCAATCCGCAAACGGACGACCCTGAGTTTGCCAACAATCCTCGTCACGAGTTCAATTTTTGGTTCGATCCTGAAGCAGCATATGTTGTATTGCGGGCACCCTGGAAGAAAATCGTCTGTACACCGACAGATATTTCCGTAAAGGCGCGACTTTCACCGCAAATGGTCAAACACATCGGCGCGGCCGGAACTCCAGTCGCGAGGTATATTGCCAAGTATTATCAGCCGGGCGTGGGTTACGACTATATGTGGGACGAGTTAGCGGCTGCTGCCTGGCTAGATCCTTCAATTATTACTAAGAAGGAGATTCGCTTCATGAGCGTGGACATCGATCACGGGGCTGGTTATGGCAACACGCTGACTTGGGACGGCAGCGACCGACCGAACGTCACTGTACAGCCCGTGGTCATTCAGTTGGATCTGAATACAGGAAAATTTCTTGACATGTTCGCAAGCTTGATGACCAGACCTACGCCTTCTCAATGAATTTCTTTCGTCTCTGAAACGGGGCTTTGGCTGCGCAACGCAACGACAAACTGCTGAATTTGCCGTCGCTCGCGTTCTACTTGTTCGGCAGACTGCTTCGATAGCTGGTTGTAGACCACCAACTCCCGTTCGGCCTTTTCCCGATCGCCTGTAAGCCGATACGCTTCAGACAATCGGTAATGTGTCTCCTCCAACTCGGGGCTCGTTTCTATTGCCTTCCGATACGCACGAATGGCGTCTGAATATCTCCGTTCCGCCGCACAAACGATACCGAGATGGAGATACGCGGGGCCTAGGTGCGGATCAAGAGCTACCGCTCTTTCAAGCAGAGAACGCGTTCGGGCGAAAGCCTCGAAATCGTCGGGTCCACGGCGCCAGTTCCATATACTGACAGCGTAGTAATAATTCGCGAGCGCGTTATTTGGTTGCAATCTCGCAAACCGCTCCAGCCGTTCCTCGTAACCGCTGGATTCTGTAATCTGGCGAGATTGAACTTTTCCCAGAAACAGGTAAGGATTCGGATCATTAGGATCGATATCGGCCGCCTTAAAGAAGGATTGCGCAGCTTGATCGTACTCGCCGGCGGAGTACCAGGCAGTTGCGAGTCCAAGCGCCATCCGCACCGAGCGAGGAAAGAGTCGAATACCGTTCGTGAACACCTCAATTGCCGGCCGCGGTGCGCGATGGGTCAGCAATTCGATTCCCCAATCGAACAGGTTGGGCTCGGTTGGATTCAACTCCGCTGCAACCTGAAACTCACGGGCCGCTTCGAGCGGATGTCCTGAACGCTCGTCGATTTCTGCGAGGGCATGATGTGTATCGGCCGCATTGGCGCTTTTGGACGCGTTGCTCAGCGAAGCCGTTGCTTTCGCCAGCGCTTCCGCCGAGCGCAAAACAGTATCCGAACCATGCCCGCCGCGATAGGTGTTGTCGGTGACACCCGCGACGACGAACTGAGGCTCATCAAAAAATTGCGGCTGTGCAGCGGCACTCGGCTGAAGAATCAGGTCAACCGTTATAAGTTTGTTGCGCTCGATTGTGAAAGGTCCGGCGGACGCTTCATCCTTTCCGTGAGTCTCTGCGCGCAGCATGTAAGTGCCACTGAGAACGGTAAAGCGGTATATCCCGGCCGAGTCTGTCTGGGCCTTCAACCATTCGTTCTTGCCAGACGGGCGCAGGTACACGGTGGCTGCGGGAATTGGAACATGATGTGAATCGAATGCGGAGCCCGTCACGACACCTGTGCCCGAGGTATCTGCAGATTGCGCCTGAGCTGCCGGTATCAACAATAGAACTACTAACGCCCGTCTCCAACGATTCATTCGATCCCTTTATTGTCGATCACAATCGGCACGTTCGCTCAATGCAGTTGCGCGAGCGCCTCTTGCGCCAAGGTGTCGTCCGGACGCTGTTTCAGAAGAGCAAGAAGAGCCATGCGCGCCTTTTCGGGATGCCCTTCTATTTCATACACTCGAGCAAGGTTCAAATAAGACTGGTCGAACGCCGGGGCTACGCGAATGCATTGTTCAAATGCAGCGACGGCATCATCGCGCCGGCTTGCTTTGAGGTACAGCACGCCAAGGTTATTCAACGCCTCCGGATAGGCTGGGTGGGCTTGTAACGCCTTCTGCAGATATTCATATGCCCGGGGGGTGTCGTCTAATTGCGCGAACACCATACCGAGACTGTAGTTGGCCTCCGCATCCGCAGGCTTGATTGCGAGCGCACGCTCCAAAACCGCGCGAGCTTCGCCCCAACGCTTTTGTTGCCGGTAGGCGTTGCCGAGGTTTTCAAGTGCAACGAAATGATCGGGGTCGAGTTGCAGCGCTCGTCCAAAGTAACCGATGGCCTTTTCGCTGTCACCTGCGCGGGCGGCCAGAAGCCCAAGGTTGTTCCAAGCATTCGGCGCGGTTTCCGGATACTTCGGCTTTAAGTTTGCGGCACGTTCAAAGCATTCCCGCGCCTGGCTGTTTTTCTGGCGCCTCAAATAAACGCTGCCCACTCCGTAGAATGCTTCGGCGCTCGAGGGATCGTCAGTTAATGCCGATTGGAAAAAGTCTTCCGCGCATTCAAGATAACCTCTTTGGAAGAAGATCGAGCCCAAAGAAAGATAGTTCCTGCCAAATTCGAAGGTCTTGGAAACTCCAGGAAACGGAAGCGCTCTAGCAAGTCTTTCGGCCTCGGTACGTGGAATGTTGCGGAGGTCGCTTTCTATGTTCGCCGGGTCCACCGATCCTTGATAAATTTTGACAATGTGTCCCTGCTCGTCAATCAGAAATAAAGTTGGCAAAGGCAAATCGCGGTGGCGATCAAATAGATATCGAAACAGCAGATTGTAAATTGCGGTGACGTCATCTGAAGCGCGAAGCGTGAGAAATGCGGAACGCGATTCCCGCGGCGGCTGTTCGTCTATGCCGACCACGACGACTTGGAGGCTGTTGTGGCTCCCCTTTTCTTGAATGCGATCGAAACTTTCTAAGTCCTGGGCAAACCTCGGCGACGCTGAATTCAAGAAACAGAGCAGAACCGGCTTGCCGCGAAATGCTGAAAGCGTCCAGAGTTTGCCAGACGAATCGGGGAGCGAAAAGCCAGGAGCCAAAAGAGGAACCAGCAGCCAGGTTTCGGCTGCATCGGGAATGGATTCGTTTGCTAAAGGAACAGATACGATTGTTTCCAACTTGCGCGGTTTAAACGGTTCGGCCCGAGCAGGTTCCAGGCCTTCCGTCACCCAAACGCGGTGATCCGGTGGAAGATCTTTCAGTTCTTGGATAAACCCGCTCGGCCAGCGGATAGTCGCCGATAGATTTCCTTTGGCTTCGCCCAATCCGAAGAACACCTCTTTGCTGTGCTGCGAAAGAAATCCCGATCCCGTTTGCAGCAGCTTTGTCTGACTACCAGCAGTAGTTTGAACGCTTACCGTTGCACCGATCGCGTCGCGGTTGCTTTTCGTTCCGCGAAGACGGAATGCGATGGAAGGCGGCAAATCCCCAATCGTATTCCTCATCAGCCGGAGTTGCGGAGCATTCCGGTTCTTCAGCAATATTTCCTGTCGCCCATCGCCATCGAAGTCTACGAGGGAAAAGGCTCTGCTATCTTCCTGGAAATCGAGTCCCAGCGCGCCCGAAATATCCGAGAACGTTCCATCACGGTTGTTTGCATAAAAGATATTTCTCTCGAACCCGCTCCAGCTATAACCGGCTCGAATCAGTTCGTTGATTGCGTCCCAACCTTGCGCGTAGTCCGCCGCTGACTTCGCGGTATTCGGAGATTTTGCAACCACTTGGCGCCAGAAAAAACTGTTTAGGTCTTCGCGAACAGTGCCGGAGATCATGCCGTTCGCGATATAGATATCCGAAAAGCCGTCATGATCGAAATCCCACGAATCGCTTGACCACGACCAACGGCCAATTCTCACCTGCGCCTGGTCGGTTACATCGCCAAAGGAGAAATCAGCGCCATCGCGGAATAGCGAATTGCCCATGGCGTGTTTGCGATACAAAGTTTGGATTGGCGTCGATGCATCCTTCTGAAACCCGCGTTGGATCGTAATACGTTCGCCGGCGGCGCTCCACATATTGCCGACGTAGAGATCTTCGGCTCCATCATTGTCGTAGTCGAACCAGCAGACACTCATGCCTGCGCCGGTATCTTCTGCGCCGGCTTCCGGCGCAACATCGGTGAATGTGCCGTCGCGGTTATTCCGATAAAGATTCTTCCTTCCGAAGTCGTTCACCACGTACAGATCCGGCCATCTGTCGCGGTTGTAATCGCCCCATCCGCAGCAGAAGCTATAACGCGTGTTGTTCTTGTCGAGACCGCATTGGGCGGTAACGTCGCGAAACGTACCATCGCCATTATTCTGCATCATGAAATTTGGCGGCCCGTTCTCGGCGGCGAAGTAAGGAGTCGGATATTTATATTGACCGGCGCCCTGGTAATAGGCGTAAAGACAGAAGTAGATGTCGAGCAATCCATCACGGTTGTAATCAGCGGCCGCGGCACCGGTGAATGTCCCTTGCGGAGGGTTGGCAAATTGGAATGCGCCCGGTTTTAACCGGAATTTGCCGTTGCCGTCATTTAAGAACAACAACGGGCCATTCGCTCGCACGACTACGAGATCCTGGCGCCCGCGATTTTCGAAATCCGCGAATAAAGCGCAGGCCGTATTCTCAAGAATCCCCACACCGGAAGATTCAGTAATGTCGTCAAATGTTCCGTCGCCCCGATTTCGGTACAGCCTATTCGGAAGTCCGGCGGGTTGGCATACATAGAGATCATCGAAGCCGTCTCCATCGATATCTCCCACTGCCACGCCATTGTGCCCGTAAATGTCGATGCCGCAGGCGCCATCGAGCACAGTCCGCCAATAGTCCGCACCGTGCAGCATCTGGGAACTGTAAGAAGAACAGGCGCCAAACGCTACGCGAGTTATGTCCGTGTAGGAAGGCTGAATTGAGCGGCTGCGAACCTCGTCTTGAGCTTGCCAGCGCAGAAGGCGGAAGTCGCCTTGTAGGCCCTGTTCCCAATCCAGCGACCAAATGCCGACGCGCTGCTCACGATAGTACTCGTCTCCGGTTCCGACCAACTCGTAACGGACGCGAGTCGTCAGGCCCGTAGAACTGTTCTCAATTCTGGTGATCTGGAACTGCGCCGACAATACCTTCGAGAAGCTGCGCATGGCGGATCGCAGCTCAGCGACAAACGCCTGGGCTGACAGCAACGGTTGCGACGCAAAGCGAAGTCGCTGCACGTCAAGCGTTTTCGAATCCGGACGCAAGGGACGGGACTCGATCGGCTGGCACGCGGTGCCGCGAAAGTTCTGGCCAAAGGCGCTCTCGAGCACTTCTGTGCTCTGCGGAGAGCCGAGTAGGCTGGTACTCCACGCCTCGAGAATCGCGGCAATCCGGTCGTGATGCTGCTCCGTTACAAAACCATCGAGCCCTGGTTTGATCTGGAGCAGTACGGTATCGAGCGGAGTTTGGTCGCGATAGTGCGGATGTAAGTGGAACTCGAGAACCGGAACGGTCGAACGGGCAAGTGCCGCCTTGCGAAAGCTGAGGGGAGTCAAAAGCGCTCCGGCGGCTTCCCAGCATCGAATCAAAAAGCCACGCCTTGGAAGATCAGCGAAACAGCGGTCCCGTTGCCGCTTGGGAATACTTTCGCCGGAGAGCTTCACATCTGGAGTCACAACTTTAGCATCCGTCCCGAAGTGGGTCAAGACTGCGTTCGCGAGATTGACACGTTCGGAAGTCTTGGCAGCACGACGCGCGTGCGAACGATGATTGCGCGACGGAAGGAATCTAGATCGCGCAGTCGCGGCAAATTTGGGGAAACTGGTACGTTAGATATGTGGTGAGGTGCGAGAGTGGTTGAATCGGGCGGTCTCGAAAACCGTTGAACCTTTACGGGTTCCGTGGGTTTGAATCCCACCCTCACCGCCAGAATAGAATCAATGACTTAGCCACAACCGTGGGTTGCCGTCAGTTCTCTCATCCGGCAAAGATACGTATAGGGCTGGGCTGATCTTTTGATAGCTAATGGTCCAACGACAGGGTCCTTACCCGTTCATCAACCTTCAAGGAACGCCTCGTCCAATCGGTACCTGCAGGGAGGCGTTTGCTCCGGAGCAGAAGGTCCTGGGTTCGAATTGCGGGCGCCCCAAACCATGACATGGCGAAACTCAAGATCTGGGCAATTAACAATAAAAGATGAAGCTTCCCAAATCCCGGCGTTCGCAGTAATCAGCACCAAGCGCCGGCGCAAAATTGTTAGTCGGGACCTCCTAAGACATTCGGGTCAAGCTCACAACTGCTGGCTCGACTTGCGGAACTGAAAACGCTTGATCGACCGATATTGTAAGAGCCAAAATCAGCGACACCGATCATCACGCGTGAAGACGAGTTTATTACCTGCCCAAATGGGTTCGTGACCTAGTTGCATGTCATCCGAGGCCTGATCCAAGCATCCTGCTACCGATCACCTGTCGTAACGTTGAACCCCAGCAGGAATTGACAGTTCGGGGCAAGCACCGTCGCTGTGCGATTGCGCAGAGGCTTCGCCCCTCTGGGGAGAATATACAAATTGTTTACACGGGCTACATGCTTTTTCCCGCAAAATGTCACAAGCTTAAACGGAACGAAAAATATCAAGTGAGTTTTTCCCAAGGGACATATGAACAGCAAAACTGACGCCGCTAAGGTTAAGACTCGCAGATCTTTTCTACGGGACACGCTAGCAACCGGAGCGGCTGTGATGCGTAGCACGACGCTTAGTAGGGACAATGCCTTCGCGGAAGAGGAACGTAGCTCGACGCGGTTTTAGCCGTGATTCCGTAGATGTTGGCCGTTCTGAATGGTAATTACAACTGAACTATTCGAGAATGTGCCACTATCACCGCGTGCGCCGGAAGATCTCTACTTCAGTGAGGGGCGGAAGGCCTGGGTAGCAAGCCGTTATGGAGACGTGCTTAGTGCGCTCCGGTCGAGCGACCTCTCTCAGACCGGACCACCAAGGGTTGCCGCTGACGTAAGTGTGAAGCAAGACAGAGAGAAGATCCGCGCTAAAATCCTCACCGCGCTTCCGAGCTCTCGTACTTCTAAGTGGCAGATACAAATTAGCGAGCTGGCATCAGTGCAGTTGCAACCCTTATCCAGACACCACCCGGTCGATCTCGTCTCGCAGTTCATCCAGCCTTGGTGCCTGGCCTCAGCTATCGCGCTAACGGGCATTGATCCAGCTCACAGCGACTCTCTCGCCAGTCTGGTGAGCGATCTTTCCCAGGCTGATGCAGCTCCTGATGATCTTGATCTCCAATCACGGGCTAAAGAAGCGAACCATGAACTAGATTGCATCTTTAGAACGTGGAGCGCACCCTCCTTCAAATCGCTGTTTCTGGGTGTTGCTCAAACATCGGCGTATTTCCTGGCTAGCGCGTGGGCGGCGTTGTTGCAGCATCCGTCACAGGCGAAGCAATTGCAGAAATGCCCGGGCTATATGCCCAAAGCCGTAGAAGAATTGCTTCGCTACGCGGGACCTGTTCATAGTTTGTTTCGACAGGCGGACAGAGACATCGAGATCTGCGGAACGAAGATTGAACGCGGTGGTCGGCTGATTCTAAGATTGGCTTCTGCGAACCGGGATTCAAAGCAGTTTCCCGATCCAGATCGGCTGGATTTAACACGGGAGGTCGCTGGGCATCTTGCACTATCGTCCGGGCCTCACGGCTGCGTCGGCGCGTCACTGGTCAGAATGATGACCGCAGTTGGAATCAACGCGATCCTGGCTCGACCTTCGGAGCCCCGATTGAGCAAGCCCGTCGAATGGTCCTGTGGAAGCATGTTGATTTGGCCTTCATCTCTCCCGGTACTGGTGGGTAACTCCGCTTTTGTCTGATTTGGCTGCTTTCTGTTTGGCACCTCTCAAGAAATACTTTGACGCCAAGGTAATTCTGCAACCGGAATGAATGACGCCGTTTCATAGTCGAGCCACGCCAAATGAGTGAATCGCAAGAGTTGTTGTTCATTCGGCACGCCGCTACCGACATGAGTGGAACGTTCTGTGGCCAGAGCGATCCTCCCCTTAATGCAATAGGAACAGCACAAGCCAGTGCTTTGGCTAGCGTGCTTAGAGGCTGGAATGTGCATCGGCTTTATGCAAGTGACCTGCAACGGGCTATAGAGACGGCAGAGCCGCTAGCGAAGTTATGGAACATTCCCATCGCAACCCGACGCGCCCTTCGAGAAATTTCTTTCGGGCAGTGGGAGGGAAAACGCTGGGCTGAAATCCGTGCTGATGAGCCTGACATCAGGCGGATGGAAACATCGCCTGAGCTTTGTGCACCGGGTGGCGAAAGCTTCACTTGTTTTCGCCACAGGGTTGCGCAGGCGCTGCACGAAGTTATTCTTGAATGCGATGGGCAACTGGCGGCCATCGTGACGCATCTCGGCGTCATGAGTGTTGTCCTGAAGGAACTGAACTCAGCAACGTGCGCCTGGAAACCTCAGCAGAGAATCGATCATTGTTCGGTTTATCGGATCGCTGTGGGTAAGACGTTCTTGGAATGGGCCAAAAAGCTGAGCTCGAAATGCACAGGCTAAGAATTATCTAGATCTGCTAATGACTTACGGAGCCGGAACCAGCGCAGTCCATCCATTACAGTGGGAAAGAATGTAACAAAATGGCGGACAAGCCGAGTCAATGTAAACCGAAGCTGTCTCGCAAACCTCAGCAGCCTGGCAAGCGAGGATGCCTGGGTGACCGCTCGGTCGACGAAACCAGGCATCGATGCAGGAAGTAAACGCCGGAATAGAACGCGAGCTTTGTCAAAGCGCTTGCGTATGAAGGCAAGGTGCAGCCATATCTCCGATTTGTTCGGCGCCCAGTCGCGCGCGAGAGGAGCTAACGAAAACTCCGCAAGCCATGATTTGACCTTCGCCGGCAGTTGTTGAACGTCTGCTCTAAGCTCCTGTCTGAGGCGGTATCCAAACCACTTGGTGACGATATAGAAAATAGATATCTCCAGTTCTCTGAGAGCGTCTGGATGCGAACTGCGCCACGAGGTCCAGAAACATTCGTCGCCAGCATGAGTTTCAAGAAACGTGGCGATTTCCCAGGCACGCTGCAGCGGTAAGTCACCGTGCAGGAGGTGAAGCAGAAAATGTAGAGCAGCAAAGCCGAGAAGGTCCGCATCACACAGAACGTTAATGTCGCGGCCATCGAAGTTGCGGAGCTGTTTTCGGCTCCAGAATTGTTCCAGCCCCGGAACCGATATATATTCGCCATGCTCATTCCACAACTCGTAGTGGAGCTCTACCGATATGGGCATCTCGGGGTCAAACATGTCACCTCGCCACTGCCAGTTGCTCGGCCGCCCCATAGGAGAAAGATGCCTCGATTTCGATTCGAGCAGCGGCACGTAGCCCAAACTTCTGAGAACGTCTCGACCTTTGTAAACAGATGATCCAATTAACCAAAGATCAATATCGCCCTGAGCACGCAACCGAGCATCAGGCGTAAATGCCGGTGCGTGACTCAGCCCCTTCAACATTACAAACTCCACGCCCGCCGCGTTAAAGGCGTCCACAATCTCGAACAGCTCCAGTTTCAGCCTTTCAAACCGCAGCTCATAGCGGGCCGTTCTTTGAAGTGCCGACGCTGTGACCCAAGCAGGCAAGAGTGCGCCACAGACGTGAGAGAGCAGCAGCGTCAACTGGCGATCGTCACACCATTGCAGAAATCGGTGACGTTCCGCTTCGGCAAGGCAGGCAAGTCGATGCGTCGAAGGACCCTGAAACTGCAACAGTTCAATTCCAGCGAGAATGTGCTGTGGCGCTTTAGTAGCTTGGAGCGATCTTATAAGATCTTTCAAGGCAACTGTTCCTGAACGGCGCACTCCAGCAGATCAATGGCTGGATCGAGTTCGGAGTACCGCATCTCATACATCGGCACGGCTAACAGACGCTCGAGGGCCGCAAGACGCTCTTCGAAGGCGGGCATCTGTACGGCCCAGACTGAAAAGCTAAGCCGCTTCCAAGCCTCCTCTGGCGAGATTGGGACTAAGACAGGTGGTCCGAATTGGTAAGCAGCGCGATTGAGAAAGACGATTGCGTTTACGGCGCTTTCTTCAGCAGTTATGATGTTTTCCAGTAAGTGCGTGGAGACCTCAATTGTAGGCTTTCCATAGGAGCGAAGACTGCTCTTTAGGCCTCGAAATTCCGGAAAGAGCTCTCCTACCGGTTCACGAAATCGAAACTTCTGGGGATGACCGATCACGGTCGGATTAGGCGTATTTCTATGGAATGCACTTGCATCATCCGACACGAAGGTCCATCCACGACGCGCACACGCGTAAGAAAGTGAAGATTTGCCCGCACCGGAATTACCCGCCAGCAGTACTCCTTTATCTTGATACATGACGCACGCCGCATGCAGCGTAATGAGATGACGAACTTCGAGTAGCGGGTAAATCATCACATCCAGCAGACACTGTCGAAAGTATTCCTGGTTTTGGGCCGTCGCCTCAGTGGCCCATCCGAAGGCAAAGCCTGCCTCCAAGTCGAGAAATGCGAAGTTCTCACGGTCTGAAACAATGCTTAAGAGATGCCCCTGTGATCTAAACACAGGCGGCTCTACGCAGCCTTGACTACTACTCTCCGAAAGAGCCAAACGAATATCGAGCGGGGGTTGATCGTACCGGCGTCGATATGTGCTCCAGCTTCTTGCGGCTGCGTCTAAGGTGATGGTGGAATTCGAACGGACTCGCACAGGAAAGCCATAGGGAAAGTACAGCGCCTCATGCTGAAGGGGCACTCGCGTGAGCAAAGGATCATTTACCAGGCATTCTGTATGAACTGAGCGTTTCACTTTATTTCCAATTGAGAGAACAGACGCACCGAGCACAGACGGGATTAGTCGGAACATCGAGCGCCCCTCGAAACTGTTGTGCTTCAAATCCGTTCACAACCTGCAGCAGACTGTGGGATTTCAATGAGCCGATCGGCGGGTGAAAAAAACAGGGCCGGACAGTGCCGTTTGCCTCGACGACGGCTGAAACCCACGGTGCATTACAACGCGGCGCTTGCAGCCGACAAAGGCCGAGGTGAGCCCGAAAATGATCAGAAATCCGGCGCAGCTTCTCTGCATTCTCTGCGACAAATCCGGACCCTCGCCATTCTCTGTCTACAATTTCAAGCTCTTTCTGCAGAGTCCAAACTTCGTCGAGAGTGAGAGCGACTTGAGCTTGTCGATAGGCCTCCCAGGGCTGGAAACGATTGAAAGCTTCGGAGGTCAGATCAGCGGCAAGGAATGAGATGGACGTGAGCCCCAATCGTTTTGCGTGCCGCGCAGTTTCGCTTGGCCACGAGTAGTTTGATCTCTGAATCGTGCAACGCGCGGAGATGCGGTAATCACTGTTCAAATCGTGAATAGCCTCGACACCCCGCTCAAGCTGCGCGAACGCACCAGGAACCCGACGGATCCGATCGTGAATGTGAGGAGGGCCGTCCAACGAGACAATCACGTCGTCAATCCGGGTTGCAATTTGTTGAGCATACCGATTGAGGAGCAGCCCCGTACTTAGAAGAGTTACGCGAATGTTCCTCGATCGCAACATGTCGGCCAATCGAAAAAGATCGGAATGCATAAGCGGTTCTCCGCCTGAGAAGACCACCCATTTGACGGATAAGTTCTCAATGTCGGCGAGGTGCCGCTGAAGATCCTCTGTGGCGATCTCGGATTGGCTTGTACTTTTCCAGATGTCGCACATGACGCATCGGCAGTTACAACGCTCATGAGGACAAAGGACGAGCACGGGAAGAGAACGGACCAGCGAGGTCATGCAGCGATGACCTTTCCTGCGAGACGCGGAAACTCCTGCAGACCCTTTGCCGTTTGGTTCAGCAGAAATGAGATATTCTCAGCGACCAGGTATTTACCTCGACCCTGCACGTCGAGTGGCTGAAGCGACCTCAAAATACTCGGCGGGCAAAGCCTCGCGAAATCCGAAGAAACTAGTTGTACGCGACCAGCGACGACGACGAGTTGGGGATAGTTCTCCAGCAACGTCATGGCCGGCGTCTGGCCGCTATCCCGCATGACTATCAAGTCCGCGGGACCCCCGTTGCAAATCTGGCCAAAGCCAGCTGGCAGCTTAAATATTCGGGCTGGCTCAAAGGTAACCATTCTGTACAGCCGGTGAACATCGACCCTCTCACGCGCAACACGCAGCTCGTTGAGAAGATCGCCGTCTGCAGTGATTGCCGAATCACTGCCCAAGGCAATTGGAATACCTGAGTTCAATACGGCCGCATTGAGACTACGCCGGAACATGAAATGATTTGACGTGGGGCACCATACGAGCGAAGTATTTGCCCGCCTTAAAAGCGGCACATCAGAAGATGCAATTCCGACGCCGTGGACCAGAATAGTCGCTCCTTTGAGCACCCCAGCCTTAGACAAGATCCGAAGCTCGTGATTAGCTGTTTCGTCTGTACCTTCTGCTGCATGCATCACAAACGGACAATTCGCCGGCGTAGTCCAGAAACGCGTTTCCCAGTCTGGAGAGAACTGCAACGAGTGCGCCCACCCGTAACGCTTCACCACGCGCACCGGAAAGTCTGGCTCCAGGAATACTGGATGGAAAGCGTTGTGGTGCGCTACGGTGGTCACGCCTGAGATCAAATTCTTGATTCCACCCCATCGCAACCGCAGCGGCTTGGGAATTTTCAGGTGGTGCTTTATAGGCGGCTCATCCGGTCGATAAATGTCTTTTGCCCACGCTGACGCGCTTGGGTACGGACCACAGCCCAATTTAGGAAAGAGATTCAGCTCCAGGTGGTCGTGGGCATTGATAAGTCCTGGCAAAACTAGATAATTGTGCAGGTCGAGAGTGGGAGTCTCAGCCGAAGGAACAGGCGAGAAAGAAATTAGTCCATTGTTGAGCCACAAATTCAGATTGGCAGTTTCGGACGAGTTCAAAGCGACGCGCGCCCCTGTGATTAACACGGCTTTCCCCATAGGCCAATGAAGAGAGCGGGGATGCTCGTCACCTCGCTGAATAAGGCACCTTTGCCACTCCGTCGGAAAACTGGCAGTTCTGGGGCACCAAAATAAATTGCCCTGCTGAACTTCATCCCGAGACCCGCGCCGGAAGCGGCGCCGCAAACTTCCTGAATGGTGTGAGTATAATGATCCAGCTCATACTGCTGCTCGCCCAGTCTGAATGAGCGAGTCCACCCGGATGCCAAAGCATCAGGGTGCAGATCGCTTATCGCGATGACGCCGCCGGGTTTGGAGGCACGGGCGAATTCGCGGAAAACGCGTTGTATATCACGAAAATAACCTAGAGCTACCGAACAAAGGACTAGATCCGCAATAGAATTACGAAAAGGAATACTCTCCGCGTCTGCTCGAGTAACTCGGCCGCGCAACGACGACTTTCGTGTTGCTTCGCTCAACATTTCGTCGCAGGCATCGCAGCCGAACACTTCCGATCCAGCTTGCTGGAAGTGCAATAGCCATTGACCGGTCCCGCACGCCACGTCGAGCATTGTGGAGGGCTGCAGCGGTTTCAGAAGATTCCGCATCGCCCGCCGTTCAAGCGCCAAAATCGGGTTTAGGGCCGAGTCATATACAGGAGCCCACAAACTATGCCCTTCAGTTACCGATACACGCATCACAAGCTTTCCAGACGCGGTTTTCTCAAAGCAACGAAGCGCTGTGCCCATTCAAGTTCATACGGAAAGTCGTAAAAGCCGAGAAGATAACGCCAGCTGCTAAGAGATCGAAGCATGGCGCGTCCCCAGCGAGGCAGTTGAATGTCCTGCACGGTCGGCCAGCGAGAATTTATTACTAAGTCGAAATTATCAATGCGTCGCTTGAGACGCCGAGGAAGCCAGGGAACGTTAGGATCGTGACGGGTTATGAAATTGTGCCAGCGTTCTGTAGCCCACTCCTCGGGTGTGCGAGGAAATTCTATCTTCGCTTCAACATCGCCATACATACCGTCGGGATGGGGAGTCGGGATGTAGTGCTGCACAATAATTTCTGCATCAGGGTTAGCGCGCTTGATCCGGCGAATGAAGCCGATCGTCTCGTGCGTATCACGGCCTGGGTCTTTAGGATTTCCGATCACAAACGAGAACTCTGGCACGATGCCAAACTGACGGATGCGAGCCGCCAATTTCATGGTCTGGTCTGTTGTTATTTTTTTGTTCATCTGTTGCAGCACCCAGTCGGAACCTGATTCGGCTCCGAAGAAAATCATGGCCGCGCCGGCTTTCTTGAGAAGCCGAAAGGTCTCGTCTGAGTAGCGGAGGACGGTGTCGATGCGGCCCTCACACCACCATTTGAGGTTCAAGGGCTCGAGACACTTTGCCAGAGCTGCGGAATGGCTCTCGCTCAGGAAGAAATTGTTGTCGTAGAACTGAACGGAATCGACGTTGTACTTCCGCTTCAAGTAACTGAGAACGGCCGCGGTGCGCTCCGGCTCCTCCGTCCGCTGACGGCCCTGGTAAACGGGAACAACGCCACAAAAAGTACATCGGAACGGACAGCCAATGCTAGCCTGATGAACAACCGTGCGGCGTCCCAAGAAAGTCGGCAGGATGTAGTTGGCTGCATTTGGCAACTTCTCGTAGGGCAGCCAAGGAAAATCATTGGGAGAACGGAGCGGCCTTTCTGCATTGTGAACATGCAGACCGAAATCATCCTTATAAGATAGTCCCTTGATGCCGGCGAACTTCCGCGTTGTGCGGAGCACCTCGATAAGTTCCAGGAAAGTCTCTTCGCCCTGACCACGAACGACGAAATCGACATAAGGCGCATTCAGTGCGGCATCGGTATAGAGAGAAGCGAAATATCCTCCCCAGACGATCGGGATGGATGGATATCTTGACCGAAAATCCCGACAGAGCGGAATCGCGGCAACCATCTGCGGCCCGGGCATAACGGATACGGCAAGTAGCGTGACCTTGTGTTTTTTGGCAAGCCGTTCGAGTGTCACTTCCGGGTGGGGATCCGCGTTGCCATCCACGATGGTGTATTCTTCTTTGCCCTCGAGCACGGCCGCCAACGATAGAACAGCCAATGGAAACCGCCTGTTCTTTGGCTTCGTTGAGCGGGGATGGAGCAGGATGATCATAAAGCTTCAAACGCCCCAACCAGAATCCAGAACTTTGACGGTGGTCTGCGCCCGCGAAGAAACGCAATCAGCGGACGTAGGTGCCACCGCCACCCGTACCACGGCTTGAGGATCTGCCAATCGATGTCGAGGGTCTCATGGAGCGTCTGCAGCCTGTCGATATCCAGAAACTCCATACTGGGCAAAGCGTCTGAGGGAAAACCATAACGCTTGACGAATGCCGCGTGCTTTTCTTCCACCATCCGTGCGCCGTGATCTCTCAGCCGGTATATCGGCGTGTCGAGAACCACGAATGTTCCTGACCGTCGCAAGCAGCGGCTGACCTCGGAAAGCGTTCGAAAGTAATTGACTGAATAATGAAAAGACGCGTTGAAGATCGCCAGATCGAAGCTTCCCGAGGGCAACGGAAGATGATCGAAATCACTCTCGATAACTGGAAAAGAATTGGCGTAATGTCGGGCGGCTTGCAAGCCATCGCGCTCGTCAGCGAAAATATCTACGGAAACTGGCTGATGGCCGCGAACCGATAGCCTGTTAGACAACCAGCAATTACCAGCCCCTAAGTCCAGCACATCGAGTGGTCTACTTAGGTTATGTTCCAGAGGTTCTAATACGTTCTTCACGAAGTACAAATACGTTTTTGCGCGCATCCGCCACATTGCGGCATTCGGATCGTCTCGTTCGCACCAAGGTAGAGCACGGTAATAGTCGTTGTTATCCGAACCGCGGCCTTCTGCATGCCGGATGCGACGATAATCTTCAAGAAACTTTTGCCGTGCAATGTTCCCGCCGGTCATATGCGTTCGAAAATGTAGAGACGATGATCTGCCACCGAGCGAAGAATCGGCGTGTGCGCAAACCGGTGGTCAAAGGTGGCTAACTGCTCGACCTCCCAATCGGTCAAAAATGTCACATAGGACGGCGGAACGGCGACTCCAATGCCAGAAAAGTCGAGCAGACGGAAATCCATTTGGAAGGCGGATCGTATGGCCGTGCCGGAAGGATAGAACACGGTGGCGCCGATGGATGAGTTCGCGGAACCATGCAGGCGGCGGAAAGCCTTACGAACTTTTCCATGCAATGAGTAGAAGGCGATCTCCCAAAGACAGAGGGAACTCAAGAAGCAGAGTGCGAGGTAGCCTCCGGATCGGACCATACGGCCGAGCGACCGAGCGACGGATGCGAGCGACTCCATGCAGTTCAGAGCGCCGAAGTTCGAGATCGCGCCATCCAGGCGCAAGTCAAAATACTCCAATCGTTCCATCGGGCAACAATCGGCTTCGATGCCGCGCCGCCTCGCTACCTCGACCATTTGCGGGGAACTATCGATCCCGTACACCGAAACCCCGCGGGACTGCAGATGCAGAGCATCAACGCCGGTCCCACACCCGAGATCGAGCACAAAGTCACCCCTATTGAACAGTGGATCAACCCGACTCCACACGGCAGATCGTTGTGCCCTCCCGACGGGCGTATCGGACCAGGCCGCGTCGTATCGGGAAGCGATTTTGTCGAACGCGGCTTCGCTGATTGATGTCATGGCCGATTACGCTTCCACTTCGTAGCGAGTCGTCTGCAAGCCCGCCCGGGCGGCCATTGTTCTTGCAGGGTCCGGCGCCGGCAGGAGTTCGCTCTTCAGAAGATCGTCTGCGTGTTGATAGAAGCGCCTTGAATGCCGCCCCTCGATGCGGATATCGCGATCTGTCGATCTGGCCCAGTCGCCGAGGGTGACCAAACGCGAAGATACGCGCTCATAATAAGGCGTTCCTTTGATCGGGTATGAGACGGTTGTAAAGCAAACGTCGGGTTGGCACGCTTTCGCATGCGCCACAGTTTGCTCGATATCTTCGATTTCCTCCCCTTCATATCCCCACATGAGAAACATGCCGGTTTGAATGCCACGAGATTTGCAGAGGTGGACGGCAGAACGAACTTGCTGGATGGTAACACCGCGTTGCATCGCGTCAAGAATTCGTTGTGAGCCGCTTTCGGAACCGATCCACACACGGAAACAGCGAAGCTCGGCTAGAGTTTCTGCTACAGCTTCGTTGACTCGGTCGGCGCGAGTGATGCATTCAAAAGGTATGTCGAGCTTTTTGCGCCGCATCTCTGCTGCGAACTCGAATAGCCAGCCATGATGGATTGTGAAGACATCATCAGCTAGCCAAAGCAGTTCCGGGTTATATCGCTCCAGAATCCATTCAATCTCGCTAACCACCGATTTTGGTGAACGACGCCGATGCGTAGTGCCATATACAGAGTGGCTGCACCAGTTACATCGATATGGGCAGCCTCGAGCCGTAATCAGGGAAATCGAACCTTTACCGTGGAAGGCGCGCCAGGTCTCGAGATACTTATGCATCTCGATGCGTTCGCGATCTGGCCAAGGCTGCGCGTCGAGATCCTTGATCAGCGCGGCAGACGGTGTGCGAACAGTACGGCCGTCGTCGCCACGAAAAATAAGCCCGCCAATCGCCGCCAATGCGTTGCAATCGAATGAAGACGCCAGCAGGTTTTCGAGGGCTAGCTCGCCTTCGCCGACAACAACGACATCGGCCCCGTGATCCAGGTATTGCTCGGGATAGTTTGCCGGCTCGGGCCCGCCGACGATCACCTTCCAACCCGCTTCCTGTGCGCACTTGATTATTTCCAGAGCGTTCACCCGGGTCATCAAGTTGGCGTAGACCCCGAGCGTTGCCGGAGTGCCGTTACGGAGAAGGTCAAACAGCTCGCGTTTCGAGCCGAACGTAGAATCGTAGATCTCTACTGCGAAGCCCTGTTTACGAAGGTGAGAAGAGAGATACAGGAGCCCCAATGGCGCATAGGGCTTCATGATCTGTTGTTCCTTTGGATCTTCGAACAGAAAGTAGGCGTGCGTCAGGAGGAGCTTCATGAAACTGCCTCCAATGCGCACAGATTTGCCGGTTTGAGTGCATCCAGATCAGCCCAGGCACTCGCGATAAGCGCGCTACTCGTTGGACTTCTTACTTCCAGGTGAATTGCATGTGTGAGAGCGCGATACAGCTCTGTCGAAAAACTGCCTCTGAACATCATCGAGAGGTCACCACTTTCTATCCAGTTTGTTTTACTCCCGAGCCCGGAAGATACAAGTTGGTGCAACTTCGTGCCTGGTAGTGGATAAGTGACCGATATTCCTACGTCGTCCGGCTTCGCCGTCCGCACCATGTGAATGGTTGATTCGATATCCTCCCATGTTTCGCCTGGATAGCCGAACTGTAGAAACAAGCCCACTCGAATGCCATTCCGCTTCAGATTTTCCCGTGCTTGGTAGATTTGATGGACTTTGGTTCCTTTCTCCATGGCATCGAGAATGCGCTGGGAACCGGACTCCGCGCCCATCCACACATCGCAACAACCCGCACGTTTGAGATCCGCCACGGTTTTGCGCGTCATCAGGTCGCAGCGGGATTGCATCTTAAACGGAGTGCGCGCCCCCAACTGCTCAACTGAATCCGCAAAGTCTTCGGTCCAGCGGGCGGAGAGCGCGAAGATATCGTCGGCGAACCAAATATGGTCGGGTGCGTAGCGCGCTTTCAGGTGCAGCATCTCTCGTGCAACTGAGATGGCCGATCGAACGTGATAGCTGTTGCCCCAAATCGGCTTTGCGCACCAGTTACACCGGAACGGACACCCGCGGCTCGAGACCAGATTCAAGGAAAAATATCCATGATTCGTTAGCCAGTGCTCGCGGTATCGATTAATATCGATGAGGTCCCAGGCAGGCATTGGAAGCGTGTCAAGTTGCGTGCGCAGCATGCGGGGAGGTGTACGACGTATTTTGCCGGTCTCAGGCTCCCGGTACGCCAGTCCGGCCACTTGGTCTGGAGGGCGCCCCCTGGCAAGTTCTCGCAGAGTTTCTTCGACTTCTCCGATGAGGACGTAACTGAAACCGGCTTGAAGATACTCCTCGATCCGATCCGTTGCATCAGATCCGTGGACTGCGGCAGGACAGCCATGGACACGCGCGAGGTTAGCTGTCCAGAAGGCAAGCTCCCTGTTGCGTGACAGACACATCTTGGTCAGGAAGTTAAAATCGTCCTCGCAAACCACTACCAGGCAAGGCGCTGCCTCTCGAATCGCCTGCATCAAAGTCTCTTCTGGAGAATTGAGAGCGATATCACAGATACCTACAGCCAAACCGGCCTCACGCAACACAGCGGCGGCTAACAGTGTTTGTAGAGGTGGATAGGGTTCCATCTTCCGGCTCTGCTTCTCGTCAGAGAAGACATGGTTGCTATGTGTGAGCAATACATCCATATGTCTGCCGAGAGGAATTACTGAACCTCTTTCATCTGCCGGCCCAATGCGTCTCCCGTCAGTAGCGAGCGGCGCACCACTAGCCAATGCTGAGCCATTGAAGCCCAAAGCTCCACCGGCAGGCTGAACGCATGATTCTTCAAACGCCAGTACAGCGGTTTTTGCAGAAGCCGCATTCCTTTGCGCCCGAGGTTTGAGCGCGACTGTCTTGTGATTTTCGATAACTGATTTGCGAGCATGAAGTACGACATACTACGCGCAAGCTCCACGCTCGCCCTCCCGGTTAGCCAAGGCAACTCAGCTTGGCCCAACCCGACAGAGGCCCATTCTTCTAGAGATTGCGGTTCGCGCAACCCGGCTTCGAGCAGTTCCGGCCAGATCGGAATCCCGGGATAAGGCGTGAACAGATTCGGAGAAAATGTCACATTCTCAAACTGCTCGGCAATTTGACCCATGACTCGCAGGGTTTGCCGGCGATGGCGGTCTTCTTCACCTGGATACCCAAAGATCAGGTTGTACGTAACGCGAATGCCAGCATCGCGGCACTTGCGGGCTGCTTCAAACATGTCCTCGATCTTCTGATGAGCCTTGTGCATCTTGCGCAAGACTTCCGGCGAGGCGGATTCGGTGCCGAACCCAATGTGACTCACGCCGCTTTTGGCGAGCAGGCCGACTTCTTCATCGCTGAGCCGGCATAGCAGGTCGGTTGATGCCTGAAATGTCCAGCCGAAACGTATACCGCTATCGAGAAACCCACGCGCCAACGCTGTCGCGCGTCGGGTATCCACGAGAAAATTGGAGTCGACCAGTGCGATTTCATCGAGGTCGAAGGTTTCTACCAGGTGAACGATCTCGCTGACGACGCCTGAGACGGTCTGCGGATTGAAGCGACGGTTGTAGAACACCATGTCCGTGCAGTAATTGCACGCGTACGGGCAGCCGATGCTGGTGGCATACGGCAGCTTTCGGTTGCCGGTGACCCGCGCGTATGATTCGAAATCGACTAAATCGTAAGCCGGCGTGGGCAGACTGCTCAGAGGAGACGAGGGACGGTCCTCATTCGTGATGATCTTGCCATTGCGTTTAAACCAGCAGCCGGCGACCAGGTCAAGATTCGCTCCGCTTGATTGCCGCTTGAGGATTTGAGTAAGCGTCTCTTCGCCCTGGTGACGTACGACGACATCCACAAAACTTTCTTGCAGGGTCTGCGCGCTAAGTAACGTAGGGTGCCAGCCACCGTAGATGATTGCTAAATCAGGCCGGACCTGTCGCACAACGTGACTGGCAGCGATGGCGTCCAGAATCATCGGGCCAGTAAGAACGGAGACCCCAAAGGCGAAGGCGTCTGTGACTTGCTCGGCGATCACGTCCAGGAAATTAGGCGTGATTGCGCCGTCGACGATCACGGGCGCAAATCCCTCTTTGCGGATAGCGGCTGCAAGACTCAGAAGTCCGAGCGGTGGACCAAAGACCTTCCCATGATAGGGAGGGGAAAAAAGTAACACCTTCCGACTTGAGTGATCTAGCATGAGACCACCTCGCTTGAGAGTTGCTGTGCATCAACTTTTGGCTTTGAAGGCGGGAACACTTTGTTGGCTTTGTTCTTTAGCCAAAGTTCGATTGGAACTGCATAGATACTGTGATCCAGACGCCACCGCGCCGGAAGACTGATCGTCCGATGCACCAGACGAGTTACTGGATGTTTTTGCTGGATTCCGATCGGGACGCGATTGAACGCTATTCGCAAGTACTCGCGCATGCGTTGGACGCGCTGGTGCTGGGCGCCTTTGAGCCAGGGTAGAGTAGTGTAGCGCGGGAAGAAGTCTGCCCAACCCTCGAAAGTTTTCGGTACTTGAATTCCCAGCTCGAACGCCTTTTTCATCACCGGAGAGCCGGGATAGGGAGTAAAGATGTTGGTCCAGAACTCGGCCTGCGGATAACGGCGGCAGATATTCATGACGAGGCTGATCGATTCGCGCCGCTCTACTTCTGTCTCTCCAGGAAAGCCGAAAATCATGTTGAACGAAGGGCGAATGCCCGCCTGGCTCAGCATGTCCGCTGCTAGATAAATCGTCTCCAGCTTTTGAAAATCCTTATTCATGAGATGCAGGATCTTCTTCGAGCCGGAATCCGCTCCTTGTGAAACTTGCGATAAACCAGCTCGCCGAAGCAGCTTTAATTCCTCCACTGTGAGCCGCGTGACCAGATTGGTCGAAGCCTGAATGCTCCAATCGAATCGGACGCCGCTGCGCACGAGCCCTTCGGCGATTTTGACCGCGCGATCGCGGTCTACGAGAAAGTTGTCATCCACCACCCACAGCAACCGGAGCCCATAGCGCGATACGAGATCAGTGACCTCTTCGACAACCTGGTCGGCATCTAAAGCATTCCACTTGCGCCCGTAGAGGCCTTCGTTCGTGCAGTACGCACAGTTATAAGGGCACGCGAGGCTTGACGTGTACATCGCCCAGCGACGGCCACAAACACGCTCATATGCATCGAAATCTGCCAGATGATAGGCCTTGGGCGGCAGTTCTCGTATGGGTCTTAGCGGACGCGGACTATTGAAAGCGAGCTTGCCATCTTCCTTGTAAGCTACTCCGGGTATGCCTTTGAACGATTCGCCTGCTTCGATGTGACGCACTATCTCAACAAGTGCTTCTTCACCTTGTCCGATGACAATGGCATCGACGTTCGGGCACGCCAGGGTCTGATCGGGCAGCAGCGAAGGATGCCATCCGCCGAGGATCACAGGCTTGTCAGGGTAAACCGTTTTCGCCGCCTTCGCGATTTGTGCCGTCTCCCGAATCATTGGCCCAGTGACGAGCGAGACCGCGAGGCAGAGTGAATCTTCGAGTTCCTTGATTACTTCCTGCTGGAAATTTGGCGTGATGGTGGAATCGATAATCCGAACTTCATAGCCGGCTCGCTCGAGAGGTGTAGCCAGCGCCAAAATCGCTAGCGGTGCGGTCGCCTCCTGGCTCGAGAAAGCAGGAAAGAAAAAAAGGACTTTCTTCTTCATGGGTAAGTTCGTCCGATTCAGCCTGCTGACGTCAAGTATTCGCTCGGCACATGTCCAGTATGGAAATGGATCAGGACCAAGGGTGTTGGAAAGCTGTAAATAAAACGTAAATGACTGAAAACGCCATGTATGTAGCGCTTACCGTATCTGGCGCGTCAGATCGAATCCCAGAACCAAGCCTCCGAAGGTATCCGCAGTTGGATCATTCAGAAATTGCGCGCGTGTCGCTGCGCGTTGTGAAACTGTCGTTCCTGGGCTGGTGGTCAGGCCCAACGTGAACGAATGCCGCCAGATTTTCTTCTGAATTCCAAACGAGAACACTGGGCGATGAATGCCGAGTTCCCGAGCATTGACCAGAGTGGGAATAATCTCTGCAAGCAGCGCTACCGACGGCCTGACATCTATTGCCAATCCGGTGCCCAACGAGAAGGCATTGACTCCCGGCACATCTGGAATCTGATTGGAGAAAAAGCCGGATGGTTGTTCCAAACGCCGATCGTTGAAAGAGACAGTGGGCACCAGATAAAACTGTGCTCGCGACGTGATGCTACGGGAAAGAATGCCTTCTATGTTCTCGGTATAATTCTTCCGGAAGTTGTCCTGTCCTTCAAGAGACACACGAACCATCAGATTCAAGGGATTTCCCTTGCGCTCATCCAAAATGTTGTAGCCGGCCATCAACTGAATCGGGCGATTGATCAGCGAAGGAGCCCGAAAAACGCTTACAGAGAACTTGTCGGTCACGCCATAT
Source organism: uncultured Acidobacteriaceae bacterium (assembly GCA_963722935.1). Classification (GTDB taxonomy): domain Bacteria; phylum Acidobacteriota; class Terriglobia; order Bryobacterales; family Bryobacteraceae; genus Bog-105. The sequence goes on along the minus strand of CAVROY010000004.1, from coordinate 1,362,805 downwards.
CTGAACCCGAAAGACGGAATCGCAACGTTGTCCAACCCGAACAATGTCGCGCCCTCGTTTGGTCCGGTGAACGCCGGCTGATATGGAAACCGATGGGCGAAGTTCACATAAACTCCGTGCTTATCAGTTGGTTTTCCAGTGGGTAAACTGATAAGAACATCGTCCCCGGCTTGATAAATATTCTTTGCTGCTGCCTGTTCAGATGGTCCAGCACTACTGCTTGTTGATGTGCCAGTCGTCGCCTCGTCCGAACCGGGAGCGAACGAACGGATATACGTAACCAAGCTCGATATTTGTTTATCGGTGAGCTTACCTGACCATGCCGGCATGATTCCGCCCTTTCCGTTTTGAATGACCGTCTGTATTTCGGTCGCACTCACGCTTTTCTGGAAAGCGGGGTCGGTGAAGTCAGGTGTTTTTATCGATCTAGTCCCTTTGCCGTCAGGCCCGTGGCAAGTGGCGCAATTCTTGGCGAAAAGCGCGGCGGCCATTTGTCTGTCTTTATCAGTTAAGGGCCCTTGGGATCCCGCCGCAGCGTGCATCTCTTCCACCGTCCTCGCGGAAGGGTCGATCCGGTATTGCCTTCCATCTCTGGTCAGCACGACGGTAGACTGCGAGTCGGCCGGAAACGATAGGCCCAGAACCTTTGCCAAGTTCTCAGAGGAACTGCCCGGCCCGTTGGGAGTCTCGCTCATAGCAAGGCTTCCAATGCCGATCAGCAGAAGGGAAACACGACAAACTTTACGAATAGCCATTGATCGATACCGCGACACATATGTGTGCTTACCAAAACAGTTTAGAGTGCAATGACGTAAGAGTGGTGGCCAGGTTGTGAAACTTTCGTAAACCATTAGTCATGCTGCTATGCCTGATGCATAGTGCCAAGTAAGAAGACGGGCGGCAATTACAATACTTTTACAAGGCCTGAACACGGTCCATTATTTGCTGCCTTACCGTCAAAATGTGGGATCGATACACATTAGTTCTGTCACGTTCCTTGACGCTATTGAGGCGCGGGCAACTATTTGGCGGGTGGTCAGCGTCCTCGAGCGGATTGCGGCCGGCGCATTGCTGCTGCTTGTCCTCCCGATCGTATTTCTGGCCTCCGTCGTTACTGTCGCGATATCGAGGCGGTCGCCCTTCGTTGCACATCAGCGTGTAGGGTACGGTGGGCGGCTTATCTGGATCCTGAAGCTACGAACCATGTGGAAGGGCGACTCGGGGAAGCGATCACTTTTGGTGCACCGTTTGTCTGCGACCGAGGCTCCTTTCACTGCTCCCCCTGAGAAGGACGCTCGGGTGACGAGCCGCTTTTCGGCATTCTGCCGTCGTTACTCAGTGGACGAATTGCCCCAGCTCTGGCAAGTCGTTCTGGGGGACATGGCTCTGGTTGGTCCTCGCCCGCTCACACGACAGGAACTCGATACCTACTACGGGCCTGACGCCCCGCGCATCGTAGCGGCTAGACCGGGGCTCAGCGGACTGTGGCAGATCAGCGGCCGCAGTCGCTTGAGTTATGCCCAGCGGCGCCGCCTGGATTTGTTCCTGGTGCAAAAGTGGTCCGTCTCACTGTACCTCAGAATTCTGCTCGTCACACTGCCGCGTGTTCTGGCAGGCAAGGACGCTTGGTGAGTGAATTGAAAAAGCAAATCGAGCCAACCGGGAGGCAGGCGTGATGCGATGCGCCATTATCCATTATTGGCTGCTTGGGATGCGGGGCGGCGAGAAAGTCGTCGAAGAGCTCTGCCGAATCCTACCCAAACCCGATATCTTCACGCTGTTCTACGATCCGGAACGCGTGTCGCCATTTCTTCGTTCGCAGAAAGTAACTGCATCGTTTCTCAATCCGCTCCGGCGTCATTACCGGTCCTGCTTACCGCTTACTCCGATTGCGCTCGAGCGATTCGATCTGCGGGACTACGATCTGGTAGTCAGCAGTGAGTCGGGGCCGGCCAAGGGTGTATTGACATCGTCGCACACCCGTCACGTTTGTTACTGCCACACACCGATGCGCTATTTGTGGGATCTGTATCCAGCCTATTTGCTCGAATGGACACACTCAAGATTGAAACGTAATCTGATTTCGCCCGTCGCCAATTATTTGCGGCTTTGGGATGCAGTGTCTGCGACGCGTGTCGATCAATTCATCGCCAATAGCCGAAACGTGCAAAACCGGATCTGGAAGAGCTATCGGCGATCATCGGAAGTCATCTACCCACCCGTCGCGATCGAGGGCTTTCACACATGCGTGCCGCAGGATTACTATCTAGTCGTTTCAGAGTTGGTGGCCTATAAGCGCATTGAAGATGCTATTCGTTGCTTCACCAGGACAGGAAGGCGTCTCAAAGTTGTCGGCGGCGGTCCTGAATACTCGCGGCTTAAGAAAATGTCTGGCAAGAACATTGAGTTCTGTGGAAGAGTGGGTGATTCCGAACTACGCGACCTTTATGCACATACCCGGGCGGTTATCGTGCCCGGTGAAGAAGATTTCGGCATTGTCCCAGTGGAAGCACTTGCCAGCGGAAAGCCCGTTATTGCGCTGGGAAAGGGCGGGGTGCTCGAAACTGCTCCGCTTTCCAATCCGCGCGGCGGCTTCTTCTATTCCGAGCCTAGCGAACACCACCTTGAAGGGGCGGTTGAGGAGTTCGAGCGAGAGGAGAACTATGTGCAGCCGGCAGAGCTTCGCTCTCATGCTGTCCGTTTCTCCCGAGAGGTATTCCGCCGTGAGGTCTCCAATTTCTTATTCGGGTCAACGACAGCAGAGCAGAGCGGGAGTGCTCTGACGTCGCGATTGGGTCACCAAAATGAACCAGTTTTCAACTGTCCTCGCTAAGACGGAATTTCCGGCAAACATTCTGTGCATTGACCAGTTCTCGACTTTCGGCGGGGGGCAACGGAGCCTCCTCGATCTGCTCCCGGCATTCCGGGAACGAGGATGGAGGCCTTCCGTGGCAATTCCCGGCGAAGGCGCGTTCCCGGATATGGTTCGGAGCCGTGGATTCCGCACACATAGCTTTGCGCCCGGAAACTATGCCAGCAGAAAAAAGCCCTTAAAGCAGCTCCTGCAGTACGCGCTAGAATTACCCGGCCTGGTCAAGTGTCTCGAAGAACTGGTCGAAGCTAATAATATCGACCTGCTGTATGTGAACGGCCCCAGATTAATTCCGCCCGCGGCTTGGGTCGCTTGGAGAAGAGGGATCCCGCTCGTTTTCCACTGCCATAACAGGCTGCTACAGAACTCCGCGATCACATTGACCGGCCTGACTCTAGAACTGGCAAGCGCGCACGTAATCTCTTGTTGTCAATACGCGGCAGATCCGCTCAGAGAGTATGTGGCGCCTGCGCGGTTACGTGTACTCTACAACGGCGTCGTAGAAATGGCTGCCGGCCCGATACAAATAGCCGACACAATGAGACGAATAGGTGTAGTGGGCCGTGTAGAAGAAGAGAAGGGTCAACTACAGTTCGTGCAAGCGGCACAATGGATTTCTCGGAACGTTCCCGCGTGCCGTTTCTCAATTATCGGCGCACCAATGTTTTCGGGCCTTGACTATTATAAAAAGGTTGTCGCTTCCAGCAGCGGACTTCCCATAGAGTTCATTAGCTGGCAGGAAGACATGGCCAGGGTCTACTCGGATTTGGACTTACTGGTCGTACCATCCAACGCTACCGAGGCTACGACGCGAGTGATTCTGGAAGCCTATAGCGCTGGAGTTCCCGTAGTTGCCCTTCCAGCAGGCGGTATTCCGGAGATTCTTGATGATGAGCAAACAGGCTTTCTGGCAGAAGCTGCGACAGTGGAGGCTCTCGCTCGGCGCATCTTATCAGTCCTGCAAATGGATAGAGCGAGAGTAAAAGCGGTTGTTAAAAGAGCCAAGGACGAGTGGCGACATCGATTTACTCTTGGAGCATACCGCGACGGTGTCTGTAATGTGTTGGCCGAGGCGATGCAGCCAATATTTCAAAGCTCTTATGATGAACTACGCACAGCGGCAGGTGTGGCGACCGACTGAAGAGCTGCCGCGTAGACGGTAGCAAGAATCGCAAGATGCGTCCAAAGGTAAGGACGCAGCATGTTCTGGTTAAACTGCAGGATTGCCCATGCGAAGAGGAGCGATCGCAGCAAAGCGTGGAGGAGGGCTGAATAGAACGGGGGAACGATGCGCGCCAGCCTCAGCGGTTTGCGAAAAGTCACAATGAGAAAGCAGACGAACGGGACAATGCCGATCACCCCGCTTGCTGCCAAAGCTTCCGCGAAAACACTCATCCCTTCAAAGTCTTTCGAAGCCTCAAAAGACTGAACTTTCCCACCCTCAAGGCCTGCGATCGCGACTGAAACTCCGCCTAAGCTTCGTCCGATGACCGGGTGCTGTATGAACACCGTAAGCGTCTCCTCAAGAGCATCTTCCCGTTGAATCACAGAGTGAGCGGCCGTATCGGAAATGCCGGTTCCGTTCAGGAACAGTAGAGCAACGCCCGGGTTGTTCTCTATTGCTAACGAGGCGCCCGCGACGATTACAAACATAAAGCCGATTGACAATAGCGAAGGGATCAGCGCGCGCAATTTGAATAGCGCAATGCGACAGTGTATGAAATCGGCACAAACGGCGCGCCACGGCGTAAGCTGTGAGAGGAAAACATCAAGGAACAGAAAGAAGATCCCCATCCGGCTTGAAGAAAGGACTACCCCGATGGCGGTGAGCCAATAGATTGCGAGCAGAGTTCTGGCCGGGAGCAATGAGGAGTGATTTCTCCGGAGTGAGCCGGTAAACACGAAGCCGATCAGCAAATAAGTTGCGAAATAGGACGGCTCATAACTGAACCCATTGACTCGTGCAAGTAGATTTGGGATCCACCACTGGCTTACGAGCGGCGCTTGAAAGCTTAGCAGCGGCAGAACAAACTGAATAACACCAAAACTCGCAACTAAGGCAAACGAGTACGTATACCACCGTAGAAGGGTCATTAATGACTTGGCATTGTCGCCGAATAATTGCACAAATGAATGCACCAAGCCGATATTGAGCAATAGCCAGAGACAGTAGCCAACACTCTTAGGCCAAAAAGTAGTCACAGGAATGAATACCGCCTGAAAGATAAGCCAGATAAATATCGAGAGAGCACCCAAAACCGGCATTCGCGTACTTCGAGTCGCTTTAATGACGGCTAAAATGATTAGCACCGGCGTAATGATCTGGCAGAACCGATAGTTCCCGCCGGCTTCCAAGATCAGGAAGATATCGAAGGAGCTCGTAAGTAAAATCAACACTGCCGTCAGCATTGCGACGCGGTCCAATGGCCTGCTCAAGCGTGCCGTGCGCTGCACCTGGTGGGCAATAGGCATTGCATGAGTCATCGTTTTAGTCCAGTCCTGCGCAGCTGTCTGCGAACGCTGGTGATTGCGGACTCGGACGTTGCCAGACATGTATTCCCTTAACGTGAAGGGCAAAAAACATCGAAGCCACCATGAAGCCTGCTGTCGCGACGGAAGCTGCCGCTGCCCCTATTGCTCCGAACGCCATACTGAGGACGATCGTCACAGGAAGGGAAACTGCGGCGCTGAGCAGCATGATTTTCGAGAAAAGCGCATCCATCTCAAAAACAAGCATGGTTTGCATACCAAACACGCTGGCCAAACCAAATAGCAGCGGTAGAGGTGACAGGCATTGCAGTACCCGGATCGAATGCTCGAACGACTCACCCAGGATGATGTGGCACACCGGACGGGCCCACAGAGCCGTTACTATCGAGACGGATATGGAAAGGATGCTCATCAGGAACAACGTCTTGCGAATCAGGTGCAAGGCGGATATGGGGGACCGCAGCTTCGCCGCGGTTATATGGGGGTACAGGGCCTGACCAAGCGGATTCAGCGCCGCGATCGACGCTTTGATCAGTTTGTCGGCCGCGCTGAAATAACCGACCTCAACCTTACCTGCCACGAAACCAAGGATGACAATGGTGCTTGAAGCGGACATTTGAACTGCAGACGCCGAGAGAAAGAGCGGCCATGCCCGTTTTAAGGTGTCTCTGATGTCGACAATCGAGGGCGTGTGCCAACTCAGTCCTATGCGTCTAAATACGAGAGGCCAAGCAAGAATACTCGCCGTTACTTCGACGCTGGCTTGGATCGCGCCCGCGATCACGTAATCTTGTGGATGCCTGACAAACAAGAAGAGCGCTGGGATGGTCAATAGACGTGCCACGCCGAAGAGGGCGGCCGCTAACTTAATTCGTTCCAGCCCCTGGAACAACCAGATTGGAAAGAACGTTGTGCCGATCAGGTATAGGAAGTTGACAGCGTAGAGGCTGGATGTCTCACGCAATTTCGGTGTGAAAGCGACGAGCACACTGAGAGCAACTGCGCTGATACACATTAAGAATGTTTTGGCATAAATAGTTGCCCAGAAAATGCGCGACACGGATTCCGGTGCTTGCCTGCATGCGGCGATGGCTCGAGTCTGGCTGAAGTTGAATCCAAAGTCGGTAAAGAGATCGAAATAGAGAACCACACCTTGAGCAAATGACAAGAGTCCGAAGTGCGACGGCTGCAGCACGCGAACGAGATAAGGCAGTGTGATCAGGGGGACCGCATAGTTAAGCCCCTGCAGCACGGCAAGTGACATGATGTTCTCTACGAGTAACCGGCGAGAAGACATGATCAGAGCAATTAACTCTTGTGAAAGCGGCTGACTTTAGGGTTCAGCGGTCAAGTGCGGCGCAGCCTTGCTGCTAACAATAATCCAAACGCTACACCCCAAGGCAGCCAGCACGGAGCTTATCAAGACAATCAAAAGCCGGGGCGGCCAACTCTTTCTCTCCGGAATAATCGCCCGGTCGATCACCTGAATCAGGGGCGCAGCCTTTGCCTCATCTAACCGGGCAGCTTCGTATTGTTTCGCTAGAGCTTCGTACAGACCCTCGTGATACCTGACATCCCGATATTTTCGGATATATTCAAGTCCAGCTTGTGGAAGCTTCCCGACCGGCACTTCGGGCGCCCCGGTAACATGTTCACCGGTTTCGAGGTTTGCCAGTTCGGATCGAAGCGACGCCAGCTCTCGTTTCACGGTCTGCAACCGAGGGTTCTCATCAGCGACGTAAGCACGCATTCCGGCTAGCTGTGCCTCTCGATTCAAGATCTCGGCATTCAGTTGAGAGGCGGACCTGATGAGGGCCTCTGCCTGGCCGGCCGGAACCACGAGACCGGTGACCTGCTCGGTATCTCGCAGCGCAATCTCGGATCTCGCCAGCAGTTCCTTCTCGTCGGCAAGTTCGCCTCCGAAGAACAATCGCCGTTGAGATGCTTCCGTCAACGCTACGCTCTTATTCCGTTCAGATAATTCTTCAACGTAAGCGTTGGCGAGTTGAGCCGCTCGCTTGGGGTCGCGGTCGTCGACTTCGATGTGTATGAGTGTATCTTTGCCTGCCTTTATGTTGGTGCGTCGAGCCAAGCGCTTACGCGCACGTTGAACATACTTTTCGTCATAGACTTGCTTGAGTTTGAACCGGGCGACTAGCGCGTCTGCTATGGTACGGCTCTCCAGGATGCCAACATATAAATCCGCAGGGTTTCGAATGTTAAAACCAGACAGAAGGCTTAAGCCAGACAATCCAGGCCCTACACCGGCCAGTTGCGCCATCGCTGATAAGGACGGCTGAGCTTGCTGCGGTGTCAGAATCACCGCTTCAGCCGTGTATTCCGCGGGAATCAGGAACGCTATTGCGGTTGAGACTAATGCCACAGCCAATACTGCCCAGAAAATGACTTTTCTTCGACTGAACAAGATGGAGGCCAGCTCGGCAAATGAGATTTCACCGCTCTGTTCAAGAAGTACGGCAGACATCGCTCGCTTCTTGGCCGGGATGTTATCAATCGTTAGTCCAGGATCCACCTGTTTCCCTTAGCGAAGGACATTTATGGCCGCAGCACCAAGCCCAAAGTTACTTAGGATCTGCGACCAATCGAGTAGGTCACGCACGAACGTGGTCCGATTGATATAGGTGGGTACGATCAGAGTGTCGCCCGGAAACATCTGGAGCGAGTCGAAGCTCTTCGAGAACAACACGGAACCGGTCTGATGGCCGATGACGGACCCGTCTGCTCTAACGACAAACATGTGACTTCGGTCGGCTGAGCGGGTGGGACCGCCTGCTTTCTTGAGGTAGTCACCAGTTCGGTAATCTTCCTGATATAGAAAAGAGGCCTGTTCATATACAGTCCCGATTACGTTGACGGTAGATGGCCGGCTTGGAACATACAATCGATCGCCGTTCTCGAGCGGCAGATCCGGAAAGGCATTAATGCCTTGATCTTCTGGGGTCATGTTCAGCACAATGCGGCCGTTCATTGCGACTTTTCTGAGGCTTCCGATCAGGTCCCGCTGACTGGCGAGCGACGTCTGGGCCGTCGCCGCTTGTTGAGGTGACGTAACTCGACTGGATAGGTTTGAGGCAGATTCATTAACCTCCCGCTCCAATTGATCGAGGAACTCGTCATATCTCTTCTGCTGCTCTCGACGCGTAGACTCGCGGGTAAGTTGGGTTCCATATATGTACGCATTTGGAGTGAGTCCACCTGCGCGCGCGAGGACCTGCCGTAGCGTTTCGCCCGGGCGAGCTGTATAGAGCCCTGCCATGGTGACCTCGCCCTCAACTCTCACTTGCGTGAGTTGCTGAGTGCGAGGGACCGAGAAGTCTGCTTTAGAGAAGATGGTCACGACGTCGCCGGGAAGAAGCTCAAGATTCTGCGTCGCGTCATTAGACAGAACCAATTTTCCGAGATTGAAGGGTATGGTTTGAGTGCTTAAGCTATCGTGATCGGTGCGTTCGATCACTGCGTATTGCCAATTGATTTCAGGGACCGCTGGTTGAACCGTATAACGTGGGTTGAAAGTTCGCAAAGGAGGCACATTGTCGGGCCCCATCGCAGCGCCGAGAGAAGCATCGCCTTGTGTGTTTTGCTTTTGCTCCTCAAAACCAGCCTGTAGCACAGTAGCCTTCGCATTCCTATCGCTGGATGTGTGTCCCGCGGGCGAAATTCCGGTGTTCGCATTCGCCTGCGAAGTCGGGTCTGTGACTTCTGAATCCTCTTTATCAATCGGCTCCTCCGCGCTACCCAAGGCATTATGCGCCTTCCAGTAATCTCGAGTCAGAAGAGATTCTTTGTCAGGAATCAGATCGCTCAGGCGCATGCCTTGACGCCAAGGAAACCGCCCAGGATCGGCGACATTCCCTCGCAGCGTGACCGCATTCTGAAAGCGCGGCACGACGGGCAGGAGCCGGACGACATCTCCGTTGCGAAGTTCGGTCCGAAGCCCTTCTGAGTTCATTGAGACATGCAGTACCTGGAGAGCTGAGCCGTCTGTGACACGTTCCACGAGAGCCCTGTGCATGAAAGCGAGAGGTGAGAGCCCATCCGCCATCTGTAGCGTCTCTTGTAGTGTGGTTCCCGCCTTGATTTCATAGATCGCGGGATGGCCAACGCTTCCCGCGATGGCGACGCGAGGCCCAGCAGGAGGAATGAAAATGACATCTCCTGGAACCAGTTGCGCATCCTGCGATTTGTCGCCATTTACGAGGAGTTCATAAAGATCGAAGTGTTTGATTATTTGATCACCTCGTTTCAATTGGATATTTCGCATGGAACCGCGTGAAGATGGCCCTCCCGACGCGAAAATGGCATTCACCAAAGTGCTGAAAGAGCTTACGGTGTAGCTGCCAGGCCGGCGCGCTTCCCCGACGACGAAGATCTGAATGGAATGAAGTCGTGAAAGAGTAACGCTCACGTCGAAGCTTCTATAAAAATGCGATAACCGGGATTTAATAGACGACGCGGCTTGGGAATAGTTCATTCCTTCGACGGAGATGGGCCCCGCATCCGGCAAGATGATTTCGCCCGTTCGTGCCACGGTCAGCTGCCGGGAAAAATTGAGCTGACCCCAGACTATTATCTGCAGTGCGTCGCCGGGTGCGATAGCGTATTCGACGCCTACTGGAGCGTGGTCAAGCGGGGCGAACGTCGCGGGAACGTGTTCGAAAAGAGTGGCGCCAAAGATGGGAAGCATCTTGCCGATAGAACCCGCGACGTACCGCTGAAATTCAGTAGGAGGTTCCTTTTGGATGTAAGTGGGCTGATTCGCGGGCGAGGTGTAGCGCATTCCGCCGGGCCGTTCCGGAGATACGTCACTGGCAGGCACGCGGGGTCCTGAGGACGAGCCGGGATAGGAATCTAATTCCGTGAAATCGCTGTAAGGTGAATACCCAGATTGTTGTGTCGTGGGTGGCACGCAGTCGGCCGTCGGGTCGCCGTAGTCGGCAGGTGTACAAGTCCGATACTGCCCGGCCTGCTCGCCGAACTGTGAACCTCCCTGCCTCGACCTTGTCTGGTCAAACGGCGGGAGCAAAGGGGACTGCCCTAGGAGGCTGGACGAGAGACTCAGTGATAGCCAAATGAAAAAGAATGCCCTTGCATGCTGAACGCGTGTCACCGTATGCAGATCATTGTCACCCTGGAGAACAGGGATTTCTACTCTCATGGCTTGCTGAATTCCCGCTTTTACAATGGTTTTACAGGGCTGTAGATTTTGCCTCATTCATGAGCTCCCTGTCATTCGGAGAGCGAGAAGAGATAACTGATAAGGTCGCGCTCGTCCTTGTCTGCGAAGTGATACGGCGGCATGATAGACCCGGGCGACAGCTTCCGAGGAAAAACGAAATGGGCTCGCACCCAGGTCTCATTTCGACGATTGACCAGTCCATTCAGAGATGGACCGATATCTCCCCCGGTGCCGTTCACCTTGTGGCAACTTGCGCACCCGTTAGTCACAAAGGTTTGTGCACCGTTCACAAATTGATTAGATACTCCCGACAGGGTTTGAAGAGGTTCCGGTCTCAAGCTGGCAACGAATATCAAAAGCGTGTTCCGTTGAGGCATAGAGAGCGAAGATGGCTCGCGCCCATCGGAGGACGCCTGCGACTGGTCGTTGAAGTGCTGGAGTATCCAATCTCTCGGATGCTGCACCCCGCGTAAGCCCAGAGTAGGTCCAGGCTTAGGCGTTCCAACTATCAAGTCATGACAGGAGTCGCAATGAAGAGAGCGAAAATAGCCCCATCCGGCAATCACCTCCGGAGAAACTCGGCCCCATTCCAATGCCTGGGCCGAGACGATGGCATTTCGCTTGGGATGCGGAGCAGTCCATCCCGCAGCGCTCGTTAACCCCAACCAGATTGAAAACGCAAGCGTGGCAACGCAGGCAGATTGAGTTCTGCCCTTCAGAATCGTCACGTGCGTTCTATGCAGGAACGGAAGCAGAATAAGCGCTAGGACGGTCACTGAGGGAAGCACTACCGTTCCAATCAATTCCAGTCGCCCTGGAAATACCTTTAGCAACTGAAACAAAAACAAGAAGTACCATTCAGGTCTTGGTACATATTGAGTGTCCGTGGGATCGGCCAGATGCCCTAGCGGAACATCGAGGAAGCAAGCGGCAAGGAACAGGCATAGGAATGCAATGAAAACTGCGCATAAATCGCGAAACAACTGTTTTGGATAGAACTTTTGTTGTTTCTCTGTCCCGAAGCGATTTGGAGCAATGCCGTGACGGCGCACTAGATAAACGTGGATAGTTATCAGACCGACCGTCACGGCGGGCAATAGAAGCGTATGCAGTGCGTAAAATCGCGAAAAGGTTAGCGAACCCACGCCATCCGTTGCGCCCAATAAGCGCAAAAGAAGATGGCCTACAAGAGGCACGCTGGCCATGATCCTGATTGTGACCACCGTGCCCCAGTAGGCTTTGTTGTCCCAAGGCAGAAGATAACCGGTCAATCCGAAAGCGAGCGTCAGCAGTAGCAGGGCTACTCCGGCGATCCATGTCGCTTCCCGGGGTCTCCTGAATGCGCCGAATATGAACACCTGCGCCATATGCAGGAACACGGCGATCACCATTAGAGTGGCGCCCCAATGGTGGAGTCCATGAATCATGCGCCCGCCCGCAACCTGCCGCAAGATATATGTGACGCTGCTGTACGCCTCTCCGGCCGTCGGAGCGTAATTCAGCGCAAGCAGGATCCCTGTCAGACCCTGAATTAGAAACAGGAATAAAGCGACGCTTCCAAAAACCTGGGGCCACCCAGCTGAGGCGGGAATGTCTTCAAATAAAAAGCTGGAGATAGCCGTTTGCAATCCAGTGCGATCGTTGACCCACGTGGAACATTGTGAGATGAGATCGCGCATGAAGCTATGCGCCTTCTGAATCCTGCAACGGCCCCAACCACAATCTGTTGTTCTCCAGCTTGGTCAAATACCTATCAAGAGGTCGGCTTGCGGGGCCCGCGACTACGTCGCCTCGGACGTCAAATGTCGAGCCGTGACAGGGGCACACGAACAGTTTTTTATCAGCTTGCCACCGGTAAGCGCATCCCAGATGTGTACAACTTGGCGAGAACGCCGTGACGTGCCGCTCGTTATCGAGAAGGATCCAAGCGGAGGCCTCCTCATTCCGAAGTTTCCAGCCGTCTGTTACTGCCCGTTCAAACCGAAGCTGGCAAGGTTCTTGACTTGGAATATCCGATACGTCCCCGGCATCTGCCCAGCTACCTTTCTGGGTCGCTTGTTTGCCGAAGAGATAATTGCCTACCGACGCTGTTAACGCGCCACCAATGAGGAGAGGAATTCCATACAGTGCTCCCCTTATGAAACTACGTCGACTGCCTTCCTCTCGCACTATCTTTGTCTCTTTCATTTGTGTGTCTAGCCTACTTGATTTCATGCTAAACAGCCGCGGCACGTTAGCTGTCGATGAATTGTAAAAAGGAAGTAACTTCGGAGTGTTTGCAACTTGTTTACAATTCGCTGGCACCACACGGCTGACTAAGCTTTCATACTGGTGCCTCTGAGCTCTTTGTGTTCTTTAGTTGCTATGCGGCGCGCCCACAACGGTATTAACGGATTTGGTATTAGCGTGCATTGCCGGCATCTGGCGCGGCTGGTACTCGGAATCACGCTAATGTTCTCAGGAGGGACGCAGCTTTTCGCCTCTGAGCCTGAGCGGGGAACGACGAAAGCAGAAGCAGTCTACGTTCCACTTGACAGCTGGATTTATCCGGCATTGAAGAGGCTGGCGGCTATGGGGTATGCACCGGATGAGGAGGGTCTTGCCGCGCCCTGGACGCGCTCGGAGTGCCTGGTGCTTGTGGAAGAAGCGGAGGATATCGCGTCACGGCACAGCACAAAAGTTTCAGAAGGAGCCGTGAACGATGACGCACAGGAGCTCATTGCGAGCCTAAAACACGAATTCGCCGATGAGAAGAACGGACGTGCTGAACTCCGCATCGAGTCGGTTTATACACGGCTCCTCCAGATATCGGGAGCACCCTTGCGGGATAGCTACCACTTTGGCCAGACCATTGTAAATGACTATGGCCGGCCGTACGAAACGGGTACAAACGCCCTGGCCGGCTTTTCTGCTTTCGGCACCCTGGGCCCGTTCTCTGGTTACTTTAGGGGTGAGTATCAGGAATCGGACGGAAAACCGCCCTATAGCCAGGGTGTACAAACGTTGTTGGGTGCTCTCGACGGGGTTCCGGCTCAACCCGGCGCAACGATAGCGTCTATAAGCAAGTTCGATCCGTTGGAAATGTATGTAGGCGTGCATCTCGGCGATTTTAACGTTACGTTCGGCAAACAGAGTTTGTGGTGGGGTCCTGGCGAAGACAGCGCCTTTGCCTTCAGTAACAACGCCGAACCGTTTTACTCGCTACGGATCGCCCAGCAGACGCCGTTTGTTCTGCCCGGGCCTTTTCGATTTCTTGGCCACATCCGAACGCAGATGCTCATCGGCAAACTGTCAGGGCACTTATATCCTCCCCGGCCGTTCATCAATGCTGAGAAGATTACTTTTCAGCTAACCGATAACTTGGAGCTCGGTTTTACGCGAAGCGCGATCTTTGGCGGAGTCGGGCATCCCCTAACGGCGGCGAGTATCCTGCATAGCTTTTTCAGCACATCGAGCACGGGCGCCACTGCCTTTGGTTCCGCTAACGATCCAGGCGATCGGCGCAGCGGATTCGACTTCCTTTGGCGGGTACCCGGCCTCAGGCGCTTGGTGACGATTTACTCCGATTCACTGGCAGATGACGAGCCCAATCCTTTGGACAGCCCGAGACGTTCCGCTTGGGCGCCTGGTATTTATTTCACTCGATTGCCCGGATTGCGCCGGATGGATCTACGATTCGAGACTTATTCGACCCAGCTATATCGTGGAGATGAAGGCGGCTTGTTTTTCTACTGGAACAATCAATATCGCGATGCTTATACGAACAATGGCTACCTGCTGGGGAGTTGGGTCGGTCGCGACGCGCGCGCATATGAAGGCTCATCTGCCTACTGGTGGTCTGCTCAAAAGAAAATCGTGTTTTCCTTCCGCCAGACGAAGACGGGCAGTATGTTCTTGCCGGGCGGCGGGACACAGACCGATGTATCGGTCAGCGGGCAGTGGCAACTAAGGTCCGATGTCGACGCAGCCCCTTTCGTACAATTCGAGCGATACTTCATTCCGGCCCTAGGCGGTCCCAAGAATGAACTTTCAATCGGGCTGCAAATGACGTTTTTTCCGAAGAATATGGCTGTGGCGCGGTAAGCGCCGTAAGTTGGTGAAACCCAGAAATGGATAGGCCCAAACCTCAGGTTGCGAACGCGAATGGTTTGGCTATCGTCCTCACCTAGTGCGCCATCACGATCTATCGATGGCCGGCAGCCGAAACAGTACGCGACCCTCAACAGTGACTTGCGCGCGTAGGCTGGGCAGGCAAAGGTTGCAAGAATGGTTTCGAGGACTCGATGAACTGGGTTTCTGTGGAGTCGAGTGTCTTCTCGGCGGCTGCTTATATTCCTGGAGACCGTTTGCTGTATTTGAAGTTTCATGGCGGCGACGTGTATCGGTACTTCGACTTTCCACCGGAACAATACGACGAGTTTGTGGCGGCCGAGTCCAAGGGCAGGTATTTCGCTCATAACATTCGTGACAGATACCGCTATGAACAGGTCCACCGAATTACCGCGTCCGCAACTTGAGCTCCCGCCCCGTGCGGGCGCGAGATAATGGTTGAGTACGGGTCACTAACTTGCCAACCCACCAACCAACGCTAGATGAGTTGCTTCGAATGGCGATTGAGCACAGACGGATGGTTCGGCTTCAATACGCGGACAAAGAACGCATCGTTGAACCTCATGATTACGGTGTCCAGAAAGGCTGCGTGAGGCTACTTGCGTATCAGATAGGCGGATCCAGCACCGGGAGACTCCCGAATTGGCGATGGTTGGATGTAGATGGTATTTCCGGTTTTCAGCTGCTGAATCGCACTTTTCCCGGCGGACGAGCCGCCCCCTCTGGAAAACATCATAAATGGGACAAGCTCTTTGTTCGAGTAGGGCCGGCAAAGAAAGAGCCCCAGTAGCTCGGGCAATTTGCCGGAACTGTCAGAGCGACGCACGGACGGCAGTAGCGGTTCCGGCCGCTTCGCGAAACTGCTTGGCGCGATTCGTGATTTCGCCGTAATTTCCGGCGGCGATCAGCTTGGAATCCACGAGCTCGCTTCCAACGCCGACCGCTATGGCGCCGGTAAACAGAAATTCCCGCACGGTTTCGAGGTTTACGCCACCGGTCGGGAACAGCTCGATTTGAGGCAGAGGCGCTTTAAGCGCCTTAATGTATTTGGCGCCGCCTAGCGCGTTGCAGGGAAATACTTTCACCGCGTCCGCGCCGGACTCCCAAGCCGTCAACACCTCGGTGGGGGTGAGGGCGCCTGGAAATATAGGTTTGGAATAGCGCTTGGCCAGTTCGATCGTTTTTGGATTGAGTGCGGGCGTGACGATGAACTGTGCGCCAGCTAAAATACAGGCTCGCGCAGTTTCCGGATCCAATACCGTTCCAGCACCGAGCAGAATGCGATCCCCGTAACGGTCGGCAACGCTTTCGAGCGCCCGAATGGCGTGATCTACCGTCATCGTGATCTCGATGCAATCGAGACCGCCTTCTATCAGCGCTTCCACTGCAGCAATCGCGGCATGGGCGTCGGGTGTGCGAATAATGGGTACAATCGCAGCTTTTTTCAGCCAGCCCAGGGCTTGGGCGGAATTCATGGAACCGATTGTCTCGCACTTGAAGAGATTCGCAATCTAGCCCAAAAGACAGGCTCAGGTAGTTTTCAGCTTTTTCTTGAGCTTGAGATTGAGTTTTACGACCTTGTGGCTATCGAAGACGCTGACCATTTTTTCAGGGCTGGTCATTCCGTTTGCCTCGGCGCGCAGTTCGTAATTGATGTCGCTGCTCAAACCGAAGAAGCGATACTTTCCATCCTTCAGTGCAAGATAGGACCGCACCTGAAGGGTCTTTGTGTCCTTCAGAAGGACAACGGCCCCTGGAACCGGGGACCCTTTCGCGTCCAACACTGTGCCTTCGATCGAACGGGTGGTGGAAGTGCCCGGCTGGCCAACCACCGGAGCTTGAGCTTGGGAGTAAGCGAGAGGCGCGAGAGCCGTCATCAGCAGGAGCGCGGGAAACGTGGTCACAGCCGCCAACTCAGAAAAAGCAAAGCGCTCTCAGTGCCACTCCTCTTCCTCCTCTTCCTCGTCCTCGTCTTCGCCATCCTCTTCATCCTCGTCGTAGTCGAAGTCCTCGTCTTCTTCGTCTTCTTCGTCTTCCGATTGAAGCTCGACGGGGTTCACACTGGCGACGGTCAGCGAAGCGCCGCATTCGTCGCAAGACAGCACGTCACCTTCGTCCAGCTCTTCCTCTTCTACGTCGATAGAAGCGTCACATTTCGGGCAAGTCACCATAAAATCTCCCTCTTCGGCTACAAAGCGTTGATTATCTGCGCTGGGGAACTGTTTCACGGGGCAATTGCTGGTCATAAGCGGCCATTTCTTCGGGAGATAGCGTGACAAGCGTTTTGTCCATATCTTCGGAAGTCTCAATCATGTGCTTCAGGTGGGCTGCTGCGAGCCGCATACAATATGGGTCGGTGAGTTTCCTTGCATGCTCGACGGTGAGCCGGAGGAGATCCGGGTGCGGCAAGGCAATGACCTTTTCTTCGGTCTCGCCGTCGCCAGGAGTAACGAAGAATTTGACGTCCACCGTGTCGGCATGGCGTATAGAAATGCCGGTTTGGAGCCACCGAAATTGCACATTCCACATCCGGCCAAACGGATCCGGACCCGCCTGAAAGAGGCGGCTATGGTCACTCATGACCCGATGCTAACACGCGAGTTGACGTTGATTCAGATGGCCGTCGAGCGCTGCCCGACCAGCGACAGCAGCTCGTTCCGGGTCTCTTTGTTCTCACGGAAAGCGCCTAGCATGGCGCTAGTAATCGCGCCCGAATGCTGCTTTTCGACACCGCGCATCATCATACAAAAATGACGGGCTTCGCAGATTACGGCGACGCCCTTCGGATTCAGCAGCTCTTGCAGCGTCTCGGCAACCTCTTGCGTGAGGCGCTCCTGTATCTGTAACCGGCGTGCGAACACGTCCACGATACGTGGAATCTTGCTGAGCCCGATGACTCTCGATTCGGGCAGATAGGCGACGTGCATCTTTCCAAAGAAGGGCAGCATGTGGTGTTCGCACATGCTGAAGAATTCAATATCGCGAACAATGACAACTTCGTCGTATTTGACGTCAAAAAGAGCGCCATTAACGATTTCATTTACGTCGGCCGAATAGCCGCTAGTCAGGTAACGGAGAGCGTTTTCGGCGCGCTCGGGAGTGCGAACCAATCCCTGCCGAGTGGGGTCTTCGCCCAGTGCCGCGAGAACCTCCCGGATATGAGGCGCAATTGCATTTTGGCGGACCTTGGCCTGAAATTCGATAACCGGACCTTTTTTCTTGAGCGATCCGCTGGTTGAAGCGGCTGCAGATTTGGCTTTAGGCATGAATTGTGACGCTCTCACTTTCTTCGGCAGGTAAGCGGGGCTTCTCGGTTGCGGAACGCAGAACTTCGAAGCCATTCCGATCCGTCTCCTGGACGTGTACCCGACGCAGATGCGCCCGCGCATCCGGGAAGTACCGGTTCCAATGCTGTTCGAGCAAATCGGCGATGACAAGCGCGATGTTTTCGGTGGTGGGCACAAGCGAACGGAACTGTGGCACATCCAGATTGATATTGCGAAAGGCGAACCGGCGCAAGATCTGTTCGTCTACGAGTTGATCAAGCTGCGTAAAAGGCAGGAGAAGACCCGACCTTTCGTCTACTTGACCGACGGCAGTGACTTCCAATATATAGTCGTGGCCATGGCCAAAAGGATTGTTGCACTTTCCGTAAACACGGGCGTTTTCGGTTGCGGAAAGCTGTAGCGAATGCAGACGATGCGATGCAGAAAAGCGATAGACGCGGGTGACAGCGATCATATTGTGAGGCCATCGCGAACGATGTCAACGTAAAGATCCGGTGTTTCGAATAGCCGGATCCGGGCGAGCCTTCCCGGAGACTGTTCAAGACGTCTTTCGAGCCGCCGCCAGATCTCACGCGCAACGTTTTCCGTGGTGGGGATCACGCGCGCAAAAGGTTCAACCTCGAGGTTGAGAAAACGATGGTCCATGGGCGCGACAATCTCTTCCTCGACCATATCCTTCAGCTCTTTGAGATCCATGATCATGCCGGTGTGCGGGTCGGGATCGCCTTCCACGGTGACCTCGAGAACGTAATTATGGCCGTGGCCGTTAGGATTTGCTCCCTCACCATAAATCTGCCGGTTTTCGGAATCGCTCAGGCCAGCTATGCGGCAGACGTGAGAGGCAGAAAACTCGGCTTTGCGGGTGACAAACATTCCCGTTAGTTGGATGTTTAAGGCGGCACGTTGGATACTGTGAATATCCAGCCGATTTGGCCCTGATGGTCCGTTGCTGCGGGCCCAAGTAGTACTGTGAATACAAACAACGCACTGCGAGCGCTCCTTCTTGGCTTAACCGTCGCCTTTCTTGCCGTTATCGGCTTCACGTTGAGGGATACCTCGGCCAAAGAAGGCGACCGGGCACCGAGCTTTTCGATCGAGACGGATCAGGGCCAGCGGGTGACACCGGCAAATTTCGGTGGCAAAGTGCTGGTCCTGAACTTCTGGGCAACCTGGTGCGCCACGTGTGTCGATGAAATTCCATCACTCAACGAGTTCGAGAAGCGGTTTGCAAAATCGGGTGTGGTGGTGCTGGCGGTCAGCGTCGATAAGAGCGCTCAGAAGTACCACAATTTTCTAACCCGAATTCCCGTTTCGTTCGATACCGCGCGCGATCCGAGCTGGGATATCAGCTCGGAGTACGGCACCTATCAGATTCCCGAAACCTACATCATCAAGGATGGGCGCGTCATGCGGAAGTTCATCAGCAATCAGGACTGGACGAGCGACGACATCACGCAGTACGTGCAGAGTCTTCTCTCATCCGGAGCTTGAGAGATGGCACTCGCGACAAGCGCTCTCACCGAGATTGAAGCGCAACTTGGCAGAGACGCGGTCTTGTCCGATCCGGCCGATCTGAAGCTTTACGAATACGACGGCGGCGTTGACAAGGCGGTACCCGATGCGGTCGCGTTTCCACGTACAACCGAAGAGGTGGCGGCGCTGGTGAAGCTGGCGCGACGTCACGATCTGGCAATCGTCGGGCGCGGAGCTGGAACCGGGCTGAGCGGTGGCGCCATCGCGCGGGCAGGCGGGATCGTGATCTCATTCGCGCGAATGAACCGCATTCTTGAAATCGATATCGAGAATGAACGTGGGATCGTGCAGCCGGGAGTGGTTAACCTGGACATTTCGCTCGCCGTAGAGCCGTTCGGCTATTTCTATGCGCCCGATCCATCGAGCCAGCGGGCGTGCACAATCGGCGGCAATGTGGCCGAGAACGCGGGAGGACCGCATACGCTGGCGTACGGCGTGACCACCAACCACGTGGTGAGTTTAGAGGCTGTGCTGCCGGATGGAACAGTCATTGAGGCCGGTGGCAAAGAGCCGGACATTCCGGGATACGATCTGGTGGGCCTGCTCACGGGTTCGGAAGGCACCCTGGCGCTGGTTACTAAAATCGGCGTTCGTCTGATGCGTCTGCCGGAGGCCGTGAAGACGATGCTCGCGATTTACAATTCCACAGACGAGGCCGGCAATACGGTGGGAGCCCTGACAGCGAAGGGGATTACGCCGGTCGCAATGGAGATGCTGGATGGACCGATGCTGCGGATGGTAGAAGCAGCGACGCACGCAGGTTATCCACTGGATGCAGCGGCGGTGCTGCTCATCGAACTGGAAGGACTGGTGGAGGCGGTCGAGGAGCAAGCGGAAGAGATCGCGCCGGTTTGCCGGGGATGTGGGGCGCGTGAAGTGCGTATTGCCAAATCGGCAGATGAGAGAGCGCTGTTATGGAAAGGCAGAAAGAATGCGTTCGGCGCGATCGGGCGAGTGAGCCCGACGTACTACGTACAGGACGGAGTTGTTCCGCGAACCCAGATCGCGCGAACGCTGCGGGCAATTCACGAGATCGGCGAAAAATATGGGATCGCGATCAGCAATGTCTTTCATGCCGGCGATGGGAATATGCATCCGATTCTGCCTTTCGATCCACGCAAGCCCGGCGATCTCGAGCGCGCGCAGAAGGCCGGCGAGGAGATCCTCGACTTTTGCATCTCTGCCGGAGGATCGATTACGGGCGAGCACGGAGTGGGTATGGAAAAGATGGAGCTGATGGCGCATCTGTTCCCGGAAGAGACGCTCGATCTGATCAAAGGATTCAAAGCGCTATTCGACCCTGGGTGT
Source organism: uncultured Acidobacteriaceae bacterium (assembly GCA_963722935.1). Classification (GTDB taxonomy): domain Bacteria; phylum Acidobacteriota; class Terriglobia; order Bryobacterales; family Bryobacteraceae; genus Bog-105. The sequence goes on along the minus strand of CAVROY010000004.1, from coordinate 1,342,008 downwards.
GCTTTGAATCCAGGTAAAGTACTGCCAACGGGAAAAGGCTGCATGGAAATCCGGCAGCCGAAGAACATGGTGCTTTAGAAACCCGGGCTTACGGAAGTGTGTATTCAAGATCGTAGGTGTGCTTGCCATCGCCTTCGACAATGATCGTCATCTTACCCGCGAGCCCTGACAATTCCCCCGTACCCGACGCAGGCACTATCCAAACGTGCAACTCGCTTGCATTCGGATCACTCTTCAGCATTATGCCGGTGTGCATCAGGATAAAGCTGCCGGTGAGCCCGTTCAGCTTGCCGGCGACGCATTCCATGGCGACGTATGCCATTGACCCTGTGCTTTCGGTGATGCCGGTCAGCATTTCGCCTTTACCGAAACCCTCCAACGCCCCCGAGAATGCCTTATCGATGATCATGCGTCCAACCGCCGACTCCTGAGCGGTCGGCGGCGACTCCATTGGAACGATCTTTACCTCAAAGGTACCCTTCGCGTGTTTGATCAATGCGATCTCCTTTCAGCTTAGGATTCACCCTCGGAACTCGAACCCCAACTCGCGCATGCCGGATATTATGCGATTCCGAATATCCGTGACTTCGTCAGCGCTGAGCGTGTGGTCCGGAGCGCCGACGTCGAGGCGATAGGTGACACTCTTTTGACCGGCTGAAAGTGGCGGACCGTCGTACTGCCGAACGAAATCGATCATCGCGAGATCTGGGCCGGCAAGCTTCGCGAGTTCGTCCTGAATCTGCGCGGCCGGTGTGCGCAACGCGGTGACAACCGAAAGATCAAATCCGCTGGTCGGGTACTTGCGCAATGTTTTGAACTTCGTTGCTATCAAGGCGGATAACCTCTCGGCCTGTTGAAGGTCTACATCGAGGAAAAAAGCGCGCCCCTCCATGTTTTCTCTTTCAAGCAGCAGCGGATGAAGTTCAAACTGCCGCCCGATGACGGCACCGCGCCAGTAGACTTCTGCCGTTCTCGCCGGGTGTTCATAAGAACGGGCTTCAGCAGGTGTCAGGCTCGCGTTGGGAAACACGCATTCGACAACGCGTTTAAGCTCGAAAAAGTCCTGCGCGTTGCCGTGCGCGTTGTAGAGCACCGCGGCTGCGTGCGTGGTCTCGTTCGGCAGATCGGGCGTGTGAGCGGGATGAATCTCGTTTCCGATCTCGAAAATGCGGAATTCGGGATAGTGCCGGACGTTCGTGAGAATGTTTCTATACAAGCCAGGCAGCAGGCTGCGCCGTAGATGGGTCAACTCGGAGGCGATGGGATTTTTCACAGCGATGAGGTCTTCCATCGCAGCGCCGAATTGCGCGGCTTCGGCCTCATTGGTGAACGAGTAGTTGTAGATCTCGGTGAAGCCTTGCGCCACGAACTGTGTACGTATTGAGCGCAGGAACAAGCGCATCGGGCTCTGAGGCGGCACGACCGACGCGATGCGCGGCGGAGCCGGCGCGATTTCTCCGTATCCAACCATTCGCCCAATTTCTTCGACCAGATCGTCTTTGAGTGAGATGTCTTTGGTGGCCCGCCATGATGGAACCGTGACCGTGAGAAGAGCGGGCGCTGTTTCACGCGCTTGGAACCCGAGGGCATGTAGAATTCCCGAAACTTGCTGCTGGCTGATTTCCTTCCCCAGTTTCCGGACGACAAAATTCATTGGCAGGAGGATAGGTTGCGCAAAAGGAAGCGGCCCGCGATTATCAACAACACCGCCTGTTACGCGAATACCAGGCGAGATCTTGCTGAATAGCTCGACTGCCCGCGCTAAGCCTCGAATCGTATTTTCGGGATCGAGCGATTTCTCGAAACGCATGGACGCATCCGTGCGCAATTTGTGGCGCGATGAGGTGAGACGCACGCTGGAGGCCTGGAAATTTGCGCTCTCCAGAACAATACGAGTAGTCGTCTCCGATATGGCGCTATCGGCTCCGCCAATCACACCGGCAAGCGCGACGGGTCCGGAAGCATCGGCAATCACGAGATCCGATTCAGTCAATGTATAGCTTTCACCGTTCAACGCGCGCAGCCGTTCGCCGCGCCGGGCGTTCCGCACAAAGATCGTGTTTCCCCTGAGTTTATCGGCATCGAAGGCGTGCATGGGCTGAGGCAGCTCAGCCAATATGAAATTCGTGACATCGACGATGTTGTTGATGGAATTGAGATCAACACTTTCGAGCCGCGCCTGCAGCGGGAGCGGCGAAGGGGCGGTTCTGACGTTTTCACAAACCAGCGCGCTGTATCGCGGGCAGAGCTTGTAATCGGCGATTTCGACGCGAATTACAGCGTCGCCCTGTGGCAGCAGATTCGGCTGCACAGGATCTTCCAACGATCCGGAAGTAATCGCAGCGACCTCGCGCGCCATGCCGTAGTGGCCCCACAGATCTGGCCGATGAGTGAGGCTCTTGTTATCGATTTCGATGATCCAGTCGGGCGCGAGACCGGGCAGGCACTGGCCCAGTTCCACGTTTTCCAGCTCGAGAATTCCGGAATGATCGCGATTAATGCCAAGCTCTGCGGCGCTCGCCAGCATCCCTTCACTTTCGACCCCATCAATGACTGCCAACCCGATCGTTCCCCCCGCTAAGTGCGTGCCCGGAGGTACCCAGGGTGCGAGAATGCCGGGCCGCACGTTCGGCGCTCCGCAAACGACCACCCTTTGCTTCCCATTGCCCGTGTCGATGCGAACCGCTTTGTTCTTGCCTTTGGCGAGCGGCTCAACCGCGAGGACGCGAGCGGCAAGAACATTAGCGAAATGAGCCCCGGTGACTTCAATGCCTTCGCATTCGGCGGTTTTCATAGTGACGAGGCGCTGCAGATCCGCGGGCGGGGTGCTCAAGCCCGGCACGAGCTCGGCTAGCCATCGATAAGAAAACTTCAACTCACGTTCCTTTGCATCGGAATTATGCGGCGAATCAAAACTGAGTCAGGAAGCGGAGATCGCCACCTTGCAACTGGCGGATATCGTCGATGCCGTAGCGCATCATGGCTAGGCGAGTGAGACCCAGGCCGAAAGCGAAGCCGCCCCACTCTTCCGGATCGATACCGCTCATGCGCAGGACATTGGGGTGCACCAAACCGCAGGGAAGCAGCTCGACCCACCCGCTGTATTTGCAGACGGCGCAACCCGGTCCGCCGCAGATGAGGCACTGAATATCGAGCTCGAAGCCCGGTTCGACAAAAGGAAAGTAGCCGGGGCGAAGCCGGACGGTTACATCGCGCTTGAAAATCGAGCTCAGCAACGTCTTCATGAAATAAATAAGGTTCGCGACCGAGACTTCGCGATCGACCATCATGCCTTCGAGTTGGTAAAAAGTGTGCTCGTGGGAGGCATCGACCTCTTCATTTCGAAACGCGCGGCCGGGCGCGATCATGCGCAAGGGAGCGCCGAACTGGCGCATGCCCCGCACCTGTACCGGCGATGTGTGAGTGCGCAGCAGATGGCCGTTCGATAACCAGAAGGTATCCTGCATGTCCCGCGCTGGATGAGTGGGCGGAATATTCAAGGCATCGAAGTTATGTTCCTCGGTTTCGACTTCCGGCCCCTCGAGGACGGCGAACCCAAGCGACGTAAACAGGTCTTCGATTTCCTGCTGAAGCTGCGTCACGGGATGCAGGCTGCCGGGACGCACTCCCGGCGCCGGCAACGTAACGTCGATCCACTCGCGAGAGAGACGCTCTTCGAGATCGGCTTGTTCAAACCGGCGCTTTTTCTGCTCGTATGCGCTTTCGAGATCCTGCTTAACGGAATTCAGCAGTTTTCCAAGCCGAGCACGCTCCTCGGGCGGCAGCTTGCCGAATTCTTTCGTGATCTGGGCGAGCGTTCCTTTGCGGCCCAGCGCGGCAACTCGTGCTTCTTCCAAATCCTCGATCGAAGTTGCCCCGGCGAACGCAGCGAGCGTTGCGCGCCGAAGCTCTTCCAACTGCCCTTCGAGCGCCATCTCTTATTGAAGCTTTGCTCCTAGCTGTTCGAGCAAGGCCGCGACCTCCTGGTGGCCTTTAGAAAGCGCGAGATCCAGAGCGCATTGATTGTTGGCTGCACGGGCATGCACGTCCGCACCATTGGCCAGGAGCAGCTCCAACATTTCGCGATTGCCAGCCTGCGCCGCCGAGTGCAGAGCCGTCCAACCGCCTTCCTGCCGGGCATTGACGTCTGCACCTCGTGTCGCGAGCAGCGCGACTAGCGCGAGCTTGCCACCAGCGGTCGCAGCGTGCAATGGTGTATTTTTCATCGCGTTGGTTGAGGGCGAATCGACCTGGGCACCCCGATCCAGCAGTGCGGCCGCTAAATCGGCCTGGCCGAAGAAAGCTGCCAAGTGCAGCGGCGTCCAACCATCCGTACTGTGTGCTTCGAGAATCGAGGGGTCGCGGTCGATTTCATCGAGAACTGCCGAGATGCGACCGGCAACGCACGCATCGAAGACATCGAAGTTCGGGTTGAGGCTCAGCAGATACTCGGCCATATCGTCCTGGCGGTAGTATTTGGCAAGCAGGAATGCACTTTGACCTGAATCGTTGGTGGCGTTCAATAGATCGGGATGTTCACGAAGCGATAACCGAACGGCATTCAGATCCCCGCGCTTCACATGCTCCTGAAAGGATTTGATATCCGTCATCTTCAGGCTGCCGGAAGGAAGACCTGCTCTGTTTTGTTCAGCTCCCAATCGAGATGATTGATATAGAAAAGCAGAATTTCCCGTTGGTATTTGCCCGAAAACTGGTCGAAAATGCGATTCTGCCAACCCTCGATCAAATACTTCTGCGGGTCGAGATCTTTATCGAAAAATCCTTGCTCATTCGGTACGCCTAGAAAGTTCAGAACATCGATGATCATGTCCAGATGCGACAAGAGGAATACCTGGGATAAATCTGTCGCGAACTCCTCGTCGCCCGATTCAATCCGTGCCCAGAGCCTCGGTTCGGCCTTTCGTAAGGATTCTGAATTCAGTTTCACCAGATGAGCCCTGACTTTGAAACGTTCGTAAATCTGGTAAGTCTTCAGCTTGCCGATGGAGATACCACGCACAAGCTGGCGAAAGATGTCGGGACCTAGCGCCTGAAAGACGCCGCACATCTGCATTGTGCCAAGGGTATCACAGCAAACGTGGGCCAAGACTCACGCGCTAAGTGCCAAGTTGATGATTCTTAAGGAGGTTTGCGGCCTTGCGATACAATCAGGAGTTTTGGGCTAAAGCCTGCCGGAATCATGAGTAATTTGATTGTCCTGGGAGCGCAGTGGGGCGACGAGGGTAAAGGAAAAATCGTCGACCTGCTCTCGGAAAAATTCCACGCGGTCGCGCGCTACCAGGGAGGACATAACGCCGGACATACCGTCTTCATCGGAGATCGAAAATTCATCCTGAAACTGATTCCGAGCGGCGTCTTGCGGCCCGGCGTATTGGCCGTAATCGGCAACGGAGTAGTTGTGGATCCGGCCGCATTGCTCGAGGAAATTTCGGGGCTGGAGGCGGCGGGAATCGACGTGAAGCGGCAGCTCAAGATCAGCAACCGTGCCCACGTGATTTTTCCGTTTCACCGGACTATAGAGAAGATCTCGGAAGGACGCGAGAATCGCATCCCGATTGGGACCACGTCCCGGGGAATCGGCCCGTGTTACGAAGACAAGATCGCGCGTCGTGGAATTCGCGTAGCAGATTTTGTGGATGTCGATTTCGCGGATTTATATCGCGTGCTGGCCGAGGACAAGCAACTCGTCGCGAACGCATTTGAGGTAGCAGACCGGGTCGATTTTGAGGAGATTCTCGATCGATACAAGCAATTTGCCGAACAGATCCGCCCGATGGCGTGCGATACCTCGCGTCTGCTCAACCAGATGATCCGCGATGGCAAGAGCGTGCTGTTTGAAGGGGCGCAAGGCACGATGCTCGATATTGATTTCGGCACGTATCCGTTTGTGACAAGTTCGAGCGCAACGGCGGGCGGAGCGTGCACCGGTACCGGCGTTCCTCCGACGCGAATGGACGGTATCATCGGGGTTTCAAAGGCTTATATCACGCGTGTCGGCGCGGGGCCATTTCCGTCCGAAGATCTCACGGAACTGGGCGAGCACCTCCGCCGCACCGGGAACGAGTACGGGTCCGTCACAGGAAGGCCGCGACGCTGCGGCTGGTTCGATGTGCCGCTGTTGCGCTACACGGCGGAAGTGAACGGTTTCGACAGCTTGATCATCACGAAATTGGATGTTTTGGACGATCTGGCGGAAATCCCGGTCTGCGTGACGTACGAGGTAGACGGCAAGCTGATGGAACAGATGCCGGCAAGCACGCGGCGAATGGAGGCGATCAAGCCGGTCATCGAGCGACTACCGGGCTGGAAAAGCTCCACGCGCGGGATCAGGCAATTGGCCGATTTGCCAGCGGCAGCCAAACACTATCTGGACTTTCTGGAACAAAGGACTGGGGTGGAGATTGGATCTGTTTCGAACGGTCCAGAACGTGACGAAACGCTGATTTTTCCCGGTTCGAAGCTGGAGCGGCTGCTGCGCCTCTAGCGCCGGGTCCAAACCTCCGTACGGCCTGTTACTAAACCGGCTTGACAGTGCGTGGGATACAATGAAACGCTTCAGTAACAGCCTATTTTAGGCCCAAGGAACCTTTATGGCACTCACGGCAAAAACGCGACGCGTTGGAAATGTGGCGATTGTAGATCTCAGCGGCAAAATTACGCTCGGCGAGAACACGGGGATATTGCGGGACGAGTTGAGATCGCTGCTGGCGCAAGGAAACAAGAACGTGATTCTGAACATGAAAGATGTCAGTTACGTGGACAGCGCAGGACTCGGGGAACTCGTCGGCGCGTATACCACCGCCACGAATCAGGGTGGGGCGGTAAAACTGCTGCACATGCAAGGCAAGATGAGAGACCTGATGCAGATTACGAAGCTGCACACCATCTTCCCGGCGTTCGAGGACGAACAGCAGGCCGTATCGAGCTTCGGCGCTGGCGCGACGGCGTAGCCTAAAACGTTCGTGTAATGGACCGCTTCGCGCGATAGTCCGGCGCACCCGGAACTCGGATCACCAGGCACATTTCGAACAGGCGCGAATAAGCGCGTTCGCTGATCGCTTGTTGTATCTCCTCGTCTCCCAGGTTAGTAGTTGCGATGAGAGGTTTTCGATGATTGCAGCGGTAGGTGACGATGGAAGTTACTGTATCCTTTACCCAATCTGTGACGCGATGCGCGCCTAAATCATCGAGCAGGAGAATCTCCGATTCGAGAGCAGTATGATACGCCTCGCGATTACTCGCGCCTAGCGTCTCGTTGTAGCTGGAGCGGATGCGCTCCAACAGATTGAGGTAGTCGAAGAAGACTCCTTCATGGCCGCGGGCGATTAACTCCCGTAATGCCGCTACCGCAAGATGTGTCTTTCCGGCGCCTGTCGGGCCCATCAGCAGCAGACCGGGTTTGTTATTCATCGGGTACCCACGCACAAAGGACTTCGCTGCGAGCATCACGTCCGACAGGCTGCGCCGGGCAATCGGATTGTCGTCGGGCAGAAAAAAAGATTCGAAGGACGCATCGCGATAATTCCGCGGTATCTGAGCGCTTTCGGTTAATTCCTCAGACCGGCCCTGCGCCACACACGGACATCGATCCGCGGCCGAGATGCCATCTTTCTCCGAAACGACCCAGCCTGTCCCGGCGCACAGTTTGCAATCTGCTTTGGCCATACCCGCTGCGATTCACTCAACCACAACTAATGTCTCACCTGCGGCGACCGTACCTCCCTCTTCGACAAGAACTCGTCCGATAATCCCGTCTTTGGGCGCCTTCATTTCGTTTTGCATCTTCATCGCCTCGATGACAATCACTCCCTGACCAGCTTCGACCCGGTCGCCAGGAGTTACGAGCAATTTAATCACTTTCCCGGGCATCTGCGCGCGTATTTCGACAGGGCCGGCGGCGGAAATCTTTTCCCCGGTTCCTAGAGGGTCTCTCGGGTCGGCGATCGAGATCGTGTAGCAGCGGTTTCGAGTCCAGACCTCTAACTGCGCTCCCCGCTGGATAACGTGCACCGTGAAGCTGCGTTTGCCTAATAAAATCGAGAACACGCCTGGAGTGATTTCGGCGATGGACGCCGCACCGGATGCGTCAAGCACTCCGCGCAGCACGTATTCCGCTCGGGTTCCGTTTTGCTGGAGATCGAGTATACAGGTCTTTCCATCCAGCTCAACCTGCAGCTTCAACGCAGAAGACCTTGTCTGCCGGTATTACGCCATCCATTGGACGCTCGGGGCGCCTGATCGGCTGCCGGCGGGCGGCCAAATCCGTTCTGCGCCGCCGCCAGAATGCCAGCCAGGGCGGCCGAGGGATCTGGGGCAGGCGCACCGCGCCGCGTCATGAATTCGTCGAGGAACGCCGTATGAAGTTGTCCCGCGCGGAATGCGTCGTCGGCCATGATGCGCTCGAACAGCGCGAGATTGGTATGTATGCCGCACACTCGAAACTCAGCCAAGGCACGCTGCATACGCTGAATCGCCGTGTCTCGCGTTTCACCCCATACCGAGAGTTTTGCGAGAAGGGGGTCGTATTCGATGGGGACGATCCAACCGGCATACACCGCACCATCCACACGCACACCGGGGCCAGCAGGTTCGCCGTAGTCCAGAATTGTTCCCGGACTGGGAAAGAAGTTGTTCTCCGGGTCTTCCGCATAGATGCGGCATTCGATGGCGGAACCGCTCCACCGGATATCTTCCTGCTTCAGCGTGAGGGACTCACCGGCAGCGATGCGGATTTGCCAGCGAACCAGATCGAGACCCGTCACCCATTCGGTCACAGGGTGCTCCACCTGCAGCCGGGTGTTCATCTCCAGGAAATAAAAGCGGCCGCTTTGGTCCGCTAGAAATTCGAGCGTTCCGGCATTGGAGTAATTCGCCGCACGCGCGATGCGTAGAGCCGCGGCGCCTATTTCACCACGAAGGCTTGGGTTGACGAGCGTCAACGGCGAAGGCGATTCCTCAATGACTTTCTGATGGCGGCGCTGGATAGAGCATTCACGCTCACCCAGGTGAATGAGATGCCCGTGCTCGTCGCCCAGCACTTGCACTTCGATATGGCGAGGACGATCGATCAGCTTCTCGAGATAGACTTCGCCGGAGCCGAAGGCGCGCTCAGCTTCGCTCGATGCGGTGCGCATACTGGATTCGAGCTCCCGCTGATTATCGACACGGCGCATTCCCTTTCCGCCACCCCCCGCTGCCGCTTTGAGCAACACGGGATAGCCGATAACCGCGGCGGTTTTGCGCGCGTCTTCGTAATCGCCGATGCCTCGCTCGGTTCCAGGAACAACGGGTGCACCGGCTTCAATGGCTAAACGCCGCGCTGCCGTCTTAGAACCCATTTGCTCAATCGCCTGCCAGGACGGGCCAATGAATTTGATTCCAGTCTCCGAACAAGATTTCGCGAACGCGGCGTTTTCGCTGAGGAAACCATAGCCGGGATGAATCGCCTCCGCCGCCGTTTCGCGGGCCGCTTCTATAATTTGTACGCCCGCAAGGTAGCTTTGCGAAGAGGGCGCAGGGCCAACACAGATCGCCTCATCCGCCATCTGAACGTGCACAGCCCGGCGGTCCGCTTCAGAGAACACGGCAACGCTCGGGATCTGCATCTCGCGGAGAGCACGAATTACGCGCACTGCGATCTCGCCGCGATTTGCGACGAGCACTTTTCGAAACACGTCGATATAGATCCTCGAACATCGTTGTACCAAAACTGCGCTTGTTCTCAGAACGGGAGGCCGGCTCATCGGGTGTTCATCGCATGCGAAGCTCGATAATAGATGGCACGTGCGCTGGGGGGCGGTGCGGCATTAGACGTCATCCATCCCTCCGGAGAACGAACACGCATCCCAATTACCCCTCTGCCGTTTCGAATCGGGCGCGGGCCTGACAATCAGCTCATTCTGCGGGATAACCGCGCGTCTCGCGCGCATGCCTGGATTGTGCGCGAGAACGAGTCGCTGGTAATCGAGGACCTCGGCAGCCTGCACGGCACTTGGCTGAACGGCACGCGTATCGACAAACCTATGGCGCTTCATGCCGGCGATACCGTTCATTTTGGGTTCGAGGATTCCTATCGATTGGTGTTCGCCGATTCCAATCGCCGGATCAGCCGCATTCTGGATCAGATCTCTTCGGCGTCTGCCCAACCCTTGGGCGCGGCAGGCAGCTTCGCACGGCTGCGCGCGCTCATCGAGGTGGCGCGCACGCTGCAGACATCGCTCGCTGCCGAGGAGGTTCTGAGCGCCGTTATTGATGCGGCGCTCGCGCTTACCGGCGCAGAGCGGGGATTTCTGCTGCTGCGTTCCGGCGACGAGCTTGAAGTCAAGGTGGGGCGCGATGCGGCGGGTGCAACGCTCGCCGGTTCCGACCTTCAGGTGCCGGCGTCTCTGATCAGCCGCGCGCTCACGGAGCGGCGAGACATGCTGTCGATGAATCTTAACCCGGAGAAAACAGGTGATGATTCCGATGTCGAAGACGTGGATTTCCCAAACGTCATCTGCGTCCCGCTGGTTCAGTTCCACAGCGTGAGTGCAGAGGAAACATTGTCGTTGTCTTCGGAGACGAATACAGTGGGACTGCTCTATTTGGATTCGAGAAAGCGTCAGACGCCGCTTTCCGGACTGAATCGCGAGTTGTTGCACACCTTGGCTCTCGAGGCATCGACAGTCCTGGAGCATGCGAAGCTGCTCGAGGAAGAGCGCCAGAAACGGGTTCTGGAACAGGAGCTCGACTTCGCACGAAAAATACAACAGAACCTTCTGCCACAAGAGTTTCCCGAATCCGGATGGTTCTGTGCGGCGGGCTCCAGCCTGCCATCGGCGGAAGTGGGCGGCGATTACTTCGACGTCCACGCCATTGGACAAGACACCTGGACTGCCGTCATCGCCGACGTTTCGGGCAAAGGGATCAGCTCGGCGCTGCTCGCTTCGCTGCTGCAAGGCGCTTTTCTGCTGGGCTCTGAACTAAATTCGCCCCTGGATGCGCTTTTGGCAAGGATGAACCACTTTCTCATCCAGAGGGCACAGCGTGAGAAGTATGCCACCCTCTTCTACGGCAGAATCGAGCGCACGGGTGCGACGGAATGGGTGAATGCGGGACACTGCCTGCCTTATCTCGTGAAACCTGACGGTGAGGTGCAGAGGCTTGGAAGCACCGGTGCGCCGCTCGGTCTTCTGCCGGATGCCAATTTTGAAGTTCAGCATCTGCAGCTCGCACCTGGCGACAAAATTTTGGTCTATAGCGACGGCTTGCCTGACGCACAAAACAAGAGCAAACGACTCTATGAAGACAACCTGGATCAGGCGCTAAAATCTCTGGGAGGTTTGAACGCTCAGCAAATCCATGACCGCTTAATCGGCGATGTCGAGCGATTCAGAGACGGCGAGCCTTTACACGATGACGTCACGCTCCTCGTCCTCGAGTATCGAGGGGCTGGCGCCTAGACAATTGTCAAAAGGGCCGCTACTCGTATTCGACGGAGACCAGGAATAGCCCGCTTGCCGGTGCTGTAGGCCCTGGCGGTATCGCTGCCCGAGGTTTGAGGCGCGCCAACACGTCTTCCACTTGCCAATTGCCTTTCCCCACTTCGAGAAGCACGCCGGCAATGTTACGGACCATGTGCTTGAGAAAACCGGATCCAGTCACCGTATAAATCAGCATTCTCTCTCGTCTTACCAGCGCGGACCGGAAGATGGTGCGAACTTTAGAAATTTCCAGCGCGTCCTTGTCGTCGGTCGCGGCGAAGCACGTGAAATCGTGTTCACCTTCAAGCAACGGAGCGGCTTCGATCATTGCCGCCTCGTCGAGCGGATACGGATGATGATAGACGAAGCGACGGTCAAACGGCGGGCACACCTCTTCCCGAAAAATGCGGTACTCGTACGTCTTCCGCCGGGCATCGAAACGCGGGTGAAACGCGAGGGGGGCTTCGGCAATGTGGTTGATCCGAATCGAAGCAGGCAGGAGGCGGTTGACGGCACGGCGAAAATTGTCAGTTGGAATTGGGTTTTCAAGTGTCACTGCAGCTACTTGGGCGAAGGCATGCACACCCGCGTCCGTACGCCCGGACGAGATAACGCTGACAGGCTTGCCTTCGATGCCGCCAATGACCTCTTCGAGCACACCCTGAATCGTGGGTAGACCGGGTTGTATCTGCCATCCGCAGAAATCCGTACCATCGTATGCGATCTCAAAACGCAGTTTTCGCATCGCGGTACGGCCCGCCGGCATTACGTGCGTCGCGATCCAGGCTTCATCACGGGCTGACCTTCGCGACAAAGTGGACAATCGGCGGGATCATAAGTTGCGGGGTTCAGAGTGGCTAGGGCGACGCGCGGAACACCAACGTCTGCCTGTCCGCCGCTTCGATCGATAATGGAACCGGCAGCCAGCACGTTTGCGCCGCCGCGTGCCAGAACACCGATGACTTCGCGCGTGCTGCCGCCGGTTGTCAGCACATCTTCGATAACCACGGCGCGCTCGCCTGGTTGGATTTCGAAGCCTCGGCGAAGTGTCATCTCGTTGCTGGCGGCATCGCGCTCCGTGAACAAAGATGGAACCCCCAGGGCGCGCGCGACTTCGTAGCCGATGATCACGCCGCCGAGCGCAGGAGCGACAGTCACGTTGACGTTTGCACCAGTCAATAGCGGGCGCAAAGCAGCGGCCAGATCGCGGCCCAGGCGCTCGGCATAGGGCGGGTAGGCGAGAACCTTCGCGCATTGCAAATATTCGCCGCTATGTAATCCGCTGGTCAACCGGAAATGACCGCGCAAATAGGCTCCAGTTTCGGCAAACAAGTCGAGTATCGAGTCGGTCGCCACAGCCGAAAGGATAACAACACAAGGCGATTTGACCCAAGGCACCGCCCTGAGGCGCGGGTGCGTTGTTCAAACTCATGCCATGGCTTCCCAGAATCGAACACGCGAGGGACAACTCCGCGTGGCAAAAAGATAAAACCCGGCTTCAGAATGAATGTCTTACGTGGTGCTGTGCGATTGGAAACTGGTGTGCGAAAACGAAACGGAGCCGGCAAGTCGAGATTCGACCATCTTCGGGCAGGCCCGCTTGCTGCGATACGATGGGAAATCACAGAAAGGAAGCAGGAACTTGGCTTGTCTGAATGTCGTTCTCTCTATGAGACGAGCCCGTTCCAGAACGCCTGGGAGCGCGGCGAGCCTCGCTCCGGCCTCCAGAAGCTCTCGCCTGCCGGCAGTCGTCAAGGATTCTAAAGCGATTTTGATGAAGAGACTCAAAGTACTGCTCTGTTTGTTTTACAGTTTGCTACTGGCTGAAGGTTCGGCATTCGCTCAGAATGCAATTCAGATTCAAGCGCCGAAGGGCGGTTTGGGTTGGCTGACGCGTCCGTATCGCCAACGGTATATTCCCCCAATCAAGCTTTCTAATTCGGATCGCTTGGAAGCGCTGGTGCGTGCCGGGAATCTGTATCTTTCCGCACAGGACGTGCTCGCGCTGGCGCTCGAGAACAATTTGGATATCGAAATCCAGCGCTACGGACCGGTTCTGGCGCGCGAAGTGACACTGCGCGCACAGGGCGGCGGAGGATTGCGAAGTGTGGGCGTGGGGGTCGCGGCGGGACCAACAAGCGTCAGCACGGCAGGTGTCAGCCTTAACGCGAGCGGCGGAGCAACCAGCACGAGCGGAGCAGGTGTCAGCGTTTCGAGCGGAGGACTGGTGACCGTGCTTGGCCCGACGATTCCGGCGTTCGATCCGCAGCTTGTCTTCTTTACAAATTTCGGGCATTTCACCAGCCCCTCAAGTAACACGGTTCTGTATGGCACAACCGCTCTGGTGCAGGGCCAACGGCAGTATCAGGGGCAGTACTACCAATACACGGATTTCGGAATGTATGCACAGCTCACTTACAGCAGCACGCACGACCGATTCAATAGTGCTGATTTCAGTCTCGATCCGTATTCCCAAGGCTCTCTAGACTTTCAAATCACCCAGAATTTGCTGCAGGGATTCGGGCGGCCCGTGCTGCGGCGGAACATTCTCATTTCCAAGAACAACGAGAAAGTTTCGGATCTGCAGTTTAAGCAGCAGGTAATCACTACCATATCGGCAATACTCAATGTGTACTGGGATCTAGTTAGTTTCAACGAAGACCTGAAAGCCAGGAAAGACGAACTAGCAACAGCACAAGCTCTCTACGAAGACAATAAGAAACAGGTGCAGATTGGAACCTTGGCTCCTATTGAAGTCACACGCGCCGAGTCGCAGGTTTACTCGAGCCAGCAGGATCTTTTGATTTCGCAGACCAATCTGCTGCAGCAGGAAACGGTCTTGAAAAATGCGCTCAGCCGCAACGGCGTAGCCAGTCCGCTGCTTGCGGAAGTGCACGTAATTCCGCTCGACACTATTGAAGTGCCGGCGAAAGATGAGATTCGCCCCATCGACGACCTGGTAAAAGAGGCGCTCGCCAAACGCGTCGAAATTGCCCAAGACCAACTGACGATCGACAGCCAGAACATTCAGTTGAAGGGATTGAAGAATGGACTGAAGCCGAGTCTGCAGGTATTTGCAGAGCTCACCAATAACGGCCTCAGCGGAAGCTCGAATTACCTATCGCCCGGGGAATTTGCCAATCCGTACCTCGTCGGCGGCTACGGAAATGTGCTGGGACAGATTTTTCGCCGCGATTTTCCGAGCTATTCGGCTGGTCTGTCGCTCAGCATTCCCCTTCGCAACCGCGCGAACCAGTCCGATTACGTGACCACGGCTTTGGAATTGAGGCAAGACCAGCTTACGCTGCAAAAGGCCGTAAACCAAGTGCGTGTTGACGTCCAGAACGCGGTCATCGGCGTTCGGCAGGCGCGGGTCCGCTATGACTCGGCAGTAAAGGCCCGGATTCTGCAGCAGCAGACGCTCGATGCCGACAAGAAGAAATATACTTTGGGGGCATCTACAGTCTTTCAAGTTGTCACAGATGAACAGGCGCTGTCATCGGCGGAAAGCGCAGAAACCCAGGCGCTGGCGAATTACAGCCACGCTCGCATTCAGTTCGATCAATCAATGGGTACAACGCTCGAAGTGAATCACATTTCGATGAACGAAGCGCTCTCTGGACGGGTGGCGCGGCGTTCTGAGCTGCCCGCGAAGTTGCCAGCTCCGGAGCAACAACAGTGACAGGTCACGTATCACCGGCTGGCGGCTCGCTGCGCAAAATCATCGCCACGGTGGTCTGCTGGTGGTTCGCAGCTCCGTTCGGCTGGGCACAGGACCAGCAGCAGGAAATTGCTCCAGTGCGCCCGCGTGCTCCCATATTTGTTCGGCCCTATTCAGCTCCAACGATTCCTCCAGCGCCGCTTTCGAATTCGCCGCGCCTTCACGATCTGATTCGAGCCGGGAAACTATATTTGACGGCGCAAGACGCCATTATCCTGGCCCTCGAGAACAACATCGATGTCGAGCTGGCGCGTTACCAACCGATCTTGGACCAATGGAATCTAGAACGCGCCGAAGCAGGCGGTCCGCTGCCGGGCGTGCCGAACGGCTCCTCGCAATCGACTTCGGTAGCCAGCGGCGAAGGGGTTGCAGGCAGCCAGGCTGCCGCGGGCGTGAGCAGCTCCGGAGGCGGCAGGAGTTCCGGCAATGCGGTGAATGCCACGATTACGCAGATCGGGCCAGTGACGCCGACGTTGGATCCGACCTTTCAAGATACACAATCCTACTCCCACTTATCTTCTCCGCAAGCGATCCTTACCCAGAGCCAAACGTTCAACCTAATTCAGAACAAAAGGAACTACACCGAATCGTTTAGTGAAGGGTTTATCACGGGCGGCAAAGGCACTCTTACTTACAGCGACTCCTATCTGAATGAAAATGCTCCGACAGACCTATTGAATCCGGAGAATGGAACTGTCCTGTCGATCTCGCTGCAACACAATCTTCTGCAGGGTTTTGGCGTTGCGCTAAACAGCCGGAACATTACCGTCGCGAAGGCAAATCTCAGGCTCGACGACCTAAACTTCAAAGGCGAGGTGATCAGTTCCGTGGCCAATGTTCTGAACCTCTATTACGGGCTGGTCGCCGATTATGAAGACCTGAAGGCGAAGCAAAGTGCGCTGGACGTCGCAAAGCGGTTCTACGAGAACAACAAGAAGCAAGTAGAGTTAGGCACTATGGCGCCACTCGACGTGACGACCGCGGAAGCGCAGGTCGCCTCCAGCGAAGAAGATCTGGTGACTTCCCAGACAACTCTCCAAGAGCAGGAGATTTCGCTCAAAAATGTCCTCAGCCGTATTGGATTAGGCGACCCGCTGCTGAAGGAAGTCCAGATCATTCCGCTCGATCGGATCGAAGTTCCGGAGCAGGATCATTTACCGCCCTTACAGCAGCTCATCGCCACAGCGTGGAAAAATCGGACGGATTTAGCGGCGAACAAAATCAACCTCAGCAATAGCGAGATCTCCGCGCTGGGCACCAAGAACAATATTCTTCCCGCGTTAGTCGGTCTGGCGACGGTGCAAGCCCAAGGTCTTTCGGGAAGCCCGAAACTGGTCGTATTTCCTCCGAGGAGTGTCGCTCAGCAATCGCAGGGCAACCAGAACCAGTCCTCTGGGAACGGCTCGGTTCTGCCGGGGTTCGTTCCGTGTCCAGCGGGCGCACCGTCAGGCAGTACCTGTCTGATCCCAGATAGCTACTTCGTCGGCGGAATCGGAACTGCGCTCGGCCAAATGGTCCGGCGCGATTTTCCATCTGAAAGCGGCGGCGGATATTTTGCCCCAACGATCCACAACCGGCAAGCGCAGGCTGATTATGCTATCGACCAACTCAGCCTCAAGCAGACCGAACTTGAAAACCAACGAAGTGTAAATCAGGCCGCCGTCGACGTATCAAACCAAGTAGTCGGTTTGCAGCAGGCACGGGTTCGCTACTCGGCCGCGGTAAAAAACCGGGTTCTGCAGCAGCAGTTGCTGGATGCCGAGCAGAAAAGATTTTCTCTGGGTGCATCGACCACTTTTCTGGTTGTTCAGCAGCAGCGCGATTTGGCTACCGCTCAATCGAGCGAAGTCGCGGCCCTGGTGGCGTACAGCAATGCGCGAGTGGCTCTCGATCAGACGCTCGGTACAACTCTCGAGGTGAATCATGTTTCGGTCGAGGAGGCGCGACGCGGGCATGTCGAGAAGCCGAGCACCCTTCCGGCAACGCTCCCTACTCAGCCTTAAATTTGTGGGTGCTTCCTGCCGTTCTTTCCACCCCGCGTAAAAAGTTCGCTGTACTCCGTTGGGCTCGTACCAGCAAATTACTGAAACTACGACATCTCGGATTTGGCATGTAAGGTGCTAGTAGAGGGCCGAACGAAAAAAAGAAAAGCTCAGGGAACAATGGTTGCTCCGCACCCGACCCCGCAGCACTAAGACACCCCAGCCCGTAAACTTCTTCAAACACCCAACAGAACAGCCCACCCAACCAATTCCCTGAGCAATCGATTTTGGACGAAAAACGCCGGCCCGCAGGCCGGCGTTTTCGTTTTGAGGATAGAACTCAGAATAGAAATTTCAAGCCGAGTTGCAGGATGCGCGGATTGTGCGCTCCCGGCGGATGCAGGAATTCGCTGTCGAGGCAACTCGGGGCACCGGCGGAATCGTTCGATCCTCCGTAGCAGCTCGCTACGACGTTGTTCGACGAATCTCCGTTGATATTCATCGGTAACCACTGCGTGTGATTGAGTACGTTAAACGCTTCGGCGCGGAACTCGATTGCACGAGTTTCCCCGAAAGCGAAGTGCTTGAAGAGCCCGGCATCCCAATTTATTCGGGAAGGGCTGTTCAGAATGTTGCGTCCCGCGTCGCCGAAGGTAAGGCCGGTGGGTTCGGCGAAAGCCGCGGGATTGTAGAGCAGCGGACCCAGGATACCCGCCGCCTGCTGGATTGGCGGAGCGGCATTCGGATTCCCGACTACATCCACGAAAGAACCAGAGCCAATGCTGTTGCCGACACCTGCGTTGTCCCCGATTGCGGCGTTCAGCACGCTAAACGGAGTTCCGCTCTGATACGTAATCAGGCCGGAGGTCTGCCATCCTCCCAACAGGCTATGCAGAAGTCCGCGATGCGTGAAAAACGGCAGATCGTATACATAGCTGATGTTCAGTAGTTGCCGCTGGTCGAAATTCGAGCTGGCTCGGGTCGCCTCGAGATTGTAAGAATTTAAGAACGTGGAGTCGCCCCGGTCCGACGAATCGTCGATCGAATGGCTCCAGCTGTATGCCAGGCTGACGTTCAAGCGTCCCACGTAGCGCCGCGCGGAAACCTGCATGGCGTTATAGCTCGAGTTCGCCATATCTTCCAAATAGGTGGCGTTCCCAAAGCCGGCATATGGCCGGTAGAGGTCGGGCGAGGCATTTCCGCAGGCGACGTTCAGGTTGTTGGCAGCGGGTCCCGTCACTGGATTGCCGTTGACGGTCAGACTGCTGCAGTCACTTGAGCTGATCACCTGCCCCGGGAGATACGGATTGAGCGATGAAGGCACCGGGTACAACTGATTGATGTCCCGCGGATCCGTTAGATGGGTTCCCTTGCTGCCCGCATACGCAAGCGTCACAACCGTGGTGCTCGGCAGCTCGCGTTGAATGCTGAAGTTCCATTGTTGTACATACGGCCAGACGGCGCGGGTTGGAATAGCGACGACGTTGAGCGGACCGGGCGCCGCTGCACTGCCGGCGGAAATGCTCGTGTAGCTGGGAATTTCGAATACGGTGGTGTTCTGGACTAACGGCGGACTGCCTTCAAGCGACTCGGTATTGCCCTCATTACCGTTCGTGTGTTCGAAGAACACTCCATAACCGCCGCGGATTGCGGTTTTCCCATCTCCTCGTGGATCGTAAGCAAAACCGAACCGCGGAGCGGGATTGAAAAGATGCCCCGCCAGACAGCCGCGGGGAGTTCCCCGACACCGCACTGCACGAGACCATCGAACTGATTGCCGCTGACCGTGTCATCCGGGTTGATGCCGATCTGCGAGGGATTATAGGCATTTGGCTCCCAGTTATAGGCTTGCTTGTACTTTTCGCGATACGTTCCGAACAGACTGACGCGCAAGCCGAGGTTTAGAGTCAGCTTATTAGTAACGTGCCAATCGTCCTGAATGTAGGGCTCGAGAATCTTGTAGCGGTTGTAGTACTTGGTCAGCAGGTTCGTCTGATCGTACGAGTAAATATTGCCGATTAGAAAATCCGCAAACCCATTTCCTGTGCTCCCGGAAGCCGTCCCATTGAACGTAAGAGTTCCCTGAGCGTCCTGAAAATTCGAATTCATCTCGTTCTTCTGAGCGGCAACAAAGTAAGCGCCCATCATCAAGTTATGCGTGCCGATAATCTTCGTCACGTTGTCCTTGTACGTGAACGTCGGATTCGAATTGTTCCATGGGAAATAGCCGGTCGGCGCATTGAATCCACCACTATATTCCGCCGTATTTGTGATAGATACGTTGGGGAGCAGTCCACGAAAGCCGTTGTTGAAGATCGCCGGCATGTCGAAGTTCGATGGCAACTGCACCGGTCCAAGGGCGTTCAGGAAAATATGATCAGTGGTGTAGCTGAACACGAACTCGTTTAACAAGCTGGGGGACAGCGCCGAGGTGAGGTTTGCAACCAAGCTGACGCCAGGTCCGACGAAGCTCGTTTCCACACTGGGGAAACTTCCCTCCAGACTCCCCCACAGCGGGGTCGGAGTCACTGTATTCCAGGAATCGTGGATAAAACGAAAGAAAAACCGCTCCTTGTCGGAGATGTTTTCATCGACACGGACCAGTTCTTCCCGCCAATTGGTTGCTTCAGCCGGTGCTGCATTAAAAAACGACGAGGCGCCCGAACCGCTGTTCGGCGCCGGGATCAGTTTCAGCAATGCCTGCGCCTGCGAAGCCACGGGGACAGTGTTGTTCGGAAAATAAGAGCCGGTAGCCGGATTTACGGGGCAGTTCGCGAAACCCGATGACGGGCGCCGGGCACGCGTCGGAGAAGTTGCCGTTGCGCTCTTCATTCGATGGCACCGGCTGATTGAATGTCTGACCGGGTACACGGTCTTCGCCGCCATTCCTCGGAAAAGAAAAAGAAGGTCTTCTGCCGGCTCGTGTTGTAGAGCTTGGGGATAAACACGGGACCGCCGATCGTGTATCCGAAGTCGTTCTTTTTGTATTCCGGTCGGGTCGCCTGAAAGAAATTACGGGCGTTGAATGCGTCATTGCGAACGAATTCAAACAGATCGCCGTGAAAGTCCTTAGTTCCCGACTTGGTGATCGTTTCGACTGTCGCCGAGCCATTTCTCCCGTACTGCGCGCCATAGTTGGAAGTAAGTACTTTAAACTCCGCGACCGCATCCACGTTCGGATACGCGTTCAGCGTGCTGTTACTTCCGTTATCCATATTGTCGCCGCCGTCCAACTCCCAATTGTTGTATTCCGTGCGGCCGCCATTTACGCTGAATGCCACACTCCCATACACCCCGACTGTGCCTTCGTCCTGATTGGTTTGGTTGCTGACGCCCGGGACTAACGTAACAAGCTGAGTAAAATTGCGTCCGTTAAGGACAAGCTGGTCGATCTGCTTATTTGTGACCACGCCGGACAGTTCCGCGGATTCCGTTTGTACCTGCGCCACGCTGGTCCCGGCCACGGTCACTTCCGTGTTCACCTGGCCTGGAGTCAATGTGGCGTCAGCCCGAGCCTTTTCCGCGACTCGCAGCACAACGTCCTTAATCAGCTGCTGCTGAAAACCCTGTGCTTTGACGTTAATGTCATACGTGCCGGCGAGTAGGCCGGGAACGAGGTAATCTCCGTTGGCGTTGGTCGTCACGGTCTGCACAAATCCCTGCTGTACGCTCGTCACCGTAACCGTTGCATTCGGAATAACCGCTCCACTGCTGTCTCGCACTGACCCGGTCAGTGAGCCCTCCTGGGCCCAGCAACTGGATGCTAAGGCGAGCAAGGCGATGAAGAAGAGAATACGTCTGGTGAAAGGCCTCATAAGCGACTCCCTGATACCGCGAAAACGTACTAACGCAAACGTTTGCCGCAAAGGATTGCGGGCAATTGGTAGCACTATAGGAGAGATTGCCCGTTCCTGTCAAGAAAAACATGCTGCACCTTAGGACTTTTGAGGCAGAGTACCAGAGCGAAATCAGTTTGCGCAAACGTTTGCGCACCAGGGGCATCTCCGTGTAAACTCGTCAGGACAGCGTCTGTATGTCAGCATTGATGCGCGATGTCGCCGAACGAGCGGGCGTGTCCATCACAACTGTGTCGCACGTGCTGAACGAGACTCGTCCCGTGAGCGATGAGACGCGTGAGCGCGTGCTTGGCGCCATTGCGCACCTGAATTATTTCAAAAACACCTCCGCTCGTCTGCTCGTCCGCGGCCATAGTGATTTGTTTGGATTGATCATCTCGGATGTCGAAAATCCGTTTTTCCCGGAGCTGATCAAAAGCTTTGAGCAGGCCTGCGCCAGCCACCGTATGGAGGTTCTGCTGTGTGCCACCAACTATGACGAGGCACAGGCCAAAAACGCCGTCCGTAGAATGCTGGAGAACAAGGTGCGCGCGGTTGCCGTGATGACATCGCAGTTCGCGCGGGAACTGGAAGCGCAATTCATTCGGCAACACGTACCGGTTGTCGTGCTTAGCTCGCCTCCGGCGTCCAGAGGCCGAAGCCACATTGCGATCGATTACGAACGTGGCATTTCGCAAGCAATTCACCACCTGTACGAGCTCGGCCATCGCGCCATCGCATTGGCGACTGGCCCGCTGGATCAGCTATCCGCGGCCGCTCATAAGGATGCGGTTATCGCGGCGATGAGAAAGTTGGGTTGCAAGCCGTTCCGGATCATCGAAGGCGACCACCGTCCGGAGAGCGGCGGCAGCATAGCGAGAGAGCTACTGGACGCTCCGCAGCGCCCCACGGCAATCTTTTGCGGGAATGACCGAATGGCGATTGGCGCGATCGGCGCGGCGCTGGATCTGGGTTTTAGAGTGCCGCAGGACGTGTCGATCATGGGGTCGGACGATGTTTGGATTGCCAGATACAGTCATCCGCCTCTGACCACGGTCCGTATTCCCAGAGATACGCTTGGCACGCTTGCGTTTACGGCGTTAACGAAAATGCTGGCTACCAAGAGACATAAGGGAACCGATTACATTCTGCAGACCGAACTGGTGATCCGCGCGTCCACGGACGCTGCGGCGGATTCGCGCAAGAACAGGAGAGGAGCAGTCAAAGCCATAGCAAATGCCTAACGGAAAGGTAAAAGTCGGGATCATCGGTTCACAATTCGAGGCCGACATTCATGCGGCATCGTTTCAAATGATGCCCGAAGAAGCGGAAGTGGTTGCGGTCGCCTCGCCAACACCGGGACACGCCGAGCAGCTCGCCAAAAAGTATGGCATCCCACGCGTGTTTCTCGACTACCGCGAGATGTTGAAGGAACCAGATATTGAGCTGGTCACAATAACGGCTCCGAACTATCTCCACGCTCAGATGACGGTGGATATCGCGAACGCCGGCAAACATGTCGTCTGCGAGAAGCCGCTCTCGATGACGCTCGAGGAAGCGGATGAAATGATCGACACGTGCAGGCGGCGCGGCGTTCTACTCGCCTATGCCGAAGAGTTGTTCTTTACGCCCAAGTACGTCAAAGCGAAAGAAATGGCAGACCAGGGCGGATTCGGTAAAGTTTATCTCATTAAGCAGAGCGAAAAACATTTCGGCCCGCACAGCCCCTGGTTCTGGAACGTCGATTTGTCCGGTGGAGGGGCGTTGATGGATCTTGGATGTCACGGCATTGCTTTTTGCTACTGGTTTCTGGGACGCCCCGCAATAAAGACGGTCTACGCGCAGCTAGGTACGTACGTTCACGCCGCGAAGACAAAGGGCGACGACGACGCGATTTGCATTCTGGAGTTCGAAAACGGCGCGGTGGGATTAGTGGAAGACAGTTGGGGGCGGCGCGGAGGAATGTCGGACCGGACGGAAGTGTATGGCGAGGGCGGCGTCACTTACGCGGACCTGCACATGGGTAACGCCCTTCCCACCTATAGCGAGTACGGCTTCGGCTATGCAGTGGAGAAAGCACCTACAACGACGGGCTGGAGTTATCCGTTTTTGAAGAACATTGGAACTACGGAATTCCGCAGGAGATGCGGCATTTTGCCCGGTGCGTGCGCGGCAAGGAGACGTTACAAGCTACTGGCGAGGATGGCCGGTCGTGATGCAGGCGCTATACGCGGCGTATGCGTCGGCGGGGCTCGGGCAAAAAGTTCAAGATGCCGTATCGACCCACCAAACGGAAGCCAATCGACGAATGGTTGGAACGGCTCGCGAAATGAAACCCGGTGCTCTAGAAAACATTTTGGCGCAGCCGGACGCCTTGCGCGCTGTTGCGGCGCATCAGTCCGGACCGGGTCGTAAGGCTCTGCTCCGCTCGGCGACCCTTCTCAAGAGCAGTCGACGGATCGTGTTCAGTGGGATGGGAGCTTCATTGTTCGCGGGCATTCCATTCAAGTTTTTCTTTGCCCAACGAGGTACAGCAGTTTCCGTTGTCGAGTCGTCCGAATTGCTTTACTACCTCTCCGGCACACTAGACGCTGAGACAACGGTGGTCTTGGTGTCGCGATCGGGAGAAAGTGTCGAAGTGACGAAGCTCCTGCCAAAGTTGGCGGAACGAGGCTGCCGTGTCATCGCTGTCGTTAACGTGCCGGGCAGTACATTGGCGAACGCCGCAGCCGAAACAATCGTTGTAAACAGTCCATCCGATCGGCTGGTCGCGATTCAAACTTACACAGGTACTCTAGCCGTGCTGGCGCTGCTCGCTGCAAGCTGTTTCGATGAACTGGATAGCGCGACCTCTGAGCTCGAAGAGACAATCGACGCTGTCGAAGAATTGGTGTCGCGAAGCGTGTCTGGTACGTACTCGGATCTGTGGTTCGACGGCGGCCCGCTGTACCTGCTGGGCCGGGGCGCCGCATTGGCTTCCGTCCATACGGGCGCCCTGCTGATGCACGAGATGGCGAGAAGGCCTGCTGTGGGGATGTCCTCAGCGCAGTTCCGGCATGGACCGGTCGAAGTGGTCACAGAAGAGTTCCGCGCAATTTTATTCGGCACACAACCCGCAACCGCAGCACTCGACCTCGCATTGGCTGAAGATCTCGCCGGGATGGGCGCCTCTGTTGGATGGATAGGGCCGCTCATCGAGAATGCCAGTGCGTCGCGCCTGGGTTGGTGGCCGGAAGGTGCGCCGGCACGTTTCGCGTCTGTTCTGGAGATCATCCCGATACAGGTGCTTGCATTTCGGATCGCCGAATCCCGCGGCATCGCGTCTGGCGAATTTCGCTTCGCACCGGCCGTCACGCTGTCAGAAACCGGATTTCTGTCTTCCGCCGTAAATAAGTAGACGATGCCCAGAACAATCGACCGTCGAGAATTTATCGCCTTCTCGGCTGTGTTCGCCGCTTCCCTGGAAGCAGAGGAACGGCATCGCTTCGATTTCCCAACCCAAGCGCGGGAGCGCTTAGCGGTATCTACTTACCCGTTTCGTTCTTTAATCGCTTCGCCGCACCCGCGTAATGGCGAAGACAACACCGGAGGGATGACTTTGGAAACATTCGCGGAAACGATCAAGCTAAAGCTTAACGTTCCGGGCATCGAGCCCTGGAGTCATCATTTTCAATCGACCGATTCGGATTATGTTCGCCGATTGCACGCATTCGTTAAGAGGAGCGGGCGTTCATGTCGTCAACATACCTGTGGATCTGGGCGTGCGTCTCTGCGGAAGCAGCGAAGATCTACGAGGCTGCCCTCGACACATATCGTAAGTGGGTAGACGCGGCCGTCGTTCTTGAATCTCCCGGCATCCGCATCCACCTGCCCCATGGCGAGGCCCCAGGAAGCATTTCCTGCTCCGTGAGCGCAATGAAAGAACTAGCAGCTTACGGCGCCTCAAAAAACGTGGCGATCAATCTCGAGAATGATGAACCCGACATTGAGCAGCCGGAACGAATTCAAAAGGTGATTGAAACTGTGAATAGCCCATTTCTACGCGCCTTGCCGGATTTTTGCAATTCGATGCTCGTTCATGACGACCCGGAATACGACTATCACGCGATGGAGTTACTCTTTCCGCTGGCTTTCAACATCAGCCATGTCAAAGACGAGGAGAGTGACAACGGAAAAGTGTATCGCGTGGATGTGAACCGAATTTTCGCAATCGCGAAAAAGACTGGCTACCGCGGCTTTTTCTCAATGGAGTGGGAAGGCACCGGCGATCAGTACGAAGGAACGACGAAATTGATTGAGGCCAGTGTCCGGAATTTATCTTAGGCGTCGAATCTGATAAAACCGCCGGACCTGCATCGCGAGCGATCACAAAATCAACGTGACTGACGTCCATACAATCACAGTTTCCTCGCAGCCGACTCTCCGCCGGAGCTTAACGCTCTGGGATCTCATC
Source organism: uncultured Acidobacteriaceae bacterium (assembly GCA_963722935.1). GTDB lineage: Bacteria > Acidobacteriota > Terriglobia > Bryobacterales > Bryobacteraceae > Bog-105. The sequence continues at coordinate 1,316,533 of CAVROY010000004.1, read as the reverse complement.
CTGTACGGTGTGATCGTCATTCAACCAACCGCACCGATGTCGGTGTTTGGCGTGCTGAGCGATCGAGGCAAGGGACACGTTGTCACAACAATCCTGATTGCGATGGTGGCGATGCTCTTTACCGCAATCAGCTATGGCCGAATGGCGCGGGCGTATCCGAGTGCCGGGTCGGCCTTTACTTACGTCGGACAGGAAATCAACCCCGCCGCTGGTTATGTAACGGGTTGGAGCATGGCGATGGATTACATGCTGAACCCGATCATTTGCGTGATCTGGATCAGCCATCAAGCCCACGCGTTCGCCCCGGCGATTCCGTATTGGGCATGGGCGATTGTGTTCACACTGTTGTTTCTTTACCTCAATGTGTTGGGCGTTCGCACCTCTGCGCGGATTAATACTGCTCTTGCGGCCTGCATGGGCGCAGTCATTGCCATTTTTCTAGTGGCGGCGGCGCGATACATTTTTCACGAACCGCATGACGGTTGGAGCTTCTTCACGCGGCCTTTCTACGATCCTGCAACCTTTCACGTTCGGGCCGTTCTGGGAGGAACCTCGATCGCGGTGTTAACGTACATCGGCTTCGACGGCATCTCCACTCTTTCCGAGGAGGCGGAGAATCCACGGCGGAACATTTTGCTCGCCACCGTGCTCACCTGTGTGGTCATGGGACTCCTCTCCGCTATACAGGTCTACGCGGCACAGCTTGTGTGGCCCGCGTCGCAACCATTCCCGGATGTCACGACCGCGTTCGTTTCTGTGGCAGCTCGTGTGTGGCCACCTCTTTTTGCGGTCCTCGGATTTACGCTGCTGATTGCAAATTTCGGATCGGGAATGGCTGCCCAAATGGGTGCGGCACGCCTTCTGTTCGGGATGGGGCGCAGTAACGCCCTGCCAAAAGCGTTTTTCGCGAAGCTGGATCCAAAACGTCGCATTCCGCGTAATAGCGTGCTCTTCGTCTCTGTGGTAACCCTCGTTGGCGCATTCCTGCTCAGCTTCGATTTAGGCGCTGAAATGTTAAATTTCGGCGCGCTCATCGCCTTTATGGGAGTGAATATCGGCAGCGTTGCTGCGCTATTACGTCCGGGAACGTGAGAAGAAACTGATAAATCTAATCCCTCCACTTCTGGGATTTTTTGTTTGCCTGCTGCTGTGGTTGAGTCTCAGCCATGTCGCACAAATTGCGGGCGGAGTTTGGATGGCAGCGGGAATTCTGTTCGGCGCATGGAAGACGCGAGGATTTAGAGGAGAATTGGTGAACTTTGATTTTTCCGGTGACGAGAATGTGGAGCTCATAAAACGACAGCGCGGCTCATGCTGCTGGCTTGCGTTTTTTTGGCAACCGCGCGGGCTTCAGAAAGACTCGTCTTGAAAGACGGATGGTACATCCAGCCTTCGGCCGACGTTCATGATCCTCCGGAAACACTATCGCGCTTGGGATTCAAACCGGCACATTGGTATCGCACCGACGTACCCTCAACTGTGCTGGCGGCGCTCGTTGCCGACAAAATCTACCCCGACCCGTATTTTGGAATGAATCTGCGCTCGATTCCTGGGACCAGTTACCCCATCGGCTTGAACTTCTCAAATATCCCGATGCCGCCCGGCAGCCCGTTCCGAGCTTCCTGGTGGTATCGAACCCAATTCACGGTTCCAGCCGAGTATCAAGGCAAACAAATACATCTGCACTTCGATGGCATTAATTTCCGCGCCAATGTTTGGCTCAATGGCCAGCAAATCGCCAATTCGCGGCAGATCGCCGGTTCCTGGCGGTTGTTTGAGCTCGACGTAACGAAATCCGTTGTCGCCGGTGCGCCAAATGCGTTGGCTGTAGAAATATTTCCTCCAACTCCGGAAGATTTGGCGATTACATTTGTCGATTGGAATCCGGCGCCTCCGGATAAAGGGATGGGGCTTTGGCGCGACGTCTACTTGACCGCCTGTGGACCCGTGACCGTACGATTTCCGCAAGTTAGAACCGACCTGAACATTCCGGCAGTCGATCAGGCGCGCTTGACCGTATCCGCTGAGCTGACGAATTATCTGAACCAACCTGTATCCGGCACTCTGAAAGGCGAAATCGAGCACATCGCTTTTTCGCAGCCGGTTCATCTTTCACCGCAGAGCACGCAGGTGGTGACCTTCTCCCCGGCAGATTTTAATCAACTCGTCATAGCAAATCCTCGTCTCTGGTGGCCGGCGCAAATTGGTCCTCAGAACCTTTACCGCTTGGACCTGCGGTTTGAGACTGGCGGTGCTGATTCAGACAGCGTAAGCACCAACTTCGGTATTCGGACAATTACAAGCGAGCTTGAACCGGAAACACCTGCCACAGACCAAGCCGGCGATGACGACGAACCGCTGCGAACTGCGCGTTTATTCAAGATCAACGGCAGGAACATACTTATTCGCGGGGCCGGATACTCATTCGACATGATGCTTCGTGAATCTCCCGAAAAAGAGGAGCAGCAATTGAAGTACGTTCGCGATCTGAATCTAAATACGGTGCGCCTGGAGGGTAAGATTGCAGACGACCACTTTCTCGATCTGGCCGACAAGTATGGAATCCTCGTCATGGCGGGTTGGTGTTGCTGCGACCACTGGGAGCAATGGAAGCGCTGGGACGATGAAGACCGCACAATCGCTGCCGAGTCTATGAAAGATCAAATCCGCCGTCTCCGTGGTCATCCCTCGGTTTTTAATTGGATGAACGGCAGTGACAATCCTCCTCCACCCGATGTCGAACGAATGTATGTCGGCATTCTTAAACAACTCAACTGGCCGAATCCTTACGAGTCTTCCGCTACCGCTCGCCCGACTCAAGTGACAGGTGAAACTGGCGTCAAAATGACCGGCCCATATGAGTATGTGCCTCCTTCCTACTGGCTGCTCGACAAAAGACGAGGAGGCGCTCACGGATTCAACACCGAGACGAGTCCCGGCGCAGCGATTCCTCCGCTCGATAGTCTTCGCGAGATGCTACCTTCGGACCACCTATGGCCTATCAATTCGTGGTGGAACTTTCACGCTGGAGGCGGCGCATTCAAAGACCTAAGTCGGTTTGAGAACGCGATGAATAACCGTTACGGCGCCCCTTCAGGAATCCAACAATTTGTTTCAGAAGCCCAGGCGATGGAATACGAGGGTGAGCGCGCCATGTTCGAGGCCTATGGCCGCAACAAGTACCGCGCTACGGGCGTAATCCAATGGATGCTGAACAACGCTTGGCCGTCAATGATTTGGCACCTTTACGACTATTATCTGCGTGCCGGAGGCGGATATTTTGGAACGAAGAAGGCGTGCGAACCGCTACATGTCCAGTACTCCTACGATGACTCCTCTGTCGTGGTGGTTAACTCTCACTATCGTGCTTTCCAGGGCCTCAAGGTATCGGCCAAGGTATTGAATCTGGATCTTTCGGAACAATCTGCACAGCAGGCGAACTTGGACATTCCCGCCGATGGTGTAAAGAAGGTATTTACTATCCCACTGATCCAACATCTGAGCTCAACCTATTTCATTCGTCTAACGCTTCAGGACGCATCCGGCCATTTAGTAAGTTCTAATTTCTACTGGCTCTCGACCAAGCCGGATGTACTTGATTGGAGTCACTCGACCTGGTATTACACTCCCGCCAGTGTCTTTGCAAATTTTACAGCGCTTCATACGTTGCCCCGCCTCGAGCTGACGCTCTCGGCTACGTCTCAGATTAATGGCGACGGCGAGTACACAAGAGCCACGATTCAGAATCCCAGTCAGAGCCTGGCATTTATGGTTCATCTGAAGGTGATGAAAGTGATGCCGGGCGCTGACGAAGACGACCCGGATGATCTCGCTGAGGTGCTGCCTGTGATCTGGGAAGATAATTACATTTCGTTGCTGCCGGGCGAAAAACGGACAATCGCCGCAAGTATAAAGCTGGGGTGAAATCAGAAGCGCCGGTGGTTCAAGTGGACGGCTGGAATATTGCGCCAAAATCGGTAACCGCCTCTTGGCAGTGAGTCAATAGTCATGACCGCCGGTAAATCAGCACCTATTTTGTGTATCGATATTGGTGGCACCAGCACGAAAGTCGGCTTATTCCGTGAGACGCTGCCGGTGCAGATTCTCGATTCGTTTTCCTCGCAAGGCCCGGCCGAATCGTTCGCCAATGCACTCTGCGCATCCATCGCGTCCGTTTTAGAAAAGCATGGTTTAGAGCATGCTTCTCTTTTGGGCCTGGGAGTCGCCGTGGCCGGCCTTGTAAATGAGGATAGAAGCCGCATGATTTACAATTCCAATCTGCCCTGGTTGGAAGGTTATCCGCTTCGCGACCGTCTGACGCGCGAATTTCATACTCGAGTGGAGGTGGAAGTCGATTCCAATGCCGCGGCGCTTGCCGAACAGCGGTTCGGCGTTGGTTGCGATTCGTCGAGATTCCTGTGCCTTGCAGTGGGAACCGGCTTGGGCGTGGGGATGATTATCAATGGCCAGCCTCTGCGCTTCGCCTATGGATGCATGGGCGATCCCGGTCACATTGTGATCCAAGCGGAGGGACCTGCTTGTACCTGTGGAGGCCGCGGGTGCGCTGAAATGTTCGTTTCCGCGCCGGTACTGGCTGAGGAGTATCGAACGGGACGCCGCTTGAACGGCGAAGTCTCGCTGCGAGACGTCATTACCGCAGCACGCACCGGCGATGAGATCGCGGCTGGAGTTCTCGAACGGGCAGGCGGTTGGCTTGGGATTGCTACGGCATCGTTCGCGAATATGTTCTTCCCAGATCGGATCGCATTTGCCGGCGGACTTGCGGAAGCCGGCGATTTGGTGATGAAGAGTGTGGAGAAGAGTTTCCAGTTCTCTGCCAGCAAATTTGCGCGCGAGCGAGTTACTCTCAGCCGGGCGAAATTGGGCGCCAATGCAACTCTCGCCGGCGCCGCTTGCGCATTTAGCGCTCCGGAAATGAGTTCGGTCGCCTGCGATGTCGCGTAATAAACCTGGAGACACTCCCGAGGATCGCAACTTGGGCTTAGATCAGCCGATTACGCGACAGGACTTTCTAAATTCCACATTGCTGGCTTCGGGCGCTCTGCTCGCTGGTAAGTCACCGCTGGAGTTTATTTCCGAAGACAACTGGACCGGATACGGAGGGGTTGGCGATTACAGTAACTCGAACGGCAATACCTATGAAGTTGTAACCGATGGGCACAAAATTCGCGATCACGTCTTTGGACCTACTCCGAAGCACGTTCATGATACTGGTGAAGAATTCGAATGCGTCATCGTGGGTGGAGGGATCAGCGGTATCGCGGCAGCATTGTTCTTCCAACGGGGCACCCAATCCACTCGGCGCCGCTGCCTTATTCTTGACAATCATCCGATGTTTGGCGGTGAGGCCAAGCGCAATGAATTTCGGGTCGATGGACAGAGAGTCATCGCCCATCAAGGCTCGGCAATGTGCTTCCCACCTTTGCCGAACACGTTTCTCGCCGGGTTCTACGAAACAATTGGCGTTAACTGGAGCGAGTTCAAATACCAACCCTGGGGCGGTCCTGAACAGGAGCTTCCGGTCGGAAACACTTCTTACATCGATGACGAAAGGCAGGCGGGGTTTTATTTCGGTCCGAAGTTCGGATATCCGGAAGGTTTATGGCTGGTCGATGCATGGGGGAAAAATCTCGCGCGCACGCCGATTTCGGCAAAGAGTCGCGCTGAAATGCAGCGCCTTCATAGCAGGTCCGGAAATGGTGGTTTCGCACCGCCGACCCAGCACGGCGATCCGGTATCGCGCGAATTGGATCAAATGACGCTCGAACAGCACATTTGCAAAACGCGGGGCGTCAGTCCGGAGACAGTACGGACGTTTCTATCACCCGTTACCGGCGGTGGTTCCGGTTTGGGAGCTGATGTTCTTTCAGCATATGCGGACTACGCTGCCGATGTACTCTTTCCTTGGGCTTACGATCAACGGGCCCAGATGTTTCCTGGCGGCAACACCGGTATTGCGCGCCACATGTTAAAAGCGCTTTTGCCAGAGGCGATTCCCGGACCCGCGACCATGGCGAATATCTGCCGGACTCCCGTTCAGTTCTCCACTCTCGATCGCCCGGGAAAGAATGTCCGGCTGCGGATGCGCGCAACCGTGGTCTCGGTCGAACACGACGGACCGCCGAATCGCACCGGCGCGGTAAATGTCTTGTATCTGAAAAGCGGGAATCTCTACCGCATACGGGCGCGCACCGTCATCATGGCGGGGGGAAGCTGGACAACCAAGCACATTATCCGAGATTTACCCGCTCCGCATCGCGAGGCCTTCGCGCAATTTCACCGCTCTCCCTGTTTGATGGCCAATGTCGCTGTACGCAACTGGCGCTTCTTATATAAACTCGGCATCACCGGCTGCCAATGGTATGAAGGCCTCGGTAACTATTGTGCGGTTCGAAGGTCCGCGGTCTTCGGCTCCGAATCCACGAGCATCGATCCGGACACTCCGGTGGTTCTAGCACTCAAAATCCTTTTCTCCAAGCCGGGTCAGCCCATCGAGACCCAAACGGCTCAAGGGCGCACCGAACTTCTGCAGACGCCGTTCCGGGTATATGAACGGCAAATTCGCGAACAGTTCACTCAGATGTTTGGACGCTCGGGATTTGACGCGAGGCGCGATATCGCCGGAATCATTCTAAATCGCTGGGGACACGCGTACCTGAGTCCACAACCAGGTTTTTTTTTCGGCAGCGGCGGAAGACCCGCACCCGGAGAGCTGTTGCGAGCCAGCCCCTTCGGCCGAATCTTCTTCGCGAATTCAGATCTGACAGGCATTATGGACCATCGGGCGTCTATTATGGAGGCCCGGCGCGCGGTGCAGCAAGCACTTGCCGCAGGTCTCGGCTGAGGTGCAGGAGAAATCGCGAAAGTTATCTGAATTGGAATATTTTTACCGAACTTTTTCGATGGCGGCCGCGTTGGTTATAGGAGTTGGGCCAAGATGGCATTCCATGCTTTCCCTGGCCTGAGATGGCATCATTTCCTAGGAGGGCGATGTGAATAAAAGATTCTGTTTTGCGATTGTCATATTGGCGGCTGTTCCGGTTGGCGTATTCGCACAAGAACCGCCGGCGGGACCGGCCAATCCGATTACGGCCAGCGAAAGAGGCTTCTACACGCTGGTCAGCGGCGAAGTGATCGCTGCCGCTGAAAAGATGCCGGAAGAAAACTACTCGTTCAAGCCAACACCTGATGTTCGCAGTTTTGGCCAATTGGTGGGTCACGTTGCAGACGCTCAATACGGTTTTTGCTCGACAGCGGTCGGAGAACCAAACCCCATGAAAGGGATCGAGAAAAGCAAGACCTCGAAGGCAGATCTCGTAGCGGCGCTAAAAGACGCGGTCGCGTACTGTCAGAAAGCATATGCCGGAATGACGGATGCGCAGGGTGGCCAGATCGTGAAACTGATGAACTACGATGTCGCAAAGCTTACTGTATTGTCAGTCAACACGGCGCACACCGATGAACATTACGGGAATATGGTTACCTATTTGCGATTGAAAGGAATTGTACCCCCGAGTAGCGAAGCACGCCCCAGCCAAGGTCAGAAATAAATCGTTTGGTTATTCATCGGCTGGCTGAGGTCCAGGTCGGGATGAAAATGGTGGGCGGTCACGGGATCGAACCGCGGACCTCCTGCTTGTAAGGCAGGCGCTCTAACCGGCTGAGCTAACCGCCCGGTTCTCCAGCAAAGCGTACTTCTCATATCCTCGCACGCTCACGCACCAATCAGCCTCGCATACAAGCTGCGCGCGATCCCGATATCGGTCGTACCTTTAACAATCGCCCTCCCATCGGGAAAAAACGTCAGATGGTATTTCGGGATGCTCATTCGCAGTGCAAACTCGTTGACACGCACCTCGCCCAAAGGCCGCAACCGTTCCGCAAGCTGCTGCAGATCGAGCGGCCGTGTCCTCTCGTGCAGTTGCACAGCGTTCCGTCCACACAAACTGACCGGCACCCGGCGCTGACCTTCCAAAAAGTGGAAATCCCGGCGCGCGCAAACTCTGCACTGCGGGTCCGCGTCGCCGGCGTCGATCTGACGGCTGAGCCCCTGCCATACATCCCAGGTGTGGATGCTGCAACGAAAGTCCGGCCAGCCCACCACTAGCCGCAAAGCCATCGCTATTTGCAGCGATGCGACTGTCGCTGTTGTGGAAGCCAGAATGCCATTCACGTCGCAAGTGGGTTGAACGCCCGCTGGTGCTTCAGGATAGACGCAGGCGAAACACGGCCCACGTGTGGGCACAACAGGCATCGCTACGCCATAGCTGCCGATAGCCGCGCCATAGATCCAGGGAATCGCCAGCTTAACGCTAAGATCATTGAGGAGATAGCGAGTCTCGAAGTTGTCGCTCCCATCCAATATAAGGTCAAAACCGCCAACCAGTTCTTCTGCATTCGAGGGCGTCAAGTCGCTGACAAGCGGTTCAATATTGACTCGCTCGTTTATCTTGCGCAGACGTTTCGCAGCCGCGATCGCTTTTGGAGACTCGCTCTGCGCATCCATTTCCTCGTAGAGCCATTGCCGTTGCAGATTCGTATAGTCGACGTAATCGCGATCGATCAGCCGGAGAGACCCGATCCCGGCGCGCGCCAAAGCCTCAGCCTGAAAGGTTCCTAGTGCACCGCAGCCGACCACGCAAATCGACGCTCTTCGGATCTTCTCTTGTCCCGCTTCGCCAATCGCTGGGAACAGAATTTGCCGCGAGTAGCGCTCCTCTTCTGTCCCGTCCATCTACGACGATCCTAGCAGCCGTATCGGCGCTTGCTCACCGCATCCATCGGGGCCATCCGATTCGCGGCGTGCCGATTCTTCTGCTGTTTCTCGGCTTCTGCGGGGTGCATCGGCTGATGGCCCAGAATCCGGCGACTCCCCGGATCGAGCAAGCGCTCCGATATGAAAACCGACGCATTATCCGTGTAGAATTTGAACCGCCCGACCAACCGCTCACTCCGTCCGAGCTGAATCAGAAGCTTCCTTTTCATACCGGCTCTCTATTTCACGAGAGGGATCTGCGCGTGGCGATTCAGAACCTGTACGCATCCGGCCGATTCTCCGATCTCGCTGTCGACGTTACAGACAGGCAAGGAGGCATCGCTCTTCGCTTTATAACCAAACGCGCTTACTTCGTCGGCCGGGTCGTCATTGAAGGTGTGAAAGCGCCGCCCAACAGCGGCGAGCTTGCCAGCGCGACGAAGTTGCGTCTGGGTACATCCTATACCGATTCCAGCCGGACCGCCGCAACCACGTCACTCTTGACCCTGTTACGCCAGAACGGTTTCTATCACGCCACGATCAATGCCGAAGTCGAGTACCGGCCGCACTCTGAAGCGGCGAATCTCGCGTTCGATGTCGACACCGGCAAACGCGCACGATTCGAAGAACCGGTGATCAGAGGTGAGCCGGGCCGCCCCGAACAGAGCATCGTCCGAGCCACACATTGGAAGCGGCTGTACGGCCTGCTCGGCTGGCATGAAGTCACGCAAGCACGATTACGTGGAGGGCTCGATAACCTGCGGCATTATTATGACAGGCGCAGCTTCCTCGATTCCCGAGTAACGCTCGAGCGCTTGGACTATCATGCCGCGACAAATACGGTTCGGCCGTCCCTGAATATACAGCCTGGCGTTCGCATTCTCATTCGTGTAACCGGCGCCAGAATAAGCTTGCGCAAGTTAAAACAACTCGTACCCGTCTTTCAAGAACACTCTCTGGATCCCGATCTGCTCGCTGAAGGTCAACGCAATATTCAACAGTTTCTAGTGGCAGAAGGTTACTTCGACGCGAAGGTCAGTTACAAGACAAGCGAGAGCCAGACTGTTAGTGAGCGCATCGCTATGTATACGGTCGATCATGGCAGCCGTCATAAATTTGTTCATTTGGCCGTTACGGGCAATCGCTATTTCACGCTCGATACGATTCGTGAGCGTCTATACCTCCAGCCGGCCGCCTTTCCACGCTTTCCCTATGGTCGATTCAGCGAGCCTTATCTCCGGGCCGACGTCGAATCCATCGAAAATCTTTATCGCTCCAATGGATTCCGGGATGTGAAAGTGACTTATAGAACCCAGGATAACTATCGCGGTGTAAGCAACCATTTGGCCGTTTCTTTCCACATTAACGAAGGTCCGCAGTGGTTCATCTCTCAGCTTGCGCTGCAAGGCGTCAGCCCCCGGGACCTATTCGATCTCCGCTTCCGCCTTTCGTCGCTCGAAGGTCAGCCATTCAGCGAACTCAATGTTGCGGCTGACCGTGAAAATGTCCTTGATTATTACTACAATCAAGGCTTTTTGAACGCGACATTCGATTACTACGTCACACCGGCCAGCGAGCCACGCCATGTCGACATCCGTTATGTCCTGAATGCCGGTCCGCGCAGCTATGTTGCCGAAGTGCTGGTCAGCGGCTTGCAAACTACCCGGTCCAGCCTAGTGAATGACCGTATTGAACTGAAGAATGGTGAGCCGCTCTCGCTTGCTGAAGAAACGGACAGCCAGCGCCGTCTTTACCAGCTGGGCATCTTTGCTCGTGTCAATACCGCTCTTCAAAACCCAGATGGGGATGAGGCCGACAAGACGATTCTATTCGACCTGGACGAGGCACGGCACTACTCGGTGAACGTTGGAGTGGGCGCCCAGATCGCGCGGATCGGCGGTGGCGTTACCACTCTCGATAATCCGGCAGGCACTACCGGTTTTGCTCCGCGCCTCGCATTGGGGATTACCCGAATCAACTTTCTTGGACTCGGCCAGACCGTCGGCCTGCAGACAGCCGTTTCAACGATTGAGCAACGCGGTGCCCTCACTTACTTTATTCCGGAATTTATTTCGCACGACAACCTAAATCTTACGGTTACGGCGCTGCTGGAAAACTCCAGTGATATCCGTACCTTTACGGCGCACCGGCGGGAAGCGTCCATCCAGCTCGGGCAAAGATTATCCCGCGCCTACTCCGTCCAATATCGTCTCGTTTTCAGGAACGTTACGCTTTCGAATCTTAAAATCGAGCAGTTGCTCGTCCCCCTGCTTTCACAGCCGGAAACGGTCGGAATAAGCGAATTCTCGATGATTGAAGACAAGCGGGACGATCCTACAGACGCGCACCGCGGCACGTACACAACTCTCGACCTCAGTTACGCTCCTTCGTTTCTAGGATCTCAGACGCAATTCGCGCGCGAGCTCTTCCGTAATTCGACCTACCATTCGTTTCATCGTGATTTTGTCTTCGCCCGCAGCACGCAATTTGGCGTGATTGAGCGTACCGGTGGGCGCCCAGCCATTCCGCTGGCGGAACGTCTGTACTCCGGCGGTTCTACTTCTATCCGCGCGTTTCCGGATTTTCAGGCGGGGCCTCGCGATTCCACCACCGGCTTTCCCTTGGGAGGGAACGCACTGTTTATAAACAATCTAGAAATGCGATTCCCCCTATACGGTGACAATCTCGCGGGCGTCCTCTTTGAAGACGCGGGAAACGTATACGACTCAATCGACGATTTCAGCCTCCGCTTTCGGCAGCGGAATCTGCAGGATTTCAACTACACAGTGCAGGCAGTTGGTTTCGGGTTTCGTTATCGCACTCCCATCGGTCCCGTGCGTGTCGATCTTTCATTTAGTCCCGACGCCCCGCGATTCTTTGGGTTAAAGGGCACGTTGGAGGATTATATTAACGGAACGGCGATCGCGACCGTCCAAAAAATCAACGCCTTTCAATTTCATATTTCACTGGGTCAAGCCTTTTGATGAAACACCTGCTTCTGATTGCGCTATCGCTTGCGACGCTCCGCGCCACAATTGTCGATCGCATCGCGATTACGGTAGGGCGGCAGGTCATAACCGAGATGCAGATTGATGAAGACCTACGTGTTACGGCTCTGCTAAATCATCAACCGATCGGACGTGACACCGAGGCCAGACGTTCCGCAGCAGATCGTCTGGTGGCGCAGTTAATCATCAAGCGTGAAATGGAGCTAAGCCACTATCCCCTGCCCGACACGGTGGAGGTGGCTGCATATCTCAAGAAAGTGCAGGACGAGTTTCACAGTGATTCTGAATATCAGCAGGCTCTGGCCGCTTACAACGTTTCCGAAGATGTACTGCGCGATCACCTTACTCTGCAACTCATGACGCTGCAGTTCGTCGAATTTCGATTCCGCCCTGATACCGATATCTCCGATGCCGACATGCAAGCCTACTATGAACAAGCGATGGCAAAGTGGAAAGCCGAGCATCCTGGCGCGGTGCCGCCGACCTTATCAGCCTCGCGGGATTCCATCCGAAAATCGCTCATCGACCAGCGAACTGGCGAAATACTCAACACCTGGCTTGCTGAAAAGCGCAAGCAGATCGAGATCGTTTACTTGGATAAGTCGCTCGAATAACTTGTCATGAGACGCAAACTTCGCATTCTGGCGATCGCTGCTACCGCCTTGACGGCAGTGCTCGTTTTGGCGCTGGGTGTCGCCTTTTATGTAATAAAGACGAGCTGGTTTAGGAATAAGGTCAGAGAACGAGTGATCGCCGCAATCGAGCAGGCAACCGGCGGAACCGTGGAACTCAGCGCATTCAACTACAACTGGCGCTCGCTCACAGCCGAATTCCGGAATCTAATTGTGCGTGGTAATGAACCCGCGGGCGCACAGCCTCTCTTTCGCGCCAACTCGATTCGCTTGGGACTCAAGATTGTCTCGGCGTTCGAGCGCAACATTGATATAGCTTCTCTCGTCGTCGACCGCCCGCAAGTCCACCTACTCATTGGCCGCGATGGCACAACCAACTTACCGTCTCCTAAAGCGGGACGTTTGCATACGGCTGAAACCGTGGAGGCTTTGCTCAATCTAAAGGTGAAGCGCCTTGAATTTCGCGACGGCCTGATTGAAGCAAACGCCCGCGAGGTCCCGCTGGACGCGCGCGGTAATGCCGTCTTTGTTCTGCTCACATATGATCGGCTGGCACGTCGCTATGATGCGCATCTCGGGTCTCAGAGGTTGCAACTCATCTCGAATCGCTGGCCGGAATTCGACGCCTGGATGGATGCGCGGGTACAGCTTGCGAAGGATCGGCTTACTGTTCAGCAGGCTGAATTCAGATCCAATGCCTCACGCCTTCAGGCGAGCGGCGCGCTACTGCAATTTTCGCGCCCCGTTGCGGAGTTTCACATCGCGGTGCAGGTGGATGGGGCTGACCTAGGGAAACGATCCGCGCTTAGCGCTCTTCGTGCGGGCCAACTGACAGCGGACGGCACTCTTCATTACGACGAGTCCGCTTCTTTCACATTTTCAGGCCGGCTCGCGGGTACCCAGCTCGAATGCCGCTCCGGGTCCTTCTTTATGAGGAACGCTTCGTTCGCGTCTAACGTACGAGCGAATCTTCAGGGTGTGATGTTACAACATCTGACAGTCAACGCGCTGGGTGCCCGCCTGACGGGTGAGGCGGAGGCAGCGCGATATCGCGAGCTCCGGCTCGACGGAAGTGTCTCGGGTCTCGGTATCAGGGAATTCACTGCTCTATTCCATCGAGAGCCTCTCCCCTACGGCGCCATCGCGAATGGCCATGTTCACCTCCAGGCGGGACTCGATCGCCCAATCCGCGACCTGCTGCTTCAGACGAAGCTCCAGTTGGCACCTGCACGGCCGGGTATTCCGGTTTCGGGTAATCTGGAGTTCACGTATCGCCAGGCCAGGAACCTGGTCGAGTTCGGTAGCTCGTCTCTGCGTTTGCCCTCCACGCAAGTTTCTTTCTCAGGAGCTTGGGGTGAAATCTTACAAACGACGCTCGACACCACGAATATCAGCGATATTGAGCCCGCGCTGATTCTTGCTGCTCCCAATCTTCGATCCTTCTCGTTCCCGGTTCTCACCGACAATGGGCGGGCGCATTTCGACGGAGCGCTCACTGGATTGCTCCATGATCCTTTGCTCGCTGGCAATTTCCAAATTACGCACTTCCATCTCGACGGAAAAACGTGGGATCAAGTTCAATCGCGCGTCGTTGTGACGCCGAAGAGCCTCGAATTCTCCTCAGCAGTTATTGACTCCCCAGTGCTGCATGCCACCGGTAGCGGCCGTATCGGTCTCGCAGACTGGGGGCTGAATTCTGCTGGCGTGCTTCGTCTCCAAATGCAGTTCTCGGACGCCGATTTGAGCAAGTTTCCGACCCGGTTCAGGATCATCCCTTTTGTTCATGGTGTTGCAGCCGGTTCGGCCGACTTCACCGGTTCGCTTACAGATCCACATGGCAATATCCATCTGAATATCGGAAACCTCGATGCTTATGGCGAGACGCTTGACGAGATCCATTTGACGGCAGACGTCCAGGACGGCGAAATTCGCGTCAGTCGCGGTGACGTGAAAGCGGGCCCAGCGCTCGTCACATTTTCCGGTAGCTACAAACGCGGCCCGCAAGACTGGGGCCACGGCGACCTGCGAATTCAGGTTTCCAGCAATGGGTTTCCGCTCGCCGGGCTTGCGTACGCACGCCGATATGAGCCCGGTCTGAATGCGCGATTTGAGATCCACGCCGAAGGGGCCGCACATGTCACACCAGATCGCATTGAGCCCACCGTAGCCAATGGCACTGCCGTATTTCGCAACGTGACCGTAAATAACGTGCCGTATGGAAATATCACCTTTAACGCTTCTACGCACGGCCAGGTGCTCGATACAAAATTTTCCGGCGAGCTTAGGGAGAGCCGTTTATCGGGGGATGCTCGCGTTCAATTGGTCGGAGGCAATCCGGCCAAAGGAGAATTGCAGCTTGATAAGATCCAACTCTCCACGCTCGCCGCGCTGCTCGACCCAGCACGTAAGCAACCGCTGCCCGTTGACGGTTTTCTTTCGGGTGGGTTGTCGTTCGAAGGGCCGCTGCGGGAGTCTGGAAAGCTGCACGGCACGGTAAACGTACACCAGCTCGAGCTCACTTCCGGGGTAGGGGTCGAGCTAGGTGAGAAGCAGAGTAGCGATCTGGTGTTCCGCAATTTAAGCCCTATTATTCTGGATGCCTCTAACGGCGCTGCCACCATTCGCAGCTTCCAAATCGGCGGGAAGGACAGCAGCCTGTCGCTAACCGGCGCGATTCCATACCTTCCGCACCGAGCGTTGCATCTGAATATTCGCGGCGCTATGGATCTGCGGTTTTTTCAGCTTCTCGATCCGAACGTCCACTCTTCCGGACTCTCTCTGGTCTCGGCCTCCGTGGAGGGAATGCCATCCAGCCCCGCTGTTAGCGGAACACTTGAGCTGAAGAACGGCGCTTTCTTCTTTAAAGACGTACCCAACGGTCTCACAGCGGTCACCGGAAGCGTGAAATTCGACCGCAATCGCGCCACCATTGAGAAACTCACCGCTCAGACCGGCGGAGGTGAGCTGGCGCTTGGCGGCTTCGTCCGTTTTGGCGCCTCGGGACCGCTTATTTATCGTCTCGAAGCGAATGCTCAAAACGTGCGCGTGCGTTACGCGGGCGGTATCAGCGTCACGGGCAACTCGCAACTGCGCCTTACCGGAAGCAGTGAAAGCAGCATGCTTTCCGGAACAGCCACGATTTCCCGCGTCGTTCTCAATCCAAATTCAGATGTGGGCAGCTTACTCACTGCGCTTGCTGTTAGCGCTCAGGCGTCAGCAAACGAGAAAGATTTCTTCACGGGAATGCAGTTTGACGTGCACTTCGAGAACGCTCCGAACGTCCAATTCAATACAGAGTTGAGCCGCGATCTCCAAGCCGATATCGATCTTCATCTGCGCGGCACGCCCGCACATCCGGTCCTGCTTGGAGATATCTCGGCAAATCAGGGCGATATTAAAGTGTTCGGCGCGAAGTATAGTATCAACCGCGGCGATGTATCGTTCGTCAATCCCGTTAAGATCGACCCTGTATTGAATCTGGATTTACAAACGGTTGTGCGGGGAATCACGGTGGATATCACGATCTCGGGTCAGCTCGGCCGCCTGAATATCAACTATCGTTCCGACCCGCCCCTGCAGCCGAGAGACATCATCGCTCTGCTCACGGTCGGCCGCACACCGGTCATCGGATCCAGCGCTCCCACTGCTCAACTGACGAATGATGTTACCGCTTTGCAATCGAGCGCCAGCACCGTTCTCGGCCAAGCCCTCTCATCCTCGTCGTCCTCGAGCCCTCTTTCGAAACTATTCGGCGTGACTAATATTCGAATCGATCCGATGGCGTTACAGGGAATCTCCACAACGCCACAAGCGCGTCTGACAGTGGAACAGGACATCTCTCGCCAGATCACGGTGACATACGTCACCAATTTGTCTCAAACGGCGGAACAGATTTTCCGATTGGAGTGGGCATTCAGTGCGAATTACTCTGTGGTCGCTCTGCGAGACGACAACGGCGAGTTCGGTCTCGATATTCAGTATCGAAAACGCTTCAAATAGAATTTAGCTTCGTCTCAAACGGTGCGGATCATGTGATCCGGGCAGGCGAGTTGCGTCTCATCTAGCAATTTTTGGGGGAGATCCGATCCGTGTTTCGCCAGGAACGGCACGATGGAGTAGAATCGCTCCTGCAGATGCCGGTGTGGGTAAACCAGGTTCGTCAGGTAGGCTGCGTCTCGTGTTCCGCGTTCATCGCGCTGTAGCGCTTCACGGGCCGTTTTGCGCGCCAGCTTATCCACTTGGTAGAGAATTTTCGCGCTGCTCTTTTTCGCCGCCGACTCGAGCGTGGCATCGAAATGCCTGAGATCCTGCTGCAAACCGCCCAGCGCCGAAGCTATATCCGATCGAACACCCTCCAACCGCCCGGTCAAGTCGCGCGGCACCAGCTTTGCTGCGATTTCACTCTTGAGTCTTTCCTGATGCTGGAAAAGATCCGCAACATGCAAGTTGTAGCGCATCAGCAGTTTCGTCGCCCGCTCATCGAGAAGTGTGAAACTGTTCCTGGGAAAGACGACCGGCATGCGCCCGAGCAGGGACCGGTACAGCACCTCACTCTGCGCAAGGTAAGCAGTCTCCGCCGGGCCACCCACATAACCGACCGTCGGCAACAAATAGTCCTGCATCACTGGACGGAGCAGCGCGTTCGGTGAAACGCGATCTGCAATTGCCTTCAATTCGGCTGTCGTATAAGAACGCTCCTTCGTGACGAAGTGCCCGTCTTTCCACCTGAGCGCCGTGCGCCTGTTTTCGGTTAATAAGAAGAAGAGTGAGCTATCTTCTTCCACTAGAACCTGCGCGTGGTAGCCGGCCGCCGCCAGCTCATTGTTCCGTTCTCGCAAAGCCGCGATAAGTTCCGGTACTCCATCTATCGCATGCCGCACGAAATCAGCGGCGATTTCGCGGACTTCAACCGCAAGCGGATCCAAATATAATAAGCCAAAATCGCCTAAGACGTCCTGAAGGAAGGCGCGAAAAGCGTTCCCCAGCGTTACGCCGGGATGATACGCTGCGGCGATCTTATCCATCACCTGATCCGCAAACGGCAGTTCGCCCAGTGCGTCGCGTAATTCGCCAAGCGGAACGGTGCTGAGCTCTACGTTGCCGACTGGGCCACCATTGGTAACAGTATTCGTCACCGATACTTTGCTCGGCTTCGCGTCTTGATTGAACAGCCAGGCGTGATCCACTTCCGCCAGATCGTGATCTTCGGTCGCGAGCCAGAAGATGGGGACAGCCGCTATACCCTGCTGGTTTAGGTACTCCGCCAACCGAACCGCGGTGAGCGCCTTGAAGATTGTGTACGCCGGTCCGGAAAAGAGCCCGACCTGTTGACCAGTGACTACCGCCACAGTGCCGGGTTGGGATAGCTTGGCCAGCGCGGGCGAATCGCCGTTCTGTTTTCGAAGCGCGGCGACAATTGGTTCGCGTCTCGAATCCGGGAACTGAACAGTCTTAGCCGATTCAATTAGCTTTCCCAGCTCACTGAAATGTGCAGGATAGAAGGTCTTTACGCGATCGAAGTTGTAGAGATAATCGCAAAACAGCCGGCTTGTCCCGGGGATAAGGCTGTGCTGGACACAGGAAGGCTCCATGGCTGGCTGCGCAGTTAGCAGATGACACCCTGCAGTGTAAAGTTACCAAAAGTTCAGGGCGGGAGAGAGAATGTGGATAAGTACCATGGACGAACAGGAATTTAAGAACCGGGCGGACACCGCCTTGCAGTCGCTTTACAAAAAGCTCTCCGCCGCCTCGGATGAGTACGAGTTTGAGCCTGATTTCAACTCCGGCGCGCTCGCAATCGAGTTTGAGGAGCCGAGAGCGAAGTTTGTCGTGAGCCCGAACACTCCCGTCCGCCAGATCTGGGTTTCCGCGCATTCGAAAAGCTATAAACTCGACTGGGACCCCGTGAAAAACGCCTTCGTCCTCCCAGAAAACAACCAAACCTTGGACGAATTGATCCGCTCCGCCATCGAGCAGCTCATTCAGCAGGAAGTGAGTTTGTAATCCAAGAGAGTTTTCAACTCATGTCTGGCGTTTACATTTCCTATCCGTTCTGCAATCAGAAGTGCACCTTCTGCAACTTCTCGTCCGGTGTATTTTCCGAGGACATGAAGGCGCGGTATCAGAGCGCTTTGCTGAAGGAAGTGCATGCGCACACCTGGCGCTGGCTTCCTGAAACTGTTTATTTCGGAGGCGGCACGCCGAGTCTGATGCCCGCTGATTTGCTGTCGCAATTGCTGGATGTCATTCCTGCCGCTCGCCTGGGCGAAGTGACACTCGAATGCGCTCCAGGAAGCATCACTCGCGATCGCCTGCGCGTCTGGAAGGAGTGCGGCGTAAATCGAGTGAGCTTGGGGGTTCAATCGTTCATTGCAGCGGAACTCCGTCTCACGGGCCGCAAGCATACAGCAGAGGTCGTTGCCGCCGAAGTCGCTATGTTGCGCGATACGGGCATCGCCAACATCAACATCGACCTGATCGTCGGATTGCCCGGCCAAACCATCCAATCCTGGAAAGACTCGCTCGACTGGTTGGAACGTCTTCAACCTCCGCATGTCTCGGTGTATATCTTTGAGATCGATGAGGACAGCCGCTTAGGGAATGAGCTATTACTCGGCGGCAGCCGCTACAGCGCGACCACCGTTCCCGATGAGAATCTCACGGCAGATCTGTACGAGATTGCTGTCGAACGCCTCGCGAACATGGAGATCCGGCGCTATGAAATCTCCAACTTTGCTTTGCCCGGTTGGGAGTCGCGGCACAACTTGAAATATTGGGAGCTCGAGCCGTATGTTGGCTTCGGCTTGGATGCCCATTCCTTTGACGGTAAGCATCGCTGGTCAAATCCGAACACCCTCGAGGCGTATTTTGCGCAGCAGGAATGCGCCACGCCCGCACCCCCGGAGCTCATCCTGACTGATATTTCCGAAGAGCATTTTTTTGTCGGCCTTCGTCTGGCGCACGGCATCGAGCCTACACAGCTCGAGTGGTCGCGCTTTGCTCAGCCGATTGAAAAGCACGTCCGTGCGGGCATGCTCGAGCACGAAGGAAAGCGCTTGCGCCTTTCGAAAGCGCGGAGTGCTCGTATCAAATGAAATCTTTGAGGAGTTCATCGGTGTCTGATTCAGCCGGCGATCTCTCGTGTCCCTTCATCGATCTTCGGAGCGATACCGTCACCCGACCGGGTGAGAAGATGCGCGCCGCGATGGCCAATGCTGAGGTCGGCGACGATGTTTACGGCGAAGATCCCACCATCAACCGCCTGGAAGAACGCGCCGCGGAGATCTTCGCCAAAGAAGCGGGTCTGTTCGTCCCGACCGGCACGATGGGCAATACCGTCGCCATCAAGGTACACACCAACCACGGTGAAGAAGTCATTACGGAAGGACGGTCACATCTCAACGATATGGAGCTCTCGATGATGGCCTGGTTTTCCGGCTGCCTGGCGCGAACCGTCGAGACCTCCGACGGCATCATGACCTGGCCGCGGATCGCCTCCGCCCTGCGCCCGAAGACGCCTCACAATTCTCCCACCACTCTGATTTCAATCGAAAACACGCACAACCTGCAAGGCGGTACTGTATATCCGCTCAGCGTGATCGACGAGATCTGCGCGGAAGCTCATCAGCGCGGGATAAAGGTTCACATCGACGGTGCACGGATCTTCAATGCCTCCGTAGTCATTGGGGCACCGGTTTCCCGCTTGGCCCGGGATGCCGATACGGTGATGTTCTGCTTATCCAAGAGCCTAGGAGCGCCAGTCGGTTCGATGCTCGTCGGCTCCAGACAAGTTATCGAGCAGGGCCGTTTGTATCGCAAGCGGCTTGGCGGGGGCATGCGGCAGGCCGGCGTTCTCGCTGCCGCAGGATTGATCGCGCTCAAAGATTCTCCGGCTCGTCTCCAGGAAGATCATCGAAACGCTCGCTATCTGGCCGTGCAATTAGCGGAGATTCCGGGGATTGCTATCGATCCGACGCGCGTCCAGACGAACATTCTGCTCTTCGATATCTCGGGCTTACGCCTCTCAACTGCCGAATTTAGTAACGAGCTGAAATCACGCGGAGTCCTCGCCAACGGCATTACTCCTACTCAAATGCGAATGGTCACTCACCTCGATGTGAGTCGTGAAGATTGCCGGCAGGCCGCGGCCATCGTTTCAGAAGTCGCCTGCCGCAAGACAACGGCAACCGTCGGCGTTTGATACGATTCTTCGGTGCTCATTGCAGCGGCCACGCTGGCCATTTTCGTCTACGGTTTGATCGCGCCGATTCTGGGTGCACTCCTTCCCAGCTATCTGCTCACGGCGGAGCAGCAGGGCAACCTGGCGATGTTTTACGCCCTCGGCCTGGTTGTCGCTTCGCTCTCAGCCGGCCCCTTTATCGATATCAAAGGCAACAAACCCGCGCTGCTTTCTGGTTTGGTGCTCATCATTGCGTCGCTTATTCTGGCTCCGAACGCGCACGGCTACACCGGTCTGCTGATCGTGTATTTCATACTGGGCGTGGGCGGCGGAATTGTCGTCACGGGCGCCAACGCTTTGGTCGGAGCGGTTGAACCGCGCCGCCGCGGGTCTGCTCTGAATTTCTTAAACCTTTTTTTCGGACTCGGCGGTATTGTCACCACTTACGTGGCGAGCGAGCATATTTCTCCCGCTCTGGTTTGTTATCTAATCGCCGGCTTGACAGTGCTCGCCTTAATTGTGAATACCGCAGCCAAAATGCCCTCTCCCTCCGGAGAAGCGAGTTTCCGCCTCAATGAAGTTCCTCCTCTGCTCTCGCGGCCGGCCCTCATGCTGCTTTCCTTTTTCCTATTTCTCTATGTCGCTTGTGAGGTGGGCGTCTGGAACTGGCTGAAACTCTATCTCATTACCGCTCATTTCGACGAAAGGACTGCCGGTCACGTGGTCAGCTACGGCTTCGCATTCGGAATCCTTGTGGGTCGCGTGGTCGTCTCCCGCGTGTTGACCCGAATTCCGGCCTTGAAGGTCACCCTGGCAGCGGCCATTTGCATGGCGATCACAACGTACGCGATGCTGCAGCTCAACGCCACGGTGGCAATTACCATCGCTGTCTTTTGCGCAGGTCTCAGCATGGCGCCGGTCTTTCCAACAACTCTGGCGATCGTCGGCGACACATTCCCGCGAGGCGTTGCAACGGCCATGGGCATCGCCATTACGTGCGGCTGGATTGGCCTGGTCGTCAGCTCACCGATTATCGGCAAACTGGCGCAAGGAGGCGATTACCGCCACGCTCTGCTGCTTATCCCGATCTTCGCGCTGGTCATGGTACTGATCAATCTGGTACTCTCGCGCGTACAGCGTGCACCTGCCGTGGTATAGCATTTTCGCTCTACGTGGGATAGACTCGGAAATCGTGGCGAATTGCGCCACTCAGGAGACGCATGGCATTTTGTCCGAATTGCGGCGCGCAGGTGACGGGCACATTCTGTCCGAATTGCGGAACTCACGTTAGCTCCAGCGGCGCCGGTTCTGCCTCTGGTCCGGCAGCCGGAGGCAGCTACAACGCGCCGGCTCAACCCATAGCGCAGGCCCCCGGACTACCGGAAAATGCGGCCGGCGCCCTTTGTTATCTTTTCGGCCTGATCACGGGTATCATTTTCCTGCTCCTCGGTCCATACAACCAGAACAAGCGCATTCGCTTTCATGCCTTCCAGTCCATTTTCTTCAGCGTCGCAGTTATCCTGTTATCGATCGTGCTGGCCATCTTCGTTGGCATCTTCATGGCCATCACTCATCTGTGGTCGTTCGTTTACCTGTATCGCCTGTATGATCTCTGCATTTTCATTTTGTGGCTGTACCTGATGTATGCGGCATACACCAACAAAATGGTCAAGCTGCCCGTGATCGGCGACATCGCACAGAAACAGGCGTAACCGGAAGCGCTGCGGTATCCGTCCGATACTAGAGTTGTGAAATACGGTTGTACTCTGGCGCTGGTGGTGTGCCTTGCGGCGCTTGCCTTTAGCGCTGTCGGCGAGGACATCAGCCCGCGCATCGGCTCCATCGAAATCTACGGCGCGCGCAAAGTTTCGGTCCAAAAGATCAGGTTCGCGGTAGGTGCGAAAGAAGGCGATCCTCTGCCGGGGCGCGAAGACATTGAAGAGCGCATCGACAAAGTTCCAGGTGTGCTCGCCTCCCGTGTGGAAGCCGCCTGCTGCGTGCAACGCGGAATGATTCTGTACGTCGGCGTCCAGGAAAAGCAAGTCGCTCATTTCGAATTCCATCCGGCGCCTACTGGCGATGTCGCACTCCCGGTAGAGCTTGTCGGAAATTATCACACCTTTCTCGATGCCGTGGCTGACAGCATCCGTGGAAACAATGCGGACCAGGATCTCACCAACGGTTACTCGCTGATGGCGGACCCGGAATGCCGTCAATTACAGCAGTCCTTCATACCGTTTGTCGCGCGCGATCTGGCCGTTATCGACCAGGTGCTGCGTGAATCGGGCGATACCGAACAGCGCACCATAGCTGCCTATCTCATGCAGTACGCGCCTCGGTTGCCGCGTGCCGAAACGGTCATGCTCGATAGTCTGCAATACGCTCTCCAGGACCAGCAGGATACGGTCCGGGATAACGCCATGCGGTCGCTTAAGGCTGTGGCGGTAGGGGCGAAACTTCACCCCGAGCAGCACATCCATATCGAACCGACCTGGTTTGTAGAATTGATGAACTCGGTGGTATGGTCAGACCGGCACAATGCGGCTCTTGCGCTGGTCGATCTGACCGAAAACCGCAACCCCGAAGCACTCTCCTTGCTGCGCGAACGGGCGCTCCCCTCCGTGATCGAGATGGCGCGCTGGCATAATCTGCCGGACGCCCTGCCCGCATTCGTGCTTGCGGGTAGACTGGCAGGTTTAGACGAAAAGGAAATTCAGGATGCCTGGGTCAGCGGCGACCGCGAACCCGTGCTGCAAGAAGCCGTGCATCCCAAGAAGAAGCGCATCCGCGCCAAGGATGAAGCCTAAGCGGCGCACGCCCGGAACTTATTTCGGTCAGGATTGAGGCCCCGCGCCGTTGTGCACAAGCGCCGGTTCAACGGCGCCATTCGCTACTGCTTCGAGCTGACCGCTCCTCTCCCTACTCAGTGGCACCTCGCATTCGCAGCAATCGCTGCATCGGCGGCACCGTTCACACAGATGATTTACGCATGCGTCCTTCGTACAGAAGACACAAATTTCACGCGACCCTTCCCCACAGATTGAACACGTGAATGCAACGGCTTCCATCAATACTTCTTCGTCCTGTTTGAGGCGGGAGGTTCTCTGCTGATGATAGCGCGACAGCGCTGCGCTTCGTCATCCGCGATTTTGAAATTCTGTTCGGTGCTCGCGGCCAGATCGCGAATGTAATCCCGGAATCGCTCTCGTGTATTGAAATTGTGAGCAATCAAGGCTTGCAGCTTGTCGGCTATCGTCCTTGTTCCGTATCGTTCCGCGCCTTCGTCCAAAGAACGTGCAGTTACTTCCAGCGCCTCCAAACGGAAATAGAGGTCGAGCGCCAGCGAGAGACTCTCCGTCTTCTGCGAGAATTGTTGCGCCGTGTAGACGACATCCTTTAACTGCGTTTGCGCCGTCTGCGCCTGAACGACATAGGTACTCGGCGCGCCTTTTCGGTCGTACCATTGCTGGGGGCCGACCTGCGCCAGCAACGATCGAAGTTGCTCGTTGTCGTTCAAAACCTTTTCGATGATCCTCCGGACATCCCACGGACTTTCGAGACCAGCTTCCGCCTGCGCCCGTTGCCGGCTGACTGTCGCGGGAGCTTGGGGCGCCGTTGCTCCCGGTATGGAGGTCTGTGGCTGTCTGACGGGATTTGGGCTTTGGGCTTGCGCTGCCGCGAACCCGCTGAAAAGCAACGCACTCGTACCAATTAAAAGCGGGATTTGCCGCCGGGCGCACATCACTCGCCTTCATTGTAGCCGCGCAACGGCTGACATCTCAAAGCTTCTTATGGACAGAACGGCTGCGCATCGGCTACAAATTTGTTCTGTTCGATCGGCTCCGCATTGTGCCCCGGGTGTCCAAACGTGATAGCGGTTAGAATTTTCACGGTATACCGATAAAGAGTTCCGCGCTCCACCCGGCGAGAAATCGGCTGGTCTTTCTGGATAAGAATCGCATCCACTGCTTTCACGAGCACCGGTTCGTTGCGGGGTAGTAGCGTATGTTGGACCCGCACTTCGCCTTCAATGACGTCCAGTCGCGTTGTTTCGTCCTCATCCACACCCACGGCAATGGTTGCGGGCTCGTGTGTGCTAATACTCGCCACCGGACAAAATACCCGTAGCTGCATCTGATCAATGGTCGGCTGAAGGTGAATGCGCACGCGGCCGGCCATCACGTCCAGCAAATCTCCTGCGCTCGCGGTGTTCTGGCGAAAAATCACACGCGAGTTCCCGAAAATCTCGAAACTGCTCCCTCCCGCTACCTCGAAGCGCGCATAGCCGTCCGCTCCGGTCGTAATGACCTGTTGCACGGGCACTCGCTCCCCGGTACTCAGCACCCAGGGCCGCTGATCCCGGATTCGAGTGACTTGCCCGCTGACCGCCGTCGCGTGGGCCTCGTAGGCTTGCATCGCCGAGGAATCGACAGGCGTATTCTGGGCGTACGCCATCGCGCTCAAAAGAACGAAACATACCGCGCAGCAAAATGTCCGCACAACGTCTCTGGCCATTCCGGCCACCCCAATTTTCCCAGACGCGCGGCTGGCCTAGGCGTTCCAGTTCGTTATGGAGGCACCGCCGGGTTAAGTTTTCGCGTATAGCCGGCCCTCTGCCCCGCTTGAATCTCTTCCGCGAGCCTTTGCTCCCGAATGGCTTCGTTCGCTTCACCCGATTTACGCAGTGCCGACCTTTGATAAGGTCACTCCATATCAGAAGTTATATTTCAAAGCGAGCTGGAAGTTACGCGGCAACTGCGCTGACTGAACGAGACCAAAACTGGCTCCGATTCTGCCAGTCGGCGCGTTGAGGATGACGGTATTGGCGACGTTGATCGCTTCTCCGCGCACTTCCAGGCTTTGAGATTCCGTAAAGTGGAACAGTTTCGAGATGCCCAGGTCGGCTTCGGTCATCCCCGGTCCTCGAATGACACCCGTACCGCAACTGCCCAAGTGACCGACCGCCGGCTGCACGAAGGTCGCAGGATCCCAGTACTGATAACCGCCTTTGGAACTGTCCCGAGCTCCAAAAACAATCGGAGAGGCGATACAATTGGCGCGAGCGTTTCCCGAACGCGTACCGGAATTATCGGCGGCGGTTACCTCAAATGGGAATCCGCCATGCACGTTCAGGAGAAGATTCATTTGCCACCCGCCCAAAACGGCGTCGACCACTTTATTCGAATCCGCGCCGAACATGCGATTGCGGCCGAATGGGATGTCGTAAGTCACATAACCGTTGAACTCATTCGCTACATCGTTCGGACAGTAACCATAATCGGCCGCCTGATTATAGGTGTATTGTGGGAAAGCGTAACCGCCATTGGCCTGCGTCTGCCCGGAATTGGCATCGCCGTACTGGCCAAAGAAGCCCGGCGCATTGGTCAGGCACTTCGAGAAAGTATAGTTTAACTGAAAATCCAGGCCACTCGACAACCGGTGCTGCACGGACGCCTCGAACGCATTGTAATTGCCGTAGCCGTTGGTGTCGATGACGCGTTCGATACCGGCGTTATGGCCGACAACACCGCCGGTTTCCAAATGCAGTGCCGGATTGCCCGCTAAGTAGAGGCTGTTCGAAACCGTGCCGTTCGGGTTCAGAACGCGCTGATGGCCGTAGTAAATGTTCGTGAGATGAGTGTTCTTTTCCCCCACATAGGCAACCTGTACGGTAGTCGAGTTGCCGAATTGATGTTGAACGGTGAAGTTCCACTGCTCGGAGACGGTGGGCCGATAATTTGGATCGATGATGTGAATGGTCTGACTTTGGAAGCAAGAGGCCGGCGAAGGCGTTGCGAGTACCGTGGTGGGCGTACAGACCGGCGGAGGCAATACGTTAAAGCCTTGACTGAGAGTACTGCCCGGCAGCGGGTCTGTCGCGAGATAGCTTTGCTGGCCCGCCCCTTGCCACGGCGGATTCGCAGCGGGGATATTAGCCACGCCGATTCCTTCGAAGAAATCAGTCAGGCCCCAACTGGCGCGAATGACGGTTCTGCTATCGAACGGAGTCCAAGCCAAGCCGATGCGCGGTTCATAGTTGGTAATTCCGTTGTACTGGTTATACAAAGCCTGGCAATTTGAGTAACCGCAGTTCGACCCATTGCCGGCCAGATAGACCTGGCCGGTAAACTCGCCATAATTTGTCGCCCGGTTATCGACTTCATATTCCGGGGTGTGCAGTTCGTAGCGCAGCCCGAGGTTCAGCGTCAGGTGATCATTGACATGCCAATCATCCTGGAAAAATGCGCCGTATGCGCTGTAGCGAAGGCCACGCGTTCCGACGTTTTGACCGAGTTCGAGAAATTCGGGCATACCGAGCATGAAATCGGCCCCGCCGTTTCCGAGCGCGCTGGTGCTGCCGCCGAGCGCCGTATATTGACCGTTGAAATCAAACATGCCGGCCGCGCCGCCTTGACCCGAGTAGAACACATCGTCGCGATAGCGCAAAAACTGGAAACCCATATGCATCGTGTGGCGGCCCTTGACAAGAATGGCAGTATCTTCGGCCTGAATGACCGTATCGTTGAAAGCCTGTTCGATATCCGTCGTGCCAATGTTACTGACAAGGCTGTTAATCAGATCGATGGTAGGCAGGAAGGTGGAGGGTATGCCCGGGATTCCGAATACCGAGCCGAGATTTTGCCCGGTACCATTGCTGACCGTGCTGTAGGCGCTGACGGGAAAATAATTGACCCCGGCGCGCGCCTCGTTCACGAAGCTTGGATTAAAAGTGTGGGTCCAGTCGAGAACCCCGCTGTACAGCGGAAATACATTGGATGAATTAAACAACAAAGCCTGGCTGTTAGTAGTTGGATTCGTAACGTATTGCTGGGTATAGCGCCCGTACACGTGATCTTTATCCGTGGCGGCCCAGTCGATTTTGACATCGCCCTGATCGCCATTGGTGTAAGAATGACCAATGTTCACCTGGTTATTCGTGAAGTTGCCGTTGATGGGCGCGGGATAGAGAGACGAAGAAACAATTTTGGCGGCAGCGGGGTCGATCAGATTTGCCGGAATTTTGTTAAAGGCAAATATGGAGCGGCCCGATGGCGAGTTGCTTGAGTAGGGGTTGTAGAGCTGACCGGCCGGGTTGCTGCACACCCCAGCCCCGGTAAACGAGCCGCCGATGCTGGTACAGAGGTCTCCGAAGTTGCCGGTCCGTTCCGCAGCCGTGAACACCGTAAAGCCGCCGCTGGTGGCGGGCTGATCGTAGCGCTCACCCTGATAATCGGCGAAGAAGAACACCTTGTTCTTGATAATCGGGCCGCCGGCGGTTGCGCCAAATTCGTTATAACGGAGCAGCGGGCGCGGAAGATTGTTCCAGTTATTTTGCCAGAGATTGGCGTTCAGCTTGTCATTGCGGAAGAACTCGAAGACATCCCCGTGGAACTGGTTTGTGCCGGATTTGAGCGTCGCGTTGATGATGCCGCCCAGATAATTCCCGAATTCAGATGACGCATTGGTGGTAATCAAATTGAATTCCTGGATGGCATCCGGGCTAGGCGCGTAGGCGACGCCTCCCTCATCGCTCTGGTTGTTATCGAGACCGTCGAGAATGTAGTTGTCGTCCTGCTCGCGATTGCCGTTTATGTACGGACGGCCGCTGTAGAACGTGTTCAAACCGGCGCTGGCACCAGAGCCGCCCGCGAAGGCGGATGCATTGGTAGTCACCGCGCCGGGCGCCAATAACGCCAACTGCCCATAATTGCGAGTGGAGAGAGGCATATTCACAATGGCATGCGAGTCGATGAGCGTGCCCACCTGCGTGGACTCCGTTTGCAGGATGGGCGCGGCGGAGCTGACTTCCACGGTTTGGTTGACATTTCCAACCTGCAACTGCACGTCGACCTTGGCGATTTGGTTCAACACCAAAAGGATCTCCGGTTTCTCTGCAGCCTGGAAACCGTTCGCTTCCACACGAACGGAATAACGGCTCACGGGCAGGCGCGGAAACGTGTACGCTCCGACAGCATTGGTTGTGGTGGTGGTTTTAACGCTGCGGTCTAAATCGGTTGCGGTGACCTTTGCGCCAGAGATTGCGGCACCGGATGGATCGGTCACGATACCGTTGATGGTTGCGGTCACTTCCTGACCCCAGGTTGTCACGCCTCCGGCCGACAGGGCCACAAGTATGGCGACAATGGAACAGACGCGGGCCGTATTTCGCCGACGCGCACGGAATCGTTCCGTCATAGTTTTAGCAACTCCCTTAACGAACAGATGTACTCGCAATAGTACAGTATTTAAACCGAGAGCGGCTTTCGAGGATCGCGTTCCGGCGGGATGTCGAGCGCTATCTGCCGGCCGGATAGCCATGGAGCCGTCCGCCGGCTGCTGCCGCAACCTGGAAAGTTCTCGAAATCAATGCCTGCGCTTCCTCTTGAATCTGCCGCAGATGCTTCTGGCCGAGAAAGCTCTCAGCGTAGATCTTGTACACGTTCTCGGTGCCGGATGGCCGTGCCGCGAACCATCCGTTCTTCGTTACGACTTTTAAGCCGCCGATGGCGGCACTGTTTCCCGGAGCTTTGGTCAGCATCGCCACAATCGGCTCGCCCGCGAGTTCTTTCGCCTGCACCTGTTCGGGCGACAGTTTCGACAAGATGGTCTTCTCTTCCGGTGATGCAGGCGCATCGATCCGCTCATATACCGGGTCGCCATACTTCTTTGTCAGGTCCCGATATCGCTCGCCTGGATCTTTGCCGATCTTGGCCGTGATTTCGGCGGAGAGCAGGCCCATGATCAAACCGTCTTTATCGGTGCTCCAAGCCCCGGTATCCCGCCGCAGAAACGAGGCACCGGCGCTCTCTTCTCCTCCAAATCCCAGCGAACCATCCAGCAGCCCATCCACAAACCACTTGAATCCCACTGGAACCTCAACGAGTCTGCGCCCCAGATCGGCGGCAAGGCGATCGAGAAGGCTGCTGCTTACCAGGGTTTTGCCAATGCCTGCATCCTGCCGCCATTCGGGCCGATTGCGGAACAGATAATCGATCGCACAGGCGAGATAATGGTTCGGATTTAAAAGTCCCGTGCTAGGCGTCACCACGCCATGCCTGTCGTGATCTGTATCGCACGCGAACGCCACGTCGAACCTGTCCTTCAGGGCGATCAGGCCCGCCATCGCGTACGGCGAAGAGCAATCCATTCGGATCTTGCCATCCCAGTCGAGCGTCATGAATCGAAACGTGGGATCGACGTGCGTGTTCACGACAGTGAGGTTCAGGCCATATCGCTCGGCGATCCGCGGCCAATAGGCAACTCCCGCGCCACCTAGCGGATCGACCCCCAAATTCAGTCTTGCGCCGGTGATCGCGTCGAAATCGATCACTGCCTCAAGATCGTTCACGAAATTCGAGATGTAATCGTAGCGATGCGTTCTGGCGCTCTTCGCCGCCCGTTCATAGGGAACGCGCGCGATACCTTCTAACCTGCTGCGCAAAAGATCGTTCGCGTGATTTTCAATCCATTTCGTCGCGCTCGTATCGGCCGGACCGCCCGATGGCGGGTTGTACTTGAACCCTCCGTCTTCCGGCGGATTGTGCGATGGAGTGATAACAATTCCGTCCGCCAGCCCTTCTTTGCGGCCGCGATTGTAAGTCAGAATCGCATGTGAGAGCGCCGGCGTGGGCGTGTAGCCGTCATCCTGGTCAATCATCACTTCGATGTCATTCGCAGCCAGCACCTCCAGCGCGCTCGCAAACGCCGGCTCCGATAGGGCGTGTGTGTCCATCGCTAGGAATAACGGCCCGTTCGTGCCTTGTTCTGTCCGATATCTGCAGATGGCTTGCGTGATAGCAAGAATGTGGTCCTCGTTAAAACTCGCCGAAAAAGAAGACCCGCGGTGTCCCGAGGTCCCGAACGCGACCCGCTGCATCTGTTCGCCCGGATCGGGTTGAAGACTGTAGTAGCTGGTGATCAACCGCGGTATGTTGACCAGGTCCGACGCCTGGGCTCGCTGGCCCGCTCTCGGGTCCGCCATTGCTGCCTCCTTCTGCTAACGGTCTGATGCTCCCCGTTGCGCGTTAATTACTCGCGTCGCCGCTCCGAATCGAAAACCCGGCTGTTGCCCCGATCCAGTCCAAATTCTTGTTAAAATCGACACCCATCATCTTGCCCCGCCCGGTCCGTACAACCGTGGTTACGGCTTTCAGCTCGCTCCCTTCCCGGATATACATGATGCGAATTTCCGCTTTGGTCATCCCGCTCGGGGTCGCGATCGTCGGCACGAAGTCTATTTTGCGCTGCATAATGTAATTCTGCCGTTCGTCCGGAGCAATCGCAGCGATCTCCTCTCTCGACGGCCCAATCTTTACGCCCAACCCTGCAAACGAATACAGCGGCTTCAAAACGTAATCGTCCAGATTGTCCGGCAGCTTCTGGATGTCACTTAAGAATCGCGTCTCCGGTACACTCACGTGCCGCAGCCACGGTAGAGAGAACTTACTCAGCCGGAAAAACCAGTTCGGATGTCCTGCCCACTCGATATCCAGATCGTCGGTGAGCTGAAAATTCGGTCGAATACTCTTCCGCACCAGCTCATCCACAATGACTCGGTTATAAATTCGCTTCACTGGCACGCCGCCGGCCAGCAACTTGCGTCCTTGTTTACGCACTTCCGTGATCGACGCGATCCCGATGCCAAGCATCTTCTGCGTGACTAGGAAATCGGGTAGGGTTTTCTGCTCGTAGGGATCGATTTCAAGCAGAATCACTTCCTCAGGCGCATGCCCATTTAGAATGGCCCGCTGCAGCAGCTCGCGATAGCCCACCTCATTGAGACCGCCCAGGAATGTCGTCAGATTTGGATCTACTGTGGACTGCAGCCGGTAAACCGTTTCGTATTCCTTAGCCAACGCTGTTTGAAAGCCGTAAATGGAAGGAAATCCCTGTATCTCGACCAACTTGGGTTCCAGACTCCCATCCGGCTCACGCACGAATCCGAAATCCGCCTGCACAAACAGAGGATGTTCTGTTTCATTTGGCACTCGAAACTGTGATGGAATTGCCCGATCCGAAGCGCGGCGGTACTCTGAGTTCGCGGCAAGCTGTTCGTAAAGCTCGCGCCCATACCGAACCATTTTGTCGAGTAGCGCAGCCGGATAAAAAACCGGCGTCTCGCTGCATCGAAACTGGACATGGGTTCCCGCGGCCTCATTCACACGTCGCAGGAATTGTTGGTATAACTCCGGCGTCCACTGCTGGTTGAAACGCTCGCGAAGTTCAGGTATCACCGGAGCGGCTTAGACCAGAAACTGCCCGGCACTCATGATCTGACGGTCGTCTGCCCAGATGTCGAACTTGCGGCCAACTACGTCGATATGGGTCGACGACGTCCATTGCGCTCCGGTGTGCGCTCCGTAGGGGTCTCCGAAAGCCATGTGCACGCCCGGAATCTTTTCGTCCTGCAGGATATTACCGACTACCTCATGCACTGCCAGATTTGTTCCGATAGCAAACTCACCCACGCGATCACTGTTGCCATCGCGGTGTGTATATTCCCAGAACTCACGCTCCAATTGCTTGTCGGCCGAAGTCGCGCGCGTCAATCGATTTCGCTCGACTGTGAGCGTCAGAGGCGTCGCTTTCAGATCTCCGAATTTTGCGCAGAGATAATCGCCCACCACGCCATCCACCACGAAAGTGCCATTCACTTCCAGTGGAGCCGTAAACGTCTCTCCACCCGGAAGATTTCCCCATTTCTCGCGGCTGATGATGCCGCTAGTTTTGATCCATTTGTATTCGGGTGTCAACTGCGCTAAAACTTCTGTCCCCGCGGGTGTGACCGCCCGAATCGACCTAGCCTTATTCACGATGTTCATCACCCGCAGAGTCAAATCGTCCACTTTGGCGAAATCCGCGCGCATGCCCTCCAGCATGATCTTTTTCTCAATGTTGACCATGTGCGCATGACGCAGTTTCTTGCGGTTCACCACGTCGCACATTTGCATCCGGGTCTTCAGCTCGTTTGCTTGTGCATGCACCGCGAAAATACTTACCTGGCTCGATTCCAGATCGTCCAGTATCGCTTGTGGCATATTCAACAGCGGTCGTGGCGCCAAGCTTTCGAGCACAAAGCAATTGTATGTACATCCGCATTTGTCGAGCTCCGCCACCAGGCTCGCCGCGATCTCTTCGCAGACGTTGTCGGTGATCACCGTCACCTTTTCGGAGGGCTGTACCTTCAGACACACGAAAACGGCGTTGTGCGCGCCCTGCATAAGTTCCAGATCGAACGATCTTCGCTGCAAACCGGTGCTCATTAAGCAACACCCGCCTCTGCCCGTTCACCGGAGAGGTCGGCTTGCGTCTCATAGACGATGTAATCCACGACCTTTGTCAAATCTCCTGTCTCATGAAAAATGCGAAGTTGTCGGTCCGCACCCGTTCCCTGCTCCAGAATACGGTGAATGTAACGGATCTCCGGGCGCGAATCCAACTCGTCCACCACATCATCGACAAACTGCAAATATTCATAGATGAGATCGCGGACAGGCACCTCCCTTTCTTTTCCGAAATCAACGATCTTTCCGTCCAGTCCGTACCGCACCGCGCGCCACTTGTTTTCCATAATGAGGGCGCGCCGATATAGCCGGAAGCCTTGATTCGCCTCATACAGTTTGTATAGCTTCGCAATGGTCGCTTGAATCAGGGCCGCCAGCGCAATCGTCTCATCGGCGCGCATGGGAACATCGCAAATCCGGAATTCGAGCGTCGGAAAATTCGGGTGCAGCCGTATGTCCCACCAGATCTTCTTCGCATTGTCGATGCAATTCGTTTTAACCAGCAGGTTTACGAAGCGCTCGTACTCGCCCCAGCTCGGAAAATAATCGGGAATATTGGTTCGGGGAAACTTATCGAATACTTTACAGCGGTAGGACTTCAAACCCGTATCCATGCCCAGCCAGAATGGCGAATTGGTAGACAGCGCCAGAATGTGCGGCAGAAAATAGCGCGCCGCGTTCATCAGTTGAATCGCGGCCTCGCGATCTTCTACGCCGATATGTACGTGCAGTCCAAAAATGAGGTTCGCGCGCGCCACCATCTTGAGATCCTGCACAATGGTTTCGTACCGCTCGTCGGGATAAATGGCCTGCTTGCGCCAGTCCGCAAACGGATGCGTCCCGGCGGCTGCCAGATGCAGACCGTTCTCCCGTGCCAAATTCACAATCTGCCGCCGCAGCGCCTTCAACTCCACGGAGGCATCTTTGATGTGCTTGCAGATTCCAGTACCGACCTCCACAACCGACTGATGCATCTCCGCCTTCACGGCCTCTTTCAAGAGGATCTTCCCTTGAGAGATGATTTCCGTGTCGATATGCGACCGCAGATCGCGTGTTTCCGGATCGATGGTCTGGTACTCCTCTTCGATGCCGATTGTCAGGCTCGGTTTCACGCCCGTAACCTCCAACCCCAGGCTTTGACCCAGGCTGCCTCTATTGTGACGCCGCAGTAACTTTTGCTGGCGCGCCGCTCAGGAAAGAGCTCCAGTGATATTGCGTCTGCGGCTGTTCGCTGCTGAGCGCCTTATCTATCGCAAGCTGCGCGACACTGTCGACTACCCACTCGAAATTCGTCTGTCCCACGGAATGAACATCAGCATCGGGAGCCGGATTCAGGAAGTCGATTGCATACGGAATTCCATTCTCCACCGCGAACTCAACCGTGTTGAAGTCATACCCGAGTGCCCGGCACAGCGTTCGGGCATCCTTGCAAACTCGTTCGTAAAGCGCGTTTGAGCTTGGTTTTCCATCTTTGATGTAACGCAGATGGTGCGGCTGTTTCGGATCGTACTTCATCACTCGCACCTTCTCCTGCCCCACCACATAGCAACGGAAATATTCATCGAACTCTACTGCCGATTGCAGTGTCATGCACATTGTGCCGGTTTGATCGTAGGCGTTGTAAAACTCTTCGGGTGAATTCACTTTGTAGACGTGTTTCCAACCGCCGCCGCTGAACGGCTTCAGAAACGCAGGGAAGCCAATATGGTCGAAAATCTCGTCCCAATTCAACGGAAATACAAGGTTCCTCATCGATTGCACGCTGGTCCCTGGCGGATGCATCTTGTGCGGCAGCACAACTGTCTTGGGCACCGCCACGCCTAACTTGCTCGCCAGCGCATAATTGAAAAACTTATCGTCGGCGCTCCACCAGAATGGGTTGTTGATCACGATCGTGCCGGTGAGCACCGCATTCTTCAAGTACGCCCTGTAAAACTCGATGTCGTGCGAGATGCGGTCGATAATTACGCGGTAGCCACTCGGCTCGGCCATCTTGATCCCGCCGATTTTGATGTGTTCTGCCGAAACACTGCGTACATTCTTGCTGTTAATCCGCTCTACCAGCGCGGAAGGAAACGTGTTCTCCATCCCGTAAATGACCCCGATCTTCGGCATGCTCCTCCTGTTATCAAAAAAATTTCTGTGCCATGCGTTGCCACAATGGCCAATCGTGGACCTCGCCGCCTGTCCACACATCCAGCCAGTGCGGAATGCCCTTTGATCCCAAGATATGCGCCATCCGGTAGTTCTCGCCCAGGCAGATGTCGTGATCGCCGGCGGCCAGAACGATTTTCATCTTTTGATACCTCTCCAGAAACCATGGGTCGTTCATATTCGGAACATAATCTGCCGGGTTGTTGAAATAGAAATCGTTATCGTAATAGCCGTCCATGAACGATCTCAGATCGAACGCGCCGCTCATCGACACGCAAGTGAACGTGACATCCGGATGCCGCAGCGCAAAGTTCAGCGCGTGATAACCACCGAAACTGCATCCACTGGTGCAAATCTGTGCGGCTCCATTCACTCCTTTGATAAGCGGCACGACTTCGTATACGAGATAGCTCTCGTACGCGACGTGCCGCATCACCCGGTCGTGCGGGTGAATTCCCCGGTTGTACCAGCTCTCCGAGTCGAGGCTATCCACGCAGAACACCTGGAGCTCGCCTGCATCGATCTTCTGCCAGATCGCATGAATCATTCCGGAATTCTCGTATTCGTAGAACTTTCCCTGCGATGTCGGAAAAACCAGCACCGGCTTTCCCGCATGCCCATACGCAAGCAACTCCATGTTCCTGCCTAGCCTATGGCTGTACCAATTGTGATAGTCACGGCGCATGAGCAAATACGTTGCCTAGCCCGGTTATCCCAGGCAGCTTCCATCTTACTCAGTGCCTCATGCCGTCCGGGTACATTGTGGCTACCCACGTGCATCACTTTTCATGACCGTTATGGAACCGGGTCATCAGCCGGAAACGTATTACCTTTTTTGGGCCTGACGCTGCACAGTATTCGCTACCGTATTCATCTAACAAGCGTGCCCTATGGAGGAACCGGAAGCCGTGACTCATCTGCTACACTGGCTCATCATTCCGGCGCTCGTGATGGTCCCCGCCCAGGCGCGGACGGCATGACTAAATCCGTGTGGAAAAGCAGAATTGTCGCGGTCGCGACCGCATTTCTGGTGCTCCCGTTCGCGGCTCTTGCAGATGACACAGAGCAGCAAGCCGCCGGCCCTTCCGCGGCCATCATCGACAAATATCTTCAGGCCACTCAGAGCCATGAAGATAGCCTCCACGGCGCCTCCATGGAAGTTGATATCAATGCGGACGTGCCGAAGCTGAACGAGCACGGACGGCTCCGCGCTCTCCGCAAGATCTCCAAGGTTGGTCAGATCACGTATCATGTGCTCGGCTTTCAAGGGAGCAACACCGTCAAAAACCAGGTGATCGCCCGTTACCTGCAGGCTGAGCAGCAGAGCCAGGGAGATCAGGCGCTCGCCATCACGCCGGCCAACTACAAATTCAAGTACAAGGGCGAGAAGGAGCAAGATGGAAAATCGGGCTACCTCTTTCAGCTTTCGCCGCGCAAGAAGAAAGTTGGCCTATTCAAAGGTGAGATTGCTCTCGATACGCAAACCTACCTCCCTGTCTGCGAAAAGGGCCGATTCGTCAAGAATCCCAGCATCTTCTTCAAAAGAGTCGAATTTCAGCGTTGCTTCGCCATTCAGAATGGCATGCCGGTTCCGCAAAGCGTGATCAGCACCATCGACGTCCGTCTGATTGGCAAGGTCGAGCTCCAGATCAACTACTCGAACTTTGCTCCGAACGCTGAAACGGATGAGGCGGGTGATACGGCCGATTCCGGCTCTATGCCAACTGCTCCTCCGATCCCAAGGCAGTGCTGCCCGTAATTCTGTGCGTCGTCCAGCCCACACGCTCGAATCCCCGCTTAATCCCGTGTTTCTCCTTAAATCTCAACCTATTAGCCGGTGGATTCCCTGGGGTTGAGTATCGCGCCCCAACCAAGTAACCTAAAAGTTAACGCAAAGATCCCATGAGAACACTTTTTCTTAACCCTCCATCTTTCGAGGGGTTCGATGGTGGTGCGGGGTCCCGATGGCCGTCTACTCGGGAAATCGAATCATATTGGTACCCCGTATGGCTTTGCTATCCGGCCGGCATGATTCCCGACAGCAAGGTCCTCGATGCTCCGCCGCATAAGGTCAGCATTGACCAGACGGTCGCCATGGCGTCTGATTTCGAATTGCTCGTCCTCTTTACGTCCACGCCGGGGTTCCATGTTGACGTGCGTATCGCCGAGATGATGCGCGATGTGAATCCGAAACTCAAAGTCGCTTTCGTTGGACCTCACGTCACCGTTCGCCCTGAAGAAAGCCTGCGTGCTTCGTCCGCCATTGATTTCGTCGTTAAGCGTGAATTCGACTATCAGATCCGCGATTTTGCCATGGGTAAGCCGGTGGAAGAACTTCCCGGCGTCGTGTTTCGTAAGAATGGCGGCTTTCAGCACAATCCCGAGACCGGCGCCATCGAAGATCTCGACGCGCTGCCCTGGGTGACGAACGTTTATAAACGCGATCTCGATTTCCGGCGTTACAACGTGCCCTTCCTGTTGAATCCGTACATCTCGTTTTACACAACGCGGGGGTGTCCGGCGCAGTGCACGTTCTGCCTGTGGCCTCAGACGCACTCCGGCCATCGGTGGCGCTTGCGCTCTTCAGACGACGTCGTGAACGAATGCCGCTCCGCGCTCGAAAGTTTCCCTGGTCTGAAAGAGATCTTCTTCGATGACGACACCTTCAATTATCAGAAAGCGCGGACGATCGAGCTCTGCAGTAAGCTGAAGACGCTCAATTTCACCTGGAGTTGTACCTCGCGTGTCACCACGGATTACGACACGCTCAAGGCCATGAAGGAAGCCGGCTGCCGGCTTCTTATTGTTGGCTACGAATCGGGCGATCAGCAGATTCTAAAGAACATCAAGAAAGGCGCGACCATCGACATGGCCCGCCGTTTCACGGCCAATTGCAAGAAACTCGATCTCACGGTCCACGGCGACTTTATCGTCGGGCTCCCGGGCGAGACACGCGACACCATTCGCAAAAGCATCGATTTCGCCAAAGAACTGGACGTTGAAACCATCCAGGTCTCGATTGGTCACCCGTTCCCTGGCACAGAGTTCTACGATCACGTCAAGAAGAACGGCCTGATCACCATCGACGAGAAAATGTGCGACGATGCCGGGCACCAGCTTCCCAACTATCAATACCCCGGGCTTGATCGAGGCGAACTGGTCGATTGGGTGGAACGCTTCTATGGCGAGTTCTATTTCCGGCCCAAAGTCGCTTTCCGTCTGATCCGTAAGGCCATGTTCGACAACTCCGAGCGCAAGCGCTTGTATAAGGAAGCGCGCGAATATCTCTCGCTCCGTTCCAAGCGCAAGCGGTTCGTCAAAGACGAAAAGCACCAGAAAGAGCAGCAGTCGGCCGTCTTGAGCGCGGGAGACTGACCTGGCCGCCGGAAATACGTCAGCACTGCCTGTTCTTGCCGGGGACGGCGTATTTCAACCCGACCGGGTGCACGCGACAAAGCCGAAGATTCTTGGCTTTGTCGTCGCAATTATCGTTTTGAATGCGTTCGGAAATCTCGCCCTCGCCTGGGGTATGCGGCACCTTGCGGAAGCGGTCGCTCTCGATCCGCTCGGCTACGTCCGGGCCATGTTGAATCCCTTTGTGGCGTTGGGTATCGCGCTTCTGATTCTTTGGCTCCTCACGCGTATGGCGTTGCTGAGCTGGGCCGATCTCAGCTTCGTCATGCCACTCACCGGGGTTGGCTACATACTAACGGCTGTCCTCGCCAAGCTTTTCCTCAAAGAATCCATCACGCTCGGCCACTGGATCGGGACGCTCCTCATCATGATCGGAACCGCACTGGTCGGGAGTACCGATCAACGAACGTGCGCCCCCGGCAGTCGCCGTGATTGGAGCGGTCGCGAATGAAATGGTTGCTGCTCTCGATCATCGTCGGCGCTACAGTGCTGAGCGACATTTTGCAAAGCCACGAGATGAAACGCAGCGGCGAGCAGACCGTTACTGCCCGGGGCCTCGCGCGCTTGCTGCGCATGATCGTCAGCCGCCGGTATCTATTTTTCTCGATCGTCTGCATGGCCGTCTCTTTCTTCGCCTTTATGGCGCTCGTGCAAACCGCGCCCTTGAGCTTCGCGGTTCCGGCTTCCGCCGCCACCTTCGTTCTTGAAACCGCCTTGGCCAAGTTCGTTTTGAACGAGAGAGTCGGCAAGCGGCGTACCGCTGGGGCTGTCCTCGTCATGGGTGGCGTGCTGTTGCTCGCCCGCTAATCTCGTAGTGCGCCTTCTTTGGCTACTCTTTTTTCCAGCCGTCGCTTATCAATTCCTCGCCATTGCCGCCGCTCTGCGTCACCTCTTCGCACGCCGGCGTCCGCTTCCCTCCTTCGCGCCTCCCGTATCCGTCTTGAAACCGCTGCATGGCATCGATCCCAACACCTATGAGGCCTTTGTTTCTCAGGTGCAGCAGCGCTATGCAACGTTCGAAATTCTGTTCGGCACGCGCGAGGAAAACGATCCGGCAGCCCTCGAAGTCCTTCGTCTCCAGCGCGCCTTTCCGGCCGCGCCCATTCGCCTCATAATTGGCGCAACTCCTGCTCCCAACCCCAAAGTGGGCGTTTTGATCGAGCTCGCTCGTCACGCGCAGCATCCTATCTGGGTAATCAACGATAGCGATATCCAAGTCGATCCCGACTACCTCTCCCACGTCGTCGCGCCTCTGGCAGATCCCGCAATCGGCATCGTGACTTGCCTCTACCGCGTCCGTCCACATAATCGGCCCGCCGCCTGGGAAGGGCTCGGCATCGCGATGGATTTTATGCCTAGTACTCTCGTCGCTCAACTTTTGGGCGTGCGCGAATTCGGCTTGGGCTCGACTCTTGCTTTCCGCGCCGCCGACCTCGAGCGCGCTGGCGGGTTGGCCGCCATTGCCGATTACCTGGCAGACGACTACCAGCTCGCTAAACGAATCACAGGTCTGGGCACGCGTGCCCTGCTCTCTACCTATACAGTCGAAACCAGCCTCGCTGGAGCGACGTGGCCCGGCATCTGGCGTCATCAGCTCCGCTGGGCGCGAACGGTCCGCGCTTCCAAACCCGGCGGTTATGCCGGCCTGCCAATCACCCAGGCCGGTATCTGGGCGCTGGTCGCATTTCTTTGCGGCGCCTGGCCGGTCGGTCTGGCTCTGTTGGCGTTACGAATCGCATCCGCGGCAGCAACGGCTTGGGGTGTCTTGCGCAGCCGGTCTGCAGCCGTCTTCTTCTGGCTCGCGCCGCTATGGGATCTCTACGCGTTCGCCGTCTGGCTCGCCTGCTATGCCGGCCGGGAGGTTCGCTGGCGCGATCGGATTCTCAAGATCGGCCCCGGCGGCCGCATCATCACCTGAAACATTCTGCCTATCTGCATGCTAGCCTGTTATCGGCACAGCATGCACGGCGGGCTCGTCCGCGAAGAGTCTGTCGCTTTACCAGAGGAGTTTGAGAAGAGGAATGTTTTTGAATATCCGGAGCGTCCTGCTCCTGGCCGCCACCGTAGTTGCTCCGTTATCGTCGCTAACCGCGCAAACCGTGCCTCCCGCGAAAGTCGCCATCATCAATCTGCAAAAAGCAGTGGCCGATACGCAGGAGATCAAGAAGGATCAAGCCACCCTCCAAGCCAAATTTCA
The DNA here is from genome assembly GCA_963722935.1 of uncultured Acidobacteriaceae bacterium. Classification (GTDB taxonomy): domain Bacteria; phylum Acidobacteriota; class Terriglobia; order Bryobacterales; family Bryobacteraceae; genus Bog-105. Next base: position 1,275,889 of record CAVROY010000004.1, on the reverse strand, counting down.
ACCCCGCGAGCAAGCGATTCAGGCCCTGCAAGGCCAACTGCAGTCCATTCAGCAGCAATTAAGCACACCCAATATCACCCCCGATCGTGAAGCGCAACTCCGCGCCGACGCCACGCTGAAACAAAAACAGCTACAGCGGATGGGTGAAGATCTGCAAGGCGACGTGAATAATGAGCGGCAGGATATTCTCGGCCGCGCGGGACGTCAGATGGCCGAGGTCGTCAAAAAGATTGCGGAAGAGCGAGGCATCGATGTCGTGATCGACGTCACGACCGCGTTCTATTACAGACCGGCCCTGGAGATCACCGCCGAATCGACCGCCGCCTACGACAAGGCCTATCCCCCGAAATAGGCCCGTCTCGCTTGGCCCGAAGGAGACAATATGGGCGCCTATTTGCAAGATTATTTGGCCGAAGAAGATCGCCGTCGTCGCGCGATTAAATGGATTGTCCTCGGTGTCATTGCGGTTGGGATCGTCGTTTGGGTTTTCTACCTCATCCTTCACAATTACCCGGAGAAGAAGGTCGCCGATCGGTTCCTCGGCGAGCTGAATTCGCGCAATTATCAGGCTGCTTACCAGGATTGGGGCTGCACTGGCGCTCATCCCTGCCCGAACTACGACTACGGCCGTTTTATGGACGATTGGGGACCACAGAAAAAGACTTCATCGCCGTGGAAGATCGCTTCCGTGGATGGGTGCAAGACTTTTGTTACCATCAACGTGCAAGCCGACGGCTCCGAGCTTCAATCGCTCGCCGTCCAGCGGAACGACAAGAGCCTTTCCTTCGCACCTGCGCCCGAGTGCCAGGAAAAACAGTGGCATTGGAAGCAGTTCTTCCACCGCATCTTCCACGGCGGCTCCTGACAGAGTCTTCGCGGCTTTATCTTGAACATTAATTCGCCCCATTGCGTAGACTGACGGAGAAAGGAGCTTTCTCTATGAGATGGCTACTCGTGCTATTTGCCCTGTGTGCTCTCACGTTATCAGCCGCCGATATTACCGGTACGTGGAAAGGTAGTGCCGATACCCCGGTCGGCCAGGTAGAACGAACCTTCGTCTTCAAGGTGGACGGAAACAAAGTCAGCGGCGAAACCGACAGCAACATGTTTGGTAAGTCGGCGATTGAGGACGGAAAGATCGACGGCGATACCGTTACCTTTACTCTGAGCATCGAAATTCAGGGTGCGCGATCCAAAGCCAACTACACGGGCAAGATCGAGGGCGACCAGATCAAATTCAAGGTGGAAGTCCCCGATTACGGGCAAACCACCGAATACACCGTCAAACGCGTGTCCTGATCCTTCCCGGCCGCTTACTCGGGCGTGACCGGCTTAAACTGCGGATGATAGTTCGGATACGGCGGCCGCTTGTACGTGGCGGGCGGATTCTGCTTGAGTAACTCGAGAGCCACCGCGGTTGCGCGCTCCAGTTGCGGATCGTGCCCTTCGCGGACCAGCTTCGGATCCTGATCGATTTCCACATCGGGAGCGATTCCGTGGTTCTCCACTTCCCACTCGCCCGTTAATCCATAGAAAGCCCAACGTGGAGCCGTTACCGCTCCGCCATCCATGAGCGTCGGATAACCGCCGATCCCGACCAATCCTCCCCAGGTCCTCATGCCTACTAGCGGCCCTAGACCCGCTTTGCGGAAATACCACGGCATAGCATCGCCGCCCGAGCCTGCAAATTGATTGATGATCATCACCTTGGGTCCGTAAATCGCCTGGGCCGGGTCGGTCACATCTTCTCCCTCACGGCTCGCAATGCGCCCCATGGGATGGCGGCTCAAATACTCGATGATGTAATCGGCAATATCGCCGCCGTGATTGTAGCGCTCATCGAGCACGGCACCCTCCTTGCCGATCTGCGCAAAGAAATAGCGATTGAAACTGGTATACCCGCCCATCGCTGTATCGGGCAGATGCACGTATGCCAGTTTTCCCCCGCTGAGCTGATCCACCTTGCGCCGGTTGCCTTCAATCCAGGCGAGGTGCCGCAGATTTCCTTCGTTATCGACCGGAACGACCGTGACCTCGCGTGAGCCGGTCCCGTCGGGATTCGGCCCCACCTTCAGCACGATCTGTTTTCCGGCTGTCTCCTCGAAGAAGCTGTACAGATTGTCGGATGCGTGAAGCTCGCGGCCGCGGACCGCCAACAGGTATTCGCCCGCTATCACGTTCACGCCCGGCTGCGTCAGAGGATCTCGCAGTTCAGGATTCCAGTTTTCACCGTTGTAGACCTTGGCGAAGCGGTACCGCCCGTTTTCAACGATGTAGTCCGCCCCCAGCAGTCCACTGTTGATGTGCGGCACGTCGGGTTGGGTTCCGCCACGAACGAACATGTGCCCGACATTGATATTGCCGAGCATCTCCTCCAACACATAATTCAGATCGGAACGGCTGCTGATCCCATCCACCCAGGGCGCGTAGTACGCTTCCGCCGCTTTGAGATTCAGCCCATGGAAGTGCGGATCGTAAAAGAAATCGCGCTCAATGCGCCACACCTCGCGATACATCTGCTTCCATTCGGCTCGCGGGTCGACGTAGACTTCCATATCCGCCGTCTTGAGCAGTCCGTCGCCCGGCTTCGGTGGGGCTTCTGCGCCGGTGATGAACCACTGTTCGCCCTGCCGGTACAGCATCTTCTCGCCGTTATTCGAAAGCGTAAACACGCTCACGCCCCCGATGATGAGGTCCGTCTTGCGCGTCTTGAAATCGAATTTGTTCACGATGAGCTGAGGCGGCCCGAAGTTCATCTCGACAAGAGGCCGTTCCTGGACGTAGATCACGCCTTCTTTGCCTGGAGTGATCGCGAAATAATTCTTCTCAGGCAACGGGATCGCCAGCACGCGCTGGCTGATGTTATCGAAATCGATGCGAACTTCCGCAGGAGTCTTATCCTTTTTGTCCTCTTTCTTTTCCTCGTTGCTCTCGCTCTTCTTATCCTTGTTGGCTGTCTCGTCGGATTTGGCCTTATCTTTATCGGCCGTCTTCTTTTCGTCCCCGATCTCCGCGTTTTCGTCATCGCTTTGCGGAGCCAGTGGCGAGGCGAGATCCTTGCGCAATACCACCACGTACGCGGCGCTGGTCACCGGATGCCCGATGCTCGACATATCGATCCAGCCGCCGCTCAGCCCGACATTCGTGCTGGCAAGAAAGTAGAGGTATTTTCCGCTCTTGTCGAAATCAGGTGCCAGTGCGTCGCTCAGGCCATCGGTCACCTGCGTGACTGCAGCGCTCGCAAGCGAATACACAAACACCGCGTGCAAATGATTATGTAGCTGCCGCGCGTAGGTGAGCCATTTACTATCGGGCGACCACTGCGGACGCAGGTCGTAGCCGGGGCTGTCATACAGATCCGTGTCCACGCGAACCGGGATCTTTTTGTCGAGATCGACATACCAGAGGTTGAGGCGCTTGTCGTTATAAGCGATTTTCTTGCTGTCGGGAGACCATACCGGAGAGTAGAAAAACGACCCAGGATTGCCTAGAGCGATCTTGGTCACCGACCCCAAGCCATCCTGCGCGCGAATGTGGAGAGCGTACTCGCCCGACTCGTCGGAGAAGTACGCGATGGATTTCCCGTCCGGAGACCAGGCGGGATCGCGGTCCGCAACGCTCGGGCTGCTAGTGAGGTTGCGAATGTCACCCTTTTCGGCAGGAACCGTGAGAATTTCGCCATGCGCTTCGAAAACCGCTCGCTTGCCGCTGGGGGAAATGGCCGAATTCTCGATCATGCGGTTCGTGATCTTCTCGAAACGCGGACGGACCTCTGCAAGATCGGCGGAAACCGTGATCTGTACCGGGTGGGACCGGCCGGAAGCGAGATCCAGCAGATGGATTGATCCGAACTGCTCGTAGGCGATCGCATCCCGAGTCGCCGACGCAGATTTAAAATCAAGACCGTTGTTTTCCACTGCCTGGCTGACTTTGCGCGTGTTGATGTCATAGGCCCAGAGGCTGATCGGACCGCCCCGATCGGACAGGAAGTAGACTTTGTTGCCCACCCACAGGGGGTTAAAGTCGTTTGAGTTCTCACGCGGAACGGCGACGATGCTCGAATCCGAGAGATCGGCAAGCCAGATTTTAAGAGTTTGGCCGCCGTGGTACTTTTTCCACGCATCCTGCCAATGGAATACGGGCTCGTACGCGATGTGCGATTCGTCGCCCGAATAGGAGCCGTCCTCGGCCATGGGAAGCGGCAGCACACTGGGAAGACCGCCGCCTTCGAGCGCCATCGTGTAAAGGTGACCGCTATCGGCAAAGCTGTCGCGATGCGAGCTGAACAGCACGCGCTTCCCATCCGGGGTCCAGCCAACCGCTATGTCGGGCCCCGGATGATACGTCAGACGTCGCGGCACACCGCCGGATGCAGCAACGACGTAAACGTCCACATTGCCTTCGTACTCGCCGCTAAAAGCGATCTGACTGCCGTCCGGCGAAAAATGCGGGGCGAATTCGCGGCCGACGCCGCTCGTCAGACGGCGCGCTGCCCCACCCTCACGCGGAACGATCCAAAGATCGTTCGCATATTCGAACGCAATCTGCGTCTGGCTGATCGTCGGATTACGAAGCAGTAAATGCGAATTGCCTTGTGCCTCAAGCGGCGCCGCGAAAAAGGTCACCGCGGCAGTGGCCAGAAAGGAAACTACTTTGCGCATAGGGAAGTCCCGGTTATTATAACGGTCATTCAGCGAGCATTCCTTACTTTGCACCTCAGCCCGAGAAGAGTCGTTGTGATAAGGCTAAAGGGATGATGAGACGCATAGCCAATGCAGGCGCTTTTACTTTGGTTGTCTTTCTTGCGGGGTATTGGGCGGGACAGGCGAGGTCAGTTCATGCGCAAACGGCAAATCGGGCCTTTGAGCTGCGCACGTATCACACGTACGACGGCAAGCTGGAACCCTTGCTCGCGCGATTCCGCGATCATACAATTGACATTTTTAACCGGCACGGCATGACAAGCGTCGGTTATTGGCTCCCGACGGATGAACCTTTAAAAGGCAGAACGCTTGTCTATATGCTTGCCTTCCCTAGCCGCGAAGCCGCGACAAAGGATTGGGCGGAATTCCGAGACGATCCCGAGTGGAAGCGGGTCGCCACGGCATCAGAAGCAAACGGCAAGCTGGTCCAGAAAGTCGATTCGGTCTTTATGGACCCGGCCGACTTCTCGGCGATCCGCTAACCTAGACCTTCCGAAGAACGTTAAACAATCCATCCATCGATTCAACGCTTGAGCTGTATGGATCGTGCTGCGCGTTCCTGTAATGCGTTTCGAGCGAGATTGTCCCCGAATACTGCATGTCCTTCAACGCGCGGAACTGGCCGGCAAAATCGATTTCGCCGCCGCCGACCGGCTTCCATTTGTGATCGGTTGCGTCCTTCACATGCATGTGGCTGATCCGGCTATGATCTAACTCATCCCAGGCCTTCGGAAACGGCTCTTCTCCGATTTCGACGCAGTTACCCGGATCCCAGTTGTGCATTAATCGCCGGTCGGGGATGGCTTTGAATAACTTGGCGCTCTCGCCGCCCGTGGCAACGTTGCAACTGAATTCGTTTTCAACCAGCAGCGTGATGGCTTGCTCTTTAGCAACGTCGAGCGCCTTGTGGAGTTCTTCCACAACGCGATCGAATATCGTGTTTGGATCGGGCACGCGCTGAAACGTAAAGATCCGGAGCCGCTCGCTTCCCAGAATGTGGGCAGCATCCGAGGCGCGTTTCAGATCGTCCATTTGCCGCCCGTATTGGCCGCTTGCGGGATTCAGATCGTTCGGATTTACGTGCAGAGGGTGCGTACCCGGCAGCGGAATCTTATAAATCGCCGTGTCCAGAACCGAGAGCTTCAATCCGGCGTTATCCAGCTGTTTGCGGATTTCTTTCAATTGCGCCGTTGTCGCATCCGTATATACGTAGCGGCTCTTCCCGTCCAGTTTTACGTTTCGAATTTCCGCCCAACGCAGGCCGTATTTCGGGTAAAACGAGCTGATAACCCGCGCCAGATCGGCGTCCGCCTCGTCCGTGATGATGCCCAGTTTCCAGGGGTAATCGAATGTATCGGCAAACGCAAGCGACTCAAAGACGCTGAGCGACGCCAGCGCGCTCAAGCGCGTAAAGTCTCTTCGGTTCATGGACATCGCTCCTTCGACGGGTTCAATTCCGGCTCCGATTCACTGTCTCACACTGTCGTCAGAAAAAACCGTTCGAATGTTACACGGCGCCGCATCTACTTTCCAACGTATGTGCTCACTCAGAATCGACGGTCTCTTAACTGCGGTATCGGCTCTGCTTCTCGTCTCGAGTGCGGCATCCGGAGGGCCCATCAGCTCTATTGTTGTCTACGGAGACAGCCTCTCCGATAACGGTAACTATTTTGCTCTGACCGGCAAGCCGCAACCGCCCTACTATATGGGACGCCAGTCGAACGGACCGGTTGCGGTCGAGCAAATGGCCCAAAATCTCGGCGTTCCGCTGGTCGATTATGCGTACATCGGCGCGACGACCGGCATCGGTGACTACGACGACACCGGTGGCACAACCACCAACTTGGGACCAGCCCACATACCGGGCATGCTGACGGAGTTGGCCGACACGCCGAACTCGGTCAGCGCCCACCCCGGAGCGCTGTTCATTGTGTGGGGCGGCGCCAACGATTTTCTTGCTCCCTCACCTCTCGACACCACGCCGCAGGCAATCCTTCAGCGCGCCGTCGGTGATCTGCTCACGATTGTCGGCACTCTGAAAGCCGAGGGTGCTACGAACATTCTGGTGCCGGGCCTGCCGGACGTGGGGCTGACGCCCTACTATCAGTCGCTCGGCAGCACCATCTCAGGTGAAGCATCGGCGCTGACGAACGCCTTCAACGCAGCCCTGGTCGCAAACCTTCCAGCGGGCGTCACCTATGTCGATACCGCGGACCTTCTGCGGGCGGTAGTCGCCGACCCCGGCTTATATGGCTTCTCGAATGCAGAGGATGCGTGCTATAACGGCGTCACGGTTTGCGCCGATCCCGGCCAGTACCTGTTTTTTGATTCGTTCCATCCCACTACGCAACTCGATTCGCTGGTTGCGCAGGAATTTGTCGATGTCGTCATCCCCGAGCCGGGAACCGCGTATTGCGCTGCTGGCGGATTGATGCTCGTTTTTATAATCCGCAGGAAGCAGATCTTCCGTCGCCTATAGCGCTTCGCCGTTTCGGCACGATGCTATCATCCGGCGTTTGGAGGCTGACTCGCGCTCGTGAGGATTCAATCTCGATGTGTATCCGCCATTTTGGCTTTGGTAACGGTCTTCCTGGTCAGCCCCACTAGCGCCCAGAACATTGGAAGCGAAGCATTCGCTCGCGATCCGAAGCAGGCCGTAGATCAGTGGTACACGGATCGAATCCAGAAATACACGACTCTCCCGAATCTCAACTCGCCCCTGACGAACTATCTGCCGTTTTCCAAAACCGTGCCTTCGCCGGCCAAGGTGCTGGGGGACGTGAGCGGCGCTCCCGACATGCTGCCGTATGCCGAAGATGTCTATCGCTATTTCCGCATGCTGGCAGCCAGCACACCGCGCGTAAAGGTCTTCACCATCGGCCATACGGAGGAGGGCCGCGAGATGATCGCGGCAGCAGTCGGCGACGAGTCACTGCTCGCCAAGGTGAAGGAGAACGGCGAGAGGCTGGGCAAGCTCGGCGACCCGCGTGTAATTGGGATGAACGATGCGACCGCCGCTGGGCTCGTGGCCCAGTCCTTTCCCGTTTACTACATCACGGGCACGATTCATTCGCCCGAGACCGGCGCTCCCACCGCACTCATGGAATTGGCCTATCGGCTGGCCGTCGACAATGCGCCCTACATCGAGTACATCCGCAGTCACCAGATCACGCTCATCACTCCGGTGGTCGAAGTGGATGGCCGCGATCGCATGGTCGACATTTACAAATGGCACAAGGCTCATCCCGGCGAGAACTGGCCGCGGCTCCTGTACTGGGGTCACTACGTCGCGCATGACAACAATCGCGACGCTATGGGCATGACGCTCGATCTGACGAAAAATGTCCTGAACACCTATTTGAACTGGCATGCGCAGGTGCTGCACGACCTGCATGAATCCGTGCCGTTCTTATACGACAACACGGTTGGGGACGGCCCTTACAACGCCTGGATCGATCCGATGCTGGCCGACGAATGGGCCATGCTCGCCTGGGACAACGTGCAGCAGATGCAGAATTTCGGCATGCCGGGCGCTTTCACGCACGGTAACTTCGATACCTGGAGTCCCGGTTATCTGATGTTCCTGGCGGGAATGCATAACGGAATCAGCCGGCTCTACGAGACCTTTGGTAATGGAGGCGCCGATACTGAAAAGCGCATCCTGTCTCCGGATCAATACGCGCGGACCTGGTACCGCCCGAATCCTCCTTACCCGGAGGTGCTCTGGTCGCAGCGCGACAACAACAACTACGAAGAGACGGCTCTGCTCTCGAGCCTCTCTTTCTTTGCCCACAACGCCCGGCATTTTCTGCACGACTATTACGTGAAGAGCAAACGGTCTATTGAGAAGCCGGAGGACGCAGGCCCGGCGGCCTATGTGCTGCCCGCCGATGAGGCCGCCCTGAACCGCCAGATTCAGCTTTTGCGCGTACTCGAAGATCAGCACGTCGAAATTCATCGCCTGACTGCAGCCGCTACCGTGACGATTCCACCAAGCCCACGTCCGCCAGCGGCAGATGGTAAGTCGGAGAAGCCGAATACGCCGAAATCGCAGAGTTTCGCCGCAGGCAGCTTCGTCATTCGCATGGATCAGCCTTTTTCACGTGCTGCTGATGCTCTGCTAGATCGCCAGTATTGGTCGCCGGAGGATCCACAGAAGCATCCGTACGACGACACGGGCTGGTCCTTCGGCGATCTCTTTAATGCGAAAGCGGTTCGCGTCACGGACCGCTCCATCTTATCGGCAAAGATGGAGAAGCTCGAAGATCTGCATCAAATCTCCACCGCCATTCAGGGCTCTGGGCCCATTTACGCCATCGACAACTCAGGCCAGGTAGGCGTGGCCGGCCTCGTCTACGCGCTCAAAGGCGTCGATCTCACCATTGCGGAAGAAAAATTCGAGAGCGGCGGCCATTCGTTCCGGCCGGGCTCCTTGCTGGTCGGCGGCGCTGATACCGCGAAGCTCCGGAATGCACTCGAACAGCTGGATCTCGTCGCCTTCAGCTTGCCATCGAAGCCTTCCATTCGCACTCATCCGGCTCCTGTTCCCCGCATCGCGTTTCTCCATACCTGGATTGCTACCCAGACCGAAGGCTGGTGGCGCATGGCATTCGACAAATTGCACGTCCCATACGAATACATCAGCACCCAAACCGTCGGCCGCGAGCCAGATCTGCACGCCAAATACGACGTCATCGTATTCGCACCGGTCGCGCATGCCTCCGCTGAACAAATCGTGAATGGCACGCCGATGTACGCCAATCCATTACCGTGGCAGAATACTCCGCTGACGCCGAATATCGGAAAGCTCGATGCAACAGAGGACATGCGGCCCGGTCTAGGTTTTTCAGGGGTCGCCCACCTCAAGGAATTTATCGAGCAGGGCGGTCTGCTGATTACTTGCGAGGACACCGCGCATTTTGCGATTGACGAAGGACTTGCGCCAGGAGTGTTCGTAGCGCGCGGCACGCCCAAGGTCGTCGGCAGCGTCCTCGAAGCCGTCGTCACCGACGGACAAAGCCCCGCAGCGTATGGCTACGACTCGAAGCTCGCGGTGTACAGCCAGGACGGGATGGCCTTCACGGTTAGCAACATGAGTTCCATAAGCCGCCCTCTATTGACCGAGAAGGAATATAAACGGCCAACGGGCCGCGGAGGGCCAGAGGATGAAGATGTTCCCGAAGGGCGCCCCGTCGAGGCGCCGCCGCCGCTTCCTTCACCGAAGCCGTGGCAGGCTGTCCCGCTGAACGAGGAACAGGCGCGCAACAATCCGTACGTCATTCCGGAAGAATTGCGTCCCGACGTGATTCTTCGTTTCGCGGAGAATAAAGAGCTTCTGATTTCTGGGTTACTCGACAACGCTGCGATTATAGCGGAGCGTCCCATCGTCGTCGACGCGCATCTCGGGAAAGGAAACGTGCTGCTCTTTGCGAATAACCCTGTGTACCGCGGAGAGACGATCGGTTCTTATGCGCTGGTGTTCAACGCGATTTTGAATTTCGATCATCTCTCACATTCCGCGGCCAAATAGGTACACTCCCGCTACTTCAGCTTAAAGTTAACTTCGATGTGCGCCCTCACTGCAACCGCCTGGCCGTCCTTCGTGGCGGGATGAAAGCGCCACTGTTGAACAGCGTGGACTGCGTTTTGGTCCAAGCCTGAATCTAGACTGCGGGCCACCTCGATCTCATTCGGTACGCCCGATCGATCGATGACCAGCGAGAGCAAGACGCTGCCCTGGATCTTAGCGTCCCGCGCGTCATCAGTGTATACCGGCTCAATTTTGGAGACGATTGTCGGGGGTCTTACGTCGCCGCCGATTGTGTAGGTCTTCTCCTGATTGGATCTGGACTGATCGTCGGTTGCCGAGAGCATCAGTCCGGCGCCGATCAGGAGAGCTGGGAAAAGATAAGCCGCGGTGCGAGTAAAGCGTCCGTAGCGGGAATTCGAGCGAAATTCAAGTATGTGCATGATTCGACCTCGAAGAGAATTGGATTGGCTGACCATGGGACAGCCGAACAGGATGGGAGAAGAGAGCTGGCGAGCCGTTTCGACCAGAACCGCGGCGTACTCCGCGGGAGCCGCCCCGGCCGCCAGAACGCGCTCGTCGCAAGCGAGTTCCTGAGCCTCGCGAGCTTGCGCGGATAACCACCAGACGAGCGGATGAAACCAGTAAAATGCCCGTGCGGCCGCGGAGATCAACACCGTCCAAAGATCGCGCCGCTCAATGTGAGCCAACTCGTGAAGAATCGTAAAGCGCAAGCGATCTTCGGACCAGCCGGATGCGGCTTCCGGCAGCAGGATTTCCGGACGGAACAGGCCCCACACGATGGGCGAAGCAACCTGCGCCAGAGACACCTCGACTCGCCGTCCGCGGAATAGTGAATCGAGGCGGTCGCAGAGCGCAGCATCGTGTTTCGGCACTCGCACGGTGCGGTCGAGATAAGCGATTCCGAGCAAGAATCGCGCACTCACCGCGATGGCACCTGCTAACCAGATAAACAGCAGCCAGCGAATTGGCTCAGGATGAGCGGATTGCGCCGCTGCCGCGGAGCGCGCAACGCCGCGCAAAATCTCCGGCGCGGAAACCGTCCTGAGTACAATCGACCGCAAAAACGGGAGCAATAATGAGAGCGCCAGGGCCGCGATGCACACCAACTGTCGTGCTGCGGCGGGCATTCGCCGCATCGCCGGGATCAGGAGCGCCGCTAAGCCGAAAAGAATCGTTATTTTGACTATCAGCACGACCGGTATCACGATTGCTCCTTTCGCGCGCGTTCCACCAGCTCCGCGATCTGGTCCAATTCTTCGCGACTGATCCGCGAGACCTTCGGATCGAGCAATGCCGCAACGGCTTGCTGCGCCGATCCATCGAAAAATGTTCGCATCAGGCGCTGTACTGCCGATTTTCGAGCGGCCTCGCGTTCAATGGCCGGCTCGTATACATACCGCAATCCCTGCTCTCGATGCCGTACATAGCCTTTGCGCTCCAGTACACGAAGGATGGTGCGTACGGTGGAATAGCTAGGCGGATCGGGCAGTTGTCGCTGAATTTCCTGGCCGCTTGCGGTTCCCGCTGCAAAGAGTACATCCATGATCTGGCGTTCCCGGCGTGAAAGTGCGTGTTCGGATGAGCGTTTGGGCATTTTTGATGCTACTTCTTTAACACCATGCGTAAATATTAACATCGCAGCGCAGAGGTGTCAACCAAGCATCGGGATCCGCCGGTGATATGCTGGCCTTCATTTGGAGCCACACAAAAAAGGAATGGGGATGAATAAATACTGGTATTTGACATTGGGAGCGGTTGCGGCAACGCTGCTGGCTGCGGCGCCACGGCAGGAGAGCAAGCCGTCGTTGACGCGCACTGTCGAGGTCAAGCTCAATTACACCGGCTCGGGAACGGTCGACAGCAAGCACAAGATTTTTGTCGCCCTCTGGGATTCTCCGGATTTTATGACTGGTAATGGCGGAGCGCCGCTCATGGGTGAGACGACCACCTCCAAGGACGGAACCGTGACCTTCACTGGCGTAACCAAATCGCCCGTCTACATAAGTTGCGTCTACGACTCTGGTGGAAATTGGGACGGGCGCTCCGGCCCGCCGCCGTCGGGCTCGCCGCTGGGCGTGTACAGCACACCCGGTCAACCCGCACCCGTTGATGTACCGGAAGGGAAGACGGTGCGGGTCACGCTAACCTTCGACGATTCGTTTAAGATGCCGTAATCGGTCTTTTCGCCACCACGGTGCCGCGAACCGGCTCTCGATGTTCCGTGTGGCCCTTCGCGGCATTAACCACTGCGCTCGCGCTGATTTTTGCGTTCGTCGCAAGCGGGTATGCGCGCCGCTATGCACTCCCCATCTCGACGACGACGGCAATCTACGGCTGCTTTCTCCTTCTGCTGATTTTTGTGATTGTGCCGGGCATGAGCGGCAGCCGCCACATCGTCGATAAGGCGCTTGCGCGGTATCGTCACGCCGTCTATGCTCTTCTCCCGATTTGGTGCTTACCCTATCTGGTCTATGGCGCAGGAACCGGAGACTTGCACTGGAACGGACTGGCTCGCCTCGTGTTCGTCGCGCTTCCAGTGCTCCTTATTTACCATTTGGTTCCGGTGCCGGACATCACCCGTTTCGCGTGGCAGGACGCAGCGGTCGCTGTCTGGTTGATTCTCGGTGTCCTCGGGCATGCGCTGAAAAATGTTTGGAACGTGCCCGTGAATCTCGATTTCTTTGGCCGGCTGTTTGTTATCGCCCTGGCGTCCTGGTCGTGGATTTTCGTGCGCGGCTTACCGGATTCCGGTTACGACTTCGCGATCTCCGTTAAAATCGCGAAGGCCGCGGTTTTTAATTTCGCCGGCTTCGCCGTGATTGCGATTCCTGCCGGTCTGGCACTGCATTTCATCTCCTGGAACCCGCGCTGGCGAGGCTCAACGGCATTTTTCCTCGATTACGTCGAGATTTTCCTCTTCATCGCTCTTCTCGAAGAGCTGTTCTTTCGTGGATTCCTGCAGAATCTGATCTCGAACTCACTCGGTTCGTGGCAGCGCGGGCAGATCCTGGCGGCGTGCCTGTTCGGCCTGTTTCATATCCTGCACGCGCCTTTTCCGAATTGGCGCTACATCGCGCTCGCAACCGTGGCCGGGTGGTTCTACGGATCTGCCTATCGGCAAAGCGGCAGCCTCATGGCATCTTCGCTCGTCCATGCGGCGGTGGACACGGTTTGGCGAACCTGGCTGACGAAGGCTGGCTAAAGCCCCGCCCGTTTTATTGACCGTGATCCGCCGCTGCAGCGGCACCCGCTACCTGCGGCTGCGGGACATGCTTCTTCAGCCCTGGCATATACGAGAGGGGCAGCGAATGCGCTTGCGCCAGGTCGGTAGTGAAGCCGCCATCAATCGCAATCACCGATTGCACATGCTCATAGAGACACGCCGGCGGCGCAGGGACCGGAACGTTCGGCACAATGTCCCACCGATTCACCACACGCGCGGTATTGGGCAGATTGTGATTAAAAGTGCCTACCCAGTCCGGCAGCCCCACGCGAGGCCCGGCGAAGGTGCAGACGCGAACATTCGGCGTGACGTTCGAAAAAGCGTCATCGGCGAACAGCAGAGCCAATGCGGCACCAAGAGAGTGTCCGGTGACCAGCAACTGATCGCCGTCTTTCAGGGCGGCCTTTGATGCGCCAATGGCGCTATCGCGCACCACCTCGTACACCTTTTGAAAGCCCTCATGGACCGTACCGCTGCCGATATCACAATGCGCGGGAACAGCCTCGAAATCGCACAGCCATTCTTCGGGAGTCTCGGTGCCTCGGAATGACACGAACACGGCTCCATCTCTTCGGGCAACATAGCCGAAGATCGGCCCCACCTTCAACATGCTGCTCAACATTGGTAGATGCTGCGGCGGCACCTTTGCCGCCTTAACGGGATCCACTTTGATCTGATTTGTGAAGGAAAAGCTGTTGCCAATCAGCATGTGTATCGGATCCTGACATCCGTAGGCGGCATTCGCAGCGGGATAGAAAAGATTCAACGCTTCGGCGGCATCTGGCGGCATATTCGGGCGCTCCGTTCCTGAGGTTTATATCACGAACAACACCGCCGCCACAATGTCTGTCTTTGGGCTATCGCCCGCAGCCCGCTTTCGCCAACGCGGTCCATTCGGTTACGATATGGACGTCTTGAGCAATCCTACACTCCGTCCTCCTCTGCGTTCCCGGTAATGAGCGCCGAGCCGTCCACACCGCTGATGCGGCAATACCAGGCCGCGAAAAAACAGGTTCCGGGCACACTGCTGCTGTTTCGGTTGGGCGATTTTTATGAGCTTTTTTATGAAGACGCAGTCACGGCCGCCCGCGAATTGGAGATCACCCTGACCGCCCGCAACAAGGAACGCGGCGAACCGATTCCAATGTGCGGCGTCCCTTATCATGCCGCCGACGGATACATCTCACGGCTCATCCAGCGCGGCTATCGCGTCGCGATTTGCGAGCAGATGGAGGAACCGGGGCCCGGCAAAAAGCTAGTCCGCCGGGAAGTCACTCGTGTTGTGACTCCGGGTACCGCTACGGATGCTTCGCTGCTGCGCTCGCATGAGAACAACTATCTCGGCGCCGCCTTCACCAAGGCCGCGCGCTCGGGGCTCGCGTATGCGGACCTTTCGACCGGCGAGTTCCGCGCCACTGAACTCGACGCCGCGGAACTGCTTCCTACCCTCGAAACCTTAAGTGTCCGCGAGGTCCTGCATCCAGAAGGCTTCCCGATTGGCGCTGCCTGTCTCGAAACGCCGCTTGATGCCTGGCTGTTTGGAGGAGAGTACGCCGGCAGGAAGATCCTCGAAACGTTCCGGTTGCACTCACTCGAGGGATGCGGCTTATCGGACAAGCCGCTCGCAACTGCAGCCGCGGGAGCGGTTCTGCACTATCTGCACGAAACACAAAAAGCGGCCCTCGATCATTTGAACCGCCCGGTGTTCTATCAGCGGCACGACCACATGCTGCTCGACGCCGCGACCGTGCGCAATCTCGAGCTGGTTGAGCCGTTGTTTGCCGGAGAAAGCCGCGAGGCGACGCTCGTTCACGTTCTCGACAAGACCTCTACCGGCATGGGCGGCCGTCTCTTGCGCCGAAGATTGCTCAATCCCTCCTGCGATCAGGCTGAAATCGAAGTGCGACTCGATGCGGTCTCCGAATTAGTATCAAAAACGATTCTTCGCGGCGATTTGCGCAAAGCGCTCACCTTCGTACAGGATCTCGAGCGGCTCTTGGCCAAGCTGACGCTCGGAACCGCGACGCCGCGCGACACGCTGGCGCTCGGTCGTTCGCTAGCCCAAATCCCAAAGATTGCGGCGCTCACTCGGCAGCTCGACACGCAAACATTAAGCGCCGAAATCGACCCTATTGAGGACGTACGCGACAAAATTCTCGCGGCCATAGCCGAAGAGCCGCCCATTAATCTGGCAGACGGTGGGACGATTCGCGACGGCTTTCATGCCGAACTCGACGAATTGCGCGATATCAGCCGCAATAGCCGCCAATATATCGCTGCCATTGAAACTCGAGAACGAGGCCGGACCGGAATTCAGTCGCTCAAGGTCCGTTTCAATAATGTCTTCGGATACTACATCGAAATCTCCAAAGCGAACCTGCAGCTCGCGCCGCCAGATTACGAGCGCAAACAGACCCTCGCCAACGCGGAGCGTTTTACCACTCCGGAGTTGAAAGACCTCGAGAGCAAGGTGCTTGCCGCGGAAGAGAGAATTCTGGCGCTCGAGCGCGAAATTTTCCAGGAATTGCGTGCGTTCGCCGCCTCTTTTGCCGAACGCATCAAAGCCTCCGCGGCCAAAGTCGCCGAACTGGACGTCGCCACCGCTTTGGCTCACGTTGCAATCGAAAATCGCTACAAGCGGCCGCGTTTTTCCGATTCGGCCGAAATGCGCATCCACGCGGGGCGTCACCCGGTCATTGAACGGCTCACCGAACGCGAGGCCATCGGCTTCATTCCCAACGATCTGTTTCTACATTCGTCGAAGGAATTTATAGCGGTCATTACTGGACCCAATATGGGTGGGAAGTCCACTTATCTGCGCCAGGCGGCGCTCATCCTGATCCTGGCTCAAATGGGTTCCTTTGTCCCGGCTGAAGCGGCCCTGCTTCCGGTGGTGGACCGGGTTTTCACTCGGATCGGGGCAGCCGATAATCTGGCGCGTGGACGCTCGACGTTCATGGTGGAAATGACAGAAGCCGCAGCCATCCTCAATACCGCTACATCTAATAGCTTCGTGGTACTGGATGAAATCGGCCGCGGGACCTCCACTTATGACGGTTTAGCCTTGGCTTGGGCTGTGGTCGAGTACATTCACGAGCACATAAAGGCCAAAACCTTGTTTGCCACGCATTATCACGAGCTGACGGAGCTAGGCGATCAACTTTCTGGCGTAAGAAATTTACATGTCGCCGTGAAAGAGGCGAACGACCAGATCTTATTCATAAGAAAGGTAGAACCGGGTTCTTCCGACCGCAGCTACGGCATCGAAGTGGCACGATTAGCGGGATTACCCCTCAAAGTAATCGAGCGGGCGAGGTCCGTTTTATTGCATCATGAAGTAAGGGAACGCTCTGTAACTGAAGAGTTGGCCCCGGGCGACCGAGTGCCGCCCTTACAAATAAGACTTTTTGAGCCTTTAAACCAAAGGCTCGCCGATCGGATCCGGGCGCTGGAGATCGACCACCTGCGACCGGTCGAAGCTTTGCAAATTCTGCAAGAGTTACAGCACGAGTTGCTAAAGAGATGAGAATAGCAGGTATCATGAGCGGGACCTCGCTCGACGGGATCGATGTAGCAATCATCGACATCACCGGCTCGGGCTTCAGGGCGAAGATCAACGTCCTGACAACTCATTCGGTCCCATATCCCAAGAAGATCCGCGAAGCGCTGCTCACCGTATCGAATGCGAATTGCGTTACTGGAGACATCTCGCGGCTCAATTTTTTACTTGGCGAGTTGTATGCCGAGGCTCTGGAGGAAACGGCCGAACGAGGCGCGATTCCACTGGATTCCATTAAACTGATCGGCTGCCATGGGCAGACGATCTTTCACGAGGGACAAGGATCGCAATATCTGGGCAAGAAGGTTGCGAGCACGTTCCAGATTGGGGAATCGAGCGTCATCAGCGAGCGGACCGGGATCGATGTGATCTCGAATTTCCGCGAGCGTGATGTGGCGGCAGGCGGCAAAGGTGCGCCTCTGGTGCCATACCTCGATTACATGCTGATCCGCCATCGGGGACGCGGGCGTGTAGCCGTGAATATCGGCGGCATCGCCAATCTCACGGCTATCCCTCCCAACACAAGTACCGACCGCGTGATCGCGTTCGATACCGGTCCCGGCAATATGGTCATCGATCAGCTTGTCTCGCGTATCACCCAGGGCGGCCAGACTTTCGACCGCGATGGGGTGATCGCGTCTTCAGGCGATATCGATGCGAAGCTGCTGGCCAAGCTGCTGCGCGACAAGTATTTTCGCGCTAGACCGCCCAAAACCGCCGGCCGCGAGCAGTATGGCTCAGAGTTCGTTTCCAAGCTCCTCGATACGGAGCTCAGCAGCGAAGATCTGATCGCCACCGCAACCGCCCTGACAGCCGAGAGCATCGCACTCGGAGTCCGCAATTTTGTGCTACCCGAAATGCGCGTGGACGAGGTCTTTGTCTCCGGCGGCGGGACGCACAACCCCACTCTGATGGGTATGCTGCGCAAGGCGCTCGATTCGATTCCGGTGAAGGACACCACCGAAGTGGGGCTCGACGTCGACGCCAAGGAAGCTATCGCCTTCGCCGTAATGGCTTATGAGACGGCCCACGCGCGGCCCTCGAATGTGCCAATGGCGACCGGCGCAAAGCGCTCTGTTGTACTCGGGAAATTGACCCAGAATGGGCCCAACGGCGTCCAGCACAACGGCGCCTCAAACGGGACCAGCACCGCAGTCAACGGCAACGGTGCAACCCGCGATGGAGCCGGGACAGCTACGCATAAGCCGAAAACAGCTCGGGTGACGAAAGTGGCACGGCCATCGACGACCCCGAAGGCCAAAGCCGCGGCTCGATAATCGGCAATTTGAAGTCAGTGTGAAGATGGGAGCGCCAAAAAAGGCGCTCCCGTTCTTCTTTTCTGGGGTGCTACTCACACTAACTCTACGCCGGATGTGGCGAGCGCGTCGTCGATGGCAAGAAACAAATCTGCTTCGATCCTATAGAATTCGTCGATGTTGGCGGTAAGTGCGTAGGCGAAGATCTCGAGAGCGAAGGACCCGGCCGTCAGATTGCTTATTCGGATCGGAGAGGGACCGACTTCCAGCCTCTTATCGTTTTTCAACAGGTCCTCGAGCGCCTTGATGCAGGCTCGTATTTTTTCCTTCGGTGTGCCGCGCTTGATCTGCAGGGTGGGGTTGAAGAGAATCTTGTCGCGAAGCGCATAGTTTTCGAGATTGATCGAAGCGAACGATGAATTCGGAATACTGACCACCGTACGGTTGAGCGAACGCACGCGCGTGGAGCGCATCCCGATGTCCTCCACCGTGCCGATAACGCCCCCGAAGTTGCCGTAATCACCGACCATTACCGGGCTGTCGCCGATCACGGACACGCCACCGAAGACATTCGCAATCGTGCTTTGCGCAGCCAGAGCAACGGCAATTCCGCCGACTCCCAGACCGGCGATGATTGTCGTCATGTTGTAACCCCAGTTGTTCAGCACGACAATGGCGGCCAGCATGACGATCACGACTTTCGTCACTCTCCGGCCCAGGTATATAAGGGAGTGCGAGACGACCCTCTGCCTCGGATCGAGCAACGAATCGACTCGCAAGAGAAAGAGGTCCACCAGGTTGATGAAGCACCACGCGAACGACCAAACCACGACCAGGAGAATGGCGCGTCCGATGTAAAGACGGCTGAGAGCGGAGGGATCTATGAACTGCTCCGCCAGTCCGAAGACCATTGCAGACAGGAAGACGAGCCAAGGCTGCAGGACGGCCTGAAGCCACACCCACCGTTTGGGCCGTTTGAGACGAGCCTCAAACCTACTGAGAAGAAAGATCAACACGTGGCCGGCCAAACGGAAAAGAAAAAGAACCAGGATCGCTACAGCGACCAGCGCGATCCACTTCCAAACAGGCGTCTCGAGCAACCGGACGGTGACGAGGAATCGGGGCAGACGGGCTTCAACGGCAGATTCGGTGGTGGTTGGCGTCAGCGCGGGAATCGCGGAAGCCGTGGCGGCGGAAACGAGCCAAATCGGGGACCCTGGCTGTAATTCCACACGCTCGAGTTCGATCGGGAATTTCTGCCCGTTTCGGGGAACGGTCGCGATGCGTTCTAATGACGGATTAGAATCGTCCGAAAGGTTGCCCTGCGGCGATTGGCTGAGTTGAAGAACATCGAAATGGCTATCGGAGTTGAGTATCGCTTCGAGCTGACGGGCTAGCCGCGGACCATCTTCGGCACGCCTTTTCTCCGGAAGTTGCCTCAAATCGAGGTACTGCGACGCGCGCGAGTAATCGTTGCTGTGGCAAGCTTCCAGGAAAGCCGTTACCGTCGAGCGGGGGTTCGCGCGGCCGAACGGATCGGAGGTCTGCTTAGGGGCTGATTTCTGGGACCAGGCAAGGCCCGAGAAAACCAGCACAGTACAAAACAGAGCGCGGGAAAAGAGTCTCATCCACCAGCTTAAAAAAGACCCTCGGTGTATATCGAGACGCGACTAGCTTAAAGGTGTTATTCGCCGATCTTCCGCTCTGCCTCGGCATCGAGCAGGTGCAAAATCAGACGAAACGGCATACCCGAAAGCTCTGGTTTGTCTTCTATATCGGCCCGCACATCGAGCAATGCGCGCTCCAGCAAATACGTGTGCAGCAGAACCTCCTGGTCCGTTTCCGAAGAAGGCAGATACGGCGCGCCTTTGGCCTTGGTGAAATAGCCTCGCAGAAACGCGGCGCTGACATGCGAGTACCAGAAGCGGCCCCAGATCCGGAGCGCGTACCGGCTGAGGTTCTCGTTTCGCTCCCCGGATGCAACTTGGCGCATTGCCGATTGTGCTGCGTAGCCGAATGACAGGAGCATGCTGGCGACATCCCGCAGCGGGCAGCGCTTGATGCGCCGCTCGCTCAGATGTTGGCTGGGTTCTCCCTCGAAATCGTACATGATGACGTCACCGTCCTGAAGTAGCACATGCCCGAGATGCAGACGCCCATGAAAACGCGTGCGCTGTGAATAGATGCGCCGCTCGAACATAACGCGGAATTTCGATAGGATTGCATTTTCCTGCTCCAGTATCTTCGCCGCCAGCACGCGCACGTCCTCGCTCATCTCTGAAGAGCGTTGCCGGACGAATTCAAGGCGGCGGCTCGTAAGAGCGACGTATCCGTGATACAGGCTCTGCCGGTAGAAATCGTTGAAAGGCTCTGGAGCAAACGCCGGATCCAGCCAATCCTGCGATAAAACCCGATGCAATTCGGCCACGCGCCGTCCCATTAGCTCTGCGAGGGGTAAATACCCGCCGACCAGCTCTACCGCAATCGCCGGCGGTTCGGAATTAGCGAACGCCAGCGTGTAAAAATTCGTGGGCGATGATTTCTGTATGTCGGCTTTCGAGACCTTCGATTGCTCCACGACGCTGCAGGAAGTTGCTCAACTCGATACGCGTATGTTGCCATGCCGTCCCCTCATTCGCACGAAGCCGTGCAGTATCGCTAGGGTGTACGAATTGGAGGAGTCTCCGCTCTCCGGGCGATATTCGAGGTAGCCGGCGAAGGGCGGAACGTTTGGAAATGGCTCGGGCAGTTTCTGTGTAAGATGTTGGCCGAATTCCACCCCTGGGTTCGGGCCCGGCTCCACGGTGCGGATCAGCTTCATAACGAATCGATCCCCGAAGCGAATCGAGGTGTTGACCTCAGCCGAGGCCAGCAGCGTGGGTTCCAATCCTGGATGTGTCGCGCCCCAGAGCCGCCGGAACTGGCGATTGCGCTCGGCAAACACTTCCCCATAATCGCCATGCAGCCGTTTGCGCCGCGCGAATGCGTCCAGCAGTGCCGTGCAAAATTCTTCACTTCGCGTTCCGCTATAGAGCAGGGCCCGCGAGCCATCCGCCGCGTGCAGCTCCGCAATCAGAGAGTCCGCGTGCTCCTCCAATACGATTTGCGCCCGATCGCCACGCGCCGCGGCAACCGGCACCAGAAACAGGTCTGGATCGCCAGTTGTATATTCGGTGCGAACCAGAAGAATCGCCATCTTCTCTTCCGCCACACGGATGACGTCGGCGATCTCTACCGAACGGAACCGGCGCTCCTTTGCCGGGAACCAGCGCCGTGAAAGCAGGAACGAGGGCAAAGTCGCGGCGATGCTGTGGCGTGTCGCCTCTTCCCACACGTCCGCCAGGGCCGTAACGGAAACCACCGGTATGCGCGGCTGCTTCGTTTCAATTTTTGGCGCTGAAATCTCTACCGGAACTGAGCGTTGCTCCAGCGAAAACCAAAAAAATGAACCCGGACCCAGCGTCAGCGGATAGTATCGCTCGGTAACAATCGGAAAATCGGTGCGGCCGAACATCTCAACTGGCGTATAACCGGCGTACTTGTGCAAATCCAGCTCTACGGCTTGCGCGAACCGCGAAAGATTCGCCACCACGAGCATGGTCTCGTCCTGCGTAGCGGCGGAAATAAGCGAGTACACGCTGATTGGATGGCTGCAGAAACTCGATGCTTCCTCTCCCGAATGCCTTGTATTGCTTGCGTAGCGCAATCAGGCGCTTGGTCCAATTCAAAAGCGAATTGGCGTTGTCTTCCTGCGACTCGACGTTCACTGCTTCGTAGTGATAAGCCGGATCGATGTTGACCGGCAGATATAAACGCTGGGGATTCGTGGCTGAAAATCCGGCGTTGCGGTCCGGACTCCATTGCATCGGCGTACGGACGCCGTTCCGGTCCCCAAGATATACGTTGTCACCCATGCCGATTTCGTCGCCGTAATACACCACCGGAGTACCGGGCAGCGAAAAAAGAAGCGCGTTCATTACCTCGATGCGCGCGCGATCGTTGCCGAGCAGCGGAGCCAGCCTGCGGCGTATCCCGAGATTGATCCGAGCGCGCCGGTCCGAAGCATACACCCGGTACATGTAATCGCGCTCTTCGTCGGTGACCATCTCGAGCGTCAGCTCATCGTGATTGCGGAGAAACATGGCCCATTGGCACGTTTCCGGTATGGACGGTGTGCGCTTCAAGATCTCCACAATCGGCAAACGGTCTTCAAGACGCAACGCCATGAACAACCGCGGCATCAACGGGAAATGGAATGACAAGTGGCATTCGTCGCCGTTGCCGAAATAAGCCACTGCATCTTCCGGCCACATGTTCGCTTCGGCCAGCAGCATACGATTCGGAAATCCGGAATCCAAATGCCGCCGCAGCTCCTTCAAAAACTCATGCGTTTCCGGAAGGTTTTCGCAGCTTGTGCCCTCGCGTTCATACAGATACGGAATGGCGTCCAGGCGGAAACCATCGACCCCCATCTGCGCCCAGAAGTCCAGCGTGCGCTTCACCGTCCGCCGCACTAGCGGGCTGTCGAAATTGAGATCCGGTTGGTGCGAATAGAAGCGGTGCCAATAATAAGATTTCGCGACCGGATCCCAGCTCCAATTCGACGGCTCGAAATCTTTGAAAATGATGCGCGTGCCCGCGTATTTGTCGGGATTGCCGCTCCACACGTAGAAATCTCGCCAGCTCGAACCCGGCTCCGCCCGGCGTGATTTCTGGAACCACTCATGCTGATCCGACGTGTGATTGACGACCAGTTCGGTGATGACGCGAAGCCCACGCTTATGAGCTTCTTTGAGAAAAGCTTGAAAATCGCGCAGCGTCCCGTAGGCCGGATGCACACCTCGAAAATCCGAGATGTCGTACCCGTCGTCCTTCCATGGGGAAGGAAAAAACGGTAGCAGCCAGATGGCCGTAACGCCTAGATCTTCTAAGTAATCGAGTTTGTCCGCAAGGCCGCGAAAATCCCCCATGCCGTCGGCGTTGCTGTCGTAAAACGCCCGGACGTGGACTTCGTAGATAATCGCGTCTTTGTACCAGAGTGGGTCATCTTCCAGCCCGCTGAGTATTTGCGATGGATGCATTCGGTTTCGCGTGATCTAGCCATTGCAGAAATTGTCCGACGGCTTCGACGTCCGGCACGAAATACTGCGCCTTACTGTCGCAAGAACCCCCGACTCTGATAGTAATCCCTTCCGGAATTACGCCGAACGCATCTTCATCGGTGAGATCGTCGCCGATATAGAGAGGCAGCGTGCCATAAGGAGCGATCTCGCTCAAAATCCAACGCACTGCGTAGCCCTTGTGCCATTCGATTTGTGGCCTCACTTCCAGCACCATCTTGCCTTCGCGGCACATAAACGAGCGCGAGCGCGCCACGGTGCTGAATGTAATGCTGCGGACCCAGTCGTGCAGATGCTCGTTGACGCGCCGGAAATGCACGCTCACAGTCAGCCCTTTATCTTCGATCTCCAGACCGTCAGTTTCAGATAGAGCCAGCTTCAACTGCAGGGAGAGAGAGCGAAGTTCCCGCCGCAGCGATTCGGCCCGCGGCTCGCGAAAAGATGTGTTGTCGCCCCCGATCTCCAAACCATGGTTTCCGACATAGATGATGTGCCCTAAACCTGTGCGTTCGCGCACGTCGGTCAAAGCCCGCCCGCTCACCACCGAAACGGTGAAATCCGGGCGCCCCGCCAGGCGAGTAAGTGTAGACCGGATATCCTTCTCCACTACCGCATCGCTCGGGATCTGCACGATGTCCGATATTGTTCCGTCGAAATCGAGGAACACCGCAACTTGCGCCGCCGCGACAACGCGTTCCTCGATCTCCGTAAGATGGTCGAACAGCGGGAGCAAATGATGTACTTCGGCAGCGGTGCTCACACCGCAACTCCGAGATCGCGAGTGCGAAAAATCCCGCGTGTTCCTGGCACCGCGTAACCAGGCTCCGTCCCTTCAGGAGTCTCGATTCGCGTCAGCTCCGATAGAAATTTGCCAGCCCAGCGATAGACGTTGTTCTGTTCCACCGTCTCGCGCATGCGCTGCATGCGGCGGCGACGCTCATCCGGATGCATCTGAAGCGCTTCGCGGCAAGCCTCCGCGCCTTCTTCGATCGCGAACGGATTGATCAGCAACGCTTCCTTCAGTTCGCGCGCCGCGCCAGTGAACTTGCTGAGAATCAGCACTCCGTCTTCATCGACGCGACTTGCCGCAAACTCCTTCGCTACAAGGTTCATACCATCGTGCAGCGATGAGACGATGCAGAACTGCGCCAGCCGCTGAAGGGCAATCAGCTCCGGTTGTCCATAATGCCGCTTCAGTAAAACGATGGGCCGCCAAGTGGCCGTGCTCCAACGCAAATTAATCTGCGCCGCCAGCGCCACCACTTCGCTCTCGATTTCCCGGTAGGCCGGCAAGTTGGAGCGGCTCGGAACCGCGACCTGCACGAATACGGCTTTGCCACGATACCCGGGATATCGCTCCAGAAGCCGGTCGATGAATTTCAATCGTTCCGGAATTCCTTTGGTGTAGTCGAGCCGGTCGATTCCCACTCCCAGCAGCTTGCCGGAGAGCGCCAGCTCTTTGTTCCAACGCCGCATATGCGCCGCCACCTCGTCGGATTCGGCCATATCTGAGTGCTCATCGAAATCGATGCCGATTGGAAACGGCCGCACGGCAGTGATGTGCCCGCCCCGGCAGATTTCCGATCCTGCTGCATCCACTCGCGCTTCGAGCACCGAATCTGCCGTCTCCATAAAGTTCTGGCAGTGCTGCGGAAGATGGAAGCCGAGCAAGTCGTTCCCCAGCAATCCCTCGAGAATTTCTTCGCCCCATGGAAACGAGCGGAACACGTCACGGTTCGGCCACGGAATGTGCCAGAACTGCGCGATCGCCAGGTTCGAACCCGCTCGCCGCAACAGACGCGGAAGCAGCGCAAAGTGATAGTCCTGGATGAAAACAAATGTGGGCTCGCTGCCCGCCTCTTCTAAAATGGCCTCAGCAAAACGCTCGTTCACCCGGCGATACATGGCCCAATGCTCGGCATCGAACACTGGGCGGGTAAAGGCGAGGTGGCACAGCGGCCACAGCCCCTGGTTCGCTAGACCCGAGTAATACCCTTCTTCTTCTTTCTCCGTCAGCCACACGCGCCGTAGCGTGTATTGTGGGGCTTCCGGAGGAACTTCGACGTGATCCAGCGCATCCACGGTCTCCGCGTCCGCATCGCCGCTGCCGTGGGCAATCCACAACCCGCCGCACGCGCGCATTACCGGGTCCAGCGCGCTCGCCATACCGCTGGCCGGCTGAATACATTCAATGCCGCCGGGCACCCGCCGGTGTTGAAAGGGCTCACGGTTGGATACCACAATCAGCCGGTAACCATCCAGCTTGGTGCGAACAAACTCGCTCAGAACTTCACGAGTCCAAACCTTCATTAAGCTCCCTTCATCAGGCGTTAGATTGTCCGTAAGGGACAAGCGTTTCGTTCCAGTGCAAGCACCAGGAAACTTTTTGACTTCCGGTTCGCAACTCCCTCCGGCTTGTTATGTGCGTAACAGATTAGGGTGGAGCCTGGCTCGCCCGGTTCTGAATACCCGCAGTTCGTTAAGCGATCTGCATTATCATCGGCCTACACGGCCGGGCCCTTCAATCTATCATCCCAGTTTCGGAAGTATACCGGGTAAACTCCGAAATCATCGAAGTTTTAGGCTGTCGGCGCTCTTCCCTCACTCAGAACGCAA
This sequence comes from uncultured Acidobacteriaceae bacterium, assembly GCA_963722935.1. GTDB lineage: Bacteria > Acidobacteriota > Terriglobia > Bryobacterales > Bryobacteraceae > Bog-105. Next base: position 1,249,861 of record CAVROY010000004.1, on the reverse strand, counting down.
CGCCAGATTCGGATCGATCTTAGCCGCACGTCGGGAGGGCCACCAGCCAGCCACAAGCGCCGTGGCCGAGAGAATCGCGACCGCCGCCGCGAGCGATACCGGATCGTGAGGTGAGATCTCGAACAATAATCGCCGCAGCATCCTCCCGAGCGCGAACGAAAGCAGCAGACCCGCGCCGATTCCGCTCCCGGTCCAGCGGGCGACGTCCTTCAGCACCAGAATTTTGATACGGCGTGGCGTGGCCCCGACCGCGATCCGAACGCCGATCTCCTTGGTGCGCTGAGTAACCACGAATGAGATCACGCCGTAAAGACCGATTCCTGCAACCAGCAGTCCGAACGTGGCGAAGAGGCCGATCAGCACCGTAAGAAATCTGGGCCTCCTGTTCTCGTTTGCTACTTGCTCCTTCATTCTCTCAATCTTCACCGGCAGGTGTGTATCCAGTGCGCCGACCTGAGCGCGGATCCAGCGCTGCAGCGTATCGGCCGGAAGCGCAGTTCGAAACAGCGCCACCGCTCGTGTGCCCATACTAAAATCCGGGTAAGCCTTGCGCGCCAGATAATATTCCGGTAAGGCGGCATCGAACAATCCGCCATTCTTGACGTCGGCCACAATGCCGACGACCGTGAGGGGAGGCCGCTCCGATACGATTACCCGCTGGCCCAGGGCTTCTCCATTGCCAAACAGACGCCTGGCGAGTTTCGCGCTGAGCACAATCGACTGCTCGGGCAGCGCACGGTCGCCTTCGTTGAAAGCGCGGCCTCGCAGCACTGGAATTCCAAGTACCCGGAAATAATCGGGCGTAATGTAGCGGAAATCGACCATCCCGCCTTCGCTTGGCAGGGGAGGCCGGCCCGCCACAGCCATATTCGAAAATGGCCGCTGATGCACAGCTCCGCCGGGCGGTACGGAATCGCTGATTGCGAAGCTTTCGGTACCTGGAATCGCCTCCAAATTAGCCTCGAGCTGCCTGTAAATGGCCGCCAACTTCCCTGGGCTGTTATAGCGGTGCGAGCTCAAGTAAAACTCCGCAGCAAATACTCGCGCCGGATCGAATCCGAAGCGCTGATTCTCGAGATTGCGCAGCGTGCGCAGAAAGAGCGAAGCACCGGTGAGTAGCGCAACGGAAATGGCTACCTGACAGACGATCAGGACGTTCCGTAGATAGGACCGCCGCGATCCGCTGAATCGCGATTGCGTCAGATTTTCAAGCGCGGGGGTTTCAAATGCCGGCGCAATCCCGGACAAAACTGCAGCAAGCGCGCATGTGATCAGCGTAAACAGCAAAACGCGCGTATCCACTGCACCCTCTTTTAGGCGCAAGATGGCCTCTGGCGGAAGCTTGCCTATTAATCTAAACAGCAGCCATGCGAGCAGAAAACCGCCAATTCCGCCCGAAAACGCGAGCAGAAAGGTTTCCGTCAGCCGCTGCCTGATAAGCCGCCCCCGGCCAGCCCCCAGGGACATGCGCACGGCGAATTCATTGCCCCGCGCTGCGCCCCGCACCAACAGCAAATTCGCGACATTCGCACAGGCTAGAAGCAACAGCGCCAGCACAGCGCCGAACAACATCCAGGAGGCGAGCCGCACATCGTGGAATTGCCGGTCGCGCAACGAGCGCACTGTTAAACGAACCTCTTTTCGGAGCTGCGGTGGAACTTCGGTCTGGAGCTTGCGAAAGAAGGGCTGCAACTCATCGCGAGCTTGCTGCGGGGCTAAGCCGGCCTTCAACCTCCCGAAGGCGCGCAAAAACCGCCCCGTATTCGACCTCAGCTCCTGTGTTCTGTCGAGCCGCAGCGGAACCAACACGTCCACCGCATCCGCTATCGGCATCTCAAACCCCTTCGGCAGAACTCCGGCGATTCTCGTTTGCTGATTGTCGAGAGCGATGGTGCGTTGAAGGATGGAGCTGTTTGCGCCGAAGCGAGACTCCCACAAGCCGTAAGATAATAGTGCCACTGGTGGAGCATTGGGCCGGTCATCGTCCGCGGTGAAATCGTTTCCTGCCGCTAAATTCACGCCAAACGTCTGTAAAAAATTGCCCTCCACCGCTACGCTCGTCACTTGTACGGGGTCGCGATCGCCCATTTCGACGTTTGCGGCCGGCGCGATCGTGGTTACGGATTGGAATGGCACCAGCAAATCGTGCCACTGAAGATAATGCTTCCCGAGCATGAATTCATCGGCGTCAATGGGCCCCGTCACGCCGAAGGAAACTAAGCGGTCGGCGTGTGCATAAGGCAGACTGCGGAACAAGAGCGGATCGACAACACTGAAAACCGCTGTCGTCGCACCAATGCCAATCGCCAGCGTCACAATGGCCGTCGACGTGAACAACGGATGTTTCCGGAAGCTCCGTGAAGCGTACAAAAGATCCTGCAGAACCGATTCAAGCCACGGCTGCACGTGGACTGAGCGGACATCTTCCGCTACACGAAGTGGACTGCCAAACTGGCGCCGCGCGGCCACGCGCGCCACATCGGGAGCGATACCCTCACGTTCGTTCAGCTCAGCGTGCATCGCGAGATGCGTCTCAATCTCCTCTTTCCAGTCCGCATGCCGCTGAAAAAGACCACGTAGCCGGTCCCAAAGACGTCTCATGCGAACCTCAGAACCCTACCGACACCTTTCAAGACGGCCTGCCAATTACCTTGCACTTCGAGGAGCCGTTTACTTCCTGCCGCGGTCAAAGCGTAGAAGCGCGCCCGCCGCCTGCTATCCGTGATTTTCCATTCGCCGCGAATCAGCTTAGCGCGCTCGAGCCGGTGCAAGGCCGGATAGAGCGATCCTTCTTCCACCCGTAATAGGCCGCCCGAAACCGTTTGAATGTGGAGCGTGATCCCGAATCCATGGTTGGGTCCGCAATCGAGCGTCTTAAGGATCAGAAGTTCCAGCGTCCCGAGAAGGGTATCCGTGCGGCTCACGGGGGCATCTTACCATAGGTCCCTACCCTAGTGGTCTATGGCAGGACTCTGGCCGTGCTCGCCGATTAGCGTTTCTTCCGCACCAGCCGCGAGGCTTTCCGCACGATTGCCGGGGTCGCGGCAAAGGCCTCGTTCACCAGCGCGATTTGTTGATCGTGGTGCACCTTGTGCGCACCCGCCGCAGGACTCGCAGCAGTCGGCCGCCCGATATAGCGAAGTTGGCGCCTCGGAATCCCGCGATCGCCCGGGTTGATGATCGTTTGCATCTGCTCTTCGACGAAAAACCACGCGCCCATATTTTCCGGCTCTTCCTGCACCCAGAACAACTCGGCTGCATCTGAATAGCGCCGCAAAATGTCGGTCAATTGCTGTAGCGGAAAAGGATAAAGCTGCTCCAGTCGGATAATGGCTACATCATTGCGGCCCAGTTCTTCACGTTTGTTTACCAGGTCGTAGTAAACCTTTCCCGAACAGAGGAAAACTCGCTTGATGTGCGCGCCAAGATATTGGGAGTCGCCGATCACTTCCTGAAAGGCTCCGCTGGTCAGATCCTCCAGGCGCGAGGCCGCTTTCGAGTACCGCAGTAGGAATTTCGGTGTAAACACGATCAGCGGCTTGCGGATGCCGCGGCGGTCTTTTCCTCCGTACATCTGCCGCCGCAGTAGATGAAAATACTGCGCCGGAGTCGTGCAGTTGCACACTTGTATGTTGTCTTCCGCCGAGAGTTGTAAAAAGCGCTCGATGCGCGCGCTCGAATGCTCCGGCCCCTGTCCTTCTAATCCGTGCGGCAGAAGAAGAACGATTCCGCTCGGCTGATTCCACTTGGACTCCGCCGATACGACGAACTGATCAATAATGATCTGCGCGCCATTGACGAAATCGCCGAACTGCGCTTCCCACAACACTAGTGTCAGCGGATCGGCGACGCTGTAACCGAACTCGAAGCCCATCGCGGCATATTCGCTCAGCAGACTATCGATGACCTCGAATTTCGCCTGTTCCGGGTCCAGGTGTTTGAGCGGCGAATAGACTTCGCCCGTTTCGTAATCGCTGAATTCCAGATGCCGCTGTGTGAACGTGCCGCGCGAAACGTCTTCGCCCGCCAATCGCACCGGCGTGCCTTCTAGCACCAGGCTTCCAAACGCAAGCGTCTCCGCCAAGCCCCAATCAATTGGCGCTCCTTTGAGGGCTTCGCGCCGGCGGTCCAGCAGCGCCTGCAGCTTGGGATGTAAATGGAATTCCTCCGGCAAACCGGTGATTGCTTGAATTACTCGGGCCAGCGTGTGGTAATCCGCCGCGGTCGAAGGAATCGGTTGATGCACTTCCTCCGATGGCGCTTCGGCGAATTCTTCCACCACGAATTGTTCGCGTGTTCGCTTCGCTTCGTCATACACTGCGTTCAGACGAGCGCGTGCCTGGCTCCGCAAATTCGCGACGAATTCCTGCGTGATGAATTTCTCGCGTAGCAGCCGCTCGGAATATTGCGTCGCAGCCGTGGGCGTCGATTTGATCTTCCGGTACATGACCGGCTGGGTGTAGCTCGGGTCGTCGGCTTCGTTATGACCTTGACGCCGATATCCGATAATGTCGATCACGACGTCTCGCTTGAAGCGCTGCCGATAATCGTAAGCAAGTTGCGCGCACCGGATACAAGCCTCCGGATCGTCCGCATTGACGTGCAGAATAGGAGCCTGCACGCTGCGTGCGATGTCCGTGCAATAGATGCTCGTCCGCCCCTCTAGCGGATTCGTGGTGAATCCGATCTGATTGTTGGTGACCACGTGAATGGTCCCCCCGGTCGTGTAGCCTTCGAGTTGTGAAAGCTGAAGCGTTTCCGCAACCACGCCTTGACCAATGAATGCCGCATCGCCGTGAATCAGAATAGGAATCACGCGCGCCCGATCTTTATCGCCAATCCGGTCTTGTTTCGGCCGCACAAGACCCTCCACAACCGGATCCACGGCCTCTAAATGGCTGGGGTTGAACGCTACCGAGACGAGAATCTCTTTACCCAGCGTCGAACGGTGAATTCCACTCGCACCCAGGTGGTACTTCACGTCGCCCGAGCCTTGCACGCTATCCGGATCAGGCTCGCCTTCGAACTCGGAGAACACTTGCTCCATCGATTTGCCCACCACATTGGCGAGCACATTCAGGCGCCCCCGGTGCGCCATTCCGATCACCGCTTCGTGCGCGTTTTCGTTCGCCGCGCGGTCCAGCACTTCGTCGAGAACTGCAATCGTGCTTTCCAGCCCTTCGAGGCCAAACCGCTTCTGACCCACAAAGCGGCTCTGCAGAAAGTGCTCGAACTCTTCAGCCTGGATCAGCCGCCCGAGGATTCGATGGCGCGTCGGATCGTCCAGCTTCCACAGGTTCATGGTCGCTTCCATGCGGTCCTGCAGCCATTGCTTCTGGTCGGGATCGGGGATGTGCATGTACTCGACACCAATTGAGTTGCAATACGTCGTGCGCAGCCGGTCCAGAATCTCGCGCAGCGTCTCATACGGCTGCATGTATTTCGCAATCGCGCCGCTGGGCGCTTTCACCGCTCCGGCCAGGAAAGGGCGCTCGAAATCCCAAACCGACAAACCGTAAGAAGCGGGATCGAGTTCGGGGTGATGCGCCGGCTCACTGCCGAGCGGATTGGTGTTGGCCAGCAGATGACCGCGTATTCGATATGAGTTGATCAGGTTGATTACCGCCGCCTCTTTGGCGACGTCTGCATTGACGGAACCGAAGCGCGTCGGAGCGATCTGCTGATCCGGCTGCCAGCGCAGCGGCATGTGCGGAATTCGTAAATCGCGGAAGGCGTTCTCGTAGAATCCGTCCTCGCCCTGAAGCAGTTGCTGCAGCTTTGCGAGGAATGCGCCCGATTCCGCACCTTGAATAATGCGGTGATCGTAAGTGCAGGTGATCATCAACACCTTGCTGAGACCCAGCAACGTACGCGTCTCCTCCGTCGCCGCCGCAAATTCAGCCGGATAGTCGATCGCGCCCGTCGCGATGATCGCACCCTGCCCGGGCATCAAGCGTGGAACCGATCCAAGCGTTCCCACTGTTCCGGGATTTGTGAGTGAAATCGTCGTTCCCTCGAAATCTGCCACTTGCAGCTTGTTCGTGCGAGCGCGCGCCACGATGTCGTCGTAGGCGGCGATGAACTGCGCAAAGTTCATCCCATCCGCATTCTTGATGCTCGGCACTTTGAGCGAGCGCGAGCCGTCTTTGCCCGCCACATCCACTGCCAACCCGATATTCACTTGGCTGCGCACCACCCGGAACGGTTCGCCCCCGTTCTCGGCATACGCCTGATTGAGCACGGGATTCGAGTGGACCGCCTTTACGATGGCCCAGGCAATCAGGTGCGTAAAGCTCAGCTTCGACCGGCCTTGCAGTGCGCGATGTCGATTGATGATGTTCCGGTTTTCTTCCACAATGCGGAACGGGATCTGACGTTGTGACGTAGCTGTCGGAATGGACAGGCTCGCGGTCATGTTCTCGGCTATGCGCGCTGCAGCGCCCCGCAAAGGAATGAGTTGATCGTTCGCGCCCACCGCTTTCGATTCCTGCTTGGCCGGCGTTGTGGGCGAGCTGTGAGCCACTTCCGTCGTGCCGGGCGCTGAAACCGGACCGGGTTGCGTCGCCACGTGCATCGTGCGCTGTTGCGGAATCGGCCTTGGCTGCGGTGGCTCCTGCCGCGGTGGTTCCACTTGTGGCGGTTCTTGCTGTGGCGGAATCCGCTGTGGCGGCTCTTGTTCCGGAGGAATTTGTTCCGGGGGCTCCTCGCGAGGCGTTTCCGGGCCGTACGGGTTCGGTGTTTCCGCTTCCCGAGCGCTCACCGCCCCGGGACTGCCATTCTGGCCGTTGTCTTCGAAGAGTTCGCCCCAGCCTGCGTCTACGCTCTTGCGATCGAATCGGTACTGATACGAAAGTTCGTCTTCTAACCAGCTATTGATACCCAACGCGGGGTCTTTGGTCTGCGACATGAGGATGGTTCGAGATACAACAAGTGTGGGACTCCCAGGGCTGGCCTTTCGCCTTCCAACTCAAACTCCCGCAGGAAGTTGTTGTTCTGTACCTTTATTGTAACGACAATGTGCAAGCTCTCCGCCCTATGCATGTCCGCGGCGGTACACGTCGGGCGATAGCAGGAGCCACCGCGCGCGAGAGGGCGAGGCACGACCGGCCAGATGTAGCGGACGTGACCGCCGGCAGCCGTCCTGATTACTCATCCTCAAAATATATACTATGTATATATGCCAGCCAAAACTGCTCGACTCTTCAACAACGGCGGAAGCCAAGCCGTTCGTTTACCGGCTGAATTCCGTTTCGATAGCGACGAGGTGTTTGTCCGGCGCGACGACCGCACTGGCGACGTGATCTTATCTAAGAAAGCCGGCTGGAACACGTGGAAGGAGTACCTGGACCTCCGCGACGCATCGGCCGGAGCCGTTCCGGAGGAGTTCATGGCCAAGCGTCCTCTGAATACTCCGTTGCGTAAGAAAGCGTTGTTTCGCTGAACCAATGAGCGACCTTTTCATGCTGGACACCGACACCGCCAGCTATGTGATCAAAGGAAACGTTCCAGCGATCGACGCCCGCCTGCGCCATCTGGATGTGATGCAGGTGTGTATCTCAGCCGTCACTCGCGCAGAGCTGCGTTTTGGAGCCCGGCGATTTCCACGCGCTCATCGGCTGAGCGCGGAAGTCGAAAAGTTCATGAGCGGCATTCACACCTTGCCCTGGGATGAGGTCGCGGCCGATCAGTTCGCCGACGTCCGAGCCGATCTCGAGCGAGGTGGAACTCCTATCGGAAGCATGGACACCATGATCGCGGCACATGCCAAGGCCCTCGATGCGATTCTCGTCACCAACAACGTCAGGCATTTTCGCTTGGTAAAAGGACTCGCCATCGAAAACTGGGCCGAGTAACGATCGCTACTGATCCGTGCATAAGAGCTATAACTCTCGTATCCGCATCAAATCAGCCGATCATAATCGCGATCGTAAGAGTCTGTGTGAAAAGTATCGAGCTGGTTACTGATACCGAAGCGTCACGATCGGATCAACGTGTGTCGCCCGGCGCGCCGGGAAGTACGCCGAAATCAACACCACTGCGCTGACGATCAGCATGGAAGCGAACAGCGTCAGCGGGTCGGACGCAGTGAGACCAAACAGTTGCGATCGAAATAGCGTTGTCAGGCCGAGGGTCGCCGGCAGCCCCAAAGCGAAGCCCACTGCCAAAAGGAACAAGGATTCTTTCAAGATCATCCATAGAACGCGTCCGGTTTGGGCCCCCAGTGTCATGCGGATGCCGATCTCGGCGGAACGGCGCAGTACGTTAGAAGTCATTACGCCATAGAGACCGATGCACGCAAGGGACAATGCCAGTAGCGAGAAGAATCCGGAGAGTCGCGAGATCAATATTTCGTTAGCCATCTGGAGATCCGTTTGCTCCGCAATTGTCCTGACATCGAGAATCGGCAGATTAGGATCGACCGCCGCCACCGCCCGGCGTACTCCAGCGATGATGCTCGCCGGTTCGCCCGCCGTTCGGAGCTCGAGGACGTAAGCATAGGCATCGTCGCCCGTAAGCTGCGCGATTGGAAGATACACCATTCGTTTCGTACTTTCACGCGGGCTGCTGTATTTGGAATTTCTCACCACTCCGACAATTTGGAATTCTCCCTTTACGCCCGGATCCGCCACTGTGAATGTATGCCCGATCGCATCGCCTTGGGGAAAGAAATAGTCCGCCAATGCCTGATTGACTACCGTCACTTTCAGGGAATTCAGGGTGTCTTGAGCACTAATGGTACGGCCGCGCAGCAGCGGAATCCCCACCGTTTCGAAGTAGCGTGGACCAACTCGATTCAGCAGGGTGGACGAATCCGGTGGCGTTTTGACATTGCCCTTGAAGAATATGGGCGAATTCCAGTTGCCTGCATAAATCGGCGGCGCTCCCGAAACAGTCGTTGACCGCACGCCGGGGACTGCGCTCAACTGATCGAGCATCCGGTTGTAGAGGGCCTTGAGTTGGCCCGGCTTATATCCCGCGAGCTTCGCATTGAAATCCACAAGAAGCACGCCGCGGCGATTGAAACCGAAGTCGCGCGTCTCGAGGTTGTGCAGCGTGCGCGCAAATAGCCCGGCGCTCGCAAGCAGCATCAACGAAAGCATCACTTGAGACGTCATCAACAGTTTGGGAATCGTGCGGCCGCTTCGTCCGCCGGCGCCCGCCGCATTGCGGACACTCGTGTGTGCAGCGGGAGCCAGGCTGAGCCGCGGCACGCGTAGCGCCGGAGCAAGGCCAAACAACACTCCGGTAGCCAGCGAGAGACTCAACGTGAATAACAGCACGTGAGCGTCAGGCCGGGCTGATAAAGCGGTGTGCCCAGAACCGGCGGCAACAAACTTGATGAGACCACTCGTGCCGGCATACGAAAAAAACAGGCCCAACAAGCCGCCCGATAAAGCGAGTACCAGAGCCTCGGTAAGCAACTGCCGGACAATCCGCGCACGGCCGGACCCTAGAGCTAATCGGGTCGAGATCTCACGCTCGCGTGAGGCCGCGCGGGCTAACAGAAAGTTGGCCAGGTTCGCGCACGCAATCAGTAAAACCAGCGCTACCAATCCCATCAGGACCTTTAATGGTTCTCCGTATTGCGCGCGAAGATTGGAAATGCCGCGATCTCCTGGCAATACCTCGACAAAAATATGTTGAATCTGTTTCCGGCGTGCGACGCTCAGCACCGGACCTTCGCGATCCGCCATGTATTGCTGAAGCTGAGATGTGATCCAGGACTGAATCTGGCGCAGCGTCACGCCCGGCTGACGCCTTCCCATGAAGTGCAGCCAGTAGAGCGCATGCGGTCCAAGTAATGACGGCTGCAGCATCACCTCAGTTTGCATAGTCAAGGGCAGCCATAAGTCGGGCGCCTCGTCGCTCACGCTCACGCCGTAGAAGTTGGCGGGCATCACGCCCACAACAACAAAAGTCGTTCCGTTGATGCTCACCGTGTGCCCAATTGCAGCCGAATCTCCAGCCAGGCTGTCCTGCCAAAAACGGTAGCTTACGACCGCTACCGGCTCGCGATCCGGCGCATCCGCATCCGTTGGGTTCAGCGTTCGGCCAAGGAGAGGCGCCGCTTCCAGCACCTGAAAGAAATTGCCGGAGACCAGATGACTGATGGCCTCGGTAGCCGCCTGGCTAGCATTGGTAGAAATCCGAAAGCTCACCGGCACATGAAAACTCGCATAGGCGCAAATTCCCTCGAGAAGAGCATTCTTGGCTTCAATTCGTCGATAGAAGTCGTAAGGAAACAAATCCAGTGGCCCAGGCGTGATGCCATCCACCTGGCCTCCGCCGGCCTCCTCGCCGAACGCCACCAGTTCCTGTGGCGCCCGAACCGGCAGTGATTTCAGCATGAGGCTGTTGACGATGGTAAAGATGGCAGTGTTCGCTCCAATTCCCAGCGCCAGCGAAACAACAGCAACGGCCGTAAAACCTGGGCTCTTGGCCAGCATGCGAGTGCTGAAACGAAAATCCTGCCAGCAGCTTTCCGCGGTCGTCTCCCATCCTGCTGAGCGCACTTCCTCCTTTACCGCTTCCCTGCTACCCATCTCAACGCGTGCCGCACGCACCGCCTCGGCGTAGCTCTTACCGGCACGCATCTTGTCTGCAACGGCGGCCTCGAGAAATGCCTCCAACTCCTCATCCAGTTCTTTGCTGCGGCGGTGCTTCGACCGCAGCGCCTGAATTCCCATCGCAAGACTTCGCAGAAATTGCATCGCGTTTCGCTTTACGCCTCGAGAATCCTCGTAACGGCCGCCATCTGACGATCCCACTGCTCGGTTTCGGCTTCGAGAGCCTTGAAACCGCGCGGCGTGAGTGCGTAATACTTGGCGCGGCGGTTGTTTTCCGTCGCCCGCCACTCAGTCTTCACTCGCCCCGCTCGTTCCATGCGGCTCAGCGCCGGTAGTAGCGATCCGGCATTGACGCAAAAAACTCCCTTGCTGAGCTGCTCGATGCGAATCGCTATACCATATCCATGCATCGGCTGGAGGGCAAGCGTCTTCAAAATCAGCATCTCAAGCGTGCCCTGCAGCAGCTCAGTAGGTTCTTTAGCCATCTATACTCCCTTATCTAGATAAGCTAGATGTACCCCGATTTCTCTAGATTGTCAAGAGGAGAAGTACTGCGCGGTTGCTTGCGCTCAACTACTCTGCCCGTAGTGCTTCTACCGGATCGACCGAAGCCGCCCGACGGGCGGGGACATCGCTGGCCAGAAGCGCGGCGATTACGAGCACCACGGTAACCGCAGCCAACGTCGGCACATCCCACGAACTCATCACTCCGGCGAAGAGCTACGTGACGCGATCCGCCGGGTAGCGGCGGGTGGTGTTTGCCTGGAAACGGATTATCTCAGCCCGCTGTTCCGGTCCGTTGACCGCACCAAAGCGCACAAAACCAATCTGGCCGATCGCGAGAAGCAGATGCTGCGTTTCATCTTTCAGGGTTTGACCAACAAACAAGTTGGTATGCGTCTTCAGATTTCGGAAGGCGCGGTGAAGGCCTCTCTTCATCAACTGTTTGAGAAAGTAGGCGCCCGCACTCGGGCACAACTAGTAAAGATTGCGATCGAGCGGTATCGGGATCAGTTATAGACGCTTTCGACTGTGTTTCTGAACCGCTACGCAACGTTCTTCTTCGCGACGCTGGACCCAACGACCCGGGAACTCCGTTACGTTAACGCCGGGCATAACCCGCCGATGCTGGTGCGGAGCGGTTCCGGAGATCTCATTCGCTTGGAAGCGGGAGGAATGGTTGTCGGCTTACTGCCCCAGGTCACGTATGAAGCGCAATCCGTGACAATGAACTCTGGCGATCTCCTCATCTGCTACACCGATGGCATTAGTGAAGCCATGAGTGTCCTGGAGGAAGAATGGGGCGAAGAGCGGATGCTCGATGCGGCTAAGAGCGTGCCCGTTTCGTCCGCAAGCGAAGTACTTCATTCGATATTCCAGGCAGCGGATGAGTTTACGGGCGAGGCGCCGCAGCACGACGACATGACATTGCTCATCGTGCAGATAAGCTCTCGCTGAGGTAAGAGCCGTGCCGACCGCGCACGTCGCTATTCTTAGCTATGCCGTAGTAGCGCGACCACATCATCCACCGTAATTACACCCAGCAGCCGCTCATGCTCGTCCACTACAGGCAAAGTGAGTAAGTTGTATTTGTCGAACATTTCCGCGACCCAGTCCTGGTTATCGTCGGCGTGCACGTAGACGAGCGTATCGGACGCAAGCTCCTTAAGCGGCGTATCGCCCGCGGCAAACAGCAGCTTTGCGACCGGTATCGTGCAGCGGAGATGATTTTCATGGTCCACCAGAAAGAGACTGTGTAGATCTTCGAGAACTTCTTCGTTCCTCTTCAGCTCGGCCATTGCATCGGCCACTGTGGCCTCTTCAAACAGCGCCAGAAATCCAGGATCCATCAGTCCGCCCGCCGTATCGTCGCCGAACTCGAGCAACTCCTCAACTTCTTCCTTCTCCTCCGGTTCCATCTTGTCGAGAATTTGCTCAGATCGTTCCTCTTCTAGATCGTTCAGCACGTCTGCCGCCTCCGATGGCTCCATTTCTTCCAGAATGTCCGCGGCTTTATCGGCTCTTAATGATTCGATAATGCGCGTCTGGATTTCCGGCTCTACTTCGCTGAGCAGCTCGGCTGCTGTCTCCGCATCGACAGTGTTGAAAATAGCCGCACGATCTTCGTGTCCGAGGTTCTCGACGATATCCGCAAGATCGGCGGGATGCATGTTCTCCAGCAGCTTGTTCGAAATATTAAGCCGCACCCGGCGCTGGGGATCCGCTTCGAGGATGTTGCAAAATTCCCAGCGAATCGAATGCGGCGGAATCTGACGCTGCAGTCTGCGGACAACCGCCGGAGCCACGACACCCCGCAGCAGGCGGCGCACCATCGAGCGCAACCCAATGTCTACTTCGAGGATGTGCAGCACATCATGGCCGTTTTCGGTCTCTTTGAGGAACGTCACGTCATTGACGCGCACAACCTTCCGGCCTTGCGCATCGATAATCTGCTGATCCAGAAGATCCCGAACCAGGCGCAGCATGTACTCGTCGGAGTGATACGGAGTCAGCAGCTCGTCTTTTAGATGAATTCCGTCTGCGCTGATCGTCTCGATCTGGTCATAGCGGATGCTCAGCCAGCCGGGTCCAGCGCCCACCAAATAACGATCCAGGCGAACGGGGTGGATCAGGGGAACCAGCGCCGCATCCCGCAGCGCGCCGATCCGGCGGCCCTTCAGGTCATAAACCTTCACGCCGATCAGCTCCGTCAGAAAGAGGATCTCGTCTTCCGCCATATGGTGCGAAGTTGGCCGTTCCTATTTGAGAATACCCGCCTGTCAGGGCCAACAACGGACCGCCTCTTTATCGCACGAAGTATTCTTATTCCAGCGGGTACCCATCGAGAGAGAGATGCTTTCAAAAGATTTCGTGTATGCGGCTCGCACGCTGCGGAACAGTCCGGTTTTTACGGCTGCAGCAGCCGTGACGCTTGCACTTGGCATCGGCGCCGGCACGGCAATTTTCAGCGTCACAAATGCCGTGTTGCTGCGGCCCCTGCCTTATAAAGATCCCAGCCGATTGGTAGTGGCTTGCGGTGAAATGAGGAAGCGCAGCGTAAAGGATTGGCCTTTTTCGAACGCCGACTTTTTCGATTTGCGTACCGGAACACGTGGCGCGTTCGCCGATTTGGCCGGTGTAAACACGGGCCGGGGGAGTCTCCCGAGAGAAGACGGCACACCGGAGGAAGTCCGTTTCGCAGGTGTCACGCCGAATTTTTTCCGGTTGCTGGGCGCCAGAATCGCACTGGGTCGTGATTTCACGGACGCAGATGGCCAGCCCCAGGCGCCCCAGCCACAAGCCGGTTCCGCGCCCGCCACGCAGCCTCAGCGCCTGCCCGCCATCGCAATCCTGAGTTACGAGTATTTCCAGCGCCGTTATGGCGGGAACACATCCATCATTGGACATCCGATAGCAACCCAGGGAGGCGCCGGTCCCCAAGTCGTGGGCGTGCTCGCACCCGGTTTTGAGCTGCTGTTCCCGCCTAGCGCAAACACCGAACAGATGCCTGATGTCTGGATCGCCGCACGTCTCGCGTACGACAATGCCCAACGGAACTCCGTCTCGCTTCATGTCGTCGGCAGGTTAAAAGACGGCGTCACGCTCGATCGTGCGCGGGCCGAAGCAGATACCGTTGCCGCCGATTCGCGTCGGACCTTCCCCATTCACAACACCTCCGGATACGCCATCCAGTTGGAGCCCATGCGGAAGCACCTTGTTGCCGCGGTCCAGCCCGCCATTCTGGCATTGATGGGCGCGGTGATATTTCTTTTACTTATCGCCTGCGCGAACGTCGCCAATCTCATGCTGGTACGGATGTCTTCGCGAGAGCGCGAGCTCGCCATTCGCACTTCTTTAGGCGGAACCGCGTGGAGGCTCGTGCGCCAGACGCTTATCGAATCGCTGCTTCTCGCTGGACTGGGGACGCTCTTCGGGCTTGGATTTGCCTGGCTTGGAATCCATGAACTACTCGTCATTGCACCCGCAAATCTGCCGCGTCTGGAATCCGTCAAGATCGATACGGCGGTGCTCGTCTTCACGGCAGTTGCTAGTTTGATGGCCGCCGCCATTTTTGGTGTTTTTCCAGCGCTGCGCGCCGCGCGGCCGGATGTGATGCACGTTCTGCGCGGCAGCAGCCGCACAGCAGGTCTGCGCGGTGGTGGGTTGCTGCGCAACCTCGTGGTGGTCGCGGAAATTGCGCTTTGTTTCGTGTTGCTCATCGGTTCCGGCCTGATGTTCCGCAGCTTTCTCGCGCTGCAGCATATCGATCCCGGTTTCGACGCGCGCGATCTTCTCACCTTTGAGCTGCTCGGTGTCGATGGTTCGACCGCCCAGCGGCGCGCGGCAATTATGCGCCAAATCCATGACCGGCTGCATGGACTTCCCGGTGTCCAAAGCGTCACTGCCGCCAGTCCCTTCCCGCTGACCGGCGGGTTCAATCCCATTCGGTGGGGTACCGCCGAAGCCTTAACCGACCCCAGTAAGTTCCACGCCGTCGATAACCAGGTGGTACTTCCGGGCTATTTTGAGGCAATTCGCACACCGCTGATCGCCGGCCGCACGTTCACCGAAGCCGACAACGCACCTGATAGGAATCTGGTGGTCGTGGACCAAGTTCTTGCATCCAAGGCGTTCCCTTTCGAGTCTGCGGTCGGTAAGCGCATCCTCATACGTATCCGTACGCCGGAGCCTGAATGGGTGGAAGTGATCGGCGTGGTGGCGCACCAGCGCACTACTTCTCTAGCTGAGGCAGGCCGCGAAGAAATCTTTTTCACCGACGGTTTCCTGGGGCACGGCATCGCTTCCGAATGGGCGGTCCGCACCTCGGGCGATTCCGCCAGATATGCAGATAAAATCCGAAAGGAGATCGCAAGAATCAATCGAACCCTTCTGATCGCGCGCATGCAGCCCATGCAAGTGTGGGTCGAGCAGGCGCAAGCAGGCACCCGATTCTCGCTTCTCCTCATCGGAGTCTTTGCCGCGATCGCGTTGGCACTGGCTGCCGTCGGGCTCTATGGCGTGCTATCGAGCGTTGTGCGCCAGCGCACCGCCGAGATTGGTGTCCGCATGGCTGTTGGTGCCCGGCCGGCCAATATTCTGAGCCTGGTCGTCGGGAACGGGCTGTTCCTCAGCGCAGTTGGCATCGTTATCGGGATCGCTGCGGCTCTGGTCCTCACGCGAGTAATGACTACGATGTTGGTCGGCGTTAAGGCCACCGATCCATTCACCTTTGGTGCGATGACCATTCTGTTCTTCGTCATTGCCGCGACGGCATCCTGGTTGCCGGCACACCGCGCCTCCGCTCTGGATCCGGCTGCGGCTTTGCGAGCCGAATAAGAGTACCTCCTCTGCTGTGCCTGTGACTGTTTCGGCAAAAACGCAAAGGTCGGTCGGCGGTTCCGTGAAACTGACCGCCCGTACCTTCTTTGCTCGTCGCGGGATTCTGTCCCACTCCCACCCGCACTACGAGTACCGTCCGGGCCAGTTGCAAATGGCCGAAGCGGTTGAGTCCGCGCTCGCCGAACGCCGCCACCTGATTGTGGAAGCCGGCACCGGAACCGGCAAGACTCTCGCTTATTTAGTCCCCGCCATTCTCTCGGGAGAGCGCGTCGTTATCTCTACCGGAACCAAGAATCTGCAGGAGCAGTTGTATTTCAAAGACATTCCGTTCTTGCAATCTCTATTCGATCGTCCTCTCGCCGTCTGTTACATGAAAGGGCGCGCAAACTATTTGTGCCGGCAAAAGCTCTACGATGCCGAGCGCGAGCCGGTGCTCGACGGACTTGAAGAGTTACAGGAATTTCAGGTCATTCGCGATTGGGAGCAGGTCACCGCCACGGGCGATCGCAGCGAATTGCGCGATCTTCCCGAATCGAGCGCGGCCTGGTGGAAGCTCGATGCGCGAAGCGACCTCTGCGCGGGCCAGAAATGCAAACAGTTCGACCGCTGCTTCATCACCGAGATGCACCGCCGCGCGCTCGAAAGCGACATCGTCATCGTTAATCACCACCTGTTCTTTGCGGATCTGGCCATGCGCGATCAGCCGTTCGGCGGCATCTTGCCCGAATATTCGGCCGTCATCTTCGATGAAGCGCACGAGATCGAAGATGTTGCCGGCCAATATTTCGGGATCTCCGTCAGCAATCTTCAGATTAAAGAGCTGATCAAAGACACAGCCGCGATCTCACGGCAAAAACGATTTGCCGCCCCGGAGCTCGACCACAGGCTCATCGAACTCGGCGATAGTGTCGAAGCCTTCTTCGCATTGTTTCCTCAGGAAGGGCGGCAAGGCTTTCACGAACACGAAGCTTTTCTCGCCGAGCATGAACAAACCTACGGTGAGCTGTTGTTTCACTTGGATGCAGCTTTCGACACGTCTCGAGCTGGTGGAAGGCGGCATCGATTTCACCCTCCCGCTCGTGCGCCGTGCGCGCCTCATCCAGCAGGCGCTTCGTTTCTGGCTCGAAAGCGGAGATCCTGCTTTCGTCTATTGGACCGAACGCCGGGGCCGCGGTCTCTATCTGCAGGCCACCCCCATCGACGTATCCCAAGCTCTTGCAGCGCGCCTGATCTCACGTGTGGACGCACTCATCTTCACCTCCGCGACGCTGACCGTTGCCGGAGCATTCGAATATACTCAAAGGCGCCTAGGTCTCGAGAATGCCCGCACGCTTCAAATCGAGAGCTCCTTCGATTTCTCGAAGCAGGTCCTCCTGTATGTCCCTCTTTCGCTGCCCGATCCGCGCCAGCCGGAGTTTGCCCGCCGCGCGGCGGACCAGATCGAGCGCATCCTCGAAGCTTCGCGCGGGCGCGCGTTTGTGCTTTTCACCAGTTATCAACAAATGCGCCAGATCTACGAGCTGCTACGGCGCCGCTTGGATTTCCCCCTGCTGCTGCAGGGCGACGCTCCGCGTACTGCGCTCATCGAAGCTTTTCGATCGACTCCTGGAGCCGTCCTGTTCGCGACTTCCAGCTTTTGGCAGGGCGTCGACGTGCAAGGCGAGCAACTCAGTTGCGTCATTATCGACCGGTTGCCCTTTGCGGTCCCCAGCGATCCGGTGGTTGCGGCCCGTATCGATGCGATTCGCCGCTCGGGCGGAAACCCGTTCTACGAATATCAGATTCCGCAGGCCGCTCTGGCATTGAAACAAGGCTTCGGCCGTCTGATCCGCAGCGCTTCCGATCGGGGGGTTCTGGCCCTGCTGGATAATAGGATGACGCGGCTGTCCTACGGGCGAATGTTCTTCGACAGCCTGCCGACATACCAGTTCACAACCAGGCTAGAGGATATTCAAGAATTTTTCGATGTTTGAGATTTGTGTAGAGCACACCTTCGCCGCCGGCCACGCCTTACGCAACTATAACGGCAAGTGCGAGAACGTGCACGGTCACAATTACCGCGTCCAGGTGTGCATCCAGGGCTCTCAGCTCGATGAAACCGGTCTACTGTATGACTTCTCCGATCTCAAGAAGCGGCTGCGCGCCACCAGCGAGTATCTCGATCATCAGTTCATCAACGATTTGAAGCCGTTTGATGAAGTGAATCCCTCCGCCGAGAATCTCGCCCGTTTCTTCTACGATGAAATCCAAAAGGATCTGTCTGGCGCGTCCCTCGCCTACGTGCGCGTGTGGGAGACAGACACGGCTTACGCCGTCTATCGCCCCTGATTTGCCGAAGTTTGGAACGAAGGGAAAGCGCGAGGCTTTCGCTTAGCGCCCGAAAAAGTCGGAGTTTTTCTGCGAAAATTCGGCCCATTTTTCGGGCAGGTCGTCCGCCGCAAAAATGGCCGAAACCGGGCATACCGGCACGCAGGCGCCGCAATCGATACATTCCACCGGGTCGATATAGAGCATCTGTTCGCTCTCGAACTTTTCCTCGTCTTTTTTAGGATGGATGCAGTCGACGGGGCAGGCATCGACACAGGCGGCATCTTTGACTCCGATGCAGGGTTCGGCGATTACGTAAGCCATTGGGTGCGGCTCCTAGCGATAGCTCTCAAATCCTAGGAGTAGCACACCCAGCAACGATAGACGAAACTGCCGCAGCGAGCGGTCGGTTTTGCAGACTGAAGAGCGATGAGCCCGCGCGAGCCGTTACCCGATTGCAGTCTGTATTATTAAGAATTGTTCTTCATAAAACCCACGCTCATCCGGTGTTTAGGAGCTGTGGCGCTGTCGAGCGTGATGCTCTGGTACGGTACAGGGCTTCATCCCGTTTGGTGGCTCACCTGGATCGCCCCTTTGCCCCTGTTGTTTGTCGCCGCCCGGGTGAGGTGGATACCTGCGTTTTTCATCGCGTTCGCAACCTGGGCCATTGGAGGACTGAACGGGTGGTCCTATCTGCACGGTCTCATCGGGGCGCCGTTAGGCGTTGCCTTGCTGGCAGATCTCGCGCCCGCTCTGGTATTCGCGCTTGCGGTGATGGTTTGGCGCGTGTTCGTTAGACGCAGCGCGCTCGTTCGAGCGGTGCTGGGCTTTGCGGCCATCTGGGTGTCTTTTGAATTCTGCCTGCAAAAGATATCGGTACATTCCACGTGGGGAAATCTTGCCTATTCGCAAATGAACTGTTTGCCCGTTCTGCAGGTGGCATCACTTGCGGGCGTCGCGGGTATTTCTTTTTTGCTGTTCTTTATCCCGGGAGCGGTTGCAGCTATTGTTTCCGGAACAGCCGCTCGACGCACTCGTCTGACTCTGGCGGGATGCACCGTTGCTCTCGTGCTGTTTGTAATCGGCTGGGGTGGGTTGCGTGTGAGAGAGCCATTGACCGGACCGGAGGTCACGGTCGGACTGATTGCATCCGATGTGCCGGTGAATTTGCGGCCTCGCGATCCGGATCGGATTCAGAAAACATTTACGGAATATGGGGCCCAAGCGAAGGCTCTCATTCGCGAAGGCGCGCGCCTGGTGGTGCTCCCCGAGAAAAACGCGATCATTTCCGGTAGTGCCATCGACACCGTCGATCGGATATTAAACGCTGCGGCGATGGCGGGCGCCACGGTAGCAACCGGAGTCGAGCGCTGGACTCCTGCCGCCAAGCTCAACGAGATTCGCATGTACGGCCCGGATGGGCAACTGCAAGCGACTTACGAGAAGCACCACATGCTGCCGGCCTTTGAGAGTAATCTTCTGCCCGGAACCTCTCGCACCATCTTGCACGAGCCGTCAGGCGCCTGGGGAGTTGAGATCTGCAAAGACATGGATTTCCCGGCTCTCAGCCGCCAATACGGGAGGGACGGTGTGGGGCTGCTCATTGTGCCTGCCTGGGATTTCAATGCCGACGGCTGGTATCACGGACGAATGGCGATCATGCGTGGCGTCGAGAGTGGCTTCAGCATTGCGCGGGCGCCAAAGCAGGGCGTGCTGACAATCAGTGACGATCGTGGACGCGTCCTCGCCGAACGCCAGACGAGCACAGCCGAATTTGCGACGCTGCTGTCCAGGGTGCCGGTTCACCATGACGATACGCTTTATGATCTCTGGGGCGACTGGTTCGGATGGCTGAACGTCGTGGCTATGGCCGGCTTGATCCTGAATATCTTCCTGCCGCAGCGCTATCGCCTCACCCGCGCTGCCCAACACGAACGCAATCCACAATCGGTACTTACACAGACTCGCTAGCGCTTCAGTAACTCATACTCGTCGGGAGACTCGATTGGCGAAAGCGTGTGAGAGACTTGTCAAATGCCTGAGCGCCCAGGGAGCATAAGTAGCGCCATCCTCTGGATGTTCGTGCTGTCCATTCTGTTGTTCTGGCTGCCTCTCCTTGGTCCGCTAATTGCCGGATTTGTGGGAGGGCGCAAGGCTGGAACCTTGAGCAACGCGATTCTGGCGGTGCTTTTGCCCGGCTTCATTCTAGGTGCGGTCTTCTTTTTTCTTGCAACGCTGCTGACCGGCCTGCCGATGTTCGGCTTTTTGGCCGGCGCAGGCGGCCTTGTCATCGCCGCCGCCCATGTCGGGCCCTTGCTGCTCGGAGCGATTGTCGGCGCCATTCTGTAACGCGCAGAACATGGCTACTCGCTTGCGGAGTTTCTGGGCACGGATCAGTGACGGGATCGCAGTCCAGCAACTCTGGTCCCAGCTCCACAGCGAAGCGCGTGCCAGTTATCGGCTCTATTCGAGAGAGGTCGACTGGAATCGCGGTCAACGCGAGAGCCGCTATCAAAGGGTCAAACGCGTTGTGAGCGGTCTGTTCTGGGCAATGGTCTTGAAGCTTTCGCCCGGACGCCGCGTCCTGTTCGTCCTGGCGCTCGTCTTGCTCGTGTTCCCCGGATTCGATTTTCGTTCTGCGAACGCCGAGTTTCAGATGCCCAATCTCTCCTTCTTCGGCGCTATCGCCCTCCTTGTTCTGCTGGCGCTCGAGCTCGCCGATCGCGTGACCATGAAACGCGATCTGGAAATCGCGAAGGAGATTCAGACTTGGCTCATGCCTGCTGCGCCCCCGCGTGTGGCCGGCGTAGAGATGGCCTTCGCAACTCGACCGGCCAACACCGTCGCAGGCGATTATTACGACGCTTTCTTACGGTCCATTTCTTCGGACTCCATATCGTCCGCGCCGCCGTTGCTTTTGGTCGTGGCCGATGTAGCCGGGAAAAGCGTTCCCGCCGCGTTGCTGATGGCGACCTTACAAGCAAGCCTCCGCACTCTGGCCGGCGTATGCGCAAGTCCGCTCGAATTAATCGAGCGCTTGAACCGCTACTCCTGCGAGCAAAACGTCGGCGGGCAACGTTTCACCACTGCATTTCTCGCGGAATTAGATCCTCTTACCCGGCAGCTCACCTATATCAACGCGGGACACAACTGGCCCGTACTGCGGCGCGCCTCAGGTCAAATCGAGCGCCTGCAAACCGGAGGCGTGCCCCTCGGCCTCATACGCAACACCCGTTATGAATCCGGCCAAGTAACACTCGTGCCCGGCGACCTCTTACTGGTCTTCACCGATGGCCTCGTCGAGGCGATAAACGACAAAGAAGTCGAATACGGCGAACCTCGCATGTTCGCCACGCTGAACGGCCTCTCGGGCAGAACCGCCGCGGAAGTTCTCCAGGGCCTGATGACATCGGCCGATCAGTTCGTAGGCTCGGCTCCTCAGCACGATGATATTACCTGTCTCGTTCTTCGGGCCATCCCCGGTTGAATTCGCCCTCGATAGACTGATTTCGATGTCTTCCGTAAACGCACATCGCACCGTGTTTCGCCAGCTTCATGCCAGCGGATGTTTCGTGATCCCGAATCCTTGGGACGTGGGCACGGCAAGATATCTGCGTTATCTCGGATTCAAAGCCTTGGCTACGACAAGCGCCGGTTTTGCTTTTTCACGAGGTCTGCCCGATGCAGATTGGGCCGTGACCCGGGATGAGATGCTGGCCCACATCTCCGATATCGTCACTGCGACAGATCTGCCAGTGAATGCCGATTTTGAGGCGGGTTACGCAGAGGAGCCCGAAAAGGTAGCTCAGAATGTTCAGGCCTGTGCAGCGACCGGAGTTGCGGGCCTTTCTGTAGAAGATGCAACCGGGGAGAATTCCAAACCGCTTTATGAATTTGCGTTGGCGGTTGACCGGATCCGGGCGGCGCGTGCAGCGCTGGACGGAAC
The DNA here is from genome assembly GCA_963722935.1 of uncultured Acidobacteriaceae bacterium. Taxonomy (GTDB): domain Bacteria; phylum Acidobacteriota; class Terriglobia; order Bryobacterales; family Bryobacteraceae; genus Bog-105. Next base: position 1,227,700 of record CAVROY010000004.1, on the reverse strand, counting down.
CGGAGTCCTGCTGACTGCGCGCGCGGAGTGCTATCTGGTAAATCATCCGGACCCTTTGACCGAATCCATACGCCGTGTTCGGGCCTATGCGGAAGCCGGTGCCGACGTACTGTACGCGCCAGGAGTGACGCAGCGCGAAGAGATGCAGGAAATTATCGCCGCCGTCGCTCCCAAACCAGTCAACATTCTCATGAGCTCCAACCTAGGTTTACGTGTGTCCGATTTAGCCGAGATGGGCGTGCGGCGCATCAGTGTGGGGTCTTCTCTAGCGCGCAGCGCCTGGACGGGCTTCATTCGCGCCGCAAAAGAAATCGGCGAAAAGGGCAGCTTTGGAGGTTTTAACGGGCTCGTTCCATATAGTGAGCTCAACGGCTTCTTCAAAACAGATTCGTCCTCTGATGAGCCGTAAGCGCAACCCGGAAGGGCGAGCGCATTTCCGAGCTTCCTCAGATCAGGAATTCGGCGCTCTTTGACCTTTTGTATCGCCGCTCTCTCCGTTACCCGACCACGTGCCTACCAGCGAATCACCCTTTAATTGCAGATCGATATCGTAGTCCTCGCCTTGGTAGGGTACCCGCAAATGAACCTTATTGCCTTCGATCTTCAAATCCTTAGCAGGAGTTTCGCCATTGTCTGTAGCCGATGATGCACTATATTTTCCGTTCTCACCAGAAATCGTGAGCGTCCACGGAATCTCCTGCCCATCCGATGTGCTGGATACCATTTTCCATTTCCCAACCACGGAATCTGTCGGCTGAGCCTGGACAGACACAGCACACACGAGCAGTGCAAACCAGCAGCCAGTCGCCATACGGCAAATCTTGGATCTCAAAAGGGAGCGCGTCACGGTCTTTAGTGTATCCAAAGCTGGCCACTGTGATAAGTCACAGTGGTTCCGCGTGAAATCGGTGAACATCAGCCGGGAAGGGTTCGTAAGTACACGTGCATAAACTATGTCGAGCAACTTGCATCGTGCCGCCGCTGTAGCCTTGCTCATCTTCATGTTTTTTATCGCAGGCGGAGCCACTTTGCACGACTCCGCAGCCGTGGACGAGGTTGCGCACATCGGAGCCGGGCTCAGCTACGTCAAGAAATTCGATCTGCGTATGAATCAGGAACATCCGCCACTTAGCAAAGCGATTGCCGGCATTCCGCTCGCGTTGCGCGGAACAAGTGCCGATTACAGCGGCCCGGTGTGGCGCGAAAGCGAGAGCGTGCTCTCGGGTTATTTGCTGCAGTGGGTATTCGGAGATTCGGTCCAGGGTCGTTGGAACGAGTGGCGCGTCATTTTGACCTGGGCGCGGTTTCCCATGCTGCTGCTTACCCTGTGGCTTGGCTGGATGGTCTATCAATACGCCACGCGGCTCACGACGCCCGAGGGCGGACTGCTGTGTCTGGCAATTTACTCGATTACTCCGGCGTTTCTCGTGTTCGGTCCATTGGTTCTCACTGATGTTCCCGTGACGCTGTTCAGCCTGATTACGTTGTGGCAGCTCGGCGAGTTATGGGCCAAGCCTTCGCGCCGCAATTCGCTCCTGTTCGGTGTCGCATTTGCCGCGGCACTCCTCTCCAAGTTCACCGGCCTGATTCTGTTTGCCGTGATCCTGGCACTCTTCGTTCACACGCACTTTTGGCCCAGCGCTTTCGAGCCAACCGATAAAGCCGAGCGGAAGGTTTGGCGCGGGTGGCGCTGGCGCGCGGCGTGGAGAGGCGCCTTCTGGGCACTGGCAATTGTTTATGTTTTCTACCTCGTTTTTTCCTCTAATCAACCGGACAGCGCGCTCGATAAGATCGGCCCCGACGCTTTATGGGCGCATGTACTGCGGCGTGTGCTGATGCCGGTCTGGTTGTATGTGCGCGGCATCCTTCTTATGCTTGCTTTGGGATCGAGACCTACGTTTCTTCTCGGGCGAGCGTATGCGCACGGCGTTCCCTTCTATTTCCCGGTCGTGTTCGTGTTGAAATCGCCGCTCGGATTCCTGTTGCTGCTTGTGCTCGCGGCCACGCTGTGGTTTGTCGTGCGCCAGCGCAATGTTTCGCTGGTTAATGAAGAGGCTCGACCTCACTGGCGCGTACTGATAACCGGCTTCTTTGTGTTTCTCGTGGTCTGCCTGTTGAGCCGTTTGGACATCAGCATCCGGCACTTCACAATACCGATTGTGCTGCTGATCTTGATGCTCGCCCCAGTGCCGCGCATGACCGGTTTGGTTCGGTCGCGAAGACCGCTTCAGACCCTGGTCGCCTCCCTGGTCGTGAGCTGCTTTGTCGCTGTAATTCCGGCTTACCCGCACTTTTTTCCGTTTATCAACATCCTGGGATTTGGACGCCCCGCCTATCGCCTGGTAAATGATTCAAATGTGGATTGGAACCAGTCTCTTCCCGAGGTTGGCCGCTTCGCGCAAGCGCGTCGCATGAAAGAAGTGAAGCTCGATTTCCTTGCGCTGGCGGATCCGTCCCTGGTGGTGCCCGAGGCGCGGCCATGGGATTGCCAGGCGGCGACAAGCGCCGACGCCGGACAGTGGGTGGTCGTCTCGGCTGTGATGATACTGGAAAACCGCAACTGTGGATGGCTGGAGCAATATCCGAAGGAAGCGATCGCGCAGGGTGGAATGTACGCTTTCCATTTGCCCGATCCGCTTCCGGCTGCGGGTACGCGTGGCGGCCCGCCTCTTCCTCGCGACCGCAAAGCGTTCTTTGGAGCGCCATTCGATATTCGCGGAATGACGATCAACCTGGAGAGGAATCCCGAAAAGACCGTTCGGGCAATGAAGGAAGTAGCCGAGAGATTCAAACAACAGAGTGCGAAAAAGCCGCAGTAGGGCACATGAATCGCCCGCCAATCAGGAGCGTCTTCGGAAAGACTCCGTGATGGATTAATGCGTAAGCTGGGTGGTAATCATCCCGCGTTGCATAGCATATTCGACCAGGCTAGCGCGGTTGTGGATGTCGAGTTTGCGCATCAGATTGAGCTTATGGGCCTCGACCGTTTTGACGCTCAGCGTCAGTTCCGACGCGACTTCCCTGACCGTGCGGCCTTCGGCCAGCAGGCGCATGACTTCCTGCTCGCGAGAGGTGAGGACAGCGCCCCGCGGGTAGCTGTCGTTGGAGGCGGCAAGGGCCTGTAAATCGGGCACAATTTTCGACAGGCCGCGTGGATTCTGATCGTCGGAAAAAGCCACTTGGCGGAGACCGGCGACCAGCTGTGCCGGCGTGCTGCTCTTGAGCATATAGCCGCGCGCGCCGGCAGCAATCGCCAACTCCAGTTGCTCCGGTGAATCCTCGTGCGTCAGAAAAAGAATGGCGGTTTCAGGGCGCGCCTGCCGTAAGCGGATCGCCCCTTGCTGGCCTTCGTCTTGGAGCAGCGGAAGATCCATCAACAGAACGTCTGGTGAAAGAAGACGCACTTTGGCCACTGCGTCGGCGGCATCGCTCGCTTCATCCAACACAGCGAAATCGCTCTCGGTCGATAGAAGTGTCCGTAGACCACGCCGAAACAGCAAATTGCCGTCCGCAATCAAGATCTGACTTGTCCGTTTACCTCGTCCCAAAGTTACCTCTTCCCGGTCACACTTACCCTTATCGGCAGAAGCGCGGGCTAATCTTTAGAAAAGTCGGGAGTTGGGCTGCTTACGTTCCAGCGTTGCCGTTTGGGCCGCCGCTCGGGCCTCCGGGCGCCGCTGGGGTGCCGGCCAAGGCGGATTCAAGCAGCTTCACCGTCTGATCGTCTTCTGTTTCTCGGGCGAGGTCGAGGGCTGTCCGGCCCGCGCGATCTTTCAGCATTGGATTGGCTCCGCGCCGGAGCAATAGAGCCACGGCACTCACGCGGCCCAGTCCAGCGGCAAGCATCAAGGCTGTCGCGCCTTCCTCTTGATCGCGAGCATCCACTGCGGCGCCACGATCCAGAAGCAGGCCGATGACTTCCGCGTAGCCGCCGAGCGCGGCGTTGTGCAGTGGCGTTGCGCCGTGCCGATCGAGCGCGTCGATCTTCGCCCCGCGGTCGAGCAGCAGTTGCGCCGTTTTTCTTTGCCCTTTGAGAGCGGCATCGTGCAGATAGGTCGAACCAGAGGCGGTCGGTCGATTAACATCGAAGCCTGCCTCGATCAGGATTCGTACCAGCTCTGTGCGTCCCCGAACAACAGCCGCTTCCATAGCCGCCTGCGAACACTGATCCATCTCTTTTGCCCCAACGGTCAAGTGCAGCAGCGCCGCAACGGCTTTGGAATTCTTGAACGCAAGCGCTAAATCGAGAGGAGTTTCGCCAAACCGGTCTGGTGTGGCAGGATCGGCGCCGGCGTCGACCAGCGGTTGCATTAAATCGGCGGAGCCTTTCATGCAGGCCTCGTGCAGGGGACCACGGCCGTCATTCGGATGAACGCGCCTGGCGTCGGCCCCGTGCGCAATCAGAAGCAGAACGGCATTCGCGCGGCCGTGCAGAACCGCGGTGTCCAGTGCTGTATCGCCGCTGGCGTCGGTCGCGTTCAGATCTGCGTGGGCGCCCAGCAGAATGGCCACGATCTGAGGATCGCCTTGAGCGCAAGCCAAATGGAGAATCGTCTGCTCATTCCGGAAGCGGGTATCCAGGCGCGCTCCGGAGGCTGCCAGGAGTTTGACCAACGACGCGTGATCCTGGAGCACGGCGAATTCGAGCGGAGTTGCGGCGCGCTGTCCAGTCTGAGCATTGATATCCGCACCATGCGCAATGAGAAAAGCGGCGACATCGAGATGACCCGACCAGGCCGCGTCGTGAAGTGCCGTCGTGCCGAGCACGTCGCGAGCATTCACATCTGCTCCGGCCGCAATGAGGCGTTCGACGTCGGAGAGATTACCGGAATGGGCCGCCAGACGGAGCGCCTCGCTCTGCGATTCAGATTGCTGCGGATCGGCTCCCCCCGCAGACAAACAGTGCATTCCGAGCGCCAGACCCACGCAGAATGCTAGTGGGCCGCCCGGCCGGAACATGCCCACAGAGTAGCACCGAATTTGTCGTTTGGCGTTATGGCCTGGAACGAGGCGCCATCGCGCTGGCGCGCCCAGCTTATTCTACTCGTTGAGGTTCTTGGACGACAGCCACTACGTGCTTGTCCAACATCTTCTGGAATTCGGGTTTGCCAATAGCTCCGACCTTCTGCTCCACGACCTGGCCGCCCTTAAACAGCAGCACGGTCGGAATACCGCGTATCCCATAACGATAGGCTGTCTGCTGGTTCGCGTCCACGTCGAGTTTGCCGACTTTCACCTTGCCTGCGTAGTCGCTCGCCACCTGGTCCACCGTGGGGCTCATCATTCGGCAGGGGCCACACCACTCGGCCCAAAAGTCCACCAGAACGGGGACTTCGGAATTCAATACGTCCGTATCAAAACTAGCATCGGTAAAAGTCAGTGTGTTATTGCCTGCCATTCGTATCTCCAGTGATTTGGATGAATATTCGGCGAATTTGATTCAGCCGCGGCCCCCGCAGCCTGAGCATGCGTGCGCGGAAGTACCTGTCTGTAATATACCCGGATCCGGCCACTTTCCGGACAAGAGTGTGGCGGCAGCGCTCCCGGCCTAAGGCGGTTTCTTAGGCTACACTGAAAGGCGAATTCCCATTCCCTAGGCCAGTCTTGATCAGAAGTTCTGTTGTTTTCGCACTCTTCACCCTGTTTCTCGAATCGGGCGCCTCGTTCCCTGTGGAGCCGCAGACGGCCCCCTCTTCGCACGGCCTGCCAAACAACTCAGGCGAAAACGGTTTCAGCGAGAGCGTCGTGCTGTTTTCAACCCTCGCTGCCATTAATGCCGCCGGTTACGATGCGGGGCTCGATTCGCCCCTGAACGAGCGGTATAGGATCCGCACGCAGATCCGGGAAGAACTGGCGAAAGAAAAGATTGGCTGCCTAGGAGAGCTGAAATCGTTCTATAGCGAGCACAAGAAGGCTTCGGATACGGCGACCTTGAGCCAATATATCTCGTTCGCGCTGATCGCCGGCGGTCCCCCGAGTTTTGAGCTCCCGGACGGCCAGGTTCCACCCGACGTTGAGCCGTTGAGAGGGTTCAGCGAACTACTCGCCCGCTTCTATAAAGAAGCAAACCTGGAAAGCCTCTGGAACCGATCGCAACCCGCTTACACCAACGCAATTTCGGATTATCAGGACGCCGTGATCGGCTCGTTGTTCGAAGCGAATGGATACCTGCGGAATCCGTCCGGGTATCTGGGCCGCCGTTTTCAAATCTACCTGGATTTGTTGGGGGCCCCCGACCAGGTGCAAGTTCGCAGCTATCGCGACGATTTTTTCATGGTGATTACGCCGACCACCAAACCCGCTGTGGACGAGGTGCGGGACGAGTATCTGGCCTACCTCCTCGATCCGCTCACGTTCAAATACAGCGATCTGATCAAGCAGAAGAAGCCGCTTCAAAAATATGCAGCCGACGCTCCGGCGTTGGATTTGGCGTACAAAGACGATTTCTCGCTGCTGGTCACCAAGTGCCTGACGAAGGCGATCGACAGCCGCCTGATGCACGGGGATGCGGGGAAGCGGGAGGCTTTCGTGAATGAGGCGATGCGCGAAGGCTACATTTTGACTGCCGCTTTTGCCGACCTCCTGCCGGCCTACGAGAAGCAGCAAGACGCTTTCCGGCTCTACTATCCCGACCTGGTCGCCGCGGTGGATGTCGGCAAAGAGCAGAAGCGCCTGAAAAAGATCCAATTTGCTGAATCCGTGCCACCCCGCGTGATCGCCCCTCCGGCAAGAATGCAGCTCGAACCGGCGGACCAAACACTCGAGGAAGCGGACGGGCTGTTTGAGCAGCAGGACCTTGAAGGCGCGCGGACTGCGTATAAAAAAGTCGTGGAGCAGACCCAAGACAAGGCCAAACAGGGCCGCGCTTTCTATGGTTTAGCGCTAATCAATCTTCACGAGAAACGTTGGGATGAAGCGCTCGATCTCTTTCAACGTACGGTCGACGCGAGTCCCAATTCGGCAATCTCGGCCTGGTCGCATTATTATCTGGGCGAATTAGCGCTGAAGCAAGGCGACGCTGGAAAGGCGACCGCTCAATTTAAGCAGACGCTGGCGACGGCAAGTGCTTCGGCCAAGGCGCGTGAAGCGGCGGAGAAAGCGTTGCAGAGTACTTCTTCAGGAGAAAAACAGCAATGAAACTTTTATTTGCCGCACCGGCTTTGCTTCTGGCGGCCTTGCCTGTTTTAGGCCAGCAGCCCAAACCTAAAACGCAGAAGGAAGTAGAGGCGCTTCAGAAAGTACAAGCCGCGGCCCAGGCAGGAAATTACGATGCCGAACTACAGGCCATCAACTATGTGCTCGAGAATTTCGCCGACACCGAGTACAAGAACATGCTGTTGGATATGGCGGTTGACGCGGCGCAGAAGAAGGGCGACTACGCCCAGACGTTGGCGTTCGGCGAGCAGGCGATTCAGGCCGATCCGAACAACATCATTACCCGCGTGACGCTGGCCGAGGCGATTGCCCAGCATACCCGTGACAACGACCTCGACAAGGCCGACAAGATTAAAAAGGCGAATGATTACGCGAATAAAGCGCTGGATCTCCTCAAGGCCGCCAACAACCCGCCTCCCGGTATCTCACCCGATACTTGGCCGGCCGTCAAAAAGCAACTGACCGGGCAAGCCGAGGACGCTCTGGGACTCACAGCCGAGCTGGATAAAAAATACCCGGAGGCAGTTGATGACTTCAAGAGTGCAGTCGCAATCGACCCCACAGCCGTCTCTCAAGCGCATCTGGCCAAAGGCTATGTGGAGAACAAGCAATACGATGACGCAATCGCAACGGCCGACAAGATTCTGGCCATGAATGACGCGCCCCCCGTGGTGAAACAATTCGCTCAGCAGCAAAAAGACGCGGCCACCAAACTGAAGGGATCGAAATAGCCCAGACCAGAGATGCGGATCGCGCTCGAAACCTTGGAACAGAAGCTCGGCTATGAGTTTCGCTCCAAGGAACTTTTGGGACGGGCACTGACACACCGCTCATCGCTTGCTGAACGTGGCTCGGGACCGCCGGAAAACAACGACAACGAGCAGCTTGAATTCCTGGGCGATTCGATCCTCGGCTTTATTGCCAGTGAGGCACTGGTGCGTCATCATCCGCATGCCCGCGAGGGCCAATTATCTCAGTGGAAGGCACACTTGGTGAGTGCTGCGCACCTGCATGGCTGCGCGCTCGAACTGAATATCGGCGAACACCTGCGGCTTGGGAAGGGTGAGGAGCGAAACGGAGGACGGAATCGGAAGACTTTGCTCGCAAATGCACTGGAGGCGGTGATCGCGGCCATGTATCTGGACGGCGGAATTCAGGTTACTCGCGACTTTATAGAAGAGCACGTTCTGAGTGTTTTGGATCGTCCTGACGATGTGGAGTCGATCGGCCGCTTAAATCACAAGAGCGTATTGCAGGAGCGCACGCAGGCTCTGGGAATGCCTGTTCCCCGTTACGCAACCATCGAGACCAGCGGACCGGAACACGCGAAACTGTTCACGGTGGAGGTGCGCATCGGCAAGGATTTGGCGACGCGCGCAAGCGGGACTTCCAAGAAGGCCGCCAGTCAAGAAGCCGCTCAGCTTCTGCTCGAGCGACTCGATCTGCTGGCTGCGCGCCAAGCCGCAAGGCATTCACCAACCAAAGCGAACGGCATGGCTTAGGAGTTTGTTGAAGAACGTCCGGCAACCGCTCCCTCTGGGTCACGGCTCAGAATCGGCGCTCTGCGTTTACAGCCACTTACAGAGCGGCGTCAATCTTTAATCAGCTCGAGTATCTCCCTCAATTCGCGCCGTACCTCCTGGTAGAGGGTGGCAGTGGCCGAAAAGAGCTCACCTTGTTTGCGCTGCGAACTCGGCTTCGCGCCGTCGCGCTTTGGTTTCGAGTCGAGCACCTTGCGCGCTCCTTCGATCGTGAAACGTTTTTCATATAAGAGGCGCTTGATTTCGAGCACCAGCTCAACATCTTTACGCCGGTAGAGGCGGTGCCCGGTTCCCGACTTCTTGGGCCCGAGGGCAGAAAACTCGGATTCCCAGAAACGCAGCACGTAGGGCTTGATGCCGGCCAGCTTAGCGACTTCACCAATCCGGAAATAGAGCTTATTCGGAATCTCCGGATCTGACGCGGATTTGGAGGCCAAATCTTCCATTTGGGCCAAGCGAGTTCGCCCTCAATTGTAACCAAGCAATGACCTGATGGAACGAATCTGCACTGATTCTTGCGGGCTCGGGTGAAACTATAGGACGGGGCATCAATCTTCCCAATCGGGAAGCAAACCAACATCGATCGATGACAAAAACCAAAAACCGCGTCGTTTTTTGGGCCGTGGCAGTGTGTGTGGTCTTACTGGTCGGCGGGTTGGCGCTCGTTTTCTACGGCAAACGGAAGGTCCAAGACCTCGGACCGCTGGCACGGAAACGAATCATCGAGGCGCTCGAGGAGCGCTTCGATGCTGATGTCGATCTGAAGTCGGTCCAAATCTCGCTTTATCCCCATCCCAAGGCAGTGGGTGAAGGGCTGATGATTCGGCACAAGGGATGGACCGATCCGCAGCCGCTCATCGTGATCCGCCGATTTACGGCGCAGACGGATTACGACACGCTCGTCGCCAAACGGAATCATGTGGATCTGATTCGATTGGAGGGACTGGAGATCCATGTTCCGCCGCGCGGCAGATCGTCACTGATTCAAACGAAGCAAGAAAATCACGACATCGAGACCGCGCAACCGGGTCAGGATACGACGCGTTTCCGGTTCGATATACAAACGATTATTGCCGATGGAACGGTCCTCGAAATCGAGCCGAAGGTCGAAGGAAAGCAACCGCTGCGCTTCGATATTGCGAAATTGACGTTGCACTCGGTCGGTCCCGGGCAGGCGTTAGCGTTTCAGGCAAAATTGACGAATGCAAAGCCGCCGGGCTTGATCGATACGACGGGAAGCTTTGGTCCGTGGCAGAAAGACGATCCACGTGCGACAGTCATGGCCGGAAAGTACAGCTTTCTAAACGCGGACCTGGCCGTTTTCAAAGGCATCAGCGGTATTCTTTCTTCGACAGGCAGCTACAAGGGAGTACTGCAGCATATTGATGTCAATGGCGAAACCGATACTCCGAACTTCGCGTTGAAGCGCGCCGGCGACCGGGTGCACCTGACGACTCAATTTCACTCTGTCGTCAACGGGACCGACGGCGACACGATACTCGAACCTGTAGATGCTCATTTTCTTCGATCGGAATTCATCTGCCGGGGCGGTGTGGTTCACGAACCCGGCGCCGAGGGTAAGACGGTATCACTGGACGCCGTGGCAAGACACGCGCGCATCGAGGATATTCTGCACCTCGTCGTTGGACGGAAACCGGTCCTTGTTGGGGACGTAAAGTTCCGGACCAAGATTCTGATTCCGCCCGGGCATGAAGACGTGCTGGACAAACTCAGGCTGGATGGGCAGTTCACTTTGGCATCGGCTGAATTCACGAGCCCCGCCGTCGAGCAGCGGCTGGGCTCGCTTAGCGATCGCGCCCGTGGAATCACGAAAAAGGAACAGACAGAAGAGCAGCCGGCTGGGACGGTTGCATCCGATCTGGAGGGCCGCTTTATACTGGATCGCGGCGTGACTCGGTTCCAGACCCTGAAATTCAGTGTTCCCGGCGCGGCGATCAGACTCTCGGGCGATTACAACTTACGGTCGGAGCAACTGAATATGAGCGGCACGTTCCGTATGCAGGCGACCCTGTCCGAAACGCAGTCGGGAATCAAGCATTGGGTCCTCAAACCGTTCGATCGTTTTTTTGAGAAAAATGGAGCGGGCTTTGAGATACCGATTACCATCAGCGGAACGAAAGACCGTCCAGAGATCGGAGCCGACGTCTTTCACAAACACATAACCATACACTAACTGTGATGGCGAAAAAACCAATTCTCGCGACGGCATTTACCCTGGCGGCGTTGCTGACGGCCGCCGCTGGCTTGCTCAGAACTCAACCTTCCTCAAACGTGAAAAAAGAATCGTTCGGAAAAGCACCCGATGGCAGCGAAGTATTTCTATATACCCTGCGGAACGCCTCCGGTATGGAGGTCAAGATCACCAATTATGGCGGGACCATTACGCAGGTCCTAGTGCCGGACCGGAACGGCAAAGCCGATGACGTGGCGTTTGGCTTTGAACGGCTGGAGGGTTACACACAGGCAACGAACACGGCCTATTTCGGCGCAACCGTCGGCCGCTACGCAAATCGCATAGCGCATGGCACGTTTACGTTGGATGGGCACACCTATCACATCCCAACTAACGATGGGCCGAATGCGTTGCACGGGGGTACCGTCGGATTCAACAAGCGCGTATGGGACGTGAAAGAAGTCTCGAGTGCTGGCACGCCTGCCGTTGCCTTGCACTACCTGAGTCCGGATGGCGAGATGGGTTTTCCGGGCAATCTGAACGTTACGGTTCGTTTTTCGCTCGGCGATAAGAATGATCTCCGGATCGACTACACCGCAACCACAGATAAAGATACTGTGCTGAACCTGACGAACCATTCGTATTGGAACCTTGCGGGTGCGGGCAGCGAGACGGCGTTGAATCACAAGCTGACGGTGATGGCAGATCGATTCACGCCCGTCGATAGCACCCTGATTCCGACCGGCGCCATCCAGAGCGTAGCTGGAACGCCTTTCGATTTCCGTAAGCCTATGGTGGTCGGGTCACGCATTAATGACGACAATGAGCAACTGAAGCTCGCCAAGGGATACGACCAGAATTTCGTTCTGAATCATCGCGGAGGATCGCTCGCGCTTGCGGCGAAAGTGGAGGAGCCTCACTCGGGGCGGGTGATGGAAGTTCTCACAACACAGCCAGGCGTGCAGTTCTATACAGGCAATTTTCTGACGGGCAATATCACAGGCATTGGCGGAGTTTATCGCCACCGTTCGGCCCTGTGTCTCGAGACGCAGCATTTCCCGGATTCGCCAAACCACCCAAATTTCCCGACGACGGTTCTCCATCAGGGCGAAAACTTTCACCAGACCACGGTCTACCGGTTTTCGACCGAGTAGCGGTTATTTCTGAACCCGCCTGAGCGTAAGAGCGTCGGGACGCAACGTGGCATTGCGCAACTTTTTCCAGTCATCCGTGACGTGAATCAGCTTTCCCGTAATGTGATTCGACTGCTCGGAAGCTAAGAAAGCCGCGATTTCGAGCTGCAGCTCGGGCGAGACTCCGCCCGTGCGCCTGGTCTCCTTAGCGGCGTGTACGACGCGCGGCTCCAGCCGGCTCTCAGCACGTATGATCTCGTCGGTCAGATTGGTGTAGGCGGGCCCGGGATCAAAGCAGTTGATCTGAATGTTGTGTTCGAACAACTCCGCGGCAATCGATTCGGCAAAGCGAACGACGGCTGTTTTCGAGGTAGCGTACGCCGAGAAACTCACTTTCGGCAGTTCGTCGCTCTCACAAACCAGGATGAGGATCTTTCCGGCGCGCTTGTCGATCATCGCCGGCAACACAGCACGGCAGGAGTGAACGACGCCCATCAGGTTGGTCTGGATGGTTTCCGACCAGGCTTTCACGGCAGTTTGCAAAAACCCGCTCAGCGGTCCACTTGTTCCGGCCGCACAGACCAGCACGTCGATCGGACTCCCGAACACAACGCGCGCTCTGTCGACCGCCAAAGTCAATTGTTCCGGATCGGTTACATCGCAGCGAATCCGCAGCGCATTGCCGCCTGCCTGTTCGATCTCAATGTGCGCGAGGTCGACCTCCGCTTTGCTCCGCCCCACCAAAGCGATTCTGGCGCCGAGACGAGCAAAACCCAAAGCCAATCTCTTGCCAATGCCGCGTCCCGCGCCCGTGACCAGGATGTTTTTGTTCTTGAATTCGTTTGAAGGAGCCGCCAAGCTTGTCTCCCAAATCGCCGCCCGGCCGAAACGTGCGCACCTGTCGTCCTTAGAATGTGGCGATCTCCGCCGTGCGACGGTGAAAAGGGTCAACGCGACCCCGACTCAAGAGTAAATCATAGAATCGTCCTTGGTAAGTACTCTCGCAATAAATCGGGCGCCGGACGTTCCAGAGGTCCACGAAGAGCGGCATGTGAAACATCCGTTTTGGGCCGAAAAACACTGCTTTTGCGCTATACTGCCGTTAGCGGGCGCGCCGTGAGCGTCTTTGCCGTCCGCACACCCAAACCTGGAGGCGGATGAGCAAAGAAGACAGCATTGAAGTAACTGGAACCGTCGTCGAAAAATTTCCGAGCGGGTTGTTCAGCGTGCAACTGGATCAGGACCGGACGGTTTTGGCCCACCTCGCCGGGAAATTAAGACGAAATCGAATTCGCGTGCTGGCCGGTGATCGGGTAACTCTGGAGATGTCTCCCTATGACCTCACCAAGGGACGAATCACCTATCGGCACAAGTAAGTTCCCTCCTATCGGCATTTCAATAAAACGGAACCTGCTTGTTTTAGCGCCCGTCTGAGGTGGGTTGTCCTTGGGCGACGGAAGCGCGTCACGAACTACATTCCAAGCCCCGCATGCAAACCGTCGATTACGATAAAAAGTTGTCCTTTCCTGGCCCACCTCGAAGCGCGCAGGTGCAACCAGTCGGGCGAAGGCAGTGGCCCCAGATCTATTTCGGTGTAGCCGCTACGTCGCTCGGGACGCTGCTCCTGGAACTGGCGTTGACGCGTGTCTTTTCGGTCGTCTATTTCTATCATTTCGCTTTCTTAGCCATTTCTATCGCGCTATTCGGTCTGGGCGCGGGAGGCGTGTTCTCGTACCTGGTGGCGCGCTGGCGTGGCCCGCTGTTCTACAAACTTGGCGTGCTCGCCGTCTTGAACGCGCTTTCAATTGTTTTCAGTCTGTGGTTTCTTCTCACGCGAACCGGAAGCATGGCGACGGTCGAGCTGCTTACGGCGTATCTGGTTGCCGCTATCCCGTTCCTGTTGACGGGGACGATCCTCTCGCTGGTCATCGCGGACACGATTGAGCGTGTCAACCGGGTTTATTTTTTCGATCTGGCGGGTGCAGCGGCCGGTTGTGCTGTTCTGGTTCCCCTTCTGAATTGGATCGGCGGGCCGAACACGATCCTTGTGGCGTCGGTGCTTTTTGCCGTTTCCGCAGCAATTTGGTTTCACCTTGCGCGCTCTCCGCGAGGACGCGTGGCCGGCGTGTTACTCGGCCTGGTTCTGGTGGCGTTGATTACTTACAACTGGAAATATTCGCTCATCGACGTGAAATTTGCGAAGGGGCAGGAATTAAAGGGCGAAGAGTTCGTTCGCTGGAACAGCTTTTCTCGCATCGCCCTAAAACCTGAGCGCGGCAGCGGTTTAAAAAGTATTGTTATCGATGCCGATGCAGCCACAGGTGTCGCGCGCTTTGACTTCGATCACCTCTCCGCCTCAGAAAGATTCGGCTTGGAGTATGACGGCAAGGGTCTACCGTACGTTTTGAGGCCCGGCGCCAAATCGCTCGTTATCGGACCGGGCGGGGGCTGGGATATTTCACGCGCACTCGCCTCGGGCAGCAAAGATATTACGGGGGTGGAGATCAATCCGATCATCGCCAACGTCATCATGCGTGAAAAATTTCCGCAGTACAGCAACGATCTGTATTTTCGGCCGGAGGTGAAGATCGTTGTCGAAGACGGCCGCTCATTCGTTCGCCGGTCGCGCGATCGCTATCAGGTGCTGCAGGCCACGCTTGTGGATACGTGGGCCTCTACCGCCGCCGGCGCGTTCGCGCTCTCGGAAAACAACCTCTACACGACGAATGCGTTCGTGGATTATCTGTCGCACCTGACGAGCGATGGACTGATGGCATTCACGCGCTGGGGCTTTACTCCGCCTCGCGAATCGCTGCGGGTTGTTTCGCTCGCGTGCGCAGCGCTTCGAACAGCTCGGCGAAGTCGATCCCGCACGGAATATCGCTGTCGTGCGTCAGACATGTTCAGCAGCTTCAGCATTGGGGCGCGCAGGACAGATCCTCATCGCCCGTCATGCGTTTAGCGCCGCCGATATAGCCCGCATCCGCACGGCTGCCGCAACCGGGAAAATGCAGATCGTCTATGTGCCCGGAACATCTTCCCGCAGTCCCTTCAGCGAACTGTTGAATGCCGACGAATCCCAGACACTTCTTCGAGACTTATCCTTTCGACGTTCGCCCCGTCACCGACGACCGCCCGTTCTTCTTCTACACCGTTCAGCCGCGCGATCTCTGGGACTACTTTTTGCATGCCTCTCACGAGACGGAGGATTACAAGATCAATTCGGCGCTTCCGGTTCTGTTTGGAGTGGTCACGATCAGCATCATTGCGACGCTCATCATTCTTTCGCTTGCCGCCTCTCTTGCTCAAACATGAACTGCCGCGCGGAAAGGGAACACTGCGGGCGCTGCTGTTCTTTTTGTTCATCGGCGCCGGTTACATTCTGATTCAGGTAGCTCTGATCCAGAAATTTGTTCTTTTTCTGGGGCACCCTACCTACGCTCTGACGGTCATCATTTTTTCCATGCTTCTGGCGAGCGGCGTTGGAAGTTTCGCGAGTAAGCGTCTGATCGGGAGCCGTACAAGCCGTTTGAAGCTAGTTCTGCTTTTAATTTTTGCAGGGATGATTGTGTTGGCCTTCGTCGTCGCGCCGGTGGCGGAGAGCGGAGTGGCCTTGCCATTTGCCGTCAAAGTCCTGATTTCGGTCGCGCTGATCGCGCCCGTCGGCTTCCTCATGGGCATGCCGTTTCCAACTGGTCTTGAATTGCTCGAAAAGAGAATGCCTGCCTCCGTGCGCTGGGCTTGGGCCATCAATGCCGCATCGAGCGTCATGGGCTCCGCCGCGGCCATGTTTCTCGCAATCTATTTCGGCCTGCATATGACGCTCATTACGGGCGGCCTGCTCTATGCGGCTGCCTGGCTCTCGACAGTATATTCACCTTTGAGCCGACTGGATCAGTCGGCCTCGCTCAGGACAGCCTGACAAGGCCCGGCAGCCCTCCCGGTAGATTAAAAACGTGACCACCCAACCGGGTAAGAAACACGACCTGCACGGCAGTGCGCCAGACAATCACCATACGGCTCTGCTGCTCATCGATGTCATTAACGATTTTGAGTTTCCGCGGGGAGATGAACTCTTCGCGCGCGCGCTTCCCATGGCGCCTCGCATTCGCGACCTGAAGGAACGTGCGGGAGCCGTGGGCATTCCGGCGATTTATATCAACGACAATTTCGGAAAGTGGCAGTCGCGATTTGAACAGATTGTGAAGCACTGCCTGGAAAAGAATGTGCGTGGGCGTCGATTTGTCGAGGCGCTGGTTCCAGGAGAGCACGATTACTTTGTCCTGAAACCGAAGCATTCGGGCTTTTACCAAACCCCGCTCGAGCTCTTGCTGAAGCATTTGGGCGCACAACGGCTCATCCTCACGGGTGTCGCTACAAATAGCTGCGTTTTGTTTACCGCCAACGACGCCTATATGCGCGACATGGAGTTGGTCGTTCCCGAGGATTGCGTGGCGGCGTGCAATGCGCTAGAGCACGACAATGCAATCGAACAGATGAAATCGATGCTGAAGGCCGACGTTCGTCCAGCTACCGAGCTTGACATGCAAACGCTGGCGAGTTGCACGCCTAAGTAGGCGAACTGGCGCGATTTATTGAAGCCAACGTGTCGGGAAGCGGTTTGGCGCCCTCAGTATGTTGAGCGCGTCCTCGAGCGCCTCGACAAAAAAGTATTCGCCCCACATCACCGATTCATCCACTCCCAAGCCTTTGTGGATGTGATAAACGCCGCCCTTCAAAACGCCTTCCCACGCAGGATCGTCGCTGGCGAGGTATTTCGAGCAGAGGTTGCGCAGAATGTGGATGGCGGTGGACCAGTAGAAGTGGCCTTTCATTGGATCGGTGATCTGCCGGCAGAGGCGCAGCATTCCGGCCGCCGTGATCGCCGCCGCGGATGTATCCACAAGCGACCGGTTCTCGGGAGGTGCATTGTAATCCCAGGGGGGAACGCCATCGCCAGGCGTGTGCGTGATGTAGTAGTCCGCGCATCCTTCGGCGGTTTGCAGAAAACGAGGGTCGCGGCTGTATTCGTATGAGGTCGTAAAGCCGTACAGTGCCCATGCCAGGCCGCGTGTCCAACAGGAATCCCCGCGATATCCCTGCTGGGTGGACTGCCGAAGGAACTCGCCCGTTTCGAGGTCGAAAATCCCCTCGTGAGCGGTTGAGCCGTCGCCTCGCACCAGAAAGCGTCTCGTCGTCATGCAGTGACGCACGGCGAGATCCCGCAGATGTTTATCATTCGATTCGCGGGCAGCGTAGAAAATAATCCCGACGTTCATCATGATGTCGATGAAGATGGAATCTTCAGCCACAAACGAACGAAGATAGTGGCCGGTTTCGTTAAATCGCTTGGCAAGTGTTCTTCCGGCCTGGATCACCACGTCGCGGATCGCGTTATCTCGCGTGGCGCGATACCAACGGTAGTAGGTGGAGAAAAAAATGAAACCGAGGTCGTGGACATCGGTATCCGTTTTTCTCGATTCGAGCGGCTTACTGTACCGAATCGCCTGTTCCATCCAGAACTTGGAGTCCGGCTTATCGGGACCGATGTATTTGTAGAACAACCACATCATGCCTGGCAGGAATCCATCGCACCAATGCGTCCAGGCTGGACCTTCGTGCTTCCATTTGCCCGCTACCGTGTACATCGGATAGAGGTCAGGGTAGGTTTCGGTAAGGCGTTTGACCTGTTTCTGAGCGAAGGTTATCGCGTGCTCGAATAGCTCTCTGTCGGATTCGTAGATGAACTGGATCAATGTCGATACCCGCGATGACAATTATAAGGAAACAGAGGCGTCACGTTGTGCAGACGGCGGGTTTTTGCGGCACGAATCGAGCCACATCGAGACCTCAATCTGCCTGTTACCATCGGTGCAGCATGGCTGTAAAAGTCACTATTGTGAACAACGGTCCCATCCGGATCGAAGGTGAATTCATCATCCAGGATTCCGAGGGGAATTCTTACGGGCTGGGCGGTAGATCGGTGATCTCGCTGTGCCGCTGCGGGATGGCCGAAAATAAGCCTTTCTGCGACGGCTCTCACGGTCGCCAAGGCTTTAATTCCTACTGCAAAGCGCGTGACTTACCTCCGCCACAGCCAAAGATCTGAGAT
This sequence comes from uncultured Acidobacteriaceae bacterium, assembly GCA_963722935.1. Classification (GTDB taxonomy): domain Bacteria; phylum Acidobacteriota; class Terriglobia; order Bryobacterales; family Bryobacteraceae; genus Bog-105. The sequence goes on along the minus strand of CAVROY010000004.1, from coordinate 1,209,565 downwards.
CATCATTTACTATTCAGAGCCCCATACCTCAGCCGATCAGGATCGTATGCAGTGGTACTACGTAGATGGCGGGCAGCGTACCGGGCCCTTTGAAGAGTCCGATTTTCAGGCTGTTTGCGCGTCTGGGAAGGTGCGGCCGGATACATTGATTTGGACGGCCGGCATGGCCGAATGGCAACCACTCAGCGCTGTCCAGCCGGCGTTCCTTTGCAACGAAACGTCCGACGAGGCGTTCTGCACGGAATGCGGGCGCCGATTTGCCCCTGAAGACGTCATATCGTTTGGAGCCGCGCGAGTATGTGCGGGATGCAAGGACGTCTTCTTCCAGCGGGTGCGCGAACAGGGCGCCGCAGCCGCTGCGCCAAAAAGATTCCAGCGCTACGGCGGTTTTTGGATTCGTTTCTTGGCGAAGGTCCTCGATGGTGTCATTTTGTACGTCGCCTTCCTGCCGCTGAGCTATGCACTCGGGCTAATCATCAATCCGCTGCTGCAAACACGCAATCCGAATCCCGCAGATCTGCGGACCTTTGCGCCGCTGTTCGCCGGATTTGGCATCATCAGTCTGTTTTCCTGGACATTGGCAATGCTGTACGAGGCCTGGTTCTTATCGCGCCGGGGTGGAACGCCGGGGAAACTGGTCTGCGGTCTGCGTGTGTTGCGCTCCAATGGCGACAGACTCTCTTTCGCGAGAGGTTGCGGCCGTTATCTGGCAACAATCGTGAGCAGCTTTACTTTGATGATCGGGTACATCATGGCGGCTTTCGACGGAGAGAAGCGCGCTCTTCACGATCATATCTGCGACACTCGCGTCGTGTACAAGTCTGCATGATCGATCTTGAGACGCTCACATTTCTCTGTCCGAGCTGTGGATTCCTGATCGAAAACGAGTCGCTCAATGGTGGTGGCATTCAGTGCCGGCATTGCGAGTCGCGGATTGAGCTGACAATTTTCCCCGCATTCCAACGCCGCGCAATGACCCAATCGCGCGAGGCTGCGATCGGCGAAGCCGCCCTCGGTGCCGAAGCTACGTGCTACTTCCACGCGGGCCGAGTGGCCGCGTTTACGTGCACACGCTGCGGAAGATTCCTCTGCCCGCTCTGCCGCATCGACTGGGCTGGTGAAGATGTTTGCGCCGCATGTCTCGAAGCGGCGAGGACGCGGGAGGGGGCCGATACTTTGGCGTCGACTCGCTTTCATTTCGATTCTCTGGCGCTGACGATCAGCACGGCCGGAGTGTTGACTGGTTTTTTCAGTGTTCTGACGGCGCCCATTGCACTCGGGTTCACGCTTTTCACTTTCCGCAAGGAGTGCAGCATCGCGCCGCGCACGAAGATTCGCTTTGTTCTGGCGCTGATGTTTTCACTCGCAACCATCGTAGGCTGGGCAGTCTTCTTTGTCTGGGCCTTCCGGCGTAACACCGTGTTCGCCCCGCCAGGACCGGCGCGCTGAGTGCCGCTATGGCGAAATCCACTACCGTCTATCGGCCGGCCAGCGGCCAACGCCCGTTCCCGGGCGGCCGGTGCAAAATGTGGCTCGCGCGCGATCACGTGCTCGCTATTAAAGACCGCGCGTTTCGCGAAATCTACGCGAGAATCTATTGGAATGATGTCCAGGCCATTCTGCTGTATTCTCTCGACCACCCGCGCAGGTTCATGCTCGCCTTTGAGATCGCCTGCGTCCTCGCCGCCGCTGTTTCCGCACCGTTATTGGTGAGTGCGTTCTGGGGATCCATTTATGCCGGTGTGTTTGTTGCCTGGTACGGATTGTGGCGTTTGACGCGGCCGAACTGGGCCTGTGAGATATCTACGCGGCTGAGTGCCTATCGATTTCCCTTACGGCCGTCGCTCTCCTCATCAAGGCGCGTAGTCGAAGAACTCAAGGGGCGCGTTGAATCCACGCAATTGCCATATCCCGCAGATTCGTCAGTTGTCGAAACCACCGGGACGGCGTTTCTCGGAAATCAGGCCGGCGCGGCACTTCAGGAGCCCGTGTTGGTTTGGCACGCCATCACTTTTGCCTTGGGTCTGCTGGCGCCTTTGACGAAAGTTATCTTGGTCGCCTATTACGGACTTCTCGTTTTGCTTTACTTTCGGCAGCAGGATTTCGAATTCCCATTCGCCATTCGGGCCGCCGCCGTGATGAGCCAGATCCTCGCCCTGCTTCAAATTTCCTTTTGGCTGCTCTATTTTCAACTCCCCTTTCTAGTCATTGGCGCGCGCCGGCTACCCTTCAACATGGAATTTAGCGTCCTGACCATCCTGTTCAGTCTATTCGGAATCGCCGCTATTTACCACCGGTCTCTGCAGCAATCGAAACACCAGACCAGAAGCACCAGCCTGCTCGGTTTGAGTTAACATCCCGGTAGACGCATGTCCACGCTTGCGACCAGACGTTGTTTACACCACGAGACGCGTGAGGCGGTTTCCCGCTGCTTATCCTGCGGAAACTTCTTCTGCCGCGAATGCGTCGTGTTGTTCGAATCGCGCATGCTGTGCGCGGCTTGCCTCGCCCAAAACTCCGGCCAAGAGGCACTCGCGCCTGAAGTCCGGATTGGTTCAGGGGGAATCGTTTTAGCAGTGTGCGGATTGCTGATCGCCTGGTTATTGATCTACCTTGCGGGCTGGACGATTCTCGCGTTTCGCGATCGTGTGCCCATCGCGGAGACAGGTTCGCTCGCTGCGCAAAAGGTCACATGAAGGAAGCCGGGTTCCCCTCCGCAATTCGAATTCTTGAAGAGGCGCTGCTTCTCGTGAAGAGCGCGGACCCAGTGGCTTGGTTCATATACCTCAGCGGCGTTGTCCCTTTCTTCGGAACGCTACTTTATGAGATCAACGACATACTCCAAAACCCGTTTGCGGCCGACCGGCTTATTCGGATCGCTCTGATTCTTGCTCTTCTATATCTCTGGCTGAACATCTGCCAATCGATCTTTTGTGCTCGGATGTACTGCACTCTGACAGAGCAGGAAAGCTCGCTGGGCGTGCAGTTCCACGCGGCATTGGCGACCCAGCCTCTTCTCGCAGGAACGAAGCTGCTGTGCTGGCCCGCCGCCTTGGCGCTGGTCGTCCCCTATCCGGCTGTAGCGATGTTTTATCAGCATTCTTTGCTCGCCTCCGAAGGACCCCAGACCCGTTCGAGGAAGACTCTCTTTGCGGAAGCTGTACGCGATGCCGTGTACCGGCAAGCCCAAGCCGTTTCAATCGTAGTCATTGTCTTTCTCATGCGTGCCGTGCTCGCCATCAATCTGTTTATCACGCTTTTCGTTGTCCCTGAGTTGTGGAAGACGTTCACCGGCATTGAATCCAAGATCACGCGCGCGCCGCAAATTCTACTGAATCCAGCCTCCGTCGCCGCATTGCTGATTCTTTGCTACTTGAGTCTTGATCCGATCGCGAAAGCAGCGTGCATCCTGCGAAGATTCGCTCGTGAATCGGAAACATCGGGCGGAGACCTGCAGCTGAAACTAAATGCCGTGCGCAGTGTCGCGGCCGTCGCGCTCCTGATGGCTGTATTATTTTGCGTACCCGCACGGATTTCGGCTGACGCGCCTCCGGCGTCCGCGCCTGGCCGTGTTTCGCCGGAGCAGATGAAGAGAGCCGTGTCTCGGGTGTTCCACGATCCTGGCAATTCCTGGGATCTTCCTGTTGTGGAATCCCGCAAACAGGCCTCCGGTCCCTTCGACGCGTTTATGGATTCCCTTGTCGATCAAGCCGGTAAGCTGTGGGATCAGCTGGGCTCCGCGATTCAGGCTTTCGAAAACTGGATTCATAGGATCTTTTCGCACGGTGAAGATACCGAAGCTCGGAAGCCGCACACCGTATCGAAAGCCGACGCATTGATCGTGATTGGCTGCTTTTCGGCCCTGTTGTTAATGGCTGTCGTGATATTTGGCTGGCGGCGCCGCGCGCCGCCCTATCGCGCTCCCGTGGTACAGGCCGGCGCGCTTCCACAGGTTAGTCTGCCTGCCGATCAGTCAGAGGCGGCCGCCCAAAGCGAGGACGAGTGGGCGCGCTTAGCCGATCGTTATCGGGCCAACGGCGATTTCCGATTGGCCCTTCGCGCGTTATATCTCTCGAATCTTGCGACCCTGGGGCGCGGCGGTTTGATTTCACTCGCGCGAGGCAAATCCAATCTGGATTATTTGCGAGAGCTGCAACGCCGGGCCAGGCGCTTCGGTTCTACCGCGATCGAGTTGTTTCGTGGGAACGTTCAGATGTTTGAGCGTTGCTGGTACGGAGAGCATCCGGCCAGCGAAGAGATGCTCGATCGGTTTTTGCGCAACTCCGCTCGTTTGCGGGAATCTCTGTAAGTACGGCGAAGAGTGTTCCCGCGTTGCGCCCACTGTCCTAGATTGTAGGTAAGTCGATGGCATCTGCCCAACCCATCCCGGTTTCAGGAAGTCCGAGCGACGGCCAAGTCGACGCCGGGCAAAAGCCTCACCGCCGCATTATCGAGTTGGATATTCTTCGCGGATTCCTGCTGCTTTGGATGGCGCTCACCCACTTACCCACCAAGGCCAGCCTGATTTCAAATCAGACCTTCGGGTTCGTTTCCGGCGCCGAAGGATTCATCTTTCTTTCTGCCTTTATGCTGGGCCAACTCGAGCATCGAATCGAACAAAGAGCCGGCCAACTCGCCACCCTGCGCGATCTCGCGAAGAGAACGGCGCGCATCTACTTGTATCACTGCGGGCTGCTCGCGATTGCCTTCACCTTGGTGGCGGAATTCGGCATTTCCTTCCACCGGCTGGCTCTTCAAAATCTCCTCTCGTTCTACCTGCAGCGTCCAACTAACGCGGTGATCGCAGGCGCGCTCCTGCAATACCGTCCTTCTCTCCTGGATATCCTGCCGATGTACATCGTGTTCATGATTCTGACTCCATTCGCACGCGAGATCGCAGGCCGCTGGGGTTGGGACTATGTGATCTATCCCAGCCTGGCCGTTTGGGCGGCCGCACAATTTGGGCTCCGAGCATGGATTCACCAGCACATGAACTTCTTCGGACTGTCCGTGCCGGAAAACTCGACCGGGGCTTTCGACAGTTATGCGTGGCAGTTTCTGTGGATGGTTGGTATTGCGCTCGGAAGCCTGTATGCCGGCAGTCTCTCCGGCGCAAGTGCAAGCCCTCAAGAGGATTCGGAAACACGAATTCCTAGATGGTTGCTGAAGCTCAGCATCGTGATAGCCGCGGTGTGTCTCGTGCTCCGCTATTGCCCGCTGGATCACTGGATGGATCCAAACGCGTATGGATGGCTGATCGACAAATGGCATCTTGCGCCCGTGCGTCTGATCAACTTCGCGGCTCTGACGATCGTACTCGTGCGGTTTGGATCGCGTATAGCCGCGCTTCCGTTTGTTCCCTATCTGGCGATACTCGGTTTAGCTTCTATAGAAGTCTTCTGCGTCCACGTACTGTGCTGCGTTGGCGGCGATGCCCTGAGCACGGATGCCGACCCGAATCTGCCATGGTGGCAGCAGATACTTCTTCTGGTATTCACAATTTCGGCTCTCTTCGTGACAGCGCACCTGTATCTGAAACGAACAGGCAAGAAGCCATGGAAGGCGGCCTCGGCCTGAAACCTTACATGGACACGCGCCGGCGATTCACGTTAGCGGCGGTTCTAGCGCTCGCTCTGTCGTTTTTTGTCGTTATCGTACGATCCGTTCTGCGGCGCGCCGAGAGCACTTATAACTATCCCGCGTACTCTTCACTGAACAACAGTTCGGACGGTATTAAGGCATATTTCGAAGCTCTCCGCGCGCTTGGTTACCAGACCTCACGTAACTACTTGCCGCTCCACAAACTCGCCGGCACGCGAGCCACCGTCTTTTTCGCCGGTACATCGCTGACGAGCTTTCGCTATTCGGATGCAAAAGATCTGAAACAGCTCGAGGATCTGGCCACACAAGGAGGCCGCATCCTCATCGCATTCGATCCCTACAGCATCCTGGCCAGGTCTGACACCGAACTCCGGAGGCGGGATCTATCCAAACAGCCAGTACCCGAGAACACGCTGAAGACCCGATGGGGTGTTGAGCTCGGCTTCAGTGAACTGCATCGCGACAGCTCCGACAGCACGATCCTCACGAAATTGAACTTCTTTCGCGCTGTATATTGGTTCGCGTCCTGGAATAATAAGTGGGTTCCTTTGGAGGTTCGAGACAGCCACCCGCAGTTACTGGAGCGGGATTTCGGCCGAGGCAGTATACTGCTCATCTCGAACGCAAGTTACTTTACGAATCGGGCATTATTGCTTCACCCCGATGCTCAATTGCTCGCCCAGGTTTCCGGCCCGCGGCGCCCGGTGATCTTCGATGAGAGCCATCTTGGTCTCGAAGATAGTGGCACGGTAACCGGCCTGGCTGTGAAGCATGGCCTCGAATGGGCGCTGCTGGGCTTTCTTGTTTTGGCTATCCTCTACATCTGGTACAGCGCAATCAGTTTCGTGCCGCGCTTTCCGGGTCGCCCCAGCACGACAGTAGCCGGTCGCGATGCCCACTCCGCGCTGACCAATCTCCTGATGCAAAGTGTCCCAAATACATCCATCCTTCGCGTCTGCGCCGAAGAATGGAACCATAGCGGCAAGTACTCCCAAGGATTCACGCATCCGCTGCCGACTGAGGACCTGAGCCGTTTGTCCGTAATCGAGCCCGCGCGTGCCCCCGATGAGTTCAGATGGATGGGGGAACGCGTAAAGTCTACGCATCGAGGATGAGAAGTTTCACCGCGCAATAAACTAGAGATTCGGGCCAGGTACACCATCTTTGAACGCAGAGACCGCTACGCTGCAGGACACACTTGCGGACATTAAGAGAGAAGTAGGCAAAGTCATCATCGGCCAGGACGACGCTGTTCGCTTCTCACTCATTGCGATCCTCACGGGCCAGCATGCGCTGGTCGAAGGCGTGCCGGGTCTGGCCAAGACATTGCTAGTTAGAACGCTGGCGCGAATCATGCGCTGTGATTTCCAGCGCATTCAGTTCACACCCGACTTAATGCCTTCCGATATCACGGGAACAAGTATTTTCAATCTGCGGGATGGTGTGTTCGAATTTCGCCGCGGCCCCATCTTTACTTCGTTTCTGCTGGCCGACGAGATTAATCGCGCACCCGCGAAAACGCAGGCCGCTTTGCTGCAGGCAATGCAGGAACGAACGGTAAGCGTCGACGGGGTGACTCATCAACTGTCCTCCGCCTTTACTGTTTTCGCCACGCAGAACCCGATCGAATTCGAGGGCACTTACCCGCTCCCGGAAGCCCAGAAGGATCGTTTTCTTATGAAAATCGCGATCGGCTGGCCGGAACGTGACGACGAATTGGAACTTGCTCACCGCATGCTGGCGGGCGAGTCACCCGAAGCCGTTCTGGAGCGAGGCGAAGTTGCCATCGTCCTCGAGCCCGATCAAATCGATCGCCTACGGGGCGACCTGAATCACGTGACGGTCCGAGAGGAACTTACCGCCTACGTGGTGGATCTGGTTCGTCGAACCCGCACGCACGAAGGCATTCTTTCCGGCGCGGGACCGCGGGCCACGCAGGCGCTTTTGCTCGCGAGCCGCGCTTTCGCGGCGCTGGAAGCTCGTGACTTCGTGACGCCCGACGATGTCCGCTCGCTGGCTGCGCCGGTGCTCGAACATCGGCTCGTTCTCAAGCCGGAATTCGAGCTGGAAGGCGCCACGGCAACGGAGCTCGTGAAGCAGCTTCTCTCGGACGTGCCGGTCCCGCGCTGAGCGATTCTAGGCTCGACGAATGGTCACGCCGTCTGTCCGCCTGCTCTGGCTCACCGGTCTCGTCTTCCTACCGGCCTGCCTGCTGCCGGCGATTTTGCCGGGCGGAAAACTCTACCTGGCCCTGTGCACCCTGGCCCTGTGTGCGGTTTGCGTCTGCGATTTTCTCCTCTCCCAGCGCTGGTTGAGCAGTTTTTCGCTCGTGCTGCCGGAAACTATCCGTGCAACCGTGAACGAAGCGGCCACTTTTGCAATTGAGCTTCATCGCGACGCCTCCGCCTCGCCTGCGCCTCGTCACGTCCGCGTCGCAATCGCGCTGCCGCCCGATGTCGAGGCCATTCGCGATGACATCGTCATGCCTTCGCCGGGTGCGCGGCAAGGTTTACAGAGCGAAATGTCCCTGCTTGGCCGGGAACGTGGAAGGTTTTTTGTTGCGCAGGCGTTTGTCGGCGGTCCATCCCGCCTTGGCCTTTGGCATCTGCGCCGCACCATACCCGCGCAATCGATGATTTTGGTCGAACCGCCCGTACGGCAAATCTACAAAGAAGCCGCGCGGCTGCTGGCTTCACAGCAAAGCGCGGGTCACCGCATCATCGCTCGCAAGGGTCATGGCCGCGAGTTCGAACAGCTCCGGGAGTACATACCAAGCGACGATTTTGGCGACATTGACTGGAAAGCGACCGCCCGACGCCGCACTCCGATCGTTCGCGAATACCAGATTGAGCGCACTCAGGACATCTACGCATGCATCGATTTTTCGCGCCTCTCCGGCCGCCGGGTTCTGCGTAAAGACGGCGAGACAGCCACCGTTCTGGACGAATACATCCGTTCCGCCCTCATGCTCCACTTCGCCGTTCGCGAAACGGGCGACCGCTTCGGCTTCGCTACTTTCAGCAATAAGTTGGAGTCTTTCGTCAAAGCGAGCCACGCGGCAGACTTCGATCGACTGTTTCGCCGGGTTCTCTATCCTTTGCGTCCGCGCATGGTAGCGCCCGCTTACGACGATCTCTGCACGACCCTGCGCACCAGAGTTAAACACCGGGCGCTGATAATTTTCTTCACTTCTCTCGCCGAGCCGCAGCTTGCGGACCTTTTTTTTGAGGCGAGCCGCTTGCTCGTCCGCCAACATCTACTGGTCGTCGCTTCTCCGACCGACGCCCACACAGCACCTCTGTTCTCCGATTTGCAAGTGGACGACCTCGATGACATTTACGGTAAACTCGCAGGTCACATGCTTTGGAAGAAAGTGGCTGAAGTGCGCGCGCAACTCGCCAGGGTCGGTGTTCGAATGCATACCGTGGCCCCAGGGCGGCTCGGCCTGGTGGCCGCGACCCAGTACCTGGACATCAAAGCGAGACAAGCGCTTTGAACCGGAGGCTGAAGCCGCGATGATTCTGGACCTTGAGCGTTTCGTCGCTCGCGAGCGTCCTAAATGGGAAGAGCTCGAACGTATGCTGCTTCCCTTCGAGAGGGACCGTTTCCATCGCCCGTCGCTCGAGGAATCTGTGCGGCTCTTCGATCTTTATCAACACTGTGCCGCGGCCCTCGCTCGTTTACAGGAGACATCGCAGCCCGAGCTGTCGGCCTTTCTCGAAGCGCTGGTTGCACGCGCCTACGCGCAGATTCACTCTTTTCGCAGACGCCGCTCGTTCAAACCATTCGAGTGGCTCACGCGCACCTTGCCGATCGTCTTTCGCCGCCGCTGGCGCGCATTTGCACTCGCAACCGCTCTGATGTCCGTTGGCTGCGCCACGGGTGTGGCCCTCATGAATATCGATCGCGAAGCAAAATCGGTTCTGATGCCCTTCCCTCATCTGATGAACGATCCCGCCGAGCGCGTAAAGCAGGAGGAAAAGGACCGCGGGAAATACATCACCGGCCATCAGATCGCGTTTTCGGCTTCTTTGATGACGCACAACATCAGCGTTGCCTTTTTTTCGATGGCGGCAGGCATGAGCTTCGGTGTCGGCACGATCTTATTGTTGTTCACCAACGGCGTGGATCTTGGCGCCGTCTGCGCCGATTACGTCCATGCCGGGCAAACCAAATTCCTGGTCGGCTGGCTTCTGCCCCACGGCGCATTTGAAATACCGGCATTGCTTGTGGCGAGCCAAGCCGGACTCCTGCTGGCGAGCGCGCTCATCGGCTCGCGAACGCGTTCTCCCCAATCCGAGCGTCTGCGCGCCGCCGCTCCGGACGTGTTTCACCTGAGCATGGGAGCCGCGTTGATGCTCGTTTGGGCCGGATTGATCGAAGCGTGTATCTCGCAGTACCACGAGCCTGTGCTGCCATACGCCTTCAAAATTATCTTCGGATTCGTGGAGTTGCTGCTCCTGGGATGGTTCTTCGCCCGAGCCGGCCGACACGCGACGAAACTGAACCGTTGAGATGATTCGAGACCGTCAGAAGCTCGAAATCCGGCTCCCCGAAGGCGTGACCTTCGCCCTGCCGCTTGGCGGACCGGTGACCCGCTGTCTGGCCTTCCTGATTGACGTATGCGTGATTTCCGCTCTCGCCACGGCCTTTGAACAAATCAGTACCGTTATCCGGTTCATTCAGCAGGATCTCGGCGCCGGAATTCTGATCGTCTTCTACCTCGCTGCCTGGCTGCTCTACGGAATGATTTGCGAGTACTACTGGAGCGGCCAGACGATCGGCAAATGGCTGTTTGGACTCCGCGTCATGGATATGGCCGGCTTAGAGCTGCGGTTCTACCAGGTCGCCGTTCGTAATCTGATTCGCGCCTTCGACTTGCTCCCTATCTTCGGCCTCGTCGGAGCAATCACTATGCTCTCGAATCGCCGGCTTCAGAGGCTAGGCGATTTAGCGGCGGGCACCATCGTGGTCCGAATGCGGGGCGCGACCAGAATGAATATCGATGCTCTGGGCAAAAGCCGCTACAATTCCCTTCTCGACCACCAACTTCTATGCGCGCGGCTCCGGCAGCGCGTTCCTGCACCTGCCGCCGCACTCGCGCTCGATGCGCTGCTGAGTCGTGACCGTCTTGAAGATCGCGCACGGGTGCTGCTGTTCAATGAACTCGCTTCCTATTTTCATTCGCTGGTCGAGTTTCCTGCAGACTCCATCGATCAGCTCAGTTCGGAACAGTACGTGCGTGATGTGCTCGAGGTTCTTTACTCGCCAGTGCGAAGCATGAAGGCTCCATCGGCCCTCGTCATGCGCTGAGTACGCGAATATCGCTCAGGTTGCGATAATCTTCCGCATAATCCAGACCGTACCCAACAACAAATTCGTCTGGGATTTGAAATCCAACATACTTCACGGTCACGGGTCGAACGCGGCGCTCCGGTTTATCGAGCAGCGTCACGATTTCGAGAGATTTCGGCCTGCGCTGTTGCAAGAGTCTGGCGAGATAACTTAGCGTTACGCCGCTGTCGATGATGTCTTCCACGATCAATACGTGCTGGCCCTCGATATTGACGTCGAGATCGCGCGTGACCTTCACCTGGCCGGAACTTGTCTTCTCGGCGCCGTAACTTGAAATCCCCATGAACTCGATGCGCACGGAAGGACGCTGAATGGCTCGGGCCAAGTCGGCCACAAACATGAAGGCGCCCTTCAGAACCGAGACGAGATAGATCGGGCCGTTCGGATAATCTGCCTCTATCTGCTGCGCGAGCTCTCGAACGCGCTGCTGGATCTGCGTGGTAGAGAGTAGAACGCGTTCTTGGGCAGCGGACATTGCTGCAATGGTAGCGAACCTCCGCACGCGAGGAGCGAGCTTATCTCGCCGCCAGCTTTAACCTGCTGCTGCCCGTTCCGATGTGTATGTGAGGGGCCGTGGCCGCTCCTGCGATCGCGCTGCGGAATGCCAGATAGGGGACTCGCAACTTTTCAAGCAATTGGCGCAACCAGATACCCTCCGGCTGATCGGGATTCAGCGCCACATCCACGCGATTCCGGTGGTCCAGACCCATGGATGTGTGCACCTGCGTCTGACCTAGCGCGCTGATCGGCAACGCGTGATGAAAGTGCTTTTCGAAGTCGGCGGAGATAGTCGGGAGTTCCTTCAGATCGAATAAGCCATTGCCGTCGTATCGGATCATTAGGTTCTTCAATTCGGCCGCATCCATCTGCGCCGCCTGTGTGAGACGCTGCTCCATGGCCGCCATTTGCCGAAGCTCCTCGAGGAGCGTCAAGCGATTCTGCGCCAGCTCCAGAACGCGCCTTCGAGAATCCAGCTCGTCCTGAAACGCATTGAATTCCGATTTGGCCAGGATTCCGGAATCCAGCAGTACACGACGATCTTGAACGATTTTTGCTTGCCGGTCCACTCGCCTCTGCGCCGCCTCGACCATCGATTTCACGTCCTCCGGGGCCATATCCTGCAGCCGGACGGGTCCGTAAAGCGTTCGCGCCAGAGTGGCTTCGTCTTCGGCATCAGCCAGCCGCAACTTCGCTTCTTCGAGCTGGCTCTTGGGCAGAGTCCCTTGTTCGACTAGCGCCTGAATACGGGTTACTTCGCTCTGTGCACGCTCCAGCAGTGTGTTGGCCAGCGCGTCATATCTTGCGGCCGCTGTATCGGTTGCGGCGCACAACCAGGGCACCGCAGCAAGGCTGCAGAGAAGCCAGGCGCAAAATCTACCGCCCTGCCATTTCGATCGGCCAGCCATGCACTGTTTAGACGACGAGCCCTCCCGCAAAGATACGAACTGGGGTCTTTTCAGAAGCTCTGGCCGACGCGCCGGTTTCTGTAGTACGCTAGGCGCAGGAGCACGTTTCAACCAGTCTGACACGCCGTTCTGTTCATCGCGAATCCGCCGTTACGCCTCCCGAAATCCGGAGTTGGCTGGCGGCTGCCAATGCCGCGGAATCCAAGAAAGCCACGGATTTACGCGTTCTGGACTTGCGGGAAGCTACTTCGTTTACCGATTTTTTCGTGATCTGTTCGGTCGCGAATCCGCGCCAGGGCCATGCCGTGTCGGACGAAATCGAAAAACAGCTAAAAGCCATAGGCGAACTGCCCATCAGCATTGAGGGATATGACACGGCCGAATGGATTCTGATGGATTACGGCGATTTCATCGTGCACGTGTTCTCGGAAACTGCACGCGCCTACTACGATCTGGAGCGCCTGTGGCGGCACGCCAAGATCGCGGATTTTGCGACGGTAACAGCCTGACACCTTAGCCCGCTGTTAACGGTGTATTGACAATTGAGCACTAATGCTGCACCCTTTATAGTTAGGTCGAGGTTTGTCTCTAACGTTCACATCCGCAGGAAGTAGCGTAGATTCTATCCGTTGATAAACAGATGAATCCTCTCGGAACGCTGACCCCGCGTCACTTCGACGTCCTACATGCCATCGTTCACAATTACATAGAAACCGGGGAGCCGGTGTCCTCCCAGACCATCGCGCGTAAGTATCCGATGAGCTCGGCTTCGATTCGCAACATGATGGCCTGTTTATTGGAACAGGGCTATCTGTCGCAGCCGCACACGTCCGCCGGGCGAGTCCCGACTGAGCGCGCCTATCAAAGTTATGCAAATACGCTGGTGGGCAACCGGATGGTGCAAGCCGAGCTGGACCGGCTGCAGACAGAGATTCTCAAAGCCGGTGGCGTGGAAGCGCGGATCGAGCGCTCGTCGAAGCTTCTGACCGAGATTACTCGTACGTTCGGTATTGCCGCGGCGATTCCCAATGAGAACCAGAGTCTTCATCAGGTGGAGCTCATCGCGCTGCCCGACCGCCGCATCCTGATGGTGGTCGTCACGCGCGATCGTCTGGTGCGAAACAAGGTGATCACCATCGACGATCACATCTCTCAGGATGAACTCGTCTCCATCCGCAATTACATTAACTACAATTTCGGCGGATGGGTTCTACACAATATCCATCGGGAATTGAAGCGCCGCCTGGAGCTCGAGAGCGCCACGTACGATGCAATTCTCAGGCGCGTGCGGCTGTTCTATTCGAATGGTTTGTTCGATCTCGGGTTGATGCCCGAGGTGCACTTCGAGGGCGCAGAATATCTGATCGGCCTCGATCTCCACCTCACACGCGAGCGCATGCGCGACTTGTTTCGGGCGCTTGAAGAGAAAAAGCGCGTGTTGCAGCTCCTGGAACGTTTTCTCGAGCAGGGCGATGGCGAGCTCTCGATCCAGGTCGGACTTGCCGACGTTCATCCCAGCATGAGTGAACTATCTCTGATCGGCGTTCGTCTGATGCTGCCCAACGGCCTCGAAGCGCACGTCGCCGTGCTTGGGCCCATGCGGATGAACTATAGCCGCGCCGTTTCCGCCGTTCTGCACGTCGGCCAGGCCTTCAAAACGGCCACCACGTAGCAGCCAGGGCAAAACCCGCTCCCATCCCATCCCATCTCTGTCGTGAGGCACTTGTGGCGTTGCTGCGCACGAGCGAGCGAATTGGTTCCGGATTCAGGCGGCGATTGGGGCCGTGTCGGGGGCCTGCACGGTGGAATTGGCGGCGAAGTATCGTTCTTTTTGCTCCTGGAGGCGAACTTCCGCTGTAACCACCTTGTAGGGATGGAGCTCGTTGCGTTGCGCGTGCTGTTCCTGACGACGTTCTTCCTGGGCCTGAGCCCGTTTCTGCGAAGCAAAGCCAATCTCGGCTTGCCGCCTTTCTTTCCTTCTCTTTGCCAGCTCACTGGCGGCGCGCTGATAGGCCCGATCCTGGGCCGTCTGATAGCGGATATAGAGATCGATATCGGCGCGCACGCAGATTCCTTCTTGGCCCTTGGCGATATTTTCGTCCGTGCGCGGCTGGACCAGGAAGCAGGCTTCCTGGAGACGAACGGCGCGGTCCGACGTCCAGGTGTGGCGGACCATTTTGGCGACCAGCTCGCGTTCCACATCGTCAGCCGGCTGTTCGGCTTGCATATAGCGCTCCAGCAGGTCGTTATACTCGGGCTGGCTTTCACATGAGAGCACTTTGAAGGTGCCGCAAAGACCGTGCTTGCGGCCGTTTTGGGAGACCTTTTCCTGGCCTGTTTCGGTGCGGGGCCCGGTACTTTTTTGCGCGTTGGCGCGGTTGGCTGCGAGCTGAGATTTAGAAGCCATAGTTCTTAGTTAAAGGACTAAGAACTGAGAAATGCTTATCGGGTCCCGCTAAGTGGGAGCAGGGGCAGGAGATCGGGTTTTTCGAACTTTGGTGAACACGATTGCGCGACCCTGCGGGGTCGCGCAGTGGCGGGAATGAAAAATGGCGCGAGCATGGAGGAAACTGATAAGGTCGCCCCAGCGAATCGAAGGCCGGTCGCGCGTGGGCGCCTAAGAGTCCGCTGTGAATGTGCCCGGGGACGCGTTTTTAGCGGAAGTAGCAATTGTTGTCCCGCCGCCGGCGGTGAACACGTGTAGGATTGACGATTTTCTGTACCAGCGTCCCTTCGCGCGGCGGCAGAGAGGACAACATGCAATCAGCGGAGCGTACTGGCGCGTCTGCTCCAGCAGATGAACGCATTAGAACAGCGGATTGTGGAACTGACGGCTGAGATTGAGAAGCGCGTTGCCCGGTACGAGGACGTTCTGCGGCGGATCGATACCATCCCGGGCTTTGACCGGATCACGGCCTGGACGGTGTTGGCCGAGATCGGAACCGATATGAGCGTGTTTGAGGATGCCGATCATCTGGCCAGTTGGGCCGCCGTGTGCCCAGGCAATCGCGAGAGCGGCGGCAAGCGCATGAACTGTTGACGATTCTTTTTCACGTGCTTCGCGACGGCACCGTCTACACAGAGTTCGGGGCCGACCACTATGATCAGCAAGACAAGCCCAAGGTCACACGTAAGCTGGTCGAACGCTTGCAGCGGCTGGGATTATGACTTCCGCCACGGGCTGCTGCTCCGCGCTTTTGAGTCATTAACGCGCAACAGGAGCTTTATATACTCTCTGCATGCCTACTGTGGAAAAACATGCCCCCGGTACGTTCTGCTGGTTTGAACTGGCCACGACAGATCAGGTGGCCGCCAAGGAATTTTACACGTCTCTGTTTGGCTGGTCGGTGACTGACTTCCCCATGGGCCCCACCGATTTCTATTCCATGTTCAAGCTCGAGGGGCTCGACGTTGGCGCGGCTTACACGTTGCGTCCCGACCAGCGTTCGCAAGGTGTTCCGCCGCACTGGATGCTCTATGTGGCTGTTCAGAGCGCGGACGAAGCCGCCCGGCGCGCTGCTGAGCTTGGAGGCAAGATTTTCGCGCCGGCCTTCGACGTAATGGAATTTGGCCGGATGGCCGTACTTGCCGATCCCACCGGGGCCGTCTTCTCCGTCTGGCAACCGAAGAACCACATCGGTACCAGGATCACGGGCGTAGATGGGACCGTGTGTTGGGCCGACCTGAGCACCTCCGATGCGGAAAAGGCGGCTGAGTTCTACAGCGGATTATTCGGCTGGCAAGTCAGCAAATCGGAACATGATTCTTCCGGCTATCTTCACATCAAAAGCGGCGAGGAATTCATTGGCGGCATCCCTCCGGCCGCTTTCCGGAATCCGCAGGTTCCACCCCACTGGCTCCTCTATTTCCAGGTATCGAGTTGCGATCCGTCCGCCCAGAAAGGAAAAGACCGGGGAGCCGAATTACTTCTAATCCCACAGGATGTACAAAATGTGGGTCGAATGGCGATTCTCAAGGACCCGCAAGGAGCGGTTTTTGCGCTGTTCCAGCCCACGCCTCGCAATCGGTAGTTCTACAGCTTCAAAATTTGCGGAATGACCTCTCCCGGTGCTTTAATAGAGGTGTAGCATCGAAACGGAAAGTGGGCGAAAAGCCCACTTTTTTATTGCAATTCGAGTAAGAATGCCCGCAGCAGAACAATCCGGACTTTTGGAGAAGCTCAACCAACTGGGTGAGCGCGCCGCCGCGGGTACGGGTATCGAAATTGCGGAGCTGGAGTTGCGGGGCGCCGGGAAGGCTCGTCTTCTGCGGGTCTATATCGACAAGCCGGGCGGCGTCACCCATGGCGATTGTGAATTGATTTCTCAACGGTTGAGCCAATTGCTCGACGAAGAAGACGCTATGCCGGGCGACAGCTATACGCTGGAGGTCAGTTCACCGGGCGTGGAGCGAAAGCTCTCGCGGCCGCGTGACTTCGAGCGCGTCATCGGGCAGAAAGTCCGCCTGCTGATTCGCGAACCCATCGAAGGCCGGACAAGCTTCGAAGGCAAACTCGCCGATTTCGCCGGCGGAACTCTCCAGGTAGAAACCGCACCCGGTCACCTGGTCCCGGTTCCGCTTGAACAGGTGCAAAAAGCGAAGTTGAAGTTCGAGTGGTAAGTCGCACAGGTCTTCGCTCGTAATAGAGATCCAGTTTGAGTCTATTGAGGTTTTTACGTGGCTTCCATCTATCAGTCCATCGAGATATTGAGCAAAGAGAAGGGAATCGATCCCCAGATCGTCCTGGACGCCGTCAAAGACGCCATGCTCGCAGCGGCGCGCAAGCACTTCCGTTCGCAAGAAGATCTCATCGCCGACTTGGACCAGAGCACGGGAAATATCCAGATTTACAGCGTCAAGCAGGTGGTAGACGCGGTGGACGATCCTTTGAAGCAGATCAGTCTCCCGGCCGCAAAGAAGATCGACAAGAATGCCGAAGTGGGCGCCGAGATTCGGGAACCCAAACCAACGGACGCGCTGGGCCGCATTTCAGCCCAGACCGCCAAGCAGGTCATCCTGCAGAAGGTTCGGGAAGCTGAGCGGGATAGTGTATTCACCGAGTTTCAGGGACGCCAGGGTGAGCTGGTCAATTGCTCGATCAAGCGCGTCGAGGCGCTCGACTATATGGTCGATATGGGCAAAACCGAAGCCCGGCTTCCTAAAAAAGAGCAATCGCGCGTCGAAACCTTCAGCATGGGAGATCGTGTCCGGTGTGTTATCAAGGGCATCGAGCGGGGTGGCAAGAGCTCCGGCGTCATCGTTTCGCGTGCTGCGCCGGAGTTGGTCATGCGCCTCTTCGAGCAGGAAGTTCCGGAAATCTACGACGGCACGGTATCGATTAAGGCCTGTGCCCGCGAGGCCGGCGAACGTACAAAAATCGCCGTATTCAGCCGCGATCGGGATGTGGATTGCGTAGGAGCGTGTGTCGGCATGAAGGGCATGCGCGTACAATCCATCATTCGAGAACTTCGAGGCGAAAAGATCGACATCATCGAATATTCGGACGACCCGGTTCAGTACGTCACCAAAGCGCTCAGCCCGGCCAAAATATCGCGCGTCACGATTATGGATAGCGCCGAAAAGCAGATGGAAGTGGTCGTCGACGATCTACAACTCTCGCTGGCCATAGGAAAGCGCGGCCAGAACGTCCGCTTGGCGGCTAAACTGATGGGCTGGAAGATCGACATCAAGAGCGAAGAAGAAAAACGCCGGGAATTGGAATCCCGGATGGCGGACATGGTCATCTCCGGTGCGCCGGTGTCGGTTCTCCTCGATCACGGAATGGACGAGGCGATGGTGGAAAAACTGGTCTCTGCGGGAATAGGCACAGTCGAACGGCTTGGCTCTATGACCCCCGAAGAATTGGAAGCCATACCAGGCATCGACGAGTCTATCGTGAGGCAGATTCAGTCGTCTATCGTGTCGTTTTACGGCCAGTACGAAGAAGCCCAGGACGAAGTTGTTCCCGTGGAACCCGAAGAAATCGAAGCGGCGATTGATGCCAACCCGGGACCGGTGGAAAATCCGGAAGGTGTTGATTATGCCGACAACCCGGGAGCATTTGAAAACATCGAAACAGGGGTATTGGAGCAGGATATTGCCCGCCATGACGCCGCACTTCTCGAAGAAACCGACGAAGGTGAAGTGCTCGATCTGGGGCGGGTAGAAGGTTTATCCGGCGCCCCCTCCAGTTTGCGGGAAATGGTTGGATCGGGTGAAGATAAGGAAACCGGCGAGTCTGGTACCATAGAAAAACCCGGGGCGAACACCTAAGTAGCAGTGGTGTAAGGAGTTATTAGCAGTCCCTTCTATGAAGAAAATTCGAATTAATGAGCTGGCGCGCGAATTGGAAGTGAAGCCCGGCGTCATTCTGGACATGCTGCCGGAATTGGGCGTGCAAGAGAAGAAGACGCATTCGAGCTCGATTGACGAAGACGTCGCAATCGTCCTACGACAGCGTCTGATGGGTACTGGTGTACCCGGTGACGGCGCGGAAGCCTCCAACGGCTACATCCATGAACCTTCCAGCGCCGCTGCGCAGCATGATGGCGCCACGGCGGTTAGTGAACTGCCGGAGGAAGTCCCGTACGAGCCCAGAACTCCGCGCCCACAGCAACCTCCTCCGCAGGATGCCGTTACTTCCGCTCCTGCGCCGACAGAGCCTCGGGTCGCTTCATCCGACTTACAGGCAAGAACCGAAAGCGCACCCGCGGCCCCGTCGGAGGTCCAGGCTCCCGTAGCTGCCTCTTCCATAGAAACTGCGGACGAGGCAGAGCGCGCGATTCCAAAATTCCATCCATTGCGTCCGCCGTTGGGTAAAGGAAGCGCTCTTCATCCACCGCTCGCACAACCGGCCGGTTCTCGCGGTGTTGCCATTCCAGCGCGTCCGCTGCCGCAGCAGGGGCCGAGAGTTGGTCCCGGCGCGCCCATTGCGCCGCCTAGTGGCCCCAGACAGCCACTTCCCGCCGAAACGCCGCGTCCAACGGTACCGATTCCGCCTCGTCCTTCTCGCGTTACTCAGCCCATGGAGGCCTCCGCAGAACCCCAGTCCGCTCCTGCTGCGCCCCCGCAACCGAGAAGTCCTCTGCCGCCCACTCACATGGTGGCGCCGGGTCCCACCGGTCCCGCGACGCCAGGAGCCCCGATTCCGCCCCGTCCGGCCGCACCACGTCCCGGACTTACTCCGGGTGCGCCGATCGCGCCCCGCCCGGCCGGTGCACGACCCGGTATTGCGAATCAACCAGCGGCACGTCCCGTCGTGCCGCCACGTCCGGATTTAGTGCAGCGCCTGAAACAGCAGGCTCGTCCCGCGCCCGGAGCACCGACAGCCCCGCGCCCAGCCGCTCCTGGCAGACCAGTTGCGGCTCCAGGCCAACCCCTTTATCGTGGCCCGATTCGACCGGGTCAGCCGCTGATGCGCGGTCCGGGAGTACCCACGCTGCCCGGCCAGAGGCGTCCCGGCTTGCGCCCGATGCATCCGACCACCCTGCGTCCCGAGCCCGCGATACTGCCGGCCGGTGAGCAGCAAAGGCGCCATCAGGCCAAACCGCTCGCCAGAGGTGGACTTCGCAAGCGCGAAGACGTCGAAGAGGGACGGCTCCGCGAGCGTGTCGCCAAACGCCAGGCCATCCTCGAACCGCCGCCCATCGATCGCGAAATCACCGTCGCCGAAGGCGTAACCGTCAAAGAGCTTTCTGAAAAGCTCGGTGTCAAGGCGAACCTTGTTATCAAGAAGCTGGTCGATACGAAAAAGGTTTTCGCGACGATCAACCAGACTCTCGATGTGAAATTAGCTGAGGAGTTGGCGCGCGAGTTCGGCGCTTCGACCAACCAGGTCAGCTACGAAGAAGAGACCACCCAGGAACTCGAGCTCGCCGAAGAAACGCAGGGTCAGGTCAAGCGCGCTCCCGTGGTCACCATCATGGGTCACGTCGATCACGGAAAAACCTCTCTGCTCGATGCCATCCGCCAGACCAATGTGGCCGCCCGCGAGGCTGGCGGCATAACGCAGCACATTGGCGCTTACCACGTCGAAAAGAATGGCCGCAAAATCGTTTTTATCGACACACCCGGTCACCAGGCGTTTACACGCATGCGTGCCCGCGGTGCGAAAGTCACCGATATCGTCGTGCTGGTCGTCTCTGCCGATGACGGGGTCATGCCCCAGACCTTGGAGGCGATTGATCATGCCCGAGCCGCCAACGTGCCCATTCTGGTGGCTATCAATAAAATCGACAAGGCGGATGCCCAGCCCGAACGGGTGAAGCAACAACTCGCCGATCGCGGACTACTGGCCGAAGATTGGGGCGGCGAGGTTGTCACGGTCCCGGTCTCAGCCAAGACGGGTCAGAATCTGGATCTGTTGCTCGAAATGATTCTGCTGATGGCGGATCTGCTCGAGCTGAAAGCAACCCCGAACCGTCCCGCCCTGGGAACCGTTCTCGAAGCAAAACTCGACAAAGGCCGCGGCCCCGTGGCCACCATGCTGGTGAGGAATGGAACGCTGCACGTGGGGGATTTCTTCATCTGCGGAGCGCTGTTCAACAAGGTGCGGGCTATGTTCGACGACCGCGGAAACCCCGCCAAAGACGCCGAACCTTCTATGCCGGTCGAGGTGATTGGCCTGGAAAGCCTGCCTGAAGTAGGCGATGGCTTCCAGGTGGTCTCCGATACCTCCAAGGCCAAGCAGATTGTCATGTATCGCGAGTCTAAGGCGCGCGATGCGGCCATGGCAAGAGGCGCTCGCGTCGCGACACTCGATTCTTTGCATCGCCAGTTCAAAGAAGGCGAGTTGAAGGACCTCAATCTCATTATCAAAGCGGACGTCGGCGGTACCGCGGAGGTGCTCTCGGATACCCTGCAGGCGCTTTCCAACGAAAAAGTTCGTGTTCGCGTGCTTCGCGCGGGCGTCGGAGCGATCACCGAAGACGATGTGCTGCTCGCTTCCGCTTCCGATGCATTGGTAGTCGGATTCAACGCTCGCCCGGAGCGCAGCGCCCAGGCTCTTGCCGACCAGCAGAAGATCGAGATCCGCCTTCACAGCATCATCTACGAGTTGATGGACGAGGTGAAGCTCGCCATGACGGGTCTGTTGGAACCGGTTTACCGGCAAACCATACTCGGTCATGCGGAAGTCCGCGACACGTTCCGAATCAGCAAGGTCGGCACCGTCGCCGGCTGCTATGTTTCCGACGGCGTGATTCGCCGCGATAATCAAATTCGCGTGTTGCGCGGCGGCGAGGTCGTCCATACCGGCCGCATCGATTCATTAAAGCGGTTCAAGAACGACGCCAGCGAAGTGAAGAACGGTCTCGAATGTGGAATTTCGCTGAGCAACTTCAATGGCGTTCAGGTGGGTGACGTTTTCGAAGCGTTCACGATGGAGCGAATCGCAGCGGAATTGCCAGCCCCGGCTGTTTCCTAGGCCGGCGAACATCCGGATTGTGCCTGCTATCGGCGTCCTGACGCTTGAGATTCACGTCGAGTATTCGCATTCTCTAAAAGAGAAGCGTCACGTCATCAAGAGCCTCAAGGACCGGCTGCGGGAGCGGTTCAACGTCTCGGTGGCTGAGATTGACGGTCTCGATTCCTGGCAGAATTCGGTCGTCGCGGCAGTCGCCATCTCGAATGACCGGGTTCACGCCGAAAAAATCCTGCAAGCCGTGGAAGCGCACGCTGCCGGTGTTTTAGGCGGCGCCCTGGCCGGAACGGCGGTCGAATGGATCTGACCGAAATGGATATGATCTACGCGTCTTTGCGTCCGTCCGGCGACGGGCCTTCTAAACTCAGAATGGAGGGTTGAGGATGGCTGCCCACCGGCTTGAGCGGGTTTCAGAACTGTTGCGCGAGGAGCTTGGCGAGTTAATCGCCTATGAGCTTTCCGATCCGCGCATCGGCGATGCCACCGTAACTGAGGTGCTGGTGTCTCCCGATATGCGGCACGCGCAAGTACGTCTGCATCTGGGGGCCACTTTGGCGGAACAGCAGGACACTATACAGGCTCTGGAAGGCGCTAGGCGTTTCCTACGCCACCAGCTCACGGAGCGCCTAAATCTTTACCGCATTCCGGAGCTGCACTTTGAAGCGGATGTGAGCGCGGATTCGGGCCGCAAAATGGATCATCTGCTGAAACGAATCCGGCGCGGCCGGCCGCGTGAGGAAGACTCCCAAGCTAAACTCTAAGGCAAAGCATGAGTGAAGAGAAACCCCGGGGTTCATGCGTTTGGCTCCCGTAGCAGGCCGTTTCCTCGATGAATGCCGGCGCCGTCCAAACGACGTCCGGCCTGTATGGTT
This sequence comes from uncultured Acidobacteriaceae bacterium, assembly GCA_963722935.1. Classification (GTDB taxonomy): domain Bacteria; phylum Acidobacteriota; class Terriglobia; order Bryobacterales; family Bryobacteraceae; genus Bog-105. The sequence continues at coordinate 1,186,910 of CAVROY010000004.1, read as the reverse complement.
CATGCGCCAGGCCGGCCGCTATTTGAAATCCTATCGAGACATTCGAGCCAAACATGGCATTCTTGACATCTGCAAGAAACCGGAGCTCGCCGCTGCGGTAACAATACAGCCGGTCGAAATTCTCGATGTAGATGCCGCTATCATTTTCGCCGACCTTCTGCTGCCCGTAGAACCGATGGGCCTCAAACTGGAGTTCATCACTGGCGAAGGTCCTTCCATCCAAAATCCCATTGCGGCGCCCGAAGATATAGACGCCCTGTCCACTACGCGAACGGACGATCTAGGCTACGTTGGCGAGGCAATCAAGCACGTCTCCCGCGCGCTGGCCGGCCGGGTTCCCATCATAGGATTTGTCGGCGCTCCTTTTACACTGGCGAGCTATATGATCGAGGGAGGTCCGTCCAAAACCTTCCTGAAGACCAAGAAGCTGATGTTTGGCGATGAAACCATGTGGCGCCGGCTGATGGGGAAGCTGGTGGATGTTTTGGGCGATTTTGCCAAATTGCAAGTTACTGCAGGGGCGCGCGCACTCCAAATCTTTGATAGCTGGGTGGGGGCATTAAGTCCCGAAGATTACGTGCGCTTCGTTCAGCCGTATTCCCGCGCCTTGATCGAACGTAGTCGCGCTTTGAGCGTTCCTGTCATCCATTTCGGTACTGGGGCGGCCGGTTTTTTTCGTGAGCTCCATGCCGCCGGTGGTGACGTCCTTGGCGTGGATTGGCGTATCAATATAGATCAGGCATGGATGGATATTGGCTACCGTTCCGCCATTCAAGGAAATCTGGACCCTGCCGCCTTGTTCGCACCGCTGCCTGAGCTTCGCACGAAAGTGACGGATCTTCTCCGCCGCACAGGGACGCGTCCGGGTCACATTGTCAATCTGGGACACGGAATTCTGCCCGACACGCCGGTCGAAAACGTGAAAGCGGTCGTTCAGATCGTCCGCGAATTCCGTCGTTAACGGTGGCCCCCGCTTCCGTAGTCATTATCGGCGGCGGTGTTTCGGGCCTGAGTACGGCGTACTTCCTCTCGAAGCACGGAATCCGGTCGACCATTCTCGAGAAATCAAATCGGCTTGGCGGACTTATTCGGACGGAGCTCGTGGAAGGCTGCCGCTTGGAAGCCGGACCGGACAGCTATCTGGCCGCAAAGCCGGAGGTCACCGAGCTCACCGAAGAAATCAACGGCCTCAAGGGTCAGATCATTGGTTCGAATGACCGCCAGCGCCGAATATTCGTGGCCCGCGGTGAAAAATTAATCGCCCTGCCAAAGGGCATGATCATGATCGCCCCCGGAGAGTGGCTGCCGATTTTGCGATCGAATCTCTTCAGCGCGAAAACAAAGCTGCGCTTTCTGCAGGAGCCGTTCACGCCGCCACGCGCCCGATCCGGCGACATCTCCGTAGCGGAACTCGTCCGCGACCACTTCGGCCAGGAAGTGCTGGACTATCTCGCCGATCCTCTGCTGGCGGGGGTTTATGGCGGTGATTCCTCGAGCCTCAGCGCCCAAAGCGTTCTGCCGCGTTTTGTCGCGTTCGAACAGCGCTACGGCAGCCTGATTCGCGGCGTGAGACGGGAGCGGCATTCGCAGTCGCGAGCCAGCCTGTTCCTCTCTTTTGCAGAAGGCATGCAGATGCTGACCGATTCGCTTGGTAAAGCGATTACTTCCAGCACCAAAGTCTCGTACACTCGCGCCCTCGGAGTTGAAAAACGAGCAACCGGATGGCGGGTGCTCACGGCCGACGGCCATTTGGATGCCGCGCACCTGGTCCTCGCCTGCCCCGCACATGCCGCCGCGGAAATACTTCAGAGCTTTGCGCAGCCGCTCGCCTCCGAACTGGCCGCCATTCCATATTCCTCTACGATTCTGACTACGTTCATTTACAGCCGCGCCGAAATCGCCCCTCCGCTGGACGGCTTCGGTTTCCTCGTGCCCCGCGCGGAGCGAAAGACCATCGCGGCCGCCACTTGGGTTTCCACCAAATTTCCATCCAGAATTCCCTCTCATCTCTTCGCGATTCGGGCGTTTATCGTAGATCCCGAAGCGTCCAATCTAATGCACGTCGCCCACGAAGATGTGCTCGCACACGCTCAAGCGGATCTTCGGCGGCTGATGCACATCGAAGCGCCGCCACTTCACGCGAAGGTCCATGCTTGGCCTTCGTCAATGCCTCAGTACGTCGTTGGACATCGGCACCGTTTGGCCACAATTGCGGACCTGCTGAAGGGACATCCCGGGCTGCACTTGGCCGGAAATGCATATGATGGTGTGGGCATACCCGATTGCCTGCGGCTGGCCAAAGAAACGGCGAAGCGCATTTTTGAAGAGGGCGCGCAGTAGTTCGCCATTTCTGCCGCCGGTTGGTTCGGAACCTTCTTCTTTCGTGAAGAGAATTTCACGTCCCGGCTGCAGGTTAGAACCAAATCTGCATGTTTAATCTTGGGTGCAACCTACGTCTCTAGTACTGGAGAGCGAACTCAAGTTGGAGACCAATTCAGTAAGTTGGAGGAGTAATTCATGAAGATTCTTGTGGGCATGTTGGCTGCTGCCCTGGTTGCCGTTCCGGCCTTTGCACAAAAAGACACATCTCAACGGCTAAGAGCAGCTACAGAGACATTGGAAGCGATGATGAACGCGGGAGACAAAGGAATCCCACAGGATCTGCTTAATAAAGCAACTTGCGTCGTCGTCATACCGAATCTGAAAAAGGGTGGCTTTATCATTGGCGCCGAATACGGCAAGGGTTTTTTCACATGCCGTAGACCGAGTGGCGTAGGCTGGAGCGCTCCTGGAGCGGTCAGAATTTCCGGCGGTAAATTCGGTCTCCTGATCGGTGCGGCCGAAACCGATGTGATCATGCTTGTCATGAATCAGACTGGTATGGAGCACCTGCTGAGCGATAAGTTTCAGGTTGGCGGGGAAGCTTCTGCGGCCGCTGGACCTGTGGGACGAGACGCTTCCGCGATGACTGATGCGATGATGCATGCCGAAATTCTGACGTACTCTCGCAGCCGCGGCATCTTTGGTGGTTTGGATCTTAGTGGCGCCGCGGTCACCGCAGATAAAGATACCAACCGCGAACTCTATGGCTCCGAGATCAGTAACAAAGATATCCTCAACGATTCGCACCTGAGGACGCCGGCGGAAGCGCGGCAGTTTGTTCACACGCTCGACAGGGCATCCTCCCGAAAGTAGCCGCATCTCAACTATTACGCGAGGCCATCGGGACGGCAATCCGTCGCGGTGGCCTTTCGTTTTGTGCCGGGCAGGTGAAAATGGAAGTTGCTCCATTTGAGACTCACCCCGCGCTCCCTCTTCTGCTCGGTTGCGCTCGCTTGCGCGATGGCAGCGCAAACTCCGCCGCCCCAGGGTGGCTCCCAGCCGATCCTCCCGCCCGCCAATAGCGCCGCTCCCGCCGCGGCGATTCCTCCATCCGCGGTTTCTGCGCCCGATCCTGCCAAGGATCTCGTTCCGCTTCTGGACGAATTCATCAAAATCTTTTCCGTCGTGAACGCCGAAGCTGCAGACCCGCAGCAGGCCGACAAGCTGATCTACACCGGTGCGATTCCTTCGATGTTGCGGCAATTGGATCCGCACACGCAGTTTTTCGATCCGGGGCAGTTCGAACAGCTCCGGCAGATGGAACAGTCGGAGCAGAAGGGCTTCGGCAGCATCGTTTCAGTGCTGCCCGGCCAAGTGATCTTTTTGCAGACCCTTCCGGGAACTCCATCGAATAAGGCGGGCATCCAGGCCGGCGACGAGCTGATCGCCGTCAATAACGTTGCGATTCGGTCGCTCGAGCGCGAACAAATTATCGAGCTGCTGACCGAGGCCCGGCAACAAAAGATTGTCGCTTATATTCGCAGGCAGGGTGCTCCGCGGGTTCTGCAATTTACCCTCACGCCTGAGCTCGTCGATTCGCCCAGTGTCGATCGCGCATTCTTTCTGGAGCCCGGATTCGGATACATTCGGGTGGCCAGTTGGGATTTGCAAACAGCGAAGCAATTACACGATGCCGTCGAAAAGCTCGGCGCCGCTCAGATGTCCGGTCTTGTTCTGGACCTTCGTAATAACCCTGGGGGTGTCGTCAAAGCCGCTCTCGACGTGGCCGCGATGTTCTTGCAACCTGGCCAGTTGATTCTTACCACGAAGGGCCGCTCCACCCAGAGTGAGACGGCCGGTGTTCCTAAGAACGCCAAACCTTTTCAGTTCAAGCTCGCGGTGCTGATCAACGACAAAACCGCGAGCGCTTCGGAAATCCTCTCAGGTGCTCTCCAGGATCATGATCGAGCGGTTATTGTCGGGGAGCCGAGCTATGGAAAGGGATTAGTTCAGAGCGTCATGCCGCTGTCGGACGGAGCCGGACTAGCCATCACCACGGCGTTCTATTACACTCCAAGCGGACGCTCCATTCAACGCCCCCTGCGCAATTCCGCTCTTTCGGAAACCTTCAGCAATTCAACAGAAGAGCGCCCGGTTTATAAGACCGACAGTGGACGCATTGTGACCGGCGGCGGCGGAATACAACCTGATATCCGCGTCTACCCACCTGCCCTGAGCCGGCTGGAAACCGTGCTGGACGCCAGCGGGGCCGTTACTTCCTTCGCGACCCAATATCTTTCCGGACACCCCGGGATTCCGGACCTGTTTCAAATTACTCCCGACATTCTCGACGAGTTCAAAGTGTTTCTCGCCGCCCGCGATATCCAGCCAACGGTGGGGGAATGGAGCCAGGATCGCGTCTGGATCACAAGGCGGTTAAAGGAGGAAATCGTCACGCAGGCGCGTGGCGTGGATAAAGGAGACGAAATTCAGGCGCAGTCCGATCCACAGGTTCAGGCGGCTATCAAAGCCATGCGGGGCAATACGCTCGTTGCAAGTAACCAGCACAACTGACGAATCGCGCAGCATTGTCACGTCTTGCGATAATCGCCGGCGCTGAAATACTTTTCGAGCCAAACGTAGAGGCAGATGAAAAGATAACGGCTGCCCATTTCTTTGATCTTCAATTTGGGTGTGCCGGCCCGGCGGTTGCGCCAGGTGATCGGGATGACCGTCCAGCTATACTTCCGGACGATGGTTTTGAGCGGCAGTTCGACCGTGAGGTTGAAGTGCGGCGCAAGAAGCGGCCGGCATCCTTCAATCACCGTCCTTCTATAAGCTTTGAACGCGTTCGTCGTGTCATTCAGCTTGATGCCGAACATGAGGCGGATGAAAAGGTTAGCGAGCCTGTTCACCTTGAGCTTTAGCCACGGATAGTCGATCACGCCTCCGCCTTTGATAAAACGCGAGCCGAACACCGCGTCCCAGCCCTCATTCAATAGCTGCCAGTAACGCACCACATCGCGGCAATCGTCGGATTCGTCAGCCATCATCACCACGACTGCATCGCCATTCATGCGATTAAGCCCGCAAATAATGGCTCGTCCGAACCCATGCAGCCCCTCGTTCTTGACCGGCCGGAGCGTAGGAACGCGCTCCCTCAGGTCCTCGAGCTTGCGCCACGTCGAATCCGTGCTTCCGTCGTCCACCACCACAATTTCGTGCGGAATTTCCTGCAAACGCAATTCGACGAAAAGATGCTCCACTGTAGCCGCGATGCAACCCTCTTCGTCACGAGCTGGAATCACGATGCTGAGCAGATGCAACGGGCTGTTGTCCGCGTCTGGTGGCGGGGACTTCATACCGCTCCGCTGTGCTCTAGCCAATCCGGATGTGCATCAACGTGCGCGGCGATCTCATCGAGAATCGCGTCGGCAGATCGGGTGGGCCGCCATCCAAGCTCTTCGTGCGCGCGCGAACAATCCATCACCAGCCAGGGAACATCGAACGGTCGCGGTTTCACATCGGGCTGTGGCGCGTATTCGCCAAATCGCGCATCGCACCAGGCGGTCAACTCAGCCAGCGACAGAGCATTTTCCGCGCCTCCCCCGGCATGAAAAATCGCGTCCGATGGAGGATCGCGGCGTATCTGTTTATAAACGAGATCTGCCAGGTCGCTCGGGTGCAGCGCGTCCCGCACTTGATATCCGTGGCCTCCGTAGCCGATATAGCGAAGGGGCGCACGGGCCGCATGCGCATGCAGCCAATACGAAAAGATCCCTTGTTCCGCCGTGCCAAACTGGCCTGCCCCCGCGAGTACTCCGCAACGGTCGATCCAAACCGCAAATCCAAAGCTCTGCCCGTATTCGATCGCCATAACCTCGGACGCGAGCTTCGTTGCTCCGTACAGCGATATCGGCTGGCGCGTGGAGAAGTTCTCGGCAATTCCGGCTTCGCTCACGCCTGACGGTAAGGTTTGCGTGACGTCGGGGGCGAAGCGCCGATCCTCGATCCGCATCGGAATCGCCGCGAGATCTTTGATGGAGTAAACGCGATTCGTGCTCAGTAGCACGAGCCCGGCGTGTCGCTCACGGCAATATTCCAGAATATTCAGTGTTCCGGAAAGATTGTGCTCGCTCAACTGCCGCGGACTCGATCGCCCATCCACGCCTGCCAGAACGCTGGGGTTCGCAGCCGCATCGATCACCCACGCGCACGCCGGCAATGCCTCCACATCGCTGCGCAGCCGCAAGTCGCCATGCACGAATTGAATCCCTCTCGACCGCAACTCGCTCCGGTTTCCCTCCGAGCCGGGCCGCAACAGATTATCGATTCCCGCGATCTCCGCCCCTTCCATGCGCTCTTGAAGAGCAATCGCCAGGCGGCTTCCGACGAATCCGCAAATTCCGGTGATGAGGATTTTCATCCGTCGGCGCTCATCGCCGGTCGCGCGCTCAGGCGCACGCGCCAGGATTCGACAATCTCTTCAAACACGTCCTGGAGCGTGCGCGTGATGTCCCAACGCGGATAATGCGCTTTCATCTTTCGAAGATCGCTGTAATAGCAGATGTGATCTCCCACCCGGTTCTGCTCGATATAGCTGTACCGCTGCGGCTTTCCCGTCAGCTCCTCTACCATTCGAAAGGCTTCCAGAATCGAGCAGGAATTCGGCTTGCCGCCTCCGATGTTGTACACGTCCCCGCAACGTGGCGCTTCGCAAAAGTCCAAAATGAAATTTGCGACGTCTTCCGAATGGATATTGTCTCGAACTTGTTTTCCTTTGTAGCCAAAAACCTTATATTCGCGTTCTTCGATGTTGCATCGCACCAGATAACTGAGAAAGCCGTGCAGTTCCACGCCTGAATGATTCGGTCCCGTGAGACATCCCCCACGCAGACAGCACGTCGGCATTCCGAAATACCGGCCGTATTCCTGTACCATCACGTCGGAGGCAACCTTCGATGCGCCAAATAAGGAGTGCTTGGATTGATCGATCGAAAACGTCTCGGGAATGCCCTCAGCGTACTGTGGATCCGCATACTCCCATCGCGTCTCCAGCTCTTCGAGTGCAATGGAATTCGGCAGGTCCCCATACACTTTGTTCGTCAACATGTGTACAAACGGCGATTCGGGACACGCACGGCGCGCTGCCTCCAGAAGATTTAACGTACCGCCCGCGTTCGTATCGAAATCGTCGAAAGGAATGGCCGCCGCCCGGTCATGCGAAGGCTGCGCCGCCGTGTGAATCACGGCATCGGGCGTAACTTCCTTTACCATCCGTAGAACGCCCGCCCGATCGCGGATATCGAGATCGAAATGCGTATAGCCGTCAATCTCCGTTCGAAGTCTCTCGAGTGACCAGCTCGTATCGCCTTCAGGTCCAAAAAATACGGCGCGCTGGTTGTTATCGATTCCGAATACTCGGAACCCATGGCGCGCTAAATGTAGGCAGACTTCGGATCCGATAAGTCCGCACGAACCGGTTACTAGCGCTTTTCTTTGCACAAAAGACGATTTTACAGGTGCCATCCAGTACTCTTGCACAAGGTGCTCCCGAAGATCGCTTGGTCGCGCTCTATACCGGCCCTGATCCTGTTGCTGGCTGCCTGGTTCGTTTGGAATTGGGCCCAGACGGTTGAAGCCGTTCTACACTTTTACTCGCCGCTTCCAGCTTGGGATTACTGGCGCGTTCAGTCCGACATGGTTTTATCGAAAACGTCCGGGCTCCGCGTATTTCTCGGTCAGCACAATGAGCATCGGATTATCTGCCAGGAAGTCGTCTTTGTGCTGGACATTTTGTTCTTCCGCGGGCGCCAGATTTTACCGCTCACCGTCAGCTTTCTCTGCTATTTCGGCGTTTGGGTGGTACTCGCCCGGACGTTTCTTTCGGAGAGCATGATCGCTCTCGACCTGCGCTGGATGGCGGTGTTGCTGGCAGGCATCGTCATCGGTTTTAAGGCGTCGGCTGCGGCGCTTGCCACTGCATTTCAACTCCAGTGGACGTTTCTCGAGTTAAGCGCCGTGCTTGCTTTCGCCTCTCTGGCGCGGCTTGCAATTACCTCGCGGAATATCTATTTGGCTGGAGCCATTCTCGCTTCCGCCGTCGCCACCTATTCCTCCGCAAACGGCTTGCTGCTGTGGCCGCTGTTGCTTGCTGCTGGTTTGCTTCTCCGGCTGAAGCGGCAGCAGATCTTTTTCATCGTCGCGTCCGGTCTCGTCTTTGGAGGATTGTTCTTTGTCGGTTATCGATCCCCGAACCGATTGAATCTCGCTAATTTCTTCTTACACCCGTTCTACGCACTGGGCTTTATCGGCTCCTATCTCAGCATGCCGTTCGGCGACATAAAGAGCCTCAACTTCGGTGCTTATGTTGGCGTGTCCAGTCTCGCCATCGCAATCGTTCTGGCGGTTGTCGCGAAACGGGATCGCCTGCTCCTCAGTCCCGTAGGGATCGTGCTGTTTGGTTGGTATGTGTTCGCTCTAATGAGCGTAGTCCTCACCGCCGCCGGTCGAATGGCGCCCAACGATCCCTCGTTTGCGGATGCGAAGGCGCCTCGCTATTGCATCTTTCCTCTGGTGACCTGGGCAGTTCTAATATTGATAACCGTCTGGATCTCCGCGCGACGCAACTGGAGGATTGCGCCACCGGTCGCGATCATTCTCTTCTGCCTGTTGCTGTTCGGCCTTGCGGCTCCCAAATTGAAATGGTGGTTCCAGAGAGTCGGCGACCGGTATGCGAGCGAGCAGTTATCCGCCCTCAGCGTGGAAGATGGCCTCCTGGAACGGCTTCTGCTGCGCAAGACCTTCCCCCAGGCCGAGTTCCTCTTCCCACTGATCTCTTACCTTCGTGAAAATCACCTATCGGTGTTTGCCGACGATCGCAGAAAATGGCTAGGACAACCGGCCACACGGTTCGGCCGCAAGGTGCGCGAGCCTGCGGCCGGCCAGGTCTCATACGTTTTCCCGCTCCAGTCCGGTCTCGAGGTCGTCGGGTGGGTCGATCAATCCGATCGGAGCCATCCTCCGCAATGGCTTTTGCTGACGAATGAGAAGGATCGAATCGTTGGCTTCGCGCGGAAGTTGCCTGCAGGGTTCCCTCAGCACTTGCGCTCGTCCAACGTCGCTTACTCGCTCGGTTGGGTCGGGTTTGTGAACTTTCAATACACGGGACTCGTCTATTCCGCCTACGTCATCGACAATTCGAGTCTCATCCCGATTCCGGGCTCGTTTTCAGCCCCGCAGGTTTCGTCTGTTAGTCCAAATGAGCTTGGACCGGTCCTCCCCGGCATTCACTGGCAGACCAGCGCGACCTGGACGTTAAACGGAATTCCGCCCCTCACCACGTTTGGAGTCAATCCTCCGGGCAATGTGTACAGCAGTTGGAGCGGGTCCAGTCTCCATACAGGCCAGCTCGTTTCGAATACGTTCGCAACTCCCTCGAATGGCTGCCTGATTCTGCCGGTCTTTCCGGGACCTTACATTGGCGGACAATCCGTCGAGTTAATGGATGCAGACAACAACCAAATCGTCGGACGCGCTCCTATGCAGGAAGGGCAATTGCTATGGGAATTCTGGCGCTTCGCGTTCCCGCCTTCGGTCAAACACGTTCGGGTTGTCGCAAACGATCAAGGGGTCGGATGGGGTCAGTGGACCGCGATCTCCGATCCTGTGGCCTGTCGCTCATCCAGCCAATGAGGACCGCCGGCGCCTCGCGTAGCCGTTAATGACGATTACGCCCTGAAGCTAGCAGCGCCAGCGCGCCTATGATCGTCAAAAGAACAGGTGCCGGCTCGGGCGTAATGTTCACCTTCGCCGGCGCCGAGATGACCCCATCTGCCGTAATCAACGACCCGGGGTCGAAAGCTGGGTTATTCGGGTCTTGCGAAAATAAGCTGTAATCGATCACCAGGTTCCCGCCTATCGAAATGTTATCGGGCGCTGTGCTGTCGATGGTAAACGCTCCGACGCCAGTAAGCGCCACCGGATCGAATAATTGACTGACCGTCGTGTTTTCGGGCGAGGGACCCACAACAATGAAGTTATCTGTACTAATGTAGTCCTGATACGTACCGTAGAGGCTCGCCGGAACGAATGACGAGCCGGTTACAACCAGATAGTCGGCGTTGTTCGTCAGGCTAAAGCCCCAGCCCACCATTGATCCCGGCATCCCGGAAACAACTCCGCCGGAGGGGGCGAGTTGAAGCGACACAGTGGCCTGCGCGCAGATGCCAAACAATCCGCTCAATGCGAATGCGAAAATCGCTCGTTTCATTCTTGATCTCCTATCGCTTGCCCGGCGCGATATTGCGCTAGCGAAACTCGTTGTTCCGGACGATGCTGCCGGTGTTCGCACCGCCCGTGGAATTGTAGGGCACGTTTAAGCTAAAGCGGGCGATGCCTGAGCAGCCGGTGAAGTCGATCACAAACGATGCGTTCGCCGATCCTCCCGCCGCGATATCGCCGAGCACAATCGGAAATGGGGCCGGGCTTTTGATCACCGGCGTGCAGACCGGATGTGCCGGCGCCGTCTGCGTAAGCGTGAAACCTGTAATCTGCGTGGCGTAGGCAATTCCCGGACCCGGATTGCTCATCGTAATCGTCCACGTGCGCGCATTCGGCGTGCCCGATTTGCTCGCGATGGAACCCGTGAGCCCTGATCCAGGCAATTGCGAAGGATCGACAACTCCCCAATATGCGGGCTTCGCCTGCAGTTTTGTGTCGAACAGCAATGGCATATCGAGCCGCGTGATCGGCGTGGTGTCGAGCCAGGTATTGTCATCCGCCAGTCCCCACAACGTCAGGGAGCTGATCTTACCCTTCAGTTCGCGGAACGCCTGGAAATAGTCTCGATACCGGTAGCCTTGTTCGGCCAGAATTGAATCCGGAACGGTCGTGTATTTGGACGTGCTGTCGGTGTAGATGCTCATGTCCAGCTCGGTTATTTCGTTATCGAGGCCGATACTGGAGAACAAATTGACTGCGTCGATGATCGACTGGGCCGACGGGTATTGAATATTGCTGTGCATCTCATGCCCGATGCCGTCAATCGGCACTCCGCGGCTCTGCATCCCGGTGACCAGATTGTAGAGAGCGGTTCGGCGCGCCGGATCTTGTGTATTGTAGTCGTTCACGAACAGCTTCACGCCGTACGGAGCGGCCTCCCGCGCAAACCGGAACGCATCATCGATGTACTCCGGGCCAATGATCTGATACCAGATGTTGTGGCGAAGTCCGTCCGGCTGGGTCTCATCGATCGGCTCATTGACGACATCCCAGACGTAGACAGCGCTTCCGAAATGACCCACGACCGCATTGATATGGTTCTGCATCCGCTGCAGCAGCAACGCCTTGTTTCCGGGCGTCGCCGTCATCGGATTGCCGTTCGCATCCAGAAACACCCATGAGGGGATCTGTTGATGCCACACCAGATTGTGTCCGCGAATCAGCATATGATTCGTCTGCGCGAACTTTACTTCCGCATCGGCTGTTGTAAAAGTAAAGTTCCCCTCCGACGGCTCCGTCGCGTCCCATTTCATATCGTTGCCAGACGTAATGTCGTTAAAATGCTTCGTCAATAGTTGTGCATGCACTCCCGAAAGATCCGAACTGTCTATCGCCGCGCCCACCGGAAAATACGATTGCAGCGTCTCGTAGACGGACGCGATATCGGCCTGAATCTGAACCGGCGGGATGTACGTGAGTTGAAAATCGTCGATGTAAAACGAGACCGTGCCGCTTGCCGACTCGACGTACAGCGAGGCCGAATCATAGTTGGAAGCCATGTTGTAGGTCGCCGTGAGTTCCACCCATGCGTTTGCGGTCACTGTTGTATTCGGAGCCACTGTGTAGTAGTTGGTAGTTCCACCGAGCGTCACCTGCAAGCTGACCCGCAGCGTGCTCGACGGCTCCCCTGGCGCCAATTTCGCCCACACCGTGACCTGGTATTGCGATCCGTTGTACATCTTGTTATTCACGCTGATGGCCGGACCGTCATAGGCATGCTGCCGTCCGGTTGTTAACAGACTGTAACTGCCACTGTGCTCATCGGCAGTTGTGACGGTCAAAGTTTCGTCGCCGATCCGCGGGAACCAGCCGTCGGTCTTGCCATCCTCGAAGTTCGTCGTGATTCCCGAGTTGTCCTGCGGGCCGCCCGGCGGTCCGGCAATCTCCGTGACTATGAAATCGTCAACGTAATACGAATCCGTCGTGCTGTCGCTCTGGATGTAGAGCAGTAAATCGGAAACACTGCCGCTGAACGAATACTGGCCCTCGATTTGAACCCAGCCCGTATCCGTCACGGCATCCGTAGCGGTAGAGGCAATTGAATCGTATGCTGTGCTTCCGCCCGTCGGGGTTCGCTTCATTGTCATGTTCAGGGTGGCCGGCGATCCTCCCGAAACCAGCCGCACATACGCCGAAATCTGGTAGGTTGCGCCCGCCACCAGCTTGCTGGTCAGATCCACGCTCGGGCCATTCCAGGTAGCCGTGCGGTTGGTCGTTTTCAGGCTATGGGCTCCGGAATGAGCGACGTCGGTTGAGTTTGCCACTGTCACGCCGCCGAACGGACCCCAACCCTGCGTGGTGCCATCCTCAAAACCATCTTGCACGAGAGTCTGCGCCCCTGCCGCGCTTACGGCCATGAGGCTCAGCGCCAGGATATTCACTCCCAAGACGCACGTCCGCATTGTGCGTCGTCCAGCCAGCTTCACTGTGTTTTCTACGGGTCAACGGAGACATGTTTGAGTACGCCTTTAGTTTGCGTATCAAACTTTATGTCACTTTATGGCTGAAGTCAAGGGGAACTGGCGTATTAGCGGATCGGACCGCTGCCCAGTCTGATAGGATTTGTGGGCGACAGTGAACAAACGAAGCTTTCTCCGGGTGCTCTCCTCCGCGATCGCAAGTCCTTTTCTTGGGCGAATTTCCACCATGCTGGCCAGCGAACCGCTCACCAACTGGGCGGGCAACATCGCCTACAGTACGGACCGCCTACATGAAGCGTCGACTGTCGAGGAAATTCGATCGCACCTGCGCTCTGAGGACAAATTGAAAGTGCTTGGTACGCGGCACTGTTTCAACTCAATCGCGGATAGCCGCTACAACCTGCTTTCGCTGAAGCCGATGCAGGAGATGACGCTGGACGCCTCGCGCGGCACCGTCACGGTTGGCGCCGGTGTGAAATATGGACAACTCGGCCCATATCTAGACTCGAAAGGATTTGCACTGCACAATCTGGCTTCCTTGCCGCATATCTCGGTTGCCGGTGCCTGCAGCACGGCGACCCATGGATCGGGCGAGAAGAACGGGAATCTCGCGAGCGTGGTCGCCGGCCTCGAACTGGTGACGGCGGCGGGCGACCTGGTGAAACTCAGCCGCGAGTCGAATGGAGCGGAGTTTCCGGGCGCTGTCGTCGGGCTAGGCGCGCTGGGCGTCATCACTCGCGTGACGCTCAAAGTTCAACCGACCTACCGGGTGCGCCAGTACGTCTATCAGGATTTGCCGCTCCGCCAGATGCAGGACCATTTCGATGAGATCCAGGCGAGCGGCTACAGCGTCAGTCTATTTACCGATTGGCGGGGGAAGAAGATCAGCGAACTATGGATCAAGAGCCGCGAGGGAGAAGGGCGGCCGTTCTCGGCGCCACAGGAATTGTTCGGCTCGAAATTGGCGCACCACAATCTGCACCCGATCGCCGGACTCTCCGCGGAGAACTGCACAGAGCAGATGGGAGTGCCCGGCCCATGGTATGACCGCCTGCCGCACTTCCGCATGGGCTTTACTCCAAGCGCCGGTAAAGAACTTCAGACGGAATATCTGCTGCCGCGGCGCCACGCCGTCGAGGCGATTCTGGCTGTGGAGCGGCTGCAGGAACAGGTGAGCCCGCACTTGTTGATTTCGGAGATCCGCACCATCGCAGCCGACGACCTCTGGATGAGCACGTGTTACCGCCGGCCGAGCGTCGCCATTCACTTTACGTGGAAGCCGGACTGGCCTGCGGTGAGGCGCGTTCTTCCGATCGTCGAAAGAGAGTTGTCTCCCTTTCAGCCGCGGCCGCACTGGGGCAAGTTGTTCACGATGGCCCCAGCCGAACTCAGATCGCGCTATGAAAAGCTGGACGATTTTTTGAAATTAGTCGCCAAGTACGATCCGAACGGCAAGTTCCGAAACGATTTCTTAAATACGAATCTCTTCGCCTGAGGGAGTTACTCCGCCTTCAGAGCTTCCACCGGATCGACCGCCGCTGCACGTCGAGCCGGCAGATAGCTGGCCAGCACAGCGGCCATCACTAAAACAAGCGGCACCGCAATATATGTAATCGGGTCTAAGGGACTAATCCCGAACAGCAACGATTTCATGAGTCGCATCAGCGCGATCGCTGTCATCAGGCCGATTGCCACACCGATCGCCGCAAGCGCCAATCCGGAGCGCACGAACATCCGCCTTAGCTCACTTTGCTGCGCGCCGAGCGCCAATCGAATTCCCATTTCGCGTCTGCGCTGCGATACCGCATAGGAGATCACACCGTAGATGCCGATGATTCCGAGCACCAGCGCCATCGCACCGGCGATTCCCAACATCACCAGCGTAAAGGAAGTTCGCGCCATCGATTGATCGTAAATTTGCTGCATTGTCCGTACGGACGCCAGCGGCAGGCTCGAGTTCGCGGACCAAACGGCTTGCTGGATCTCGCTGAGGAAGCTTTCGGTCCCGGCCCGATCGCTTCGGACCGCAAATGTCACCGTGCGGACGGCGTCCAGTGGCTCGGGCCCGTAGAGATTGGCCATCATCGACGGCCAGTACACGATGGCAGGCGCGTTTTCTTGAACACCATTTTCGCGAACGTTCTGCACGACGCCGATCACCTCATGCCATGGCATGCTTGGAAACTCGCGGAATCGTTTGCCGATAGCAGCAGACGGTGTGCCCCACAATTCACGCGCCAAATTCTCGGAAACGATCGCCACCGGCCGGAGGCCGTAGACCTCGGTCCATGTCAGCTCGCGGCCCGCCATGATTCTCGTGCCTGCGGTATGAAAAAACCCGGGCGAGACATATTTAAATACGCGCAGAGGCGGGACCTCGCGAGAGGAAGGCTTGCCCTCTACAAAAATCATGTCCCAGTTGGGCTCGATCCCTTCCATCGGCATCGCGCTCGCGAATCCAACCGAGGTCACGCCCGGAATGGCGGCCAGTTTCTCGGCAATGTCGTTCTGTGTTCGCGCCACTCGCTGTGGTTCGGCCACGAGAGAAGGGGGGATAGAGATGCGCATGGTCTGGAGGTGCTCCGCCTGCGTGAATCCCGGCTCGACCGTTCGCAGCGTCTGGAAGGTGCGAATCATCAGCCCGGCACTGACGAGAAGTACCAGCGCCATCGCGACCTGAGCCACAACCAGGAAATTGCGAGAGTGATGACGCTCCCGGCTCATGCTCGCGGTCCGGCCACCGCTCCGAAGAGCTACGGAAATCCGTGGCCCAGCATATTTCAGAGCCGGAATTAATCCGAATAGCAGGCCAGACAGCAATGAAAGAATCAGAGTGAACCCGAGCGCTCGCGCATCTAGAGAGATTTCGCTCAAACGCGGCAGGTTTGCCGGGCCGATTGCCACCAGAAGGCGCAGACCTTCATAAGCCACTGCCACTCCGAGCGCGCCGCCGATCAGAGATAGCAACACGCTTTCAAGCAGCAGTTCGCGTACAATTCGCCCCCGTCCGGCCCCGAGCGCAGATCGAATCGCAAGCTCTTGCTGCCGGGCCTCCGCTCGCACTAGCAACAGATTCGCGACGTTGGCGCAGGCGATCAGCATCACCATCCCAATGGTGCCCATCACCACCCACAGCACGCTGCCGACATTGCCGATCGCTTCTTGTTTAAGAGAACAAATCACGGGCGTAATTCTCCACGTTTCATAAAAGCGGGGATTGGTGCCGGGGCCGTTTGACCAGGAGTCCATCCAGATCGGCATCATTCGCGCAACATCGAAATTCGCTTGCGCGATCGTAACTCCCGGTTTGAGCCGTGCGACGCCCTGAAAGCCGAACCCGGCCAGGACGAGCTTGCTGCGATCGAAGGCGAGCGGCACAATCAGATCGAAATCCGAATTCACCACTCGGAAGTCCCGAGGCATCACGCCGACGATTTGCCGGGGCCGGGAATCGACTCGAATATTGCGGCCGATGGCCGACCGATCTCCTCCAAAGCGCCGCTGCCAATATCCGTAGCTGAGCATCACGGATTCCGGACCGTGCGCAACCTGGTCGGCCGCTGAGAGCCAGCGACCGGCCACGGGCGAAACGTCGAGTGCCTGAAGTACACCATCAGTAACGGCGACGACGCGGACTTGTTCCGGCTCAGCTAAGCCAGTGACATTCACCCTGTCGTTGACCCAGACGCCCACCGATTGAAAGGTACGGTTATGCTCGGCGTAGGTGAAATACATAGAGGGCGAGAGAGGAAGGCCCTCAGAGAAATTCGCCAGTCCGGCGGCGCCAGGAGCGATTTGCCGCAGCGCCACCAGTTCTTGCGCGTTCGGGTAACGCAAGGGCTTCAGTAGCACGTTGTTCACCACGCTGAAGACGGCCGTGTTGGCGCCGATTCCGATCGCCAGCGTCAGTAACGCGACCGCCGTGAACATCGGACTGCGGCGCAGCATGCGTAGCCCGTAGCGCACGTCGCGCGCCAGCGCATCCAGGAAAGTGATCGTGTTCATGCTATAAATTTCCTCTCGGATCAGCGTGCTGTTCCCGAATTTCCGGCGAGCGGCGGTGCGAGCCTCGCGGTACTGCATTCCGCGTGCAACGTTTTCATCCGTCTCGATCTGAACGTACGACTCAATCTCCTCGAGCCGTTCTCGATCCCATTTCGTCCGCCGGAAGAAACGCCCTAAACCCATCGCCTTTACTCCAAGGCCGGTTTCAAAATCCGGCCTATCGCTCGGACCACCTGTTCCCAGCGCGTCGTCTGCGCAACCAACTGTTTTCGCCCAGTTGGTGTCAGGCGGTAGTACCGCGCCTTGCGATTGTTTTCCGACGTTCCCCAGAAGGATGCGATCCAGCCACGATCCTCGAGCCGATGCAAAGCCGGGTATAGGGACCCATGCTCAATTTGGAGGACATCCTCTGACCCGTGCTCAATCGCGTGCGCAATCGTGTGACCGTGAGCGGGTCCAAGAATGAGCGTCTGAAGGACCAGCATATCGAGGGTTCCTTGAAGCATCTCGCTTTGAAGGGGGGACTCGCGCCTTGGCATGTAGTTCAAATATACTCCACTCGATGATCTTCTGAAGCAACCCGACGCCCGTGCGGAGCAATTGAACATACATATGCTTCGCTCAAATGATTATCGACTTGTACAAGATGGTTACGGTTGTGAACCAAGCAAGAGGTTGCCCGTTTGCTTTATGCTGATAACACATAAGGAGCGCTACTGTGATTCGTCTCGTCCTCTTCCTCTGCGCCGCCCTAAGCCTTCCCGCCGCTAGTCCTCTTTTTCAGGACCAATCCGACAACGCCTGGACAGCAGTGCACGGTTCGGCTGTTTTCGATTCTTCCGTCCACCGGGATGACAATCGCTCATTGCGCCTCGAAGCTACCGGCTCGAGTCCTGACGCCAGCGCTCGCTCGAACACCGTTAACCTCATCATTGGTAAAACCTACGAGCTCAGCGGCTGGGTACGCACCGAAAATCTCACGGTAAAGGATCTCGACCGCTCTCCCATCGCCTCAGGCGCCGCGCTCACGATGGAATCCATGCCGTTCGATGTGCATTCCGTGTCGCTCGCCGGCACTCGCGATTGGACGCATCTTTCGCTTCGGTTTGTCGCCACTCGCGCTGAAGATCACATCCTTCTCACTGCCGGAAATGGTGGCGCACTCCAGGGCAAAGCCTGGTTCGATCGTGTCAATATCGACGAAGCCTCTCCTGCCGAAAGCTGGCCTGCTCGCGATGCTGTGCGGACCTTCGGCCCCGCTTACCGGTATCCCGCCGCCGGATGGATTTATCTGCACATCGAAGGTAAGCCCTATGAGCGCGGCTATCAGCACGGCTATCTAATGGCGAAAGAAATCCCCGAATACCTCACGCGCTGCGCAATCAGTCTCGCGGGCAAGGCCGACGAGAAGACCTGGAATACCTATCGCACCACCGCCGATGCGCTCTTCCTGCGCGGATTCGATCGCGAGATTCTGGAAGAAATGCGTGGTATCGCCGATGGCGCCAATGCCGGCGGCGCGAAATTTCTGGGCCGCAAGCTCGACCTCATCGATATCGTGCTCGCCAACACCACTGTCGAAATGGGCGAGCTCGCATCCGCCATGCCCAGGACTCCCACCGGCATGGAAGGCAGTCATTTCAATCTCCCGCCTTATGCCTCCAAACACGATGCGCCCATGGATCACTGCAGCGCCTTCGCTGCCACCGGTGCTGCCACGCGCGACGGCAAGATGGTGATCGGTCACGTCACCTGGTGGTCGCAAACTCTCGCTGAGCAGACGAACGTCATGCTCGACATCAAGCCCGAAAAGGGCCATCGCATGCTCATCCAAAGCTACCCGGGCGGAATTGAAAGCGGTACGGATTGGTATCAGAACGACGCCGGCATCATTCTCACGGAAACCACCATTGACCAGACGCCTTTCAATGTGCAAGGCACCCCGGTTGCTTTCCGCGCTCGCATGGCGATCCAGTATGGTGGCGATATCGATGAAGTCGTCAACCAACTCGGCACGCGCAACAACGGCCTTTACACGAACGAGTGGATCATCGGCGACGCGAAGAACAACGAAATTGCCATGTACGAGCTCGGCACGAACCATACGAAACTGTGGCGCAGCTCGAAAAATGAATGGTTCGGCGATACTCCGGGTTTCTACTGGGGCGACAACAACGCGAAAGACCTCAGCATCAATCTCGAATACAGGCCCGATCCGCAGGGCGAGCCCGGATACATTCCCTACGTGCCCGGCACGCGTGATCTCGCCTGGATGGACCTGTACAAGAGGTACAAGGGCCAGATTGACGAGCAGTTCGGCTTCAAAGCCTTCGATAGCGCCCCGCTCATCTCGTCCAGCACCATGGATTTCGAAGATCGCGACTGCCGATATGGCGAATCACATGATGGTCTGGGCCGCATTCGGCCGCCCGAACGAGAGCGTCGCACCGCCGCGCGAGTCGAATTACGGTCTTTTTCCCGGCGGTTACTATCTTTTAAATGCCGAGCCTTCCGAAGCGCTCAGCGCCTCCATCGCCGCGAACGAACAAGCGCGTTTAGACACGGAAAACACCGCGCAGAGAGCCGGGAAACCCAAGCCGGTTTCCTGGCGTGAGCACCCAGAAAAGCTCTGGAAGGGCTGGATTCTTCCCGTCTCCGATGCCGACACGTGGTTTGTCGCCGGATCTGCCGCCTACTACGATCTGCTGCAATCGCCTGACGTCGAAAAGGCGATTGATGCTGAAAAAATTCGCTACCGCGGCCTGAAACTTTCGCCTGAAACGCCGCAAACTCGTTTCGAGCTTCAAGAATGCGCCGGTACGCTCTTCCTCGATTCTCTGCGCCGCAAGCTCGGCGACGACGCTTTTTTGAAACTGATGAACGGCTACTTCGCCGCCCACACCACCAAGACCGTCGCGGCGCAATCCTTCCTCGAAGCCGCCGGAGTTAAGTACGAAGTTCCCGATCCGGGCGACGGGCCCGCGTATCTTCCGCGCGACATCAGGCGTAGGCTCGCTTCCGCCGTGATCGTCTATGGGACCGCGCGCGAAGCCGGAACCAATCGCTACGTAGCCGAGCAACTGCAAGCCGGGTATCGCGACCGCAATCAACGCGATGTTCCCGTCTTCAAAGATTTCGAGGTCGACGATGCGCTGCTCATGCACAAAGACGTGATCTTCGTCGGACGGCCCGAAGCAAATTCCGCGCTCGCCATGTGGCGCGGGAAGATTGGCCTCGAGTACGAAGGCGCTGTGTTCAAAGCGGAAGGCGAGACGTACGCTTCCGAGCGCAACGGACTGATCTATTCGGCGAAGAATCCGCTCGATTCGACCCACATGGTTCTCGTTTATGCCGGCAACTCACCGCTCGAAACGGCACGCGCCGCCACCGAAACAATGGGCCAGACACGCACGGTAGTGATCGAGGACGATAAGCCCCAGTAACTCTGCGATTCCAGGCCGTGGCCAACCAATCACCAGATCGGCGCGAAATTCTCACGATGCTCGCCCGGGTCGCCGCTGTCGGTCAATTTCCTGGATTCACCCGTTGGGTTTGCGCGGCGGACCACACGCATAGCGAATCTACTGAACCGAAACCGGGAGCCTACCGCGTTCAATTCTTCACGCCGGCAGAATACGAAATCGTCGATCAATCGACGGAACGGATCATTCCGCGCGACGACAGCCCCGGCGCAAGAGATGCCGGGGTGAGCGAGTTTATCGATTTCATGGTCGCCCATGACGATGAGATCCAGTACGCCTTCCGCACGGGCCTGGCATGGCTGGATGCCTTCGCGACGGAAAAATATGGGCGCGGCTTTTGCGCGCTTGCCACAGGGGAGCAGGAAGCGCTCCTGAGCAGGTTGGCCTATCGGAACCAGCAATCTCCCACTGAAATGCAAGGCCAGGAGTTCTTCAAACTGCTTCGCGAATACACGGTGATGGGCTACTACACGAGCCGGATGGGACTGGAGCAACTCGATTACCCGGGATTGAAAATCTATTCAGTCTCACCCGAATGCCCCCACAAGGAAGATCCCGAGCATCGTCGGCTTCCTCCGCCGAGGCTTTAGATGGCCAAACAAACATTCGATGTGATCGTGATCGGTACCGGCGCGGGTGGCGGAATGGCGATCCACACGCTGTGCCAGGCCGGCGCGAAAGTATGCGCGTTGAATGCCGGTCGCCGACTTGATCCGCGCAAGGACTTCCGAAACCACAAGCAGCCGTACGACATGAAGTTCCGCGGCTTCAACGATCCCAAGAAACGCAAGCAGTCCATCGGCTACATGGACAACGAATACACCGACGGTATTTGGGAACACGAGATCGCGTTCACCACGGCACCGGGAACGGAATGGACCTGGCGCCGCTGCTTTGCGGTCGGCGGCAAGACGAACTTCTGGGGCCGGTCCTCGGCACGCTTCAGCGAGATCGATTTCAAAGCCGCCAGCCGGGACGGCTATGACGTCGATTGGCCGATCGCTTACGAGGAAATCGCTCCTTATTACAGCCGCGTCGAGCGCATGATCGGCGTCGCCAGCACGGTGCAGAATCGTCCCAGCAACCCAGACGGCGAATATCTGCCGCCCATGAACTTCCGCTGCATCGATCGCATTCTCGAAAGCGGCGCTGCGAAAATCGGCATCCCGTATCTGCCGGATCGCATCGCGCAACTCACCCGCCCGCTCGGTGGCCACCCCGCCTGCCACTTCTGCGGCAATTGCACGGAAGGCTGTGACACCGGCTCGTTCTTTTCCTCGCCCTGGTTCTTTCTGCCACAGGCGGAGAAGTCCGGAAACCTGGAAATCAGGACGAATGCGCTTGTCAGGAACATCATCGCGGACGAAAACGGGCGCGCTTCGGGTGTCAGCTACATCGACCGAACGACCGGCCAGGAGCTGGAAGTTTACGCGAAAGCCGTGGTTGTGGCCGCTTCCTGCGTCGAATCTGCACGCATTTTATTGAACTCTAAGTCGCGGCATTGGCCTGCAGGCATGGCCAATTCCAGCGGACAGGTGGGCCGGAACCTCTGCGATCACCTCTACGGGACAACCGCTCGCGGCTACTTTCCCCAACTGCTCGGGCAACCGAGTTTTCCCGACAACGTCTCGTCGAGTACCGTTGCCTGGATGCCGCGCTGGCAAAACCTGGAAAACCCGCACAACGAGAAGTTCATTCGCGGCTATTCCGTGTACCCGGATGGCGGTTGCGCCGGATTTCCATCCTACTTCGACCAGATTGAGGGCTTCGGCCGCGACTTCAAACGGGAAATCAAACGCCGCTATCCGACTCCGGTCAATTTCTACATCCAGGCGCCCACACAACGCAGCGATTCCAATTACATCGACATCGATCCAGTAGTAAAAGATCGTTATGGAATTCCCGCCGCTCGCATTCACTTCGCCTGGGACAAAAACACTCTGCTGATGTGGGAGCACGGGAAACAGGCGTGTGAAAAACTGTTGCGCGCCAGTGGCGCCGAATACCTGGGCGCCGGAGAAATCGATATGCCGGGCACCAGTCTGCACGAAACCGGAACGTGCCGTATGGGCCATGATCCAAAGAAGTTTGCCACGAACCGCTTCGGGCAAACCCACGACATCCCGAATCTTTATATCTGCGACGCCAGCGTGTTTCCCAATTGCACCGATAAAACGACCACCATTTCCATATTGGCTTTCTCCCTGCGTACCTCGGAGTATCTGATCGAGAATCTAAAGACATCGTGATCGGTTATTTATGGCTTCGATACCAGGCACAACCAACGCTGACCGGGTCTCGCGGCGCACGCTTCTGAGCGCGTCAGGATCTTTGGCAGCGGTACCGCTGTTGAAAGCAAATGAACCCGAGACGCGGCCTTCCGTGAAGCCCAATTTGCTGATCATCATTGCGGACCAGGTGCGATGGGATGCCATCGGCGCATACGGGATCAATCCGATGCAGTTGACCCCGAATCTCGACGCCATGGCGGGTCGCGGGACGCTTTACCGGAACATGTTCACCAATCAACCGGTCTGCAGCCCTTCCCGCGCGAGCCTCTTCACGGGTGAATATCCGGCCAAACACGGTGTCTGGAAAAACGCCAGCGCCGCGTTGGGCTTACCTCCTTCGACGACAACCATCGCGACGGAATGCCGAAAAGCAGGTTACTCGGCGAATTACATCGGAAAGTGGCACCTGGCAGCGGGACCTTCCGGGCCTGTGACTCCCGCGAATCGGGGCGGCTTCCTCGACCTCTGGGAGGCGGCAAACATGCTTGAACTAACGTCGCATCCGTACGAAGGCGATATCTACGACACGGATGGCCGGCCGATTCACTTTGCCGAGCAGTATCGCGTGGATTTCTTAACCAGCCGAGTTAAACGATTCTTGAAGAACGCCAGCAAAGCGTCTCCTTTTCTCCTGGTCGTCTCGTATCTAGAACCGCACCAGCAGAATGACATGGGCCGGATGGTTGCGCCGAACCTGTACAGAGAGCGCTACCAAAATCCGTACGTTCCTGAAGATTTGAGACGATTACCGGGAAATTGGCAGGAACAATTGCCCGATTACTATGGCTGTCTCAAGCGCATCGACGAAGCCATCGGCGAGATTGGCGCAACCCTGAAAGAAACGGCGCTCGACAGCAACGCGATTGTGGCTTTTGTCAGCGATCATGGCTGTCACTTCATGACGCGGAACACCGAATATAAGCGCAGCGCCCATGACGCTTCTACGCACATTCCCCTGATCGTCGAAGGGCCGGGGTTTGAGGGCGGCCGGGAAATTCCGGAACTCGTCAGCATGGTGGATGTGACGCCAACGCTGCTCGATGCTGCGGGACTTCCGATTCCAGGCACAATGCAGGGCAAGAGTACGTTGCCCTTGATACACGACGACAATCATGGCTGGCGAAAAGAGGTTTTTATCCAAATGTCGGAATTCTGGGTGGCGCGTGCGCTCAGGACAGACGAGTGGACCTATGCACTCGCAGCCCCTCGCCAGGACGAACACTTTCAGCCGGCGCCAAACGCCGCTCGCTATTCATCCTTCCAGCTTTATAACAATCGCTCAGATCCTCATCAGCTTGTGAACCTCGCGGGACATAAGGAGACCGTAGCAGTTGAAAGACAATTGCGTGAGCGTCTGAAGGACTGGATGACCCAGGTCGGCGACGCTCCTGCCGAACTTGCCGCCTGCGAATTTCCATACGCTTAAGGCATCTGTACACAAAGCAAGTTTGAAAATCCCACAACGCGTCAATTGGAGCTGCATTCGCCGGGGCGGAGGAAAATTGGTGTGTTCTTACTTTCCTAAAGCGTCCAGGCCAGCTTGAGCAACAGCCTCGTCGACCTCGGACTTAGCCCCGCTGGCCGCGACTCCGCCGACGAGTTGGCCGTCTACTTTGATCGGCAGTCCGCCTTGATTGGGAAAATAATCCGGAAGTGCGAGCACGTCCAGTTTGCCTGCTCTGATGGCATCCAAACCGTTCTTAGAGGGACTTCCATAAAAGGCGGCGTGGCGCGCCTTCTTTTGAGCGAATTCGATGGTGTTGAGTGGAGCGCCATCGGCTTTCTCCAGAAACAGCAGGTTGCCGCTTTCGTCGACAATGCAGAGGCTCACATGGACGTTCCGTTTAGCCGCTTCCGCTTCCGCGGCGGTCACCATGGTTTTGATAGTGCGCAGATCGAGATAGGGCTTGGTTGGAAGCTCCACTCCGTAGGCAACCACCCCGGCCGCCAGGAGCATACATATCCATTTAGACATGCGGACGATGCTATCAAACGTCAAAGATCCTGATCTGAATTAGCCAGCTCTCGACACAGCCCACTCACGCTCGCGCGAGCCGCGTCATAATCTCAGGCATGGAAGCGGGAAGCGCTGACTGGAGAACTCACGGCGTAAAGATCGTCCGCGCCGGGGAACTCGACCCGAACACGCCGCAAACGGCAGGCATGGAAAGAGCTGCGGCGATTACACACGCATGCACGGGGGCTACCAAACTTTGGGCCGGTACGGTCGTTGTCCAGCCGGATGCAAAGACGGGACCTCATCACCACGGCGAACTGGAAACCGTTCTCTACATTGTGAAGGGGCGCGCTCGCATGCGGTGGGGCAATCATCTGGAGTTCAGCGATGAAGCGGGTCCGGGCGATTTCATCTACGTTCCGCCTTACGTGCCTCACCAGGAGATTAATGCAAAACAAGACGAGGCGTGCGAAGCTGTGGTCGTCCGCAGCGGCCAGGACCCGATAGTCATCAACCTCGATATGGAAACTCCCGAACCTGCGAGTACAGGCCGCATTCATCCATTTCATCCAGAGCCGTAGATTCTCGATCAGTTTTGGAAAACGTGTACAACCGACAGCAATTACCCCCTTAGCTTGCTATCTCACTCCAGTGGTTCACTTCATCCCCACCTCAGCACACAGTGACCCGAAGCGCGACCAGCGCTCCGGTTGAGCCCTCGTCCCTACGAGTTCGTTCATCCCATTGACCGCTCGGACGACGCGAATGCCGCGCTTGTGGAAGTACTAAGCTCTCAAATTGTCATCGTCATGCGTTACGTGAGTGGCTCCTAGTCGTGAAGCGGAGTAATCTTGCTGTTTACCCCATCGGCGGTACTCTTGCGTAATGCGACCCCTTCGGTATTCCATCAACGTCACATTGGACGGGTGCTGCGATCATCGTGTAATGTTCGCGGACGAAGACTTGCATCGTCACGCGGCTGAGAACCTCGACCAGGCCGATGCCCTCCTCTTTGGCCGGGTGACTTACGAAATGATGGAGGCAGCGTGGCGGCCGCCGGCGCGGACGGGAACGAGACCCGATTGGATGGAACCCTTCGCCCGGACGATCGACACTTCAAAGAAGTACGTCGTGTCGAGCACCCTGGACCGGGTCGATTGGAACGCGGAGCTCGTGCGCGGGGATCTAGGGAAGGCCGTTCAGCAGCTCAAGTGGGAGTCGGGTAAGGGACTGTTAGTGGGAGGCGTGAAGCTCCCACTGGCGTTGGCGGAGCTGGGATTGATCGATGAGTACGAGTTCGTGGTGCAGCCCAGGCTAGCGGGCCACGGGCCGACTTTGTTCGCGGGGCTATCGAAGCATGTCGACTTGAGGCTCGTGAGCCGGCTGGAGTTCGGCTCGGGGGCGGTGGCGATGCGGTATGAGCCGAGAAGGTAGCCATTGGGCTTGTTAAGCCCGAGTCGGCCGCATCATGGAGCAACTCGGGCCAGGCCTTCCAAAGTCTCGACTAACCTGACCATCGCCAGCGCATCCCGGTAACAGTAGCCGAGCAGGTCTCGCCTGACTCGATCTCGTTCGTGCTTCGGAATCTTGTCCATGACAAAGAGGAGCCGGGCGATTTCGACGCCTCGTTGGGCCGGACCAGGACCGGCTCCTTGCAGTGCCAGCGTGAGACAGGCAGTTGCAAAGTCCCTTTTCTTGAGGAGGCTGCTTGTAATTGTGTTGTCCAGCGCCACTGGCCTGTGGAAGTCATTCCGGGATCAGGCCGAACGCGGTTCCGGGATCGGCCTGAAACTGTTCGGCTTCATCCCGGAATCGCGTTCACTTTAGACGGGATTCCTCATCTAAGCGGTTGTATCTCCACGGATTTGAAAAACACGATGTCGTTATCGCTGTGGTTCTGGAGCCCAAAGAAGCCGAAAGTGGGTCGCCGGCCGCGCTCTGGCTCAAACGACAGCTTCTTCGGCGGGACAGGATCGCCTTCGGTGTAATCTGTCACCTTTTCACCATTCACCACGACGACCGTATGCGGGCCGTCCAGCGTGATAACCATCGTGTTCCACTCGGGCCCGGGCTTTCCCGGTCGCGCTAGGGGTTTGGTCAGAGAGTACAGCGTTCCCGTGATATGGTATTGGTCCTCGCCTTCGGCAATGTTGTCAATCTGGACCTCGTAGGCGTAGTTCACAGGCATCCACGGCTCTCTGGGCTCAATTGGAATGCGCACGTAAACGCCGGAGTTGTCGTTATGATCCCGCATCTTGAAAACCACGCGAATGTTGCAGTTCCCGACCGTACCGCCGGTCCAGTAGAGCAATCCCATCCCGCCGTACGTGCGGATCAGTCCGCCCTCAACTCTCATTCCACCAGGCCCGACGTGTTTCCATCCGGACAGGTCCTTTTCATTAAAGAGAGCGATCCAGCTGCCCTGGCCGGCTGCTGGAAGCAGACTAGTGGCAAGCGACAGCAAAGCAAAGAGTCGAAATAGGAACATAGTTGAAATGGTGACAGTACCACCGAGAGGATGTTACATCGGACTTGAAAAAACGCATTTGCAAGGATGTGGATGAAAGAGGGCGCTACACCCGCCTTGAAGAGAGGCATGAGCCTCTTCCCGGCCGTTGCTTCGAACATGTTGAGCATGGTCGGCGTCGGTCCGTTTCTTACGATTCCACTCATTCTCGGCACCATGGGCGGACCACAGGCTCTGCTGGGTTGGATTTTCGGCGCGCTCATCTCGCTGTGCGACGGCCTGGTCTGGTCTGAATTGGGTGCAGCGATGCCGGACAGCGGCGGCTCGTACGACTATCTACAACAAGCTTTTGGCTCGAAGTCCCTGGGCAAGCTGATGGGTTTCCTGTTCCTCTGGCAAGTCATGCTTGTCGGACCGCTCATTGCCGCTTCGGGCGGCGTCGGCTTTGCCGATTACGCCCGCTATTTGTTTCGCCCGATGAGCGCGGTGCAGCATACCGGAGTGGCGATGGCGGTCTGCATCGCCGCGACCGTTCTCCTGTATCGAGACATCCGTGCCGTCGGGCGAATTTCGGTCGTTCTCTGGACTGGACTCGTGCTCGCTATGGGCATCATCATCTGGAGCGGAGCGACGCACTTCGTGGCCGCACGCGCGTTTCAACTCCCCTCCGGTGCATTCCATTTGTCGACTGCATTCTTTCTTGGTCTGGGTGCGGCAACCTTAATCACTACGTATGATTTCAGCGGATACTTTAACGTGTGTCTGATCGGAGGTGAAATCGAGAAGCCTGCGCGTACAATTCCCCGCACCATTCTGCTCTCGATTCTCATTCTTGCAGCGCTCTATCTCGCCATGAGCCTGTCGATCGTCGGAGTCGTGCCCTGGCGCGAAGCCATGAATTCTAACGCAATCATTTCCGACTTCACCGCCCGTCTCTATGGCTCGAACGCCGCCCGGCTCATGACTGCTCTGATTCTATGGATAGCGTTTGCGTCGGTGTTTTGCGTGCTGCTAGGTTTCACTCGTGTCCCTTATGCAGCCGCGGCTCAAGGACAATTCTTTTCGTGCTTCGCTCGCGTGCACCCGAGACGCTGTTTCCCCTCTTTCTCTGTGGTTGCCATGGGCATCATTTCAACGGCAGCGTGTTTATTAACCCTGGATGCACTGATTCGCACGCTCATTGTGACTCAGATCGTGACCCAATTTGCCGCGCAATGTGTAGGACTGATCGTAATCCGGCGTAGCCGGCCCGATATCGCGAGACCGTTCAAAATGCCGCTGTACCCCCTACCGGTTCTGCTGGCACTCGCTGGATGGATCTTCGTCCTGTGCTGCAGCGGACCTGCCTACATCTTGACCGGCCTCGGCGTGACATTTGGAGGCGTGCTGGCTTATCTCTGGCGCGCCAGACGAGCGCGAGATTGGCCTTTCCGCCCTGCGTAAGTATTTCGAACGTGCGAGCGCTTCGTGGTAGGAGACTAACTGCGCCTCACGACTGACACTGTTATCTGTGAGGGATATCGTTGAGAATGATGGACAGCGTTGTGCGCCACCACTCCGGATGTCTCATCATAATTATTTCCGCCAGTATTCATATTGCGGTCGAAGCGCGGGAAATTGCTGCTGGAGACCTCAATCCGTAGTCTGTGGCCGGCGGGGAAGAAGTTGCTGGTCGTCATGGGCTGCAGCGTGAGTTTGTAGACCTTATCCTTTTCCATCCAAACCGGCGGCTTGTTGTAGCCCTCGCGATAACGAACACGCTGGATAGTCTCGTCCAGGTTGTAAGCTTTGCCATCTGGATAGACGTCGATCACTTTCACCGTGAAATCAGTGTCTTTGACATCGGATGAAACATAGAGCGTCGCTTCGAGTGGTCCGCTCACTTCAATTCCTTCTTTCAACGGCTCCGTCGTATAAACGAGAATATCGGCGCGGGCTTCCATCTTGCGTTGATCGAACGCGCCGCCAGCGACAGCATTGCCTGTGCAGCAAACGTTGCCGCCGTAGGAAGGCACTGGATTCATGGGATCGTACGTAAATTTGTCCGGCGTGTCGGTATCGACAGCCTGCGCTGTCAGCACCCCATCTCCATTCAGACTATTCGCTTTGCCGCCACTGGCAAGGAAGAAGGTCAACGGCTGCGCACCTTCAGGCGGCCAGGTGTTCGAGGTCTGCCACTTGTTCATGCCCATGGTGAAGTAGCGAACCTTGGGTGTCTTTTCCAGGAACTGATTCTTCTCGCCTTTCAGAAAGTAATCGAACCAGCCGTAGGTAAGCGCGTCATAATCAAGTCGCGCATCACCCATGCTGCGCTCACCCACAATGGTGTCTTCGGTCGCGCGCTTGTATGAGCAATGAAGCGTGGGCGCAATGACCGCATATTGTTCATTTCCAATCTCTGGCCGCGCCGTCTTGCGGACATAGTTATAAGCGGCGAGGTTCGGGCCGATGGACACGTCATACCAGGACATAAACCAGAATCCGGGCACGTTGATCGGTTTACTGTCATTCCATAAACCGCCGCGATACCAAGCCGGATCATTCGGCTGACGCTTAATCATGGCGCCCCCGGTTGATACTTCCGCACGGTCGGCGAATATTCCATGAGGCCCATCTACCGACTTGATGATGTCCATCTCGGGAAGGTACGCCAGAGCTTTTGACCAGTCCACGGGTGGCAGTTGTTGCGCGAGGTCGAATGCCTTCGACACGCGAATCAAATCTTCCTGGGAAGTATTAGGCGGGAACATGGGCCGTATCTGGTTCTGTTCGCCATAGAGCCACGCAATGAATAACATTTGTACGGCTCCGCCGCGATACCAGTTGCCTTGCTCGTAATAAGGACCGACCCGGCCAACGCCCGCGCCAAAGCCCTGCGGGATCATGGCGGCTAATGCGGGATTGTTCAACGCGGCGACGCCCAGTTGCCATTCAGCGGTGGAAGAGCAGCCAATCGTCCCCACTTTGCCGTTCGACCAGGACTGGCTCGACATCCAGGACAGTTCGTCGTCACCGTCGGAAAGCGGAGCGCCCAAAATGTCGTACGTTCCTTCGGAAAAGAAGTGGCCGCGCTCATTGATTTCGACATAGGCGTATCCACGCTTAACGGCGTCGAGCTCGGTTGTCATGTCACGGGGCGCGCCGAGTTTCACATCCCAGTAGTTGAAATTGTAAGGCGTGCGAACGAAGATGATCGGGTATTTCTTCGAAGTATCCTTGGGGCGGTAAACATCGGTGGCCATACGCTTCCCATCGCGCATGGGAATCATCAGCTTGCGGTCAATGATCGCTACAGATTCCAATTCTTTTTCGGTGGCGTTACGTTTTGCGATTAGCTGGGCATCCGGATTGGTTTGCTGTGCGAAGGAGCAGGGGAGAAGGCCGCAGGCGAGCGCAATCAGTATCGGTAATTTCATTTTCCTGAGAATCCCTAAATCTAAAGTAAGTGCTTCATAAGCTCGCGATACCGAATCGGTTCTCCGGCAAACCCCGAGTTTCAGTTTGAACAGCAAACAGACTGCCGGCAAGCCGGTCTCCACGATCGCCTGGCGATGCTGCAGTTGTGACGTAGAGCATGTCGAGCAACTTGCCCCCAAAAGTGCAGTTCGTGATGTTTCTGGTGGGCATTTCGATAATGCGGTCCACCTCTCCGACGGGCGATACACGCACAATACAGCCGCCTCCCCAGCGACAGTTCCACAGATAACCCTCCTCATCAATGGTTGAGCCGTCCGGGAGACCTCTCGGGAACGCATTGAAAAAAGTGCCTCGGTTGTCGATCGCACCCGCGGACACGTCGAATCTATATTCGAACACGATATTCGTAAGAGAATCGGCAAAGTAGAAGCGCGTCTTATCCGGACTCCAAACCAGCGTGTTAGCAATACCGATTTGATTCTGCCACTCGCTTACGCTGCCATTTGGATCAATTCGATAAAGAACGCCATCCAAGCCTCCAGCCTGAGTCTCGGACCCGTCCGCGTTGACGTTGTTGCGCATGGAACCGACCCAAATCGCCCCGGCGGGATCGACAGCCGCATCGTTCAGGCGAACCGCCGGCCAATTGAGAAGCCGGAATCCCTGGTCGCGGCGTGAATCCGTTGCCGGCTCCCACAATATGATCTTGGATCCGAGTGACACAGCCAGCGTGTTCTCACGCTGAGTCAGCAGCACTGCAGTCACAGGTTCATCGAAGAACCACGATTGAACGGCTACACGTACCGGATCAAATCGATGAATAAGGAACCGATTGATGTCGGTCCAGTACACGGCTTCCTCTTCGGGATGCCAAAGCACCCCCTCGCCGCACCGATCGCCTGTTGGGGCGCAGCACACGGGTTGCCTCGTGCTCATTGGTATTAGCCGAACGGATGCTCAAGCGAGGGGCTTTGTGGAGTAAATAGCTCAGCTCCGTTTTCCGTAACTCGCATGTCGTCCTCGAGGCGAATCCCGAACTCCTCGCGGAGATAAATTCCAGGTTCATCACTGAACGTCATGTTTGCCTGAATGGGAAGCGCGTTTCCACGCACCAGGTACGGCCACTCGTGCCCATCCATCCCGATGCCGTGACCAACCCGATGCGTGAAAAAGCCGTAGTCCGGCCCATAACCGGCTTCCGTGATGACCTTGCGGGCCGCTGCATCGATGGACTGACACTCGATGCCGGGCCTTGCCGCGGCCAGCGCTGCGTCTTGTGCGCGACGGACGATTTCGAAAGATTCGCTTCATCTTGTCCGTCGCCTTTCCGAGAACAAAGGTTCGCGTGATATCGGAGTTATAGCCTTCAACAAGACAGCCGTCATCGATCATCACGATCGTGTTTTCCCGAATGATTTGAGGAGTAGCGGAACCATGCGGATTTGCGGTGTAAGAGCCTACTTCCACGCTCGCCTCACCCCGGAACCCAACCCGCGCATAGGCCCTCGAGATCAACTCCGACGCTTCAGCTTGCGTTTGGCCCGGCTGTAGCGCTCGATAAACGGCTTCGTACACCTTGAGCGTGGCCTGATTGGCAATCCGCATCAGATCGAGTTCGTGTGCGCTCTTGATCATCCGGCAGCCCGCCGTCACAGGCGTAGCGGATGTGAGCTGTAGACCCGGCGCAGCTTTGGCTATTTCATCGCTGAAGACCCACGGAGTTCGTTCTTCAATCCCGAGTGTGCCGCCTGACTTGCCAAGAGCGCGAAGACCTGACGCCAGCAGCTTATAAGGGCTATCGTTTTCATGCCACGTCATGACTGCAGCATTTTCCAGAGGCCCCCGGTTCAGTTGTTCTCTCGCTCGATCTTCTTCGAAAGAAGGACAGATACAGAATGCTTTGCCATTCGCGGGGATCACAGTAGCAAACAGGCGCTCGCTGTTGCCCCAATGTATGCCCGTGAAATAAAGCTGGGAAGTCCCTCCAACCAACAATATGGCGTCCATCTTGTGATCCGCCATAAGCTCCTGGGCTCTTGCGATCCGTGTCCGGCGCTCCTCCACCGTAATCGGCTTTGCTTGCTCCCGCATCGATTTCAAAGCCGAGATGGTGGAGCTCTCAGTTTGCCGCTGCTCTGCGCTTATAGGAGAGCTCCGGAGTACAGAGAGGAGGCCGCTAGCGCCTACAGTACCGAGAACAGTTCGACGGGACGTTTTCCGGGCTTCGATCACTTTGAACCGACGTTTTGGTCAGGCCGCCGGGATTTGAACCCGGGACCTCTTTCACCCCAAGCAAAAAATATCAATCACCTAGAGGATACTCTCGTTGAAAACACAACAGGTACCTGCAAGCGATTTGGACGCCAATGGACGCCACAAACAGCATTATTCCTATTTGGACTCCAAACGGACTCCACGAGACAGGCGGTGCCGGTCTCGTCACGCTAACCAGTGAATTGGAAATCCCGAGAAAAAGACCGGCTCCTCCCGTCGGCGACCGGCTTCGGGTTCCAAGCCGACTTATGAACACGTTAATACTGATCCGGGAAAATTCATAATTTTTTGCTTTGTCGTTTCTACATTTAGGTTCGGAAGCGCTCAGCCAGCAGGTCTTGATGAGCTCCGATGGGACGAGAAATATGTACCGAAAACGTCAGGCCAGGCGAGTATCACGCCCAATCGGCGACAAAGATCTGACCAGCTGTCGTCAAAAAGACGATGTTCTACGACCAATACTGGACATGCGCTTCGGCCGAAGCTATGCGCGTACCGGAGTACTTGTCCTAAGCCAAGCCGCAGCTGCTTTTCTTCGTTTGCCTCCGTTATAGACTTGACCTCAGCGACGAATACCTTCTCGCCATATTGCCACGCTAAATCGAAATTCGATTCGTTCGCGTATTACAGCGATGATGGCGGTGGTGGTGGTCTGTTGGCGACTGCCGGCGGATTAGTCTTTGCCGGCGACGGTGCGGGAAGCCTGGTCGCTCACGACGCGGCAACGGGCACGCCGCTATAGAACACTCGTATCGGCTACGTCAGCAATCCGCCGCAAACCTACATTGCTCGATGGTCATCAATACGTCATCGCAGCCAACGGGCGACACACTCTGGTGCTTCGTGATGTATTAAGTGTCGGTTTTATTTGGGGTGCTGGTGATAAACCCAAGCTCTACCCGATATATACTGACCATCGCACAGGTACTCTTATGAATCTTGCTCGCATAACCGCTTGCGCGGCCATTTTGGCAGGTCTTCCTTTGACTCGATCGGTCCACGCTCAAGATACAGGCAACTTGCCGGTTCCGAAGCGGCTGATAGGCGACTACGGATACTGGAGTCGAACCCAGGTTCCGCCCTATGCCGCTGCCCAGATTCCTTTTGACAAACTCACGCACATCAACCACGCGGGCGTGAGCTTTGGAGCAAAAGGCAATCTAAAGATTCCAGGCGGATTCCTCGAACCGGAACTGATCGCGAAAGCTCATGCGGCAGGCGTCAAGGTGCTTCTCTTATTGGGAGGCGATTTCACCGGCCTCGAAACGAATGTTGCTGCCCTGCCTAACCTGATCGGCAACCTGCAAAGCTTTCTTGCGAAATATGGCTACGACGGAGTTGACATCGACTGGGAATATCCGTCTTCGGACCTCGATGAACAGACCTTCTATGCTCTGATGAAAGCGCTTCGTGGCGCATTCCCAGCGCCCCGCTATCTTCTCTCCGCCGACGTGCCGCCCTGGGGAGGTACGGGATACGATTTCCCGCAAGTTACGCGGCTCGTGGACTACTTCAACATCATGACTTACGATTGCGCGGGTCCGTGGACTGACGATGGACAACTCAATTCGGCTATTTTTCCAGATCCCACTAATCCGGAGCCATACGAGTGCGAGCCGGGAGGCAGTGTCGAAGAAGCGATCGACATCTATGTTCAACAATTGAATATTTCGCCCGCCAAACTCAACATCGGCACACCGTTCTACGGTTATTTCTACGAAAATGTCGACAAGCTGTTCGGCCCCTGCACTCATTGCGGCAAAACCGTGCTATCTGAAAACTACGGCACTTTTATCAAGCAGCGTATCGATCAGGACGGATGGCAAACTTTCTATGACACCTATGCCTTCGTTCCCTATATGCTTCGGGCTGACGGCAAACCCGGCTACATCACCTACGACGACAGCTTCTCGACGTATTACCGCGTCTGGTATTCCGACTGGCAGCGTGGCTTGGGCGGTTCGTTCATGTGGTCTCTCGATGCCGATTATGACGGGCAGTCCCAGGACTTGTTGGACGCGATGTACGCAGCGACGCTCGAAAAATAGTTTACATACGCCATCGCTTCTACCCTGTCTTAACCGGTCCAGCAAGCTTCCAGCGTTGGCTCGTTATCGCGAGTGACTTGCGGCGGTCCACGGCTGAGTGAAAAGGTGATCTGGCAGGTGCTGAAGGGCTATTTGACGGCAGCCTGCCTCCCGAACATCGCGCCGCACGATTCAACCCCCGAGCTTTACGGGGTCGACTGAATGACAGCTTGTCAAGTTCTGCAAATTCGAGTCATACGGTACCTTTGATGCCGGGATGCGATCCTTCAAAGATCATGGCAGTTTTGACGGTCGGACCCGCGTCTTACAGCTAGCTTTCACGAACACCTGCTGCTCGAAGCGAACAAAATTGAGCCCTAAAGGCGATCCGGCCGAGTTAATTCCTGTAAGCTTCTCGAATAGAGAAATGCGACAAACACTCATATCTGCCCTCGTGCTCTCTGTTGCGATCTTTGCGACGATTTCGATTGCGGCCGTGAATCAGGGAGAAGCCGCGAACGAATTTTCTTGGCCTGCCGATTTTGGGGCATTTACATCGCTTGAACCCATCGATACTCATGCTCACGCATTCAAGGCAGATCCCAAGTTCTACGACTTCCTTCGAAGACTTCATTTACATCTGGTCGATATTGTGGTTGCGACCAAGGACGATCCAAGTTTCCCTCGGCTGGAAAGCAAGATAGAGGCGGTGAAGGCGTTCGTGAAGGCCAGCAGAGGGCAAGCCGTTCTGTGTACGACTTTTGATCCGTTCAAGTTCTCCGATGCGAACTTTGCCGAAGGCGCCATTCGGCAACTGAATCGGGATTTCGCCTGGGGCGGCGTGGCGGTGAAAGTATGGAAGAACGTCGGGATGGAATTGAAGGATCAGTCCGGGCGATTTGTCATGCCTGATGATCCTCGCCTGGAGCCGATTTATAAGGACATCGCGGCACACGGCAAGACGTTAATTGCACATCTGGCAGAACCCGACTCTTGCTGGCAGCCGCCAAACAAGAACTCTCCCGATTACAGCTACTACAACGAGCATCCCGAATGGTACATGTACAAGCAGCCGGATCACCCTCGGAAGGCAACTATTATTCAGGCCCGAGACCACATGCTTGAAGAGAATCCCAACCTACGCGTGGTGGGAGCACATCTTGGGAGCCTTGAGACCAACCTGGATGAAATCGGACGGCGGTTCGATCGTTATCCGAATTTCGCGGTGGATGTTGCCGCGAGAACCGTTTATTTGACCATCCAACCACGCGAGAAAGCTCGTGAATTCCTGATCAAATACCAAGATCGAATCTTGTACGGGACGGATCTGTCCTTATATGACCTGCAGAATACCGAAAAGGCGGAAAAGACATGGGAAAAACAATATGCGACTGACTGGGCGTTCTTTTCATCGGATGCGATGCTCGAATACAATGGGCGGCAAGTTCAAGGTCTTGCTCTATCCCCGCAGGTGCTCCGCAAGCTCTACCACGACAATGCTGTCCGCTGGATTTACGGAGTCGTACCCGATGCCGGCCGATGACACTCTGCACCGCTCCGGTCTCAACGGAGGTTAAGGGCGATGCCAGCAATCCAGGCGTTAGCGCAATTCGATCACAATTAACCCGACCGTTGTTCCCGCGGCGGGCCTCTCAAGGCGCTACTCTGAGCTAGCCGTTTTCGACGCGCGCCTTTATATCCGAGTACGCCGCATTGATGAGCCTGGTTAGCGCTCCGGCGTTGGTGGCCGTTTCCGGTCTCAGCTTCACATGGCGCATGAACTTGCCCGTGCCTTCCAACAAGCGGGCCGGATCCTGCAGTGCTGCGCCGTGAAAGAACCCCACGTTTACGTGCGAAGTGAATGCATTCACGTAGCCGAAGGGTGCATCTCCCAAACATGCAACCGGATGGCCATCGTGCAAAAGCTCCCGGACTTCGTCGCCGCATTTTCGCATCACCTCAAACCACTGAAGCGCGATGGCTCCCAATTCACCTACATGCGCTTTCATCCACGTTTCGATGGCCGGATCCCGCTCGACAGCGCCGTTGAATCGCAGCAATTCCGTTCTCATCATCGTCGCTTTCTGGTTTCGAGATCTGTGGTTACGTAGCACCCTTACCTTCCCCTCCAGCCGCGAGATTTCGACCAACTGAGAGCTATGTACTTCCTAAAATGGAACGGAAGTAATCATTAAGAAGCCGTCCCTGGGGATCATAAGCCTTGCGCGTTTGTTCCAGTGTTGCTAACTGGATCCGAGAGCCTTTTGCGCCATTTCCGGCGATAGTCCAAAAGTTTGGTTAAACATCGGCTTCCCGTTTCGCTCTACGCAAAACTGGTTGTAAGCCGCAAGGAATTCCGTCCAGCCCGGATTTCCGATTCGGCTCGCCCGTCGCGTCAGGATTGTACCTTCTGAACTCAACCGTGATCAGATCATCGAATGGGAACATGTAGTACATCATCGAATAGCCAAGCTGCTTCAGTTCCGGCAATCCCTGTAGAAAATCTTCCAGCTTAAACGTTTTGTGATGCACATGCATCGGCAGTTGCTTACGTATCTTGTAAGTCACTTCATACGCGATGCCAAAAGTGCCATAGCTTGATCTCACTTTCTGCAACAGCTCAGGCTGCTGATCGGTCACGATTAGAAGATCGCCGGAGGGCAGCACTAACTTCACTCCCGATACGTAGGATCCGACCTGACCGTACTCGCCCGGAAACGAGGCGTCTTTCGTGCCGGCACAAGCGGCGCTTCCCGCAGTCAGATTGCCGATTTCCGTATTCACATAGAACTGCAAACCCCGGCTCTCGAGCTCCTGCGCCATATCGATGTAAGTTGCACCCGCTTCGACGGTGAGCGCATCCGGACCTACGTCCAGAATCCGATTCATCTTCATCGGGATCAACGTGCCCCCATCGGCTGTGCCGCACGGAGCCGTCGAGTGGTTCGACCCAACCGCCCGCACCGGCGACGGATACTGCGC
Source organism: uncultured Acidobacteriaceae bacterium (assembly GCA_963722935.1). Lineage (GTDB taxonomy): Bacteria > Acidobacteriota > Terriglobia > Bryobacterales > Bryobacteraceae > Bog-105. The sequence continues at coordinate 1,148,983 of CAVROY010000004.1, read as the reverse complement.
AGGGTTTCCAAACACCTTCACAATGTCCTCGACTGAGTTCGCGTCCACTATGACTTCTGGATGCGACGCCAGGTCGCCAAACCAGTTGCTAACAGTCAGCCCGGACATGATCTACTCGGGTGCCGCTCCGCCGTGAAAAGCCGGGTCGGAACACACGCTCTCTCCACATTGCGGTGTCCATGGCGAGCGCGAATGCTCGCGGCGCTCATGTGGAGTAGCAGAGCGGTTCATATATGGGCCGTCCCCCTAGGCGGCGAGTTCCCAATATTTGTCCGTGCAATCGTATCACGAAGATTTGATTTTGCAGCCATCGATTCCACTGTTCTATGTGGTCGGCGTTGCTGACATTGAATCCTAGCGCGTTACACGTCCAGATACTGCTGCGGATCTGAGTTGGTCTCCGCAAAAATAGAGTAAAACCTATGGGCATGCTGAGGAAGGCTATCGGGATCGCCGCGGCAACATGCGGCCTGAGCTTGGCAGTTAAGCTGGGTTGTTCCTGTTCTGCGGCAGCAGTTCTTCGAAGCGAGGCTAATGATCACCAGGAATAAACAACCAGCTTGCGAACATTTACCTGCGGTCCCTCGAACGACAGGTCCGCGGTTCCGTGGGGCAAAATGAGGCCAGCCGTGCCGGTGTTTGATCCGGCCGTCGGTGGAAGGGCGAGAGCGGTGGAAAGACCCGACGTGCTTTTCACTCGCACCACTGCAATGTGGCCGGCGATGTTTGCGTACTCCAACCGGGCAAACGTCGGACCCTTCATTGCTTGAATCCCGTCGATCTCTGATTGATTTGCCAGGTACTCGGCCGGTGTTTTGTCTTTGCGGTCGACGATTAATAGCGCGAAGTCATGCGCGGGGACGGACAATGCCGCGTCAGGCGCCGCGAGATCGCGTCGGTTCCACACGTCGCGCAACGATGTCGGAGTGCCGTCCAGGCCAAGCTTGTTCCAATCGATCTTCACTTGCGCGGAGGTGTCCGTGCGGTTCAGTATGGCGACTGCGCGCCTTCCAGCGATCGCCATAGGCTTTGCCCAAATCAGGACGCCGGTAGTGGGTTCGGCGACTTTGATGGGTTGTAAACCATATGGGTCATTGTGAATTGCGAGCGCCTCCCTGTTCGTCAGCAGCGACAAGGTTGCCGGCGAGAGCCGCGTCAGGTCGGAACCCACCATCAACGGGGCGCTCGAAATCGCCCACAGCCCCATGTGGATTCGGTCCATGCCATCGGTCATGCCGCGCATACCCATGACCATCATGTCCAGGTCATTGTAGTAGCCGGTGTGTTGTGCTTCCGGATGCATTCCGGCCTCAAACGAATCGAGCACATTCTTCTCCGTAATGACCCGCTTAGCGTGTTCGGGATCGTGCAGGCTCTCCACAACCGGAGGAATGATGTCGCCCCCCGTACGCCAGATGGTGCTTTCGACTTGCGCGACGCCCGGAGCCCAGAACCAGGGATTTTGGCTGCCCCACTCGCAGATCGAGAGGAACAACTTGCGCCCGGTTATCTTTTCTGCGCGTTGAATGGCGCGGGCAACCTGCGCATACTGGACCGCGCCGGACCGCTTTTCCTTCGCGCCGCCGCACCAGTCCACCTTGACGTAATCGAAGCCCCACTTCGAAAATTGCAGGAAATCCCGCTCGTAATGCCCCTCGCTGCCCGTATTCATGTACTTCGGGCCCGAGTCCGGATACATGCTGCAACCGTCACGACCTGCGTCAGTATAGATCCCGGCCTTCAGTCCCAAGCTGTGAATGTAAGCGGCGATGTTAGCCATGTCGCCATCTTTCTGGCCAGACTTAAGGGCAGGCCACTGCTTATGGTTTACGACGATGTTGCCTGCGGCATCGCGCTCTCCCAGCCACCAGCCTTCGTCGATGACTACATACTCGTAACCGGCTTCCTTCATGCCGTTCGAGGCCAGAGCTTTGGCCTGCTGCTGAACGATTTGGGAATCCACGATGTTGGCGAAACTGTTCCAGGAATTCCATCCCATGGGCGCGGCACAGAAGCACGCGCTTGCGGACACGGCAAATAGCAACGCGAAACGCACGAGAGCAACATATCACTCGGCTCCGTTTACTATGCACGTTTGGCTTACTGAAGTCGATGAAGATGCAGTCGGCGGGCCGCGACAGAAGGTCAGTGCAACACTCAAATGATGTAGACCCCACTCTCCGGCTTGCCGACGATGCCGAGATAATCCCTTAATCTCCCAGCGGTCCGTTTAAGTTCGCTTTGATGTACGGCGCGGATGAGCAGATTTGCAAGAAATGAGATAGCGATGACCGAAACGGATGAACAGTATCGGAAGAGGTTGGCAGGATACATAGAGGGTAAAGATCCCCTTCGCATTCAGCGGGAGACTCCGGCTAAACTGGCCCGCCTCATCGATGGCGTTTCCAGCGAACACCTACGACGCCGGCCGGCTCCTGATAAGTGGTCAGTCGTCGAGATTCTTGCTCATTTGGCGGAAGACGAACTGGCGAGTAGCTGGCGCTACCGGCAGATGCTCGAACACGACGGCGAGACCCTCCACGGATTCGATCAGGAGCTCTGGGCAGCGTTAGGAAACTACGCAACGTGGAGCGTGCGTGAGGCACTGGAACTATTTCGGCTGTTGCGTCAGGCGAACCTGCGAATGCTAGACACCCTGTCGCCTGGACAATGGGAGCATTCGGGAAACCATGTTGAGCGGGGTAAGCTGACGGTGCGAGAACTCGCCCGACATATGGCAGCACACGACATCAATCACGTGAAACAGATTGAGACATTGCTCGCTGTTCAGAGTAGCCGTCAATAAATCTGGGCTGCTCGCCACCCGGAAATATCGGTGCAACTGTTCTGACCCTGCAGATCGACGTTGAGACTGCCGAGCACCAGAATTCGATTCATTCGGCGTCTATGACGCAACGAAAACCCAAGGTGCCGGCACGGTCGTAGCTCGGGGCCATGAGTAGAAGTTTCCCGTGCTGGTTGTTTTTGTAAGCTTGCGGGAAATACCAAATGGAACCTTGAGGCTGATAGTAAGATCCGCCGCGAAGAATACCGCCCCGTGTATGGTCGTCAACGTACTCGTCGGTCCACTGCCAAACGTTCCCGACCATGTCCATGACTCCGAACGGACTGGCTCCGCTGGGGTGAGCGCTGACATCTTCGGGGCCCGTCAGAGTACGGCCCTGATCCGGTTTCGGCACAGCGGCGTCATCCCATTTGTTTCCCCATGGATACGTACGGCCATCCTGGCCTTGTGCCGCGAACTGCCACTCCCATTCATGAGGCAGACGTTTGCCGGCCCATTTCGCATACGCTCGCGCATCCTCCAAAGAGACCCAAGTCACAGGCTTGTTCGCCCAACCGTCAGGATAGGTGCCGTTCTTCCAATCGCGAAGGAAATTCAAAGAGTCGCTCGGGCGATAGTTAGTGGCCTCTAAGAATTTCTTGAAGTCGGCATTCGTGACTTCATATGTGTCGATATAGAATGGCTTTAGTTGCATGCGGTGTTCGTGGAAGCGGCGCGGCATGTCTTCCCAAGGATATTGAACGTCTACCCCGATGTTGTCGAAACCCTCGATTTCGATTCCCTCTACTTTGAAGACGTAATCACCTCCCGTAACCTTTAGCATTCCTTCGGGCGCAGTTCCCGCTCCTTTCATTGGCTCAATCTCGACGAGTTTTTGCGGCAGTGTCTGCCATCGGTCCGAGTAACTCGATAAGGGCGTAGCAGTGAAGCTTTTCATCCTTGTTATCAGCTTCTGTATGTCCTGACCCGGCTCACGTTTTGTCGCAAGCACTGCACCGAAACCGTGAGCCTCAAGTGAGAACGACAGTACAGCCATATGGCCTTCGATTTCCGGCTTTAGTTCGGTTCCGTGATAGAGGTCAAAGTAGCGCGTTCCCTCCTCTGCGGGTATGGAAATCTGCCTGGTGTTGATGTCGTATTCGTTACGGCTGACGATGGTCCAAACAGTCTGGTCACCCAAGGGCCATTTGCTCGCATACACGCCATACATGTGCATGGGATAGAACGGCTCCCAGTCTTTGCTAATTAAGAAAGGCGCGATAGCTCGTTCGATCGTGGCCACGCGACGTGTAGCTTCGCCGTCTCGTGGCGTGATTCCGTTCCAAATGCCCCAGATGTTTTCCCAACTTTCCCAACCCTCTCCGTTGAAAAACGCATATTGCAGGTCGTCTGTTTTGCTGCGATTCCAGCGATCGGAGATATTCACCATGTGCTTCGGCTCGAGCCAGCGAAAGCGATCTATTCCGGGCACAAAGTTGAATTGAGAGGTGTATTGTCCCCAGGTCATCACGTTCCAGGCAAGAGCCTCATCTGATGGGCTACCTTCGGGTTCGAAACGCAAGGGGATGCCCAATCTTGTCCGCCGCCAGGGAGAAAGCTAGCGGCACACCATCCTGCGTATCACCGTTGATACCATCTGCACCGATCTCTTTCATGAGTGCTGCGATGGCCTGCGGCCAAGGCGCATCGGGGCTGTGTGTTCCCTCGTCCCACATCATCATCGGAAACAGTACGCGAACTCCGCGGCGGTGGAAATCTGCCACCATGTGCTTCACACCCGGGATGCCGCCCGGCATGCATCGAATCATGTCATGCTGATTGCGGTTATCGATTCCCATGTTGGGATAAGTCGGCCATATCAACACGGCGTCGACACCGCCATACCGTTTTTCCAGATCGTCTAAATACAGATCGACTGTGTACTTGCCCGCGACGGGATCGTAGAAGTAACGATCCTGCACCATCATTTGAGGTTGAATAAAGCTACTCTGGGTCCATTTGAGAGCGGGCTCGTCGTAGCGCCCATCATCGAAGCCAACGCGAATTTGCCGTTCGGCTCGCCAGTGGCGAATATCCTTCAGCCACGCATCATGTGTAAGCGAATCACAAGGAGTGTATCCACCCCGCCATGCGTCTGTCATAGTCAAACAGTCGGGCCCAGGGATTAATTGATTGTTCGCCCGGTAGCGCGTATCCTGCGAAGATGCATACGGCGTTACCAGCAAGAGAAGCAGATTGGCAAACGCTAAACGACTCATTTACGGAATCCTCGAAAGATGCTTTATTCGTTATCATGCGATTTGTCCGCCGCCGCGACTCGCACAGAGTACTTGTCTGGTTCGAGTGACGCGGAAGCGATGATAAGGGATTTTCAGGCGGCTCAAGCAGTCTGCAGCCTCCTGCATACGACCGAGCTTACGTAAACCCATTGCAAGCTGATTCAGGGCGGCGCTCCGGCGAACGTTAACGAATTCTTGAACACTATCATCACGAAGGCAACCGACAAGGCAAAGAGAACCTCCTGCTCATCCCTCCGCGACATCGCCCCCAGCCACTCGGTCCACGTGTCACCCACTGCCAGGAACGTTTACGCGGATTCCTTTAGTTCTACCTGATTCGCTGCTCCTGGCTCGCAATTTGGACGCGGGAGCGTAATTGAAGCACTATCGAAATGGGAGACACCAGAAGGTGATATCTACGAATATAGGGAGCTATTCTCGACCATGGCGGACCGTCCCGGAATCTTTCGTAAACCCCTTGGCAGTAAGGGCGGATCTATTGAACCTCTTGCGCGCATTCAACGTAACATAGGGCTGAACCCAATCCTTCAAGCGAATGGAACCCTAGTAGTCGACGCGCGGGCAGCGCTTACGAGGCGGAGGATCGAATGCAATCAGAGGTCGAAAACGCAGAAGCGGATAACACGCGGCGGACATACGCGAGACTTGCGGGGTATTTGTTCCTCGGAGAGATCATCCTTGCCCTCGGCAGCGGCTCCGTCCTCTTCCACATTGCCGGGAGCGGAAGCTTCGCGGAAAGGACCAAGAGAATCGCAGCGTCGTTTGCCGTAAAGCCCGAGATCGGTACAGGTCCAGCCTCCCCAGCGGCCGCCGTCTAGAGGCGAATCACGATGTACTCGAAAGAGGAACTGGAGAATGAGTTTCGCAAGCTCGGCATCAAGGCGACCGACACCGTCATGCTGCATGCCTCCGTGCGAGCGGTTGGAGAAGTTGCGGGCGGTCCCGATCAGATACATTTAGCTCTCAAATCGATCGTCACTTCGGAAGGCACTCTGATGATGTATGCAAGTTGCCCGCGTTACTACGACGAGGTGGGACGAGGAAACCTTACCGTGGAGCAAGACCGCGAGATCTATGAAAAGTTGCCGGCGTTCGATCCTCTCACGGCAAGATCGGCTCGTGATAACGGGACACTCGTTGAATTCCTTAGGACATATCCTGACTCTCGAGTTAATCGCCACGTTGCCCGTTTCGTGTTCTGGGGCAAGCAGACTGAGTACCTCATGTCCAGCCAACCGTGGAATTATGCATTCGGCATTGATTCTCCGCTGGAACGATTCTTGATGCTCGATGGCAAGATCGTATTACTGGGATCTGATCACGATGCCGTGACCTTTCTCCACTACGTTGAACATGTTGCCGACATTCCAGGAAAGCGAATCGCACGTTATCAGGTCCCTGTGATTGAGAATGGCTCCCGGATATGGCGCGAAATGGAGGAATTTGATACGTCCGCCGCTGGAGTTCATGCGAACTGGCCGGATCGCTTTTTCGCAAAAATCGTCGACAATTTTCTTACCAGAACGAGGAACAACGGTGCACGAGTCGGAGAAGCTATGGCTTATATGTTCAGCGCTCGTGAATTGTTCCATTTCGCCCTGCCCCTAATGGAAGCTGTCGCCGCCGACCCTGGAGCGGCAGAGTGCTTGTAGGATCCGAGCACTGATAGCTAGCGAATGGTCGTCCATCCGGACAGAACTCATCTTATAGTCGATAGATCTGCTGTGGTCACGGGTTTTACCTAATGCCCAGTAGTTTTTTCTTGGCGCCTGTAGAGCACTCTCGCGGAACCATACCCACCCAGGCCGCCAGATCTCGTCCCCCTCGAAAGCCGCTCCCGTTGCCGTCGCAGCGAGCAGCGGGGTGGCGGTGACTGGACCAAACCCAGGAATGGCCATGAGTCATTGGCACCCTGGCGGCGCGCGCCTGCTCTTCGACGTTGCGCTGCGTCATGCGCTCCACGATGGAGCATCGGGTGGAATAAAGGGATGGCAGGACTGAAGCGGAGTTTACCAGGTGTGATACGCCTACTCGGATTCACAGTTCTCGGCAGACGCGCGGTTTGTCCTCGGCGCCTCGTCGCGCATGGGGCGCGGTGACCATGCTTGATGAACGATGCGCACGGTAGCGTTTCCGCAGAGAGCGTGTCATTCTGGAGAACACGTCCAACCATGCCTATCAGTCGTCGACATTTCCTGCAGAGTACCGGCGTCGCTGCTTCCACTCTTGGCCTGACCGAAGTCGCTGCCGCGGCCGCTCAAGAACCTGCTAAACCGGTCTCGCCGAACGATCGCGTGCAAATTGGTTGCATCGGTTTCGGCATTATGGGCCAGGGAGACATGCGCACGGAATCGGCTCTGCCTGGCGTTCAGATCGTCGCTGTTTCTGACGTCTATGATGGCCGCCGCACGCTTGCCCAGGAACGCTACGGAAAAGACGTTTTCACCACGCGCGACTATCGCGAGCTTACTTGCCCGGCGCGATGTCGATGCCGTTATCATCGCCACCCCCGATCATTGGCATGCCCGCATTGCTGTCGACGCTCTCCACGCCGGCAAAGATGTCTATTGCCAGAAGCCGATGGTCCGCGAAGTACCGGATGGCCACAAGGTCATCGAAGCGCAAAAGCAGACGGGACGCATTCTCCAGGTCGGCAGCCAGCGCGTAAGTTCGATCCTCTACGCCAAAGCCAAGGAACTCGTTAAAAGCGGCACGATCGGCCAGATCCACTTCATTGAGGCCTACATCAATCGCAACTCGTCGCTTGGCGCCTGGCAATACACCGTTCCGCCCGACGCCTCTACGGAAACGATCGATTGGGATCAGTTTCTCGGTAGTGCGCCCAAGTGTCCTTTCGACCCCGTGCGCCTGTTCCGGTGGCGAAACTATCAAGCGTATGGAACTGGTATTCCAGGCGATCTATTCGTCCATCTCTTTACCGGCATTCACTTCGTGATGGATAGCGTTGGTCCCGAGCGCATCGCAGCCACCGGCGGCCTCTACTACTGGAAAGATGGCCGCGACGTGCCGGATCTGATGACTGGCCTATATAGCTATCCGGAGACGCCATCGCACCCGGCCTTCCAGATCAACTTCAGCGTCAACTTCGAAGCTGGTAGCGGCGAAGGCGCCGATTCGCAGGCCTTCCGCTTCATCGGTACGGAAGGCGTTCTGAATCTTTCGGTGGGCAACTCCCTGTCGATCTCCAAACGTCCTCGCGAGCTCGATCCCGGAACGACTGCCTCCACCTTCTCAAAAAAAATTGAGGAGCAGGTTCTTGCCGAGCACCGTGCCAAGTATCCGCCGCTTCCGGAAACTGCCGACTCGCTGGCATCGGAAGCGCTTGAAACGTACTCTCTGCCGAAAGACTACTCCGAGCAGGTTGCACATCATGAAACGTTCCAGCACGCGATTCGTACTCGCACGCCTGTAATTGAAGATGCTGTTTTCGGTTTGCGGGCCGCCGGCCCCGCACTGATGTCGAACGTTTCTTATTTCGAACGGCGCATGGTTTCCTGGGACCCTGTCAATATGCGCATGCTGTAACGGCCTTTCATCGCAGCGCCCATGGACAACAGCAGAAACGTCATCGGAGCAGGACTTGTGATGGCTGGGACGGCCGTGGCCTGCTCATAAGCAGCGGTCACCTGGCAGCGGCCGGGGCTCGGCTTGGCATTTATAAACTGGAATCCGCATGGCTAACTAGCCGTTAATACAAAATATCGGAAAGTGTTCCTCGCTTCGTGTTCGACAATTGATTTTCGCCGAGATCAACTCATTGCCTCGAACCATTTCCGGGCCTAGCCCATTAATGCGGCAACCTATTAGGGCGCTTTTAAGCTGGTCGACCAGCTTACCTAATTCACATGAAATCAGGGTTCGGTCTAAGTGGTCGGGAACCTGTAACTCATCCGTCCCTATGGCTATTGTGGGAAATAGCCCACGGTATCAGCACTTAACGCGGGGCTATGCGTGGTCCCCCGTTTGCTTTCAGTGGTAAGTGATCACTAACTTTTTCCACTCTTACTCAACAACATCATTATCCGAATGGGCTCTCCCACCCCGGTATTGCGCATGTAACTCGTTGATTCAATGCCGAGGCCGAACGGCCTCAAACAAGCTTCTACCCGGGGCATCACTTGAACAGAAATGATAAGAGTGATGCGGAGACCGATCATTTCAAGGGTCGGAAACGCCGAAAAGGAGTTAATACGTGAGTACCGCTAGCCAGAAAACGCCCGACCAGAAGCCGCTTACAAAGATACAGGTCGAAAGGCTGTCAAGCCTGACCGGTGTCGCAGCGGCGAAACTTAACGGGCTTTCCGTATTCGACATCGGCCAGCAGTTTCGCTGGCAAATCGATCCCAACCTGTTGTTGTTCCGTCGCATCTGCGGCAAGGTAGTGAAGAAAGATCCGAACACCGGCATTGAATACGGTGTTCCCTTCGCCACGGTCTATGCTGAGGACACGATCTGCAACATTCTTGGGCTCTTCCCTATCGACCTTCCGTGGTCGTGGTTCTTTCCGTTTTTCTGCCACACCGAAGTGATCGCCCAAACCACAACTGACGCTTGCGGTAACTTCTGCGTTTGGGTTCCGCGCTTTGAAATCGAGTGGATCTTGCGATGGCGCATCGAACGCATCTGCTATCTCGAAAGCTTTCAGAAGCCGACGGTTGGCAGCGTGCTGAAGTATTTGCAGGGCCAGCCTGTAGGAACCGGCCCAGATCCCGGTCCGGAAGCCGCGCTTAGGTTGAAAACTGGTACGGCGCTGTACGAGAAAGCCAAGGCGGTGCTGGGTGCAGAGATTGTCAGCCAGCTTGCCCGGTTCGGAAGCACTAAAAGTTTCGGAGCGCAAACTACAGGGCAGCAGGCATTGCTGTCGCGCCAGGCGTTTTCAACAGCTGTGGCCCCGCCTCTGCCACGAGAATTCCAGAAGCCCGTCCACCGCGAAGCATCCGAGCACCGGAGTGCCGTGCAAAGCACGCTAGCGAACAAACTCGGTCTGAACACAAGTATGTTGAAGGACGTGGATCTCACCCGCTTCTACGGACCGTTCATCCGTTGCTTCGATATTGTCGTCCCCGAGTGGGTGCCGATTCTCGAAGTTCCGGACATCACGTTCCGGGTAACGCAAAATGTAAACAGCGTACAGCAGACTATATACAGCACCGGCCTGTTCGACGTATCGTGGGATGCGAATGGCGATTCCAATGTCACATTGGTCGCGTCCCCAATCGCAGTTTCGAGCACCGTGTGCAACACGCCGGACGTTCCATGCGGCGACGTTCCGTCGCTCGAGTACGTCGGCCTCATGCCGCTTGTGAACCCCCCGCTCCCTGCGGCGCCTTACATCGACGCAGCCACCGGATTTGCCACGCGGCCGAACCCGCCGCATCCGGGCGGAACAATCAGCGAAGCCGGTGTGCCCCCAGCGACTGCGCCGTACACAGACACGTTGCAAATCTACGGGTGCACCAACGTGGACAACGCGGCCTTCTACCGGTTGGAATATACCTACACCCCGTCCGGTGGTTCGCCCACGGCGCTCGGCCCATTCGTCGGGTTGACGTGGCCGCTCTATCGCGAGGTTGGCGGAGTTCTGCAGACCATGTGGCCGGCGTCCGATCCGCAAGGGTGGTACCCGGTTATCCCGGCCACCGACGGCTGGTTCCCCAATTCCATGGCTTTGGAATGGAACACGGCAGACGGGACATGGACCGACGGCCTCTACACGGTGCAGCTCGAGGTTGCCGATTCGAGCAAGACCCTGCTGGCCACGTCCTCCAAGGTCGGGTTCATGGTCGACAACTCATATCCGATCGTCGTATTCAGCGCCGAGTGGAGTTTCGCGTCCGACATGAGCGGAGCGCAACCTTTGCCGACGACAGATTGCGTCGTGATCGACCGCGGAACCACGCCCGCGGACGTTTACGTACAGGTCACGTTTTCGGTGAACGCAAGTCATCTGCGCGAAACCTCGGTTAGCTCAGGTGGATGCAGCGGCGGCGCGGTTCCGCTCTCGCCGTCGTCGGTAACGCAGCACTGGTATGAGACCGCGGCCGACAATTCGTTCTCCGGCGTGGCGCTCTGTAAGATCCCGGCCACCTATCCGGCTGGCGTGTACAGCTTCGGTATCTATGCCGATACCCGTGCGTTCAACCCATCCGGTGGCGACGGTGGTCAGTTGATAGATTGGAACTACAACCCTGTCTACAACTGGGTAGACCCGCAGTTCTCCGTAGCCGTCGTGAACGTCTAACATCTCTAGCTGGGAGCGGTCCATGGCGCAGGCCTTCGACTGCTCCTTGTTTTGTCACTTCGACAATTCTTTTCGATGCCCCCGCAAAGCTGGTATCATCTCACGCTGGCGGTGTTCGCAGTCTGGCGCGTCACGCATCTGCTTGCGAAAGAGGACGGGCCATGGGATGTGATCGTTGCGCTGCGGGTGCGGCTCGGTAACGGTTTCCTGGGCAGGCTGATGGATTGCTTTTACTGCTTGAGCTTGTGGATCGCGGCTCCGGCGGCGTACTTACTGATGAGCGGGTGGCGCGAATGGCCGCTGTTGTGGCTTGGACTTTCAGGGGCAGCCTGTTTGCTGGAACAGATGAGTGATTCGTGCCGAAGCCGTTCAGATGGCTCGGCGCGGGGAGAAAGATGACATGAGCTGTTGCGGCAAAAAGCGCGAAGAACTTCACCAGCGGCGGACGATGTTCGTTACGCCGAATCCGGCTCCGGCGGCGTCTGCAAGCCCGCGCACGGCGATCGTCTTTACAGGAAGGGGGGCGTACCTGGTTTCCGGCCCGCACTCGCGCGAGGTGTACCGGTTTTCGTCAGAGGAGCCGGTGCAGATGGTCGAACGCGAAAGACGCCGCGGCCCTGATCCGCAGCGGCCTGTTTCATGCAATGACCTAACGTGCGCGGAAGTCTTCATTGAGAGGACCTGGGAACCTTCGCGTTTCAGTTTCACAACGGGTAGATGCTGTTCAATAGGCGCTCTCGCCTGATGACAGCATGGGCGGACATATCTAGTTCCTCGTCGGTTATGTAATCGCGGCTGCCGTGTAGCCCGGCGTATCAGCTACAGAGATCTTTTGCTTCTGAAACGGAATGTCAGGCGGTCTAGTAACCGCCCGCAGAAGTGGAGCCACAGCGATCAACGCCGCGCAAATTGGCCGCTTAGGTCTGATGTTCAACATCGGTGCACCCTTTGAACTCGTGCAAATTGTGGTCCACGATCGAAACGGCGCGTGCGAGCCCATTGTTATCGACCAGAATTTCTCGCGCAACCGCATTTTCCTGCGGTCTCAGATTGTCTGTCTTCCGAGCTTTGGGCAACATGCTCGATGGCGTGGAATAAATGGCCGAGACGTCGCAGCCATCTATGCAATGCCCGCAGTAGTGGCACACCGGCCGATTCTCATAGTCGTGCGTCAGAAACGCCTTGCGCACCGCGATGACGGGAATCCCAAGCGTCGAATTTGGCTTCGCTCCTGGGTTGGTCTTCTAGAACACGATTCGGGATTTCTTCGACTCGACGGCCCGGAAATCCAATCCAGGCACCTTGCGGAGGTCATCAATCGATTTGAACGGTCCATTTTCGTCGCGGTACTCGATGACAGCTTTGGCTTGCGATCTCAGCAACAACAGCCCAGCTTCTAGGTCAACGGCTCTGGCCGTGTTGATGTCGATCGGGCCAGGAACTTCGGTCGTGAAATGCGTCGAAAGGTAATTGAGAATGGCTTCCAGTTCTTCGTCTGGCCCCTGAGCGCCCAACTTCACCATCTTGACGACGGTGTCTTCCCATTGCGAGCGGCGCTGATGCAGCGAAACTGCCCGCTCCGGTGAGTGGCACTTACCGCAAACCCGAATCATGGCTGCGCGTCCGGGCCCTTCGGGCAATGTCTGTCCATATGCGCGACCAGCCGCTAGTGCGAGGCCCACTGTGAAAAGAGTAGTTGCCCGCATATCCGATAGAACCCAGTCTCCCGTTGAATCTATCAGATGCTCCTGCGGTCACGTGATATCAAAGAGGACGCATATGCGTACTCACCACCCCTGTCGACCGAACGCAGCGTCCCTGTCAGTGATCGGCTTTGGCTGCCTGCTCTGTGTGGCTTCTGGACTAATCGCACAACAACGGTCTTCGTCGAGCCCGGTCCCGCCGTTGCAGGAGACCAGCTTTCAACCAATCTTCGACGGAAAAACTCTTGACGGTTGGGATTGTGCGCCGGATTTCTGGCGGGTACAAGACGGCGCCATCGTTGGTGAAACCACGTTGGAGCATCAACCGAAGCAGAACACGTTTTGCATCTGGAAGGGTGGCAAGCCGGGCAATTTCGACCTGAAGTTGCAATACCGCCTCACTGGACTGAACGACGGAAATAGCGGAATTCAGTATCGCAGCATCGAGAGGCCCGACATTGCGAAATGGGTCATGCAGGGATATCAGGCGGACATCGATTTGGCACAAAGATATACAGGCCAGATTTATGAGGAACGCGGTCGCGGCTTTGTGTGTCTTCGCGGCCAGCTGAGTTACATTCCGGACGGGCGAAAACCGGGCGCCATCGGCGTGGTGGGGGACAATCAAGAGCTCAAATCATTGATAAAGATCGATGACTGGAACGATGTCGAGATCATCGCCCGCGGCAATGTTCTCATGCAGCTATGGAACGGGCGGCTGATGAGTGAGTTGATCGACGATGATACTTCAGGACGCAAGATGGGCGGCGAAATCGGTATTCAGGTGCATCGGTTGCCGCATGCCGCGATGAAAATTGAAACACGCAATATTCGCCTGAAGACATTTGCTTCGGAGTGATCCTCTTTGCCAGGTAGCCGGGCAGCCAAGCGGTGCTTGGTCAACACAGGCCAGAAATCGCCAAGTCTCCCCGCAGGCGTCGCCTGGCATTACTTAGGTAGACCGAAACAATAGAGCGTGCTGTCGTAGGTCCCGAGATACACGCGTCCGTTTGCGACGGAGAGTCCTCCAAAGTGCGCGAAGGATGTAATCTGATCGCCGCTCGAATACAGTTCTTTGCCGGTTTCGGCATCGAGTGCGTATAGAACGGCATGCGTTGAGTTCTTGATCCTCTCCGGACTGTAGTCGTAAAGGCCGCGCTCACGATACGCCTGCTCGGTGTTTTCACCGCTTCCGTATGCAAACACCACGCCATTGGCCACAACCGGAGGTTCGGCGCGGTTCATATCTCCCGACATCCACGCTGGTACGAGCCTTGTTGAGCCGCCGTTCGATTCAACCCTAAGCGCAACGATGGCTCCGTTCGTAACGGGTCCGCGGGAGACAGGCACCTCGAAATCGCGGCGGACGGGACCCCAAAACGGTGTCAACAGCCAACGTTTACCGGCTGCATCTTGCCAGGTTGCAAGCGATCCCCAGATACCTGCGGAGGCAAAGTTGACCTCTTCGTTGCACATCAGAGGCGTCTCGGCGAGCGGCGTCTGGTGATCTTCGCCTCCGGCTGCTTTCGTGTCCAACAGGTAAATGCGGCAGGCCTTGCTGCCCGTTGCCAATAACTCCTGCCCATGGAAGTTGAAAATCGCGGGAGTTACTTGCATATCCAGGTCGCGCTTTCTCATCCAGAACCAGTTCCGTGGTTCAAACCAGTCTTCGAGAAGCAACTGCTGCCCCTCTACTTTCACGCCAATGAGACCGTTACCAAACGTGCGGTTCTCAGGGTCGTAAACTCCGTCGCCGGTGGGCGCCCAGGCAACTCCAGTTGAATCGATAGCGGCGCCTTCCCGTCCCCACAGGCCGCCGCTTCGGGGACTGAAGGTCATGGTTTTGGGATTGGCGCTATTGACGTCGATGGCCCAAACCTGATTCGGGCTGCCATTGCAGTTTTGCGACGTCGTTGTATAGATGACTCCGTGCCAGAGGTTCAGCGCATAGGCCTTCGCGTTCGCAAAGCCGAATTTCACGGTCGGCCGCATTTCCTCTCCATCTGCAACATTCAGGAAATGGAGTTGCCCGGCGCCGTCCAGGACATAAAGGGTGCGTGCGCCTTTCTCATCAGGTGGACCAATCACCGGGGTTGCCGTTTGTCCGCCAGGGCAAAGAGGATCGCCCGCGTCGAATCCCGTGCCCTCCCGCGGCGGCGTATATTCGAAATGCTTCTTCCACATCAGCGTCCCGCCGTTTACGTCAATTGCAAAGATGTTGTCCGATATTCCGGCCTCGATGGCAATCTCGCGAACGCCCTGAGGATTTGGCACGCCCGTCACAATCAACGGAGGAAAAAGAGAATGCATCTCTCTTGGCTGGTTATCCAGCTTCAACTTCCACAGCAGCTTCAGGTTATTGATATTTTCCGGGGTGAGGATGTGTTCGTCGCGCTGCCAGTTTGTGCGTTGTGGATCTCCGCCGTTCATCAACCATTCGGCTGATTGTGCGGACGTGCAGACAAGCGCGATCAGGAGACCAAGTCGTTTTCTGTTCATTGCCTGATGAGTTGCTCTTGCTCTGCCGGTATTCCGATGCAGTACACCGCATTGTCGCGTCCCGTAAAGTAGATGCGACCGTTCGCCACGGCCAGTCCGCTGGCAGGCGCGGTGCTGTTGGATACGACAGCTGAGTACAGGTCCTTGCCGGTTATGGCGTCGAGGACGAGCAGAGTTGTAGCATTTGACGCTTGCGGCCCAGCAGGAGATAACACGAATATCATGCCGTCGGCTATGACCGCGGGAGAAGGCGTGATGATAGGTCCGGAACTCCAGATTGGTTCGAGCGTGGGCCGCTCGGTCGTTCCTTTCAAGTCAAAGGCGATGACGGACCCGGTATCAGCCGCGCGATAGGTCGAGAATACGGAAGACTTTCGCAGTCGGCCATTTACGCAAGCGTAGAACCGGCGCGTGCCAGAATCGACGTCGAGCCACGTTGAAAATAGTCCATGCAGCCCGTTCCCCTGAACGTTCTTGTGTCTCCCCATAAGCTCAGATGTTGCGAATAGCGGCGTGTGATGATCCGCGCCACCCAGCGATCTTGAATCGAGCAGATAGACCCGTCCATCGCGTCCGCCCGCAATAACAAGATCTCTTTGAGGGAATGAAAAGACTCCCGGCGTTACTCCTGCTGCTCCGGTTTCCGTTCTCAGCAGCTTATCGCCAATGGTGAAGTAGTCTTTCACCTTCAGTTCTTTTGACGTCAGCGCCACGACGGTTTCGTATAAGCGAGTGCTGCCGCTGGCTTTCGGATAGGCGACCTGCACATATATCGTGCCGTCGTTGCCGATGGACGTGCCAACACTGCCGAAAAATCCGCCTTGTGCCGGAATGAACGATGTGACTCTTTTCTCCGGACTCAGGATATCCAGCGCGAACAGCGCGTTCTTGTATCCGTCGCAATTATCCGCCGTGGTGGCGTACACCACGTTATCTCTAAGATTCAGGCTCGTGACCTTCGCATTCGGAGGGACGAATCGAACCGAAGGGATCAAGTCCTGACCGGTCGAACTGTTCAGGACATGAAGGTATCCATCGCTACTGACCGCGTACAGGGCGTTTAATTGCGTTAACGTCGTCGGCAGAAGCGGATACAAACTCTGCGATAGAGGAGGAAAATATGGATTGGGATGAGTATGCACGACCCCATTTGCAGCAGGAACGCGGCTGGCCAGCGCGGCAAAATGCAGCGAATTGGAACTGCTGCCGGCCATGACCACAGGTGCGGTTAGTCCACCGGGGCAACTGCCGGTTAGGGACTTTGTAGCCGGCTTGCTCGCAGCGAAGGGCAGACTACTCTCCCAGATCGACTGGTTCAGGTCAGCATCCAGCGAATAAACTTTGTCTGAGCTTCCTGCGAACATCAACATCTCTTTAAAACCGCGGTAAGTGATGAGATTCCCGTTGACGATGGGACTCGTTAACGAATTCGTTCCTCGCGATTGGTTATCGGTTTGATACTTGTACAGTAACTTCAGCGTATTTACGTTCGCTTTCGTGATCTGCCGTTCGGATGCAGCCCAGCCATTGCGCTGAGGGTTGCCGCCGGGCATCGGCCAATCGGCGGCCCAAATAATTCCGCCAAGTGCGCACGCCAGAATCCAATGCCGGTATCGCGGGCAAGCAGCAGTGATCGAACAGCTCACGCGCATCGAATCCAGCTCCCAGTCGCCGCCGATCTCAAAACAGCATCGATGACTTTCTCCGTTTTCAGCGCATCTTTGAAGGTCGGTTCAGGTTGAATATCTTCCGCCAAGCCGCGCAAGAAGTCTGCAATCTGGTGAATGAATGTGTGTTCGTAGCCGATCTGAAGACCTGGCACCCACCAACTTTCCATGTAGGGGTGCTCCTTTTCGGTGACGTGGATGGAACGCCATCCGCGCAATCGTTCATCGCCTGAATACTCGAAGAATTGAAGGCGGTGAAGGTCGTGCAAATCCCAAGCGATCGATCCGTTTTCGCCATTGATCTCCAACGTGTATTGCGCTTTGTGTCCCCGTGCGTAGCGGGTCGCCTCAAACGTGGCCAGCGAGCCGTTTGCAAACCGCGCGAGGAAAGCGCTGGCGTCGTCGATACGCACCTGCTTCGTGTGTCCGGTCAATGCGCTCGGGCGTTGCTTGACAAAAGTCTCGGTCATGCCCGTAACGGTGTCGATCGGCCCATTCAACCAGAGCGCCATGTCGATGCAGTGCGCCAGCAAGTCGCCGGTTACGCCGCTCCCGGCAACGCTCGCGTCCAGCCGCCATAGCGCCTGACCACCGACCGGAACTTTTGCAGAAATCGTCCAATCCTGCAAAAACTTCGCTCGGTAATGGAAGATCCGGCCGATCGTGCCCTGGTCCAGGATTTGCTTGGCTAGAGTAACCGCTGGCGCGCGGCGATAGTTGTACCAGACCATGTTGCGAACCCCGGCTGCTTCCACTGCTTGCACCATGGCTTCGGCTTCCGCTAGGTTCCGACCGAGGGGCTTTTCGCAGAGAACCATCTTGCCGGCGCGAGCCGCAGCAATCGCGATTTCTGCGTGGGTATCGTTCGGGCTCGCAATGTCGATAAGGTCGATATCGTCGCGCCCCACCAGCGCTTGCCACTCAGTCTCAACCGAGTCAAATCCCCAGCGCGCAGCAAACTGCTTTGCCTTGTGACCGTCTCTTCCGCAGACCGCAGCGAGCTGCGGACGATCCTCAATATCGAAAAATTGGTGCACTTGGCGATACGCGTTGGAATGAGTTCGCCCCATGAAGCCGTAGCCGACCAGCCCGACCCGAAGAGTCTTCCGCTCCATGCCCGTCAGTCGTTCCAACCGTGAGCGTCACGCACGGAAATCATCGTTTGGAGTACCGATATCCAGGTATCGGGACTCGTCATGACAGCATTCGGAAACATGCATCCATCCCAGCAAATATGTTTGTACCTCTTCGTGAGCTGGCCCTCGTCATCGCGCAGCCACAAGCCGGAGTCCCGAACGAGATCAAGTTTGCCGGCAGCAGCGTTAGGTAAGCAATGGCGTCCAGTCTTATCATGTGATCCTTCCCCGTGCACGCTTCCATCGTTCTGAGCGACATGGAAGTCGATCGTCCAGGGGCGAAGAGCCGAGGCCACTTGCTTCAACGCCGCATGCACTTGAGGATCGTCGTTCCAATCGTTGCCCTCCAGCACCAGCCGATCTTCCGGCGCGTTATAGCCCATCACATATAGCAGCGTGTGCGCCATATCAGCTTGGAACCCAAGTATGTCCGGTCGATTCACCATCTCGAGTAACTGAACCATGCGCCGCCAACTGTGCATCGCACCCCAGCAGATCTCACCTTCAGCAGCCAATTGCTCACCGTGATCGTCGGCGATTTCGCAGGCTCTGCGAAAGGTTTCGGCAATGCGCCTGGTATTCTCTTCGGGCGCCTTGCTCCACTCGGCTGTACTGACGGCCGAATCGATTCGTATCACGCCGTAGCTGCGAACTCCGATCGCGCGCAGCTCCGCGCCGATCTTACATGCTTTTCGCACTTGCTGAAGAAAACGCTTGCGCTCATCCGGGCTGCCCATAGCTGAACCGCCGCCGGTGGGTTCCCAAACGGGCGCTACAAGCGAACCCGCGACGAAGTTGCGCGCCCGAAGCTTGTCTGCCACCCGCTCAAGATCATCTTTGCTCGAATCGATGCTGATGTGTGGATCTGACAGAAAAAGGTCAACACCGTCGAACTGCGCGCCAGCGATTTGTGCTGACGCCGTAAGCTCCAGCATTGTGTCCAGGTCAATAAACGGCTCACCGCCCGGCCCCTTGCCCACCAGCCCGGGCCACATCGCATTGTGAATCTTTGGGTAGTTCATTCCCGCATTTCCCATGTCAAGCAACGATCAAGTAAGCTGAACAACGCCCTTCACGTAATCGGGCTCCAGGAAGTCTTGTCCAAATGCGCGTTCAACATCCGCGAGCGTGCGATAGCGGTGTGAGATAAACGGTGACACATCGACGACACTCTGCTCCAAGAGCTGCAGTGATCGACGATAAGCAGAGGGACGGCCATCCCAATCGAATCCTCCCGACGCACCGAGTGGCGATACCAGTACGGGCTCCTTGAATTGCAGTCTGTTAAGGAAGCTCATATCGACTCCGCCGTGACCGTGGCTATACAGCAGAACCGTACCTTGCTTGCGCAGCACACGAGGAAGCACCTCAAATACCCGGCCTGAGCCTGAGGATTCGATGACGAACTCAGCCAAGCGGCCGCCGGTCCGTTCACGTATGACTTCCGTGAGATCCTCGCATGTCGGATCAACCACCTCAGCGCCAAAGCGTGCAGCGAAGTCACGCTTGCGCGCATTTGGCTCGCTGACAATCAGCAACCCGTCAAACGCCAGCACACGCCGCAGATACTGTACAAACAGCAGTCCGGCAGGGCCGGCGCCGACAATAAGTGCGGTCCTGACACGCTGTTCCGACGCTTGTGCGTCGAGGCGATAGCGCGCACTGCTCGCACGCGCGACGAAATCCATCGAATGTGAAATACAAGCCAGGGGTTCGCTGAGCGCAGCAATTGCGGGGTCGATGTCCGAGTCGATGCGAACGGTATTGACAGCTGGAATTGTAATGAAATCAGCCAGTCCGCCCGGCAATCCCGTGATGCCGTGCTCGCGGAAAAACTCACATTGATGAGAATCTCCAGTGGCGCAGTACTCGCACAGTGAGGCCCGTCGCGCGCTGAAGCAATTCAACCCCTGATCGATGAGCACGCGCTCATGCTCGTGAACGTCGGTCACTTCAGAGCCTACAGCCACGACCTGCCCTGTTATCTCGTGCCCGAGGATTTGGGGGTACTGCGCCAGAGGCAGAGGCCGGCCGCGCTCGTCGGTGTTGTAGTTCGCCTCACCCGAGTAGATATGGAAATCCGTGCCACAAAGACCAACCGCTGCAACGCGTACAAGCACCTCATGCGGCCTTGCCTCAGGTCTCCGAACCTCTCGTACTTCGAGACCTCTAACGGCGTGGAGAACACACGCGCGCATCGTCTTTTCCAGAGTCGCTATGACGGTTTCTCCAAAGACCTGATCATATAGGATGCTGGCCGTGCGCGTCCGGACTGAGGCGCCGACGAGAAATCTAATTACCACGCAGCAAATTTCGGAACACACTTTCCGCCGGGATATCCAATCCAACGACTCGAATGGGACGAAGGGCTGGACGGCGTCTTCCTGGCGCTCGCCAAAACCACCTTCTTGCGGCCTTCTGCAGTCAAAGCATATTTCTTGGAACCATGGTCCGTTAAATAGCCTGTTCTCAGAAGTGAATCGTGCAAGAGCACTCTCCAGCTATCCCTGCCGAGTGGTCATAGCAGACGCGCGCAGGTCGGAGCTGTCGCATGCGCTCTGAACGAAATTGGTCGGTCGAACGCTGACGAGTGAAACTTGCTGGCGAAACCGCCGCAAGCGATTCGATCGCACTTGCGACAGCAGGGCTGGCAAGTTGGTAACCCTGATTTCGCCCTGGCCTGGCACCGGTTACAAGCGATCCCGACGTGAGTTTTGTCAGGTGAAAGGTCGCCGTTTGGGCGAAATATTTGCGGCACGTGCTGGATCGCCGAATAGAGCAGCAGCAGCCGCGATATCAGGATCCACGATCATCGTTCCAATCTTAAGCGCCCGGGCCACTTCGAAGTTTCAATGCCGGTCGAAGTATGCGCAATAGCCTGCTGGCTTGATCGCGCGAGGATGTCGCTCAAGCTTTCCGGACTTGCCCACGGGGTGGCTCGTAGATTGACGCAAAAGGCTTTTCCAGGTGCAAGCGTCCGGTGTGTCTTGTGAGCCACCGCCTCGCTGAGAGTGACCGGGAAACTCGTCCAGGGCTCGACGACAGCAACATAATATCCACGCCAGCCTCCATAACAGAGCCACATCCACACATATGGGCAATGCTCCACCGGGAATTCGACGAAGATGCCAACTCCCTGCGCCGGATTCTCTACCGCGAACCAGCCAGCCGAAAGCTCGGTTGCGTAGTGGCCAGCTGCAACGCCGGTTTCCGGCAGCAAAACGCGGCTCATGTCGGTCGATCGCTCGCCCACTTTCAGGTGAGGCCACTCATAGTGCTCTCCCGGCGCGCCAAGCGAATCATCGGTCGCTTGCCCGACGATCCCGAGGCGGGCAGGAATATGAATCCTTGCTCCAGGCGAAATCTGAAACGCAGGATGGGTTCCCCAGATGAAATCGAGCGCAAGCGGTCCGATGTTTTCGACACTGAAGTAATAGTGCAGCGACTCTCCTTCGAGCCGGAGCGTTTTCCGCACGTGAACCGGATTGATCGGCCCAAAGACCGACAACGAGACATGTTGATCAAACCCATCGTTGTTGAAGGATTCGATCTTCCATTCGAGCGCCCGTAGTTCGCCGAGCCCAGGATACTGATCGCCTTTGTATTCACACGGTTCACACGTGGGAAATCCGTCGTCCCAGCCCCCACACCAATAGTTATCGAAATTGCCGTCGACGGGATAAGGCCGAGGTTCGATCCGCGGATTTCGCCAAAGGAAATTGAAACCCGTCGGACGATGAACCAGATCAGTGATTTTTGCCCCGACCTGCGGCAGTACGGAAACCTCGAGCGTTGAACTCGTGAGCTTAACGGCCATCTTCCTGACGGGCGATGCACGTGTGGTAGGTTCGATTGAAAAACATGGCAGAGATTCAGATTCTTGCCGACTACGGTGACAAATGCGGTGAGGGCCCGCTGTGGGACGAACGTTTGGAGACACTCTTCTGGACTGACATTACCGGTCAACAATTTTATCGCTACGCATGGAATGAGAAGCGGCACGAAGTTCTGCGCTCCG
Source organism: uncultured Acidobacteriaceae bacterium (assembly GCA_963722935.1). Classification (GTDB taxonomy): domain Bacteria; phylum Acidobacteriota; class Terriglobia; order Bryobacterales; family Bryobacteraceae; genus Bog-105. Next base: position 1,126,592 of record CAVROY010000004.1, on the reverse strand, counting down.
GCGTCGAGATTGCAGGATTCGCGTTTCTTGAGCCAAATGGGTTCATCATTGTGAACTCGAACGGCGTTTGGCGCTGGGATGGCGCGAACGATCCACAGTGCATCGTTCAAGAAGCGGATGGCAGGAGATGCGTTCTGAACGACTGCATCGCCGATCCCGAAGGCCGCCTATTTACCGGGTCCTGCTTCTTCGACCCAAGTCGAGAGGATTACGAGCTCGGCTTTCTTGCGCGTATCGATAGGGATGGTTCGGCGCACATCGTCGAGGAGGGGATCAAGTTGTCAAACGGCCTTGCGTTCGCGCCCGATGAATCGGTGTTTTACCATGCTGACTCGGCAGCCCGGCGCATCTACAGTTACGATTATTCGCGCAGCGACGGCTCACTTCGAAACCGTCGTGTTTTGGTTGAGGTGCCGCGCGAGCAAGGGATTCCAGACGGTCTAACCGTAGATGCCGAGGGCTTCATTTGGTGCGCGCACTGGTTCGGTGAAGCGATCGTTCGTTATCGCCCTGACGGGTCTGTCGAGCGAAGGATTCACATTCCTGCTGTACAAACTTCTTGTCTCTGCTTCGGCGGTCCGGATCTCACTGACATTTTCGTCACGTCCGCGGCACAGCCCGACGCGCTCTCGCTGGCTCCAGGCGATTTCGATGCCCGGACCGGCAATTTCGGGGGTCAGTTATTTCATCTCAATCTTTCGATCGCCGGCAAGCCGGAGTATCGCGCGCGATTTCCAAGCCGGCGGTAACGATCGAGCGGAGGCATTGTGAGAACTGCAATTATCACGGGAGCGGCACGAGGTATTGGCCAAGCGATCGCATTGCGGCTCCTGAAAGATGGCTTGGCTGTGGCGATCGCAGACATCGATAAGGACGGCGCGGCGAAAACCGCTGCCGAGCTGGCCAATGTAGGCAACGCATTCCCGATCGGAGTCGATATCAGCGATGCAGAATCCGTTCGCCGCATGATTGATGAAGTCTTGAAACGGCATTCCAGCATTGATGTATTGGTCAATAATGCGGGCATCACCGGGAAGGCCGCGCCGCTTGCCGAATATCCCGAGCAGGAATGGCGCCGCGTGATGGCCGTGAATCTCGACGGGGTTTTCTATTGTTCGAAAGCAGTTCTACCCTCGATGCTCGCGCGGGGCTCGGGCCGGATCATCAATGTGGCTTCGATCTCCGGAAAAGAAGGCAATCCGAACATGTGCGCGTATTCGACTTCCAAAGCGGCGGTTATCGGGCTCACGAAAGCATTGGCCAAAGAAGTCGCCACTCGCGGAATCTACGTAAATTGTGTCACTCCTGCGGTAATTGAAACGGAACTTTTGACGCAGTTGACCGAAGACGCGGTGCAATACATGATTGCGAAGATTCCGATGGGCCGCGTCGGTAAGCCAGAGGAAGTGGCTGCACTTGTGGCATGGCTGGCCTCGAACGAGTGCAGCTTTTCGACCGGCGCAGTGTTCGACATCAGCGGCGGTCGAGCGACTTACTAACCAGCAACGACGTATGGCGCGATCGCCTCATCGTTGAGTTCGACACCGAGCCCGGGCTCTTGTGGCATTGCAAGATAGCCATCCACGGCTCGGAAGCGCTGACGTGTGATTACGTCGCGGAGAGTTGTGCCTTGCTCGGCAACAAATTCGCAAATCAGCGCATTCGGAACAGAGTTGAGCCAATGCAGAGCGGCCGCCACGTTCACGTAAGTGGTAAAGCCATGATTTGCGACTGGCAGTCCTCGATCCCACGCCAGGCTCGCTATTCGCATTGCTTCGGTGAATCCGCCACAGCGTGCGAGGTCCACCTGGACGACATCTATGCGTCCTCGGTCCATCAGCTCAATAAATGACAAACGATTGCTTTCTTCTTCACCGGCTGCGATGCGCACTGGGGTGGCCTCGGAAAGTTTTCGGTAGCCATCGTAGTCATCGGGCCGAAGCGGTTCCTCGAGCCAATAGATGTTGTACTCGGAAAAAGCATGAGCGCGTTGCATTGCAGTCTTCGCATCCCAAGCAAGCCCGGCGTCAATCAGCAGATCCGCGGAATCACCCAGGGCTTTGCGCGTCTCCCGAACGAGAGCAATGTCGGTCTGGGCATCTTTTCCCATGGGATCCCAACCAAATTTCACCGCGGTGAAACCTTGATCGCGAAACTGTCTCGCTCGATCCGCCGTTTGTTCTGGAGTTGGCGCAAACAGCGAGCTCGAATAGCAGCGAATTTTCTGGTGAAACCCGCCGCCGAGAATTTTCCAGACAGGCACTCCAAGCGCTTTTCCCTTGATGTCCCAAAGCGCCATGTCGATGCCACTCATCGCGTGAATAGCGATCCCGCGCCGTCCAGCGTACAGGTTCGATGAATACATCTTGTACCAGAGCTTTTCGGTCTCGAACGGGTCTTCGCCGATGACCAGGTGTGCCAAACCCGAAGTAATGGTGTGCGAGTAAGGACCGTCTATTGCACCTTTCACTGCCAGTGGGCTCGAATCCACTTCACCGATCCCGGAGATTCCTGCATCGGTGTGAACGCGCACGAGTAGCGCATCCTGCCCGCTGTCACACTGCTGCTTCAAGTCGGGAAGCCGCAGATAGATGGTTTCAATACGTGTGATCTTCATAGCCGGCTTCTGCCGGAAAACTGTTCCATGATAGAGGAAAAGGCGAAGTGATCCCGCCCGGAACCGGTTTATAGACTTCTGAACAGATTCGAAATCGCAGAGATTTGTGACATTCTTTTCAATTGACCGGCTAGATTCGTGCGTCAATATCGATTTGAGGAATGAATCATCAAAAAACGGCGCTCGTCACTGGCGGGGCGGCAGGAATCGGCGAAGGAATTGCCAGGCGTTTCGCGGAAGCCGGATACGCAATCGCGATTTTTGACATCGACGGCGCGCGCGCAAGCAGTCTTGCCGAGGAATTGTCCGATCAAACTAGACTAGTCGCGATTCACGGCGACGTATCCAACGAGGACGATGCCCGGCGCGCCATTGAAACAACGCTTGCGGGATTCGGGCGTCTAGACGTTCTAATCAACAATGCAGGAATCGAAGTAGCGGGTTCTGTCACCAGTTTGACGACGAGTGAATGGGATCGTCAGATATTCGTGAATCTCCGCGGCATTTACCTGATGTCAAAATACTCCATTCCAAAGATGAGCGGGCGCGGTGGTGCGATTGTGAATATCTCGTCTGTTCACGCCTTCGTTTCCTGGCCTGACAGTGCGGCTTACGACGCAACAAAAGCTGGAATCATCGGCCTCACGCGTGCGATGGCTCTCGATCACGGCCGCGAAGGCATCCGCGTGAATGCCATTTGCCCCGGCTATATTCAAACTCCACTGATGGACCGATGGCTTGCCACTCTACCTGCTCCGGAAGAGACGCTGGAGCAAGTCCGAAGCTTTCATCCGGTCGGGCGCATCGGCACACCCCGTGATGTGGCAGAAGCCGCGCTCTTCCTGGTGTCGGATCACGCCTCGTTCATTTCCGGTACGTATCTGGTGGTGGATGGGGCGATGACAACCGCCGGTCATTAGACGTAGAGGAAGAATTCATTTCGCCGGACCCGCATGATGCCAGGAAGGGTCCCCTTCGGTCACGATGATCTGCTGGTCCGCCGGAATGTTTTTCCAGCGATCGACCACGCCGCTCGGCCAGTTTACCGTTAATTCGTCGACATGAACCGACGAACCAAGCCCAAAATGTAGCCGAAGGTCGTTCTGCGAAAGATAGCTGCCTCCGCTTCGAACTTCATCGATTTGCAGTACGTTTCCTGACCTTACGGTGACGCGCGCTCCGATACCGTCGCGATTTGACCGAACACCCATCGTTCGTACGCCAATCCAATGCGCTGGCCCAACAGATTCGGGTAGCAGCATCGACGGTATTTCGTGGAGTTCGTTAATGGCCACGCTCAATCGCCCGTCATTGAGAATGTCTGCGACAGCGGCTCCTCGGCTCGAGTGCAAAGCTGCGAAAGCCGGGCCGGATCGAGCCGAAACTTCTTCGAAACGGCCGTTGCGCGAATTGTGATACAGCAGCTTCCGCTGCTGGTAGCGCGAATCGCTGCCTGCCCTGTCGATTTCAGGTGAGAGATGCCCGTTCACCATGAGAATGTCGGGCCAAGTGTCGTTATCGTAATCAAGAAATAAGGCGCCCCACCCCAAATAACTTCGAACGCGGCCCAGCCCTGCATCGAACACCCGGTCGGTAAACGTGCCGTCCCCGTTATTGTGGTAAAGATTTGGACTGTCGTCCGAAAAATTTGTCTTTAGAATGTCAAGCCAGCCGTCGTGATCATAATCCGCTGCTGCGACACCCATTCCGGCTTGCGGTTCGCCGTCGTCGTTGAACGCCGTGCCTGAAATGACGCCGGTATCGGTGAAAGTGCCGTCGTGATTGCTGTGGTACAGAATACTGGGCGCGGAATCGCATGCTACATAAATGTCAGGCCAGCCGTCGTTGTCATAATCCAGCGTCAACACTCCTAGCGCATAGTGTCCCTGTGTCCTGCGGATGCCGGATGTTTCGCTCACGTCCTTGAAGGTGCCGTTCCCGTTGTTGTGATACAGGTAATTGACCCCCGCCTTCAGACCACGCGGACCGCAGGCAATCGCAACGCCTTTGTATTGGCAAAATTCGCCCGATCCCGGCGCCGGAGCATTAGAAAACCCTATGCCAAGGTCAACATAATCCACAACCACAAGATCTAGCCTTCCGTCCCGGTCGTAGTCAACGAACGCGCATCCGGAATTCCAGCGGCCATCCTGACCCGCAACGCCAGCGGTTTCGGCGACATCTGTGAAAGTGCCGTTTCCGTTGTTATGAAACAGCTTGTTGCGTCCATAATAGGTGACGAACAAATCGTCGTAGCCATCGTTGTCGTAATCACCCACGCACACGCTCTGGCCCCAGCCCGACGACAGAAGGCCAGCAGCCTGGGTAACATCCGTAAACGTGCCATTCCGGTTATTGCGATAGAGATGATTTGTTGCATCGGAAGATTGTCCCACCTCGGCCGCGCTCTTCCCGTTGACTATGAAAAGATCTGGATACCCATCACGGTCGTAATCGATGAATCCAATGCCGCTCCCGTTCATTTCAACGATGTATTTCTTCTTAGTTTCACTGCCGGAGTAGTTCCTCGCCGTAAGCCCGGCACGCGCCGCAATGTCGACAAACTGCGGAAGCGTCAGTTGCGGAGCGCCGGGCAGCAATGCCGTCCCGAGGCAGACCACCGCGCCCACGAAAATCGCAATTGAGAAGCCTGAACAGCAGCCCGTCTTCACTTCGCTACAGGCGTGAGCGCGTCTTGCGCCTCTTTGGCTAGCACTTCTTCTTCGCGCAGGCTGCCCAGAGCGATAAACCGTTGTTCCGCCTCTCTTCCCTTTTCAGGCTGGCCCTCGCGATAGTAGATCCGCGCCATCTTATACCAGGGAAGCGCGTAATTAGGGTCCAGCAGCGATGCCTGTTGGAAATCGGCGAGAGCGCTCGCCCTGTCATTTGCGTCCAGATGTATCTTCCCGCGCAGGAAATATGCCGGTGCAAAGCGCGGATTTTCTTGCAAGCTCACGTCAATCGCCCTCAGCGCCTCATTGCTGAACCGGTGAGACATGCGCCAGAGAATCAATGCCTGCAGGTAAGGCAGATAAAAATTCGCGCTCGATTGCTTCAACCCCGCTTCCACAGTCCGCCGCGCGCCTTCGAGGTCGCCGGTCATGTACAACAAGAATCCAAGACCTTCGCGCGGTGCCGCGAGAGTGGGATCGCGATCGATTGCGAGTGTGTAGCTTTCGATTGCTTGCTGATACCTGCCGAGCCGAAACTGTACCAGACCAAGCGTCGAGAGCATCGTGGCGGAAGGCTGCAGCACTTTTACGCTTTCGAGCAGCTCTGCCGCGTCTGAAAGGTGATCCTGCCGCATCATCGCGACCGCCGCATCCTCACAATAATCCTCTTGCGGCTTCGCGCGGCATGCCTGGGCCAGCATTCCGCTTGCCTCAGGACGCTTCAGCGCCTCAAAAATTTTGCCGCGAAGATAAACAATCTCGGGTCGCGCGCTTTCAGATTCCCGTGGAAGTGCGTCGAGTGTTCTCAGGGCTTGCTCGAAAGCGCGGGACTTAAACTGCGCCAGCGCCAGGTTCCAGGTTATTGTTGCCGACGTAGGATCGAGTCCATGGGCTTTCTCGAGAACAAGCGCGGCATCGCCATAAGCCTGGCATTCGCCGAGCCCGACCCCAATCGCAGTCAGCGCGCCGGAATCGGAGATGGAGGACGCAGCGGCATTGAAGAGTCCCGAAGCTTTTGCGCAGTTGCCCCGTCTGCCATAAATTTCCGCAAGATGGATCTGAGCTGCCGTGAAAGAAGGCAACCATTCGAGAGCGCGTTCGAAATCCCGAGCAGCGGCATCTATTTTTCCTTGCCGCTCCTCGATCATGCCGAGCGCATTGGCGAGCAAAGCAGATCGGGGGAACTGAGAAAGACCTTGTTTCAACTTGCTTTCTGCGTCGCTCCAATTCTGCTGTTGGATCAATGGAATTATGGAGGCCAGATATCGTTGTTCGTCCTGCGAGGGCGCCTGGCTTCTGAGCAGCCCCGCCATGAGAACGAAGACGATCTTACTGCGCCAAAGCCGTCGAATCCAGACTCGTTGGGTAACCAAAATACCCGCTTCCGGCTTACAATTTTGCCATGCTCGGAATGATCTTCGCCGCAGTGTTGCTGCTCTCGTCCGATCCGGGACCGCCAGGGCAAACTGCGCTGGGCCACTTTGGGCGGGGCTCGGAGCTGATGAGAGCCGAGCGTTATGAGGAGGCCGCGAAGGAGTTCGATCAAGCGCTCCGCGAAAACGGCCAACTCGACGAAGCACGCCTGAATCTCGCGATTTGCGACTTCCAACTTCACGACTATGATGCTGCAACACCGCTCTTCTCAGCCCTTCTCAAATCGAAGACCCAGGCCCGCACCGCGTCTTACTACCTGGGACGTATTGATCTGTTGCATGATAACCTCGACCGTGCGATTGAGCGGTTTCGATCTCTGGATCATGGGCCGGAGGTGCAGGACGAAAAGTACTTTCTGGCAGTCGCGCTCTTTCGGAAGCAGCGCTATGCCCAATCGGCTGATCTGCTGGAGCGGTGGATTCGAGAAAATCCCCGTGATGTTCGAGCCCACGAGCGTCTCGCGCGCGTTTTTTTGAAAATGGGACGCCCACAACAAGCATCTAACGAATTCTCGCGAACGAAAGAGCTGCACGCCTACTATCTGGAGGGTTCGCAGTCGCTGCGGGCTTGCCAAAACCTTCTCAGCGCGGGCAAGCCCGACGACGCATGGCAGCATTGCCGTTCCATGGCGGAAACGGACGATGTCGACAAACTCGCCGCTCTCGGCATGGCCTTCGGAAGCGGTGGGGATTCCAAGCATGCGCGCATAGTCTGGCAAACGGCCGTACATCTCGATCCGGACTCACCCGAAATCAACTACAATCTTGCCCTGGCCTGCTTCCATTTGCGCGATATGGCCGACGCAAGGAATTACGCGAGTATTGCACTCCGCTTGTGGCCTGATTTCCCCGAAGCAAATGTGCTTTACGGCACGATACTGTACATGCTGGGCGAAGACGCGCGAGCGAAGGAAGTGCTTACTCACGCGCAGGCACTCCGTCCCGATGACCAGATGGTCCGCCGTCTCCTTACTGAACTTCGTTCACGCTGATCGGCGAACACCTCTTCAGAAGTAGAACTTCAACGCAAACTGCATGGCTCGAGGATCTGTCTGGACATTCGTGATTTTGCCGAATTGGCACCCGAACTGATGAACCAGGTCCACTGAGCCGTCGGGATTAGGCCCAAGACACCACTGTGTATTGGGGATTCCAAGATTTTGGTGATTGAGCGCATTGAAAACATCCCACCGGAAACTGATGTATCTCTGCTCGGTAAAGTGGAGGTCTTTAGATAGTGACGCATCCACGTTCCAGAACCCGGGCGAACGGACTGCATCGTTTCGTAGTCCCATGTTTCCGAATTGCCACCACTCGTTGTAAATCGTTGGATCGGGTGCTGTCAGCACAGCCGGATTCGTCTGGAAAGCAGCTTCGAAAGCATTTGGATTGAACCATTGATCCTGAGTGTGAACACCGGGCCCGCTATTCGGGTCGCCGATGAGGTTCGGCCGGCACACGCCTATCTCGCTTTGAATGCCATCGCAGGGCGCTGTGATAACCAAAGGCACACCGTTCTGGAAGTTCCAGTTCTGAGTGATCGTCCAGCCTCCAAAAATCGCCGTTGCAATACCTTTGTTCGCCAGAAAGCGTTTGTTTTTTCCGAACGGAAGGTCATATGTCGCAACCAGGTTTAATATGTTCGGAATGTCATCGGCCGTGAGGGCGACGTCTTTATCTCGATCATCCGGGTCCTGTGGCGCTGCGCCACCGGCTGTATTTCCGGTTCCACCAGATAGTCCGCCCGGAACCACCGAGGAGCGCCCAACTGTCCGGCCAATCGTTGTGGGTGTGGCTGTATTCCCGATGATGCTTCCCGTGTTCGGCGAGCCGATATTTTTCTGGTGCGTGTAGGCAGCAATAAAGTTGAGACCGTTCGAATATCGCTTCTCAAATCGCACCTGGAGCGACTCGTATCGATTGAATCCGTCCGGATTCGAGTTAACTGACAGATTTGTATATTGCGGATACGGCCGATCGAGAAGGCCCAGCGGCATTGTGGATCCATAAATTGGGACGAGAGACGCCGGGGTAGCCACGCTGTCGTTGATTGCGTTACGTAACTGCAATCGCACGCTAGTGGGCACATTGTCATAACTCCTGAACTCGTCTCCATACAAGTGCAGGCCGTGTGTGCCGACATAGCCGACGCTGAGTGCCATATTGGATGGCAGTTCGCGTTCCACGAAGAGACTCCACTGCTGAACGTACGGGTCCTTGTCACCTTTCAAAAACCCTTGCGGGCCTGTTCCAAGAAATTGATCGTCAGTTTGTTTAACCTGGTTGAGCGGAGGCAAATTCAAATCAGGGGCACCCTGGCTGAGCTGGAATGCGGGTCGCTTACCTGTAAAGTCGCCGTTATACGCGAAGAAGTTGGAGTACGCCGGACCGCTTATCCCCCCGTTCTGATCTCCGAACGCAGCGCTGATGCTGTTGCTGTAGATAATGTCGTAACCGCCGCGAATAACCAACTTGCGATCGTTCGTTGGCGTCCACGCAAAGTTGATGCGAGGTGCGAAATCGGTCTTATTGGCCGGGAAGACGTTTGAATCAGGATGCGCCGGCGTTCCGAAATAATCGATGCGGCCGGGATGAGGAACGTCTGGATTCATCGCGCTGAAATCGATATTGGCGAGGTAATCGTGGCGCTCCCGGAACCAGCCGAAGATGTCATATCGCAGGCCGAGATTCAGCGTCAGTTTCGGCGTCACGCGAAAATCGTCCTGAACATAAACGCCCCAGTAATCGTTCGTTTGATATGGATAGTGGAACGTTCCGGTACCGCTTCCCGGATCCACTGCGCCAAGCATAAACTGCGCAAGTGCATTTCCTCCCAGACCGGTGACCGGGTCGTTGGTAAGACCTCCGCCAAAGCCCAAGTTATACCCCCAGCTTGCGTTGTACCAGTTATCGTCACGCCTGAACATGAGCCCTGCGCGCAAGGTATGGTTACCGATTATCTTCGTGACATCGTCCTGGAGCGTATAAGCATCCACGCCCTGTAAGCCGTTCTGCCATTGTTGTGGACCGATGCTATTGAAGCCGGCCACGCCGATAGTCGGCACAGGCCCAAAGCGATCGAGAACAAAGTTAAGTCCGCTAATCGCCTGCTCAACGCCCGAGTTATTCACTAAGTTGTTCGGATTCTGCTTAGGAATCTGATTTTGGCGGCTGTAACTTACGCGGAATTCATTAATCAGCGTTGGGTTGAATGTCTGCGTGTGTCCGATGGTAATAATTTGATTCGCAGTCGTATAAGGCTGAGCGCCCGAAACGCCTTGTGTTGGGGCGGTTGGTCCGAACCACGGCAGGCGGAAATTTGCGTAATAGCTTGGGTTGAAAAGGTACTCCGCAAACAAAGCACTCTTCTCGTTGAATCGGTGATCTACTTTGATTGACATGTTGTTTGTCGTCAGCGAACTGCCGACTGCGCCGAGATAATTGTTACAAAACGCGCCGCACCCGCTTGGGCCTTGCTGCAATGGATCGACAAAGTTCGGATTGGGAAAACTGTTGATGTAAAGCATCGCGACTGGATCTTGACGGCTTGTCGGAATAATGTTGCCGGGGAAGGCAGTGCGATGAAACAGCCCATTTGAATCCGGACCTGTTGTCGAATACGGATCGTAGATTTGACACGTCGAGCAGGTTCCCAGATCTGGGCGATCGCTGAAGTTGCCCGACCTCTCTAACGCGGTTGGCACGGTATAGAGATTGTTCCTGTTCTCGTGCAGCAGTGAGGTTTCCCAGGAAAAGAAAAAGAATGTTCGATTCTTGATTATTGGCCCGCCAAGCGTCCCACCGAAATCGTTATAGTTTACTCGCGGAGAAAACAAAAAATTGCCGTTCGGAGCACGTCTCGAAAATGGATTGCTGGCACTGAAGAAAGAATTGCGTGCGTAATCGTACACATCACCGTGAAACGCGTTTGTGCCGGACTTCAAAACGATGTTGACCACTGCGCCGCTCGTGCGGCTCCACTGGGCTGCTAGGCCGTTATCCACCATGTTGAACTCGGAAACCGCATCGGGCGAAGGATTTACAACCACAGCCTCGGGACCTAGCGTGGCGTTCAATGTGCCGTCCAGGTACCACGCGTTCGCGCCTCCCTGGCTTCCGTTCGCGCTGATGCCGGAGCCAACGATGTGTGTTGGGTCCGGAAAGCCGCCAAATTGGCTGTCAAAGCCGAAGCTCGAGCCGGTAGGTCCGACCGATTGCGTGATGCCTGGCATGATTTGAACCAAGGTCTGAATATCGCGTCCCACAATTGGCAGCTTGTCGATAAATTGAGTGCTTACCGTAGTACTGAAATTCGAAGCGCTCGTCTCTACGAGAGGAGGCGCAGAGTTCACATCAACTGTTTGATTGATCTGGCCAATTCTCATCACGACATCTTCTGTGATCGGGGCCCCCGCCTTCACCACAACGCCAGTGAGGTCGAGCTTCTCAAATCCCTGCGCACGGAACTCAATCGTGTAGGTGCCGGGGACAAGCTCAGTTGCAAGATAGAAACCGGATTCATTAGTCGTGAGATTATTCACGACATTGGTCTCCGTATTCGTCACGGCGACTTTCACGCCGGGGACGGCAGCCCCCTGGGCATCCGTAGCGGTACCCCGGACCTCACCACGGTTCAACGATTGCGCCTGGAGATCGAGCGCCATCAAAATCGCAAGAATCGCAACCAAAATCAGATTTGTTTGCCGTTTCATTCGATACTCCTTCAAGCTTTCAGATCTTTGTCAATCGCCGGAACCAATACCTCTGGCTGTGTCTCTTGCGAGAGAAAAATTACCGCGGCGAGTGCAAGTGCGATGCCGATAATCTGCCTCCGCGAAAGCTTCTCGCCGAGAAAAAGCCAAATACCGCCAACTGTCACCAGCGGGTACAAATTGATAATCGGAATAACGACCGAGGCTTTGCCCCCGTGTTTCAGGGCCGCGAAACTGGTGAGCGCTCCGAGCCCGTTCAATACCCCGCCAAAAGCAGCTAACGCGACGAGTTGCGGGTCAAGCAAGTGCCAGTTCATAGGCAACAGAATTGCGACAGCAGCTGAAATGACGCACATTGCGACGCAGAACCATACGAAGGACATCTCAAACGAGATGTTGTTGGTGCTTAACTTTTGCGTGATGCCGGTAATCCCAAAAAACACCAGCGTCACGATCGAAAGGAAAAACCAAGTCTGCATTTCAGACGCTCAACAAATAAATCGAAGCGAGGGCGAGCACCAATCCTGCGATCTGCGCGCGATTCAGAGACTCTTGCAAAATCAGCAACGCGAGCACGACTGTGACCAGCGGCGCCAGGCCCACGATTGGAACGATAACCGACGCTTTGCCTCCGCTCGACAAAGCGAGATAAAACGCAATATTCCCAAGTCCCCCGAGTATCCCCGTGACCACTCCATAGATTGCTCCTTTATTCCCCGAACCCGGCGCTACGCGAAGATTTTTCCAGAACAGTACCCAAACGAGCAGCGGTATCAGCCCGAGCGAGAATAAAACCTGATTCATCCACGGGGAGATGCGATCAACGATCACTTTCGATTCCATGCCCCACGCGCCCCACAGAAGCACGGTCGCAATTGAAAGCAGCAACCAGGATGAGGTCAGTGCACGCATGCGGCTCGGCTCGGCTGCTGGCAGATTAGATCTTGATTCCGGATCGCTCATAATCACATCACCGGTAATGAACCTGAATCCTGAGCGTGTCGCTGCTTGCCGGGAGCTCCACTGCTTCTAAACGGCGATCGACTCTGTCCCATGGTTTGTCGTTAATCGTCACGCTTCCAATGCGGCCTGATGGTGTGCGCACCACAAGCCACGCCTTCTTAGGCGTTTGCCGTTGCGGAAGCTTCACTTCGCCCTGAATGACACCCGGTTGCGATCCTGCATGCAGTGTGTAGCTGACTGGCCCGAAGAACGTCTCAACCCCGTCGACATGAATGCCGTCCTTCGAATTCACCCACCTCCGTGGAGCACCCGAAGCGAGCCAGAGATTATCGCCCTCTTCCAACACCAGTACGTCTCGAAGGCGGTGAACAAATCGCGCTTCATCGGGCGTCTTGTAGAATGGCCCGCTTGCGTGGCGCCACTCATGATATTCCTCCGTGAAGATATTGACGTCCGGATACAAGCAGGCAACAAAATCGTTGTACAGAGTTCGAATCGCAGCGGGTACCTCGTGCAACCGGAGGTAAATCGGAATCGGATTAACTAGATTGGCTTGGAAAACCATGCCGCCTTGGCTGAACCAATAGCGATCGTCCGTCATCCCATGTACGTTCATGCCCATTCCGCTGCTCAGCGTCTCGTTATCTTCCCAATCGTCCAAGATCCATTTCGCAATTGGCTCATTCACATCGAAGACGCCAAGGAAAAGCAGCAGCACAGGACCGCAAAGCGTATCGCGATCGGCGGCTAGTCGCATGAGCGGGTTCACGTCCGGCCGTCCATAGCGCTGGTAGTAGTCGCGGCGTACGGGCCCAAAGATCCGAAAACGCCGCGTCGGTACGACGGGCACATAAGGCTCATAAGATCCGTCCTGCATGCGCACGACTGGCGCCGACTCGATCGCCCGTTGAATGTCGCCGCGGAGGTCGCGCAAGTAGTCATCGGCCTCGGCACGAACGCGCACGGCTTCCGGGTTGCCCCCATCCGTAAGCGCGTCTGCCGTGCGAGCCATCCCGGCCCACGCGTATGCATTGATCACGAACCAGTTTGCCCAGTCGGGATTGTCTTCGAGCTGTGCCGCCGGAAGCAGCCCATATTCCCGAACTTTCTCGCCGTGAGCGTCTCGCTGTTTCGTTGCCTTACGCTGTTCGACGATCCAGTCGATCGCCTTCTTCATATGAGGCCACGCATGTTCCAGCCATTCGTGGTCTCTCGTGTAGAGATAATGCTGTGCTAACGCCCACAAAACGGTGCCATGGTCCAGGCCATAGCCCGCCATTGTGTAGTCGTATGTATCGCTAATCTTTTCACCGTGAAAAATCGCATCGGCCGAACCAGTCTGCGCTCCTGGGAAATTCTTGCTGCCTTGTAAGCGCAGCATGGTCTCGAAATAAGTGGCTGCAGTCTTCGATTGCCCGAGAGTGTCAAGTAGCAGAATCTGATAGGCCGCCTCGTTCTCGAAGGCATCGTACACATAACTTGCGGCCGGCAGTATGAAGAGACCGGTGCCGGGATCTTTTGCTGCGCTGATATGAATCTGCGCCACAACCGATCGCGCCAGGTCGTTAAACTTCGGTTCAGGAACGGAGAAGCGCTGTGCTCGCGCGACGATTTCCTTCCAATATGCGACGACGCGGCTGCGTTCGGAGTCATATAGAAGGCGCGCCAGTTCGCCGGCCTGATCGGAACGCAGGTCGGAAACGAATGGTATTTTGACGGTGACGGATGCGGCGCTTCCAGGCGCGACATCAAAGCTCATATGAATGGCAGGAGTGCGCGCGTCCGACCCGGCAAGCGGCGTTTCCTCGATGGCTGCTCCCGAAGGCGCCTCGATCGCCGCCCGCACATTGCCGCCGGAGAGCACTAGCCTTCCTTCCAAAGTCAGGGCTTCAGTCGGGTCATTTGACAACCAAAGGTGCGAGGTTCGCGGTAATGCAGAGTCGTTGCGAGCACTCAGCTTCAGCATCAGCACGGCCGGCGTTTGCTCGTTTCGCCCCGCATCCTTCGGAGAAAGCGGGCCCCGCAGCAGCGTCGCAAAAGCTTCCTCTGTGTAATGCAGCCCTTCGCTTTCCCATTCCTGCTGCCCGATCGGCAAGTAACCATCCAGCTTTCGAATCGTGCACTTGTGATCGTGGCGATAGTAGGGCTTCGCGCCGGTTCCGATATTCCATCTCAGGCGGTCGCCGCTCCATTGAAGCCGGGCGAGCTCATGGCCCTTCGCTTTCGTGCCCGACTTGCTGATGAAAATATTTCCGCCAATTTCGAACGCAAACTTCTGCCAACTCGAATCCACGGCAAGTGGCAGATACAGTTTCCCAGCCCATTCGCGGTTCCATGGATCGAGCAGCGGGATCTCTCGCGTCGCGCGCTCGTACGTTTGCTCTGGTTCCCGCGGAATCCGGTCCCGGATCTTCTGCTTGCCGGCAAGCTGCTTTGCTGATCCGTCCCGATCGATAATGCGAATTCCAAAATCCGGAATCTGGATCGAATCATGTGAGAGATCGCGAGTACAGAACGAAAACGTTCTATCCTGCCGCCCATCGTCGCTCTGCGCCGCTCCGTGCACAGTAACAACGGTCAAATCTTCCGATCCAGGAAGTTCTGAGTTAGCGGCAACAACGTCCAGGTCTAGCGCTGCGCCGACCGGTTTTGCCGATTGTAGGTAGCCGTTGTAAACAGACACGGACTCCGGCCTGAGCTTGGCCGCGCCCTGCATCTCGAGCCGCATGCGAACAAGCTGTTCTTCGCTATCTGAAAACGCCTGCAATTTCGTAACGGCACTCGCGCGACCTGGCCACGAAATTTTCACCTTGAGCGTCCGCCGGTAGCGCACGCCCGGTAACTTGTCGGCCCGCGGATTCTCCTGCGACGTGAGCGGCCCGAATATATATCGGCACTCGGAAGCTTCGCAATGTTCGGTCGTCGCAGCCTTCAGCCACTCGCCTTGCCACGGGTCGTCCATCGGATCTTCGATGCTTGGCATGCGGGGCGGGTCCCACGGCCAATTCTTGAACCAGTACTCCACAACCGCGTCCTGGGTCGCCGCACCTTCGAATTGGATCCGGATTTCGCGTATATCACGCTCCTCGTCCCATTGCAGGCCGATATTCTCCGTTCTTCCGATCGAACGTTCATCCGCGAAGTGACGTGTTTGTGATGCTCGCCAGGACGTGAGTTGCGCAAAAGGCGCTAGGTCCAAAGGAACTGCCGCAGCACCCTGCCCGATGGAGGCGGCGGCAAAAACTGCGAGCGCGATCCTGGGGCGTATCTGCATCCCTTTCCCTGCTTATGCGAGCTTTCGCTACGGCACAGACTAGAACCCCATTGTGCGGCAATTTGCCCGGCAGGTTTTTCACTATCTCATGAGAGATTTGGAAATTGGTGTAATCGATTACTCTTGAACAGGGCTTCCCAGGCTTTTCGTTGCTTCCAAGCAGCCGCGCCTCTCCCATTTCGGTTCGAAAGGCGTCAGCAGATTGTCATCCATCACGAGAACCGAACCGGGAGTGCAGCCGGTCAGTTGATGGAAAAGCGAACAAAAATGGCTCACATGTCGAAAGCCAAGGCTGTACGCTGCTTCCTTCGTCGATGCGCCTTCTATCTGCATCAGCCGGCGGGCCTTGTAAACGAGCAGAGAATTGTAATAACTGTGAGGGCTGAGCCCCGACGAATTTCGGAATAGCGGAATGAAGCGCGATGGACTCACCCCAACGTTTGCGCACAATTCGGAGAGGCGAAAAACTCCTTTACCGTGTGCATTCATGTACTCCGTCGCGCGATGCATGTGCGGCCAGGCGAGCTCTTGCATCCCGTTGCATTCATAAGGCGTGACCGTGTCAGGCGTCCAGTCCCGAAACAAGTGAATCAAGAGCTGGCGCGCTAGCGTTTCGAGCATTGTTTCGTAGCAACTGCGCCGTTCCCGGAATTCGTTTATCAGTTTCGGTATCAACTCGAACGCCGCCTCGCTTCGCGCTTTGCCGATGAACTCAAAATCTCGTGAAAATCGAGAACACGCCAGAGACATCGGTTCTAAAATCGAGCGAAGCACGGATGGCCGCAAAAGAAAGGTCAGCCCGTGAGAGTACTGATTGTGGAGTCCGAAGCAGCAGCGGTGCCGCTCTCCTGGACTGATGATCAAAACCTCGCCGGGTGTCAGAACATCCAGCCGGCTACCGCGAATAATTTTAATTTCGCCGGCAAGGCAAAGCATCACGCAATATTCGGGGTGCGTGTGAGCCAGCCCATCGTAATGACTGTTCGAGTAATTGTAATGGTGAAAGCCGAAGGTGAGATCAGGAGTCAGCCAAACACGGCTGCTCGTCGCACGCGGATCTAAGCCGTATTCCATAAGAACCTCTGAAGTGCGCTTAAACTATCACAAAAGGACCGGTGATTCAACATCGTTCCGAGCGCTTGAGCGGATGACGCGAACGGATTCGATTACCCGTTACCCAATGACACTCATTCAGCCTTTGATATCGCATGGCGAGTGTCGAACGGTGCTGCTTCCGCATGAATTGGCCGTTCCCCTAACCTATCGGGAAACCGCAGATTCCCTGACCATGATGGATTTCCGCCCGTTCTCTCCCTATAACGTAGACGGTCTCAATGGGACCTCTTCCGATATCAAGGTTTGGAGAACGCCGGATCGACCGTGTGTGGCATCTGTGACTTCCGCCAGCAGACCTGGAAGGAGCTTATGTGAATGTTGTTCGCCGCATGCGACCGACGCAGGTCAAGTTGCTGTGATCAGAGCGGGCGCCCGGTACCTCTGGTTTTTGCACAATACGGCCCATGCCATTCGAAGCAGCTTATTCGCGAGCGCCACAGCCATTCTCGGGGTTGTGCCGGAATTTTCGCATCTGCCGGCCGGCGGCGATGAGCGCCCTGGGAGCTGATCATGCGATTGCTCGAGCTCGCGGATCCGTTCTTCCGGAGTCACAGAATTGGTGGTTGTCAAAAGCAAAAACAGTCCGGCATAACGGCTCACAGACATTGTGGCCCGTAGAGCTGTACGGCCTGCGGGTTGAGAATAGTCACTATGGCTGCACTCGCGAGTGGAAATCTGAATCCTGCAGGGACTATTTATCAGCAAGCGCCTGTTCCTTCAGATGAACTAAGCTCAACCGTATTGCTCAATGTGGTCGAGGCATGTCTCCACAGAAGCGCCTCGGAGTGGATTTTTCTCCGCGAGTTGCGGGTGGGAACTGGATTTCAGGGCAGTGCCGCTCAGCGTCTGGATGCATTCGCTCTGAATTGCTTGCCGCACACTTCGATGAGACGGGTGTGCTACGAAGTGAAAAGATCTCGATCCGATTTCTTATGCGAAATGAAGCGACCTTTGAAGCGGCGCGTCGGGCTGCGATATTCGAATGAGTTCTATTTCGTAACGCCTGCTGGGCTGTTAAAGACTTCCGAACTCCCCATCGAATGCGGTCTTGTCGAGGTTGGAGCCTTTGCGCAGGACGAACGCTCAATCGCGCATGTCCAATCCGGCGCATTGGTTCATTTCGAGCCGAACCAAGGGACGTACTGTCGCGTCACCGTGCCCGCTCCGTGGCGAGAAACGCCTGGCCCGACATGGCAACTTGTGGCCGGCATGTTGCGTAACCAGCAGAGAGCTTTTCAGGGCCGGCCACCTAAACCGCCGAGCCAACAACGTCTGGCATTTGATTGAAGCGCTGTTTTATCGATCAAATACCAAAAAGATGCCTAAGGAGCGAAGTCAGACTTCCTCGCCTGGTGATGCGGTCCCCAAAGCCCACGCCGGCGGTTCGAAGCCCTCTCCTCAAATACCCGCGGCGGAGTTGTTGAGCTTTCTGAAAGAGATTCGGGGACTCCCAACGTGGACGGAGAAGGATTTAGCAAAGGCTCTGAAAATCGGGTTAGCGGAAGCGAAGGAAGCGTTGGCGATTCTACAGCTTCAAGGCTATATAGAGCCCGCGGGTCGTACCGGAAAGTGGAGAGTCACCGAGCAAGGCGATCTCGTTTCGGGCGCGAAATCTCCTCGTTTTACTCGCCAGAGCGTTGAAGAGGCTCTCGCGGCTCTGCGCGATCGTATCAAAGCCGTCAACCAAGATCCCAATGCTCGCTACAGAATCACTGAAGCTATTGCGTTTGGAGATTTCCTGGCCGATGCAGCGCGCGTGCAAGCTGCCGATATCGGAATCCGACTCGCGCCAAAGGGCGATGCACAAATGCCGACATCGGCGAAGGAGCATGCAGCGGAGATTGCATTCCTTAAACAACTTCGCGGAAAAACACCGCTACTGAATGTTCAAGCGTACGAAGACTGGATGGGGAGCAGGACTCACCGGACGCTGCTGTGAGTCAGAGACATACCGGCCAACGACACCTCTGAGAGGACCACAGATGTTTCGATCTGACGTTCGGGGATGTTCCAATAGCTACGAAGAAGGCGATCCTTTTCCTCGGGTGCGACCAGCCTAAAACCGAGAGCTTCATAAAACCGGATAGCCCAGTGTGCATCCGCCCACGTTCCGACTAGAATCGGTGAAGTTGACAGGCTTCGCAGATGAGACAGCAACTGTGCACCGATCCCACGCTTCTGAAATCCGGTGCGCACGTAGGCATGCCTGATGAGGGTCGCGTCCCGGACTTGTTGAATACCCATCACGCCCAGTAGTTCCGAATTCTCTTCGCATCCCCAGAATGCAACGCCGTCAGCGATTTCATGCCGCAGATCCTCGGGCGACATGTAGGGCTCCTACCAGCGATCTATCGGAATCATTCCCCTGTAGACCTGAGCGCCATCATTGATGATGGCCCATACGGATTCGAAATCAGTGTCGTTGCAGCGGCGAATCATGGTATCAAGGTCCGCGAGTACTCCAGGATAGCTCCACACTGGCTAGACTGAGAGCGGCCTAAAAGCATCCTGTCAATCGTGATCCTTGCTGTATGCCTCTCTCTTTCACAATTGGCGGATCGACGACAAAGCGTGTGGGTTCACAAATACGGTTTACAGCTCTGCCGCGCCGGAACTCATGGACTTCCTCGGCAAACAAGGAATTCCGTGGGAGATCTTGCGAGCCGTTTGTAAACCATTTCAGAGGCTCATAACCGTTGGGAGACGCCTCTCTTCGGAAGAAGCATCGAACGTCACGCCTCAACGCGAAAGTAATTTTCGCATGTTAGGAAGGAGAACACCCTATGAGACAGATCGCTTTCTTGCTGGTTGCAGTCGCAATGGTGGCCGGCATTGTCGCTTACACGGCGCCCGCATCTGAACAGACAGATGGAGGGCTCGCCCCGATCTTCGTAACCAAAATTCCCCCTGGATACCGCGACTTTAGGTTAATCTCGGTGGCACACGAGGCAGGCAACCTCAACAGTTTGGGTGCGATGTTGGGCAACGATGTGGCGATCAAGGCCTACCGCGAGGGGCACTTCCCTACCCGGACGGCACCATCATTGCCGCTTTGCACTACGGTCACGCCCCGTCGGAAGAAAACAACCGAATCTTTGGCCGCATCCAATCCTTCGTTCCGGGGTCCCCCACGAACATTCAGTTTATGGTCAAGGACTCGACAAAGTACGCCGCGACGGGCGGCTGGGGGTTCGGTCACTTCAGCCCGGATGGCAAACCGGGCGCCGAGACCTTGATGAAGACCTGCTTTCCCTGCCACGCCCGGGAAAAAGCTCGCGACCTTGTCTTCACCCATTACGCACCTTAATAGCGAAATGAGGTGCGCGCACGTATGCCTTGAAGTGAATGGAATTTCAGGCTGCTGATTGGAACTGGCGCCCACTTTGCGAAGAGCATCGAGCGCAGAACCATGCGGCGGTTCAAGAAGGACGCGGCGGCGCAAACGGCTCTCGCCAATACGGTCAAACGTGCGGACGTGAAGGCTGAAGACTTCGACCCCGTTTTCTATCTTCGACTCTGCTGAAAATCATGCTCGATCCGAACACGCCGGTATCCTGCCGCTTGCGCGCAGCAGACAGCGTGCTTGGACTCCTGTTCCTTTTACGGCGCGGTCGATGGCGGCCACTCGCACTTCGATGTCTTTGATCTCAATGAGCCGATGAAGGTGATGGAAAGGCGATTAGGCGAGCTCGAGGCAAGATTCGGGCCCGAGATCGAAACCGCCCAAACTCGCGGATTGCGCGAACGCCTAATAATCACTCCGGGACCATCTTGATCGTGTGTAGCCAGGTCTTTACCAACTGTGGCCATCCGGTCACGGGAAGAGCCGTGCGTCGAAGACCGTAGCCATGAACTCCCTCGGTGTACAGATGCATCTCGACCGGAACGTTAGCGCTTTTGAGAGCGGCATAGTACGTCAGCGAGCTTTCTACGTGAGCCACTCGATCGTCCTCTGTCTGAAGGAGAAACGTCGGTGGCGTTTCGCTGGTGACGCGAATGTCGGGATTCGGCGCGAAGTTCGGTCCGCCGAGTGCGAGGTAACCAGGATAGAGAACCACCGCGAAGTCCGGGCGGCAACTAAGTTGGTCGGCTGCATCGATCGGGGTGTACAGACGTTGCTCGAAGTGGGTGCTCAAGGCGGCAGCCAGATGACCGCCCGCCGAAAAACCCAGCACTCCGATCCGATGCGGGTCTATATGCCATTCAACGGCATGCGACCGGACCAGCCCCATCGTTCTCTGCGCATCTTCTAACGCCGCGGGCGATTTCGGATAGGGTCCCGAGTCCGGCACCCGATATTTCAAAAGGACGCACGTGATTCCGGCCGAAGTCAACCAGTCGCATACCTCCGTCCCTTCCAGATCGATCGCCAGTATCCTATACCCGCCGCCCGGAAACACGACCACCGCCGCACCCGTGTTCTTGTCCTTTGGTGTATAGACTGTCATGGTAGGCGTCGCGACGTTGCCGAGACGCAGCACGGGTCTATCGGCAATAAGAGGATCTTTACTCGTTGTGGTGTCGATCTCCGGCCCTGCGGCGGGCTTCGCCCCAGGAGCCGCTGCAGGCCAGATCGGCGTTTCCGTCAGCCCCGGCGGCGGCCGCCAGGCAGGTTCTTGAGCGGCCAGAGCGCCGGCAGCGCACGCAGTGCAGGCGAGAAGAATCAAGTGTTTTCGCACAATCTCCCTCATATCTTAAATGGCTGATAAACCGGCTGCTGCTAGACCGAACGCATGCCGTTCATTTGTGATATTCTGCTTCACCAAAGTGCCGCTCGCGTCTATAAAGCGAGGCTCGACACCTGGAGGTTTAGCTATGCTCCCACTCCAATCGCCTACTAACAAAGGTCCAAGAAGAGCGTTCAAAAGATCGGTAGGCGTGCTGATTGCAATTGCGGCGCTGGGCGTATCGTCCGGCTCCGCTCGTGGTGACTTGATCGTTACATGTATAGCCTGCGGAGTTGCGGTTCCGGAGGGCCGGCCCGGAGAACTGAGCTGGCTTATTTCGAATAATGGTGCTTCTAGAGTCACATTGAATGACGACATCATGACAGAGGATGCCCAATTCGTTGGCGTTGGGCCGGACCTCAAGGATATACCGAAACTTGACGCGATTCAGGGCTGTGTGCAGGGAGCGATTCTAGTAGCGCACACCGGTAGCTGTGTACTCACAATCACCTTCACAACCCCCGCCGCCCCGCATAGAGACGATGGAGATCGGGGTTTCGCAAACTTAGATGGCAAGAACAGCCTTGGGAATCTTATATCGCTCAGCGTTGATGGCGTCGATGCTACAAAAACGACAATCCTGGGCCAACCGCTTCCAGGCCTTGTCGAAGTGGATGATCCCCATGTGCCGCCAACCATACCGGAACCGTCCATTGGATTGCTTTTAAGCTCGGGTCTAGGCTTTCTCGCTTTACAGTGGTACCGCCAGCGTCGCACTTAGTCGGTTTTATGCTGTAGCTCGGCAACTGCCCGCAGAACGGCTTTTGTGCTGCGGTTTATCAGCGACATGATTTTCGCTGTGCAGACCGCCAGCATGAGACCGACAAGAATGATGACCGTGCATTCAATATTCAACTCGGTGCTGGGGCCTTTGGACGCCAACCAGAACGCCGCTGCAAATGCCAGGACTGTCACAACGATTTGTTTGGCGCGCTGAAACCGCGTGGCCTTCTCAACGTCTGCCAGCGCTTTCCGGAGGAAGACTTCCTCCTCTTGTCCAACCGCAGTTTGATTCTGCTTAGGAATATTCATTTTGCTTCTTTCTCTTTCATAAAGTCGCGAAGTTGGGTAACGCCATACGAGAGACGGGATTTCGCGGTTCCGAGCGGAATATCGAGAATCGCAGCCGTCTCATGCAAGGAAAGATTTTGCTGATAGTGAAGCAGGAGCACGGCCCTGCTCGCGGGCGATATCCGGTCGACCATGCCGAGTAACTCGGATTCCATGGCTTCCGGATGGTACGATGTGCCCGCCGAGGTAGCTGCGGCTTCTACTTCTCGCCATCGTTTCTCGCGCTTCAGATGGACAAACGCAATGCGCGTAGCCGTGCGATAGACCCAGGCCCGAAACGCTTTCGGCTCGCGCAGGCACTTGATCTGTTGATAGATCCTCAATGCGACCTCTTGCAACACGTCCTCGGCGATGGATGCGCCCACCAGTTTGCTGACGTAATCGCGCATAGGCCTATATAGGCGCGAAAGCAGGTGTTCGAAAGCTGCGACATCGCCTCCCTGCGCGAGCAGGACCAACAGGTGCTCATTGCAGTCGCTGTTCATCGAACCTGTCGGATAGAGTAACTTTGCAGGTCATCTCTTAGTAAAGAGCAACCAGGACCGGCAAACTGTTCGAAGCGCCAGAGATTTTTCGTGGCAGCCCGGGATGCGCCTCCCACAAAAGCGAAATGATGACAGTATGGCCCAATCTTTTGCCCCACTCGAATCCAGGGACGATCCCCGCCTGGTGCGTGTCACTCAAATCTGTCTTGCGTTGGCGGAAACGAACACAGAGCGACACGGCAGCCACGCCGCGTTCCTCGTGGGTAAGAAGAAGTTTGCCTATTACCTCGATAACCACCATGGTGACGGCATAGTTGCGGTGACCTGCAAAGTCGCACCTGGCGACAACCAATTGCTCGTCAAGGCGCAGCCCGAACGCTTTTACCTGCCGGCCTATCTCGCTTCCAGAGGTTGGGTCGCCCTGCGCCTCGATGGTGCAGAGATCGATTGGGAAGAGGTTCGCGAGTTACTTCACGAAAGTTATCGCCGCATCGCGCCCAAGCGCTTGGCGATGCACGTTTCTTGACGAGGTGGCAAGCAACTTGGTGCGCAGCCGAAGAAACAAGAGTCTATTTCTTGAGAAATTGCACGCGCGGTTTACGGCGCCGGCCACCCCGCTAACGATTCTCGTTCGCCTCCGGCGCCGCAATCCAATCGCGCTTCGGCGTCACGATGTAATCTTTAACTTCTGCCACATCGTGGACTAAAATCCCCGCGGGGCCTTCCGCAATCGGCACCACTTTGGTCATGATCCACACGCCGGATACGACGCGTGGCACCAGCCAATAGTCCATCATCCCGAGATAGTTGTGATGGACCACCACATCGGATGGCGCGATCGAGTCCTCCATCGGTGGGTGACGATGACCGCCCATGGAGATTCCAATTGAGCCTCCCTGCTGGCCCGGCGTGAGGATGGCCGGAACTGTCGCCGGTTCCGGTTCGGGTGCGGGTTCGCCCGACTCAATGACCGGCAGCGCGGTCGTTTGCTTCAGGTCGCTGGTCAGCCGCCGCAGCATTCCCGGGATGGCAGCCGTGCGTGCCGATGTCGAGGCGATCACGGCGGCCAGGCCTTGCAGCGACTCCACCATGTTCGAAAATTGAGTCTTCTGAACGTCGATGGCGGCTGTCACGTTATTGATCGATTGGGCCTGGGCGGCATCCACTGTGCGTGCCGTCTGCTGGCTGTCGACGTACTTGACGACGACCACGCAAAAAACGATGGACAAGGCCCAAAGCGAACCCCACAGAGTGCGGATTAACGCCGTGTGCCGGGCGGCGGGCAACTGCTCCACCAGGTAAGGCTGTGGAACGCGCGCGACCTCGCGGGCCTCGAGTTCGGCAAGCAGTTTGTGGAGTATGACAGATTCGATCGACGGTATCGTGTGACCCGGTGCGCTCGTGACAGCCGGTACCAACCGTTCCCCTTGCGGCCCAGAAATTTGACCCGCCGCCGCGGGCCGGACTTGCACTTGCCGTTCACCCGGATGCGGCAGAATTGTAAGAATTGTCGCCTTCATACCGTCGCCGATATCCCCACTTACTCCATATCGGCGTCTTCACAACAAATGCGACTGCAGATTGATTAATACCTTCGTCTTTGGGGCATAGCCCTTGGCGAGTTCCGTTAGGAGCGTTTCTTATATTTCTCGTTCGGGTCCAACGTCATCCGAAATTCTCCCGATGACGCAGTGTCGACGAATTCGATGCTCAAGCTGCCGAAGCCTTCGAAGTGAACGTAGCGCCAGTCTTCAAAAGGATAGGTCATAACTGAGCCGCCGCCTTCCGACTCCGGACGCTTGTAGCTGCCGCCGGACGGGTGAGACTCGATTTCATCGGGCGGTCCGTACCTTATGTAGATGCGCCCGTGATCGGTCTTCCAACCGGGTAAATCCCCTCCCCAAGGGTTGTTGGCGTAGGCGATCCGTCGGTAATGCTCTTACTTGAACTCGTTCTCGGGCGTGCCCGATGTGGGATCGCGACGCGCCCAGAACTGCTCGATGAACTGACGGCGTTCTTCGTCCGTTTTCAGAAGTTCGAAGGCGGCCTTCTCTTCATCCGAGATGATGTAGACCACATCCTCGTTGAGCGACTACAGCAAGTGGATCAAAGTCCAACCCAGCGCCTCCGAAATCTGTGCCCTGACCACGAAGCTCCAGCAGGCTCATTTGAGCCCCTTTGCATACTCGTCCACCAGTTTGCGAAGCTCGGCCAGTTCGGATTTGGTTGTCCTTTTGGGCCGATAGCGCGCCAATCAGAAGTGCTTTTGCCGAACCGCTAAACGCACGTTCCAACAGATGGCCGGCGAGTTGTTGCTGTGTCCATTCACGGGGACGGGCAGCTTTGTAGATATGCGCGCGCTGTTCCTCATCGCGCAGAAGAAGTCCTTTGTCGGCCATAATCTGCATGAATTTCAGAATGGTGCTGTACTGTGCCGGGCGCCGCTGGCTTATGCGCTCATGAACCTGCCTGACCGTGGCCGGACCTGTGCTCCAGAGCACCGTCAGGATCTCCAGTTCGGCATCGGTGGGTCGGGGTGGCTGTGCTCCACGCGGCATCTAGGAAGACTTTACTACTAAGATCTTCCTATGTCAATCAGGCTCGCTGCCGCGCTTCTTGGCCCACACATGCAGACACAAACTCGCGGATCAGAGGATGAACCACCGCTTCAGAGACGAACGCTCCGGTTGGAAAAGGGTCGCCAGAAAAAACGGGTGATGCGGCAATCGAACGATCCGGATGTCGCCGGCATCGTCCCTGCCTTCAATCAGAAGATCGTTTCGATCGTGAAGCAATCGAGCGTATTCGGAGTTCAGCCCGTAATTACAGTGATAGCCTTCCTCCACGCAATCTTTCCCGTAGAGCCTTTCAGTCAACGAGCCCGAGGTTAGCCGAATCGTGCCCACGACTTCCACGAGAGAGCACGAGAGCCTGGCAATCAGCGGGTGCTCCGCGCTCGGATCCAGTTCGGCATGTGCCACATCCCTGACGCCGATCACGTTGCGGAAGTACTCAATCAAAGCATGCTGAAACCCGCCGCACGTTCCCAAGAATGGGATTCCGCGAGTCCGCGCCAGCCTGATCGCCGAAATCGCACCCTCGGTATTCGCATAAGGAGACGCAGGCACACACCAGATTCCTTCATAACCAAGCAGCGACAGTACCTCGTCTTCGCTCCTCAGGTTCGACGTGTGTATCCACACTGGTTCGACCGCGACATTCAGCGCGTTAGCGGCCAGTTCTAAAGCGGCCGGAATGGCAACGTGCGCCGTCACCGCCGCGCTGTAATCGCCTATGAGTGCGATTCGCATATTCGATGTTAGTCGGTCCCCTACTCCTGCCGCAGTGCCGTTAACGGATCGATTTTGGTCGATCTGCGCGCCGGGACATAGCAGGCCAGCATAGCCAGCGCTGCCAGCAGCAATGGCGCCCCGACGAGCAAGCGCGGATCGTTCGTACCGAACCGAAACGCGTCGGCAAAATCTTTCGTCAGCGCCGAAAGTATTTTTGCCATCACGAACGCGCCCAGAAATCCAAGAACCGTTCCGATGCTGATCAGAGCCGCGCCTTCGCGCAGCACCAGCCGCAGCACCTGTCCCTTACGCACGCCCAGATTCATGCACGCAATGGCCATAATCAGCCCCATCAAAACAACAAAAAATCCGGCTACTACGGGCCTCAAATTCCGGGGAATCGGCATCATGGTCCCTGCCGGAAGCAAGGTCACGCGTCGGCCTTTGTCGGCGCGCACCGGCGCCGAAGGATCCTGCTCGTCGAGACGGCGTGTGATCCGGTCCAGACCGGCTTGCGCGGAGGCAATCGTGACGCCCGGAGCCAGGCACATCATTGCCAGGAACTCCTTGGCAGTGCGTTGATGCAGGCGTTGTTCGCCAGCTCCGGCGCAAGCGCGGCCGGCGCGGTGATCGGAACGAACAACTCAGCCGGATTCATGAAAAGGGCCATTGAAATTCTTCGGCGTAATTCCCACGATGGTCGCGGGTTGCCCATTCACGCGAAGAATGTGTCCCACCGCGTTGGCAGAGGAGTTGAGCCGATTGCGCCAGAAACGATCGCTGATCACCACAACGGGCGCATTGCCGGGCTTGTCGAGTCCGGTGCTGAGCAGACGTCCACGCTGCGGTTCGACACCCAGCACGGAAAAATAATCGGGTGATACAAGTTCCCCGAAGACGCGCTCAGGTTTCGCATGCCTGTCACTTTGGAGCGTGACCCAGCGCAAATCCGGGCGACTTGATCAGCGCTCGCAATGCGTATCGCATGTCGCGGCGCATTTCGCTCAGGTATTCGAGCGGTACGCGAATCGCGATGTCGGCGATGAGCCGGACCAGCCCGGCGACTCCCTCTCGTTTGGCGATCTCCTGCAGCACGTCCTCTCCGACTTGCATCACCTCTTCGCCATAGACCAAATTGAATTCATGCGGAAAGGCTTCCGCCAACCACCGGTAGATGCGCCATGCGAGATTCATTCGGTCACCAGCGCTCGTTTCACTTGAATTGAGCGAACCAATTCCTGCAGGCGCTCACACTCCGCATCGAGCACTCGCCGGCCGAGGGCCGTCAGCCGGTAATAGCGCCGTCGCGCGTCGTCCAATTCCGGTGCGGGCCGTTCGTCGGATTCCTCGATCAGTTCCGCCTTGATCAGCCGCTTGATCGATCCATACAGCGTGGCCGCCCACAGCCGCACCCTTCCGGTAGTGCGATTCAGCACTTCCCGCATGATTCCGTAGCCGTGCTGCTCTCCGCCTGCCAGCGAGAGCATGATATGAAACCACTGTGTTTTGAGGGGATAAACGCTTCAGGATTGACCTCAGTCATGGGCTATATCTATATCGCAGAGTATAGAGACGCGCCCCATGCCAAAGCTTTTCATCGCAGCCGACCAGGAGCTATCCCACCAATTTTTCAGACGTGAGATCCGTCGCGGGTGCAGCCGATACCCTTCGAATTGCCGGCCCAACACAGCCCGATACGAGCACGTCCGACAATCCAGGGCCTGAAAACCGGACGTTGCGCCTGGAATCCCCGCTCTAAACGAGTGTTCAGCATCACTAGCCGGACGGTTGCAGGTCGTCTTCTGCTCTCTTTTTGGAGACCCGCATGCTATCGAAATTCCGAAAATCTTCCATGCCGCGTTACGGGTTTTCGTGGTGCACGTTGCGTATTGGTCGAGCAGGCGCCAGCGCAGAATAAGCGCGCGCATAGCCGTCCTGCCCCAAGGAGAATTGATGATTCATGATTTAGCTCCCTCATGGACGAAAACTGTGAGCAGGGCCAGATTTACAACGGGACTCAGCACGTTCTGGGCTTCCCTCACTATTGTTGGCTGTTTGCTGGTCCCCAGCGCTCTCTTGGCCAACGACGACCCGTCGTATTCTTACGACAGTAACCAAAAGACCTCTCATCCCGACTGGATGGCCTCGCTGTCTGATGACCTGTTGCTCACCCAAGTCTCGATTCCGGGCTCACACGACACCATGGCGATCGGTACTAGCCTCCAGAACCATCTCTATTCTCAGACCCAGGCGATGGACCTTCCCACGCAACTCGCGTCGGGGTTGCGCGTCTTCGACATTCGAGCCTATCAGCAGAATGATTTGTTCCAGGACAATCACGGCAAGATCAACTTGGGAAAATCGTTCCAGGACACTCTGAATGACATCGACGCATTTCTGGATCAACATCCCGGCGAGTTCGTCCTCATGCGGTTCGGTAGTTGCGGCTATAGCGGCTCAGGCAACACTCTCTCCTTTGAGCAGGCTTTCGCCAAGTATTACGACAAGGACTCCCATTTCTGGATCCCGCCAGTCTCGACAAACAATCTCTGGCAGTATCCGAGCCTTCACAACATTCGCGGAAAGATTGTCATCCTACAGGACTTTGACGCGGGAGCTACCTACGGGATTCCGTACGCATCGCTGTTCGCGCAGGATAACTACGCTTTTAACAGCGGTATCTCGGATCAGTATGGAAAGTGGGTAGATGTAAAGAACTGGCTGAACGTTGCGGCGGTCGGCAATCTGGATCGCTATTACATCAATTATCTAAGCGGCTCGACTGGTTACACAGGCAAAATTCCCGAGACAGTCTATCCCTATTTCGTCGCAAGCGGTCAGTTTCTTCCGGCCACGAATTCGCCTTTGGGTGATACAGGCATAGTTGAAGACAGCCAGACAGGAAGCAATGTCAATTGGTATCCCGATTTTCCGAGAGGCGCCTGCGGACCGCGGGGCTATGTTTGCAGTATTTACTACGACGGAACCAACCCGCTTACTACCAACTTTCTTACCAACTGGAACAATAACTCAAATTATCCACGGATAGGCGTCATTATGGCGGATTTTCCCGGGCCCGCCTTAATTGACCGCGTAATCATGCAGAATCAAGCTGCTATGAGATTCTCAGGAGATTTCAATGGCGACGGGCAGAGCGACGTACTCTCCTACCATAGTTTCAATGGAAACTGGTTTTTAGGGACGCTCAACGGCGAGAAGCAGTTAACCTGGACTCTCGTGGATAACTCGAGTGGCTTCGGAAACATATCCGCCGACAAGTTTTTCACGGGCGATTTCACGCATTCCGGAAAGCAGCAAGTGATGTTCTATTCCATTGGCGACAAGAACTGGTTTCTCGGGACCGTCAGTGCATCGAACCAACTAACTTGGACTCTCGTGGGCAACACCACCGGTTTTGGAAACATCTCCGCCGATAAGTTTTTCACAGGCGATTTCACGCATTCGGGAAGTCAGCAGGTCATGTTCTACTCCATTGGGGACTCCAACTGGTTTATCGGCTCCATCAATAATTCAGGACAATTAACCTGGAATCTCGCGGGCAATACCCGAGGATTCGGCAACCTGAATATTAATCACGCTTTCTTCACAGGCGACTTCCTCGGAGACGGGCGCACGGACGTGTTGTTCTATTACCCCGGGGATGGAAATTGGTTCCTCGGAACGGTGAGTGCTTCCGGGAAGCTGAACTGGGTTCGCGCCGGCAACAGCTCCGGATTCGGCGATATCAGCCGGGACAAGTTCTTCGTGGCCCCGTTCATGCAGTCGGGCCATGACAATATCATGTTCTACTCGATCTCCGACCATAATTGGTTTCTCGGTTCCATCAATTCAGCAGGTGCACTGAGTTGGAGTCTCGCAGACAATACCGCCGGTTTCGGCAACCTTGGCGATGGGCGGCCGTTCTGGACAGGCGACTTCCTCAATGCAGGCACTTCACAACTGATGTTCTACTATCCGGGCGATAATAACTGGTTCCTGGGCACCGTTAGCAACGGTGTGCTCACCTGGAACCTCGCCACCAACACCAGTTCATTCGGCGGCAACCTTGCCGATGGGCGGCCGCTCTGGGTGTCCTCGTTCAATGGCGGCACGCAGGCCAGTGTGCTCGTGTACTCCTACGCGGAGCAGTCCTGGCAATTGGGGTTCATCGGTTCCGGTAACACGATGACGTGGTACGCGGCTGGGAATGGAGGCATTCAGTAGCCTCGCCAGAAAAAGGGGGACAGCCAATCCGCCGTCCCCCTTTCCTTATTTACGGTCTGTAGTTATCGACCAGCATGATGTTACGGTTGTCCCGGTCGACGTGGACATACAGCAAGTTCTTTTCGTCACGCGAAACCGCCAGGGCGCCTGGCCCTGAGTTGTCCAGTCTTCCCACCAAAGCGACTCGCGATGTTTTGCCGGTTGCGAAATCGAAGAAACGCACGGCAGCGCCTGGATTGAGCGCTTCTGCGTTCGGGACAAAGTAAATTCCATTCGGCGCCGGCACCCACTGGCGGTACGCCGCCGCTTGCGCTAACTCGGTAACCGGAGCTTCGCTTTTGTTACGCAGATCAAGCCGCCAGATGCCGGAGTTCGGCGTACTTTTCGAGTAGTACAAGTACTTGCCATCGGCCGATTCGAAGCCCTCGAAGGCTCCGTGCTGAGTCACCTGAATGGAAGGTCCGCCTTCTGATGGTTGCTTGAAGATTTCGTCCTCCGCAGGTGAGTGGTAATAAATCCAACGCCCGTCGTGCGACCAACTCGGTACGTCCCCACCGCCTGGGACTGCGGGACGTGGGCGAGCGGACCCACCCAATGCCGGCATGACCCAAACCTCCGGTTTCAAGGAGTGCTTACGTAAATCGAATGCGATCCACTTACCATCGGGCGACCATCTGGGGGTACCTGCGCTTTGCCCCTCAAAGGACGTCAGACGGCGCAGTTTCGTACCGTCCGCCGCCCCGATCCAGATATCATTCAAACCCAAACGGTCCGATGCAAAGGCAATCCATGCGCCATCGGAAGAAAAGTCTGGACTGTCCTCATTTTTGGTTGATGCCGTCAACTCGATGCCTTGGGCATTCCCGCCGCCTTTGCCGCGCAGGGACTCAAGGTTCAGTTGCCAAATACTATGGCGAACATCGCCTCTAACAAAAGCCATGCGCTTTCCACGGATGGCGATGTCGCGAATATGCGAGCCGAACAGCGCTTCATTCTGGTGTGACACCGCGCCAGTGGCAACATTTACTTTCGCCAGTTCCCCGAACCACGAATACACAATCGCGTTTCCATCGGGCGTCCAGGCGAGTGCAGGATAAGAAATCTCGGCGGAAATCCGCCGTTCCGGTTGGGTATGCGATCGTGCGATCACGATATTGACGCCGTTTCGGACGTAAGCCAAACGCTTGCCCTGCGGGTCGTACTGAGGACAGCAGTCACTTTCACCGTCTGTTGGAAACGACCTTTGGTGAACAGAGCCGTCCTGTAGTGAAACCTCAAAAATGGCCTCGTTGCCTGAGTGATCGACCCCCGAAAATGCAAGTGAGTCGCCGTTCCGGCTCCAGGAGAGCTTCCCTAATCGCAATACGCCATCAACGCCTAAATCAACGGGAGTTCCACCAAGTGAGGAAACAATGAGAATGCGACCAAAATGCGCTTCGGGCTTTCCACGGATATAAGCAATTTTCGATCCGCTCTCATTCCAAACCGGGAAGCGGTCCTCGAACCCCGCCGGCGCGTTCGTCACGCGCAAGGCCTCCGTGGAATCGATAAGCTGCACGTAAATCTCGAGCGGTCGAGTGCCCTCCCTTCCATTTCCGGTAAAAGCTATTGTCTTGCCATCGGGGGAAATCGCAGGGTATTGTTGATATCCGGGGTCGAACGTGAATGGAACGATTGCGGGCGCGTTCGTTAAGGATTCGCTGATTTTGATCAGAACGGCCACGGCAACTCCGATGCAAAGCACCCCGGCCAGCAGCGCGGCCATTAAGCTCCGTCGACGCTTCCGAGCGGATGTTGTCAGGGTATTTGTGGTGAGCTTGCCTCGAAAGATCTCCAGCTCGGTCGCAAATTGATGCGCGCTCTGATAGCGCTTCGCCGGATTCTTATCCGTGGCTTTCGACAGAATCGAAATAAGCTGGGACGGCAGCGTCCGGCCGATGCCGTGGATCGGAACGGGCGTCGGGCCGGCGATGACCGCTAGTGTCTCGCTGAGTGAGTCGCTATCGAAGGGCACGTGTCCCGCGAGCATCTCGTAGAGCACCATGCCGAGCGACCACAGGTCGGCTCTAGCGTCCACCTGCGATCCAGTGACTTGCTCTGGCGCCATGTAGCAAATCGTGCCGATTGCCAGACCTTTTTCAGTCAGCGCGTTTCCCTCATTCAGGCGTGCGATGCCGAAATCGAGCACGCGGACTTGCGTCCCAAGGCCGCCATCGGTCAGCATCACGTTGGAAGGCTTGATATCGCGGTGTATGATCCCTTTCGCGTGTGCCGCCGCAAGCGCGCGAGCAGTTTGGATGGCGATATCGACAGCTTCCTTAACGGGTAAGGGACCGTTCCCAAGCTTGTGGTCCAGCGTCGCACCTGTCAAATACGCCATCGAGATGAACATCAGACCGTCTACTTCCTCAATGCCATAAACGGTGCACACATTTGGATGGTCAATGGAAGCAAGAGCCTGGGCTTCGCGCACCAGCCGTTCCCGGGACATTCGGTCCTTCAGCAGAGCGGGACGCATCACCTTAAGCACGACTGTTCGCCCGAGCCGCGTATCGGTGCCGCGGTAAATGACTCCCATACCGCCCTGGCCGATTTGCTCGCTGATCTGGTAATGGGCGAGGGTTCGTCCCACCAGAGATTCGCCGTTCGACGAATCTTCCGCCGCTTCTGCTGGGTCTTGCGGGATGTTTACGCCACCTTCTTGATCTGCTTGCAAGAGCGCCTTAACTAGGCCCAGCAACTCCGGCCGGCCGCGGCAGTGCTCTTCAAGAAAGAATGCCCGCTTGTCCGATTCGATATCGAGAACGCGTGAAAAGATGTCTACCAAATCCCGGTAGAGAGCGGGATCGGTGATTGCCTCAAGGGGAGAGCGCTTGTTTGAGCCATGCACTGCAAAATCTCCAGTCTTTCTCGAGGGTGCTTGCGCTCACTCCCAAGACCCTAGCTGCAGCCGGAACGCTCAGACCACCGAAGAACCGCAGTTCCACAAGTTTGGCGTGGCGCTGGTTGAGCTTCGCCAAGGTTTTCAGCGCCTCGTCGATCGCGAGCACGTCCTCGTCACGCCCCAGACTAATCATGTCGTCTTGAAGGGTAATCTTGAGCGCGCCGCCCCCCCGCTTGTGCCTCTTCGCGGCGATCGCATGATTTACAAGAATCCGCCGCATCGCGATCGCGCCAACCGCAAACAGGTGGTCGCGGTTTTGCCAATTGACTTGTCCTTGTTTAACAAGGCGAACGTAAGCTTCGTTGACCAGCGCGGTAGGTTGAAGCGTGTGGCCCCGGCGCTCTCGCATCAGGTAACTCCTTGCCAAATCCCGGAAGTCATCGTAGAGCAGAGCGAACAATTCGTCAAAAGCGGGGGCGTCGCCTTGTCTCGCACGCAAAAGGATCTCGGTAAGTGCCGCCGTGGACGTTGACGTCGCCGCGGCACTTACACCGTCATCTGTTTTGATTCCGATCCGCCTTTTCCCTAAACTCACATCCGTGTGAACCGGTTCCCACAATCTACTGAGACAACTCCGGCGGAGGCTCAAGTGAGCTTGAATTAGGAAGCAACGGAATCACTCAGTCCGATAGTATACATCCGCGTTGCGCTCCGGCTAATTCGGATTCGGCGCCTGCGCTGCACCTCTTGACACGCTACGCTACACGCAAAAAGAGCCGCCTAACTCCTCGAACCGCACCTCTTGCAGAACCACGACCGTAGGGGACTGTTTCCCGCTATATCTTCAGCAGCGAACGCAGCCGTTTGGTCTGAATCCGGCTCACCGGAATCTCCGTCTGCTTTTTGTCGTCCATCTTCAGTTGAAAACTCGATTTGAACCAGGGGATCACTTCCCGGATCTTATTAATATTCACCAGAAACGAGCGATGCACGCGCCAGAACAGATTGGGGTCGAGGTTCGATTGCAATTCTTCGATCGTGCGGTAATTCGACTGGCCCTCAAACTGAGACGTGACCACCGTGATCAGGCCGTCTTCGATGGTGGCGTAGATCATGTCCTGCGCATCCACAATCAGGTTTCGGCTATTGGCTCTCACCAGCAATTTGCTGCGTTGCGGTGCGGTGGCGCCGCTGGGCGCGCGTTCGCCGGGCGCCTGCTTTTCTTCCACGACCTTCCGGATGCGCTCCACCGATTCTGCAAGCCGCTCCCGGTCGATCGGCTTCATCAGATAATCCAGCGCCTGCAGCCGGAAGGCTTCGACCGCATAGCTGTCGAACGCAGTCGTCAGGACAAAGTGCGGCTGAGGTCCGCCGCGTTCGCGCAGTTGGCCGATCACGCCCAGCCCGTCGAGACCAGGCATCTGAACATCCAGGAACACCAGATCGGGTTCCAGTTGTTCGATCAGCTTGACTGCTTCGAGACCGTTCGAGGCTGAATCGAGAATTTCGATGTCCGGAAATTCTCTCAAAAGAAAGGACAACTCTTCGCGGGCGAGTTGTTCGTCGTCCACAATGAGTGTCGAAACGGTTGTTGCCACACCGTGCGACATCGAATGTTAGTATAGCGCGTAGGGCCCTGATAATGGCCTCTTCGGACCAGGTGCGGCCCTCCATAGCGCCTGCGCTCGCAGTTCATCTTCTGGAGAAATTTCATTGTCAAAACAGGGGAATGTGGCCATTGCGCCCGCCGACGGCCGTTTGGGAATTTTGATCCCCGGAATGGGAGCCGTCACCTCGACCTTCATCGCCGGCGTCGAGGCGGTCCGGCAGGGCTTAGGCGCGCCCATCGGCTCGCTCACGCAACTCGGCACCATTCGGCTCGGCAAACGAACCGACGGAAATACGCCGCGCATCAAGGACTTCGTTCCTCTCACTCCCCTCGAGTGTCTCTCCTTTGGAACCTGGGATATCTACGAAGACAACGCGTATCAGGCGGCAGTCCGGGCGAAAGTGCTCGATCCTCCGCTGCTCGAACAGCTCAAAGATCCGCTTTCCGCGATCGAACCGATGAAGGCCGTCTTCGATCATGATTACGTCCGCCGCATCAACGGGCCGAACGTGAAAACCGGCCGAAGCAAGATGGATCTGGCCGAAGCCGTCATGGAAGATATCCGGGAATTTAAGCGGCGGCAAGGGTGCAGTCGCTTGGTCATGATCTGGTGCGGATCGACGGAAGTACACCACAAACCAGCCGCGGTTCATCAGAACGTATCTTCTTTCGAAGAGGGATTGCGGCGCAACGATCCGGAGATCGCACCCAGCCAGATTTATGCCTACGCGGCTCTGAAGTTGGGAGTGCCGTTTGCAAACGGCGCGCCGAATCTCACCACCGATGTTCCAGCCATGCTGGAGCTCGCCGGAGCAAACGCGGTGCCGATCTGCGGAAAAGATTTTAAGACCGGCCAGACCTATATGAAAACCCTGCTCGCGCCGGGGTTCAAAGCACGCATGTTGGGCGTGCGCGGCTGGTTCTCAACCAACATATTAGGAAACCGCGACGGAGAGGTGCTCGAAGATCCTGGCTCTTTCAAAACCAAGGAAGAGACGAAACTTTCCGTGCTCGAGCAGATCCTGCAGCCCGACTTGTATCCGGAACTTTACAAAGATCTCTATCACGCGGTGCGAATCAACTACTATCCACCGCGCGGCGATGCCAAGGAAGGCTGGGACAACATCGACATTTTCGGGTGGCTCGGCTATCCGATGCAGATCAAGATCGACTTTCTGTGTCGCGATTCGATTCTCG
Organism: uncultured Acidobacteriaceae bacterium; assembly: GCA_963722935.1. Taxonomy (GTDB): domain Bacteria; phylum Acidobacteriota; class Terriglobia; order Bryobacterales; family Bryobacteraceae; genus Bog-105. Next base: position 1,090,315 of record CAVROY010000004.1, on the reverse strand, counting down.
CCGCCCCGCTCGTGCTCGATCTAGTGCTTTTCCTGGATTTGGCCCAGCGAGCGGGTATGAAAGGCATTCAGGAATGGCTGTCCTTCTACTTCAAAGGACCTATGACCGCTCCCGGTTTGTATCCCGAACATGACATATTCATCCAACTAATGAAGCTGAAGAATACGCTTCGCTGGATGCGGGGTGAAGACTTGATCACCCATCTTGGACTTGAATATTACGATTAAGACGCCTCAGGGCGTGGGGCGTCTAACAGTGTAGGTATAACTCCATGCCCCGGCAAGTTGCGGGCGCTCACAGCAGCGCGATGACAAACGACGCCAACGGATCGGCTGAATCCGAAACCAAGCGGATCCTCGTAATCGGAGGAACGCTCTTCATTGGGCGTCTGTTGGTCACTGAGCTGCTCCGGGCCGGGCACGAGATCTACATTCTGCACCGGAAATCCCGCCATTCGTTCGGCAAACGTGTCCACAACTTAGTGGCGGATCGCAATTCCCCCGACGCGGTAAAAAAAGCGGTAGGTTCGGTCCGGTTCGATGTGGTGTATGACTTGGCCTACGACTGGGAACACGGCACAACCGGGCCGCAGGTCGAGGCCACCGCACAATTATTCGACGGTAAAGTGAGCCGCTACATATTTATGTCGAGCGTGGCGGCTTACGGTGACGGGCTGAACCATCACGAAGGCGATGCGCTCGCCCCGGACGATCACCCCAGCCCCTATGCGCGCAACAAGGCCATGAGCGAACGCGCGCTGTTTCGCATGCACCAGCGTTCCGGTTTTCCCATCGCGACCCTCCGGCCGCCCTTCGTCTATGGGCCGGGCGACCCGTTTTACCGCGAAGCATTCTTCTGGGATCGCTTTCGCGCCAACCGTCCTGTCATTCTGCCGAGCGAAGGTCACCGGCTCATGCAATTTATTTATGTAAAGGATCTGGTGGAGTTGGCGATCAAAGTCATGGAGCAGCGCAATGCGGTAGGGCACGCTTTCAATACCGCCAATCAGCGCGCCATCACGCAGCATGAGCTGGTACTCGACTTGGCGCGAGTCGCTGGCGTGAAGCAGCCGCACGTTCTCTCCATTCCGCGCGAGCTGATTCATCGTGCCGGCGGACAGGTTTTGGGTGAGAAGCTCTACTTCGGTTCCTATTTCGACGTGCCGGCGATCACGCAAATCGTCACTAAAGCTCAGCGCATGCTGGCTTTCAAACCGACCGACTTTGTTGTGGGCCTGAAGACCACCTATCGCGCTTACCTGAAAAAGCGCGGCTTCCCGCGGCCTGATTTTTCGTTCGAAGACGAGTTGCTGCATCGCTTTTCCGCGCACGTTCAGACGCCGCAGACAGCGTGATCGAGCGCACTGTGCTGCCCTATACTGGAAACAGATGAAGTCTGCATTGTTCACCATCGCATTGCTGCTGGCGCCGGTTGCCGCTCCGGTTTATGCACAAGTTGGCCAGGACCTGAAACAAGCCGGGCACGATTCCAAGACTGCCGCGAAAGAGGGCGCCGACAAGACCGGACACGCCGTCAAAAAGGGAGCCACCAAGTCCACCCACGCCACGAAGAAGGGCATCCACAAAACAGCTACTAAGGTGTCCGATAAGACCCAGGACACAAATCCCAAATAACGCTCGTTACTGAACCGCGACCGTAAGGGAGTCGGCCTCCCACAAACCCGCCCAGGGATATACTCTGAATGTTGTCTCCACGCGAGACAGCGGATCGCGCGGCTCAAGAAACTCGGACATACTCGTTTCGCATGGCTGAATACGATCTGGTTGTTATCGGTTCCGGGCCGGCCGGTCAGCGCGCGGCTATTCAGGGCGCCAAGAGCGGCAAGCGAGTGGCTCTCATCGAAAAGCGCGAAGTCATCGGGGGCGTCTGCATCAATACCGGGACCATCCCCAGCAAAACGATGCGGGAAGCCGTTCTGCATCTCTCCGGCTACAACTATCAGAATATTTATGGAGTCAGCTATCGCGTAAAAGAGAAGATCACGATGGCGGATTTGTCGTTCCGGGTCCAGCACGTGATCAAGACCGAGATCGACGTCACGCAGGCCCAGCTTTCGCGGAACGGCATCGACGTGCTGACCGGGGCCGCCAGTTTCAAGGACGCGCACACCGTTCAAATTACAAGCTTGAAAGGTTCGTCGGAAGTCAAGGCGGAGATTGTGGTGATCGGCGTCGGAACCAAGCCGGCTTCCTCGCCGAAAGTTCCCATCAACTGCCGCACCATCATAAATAGCGATCAGATTTTGGACATGCCGTCCGTTCCAAGGACTCTGATTGTGGTGGGCGGCGGCGTGATCGGAGTCGAATACACCTGCATTTTTGCAACCTTGGGCGTTCGTGTGACGCTCATCGAAAAGCGTCCGCGACTGCTCGAGTTTGCCGACGCCGAAATTGTAGAAGCTCTCTCCTATCACTTGCGCGATCATCGAGTCACCATGCGGCTGAACGAAGAGGTCAGTAGCGTCGAAGAGACGCAGGGCGGCGCGGGCGTTGTCGCGAATCTGGAAAGCAATAAAAAGGTTCCCGGCGACGCGTTGCTCTACGCGGTGGGCCGGCAGGGAAATGTGGACGAGCTGAATCTGGGAGCGGCGGGCCTGCAGGCCGATTCACGCGGCCGCATCGCGGTCAATGAGCACTATCAAACCGCGGAGCCGCATATTTATGCGGTCGGCGACGTCATCGGATTCCCCAGTCTCGCGTCCGTATCCATGGAACAGGGACGAAGTGCCGTTGCTCACGCATTCCATAAGCCGGTTTCGTCCAACCCGAGCTACTTCCCGTTTGGCATCTATACGATTCCGGAGATTTCGTTCATCGGCAAAACTGAAGAACAGTTGACGGACGAAGATGTACCGTACGAGGTGGGCGTGGCGTATTATCGGGAGATTGCTCGCGGGCAGATACGCGGCGATACCACCGGCCGCCTGAAGTTGATCTTTCACCGCGAGACACGCGATTTGCTGGGCGTTCACATCATCGGAGAGGGTGCAGCCGAGTTGCTGCACATTGGGCAGGCCGTCTTGATTCTGAAGGGCAAGTTGGATTATTTCATCGATACCGTATTCAACTATCCGACGCTCGCGGAATGCTACAAAGCCGCGGCGTTTAATGGCATGAATAAACTCGGATCGGTGTAAGCCGGTACATCACCATGGCACACGGCATTGGCGTTCTGATCACGGAAAGAATAACGGTGGCGAGGGTTTCCGATCACGAAATCTCAGGATCGCTGCGCGGCGATCCTGAAGATCAGTCCATCACGGACACGCTGTACGGCGTGCCTGCCGAGGCGATCGTGCAGCGGATCGTCGCCTTGATTCGCGACCTGGAACTGAAGCAGGCGCCGGCCTTCATCGGCTTGGGCATGCCGGGAATTGTGCGCAATGGCATTGTCGAAGATTCGCCCAATCTAATCCAGTTCAAGGGCATAAACATGCAGACCTCGCTCGCCGAGGCGTGCGGATCGCTGTTCGGGCGAGTTCCTGTTTCCGTGTTCAACGACGCGGATGTAATGGCCGCCGGAATCGCCGCGCGGCGCGGGCACCTGGACCGGCTGATTCGGGTTTGGACCTTAGGAACCGGTATCGGCTTTGGGCAATATCCGTACACTGACGGAGTTTGGGAAGCCGGTCACTCGGTGGTGACGCTCGATCCAAAAGAGCACTTTTGTGGCTGCGGCGGTAAGGGGCATCTCGAGGGAATCATGGGACACCGCGCCATGCGGCTGCGTTTCATGGACCTTGAACCGGACGAGATTTTCGCTCACGCCGAAGCCGGTGAAGCGCGCTGTATCGATTTTGTGAAGCTATGGCATCGTGCGCTGGCCGCCGCGACTGCAACCAGTATTCATCAGGCCGGGCCGGGAAAGTTTTTCATCACGGGATTAAACGCGCAGTATCTCAACCTGTCGTTGTTTAATGAGTATCTCCATGAGATGGTGAAGCTCAGCCCGCTGCAGAGTTATTCGGTTGAAGTCGTGCAGGGCGGGGAAACGGTGGCGACGGTCGGGGCAGCGGTGAATGCCAGCCAGGCTGCGGCCAAGCCGACCGCCGCGCAGGCTTGACACGAGCGCCGCGGTTCATCGGTCGATCGTTCTGCAATCCCAGTAAACTGTAGATGAAATGAGAGCGGCGGTCGTGCATTTCCGCGCAACCCTGATCCCGTTGGCGGGTGTTCTCGCCGTTACGCTGGTCTGCCATCGCGTTTTGCACTTGAGCTCTACGGTCGCGGCCCTCGCCTTGCTGTTCAGCGTTTTGTTGACAGGCGTGTACGGCAGAGCATTCGAAATCGGTCATCGCATCCATTGCGGCGACACTGGCTCTCGATTACTTTTTCATACCGCCCGTCGGCTCCATCACCATCGGAGATCCGCAAGGCTGGGTCGCGCTGCTCGTTTTTTTGACCGTGGCTTTGATCGCCACGAACTTGTCTCGTCGTCTGCGGCAGCAGCGCGATCGACTCGCTTCGCAGCAGGAAGAGGCGGAAAAGCTGTACGCTCTAAACCGCGCGATGTTATTCAGCGAAGGCGGGAATATACGCCGGCTGATCGTCAATAAATGCGTCGAGCTGTTCGGTTTTCAGGAAGTTGCGCTATTTGAAAGCGCTACCGGGCACATTCAGCGCTCCGGGAAAGAGCGCGGAATACCGGAAGAAATCTTAAAGAGGGTGTCGCGCAGCGGCGCCGCGGAAAGGAATGCCGCGAACGCGTGCGCGTTCCTCCCGGTTACTTTAGGAAACCGCAGTTTCGGCAGCTTGGGGCTCTGCGGTCAATCGTTGCCGGAACGCACGCTCCAGGCCGTTGGAAACACGATTGCCGTAGGATTGGCTCAGGCGCAAGCGCAGGAGGCCGGAAGCCGTGCGGAAGCCGTGCGGCGAAACGAAGAGCTGAAATCGGTTATGATTGACGCTCTGGCGCATGACCTGAAGAGTCCGCTCACCGCGATTGAAGCTGCCGCGGACATGCTGCTGGGGCCGGTCCGCGTGACGCCGGAACAGCATCAGGATCTCGTGGAAGTGATCCAGCAGGAAGCGCGTGGACTCAGAATCATGCTGAATGAAGCGATTCACCTGGCGCGGATCGATGCCGATCGGATGCGGCTCGATCGCGTTGCGCTCGCAGTTCGGGAACTGATCGAGACGGCCATTCAATCGTTGGGCGGGCGCGCGGCATCGCACCAGATCGATGTCGAGATCCCGCTCGATTTGCCGCCCGTCTGGGCCGATAGCGAATTGATTGCGCAAGCGGTGAAGCAGGTGCTCGACAATGCGATTAAATATAGCCCCTCGCGTTCCCGCATCACCGTTTCCGCCGAAGAGCGAAATGGATTGATTGCGATTTCGATTCGAGACCGTGGCGCGGGTTTGACGGAGCTCGAACAGGCGCACGTATTCGACAAGTTTTATCGCGGGCGTTATGACAGGTCGGCCGTGCAGGGGACCGGCATGGGACTGGCGATCACAAAAGAGATTGTCGAGGCGCATGGAGGGTCGGCAGCCGTTGAGAGCCAGGTCGGAGAGGGCTCGAGATTCACGATTGCGCTGCCGCCGGCGCAATTGCCGATTGAATCCGGGCAGCAGCGTGCATGAGCGCAGGCCGCGTCCTGATGGTCGACGATGAGCCGCAGATCCGCCGCATCATGCGGACCGCTCTCACCTCCAACGGATACGAGCCATATGAAGCCCGTACGGGAGAAGAGGCGCTGGAAACCCTGCACGACTTCAGCCCGGACGTGATTCTGCTGGACATGAATATGCCTGGAATGGGAGGGATGGCCGCCTGCCGGGCCATTCGCGCGTCCTCGGAAGCGGCGATTATCGTGCTTTCGGTCCGCGATCGGGAAGCGGACAAGATTGCGGCGCTCGATGCCGGGGCGGACGATTACATCACCAAGCCATTCAGCGTGAACGAGCTGATGGCGCGCATACGGGCCAACTTGCGGCGTCTTTCAACGCCGCCCGAGCAGATGCAGCCGATGACGATATCGGACGACCTTACGGTAGACCCTGCGGCCCGCCACGTGACGGTCCGGGGCCAGCCCGTGCGGCTGACGCCCAAAGAATTCGATCTGCTGATGTTTTTGTTGTCGAACGCGAACAAGCCAATCGCTCACCGCAAGCTGCTCCAGACCTTGTGGGGACCCGAGTACGGAGATGAGGTGGAATATTTGCGCGTATTTGTCAGTCAGTTACGGAAAAAGATAGAGGCCGATCCGGCGCATCCGCGCTACATTTTGACAGAGCCTTGGGTTGGATATCGCTTCGCCTGGGCGGGAAAGGCGTGAGCTGCGGGTTTGATGAGTGAACGAGGTAAGCTGAAGATCTTTTTAGGGTACGCGGCGGGCGTGGGGAAGACCTACCAGATGCTCGAAGAAGCACAATCGCTGCGTGCAAAAGAGGTCGATGTGGCGATCGGCTATTTCGAGCCACACGGCCGGAAAGACACCATCGCCAAGACCGAAGGGCTGGAAATGATCCCGCGCAAGAAGGTGGAATACCGGGGCTCCGTCTTCGAGGAGATGGACACGGAAGCGATTCTCGCGCGCAAGCCGCAAGTAGCCGTGATCGACGAATTTCCCCACACCAATGTCCCCGGCTCCGCCCATGAGAAGCGCTGGGAAGACGTGTTGCAGATTCTGGATAGCGGTATCGACGTCCTGACGACGATGAACGTTCAGCATTTGGAAAGTCTGAACGATCAGATGACGCAAATCACGGGCGTAAAGGTGCGGGAGACGATTCCGGACTGGGTCGTCAAGCAGGCGGACGACGTGGTGATGGTGGATCTCACTCCCCGGGCCCTGCTGAATCGGCTGGAGCGCGGCGTCGTTTATCCGCCCGACAAGGCTCGCGCGGCACTGCAGAATTTTTTCAAAGAAACTACGCTGGTCGGTCTTCGGGAGCTGGCGTTGCGGCAGACTGCGCAGGAGATTGAGCAGCGGATCGAGCACGACGAAAACGCGCAGGGCGGACCAGATGCGCAGCAGCTCCGTGGAAGCGGCCGGGATGAAGCGGTCGTCATTTATATCAGCGACGATCCATCCACGGCCATGCTCATCCGGCGCGGAAAACGAGTAGCCGACATTCTGCACGCCGATTGCTTCGCCGTCTATGTGAATGAGGAAGCCGATTTGCAGAAGCTGCCGCCGGAAAAGCGTGAAGCGGTCAACCGGCATCTGAGCTTTGCGCGCAACCTGCACATCGAGACACGAGTGCTGGCCGGTACCGACGACGCGCAAGCGCTGGTGGAGTTCGCCCGGCTTCATAACGCTAGGCAAATCTTTCTACCTCGCTTGGTGGGAAAAGGAATGGACCGGCTGCGGGGAAAAACCCTCGTGAATCAGGTGGTGAGCCTGGCGGATGACATGGAAGTGACCATCGTGGCGGATCGCAGGCCCGGAAAGTAGCAGCGCCACGCCGCTGGTAGACTGAGAATTCGGGCCGTGGCGCAGCCTGGCTAGCGCGCTTGCTTGGGGTGCAAGAGGTCCCGGGTTCAAATCCCGGCGGCCCGACCAAAACCAGTCAAAGACTTACCGTTATCGAACGCTTCGCGACTCGGCCTTTGGACTCCAAACTTGCACGCCCGCTGTTGATTTTTCAGTTCGACCTTTCTTAGTGGCGAATCAACCGCCTCATTCGTGTCCGACAGGTGAGCGATCTCCTTCGATTTGCAGTTCGAATGACGCAAATCGTGACAGGCTTGCAGTGCAGGCCTTTTGACCGAGCCCGATCGACTTTAATCTCATTTCGTTAGGCCGGTTTGCTGCCGGAATCGAACTTGGTTGCCCGCCCCATTTACCGTGGCTGTTTCGCGAGTGCCGCGGGAGCGTTCCGGAATATCTTCTCGGCCCGCAAATGCAGAACGCATGGTTATTGCCTCGGTTGGGTGTCGCGGTTTAGCGGTCCATCTTCGGGCGCACCTATACCGAACTTGTAATGCGCTAGCGGGCGAGAAGCGCAGCCTGGTCTGCACGCTGACGCCTGCGATGTTGTGATATAAAACCCAAAATATTCAGCAGGAGCTTCGGAAGATGAGTATCAGGAGGAATTTGTTCACGGTTTTCGTCCTGCTGCTCGGAGTTACAGCTCTCGATGGGGAGCGTCTACCGATCCGTCTCTACACGAGCGATGACGGCCATCCGTCAATTGGCTGGTCCATGTATCAGCCGGACCCGTTTCGCTCAACTTCGGATTTGCCGACCACACTGGACGTGAGCCAAACACAATCAGGGGACGTATGACGTGTCCGAAATGTTCAATGCACTTTGCGAAGGGTTGACACCACCCAGGTGCGATAATCGCGACGTTCAGAGAGCCGCTAGTTCGTCGGAAGATCGGGCAACCTTTCCCCACAATGTGGATCATGTGAAGGAGGTTAAATTTCGCTATGACATCAGAGATTACCCGCAGGCAACTCGTCCAGACGGCGGCCGGCGCCGCACTATTACGCGCTCCAATTGCCGCCGCCGAAACAACGCCGATGCGCAATGAAGCATCGGACACACCGAAGATCTGCCTTGAGATCTCTGCCGGCGGCCTAGCGGGCGCGATCCCGGCTATCTCCTCGACGGGCCAGCTCTCCGCAAACACGATCGACGACGCCGGCCTGCGGCGCATCAAGCAGCTCGGAGTGAATTACGTCCTCGGTGGCGGTCCGCGGATTCCATGGCAGGAAGCCGACCTTCGCGCGCGCCTGGACCGCCTGAAAGCGAGCGGCTTGACGCTCGTGAACCTGATGATCGCCGGATTTCCAAACACGTTGTACGGCCGGCCGGGCCGCGACGAGGAGATCGATCAAGTCCGCGAATCCATCCGCGCTGCCGGCCGTGTCGGTCTTCCGATTGTCGAATACAACTTCTATGCTCACCGCATCGTCGAGGGTTATTACGAGGAGACTGGCCGCGCCGGTTCCGGTCTCACCGCGTTCGATTACGACAAAGTAAAGGACCTGCCGCCGTTGCCTGCTGAGGGCGCGTACACGCTCGATGAGATGTGGTCGAACATCTCGTACTTCCTGAAAGCTGTAGTGCCCGTCGCTGAGGAATCTGGCGTCCGCCTCGCATTGCATCCCAATGATCCGCCCGCGCCGCTGAGCCGCGGATCGGGACAGATCATGGCCAGCTTGGCGGGTTGGAAGAAACTGATCGACATCGTCCCGAGCCCCGCGAACAGCATAACATTCGATTGCGGCGTCACGAAGGAAATGGGCGAGGACCCCGTCGAGGTATGCCGCTATTTCGGAAGCCGCGATCGCATCAATCACGTTCACTTCCGCAATGTCCGCGTTCAGAAGCCGTACGAAAAATACGCCGAGGTCTGGCTCGATGAAGGCGAGGTGAACATGTTCGCGGTCATGACGGAACTTGTGCGGGTGAGATATCCGCGCTGGGTTTGCCCCGAGCATCCGCGCGCCCTCGATGTGGATCGCGAACGCCCGGACTTCAAGTCATATTATCCGGGCGGTGGAGGATATACCGCCTACGCGTACAACGTAGGCTACGCGCGCGCAATGTTGCAAGCTGCGCTTGCCTCGTAAGTGATCAACCAACGATAGCACCGTTCTCCGCTCCCCGTTGTCGCGGTAGGGACGACCATTACTGATCGGCCTCCCGCACAGATCCGTACGTGCGCGTGTACGGATACGGCTCTGATTGGGAATGAGTGGGAGAGCTAGGGAGAGATGATACGGAAATGAATCGACTTGTCTCGAACGAAGGTTCGCGAGTCGACCTGCAGAGTTGGAAACGCCGCGCCATCTTTGAGTTTTTCAAAGGCTTCAGCGAACCCTACCATGGGGTGTGCATACGTGTAGATTGCACTGAAACGTTTCGTTTTGCAAAACAAGAGCGGCTCTCGATCTTTCTCGCACTGCTTCATCGCTCAGTGTTGGCTGCACATTACATCGACAATTTCAAGACCCGCATCGTTGAGAGCGAGGTCTGGCGCTATGAACGGATCAACGGCGGAAGCGCGGTCGGACGCCCGAACGGAACTATTGGTTTCGGGTACTACCAATTTCGGCGTTATCTTCGTGAGTTTGTACTGGAGGCCGCGCTCGGGGTTGAAAGGGTGAAACGGCGGGATGACCTGGAGCGTTCCCCTGGACCTGATCTCATTCGATACTCGGTCCTGCCATGGTTCGACTTCACCTCAATCTCGCATGCTCGTGATTTATCTAAAGAGGATTCCGCACCGTGGATAAGTTTCGGCAAGATCACGGATGCAAACGGCCGGTGCACGATGCCGGTATCAATACATGTGCACCACGCTCTTGCTGACGGTCTTTGCGGGGGCGATCAGTAACGGTCGTCCCTACCGCGACCAGAATTCATCTTGCAGCGGGTTTACTTAATGTGGGACAGCCGAATCCCGCGATTGGGACACCGGGAATGTCAGAGCGCGACGAGTCGGCCATCCTGATCTTACGTATCGGAGTTTCAAGCGTGGTTTAGTAATTGCTCACGGCTTAAAACATCGAAGGCAGGAAAACGAACGAACATGCGAATGCTGATAGGGGTCTTTTCAACCGTTGCACTCTTCGGAGGTACTATTAGCCTATTCGCCGATCCGATGAGCCAAAACGATCGCGAACACTTGGTTGCGCATCTGGAGATGACCCAAAGCTGGATGATGAGTGAGGTCGCTTCGCTTTCCAGTGCTCAGTTCAACTTCCGGCCAGCGCCGGATCGGTGGACGATCGCCGAAGTCGTTCAGCACCTCGCCGTTGCAGAGCCGAAGTATTGGAAACTCCTGAATGATGGGCTGAAACAACCTCCCAAGAAGCTGCCCAAGCAGACATCCGATGCTGACGTCCTCTGGTATGGCATCGATCGTACTCGGCATGACAAGACGTCGGCGGACGAAAATCCGAAAGGCGAGAAAATCAACACGGACCAGGCGTTGAAAGCCTTCCTCGCTATGCATGCTAACTTGCTAGAAATGGCACGATTGACGACTGAGGATCTTCGTAGTCATGCCGTGCCCGAGTGGGGCGTCGACGCGTACCAATGTCTTCTTGAGATCTCGACGCACGAACAGCGCCACATTCTCCAGATTCGCGAGATCAAGGCAAATGTCGATTTTCCAAAAAATTAAAGTGCCTGCCTGTAGGGTCTGATACTGGGCAGTCCGGGCGGCTTGCCGAGAAGATCTACAAATCGGCGTTAACATTCATCTGGCTTGCTTCCGCATCAAGGCGACTCGGACTCAAGTTTCTACGCTGTTCAATCCGAGTCACGAAGGGTTAGATGATCGAGGGCGGATTATCCGGATAGCTCCTGGATAAACGCGCCACTCGGAAGCTGAGTACATACTGATGGCACCGGGCTGCACCTCAGCCCAGAAGCTTGCCGAGTTGTTTTCCGGAGGAATCACTTTGAAAGCGAGTTCGGCAAAGGCAGGACGTTCCGGCTAACTTTGATGGCTGATAATATGGGCACCACTCGACGGTCGGTGTTGTGCAGCGAGGGTTGTTAAGAGGTGTTATAGTTTTTGCTCTGCTTACGGCTGAGATGTCGTTTCATGTACTATTTTGAAGCCCATCTATCAGCTCTCGTGAATTGACGATTCGATCTCCCGACCACCGAATCTGGATACCAGTTCACCGCAGGGCTGCCGATCGGTCCGGACAAAATTCTTTGCTCTAAGGATCACATCCCAGCATGGGCGGACCGGCCCATCGGCTTACGCTGTGCCTCCAGATCTTGAATAAACACAAAATAGAACGAGCCGTTGCAGCGCACCTTTAGCGTACGATCGTTGAAGCCTTCACCGCAGACCTCTAGTTGCGTGCTTTTCGGCAGCGTGACCAACGGGCCTAATTTGAAGATTAGGCTGTTACTGGGCGTTAGCTGCATCGCGCAGATTTCGTCCGACACCGTGTACCGGTCCCCGGCCGACAGCTCAGTTCGATAAGTTGAGAGCGCGTTTGAATTCCACATCTCACGGCCTCACTTTATTGGATTATCCACACATTATAATTCTTTTAATACGCAATTCAACATCTTTTTAACAAAAATCGACACTCCCCGCGCGAATTGAGGCCGTCACTCGCGGAAGGCCCACGTGATGCTTACGCGAGGACGAGTGAAGAACTCCCTCTGATCGATGGGGGGGCGGCGGCTGACGTCGATGCGGCCGCCTGCACCACGAAGGTCTGGTGTTCGAGGCGGTACTTTTAGCTGAGCTTCAGCTCGCGGACAGCATCGCCAGCGCCGCCGAGGTTTGCCAGCTTCATCTCGGAGTATTTCCGTGAGAGTATGACGCCATCGGCTCCGGCGCGGAAAGCGGCGATGACAGCATTCTTGGTTCCTTGCGGAGTGGATTTGCTGTTGTTGTCGGCGGTCGGGATGTCGATGTCAATGCCTGGCCAGATTCTTGTTTTCGTTCCTGCGACAGCGTCGATGGCGCGTTTGGTTTCGCGGTAGACGTACTCACTTGAAAGACCAGTGAAGGCGAGTTCGTCGTAACCGCGCTCTTTATAATTCAGGACGGTATAGTTGAAATCCAACAAAAGCTGGTGAGGCGTATCGCCATAGATCGTCTGGCCGACGCTATCGATATAGCTAACCATTCTTTCGCCGCCGCAGTTGTGATAGATGACGATCTTGAGGAAGTCGGAATATTCGGACAGGACTTGAAGATCCTGTTCGGCGCGATAGATGGGGTTGAACGAATTGTTGTGCCAGATGTGCCAGCCAACCGGCACGTCGGGCTTGACGGACTTCACCGAACTGTAGACCGCTTTGTACATGTCGCGCAGGCTGCGCGTCCAGAGCATTTCCCAAGCGGCGATTTCCGGGTAATTCAGGAGGATGCGCCAGAAGGAGACGTAGTAGCCATCGACGGGACGCTGTCCGGCGCGGCCAGCGCGGACGAATTTTTCAAGTTCAAGAAAGCCTTGGCGTGCGCGCTCAACACTGATACCCTCTCTGCGGGCGCGATCCTGACAAAATTGGCAAAAACAAGTGACACGGCCCGGATCGCTGTGAATGCCGCCGTGCATGGCGCCCAGCGCATTGCTGAGTGCGCCCTGACGTTCGGAGCCCCACATAAGGCCGTCGATTTCGTAAGAGGTGGCGTAGTCCTTGACTAAGCCGGTCAAAAAGCCTCGGTTGTTGGGGTTGTTGAAGCAGAGGGTATGGGCCTGCCGGCCGTGAAGATCGATTTCCTGGAGCTGGTCGATCTGAGGCATGCTGGGGCTGTAGACATCTTCGAGCCAGCAGATGGTTTGCATACCGCGCTGTTTGGCTTTGGGGAGGACGTCGGCCAAAACATCGTAGTTCCCGTGGTCGGGGGCTTTGGTGTCTTTAAGGACGGTGTCCTTGTAGAACTCGGGGTGCGGAGTCGCGAAGTTGCCGCCGTGGAAATTGAGGTCGTATTCCTGTTTGCCATGGTCGGGGAGAGGTTGGCCGGGAATTTGACGGCCGGCGATACCGCGGCCGTAGGTGAAGACTGCGAGGAAGAGAGTGTTGACCGCACCGCGCTGTTGGAGAATATCGAGAACCTTATCGGTCCCCTCGTCTAGGAAGGACACGGCCCCGATTTGGATGCCGATCATCTTCTTGCCGGGCGTGGGTGCCGGTGCGGGGGTTCCGCGAGCGAGCATAGGCAAAGAAGAGAGGGCGGCGGTTCTTTTTAAGAAGTCCCGTCGGTGCGGGTCATTCGGCGATATAGGCTGCAGCATAAACGCAGAGATAAATGGAAAAACGATACGCAATTCGGGCGGGTTACGCGACGAACATTTGCCGGGACTTCAGCCAGGCCACAACCTGGGAACCATGCTGATCTGGCGGAAACACGGGGTAAAATACCTTCTCGACCTTTTTATCCTTGATCACCAGAGTCAGCCGCTTAATCAGCGTCATACCTGCGAATGGTAAAGTAGGCAGTTTCAAAGTGTTCGTAAATGTGAGCCCGCTATCGCTGAGCACTTGGAACGGCAGATGCAGACGGTTGACCATCTCCCGTTGGTAATCGCTGGTCTGGGTGCTCAAGCCGAAAACCTCGGCATCGAGCGCCTTTATTTGCTCGTAGTGATCCCGCATTGAACAGCTTTGCGGTGTGCAGCCCCGGGCTCCTGGGATCTCATTCCAGTCGGTAGGCGGATCTTTGCCAGGCTCGCCGGTCCGAGGATAGGCATAAACGATGGTGCGTGGCGACGGCACACCGGCCAGAACCACCATTCGGCCGCTCGTGCTTGGCAGTGCGATGGTAGGAACGGCCATTCCCACAAGATGATCACATGCGCCATCGTCGAGTGGCACTGGCAGGTTCTTGGGCAGATGATTAATGTCGTCGTGCGATTGTGCCGCCAGAATACCTCCGGTACTTAATAGACCCATTATGGTGCGGCGCGTGAAAATCGACTCTTGATTGAACACTCTATCCTTTCCCTTCTCACCGCCAGATGTACATTCGACAAAATATCAGGAAGTGACCGAACCAGGGGGGTCGTTAGACTGTAGCGACTTCTTTGCTCAGGCGATCCACGAGCGGCAGATGACTCGCGGAAAGCTCTGCCTCTCTCCCCGCGGTGGTCCACTGCGCGGCCTCGATCAGGCCGTCGAGCTCCTCATTGGAGAGCGAAGAGTAGAAGCGTATTTTCACTTCCGTTTGCGGGTCCTGCTTATGCGGAGACGAGTGCGTCCTTAAACCTCGAGGACGATCCAGCCAGGAGTTCAGCGTAACCGCGTTCCAGCGCCATTTCGAGCTCACGCATCTTCATGGGCTTGGTCAAAAAGTCATCCAGCCCGGCCGCTCTGCACTCCTCACGGTTCTCTTTCATCGCCCCGGCGGTGAGTGCGATGAGCCAAGGGCGTTCCTGCGAGGTGAAGGTGGAACGGATGCAGCGGGTCGCCTCCAGTCCATCCATTTCGGGCATCTGAACATCCATCAGCACGATGTCGTAACGCTGACGCCGTAGCGCTTCCAGTACTTCGAGGCCATTTCCTACGGCATCGGGACGATAGCCTAATCGCTCCAACACACGGACGCCCATTTTTTGATTAATCGCGTTGTCTTCAGCCAACAAAATGCGTAGCGGAAAGCGGTTCGCAAAATTGCGATCTAGTTTGGCGCCGGTTCGCTCAACCTGCGGATGCGGGCCGCCCCCGAGAACCTGGGTGAGGATCTGATGAAGGTGATTGCGACGCACGGGTTTCGTCAGCAACGCCGCCAAGGGATTTTCCGCCGATCCGAAGCACTCTCGGACAGACGTTCCACCCGAACTCAGCATAATCATGGGCGGGGCCAAGTTTCCAAACTCGCGCTTCATCGCGAGAGCCAACTCCGCTCCATCCATGTCCGGCATGTACCAGTCGAGAATCACAAGATCCCATTTTTCGGCACGCAGAGCCGCGAGTGCCTCCGGACCCGAAGCCACGCCATGCGGAGAAAACTCCCAGCAAGCGAGATCGGCTGTTAGAATCAGCCGATTCGTCGCATTGTCATCCACAACCAAAAGCCGTTTACCAGCCCACTGCTTGTCAGGAACGAGCGGAACCCTCGGGGCGGCCGCGGGTTCATGGGGAATGACAATCCGGAACGTCGAGCCGATACCGAGCCGACTCTCCACCCAAATTCGGCCATCCATCAACTCGCTAAGACGTTTTGAGATTGCCAATCCCAAGCCGGTTCCCCCAAAACGCCGGGTTGTCGAAGCGTCCACTTGTGTAAAGGATTGGAACAGCTTCCCCACTTTGTCCGCGGGAATGCCGATCCCCGTGTCTCGCACGGCAATGTGGAGCTGCGCTTTTTCGTTCTCGTCCGCAGTGTGAATTTGGACCACGACCTCACCCTGACCGGTGAACTTGATCGCATTGCCGACCAGATTGAGTAAGATCTGGCGCAGGCGTGTAACATCGCCGTAGATCCACTCGGAGACATCGCGGTTAACATTGGCTACTAACTCGATCTGTTTGTCGTTTGCCTTCGCCGCAAGGGCTTCCAGCACTTCCTCGACGCAGTCGCGCAAGCACAATGGTTCATGTTCCAGATCGAGCTTGCCGGATTCGATCTTTGAGAAATCCAGTATGTCGTTGATTATGGTGAGTAGCGCGTCGGAAGACGACCGGATCACCTGTACATACTCCAAGGTTTCCGGGGGCAGGTCCTGATCGAGGATCAGGCTGGTCATGCCCATGACCGCATTCATGGGCGTTCGAATTTCATGGCTCATGTGGGCCAGGAACTCGCTACGCGCCTTCACAGCTTGTTCCGCTATGTGTCTGGCCTGTTCGATCTCCTTGGTCCGCTGCTCTTCCAGGTACCGGTTCAACACTTGCTCCCAATGGAGCGCGCCTAACCTCTTGCCCTGAACGAGTGAAAACACAAAGAACGCCAGAGTGCCGAAGGCGTACGCGTGAGCGTGCCCGTCCGAACGAAAAAACCCGACAGCGGTTTCAGGAAGGAGCAACCCGGCCAATTGGATGGTCAGAATCTTGAAGCTCGGCGCAAAAGTTACGGTCGATCCGGCGGCCAATCCGGTGATGAAAATCAGGAGAATCGTAAAATTCCAATTGGCAAAACCGTACGCCGAGATGGAATGGGCCTGCAGCAATCCAAGCGGCGTGGACAGGAGGAAGGTGCTGAGGGCTGAGGCCCGAAGCCAGGCTTCGGCGCTCATTCTTTCTCGGGAGGCGATCACCAGAATTCTCAGCACCATCCCAACCGCGAGAACGGCCGTCAGGAATGCAATCAGCGCGCTGTGATCTTGCCAGTAGCTGGTTGTTGTCCAAATGAGAGTTACCAATATTGGATAGGCGAACAGGCCTTTGCGCAGGCGCAGGCGCAGATCGGAGTAGCACTCCCGCTCCACGCGTTGGCACAGCTCGAGCGGGAGTCCCTGTAATAGTTTCGGCGTCCCGCTGAGCTTCACAGTCTTCCAGGTCTCTTATCGGCTGGGAAAGCACGTAGTCTAAGCGTGTAGCAGCGCAGCAAGGGCTCAGGAATCGCCGCCTCGTTTCCCTCGTTTTGCCGATATTCATCTGTACACATCTACCACCAATTCAGTATTACGGAACTTGGTTCGGGGAGGGGTACGTATGAACCAACAGAAAGTCAGAATACTGGTTTTGATGCTCGGGGTCGTGGAATCCATTCTTTCTGACCCAGCGGCGATATCAGTTTGACGATAGCGTCTCGTGGACCAAAGCACGACACGCAATTAAGTTCGGCGCCCTCCGACGATTATCCAGCAGAATACTTACTCTTCCGTTGGGAACTCGATTTACAACGGCATGACCGTATCGCTGGTAAAACGCTATTCGAGTCATCTCCTGGTTCAGGCTAACTACACATGGAGCAAAGCCATAGACAATGTGACCGATTTCAATTCAGCCTTTGCCACGTTCTGGCCGACGCGCCTTTATCTGGATCGCGGCCTATCTCCCTTCGACGTCAGAAATAACTTCGTGGCGAACGCAGTCTACACAACGCCATTCAAAACCGGAACGAGGAGCCTCTGGTCGAGTGTGTTATCGGATATCACGCTATCGCCGATCGTATATGCGCGCAGCGGCTTACCCTTCTCTATCACCGTGCCCGGCGCCACAAATGGCACCGAGGGGCACTCGCTGTACGCACGTCCCTGGTACATCGCGCGGAATAGCGGAATTGGCCCGGCGTTCTACAGTTTCGATATGCGGGCTTCCAAAGCATTCTATCTGCACCGAGAGATGGATCTGAAGCTCGAATTCAGCGCCGAGGGAACGAATCTGCTGAATCAATTCGAACTTCACGTCGGTGAACAATGTCTTTCCGGTGGGTGACCCGTTTCTGACGCAGGGTCCTTTCGACATGAGCGGCAGCAAAAACATTGCAGCCACAGAGCCGCTGGGTTTCACGTCCGCGAGTAATCCGCGACAGGTGCAGTTCGGCCTAAAGTTTGCCTTCTAAGCGAGGCGACTCGGACGATCGCGCAGTCGACCACCGCTCCTCACAAGTGAGGAGGGGAACGGCCGAAGCCGCTCCCTTCCAACTGCGCGAAGCGATCTACGGCGCAAGCACGAAGGCAATAGCCGCGGACGCATCGTACTGGCTTTGCCTGGACCACCCGTTGTTTGCTGTGGCGGCAACGTACAGATACTCACCGAATGCTGCAATTGTGCAGCTGCCGAGCAGTGTCGAGGCTGGGCTGCTTACAGGGGAAGTTCCCGGTACAGCACCACCGACGCCGATTATCTCGTTAACGCCCTTAACGACTTCGAACGAATACGTTGCGAAGCCGTTGGGTTGCGTGGCGGTGAGCGGCATGCTGACAGGCATCGAAGTTACGCCCGTGTAATGCAGCAATCCGCAGTTCGGGTCAGCGGCGTTGCCACTCAAGGTGGGAGTAGCCAGTGCCGCGACGCACTGACTGTTATCCACATGAATCGTCACCGAATTGCTGGTCTCAATGGGGTTACCGGCTGAGTCGATAAACTCGGCGTAAATGGTACGCAAGCCGTTGGACAAATTGGTTGAATCCGTCAAAGTGCCCAGAGCCGGGTGCAGCCACAGCAGCAGATCGCTCACCGGCCGTACCGGGTAGTAACCGGGCTGGGAGTTCACGACCAGCGGGGTCATGGTTTCCGTCACAAAGGTCGTGCCGTTCCATTTGTCATCGGTCCACGTATCCGTGCGGACAATGCCGTCGATTTTGATGCGATAATAACTGGCACCCTCATTCGCCGCCCGTTGGTGATTGATCATGAGGGGTAGGGTCCCGCCGAATGGAACGTTCTTCACCGGATAATGGGCCCCCGGGTCGCCGGATGTATCGGCCAGACCGTTGGCCCCGATGTCGGTGTAGGGAATGAAGCCGATCTCCATCAGCAGCGGACCCGAGGCCTGAAATGCGACAAGATCTATCGATTGGATTACTTGGTCGCAGCAGACCAAGAGGCGCGACGCACCGGCGAGCGAGACGCTGGAGGGCCGGGACGCTACTGCCGCGACGACGTTCGATGTGCCGCTGGTTACGTCGATACGGGTAACGCGATTAGCAGGGTCGCGCTCGGTCACGAACAAGGACGTACACGCCGCATCGGCCCAAGTGAGATCGAACGGACCGGTCAGCCCCGTGACTACGGCTTGGC
Source organism: uncultured Acidobacteriaceae bacterium (assembly GCA_963722935.1). Lineage (GTDB taxonomy): Bacteria > Acidobacteriota > Terriglobia > Bryobacterales > Bryobacteraceae > Bog-105. The sequence continues at coordinate 1,071,222 of CAVROY010000004.1, read as the reverse complement.
GGGATCCGTCGCTCAGACGGAACCGGCTCACCCGTCCTTCATCGGATCCGATAGTCTGCTCGCTGATGTAAGCATATTGCAGGTCGGAGGTAAGGACGATTCCCACCGCAAAATTCAAATTCGAGAGTATTGCGGTTTTTGCGCCACTCGTCAGATTGATCTGCCAGAGGTGACCTGTCGCCGCATACTCGACAACGTAAGCAGCATTATGCGCTTCGTCCAGAGCAATCTGCTGGGGAGCATTTATCCCCGACACCACTAGCGTTGCGGCGCTGCGGTTTGCGGCCGCCAAAGACACTTTGACGAAATTGCCCGCGCGTTCCGTCACATACGCATGAATGCCATCGGCGCTTATCTTAATATCTTCCGGGTTTGAGTAACCGGTACCGAGAACAACATAGCCGGATGTCAACTTATACGTGATCCAGTTAATCTGTAAGTCATAGCCATAGGTAATGACTTGTACCTTAGCAAGATTTCCTTGTGTGGTACGCACTGCAAAGATATCGCCCGCCACCAACTTATTCGTAGGATCATTATTTCCGTCGATCGGCGTCGTCGTGTAGCTTAATACCTCAAGATTGTTCGCGGTTATGGCAGCGAAACTGGACACGCCCAGATTCAAAAGGGCGGCACTGTTTCGAGGCGCCATTTGCCGAATAATCGCCGTCTGCTGGTCCCACCAGATATCCGCGTTCGCCGCGGGACCACCTTGGACACCCGTATCCAGGTCGAATGTAAAGGTTCCCTTCAACGTGGTGGTGCCAGACGACACTACCGTTGAAGGACTGAACAGATTTAGGGCTGAAATCTTACCGGTGTTGTATTCGACGAATACAAGCTGGTTTTGAGCGGTACGAAACGCAGATCCGATTGCTCCGCCGAGGCTGGACAGGAGCTGTACGGGGGATAGAGGAGGTGTCAAGGTGGGCAAGGCTACACCTTTGTGAAGTTCGACCATTGTAGGCATAAATGTCTCTCCTTTGAGACGTGCGCAGTAACAGGCAACTACTGAGTACTTGTATTCCGAAAACCTCGCCAACAAGTTTTTGGGGCACCTGTTGTCCAGGTGTTCGGCATAACATCGTTTTATGGGTGGAGGCCGCGCTATCAAGCGAGGACTTTTTTCTTATCGCCTGAATTATGTCTTGCTGAATTAAAAAAATAACATCGGCAGAGTGCTACCCGTGTTGCGGGGCGTCCTCGTGATCTAAGTCATGCTCGAAATGGTGGAGCGCTGGGTAGAGATCGGCGCATATGAGTCGGCACGAGAAATGTAGGCGATTTCCGGAAGTTCCTCGGGCGGCAGGCTTCCGGCTACCGTAAATTGCCAGCGCAAGGCATAGTGTGGGCAAGATCGCTAGCACCGTGGCAGACGTCGTAATCCGCCGCTTGCTGACGTGCGCGGTTCCGCGGAATGATGCATTTACAGAACCGCGACCGGGACGAAGCGGGTTTTGCCATGGGTGGCTAGGCGGACTTTACACTCCTAGAACAAATACTAGTATACCTCCCGGCCTAATAGACGGATACTAATACAGCTTCGTCTCTGGTGGCGAGGGGTTGTCTCAGGTCTTTTGATTCGGCTTGCGGCCAAAGCTGCAGCCCAAAGGTGATGCACATGAAATCCTTTCGTTTCCAGTACGCTTTTCTCGTCGCAGCAGCGCTGCCTTTCAGCAACTTCGTTCTGTATGCGGCGCCGACCGATCTAACGCTGTCGATCAGCAATCCGAATCGTATCGGCGCTCCGGGCGATGTCGAGACGTTTCAAGGCACGATCACGAACAACACGGGCGTGGCGCTCGATTCGACCGATCTGTTCCTGAATTTCTCCGGATACGACGCGGTGAACGTCACCTTAGACCAGTTGCTCGGTCTGACCAGCTTTCCGATTCCGAATGGATCAACCACCTCCGTGGTCGATCTTTTTACATTTGCTTTAGGGCCGGCGGCGGCCGTGCCGCAAACCTACCCGGTTGACGTGGTGCTCGAGAGTGTCAACAACGATCTCTCGGGGACCGAGATAGCGAGCGTGAGCACAGTGACTCCGGAACCGGGTGCGCTGCCTTTGGCTGCGGTCGGCTTGGTTGCACTGTTGCTGGTTCCGCTACGCAGGCCAATGAGACTCCTGCTGCCGATGGTTGCGATCGGGGCAATCGCTTCTACAATGGCGATGGGGCAAGTTTCGGCGGTGCAATTCGTCACCACGATGCCCGGTTTGGCGCTTCCGAACTCCGATCTGTTGGTCGCGCTTCCGATCACGAACAACGGCACGGTTACGGCCACGAATGTGCAGGTGACGGGCGCGACTCTGCGAGGCGCGGCCTTGGTCAGCCCCGCGTCCTTTCCTGTGGCGCTCGGCAGCGTTGCACCGAATCACAAGGCCGTGTTCCAAGCGAGCTTCAATGCCACGGGACTGGTGCACAATACGTCCTACCTGCTTACCGTTCGCGGCACATACGAAGTGAGCGGCACGACGGCGGGGTTCACGCTCAACCGCGTTCTGACTCTTCCCGTGGCAAGCCCCGGGTCGAACGTAGCGCTTACCGGGACAGTAGGCTCCAATACGGTTACCGGCGCGTCGTTTCCACATCAAGCACCAAATATGGGAGACGACGTAAACGAGCAACGGCCGCCGATTCCGACAGGTCCGTTTGTGGCGGGAACTCCGACGCCCTTCAACACGTCGGTGCCGAACATTGCGTCTACTTCGGGCATCCAAAAACCGTCGACGGTAAAGCCGCAACAGTCTTCCGTCCTTTTCAATCTGAACAAAGCAGTGGGCCTGACCTCGGCCGGGGAGAATTGCTCCCCGGGAGTCGCGCCTTCCTCGTGCGCGGAGCCAAGCGGCGCATCGGGCGGGGGCATTGTGTTTATCACCGCGAACTGGACTGCGGCTTATTCGACGGACGGCGGCAGTTCGTTCAAGCCGGCGCTGGACCCCACCACGATTTTTCCTGCCGACGCGGTTGGATATTGCTGCGATCAGGTTGTGCAATATGTGCCGAGCATCGACCGCTTCATCTGGCTGCTGCAAGGCACTGGTTACCGGCTCGCGATGGCGAGCCCCGCAAGCATCAACAGCAGCGGCGGGACGGCCTGGACGTACTGGAACCTCACGCCCGACATTTTCGGCCAAGTAGCCGGGACTGGATTCGATTATCCGGATCTAGCCGTGGGCGACAACTATCTGTACATCAGTTGGGATGCCGGGTTTCCCTGCCCGTCAGGTTGCAATTCGGGACACCAGATTATGCGGGTGCCGTTAAGTCAGATCCAAGCGGGTGGCACGATTAACTTCAGCTATACAAATCCTTCTGATAGTGCGAGCGCTTGGGGCGCTCATCTGAGCCAGGATACGCAAGACGAGATCTTTTGGGCCGGGCACAGCGGCAACAGTGCGCTGCAGGTTTTCTCGTGGGCCGAAGGGACGAATACGTACTTCTGGAGGAATATCGGGATTTCAAGCTGGGGCAATAACACGAACACGCTTTCCTCGGTGACCCCCGATGGGAACGATTGGCTCCTCTTTGGCTTTCCGGGAAATGCGGTGGTGGGAGCAACGCGGTCCGGCAACGAGATCTGGTTCGCGTGGACGGCGGGTAAGGACAGCAATTTCCAGCAACCGCACGTCGAAATGGTGAGCCTCGATAGAAGTAACAATTTCAATGCGACGCAGCAGGTGCAGATCTGGAATAATTCGTACGCGTTCGCTTACCCCGCCTTGGCCACCAATGCGTGTACCGGAGAAATCGGGCTTTCGTTGCAGTATGGCGGCGGTACCAACTATGAAGATCATGTGGTGGGATTTTGGGGAGACTACGTGGTCTACACGACTGCTAATAGCAATACGGGCGCGAATCGCTACGGCGATTACGTGACCATTCGACAGGATCACACGCGGGGCCTGAGCAGCGCGTATTTCGATGCGTTGGGGTACGGGCTCGATACCGGCTCGGCGCCCGGGAGCACGACGCAGACCGATCTCCGGTATGTTGTCTTTGGCCGCGAAGGCTGCAGGGGCAACGGAGTTGTTGGCGGGGCATCTGCAGCCCGGCTGAGACGGTAAAGACCTATCGCACAAGCCGGCTGCTTCGTAGTACGGCGAGTTGTTCTTCGCACAGCGATGCACTGCACTTAATTTGACAAGCTGAGGTATGCCCGAACGCGGAGATTCGGCGAGCACGATACACGCTGCGGCCGAGACGCCTATCAACACACCGCGCCAAGTGCTGTTCGCGAGCCTGATCGGCACGACGATCGAGTTCTTCGATTTCTATATTTACGCGACGGCGGCGGTGCTGGTCTTTCCGCGCTTGTTCTTTCCGGCGTCCGATCCGGCGACGGCGACGCTTGCTTCGCTCGCGACGTTCGGGATCGCATTCCTGGCGCGACCCATTGGTTCAGCGCTGTTCGGGCACTTCGGCGACCGCGTTGGCCGCAAGACAACGTTAGTAGTCGCGCTGTTGACGATGGGCATTTCGACAGTCGCGATTGGAGTCTTGCCGACTTACCGCACGATCGGTTTCGCAGCGCCGCTGCTACTGGCACTATGCCGCTTTGGGCAAGGGCTGGGGCTCGGAGGCGAGTGGGGCGGCGCGGTGCTTCTGGCGATCGAGAATGCACCTCGCCATAAGCGCGCCTGGTATGGCATGTTTCCGCAGCTTGGCGCACCGCTCGGCTTCTTCTTTTCCGGCAGCGTGTTCCTGCTGCTGTCACAGGGGCTGACCGATAAACAGTTCTTCGCGTTCGGCTGGCGCCTTCCGTTTCTGGCGAGCGCGGTGCTGGTGCTGCTTGGGCTGTACGTGCGCCTGACGATTACGGAAACGCCGGTGTTCCGGGAAGCGCTCGCGCGCGGCGAGCAAGTGAAGCTGCCGATGCTGGCGGTGTTTCGCGATCATACGAAGGCGCTGCTCGCGGGCATTTTATTATCTCTGGCGACGTTCGTTCTTTTTTATCTGATGACGGTCTTTGCGCTGTCGTGGGGCACCAGCGCGCTCGGCTATAGCCGCGGGAAGTTTCTGCTGATGCAGTTGTTCGATATCTGCCTGTTCGCAGCGACGATTCCCCTCGCGGCAGTACTTGCTGAGCGAGGACGCCGCCGCGTCATGTTCTGGGTAACGGTGTCGATCGGCATCTTCGGGCTGATTCTGGCCCCCTTGTTCGCTGCCGGCACCACGGGCGCGCTGGTGATGATGGCCTTGGGGCTCGCGCTGATGGGTCTCACATATGGACCGCTCGGCACGATCATTTCCGAACTGTTTCCGACACCGGTGCGATACACGGGCAGCTCGCTCGCGTTCAACTTTGCGGGCATTCTGGGAGCGTCGCTCGCGCCCTACATCGCGACCTGGCTGGCGAAGAGCTACGGGCTTCCGTATGTGGGGTACTATCTCACGGGATCGGCGATCAACGTATGGGCTTTCGTATGTCGGGTACTATCTTGCGGCATCGGCGATTCTGACGATGCTGGGATTACTTTCGATTCGGGAGACGAAAGATGAGGATCTGGCGAGGGGAGGAGTGGGGTAGCGGCTATCATTGTCCTTCAGAAATATCTCTGTGGAGCCCGCTTGATCCGGTGGATCAAGGGCCGTCGAAACTACATTAGAATCGAGGGTGATGGCGGTTGATCTCGTATCCACGCGCGTGACGATGAATCCCGCTGTTCGGTCTGGTCAGCCGATCATCCGCGGTACCCGCATCACAGTCTGGGATATCCTCGGTTGGCTCGGCGGAGGTGTTTCCGAAGTCGAAATCCTCAGGGACTATCCCGAACTCACTTCCGACGACGTCAAAGCCGCACTGCAATACGCTTACCAGCTCAAAGACAAAGTCCAGTGAGGCTTCTTTTCGACGCGAATCTCGCGTAGGATCGTGCCTATGCTGGAAGATCTTTTCCCGGTTCATCACAGGTGATGTTACTTGGCTTGTCGGGAGAAACGCCGGACGAAAGGATTTGGAGGGCCGCCAAACAAGGCGGCTTTACTGTCGTGACAGCCGATACGGATTTCGTACAGCTGTCCGGCCTATACGGGACTCCTCCCAAGGTCATTCGGCTTGAACGTATGGATTATTCCGCTCAGATCCCGGCGAGTTTGATACGTCGTCATGCGGTCGCTATTACGGAATTCGAAAAGAGCGAAAGAAGCGTTTTGATTCTACGCAGGTCTTGAGGAATGAGGAGTTAAGCATTTTCGGAGTATAAGGCCGCACCAGCCCCCCGCCTATAATCGGAGTGATGATTGCCAAGGTGCGCAAAGCGGTTTTTCCGGCCGCGGGTCTCGGAACGCGATTTTTGCCGGCTACCAAAGCGCAACCTAAGGAAATGCTGCCGGTAGTGGACAAGCCGCTCATCCAATACGGCGTGGAAGAGGCCATGCACTCGGGCATTCAGAACATCATCATCGTCACGGGCCGCGGGAAATCGTCGATCGAAGATCATTTCGACGTGAGTTTTGAGCTGGAGCATCTGCTCGATTCAAAAAGTAAGGGCGAAATGCTCTCGATGGTCCGGGGGATCTCGGACATGATCGACGTCTCTTACGTGAGGCAGAAAGAAGCGCTCGGGCTGGGACACGCAGTGCTGCGGGCCAAGGAATTGGTTGGTCGTGAGCCGTTTGCGGTGGTGCTTTCCGACGACATTATCGCTTCGGAAACGCCTTGCATCCGGCAGCTTCTCGATATTTATGAATATTACGGAGCGTCCGTGCTGGCGCTGATGGAAGTGCCGCCCGATCAGATCTCCGCGTATGGCGTAGTGGATGCGGAGATGGTGTTGGACAATGGCCGGCAAAACCGGCTTTTCCGCATCCGGAATATGGTCGAGAAGCCGAAACCCGCGGACGCGCCTTCTAATCTCGCGATCATCGGCCGCTATATTCTGACGCCGGAAATTTTCCAGTGCATCGAATCGATTCAACCGGGCAGCGGCGGCGAGATTCAACTTACCGATGCGTTGAAATATATGTTGCGCAACCGGCCGATCTACGGCTTGAAATTCGAAGGCAAGCGCTACGATGCCGGCGACAAGCTGGGATTCCTGAAAGCCACAGTCGAATTTGCCCTGAGCCGGCATGACCTGGGCCAGCCGTTCCGCGAGTATTTGAAAACGCTGTGCGTGCAGTAAAGTTGCGTCCGCTCATGGCGATTCCGATCGTGCTCGGGATCGCGGGCGGCGCTTGGCCGCAAGATTATGGCCAGCCTGCTACGCCGCGCGTCGTTGCATACGTGGAGGGCTTGCTCCAACGTGGCGATCTCGCATCGGCTTCCGCGCTGGTCGCGCAGTATCGACGTCTGAATGGCGATACGCCCGAGGCGCTCGAAGCGTTCTCCTGGGTGGCGCGCGGTGAACTCGCTTCCGGGCACCTGGCCGAAGCGGACAAGGACGCAGCCGAGATCAGGCGCTCTTCGGAAAGCACCCTGGGCACGCGGAAGCTGGATGCAGAGCCACACCTGCCGCTCGCGTTGGGAGCTGCGTATGAAATTCAGGCGCAGGTCCTGATTGAGGAACATAAAAGAACCGAAGCGCTCGCGTTGTTGCGTGCCGCCCTGCGCACCTGGAAGAACACGTCGATTACCGATCGATTGCAGAAGAATCTGAATCTGCTTACGTTCGACGGCAGACCGGTGGCGCCGCTTCTCGAAACTCGGTGGATCGGGCCAAAACCGACTCCGGCAAGCGCGCTGCGCGGCAAAGTGGTGCTGTTGTTCTTCTGGGCGCACTGGTGCGCGGATTGCAAAGCCGAGGCGCCCATCATCGAAAAACTCGCCTCCGACTATGCATCGAGGGGTTTCGTCGTAGTGGCTCCCACACGCGAATACGGATACACGGCGACCAATGAAAATGCAACGCCGGCCGAAGAAACGGCGTTTATTGAAAAAGTTTACGCGCGGTACTATTCCGCGATTCCGAACGCGGGTGTCCCGGTCAACACCGGGAATTTTCAAACCTTCGGCGTCAGCACCACGCCGACGCTGGTGCTGGTGGACCGGCAAGGCATCGTGAAGCTGTATCATCCCGGGGTGATGGAAGAAGCCGCCCTGCGGTCTGCCATCGAGCCGCTGCTGGGGAGATAATTCTTACTATGACGTTTCGACTGGCGGCCTTGTTGTTCCTGGTCCTGTGTTTCACGCTGCTGGCGAGCACGCCCCAGACCACCATTTCGGTGGAGGTGAAGAATCAATACGATAAACCGGTGGAGAACGCCGCCGTGATTCTCGATTTTGTCGGCTCTCATCAAATCATGAAGCTGGGCAAGCGCAAGCCGATCCACTGGGAAGTGCACACGAATCTGGAAGGCGTCGCGCATTTCCCGCCGGTTCCGCAGGGCACGGTTCAACTGCAAGTGATCAAGAGCGATTACCAGACGTTCGGAAACAAGTTCGACGTCGATTCAACAGAGAAGCATATCGACATCAAATTGAATCCGCCGCAGAAGCAGTACAGCGCGCATCCCGATTTGAAGAAGTCGGATACACAGCCGCCGAAGCAATAGGGCTAGGATTTGCGATCCATGGCGATTGCTTCGATTTCAACCTGCACATCGCGCGGCAGGCGAGCCACTTCCACGGTCGAACGGGCCGGTGGATCGGAGCTGAAGAATTTTCCATAGGTCTCATTCATGCGGCCGAAGTTGCCCATGTCTTTGAGGAATACGGTGGTCTTGACGACATCGCCGAGCGATAGGCCGGTGGATTCGAGCACGGCTTTCAAGTTCTCCAGGACCCTGGTGGTCTGGTCCTCGATGGAGCCGGTTACAAGTTGACCGGTTGCGGGATCGAGCGGAATCTGCCCGCTCAAAAAAACCATTCCGTTTTGCCGGACGGCGGTGGAGTAAGGACCGGCCGCCTTGGGAGCGTTCGGCGACGTGATGATCTGTTTCATTGTTCTATTTTTGCAGCGCGGACCTTCGGCTCGCTTTGCGACGAGGGTTTCTGGAGACGCAGCGTCCCGACCAGGTTCTGCACACCCGCAGCATGGAGGCGGTCCAGAACTTTAGGCAACTCGCGCGCGATCCGGTAAGGCGCGGCCGGATCGGCAAACGTGGCGGTTCCCACCTGAACGGCTTGCGCACCCGCGATGAGGAATTCGGCGGCATCTTCGCCGCTAACGATTCCGCCCATCCCGATCACTGGAATCCGAACTGTCTGGGCAGTCTCATAGACCATCCGCAAGGCCAACGGCTTGATGGCCGGCCCGGAAAGACCGCCGAAGCCGGCGCCGATTGCGGCGGATCGGTTGTCGCTATCCACGGCCAGAGCGACAAAGGTGTTGATCAGCGAAATGGCGTCCGCACCGGAATCCTCAGCGGCTCTGGCGAACGGTTCGATGCGGGCCACGTTCGGCGAAAGTTTTACGATCAGCGGGCGATTGATCACTGCACGGGCGCGCGTGGTGAGGCGCGCGAGCAGGCTGATATCGCTTGAAAAGAACAGGCCACCCTCTTTGGTGTTCGGGCAGGAGACGTTCAGCTCGTAGGCGGCGATGCCTTCGGCGTCTTCGAGCGCACGTAGGACATGCAGGTAATCTTCTTCGGAATAGCCAAAGACATTGGCGATGACAGGGACCGGATAGCGGTGCAGCTTGGGCAGCTTGTCGCGGATAAAAGCGGCCACGCCGATGTTCTGAAGACCGACGGAGTTGATCATGCCAGCGCCGGTGGGCCACAGCCGCGGCGACGGATTGCCGGCCATCGGCTCTCTCGACAGACCTTTGGTCACAATGCCGCCCAGCTTGCCTAAATCGACCAACGATTCAAATTCGATTCCGTAACCGAACGTTCCGGACGCCGCCAGAACCGGATTGCGCAGCGTGATGCCGCAGATCGTGGTTTGAAGCCGAACGTCGTCCACGATGAGTGGCATTAGAGCCATCCTACGCTTTCACGGCGGCGGCTTGACCGCATTCGTTGAGGACGGCAGGCAACCAGGTGTGAAACCAGTGGTGAAAGGCGGCCAGATCGGCTTGCGTGTCTTCGTCCAACGGAAATGGAAAGTGATTGAGGGGCCAGCCCCGTGCGACGGCCGCTTGCTTGATGGCGGTTGTGGCCGGGAATCGTTCCACCCATGCCACAAGTTCCTGAAGGCGGGCGTGTAGGCGTTCGGCACGTTCGCGATCATCCGAGAGGATCGCGCGGTCTAAGGCAACCACCAGCTCGGGGACGGCGCCCGCGACTCCGGAAACGATCCCATCGGCCCCGGCGTGGCGGCATTTCAGATACACCAACTCGTTTCCGGCCAGCCATTGGAATGGCAGGCGCGTGCGCAAGTCGCGGAGCGTTTCAAAAAGCTGCGGGTCCGCGCCGGAATCTTTAATACCGACGAACGATTCGGATTGGAGCAGGCGACTGGCGAGCGCAGGTGAAATCGGATTCGTGAAGGAGGAGAGATTGTAGAGATAGCTGTGAATGCGGGAGCGAACCGCTACCGCAAAAAACTGATAGAACTCGGCGAGCTGCGCGTCGGTGTAGCGGTAGAAGTAGGGCGGCATGAGCAACACGCCCGCAGCGCCCGCTTCGATGGAGTTTTCAGCCAGATCGATGGCTCCGGCGAGCGTCGAATGCGACACATTGACCAGCACCGGGACACGGCTGCGGCGGATCGCGAGGGCCAGTACGCGCATTCGATCGGCCAAATCGAAGTGAACGAATTCACCGGTTGAGCCGAAGAGCACGATGCCATCGATACCCGCGCGAGTGACAGCATCCAGATAATCGAGTAGGGCTGCCGCATCGGGCTCAACCGCTTCGGTACGTCGGGGCGTGGCAAGCGCGGCATACACACCGCTCGCGAGAAGTGGTTCCTTGCCCTTAGCCATGCGATGCCGGCGAAGCCGGTTCGTGTATGAATTTTACTGCGCCGTGGGAGGAGCGCCCGCTTGCTGAGAAGCTGTGGAAAAATTCGCTGTCGGCCACTTGCTTACGCGCGTGGTTCCATTGACCGCGCGGGTCAGTCCGATCGCCCTTAGACCGCGGCGTTTTCGGGGCTGGGTTGGTGGCGCAGCATGGAGCGGTCGAGAAGCTCGAGCGGATCGAGCAAGTGCTGAGGCTTGAAATGTTGGGTCGACCACCGGCAGCCCTCTTCCAACTGGATTCCGAGAAAGTAGCCGATGTCCCGGTACACACAATAGCGAACGATTCCCACCAGTTCGCCGTCTCCGTAAGACACGCTGATCGCGGTCCCCGGATCGACCTCTTGCTCGAGTTGAAGACAAATTCCGGAAAGCGAGATGTCTTCGAGGTTCGCCACGCGCTGACGTCTGCGGCCCCCGTCGTCCTTCCAACTCACTTCCACCAGTTCCGCACACAGTAGCCGATTATCCGTTCGCCGTTCGCTCATATAGTCCTCATCGGATTCTGGCTCGATTAAGGTGAGCCGGTTTGTCCCAGTCGAAAGTTAGGATTAGATTTAGTACTTCGAGCCTACATCAGGCCGGAAGTACTACGCGACCGCCGAATTTCCGATACATCTGAGGCTTCATGGATTCAACCCCGGAACTCAACGCCCCGCCCGCACAGCCGGAAACGCGCATCGGCCTCGTCATTCGCGTCGCGTTTTTCGTCGCGGTTGTGATCGTCGGGTTACAACTGCTGACGCCGATGTTCCTTCTGCTTGGGGTTCTAGTGGCCGGCACCGTTACCTTAGGCGCAACCGGATTGATAGCCAATCTGCTAACCATTCGGATTTTCGACCGCAGGCCGCTGGTGGATATCGGATTAAGATGGGCGCGCGGGTCGGGCCGAAATCTCGGATTGGGCGTCGTGTTCGGGGGCGGCGCTGCTTCGCTGATGCTGGCCGCGCCCTTGATCGCAGGGACCGGCCATTTGGTTACGCGTCAAAGCTCCGGGTTCACCTGGCAGGGTTTGGCATTCTACCTGTTTGCCCTCTTTATCGCCGCGACCGGAGAAGAGATGATTTTCCGCGGCTACGCTTTTCAACTGCTGGTTCGGAAGCTGGGGCCGTTCGCGACTGTTTTACCTGTGGGGGTCATCTTCGGGCTGGCACATTCGGGCAATCCGTATGCTTCGCCTCTCGGAGTGCTGAACACGATTCTATGGGGCATCCTGCTCGGGTATGCGTTTCTGCGCAGTCACGATTTATGGCTGCCGATTGGATTGCATTATGGATGGAATGCGGCTCTGCCGCTGTTCGGAGTGAATCTCAGCGGGCTTACAATCGAGGTAACGAGGTACTTCTACAGATGGGATTTGGCGCCTTTGTGGAGCGGCGGCAATTACGGGCCGGAAGGCGGGCTGCTGACGACCATCTTTGGAATCGCTCTGTTTTTCGTGCTGGCGCGTGCGCCCGTCGTGCGGCAATTTGCGGCAATCGCGCGAAATCTCAACGAGCTTTGACCGTTTTGACCGTTGCCGGGCTTTTATTTACGGCGGCTCCGCGATTGCGCGCCGATAAACTCAGCTTCGACGAACGGATGGAGATCGAGCGCGGTCTGAACGCCGAATTCGCCACCATGAAAATCGCGCTGCCACGGGCGAAGAAGCCGCTTGTGTTCCACAGCAATGGCACCTACGACAAGAGCGCGTGGGAAGAATCGTTGCGGGAAAACGGTCCGGCGGCGCGCCTTGGAGACGAGGTGCAGATCACGCGCGTGGAAATCGAATCCAATAAAATCGTGCTCGAAATCAACGGCGGGACCAAGTCGGGTCATTGGTACGATCACGTGCAAATCGGCATGAACGGTAACAGCTCACAGGTTCCGGTGAATCAAAACGGCCAGGCGAATGGCTCGCACGTCGCGATTGTGTTTCCCGGCAGTGTTCCTTCCATGAAGGCGAGCAACATACGGCAAATGCTCTCGCCGGTTTTCGATTTTGAAAAGCATACGGCGTCGGAGCAGTACATGGATAAACTGCCGGAGCCTATCAAAAAAGCGATTAAAGAGCAGCGCGTCATCGATGGGATGGATAAAGACCAGGTACTGCTGGCGATGGGCAAGCCTCGAAACAAGAGCCGGGAGACGAATAAAGACGGCGATGAGATCGAAGATTGGATATACGGGGATCCGCCTGGCAAAGTGACTTTCGTCACGTTTACCGAAGGCAAAGTCGTCAAAATCGAGGAGTCCTACGCGAATATCGGCGGCAGGACCGTGCCTGCCTTAGCACCGCCTCGTTAACTGGGCTTAAAAAGGCTTGGTCTGTACGGGAACACCCAGCAACTGGACCAGGCCATTCCACTCAAAGTTCACGTGCGAAGCGCCATAGACGACGAGCACGCGGTTGTATTTCCGCAGCACAGATCGGACGGTGCGGAGGACGTTTTCATCGCGCACTTGGCCGAACACTCGGGAAAGAGCATGCAACTCCGTTTTTGGGGTCTCGCCCGGAGCGGCTGGGCTGGTATCGTCCACTCTTAGCTCGAGGTAGTTCTGAGGATTCTGCATGTGCTTGGCGTACCAAGCGGAAAAATTCGCCGCCGTGAAACGTACGGATGTTCCGTAGGTGTAATTCTCGTTCGCGACTATGCGATCCACAAACTTTGGCAAGGCGTCCTCGAAGATAGGAAGATTGCGGCTTTGGAACGCGATATTGATCATCACGTAATACGCGAAAACATCTTGGATGGAATATCCGTGTGCTTCAAAGAGTGACAGAAGCGCACGACCGGCGGGCTCGCCCGTGAAGACCGGAGCACCGAGTTGTAGGGCAGAGTAAGCTGCGAATTCGGGTTCGCCGCAATCCTTGTCCGGGAGATCGTAATTCGAATTCGTGCATTCTTTCGAGAACTGAAGGAATCCGGAAATCTGAGATGGATCCACTCCTTCGACAATCACTGCAGCGGGAGGAGTTCTGGAAAACACCTGCTGGATTGTCTTAAAAACAGGATCGGCCATCGCATTTGGAAAAGCCAATCGCGAATGATGCTGCGCCGCGACTTAGATAAGGGTCTTTCCCTTACGATGAAATGTCTCAACAAACGGAGGATTCGCATCCGAAGGCGGGCTCGGCGTATGAGGCGCTGCGCCAACGGTCAGCGTAATCGAGAGTGCAAGAAGAGTGATCTTCAAGAAAGTAGTGTAGTGAACGTTCGCCGGAATTTTTCGACGCGCCCGTAAAATGAGAAAGTATGCCAATAAAGGTAGGTATCAACGGCTTCGGCCGTATCGGGCGAAATGTCGTCCGGGCAGGATTGCACAATCCGGCTATTGAATTTGTCGCGGCGAACGATTTAACAGATACCGCGACGCTTGCACATTTGCTGAAGTACGATTCGATCCTGGGACATTTACCGGAAGCGATCAAGGCCGACGGCGACAGTGTACGAGTCGGCGATAAGAAGATCAAGATTTTTGCGATTAAAGATCCCGCGGAGATCGACTGGGCCAGTCTAGGGGTGCAGATTGTGGTGGAATCGACAGGCCGTTTCACGGACGCGCACGATGCCAAGAAGCACCTGCGCGGATCGGTGAAGAAGGTGATCATTTCGGCCCCGGCCAAGCATGAGGACGTGACGATCGTGCTCGGCGTGAACGATCAGATGTACGACCCGGCCAAGCACAACATCATCTCGAACGCGTCGTGTACAACGAATTGCCTGGCGCCGCTAGTTAAGGTGCTGCAGGAATCATTCGGGATTGAAAAGGGCACGATGACGACGATCCATAGCTATACGAACGATCAAAACGTGCTCGATTTCCCGCACAAGGATCTGCGCCGCGCCCGAGCTGCCGCGCTGAACATGATTCCGACGTCAACGGGAGCGGCCAAAGCGATCGGTCTGGTGGTACCGGAATTAAAAGGCAAGCTGGACGGTTACTCGATGCGCGTGCCGACGCCCGACGTCTCGGTGGTGGATTTTGTGGCGGTCACGAAGAAAAATACCACGACAGAAGCGGTGAATGCGGCGTTGAAGCAAGCCGCCGAAGGGCCGTTGAAAGGCATTCTCGCGTATACGGAAGACCCGGTTGTTTCGACCGATATGCTGCACAACCCGAACAGCTCGATTGTGGACGCGGAGATGACGAAGGTTCTCGACGGGAACCTGGTCAAGGTGGTTTCCTGGTACGACAACGAATGGGGCTATTCGAATCGCGTGGTGGATCTGATCGCGTTTTTAGGCAAGCACGGCTTGAACTAGCCTCTGATTTGTTTGATAACCGCTTCGGTAAATTCGCCGGTGGAGGCACTGCCGCCAACATCGCCGGTGAGATGTTTCCCTTCGTGGTAGACGGATTCGACCGCGCTTTGGAGGCGCCGAGCGGCGTCCTTTTCGCCCAGGTGGATCAGTAGCATCACGGCGGATAGCATGAGTGCCGTCGGATTCGCTTTGCCCTGACCTGCGATATCGGGCGCACTGCCGTGCACGGCTTCGAACACGGCGTGCGTCTCGCCCATGTTGGCACCTGGCACGATGCCGAGGCCGCCCACGAGTCCGGCTGCGAGATCAGATACGATATCGCCATATAGATTGGGGAGCAGCAGAATATCGAAGCTCTCCGGATGCATGACAAGCTGCATCGAGGCATTGTCCACGATCAGCTCTTTGTATTGGGTCTCAGGGAATTTCACGGCGGTTTCCCGGCAGCAGCGTAAGAAGAGGCCGTCGGCAAGCTTCATGATGTTCGCTTTGTGGATCGCTACGACGCGACGGCGGGCGTTCTTGCGCGCGTACTCGAATGCGTAATTGGCGATGCGTTCCGAAGCGGTGCGCGTTATGACCTTGAGGCTGGTGACCACGTCTTTTACGACTTCATGCTCGAGACCGGAATACAGGTCTTCCGTGTTTTCGCGGAAGATCACCATGTCGATCGCGACGTCGTCAAAACGCGTTTTGATACCGGGCAGCGTTTTCACGGGACGAACGTTGGCAAACAGGTCGAGAGCCTTGCGCAGAGCGACATTCACGCTTTGAAAACCTCCCGCGACCGGTGTGGTGACTGGACCTTTCAGACCGACTCGCGTCTCGTTCAAGGAATCCAGAAGATATTGCGGCAGGGTTTTGCCGGATTCAAGAATGATCGCCTCATTCAATTCCGCGCGGCGCCAGCAGATCTCGACTCCTGTGGCGTCCACGGCGCGAACAGCGGCTTCCGCCACTTCAGGACCGATTCCATCGCCAGGTATCAGAGTGCAGTAGTGAGGCACATTTCGATTCTATTCGCGCATTCACCAGAGCGTACTTTGAAGCTCTGCCAAAATGTTGGCTTATGGCTTGCATGGAGCATGCGCTGCTCAGCGTGACGAAGAAGGATGGAATTGTAGACCTCGCGCGGAAACTGCACGAGATGGGGATCGAGCTGATCTCAACCGGCGGAACGGCAAAACTGCTCACCGAGAACGGCATTCCCGTTCAGGAAGTGGCGGACGTCACGGGTTTTCCCGAAATGCTCGAAGGAAGGCTCAAGACAATTCATCCGCGGATTGCGGGAGGAATTCTGGCGCGCCGCTCCAATGCGGAGCACATGCGCTCGATTGTAGAGCACAAGATTCCGCGGATCGATATGGTGGTCGTGAACCTGTACGAGTTTGAAAAGATCGCCGGGAAGGCTGGTGTGACACGCGAAGAATTGATCGAGCACATCGATATTGGCGGCCCGACGATGATCCGTGCGGCGGCTAAGAACTTCCAGGATGTCGCCGTAATTGTCTCGCCCAGTCAATATGAAGCGATTCTGGCTGAAATGGCGGAACGGGGCGGGAAGCTGAGTGCGGCGACGCATTGGAAACTGGCGCAGGAAGCGTTCGCGCATACCGCCGCGTATGATGCAGCGATTTCCGCTCGCCTGGCACAAATCGATGGAGCTGAGATGGAAGAGCTGCCGGCCATGCTGCGCATCTCCGCAACGCGCAGCTCGATCCT
This sequence comes from uncultured Acidobacteriaceae bacterium, assembly GCA_963722935.1. Classification (GTDB taxonomy): domain Bacteria; phylum Acidobacteriota; class Terriglobia; order Bryobacterales; family Bryobacteraceae; genus Bog-105. The sequence continues at coordinate 1,054,401 of CAVROY010000004.1, read as the reverse complement.
TCGGTATGGCGAAAACCCACATCAGAAAGCGGCGCTCTACCGTTCGGGCGAGGGGGGCATCGCAGGCGCCGAACAGCTTCACGGAAAGGAGCTGTCCTATAACAATCTGGTGGATCTGGATGCGGCGTGGCAGCTTGTCCAGGAATTCGATGGTCCGGCGGCAGCGATCATCAAGCATACGAATCCGTGCGGCTGCGCTGAACAGCGGACGTTGGCGGAAGCGTACCGAAAAGCGCTCGAAGCAGATCCCATTTCGGCTTTTGGAGGAGTGCTGGCTTTCAATCGGGAGCTGGACCCGGAAACCGCGTCGGAGGTGAGCAAGCTGTTTGTCGAGGCGATCGCGGCGCCCGGCTTTGCAGAGGCGGCTCTTGCTCTACTCCGGAGCAAAAGGAATCTGCGGCTCGTGAGATTGCAGCGCGTGAGCCGACCGGAGCTGGTTTTGAAATCCATTTCGGGCGGAATTCTGGCCCAGACACCCGACACGGCGGTGCTGGAGAAATCCGCGCTGCAAGTGAAGACGTCGCGTCAGCCGACGGCGGAGGAAATGGAAGCGCTGCTGTTTGGATGGAAGGTCGCGAAGCACGTCAAATCGAACGCGATCGTGTACGCGCTTCCCGGACAAGTGGTGAGCGTCGGGGCGGGGCAGATGAGCCGCGTGGATAGCGTCAAAGTTGGAGCGATGAAAGCGGTGCTGCCGCTGGCCGGAACGGTGCTGGCCTCCGATGCGTTTTTCCCGTTCGCGGATGGTATTCAGGAGGCGGCGAAACACGGAATCACGGCTATGATTCAGCCGGGCGGCTCGGTACGCGACGACGAAGTGATTGCCGCGGCCAACATGCTGAATCTGGCGATGGTGTTCACTGGTGTGCGGCATTTCCGCCACTGACGATGTGGTGGCCTTAATTTCGCGATGCCATAGCGGAGGCCCAATCGGCCGGCAGCGTTCCGAGCGGGAGGAGCTGCCCTTTTTCGAGATGACGAATGGTCTTGGCGAACTTGGCGGCGTGTGGATCGTGCGTGACCATGACGATGGTCTTGCCGAATTCACGATTGAGCCGCGTCAACATGGTGAGCACGTCTTCGGCGGCCGCCGCATCGAGGTTACCGGTCGGCTCATCGGCGAGCAGCAGATCCGGATCGGTGACAATGGCGCGGGCGATGGCGACGCGTTGTTCCTGACCGCCTGACAATTGCTTGGGCAAATGTTCAAATCGATCGCCGAGGCCTACGAGCTTTAATGCAGTCTCGGCGTGCTCGATGCGCTCTTTCTTGTTCAAGCGTGTCAGCTTCAGCGGCAGCTCCACATTTTCGAGTGCGGTGAGTACCGGCAGCAAGTTGAACGATTGAAAAACAAAGCCGATGTGTTCGTTGCGCCAATGAGCGATCTGCTTGTCGTTGAGCTGTCGCAGATTGACGCCTAACACGTTGATGTCGCCTCCGGAAGCCTTGTCCATGGCAGCGATGAGATGCAGGAGCGTCGATTTGCCCGATCCCGAGGGACCCATCAAGGCGACGAAATCGCCGCGACGAATTTCGAGATCCACTTCATCCAGCGCGAGCACATGAAATTCATCGCGAACAAATTCTTTGCTCAGCTTCCGCGTCTTCACAATTGCTTCGTCCATTCCGCTCTCCTTGCTCATTGCTTTATTTCTACTCTTTGGCCGTCTTTTAAATCCGCCGGAGGACTGACGATCAAGTCCTCGCCCCCGATCAGGCCGCTGGCAATCAAGACACCCTTCTGGGAACTTCCCGCCGTGGTGACGGGGCGTTTACGCGCACGGTCATTCACAACCACGAACACAGCTCCGTTTTGCACCGCGCCCTCGGGAATGACGATCACCCGCTTGGATTCTTCGCTGGGCTGATTTTGCGCGTCGTTGTAGAACGCGACCGTTGCATTCATGTCCGGCCGCAAGAAATCATCCGGGTTCAATACCTGAACCTTGACCTGCACCGTGGCCTTGGCGCGATCCGCTTCAGGTGAGACCTGCTCGATGGTGCCGTTGTATTTTTTGTCGGGGTACGCATCGGTGGTGACGAATCCCTTTTGATGCGGTCCGAGCTTCGGAAAATCGCTTTGGCTGATATCCAGCTCGACTTGCAGATCGTTCAGATCGGCCATGGTCACGATGTAGCCTTTGGCGCCTTTATCTCCGACGAACCCGGTGGTGATGAATTCGCCTTTTTCGACATTGCGGTCGAGAATGGTTCCCGTCACCGGCGCTTTAATGACGGTGTTATCGAGCTGGTTCTGCGCATACGCGAGCGCCCCGCGAGCCTCTTCGATCTGACCGCGAATCTGGTCGACTTCTTCCTTACGAGGCCCGAGCACGGCCAAATCGAGCGTCCGCTGGAGGCCGGCGACTTTGGCGAGATCGCCGTCAAACTTGGCTTGGGCGTCGTCAAGGGACTGGGGCGCGAGCACACCTTCCTTAACAAGCTGGCGCGTGCGATCGAGCGTCACTTTCGTGTCGGCGAGATCGGCCTTGGCTTGATCGACATCGGCGCGCGCCTTTTGGATCTCTTCCGGACGGGAGCCGTGCTCGTCTTCGGCCAGCTTGGCCTCGAGATTCGCTAGCTGCCCCTGTTGCTGTTGAACTTGGGCGCGATACTCGTCGTCCTCCAAACGGACGAGAACCTGTCCGGCTTTCACTTTGTCGCCCTTGTCTACACCTATCCACGCAACTCTTCCGTTGACCTTCGAGGCCACTTCGATTTTGTGGGCGGCAACGATATAGCCGGTTGCCGAAAGCACGACCTGTTGGCCAGCCGACCCGGTATTCACTGGCGATTGCACCTGGACGACATGCACGGGGACCGGCGCATTTACCCTTTCATAGGCGTACACCGCGCCAATGGCCGCAACTCCCAGGAGGACGGCCAGCCCGATCATTTTCAGAACAGGCTTCGGCTCCTTGGAACGTCTGGCTCCACGATCGATCTGAAGACTTTTGAGCTCAGTTTCCATTACGACTCGAAGACGACTGCGTCAGACCTCACGCAGGGCAGTCAAAATCTCCTTTCTGGCGGCCTGCCGGGCCGGCAAAAATCCACCCAGAGCGCCGAGGATGATCGAAAAGATCATTCCGACGATCATGACATCCGGACCGATGCGGAAATTAAAGCTGATATCGCTGAACGTGGTAAAGCTGCCTATGCCGGTGGTGACGCTGTTCAGAGGTAGAACGATGATGCAGGCAAGGATACCGCCGACGAGCGCCAACAGCAGAGATTCGAGAAAGAAGCTCAGCAATATGCTTCCGCGCGTAAAGCCGAGAATACGGAGCGTGCCGATTTCTTTCGCGCGGCGCGCCACGGCAGCGTACATGGTGTTCATGGCGGCGAACGAACTGCCTACGGCCATGATGATCGAGACGAAAATGCCTAGACTTTGAATGGGGATGGCGGACGCCGTCTGAGCGGTGTAGTAGTCTCTGAGGGTCATGACCGTGATGTTCAGCCGGCGATCGTTTTCGAGCGACTTCATCAGAGCGGCGGCGGTCACCTCGTCGGTAGCCCGGAGTAACGCCGAGCTGTAGGTATCAGGCCGGTTGAAATCGGATGCGACCTGGTTGTTGTCGCCGAAAATTTCGCTGTTGACGGCGCTGCTTCCGCCATCCAGAACGCCGACAACCATCCAATATCCTTTACCGAATTTGAGCTGCTTGCCAAGCTGCGCGGCTGGGTAGCGCTTAGCGACATTCTTGCCGACGGTCAGTTCGCGCTGGCCGGGGTGAAACCAGCGGCCGGATTGCAGGCTCAGATGACGCATCGCAACTCCGCGAAGCGAGACGCCGCGCAGGGTGACGTTCGATCCTTCGGGACTGTCCACGCTGGGCAGGTTGACAACCGAAACAATTTCGAGCGAGGCAAGCGGCTGCCCATCGGGACCGGTCGCGATTCCTGGAAAACTCTTGACGATCTGAAATTGTTGTTGCGTGAAGAGGCTCGTCAACTCGGCGTTGCCGCCTTTGCGCAGGATCAGGATGTCCCGCGGATCTCCCGTAGCCTGGAAGGCTGTTCGCAATCCGGATACCAGACCGAGAACGGCCAGCAATACGGCGACCGTCATCGCGATACCGGCAGCGGTCATCAAGGTTGTCGTCTTGCGGACGGCAAGATTTCGAAGGTTATATGAGATCGGGATGGCCATTGTATTTCTCTATCCGCTGTAGCGCAAGGAGTCCAATATATTTGTACGCGCCGCGTTCCAGGCCGGAATGAAGGAGCTAATTAAAGCGACGACCATCGCGATTCCGAGCGATATCCAGGCAGTCACCGGGTCGACGGTCAAGTTCTGAAGCTGCGGGAGCATGGTTTTAGCGGCCGTGCCGACGACGACCGACAGTCCCTCAGCCAAACCGAGCCCGACGATGGCGCCCACCAAAGCGATGAAAACCGCTTCTATCACGATGATGCCAAGAATCTTATCGCTGGTAAAGCCGAGCGTTTTCAGCACGCCGACTTCCGGAATGCGTTCGCGGACCGCCATGGCCATCGTGTTTCCAGAGACCAGCAGGATGGTGAACGTGACGGCGGCGCAGACGCTTAGAAGAAACAGCTTGATATTGCCGATCATCGAGACGAAGCTCAGAGCGAACTGCTGCTCGGATTCGGTTTTGGTGGGCGGCGAGGAGTTCGCGAACATGGCGTCTACGGCACTGGCGATGCGTGGAACGTTCTCCGGACTGTCGGCGAGTACAGCGACTACGCTGATGTAATTGCGACGACCGAGCGGCAACGCGTCGCGCAGATAATCGTAGTTGAAGAACAGGGTCTGTTGCGCATCCGGATCGTCAAAGATGCCGACGACCTTCAATTCCAGGTTGACGGGATAGATATCGCCCACCAGGGTGATGCGATCGCCCAACTTGAAGCCAAGCTTCTGGGCGAGATCTTGCGACACTACGCAACCGGTCCGCTCTGTTATAAAAGCGCGCCGCTGGTCTTCGGGCATTTTCATTTGTGTGCGGATCTCCATAAAGGGTTTGGGCTCGACGCCCAGGCGCGCGAAGAAGTTCTTGAAATCGCGGCTATCCTTATAACTTCCGCCGAACCAGTTCCAGACAGAGACCTGTTTGACATCGGGCACCTGCCGGATCTTGGCCTCGTAGGCAACCGGAATGGGTTGGGCGAGGGAGACTTTATGCCGCACGACCAGACGTAAGGCCTGGCCGGGAGTTTGTTGGCCGAAGTAGAGCGCGTGATACATGGCGATCAAAACGCCCAGCAAGCAGAGGGATACCGCCATGCTGAGCAGCGTGAGGACACTGCGCAACGGATTCCGCCAGATGTTCTTTACCGCTAGTGAAATGAACCGAAACATTCCGCTCCCCTTCTTCGCTAGAGTAACTTAGATGGGTGGTTCGCGACGCGCCGGAATCGGCGAATCCCGCCGAGCGAGGGCACCAATGCAGGATACGAACCGGTGAATTCTCCGGTTCAGCCGGATTTGGCTGGTTGCTGGGACGAATTAGACCGGAAATTCATGTCTCAGGCGTTGGATCTGGCTCGGCGGGCTGAAGCGGCGGGCGAAGTTCCGGTAGGCGCGGTGGTCACGCTCGATGGAGCTGTGATTGGCACGGGCTGGAACCAGCCGATTTCTTCTTCCGATCCGACGGCCCATGCGGAAATCCAGGCTCTGCGAGAAGCGGCGGCCCGCATGAGAAATTACCGCTTACCTGGCGCGGCGCTGTACGTGACGCTCGAGCCCTGCGCGATGTGCGCCGGCGCGATGGTACTGGCCCGTATCGACCGCCTGGTGTTTGCTGCACGCGACCTTCGATTCGGCGCCGTGCGAAGCAAGTTCCGGCTGGCGGATTCCGAGATATTGAACCATCGCGTCCGGGTTGACGAAGGCTTGTTTGGGGCAGAAGCGGGAGAACTGCTGGCACGGTTTTTTCGGGAGAAGAGGTGAGAGAAGGGGCTCAGTCGGCACTCGTTAGGGTCAGCCATCGCCCTGGCGAAGAGGAATTTCATGTCGTCTGGCTTCCTTTATTGCATTATCCAGGCCCGCCTGCACGGCATGCATTCAGTCGCGTGGTGCACGACAAGCAGCATTACCGCCGAGCGAAAGTGCGTCGGCCAGCCGAATCTGACTTGCCGGCACGTTGGGATGGCGCCGGTCCTTCAGGGCTTCTCCATTCGTTTCAGCGCTTCTTGGAAGAGATTCTGAATATCGCTCAGATGTGTTGTGGGGTCATTGTTGTAGTCCATTAGGTGATGATGGTAGTTGCGCGTCGCGGTACGCTCGTTGACGACCTGCCGCACGAGTTCCAAAGCGGGACGTCGGTGATGAAACTCACCCGTTAGCTCGATCGAGGCTTTCTCTATTGCGCAGAAGATGCTCCACGTCGTCGCACTTGCCGGGCATTTGCGGTTGTCGGCGCGGTTGCACGCTCTTTCCATCGAAAGAATCGCTGCCGCTTTTCGCACGATCTTCTGGTCTAGCGCGTTGGGTTTCACTTCGTGACTGGCGTCGAGATCGAAGCTCAACGTAGAGGACAACGCGAAGTGCGTCACGACGAACCAGCCGTATTCTGTTCGCAGAACACCCGAGCCGCCCGTATAGATCTCCAGCTCAAGCGCAGCGTTGGGATGGCCTCGGTCGGTCATATCGCCGGCCCACACCGACGAGGGGCGAACGTCGTCACGCCAAATTCCAGTGGTGATCGCGGCAGCAGGTGCAAGCGTCATCTTCGGAACTTGATCGAATAACGCGCCGCAAGATCCAACGAAGTGATCGTCTACTCTTTGAAATACGCAGCGCGAAGGAGCTGCCGGCATTGCGGCGTACGCAACTAGTAGGGGCACGATTGAAAATACGAGCCAGAGTGCGTTTTTGAATGTTCGGCGTGCTGGCATGTGTCACCTAGAAACTGCCGGAATTGGCGCGGTCCGGGAAGTCGTTGCTGCGAACCGAAGTTCGAGACGACATAGTATGGCGCTCAAGAGACGGTTTTGATTCGCAGGTTTTACTCACGACTGGAAGAACACCTTCGATCAAAATTACCCTCCGCAGTTCATCCCGCGACTTGCGGCGCTGGGGAACAGGACTTGAAACTTACCACGATATCGAGGATAATAGTTCTCGGAATCGAGGTGTTAAGTGCCCGCTCAGCTTCTTGAACCGGTTATAGCCGGCTATTCGTTCGATCAGGCGCCAAATCTTGCAGACGCCGCCGAACGCGGCCGCCTAACTCCGAGCGCCATCAAGGCTTTCGCAAACATAGCAGAAAAGTGGGGCTTGAACGAAGCCCAAGCGCGGGGGCTGCTCGGTGGCATCGCATCTTCCACGTATCACGCATGGAGGACGAATCGCGCCGGCAAGAGACTCGATCAGGATACGCTGATGAGGATCTCATTAGCGATCGGAATTTATAAGGCCTTGAACATCTACTTCGGAAAGCCATGGGCGGACCGCTGGGTGGCGCTCGCGAATCGAGGTCCTCTGTTCGGCGGGCAGTCGCCGATCGAGTACATGCTGCGCCAAGGGCAACCGGGAATGTTGCAGGTTCGCCGCCTGCTCGACACGTGGCGCGGGGGACGTTGAAACCTCCCGTTCAGACGGTGCGTTGGAAAGCAACTCACCGCCTCATACCCTCGCTGTACAGCGAAGCGGGAACGGTCTTGGCGGAAATCGCCGATGACACTGCCATGCTCGAGGACATCGTCCTTCTGGACGGCGCGACTAACGATCGCGTTCAGGGAGAACAGCATGGACTTATTGGGATCAGCCCCTACGAACTGGTCTACGGCATACCGAACGCTCATATTGTGAATGCGGCGTTCACTCATACAAGCGATGCCGGCTGCCGATTTAACGACCACACGCGGGGTGCGTGGTATGCCGCCCGTGAATTGAAGACTTCGCTCGCTGAGGTGACGTATCACAAAGCGAGGCGGCTGGCGCAGATCGTGGTTCCAGAACTGCCGCACGCTCGACCGGATGAAGAAGTATCTACCTACGACGATTGGCAAGCCGATTTCGATTCGACGTTTCATGCGCTCGAGCCCGCTCAGCGATTCTCCGAATATCTTTTGCCGGAGCCCGTGCCGCAATGCTACGCGGCCTCGCAGCAGTTGGCGCGGCAGATTTTGGCGCAGCAGTCGAATGGCCTTATTTATCCAAGCGTCCGCCGGCCGCCCGCGGCCTGTCTTGTGTGCTTTCGCCCGGCTCTCGTGTATCGCCCGCGCTGCGGTGAACGGTTTGAGATACGTTTCAAAGCAACTGCCACCGGCTACGAGAATCGTGTGCGCACCGTGTTGCAGAATATGTCAAACGCGTAACGCTAGCTTGGGTAAGAGTCCGCGAGGTGAATCCGCCATGACGCGTTTCTATCTGGTCTGTTTATGCGTCTTCTCGTTATCTGTTTCCATATTCGCGCGACAGGAGGCAACGCCGGCCGCGAAGGCGGATAACCGAATTACCCTCGACGTGGTGGTAAACGATAAGTCCGGAAAGCCGGTCGCCGGTTTGGAGCAGCGGGACTTCACGATTTCGGATAACAAACAACCGCAGACGATTCGCTCCTTCGAGGCGGTAGGCCAAACAACCCCGACTGATGCCGGAGTCGAAATCATCCTGGTCATGGATTCCGTCAACACTTCCTTCTCGAGAGTGGCCTTCGAGCGCTCACAAATGGAGGCATTTCTGCGGCGGGATGCCGGCAAGCTCGCCCGGCCCGTGTCGATCGATTTCCTTTCCGATTCCGGACTGGATATCCAGCCGAATCCCTCTCGCGACGGAAATGCCCTGGTCGCCTATCTGGATCGGCATGAAACCGCCCTGCGCTCGATCCGTAGATCGCAAGGATTCTACGGCGCCGCCGACCGCGCGCAGTTGTCCCTCCGCGGGCTGGGAGAACTCGCCCAATATGAAGAGAAGCGGCCTGGCAGAAAGATTGTTATTTGGATCAGTCCGGGCTGGCCCCTGCTGTCCGGGCCGAGCATGCAACTGACCGCCAAGGACGAGCAGGGCATCTTCAACACAATTGTTGCGACGTTGACTCAATTACGGCAATCTCGCATTACGCTTTATAGCGTGGATCCGTTGGGAACGGAGGACTCGGCGGGATTTCGAACCTTCTATTATCAGCAATTCCTAAAGGGAGTCACTGCGCCCGGGAAAGCACAGTTTGGCAATTTGGCCCTGCAGGTCTTCGCTTCTCACAGCGGGGGCCGAGTGCTCAATTGAACAACGACCTAGCTGGAGAAATCGAAAGCTGCGTTCGCGATGCGAATGCGTACTATGTTCTATCGTTCGATGCGCGTCCCGCCGACGGTACCAACGAATATCACGCGATCGAGGTGAAGATAGATAGGCCGCAGTTGAAAGCGCAAACCCGATCCGGCTACTACGCCCAGCCCGTGCGGGCGCGGTAGGCCTTAGGATTGTGCAACGTGAAGATCTGAGCAGCCGGACCGCTGTGGGCCGACGTAAAATGAAAGAAACGGATGCCTCTGGACGAATACAAGGTGGTACTTTACCGCAATCAGCCTTCCGGCTGGGTCGCAGAGATACCTTCGATTTCCGGCTGTTACGCGCTGATGCCCACCAGGGCAGAGGCATTAGTGGAACTCGAACGGGTGTTTGCGGTGATTGAAGCCGAGTTTCGCGACAGAGGCGCGGCGCTTCCCGCCGACACTACCGAAATCGTGCATGCCTAGTGCTCGGGCGCATGACTTCCGCCGAGCCGCAGCTCGGTTGGGGTTTGAAAAAACTCGCCAAACAGGGAGTCACGAGCGCTGGAATCATTCGGACGGCCGCGCCGTCACTATTCCGATTCATGGCGGCCGCGAGATCGGACAGCCTCTTTATAAGAAGGTTTTGGATCAGCTTGGGATCAGTTCTGAGGAATTTCGACGGCTGAAATAGCGATGCCTGCCGGAGTGCACCTCGTTTACGGAACTCCAACTAAGAGGATTTGAGACAGTAGATAAAGGGGATTCTAAAGTGGTACGCGTGAGACTCAAGGACGGAGAGGGCGAGAAAGGCGGGCGCCTGGAGCCGTCGCTTGAACCTTTGCAAGTTGAGACGTCCCGCAAAGGAGTTATAAAGATGCCCGCTGCGTCGGGCCGCCTCGTCTGGTACGGGGAACAGCAGTAGTAATAGGCAGAGCACACAGGCTTGAGCACAGAGAAAGATCCCAACGGCCAAGAGCAGCTTAACTACGAGCGCCCGGCCAGCGTAATTGAACGCCCTCTCTCCCAAACGAACGCAGCCGAAACAGCAGAGAAGAAGGACGCAAGAAAGCACAGAAATCTCCAAACATCTTTTAATTTCTTCCTTGTCTTCTTTACTGCAATAACCGCTGGCGTTGCAATTTGGCAGGGTATTCTCACCCGTCAGGCCATTGACGGCGCCCTTAGGCAAGCGAAGGCTTCTGAAGAGGCCAACAGCATCGCCAGAGAGAGTATGCGAGCTAATGAATCGCGGAGTATGACCGATGCTGAAACGAGTAAAAAGCAGAGTAGCTTGGCCCTGGGGGCCAGCATCGAAAGCTCTCATCGCGATCAGCGGGCTTGGGTTGGCATCGAGGGAATTAGCGCGTCGATAGAAGTTGGACGCCCCATCAGTGTCCGAGTTAATCTCAAGAACACCGGGAAGACTCCGGCTGAATTTCACCGCTTCGGTTCAGCCGGACTGGAAAATTAGAGGCATGGCTCCTACCTTTAGATATGCGAAAACATTCCACAGCCGAGGTGTCCTCCAGCCAAATGGGGTTAGCGCGGTTACTGTTGGCAGTGTAAGGCGGGGAGAACCTTTGGACCAGGTCATTTACGACCACCTCAAATCTGGCGACTTGGTTATGTATGTCTACGGTTACATTACATATAGCGATACCTTCTAGGCGGGCCACTGGACGAAGTTCTGCTCGTTTCTGGCTCCCGATTTGACCTTCGAAGTATGCGACACATACAACGATGTTGATCAAGAACCAAATCATCCGGTGACGCCGTCGCGGTAGTTTCCTTAGTCCGCGGTTATCATTTCTTTCGAGCATGTCGAGTAATTGGTTAAACGTCACGTTGACTTCGGATCGTAAATAACGCCCTCCTGATTGTTTATTCCAAAAAAAGGCCAGGCCGGACAGCCTGGCCTACGGAGATATGCCTGAGGGTTCGCTGCTCCTTCAGGCCGCCCGTTTCAGTGGAAATCTCAAAACCGGCCGTGGCTTCTCTTTAAAAAGGTCATCCGTCTCGACGGGGAACGGCGACACGATCGCGACGGTCGATTTGGGCGTGCTGTTGAAATACTGGTCGATGGGAAATAGAGCATGAGGCTCCAGTTCGCGGAAAGTGCGACCGAGCTTCTGCTCGATGCGATAAATCTCGTGGAAAAATGCGCCCCGATCAACGTTCATTTTGCGGCAGCACAATTTCCAATCAGCTCCCAATAAGTAATGAAATTTAAATATTTTATATTGCTCTTCGTCGAGATACCGTCTGCTAACTAAGCAGAAATCCGCGATAAATTCCTCATTTTTAAGCCCCCATACCGATTTTCGCTGCCGTCCTGGATTCGCTTCCAGCGACACCCGGCTGATGTACTTCTCTTTCGAGGCACACTGCCGGAACCGCGCATAGCAGGCGCGGAAAATAGCCCTAAATACGCAATTACATGGGGTTGACGCCCCCGCCCTTCCGGGCCGGAGACCGAGCCCATAGCAATGTATGCACGATTGCTGAGCAAGGGCAAGAGTATCAGATCGGGTCCATTCCATTTGTCTTTGTTTTCCTTGTTGTGCCGAATCCCACAGTGGCCTTCGGTGACCTTATGAAATGAAGAATAGGGCAGAGCGGAAAATTGTTGAGGAAAAATCTACAAAGTTTTCCCTATTATCCACGAGAAACATAGTTATAATGGGACACAAATACTTAGGATTAAATCACTTAAATAAACCTTCGTCCCCAGAAATCCGGCCATGTAAAATCCGGAGCATTTCCGATTAGATGAGGGGCCGTATTTCACAGTGGAATCACAAGCCACAAAGCGACGAACCACGTTTCAGGCGCTGCAGCAGCGACTGATCCGGGCTGTTACGGTTCGCATCCAAAACGGAGAGTTCACCGAACGGGGACTCGCCAGACTCCTGGGCATTTCGCAGCCGCAGATGCATAACGTGCTTAAAGGCGCACGGAGGCTTCGACCCGAGCTGGCCGACCGGCTGATTACCAGTCTCGAGATGAGCGCGCTCGATCTGCTCGAGACCGCCGAACTGCGCCACGAGCTTCTCTCACGAGAGGCGCAAGCGGCCGCCACGGCAGTTTTCGCGGAGGATCAGGCGGAGGGACCCTCGGGACCCAGCCGGGTTCATCGAAGAAAGCCTGCAGCCAGCGAGCGGCATCTTTTTGGCTCTGTCGAAAGACAGAGCGGCTAGATCAGATCAATCCTAGAGTTTCCGCACACGCGGAGCCTGCCCCTATTACATCCTTCCTGTTTCGAACCGGCTCACGCGGTTCCTTTTGAAACTGCGTCACGCCCGGCCATGTGCCGGAATGAATCACCGGCGGGGCCGCGTTCGAGAGCGCCGCTTTCCGAAGAACGTCGCAGTACACCGTACTCCTGCTCCCACAACAGCTTACGGTTTCGAAGTGTGAAGGACGTGCGCATGGCGGAGCGAGTGCCTTTCTACCGGCGCGAACGCCGAAGCGAATTCGGCTTCAGCCCGGAGAGACAGCATGAATGCCGCAGCAATCGAACGAGCACCAATCAAAGAACCATCTGCAACAGACGCAGAACGGCGGGATCAACTTATTCTGGAGCACTTACCCCTGGTGACTGCGATTGCGGCCCACGTTCAGAAATCGATTCCCGTGCACCTGGAGCTGGACGATTTAATTCACGCGGGCGTGATGGGTCTGTTCGACGCCGCGACGAAGTATAAGACCGACAAAAAGGTTGCGTTCCCAACCTACGCGAAACATCGTATTCGAGGCGCCATTCTCGACAGCCTGCGTCAACTCGACTGGGCCTCGCGCGATTTACGCAAGCGCCATAAGCAGATGGAGTCGGTGACTCGCGAATTGAGCGTGAAACTGCAGCGCGATCCAAATCCCCACGAGGTTGCCAATGCCATGGGCCTGGATACGAAGCGCTGGCAGACGCTGATGGTGGATTTCCGCAGTTTGGGGCTTGCGGCGATGCAGATGCGCGGCGAACGAGACGAGCAGCCTGCGCTAGAGACGGCCTGCGCCATATGCCATTGCCCCGACCAGGTGTTTGCAAAATCCGAGCTGCGGGAAAAGCTGCTTTCGGCGATGGAGACGCTGCCGGAGCGGTACCAGCAGGTGGTACGGCTCTATTACGAACGCGATCTGACGATGAAAGAGATCGGCGGAATTTTGGGCGTGAACGAAAGCCGCGTATCGCAGATCCACAAAAGCGCGCTCGAACGGATGCACAACGCGCTCGACCGGAACGGAATCCACTCGGCGGCAGCGTTCTGATGGTGAACGCACTACTGGATGCTGAGCCGATAGGGCAGCAGCCGCAGGACGCCACCTTTTAAGACAGCGGTTCCTGGCAAGCCGGGTAGCGCCTTACGAATTCGAGTACGGGCCATGGAATCGGCCACTGCGTCTGCCGAAGAGCTGGTCAGGACCTCGAGCAGACTGCGGCGCGGCGGATACATAACGAGATTCGTCGAGCCGGTTGCGGACAGGTTGGCCTTTTGCCGTATCAGTGCGATGGCTTGATCGAGGCCGCCGAGTTTGTCCACCAAGCCGTTCTGCAGAGCTTGAGCCCCCATCCAGACACGACCTTGCGCGATGGGGTCAATCTGCGCATAGGTCTTTTTGCGGCCTGCTGCTACCTTGCCGACAAACGACTGATAGGTCTGTTGGATGGTTTCGTGCAGCTTCTGCTGGGCGGCATCGGAGAGCGGGTTGTAGGGTGAATCCATGTCGGCCAGCTTGCCGCGGGAAATCGAATCGTCCCCGATGCCGAGCTTATCGAACAGGCCGTGGAAGTTGGGGCGAACATAGAGAACGCCGATGGAGCCTGTAATCGTGTCCGGGTAAGAAACAATCGGATCTCCGGTTACAGAGATGAAATAACCGCCGGAAGCCGCGAGATCGGACATGGAAATCACTAAAGGCTTCGCGGCACGGAGCAATTTGAGCTCGTGCAGAATTTCGTCGGAGGCGAGAGCGTCGCCTCCCGGAGAATCGACGCGCAGGATAACACCTTTAATGCTCTTGTCATTGCGGACTTGCTGGATGGTCTTCGAAAACGCTCCGGAGCTGATGTTTCCCTGGCTGCCGAAACCGTTTTCTCCTTCGCCGCCGACGATCTCGCCTTCTCCGACCAGCAACGCGATGCGGTCTCCCCTTCCGGGCTCGCCGCGGAAATAGGTTTTGATATCGATTTTGTTCAGTTCGCCGGCGCCGGTTTTTTTCTTGAGCTCCGCGATGACCTGATCTTCATAGCCGAGCGTGTCAATGAGGCCCGTCGCTTTGGCCTGATCGGCGAGAAAGGGTCCCATGTTCACCAAGCTCCGGATATCGTCGGCCGACTTGTGCCGGCCCTGCCCGACGGTGGAACAAAAGTCGCCATAAATCTGATCGAGAACCTGATTCAAGACATCGCGCGTTTCGGGTGACATACCGGTACGGGTAAAGATATCCCCCGCATCCTTATAACGGCCGATGTGATCGACCTGGACGCCAACGCCCAGCTTGTCGAGCGCGTTCTTGAAGTACACCTCCTCCAAATGGAAGCCCTTGACATCGAGCATGTCGTCCGGCGAGAGAAAGATTCTGTCGGCGGCGGTCGCAATATAGTATTCGCGCGATCCGGGGCTCTGCAGAAACGCATAAACCGGTTTGCCGGATTTCTTGAACTCGACAATTTCCTGGCGGACTTCCTCGAGTTTGCCCCAGCCGGTGATAAGGGAATGCGGCTCCAGCACGATCGCTTTAATGCGGCTATCCGTGGCGGCTGCCCGCAACGACGTCCAGAGATCGCGCACGGTGGGAACACTCTGGCCTTGTAGAAATGGAATGGGCACTTCGACGGGCGCGGCTTCCGGAATTTCGCCCTCGAGCGTCAGGACAAGCGCCGAATTGGCGGCGATGGCGGGCTGCTTGTTCGCGAAGAGACGTCCAATGGCCAGGCCGACGATCACGACGATCAGAACCGCTAGAATTGCGCCGACGAGAACACCTAATAGGAATTTCGCCATGTTGGTGAAATTGCTCTCCCAATGGAAGGGTAGCAAGCTGGATGGGCAGGTGGTCACCGCATCTGTTACAGTGTCCGGAATGGCACGCAAACCCGCCGTCTATGTAGGACCTGAAAGCGCACGAATGGCCGAATTGGAAGGGATTCCACTGGCTTCGTTTACGGCCCGACCCGCTGTTTTTGCGATTGATATGACAACGGCTGCCGCAAGTTTTATCGCAGTGAACCTTGCCCGAGTAATTGCGGCAATCAAACTCGGATGGCGGCGCGACTATGTTCACATTGCGTTCGATCCTTTTCATATTGACTCTTCTCATCAAGGACAATGGCAGAGCGTGATCCAGGGCCAAATGGATTATCAGCCCCGTCATTCGTAACCGTATCCCGTCGCTATAGGAAGTACTACAGCTTCGTTCGTCAGGTCGGCTTCCGTTCGGCCGCAGGATAGCCCCGTACCCTTAGGCCCTTAGTCCCAATTCAGGTTTGGGCAGCGGCTAACTGCCAGTATCTTGTAACCACTAATTCGCATGTTACGCTTTCTACAACTCGGAACGATTTTTGTTAATCACTAAATGCCTAACTATTCGGAGGAATATGCGACTAATTAACTTGGCATTGCTGGGAACAGCATTGCTCGTAACTTCACCAATTTATGCCACGACGTATTGGGGTGGCTTTGAAGATAGTGTCGGATCGAGAGCCGATTACGACTACAACGACTTAGTGTTTTCGATCAGCGGCTCGAACCTGACCCTGAATACAACCACAGGTGTATGGTTCAATAAAGCCCATGCTGGAGTTTTGAACACCAGCAACGGCGCCCATGGATTGGCGGGAACGCCTTTCTGGAACAATTCTTCACTGGACGGCTCGGGCGGACGTAACGTCGGATCGTGTATTTGGGGTGGTGGCGCCTGCAACGGCGGCTTTGGCTTAGCTCCTGCGGACAACTATCTTGCTACCGCGACGGGAAAATCTGTCAATGACGTTTCGTTCTCAGTGAGCGGAAACGTAACTGAGCAGGTAAGTTTGTCGATCGCGGCCGACACCGATGTCTTAGGATGGGAACGGAAATCCGGCGGTCCGATTCATTATTTCACCAGCGGCGTCCAGGGACCTGTGAGTTTCACCCCGGGCGGTGACTTCGTCCTGGTTGCAGACGTGAATGAGTGGGAGACTTTCACCTCGAACACTGTGGCCGACGACGGCGTTTCGCACTTCGCCTTCTTCGCAGCACCGGAGCCGTCAACGATCGGCTTACTGGGTATGGCGTTGATCGGCGGAGGTTGGGCTTTCCGCAAGCGCGTTAAGGCGTAACGGAGAGTTTCACAATTCGTTTGGAGAACGGGCAGAGCTTCGGCGCTGCCCGTTCTCGCTTTTGCCCAAACGAATCGACTACACGTCGAGGCGGTTCGAGGCGGCAACCCGCCCGTACCAAAAACCAGAGTCTTTCACGGTGCGCTTCCGGGTGCGAAAGTCTACATAAGTCAGACCATAGCGCTGGGTGTATCCATCCGCCCACTCGAAATTATCGAGAACGCTCCAGGCATGATAAGCGCGCACATTCGCCCCGTCCGCAATAGCGCGCGCCAACTCCGCCAGGTGTTGGCGATGAAAGACGGTACGCCGTGTGTCGGGAACGCGTCCCGTTTCATTCGGCGCGTCCAAATAGCAACAGCCATTCTCGCTGATCTCGATAATCGGGCGGTGGTACTCGTGCGAGATCTGCATGATCAGGTCATACATGCCACGCGGCCATATCTCCAGGCCGGCTTCGGTGAGAGGACCTTCGGTTGGCATCTCGACGTGGATATGCGTAAGCGGATCACGGCCCGCAGAGCCTGCTTCGCCCTCGGTTTCAGTGCCGAAGTGTCCCCCGCCGCCCGGCTGAGAACCCGCAATCGCATTCGAGACAATACGACGGGTGTAGTAATGAAATCCCAGCCAGTCGAGTGGCACCTTCATGATCTTCTCGTCGCCGGCCTTGAACCCCATGCCTTTATAAGGTGTGGGGCCGACGAACGCTTTTGGGTACTCCCCATAGATCGCAGTGTTGAGGAAGTAGAGATTGTTCATGGCATGGTAGCGCGCGGTTGCAGCTCGATCGGCTTCGCTCCCAGTCTTGGGATAGGCGGGCGCCATGCCGTACGCACTGCCGACTGTGGCCTTTGAAGAGGCCGCTTTGATGGCGCGGAAGGCCTCACCTTGCGCGAGGTTGACGGTGTGCGCCGCTCTTAGAAACTGCTCGAAACTGGCCCTGCCCGGAGGAAAGGCGCCAATGCCGTAGCCGTAATAGGTAAACGTCCAAGGCATGTTGAAGGGAGCCCAGGTGGTGATCCGATCGCCGAGGTTTTTGGCCAGAATTCCTGCGAAGTCGGCATAGTAAGCGGCCACATCGCGGTTGGGCCAGCCCCCACGATCCTCGAGTCCCTGCGGAAGGTCCCAATGATAGATGGTGCAGAAGGGGCGAATGCCCGCTTCGAGCAATGCGTCGGTGAGGCGACTGTAATAATCGAGGCCCTGTCGATTGATAGGACCCGTACCGGCAGGTTGGATGCGCGCCCATGAAGTGGAGAAGCGGTAGCTTTTCTGATTCAGGCGCTTGAGAATCGCGATGTCTTCTTTGTAGCGATGATACTGGTCGCAGGAAACATCGCCAGTGGCAGCGCCTTTGACTTTACCTACGGTGTGGGAGAAACGATCCCAAATCGATTCGCCTTTGCCATCGATGTTCCATGCTCCTTCGACCTGGTAGGCGGCCGAGGCCATGCCCCATAGGAATCCGCTAGGAAAGCGAGCGCTTTCGATTTCTGGAAGGGGAATAGAGCCCGGAACAGTCTCCTGGGAAACCGGAGGATCAGACGCGAGATTCCGCCCGGCGAGCAGAGCGCCACCGCCAGCGACAATCGATTTCTTAAGAAAAGCGCGTCTATTCATGCTGGGGTCCCGACGTTTTCACTCTAGCCGGAGGGCACGCCTAGGCTCAATGGCGGCGGTGCGGCCGACGAGAATGATTGTCGCGAACTTTCGCGATCGACGATCCAGGACGCCACTCATAATCAGGCGGCAAGCCGTTAAATTTCTGCGGCTTGTCGTCAAAACCGGCTCGGCCGGGTCTTTCGAGCTGTGAACAAATTATTGCTGTTGTTCTTCCTCGTTGTGAGCCCCGGCATCCTTTTTGCGCAAGACCCAGATCATACCAGTACAGTCACCTTGAGCGCCGGCGGCCAGACGTATTCCTATAATTCGTTTGACCAACACGGCGGACCGGCATTTACGGGCCGTTACGAATTTCGTCTTTGGAAGTATTTCGCAGTCGAGACCGGTTTTGATACATTGCTGCCTGAAACTCACACGGCAGAAATTCTTTCTGTCATTTTGAGTGGACAGAATTTGACCGCCTACTTCCCCGGTTGTAAAGCTTGCGTGATCGTGCCGATATCCGAGAGGACACAAGTGAGGTTGCTGCCTTTTGGCGGGAAGGCTATTTTGCCAGTGGCAAACGGTCGCGTCGAGTTATTCCTGGGCCTTGGCGGCGCGTATGCGTGGCACTCGGATTACGGCCGCGACGCGCTGCTCGGACAAGCCAGCTTTGGCGGACGCCTAGCCCTGGATCGAAAACGGCACTTTTGGCTGGGAACATCGGTGCGGGGCTACACGAACGGTTTTTCGAATTACAGCTATCGACGGCAATCCTGGGTTTCCTGGACGGCCGATTTCGGACTTCGGTTTGGCCATTGACGCCTTGGGACTGGGCTTGGCGCAATCATGATGTTGTGTCCTCATCCAGATGGCGGGAGCAAGCCTTTCTGAGGGACTCTCCGGAAGCGCAGTCGCCCAGCCTCGAACGCGATGTGGAGGAGATCTATGAGCAGACACGCATGGCCATTTGCTCCTATCTGCTCTGTCTGGGGGTGCCCAGTTCCCAAGCGCAAGAAGTCACACAAGAGGTATATCTGAGGCTTTATCGGACGATGCGCAAAGGCGAGACGATTTTGAACATGCGAGCGTGGCTGTTTCGTGTTGCGCATAATCTTGGATTGAAGGTGCGGTCGCGGGAAAGAGCCTTCCGTTCGGTCAGTCCGGATTGGGAACGATTTACACAACTCACCGTCGAATCACCCGAGCGCGCGATGCTCGATCGTGAAAAAATGAAGCGGCTCCAGATGGCGCTCAAGACCTTGTCTCCCCAGCAGAGAAATTGTCTTTACTTGCGATGCGAAGGATTGCGCTATAGAGAGATTGCGGACGTCATGGGAGTCAGTTCCTCCACCGTGAACGAATTCTTGCGCAGGGCGGTCGCTCGCCTGGCGGAGGCGGTTCATGGCTAAAGCGGTTCATCTATCCGATGCCGACCTGATCTTGTTTGCGGATACGGAAATGCGCGCCCAGCGGGCAGCCGCAATTGACGCCCACTTACAAAACTGTGCACTTTGCCGTGACCGTCTTGCCAAGTTACAAACGGGCGTTGCGTCTTATGAACAGTATCACGAGCAGATACTGAGGCCGTCACTGGAGCTGCCCCAAGCAGAATGGCCCAGGCTGCAATTTCCACATTCCGTCAAAGCGGAAAAAAGGTTTTCTTTCAGCCCTATTCTGTGGGGAGCGGGAGCGGTTCTCGCGTGTTGCCTGCTCGTGGTTGCGGTGTACTTTTATCGGGATTCGCCGCAGCAACAGATGCGGCAAGTGCTGGCACGCGCAGTTACCGCACCGGCGCCACTGCACCGGCGGATTCAGTTGACCATGGGCCAGCGCCGTTGGTACAGGCCGGCGGTGCTTCGGCGACAAGGCGGCGATTCCCGTTCGATGACGCCTTCCGCCGGTCTCGAACAGGTCCAACTCCTCTTCGTCGAGGCAAATTACAGTTGGGACGATCCTCTAAGCGCCCAATCCTTTGCGGCCTGGCGCGATCGATTGCACGAAAAGCGAGACCAGGTAACCTCTGTCCAAAGCGATGACGGGAGCAGCCATTTCTACCGCGTCCGCACCGAGACCTCGCAGGGCGTATTGCGCACCGCATCGTTGACGCTTCGAGCCGATACGTTCAGTGCGGTGAAGGGAGCTTTCGAATTTGAGAATCGAGAGAAAGTGGAAATGGCCGATTCCGGCGAAATGCCAGAATCCGCCCCTGTTCCGGCAGCAAGGCAGAGTGCTCCCGCTGTGCGTGGCGGGACAACGGAGACCAAGGCCAGTCCCGAAGACGAGTTACGCGTGTTTGCCGCGTTGCATGCCATTGGAGCGGATGTGGGGGAAGCTGTAAGTGTAGATATCGACCCGGCGCGGCAGCGCGTCCTGATCACGGGGATGGGCATTCCAGTTACTCGAGAGCGGGAGATCCGAGAAGCCGTAGCCGGAGTACCGAAGGCGATGGCGCGCTTCGATTCCGCGCGGGAGGAGCATCGGGAACCAGCGCCTGGGGCCAACGCAGGCGCATATGTAACCAACCTGGCTGCGCCGGTTCGCCAGATGCTTGAAGATCGGGCAGGCGGAGCGCAGCAGTTACAGTCTCTAACAGACCGGACGCTGGATGCGAGTAACTCGATCCTGGCCCAGACGCATGCGCTCTATGTACTGGCTGAACGATTTCCTGTGGACGTCGAGACCGGATTCGTCGATTCGAACTTACAGATTTTACGCAAGCTGCAGCGCGACCATGCAGTTGCCATCCAACAAGCGACGCTGCAATTGAGTGAGGCTTTGAACCCGCTGTTGGGTGCGACGGCAAGCACCACGGGAACATCGGCCGGAATGGAATATCAGCCAAGGACGCCCTGGCAGGCTGGGGCCGCGCGAATGCTCGAGCTTGCGCGCGAGCTGGATCAGTCCGTCAGCCGTCTTCTTGGAGGCAACGATTCACAACAGATCGCGGAGGACACTTTGAGCCGATTGCCGAACGAAATTCAAAAGCTGGAAACGTTGGCTCGGTTGCAGGCGGCTGAATAAGGAACTAGAAGTCTGGTGGACGCGCCTGAGCGCCCAGGCCGAGAGGTCTCTGCATCAAAACGGTATCGACCCACCGGCCCAGTTTGAATCCAACTGCTTTCAGCGTCCCGATCCGTTCGAAACCTAACCGGGTGTGTAGCGCGATCGACCCCGCGTTGCCAGTGTCGCCGATCACTGCGATCATTTGTCTCCAATCGCCCGCCTCACATCGCTTGATTAATGTCGAAAGAAGCGTCGTGCCGATTCCGTTTGAATGCAGATTCTTCAGGATATAAACAGAATCCTCGACGGTGTGGCGATACGCGGGTCGAGGGCGGTAAGACGACGCGTATGCGTAACCGACAACCCGAGCATCCAGCGTGGCCACGATATAGGGCAAGCCGGCGTCCAGGATTTTTTGCCGCCGTGCCAGCAGTTCCTCTGCAGTTGGCGGCAGCTCTTCAAAAGTAGCGAGCCCGTTCAAGACATAGAAGGCATAGATCTGCTGGATCGCCGGCAGATCTGAGTCAATTGCGTCGCGGACAACGATGCCGGTCACTCGTTCCACTCGGGATGTTCAGAGATACTCAGCGTATTCCCATCGGGGTCTTTGAACCACGCAACTTTTGCGCCGGTTGGCGTTGTCCAGATACCCTGCGCATCCTGCTGCAAGTACTCGTAGCGTTCGAAATGGACTCCCGCTTCTTGCAATTCTTTTGCCGCGGCGGATGCGTCCGGCACGTGCCAGCCCAAGACTGTGCCCGGGACCGGCGGACGCTCTTTTCCCATTCCGAGACGCAGCATGATGCCGTTCGCATCGAAGACCAGCGCGTACGGAGGTTCCTCGCTGACCAGACGCAGGCCCAGCGTGTCCCGGTAGAATTGCTTCGCACGAGCCACATCCACGATAGTGATGAAACCGACTATGTCGTACTTGCCGAGGCGAGATTGCATAAACACATCATGAGCCCATTCGCCCTTTGTCGCAACCCCGCTACGGCGTCATAATATAGCGGTATTACGACAAGACAAATTCTAACGCGGTACGATCCGAAACCTGGCGTGTCGGTTGCCACATTAGCTTACGAATATCGGCCTGGTTTTGGGGTACCGGAACATGCGCACGGGTCGGATCAGCTCATATACGCGATCCGCGGCGTAATGGAAGTATCAACCGGCCAAAGCATGTGGCTGATTCCGCCGCATTTTGCGCTTTGGATTCCAGCCTATACGCAGCATCGCATTCACATGCCCGGTGCTGTTTCCATGCGCACGCTGTACTTCAGGCGGGGACTGGTCTCCGGGCTGCCATCGGATTGTGCCGTGCTGCACGTATCTCCGCTGCTGCGAGAACTCATCGTTGAGGCCGCACGGATCGGGCAATTGCGAACGAGGAATCCTATTGAGCGAGCAATTCGCGACCTGGCCGTTTCGCATCTGAAGAAGGCTTCGACGGCTCCTACCGTTGTGGCCCTGCCGAGAGAGCCCCGAGCGCGAGCGGTGGCCCAATTCATTCTCGAAACTCCAGGTCAATCCAAGAGCCTGGTGGCTTTGTGTGCGGACAGCGGCGTCAGTGTCAGAACGATTCAAAGAAGCTTTCGAAAGGAAATCGGCATCGGCTTTGAATCGTGGCGCCGGCAGGTACGGCTAATCAAAGCCCTCGAACTATTGGTTGCTGGATATTCAGTGAAGGAAGTGGCCTTCGCAGTGGGCTACAAGCAATGCAGCGCGTTTGTCGAAGGGTTCCGCCAGATATTTGGAACAACTCCAAGAGCGTGGACGCTGGCCTTAGAGAAGTTGGATGAGCGGCGGGTCGATCTGCTTTGCTGATGAGTTTGCCCTGAATTGGCCGGGCCGGCCGCTAGCAATAGCCGAGCAATGACACGATCGACTTTGGATCCGCCAATTGAAACGCAGATGTAGGTGCGCAACGCTGACAGACTTCATCTACGGTGGTCGAATATTGCGGCGTTATGAGCAGATTCCGACGGGTCGGGATGATTTCTTGTAAGAGCTCCTTGACTACCGTAAAGCTGACCGGGTGATTCGGCCTTCTGTGCTCCTGCCAGACTGTGTCGATTCTTGCTGGATCGATGAGCGTTATCAGGCGCGTAAAATCGTGTGCGTGTTTTGCGGGAACTGGGACGCCTCCCACGAGATCGATTACACGTCTGGCTGTTCTCGCTACCAGATCCTCGAGAGAGATGACGCGGATCGTTGCATGTCTAAAATGCACCTCGCTGGCACGATCGATTGATGCACCATATGCTCTGAACACGTCAATGCGGAGAGCTTCGTTGGCATCGATTGCCTGCAAGATTGTCTTGCCGGGTGGATCGAAAGGATGGACATGCCGGAACAGGTAATCACGCGCCAGGCTCTCCGGCAGATCGTCAAATGATGGCGCGATGAAGTCCATATCATTCAGCCGGCGTGTGCAAGGTTCGCGGCCACAAAGCTGGTGGTGAATTTCGACAGCCAATCCACCGGTAAGCACCCAAGAACTGGTGTCGTGCCGGAGTAGCTTCTGAAGGCCGCGCTCGGCTCGACCAGCATTATCAATCGATAGAAACTGCTCCAGCATTGGCTATCGCGGCGGGACGCCTTGTACTTCGGGGTAAGCCTGGCGCAGGTTGTCCAAAAGGCTGGGCGGCGCGTTCTTCAGATACACGTCGAAGAACGTATGGACGTAGGCTGTCGTGATCAAGAGTCCACGGCGCGGGTCAAGACCCTGGAAATGCTGCAGCAGCCTGATGATGTAGCGGCTCTTGAGCAGGATCTGGTCGCTGAAACTGAAGTGATTCGCTCCGCGGATATCTAGAAGTAATCTTCCGTTCGGGAGGCGGTCGTAAATGGATCTTATATCGGCAGATGCCGCGCGATTATCGGGATCCGAGAGATCGCCGTGATCACTCAAAAGGAACAGGAACGGCTGCCTCAGGCCTTCGCGTACGACGCTGCCGTAGGGGGCGCCATCGATATCGATTCCCGCTTTGCATCGAGGATTATCATGGCAAAACTGCAATGCCGTTGCACCGCCGAAGGAATGCCCGAACATGCCGAGCCGCTGCATGTCGAGCCGCCCGGTGAACCTGCCCGATGGATCGGCGGCGTTGAGACGGTCTAGTTGGTCTACGACGAACCGGGTATCACCGCTCCACATGGGCAGGAGTTTCTCAATCAAGCGAGTTTGGTCCTGGGCGGGCAGAGTTTCTGGATTGGCAGCGGGCGGCCGTGTGACGACGCGCCCATCCGGAAGCACGACAATGCTCGTTCTGTAGGGTGCATCGAAGCCCACGACAACATACCCGTGACTCGCCAGGTCCTCGGCCAAAGTCGTGAAATCGGTCGTCAACGCTCCTCCGCCGGGCCTCATCACTGCGACCGGGTAGGAGTGCTGCTCCAAGGAGACGCTGGGATCGGAAAAGCTGTGGGCATGTACCAGAGAGAGATCTCGTGTGAGGAATTGGCTCATCAACACGCCTGAGTAGCGCGCCTCCGCCACTCGCCAGGCGAATGGCAGATAGTCAGCCGGCGTGAGGGACGGAGAACCTGTTGCCGGATACCAGATCCAAACCAGAACTTCTCTTTTCACTCCTGGAGATGGCGCCAATTCGTCCGTTTGCGCATCGTTCACCCAGGTATAGGTTGTACGTCCGACCTTAAAATGACCTGTGGGCGTCGGTAAGGCAATTTCGGTTTTGTGCTCCCGCCAAAGAGCGGCCAGCAGAGCCGCAACTCCGATGACAGCGAAGGCCCCGAGCGCGAGGAAACCTTTGATCAGGCGTTTCAGCCATCGCCGAGATTGTCTGCGTGTGCGTTTGGGGCTGGGCTCGAGCACCTTTGCATTATCTGCGAAGTACTTTGCGCTGTCAAGCTGACGGTTGCACTGTGGGCGTATCTGGTCCGAGTATATTGAGCGTAGGGCGACGTTCGGCCCACGTAGATGCACGCTTTCTTTTCCCCTCTGTTGCGCACAGCGAGCTTGGTGTTGTGCTGCGGCCTCAGTCTTTCTCCTCCCGATTTTGGCCAGCAAACTCCATCCAGACCGAAGAAGGTTCTCACTCCCGAGCAGCAGGGTCTGCAGCAGCAGAGGCGCGAAGTAGACGCGAAACGCGAGAGTCTGCGCGCTGTGGCGCAACAGGCCTTCGACGCCGAGATGGCGCGGCAAAAGGCGGGCGATTGTCCCGCGGCCAACAATACCTACGAATTTAATGTCTGCTACGGGAAAGCAGTCGGTATTACGGACCAGAATCTAAAGACCTTTGAGGGGGCCATTCGGGACCTCCTGGGCCTGAAGTATCCCGATCTGACCGGCCAACCTCCCGGGCCCGGGCCTGCCGGACCTGCATTGACGCCAGAGCAGTCTGTCGCGGAATTCGATCATGTGGAACAGCTCTGGCATTCCTACCTCGATGCCGCGACGACGGCCGCCTTTCATCAATTCGGTGGCGGCACCGGAGGACCGAGCTTTGAGATGGAGACCCATCTACGGCTGGTTCGCGGCCACATGACACAGCTCAATAACCTATACGGTATGTTGCTGCGTCTTTGAATTAGCTGGCGCGCTATTTCATGGACTGGTAACTGACAAAGACCAAACGCTTGCCGTCGGGCGACCAGGGATTCTTTCCGAGCGAGCCTTGTCCGCCTACAAATGTCGTCAGAGTCTTGACCTGCTTGTCCGCCAGGGACATCAGTCGCAGCGAGACGTCTCGATTTTCAGGAAGCGCCTCTTGTTCTTTGGAATAGCTGAGGAATGCAACCACTGTTCCGTCGGGCGACACGTATGGCGATACATTGTTGAGATCATCGGATGTCAATTGTTCCGGTTGGCTGCCGTCTTTCAGCGTGCGCCAGATCTGCGTGTTACCGGATTGCTTCTTCGAAAAATAGACATACTTGTCATCCGGCGTAGCGCTCACAGGGGCGCCTGCCGGAGCTGCCGTGCTTAGAGGCGTGAACGGCGCCTCTTGTTGCCGGCCGTCAACCTCGAACGTGAGCGAATGGCCGTCTTCCGTCCAACCCGGCGAGGTCAGATGCTCGCGAGAGACGTAGCTGGAACGCGCATCGCCCGATCGCATCACCGTCTCGACCGTGCTGTAGTTCGCTTTCGGAGGGTGGACGCCTGTTTCGAGGACCACGTCTTTGAAAGCGACCTTCGCGACAGCATCCTTGTCGTGAGCAGTCACGCCCATTCCGACGTAAAACGGCGCGTGGATCTCAACCCGCGCAGAACCGCCCGCAAATTCCAGATCTCCGTTGTTTCCGGAGACCCACATATAGAAACGATCGCCTTGCTTCTGGAGCCGCAATGTCGCCGGGCCAGATACGTTCGATTCGACCTCGCGCGTGATGGCTCCCTTTTCTTCGCGGAACTGAAGCGAAGTCAAGCCATCGCCATGCCGGGCCGCATCCACGTAGGCGGAATCGGTATCCAGGCTTTGCCGGATCATCAGCACGCCTTTCCGATGGTTGATGCCCTCCGTGCTGAGAATCGAGATATTTGCCGTCAGTGTGACGTCTTCAGCGGTAATCTTTTTCCAAAGAAAGTGAAACTCATCCGTGGCAAACCACATATTGTCGCCGCTCCCGGTGAGAATGTAGGTTTTCGCGCCAGGGTCGTACTCCGCCGATCCCGGATGCAGAATTTGCCCCACGTCAGTCTGCCCCTCAAATTCTCCGAGCGACTCCGAGCTGGTTTGCGCGACCGAAACGGCGCAGATCGACAGACTAACTGAGGCGATTACAATAAGGCGATCCATCTATCTCCAGCGAACGCAGCTTATTTACTCCGGGTTCATTGGCGAGCAACAGGGAGTCTCGACGGGCTTGAACTCCATCAGCTCGACGCGCGTGAGGTCGGGATCGTAGAGATTGAGCTGCCACTTGCCGTCACGACCGATTTTCGGAGGCTCTGGTGGCGCGCCTTTGTTATTCAGGACGTCTTGATACGCCGACTGAATGCTCTGTACGCCAAGCGCGAAGTGGTTCATGACGCCGCGAGTCTTGGGCGTAGGATTGTTCACGCCCAGCATGTATTCGAGCCAATCGCTACCGTCGGGAACGCGCATATCCACCCAGTTCACCTGGTCGCCCTTCATGCCGCCGTACCACATCACTTTGAAACCAAGGATGTCTTTATAGAACCGGTCCTCGGCTGCGACGGTCGTGAACAATGAAGCCGGCGTGGATCATATGGTCCGAGACCCGAGTATTCGGCAATAGCGTGCCGAATTTACTTTCGTGCAGGGAACCCGGCATATATTGAACGAACTCAATCCGCCGCCCTTCCGGATCGTCCACCATGAAGCTCAGATTCTTGTCGAGACCGGGCTTTAGGGACGGAGGCACTTTAATGCCTTTGCCGGCGAGATAGTCTCTCATTTTGCGCGCATCGGTGGTCTCGAAGGCAACATGAGAAAGGCGGTCCTGCGAATCGCCTTTCAGGCCCGGGTAGATCTCGATGTATTGATGATCGTTGACCTTGTAATAGTTGAGCATCAGCCCGCCGCTTGGCTTGTCGAGGCTGAAATGGGCATAGCCCAACACGCGGCCATAGAACTCGTCGGCCTTGGAAATATCGCTAACGTAGAAGCCGACGTGCGCTAACCCGACAATCGGCGGGCGTTCGACGGATGTCTCGGCATCCGCCGCTGTCGAGCGGCTACCGTGAAACGAAATGGATGCGAGGAAGGCTGCCCCGACAACACTTACAATCATTTGTAATTTGCGCATTGTTCTTAGATTCGCACTTAAAACATCAGCTTCAAAGCCAACTGTATATCCCGCGGAGAATTCACCTGATCTGTAATCGTTCCGGCTTGCGAAGTCCCGATCACTGTATTCGGATTATCGAACTGAGGATGATTCAGCAAGTTGAATACCTCGGCTCGGAATTGTAAGTGCATGCGTTCGTGGATTGGGATTTCTTTGAATAGCGACATGTCCAGTTGCACGGCCCCTGGACCGCGCAGGTAGGGCAGCAAGCGACCGGTATTCCCATAAGTAAACGGGGCCGGAATTCCGAAAGCGTTTACGTTGAAATACTCGTTCACCCGGCTCGCTACCGAGCCTGAAGTGTAAACCGGGCCGCCCAGATAGTTCGCCCTCTGCACGTTGCCCTGTATATTGCTGGACCATCCATAAGCTCCATCGTTGTAGAGGGTGTTCGTTGCGTCGGTCAGGGTTAGCGGGTCGCCGCTGTGCATATTGAAGATGCCGTTCAGTTGCCAGCCGCCGAATAGCGCGTTGGTCCAACTGCCATTGGTTAGAAACGCTTGCCCTTTTCCAAACGGAAGATCCCAATTTCCATTGATGGTCAGGTAGTTTGGGGTATCGTAGGATGCGACCGCACGATCGGCGCGCCGGTTCGTGGAATCCTGAATGTACCCTCCGCTGAAGTTTTCGCCCGGAAAGCCCTCGTACGTATCCGACGGCAGAACGTCATCGATCAGCTTCGAAAAAGTATAAGAAACCAACATCCCAAACCCATGTGAAAATCGCCGTTCCACTTTCGCCTGGAGCGAATGGTAGATGGAGTCTCCATACGAGTTCGATTCGGCAGTGACACCTGTAAACTGCGGGTAAGGGCGCAGTAACCAGTATTGCGCGACGGTTGGACCACTCATTGGGCCGCTGCTGATCAGGCCGTAATAGGGATTCGGCACCTGGTTTAAGAGCGCATTGCCCAGCGAGAGATATTGATCAGGCATCTGATCGTAGTTCACAGGACTGTAAAGATGAACGCCGTGGCTGCCCGCGTAAGCAACGGCTAAAAGGAAAGAGCCCGGCAAGGTACGTTCAACTCCGAAGTTCCATTGTTCGGCGTAGAGATTCAAGCGGGCGCGGTCCATGGTTTCGAGGTTCTGGCCAAGCAGCGTGAGCAGCCCTTCGGTGTTGTCGGGAGCCCGGATAAAACCATTCGGAAATGGATTGTTCAGCAGATCGACGGGCATCACGCCGTTATTTGCATCCCAACTGGTGGAAGCGGAGAAGCCCGTGAACGGAGACATGTTGCCCGCGAAGGCAGCGCCATTGGTCGGCCCATAGTACATGCCGAAACCGCCGCGAACAACGGTCTTCTGATCGGGGGAATATGCAAATCCGGCGCGCGGGGCGAAATTGAGTGCGGTTGTTTTGGAACTGGCCTCTCGGGACGCCGTTCACACCAGGAAACTCTAAGCCACCCGTGAGAGGGACGCCATTGTCGGTAGTGGTTGCGGTTCCGTTCCAGTCGTTAATGCGATTGTGTTTCTCGCTCCACGGAGCATTGAAATCATACCGGATGCCCAGGTTCAGAGTCAGTTTCGGAGAGACCTTCCAATCGTCCTGGAAGTAAAACCCATAACTGTGGTAACAGACGAATTCACCGGGCGAACTGCTGTTGATACTTCCGCTATCGCCGGTCCCGAACAGGAAAGAGGCCAAGCCTACGCCGGACGTAGCGCTCGGCGCCACCGGATTCGGACCTTGCGTCATATCGGTACCGAAGTTGAAGCCAGGGGACGATGCCTGTTGACGCTGGGTCCAGCGGTTGTCGAACCAATCGGCGCCCATTTTGAAAGTGTGGGCTCCATGGACTTTCGTGAGGTTGCCGTATTCGGAGAACGTATCGTAGGACTGACTCGTATACTGGCACCCTCCGAAGAATCCGCCGCCAGCATCCGGAATGTTAATGCTGGTTCCCATTCCGCTTACGCCGATGCCGGGAAAACAGGGCGTCAGGCCGATCATTGTTGAAATAGGAGGGCAGTCCCAGCTTCGTTGGATCAAATCCCAGCGCCGGGTTGGTTCCGTCCCGAGCCAATAGTGCAGGACGCTGGAGCCGAGCTCCAACACAGTTGTGGGATTGACGACGTAGTTGTAATTGACGGTGCCCTCGATATTGTGCGAAATGTCGGTTCCGTCGGTCGGATTGCTAATACATGAAATTGGGGCTGGCCGTTCCGTAAACTTGCGGCCGATCGACGGTGCTCCAGTTCTGAGACCAGCGGACAAAAATCTTCTGATTATCTGTAATCTTCTGGTCGCCCGCGTAGAGAAAAAGTGTTCTCGATGGTGGGAGCCGACATGGTGCTTTCGAAATTATTTGCGCCGGTCATCGGATTGCCGGCGGTATTCGGGAGCGGCAAGTATGCGGTTAAGGCGGCCGAAACCGGATTGATTTGCGAAGGCTGCATGATGTTGTTCGGCACCGGCTGCTCGCGAATACTGTCCGTTCTGCGAGCTGGACCGTAGACAGGGGATCGTATACGGTGAGGAGCTGTCCAGCCTGGTTGAAGGTTTGCGAGAAGTTCCCCGCCCGTTGCAGCGCGTGTCGGCATGGTGCCGCTCGAGGTATAGGCGCGCACCCAGCGCAAGGCTTCAAAGGAGACGAAGAAGAAAGTCTTGTTTCGGCCGTCGTAGACCTTTGGAATAAAAATCGGGCCACCGAATGCGCCTCCAAACTGGTTGAAGCGAATGGGAGCGATGGCCTCGCCGGCGGAATTAGCGAAGAAGTTGTTGGCATCGAAGTCGTCGTTTCGCACGAATTCATACAGGCTTCCATGAACCTGCGTTGGCGCCGCTCCTGGTGATCACGTTGATAACGCCGCCAGCGGTGTTGCCGAATTCGGCAGGAATATTACTGGTCTGTACCTTGTACTCCTGGACGAGATCTATGGGCGGATAGATGCCCGGCCCGTTGAAGCCGGCATTGGAGTTCCAACCGCCGTCCAGCAGGAACATGCTGACGTTTGCACGGCTACCATTGATGGAGAGAAACTGGTCGTTGTAGTTCCCGTACGCCACCTGCGTAAACAGGTTTGGCGCTCGCACGCCCGGCACCAGCGCGGCAAAGCCGTAGCTGTTTCTTCCATTGGTCGGCAAGTCCATGATGCTGGTGTTTCCCAAAACCGTTCCCAACGATGAGGATTCCGACTCGACCTGAGCGACGTTCTCGCTCACGGTTATGGTTTGGGTCAGATCACCCACCTGAAGAGATACGTTCTGGGCAACGGTGGAGCCGACATTGAGAGCGATCCGATCTACGGCGAAACCTCGGAATCCGGACGCACTGACTTCGAATCTGTACGTTGCCGGCGGCAGTAACTGGAACGAGTAATAGCCGAGATTGTTCGTTTTTGCGGTGCGGACTTCCCCGGTTGCGATGTTGGTGAGGGTTACCGTCGCTCCGGCCACAGGCGCCTGGCTGGGATCCGATACGGTGCCCGTGATGGAACCGGTCGCCGTCTGGGCGAAGGACGGCAGGCCCAAACCGATTAACAGCATTACGATCAGCAGAGTTGATCGGACAAACAATTTTCTCTGAAGCTTCATGGCCTCTTTCCTTGGAAGAAAGCTCCGTTGAGCGAGACTGCGAGGAGTAAGCGGAAAACCAGCACGACTTAACCTCTCGCGTAATTCGTTTGTAGATCTAAAACCGGTTTAATGGAAGGATCTTTCTTGTTCGGTAACCGTTACGAAACGGGGATTGCGGAGGTTATGCGAACACATCGCGAGTTCGTAACTTATTGCAGGAGTGGTGAATTCTTGATGACTTCGTGAGCTGCATATTCCCAGGTCAGCGCGAGATTGTGGTCGAGTCCACAACGAACCACCACTTGATACGCCCGGGGAAACGTCGCATATCCTTCCTGCCGGAATTTGGCTTTCAGAACTCGTAAATTTTCGGGAGATCGGAAGAATTCCAACGCGCCCTGAGGACCGGCCGACGTGATGCCGGAAAATATGATGGTCTGGGCTCCGCTGTCTCCATGGGCCTCGCTCGGGAGTACGGTAATCAGTCCGTAAGCTCTCGTAAGCATTCCAAATTCGTCGGAACTGGGACGGAAGACGCGTTTTGCAACGTGATCGGGTGGGTCGTCACTGACAACTTCCTGCCGCCTAACGGGGTCGTAGCGCACAGAGAATGGGGCGTTGATCAGGAACCTGGCGGCGAGCGGGCTATAGTTGGGCGATCCAATCAGGACCACGTTCCGATCACGCAGAACGAAGGCTCGGAGATTTACTTCCGGCACGATCTTTGGCAGTGCACCCGCCTGCGAGAGCAACTGGACGGCCGAAGTTCCGGCTAGCGAATCTCCAAAGAGGAATACGTCTTGCGTGGTGTGCATGTAGAGTTTGCCGCCGCCATCTTTCATTTGCAATGCGGTATACCACGACGACACGTCCGGAGGCGCAGGCAGCAAGGGCGCCGGAAACGCGGGTATCCGATCGTCTCTGTACGAATGAAGCAGCATTGCGGGTGGGGTGGCGATGTACACCTCCACCGCTTCTCCCGGTATCAGCATCTGACGCCAAGCTTCGCGCAGAATTGGATCCATCCGTGGTGCGTTGTCGAATGCCCTCGTGAAAATCAGTATGGAGATCAGAATCAGTGACGCCGTGAGAACACCCGTTAGGAAAGGTTTTAAGCCATTTCGTCTGACAGGACCGGGCCTCTCGATGATGGCCGTAAGCGGCGCCTCCGAGTGGGGCGCGGCCACTGGTGCCCGTATTAGAAACTGAGGATTGTAGCCGCCTTTGGCAATGTCAATCCTGAGGTCGGCTTCAGGATCTTCCGTCTCATAATATTCCTGCAATTTCTGCCGCAATGCATGGGCTCGGGTACGCACCGATGAGTCGTCCGCGGACGAATAATCCGGACTCCTCCCCAGCGCTTCAACCGCAACGGAATACTCGTTGATTTCTTCCGATTTTCCTTCGATATCCTTCTCGCAAACGTATCGGAGAAAGCGTTTCAATTGATCGGAACGGGAAAACGTCCGGCTGTGCAGCACGCGTTCCAGGACGCGGCGTTTTTCATCGGGACTGACATCCGGAGCGGGTAAAGTCGCCAGCACGAAAGTACCTCAAAGTGCCAAACATAATATAACGTTTTGTAGAGAGCGGAAAGCGACGAGAACCTGTCTCGACAACGCTTTGATAATTTGAGCGCATGAACCAGCCCAGTCACTTTCTGTCGAATCTGCTTCGCGCCGGTTTGGTTGCCGCGATACTCGGCACGCTGGCATCTTCTGCCGCCGCCGATCAGGGGCAACGTGCCGATGCAGGCATGGCCGCTCTGCAGGCCTTCTACAACAGTTCCACCGGCCTCTTCAACACTCCTGCCGGATGGTGGCAAGACGCCAACGCCCTTGAAACCACGATCGACTACTCTGCGCGCGTGAACACCACCCTCTATACATCCGATATTGCGACGACGTTTAACGACAATAGCGCGAACAATTTTCTGAATAACTACTACGATGACGAGGGCTGGTGGGCGGTCGCCTGGATTAAAGGCTACGATCTCACCGGCAACACAGACTATCTCAATGCCGCGAAAACGATCTTTGCCGACATGGCAAACGGTTGGGATTCCACCTGCAGCGGCGGCATCTGGTGGTCAAAGGATCGCACTTACAAAAACGCGATCGCGAACGAGTTGTTCCTGATCGTCGCCGCACGGCTTCACAATCGCACTCCCGGAGATGGCGGGATTGGCAGCTATCTCGATTGGGCGCAGCGTGAGTGGAGCTGGTTCGCTGCCAGCGGCATGATCAATTCTTCCCATCTGATCAACGACGGGTTGACTTCGTCTTGCCAGAACAATGGCGAGACGACATGGTCTTACAATCAGGGAGTTATACTCGGCGGCCTGACCGATCTGTACAAAGCCACGGGCGATTCATCTCTGCTCAGTCAGGCGGAAATAATTGCGACTGCGGCGACGACCAGCAGCCTCCTTGTAAATCCAGCAGGCATCCTGGTTGAGCCCTGCGAAGTGTCGGGCTGCGGCAATGATGGGACCCAATTCAAAGGGATCTTCGCAAAAAATCTCTATTACCTGTTCACCGCGGATCAGGACGCCGCCTATCATAATTTCCTTCTCACCAACGCGAATTCAATCTGGGCAAATGACCGCGATACGGAGAATCAATTTGGCTTACATTGGGCCGGGCCCTTTGATACGCCCGATGGCTCGCGTCAGAGCGCCGCCCTGGATGCGATCAACGCGGTTCTTCCTGCTACGACATATACGCCTGTAAACGCGCCCGGAAACTCCACTTTTGCCGTCGTCGCGCAAGTTACCGGCACTTACCATCTGAAGTTTCATTTCAATACCTCGAACGGTGAGGCCAGCCGCACGATTCTGGTTAATTCCGTACCTGTCAACACGAATTTTAGTTTCTCCGGTACGGGCTCGTATCCGAACTGGGCCACCGTTACTGTCCCAGTCAGCCTGGTAGCGGGCCAGAACCAGATCGAAGTTACGAAGATAACTGCAAACGGGAATCGCAACGCAATGCAGATCTACAGCATGGATGCGTCGCCGGCGGGATTAACCTTCGACCGGTTTGAAGCCGAGAACGCCGACAGCAACGTGGGCGTCGAAAGCACGAACGCTGGATTCACCGGCACCGGCTATCGCTGCTGCTGGAACAGTAACGGTCAATACGTCACCTTTTCCGTCGAGGTCAAGTATCCGGGCGCCGTTCAATTGCTCTTCCATTATGCAGCGGCGGCAGGAAACGCCAGCCGTGAAATCTTCGTGAATGGCGTCCCTGTCAATGCGAATCTTGCATTCCCCAACACCAGCGCCTGGACTAACTGGAGTTTCGTCTCGATGAACGCCAACCTGCAGCAAGGTATCAACAGCATCACTGTCCTTTACGACACAAGCGCAGGCAGCACGAACTTTATCAATCTCGATAATGTGCAGATCCTGTATTGAGTTCATCGAACGTAAGAGAATGGTTTGATGTGGCGGGATCTCCGATATGGCATCCGTCAATTGCGCGGAAAGAAGCTGTTCGGCATCACGATCATTCTGCTGCTGGCGCTGGGGATCGGATCGAATACCACTATCTTCAGCTTCGTGAACTCACTGTTGCTGAGGAGTCTGCCGGTTCGCTCGCCTGAAAACTTGTATCTGCTGCAGAAGATGCGCACACGGCAGGTGCGTCCGGATACGTCTTTCTTTTACCGGCAGTTCGAGGTGATAAATCGGGAAAAAACAATCTTCACGGGAGCCGTTGGGGAACAGGATTGGGCCGGCAACAGTTTTCAAGCATTTGCGGACGGCGATACCGTGCAGTTGGTCACCACGCAGATCGTCTCGCCCAACTACTTTACGGAGCTCGGTGTGAAGGCAATCGCCGGGCGGGTGCTGGATGCCGATGATGCGACCGTGTTCTCGAACATTCCCGTGGTGCTGAGCTATCGATTCTGGAGCACGCAATTCAAGCGAAGGCCCGATGTTCTAGGCCAGACGATCCGGGTGAAGAATTATCCTTTCCTGGTGGTTGGGGTGTTGCCGAGCGGCTTCCACAGCATCGAAGTGGATCGCTCGCCGGATATCCGATTTCCGATTTCGGCGGCCCGGCTGCTCACCGGAAGCACTGTCACCGAACCAGGTGGAGACTATCCGATCCGTTTTCAGATTCTGACTCGGCTGGCGCCAGGTGTATCGAGCAAACGCGCTGCTGCCGCGATTTTGCCGGTACTGGATGAAATGGAAGAGACGCTTTGGCGCGATTGGTATGTGCGCAGCTCGAGGCCGTTCCCGAAAACGGATGTGGACGAACAGATCAAATGGGAGCGTTCGTACCGCGTCGCGCTACTTGCTGCGGGTCATGGCGTTTCTCACTTGAGAGAGCAGTTCTCGCACGCCGTCCTGCTCTTGATGGGCGCGGTCGGGCTACTGCTGCTGGCGGTGTGCGTCAATGTTGCCGGGTTGCTGCTCGCAAGATCTGAGGAACGGAAACGGGAAATCGCGGTCCGACTCTCGGTGGGCGCAAGCCGCTGGCGGCTGCTGGCCCAGCTATCGATCGAAAATGCGCTGCTTGCGGTGCCCGGCGCTGTTTTGGGAATTGGACTCGCCTGCGGATCGGCTCCATGGCTATTGAAGCTCTTGCCGACTCTGGGAATCGGCCCGTATTCCCCGCCGGTTGTTTTGGACGTGAGACCCGATGGGCGCGTGTTGTTCTTTCTCATCGCTATATCCCTCTTAACGGTCATTCTGTTCGGCATCGCACCGGCGTGGCGTGCGTTGGCACTCGATTTGAATGAGCAGTTGAAGGCGCACAGTAGAGGATCCGCGGCAGCCAGTCCAGGCACGCTGCCGGTTGCGATTCAGGTTGCTCTCGCTGTGCTGCTGGTGATTGCGGCAACCGTCATGTGCCGGACCTTTTGGAATCTGCAGCACCTGAATCCCGGGTTCGACCGGGCCCACGTGGTCGAACTCAGTATCGACCCATGGGACCTGGGCTACTCCGAAAGCCAAGCCTCCGCACTGCTCCCCGAGCTGAAGCGATGCGTGGGTGAGCTTCCCGGAGTTCGCGCGGTCAGTTTCGCAAGCATGGGCCTCATGCGCGGGCTTGGCATGAAGACCACCATCGTACCAACGGGTTTGACTCTGCCGGCACAGACCTTTTTGAATACAAGCACCAACGGCGTCACGGCCGGTTATTTCGAAAGCCTCGGAATCCCGCTCATCTCGGGACGGAACCTAGAAGCACGCGATGTGGGCAGGAAGCCGACGCCCATCGTGGTGAATCGCGCGTTCGCGGAATTTTTCTTCCCGCACGGCAATCCTGTTGGCAAGACCATTGTGCAAGGCGTGGATGGAACCAGGCCCCCCACGGCGATCATCGTCGGAATTGTAGGAACGGCGAAGTACCGATCCCTACGCGAGCAGGACCCACCCATTTACTACGAGGCCGCGGACGAAAAAGCGGCGGGCGGAGTCATGTACGTCCGGACCTATAGCGATCCGGCTCGATTGATGAATTCTGTGCGCGGTGTGTTCCGGAAGTTAGCTCCGAGGCTGCCGCTCGGGGATGTATTCACGTTAGAGCAGGAGGTCGAAGATTCGTTGTGGCAGGAGCGTTTGGTAACCATGCTGTGCGCATTTTTCGGGATGACGGGGCTGGCGCTTTCCGCAACCGGGCTGTACGGCGCGCTTGCGTATTCGGTGGCACGGAGATCGCGAGAACTCGGGATTCGTATCGCGGTAGGGGCGCAAGCCGGCGACATCGTCCGAACGGTTTCAGCACGAATCGTTCTGGCGGTCGCGATGGGTCTGGTGGGCGGCGTGTTTGCTGCGAGCGTACTGCTGCGGTTTGCCAGGAGCTTATTGTTCGGAGTCGATCCGCTCGATCCAATTTCCTTCGTTACGGCGGCGGTTGTGCTGATACTGTGCAGCACGATTGCTGCCGCTTCGCCGAGCTGGCGCGCGGCAAATACAAATCCGAACATCGCGCTGCGGCAGGAATAATAAGGCGGTCGAGGCATCTTGGTTCGCTGGAGGAGCACGGCCCATGGAAAAGAGCAGCCGGATCTTTGTTGCGGGCGCGAGGGGGCTGGTTGGGTCCGCGCTTTCGAGAGAACTGCGGCGACAGGGCTTCACGAACCTGCTCGAACCATCGAGCAAAGAACTCGATCTGCGTCAGGCCGACGCGGTGAATGCGTTCTTTGCGGCGAAACGGCCCGAATACGTGTTTTTGGCAGCGGCCAAGGTGGGTGGCATTCTCGCGAATTCCACTTATCCGGCCGACTTCCTGCGCGACAATCTCGCGATTGAGCTGAACGCGATCGATGCCGCGTGGCGGAATGGGGTGAAGAAGTTCGAGTTTCTCGGATCGTCGTCCATTTACCCGAAGATTGCGCCGCAGCCGCTGAAAGAAGAGTACCTGCTGACCGGTGAACTGGAGCCGACCAACGAATGGTATGCGGTGGCGAAAATTGCAGGGATTAAGTTGTGTCAGGCGTACCGGGCAGCAGCACGGATTTCGCGCGATCTGTTTAATACCGACGAACCTGTACGGACCTGGAGATCGTTTTGAGCTACAGAACTCGCACGTGCTTCCAGCGTTGATCCGCAAGTTTCACGAGGCCACGATGGAGAGCCGCGGAACAGTCACGATCTGGGGCAGCGGGACGCCACGCCGGGAGTTTCTGCACGTGGACGATCTGGCGCAAGCGGCTGTGTTCCTGATGCAGACGTACGATGGCGCGGAGATCCTTAATGTCGGGGTCGGAGAAGATATTCGGATCGCGGAATTGGCGGAGCTGATCGCTCGGGTGGTGGGGTTTGAAGGCGAGCTGGCGTTCGACCGGACAAAGCCGGATGGAACGCCGCGCAAGCTTCTGGATGTGAGCCGCTTGCATGCGCTGGGATGGCGTCACTCGATCGAGTTGGAAGAAGGAATCCGAAGCACGTACGAGTGGTTTCTCAAGAGCGGCGATTGCAATTCGTTTCGGTCGCCCCGCGCTTAGGTTTTTTCGAGCAGCAAGACGGGTGCAATGGCCAGCGGCATCGCGCAGCCGGCGGAAGAGACTTCGAGAGCGGCGGAAGCACCCTGCATTTTGCCGTTGAATATGTGCGGGTGGATGGAGACCTCGGCTTGCTTCATCTGCAGCTCGCCGTATTGGAAGATCGGGAAATTTTGGCGCTCGGAGCAGATCCGTTCCTGCACGACATAAGGCGAGCGGAGGGCAATCCGGAGCGCATGATGCCAGGAAGTCTCGGTCATATCCGCACCGACAAAGACGCGCTGCCCATCGACGTCTTCGTTGGGCCGTAAGACGAGATCGGCACGGGTGTGGAGAATGAATTCGGGAAGGTCGATATCGCGGTCCTTATATTTGGTCTTCTTAGCTGCAACGATGCGCGTCCACGGCACGAATGTGCGAATCAATTTGCGATCGGGAAGAGACAGGCGCGAGAATACCGTCTCATCCGTGATGAGATCGAACAGCGCGCGGCGCTGCGCCACCTCGGAACGAAAGTTGTTGACGACACAGACCGCACGATCGCGATAGGCAACTAGAAGCGGATGGGAAAGATCGAAGCGGGCCAGCAACTCGCGGGTGAGAACGCGGCGGAACACCAGGTCAATTTCAAAATCCGCGGTGCGCAGCTTTCCATTTGAATATTCGAGCTCCTCCGGAGAAACGACCCGCGCAGAGGAGCCGTTTTCCAGGAACGCCTGGGCAAGAAGAGTACCTTCATTCGACCCGGAGCCAAACTGGCCGCCAAATTCGAGGATGGCGATGTTAGGCGGGCGACGCCCTCCGAATTCCTTCCAGACCTGAAGAAGCGCGCTGTGCAGACGCTTCACACCGCCGCCCACTTTGGAAAGTTTGTAGCGGCCGCGCTTGAACGTTTTGACCACCGGCAGGTCGAGAAACAGGTCGGCAAGAACATCGGAATAGGCCAACCCTCTTGGCTTGCAGGTATCGAGCCCGCGCAAGCAGAGCGAGCCGTTTTCCATGTGCGCATCGATACGTGACATCACGCTGAAACGCGAGTAGCCGGAGGGCAGAGCTGCGAGCATTTTTTCGGCAGGCAGCATCTGGAGGCGATTCAAAAGAGTGGGCGATTCGAGTGCCAGCGGCTCGATTTGATCGAGAATGGCAGCCAAACCTTCGGCGGCACGGCTCAGCATTTCGAGCTGGCGCCGTGAGATAAACTGAGGGCGTAAGACGGGTGATACGAGACGGCCGGAATCGACCAGCCCGCGCTGGCGCATTCGCTCCTGCAGTTCCTCAGCCCAGGCCAGGTCGCCGAAGCCATTGGCGGTCAGGAGCTTGTGGTAGCGGGCGGTTGCCTCGCTAAGCTGCGCCATATTGTAGTTTCTTGACAGTAAGTATCACACGGTCGCACACATTCTTTAAACAAATGGAATTCGAATTGTTACCAGTACTATCGGGAGGTCTGCAACCTGTTGATAGCCGGATAGTTCCGAGTCTTGGATAGAGAACATGGCAGAGCCACTGGAGTTGACACTGGAAGAGGCAGCGCGGCGGGTGAGGGCGAATGAAGCGGCAGTGATAGACGTTCGCGAGCCAGAGGAGTACGCAATTGCGCATCTGGATGGGGCGCGGCTGATTCCGATGCAGTCGGTACCGTCGGAGCTCCAAAAGTTGGATGAATTAGCCGACCAGTGCACGCTTTTAGTGCTTTGCCATCACGGAGTTCGGAGTTTGCAGGTGGCATCATGGCTCCGCGAGCGCGGGATCGAGAACGCCTATAGCGTGGCGGGGGGCATTGATCGCTGGAGCCGTGAGATCGATCCGAGCGTACCGCGGTACTGAGAACGGCAGGTTCGCAACTCGGCGACTCTACTGCGCGCCGGCAGCTAAAGTCTGGCGGTGGACAGCATCCAGGATGCCATTGATGAACGACAGCGATTCATCGCTCGAGAATTGACGCGCCAGCTCGAGCGCTTCGTCGATGACGACGGGCGCGGGCACCACTTGCTGGGTGAGCTCATAGATGGCGAGCCGCAGAATGTTGCGATCCACGACGGGCATGCGCTCGAGCCGCCAATGCTCGGATTTGGCTTCAATCTGTTTGTCGATGTGCTCGGCTTGCGCGACGGTGCCGCGCGCCAGCTCTTCCATAAATTTGTCGGGCTTGGGCTGGTTCTCGCTCTCTTCGGAATAAAGGGTGTCGTAGTAATGCGCAATCGCGCCATCGATGGGCTCACCGCGCATATCCCATTCGAATAAGACTTGCAGAGCGCGTTTTCTGGATCTGTGCCGCGCGGCCACGTCAGGCTTGCTCCTTCAGTTGCTTGACGAGATTGGCGAGCTCGATGGCGACTTCGGCCGCTTCGGATCCCTTATTGCCGCTTTTACCGCCGGCGCGATCCATCGCCTGCTGAATATCGTCGGTGGTCAGGACACCGAAAGCGATGGGCACGCCTGTTTCGAGGCTCACTTGCCGCAGACCCTCCGCCGCAGCGCCGGCGACATATTCAAAGTGAGGCGTGTCGCCGCGAATCACGGCGCCGAGCGCCACAATAGCATCGCAATGCGGGGCGAGAAGTTTGGCAGTAAGCGGCAACTCCCAGGCACCCGGCACTTTGATAAAAGTGATGTCGTCCGGGCGGCAGCCACGCTTTTCAAGCGCCTCGAGCGCGCCTTTCGCGAGCTGCTCGGTTATGAACTCGTTGAACCGGCTCACCACGATACCGATGCGCAGGCCGGTGGCCTCGAGCGACGCTTGAAACGTGCGATAGGGCATGGGAGGCGCGAGCGCGAAGAATAGAAATAGCGCTTGCTATGGGATAATTCGGTTTACCCCTCAGTCTACCGCAACATGGATCCCCGCCTTATCCGCAATTTCTCTATCATTGCGCACATAGATCACGGGAAATCCACGCTGGCGGACCGGTTACTGGAAGCTACGGGCGCTCTGTCGCAACGCGAAATGATGGACCAGGTTCTGGACACGATGGACCTGGAACGTGAGCGCGGAATCACCATCAAAGCGCACGCCGTTCGCCTGAATTACAAAGCGCAGGGCGGCCAGATATACGAACTGAACCTGATCGACACACCGGGTCACGTCGATTTTACGTACGAGGTTTCACGCAGCCTGCAAGCCTGCGAAGGCGCGCTGCTGGTGGTCGACGCTTCGCAGGGAGTGGAGGCGCAAACGCTGGCGAACACGTACCTGGCGCTCAGCCACGATCTGGAGATTATTCCAGTTATCAACAAAATCGATCTTCCCTCCGCCGAGCCGGAACGCATTCGGGAGCAGATTGAGCAAGTGATCGGGTTGGATGCGAGCGACGCGATTCTCGCGAGCGCGAAGAACGGAGTCGGCATTCAGGATGTGCTGGAGGCGATTGTCGCGCGGATTCCAGCCCCTAAAGGTGATCCGGACGCCCCGCTGCGCGCGCTGATTTTCGATTCGTGGTTCGATCCGTACCGCGGAGTGATCATCCTGGCGCGCATTATTGACGGCACGCTGAGCAAAGGACAGAAGATCAAGCTGTGGTCGAACGGCAAAATTCACGAAGTAGACGGACTTGGATTCCAGTCCCCGAGGCCTATAGCGGCAGATGAGCTGACCGCAGGTGAAGTCGGGTTTCTGTTCGCAAACATTAAGACGGTGTCGGATGCGCAGATTGGCGACACGATCATGGACGAGGGGAATCCGGCGGATGAACCGCTGCCGGGCTTCCAGGAAGTGAAGCCGATGGTGTTCGCGGGCCTCTACCCAGTCGAATCACACGAGCATGGCCTGTTGCGCGATGCGCTCGAGAAGCTGCGTCTGAACGACAGTGCGTTCAGCTTCGAGCCGGAAAGTTCGATGGCGCTGGGCTTTGGATTCCGCTGCGGCTTCCTCGGCCTGCTACATCTGGAAATCGTCCAGGAGCGGCTGGAACGCGAGTTCCAGATCGATCTGATCACAACGGCGCCGGGCGTGCGCTATCGCGTGACCACGACTTCGGGCGACCTGATCGAGATCGACAATCCGCAAAAATTTCCAGACCCTTCTTCGATCAAGCAAACCGAAGAGCCGATTATCGATGCGACGGTGATCACGCGCGAAGAATACATCGGCGAGATTCTGAAACTCCTCGAAGAAAAGCGAGGCGCGCAGAAGAAGTTCGAGTACATCGGTGGCGGCCGGGTCCTGCTGAATTACGAATTGCCGCTGAACGAAATTGTGCTCGATTTCTACGACCGCTTGAAATCGGCTTCGCGCGGTTATGCGTCGCTCGATTATCATCTGTCGGGCTATCGCGTGTCGCCGATGGTGAAGCTGGATGTATTGGTTGCGGGCGAGCCGGTGGACGCGCTGTCGATGATCGTGCATCGCGATTTCGCGTACGAGCGCGGCAAAATTCTCATCGAGCGACTGCGTAAGCTGATTCCGCGGCAGATGTTCGAGGTTGCATTGCAAGCTGCGATCGGCACGAAGATCATCGCGCGGGAGACGATCTCCGCGATGCGCAAGAACGTGCTGGCAAAGTGCTACGGCGGCGATATTACGCGCAAACGCAAGCTGCTCGAAAAACAAAAAGAGGGCAAGCGTCGCATGAAGCGTGTTGGCCGCGTCGATATTCCGCAGGAAGCATTCCTGGCTGTGTTGAAGGTCGGCAGCGAATCGGGCGAGTAGGCCTAGCTTGCTTGCCGACGTTCCTCGACAAGGCTGTCGAGCTCGTTGTCTTTAGAAGCTACGATGAAAGCGAGGATGGAGAACCGGCCATGCAATTGAACCTTCCGCCCGACCTTCAGACGCTAATCGACAAACGGCTTTCCAGTGGCGCGTATACGAGTGCCGAGGACGTATTGCGCCGTGCTCTTGAAGCGCAGGACGCGGAGGAAAGCTGGACCGATGAGGAACGCCGCGCATTATCGACCCACATCGAGGAAGGCTATCAGCAAGCCGAACGCGGCGAGCTTACCGACGGCACACAGGGGCGCCGCGAGATTCAGGCAATGAAGGAGAAATGGCGCGAAGGGCGTTTGCCAGGTCCATGACCGCCTATGTTCTTACACCTCTTGCGAAGTCCGATATTTTCGACGTTTGGGCATACATTGCAGAGAGGAGCGAACCCGCCGCCGACCGTGTAGAACAGGCGATCTATGAGGGTTGCTTGTTCCTCGCCAAAGGCCCCTTACGCGGCCACACCAGGCCCGACCTCACGGCGCGTTCACTGCGTTTTGGACACTGAGCCGCTATCCCAACTACACCGTTGTTTACCGGCCAGATACGGCCCCGCTTCAAATCGTCGCCGTTCTCCACGGAAAACGGAACATCCGGCGCATTCTCAAACAGCGTCCGTGATTTGTATCCGTACAGTGTAGAGCTCCACTCATCCGCCTACAGCGGAATGTTCCCGTGTTTTTTGCGCGGCATGGTGTCTGTCTTGTTGGCCAGCATTCGTAGTGCGCGGATCACTTTTGGCCGCGTGTCGTGGGGTTCGATCACGTCATCCACATAGCCGCGCTCGGCGGCGACAAATGGATTGGCGAAGCGATAGCGGTATTCGTCGATTTTTTCCTGACGGCTGCGCTCGGGGTCTTCGGCCTTGTCCAGATCGCGCCGGTATAAGATGTTCACCGCGCCTTCGGGCCCCATCACAGCAATTTCAGCGGTGGGATACGCGAAATTGATATCCGTGCGCAGGTGCTTGGATCCCATCACGCAATAGGCGCCTCCATAGGCCTTGCGCGTAATCACCGTAATTTTGGGGACGGTCGCTTCCGCGTAGGCATAGAGCAGCTTCGCGCCATGGCGAATAATGCCGCCGAATTCCTGAGCGGTTCCCGGCAAAAATCCAGGCACATCTTCGAACGTCAAGATAGGGATCTGGAAGGCATCGCAGAAACGAACGAAGCGGGCGCCTTTGGTAGACGAATTGATGTCGAGGCAACCGGCCAAGTGTGCGGGTTGATTGGCTACGATGCCGATAGCCTCGCCGGCCATACGGGCGAACCCGACGACGATGTTGCGCGCGAAGTGCTCGGCCACCTCGAAGAAGTAGCCGTCGTCCACCACGCGTCGAATCACATCCTTGATGTCATACGGCTTGTTCGATTCCGCAGGAATGAGCGAGTCGAGCTCGAGGTCGGCGCGGCTGTCGGGATCTTTGGTAGCGATGGGCGGCACACCGTCCAAGTTGTTCTGAGGCAGAAAACGCATCAGCTCGCGAATGCTGCGCAGACAGTCTTCGTCACCGGCAACAAGAAAATGAGCGACGCCGCTGGTGGAGTTGTGGGTCACGGCGCCGCCCAGGTTTTCTTTGGTCACATCTTCGTGGGTCACGGTCTTGATGACATCGGGCCCGGTGACGA
Source organism: uncultured Acidobacteriaceae bacterium (assembly GCA_963722935.1). Taxonomy (GTDB): domain Bacteria; phylum Acidobacteriota; class Terriglobia; order Bryobacterales; family Bryobacteraceae; genus Bog-105. Next base: position 1,009,700 of record CAVROY010000004.1, on the reverse strand, counting down.
ACATGTAGCTGGTGCGATCGACCATGAAGACGAAGTCGGTTAGAGCCGGCGAGTAAACCGCACCGCCCGCGCAGGGACCCATAATGGCAGAGATCTGGGGAATGACACCGCTTGCCAGCGTGTTGCGCAGGAAAATATCGGCATACCCGGCGAGTGAAACGACGCCATCCTGAATGCGCGCGCCTCCCGAATCGTTCAGGCCGATGATGGGAGCGCCGGTTTTCAGCGCCAAATCCATCAGCTTGACGATTTTCTGCGCGTTGGCTTCGGAAAGCGAGCCGCCGAAGACAGTGAAATCCTGAGCGAATACGAAGACCTGCCGGCCGTGAATCAGCCCGTGACCCGTGACGAAGCCGTCGCCATCGATCACGTTGTGCTGCATGCCGAAATTATGAGAGCGATGGCGAACCAATTGGTCCAGCTCTTCAAACGTGCCCTCATCGAGCAGGAATTCGACGCGTTCGCGCGCCGAGAGCTTCCCTTCCCGGTGCTGTTTCTCTTTGCGCTCCGGCCCCCCACCTTCTTGTGCGCGCGCGTGGCGCCGGCGAACTTCCTCTAACCGGTTCGTCATCATGTCAGATAGTAATATGACTGTTCCGCGGGGCCTGGTGATCGGGACCGCCGGGCACATCGACCACGGAAAAACGTCGCTGGTTCGCGCACTGACCGGTATCGACACGGATCGACTGGCAGAGGAGAAGCGGCGGGGTATTTCGATCGATCTTGGATTCGCACATCTCACGATCGACGACCTGCGCCTCAGCTTCATCGACGTGCCGGGGCATGAACGATTTGTGAAGAACATGCTCGCGGGAGCGGCGGGCATTCAGGCGGTTCTGCTGGTCGTGGCGGCGGACGAATCGGTGAAGCCGCAAACGCGCGAGCACTTTGAAATCTGCCGGCTGCTAGGGATTCAGCATGGCGTGATCGCGCTGACGAAGACCGATTTGGCCAGCCCGGAAGAGATCGCCATTACGACGGAAGACGTCAGGAATTTGGGAGCGGGATCGTTCCTTGAAAACACACCCGTCGTGCCCGTCAGTGTGGTAACGGGGAGCGGTTTAGAGGAGCTGAAAGAGACGCTCGTGGAACTCGCGACGTGCGTTGAGCCCCGTGAACGCAGCGGATTGATGCGGCTTCCGATTGACCGCAGTTTTGCGGTAAAAGGTTTCGGAACAGTCGTCACGGGGACTATGTGGAATGGTGCGCTACATAGCGGCGATACGGTACTGATACACCCCGGCAAGCGCGCCGCTCGGGTGCGCGGGCTCCAGGTGCATGGCGAGCCGGTGGAAATTGCGGCAGCAGGGCAACGCACGGCCGTCAACCTTACAGGAATCGAGCATTCGGAAATCGGACGTGGAGATGTTCTGACGCTCGCGAGGGAACTCGAGCCTTCGAAGCTGATGGATGTTGCGGTCGATTGGCTGAAAGGCGTGGAAAAGCCTCGCAAACGGGAACAGTTTCTATTGCACATCGGCACTGCGGAAATTCCCGTTTTGCTCAAAGTGCTGGATCGCGATGAGGCCTTTTCGCGGTCGCTGGTGCGGCTGTGGTTGGCTGAGCCAATCATTGCGATTCCCGGCGATCGTTTTGTGCTTCGCCACGCGTCCCCCATGCGGACCGTGGCTGGGGGAGTGATTGTGGATGCGGCTCCGCCGGCTCGCCTGAATCGGGCGAAGACCCTGGCGAGACTCGAATCGCTCGCTAGCGACGGTCCCGGCAAGCGCATCGAAATTCTGGTGGAAGAGAGCACGAACGGCCGCCGTTTTGCGGACCTGATTCGAATGACCGGATTGCCGGGCGAGCGGATCAAGGCACTGATTCGGCAAAACAGCAGGCTCGTGTCCGTGGAGGCGGCACAACGGGCGGTGAGTGTCGCGTGGATCGAGCGGCAGCGCGCCAAGATATTCGCGTGGCTACACGATTTTCACGCGAAGCATCCGGGGGCGGTGGGTGCGCCGATTGCGGGCGCGCGTTTGAATCTCGAAGCGAATCTCGCGGCTGCCGTATTCGAGAAATGGGCGGCTGTGCGGGTCAAAGGCGATCTGATCGCAGTCGCCAGCCACACACCGCAGGTGAGCGCACAGGATACCCTCGCGCTTTCGAGTATTGAGCGCGCGTTCCAGCAAGCCGGGGTGCAGCCACCGGCCCCGGCAGACGTATTGCGCTCGGCAGGTACGGATTCCAGCAAAGGACGCGGGCTGTTAGAAGCGCTGATCAAGAGCCAAAAACTGGTTCGGATTTCCGAAGACCTGGTGTTTCATGCCGAGGCGCTGACGCAGATTCGCCGATTGGTGGCGGCTCACAAAGGCCGGAGATTCTCGATTCCGGAATTCAAAGAGTGGACGCAAATTTCGCGCAAATACGCGATTCCGCTGCTTGAATATCTGGACCGGCAGCACGTCACGCGGCGCGAGGGCGACGCACGCATCGTGCTCTGAGTGTCCTACAGCACTTCGAAAACCAGGCACTTCAAGTAGTGGGTCTCGGGAACCGTCAAAAGAATCGGATGGTCTTGCGCTTGCGTGCGCCGTTCGAGAACGCGCAGCGGTTTGCCGGCATCGAGCGAGGCGGCTGCCACGATTTCGAGCAGATGCGCTTCGCTCATGTGATGGGAGCAGGAACAGCTCACCAGCACGCCACCGGGCGGAAGCAATTGAAGCGCACGCAAGTTGATTTCTTTATAGCCGCGCGCGGCGCCTTCCAACGCAGACCGCGATTTCGTGAAGGCCGGCGGATCGACGACCACCGTGTCGAAGTTGGTTCGGGCGCTCACCAGGTGGGGCAGATAGTCCAGCACGTTCGCTTCGCGAAAGTGGATGTTCTCGAATCCGTTAGCGACTCGATTGGCGTCGGCGCCGGCGAGCGCGGCCGACGAGCTATCGACAGCCTCGACCGATTCGCATACTCGAGCGAGATGCAGGGCGAATCCGCCGCTGCCCGTGAAGCAATCGAGCGCACGGCCTTTGGCGTAGCGGCAGATAGCGAGATAATTTTGTCGCTGATCGAGAAAAACGCCCGTTTTCTGCCCGGATAAAAGATCGGCTTCGAAGACGAGCCCGTTGATGTGCAGCGGAATCCGTTCGGGCACTTCGCCCGAGAGCACGCGTTTTTCGAGGGGTAACTGCTCTTTGGCACGAACCGGCGCATCGTTTCGCGCCAGAATTCCTTTCGGAGCAAGCAGCCCGGTGAGAGCGTTGACGATTTCTCCGCCGAGACGATCCATTCCTTGATCCAGCAGTTGAATCACGAGCCAATCGGCGTATCGATCGACAATCAAGGCCGGGAGCAGATCTCCTTCGGCATGCACGAGGCGGTACGCATCTGAATCGGAGACAACGCGGCGGCGGTACCCCAAGGCCGTGCGGATTCGCCGGGCGAGAAAATCTGCGTCAATGGCTTCGAAGCGTCGGCTCAGAAGCCGCAACGAGATTTGGGAACTCGAACTATAATGCGCGACGCCTAGAGAGCGTCCCTTCGGATCGACCACGCGAACGGCATTGCCGGGCTGCGCATCTCCGCGATCGAGGAGATCACTCGAGAAGATCCAGACGTGCCCGGAGTGCACGCGGCCGGCCGCTTTCGCATTCACACGAACGGTGGGGACGGCGAGCATCGCACTATTTAAGCAGACGGACAAAGATGGCTACACTAGCTGAGGGACCGAAGTTTGCGGGGAGCCTTCCTCCAAGATTGCCGCTATGCGTTGCGCGTGGCTCGAAGAAGTCCGGGCTCCACGCTGGCCGCTTGCGTAGCTTTGACATTGGGGATCGGCGCAACAACGGCTATCTTCAGCGTCGTGGATTCGGTCATCCTCCGGCCGTTGCCGATCCGGGACGCGCATTCGGTCGTGCGACTCTTCGAGACCGACTCGCGATCGGATAAAGATGTGGTCAGCATGGCGGATTTCCTGGATTGGAAGCGGCAGGTGACTGCTTTTTCGAGCTGGGCCCTGTTCCGCCTGGACCAGGCGAATCTGCTCACGGGAGGCGCGCCCCAACGTGTGCGCACGATCGTCTGCGATGCGGCCCTCCTTCCGCTGTTAGGGATCGCCCCGATCCGCGGCCGCAATTTCCATCGCGAGGAAGACGAGCCCGGACACGACAATGCGGCGATGCTGAGCCAGAGCTTTTGGGAGAGCCATTTCGGCGGAGAGAACGTGATCGGGCGCAAGATTATTCTCGATGAGCGGCCCTACACGGTGGTGGGAATTCTGCCGGAAGGCGTTTGGACGATCGGCGATGGGGATGTGTGGCTGCCCGCCACATTCGATCTTCATCAGAAAATAAATACGCGGGGTTACCGCTGGTACAGACCGGTGGGAAGGCTTCGGCCCGGAATTTCGCTGGCGAAGGCCAACTCACAGCTCGCGCGCGCCGCGGCGATGCTGGGGGCGGAGTTTCCGAAGCAGAACAGTGGTGTCGGGGCCAAGGCGCTCCGGCTGCGCGACGCGCTTGCGGGCGACATGCGTCCTCCCCTGTTGATGCTGTTCGGGGCCGGGTTCTGCGTGCTGCTGATCGCTTGCGGCAACGTAGCGAATCTGGCGCTGACCCGATCGTCCGCTCGATCCCGCGAGATTTCCGTTCGCATCGCCTTGGGTGCCGGCCGGTCCCGATTGTTCCGGCAGCTTCTTACGGAAAGCGCCCTGCTATCTGTAGCCGCGGCGGTTGCCGGACTTGGGCTAACGGCAGCTTCTATTCGAGTTCTAAGACATCTTCCAGGCGTTCAGTTGATGCACTCGGAGGAGATCTCGATCGACTGGCGCGTGCTGGCCTTTGCGATCGGGATAGGCCTTGCGGCAGGCATTGGATTCGGCCTCGCACCAGCGATTCGCGCCTCGATGGTCGATGTGCAGGAGGCCTTAAAACAAACCAGCGGCAGGACCACGGAATCGAGAAAGCAGCAGCGCATGCGGCAACTGTTTATCTCACTCGAGACGGCGGTCGCCACATTGTTGCTGATCCAATCCGCACTGCTGATCAAGAGTTATGCCAAAGCATCGGAGATCAACCCTGGATTCGATACGCACAACGTGCTGGCGCTACATGTCTCGCTTCCGCCAGCCCGCTATGGGTACCAGCACCCGGCCTCGGTCACGAGCTTCGAAGACAAGCTGCTGCCTGGAATCCGTTCGATTTCAGGCATAGAGCACGCCGCCGTGGTGACGGATCTGCCGCTCCTCGGAATAGGCGGAGGCTCAGGCGTGATCGCGGAAGGGCAGCCGTTTCCGAAGAACGTAGGGGACATTCCGTACGTCCAATGGACGTGCATCTCGCCGGATTATTTCCAGACGATGAGAACGCCGCGAATCGCCGGGCGCGATTTCAACGATCACGACCGCGAAGGCTCGAAAGAAGTCGTGATTGTAAATCACTCTCTCGCCCGGCAGCTTTTTGGCACGGAAAACCCGATCGGAAAACTCATTTCCGCAGCGGTCGATCCACCTCAGTGGAGTGAGGTCGTGGGAGAGTTCGGCGATATCGCACAGCTCGGAATCGAGAAGCGCCCGGTGCCCGAGGTTTTCATTCCGGTCGCCCAAGCTCAGCCCCAATGGCTTGCCGTTGTCGCGCGGACGAGTGGCGATCCTCTTGGCTACGTCGAGCGAATCCAAAAGCAAGTCGAAGCGGTAGATCCGTCGGTAGCGGTGTTCCTGCCCAGGACCATGCAGCAGATCGTCGGGGGCGAACTGGGCTGGCGCGTCTTCCAAACCTCGCTGGTCAGCTTGTTCGGAGGCCTTGCGATGGTTTTATCGTGCATCGGGATTTATGCAGTGGTGGCCTATTCAGTAGCGCAGCGGACAGCCGAGATCGGCATACGAATGGCGCTCGGAGCAAGCAAGCGACAGATTGCACGAGCGATGGTGATCCAGGGCGCGCTGCCTGCCCTTGTGGGAGCTCTCGCGGGAGCAGTCTTGTCACTCGCACTGTCGAGAGTGTTCTCACAGCTTCTATACGGTGTGCAGGCGATCGATGTCCCGACGTACGCGCTGGTGGTTGGATCGTTCTTCGCGCTCGCTCTGCTCGCGAGCTATGTGCCGGCGCGAAGAGCCGCAGCGCTCGAACCATCGCGGTGTTTGCGATACGAGTGATAGATCTATCGCATGAACAGCATCCGTTTTTTCGAAAGCCTTTGGAGGACGTCCGCTATGCGATTTTCCGGCAATCGATGCGTGAGGCCGCTGCAGGTCTGAGCGGATTACCTTTCGATTCGCCAGCATCCCGGCGAGCTTTTCTTGCGGCGAGGCTTCAATTGGATTCGGGCGGGCAAGGACTCGCCGCGCTAACTCACGGGAGAGGGAGATTGCCGTGAGACTCACGGTAGAGCGGGCAGGCGGCGCTTAATTCGCCAGTTGATCACCGAAAGTATTCTGCTCGCCTTTGTGGGCGGCGGTGTTGGTTTGGCAAACGAGATCGGGATTCGGCAGGCGCTCGGGGCGAACCGGGGGCAGATTGCAGGAATGATCTTGCGGGAAACGCTGCTGCTGGTGATCACGGTTTTAGCCGGACATCTGCCGCCCGGCGTGCATCCTGGGTTGACCCGATCATCGCTCTTCGACACGAGTAAGCGACCAGCTATTCGGCGCCGCATCGGGTATTCTGAGGTCGAGCGCGGCCCCACTGGCCCGATGCAAAACCCGGCACCTAAAATCAGCGTCATCGTACCCTGCTTTAACGAACAAGAGGCGGCGCCGCGTTGTCATGAGCGGCTCACGGCCGTACTCACGCGCCTGGCGAGCTGGTACGAAATCGTATACGTCGACGATGGATCGCGCGATGGAACGGCGGTGGCGCTTCACACGATTTATGCCTCCGATCCGAATGTCACGCTGATTGAGCTTTCGAGGAACTTTGGACATCAGACGGCTGTCACGGCCGGGCTGGACATTGCCGAAGGCGAGATCGTTGTAATTATCGATGCCGACCTGCAGGATCCGCCGGAACTCATTGCCAAGATGATCGAGATCTGGGAGCAAGGTTACGAGGTGGTCTACGGAGTCCGGGAGAAGCGCGAGGGAGAGAGCGGTTTCAAGCTGTGGACCGCGAAACTGTTTTACCGGTTGATCCACCGAGTCGCGGAGGTGGAGATACCGCTCGATTCGGGAGATTTTCGGCTGCTGGATCGAAAGGCGGTGGAGGCGATCCGGCAGATGCCCGAACGGCATCGTCTGCTGCGTGGGATGTGCAGTTGGATCGGATTCCGGCAGTCGCCGCTGCGCTACACACGCGCTCCGCGCATTGCGGGCAAAACGAAATATCCGGCGAGAAAGATGCTGACCCTCGCGCTCGATGGAATCGCATCATTCTCGACACTGCCCTTGCGATTTGTCACGGCGCTGGGTTTTGCCACGGCTTTTCTTTCGCTGATCGGCATCGTGTACGCGCTGGTGGTGAGGCTGTTCACGCACACCTGGGTTGCGGGATGGGCGATCTCGTTCGTCGGCATGTTGTTTTTGGGTGGCGTGCAGATGATCAGCCTGGGCATTCTGGGCGAATACGTGGGACGCATCTATACGGAGGCGAAGCACAGGCCGCTTTACCTGGCGCGAACGGTGATGCACCGGCGCGGCGACGCTGCCCCGGCTCGAAGCGCCGATGCGAGGGTGGTTGCTTCGACCGATTAGCGGTTTGCCGAGAGCCGCTTATCTCGCAGCGGCTGGCCTTCTGCTCCTTTATTTTGCGTACCTCACGCAGACCTACTACTGGGATGGTGTGTTGTTCTCGATCAACATCGAGTTAGCGCAACGAGGCGAGATCCCCCCGTCGGCGTTGTTCCATCCGAACCATCTGCTGTACTCAGCTGCCGGCTACGGATTGTATTCGGCTGCGCTTGGCGCGGGATTGCACATGCGCGCCATCACGGTGCTGCAGATTTGCAATGCGATTGGCAGCGTCGCGTCGGCGGGTTTGATTTATCTGCTTGCGAAACGGCTGACGCGGTCTCAAGAGACAGCGCTGTTCTCGGCACTGCTCTTCGCCACGGGCGCCAATTGGTGGAAGTATTCGACCGATGCAGACGCTTACATAATCTGCATTCTGCTGTTGCTGGCGGCGAGTCTTTTTTTGTTTGATGATCCGCCAAAGCTCATACCCGCGGGAGCGTGCCATGTCGCGGCCATGCTGTTTCACGAGCTGGCGATCTTCCTATATGTTCCGGTGATTCTGACGATCGGTCTCGACCGGCGGCGCTCGACTAGAGCGCGCCTGGAGAGCGCGGTCGCTTACGCACTCATTTCGGGCATATGTGTAGCGGGCGCGTACGAGCTCTGCTATGCGCATGCGGACTATCGCGCCTATCCCTCGTTGTTGCGCTGGGTCTCGAGCTACGATACTTCGAACACGAAGTTTACGCACTCGGCGCGGGACATCGGCACGTATTTTTCGGGTTACCTGAAGCTGTTCGTTGGCGGGAGGCTGAGTTTGATTGCGAACTACGTCTCACCGGCGATGGTTGTCTCGTTTTGTATTGCGTGCGGCGCGTTGGCGTATGCCGTATGGCTGTGGCGACATCCGCAGAGCGCGGCTGAGGGAGCAGTGGAGGCCAGACACAAGGCGATTCTATGGACTTGGCTGCTCGGTTACGCGGTATTTCTCGCTTCCTGGGATCCGGGCAGCGCGTTTCATAAGCTCTTCGCGTGGCCTCCCATCGTATTACTGATCGGCACGTGGGTGGCCGAACGCCCGGCACTTCGGAATCGCATTCGGGCGCTGATTTTCATTGTGCTGGCGATGAGCGCGTGGAATTTTGGAGCGTTCATTTATCCGCATTCACAGCCGACAGCGGATCCGGTGCTGGCGCTGGCAAAGCGAATCGACCGGGAATTGCCACGCAGCGCGACGGTTTACTATGCGGCACCGAATGCCGATAGCTGGTATCTCGAGTATTTCGCCCCAGGGCGGCGCTGGATTCTACTGCCGCGCGACCAAAGAGCCGATCGGCAAATCATCCAATCGACGGCTGCGCCCGTATGTCTGGACACGACCGCACTGAACGAGTTCGGTTCCGATCTTCAGCCGGACGAGAAGTGGGACTTAGTGAACGCGAACCACAACGTCCGGCTCGAATGCCGGACGGCGCGGTAGGGCAGAATTAGACGTCGAGGTTGCGAACGTCGAGTGCGTTCTCTTCGATAAAGCGGCGGCGGCTTTCGACATCCTCGCCCATTAGCGTCGAGAAGATGGGGTCGGTCGCTTCGATGTCTTTAAGATCGATCTGCAGCAGCGTGCGGGTTTCGGCGTTCATGGTCGTAGACCAAAGCTGCTCTGCGTTCATCTCGCCCAAACCCTTGTAGCGTTGGACGCTGACTTCGCGCGTGCCTTCGCCTTTGACGGTGGAGAGCAGATCGCGCCAATTGGAAACCACATCGCTGCGAGAATCTTTAACGATCGTGAACGGCGGAATGTTGAAGCGCGCCACTTGCTTGACGATGGCGCGCAGGCGGCGGTACTCCGGCATGCTCAGGAACTCGGTATTGACGTAGCGCGTGGCATTGGTCGGATCTTTGTAGCTGATCATCCAGGCGGAATGCTCCTCTTCGCGCTCGACCTTGACTTCCAGCTTCACCTGCTTGAGCCGCTCAGCGACCGCGCGAACGTTCTCCTCGTTCTGCAGATCGGTTTTCATGTCGACGGGAAGCGATACGTCGGAAAGGACGTCCACGACACGCGAATCGCGCACGCGGCGCTCCAGCCGACGGCTGATTTGCTCCAGTTCATCCAGCGACATCAGGAAATTGCGCAGCTCGGCGCCTTCGATTTTCGATTTCCCGTCGGCGACCGGCTGGCCGTCTTTGCTGCCTAGCTCGATTGTTAGATTTTCTGTGGCGCGGCGCAGGATCTCGCGCGTGAATTCCTTCTCGTCCTTGATGTACTTTTCGCTCTTGCCTTTCTTGATGCGGAACAGCGGCGGCTGCGCGACGAAAACCTTGCCGCGCTTGATGAGCTCCTGCATGTGGCGGAAAAAGAACGTGAGTAGAAGAGTGCGGATATGCGAGCCGTCCACGTCCGCGTCGGTCATGATGATGATCTTGCCGTAGCGCAACTTCGCCAGCTCAAAATCGTCGCCTTTGCCAATGCCCGTGCCGATGGCAGTGATCATGGCGCGAATCTCTTCGTGGCCGAGCATTTTGTCGTAGCGCGCTTTTTCGACATTCAGGATCTTGCCCTTCAACGGGAGAATCGCCTGATAGCGGCGGTCGCGGCCGGATTTTGCAGTTCCGCCGGCGGATTCGCCTTCCACCAGAAACAGTTCGCAGCGGTCCGGGTCGCGCTCCTGGCAATCGGCCAGCTTGCCGGGCAGGCCACCCGAGTCCAAAGCGCCCTTGCGCCGCGTCAGATCGCGAGCTTTACGCGCCGCCTCGCGGGCACGCGCGGCCTCAATGGCCTTGGTGACGATCTTCTTCGTCACGGACGGATTCTTGTCGAAGTACTCGCCCAGCTTTTCATTGATGAGCTGGACAACGTATCCGCCGATGTCGGAATTCAACTTGCCCTTGGTCTGCCCCTCGAATTGAGGCTGAGGCAATTTCACGCTGATCACGGCCGTGAGACCTTCGCGCACGTCGTCACCGGTGAGATTTTCTTTTTGATCCTTGAAAAGGTTGCTCTGCTGCGCCGCGGTGTTGATACTCCGGGTCAGGGCGCTGCGAAAGGCGGTGAGATGGGATCCGCCATCGACCGTGTTGATGTTATTTGCGAAGCTGAAGACGATTTCCGAATACGAGTCGTTATATTGCAGCGCGACTTCGATCGTCAGTGTGCCCCCGTTCGGAAGATCGCGCTCCCCTTCAAAATGAATCGGTTTGTCGTGCAGCACGGCTTTGCCGCTGCGATTCAAATGGCGGATGAATTCCGCGATACCGCCGTTGTAGAAAAACTCTTCCGTACGAATGTCATCGCCGCGTTCGTCGGTCAGGGTGATTTTCAGGCCTTTGTTGAGAAAGGCGAGCTGCCGCAAGCGCTGAGCCAGAGTATCGAAGTTGAACGCAGTGGCGTCCATGATGGTCGCGTCGGGCTTGAACGTGATCTTGGTACCGGTCTTGTTGGATTTGCCAGTGCGGGCCAGCGGCGCCTTGGGGACGCCGCGCTCATAATCCTGCTCCCAGGTGGCTTTCTCGCGCCAGATCTCAACATGCAGCGTTTCCGAGAGCGCGTTGACGCAGCTCACGCCCACTCCATGCAAACCGCCCGAAACTTTGTATGAGTTGGAATCGAATTTGCCGCCCGCATGCAATTTCGTCAGAACCACTTCAGCGGCGGAAACGCCTTCTTCGGCGTGAATGTCGACAGGAATACCGCGGCCGTTGTCTACGATGGTGATCGAATTGTCGATGTGAATAGTGACCGAGACCTCGGTACAGTAGCCCGCCAGCGCCTCGTCGACGGAATTATCTACCACTTCGTAGACGAGGTGATGCAAACCGAGCTCACCGGTCGATCCGATGTACATCGCGGGTCGAAGGCGAACAGCCTCTAATCCCTCGAGGACCTTGATGCTTCCGGAATCGTAAGCCATATTCTCGTTTCGAGCCTCAGTAGCCATATTGTTTACGTGCGATCACGTGAAATACAAAAGCCCGCCTGAAAATCTCGCGTGCCGTGATCAGCGTATTCAACCTTTCTTTCATGTCGTGCGCGCCCAACGGGCACTTTCTCGCACCCCTGGCGCACTTTCTCGCACCCTGAGCCGCGGTATCTCGCTTGGGCCCAAAAACGGCGTGCGTGCTGCTCCTCGCGCAAACTTCAGATGCGCATAGGCATTACGACATAGCGGTAAACCGTTTCCGCCGTGCCGCCGTGCGGGCGCAACTCACCCGCACTATTCGAGTCCTTGAAGAGAAATTCGACTTCACTCTGGTCGACCGAACGCAGGAAATCGAGCAGATATTGCGCATTGAATCCGATCTCGAGGCCGGATCCGTCGTATTCGATGGGAATGGTCTCTTCACTCTCGCCGGTCTCCGAGATCGAGGAGTGAACCTTCAATTCGTCTTTTAAAACCTGCAGCCGGATGGCGCGCGATCGCTCGTCGGCAAACTGCGCGACGCGCTCGATCGCCGCCTTCAGCTCATCGCGCTGAATGACCAGCGTTTGGGGATGTTCCTTGGGCAAGACGCGTTCATAATCCGGGAAATTTCCCGTCAGCTTACGGCTGAGCAATAAGCGCTTGTCGATCCGAAAGAACAGATGGTTCTCATTCCCGGAAAATTCGATACGTTTATTGCCATCATCACTGGCCAGTTTCTGGATCTCGCTCATCGCTTTCTTGGGAAGCAGCGCGCGATAAGTACCCGTCAGCCCCGATAACGAGATTCGCTTTTCGATCAAAGCCAGCCGATGACCGTCGGTTGCCACCATGATGAGCCCGTTCTCTTTCAGGATCAGCAGCGCTCCATTCAACGTGAAGCGAGACTCTTCAGCCGAAATCGCGAAGATTGTGCCGGCAATCATCTGGGAAAGAACACTGAGCGGAATCTCGGCCAGTGGTTCTGGCATCTCCGGCAGCTCCGGAAAGCTCTCCCGCGACATACCGGCGATTCGCGTCCGCGACCGGCCACAGACAAAACTGGCCCACTGGTTTTCGGCGAGCTTCACCTGAACCTCGGCGTCCGGCAGCAGCCGGACATAATCGAGCAGCCGCCTTGCTGGAATCGTGCCTGCGCCTTCTTTCTTGATGCGGGCGGGGCAAGCGCACCGGATGCCGAGCTCCAAATCCGTGGCCGTTAACCAGACCTGATCGTGGTCGGTCTCAACCAGAATGTTCGACAGAATGGGGATGGTCGTTTTCTTCTCTACGACTCCCTGGGTAAGGCCGAGTTCCCGTACTAAATCCGACTTGCTGACCGAGAATTCCATGGCTCGTTTCTGACAGCTCCTTGCCTCTAGCTAGGCTTCTATTCTTTCGAATCCGGATATGTTGAAAGTACTAAGAGAGAACCGTAGTCGTAGGGGTTGTGGAAATGTTGAATTCCTTCTAAATTATAGCAAAACGGGCGGTTCTCTGCAGTTCTCATTGTGGATAAAGTCCTCGATAAATCTGAAAAAAGTACACGGTAAGAACTTCTTCTTTGTTCTGAACACCCGCCTGAGTGGGCGTTATGTGGAAAACGGCATAACCCTACTGGAGCGAGTCGATTAGCGAATGAATAAGATTGTTCAAAACCTCATCGCGCTGGCGGAGGTCCTCGATTTTTTGGATCGAATGTAGGACCGTGGTGTGATGCTTGCCGCCAAAATACCGGCCGATTTCTGGAAGCGAGGCGCGAGTCAACTCTTTGACCAGATACATGGCGATCTGCCGCGGATAAGCGATCTGGCGGGTGTTGCTTTTCATTTTCAACTGAGCCGGCACTAGGCCGAAGCGCTCACCGACCGCTTTGAGAATGGATTCGACGGATATTTTGCGCTCGGAACCGGTTGCCAGATGCTTCAGCGTCTGGTGCGCCATGGCGAGCGTGATGGGCTGACCAGTGACGGAAGAAACCGCGATCAATTTCGTGAGGGCGCCCTCGAGCTCGCGGACGTTCGATTTAGTCTTCGTCGCAATGAAAATCCGGACGTCCTGCGGAAGCTTGATGCCGTCGTTCTCGGCTTTCTTGTCGAGAATCGCCATTTTGGTTTCCAGATCCGGCGGCTGCACATCGACCAGCAGGCCCCATTCAAAGCGGGACCGGAGGCGTTCGACCAGGCCGGGAAGCTGATTAGGCGGAGCATCGCTAGAAATGACGAGTTGCTTCTGGTGATCGTACAGTTCATTGAAGGTGTGAAAGAACTCCTCTTGCGTGCGCTCCTTTCCCGCAATGATCTGGATGTCGTTGACGAGCAAGACATCGGCGGTCCGGTAGTGGCGATGAAACAGCGACATGCGATCGAGCTTGATCGAAGTGATCATCTGGTTCATGAAACGCTCGCTGGACGTGTAAACAACGTTCAGCCCGCCGAAATTCTCCAGCAGACTGCGGCCGATGGCGTGCATGAGATGCGTTTTTCCGATTCCCACGCCGCCGTAGATGAACAGCGGGTTGTAGCTGCGGGAAGGCATTTTCGCGACAGCCTGAGCGGCAGCATGCGCCAGTTGATTCGACGAGCCGACCACGTAGGTGTCGAATGTCAGGCGCGGGTTCAGCCAACTCGCGGTGTTTTCGAATACGGGTTCGAGTGAATGCGCGTGACCGTTGCTCATCGCCTCGCCAAAGCCGCCCGGAGCGGCGGCAGCCATTGCGGGCAGCGACTCGATTTCATAGGAAACACGGCGAACCGGAAGGCTCAATTCCTCTATGGCGCTCCGGATCTGTGACGTATATTCCTGCCTGATCCAAGCCTCCGTCGTCTGGTCCGGAACCCGGACCGTCAACTCACCTTCCCGAAAGGACGCCAGAGCGGTTCCAGAAATCCAATTCTTGTACGCCCCATCACTGAGCCGAACAGCGAGCCAGCCCTTGATTTGATCCCAAACGTCATCCAAGCGCAACTCCTACCGAACGACGTACGATTCCCACATCTTTTCCACTACTGTGGAAAAGATTGTAGGCCGGATTTTTGTGTGATTAAGACGCCATCCAGTGGCGCGTTACGAGTTGGGGGGAATCGTGTCCGGTCGATTCGGAAATCACAGAATAGCACAGCAGAACTGTTTTAAAAGAGAAATCTTACCTTGTTTTAAAGCATTCAGAATCAGGTACATAGTCGTTTCAGTCAAAGCGTTTTTCGAGGTGCGGAGCAGGCCCGGCGATACTGTTAAATCTACTAAACTGCTGTGTTGCAATCACATGAATTGACTTTGCAACAAAGTCATCCGAGAATGTCGGATAGACCCTTTCCAAGCGGGAGTAACTCAGCTGGTAGAGTGCAACCTTGCCAAGGTTGATGTCGCGGGTTCGAATCCCGTCTCCCGCTCCAACGCGCTCTTTGTCCGGACCGGCTCCACGCCGTCGAGCGCTTAGGGCGGGAGCGCGGGCATATGCAGTTAAATCGCAGTGCAATCTACACATGCCACGCTACACAATTGATTTTGACGACAAGTTCGATAAGACGCTTTCTGACCTCCTGGAGACGACGGACGCGACTACGAAGGCCGATGTCATCCGGCGAGCTGTTGCCAGCTATAGCTATCTAAAGAAAACTCAACAAGAAAACAAGGACGCCAAGGTCGTCATAACGGATCACAATAAGCTCACCAAAGAAATTGTTCTTCCCTAAGTGCCAGAGGAGCAAAGAGTCTCTCCCAGCGAGATCCTGACTGCCGCGGGAGCAGATAAGCCAGTTAAGGGTGGCACATTTCTTCAGCGCACAGGGTTGATTTTAGCGGGTTGTGTAGGAGCTCTGAGCGTTGTTGTGATCTTGGCGCTGGTCGGAAAATGGATGTATTGCGCCCCTGCTCCGCCGGTGCTCCCGCCAGGGCTGATGCCAATACCATAAGGCGATCTTGGAACAGTATAAGGCCCTCCAACAGATCACAACGGAGCCATACACTGCTCTATTCGACTCTATAGTGGTGAAGGTTCTGCTACCTGTCTTCACGAGCATATTGGAGTACATTTTCGGCTCTAGCACGAGCGGGAAAGAAACGTAATCGCACAAGGATATGGGCCTACAGCGCTGATCGCCTGGTCTAGGTGAGGTGCGCCCCACAGTCAACTATTTTCGACGCGATACGTCGTAAACAGGTGTGAGCGGGATGCGGCGAGCGAACCGGAAAGCAGTGGTTGTTGTTTTGGCCCTGGCGATTCCGGCTGGACTGACAGCCAGCAGATGGAAACCGAAAAAGATCAAAGCCTCGGCCAATCCGCCGCAGTACGCCGCGTTTTCGAAGCCGCTTTCCCCGGCTGAACAAGAGCGCCACGCAGTCGATCGGCTGACGTTCGGACCGCGGCCAGGAGATGTGGAGCGTCTGCGGCAGGAAGGTCTGGACAAATGGCTGGATCGGGAGCTGCATCCGGAAGAGACGGCCGAGAACCCAATCCTCGCGGAGCGTTTGGCGCCCCTTGAATCGCTGCGCCTCAGTATCCACGACACGTATGTGCACTATCCGCCGCCGCAACTGATCCGCGCCTTTGCACGCGGCAACGGTCAATTGCCCGACGATCCCGAACTACGGGCGATTGTGGTGCGGCTGGCGGACCGTTATCTGCAGAAGCGGGATTCTATCGCGCAAGCAGCCAATGCGAATGCCAACGGCGCGGCTGCGGCTCCGGATCCGAATGACGACTCGGATCTCGATCTGCGGGTGAAGCTCGATCGGATTCTGACGCCCGAACAGATTGCCATTCTGCGGAATGGAAAAGCGGATGAGAAGCGGGCGCTTCTGGCTTCGCTTCCAACCGAAAAACGTCTCGATTTCGTGTGGGCGCTGCGCCCTCGCGAACGGCAGCAGCTTTTCGTCTTCGCCCCGGTCGAATTGCGGCGCGAGTTGATGCTCTCGGTCAGCCCGCAGAACGTGGTCGCAACGGATTTGAGCGAAGGCAAGCTGCTGCGCGCTATTTACAGTAATCACCAGCTTCAGGAGCTGCTGGTCGACTTCTGGTACAACCATTTCAACGTTTTTTTAAACAAAGGCGCGGACCGTTACTTGATCCCCACATATGAACGCGACGCAATCCGTCCGCATGTGTTCGGGAAATTTTACGATCTGCTGTTTGCGACCGCCAAAAGTCCCGCGATGCTGTTCTATCTGGACAACTCGCAATCGGTGGGACAGGACTCCGTGGTGGCCGGGCGTCCGAACAAGAGGGTTCGGCGCGGGCTGAACGAAAACTATGGGCGGGAGCTGCTGGAGCTGCACACGTTAGGCGTCGACGGCGGCTACACGCAGCAAGATGTGATCAATGTGGCGCGCTGCTTTACGGGATGGACAATTGCGAATCCGCGCAAGGGCGGCACGTTCGAATACAACGACAAGATGCACGATAAGGGAGAGAAGGTGGTGCTGGGTCACGTGATTCCCGCGGGCGGAGGCATGAACGACGGCCTGAAGGTGCTCGATATCCTGGCGCATCATCCGTCGACGGCGCATTTTATTTCTTTGCAGCTCGCGAAGCGATTCGTTGCCGATGATCCTCCGCCGTCTCTGGTCGATCGCATGGCGGCGACGTTCCGGAAGCGCGATGGAGACCTTCGGGAGGTGATGCGCACCATGCTGCTGTCTCCCGAGTTCTGGTCTGAGGGCGCGTATCGCGCGAAGGTGAAAACGCCATTCGAGATGGTAGTGAGCGCAGTGCGGGCGACGAATGCCGACGTCACGTCTGCGTTTCTGCTCGTGAACCAGCTGCAGAAGCTGGGCGAGCCGCTGTACCGCAAGATCGAGCCGACGGGATATTCGAGCGCGAACGCGGAATGGGTCAGCTCGGCCGGCTTGCTCGATCGCATGAATTTTGCCCTCGCGCTGGCGCACAATCGGTTGCCGGGCCTAAAAGTGAATGTCGCGGATTGGGAAGCGCTGACCACACACGACCCGATGGCGCTGGCGCGTTCCATCCTGGAAGAGGACCCCAGCGCGCAGACCCGAGCGGCCATCGAAAAAACGTTGCAGGATCCGGACCTGCAGAAACAGCTCGCGCAGAATGCGAAGGCCGGCGCTCCTCAGATACCCAGCCTGATTGCCGGGCTGGTGATCGGTTCACCGGAGTTTCAGCGCCATTAGGAGTAAGAATGCCTACCCGCAGATTATTTTTGAAGAGTTCCGCGTTGGCCATGTTCGGCGTCGGGTCTGTCCCGGCCTGGCTGGGCCGCGCGCTCTACGCCAGGGAGGCCCCGGCGGCGCGCCGAAAGATTCTCATTGCGATCTTCCAACGGGGCGCCGTGGACGGCTTGAACGTGATTGTGCCGCATGGCGAGCCGGCGTACTACAATCTTCGGCCGTCCATCGCGATACCGCGTCCGGACGGGTCGGAGCGATCCGCCATCGACCTCGACGGCCGTTTCGGACTGCATCCGTCTCTGCAAGCGCTGAAGCCGTTGTGGGACCGGCAGCAATTGGCCATTGTCGAGGCGGTGGGTTCACCCGATCCGACGCGCTCGCATTTCGACGCACAGGATTACATGGAATCGGGCACGCCCGGCCTGAAGGCGACGGCAGACGGATGGCTGAATCGCGCGATGTGCCCGGAGCAGCATGCGTCGCCCCTGCGGGCAGTGAGTTTGAGTGCCGATCTGGCGCGTACGCTGCGCGGCAAGAACGAGGCGCTGGCGATCAGCAATATAAACGATTTTCAAGTGAAAGACGCGCGCGTCGCCGCGACGTTTGAAAGCATGTACGGCACCACCCCGGACCAGGTGTTGAATGGTACCGGACGCGAAACGTTCGATGCCATCAAGATCATGCAATCCATTCAGAAGAGGCCCTACATGCCCGCCAATGGCGCGCACTACCCGGGCGGACGTCTGGGCCAAAGCCTGCAGCAGATTGCGCGCATCGTGAAGGCCGACGTGGGGCTGGAGGTCGCGTTCACGGATGTGGGCGGATGGGACACGCACGTCAACGAAGTGGGACCGCAACCGCACACGGGCCAGCTCTCGAATTTGTTGCGCGATTTTGGCGACGCTCTCGCGGCCTTCTCGCAAGATATGGGCGACCGCATGGCCGACATCACCGTGGTTACGATGTCGGAGTTCGGCCGCACGGTGAAGGAGAACGGCGATCGCGGTACCGACCACGGTCATGCGAATGCGATGTTCGTGTTGGGCGGGCATGTGCGGGGCGGAAGAGTGTACGGGGATTGGCCGGGACTCGAGCGGGAACAACTGTATGAAGAGCGCGATCTGAACGTCACGACCGATTTCCGCGCAGTGCTTGCCGAGCTGGTGACGAAGCAGATGGGCAACCGTGAAGTGGCCGCGGTGTTCCCCGGATTCCGTGACCGGCTGAGCCGCGAGATTCTGTCGGTGTAATTCGCCTTTTTCGTGAGAATTTGTCAGGGGCGGCGAACTATCGCTTCAAGCAATAAAACAAATGAAGCCGAAAGTGTACAAACGCGGCCACACGTGGATTCTGTGGGTTCCAGGGGTGCGGGTCTATCGATTCACGACCTGGGATCGCGCCATCAGCTACGCTCTAGATCCGGAAGCGCAGCGGCGCTAAGCAGCCAGTTCATATCCGCAAGCAGCGCGCGGATCATCTCTGGCGTGCAGCTAGACGTTCGTGAGCGACGTCCAAGCGCGCTTGCACTTCAGCGCCAGGCACAGCGGCCGCTTTCTCTAACGCGTTCCAGGTTTCCTGCAGCTTTTCAAGATACGCCTCGGACTCGGCGGGATGATTCAAATAAAACGCGACTGCGCCATAGACCTGCGCGAGCGTAAGACTCGGGTAACTCTCGCGTATCGTTTCCGGCGAAGCGCCTTGACGGAAGGCGTAGACAATCGAAGCCAAAGATACGCGGCTTGCCGCCACATATAGTCCGCCCGCGCGCTCCTCTACGTACTCGCCGTTCATGGTGCTGCTTCAGATTACATTGTGCGACTGTGGAACTCAACGCTTGACGAGATGGATCGCGCTGCGCGAGTCAGATAGAAGCGCAGCGGCGCTAAGCAGCCGAGGTCCCGGAATCCGCGATGTGGATACGATTGATCCAGAAGAATGCGATCGCAATTTTTGCTTCTGGTGATAGCAAGCCTCGCAGTTTTCCCGCCTGACGGTTACTCTCAGCAAGCTGCCGATCTGGCGCATCTCTTAAAAGACAAACGATGCGGCATGCTCAGGAATCCGAAGCGACAAGATAACCTGCCCCTGCTCGTCCAACCGGATTGCATAGGTCTTCAGCTTGCAATCCCCCATTGACGGCTCGCCGGTGGACAAGTCAAATTTCCAGGCGTGCAGCGGACAGATCACGGCGTTTCCTCCAACAAGTCCATCCGCGAGCGGTCCATTGCGATGCGGACAAGCGGCTTGGGTAGCAAAGATGCGACCCGCGCGTGTGTGAAAGACGGCGATGCGCTCGCCCGCTACATCGAAATTGCGGCCCTCGCCCACGGGAATCAGGCTCAGTGGGCCAAGCGTGATTTCCAGTTCAACGGCCGTCATGTACTCACCTGGACAAGGGAAGTAAACTCCGTTGGAGGCGCAGCGGTGTAGGCTTCCCTCCACGGGTCCCGATAAGCATCTATCGAGGCCTGAAGGCCCGCATCCAGGTGGCCTGCGATGCCTTCGCTGTCCTCGACAATAACGGCGCGGATCTTGTCGATTCCAATGCGTTCGACAAATCCGTAGGTGCGCTCGAGATACTTGGCATTTTCGCGATAGTACTGCATGAAGCGCGCCGAATATTTCAGCACGTCGTCATGATTGTCGACCACACAGAGAATGTCGCCCTTCCGCACATGCGACCCGGCGGCTCCGCCAACATAGATCTCCCATTTGCCGCCCTCCACGGCCACTGCCCCGATGTCCTTAACCATCGCTTCGGAGCAGTTGCGGGGGCAACCGGCAGTGGCCATCTTGACCTTATGCGGCGTGTCGATGCCCTTGAATTTGTGTTCGATTTTGATAGCCAGCGCGGTGCTGTCGCCCACGCCAAAACGGCAGAAATCGGTTCCCACACAACTCTTACAGGTCCGGTAGCTCTTGCCGTACGCGTGTCCCGAAGGAATATCCAGGTCACGCCAGATTTTCGGCAGATCTTCCTTCTTCACGCCCAGCAGATCGATCCGTTGGCCGCCGGTGAGTTTCACCATCGGCACGTGGTACTTCTCGGCGACATCGGCAATCCGCCGTAACTCCGCGGGACTCGTCACGCCGCCGGCCATCTGCGGAACTACGGAAAACGTGGCGTCTTTCTGAATGTTGGCATGCACCCGCTCATTGATGAACCGGGCATCGGATTCTTTCACGTACTCGCCCGCCCAGATCGTGTTCAGCAGCGAAGCGAGTCCGGGCTTGCTGGCCGGATCTTCCTTACCGTCGGCTAGCGCCGCGAATACCGCCGAGACGGATTTCAACTTGTTTTCCTTTACTGCGCGGATCAGATCCGGCTTGGTCATGGGCACGCCGGGAACATAGAAATGGACGGAGGGGTCCTCCTCCACTTCGCCGCCGCACGCGAACTCGACAATATCGGCGACCATGCTCTTGCACGAACCGCAGCCCATGGCCGCGCGGGTGGTCTCCATCACAGCTTTGGGATTGCGTCTACCCGACTTAACACATGCTGTGAGTGCGCCCTTCGTTACGCCGTTGCAATTGCAGACCTGCATATCGGCGGGCATTTCTTCGATGGTGATCTTTTTCGAAGGCGCGCCGATGTCGAACAGCAGGGTTAGCCGTTCCTCCGGCAGGGGCGTACCGCGATCGAACACCTGCATCAGGTATGCGGCCTTGCTGATATCCCCGAGCAGGATACCGCCCGCCAGCCGCCCGTCGCGAATGATCAGTTTTTTGTAGGTGCCCTTCTTCGGCTCGATGAACTGAATGATTTCGTCCCGCTCGTCGACCGGGTCCACGACGCCCATGGCAACCATCTCGACGCCCATTACCTTCAACTTCGTCGCCACCTTCGAGCCGTGATAAGCGGCGGCCGGATTACGTCCGGTGATGTGGTCGGCAAGCACTTTGGCCTGCTCCCAAAGCGGCGCGACCAGACCGTACACATGGCCGCGATGCTGCGCGCATTCACCGACCACGTAGATATTAGGATCGGTGACGGAACGCATCTGGTTGTCAACCACGATGGCGCGCTGGACATGCAATCCGCAGCGATGTCCGATCTCGGCATTCGCCTTGATGCCCGCCGCCATGACCACCATGTCGCAGGACAGCACACTCTCATCGGCAAAACGCAGGCCGGTCACGCGATCTTCGCCCAAAACCGCGGTCGTGTTTTTTCCGAGCAGCACGCTGACATTCATCTGCTCCATGGTGGATTTGAGAATGGCCCCGGCCTGCGGATCGAGTTGCTGGTTCATCAAATGTTGGCTCCGGTGAATCACATCCACCTGTAGGCCGTAACTTTGCAGCCCCCGCGCGGCTTCGAGTCCGAGTAAGCCGCCGCCGATGATGGCTGCGCGCGCCCGCGAGCCTTTCGCGTATTCGGCAATCTCACGGCAATCGTCCAGCGTTCGAAACACGAAGACCCCCGGCTTGTAGCTTCCGTCCGGCAGCATCACACCTTCAACGGACAGCACGTGGGAGCGGCTGCCAGTGGCAATGATCAAGTTGTCGTATGGCTCAATAGTTCCGTCGGCGCCGAGCACGCATTTGGCTTTACGCAAAATGGATTCGGCGTACACGCCGACATGCAGAGTGATGTTGTTTTCCCGATACCATTCGATGGGGTTGAGAAAAATCTCCTCTTCCTGCTGCGTGCCATTCAGCACGTTTGAGAGGAGGATCCGGTTATAGTTGCCGTACGGCTCATCACCGAACATGGTGATGTTGAACATGTCATTACCGCCCCGCGCGAGGATCTCTTCGACGGCGCGCGCCCCCGCCATGCCATTGCCGATGACCACCAGGTTCTTCTTCATGCTTCAATCTCGATCAAGCCGATATCCAGCACCACCGAGTTATTCACGTAGGCGGGCGCCGCAAGCAGCACTTCCAATACGGTTCCCGGCTCGAGATCCTCGACCACGGCCAGTTCGACATGCGTGGCTCCTTTTGCTCCGACGGGAAAGTAGCGCATCGGTTTTCCATCGCGCAGGAACTGGACGCAAATTAGTTCTGCCGCCGGATTACCGGCACGGAAATACACAAGCTGGGCGCGTCTGTCGGACGGAACTCTATAGATCAGCTCAGGCTGGAACGCGCGCGGCGCGGCGATACCGATGCCTTCGAAAGGAAACAGACCTTGCAAGAAAACGGGTTTCTCTAACATGGGATATCTTTTTCAACGCGAGCCGCGCAGACTTTGAACTCGGGCATTCGCGAGATCGGATCGAGCGCCGGATTCGTGAGCGAATTGGCTCGCCCCGCACCATTGAAGTGAAACGGCATGAACAGCGTATCCATGCGAATGGCAGGAGTGAGTTGGGCCTTTACGGAGGCCGTGCCGCGCCGAGTGGTTACACGGACGCGATCGCCGTGGGCGATGTCATAAGACTCCGCCACGGACGGATGTATCTGAACGAATGATTCGGGAACAGCCTCACGCAACTGTTTCACGCGCCTGGTCTGCGTGCCGGACTGGTACTGTTGCATCACGCGGCCGGTGGTCAGATAGAGCGGATATTGCTGGTCCGGCTCCTCGGCGGCGGCACGATACTCCACCGCATGGAAACGCGCGCGTCCATCGGGAGTAGCGAAGCGGTCTGTGAACAGGCGAGGCGTTCCCGGATGATCTTCGGCGGGGCAGGGCCAAAAGACGCCGTTTTCACGTTCGATGCGCTCATAGGTTATGCCGTAGTAGTCTGCCGGACCTCCGGCGGTGGCACGCCGAAGCTCTGCAAATACCTCGCGCGGATCGGAGGAAAAGAATTCGCCCGCACCCAGCCGCTCGGCCAAAGCTTGAATGGTTTCGAGATCGGACCGCACGCCGGGAGCCAGCGGAATCGCGCGGCGGCGCAATAAAACCCGGCCTTCGAGATTCGTCATGGTGCCCTCTTCTTCGGCCCATTGCGCGCAGGGGAGGACTACGTCGGCCAACTCCGCCGTATCTGAAAGAAAGATATCCGAGACGCACAAAAAATCGAGCGACTCCAAGCGCTCCTGAATGTGCTGGGCGTGCGGAACGGAAACAGCCGGATTCGACGCAAACACAAGCAGACCGCGCACGCCGCCTTCGCAGCCAAGTTGGTCGAGCATCTCGTACGCCGACCGGCCTGGACCCGGGATACTTTGCTCCGGCACGCGCCACACGCTGGCGATGTAGGAACGGTGATCGGGGTCATCGATTTTGCGATAGCCGGGAAGCTGGTCGGCCTTTTGGCCATGCTCGCGGCCGCCTTGCCCATTGCCTTGCCCGGTCAGACAGCCATAGCCGCAATACGGCTTCCCGGCTTTGCCCAAAGCCAGAGCGAGATTGATGAAGCCCAGCACGGTATCGACGCCTTTGCTCTGCTGCTCGGGTCCACGCGCAGTCAGGATTATGGCCGTCGAGGCTTGACCCAACAGGCGCGCAGCGGAATACAATTGCTTTTCGGGAATACCCGTGATGCGCTCGACGCGGTCCGGCCAGTAAGAGGAAACGCTGCGGCGGATCTGCTCGAAGCCCGAGGTTCGTGCCGCGATGAACTCTTCATCCAGAAAACGTTCTTTGATAGCGATATTGAGGAGCCCGTTCGCGAGTGCGATGTCTGTGCCAGGCGTGATCTGCAGATGCAAGCTCGCGGCTGCAGCGGTCGTTGTCCGGCGCGGGTCGACTACAATCAGCGAACCGCCATTCTTCCGTTGCGCCTCAAAATACTGCATGACCGGCGGCATGGTTTCCGCCAGGTTGCCGCCAACCAGCAAGACGGTTTGCGCCTGCGCGATATCGGCCAGTGGAAATGGCAAACCGCGATCCATACCGAGGGCCTTGATGGAAGCCGCAGCCGCGGAGGACATACAGAAGCGGCCGTTGTAGTCGATCTGGCTGGTGCGTAGTGCGACGCGCGCGAACTTGCCGAGCGAATAGGCTTTCTCGTTGGTTAGCCCGCCGCCGCCAAAAACGCCCACGGCATCGCGGCCATAGCGCGTTTGAAGATCGACAATAGCGGAGACAATGCGATCGAGCGCTTCATCCCAGGAGCCTGTGCGCAATGACGAGCCTTTCCGATCTCGAATCAGCGGCGAAGTCAGTCGCTCGGGATGCTGCAGGAGTTCGGTGGCAGTCCAGCCTTTTTGACAGAGCCCGCCGCGATTGGTGGGGAAATCGCGCGCTGCGACTGTCAGGGCGGCCCCGCTGCCGACCAACGACATGCCGCACTGCAGGGCGCAATATGGGCAATGCGTGCTGGCGATATCCGCAGTCTGCAATGTGCTACTCGCCTGCATAAGCCACAGCCGCTAGAGTGGATCCAGTCGACAAGCCCGCACGCTCAGCGGCCTCCGTGGGCCATGTGCGGCGCCAGACATTCTTCAGATAGAGCAGCGCGCCCAGGCCGCACAGGAACAGCGCAGCGACGGCGATGAAGCCGCTAGCGAATGTGCCGGTGCGGTCTTTGAGCACGCCGAACAGGGACGGTAAAACAAATCCGCCAAAACCGCCGGCGGCTCCCACCAGGCCGGTCATGATGCCGACCCGATTTGTAAAGCGCTGCGGGACGAGCTGAAAAATGGAGCCGTTCCCCATTCCGAGCATCGCCATTAACAGCGCGAACACGGCAACGGCAATGCCGGTTGCAGGCAGCGTGGCGATTGTGCCAAGGGACAAAACGGCGACCGCGAACAGAACCAGCAGCATGCGATAGCCGCCAATCCGGTCTGACAGCATGCCGCCGACAGGCCGCAGGAAGCTGCCAAAAACGATTACGAACGTGGTCAGATCGCCAGCCTGAATTTTGTCGACGTGATACTGATCGCGGAAGAATATGGAGTGATAACTCGCAAGACCGCTGAAGCCGCCGAAGGTGAGGCTGTAAAGCAAACAGAACCAGGCCGTGTCGCCGATCTTGAAGAGCGCGGTATAGTCGCTCCACTTTTTTCGAACGCGTGCTCCAGGACCGTCCTTCGCCATGAAGAAGAAAAAGATCCAAACGAGAACCACCGGAATAGCGACGATGGCGAATACATTGCGCCATCCGAGCGCTTGCGCCAGTCGCGGTGCGAACAGAGTGGCGAGCAGCGTGCCCGAATTACCCGCACCGGCGATGCCCATCGCGAGCCCCTGATGCTCAGGCGGATACCAGCCGCTGGCAAGCGGAAGCGCGGCCGCGAAGCTTGCTCCGGCAATGCCGAGCAGGATTCCCAATTCCAGAAAATTCGCATAGCTGTCCGCAAATTTCCAGGCGATGATCAGCGGCACAAGTGTGAGCGCCAGGCCAGTGAGAGCCGTGCGGCGCGCCCCAAAGCGCTCCGTTGCCCAGCCGAGAATAAGGCGAAAGAACGAGCCTCCAAGCAACGGTACGGCCGTCAGGAAACCTTTCTGGGAAGCGGAGAGTTTGTAGGCCTCGCCGATAAACGGTCCAAGCGGGCCAAGAATGACCCAGACCATAAAGCTGACGTCAAAGTAAAGAAACGCCGACGCCAGCGTGGGCAAATGGCCCGATTTGCGGAATGAGCTTAGGGATGACAAGTATCGCGCCTCGCGCAGTTTCGTTGTAAGGAAACGGAATCGCGAACGGTGCGAAACGGTCTAACTTGGAAAGGATAAAGAGCGCGGACGGAGGCGCTTCTTTGAATTCAGTGTAACTAAACGACTACAGAAGAAGCAAACGGCCTGTTAGAGTTGCTTCTGCGCGAAGTGCCAGGCATCGGCGACAATCTTATCTAAATCAGCGCGTTTTGGACGCCAGCCGAGAGTCGACTGGAGTTTGCTGGAATCGGCAACGAGGCTTGGCGGATCGCCTTCGCGGCGGGGTCCGATGGTAAGCGGCACTTTCTTTCCCGTTTCTTTTTCGACTGCGACGATTACTTCTTTTACGGAGTGGCCCGTGCCAGTTCCGACATTGAAGGCATCGGATTTACCACCGTCGAGAAGGTGCTCGACCGCATGGATGTGGGCCTCGGCCAGATCACTGACATGGATATAGTCGCGAATGCAGGTGCCGTCGGGCGTAGGATAATCGCTGCCGAACAGGGTGACGGGCTTGCCGGTTTGGACGGCGCG
This sequence comes from uncultured Acidobacteriaceae bacterium, assembly GCA_963722935.1. Lineage (GTDB taxonomy): Bacteria > Acidobacteriota > Terriglobia > Bryobacterales > Bryobacteraceae > Bog-105. Next base: position 983,029 of record CAVROY010000004.1, on the reverse strand, counting down.
GAGCACCAGCGGAATCAGGTGTGTTTCGGGATCGTGGCGCTCTCCCAAACCGGATTCGGGCTCGGCGCCGCAGGCGTTGAAATAACGTAAGGACACACTGCGGAGCGAGCGATAGCGATCCAACCAGTCGAGTATCGTCTCGACCATCACCTTGGACTCACCGTACGGATTGATGGGAGCGTTCGGCTGGTCTTCGGTGATAGGGACACTCTGCGGGATGCCATAAACGGCGGCGGTCGAGGAAAAGACTAGGTGCTTCACGTCGGCTTGGAGCATCGCTTCGCACAACGACAGCGACCCGCCGACGTTGTTAGCGAAATAGAGTTCGGGAACTTGGGTCGATTCGCCGACGGCGATGAAGGCGGCGAAGTGAATGACGGCGTCGATGCGCTCGGAGGAGAGCAGTTGGGCGAGTTTGGCGGTCTCATGCAGGTCCACGACACGCAAGATCTTTTCCGGGACCGCTTCCCGGTAACCGCGCGAGAGATTATCGACGACGAACACGTCGTGGCCGCGCCGCTCCAGGAAATAGCGCGTATGTGAGCCGATGTATCCGGCGCCTCCAGTTACGAGAATCTTCGCCACGTCCCGAGTGTAACTGACGCACGTCCGCGTTCCGGTCAGAAAAAGTACGGCCAATTGCCGCCGCGTACGATCCTAAAAAGAGATGGCTCTCCTCGAAGTACGGAACGTCACGAAGCGCTATCAGACCGAAGGCGCTCCGGTTTTGGCTCTCGAGAACATCTCACTCGAGGTGAGAGCGGGCGAAGCGGTAGCTTTGGTCGGCCGGAGCGGGTGCGGCAAATCGACGCTTTTGAACTTATGCGGCGCGATGGATTTTCCGAGTGCGGGCGAGGTGCTGATCGAGGGGCGCAGCACGTCCCGCATGAATGACGCTCAGCTCACCGCATTACGCCGCGAGAACGTCGGATTCGTTTTTCAATCCTTCCAGCTGCTGCATACGCTGACGGCAGTCGAAAACGTCGAGCTTCCGCTGTTGCTGGCTCGACGAAAGAATGCGCGCGCCGCGGCGCTGGAGCGTCTGCGCTGGGTTGAGCTCGATAGTTACGCGGAGCGACTGCCTCACCAACTCTCGGGCGGCGAGCAGCAGCGCGTGGCCATCGCGCGGGCGCTTGTGCATTCGCCGCGACTGCTGATTGCCGATGAGCCGACCGGGAACCTGGACACCGCGACCGGCGAAATTGTCGTGGATCTGCTGCACCGCACAGCGCGCGAATGGGGCGTAGGGCTTTTCTTGGCGACGCATTCTAGTGAAATTGCCACAATGGCCGACCGCTTGATTTCTCTGCGGGACGGCCGCATGGTAGAGACGAGAGTTGCCGGAGGAATCGGGCGCCCGGCATGAGCCTCTTGTGGATATTGTTCGTTCGCCTGATTCTGCGTCCGCTCGCTCGTGAGCCGGTCCGGACTGCGTTGATGGTTTTTGCGGTGGGGCTGGGAGTCGCGGTGGTGTTGGCGATCGATCTGGCGGGGCAGGCGGCGGCCGGTAGTTTTCATTCCTCGATTGAATCGCTCTCCGGGAGATCGGATCTGGCGATCAACGCGATCGGTGGCGTCGATGAGCGGCTCCTGGGAAAGCTCATCGAACTGCCGTACGCGTTCCAGTTCACGCCGCGAATTGAAGATTTCGCGTCCCTGAACGAGCGGGGCGAGGCGCTGCCGTTCATTGGTCTCGATCTGATTGCGCTAGGCGGCGAAAAAAAATTTGAGACCGGTGGATCGGGTACAACCGATCTGTTTTCGATTCCCAATCCGATCTGGGTGGGTCGCACGCTGGGGCTCCAGCGCGGTGAGCGCGTTTCGCTGCTCATCAACGACGTACGTCACTTGTTCACGGTTGCCGGGATTCTGAAACCGCGCGCGGGAGAGATCGGCGGAGATAACGCGATCGTCGCCGATATCGGGTTGGCGCAGAAGGTAACCGGAAAATCGGGCAAGCTCGACAGCATCGACGTGCATTTGCCCCTCGGCGAATCGATGGAGCACTGGCGCAAACTGCTTCAGGAAACTGTTCCGGCGTCGGTAAATGTAGCGCCAGAGGGCGCACGCACGGACGAGAACCGGAAAATGCTGGCAGCGTTTCGCTCCAATTTGCGCGTTCTGAGCTACATTGCACTGCTGGTGGGGGCGTTTCTAATCTACAACGCGATTTCCATTGCCGTGGTGCGGCGGAGAGCGGAGATCGGCATTGTGCGGGCGCTCGGCGCCACGCGTGGGCTGGTGGCGAACGGTTTTGTGGCGGAAGCCGTGTTTATTGGAGCTGCCGGCAGCGTGCTGGGCATCGTGATGGGACGCATTCTGGCTAGCGGCGCCATTGGACTGATCGGCAGCACGGTTCGCTCGCTGTACGTGAGCAGCCAACCGGCTCCGGTTCGGTTGGGAATTGTGTCTATGCTGGCGGCCCTTGCACTGGGGGTTTCGATATCGGTGTTAGCCGCCTGGGCGCCTGCGCGCGAGGCTTCACGCGTTTCACCGACCGAGGCGATGGCGCACGGACGTGAGCAGTACGCGGCCAGAATCCGCTCGCGCAGAACGATCTTCCTGGTTCCCGTGCTGGGGGTGGCAGCGGCTGCGCTGTGCGAGCTGCCGCCGGTCTATGGCGAACCAGTGTTTGCCTATACTGCGGTGCTGCTGTTGATCGCGGCGACGGCGCTCGCTATCCCGAATGCCGTTTCGTTTTTCGTATCGACCGCGCATCGTGCCGCCGGAAGACTTCTGGGCGTTGAAGCTCTCCTGGCGATGCGCTCGCTGGGCGCATCGCTTGGGCGCACTTCCGTTTTGACTGCCGCGCTGGCGACCGCAATTGCGATGACGGCGAGCGTGGGAATTATGGTTGGCAGCTTTCGTGAGACGGTTTCGGTATGGATGAACGATCAGCTCAAAGCGGACTTCTATTTACGCCCGGCGGGATCGTCGGCCGCGGATCGACATCCAACTTTGAACGCGCGTATTGCGGATCAGATCCAGCAGATCCACGGAGTTCGGGCGGTCGATCGTTTTCGCGCCTATCCAATTTCTTACGAAGGGCTGCCTGCCACGTTAGCGGGCGGAGAAACCAGCCGCATTCAGGAATCGGCGAGCACGCGTTTTCTGCCGGGAGAAAATCGCGAGGAAATTCTGGCCAAACTGCCCACCGGCGATTTCGCGGTGGTGAGCGAGCCGTTCGCCAACAAGCATCGCATTCGCGTGGGGAGTGTTGTCGCGTTGCCGCTCGCCGGAGCGACGCGGAAATTTCGTGTGCTCGGCATTTACTACGATTATTCGACCGAACGGGGATTTATCGTTCTGGACCGGCGGATGCTGCTGAAGTATTTGCCGGACCCGGCCGCGTCGAATCTGGCCGTCTATCTGAAACCCGGAGCGGATCCAGGGGACGTGCGCCGGCGGATCGATCAGGCGATCGCAGGGCACGCCGTGATGGTGTTTCCGAATCGCACGCTGCGTCTTGGCGCACTGGAAGTCTTCGATCGTACCTTTCGGATTACCTACGCGCTGGAAGCGGTCGCGGTAGTGGTGGCGGTGATGGGAATCGCGGGCGCACTTTGGGCCATGGTAATCGACCGGCGCCGCGAATTTGCGCTGTTGCGTTTTCTAGGGGGCGCGCGGGGTCAAATCAGAAGAATCATCCTGTGCGAAGCGGGGCTGCTGGGGCTGCTTTCGAACGCGATTGGGCTGATTCTCGGGACTTTGCTTTCGCTGATTCTGATTTTCGTCATCAATAAACAATCCTTCGGCTGGACCATCCAGTTTCACTGGCCAATCGCCCTGCTGCTGGTCGCGCTGACGGGTGTCTATGTCGCGACCGTGCTGGCAGGTCTTTATCCGGCGCGAATTGCGACCCGATTGCAGCCGATCGAGGTCATCCATGAAGAGTAAGGCCGCGGCCGTATGCTTGCTTTGCGGGGCGATGGCATTGGGGCAGTGGAAGCCGGCGCTGCCGGGATATCGATACGTGTTTCCACGCGATCACTTCAATCATCCCGAGTACCGGACGGAGTGGTGGTATTACACCGGCAATTTGCGCGCCATGGACGGCCATCGCTTTGGATTTGAGCTGACGTTCTTTCGGCAAGGCGAGGCTCTTTCGAGCGAGGAAGCGGCTTCGACGACGGCGGCGTGGCGGCCGGACCCGATCTACCTCGCGCATCTCGCATTGAGCGATATCGATGGCGGCGAGTTCTATCACACCGAACGCATGAATCGCGCCGGACCGGGTTTGGCAGGCGTCAGTCTGGACCAGAGCGCTACTGGAACGGCAACTGGCAAGTCCAGTGGAAGTCGCTTACGACGGATGAGCAGGAGTTGCGGGCCATTTCCGACAGCTTGAATCTGATGCTGGATCTTCAGGCCCGGAAAGCCACCGGTGCTGAATGGAGAAGACGGCATCAGCCGTAAGGGACCGCTGCCTGGGGAGGCGTCGCACTACATTTCGTTTACGCGATTGAAGGCGGAAGGCACGCTGGCATGGAAGGGCAGGACATTTGCGCTGGCGGGATCGGCGTGGATGGATCACGAGTTCTTCACCGAACCGGAGGACAACACACTCGTCGGTTGGGATTGGTTCGCGATTCAGTTCGCGAATGACGAAGAGTTGATGCTGTACCGGCTGCGGAGAACCTCGGGCGCACCAGATCCGTACTCATCGGGAACGTTTGTGGACGCACAAGGTATGGCACATTTTCTGGCCGCACGCGATTTTTCTCTGTCACCTGGCGAAACCTGGCGCAGCCCGTCTTCGGGAGCGCGGTATCCGATCGCGTGGAGCATTTCCGTGCCATCGCTGAGCCTGAATCTCACCGAGCAAACGCCGCTGAAGAACCAGGAACTCTACAGCCCGAACGACGTCTCGCCAGGTTATTGGGAAGGCGCCGTGACGTACAACGGCCAAATGCATTCACGGCCGATACAGGGGGTCGGGTATCTGGAGATGACGGGTTATGCGGAGCGGGTGAGATTAAGCGGAGTTTCGTCAAGTCACAGGTGAAGCTCCGGCGGTCGTTCCAGGTAGGCCGCCGGCTGCAGGGTGCGCATTGCGCGGGCTAGCCAGGCAGATAAAAGGCAGCAGCCCACGACGATCCCCAATGCCCAGCGCAGCGAGATCACCTGGGATGCGAATCCGATGGCCGGAGGACCGGCGATAAAGCCGAGGTAACCGAGTCCGGTCACAGTCGCGATGCCCGCTCCGGGTGGAACCGAGTTCACGCGCCCGCCGCCGCCGAAAACAAGCGGGATGATGACCGACAATCCAGCGCCCGCGGCGGCAAAACCGGGGAACGTCCAGAGCGGCTGCGCGGCTATCAGCGCGCAGACCAGGCCGCCAGCCGCGATGAGGCTTCCGTTGCGAACGGTACGGTACGGCCCGAGTCGCCGGGTGATCACATCGCCCGCCAGGCGGAACACCGCCATGGCGGCGGCAAAAACTGCATATCCTTCCGCTGCCAGACCTGAGCCGGCGTGCAAGACTTGCCGAAGATAAATCGCAATCCAATCGGCCATCGCTCCTTCGGAGAGCAGAATGCAAAAGCCGATTGCGCTCAAGGCAATCAGGACGCGAGGAATCCGATTCAGCGGCAGACGGTGAACGGGCTCGCCCGCAGTGGACACGGCTTTCGGCAGGAGCAAGGGCGAAGTCGCAAGCACGGCCGCGAGATTCGCCACGGCGACGATAGTGAAGTGAGCACTCGGGGTCATCCCTGCGGAGGCAGCCCAACCGCCGAGTGCGGCTCCGCCCATGGCGCCCAAGCTGAACATGGCGTGAAAGCGCGACATGGTGGGCGTGCCGAGCGCTTTCTCGACTTCAACTCCCTGGGTATTCATCGATACGTCCATGGCGGCGGCGAGAGTGCCGTACAAGAACAATGCAGCCGTGAGGATGAGCGCCGTGGGGGCGAGCGCGAGAAGCATGAGCGCGAGGCAAAAACCGATGCTGCTCAGGATGGTCACCTTCTTGCTTCCGAAGCGAGTGAGCAGCCAGCCCGTCACCGGAATCGTGCAAACGGCGCCGACGGCCGCACTGAGGAGAGTCAACCCCAGCACGCCGTTGTCGAGATGCAGGGCAGCTTTCACAGCGGGAATGCGCGAGACCCAGGAGCCGACCACAAGGCCATGCACCAGGAACAGGACGACCGTTGCCCACCAGGCGCCCCGCACGCGAGCGCGTTCGTGCCGAAAGAAATTCAAACTCGCCTGCTAGAGATGCGTCGTCCCAAACGAATGTCCGGGCTGGCGGCGCAGGTAAATGGTAATCTCCTGCCCGCCCGATCTCCAGGAAATCGCTTCACGAAGGCCCAACTCCGCGCATTGATCGGGCGTGATGGCCGGCTGCCACTGATAAAAATGGCTGAGAAAGCGGCGAACCACCGGATACGAGATCACACCATTAGGCGGGGTCCAGGTGCGCGTATAGGCAATCAACACATCGAAGCTCGCGGGCGCCAGTTTGCGAATCGAATCGAAGTGAAAATCGTTGGTCTCGAGGACTTGGAGTTTCCGGTCTACGTAGCCGTAATCCGGATCTTGAAGAGCACCGGAATACGGCCAAGCTGTGGCGATGGTATAGTTCGCCAGGTTGCGCTCAGCGAAACCAGCGGCAGCTTGCTGGAGGCGCACGAAATACACCATGGCGAAGTTGTTCTCATACGGAAACGGCCACGGAGGATTCCAGAAAAGGCTGGCGATTAAGCCGGCGACCATCGTAGCGGTCGCGGTAACCGCGAGCCACTTCCGGATGCAGGTAAGGGACACCGCTACAGCGATATAGAAGATAGGAAGCACGGGCAAGAGATAGCGCTCCAGCTCGGCGCCTCCCAAGACGGAAACAAGGAGGATATGCAGGACTGCGATAGCGGCTGTGATCCTCCATTGGATCGTGCGGAACGGTTGCGCGTACCATCCTGCGCTCACCAGCACGAGCGTTCCGATCCAACGGAATTCGGCCAGAAAGAGATAGTAGATTCGGCGCACGAGACACATCGCGATGCGGACGGGATGCAGCGCATACCCGATGTTGTAGTGTTCAAATCCTGGATTTCCCGCCCAATAACCTGTGGCGCGATGCAGCACGATGAGCCAGGCGGCTAGCGCGAGCGCCGGTGCAATGAAATAGGCCGTGCGGCGGAATCGTTTGCGCCGCAAAGACGTTAGGAAAAAGACCAGCGGAACGACGATTCCGGTCTCCTTTACCAACACGAGCGCTACGCATGCGGCCGCCGCTGCCGCATATTTTCGTTTGAAAAACAGCAGCAGCGACAAAAGCGTCAGCACCATGGCGGGCATGTCAAGCTGCGCCATCATGCTTTGGGTAAAAAAGAGCGGCGAAGCGAGCAGAAGGAGGGGAGGGAGAAATGCGGGAGCGCCTCGCGTTCCCTGACTGAGCTCAATCGCCAGCAAGAATGTGAGGAGCAAGCCGGCGGCCGCAACCAGCAGCATCGCGAGGCGCGTGACGGGAATCGAAAATCCGAACAGCTTGTACCAAAGCGCCAGGTAGGCTTCAACTCCCGGCGGGTGCACGTTCGGAACGGTAGAGTGCGGAATCCATGCGCCTGTGCGCAGCAGATCGAGTGCAGCGGGGATAAACTGCCCATGCTCGTCCCAGAAAAACGGCAGGTTCAGCAGCGAAGCATGAACCAGAAACAGCGGAATGGCAAACAGCAGGAAGAAGACGATGAGGTATTGCGGCCTGCTGCGCACCGGCCGTGCCTCGGCTAGAGCAAAGGGAGGCAATTTCGGCATCGGTGGCCGGCGCTCGACAGGCATCGGGTCTACTGGATGATGTCGCCCTGGCCGTGAGCCTCCAGGCGGATCTCACCGAAGGCCGCCTCATACTGCTTCAAATTTTGCTGGAGAACGTTGGAGAGTGCCTTGGCTTGCGGCGGGCTCAGATAAACTCCCTGGAAGTTCTGAATGGTAACGGCGTCCGGCGCGGTTTGATTGATGGTGCCGAAGAGCAAAAAGAAATCCCACAAATTGACGCGCATTTGCACGCTGTTGGCATAGTTCTCGCGGTAATCGTGTGAGGTTGTTAATTGCAGTTTAGGCGGTGGCTGGCCGGGCGTCATGCTCCTAGTATCCAAAACGGCGGAAGCATGCGAATCACCTGGCTATTTCCGCGGTACCCACGCGGCCATTCTTAGGGTCTTCAACGGCCAGCCGGAGTAGCGACGATTTGCTGTTGGCTGGCACGTTGACAGCGATCACGACTTTCTTCTGTACGTGCGGGTCCAGCTTGTCTGACGATGACTCGCCGTGAAAAACTCCGATATGTGAGTAGAGTACGTCCTGTTTGGCGAAATCGGCGATGCCCAGCATGACAGAAAACTCGAGATGGCCATTGGGCGCCGGCTCCCAATTGAGTGCGTTGCCATCGATTTCCACATTCACCGCCAGATGCGAGCCGCCGCTCGCCGCCACCCCGGCAATCGATACGGGAATGCCCCTGTAGGCCAGCGGGCTGAGCAGCGCCCGCTTGACAGCGAGCGCAATCTCCTGGCTGCCAGGCGCACTGGGCTCCGCCACGGCGTAATAGCCAAGGCGGGTCAGAGGCTTGAGCCCAGAACGGTTGACTTGGATATGAATCTTGCGGAACTGGCCGTTGTAATCGGTATCGGAAGGGTAGTACGAAAGCGTGTAAAACGTATTGCTCTGAAGGATGCTGGCAGCCACCAGATTGTCTACATCGTTACGGCCATAGAAGGCCCTGCCGCCGGTCTCCAACGCCAGGCGCTCTAAAGCCAGGTCTCCAAACACGGTTGAAGCGCTATACGAGGAAGAAAACATCGCGTCAACAGCCCGGTTCGCGCCGTCGTTGAAAACTGCGCGGGGATCAACGCTATACACCGTCACGCGCGAGCGCAGAAGCATATCCGACATCTTGCGCAGTGCGTCCAACAGCTTTTCCCTATCATCCGGATCCATATTCATAGGTGTCACAATCGGAAAACCTGGACTGACCCAGACGACGGTAGTTCGCTGACCCGAGTGCGCGCTGGCACGCGCGATCTCTTCAAGCGCACCCAGCGAGATGTTTACCCGATCACCCAGAGCAGAGGCGCCTAAGCCGAGCTTGAACGGAATGATGGCAGGAAGCTGTTCCAGGGCGCGAAGCAACTCGCCACCGTTGCGGGTGTAATCGCATGCCAGGACCAAGCCATGGTCCGTCAGCGCGAGTAGCTGCGCGGGCTGCTCCAGTTGTCGCCCTGAGGCTCTTTTCAGATACTTCTCGACCGAATAGCGGGCATACGCAATGTCGATGAACTGCGTGTTCAGCTCGTCGATCAGGATCACAGTCCGGGAAGGAGCTTGAGCTGTTTTTTGTTGCAGAGTGGTGGAGCTTTCGAACGAAGCAATCGATTGAGCGGTGTCGTTTTCAAGAACGGTGAAATCCTTCCGGGTGAGGTTTCCGACCGGATTGCCGCGCTGATCGGTAACCGTGACATCCAGGACGACGGCGCGGGTCGTCGATCGCAGCAAGGGGCCACTCGCCTGTGCATTTTGAGGAGGCGCAGCCGGGCGCTCTTGAGCGTAGCTCCACGGCGCGATCAAAAAGGCGATCAGGAATAAAAGCGATCGACGCATGCGCCGAGATGGTGGATGGAAGGATTGGCGGGGACGACGGGGCTCGAACCCGCGAAACCGCATTCTGACTTAGTGATAGCACATGCTAAGCCGTTGAATCTGTGTTGAGCGTGTGCGACGCGGGATGCGTGGTTACGTTGTGTTTTTGCGGGAGTCTAGGTCAAGTATAGGTTTTGGCGGAGCCGCTCCGTCGCGGCGAGGGACGAAGCCCAATAAGTGCTGATAAGCCAAGATTTCCGGATCGCCGACCATCCATGGCATAGTGTGCGGCCACACGGGCGACCTTGTGAGTACCTAAGTAGCCGGTGTGGTCCGTGAGTGGACCGTTAATGTCCCTCCATCCATAGATTTTCAAGTCACCTCTTGACTGCTGATGGTCGAGTGTCTACCATTCTGTCCAATTTGATGGTAGAATGTCTTCTATGGCCAAGCAGATGCCGGAACGCACGAACCTTCTTCAAGCACCCTTGACATGTTGATCTTGCGAACTCTTCTTTATGGTCCTGCTCACGGCCACCAGATCGGCAAGCATATTCAGCGGACCATGAATGATTTCCTCCAGATGCAGCACGGCTCGCTTTACCCCGCGCTACACCGGCTGGAGCGAAGGGGATGGGTCACCTCGAAATGGGAGATGGCTCCAGATCGCAATCGGGAATTCAAGTACTACCGGCTTACGGACAAGGGAAGAAAACAGCTTGTCGTCGAAGAATCTCAATGGAAGCAGATGGCAGAAGCTGTGGCGCGAGTGATGTGGCCCGCAGTTGAGGAGAGCTGAGATGAAATGGTGGCGGATCGGGAAACGCGATGCCGATTTGGAACGGGAACTGCAATCGGACCTTCAACTGGAAGAAGAAGAGCAACGGGAACACGGCATTGCTCCAGAAGAGGCCCACTATGCCGCCCTACGCGCCTTCGGCAATCCCAGTGTGATTAGCGAGCAAACTCGCGAGGTCTGGAGTTGGGACAGGCTCCAGACTCTTCTCCGCGACCTAAAAATCAGCATCCGCACGCTCGCGCGGCAGCCGGGATTTTCAGCGGTGGCGGTGCTGGTGATCGCCGTTGGCATGGGTGCGACTATCTCGCTGTTCACCGTCGTCTGGTCGGTGCTCCTGAAACCTCTGCCGTTCGATCACCCGGAGCAACTCGTTCGGCTCTACGAAAGCAGCGAAAGGTTTCCAGCGAACGTCGTCGCCCCCGGCATTTACGGCGAATGGAAACGCGAGAGCCGATCGTTCTCCGATCTCGCGCTTTATAAAGACTTTCCGCAGTACAACCTCTCCGAAGGAGGTGCGCTGCCCGAACAGGTCCGTGCAACCATCTGTTCTTGGGACCTTTTCGCCACGCTCGGTGTCCAGCCCCACATCGGACGCTCCTTCACGCCGGAGGACGACCAGCCTTCCGCCAACAGTACCGCCATCCTCAGTTGGTCTCTTTGGCAGCGCCGCTTCGGCGGTGACCCATCCGTCATCGGCCGCAAAATCAATCTGGATGCCAAACCTTACACCGTGCTTGGCGTGATGCCGCGTTGGTTCGCTTTTCCCGAGCAGAAGGTGCAGATCTTCCTTCCTGTGTACCACGAGAGAACGCCCGCGGAGATGGCCCAGATCGACAACCACGGGTTCATCGTCATTGGAAGGCTGAAGCCCGGCGTCACTCGTGAGCAGGCCACACAGGAAGTCGCGGCGATCGTGCGCCGCATCCACGACGCCCATCTCGATCTTCCGCTCATGAGCAGCGGCGCGGGGATGCGGCCGCTCATCGATTACCTGGTGGGCAACATCAAGCCTGCGCTTTATATGCTGCTGGCCGCCACCGGTTGCATGCTGCTGATCGCGTGCCTCAACGTCGCCAACCTGCTGACGGCCCGCTCCGCGGCACGAGCACGCGAAATTGCCATCCGGAAAGCGCTCGGTGGCGGTCGCTTCCGGCTAATTCGTGAGCAGCTCATCGAAACGTTCGTACTTTTCTCCGTCGGAGGAGCAGCAGGCCTCGCTCTCGCCTACGCGGCTCTCCGATGGTTCGTCATGACGCGAAGCGACATGGTGCGCGCGGAGTCGATCGGCATTGACGCTGTCGTGGTCGCAACCGTCGCGGGACTCGTGTTGATTTGCGCTCTGTTCGCCGGACTCATCCCGGTGCTGGCAAGCCGTTCCGGGAATTTGGTCGCGGCCCTGCAAGAGTCGTCACGGAGTTCCACCTCGGGCTCTTCGCGTACTGGTCTCCGCAAGGTGCTCGTGGGCGCCGAAGTTGCGTTCACCGTGGTTCTGCTCGTCAGCGCCGGCTTGCTGCTCAAGAGCTACATGCGGCTGCGCTCGAATGACCTGGGCTGCGCGACCGGCAACATCCTCACCATGCACTTCACTCTTCCTGAGGTGCAGTACAGCAAGCCGGCACAGCGGGTGGCATTCTTCGACGGTCTGCTCGCGCGCGTGCGGTCATTGCCGGGAGTGGACGCGGTCGGCCTGGTGCGCGCGGTTCCCGGCGAAGGATACTTCGGCGACGGCGCCGTGACCATCCTTGAGCATCCGCCCTTGCCGCAGGGGCAGACGCTACTTGCGATCGTCCGCTGGGCTGATCCGGACTATTTCGCGTCGCTAAGCATCCCGTTCCTTCGTGGGCGCACCTTCGGTTCCAATCAGCGTCTCGATGGCGCCAACGAAGCCATCATCAGCGCTGAGTTCGCGCGGCAGTATTTTCCAAGTGAGGACCCGATCGGCAAGCACCTGATCGACTCCGACCGGCGGAGTTACGAAATCGTCGGCGTCGTGGGCGACACCCGATACGAGCTGGCGAGCCTACCGGAACCAACGATGTATTTCCCAATCGACGCCGGAACGGAGAGCGGCGCCGCCCTCGTCGTCCGCGCCGCACGCGATCCCGAGAGCCTCGCACTTCCCATTCAGAAGATCATCCACCAGGTGGATCGCGAACTCGCCGTCTCCGACGTGCTCACGATGAATCAGATCATCGACAGATCATCGCTCGACGCAAATTTCGAAGCGACGTTGCTGGCGGCTCTTTGCGGGCATATCGCTGTTGCTGGCTGCCGTGGGTCTGTTCGGCGTGCTCGCATATTTGGCGACGCAGCGCCGCACGGAGATCGGTATCCGGCTGGCACTCGGAGCACAACGAGAAGACGTCCTGCATCTGATGCTGCTCGATGGTCTCCCTCCCGCCGTCGGCGGAGCTGCCGCGGGCTCGCTCCTCGCCATCGCCGCCGCACAACTGATCCGCTCCAGCTTGTATGCCACGAAACCGCTCGACCCTGCCGTGTTCGCCGGTGTCATCGGACTGCTGTTCGGGGTTGCCACTGCGGCGTGCCTGCTACCGGCGTGGCGCGCCTCGCGCGTACAACCAGCGACGGTTCTGCGCAGCGAGTGATGTCGCGGGGCGCCGCCAAGCAAAACGGGACGGCCTGACGTTGCGCTATCGCTCGCCACTCCTGAGAGCCTTTTCTCGGCCGGGTTCATGTTCTGCGCCACGGTAGTGCTGATTCGCTCTATTTCGCTGCTGCCCACAAATCTCCAACTACAAAACCGTCTGGGAACGGATCGTCATCCGCAACGACATAGTTGGCGAACCCCGTAATCCACGCACGTCCTGTGATCGTCGGGACGACAGAGCGATATGGGCCGGTTGTGGTTTCGGCGATCAGCCGTCCAGTAAACGTCGTCCCAAGAATACCTTCATGAACGAAATCCCGGTTCAGCGGCAGATGTCCTTTAGCATGTAGTACGGCCATTCTGGCGCAAGTGCCCGTACCGCATGGCGATCTATCCAGCGTACCCGTCCAGGAAGAGGGGCGCTGCCAATCCAGTTCTCCGGTCGATACAATCACCGCGTTACGCCGGTCCGCATTCCCAATTGCCGGAGCGGAAAGTTGTGCGATGGTAATTCCCGAGATGGCCGGATTGTCCGGATGCACAGAAGGAAGTTGTTCGCGGCTTGCGGCTTTAATCATTTCGCCAATGCGCACGATGTCGCGCGCTTCATCGGGAGTCAGCCTCAATCCAAACTGCTCGGCATCGGCGATGACATAGAACATCCCGCCGTACGCGACATCCACCTGGACCGAACCAAGTTGTGGCACCTCCACTCTTGCGTCCAGATGCACGGCAAAGGCGGGCTGGTTTTGAAAGGTGACGGCAGTTACCCGGCCGTCGCACATCTGAGCCTCGACCGCAATGAGACCTGCGGGCGCCTCCAAATTCAGGTGAACTGTATCGCCTCCGGCGCGAATCATTCCGGTCTCAAGCAGCGCCGTGACAACACAAATAGTGTTGCTACCGGACATAGGCGGATATTCCACCTGCTCCATGATCACGAAACCTGCATCTGCGTGCGGACTTGTGGGCGGTAACAGTAGGTTGCAGTTGGCGGCCGGATAACCACGGGGCTCGCGCAACATCCGCAGCCGCAAATCGTCCATATGCTTCTCCACAAACACTCGCTTCTCGAACATTGTGCTACCGGGGACATCGAGAACACCGCCAGTAATCACGCGGCCGGGTTCACCGCAGGCATGTAAATCGATCGCAGAGATCATTCGGGACAGTTTCATCAGCGGCTTCGATCATACACAGGTACACGATACGGAATTGACAGACACCATGCCGAATTCAGGGTACTCATTCTTTTGACTCTGGAGTTCTGGCCGGAAGTGCGATGCACTTTCCGTCTGGGCTGAATGCCACGCTCCAAATGGCATTCGAATGGACATTGCTACGGTTTTCTCAACTTATGACCTTGTTTTCCATGCCTTCTTTCACGGTACGCGCGCCGGTCCAGGGTGCTCGTGTTTTACCCAGTAACCACCCCATCAGCGCGCCAAAGGTCAAATTGAACCCCATCGTCTCCCAGAAATGGCTCCGCGCCACGCTCGCCGGCATTAGCGGATTGGGCAATAGCAGGGCCATAGTCCATGACGCCAGGAATGCCGCGGCCGCTACAGCCTTTTCCCATGTTGCAACCCGAAGCATGCGCAGCATTGGGTACACGCACGCCACATACAGCAGAGCTCGGAATACCTGTAGCAAAAACAGCAGCGGCTCTCTCTGCCAGTTGCTCTTAAGCGCCTCATAGAAGTTCAGGGCTTCCGTCCCGCCATAGTACGCACGCACCGCAGGATTCCGCCAGGCAACGTAATACCCGAAGAACATGTACAGGAAGACAAATGCCAGGACGAGCAAAGCCAGTCTCCACATCATTGCCGCGAGTGTCATAGCTGGCTCTTCTCTATTCCCCGCCGCCGTTGGCGCAGACCTCCATTTGCCCAGGATCCACATTGCAACTACTGTGAACAAGGCCATCGCAATGGCTCCTTGCTCGAATAGGGCTCGAATCATTCCGGGGGGCAACTTGGCAGAAAGAAAAAACCAGGACTCGACTTGCGCGGCAATTGTCGAAATGCCATAGGTCGCCACAAATAGCACAATTTCAAGCCTCAAGCCGCTCCAGCTGGACCGCAAAGCGAGGTAAGAAACCACGCTCCCTACAATCAGGCAGAAGGCGGCATACGGCAGTAAAATGTCTGGCTGAGCACTCTGCGACTGGGATTCTCTCGGCACCAGTTCAGCCACACCCGCGAGCACCCCTGCAATTCCGAAGCACACTCCAAACGTAAAACAGACAGCAGCTATCCTGAGGCCGGTTTTCACGGTGGCCGCAATTCGTGCACGTGTCATCGTTTGTGTACCTGGTCGGCTCTGCCCTGTTCGTTATCGTATATTTTCTTGAATCACAGCGCACTGCGGCTCTTGGTGGTTATCTCGATGCTTGTCTTGAATGCGGCTACCGACAGGCCGTCTCCTCTAACTCCTATCGCAACCGGCATTGTCCGAAATGCCAGGCACAAGCGCGTCAACGTTGGCTAACGACTTATCGGGGCGAATTCGCACCTGTGGGCAAAATAAGCTGAACGCTCACCTATTCGGCGAGGAGCGCGCCCAAGAACTCTATCTGGGCTAGGAGAAGTTGCTTTCCTCACCCGATCCGGGGCCTGGAGGATAGCGCGCAATGAACTAACTATGAAGGCCGTTGCTCCAACCGCAGCTGTCTATCTCTTCAAAGTTGATCGCAAGGGCCAATGACTCTTCGAAAGTCGTCAGCGAATTCGTGAGGACACTAAAGGGGAAGTTGGATTCACCTCGTGGCATCCGACTCGACTTGCCCATTCCGATCAAAGCTTCATGATTGGCTATCTGCTACTGAGCAGGGACGACTTGTACGTTTAGGGCTTCGGATGAGTGGCGGGCCGGACCCTTGTTGGGCCTCCGCGACGTGCCTGGAAAGAGTAAAACTGCCCGCCCGAGCGTGTTCTTCATATCGACCACCTGTTTGCGCGCATGCAGCGTCTTAATACATACGAAGCAAAGACGAACGCCATGACGAGAATCGGATCAAATTTATCCCAAGTACTGCCACCGCCATTCAGTTGTGAATAGAACGCGAGTAAAAGATTGATCGCGAGACCAGCATAAGCCCACTCAGTCAATCGAGGCACATTGGGAATCAGAAGGCCCACGCCACCAAGGATGTGGGTCACGCGAATCAGAGGAATGATATAGAGCGGGTATCCGAGCTGCTGATTGGCGATCCTCCATTCGCCGGGATCGTGAATTAGATATAACCTTCCGAAGTACACCCAGATGAAGGCGACAAGGCCGGTTATTACGATCGCGGCTATTTGAGTTGCTCGACCTGCCCGCGCGGGTTTATCTATTGTGTGCTCAGCTTTCATATTGCTTGCCCGGACTTACGCCTTGACGGCGTTCTGTGCAGCCGCAAACACATCGCGTGCGGACGTCGTACCCGCTACGTGCTCCGTACCCGTGATTCCGAGGTCCATCCATCCCGCGTTAACGCTCTCAAACATTTCTTCGGCAGCTCCAGTGTGGCCCTTCGGGATGCCGAACTGCTCGAACGCTTCCGCCCACCCTGCACGCGGGACTGCAAAGGCTTTTACGTCGAGTGTCAGGACTTCACCCAATTGTCCGGCCACTTCATCCGCGCTTACCATCGAACCCAGCTCGATGACGCGATGCCCTGACCACGCCGGCCCGGTCAGAAGCGTTGCCACCTCTGCGCCGATGTCGTCTGTCGCGACCATTGCCGATTTCCGGTTTGTAGGATTGTAGAAGACCGGTAGTGTTCCGCCTTGGGCGGCGTGTAAGCCGTAAAGAAAGTTTTCGAAAAAGCCGCCAGCGCGCACAAATGCGACCGGAGATGGCAGGCTGCGAAAACCTTGCTCTAAGAGTGATAAGGCCGTGATCATCCCCAGCCCCCTTGTTCTATTCGCGCCCATCGACGAGAGCGCTACCAGCCGCGGGGGCACTACCTTGGTCAGCGCCTCGACATAGTTCGCAATCACGCCCTTTGCTTCTCTGTAGTCAGGCGAGGGTGCCCATACAGCCGGCAACATAACAAACGCGCCCTCAGCACCTTTGAGCGCCGCCGCTATGGCTGTCGCATCGTTCCAGTCTCCATCCACCAACTCCACGCCTTGCTCTGCCCACTTCGCCGCTTTCTCGCGATTGCGCACAAGTGCTCGCACCTGTTTGCCTTGCTTCAGCAGGTGCCGCGCGGTGGCGGCCCCAACTTTTCCAGTAATGCCCATGACTAAATACATGATCGTTTTCTCCTTGTTAGAACGAAACTGATGCTCTGATGCAAATGCCAGAGCTTGTGAGTTGCGCAGCTAGCACTCCGCTAGTCCGGTGAGTTTCCACAGTTATCTGTCGCATGAATCGTTACATGCCTTTACTCAGCCGATCAGATCGCCTCGAGAGAGGTGATTGATCCTCGCGGAGGCCTTGCTATGTGGTCGTCACCGTCACTGCCTGACGCACATACCGGCCGCTTTCCAGTTGCTGCACCATGAAGGCTGCCAGATCGGCCCGCCCGATCTTGTGCGCCTTCTCGCCGCCCTCCGTGCTCAGCACCCTGGCAATGCCGGTCTTCTCGGCGTCGGTTAACATCGGCGGCCGCACGAGCGTCCAGTCCAAGTTGCTGCCTTCGATCTCGGCCTCCATGCCCGCCTTGTCTACCAGCAGACCCCGCAGAAACGTCCGCATGAGCAGGTGCTCGTTGAAAAAGCCGGCGTTCTTGACGCTCTCGCCCGCACCAACCACCGAAATCTTCAGCAATCGCCGCACGCCATTGCGCCGCATCGCGTCACACAATATTGTGTGCCGCGCTCGTTTCCATCGTCGTCACTTTCCACGGCGTTTTGCCGCCCAGCGCGTCGATCACCGCATCCTGTCCGGCGACCGCAACGTCGACCGCGGCCGCGTCCAGCACGTCGCCCGCAACAACTCTGACGTTCGCCTTCTTGTACTGCGCGGCACCGCGCACGAAAGCCGTCACCTTATGTCCGGCCGCCAGCGCCTCATTTACCAGCGCTTCTCCGCTCTTGCCCGCTGCTCCAATCACTAGAACTTTCATCGGATCTTCCTTTTGCCTCGTATTTGGCCGCCCATCCAAATGAGCGGCCTGACCATTAGAGGCTTAGAAAAACCATTGGTTGCAAATTAATCACTGGTTTCTTAACCAATGGCCATAAAGCAACAATCGGTCGCAAAAATCGTCAAAAGGGACTAAGCTATTGAAGTGACATCCACATCACCAAGTCGCCGGGTAGAGCGCAAGGAAAGGTTGCGGGGCGAAATCCTTGCGGCTGCCAGCAAAATGTTTGCCGATCGCGGCTACGAAGCCGTGACGCTTCGCGCGATCGCTAAAGAGATCGGCTATACGCACGCCGTGATCTACCAGCATTTTCCTGACAAATGGCATATTCTGGCCGAGTTGAGCAGCGAGACGATCGGGCTGCTGATTCAGAACTTCGACGCGATTGCCGCTAAACATCCTGCACCGAAAGAGCGTCTTTTTGCGACTTCACGTGGCTTGATTCAGTTCTGCACTGCCCATCCACAGCAGTTCCGCAACGTCTTCTTCGGGCCGGAAAACCGCAACGGCATCCGCGCTGGACAATATATCAACGACATTGGCACGCCTTTGTTCCAACGTTTCGTACAGCTCTTTTTCGATGTTGCCAAGGATGAAGGATTGCCAAGTAGGGATGACATAGTGGTAGCCCACACCTGGTGGTACACGATCTTTGGCCTCGCCACGCTCATGGTCATCCAAGGGGTTGTGCCTGACTTGCCTGACCAGACTCTCGTGGTCGAGCAAACGATCGCCACGCTTTGGGCGGGCGTTCAGGTTGTTCCGCGATTGCCGAAGAGCGCAGTCTCTAAGCGATCCGGCCGATCCAGTGCCTCAAAGCAATAACAGCTTCTGTCTACCGATGAAGAAGGCCGGACTACAGGGTCTTAGCCTTCACTCTCTCCGGCACACACACGCAAGCGAAACTGCTGAGCAGCGGTGTACCCATTCCAACCGTGGGTAAATGTTTAGGGCACGCCAACGCGAACGTCACGCTATCGATTTACGCTCACGCACTCGAAACTGATGAACTCGCAGCCGCAAAGATTTGGGATGACGCGATGGCGAACGCAATCGAGGCGCATAAGCGAAAGCCAAACGAGAATCTAGGGAAGTTTAGGCTAGCACTCAAAAAGCTAGTCTAAGTTCTTGGAAGGAATTGGCGGGGACGACGGGGCTCGAACCCGCGACCTCCGACGTGACAGGCCGGCGTTCTAACCAACTGAACTACGTCCCCTAATCGGCAAACGTCGGACACCCGCAGAATAACATAGCGTTTCCGATTCCGCCGTTCACAACAATAGCCGAAAACCCGATTCCTTGCCCCTGCTTCCACTTACCGGAAACCGATAAACAGTTCCTAGTCTGGCTCAGAGGTAATAACTGCAGAACTATGCCTTCAAAGTCTCAGCTCGCAGCCAACCGCGCCAACGCGCAAAAAAGTACCGGGCCCCGCACCGACACAGGCCGGGAAAAGGTCTCCCAAAACGGCCGCAAGCACGGTCTTTGCGGCACCTTCAAAGTGCTCGAATGTGAAAGCCAGGCCGAGTATGATGACCTGCTCGAGCGCTATATGCAAGCCGAACAGCCGGCTGACGATGTGGAACGCGAGCTGGTCGCCAAAATGGTCCGCCACACCTGGACGTCGGACCGCGCCGTTCGCCTCCAGGAAGCCTGCTTCCTGGTCCAGCCGCGCACGGACGAAAATATCGCCAAGGGCCAAGAAGGAATCTGCGTGCGCGCCGACCTGGATCTGTACATCCGCTACCAGAC
Source organism: uncultured Acidobacteriaceae bacterium (assembly GCA_963722935.1). Lineage (GTDB taxonomy): Bacteria > Acidobacteriota > Terriglobia > Bryobacterales > Bryobacteraceae > Bog-105. Next base: position 963,217 of record CAVROY010000004.1, on the reverse strand, counting down.
GGCCCAGGACCGAGCCTATCAGCGTGCCGCCAGTGAGCTGGCAAAGAGAAGAAAAGAAAGGCGGCAAGCCGAGATTGGCTTTGCTTCGCAGAAACGGGCGCAGGCCCAGGAAGAACGTCGCCAAGACACAGCACGCGCAACGCAACGAGCTCCATCCTTACAAGGTGGTTACAGCGGAAGTTCGCCTCCAGGGGCAAAAAGAACGATACTTCGCCGCGAATTCCACCGTGCAGGCGCCCGACCCGGCCCCAATCGCCGCCTGAATCACGCCCCAATTCACCCGCTCGTGCGCAGCAACGCCACAGGTGCAGCCTACAGAACCGCGCGCGTCAGCAAGCGGAAAATCTCGGCCTGTACCGGATTTCTCCCACTTCCCTCACCGAGCGGTTGCCCCTGGTGACCAACTCGCCGCGACACACCACTAATGAGTCCTTATGACTTCTTTAGGATTTCGCCGCTACAGTTGAAAGCGAATATGGCGGATTTCTTTTACGTGCTGGTCGCGCTGGCGTTTTTTGTCGCATGTTGGGCCTTCACCAAAGCGTGCGATCGCCTTTAGACGCGCCTTGGCCCGAGATCATTATGGATTACGTCGTCGGCGGAATCACTACTGTGCTGCTCTTTGCGTATCTCGTTTACGCATTGCTGAGGCCGGAGAAGTTTTAACCGGAGATTGAATATGACGGGACACGGCCTGTTTCAGATTGCGATTTACTTTCTGATCATTCTTGCGCTCGCCAAACCCATGGGCATTTTCATGGCGAAGCTCTTCGATGGCAAGAGAACGTTTCTAACGCCCGTATTGCGCCCGCTCGAAACGGCTATTTACAAGATCGTGGGTATTAACGAATCGACCGAACAGCGCTGGACGCAATACACGGCCGCGCTGCTCGCGTTCAGCATCTTCAGCTTCCTATTTGTTTACCTGCTGCAGCGGCTGCAAGGCGTTCTACCGCTGAATCCGCAAGGCTTCGGGGCGGGCGTGCTCTCTCCGGACTTGGCGTTCAATACGGCCGTGAGTTTCCTCACGAACACGAACTGGCAGAGCTACTCAGGCGAAGCCACGTTGAGTTACCTGGTTCAGATGGCGGCGCTTACTGTGCAAAACTTCGCTTCGGCGGCGGCGGGCATCGCGGTGGCCATTGCGGTGACGCGAGGCTTTGCGCGCCAGCAAGTAAACAGCCTCGGCAATTTTTGGGTGGATACGACGCGCGCGGTCGTTTACATCCTGCTGCCGATTTCGCTGATTGCCGCTCTGTTTTTCTGCTCGCAAGGCGTCATTCAGAACCTGCATCCTTATACCGTCGCGCATACCATCGAAGGCGCCAAGCAAGTGATTGCGCAAGGGCCGGTCGCGTCGCAGGAAGCGATCAAAATGTTGGGCACGAACGGCGGCGGGTTCTTCAACGCGAACTCTGCGCACCCGTTCGAAAATCCAACACCGTTTACAGATTTCATCCAGCTCATCCTGATTTTCGTCATTCCCGCTGGCCTCACGTACATGTTTGGCGTGATGGTGGGTGACCGGCGGCAAGGATGGACTCTGTTCTCCGCCTGTGCCGTGATGTTCCTGGCGGGCGCTCTCGTGTGCTACTGGGCGGAGCAGAAGGGCAATCCGAATTTCGCGAAACTCGGCGTCGAGACCCACGCCACCAGCGCGCAGCCAGGGGGCAACATGGAAGGCAAGGAAACACGTTTCGGCATTGCGGCTTCCGCCCTGTTTGCGACGGTGACCACGGACGCAAGCTGTGGGGCTGTGAACGGCATGCATGACAGCTTTACGCCGTTGGGCGGGCTGGTGCCGCTCTTCAATATTCAAACTGGCGAAGTCATATTCGGCGGTGTAGGAGCGGGGCTGTACGGAATTCTGCTGTACGCGATCGTGGCGGTGTTTATCGCAGGTTTGATGGTGGGCCGGACGCCCGAATATGTGGGCAAGAAAATCGAGCAGAAAGAAGTGAAGATGGCGATGCTCGCGCTGATTTTCACGGCATTCAGCATTCTGGTTCTGGCTGCGATCTCGTCGGTTGTTCACTTTGCGCCGCCCACCAAAGACGCCAAGGGTCAAATGGTCACGCACAGCTATTGGAATCCGCCTGGCCCCGCCACGGCCAACCTGAACAATCCCAGCGCCCACGGTTTCAGCGAGATTCTCTACGCCTACACGAGCACGACCGGCAATAATGGCAGCGCGTTTGGTGGAATCAGTACCAATACGCCCTGGTATAACCTGACGCTCGGATTGGCGATGCTGATGGGACGCTTTTTATTCCTGATCCCGCTATTGGCCGCCGCAGGAAGCCTGGCGATGAAGAAAAGAGTCGCCGATACCGCGGGAACGCTACCGACGCATGGACCGTTATTCATTACTCTGCTGGTGGGCACGGTTATTCTCGTCGGCGCGTTGACGTTTTTCCCGGCGCTGGCGCTGGGACCAATTGTCGAGCACTACCTCATGCTTGGCGGAAAACTCTTTTCCGTAATGCTGTTCCCCATCTGGAGCTGAAATATGGCTACTCTTGAAGCGCCTGTCACACCATCGGTTTCTCCGGAGCCATCCTCGCTGCTGCCCGGAAAGCTGTTGCGCGCGCGTCCGCTGTTCGACCCTGAGATCGTTCGCCGCGCCGTCAAAGATTCGTTCCTAAAGCTGAATCCGGTGACGCTTCTGAAGAATCCGGTCATGTTCGTCGTCGAAGTGGGCGCGGCGCTTACCACGCTGTTCCTGATTCGCGATGTCTCTATTCGAGCGGCAGCCGTCGCTTTCGAGTTGCAGATTGCGCTCTGGCTGTGGTTCACGGTGTTGTTCGCGAATTTCGCCGAGGCGATGGCCGAAGCGCGTGGAAAAGCGCAAGCCGACACGCTGCGCAAAACGAAGACCGACGCCATTGCGAAACGCATTACCACAAAGGGTCGGATCGAAACAGTTCCGGCCTCGCAGCTTCGCTCGGGCGATACGGTGATCGCAGAAGCTGGCGATTTGATTCCCGGCGATGGAGAAGTGATCGAGGGCATCGCAACGGTAGATGAATCCGTGATCACGGGTGAAAGCGCTCCGGTCATCCGGGAATCCGGCGGCGATCGAAGCGCGGTGACCGGCGGCACCAAAGTGCTTTCCGATCAGATCAAAATCCGTATTACCTCGAATCCGGGCGAGACGTTTCTGGACAGGATGATCGCGCTGGTGGAAGGCGCGGAGCGGCAGAAGACTCCGAACGAGATCGCTCTGAACATCCTCATCGCCGGTCTGACGCTCATTTTCCTTTTGGCTGTGGCGACGCTGCATCCGTACGCAATCTATGCAGTTTCAGCGAGCGGCGCGGGGCGCGTTCCCACCATTGCGGTACTTGTCTCGCTTCTGGTCTGTCTGATTCCGACGACAATCGGCGGCCTGCTTTCCGCCATTGGGATTGCCGGCATGGATCGCGTCATGCAGCACAACGTGCTGGCGATGAGCGGCAAAGCCGTAGAAGCCTCAGGCGACGTCAACACGCTGTTGCTGGATAAAACGGGCACCATCACGCTCGGAAACCGCCAAGCGGTCGAGTTCATCAGCTTTGCAGGAGTTACGGAGCGGGAGCTCGCGGATGCGGCGCAGCTCTCGAGTCTGGCCGATGAAACGCCGGAGGGACGGTCGATTGTCGTTCTGGCGAAAGAAACATACGGCTTGCGCGGCCGCGAAGTCTCCGAGCACGAAGCGCACTTCATTCCGTTTTCCGCCTATACGCGAATGAGCGGTGTGGATATCGACGGCCGCATGCTGAGAAAAGGCGCCAGCGCGGCGATTGCAGGCTTCGTTCGGGATTTGGGCGGCACGCTACCGGCCGGTTACGACGAAACTTCCGACCGTATTTCGCGAGGCGGCGGCACACCGCTAGCGGTGGCTGACGGTCCACGTGCGCTAGGCATCATCCATCTGAAAGATATTGTCAAAGGCGGCATGAAGGATCGCATCGGCCAGCTTCGCGCGATGGGAATCCGATCCGTGATGATCACCGGCGACAATCCGCTGACCGCTGCTGCGATCGCGCATGAAGCCGGAGTGGACGACTTTCTGGCGCAAGCGACTCCAGCGGACAAACTGGCGTACATCCGGCGGGAACAGGCGGAGGGCCGCCTGGTGGCGATGACGGGAGACGGAACCAACGATGCGCCCGCGCTGGCGCAAGCCGATGTCGGGCTGGCGATGAATACCGGCACGACCGCCGCCAAGGAAGCCGGCAACATGGTGGATCTCGACAGCAACCCTACGAAGCTGATCGAAGTCGTAGCGATCGGCAAACAACTGCTGATCACGCGCGGCGCACTGACTACGTTTTCCATCGCCAATGACGTCGCGAAGTATTTCGCTATCATTCCGGCAATGTTCATGGCAACCTATCCGGCGTTGGCGCGCTTCAACATCATGGGTCTTCACACGCCCCAGAGCGCCGTGCTCGCGGCCGTCATTTTCAACGCGCTGATTATCATCGCGCTGGTGCCGCTCGCCTTGCGCGGTGTGAAATACCGGCCGGTGGGAGCGGCATCGCTGCTCAGACGCAACGTCCTCATTTACGGCCTGGGCGGAATCCTGGTTCCGTTCCCGGGCATTTGGCTGATCGATCAATTGCTGGTGCTCTTGCATTTGGCTTAGCTCGGAAGAAAGGAAGAAAATCATGCTCCAACAACTTGTCCCCGCGTTTCGGATGACGGCGCTGCTTACGGTGCTGACCGGCCTGATCTATCCGGGCGTTGTCACCGGACTGTGCCAGCTCTGCTTCCGTCATGAGGCGAACGGGAGTCTCATCGAACGAAACGGCCAGATTGTCGGATCTTCTCTGCTGGGGCAGAACTTCGCGCGGCCGGAGTACTTTCATCCGCGCCCGTCTGCGGCCGGCAATGATGGATACGATCCGACTGCTTCGAGTGGCTCCAATCTAGGCCCGACGAGTCAGAAGCTCTATGATCGCGTGAAAGCGTCCGCGGAGCAGTTCCGAAAAGAGAACCCCGATTATTCCGGACCCATCCCCGCCGACGCCGTAACGACTTCGGGCAGCGGCCTCGATCCGCAGATCAGCGTAGCGAATGCGAGCGCGCAGGCGGCACGCGTGGCCAAAGCCCGCGGGACGAGCGCAGCGGAGATCGACAGCCTCATTGCGTCTCGAACAGAACATCGCGACCTCGGCTTCGCCGGTGAGCCGCGCGTTAATGTATTGATGCTCAACCTTCAGCTCGATAAAGAGCTGCCGAAACACTGATTTTCCTCGTCAGTGGTGTTGTCTAAGAAAATCTGAAAAAATAGGAGTGCGATGGCGCAAGTCCTCGAACGCAAACCGACCCCTGAGCAACTGCTGCAGCAGCTCGAATCCGACGAGGAGCATCAGACACACGGCCGTCTGAAGGTGTTCCTCGGGTATGCGTCGGGCGTGGGGAAGAGTTTCCGGATGCTCGATGAAGGGCGCCGCCGCTTTGAGCGCGGACAGGATGTCGTGGTTGTCGCCATCCAGCCGAAGCTGGCTCGCGACGTAGCGCAAGCGATGTCCATGCTCGAAGTAATTCCACTGAAAGAGGTGAACGGCACGCCGGCCATGGACATGGCGGCGATTCTGCACCGCAGGCCGAAAGTCTGTCTGGTGGATGGACTGGCCTACGACAATCCCCCCGGGTTTCCGCATGAGAAGCGCTGGCAAGACGTCGCTCAGTTGCTGGACGCGGGGATCTCGGTGATCACCTCGGTGAATCTGCAGCACATTGAAGAAATGCGTGCTCAGGTGGAAGCGATCACCGGGAAATGCGCCGCTGAAACGGTTCCGTTGAGCTTTATTCAGACCGCCGAAGAAATTGTAGTCGTCGATGCGCCGGCCGAGGCATGTATGACGATTTGTGGCGAGGGCGCCGCGCGTCTTCCGCAACGGCTCACGGCCGTGCAGCTCTCCGAATTGCGCGAAGTTGCGCTGCTGCTCGCCGCCGATGTGGTTGACAAGCAGTTGGAACGCTATCTGACTCAGCACGGCATCGAGCAGACATGGGGCACGCAGGAACGAATCCTCGTCTGCCTTTCACCGAACGCGAACGGCAGGCGCATGCTCGAAAGCGGCGTCCGTAACCGGGACCGCTTTCACGGCGAATTGATTGCCGCGCATCTCAACCGGCCAGACTGGTCCCCCGAGCAGCGCCAACGCGTGCTCGACGGCGTCGCCTTCGCGACGGAAAAGAGAGCGGAGGTTGTCGAGCTGGATGGCGAAGATCCGGTGGACACGATCCTGCGGTTTGCGCGGCAGCGCGGCATCACGCAGATCTACGTCGGACATAAAGGGCGCGATAGCTGGTGGGAACGGGCGTTCGGCAGCGACCTGGATCGTCTGATCCGCGCGGCCGAAGGCATCGACGTGCGGGTGTTTCCCCACAACTAGGCTCGCGCGCTCACGAATATCCGGCCGAACCCCAGGTCCGTCGTGACGCCGACTTTCTGGGCATCCCTCGCCTCGATGCATTGAAACCCCGCCTCGCGGAGCGAACGGAGAATGTCTTCGGATGGATAGCAGCGTTGCTCGACTATACTCCGATGCTGCTTCCAGCAATCGCCAGGGCCTCGCACGAACCAGATCAGCTCTGTTTCGGCGATCTTGGTGGTGAAATCGTAGAGCCCGCGCACCAGAGTGACGTCGTCCTCCGCAACGTTTACGTTCCATTGCCGCAGATCGGCCGTGTAAGCGAGCTCGAGATTCATATCGAACACAAACAATCCGCCGGGATCGAGTATCCGGTGAACTCCCGCGAACACGTCACGGAGATCGGCGACAGTCATCATGTGGTTCAGAGAATCGAAGGTGGAAAGAGCAGCCTGATAAGTTCCATCGAGCCGCAGCGCGCGGGCATCCTGAACGCGAAAATCAACGGTTGGCAACTCCCTGCGGGCGACTGCAATCAGTTCCGCGGACGAATCGACGCCCGTGACGATGTATCCGCGACGCACCAATTCTCGAGTCACGTGGCCCGATCCGCAGCACACGTCTAAAACGCGAGCGCCGGCCCGGACATTCGAGAAGAACACCTTCTCGAGCGCGGGCATCGCCCCGGGGAGATACCAATCCGCCCAATGCGTGTGATAGAAACCGGCAACTTCGTCGTAAGCGGAGGATCGCACGTCTTCTACCGCCAATTATGCCCTGCATAATTGAAGAGGCAGATTGCATGAAACGAATCCTGGCTGGAATCGCCGCGGCCGTTCTGGCCTTTGCTCTGGATCATCCGTCCGGTGTTGAGCCTCGCACCCGCGCGTTTCACCTGGAATACAAGACCGTTGTGAAGGGCATCCCGCCGGCAGCGAAACACGTCTCTGTTTGGGTTCCGGTTCCACACGACGATCCCTATCAACAGATCGCGAATCTTCAGATTGAATCGCCGTTTCCGTACCATATTGCAAGCGGGTCGTTCGGTAACACGATTTTGTACATCGGCATAAACAATCCCAAAGAGAGCGCATTTGCAGTGACGGTGAGCTTCGACGCGGTCCGGAAGGAGCACATTCAGGCCCGTCTTTACGATGCGCCGCGACTTGCGCAGGATGAAAGGCCCCAAGAGCTTGGCCAGTATTTGAAACCGGATCGACTGGTGCCCATAGACGGTCAAATTCGAACGTGGGCGCGCGAGGTGGTTCAAAAGGCGAACGCCCACACCGATCTGGAAATGGCGCGTGCGATCTACGATCACGTCGTTTCCACTGTCAAATACGACAAGAGCGGAAAGGGCTGGGGACGAGGTGATATCTATTTTGCGTGCGAAGAACGCCGAGGCAACTGCACGGATTTTCACGCCATGTTTATTGGATATTGCCGCTCCATCGGCATTCCGGCGCGATTCGCGATCGGTTTTCCACTGCCCAGTGCGCGAGGCGAAGGCACAATCGCCGGCTATCATTGTTGGGCGGAGTTCTATGCAAAGGGTATTGGCTGGGTGCCGGTCGATGCATCCGAGGCCGCGAAGAATCCCTCTAAGCGCGGGTATTTCTTTGGCGCGCATGATGAAAATCGAATTGAGTTCACAAAACGCCGCGATCTGGAGCTGGCGCCGAAGCAGAACGGAGCGCCTCTGAATTACTTCATTTATCCGTACGCGGAGGTCGATGGCGTGCCATTCCAGGGCACCGCGTATGAAGTGAAATATCGGGACGAAGGCGTTGCCCGCCCGGCTTTCTAAATTTAAGCTCTAAAGCGCGAATCATGGCGGATTTCCGGGCAACGGCGACTGAGAACAGCATCCACTATAGAGGTTGGCGCGTGGTGCTGGCCTCCTCGGCATGCGTTTTCGTCAGCTTTGCCTCGCTGCTGGTCTACACGTTCGGTGTGTTTCTGAAACCAGTGGCGGCGGAATTCCACTGGACACGGGAGGCAGTTTCAGCGGCTTTTGGATTCGCCGCTCTCGCAGTGGCGGCTTGTTCACCGCCGCTCGGTCTTTTGCTCGATCGCTTTCCGGCGCGCCGTATCATTCTGCCTTGCTTTATTATTTTCGGCTGCAGCTTCGCGTCGCTCTCGCTGCTGACACATCATTTATGGCATTTGTATGCCGTATTCCTGCTGCTGGGTGTGGTTGGCAACGGAACCGCGCACCTCGCGTATTCGCGCGTTCTTTCTACCTGGTTTGACGCGCGGCGCGGAGCTGCATTCGCGGTGTTGCTCTCGGGTGGGGCATTAGGCGCCATGGTTTTTCCTCTCGTGGCGCAAGCGTTGATCAGCGCGGCGGGTTGGCGCAAGGCATTTGCGGTGCTCGGCGCAATGGCGCTTGCGATAGGCCTGAGTCTCGGATTCTGGGTCCGCGAACGTTCCACTCGCACCCGTTCCGAGCGGCTTACCGCGCCCGGTGTTTCGGCGGTCGAAGGCTTACGTTCCAGGATCTTCTGGATCATCGTTTGCGTGCTGTTCCTTTGTTCGATCAGCCAGAACGGAGCCATCGCGCATCTCTCCCCCTTGCTCACGGATCGCGGACTCTCACCTGGAAATGCGGCATTCGCGGCTTCCGCGCTGGGCGGCGCAACTCTGGGAGGCCGTCTGTTTACGGGATGGCTGCTCGATCGCCATTTTGCGCCACGCATCGCATTTTGCGTTCTTTCGGTTGCGGCGGTGGGCACGCTGATTTTGTCCAGCGCCCGATCGGTGCTCGCCGGCGTGCTGGGAGCCGCTTGCATCGGCATCGGGATGGGCGGGGAAGCCGACATCACGCCGTATCTACTCTCGAAGTATTTTGGATTGCGATCGTTTTCCACGCTCTATGGCTTCACCTGGACGGCGTATGCGGTCGCGGCCGCGATTGGGCCCGTGATTATGGGCAAAGCGTTCGATCTGACCGGTTCGTATCAGACGCTGCTGGTCGAGCTGGCGGTCACAACGTTGATCGCCGCGGCGCTGATGCTCTTGCTGCCACGCTATTCGTCGAATTTGAGCGATGGACCGATGGAGAGCGCAGAGCTGGCGGCGAGCCGGGACTGAGTTGGTGCCCGGGGCGGGACTTGAACCCGCACTCGCCTTGCGGCGAAAAGGATTTTAAGTCCTTTGCGTCTGCCGATTTCGCCACCCGGGCTCGCGGGCATCTTCGATTCGCGGCGCGATGCCTCACAAGCTTTCATGATAGTGAATGAGGCGCGCGAAAGCGGCTAAATATGCGGTACTCGCGAGTTGCCAAGCGCCCTCAGCCCGATTTCCCAGCCCTTTGAGAGGCCATTGCTTCAAAAAATCGCAAAAATAGCCTGTTTTCCGTAGGTTTTTCCTTTACAAGCCCGCTCGAACTCTCGTATGATCGAGTTGACTAAAGAGGGATTAAACATTTTCGTATCGTTTTGTTTTTTGCAGCCGCAGAGCAAGTCCCGATGCGAAGTTCTCTTTTGAAATCCAAACCACAAATCCTGGGAGGTTGTAGATGGCTGATGGAAAGCGCATGACGCAAACCGCGATCGTCAGAGAGCTCGCGGAAATCACCGGTATGAACAATCGCGTGGCGAAGCACTTCATGGAGTCGCTCGCCGAGCTGGCAGTTCGTGAAACCAAAAAGAATGGTGTCTTTGTCCTGCCCGGTATCGGCAGGCTGGTCCGAGCGGACCGCAAAGCTCGCATCGGGCGGAATCCGGCGACCGGAGAGCAAATCAAGATTCCTGCTAAGAAAGTCGTGAAGTTCCGCGTGGCGAAGTCTGTCAAAGACTCGATCGTGCCGCCCAAAAAGACCGCCGCCCGCTAACTTTCGAGCACGCCCTGAAACGAAAACCCCGCGATCCGTTTCGCGGGGTTTAATTTTCCGAGGCTGATTCCGCCTATTCCTGCTTCTTCTCTTCCTTGTGTTCCTCTTCGGCCTTGAACGAGCCCTTGAAGTTTTTGATTCCTTCGCCCAAGCCTTTGGCGAGCTCCGGAATCTTCTTGCCGCCGAAGAGCAGCGCCGCAATCACGAGTATGACCAGAAGGTCAGCGGGACTCGACAGGATCAGAAACGCAGGCCCGGCCATCGGCATCAGTTCTCCTTGTAGGTACCCGACACCTTCATTCTAGAACGCGGAGGCGGCAGGCGGACCTTCACTTTGCAAATATCGCGACGCCGAGACGCAGCACGATGCTCAGCAGAATCAGCGGCAGCACGGCCCCGAACGCCTTGCCTTTCGTGATGCGGAACGCGTGACTCATCACCAGCACCAGCATCACGATCCACCAGATCTCAAAAACCGTGAAGTAACCGAGAAACGCAACCGCGAACTTATTCGTTCCTTCCGGCAAGAAGATATCGAGCCCCATCGCAGGCCGCAACTCCGCCATACTCGTGACCTCGCCCTTCGCTTTCAAGATCACAATCGAAGCGATCGCCGCCAGCATCTGAATCAAGGAACACCCGGCGATCAGGTTGAACAGCCAGCGGAACTTCGCATTTACCGTCAGGACGGAACACATCGCAAACAGGATCAGCGCCTGCACAGCGAAGATCACCGCCGCGAACACGGGCGCGAACCACATTGAGATGCGTTGGATCTTCATACCCAGCTCCAAGCCGCGCTGAAACTGCTCGGGACTGGCGTTGGCAGGCACCGGCATGGTCTCCATCACGTGCTGGGTGATGGGCAGCATCATGTAGGCGACAATCAGCGACACGATAGAGAAAAGGACCAGCGGGCCGACCCAGAACCATTTGGTGAACACGCGCTTTGCGGCGCCCGCCGGGTCGATGAAAAAGCTGGGCATGCCGGCCAGATCGCTTGCGAAACTTTCGTTTTCCAAAGGCAGCTCGGGTACCGCTGTGCTCATTGATTCACTCTCCTTTGCGAGTCGATCCGCATTATACTCACATTCTTATCCAAAAGTGCTCGCCCAGCGGCGCCGTAGGGCACTCGCTACGCTGGTGAATGATGCCTCGGATCAGAGTGGGCGCGTTGACCGCCTGTCTATTTCTATCGCTTGCCTGCAACGATAAGCAAGAATCGCACGCTCCCCAACGCCATTACCAGCTCACCGGTAAGATCGTTGCCTTAGATCCCGACCGCCACGTTGCCATGGTGGACGCGGCGGCGATTCCGAATTACATGGAGGCCATGACGATGGAATATCCCGTCGCCTCCAAAGCGGAATTTAACACCTTGCACGTTGGCGATCGGATTACCGCGACGCTCAACGTGACTACTTCAACTAATGAATACAATCTGACCGGAATCCACAAGCAGAATGCAAAATAGGGAGCCGGACAGCGCCGCCGGATCCCGCGATCCGGATGCGGCCGCCGAGCCACCCGCGCCGGAAGTCACGTCGAACAGGGACGCGTCTTATACGCCTCGCTTTGACGCCTTCGCGCCTCTCGCTCACGTGCGTGTCCATTCCTGGGAAGCGTTGTGGAGCAGCGTCTGGGGATCGCTGCAGTTTCTTTTTCAAACCGAAGTGCACGTCTATTCCTTCGCGGTTGCTGCCAATATTCTTATCTCGTTTTTTCCATTTCTGGTGGCGATGATTATTCTCTGCCAATCGATGTTGCACTGGCAGGCAGCCGTCGAGGTGATTCTGCATACGGTGAACGACTACTTTCCGGAAAACTTCGGCGTGCCGTTCCGAGGCTATCTGCTAGGTGCCGCATCGCACAAATTCAGTTGGGTTTCCGTCTTTCTGCTGCTGTTTACCGCGAACGGCATTTTTGTGCCGCTCGAAGTGGCATTCAACCGCATCTGGCGAGTGAAGGAAAACCGCACCTTTCTACGCAACCAGGTGGTCAGTCTGGGGCTCATCTTCGTGTGCGGCGCGCTGGTGCTTGCCTCCATCTCCGTTACTGCCCTCAACGTTCAATTTCTGACGTCGAAGTTCGGCGCGAGCCACATTGGCGCGCTTCTTCAGTCGATCGCGTTCAAGGCCTTCGCGCTGCCCATTACCGGCCTGATGATCTTTCTCATCTACTGGCTTTTGCCAAATACGAAAATTCTCATGCGGCGGCTGATTCCGGCATCGGTTGCAGTTGCGGTGCTGCTGGAAATCACGAAATACCTGAACATCGTCACCTGGCCGTGGCTGCGCGCCAAACTTCGAAACGAGGTGCCACCGTTTGTGCAATCGATCACGATCGTGTTGTGGGCGTTCGTTGCAACCCTCATCGTGCTGGCAGGCGCGGAGTGGTCTGCTCGAGTGACGTTGTCACACTCGAAGATGGCGAGCGGCCATCGCGTTAATCCGCGCCTGCCAAGGGCGTTACTGAACGTCGCTCACTTTCCCGCCGACGAAGATAATCTTCATATCAGGGTACACATAAATCTGCTTCGGCCCCAGATTGACGATCTGCCGCGGGTTCCCTTTAGCGGCTGTCACTTGGGCGATGGTCTGGCCCAGCGCGATGGTGATCGTCGTGGCCGCGGGCTGCACAGCTTCGACTGGCGCATTCATCGGGGCTACGGCCTGCTCGCCGCCAGCGGGTGTTGGAGCCGCTTCGGCGAGCACTTGCTGCTCGGTCTGGTTTGCTTGTTGAGCCGCCTGCGCGAGTTCCGTCGCTCCATTCGGGTCCGGAGGCGGTGCGGCTGCTGCGTATGGCGCCTCGACCGGCTGCTGTTGCGCCCCTGCGGGGAGAGCCGGCAGACCACCCTGGCCAGCCTTGGCTTGCATGTCGCCCAACCCCTGATCGATGGCCGCCATCATGTGATTCTGCATCTCCTGCACGTCTTCCAGCTTCACGGAAACCAGACTGCCCTGGCGGCAATCCGAACCTTTGCTGGCAAGGACGCTGAGATCGGTCGCGTCCACACCGGCAGGCGGCGGTGTATTGAGTTGCAGCACGTCGCCTTCGGTGAGCGAGCAATCCTGGCCCGCCGAACTCACGTTCATCAGCGCGCCGACCACGAACACATGCGGCTTTCCATCGGCGAGGAGTTGCTCCAAGCCAACCGGGGCTGAATCGGCTTGCGGATTTTGCCCTTCGTTCTTCTCCATTGCCAGATCCTGCTGTACTTCCGCGGCAATTTCCTGTTTCACCTCGGGAGTGAGCGGCGCTGAAGGTCCAGCCATTGGCGGTGGAGGAGGCCCGCCGGAGCCGTTCATGGCCCCCGCATCGGTTCCGTCCGTTGGGGCGCTTCCGCCTCCCGCATCAACCTGATCCTGATACGCCTGCTGCAAACTCGTGGCGATCACATAATCCGTCAGCCATAGTGACGGGCTTGCATACACCGGATAGGGCGTGAAATACCCGCCGTAGTATCCGTACCACGGGTTTCCGGCCCAACCCCAGTTATAGGCGACGGCCACGCCCCAAGGCGAGTACGCCCAGCCGTAGAACGCCGGCGAATAATAGCGGACGGGAACATACCCTTGCATGTAAACGCCGTGATAGTAGTAGGGCCGGTAGACACGATAGTAGCTGTGCCCGTGATCGTAATACGCGCGTTGATAATAGGCATGCCGGCCGTACATATAGGGCCGCTGAATGTGGCCATAGCCGCGACGGTCAACCACCATCCTGGTATGGTTCGGCCGATCCACAATCGAGCGGCGGGAGCCACCGGGCCCGTGCATCACTCTAACGCCATTCGCGCGCACTTCGCGAGGGTGTCCATCGCGCCCGTAGACAGCCTCGTGGCCCGCCGGACTGCGGACGACGGTGCGGCCACTGGATTCACGCGTGACGGTCCCACCATTGGCGGTGCGCGTCATCGTGCCGCCGTTAGCTGTCCTCACGGGTCCGCCGCCGGGCCGAGCCGGGCCGGCGCCGGTGGGATGCGCATTGGCGCCATAACCACCTCGCCCTGCATTGGCGGCCCCGCCGGGTCTTGCAGCCGGAGTAGCGCCCGGCCTGGCGCCTGGCGCTGTATGCGCGGCAGGATGGCTCGCGGGTGCGGCTGGTTTCGCCGCGGCCTTGGGAGCGGGAGCCGACGATGCTGTCTTCTTCTGGGCCTGCAGGCCTGCGGCGAACAACAAAACGGCTGCAATCTTCAAACCCGCCGATACGCTTTTAGCTGCTGCAGAACTGCTCATATGTTTCTCCACGGGGTGGCTCCTGTTCTCTACTGCACGTCGCTAACTTTTCCGTTAACGAAGATCACTTTGAGGTCTTTGTACTTGTACGTTTTCTTCGATCCCAGGTCGATGATTTGCTGCGGTTGGCCGAGGATCGCAACAACCTGGGCAATCGTCTGACCGATCGCGATCGTCTGAGTCGGCGTTTCCGGAGCAGGCGTTTGCGGAGCGACTACCTGTGCGGGTGCAGGCGCTTGGACGGGCTGAACTGGCTGGGTCGGCTGAGGCGGCGGCGCCCCATTCCCTCCTCCGTTGTCCGCTCCCTGGGCTCCGCTGTCCGGCGCTAAAAAGCCTTCCACCATCTGCTGTATCTCGTCGGGCGAAGCCTGTGCCAGGTAGTCTTTTGGCAGCCGGAACGACAACACGGCCACGTAGCGCTTTTGCTCATCCCCCGCGTCCAGAGGGTCGCAAGTAATGATCGAAAATTTGAGCAAATCGTTTTTCGGATCGTTCTTGGCTTCGATCTTCGTCACGTAGACTTTATCGCCAGGCTTCAAAATGTGGAGGCTCGAGCCGCAGGAACGCCACGCGGTTATATCCGAGCAACCTGTTGTCTTTCCAAACCGCGTCCACTTTCCCGGCTGCTGCACTTTCCCATCCACAATCTTGTTGTCGACGACCAGGATTCCTCCAACCGGCTCGGAGTTGATGCCTTCCTTCTGAATGCTCATCACCGCGCCAGTCGACGTAATTTGCGTCTTATCGGGCGTGAATTCCGTGACGGGATATTTCTTTTGCAGGGCAGTGAGCAAGCCGTCCTGGGCCGTTGCACTGAATGAAATTTGTCCGCCAACCATGACGAGGAGGCACAACCCTCCGAGATTCGCCAATTTTGTCCTCATATTGAAGTCCTCCCGTTACAGTCCCGGTCAGCATGCCCGGGGCTGCAGCACATGCTTACCTATTAGAAATGCGGTTCAATTAACATACACCCACCGAGGAAGTAAATCCAGTGGGGGTGGTACAGGGCGCTACGTCTGCTGCCGCTTCTTAGGCGCCCGCACGGCCAAGTAGCAAGCCAATAGCCATAGGAAAGAGGTACCGGTACCGGTGAAAATGGGCGTCTTAGCGGGAAGCCGAGCGGAATGTTTCTCCGGTGCTCACCCGTTCGATAGCGGTTGCGAGATCGTGCACTGCCAGGCGCTTAAGAACGTAAGCATTGGCCCCCAGACGAAATGCCTCGTCGATGAATGCCGGGTCTGCATAGTGGGTGAGGAAGATGATCGGGAGGTAAGGCATGGTCTCTTTCAATCGCCGGGCTGCAACAAATCCGCTCATGACCGGCATCGAAATATCCAACAAGATAATGTCGGGCTGCAGTCTTTCGGCAGCTTCGACGGCTTCCGCTCCGTTCGCGGCCTCACCTACAATTTCGTACGCCTCCAGAAAATGGCGGATCATCGCGCGAATGGCGGAATCGTCGTCCGCAATCAGTAGCCGCATCGGGCACGTCACAGGGGGGGAGTCAAGCCAGCCGCGCGGTCAACCGGAGTGGTTGACTTGGGACCCGTCAGGCTGCCGCAGCGAGAGGGTGGGTTTCTTACTGTGAATATGCAGCCTGTTCCTGCGCTGCTAGTGTCTCCGCCTTCATATCTATAATTGCCTCGCTTGCGAGCACCAGCACAACGAGGAAAATCCATAGAATATCCGCAACAAAAAGATGGCAGAGCTGCAGCCATACCGGAGCCAGAAGACTGACATTTACCGCGCCGGCAATCAGTTGGAGAATGATGACCGCGATGAGCCATCTTGCCGCAGTCCGTACAGACGGAGCCCCCAGGCGCTTCGATACGTGAACGGCGCTCCAGATGAGATAGATCGCCCCCAGGATCGCCAGAGCGGGATGCACGATCCGAAGACGCAGCAATCGGCTGGACGTGATTGCAAAATCCTGCTGAACGCCAACTCTCAGCGACGAAGCTGGAAACAACGTATCGCCGAGTGCCGCGATGGCTCCCGTGATGCTGACAAAAATGGCGACCCCTAAAGCGCCGACGAGTGCCCCGGGAATATTTTGAGGACGCGGGCGGGCGGCAGGGTTCGAGGCGAGCCAGGCCGTCGCGGTCAACGCCGCCAGCAACAGCATGGTGTTCGTCAAATGAGCCGACAGATACCAGACGCGGCCGGCCGATTGATCTTTCGCAACCAGCCGCAGCAGCACCAGTCCAGCGCCGAGCAGCGCCTCAATGAAGAGGAAGATCAGCGAAAGAACGGAATACAGGCGAACGGCATGCTTGCGCGGAAATAGCAAGAAGGCCCAGACACACAGCGCGATGGCAGCGACCACATCGAGCGATGTCATGGCCCGATGCGTGAATTCGATGGCCATTGCAGGTGCCATGTGGTGGGGCACGACGACTCCGTTGCAGAACGGCCAGTGCGCCCCGCAGCCGTCGCCCGAAAACGAGACGCGCACGTACGCTCCCCACAAAATGACCGGAATGTTATAGGCCAGCAGCGCCCATGCGAATCTGCCGAATTTCAGATGTTCCCGGTTCGTGAGCGTGTCCATCTACTTCTTACTATTTCGCAGGCACGCAACGCGCAGAATTGCAGCGACGCTGCATACCTCCGTAATGCGCCCATCTATGGCCATGCGAACCGCGTCTTCAAACGGATGCCATTCCACCGTAATGTCTTCTTCGGGATCGAGACGCATGCTGGTGGAGGCGAGGTCTGTGGCGAGAAAAAGGGTCTGCACATCGTCGGCGACGCCATTGCACACATCGACCGGCCCGAGCACGCGCCATTGTTGGGCTGTCACTCCCGCCTCTTCGGCAAGCTCGCGCTTTGCCACTTCCAGGATATCGGTCTCATCCGGCTGAGATCCTCCGCGCGGGATCTCCCACGAGTACCGATTCACCGAATAGCGCCACTGACCAACCAGCACCATTTCATCGCGTTCGTTGACGGCCACGATCCCCACGGAAGGCCGAATCTCAATGACACCGTAGATGCCCGGACCGCCATCGGGACGGATCACTTCATCCTCCCGCACACGAATCCACGCGTTCTTGTAAACGAGCCGCGAAGACCGGGTTTGCCACGGATTGGGAGACACGTTGCTATGCCGCTCGCCCGCAGATGGCGGCAAGCACGTCGAGATCGACATTGCCGCCCGAAAGGATGATTGCGAGAGAGCGGATATCGGACGGAAGCTTCCGATGCAGCACGGCCGCGGCTGCGACCGCACCGCTTGGCTCGACCAGGATCTTCATGCGCGTGAGCAGAAAGCGCATTGCCGACTGAATTTCTTCTTCTGATACCAAAACAACTCCATCCGCCATACTCCGGACAATCGGAAATGTCACGTCGCCGGGCTTGGGAGTGCGCAGGCCATCGGCAAGCGTTGTGGGCGGCGGAATCTCGACCGGATATCCGCGCTCGAGCGACAGAGACCAGTCGTTCGCCAACTCTGGCTCGGCGCCAAACACGCGGATGCCGGGCCGCAGCGCTTTCGCAGCGATAAGAGTTCCGGAGAGCAAGCCGCCTCCGCCCAATGGAACCACGATGGCGTCAACCAGCGGTAACTCGCCCAGCATCTCGAGGGCGGCCGTACCCTGCCCAGCGACGATCCACGGATGGTCATACGAAGGTAAAATCACCGCGCCGGTTTCGTCTGCGATGCACTGCGCGATTTCTTCGCGATTCTCGCGCAGCCGATCATAGAAGATAATCTCCGGTTTGTACGCGAGCGTAGATTCGAGCTTGGCCTTGGGCGCATCCACTGGCATGACGATGGTGGCGGCCACCTTCAAATGAGAGGCGGCAATCGCCACGGCCTGCGCATGGTTTCCCGACGAGTACGTCACAACGCCGTGCCGGCGCTCTCCCTCGCTAAGCGATTGCAAAAAATTCGTCGCGCCACGAATCTTGAACGCTCCTCCGCGCTGGAAATTTTCGCACTTGAACCAGGCGCCCACGCCCGACGCTTCGTTGAATAAACGGGATGCGAGCAGCGGAGTTTTGCGCGCCAGTATCGTCACACGGTGAGAAGCGGCGACGATATGGTCGAGCGTCACGGTTTGCCCGGCCACGTCCTGAGCGATAGCCATCAGTACCCCGCCCGTTTATCCACAATGTTCATCAATTTTTGTCCGTTCACGTAGCGCCAGAAGTTTTCGACGAAGCACTGCGCGCTCAAATCGAGCCAATCGGGATCGTGTGTGCGGTCGGTGCAATGGGGAGAGATGAGCACGTTCTCCATCTCCCAGAATGGATGATCCGGCGGGAGCGGCTCATGTTCAAAGACGTCGAGGGCGGCGCCGGCGACGCGGTTTTCACGAAGCGCACGGATCAGCGCCTGTTCATCGATGACGGGACCGCGTCCTACATTCATGACGATGGCTCCGGGCCTGAGCACGGCAAATTCGGCATCGCTGAGCATGTGCAGCGTCTCGGATGTGAGGGGGGCTGCCGCGACCACGACATCCACCTCCTTCAGCATGTCTTTCAATCCAGCGCTGGGAAAGACGCGATCCAGGATCGGATCGCTTGCGGACAATTCCGGTTTCCGGCGCGTAGCATAGATCTTCACGCCCAGGGCGTGGGCAAGCAAGCCGCATTCGCGGCCGATCTCTCCATATCCAACGATTCCCATCGTTTTTCCGCGCAGCCAGTCGACCAGAAAATCGTCCCAGCGGTGCCCCCGTTGATTTTCGACCAGACGACGGATCTTCTTGTAGAAGTAGAGCATGCCGGCGATGACGAACTCGGCCAGTGAGCGCTTGAAGACGCCTCGTGCATTCGTGACGATCACCGGGTGCTCGGAAAGCTCCGGGAAGAGAAGCTTTTCCACGCCGGCGGACAGTGAGTGGACCCATTTTACGTTTCCGTCGTGCCGCCAAACCTCCTGGAGCGAAGGCGCTTTTCCGGCCAGACCAGAATAGAGGACGATCTCGGCTTGCGGAGCGTGCCGGGCGAGGATGGCGGGATCGATACTGATCGTAAGGTTAGCCGCGTCACGGATGGAGTCCAGATTCCGCAGCACGTAATGGTCGGGCGGGCAGATTACCAGCAGGTTCGGCTTCGGCATCGAGGCTCCTCTGCCATCTTAGCCAGCAGATGAAAAACGAACCGAATCGGCCGTGGCTTCGTTTGGCAAACGGCCTGGTTGAGGGTTCGTTTGGCAAAAACGTTGTAACTGGCCGTAAACTAAAGATGTGCACGAACGCTGTACCTGCGGGGCCATCCTTCCGGAAGAGGCCCGCTTTTGCCATAAATGTGGAAAGCCTCAGTTCGAGGAGGACGAGGCCCGGCTGGCCAGTCTGGAAGCGACGCCACCCCCGGTTCCTCGGAACGCTTCCCCCGCGCCTGCCCCGGCCAGCGGTATTTCCTTTCGAAATTCGCGCGCGGTTTGGATCAGCGTCGTGGTGGCTGCCGGCTCGCTGATCGCGTTGCTGGCAATCGCCTTATTGCTGCCTCCCCTACTGCCACTTGTGCTGTGCGGGGCCGGATTCGTCGCAGCCCTGCTGTACAACGGGCAATCCGCGCAGCCGCTGACCCCGGCCGGCGGGGCGCGCCTTGGCTGGATGACCGGCCTGTGGATGTTCCTGGTTGTGGCGATCATGTGCGCGTTCGCGGCGGTTGCCGTCAGCAATCCCGAAATGTGGGAGCAGGCGAAGTCCATGTCCGCCCAGCTTGGGCAAGCGTCCAAACTAAGCGCGCTCACGCCCCACGAGTTTCTCGTGCAGGTGATTGTTGAGATTCCGGTCTGCTTTTTTTTGCTTACTCTCTTGCCCGGCCTGGGCGGGATGCTGGGAGCCAAGCTTCTTCGCAAACGCGCTTCCTAGCCCAGAGGTCCACCGCAAATTTGACGAATGCGTTGCGTTGCCAGGAGAATCACGGCAGGTTGCTACGCTGAAATTCGGCCCGAATGGCGAACGCGACTCCGACGAAATCCATCCTGACCCTTACTGTTAATCCCGCTCTCGATCGAATCGTCACCGTAGACCGGTTGGTCTTCGAAGACCGCGCCTATATCGATTCCACTACGGAAGCCGCCGGCGGCCGAGGTATTAATGCGGCACGCGTCCTGACGAACTTCGGAGCGCATGTCACGGCCATCACTACTTCCGGACGTGAAGCTGGCCGGGCGTTTGAAGAACAACTGCAGCACGACAAGTTCGCGAAAGAGATTGTCAAAGTTCGCAGCAATATTCGAATGAATCTGACGATTTCGGACCGGCAGGGGCTTTCTGTCAAGCTGAACGAGCGCGGGCCGAAGCTGACGAATGCCGAGCAAGACCGAATCGCCAGTGCGGTGGAACAACTGCTGCCGGGCGCTTCCTGGCTGATGTTGTGCGGAAGCCTGCCGCCTGGCGTGGACGACCGTCTGTACGGAAAATTGATCCGCCTGGCGCAAAAAAGTAAAGTCGAAACACTGCTCGATACAGACGGAGACGCACTGCTGTACGGTTTGGAAGCGGGACCGACGATTGTGAAGCCGAATCAATCGGAAGCCGAACGCCTGCTACACACGGCTTTGATCACTCGGTCGCAGTTAATCAATGCGGTCGAGCGGATTAAAGCGCTCGGTCCAAGATCGGTCGTGCTTTCGCTTGGCAGCCGCGGCGCCATCGCGGTCACTTCGACGGAGGGCATTCTGGAAGTTGTGCCGCCGCCCATCCAATCGCTATGTCCAATCGGCGCGGGAGACGCAATGTCGGCGGCGATTGTATGGGCGCTTGATCGCGGAGAGGCGTTCGGCGATGCGCTTCGGTGGGGCGTCGCGGCGGGAACGGCGTCATCGAAACTTCCCGGCATCACACTGGCGAATCTCGAACAGACCAAGGAAGTTTATCCCCAAGTACAAATCACGAGGATCGTGATTTAGTCGTATTTTTCGTAGATGATCTGCTTACGGTCGAAGCCACGCTGCTTCAGCTCTTTGCGAACGTCGTCCACCATCTCTTTGAGCCCGCAGATGTAAACGTCCAATGTGACGAGCTCCTCGGGCGTGCGGATGGCTAGCGCTTCATCGAGATGGGCCTGGACGCGCCCGGTGCGGCCGTTCCACGAAGCGGGCGGTCGTGTGATGGTGGGCAGGAACCGGAAGTTCGGGTATTCCTGTTCCAGTTGCTCGAATTCCTCGCGGTAGAGAAGCCCTTCTTCGTACCGCACCCCGAAAAGCAGCGTCACGTGGGGCTGCGTGCGCGGCAAGTGATCGAGCAGCATGGAACGGAAGGGCGCGATGCCGGTCCCGGTTGCGACAAAAACCGCACGCCGCCCCGGATGACGTAGCGTGAAGTAGCCGAGCGGTTCATGTACTTCCAATTCATCGCCGGGCTTGAGCCCGAACAGCCACGGAGACACAATCCCGTCCTCGACCCGGTTTAAGCACAGGGCGAACCGATTTCCGCCGCGGGGCGAAGCGATGGAATACGCGCGCGTGACCTCTTTGCCATCCTCACGGTCGATGACAGAGATGAACTGTCCGGGAGTGAAGGCCAAGTTCTCAACCCCGGGAACTTCAAATTCGAAGTGATGCACCTCCGGCGCGAGTTCCTTCCATTCCAGCAAGCGGGCTTTCAGCGTGAATACCTCTCTATAAAATGATGCTCGGGGCGCGCTCCTCGACTCCGGGCGGCGGGACCATCTGGCGCAGGAAGTCGAGGAACATCCGTCCGCGCGGGCGCCCGTTCTGGTTCTGCCGCCCGATGCGGTGCAGAAACACCAGGATAGCCAAGATCTCGGAGTTGCGGTATCCGGAGAGGTGCTCTCGCTCGGCGCGAACCTTCTGATAATCGGCAAGGGAGGCTGAGAACGATCGCTGTATCGAGGCGGCGATAGAATTTTCCGCTCTGGTTTCGTACACCAGGCCCGATTCCATCGTGCGGTGCGTCTGGATCAGCGCTTCCAGCGCAAACAGGATATCCGTATCCAGTGCGCCTGCCGTTCGAAGCGCCGCTTCCACTAGCGAATAGATGCAGAACAGCAGCAGTTCCTCATGCGCGGCAAGGAATTCTTCCGTAACCGCGATATCAGGATTCGACATCTGGCCTTCGGGCATGGCGATGGACTTCTCATGCTGATGCGCCTCGCGGAGCCACTCGCATTCGAGCGGGCAGGAGAGCGAGACTTCCCGCTCCGTACCGCAGCAGATTGTGCAGATGTCACCGTCTACGGCCGGGCAGGCGCGCCGGGCACGTCGCTTGCCGCAGATTTTGCACAAAACGGGCGAAGTCATTGCTATCGCTATTATCGGATCAGGGCAAAATGAAGCGCGTCGATCTCTACATCAAGGTCCAGGTGGAACTGGAGGAAGACGAAAAGCCCGACCGCGTGGCCGCTGAAATTTGCCGCCAAATCGAGAAGAACTATGCGGTTCGTTCCGCCGAGCTGTCGAGTTCAGTCGTGCGCGAGTAGCTCGCGGTGCACGCGTAGAAAGTACGCTTCGGTCATTCCGGCAACGTAGTCGCACACGACGCGGTGAAGCGGGTCAATTTGCAATCGCTCGCGGTATCCGGTCGAGATATGCTCCGGATGCTTGATCAGAAAAGCAAAAAGCTCATTCATGCGCTCGATGGCCGCGCCGCGGGGCACTGTCAGCTCCGGATGAGAATACATGCAGCGTGTGAGCAGCGCCTTCATTTCGCGGCCGATGGTGGTGGCGTCAGGCGTCAGTTGGGCGATCCGACGATCGAGTGCGCGGACATCTTCCAGCGTTTCGACTCGAGCGGCCGCGGCGGCTTGGGCGGTGCCTTCGATCAGGCCGCCTACCAGCCGATTCATGAGCTGCCGCTGAATCTCCCAGAAACGCACGCGCTCGGAAGCGCCTGGAAACTGCGTAGTGACCTGTTCGGCCAAGTCGGCGGCTGCACCGATGGATTGCACCATATCTTCCACGGAGAGAAGACCGGCCGTGACCGCATCGTCCATGTCGGCTGAGTTGTAGGCGATTTCATCCGCGAGATCCAGCAGTTGAGCTTCGAGCGGAGGCTTCCGGCCAGGGAGCAGGTCCTGCAATTCGGGCTCGGCATCCAGACCCAGTTCGCGCGAATGTTTGATAATTCCTTCACGCACCTCGAACGTGAGATTCAGGCCGTCAAAGCGGGCGTAGCGCTCTTCGAGATGATCGACGAGGCGCAAAGCCTGGCGGTTGTGCTCAAAGGAGCTGCCGTAGCGGCGCATTTGCTCATCCAGCACCCGCTCTCCGGCGTGTCCGAAGGGCGGGTGACCCAGATCGTGCGCCAAAGCCAGCGTTTCTGTGTATTCTTCGTTCAAGCCGAGTCCGAGCGCGACGGTGCGCGCGATCTGCGAAACCTCGATCGTGTGGGTCAGGCGATTGCGAAAGTGATCGCCTAGACCAGTTGAGAAGACCTGCGTTTTGCCTTCCAGGCGGCGAAAGGCGCGCGAGTGGATGATACGGTCTCGATCACGCTGAAAATCGTTGCGGTAAGGATGCGCGGGTTCGGGGAACCTGCGGCCGCGCAGAAATGGCGGACCTAATCGGAGGCGGCCCAGCATGCGTGGAGCGAACTACTTCGATTGAGAAGAAATTTCGTCCGCAGCGCGCGACACGGCCGGAGGTACGGATGGACCCTTCAGCGACTGAAGAATCCGCTTCGCCTCTTGCGGATTGGTGCTCTCATCGAGCCGCGCCAGCAGGATCTGCGCCTGCGCTTTGGAAACCAGATCCGAGGGCTTATCGATCATCTCGTGTAATAGCTTCTGCGCTTCCGGAACCCGGTTCTCGCTCGCATACAACTGCGCGAGCGCAATTTTGGCGAGCGGCTCACAAGGATTACTGGAATTGGCGACTGCATTCAGGTCGGTTTCGGCGCCTTTGGCGTTCCCATTCTGGGCCTTGAGGGTGCCGAGATAATACTGAGCGATCAAGCCCTCGCGGCTGCCACTGTCTTTGGCGACCACATCGGAAAGCGCCTTCATGGACGCCTGCCGCTTTGCCTGTTCGTTGGCAAAGGTCTTGGCGCTCGGCGACTGGGCAGGGCCGATGGGCGTTTCCAGCACGGCGAAGGCTGCTCCCAGATCCTGCTGGCGCAACGAGGCCCGGTACGATGCATACCAGAATGCGCCCGCAGCCACGACCAAGACGACCAGCACGGCGATCACCCACTTCAATACCTGCTGCCGATGGGTCTGAGCGTAGCCGACGAGCTCAGAAACCGTGTCGGTGAAATTGTCGTGGCGCAGCTGCTCTTTTAATTCATGACGGGTCAAGACGAACTAGTACCTTTCTCAATATGTTAGCAGGAAAGAGAGGATTTGATGACCGTGCGCGCGGTTTCGCCGGGGTGGCGATTACGCTTTGAGATCCGCGAGATCGCGCTTGATCGCGAACTTCACCAATCCCGCCACATCGTGGATATCGAGCTTGCGCATCAGGCTGGAGCGGTAGGTATCGACGGTTTTGGGACTCAGTGCAAGGCGGGCCGCTATTTCCTTTGCACGGATCCCTTCCACCAACAAAGAAAACACTTGAAACTCGCGGCTGCTGAGTGAATCGACCGGGTCTTCGCCGGGCTTACGGCCGTTGTTTTCGCCAAATAGCGCCATGACTTCGATCTGCGGGGAGACATAGATGCCGCCCTGCGTAAACTGATCGAGCGCGTCGGCCATCTGCTCGGAGGTGGAACTCTTCAGCACATATCCGCAGGCCCCGGCTCGCAAGACTTCGAGGACCGTTTTACGATCTTTTCGGGTTGCGAAAACGGCGCAGCGGGTCCGCAGACCCTCCTCACGGGCGCGCCTGACGACTTCGGTTGCGGCGAGATCCGAAAGCCCTAGGTCCAGCAGGGCAATGGCGGGTTGGAGGCGTTTGATTTCCAGGAGAGCCGCGCCTGCGGTTCCCACCTGGGCCACAACGTGGAACCCGGTAATGGAATTACAAAGCGCGGCCAGCCCCTCGCGCATCAGCGTGAGCTCGTCGGCGATTAAAATTCCGACCGTACGCTCTTCCGGCGCCGGACAAGCCGCCGCCTGAGTGGCAGCTCCCGCGAGAGGTCTGAAGGGTGAGGAGGTTGACACGCTTGTGTTGAAAGAGTGCCATCCCGGCAGAACTTGTCTCTTCCATCCAGCGCAATTAACCCCTCACCAGTTGGCGATTTAGTTTCAGGAGTACTATTTGAAGCTGCGAACCGCCTCGGCCTCGTCCTCGAAAGCCTCGAAGACGGTGTACAGCTTTGTAATCTGCAACAGATCCTTCACGCGCTTGGAAAGCCCGACGAGCTTGAGCTGTCCTCCGTTGTTCGTCACGGTCGTGAAGCCGGAGACCATTTCGCCGATGCCCGAGCTGTCGATATAGGTGACCTCGCTCAAATTCAGCAGCAGCTTTTTGTTGCCCTTGGCCGCCAGATCGCGGATGATATCGCGGAACGCACTGGCGCCCTCGCCCAACGTAATCCGCCCCGCCGCATCGATAACCGTGACATCGCCGACTTGGCGAGATGTCAATTTAACACTCACGTCGTGCTCCTTTCCGAATCAGATACTGTCCGAAACGAGATTCAAGCTTTAGGTAAATTTTTGACGAGACGAACCTCGGTGCCGCCCCCCGGACCCGGGTGCAGATCGACTTCGTCCATAAAAGCGCGGATCAGCAGGATGCCGCGACCTGATTGACGCATGAGATTTTCGGGCGCTAACGGATCGGGAATGGAGCTTGGGTCGAACCCTTCGCCCTCGTCTCGAATAACGAATGCCAAGCTTTCCGGGGACCGATCAATTTCTAGATGGACTTTTTTCTTTCCGTTATAGCGATTCCCGTGAACCACCGCGTTCACCATGCATTCGCGAACGGCCATTCCGATTTGGGCCTGCTCATCTTCGTCGAAACCCGCCTTTTTCGCTTCGCGCGTGGCCAGAGCCTCGGCCTCGTCGACACTATCCAGCGTCGAACCGAGCGTGGTTTGCGTTTTGTCAATCTCGCCGCTGTCCCGCGAAGCCATAGAGCAGGCCGGAAATCACGGTTTCCGCTCCGTGACGCCGAATCGCCAAAATAGCACGACCGCGGTCGAAAACCATAACACTCGCTAGAATAGATCGCTTGCCAGGCGAAATTCACACGCGTCGAGTACTAGATTTAGGATGTGGGAAGAACAAAACGGCGGGGGCCATCGGGCTGGATAGGAACCCGGACGCGACCGCAGCCGACGTGATTGCCGATATCAACACAACCCTTCCGTTTTCAGACAATTCGTTCGACGAAGTCCGGGGGATTCACCTCATCGAGCACGTGGAGGATATTATGCGCGTGGTGTCGGAAATCCATCGCATCACGCGGCCGAACGGTACTGTGTTCCTGGTCACCCCGCATTTTACGGACCTGATTTCGTGGAGCGACCCGACGCACCGCTGGCATCTGAGCACCTTATCGTTCCGGCATTTCGACTTAATTCATGGGCAGCGCCACTGGTATACACGCCTGGTGCTTCGCCAAACCGGGCTGCACGTCGAACTGGCGCGGCTTTGGAAATGGCTCGGGTTGCAATGGCTGGTGAATCATCTGAGGTGGTTCCGGCGTTTTTGGGAGATGTATCTGTGCTTTGTCGTAAGAGGGAAACAGATGGAATTTACTTTTCAGGTGGTCAAGTAGCGTTCGCCGGGTGAGGCATCCTGAGGTAGATGCCTCAAGCCGAGCCATTCCGCTTTCAAGCCCGCATTCGCTTCATCGACACCGACGCGAGCGGGCGCATCCATTACACGGCCATGTTCCGCTATTTCGAATCGGCCGAAACCGAGTTCGTACGCCAGATCGGGCTCACTTACGAAAAAGGCGGGTATGGATTTCCGCGCGTGCACGTGGAATGCGACTTCCTAATCATGATTGGTCACGATGACCTCATTGAAATTGAAGTATCCTTGACCAGGCTTGGAAAATCGTCGATGCGCTTCGAATTCCGGACGTTCCGAGCCGGTGAACTGGCGGCGAAGGGCGCAGTCGTCGTGGTGTGTATCGACAAGGCTACAGGGCGCGCGACACCGATTCCGGAGCCGCTGCGGTCCAAACTGGAAGCGAAGCTGTCTGAAGGCGACGGCGCGACAGGAGGGTAGAGATGGCAAGTGCTGAAACGGTGCTCCGCGCAGCGACGGGAGGAGCTTTTCTGGTCGAGGAGACATCGCCGGAAGACGTTTTCACTTTTGAAGACCTGACCGAAGAGCATCAGGCGATTGCCCGCACGGCCGATGAGTTCTGGGTGGCCGAAATCGAGCCCCATATCGACGCTGTGCGGCATCAGGATCGCGAGACAGCGGTAAAGCTGTTGCGAAAATCGGCGGAATTGGGACTTACAGCCATTGCAATCCCTGAAAAATTCGGCGGAATGGAGCTGGATCTGGCATCCGCGCTGGTGGCTGAAGAACATCTGGGCCGCGATGCATCGTATGCCGGCTGGCACGGCGCGCATACCGGCATCGGAACGGCGCCGGTGTTGTATTTCGGCACGGAACAACAGAAACAGAGATATTTACCAAAGCTGGCGAGTGTGGAGATGGTCGCGGCATATGCGCTGACCGAGCCACATGCCGGTTCGGATGCGCTGGCGGCCCGTACACGCGCCGATTTGAGCCCGGACGGCAAACACTATCTCCTCAACGGCCAGAAGATGTGGATCACCAACGGAGGCGTGGCGGACCTGTTCACCGTTTTCGCCAAAGTGGGCGGCGAAAAATTCACCGCATTGCTGGTGGAGCGGGCGTTTGGCGGCGTGACGAGCGGCGCCGAAGAAAAGAAGATGGGCATTAAAGGAACCTCCACGACGGCGGTGTACTTCGAGAATGTGCCGGTGCCGGTGGAGAACGTGCTGGGCGAGATCGGGCGCGGGCACATCATCGCGTTCAATATTCTCAACATGGGCCGGCTGAAGCTTGGCGCGTTGTCGGTAGGCGGCGCGAAGAATGTGCTGGCGATCAGTTTGAAATACGCCAACGAGAGAAAGGCATTCGGCTCCGCGATTGCACAATTCGGCGCCATACAGCACAAATTGGCCGAAATGGCGATCCGCACCTATGCAGCGGAATCGATCGCGTGGCGGTTGGTCGGCCTCATTCAAGCGCAACTGAGCGGCCTTTCGTGGGATCAACCGGACGCGTCCCAGAGAGTCCTGAAAGCGCTTGAAGAATATGCAGTGGAGTGCTCGATCATTAAGGTCTATGGGTCGGAGGCGCTGGACTATGTGGTGGATGAAGGCGTGCAGATCCATGGCGGCTACGGTTTCCACCAGGATTATGCGGTGGAGCGCGAGTATCGCGATTCGCGGATCAACCGCATTTTTGAGGGAACGAACGAAATCAATCGTCTGTTGATTACGGGCATGCTGCTGAAGCGAGCGGCACGCGGCCAACTGGCGCTCGTGCCGGCGATCCAGGCGCTGATGGGCGAGCTGCAAAGGGGTGCGCTGCCGGGCGAGGCTGGGGACGAGGAAACCCGGCTAGTTCAGAATGCCAAGAAGATTGCGCTGCTGGCGACGGGGCTAGCGTTCCAGAAATATCAAGCTGAGCTGGAGAAACAACAGGAAGTAGCGATGAACCTGGCGGACATCGTCATGGAAGTGTTTGCGATGGAATCGAGTCTGCTGCGAAGCAGAAAGACCGCGAATAGAACGAAGGCCTCGCTTGCGGCCGATATGTGTGCCGTGTTTCTGCGCGATGCGATGGCGCGGATCGAGCTTTCCGCGCGCAATGTTCTGGGGGCCTGTTCCAGCGCGGGAACATTGCGCATGAATATGCAGGCGCTGCGGCGTCTCGCGGTGTACGACCCCATCGATGCTGTTTCGATACGCAGGAAAATCGCCGCGCGTCTGCTTGAAAAAGAGAGATACACACTCTAGACATGCACGTTCCGCTCACGCCCATACGCTGCCTGTACAGAGCTGTCGATCTTTACGGCAAGAAAGTCGGGGTCGTTTCCGGTACTAGCCGCTTTACGTATGCACAGTTCGGGGAGCGATGCGAGCGTCTCGCAGCGGGTCTCTTAGCGGAAGGCATGCGGGTGGGCGACCGCATCGCGTACCTGAGTTTCAACACGCATCAACTTCTGGAGGGTTACTACGGTGCTCCTC
The DNA here is from genome assembly GCA_963722935.1 of uncultured Acidobacteriaceae bacterium. Lineage (GTDB taxonomy): Bacteria > Acidobacteriota > Terriglobia > Bryobacterales > Bryobacteraceae > Bog-105. The sequence goes on along the minus strand of CAVROY010000004.1, from coordinate 933,714 downwards.
TGATGCGCGGAGTCGTGATGCCGTTGAACGTTCGCCTGACGCCGGTTGAGCTGGTTGGGATCTTGAACCACTCGGGCGCGCGCATGCTGATTTTCGAGAACGATTTTGCGCCGTTAGTTCAAGCGCTTCGGAAGGCGTGCGGGGGAATCGAACGATACGTCGCGGTAAACGATGCGATACCGCAAGCGGATTTGACGCTCGATGAATTGCTGACACATGGCCGAATGGAGCGCCCGGATGTTCTTTCTTTCGATGAGAACGAAATCGCAGAATTGTTCTATACGAGCGGCAGCACCGGGATCCCAAAAGGCGTTGCGCTGTCCCATCGCACGATTTACTTGCATGCTTTGGGCGTAACGTGCAGCATCACGCAGGACGATACCTTCGTCGAATTACATACCATTCCGTTGTTCCATGCCAATGGTTGGGGGCGGCCGCAAACAGCCGTTTTGAACGGCATCAAGCAGGTGATGGTCCGGAGATTTGAACCGGCTTTCGTGTTACGGCTGATCCAGGAGGAGAAAGCGACCGGCATGTCGTTGGTTCCGGTAATGGCAAACGCTCTGCTGAATTCTCCGGAGCTGGGCCGTTTTGACGTATCGAGCATGCGGGAGATTCACCTGGGCGGCGCGGCAGCCTCGCCGGAATTGGTGGCGCGCATGGAGCAGGCTTTCGGTTGCAAGATCATGGCAGGATACGGTCTGACGGAAACGTGTCCAGTGGCCACTTCGGCCGGCGATAAGGATACGGTGCACTACGCGAGCGACGAGGACCGTATCGACCACAGGGCGATGGCGGGTTGGCCGATTATCGGCAATGAAGTTCGCGTGGTCGATGAAGCGATGCGCGAGGTGCCGCGGGACATGCAGACGATTGGGGAAGTGGTCGTTCGTGGCGACAACGTGATGGACGGCTATTACAAAGAACCCGACGTTACGAAGGCGGTGATCGTGAACGGGTGGCTGCACACCGGCGATATGGCGGTATGGGACGAGGAGAATTACGTTCACATCGTCGATCGCAAAAAGGACATCATCATCAGCGGCGGTGAGAATATCTCGTCAATTGAGGTCGAGAGGGCGATCTTCGCTCATCCCGCTGTACTCGAGTGCGCCGTGGTTGCCGCCCCGGACGCGAAATGGGGAGAAATTCCCGTCGCGATCGTGGTGCTCAAGCCCGACCAATCGCTAACCTGCGACGATCTTCTGCAGTTTCTCGGAACGCGCTTGGCGAAATTCAAGCTTCCGCGGCACGTGGAGTTTGTCGCGGGTCCGCTGCCCAAAACAGGCACAGGCAAGATCCTCAAACGCGAACTGCGCGAGCCGTTCTGGGCCGGGAAAGCGCGGCGAGTTCAGGGGATTTGATCAGGAGGCAGCGGCGCTGTGTTTTTCCTTATCGAAAGCCTCGAAGGTCGCACCCGATTCTGCTAATTGCTTCAGCAATGGAGCGGGCGACCACAAATCGGAGCCGTGCTGTTTCTTGAACTCCTCGATGCGGGAGAGGACGTTTTTGAGGCCAACCGTGTCGGCATAGAACATCGGGCCGCCGCGCCAGGCGGCGAATCCGTAGCCGTAGATGTAGGTGATATCGATATCGACCGCTCGCAGCGCGATCCCCTCTTCGAGAATGCGCGCGCCTTCGTTCACCAAAGCATAGATGCAACGGTCGACGATCTCCTGGTTTGAAACGCTACGCCGCTCGATGCCCGCCTCACGCGCTGTTTTTTCGATCAGCTCCGCGGTTTCCGAATCGGGAGACGCTTTCCGGGCCTCGTCATATTTCGACCATCCGCGTCTGGTTTTTTGCCCAAAGCGCCGTTGCTGAAACAATATGTCCGCGACCAGCGGCAGCCGAACGCCCGGCTTTTCAAAGCGCTTGAATTCCTGGCGGATCGCGTAGCCGACATCGATGCCCGCGAGATCGTCCATGGCGAGCGGTCCCATGGCCATACCGAAATCGTAGAGCGCGTGATTGACCTGCTCGACCGAGGCACCCTCTTCGACCAGAAACTGCGCTTCACGCAGATACGGGAACACCATCCGGTTTCCGATGAAGCCGAAACAGTTGCCGGCGAGCACGGCCACTTTCCCGAGTTTTTTGCCGAGCGCCATCGAGGTAACGATCACCTGGGGGCCGGTTGCCTTGCCGCGCACCACTTCGAGAAGCCGCATGACGTTCGCGGGACTGAAGAAGTGCGTGCCGATCACCATCTCGGGACGGCTGGTCGCGGAAGCGATCTCATCTACATTCAGACTTGACGTGTTGGTCGCGAGAATGCAAGTTGGTTTCGCGATGCGGTCGATGTCCGAAAAGACCTGCTTCTTGACCGCCATATTCTCGAACACGGCTTCGACAATGATGTCGGCTTCTTCGAATCCCTGGTAATCGAGCTGTGGCGTGATCAGCGCGAGCCGCTGTTCCATCGCCGATTGCGAGATGCGGCCCTTTGTGACGGTTTTCTCGTAGTTGTTGCGAATCGTGGCGATGCCGCGCTCGAGCGCATCCGCAGCCGTCTCTTTGACGATGACCGGTATGCCGGCATTGGCATAGGTCATCGCTATTCCGCCGCCCATGGTCCCGGCGCCGATGATCGCCGCGCGCCGGATTGGAGAAGGCTTGATGTCTTTCGGCAGACCAGGAATCTTGCCCACCGTGCGCTCCCCGAAAAACGCGTGGATCAACGCTTTCGATTCCGTAGAGAAGAGGCATTCATTGAAGAGCTCAGCTTCGCGCTTCAATCCTTCGTCGAACGGCAGCTTGGTTGCAGCCTCGACGGCGTCTACTGCTGCCAGGGGTGCGCGCAAGCCGCGCGCCCGTTTGCGTACCTCGGCCCGAATGAAATCGAAAATCATCGGATTCCCGTCCTGAAGCTTGGCATTGCGCTCCCGCGTTTTGGGCGGCGGCTGATGTGCTACTTCGCGCGCGAACCCGATTGCCCCTTTCAGCAGATCGCCCTCGACGATGCGGTTGACAATGCCGAGAGCGAGCGCTTCCTGTGCTTTGACGGGCTCGCCGGAAGCGCACATTTCCGCCGCCTTCGCCGGCCCTGCCAGTCGCGGGAGCCGCTGCGTGCCGCCTGCGCCCGGAATGAGTCCAAGCTTTACCTCAGGCTGCCCAACCTGCGCATCCGGAGCGATCACGCGATAGTGCCCGGCCATGGCGGTTTCGAGACCTCCGCCGAAAGCGGTGCCGTGAATAGCAACGACAACGGGCTTGGGAGAATCCTCGATCGCCTGCAGATAGGGCAGCAGAGTGAGTCGCGGTTTTTCGCCGGAAACAATTTTGCCGAATTCGCGAATATCGGCGCCCGCAATGAACGTCTGGCCGGCGCCGATGAGGATCACGGCTCGCACCTCCGGGTCTGCGGAGAACGCTTGAATGGCTGCTACGATGCCTTCCGGCACGCCTGGACTGAGCGCATTCACGGGCGGATTGTCGATCGTGATGATCGCGATTTCATCCTGATGCGTGAGCTTCACTAGATCGTTCATGGAATCCTCTTTGTAGGTATAGAACGCATCTCATAAACGTTACACCCGTGCCTAGGCGGCGCCCGACTCTTCCGGGAACGGCTCCTTTGTACGAGTCCGCCACTTTTAGGAGGTTTATGAGATGCCTTGTATACTGTCGGTGCATTTCAAATGAGAGAAGTCGTTATCGTTGACAGTAGGCGGACCGGGCTGGCGAAATCGTTTCGCGGCTCATTCAATATGACACGGCCCGAAGATCTCGCCACGCATTGCATCCAGGAGCTTCTTCGGCGAACGCCGCAGCTTGATCCGAATGAAATTCAGGATGTCGTTCTCGGTTGTGCCCAACCGCACGGAATGCAAGGGATGAACGTGGCGCGCAGATGCGCCGTGCTGGCGGGTTTGCCTGTGTCGGTTGCAGGCGCGACGGTGAACCGCTTCTGTTCTTCCGGGCTGCAGGCGATCGTCATGGCGGCGCATGAAATCTACGAAGGAGCGGATGCAGTCATCGGAGGCGGAGTAGAGAGTATCAGCATGGTGAAGCGCGACGTCAATCCGCACCCGACGTTGCTGCAGCAAAAGCCGGGGCTGCAGATGGAAATGGGCGTCACGGCGGAGGTGGTCGCCAGGCGCTACAAAATCAGCCGCGAAGCGCAAGATGAGTACTCACTCGCCAGCCAGCAACGTACCGCGCGAGCGCAGCGCGAAGGCTTTTTTGCCGGCGAGATTGCACCAATGCAGGTGACGATGGCGGTGCTGGATAAAAAAACTGGAGAAGTGGTGGGAACGCAGGAAGCGCGATGCGATCGCGATGAGTGTAACCGGCCCGATACGACTCTCGAAGGGCTGCTTGCGCTGAAGCCCGTGTTCGATACCACGAGCGGGCAGGGAAGCGTGACGGCCGGTAATTCCTCACAACTTTCCGATGGCGCGTCCGCAACGTTGGTGATGTCGCGCCAGCGTGCAGACGAGCTAGGCATCCCTTATAAACTGATCTATCGCGGTTTCGTCGTGGCGGGCTGCGAGCCGGATGAGATGGGCATTGGTCCCGTATTCGCGGTGCCAAAATTGCTGCAACGGCACGGTCTGAAAACCGACGACATCGATTTGTGGGAGCTGAACGAAGCGTTTGCCGTACAGGTGATTTACTGCCGCGATCGGCTCGGGATACCGATGGAGAAGCTGAACGTAAATGGAGGGTCCATTTCGATTGGACATCCATTCGGCGTAACGGGATCGCGAATGACCGGCACGCTCGCCAACGAAATGGCGCGCCGGCCCGGTTCGCAGTACGGCGTAGTGACGATGTGTGTTGGCGGCGGCCAGGGAGCGGCAGGCCTATTCGAGGCGGTGCACTAAACGCCCATCGTGTTTACGCCTGGTGTGACAATACGCCGCGAGCCGAGTACCTAGGTTTTCGGGAACGTGAGCTCGCCCGACGGGTCTTTTTGCTTCAGGCCTTTCACTTGGCCGTCCTGCACGACAAATTCAAAGATCAGATCGGAGAAATGGGGCGTCCGGAAGGACAGGCCCTTTACTTGGGTCAACGGCATCGCTGGTTGGCCCGGCGCAACCAGCGACAGACCGCCGCCGGGCGCCAGCGCAATCTGAATCTTCACGCCGCCGGGCGTTAGATAAGCGCCTGCCAATTGGGGCATCAACTTCGCATCAATGGTTTCGGGTTTGCGGACGAATACGGCTTCCCCTTCATCCAGGGACATCACCGCTTGATCCAGGTCACCCTGCGGATTGGTGCGGAAGTTCACCGACCATTTACCATCCTGCTCATCATCCGGCGTGTCGAAGCGGTCGTAATGGTAGTGCGTCATCGGCAATCTGACCTTGTGAAAATCAAACTGAAGCTGGTTGTCTTTGAGCCCGATGTTCATCACGCCATAAGCGGGGTTGTCGTATGCGCCAGCGTAATCTGCCAGGGCATGGGAGGGCTTGGTGTCCGCAACGCGCCCTTCATCAGCTTTCGTTCGGGCTTCGGTTCCCGCTTTCTTGTTCTTCAGCCGGATCGCAAGCTGGCGTTCACTCCAGGGCGTCTGGCTCATGCCCAGCAATCTTTCGTACACGTTGTAGCTGACGATGTTGTAAAGCGGCTGGCTATGGTTCCCGATTTCAAAAACGATCACGCCGATGTGGTCTTGCGGCATAAACGAGACCTGCGTATGGAAACCAGGTAAATCACCGCCGTGGAACGTGATGAGATGACCCCGATAAGAAGCGGTCTGCCGGCCCATGCCGTAAGCGGCATTGAGCATCTCAGACCAGCCCCTGGTTTCGAGGGCGGTGTTCGGCAAAGCGATCGCCGGCTGTAGAGTGGCCTTCAACACTTCCGCCGGAAGCACCTGCTTGCCGTTGTATTTCCCCTGGTTCATCAACGCGATTAACCAATGGGATATATCTTGAATGTTCGAAACGATTGCTCCGCAAGGGGCGACGCCCGATATGTCCTCGTAGTAGGGAATTCTGTAGAGCTCGAAGGAATCGCGCCGCTCCGTAAATCCGACGCCGAATTCCGGACGCTTCAACATGTCGGCAATGCTGTAGCTGGTGGAGGTCATTTCGAGCGGATCGAAGATTCTTTCCTGGACGAACTGCTCCCATGTCTTTCCGGACTGCAGTTCAATCAGATATCCGACCGCCGCAAACATCAGATTGTTGTACAGGAAAGTCTCGCGCATAGGCTCTTGCGGCTCCAGGTAGACCAACCTGTCGAAGAGCTGTTTGCGCGTGAAGTCGGATTTGAACCAGATGGTGTCGTGCCGGGTGATTCCAGTGCGGTGCGACAACATGTCGCGCAAGGTTACGTTGTTGTTGAGCTGATCGTTGTAAAAGCGGATCGACGGAACCGATTCCCGCACCGGCTTGTCCCACGTCAGCTTTCCTTCTTCGACCAGCATGCCCGCGGCAATCGCGGTGAACAGTTTTGTATTGGACGCGATCGGGCTCATCGTGCCGGCAGTGAACGGAAGCTTCTTCTCATAATCCCGATAGCCGTAGCCCTTGGCGAAGACAAGTTTGTCATTGACGACGATGCCAACGCCGACCCCGGGCGCATTCCAGTCCTTCAAAGTTTTGGCCATGTAGGCGTCGAAGCCCGCCAGACGTTGCGTGACATCGATATCCTGCGCGGGCGCGCTGCAGACAAATGTGAACAAAAACAAACAGGCGATGGATAGGCATCGGCGCATCATCGCGATCGAGACGGCTGTCATCGGAAGCATCCTTTCGGGTACAGAGCTGTTGTTCGGGATTGGGCTTTGCATTCCCGGTGCAGTTAGGATACTCCCAGCCGCTCAGGAAAATAGGGACGGGTTAGTCGCCGCGAATGGAGACCGGCGTTTCCGGAAAATGCTCTTCGCTCACGGGGTAGCGTGAGCGTCCGCGCCTGTCCCGGGTCGAACCCGGCCACTCCAAACGCAGATCCTGGCAAACTTCGTCCAGCATCTCCAGCGAAGTGGAGCGCTGCTCCATGGCAAAAGCGGTGACCAGCAGGTTGTCGCAAAGCAGATTGATCAGACGCGGGATGCCACGTGAGCGCTTGTAGATTTCCTCCAGCACCTCTGGCGAGAAAACGGTCTGGTTGGGCATACCGGCGCGCGCGAGGCGGGTTCCGATGTAGGCGCCGCACTCCTCAGGGGTAAGGGGGTTCAACGTACAGCGCAGCACCACCCGCTGTTTCAACTGACGCAGATTCGGCGCGTCGAGCTTTCGATCAAGCTCCGGCTGGCCGGCAAGGATGATCTGCAACAGCTTGCCCTGACGATTCTCAAGGTTGCCGAGCAAACGAATCTCCTCGAGCACTTCCCAATCGAGATTGTGCGCCTCATCGATGATGAGCACACAGGTTCGGGCGCGTTCGGCCTGCTGAATCAGAAGCCCGTTCAGAGCGAACAGTACTTCCGTTTTCGATTTTCGATCGCATTCCAGATCAAAGTCGTAGGCCATCATCTCGAAGAACTGCTCCGGTGTAAGGCGCGAGTTGAAGATGAAGGCAAACTCGATGCGTTGAGAATCTAGGTAATCTCTCAAACATTCGAGCATTGTCGTCTTACCCGTTCCCACTTCGCCGCTGAGGACGATGAAGCCTTTGCGACTGCGTACACCGTAAATGAGATTCGCTAGAGCCTCTTCGTGCTGAGGGCTCCGGTATAGGAACTCGGGATCGGGGCTGATGTTGAACGGGTTCTCCGAAAACCCGAAATACGCGTTGTAAATCGCGTTTTGCATGAAGCGATTAGCCTTTAGAGGCGAGTAGAGAAAAGGTCATGAGGGGCCGAGAGTGCCCGTATACTTTCATCATACCTGGAGTATCGGCAATTCGGGGACCAAGAATGAAACACGCAGGCGAGTTATCCACTGTTCAGAGTGGATCGGAGTACCGTTACTTCTCAAACTGTAGTCTTATCCATCCGGGCAGGGAAGAGGGTTGACCATTGCTGAACACCACGCGGCGTGTTTTGGGGAAAGGGACGCCGTCCCGAATCGAGCGGCCGATGGCAGGAACGGATCGCAGGATCGTTCGATAGGAATCCAGATTGGTATCGAGAAACCCGGCCTTCGAGAGGAAACCACTGCCCCAGCCGATTGACAGCAGGCAGGATAAGGGCGCTTGTTCAGCGGCGGCTATTTCGCTTCTCAAGCGTTGGACGGTTTCGGAAATGCCGGCAAGTCCGGCGACCTCGGCGTACTGAGCGTGGAGATCGAGCTGCGCCGATGCGTAGCGATTGCAGCCATCCAGGATGATCTGCACGTCCGGCGCGGACCGCCAACCTAGGGCTCGCGCGATATCTGGATTCTCAAAAAAGCTGCGTTCACGCCATTCGCCCTCGAAGGAAGCGCCCGGCACGGCCATCTCGGCGAAGGTCGCGGTCGCATCCGCCACCCGTTGCGGTGGAACGCTTCCGCGTCCCGTTACTTTCCAGGCCAGTTGCGGCTTTCCGGCCTGACGCCTATCGAGCGAAGCGACACGAGTGGTGAAAATTTTGAATTGCGATGCGGAAACCGGAGAGCTATCGGCCGCGGCCAGTATCCGGACCTGCGCCGCTCCCCCGCTGTTCTCCGCCGCTTCGGCGATACGGCGCGAGACGCGATCTCCGGCGAGCGATGCGGCTGCACGTTCGATGGTGGCGGCCGACCAGCGCGAGAAGACCAATCCCGTTCGCAGACCGCCTTTGAGAGCCGAGGCGGGAAGATAGGCGCCGCGATCGTTCGAGGCGAAAGTCGGGATGAACAGAGACTCGGAAGGCGCTGCATTCCAGATGGCCGTCGCTTCCGGATGCTCAAACGGGATGCGGCGTTGCGAGAAATTCTGGGCGAAGCCGCCCCACGAGGCGAAGTCGAGTTTGGTCGCTTTGCGGAGCTGCATCAAGTAACCCTCGAGCCGCGGGCCGCGCGAAAGCAGTTTGAAAATGCGGTTTTGATCGAGCACATTGACCTGATCTTTCCAGACCATGTAATCGATGGGCGCCAATTCCCCACCATCGCCGACCAGGAGCGGCGTCAAAGCGGTCACTCTATACTTCATTGGTCGAAGTCTCGCTTGTTTCCGGAGTTGCTGCGGGTTCTTCCGGTTCCGGACACGGCCGAGGCTCCAAAGCCTCCGGGTCCACCGGCATTTCGACCGGTTGAATGTCGGGAGCGGCGGCAGTGGGCAATTCAAGTGCAATCGCGAAGCCCGATCGATAGACCGGGTGTGCAAAGCCGGCCGGCGAAACGTCTAGGGCCGCACCCACCGGCATGTTTTGCGCCGCAACGACGGAACCTTCTGCGATCATCCGGACGGTTCTCTTTTTAATTCCAAATCCTGCGACACTGCCGATGCGTCCTCCGCGGACGGTGAGCTGGTAATCGCCCCCGGTCCAATCGATGGAATCGGTTTCCGCAGGCGAATAGAGCGACAGCAGCCAATGCAGCGGCGGTTCGTCACTACTCGCCCCATTGCGAAGGCGAGCCAGCTTGGGAAACAGCAGACCGGGCCAGGGGCCGTCTTGAAACTCCGGCGCATGCGCCTGTCCCCAGCCACTGCTGCGGCGCCCTCCAAAGCCGGTGTCGGCCAGCAGGCGGAAACAGGCATGGAGACGTTCTTTCCAGGTGGATTCGGCAGAGGCATCGGCGAAACGGGCGCAGCACCACAGACCGGATGAGCTCTCAAATTCCGCGCATGCCGAAGCGTGAACGTGTACGGCGCCGGGCGCCACGCGATCGACCGCGGCGTTTGCACGAACGACGACGCGAAGAGGACTTGCGCTTGGGCGATCACGGCGCAAAAGACATCCGCTTTCTGCATCCGGGATCCATTGATCCGCGAGTATCGGCTGCCCGATGAGGATCGACTCAATCAGCGGGAGCGGCACAAATCGGGACGCGTTCCAGCGAATCTTCGACAGAAACACCGGGCTGGGAGCGGTCACGAGCGACGCGGGCGGCGGCCAGAGCGTGGCAGGTGGCGGGGCGAATAGCGTCTCGGCCTGGTAAGGAAACAGAGAGCTGAAGACAACGGCTGGACGCGATGCGCGTGCGGTTGCTTCCAGCCATTCTTCGAGCGCGCCGAGCTTCTCCATAGCGAGCGTAATGGAGGAAAATAGCCGGTCGCTGCGATAGAGCGTGTCGATGCGTGAATCAGAGCGATCTTCGCCGCCGTCTCCCGGGCCGTAGCGCCACGGTCCAGCCGGTCGCAGGCGAATCAGAAGTGCAGGCTGCATCTATTCGAGTTTGTTTTGAAAGTCTTCCGCACTGGCGAGCTGTTGTAAAGCGGTCAAATCCCCAGCCGAGAGGAGGGCGTTTTCGCTGGCGCCTTTCGCGTAATAGTCCTTGCTTCGCCAGGTGAGCGTCAGTCCGGTAAACGCGATGCGTCCGTTGCCGCGGCTTCCGCCACCTCCCAATGCGTCGTCTTCGAGCAGCCGCAACGCTTCGCTCACACGCGCCAGCAGCGGTTTATCTTCAGGGCAAAGCACGTCGAGAACCATCCGAAATCGAAAACGTGCGCCGGCGGGAACGCGCTCGAGGGTTCGCGGATTTGCCTGTGAGGTAATCCGATCCACCGCGTTCTCGCTTTTCACTTCCGTCAGCTCGTCATCGAGATTTTCACGCATCGCCGGGCTGATGCTATCGACCACCAGCGGTGCATCGTAGACCGTGAGACGCGAAGGCGTGGCAGCGGACGCTTCAATGGCTTCGCCGCTCACTTTTTCCATCCGGCCAGGGTTCCTGCCAAACAGAACACAAACTTCATCGTCGGGCCGGTCGCTGTGATGAATGCGGACTTCCTGTCCTTTGCGCTTCGACAAGTAAACCAGCTCGCTTGGAACCGCCAAGCCGAGCGTCTGTTCGAGCAGTGATCGAAGGCGGCCCCGCAGCGAGCTGCCGGGAATGTAGGGTACGCCGAACGCATCCTTGACCACCGGATTATCTGCTCCGCCGATTTCGAGCGATCCTTTTCCTGCGCCAATGTGCAAACCGGTTTGACACTGGATCTCGCCTTCGAGGATCAGCTTTCCCAAGAATGTCAGTTCAGTTGTTGCCGTGTGAGAACTCATGCGTAAAGATTTCCTGTGGTGTCCGGCTATTCGTTGTAGGCGATGATGGCTTCAAACAGATCGCGGAAGCGTTCATAGCCGCCCGTGTCGTTTTTGCGCGTCACTTGCAAAAGCAGCCGCTCGAGCGGATCGAGGCTGCGCAGAGAATGCCGCGCGATGGTATAGGCAAGCCGTGCGCGCACCATGACGAATTCGTGCTGGCGCTCGTTTTCAGGAGCCCGCGTGGCGCGCCGCACCGCGTTATACAGCCGCCGTAGCTGGCTCTTGGTTCCAGAATCCATGTCACGCATCCGGCTCACAATGACATGGGCCTGATTGTCGAGATAAAGACTGTCGGCGATGAGCTTATCGATATCGATCTCGGGCGGACCTTCACCGCGGCGATCGCCGCCCGGACGCCCTCCCGGTGCGCCACGCTGCTCGCGGTTCCGATCCCCGCCTCTCTCACCGCGGTCGCCACCCCGGTTATCGCCCGGGCGATCGTTGCCGCGCGGGCCTCCACCTGGACGGTTTTCGCGAGGCGGCCGATTCTCTGGGCCGCGGCGTTCTTCCGTTTTTTTCTCTTCTGTTTCAGGCATTTCTATTCCTTCTTGCGACTGTCAAGCTTTTACTCGCGAATCCCCACTCGCTAAGCGTGCCCACTCGAGACCCACGCGCGCCGAAGGGCGCAGTTTCAGCGCAGCCGTTCGCTTACCGATGAGGTTCGATATCACTGCATTCCGCAGATTCCCGACTTCTTTGCCGCGCGATTGCGGAATGATCTCGGCCAGCCGCATATAAATACGCCAGGGCTTGTCGACACGCACGGCTTTGCGACGGCCCGGTCGCGCGGAAAACGCTTCGCGATATACCGCCGCCAGATCGTGGACATAATCGGGCGAATAGCCAAAATCGCGAACCAGGCGTATGAGGCTCGATTTCAGCTCTTCCGCTTCGCCCAGCCGCTTCCATTCCAGTGCTCGCCCAAACACATAAAATGTTCCCGGTTCGACAGCTTTGGCGCGGCGTAGCTGCTCGCTCGCGTTTCCGAATACTTCAGCTAGGGGAGTATCGATTTCGGGTGCGATAGCCAGAGCCATACCGATAGTCTTGGCTTCGAGACCCGGAAGCATCTGCAAATTCTGTTCGGCGAATCCTTCAAACAGACGCTCCAGTTCGCGCGCCAGCAGAAGCAGCGCGTCCCAACTGCCGATTACCGCAAAGTCGTCGCCGCCGCGATAGAGGATGCTGACCTTGCGCCAGAAATCGCCCATTGTGCACTGCAGCGAAAGCTCACCGGCGAAGAATTCTTTGAACAGCACGGAAAGATGGATATGATCTTCGATGCTTGCGGCGCGTTTCAACTGCGCCTCGAATTGATCGACATCGCCCTTCAGAATGCCCCAGCGAGGAGTGCCTTCCGCCCGGGCGGCGAGTTCAGCCGGGGACGCTGGAACGCCCGCATCGTCGAGCGCGAACCGGCGGGGAAAGAGAATGCCATCTTCCGCGCTCGATTCGGTTAAGGACCACGAGTACTGTCCCGCATCCCACGTCAGAAGAGCGGGCTCGCTACTCGACCAACCCACGCGAGAGGCCGTATGCAGCTTTTCCGCGAACCCCGCAAAATAGGATTCACCGCCCGAGGCGCGATTCTCTTCAAACGACGAAAACATTTGAAGCATGTCCGGCTTGCCGGTGAGAGGCGCTGCCCTGTGAGCGAGCAACGCGTCCTCTAAACGCTTGCTCACGACCGGCCAGGGTCCCAAATTTTCCGTAGCTGCCCAGACGAATCGAAGCGTGCCGCCGGAGAATTGCGCGATGGCTTCCGCAACACGCGTCAAAAGCTCGTTAGCGCGCGGGATGTCCTCTTCAGCGAGTACCAGCAAGAATTGTTCGGCGCTGCTGGAACCGAGCAGCATGGAAGACAAACGCAGCTCGGCTAAAAGAGCTCTTGGCAAAACCTCGCAAAACAGGTTCAGCCAGGCGCAACGGCCGGCCAGTTCGCCGGTCCCGCTGGCCTGCCCGGAAGATTGCCCGGTGAGGAACTCTTCGGCTCCGAGCAGTTGAGCTTCGAGAAAGACTTGCAGCGACATGGACGAAGGTCTGGCGGCCCACAAACAAGCGGGCTTGGCGTTAGTTAGCGAGAACTTAATCAGGCTAACACAGACACCAGAAGCTGGATTGCCCGGTCGAGCCCAGTGGAAACTGGACGGATTCTATGCTGAAAGCATGATTGTTTTCGTGACAGGAGTGACCTCCGGATTCGGGCAAGCCACAGCCCGGCGTTTTGCGAAAGATGGCGCTCAGGTGGTGGGTACCGGGCGCCGCAAGAACCGGCTGGAAGAGATGCAGAAAGAGCTCGGTGATAAATTCCTGCCCTTACATTTCGATGTCGGTCGCCGGGACGAGGTGGAGAACGCAATCGCCAAGCTGCCCGCACGATTCGCCGAGGTCGACATCCTCATCAACAACGCCGGCGGTGCACTGGGACTTGATCCCGCGCAAGCGGCGGACCTGGAAGATTGGGAGAATATGATCGACGCAAACGTCAAAGGCGTGGTCTACTGCACGCGGCTGCTTTTGCCGGGGATGGTCCAGCGCAATCGGGGGCACATCATCAATCTCGGCTCCGTAGCGGCTGAGTTTCCCTATCCAGGCGGAAATGTGTACTGTGCGACCAAGGCGTTCGTGCACCAATTCAGCTATTGTCTGCGGGCTGACGTGCTCGGCACGGCCGTTCGCGTCACGGATATCCAGCCCGGCTTGTGCAAAACGGAGTTTTCCGAAGTCCGCTTTCATGGCGACAAGGAGCGCGCCGAGAAAGTCTACGAAGGCACCGTGCCGCTGACCGCGGAAGACATCGCCGACGCAATCCATTGGGTTGCGACGCGGCCGCCTCACGTTAACATCAACGTGGTTCAACTTATGCCGGTTTGCCAGGCCTGGGGTCCGCTTCCGGTCAAGAAAGGTGTAGAACTGCCTAAATAAGCGGCGTCAGATGCCGCGCTGTGGCCGATATCCAGGCCGGGCGCGGATTTTGAATTTCCTCGCTGCATCGCTAGTCAATTCCACTCGAATCTTCCGGAAGCCTTCGTTCGGATTCGGTTGCGGGTAGTAGGTGATCGTGTAGCTGTTTCCGAGATCTTCGCGAATGGATTCGAACGCTTCCACCTGCTTCTGCCAGGTTCTCGCGAAGTAGCTCTTGCCGCCCGTATTGGTCGAAATTCTTTTGAAGATGGTCGAGGATATGGGATCTTTGTTCACTTCGCTCGTGGAGATCACGTAAATGGGGATCCCTTCGTCTTCCGCAACCGCTCGCACATCGTCGGGCGCCACCATGCTGGCGTTGTCCGGTCCATTGGAAAAGACGATGACGACTTTGCGTCCCGGCACTTTCGAGGCGTCGCGGAGAGTCAGCAGCAGGCAGTTATACAGTGCGGAGTCGTCGCCCGCGACGGCGCTTCGCAATCCTGCAATGGCGGAAACCCGATCGCGGTTCAGCGGCACGGCGCGGTTCAGATTCCGGCTGTAGGTATAGACGGCGATGGAATCCGCACGATCAAGACCACGAATGAAGTCTGCAATTGCATCGGAGGCATATACAAACCCACGGTACATGTAATTGCTGGTATCGAACAGCACAAACACGTTGGTCCCCATCGCGTCGGAGCGTAAATCGATCACATTGGGATCGCGCACGCCCGCTGCATTCGCGGCTTCGGAGCCATGCAGCGGCCGCGTTTGCCCGTCCTCCAGGACCTGTAACGGCGCATGATTTCCCTCCACAAACGTGGCGATCTTCTGGGGAATCTCGTCCTCGTAGATCCGGAAATCTTTCGGCTTCAGCCCATTCACGTATTTACCTTTTTGATCGGTGATGCTGAAGCTGAGCACCACCATGTCGACTTTCACGTGAAAGGTGGATTGGCTCTGGTCCTGCGCGCGCATCCAAAAACCGCCCGCCAGAGCGATCATTGCCGCAGCGCAACCAATGCGTAACGAGGTTCTCATCGGGTCTAATTCTCCAGAGTGTTCACGCCAGCCCTCTGCGTATTGTGCTGCTTGACGCTGTTCGCGGTTGTATACAGGGAGCGGAGCAGCGCGGGCCAGTCTTCCAAATGCGTAGCGAAGATATTTTCAATTGTCGTTCGGTTCCATTCGGGAACGTACGTATCGAGCTGATCCACCGGTATGCCAGCTTCATCGGCCAGCGCCGCATAGAATAGATTATTCGATTCCCAGCTTTCGGCCAAGATCCGGCTCGAATATCCCATCAAAGCCGGAAAGGTTCGCAGATATAAGAGGCCGGGCTGGTAGGAATGTGTCAGCGTGGGCTTTGGAGTTCCGAAGCAACGCGAGATGGCCGCAGCCGATAAGGCCGGATCGTTTCGAGCGGCCATATTGTCAATTTCGTGGGAAGTGACATCAGGGGCGACGTTTTTCAGGGCCGGATCGCTTGCCAAGGCGAACAGCACAGAGGGCGGGACTGCCGATGCAGCGGCTTCAAACTCTCCAGCGCGCAGTCGATCCTGAAGTCTCTCCACCTGCGCGGGATCCGCGAAGCGGCGATAGGAGTCCAGAATCGGCCCTTGGGCCGCCGGGTCCAAGGCTGCCTCGGCCAGCAAGATGCGACCGCGCGCGATATGCAGCGCTACCCAACGAACCTGTTCGGGCCGGACACTCTTCCAGCGGTTCACAGTCACGTCGGCGATCATCTGAGGTACCAGATCGGTCCAGATGAGCGCCTGCTCGCGCTTGGGCGTAAGGAAATTTTGCTCGGCTTCGGCAATCGCGTAGGGAAGCGCAATTAAAGATCCCATCAGGCGTCCACCCGCGCTTGCCGGCCAGCCGATTCCGGCAACTTCGGTGGTGCGCCAGGCGGCTGAGGCGTTCTCCGGTCCGATGAAGTCATGGCTGCGCACAAATGTAGGGTTGGTCAACAGCAACTCGGCGCCTGAAGGGGCATAGTAGCTGTATAAAATGCCGACCAGCGAATCGCGCAGGAAAGGCGCGAGAGCGTCCCGTACTTCCTTTTTCTCAGTACCCTTCAGCAGCTTGAGGGAACTCAGTTTGCGTTCCTGTTCGACGTGCCGATCGCTCCAGTAACCCAGGGAGAACGCGCTTCTCTCCTCACTCGATAACGAGGAGTGCACCGAGTGGGCCTCTTCCAAGCGACTGAGCTGCTCGTCGATGTTCTTGAAGGTCTTCGCATCGGCCGTTCCCTTGGTTACCTTGTCTGCAGCCGTGAACAACGTATCGAGAGGAACCAAAAGTTGCGCATCGAAGACGCGCAGGAAATTTTCCGACGGCACGGACAGAGCGCCGCCTTCGCTGCGATGTAACTTACCCACCAGGAGATCCATTACGGCATCCTGGCGGGCGACATCGGCGGGAACGTTCGCAGCTGCTAAGAGATCATTGACGCCAGCACGTCCCGCATCGAATAACTCGCCCGATTGGCGGATGTGCCCGAACGGTGCAATCAGCTTGGCGAAGCTCGAGTCCTGAACGTCCGGCGGAATAGAGTTTTGAACGCTGAAAATTCTCCACAACTCGACCAGCGCCTGTAGAGTGCCGAGCGTGTCGGCCCGCATTAGACTGTCATGGATATTGCCCACGTAGGCGCAGGTATCCAGATAATGCTCGATGGATGTTTCGCTCAAAGCTGGTACATCCGCAAAAACGATGTATTGCGCCGAGTATGTGCGAAAGGCATTGACGAGCCGCGCCGCCAGATGCTCCGACATAGGATGCGAGCGCCCTCGATCGACGTCGTTCAGAGCCAGGTAGATTCGCAGCGGCTCATTCTCGACGGACTTGCGGGTGAGCGCGAAGAGCGCCTCGACCAGATCGTCGCCGGTACGCCACGTCGCAGCTGAACGTGTCAAACGTCCGTCGTATTTTCCGTGAGGATGATGGATGAAGAGGTTCTGCCAAACCTGAAGATCGCCGGGAATGTGCGGTTGCCCGTTCGCGTCCAGGCGCAAAGAACTGGTCAGCAGCAGTAGCTCCGTGCTGGAGCGAAAGACCGGGCGCGCCGGTCCGGGGCTCGTCACCTTGCCACGTATCGCTTCATAGAAACGCTTGATTCGCTCTGGTTGCGTCAGGTAGGCTGCGGACGGCCCCTCAATACGCATCAGCGCATCGAAATAACTCGCCAGCCAGCCATCATCGGTGGAAATCAGCTTTTCAAAAAATGCACCGGGGTTGTTGGGTGAAGCGCCCGCTAAGGAAGCCCATGCTTTTGGGGAGCCGGGCACCACCGCAACGCCGTTGCGCACCTGGAACATGCTGCCAAAGAAATCCAGAACGTGCGCATAAAGTTTCAGGCGGGCTACACTGGCTTGTTTGCGAAGCGCTTCGGCCGTTGGCCGGTCCAGATGGGACAAACCGAGGTAGAGCCGGCATAACGACGGATCGGACAAAAACGCATCGAGGAAATCCTGCTGCGTGTTGTGACCAGCTGCCGCAATCCAGTATTGAGCGTTGTACAGCACCGGTACATGGGTTGGCGCGTAACCGAATTCGAAACGGTGATTGGCGCGCAGATCCTGCTCCAATTGCGTGAGAGGAAAACCGGAATCGACGGTCAAAAACGCGCGGGTGGGGTTCACGGTCTCGAGCACCAGGTCTCCGCCGCACGATCCACGCATCCGAAAACCCAGAATCTTCAGCAAATTGCCTGTTTCTTCGCTGTCGCAGTTCGGGATGACGATTTTTTGCGCGCTTCCGGCCATCGCCTGCAACTCTTTTGCCTGACCCACGTAGCGGATCAATAGCCGCAAATATTCGGTTTGATCGAGCGACTCATTACCGGCCGCCTCATAACCATTGGTGACCACATTACGCGCCAGCGCTGGAAGCAATTGTTCCGGCGCCACATCGGGGGTCAACGCCGCCATGCGAGCGAAAGAAGCTAATGGACCAGGAATGACTACTTTGGAGTAAGCATCAAGAGGCGAACTCCGGGTGGGTTCAGCGAGGTCGGCCGCGCCTGTGGCCCGATACCGCCCCAAATCCCGGGAAAGAGCGCCCGGATTGTCCTCCATGAAATCAAGCAACACGACCTGATGAAGGGCCAGCTTTTGTTTCAGCGGGTCTTTTTCCTCGGCGGCCCACTTCAGGTAGGCGTCGCGGCGGCCGGGGTCAGCATGACGATCCAGGAACTCTGCAAGTGCCTGGACGGCGTTCGCATCTGAGCCGTTTGCCCGTACCTGCTCTTCCAATAAGGACCGGGCTCCGGCCACATCTCCGGCGGATTCGCGCTCGCCGACTTGATCTTGTATGTTGCGGCCAAAGGCCTGTGAAGCGGGCGCCCCGAGCCAGAGAACGCAACCCAGCAGGGCCACAGAAACGGGTGCCCCTCCGGTCCTACGCCCTATTCGGGGAATCTCTATATTCAATGTATAAACCCCCAACTAGGTTTCTTACTCTAGCACTTGTAGTTCGAGCACAGGAGCGCAATTGTAAACTTTTCGCAAATGTTCCACATGCTCTCATTCAGTGCGATCGGAACCGGGCAATTCCCGTGGTACGAGCCGAATTCGATGCGTACAAGGAGGGCTGGGGAGATTTAGCCAAGTTGGCGGGCACTGTCTTTTTTGGGTGCCTCCGCGCCAACCTCTTCTTTTGAGTTCGAGTCCGCTCCGGCACTCGTTATCTACGCGCGCAAGCTTCTCCCTTACGTCGTCGTTGCCGCTCTAGCGGCGCTCTATCTATTCCCCTTCGTCCGCGTGTTGACCTGGTCTCCGGATGAAGGCGCCTCAGAATATGGAGCCCAGCTCATTCTGCGTGGAGGAATGCCAGCCCGAGATTTCCTTGAGTTCTACGCGCCAGGATCCTATTACTGGCTGGCGCTCATCTTCAAAATTTTCGGAACCAGCATCGCGGCTTCGCGAGGTCTGCTGCTCGTGGAGGGCACAGCAATTGCAGTCTTGATTTTCCATCTGTCACGCCGAATCGGCGGGGTCGGCCTCTTCGCGGTTGCATTTGTCGTGACAACTTCCATTCCCATGGCCGTGATGAATAGCCCGCATTACGACGCGGACATGTTCGCGCTGCTCTCATTCACGCTCTTCCTTGCGGCAGAGGGCAAACTTCGTATGGAAGGTGCCAATCGGCGAACGGGCTATCTGCTCCTGTTTGTGGCAAGCCTATTGGCGGGCTGGGTGAGCTGTTTGCTTCAGGAGAAAGGTCTATACCTGGCGATTGCGTTTGCGGCGTCGCTGTTCGTGTTGCAGCCGCGGATGCGACGCCGCTGCCTGGCGATCCTATCCGCCGGGTACGTTCTTCCACTTGCTGTCGAATTTTCCTGCTATGCAAGAGCCGGAGCATTGGGCGATCTGATTTACACAACTTTACTGCTGCCGATGACGGTCTATCCGCGGCTCAATGCCGTCCCTTACGGTTATCCTCTTTGGGAGATCGCGATTCCGGGGTGGTTCAGCGACCTTCACGCTTCGCTTCCGTGGCCATTCGCTGTCGGAATCGTTGCCGCGCTTGGCGCTCCGTTCCTGGCGATGCTCGCGTTTCCGATCGCTACCCCCGGTTTGGCGTGCCTTCAAAAGACCAGAGCTTTTAGCCGGGAGTGGCTGCCTTATTGGTTCGTTGCCTTTGCGATTCTCGCATCTGAACTTCACAGGTGGGACATCGGTCACATGAGGAGCGGCTGCCTTCTTCTTGCGGTGCTCTTTTTCACGCTGTGCGAGTTGTCGCCAAATCGGTTTTTCAAGCACGCGGCCGTCGTGATTACCGTGTTTGTGATTTTGAACGGGACCAACTGCATATTCGGGGCAGCCGCGGCAAAGACGCCCCTCCACACCCGCCGCGGAACGCTGTACGCGCGCGAAAACGATCCCGCTCTTAGCTTCTTGCTGGAGCACACCCGGCCCGGCGATTACGTCTTTGTCTATCCGCACCGACCGGTCTATTATTTTCTTGCCGACCTGCGCAATCCCACGCAGCTCGGAGTGTTTCTATACGATCCGGCGGCCGATTACCTGTTTCGTCAGGCAGTGGAGAATATCGAGCGCAAGAATGTGCGGTACGTCTTATGGGACACCGTTCTTGCGGGCGACCGGCTCAGGTCCATATTTCCCGCTTATCGTCACCCGCCGCCCGATCGTCAGATTATGGAACCGTATCTTGAGAGCCATTACCGGCAGATCGCATTTGCAAACGGATTCCGGATACTCGAACGCATTCCCAGCCATTAAAATAGAAATTCCTCAGCATTACTTATGCTGCGAGTGTAGTTGAGGAGGACTCGAGCCTAGGTGACCGCGAGAACCGCTATTCAAACTAGAGAAGGCCTTGTGTGTGCCGCTTCTTGCGGGCTGGTGAGCACTGTTTGGCGGCCAAACAAGAGAATACCGGCGCCCAAGCCGAAAAGCGCCAGAGCGATCCACTGCGTCAAAGAAAACGGCCCAACCAGGGCCTGTTCGTGTTCGCGGAAGAATTCGATAATAAAGCGCGCGACGGAATAGAGGACCAGATATAGACCTATGATTTGCCCCGGGCGGTGGGTGCGGCCATAACGACGGTAGAGAATCACAAAAATGAGCAGATCTGCGGCCGATTCATAGAGTTGGACGGGATGAAGCGGCTTGCCCAGAGGTACGGGAGCGGCTTCATCGCTGCGGAAATGCACGGCCCACGGCAGATCGCATTCCTTGCCCCAGCAGCAACCCGCTGCAAAACATCCGATCCGGCCAATCGCCTGACCCAGTGCAATGCCCGGCGCGAACGCGTCCATAGCGGGAAAAGCGGGCAAATGCTGACGTCTTATATACAGCAGCGCGACCAAAAAAGCGACGATGAAGCCGCCGTGAAAAACGCCCGCGGCCTGCAGGGTATCGAGGGTGAAAATCTGGCCAGGATTGCGGATATAATCCCCGATATCGAACAGAAACATGAACAGCTTTGCACCCAGAATTCCGGCAATCGCGCAATAAACGGCCAGGTTCGAGATCTTTTCCGCTGGAAGACCGGCGCGCCGCGCGAGGCGCACCGTAATGCCCAGACCCGCAAGAAAGCCGAGTGCTACCAGAACGCCGTAAGTGGGGATGTAGAACGAACCGAATTGGATGAGCCTGGGAAACATCGGCTATTTGTGTGCAAAACCTTCCTGATGCTGGACGCGCTTGCGTCTCGAGAGGAGAAGATCCAGCAGGAGCAAAGCGGCTCCCACGGTAATCGCGCTATCCGCCACATTGAAGGCTGGGAAGGACCACCCGGCGTGATACACCTCAATGAAATCGGTGACCGTTCCATGCACGATGCGGTCGTATAAATTTCCGGCCGCGCCGCCCAAAATCAAGCCTAAGCCCAAGCGCGTAATTCCTGTCGCAAACACGCCGCTCTGGTTCCACAGCGCAGAAACAACGAAAATCAAGACCAGAGTAGAGACGCCAATCAAGACGGCCGTTCGGATAAATGCGTTTCCATCGGCCAACACTCCGAAGGCCGCGCCCGGGTTCTCCGTATGTATGATGCGCAGCCAGCCCGGAATGATGGAGACATCGTTAAAGGCGCTGATCGACCGCTGAATGAGCAACTTGGTGATGCGATCTGCGAGGACCACGAGCAAGGCTGCGCCGAACGGAAAATACCGAGACAGGCGATTCCGGGAAGGCACGTTACGTCAAGAACTCCGGCAAAATGGCCGCACAGGAGGCGCAAACGGTCGGAAAATCCTGGTTGCTGCCGACGTCTGTTTTGTATTTCCAGCAGCGCTCGCACTTATCGCCGCGCGTCCGCTCCACGCGAATTTCGAGATTCTCTGTGGCGCCGGGCTCGCGGAATACTTGCGACACGACGAACCAGGCCGGGAGATCCGCGGCTAATTCGTCGAGCAGCTTGAACATCTCGCCGCTGACGCGCAGGAAAACCGCAGCTTCCAGCGGAGAACCAATCAGCTTGTCCTCTCTGGCCGTATCGAGCGCCTTCAGAACCTGATCGCGAACCGGGACGAGCCGCTCCCATTTCGGCGCCTGGTTTCGTTCACCGGCCTGCATGCCACGAGTGAGGTCTTCCGGCTTCGGGAAATAGGCCATGTGCACGCTTTCGCAATCTGCCGTACCGAATTTGGTGTGCCGCCAGACCTCTTCGCATGTAAACGAAAGGATTGGAGCGAGCAGGCGAACCAGCGCCAGATGAATGCGATGCAGGGCTGTTTGCGCGCTTCGACGGTCGCGCGAAGCGGGCGCGCCGGTATAGAGGCGGTCCTTCGACACCTCAAAATAAAGCGCGCTCAGGTCCGTCACCGCAAAATCGTAAATCGCACGATAGACCTTGTGAAAAGCGTATTCCTCATAGAAGGCGCGGCACCGGCGCACCAGCTCTTCGGCTCGTACCAGGATCCATGCGTCGATTCCGCTCAGTCGATTTGCGGCAATGCCTTCGACCTCGGGATTGAAGTCGCCCAGGTTTCCAAGCATCCAGCGGAATGTGTTGCGCAATTTTCGATAGGCCTCTGCCAATCGGTCCAGAATCGTGTCGGAGAGGCGCACGTCCTCCATAAAATCGACCGACCCGACCCACAGCCGCAAAATATCGCCTCCGCGCGTGGCCACGATCTTCTCCGGTCCAATGCTGTTCAGCGATTTCGACATCGCGCGACCTTCTGCGTCGAGAGTCCAACCGCTGGTCGCGCATTCGCGATACGGCGAAGCGTCCTTCAATCCGACTCCGACCAGCAGCGAGCTTTGGAACCAGCCGCGATATTGATCGCCGCCTTCCAGGTACATATCCGCGGGCCAGCGCAGGCCGTTTTCCGGGGTCAGAGTGGCGAGATGACTACAACCGGAATCGAACCAAACGTCCAGAATGTCGGTCTCTTTTCGGAACGATGTGCTGCCGCATTTGCCGCAGACCGCGTCGGTCCCCAACAGCTCGGATGTCGAGCGGGAATACCAAATATCGGAAGTGTGCAGACGGAATTCTTCGACGATCTTTTCCTGGACGGCGCGGTCGATGAACGGCTCTCCGCAGTCCTGGCAATAAAAAACCAGAATCGGTACGCCCCACACGCGCTGCCGCGAGATGCACCAATCGGGCCGGGTCGCCACCATATTCGAGATGCGCTCTTCGCCCCAGTCCGGATGCCATGTCACGGTCTTGATGGCTTCCAAAGCGCGAGAACGGAACTCTTGACGGTCCATTCCGATGAACCACTGCTCCGTTGCGCGAAAGATCACGGGGTTGTGGCAGCGCCAGCAGTGCGGATAGCTGTGATCCACACGCTCTTCGTCGGCCAGCGCGCCGCGTTCGCGGAGCAATCGAATCACAATCGGGTTAATCTCCCAGACGGTTTTGCCGATCAGTTCCTCCGGCAACGTTCCGCTCGCACCCTCCGCTCGAAAAATGCGCCCTGCTGCGTCCACCGGACAATACACCGGAATCCCATAGCGCTGGCAAACGACAAAATCTTCCTGTCCGTGACCGGGCGCTGTGTGGACCGCACCGGTGCCCTGCTCGAGCGTGACGTGATCTCCAAGAAGCCCGACGGAATCGCGATCGATGAACGGATGCCGGAAGACGACGCCTTCCAGCTTCGATCCGGGGAAGCGCGCGAGCACGGTTTGATCCCAGCCAAGCGCTTCCGAAACGTTCTTCAGCAGGCCGTCGGCAACGATTGCGACACCTTCCGGAGTATCGACTGCAACGTACTCGAGCTTTGGATTGAAGGCGATGGCCACATTAGCGGGAATCGTCCAAGGCGTCGTGGTCCAGACGAGGCAATGCACATTCCGGCCCGCAAGAGCGGGATCGATCAGCGCGGGATCGGTCGCGAGCACGAATCTCACATAGATGGACGGGCTTGTGTGATTTTCGTACTCGACTTCGGCCTCGGCAAGCGCCGTCTGGTCGTGAATGCACCAATGCACCGGCTTGAGGCCCTTGTAGACATAGTCGTTGTGCAGAAACTCGACGAAAGCCTGCGCGATGATCGCTTCGTACTCGGGACTCATCGTGAGGTACGGATCTTCCCATCGGCCGAAAATACCGAGCCGCTTGAATTCCTGACGGTGAATGTCAACAAATTTGGCAGCGTAGGCACGGCATTGGGCTCTAATTTCGGCGACCGACATAGAGGCCTTGCGCTTGCCCAATTCCTGGTCAACTCGAAATTCGATGGGCAAGCCGTGACAGTCCCAACCCGGAACGTAAGGCGCGTCGAAACCCGCCATATTCTTCGACTTGATTACCAGGTCCTTGACGATCTTATTGAACGCGGTCCCGATGTGAATGTTCCCGTTGGCGTAAGGCGGACCGTCGTGAAAGATGAACTGCGGCCGTCCGGCACGCGATTCTCGGATACGGCGATAGAGGCCCATCGTCTCCCAGTGCGCGAGCATCTTGGGCTCGTTCACGGGCAGTTTGGCCTGCATCTCGAAGCGTGTTTTGGGTAAGTTGACCGTCTTTTTCAGGTCAACAGAGGAGAGATTCATCGATTCCCCTTCATCGTAGCGAATGCACGTATTTAGGCGGCTTTCTTCATTGGCGCAAATTTGCTCAACACATCATGTTGAGATACAGTGGAGGTATGGCACCCGTCCGCCGCGCCCGACGAAACGCGAAACGGCTCTGGAAACCGGTGGCGGGCACGGTTATGCTGCTAGCCTCCGCCGATACGCTGGCCGATGTTCGTCCGCTGTTGAAACGTGTCGTCGATGCGGTTGGCAGCAATGCCGCAGCAAGGCTGCTGGGCGCCGACCGGGCGCAAGTCTCGCGCTGGGGCGCGGGAACAGAATCAATCGGGGCGGAAATGGGCCGCCGCATCGTCGATTTGCACGATATTCTGACCCGTATTCTGCGCGCCTATAATCGTGAGGCCGCGGCCTTGTGGCTGGTTGGTTCCGAACCTCTTCTGGGCGGTGCGCGCCCGATTGACGTGCTTACGACGGAAGGCGCCGCGCCCGTGATCCGTGCAATTGACGGTATTGTGCAAGGCGCATACGCCTGACGCGACTTGCCGGCCCTCTATCGCGTCTTCCCCTTTCTTCCGAAAGCCGGCGCCAGAGAACCCGGCGGTGGTCTCTTTATTCCCGGCCGCGGAGGCGGACGCCTGGACAATCCGGAGCTCTATAGTGTGCTCTACCTGAGCAATTCAGCGGCGGGCGCGATTGCGGAAGCGTTCGGGCGCTTTCCGGAATGGACGCCAGCGCTCCTCGAAGGGAGCCCAAGCCTGCCCGGCAGTTTTCGCGCTATCGGAAAATACCAGCTCTCTGATCGTGTTTCGGTCTGCGACCTGGACGACCCGGCTCAGCTCGTGCGTCTGAATCTGCGGCCGTCGGAAATTGTGGTGCGCGACTACACGCACACGCGCGTCTGGGCTCGCCGCATTTTTGACCAAGGCAAGTGGAACGGCACTCAATGGTGGTCTTATTACGATTCGCGCTGGACCAGCGTCGGCCTATGGGACATCCGGAAGCTTTCGTTGGCGGATGTCGAGGTCCTCAGTGTCGATCATGCGGCATTGATAGAAGCCAGCCGGACCATCGTGCGGCGGATTGTTGAGTCGCGCCAGGCCTGACCCCGCCGTGCGGTGAAACCGGAATTTATGGCTCTACTTGTGCCACATACGCTCCGTAAGCAGGTAAGCTGACGTGCTCCAGATCGGTGTCCCCGGCCGCATTCGCAAACGAAGCGAGTCGCAGTTTGAGGTGTGTACCCTGCACTCCTGGCGGCAAGTGGAACGACATCGTCTGCGTGTCGGACGTGAAGTTGAGCGTCACTAGCACTGCCTTTCCATCGCTTGTTTTTCGGAGGTAGGAGAGCACGTTTTTATTGGATTTATCTACGAGAATAAAATCGCCATCCCGGAGCTGCCGGTTCTGCTTTCTCAAAGCGATCAGCTCGCGATAGTAATTCAGCAGCGAATTCGCGTCTACCTCTTCGTTCGCTACATTCACCGTTCTGTAGTCCGGCGCCACGGGCAGCCAGGTTGTCTTTGCCGTGCTGAAACCCGCATCAACGCCCGCGTTCCACTGCATCGGCGTCCGCTCCCCATCGCGTCCTTTCTCTTTCGGCCAGCCGATTTTGCCGATCGGATCTTTTACTTCTTCTCTGCTCTTCGGCGGATTGTCCACCATCCCCAGCTCCTCGCCGTAATAAATCAGCGCCGCATCGCGCGGCGTAAGCAGCACTGTGGCGAGTAACCGCGCGATTTCGCCGTCGTGTTTCCCATCTCCGTAGCGGTTGATGCTGCGCGGGTTGTCATGATTTTCAAATACGAACAACGGGACGTTGCCATTCAGCTTGGTCTCGGCTTCAGACATCTTGCTGCGGAATTCCGGCACAGCCAAGCGATTCGTGAACCCAAGCTGGGTGTCCATAGGGAGTTGTAGCTCGTCGTTGTTTCGACCGTACATTTTCGCCAGCTCGCCCACATTCGGCAGATAGGTTTCTCCAATGAGAATGCATCCGGGATGCTCGTTTACCACGTTGCGCAGTTCGCGCAGCACTTGATGCACTTCCGGCAAATTGTCGGTGTAGACGCGCGATACGTTGCGTTCGCCGTAGGCGTCGGTGCCCGCAAGGTACGGCTCGTCTTTCAGCCCGATGTCTTCAAAAAGGCTTGTAATCGCGTCCAAACGGAATCCGGAAACGCCTTTGTTCATCCAGAAGCGAAGAACATCGTACATGGCCTTGCGTACGTCCGGATTCCGCCAGTTCAGGTCCGGCTGCTGCTTGTAAAACGCGTGGTAATAGTACTGCTTGCGCGCTGCCACATACGTCCAGGCGGAATGGCCAAAGATGGATTGCCAATTGTTCGGGGGCCCACCGCCTGGCTTTGGATCGTGCCAGATGTACCAATCGGCCTTTGGATTTTTCGTCGAAGATTCCGATTCAATGAACCACGGGTGTTTATCGGAGGTGTGGTTCAACACCATGTCGACAATCATCCGGATATTCCGTTTTTTGGCTTCGCTCATGAGCCGGTCGAAATCCGCCATGGTTCCAAACTGCTGGTCGATCGCTTCATAGTTGGAAATGTCATAGCCGAAATCGACCTGCGGGGAAGGGTAAAACGGCGTCAGCCAGACGGCGTCTACACCCAGATCCTTCAGATAGCCAAGATGCTCGGTAACGCCGTTCAGATCGCCGATGCCGTCCTGATTGGTATCGCCGAAACTGCGCGGATAGATCTCATACAGGACGGCGCGCCTCCACCAATCTTCGTTAGGCGATTGGGCTCGCAACACCGACAGCGTGGATACGGAGACAAGAATCGGGAGCAGAACCGAGCAAATCAGGCGAAGCGGTTTTCTCATCAGGACGATTGCGATAGTAACACTCGCCGTATGGAAAATGGCGGCCCAAAACGGCTGTCCGGAGGCCGGGCTTAACTCGCCGGTGTCGCCCAGAGCAGCAGTCGCACCAGCGCCTGATCGCGAGTTCCCGTCAGGCCGAAGAATGAAGACGGCCGATTGATACCAAAATCGCTCAAGCAGATTTCCGTATCGCCATCAACTTGAAAGCGGTCTTGTTTCATCGGGTTCAACACCACGTTCACCTTGACGATGCGGCTCACCCCGCGAATCTTGAGCTCGCCTTCAACCACGAAGCCGCGCAGTGGTTTCCTAGATACGCGCCCCGATGAAAAGCGGATGTCGGGATATTGACCGGCTGCCAGAACCTGCTCACGCACGAATTGGGTGACATGCCGCTGTTTGGCGCTTTTGAGCCATTTGTCCCGGCACACGGCGGTTCGGGCGTCTACCAGAATCTCGATCATCGACCTCTCCGGCTGGTCCGGCGAATAGCGCAAACTGCCATTAAACTGGTCAAAGAACAGGATGTGCTTCCGCTTTCGCAGTAGCCCGGTCTTGAACACTTCAATGGCGATGGTTGAATCGTTTGAAGGCGAGATGGTGTACAGCCCTTCCGAGGCAGTCATGGGAGCTTACAAGAAGACGCAAGTTACGTGCCACCGGTTCATTGTTCGTTTTTCGCGCGATCTGGGCCCGTTTGGCGCAGGTCTCCGCGGCGGAGTGTCCATTTATGGGATGAGTGCGTGTTGCTCCGATACGCCGGACGCTACTTGGTCAGTACTTGCTCGATGAACGCCAAAGCGCGGGGATCTCTCGATTGCCCCAGCCAGAAGAACGCCTGTTTGCGTACCTCCGGGTTGCGCTGGGTGCGGGCGACGGCGATCAGGTCCGGGACGCTTTCTGCGGGCGGCAGTTGAGACAGCGCGAACACGGCCCGCTTTTTCACGTCTGTATTCGGATCATTGACAACCGCGTCCTGAATGGCCGCAACCGCCCGGGCGCCTGCCCGCTGCGCTAGCCAGAAGAGCGCCTGTTCGCGTACATGAACGGATGCGTTCGTGTGGGCCATTCGAATCAAAGCGTCCAACGCCTCCGGGCTGTCGTGCTGGGAAAGTGCGAAGACTGCGCCGTCGGTGACGCGCCTCGATTCGTCGGATCCGACCAGCTTTTCCAAATACGCCACGCTCGCCGCCACCGGCACGCCAGTGATCCATCTGAACGGCAATCCTCCCGCATCCAGCGGGCAATCGAGCGAAAAGGCGCGCATCTTCTGAACGGCGTTGCTCTCCACCCGAAACAAAACCGCCATTGCGGTCGAGCCTTCGAGCGGAATGGGAGAGTTTGCAGAGCCGCGGACCACCGTGCTCCCGGATCGGTCCTCGAGCGAACAGCCACACTCATAACCGTCCACAGAACAGCAGCTTCGATGATCGCCCGGCATGGTCTTGATTTCGTACCCAAACCATGCTGGGCCCTTAATCTTCATTTCGGAAGCCAAATCACCGGAAAACGCGCGCGTTTCCAGGTGCGTATTCGACACGTTCGGCTGCCGATTTTGGGCGAACAGAGTCGAAGCGAGAAGCAAAAGCGCGAAGCGGTTCATTTCAGCAGCTCCAACATGTAATCGGTCGTTTCTTTGCTATGAACCAACGCCATCTTTTCGATAATTCTGCGTTTTAGCTGCGGGTCCTTTTCGCTGCGTGCCAGGTCCACGAGCGCCTTCCCGTTCTGCTGCAAGAACAAGGCGTTCAGGATTGCGTTGCGCACGTCATAGTTCTGGTCGGATTGATAGATCGAGACCAAAACATCGCCGCGCCCGTTCCCGCCCATCAGCCCAAGCGATTTGATCGCCGATACGCGCAGAGCGGGGTCCTTTTCCGTTTTCGCGATTTCTACGAGCCGCGCGGAATTGCCGCCCAAAAACATCGATTCCAGAATCATTTTTTTGTCGTCGACGGAGGAGGAAGACTGGTAAAGCTGCCACAACTCGTCCTGTCCGCCCGTTAAGGCAAGCTGCCGGATGGCGTCGCGGCGAAGATCCGGATTCTGCTCCGTTTTGGCGACGTGCAGCAGCAAGTCGCGCGAGCCCGATTGCATGAAGCTTCGCAAAATCTCGCTCTTCAGCCGCACATCGGAAGTCGAGTTGTATACAGAGGCGAGCTCATTCCGCGCATCCGGCCCACCCATCATGCCTATGTAGCGGATGGCCTTTTTTTGCAAATCCGGGTTGGATGAATTCTTCGCGATATCCACGAGAATCCTGCGCGCTTCCGGCGACGAACTCTGGGTCAGCACGAACATCGCACGGTCCTTCACCTTTTCCGAGCTGTTGCCGTTCAGCACTTTCTGAACAATGGGTACGGCCCGGTCCGGATCGGATTGCATCAGGCTGTTCAAGGCGATGAGTTTCACATCGTCATTACTTTCGGTGCTGGGGCTCACAGGCGCGCCGCTTTGCCCTCGCATTTCGACCTCCAAGGCCTGAGCGTCATTGATCCACCGGCTGGACGGGTAATCGGCCCGCAAGTCGGAGATCAGCTCCATCGCGCGGTCATAGCGGCCGGCGCGCGATTCGGCGTACGCTTTCCAATACATCGCTGCATCCGCATTACCGCTCTTGCGCCGCCTCGACTCCTCGAAGAAGGCGATAGCCTGATCCCATTGCCGGGCATCGAGCGCGCGCATGCCTTTTTCGTAATCGGAATCCGCGTGTCCGGATTGACTCGTCTGGCCGGCTTGAAAGTTTTCGACCACGATGCCCGGCCAATTCTGCGCCATCGCCGAAAGCGCCACCGCGAGTAAAAGAAAGCTCTTGCAAATCATAATTTTTGTTCCTTTCGACGAGCGTCCGTGCTGGTAATCCGCACCTTGAACAGCAGTCCCTCGTCTGTAATGCGCTGCCGCAGGCCTGCAACTTCGCTCGCCGGCAGGTCTGGCGGACTGTTCGCCACATCGAGCAGCACGCGTTGTAAATCGTCCAGCAATCCGGCATAGACGTCATCGCCCATGTGCAGCGCCGTTTGGCGAAGCAGCCGGTTCTCATTGGCGAGGTCTCTGGCGCGCTCCCGTTCGTCCGTGAGTTCGCCGCTGCCCGGAGTTGCGTTCACCAGCTCCGTGAGCAAAATCTGTGAGCGCTCGAGATGATTGCTAAGAGCAACGAGCAGGACGCGTTCGCGCGCCTTCTCCGGGAATCCGAGCTGCTGCCGCTCTTCGGTCAACATCCCAGCCACGAAAGCAACCACAATCAGCGCGGCCACCGCCGCAACAGCCCGCCATCCAAAGCCCGCCTGCCATCCCAATCCGAGCCAGCCTCGTTTACGATTCGGCAACTTGGGCTGGAGCCGTGCCCAGACCTCACGCCCGTACGATTCTCCGCGCTCGGGCACCGGGTAATCGCGCACGGAATGGAGCATTTCCGAAAGCCGCTCGAATTTTGCTCGGCACTGCTCACACTCGTTCAAATGGGCATGCAGTTTGTGATCGAGCTGGTTGTAATAAGCGTCCACCACTTGCTCTTCATCCAGATGGCTCATCGCGCCACTCCCCAGGCCGGCTCCAGCGCGCGCCGCAGCTTCTGCACTGCGCGGAACACACTGTGTTTGGCGGCGTTATTCTGTACGCCCAACGTCCGGGCGATCTCTTCGATATCGCAGCCTTCGTAATGTCGAAGCACAAACGCGGTACGCTCGGTCTCGGTTAGGCTCTGCAGTGCGGGTTCGATCAGATCGGCAATCTCGCCGCTCTGCGTCAGGCGCTCCGGTGAAGGATCATGGGCGGCCAGCCGCTCCAACCAATTGGCCGTGTAATCGTCGTCGCTCGCCGCGGTCGGCTGCTCCTTGCGGCTCTTACGCGCGCGAATCATATCGAGCGAGCAGTTTGCACAGATGCGATACACCCAGGTTCCGAAGGCCGACCGTCCATCGAAGCGGTGAATCTGCTTGTAGGCGCGCAGGAATGTCTCCTGCACAACGTCCTCGGCGTCTTGTTCATTTCCGGTCATACGAAAAGCAAGCCGGAATACGGGCTGGCTATGCCGCTCAACCAACACACGAAAGGCGTTCTGGTCCCCGTGACGCGCCTGCTCAGCGGCGGTTGAGTCGGTCCATTCCATCCGGCTGCCCTTTAGACCGAGGTTACGCCCGGTGGTTAGTGGGAAGAATCGGAAAACGTCACCTGGACAATTAGGAAGTGGAAACTAGTTCGATCAACTAGTTTATAATGAGTGAATGGCCATTATTGGATCGTTTGAAGCGAAAACGCATCTCGCCGCGCTCCTCGAACGTGTTCAAAAAGGTGAGCACATCACGATCACCAGGCGTGGAGTACCCATCGCCATGCTTGTTCCGCCCGATAGTGGTTTCGAGAAAGATCGAAAGGACATTATTGCGGAGCTGAAAGCATTCGGGCAAGGCCGTAAATTGCCCAAGGGGACAACCGTTCAAGATCTCATTAAAGAGGGACGGCGGTATTGACGGACGCCATTGTTCTTGATGCTTCCGTTACCATGACCTGGTGTTTCCCCGACGAGCATCAACGGTACGCTCACGCCGTGCTGGATACCCTCGAAAATAAGGCGGCCGTCGTGCCATCTTTATGGTCCATCGAGGTGGCGAATGCGGTTAGCGTCGGGGAGCGTCGTGGCAGGCTCTCTGCCACGGACGTTATTCGCTTCTTTGAGCTTCTCAAAGGCCTTTCGATCCGCATCGATCCGCAAACCAGCGCGCGCGCTTTCGGCGAGACGCTCGCTCTGGCGCACAGACACGGATTGTCCGTCTACGATGCAGTCTATCTCGAACTTGCGATGCGTGAGAGCCTGATCCTCGCCACGCTGGATGAGCAGCTCAAGCGAGCAGCCAAAGCGAGTGGTGTTCGCCTGTTTTCTTAAGCTGGAAAGCCAAAGATTACTGGCTTACCAGCTCCGGGCGTACGCCGATGCTGCGCAAGCAGTGGTCGACCCATAGTTTGGTCAATTTCTCTTGCGTGCCGTTCTGCGATAAGCGCGAGCGAAGGCTGCTGAATTCGACGTGATCGAGTGGCTGGTCCTGGTTGAAGCAGGAGAAGACCACCGTCTCTTTACCGGTCACCGGGTCTTTGTGCATTTGCAGGCACTGGGCACAAATCTCTTTCATCATGCACTGCATGGGCGAATTGATGCTGCCGATGGCCTGATGATCCGGTTTCAAATAGGGGCGCAAAACCGTGTGCCGCGCCTGCTGGACGGCGCGCATCATTCCATCCGAGCCGATGACGATCAGCCGGTCTACAGATCTCAGTGGAATCTCGGGTTCGCCGAGATCGCCGCGCCCGTAGGCGAGCATGCCTTCCACGATATTGCCCACGAAGGCGCTGTCCTGCACGCGGCTGGGCGTGAATCCGGGCGCCTCATCGCAGACCCAAACCACGACATCGGCCGCCTTTTCGATCTCTTCGACTTTATAGCGGTCAATGATCTTCTTGTACCCGGCGAAGTAAATGACACGGGAGCCTGCGGCGCGCAGTTGCTGGCCAATCGAGAACAGCACGGCATTTCCGAGGCCGCCGCCCGCCAGCAACACCGTTTCCTGCGCGGGAGTTTCGGTGGGATTACCCGTGGGCCCCATCAGCACAACCGGCTCCCCGGGTTTCAAAAGCGCGCATAAATCGGACGAGCCTCCCATCTCCAGCACGATGGTCGAGAGCAGCCCTTTTTCGAGATTGACCGATGCGCCTGTCAACGCCAGGCCTTCCATGGCCAGCGTGGTGGAATCCGTGCTGGTCGCCAGCGTCTCATAATTCTGCAAGCGATAAAACTGGCCGGGCTTGAAAGCGCGCGCCGCGATGGGAGCTCGCACCACGATTTCGACGATATTGGGAGTGAGACGAACCACGTCCTGAACGACCGGCCGCAGTTCTTCGTTCAATCGCTCGAGAAACGCTGCAGGCTGGAGTGCCGTGGGCGCATGGCGAGACAAGACACGCGTCAGCACCGGATACCCACGTTTGGCGCTGCCCATAGCCTTGACGACATTACCTGAAAACGAAGGATGCAGATCGCCAAAGAAGCTGATGGCCCGGCCATCGGGCCGGATAGAAATCAAAACGTTGGTATGGACCGGTTTGGCGATACGTTCCGGCCGCACCGGATTGCCATCTTCATCGACAGCGCGGAAGTAGCGCCCATCAAGTGTGAAATTGAGCTCGTCCTCGCGCGCCAGAACCGTATTGGGTTGCGTGCCTGCTGCGACAAGAATCGTCTTCGCCGGCAGGACCACTTGCTCGCCCGTCGGAACGAGTTGGCCGGTTGCGGCATCAACGGCTTGTTTCTCCAGCCGTAAGGCTTTCGCGCTGCCGGCCGCGCTTACCTCGACCTCTTTGGGCGCCAGGCATTCGGCAAATCGCACTCCCTCTTCGAGGGCCTTCGCAACTTCCTCATGATTCAGGGTGTAGCTTGGCGAATCGATCAAGCGCCGCCGATAAGCGATCGTCACGCCGCCCCAGGAATCGAGCAGCTTGTTCAGTTGCGGGGTCCGCCCTTCGCGCGCAGCGGCTTCGCGTTCTGCCCGGATCGCACGCGCGTGCGAGAGGAACTCATTCGCAATCTCTGCCTCGTCCGCGGTCCAGGTCTGCCGGATTTCGCGCTCGCCCAGTTCTTCGGCTAGCAGCTCATAACGCTTTAGGAATTTATCGACCTGCACCACGTAATAGGCAAGCGATTCCGTGGCCGTATCGATCGCCGTCAATCCACCGCCGATCACCACAATTGGCATCCGTATCTGCAGATTGGCGAGGGATTCGAATTTTGCGGCGCCGGTTAACTGAAGGGCCATCAGGAAGTCGGATGCCTGCCGCACACCGCGCACCAATCCGTTCTTCATGGGAATCACCGTAGGGCGTCCTGCACCGGCACATAGGGCGATGTGATCGAATCCCATCTCGAAAGCCGAGTCGACGGTCATCGTTCCGCCGAATCGCACGCCGCCAAACATCGCAAATTCGGTTCGCCGCTCCACCAGCAGCCGGATGATCTTCAAAAAATTCTTGTTCCAGCGGACGGTAATGCCATATTCGGCGACGCCGCCAAAACCCGCCATGATACGGTGATCTAAACGCTCATACACGTCCGTGATATCGGGCAGCGGCTGAAACGCGACCCGTCGCCCGCCCGCATCCACGCCCGAAATCTCTGCCGGCAGCGGCTCTATTTTCAATCCATCCACCGCGACCACGGTGTGCCCGTCGTTCATCAGATGGTGCGCCAGCGTGAATCCCGCCGGTCCCAATCCGACGATCAGAACTTTGTAACCGGTCGCCTCGTGCGGATACGGCCGCTCAAAATTCAGCGGATTCCAACGCGTCAGGAGACTATAAATCTCAAATCCCCAGGGCAGCTCCAACACGTCCTTCAAAGAACGCGTTTCGATTTGCGGAATATCGACGGGATCCTGTTTCTGAAAAATGCACGATTTCATGCAGTCGTTACAGATCCGATGCCCGGTGGCGGCGCACATCGGGTTATCGATCGTAACGATTGCCAACGCCCCAATGGGATTGCCGTTGCCCTTAACGGCATTCATCTCCGAAATCTTCTCGTCGAGCGGGCAGCCCGCCAGCGGCACGCCGAAAATGGTCGATTTGAAGGCGCCGTTCTTTTCCTTGAGCCCGGTAGAGCAGCTGTCTTTTTCCTGGTTGTGGCACTTGATGCAGTAATACGCCTGGTCGAGCGCGCCGGTCAGATCCGTGCCTGGATCGGTCAGTTGAAAACCTTCGCGGTGACGCCAATACTCGCTACTCAGCTCCAGCTTCACGAGGCCGTCACTGGAGATAGGCTGCACAGGAACCAGATGATAATAGTCGAGCTTATGCGGCGTTTTGAACAAGACTCCGCGCCCATGCTTCGCTTTGCCCGTTGGCGAAAGCGTAGCCCACGCTGCATATTGAGCAGCGAGCTGCAATGCGTGCGCATGCTCTTTTTCCGCTTCTAACCAGCGCGCCACATGATCGGCGAAACTAGGCTCAGTCAGCGGTTCTTCCATCAGCGTTTCCAATTCCGCTGCAAGAGAGAAGCCGTCGATAGCGCTCGCTTTCTCTTCCGTGTAGCCGGTAAGCGCTTTGCGTTGGACGAAGCGGCGTTTGATTGAGAGCAGCGGTGCCAGCTCATGATGGCGCGTCTGCAGATTGCGCAGCTCCGTTTCGATCCCGAACAAGTGCCCCAAAAAGTCTTCGAGATATGGCGCGAGCTCGATGATCAATTCCGATTGCGCTTTGCCAGCATGCGCCGTGGGGTTCTCACGCGCAGCGAGGAGCCGGGTGTGCAAAGCGGGTGCGGATTCGCGTAATTGCTCGAGAAAGAGGCTATCGAGTTTTACCAGGCCTTCCCGCCGGTAAAGGTCTTCAAAGACAAGACCAAATGGCAACGATAAGCCTGTACCATCCCGCTTTTCGATCATCTTATTCACAACAGGTCAGGTTGGACTCAAATCCGGACGGAACGAAGTGCGAATGCGGCGCCGTGCTGCCTCTGTTCCGGGATTCTAGTCGATTTGCTTCAGAAGCTCTCCTCTATTCTCGCAGATTCGATCAACAAACAGGCGATTGCGCTACGAGAAGCTTTGCGGTACTCGTGATTCCCCGGCTTTTGTAAACCAGCCGCCGAGGGGAACGTCCTAGGGAGCGGGGAGTCATAAACGATGAATGCTCGGAAATCGGCATTGGCAATTGTCCTTTTGGGCGCCGGTGCGCTTGTGGGTTGTGGCGGTGGCTACTACAGCGGGAGTGTCGTGGTCGGTCCTCCTCCGCCGGAACCGTACTATGGCGCGGTCGGCTATGCGCCTGGTCCGGGATATGTGTGGCTCGGCGGCTACTACGACTTGGACGGCGGACACTGGAGGTGGAGAGAGGGCCATTGGGGCCGTCGTCCCCATCCGCATGACGAGTGGGTTCGGCCCTATTGGGAGCATCGCGGCGGAGGCCATTACCGCTTTCATCAAGGTTACTGGCGAAGACATTAGCGTCTGCAAATCCTGTTCATCCGGTATCGTTGAAGGGAGTGGATCTCGAGAAGACGATTCTCCATAAAGTCGGAGAGGCGATCGAGCGCTTTCGCATGATTCGCGCGGGCGACCGCGTGGCAGTAGGGCTCTCCGGTGGGAAAGACTCGGTCACGCTGCTCGAAGCTCTGCTGCGCCTCCAGAAACGCGCTCCGATTGCATTCTCCGTCTGCGCTTTCACCGTCGAGCAAGGGAAATTCCTCGCACCTATCCAGCCGATCGGCGAGTATCTGCGCACCCGCGGCGTGGATTGGACCTATGTCGAGGACCGGCCTTCGCTGAAGTTAATAACCGAGCAGCCGGATCACGGCTGTGACTTGTGCAGCCGCTACCGCCGGCGCGCTGTTTACGACATTGCGCGCAACCTAGGTGCAAACGTCATCGCCTTTGGCCACACCGCCGATGATTTCTGCGAATCGTTTCTGCGCAATGCGCTGTTCACGGGGCGCATCAGCGCGCTTCCGCCCATGGCCTGGTCGAGCAAACGCGAGTTTCGCCTCATTCGCCCGCTCGTCTACGTCACCGAAGATCTGACTCGCGCGTTCGCATCAAGTCTGGGAGTGCCGGTCGTTCCGTGCGGCTGTTCTCAAAAAACCGGCACTGTGCGCCGCAGCCTCCGCGATATCTTCGCCGAGCTCGAAAAAGACCATCCTTTCCTGAAGCAAACGCTTCTGTCGGCAATGTCGAACGTCGAAACCGGCCGCCTGCTCGATACGCGCTTCCTCGATCTCGACGGCGGAACCGAACAGCCGGAGCCGCGCGCGCCCGAAGAGATTTTCGTGACTCTCCCTTCAGCCTGACGACAATCGACCTCGCGTCGCGAGGCGGCAGCATCGTTTCAGGCGTTTCGCATTGCTACAGTAATAGACCAGCTATGCCTGCGGAGCTAGTTGTCGTGAACGGGCCGCTTGCCGGAACCCGCTACGCGCTCGGGTCGCGCGAGATCCTGATTGGACGTGCGCCTAACTCCGACATTTCGCTGAATGAGCCCGAGATTGGATGGCGCCACTGCCACATACATCCGCAAGGCAACCGGTTTGTTATCGCGGATCTGAAATCGCCGCTTGGCACGTATGTAAACGGAATGCGCTCGGCCGAGCGCTGGCTGGAGGATCGTGACCAGATCGGCGTCGGCAAAACGATTCTCATGTTTCGCTCGGGCGAAGCTGCGGTCGAAAAAACGTCCGCGGAACCGGTCGCCGATGCCAAACCGCTTCTACTTGCCGCCTGCTCGTTAGCGTTTCTGTTTCGAGCGCTTGCCGCAACCGAGGGCGAGCAGCAGAGCCGCCCGGTCCAGCATCAGATCCTTCGCCTGATATCCGATTTGGTTCCTACCGAAGAGGGCGTTCTGCTGTTAGGCGCTGGGGCGCCGGAGTTGCTTGCCCGCTATCGCCAGGACGCAGATCGGTACGATACCAATTTCGAACCAGTTCTTTCGCGCATTTCTCAAGAAGGTGCGGCCGGCGATCCCCAGAAGGGCATCCTCGGCGTGCCGCTTTATCTGGCTGGAGATCTGAAGGGCGCAATTCTGATCCGGCTGAAGAATGGTGAGAGCGCCGGGTTTGACTCGCATCTGGAGACCCTCACCGCGATCGCATCGCTCGCTTCCGTCGGCTTCGAAGCGAATCGGGAAATCGAGACGTTAAAAGCGGAAAACGCACTGCTGCAAGAGCAAATCGCGATCAACACGGGCATTGTGGGGAACAGTTCTCCCATCCGACGGCTTTTGGAGCTGGTCGAGCGGGTCGCTCCTCGCGACACGACGGTTCTCATCACCGGCGAAAGTGGAACGGGTAAGGAGCTGATTGCCCGCGCTCTTCACCATAAGAGTCCCCGGCGCGAAAGGCCGTTCATTGCCGTGAACTGCGCGGCCCTCACAGACACGCTTTTTGAGAGCGAGCTCTTCGGCCACGAAAAGGGCGCGTTTACCGGCGCGATTGCGCTAAAGAAAGGGCGCTTCGAGCTGGCGCACGGCGGCACGATTTTCCTCGATGAAGTCGGCGAGTTGGCCCATGGGCTGCAGGCCAAGCTCCTGCGCGTACTGCAGCAGCGCGAGTTCGAGCGCGTCGGCGGAACGCAAGCCCATCCGCTCGACATTCGGGTAATCGCCGCCACCAATCGCGATCTGACCAGCGATGTACGCGACGGTAGATTTCGAGAGGACCTGTATCACCGGCTGAACGTGATCACCCTCGAATCGCCTGCGCTTCGCGATCGGAAAGAAGACATCCCGCTGCTTGCGCGATATTTCCTGGAGCGTTCCGCCGAACGTTGCAAACGTCCCGTGCTTGGTCTTTCACCGGAAGCGGAAGAAGTGCTCAAACATTACTCCTGGCCCGGCAACGTGCGCGAATTGGAGAACGCCATCGAACGGGCGGTGGTGCTGGGGGTCGCGGAATGGATCCTGCCGGAAGATTTGCCCGAAAGCCTGCTCGAATCCGCTCCGCCGGCGAGTGAAGCGAAATACTATCAGTCGGTTGGTGAAGCCAAATGCCAAGCGATTCTCGACGCCTACGAACAGGGTAAAGGCGATTACAAGCAAGCCGCGAAGCTCTTAGGTTTGCATCCGAATTATCTGCTGCGTCTGGTTCGAAATCTCGGGTTGCGCGACGACATTAATCGCCGCATGGGAAAGGGCGGCGCTGCGGGTGTTTGACCTTCTTCCATCCAAGGTGTAGAGCCGCAATTCCGCCGGTCAGCAGCTCGAAGCTGGCTTCATCGAAACCCGCCGCTTTGATCATGTTGAGTAATTCGCCGGCTTTCGGAAATTTGCGAATGGAATCGGGCAGGTACGCGTACGCTTCGCGTGAACCGGAAATCGCGGTCCCCACGACCGGCATCAGGACTCGCGAATACAATCCATACGCGGCTTTCACAAGGGCGCCCGGCGGATGCGAAAACTCGAGGATCGCCAGCAAGCCGCCGGGTTTCAGTACCCGATGCAGTTCCCGCAGTCCTGAATCGTAGTTCGCCAGATTGCGAAACCCGAACGAGATCGAGATCGCGTCGAGCGTGTTGTCAGTCATCGGAAGATCGAGGGCGTCGGCTTCGATCAGCCTTGCCGGAACGCCGTTTTGCTGCGCCTTGCGATGCGCGGACAGCAGCATAGGATGACAGAAATCGGCCCCGAAAATCTGCGCGGCGGAAGCCTTCTGGAACTCGAGCAATACATCGCCTGTTCCGCAGCAGAGGTCCAGCACGCGAGCGTCCGGCCGTTTCAGCACGGGTCCCAGACTCCGCATCAACACCTTGCGCCAGCGGCGGTCGATATTAAACGAAAGAACGTGATTGATCGCGTCATACTTCGGCGCGATGCCTGCGAACATCTGCTGCACCCAGCGCGCGGCTTGCTCCGGAGTGCGGGTTCCCGGGGGAGTGGTGCCCGTCACGCGAGCGAATCCAGAATCGCCTGCCGGATGAGCGCAGGCTCTATACCGGACATTACCTTCACTTCGCCGATAGAAACGGGCAGCACGAAATGAATCTTCCCTTGCAGTGTCTTCTTATCGCTCCCAAGCCGTGCGAGCAGTCGATCGGCATCCAAATCGCCGGCGGGCGGCAAAGGTCCGTAGCGGCAGATCGTCTGCTGAACCCGTTTGGCATCGGTGCTGCCAATGAGGCTCGTTAATTCAGCCAATCGCGTGGCCGCCAGCATCCCCCAGGCGATCGCCTCTCCATGTAAGAACCGCACATAGCCGGTCTCGGCTTCAATTGCGTGGCCAATCGTGTGCCCGAAATTCAAGATGCGCCGCAAATCGTTCTCGCGTTCGTCGGCGGAAACGACTTCTGCTTTGATCCGCACAGCGGCGCCGATCAGCTCATCCACCACCTCGGGATTTCTCAGCAGCACCTGTTCCGAACGATCTTCAAGCAGCTCGAACAGTGCGCGTTCGCGAATAATGCCGCACTTGATCACCTCGAACAAACCCGCGCGGTATTCGCGCTGCGGCAACGTCGCCAATACGTCAGGATCAATCAAAACGGCGCGCGGCTGATGAAAGCTGCCGATCAAATTCTTTCCGCTTGCGAGATTGACTCCGGCCTTGCCGCCGGTTGCAGCATCCACTTGCGCCAGCAGCGTGGTCGGAATGTGCACGACCGGAACGCCGCGCATGAAGATCGCAGCGAGAAAACCGCTCACATCTGTCACGATGCCGCCGCCGAAACCGATCACGACGCTGGTGCGGTCCGCCCCGCGAGCAACCATTTGGCCGGCCAATTCTTCTACGGCACTGAGCCGTTTGTTCACTTCGCCGCCAGGAAAAATCAGTACGTTAAGCTGCCCCGGCTTGAACTGCCGTTCCAGCATGCTTCCGTGCAGCCGCCATACGTCTTCCGTGGTTACCAGAAACAGCTTGCCCGCGTCTTCGCGAAAGAAAGACGACACATCGCGCAAAACACCCCGCTCCACCACATTTTGATAGCGCTGTCGCCTCGTTTTTACCTCGATGAGCGGCAT
Organism: uncultured Acidobacteriaceae bacterium; assembly: GCA_963722935.1. GTDB lineage: Bacteria > Acidobacteriota > Terriglobia > Bryobacterales > Bryobacteraceae > Bog-105. The sequence goes on along the minus strand of CAVROY010000004.1, from coordinate 892,956 downwards.
GTGCTCCCGTTGTAGCACGCACTTAACGCTGCCCTTCGAGGGCGATGAGGCGCAGCTTGAAATCGGACATCTGACGTTCGAGCTCGCCGAGGCGCTGTGTCGCCGAGCTATCGATATTGCTGGTGTCAGCCTCTAATTTGCGAAAACGTATAGAGGCTGAGGTGTTGTAATCGGCAAAAGCACGCAGCAATTCGGTCTGCAAGTCGCGTGTTCGTTCATCAATGTACTCCTTGAGACGTTGCTCAAGAGCATTCATTCCCGCGTCAAAATCAGGTTTGCTTAGGGGAGAGTTGTTTCCAGTGGACATGTGGACACTACTTTTATTTTCGGCTATTCAAAGAACCACCACAATGACGGTTACGGTACCGATGACCCTCCCGGACCGGGCTATCATCTAGGTATCGCCGCCTCGCTTCACCGCATCCGCACCGATTTTGTCGTCGTCGGCGCAGGCGTCGCAGGTCTTCGCGCAGCGATTGAGTTAGCGCACGCAGGCCGTGTGATTGTCATCGCTAAAGACAGTCTCCGCGAATCTTCTTCTGAATACGCGCAAGGCGGCATCGCCGCTGCGCTCAACGACGATGATGAAGTGGAGTTGCACGAGCAGGATACGATTCTTGCCGGAGACGGCCTTTGCGATGTCGAAGCCGTTCGCACGCTCGTCGAAGAGGCTCCCGCCGCGATCGAGCAGCTCATCGAATGGGGCACGGCCTTCGACCGGCAGGGAGCCAAGCTGCTGTTTGCGCGCGAAGGCGCCCATAGCCGCAATCGTGTTCTTCACGCTTACGGGGATTCAACGGGCCGCGAAATCCTCCGTACTCTGCGCCAGCACGCCGCTACGTTGCCGAATGTTGAATTCCACAGCTTCGCCGCGGTCACTGATCTGCTCTCGAGCGACGGAGAAGTGACCGGCGTCTCAGCCCTCGAGGAAACGAGCGGCTCTACCGTTCTCATCGAAGCTCGTAGTACGTTGCTCGCCACCGGTGGCCTTGGACGCGTCTTCGAGAACACGACCAATCCGGACGTGGCGACTGGCGACGGTGTTGCGTGTGCCTACCGGGTCGGCGCTCAGATCTCCGACATCGAATTCGTCCAGTTTCATCCCACCGCACTATACGTTCCCTCCGCTCCTCGATTTCTGTTGAGCGAAGCGCTTCGAGGTGAAGGCGCTGCGCTCCGCAACAGCGCCGGTGAGCGTTTCATGGAACGTTACCATGCGTTGAAGGAACTTGCGCCCCGCGATGTCGTCTCTCGCGCCATCACGATGGAGCTTCGCGCCAGCGGCGAGGAAAGCGTTTTTCTCGATCTGACACATCTGCCCGCCGGTTTTGTCCGCAATCGTTTCCCGCGCATCTATGAAACGTGCCTGCGTTACGGCTTCGACCTTGAAACCACTCCCGCTCCGGTCCGCCCCGCTGCGCACTACGCCATGGGAGGTGTCCGCACCGATCTGTTCGGCCGGACCACGGTACGCCGTTTGTATGCTGCCGGTGAGGTCGCATGCTGCGGTGTTCACGGCGCCAACCGCCTCGCCAGTAATTCACTACTGGAGGGGGTCGTTTTCGGCGCTCGCGCCGGTCAGAGCATGAGCTCGCTCCCGCCCTTGCGCCACGATCCAGGTACCCATCCGCCCATGGCCCAGCTCCCAGCCATTCCCGAGCGCGAGCTGCGCGCGATCGCCTGGAACTGTTGCGGCATCATTCGCGAAGGCTCTGACCTGGCAGCCGCCTATGAGCGGCTTCACTCGTCGGCCATGGCGCTTATGGAATCGCCGAGGCGCGCCAGCTTCGAGCTTCGCAATATGCATCGGGTTGCTTGTCTCATCTCTCTCGCCGCGCTGGCTCGCGAAGAGAGTCGCGGAGCTCATTACCGAACCGACTTTCCCTCAAAATCTGCAGATTTCGAAAAGCATTCCGTTCTGACGCGTGGTACTAACGAGACCGATGCTCACGTCGCATTCGCCTGAGCGCTCATCCGTTCCGGCGGTGGCTTTCGTGCTCGTGCTCGCCGCAGCGCCGCTCAATCACTATGGCCCCTGGACAGCGCTCTGGACCGTTCCGTCCATCCTGGTTGCCTCCGTCCTGATCACCTGGGGCGCGGAATCGGCCCAGTTTTTTGTGGCGCAAGGATTTGCGCTGGCCATTCTGGCGTGGATGCAAACTCTGCCCGAGTTCGCCGTCGAAGCGGTGCTCGCCTGGCGTCAATCTACTTCCCTGCTGCTCGCGAATCTCACCGGAGCCCTGCGCCTGCTCACGGGTCTGGCGTGGCCCATGATCTATGTCACGGCCGCGACCGTTCACCGCAAACACACGGGTGAGCCCCTGCGGCAGATCCAGATCGACAGCCACCAAAGTGTGGAAGTGGTGAGCCTCGTCTTTCCTTTGCTGTACTCGCTGGTGATCTGGCGGAAGGGAACCCTTCACCTTTACGATGGGGCCGTCCTGGTTGTCTTTTATATCGGCTATTTGGTTTTGTTGAGTATGCTGCCCCCCGAGGGGCGTGAAGGAATCGAGGCCTTGGACACGGTTCCGCGGCACATCGTCCTCGCACGCCGGTCTCGGCGCATTCTTGCGATTGCGGCCTGCTTCCTCGCAGGGGGAATTTTGATCTATTTCACGGCCGAACCGTTCCTGGGCAGCCTCGTCGCGATCGCGGTCGCGATCGGCATACCGAGCTTTCTCGTGATCCAGTGGCTCGCGCCGGTCATCTCCGAATTTCCGGAGCTGGCATCCACGTTCTACTTCGCCCGCCAGAAGGAAAACGCCTCGATCGCGCTCATGAATATCGTTTCGAGCAACATCAATCAATGGACGCTGCTGGTCGCCATGCTTCCTATCGTTTTCTCGCTGAGCCGCGGCGCCATCTCCGCTATACCGCTCGATCTGCAACAGCGCTCCGAGTTGCTGCTCACCATCGGTCAAAGCCTGGTCGGGTTACTCTTCCTGATCAATATGAAATTCTGTTGGTGGGAAGCGCTCGCGATGTTCATTCTCTTTGCGATTCAATTCATTCTGCCTGCGTTTGCCGGTAACGGGGTGCGCGTGTGGATCACCGGCGCATTTTTTGTTTGGACCGCGATCGGCATCGCCGGAATGCTTATTCGCCGGCGACTTCCAGCGGCGTTCGACTGCTTCCTCGAGACCTGGCGAGACCACGTCCGCTGATCAGGCGTTGCCGAAGTTGATCAAAGCGACTCCAAAAATGATCATCGCCAATCCGCCGATCTTCGGAATTGTAAAGGGCTCTTTGAAGAACAGCCGCGCCCACACAATCGCCCAGATGTAGCCGAGCGAAACCATCGGATAGAGTACGGTTAACTGCCCCTGCGAGACGCCCATCATGTAAAACACGGAGGACAACAAATACAGAACCACGCCCACGGCGAGCCAATAATTCGTCAGCAAGCGCATGAGGCTCCCCTTCATGTGCTCGGCGCCCAACTTGAGAAACACCGCCCCAAAAGAGCCGATAAATGAGCCAAACAGCACCAGGATGACGGAGCTAAGCGGCGTCTTCATAGGCAGCTATTTCTTCATCCCCAGAATCGATACTCCGCCGACAATAAACGCGATCCCCATCACGCGAAAGAAGTTCAGGTGCTCATCCGGTAGCCAGAAAAGAGACAGTACCGTGACCCAGACATAGGTCAGCGCAATGATCGGGTAGAGGCGTGACAACTCGCGGCCCTTTAATGCCAGCGCCATCAGGAACGTATTCACCCCGTACATGCAGTAGCCGATAAACAGCCGGACGTTGGTGATGACGCCCACAGAGAAGCTGAAAAATAGGCTGGGATTTCGGGCGACGTCGCCCAGAGTGATATGGGCGCCAAGCTGTGCCGTTCCTTCCTTGACCAGAATCTGCGCGACCGCCCCGATCAGCGTGCAAGAGAACACGAGCAAAAAAGCGCGTCTCGCTTCAGAGCGTGTTTCCACGGGCGTTTCAAAGACGGTAGGAGAGGTCAAACGGCGGAATCCTGGGGCAGCGGTTGAACTTCCAGTCTAAACCAGCGTGGTGGACGGCGAGCGGTTAGCCTTCGAGATCTTTCGGTCGCCGCTCATGATCGCCTGCGATGTTGGCCAGCGACTCGGAGATGGTGACAACGCGCTGCATCAGCGATTCGAGTTGCTGAAATCGCTTCTCAACTTGCTGAAACCGCTTTTCGTGATTGCGTTCGTTGTCGCCGTGCATCTGGGCGAGCAACTCGACCGAATGAGTGAGAGCTTCCAAACGCTGATCGATGTTGGGAGTCGGGTTGTTCGCAGTAGACATGTGTGGACCGTCCTTTCATTTTCGGTGATTTCGGCAATCCGACAACCGTGTCGCGATTGTCGCGATGAAACGGCGCTACACTGAGACCGGATGTCAGCGCCGCTGGTTCCTTCGCCGCTTGACTACATCGGCCACCGCCGCTTCGCCTTCTATCCGCCCATCAAAGACATCTCGCCGAACGAGTGGCTATTGGGCACCGGAGCATGGACCGAAGTGCAGGTTGTCAATGCGCGCACGGGCGGCGAGGTTTGGATTCCGAGACAGTACATAGGAGCCGTTTCCGATTCCAGTGGGCCGCTTCTGATCGTGGGTCTGACTAAAGAGCTTGCCTTTCGCGGCGGCACACTCGAACCTCGCGTGAAGCGGGTCATCGAAATGCCGCATCAGCCGGAGCAAGCGGCCGATCAGGAGGGTGAAGCCGCGCGCCGCCACGCCGGCCCCGCTGCCGTGGTGGGAATTCGAGTGGAAAACAGGGAAGACTCTCCGATGAACCGTGCGCTGCTCACGTTGGGGATCGGGGCGCTGATTGTTTCTCTGATCGCCGCATTTCTGGCGCTCTTCAATTCCTGCGCTCCCAGCCAGAAACGGTCGGCCATCACGCAGCCTGCCGGACGCGATGTTTCACCCGCCGCTCTGATCGCCTGATCTTGCCGCGTCTTCGATCATCTGTCGAATCGTTTTCATGGCCGCTTCCTGCCGGCCGCCGCGCAGTTCTTCAATAGCGACTGAATCGACGATTTCGTACCATAAGTCCCGCCGCGCGGAGAAATCCGGAATGCGCGCCGTGATCTCCGGCCGGAGATCTTTCAAGAGCGCTAAAAGCGCTGTGTATTCCGGTCCGATCTCGCGGTCGAATCGTTGCCGCAGACGAACTGCCAAAGCCGGCGCCCACCCGTTCGTCGAGACAGCAATCGTAAGTTCGCCCTGCCGGTGCACGGAGCCGAAGCTGAAGCGGCAATGGCTGGGATCGTCGGCGGCGTTGCAAAGCACGTTCCGTTCCTCGGCCAGGCGAAACACAACCGAGTTGTCGGGCTGATCTGTAATCACAAGGAAGCAGCCGTCCAGATCTTGCGGTTCAAAGTCGCGGGGCTCCCAAGCGATGAGTCCTGCAGTCGCGAGCTGCTCGATCTCGACGTCGGCCCGTCGATTCACGTAGACCACCTTTGCATATGCAGCGATCAGCGCCTGAATCTTCGCCGCTATCTCGGGTCCTTCGCCCGCGACCACACACTTTTTCTCTGTTAGGTCAAGAAAGATGGGGTAGCGGAAGTTCACTCGTCGCGCGCAACCCGATCGTATCAGCCGCTGCCTTTATCCTGGAAGAGATTGCCTGTTCCCCGCCTCTTTTTGATCGACAGCTTCGGTTTCATCTTTCGCGCCTATCATGCTCGCGCGCGTAGCGGCGCCCCACCTATGCGCACCACCAGCGGCCTGTCGACTGAGGCGATTTACATCTTCCACAACATGCTGCGGAAGCTGACGACGAGTTTCAAGCCTGATTACATCGCGGCTATTTTCGAAAGCAGCGAGCCTACGTTCCGCTCCGAGAGCTTCGCAGAATACAAGGCAAATCGCACTGAAATGCCGCATGACTTGGGAGAGCAGATTCCCCACATCCGCCGCATTCTGGACGCCATGCAAATCCCCATACTGGAATTTCCCGGCTTTGAGGCGGACGATGTGATCGGCGCCATTGCCTGCCGGCCGCCGCAAAAGTCGCTTGAAGTGGTGATTGTCTCCAGCGACAAGGACATGCTGCAGCTCGTCAATGATCGTGTCTTCATGCTGAATCCCATGAAGGACGACGAGTGGTACGATGCCGCAAAAGTGGAGCAGTTCATGGGTGTCCGGCCCAACCAAGTGGCCGACCTGCTGGCGCTGAAAGGCGATTCAATCGACAATATTCCGGGTGCGCCGGGCATCGGCGATAAAGGCGCTCGCGACCTGATTGCGCGATTCGGCTCCGTCGAGGCTCTTCTGGATCGCGCGGGCGAAGTCGAGCGCAAGATGTATCGCGAAAGCCTGCTCAACCATCGCGACCAGGTTCTTTTAAGCAAGCAGCTCGCGACCATTCACACCCAAGTTCCCATCGAATGGGATCTAAAGAGCCTGCGTGCACAGCCGCCTAGCAACACAGCGTTGAAAGCTCTTTATAAAGAGCTGGAATTTTTCAGTCTGCTCAAAGACCTGCCGCCCGAAGACGACAGCGGCACGCGCGATTACACCACGCTTACGGATGCAGCAGCGGTCACCGAGTGGCTGGCTCAACGGCCGCCCGATTCGCCGCTGGCGGTAGCGTTGGACCTCACAAATGCGTTCGCAGGATTTTCTTACAGAATCAGCCAAGGCCGCGCGGTGCCCTTAACGCTGCTCGATTCGGTTCGGTCTGTGGTGGAATCGGCGGCAATTCCAAAGATTGTTCACGACGTGAAAGCCTTTGCGATCGAATCGTCCACGTTAGGTCTCGAAGCTCGCAATGTCGTTGAAGACGTAATGCTCTATGCGTTTCTGCTCTGCGCCGATCCGGGCGGATGCTCTCCGGAAGCTTTGGCCGAGCGCTTTCTCGACCGTAAGTTGAACGCCGCCGCCGAGCAGCAGGCCGAAGCGACTCTCGCGGTTGCAGAGTTGCTTCGCCCACAGATTGCGCAGCAGGAGCTGACCAATGTGTATCGCGATATCGACCTGCCGCTAGCACCCGTCCTGGCGCGGATGGAAACTACCGGCATTCGCATCGATACCGCGGCGCTCGCGGAACTCTCGACGCGCCTGACAGCGCGTATCGAGCGGATAGCGCAGGATATCTATGATCTCGCCGGCCACCCATTTAACATCAACTCTCCGCAGCAGCTTGGAAAGATCCTTTTTGAGGAAATGGCATTGCCGGCGCCCGTCAAATACGGCAAAGGAAAAGTCGTCTCGACAGCCGCCGACATTCTGGAATCGCTGGCGCCCGCCTATCCCGTTGCGCAACTGGTTCTCGATTACCGCCAGCTCACAAAACTGAAAGGCACGTATATCGATGCGCTTCCGCAATTGATCCGGCCATCCACCGGGCGGGTCCACACGACGTTCAATCAAACCGGCGCCGCAACCGGACGTCTTTCCTCTTCCAATCCGAACCTGCAGAACATTCCGATACGGACGGAAGAAGGGCGCGAAATCCGCGCAGCCTTTGTTCCCGAGTCTGGCTTCGAGCTGGTCACCGCAGACTATTCTCAAATCGAGCTCCGCCTGCTCGCGCACATGTCGAGGGATCCCGTGCTGGTCGAAGCGTTCACCCAACATGAGGACATCCATACCCGGACAGCGGCGGAAGTGTTCAAAATCGATCCGCGCATGGTGGATGCGAATATGCGCCGCGCTGCCAAAGCCGTGAACTTCGGAATCGTCTATGGGCAGACGCCGTTCGGTCTCGCGCAAACGCTGTGCATCGATCGCAAAGAGGCCGAGCTGTATATTCGCCGCTACTTTGAACGTTACGCCGGAGTTCGCGAGTTTATCGATCGCACCATCGAAGAGGTGCGGCAAACAGGCGTCTCAAAAACGCTTCTAGGCCGGCGCCGTCCCATCCCGGATATGCAAAGCCGCAATCCGGCAGCACGCTCATTTGCAGAACGCACGGCGGTAAATACGCCCTTGCAAGGCACGGCTGCCGACCTCATCAAGCTCGCCATGATCCGCATTGCACGCGCGCTCGAACACGAAAAGTTGCAATCGCGTATGCTGCTTCAAGTGCATGACGAACTCGTCTTTGAAGCGCCGTCGCAGGAGAAAGATCGTTTAAAGGAGCTTGTGAAATCCGAAATGGAAGGTGTCTACCAATTGTCCGTTCCTCTCGTCGTTGACGTCGGTAGCGGGCCGAACTGGAGGGATGCGAAATGATCCGCCTGCGTATTGTCTTGCTAGCGATTGCTGCAGCGCTGTTCACATTTTCTATCTCGTGCGGCGGCAAGAAGAGCGCTGCCATGAAGCCTGGCCCTGCCCAGTACAAAGTGCGCATGGATACCACCAAAGGTCCCGTGGTGGTTCTGGTGCATCGCGACTGGTCGCCGCTTGGGGCGGACCACTTCTATGAGCTGGTCAACATGCACTTTTACGACGGAAACTACTTTTTCCGCGCGCTTCGTGGATTCGTGGTGCAGTGGGGGATCAATGGCGACCCGAACGTGAACAAGACTTGGAGCCAGATCCCCATCAACGACGATCCGCCACGAGTCAGCAATAAGATTGGCACCGTAGTCTATGCGGCCGCCGGTCCCAATACGCGTACGACCGAGTTATTCATTAACCTTGCCGATAACAGCCGTCTGGATGCCCAAGGCTTCAGTCCATTTGGTGAGGTGATTCAAGGCATGGACAACGTGATGAACTTTTATACTGGTTATGGCGAAGGTCCGCCGAGCGGCACTGGGCCAGCTCAACCGGCCATCGAGCAAATCGGGAATCCGTATCTCGAAGAGCACTTTCCGAAGCTGGATCACATCATCAAAGCTCGGATCATCGACTGACGCTCACGATTCTCACGAGGTTCGCTTGCCGATCCACCCGCCGATCTTCTCCAGCACCGCGGGCGCAATGGTTTGCTGAATCGTTTCGTACTCCCAGCCAAGGCCGGTGTTGGCGGTTTGAAACATATAATTCAAACCGGGCAGAAGGTCCACCTCGAAATCCTTGTTACCGCCCCGCGCGAGCGCGGCTTTCATGGCGGGTACGTTCTGATCGGCCACGACCTGCGTATCTTTTTCACCTTGTAATGCGAGTACCGGGCACTTCACTTTTTCGAGCGCCGAAGCCGGATCGTAGCTGAGAAAAAAGCGTAGCCAGGGCGCTTCCAGGCGATGCAGTTGCCGCTGCCACATCGCGATATAGGGCGCGTCACTTTCCCCGTATCGAAAGAGCGCCGCGCGCAGCTCGGGCTCGCTCTTTCCCTCGCGAACCATGTCATACAACATCCTGCCGATCTTTTTATCCGCGTTGATCCGTTCACGCGGCAGGTGGGCTTCTTTTTCACCGCGCTCGGTCTGGGCCAACAGAACCTCTTCACCGGGAACCGCAGTGCCCGCCAGCAAAACTAGAAATGCGACCTGCGGTATCTTCACCGCAACCATTGGCCCGATAATCGCTCCCTCGCCGTGGCCGATCAGACCGATATGATGTTGATCCACATCGGACCGACTCGTTAAATACCGCAGCTCGGCTTCGGCGTCCGATTCGAAATCCTGTGTTGTCGCGCTATTGAATTTCCCGGTTGATTTACCCGTGCCGCGATCGTCAACGCGCAGAACGGCGATCCCACGGCGGCTCAGATAGTCGGCAAGCACAAGAAATGGTTTGTGACCCGCCATGGTCTCATCCCGGTCCTGCGGTCCGGCGCCGCTAATGAGCAGAACGGCGGGAAACGATCCATCTCCCTTCGGTTTGGTGAACGTTCCGGCCAGCACGATGCTCTCCGCTTCTGGATTCGCAATCGAGACATTCTCTTCGGCGTACGGAAACGGAGCTCTTGGTTCCTGAGGGCGTGACGAAGGCTGCTCTTGTAAGGCTTGAGCGGGGAGCTTGGAAACCGCGCTGGAGAAGACCACCAGAGCAACCGCAATCGTGGCGAGACGGCGCATTGAGCCCATCATACGAAGGCGCGAGCGACGCGTCGAAAACCCCGGCGGATGCGAAACTAGAAGCAAAATGACTGGAAGTGACGTACGCGCGAAGTTTCTGGACTACTTCGCGGCGCAAAAGCATCAGATCGTGCGCAGCTCTTCGCTTGTGCCTGCCAACGATCCGACACTGCTGTTTGCGAATGCGGGAATGAATCAGTTCAAGGAAGTGTTTCTCGGGCTCGATAAGCGCGATTACTTGCGCGCCACCTCGTGCCAGAAATGCGTCCGCGCGGGCGGCAAGCACAACGATCTCGAAAACGTCGGCTACACGCGACGCCATCACACATTTTTCGAGATGCTCGGCAATTTCTCTTTTGGCGATTACTTCAAACGCGATGCCATTGCGTTCGCTTGGGAACTCGTCACCAGTCCGAACTGGTATGGCATGGCGAAAGACAAGTTGTATGTGACGATCTTTCGTGAAGATAACGACGCCGAAGAGCTTTGGCAGAAGGTTGCGGGCGTCGGCAAAGAGCGCATCTTCCGGTTGGATGAAAAAGATAATTTCTGGCAGATGGGCGAAACCGGTCCTTGCGGGCCGTGTTCTGAAATTCACTACGATTTAGGTCCGGAAGCCGCCGAGAAGGGCCGCGAGCACGAGGCGTTTCCATCCGACGCCGGAGGACGTTATGTGGAGATCTGGAATCTCGTGTTCATGCAGTACGATCGCGCTGAAAACGGAACGTTGACCCCGCTGCCGCGCCCGTCAATCGATACGGGCATGGGGCTCGAGCGAGTCGCCGCCGTTCTGCAGGGACAGCTCTCGAACTACGACACGGATCTGGTGCGGCCGATCATCGAGCGTGCGGCAGATCTGCTGCACGTCAAGTTTCACGCCAATGAACGAACCGATATCGCTCTGCGCGTCAACGCCGACCATGCTCGCGCAACCACTTTCCTGATTCACGATGGCGTTGTTCCCTCGAATGAAGGCCGTGGCTACGTGCTGCGCAAGATCATGCGGCGCGCTCTGCGCAACGGACGACTTACGGGCGCGACCGGGCCTTACCTGCACGAGCTGACGCGCTTCGTGGCGGGCATGATGAAGCCCGCCTATCCGGAACTCGAAGAGAGCGTCGAGCGCGTGGCCCGAATCGTTCGCGAAGAAGAGAACCGCTATGCCGCCACTTTTCAGGTCGCCGAGCGCGTGTTCCAGGACGAAGCGAAATCGGCAGCGGGCGGATTGCTCTCGGGCGCTGCGGCTTTCAAGCTCTACGACACGTACGGTCTTGCTCTCGATGAGCAGGAAGAGATGGCGCGCGAGTCGGGTCTCCGTATTGACCGCGAAGCATTCAGGGCCGAGATGGAGAAGCAGCGCAATCGCGCGCGTGCTAGTTGGAAAGGCGCGGACAAAGCGCAAATTGCGGATGTCTATAGGGAGCTTCCGGCTGCGGAATTCATCGGCCGCGAGAGTCTGGAAGGTCCGGTCGAAGTGCTCCGCCTGATCGTGGACAAGCAACCGGTGGATCTGGTCGAGCAAGGACCGGCGGAAATTGTCTTCGCCAAGGCCCCCTTTTATGCGGAATCCGGCGGGCAGGTGGGGGATACCGGTCTGCTGCTAAATGCGGAGACGCGCGAGAGGTTCGCGGTGGTCGAAGGCGCTTACAAGCCCACATCATCGGCCATCGTCCAGAAAATTCACGTATTGCGGCCCATTCGTACCGGCGATCGCTTGCTTGCTGTGGTGGACCGCACCACCCGCGGCGCAACCATGCGGAACCACACCGCGACGCATCTCTTGCACGCAGCGCTGCGCCAAATTCTGGGAACGCACGTGAAGCAGGCCGGCAGCATCGTCGAGCCGGGCCGGCTGCGCTTCGACTTCACGCATTATTCCGCCATGACTGAGGACGAAGTGCGTGAAGTAGAGCGTCTGGTCAACCAGGAAATTCTCGCGAACAGCGAAGTCTCGACCGACGTTATGGACCTGGATCAAGCGCTTTCAACTGGGGCCATGGCTCTGTTTGGTGAAAAATACGGTGACAAGGTGCGAGTGGTCAGCATTCCCGGTTTTAGCCGCGAACTATGCGGCGGCACGCACGTCGGGCGCACCGGCGATATCGGCTTATTTAAAATCGTTTATGAAGGCAGCATTGCGGCCGGCGTGCGGCGTATCGAAGCCATCACCGGCGAAGGCGCTCTCGAACGCTTCCAGGAAGCGGCGGCACAGCTTACTAAAGCGAGCGAGCTGCTGCGTACCTCTGAAGCGGGAGTCCTCGATCAGGTCGAAAAAATTCTGGAGAATCAGAAGATTCTCGAGCGTCAATTCGAGCAACTCAAAACCAGAATCGCTCATCAACAAGTCGAGAACCTCAAAGGTCGAAAGGTGAATGGCGCGACCGTGTTGGCCGAAAGAATCGAAGGACTGGATTCTAACCAGCTCCGCACTCTGGCCGATTCCCTCCGCAATAAATGGGGAAGCGCCGTCATTGTGCTTGCTTCCGTGAACGATTCGACAGTTCGCCTCATTTCCGCGGTGAGCAAAGACCTGACAAGCAAGGTGCAGGCGGGCAAACTCGTGAGCGAAATAGCAAAGGCGATTGGCGGTAAAGGCGGTGGACGGCCCGATATGGCGGAAGGCGCAGGCAAGGATATACAAGCGCTTCCAGCCGCTCTCGAAAATGCCTACCGCACCGTGGAAGCGCTGCTGTAGCGCCGCGAAGCGATGGAGCGGTTCGACGTAGCAGTGATCGGCGCGGGACCAACCGGTCTCGCTTGTGGTATCGAAGTCAAACGGCGTGATCTGCTGCCGGTCTTGTTCGACAAAGGCTGCGTCGTGAATTCGATTTATCACTACCCCATCAATCTTGTCTTTTTCACGACGCCGGAGCTGCTAGAAATCGGCGACATACCGATGACCTCGCTCAATGAAAAGCCGGGCCGCACGGAGGCCCTGAAATATTACCGGCGCGTTGCCGATCACTACCGACTGAATGTGCACCAGTATGAGCGTGTGCTGGGGTTTGATGGCTCGGATGGCAATTTCGCCGTTCACACCGAGACCGCCTGGGGCGAGCGTTCCTGCTATTCAGCCAAAAAAATCATTCTCGCGAGCGGTTACTACGACATTCCGAATAAGCTCAACGTTCCCGGCGAAGATCTGGAAAAAGTCATTCATTACTATCGCGAGGCTCATCCCTACTACAACCACGACGTCCTGATTGTCGGCGCCAAGAACTCTGCAGCCATTGCAGCCTTAGAGCTGTACTGGACGGGAGCGCGCGTCACGATGGTCCATCGTGGTGCAGGCATCTCGAACAGCGTGAAGTACTGGATCAAGCCGAATATTGAAAACCGGATCAAGAATGGCGAGGTCAAAGCCTACTTTCACAGCCACGTGAAGGAGATTCGGCCGCACGATGTTGTCCTGAAAACTCCGGAAGGCGAGGTGACGGTGAAAAATGATTTTCTGTTCTCCATGACGGGCTACCGTCCGGATTTCGAATTCATGGCCGAGCACGGAATTCATCTCGATCCCGCGACCTCAAAGCCGATCACGAATCGCAAGACGCTCGAAAGCGAGCGGAAAGGTGTTTATCTCGCCGGCGTCATAGTGGCCGGCACGCACACCAACGAGATCTTCATTGAGAACGGGCGTTTTCACGGGAAAGTGATTGCCGACGCGATTGCCGAGAGCCTCCAATCCGTCGCATAACCATCCATTCCGTTAACCACCGAAGCGCTCCCAGCCGATGCCTTCTAATGTCGGCTCGAACAGGTCTGGATGTAGTATCTCCGCAAAAATCCGCAGCGATTCCAGCATCCGCGGACCGGGCCGGTTCATAAACTGGTTTCCGTCGCAGATGAACACATTTTCCGTGCGCACGCACCTCAACTCGCTCCAGCCGCTGCGACGGGTGAGCCAATGCATTTCGCTGCGCGTGCGTTCCAAATCGAAGCCGCAGGGCAATGCCACGATCACGTCCGGATCGGCAGCGATGAGCTGCTCCCATGTCATCCAGGGCGAGTGCTGGCCCGCCGTACCAAACAGGTTTTCGCCGTTCGCCTTTGCGATCAGTTCCGGTACCCAGTTTCCTCCCGCCATCAACGGCTCCGGCCATTCAATGGCGGCAACGGTCTGGCGCTTGCCCGCTTTTGCACGCTCCTCAAGAGCCTGCATTCCTTCATCCAGAGAAGCAATCAATGTCTCCGCTGTACTCTCGGAATCGCAAGCCGCCGCCACGCGCCGGATGTCCGTCCACACATCCGCAAGCGCATAGGGTTCAAGTGACACCACACGGGCTGAGATGGAGGTCTGCTCCTGAAACGCGCGCTCCACATCATCCAAACTGACCGCACACACTTTGCATTGCGTTTGCGTGAAGATATGCGTCGGCCGCAGATCTCGAATCAGCTCGGAATCGATCTCATACACACTGAGCGCCGCCGCCACGCGCTCCTTCACGAGTCTGTCGATTTCGGCGCTCGAACCGGAGACCGCAATCGCCGGACGTGTGCAGATCGGCAGCGCCGCCACGCCAGGCGGATAATCGCATTCGTGCGAGCGGCCCACTTGAAAACGGCCCAGTCCCAGCGCGTGCACAATTTCCGTTGCGCTCGAGATCAGCGGAAGCAGCCGCAATTCGTCCACAGATTCACTATAGGGCGAGACAGTACATTAGAAACCAGACCATGACTCGTCCGATAGCGGGAGCGCTGCTCCTGCTCATTGCCAGTGTGACCGCCGCTCATGCGGAAGTACGACTCCCAAAGATCTTCAGTAGCCATGCCGTGCTTCAGAGAGAGCAACCCATTCACGTTTGGGGCTGGGCGGAGCCAAATGAAGCCGTTTCGGTTTCGCTTAAAGCAGAGACTCAATCCGCAACAGCGGACCGGCTGGGCCGTTGGGACGTGTATCTCGCGCCGCAACCCGCTGGCGGTCCGTTTCAATTGATCGTGGCGGGAACGAACCGGATCGTGCTCGACGACGTTCTGATCGGCGATGTTTGGTTTGCCTCGGGGCAGTCGAATATGGAGATGCCCCTGAACGGCTTTCCCGGCTCGGCTGTCGTGAAGAATGCGGCCGAGGAGATCGCCCATGCGAACCATCCCGAGCTGCGCCTGCTTTTCATTCCTCACAAAGCGACAGTCTTTCCGCTTGCCGACTTCGCAGGCGACGTGGCCTGGACGGTTTGCTCGCCGGAAACCGCCGCCAAGTTTTCGGCCGTTGCTTACTTTTTCGGCCGCGACATTGCCGCGAAGGAGCACGTGCCGATCGGCCTGATCGATTCCTCCTGGGGTGGCACTCCGGGCGAGGCTTGGGTCAGTCTCGATGGACTCTCGGCCGATGCGTCGCTGATGCCCGTCTTCGCAACCTGGGCGCAAATGGCCGATGAGCAAGCCGAAGTTCCGGCCATCCTGGCTGCTGAAAAAAGAGAAGATGAAGCGGCCCGGCAAGCGAACGCACCTAAGCCCAAGCATGACTGGCATCCGGATGCTGCTTCGTGGGACCCTTCGTGGTTGTTTAACGGAATGGTTGCGCCGGCGGTGGACTTCGCGATGAAAGGCGTGATCTGGTATCAAGGCGAGACGAACAGCGCATTAAAACGTGCACCGCTGTATCAAAAAGTGTTTCCGGCTCTGATTGCCGATTGGCGCCGCCACTGGCGTGAGGGCAACTTTCCCTTCCTGTTCGTGCAGATTTCCAGCTTTACCTCGAACGCGACAGAAGATTGGCCAATTGTGCGCGAAGCGCAACGGCGGACTCTGGAGCTCGCGAATACCGGCATGGCCGTAACGATCGATATAGGCGATCCCGATAACGTGCATCCCTCCGACAAGCAAACCGTGGGTGCGCGGCTCGCATTGGCTGCCCGCGCGATCGCATACGGCGAGCAGATCGAGTACGCCGGCCCGCTGTTCCGCGAAACGAGTATCGAAGCCAACGCCATTCGCGTCTGGTTCGATCACGTGGATGGCGGATTAGTCGCCAAGGACGGTGCACTTCAGGGATTTGAGATCGCAGGAGCCGATCGCCGCTTTGTTGCGGCCACCGCTCGCATTGAGGGCACGAGCGTACTGGTCAGCGATCCGCAGATTTCTAGGCCCGTTTACGTTCGATACGGTTGGCAAAACGCCCTGACCGTCAATCTGTATAACAGTGCGGGCCTTCCCGCCTCGCCATTCACGTCCGACGAGCAAATTCCGTCGCCCCCAGAGACCAGGTGACGTGTTACTCTAATAGTGTCTTTGCCCGCATCCGTATTTTCTTCGAGTGCCTTCCGGCCGCTACTTCCTCCTCCTTGTTCAAGTGGGTTTTCGAGAGCAGTCTGACAGAGACAATTCAAACCCAAGGATAAAAACCAATGACAAACATTTTTGTCGGAAATCTCAGTTATCAAGCGACGCCGGCCGATCTTCAGGCAGCCTTTGAAGCATACGGCAGCGTGGAGCGTGTGAATCTCGTGACGGACCGTGACACTGGCCAGCCTCGTGGCTTCGCTTTCGTCGAAATGACGGACCCGCAAGCGGCTCAGACTGCTATCTCACAGTTGAATGGCGCCGAGCTATACGGCCGGACCATGAACGTCAACGAAGCACGTCCCAAGCCCACCGGCGGTGGCTTCGGCCAGCGCAGCAATTCCAATCGCGGTGGTGGCGGTGGTGGCCGTGGGCGCGGCTCACGCTGGTAAGATCGTATTGACTAGCTAATTACACTCAGCATTCTGGCTGCCTTACTTTGCTCTTGTCAGATGCAGAGTATAGGCAGCCTTTTAATTTTGGAGGTAGCAATATGCCCGGTAGAGGCCCACAAACTTTCAAAAAACGCCAAAAAGAACAAGAAAGAAGAGAGCGGCAGCAGGAAAAATTCGCTAAGCGGCTGCAGCGCAAGGCGGCGCGTGTCTCCGGTGTCGGTTCCGACCAGGACGACATGCTCTACCTGGACGAGAACGGGAACCCGATCCCCGCCGACGAAAACACCACCGCCCCCGGCGAGGATTCTCAGAAGTCAGCCGAGTCTTAAACTCGCAGCTTTTTTATTCGTGACGAAGAGCTTCCACCGGATGTATGAGCGTTGCGGCTCGAGCGGGGACGAAGCAGGCGGCCATCGTCGCGATAATCAGTACGGTTGGAACCAGCAAGAACAGCAGCGGATCCGAACTACCCATTCCCTGCATTCTGCCGGAGAGTGAACGGCTCGCCCAAACACTCAGCGCCAGGCCCACCCCAAGACCCACCACCAGCAAGCGGCCGGTGGTTAGCAAAACCAGCCTCAGCACATCTCTTGGCTTGGCGCCTAAAGCCATCCGTATCCCGAATTCACGCGTGCGGTGCGCTACTGCGAAGGACACTACGCTGAATACGCCCGCTGCGGCAAGCAACATGCCGATTCCGCCGAAAACACCGAACAGGAATGTAGCGAAACGTGGGTATCGAACGGCGGTGTTCAGCCAGCCCTCGAGCGTTCGTGTCAGCGTGATTGGCTGATTTCGATCCACCTCGCGTACCACGCTCTGCGCCGGCCCGATCAGCGCCTCGGGGGCGCCTTTGGTCCGGGCAATGACGAACGCCTGCGGCGGCAACAGAATCGTGTACGGTATGAACATCGCCGGCATAGGAGCTTCGTCCAGCGAGCGATTTCGCGCAGTGGCCGCAACTCCGACAATTTCGAACGAGTTGTTGAAGTGCGGGGACTTTAAAAACTGAGGTGGAATCGGCTGATTGAACAGGTCCACTTGCACGTGATGGCCGAGCGGATCTTTCCCGCCTCCGAAATCCCGCTTCACCAGATCTTCCGTGACCACCGCGACCGGCTTGCTCTGCAGGATATCGGCTTCGGTCAGATTGCGGCCGCGCAGCAGCGGGGTTCCCACCGCGCCAAAATATTCGTGGCCCACCAGATTGACTCGCACGTCCGGCGCCTCGGAAGCCGGCCGGTCGTCGAACAACGCTTTCGTCCCGAAACCATTGAACGGCGGAGTTCCGGTGACACTGATTGCAGCGGCTTCCACCTGCGGCAAACGACGCAACCGATTTACTACGTTTTCGTAGAGAGCTTCGCGGCTGCTCCATTGCGTATAGCGACCCTCGCTCATCGGCATCAGAAACGTGAGTGCGTTGTGGGGATTGTATCCAAGGCTCTGGTTCTCCAAATTCAGCAGCCCTCGAATCGCCAAACCGGCCCCGGTCAGCAGCACGAGTGAGAGTGCGATTTCCGCCACAATCAGCGCATCGTGCAACCGCCGGCGCCGCGCTCCCACGCCTGCTCCGCGTCCTGAGCCGCGCAGCGTATCGGCCTGGGTATCCCCGGAAACCTGCAGCGCGGGCGCCAATCCAAATACGACTCCCGTGAGTACCGACACGCCCAGCGCGAACCATAAAACCGGCAAATTGAGCTGAATCATGGCCTCGTGCGGAATCGAATACTCCGGCATCAGTGCAACAATGGCCCGCACCGCGCCATAAGCCAACGCGATCCCGACCGCACCGCCCGTCAGGGCCAGTAAGAGGCTCTCCGTCAGAAGCTGCCGGATCAGCCGGCGCCGGGTCGCGCCGATTGAAACGCGAACCGCCATTTCCCCTTCCCGCGTGGCAGCACGCGCCAGCAGCAGGTTTGCGACATTGCCGCAACCGATCAACAGCAACAGCATCACCGCTCCAAACAAAACCAGCAGCGTGTTCGCGAACTTGCCGAGTATCCCTTCATTCACACTCAGAAACTTGACCTTGAATCCGCCTTCCGGATACATATAGCGCGGCACCTGCCGGCGGAATCCTTCCAACAGGGGCTGAAATTCGGCGTTGATCTGTCCTTCGCTGACACCTGGGCGAATGCGGAAAAAGACATTCACTATGTCCCGTGTACTGGGCCGCATATCCATCGGCACATACACGTTGACGTCGTTCCAGGTGAAGCGCACAGGCAGCACGCCGACGATGGTGTAGACGTCGTCGTTGAGCCGTATCTTCTGCCCCAGTACGTTGGCTCTGCCTTGAAAAACGCGCTGCCAGAATTTGTAGCTGATGACTGCTACTGGATCCGGCGCGCTTCCGGCCCTCGAATATCTGGCGGAAAATGTCCGGCCCGCCAGCGGCGGCACGCCGAAGAAATCGAAGAAATTCGCTGAGCAGAATTCCCGCTGCACGACTTCCGCCAATCCCCTGCCGGTCATCACCGCTTCACTTTCATCGACTGCGACCGCCTCTTCCAAGCCGCGCATCCGAGATTGCAGGTCGAGATATTGCGCTTTCGTATAGCCAATGCCGCGCCATTCGTCCTTTTTACCGGTGATGACGAGCTGGCCAATACGGTCCGCGGCGCGATATGGGTAGGGGTCGACGAGCACCGCGTAGACCACGCTGAAAATCGCCGTGGTCGCACCAATACCGAGTGCAATCGACAGCACGGCTACGGCTGTGAATCCCGGCCGCGCGATCAGCATGCGGAATCCGTAGCGCGTGTCCTGCCCGATCCGGTCCCAAAATCGATTCCAGAATGTCGCCATGCCGACAACCTCCACGGGGTTCGCGCTAGCCCTGCGCTGTTTGACTTAGACGAAAGCCGTGGCGATTAGTTCCCTGCGTCCGGACGATTCCGCTTCAGTTCTGTAAGCTGGCGATCAGGTTCGCGTGTTTGTACTTGCGCGCCAGCTCGAGCGCCGTCAGGCCATTCTTATCTTTTGTCTCAGTCCGCGCGCCCGCGTTTCTCAGCAGGTCGATCATCGCTGAATCGCCAAAATCAATCGACGCGGCAATCTGTAGGGCGGTCAGCCCATAGTGATCCACGTGATTGACGTCCGCTCCGCGTGAAATCAACATCCGTGCCGTATCCAGGCGGTTGGCGAGTACAGCATTTCCAAGCGGAGTTATCCCGTCTGGCTCCTCCAAATCCACCGGCATGCCGGCATCGAGTAATGCAGTGAGCGTCTGCGTGTCGCCGCTGGTTGCTGCGCTGGCCGCAGGCAAAACAGCGCCAAGGCCGAGCGCCAAGAAAATGTCGTCGAAGCGATCGCCTCGCGACGCAAAGAGCGGGATCGCCCGCGCATTTCCGGACAGTGTGGCAAGTGAAAGTCCGGTCGCGTTAAACAGCGGTTTACCGGCGCCTTTGGGAAGGCGCATTTCGGCCCCGTGATCCAGCAAGCACTGGATCGTGCTCACCGAATCCGGATACTGAGCTGCAACCAGCAGAGCGGAGTAACGCGTTTTCGCTCGAGCGTTCACATCGGCCCCTCGCGCCAGCAGCAGTTCCGTTTTTTTCACGGCCGGCGCTGCCATCATCAACGCCGTAGTGCCGCCCTTTGTGGCGGAGTTCGGATTGAAGTGTTTGTCGAGAAGCTTTTGCAATTCGCCCGTGGACCCGAACAGCACGGTGTCCATCCATGGCTCGACGTTCACGGTAGCGGCTTCGGCCAGAGGCAAAACCTGCACGCTCTTCGCCGGCCCGAGAGTGTCGGCGAGAGCCCGCACCGCCCAACTGGCCGCCATCATCGAGATGAATTGATCGTGGCCGTAAGGATGGCCGCTTTCAAAATAAGGCGGACTCACACTCACCGGAGAAACCAGTCGCGATGTCACATGCCAGGAACCATCCGGCTTCTGGCCATCCAGCAAATATTGCAGGCCGTGGACCCAGCGCGAATCGCTCGTAGACATCCCTCCGGCTTCGTGCAGAGCCACCAGAGCCTCGCCCGTCGAGTACGCATCGCTTGCGCGTCCACCAACGGAGTTCCAGCCTCCATCAGGCTGCTGGGCCGCCGTCAATTCGTCTGCGAGGCGCCTTAACTCAGGAATGGGCGCTCCCGCCCAGGAACGCCCGATCATCTGGTACACCCGTTCTTCCGTTTCACGCGGATGTTGCGCTCGAAGCCAGTTATCCGCGCGCGCAACACGTTCCTGGGTGTCGGAGGCCAGAGAGGCATGGCCGTAGAGCTGCAGAGCACGCAAACTGATGGCTGTCGCGGTGATGAAACTGTAAGATTGCGGCGGCCGCTCGTCGATGGTCTGCCAGTGCCCGTCCGTTTGCTGGCGTGAGGCAATGAATCGGGCATAAACGGCCGTGGCCAAATTCGGTTTAACACCGGCTGCATCGGCCGCGAGGAGATGATAACTGTCGTCCACAACGTCGATATAGTTTGTGTGTTGAATGGCGCGATCGAGATCAGAGTAGAAGGAAAACGATTTGGCCGCATCGGCTCGCGCGGTTGTTTCGTTTACCGCTATCCCATGTTGCCGCGCTGCACGAAAAGCAAGCGCCGGCAGAATCTGGTTGTGGCACGAAGAACAACTCTGCTTCGCATACCAGTTTTTTTGCGAGACTTGCAGCAACTCAATGGCTTTCGCCGCCGAGCTGCGAATCGCGTCCGGTGTTGCAGCCGCTGAACAGGTTGACAGCAGGACCAGCATAGTCAAAGTACGCATGGGCCTTGACTGTAGCACAAAAATACTAGTGAACCTAAATGAACAGTACCGCTACCTTACCTGCGAATGGCAATTTGAATCCGCACTCCGTCGATAGTATTCACCCTCTCGGCTCACCGCGTGTAATAGTTCCGAAGCGGTCAGGTATCGAACCGGTGCGGACGCATCGATTCGCTGCAGCACATTCGCCAAGCCGACGAGCGTCTCTTCCTCTGCTCGTGTCATATTCTTGCTGACAAGCACTCCATAGTCTTCGACCAGAAGCGCCTGCTCTCCGCAGTAACTCTCTTGCAACCGGCGAGACGAAGCAAGCACATTGAGGATGGCCGGCAGGAAAATAGCTTGGCAGGGATACAGTATGCCTCCGGAAAGGATGCGCCGGCAGATGTGATCGGTGGCCAAAGCATGAACGCCGGTACACGCCGGAAGAGACCAAGCCGATCCGGAAAGGCCCTGCTGCAGTAGGGAATATCTAGGTTCCGGTGCCGGCCGCGGCGTAACAGAGAGGCGTTCTTCCACCTCTGCGAGCAACTGCTCTGCCGAGCGGCAGCCGTTTCCGCACACCACTAATCCGTGATTAGCTAACACGAAAATACTCGTTTGAGGGCGGTGCGAGAGAGCATCCTGGATCTTGCTCGCGAGAAACGTACCGGATGGTGTGTACGGAATCCACTGCCATGGGAGTCCGGAAAGGCGTGCGCCTAGCTGCCTGGGCCCATCCTCTCGGACAGCCCACGCGATCGTATTCAACGAATGAACATGAACAACTACTTTGTACGGCAACACGGCGTGCATTGCCGTCTCGATCGAGGCGCTGGAACCGCGGAGTGATGTTGTCTCCGTTTCCGGGATCGGAGTGTTCTCCCTTAAGCATCTTCTTGCTCTGGCCAGCTTAACGGCTACAAGAAAATCGTCTGCTTCTGCATCAATCAACCATTTGCCGGATGCCTTGATCCACAAAACGTCGTCTACTTTGACCGACGTGTTTCCACTGCTGGCTTGAACCAGCAGCGGATTGCGGCCGATTCGGGCCGACATCTCGCGAAGCTCGTCCACTTCGAATTGCCTGCTCAAACTGTTTTTCTTTCTCATCCGAATCTTCTTCGTTGTTACGGCAAGACCCGCAATGCCACAGGTTGCTGTGGTTGCTCTGGAGCTTGCTTCGATCTGAGTTGGCCAATTTTGAAAGAGGCCTTAAAGATCGCCCCAACCGGGAAAAAGCCGCCCAGTTTATGGGCCGCAACTGCTGCCAATCCCATCGAGGCGATGCATCCGCAGGACCCGCAATCCGGATTGCCGCCGAATTGACACGGAGTGACTTTGGTCTTAAGGTCCGCGGAAATCGTGTGGGTCGTCAATGCAAACACGCACTCTTGCGGGCCGTGAGGAGGCGACGCAAGTTGGTGAATCAGCCCCTCTGGCATGTCGAGCTTCGGAAACTCTTTCCGCAACCGCAGCAGTTCGGTAATTGCCTGGTGGCGTTCTCCCGCAGTCAGGATTTCCGGTAGATTGTCGCCTATCTGTGGTGTAAACAGGCTGAACCAGATCTTATGAATTTCGGGTCTCGGCGTCCAGAACTTCAGGAACTCGTGTAAGTAGCCGGGCTGCTTCATCAATTGGCTGGTGATGGTGGAATGAATCGTAATTTTTTGGCCGGCAATATTCTTAAGAATTCGTTCGTACGTTGCAGGCTTACGCCGCAGATCGTGCTCCGGCTGTAAGCCATCGATCGAGACAACCACGTTCATGTGAGGAAGAGTGGCCCAGGCGGGAGGCATTGCCCGGAACGCGCTTGTAACGATCTGCACATGGACGCCCCGGGCGAGCAACAGGGGAACCATGATCTCCAATTCGCGATAACGTACCAGAGGGTCTCCACCGACGATGGAGAGGTGCAGCGGCTTGAACCGGTCAACCACCTCCATAACTCCATCCACCAGTTCCTGCCCTTTACGATCGTTTAGCTCACGAAGCGTCACGCCGCCACCGAGATGTGCGTCCTCATACGCATAACATCCCGGGCATCGAAGCGGGCATTCCCGCGTGATTTCGATGGAGAGTGAAGGTCGCTCACCTCGTAAAATTTTGCTCCATGCTTTAAGAATTTCCGATGTCTTCATCGCTTAAGTCCTCTTTCATTTGAAAATCGGCTACACGTCAAGCAGCATATTTCTCGCTGTTCAAAAGCAAAAGCACTTTTGATAGAGAGTTGTTTCCTAGTTACTGGTGAGGGAGTTCAACTTAAGCGGAAGGCGGAGAAGGATCAGTGCCTTGGTGGAGCGATCGTGGGACTGACGATGGAGAGAGATCGGGAGGTACATCTGGGGCCATGTGAGCATCCGTTGCGAGCGTCCGAAAAACTTCACGCGCAATGTGGATTGTTTTGATACACGAGACATCGTGATGGACGAGTTGAAGGCTAAGAGACAGGCCGGGACTCGAGTTCAATAACTGCGGGCAGTCTGGCACGTTGTCCAGGGTGGCAGAAACGAGAAAAAGCGCCGCTGCCAGCGCAATCAGCTTCGCAAATTTGAAAACGCAGTTCAGAACAGGTCGCCAGAGTTTATTCTATCGCTCCGGACAAGTATCGCTATTTGAGCGTGCCTGTAGTTGCCGCTGTAACCTCTCTCAGGGATGGAGAGACCGCAGAGCCTTGGGTGTACAGCCCAAAATCCGGCGCATATGGCTGGCAAGATGGCTCTGGTGCGCAAAACCAGTCTCATGGGCGACCTCGCTGATCGTCAGCTTGCCTTGCGTGAGCAGGGTCCTTGCCCGTTCGACTCGTCGCTGGATGATATACCGATGGACCGGAACCCCGGTCGTCTGCCGAAAGGTCGCTTTCAGGTGCGATACGCTCAGGCCCGCGATCTGTGCGATGTCCTGTAGAGAAACATCTCGACTTAGGTTGTCTTCGATGTAGGAGAGCGTCTCTCGAAGTCTGTGTCCGCTCATCCGTATCGTCGCCGGTGATGGCGTCATTGCTAAGGAACTATGGCGGCGTACCATCGCAGCGGCAAGCGCCGTCGCGAGGCTATCGAGGAATAGGCGACCGGTCGGGTAGCCTGCCTCCATTTCAGCCTTGATCGCCCAGCAGATGTGTTCGATCTGCGAATCTCGAATTTGAAAGCGGTTGACCACCTCGAGCCGATCCGCCGAAAGATTCAGCTCTTCCGCAGCGGCGGCCAGTAGATCGGGCTGAATTCCCACGATCAGCGCCGTATCGGGCTGAAGAGGCTCCCACACGCAGGGTATCTCCGCCGGCACGATATCGATATCGCCGTGAACGCCCCACCCGCGATGCTTCGCTCCACCGCGCTGGCACACCATATAGACCGAGCGTCCTAAGTGAATCGCGATGCGTGGTCTCGGCAGCGCCGGTGACTCGACCCGGTCGGCAGGATCCGTCACAACGCGAACGAAGAGCTTGCCAGTTTCGCCGCTAAAACTCGTGACGGTCTGGGCCTCACTCATTCAGCCATTATCCCGTCAAATCCGCATTCGCGGCGCGCGACTTTCTCCACCGGAGGCGAGCCGCTGCTCTTTTTCATCCGATTTTGCTTTTTCAGCCCAATTGCGTGTTAATGAATGTCCGATTGCGAGCCCTTCCTATTTCACTGCACCCGTAATCGCTGCCAGGGCGACGGGGATCAGCACCCACCCGGCGATCTGGTGGATTCGGGCGTACGTCACCAAAAAGGAGTCTTCGCGCGGGCGCCACGATTTCCCCATCCCTAAATCGACAATGGGAAGAAACATTTCGAGGCTGTACCAGAACGGCGAAAACGGCGGCGCTTTCTCGTCGGTAGCTGCGATATGCCCCCGTCTGCGGAAAAGATAGGTTCCCAGCGCGATAAATACAATGGACCAAACCAGCGGCGGCACAACGGATCGCCCATAACCAAGAAAATACTCCTGAAAATAATCGAAGAGCGTCGTCAACCAGGTCGCAGGATTGGCCACCTTGAAATCGTGACGGCGGCGCGCCCGATGCATCTCGAGATACACATCTTCGGCATCGTGGCTGCGCCCGCTTCCTTCGAGTTCCTGCTCGTAGGAGGTGAACGCCGATTGCGAGTACTCTGCCTGCTTCAGGAAGTCGAGTGTGACATCGTTTTCCTGATCCGCCTCTGCATTTGCAGGCACAGCGGTTTTGCCCTGCCCTGCTGCGCTTGGCTCGACTTTCGTCACTATGCCGGACTTGAACGTGAAATCGTCCAGCACCATGTCTTTCGGCCACGACGGCTCGCCATTCTTGGCAGGAACATGCCACAGGAACGATCCAAACGCCGCTCTTGAAAGATTCAGCTTTCGTTCAACCGTTGTGTTGATGAGGTTCGCTCGCGCTGCGGTTACCTGTTGCGCAGTTAAGTAGCCGATCGATAATCCATCCAGAATCAAATTGTTCTTTATGTCGGCTCCGTTCATTTGCAGCGTGTTGATATGCGCGGTGCCCGACCCGTAATTCGCGATCGAAACATGATCCGCATTGAGATTCGCCAGGTTCAGAAGCTTAATTTTTCCGGAGTTGGTGAGATTGATATCGACTCTGGTCGTGACCAGACTGGCGGCCCCAAGCGTCTCGCCATTCAGACGCAGCCGCTCCAGCGACAACAGGCCGGTGATATGCGTTCCAGTGATCAAGAATGCACGGGCGCCTCCGCCTTTCGGCAAAGCAATGGTTGTATCCACCAGTTGCAGATCGCCATCCACCTGACTGTTCGGCAGGTGCAAGCCGCCGTCGAAGCGGCATCGCACCAGCGTCACGCTACCGTGGAAATGGCAGCCGTCGCAATCCACAGCGCTGGCGAAGTGGCATCTTGCCAGCCGGATCCTTAACGGCACATCAATCGACTCGCCTGCGCCGCCCGCCATCACTGCATCGGGAATTTCAGCGCCGGTAATCAGAATCGATCCACCTTGCACCTGCGAGGAGGATGCCGCCAGCACTTGCTTGAAGAACGCCGCGCGCACGCTCCGCTGCCCCTCGGGCAAGTTCGTCAAATCTGCTTCTCTTCCGGCTGAAAGCTGCCTCACGATTTCCTGCTCGGCCGGAGTCTGCGCGTTGACTGACGATGCGGCCTGCCCGGTTGGCGCGGCTGCTTTCAGAGCCGTGCTGAGCGTGACACTGCAGAAAAGAGCCAGAATCCAACAGGATTTGCGCATGAGGAAACGCGATTGTATCAGGGCATTTTTGAAACGATGTTACGGTCTGTCACGCGATTCGGCTTTATTCCGGATATCACCCTGCCCCTTACGACGGGTGGGGTGTACTCAGTACCGCAATCTCTTGTTAAACAAAAGCTCGACCGATAGTCTGATCAGAAGAGCGTGTTATGACTCGAATCCGCCTCGCTTTTTTGGCGATATTGCTGACAATTCCGGCTTCGGCATCGATTCTCTACGCGTTTACGGAATCCTGGTCAAATCCATCCAATACCGGCGATCCGCAGGGCTCATTCGGGTTTTCTTTCGACGAACATACGTTTTTATCCGACACAACCTCTTATTTCATTCCGGGGAGTTCGTTTCAGACATGCGATCTTTCCGGAATGGACCCGCTGAACACCTGCGCGGGGGCCTGGATTTCCTTCGATAGATCAGGCGTCAACGTACAATTACTCGCGGATTATTCCTGCCCGGATTGCGATTACAATCCTTATCAACTGGCCAACGTCTTCTTTCCCGGAGCGGATCTGGAAAGCTTTGGCGATTGGACCACCCCCGCCGGAACCGGTACGGCCGAATGGATTGTCGTCGACCCGCCGGACGCGCCTGCGACCGTTCCAGAGCCCGCTACGGCATCTATTTTTCTGGCCGGGTTAGGCGCGCTCGCGGCCTTTTGGAAGATTCGCGGCGTACCTTTCGCGGCTCCCGTCCGGAAACAGCGCCCATAGCGCCCGGAATCGCCAGCCGATAGCCTATACTAGAAATTTGAGTTAGTCTGAATGCCAAAACGTACGTTTCAACCGAACAATCGCCACCGGGCGAAGACCCACGGGTTTCGCAAGCGTATGAAGACCTCGGATGGCCGCGCCGTGCTTGCCCGCCGGCGTGCGAAAGGCCGCCACAAACTAACCGTCAGCGACGAACCCGCAGTTCGCGAGTCCCACTAACCGCTGCGGTTCCAGTTGCTCCGCTGTCTCTCTCAAAAGCCAACCGGATTGTTCGGACATCGGAGTTCCGCACGGTTTATGAAAGCGGCGTCCGCATGACAAGCCGGTATTTCGTAGCGTTTTGCCGCCTGCTGGAAGACGATGTACCTTCGCGCTTCGGCTTCACCGCCCCGAAATCGCTCGGAAGCGCTGTGGAACGCAACCGCTTGAAACGTCGTATGAAAGAAGCAGTGCGGAATCGCATTTCCGGCCTGCCCACGAACTGGGCTGTTGTTTTTAACCCCAGACGAAGTGTTCTGGAGGCGCCGTTTGAAGATCTGTGCCGCGAGGTCGGCCGGCTGTTCGCGCGATGCAAAGAATCCTGATCGCTTTATTGCGAATGTACAAGTTCTGCCTGTCGCCGCTGCTGCCGTCGGCCTGCCGTTTTCGCCCGACCTGCTCGGAGTACATGGCCGATGCGATCGCGAAACACGGCGCCGTCCGAGGCATTTGGCTGGGACTCAAGCGCGTGGGCCGCTGTCATCCGTTTCATGCGGGCGGCTACGATCCGGTCCGCTGACTATGACATCGAGATTGATCTATGCCGAGTAATTCCGGCGGCAAAACGCCTCAGCCGCTCCCGCCCGAGCAGGGTCCTGCCGCCCCTCCTTCTATAGAAAAGCGTCTGCCCCTTGCGTTAGGGCTGATGATGCTGGTGTTGATTGTGTCGCAGTACCTTTTCAAACCTGCGCCCGGTCCAAAGCCCGTCAAACCCATTGACAACCGCGCGGCCGCGACACTGGCCCAGAAGCCTGCCGCACCTGCTGCTGCTGCTGCTGCAACTCCAACACCCACCACCCTTGCTGCCCCAGTGCAGGCTGGTCAAGTTCAAGCCAGCGCTGAGATCGCGACGCCCATCGAGACGAGTCTCTATCGCATCGTCTTTACCAACCGAGGCGGCGACATCGAAAGCTGGATTCTCAAGGATTACCGGGATAACGCCGGAAAGCCTCTGGAGCTGATTAACAAAGCGGCCAAAGACGTTCCGCTGCCCTTTAGCATCGAAGTGGCCGGCGGACAGAAGCTCACGGTCGATCCGAATGCCGTTCTGTATCAAACGAAGGTTCTTCCCGATGGTTCGGGTATCGATTACGAGTTCTCGGATGGTCACACGATCATCCACAAGTCTTTCGTGTTCGCCAAAGACGGCTATCAATCGGAAGTAAAGTCCCAGGTCCTCGAAAACGGGGTACCGGTTCCGCACTTTCTGGTATGGCGCGGCGGATTCGGAGATCAAACCGTGCGCGCGGCCCCCTCCACGGAACACACGGTCTATTACGATTTAACCGCCGGCAAGCTGAAAACGGACACGACCAAAGACGCGAAGAACGGTCCCGTCACGAACTCCGGCAATTACAGTTTTGGCGGACTCGAAGACAACTTTTTCGCCGCTGTAGCGTTGCCACAGGATTCCGAAACACTCGATGTCCGCACGTACAGCGACGACGTCAAAGTTCCGAATCAGGAAAAACCCACGCAGTATGTCGGCGATGGCGTTTCCACAGGTCCGCAAAACGAGTTTTCGCTGTTCGTAGGCCCTAAGGACATCGACATTCTAAAGAAGGTCAACCCCAAATTAGGGCAGATCGTGAACTGGGGCTTCTTCGGCATCATCGCGAAACCGTTGTTTATCTGGCTGAATTGGACCAACGATCACTGGACCTTCAACTACGGCTGGGCGATCGTTGTGCTGACGCTGATTATCAACCTGGCGCTGTTCCCGTTCCGGCTGCAGAGCCTCAAGTCGGCTCGCCGGATGCAGAAGCTGCAGCCCAAAATTCAAGCGATCAACGCCAAATACAAGAACATCAGCATGCGCGATCCGCGCAAGGCCGAGCAGAACCAGGAAGTCATGGAGCTGTACAAGCAGGAGGGCGTGAATCCAGTCGGTGGCTGCCTTCCCATGCTGGTGCAACTGCCGTTTCTGTATGCGTTCTATCGCGTGCTGAGCATCGCGATCGAGCTGCGGCACGCGCCCTGGTTTTGGGTGACGGATCTTTCCGCGCCCGAGACCCTGCCGCTCCACATTCTGCCGGTGATTCTGGTAGTCACGCAGTTCTTGACCCAGAAGATGACGCCCGCGGCTGGCGTTGACCCGAACCAGCAGCGCATGATGATGTTCATGCCGCTGTTCTTCGGCTTTATTTTCTATTCTTTGCCGTCCGGACTTGTACTATATTATTTGACTGGCAACTTGATCGGTATCGCCCAGCAGCTCATCATCAACAGGTTCATGCCCACCCCGGTTCCGGCTGCCGCTCCGCCGGCCCCTGCGAAGGCGCCGGTGAAAAGAACGGTGAAGAAGTAGCTGCATGAAATATTCCGTTGACACGCTGCGGCCGAAACTGGAACAGTTTCTTTCGCCGCTGCTTCAGCACGCCACGCTCGATCTCGATTACGATCTGCACGCCGGCTCCAATCCGCATCCGGAGGTGGAGAATCCGGAAGTCGTGGTGAAATTCGCCGGAGCCGATGTGGAGCTCTTGCTCGAAAACCGCGCCGAGCTATTGCTGGCGCTCGAACATTTGTCTATGGAAGCGCTCCGCCTTCCGCCTGAAGACCACTCGCTCATTTCCTTCGACGCCAACGATTACCGGCTATTGCGGATTGAGGAGTTGCGCATGAGCGCGCTCGCCGCCGCCGATAAAGTGAAGCGCACGCGCGTACCGTTTCACTTCAACCCGATGAGCAGCCGCGAGCGCCGCGTGATTCACTTGGCTTTACGCGAGGAGAAAGAACTTCGGAGCGAGAGTGTCGGAGTGGGTCCGATGCGCGCGGTGGTCGTCATTCCCGCCGATATGCCGACACCTCCGGCGCCTCCTATGCCGGCGGGCGGCTTTCATGGACCTCGCCCCGACGGACATCGCGACCGGTATGACCGGCGCGGTCCCGGCGACCGGCGTGAAGGCCCTCCGCGTGGACGCGGCGGCAATCGACCGCCCCCTGGGGGCCGTGGACGCGGTCCTCGCTGACGTCTCCTCCGGATGAACCCGCGCGACACGATCGTCGCCATATCTACTCCCTTGGGCCGCGGCGGATTGGGCGTGGTGCGCCTGTCGGGAGCGGCGAGCCGCAGCATCGCTGAATCCATCCTGCGCTTCCGCCACGCGCCGCACTGGCGCAGTTGGTCGAGCGAATTGGCCGAACTCGTCGATCAGACGGGCGGAACTGTCGATCAAGTGGTTGTCTCCTTCTTCGAGCAACCGCGCTCCTATACCACCGAAGACGTCATTGAGATCTCGTGCCATGGAGCGCCGGTCGTGCTGCGCTTGTGCCTCGAGCGCGCGGTAACGGCTGGAGCGCGCCTCGCCGAGCCCGGTGAGTTCACTCTGCGGGCATATATGAACGGCCGCATCGATCTGCCGCGGGCCGAAGCCGTCCGTGATCTGATCGACGCCACGACGCTCTATCAAGCGCGTGTCGCTGCTCAGCAGATGGAAGGCTCGGTCTCGCGTCGCATCCGTCCTGCAAAGGAGCAACTTGTCGAGCTGATTGCGCTGCTCGAAGCGGGCATCGATTTCGCCGAAGACGACATCAGCGTCGCTCCGCCCGAAGAGATCCTGCGCCGGCTCGATGGCGTTCAACGCGCGGTCGAAGATTTAATCGCGAGCTTTGTGGCCGGCAAGCTTGTCTATCAAGGCTTCACTTTGGCTATCGCGGGGCGGCCGAACGTGGGGAAAAGTAGCTTGTTCAACCGGCTGCTCGAACAGGATCGCGCGATCGTCACGGACGTTCCGGGAACGACTCGCGATACGGTTTCGGAAGCGACTTCGATCGAGGGCATACCCGTCAAGCTGGTCGATACGGCCGGCCTTCGCGAGGGCAAAGATATCGTCGAGAGCCTCGGGATCGAGCGCAGTTATCAGGCCATGGCGGATGCCGATTTGACTCTGCTGGTTCTGGATCTATCCACCCTGCCGACCCAGGAGGATTGCGTACTGATCGAGAAGCTCGCTGATCGGAAGCCGCTCATCGTCGGCAACAAGCTGGACCTAGCCTGGGGGTTCAGCGGCGATCTGATTCCCGTCTCGGCGCTCACCGGCGAAGGCATTCCGCAACTGCGGCAAGCCATTTTACGACGCCTGGCACCTGAAGGTCTGGCCGCTCCGGAAAGCGGCAGCATCACGAGCATCCGCCACGAAGCGCTTCTGCGGGAAAGCCTGGAAGCGTTGGCGAACGCGCGCCGCGCGGTCGAGTTTCAGATCCCGCACGAGATGCTGTTGCTCGATCTGTATGCAGCGCTTCGCCCGATTGACGCGATTACGGGCGCAACTACAGCAGACGATATTCTGAATCGGATCTTCTCTACGTTCTGTATCGGCAAGTGAGGCTGGCGCGGCAGACGTGGCCGCCGCGCCGCGAGTATCTACGAACAGCCCGAAGTTCCGCCGCAGTTTTCGCACTTGTAGCAGGAACCGTTGCGCGTCATGATGCTGCCGCATTCCGAGCAGAGCGGGGCATCGCCGACCGCGTTCGATTCGAAGGGCAGCGTGACTTGCGGATCGGGCTCTGTTGGCCGCAGCTTGGCCATATCGCCGGCATCGGTCGATTCCGTGATTCCGAGGAAGCGGGCGCCGAGCCAGCGGAACAGATAGTCGATGATCGATTTCGCGTACGGCACCTGCTGATTGCCGGTCCAGCCGCTGGGCTCGAAACGAACGTGGCTGAATTTATCGACAAAGAACTTCAGCGGAACGCCGTATTGCAGGCCATAGCTGATGGAAGTGGCCAGCGTATCCATCAGACCCGAAATGGTAGAGCCTTCTTTGGCCATGGTGATGAACACTTCGCCGGGCGTGCCGTCATCGTAAAGTCCGACGGTGATGTAGCCTTCGTGACCGCCGATCGAGAACTTGTGCGTGACAGAGGTTCGCTCATCGGGCAGCTTGCGGCGCTGTGGCCGATAGACAATTTTCTCGACTACCGGCGGCTGCACGGCGGGAGCTGCCGCAATCGGAGGGGCAGCCTTCTTTTCGCCCTTACCAGAGCCGGAGCTGAGCGGCTGAACGCGCTTTGAGCCGTCGCGATAAATAGCGACCGCTTTCAAGCCGAGCTTCCAGCTCTCGATATAGGCATCCATGATGTCTTCGGCCGTCGATTCTTCCGGCATGTTGATGGTCTTTGAAATCGCGCCGGAAATGAACGGCTGCACCGCCGCCATCATACGGACGTGGCCCATGTGGTGGATGAAGCGCACGCCGTTCTGCGGCCGGAAGCTGCAGTCGAACACCGCGAGGTGTTCTTCCTGGAGATGCGGCGCGCCTTCGATGGTGCCGGTGGAATCGATGTGCGCGACGATCTGCTCGGTTTCTTCCGGCGTGTAGCCGAGTTTGATGAGCGCCTGCGGAACGGTGTTGTTGACGATCTTGATGACACCGCCGCCGACCAGCTTTTTGTATTTCACCAGCGCGAGATCTGGCTCTATTCCGGTGGTGTCGCAATCCATCATGAACCCGATGGTTCCGGTGGGAGCGAGAACCGTGGTTTGAGCGTTGCGGTAACCGGTACGGCAGCCGACCTCATACGCGTCGCGCCAACATGCTTCCGCCGCCTGGAACATCGCGGGAGCAACGCGCTTGCCGTCGATGCCGTTGACCGCATTCCAATGCATGCGGATCACTTCGAGGAACGACTCCTCGTTTTCGGGATAGCCGGTGCAGGGACCAACCGCTTCGGAAATGCGGGCGCTGGTGAGATAAGCCTGGCCACACATAATTGCGGTGATCGCAGCGGCGTAATCGCGGCCCTGATCGCTGTCATAAGGAATGCCGAGCGACATCAGCAAGGCGCCGAGATTGGCGTAGCCGAGCCCCAGCGGCCGGAAATCGTGCGAATTCTTCGCGATCTTTTCAGTCGGATAGCTGGCGTTATCGACAAGGATTTCCTGTGCGAGGGTGACCGTGTTGACGGCGTGGCGGAACCCTTCGACATCGAAGGCGCTATCGGGTCCGAGGAACTTCATCAGGTTGAGCGAAGCCAGATTGCACGCCGAATCGTCGAGGAACATATATTCTGAGCAGGGATTCGAGGCGTTGATGCGCGCGGTTTTCTTCGAGGTATGCCAGCGATTGATCGTCGTGTCGAACTGCATACCGGGATCGCCGCACTGATGCGTCGCTTCGGCGATCTGACGCATTAAATCGCGAGCCTTATAGCGCGTCCGCTTCTCACCGGAAACGACGGTGCGCGTCCACCAATCGGCATCGTCCGCGACGGCTTGCATGAAATCGTCCGTTGCGCGGATGGAATTATTGGCGTTCTGGAAAAAAATGGAGCCGTAGGCGTCGCCATCGAGCGAAGAATCGTAACCGGCATCGATGAGGGTGTGGGCTTTCTTCTCTTCTTTGGCTTTGCACCAGATGAACTTTTCAATATCCGGGTGATCGGAATTGAGAATGACCATCTTGGCGGCGCGTCGCGTCTTGCCACCGGACTTGATGACCCCGGCAAAGGCATCAAAGCCTTTCATGAAGCTGAGCGGGCCGGAGGCGCGGCCACCGCCCCAGAGATGCGCGTCTTCTTCGCGAATCGCTGAGAGATTCGTACCAGTACCAGAGCCCCATTTGAAGAGCATGCCTTCGGTCTTAGCGAGATCGAGGATGGACTCGAGCGAATCGCCGACAGAGTTGATGAAGCAGGCCGAGCATTGCGGGTGGTTCTCGCCCGGCAGAAGCTTCTTGACCACTTGCGTGGTTTCATCGAAGTAGAAACCGTAGCCGCGCGATTCGCGCACCCCGACATTGAACCAGACGGGCGAGTTGAAACAGGCCTTCTGGGTAAGCATCAGGTGGGCGAGCTCCAAGCGAAAGTTCTCGCCATCCTCTTTCGTCTTGAAGTAATTTCCGGCGAGACCCCAATCGGCGATGGTATCGACGACCCGATGGACGAGCTGAGCGACGCTCGATTCGCGTTCGGGCGATCCCATGCGGCCATGGAAGTACTTGCTGACCACGATGTTGGTTGCGGTTTGAGACCAATCGGCAGGGGCCTCTACGTCGCGCTGCTCGAATAGCACGGAGCCTTTATCGTTTCCGATAGTGGCGGTGCGCAATTCCCAGGCAACCTCCTCGTAGGGCGTCGAGCCCGGATCGAGTTTGGTCGTGAAGAAGCGGGGGAATGACACCCCGGTACGCTCGTCTCTTTTCAAGGAACGATGCAGCTCTTTAACTTTGGTGGCGAGGTGAACGGAAAGCTGTCCCATAGGTCAGCGCGCAAGCCTTTCTGGAAGGGAGTGGACCCCGTGTCCACTTGCTATCTAAACTCTATTTTACCGGGTCGTCAATACAGATTTTTCAGCAGAGGTACTACATGTTGTGGATTAGCTGCCAAAATCCACAATACAAAGAGTACTTTCCTTACCGCGATTTAAGAGGTACCTGGAGCTGAACTTTGCCCGAGCCATCGGCAAGGTACTGCAAAGCGTAGCTGCCGTTGGACTTTTTGAGCGAGTTCAATGGGAAATAAAGGTACCCGGCAACAGGCGCGTTCACAGGGCCGGGTGGTAAGGCCCTCTCGCCAAGTTGCTGCTCGAGGAGCATGCGATCCTGCGGCGTCGCGCCCGGCGGGGGCGGACCCGGATAGGGAGGAGCATTCGGACCATTCCCTACGCCCACGCCTCCTTCTGTATACGTTCCGTGCTCGCGACGGCCGGTGACGGGATCGGTTCCGCTTTCGTATCCGATGCTCGCTTCGGTGTAGACCTGAGTCGTTCGGATGGTCGGCGGGCGAGGGGTGTTCTTGTCCTGCATGACGGCCGCGACCGTGACGGAATCCGCCGGGCGAACGAATTCACCGGTTTTCACTGTTTTGATGAGAAAGTCGGTGGGATCGAGCGTGACGGCTCCGGGTTGCCCCGGATAGCAGGCGACTTCCAAAACGACGTATGTTTTACTGATGTCCACCGCGAACAGATGCCGCACCTGATCGGCGGGAATAACGGAGGCCGCATAGGTGGCTAGTTTCGATTGCCGGGACGTGGCGTAATCGGCAGGTGTGGGGCGCGGATGAAGACCGGCCGCATTCTGCGCTATGGCGAGCGAAGATGCGGTGAGGATCGCGACGGCTGCGATCGATGAACGGACGAGGACAGGCATAACTCCTCCCCTTGCACTCCAGC
Organism: uncultured Acidobacteriaceae bacterium; assembly: GCA_963722935.1. Lineage (GTDB taxonomy): Bacteria > Acidobacteriota > Terriglobia > Bryobacterales > Bryobacteraceae > Bog-105. The sequence continues at coordinate 857,401 of CAVROY010000004.1, read as the reverse complement.
ATACGCGAGCGGAAGCGAGTACGTTACGCCGGCGCGCAGTTTCGGTGCAAGTTGGGACGTTCGACTGAGATTTGGCGCGCTTTAGGCGGCCTTTTTGGAGGTTTCGCGGAGCTGTTTGGCGAATTCGAGCTCGGTTGCGGTCATTTCCGCGTTGGACGTGAGCGCCTGGCGATGGGTGAGCTGGGCTTCGGCCATCAAAACCGCCAATTTGTGCAGCTCCTGCTTGCGCGATTCGGCCGCTTCGCGGCGTACTTCCTCCGCTTTCTTCTGTTCTAACGATTCAAAGCCAATCTCGGTTTTGCGCCTTTCGCTTCTGAGCTTTAGCAGATCGGCCAGAGCCTTATGGAAGGCACGCTCGTGGGTGGTTTGATAGCGGAGCAGCTTGTCACTGATCTGGTCCTTGGCGAACCATTGTTCGAGAAGCAACAGCGCGCGCTGGGTGAGCCAGTGATGCTGAGCCATTTTCTCGACCAGGATGTGCTCAGTGGGCGTGGGTGGGCTGGTGTCTCGAGCATGAGGGCGTCCATCAGCGCTTCGTATTTCGATTTGTCTTCGCTGGCGAGAACGACAAATGTTCCGGTGAGACCGTGGTGAAAATTATTTTGCGAGACGGCGGCTTTGCCGGCTTCGGATTTGGGACCGGTCGAGTGTTTCGCGTTGGCTCGATTGGCGAGCTCTTGCGCAGTAGTAGCCATAAAGAAGAGGACCTTTCTGGGGCAGGACCCCCGAGGAAACTGGATTCGAAAAGGAAAAAGCCCGCGTGCGCAGCGGCACCGGGCTTCTAACGCTAGTGTAGCAGAGCGAGTCAATAGGTGGGGGCGGGGAAAGGGCGGTTTTAAAGGAAATTGGGCTTGTGACTGGGTTTTTTGGGGGGAAGTAGGCGTTTAGGCACGTCTATCAGGAGTAATCATCTGCGCAGCAGGCTCTGAAGGTCCTCCGCTTCCATTTGACAATCACGAAGGATCTTGTGTAGCAGCCCAGGTCCGATTGTCTCGCCCGAGTGAACCGGGACTACTGTTTTCCGTCCGTCTTCATTGCCGAGGAAAAAATGGCTGCCCTGATTCGTCTGACAACAAGCCGGCTTTCGTCGGAGCGGTCATCAGATCTGAGCCGGTCAGCCGCGGCGCTCGGCTCATGCTGCGATGGTGATCCGCTGGATGCCAACGAACTCCAGGTTTCCCTTGGGCGTCTCCTCCACTTCAAGACACAACTCAATCGCTTCCCGAATGCGCTTTGTAACTTCGTCCAGGGATCGCGCTTGTGTATGACAGCCGGGGACCTGGGGAACCGAAGCGACGTAGTAGCCCTCTTCGTCGCGTTCAATGACGACATGGAATCGGTGCGGCAAATGAATCCCTCGCTTCTTATTCTAGAGGTGCAGCCCGACCAAGCGATGATCATTCAATTAGGTGTGCGCGTCTACCGGTACTAACACGGGAACGTGATCCGGACTGGATCGCTGAAATGCTGGGCGACTCCGTTGCCAGCTTCAATCCGCCCCGTCCTGACACCCTCGACGCGTTCGACATAGCTCGCCGTATGCCCTAGCGGTGTTTATCGCCGTTTGGCCGGTGTTAAACTTCTCCCGGCTGCATGAGTTCGATACCTATAGAAGTCCTGACCAAACTGATAGTCGAGCTGCTTAAGTACGGAATTGTCGCTGGAGTAGTGTGGTCGTACAAGCAATGGTGGCCCAAGTTGAGGGCTGCGGCTCGTGGAATTTTGCCTAACAGTGAGAAGCGACTGAATCGCCTTAACAAGCTCATTGCACGGTACGAGAACTACTTACATACCGAAGAATTGGAGTCACAATCCAAAGTTTATCGAAATCTGATTAATGCCTTGAAAGCTGCTGCCCTGACACTATTAATCAGCACACCGCTGATTATCGCCGTTCTTCTCTTATTTGGAGAAGCGATTGTTGTCGATGTAGTTGTAAATCTGAAACCCGGCACGATTGTCCCTAAACAGACAGCCGTTTGGTTCTGGGCATCTCGCATTTACGGCGCGGTCCTCGGAATCTGCGTCAGCGCATTCTTTATCTTCCTTGATCAAGCGTTCGACGTACGCGCGGGATCTGTCGAAGGAGTATAGGGATAAAAGCCTGGAGCGTTGGTGGAAGACACGTACAAAGCTCCAGACTAAATTGAACCGGAAGTCGTTGAGCGCGGGCGCTTAGAAATTATTTTCGTGCAGTGGCGGATCACAGCATGGACTTATGGCGACATCCATCGAATGTTACGAGAAGCTGTTTGGGTAAAAGCTATCAGAGCGGAAAACAAGCATCGCGTTCGCATACGCAACGATCGAATCCACTTCTGCAGACATGACGACGCGTCGCCACTGTATCCGGCCCGTTATGGCGCGGCGATCCTAGATATCTTTCTGGCCGAAATGCACGGTCCTCGGAGAGTCAAATTGGCAGCTTGCCAATCGTACCTCGACAACGGGCTACTCGGAACGCCGTTCTCTCTCCCGCAGCGGCAAGCCCTCTATCTAAGACAAGAATTTCAAACGACTTGGAAATCACACGATAGACCTCGGGAAGTCGGCCTGTCTACGGCGAAGTTCCGCCGCGATACGGCTCGCATGTCTACCGCGGCACCATTTGGTTGTGTCGGACTGAGACCAGCCGTTTGTACCGGTCCCCTCAGTTAGCTTGGCGATTGGTGAGACGCTTCGCCTCGGCCATGTCAATTCGGGCCTTGTAACCATGTCGCTCGAGTAGGTATAGCAACTCACTTCCGCTCAGAAGGGTCAGCGGTTTCCCCTTTGCAAACTCATATGCATCCGGGCCGAAGTCAGCGGTTGTGACAATAATGCCTTTTGTTGCACCCTCATTATGAACTGTTCCATATAGGTCGCGAATGGCAGAAACGCCAACACAGTTGGTGTACCTCTTGGCTTGGATTACTATCTTTCCACCTCGGATTGGATCAGGGTCGAAGGCGACAGCGTCAACACCTCCGTCCCGGCTAGCTTGCGTAATCTTCACCTCACCGCCATGTTGACTGAATTCCTTCTCAAACAGTTCCCGTATCAGATTTTCGAAATCCTGCCAGTCCATTGCGGCCAAATTAGTTGCCGCACTCAAGGAATCGGCGACACCGTATGAATCGACAAAGCGCCTATCAGTCTTATCAAGAGATAAAACCGGTTGAACTGGACTGATATCGCACAATCGTGCACCGCACACTCCTTTCAACTTCTTGAAACATGCACGAGGATCAACGTGTGACATGTTCAAAGCGACAAACTCCTGCTTACTCGTTTGCACGCTCAAGATACAATGGCGAATCGGAGCGCCGGTCGCCTTGTCGATGGACTGAACCCATCCGTTGAACACGGAACTCGCAAGCGCATCCAGGGAGTCAGACTGAAATACCTTGTGTATGCTTGCCAACGCGAGTTGGTATAGCGTTTCGTCGTATAGCTTCTTCCGCTGAGACTCAGGGATCGGCGTTTCCTTGAACTCTTTGCGGCTGTTGATATACCGCACCTCTTTGATGCGAGGAAAGAGGTCGATATGCGGAAGCTCATAGTCGACAAGCAACGTCTTCGTTTCCGGTATGTAGTCGAGGCGCACGTCATCGGGCCAGCCGTCGGGATATGGCTGATCAGAAAACAGGTCGTTCCAGTAAGAGAGCATGGCGTGGGGATCACGCGCAAGAAACAAGGTGCGCTGCTGGTCTACTTTCTCGTTCCACTCGCGTTGCTCTAACTCAAAGTGCTCGCGCTCGCGAGCGTACTGCGCAAGAGCTTCCTTGTGCTGCTGTTCGTTGGCTTGCTTCGCGGCGTCATTCCGGGCAGTCACGGATTCTGCTTGAGCTTCCCAAGACCCAAGCTTTGATTTGTACTTTTTGGTGTGCCCTTCCACGTGGCGCCGCCGAAGGGGAGGCACGATGCGCTCCAGCAGTGTCGGTCTGAAGGGGACCGGCTCGGGTTTAGGCGGGGTCAGCTCAGGAGTGAATTCCTGCTTTCTGGGACGAGATTTCGGAAAAGCGTCGGTCTTCTTTAGACGTTCCCAATCGCGAACGTATTCACCCTGGATGGTGGTCTGAAGCAACGTCTCAAGGGCTTCCCACTCGGTCTGTGTGGCATGAGTTCGTTCTTGGGCGCTTTGTTCCGCTTCGTACTTGCTCAGGTACAACTGAAGCTTAGTTTTCTCCCTGGCGTCCGCCGCCTGCTGCTTCGCAAGCTTGCGCTGCCATTCTGCCTCCCAGGTCGCTAGCACCGCGGCTGCCCGCGCATCCAAAAGATCCCGCTCTGGTGCCGTTATCACGCGCACCTTCCCCAGCCCGTCGTGCCTAACGACTATTCTCCAGGACATCTTTTCTATGCATGATAGCGATTATCGCAATGCGAGAGCTTCGAACGAATACCGCTTCGGCCGTTCGTGATTACACACTGAGCTCAACGCTCGGCAAGAAACCATCACGGCCTCAGCCCTGAGCCTGATCATTCCTGTTGCGAATAGAAAAGTCCAATTTATGAGCGTAGGAAAGGATGCCTGGCATGGCTCGCGGGCCGCCGAGGCTTAGGGTGTTACAAGTATCCCTACGGACGAGTCGTTAGCGCTCCCCTAAATCCCGGATGGCCCGTCGTTTGGTAGCGATTCGGAAACTAGAACACTTCGGCAGCGGACAACCGTTCCGTTTACCCTAGCCAGTAACGTTTTTCGCTGCGACAAGCGACCTAGTGTCCGAATCACTTCCGGTATCGCCGGCGATTCGGAAAGTGCCCTACGCTCTCGGTGGCAGTAAGATGATCGAAAATGCCGCAAGGCACGATCATGGTGGCCGAAGCCGGGGAAACGAGGTTCGAAAAAGAAAAAGCCCGCGTGCGCGACGGCACCGGGCTTCTAGCGCAAGTGTAAGCAGGCCGAAGGCCGTGCCTACCGGTGCATCCACTCGTTGTGGTGTGCCTGGTAATCGTGGACTTTGGCCGCATCGTCGGCGAGAATCTGCCGGTCCTGGGGCGCCAGGCGTTGGTCCGTTGCCGACTTGCGCAATGAATCGATCACATCATTGACCGTTCCGTTGTCCCACACGCCCTGATCCAGCTTGGCCTGCAAGCCAGTCAGTTCCTCTTTGGTGCGTTCAAGACGCCGTCGCTCCTTATCTGCCGCGGCTCCGGCGCTGTAGATATGATCCAGGTCATTGCGCACTCGCATGAAGACATGCGCGTGCCAACTGCCCCGGAAAAATTGGTCCCGGTCACGGCGCCAATCTTGCGAAAACATGCAGGCGGCAGCGGCCAGTAAAACTAAAGAAACTTTGAATAATTGTTTGTTTTTCATAGATACGCTTGTGACACCTCACCGTATTCGAGTTCTTAACGGCCCGAAACGTTACCAATCCAAATCGATCGTATGAATCCAGATCTGAAGAGCGTTTTCCAGTCCTAATCCGCCGCAGTTTCCCGCCCCCGACGGATTCAGACCTCCAAAACACTGAATCGGGAATGTTCCCTGTGGCATAACCACATAAGGTCCGTGATAATATGTGGCCTTAGCACAGGTGATACAGATGATGGGCCAATCCAAACTCGATCTTTTGCAAGGGACGCTCGATGTGATGGTCCTGCAGACGCTCGAAGTCCTGGGTCCGTTGCACGGGTATGGCATCGCGCGGCGCATTGAACAGGTAAGCGGGAATGAAGTATTACTGAACCAGGGAACGATTTACGCCTCGCTGGTGCGATTGCAGCAGCGCGGCTGGATTGCTGCTAAATGGGGCACTTCAGACAACAACCGGAAAGCGAAGTTCTACTCCATCACAAAGCCCGGCAAGAAACAGTTGGCACAAGACACTGCTTATTGGCAACGGCTGACAGGAGTCATGGGGCGGGTCCTCGCGATGCACGGCGAAGGAGATGAACGGTGACACATTCCCTGCGGGAAGCATTCAACCGAATCCGCTCTTTCTTCCGTAAAGGTCCACTCGATCAGGAACTGAACCAAGAGATGGCGTCACATCTGGAAATGGTCGTCGAAGAAAACATCAGGCGCGGTATGTCTGCAGAAGAAGCCCGGCGACAGGCCCTTGTACGATTTGGTGGGATCCACCAATCTCTCGAGCTACACCGCGAAACACGCGGATTGCCTTGGCTCGATGTCTTGAGGCAGGATTTGCGTTTCACCTTCCGGACACTGAAGCGCGATTATGGCTTCACAACAATCGCGGTGCTGATTCTTGCGGTCGGCATAGCGGCCAACATCACGGTCTTTAGCGTAGTAAATACGATTTTGCTGCAGCCACTGCCATTTCCCGATTCGCAGCAACTGGTGCGGATTGTGGAGAAGGATCCCAAAGCCGGCGAGTCCAGCAAAACCTATACAGCGGATGCGACCCAAGACTTCCAGCAACAGAACCGCTCTTTTCAGTCGGTCAGCGGCTACTTCGCCTTTACCGGACCCGACAATTTCAAGCTCATTGGAAATAGTCAGCCGATACCTGTTACCGGCATGCTTGTCGCCGAAGGTTTCTTTCAAACACTCGGTGTAGAGCCTTCGCTTGGGCGATTATTCAAGTCTCAGGAATTTGTGAAACACGCTCAGCCGGTGGCGTTACTCAGTTACCCGTTTTGGAAACGCCAGTTTGCAGGTGATCCCAGCATTATTGGACGAGCAATTGATCTGAGCAATACTTCGGTGACCGTTATCGGAGTGCTGCCGAACACATTCGATTTTGGCTCGGTCTTCTCGCCGGGAGCCAGGGTCGATCTCTTCGTGCCCTACATCATGGATGATTTCCGCGACGATGGCAATGACCTGGCGTTGGTAGGCCGCTTAAAAAGAGGCGTGACTTTAGCGCAGGCGCAGAGCGAGGCCGACCAACTCTTCCCGCAGCTCCTTTTCGAGCATAAGCACCCGGAATTCAAACCCGACTACACAGGCCAACTGACCCGACTGAAAGACTACGTAAGCGGAAAGCTGCGGCGGTCGCTAATTGTGCTGTGGTGTGCAGTTGGCCTGATTCTGCTGATTGTCTGCGTGAATCTGTCAAACTTGCTGCTGGCTCGGTTGGCAGCGCGCAGCAAAGAATTTGGAATGCGCAGCGCTCTGGGGGCAGGACGAGGGCGGATTGTGCGTCAACTACTGACCGAAAGCATGGTACTCGCCGCTGCGGGAGCTGCGTTCGGGTTGGGACTTGCCTATTTCACCATCCGATATCTCGCTCATCAGGGATCGATTGCTCTGCCGCTGCTCAGCATGGTGCGCGTGGACGGAGCAGTACTGGGATGGACGCTGTTGATCGCGGTAGGCGCGGCAGTTCTTTTCGGACCAGCGCCGGGACTGCGCATGTCGGGTGGCAATCTGCAGGAGCTACTGAAAGGTAGTGGAGGACATGGAGCCAGTGACGGCAGGAAACATGGCCGCCTCCGCTCGATGCTGGTCGTAACGGAAATTGCTCTGGCTTGCGTTCTACTTGTCGGCGCCGGGTTGTTGCTGCGCAGCTTTCTCCGCGTTCTGGACGTTGACTTGGGCTTTGAGCCAAGCCGTGCAGCCGCTATCAGTCTTGACTTTGATGATGGCGAAAAGCCGGCTATGCGCGCTGCGAAATGGCAGGAGATTGTAGAGCGTACTTCGTTGATCCCTGGGGTCGAGACCGCTGGCATATCCGATAACCTGCCCATGAGCCGCAACCGGAGTTGGGGGATCGCAGCAAAGGGCGAGCAGAAGAGCAATGGACGCGATTTCGTTCCGGTATTTGTCTACATTGTGTCGCCAGGTTACCTGAAGTCGATGGGAATGCGCCTGCAGGAAGGTCGAGATATCAGTTGGCACGATATCGCCGATAACAGGAACGTAGTCATCATTAATGAGACAGTCGCGCGAAGACTCTGGCCGGGGCGGAGCCCCATCGGCCGTACAGCTCTTGCGGGCGGAGCAGAGGCACAGGTGATCGGTATGATCGCTGATGTTCGCGAAAGCAGTGCAGAAGACAATGCAGGAGCGCAAATGTACCTGCCCGCGACGAAACAGTTTGGGCCGGAGGGTGCGTATCTGGTAGTGCGTTCGAAACTGGCTCCCACCGCGCTGGCAAGGAGTGTGATGATCACGCTACGGCGGATCAATCCTGGACAACCAGCGACAGAATTCAAATCAATTCAGGGGCTGGTGGATCACGCCACGTCTCCAAGACGCTTCTTTGTTCTGCTGGTCGGAATTTTTGCGGGTCTCGGAGTACTTTTGGCTTCGCTGGGAATTTATGGTGTCATCTCGTACTCCGTTACGCGTCAGAGACCGGAGATCGGCGTACGCATGGCTCTTGGCGCCACGGAAACCCGTGTGCAGCTCGATGTGATCTGGAGGACCATGCGACTCGCGCTGGTTGGCATTTCGATCGGGGTTGTCGCATCGTTGGCGGTCTCGCGGCTGATCGCTTCTCTTTTGTTTCGGACTGCTCCTGGTGATCCGCTTACCCTTGTTGGCATGATCGTTCTGCTTGGAGCTGTTGCGCTGCTGGCAGGATATCTCCCGGCACGAAGAGCTTCAAAGATCGATCCGATGATTGCGCTGCGGTCAAACTGAAAAACCGAGTGGCACGCTCCAGAAATCTGCCGGGTTTTGGTCCGCAAAAGCCGCGATTTGTGTGTGATCTTCAGAGAAAATGACGGGCTTTCTTCGGCGCTATTTGACGTTCGCGTTCGCGCGGTGTCGCCGCAACGTGTGTATAATCGCACATGCAAGGAATACCCTGGCGCACAATTGCGCTCGGCTCGCTGTTGCTCATCGCGGTCTGTTCAAAAGGAGGACAGGAAGTGCAATCTCCGCAAGCTGAAAAGTCGAACCCGCCTGTCAAAATGGAGCAGCGCGGGCGCATCCTTGGAATCGGCGGTGTCTTCTTCAAATCCGCTAATCGTGATCAGATGCGCGAATGGTATTCGAAGCATCTCGGACTCGCTGACAACGGCCAAGGCGCGATGCTTCCGTGGCGCGAACACGACGACCCGCAAAAGGAACACGTTACAGTTTGGACTGTGTTTTCCGCCTCCACTGACTATATCCCAGCCACGCAACCGTTCATGGTCAACTACATCGTGGACGATCTGGATGCTTTGCTCGACCGCTTAAAACAAGAGGGAGTAAAGATTGACCCCAAACGAATGAATGAATCCTACGGTCGCTTTGCCTGGATCTATGACCTGGATGGGAATAAGATTGAGCTCTGGCAGCCGGCCGCAAAGCCCTAAGGGCCTTCCACTCCACTTACTCAATCAAAGGGCGCTGTCGAACACCAGAGGTCATTAAAACATTCGTTACCACTATTGTTTCATGCTACTTTAGCTTCTCGCGATTTTGCCAAAGACTCCTCCTGACTCCAGTGACGACGAGTTCCGGGTGGATTGCCGGCAAACCGGAGAGAATCCGAGATCTCCACAAAATTACTCCTCGCAAGGCGGCCTCCCGCCTAGTAATGCATCTCGGCTCCTGCGCAGGCGTATTGCGTCAGACGCGCGCGATCGACGGACCCAGTACGGGCGTGCGCAGACGTCGAGTCAAGCGGCTGGGAACTTGGCCTCTTTGGATCGCGTCAATCGATGGATGCGGGCAGTAGCGCTGGCGATGGCTGTTTGGGTCTCGGGTGCTGCGGGGCAGGATGTCCTCACGTGGCACAACGATGTCGCGCGGACGGGGCAGAACCTCCACGAATTGGTGCTCACGCCCGCAAACGTCAATACAAAAACCTTCGGCAAGCTGTTTGTCATTGCGGTCGATGGGAAGGTCGATGCGGAACCGTTGTACGTACACGGGCTGCCGATGCCAACTCGGGGAACGCGGAACGTGCTGTTCGTCGCGACTGAGCATGACAGCGTGTATGCGTTCGATGCGGATTCGGGACAGGAGTTTTGGCATGTGCGCTTGCTGCGCGCGGGCGAAACCACTTCCGACAATCGCAACTGCGGCCAGATTACGCCGGAGATCGGGATTACGGCGACGCCGGTGATCGATCGGCAACAGGGGCCGCATGGCTTGCTCTATGCCGTAGCGATGAGTAAAGATGCGCACGGGCGGTACCAGCAAAGGCTGCATGCGCTTGATGTGCAGAGCGGCACGGAGCAGCTTGGCGGGCCGGTGGAGATCGCGGCCACCTACGGGGATGCGCCCGCGTTCGATCCAAAACAATACGCCGAGCGGGCTGCGCTGCTGCTAGTGAACCGCACTCTTTATCTGACGTGGACTTCGCATTGCGACATGGGCCGTTACAACGGCTGGGTCATGGCGTATGATGCGCGCACTTTGAAGCAAAGGTCGGTGCTGAACCTGACGCCGAGCGGCGATGAAGGCGCGATCTGGCAGTCTGGCGCGGGGCCGGCGGCAGATCCGCAAGGGAACGTTTACGTCATGTTGGGCAACGGCGACTTTGATACCTCGCTGGACGCGAGGGGATTTCCGGCACGTGGCGATTTCGGGAATTCGTTCCTAAAGATCAGTGAAGTAGGAAGCCGCTTGCAGGTTGCCGATTATTTCACGATGTTTGACGTGCAGTCGGAGAACGATGGTGATGGCGACCTGGGTTCGGGCGGACCGCTGGTGCTGCCGGACATCCGCGATGCCGGCGGGACGGTTCGACATCTAGTAGTGGGAGCGGGGAAAGATCTTAATATTTACCTGCTGGATCGCGATGCGATGGGGAGTTTCCATGCAAACCGGAACACCATCTATCAAGAGCTGCCGAAGACGTTCAAGCACAACTTTGCGAGACCGATCCCGGCGTATTTCAACGGGAACCTGGACTTGCCCCCAAATTTGAGACAAACGGTTAAGGCTCAAAATTCATCGAATGGAGAATTGAGTCAATGGGATTGTCTCGCAGGCAGTTCACGAAAGAGTTCAAATTAGCCGCCGTACGGCGGCTGGAGCAGGGCGTATCGATTGCAGAGGTAGCACGGGGAATGGAAGTTAACCCGAACGTGCTGCACCGCTGGCGTCGCGAGTTCCGAGAAGCCCCAGGCAATGTGTTTCCCGGCAACGGGAAGCAACGTTGGTCGGAAGGGCGGATCGCTGAATTGGAAAGAAAGATCGGCCAGCAGGCGTTGGAGATCGATTTTTTGAAGGGGTGCTTGCAGCGCATCGAGGAACAGCGGATGCTGCAGGCGTTGACTGGAAATCCGCCGTCTACCGGAAGGTCAAAGAAGAAATGAATGCCGTCCGGGGGCTGACAGTGGAGCGCATGATACAGCTCGGGCGCGTAAGCCGCGCCAGTTTCTACCGCTTCGACGAGAACGCTCATCCGAGCCACGACGCAGACATGGATCTGCGCGATGCGATCCAACGGATTGCATTGGAGTGGCCGAGCTACGGACGACCGAGAATCACCGCGGAATTGCGGCGCTGCGGGTGGAAGGCGAATCCCAAACGCGTGTATCGGATTCTGCGGGAAGACAATCTGCTGTGCATCCGGAAGCGAAAGTTCGTCGTGACGACCGATTCCAATCACGGCCACAGAGTCTACCCGAATCTGGCGCGCACGATGGTGCTGACCGGTGTGGACCAGCTTTGGGTGGCTGATATCACATACATTCGGCTGCGTGAGGAGTTCGTCTTTCTAGCCGTCATCCTGGACGCCTTCTCACGACGCGTCATCGGCTGGGCGTTGGACCGGACCTTGGAGGACAAGTTAACATTGACGGCGCTGCAAATGGCATTGTCGCGGCGCAGCGTGCAACCGGGTCTGGTTCACCATTCCGATCGCGGTTCGCAGTATGCCAGCGGCGACTACACGGACTTGCTCAAAGAGAACGGAATCGGCGTGAGCATGTCGCGCAAAGGCAACCCCTGGGACAACGCCGCCTGCGAATCGTTCATGAAGACGCTCAAATACGAAGAGGTTTTTCGCAGCGAATACCGGGATTTGAAAGAGGCGCATCGGTTGATTCGCGAGTTCCTGGAGAAAATCTACAACGAAAAGCGGCTTCACTCCGCGCTCGGCTATGTACTGCCCACGGAGTTCGAAGACAATCTCGCGGCGCAACAAAACGAGACCGCTACGCGGCGGCTTTCTGTATGAGTTTTTTAGGCATCGGGAAATCTATCCATCCGATGAGGACGCCAGCATCGCCGGCGTCCTCGCCTCATCGTTCGGATGAGTTTCCGGCTGGCTATTCCTTGGCGGGTTGCGCTCCCGCAGCGCCCGCCTCCGCTTCACCAGCCACTTCCGACTGTGCCCTAAAGTCGTCTTGCCGGTCGATTGTTTTTCATCGAACGGTCAACACTGTCTTAACTGTTTGTCTCACCCCAGGGGGCAGGCCCAACCTTTACTACGCGTCTACCGAAGATCCGCTGCGGCAGTACCGATTCCGAAATGCGCGGCTACTGCCGGAGCCCGCTTCGCAGACATCGATGAAGTTTGTGTATCCCGGCGCCTCGCCGAGCATTTCGGCCAATGGAACGCGCGAGGGCATTGTTTGGGTCCTGGAGAACAAAGATCCGGCAGTGTTGCATGCCTACGACGCAAACGATGTAGCGCGAGAACTGTACAACAGCGATCAGGCGTGGTTTGGAAGAGATCATTTCGGCGCGGGGAACAAGTTCATTACGCCGATGATTGCGAATGGCAAGGTGTACGTGGACACAACGAATGGCGTGGGAGTGTTCGGATTGCTGGGGAAGAAGTAGGTGGGACTGATCAAGCGAGCGTGTGCGAGTGTGCCGGACGATAGTATCCCGATTTTTGTGTAAGTCGCTGTTCTCCAGTTTTATTCCTTTTCTTAGATCTTAAGATAGTTGCTGTTCCTCATTCGTTAACGAGAAGCCGGAGCGCCGGAGGCGCGGAGGCTTTTCGTTAACGGTCGGCCCTCGCACCGGCGGCCTCAATCCGGTCACCCCACAGCAGCAGAAAATGGTTCAGGGATGTGCGCCAGTTGGGAGCCGCGCGCCAGCGTTGCGCAATGTTGCGTAGAGCCAGGTACAACAGCTTGAGTGCGGACTCCTCACTCGGAAATGACGCCCGGGTCTTGATCACTTTGCGCAACGTCATGTGCAGCGATTCGACCACGTTGGTGGTATAGATCGCCCGCCGGATCTCTTCCGGGTAAGCAAACTGCGGGCTGATGCCGGCCCAATGCCGGCGCCACAGCTTGCCGATAGCTGCGTACTTACTGTTCCAGCGCTCTTCGAAGCTGTCCAGTGCCGCCATTCCCGCTTCGGCCGTCGGCGCGCGGTAGATACCGCGCAGATCCTCGGCCACCGCCTTGCGTTCTTTCCAGTTCACATACGCCAGGCTGTTGCGCACCATGTGCACAATGCAAAGCTGCACCTCGGTGCGCGAGTACACCGTTGCTATTGCTTCCGGGAAGCCCTTCAACCCGTCCACGCACGCAATCAGGATGTCCGCCACGCCGCGATTACGGATCTCGGTTAGGATCTGTAGCCATAGCTTGGCCCCTTCTGTCGCGCTGGTCCATAGTCCCAGCACTTCTTTCGAGCCCTCCATGGTCACGCCGATTGCTACGAACACCGCCCGGTTCTCCACCCGGCCCTCATGCCGCATCTTCACCACCAACGCATCCAGATACACGATCATGTAGAGCGGCTCCAGCGGACGGCTTTGCCATACGCGCACCTCATCCATCACCTCTTCAGTGACCTGGCTGATCAGCGTGGCACTGACGTCCACACCGTAAATCTCGCGCAGGTGCGCTTCGATGTCGCGCGTGCTCATGCCGCGCGCATACATCGAAACGATCTTGTCGTCGAAGCCCGTCCAACGACGCGTGTGCTTGGGCAGGATCTGCGGCTCGAAGCTTCCGTTGCGGTCGCGCGGCACTGCGATCTCGACCGGGCCGAAGTCGCCCTGCACCCTCTTGCGACTGTTGCCGTTGCGGTTGTTTCCGCTGCCGCGACCCTCCGCCTGTCCCTTCTCGTAGCCGAGGTGATGCGTCAACTCAGCATTCATGGCCCGCTCCAGCAGCGCTTTCGTCAGCTGCTTCAACAGCCCATTCGGGCCCACGATCTCTTCCGTCTTCTTGCCCTTCAGCAGCTCATCCAGGGCCGCCTCCAGTCCACTTCGTTCTTCTGCCATTCCGTTCTCCTATTCTCGGAGAACGCTTCTTACACAAAATGTTTTACACCCTCTGCCGGACGCAGCCAGGCGAGCCGTCGGTAAACCCAGTACCGATTACGAACGGGAAGTCTGGATATCCAGCTTGATCAAAGCGCAAGCTCGGGATTAGGATGACAAGCACAGGCGCGTGGCAAGTTGAATAAGATGTCCTCGTTTCACTCGCGCTGCTTTCTCACCGCTGCACATACCGGGTTTGCAGCGGAGCAGTTTCAGGCGGCGAAGCAGGAGCTTGGGCTTTAAAACAGTTCACCACGAGGGAACAAAGATGAATCTTGAGAGTTCAAAAGACATTTCTCCCAACAGACGCGACTTCCTAAGGCGGGCAGGCGGAGGTTTGACGGGCGGCTTTGTGGCTTCCGCCATCTGCTCGGCCCAGTCGCCCGCCGCATCGGATCCGATTTCGCATGCGGGCGCGCAGCGTCCTCTTACGGAAAAGGAGAAGGTGGCACGAATCGCCTCGAATAGCTGGCCCATTCGCTACATTTTCAAAGCTCGGGGCGACATCTTTGCACCGAAGCAGGAAATCGAAAACATGAAGAAGAAGTATGGCGAGATCACCATGCTCGATTTTCCGAACTTCACCAAAGACACGTTTCCCGGCGTGCGAGACATGGATTTGTTCTCCGGCTTGTTCGGAGATGTGGGCGACAACGGCCAATATGTCAGATCGAGCGTTGTTGGCAGCGACGGAGCTGTCCATGAGGTAACCGAATTCAACCCTTCGAGTATTGCGGGCAAACGTTGGCTGGAGAAGATGGCGAACAAGCAAGGCGTCACGGGGACCAGGTGCCATCATGTTTCGAACAACGCCCCTCGAAACATTTGCGATCTGGATGCAGAAAAGAGAAAACAAGGAGTCGAGGTCGCCAAGAAATGGCTGGACGGCGCGGCTTTATTGGGCGCGAAGTCAATGCGCGTCAATAGCGGCGGTCCGCGGATCGCGTCTTCACCCGTGGCAGACCCGAGCTCGTATCCGAAAAATCCGGAACTGGCGCAGTACCTGGCGAACTGCATCGAGTCCTTCAAGGAGATGGCCGATTACGGCGAAAAAGTAGGGGTAAAGGTCACGCTCGAAAACCACTGGGGACTCACGGCGAATCCGATCAACATCAGAATCATCGTTGAAGAGGTAAACAATCCGTTCTGCGAGGCGTCGCCCGATTTTTGCAACTGGGAACACGAGTACCTTCTCTTTCATGGACTCGCGGACCTAGCGCCTTACGCGCACACCAACGTGCACGCCAAATATTGGAACAGATGGAAGGATCCGGATGTTCAGCGTAACGTTCGCATCATGCTCAACTCCGGCTACACGGGCCTTTTCGCACTCGAATACGAAGAGGGACCATGGGACGGAGTCGAAGGCGCGAAATATCTTTATCATGAAGTGCTAGCGGCACTCTAACAAAGGCGTTCACCTGGTCGAGAGCGGACGTGAGATCAAAGTGGCCGTGATAGTCTCGACCGATGCGACAGAAAGAATCTGAGACTTATAGCATGCAACGCAGTTCATCGCTGCCCAGCCTACTCTTTGCTTCGCACTGTCGTGTTGAACAAGAATGGGTCGTTGTACTCGGTCTTGTCTCCGTCCTTTTTCCCTTTGACCGGCTGTAGCCGTGCCGAGAGTGGCTTTCTCCACTTCAAAGCCAACGAGGCTACATCAGCATACATCCTCTCCAGTTCTTCTGTTGACACGTCGCCGGGCAAGGGAACCGTGTCAAGTCCGGTTCCACAAACCCCGGAATAGGCCAGCAGCGAGTCTACATTGTAAGTTGCTTCGGCCCAGCGCTGTGCCAAAAGCTTATCTTCCATAACTGGCACCATCAGTCCCGCGTACCCCGTTTGTTTGACGGGTACGGCTTTCACGGCCGCGGTAATCACTCGCGCGGCTGTCATGGTACCGCTTTCGCCAAACTTCTTTCCGGTAAATGCTTCGATGGCGGCTCCAATCGAGGTGTCTCCCAGGGGTGCCGGAGTCGGATCCAGGCCCACATATTCCCAGCCAGTTTCTCCCGCTACTTTCGATCCCACCCGATCCGCGACACGGGCATGCTTTGTGAGTTCTTCCGTTAGGTCGCGAGTAGCTTTTTCCACTTGCCAGCTATCCCGCTTAAAGACATCCCGTACAAGATTGGCAGCTTCAAAGCCGATAGAAAACTGCTTTCCCTGACCCGTGTGGTAGGCGCCCGGATAGAACGGCCCTAATGGCTTTAGTAGGGCGGTAGCCGTAAAGTTGAAGGTTCCCTGACTATGCAAACTATGCTCACTGACGTACTTCACCAGTTCCGCAGTGCTGTGAATCGTCTTCCAGTGAATGCCCTCGTCGTCGGCGATGATAGCGCTTGCTTCTATTCTCTGCAAAGTAGATAAAGCTCGTTCGAGCAGCTGCATGCCACGGTCGTTGTCGGAATCCTTCAGCATGCCCGGCCCGACATTGGGATCGAAATCCTCACGCATCGACAGAGTGTCAATGCGCTTCAGGACCGCCATTGCATCGTTGTCGTTAAGACCAGCGACCAACTCTGCTACGGGCTGTGTCACGACGCGAACGGTCTCCGTTTCATAGCCTTCGGCAGAGAACAATGCTTTCGCCCGGCGTACAACACGCAGCGCCTCGTCAATCTTATCCTCCAGATGCGCTCGTTCGTCCGGAGTAATTCGGATAAAGGCGGTAATCGCCCTCACTCTTGGTTTCGCTCCAACCGGCTGCGCCGTCTCACTCTGGCACGCCGCGTTCGGACTAAGAATGCTCGCCGAAAGGAGTGCTATAAACCCAATCACACAAATGTGTTTGCTCAGCATGGCTTGCTCCCCATCCAGTCTTCTCTCTTCGACACCGCTACAGAAAAATCACTCGGTTCATACGTGCGGGATCGACGCAAGTAAGTGCTCAATACGGCGGCTTTTATCGCCAGTTGCGATCCAAGCTATCCGACCGTTTCCCACATTTCGGGACAAAAGGCCAGAATACTCGAAAAGGAAGGGACCTTGACGGCGGACCAAGTTGTGCCCTGGCGTTCCATAGTCCTCGTGTGAAGTTGGTAAGTAGCAATAATGTTGGGCAATCGTTGAATGCCCAACGAACAATTTCAATCTTCTGTCCAACTGGTCAGCTAACCGGATAGTTCCTATCGGAATCCACTTGTCTGGCGAACCCCGTTAGTCGCGACCCTGCCGATGTGCAGGAGTTGAGTGGCGATGACGAGACGCCATTGTGATCGCGGTCAGCGCTACTTCACAATAGCGGTTTGAGAGCGCACGGCCTGCCACTTGCCGTCGCGCTTCACGAATACATCCATCCACACCCATTTGCCACTGGTGTCTTTTCCCTTAGCAGAGCTTTTTTCCGTGTCGCTGCCCTGTACGACAGCCACAGCCCCGATCACCTTGACATTCATGGGTCCAAACTCGACCGACTCAACCTTTGTCGCTCCGGATTTGATATCAGCCAAAAACTCCTTTTTCGTTGTTTTGGCATCGCCAGGGCCTAGGCCCGCCCAATCGTCCGCAAGGATCTGATCGAGCTTGTCGGTGTCACCGCTCTTCTCCGCGCTCGACCAATCGCGCTCTAGTTGTTTGACGGCTTCGGAGGTGCTTGGGCCTGCGGCTTTCTTCTCCTGTCCGTAGACGGGGCCGAGACACGCAAGCATCAGCAAACTTACAGCAGACATCTTTATCATCCAAGAATCTCCTTTTTGACATCGGCGTTGATCATATTGCGCCCCCCAAATGCTGCTTGAGTCTAGCATGGTAATGGGAAAATAGTAGCTTCGTAGGGCTGTGCACCGGCTCGAGAGATTCGCAATTGAAGCACACCATCTGATGCGTATTCGAAGATATTCCGGCAAATTTGGACGGTCAAAGCGTTATACGGACAAACGACGGCAGCTCAGCGGACTCGAGCCGATCCCAAGGAACATACTGTTCGCTGCTGCAATCACCTGAAATCCCAGTTGAGCAGCGTGTTTACGAAGCCGAAGTTCAGCGCGCCCTAAGCTTTCCTCTCCGCACTTATTGAAGACAGCCTGGTT
Source organism: uncultured Acidobacteriaceae bacterium (assembly GCA_963722935.1). Classification (GTDB taxonomy): domain Bacteria; phylum Acidobacteriota; class Terriglobia; order Bryobacterales; family Bryobacteraceae; genus Bog-105. The sequence continues at coordinate 839,298 of CAVROY010000004.1, read as the reverse complement.
GTAAGCCTCCTAATGTCGGAATTGCTAAACGCCGGTGTCGATTTCACAATAAGAGCTTTCTGCATGTGGAGAACATTATCCCGTTAGGGGTAATAACTGGAGTTTGTACTCCGTATAGAGAAATAGCTCGAAACCAGCAACCGGAGTCTTACTTAGAACCTTGTTGTAAGTGAAATTAGCCCTTACGCTACAGGACTGTCGATTGATCAAAATCATGCTCAACTGGTGCCATGCCGATATCTCGCAAATTATCTTTTCTCGCCAGGACTCTTACTCTGGCTGCACCGCTCGCTATTGCGGCGGTTCCCCTTTCTGCTGCGCCGATTGACATTCTTTCGGCGGCCTGTGTCGCTCCCAATGTTGCGGGTTCGCCCTCGGATCCGTCGAATTGCACAAGTTTGACTTCGGAGGGACACGTCACCGAATACCTGCAGTATTTCAGTAACGGCTTCACGCTGTCGCTTTTCGCGAACGGCACGTCCTGGACTTCCGCCAGCCAGGGTGGCGTGTTCGCATTGGATGCTGTGGTTCCTATCAATTTCAGTATCGATGGCCCTAGCCGCGATCTCGTGGTCTACAGGGAGGGAAGCAGCAGCGAGACGCTGAACGCGGACGCCGGTACCGTCGGTCGGATCGCATACGGCTTCAACAATTTCACCGTCATCAGCCGTAATCTAGACGGGGGCGATCCTGTCACCTTCGATTTCGAGAACACGGCACCTACCAGCACGGAAACGTGGACATCTGACAGTGTGGCCAGCCAAAATTTCGGACTATCGATGGGTGTGAATAGTACCATCACAGCCGGCAGCCTGTTCGGGAGCATCTCCGAATCGGAAGCGTTTCTCTTCTATGAAGCCGATGGCGTGACGCCAGTGAATCTGCTGGTTTCGCAGACTCCAGAACCGTCGTCATTGTTGCTGCTGCTCGGTGGCGTTCCGGCCTGCTACCTGGTCGCACGCAGACGACGTTCCAGCGTACCGGTTCGCAGCTAGTACGTTCCGGATCTCTTTGGCAAGGGGGAAATGCGGACGGCAGATGTCGGCGTCCCCCGTGTCGCGATTCCGGGCGTAGCCCATCACGTCACCAACGCGGTAATTACCGCCAGGACGTCTTCACATCCACCAGGACCGGCTCACTTACCCGGAAGATGTTGTAACGCATCTCACTACGGTGGGCGAGATCTGACGGATCAGCGGAAATGATGTAATCGGCCGAGGTTTCTGAATGAGGAACGAGACACGATAGCTTCCTAATCCTCGAAAGTCCGCTTCACCTTTCTAACGGAGGTCGCACACGCTGTCGGCGGCAAATAAGACGATCGAAAATGCCACAGGGCACGATCATGGTGGTCGAAGCCGGGGAAACGAGATTCGAAAAAGAAAAAGCCCGCGTGCGACTGGGCTTGTAACGCACGTGTAGCAGGGCGTGTCAAGGGATTGGGCTTGTGAACGGGATTTTGGACGGCGGCACCGAGCGTAGATGTGGGCGCGCTTTGCAGGAAGATCTGCGATGCGCGGTCAAGGGCCGACCCCGACGCAGAAGGGAACGAGATCTCGAGTTCAAAAGTTCAGGTTGAGAGTGCATCCGGAACTGAACTTTCGTACCCCTCGATATCGTCGTTGCAAATGATATGGATGAAAAACCCAAACGTTTTCAAATAGCAATTCTTCTTTACCCAGGCGTAACCGCGCTGGATGCGGTAGGGCCGTGGGAAGTGCTGTCACGTATGCCGAATACGGACGTGCGGTTTGTCGGGAAAGAAGTAGGACCAGTGATGACGGAGGGCGGCGCACTTCTACTAGGCGTCTCGCATACGCTAGCCGAAACGCCATCGCCCGATCTGGTGCTTGTACCAGGAGGTACAACAACGCCGGGCCAAATGGTAGACGACGACGTACTCGGCTGGTTGCGCAAGGTAAATGAGGCGACTACCTGGACGGCCTCGGTCTGTACCGGTGCGTTGATTTTGGGCGCAGCCGGTATTTTGAAGGGTTTGCCAGCCACGACGCACTGGTACAAAACGGGCGTGCTCAAGATTCTGGGCGCCAGGCCCGAGCCAGATGAGCGCATTGTGCGGTCCGGCAAAATTGTTACCGCGGCCGGCGTATCGGCAGGTCTCGATTTGGCGCTTTGGCTAGCCGGCGAAATTGCTGGCTGCGCGCGGGCCGAAGCGATTCAGTTGGTCATCGAATACGACCCACACCCACCCTTCGACACCGGCCATATGAGCAAAGCATCCAAAGAGACCCAAAAACTTGCTAAAGAAATGATGGACGATTGCATGCCTGCCGACCAAGGCCGTCTCGTCCCCAAGATTGCCTGGAGGCGCTTCATCGATTTGATCCGTACCGGAAAATAGTCTCCGGTTAGCTATTTCTGAGCCGGATGTCGCGCCTGATTTTCTACTGTTCGGCGAGAGCCACCGTCGGGGAGATCCGGGCGGCGCGGTGCGCGGGCAATAGACACGCAACCAGCGAAACCAGCGCCATGATTCCCGCGGCGCTACCGAGCGCCAACATGCTGAGATCGGGCACGTGGAAGAGAACGCTGTGCATCGCTTTCCCGGTTAGCCAGGCTCCCATGCCGCCAAATGCGATCCCGGCAATCAACAGACGGAGGGCGAGACGAAGGAACTCGGTGCGAATCTGGCTTGGCTGCGCTCCTAAGGCCATGCGAACGCCGATCTCGCGGCGCCTCTGCGCCACCGCATAGCTCAACACGCCATACGTGCCAATTCCGGTGAGCAGCAGCGCGATTGCAGAGAATAATCCAGCCAGTAGTGCCGGTGAGCGGCGGGCGACCAGGCTGCCGGTAATGCGATCGTCCATTGATCGGACATCATTGATGGCCAGCTCGGGGTCGATTTGCCGAACGACTCTATTTAATGTCAATTTGAGCGATTCCGTCCGGACACTTGCTCGCGTGGCCACGAAGATATTGCTATCCGGCTGGTAAATGTAAGGGTAGTAGACCGCGCCTTGGGCGGCTTCATCGGTGAGCCCAGCTTGTTTTACGCTGCCAACTACGCCGACGACGGTGAAGGCCTCGGAATCGGGACCGGCTTCCGAACCCTGGAAGAGGCGATGGCCCAGAGGGCTGGTGTTTGGCCAGTTATAGCGCGCGAAGTCCTCGTCTACGACACAGACTCGCTCGCGCCGACGCGAATCGGCTGCCGTCAGAAATCGTCCAGCCCGCAAAGTGAAGCCCATGGCGCGGAAGTAGTCGCCGCCGACGCTGTACTGATAGTTGCCACGCGGCGATTCGCCGGGCCGCGGGACATGGCCCTTCACCGTAGCGGAGCTCTTTCCAGTCTTGCCGCTGAAGGGCAGATTATTGACTACGCCAGCGGACAACACTCCCGGTTGAGCCTCGAGTTCACCCGTCAATCTCTCGATGAATGTAAGCTCGGCCGTGGCCGCCGGATACTTGTTTCCCACCAGCGAGATTTGCGCCGTGAGAACGTGATCGGATTGGAATCCGGGAGAAACCGCCATCACGCGTTTCAAACTGAGTCCGAGCAAGCCAGCCCCGGCTAACAACACGAATGCCAAGGCAACCTGGGCGATCACGAAGCTCTGCCTCAAATTTTGTGCGGCGCGGCTACTCGTCGTGCTACGCGTCTCAGCCCGGAGTGCATTGCCGGAACTTCGAAGATGGAACCAGGCAATTGGAATTACCAGAGCAATGCCCATCGCGAGAGCTGCGCCGAGACACGCGACCGACAGGCGCGCACCCAAGGCAATGTGTGCTCCCAGCGGTAACCGATCGGCGCCCAGTGCGGTCAGGACGCGGATTCCCGCGGCTCCAAGCGCAAGCCCAAGTACTCCGCCGAGAAACGTCAGTAACGTCGTCTCGACGATCAGTTCGCTCACGACGAAGGACCGGCTCGCTCCGAGCGCCTGCCGCACAGCGATTTCCTTGGCCCTGCCATTCGCGCGGATCAGAAGCAGGTTTGCAATATTGACTAGGCCGATCAGTAAAAGCGTAAGCACGCCGGCTTCGAGCAACAGCAACGTCGGACGAATGGACGCGACATGGTCGGCGTGAAGCGGCACCACGAGGGAACGAAAGCCGGCAGCGGCCATCATTTTGGCTTGCGGATCGTCGGTCTCTAAACTGGCATTCTGGGCGTCGATTTGCGATTGCGCCTGCGCGAGAGTGGCGCCCGGCTCGATTCGGGCGATCATTTGCGTGACATTTCCGCCCGAATGACGCTGCACGGGCCCACGATCTCCGGGTCGAGACGCAAGTGGAAGATACAGCCCGGCTTCTGAGGAGAGGAAGCGAAAGCCCGGAGGTAAGACGCCGATCACCGTTCGCGGAACGCTGTCGAACGCGAATCTGCCGCCCAATCACATGAGGATCGGCATTGAAATGTTGGCGCCAATACTCGTCACTGAGAATCGCGACAGTATCGGTTTGATAGGTCGTTTCCGATTCTTTGAAAGTGCGTCCGAACGCGGGACCGACGCCAAGCGTGGAGAAAAAGTCCGGAGATACCTGGGTGATCTGTTCACGTTTCGTCGATCCAGCCTCGCCAACGATGGCAGTCCCGAACCGGTAGATGGAGAGCGAGCGCAATGCGGGGATACGGTCGCGCCGTTCATAGTAATTGGTCAGGGACGAACCGTCGCGCTCTACCCCGGCTTTCGGATAAGTATTAAAGATAAACACCAATCGGCTGGAATCGGGAAACGGTAACGGCCGAAGCAGGATGGAGTCAATCACGGCGAAGATTGCAAGATTAGCGCCCACGCATACGGCGAGCGTCAGAAGAGCGGTGATGGTGAAGCCGGGCGTTTTTCGCAGGTGGCGGACGGCGTAGCGAAGTTCCCGCGCGAACTCATCGAAGAACTGGAGGCCGCGCGCCTGCCGGCACTCTCCTTTAATACTGTTGACTCCGCCCAAGTCGATGCGAGCGCGCCGGCGCGCTTCTTTTAATGACATTCCGGAGCGCACCAGATCGCCGGTATATTGCTCGATATGAAAGCGTAGCTCCTCCGCCATGCCGGCTTCGAAATCGTCGCGCGAGGTCAAGGCACGAAAGAGGGAACGAAAGCGTACAAACATGTCACACTTCCTCCGATTTCGCGTTCATGGCTGCGGCAATTGCAGAGACCAGCCGGTTCCAGCTAGCCGTTTCCTCGCGCAGGCGTCGCCGCCCCGCGGTGGTCAGCGTGTAGTATTTCGCCCGGCGGTTGTTCTCGCTTTGACCCCATTCGGCGGCAATCAATCCCTGATGCTCCAACCGGTAGAGCGCCGGATATAACGACCCTTGCGGAATGTCTAGAGCGTCGCCTGAGATCTGCCGGATACGCAGCAAGACGCCGTACCCATGCAGCGGGTTCAAAGACACCGCTTTGAGGATCAGCATGTCCAGCGTGCCTGGGAGTAACTCTGCGGTTTTGTCCAATGTATTTGATTCCTAGACTAACTAGGAGTATAGCGCCGCTCTCCTAGTTCGGCAAATGGAGCGCCCAGCCGCTTAGAAGAATTCCTCGGAATGCGTGATGGAATTTGCCTCTGATTGTCGCTTTTCCAGGTGAGCGGCTAAAACCGTCGCTTTATCAAGTGAGCGGCTGGAGCCGCTCGATCAAATCCAAAACAGGAGAATTTTATGCGCCTAGGAAAGTGTTCGCTCACGCATGCCCCTCTGGCCGTGGCGACACTCGGCATTGCATGTTTCGCCGCCGGAAACGCGGCCGCAACTACAGTCAGTTACACGTTCTCGCAAGGTGGCTGGTCCGATGCAAGCGGTGACACCGGAACCTTAACGGGAACGTTTGCAGGCACGGCCCAGCCAAACGGCGAACTTCAATTACCAAACTTGACGAGTTTTCAGGCCAGCTTCCACGAGACCGGACCGAAGGGCATGAACACATTTATCTTCAACCTGCCGAACACGACCGATTTTCTATATGATCCGAACTCAGCGTTTCTCGATTTTGCCTCAGGCAGCGCCGCGTCTGGGATTCAGCTTTGCTCCGGCGGACCCGACACCAATGCCGTTTGTTTCGGCATCAATCCCAACAGCGGTGCTGCGACACCCTTCAGCGGCTTCTTTGACGACCTGCCACTGTTCGGGCAAACGACGACAAGAATGGGTTCGACCGTGACACCGGCGGGAAGCGCAGCGCCCGAGCCGGAAAACGTCGGGCTATTAGCGGCGGCCGGGGTACTGTTTCTCGGATTGGGCGTCTCCCGAAAACTGCGTTTTGCGCATCAACGGCGATTTACTCGTACCGCAAGGCGGTCATGGGACTGACTCGCGCGGCGCGATACGCGGGTACCAGGGTGGCGGCGCAAGCGACGACGACCAACGTCACGACGACCACGCAAAATGTCGTGACGTCGGTTGGGCTGACGCCGAAGAGCATGCTTTGCATGGCACGTGTCACGAGGAATGCCCCGATCAGCCCGAGACCTGTTCCGGCCGCCGCGAGCTTCACTCCTTGGCTGAATACTAGGGCCAGAACATTATTCCTCCCGGCGCCGAGCGCCATGCGAATCCCAATGTCACGCGTCCCTTGTTGCACCTGGTAGGAAATGACTCCATAGACACCGACAATCGCAAGAACCAGCGCGAAGAGTGCAAACGCCTCCAGTAGCAGCATCGAAAAGCGCTGGCGCGCCAAAGAGAGTGCAACGCGTTGCTGCATGGTCTTTACGCCGTAGATCGCGGCGCTCGCGTCCACAGCGTGTATCTCACGCGCCATCGCCGATGTCAGTGCCTCAGGATTATCAGTCGAGCGGGCAACCAAGTACATGTTGGTATCGGCAAGCTGCGACTGGGGAAAGTAGACGACCATGCGGAGCTCGAGATCCAGTCCGTATTGCTTGACGGTGCCCACTACGCCGACAATTCTTCTCCACGGATCTTTATCCGACTGACTATGGCCGAATCGTACGCGTTTTCCGATCGGGTTCTGATGCGGCCAGAAATAATCCGCCATTTTTTGATCGATGACGACCACCGGCTCGCCTTTCGGCGCATCGGAATCGGCGAAGACGCGGCCGCGCTTCAGCGGGATTTCCATGGTGCGGAAATAAGCCGGAGTGGCTGAGCGCAGATCAAACTGCATCTCGGGCTGGCTCGGCGGCGGAACGTAGCCCTCGACGTTCATGCCTCCCCAGGAGACCGCATCGGTGAGCGGCAGAACCGAGACGGCCCCTTCATTCTGGACTCCAGGCAGCCGGGCGATGCCTTGTTCAATCAATCGATATGCGTTCGCAATAGCCGCATCGTTATTCCGATAACGCGGGCCCGACAACGTCATCTCCATCGAAATCACGTTCTCCGCATTGAATCCCGGAGGAACACGCTGCAAACGCGCAAAGCTGCGAATCAGCAGCCCGGCGCCAATCAGGAGCATGAGGGAGAGCGCAATTTCCGAGATGACAAGGAAGCTGCGGAAGCGGTGCTTCGAAACGTTCAGGCCACCCTCGGATTGTGAGTTCCGGCCTTCCGTTTTCAGAGCCGTGTTCAAATCGGTTGCGGCCATGCGGAAGGCCGGAGCCAGGCCGAACAGAATTCCAGTGAGAACTGAAATGCCGAAGGTAAAGACGAGTACCGTTCCATTAACGTCGATCGTATCGAGCCGCGGAATGTTGCCGGGATTGAAGGCGCGAACTGCATACAAGCTCAGAACTGCGATAAAAAGACCGGCTATACCGCCGATGAAGCCCAGGATCAGACTCTCGGCCAGGCATTGCTGGATCAGGCGGCGGCGATTCGCTCCCAGAGCGGCGCGCACGGCCACTTCTTTATAACGCGTCATGGCGCGCGATAACAACAGATTCGCTACATTGGCGCACGCAATCAGCAGCACCAACGAAACCGCGCCCAACAGAACCATGACGGTGCGCCGTACGTTGCCCACCACTTGCTCGAGCAGCGGAACCACGGTAATGGTGAAGGTTCGATCGCGGTGATCTTTCTCGCGAATGCGCGCGGAAATCAGATCGATGTCTAACTGCGCTTGCCGCGGGGAAATGCCGGGCTTCAAACGGGCGAGGATGTTGTAATTCTCATCGCCTCGCCGGTTCACCGCATCGGCGCCGAGTGGAAGCGGCAGCAGGAGATCCGGCTTCTCGACACCTCCCACGGTCGGCATCACTTCACGATTCAACAGAAATTTCGGGCTGAGCACGCCGACAATCGTGTACTGCTGAGCTCCGAGTATCACGCTGCGCCCAAGAACCTTCGGATCCGCTCCAAAAACCTGTTTCCAGAAACCGTCGCTCAACACGGCGACCTTCGGCCGGTTGGGTACGTCGTCTTCGGGCAGAATGGTGCGGCCGAGCTGCGCCTTCGCGCCGAGCAGCGGAAAGAGGCTGGAGGTTGCCTGGATGACTCCCACGCGCCGCGGCTCGGCGAGACCGGTCATGATGGTGTCGTGACCCCCGGCTAGCGCTGTGGCTGCGAACACATGGTTTTGCGTGACGATGTCGATGTATTCACCGGGCGAGGGCCAATCCTGCGGAATGCCAATGCCGGGAGACCGAAGCCAAAGAATCGTCAGCCGGTCCGGATGAGGATAAGGCAGCGGCCGAAGAAAGAGCGCATTCGCCACACTGAAGAGTGCGGTGTTGGCTCCGATCCCGATGCCGAGCGAAATTGCAACCACAAGAATCAGCGCCGGGCTTTTTCGCAACGTGCGCAGTGCGTATCGGAAATCCTGCATCAGTTCGGACATTGACTGCCTTCCTTTCCACCCGGCCTGGCTAATCGGTAAATTGCGACTCAGCCGTATGTCTTCACAGCCTGTGCGATAGCGGGCGCTGCTTTTTGAAGGTCCGCCGGGACCATCACCGGCACTGCTTCGATTGCTGCATTGAGTGCTAAGAACCAGGGTTCCGCGATGGCCGGGATCTGAGACGCGTCCTCCATATTGATGATTATGATAGCCGTGCGCTTGCCGTTCTCAGCCAGAAAATAGGCTGCTTCCGGCTTTTGTTGTTCCAAAATGTTTTGGATCACTTTTAAACCATCCTTCTTTGCTGCCGCGTTTCCCGCTTCCACGGGAAACGAAATTTTGAACATAAACCGCATAGTGATGTCTTCCTCTCAACTGATTTTCGACCGCAGAAGGATTGTACTCTCTCGAGCTATGCTGCTGCAAAGGAACATGCGGGATAATTAGAAAGCTGAAATTAGCTATCTACAGAAAATGGCTGCCGAATCACCTGTAACCATAGAGCGAAAGCGCACGAGCGCGCTGGAAAACCGCCTTCTCCCGATTCTAATTGCCTGCCTCATCGTTGTGTTGATCGCCGGCTTTGCGCTCGAGTGGCGCAGCAGTCACAGGACCATTAAGTTCCCGACGACATACCAGGCGATTGTGTTGTCGAACGGCGCGGTTTACTACGGCAAGCTGGACGGATACGGCACGTCGACTCCAGTGCTGAGGGACGTGTTCTACATCATGAGCCGCACGGACCCAAACACGAAAGCGGTTTCCAACGTACTCGTCAAGCGCGGCAAGGAACTGCACGGGCCCGACCGCATGTATCTTAGCCCGAGCGCGATTTTGTTTGTGGAAACCGTTGGAAAGAACTCGAAAGTAGACCAGCTCATCTCGCAAGCGAGCAACCAGTAGCCTGCGCGCTTAAGAAGCGGTAGCTGCAGCTCAAATCAATTCGTTCCGATCTTGCTCTCTGCCAGCTTCTCCGCTACGTCCAGCGCTTCGGAAGCTTTTGCTGGCACATCGGGTTGCACGCCGGTGCCCTCCCAATTCGTTTTGGGCACCGGATTTATGGCGCGTGCGTACGGTACCCCGATCATGAAGTGATCGTCGATACGGTCGAGCCTTCTTTGCGGTTATACAAGCCGTTCAAATGAGTCGGACCATCGAACAGATAGCTCGAGATCAGGGCCACCATTTTCGGATCGCCTCCGCCATTACTGCGGAGATCGAAGATGATCGCATCGACATGGCCCAGAAAGTTCATAGCGGCGATGGCTGTTTCGCCGCAGATCGCGGGGTCCGCGAACATATTGAACTTTAGATAACCGATGTTGCGGGGCAAAATCTCCATTTTTTCAAACCCGCAATTAGTGCGCTCCAACTGCTTTCGGAACCGGGCTTGGTCTTCCGTGCTAGGGCCATGCTGGTCCGGCGGTAGCTTGACAGGGCTGTAATTGACGCGAAGGTGCTTATCATGGCTGACTTCCTGCAGTTGATCGGTCAGCAGCGCGGCAAACGCATCGCCGTCGGTAATCGAATTGTAGTCACCGCTATTCTGATGTGCCCGCAGGGCTTGCTCCATTTTTTGCGCGGCGTCGGGATAAACGTAGAACTCGTTCAGATTCGCCGCAATCCCGTCAATCACCCGCTGCCGCATCGCAGCATCGAGTTTGACGTTCTCAACCACCGCTCCAGGCGGAATCGCCCGCAACCCAAAGTTCTCGACGGTTCCTGTTTGAGCGTCTTTTACCTGAATGCTCCCAATCCCGACAGTCGAACTCGCTTTTTCTTTGACCCGGAATTTAATCGACAACGACTCGCTGCTTTCGATAGCAAGTAAGTCGAATCCGCCCGTCTGGTTACGGAATGCCGTCAACGATTCGACCGACTGTTTGGGGTCAAAGGTGCGGACATACGTCTCGAGCTTCGCCCGATCTCCGCTATTGAAGGCCTCGAGCCAAGCTCGCAATGCGCGGCCCGCAGGCGTATCGGGAATCGCAGTTTGTCCGAATCCGAATCCGAATCCGACGATCAAAAACAACAGCACTAGCGATCTGCGCAGCATGGCAGTTTGGACGCACAATCCGATCTTTTGTTCCGCGCGCTATATCGGGCTGGCGTCGGAATCGGCGCAGGTCTGGGCGCGATTCAGCAGCAGTTCGCGCTCACGTGCATTTCGGGTAAGGGTGGCGGCCCGCTCGAACTCCGCACGAGCCTCAGTGGTACGGCCCAGTTTCGCGAGAAAATCGCCGCGCACGCTCGGCAAGAAGTGATACGTCTTGAGAGACGGCTCGGAGACGAGCGCGTCAATGAGCTCGAGCCCCGCTGCCGGACCCAGCGCCATTCCTACCGCTACCGCCCGGTTCAATTCCACAACCGGGGACGGCGCGTGCTGGAGGAGTGTCTCGTACAAAGCTGCGATACGCGCCCAGTCCGTCTCCTCCGCCGTACGCGCCGTTGCGTGGCAAGCCGCGATAGCTGCTTGCAGAGTATAGGGACCGGGGATACTGTCGAGCTTCACAGCGCTCTCGAGCGAAGCCAAACCACGGCGGATCAGGAGTCGATCCCAACGCGACCGGTCCTGGTCCAGTAAGAGGATCGGCTCTCCGGACGGGCCCACGCGTGCCGTCGAGCGCGACGCTTGGATTTCCATAAGCGCAACGAGGCCGTGAACCTCCGGCTCCTCGGGAACCAACCCGGCCAGGATACGCCCGAGCCGCAGCGCATCCTCGCATAGCGCAGGCCGTAGCCAGTCATCACCGGCAGTCGCCGAGTACCCCTCGTTGAATATCAGGTAAATGACCTCGAGCACGGACGACAAACGGGCGGGAAGGTCGGCCTTGCGAGGAACTTCGAAGGGAACGCCTTTTTCGGCCAGGGTCCGCTTGGCCCGGACGATACGCTGCGCGACGGTTGGTTCTGGAACGAGGAATGCGCGCGCGATCTCCTCGGTGGTCAAACCGCCGAGCAGGCGCAGCGTAAGCGCTACACGCGCCTCGGAGGAGAGCACCGGATGGCAGGCCGTGAACACGAGCCGCAAGAGATCGTCGCCTAGCTCATCGTCAATCGCATTGTTGAGATCCGCCACAACGGCCTCGTGCCGGGCATCCTGCTCACGCCCGAGTTCCTCGTGCTTGCGTTCGAGAAGTTTGTTCCGGCGAAAAAAATCGATCGCCCGATGCTTCGCGGTGCCCATAAGCCAAGCGCCGGGATTCTGCGGGATGCCCGACTCCGGCCACTGCTCGAGAGCGGCGACAAGAGCGTCCTGCGCGAGGTCCTCGGCAAGACTAACGTCGTGCACGATCCGGGCGAGACCGGCAATCAACCTGGGCGACTCGATCCTCCAGACGGCGTCAATCGCGCGATGAATATCGGTAGCCACAGCCACCGATCACAGCATTTTTGACTCGCTGATGCAACACCGAGGCGCCCCGGCTGCTTGCCGCCAGCGATCTCCGCGGCTGTTCCTATTTACGGGTCGTGTTGTCCACGCCTTTGCAGGTGGCGTTCTCCGGCCCGAACACCTGGCGAATCTCGGTCTCGCCTTCCCATCCCGGCCAGTGTTCTTTGTGAAGCTCCATGAAGCGCAGCGTCGATTCGAGCGCCTCTTCTTTCGACTTCAAATCAAAGACCGCAAATCCGCCGATGACTTCCTTAGCCTCGCTGTAAGGCCCGTCGATCACAGTGATCTTCCCTTGTGAAAGCCGGACATGAGTACCCTGCGCAGGCGGGACGAGGCCGCCGCTCTGGATCATCGCGCCGGATTGAGTCGCCTCTTGGCTGATTTTCGCCATGGCGTCTATCAACCCCTGGGGTGGGGGGCCGGGGTTTTCGCCATGTTTAACCAACATCATGAACCGCATATCAGATCTCCTTTAGTTTCAGTTTGTGTGAGCCAAGTTGCCGGACCGTGCCGGCCGGCTGATCGGCTTCCATCTACGCGTCGAATGGGCTACGGCGAAATCGACCAGACTCCCTGAAAAGTTTTACCCGCGCTGCTTGGTCCGCGCCTGCATCTCGGGAAATTTGGCTGCGGCTTCTTGGACATCCTGCGGAAAATCAGAGAACTCGTGCACCTGGCGAACTTCGATCACTTCGTTGTCCGAAGCGGGGCAGCGCTTCGCCCATTCGATTGCCTCTTCTTTCGACTTCGCCTCAATCATCCAGTAACCCCCAATGACCTCTTTCGCCTCGGCGAAAGGTCCATCGGTCACTTTGGGCTTCCCTCCCAAGAATGAAACGCGTGCCCCCATCGAGGCCGGCTGCAGGCCATCCAGTGCCAGCAGCACACCGGCTTTCTGCAGCGATTCGTTGTATTTCATCATTGCGACAACGGCCTTGGCATCCGGCATGGTGCCCGGCTCGGCCTTCTCATATCCCTTCGGGATCATCAGCATCATGAAACGCATGTTCTGTCTCCTTTTATTGAATTCGGCGCTGGGCCTACAGCCAGCTTCCATCTACACGTCGAACGGGAGATAACGAGATCGACAGGCAGGAGCAAATTCGCAGACGACAAGATCGTCCGCGCCACTCTTCGGACTTACTGGTTGCTTTGCTTCGGGCCTTGCTCTTTAGCAAGGCGGACACGGGCGCTATCGAGCTTTTTCTGCACTTTCGCAACTTCCTCTGGCTCGACATCGGAAGGTGCGCTGGTGCTCCAGGCTTTCAAAGAAGATTGCCACTCGGAAATGGCTTCCTTGATCTTTCCCTCTTTGAAGTAGACGTCGCCGAGATGATCGTGAATGGTCGGATCTTTGGAAAAGGATAGCTGCAACGACCGGGTCAATTGCTGCTGCGCATCATCCAGCCGGTTCAGCCGGTAGTAGACCCATCCCAAGCTGTCTAGGAACGCATAGTTGTTCGGGTCCAGCTTCACGGCCTGCTTGATTAGGTCTTGCGCCTCTTGCAGGCGTACATTCTGATCCGCCAGCATGTAACCCAGATAATTCAGTATTTGCGCATACAGCGAATCGCTCGGAGAGGTCGAATCGAGCGCCTGCCGGAACGTTTTTTCGGCGAGATCGTATTTCTTCTGCCGCTCGTACATCGCGCCGCGCGTAAACAAAACGCTGGCTTTGTCTTCCTTCTTGGTCGAGAGCTGGTCGGCCTGATCCAATACCTTGGCCATATCGTCCCAATCTTTGGCCTTCTGATAAACGTCGGCCATCGAAAGATCGATCTCGCGATTGTTCTTTCCATCGAGCAGTTTCTTGAGTTCTGCAATGGCTAGATCGGTCTTCCCCTGATCGGCCAGAATCTGCGCGCGCACTTCGCCCAGCATCTGGTCATTGGGATACTGCTTTGCCGCTGCATCGCTTTCCTGCTGGGCTTTCGCATAATCCTTCGCCAGCCGGTAGGTATCGATCACCTGCGCTTCCGAGCGCGCTGCAAGACTGGGATCGAGCGTCCCTATTTCGCGAAATGCCCCGACCGCTTCTTCATATTGCTCATTGGTTCGATACAGGCCGCCGAGCTTCTCCAGCATGCGGGCGCGCACGTTGCGCTGTTCGGCATCGTAGCTGCGTTTGGCAGTCGCATCCAGAACCGATTTCAGTGCGGTAATTGCATCACCGCTTCTGCCTTCGTTCTCTAAAAGCAGCACTTCGTTATAGCGGATTTCGACATTGTCCGGGTCCAGACTCTTCGCCTTGTCGATCATCTGGTGAGCCAGATCGAACTTCTTTTGATCGAGGTAAATCTGGGCCATGCCCAGATACGGCTGCGCGTCCTGAGGATTGGAAGCCGCCATATCCTGGTATGTTTTCAGCGCATCGTCGGAACGGCCGGAGAGTGCCTGATCTTGCGCCAACGCTGCTTTCCACTCGTCGTGAGTGGGGTCCAGTTCGATGGCTTTCTGGTAGGCATCGGCCGCCAGCGAGTATTCATGCATCGAATCGTAATTGGCCGCGAGACTGAGATAGGCGCGCGGGGAGGGGCTCTTCTGCGTCAGTTTTTCAAGCAGCGCCGAAGCGCTCTTGGGATCGCCGCGATCGGTATACACGCTGGCAAGACCCGTGACGGCGTCTTCATTATCCGGCTCAATCGCCAGGACCTGCTTGAATGCCGCCTCGGCATCCACCGAATCCTCGAGCACGCGATCGAGGCGCCCTAACATCACCAGGCTGTCCACATCCTTGGGGTCCTTCTGGGTGATGATCTTGTACTGTTCGACTGCCCGCCGCGCCATTCCCTCATCGATGTGATTGGCCTGCGCGTCTCCAATTTCTTGGGTGTAAATCCGCGCCAGTACGCGACGTGCGTTCAGATCGTCGGGGTTGGTCTTCAAAGCGTCTTGCGCTTCCTCGACAGCCTCGCGGATACGGCCGGAAACTCGATACAACTCGGCGATATCTTCCACCAGGAATGACGCGCTGGGATCTTCTTTCATCGCCAGCCGGTAATTGTCGATCGCTTTATTCACGTAATCGCTGCGGTTTCCATAGCTCCCCGCGAGCTCTTCATACAGGTGGCCGAGGGCGAAATGGTAGTAAGCTGCCGCTTTCACGGAATTGACCCGCTTCGTCGCAGCAGGAGCGGCGGAATTTGTCGCCGGCAGTTGGGCCGCTTGTGCCGCCAGGCTCGCCATTACGGCAATGGCAATCACTGCGATGAGCCGCATCGGACGAAAACGGAAAACGTTAGAATTTAGGTGGGACATTCGACTGCTTTGAAGTGAGTGAGTGCAAGACAACCCAAACGGGTGTCCGCCCCCAGTATAGCTCTCAAAAGCCCGTTTCGCAGAGCGAAGCGGATCGTCCCGTTACCCGATTGAGCCCTGAACTCGCACCACTGCTGGTGATCCTGGGACCGACCGGTTCCGGCAAGAGCGACTTGGCCCTCGCGCTTGCCGAAATCGTCGGCGGAGAGGTGTTGAATTGCGACTCGATCCAGGTTTATCGCGGTCTGAACATCGGATCCGCTAAGCTTCCTGTTGACCAAAGACGGGGCATTCCTCACCTGCTGCTCGATCTGCTGGATTCCGATCAGGAACTAACGGCCGGAGGGTTTTCGCGCCTTGCACGGGCAGCGGTATCGGAAGTCCGCCAGCGCGGCCGAGTTCCGATCGTGACCGGTGGGACCGGTTTTTACTTGCGCGCTCTGCTGGATGGCCTTTCTCCTGGCCCAGCTCGCGATCAAAACCTGCGCTCCCGGCTCAACGAAGCTGCTCACCGGCATCCGCTCGTGCTGCATCGTTTTCTCCGCCGGTATGATGCGGGTGCAGCCGCTCGCATCCATCCGAATGATCGTCAAAAGTTGATTCGGGCTATTGAAATGATTTGTTCAAGCCGCCAGCCGCTGGCTGTAACCCATAGCGTCCCACGCGATGCAATGCGGGATATCGCGGCCCTGAAAATCGGCTTGGATCCGGAGAGGAAAACGCTTTACCTCCGGCTGAACGAACGCTGCGCCTGGATGTTTCGCAACGGGCTGCTCGAGGAGACCGGGGAATTACTCCGCAGTGGCTATTCACCTGAATCGAAAGCGCTGCAGTCCCTCGGCTATAAACAAGCCGTAGCGGTTTTACAGGGTCGTTTGCCGGTGGACTCCGCAATTGCGGAGTGTCAAACCAGGACACGGCAATACGCAAAACGCCAGATGACATGGTTCCGCAGGGAAAGGGATGTGCATTGGTTGAGCGGCTTTGGATTTGATGAGACGATCCAGAAACAGGCGATCGACCTTACTCGTCAGTTTCTCGATTCTTCACGCTAGTACGTATGGACTAACTGCAGACTATTTACTCTGCCGTGTAACATTTAACCACTTGGCGTTCGTATATATAAGCGAGACGCGACAACGGGTGCAGGTGTTTAACCGGCGCTCCAGCCACTTTTACGGAAGGCGCGTTTAAACACTGTAGGAGATTCTATGTTGAATAAGTTTGTCCTGACATTCCTCGCGGCGGGCGCTATCATGGCCAGTGCCGCTTCCGGAACATATAAGGTATCGGTACTCGAGAATTCTGTAATTGACGGTAAGCAGGTGAAAGCCGGCGATTACAAGATAGAAATGAAAGACGGAAACACCGCAATCCTGAAGCACGGAAGAGATGTCGTCGAAGTGCCCGCTCATGAAAAGACTGTAGCCAACAAATTCCCCACAACTGAGCTACAGTACGACAATCAGAACCATTTGAACCAAATCAATATCGGCGGAACGAAGACGGCGATCGTATTTACTCCTGGCGCTGGAGTGGCCGGCAGCGGCGATTAATTCGCCGAATTTTCGGATCGTCAAGTCTTGATAGCATGGAGGCGTGCACTCGGGCCGTCTCCTTTTTTTGATCTCTGTTCTGCTCTTTTCCACGGCGGCACAAGGCGCAACGGTCCTGGTTCTTCCTTTTCACAATGGTTCCCAATATCCCGATCTGGACTGGGTAGGCGAAAGTGTATCGGAAACATTGCGTAGTGAGCTGGGCGCGGCCAACCAGATCGTTCTGGATCGTGATTCGCGAGCCGAAGGCATGCGCCGGCTATCGCTTCGCCCTAATGCGGAATTTACAAAGGCAACACTCATCCGGTTAGGGCAGACGTTGGACGCCGACTACATATGTTACGGCTCCTACGAAGCCAACTTAGCCACTTCCGATACTCAGTTAAAGGACAGCTCAGTGCGGCTGACGGCCCAGTTTCTCGATTTGAGAAAGATGCACGAAGGGCCCGATATCTCGGAAGCCGGTAAGTTATCGGAGCTGTCGCGTCTCGAAGAACATCTGGCGTGGGAATCGCTGAAGTATGTGGACCCCAAGACCACACTGCCGCTGGATCAGTTCCTGGCGCCGCAGAAGCTGATTCGCCTGGATGCCGAGGAAAGCTACATACGCGGTCTTCTATCCTCGAGCGTGGAGCAACAGCAGAAGTGGTTCGCGCAAGCCGCCGCGCTGGATGCGCGCTTCACGAGTCCGGATTTCGAGCTGGGCCGGCTCGCTCTGGAACGTAAGGATTATCGGCAGGCGACCAGTTGGTTCGAGCGCATTCCGCCTGGAGATTCGCGCTTTGCCGAGGCTCGCTTCAAGCTGGGACTCAGTGCCTACGGAGCGGGCGATTATTCCGCTTCGGCAACGTATTTCCGTGAGCTCGTCAAAACCTATCCGCTAAGCGAGGTTTACAATAATTTAGGTGCGGCCGAAACTCAGCTCGGTTCGGCTGCCGCCCTGGACGACTACCGCCGGGCTCTCGAAGGCGATCCGAATGATGCCGTGTACCTGTTCAATCTCGGGGCCACGCTTTTGAAGAATAATCTGTACGACGAAGCAGCGACACGTTTGCGCGGGGCGATTGATCGCAATCCCGACGATCCAAGTGCGCAGTCGCTGCTCGAGCGGGCGCAGCGGCGCGATCCCTCGGCCGATGCCAAACCGTTGGCGCCACCGCGGCTCAAGCGAAACTTCGATGAGACCGCCTTCCGTCAGCTCAAGGCGATGCTCCAGCCGAAAGCGTCGGAATAGCGGCCTTTATAGCGAATAGGTTTTACAATTCGCTTATGATTTCTCGCTGCTGACGCCCAAAAATGCGTCTATTTCGTCTTTTTAGATAGGTCAGCAACAGAACCGCGGCGACCATGAGCGACCCAACTGTCTCTACAACGATCAAGATAAACCCTCCTGACAAGGCAAGATAATAGCTTTCTCTCTTGATCGGCAATAAACTTCCCGAACAATAGAAAACCCGTCCCGGCGGAGCCAAAAATTCTTTTATCCGTACTCTCTATTCCTCTCGGCCCGTGCGAAACACTGCGGGTATAATCGAAAAGCCTTCCTTATGTTTAAGGCGTTCGGCCTTTCCGATCCGGGTTGTGTCCGCTCCAATAACGAAGACGTTTTCCTTATCGACAACGACTCCGGTATTTTCCTATTGGCCGACGGTATGGGTGGGGCCAATGCCGGCGAACTGGCTGCCCAACTGAGCGCCCAGACTCTTCACGCCTTCCTGCTTCGCGAAACCAGCCGCGACGGTGTCGATACGCTCCAGGAAGCCTTCGAAGAGGCCAACGAATCCGTGCGCCGAGCCGCCAAGGATAACCCCGAACTCGAAGGCATGGGAACCACCCTGCTGGTCGCGCGCGATCGGGGAGCGGGGCGCGTCCAGGTGGGAAGCGTGGGCGACAGCCGCGCTTATCTGGTGTCGAAAAACAAGGGTTTGTCTCTAGTCACCCAGGACCAGACCTGGATCGCCGAAGTCGGCTCCCGTCTTGGCCTCACCGATGAAGCGTTGCGTAAACATCCGATGCGTCACGTCCTGACCATGGCGGTTGGAACCACCGACGAACTGCGGGTCGATGCCCACACTATTCAAATGAACAGCGGCGATCAGATCCTTTTATGTACCGATGGACTACACGGTGTTCTTGAGGAAAAAATTTTGCACGACACCCTCGATTCGGAGAAATCTTTGGGTGATAAGTGCCACTACCTTGTCGAAGCCGCGAAGGAAAAAGGCGGGCCCGACAACGTAACGGTTGTTCTGATCCAGCTCGTCTAAGTCCCCCTGCGGCTGTCCGTTTCAGGAGGCCGCAATGAAACTCAGTTCGCTCTCGCCCGTAATCTCCATCGTTCTCACGCCACTGTTGGTGATTTGCCCGTTGTGGGCGCAAACCCCAATCTCCGCCCCCGCCGCATCGGATCAGAGTTCCGCAGCGCCGCAGAGTCTTGCACTTCGCCTCATAGGAAGCGATGGCACTCAAACTCCCGCGGGATCGCGAATTGATAAAGGGTTTACGGTGCAGGTCGTGGATCCGAGCGGTTTGGCCGTTCCGGAGGCCGCGGTTGTCTTCCGCTTACCCGATACCGGCAGCACCGGAACCTTTCCGGACGGCACCCATTCGACCGTTGTTTACACGGACGCGACCGGGCGTGCGCAGATCACGGGAATTCACTGGAACGAAACTTCGGGCGCGGTCGCGATCCGCGTTACGGCCACCAAGGGGGCAAGTCATGCCGGCATGTCGATCGACGAGACCCTGCTGAACGGTGTCGCGACAACCGCAGCTCCTGCCAGTCCCAAATCGACTCCCGCGCCGAACGTCACCGTCGTTCCCGTCCCAATATTGCCTTCGAAAGCATCCATCGCCACGGCATCTGTCACCGGAGCATCGGCTCTGCCGCAGCCCGGCACGCCCCAACCGGCGGCGCAGCAACCTTCCGTCTCCGTCAGCAGCACTCCTAAGGATGAGGCTCCGCATCACAGTCATACCAAATGGCTCATCCTGGCGATCGTCGCCGCAGGAGCGGGGGCTGGCATCGCCTTTGCTGGGAAAGGTAAATCGAACAATTCCAATACGACGCCATCGCTCGGTATTGGCACTCCGAGTATCAGCGTCGGGTCGCCCAATCATTAACCAAAATCGCGTAGCTGTTCTCCGGATAACCAAGATATGAAACGTCACGCATTCTTCTTTTTCCTGCCACTCGTCCTTCTTGCGCCATCTGTCGAAGGGCAGCTACGCGCCCCGAAGATCGGCATGGTGCGGTACTCGGATAGCAGCGTTCATGGCGTTCTGGGGCTTTTCAATAACTTCATCGTCAGCCGTGAGGTACTCGGTCTAGCCGATGCCATCAGCTTCTCCGACGAGGGTGGACTACTCGCTAAAAACGGTCATATTCAGTTGCTGGCGGCCGATGGCAAGCCTCTCGCCGAATTTGAATCGGGTGAATCCGCTCCCGTGCTGAATGTCGATGGCGATCTCACCACGGCCATCGCCTGGCTGCCCACCCGGCACAGCCTTTTGCACTGGAATGGGAAGTCGTTTGCACTCATCGAAACAAACAGCCCGTTGCTGTCGCGAGTGACAGCGGTTCGTGCGGAGAGCGCGGAAGTCGCAACGCTGCTGGTGCTTGAAGATGGCGGAACCGTTTCTGCAGCCACTGTCTCGCTCGAATCGGGCAATTTGCTGGCGCTGAATCTCCTTCCCGGCGTTCAAGGAACGGCTCTCGAGCAGCACTCTTTTTTTCTTTTCGAGGATGAAGCTGGCCTCGAAATCCAAGGCCCCAACAGCGCGGTCCGGACCATTCCTATCCATGCGCCTGATCTCACATTTGAGCGCGTCTCCTCCGACTGGCTGCACCTCGCTTCACCCTCGACAAAGCAGGACTGGCTTCTGCATCTGAATCGTTCCACGCTCGCGATTTCTCAACTCCCCGCTCCACCAGCGGAGGTGAGTAAGTGAAAGCACTCTGGCTGTCTCTGCTATTCGGCACTGCGCTCCACGCGCAATCGCCATTAACCTTCTACATCGATTCGACAAACGGCTCAACTTCCTGCAGTCAATTGCAGAGCCCACAAAACCAGTTTCCATCGAGCTACCCATTTCAAAACACGCCAATCTACGGCTCGAGCGATTTGTGGGTCGATGCGGTCAACAGTTCCAATTCACCCGTGGTTCTCAACGCGGTGTATGTCGGAGACGGGGCCGGAGAGGGGAACCTAAACTATCTCATTACCGGGCTAGACCTAGAAGGAACCATAGCACCGGGCAGGTGCAGTCCGTTCACGTTGCATTTCGCCCCAAAAACCGGCGGCACATCCATCGGGTACTTGCAAGCTGCTTATACCGTAAACGGGGTCGAAAGCATCCAGCCGATTTCCATACTTCAGGGAACCGGAACGGCCGCGCAAGTGACACTCGCATGCCAAGATAGCCTCGCGGCACAATGCGACGGCCAAACGCCACTACAGCCATCCGCAAATGCAATCAATTTCGGCGCCACCACCGGTGTGCCGGTCGGATCAACCTACCCGATTACGTTCACTGTTACCAACAGCTCATCTGCCGCTGCAGCGATTTCACTTCAAAACGCAGCTGGAAGCACGCAATTTTCAATCTCGACAGTCCCACCCACGATTGGTCCGGCTTCGTCGGCTTCATTCATTGTGACCTTCAGCCCGTCATCAACATTTGCCGGCCCTTCGAATCTCGTGACGGCAACTCTCGTGGTGGGCTCAAGCTCGTACGCGCTGATTGGAACCGCGGTGGGAGCTCCCGGGACCCCAACCGACAGCTACGGGCTTCAGGTGAAGTGCGCTTATCAGCAATCTGCCCAACCAATTTCGGGGACAACGGTTCAATTCGGCCCGTACTTGGATGCCTTAGTCGTGACGTTCTCGCTCGTAAACCCGAATCCACCTGGAATGTCCTTTGCCGATATTACCTTGCCGCAACCGCCATCCATTTCCGGTTCCGGCTTTGCGATGACCAGCCCCACGCTAGCGTTGTCAACTAGCACTTCGCCAGGATCCGCAGTTCAGTCCGGCCAGTCCCTTACCATCCATCCCGGTTACACTCTTACCTTCCAGGTCAAATTCACTGGCACAACAACAGCCACAGCGACTTTGGCGATCGCGGACGGAATCGCCTACACGCTAACCGGCCAAGCCTTCCCGCCAGTCGGCAGTCCCCAATCCGATCTTCCAGGAATCACGCTAATGTGCGCACTCGTTGCGAGTGACGGCACGACTGCCGATCCTTCTCCGTGCCCCCAGACCCTTGGGAGCCAGCAGACGGTGAAGGCAACCCTCCAGGTCAGCGCTCCAACCACAGGCAGCGCTACGCTCGCTTTGACATTCGATCCCGATCCCGAATATGGCCTGCCGGACGATCCGGCGATCTCCTTCACCAATCCCCAGAATGCGCGCTTTCTCGGCCCGATCTTCTTCACGCCCGCTTCGCTAAACGGAGTAGAGCAGGATGATAAGACTCCATACGTATTCAGGTTTCAAACTGGCTGCACTGCGGGGACAATCACGATCACATTGACCGACGCCGTCACCGGGCAAACGCTCCCGTGGCCCATCGCCATGCCCCCTCAGCCCCCGCAGTTCACAATTAACGCGGCTACGCGAGAATCTCCCAACCTGGTTGTCAAAATGGGAGGCTGTGACAACACCTATAGCGCAGGAAACCTGTCGTTCGTCTTCACGACAACTACGGCCGGAAACATCACCGTAGCGGAGGATGCAACCTCCGCGTTTCACCAGTATTTTTTCACGAGCAACACAGCCGGGGGCGCTTTCTCGCTGGCAGCCAGCTTTCCTGTTTTCGGGGATGTGACACAGGTGACCTCGGTCGCTGCCACCCTGAGTAACCCTCAGGGACAGAGTCCACAAGGCCAAAGTCAGCCCTTCCAATAAAAAACCTGCGCTACCGTTGGAACATGCCGGCGGTAGCGCTGACCATTGCAGGCTCCGATCCGAGCGGCGGCGCAGGCATTCAAGCCGATCTCAAAACATTTCACAGCTTCGGCGTTTACGGCGAAGCCGCCATCACGCTGCTCACTGTTCAAAACACCCAGCGCGTTTCGAGAGTGGAGATTCTGGCACCTGAGCTTGTCACCGAGCAGGTGGAAGCCGTGCTTGTCGACATCCCTCCCGCCGCCGCCAAAACCGGAGCGCTGGGCAATGCCGCGATCGTGGAAGCCGTTGCCAAACTGGCGAAAACGTTTCGGTTCCCGCTCGTTGTCGATCCCGTCATGATCAGCAAGCATGGCGCGCGCCTGCTGTCGCCCGAAGCGGAAGAAGTTCTGAAGACGAAACTTCTTCCCTACGCTCGCCTCGTGACGCCGAACATTCCAGAAGCTGAAGCGCTGACCGGTCTCGAAATCCGGACCGAAAAAGACCTGGAAAACGCAGCCCGGCACATTGTCGCTCTCGGCCCTGAGGCTGCGCTGATCAAAGGCGGCCATTTCACCGAAGGGCCCCCTACGGACGTCTTATTCAGTCGCGGAACGATCGAGCGCTTCGAGGGGAAACGCATCGCTACGCGCCATACGCACGGCACCGGCTGTACCTATTCGGCGGCGATAACGGCTTCTTTGGCGTTGGGCTTTAATCTCACAGAATCCGTTCGACGCGCGAAGGCGTTTATACAGATCGCTATCGAAACCGCTCCCGGGCTGGGCGCGGGTTATGGTCCCGTGAATCATTTTGGACGTGCGGTAGAAAAGTAGAGCATGTGTTTTCGATCGCTCTCCGCATTCATGATTGCGGCTTTTCTTTCATCGGCGCAAACCGCCTCGCTCACGCCTCCGGAACAAAAGATCGTCGCTTCCGCCAATGCCGCTCAGCAGGGTTCGATCGATCTCTTGCAACAGCTCGTAGACATCAATAGCGGAACGCTGAATCCGGACGGCGTCCATAAAGTCGCCGATGTGCTTCGCCCCAAATTTGAGGCGCTTGGCTTCTCCTGCCGCGCGATCCCGATGGAAGAAGTTCACCGCGCCGGTCACATGGTCTGCGCGCGTAAGGGCACGCGCGGCAAACGTGTCCTGCTGATCGGCCATATGGACACCGTGTTCGAGCGGGATAGTCCATTCCAGAAATTTACGCGCGATGGCGACACAGGCACCGGCCCAGGCTCATCCGACATGAAAGGCGGACTGGCGATTATGCTTGCCGCGCTGCGCGCTTTGAACGAGAACCAGGCGCTCGATGGCGGGCGAATCACGGTGTTTCTTAGCGGCGATGAAGAACGCCCCGGCGAGCCGCTCTCGATTGCCCGGGGCGATCTGATCGAAGCCGGAAAAAACAGCGATGCGGCCCTCGAATTCGAAGGCGGCGTGCAAATGCAAGGTCACGATGCAGCCAGTATTTCGCGTCGCAGCGCCTACCAATGGGTTCTGACCACCAGCGGAAAGACGGCACATTCGAGCGGGATTTTCGGCACTAATGTAGGCGATGGCGCGATTTATGAAATGGCCCGCATTCTCGATCGTTTCAACCAGGATCTGCATGAGCCCGGCTTGACCTACAATGTGGGCGTCATTGCCGGCGGGACCGCGGCTTCCTACGATCAAGCGACTGCTTCGGCCACGGCTTCCGGAAAAGTAAACGTGGTCCCTGCGCAAGCGCAGGCGGCGGGCGATCTTCGAACCGTTACCGACGAGCAGTACAAGCGTGTGCAGGATCGCATCCGGCAGATCGTCTCGCAGCATCTGCCTGGAACCGGCGCCGAAATCCAATTCAGAGACGGTTATCCTTCCATGCCCGAGACCGCAGGGAACAAAGAGCTGCTGAACGAATTGAACGACGTGAATCGCGCACTCGGGATGGACATTATGGAGCCGTTCGATCCCGCGCATCGCGGCGCGGGCGATCTCTCGTTCGTGGCGCCCTATACGGCCAGCATTTCCGGTCTCGGCGCTTACGGCAACGGCGCGCATGCACCCGGAGAAACGATCAATCTAGCGCGCATGCCGGATCAGACCCGCCGCGTGGCGCTGTTCATTTATAAGCTGACGCGCTAAGCGGCAAATAACGACGGCGGCTTGATGTACTAACCGCCAATTGTCGGCTACGCCCAGCAGGTGCTACAATGTAGCACATGAAGAAGGCCTCTATCCGCGATCTCCACATCCGGACCTCGGAATTAGTGCGCGAGGCGGCGAACGGATCGCTAATCGTGATCGAGCGGCGTGGCGAGCCAGTGGCGGAGTTGGGGCCGATTTCGAAGAAGACCACGAGGCCCCGACTACCTGAGTTAACCGATATCTGGCAGCGCCTTCCCTCAGTCGCGCACCGATAGCGGACGCTTTCTGGAAGAAGATCGCTGACGGTGTATCTGGACTCTGCATACATAGCGAAGTACTACGTCAATGAGCCAGATGCGACCGCAGTCCGAAAGGTCATTCGGCGAGCGCCGCGCATCTGTTCGTCGGCCTGGGCACTCGTCGAAGTAACGAGCGTTTTTCACCGGCACATGAGGGAACGCTCTCTCTCGGCCGACCAGGGTCGCGAGCTAATCGATATTTTCAGAACGCACGTCGATGCCGGTTACTGGAGCCTCTTACCCATTACGGACGTTCTTGTTGGGCGATCGGTAGCGCTGATACGTGCCTTCCCCTCGCACGTTCCATTGCGCGCGGGTGACGCGATCCACCTCGCAACTGCGCTCGATGCCGGTGAAGCGGAAATCTGGACGAACGACCGCCATTTGCTTGCCGCCGCCGATATTGTGGGACTCGCCGGAAAGACTGTTGACCGCGCCTAAGGCCGCTGTTCATTTATAAGCTGACGCGCTAACGAGGTATAGCGGTGTTGTCAGACTTCGCGGCGGCTTCCGTCCAGCGGTGAAGGACTTCAGCCAACTGGTGAAGATCCATCGGCTTTGGTAGATAATCGTCCATTCCCGCTTCCAGGCATCGATTGCGATCGCCGCTCATTGCGTTTGCAGTCAGGGCCACGATCGGTATGTGGGTCTTTTCGCTTTCGAGCTTGCGAATTTCCGCCGTTGCTTCAAATCCGTCCATTTCCGGCATCTGACAGTCCATCAGGATCACGTCGTATGACTTTCGCAGTACGGCCTCAATCGCCTCTCGCCCGTTCCCGGCGACGTCAGCGGGATATCCCAGGGCGTTCAGCATCTTCAGCGCGATTCGCTGATTGATGCTGTTATCTTCAACCACCAGCACCCGGCTGCCGCTATTGTTTTGTTTCGGACCGCGAGCTTCCAACCGCGGCGCAGCGCTTAAATCAGGATCGCGGACGGGATCGATGCATTCGAAAAGCGACGACTGTTTGAAAGGCTTGGCCAAAAAGCAAGAGAATCCCCGTTCGAGCGCCTGCTTGCCGATCTTTCGTTCGGTGAAGGAAGTCATCAGTACGAGGCGAGTGGAACTCAAAAGCGGATCTGACTTGATCTGCGCACCCAATGTGAATCCATCGAGTCCGGGCATGCGGTAGTCGATGAGGGCAACATCGAAAGGGTAGCCGTGGAGGGCCGCGCGGCGCAGCTCAGTCAACGCCTCCAGCGGATCGCCGACCTCGTCGAATTTAATTCTTCGGCGAAGCAACAGGTAACGAATGAACTTTCGATCGGTCTCGTTATCGTCGATCACCAGCACTTTCGGGCCGCCGGGACTAAGTTCCTTATCAACCGCTCGGGATTCGCCCTCAGGAGCGGGCAACCAAAACCAGAAAGTGGAACCGGCGCCCGGCCGGCTCTCCACTCCGATTTCTCCGCCCATCATGGCCACTAATTTCATGGAAATGGAAAGCCCCAGCCCCGAACCGCCAAAGCGCCGGGTGGTGGAAGAATCGGCTTGCGAGAAGGGTTGAAACAGCCGCTCCTTAGCCTCGTCGGAGATGCCGATTCCGTTGTCTTTCACCTCAAATCGCAACCGCGAGCGGTTCCCACTTTCGTCGGGAACAAGCGAGATGGAAAGCAGCACCTCACCCGCCGCGGTAAATTTGATGGCGTTGCTGAGCAGATTCACCAGAATCTGGCGCAAGCGTGTGGGATCTCCGGAAACGTTCAGGGACACCTCCGGCGCGATCAAGGCGCAGAGGTGAATCTTTTTTTCCTCCGCCTTCACGGCGAACATTTCGATGCAGCTCTCGACGACCTCGGAAAGCAAGAAAGGAACGTCTTCGAGCTCAAGCTTTCCGGCTTCAATCTTGGACAGATCGAGAATGTCGTTCAACAGGCTCAAGAGGGCATCGGCGGAGGTACGGATGGTATTCGCGAAATCCCGCTGCTCTGCATCGAGCTTGGTCTCGAGCAGCAGGCTGGTCATGCCCACGACGCCGTTCATGGGGGTTCGAATCTCATGGCTCATGTTGGCCAGGAAGTCGGATTTGGTGCGGCTGGCCTGCTCGGCTAGGCCACGAGCCGATTCGAGTTCGCGATTGACGGTTTTCAGCGTGTCGAGCGCTCTTCGTTTCTCGAAATTGCTGGCAGCCGCCGCAATGAAAAGGAAAGTGACGGCAAGTAATAACGCAAACTCCGCCAAGCCTCGATAAAAGGCATGCAGCAGTTGCTCGGATAACGACGCTGAATAGCGGTCGAGACTTGCCTTGATACGCCGCAACGAATCCGTGGTGCGCTCGAAAGCGGGCGTACTGCGGGTCAGATCCACGGCGAGCGCCTGCGCAGTCTGATCGGTCAGGATGAAGGAAATGATTTCGTCCCGCGCGGCGAGATACTCGCGGCGATTGGCCGTGAAATCCCGGGCCGCCGAGCGTGTGCCCCGATCGAGATCCAATTTCAAAAACAAGCCGATCAGCCGGTCCACTTCCTGGTCCGCGGACCTGGCCTGATCGATGTAAGGCAATTGTGAATTGGGATCTTTGGTGGTTAAGGCGTATATGACGGTCCGCCGGCTTTCCTGCAGATAGTAGGCGACATCGCCCTGGTTACTCTCACCTGAAACTCCGACGCTGTAAAGAGAGCGCGCGCGCCCTATGGCGGAATAGAAGTCCGACGTTACCAGCGTGATGACGATCAGCAGCCCGATCGCGGCGCAGGCCAGCACGAAAGGCCGCTTTGCGGACCCCGATTGCGCGGGCCGATTCCAGAACTTCATTTCAACGCGTACCCGGGATCTCCAGGAAGCTTGCCGTCTACCCGAAGCACCTTAATCTCCGATGAAGCAGCGAGGCTGGGGACGCCATCCGTGATGGCTATCGCGCCTGGGACGTTAAACACAAATTTTCCGGCCCCCTCATCGCTGTTCAGGGTTTTGATCAATGGCGGCTTCTTGCCGCGAAATTCCTCCTGTAGAAGCCACCTTTGGTAGTCTCCTTCGCTCATGCGCAGAATAAGCTGCAGCGTTCTCTGGAAAGTTTGGCTGGTAGTTTCCCGTTCGACCAGAATGACCGGCTGCTTGTTCGGCCATTGAGCAATTTGGCCCAAAAGTAAGGCCCGCAATTCAACCTTCGAGATGGAGTCGGCAGGATTCGTCTTATTGACGATTACTGTGAGAATCGGCTCCTTCGCGATGCCGGCCGGCGTTGTTGCGATCCACATCGTGAGGAGGATTGGCAGCTTCAGGCACATCGCGCCGCCGCGGTTTCGAAGAGCGCTCCAAGCGTGATTAAAGAAGGAACGTTTGCAGGGACGTATCATTGCCACATCTGTGTTTTGCGCAGCGCCGATTTACCTCGTATCGTGAATCACGGCGCGGCCGGGTTACCCAGGAGAAATCTGAAGGGAATGGCTTGGAAGTTCGAGTTTTTCGTCGATCCGTTTGACGGAACACCATTCACCTTTGTGCAGCCCCTGCAAAGAACGGTCGTTCCAGTTCCTGCGGGCGGATGCCCTCGTCAATCAAATCGGCCAGTAATGGATTGGCTTTAAGTCAATACTCGGTTAGGAAGTAAGTTGTGTGCGGTGTGGATGGAATAAGGAGGGGATATGCGGATGAGCCGTTCTGTTACACGCGGCGATCCCGCACTTGTTCAGAAAGTAAACGCGACCTGGCCGTCCAGCCCGTTCCACGGCTTCTGATTGAATTGATACAGCCGGTTGTATTGAATTTTGAGGGCGGCGTACTCTGTGAAGTCCATGCGAAGTCCTATGGATGGACCCGCGTAGCGGCCGGTGAAAATGTTGACCGGGTCCAGCGCGGGAGAATCCACGTACTGATAGCGGAAGTATGGACGGTAATTTCCGAATTTTCGGGAAATCTGGCCGTAGGTGAGCGGCGTGTTGTAAAGCTTCGTCTGCCCGTCGATTCGGTTCGTAAGAAGGACTCCCTCACTCATAAATTCCCAGTGCGGCGTGATGTAAACCAGATAGCCGCTCGCGATCCGCTGCTCAACCGGCTGGATGCCGACGGGCACCATGCGGTCGCGATAATACGAGCCGCCGATCTGAAGACCGGGGAATCGGGTGGGTTCTATGTAGGTGGCGAAATTGAAATCTTTGTGGTTTTTGTCCGACAGGAAATTCTGGACAGGTTGTCCGATGGGCGAGGAACTGCGTCCATTTCCTACCTCCGCGATCCAGTGCAAAGCGAGGGTGCCTGTCCCCGGAACTAAACCCGTGGCGCTGACTCCGACGCTATGCACGGGAAGAATGCCGCCGCTATCTTCAAAAAAGTACATGAAGGGCCGGCCTGTTGCTGTTTGGAACCACGTTCCATGGTGAAAGGCCGTATTGTAATAACCGATCGACGTGTGATAGCGCCCGGCGCTGATCTCGAAATAGGGGCTCGGCCGGTAGGTTAGTTGGAGCCGCTCGATATCGAGACCCCACTCATTGGTTGGATCTGAACCGACCACGAGCTCGCTGAGGAAACTGATGGTGTCGGACAATTTCGAGGTTATGAACAAATCGAACTCGCCGCTTTGAAAGGTGCTATGGATGGGCGCGTTTAACGGAAAAATGAGCGGGTTCGCATCTCGTCCGATTCCGAAATTGAAATCGAAAAAGCCGCGGATGTTGAGTTTCGGTCCACCTCCTGGCAAGTCCATGGTGTGGCCCTGCGAAGCCATCATATCCGGAGAAGGAGATTCGGGAGGAGTCTCCGGGGCAGAAGTCGCCGGGGCGGGAGTTGCCGCGGTTGCGGGCGCCTGGGGTCCTGCAGCGGAGGCGGGCGGCTGAGCGGCTGCCGGCTGAGGAGCCGGCGTGACCTGATCTGGTGTGGGTCGATTGCTTTGCTGGGCTAGCCGGTCTTCTAGCTCTTTGATGCGCGCCTCGTGGGCGGCCAGCTCCTTGCGGAGATCATCAATGGTTTTTTGACTGACGACGACCGTTTGCTCCCCTGGCGCAGTTGCACTTTGCTGAGCCGCAGCGGGCATCCATGCAGCCAGCACTGCCAGGCATCGGACACCCCTGGAACGAAACGGATTCACCTGTAACTTCAGTGAGGCTTATCGGGCCATATTCTCGCTCCAATTACATATGCCCAGACCCGAACACTTGACTCTGGAGTCGGCTTCAGAGTGTATCTTGAAAGCGCATGGCCAGAAGCGGGATTCAAATTGGACGCGTGTCTCAGCAGACCGGCTTGAGCGTCGATGCCATCCGGTTCTATGAAAAGCAGCGGCTCCTGGAGCATCCACCGCGAACCGAAGGCGGCTTCCGCCTGTTCAATGGGAACGACATTCAGCGGATTCAGTTTATTCGGCGGGCACAGCAACTGAGTTTTTCTCTTCCCGAAGTTCGCGAGTTGCTGGTCCTTCAGCGTTACGAGGGCGAGACCTGTTCCCACGTGCGCGAGTTATTGCGAACGAAAGTTGCCACGATCCGTAACAAAATCGAGGAGCTTAGCGCGCTGGAACGGCAATTGAGAAAGAAGCTGCGGAAATGCGAACGCAAGCTCAGAGCGTCCGAGGATTCGCACCAGGGCCGCTGTCCAGTGCTGGAAGAGATTGCTCAGAGAGGCTCCGATGCAAATTGAGGTTCTGTATTTCGACGGCTGCCCACATTACCTGCCGACGCTAGATCGGCTAAAAACCATTCTTCGTCAGGAAGGCTTGTCTACCGGGATATCGACGATTGAGGTGAAAAATGAATCGGACGCGAAAGCACTGAGGTTCTTCGGGTCACCGACGGTTCGTGTCAACGGAGTAGACATCGATGCCGATTCTCGGCATATCGACGACACGGGCCTCGCCTGCCGCCGGTATGCAGGCGGGATTCCTTCAGACGAGATGATTCGAACAGCCATCACAGACGCGAGCGCTATCGAAGATGCATAAACAAATCGATAGCAGTGCTGCAAACACGGACGGGTACAACGGTACTCGCAGCGCGCTTGCCGGCGTTGGCGCTATAGCGAGCGTCCTGGCCGCATCCAGTTGCTGCCTGCCAATTCTGCCCTTTCTCCTCGCCGCGGGATTCGCGGGCAGTTCGGCGTTTCTGTCGGCTGCGAGGCCGTACTTACTGGCAGCTTCGATCTTATTCATCGCCTACGGCTTTTATCAGGCGCGGCGGGCCAGGAAGTGTAAACGTCAGCCGAGCGTCATCGCCTCGGTGCTGCTGTGGGTAGGCGCAATATTCGTGTTTATCTCCATTTTCTTTCCGCAGGTAATGGCGAATGCATCGGCCAGCTTGCTCGCCCATTAATTCCATGAAGCACAAATATATTTGGATCGCAATTTTGACAGCAGGCTTCATAGGAGCGCTGCTTTATTTTTATGGCGGCAGTCAGGCGCCTCCCGGCCAGCCTCCGCTTCAAAGCCTCACAACCCGGAATGTGGCAGAAATCGCAAATGCATTTAACGCTGCGAAAAACGATGTGCGCGTGCTGGTGCTGTTGTCACCCACTTGACCCGTATGTCTGCAGGGGGCCTCTGCAGCCGAGGGAGTATTGAAACTATTTGCTGGCAAGCCGGTCCGAGCCTTCGTCGTTTGGGAGCCGGTACTGCCGACGGATTGGATGTCGCCATCGACCGCTTCGTTGAGGAGGATTTCCGATTCTCGCGCTTCGCAGTTCTGGGATAAGAAGCACTTGATTTCTCGTTCCATGGGAGAGCACGATCATCGCAGCGTCGTCTGGGACCACATCGCCATCTATCCCGCGGGTGCCATCTGGCGAGAGCGGCCTCCCAGGGCACTTTACGAAGACGGACCGGTAGTTAGGGTGATCGGCCAGGCGCGCGCTGCACTCGCCCAGGCGCTGCAAGAAATCGGGAACAACCGTGACTTACCGGATGAAGGCATACGCCAGCACTGATTCTCGAGTTACTTCACAAGAGGAGAAACTCCGCGCCACGCGACCTGCAGAGCGGCTGCTCTTCATCGATAATCTCCGCTGGACCGCCATCGTCCTCGTTTTGAGCATGCATGCGGCCGACACCTACAGTCCACTGGGTAACTGGTACTTCGTGGACAGAAAGCCACTTACTACACCAACGCTGCTGTTCTTTGCCGCGTGGCAGATGTATCTGCAGGCATTCTTCATGGGCCTGTTATTCTTCATTGCCGGATTCTTTGTTCCATCTTCGTTTGATCGGAAGGGACCAGCTAACTTCTTGCGAGACCGCGCCTCTCGTTTGGGCTGGCCGGTGCTCTTTTACATGTTCCTGCTTGGACCCGTGACGGAGTACTTTGTCGCTCACTCCTGGACGTCGACGGAACCGACATCATTTGCGAACGAGTGGCTGAAGCACATCCGTAACGGACAATTTCTTCAGGAAAACGGGCCGCTTTGGTTCTGTCTAGCCCTGCTCATTTTTTCCGCCGGATACGCTGCGTTCCGGGCCATCTACGGCGGTACAGGCAATGCGAAGCAAGAGCACACACCGCACTCGCGCACGCTGATCTCCTTCGCGTTGCTGATGGCTGCGGTAACATTCCTGATTCGACTTGGGCAGCCGGTGTCGGTTTTCAACTTGCCTCTCAAAGATTTCGGCCAGTATATCCTGCTGTTCGGCGCTGGAATCCTGGCGGCCCGCTATCACTCACTGAGCAACCTGGAACTCTCATCGGGGATACGTTGGATTGTCGTCGCGTTCACGATCGGGTTTGCAGCTTGGCTGACAATCCTCATCACCGGCGGTGCGCTCCGAGGTGAAGGCGCCGCATTCTCTGGCGGATGGCATTGGCAGAGTGCCGCGTTCAGCCTCTGGGAATCGTTTACCTGCGTGGCTCTGTGTTACGGCCTGATCGTGCTGTTCCGCCACAAGTACAACCGGCAGGGACGCATTTCCCGTTTCTTATCGGACAACGCATTTAGCGTTTACGTTTTCCACCCGCCGATTCTTATCCTGGCAGCGCGGATGCTTCACGGCGTCCCATTACACCCGATTCTCAAATTCTTCCTGCTCACCCTGCTTGCGGCGATTGCATCGTTCACCTTGAGCGCGGCTATCTTCCGGCGGGTCCCGGTCTTGCGGAGAATACTCTGAGAAGCTTCGCGGTTTAATACTTCGGAACCGTGGGATCCACCTTGTCGCTCCATGCCAGAATTCCTCCCGTCATGTTGCGCACATTCTTGAATCCGTTCTGCTTCATCAGGTCCACCGCTTTCTGGCTGCGCGCGCCGCTTTTACAGTGCGCCACAATCTCGGCATTCGGATTCAACTCGCCAAGATGCTTTCCCAGCTCGCCCAGCGGAATCAGCTTCGAGCCCGGGATACGCGCGATCTGGATATTCGTACGGCTCGCGCACGTCGATCAGCGTGAAATCGTCGCCGCGATCCAGTTTCTGCTTCAGCTCGATGGCA
This sequence comes from uncultured Acidobacteriaceae bacterium, assembly GCA_963722935.1. Classification (GTDB taxonomy): domain Bacteria; phylum Acidobacteriota; class Terriglobia; order Bryobacterales; family Bryobacteraceae; genus Bog-105. Next base: position 805,721 of record CAVROY010000004.1, on the reverse strand, counting down.
TCGATGACTCCTTCGCAGCGGGCGGAGCGCGGCAGGACGCACGCCGCAGAATTCCTGATAATCGATCAGCTTCGTTACCGTGGGATGATCGCCGCACACTGGGCAGTTTCGGTCCCGCCGCAAGCGAAGTTCGCGGAACCGCATGTCGAGAGCATCATACAGCAGCAACCGGTTCTTCAGCGTCTCACCGACGCCCAGGATGATCTTCACCGCCTCGGTCGCCTGAACGATTCCGATCAGCCCAGGCAGAATGCCGAGCACGCCGCCTTCGGCACAACTCGGGACCAGACCCGGCGGTGGCGGCTCGGGATAGAGGCAGCGATAGCAGGGCCCGTCTTCATAGGCAAACACGGTCGCCTGCCCTTCAAACCGGAAGATCGATCCGTAGACGTTCGGCTTTTTCAACAGCACGCAGGCATCGTTCACCAGGTAGCGCGTGGGAAAGTTATCCGTGCCATCAATGACGACGTCGTAATCCTTCAAAATCTCCAGTGCATTTTCGCTCGTCAGACCAGTGTCGAACTTATCGACCTGTACGTTGGGATTGATGTCGCGCATCCGGTCGGCCGCCGAATCGAGCTTCTTGCGCCCGAGGTCATGGGTCCCATGAATGACTTGCCGCTGCAGATTCGAGGCGTCCACCACGTCGAAATCCACGATGCCGATTCGTCCCACGCCCGCCGCCGCCAGATATAAGCCCACCGGCGCTCCGAGGCCACCCGCGCCGATCATCGCCACTTTGGCTTGCTTGAGCTTGAGCTGGCCTTCCATGCCGACTTCGGGCAGGATCAGATGGCGGCTGTAACGCGCGGCCTCTTCATTGGTGAGCGAGGCGGTCTGTGGCTCTGCCGTAGCGGTTGCGCCGCCGGCAATACTCGGCACGATCGAAATGGTCTCATTGCCTTCGAGCTTCGTCTCATCCTTGTCCAGATAGCGGATGTCCTCGTCGTTGACATATACATTGACGAAGCTGCGCAATTTTCCCTGGTCGTTAAACAGATTGGTCTTGATATTGGGATACTCGGCGGTCAATTCATTCAATGCGTCTCGCACTGTTCCGCCCGTTACTTCGACAGAGTCTTTCTGCTCGGTAAACTGCCGCAGCGCAGTGGGTATCAGGATTTTGGCCATATCAACTCCTCACGATCCGCCCGGGTTTGATCCGCATCGGGCAGAAAACTGCTTGCATGATCGAACTTGCCATTTTGAATAGAGAGCACTACAAAGGAATACCAGGGACAGGAATTTTTGAGGTCCGTATCCGAAAAATAGGCGCCGCAGTCCGGATGCGAGTGGAAAATTCCGATCAGATCCAGACCGCGCGCGCGTGCGCTGTGCTCGGCTTCGAGCAAATCCTCCGGACGGAGCTGGTACCGTTCCTCTTGAGCGCCTTTATACGCGTTCTCCATCGCTACGGCTTCCGTCACAATTTTTCTATCTTCGGCGCTGTGTCCCAGCATCGCGCCGCAACACTCGTTCGGATACGTTCTTTCCGCGTGCAGTACCATCGTCTGCCACGGTTTCGGCTGAATCTCAATCATTCCAAAAAGGCTCACTGAGGTACTTCTGACCGCCGTCGCAAAGCACCGTCACGATGACGCCGCCTCGCTGTTCGTTAGATAGCTTTTCCGCCACGCGAGTCGCAGCCAGAACGTTTGCAGCCGCGGAAACACCCACCAGCAATCCTTCTTCGCGCGCCAGACGCCGCGCCATGGCATACGCATCTTCGGTTTCGATCCAGAGATTATCATCAGCGAGCGTCGCATCGTAAATGCGCGGGACAATCGAAGACGGCATGTGCCGCGTTCCTTCCAAGCCGTGTAAAGGAGAAGCCGGCTGAACCGTAATGCACTCCACTCCGGGTAGCTCGCGCCGGAGCCGCCTGGTCACTCCGGTGAACGTTCCGGCCGTTCCGAGCGCTGCCAGAAAATGCGTAATCCGGCCGCCGGTCTGCTCGATGATTTCCGGCCCGGTGGTCTCGAAGTGCGCCTCCCAGTTGGCGGGATTACTGTACTGATCGGGATAGAAATAGCGCTCCGGGTCCTCTTCATACAATCGCTGACAAACCCGCAGCGCACCGTCGGAGCCCTCGCCCGCATCCGTCAGCACCAGTTCCGCGCCATAGGCTTTGAGGATCTGTATGCGCTCCGGAGAAGCATTTCCCGGTAAGCACAGCTTCGAGCGGTAGCCTTTCGCTGCGCATACCATGGCGTAGGCAATCCCGGTGTTGCCGCTGGTCGAATCGAGCAGAATCTTGTCTCGAGTAAACTGGCCGGTTTGCTCCCCGCGCCGGATCATATTCAGCGCTGGCCGATCTTTGACCGAGCCACCCGGATTGAAGAACTCCGCTTTCGCGAAAACGGACGCATTTCCTCGTCTGCCTAGCCGGATCTCCAGGAGCGGCGTATGGCCGATCTTACTCAATAGATCGGTCTCGATCAGTCGTTCTGCCACTGCCGCCATCAATTCTAGTGTATGTCCATAGCCTTGCTGGACAAGACGCCGGACAGCGTCTCGAAAGGTATCCGGCCGATTTCTCGCTCCGTTGGCATATACACTTGCCGCGGGAGTTTGTTATGTCTGCTGGTTTTACCTTTTTAATAACGTCTTCGCCGCTCGTCCGGACATCGCGAATGTCTGCTTTTTCGACGAGTTCGGCCGGGCGACAACCTGATCCCGTTTATCTTCGCGGCAAAGATCTGTAATCATGAGCCGCTTCGTCCGTTCTGCTGCGGCGATTGGCTCAGCAGCGATCGTCCTCCGCTGAAGGCCGGCATCTATTCGATCGCCGCTTTGACCTGGCGATTTGCGCGTAGCTATCTAGCTCCCGAGGTAAACGAGTCGAACAGGAGTTAGAAGTTATATTTGAGCGCGAACTGAATATTGCGCTCGCCCTGCGATGCCGTGATTTGGCCCAGAGTGCTGGAGAGTACGCCATCGCTGGGGCCCTGCAGGATGGGTGTGTTGCTCACGTTAATGGCTTCGGCCCGGAATTCGAGATTCTGATGTTCGGTGACGGTGAACAGCTTTGTCAGACTGAGATCCACCGTATGTAGACCAGCCCCGCGAATTGTGCCGACACCGCAGGAGCCGAAACTGCCTGGCGATTCCTCCGCGTAGGCGGATGGGTCGAACCATTGATAGCCACCCGTTGGCGCATCTCTTTCGCCAAACACAGTGCCTGGCGCGATGCAGTTGGCGAGCTGATTGCCGTTGTGGGTTCCCGTGTTATCGACGCCGGAATCATTGATGGTGAGCGGGAAGCCGCCGCGGAAGGTGAAGATTGCGTTCACTTGCCAATCGCCGATCAGAGCGTTGACGGCTTTGTTCATATCCTTGCCGAACGCGCGGCCACGGCCGAAGGGGATGTCGTATGTTACGAACCCGTTGAACGCGTGCTCCACATCGTAGTAGCAGTTACCGTAATTCTCTCTTGCGTTGTAGACATTTTCCCAGTAATAGTAGTCGCCCTGCGCCTGGCCGTAGCCTCCGTAGTATCCGATCGAATCGGTCAAGCATTTCGACCAGGTATAGTTGGCCTGAAATTCGAGACCGCTGCTTAGGCGTTTGACCAGCGAGACCTGGAGCGCGTTGTAATTCTGATAGGCGCTGGTCTGCGTCAGCTTCGCATTGCCAATTGTGCCGAGCAGAGCGGGATTGCCTCCCAAGTAGCCTGGGACCGCCGTTCCGTTCGGCTCCAGGTAGAGCTGAGACATCCAGATGGGAACCATTAAATGATCGTTCGATTGGCCGACATAGCCGACCTGCAGCGTGGTGGAATTCCCAAACTGATGCTGAACGTTAAGATTCCATTGATTCGAAACCGCTGGACGAATGTTCGGATCCCAGACGCGAAGCGACACGCCAGTGTAGTTGATGTTGCTGGCCGTACTCACGCCAAATACGTCGTAGCCCTGCGCCAGCGTCGAAGGCGATTGAGTTGGGTCGTAATTGATGTTGTGCTCCGTGGCAAAGGGCGGATTCAGCGTCAGACGGAGATTGGTTCCGGTGCCTTCGAGGAAGTCTGAGGTAGTGAAGGCCGCTCGGATGACAGTATCGTTGGTTGGGCTGTACGCTATGCCGATGCGCGGTTGAAAATTGGTCAGGCCGTTGTATTGGTTATAAAGCGCCTGGCTGTTGCCGTTTTGACCCGCTAATTCCAATGCGCCTGTCACTTCATCAAAGTTTGCCTGACGATTGTGAACTTCCACCCAGGGCGTATGAAGCTCCCAACGCAGCCCCAAATTCAGCGTCAGATTCGGCCGGATGCGCCAGTCGTCCTGGAAGAAGGCGGCATAGATGGTGGACCGCTGACCCCATGTTCCACCGGCGATCCCGCCTTGGACTTCGGTAGGTAAGCCGGCCATGAAATCCGCTTCGGCAAGACCGGTGTATTGGCCGCTGAAGTCGAATTGCCCGGCGATTCCCGCGTTGCCTGAGTAAAACGTATCGAGACGCTCGCGGAAAGCCTGAAAGCCGGCCCGCATGGTATGGGAGCCTTTGGTAAGAATGGCCGTGTCCTCGGCTTGGATCACGGTGTCGGCGAATTCCTCGAAAACTTCCGGATTCCCGAAGCCCGTGCCGGTGGCGAACACGCCGTTCGGCGAGTTGTTGTTGGCGAGATTACCGCCGGTGAATATAAAACCGGGAAGAACGTCGGTGGGAACACCGGGAATACCGGCGCTGGCGGCCGAAATTCCAGTACCGGAAAGTTGGCCGGTGATCACGGGAACGTAATTCACTCCGGCGCGTAGCTCATTCACGAAACCAGGACTGAACGTCCTGGTGTAATCGAGCACGCCATTGTACGTCGGGAAAAGGTTTTCGGGATTGTAGAGCAGCGCAATGCTGTTCGTCGTGGGCTGCACAATATGGCCCTGTGAATAGCGGCCGAAGAGGTGGTCCTTGTCGCTGGGGTTCCAATCGACCTTGACGTCACCCTGATCCTGGTTCGTGTATTCGTGCGTCGTGTTGACGGCGTTGTTCGTCAAATTGCCATTCACCGGCTGAGGATACAGCGAAGAACTCATGAGGGCCGCGGCCTGTGGACTGAGCAGACCGGCGGCGGCTAGATTATTGCCCGGGAATCGCTGTCTTGGTTCCCGGATAGTTGAGCTGGATTCCCTGGGCCAGGATTTGCGAGAAATCGCCTGTGCGCTCCGCCGTGGTGAGGACGGTGAAGGCGGTGCTGGTACCGGGCTGATCGTAACGTGAGCCCTGGTAATCCACAAAGAAGAAGAGCTTGTCTTTCTTGATGGGACCGCCCACCGCACCGCCGAATTCGTTCCAGCGCAGCAGCGGGCGCGGCAGGCCGTTCCAGTTATTGGCCCAATTGTTCGCGTTCAATTTGTCGTTCCGGAAGAACTCGAACGCATCGCCGTGAAACTGGTTTGTGCCGCTCTTGATGCTGACGCTGATGATTCCGCCCATGAAGTTGCCGAACTCGGCCGAGGCATTCTGGGTAATCATGTTGAACTCTTGAATGGCATCGACACTGGGCGTAAAACCCACGCCATTTTCGGAGACTTGATTATTGTCGAGACCGTCCAGAAGGAAGTTGTCGGCCTCTTCACGATTGCCGTTGATATACGGACGGCCGCCGTAGAGGGTTTCTTCGGGACCGGTGAATTCAGACGGATCTGTCGTCACCGCGCCGGGAGCTAGCAGCGTGAGCTGGATGTAGTTGCGAGTTGCCAAGGGCAATTGGACGTTCGTCTTAGCATCGATGACAGTGCCCAGTTGCGTGGTCTGGGTTTGCAGGACGGGAGCTGCGGACGTCACCTCGACGGTCTGATTCACGTTTCCGACTTGCAATTGCACATCGACCCGAGCGTTCTGATTCATCTGCAGGACGATGTCCGAGCGCACGGCGGTTTGGAAGCCCGTGTTCTCGACCCGAAGCTCGTACTGCCCCACAGGCAGACGCGGGAGATTGTAGAAGCCGCTGGAATCGGTAGTGGTTGGGAACGTCGTTCCGCGATCGAGGTCCTTTGCCGAGACCTTTGCGCCGGCTACAGCAGCGCCCGAAGAATCGGTGATGAGGCCGTTAATCGCGGCTGTGACTTCCTGGGACCACCCCGGAACTGCGAGGAACGCGAGCAGCGTAGTGCACAGTGCGAGCAGAATCGGCCTGACCGCAGTCTGGGAAGAATGTTTAATCTGACTTACCATCGAATGACCCCTTTTCAATTCCGCGAGTACAGCGAATGCAGTAGATGCGGCTTTTCAACGAGGAGAGCTGGCGCGCTTTGAAGCGCTGGCTACAGGTCTTCAGCAACGAGCAGTGTCCCACCTGCTGTACTTCTTATCTTCGTGAATGATAGCGCGCCCGTAACAGTCGCGACAAGCGCAATTTTCGCAGCCGCGGCAGTGTCAAGGGATTCGTCGACGAGAATTACCCAGCAGGCGGATAGAGTGAAAGTTCCGGCATGGGAAAGTGTTTTCGGTTCTCGGTAATCAGCGTGAGACCGTGTTCGAGCGCGGTTGCGGCGATCAAGGTATCCGGAAGGGACAAGCTTATGCCTTCCTGGGCATAGTCGAAACGAAGACGGCCAGCGAGGCGCGCGATCTTGGGTGTAGCTGGATACCAGGTCAGCATGGAGACGAACTGCTCTACATTCGGGAGATCCGGCGGTTTAATGCTCGAGAATAATTCTGCCGTAACTACGGCGCAGCACGCCAAGGGGTGTCCCTGGGCGACGAATTGATGCAGCAGTTCGCGATGCCCGCGCTTGCGACTTAGAGCGTTGATCAGGATGTTCGTGTCCACCAGGTAGATTTTCATTCGTCCTGAGTAGCACCGTCCAGCCAATCGCCCAGCTTTTCCCGCTCAAGCCGCAGGTCGTCGTCGCGCATTTTGCGAACCCACGCTTCCGCGCCATCCCGGAACTCGGGATAGTCTTCGTCTTTCAGCACTGGTTCCTTGCTACTCAAAAATTCCAGTAAGCGGCGGCGATTCACCGCTTCGCGAATCACCTCGGTGAGAAATGCGCTCCGGCCGCGAGGACCGACCAAAGCATCGACGTCGGCCAGTAGGTCGTCCGGCAAGACCACATGGGCGCGTTTATGAGGCATAGCTGAGAATGTCCCATTCCCAGTGTGTCACAAAATGAGCACACGCCTCTCCCATAGTGAGCGTCCATCGGTCTGGATAGCTACGCCGGAAGATATTCTTTTAGTTGTCCGTAAAACGCCTGCACGAACGACACCGCTGTGTTGGTCGCTTTCTGGGTGTCGCCATCGTTTACCGGCACCACCACGCGTACCAGCGAAGTATCGCTGCGGTTGTACCGGATCGCATCTGCGACAGTATAAACTTTCGCCGCGTACTCGCTTGCGATCACCCGATTGTGCGACTGATACCAGTAAAGGACGATGCTTTGATTCTGCCCGCGCGCCACCACGTACTTGTTCACGCTGATCGGATTAGGCCGGCCCGGAAGCGTGATGGCGATGGTTCCCGACTGCGAAGGAGCCCATCCGCTGCCCGGCAAACAGTTCTTAGGAGAATGCGGGGCTTTGCCGGTCTGTTGCGTCTGGAAATACGCGACAAAAAGTGTGGCGACGGCGCCGGTCTCCTGGTTCTGATAATCCTGCGAAAGGATGTCATCGGCCTTCAGGACGTCCAGCGTATCCTGATCGATCGGAACGTTCGAAACCAGGCTCCAGATCGGACTGCCAAGTGAAAACTGCTCGAGAGGTTTGTGCGCCGGAATGTATTCGCGTCGTGAGAAACCATAGAAAAGCGACGCTTGCGCCAGCAGCACGAGCGTCAGGATGCGGCCTCTTTTTGAACTCAAAACGGGAGACATGGTGTCAGGCTTTCTTTAATTTCGCGTCCGCATAGCTCAAGAGCCGGTGAGTCGTGACCAGGGCAACCAGCGCTACCAGAAAGACGATATAGCCTTCCGTCTCATGATAGGCGCCCTCCGCCAGTTTCGTATTGATTTCCGACAATTCCCCGGTGATCGCCACCCGAATACCGTTGGCGCCAATCGCGATCGGCACCGTTGCAATCAGCAGCGCCCATCGCATCCACACCCGTTTGTCCATGAAATAGGCGTAGACCAGCGATAGAAAGGCGAGGGAAAGCAGCGACCGTATACCGCTGCAGGCCTCGGCGATATCCAGTGTCTGGCTCGGCAGCTGCAGGGTGTTCCCGGCTCGCAAAACCGGGATGCCCATCCATCCGATGAGCACCTCACCCAACTGGCTCGCCAGCATTTGCAGCTTCAGGGTCAGGGCGGCGTAAATGATTGCCGGGATCGGAATCATGAAGAGCAGCAGCAGCAAAGGGAACAGGAGCGCCTTAAACCACTCTTTGCCGCCTAAGTAGAGGACCACGCCGTAGAGCGCGATCACGAACGCCAGACGGGCGGTGAACAGTTCCGCGCCCAAGGTGGCGATTAACGCTTGTAAAGCGCCCCAGATCACCAGCAAAAGGCCCCAACGGTTGGGCCGGACAGGTGTTTCCAGCAGCCGCTGACGCCGTTGCCATACAATGAACGCCGCTACCAAGGGCACGAAAAAACCGTGTCCCATGTTCTCGTCGTGGGCCCATTGATAGCCCATTCGGTAAAGAATGGGGGCGTAGCACAGGACCAGCAGCGCGCCGAACCAGGCGACCGGCTGCCATGAATTGGTATGCGTCGACCGGGGAACGTGCGGCGACGGAGCAACGGGCACGACTACCATGAAGAGCGGGTTCCCTTTAGTTAATCACAGTGTAGCGTCAGATGCGCAGGTTAAGCGGTTCACGAGCCTAGCAGGCCGTGACCGAAGTCATAATCCTCCGCTTACTGACGTGCGCAGTTCCGTAGAACAGCCGCGACCGTCAAGGAGCGCGTTTTGCCACGGGCCGCTAAGATGTGGCCGTCAGGAACTCCCGAATCAGATCGGTGCAAGGCTGCGGAACGAAAAGGTGATCAATCGTTATCCGCCTGCTTCCACGGATACAAACCGTCCGTTTTTTCAACGCCGTGGTTCGTTGGGGTGAAGTAATCGGCTGGCAAATTGCTGACCAGTAAAAAGCCGTTAGTAAATCGCGGCAAATTTCGATATAATCGCTCGCACCACGTCGGGAGGCCGAACAGAATGAGTAAGCGAATCGCTTATTGCGCAGATGGAACCTGGGATAGTTCCACAAGCCACACAAATGTGTACAAGTTATTTAAAGCGCTGCTGACGAGCGCCGATCAGATACCGCTCTATGACGATGGAGTCGGCGCCAGCGGCGATCCGATCGTCAAGGTTGCCGGAGGCGCCTTCGGGACCGGCCTTTGGGCGAAGATTAAAGAAGGCTACACCAAAATCGCCCATGTGTATGGACCTGGCGATCACGTTTACATTTTTGGCTTCAGCCGGGGCGCTTTCACGGCGCGCAGCCTAGCGGGTATGATCTCAGCCTGCGGTCTGCCGACTCAAAATTTCAGCGACGACATGGTCGAGACCGCGTTCAATGCCTATCGCGACAAGCCGAATCGCGCCAGTCTGCTGAAAAAATTATCCAATTGCAACCTCGAGAATGCGGAGATCACGATGGTGGGTGTTTGGGATACTGTCGGTTCGCTCGGAATCCCTTCCGCTTTCGGCGGCGTCGATCCGATTGCGTACGGTTTTCTCGACACCAGCCTCAATCCGAATGTCAAGAACGCCTATCATGCGCTGGCGATCGATGAGCGGCGCGCTCAGTTTCCGCCGACCCTCTGGACCGGGCAACCCGCAGCGGGTCAAACGCTGGAGCAGGTCTGGTTTACCGGCGCGCACAGTGACGTCGGTGGCGGAGAGCCCGACGATTTACCCGGAACGACAGCCCTATCCGATATCACGCTGGGTTGGATGATGAATAAAGCCAGCGCGAATGGGCTGCAGTTCGATCCCGCGGTCCAGAAACAATACACGATGCCGCTCGATCCGGAGTACGCGCTCGACAAATTTCACGAATCCTGGAAAGTCTTCTGCGGATTCCCGAGACGTCGATCTATCGATAAGAATGCGTCCATTGCGGACAGTGTGCTGGTGCGCTGCATGGACGAAGCCTCCTGGCGTCCCCAGAACCTCGTGTTTGAAAACGGCTCTCTTGCCTCAGGCTACAGGATCGTCAATGTCGTGAACCACGCCGCTGCGGCGGCTGCTGCCGGCGGTGCGCAAAGCACGGCGACGCAGACTGCAGGAGCACAAACCGCCGGTGCGCAGGGCGCGGGCGGAGCGGGCGGCGACTGACAGATTCGCTTACAGCGTCTTAAGATATTCGAGCATCGCGCGCTTGTCGTTCGCTGCCAGCGTAGTGCCCCATAGATGGCCCGCGTTGCTGTTGCCCGCGACACTGGTGTCGTAACGGAAGCCGATGCGCTCGGCTTCCGGACCTTTCGAAACAAATCCAACTTTCTCCGGGTCGAGCACATCGTATCCGCGATAAAACAGCTTCGGCCGCTGAGCCGGTTCTTCCAGCAGATCGGCCAATGTCGGCACCGAACCGTTATGTAAATAAGGTCCGCGCAGCCACAACCCTTCGAGCGGCACATTGACGTATCCGTTCTGCTTCACGAAATGCGTCAGCCGCCAGAAATGCCCGGCTCCGTAGTTGTTGTACGCGGTCGCGGAATTTTGCGTCCACATATCGATCCGATGACGATCAGTTTGGAGCATCGGATTATCGATCGATTCCACGTGCCCGGTTCGCGCGCCTCCGATGGCATGGCACGCAGCGCACTGTTGCGTATAAATCTGTCTTCCGCGTGCCGCAAGCGTGGCGTCCACGGGAAATGGAAATTTCGGCGGCTGCACAACGCTGATGTAATGCATCACTCGCTTCAAACTCGATTGCGTGTCGGATTTTTTCCAGTCCTGATCGACCCACTCGGTTGGAGTCCCGTCGCCGATCGCCGAAGAGATCACCACCTCTTGTAGGTTCGTGTTTAATCCATCCCAGTGGAACGAATAGCCCTGATGCGCGCCTAAGTTCCACAGCGGCACCATATCGGAGTTGCCGATGCTGCCATCCACCGGCTGGTTCAGGACCCGATACTTTACCGGATTGAACGGATCGATGCGCCCATATCCCCATGGTGGATTGTTTTTCATCCAACCGTATTGCTGATATTCATTCTGCTGGCGCAGCAGCGTAATTTTGGTAAACGGAATCAGCGCAAATCGATAAGTAAGCTTGTCGAGAAGCGAGAGACGATAGTTCTTCGCGATCTCCGCCATGATCGTGTCGGAGTTAAAGCGCGGATCTGCGGCACAGGCAAACAGAAATCGCAAATAATCTTGCGGGCTGGTGGTATGACTCGGCGCAGCGGGCACAATCGTTGGTTTATCGCTTGCTCGCATACGATAGGTCGCCGTATGGCAGAAGGCGCAGTTAATGCCGACGCGCTCGATTCCGATCGTTTGCTTGGAAAATCCGATCGGCAAATCGCGCCCTTCCTGCGCCACAATCCCGAGCGATTCATAACCACCGGCATAGGGCAGTTTGTCCGGAAACACGCGCGGCAGCACCAGCCAGATCCAATACGGAACTCCACCCGTGCCTTCCGTGCCGATCGAGCCGTAGAGAAAATGCTCTTCGTCGGAAGCAAAATAAGGCGGCGGAAGCGTGCGGAAAAATTCGTAATAGGTCAGGGCCGCGCCGATCAGAATCAAAACAATCGCGATTGCCGTGAGACGCATCTTCCACTTGAGAGCTCCAGGCGGCGGCAGGTTCGTCCCCGGTGTCGCGTCTGCAATATTTCTTCCCGCTGCGCCGCCTCGAATCGTTTTCTCCGCTTCGTGGATCGCCAGTATCAGCAGAATGCATTCGGGAATAAAAAAGGTTAGATCTAAGAGCCCGAACATCAGGTAGTCGCGGTTGAATATACAGAAGAAGATCACGCCTGCGAGCCGAGCCAGCACGGCGAGCCACGAAACAAAGGGATAATAGAGCGGCCTGATCGCTACCGGAATGTAGAACAGGCTCAGAAGAATCAGCAGCAGCGCCGCGAAGCTCGGCCACATGGTGGGCGAGGCCGATGGCAGCGAGGACATCGCCAGCATTTCGTCAGGCAGGAACAGCGTCGGTAGCGCCAAAGCAAAATTCGCCAGGATGCCCAGCCAGACCACTCGCGAGAACCACTTTGCGTACTCGTTCATAAAAATGTGCGCGCTACAGCGTTTTCATGTACTCGATCAGGTCCCGCTTTTGATCGCCCGGGAGCTTCGTTCCCCACAAATGGCCGCCGTTTCCATTCCCCGGAATCGCCGTGTCGTAGAGAGATCCGGTCGCATGCGCTTCCGGCGTGTCATAGACGAATCCGGCCTTCTGCTGGTCGTAAACGTCATAGCCGCGCACGAATTGCTTCGGACGGTTCGCCGGATCTTCGAGCAGATCCATCAGCGTCGGGACCGATCCGTTGTGCAGATACGGCGCACGCGCCCAAACGCCGTCGAGCGGCTGATTCGCATATCCGTCGGTCTTGCTGAAATGGGTGAACCGGTACTGGCTTTCCGGATACAAATTCGCCTGATTCACGCAAAAGATATAGGTGTATGAATTCAGCCGGTACGGATCGGTGTTTACGGAAGAAAGGGGTTCCACGGTTCCAGTCTTGCTGCCGCCGAAACTGTGACATCCCGCGCATTGCTGATCGAAAATCGCCTTGCCCCGCATGCTCCGCGCCTGATCGATGGCGAACGGATAACGCGGTGGTGGCAGAGTCCAGATCCAATCGTGAATGCGCTGCAGACTCGCGTGATCGACAGTTACCGGCGTGACTCCCGCGCCGAGCGAAGCGCTCAGGTTCCGCTCATCCACCGATGTGTTGTTGCCATCCCAGTGCAGATGCATTCCTTCACGCGGCCTTTGATTCCACAGCGAAGGAAAATCGGACGCGCCGATCAATTCGTCGCGCGGAAGTTGTTCGAGGGCCCAGTTGAACTGCAGCGCTTTGTACGGATTAAATGTATCCACCCGTCCGCGGCCCCACGCCGGCAAAGATCCGCTGAACGCGTATCCCATGCGGTTCTGCAATTCGAGCGTTTGCATCTTCAATCGATCGATCAGCCCCAGGTGCAGCAAGATTTTCTGCATCAAGCCAACATATTCGCCGCTCTCCTGGGCCTTCTGAATCACGTTGCTTGCCGTTAGCCGGTCATCCAGGCTGCACGAGATGACGAACTGAAACAGTCGCTCGAGATCCAATTGGTGCGCGGGCATGCCCAGCACGATCATGGGCTGGCTCGCCGGCGTCTCCCGCACCGTTCCCGTATGACAAACTGCGCAATTCAGGCCCACCTGCTCGGTACCCAGCCGCCAACGCCGCGAAACGCCAATTGGCATATCGTGATTCGGCTCGAACACCAGCCCTAACGACGCATAGCCACCCGGCAATTTGTCCGGGCAAACCTTCGGCAGCGTTTTGAATATCAGATAGGGCGGAAGCACGCCGCCTACCGGTGTAAAGATCGTTCCTCCCGGCTCGCTGCCGATCGATCCGTACTTGAAATGCTCCTGGATGTCGGAATACTCGCGCGTGCGGTCCCGGCCGAAATACCACGCCATGTAAATCGCAATTAACGCAATTGCAACCACCGCGACCAGCAGCACCAATCCGCGAGTGCGATGCTGCCACTGGTCAACCGGGCTCGAATAGATTTTGTCGACCAGGTCTCCTTCGGCGGTCTTGATGATCATTTCATCGCGCATGCCGTCTGGTCCTCACTGCGTGACAGTGGTCGATCCTGCGGTCATCGTCGCTGCGGTCGAAAACTGCGACGGATGAAAAACTTCCAGGATCTTCGCGACCATTTCGTCGTGATTGCCGTTGAAGCGCCGCACGTCGTAGCACCCCAATGGGTTCGCAATCGCGTTCACCAGGCACCGATTGCAGAACGAACAGGGTTTCTCCGGCAAATCCCGCCCCGATTCCAGAATCTGCGGCAGGTCTCGATTCGCGATCAGCGGCCGTGCAATCGACACCGCATCGGTATAACCTTCCGAAATGACGCGCCGAATCACGCGCCCGTCCTGATATCCGCCCGTATTAATGATGGGAACGCCGACGTTCTTCTTCACTTCCCGTGAATACTCTGAGCTGACCGCTTCCACAGGATGGTCCTTTTTCGTGCGCGCCCAGAAAAACGTGAAGATCGGGCGCAGCAGCTTGAAATGGAACATCGTGTAGTTGAAGTACCCGAGCACGCCGCTCGAAATCATGTTGCCGTACCACCAGTTCAACTCGTCCGGCGGAAAGCCTCCCGGTGGCAGCAACGGATGCGGAAACATGCTGCCGATCGACGTGTGGATTGCATCCACGCCCGCCTCTTCGGCCCACTTCGCTACCTGAACTCCTTCATCCAGCGTGTTTCCTTTCTTTTCCCACGGGTAGAGCGCGTTCCCGAAATCAACCGCATTCAATTTCGCCTGCAGGTGATAATCGTTTCCGACTTCTTTCCGAATCGCTTGAATGATTTCGAGCAGAAACGCCGCGCGATTGCGCAAGCTTCCGCCGTATTCATCCACGCGATCGTTGATTCCCGAGCTCAAGAACTGCGTGATCAGATAGCCATGCGACGCATGCAGCTCCACGCCATCCAGTCCCGCTTCGCGCGCGCGGCGGGCGCCTTCCGCAAAGTGCCGGATGGTCGCCTTAATCTGCGGAATCGTCATCGCCTCGCACAGCAGGCCATGGAACGTGTCCATCCGGCTGGTGGACGACAGGCCCTTTTTGCGGAAGTTCTCGATTCCCGGGTTGTCGCGCTGCCTGCCCCCATGGCTGAGTTGCACCAGAAATTTGCAGTCGTGCCGGTGCACTGCTTCGCCCACCGCTCGCCAGAACGGAATCTTGTCATCGCTGTCGATCATCGCGTAGTTGGGCAGAATCCGGCCCTCGATATGGACCGGAACAAACGACGAGATAATAGCGCCCACGCCGCCGCGCGCGAACGACTCTTCCCAATTGATGCGTGTCTGTGTGCCCGATCCGTCGTAGTTGTCGAAGCGCCCCGACACATTCGAGCGGAAGAGCCGGTTCTTCACCGTCAGATTGCGGAACTTCAGCGGCTGAAAGATAACGTCCTGGTCCATAGACGGAAGCTTGACCCCGCTAAAACGTCTTCATGTACTCGACCAGCGCCCGCTTCTGATCGTCCGGCAGATCGGAGCCAAACGTGTGCCCGTGATCCTGAATAAAATCGGGCGACTGGTTGCGCGCCAGCAGAAGCGGCAGAAACGACCTCAGTTGCTGATCGTATTGCCCCTGATTCTTCAAGGCCTGAACGAGGCGCACCAGCAACTCCGGATGTTCATTCAGTTGTTTCAGAGTTTCGAGCGCTTGTCCCGGTTGCAGCGCTGCATACACGTTGATATTGGCCAGCAAATCGACTGGCGTCCCCGCGGGAATGCGAATGCTGATTGGTCCAACGGTCAGAACAGAATCGGTGCCCGTCACTTTCATGGTTGCGAGACCCGTGCGCTTTTCCGGCCACAGCAGCTTCTCGGCTGCATCCTGGTAGGCAGTCATCCGGCCCTTCACCGAAGGATCGCCGTTAAACGTGCCGAGCATATTGTTATGGAAGAACGGCGCAGTCGCCCAGATGTTGATCAACGATGGTGTGCGATAGTAGCCGCCTCCGCCTTGCGGGATGTTGTATGTGATCTTCTGCGTGTGCGTGGTGTCGAACGGATTCGCGAGCACCAGTTGGCCTGGCGTAGGCAGTTGCTTGAACGTCAGCGATGAGAAATTCTGCCAGAGGTGGCCCGTATCCGGATTGGTTCCGAGCGCACGGTCGGAATTCGTCCCGATCGCCATGCGCGGATCGCTCGACACCAACGGATATCGATCGTCATCGGATAGGAAATTCTTATCCAGGAAATCTGGCGTCTTCACCAGCTTCACCCAAGCGGCTTTCGCCTGCGGAGAATGCTTGTCTAATCCGCCTTGCGTCACTTCCGGCGGCAGCTTGCTCGAATGGCAGCGCGCGCACTGCTCGCCGAAACGTTGTTTTTCCAAGATCCAGAATGGCGGCGTCGGTCGTGATGTAGTCTTTTCCGCCGGGCGCATCCTTTAAGTAATACGGCTGGTTCGCATCCAGAAAATTCGCGGCATCGCCCATGCGCGCGGCAGTCAGTTGCCAATCGACACACTCCTTCTGCGCCTTGGTCAAATCGAACGGATGCTGCACGGTCGGGTTTGTCGCGTTGGACGCGAGCGGCGGAGGCCGGAGAAACCCCGTCATTGTGTCTTCCAGGCTCATGCGGTAATCCGGACAACTGCCGATATTGATGTACACCCGCAGTGCAGCGCCCTCGGCGCCGATCGAATCCGAGCCATCCTTCAGAATGTGCGGTACCTCCTGCGTCGTTCCGTCGTTCATGATTTCGGCATGCTTAGGTCGCGCCGACAAGATGTACCAGATGGAATTGATCGCGTTCGGATTGTTGATGAAGTCCGTGCTGAGCCGGCTCGTATCGGAAGTTCCGGGCTGTTGCGTATGGAAGACCCAATACAGAAAATTCTGTTCCGTCAGCCGGCCCTGGAACATCTCGCCTTCGCGTAAATATTGGTTGCCAATCGCAGGCGCCAGATTGTCCCACGTCGGATTTTCCGGATCGGCCGGCGGCTTCGCCGGATTGAAGGAAATATGGCAAACCCCGCACGTGAGACCCGCTACGTAAGGTGGTTCAATGCGCGGATCGAAATTAAGAAACTTATTCGCGTTCCATGCCGCCGGATTGAAGTCTGGGTTCGGAAAAAGGCGGATGCCCATGATGCCGCTCGAATACGGATCGGAGCAGTCGTCCAGATTCAAGCCATACGCATCGGGCTTCGTTGCCGCTTTGCATCCGGGATCGTTGATGACTCCCAACTTCTCGAAGCGCTGCGCCCGCGGCGTGCCGGTCACGTAGCGGAGCAGAGCCACATCAATCGGAAGATTGGTGACATTGGCGATGAACCAAAGCTTCTTTTCCACCAGACGCCAGAAGCGCGGATTGCCACGCGCGTTTTCCGGGCTGCCTGACGTGCGCAACGGGTCTCCGCCCGGCCACAAATACCACGTGCACGCTCCCGATTTTTGTTGGTCGGATAAGTAATAGCCAAAATGATCCGGCAGATTCCCGGGAATCCCGCCGCAGGTTTGTGTGTAGTTCGCAAACCTCACTTTTGGATCCGGATATTTTGACGAACTTTTTTGTTCCGGACACGCTACGGCGAACGTGCAAAGCGCGACCGTGCCTGCCAGCAGGACACGCTGCAACAAACCAGATTTGTCGTATTTCATTCTTGCGACCAGGCTTGCCCCACTCCTTTGCTCTTTGTATTGAACTCAGTACTCGTTGCACTTCGACCGCCAATGTTGCTTCGGTCGAGCGATGTACCGCCCATCCCCCGGGCGTCTATGAAAGCCGGCCGGCTATTACCTTGTGAAGCGGATCATATCTCAGGTCTCGCTTTAGAGCAAGCTCTTTCTTGCCACAGCGCAGCATATAACATTGAGGTCGTGGTGCGAATCACGCCTGTTCTTGTCGCGCTCGCGGTCTTTCCGGCCGTGTGCCTTGCTCAATCTGCATCGGCGCCCTCACCCGCGCCCGATACGTGCGCTCTGATCGTGCATGTCACGGGTTTTCGGAATCAGAAAGGCGTAGCGGGAGGCACGCTCTTCAAATCGCCCGATGGCTGGCCGGAATCGAATACTAAGGCTTTCGCGCACGCTCCGTTTCCCATCGAGGGAGATCATGCCACGCTCACCTTCCACGTGCCGCCTGGTCGCTACGCCCTCGCCGTGCTGCACGATGAAAATGGAAATAAGAAGCTCGACCGCAATTTTCTAGGAGTTCCCAAAGAAGGATTTGGATTCGCCAACAATCCGCACGTCGGCCTCTCCGCGCCGAAGTGGGACCAGGCCGTCGTCAACGTCACCTGTCCCACGACGGAAACAAGCATTCGTCTGATTTACAAATGAAGCGCGGCAGGTTCAGCCGGAGTGCACCTGTAGATAGGTCGTATACGGCTGATCTTGTATGTCCAGGAAGGGCTTCAGGCGCAGTGGCGGATCGCTCGTGTTCACCCAGTCGTGCGCACCGGTCGAGATTTGCCGTGCTGTGAGTAATTCGGTGCGTTTCTGAGGCGCCGGGCGCTCGCCGTTCGTGAGTGCCATCAACACCAGCGGTCCGGAAAGGAGCGCCAGTGTGTCCGGATGCTGTGCATCCACAGGCTCGAAGCGCATGGTGAGAGGCAACTCCAATTCAATCCGATCGCCATTGCGCCACTCGCGCCGAATCTCCGCGAACGTCCCTGGCATCGCTTTTCGCGTTCCCCTTTGTCGATTCACCGAGACCCGCGCATCCGTTGCCCATTCCGGAATTCTCAGGAAAACCGAAAACCTCGCCGGGACCGATGCATCCACTTCCATCGCGATCCGGCTCTCGTACGGGTAATTTGTGGTTTGCCGCAGCGAACATTTCGCCCCGCCCTGCGTCCACGCCACCGTCGATGGAACAAAAAGGTTCACGTATAATCCGTTCGTGTCTCCCAAATACGCGCTGATGCGATAATCTGCGGCGATTTGCGGAAGGGTTCCGGAACAGCACGGCCATTTGTCGGGATGGAAGGACTTGTGCCCGTGAAAGTTGTAGTCGGAATAGTAAAACGCCCGTCCGTCCGGCTGGATCGGCTTTGCTCCCAGAATTGTGTTGTAGAGCACTCGTTCCATGCTGTCGCCGTAGCGCGAATTGCGAGTAGCCTGGAGCAGATAACGCGTGATCTTGAAGTGCGCATACGCTCCGCACGGCGTTTCGAAGCTGGCATGCGTCCCCGTAAGGCTATCGCCGAGCTTGCCGCTGCCAGGCTCGACAAAATGTTCGTCGGGACCCCATCCACCGGTTGCAAAACTCTGCTCGGAAACTAGGCGAAAGCCGTTCTGTGCGGCCCGGAAATATTTGAGCGCCCGGAATTCGAAATACGCGCGAGCCGCCGAGCTCAACGCGTTTACGTGGCTATATGCATGCTTCCCCGGAAGCACGTTTTCGCCTCGCGCCAGCGGATCGAAGTAGCCGTCGTTATAGAGGAACCGCCGCGCGAGGGTCCGGTACTGCTCGTCGCCACTCAGCCGGAACGCGATAAACAGGTTCTCGGGAAGCGTATAGCTTTCGTCCCAGCAATGCTCGGTGAAATCCTCGTGATGGAGCACCGGCGTGTCACGGTGCGGCATCGCTTTGGGCGGAAGATACGGCAAAGCGGCCTGCGTTGCGCGTTCGAGCACCGGCAGCGCCATGGGATCGTGCGCCCATGCATGCGCATCGGCTAGCCCGCATACCAACTTGTCATAAATATAGGCGGGAAAACGATTCTCGCGATAGAATTTGCCGGCTGGATCGATGGTCGCAGCATACCCTCGCACCATCCGGAACACTTTCTCGCGCGTAGTGGCATCGCCGGTCGCCGCGTAGCCACGCGCCAGAGCAGATAGCCATTGCCCATAGGTTGCGCCTGGCGCGAAGGCCCACGTGTCATACCAGCCGCCCAGATCGGCCCCGGAGCGGGCAATCCTTCACGCACCCGGAATGGGCGCAACAGGCTATCTTCGCTCAGATCCAGAAGCAGCCGCTGATTTTCTTCGAACTGCTGTTGCAGTCGTCCCGGCGCAAGCTGCACCTGCCCGTACGAAAGTAACGACAGCCCCGGCCCTTGCTGTGCGTGTGCCCGATTCCCGGTCAGGGCCGCCGCGACAGCGCCCGCGCTGCGCCCAAGCATCGTGCGCCTGGTCATGGCGCTGCTAACTCGGCTTCTGTTTCAGATATTTGTCGAACCACGCGATGGTTCGCCGTATGGCATCGATCTGGTTCTCGCGTTTCATGAACCCGTGTCCTTCCTCGGCATAGAAATGTGCGTCCACGGTCTTGCCCTGCTCTTTCAAAATCGCCACGACCTGCTCGGCTTCTTCTTTGGGCACACGAATATCGTTTTCGCCTTGCAAGACCAGCAGCGGCGCCTTCTCATTACGGATAAATGTAATCGGCGAATCTTGTTCGTAGATCTTGCGGTCCGTCTCGGGATCGCCCAACATCGATTTCTCGTATTCCTGCAGTCGCGGATCTTCGTGCTGCAGCATCGTGAGCCAACTGATGATCCCGTATTCCTCCACTCCGGCCGCCCAGACATCGGGTGTTTTCCCTATCGCCATCAGCGTCATGTAGCCGCCGTACGAACCACCGGTGATGCCGATCTTCTTCGCATCGACGTAGCCGGTTGCGGCCAGAAATTTCGCCGCATACACTTCGTCCTGCAGATCGCCTCCCCCAAGATCCTGATGGTTCGCATTCTGAAAAGCCTTGCCATAGCCGGTGGACCCGCGCGGATTCGGCGCAATGCAGACATATCCGCGCGAAGCCAGAGCCGACGCGGTCCTAGTATTAAATGTATCCACCGTTTGACCCGTCGGGCCGCCGTGCGGCAGCACCACACCCGGATTCGATCCATCGCGCTGCAGGTTGAACGGCATATAGAGAAACGCGCTGATGATCTGCCCGTCGAAGCTGCGGTAATGCACCAGTTGTGCGGGCGGCAATACGTGCGGATTCAGGTCCGCGATGGCCGAAAACGTGATCTGCCGCGGCGCCTGCCGCGATAAATCGTAAATCCAAAAGTCCGCTGGGCGCTGTGAGTCCTGGTGCGAAATCAGAAGCCGGTCTCCGGATGGCGAAAACGTCGACGGTTTCCCCTCAAACGACGACACGCCTTCCGGAAAATCGAGCTGTCTGGGATGCATGCTTGCGAGATCCAGAAGATAGAGCGAGGTCCGCCCGTCCTCATTGATTTCGTACGTCAGGCTCTTGCCGTCCGGCGAAAAATCTCCCGGCGACGCCTCCCACTCGAGCTTCGTCACCCAGGTCAGCTTCTTCGTCGCGAGGTCCAGCAACGCGACATTCTCGAATCCGCCCTTCTCATTGGAGGCAATTGCCGCCGTCGCTGCGTCCGGCGAAACGTCTCCCATTTCATAGCGGACATTTCCTTGATGCGGAGTCAGATTCTCGGGATGTCCGGTTTCACAGTCGATCCGGTACACATCGGAGTTGTTGAACCCCACATCTCCACGTGTCGCGAAGATCGTCTTGCTGTCGCGGCTCCACGTGACGACAAACCAGTTCTCCCGCGGATCGTCTTCATGCGTGAGAAGTCGCACCGTTCGTGTCTTCCAGTCCATCACCGCAAGATTCGTAATCGGTGAGGTTTTCGCCTTCGAGCTGAATACGATCTTCGAGCCGTCCGGCGACCATTGGGCCCCCGTCTCCGATACGTCTGCGGTGTTCGTCAAATTGACGACTTCGCCGCCCTCGGAAGGAACGGCATAGAGATCGTAAACCTCGCCGCCCCCGTGATCCATCTCATAGGTGATCCACTTGCCGTCCGGCGACCACTGTGCGTCTAATTCACGGTCGTCGGACTGCGAGAGCTGAACGGGCCAACCGCTATCTGCCGAAACCTTCCATAGGTTTAGCCGGCCGGTTAAGTTCGTCGTGAAAGCAATTTCCTTTCCATTCGGCGACCAAGCTGGCCCCATGACCGAGCGTGTATAAAAAAGGTCGTCGATCGGAATCGCTCCGGCGCCCGTCATGGCAGCGGATTGAATCGATTTGGGGTCCGTAATCGCCCGCTGATCCGGAGACTCGACGCCGAGAAATATCCCGCAAGCTGCCAACAACGGGAAAATGGAAAGCCGCTTCATAAAAGGTCGTACCGGCGCTATTGTATACCGCATCGAACAAGGCGCGCCAAAAGGGTTTCGAGCGATAGGCCGGAACAGAACCGGGCAAAACATCCATTTTCAAGCACCGTCTTGACAGCTCTATCCCTTGATGCTATTTTTACAGCAGGATGCTAAAAGCGCAGCACCACCTCAGCCGCCGCGAGCGTCAGATCATGGACGTCCTCTATCGTCTCGGGCGTGCGACCGCCGCCGAAATTCACCAGCAGATTCCCGATCCTCCCGGTTACTCCGCCGTACGCGCCATGCTGCGCGTGCTCGAGGAGAAAAAGCACATACGCCACGAAGAGAAAGATCTTCGCTATGTGTTCGTGCCGGTGATCCCGCGCGAGAAAGCGCGCCGCTCGGCCGTCCGCCATATGCTCGACACGTTTTTTGACGGCTCGCCCGAACAAGCGGTCGCCGCTCTGCTCGATGTTTCCGCCGGCGATCTCTCGAAAGAGGAACTCGATCGCCTCGCCGCTTTGATCGAAAAGGCCAGGCAGGAGGGCCGCTGATGCATTCCCTGTGGCTGGACCTGTTCCTCCGTTCGACGATCATTCTTTGCGCCGCGCTCGCGCTGCAGCTCTTGCCGGGACGATGGGCTCCCGTGCAACGGCATCGCATCGTGCTCGCTGCCTTTGCAATGTTGCTGATCTGGCCGGTGTTTTCCGCCGTTATCCCGCAAATCCAACTCCCGGTCGCGAACCAGTTGGATCGCCGCGCAGTCGTTACCGTCGAGCAGACCCTCGTCGCTTACGGAAACCGTGCACCCGCGCCTCTGCGTTTTAATTGGCCGCTTCTGCTGTGGATCGCTGGCGCATTTGTTTCGCTGGCGCCCTTGGTGATCGGGTATATGCGTGTACGCCACATCGCGTGCGCGGCAGTTCCCGCCGGTCCGGTCTGGCGTCCTCTGCTGGTGGAGCTATGCCGCGAACTGGAACTCAAGAAAACGCCTGAGCTGCTGACGATCTCCCGCTCAATCACGCCTTTCACCTTCGGTCTGCGCCGCCCGCGCATTCTGCTGCCCATCGAAGCGGCCGCTTGGAGCGATGTGCGACGTCGCGCCGTGCTGCTTCACGAGCTCGCTCATATCCAGCGCCGCGATGTCGCCGCGCAGCTCTTCGCTTGCTTCGTAACGGCATTGTGGTGGTTTCAGCCGCTCTGCTGGATCAGCCGCTGGGCTCTGCGTCGCGAAAGCGAACGGGCCTGCGATGCGCTTGTGCTCGCGTCCGGGCTGCGGCCCTCCGATTACGCCACGGCGCTCTTGGAAATCGCCCGAGTTTCGACCGCGCCCCGATGTTGCTCATCGGCCGGAATCCCGATGGCGCGCGGCCGCGACTTCGAAGGCCGGCTCGCCGCCATTCTCGCGCCCCAGACCAAGGCAACCGGACGCAACCTGTTGTTCGCCGCGATTTCCGTTCTCACTGTCCTCACCATTACCGCTTCGGCGGTGACGGTTTTACCTCAACCTCAACTCTTTCCAGGAGCTTCACCTATGAAACGTACACTGTTTGCCAGCTTGCTCGCTTCGGCAACTCTTTCCGCTGCCACCATCGGAGGTTCGCTCTTCGATCCCAGCGGAGTAGCCGTCGCAAACGCGAAGGCATCGCTCTACAATCCCGATACCGCGGCGACACAAGACACCACCACCACTCCCGACGGCAAATTCACATTCGAGAATCTGCCTGCGGGCCAATACATCCTCCACATCGAGAAACCCGGCTTTCCATCGCTGTTTCACGAATTCAATGTTTCCGCCGATGCCACGGTGGAGCGCGGGTTGTTTTTGAATTCGCCGCCCGCTTCACCGGGTGGCTCAGCGAATCAGAACGAAACAGCTGCTCATCCGCTGCCCTCCCAACCGGGAGAAATTCGCGTGGGCGGGCGCATCGCGGAGTCGAACCTCATCACCAAGGTGCAGCCCGTTTATCCGCAATCGGCCAAAGTTGCCGGTATCCAAGGTACCGTCAGCATGGACGTCGTCATCTCGGCTGAAGGCGTTCCGCAGGAAATCGCCGTTCTTTCTTCGCCGGGTGACGATCTGACGCAATCGGCCCTGGATGCAGTCCGGCAGTGGCGCTATCGGCCCACGCTGCTGAACGGCCAGCCCGTCCCGATCATTACCAATGTGATTGTGAATTACACCCTCGCCCGCTGATCCGTTGAATCTTTGTCCGGCGCGGGGCCAGAGCGCTCGCGCTCCGGACAAGGAGACCTGCCCTGCTTCTAGTACTTCATCTTCCCTATAGCCACTTGTAAGGCGCCGCTTTTGCTGCGACGATGTACACCACCATTGCACCTTCTTTGCAGCATGCGCTTCTCCCACCAGCGCGTTCGCCGCGCCACGTTCGCTCTTTGTCTTTTCGCGGCGGCCTCGTTGGCTGCCACTCCACCCGACTACTTCAAAGAACCCGCTATTGTCCAGGAGTTCTCGAAGGATCTCTCTTTTCAAGCTGACGGAACCTGGCGCTGCGACCAGACCGCTGTCATCCGCTTCCAATCGGACGCCGGTCTTCGCCAATACGGAGTTCTCGATTTCGGGTATAAAAGCAGCAACGAGTCCGTAGAAGTCGTCTACGTTCGGGTCAGAAAGCCTGACGGCACAGTTACCCCCACTCCCGCCGAAAATGTTCAGGACGTCTCGTCCGAAATCACCCGCATCGCGCCCACTTACAGCGATCTGCGGGAAAAACAAATTCCCGTTCGGGCGCTGAGCGTTGGCGATACTCTCGAATATAAAGTCACCTTTCTCGCCAACAAGCCCGAAATTCCCGGACAGTTCTGGTATTCACAGGATTTCCTGTCCGGCCTCGTGGCGCTGAAAGAGACGCTTCGCATTTCCGTGCCCGCCGATAAATATCTGAAGGTCGCCAGCCCCACCGTCAAACCGGAGGTGCGCGAAGAAGGCGGCCGGAAAATCTATACCTGGATCACCTCTCAACTCGATCCCACGCCGCAGGAGGTTGACAAGAAGAAACCGGCGCCGAAGCCCGCTCCGCCCGCCGTCGAGCTGACTACTTTCAAGAGTTGGGATGAGGTGGGGCGTTGGTACGCGCAGCTTCAGGCCGACCGCGTGGTCGTCACGCCCGCCATTCAAGCCAAAGCCGACGAGCTTACCAAGGGCCTCACCTCCGACGCCGACCGGCAGCGCGCCATTTACAATTACGTATCGACTAAATTCCGTTACATTTCCGTCTCGTTCGGTATGGGCCGCTATCAGCCCCACTCGGCGGCTGACGTTCTCCCTAATGGATACGGCGACTGCAAAGATAAGCACACTCTCTTCACCTCTCTGTTGAAGGCGGTCGGCATGGAAGCATGGCCCGCTTTGATGGGCGCCGGAATCGAGCTGGATGCCGCCATTCCTTCACCCTCCCAGTTCAATCACGTCATCACGGTTTTGCCCAATGGCAAGGAATATGTCTGGCTCGATACCACTCCCGAAATGGCGCCCTATCGGCTCATTGAACCTGAGCTGCGCGATAAGCAGGCACTCGTCATCCCATCAAATAGTCCCGCGACGCTTATGACAACGCCTCCCGATCCGGCGGTGCCCAACTCCGAGTTCGTCCAAGCGAAAGCCACACTAGATTCCAGCGGCACGCTCAAAGCGCACTTCGACCTCACGACCCGCGGTGACGAGGAAGTGATCTTCCGGACTCTCTTTCACCAGCTCGCCCCCGCCCAGTGGCAACAAGTTGTTCAGGCAATGGTGAACGGCTTAGGTTTCGCCGGCACGGTCTCGTCTGTCGACGTGGATAACCCTGAAAACCTGGATAAGCCGTTTCACTTCTCCTATGAGTACCTGCGGAACGACTACTCCGATTGGCCGAACCGGCGCATCACGCCCCCGCTGTTTCCCTTCGTGCTGCCTTCGCCGCGAGCGACGACAAGCCATCGGAGCCCATCGAGACAAGTGGGCCGAGCGAGCTCAACTACGATGCCTCCGTCACGCTTCCCAAGGATTTCTCCGCCGAGATCCCCGACAACGCGAATAGTTCCACCGATTTTGCCGAATACCATAGTCAGTATTCGGTAAAGGACGGCATACTGACTGCTCACCGGCAAGTGACGATCAAGCAGCGCAAAATTTCGCTGGACCGTTGGGGCGACTACAAAAAATTCACCAAGAAAATCGTGGATGACGAGGACACGTTCACCCAGCTTGCCGCCTCGACTGGCCGGGCCAAAACAGCCGTCGTCGAGAGCAACCCGGACGCCGAGACGCTTCTCGGCAAAGCCCAGGAAGCGCTGCAGTCCAAAGATTTCAATTCCGCCCGCGACGCTCTAGCCAAAGCCGAGCGGCTGAATCCGAAGCAGCCGAATCTCTGGTGGACCTATGCAGGACTTTATCTGCAAACGAACCAGACCGACAAAGCCTTCGAGTCCCTTCGCAAAGAAGTTCAGATTCACCCCGATAGCGTAGGAGCCTATCGCGCACTGGCCCAAATGCTGGTACAGTTCGGCCGCCGCAAGGAAGCCATCGACGCACTGCATAGCTTGCTCAAGCTGGTTCCCGGCGACGCAAACATCGTCCTGACGCTCGCTCAGCTCCTGGCGAGCACACAACGTTATAGCGAAATTCCGGATCTCTTGAAACAGCCGCTCGAGCAAACTCCGGACAACCCGCAATTGCAGCTTCAGCTTGCTGACGCGCTCTTGCATACAGGTCGCCAACAAGAAGCATCCGCGGCTATTCAAAAGGTCGCCGGCAGCAACGCTTCAGACGGGAATATTCTCAATGACACCGCCTATTTGCTCGCCGACTCCAACACGGATCTGACACTTGCCAAGCAGTACGCGGAAAAATCCGTTTCCCTGCTCGAAAGTAATTCTAAACAAGTCACACTCTCAAACGTTGGCGATGAAGATCTCGGCAAGGCGATGCAGATTGCCGCTGCCTGGGACACGCTTGGCTGGGTCTATTTCCAACTCGGCGACCATCAAAAAGCGGAAACATACCTGAGCGCAGCCTGGCGATTCACGCAACGAGGCGTCGTTGGCGATCATCTGGGCCAGCTCTACGCCAAAGAAGGCAACCAGAAGTCCGCCATCCACATGTGGCAATTGGCGCTCGCTTCCGACGGCAGTCTCGAAGCCGTTCGCGAGCGGCTTCGCAAGGCGGGCGCGCCCATGGAATTTCACCAGGCGGTGCTCACCCGCAGGGCCTTGGCCTCTTCCCATGCAATTGACGCCGTCTCGCCAGGTGAAGAGCTTTCCAAGCTCCGAACCACCAGTATTCCCGATCTGCCGAAACAAGAAGGGAGCGCTACGTTTTGGATACTCTTGTCAGCCGGCAAAGTGGAAGACGTGCTGTTCGCCAGCGGCAGCGAATCTCTCAAAATCGCGTCGGCCTCGCTGCTCAAAGCGCATTACGATGTCCCGTTCCCGGATGACGGTCCGGAAAAAATCGTGCGCCGCGGCATTCTCTCCTGCTCTACGTACACCACGCCCAGTTGCGAGTTCGTGCTGCTCCCGAGATAATCGGGTTCGATACGCGCAACCGAGAGGACTCCTGTCGCTAAGCAAAGTTCTGCGCTTTCTCGGCCTCGCGGGCAGCCCGCCCGAAGCCGAGCTGTCGGCAATCACCCGCCGGCGTGACGAGTTGTCCGGTTTCAGTGACGATCGGCTCAAATCCGCTGCCGACAATATGCGAGCCCATCCGGATCTCACCGAGACGTTTGCGTTAACGGCCGTTATCGCGGAGCGCGTGCTCGGGTTGCGCATGTTCGACGTGCAGCTCCTCGGCGCCGTTGCATTGCAGCGCGGGGATATCGCCGAAATGCAGACCGGCGAGGGCAAGACTCTGGCCGCCGTACCCGCCATTGTCTGGCACGCTCTCCAGGGCCGCGGCGTCCACGTCCTGACTGTGAACGATTATCTGGCCCGACGCGATGCGGAATGGATGCGCGATATTTTTAGCTGGTTCGGGCTCTCAACCGCTTACCTTTCGCAGAGCATGTCGAGCGAGAGTCGCCGTTCGGCCTATCTTTGCGATATTACCTACGCTACTGCCAACGAGGTGGGTTTCGATTTTTTGCGCGACAGTCTCGTCCGCAGCCCGGAAGAGATCGTGCAGCGGCCCTTTGCATTTGCTCTGATCGATGAGGCCGATTCCATCCTGATCGATGAAGCGCGCATTCCACTTGTCATCGCAGGCGGAGTTTCCGAAGATTCCGCTTTGGCCTACCGCGTGGATGCTGCGGTTTCTAAACTTCGCCCTCACTCGAGCTATCTACTCGATGAATTTTCGAGAAACGTACAGTTAACCGATGCGGGTATCGCGCGCGTCGAACGCGAGCTTGGCTGCGGAAACTTGTTCGAAGAGAAGAACCTTCGCGTGTTGACCGCCGTGCAGGATGCGTTGCATGCTCACGCTCTGTTGCGGCGCGACGTCCACTACGTTGTCAAAAACGGCTGCATTGAGCTGGTGGATGAATTTAAAGGCCGCATTGCGGAGAATCGCCGCTGGCCGGCAGGTCTGCAATCCGCCCTCGAAGCGAAGGAGCGCGTCACGCTAAAGACCCAGGGCCGCATTCTCGGATCGATTACTGTCCAGAATCTGGTCAGTCTGTATGAACGCATCTGCGGCATGAGCGGCACCGCCGCGACGCAAGCCGACGAGTTCTGGAAGGTTTACAAGCTGCCGGTGACCGTCATCCCGCCTAATCGGCCAGTCATTCGCCAGGATCTTCCGGACATCGTGTATGCGGATAAGCATTCACGCGATCGAGCGGTCATCGAGGAGATTCGAAAGGTCCACTCCACCGGGCGTCCCATTCTGGTGGGAACGGCCAGCGTCGAAGATTCCGAGTTGCTGAGCCGCCACTTGCAAAGCCTCGGTATCCCGCATTCCGTTCTCAACGCGCGCAACGATGAGGCGGAAGCGGAGATCGTGGCCCAGGCGGGTGCGTTCGGAGCCGTTACTATTTCGACCAATATGGCGGGTCGCGGAACCGACATTCTGCTGGGAGGCAATCCGGCGAAAGACCGCGAAAGAGTGCTGCAACTCGGCGGTCTGTACGTGATCGGCACGACGCGTCATGAGGCGAGGCGAATCGATAACCAGCTTCGCGGGCGCGCCGGCCGCCAGGGCGATCCGGGTTCATCTCGTTTCTTTCTCAGCCGCGAAGACGATCTACTGGTGCGCTTCGGCATCGCGGAGAATCCCGACGTGGACAGCGTGCAGCGCCGGGCCGAAAGCCAGAATCTGGAAATTCGGGAAACGCTCTGGAAATATGAGTCTATTGTTGAGAATCATCGTCGCGAGGTCTCGTCCTTTCGACGTGAGGTGTTGTTGTCGCCCGGCTGGAGTATCGCCTCGATGCTGTCTCCCGAGCGTTATCTCGAGCTTCTACAAATTGTCGATGCGGCGGAACTCGAAACCGCGGGCCGCCGCCTGGTCCTGTCCGTCCTGGACGATCTCTGGGCCGATTATTTGGCGAATGTGGCCGAGCTGAAAGGAGGCATCCAGTGGGTCGCCTGGGGAGGCCGCGATCCGGTATATGAATTCCTCACCACCGTCAACGGGATCTACGCGGATTTCCAGCGGCGTCTGAACGACGAGACTGCCGAGGCCTTTGCAACTGCCGCCGTTCACGAGGGGCAGATTCTCTTCACGAATGAAGAAAAATTCGAGCGCGGAGCTACTTGGACCTATCTAACCTCCGACCAGCCGTTCGGAACCTTCAGCGAGCGTATCGCCAAAGGGCTGTCGCGTAAGTTCTCTAAAAACTAAGAGCGATTTTCTCTCTTTGACATTCTACATATCGATAGGTAGAATGACTAGGAGGAGCGCACAGCGCGGCACGCGCTCGCTAAGCGACAAATAATCGCGGCCCGCTGCGTCGTGCGCGATGTTTATTGGAGAAAGATGCCGACCGAAAAATCCGACCTTCTGCAAGGCACTTTGGACATGCTCATCCTCAAGATTGTGGCGCTTGGTCCAGTGCATGGCTATGGAATTTCGCTGCGCATCCGCCAGATCTCGAACGACATCCTGCAAGTGCAGCAAGGTTCCCTGTATCCTGCGCTGCATCGGCTGGAGCGGCGCGGTTGGTTGGACGCGACCTGGGGCGAGTCCGACAACGGCCGGCAGGCGAAATTTTACAAGCTCTCCGCCAAAGGTCGCAAGCAACTTGCGGCGGAAGAGTTGAACTGGCAGCGGCTAGCAGGGGCGGTCACGCTGATTATGCAAACCGCCGAATAAGAGTTCCAGATGAAGTGGATCGATTTCTTCGCGCGCAAAGGCAAGGTTGAAAAGGAACTGGACTCGGAGATCGGATTCCATCTCGAGTCTGTCATTCAAAGAAAAATAGACGCCGGGGTTTCGCCGGATGTGGCCCGGCGGGAAGCCCTCGTCGAGTTCGGGGGAAGCGAACAGGTTAAAGAAGAGTGCCGCCAGGTGCATCGTGTCCTGACAGTTGAGAACACGCTGGCGAACCTGAAATCGTCGTTTCGTTTCATACGCCGGTCGCCCGGATTTTCCTTGACCGTGATCCTGACCCTCGCGCTCGGCATCGGCGCCAACAGCGCCGTATTTTCGGCCATCGACGCGATTCTTCTTCGTCCGCTTCCCTACCCCGACCCCGGCCAAATCGTGGTTCTGCACCAATACAACCACACTCTGAAAAATCCAGAGAGTTTTCTCGCCCCCGTCCGCCTGGCCGAATGGAATAAATACAATTCCAGCTTTCAAGGCATCAGCGGCTGGTACACCGAAAACGTTTCTGAGCATTCCGGTATTCTTCCAGAGCGCCTCTTGCGCGCAGATGTTGCGCCACGTTTCCTCCAGGTCATGGGGGTTTCCCCCAAGCTCGGCCGCGACTTCATGCCGGCCGAGGAACACTTCGGGGGCCCCAACGCGGTGCTGATCAGCGATCGTTTTTGGCGACGCCGCTTCCAGGCCGATCCCAGGGTGCTCGGGAAAGTACTTCGTCTCGATACCTGGTCGGCGCCGATCATCGGCGTGATGCCAGCCCATCTCGACTTCCCGAGTAAAGACGTCGATCTCTGGCAATGCGTGCCCCTGGATGCGCCGTATGCACAGGATCGAAGATCTACCTGGTTCACCGGTATCGGCCGTCTGCGGCCCGGTATCACGCTCTCTGTCGCCAACGCCGATCTCAATGCCGTTGAGGCCCGCCTCGCGCGTCAGTTTCCGAAAACCGACAAGGACCTCACCGCTGAAATCCAGCCCTTGAAGGAAACCATCGTCAGTGGCTCGCGCCGCTCGCTTTTGATTCTGTTCGGTTCGGTAACTCTCCTGCTGCTCATCGCCTGCACCAACATCGCGGCTTTGCTGCTTTCTCGAACTACCGAGCGCACCCGCGAGATCGCGGTTCGTTATTCGCTCGGGGCATCCCGCATTTCTGTGGTCGCTCAGCTCCTCACCGAAGCATTTGTGCTCGCCCTGCTCGGCTCCGTGCTCGGCCTTGGCATTGCAGCCGGTGCTGCGCGTGCTTTCCAATCATTGGCCAAAGCGCTTCCGCGTACCCAGGAAGTCGGGCTCGATTGGCGTCTTGTGCTCTATACGTTCGCATCCGCCGTGTTCGCGACGCTGCTGTTTGGTCTGGCGCCCGCCCTGATCGCATCGCGCCGCTCTCTCTCGTCCTCGCTCGCTTCCAACAGCCGCACGCAGGTGTCCGCCCGCGCTCCCTTGCAATGGAGTCTCGTGGGCGTGCAGGTTGCGCTTGCCGTCACATTATTGGTCGGTGCAGGTCTGTTGCTGCGCAGCTTTCAGGAAATGGCTCGCGTTTCGCCAGGCTTCGATCCCACGCACGTGCTCACTCTCCGCATCAGCGGGAATTACGGGGAAACCGCCGATCAGAAAAAGATGCACCACCGCATGCAGAGCACGCTTGAGGCCCTCGCAACAGTTCCCGGTGTAGAATCGGACGCCCTCAGCGTGAGTCTCCCGGGCGCCTCTGACCAATACCCTCAAGAGTTCCAGGTGGCGGATTTCCCCGTTTCGCCCGACCGGAAAATCTCCGCCGATACCAAAGCGGTCTATGGAGATTACTTCCAAACCATGCGCATCCCGCTTCTCGCCGGGACAGAGTGCCGGGAAAACGGTCAGCTTCGGCCCACGGTGGTCGTCAATCGCAGCTTCGTCGATACCTACTTGGGCGGCCAAAATGCAATCGGCCATCACTTGGCTGCAGCATCCAATCCGTTTCTTTCAACTCCCGGCGAGATCGTCGGTATGGCGAGCGATGCCCGCGAAGATGGTTTGACCCATGCGCCCGTGCCTACTGTGTATTGGTGCGATGCGAACGGCGTGCCCGATCCGTATTTCCTCATTCGCACCCACGGAAATCCCGAATCCCTAGCCGTTGCACTCCGCAAGAAAATTCACCAGATTCAGCCGACCCGCTCAGTCTTCGACGTTATGCCGCTAGAGCAGGAGTTATTTGAAAGCACCGCCGAGAACCGTTTCCGTACTCTTCTGCTCTCGCTGTTCGCCGTGACCGCGCTTTCCCTGGCTGCGCTCGGCCTGTACGGAACGCTCTCGTATCTGGTCTCGATGCGCAATCGCGAGATCGGTTTGCGCATGGCTCTGGGCGCGCTTCCACGCCAGATTCGGGCACGTTTCTTGTCACAGGGAGTGGGTGTTTCACTGGTCGGCTGTGTGTGTGGCCTGTGCGTTGCCGCCGCACTCTCCCGCCTGCTGGTCGGTTTCCTGTATGGCGTCTCGAGACTGGACGTCGTCACGTACTTAAGCGTCAGCCTCGGCGTGCTCGCAATTGCCGCGCTCGCTTCCGCTCTGCCCGCCCGGCGCGCCGCGCATCTGGACCCCATGCAAGCCCTGCGCCACGATTAAGCTCGGCCCGAACCCGACGGCCTCTCACTTCCGCTTCGTCGGAGTGCAATATACTACGGAATCACTACCAAACATTCCCGGTATATGTTGCGCTTTCGAGCTCTACCGCTCCACCCTGTCTTGCCGGCGCTCATCTGTCTCCT
This sequence comes from uncultured Acidobacteriaceae bacterium, assembly GCA_963722935.1. Classification (GTDB taxonomy): domain Bacteria; phylum Acidobacteriota; class Terriglobia; order Bryobacterales; family Bryobacteraceae; genus Bog-105. The sequence goes on along the minus strand of CAVROY010000004.1, from coordinate 773,036 downwards.
GTGCGCCGCCTTCGGCCCTTTGCGCGCTCAGGAGAAGCGTCTCGGCTTCGCGCAGCTTACCGATGCGCACATCTTCGATGATGGCTGGAAGCAGCCCACTCCCGACGCTTTGCGCGAAGCGGCCAGCGATCGCACGGCTCTTGAGTGGGCCATCACGCAGATCAACCAGGCCATCTCCTCCGGCACAAGAATTGATTTCATCGTCTACACCGGCGACTTAGGTCTCCAGAATGTAGACTTCCCCGCCGCCTCTGCGTGTCACGCTCTCCCGCTCGATGTCGAGCCCGGCCTGCCCGCCTCAACGCTCGCCTGGGCGGTCAACGATCTTGCGACCGAGCTCGATCGGCTCACCGTCCGCCGCGTCTTTTTCGTCCCCGGCAACAACGACATTGAAAACGAAAACGTCACCGATGTCCGCTTTGGCTGTTTTATGGCGGCGCTCGGCAATCGCGTTCGGTCGCTCTCTCATCCGCTGGAGATTGAGGCTCTCACCGCCGACCGCGCTATCGCGATTAACGGCTTTCGCATCGCCGGCCTCAACAGCGCCAGTTTCAAAAATTCGACAAATTATCGACTCGCCTGCTCGCACGCTCCTTCCGATCCAGCCGGCGCCCAGATTCTCGCGCAAGCCTGCCCGGAGCCGCAGATGGCAGCGCTGAACCGTCTGACCGCTGCGGATTCCGACGCGCCGCTTGTGCTCTTCATGCACGTGCCCGACGTGATCGATCCCTATTTTCACCGGCAGCATCCGGACCAGCACAAATCCGCCTGGGATCTGGCTCCCGAAACGCGCAGCGCCTGGGAGCGTGCAGCCTGCAGTCCCAATGTCATCGGCTTGTTTGCCGGACACTTCCACGATTTCAGTCGAAGCGTCTACGGAACCAGCCCGGCTGCTTCCGGTCTCGCCTATACGCCTTGTGTCGCGCAAAAAACGTGGATCGCACCGCCGCTCGCGCTCAAAAATCAGGAACATGCTTCCCCGAACGCGCGTGGCTTTCTGACCGCCAGCATCGACGGTGGAAGCGTTGCAGTTCTCGCCCACTGGTTCGACGACCCTCCGATCGCGGCGGCCTCCGCGCCGGGACCGATGCGCGGTTTCTGGATCGCGCTCCTCGGATTGTTGACCGGCGGCGCCATCGTCACGCTCATCGTGTTTCTCCTTCGCAAAAAGCCCACGAATATCGAGCCGCAGGTCTGGACGCCGATTTCCTGGGAAAAGGGAAAGGAGATGGAATGTCTCACCGAGCTTCGCACACGCGCTGAGAAGGAATCGCTCGACGCGATCGCCTGGTATTACCGGAAAAAGCAGTCGAAGAACTTCTGGTCCCGCTGGCTGCGCTACTGGGCCATTACCTTCACCATCCTCGCCGGTCTCGTCCCAATTATTGCCGCGTTGGGCCTGATCCATTTTTCCCCGGATCCCGGAGCCCAGAAGTTGGCCGAGCTGCGTTTCGAGCAGTTTGGCTACGTCTTCATCGGCTTAGCCGCGGGATGCCTCGCCTATGACCGCTTCTTCGGATTCTCGACGAACTGGATGCGCTACATCGGAGCCGCTATGCGCATCGAGACCGCGCGCATCCGCTTTCGCTTCGAGTGGGAACATCTCACCGCACCGCTCAAAGGCACCCAGCCGACCGATGATCGTCTGCGCGAGATGCTAGAAGCCATCCAGAAATTCAATCTCGCGATCCGCGAAGCCGTCGAACAGGAAACTGGCGCCTGGATCGCAGAATTCCAGACGAATCTCTCGCAGCTCGATAAAGATACAAAAGCATTATTTGAATCCGCGCACAAAGAGAAGCAAGCGATCGAGCAGAAGCGTCGCGATGAAGCGCACCGAACCGCCTCGATTGAGGTAAAGATCGCGAATTTTAAGGATCTCGAAGGCGGCTGGTCTCTTTCCGTGGATAATGCGCCGCGCGATGCCGACGTCCGGCGCGAATCGCTGCTCCTCAAGCAGTTTCAAGCCGGACACTATCAAATCTCGGCGTCCGGGCATCTCGCCGACGGGAAACCAGTGGAGGCCTCTGAATCGATCGAGGTCAAAGCGGGCAAGCTCTGCAAGCTCGCACTCACGCTGCAGTAGCGCGGCTTCCTAGCCCAGAAAACCCAGCTTTTGCGCTCCAAAGTTCGCGAAATTCGGAAACACCGCCATTAAATTGGCATCGGTGATACCGAACCACGAGCATAGCGTCGCTCCATATTGATCGATCGCGGTTGTCGGAATCCAGCGCATATCGCCGCCCTGTACCGCGCCCCCCATCACCAGATGATGGCTGCCCCACGCATGGTCGCTGCCGTCGCTCGTAGTGGGCTGAAATGTGCGGCTGAAATCGGACTCGGTAAAGGTGGTGACGTTGTTCTCGACGCCGAGTTCCTGCATGGCGTTGTTGAATGCGGCGAGTGCCTGGCTCAATTGCGGATAGAGTTGCTGATGCGTCTCCAGTTCGCCCGCGTGCGTATCGAAGCCTCCGAGCGAAGCGAAAAAAATCTGCCGCCGCATCCCGAGCGAATCGCGCGCTTCGATAATTTTCGCAATCTGCTTAAGCTGGGCCCCCAAACTGGTTCCCGGAAACGTCGTCGCCAGGGCGGTTTCACTGCCTAACGCACTATCGAGCGCCTGCGCGTCCGCGATGCTGTCCGCCACGATACCGTTGGCCGCCTGGGCCAGCTTTACGCCGTAATCGAGCGTCAACAGATTCTGCAGCGCCGCACGACGCGCAATGGACGCGGCTGTCGTGTTGAAACCCGTAAGGTCCAAAGACTGCCCCGGAGCAAGCGCCACCGGTTGCGTTATCGCTCCCGCCCCCATAACGCTGCTTCCGGCAACCGATACAAATGTCGGAAAATTTGGGCTGTTCTGCCTTGCTACCAGATCTGCCGCGCGTCCCGCCATCCCGTGCCGCTGACTCCATTCGGCACGGATGTTTGCCATTGTGCCTGCTGGTCCGCATGCGAGAAGAGGTTAACCGGCACGGCCGTGCTTCGAGCCTGATACTGAGCTCGCGTGGTCGGCTGCACCAGGCTTCCGACATTCGCCACTACCGCCAGCTCCTTATTCGAAAAAAGCGCCGCCCCCAACCGAATAAATCCACGACGTGAAAACATCGTTGAGCTTTTTTCCTTCCTAATGGACGATCTGGTACTCGCTCGACGTGAGCGCAATATAGAGTGCGGCCTTCACCTTGTCTGCGGAAGCCTTCAACGGCGCCAGTGCCTGCGTGATCGCGCTCTGCAGATTATTCGACATGGTTCCGTGAAAGAACAACCCATTGATCAAGCCGATCAGCGCTGCCGGAGTAGAAGCCGCCTCCAAAAACGGACGGGTGTTGAACGTCGTTTCCGAATCCAGTTTGCCGCCGTAAACAACCGAGTTCACAACGTTCGCGCGAAAGGCAGCGGTTTGCGTCGTATAGATCTGAAATTCCGGCGCCGGCAGGCCATTCAAGTTGTATAGCGGAGAAAAGAAGCTGAAGACGCTCGATGCATAGAAGAGTTGCTGTCCTAGATTCGTAGCCGTATTCGCGGCTCCGCTGCTGTTGGAAACCGCGCCATTTAATCCGCGCAATGGATTTGCGAGGAACAAAACCGGCTCCCGAAGATGTCCGAAGCCAGATGGATCGGTCTCGCCGGGTGTGTCGCCGGCACGCGCTTCGGGATCGCTCAGGATCGCGTAAACGACCGCCTTTAAGTCCCCACGCACTCCGGCTCCGTTATCCTCGAACACCTGGGCCACCCGCGAAATATAAGCGGGACTCGGATTGCTCGTTACCAGGTGCTGAATCAATTGTTTCGATACGAACGGCGGCAGGCTTGGCTGCATGAAAATCATGTGCAGCGCCTGGGCGAGATCTTGCTCCGCGGTTTGCCCCGCCGGAAGCGCCGTTGCCAGGAGCTGTTTTGCGGTGGTGTCGTGATTACTTTCAATCCAGCCGCCAAAGGATGCAGTGCCGCTGAAAACGGGGCTGTGTGCATTCGGACTGTCAATATTGACTCGGATTGGATTGGAAGTAGCGCTGGTCCAATTCGCCACGACAAAGGCAGCGCTTGCGGTTGCGTAATTCCCCGCCGTCAAGCCGCCGCTGATCGTCAGGATGTGTTTGCCGTTTGGAAGCGTAGCCGTATCGAAGGGCAAGGACCAGCCCACATCGGACATCCGGGCTGAGTGCCGTAGGCCGTGCAAACATCCGCTCTGCTGCTTCCATAGGTCGCATTCCCCACGACTACCCCGTCGATAGAAGCGCTGAGGCCCGTCATCGCGCCCGCGCTGTCAAGTGCCCAGCCGGAAAATACGACGTTGCCGAGCAACGGCCCGCTTTGCGGCCCCGGAGTCTCGATCACAATATTGAGGTTCGAATAGGAGGGCTGAGTCTGCGCACCAGCTCCAACACAAAAGCCGGCAACTAGAACCAGCGCCAAATTGTTCTTACGGGAAACATGCATGAAGCACTTCACACCCACAGCCGTCCTTCATGCTTTTATCGACAGGTCGGACCACGAACCTGATGCTTATCGGTCAATTTGATGTTTTTTTGAATTACTTAATGCCGGCCCGGAGAACCAGCTAGCGCTCAGGGATGTATCTTCTCTTTCCGCTCCAACATGCCGATAAACTGCTCGATTTTCCGGACGCGAGTCTCGGCTTTTTTCACCGTCTGTATTCGCCAAAGGACCGCATAACGGTTCGCCCGGTCGAGTGTCTCGAAAAATGCCTTAGCCCGCGGATGTGCATCCAGTGCAGCCTGAAAATCGCCCGGCACAGTTGCTTTGCTCGGCGAATCGTAGGCTGCCTCCCAGCGTCCGTTGCGTTTAGCGTTCTCGACCACCTCCAGCCCCGCCGGTTGCATCTGCCCGCTCGCAATCAGCGCCAGCGCCCTCTCCTGGTTGATCTTCGACCAGATGCTCTTGCCAGACCGCGGAACAAAGCGTTGCAGCCAGCTCTCTTCGCTTTCCGGCTTCTTCTGCCCGTCGATCCATCCGTAACAAAGCGCAATTTCGAGCGCTTCCTGATACGACACCGACCGCAACCCCGAATTCTTCTTCGCAATTCGCAACCAAAGGCCAGCGCTCTTACGATGGTTCTTCTCGAGCCACTGAGCCCAGTCCTGTTTGGATTTGAAAAGCCTTACCGGACTTAATTCCGCCATTACGAAAGCGGCGTCGCCGTCAGTTCGACTTGCATCTGGTGCTTGCTCGTTACATCGTCGGAGGAAAAGATCACCACCGGCTTTCTCAGCGGCACCAGCACGCTCGAACCCCACTGATTGTTTCGAATCACAGGGGCGTTGGACGAAATTGTGGCCCCTGTTGGAGTTGCGCCACTCAATATCGGTTCTTGCGCGATGCTCGCGACCTCTGCGTCTATGAACAGAGATAGTTCGTTTTGTTGCTCCTGTACGTTTCGGCAGTCGATCTTTATGTGCAAGTCGACCTGGCTCCAATTATTCGTTGAGGGCGGCCCTACGAATACATCCACTTTGCTGCCGGTGCGAATTGCGGTGTGCTGGCCGTCGGTTGCGGCAGTTATCGTGTAGGATCGGGAATTTAAAACCTTCGTCCCGTCAACTTCCTTCACGACAAATAGAAGCTTATAAAACTTTGCAGGTGCTTTCGCGGGTTCCGTATCCTGAGCACACAAAACGCCGTTCGCCAGCATGAAAGTGAAAAAAGCTGCAATTCCGCACCGCCTTACACTCCGCATCTCATCTCCTTATTGCGCGCCATCGTCGGCCAATGGCTTGATCTGAATGGGTTCGATCTGAATCTCTTGATCCGCCCGGTCATTTTGACTACTTGCAAAAAGTTTGAGCGCCCGAGCCGGATCTCTTTTCACGAACGCGACCAGTACCCGCTCTTCGCTCGAAAGCGGCGTGGGCGAAGGGAATTGTTCCTGTTTTGGCAGAAAATATCGCTTCATTGGATGCTTGGTTCGGGTTACCTCACGCAGTCTCGGCGACGGCTCCAGTTGCGCATTTTCCGACTTTGTAGTCAGAACGGGTTGCGTAGCAGCCTGAAAATTGGCGGGATGAATCTCTTTCGGCACAGTTCCGCGCCGTGGCTCTAAAGTAAACACAATCGACGCCAGAACGACGAGCCCCGATGCCGTCACAACCCATTCCCATCCTCTGAACCTCCGAGGAGTGCTGCCTGAACCACGGACGCGGTTCAGTACCCGATCCGCCAGCCCCTCCAACGGCTGCGCCTCGGAATAGGTCGTCAATGCACGGTCTATGATCCTGTCGAACTCGTGATCACTTGCCATGAGAACTCCTGAGAGCTAACAGTTTCTCCTTTAAACTTTCGCGGGCGCGCATTACGCGGCGGCGCACCGTTCCCTCCGGGATGCCCATAATTCCGGCGATTTCATGAGACGTCAACTCCTCGACAGTCGAGAGCGCCAGAGGCAATCGCAAATCTTTCGGCAGCGCCTCGATCACGCGATGGACCTGCGCATTCCAATCCGCCGCGATCGCCGCTTCTTCGGGGCTGGCGCGTTCCGAACGAACATCGATACCGGGAATGTGCGCATCTGTCTTGGACAAGCGAGTGATCGCAATGCGCCATGCAATTCGCGCGAGGTACGCTCGCACGTCCTGTATCTCCCGGTATCGGCGCGAACGGTAGAGTTTCAGAAAAGTTTCCTGGACCACGTCTTCCGAGTCGTGAGCATTGCGGAGTACTGAATACGCCACTCGGAAGACAAATTTGGCCTGGCGGTGAACCAACTCTGCAAACGCATCCTCGCAGGCGCTGGTTTCCTCTGACGCCACGCTGGGCTCCTGGAACGCGATCTCTTTCGGCACCCCTAACATTCGCGCCACGTTCACAAGCTAAGAGCGGTTACGCTGGGCCGCCGTTCACTTTTTTGTATGGCAACTCCTCATAAATAGGAGTACAAGAAACGATACTCCGAGGACGCTTTCCGCGTTCACGGGAGATTGAACCGGAAGTATCAGCTTGAAAGAGCCCCAGTATTCAAACCGGACCAATACGGCGCTCGCCCCAAGAAATACGGTCAGCACAGCGATAAAAGCGATGCGACGTATGCCCACGGCTGCATTCACGCTCTCAGTCTAAGCCCGCTCATCACAAAAAAAGCTGAGCTCGTCGCAAAAAACCTTCTGTCGGGGTCTTTGGACCCATGCACGCTGGCCAAGTGAGTATCAGAATCGGGCGTTCCGATCTTACTCTGTTAATTGGTCTCGTAGTTCTTACAATTCTGCCGTTCCTAATCACGCTTAACGCGCCTCTGCTCCACGACTCTTACGCACAAGTTGCCGAAGCGTCAAGGGAAACATGGCGTAACGTACTCCTGTTTTTCGTACACCCCAGCGGCAAGGATCTCTTCTTTCGGCCACTGGGGTATCTCACGTATTGGCTCGATTTTAAGTGGGCTGGTTACGAGCCTTTTCGTTGGCACCTCTGGAACTTAACCCTTCACGTGGCAAATAACTGCCTTATCTATGCACTGGCGATGCAATTATCCTTAAGCCGTTTCTCGGCGGCCGTAGCGGCATCGATCTTTGCGATTCATGGCTCTCGCCCGGAAGTAGTTTGCTGGACCGCCGCCAGATTCGATCTGCTGGCCGCGTTTTTTGTCTTGCTGGGCTTAATCGCTCTCCATCGATTCCTAAAGACTCGCCGATCGCGATGGTACGTATTCATGATTTGCTGTGCAGTCCTAGCGCTTCTGAGCAAAGAAGCTGCCTATTGCCTTCCTTTCCTCGCCTTGGGAATGCTGCCGTTCCAGGACTGCACAACCAGAAAAGACGTGCTCCGTGCCGCTGCTGTCTTGTTGGCCGTCTGCGCCGCTGTCTTCGCCTATCGTTCTTGGGTGATCGGCGGTATCGGAGGTTATCGCAGTGCAACCGGCGGAGCTGCCATTCTTCAGTTCAGTCCCATTCACGCGATCAAAGGTTTATTTTTTCGCCAGTGGGCTTTTCTGTTCTTTCCCTTGAATTGGTCTACCGATCTGAACGTGTGGGTAAAAGCGTCGGTGCTTCTGATGTTACTCGTAATGCTCGGGTTTCTAACTTGGTCCGAGCCCAACCGTAAACTGCTCTTCGCTGCCATTGTTTTGGTGATTCTCGCCGATCTTCCCGTGCAGCACCTTCTATTGATGACCGCCGATTTAGCCGGTTCCAGAGTACTTTACTTACCGGTGTTGGGGCTCGCTCTGTTCTGGGGTATTTCACTCGAAGGATGCAAGCCCAGCCTCACCAGAACACTGCTAACAGTGGGTCTTTTGTCATTTCACGTGATTGCTCTCTGCCATAACCTGCTGATCTGGCGCCAAGTCGCATTTCTTTCACAGAACACCTGTCGCACACTCGGAGCTGACTTAGCGAGTGACCCGAGACCAATTGTTATTCGTAACCTGCCGGATAAGTGGCATGGCGTTTTCTTTTTGCGAAACGCATTCTCGCAATGCGTAGAGATCAACTCAAAGCAGGATGTGAGCCGAGTGTATATCGAACAGGGAGAAGCACAACCTCCTCCCGTGCAGGTCAGGAGTTTCTCATGGAACAACAGTACGGAAACACTCGATGAACTAAGTCCACAGAACTAACACATTGTCAGAATGAAAACTTAAGCAGAAACTCGGCCGTCCTCGGGCCGCCCGATTCAAAGATAGGAGTTATTCCATTCGTCGGAGTGCCTGAGCCCAGCATCAAACTTTGCATCGAAGTAGGTTGACCAAACAAAGGGCTCCCGAGATAAGCCTCGGGATTTGAGAAAGTGGACTTGTTCAAGAGATTAAAAGCGCTGAGTCTTATCTCCAGAGAAGTCCGGCCGAACAGCCGAAACTGTCGGCGCAAACTTGCATCAATTTGAAACAAACCGGGTCCCGTCAGGACATTTCGCCCGAGCGTTCCATTCGCAATCCCGGAGACCGGGATGAATGCCGCCGGATTCAACACCCGGCCACCTGGGACGGAGTTGCCGTTAATCCAAATGGGCCTCCCGGGCACTAAGTCAGGCCGCCCGGTATTCGCAAAACCGCCGCCAATACTTCTGTCCACACTTGTCACATCGAACGGAAAACCCGTTCGGGCCTGCAATGTGGAACTGAGATCCCAATCTCTGAACCACCCTCGCAGCAACCCGCTCGAATGCCAGGAAGGAATCCGGTAGCTGAATGATGCGTTCAGATTGTGCCGTACGTCGAAATCAGAGGAGCCCCGATCGTCCGCATTGCCGAACCCGGGAGCAACCAGGAAAAGAGCCGAACCTAACGACCCTGTATCGATCGAGTGAGCCCACGAGTAAGATACAAGCGTGTATAGATTCGAGGTCACCTTACCGGTGAATTGCGCCTGCAAAGCATCGTAATCGGACCTGCCGTAACTCGTAAAGGCGCTGTTTTGCAGAATTCCGGTCGAATCGACGGTTCCGTCCAATCGCAGCAGTCTGCGTCCCGCAGAGCCGACGTAAGCGAGCGAAACGGTCGTGTGTCCTTCGAGTGATTTTTCAATCGACGTTCGCCACTCCCACACTTTTGGCAGCGAGAGGGCCGGCGGTGATTCGTAAGAAGCAAACTGCAGGGAACCGGAATTGCCGCTGGAAGGCAAATACTGCCACATGTTTAAGGGCGAGAGATTGACTGCGTACAGAAGCGATCCGATGGCATCGTCATAAAAAATTCCGGCACCCGCGCGGAAGATCGCGTCGGACTTCTTAAAGCGATAGGCCAACCCGAGTCGCGGAGCGATCTGGTTGTAGTGCATCGGCAAACTGGATTGATTAAGAGCCGCGAACCCTTCTACCGGTTGAAAAGGCGTACCAGGTCCGTTCCAGGACCCTACCGCGAATAATCCGGTTCCAGACGGCGTATTGGTCGGGGGCGTAACTTCCCATCGCACCCCATAGAGAACACTTAGGCGGTCACTAAGCTTGTACGTATCCTGCGCAAATAGCGAGCCGATGATAATCTGCCCGACGTCGATGGTTGGCTTTCCATACGAAACCGTGATGCCGAGTGGCTCCTCCCCAAGCAGCGCGCCCACGCTCGGTGAAGCGACAGACGAGGTCCATAGAAAGTTGCCGAACTCCGTTCGGGGCAGCAGCCGGACGTAGTCGGCGCCTACCCGAAGATCGTGCGCGCCGCGCTGCCGCGTAAACGTGTAGGCTCCCTCCCACTGATTTTGGTACGTGCGTTCAGCCGCCCCGGAGACCAGTTGCCCGATTCCTGCAATCGATAAAGCCGTTATCCTGTTGGGATTGAACAGTTCAATATAAGCCCCGTTGTTTTCATCGATAGTAAGTTGGGCAGGGAGCAGATTCGAGAGCGCGGCCAAAGCAGTTTGTTCCCGGCCGGGAGTAGCAGCCCACGACGACGTGTCAATGACGCGCGAAAAATTGGCCCGAAAGTCGTGAACCGCCCCACCCCATTGCATAGTCGCTCCTACCGTCCCGGCGACCCAGCGGAAGCCTGCATTCGTCGTGCCTAATTGCTCGGTCATAGAGCGCGAGGGAACATTCGTGTAGCGGGCAAACAAGCGGCCCATATGGCCTACCGTCTGATCCACTCGCGCACTGTAAGTTCTCAATCGAAGCTTGCTTTTCGAGTGACAGCATCCCGAGAGATTCGTTCGCGTTCAATTCCGGCCCCACGGGCAACGGAAAAGCATTGAGCAGAAGCGCGTAAGGATTTGTTGCAGTCGCACGTGCCGTTCGGGATGGCACTGGCATGAGTTGCAGTGCCGTGTCATTTACGTCGACGTCTTCGAATGCCAGGAAAAAGAACGTTCTGTTCGGAAAAAGTGCTCCACCCAGGCTGGCTCCCGAGCCGTGCAAGGACGCAGGCTGCAATGGGAAGCCGTACCTTTGCGCGAACCAGTCGGCGGTATCCGCCCAGCCGGGCCGCCCATACGCGAAGGCATTTCCGTGGAAATCGTTGGTGCCCGACCGTGTCTCCACCCGGATCTGCGCGCCCGGTCTATCGCCATATTCAGGCGCGAAGTCCGCGGAACGCAGATCGACCCGGTCGATTTCGTCCTTGGAAGCCAAATCCTGGGTGCTTCCAATCACCGTCATTCCCGGCAAGCTGGAGCCCGGATAGGTTCCAGGCGTTGCCGAAACGCCAAGACCGGTGTTGCCGCTGATGCCATCAATCCGCACGCTGTTCGTATTTGGCCGCTGCCCGTTTACCGTGAATTGCCCCCCATCGCCAGAGGAAGCGGGCGTCACGGTTGAGCCGGGCACCATGGCATAGAAGGCATGTAGATCGCGTCCGTTAGCCGGCAGCATCCTGGCGGTGGATTGCCGGCCGATGGCTAAGCCGTTTCCAGCCGGGTCGCTATCATCTCGCGTGCTTTGCACCGTAATTTCCTGCTGCAAGGGCAGAAGCTCAATAACAAAATCGGCCACTCGCGCTTGATTGGCTTGCACCGTGATGCCCCCTTGTGTGGCTGTTCGAAATGCATGCGCGCGAATGGTGATCTTATATGTGCCATGCTCTACTTCGGAGCTCACATACTCGCCTCGTGCGTCACAGAAAATCTGTTGCCGTGCTCCAGTGGCTTCGTTCTGAATTTGGACTTCCGCACCCGAAACCACAGCACCCGAGCGACCTCGAACAACGCCGGTAAGAAAACCTCCTTCCTGTGCCGTCGACAGTTCGCCCATGGCCAGCACCAGAATTACGATCGAGCATGTCAAATGGCCCAAGCAGTGCACCCGCCCCGCTTTGCCGGACGGTTCCCGCGGCTCGTGCGTTTCGCTGTAAGCAATCCCACTATTGTGCCGTTGGTATGTTATAGTTTCTGTTCTCGCTCAGTCTCACCTCGAAGTGACGTTCGGCCCGCTGCCTGCCTGGTTGCGATTTGCAGTCGAAATACAGTTTCGACTCCGGCAACGCCCCTGGCGAGGGCGCGCACAATACAGCTTCCTGAGGCGTGAAAAAGAGTAATACAACAAGGAGTTTAGTTATGATTCGCAGACTCACATCCGTGACAATCGCTTTGGCGTTTCTTGTCTCGGCACAACTGTTTTCTCAGACTTTCCGCGGAGGCGTCGCGGGCACCGTGACCGATGCTTCTGGTGCAGTCATCGCCGGCGCAGCCGTGAAACTCGTGAATCCCGATACAGGCTTGACCCGCGACACCCCGAGTTCTTCCGCCGGTGAATTCGTCTTTCAGGATCTTCCGCTCGGAAATTACGACATTACCGTCACCCAGCCGGGTTTCGACACGGTTCACGTGTCTGGCATCGTGGTCGACGCAGGCAAAGTCAACAGTCTCGCCCTCAAACTGCAGGTTGCGAAACAAGCCACCACCGTGGAGGTTCAGGCCTCGGCGCTCCAGGTTGAAACTGCTTCTTCTGCCGAAACCAGCCTGATCGATACCAAGCAGATCCTCGACGTCCCCCTGAACGGCCGTGATTTCACCCAGTTGGTAAAGTTCAACCCTGGCGCGAATGCCAACGGCTCGCTCAACGGGTCGCGCTTCAATGGCGTTGACTGGAAGATCGACGGAGCCGACAACAACGACCTGTGGCACAACACCAATTCGGTCAATCAGGGCGGCGTTTCGGGTATTGCCGGCACCGTGCTTCCCATTGACGCCATCGACGAGTTCTCTCTGCAGAGCAGCAGCAACGCCGAAGAGAACCGCAATTCAGGCGGCGTATTGAACGTCGTCATCAAGTCGGGTACCAACAATTTCCACGGCTCTGTTTACTACTTCAACCGAAATGAGATTTTTGCGACCAACAACTGGTTCACGCCTCCTGGTTCGCCCAATTCGGAACTGCGCAATAACCAGGAGGGATTCTCGCTCGGTGGCCCCATCGTGAGGAACCACACCTTCTTCTTCATGAACTATGAGCAGCAGAACTATAAAGAAGCTCTGACTGCCGTAGGAACCACTCCGTCCGCCGCCTGGGTTTCAGAGACCTCGCAAATTATGACCCGCGATGGAGTGCAGGTAAATCCGCTCGCTCTGACGCTGATTAGCAATCTTTGGCCGGCCAATAGCTTGACTGGGCCTGCCGCCGTGCATAACTACAATGGCGGCGGCATCAACATTTCGAACAGCTACAACGGCGTCGTCAAGCTCGATCATCAGTTCAATGAGCGGAACAATATCGCTATTCGCTACTTCGGCGGCACCGGGAATCAGACCGAATATGTCGGTTCGGCCATTCCTTATTACTTCCAGGCCGCTCCCAGCCGGATGCACAACTTTTCGGTTGTCTACAACAAGGTGATTTCGCCCCGCTTCGTGGCCCAGACGCTCGTTGGCGTCAACTATTTCAAACAAGTGTTCGGCGATGCCAACCACGGCTTCGATATGCCGGCGATTGGTCTGAATACGGGCGTAACGAATCCCACCGATTTTGGCTCGCCAAACATGACTATCACCGGGTTTGATGCGACCGGTTTGACTCCCCAGCTCGGACGCATCGACACCACCGGTCACATCGACCAGACCTTCACGTACACCGCCGGTGCCCACGAGTTCCGTTTCGGTGGCGACTACCGCCGTTCGCGTCTCGACGTATTTTACGATGCGAACGCACCGGGCACGTTCACCTTCGACGGTACGCAGGGACCCTTCGCCGCAGCATGTCCGAACGACAGTTGGGAAGTGACCGGAGGATGTCCGGCGAGCGGTCAGTCTCCCAATCCATCGCTCGATTCACTCGCCGACTTCCTGGCCGCCAATATCGCTTTCGGCCACGCCAGCGTCGCCTACGGCAACCAGCAGCGTAACTATTGGCTGAACGGCTTTTCGGTCTTTGGCCAGGATACCTGGAAAGTTACTTCGAGGTTGACGCTGAATTATGGGCTGAACTGGGTGTATCAAAGCCCAATCAATAATCCGGCCCACCTGATTTCCACCTTCATCCCTGCCGATGGCGGCATCACCTATGTCGGGACCCATGGGCTGAATTCACTCTGGCCGCGCGATCTGCACGATTTTGCTCCGCGCTTCGGATTCGCCTTCCAACCGACACCCGGCGGCAAGCTGGTGGTCCGCGGCGGCTGGGGCATCTTCTATCAGGTCCCCAATCTCTCCTACTTCGGCAATAGTTCCGCATCTAACGGCGGAGCGACTGGAATTAACGAGAACATCGGCGGACCGTCACCCGTCTTGACACTCGTAAATCAAACGCCAATTACTCTCGCCCCAGGCGTTCCTATCTTTGCGGCAAGTGAAACAACCGGCCCGTATGGCGCATTTTCCGTGAGCCAGCACTTCGTCACCGGCTACAGCATGAATACAAACCTCAACATTCAATATCAAGTTACTCAGAATGTCGTGGCTGAGGTTGGCTATTCGGGCAGTTTAAGCCGACACTTACCGGATACCGTGGATATTAATCAGATCCCGATCGGCTCTCCCGAATCGGTCACGTCGCGGCCCTATTACAGCCTGTTCCCGTATCTCGGGGCCATCAACGAAGTGCAATCCGTCGGTAACAGCAACTTCAACGGTCTGCTCGGGTCGCTGCGAACCAATAACTTTCATGGCTTCACCACCAAGCTGAGTTACACGTTCGGACACTCCCTGGATGACTTATCCTACGCGCGGGGCATTATTCCTCAAAACAGCTATTGCTTGCGGTGTGATTACGGCAATTCGGATTTCGACATTCGTAGCTCGTTTTCCATGTTCCTGGCTTACACCGTCCCTCAACCCACTAAGTACCGCACAGTTTTCGGTGGCTGGCAGTTGAATACTTTGTTCTCTTTCTTCACAGGCACGCCGTTTAACGTCTTGTCGGGGAATGACTCCAGCGGCACATCCGAATTCGCCGACCGCGCCGAGGTCGTCGGTAACCCCTTTGCCAATGTGCCCCCTCCCGATCGCGCCACCAGCACGATCTATTGGTTCAATCCAGCCGCGTTCGCGCTACCGGCGCCAGGCACTTACGGAAATGAAAGTCGTAACGAGTTTTATGGGCCTCCTACTCATCAAATCGATTTCTCGATGTTCAAAAACATCAGGATCACCGAAAGAGTCACGGCGCAGCTTCGAGCGGAAATCTTCAACATCTTCAATTTCAGGAACCTATCGGAGCCGGGCAACAATGTTTCCGGCAGTAATTTAGGAACCGTGGGTTCCACCTACGACGTATCCTTCGGCGCTCCCGGTATCGGCCCGGGCGCTCCCAGAAACGTTCAACTGGCCGCGAAAATCATCTTCTAGGCTCTACTCTTATTCCGAACCGCGTACCCTTACCGCGAACAGCGCGTGGTGCGCCAGAATGAACAGCGTGCGGCCGTCGCCGCCTCCAAAGATAATGTCGAGCGGACGCTCCGGCACATCGATCTGCGCGATCGGCTTTCCCGCCGGGTTATATACGAAAATTTGTCCGTTCGCAACGTACACATCGCCGTTGCGATCCACCGCAACGCTCTCGCCTCCGCGGTTGGCAAAGGGCCGGAGATCACTGAGCGCGCCGTCCGCGCCCACTAACGCGCTGTAAGTGATGTCTTCCGATTCGCTGCTGACATAAATTCGCCGTCCTGGAACAGCGCTGATAAAGCCGTAAGTGTCGAGGTTATCGGAAAACCGCCAGCCGGCAGTCGTATCGGACGGCCCCTGCTGAAACACGCGGCCGGCGGGCAGAAAGAGACTGCCGTCGGGCGAGACGTATTCTCTTGCTTTCGGAGTCGAGACATCCTGGGCGAACATCTCCGCCAGCGTCCTGTAAGTCAGCGTCTTGAAATCGAGCTGGTCCTTAAATTCACCATTGTTCCAGTAATTGGTCGGTAAGAGCGCCAGCGCATTCGGACGCGGTTTCATTTCCTGCGGTGTAAGAACCGTGATCTCATCTTCCGGCGATCCCGGACGGAAGCAATAGACCGTTCCCTCCGGTCCGGCTGAAGAGAGCACGATCAGGTCGCCCGCCTTATCGAAGCCCAGGTTTACGGGATCCAGCGGATTGTCGCGCTCGATCGTAAGCCCCTCGCTCGGCGACCAGCCGTAGATGCGCTGTTCATGGTGATCGACGAAATACAATTTGCCGGACGCGTCCACGGCTGCACCCGAGATGGAGTAGAAACCGTCTTCGAGCTTTTGTACGCGCGAGCCGCGCTCCAGCACCGCCGAAGCGTCCGCGCCAGCGGGCCTGCCCGGCTCAGCGGGAATGTTGAGCACCGCAAATTCCCGTTCGCGCACCTCCTGATGATGCGTCATGTCCTGAATCGCATTCTCGTAAGGAAATTTGCTGGCACGCAAAAATGTTCCGCAGCCATTTTCGTCGCAGATCGCATATCCGCTCTCGGCATTTACATGAACATTGCGGAAATGTATGTTTCCGGAATGATAGAGACGAACCGCGGAGGGAAATGGCGCGTGGGAGCGCGTTACACGATAACCGTGATAATTCGCAATAGTGATGTTCTTCGACCAATCCAATTCCAGCGATAACGAATCGGGACTCTCACCCGCCTCCTCCTCGGTCTGCGGCGCGTTGAGGTCCCAGTTCTCCACATGATCGAACTTGATCTCGTTGCGCACATGATGTTCGTTGGAAAATTCATAAACATGGCCCGGGGTTTTGGTGTCGGAGACATAGAATCCCGCCTGGGCGAACGTGTCCGGAGTCCAGATATCGGCGAACGTGCCGCCGCCTCCGTGCGTCACCCAAAGGCTCGGATATTGCCCGTCCCAGCGCTTGTGCGGATCGGAATCGGCCGTGTGGTTATTGTTGTAGGGATTCGTGCCGGTGCCATGTCCGCCCAGAAAGCGCACATCGTCAATCAGCGAACCCGCGCCCGCGCACCAGAGCACGCCTACAGCGCGCGCATTCGTTCCACCCGTAAACACGCCGAAGCCGCTGAGGATGTTTGACCCGCCTCTCGGTGCAGAGATTACAGCCCGAGGCGCACCAACCCCCTGATAACCGAGCGTTCCATCGAGAAGGTCGAATTGGGTCAGGGTAGGATGCAGTCCGATCAACACCGTATTCGCTTTCAGCATCAGCGTGTCCCGCACAATGTAATGGCCGCTCGGAAAATACAGCACCCGATGCCCATCGATCGCCTTTTGCATCGCGGCCGTATCGTCCGTCGTGCCGTCTCCGGCAACACCGAGCGTGTGTACGTTCACCCAGTCCTCGGTGCGCGGCAGCGCCGGAATCGCGGGCGGCAGCAGTGCGGGCAACGAGCTCAGGGGCGTGGCGTCGTAGAGCATCCCTATGGCGCCTGTAGTCGCTTCACCGGGCACAATGAGCCCATAAT
The DNA here is from genome assembly GCA_963722935.1 of uncultured Acidobacteriaceae bacterium. Taxonomy (GTDB): domain Bacteria; phylum Acidobacteriota; class Terriglobia; order Bryobacterales; family Bryobacteraceae; genus Bog-105. The sequence goes on along the minus strand of CAVROY010000004.1, from coordinate 755,842 downwards.
TGAAATTTCGGATCCGGTAGAATTCGTCCTTCCCCGATACCTTCCTGCCGCTCTCGCGGAACTGCGCGAACGTCGGCACATCCTTCAAAACGACATTTTCAACGCCGACCTCCGTTAGCGGACTCTTCTCGTTACTGATGATCACTGCGGGGCCGGAGATATTCTCGAAGCGGCTGTCTTTGACCCAGAGTTCGTCGGAATAGTGCGGATCGATATCGATCGCGGCCGGCACATCGCGGAATGTATCGCGGATCAGGGTAAGCCCGGCCTCATGTTCGCGAATCGCCGCCTCGCGCTGATGCTCGAACACGGAATCGATCAGCGTGAACTGCCAGGCGGGCGAGGTCTTTTCCGTGAGAATGCCGTAACGTCCGCCATAGAAGTGCAAATCCTCGGCCTCATTCCCGATCTGCGTCAGTGCGGCAAGGCCGGAGCCGATATGAAAATCCATGTGGCTGAGATATGCATGCTGCGCGACGTGGAAGCGGATCGCGATCGCCGCCGGGTTGCCCTCACCGATCTCGAAATCGATGTTGCTCATGGCCGAATAAAACGTGCTCGAAAAGGCGTCCGCAATCGCGTTGTTCGGCGGCACGCTGCCTGGTGGCGGGAAGGGAATCCGGCTGTCTGTGGCGGATCGCCGCCGGGACGCGTACCGGTGAACATCACCATCACGCCCACGCCATTCTGAAAACCCGGCGTGTTGTCGGCGAGGAGGAAGACCGGGCGCGTTGCACCATAGCCGAAAATGCGCACTCCTGGCCATACATGGACGGTATGCATCAACCGGTAGCGGCCCGAGGGCACGAACACAATTCCTTCGCGCGCATGGCCTTCCGCCTTGTCGATTGCGGACTGGATGGCAGCGCTCTCATCCGCCTTCCCATCCCCGTGCGCTCCGAATTCAGGAGCGCTGAGATAAACCGCCTTGCGATCGTCCAGTCGCGTGGTAAGGACTGATCCGGATGCGCCCCAAGCGCCACAAGAGATGCCACCCAACAGCAGCGGCAGCAGCAGGATCTTTTTCATAACCGTATTTCTACTCCAATAGCTCGGAATCGAAACGCCGGTAAATCTCTTTCTGGCGGGCTGGCTCGCGATCGGCTTGTAGGGCAGCGATTAAGGCGCTCACTCGTGGTGTGAGGACGATGAGATATCGGGCATCGTCTCCGGCTGTGTAGGTGTGGGGCACACCCGCCGCAACGAATACCGTCCTTCCGGCCCCGGCCGTTTCGGTTCGATCGGCGTAACGAAAGGTCAGCTCGCCCTGCAGGACGTGCCACGCTTCGTCGTCGGAATGATGAACGTGAAGCGCCGCAGGGCCGCTGCCTCGCCATTCGTGAATCTCAAATGAACTGCCGGAGGCCGAGAAAGGCGCAGCTTTCATGCGGCCATCGTATCCCGACCCAAGCTTTAAGCCCGAATGGAATCGACGCTTCGGACGCATTTCTTGGTGCGCTCGTCAACCTCTGCAGCGATAGCCTCTACCAGTCCGCCTCTCCAAGAGGCTCTAGCCATAGACCGCTTTGTCCAATTCAAGTTCGTTAACCAGAAACTTCTTCTTGCCACAAAAAATGACGCGAAAAGCACGCCTGAACCTTTTGATTTCTTCGAATTGCGCAGTTATGGAGAGTTCCGTTCCCGCGGGAATAACCAATTTCGGAACGACTGCCGGAAGCTCTCGCTTGGAGCTGATCGGAGATTCAAACATCTCTTCAGCAACAAGATCTGTCCTGAAGTTCGCCTGAAGGAGCTCGTTTCCGCATCGACAAAGGAATGGCTGGGCATCTCTCGTCTCGCCCGTCTTCCGGATGAAGCGCCACCGGCGCCTGCAGCCACAGACGGCTAAAACGACGGACCCGTGCATCAACAGCCATTTCTGACCGCCGGCGCTATTTGACAGGTCTATAATTAATCCGCCAGCCGCGGCCATCATACCGTCCTATCGCGCAAAGCAGATCGATACATACGCGCCCCGCAACTCTGACGTATTCTCGGGCACATCTCGCCCATCTTCTTTACCATCTCACTAACCTCATCCCTCACAATATGGATGTGCCCCGCTGCACGCACAAATCCGTTCTACATTCGACATCGCTCGCCGTTCTGCTCGCCGGTGGCATCCTCGCCGCCGGTGCGCCCTCTCCCGCTTCGCAGTCTGCATCTGGCCCGTCGTTTTTTCCGCTCGCCGACGTAAGGCCTGGCCTGCGCGGCACCGGCCGCACCGTTTTTCGGGGCAACCGCATTGAAGATTTTCAAGTCGAGATACTTGGCGTGCTCAGCAACCTCACTCCCAAACAATCCATCATTCTCGCGAGACTCAGCGGCGGTCCGCTCGCCGAGACAGGCGTCATGCAAGGCATGAGCGGCAGTCCCGTTTATATCGACGGCAAACTCCTCGGAGCAGTCGCCATGGGCTTCAACTTTTCCAAAGAGCCAATCGCCGGCATCACGCCCATCGAGCAGATGCTGGCCGACGCCACATTCACCAGCCCCGCCGATCGCGCGCCCAACCCCGCTCTCGCCAGCCGCAGTGCTCTCCCCACACAGCCGACCTGGAATTCACCATTCGGCAATTTGACCGACATCTCGACGCCTCTCACGCTCTCCGGTTTTTCTCCGCGAACGCTCGAGACCTTCGCGCCCGCATTCCGCCGTCTGGGTTTTGCAGCGCAACAAGGTCTTTCCGCCGGTGCGCCCGCTTCGCAGCAGTACAACGGCACCGTCGCACCGGGCTCAATGATCAGCCTCGCGCTGCTGACCGGCGACATGCTCATCAGCGCCGACGGCACCGTCACGTACGTTGATGGCAAGCGTGTCTATGCATTCGGCCACCGATTCCTCGACAGCGGTTCCACGGAAATGCCCTTCGCGCGCTCCGATGTGGTCGCCCTTTTGCCCGCCCTGAACGTCTCTTTCAAACTGTCTACGCCGCGCCAGTGGGTCGGAACCATCTTGAGCGATCGTGCCAGCGCCATCGCGGGCGAAATCGGCCGCCCCGCGCACATGATCCCGCTCTCGATTGCCGTCCATTCACCGGAAACCGGCACGCACGATTATCATTTCGAAGTCGTAAACGATCGGCTCCTCACGCCCTTTCTCGCCCAGACCAGCATTTTCTCCGCGATCGACGTCACGGAGCGCACCCTCGGAACCGGAACCCTTCGCCTGCGCGGCCGCGTCGATTTCGATGGGAATCTGCCGCCTCTACTCATTCGCGATATCTTCGTCAGCGATAGCGGCCTTGCCCAGCAGGTCTCGAACGATGCTGTCGTGACACTCGGGTTCGTTCTCGGCGCTGGCTTCCAGGACCTGCACGTTAAGGACATCGCTTACACACTCGAAGCTGTCGAAACCAAGCGTCAGCTTCATATCGCGCAGGCCTGGGCTTCCGCGCATGACGCCCGCCCGGGTGACTCCATCCAAATCACCGCGCTCCTCCAAGGCGAAAACGGCCTCGAGCTGACGCGCACCGCTACGTATAAAATTCCCATCGGCGCTCCCGCCGGCCCACTAAACTTTACGGTCTGTGATGCCCTGACTCTCAACGCACCCGATTTCGCCGGTCTCGCACAATCCTCGCTTCACACGCCGCAGGAGCTGATTCACATGATCAACGATTTCCGCGGTAGCGATGCGGCTTACTTGCGCGTCTGGCGCCAGGAACCCGCCTTCAGTGTCTCTGGTCCGCTGCCGGGTGGCGAAATCACCGATCCCCCGCCCTCGGTTATGCTCGTCCTCGCCGATCCCTCCGCTTCCGCGACCAGCAACGTCGCGCTTACGATTACGCGCGGGTCCACGGTGGCCGAACTCAAAATGCCTATCGACAATTACGTTCTCACCGGCGGTAAGACCATTCAGGTAGACGTGAAAGAGTAGAGCGTGACCATTCCTTCGCTGCGCGTTCCCGGCGCATTCGCCGTTGCGCTCCTGGCGCTCCCAACATCGACCCTCGCCGCTACCAGCGCGGTCTGGGAAGTCACCGGCTTCGGCGAGTTCCTCAAAGGCCGCATCAACGGCCTCTCGCTGACTGCCGACGGAACACTAGAGCTCGGCCCTGCTACGCGCTGGCAGGCTGCTCTCGATCAGCCTGCGCTTTGGTCGCTCGCTTTGGCGCGCGACGGCGCTATCTATGCCGCCACCGGCCATGCCGGGAAGCTGTTCCGCATTTCCACCGACGGCGCCATTTCCACGGTCTGGACCGCTACGCAGTCCGAAATATTTGCCGTCTGTGTCGCGCCCGATGGCACGCTCTACGCCGGCACTTCTCCGAACGGCGGCCTCTATCGCATACAAAACGGCAAGGCCGAAGAGATCTGGCACTCGACTGCCAAATACATCTGGTCGATTCGAGCCGCCCCGGACGGTACTCTGTACATCGCAACCGGAGAGCCCGGACGCGTCTATCGCATCGCACGAGGCGCGACCGCCGAGCTGTACTACGACACTGGTCAATCCAACGTCACGTCTCTCGCGCTCGGACCCGCCGGCCATCTCTATGCCGGAACGGATCCCAACGGTCTCCTCTACGAAATAACCGGCGCACGCCAGGGAAGTATTCTGTACGATTCGAATCTGCCCGAAATCCGCGCTCTTGCGGTCGATCCAAGTGGAGTCATTTACGCGGCCGCCATGGGCGGCGCCGTCTCCACCCGTTCCGGCGTTCCCGGTTCACCCGCCAGCGCATCGGCCGGCCCGGTAGTCGCCGCGAATCCCACCGTCATCACCGTGACTGAATCCAAAACCAACGGCGTTCCCTCGGAAAACGACCAAAGCGCCACAAAACCATCCACCGGCGCCGCCCAAACATCCTCGACCATTTCCACCGGCACGACCTCGAATACGGCAGTTGTTGAAGTGAGTGGCGTCGAGAAATCCGCCATTTATCGGATCAGTCCCAATCACATGGTCGAGACCCTTCGCAGCTCGAAAGAAGACAACGTCTATGACCTCCAGATCGATGGCGACTCGCTCGTTTTTTCAACCGACGAACGTGGCCGCATCTATCGCTGGACCGGCGGAAAAATCACGCTCCTCGCAGAGTTGGGTACCGGCGAAACCACGCGCTTACTCGCCACTCCCGGCGGATTGTATGCGGGCGCCAGCAATCCGGCGCGCCTGGTTGCGTTTGGTTCCCCCGGCGCTGCCCCCGGTTCTTTTGAGTCGCAAGTGCACGATTCGACTAGTGTCGCGCGCTGGGGTCATTTGCAGTGGCATAGTGGAACATCCGGTTTCGGGATCGTCTTCCGCACTCGCACCGGAAACGCGGCACGCCCCGATTCCACCTGGAGCGACTGGGCCCCGCTCCTTCGCGATTCCAATGGCGCTCTCATCCAAAGTCCCGCCGCCCGCTTCATCCAGTTCCGCGCCGAGTGGCCTGCGGGCAGCGCCTCTCAAATCAACGACGTCGTAGTTCCCTACCTGCCGCAGAACACGCCGCCGGTCATCCACAGCATCACCGTCAGCGCCATTCTGGGAACCAACCCCGCGAAGACCAGCACCACCGCGAGCCCTTCTACTGCCTATTCCGTCACCGTGACCGATACAGGTGAGCCGCCCCCCGCCAGCACAACTTCCGCGGAGACGCAGACCGTCTCACGTCTGCAAACCACGCAAACGCAGATCTCCTGGCAAGCGGAAGACCCCGATGCGGACAAGCTCGTTTATTCGGTGTACTTCCGCGCTGAAGACGAAAAGGATTGGCAGCTCATCCGCTCGCGCATGTTTGAGAACACGCTTCTGCTCGATCCGGATGTTTTCGCGGATGGCCGCTACTATTTCCGAGTTGTCGCCTCCGACGCGCCGTCCAATGCCGCCGAATACGCGCGCGAAACCGAAATGGTCAGTTCCCCGGTCATCATCGACAACACGCCTCCGCTTGTGACTGTTGGGCTGCCGCGTCGTGATGCCGCGACGCTTGACATTGATCTCGAGGCAACCGATAAGACCAGCACCCTGCGGCTATGCGAATACTCGCTCGATGCCGGATTCTGGCAGCCGATCGAGTCCGTCGACGGCGTCACCGACTCACCCCACGAGCGTTTTCATCTGCATCTCGACAAGCTCCGCCCGGGCGAGCACCTGCTGGTCTTCCGCGTCTACGATTCGGCCAACAACGCCGGTCTCGCGCGCGTGGTGCTGCGCTAAGAGTCGCGCTAAAATACGACTGCTGCCGGTGTAGCTCAGGTGGTTAGAGCGACGGTCTCATAATCCGTAGGTCGCAGGTTCAACTCCTGCCGCCGGCACCATTCCCCGCCAGCCGATTACTGCTTCACAATTACCGAGTAGATCCGGTCCAGATCTTCTTGCGAATAATATTCAATCTCCAACCGCCCGGTCCCGTCGGCTTTCCCAGCCAGTTTCACGCGCGTCCCCAGTGCGGTCGCCATCTCCTCGAGCGCGGCGCGCACATTTGGATCGATCGCGTTTTCGGGTTCCGCTTGCTTCGGTTCGGGTGGCGAAGTAGTTAAGTTCTTAACTAACTGCTCCGTCGCACGTACCGAAAGATCCTTCGCAAGGATCTGCGCGCACAGCCGCACTTGCGTTTGTTCATCGGGGAGATTCAGCAGTGCCCGGCCGTGGCCCATGCTGAGCCGCCCCTGAATCATCTCCTGCCGTACTGCCGCAGGTAGTCTAAGAAGGCGAAGAAAATTCGTGACTGTAGATCGTTCTTTGCCCGTCCGCTCGGCAATCTGCTCATGACTTAAGCCGTGATCTGTCGCAAGTCGTTGAAATGCAATGCCAATTTCGATTGGGTTAAGATCTTCGCGTTGGATATTTTCGATTAACGCGAGTTCCAGCCGCTCATGCTGTAAGGCGCTGCGGACCAACGCCGGAATTTCCTTAAGACCGGCCATGGCAGCCGCCTTCCAGCGCCGCTCACCCGCGATGATCTTATACTTCTCAGGCCCGATTCGCTGAACCGTGATCGGCTGGATCACGCCATTCACTTGAATGGAATCGGCCAGCTCCTTCAGCTTGCCTTCATCGAAGCTGGTCCGTGGCTGTTCGCTGCCGGGAAGGATTTGCTCCAGCGGAATGCTTTGAAAGTCTTCGAAGTGTTCGGGTAGTCGGTTCGCTTGCGGAGGCGGTTCCTCGATGCGCGTGCCGTTTGGCTCGGGAGGCGCCGTCGGAGGCCGCGACGGCAACAGTGCGGAAAGACCCTTACCCAGCGCCTTGCGCGGATTCCGATCTGGCTCTTTGTTCATGCGCCAAAATTTCCTTTGCGAGTTGAATGTAGGCCTCCGCTCCCCGGGAACGAGGATCGTAGGCCAGAATGGGCTTGCCGAAGCTTGGGGCTTCCGCCAATCGGACACTTCTCGGGATGACGGTCCGGAAGATCTCCTTGCCGAAAAACTCCCGAAGGTCGGCCTCCACTTGGCGTGTCAGATTGGTCCGATCGTCGTACATGGTCAGCAGCACGCCCAGTATCCGGAGCGAAGGGTTGAACGCCTGCTTCACCCGGTCGACGGTATCCATGAGCTGCGAAATGCCTTCCAGTGCGAAAAACTCGCATTGAATTGGGATCAGAACGGCATCGGACGCGACCAGCGCGTTCAGCGTGAGTAAATCGAGCGCAGGCGGGCAATCCACGACAATATAGTTGTATTGGCCCCGGACCGCGTCCACCGCCCCTTTCAGCCGCAATTCGCGCTGTTCCGCATCTACCAAGTCGAGATTCGTCGCTACGAGGTTCTGGTCGGCCGGAACCAGCCACAAACCCTCGGAATCTGTGGTCACAACGGCGTCGGTCAGCGCGGCAGATCGCAGCAGGACATCATAAAGAGTCTGCCGGTCGGGGCTCTTGTCTACGCCAACCCCCGTAGTGGAGTTTCCCTGCGGGTCGGAGTCGATGAGCAAGACTTTGAACTCGGAAGCAGCCAAAGCCGCCGCCAGGTTAATCGCCGTTGTGGTCTTTCCGACCCCACCCTTTTGATTTGCAACCGAGATGACGCGAGTCAAGGTGTCTCGATGATCCTATCATGTTCCACGTGGAACGTTGCAGGAGAATCTAGTCGACCGGCAATGTTTCACGTGGAACATGCGCCGTGTTGAGATAAATATCCAAAACCCCAATCGCAGCCGGAGTTACTCCCGGAATACGGCGCGCCTGGCCGAGCGTTCGTGGCCGAACTCGCGTCAGTTTCTGCCGCACCTCGTTGGATAATCCGGGAATCGCCTCATATCCAAACCCCTCCGGAATCGCGCGCCCTTCCGATTCCTCCAATGCCCGAATCTGCCGCCCTTGCTGCGCCAAATAGCCCGCGTACTTCAATTCCGTTTCGATGGTGGCCAGCACGCCGTGCAAGATCGGCAATTGGGTTTGTTTGGCGATCCAGCCCTCCAGCCTTAAAATGCTCGCTTCCGGCCGCCGCAGCCATATCGCTAGCGTCGGATTGTCGGTCGCGGCTTCCATCCCGAGTTCCGGTACCGAAGTCGCTCGCGTTTGCCCCAATAGAGCCAAAAAAGCCGCTTTCTGCGCCTGTTTCCGGCTGAATTGCGCCCAGCGAGTCTCGTCCACCAGCCCTGCGCGCCTGCCAAGTGGCGTCAAACGTTCGTCCGCATTGTCAATCCGCAAGTTCAGCCGAAATTCCGCCCGGGACGTAAACATCCGATAGGGCTCGTCCGCGCCTTTACTGACCAGATCGTCCACCAAAATCCCGGTGTATCCCTCTGAACGGCCGATGATGAACTGCGGTAAACCCTTTATTTTCAATGCGGCGTTCAAACCCGCCACTAAACCCTGGCATCCGGCCTCCTCGTAACCGGAGGTTCCATTGATCTGTCCGGCAAGAAACAACCCCTCAATCGATTTCAGCTCGAGCGAATGCCGCAATTCCCGCGGATCGACCGCGTCATACTCAATCGCGTATCCCGGCCGTATCATTTCGGCTTCTTCCAGACCTGGAATCGACGCGACCATGGCCGTCTGAACGTCGATGGGCATGCTTGTGGACATGCCATTCACATAGATTTCATGCGTATCCAGACCCTCCGGCTCCAGAAAAATCTGATGCCGCCGCTTTTCCGGGAATTTGACGATCTTGTCCTCGATCGATGGACAATAGCGCGGTCCAACTCCCTCGATTTGCCCGCTATACAGAGGCGACCGCGCCACGCTGTCGCTCAGAATTCGGTGCGTTTCCTCCGTTGTGTACGTGAGATGACAGCAGATCTGCTCCCGGTCAATCCGCTCTGTTAGAAAGGAGAACGGCGTGGGAACCGCGTCCCCCGGCTGTTCCTCAAATTTCGTCCAATCGATGGTTCGACCATCCAGTCGCGGAGGCGTGCCGGTCTTCAGCCGGGTCCACTGCAGTCCCAGATTCCGAAGCTGGCCGCCCAGTGTGTTCGAAGGCGCCTCGCCGTTGCGCCCGCAAGCGTACTTCTGCTCTCCGACATGCGCCAAGCCATTTAAGAACGTCCCGGTCGTCACCACGACCGCTTCCGCCGCGAGGTCCCGGCCGTCCTTCAATCGCACGCCCGCGATCCTCCGTCTGGCTTCGTTTGGCAAAAACAGCAGTTCCCCGACTTCCGCCTGTAGAATCCGTAAATTCGGCTCCTGTTCGAGCCACTCGCGCATCCGGATGCGGTACTGCTTCTTATCACACTGCGCGCGCGGCGACCAAACCGCTGGACCGCGGCTGGTATTCAGCAATCGGAACTGAATCCCCACTGCATCGGTCAATTGACCCATCACGCCGCCGAGTGCGTCGATTTCGCGAACCAGGTGTCCCTTAGCGATGCCACCGACCGCCGGATTGCAGGACATCTGGGCGATCAGGTCCAGATTCATCGTGACCATTGCCGTCTTCAAACCCAGGCGTGCGCAGGCCCGAGCCGCTTCGCAGCCGGCATGCCCGGCTCCGACCACGATAACGTCGTATCTCTTCTGCATGAACGCGGGGACTATCCGTTATTCTAGCTTTTAAAACGACTTGAAAATTCTTATTGTTGGTAGCGGAGGTCGGGAGCACGCTCTCGTTTGGCGCTTGGCCCAATCCCCGAGCGTCAAGGAAATCTTCGCCAGCCCCGGTAACCCTGGCATCGCGCAGCTCGCGCGGTGCGTTCCCGCTCCGCCCAGCGTTTCCGGTTACGCCGAAATTGCTGAATCGACTGGTGCCGATTTAACGATCGTCGGCCCGGAACCGCCACTCGTTGCCGGAATTGTCAACCACTTCCGCAGCCGCAGCCTCAAAATCATCGGACCCACGCAAGCCGCCGCTCAACTCGAAGGCTCTAAAGTCTTCGCGAAAGAGTTCTTTGCGCGAACGGGCGTCCCCACCGCGCGCTCCTACCCAACTCTCGATGCCGTTTCCTTTCCGGTCGTCATCAAGGCCGACGGTCTCGCTGCAGGCAAAGGAGTCGTCATCGCCCACAACCGCGGCGAAGCGGAAGAGGCGATTGTGCGCCTCGGTCCAAACGTGGTCATCGAAGAATTCCTCGAAGGCGAAGAGGTCAGCTTCATTGGTCTAAGCGATGGCAAAACGATCCTGCCGTTTGCGCCCACTCAGGATCACAAACGCATTTTCGACGCCGACCAGGGGCCGAACACCGGCGGCATGGGCGCGTATTGCGATCGGCGCATTCTTACGCCACGTCAGAGCGGGGAAATTATGGCACGGATCATGCTGCCCACCATCGCCCAGATGCGAAAGGCGGGAACGCCGTTTACCGGCTTCCTCTACGCGGGCCTGATGATGACTGCCGATGGCCCGAAAGTGCTCGAATTCAACGTGCGGCTCGGCGATCCCGAAACGCAAGCGCTGATGCACAGCTTCCGCGGCGATTTAGGCGAGTTCCTGAACGGCGACGCCTCGGCTGGAGCGTGGCAGAGTCCATCCGTGTGCGTCGTGCTCTCGGCGCAAGGCTATCCGGACCAGCCGCGCACCGGCGATGCGATCGCAGGAATTGAAGAAGCGGAAGCGACCGGCGCGACCGTCTTTCAGGCCGGCACCAAACGGGAAGGAAACACATTCATAACGAACGGCGGCCGGGTGCTCGGCGTCACGGCAGGCGCGGAAACGCTTCCACAAGCAGTCGAACGCGCCTACGCAGCCGTCAAAGAGATTCACTTCTCCGGCATGCACTATCGCCGCGACATCGCCAGCAAAGGTCTTTCCCGCTGGTAGACCAGGCTATAAGCGTGCCCAACGGGCACAAATCGCCCTGTACACTTGTCCATAGACGCACGCAAGCCGGGGACGTAGCTCAGATGGATAGAGCAGCCGCCTCCTAAGCGGCAGGTCGGCAGTTCGAATCTGCCCGTCCCTACCAGAACAGTCAATAATCGCGAGGTCCAGCGGCTGCGAAGAGCGCACAGGGCGATTGGTGCCCGTTGTGCGCGGCTTTAGAATGGTACAGCCGCCTCCTAAGCGGCAGGTCGGCAGTTCGAATCTGCCCGTCCCTACCAGAACAGTCAATAATCGCGAGGTCCAGCGGCTGCGAAGAGCGCACAGGGCGATTGGTGCCCGTTGTGCGCGGCTTTAGAATGGTACAGCCGCCTCCTAAGCGGCAGGTCGGCAGTTCGAATCTGCCCGTCCCTACCAAATCGTTCTATTCCGATGATTGAAACCGGGCTGAAGGACAAGGTCGTCATCGTTACCGGAGCCGCCGCCGGAATCGGTAAAGCCACTGCGCTGCGCTTCGCACAGGAAGGATGTTTCGTCGCCTCCTGGGATGTGCGCGACGGCGAAGCCCCAGCCGGAGGCGTGTTCCAGAAGGTCGATGTCACGAATCCGGCCTCCGTTGAAGCAGCCTTGGACGAATTGCGCAACGGCCGGAATGCTCCTTATGTTCTGGTGAACAACGCCGGCATTTTGCGCGATGGCCTCCTGGTCAAATACAAAGACGGCGCGGTCACCGGGGTCCTGAGCGATGAGCAGTTCGATTCAGTGCTGTCTGTCAACTTGAAAGGCGTCTTCACTTGCACCCGTGCCGTGGCGCCGCACATGATTGCAGCGGGCGGCGGCGTGATCCTGAACGCTTCGAGCGTAGTCGGCCTTTACGGCAATTTCGGCCAGACGAATTATGTGGCCAGCAAAGCCGGTGTAATAGGAATGACCCGTGTGTGGGCACGCGAATTGGGTCGCTATCACATCCGTGTCAATGCTGTGGCTCCAGGTTTCATCGCGACCGAGATGATTCAAAGCATGCCGGAGAAGATACTCGCCACGCTTCGTGATCACACGCCTTTGGGGCGCATGGGCCAACCGGAAGATGTCGCGAATGCGTACTTGTGGCTGGCCTCGGACCCCGCATCGTTCATCAGCGGAACCGTGTTAGGGGTCGATGGCGGTGCCGTACCGGGAAGTTAGGACAGTACTTTTTTTCGAGAAACTGAATATCCTTCGGAGCGAGAAACGGAATATCCTAAACGGAAGTCTGACATCGACACCAAGGAGCCCAATTTTCATGAAGCGATACCACGCAGGCCTAATGCTTGTTCTGTCTTCCCTCATACTTGCCCGGTCTGCCGTTGCCGATTCGATCGTCCTCGGATTCAACACGGTAACACCCGTTCAGGTGTACTCAACGAGCGGTACAAATGAACAGGATTTCGGTCCAAATGGCGCATCGGCAGGTATCGAGGAGAACGGCTTGATGTACATTGTTCAGCCAAATGCTAGTACTGGTACGAGCACAATCAGCGCCTTGTACTCGGATCAGACCGTCGCCAGTTCCTTCACCGTCGCGGATCTCATCGCCGACGGAGCGCCCGGCCAGGGTGGAACGCTGTGGCTATCCGGATATGACGGTCAGGTCTATCGGGTCTCAACCAGCAACGGCGCGGTGCTCTCGTCCTTTAATACGGGTTTCAGTAGCGCCACTGTAGTCGGCATTGCGAGCAATGGCTCGACTCTTTACACCACGGAAGGAGACAGCAGCGATGGTATCGATGTCAGAGATAGCTCCGGGACTGTTCTTTCGACCATCTCCACCGGTCTTACATCGCTGTACGGGCTTGGTTTCAGCTCGACGGATTCTACTCTGTACGCCGGCAGCACCGATTTCGTGTATCAACTGAGTCTCTCGGGCAGTGTGCTCAACAACTACGACATTACTGGAGATTTTAGAACGCCAAATGGCGCAGTACATGATGGGCTAGAAATTGCGGACCTCAGCCTCCTGAGCGCCCCTCCCGTCACCACCACCGTGCCTGAGCCGCGCACGGCGTCACTGGTCGCTTTTATTTTCGGCAGCATGCTCCTGCTTCGCCTGCTTCGGAAGTGGCCTAAAGCTGGACTTGTTCTAGCAATGCTGGGCATTCCAGCATTCGGCGCTGTTTCTGTAACGCTTTCGCAATCGGCATCTACCGTTCCCGTTGGGACAGCGGTTACCTTCACGGCGCAGGCTACCGATACCACCAATGGGGCAGCTACGTTCACCTATCAGTTCAGCGTTCGGTCCGGTAGCTCCGGTCCTTTCGCCATCGTGAAAGATTTTTGGAAGACCAACACTGTGACCTGGGCTCCTACGCAACACGAAGGCTCTTACGAGGTGCAGGTAGTGGCACGGTCTTCGGCAGGCGGAACCGGTTCGAACAGCGATTTGCTAGGCGTCACTTCCCTTGTGCAGGGCTCTACACCTGTCGTGACACCCACGAACAATCCTCTGGTGGTTTTGTATAGCGCTCCGCCGTGCAATTCGCCGTCGAAAGTGCGCGTGCGATTCAAGTCGGCCGCCGCAACTGCGTGGCAGGCGACGCCTTTCCAAACGTGCGATGGACTGAGCCTCAATTTCTACATCGCGGGAATGTATGCGAATACGACTTATACGTTGCAACAGGACACATACAACGGCCCGTTCGATACGCCCGGTCCGCCACTCTCGCACAGGACCGGAAGCATTCCGGGATCCGTCTCCTTCCCCGCACGAACCCTCGTGACTGGTCCGGCTGCGCCGACAAGTACGAGCTTTCCGTTCGTGCTTCAGACAGTCACGTTTTTCCCGTTCGCCACGGATTTAGCGGGCAATGTCGTTTGGTACCTGGATGCCGGTAATTCACCTGCAAACGGTCCGAATTCAGATGGGACCTGGCTGCGCAACACGAACGGTGGAAACCTTCTGGGCGCGCAGGATGATCCGAGCGACACCTGCCCTACGACGGGGCAGTACTGCAAAGATCAGCAGTTTTTACGGGAATTCGATCTGGCAGGAAATATCGTCCGAGAGACAAATTGGACGCTTATAGGCCAGCAACTCAATGTACTCCGGGCTGCTGAAGGCAGGCCCCCGACACACATCTGTAACATCAATCACGAGGCCTATCGGCTTCCGAACGGGGACACCGCCATTCAGCTTATGGACGAGGAGATCGCGAACCAGGGGCAGGGTAATGTGGACGTGCTAGGTGACGTCATAGGCGTTCTGGATTCAAACTTCCAGCTTGTCTGGTATTGGGATACGTTCGATCATCTGGATATCACACGCAAAGCTCTTCTGAACGATGTCTGCGCAACCGGGGGGCCCGGCTGCCCGATCCTCCGCCTGAAGCAGCCCAACGGCCAGTACTACACAACTGCCAATGATTGGACTCACGTAAACTCAATCACCTACGATCCGAAGGACGGGAACCTTGTCGTTTCAAGTCGGCATCAGTCCTGGATCTGGAAGATCGCCTATCAAAACGGTTCCGCTGCGATTAATGGCCCCATCATCTGGACTTTAGGCATGCAGGGCGATTTTGCACTCCCGAGCGGCTACGGGTCCGATGCTTGGTTCTCTTATCAACACAATGCTCAATTTCAAGCGAACGGGGTGCTTACGCTGTTTGACAACGGCAATTATCGTATACATCAGGCCGGAGGCGGGAACAGTCGCGGGCAGGGCTGGCAACTCGACGAAGTCCACATGATCGCCACGCCAGTAGCAAACTTCGACCTGGGCGTTTTCTCTGCCGCTGTCGGGTATGCCAGCATTCTGTCAAACGGCAATTACGACTACAGCGCGGGATTCATCAACGGCGGCACGCAAACCCAGACGACGGAATTTACACCCGGCGGGACGGCGGTCTATAAGCAGGGTGTGAACGCTTTCACCTATCGCGTTTTCCGGCTGCCAGACCTGTATACAGAGCGGTAGCGATACAGAACGATCGCGGCTTCGATGAGGGCGGACCTGAACGGCCGCCCTTCCGTCGTACTCGTCCGCACGTACCCACAGCCCACTCCGCCCCAAACCGGAATGTTAGATTGAAACAGTTAAGACGAGTGCGTTATCGTAATATGCGCACTTGTCTTGTGCCCGGTTCCCAGCTGCGGAATCAGGACTTAGGTCCAATTCTTCTGGACTTCTCCAATCGGTGGTAGGAGGCTTTCAACTGATGCTTGGCGCTAATGCCATGTTCGCGCTTCTCAATCGCGCGTCCGGTTTTCTGGTGAGCTTGTTTCTTGCAATATTGGCGGTGCTAGACCATCCCGCAGCGGCGTTCGCGCGGCAAGCCTCTACCTCGACCAGCGGTGAAGCGAATCTGATCTTGCCGGATTTGCGTCAGGCCACCCTTTTCAACGGTGCGATCGATGGCCGCTCGCTGCTCTTATACAGCCTCATCATTGTCGTGCTGGGGCTGGTGTTCGGGTTCGTCATTTATATCCAGCTCAAGAACGCCGCCGTGCACCCGTCGATGCTCGAAATATCGGAGCTGATTTATGAGACATGCAAAACGTATCTGGTCGAGCAAGGTAAATTCCTGCTCGTCCTTTGGATTTTTATAGCCGTCATCATCACCTTCTATTTCGGTTATCTGGAGCACTTCGACGCGGGCAAGGTATTCATTATTCTGCTGTTCAGTGTGGTAGGGATCTGCGGCAGCACGGGCGTGGCTTGGTTCGGCATTCGCGTAAACACGTTTGCCAATTCGCGCGCCGCATTTGCCAGCCTGCGAGGCAAGCCGTTTCCATGTTATGAGATTCCATTGAAAGCCGGAATGAGCGTGGGCATGATGCTGGTGAGCATCGAGCTAGTGCTGATGCTCATTATCCTGCTGTTCGTGCCGGGCAATTACTCGGGTCCGTGCTTTATCGGTTTCGCCATCGGCGAATCGCTGGGAGCGGCGGCGCTGCGCGTGGCTGGCGGCATCTTCACAAAAATTGCGGACATTGGCGCGGACTTGATGAAGATCGTTTTCAAGATCAAGGAAGACGATGCGCGCAATCCCGGCGTAATTGCCGATTGCACGGGTGACAATGCGGGCGATTCGGTCGGACCGAGCGCGGACGGCTTTGAGACCTACGGCGTCACCGGCGTGGCGCTCATTACCTTTATCGTTCTAGCCGTATCGAATCCGTTGATACAGAGCCAACTGCTCGTGTGGATCTTCGCCATGCGCGTCATGATGGTGATCTCGTCGGCCGTGTCGTACTGGATCAACGCCGCTATCGCGAAGGCCAAGTACGCGGACGTGATGAAGATGAATTACGAAGCGCCGCTGACCAGCCTCGTTTGGATCACCTCGCTGGTCTCGATTGCCGGAACCTACATCCTGTCGTATGCCATGATTCCCGATCTGGGCGGCGATATGACGCTGTGGTGGAAACTTTCGAGCGTGATCACATGCGGAACACTGGCGGGCGCGGTGATTCCCGAGTTCGTAAAAGTATTCACGTCCATGAATTCGCGGCACGTGCGCGAGATCGTGGCATCCTCGCGGGAAGGCGGCGCGTCGCTGAATATCCTGTCCGGCTTCGTCGCGGGAAACATGAGCGCATATTGGCTGGGCACGGTGATTCTCGCGCTCATGGCCGTGGCTTACGGGGTCAGCACCCAGGGGCTTGGCGGTCTGATGATTGCTCCCGCGGTCTTTGCCTTCGGTTTGGTCGCATTCGGGTTTTTGGGCATGGGACCAGTCACGATTGCGGTGGATTCTTACGGGCCAGTGACGGACAACGCACAGTCGGTCTTCGAGCTTTCGACCATCGAGCAGATTCCCGGAATTGAGCAGGAACTGAAAGCCCAATACGGCTTCGATGTCGATTTCGAGCGCGCGAAACTCAACCTGGAAGAGAACGACGGAGCTGGTAATACATTTAAAGCGACCGCAAAGCCGGTTTTGATCGGAACGGCGGTGGTCGGGGCGACGACCATGATTTTCTCGATTGTCGTGGCACTCACCAACGGCCTGAATCCAGCGCTGCTTTCGAATCTCTCCATTCTTCATCCACCGTTTCTGCTGGGATTGATCGCGGGCGGCTCGGTGATTTATTGGTTCACGGGCGCATCCACGCAAGCCGTAACCACCGGCGCGTATCGCGCGGTCGAGTTCATCAAAGCGCATATCCAGCTCGAAGGTGTAACCAAAGCGTCGGTCGCCGACAGCAAGCGCGTGGTCGAAATCTGTACGCGGTACGCGCAGCGCGGCATGTTCAATATCTTCCTGTGCGTGTTTTTTGTCACCCTGGGATTCGCCTTTGTCGAGCCGTATTTCTTCATCGGATATCTGATTTCGATTGCGTTGTTCGGCCTCTATCAGGCTATCTTCATGGCCAATGCAGGCGGCGCGTGGGACAACGCGAAAAAGATTGTCGAGACCGAGTTGCGGCAGAAGGGAACTGCGTTGCACGATGCGACAGTGGTCGGCGACACAGTCGGTGATCCGTTCAAAGATACGTCATCGGTGGCAATGAACCCGATCATCAAGTTCACAACTCTGTTCGGACTGCTCGCGGTCGAGCTGGCGGTCTCCTTGTCGGGTGAGCATGGCTCGACACTGGGTTGGTGCCTCGCGGGCGTGTTCCTGCTCACTGCTATGTACTTCGTGTGGCGATCGTTCTATCGCATGCGCATAAGCGGACCGGCATCGGAGCGGGCATAATAACCAAGGGGCCTGCAATGGCGCAACGCCTGGCAATCCTGTTCAGTGTTGTTGTTTGCGTGGCGTTCGCGCAACAAAGCGAACCGCGAGCGATCCCGCAAGCCGATACAAGCTACATTGACGCAGACGGCACGGCGCATGTGACCCGAGTCGTCCCTGTTCCGGATACGATCAGCCCGGAGGCCCAGCGGATGCTGGCGAGGCGAGTTTCGGATGCTCCTGTCCACGAAACTTTAGCCGAGCGGCGCAGCAAGACCGACACGTGGCAGAACGGAGCCGGCGCGGAATTCCGCAAGATCTATCGGATCCATGTCGAGCAGCAGACAATCGCGGGAGTTCCGGTCCGCGTGATTACGCCCTCGATGATCGCCGAGAATAAGCGAAATCGCGTCCTGATCAATGTTCACGGCGGCGGGTTTAATTCAGATTCGGGATCTCTCACAGAAACTGTTCCCATCGCGTCTCTTACCGGAACCAAAGTGGTCGCGGTGTTATACCGGCTCGCGCCCGAGCACCCTTTTCCGGCGGCCATCGATGATGCCGTTGCCGTGTATAAGGAATTGCTGAAAACCTACCAGCCGGAAAATGTTGGGTTGTATGGTACCTCAGCCGGAGCGGTTCTGACCGGCGAGATCGCGGTGAAATTGCGCCAATCGAACCTGCAGCTCCCGGGTGCGCTGGGCATTTTTTCAGGGTTCGGCGATTTCAGCAAAGCCGGCGATTCGCGAGCGATGTTTGCCCTGAACGGCTTATCGGGACCGCTGAGTCCTCCGTCGAAATCGGCAGGTCCGGACAACGCCTACATCGGCTCGACTGATCCAAAAGATCCCGTCCTTTCGCCGATATATGCCGACCTGCACGGCTTCCCACCGAGTCTCTTTATCACCAGCACGCGAGACCTTCTTCTGAGCGGAACAACCATCCTGCATCGAGCCTTTCTGCGGGCCGGCGTAGATGCGCAGCTTGTCGTCTTCGGAAGCGTTGCCCCACGCGTTTTGGAACAATCCGCATTTACCCGAAACGAAAGAGGCCGATACGATCATGGCGAATTTCTTCGACAAGCAATTGGGCAACTCCCTCGCTGCGCGTTGAATGCAGTTCAGCGGCTCTCATTTTACAAGCAGTTCTGGTGCAACAGATGCAGCGGGCGTCGTCGGGCGAACTAACCAGCGCCGACGAGCTCTTTCGATCGCAAATTCAATTGAAATTCGCGCCTTACGTTGTTGATCCAATTCGTACAATCTGACCAGGTTCGATCGACTTCAAAGCAGCTAAACAGGCCGGCAGGTGAGGCAAAAGATCTTCCAGCTCATTGGATCGAGCACGAACGACGAGCAATGCAATCTCGCGGTTTAACAGATTTTGCTGGTGCACGATTCCCTTATCCACTGTTAACAGCACATCAAAACCGGCCCGCTCGGCAAGTGCTAATAACTCGCCGTTCTTTTTACCGGCAAACCCCGCTTGTGGTACTGTCTGGCAATCATGGCCGATCAAAATGTCTTTAGCTCGCTTAGGAATACATTCGTCCAGAAGTACTTTCATCGGATCTGAGACAAGATCAAACGTTTTCCTTGTTCAAGAGCTTCGATCGCCATATCTCTAGACACGGTCGGGAAATCTTCCAGAAAGTCCTCAAGCGTGTGGCGGCCACCCTCAAGATAGTCCAACAGCGCCTGATACGGGACCCGCGTACCGAGGAAAACAGGTTCGCCGCCAAGGATATCCGGATCGCGTACGATGATGGGCGTCATTAAACTAGTGTCTCGCAGAGCTTGCGCGATATCAGCGCAGCAGATCGTTCACCGGTTTCACTTTCTCCACCGGATATTTGGGCTTGCGATCGAGAGTCGCCAAGCCGTTTATCTCCTGTTCCACATCCGTCAATTGCGTGTAGCAGATGCCCGCGAAATTCGGCAGTTTCGCGATACCCCGATAGAGCTGGGTCAGACGTGCAAGCGCATCTTCCTGGGTTTTTTCAACGCCTGAGTAGCCCCAGTCTTCCGCGGGAACGTTCGCACCGGCGGGGATATAGGCGATCCCGCCGAATTCGGAAAGCTAGAGCGGCGAGCCATTGTACCGGTAACCCTCGATCAGAGCCGGTCTGCCATTGGTCGGGACGGTCGGACTTTCCGGCGTAACATTCTTATACCCTTCGTACAGCACGTCGCCCGACTTCTCGTAGTCGTGAATGGCAAAGAGATAGTTTCCAATCCTCTTTGCCGCGCGGAATGCTGCGATCGATTGCCGGATTGTAGGCACGCACCGTGATCACATTCGTTTTGGCCGGCAAGCGACTCCGTGATGTTGCTCGGGAGTTTGAAATCCGGTGCAGTCCAATGTCTTTGAAGCCCTTCGTCGCGATCGTGGAAGTCGAAGTCCCACGAGCCATTCAGGGTCATCCAAACGGGGCGCTCAAACTGCGGCTGCGGAAACTCAGGGCGGGGAGCGTCAGCGGCAAACAGCGCGGGTACAGCCGAAAAGGACGAGCAGCGAGCTGCTGCAAGCGGGACGAACACATGCGCACATTGTATGGCCTGACGCTCAATAAAAGCTTGGTTCCACGTTCGCAATACTGTTCGATGAAGCTATGAACACGCTCTGGCAAGACCTTCGCTACGCGATTCGCGGTTTTCGCAGGAGTCTGGCATTCACGCTGGCGGCGATCTTTGCGCTGGCGTTGGGAATCGGAGCGAATACCGCCATGTTCAGCGCGGTAAACGCTATCCTGCTGAATTCGCGCGCGCTGAATTCACTCAAGGACCCGAGCCGTCTGGTATTGCTGTGGGAGAAGAATCCGCGGCTGAGTGCGTTTTTCGCACAGCGCGTTCCCGTTTGCATCGAGAACTATCTCGAATGGAAGAAGCAGAGCCGCTCGTTTGCGGACTTGGCGCTGTTCGGCAATTTGAATCTGGATCTCACGTCAGGCCATGAGGCGAGCGGCGCCAAACCAGAACAAATAGAGGCTGTGCGCGCGACCTCGAATACCTTACCGTTGTTCGGCGTCGAGCCGCGCCTGGGCCGGAACTTCAAACCGGAGGAAATGCAGCCCGGTAAAGGCCGGGTGGCGATCCTCAGCGACGATCTGTGGAGGAGCCGTTTTCAAAGCGATCCGAGCATTCTGGGGAAAACATTAGTCGCCGACGCGCTGCAATATCAAATTATTGGCGTTCTCCCGCCCCAATTCGAAATGCCGGCCGTTCGAGAGGGCATGGGCCAGCTCAAACCGAAGCTGTGGATACCCATCAACATCGCCCCTGGGCCACAACCAGCCAAACAGTTCGCCTATTACGGCCTGGGCCGATTAAAACCCGGTGTGAGCCTGGCGCGGGCGCAAGCCGAAATGAACATGATCGGCGATCGATTGCAACGCGCCGATCCGGACCTCAACACCGGTTGGGGAATCAATGTTTTCCCCCTGTCTGTAGAAGATGTGGGGCCGGAGCTGCGAAAGAGCCTGGTCATTCTGCAAGTTGCCGTCGGTTTTGTCCTGCTGATTGCGTGTGCGAATGTCGCGAATCTCATGCTGACGAGGGCGGTCCAGCGTGAAAAAGAAATCGCGTTGCGTATCGCGCTTGGTGCGCCGCGGACCAGAATCGCCCGGCAATTGCTGAGCGAAAGCGTGCTCCTCAGTTGTTTGGGCGGTGTTGCGGGCCTGCTGCTGGCGTTTGGTATCTTGCGCCTCGTTTCGGTGCTAGCTCCGTCCGAAACGCATGGATTTCATGAGCTGCGCATAGACCCTCTGGTGCTGGTATTCACGATTCTTACGACCGTCGCGGCGGGAATCTTGTTCGGCCTTGCACCGGCGCTTCATGCGTTGCGGCAGAGTATCGGTGAAGCTTTGGGACACGGCGCCCGTACGGTGGGAGGAACGTCGAAGCGGCTGCGCGGGGCGCTGGTAATCGCCGAGATTGCGCTCTCACTAATTTTGCTCATCGGCGCAGGCCTGATGATCCGCAGCCTGATGAACCTGATGGGCACGGATATGGGATTTCGTCCGGATCACGTGCTGACGATGAACGTCGCACTGCCGCAAGCGAAGTACTCGACCCCGGAGCGCGTCGCCTCGTTCGACGACCGTTTGCTCGCGGCGGTTCGGCAGCTTCCCGGAGTCTCGGCGGCGACCTTAACCGATGCGTTGCCCATGCGAAGCATCACGCAGACCTCCTACGGCCTGGAGGGCAAGACCGCCAAGCCAGGCGAGGAGCTGATTACCGACTTGGCCCACGTTGAAGGCGGCTATCTGGAAACGCTGGGCCTGAAGCTGTTTCGCGGACGAACGATCGAGACGCACGATGTGTTGACAAATCAACTGGTTGCTTTGGTGAATCAGGCATTCGCGCAGGAGAACTGGCCCAAGCAGGATGCTCTTGGAAAGAGCGTCTACTTTGGGAGTGGAAAAGGCAAAAGCACGCGGTATTCGGTGGTGGGAATCGTCAGCGATGAACGTCAATTCGGGCCGGATGCGCCCAGCCACACCCAGGTTTATCTGCCGCAGCATGGGCTGCAATCCGCGATTCTGGTGGCGCGCACCACAGGAGACCCGCTGGCCATGACCTCCGCCGTAGAGAGCCAGGTGTGGAATCTCGACAAGGATCAGCCGGTCGCCAAGGTCGAGAGCATGGAATCCGTTCTGCGGGAATGGACGGCGCCGCGCCGGTTCAACATGACGGTGCTGTTGAATTTTGCAGCTGTCGCGCTGCTGCTGGCCGCAGTCGGTTTATACGGCGTTCTGGCCTATTCGGTTGGCTTACGGACGCGCGAGATCGGGGTTCGGGTGGCGATGGGCGCCGAACCTGCCCGCATTGCGCGCCTGATTGTAGGAGAGGGCTTCCGGCTCGTTATCGCCGGTGCAGTGGTTGGGTTGGCAGGCGCATACGCGGTGACGCGCTTTCTTCGAAGCCTCATTTATGGAGTCAGCGCCATGGACCCCGAGACCATCGCCACGGTTACCGCTGCCTTGATGGCAGTGGCGTTCGTGGCGACCTATTTCCCCGCGCGGCGGGCGGCCCGCACTGATCCTATGGAAGCATTGCGCACGGAATAGCGCTGCACAGGAGTAAAATTAACCGAGTTCTCCATGCGGCCCACCTGCGCTCTTTTGTGCGCTCTGCTATGGAGCCCTCCGTTGATAAAAGCGCAGACGCCGAGCGCAACAAGTCCGCCGGAAATGTCGATGCAACAGTCGCCGGCGACGTTCAAGAGCGGTGTGAATCTGGTTCTGGTGCCGGTAGTCGTTCGCGATAGACAGGGACACGCTATCGGAAATCTGAAGAAGGAAGATTTTCAGCTCTTCGACAAGGGCAAGCTCCAGACCATCTCGCGCTTCTCGCTTGAGAAGAGTGGGAAGGCCGCAACCGAAGAGCAGCCGCGAACCGCAAATGGCTCGGGCGCGCCGAAAAGCGATGTGGAGACTCCAACCGCAGCGGCCGCCATGCCGGACCGTTATGTCGCTTATCTGTTTGACGATCTGCACATACAATTTGGAGATTTAGTGCGAGTCCAGAAAGCGGCGATCCATCATTTGGCGACGGATTTTCAACCAACCGAGCGCGCGGCGATCTACACCACATCCGGACAGGGAAATCTCGATTTCACAGATGATCGCGCGAAATTGCAGCAGGCTGTCGAGAACCTTCGGCCACAACCGAGACTGATGCAGAGACCCAATGATTGTCCGTACATGACCTACTACCTGGCGGACCAGATCGTAAACAAAAATAATCAGGATCTGCTGCAAACGCTAGAGAACGACACGATGGTGTGTATGAACCTGCCAACCGCGCAGGCTGCGGCGAGTATCGTCCAATCCACCGCCAGCAGTTTTCTTCCCATGGGAGACCAGGACACGCGCGTCACGCTCGGCGTCTTCAGAGATTTGATCCGCCGGATGTCCATTTTGCCAGGGCAGCGCGCGATCATTCTGACATCGCCAGGCTTTCTCACACTCACGATGGAGTCATTCGATGATCTAGGCGCCATTCTGGATCGGGCCGCTCGCGCGAGCGTGATGATCAGCGCTGTGGATGCGCGCGGCCTCTACACGGACTCCACCTTCGATGCGAGCGAGCAAGGCTCCGCGACGACCCAGATGCAGTTAAAAAAGGCACAATACCAGCGCGAAAGCGATACGGTGCAGACCAACGTTCTGGCTGAGCTGGCGGATGGAACTGGCGGCACATTCTTTCAAAACAATAACGATCTGGACGCCGGGCTGAAGCGTGTGGCGGCTGTTCCGGAGTACGTCTACCTGTTGGGTTTCTCGCCCCAGAATTTCAAGGCGGACGGCACCTTTCACAAATTGAAGGTGATAACTCCCGATCAAAAAGGCTTGTCTATACAAGCCCGCCGCGGATATTACGCGCCCAAACACACGACGAATACCGAAGAAACCGCCAAGAATGAGATTCAAGAAGCAGTGTTCTCGCGTGAAGAGATGCACGACATTCTAGTGGACCTGCACACGCAGTTCTTTAAGCCGGATCCGGCAGATGCAAAGCTGACGGTTCTCGCTCGCGTGGATCTGAGCCACATCCATTTTAAGAAGGTCGAGGGGCGAAACCGGAACGACATCACAGTTGTTGCTGCGCTTTTCGATTTGAATGGCAATTACGTGATGGGGGCGCGCAAGGTGATCGAGATGCGTTTGAAGGACGAAACGCTTCAGAAGCTGAGCTCAGGGATCACGGTGCGAAACAGTTTCGACATCAAGCCGGGTACCTATCTGGTGCGGCTGGTGGTGCGCGACACGGAAGGACAGTTGATGTCCGCGCAAAATGGATCGGTGGATATTCCGTAGGAGGGCTCTATGAATCCAAGGCCGCGAATCGCTTTCGTGGGAGCTGTCTGTTTGTTGGGGGCACTGGTGGGGTTGCCGGCCATGCCGTTATTGGCGCAGGATGCGAACGTTCCGCCGCCGCCCGACTCGACACCTCTTATCAAGGCAGAGAAACGCCTCCTCCTCGTGGATACCGTGGTCACAGACAAAAAAGGGAACTACATCCGGGATCTGACGGCGAAAGATTTTCGGGTTTGGGAAGACAAGAAGGAGCAATCGATCGAGAGCTTTTCGTTTGAGGCGACACCGGCTTCGGCGCCCAACGCGCAGAACCGTTACCTGGTTCTGTTCTTCGACAATTCGACCCTGGAATTTGCCGATCAGGCCAATGCGCGCAAGGCGGCTCTTCAATTTATCGATTCGAAATTCCGGACCGCACCGCTTGATCGCGATCGCGGATTTCGGCGGAAGTTTGCAGATCGCTCAAAACTTCACCGACGATAAGGAACGCTTGAAACAAGTAGTCCAGGGAGTGAAATTTTCGCACGTCTCCTCCAACCCGGAGGTCGCCTCGCTGGGTGGAACGCCTCTTAGCCGGGCGGCGATGGACTTCGGTGCGCGAGATGTGCTGCTGGCGTTGCGAAGCTTGGCGAAAAATCTCGGATCGATACCAGGACGCAAAACACTAGTGTTCATGAGCGGCGGTTTCC
Source organism: uncultured Acidobacteriaceae bacterium (assembly GCA_963722935.1). Taxonomy (GTDB): domain Bacteria; phylum Acidobacteriota; class Terriglobia; order Bryobacterales; family Bryobacteraceae; genus Bog-105. Next base: position 730,545 of record CAVROY010000004.1, on the reverse strand, counting down.
CGCTCGATAACGAGCTGCGAGCCGAGTTGACCGCGGTGATCGACGTTTGCAACAAGGCGAACGTCGCGATTTATGCGATCGATATGCGTGGATTGGTCGCGAGTTTGCGGCCGCCGTACACGCCCTTCCATCAGTTGCCTGGAGGAGGGGATCTGGTCTTCGCCTCTTATATACAGCAGCAGCGTGGCGGGGGCGGCGCCACCTCGGGCGGCGGTGGTACGAGAACCGGCGGAGGCAGCGGCGGCGGACGCACGGGCGGTGGACGCCCAGGCGCGACTGGCGGCGGAGGACTGAACAATACGAATGCGGCGAGTCGCGGCATGTACAACACGAATAATCCGCTGAATTCATCGCGAACTATCGTTCCACCGCTTCCGGGCATCAACGTAACGAAAAATCAGGAGGTTTTGTATGCGCTTGCTACGGGCACGGGTGGGTTCGTGATCGCCAACACAAACGATCTGCTCGGCGGACTGGAGAAAATCGGGAGTGAACAAAATGAATATTACGTGCTTGGCTACACGCCTCTGAAATCGATAGAAGGCGAGTGCCACGAGCTGAAGGTAAAGGTGGACCGGGGTGGCACGAGTGTGCGCTCGCGCAGCGGTTATTGCGAGACCAAACCGCAAGACTTGTTGGCCGGCAGTCCGGTTGAGAAAAATCTGGAGACGCGCGCGATGGCCTCGGCAGCCGGGACAGTGAATGCGTCGATGCAGGTTCCGTTCTTCTACACCGCACCGAATACGGCACGGGTCAACGTGGCGATGGAGATCGCTCCCACGGGACTGCAATTCGCAAAAGAGAAAGGAAAGCTTCACTCGGAGATGAACGTCCTGGGCATCGCGACCGATACCGAGGGCGGCGCCGTGGCGGCACGGTTCAGCGATACCGTGAAATTCGACTTCGAAAACAAAAAAGAACTCGAGGCCTTTCAGCAGAAGCCGCTTCATTACGAGAGCCAATTCGAGCTCGGCTCCGGAAAATACAATTTGAAAGTGGTCTTTGCTTCCGCAGGCGCGAATTTCGGCAAGGTGCAATTGCCGCTGGTCATCCAACCGTACGATGAGAAGAAGTTCGGTTTGAGCGGCGTCGCTTTCAGCCAGAACATTCGCAGGGTCGCAGATTTGGATGTGAGTCTGGATGCCGCGCTGCTCGAGGACCGGAAACCACTCGTGAGCCAAGGAATGGAACTGATACCAACTGGATCCAAGATCTTCAGGAAGAACGAGCCCGTCGGCATTTATTTCGGAAATCTATGAGCCGCTGCAGTTACAGGAAAAACCGCCTAAAGTCGGCGTGCAGATGAAAGTGAGCGATCGCAAAACCGGCCAGCAGAAACTGGACACCGGTTTCATGAATACGGAAAGCTATAGCCAACCTGGGAATGCGGTTATTCCGGTCGCGTTGCGGCTGCCACTCGACAAGCTCGAACCGGGGTCTTACACATCCGAGTTCAAGGCGATCGATGCCGCCGGAAATGCTTCCGTGACGCGCACCGTGGATTTCGACGTGCTGCCTTAACGATGAGAGGCTACACAGGAAGCAGGAGAGCGTTCCTCGAGCGAATTGCGGCTGCTACAGCGGCGGGAATGCTGGGGCGGCGCGGAGTCGCGCAACAGCCCGGTGGACAAACCGGATCGGCGACTCCTCCTAAAAAGGCGCGCATCACGTCTTCGGTGATGATTTGGACGCTCAAAGGCACCACCGAAGAGAAATTCGCAAGAGCGGCGCGCGCGGGCATGCAGTCGGTGGAACTGGTCAGCGAGCATGTCCATTGGACCGATGCGGAAGTCAAAAAATTCAAAGATCTGGCGCAGTCCTACAACCTCGGAATGGATACCATCGTGGCGCAGACCGATTGGGTGCACCGGCCGGTATCGATGGTGAACCCGGCGCATCGCGAGGCATTTCTCCACGACATCCGCGATTCCGCCGCGCGGGCCAAGAAATTGGGCGTTCCGCAGATTATCGTGTTAAGCGGAAATGAACAGCCCGGTATGAGTCACGAAGCACAATACGCGAGCCTAGTGGAGAGCGCAAAACAAGCCACGCATATCGCGGAAGAGCACGATGTGACGCTGATTCTGGAAAATCTGAACAGCAAAGTGAATCACAAGGGCTATTTCCTGACCAGCGCGAAGGAAGCCCTGCAATGCGTGAAGGACGTAGACAATCCGCACTTCCGATTTTTGTTCGACATTTATCACGAGTATGTGCAGAATGGCGATCCGATTCCCGTGATCAACGATGCGTGGCCCTATGTGGCGGTTTTTCACGTCGCCGACGCGCCCGGCAGGCACGATCCCGGAACGGGCGAAATGAAATGGGCCGACATTTATAAAGCGATTGGAAAGACCGGGTATTCAGGCTACGTCACGATGGAATACATGCCGGTCGGCGACGAAGTGGATAGTCTGACCAAAGCCGTCACCGAGATGCGAAAAGATATAAACGCTGCGACACCACACGAACCCTCGCCCCAAGCATCCTGACTCTAGGCTTTGGTGGCGAATACGGCATCGACAGGCGCACCGGTCCTGTGCGAACGCACTGCGCTGAAGCCGTCGGCCTCGAGCAGTGCTTGATACTCCGCGAACGTGCGCTCCCGGCCTTCCGTGCAGACCAGCATATTGAGATCCTGCATCAGCGCGTAGACGGGTCCGGTGCGCTCGTCGTTCACTAGCGCTTCGGCGAGAAGGATGCCGCCATCAGTGGGAAGCGCGGACGAGATTTTTCGCAGCAGCGCGTGAATCTGCGGATCGGCCCAGTCGTGCACGATGCGCCCGAGACTATAGAGGTCGGCGGGCGGCAGAGGATCGGCGAAAAAATCCGATTGGACAAATGTAACGCGATCGGAAACAGACGACTCCGCGATGTAAGTGCGCGCGAAAGGCTCTACGCGGGCGAGATCGAGCACGGTCGCGCGGAGGTTCGGATAGGCTTCACAGGCGGCGACGGCAAGGTGACCGGTGGCGCCGCCCAGATCCACCAGGTGATGAAAGCCGCTGAGATCGAAGGCGCGAACCACGCGTGGGGAGGAAAGCCTGCCGAACCCATTCATTGCCTTCACGAACGCGGCGGTCGCATCGGGATCGCGGAAATAATAATCGAAGAGCGCGTCGCGACTCCCGAAAGTTTGGCTCCAGCGATTCGTACCTTCCCGGACCGCATCGTCCAGGTGCCCCCAAAGCTGGTACAGCGATTGATCGGAATAAACGATGTAGCCAGCGAAGGTTTCGGGACTCGAGCTTACGAGGTATTTGGAGGCGCGCGCGCTGTTGCTATAGGTGCCCGCCTCGCGATCGAGCAGACGAAGCGCCACGCAGGCGTCCAGAAGCCGCGCTAGCGCAGAGGCGTTCACATTGAGCTTGGCCGCCAGAGAATCGGCTCTTTGCGATTTTTCCTCGAGCTGATCGAATACGCCGAGCCGAACCGCCGAGAACATTGTCTTCGAACGGCGGAACGCTTCGATCAGATCGAGAATGGGCGCGGGATCAGCGTGAACTCTCATGAAAATGATCGAATCCTTTCGGCTTGAGTATGCGGCCCTTGAAACGGATCTGACCGGGACGGCCGGCGCGAATAACGCCTATTCGAGTGACAGGAATGTCGTCAATTTTTCGCGGAACCCACACGCGCGAGGGCGCTGTAAATAGAAGCTCATAATCCTCTCCGCCGTGCAGAGCTTGCTCGATAGTCGCGCCAGGGGCGATGGGCAGATTAGAATCGAGATTCGCCTCGACGTACGATTCAACGCAGAGCCGATACAGGTCCAGAGAAAGACCGTCGCTCAGATCCATTCCCGCGCGAACGCCGAGACGGCGCAGAGCGATACCCGCACGGATGCGCGGCTCGGGACGAAGATGAGAGCCGGATACGTCTTGCCCAGTGACCAAAGCATGGGCCGAGGCGCCTAGTAGACCGGTGACGAAAATTTCATCTTCCGCTTGGGCTGCGCTGCGAAGCATGGCTTGACCGCGCGGTACACGCCCGCAACACGTGACATCCGCAATCACATGATCCGAGCGAGCGAGATCGCCGCCTGCTAACTCGATTTTGTTTTTCGTTGCGAGTGCGAGGAAGCCTTGGTAGAACCGATCCACCCAGCGGCTGCCGAGCTTAGCGGGTAACGCGAGCGAAACGAGGCAAAAAGCAGGGTCGGCGCCCATTGCTGCGAGATCGGACAGGCTGCGGGCGAGCGCCGTGTGACCGATATCCGCAGCGGTATGGGTTTCGAGCGTAAAGTGGCGATCTTCTATCGTGAAGTCGGAAGTGAAGACCAGATCTTCATTAGGATTGGGGCGCAAGATAGCGCAATCGTCACCGATCGACTGAATAATTTCTCTGTCGCGATGGCCCAGACGGCCGGAGTTTCGGATCTTTTCAATGATTTGCGTCTCGCGCATAGCCGTTAGGGTGCGACGGGTTGCACCAAGACAAGACCGGCGGGCAGTTCTTCGCCGAATACGCGGCTGGACGCTTCAAGACCTGCATCCTCGCCGGCCAGTTCACGCAACAAGCTGGCTGCCTGCGGGGACGCTTCGCACGCGCGGCGCACGGCTTCTAGCGTGGCCGGTGGAAGATCGCGCACAATGTCGCCGGTCTGTTGCGCCATCCGCACCAGCGCTTCGAGAAGAGTCGGCGTGTGCTGCATCTTCAACAGCACCTCGACCCAACGGCTCACTACAGCGGGCGAGAGCACGAGATTTATGGGGCCGCTGAAGAGTCTCCGCGCGCCCAGACGAGACAGGCACCAGACGCCGGCCTCGATCATTTCACCGCGCCGCACCATCTCGACGACTGCATCGGCGAGCTGTGTTTTGGTTTGCTGCGGCAACAGTTCGAGACTCGCGGCGGTACGCCACATTTCACGATAGAGACTTTGATTGATGCGCTGTTTACGCTTCTGCTTTGGAAGAAGGACGGGCGAGAGGCGCTGGAAAATGTCGGCCTGCTGATTGCGGTTGAACCCGCCGGCTATGCGGCCGCAGAAAATCCACCAATCGATTTCGCACTGCACCTGGTTCCCAAACGTCAGACCCGCGGCATAGACGCGTCTCGCTTGTTCGATGCGGAAATCGTCGCCGGGAAATCCAAATCCGGGGCGAAGACAGAATCCGGTGAGGTTGAGCCAACGTGTCTCGTGCTGCGGATTTTTGCGTCGGCCATCGGCGAGCGCCAGCAACTTGTCGGCGAAAGCGCGGATGGTCGCGAGCGGCCAGGACAACCGTCCCAGCGCCAACGCCTGCTCCAACCGGGCCGGAAGCTGTTCGGGCGGAAGCGGATTTGTTGACTTTCCGAAGACTTGTTCGATCAGGGCTTCTGCATGAGCTTGGGTTTCGGCGCTGATGACGGCGCTGGAGCGGACAGTACCGGTTGCCGCCGCGCTGCCGGATAGATCGGAGGTAGTTTTGCGGAGTTGAAATTGAAGCCGCCAGCGATGTTCGCTGATCTTCGATTCGGCCCAGGCTTCGAGCGTACCGACCTCACTCAATCGCGCGCCGAGAGTAACGGGGACGCGCCGTTCGCCGCCTTTACCGAAGCGGATGACGGCAGCTAATGGAGCATGCAGGCGCGGATCGCTTGCCGGGTCCAGCATGTCGCCCGCGGGATCAAATGCGACCACATCTCCCGCCGCATCATCGGTACGGCTTAACGAGCTGTATAAGCGAAAAGCGACTGGCGTATTGGCGAGCAGCTCGAGCTCCGGCTCTTCCAGGCGAATCTCGCTACCTTCTTCCGTTCCACGCGGAACGAGACAGACGGCCTGAATAGACGAAGCGCCCGATTCCTGCAGGCCGACAAAGTATGCGCGGGGCAGACCGCCGCGAACCAGCACGCCGCTGCCGGAGGCGCGCACGTAGGAATAATAGGAGGCGCCCACCGCGACCGCAAGATCCAGATCGTGATTTTCAAGCAGCAGGGGCTTGCGGCCGAACCAGTGTTCCACCACGTCGCGAACGCGCTCGCGGAAAACCTGCGGAATGAAAAAGCCGCCGTTGAACAGGATGGCGTTGACTCCGCGCTCGGCTGCGGGAGAATTGTGAAGAAATTCCGCTAGATGCCGCGTGATCGCCGGATCGGAAACATAGGGCAGACCCAGCTCGCGAAAAACACTCTGCTTTTCCTGCTGCGGGACATCGCTGAGATTGCAAACAGGAAGGAAACCGCCAAGCGCGATTTCGAGAACCTCCTCGCGTGCGATCGACGTTTTGAGAGTCCCGCCGATGAGCGTAGAGCCTGCTCCGACTATGGTCACGTCCACGCTCGCCGGCCCGCCTTGCGCCAACAGCGTTTCTTTTGCCGACGAGCATTGCCGCCGCAACGCGCTGCGCTGCCGTAGCGAGAGAGTTTTTCCCAGCTTCGATTCGGCGAGCCAGGAAAGCGTGAGATCGAGGTTATCGCCGCCGAGCAACAGATGACGGCCAACCGTGGTGCGCGTAAATTGAACGCGGTCGCCTTCGCGATCGACTCGGACGAGTGTGAAATCGCTGGTTCCGCCGCCCACATCGCAAACCAGAACGATTTGACCATCGAACAGCGCTTTATTCGAGTGCGCCAAGTGGCCGGCGATCCACGCGTAGAACGCGGCTGCAGGTTCTTCAAGCAATGTGAGTTGCTCGATGCCGGAATCGCGAGCGGCTTGCACGGTCAGCTCCCGCGCTTCTTCGTCGAAACTTGCAGGAACAGTAAGGACCACGTTTTGCTCGCCGAGCGGAGCGCCTTTGGCTTGTTCCCACGCGTCACCGAGATGAGCCAGGTAGCGCGTGGATGCTTCGACGGGCGAGAGCACGCGCCCTTCTTCCTGTGAATCCCAGGGCAGAATCTTTGCGGTGCGGTCCGCTTCCGAATTAGAGAGCCACGATTTGGCAGAGTGAACGGTTCTGGTGGGAAGCAGCGCGCCCTGATCGCGAGCATACGCGCCCACGACCGGCGGGTCGCTCAGAAAAAGAAACGAGGGCAGAGTGCGTAAGGCGGCGGTGCGTTGGGCATCCACCTGCTGCTCGATCGGCAGGACATGAATCGGAGGAAAATCGGCCTCGGCTGCTTCCTTCGGATCGATGTAGGCCAGCGCAGAGTTGGTTGTCCCTAGATCGATGCCGATGTTCATGCGGCCGCCGCACGTTCGCGGACGTTGAACTCGAGCTTCCAGCGCCGCCCGTCAGAAGCAACGCACCAGAGCTCCAGCATTCCGGTTTCGGTGACGTTGCTTTCCAGCGTGACGGGCACGACTTCTTCGCGGCTTCCGTCCGCATGCGGAGGCAGGAAAACTTCGATGGGCGAAAGCTCTTCCATATCGCCGGCGATTTCGTCGAGAAGTGCGCCGGGCACATCGTTTTTGCGCGAAAGGGAGGAGAAGAAGCGGAACTCGGCAGGCTCGCCGACAATCAGAGCAAATTTGCGATCGGGGAGCTTTACCGTGGAGCCTTCCTCCAACCCGAACGGTACGACGACGAGAGCCTTCATCGGCGCGGACATGCCGGGAACGGCAGGCAGAGAACTCTCAATCCCGACGTAATACGTTCGTGGCACACCACCGCGCACGCGCACGCCCTTGCCGGTTCGAGCCCAGCCGTAGTAAGCCGCGCCGTGTGCGACAGCGTGCATGAGATCTGCCTGCTTCGTTTCATTTACAAGCTCGACGACAGGCGCGGCGCCGGCCTGCTGCAACCAGCCGTTCAGCACGTCGAACATCCTGCGCTCAATGGAACCGGCTTGCAGCACTCCGCCGTTCAGCAACAGATGAGTGGGGCGGGCGAAGCCCTCGGCGCCTGCGGTCGCAGTGGCTTGGCGCAAAAATTGAGCCAAATGCTTGGTGACGGCAGCGTCGGCTGCGTAGTTCAGACCAATTTCCACCAGCGCGGCGCGACGCTGCCGCTGCGGGACGGCGTCGGAGTCGACAACCGGGAAAAATCCATCGAGCAACAACGACCGAACTTCCTCGCGGCTGATTTTTCCCCGAATCGTTCCACCCACCAAACCGGTGCCGCGACCGAGGATCGTAAGAGGCTGGTCTTTCGCACGAGAGGAATCACTCGACAGAAGTAGTTCCTTGGCAGTGCGGCACTGCTGCCATAGGGAATGGAACTGGATCTGATCCAGCTTGGTCCCCTTCTGCGCAAACTGCTGCTCCGCGTAGCGCGCGACCGCCAGATCCATATTGTCGCCGCCCAGCAGCAGATGCTCGCCGACTGCTACGCGCTCGAGTTGCAGTTCTCCCGATTGCTCGGTAACAGCAATCAACGTGAAATCGGTAGTTCCGCCGCCAATGTCGATCACCAGAATCAGGTCGCCCGGCTTAACTTGTTCGCGCCAATCCGGATTGCGCTCGATCCAGGCATAGAACGCGGCCTGCGGCTCTTCAATGACGATCGCGTCCGGGTACCCGGCGAGTTTTGCAGCTCGCTGGGTCAACTCCCGCGCCGCTGCATCGAATGAGGCGGGAACCGTGATGAGGACGGATTGATTTTCGAGCTTCGCTTCCGGATGCGAATGATCCCAAGCCGAAAGCAGATGCAGCAGATATTGCCGCGATGCTTCGACCGGCGAAATTCTTGGAATACCTTCTGGCGCAGCTAAAGGAAGAAGGGGCTGTGTTGGGTCCGCGCTTTGATGCGAAAGCCATGACTTGGCGGAGCTGACGAGACGCGTTGCGTTTTCAACTCCGCGCACGCGCGCTAAGCGGCCGGTGATGTACTCCGGCTGCGGATTCCATGGAAGCGCAAGCGCGCCTTCGACAAATTCGTTTGCTCCGGGGATATAGAGCGACGACGGCAACAGATCGAGATCGCCAACTTCGCCCGGATTGACAAGCTGCGCGATTTGGAAGAGCTGGACGTTGGGCAAGTCCTGATCGGCAGCCGAAATGGGCGCGTAGGCCAACGCGCTGTTGGTGGTGCCGAGATCAATACCGATGATGTATTCGGGCATGAACCTGCGGCCGAAATTACTCGACTTCGATCTCTGCGGGCGCGAGAATCGAAGGATCCTGTTTACCGAGCGCGGGCAGATTCACCGAAGCAGCCATCCAACCGCGGTGCCGCAACGTGCCGCCCGGAACCTTGCCACTTGCCGGAACATTGCCGATGAGCTTGATGCGATTGGGATCGGGAGCTTTCGAGCCATCCAGCTTCTGATACGTACCTTCGACGCCATCCAGCACCGGAGTCAAGGTGAAATGACGGGTCAAGCTCGCCTTGCAATCGGAATGCAGCGTTCGGACTGCCGCCCCGATTTGATCATCCTGGTAGCCGGCGATATCTTCCATCAGAAAATCGACAATGCGCGAGTCGCGCTGCAGAATGTGGAGAAGCTGCAACGCTCCGTCGCTGGTTTTTGCTTTAGGCATTTCCGGAACTACGGGTGCGGCCGGTTTGGCTTTGGCATAACCGAAATGAACGGCGATGTCTTCCGGTAGACGCCCTGAAAAGAGGATGGCAAAGAAGCTCCGAAACGCGGCAGAAAGTCGATTCAATAAAGACCTCTAACTAGTCAGGATATCAACCGGAGCGCGCATCCCTTTGAAACAAATCAGCTGCAGACCGTCTCCACAACAGAGGAGGTGAAGTAGTGCCGACTAAGAAAAAAGGCAGCTCGAAGCGATCTTCTTCGGGTTCGGGCCCGAAATCCAAGCGGACCGTCCGCAAGAAAATGCAGAAGGTCATGCATGAGTACAAGCATGGCGAGTTGAAATCGGGAGGCAGAAAGAAAGTCAAGAACCCGAAGCAAGCCATTGCGATCGGCCTGAGTGAAGCGCGCCGTTCCGGAGCGAACGTCCCGAAGAAGGGGGCGAGCAAAAAAGCCTCCAGCAAGAAACGTTCTGGGTCGAAGAAGAGCAGTTCTTCGAAGAAGTCGTCTTCTAAGAAATCTTCGAAGAAGCGCTGACAGCGGATTCGCCTCCCGGAAGATTCATTCGCTCAAGCAACGCGCGGCCGCGCGGATGGGTTCGCACGCCGCGCCAAAAGGGATCCGTTCCGACAAAGATGGCCATGGGGTCGCGCTCGTCAATCGCCTTCCCGAAGTACTCGACTGCGCGATCGTAATCCGATGTGGCGGTATAGAAGGTTGCAAGTCCCAACGCCGATCCGTTGGGACGCGCTGAGACTTGTTCCATCAGCGCCGCGGCCCGATCAGTTTGGCCCAGCAGCTTACACAATCCGGCGAGCAGGCCAGCGGTCCAGGACTGCCACGGTACCACGCTGTGGCCGACTTCCAGGGTGGCGACAGCTTCGGCTATGCGGCCTTGAATTGCGTGCGTTAAGCCCAAGACAAAATAAGCGAGCCATTGCCCGCGATCGAATTCAATGGCCTTCCGAAGCTCGGAAGCGGCTCTGTCGTTAAATCCGCCCGTGTACAGCGCATACGCGAGCAGCGTCGTGGCGAGGCTCGAGAGCGGGTCCTGATCGGCAGCGTGCTCCATCTCTTGAATCGCTTCCGGAACACGCCCGGCCACCAGCAAGCCGTATAACGCAGCGCGGTATCGGACGCGCGAGGAAAGCGGTTCATTGGAAAATGCGGTACGGAAGTGCCACTTGGCAGCCGTCGAATCGTAATCGTACGTGGTGGCGATGACGCCCAAGCTCGCGTGCGCGTCCGACAGGTCGGCATCCAGCTCCAGCGCTCTCTGTAGTGCGGATTTGGCTAAGGGCATCAGCTCTCGCGCCGACTGCACGCCGTTCAACGCCAGAATGAAAAAGAAATCTCCCAGACCGGCATGCGCGTCTGCATAGACGGGATCGAGCGCAATCGCCTGTTCGAAATGTTTTCGCGCCTGGATAGAGCTTTCCGGCGTCTGGCGGGCGAGGTGGTACACGCCTTTCAAATACTCGTGATAAGCGTCCAGATTCGTTGTGGCCTGCTTGCGCGCAGCGACATTCCGGGAAAGCTTTGGCGTCAGCTTGGCGACAATCGCTTGAGCGATCTCATCCTGCAGCGCGAAAATATCGGTCATCTCGCGGTCATAGCGTCCCGCCCAGAGTTGATATCCGTCGGATGCGTTGATCAGTTGTGCGGAAACGCGGATGCGGCTGCCCGCGCGCCGCACGCTGCCCTCCAGAACCGTGCGCACGTTCAGCAGTTCGGCAATGGTGCGAATGTCCTGCTCTTTTCCACGAAAGGCAAAGGCGGATGTTCGTGCCGTGACCTTCAGACCGGGAACGCTGGTGAGCGCATTGATGATTTCTTCCGCTAATCCATCGCTGAAGTATTCGTTTTCTTTGTCGGAGGTGAGATTTGCAAACGGTAAAACGGCGATGGAAGGTTGCGCCTGCGACCGGAACGTGGTGACAGCGTGTTCGAGGGCGACTCGCACTTCCGCGATGGTTTGGAAGCGCTCAGAAGCCTGCTTGCGCAGACAGCGAGCGGTGATGGCTTCGATTTCGGGCGTGGCGTACAACGCGGGAGGGTCATCGCGCAGGATTGCGGCGAGTGTCGAGGCGCGAGATTCCCTTTGAAAAGCTCCACGTCCGGTAAGCAATTGATACAGAACCGCGCCAAAACTGAAAATGTCCGATCTTGCATCGACGGCACCGCCTTCAGCCTGTTCGGGCGACATGTATTGAGGGGTCCCGACCATGATGGTCTCTTCGGTGAGATTCATGGTCTGGGTGTCGTCGGATTCGCCGTTGATATGCCACTGCGTTTTGGCGAGCCCGAAATCCAGCAGCTTCGCTCCGGATTCGGTCAACAGAATATTGGCAGGCTTCAAATCGCGGTGGACAATGCCGCGGCGGTGAGCGGCCGCCAGCGCATCCGCGATCTGGATCGCATAGCGCAAGGCCTCCTCCAGAGGCAGAGGACCCTTTGCCGGGCGGCCCTCCACATATTCCATAACAAGATAGTTGTCACCGACGTCGTAGAGCGTGCAGATGTGCGGATGGTTCAGCGCCGAAATGCTCCGCGCTTCGTTCTGGAATCGCGCCGAGAAACGGTCTTTCAGAAATTTGATGGCAACCGTGCGGTCCAGACGCGTATCGCGAGCGGTCCACACCTCGCCCATGCCACCTGAGGCGAGGGGCGCGATCAGTTCGTACGGGCCAACCCGCGTTCCGGACGTAGGCGACATGCGGACGGCTTATTCTAGCGAATCATCGCTTTATCCGCTCCCTGCCATTTCCCCGATTTCAAACCGGCAATATAAATAGAGGAGCGTTAAATGAATCTCTATTGCAAATGGATTGCCGCAGCCGCCATCGCCGGCTGTTTCTCGCTGTACGGGCAGAATGACAGCCCCGTCACGACCGAGGCGAAGCAGGCCTTCGATCACGTCAAAGAGAATATCGTGAAAGCCGCCGAGGCGATGCCGGAAGAGAACTACAGTTTCCAGCCGACGCCCGACATCCGAACCTTCGGCCAACTGGTTGGCCATATCGTGCAAGCGCAGGCCCACTATTGCTCCGCGGTGGAGGGCACGCACACCCAGTTGGATCCCGCCTCGCTGAAATCGAAAGCGGACCTCGTCGCGGCGCTCCGGCAAACGGGCGATGAATGCGACAAAGCCTACGATTCGGTCAACGCGAGCAATATGGCCCATGTCGTCGGAGGCGGCCGCACGCAGCACAGCGAACTCGGCATCTTGTACGGCAACATCGCTCACGATAACGAAGAGTACGGCTATATGTGCGTCTATTTGCGCCTCAAAGGGATCGTGCCGCCTTCGAGTCAGGCGCATACCGTGCCTGCGCAACACTAAATTACGAAGCTCCGGTATATTGCGTACCGAACCCCGGCTTGTTCGAGTGCGGAGCGCAGCTGAACGCCACAGTACTTCGAGTATTTCCCATCGGCTTGACTACGCAGCCATGACGAAATGCCACACTTATCACCAATTCGACTCGCCGGCGACTCTTCCACTGCTCGATTGTGGAACGTTGGCGCGTGTTCGGACAACAAACCGAAAAGTGGAGATCAATGCCGCTCCAGTGCGAGATTTTAGTGGCGGAGCAGTTCGTCCAGCTCGCGTTTCAGAGTGTCAAGGCGAGTGCGAAGGTCAGGCGGAAAGTGGGGGTTCTTCTCCTCGATCGCATCATAATGCGTTTTCGCCGTCCGCAATATCTCGTCGGCCATCTGGGTGTCGCCTTCTGACTTCTCCCTCTTGTGTTGTTCCAAGAAGACCCAAAGTTGCTGTACTTGGATGAGACGGGGATCGCGGTTTTCGTTCTCGATGCTCCTGCAAACATCGATATGCTCCTGCCACAGTGATGGCTGCTGGTCGGGGTCGCCGAGCTGCGACTCACTCATGGCCGAATTCTACCGTGAATTGCAGTACCGAAATACGTCGTGGCGCTGGCTTTGAAGTGCGGGGGGCCGACCGCCCCGTTTCGCTCAGTGAGCCAGAATCTGGATTCCGTTTACCGGCGCGCGCACCTGATTGTCCGTCGATCCTCCGTGAACGGGTGCGAGGCTGAAGTTGTTTCCGGTGCAATTGACGAACTCCACATAATTGCCCGCCGATCCGCCGGTGGCTTGCGTAAATGTCCCGCTAAAGTCGGTATTGGCCGCATCGAGGCCGGAAACCGTGCTGCCTTCGCGCAGCTCCCCGGAACAGCCGAGGACGTGGCCGCCGTCCAGCGTAGTGATCCGGAAATTTGCGGCGCGCGAGGCCGTCCCGTTCGCTCCGTCGAAATACACAATCACGTCGTAGGTCTTGAAACTGGACGGCAACGCGGTCACTTGGACCGTGTTCGGGACGGTGTTGCTGTCGTCCAGATAGCCCTTCATCATGCGGAAATTTCCAGGCTGGTCGGCGATCGCTGTATCGTAGGTGTTCGTGGCTGTCCACGTCGCCAGTGCGCTGGTGGCCCTCCCGTTCAAATCGACAAGATTTGCCAATTCCCCCGAAGCTCCTTGCGCCTGATTCCAGTTCGCCTGTGGAACCACGCCCGCTATCTCGCTGGGCGCCATGGGAGTGCCGGAGCCCACGAAGTCAATGGCGATAGCGGAACGGTATTGCACCGGCCGGCCCACGTAATTGATAGCTTGTACAGGCACTTTCTCGGACGCGACTGTGTTCCCGTGCCCGGTCACAGCCTTGGCTTGCAGCTCATAATGGCCCGGCGCGATATTCAACCACATCATTGTGTAAGGCACGGATGAGGCGCTGCCAATCAGGTTTCCATTGGCATAGAAGTTTACTTTCGTGATCGAATCGCTGCTTCCCACGCGCAGGTTCGCATCGGCGCTGAGCGTCAACGCTGTCCCGGAGACGATGGTGCTGCCGGGCAGTGGTAGCGTCATGGCGATAAGCGGCGGGTAGATTTGTGCGACGCCTGGTCCCTGATTAGGCTGCGCAATAGTCTGCAGTGCGCCCAGCACATTCAGTGTCGGCAGCGGGTTTATCTCATTCGGGATGGCAGGCGCATTCCAATACGGATTGAGCACGCCATAGGTTTCCTCGCCGCCGAAAGTGCGCCCGCTGCCCGTTGTCTCGGTGCCGTTGACCGCCCACCAGGACCAGTCGATGTCGTTACTCGCCAGGTATTGGCGGATACTCGCAAACCAGAGGCCGCCGGAGCCGTCCGAAGACGTCGTATCAGTGATGCAGGTGGATGCGGTGTGGCAATTCCCAAATTCGCCGAGCCACACTGGCGCGGTATAGGGTTGATCGGGCGTAATGATGTACCCCCAGTTCTGATTGAGCTGTGTAGCCAATTGAGACTCGCTGGTTAGCCCATTGTGATCGAATGGATAATCGTGCGCTGAATAAACCAGCCGGTTTGCCACACTCAGGTTGACCGGCAGGCTTGCCACTCCGGTCAGATCCAGCGCGTAATTCACGCCTTCCACAATGATCAGCAGTTTCGGGTTGACACTCAGTACGGCATTGCCGCCACGCTCCGCCGCTGCGTGCCAGTCAGTTGAAGGATCGCCGCCCCAGGTTGCCGTAATTCTCGGTTCGTTGCGCAGATCGGCTGCGATCACTTGCGGCAGATCCTGGAATCGCGCCACCATACCTTTCCAATCGGCAATCCAATTCGTCTCCGGGTATTGAGCGTTGTACCAAAGCTGGTTCCCGTCATTACTGCAACACCACTCCGCGTTGCTGTTGTGATTATCGAGAATCACCAGCAATCCTTCGGCGGCGAGCGCATGCACGACAATATCGAAGACCTTCATCGCGCGCAAGCCTTTGAGTTGCGGATTTGCCGTGACGGCGTAATCGGGCACTACAGGATTGCTCTCATACAGCTCGTTTGACCAGGGAAGGCGTACAGAGTTAAATCCCATGCGGCGAATCCGATGAACGATGGCTGCTAACGGCTCCAGTTGCAGGCCGCCCACAACAAAGTCGGTACTCTCGGCCCCATACCAGGCCACGCTGGCTAATTTGAAACGGTTGCCCGCGCGGTTGACAATCCGGTTACTTTTCGTGTGAAGAGGTAAGCCGGAAGCAGGGTTCGATTCGGAGCTGCTGTCCGATTGCGTTCCTTGTCCGTTCAACACGGCAATCGACAAGGCGGCAAGCAAGGCGGCCTTGCAAACGGGGTGCTTCATGGTAACTTCTCTCCTGGCTTATACGGTTGCCGTAAATAGATTCCAAGCCGGGGGAAATAATTACAGGCACCCATCAGGGCGCGCGGGCGCTAAACAGAAAAAAGCCCGCCGGGCCATTGGCCAAGCGGGCTGAAGCGCTTACTTTTGAATTTTGTCTTAGTAATCCATATCCGGCCCGTGGCCGCCTGGAGGTCCAGCCGGAGCCTTCTTCTCGGGAATTTCGCAGATCATGGCTTCTGTCGTCAGCATCAGAGCGCTGATGGAAGCGGCATGCTGTAAAGCGGACCGAGTGACCTTGGTCGGATCGATCACACCCGATTTCACCAGGTCTTCATACTGGCCATTGGCCGCGTTAAAGCCGAAATTGTTGTCGGAATTCCCGCGAACCTTCTCGAGTATGATCGCGCCCTCAAAGCCGGCGTTGCCGGTGATCTGGCGCAGCGGCTCTTCGGAAGCACGACGAATGATATCGATGCCGATCTGCTCGTCGCCTTCGGCCTTCAGTCCTTGCAGACTTTGACCGGCGCGCAGTAGCGCAACGCCTCCGCCTGGAACAATGCCCTCTTCGACCGCTGCACGGGTTGCATGCAGGGCGTCTTCGACGCGCGCCTTCTTCTCCTTCATCTCGGTCTCGGTAGCGGCCCCGACCTTGATAACGGCCACGCCGCCTGCGAGCTTCGCCAGGCGCTCCTGCAGCTTTTCGCGATCGTAGTCCGAGGTGGTCTCCTCGATCTGATTGCGAAGCTGCCGGATGCGGCCTTCAATGTTCTTCTGAGTGCCGGCGCCGTCCACGATAGTGGTGTTGTCCTTATCCACCGTGACGCGCTTGGCGCGGCCGAGATCCTCCAAACGAACACCTTCGAGCTTGATGCCGGTCTCTTCCATAATCGGCTTGCCGCCCGTGAGGGTCGCGATGTCCTCGAGCATGGCCTTGCGGCGATCGCCGAAGCCAGGAGCTTTTACCGCGCAGGCATTCAGCGTGCCGCGGAGCTTATTCACAACCAATGTCGCCAGCGCTTCGCCTTCCACTTCCTCGGCGATGATCAGCAGCGGCTTGCCGGAGCGGGCGATCTGCTCGAGCAGTGGCAGAAGATCTTTCATATTGCTGATCTTCTTCTCGTGAATGAGGATGTATGGATCCTCGAGAACCGCTTCCATGCGATCCGGATCGCTCACAAAGTAAGGCGACAGATAACCGCGATCGAACTGCATGCCGTCGACGGTCTGCAACTCGGTCACCATGGTCTTGGATTCTTCGACCGTAATGACGCCATCTTTGCCGACCTTCTTCATGGCTTCGGCAATGATGTTGCCGATGGTCGCATCGCCGTTGGCCGAGATCGTGCCGACTTGCGCAATGGCATCGCCGGAAACGGGCTTGGAAAATTTCTTTACTTCTTCGACGACCCGATCGACGGCTTTCTCAATGCCGCGCTTCAGGGCCATCGGGTTCGCGCCCGCGGCCACCGATTTCACGCCTTCGCGGAAAATCGATTGCGCCAGAATCGTCGCGGTCGTGGTGCCGTCGCCGGCGATATCGGAGGTCTTTGACGCAACCTCGCGCACCATCTGAGCGCCCATGTTCTCCAGCGGATCCTTGAGCTCCACTTCCTTGGCGACCGTCACGCCGTCCTTGGTGATGGTAGGACCGCCGAACTTTTTCTCCAGAACGACATTTCGGCCCTTCGGACCGAGTGTCACCTTCACGGCGTCGGCGAGCTGATTGACCCCGCGAAGAATCGCCTGACGCGAATTTTCGCTATAAACAATCTGTTTTGCAGCCATTTTTCCTATATTCCTCCTATTTAGCCTTGGCAGCCGAAGCGCCGTTAGAGAGCACGCCGAGAATTTCGTCCTCGCGCATGATCAGAACCTCGGCTCCGTCCAGCTTGATATCGCTGCCGGAATACTTTCCGAACAGAATGCGGTCGCCGACTTGCACATCGAGCGGCTGCAGCTTGCCGTCATCCGTGCGCTTGCCTTTGCCGATTGCGAGCACTTGGCCCTGTTGCGGCTTTTCCTTTGCAGAATCAGGGATGTAGAGACCACCCTGCATGGTCTCGCCCTCTTCGATCCGTTTGACCACAACGCGGTCGTGTAGCGGTCGAATATCCATACTCAAAACCTCCAGTGGGACACTAGCGTAAATTTGAATTGATCGGGCAGATCGCGTACCGACCGCCCACACGTTGTTTTAGCACACTCGATAGGCGAGTGACAAGTACTTGTTGTAAGTTGTTAGACCTATTGAAGTTACATTGTTAGCGCTCGGTAGATTGAGCTTCTTCCGCTCAACTTTCTTTCGGTTGTGAGTGTCTGGGTTACGATTGCTATGCTGGCCTATAGTCCTGCCTCCCATGCGGCGTATCTCGATTTTTCTGGCAATCGCCGCAGCTCTGGTCACCATCGGGGTTGCCTACACCCTGAAGCTTCGTATCGCTAGGGCCCGTCGCGAGCATGCAACGATGGCTCCGGTGATCGCCGTCGGCTACGATGCGAAAACACCGAACGGGTGGGCCTGGAACAAGACCGATGCGCAGACGGGAAAGCCGATTGTGCGGCTGAAGGCCGATTCCATGCAGGCCACGCGCGACCCTTCCACGCTCGAGATTCACGGCCTCGCGATGCGTCTCTACGACAAAGATGCCGGGTCGTACACATACGTCAAGAGCGACAAGGCGTTTTTCAACGAAAAAGCAGAGTTACTGAAATCCGACGGCCCGGTTTTGATCGTGATGCACGTCCCGGCGGATAAAGATGCAGCCAATCCGGACGAAGCAAACAAGCGCGTGCGGGTCACGACTTCCGGCATCGCTTACGAAACCAAAACAGGCAGGGCAAGCACCGATCAGCCGGCCTCGTTCGTGTTCCCCAAAGGGGATGGACAGGCGGTAGGCGCCGAGTACGATCCGAACACCAAAATTCTGCACCTGAAGTCGAAGATCGCGCTCGACTGGATTGGCGATGGGCCACCGGAGAACAAGATGCACATCGAGACTTCGGATTTGGTGTACAAAGAGGCGGAACAAAAGGTCTACCTGTCGCCTTCGGCGAAAATGCAGCGGCAATCGACGACTATCGAGGCACAAAATCCGGTCGTCACGCTGGATGACGGCCGGCTGCGGCAAATCGTCGGCGATCACGGCTCCGGCACCGACGATCGGGAAAATCGCCGGACGACATATTCCGCCGACAAAATGACGGCGCTTTTTGACGACGACGGGAACCTGGTGAACATCGTCGGCGAGAATAACGCCAAGGTAGTTAGCGGCCGAGCCCGGCTCGCAAACCACCATCACCGGCAACCGGGCCGATTTACGCTTTGCCGTCACCACAAAACAAGTAAAAGGGCAGGAGCAGGACAATAGCGACCTTCACTTGGTGCTGGCGGACGGGCACGCGGTCGCCGAATCGGTTCCGCTACCGCAGCCCGGCGTGCAATTGGCGGAGACGCGGATTTTGCGCAGCGAGCACATCGAGCTCGAAATGAAACCGGGCGGCCGTGAAGTGCAGGAGATTCGTACTCCCTCGCAGGCCCAGTTAGAGTTCAAACCGAACCGGCCAGAGCAGTCGCACCGCATTATCGATTGCTCGCATTTGCGGGTGATCTATGGCGCATCCAGCTATGTCGATTCGTTTATGGCCTGGAACGCCGCGACCCACACCGACAAACCGGCTTCCGCGACGCCGGTACGAGCTGTTCCCGGAGAAAACCAAAAGCCGGGAGCGCCGCAGCCTCCCGCGCTCACCTGGAGCGATCTGTTAATCGCGAAATTTCTTCCGGACACAAATCAGGTCGCCACAATCTCACAGACGGGCAATTTCCGCTACGAGGAAGGCGTGCGGAAAGCGTGGGCCAGGAAGGCATTTCTCGATCAGCAAGCGAATCGCATTACTCTCGATGGCTCCGCCCACGTAACGGACGATACCGGATCGGCAGTAGCGGATCAGATTGTGATGAATCAGGCGAACGGCGATATGGACGCTACGGGTCACGTTGTTTCGATCCACCAACCCAACAAAAACCAGAAGCCGGGAACCTCCATGCTGGACGACACCAAAACGATGGAAGCGCAAGCCGGCAAGATGCAGACACGGGAGAACAACACGAAGGTGCATTACGAAGACCACGCAGTAATGTGGCAGGGAGCGAATCGCCTTTCCGCGAATCTCATCGACATCGACCGCGATTCGCAGTCGATACACGCCATCGGAAACGTCGTAAGCGAGCTACTGGATAACAAAGCGAACAGCGATACCGGCTCTCCGATCTTCACAACCGTGAGCGCGCCGGAACTCTTCTACCGCGACGACACACGGGTTGCCGATTACACGGGCGGGGTAAAATTCACACGCGAAAAGATGACGGTCGACGCAAAAGAAGTTCTGGCTTATCTCACGCCGAAAACCAGCCCCAATGACAACCAGTCGTCGCTCGACCACGCCTTCGCCGATGGCAATGTAACCATCTACAACGTTGTCGCGCCGGGCCGGACACGCACCGGAACGGCCGCTCATTGCGAGTACTACACCAAAGAAAACAAAGTCGTCATGAACGGCGGCTCGCCGCAGATGCTGGACAGTTATAAAGGCATTACCCGAGGCCAGCAGCTTACGTATTACGACGATGACGGCCGCCTGGTCGTGACCGGCGAAAAAAAGAACCTCGCCTACACGCAGATGAAAAAGAAATAGCCGCGGTCAACGAATCGAAGAATCAGCGGTTCATCAGCGGCTCGTGGATGCGACGGTAAATCAAGGACAGCTTGGTTCGATCGACGACCCTGTACCGGGCCAGCCACGGCCGAAGCTCCGGATAAACGTCCGGCTTCAGCTTCGGATTCAGCAGGCCCAAGCCATCCACTAGAAATGCCGGATTCGTGCGGATGAGTTGTTCACGATTCGCCGCGGCCGGTCCGCCGTAAATCGGATTCGTTGCCGCGAGGTGGCGATCTGCCGGAACGCCGGTCAACGGCTGCGAGTCCCAGAACAAACCAAGCGGGATGAGTCGGCTGTACACGTACATATCGGGGCGGTAGCCCCACACGAAAAGCGTGTCACCCGGCTGCGCCAGCAAGTCGACTTTGCGCGCGACAGCCTGGCTGTCTAGATCCAAAGCAACATCGGACCAGTCCGGCGGGCGATGGGCGAAATCATCATAAGCGAGCATCGCGTAGCGCGGTCCGAAGCGCACGAATGGCACAATCAGCGTCAAGCCGATCACCACAGCGGCCAATCTGGGCGTCCGCCGGATTCCCACTACCAGGCCGCGCGAGGCTGCTATCACCATCGCCGGCAGTACTTGCAGATAATAATGAGGCGCGAAGCGGGTTCCGAGACAAACTGCAAGGAACGATAGAGCCACCCAGGCGCCGAGTTTCCACCGCTCCTGCCGCGCCAATTTGGGAACGGCCAAGAGAACTCCCACCGCGAGCGCCGCATGAAAGCCGAGCCAATCGGCCGTGCGGACCAGACCAAGTTTGATCGGATGTCCAACCGGTGAACCTTGCGCATACAGCAGCCCCCAGTGCCAGACCTGCTCGAGGTATGGCTGCCAGGCGCCGAACTCGAGCGCCAGAACCAGCCCGGCGACGATAGGAACCGCGAAACCGGCGAGTAGTGGCAGCCATGCCGGCCAGAGCCACACCAAAATCACACCCAGCACGAACACGGCTTTGGGATTCGCCCAAAAAGCAATCCCCGCCCACACCCCGGCCCAAACGGCCCGGCCGCGCGAGGCGCAATAAACCGAGGCCAGATGAGGCACCAGCATCAAGGCATCGGCGGCAAACGGGATGACGGCGGACGGCAGATAAAACGTGGTGAAGAATGCGAGCAGCAGCGCGGCCACCCAGCCTTCCGCTTCTCCCCACCAGGAGCGCGCCAAGCGATAGGCGAGGGAGCAGGCCAGCGCAATGTAAGCTGCGTCCAGGATGCGCAGAGCCCAGCCGCCATAGCCGCCGATTAGCGCATAATACAGGCCGCTTAGCGGAGGCTTGTCGTACCAGAAATCGCGGTAGAACAGTTTGCCGTGCAGCAGTTGCATGGCCGCCGCGAGGTGATAATCTTCGTCGGCCCACAGCAGGTGAACATGCGCCAGACGAAAGCAGCAAAGCGTTCCCACCAGAGCCGCGAGAGCCAAGCGGCGGCGTCTTTCTCGTAGAAACGCAGCTTCCATTCACCGCGTATCATACATTTACTCGTTAAGCCTAAGATGCTTTCACAACCCGCTA
Organism: uncultured Acidobacteriaceae bacterium; assembly: GCA_963722935.1. Lineage (GTDB taxonomy): Bacteria > Acidobacteriota > Terriglobia > Bryobacterales > Bryobacteraceae > Bog-105. The sequence goes on along the minus strand of CAVROY010000004.1, from coordinate 708,820 downwards.
ATCGTTTTACAGTTCGTTTCCAATCAAGGGGTATCTTGCGGAATCTCCACTTCCGTATAGCTGCCTGGCGTGGCGCTTTTCATGGCTTCCACGACGAGCTGAACGTGCGCACGAAGTTCGGGCCACTGCTGCTTGCCGAGCACCACAATGGCAATCCTGCGGTTTGTGAGGTTTTGCTGATATCGGAGATTCTTATCAGTCGTCAAAATCAAATCAAATCCGGCTTCTTCCGCGGCTTTTAATAGGTCGCCGTTCCTGAGCCGGTGCCAGTCTTGCTGCCATGCCGTTTTAACAGTGTGGTCTTTTAAGAAAGCGCGTAGTGGAACGGGTGTTGCCTGATCGAACAGAACCAGCATCTATGGCGCATATTCTGGCACTTTGTCGAGGCTACGAGCGGCGAATTCAATCACGGCTTTCACTTGTTCGCGGTCCAGCCCCTCGAACCACTCCATAAGGTCGTTGATACTTGCTCCCGCCTCCAGGTTCTCAAAGATGGCTGAGACCGGCATCCGCGTACCCTTCAAGACCCATGCGCCGCTGACTTTGCCGGGGATGCTTTCGACCGCGGGGCATTGTGACCAATCCAGCGATGCCATAATTAACCCTTCCCTTCATCGTAGCTTTTCAGCATCTCCAGAGCCTGCCGGTCATCTATCATGAAACATGGTGGTCGAGACACCGTAGTGGCTGCTTTCGGACGCGCAAAAACTTTACAGACCGTTGAGATTTCGAAGTCCTACAACGGCCGCAAAGTTGTCGATAGCGTAACGGTTCGTGTGGAGCAGGGAGAAGTGGTCGGCCTGCTCGGTCCTAACGGCGCCGGTAAAACGACCTCGTTCTACATCATCGTAGGTTTAATCAGCCCCGATTTGGGCGAAGTTCTCCTGGACGGAACCTCCATTACCGAGCTGCCCATGTATCGCCGCGCACAGCGGGGCGTCAGCTACCTGCCGCAAGAGCCTTCGGTTTTCCGGAAGCTCAGCGTCGAAGATAACCTCATGGCCATCCTGCAAACGCTTCCCCTCAGCGGTCGCGAGCGGCGGGAGCGCATGCAAAATCTGATCGACGACCTCGGTCTCGAAACGGTACGGCACAGTAAGGGATACATGCTCTCGGGCGGAGAGCGGCGGCGCGTTGAGATCGCCCGCGCGCTGGTTCTCAAACCCGATTTTATTCTGCTCGACGAGCCCTTTTCCGGAATTGACCCTATTCAGGTGCTGGAATTGCAACGCATCATCTCGGAACTCAAGCACCGGGGTATCGGGATTCTCGTCACGGACCATAATGTCCGGGAAACTCTAGCGGTTACAGACCGCGCCTACATCATCAGCAACGGCCGGATTTTTCGCGCCGGATCGCCTGAATCGTTGGGGAACGATCCCGAAGTGCGGCGCATTTACCTGGGCGAAAATTTCTACTTCCCGCCCGTTCTCGTTAGCTGATTTTGCGTGGGGAAACCCGCAAAACGACCGCTTGAACAGCGATTTTCACTGCTCGGCGCGGTTGCTTTACGGTGATAAACTGAAAGCCAATGAGTTCGCTCTCGCAACGGCTGCATCTCGGAGTCCAGCAGAAGCAGATACTCACACCAGGGCTTGTGCAGATGGTCACGGTCCTTCAGCTCAACCGCATGGAGCTGAAAGACATGATCATTAATGAAATCGCGGAAAATCCGGTTCTGGAAGAAGCGGCAGAAGCGGGCGAGGACCTTACTCCCGCGGAGGTACAGTCGATCCTCGAACGGGAGCGCGAATCGGACCCCGCCGACCAGGCGATTCTCGATAAGGTGGACCAACCGGAGCCGCTGCAGAGTTTCGAGACGTCCGCCGACGGCGATTTTGCGCTAGATTCAGCGAATCCGGAAATTCCTGGTGCGGTTGCAACGGCCCCCAATCCGGTGGAAGAACCGGCCAAAACCGAAACAGATCCGTTTGAGGAGATCGATTTCGGCAGCTTCTTCGACGATTATCTGGATCCCGGCTTCAAGAGTCCCGCTTCGGAAGCAATCGAGAAACCATCGTTCGAGACTTTTCTGTCGTCGCCGGTGACGCTGAGCGATTACCTGCAAAGCCAACTCAGTGTGATGGTTCTTCCCGAGCGCGCGCGGCAGGCGGCGAACAGCATCATCGGCAACCTGGAAGAGAGCGGTTACCTGACCACTCCAATCGAAGAGATTGCGGTGGCCGAAGGTCTCAGCATGGCTGACGTACAAGCCGGGTTGAAGGCTGTTCAATCGCTGGATCCAACCGGTGTGGGTGCGACCAGCCTGCGCGAATGTCTGCTGCTGCAGCTCGATGTCCGCGGATGCCGCGACGGTGTCGCCTGGAAGATCGTGCATGATCACCTAAAGCTCCTCGAGATGCGGCAGATGACGCAACTGAGCAAGGTCATGGGCAGGCCGCTCGAACACATACAAATTGCGGTCAGCGTGATCCGGCATCTCGATCCCGCGCCCGGCTTGCGATATTCCGGCGGCGGCGCGAGGCAGGTGGAACCGGACGTCTACATCTCCAAAGATGGCGACGATTACGTCATAACCCTGAACGACGACGATATTCCCCAGCTCCGGCTGAACGGCGAGTATAAGCGCATGATCGACCGCGAGCAGGAGCCGAACAAAGATATCCGCAATTATGTGAAGGAGCGCTACGCGTCGGCGCTGCAATTGATCAAGAACATCGAGCAGCGCAAACAGACCATTCTGCGCGTATGCCACTCGATCATCCGGCGGCAACCCGAGTTTCTGGAAGACGGTATCGATCAACTCAAGCCCATGATGATCAAGGAAGTGGCGGAAGAGATCGGCGTGCACCCATCGACTGTGAGCCGCGCCGTGGCCAACAAGTACGCCCACACGCCGCAGGGCGTATTTGAGCTCCGATACTTCTTTTCTGAAGCGGTACAGGGACCGTCGGGAAGCGCGACGCCTCTGCTGATCGTCAAGCGCCGTGTAAAGAAGATGATCGAGGACGAGAATACGGCACATCCTCTGACGGACGAACAGATCACCGCGCGGCTGCACACGGAAGGCATTCAGGTTACCCGGCGGACCGTTGCGAAGTACCGGGAGGACATGAAAATCCCATCGACACATCAGCGCCGTGTACGCGCCTAACAGGTAGCGATCGTCATCCGGCGAGCCGCTGAAGCGATCTTCGCGGACCGCCGAGCGAGGCAATTATGAAGGTTATCTATTCCGGCAAAACAAGAGAATTCACTCCTGAGCTGGAGAAAAAGGTCACCGCGAAGCTGAGCAAATTAGGCAGGTTGATCGAGCAGCGCGGCGAGCGCGAAATTCACCTCACGCATCAAACGGAGCGTCATCTCCACCGCGTGAAAATTGGCATGAACTTCTACGATCACGGCTTAGTCGGCGAAGGCGCGGATGCGGATCTTGCAACCGCGGTCAATCACGCCGTCGAGAAGATAGAGAAGCAGCTTTTGGAAATTCGCCAGCGCTGGCGCGACACGCATCGCGATGCGAAAACGGTGCGCTCCAGCAAAGAAAACTGGGAAGAAAACAGCGCTCCCGCCGAGCCTGTCGCCAATGAAAAACCGCGAAAGAACCGGGCAACGGAGCGGCCCGCAAACCGAGAGTATTCCGCGTGGATTACACGGAAGACCGCAAGCCGATGACGCTCGAAGAGGCCATGCTCGAATTGGAAAGAGACGGCAATTACTTTGTCTATCACGATTCCGAACGCGACTGCCTCTCGGTGCTGGTGCGGCGGCCGGACGGCAACTTCGACCTGATCGAATCGTAGGCTGGCCAGCTACACTGGTGTGGTCATTCGACCTGCCGAGCGCGCGTCGTTTACCATTCATGCCGAAAGTCAAGACAAAAGCCACCGGTTTGGCAACCCGCCGCACAACAAGCGCGCTCGATGCCCGACTTGGTGATCATTACGGGAACCAGTGGCTCCGGCAAGCTCACGGCGCTAAAGACCTTCGAGGACCTCGGCTTTTACGCAGTCGATAATCTTCCCATCGCGCTGGTCCCTAAGTTTGCAGATCTGACTCACGATTCGAAGAGCCGCAGACGCGCGGCGCTGATCATCGACATTCGCGAAGGCGAGGCGCTCGATCAGTTTCCGCGGATGTATCAGGAGCTGAAGAAGCATCTCAATGCAACGCTGCTGTTTCTCGATGCCGACGACGGGGTCTTACAACGGCGCTTCAGTGAGACGCGACGGCCGCACCCGCTCGGACACGAATCAACAGTGCTCAAGAGCCTCACCGAGGAGCGGGAGCGTCTCGCTTCCATCCGTTCACTTTCGGATGTGTACATCGATACCTCAAAACTCAATGTTCACGATCTCCGCCGCTTTATTTCCGAGAAGTTTCAGGAGGCGCAGGATTCGGGGAAGATCGTCGTCTACGTCAATAGCTTCGGGTTCCGCTACGGTGTGCCTCCCGATAGCGACCTCGTGTTCGATGTGCGATTTCTTCCGAATCCAAACTACATCCCAGAATTCAAGGCGCTCAGCGGACGCCACCCGAGCGTAGCGCGGTACATCCGCTCATTCCCCCAGACGGCCGAGTTCATCAATCGAATCTCAGACCTTTTGATTTACCTGCTCCCTCACTACATTCGCGAAGGAAAGAGCTATTTGACAATCTCGTTCGGATGCACGGGCGGTCATCATCGGTCGGTTCTGATCGCGCAAGAGATTCGAAAGCGGTTAAAGAAGGCGGGATTTGCGGTGAAAGAAACCCACCGGGACGTTCACCGGCAATGATCGCAAGCGCTAACGCGACGCGCTGAGCAGATTTTGCCGGTAGTCCGAATAGTGCTGTTCTTCTCTGGTCCGGACGCCATATAGCCCGAGCACGGTGGCGTTTACCGTTTGAGTGAAGCATTTGGGCAGCCACACATCCCCGACCTGGGTTTGATCCAGCTCAAAGCGCGTTCCGGGCTTTACTTTGGCGATGAACAGTCCAAATTCGACCGGGCTGATGACTTCCGCCTCAACTCTGGCCCAGTGATAGTGCGCCTTTTCAATCCACAGCCGTCCCTTCATTCCTTTCAGAACTCGAGCGCGAGGAACGGGAGGGACGTAATCCGGGTTCGGCGCGGCATCGAGAACATAACAATCGGCGCCATCGATAGACTGCTCGCCAGCCAGATGAAAAAGGAAGGCGGAAACCATCTGCTGCATCAACGTGTGCTCTTCGGAGCGGTCACTCTGATATTTGGAAATGCGGTCCCAACGGTCGCTGCGCGGTTCGTTTTGGCGTCTTTGGATTTCGCGGTTAAGCTTGGCCTGCTCCTGTTGCTGTTGAGTGCGGCTCAGAGGCTCATCGGCAATCGCGATCAGACGGTTGTACGGCGACCCGCCGATCATCATCACTTCGTAGGTTTTCGATTGATCGAAGTGAGTTCGTCCAGCCTCGTCAATCTTGCCTTTAATGTCTTGCTCGCGGTAGGAATACTGGGGCTGCGCTTTCCAGTCGGCGGCGTTCATGGCCACGGACCTCTGAACGATAGCGGCTGCGGTTAAGGGCGTGGCACTCTCGGAACCGCACATAAACTGTGCTGCCCACATCGCCAAAAGAAGGCCGGGAAAGAGCGTACCGCGAGACACGTGGCTCACGTGGATCCCCCTGAAACGGACGTTAGCAAGACGAGTACCAAAGTGCTGTCCATACACCGTCAACTACTTACATCGTGCGTTGAATCTTGGCTACATCGGCGTATCTAGTTTAATTTACAGCAATCTAGCAATTCTTGCTTATACCCCTTGGGAACGCGAGGGGGTCATGCTCTTCGGCCGCACCCTCCACGCACTCGAGATCTTTCTCGATTGCGACCCGAAGAGACGTGCCACGCGCCGGAAGGTCGAAATAGATCCCGATCGAATCGCTATTGGCCCACTCGGCGACTTCGGCTTGAGGCGCGGAGATGCGCATCACGCCATCGCGAAAGGATGCACCGGGAGAGGATAGCTGGGAAGGCTCCAAAATGTACGAAATGTTGCCGTCGCCGGGGAAATAAACCTGTTCTGCTAAAGCGTTGCCGGAGGACAGATCCGCTACTTCGCGTTGATTCAGACGCAAGCGGACGCTGTTATTTCGGAACCGCAACTTCATCTCACTACGAGTGTATCCGCCACTCGCCTGAATAGATGTTGAAGCGGCGCTCGCGCACAAAGCCAATGAGCGTGATGCCGTACTGGCGCGCGGTCTCAATTGCGAGGCTGGATGGCCCGCCCACCGTCGCCAGCACCGGAGCGCCGGCCATTGCCGCTTTTTGAACCAGCTCGAAGCTGCTCCGGCTGCTCATAAATAAGACGCGATCGGCCAAAGGCAATCGCTCGCGCAGCAGGCAAGAGCCAATCAATTTGTCGAGCGCGTTGTGCCGGCCGATGTCTTCAAAAACCTCCTCTACGCTGCCTTGCGCATCCACGATGGCCGCGGCATGGAGGCCGCCGGTTTCCACGAATCCCTGCTGCCGTGTACGCAATAGAGCCGGCAACTGGTCGATGAGGGCGGCGGAAACCTGAAACTCGTCCTTTTGATAGGACGTTTCTTGCGCCAGCGCTTCGCGGCTGCGCTTCCCGCACACCCCGCACGCGGAATTCACAAATGTGCTTCGAGCCAGACGCCAGCTTTCCAATTCCACATCTTTCGAAAGCTCCGCAACGATTTCATTCGAAGGCTCGGTCCCAAGAAATCGCAGATTGAGGATCTGCTGCCGACTCCGAACGATACCTTCGGTCGCCAGAAAGCCCGCGGCGAGCTCACGATCGTGCCCGGGTGTCCGCATCGTCAGCGCCAGACTATCGGAGATTTGCGCCTCTTTCGACCAGTACTCGACTCGGATTTCTAGCGGCTCCTCCGCCGCCACCGTGTCGATGACGCGTTCGGACTGAGCGTTCTGAATGCGCCTGACGCTATAGCGCCTCACCAGGGCATCGTTCGCTTCCACATTCCTAGCGTCACACGGACCCGCGGAGCAGCGCGATCAGCCACTCGGTCCTACTCCGATTGAGCAGAGTTCGTGCGCTATCTTGTTCGTCGAGACGCGCTATGCAGACAACCGGCATCAGTCATGTCGAGCTTCTTCTGCTGGGCTTGCTGCTGCTCGTCGCGGCACTTGCGGTTCTCGCCAAACGCATCTCGATCCCGTATCCGATCGTGCTGGTGATCGGAGGCCTGTGCCTCAGCCTGTTGCCGCGCGCGCCTCGCGTCTCCCTCGACCCGAACGTCGTCTTCTTTATCATTCTTCCGCCGCTGCTTTTCTCGGCCGCGTTTCACATCTCGTGGCGTGAATTCCGCAACAACCTCGTCAGTATTGTCCTGCTCGCGTTCGGCTTGGTGGGATTCACAATCTATGGCGTTGCAGCGATCACGCGCTGGATACTGCCTGGCTTCGATTGGAAGCTCGGATTGGTGCTGGGCGCGGTGGTCGCAACCACGGACCCGATCTCCGCGACTGCAACCGCCAGGCGTCTGGGCATTCCGCGTAAGATCACGGACCTGCTGGAAGCGGAAAGCCTGGTGAATGATGGAAGCGGCCTGGTGGCCTTGAAATTTACCGCTGCGCTGGTTGTGACGGGGATCACGCCTTCGTTTGCGGTTGGAGTAGGCGAACTGTTTTACCTGATCAGCGCTGGCGTGGTGATCGGCGTGATCGTCGGAATGGCTGTACATGCCGTCCAGCGCCGGATTTCCGACGCGCCGATCGAAATCACCATCAGTCTCGTGACGCCTTACATTGCGTACTTAACGGCCGAGGCCGCCGGGTGCTCGGGGGTCATGGCCACTCTCGCTTGCGGCCTGTTCCTCGGCAGGCGCAGCTCGGGTTTTTTTTCATTGCACGCCCGCATCGAATCCCGTGCGGTTTGGAACACCTTGGATTTCATGTTGAACGGAATCGTATTTCTGGTTCTCGGACTGCAATTGCCTTCCATCCTCGCCGATATAGAAGCGCTGAGTTTAAGAGAGCTGGTGATAGACGGCGCTCTTTTCAGTTCGCTTGTCATCCTGCTTCGATTGATCTGGGTCTTTCCGGGCGCCTGGATCTCGTTGTTTATGAGGCGGCATCTGCATCTCGGGAACGGGGAAACGTTCTCACCGGCTGCGATCTTCATCGTCGGATGGTCGGGGATGCGTGGCGTGCTCGCGCTTGCGGCCGCCATCTCACTGCCGGAGAAATTGAATAACGGGGCGATGCTGCCGCAGAGAAACATCATCATTTTTCTGACCTTCTGCGTGATTTTCGCGACGCTAGTTCTGCAGGGGCTGAGCCTCCCGGTCCTGATCCGGAAGCTGGGGTTATCGGGAGTGCTCGGGCACGCATCCGAAGAAGAGTTGGCACGGCGCGAGATGATCACCGCCGCCCTGGCCTCCTTGGATCGTCTGCGCGAGGAGAGCGGCGACGCACGCACGGAAGTCCACGATCAACTGGAGCGCTACTATAAGCGGCGCCTCGCGCGTCTGGAAGACCGTGCGTCGAAGGATGGTCACAGGCCTGATGTTTCGCATGATTCTATTGCTCAGCAGCTTCGCGGCGTCGAGCGCTCCGTCGCTCTCAAATTACGAAACGAGAACAAAATTCACGATGAGGTCCTACGGACACTCGAGCGCGAATTGGATTTGCTGGATGCTCGATTCTCGGCATCGGAGGATTGAAGAGCCGCAGTCTTAGCGCTGGGGTTGGTTGCGGGGCCTGCAATGATCATGTCCGAAAACCGCGAGTATGCTGCCGCTGAAAATGTGAAAATCACGATGTGGAACTGACCGATCGTGAGACCTGTTATCGAGCGTTGCAAACCCGGGATGCGCGGTTCGATGGGCTCATCTTTGTGGGCGTTTCTTCCACCGGCGTATATTGCCGCCCGATCTGTCCTGCAAGAACGCCCAGGTTCCAGAATTGCCATTTCTTTGCTTCCGCAGCGGCAGCACAGGATGCAGGGTTTCGGCCGTGTCTGCGCTGCCGCCCCGAAACCGCTCCTGATTTGGCATCCTGGCAGGGAACCTCAAACACCGTGTCCCGCGCGCTCGCGCTGATTGCCGAGGGCGCTCTGGATGGCGACGGGAACGGAGTCGACAAACTTGCCGGCCGCCTGGGTCTTGGAGAGCGCCAGCTTCGCCGCTTATTTCTTCAGCATCTCGGCGCCTCGGCGATTTCCGTGGCGCAGACTCGCCGGGTGCTCTTCGCGAAGCAACTCATTCACGAAACTCGCATGCCGATGACTGAAGTCGCCATGGCTTCCGGATTTGGCAGCCTGCGACGCTTTAACGAAACCTTTCAGGAGCTCTTTCATCGCCCACCAAGTGCCCTCCGGCGGAAGGGAGCAGCGGCCGTCAACGGAAAAGGCGTTATGCTACGACTTCGCTACCGTCCTCCCTACGACTGGTCATCAATACTCACCTTCTTAAATGCGCGCGCAATTTCGGGCGTCGAAGTGGTCGAAAACGGGCATTACTTCCGGACGACAGAGATCAACGGCGAGATCGGAAGCATCGAGGTGTCGCACCAACCGGATTGCGAGAGTCTCAGTGTTCGCATTCTCGTCCCGAATGTGCGACTTTTACCGGCCATCGTCTGCCGGGTCCGAAGGCTGTTTGATCTCGGCGCGGATATCGAAACGATCGACAGTCACCTGTCCGTGGATTCAATTCTCGCTCCATTGATTGCGCGGCGGCCGGGACTGAGGGCTCCCGGTGGATGGGATGGATTTGAGATTGCGGTGCGAGCTGTGCTTGGGCAACAAATCACCGTTGCCGCAGCGCGTCGTTATGCAGGGCAATTAGTGGAGAGACACGGCCGTGTTGTCCCTAAGGCATTCCGAATCCACCCCCAATTGACGCATACTTTCCCGACACCGGAACGGCTGGCGAACAACCCCATCGGGCTCGCCATGCCGGCTGCGCGTTTGCGGACTGCGAAGGCGATTGCAGAGGTTGCGGAGGCAGATCCGAACCTCTTTCGACCCTCCGGCGATATCGACCAAACGATCTCCAAATTCCTGAAAATTCCCGGAGTTGGGGAATGGACCGCACACTACATCGCTCTGCGTGCCAATCGGGAGACGGATGCGTTTCCCGCCAGCGATGTCGGTCTCCTCCGGGGAGCTGCGGCAGTACGCGGAGAGAAAACATCCTCCGCCGATTTGCTGATTCGTGCGGAATCGTGGCGGCCATGGCGTGGCTATGCGGCACAACATCTTTGGTCGGCCGATGGAGATAGAGCCGCGATGGCATCGATGAGCACGTAAGTCCCCTCTCATTTGCTTCGAATCCATTTGAGTCAACTGAAAGCCGGAAATCCTTCCGCGGAATCTGAATTCGATTCTGACAGCTCAGCTTAACGATTTGTCTTGAAGAAGGGATTTTCGAACCAGTAGCGATAACCGTTACCAAAGCGTTCTAATCTGTGACGAGCGGATTCTGGAATCTCGACTCACCAAAGGCAACTTCAGCCGCCAAAGCGGTTGCGGCGATTACACGATCCGGAAGATCCGGTACCAGTTGTCGGTCGATAGTATGAACTGCATCCGCAACATCTCGATCGAGCGGGGCGAGTTCGTACGGCCCGTTAGGACCGTCGATGGCAGATAGCAATCTCAACCAGGCTAATGGACGGAATCAAGATGGGATCGCCGCCTTGCGTAGTCTAGGTAACGAGGATGTGACACACCGCCGGCTTAGGCGCCTCTGGGAAACAGCATTTGGTCCGCTGGGCTTTCCGAAAATCCGCGGATACAGCGAGTTTTATTAGTACCTGGATAACCGCGCCTCAATTGATTTGCTCGCCCAGTATCGCGGTCTGGAGATTCAGCCCCAGATGCTGGAAGAGCTGCGCAACTATTGGGAAAAAGATTATGCCAATGCCGCACAGCGCGGCCAGCATATGCAGCTCGGGTTTTTGCAGCACAGTCTCATGATTTCGCGCTTCCACTGCGCTCCGGAACTGGCGTGCCGGCAGTCGGAATCGCGCGTCCAGCTTGAGAGCTGGTGGCGGGGGCCGGCGCTCAGCGGCAATAAAGCCATTGTCCCGAAGGTTAAGCCCTCACCGAGCGGAGGCGAATACTTTTGGCAGGAAAGTGGCGGATCAGAGAGCTTACCGATAGAACCTGATGCGCTCTTTACCATTCGTTTTGCTGATCGGCCCCAAGAGCAGCAGTGGGTTCACTTTGTCTATGAAGGCGATAGAGGAACCATGACCACCACTGACATGCTCAGGAAGTTTCGTGCTTATTACCACTTCATCAAGATCCAGCAGCAGCACAAAAGTCATTCGGCGTTCATCCCATTCGGGCCGTGCTCGTCGAAACCACACACGAGACCAGAGGTAGGCGGCTCATGGAGCTCGTGCATCAGCCGCTGGTGTGCGGCCCCCAAAAGCGTGCCGGCTTATTCTGGTTCGCTACTTCGCCAGTGCTAACTGATCCCGTTGCGTCGGACTCCGAGGTCTCCCCTCCCCCGCTACCTTGGGCAGCCAGAAATCATCTTTGATCGGATTTGGGCTCTGCCGGATTTGACGATGCAGGCGCTCAGCAGCCCTGAAATTCCGAACAGAAAATAACGTTCGGTAATCCTAGTGGAACAACAGGCGCTCGGACCTCAAATATCCGTTGAGAGCCGGTCCCGAAATTGACGATATCGCAGTTTTAGTGCATCTTCTGAAGGCCGACGGGCAGGCTCACAAACGAGCACCTTCCCTCAAGTTATGTATTCTTGCCCAAGTAATGGACGTAGCTCCACCTGAAGATGGACGGTTTAAGGCCAAGCAAATCAAAAAACAGAGTGTTAATGTATAACTTACAAAACCCGCTTCTAAGATATTTATCGAAGCTTCTCTTTGTAAAGGTGTTATCATATTCCAGGAGTGTACATCCGTCGCTAAGCACTCTCCCATCAAGAAAAGAAAGCGCACGGAATTTCTGATGTCACGACGTTCGCGAATCTGGAGGGTGTAAAACATTTTGTCTAAGAAGCGTTCTCCGAGAATAGGAGAACGGAATTGCAGAAGAACGAAGTGGACTAGACGCGGCCCTCGATGGCAGCTGAAGGCAAGAGAGAAGAGATCGTGGGCCCGAATGTAATTTTGAAGCAGCCGACAAAGCCTTCTGGACGGGCATGATTGCTGAGTTGACGTATTGCCCGGGGACAGCGGCTTGGTCGGGAGCAGAAAGAAAGGAACGGTAAGTGCAAGAGGGTGCAGGGCGACTTCCGCCGTCGAGATCGGAATGCGCGCGACCAACAATTCAGCCGCAGATCGCGTCAAACACGTCGTTGTAGGCCACGCGTCTTAGTTTCGATAATTCCCGACGCTCGGTAAGCGAGTCTTTCAATATCTGACCGACAAATCCGGAATGACACGCCGATAAGAGTAGAAAAGGTGATGGATGAGGTGCGCGTATGGCAAAGCCGTCCGCTGGAGCCGCTCTACATGATCGTGTATCTGGATGCGTTGGTGGTGAAGATGCGGCATGAGGGCCGGGTGGAGAACCGGGCGGTGTTCGTAGCAATCGGCGTGACCATGGAGGGCTCGAAAGAAGTGCTGGGACTATGGACCAGCGCGACAGAAGGGGCCAAGCTATGGCTACAGATCCTAACCGAGATCCGTAATCGCGCGTGGCTAACAGCCAGTGATGTGCCGGGTTTTGAGAGGGCTTCCCAAGCATAGCGATGTACTCGCGTGAGCTGCTGTTGTATAGTCAGGCTGAGAACAGCATCGTATGTGACTGGAAATTTATCGCACGGCGGTGGCCGAGGATCTGCGCGGTATCTACCGCGCGCCGACGGCCGAAGCGGGAATGGCGGCACTGGACAGCTTCGAAGAGCGCTGGAACAGTAAGTACGCAGCTATCGGCAAGCTGTGGCGCCGGCATTGGGCCGGCATCAGCCCGCAGTCTCAGCGACGATATCAATTTGGGCTCGAATGCAGACGACAGTGAACGGATTTCAGTCTCCGCAGTCTCAGCGACGATTTCAATTCGGCTCGAAAGCAGACGACAGTGAAGCGTGGCTTTTTTTTACGCTCCGGGAAGAACACCCGTCAACACACCACTTGACAGAAAATGTTCCCAGCCTCTATGCTTCCAGTGTCAATTAGTCATAATAAGTAATACTGAGCCCCCAATATCCATGAGAACTACCGATACACTCACGATCTCTCTACCACCTGCAATGGCCAAGCAGATGGAGAGAGTTCAAAAAGAGGAGAACCGCACCCGTTCCGAGCTGTTGCGCGAGGCGTGGCGACAATACTTCGAAAGCCGCTATCCGGTCTACACTGCCAGCAAAGCCGAACTCACGGCTATCCGCAAAGGTCGTGCCGAAATCAAACGCGGCGATTTTGTAACTCTCGAAAAGCTCCTCCATGACTTGGACACTGCGCGTAGCCAGGCGAGCCGAAAAAAACCTCGCAAGAACCCCCGCTAAAAGCCAGCGCCTCATTTGCGCTGCGTTGGAAGAAATGCAGTTGAATCCTTTCAGCGGCGATATTGTTCGTCTGCATTCCGAACGAGCCACTTGGCGCCGCCGAGTTGGGTCCTATAGGATTTTTTTTGACGTTTACCCAGACACTCAGATCATTGATGTCGTTGATATCGACCGCAGAACATCCAGCACCTACTAAAAAGACCGATACGCAACAACTGTAAGCAACATTTTCGTGACCTGGCCCAAATCATCAATGAATTACAAACGCAGCCCAAAATCTACGGCCTGGATAAGCTGACCACGCGAGAGATCGACGGGATCATTGCGGAAGCTCGTCGCGCGAAAGACCCGCTCCACGGGCAAGCCCGCCGGATCACTGTTACCCTTTCAGAGCGCATCTTTCGCCCAGCTCAAGGCCGCAGCGAAAGGCGAGGCAGGTGGCAGCATCAGCGCCATCGTGCGTCAACGGCTTTATGCGCTGCGTTGATCAATTTTGGCCAAGGCTGAACGGCCTGACAGGACGGAAGTACGGCTTTCCTCACTTGCTATTTCATGATCTTCGCCGTAGTGCGATTCGAAATATGAGATTGGCGGGAGTCGAAGAGACCATCGCGACGAAGGTTAGCGGGCATCGCACGCGTGCCGTATTTGATCGCTACGATATCGTTGGACCGCGCGATCTCAAACGTGCCGCAGAGGAGATACAGGAGCGTCTTCGGAAAGTTTGGGCACAATCGGACCGTCAGAGCAATCAGCAGCCAAACTGCTGTCGACAAGTCCTTGAATTAAAAGAAAGGAGTTGGTTGCGGGGGCAAGATTTGAACTTGCGACCTTTGGGTTATGAGCCCAACGAGCTACCTGACTGCTCCACCCCGCACTTGCATCGTAACAAACGCTCCATCCGGATTGCGGCATTTTCCCGTCTGAGAACCGCTGTCACGCGTTTTTACGAGCACTCGAATGAAGTGGCGGACCGGGCACCCGAAAAGGGCGAAGCTTTACAGTATTAGGAGACCCCCAAACAATTACCCTGGTATGAGAAACACACGGTCGCCACGCAGACGGACAGCTTCGGCGGCTCGCGTGGCAGCGACCTCGCCCCGAATCGATTCTCCCGATCTCTATCTCAATCCTCATCTCAGCCTGCTGGCGTTCCAGCGCCGCGTTCTCCAAGAGGCCGAAGACCGCTCTACTCCTCTGCTCGAGCGCGTGAAGTTCGTTTCCATTCTGGGCTCCAACATCGACGAATTTTTTATGGTTCGCGTGGCCGGTCTGTGGCAGCAGATTGAGACGCGCACCACCGAGATCAGCATGGATGGCAGGCCGCCGGGCGAGCAATTGGAGCTCATCCGCCATGAGGTGACGAGCATCGTTGATGAGATTTACAGGCTCTGGCGGGAAGACCTGATGCCGGAGCTGCGCGATGCCGGAATCTACATCCTGGAATTGGATGAGTTGAATGCGCAGCAGAAGACCGCGGTCGACGATTATTTCCGCCGCATCGTTTATCCCGTTCTGACTCCATTAGCCGTGGATCAGGGCCGCCCGTTTCCCCACATCTCCAATCTGAGTCTGAATGTCGCGGCAATCGTGAGCGACGGAGATGGCCAAGAGCGGTTCGCCCGCGTCAAGGTTCCGGATTCGCTGCCGCAGCTCGTTCCCATTCCGTCGCGGGCGGGAGAGCTGGCCTTCATCTGGCTGGAGCAAGTTATTGTTGCGAATCTCCGGCTGCTGTTTCCGGAGATGGAGATTCTCGAAGCGGATCTGTTCCATGTGACTCGCGATGCGGAACTGACCATCCAGGAGCTCGAGAGCGACGATTTGCTGGAGACCGTGCAGGAAGCCGTCTGGCGGCGCCGGTTCCGCGACGCTGTGAGATTGCAGGTGAACACCAGCATTCCGCAAAGGCTGGTGGATTTATTGACCAGTAATCTCGAGCTGGATCACAACGATGTGTATCGCATTAACGGCCCCATCGATCTCAGCCGGGTTCGAGCGTTGTTGAGCATTGAGCGTCCCCCCTTAAAGGACAAACCGTTCATTGCATCCACGCCGAATGGTTTTGCGAAGGCTTCCGGTCCGGAGATTTTCGCGGCGATCCGCGAGTCGGACATTCTGCTGCATCATCCCTTTGAATCCTTTCAGCCGGTCGTCGATTTCCTGCGTGTAGCAGCCGAAGACCCCGAGGTCATGGCCATCAAAATGACCCTGTACCGGGTCGGCCGCAATTCACCGGTGGTGGAAGCGCTTCTCGATGCAATCCAGAATGGAAAACAGGTCGCCGTGCTGGTGGAGCTGAAAGCGCGCTTCGACGAAGAGAGCAATATCGAATGGGCGCAGAAACTGGAGCGCGAAGGAGTGCACGTGGTGTATGGCCTGCCGGGGGTCAAGGTACACGCCAAAATGATGATGGTGGTGCGCCGCGAAGGCGAGGCCATCCGGCGCTATATCCACCTCGGTACCGGCAATTACAATCCCACCACCGCCCGCATCTATACCGACCTCGGATTGTTCACGTGCAACGAAGACATCGGCGCCGACGTAAGTGATCTTTTCAATTACCTGACCGGTTATTCGGCCAAGAAATCGTATCGCAAACTGCTGGTCGCCCCGCACAGTTTGCGAACCGGTCTCGAGCGCCTGATCCGCGCCGAGATGGAGCGGCATCGCGAGCACGGCGACGGTCACATGATTTTCAAAATGAACGCGCTGGAAGATGCCGGTATGATCCGGCTGCTCTACGAAGCGTCGCAGACCGGTGTGCAAATCGATTTGATCGTGCGGGGTGTTTGTTCGCTGCGGCCCGGAGTTCCAGGTGTCAGCGAGACCATTCGCGTGCGAAGCATCATTGGACGCTTTCTGGAACACAGCCGCATCTACCATTTCCACAACGGCGGCGACGAGCGCGTATTCGTCGGAAGCGCCGACCTGATGCCTCGAAACTTAAATCGCCGTGTGGAGATTTTGTTTCCAGTCGAAGATGGAAAGCTGGTGCGTCGCCTGCGCGATCGGATCCTTGCAAAGTATCTCGAGGACGAAAGCGGTACGCGCATCATGAACTCTGAAGGATGCTACATACGCGCCAAGCGGACGCCGGGGAAAAGGCTCGCTTCCGCGCAAGCCTGGTTTTTGAAACGGCACGAGGCATAATATCCGCGCGAGCCTGGGCATGGGCTGCCCAACTGCGCCCGCAAGTCTTGTCCTGGTTACCTGAACCGCCATGAGAGGAATCCCGCTAGGCAAACTATTCGGCGCCTGGTGCGTCCTGATGCTGTCTTGGCCCATCGCGATCGCCTGGGTTCAGCCCGATCTCATCGCCGCCACAAAGAGCGTGGCAATTTGGAAGCTCTCTGTGATGTTCGCGGGCGTCAGTTTGGCCGGCGTGGCGTTTCTTTATTCGGTGAGCCGCGCCTGGTCGATAACCGCGCAGCGCTTCGAGGAGTTTATTGCCGCGCTACCCACGCGTCGAATCGATCTACCCGAGCAAGGGCCGCCCGAACTCGAACGGCTCTCGCGTGCGATGCGGGAGATGGCCGAACGCGTCCGGCAAGTCGTAGAGCAAGCGCGTCTCGAGAGTTCCCGGCGCGAAACGATTCTGGCCTGCATGGCGGAGGGCGTACTGGCCGTCGATAGCGACCTGAAAGTCGTGTTCTGCAATGACGCGTTCGCAAATGGGTTTGGCGCCCGCACGCCGGTGCCGGAAGGCCGGCCGTTGTATGAAATTGTCCGTGAGCCGATTCTGCGCGAAATTCTTGGACGGGTGCTAGCCAGCGGAACGCCGGAAAGCGACCGCTTTCAATTGCCAGCCGCCGCGGGCCGCTGGTTTGAAGCGCGCGCTTTACCGCTGGCGGATGGGCCCCGCCGCGGCGCCATCATCGCCTTACACGACATCACCGATATCCAATTGCAGGAGCAGCTCCGGAAAGATTTTGTCGCGGATGTCTCGCATGAACTGCGTACCCCGCTGGCCTCCATTCGAGGCTATGCGGAAACCTTGCTCGACGGTGCTTTGGAAGATTCGCAGAATAATCGCAAGTTTGTCGAAATCATTCTTTCTCACGCCATTCGTCTGAACAATCTGGCACTGGATCTGCTGGTGCTCTCTGAGCTGGATTCCAACAAAGCGCCGCCGTTTCCACCCGAGCGTGTCCCTTTGCTCGACGTCCTCGATTCAGCGCTGCGTACGGTCGAAAGCTCAGCGGCCAGCCGCGGCATTCGCTTGGATCGCAGCGCCTGCCAGGAATGCGCGGTGATAGGGTATCGCTTCCGCCTGGAGCAAGTGATGATCAATCTGCTGGATAACGCCGTGAAATTCAATCGCCCGCAAGGCGAGGTCACCGTCGAATGCACGCAAGTGGCCGGCGGCCACGTCCGCATCTCAATCGCCGACACAGGCATCGGCATTCCCAGCGAAGAGTTGAAGCGCATCTTCGAGCGCTTCTATCGGGTGGACAAAGCAAGGTCGAGACCAACGGGTGGCACTGGACTCGGCCTGCCGATCGTCAAAGAAGTCATCGATCGTATGGGAGGCAGCGTGACCGTCGAAAGCCAGCTAGGCCGCGGTTCCCGCTTTACGATACTGTTGCAAGGAGCCTAGCAATGGCAGAATCGAACCTGCGCCAGGATCGTCAGAACATCTCTTCCGGCGCAAAATGGGAAGATATCGTCGGCTATAGCCGCGCTGTGCGGGTCGGCGGCCGGATCTATGTCACCGGCACCACGGCGACCGGAGAGGACGGGAAAATCGTTGCTCCGAACGATGCGTATGGCCAAACGGTTCAGTGCATTCGAAATATCGAACGCGCCCTGAAAGGCGCCGGGGCGACGCTCGCCAACGTCGTACGGAACCGGATGTTTGTCACCGATATCAGCCGCTGGCAGGAATATGGACGCGCACACCGCGAATTCTTTGGCGATATCCGCCCTTGCGCAACCATGGTGGAAGTGCGGGCCCTCATCGACCCCGAGATGCTCATCGAGATCGAAGTGGAAGCCGAACTGTAGCTTCAGCACCGCGTTCCCCAACCTTTTTCGTCTACGGGCCACTGCTCTTCCTGCCGATGAGCTTGATAGGCACTCTTCTGAAATGTTGGCACTGGATCATCCACCGGGAAAGCAGTCTTCCGGTAGGAACATACATCTGAGGCTGCGGCTTGGATTTGCCGGCGCGCTCCTTCTCCTGGTCGCGACCGGGCTAATCTCTCAGTATTGCCTCAAGCAGTGGATGGGAAGCTCTGTTTGGGTGGCACATACCTACGACGTTCTAGCGGAATTGCAGCGTCTTTCCGCCGCGGTGCACATCGCGCAGCGAGACGAGCGCGGATATTTGCTGACCCCCGATCCAAAGCTGCAGGCTCGCTTTTTCGAGGCTCAAACGCAAGTCAGGTCCCACCTGTCGCAACTGCGATTCCTGACTACCGATAATCCCAGGCAACAGCGCCGGCTGGATATCCTCGAACCGCTGCTCGACCGCTCGCTCGCCGTGCAAGAGAGCTATCTCGCATCCGCTCAAGAGAGCCGCGCCAAGGCGGCCGTCCAATATGCAATGAATGCGGACCGCGATGAGCAGGTGATGGAGCAGATCGAGACCTCCTTTCGTGAAATGAGGAACGAAGAGGATGTATTGCGACGGAACCGTTCCGGTTTTTCCGTTGAGGAGTCGTTAGTTGCAGCCGTGTTTGCCGGCACCGGCACCCTCTTGGGGGCCTTGCTGATCGTTTTTTGCGGATTCTCGGTTAACCGCGATTTGCGCCGCCGCGAAGGGGCGGAGGCAGCTCTGCGCCACGTTCAGGAGGGATTAGAGGCGCGAGTCCAGGAACGCACCGCGGATCTTTCCCAGGCAATGGCCTCCCTAAAAGTGGAAATGAGCGAGCGCCAAAAAACGGAAACAGAGCTACGTCAGAGCGAACAGCGCTATCGGCTGCTCTTTGAAGACAGTCCGTTGCCCATGGAAATTTTCGACCCTGAAACGCTGGCGTATCTGGCGGTAAACAAGGCGGCGCAGGAACTATACGGCTATACCGCGGAGGAGTTTCGCACCATGACGCTGCAGGACGTGCGACCACCTGAAGAAATCCCGAATACGCTGAATTTCCTCCAGACCGTCAAAAGTGTCGACGCGTACAGCGGCACGTTTATCACACGGCACAAGTCCGGCAAAGTGATCACCATCGAGGCCCGGGCACGGACTATTCAATTCGGAGGCCGCCGTGCGCGGCTGAAGCTGGTCACTGACATTACGGAACATAAGCGCCTGGAAAGGCAATTACACCAATCGCAGAAAATCGAGGCTATCGGACGGTTAGCCGGGGGAATCGCGCACGATTTCAATAACCTGCTCACCGTCATTCTGGGCTATAGCAACGGTATTCTCGCCACGCTGACTGAGGGCGATCCGCTCCGCCGCAAAGTGTCCGAAATCCAGGCGGCGGGACAACGCGCAGCCAATCTCACCAAACAGCTCCTGGCATTCAGCCGCAAACAAATTCTCAAACCGCAGGTCCTCGAACTGAATGGCGTTGTCTCCGGTATCAGTCAAATGCTGCAAAGGCTGCTGGGCGAGGATATCCAAATCTTGCTCCATCTCGATGCGGGCTTAGGCCAGGTGCAGGCCGATCCGACCCAGCTCGAGCAAGTTCTGATGAATCTGGCCGTGAACGCACGCGACGCCATGCCCGATGGCGGACAACTGGTGATCGAAAGCCACAACATTGAACTGGATCAGACTACTGCATCCTTGCAGGGAGTGCCGCCAGGCCGATACGTAGTACTGGTGGTCAGCGATACCGGTTGCGGGATGGACGAGCAGACGAAGACTCGAGTTTTCGAACCCTTCTTTACTACTAAAGAGGTGGGTAAGGGCACGGGCCTCGGCCTGTCCATGGTCTTAGGTGTCGTGCAGCAAAGCGGCGGAACCGTCACGATCTACTCCGAACTCGGCATCGGCACGACCTTCAAAATCTATCTTCCGCGTTTAGATGCTGCTGTGACGCCACGTACCGAACCGGCCCACTCTTACCCCCTCCCAGTGGCTATAGGTGCCACGATCCTGTTGGTGGAAGACGAACCATCGCTGCGGGCTTTGGCTCGTGAGGTGTTGCGAGAGGCCGGTTACGTCGTCTTTGAAGCGACGAATGGCAAGGACGCGCTCCGCGTGGCCGATACGCTCACGTCCCAGCCCGCTCTGTTGCTCAGCGATGTGGTGATGCCTGAGATGAGCGGCCTCGACTTGGCTGAGAAGCTGCAAAACAAGTGGCCCGGCTTAGCGGCACTGTACACCTCCGGCTATACGGATCATTCCCTGCTGGAACGCAATACCTTGCGGCAGAATATGCCTTTTCTGCAGAAGCCGTACATGCCCGCATCCTTGCTTGAAAAAGTCGCTCAAGTGCTCAGCAAACATCCGTCGACTGTATCGATAAGAGATGAAGAGCAGAATGCGGAACAGTTATCGCTTCTCTCTGAGCGGTTGTTGGTGTGAAGCATGCTGCGCGTCTCGAACGGTGAAATCTAACGGCTAGACCCCGATAGAAAAATGAAGGCGATCAGCAAAATTCTTCAGGAACTCGTGCCAGGCTACCTGGACGCTCGCCGGCAAGAAGTTTCGGACATGCTGGAGCTTCTCGCCGCATCCGACTTTGAACGCTTGCGCATTCTCAGTCACAGCCTGAAAGGCAGTGGCGCTACGTTCGGGTTTACAGAGCTTACGCGCTTTGGAGCTAAGCTGGAGCGGTATGCCGAGGCATCGGACCCTGTCTCCTTTCGAAGTGAACTGGGGAAATTACGGGATTATTTGAAGCACCTGGACATTCCCCCAGCGCACCATTAGCATTGCTCATCCACCCATTCCTACTGCCTTTCAACTTTCATCTGGCGACGGTTCATTGCGTTGGAGTTTTGCCGATGAGGTGTCTATCGACACCGATTAATCTGACCTGAAGCTCTGCCCTTGGGCTGTCGGGACTAGCGGTGTCTAAGCTCTCTCCAATGGACACCCCAGCGAGAAGTAGAGGATCCCGCGCGAAGCCCTTATCGGAGGAGGCGCGGTTACTTCATGATGGCCGCGTACTACTGCACCGCGCGATGCGGTTGGCCACAGATACTCAAAAAATAAAGGTCTGGGTTCCCGTCCTTTGCTCGCTCCTTCTCACGGCGTACTATCTTTACACCGTCCACAGTAAGGCGGTCGGTTCGGATCGTTCACAAGCAATTACGGAAGGTCCTGCCGCGGTGGTTGCGGATTCCTTACCAACGGCTCACGCAACGGCTAAGCAGTCCCAATCGCCCTCTACCGGTGCAGGGGCAGATGACGATCCCGCCGATATCCGGACGCATGCCGAACAGGCGCACGCCGCACGCGAATTCTCAGACGAAGCGAAACTCTGGCAACAATTCATGGACCGCGCACCAGTGCCGCAACAGGCTTGTCCGCAAATCGGGAGAGCCTATGAACAGGCGGGAGAAATTGACGAATCGATTCAAGCTTTCGAGCAGTGCGTGTCGTTCGACCCCGGCAATCTCGACACGTTAGCGGCGTACGCACACGCGTTCCAAATCAAGGGAGATTTCAATCGCGCCGCGGCGCTCTACCGCCAATGTCTCTTACGAGATCCCAATAACCTCGATGCCCAAAGCGGACTGGCGCTCATTCAGCTCAAACAAGATCGCTTGCCGGACGCACAGGAAGGAGCAAGAAAGATATTGCAAACGGCGCCTGGTAATACCGACGCTTTGTTGATCATGGGCATTGTCGCCTGGCGTCAAGGCAGATTGTCCGATGCCGAAAAAATCTTCATGAAAGGTGTGAGTCTCGATGACCGGCGAGGTGATTTTCATGCGTTCCTCGGGCGTATCGCGGAAGCCGAAAGGCGTCCGCAAGACGCTTTGCGCCAATATGACACAGCGTTAGCCCTCGATCCGAACGATACAGAGATTGTGGAGCGCCGCGACCGTCTGAAAGGGTCCCGATGACAATGCATCTGCCAATGCCGGTTAGCAAGCGAACTGTAACGGTCGCGCTGCTCTACGGTTTTTATTTTTATGCCTGTTTCATACCTGCCAGATCTAGATAAGACACCCGTATCCGACATGCTGCGATATGCGCGCGAAACGCTTTCCGGTAAGCGGCTTGCGCTAGTCGGATTCAAAGACGCTTCTGCGGGGGAGTTGGCGCGGATCATCACCGAAGCCGACGCCTTTACGCGGCGTCTTTCGTTGGAGGTCCATCCTTCAGCCGACGTCCTCAAACCATTTGAATTACTTCTGATCAACATCGAATCGGCAATTGGCACTCACTGGCTCAACCCGAATGACTTGGCTGGGGGCATCGACAGATGTATTGCTGTCGGCCATCCTCACGCGCTGCTGGCGCTGTTGGCCGACTCGCCATTGGCATGCCGTGAATTCTGTGCCTGGCCGGCTACCGCGGAGGAGCTTTTTCTGCGCTGTGTGCTGGCTCTGCGGTGCCGCCCGCATACAGCGAACGGGTCTCTCCCGACGGGCTCGACGATCGTGCTGGCCGACGACGATCCGTCGATTACGGCGCTGCTGCGGCTGACCTTGCAACGAAATGGCATGACTTGCGAAATAGCCTCTAACGGTGGAGACGCGCTGGCGTTAATCAATCGAGTGAAGCCCTGCGCAGCGGTGCTCGACGTGGGCATGCCGGGCATAAATGGATTCGAGGTTCTGTCGCGCCTGAGGAGTGTGCCGGACCTGGCTCAAACCCGAGTCATCCTGCTGACCGGATGTGAACAGGAAACCGACATTGTGCGCGGATTCACCCTTGGGGCTGACGACTACGTAACCAAACCGTTCAATCCCATGGAGCTCATGATGCGTGTCAAGCGGGTGATTGGGCGTATCTGACAGCCATAAACAGAATCTGCGATGACTCGAGATGCTGCGGAAGTTTGCTCCAAGACGTTGGCCGTTTGTGCTGCGCTGTATTTCGCGAGCTACGCTTTGGATCGCCATATATTGTACGGAATCCACGACCCGGCTTTTAGGCGGGGAGCCGCATTCGCAATCGTAGAAACGGCTGCGGCCGCAACTTTGTCGTTCTATTTGCTTGGGCTGCGCGTGTACACACAAGGAAAGGAGAACCTCGACGAGCAAATTCGCCCCGCCATCCGGGACAGGGTTTTCACCCTCGCTTTCGAGGGAGAATCGTGGCCATCGGGAGAGCCCATCCGCGGTCCTGCCCGGCGCGTCGTCGAAGAGAATGTCGGCCAGGCGCTCACCAGCCTGAAAGCCTCTGGACGGGATCGCGTCGCGCGATTTGCGCTCGAACAGGGATTTATCGCCGAATGGGTGAAAGCGTTCTTAACAGGCTCCAAAGGCGATCGCAAGCGCGCGGTAGCGCTGCTTGGCCTGGTCTCACCGGTGGCCGGCAGCACAATTCTTCCCGTAGCCCTTCAGGACCAGCAGCCGGCTGTGCGCGTCGCGGCATATCGCGCTCTCATTCTGAGCGATCCGTGCGCTCTCGACACCACCTTCCGTTCCGTGTTGAAGGAGCGATTGCTGGTCCGCGCGTTACTTGTCGACGATTTGAAACAGCACGCACTGTATCTGCTGAAGCATACAATTCCGGCGCTGCTTGAAAGAGCTACCGTGCTCGAGGCCGCTCGGTGCTTCGAAATTCTGATTGGCTGGAAGCGGGCCCTGCCGGCTTTTGATATACATCTCTGGCTCTCGGGCGATCCCGACCCGCTTCTCTGGCCGCTGGTTCTCACTCTTCTGCCCTACGTCTCGATCGACGACTCCGTTGAGACCTATGTAGTTTCGGCTCTACGCAGCGACGATTTGGAGGTTCGATGCGCGGCCGCTAATGCCGCGGGTCATTTGAAACTGGAGCGCCTCATTCCAGTGTTATTGCCTTGCCTGAGCGAAAATAAGCGACTCGCGTTGGCTTCAGCCACTGCCGTTGCGCAGATGGGAGAAGCCGGTGGGCGTTGTCTCGAGCGGATCGTCGTGGGTTCCGATCGAAGAGCCGCTGCCGTCGCCATGGAAGCGCTCGAACGCAAAACGGTGAGGCAATGAGCGCACCGATTCCGCCCGTTGTGTTCTATCGATTATTCGAAGCCGTTCTAATCGGTTATGTCGCGCTGGTCAATGCGAGTTATTTCATCCTGATGCTCGTTGGCTATTTCGCCTTGAAGAAGGAAAGCGACCCATTCAGCGCGAACGAAATTGAGGCTCTGTTGAAATCGCCTTTCGTGCCGAGCGTCTCCGTCCTGGCGCCAGCCTATAACGAAGCGGCAACCGTGCGCGACAGCGTTCGTTCCATGCTTCGCCTCCGGCATCCGAGGCATGAAGTCATCGTTATCAACGATGGATCGACCGACGACACGCTCGATGCTCTGATTGAAGAATTCCGGTTGTTCCGATCAAGTCGCGTAGCGCTCGGCGAAATTCCGACCGCCTCTATACGAGGCGTATACGAATCGCGCGATCCAATCCCCTTGCTCGTGATCGACAAAGAAAAAGGCGGCAAAGCGGACGCGCTTAATTCCGGAATAAACTATTCGCGTCACGATTTGTTTGCGGCCGTGGACGCGGACTCCGTTATTGAAAAAGACGCTCTGCTGCAGATTTCTCGGCCCTTCCTGGAGCACCCCGGCGACACGATGGCGGTCGGTGGAATGGTTCGAGTGGCCAATGACTGCGCAATTGAGCACGGCGCCGTTCTGTCGGTGAAGACGCCAATAAATTTGCTGGCGCGATTGCAAATTGTCGAATATTTACGGGCCTTCCTCGCCGGACGCACAGCCCTGAGCTTTGCGAATACGCTGCTCGTCATTTCGGGCGCATTCGGGATGTTTCGCCGCTCAATTGTGGTCGAGATGGGTGGCTATCGTGTCGACACAGTCGGGGAAGACATGGAACTTGTGATCCGAATTCATCGCTACTGCCGCGAGCGCAATGTGCCGTGCCGCATTGAATTCGTTTCCGATTCCGTCTGTTGGACCGAAGTGCCGGAATCCTGGCGCGTTCTGCGCCGCCAGCGTCTGCGATGGCAGCGCGGTTGTGTCGAATGCCTCATTTTCCATAAACGCCTGATCGGTAATTGGCGTTATGGCACTGTCGGGCTGATTGGCATGCCTTACTTCTTGGCTTGCGAGGTCGTCGGGCCTTTCGTTGACTTGATCGGATACGTGGCTACTTTTGCGGGCTTGCTATTCGGCCTTTTGTCGATCTCGAACGCACTGCTCTTCTTTACGGTTTCCGCATTCGTTTGGGCTGTTGCTGTCGGTAAGCTCCGTGCGTTCTCGAAGAATGGACCATTTGCAAATACCCGAATGCTCGCGATCTGGTGCGGCTTTTTGGAGCAGGGTTATTGGAGAATCTCGGATACCGCCAAATCACGCTGCTGTGGAGGGTGCAAGCGATTCTGCAGGTCCTTCTGAAACGAAAGCGCTCCTGGGGCGAAATGGAACGCCGCGGATTTCAGCGGGTCGAACCGGTTCTGCGAACGCAATCGGTTTTCGAAGCGAACACCAGAACAACGGGCGCAGCTTCCGCTCTTGCGATATCCTCAAAAGCTGATGCGCCTGGCATGTCTCACGATTTTTCTAGCCTCACTAGCGGGAGCGCAACAGACTTACGTCCTAGAAGCCCAGCGTCTTTTTGACGGGAAAAGCGACAAGATCCTGCAACCGGGAATCGTTGTCGTTTCCGGTAACAAAATTCAGTCGGTGGGCGGCCCGATACCTCCGGGTGCAACGGTCATCGATCTGGGTGACGCCACTTTACTTCCAGGTTTCATCGATGCCCATACGCATCTGACGATGGATTTCAATCCGGATTACAATGGCGAGCGTCTGGCCCAACTGAGCCGCACCATCGCCGAGCAGGCCATTCATGCCTCAAAAAATGCGCGCGTCACCTTGATGGCCGGCTTTACGACGGTGCGTGACGTTGGCTCGATGGACTTCCTTGATATTGGATTGCGGAATGCGATCAATTCCGGCGTGGTTCCCGGTCCTCGCATGCTTGTATGCGTGCATGCATTGGGTTCAACCGGCGGCCACTGCGATGGCGGAGACGGCATTCGCTTCGGGCTGTTGAATCACGAGAGCGGGCCTGAGGATGGCGTTATTAATTCACCGGATCAGGCACGCTTCGCAGTGCGCTGGAATATAAAATAC
This sequence comes from uncultured Acidobacteriaceae bacterium, assembly GCA_963722935.1. GTDB lineage: Bacteria > Acidobacteriota > Terriglobia > Bryobacterales > Bryobacteraceae > Bog-105. The sequence continues at coordinate 682,277 of CAVROY010000004.1, read as the reverse complement.
GGCGCCGACGTAATCAAAACGTGCGCTACCGGCGGCGTGCTCTCACCTACCGACGATGTGGACGTGCCGCAACTCACGCAGGCGGAGCTGGATGCTTTGGTCACGGCAGCTCATGAACTGCGCCGCAAGACGGCCGCGCACGCTCACGGAGCGGAAGGCGCCAAACGGGCCATCCGCGCGGGCATCGACTCCGTAGAACACGGCACATTCCTCGACGATGAAGGGCTGCGCCTGATGCGTGAGCGGGGAACGTATCTGGTCCCCACCCTTTCAGTTCGCAGCGGACTCGCCGAATCGAAATTCCCGCCGCTGGTGCGGCAAAAGGCCGATGTCGCGGTGAAAGCGCAGGACGCCATGGTGCGCCGCGCGCTCGCCATGGGCGTGAAGATCGCTCTGGGTACCGACGCTGCCGTGTATCCGCATGGCAGTAATGCTCTCGAATTCGTGCTGATGTCGGCAGATGGAATGACCCCGGCGCAGTCTCTGCGCGCGGGCACATCCTCGGCGGCGGACTTGCTCGGTCTTTCTAATAAAATCGGCTCTCTCGAGACCGGCAAACTCGCCGACATTGTCGCGGTACCCGGCAATCCGCTCGATGATATCAAAGCCACGCAGAGCGTCTTTTTTGTGATGAAAGAAGGCGCTATTTACCGCAACGACAGACAGCCGAATCGCCTCAGCACGCAATAGCGCGCAATTCTCGCTTATTATTCACCCAAGCGTTCTAGTACCGTGCCGGTTCACGCAATTGTAACGCTGTATTCACACGGGGTTGATGACAGGCCCGCGATACTGAACTTCAATGAGAATGATGTGCGCGATCTTTCTAGCGGCATCGGCCGCGGCAGTGCTTCCCGTGTCGGCCCAAACGGCACTGACGGGTGCGGGCGCGACATTTCCCGCTCCGATCTACCAGAAATGGTTTAACGATTATCAATCGGTCGGCAACGTACAAATCAATTACCAGCCGAACGGCTCGGGTGGGGGAATCAAGAGCGTAACGGACGGAACGGTCGATTTTGGCGCCAGCGACATGCCGCTCACTGACGCACAACTGAAGGCCTACAAGGACGCCCATGGGTTCGATATTCTGCTGTTCCCAACTGTCCTGGGCGCTGCCGTCCCTACTTATAATGTTCCTGGCGTAACGAAGGAATTAAATTTTACGCCTGACGCGCTAGCGGGTATTTTCCTGGGAAAAGTCACGGCGTGGAACGACCCGGCGATCGCGAAGGCAAATCCTGGTGTCAAACTACCCGGGAATAAGATTGTCGTCATTCATCGCTCGGAGGGGAGTGGTACCACATATGTGTGGACGGATTATCTGTCGAAGGTGAGCCCGGAATGGAAAGGCCAGGTCGGGAGGAATGCGTCTGTAAACTGGCCTGCGGGTGTCGGCGCCAAAGGCAATGATGGCGTCGCGAGCCAGATCAAAACACAGACGGGTTCGATCGGTTACGTGGAGTTGATATATGCCGTTCACAACCACCTCCCGTACGGGAAAGTGAAAAATCAAGCGGGTGAGTTTGTAAAGGCCGACCTGAAGTCGGTCACTGCTGCAGCCGCTGGCATGAAGAGCATGCCCGCCGATTTCAGAGTTTCCATCACCGACGAGCCCGGCGCGGGTATCTACCCGATTTCGACATTCACCTGGCTCCTGGTTCCGTCGAAGATTTCCGATGCGCAAAAGCGCGGCGCGCTGGTCGGCTTCTTGAAGTGGGCGGTGACCACGGGACAGAATGATGTAGAATCCCTAGACTACGCAAAACTCCCCATCCAAGTGGTCCACCAGGAACAGAAGCAGATCTCGAGAATTCAATAACGTGATCCGCTCTCTTTTCATCTGATGGCAACTTCCACCTATATCGGAGGCATTCCTCCTCGCCCGGCCACCCGTGGATTTTACGATCGGTTGCGCGGCGGCGATGAAGTTGCTTATCTGATTACTCTCGCGTGCGCGGTCACGATTCTGCTGGTGGTTGGCCTCATTGTGTTTGAGTTGTGGATACACTCTCAACCCACTGTCAAAGCATTCGGCTGGCATTTTCTGATGACTTCCACGTGGGATCCCAATAGTGACAAATTCGGGGCCCTGCCCTTCATCTACGGCACCTGTATCACGTCTTTTCTGGCGCTGGTGATCGCGGTTCCGCTCGGCGTGGCTTCGGCGATTTTTCTCGCAGAGATGGCGCCGCCGAAGCTCTCGAATCTGCTCACGTTTCTGATTGAGCTTCTCGCCGCCGTGCCGAGCGTGATTTACGGTCTGTTGGGGATCTTTGTTCTCGTACCGCTGATCCGCGCGTATCTGGTTCCGTCCCTCAAGGGCACGTTCGGCTGGCTTCCGTTGTTCCAGGGCGATTTCTACGGCGTCAGCTTCCTCTCCGCTGGACTCGTTCTTTCGATCATGGTGGTCCCGTTCATCATTTCGGTTTCCCGGGAAGTGCTGCTGGCGGTTCCGGTCGAACAGCGCGAAGCAGCCTTGGCTGTCGGCGCTACGAAGTGGGAGACGACCTGGCAAATCGTTCTCCCGAACGCGAGCACCGGAATCATCGGCTCTGTTTTTCTTGCGCTGGCGCGCGCCCTAGGTGAGACTATGGCGGTCACGATGGTGATCGGCAATACACCGAAGATCACCGCCTCGCTTTTATCGCCCGGCTACTCCATTGCCGCCGTGATCGCAAACGAATTCGCGGAAGCAAGCGGTAACTTATACGTGTCGTCGCTCATCTTTCTCGGTTTGGTTCTGTTCGGTTTGACCATCGTCATCAACGCGGTCGCCCGGCTCTTCATTCTGACGACCAAGCAGAGGAGCGCCTGACGCAATGGTCGTGCGCATTTCTCCCAAACGAAAGATCGTTAACGCCCTGATGCTCTCGGTTTCGGGCGTCTGCACAGTTCTCGTGATCGCCGTCTTATTTTTTATCCTCGGTTACCTTCTCTGGAACGGCGGACGCTCTCTGAATCTGAGTTTCTTCACGCACCTTCCAAAGCCTTCCGGGGAGACGGGCGGCGGAATGGCCAATGCGATCGTCGGCAGCGGTAAGGTTCTTCTGCTCGCCACGCTCATCGGCGTTCCGATTGGGTTTTTCGCCGGTGTGTATCTGGCGGAATACAGCGGCAAAGCGTTTGCGTTTACACTGCGCTACACCGTCGACCTGCTGAATGGAGTCCCATCGATTGTAATAGGAATAGTGGCGTACGGGTTGGTCGTCAGACCGGTGGGACACTATTCGGCGTTGGCCGGCGGAGTGGCGCTCGGTATCATGATGATTCCCATCGCGGTGCGTACGACGGAAGAATTCTTGCGCGCCGTTCCGAACTCGCTGCGCGAGGCTGCCATGGCGCTTGGTGCCACCAAGGCGAAAACAACTTTTACCGTGGTGGTGCCCGCCGCGATCGCCGGTCTTACTTCAGGCATGATGCTGAACTTGGCCCGTGTTGCGGGTGAAACGGCGCCCCTTTTATTTACGGCACTGGGAAACATGTTCTGGAGCCATGGCTGGCTACAGCCTATCGCGACCCTGCCGGTCATGATCTACAATTACGCCCTCGCCCCCGAAGAAGACTTGCACCAGCAGGCTTGGGCGGCGGGATTCGTACTACTGACGCTGGTGCTTATCATCAACGTGACCGCGAGACTGATCATCGCGCGAGGACCGGCGTCCTCCAGGAGGTAATTCTGGCAACTCCTCATCGGCAGATGGTGCAAGAGCCTCAGCTTACGACCCCGGAAGGATCGGAAGTGCAGAAGAGTCAAGACTCACTCAAGCTGCAGGCCAAGCATCTCGACTTCTATTACGGAAATTTCAAGGCGCTGCACGGCATCACGATCGGCATTGATACCAACAAGATCACGGCCTTCATTGGGCCGTCCGGATGCGGCAAATCCACGTTTCTTCGCACCATGAACCGGATGAACGAAGCGGTTCGCAATTCACGTGCGGAGGGTGAAATTCTGCTCGACGGCAAGAACATCCTTTCCATGGACATCACCGACGTGCGCCGGCGAGTGGGGATGGTGTTTCAAAAATCCAATCCCTTTCCGAAAACGATTTTCGACAACGTCGCCTACGGCCTGCGCGTAAACGGCATTCACAAGAAAGGCGTCGTCGAAGAGGCGGTAGAGACGAGCCTCCAGCACGCGGCTCTGTGGACAGAGGTGAAGGACAAGCTGCATAAGCCTGCCTCCGCCTTATCCGGCGGCCAGCAGCAGAGACTTTGCATAGCTCGCGCGCTGGCCGTTAGGCCGGAAGTCTTGCTGCTGGATGAGCCTTGTTCGGCGCTCGACCCGATCGCCACGTTGAAAATCGAGGAACTGCTCTTTCAGATCAAAAACATCACGACGATTGTCATCGTTACTCACAACATGCAGCAGGCCGCGCGCCTGGCGGATTCCACCGGATTTTTTCTCATGGGCGAGTTGATCGAATTCGATGATACTCGCAAAATCTTTCAAAATCCCGGGAAAAAGGAAACCGAGGATTACGTAACGGGCCGGTTCGGTTAATCCGGAAATTTCAACACTGAAGGCAAACGTGCGCCACTTCCAACACGATTTAGACCAGCTCAAAGCGAAGCTCTTGGAGATGAGTGCGCTTGTGGAGAGCGCCATCTACCGCAGTGTGCAAGGAGTTGTCGAAAAAAACGCCGAGCTTGCGGACCAGGTGCTCAAGAACGAAGCCCGCATTAATCAGCTTGAAATCGAAATCGACGACATGGCGATTGGGCTCCTCGCCTTGCAGGCTCCGCTCGCCGCAGACCTGCGTCTCGTAACCGCGGCCATCAAGATCAACAATGACCTCGAGCGCATGGGAGATCTCGCGGTCAGCATCGCCCAGAGTGCGCTGGCGCTTGTGAGAGAGCCGGTGATCCGCCCGTCCATAGATATTCCGCATATTGCCGGTCTGGCGCAAGGCATGGTACGAAAAGCGCTTGATGCCTTCGTCAGCCGCGACCCCGAGCTCGCTCGCAGCGTTCTCGCTTCTGACGACGCAGTCGACAACATGCGCACCGCCAGCTATCACGAGCTCATCAGCTTTATGGAAAAGAACCCGCTGCAGATTTCGCAGGCGCTGTATCTGCTCTCTGTGGTTCGCAACCTGGAACGAATTGCCGACCACGCCACCAACGTTGCCGAAGACGTGCTGTTCCTAGTCAAAGGCATCGACGTCCGACACCACAACGAGGAACGGAGCGCCATCGTTCACACCTAGGGTTTAGAAAAAGGCGGCTATGGCCGGTAAACCGGATGCTCCAGACGTTCGATCCGGCTCTCTAATCGCGTGACTTCGGATCTGATGAAGTCACGTTGATCGTCAAATCGCGTATTGAAGTGTTCGCGCAGATCTTCGAAACGCTTGTCAAAGTGGTGTGTCTGGTAAACAACCCCAAGCACAAGAGTCAGGCCGACCATCACCGCCGGCCCCCACGCCATTACAAGCGTCATTGCCTCTATTTTAGTTCAAGGACTCGCACTTTCGGGCTTGAACGGCTTCGATAAACTATCCAAGCCTCTTCTTGAGCATTTCCTGGACGGCGGCCGGATTCGCCTGCCCGCGGCTCGCCTTCATGACCTGTCCTACCAGGAAACCGAGCACGGCCGTTTTCCCGCTCTTATATTGCTCCACCTGCTTCGGGTTCGCAGCGATCGCTTCATCTACGATTTTTCCAAGCGCCCCAGCGTCTGAAATCTGCCTCAGGCCTTCGCGCTCCATAATGGCGCTCGCGGAATCTCGGGTCTCAAACATTTTCGGCAGAATCTCTTTCCCCAGCTTTCCGGAAAGCTCGCCTTTCTGGATTAACGCGATCAGCTCGCCCAATTGCTCGGCGCGAACGGGTGAATCCGCAATGTCCTTGCCGGCCGCTTTCAATAAGCCCATCAGATCGCCGGCTACCCAGTTAGCCGTCGTCTGTCCATCGCCGCTCACCTTCACAGCCGCCTCGAAATAGTCGCCCGTTTCGCGCGTGAGCGTCAGCACCTGCGCATCGTAGTCCCGTATGCCATATTGCGTAACGAATCGTTCGCGGCGGACGGAAGGCAGCTCCTGTAACCGCGACTTTACTTCGTGAAGCCAGTGCTCGCTAACGCGCAATGGCACCAGGTCTGGCTCGGGGAAGTAGCGGTAATCGTGTGCGTGCTCCTTGCTGCGCATTCCCACCGTCCGTCCGGTCTCCGGGTTGTACAGACGGGTCTCCTGTACCACCGTCCTGCCCGATTCAATCAATTCGATTTGCCGCTCAATCTCATACTCGAGTGCCATTTTCAAAAAACGAAACGAGTTGAGATTCTTCACCTCGGCTTTTGTGCCCAGCTTCTGCTCTCCGCGCAGCCGCACCGAAACGTTGGCATCGCATCGTAGCTGTCCCTTCTCCATATCGCAATCGGACACGCCGATGTATTGCATCACCTGCTTCATCTCGGTCAGATAAGCGTATGCCTCGTCAGACGACCGCATGTCGGGCTCGCTCACGATTTCGATCAGAGGAGTTCCCGAGCGGTTCAGGTCTACGTAGGTGTAACGATCGGAATCCGGGAAGCCGTCGTGAATACTCTTCCCTGCATCGTCCTCCATGTGCACGCGGGTCACGCCGATGCGCTTGTTGATCGCGCCGATTTGGATGTCCATGCTTCCGTGCTCCGCCAGCGGCTGATCGTACTGTGAGATTTGATATCCCTTGGGCAGATCCGGATAGAAATAGTTCTTCCGTGCAAACCGCGAAAACGGATTGATTTTGCACCCAAGCGCCAGAGCCGCACCAATCGCCAGTTCCACGGCCTGTCGGCTAAGCACCGGCAGCGCTCCAGGCAGCCCCAAGCAAACCGGGCACACATCGGTGTTCGGAGCCGCGCCAAACTCCACCGGACAACGGCAAAAGATCTTCGTCTTCGTCCCGAGCTGAACATGCACTTCGAGCCCGATCACAGGCTCATATTTCGTCAAAACCGGCTCGGCCACGGAAGCAACAGCCATGTTCCGATTTTAGAGCGACGCCCTAATTCGGTTGACTGCCTAAACCCGGTCACAAATCTTCCAAAATATTTCCACCAGCATTCACGGCCCTTGCCGCCCAATTCGCTCCCTGCCGACGTTCGTTTCCTCGCATTCGCGTGCTACTCTGTGCCCGGGCAAGACCGGCCGTACGCCGTCGCTTGCCCGTTTGCTTTTTAAGGAGGCAATCCCGCCATGTCAGCAGCACGTCAAGCCCGCCGCGAGCGCCGCGAATCTGAGCGTAAAACCAAGAAAGCCGAAACGCGCCGCATCAAAGCCGCCCAGCTAGCCGACCTTCCACTCGAGGAAGAGCTTTCCCAAGCCGCAGCACCCATAGCTGGCTTCGTTTCGCAATCCGAAGAGCCCGCATCCTCCAAACGTGCCGCCATCAACCGCGCCAACGCCCAACATTCCACCGGCCCGAAGTCTCCATCGGGCAAAGTGGCTTCGTCTCGCAATTCGCTGAAGCACGGTCTCGCGTCCGGCACGCTCCTGATTCCCGGCGAAGATCCCGCCGCCTTCGATGCGCTTCTGCACGACTTATTAGAAGAGCACCAGCCCGCCGGCACCACCGAAGACCTGCTGGTCCACGAAATGGCGCAATCGTTTTGGCTCGCCCAGCGCGCCATCCGCTTGCAAAGCGAGTGCTTCGCATCCGAACGTAGACCAAAAACGTCTATCTCTCTACCTCCGCTACCAAACCACGCACGATCGCGCCTTCCACAAAGCCCTGAACACGCTCATCAGCCGACGCAAGAACCACACCAAGCTATCCAGTGGCTTCGTTTCGCAAAACGACCCAGCAGACCCGCACGCTGGCTTCGTTTCGCAAACTGAGTCGAATCCGCTCACGAAAAATGGCTTCGTTTCGCAAAATCACCCAGCCGATTCTCCACAAACCGAAAATTCGCTCTCCGAAGCCGCGTAACGCCGCCAATTTACGCTGCGCACCGTCGAGTAATCGGATATAACTGTATGAACTGTTATGCATCGCACTTGGATTGTTTTAGCCCTGTCGCTCTTCACGCTCGCTTCGCCCGGACGGGCGCAGCAAAGCTATGTAGGAAGGTTCGACCTCTACACCGGATTCACGTATTTCACCAGTCCGGACATCAATCTCGATCAACGTGGGTTTCACCTTCAGGCGGGCATCAACGCGAGAACCTGGTTGGCCCTCGGATTCGATTACAGCATTGGCACCGGTCACACCGACATCACGCCCAATCTGCTGAAAACGCCTTTGCAGGAGCAGATCGCCGCCGGGATCAGTCTTTTATCGATCGCGGGCCAACTTCCGCCCGGATACGCGCTTGCCGTGCCGTTTGACGCAACCACGCAAACCTTCGCCGCGGGACCCCAGCTAGAAATCCGGCACTGGTCCCTCGTCACCCTCTTTGTCCGCCCCTCGATTGGAGCCATCCACGAAAGCGCCACGCTCCACGGCACCGATCCCTTCTCCGACATGCTGGTCAGCCAACTCGCACCATCTGGAAAAAAAGAGGATTGGACCGGGTTCTACGGCTTCGGAGGAGGTGTGGATGTGAATTTCAGCCAGCATATGAGCGTTCGCTTGCAAGCGGATTTCGTTCATAGCGACCTGTTTAGCGACGTTCTGAGAAACGGTCGAAATACGGTCCGGCTCAGCGTGGGACCCTCTTTCCATTTTGGCCGCAACATCGCTAAATAGTAGACAGCCAAATCCCGGACTACTGCACCAGCACAATCGGCGCCCGCCAAAACGCTGCCTTTTGGCCAAGGGGATTCAATACGGTCACCTGACACTCATACGCGCCGGGTGCAAGATCGTTCAGAGCAAGATTGAATTCGACCGGCATCGTTTTGACCCGGTTGTTCCATCCCTCAGTCACCTTCAGCGGCTGCGTTTCGAGCGCCTTCTTTCTGCCCGCGATAAATGCTGACGAACGCCACCAGCGGTTGAATGGCCGGCGCACCCTGCTCATAGGCTTGTAGATAGACATACATGTTCCGGCTTCTACTGAATACTCGGGTAACATTGGGGATTAGCTTTTGCTTGTTCTGGACAAGCGGATTTGCGGTCTCGGCGCGGTCTTTATCCTTCACCGCGTTATACAGTGCATCCTCAAGCTCCACGCGCTGGCTGCTCAAGACCACGGAACTAATGGCGATGCGTTTCTCTTCTTTATTCAGGTTGGGGATGAGAAACGCGGTTTCGTAGGTACCGATTCTTCCCGTCTCCGCGTCGCGCGCAAGAAACTTGATCGTGTATTTCCCGGGAAGAAGCGTGAAGCCGGCGTCGTATTCGATCGGCCGCTTCGACAGTTCGGCCGCGGTCGCGCGATCCAGTTTCACGTTCACTTTGTCGCGCACATTTGTGATGGTTGTGCCGTAGCTGTCCTTGATCTCGCCAATAAAATCGATGAGAGTGCGTTCCGCGCCACCGCGCTTGGCAAGCGCCAGCTCCCGCCCTGGAATTTTCACCACAATGGGAACGAAATACTCGGCCCGGTTCAACTGAAAGTAATCGACCTCCATAGCAATCGTCAGTTCTGTGATCGGGTCGGGTAACATGAGCGCATCCTCGAGTTGCCGCTCCTTGTCGGCTGCAGTAAATTTGCTGAATCGTTTACTGGCGAAGTAGCCCTGTCGGTAATCCAGGCTCGCGGATGTGCCGTTATTTAGAGTAATCTTGATGCGCCGGAATTTTCCATCTTGGACCGTATTGCTGGTGTAATATCCAATGATGTAGTAAGTCGAAACGGCCTCGGCGGCCTGCCTGATTCCCTTTGTGAGGTCGTTATAGTCAAGTAGCGCTTTTCCGCCCGTATCCGCCGCGAGAGCGTAGAGCGTATCCTGCGTCTGCTGAAAACCTGTTGTAACCGCCAGCGCCGACGCGCCCGAATACATACCGATTCCGCCGGGTGATCCTTTGGTCGCATCCCCTAGGGGAGCCTCTGCGACCAGGCCGCGCGCATCAATCGGCCAAAACGATACGCCCGCTCGTGCCGCCGCATTGATGGTCGCGTGTAGTTGCGCTTGGTTGTCCAAGCCATTCAGCCTCAGGCCGCTGGCAAAGTAAATCAGCGACTTTTTCTCGGTAAGCTGCCCCAACATTTTGGCCGCCGTTTGCAGGGCGGATAGTTGGCGGTCGGTATTGAAGATGTTGAACTCGCTGTCGTCCTGACCGAACGCGGCGCCAGTGTCGGAAGTGCTCGCGTCATCGGTGGATTGGTCGAACCCTTGACCTTCTCCGACGATCAACGTTTGCAAAATGCTCAACAGGCGGTCGCGATCGCTCGTGAAATCCTGCAATACATCGACGGCGCCTCCGGAATACCGCAGGATGGCGATCAGATCCGCCGCGGTCATCTGCGTTCTGACGAATTTCTCTGCCGCCGCGAACGCGCGCAACTGATCCGCGGGCGGCATGGCCGTCATGTCGAAGTAGAGGGCCAATAACCGCCGGTCTTTATATCGCGTGCTACCGGGCGCCTCCGGCGAAATGTGCATTTGACCGAGTTTGTCGAAGATGTGAATATGCTCCGGCTCCGGTCGATTGGTGGCCGGAGCGCCGGAACCCGGCAGTCTTTCTTGTTCAAAGAAGCGGATGGTTTGCGGAACTCCGTTTTCCGTGACTGTGAAATCCCTCGCGGTCAGGCCTTCCACGGGGCTGCCCTTTTTGTCCGCGACCGCGACAGTCTCAATAACCAGTTGAGCGCCCGTCGAAAATGTTGTGGGCGTGCTGCTTCCCTGCGGCGCATTCTGACCCACCTGTTGCGCCATCGCGGCTAAAGCCCCTGCGACGAGCACGACAGCAATCCATCGCATAATCAGAACCGTAGGCGCAGTGTGGTTTGCATGCTGCGCATCGCATTCGCGGCCGTTGGCAATCCGAACTGCGCGTTGTTCACGGTCGTGTTCCAACTGGTGAAGGTGACATGGTTGAGAGCGTTCGTAGAATCAACCCGTAAATCGAGATTGAGCCGATCGCTCACACGGAACGTGCGTCCCATCGACGCATTCAAAGTGAACTGAACGGGTCCTGTGATCGAGTTTCTGCCTGCGTCTCCCCAATTCCCGGCTAACGGCGCCATATAAGCCGCGGGATTCAGAAACAAGCCAGAAGGGGGCGCATAAAGCGGCGCGCCTGTGTACTCAGGCCGGATGCTTCCGGTCACGCCTGTGCCAGGCGTCGCCGCAAGGTAAATAGGCGTTTCGGGTAGACCGCTTCCCGCCGTAATCTGGGTAGCGAAGGTCCACTCCTTAAAGAGCGCGCCCTTCCATCCGCTCAGTAGCGTTCCTCCACCCACGCCCATCCCGGTGGTGTACTGCATTTGAAGGCTGAGGAGGTGCCGTTGGTCGAAGCTGGAAAGGCTTCGCTCCGCCCTGAGATCGAGCCAATTCTGCGCCAGCATGAGACTACTGCCTCCCGCTGAACTCGATCCGGGCATCATTGTTCCAGTGATTCCTGCGCTGCTCGGCGTAAATGTGTTCTGCGTGTTCTGTTGCGGCAGCAGAGCTCCCTGGCCTCCCAGCGTCGCGTCATCGTCGATCGATTTCGAAAACGTGTACTGAAGAATTCCGGTAAAGCCGTTGTGCAGCCTGCGCCGCAATTGCACTTGACCGGCTTCGCGGGTCGAATTGCCATTCGACGTGACATAAGCGAATCCCGCCGGACAAAGCGGGCACGGATTCACCGCGCCAATCGGAAAAGTGTTTGGAAGGAATTCCTGCACGCCTCGCGTTCCTTTAATTCCCAAATACGTGGCCGTCATTTGCAGCGATCCGGGAAGGTCGCGCTGCACCGTCGCCTGCCAATTCTGCGCATACCCAACCCGGAAATTCGGATCGATTGCAAATGTGTTCGGCGTAGTCGAAGGAGACGCAATGAAACCATTCGCCAGCGTGAGCGGATCGGCGGCGCTGTTTTGGACGCTCAAAGTCTTCGATAACGGCGGTTGCTGGGCCATCTGCGTTGCGATCGTTTGGTAAACCGAAGTGTTGTAGTACACTCCATATCCGGCGCGAACCACCAGCGATGATCCGGAGCGCGGACGCCATGCAACGCCAACGCGAGGCTCGAAAGCGCGTTTGTCCGGCCGAATGAGCGAATTGGGATATCGTTGGCCGGTCAGCGGTCCAACCGCGTCGCTTGCCACAACCGGCGCCGCTGCCGCGAATCCGGAAGCGACGTCCAGGTTTACCAGCCGGTTATACAGTTCAGTAATCGGAGCGCCATATTCCCAGCGCATGCCGGTGTTTAGCGTGAGTTCCGGATTGATTCGCCAATCGTCGGTGATATATGTGTCATAGACCGGCTGCCGAAAATACTTGTCGGCGTTGCCGAACGCGATCGAGCTCGTGTCTGGAATACCCAGCAGAAAATCGCCAAAATCGGAGCCGCTCGCCGCGCCCGTAAAGGTGAAACTGCCGCGCGGATCTTGCTGCGAGAGGTAATTAAATTCCTGTCTGCGGTAATCGCCTCCGAACGTAATGTTGTGAGCGCCGCGATTCCATAACATCGAATACGAGATTCCGCCGGTCTGATTGCGATTGAAAGAGCTTTGCGCATCCGACAGACCGGCAATGCCGCTCGAGAAAGTAAGCGCCGGCGGGCCCCAATTCATAGGGGTCTGATTGTTTCCGGAAATGCCTGCCTCGCCCGAAACGTTTTCGCGATTTTCAAAGAATGGTGTGACTCGCGTAGCCATCCGGCTGTATTGGTATCCAACGGTCAGGAACCAGTGCTGGTTCAAGCGATGCCACCAATTGGCGCTGGCGGCTAGGCCCAAAATGTCGGTTGTATCTTCAAAGCCAAACAGATTCGGGCTGTCCGTGCGTGTGCTTTGAAAGGCGAAACGGCCGTAGATTTGATCTTTGCGGTCGAGTGCTTTGTTGAAGCGCGACTGCAGAGCATCCTGATGTGTGGGACTGACAATCGGAACTTGATAGTTGTACCGCGCACCTCCATCGAAGTTGGGAAGCGGGTAGAAGCTCAGCAAAGCTTGCGCCTGAGGACTGATGCGGTTCTGTGGAATTTTGTTGCCGGCGAATGCCATTCCCGTGAGTGGATCGAGAACTGTGTTCGAAAAAATCCCGTTGCGCTCCGGCAGCTCAGGCACTAAAGCGGATTGTGTGGTGGAATCGCGGTTTCGCGTCCACTGATATCCCACAAAAACGTTCGGCCCGTTCTTGAATAAGTGCGGAATTTGCAGCGGCCCGCCCAACGTCGCCACGCCCGTCAGGTCGTTGTAAGCCGCTTTGGGCGTGTTCTGGCCTGTTAAAGAGAACGGCCGCGCGTCCAGCGCCGAATTGTCGAAGATCATGCCGATTCCGCCGTTATACAGCCCTTTCACGCCATTGCGATTGTTTCCGAATGCCGCGGCTTGCGCGAACGGTGAAGCCGCCCCGTTATTCATGCTGCCGTTAATGAGAAGTCCATCGGAGGCACGTTGCGCCAAGTCTTCCTGCGACACATCTAGCTGGGGACTCTGGTTCTCCTGTGGCTCAGGTTGCTTACTCTTGACCTCTGGTGTGGCCTGAATCGCTGTATTGGCCGACGCGGCCTGAGCTTGGATCTGATCCAGCGGCAACAGCTTCAATTCCCAATTGCCCGCAGCCGCCTTCGGCGTGATCGTTACCTGCTGTTTCATCGTCGAGAAGCCGGTCATCTCGATTTCGATCGTCCAGGTGGCATCCGTCAGATCGGGGAACGAGTAATCGCCTTGCTGATCCGTAACAGCAGCAAACTTTTTACCGCCTTGTGTCGCCGTCACGGTCGCGCCAGGAACGGGCGCGCCACCGAATGTGACCTGCCCACGGTACTCGGAAGCGGCGAGGCTCAGAATGCTCACGCAAGCAACCGCGAACCACCGCAACACGCGGCTAATTCTCGGACGGCCTCTCCACATGCTCGATCACGAGAGTGTCAACCGGTGCTTTTTTCGATTCCAGTTTCAGACCGAGTTGCTCCTGCAAGGCCGTAAAGATCGTCGGGCCGGAAGTATCCGGCGGCGGCGCGCTGTCAGCCCCTGGACCGCCCGGACCCATCATGGGGCCTTCGTTTTGCTCTGGAGTCCACTGCAGCGCGAAATCATACCTGGCCTTAAGCCCGGTCTGATCCAAAACGACGCGGCCGAGTTGCCGCGAGAGCACATTGATAAACATGTCCATGCTGGCATCCATCACATTCAGTTGTCCCCGGCCGTTCATCATGATGCCTCTTCTGAAGCGAGGTCGCTCCCGCAGCCGCCCACCTGACTCTGGTGGACCTGGCGGCCCTTCCGGGTTCGGAGGACCCGGATCCGCTGGCGCCGTCGATTCGTGAAATTTGGGACCGTTCTTCGCAACCGTCAGCACATATACCGGCAGTTCTTTCGTCTCGTGGCCGATTGTCACTTTGAATCGATCCGCCAGCAGCGATTGGAGCATCAAATCCACTTGAAGACCCCGCTCGTCGGGGCCGAGCTTCTGCATTGCAGCGGTCTCGGCATCTCCTGCTTTGGCCTCGATATCGTAGCGTTCGGAGTTGATCCAACTCGGTCCGTTCTCGATTTGAGATTCCTTCACGTGGTACGCGATTTCGAGAAGAGTTTTCACGTTGACGCCGTTCGCAACGAATCGCCCTCCTCTATCCTCGATACCAATGCGAAACATGCCAGGACCGCCGCCAGACTTCGCGGGCTTAATCGATGCCACCTCGAAGAAGGGCAACGGCGCGTTATTCCTCGCCTCCGATTGTGCCCGGCCTTGGGGCGCATTGACCAGGCCGACGATGACCGGCACTGCCACTGCCGCCATTCCAGCCGCAGCCAGCAGTATTTTTCTCCCGAAATTGAGTCTCTTCGCGATGCGCTGCGTCATGATACGGACAATTCGCTTCTTAAGATCTGAGCCCGTCACGCCGGACACGCAGACCAACGGCGATTCGAGATAAAACTGACAAGTTTTCAGAATGCTCTCGGCATACACCTGTGGCTCATTGCCGAGCCGCAGCACTTCTTCATCGCAGGCGCGCTCCCGTTCCTCCACCAATCGTGCTCCGATCCACCACACCAGCGGATGAAACCAGAAGATCGCCGCCACCGACATGTGGAGCGCAGCCCAGAGATTGTCACGCCGACGGACATGGCACAATTCGTGCAAAACGATCGCCTCAAGCTGTTCGCTGGCCAAATGGTCCGTTATACCTTCCGGCAGCAACAGGACCGGGCGGAAAATGCCAAAGACACCGGGCTCGAGCAGCGCCGGTGAGGACAGGACTTCAATTTGGATTCCAAGCTGTAATGGCTTCGCTGCGCGCACTGCTGTGCGAATACGCACCCAGCGTCTCCACCAGGAGAAAGCGACAGCCAGCAAACCGCACGCCCAAATAATCAACAAAAAGATCGGAAGCGGACTCGCTGCGAGCGAAGCGGCTGGCGCTAGAGCAGCCGAGTGAACAGCAGGCGCGGCAAACGGTTGGCTAACCTGCTCCACGACCGTAGAGAACGCAGGCTGCGTGATCGGAGCGGCGGTGAGCCATCCTAGATGACGCCCGATCGCAACCAGCGATGAAAACGGAATAAGAAATTTCAGCGAGGCGATCAGCCATAGCCAATACCGCACCTGTGCCTGATTCTTTCTCAACGCGAATGTCAGCAGCGCCGCGGCCGCAGCAAATATAGTGGATTGCCAGAGGTGATTCCCCAATGCGGAAGTCCAATGCAATGGAATCATCGCGATTTATCCTCCTTCGATAATTTCCGAAGAGCCTTCTCCGCATCCTTTACATCGTCAAGCGTGAGACGGCCCGATTCAATCAGGTGCGCCATGACTGGCTGCGTTCGTCCGCCGAATAAGCCCAACAGATCGTCGATCAGCCGGCTTTGAGCCGCGTTGCGCGAAACGACTGCTTCGAAAATATGAGCGTTACTGATCTTCTTGATGCGGCGTACGGCCTTCTTCGCCTCTAGCCGGTAAACGGTGGTTTGCACGGTGGTATACGAGGGCCGGTCGCGTTCGGGAAACGCCTCCTGCATCTCTCGTATGGACAACGTCCCGCGCTCCCATAACGATTGCATGATCTGAAGCTCGAGTTTGGTGAATTTCGGCGTCGCCATCATCTCCTACTATAGCTGTTTGTAATTCTACTACAGGAGTGTGCGCCTGACAAGAGGTTGAATTGGCGTTTGAATTGCCGTCTTAGTTGCCGGGCGCGGCAGGCAGCGCGAAGTGAAAGACGGCGCCCTCTCCGGGATGTCCTTCTGCCCAGATGCGGCCGCCGTGGCGCTCCAGAATGCGTTTGCAGATCGCCAGTCCGAGACCTGTCCCGGGATATTCCGACGTGTGCAGACGTTTAAACAATCCAAAGATCCGATGGGCGTACTGCGGTTCAAAACCGATGCCGTTGTCAGATATCGAGATGACGCACTCATCGTCCACCGCGGCAGAGGCGATATGAACGTGCAACGTCTTTGCCGGATTCCGATACTTGAGGCTATTGGATAAGAGGTTTTGAAAAACCAGCGACAGTTGCGCTTCATCGCCTCGGACGCGCGGCAATCGATCGTAGGTCACACGGGCTCCACTCTCGCAGATTGCGTTCTGAAATGTTTCGAGCACCTGACCCAGGCAAACACCGAGATCCGCCGAATGAAAAGCCGTCACGAATTCGGTAGAGATGGTTCGGGAATACGACAACAAATCGTCGATCAAGACGTCCATACGGTGAACGCCTTGCTCGATGAAGCGGCCACACTCCTGCGCCTCCGCGTTCTGAAGACTCACATGCCGCTTGAGCAGCATTTCGGTATAGATATTGATCATCCGCAGCGGTTCTCGAAGATCGTGGCTTGCGACATAAGCGAACTCTTCGAGCTCACGATTGGCCTTTATGAGATCCTCATTTGCTTGTCGTAAGGCCGCCTCGGCGTTCTTCCGGGCCGTGACGTCTACATATAAGCTCATGATCCCGACTACGGCGCCGTCGCCATTGCGGAGTGCGGCTGTGGAGACGTTGAGATCGACAGAAGAGCCGTCTTTGCGTACGCGTTTGATCTCTACATTCTTGAGATTGTCGCCGCGCAGATCGCGGTCACGAAACCGGCGATGTTCCTCGCGCTTCGCTTCGGGAATAAAGGGAAGGGGTTTACCAAGCACCTCGTCCCTAGTCCAACCGAAAAGGTGCTCGGCAGCAGGATTCCATAACGTAACAGCGCCTGCCCGGTCCAGAGCGACGATAGCAACCGGCGAAGACTGCACAATCGCGTGATACTGCTCACTTAGAGCGGGAAGTGCGTCGTCCACGTCTTCGGTTTATTATCCGCCAACACGCCGCCGGAGCTGAACCTAGCGCGAGGAGGATTCGCCCTGCGTATCGCCGCCCAGCTTTCTTCCGAAAAACTCTGCCGCAGCCTTGTAAGCTTCGACCCAGTGCTGGTGCCGCAGAAAGTCGTGGATTTCGTTCGGAAAAATCAGTTCTTCGAAATCGACGTGCTGCTCTCGCAAGGCCGTAACCAGTGTCTCGGTTTGCGAGAAGTTGACGTTGCGATCGTCGTCCCCGTGGATCAGCAGGACGGGCGATCTCCACGTTTTCACCGATGCCATGGGCGAGCATTCGAATGCCAGCCTGGCGGCTTCTTGTTGCTCTCTCTGCACCTCCGGATCTCCACTGACCGGTGCGCCACTTCCGCCGCGTAGCGTGCTCCAATCATGGACTCCATGGAAATCGACGCCAGCCGCAAACAGATCCGATGCCCGCGCGAGCGCCATTGCCGTCAGATAACCGCCGTAAGAGCCGCCCCACACCCCGATCCTCCTCGGATCGACATCCGCTCGGTTCTTCAGGAACAGACCCGCACCGGTCACGTCGTTGAACTCGCTCGCACCTCTTACACCGTAGTTAACGGCTTCTCGAAAATTGAGACCGTAGCCGATGCCGCTCCGATAATTGACCGACAACACGACATATCCCCGGCTAGCGAAATATTGATTCAGAGCGTATGCGTTCGAGTAGTAACCCATGTAATGGAAGCCGAGCAGCATCTGCCTGCGTGAACCGCCGTGAAAGAAGACCAAGGCAGGATGTCGGCCAGCACTCTGGTCGGTACGGGGCAGAAACAACTGCCCATGAATCTGCAGCCCATCGGCGGCGGTAATGACGACGGGCGATGGTTTTATAAGCTGCGAGGCTGGAAAATCGGAGGGAATCGTTTCAGGAGCGAGCGGCCGTAGGTTTCCGTCTTTTGTGCGCAGCATGGGATGCGCGCGCTCGTTATAACTCGATTGAAGAAACACGAGCGCGGAACCGTCCGCGACGGGCTCTGGCGCCCATTCTATGGTTTCTCCCTGCGTAACGGGCTTCGGCGCAGTGCCGCCTTCAACCGGTACGCGCCATAAGTGCCTTCGATCGGTATCGCCGATGTTGGTTGAGTAAAAGATTGTCCCCCCGTCCTTTGAAATCGCGACGTGCTCCACTTCGCCTTCGCCGGGCGTCAGTTCCGCCGCGTTCGCCGCTGGACGCGAGGCTATATAAGTGGCACCAGCCGTTTTTCTCCCACGGAAAGATCAGCCGGCCTCCCGATCCCCAAAACACTTGGTGTTCCGCTACGATCGCATGAAAAACGCTGCCGGGGCCTTTGTCGGCGCGAAAAACCTGGTGTGCCAATCCTGTCTTTACGTCTGCTACGCGAATGGACCAGGGCTCTCCTTCGCGCAGGGGCCCAAACGCGACGCGGCGATTCACAGAAGGAGTTCGCAGATACGCGATCTTCGATCCATCGGGCGACCAGATCGGATGTGAATCTCGATCCGTGCTCGCATCAAAGTATTGAAGAGTCTTGTCGGCAACATTGTACAGACCGATGAAGCTGTGATCGTGCCGGGTGCTTGTGAACGCCAATCTCTCGCCATCGGGCGACCAGGTCAAGTCAGTCTCGGTCGCCTTCTGGTTCACGGCCGGCTTTACGTCCTCACCCGAAGGCTTCATCAGAAAAATTTGCCCTTCCCGCAGGAATGCCACCTGATCGCCCTTCGGCGAGACGGCGGGCGCGTGGCCTTGCGTCAACTTTTTTGGAGCCGAACCATCCATCGCGACGCTCCAGATGGCCTGTTCCGGTTTGGCTGGACTCAGGTCGGGATTCGGATTATCGCCCCCGGTTTCGAAATCGCCGCCGCGCGTGAACAGCAGGTACGATCCGTCGCGCGCCCAGGAGACCTCCGCGACTTCTTGTCCATCGTCCGCGTTGAACTCTGTGACCTTCTTGCCCTGCCAATCAGGCGCGCTGGCAATCCAAATATTCCGGCGCCCCTGCTCGTTCATTAGCCAAGCGACTCGACTGCCGGAAGGCGCCGCGAGCGGGCTGGAGGCGAACGGAGCGCTCATGACCTGTTCAATTGTGAACGCTCCGTTGGCCGCGCTGACGCGGGTCGAAGAAAGGAAGGACGCGATCGCGAGACAAACAACCGTTCCTGAGGGCCATTTCATAAGCGTTCTCTATTCTGTCACTTTGATTCTGTCTGGAGCAGGGGTCGCGCCAACGAGCTTGTGAACCACCGCGCTTCGAAAACGAAAAGGGCCAGGCGGTTTTCGCCTGGCCCTTTTGTCTGGGTTGTTATTGGTCTATTTGGGACAGCCGAGGGCCCGGACTTCACGTTCCGGCAACGGCTTGATGTTCTTCACAGCCGGAGGCAGCGCCTGGCTGCTTCTCGGGATGAGGTAGACTTCCACTCGGCGGTTCTTATCGGCCGCTGTCGTGGCGGACCCTCTGCGCTCCTTCACGTTGGAAGTTCCGCAGAGCCCCGGCCTCGCATCGCTGGTCTGATCCGTGCCGACCCAATCCACTCTGATGTGGCTTGCATCGACCTTGGCGCAAGTCCCTGTTCCGCCGCTTAGTACAGCAGCGCAGTTCAGTACGCGCTGTTCGTCAAGCGGCCGTTCTTCTCCGCGCCCGCGGCCTCTTCGACCACGTCGTCCAGCGCGGGCGGCCGTCTCCTCGTCCGCGTCGCGGTGTCCAACAAGGACGATATCGTAATCGCCGCTCGCCAGCTTGGGAGCCGCGTCGTCGATCAGAATGCGCTTGCCGCAGTTGTTTACGCGCGTGTTGTTCTTGGCGAATACCACGTCGTCCAGCCGTACGAATGGCGGCGTGTAGGTGACCGTGATGGTTGTCGATTGAGAAGCGGTCCGGCCGTTCTCATCCGTTACCGTCACACTGGCTGTTACCGTCTTGGTCTGGGCCGTTCCGCCTTCGAACTGCAGTGTCGAAGCATCGAAAGTCGGATTTGCAGTGGTGTCGTTGCTGAGGCTTCCCTCGCTGACCGTCCACTTGTAAGTAAGATTCGTGCTGCACGGGCCGGGTGTAGCCGTTACCGACAGCTGCGAAGTGTGCGGTCCTTCGTTCGCTTGTGCGACCAGTTGATTCGGATTCGCGGCTATATTGCCGATGCTCGGTGGCGTATCGCTGACATTCAGCGTTGCACTAGCTGTTGCAGGAGCAGGCGGGGGCGGCGTTGGAGGGGGCGTCCAGCACCGCACCGGGAACTTCTTCGGACGTTCCATCGGCGGCGGCGGCGGCGTCGTGTCGGTCACCGTCACTTGAACTGTGAAGCTGCCCGTGTTGTTCGGAGTGAATGCGAAATCGGGGCTGTTGCTGCCCTGCGTTTGTCCATTTACACTCCACTGATATTGCAGAGTATGGTTGGGCGGCCCCGTAATATTGGCGTGCAGGTTTACCGGCTTGCCCTGGCAAATCGTACCCTCCGCGCCTGTAATTGTGGGCGTGGGTAAGGGTGCTGGCGGTGGCGGCGCGGCAGGCATCGGTGGGCACTTGCTTTGGCCGAAGTAGAATACCAACCCCACGGTGGCCTGAAGACCATTCATTTTTTGCTTGGCGGGAATATAAATGCCGCCGTCGTTGTAATTCGGCAGATCGAAGGTGGCATTACGCGACAGGAGTCCGCGTGCATCGATATTCATTCCGAAGTGGTCTGTGAAGTGCCACTTAATGCCGCCGCCATAGTTCAGCATTACCTGCAAATTGTCGTTTAGGTTGCCCGTGTGATAAAGGGCGTCGGTCGTGGTTGCACGCGCCAAACCCTTCGCGGTATCCGTTGGGGTAAATTGCACTCCGCCGACGCCCACCGTAACGTAGGGTATGATTTTTGATCCACGCGGCCTCAGATTGAATACCGGGTTGAGTCCCCAAAGATAGTTGCGGCTTCCGAACGAATACGTGGGAAGCGGCGTTCCCGCTAGAGCGCCGTAACTGGCCGGGTAAACGCCGCTCGAAACTTTGGACTCAAAGTTGGCTTGAGCGAAGTCTCCCCACAATTCCAAGCCGAACCACTTGCTGGGATTCGCATCGATGCGGATACCGGCAACGCCTCCGTCAACCAGTTTTTCTCCAACGCCGGCGACGACCTCGCCGTAAAGGCTGATACCGCCGAAGACCTGGAGTTCCACTAGGTCCGGGTACTCATCCTCGCCCGAAGCTGCTTTACTCGCGTTGTTACTCGTGTTCTGTGCGTTCGTGGTGTTCTGGGCGTACGCGCCTGTAGCTATGCACAGCGCGCCGCACAATACGACTGAACTAAGCGGCCTAAGGCTAAGCCGGTTTTTCATCCTTCTCCTCCAAAGCAAAATACCCTCACTATACCGTCTATTGATGACTTTAGCGCGCTTTTGATTACGCTTATCGTGTTAATCGGCAATTTCGCTAACAGTCGTTAGGTGGCGAGGATTACCCATAAGGGTCGATCCTCGCCTGTTATTACACTATTTCGGACAGCCGAGAGCCTTCATTTCTCTCTCGGGAACTGGTTTGATATTTTTCACCGCAGGCGGCATGGCCTGGGTATTTCGCGGAACCAGGTAAACTTCCACGCGGCGATTCTTGTCAGCCTCGGTCACCTGAGAGCCTCTGCGCTCCTTCTGAGCGGGTCGGCTGGAAGTGCCGCACAAGCCGGGATCGGGTGTCGATGTCTGGTCGGTACCGACCCAGTCGATCTTGATGCGTGCCGGATCGACATTGGCGCATGTGCCGGTATCGCCGCTCAACACAGCAGCGGCATTCAGAGTGCGCTGCTCATCGAGTGCGTGGCCGGCCGCTCGTCTCCTGCCTCTGCCGCGCTCCGGAACATTTACTGCTTCATCCGTATCGCGGTGTCCCACGAGCACGATATCGTACTCGCCACCCGCTACGCGTGGAGCGGCCTCATCGATCAAAATGCGTTTCCCGCAGTTGTTCACGCGCGCGCTGTTCTTCGAGAAGACAACATCAGGCAGGCGCACGAATCGCGGCGGGCATTTCACCGCGATGTTGGTCGTTTGCGATGCGGACTTGCCGGTCTCATCCGTAACGGTAAGCGTTGCCGTAACCGTCTTGGTCTGTCCTTGCGCGCCCTCGAAATTCAAGGTACTGGCGTCGAAGGTCGCGTTCGGGCTCGTGTCATTTGTAACGCTGCCTTCCGTAACCGTCCACTTGTAGCTCAGGTTGCCGCCGCAAGCCGAACCTGCCGCCTGGCCCGAAAGACTGGAGGTATGCGGACCGGTGGGATCCGTGGCGCAACTCAATTCCGCCGGCCTCGCCGCGATATTTGTAATCTGTGGCGGTGTGTAAGCCTGTACGCTGAGCGTGATCGGACCGGCCGCTACAGTGCGCGCGGGGTTCGCCGCGTCGGTGACGGCGACCTGCACGGTAAAGTCACCCGCATTGTTCGGTGTAAACGAGAAATCCGGACTGTTCGTGCCCGACGGAGCGCCATTCAGCTTCCACGCATAATTCAACTGGTGGCCGGCTGGATCGCTGGCCGTGGAATGCAGAGTAATAGGTTTGTTCTGGCACAGCGTGCCCTCCGCTCCCGTGATGGAGCCCGCATTGAGCGGTGCCGGAGGCGCTGCTGGCGCCGGAGGCGGCGGGACCGGTGCCTTCCCGATATAAATTACAAGGCCCATCGTGGTCTGAAGCCCGTTGAGCTTATGTCCCGATGGAATGTACTCTCCGCCAAGATTCACCGTCGATAATCCGAAGGTCGGATTAGGCGACCAAAATCCGCGCGCGTCGAATCGCAGGCCGAGATGCTCACTGAAATGAAACTGGATGCCTCCGCCATAGTTGGCGGCGAAATTCTTTTCGCCCCGCAGCCCGCCCGTTTGGTAGCCCGAAACGCCGCTGAAGCCCACCAGGTTCTCGCCCGGAAGCAGCGAAACGTCCAGGGCCTGCGCTTGCTGCTTTGCCTTGGAAGTCGGTTCAAAAAACACCGTTCCTACGCCAGCCGTGAGATAAGGCTGAACCCGCGATCCTCGTGGCCTCAAATAGAACACCGGGCCAATATACGGATAGTGGATCTGATTGCCAAACTGGAAATCCCACAGCCCCGGCGCGATCGGTGTCCCCAACCGCACGTTATTGATCATGAAGTCGTAGCCGACTTCGAGGCCGACGTGCCGGCTGAAGTTGAACGTGACACGTCCCCCTACAGTGCCGCCATCGACGAGCTTTTCACCAAGCCCGGCCGTGATCTTCCCAAACAAACTTGCGCCCCCGAAGGCCTCGAGTTCTACTCGGTCGGGGTAATCGTCTGCTGAGCTGTTCGAGACGTTATTGGAACTGTTATTTGAATTGCTTGTGCCCTGAGCGTACAGGGACGGGCAGAAGCATAAGGCCGCACCAAGGATCGCCGCACCGAGCGGTCGAAACTCGAGCCCAGTTTTCATTCTCTCCTCCAGGCGAGAGCTGTAACCAACACCAATACTTGATCTTAGCGGAAAACCGGTTAATCGCGAAAGATAATTCCAAGATCATTTGTAATTCCGTAGAGACGATTTGAGCCGCTCGCCATCCAAAGCTGCCGAATTCGAAGCGATGGGAGTGCCGAAGAAACCGCCGACCAGGAATCACCGGCATCTGTTGTTGTGTAAAGCCGGCCATATTCGACCGCGTAAGCCGTACGTCCGGCGGCGGTATAAATGACGGAACTCACTGTTGAGGCAGGAATTCCACCCCTGTTGGCAGTCCAATTCCCGCCTCCGTCGGGCGAGTTGTACAAGCCCACCCGCGTAGCCACCAATAACGGGGCATTCCCGTCGGCGGGTATTGCGATATCGTTCACATCGGAAACAGCTAATGGGAAACTGATTCTTTCCCAATGTTCGCCGCAATCTTTCGAAATAAAGAGGCCCGCAGCCGCTCGGGCGATGAGGCGACCGTCCGAGTTCGGTGAAAAATACAACGCCGTTACCGCTGTATTACCAGGAATTTCCGCAAACACCCAATGCTCGCCTGAATCCACGCTCCGCAAAAGCCCCAAATCGGTTGCCGCGAACAGCATTGCACCAGCACCACTTTTAAGTGCATACAAACCGCTGATCTCGGAGGGTGAAATCTCCTTAATAATCGGCTTTGGCTTCACTACCCGCGCCGTCCTGGTTCGAGTCGTTTTTGAGCGCGTTGTTCGAGCCGGCGTGCTCTTGGGCTTTGGCGGCTCCGGCGGAGGGACGATCAAGCGAACCGGCAGTGGTTTCCAATTCGCGCCGCGGTCGACCGACTTATACATTTGGTGAGGGCTGGCCGCGATCAACATCCGTTCATCGCTTGGCGCTCCGGTGATGGTGTCCAGATGTACACCGGCGAGCCCCTTTATTACCTGCAGACGGGACCACGTTTGGCCGTGATCGGCACTTTCGAAAATGCCGCTCGTTTCTCCTTCCTGCGTTTCGACCGCGATCAATCTCTCGCCCGCCACGCTCAACCAGCTAATGGCCCGATCGACGAATCCGTTATTGACCAGGTCGATGTGTTCGCCGCCGTTGTTGCTTTTTCCGACGCCATCGTACTCGAGCGCCAGATACATGTTCTCCGAGTGCGTAGGATCGAAAGCCATATAGTTGACTTGCGTATCGGTGAGACTTTTCCAGGTAGTGCCCCGATTCGCGGACTTGAATAAGCCCGTGGTCGTTCCGGCGTAGATGACGCTGGCGCTCAGCGGATCCTCCCGCACTACGTGAGTGCGTCGCGAGGTATTTGGAATGCCCATCAATTTGTGCCACAGATCGCCTCGATCGCTGCTCGAATAGATCCCGCTGCACGCGCTTGCCAGCACGTCGGTCGGGTCGCTCGGATCGACGTAAATCGAAAATACGTCTGAGTCGTCGATCATGCCGGTGTGGATGGATTCCCACGTCTTGCCGCCATCGGTGGTTTTCCAGGGCAGATGAGACGTGCCCGCATAAATAATGTTGGGGTCCTTAGTATCGATCGCAATGGCGCTGATGCCCTGCATCTCGAGGTTCTGCGGGTCCGAGATGCGTGTCCAGGTCTTGCCGGAATCGTCGCTCCGCATGACCCCGCGCAACGTGCCGGCTACAAACCGCGATGGCTGGCTGGCTGCTGCGGCCAGCGCCCGCACGCCCACGTCGCGAAGATCCTGCACTGCTTTCCACGTCTTTCCCTGGTCGTGGCTCTCGAAAAGGCCGCCGCCTTCTGCTGCGATGACTCCGGCAAGGTAATGAGCCGGATCGGCGGGGTCGATCAAAACGGATGTGATCTCGCTTAGATTCCGTTTGGGAAAATCCAGCAGCTCCCAATTAGCCCCGGAATCGTGGCTCTCAAACAGCAAGGAATTCATCGCCCCAGCCAACAGCATATTCGAAATCTTTGGGATCGATTGCCAGCGTTGTGGCGGTGCCGCCGAACGGGCCTGCAATTTTCCAATCGTTCACTGGTGCGGTCGCGGCCCACAATGCCACGCTGAGAGCGGTCAGACCGAGTAGAACAGCAAAATGGTATATAGAACGTTTCATCGGTTGCTACGGGATTTATGCGGACACTTCTATTCTTAACTGTCGGCTTTGGAAGAGCGGAATCTTAGGAGCACGGAGCGGAACAGCTTTGCGGCTGATCGTAATAGACTGATCCGCTGCACATTCCGCAACCGACTGACTTGCAAAGGTGAAGACCGGGGGCAAAGCCCGGCATAAGCCTTAACGTAAGGCCGAATTGCTTCCGTATCGCCGACCAGTAGCGGCGAGGCCACTCAGAGCTTGAAAGTCAATACAACCTGTTCGAATGGGTGTTTGCAGTCAGCTTACTTCGCCGCACGCAGCCGATTGATAATCTGCTGCGTCTCCGGCTCTGGGTCAATCCGCTCGGCAGCTTCAAAATGTTCGAGCGCTTCACCAACCCGACCCGCCTTGGAAAGCGCCATACCTAGGTTGTATTGCGCCTCGGAATAATGTGGATTTGCGGCAATAGCGGCTTCAAAATGCTGCAGTGCCTCGCTTACACGCCCGGTTTTGAAAAGAAGCACGCCCAGAGTATTGTGCGCTTGCGCCGAATGGGGCGCCAACCGCAGCACAATTGCAAACTGTTCCATCGATTCGGCCGTACGCCCGGCCTCAGACAGTGCAACCCCGAGATTGTAATGAAGCTCTTCGGAGTCTGGTTTGAACGACAGCGCGGCTTCATAATCGGCAATTGCTTGAGCCATGTGGCCGTTGTGCGCTGAGGCGTTTGCTCGCTGCAAGAAGAGCAGTCCCAAATTGCTTTGAGCATCTCCGTTGTGGGGACTAAGTCGTGACACTGCCTGATAATCTGCTATTGCTTCGTCCAGTCGTCCGGATTTCGCGAGCGCGTTTCCAAGTGCCATATACGTCTCCACTGATTCGGGTTTCATATTTAGTGCAGTCTGCAAATGCTCAATGGCGTCCGGTAATCGGCCCGGTTGGCTCATCAGATACGTTCCCCAGTTATGCTCGACCAAATAATTTCCGGTCGTAACCGACGATGCATGCGCGTACAACGTTTCGGTGTCCCGCCAAGTCCGAAGCTGAACGAGGGTCAATGACGCGCAAGCTAAGCAAGTAGCGCCTGCAGCGAAGGTCACAACCGGTTTTGTCTGTGGCCACCAACTTGTGATCTCTGCAGTACCCCAGGCGATCATGACCAAAAGCCCCACCATGGGTATGTACATGTAGCGGTCGGCATGGGCCTGTGCGCCGACTTGCACTAATCCAATGACTGGCAACAGAGTTACTGAATACCAAAGCCACCCAGCAAGCAGATACGGATGTGTGCGCCGAACGCGGATAACGCCAATCGTAGTCCCAACCAACAAGGCAGCAGCTACGATGAGTTCCCATCCGGGAAAGCCCTGTGGATACGGATAGAACACAGCCAGCCGCGCCGGCCAGAACGTCTGAAAGATGTAGGTAATGAAGCAGACCAAAGCATTTTCGACCCGCAGCGCAATCGGAAAAGCCGAAGCACTACGAATGGCGCCACTGGCGCGCTGCACGAGGTATGTGGCAACCGCAAGTGCGCCGGCAACCGCGAAGAAAGGAATTTTCTCCCGCAAAATGCGAGTTATCCTCATCCCTCCGATCCGATTCAGCGGCCAGAAGTCAACAATAAGTAGAACAATTGGCAGACTAACGATCATGGGTTTGGCGAGCGTTCCTAGAACAAATGCCAAGAAAGCCAGTGCGTAGCGCTGGAAAGAGGGCCGCTCAGTGTAACGCACATAGGCCCACAGCGCGAGAAACCAGCAGAAAGTACACAGAACGTCTTTACGTTCGGCGACCCAAGCTACTGATTCGACGTGCAGTGGATGGAGGGCAAAAACAAACGCAACGAATGCGCTTCGCCAACGGGCCCGAGTCGCGCTCCGCAGAAAAGCAAAGAGCAGCACCGAGACCCCCGCATGGAAGAAAACGTTGACCAGATGGTGCCAGCCCGCATCAAGACCGAACAACTGTACGTCAAGTTCGTGGGAAATCCGGGTGAGCGGAAACCAGTTCGCCGCATCGGTCGACCGGAATGCCCATACGATCCCGTCCATCGTAAGTCCAGTCCGCACATGCGGGTTAGCGACATATTCAGGATCGTCAAAATTGACGAAACTGAAGCTGTGGACGGACGCGTACACGGCCAATATGCTGGCCAGCAAAGAAAGGCAGATCCATAAGTCCGTATCCGTTCGCGAGTTCTGCCCTTCTCTCGCGGCTATTGGCGGGGCAGTGCTGATTCTGTGACGCCCGGACTTTCTGCTTGATTTCGGCACTGATTATCCAATCTCTCACGACCTTTACAACGTTTCGGGCACGTCGCGCTGCTGCACTTTTGCGGTTGTTCGACACGCTCGCCGTGCGCAGTTTCCACACGACGGGCCACCCGGAAACTGGACGAACTGTGCAACACTTCCGGTGCAATCGACGGATCGCCGAGGACTCAGAGGCTAATCGAAAACAGCATCTCCCCTTCTCTGGTCCTTCTCTATCCGTCTGAATCGCCTTACTCATAACGGAGTGCTTCAGCCGGTTCTACACTGACGGCGCGACGGCTCGGTATCCAGCACGCGAATAGCGCAGTTGCGGCAAAGGACAGGCTCATGATGAGCAGAATTCCTGGATCGTCCGGCTCTACTCCGAACAGAAAACTCCTTAACGCGTGAGAAAGAATCCAGGCCGATGCCAGTCCGAAGACAATGCCGCCTCCAATGAGACGGAACCCTTCGGAGAATATTAACCTTCGAATATCTTGCCGCCCTGCGCCTACGGCGGTACGAATGGCAATCTCCCGACGACGTGAAGCGACGGATAGCGAAAGCACTCCATAAATCCCGATCAGAGTCAGCACGCCGCCCATTCCTGAAAATCCGGCGAGCAATTGAGTTGCGAAGGTACGTGACGCTACTGACTCGCTGCGAATTTCCTCCATCGTCTTTACCTGTTCCACCGCGACGGTTGGATCAATCTCCCGCAATTCATGTTGGACGGTGGACGCGATGACCGCTGGGTCGGCCGAGGTTCTGATCACCAGATGTTTGGAAAACGGTCCTGCCTGCCAGAAGGAAAGATAAATCTCAGGCTGCGGCTTTTGTGTTAAATCATCGGTTCGCCCATTCTCGACAATTCCTATGACTTGGTTAGCCGGGTGATCGCGGCCCGAGAGCCAAAGTTTCTTGCCAATCGCATTTTGATGGGGGAAGTAGCGATCCACAAGAGCCCGATTTACGATTGCGACGGGCAGGCTCTTATCGGCATCGGTCGAGCGAAACCCACGTCCCTCCAGGAGCGAGATCCCCATCAGCTTGAAGTAGTTTTCGGTAACGGAACGCAGCGGGAGAGAGAGGCGGTCACTCTGCTTGCTCACTGGGAGTTGCCCCTCGATTTCCACAGTGTCTGGCCAATTATTGCCGGTAAGGGGGACGCCCCACGCAAACGCTGCATACTGTACATTCGGGAGCCCCGAGACGCGCTCTAAGGCGCGGCGATGGAAATCATTCCAATTGCCTGCTACCGCCGTGACACTCATGGTCAGAATGTGTGACACGTCGTAGCCGGTACTCACCTCTGAAAGGTTCCTCATCGTCTTCACTAGCAGTCCTGCACTCACAAGCAAGGCGAGTGTTAAGGCCGTCTGAGCGATTGCGACAGCACGCAAGAATTTTCTCTCGGCTCTTCCAGTACTGCTCTTCGGTCCAGAGCTGTTCAGCACCTCCGCCGGATTGACCCTCGATGCCCTGAACGCGGGCACAAGCCCAGCCAATACGGCGGAAAGAAACGCAGCTGTCAGACCACACAGCAGAATCGGCCATCCGGCTGAGACTGCGTCCAGACGCGGGATGGCATGAACACCGATTGCCTTCAACAACCTTGTCAAGCCAAATGCGAGACAGACGCCCACAGAGCCGCCCACCCCCGCAATGAGCAAATTTTCTAAAGACGCCTGCCACAGGAGTTCCATCCGGCCCACTCCGAGAGCGCTCCGTATTGAATACTCCTGCTGCCGCTGGATGCCGCGCACCAACATCAATGAACCTGCATTGCCGCAGGCAATCAGAAGTACGAGAGCGGCTGCTCCGAAGAGCGGCCATAAGATGCGGTTGCCGTCACGATTCAGTTCGCCCGCGATGGGCTTAAGCTGTGCCGTAATGCCTGCATAGTCGCGTTCCTGTTGTGCTTCCTGCTGGATTCTTATAGCGAGTTTCGCCTGGGCGCGATTCGCCGCTACGCCGTCCTTCAATCTCGCCACGATATTCCAGCCGGCCTCTTTCAATCTCTTGGGATCGGGCGCACCCGGAATCCAAAAATCGACCATGGCGTTGGGATTGTAATTGGGTTCCTGGGCGGTTGTGGGGGATGGTAGGAAGCGGAGTCCTGGCGGCATCACACCGATGACTTGCGGCGGCGTGTCCCAACGGCTGATTCTTATCTTCTTTCCAAGAATGGCGGGGTCTCCACCGAATTTCTGCTGCCAAATATTGAAACCGAGAATGATAACCGGCTTAGGGCGGAACGTTGTTTCCGAATCGCTGAACGTTCTTCCGATGAGGGGTTTTAGCCCTAATAGACGAAAGTAGTCGCGGGCCACTTCCATCCCTTGTAACGATTGGCTTCCGTCGGGTAAAACGAGGAAATTGAACGACCAGTCATAAGCGGCGATGCTTTCAAAGGATCTTGTATGCCGCTGCCAGTCGAGCCACTGCTCGGCGGCCCATCCACGCGCATTTCCCACTTGCTGGCCATCGGGTCGTGCGGGTGAGATCAAGACCAATCGCGCCGGAGACCGGTAGGGCGGCGGGGTGAGGAGAATGCCATGAACGAGGCTAAAAACAGCCGACGTGCAACCGATTCCGAGTGCCAAGGTCAGCACGGCGATTGCCGTAAACGCCGGCTGTTTCAGTAGATTTCTCACGCTGAATCGCAGACTCTGGAACATGCAAAACTCCTGTTAAGAAACTCGCGCAAAACGTCGCGGTATGAGGCGCGTCACCCAAAGCGCCAGCGCCTTGCTTTGCCGTCTGGCGGCGCCCGTCCGCGTCCTTGGCGCTGTTGATTCCCAAAAGAAAATGCGGCGGTCGTATGCGACTGGCATCAACTGGATGGCCGTCTTTGCATTCGCCTATATCGCTGAAACTCTTACGCTACGTACCGCGTGGTGAACCGCTTAGACGTTCGTCTGCAGAACAAGCTGTGTCCAAAACGGACAGTTTAGCCCGCCGATACGGTGGCATTTTATCGGTTCCAATCCATAATCTGCAATTCTTCCAGGGCGCCGAGGGTCGAGCAATTGCCCTCAGCGTCCGCTCCCATTTCTGACGTGCGCGGTTTTTGTCTACGCCGCCGCTCGACTGGGCCTTCACTCCGCGTGAGCACCATCAAATTGGCTGCTGCGATATGGTTGATCGGCCTTTTGCCGTTGATCCTCTCCAACGCCGCATTCATGGAGCTGCATCGCGAATTCGTGGCCTCGTATGCACTGGGTTGGCTGCGAAGCTGATGATTGTTGCAGTCGCCGCGGGCTGGTTCCTTCATTGACTCACATTCTGGAGTCATGGAACAGTAGCCACATCCAACCGAGAAACTCCATTAAGGAATGAGAATTCTTTCACGTTTCCGTCAATAAGCGGCGGATTATGACTTCTGCCACGGCTACTAGCCTAGTCTAGGCGCGCGTGGCGATCACGTCCAGGTACTCATTTCGAACCAGGGTGGTCCCGCCGCTCGACTCGTTATGTTCGCTCCACATTTTTTCAAGGTCGCTGGCATAAGCTGCCCGCTGCGACGGATCGAGCCGCGAAAAAGCAACTTGAGTCGGTCCAAAGTACGTCCGAAATAGTTGTACGACCTCGCGCGGAGGAAACGGGAACTCCATCTCGATTGTTCGATGGGCGGTGTCGATTCGGGAGGCTATCCCTGTCAGCCGCTTTCGAACGACCTCCTCATCGCCCCAAAGCACGGGTGCCGGGATTCCTTCCGGCGGTGGAATATACCGGGCAGTCAATGCGAACACCTTGCCTGCCAGCCCGGCAGGTGTCCAATTTGCCATCGCAATGCGACCTCCGGGCCGACAGACCCTTGCGAGATCGGCGGCCACCCGTTCCGGACGAGGAGCGAACATCGCTCCGAACATGCTCACCACGAGATCGTATTGCGCATCTGGATACGGCAGGTCCTCCGCGTCACCCTCGTCAAAATTAACTTTGAGACCTTCCGCCGACGCTCGTTGCCGCGCTTGTTCGAGCAGATTCGGTGCGATGTCTACGCCCGTGACGTGAGCACCTTTGCGCGCTGCCGGAAGGGCAGTATTTCCTGTGCCGCAAGCGACATCGAGCACTTTCATTCCAGACGCGATACTCAGCCGCTCCACGAACTCCTCCGCAATTTTAGTAGAGTACTGTGCGATTCGACCAAAATCACCAGCAATCCACGTGCTACGCATGCGGCTTTTCAGTTGCTGTATCTCGGTTGGAACTTCCATGGGGCGCCCCCTCAACGCCGTCTTATTGTACAGAAGCTATATCGGATCGCGCTTCGGAACTGTGTCCTGCTTTGCCTGTGGGTTAAGCCGGCGTGAAGCAGTAGAGCTAAAGCTCTCGCATCTTCAGCAACGGCAATTGCAAATCCTCTGTTTGGACCCGGCGAACTCGGTCAAAATTTTGTGCCCGGACCGACAGACCAGGGAGCCCTTTCTCTGTTATTCCTTCTGTTCGATTCCAACCCACCGAAGCGCGTCGTCTCTGTTGGCAAATGCACGCATTTGCGTTACGCGTCCGTCGTGAAATGTATAGACGTCGGCCAGCCTTATCTCCTGCCACGTATTCCTGTCCTTCGGCAGCACTCTTGCGTAGACGAAGACAATAATCCGGTTTCCCGTGGGAATGAATCGCTCCGGCTCACTGATAACCTGGGCGGCGCCGGCGCGTGACTGAATGAGATAGCGCTTCGCGCCTTCGATGCCGTGATATGCGCCGCCGCCCGGGAACTCGGCCGGTTCAGTCCATTCCACTTGTGCGTCGAGTGACCGAACTGCTGCATCGATATCGCCCCGGTTGAAGGCCGCGTACGCGTCACGAAGCTAGCAATCGCCCTCTCTGTTTGTTTTTGATTGAGCATAGTATCTTCCCTTCGTGCTTGGTCGCAGCCCAATGTCATTCCAATCATAAAAAGCATGATGGTTTTGAACCTGCTCACTTGAACCTCAGTCTTTCTAGCTGGAGTGAATTTTCGCAGTTGACGATACCCGCTTGAACCCGGTCCGTGTTCCTTTTCGATTAGCGTAGTAGAGCACGAGACTGCTTACGTCCCCAGACCGGCATTTTCAAAGTGAAAGCGGAGGTCCGGGTAGACTTTCAGCCCTCACCGAATGTAGGCTCTCAGATTTGCGTTCCCGACTATCTTGCCGTCGGGCGCACCTCGCGTACGAGCGTGGCGTCAACTACTCGCGCGAATTAGACCAGAGTTGGGCCGCGACCGGCGACGGCAACTCGATTGCATGGCCATAGTGGCTCATGATCAACTGCAGATCGCCATCGCGACACCGAAGTGAGGTACGTACATCAGCGGTTTCCTTCCCGTGATGATTGAGAATTACCGCAGCCGCTGATCCGCTGAGACAATTGCCGAAAGCAGGTGGCTCGTTGAAAGATGAAACGATGCCTCAAACCGCGGCCGCCCGCTTTAGGGCGCTAATATCGAACTTCTTCATTTTGAGGAACGCCTGGGTTACCCGCTCCACGCGCTTTTTGTCGTTGCCGCCTAGGAATTCCTTCATGGCGGCGGGAGTGATCTGCCACCACAGGCCGTACTGGTCCGCGCTCTTGAACACGGATACGTTCGCAATCGTGCCGGGCCACCGGCGCGGATACGGCGTTTCTCTGGCATGTAGAGCTTAATCCTCCCGGCAAGGCTGCTGCTTGCGTGCCACCTTCGACTGCACGCAGTCCGCGTTTGACAAGTGGCCGACTCTGTCCGTTTTTACTAAGACGTGACCTACGGCCCGGGGGCTCTAAAGATCCTTGAGCAGTTCATCCAATTGAAACGCGTGGCGGATGGGGTGCATGACAGCGTGCTCCAACATTGAGTCAATACAGTAGCGCGTCCGCCATCGCGACGGGTACTCGGGAGTCTCCAATTTTTCGTCGGGCACTTCCCTCAGCGGGCCCCGCCACCGCTCGAGCACATGCTCCATGTAATCGTCCGCATCGCGGACCATGGCAGCCGCGTCTGGGGCAGACCGGATTCCTGGGTCCGGTAACGCCAACACTTCGCACATCCAGATCATGTAGCCGCCGGCCGCAGACAACACGTGCCGTCCTAATGCTGTAAGCGATGCATAGCTGGGGTCATCGGT
Organism: uncultured Acidobacteriaceae bacterium; assembly: GCA_963722935.1. Classification (GTDB taxonomy): domain Bacteria; phylum Acidobacteriota; class Terriglobia; order Bryobacterales; family Bryobacteraceae; genus Bog-105. Next base: position 648,196 of record CAVROY010000004.1, on the reverse strand, counting down.
CTGCGGGAGGATCACTGAGTTCACCAAAGCAAGCCTCCAAGTCTGGACGAATCGGCGAACATGTTCCTCGTGCAAGAGCACCATGGCGCGAACAGCGCGAGAGCGGTATTGCAGATTGGACCGCATGAGGAGAGGATAGCCGATTCACAGCGTTCTCTTGGCCGAAGTCATCGTATACGGCTAAGCCTCGAACTCCGCCCCGGTGGGCTTAGTCGCTTGCATGTCGGACAAAATCCCAAAATGAGCGAATTTCGGTTCTGTCACGCGCCGCCAGGTGCTGCCGAGTCCGCCACTCCAAACAAATCCTTAGGGCAGAACGGTCGCCATATCGTACATCTGAATTGCCGCGGGCGTCGGTTCCGGGCGAAGCTACGCGCAAGCCGGAAGTTGAGCGGCGCGATGCGGACTTCCCGGTACTCATGCGGTTGAATTTGGGGAAGGTTTCGATTTTCTCCAAAAATTCTGGTCGAATCCAGCCGTGTGCCAAATAGCCCTCAGTTTTCGCTGCAGCACACGTGGGAAACAGCTCGGCGATAATGCCTCAGTCGCAAAATCCATAACTCGATGAATCGTGCGTCTTAACCAGGAGCGGCGATAAAGTATTCATCATGTCTAATCGGGTTGCTGTGCTGGGCGGTGGTGTCGGCGGATTGAGTGCGGCTCATGAATTGATCGAGCGTGGATTCGACGTCACGGTTTATGAGAGGAAAGATGTGTTGGGCGGGAAAGCTCGGAGCCTATCGGCCCCCAATACCGGAACCGATGGACGCAGAGATCTGCCCGGAGAACATGGGTTCCGCTTCTTCCCCGCCTTTTACAAGCACCTTCCGGACACCATGATGCGCATACCGGAACCGAGCAATATCAGTGTATTCAATAACCTGGTTCATGCGACTCGGATTCATGTGGCGCGCGCTGGAAAGCCACCGCTGGTGCTCACTGCTCGAATTCCGCAGAATTTGGAGGATTGGACTCTCGTATTTCAGGAAATCTTTGGCGGAATCGGAGTTCCGGATAATGAGGTGCTGTTTTTCACGGATCGAATCCTGACCCTGCTGACCAGTTGCCCGGAAAGGCGGCTTGCGGAATACGAAAATGTTCCGTGGTGGACATTTATCGATGCGGCGAACCGCTCGACGGCGTACCAGACGCTTCTCGGAAAAGGGCTGACGCGGTCGTTAGTAGCAGTGCGGGCACAGCAGGGTAGCACGCGCACGGTCGGTTATACCTTTCTGCAACTGCTCTACGGACTACTGACGTATGGCAGGCTTTGACCGGCTGCTCAACGGGCCCACGAACGATGTTTGGCTGCAGCCGTGGATTACATATTTGCAAGCGAAAGGTGTGAAATTTTGCAATAACACCCTAGTGAAATCGTTTGCGGCGTCGGAGGCGGGAATTACGTCCGTGGTTGCCGAAAGCAACGGACAAGAGCTGACAATTACGGCGGATTACTACATTTCGGCCATGCCGGTTGAGGCGATGACGCCGCTCGTGGATAACCGGATGAAAGCGCTGGCGCCCTCGCTTGCCAACCTCAATAAAATTCAGACGGCCTGGATGAACGGCATTCAGTTTTACCTGAAGCAGGATGTGCCGTTGGATTTTGGGCATTCCCTGTATGCAGATTCCCCGTGGGCGCTGACGTCAATTTCACAGAAGCAGTTCTGGAATACGGGAATGCTGGCAGAGTTTGGCGATGGGAGCCTGGGTGGAATCCTTTCGGTGGATATATCGGATTGGCAGACGCCTGGCATTGTGTACGGCAAGCCGGCAATGCAATGCTCATCTTCGGAGATCGAGAAAGAGACTTGGGAGCAAATGAAAGTACACCTGAATATGACTGGCACGGAGGTACTGCAGGATCAGAACCTGCTGCAGTGGTTCCTCGATCCCGATGTGCAATTCCCGAATCCGACGGCAGTGACGAATTTGGAGCCGCTGATGATCAATACGTCGGGCTCGTTGCAATACCGGCCAGAGGCGAGCACGGAGATTTCAAATTTGTTCTTAGCTTCTGATTATGTGAAGACATATACGGACGTTGCCTGTATGGAGGCCGCGAATGAGGCGGCGCGGAGAGCGGTCAACGCGTTATTGGATCGCGCAGCATCGAGCGAGCCGCGCGCGACGCTCTGGCCCTTGTCGGAGCCCGACGTGTTTCAGCCATTGGTGGAGTATGATCGGCTGCGGTTCAAGTTGGGGTTACCCCATGCAGCATTTTGTTTGCCGGCGGTTTCACGAGCCTAAGCCGCGCCTGGGGACGCCGTGGTTCGCGTTTTACAGTGTTTTGATTTTAATATTGCGGAAGTAGAGCTTGATTCCGTCATCGCCCTTCTTCTCGCTCCCCTGTAGGGAAATGTGCCCGCTGTGGAAAGTCCCGAAATCGGGCCACTTGCCGAACTTACTGTGGGCGACCAGTTGACGCCAGGCATCGTCCCACAATTGGGTAGAAATCGCCTGCCCGTTCTGGATTAACTGCAGGTGTCCGTGGTCCGCAATGATCTCAAATTGATTCCATTGCCCTGCATCCTTCACGGTGTTGACTTTGGTCGAGATGAGACCATACAGGTCGCCCGAGCGGCGCAAGATCTCGCGGCTATCGGGCACCGTGCAAGCCAGATCGGCAATCTGCATTTCAAGCCCTGTGTCGTACGGCTCTTTATATTTGGGCGACTCATGAACATAGAACATAACGCCACTATCGATGCAAGGTTGTGCCTTCCACTGCAACTTCAGATCGAAGTTTGCGAACTCGCCGTTAGTCACCAGATCGGCGTAGTCCCCCGCGAGGTCGGTGTTGTTTTTCTTAAGCCGAATCGCGTCATCCTGAACGGACCAGTCTTTCCCGGCACCTTTCTCCAGATAAGAGTGCCAGCCGTTTAAGTCTTTGCCGTCAAAGAGCAGCTGCCAGCCGTCGGCCTTTTCCTGCGGAGTCAGCGTGTTCTCCTCCTGGCCATTCGCCAGAGCGCAGACCAAACCTCCAGTCACAACTAGAATCGTGATTTGAAAACTGTGTCGATGTAGCATTCCTTATCATTCTTTCGCGTGCGCATCGGGACTGCGCCTGCGCCACCCGAAGCAATTGCCTTAATCTAGAGCCGCGCTCCGAGAATGGCGACGGGACCGAGCCGCCATAAGCACTCCGGGTGCTCAAATCCCCCATGTGCCATTGCTCGAAGCTCCTCGTGCACTGAGAAATAGGTATCTTCGGCAGCCCAACTATCCAGGTTGCCGTAGCCCTGCTCCAGAGTAAAACCTTTCCCCGCCATAAAGGCCGCCCATTGATCGCGTAGAAATGGCCAGAAGGGTCCCGCGACTGCGTCGGCGTTCAGAAAGACACCGGGCGATCGAAGGGCCTCGCGGATCCGACGGTATACCTCAGCCTTTTCCTCCAAATTTGGAATATGATGCAGGGCGAAGGCCGACAGGACAGCATCTGCCGTTGGGAGGGGGTCGGCGAATGACCCCAGCTCCAGTTCCACACGATTGGCAAAACGGGCGAGCCGGCCCTGGGCGATGAGAATCATTTCAGGATCAATATCGCGTACAACCACCAATGCCTGTGGGAACCGGTCAAGGATAGCCTCGGCTAGTGAACCCGTGCCGCCTCCTAAGTCGACGATGCGAGCGACCTCCTGAATGTCTGCGGCCGCCAGCAGCTCAAGCTGTACTTTTCGGCTCTCATCATAGTGCGGAATGTAGGTGCGGATGATGCGGTCATACTCGGCCGTATCCAGCCGCAGATGGGAAGACACCGAGTGTTCGCTTTCCATGTTTATCCGCGCAGTTCTCTATACGACAGATTAGACTCCGAGCCGAGCTTGTCTTTCGGTCCCGAACGGAAGCGAAACACAACGCGCAGGACGTCAACCGGTCAGTTACATGCTACTTGGAAGTTAGCTGATGTGATGGCGACTTATCGGTCCGTTTTGGCTTCACAGTTTCCGGATTCCGAACTCGGAAACGTTCGCACCACCCGGAAATTGGACCGATGTCCTGCAGCATCCGAGCAGCGATTCCTTCATTCGCCCCTCGCCCTCGTACTCCTTCCGCCAAGCCGCCTCGAGCTCATCGAAGTCCTCCTGCCGCTCATCGCCGACGAACAATCTCCTGGACCGGCATCCGTTGGACCGGCACCCGTGCTTGGTCGAATTCTTGGCCGACGTTTTCTTTCCCTCTGCCGATTTCGGCACCGTCAACTTCCCGGCCGATTCCTCAATGTGTCCGTCTTCCCGCTTCGGCATCGCCCCGGGATTGGCACGCGCCCTCCTCCGCCACACTGCGCCCACCCGCAACCTGCTCAGCCCAAACGCAAAACCAAAATTTCACTCGCCTGTGAACGCATTCCGCGGCCCCCTGCGGTCGTTACTCGCTCAGCGCGCCCACCCCCAGTTCGTTTGGCAAATTCCATTAGTCCAGTAACTTAGCTCGATATCGCCACCCATACGCGCAGTGAAGCAGCGCGTGGCAGAAGTCATAATCCGCCGCTTGCTGACGTGCGCCGTTCCGCAGAATGATGCACCTACAGAACCGCGACCGCGAGGAAGCGGGTTTTGCCACGGGTGCGAGCGATTGCTTCGCGCCGGTCCGTCGGGTATCCTAAGGGTTGTATTTCAAACAGCAAGTTAGGTCAGTAGGTTAATGGCAAATACAGTTTCCGCGTTGAAGCGCGTCCGCATAACTGAGCGGCGAACCGCTATCAACCGCATGCGCAAATCCCGTCTCCGGCATCAAATCCGCGCGATGCGCCGTCTGCTCGATCAAAAAGACGCGCAGGGCGCCGCCAAGCAGGTTCCCGTGACGTTTTCGGTCGTGGATCGTGCAGCCAAGTGGGGCATCATCAAAAAGAACACGGCCGCACGCTACAAGAGCCGAATGGCGCTCCGCTTGCGCAAGCTCACCGCTGCCTAAGCGCTTTCGAATCCATCGCAGTGACGTTGTTCCCGGCGCTCCGCCGCCGTGTCGCGCCTGTTAGACTGGCGGGCATATGACGCTCCGCCACGCTCCGATAGGGTTGGCGTGCCTGCTGGCTCTGCCGTTCGCGAGTGTGCCTCTTTCCGCCAAGGAGCCCCTCCAAGGCCAAAATGCCCCCGTGCAGGGCAAACATGGCATGGTTGTCGCTCAGGAGCCGCTGGCTGCCGACGTCGGTCTGCAGGTTCTAAAAAGCGGAGGGAACGCGGTGGACGCCGCAGTTGCAGTCGGCTTCGCTCTGGCGGTCACGCACCCCGTCGCAGGGAATATCGGAGGCGGCGGCTTCATGCTGATCCGGCTTGCAAACGGCAAAACCGACTTTCTCGATTTTCGCGAATGCGCTCCCGGCAAAGCATCACGCGATATGTATATCGGCCCGGATGGCGAACCCACGCGCGACAGCATTTATGGATGGCGTTCGTCCGGCGTCCCTGGCTCGGTGGCCGGGTTCGATCTGGCTCATAAGAAATTCGGCAGCAAGCCGTGGGCGTATCTCATCGCGCCTGCCGTGGCGCTGGCACACGATGGCTTTCACGTCTTGCCGGCACTTGCCGAATCCCTGCATCACACTGAAAAAACGCTCAGCAACGATCCGGAATCCAAGCGCATTTTCTTGCACGGCGACGAACCGTATGTACCGGGCCAGATTCTGAAACAGCCCGAGCTTGCCGCCACTCTTCAGCGCATCGCTGCGCAGGGTGCGCAGGAGTTCTATCGGGGCGAAACCGCGCGGCGCCTGGCCGCCGCCATGGCCACGCACGGCGGATTGATTACCTTGGATGATCTAAAGAATTACAAGGCGATTGAGCGCACGCCCCTCACCGGCAGATATAAAGACTTCGAGATCATTACCACCCCGCCGCCCAGCGCTGGTGGGATCGGACTTCTTCAGATTCTCGGAATGCTCGAAGGCACAAATTATGCAAGCGATGGCGCCGATTCCGCGAAAGCCGTTCACTATGAGGCCGAAGCCATGCGCCGCTTCTACGCCGATCGCAGCGAGTATATGGGCGATCCCGATTTCTATAATGTTCCGGTCCGCGCTCTGCTCGATCCGAAATACATCGCCTGGAGGCGCAGCACCATCGATGCGAGCCGCGCGACGCCGAGCGAGATCATTGGGCCCGGCCTTCCAAAATCGCTCGCGGCACATATTTCCTGGTACGAGAGCGCGGAAACGACCCATTACAACGTCGTGGATGCGCAAGGCAATGCAGTGGCCGTGACCTACACGTTGAATAATTCGTGGGGCAATGGAATCACGGTTCCGGGCGACGGTTTTCTGCTGAACGATGAAATGGACGATTTCTCGGCCAAACCCGGCGCTCCGAATATGTTCGGAATGATCGGCTCGGACGCGAATGCTATCGAGCCTGGCAAGCGGCCCCTCTCTTCGATGATGCCCACGATCGTTACGCAAAACGGCAAGCTGTTTATGGCAGTCGGAGCTCCGGGCGGTGCGCGCATCACTACTGGAGTTACGGAAGTCGTTCTGGATGTCCTCGACTTTCACATGAATCCGCAGGAAGCCGTGGATCTGCCTCGATTTCACGAACAATGGAAACCCGATACGCTGTACCTGCAGCGAGGCTTCCCGCAAACTGTTTCGAGCGAGCTGCAGCATATGGGCTATGACATAAAAGAGACCGACGGCGTGGCTCGCGTCGAAGCCATCGTGGTGAAGAACGGCGTGTTCGAAGGCGGAACGGAATCGCGCCTCAGCGGCAAGGTGGCGGCCTATTAAGCAGCGCCCGGAATGACTCCGGAAAGCGCGAACGAAACGACAACCCAATTGACGAACCTTGTACTTTCAAGTCATCTTTTTGTCAGGCACCGGCTCACAACGGTGTGGCTCGAAAGAATATGGGATGCCGGCTTCAGCGCAGTTGAAATCTTCTGCGCGCGCCAGCATATTGATTATCGCGATAAAGCGCAGATCAACGAACTCGGCCACTGGTTTCGGGATGCCGATCTGAAAATGCACTCGCTCCACTCGCCCATGTACAGCGACGACGTGTGGGGCCGCTCCGGACCGCAAGCGATCATCGACATTACAGAGCCAACCAAAGGGAAACGCATCACCATGGTGGATGAAATCAAGCGCGCGCTCGAAATCGCCGACGTGGTTCCTTTCCGCTATCTCGTCCAACACGTCGGCGTTTCAGGCGAGGAGTACGATCCGCGACGGCTCGATGCCACATTTTCCTCACTCGATGAGATCCGGGTATTCGCCTCACAGAGAGGTGTAGAGGTCTTGCTCGAGAACACTCCGAATCAATTGTCGTCCGCCGGGCGTTTGAATGCATTGCTGGCGGAAACGCACCTGAATATGAATTATTGCTTCGATATCGGCCACGCTCACCTGCTCGGCGCCATCGAAGAGCAATTTAATCTTATGAGGGAGCGAATCCGGTCAACGCACCTCCACGACAATGACGGCCTGGAAGATCAGCATCTGTTCCCCGGCGAAGGAACTATCGACTGGTCGAACGCCATGCGGCTTCTTCGATCACGTCCCGATCAATACCCCCTTTTGCTGGAACTGAGAGAGCAGCCCGGGATGGAGCATCCGATCGAACAAGCCAAGCGCTCCCTTGACGATCTGATGAACCGCAATTATGAGCAGTAATTCGATAGCCCCTGAATCCATCGACGCAATGGCCCAGCCGGCGCTTGCCATCGAGATTCGAGATGCGGCGAAACACGTTGGCCAGCAAGTCGAGATTCGCGGCTGGCTCTATAATCTCCGCAAATCGGGCAAGATCGTCTTCCCGATCATTCGCGACGGCAGCGGAATGATGCAATGCGTCGCCATGAAGAGCAATCTGCCGGAGCAGGTATTCGATACCCTCAAGAACCTAACGCAAGAGAGTTCGCTTACCGTGACGGGAACCATCCGGGCTGAGGCGCGAGCGGCCGGCGGTTATGAGCTCGACGTTTCGGGCGCGGATATCTTGCAACGCGTCAGCGAAGAGCATCCCTATCCGATCACTCCCAAGGAACATGGCGTCGATTTTCTGATGGATCATCGCCATCTCTGGCTTCGCAGCCGTCGTCAGCACGCGGCAATCCGGGTGCGCCATGAGGTGATCCGGTCGATTCGCGACTACTTCGATACGCACGGCTTCACATTAGTGGACACGCCGATTTTCACGCCCGCGGCATGCGAGGGAACGAGCACTCTGTTCGAGGTCGACTACTTCGATGACGAGAAGGTCTATCTCACGCAATCGGGCCAGCTTTACAACGAAGCCGATGCGATGGCTTTCGGAAAAGTGTACTGCTTCGGTCCAACGTTCCGGGCGGAAAGATCGAAGACCCGGAGGCATTTGACCGAATTCTGGATGGTAGAGCCGGAAATGGCCTATGCAGATCTCGAAGAGGTCAAGCGTGTCGCGGAAGACCTGGTCGTTTATGTCGCTGGCCGGGTGCTGGAGAATCGGCAGGAAGAGCTGAAGGTGTTGGAGCGCGATACATCGAAGCTGGAAACCATCGCGACGCCTTTTCCGCGCATCGGCTATGACGAAGCAGTGAAGATTCTGCAATCGAAGGGCAGCGAGATTCAGTGGGGCGGCGATTTCGGCAACGCGGACGAAACGCTGCTCACCCAGGATTACGACCGGCCCGTTATGGTGGACCGCTATCCCAGCCAGATCAAAGCGTTCTATTTCCAGCCGGACGAGCATCGGCCCGAGCTTGCGCTCGGCGTAGATGTGATCGCGCCCGAAGGATATGGCGAGATCATCGGTGGCGGACAGCGCATTCACGATCTCGCGTTGCTTGAACAGCGGCTTGCCGAGCATAATCTGCCGCGCCAGGCCTTCGAGTGGTACCTGGACCTTCGCCGTTTTGGCAGCGTCCCACATGGCGGCTTTGGCATGGGAGTCGAACGGTTCGTCGCCTGGATGTGCGGCCTGGAACACGTGCGCGAAACCATACCCTACCCGCGCATGCTGTACCGCACACGGCCCTGATCTCGAAATCTATGCGTCACTCCGGGATCGCAATCCTCGGCGCGGCCCTCGATCTAGGCGCTGGCCGGCGCGGCGTGGATATGGGGCCGTCTGCGCTGCGGCTCGCCGGACTAAACGCAAAGCTGTCTTCGCTCGGCTATGAAGTCGAAGATCTGGGCAATGTTCCCGTCGCGCAACAGGAGAGCAGCCCGACGGGCGCCGAGAACGCTAAATATCTTTCCCAGATCGCCCGCACATGCGCGACCCTGGCGTCGCAAGTGGAAACCATCGTCAGCGGCGGGAAATTCCCTCTGGTGCTGGGCGGCGATCATTCAATCGCGGTCGGAACTGTTTCGGGCGTCGGGCACGTATTTCACCAGCGTGCGGAAAAAATCGGCCTCATCTGGATCGATGCGCACGCTGACATGAACACACCGGAATCGAGCCCCAGTGGAAACGTTCACGGTATGCCGCTGGCGTGCTGTTTAGGTCACGGGCCGGCGGAGCTGACCGGGATGTTCGGTTACGCGCCCAAAGTGGACGGTCGCAACACCGTACTCCTGGGGATCCGCGATGTCGATATTCGCGAGCGTCAACTGGTTCGCGATTCCGGTCTAACGGCGTTCACGATGCGCGATATCGATGAGCGCGGCTTGCGCCACGTCATGGAGCAGGCTTTGGCGGTTGCAAGCGATGGCACTGCAGGTTTTCATCTCTCGCTCGATATGGATTCTGTGGACCCGGACGAAGCGCCCGGCGTTGGAACGCCCGTTCGCGGCGGTATGACTTACCGCGAAGCTCATCTAGCGATGGAGACGATCTGCGACTCGAATGGCATGATTTCGATGGAAATCGTCGAAGTCAATCCGGTGCTGGATGAAGCAAATCGAACGGCGCTGCTGGGAGTTGAGTTGGTGATGTCCGCGATGGGCAAGAAGATTTTATAGGGCGTCCATAAGGCTCAAGATGTCCGCTTCGTTGTTATAAAAATGCGGCGAGATGCGCAAGTAGCCTCGTCGCGCCGCAACAAGGATGTTCTCGGATGCAAGCTGTTTTGCAATCGCAGACGCATCCCTGTTCGGGAACCGGACTGCGACGATCTGTGACGGGAGATAGTCTCCCGCTGGCGTATCGCTCTCCGCACCCAACCGATGCAGTTCTTGCCGGATCAACGCGGCGAGCTCCAAAACACGTCGCTCAATCGCTGCAATCCCAAGCGCCTCGATCAGTTCCACGGAGGCTTGCATCGCATAGAGCGAAGGAAACGTCAGCATGCCTCCTTCATATTTTTCGGCCTTATCGCTGAAACGAGGTTCGCCATGATGCAGGCTGTCAACCGTTCGCCAGTCGGAATCGCTGCGCCAGCCAACCACATTCGGCCGGAGCCATTTCCTCACTTCCGGGCGCACATACAGAAATCCTGCCCCGTTCGGCGAAATCAGCCACTTGTAGGCGTCCACGGACAGGAAGTCAATCTGGGTAGATTGGCAATCGAAGTCCAGCGCTCCCACGCTTTGCGTTCCATCCAGATACACCAGCACTCCGCGCTCGCGCAATCGCGCAATCGCCGGGTTGAGGTTCGGCCGTAAGCCCGTGACGTAATCGACGGTGCTCAAAACCACCAGCCGCGTGCGTGCCGATACGCGTTGCTCCAGTTCGCTCCATGCACACTGAACTCCTCGCGCCGCCGATGTCGCGTGCGCAGCATAGATCTGATTCGGAAATTCGTGTTCCAGCGTGAGAATCTCGTCGCCAGCTTGCCAATCGATCCCGCCGATCACGATCGACAGAGCGCTGCAGGCGTTCGTCACGAAGGCGATATCGTCTGGACTGGCATGGATCAGACGCGCGATGTCAGCTCTCAGCCCATCGAGATCGTCGAACCAGGAGAGGAAGTCGGCACACGCCTTTTCATCGCGGCGTTTGAGGTGCGCGTGAGCTGCCTCCACCGCGCGCCTCGGTGTCTGCCCGTAGGTCGCGGTATTCAGAAACGCTCGGCCTTCGAGCGCCGGAAACTCGTTCCGGACAATCGCCCAATTAGCGTCGGGCATCGGCAGGCGAGTTGAGCTTTTTCTGCAGATGCGTGAGCGCGTCGTGCAAGAGAACCTCTTCAGAGGCCCGCGTGCGCCGATCCATAAACTCGACTTTCCCTTCGCCGATCTTTTTGCCGGCAATAATGCGGTAAGGAATCCCAATCAGGTCCGCGTCTTTGAACTTCACGCCAGGGCGCTCGTCTCGATCGTCCAGCAGGGCGTCGATTCCGGCTTCGGCGAACCGGCTGTAAAGCAAATCGGCGGCTTCTCTTTGTAAAGCGTCGCTGTAGTTCACCGGCGTAATCACTACGCTGAAGGGCGCGATCGAAGCCGGAAGCGCCATACCGTCTTTGTCGTTATACAGCTCTACGGCGCACGTCAGAATTCGTTCAATACCTATCCCGTATGAGCCCATAATCGGCGTGATTTCTCTGCCGTCCTCGCCAAGAACCCTCAGGCCCATCGACTCGGAATATTTGTAGCCAAGCTTGAAAATGTGCCCGAGCTCGATGGTTTTGAACATTTCCAGCGGCGAGCCGCACTTTGGACAGGAATCGCCTGCGGCGACTTCCCGGACATCGACGAATTCGGCCTCGAAATCCTCGCCGGGAGTGACGTTTTTAAAATGATAGTCATCGCGATTCGCGCCCGCGATCATATTCCGGCGGCCTTGGAGCGCCAGATCTGCGAGGACGCGCACGTTCTTGACGCCTACAGGACCCAACGAGCCAGCGCTCGCCCCAAACCAGCTTCGAATTTCCTCCGGATGCGCAGGCCTCAGCTCAGTCACCCCTAAAGCGGAGCCCAGTTTCGTTTCGCTGAGCTGATGGTCGCCTCTGACCAGGACCAGTACGGGCGCGCCGTCCGCCGACATCACCAGACTTTTCATCTGTGAGGTTTCCGGCAGCTTCGTAAAACCCGACACTTCAGCAATCGTCTTGATATTCGGGGTGTGAAACTCCTCGGGCGAAAGATCGCCTTCCGGATCCGCTTCTAATGGCGCGGTCGCACCCGAAATTGCTTTCTCTAAATTTGCAGCATAATCGCAGTTCGGACACCGCACTGTGTAGTCCTCGCCTGCATCGGAGCGGACGACGAATTCGTGGGACTGGCTGCCGCCCATAGCGCCCGAATGCGCCTCCACAATGGTGTACTCGAGACCGCACCGATCGAAAATCCTGCGGTACGCGCCGTAATGCTTGTCATAAGCCGCATCCAGGCCAGCGGCATCCAGATCGAACGTGTACGAGTCTTTCATGATGAATTGCCGCACCCGCAGCAAGCCTGATTTTGGCCTCGGCTCGTCGCGAAATTTCGTCTGGATCTGGTACCAGATCTGCGGCAGTTGTTTATAGCTGCGCAGCTCTCCTCTCGCGATGAACGTCACCACTTCCTCGTGCGTCATCGCAAGACACAATTCGCGTCCGAACCGGTCTTTCAAACGGAACAGGTTGTCGCCCATGACGTCCCACCGGCCCGATTCCTTCCAAACCTCGGCGGGGTTCAGTGCGGCGAGAAACATTTCCTGGCCGCCGATGGCATTCATTTCTTCGCGCACGATCTGTTGGATTTTCAACAACGAGCGTTGCGCGAGCAATAGATAGTTGTAAACGCCGGCATAGAGCTGGCGAATATACCCGGCTCTCAAAAGCAATTGATGACTGACGACTTCCGCTTCGGCGGGCGATTCCCGTAAAGTAGGAATGAAAAGGGTGCTCCAACGCATCGGTTTATCAGACAATTACAGCAGACCCTCAAAACACTATGAACGAACAGCAACGTATGGCCCGGCCTCTTTCCGTAGTGGACCCCGAGATCTATGAGACGATTCAGCACGAAGTGGAACGGCAGGACACGCGATTGGAGCTCATCGCAAGCGAAAACTTCACGTCCGAGGCCGTGCTCGAGGCTGCCGGAACTGTTTTCACGAACAAGTATGCGGAAGGTTATCCCGGAAAACGCTACTACGGCGGCTGCGAATTCGTCGACGCGGTGGAGAATCTGGCGCGTGAACGAGCTAAGAAATTGTTTCACGCCGAGCACGTGAATGTGCAGCCGCATTCCGGATCGCAAGCCAATGAAGCGGCCTATGCGTCGGTCTTGCAACCCGGCGACACCATTCTCGGCATGAACCTCGCACATGGCGGCCATCTCACGCATGGCCATCCACTGAATTTTTCCGGCAAACTCTACAAAGTCGTCGCATACGGTGTTCGCCGAGAGGATGAGCTGATCGATTATGACGAAGTCGAGCGCCTTGCGCACGAACACAAGCCCAAGATGATCATTGCCGGGGCGAGCGCTTACTCTCGCGTGATCGATTTCGCGCGCTTCCGCCAGATTGCCGACGCCGTAAGCGCGGTGTTCGTAGTGGATATAGCGCATTACGCTGGTCTGGTTGCCGCCGGTATTTATCCCAACCCCTGTGAGCACGCCGACATCGTGACAACCACTACGCACAAGACGTTGCGTGGCCCGCGAGCCGGAATGATCCTTTGCAAGGAACAGTTCGCCCAAAACGTCGATCGTGCGGTCTTCCCCGGCGCACAAGGAGGTCCGCTCTGCCACATTATGGCCGCCAAAGCAGTCTGTTTTCTGGAGGCTTTGTCGGACGAGTTCCGCGCATATCAGCGCCAGGTTCTGGCGAATGCCCGCGCGCTCGCAAAATCGCTCCAGAATGAAGGCGTTCGCGTGGTCAGCGGCGGAACCGATTCACACATGTTCCTCATCGATGTCTTCGCTAAAGGAGTGAAGGGCAAGGAAGCCGAAAAAGCGCTGGACGAAGCGTACATCACCGCCAACAAGAATGCGATCCCGTTCGATACGAATCCGCCCCTCAATCCCAGCGGTATTCGCTTGGGTAGTCCGGCGGTCACGACACGCGGTTTTGGCGAATCCGAAATGATGGAAGTAGGGAAACTGATCGCGGGCGTTTTGAACAATGTGAAATCCACCGGCGCGCTTGCCGAAACGCGCAAAGCGGTCGCCGCGCTGACAGAGAAGTTTCCGCTCTATGCCTGGAAACGGGAAGCGGCAACGGTAGCCTAAAAGAGGCCGAGCCCGCAAGCCAGTTGCGTTTGTCCCCGTACGGTAAGGCAAGACATAGTAAACTAACAGGGGAGAACGAGGATGGCATCGAAATATCGCGGTACCGCATCGACGAATGGTTCTCGAAGAAGGTCTGTGCGGCGTCAGCTAGACGATGGCCGGCACCTACTGATGCAGACGTTCCTCAAACGGTCAGTGAAGATGCTGGAACGCGTGAGTTCTGCCGCATCGCCCGAAGTCCTGAAGACCGCGCTGGCCTCTCCCACCGATGTAGGTGGTGTAGCTTCGCTGCTATCGGATATGGCGCCGCTGGGTGTCGATCTTTCGTCCGTGGATCCCTTTGCGGAAGCGCTGGCGAGAGGAACGAAGGTCAAACAAGAACTTTTGAAGAAAGCGGGAGGGGGGCTGACCTCAAACCAGGTTGCTGGTGCGCTCGGGATTACGCGTCAGGCTGTGGATAAACGTCGAAGCCGCCGCGCACTGCTCGCAGTGCCGACCGGTTCCGGCGAGTACCTGTATCCCGCCTGCCAGTTCACAAAGGAAGGCGTGATTCCAGGTCTTGAGACGTTGCTGCGCGCGTTTCAGATCAAGAACGCGTGGACGCAACTCTCTATTTTACTGGCGACCACGCCGGGCCTCCGAGGCAGAAGCGTCCTTGATGCGTTGAGGGCTGACGAAGTCGAGAAGGCTATTGGCGTCGTAGCGTCCTTCGGAGAACAGGCGGCATAAGCTCACCGAGGAGCAGCAGTGCAGCCGCGATTTGATTTACCAAGGCGGCTCCCACTGACGCGAATCCACGCTGGGGCGCGCTGGATGCGTATCCACGAGCGCGGAAAGAACGCGCTATGGTTTGGTCCGCTGCCAGGGAGCCCACCTGCTCACCGGTTCGACGATCCGATGGGCGAGTTCCGAATCTGTTATCTCGGAACGACCATTGACGTCTGTTTCGCGGAGGCGTTTCTCCGCAATCCACCGGTTCGAATTGTCGCACTAGACGATCTCGCTACTCGATCGATCGCAACAGTCGAACCACGGCGTGACCTGCGGCTCGTTACAATGCATGGGCCCGGTCTTGCGCGTCTGGGATCAACAACGAAACCAGCGAGCGGCGACAATTACGAGCTTTCTCAATCGTGGTCGCGCGCACTTTGGAAGCACGCGGATGGGCCTGATGGGATCGCCTACCGGCCGCGCCACGACGACTCGGCCCTATGTGTGGCTATTTATGATCGCGCCAAAGTTCGTCTATCAGTGCTAAGCGAAGATTCTCTGACGGGAGATCCGCAGTTGTTGGCCAGGCTGCTGAAGAGATACGATTTGGCGCTGACCCGGTAAACCCGAAGGAGCGTTGGGCGGTCTGGCTGGGAGGCAGGGACTCGAACCCCGATACGCAGATCCAGAGTCTGCAGTCTTACCATTAGACGACCTCCCAAGATTCCAACCGAAGTATAACAATCCAGCCGCTTTTCAGCCTCGCCGGGAATGCTTGCTGGACGCCTGTCCGAGCGCCACAACCGAGAACTTGCTGGAGGGATTGGTGGAGACGAATCTGGCTTCCACAATGAATCGCTTCGGCGCCGCTCCAACATAGTAAAACGGATAGCACGTAATCATCGTCAGGAGCTTTTCACCCTGTCCATCACTGGATGATAGCTCGGCAGCCGGTATCAACCCTCCGCCGTCCGAACGCAGCACGCTCACATCGGATGGAGTCACAATCTTCGTCGCGACCACTTGGTAGGTATACGTTCCGGCGGGTGACTGAAACGTGATGAGATCTCCCAACCGAATATCTTTCAGAACGCGGAACAGCGTATCGCGGTGCGCAGCGATCGCGAAGTTGCCGGCCTGCCCCGGAAGCGAGGTAGATGGCACGTGACCTACTGCAATACTCAACGTCTTCGCATCCACTCCCTCGCGAACCATTGCCGCCAGGTTTAAACGCGCAATCTCTACTCGTCCCAGCAAAGATCCCTGAGCCGGACGTGCCAGTTCTGGTGGTTGCGGTGGAACGACCGGCAGCTTGGGCGCGGCAGGCTTCGCCCCTACTAAAAACCCGAACGGCGTCTGCTCTCTGACGTAGTCCGAAAAGTGAATGCCCCGGCGTCCCGCAATCTCCTGATCGAATGCCCAATTCTGGTAGACCTGATACACGTATTGATCGGCAACTGTGTAGCAGTAATATCCGAGTGCCACCAGGCCCACAAGGAAAAGCAACATCTGCACAGGCCGGAGAACACTGGCGGACCTGCGTCTCGCCCGGCGATTCTTGTTGTGGCTGTGGAGCCCGGGCTTGCCATAGCCGACCGGCTCCGTCCGCTTGACGATCAGCGGCTCTCTCAATCGAGCCATTACCGAGCTTGCTCTCCCGTCCGGCCTTGTTGTGCGACCAGGTTGGCGAGCGGCGTTGTGGTGTAAACAGTGCGCGTCCGGACAACGAGCTTTCGGCTATCGCCGGTAGCCACTACTTTGACCGACCGGACCACGCGCTTATCGCCGATCTCATCGGGAACATAGCCGATGGTGTAACAGTTTCGTATATCTTCAGAAATTTTATTGAATACGGGCACGATGTTTTCGAGCGTCGGGTGGAAAAATTCACCACCGCTCAATGCAGACATTTTTCGCAGCACGCCTGGATTCAGATCGTGATCTTCGGGATCGTATAAGCCCACTGTGTAAATCGTTGCGCGCGATGCTTCGATCAGCTTCAGTAGTTCCGGAAAGGGCGTGCTGCTCACATTGTCGCCGCCATCGCTGACGATAATCAGCGTCCGTTTATCGCGATGGCTGTATTCGAGATGTTTTAGAGAATAGCCGACAGCGTCATAAAGGGCCGTTTGCCCTTCGGGCTGCCCATAATACAAAGCATTTCTCAAGGTTTGCAGATCGTCTGTGAATGGCATGTGGGCCGGTAATCCGCGTGTCACCGCGTTGTTGAAGTTCACAACGAAAAACTCATCCTTCGAATTGCTCTCTTTCGCGAACGCCAATCCCGCCAGGATGACTTCCGGCCGCTTCAAGCGCATACTGCCGCTGTTGTCGACGACCAGCCCGACCGTCACAGGCGTGTCGACGCTGGCGAACTGAGTAATTTCTCGAGCGTGTCCGTCTTCAAAGACGCGGAAATTGTTCTTCGTCAAACCCGTCACATAGCCGCCCCGCGCATCCTTCACGCTGGCATCCAGGAGGACAAGATCGACGTTGTCCGAGATGGTGAAAACACCCGAAGGTACTTTCTCTTGCCCTAGTAGAAGAGGCGCCAATGCCACAACCGCAAAGCTCCCGATAACGATTCGCGTCAACTCTCGATCAGGTTTGGCCATGATGTCACCCTCGGCCGGCAACTAGATTCTCACACGTTAGACGCTCCAAAAACAGATCCGACGCCTGGGTACTAGAACCGAGGCGTCGGAAAAGCCGGATTGCGACCGGCGCGGACTTGTGTGCCGCTTACGCCCGTTTAGTCGCCAACGCGAGTAAACCGGCAAGGCTGAGCGAACCCAGACCAAGTAGACCGATGAGCGGGTTGAAACTTCCAGTATGCGGAAGTGACTGCGGCTGCGCCGGAACAGGGGCAACAGTTGTGTTGTTCTGTGGTTGAGGCTCTGGAGCAGGTGCGGGTTGCGGCTCAGCAGGAGCCGGGGCCGGCTGAGCTTCAGGAGCCGGTTGTGGCTCGGGCTCGCGGTAACTATTCGGAACCGGCACTGGGGCGGCCGATGCTAACTGAGCGACCAACTTCTTCGGATATGCGAATTCCTGACCGTAGTTGTCGCCAGGATAAAACCATGCGCGGACGGCTTTCGGAACGCCTGCGGGGGTTTCCCAGAATGAGAACTGCGTATGACCCGTAGGCTGCAGTCTGTAATTCGGAATCGCGAGGATTGTCTCTTCAATGTGGCGCTGATCTTTATCAAAGATCTGCACCACGTGACGATCCGATGGGGAATCCATCAATTTCCAAACGTAGGTACCTGGGTCGAGAACTTTCTGTCCAGCGATGATTGGCTCATTCACGGTAACGATGGTCATCTTGTCCCAAGCGTCTGCATGCGCTTTCGGAACGAACGACATTCCTAACAAGCCAACGCCCGTCACTGCGAGCGCTCCTATATAAAACGATCGAAACTTACGACTCATACTCTTTACTCCTCCAAACCGAATTTCGTGCAGTCAGCACTCGTTGTGAGCCACCCTCGGCAAGTAAAGCTCATTTTCTATAGTCTCTGTAGCACCTTGCTTGCCAAATGGTGTTGCTCTCTGTTCTGTCAACACTTTGGTGACGCGGCACATTTATCAAAGGATGCAAAAACTACCAGATCCACCCGCAATTGCCAAAAACTAGTGCGAACGTGTGAAACACGTCTGGCGAAAGTGGCTGGTTTCAACCGACTGCCCAAACGAGAATTCAGCTACAGTGTCGGTATGCGCCCGCAAAACGGAAGCGTCACGACACTCGCGATCGATGTAGGCGGAACTGGTGTAAAAGGCATTTTGCTGGACTCGCGTGGGAAACCAATCAGCGAGCGCCAGCGTATCAACACTCCACGTCCAGCAACTCCGGCTGCTGTGCTGAAGGTAATGGACACGATTGCGAACAATTCAGGCGCCTTCGATCGCGTCTCGCTTGGGTTCCCCGGCGTAGTGAAGCGCGGCGCCACCTTGACTGCACACAATCTCCATCCAAAATGGGTGGGTTTTGAACTGGAACGTGTGCTGGCGAAGCGATGGAAAAGACCGGTTCGAGTTGCAAACGACGCCGCAGTGCAAGGCTTCGGAGCCATTCGCGGTAAGGGCGTTGAGTTGGTCATCACTCTCGGAACGGGTTTCGGCTCGTCCTTGTTTATCGATGGTCGCCTCGTTCCGGGCCTCGAACTGGCGCATCATCCCTGGCAGAAAAACAAAACATACGAAGACTATCTGGGCATCCGTGGATTGCGAAAACACGGGCGCAAGCGCTGGAACAAATTGGTTGAGCGCGCAATAGAACAGCTTGACGCGCTATTTAATTACGATCACCTGTACATCGGTGGCGGCAACGCCGCTCGAATCGATTTCGCGCTTCCCAAGCACGTGACTCGCGTGCCCAATGAAGACGGCTTACTCGGTGGCGTCGCTTTGTGGCGGCACAGTCCCAATCCTCTTAACGCGTGAGGAACGGCCAGCGCGGAATGTAATGGTAATGGTAGTGATAGATCAATAGCACAACCACGCCGGCGCAACCCAGAACAAAGCCTAAGATGATCAGCACCATCAGCCGCCACGGGAACTTCTGGCCTTCGCGCCGCAGCACGAGCAGATAGCTCGCGAGCAAGCCGACAAAGTACAGGAGCACCATCGGCACCGCAAAAATCATCATGTTGAACACGTCCGGCGTGGGCGTGACAACGGCTGCGATAACGGTAATGGCAAGGATGGCGTACCGGCTGTGGCGCAGCAGAAAGCGCGGCGATGCCAGACGCAACAGCGTCAGAAAGAATATGATGATCGGCATCTCGAAGACAAGGCCGACACCGAGCGTCACATTAACGAACAGGTCGAAATACTCGCTCATCGAAACCATCGGCCTGACGTTCACACTCAGACCGATGCCGAGCAAAAAATCGAGACCGTAGCGGAACGCAACGAAATACGCGAAGAGCCCACCGGCAATGAACAGGCCCGCTGTAAATAAAATGAACGGCACGGCCCATCGTTTTTCACGCCTGTATAGTCCGGGGGAAATGAAGGCCCATACCTGGTACAGGATCCAGGGCGAGCCGACAAACAGCGACACCAGCAAGGGCAGCTTCAAATAGATGATGTTGAACTGCTCCATCGGCGTAATCGCGACCAGCTCCGGCGGATTGACGCCGAGATGTTTTAAGGCTCCGACGGCGGGCGCGGACACTAAAACCCACAGCGGCTTACAGAACGTGATGCTCAGGAGAAAAGCGACGACGAGTCCCGCCAGCGAACGAATGAGGCGTGAGCGCAGCTCCTCCAGGTGCTCCATGAAGGACATGCGCAGCATGCCCCGTTCTTCCTCGTCGGGTTCATCCTCAGGCGGCGGTGGTGGTGGAGGTGGCTTGGCGGGAACGAGCGCGCCGGTATTCGCAATTTGAGCGTCCGGAGCCTCTTGCTCCTCGAATTCGTCGGCCATTAGATTTAGCGGCTAAACGGGATGTTCCCTGTGGTCCGCCGCAGGAACACTTTCGACCGGACGCGCACCGTTGCCTCTCGGAACCGTGTCGGCTACTGGCGTGATCTCCAGGAAGGGCTGTACTGTGGAATCTTCGGCAGAATCGGTAGCAGGCGCCACGGCGGGGCGCTCTGCGCTGCCGGTTCCGTTCACTTCTTGCGCAGATGTTGAGGAAGCGATCTGAGCCGGATCGTGATGGTTGTAATCCTCGTACGGATAAGAATAATGCGCGGGCGAATAGTCGTAAGTCGGGGAAGCGCTCGGATCCAGCGCCTTGGTTTCGCGTTCTAATTCACGCATGTGCGTTTCGAACGTGCTCTTTAACTCGTTTTTGGCCCTGCGAAACTCGCTCAACGCCTTACCAATCGTGCGTCCAAGCTCCGGCAGTTTCTTGGGCCCAAACAGAACGAGAGCGATTACGAAAATCGCAATCATCTCTTGAACGCCAATTGGACCCATGGTTCTCCGCCTTCATGATATCCCAGTGTTATCATCCGGCTGGAACACATGAAAGGACTCTTCGCAGTAGCTTTCGCGGCTGCCTTTACGGCCTCTCCCATATCGGCGCAGGTCGATTTCAGCAAGGCCGGAGACGATCACATCTCCATTGTCATCAATGGACAACCGTTTTCCGATTTCTATATTGGAACCTCCTACGCCAAGCCATTCCTCTCTCCGCTGCGGTCGGCGACGGGCTTGATTGTCAGCCGCAGATTTCCGATGGAAACTATCGAAGGCGAGTCACATGACCATCCGCACCATCGCGGGCTGTGGATCGGTTACGCCGACGTGAATCGCGTTAACTTTTGGGAAAACGATCCTACGTCGAACCCCAGCGGAGACAATCCAAAGATCAAAGGAACCGTTGTGCTTAGAAGCGTCGATAACCTCAGCCCCGGGAAGAAGTCGGGGAGCATCACGGCCACGTTCGGATGGCAGGTTCCTGGCCAAGGCGATCTTCTTGAAGAGCACCGTACCATGACGTTCTATGCCGATCAGGACGTGCGGACAATTGACGTCGATGTGACGTTTACCGCGAAGGCGCAGGCGAAGTTTGGGGACACCAAAGAAGGATTTTTTGCGATTCGCATGGCGGACAGCATCGCTGAAAAAAATGGTGGGCTGATGACAAACTCGGAAGGCGCGCAAACCGAAAAGAACGTTTGGGGCAAACGCGCCGACTGGGTCGATTACGACGGAACGGTGGAAGGGCAGAAAGTCGGCATTCTCATTTTCGATAATCCGCAGAACTTCAACCATCCACCGCGATGGCACGCAAGAGCCTATGGACTCTTCGCGGTCAATCCGTTCGGGTTGAAGGAGTTCGACCCCAAAGCGTCCGGTGAAGGCGGCCGTAGCTTGGCGGCTGGCGAAACGATGCGATTGCGTTATCGCGTCACGATCCATCCAGGCGATGTGCCCAAGAAAAAGATCGCAGGTTGGTATTCGGATTACGCCAAGAAAGCCAAATAAGGGATGCGGCTGATCTCGGCGATGTTGGTTGTGGCGGTCGCCTGTTTCGCGGCCGCTCCCACCGCGCCTCCGATTCCTCCCGGCGCCCTGCCGTCTCTGCATTTCGATGTGGAAACGGCGACGAATGCCTGGCTGGCGAGCGTGCCTCCATGGGCGAAGGCGCAGTCCGATGCCTATTTCGAAGGAGGCTACTGGCTGATCCTTTGGGATTTTCTTTACGGCGTCGGCGTCATGCTGTTGCTTCTCGAAACGGGATTTTCGGCTAAATTGCGCGATCGTGCGGAACTCCTCGTCGGCGCCAAGTGGATGCAATGTTTCATCTACGCGGTCGCGTTTATCGTTGTCACAAGCGTTCTGACGTTTCCGATGACCGTGTATGAAGGCTTTGTTCGCGAGCACAAGTACGGGCTGTCGAACCAGAACTTCGGCGGTTGGTTTCGCGACCAGACGATTGGTTTATGCGTAGGCATCGTGCTGGGCAGTATTGCGATCGTCATACTTTTCGCGATCATCCGACGCCTGCCACGCACTTGGCACTTGTGGGGAATCGTGGCCGCAGTTGCCCTCTCAATCGTCGTGGTTGTCATTGGACCGGTGTTTATCGCGCCGTTGTTCAACACGTATAAGCCGCTGCAAAATACGGCGATTAAGAACCAGATCCTGAGTCTGGCGCACCAGAACGGCATTCCCGCAACCGATGTTTACGAAGTGAATGCCTCGAAGCAAAGCAAACGGGTCAGTGCGAATGTAAGCGGGCTCTTTGGAACCGAGCGCATTACGTTGAACGACAATCTGCTCAACCGCTGCTCACCTCAAGCGATTGTGGCTGTTATGGGTCACGAAATGGGGCATTACGTGATGCACCACATATACAACGGAATCGTCTTTTTCGTCATCGTGTCTGCAATCCTGTTCGGTGTTCTGCGCTGGGCTTTGGACTGGTCGCTAGCCCGCGCGCGATGGAACATTCGCGGAGTGGGCGATATAGCGATCTTGCCGCTGATGGTTCTTATTCTTTCCACCATGGGTTTCTTCTTCACCCCGATCAGCAACACGTTTATCCGTACGCAAGAGTATGAGGCCGATATTTTCGGCCTGAACGCGTCGCGGCAACCGGATGGCGAGGCCGAGGCCGATCTGCTGCTCGGGGAATACCGCAAGCTCGATCCGGGCCCGCTCGAAGAGTTCTTATTTTTCGATCACCCGAGCGGCCGCACTCGCATTTACGCGGCTATGCGCTGGAAGGCGGAGAATCTTTGCCTGTTCGACAAGTCGCTGCCGTGCGCTAACCCACCTGCCAGTCTCATGGCTGTTCCCACTGGTGCGTCTCACCCGAGCGCAGCACCGCTTCGATGACGCGCATGTTCTTCAGAGCGTCTTCAAGCGGGACCGGCACCTCGCCGTTCTCCTGAATTGCGCGCGAAAATTCGTCGCCTTGGATGGTGTATTGATCCACAGCCGGAAATTCCTCGATCCGGGCGCTCCGACCGGCTAACTCGGCGCCGTTATCGACAAAAATCCGGCTCGGCTGATCGGGTGGAATGTTGTAAGGGATTTCCATTTCGATGCGACCGCGCGTGCCCAGAATCTGCATGCGCTGAAACGGAACAAGCTGTGTGCTGCAGGTGAATGTCGCCTGGCCGGATTCGAAATCGAGCATGGCGGAGCTCAATCGATCGGTTC
Organism: uncultured Acidobacteriaceae bacterium; assembly: GCA_963722935.1. Lineage (GTDB taxonomy): Bacteria > Acidobacteriota > Terriglobia > Bryobacterales > Bryobacteraceae > Bog-105. The sequence goes on along the minus strand of CAVROY010000004.1, from coordinate 624,851 downwards.
CCATGTCCGGATCGCGTTCGATCAGTCCGGCGACGCGCGCCGGCTCGCGCTCGAACAGGAATCGCGACATCGTGATCGGATAGCAGCCAATATCCATCACCCCACCGCCGCCGATTGCGAGCACGTTCCGTATGTTCTTTGGATCGCGATTGAAATAGCTGAAGATACTTGTGATCGCCCGCAGCTCGCCGATATCGCCGCTCCGCACGATCTCGCGGGCGCGGAGCCATTGCGGATGGGTACGGACCATGAATGCTTCGCCGATCTTTACACCGGTGGCGTCTCGGGCCTTGATCAGCTCGGCCGTTTCTTTCGTGGTTAGGGCGATGGGTTTCTCGCAAAGCACGTGCTTACCGGCTTTCGCAGCTTTGATTGACCACGGCACGTGCAGATCATTGGGAAGCGGATTATAGATCGCATCCACTTTCCGATCGGCCAAAAGCTCTTCGTAGGAGCCATAAGCGTTGGGAATGTCGAGTTGGGCGGCGGCGTGCCGGGCACGGCTGAAATCGCGCGAAGCGATGGCGACGATCTCCGTTCGCTGGCCCTTCTTCATGGCGGGAATGACCTTCTTAACCGCGATATTTGCGACGCCCAGAACTCCCCAGCGCACCTTTGGCATGTTTTCGAGTGTCGCATGCGGCGATTTATTGGAACGAAGCCAATCTGACGCGGCTTAGGCGAATAGACGGCGAATTTTGCCAAACGAACTCCCGGGTGGGTTCGTTTGGCAAATTTGGATGCTAGAGTGAACGCGTGAAGTTATACGATCTGGATCCCGGTCCGGAATGCCCGGAGATCGTCCGGGTGATTGTCGAAATACCCAAGAACTCCGTGAATAAGTATGAATACGACGGAGAACTTGAGGTGTTCCGGCTCGATCGGGCGCTGTATTCGCCGATGCATTATCCGGGAGACTATGGATTTATTCCGGGTACGCGGGCCGATGACGGAGACCCGCTGGACGTGTTGATTATGGTGGATGAGCCGAGCTTCACGGGCTGCCTGATGGAGGTGCGGCCCGTCGGTTTGCTGAACATGGTAGACGAGCGCGAGAACGATCAGAAAATATTGGCCGTGCCGCATGAAAACCCGCGGTTCGACAGTATCCATACTATGGACCAGGTATTCCCGCATGTGCGCAAAGAGATCGAGTATTTCTTTTCGATCTACAAGGAACTTCAGGGCGGGAAAACCAAAATGGAAGGTTGGAGCGGCCCTCCGGAAGCGCGCAGAGTTATCGTAAAGAGCCGCCAAACCTATCTAGACGAGCGGAAGACAGGCGACAAAGACTAAGAGAAGTTGTCGCCTCCTCCATCGAATCCACCACCGCCATCGTCAAGGCCGCCGCCATCATCAAGGCCCCCGCCATCGTCGGTTTGGCCCGAATCGTCATACTGACCGCCGTCACCACCCGCATCCTGATAGTCGCCACGATCCTCGGCGCGGTAGTCATCGCCGCCGGAAGGATTGTCGTAATAGTTATTGACCACAGTTTCCTCGACGGGCGCACCGCCGTATCCGCCACCACCAAACCCGCCCCCACCGAACATGCCCCCTCCGCCATAACCAGGATGAGAGAACAGAGCCTGGATGCCTTCGAAGGCGAGTGCGCCGGCCGCAACTCCTGCCGCCGTTTGTGCTGCGCCGCGCAGGAAGCTGGGTGCTTGACCGGGAACCGGCTGGGGCGCTGGAGCGTACTGGGGCGGGGGTGGTGCGGCGTACTGCTGTCCGGCTCCGTAGGCCTGACCGCCGCGTTGCGAATAGCCACTGCCCGGCGGCGGCTGTCCCGCACCGCCGAGAAAGCTGCCTGAGCCGACCTGAGCCGGTTGACCGGCGCGCTGCTGCAATTCCTGCATCTGGTGTTGCGCCTGCTGGAGAGCCAGGTTCTGGATCAGCACGGTCTGTGTCATTAAATACAGGGCGTCGGGACGATTTCCAATATGAGTACGAATGAAGTCCTCGGCTTCAGCATCTTTAGGAGGCGGGGGCGTCTTCGCGATCTTATCCGCAAGGTCTTGAAGCATGTTGCGTTCATCTGGGGTCATAGGTTTCCTTTGGCAGACGCTTAGTTAGACGAGATTGGGAGAGCGATGGTTCATCCCTTACACTTCGTTTAGGAGAGCGATCCATGCTTGCAGTCCTGAGTCCATCCGCCGAACAAGAGATAAACCCTTGGGAATCTGCGGCGCATCGCTTCGACGAAGCGGCAGAAATTTTGAAATTGGACGACGGCATGCGTAAAGTTCTACGCACGCCGGCGACCGAACTGATCGTGAATTTCCCAGTCCAGTTGGACGATGGCCGCATTGAGGTGTTTACCGGATATCGCGTGCAGCATTCGATTGCCCGCGGACCAGCGAAAGGTGGCATTCGTTTTGCTCCCGACGTTTCGCTCGACGAAGTGCGCGCACTGGCGGCCTGGATGACCTGGAAATGCGCGGTGGTCAATATTCCATTTGGAGGCGGAAAGGGCGGGGTCATCTGCGAGCCCCACCTTTTAAGTGACAGCGAACTGGAGCGGATCACGCGCCGCTACACGGCGGAAATTTACGATTTCATCGGGCCGGAGCGGGATGTTCCGGCACCCGATGTGAATACGAATGAGCAGACCATGGCCTGGATCATGGATACCTATTCGATGCACAAGCGCCACACCGTAACCGCCGTAGTCACCGGCAAGCCATTTGAACTAGGCGGATCGCGAGGACGCACAGAAGCTACTGGACGGGGTTGCATGATCGTGACCATGGAGGCGATGAAGCATTTTGGCCTCGCGCCCGAGAGCACTCGCGTCATTATTCAAGGATTCGGAAATGTAGGCGGCATGGCGGCGCGTTTAATGAGCCGCAAAGGCTTTAAGGTCATCGTGATTGTCGAGTATGACGGAGCGGTTTACAACCCGAAGGGGTTGGACATCGAGGCCTTGATGAATCACCGGCGCGAAACCGGATCGATCACGGGATTTTCTGAAGCGGAAGACGTGGACAAAGACGAAGCGCTGCTGATGGATTGCGAGGTGCTGATTCCGGCGGCACGCGAGAACGTCATTACCTCATCGAACGCGGACCGGATCAAAGCGAAGATTTTGTGTGAGGGTGCGAACGGGCCGACTACGTTTGTGGCGGATTCGATCCTAGCAGAGAAAAAGGTGTTCGTGATTCCCGACATTCTGGCGAACGCGGGCGGCGTGACGGTGTCCTATTTCGAGTGGGTCCAGGACCGCCAAGGTTATTTCTGGAACGAGGCTTCGGTCAATGAGCGGCTGGAGGAGATCATGGTCTCGAGCTTCGTGGATGTGACAGACTTCGCCGCGCGTCACATCGTGAATAATCGGACTGCGGCATACATGCTGGCGCTCGATCGCGTGGCGAATGCGATCCGGAAGCGCGGCCTGTACGCGTGATGCTGTCTCAGTGATCTTGTTATTTAATGCGGCTCTGCTAGATCCGGTTCATAGGCCGGAAGAATGTCTTCGTCTCCGGCGATCCAGGTATAGAGCGTAGGCAGCACATAAACGCTGAGCAGCAACGTTGCGCTTAGGCCGCCGACAATCACGATTGCGAAAGGCTTTTGGGAATCGGAACCGATTCCGGTTGAAATTGCCGCAGGGAGAAGGCCGAGCGTCGCGACCAGCATCGTCATCATGATGGGTCGCAACCGCAAAACGGCGCCTTCTACGGCGGCCTCGTGAATGCCGAATCCGCGCGCGCGGAGCTGGTTGATGTACTCGATCATGATCACGCCGGTTTCCACCGCAACTCCGAACAGCGCCAGTGTTCCAATTCCGGAAGAGACGCTGAAGTGAGTTCCAGTGAAATACAGCGCAAATAACGCGCCGATTGGCGAGAGCGCGAGGCTGACCAGCGCCAGCCCCGCCCATTTGAACGAGCCGAACATCGAATAGAGCAGAAAGAAGATGACAGCGACTGTGACGGGCACGATCACAGCGAGCCGTGCATTCGCGCGCTTCGCGCTGTCGTATTCGCCCGCCCATTGCAGATAGTATCCGGGCGGCAGCTTCACCTCTCGATTCACTCTGCCGATAGCCTCTTCCACGGTGCTGCCCAGATCGCGACCGCGTACGCTGTATTTCAGCGCCACATAGCGGGAATTGTTTTCCCGATAGATTTGCGATGCGCCGTCTCTCATGTCAATGTTTGAAACTTGCTCGAGCGCGACGCGCTCACCGGAAGGAGCCAGAATGCGGATTTCCCGGATCGCCTCCGGAGTCATGCGGTATTGCGGCGCGTAGCGCGCCACCAGATCGTATCGTTCTTCCCCATGCAGAACCTGGCTGACCGCTTTGCCGCCGACTGCGGTCTCAATGGCGTCCTGGATATCCGAGACGTTCAAGCCGTAACGATTTGCTCTATCGCGATCGACAGTCACGTTCAGGTTAGGCTGTCCCATGACGCGGAACATGCCGAGGTCTTGCACACCGCGAATCCCCTGCATGACTCTGAGGATTTCCTCGCCCTTCGCCTCCAGCAGCTTCAGATCCGTGCCGAAGATTTTGATCGCAAGCTCGCCCTTGACGCCGCTTACGGCCTCCTCCATGTTGTCGGCGATCGGCTGCGAGAAGTTCCAGATCGCGCCCGGAATTTTCTCCACCTCGCGATCCATGGCGCGGATCAATTTTTCTTTGTCGCGGCCGAATACGGCGCGCCACTGTTCCTTCGGTTTCAGATCGACGAAGTATTCTGTGTTTGAAAACAGAGCCGAATCCGTTCCGTCATCCGGCCTTCCCACCTGGCTCACCACTTTAGTCACTTCGGGGAAACTGGCAAACATCAGACGCGCTTTTCTCATCACGCGCTCCCCCTCCTCGGGACCGGTGCTGGGCGCGAGTGTTCCTCGCGCCCAGATGGCGCCTTCATCCAAGTGCGGCAGGAACTCCGAGCCAATTGCGCCACTGATCATCAGGGAAACGGCAATCATCAGCAGACCTCCTGCCACTCCCAGGACCAGCAGCCGGCGAGGCACGGAGCTCATGACCCATTCAAGCGAGCGGCGGTATCCCTTCGTGAGGGCGGCCATGATCGGGTTATGCCACTCCTTGGTATTGCTGCCGAACAGCAACAGCGCAAGTACGGGCAAAATGGAGAGCGAGAAAAGCAAGGCTCCGAGTAGCGCAAACGCGACGGTCAAAGCCATCGGACGGAACAGCCGTCCTTCGACATGCTGCAACGTAAAGATCGGCAGATAGGCCGTGATGATGATTGCGCGGGCGAAAAACACCGGCCGCTGCACTTCATGAACCGCCTCGCGAATCATGTTCATCACCGTTCGTTCCTGGTCATGCCGGCTGATATGGCGAAGCACATTTTCAACCACCACGACGGACCCATCCACAACCATCCCGAAGTCCAAAGCTCCCAGCGAGAGAAGATTGGCTGGAACGTGACTCAAATCGAGGCAAATCGATGCAAACAGCAACGCGAACGGAATTGTCAGGACGACGATCATCGCGGACCGGACATTCCCCAGAAACAGAAACAGAATGACCGACACCAGCAGAATGCCTTCGGTGAGGTTGTGCATCACGGTGTGGGTGGTGTAATGAACCAGCTCACTCCGGTCGAGGAAGGGTACGATCTTGACGCCCGGCGGCAGAAAATGGTGGTTCAGTTCGTCGACTTTCTGATGCAGTGCGGCCAGCATCGCGTCGCCATTCGCGCCTTTGCGCAACAGAACAATGCCTTCGACCGTATCGGGCGTATCGAAAATCGTTCCGTCCGGGCGATGTACGGCTTTTCCGATTTGGCCGAGCCGGATTTTCGGTCCTTGTGTCACGAATCCGAGATCGCGCACCAGGATGGGCGTGCCGTTTTGCGCTTTTAGAATGGTGCGGCCGATATCCCGTATGTCGCGATATAAGCCGACTTCGCGAACGTTCACCTGCTGATCGCCACTCTGGATGAAACTTCCGCCCGCGTTGACGTTATTGTTGCCGAGCGCCTGCTCCAACTGGCCGATTCCCAAACCGTAGGAAATGAGCCGATTCGGATCGACTTGCACCTGATATTCGCGCGTTGTCCCGCCGAAGCTGGAAACATCAACCACGTCCGGAACCGATTTCAACTGCTTCTCAATCTGCCAATCTTCGAGCGACTTCAGCTCCATCAGGTCGTATTGCGGATTGGAACTTGTCAGCGTGTACCAGTAAAGCTGGCCGACCGGGCTGTAATCCGGTCCGATCGTCGGCTGCAGGTTGGCCGGCAGCGTGACCATGGTCAATCGCTCCAGAACCTTCTGCCGATTCCAATCGTTCACCGATTCGTCGTCGAAATTCATGGTCACGACCGACAGCCCGAACTCGGAAATAGAGCGGATGTTCGCCAGATGAGGAATGCCAGCCATCTGCACTTCGATCGGGATTGTTACCTGCTGTTCGACTTCCTCACCCGCCCGGCCCGGCCATTGCGTGATGACCTGCACGTAGTTATTGGCCACGTCCGGGTAGGCTTCCACCGGCAGGTTCTTAAACGAAATCGCTCCCCAGGCGAGCAGCAGGATTCCAACTGCCAAAACCAGCAGCCTGTTGCGCAGGGAGTAGTCGACAAACGCGCGAATCATGAGCGCTCTTCCGGCATCTCCGCTCTATTGCTCGCTTTCCGCATTTAACGCGAGCGCGTCGCCGACTACGTGCTGGCCAGGAGAGATGCCGGAAAGAATATCCTGCATTCGGTCGACGATCTTGCCGGCCGTCACTTCCACGCGGCGGAATTGGCCATTGCCGGCTGGCACGAAAACCCAATCGCGATCGTGGAGATGAAGCACGGCACCGCTGGGAACCGCCGCGTGGTTCTGGCCGTGCAGCCCGTGGAAGGTTGCTGTGACAAACATACCGGCGCGCATCATTCCTGGATTCGAAAGCTCAATGCGCACCTTGGCGGTGCGGATATTTGGATCGAGGATCTTTCCGATGTTGCCGATACGGCCGTGAAATGTGCGGTCTGGATACGCATTCAGCTGCACGTCCGCAGTGTCGCCGAGCCGGATAATCGGTAAATCGTTTTCATACACGTCGCACAAAACCCAGACCGTGGACAGATTGGCGATAGTGAACAGGTTCGGCTGATTGTCGGGCGTGTGCACGCTCGAAGATTCGACGACGTTCTGCTCCACGATTGTCCCGGATACGGGCGCATAGATGTTCACCACTGGATCCTCGTGATTGGGGTCGCCGCCCAGGGTTCGAATTTGCTGCGCCGCTGCAACCATGCTCACTCGCGCCTTCTCTTCGGTGTCCTCGGCCACTTGCAGATCGTTGAGCGAGATCGCTCCGTGATCGTACAGAGTCTTGGCGCGCTCGAGTTGCTTCACGGCCAGCGCTTCGTCGGCTTTTGCCTGCGCATAGGTTTGAAAAGCATTCGAAATGTCGTTACTCAGAACCTTGAGAAGCAGTTGTCCTTTTGTGACATCATCGCCGAGCTTCCCGTAAATCGCGATCACCCGGCCGGAGGCCAACGAGACCACCGGAACCGACTTATCGATATCCGCCGTGATCGTTCCAGTCGCGTGAACCTCCGGCAAGTCTTCACGTCGCCCGGCAGTTACCAATGTGAAGCGCTCCGGCCGATCGATTTTGACGATGTTGAGGTCCGGCTCCTCGACGACTTTCTCCTGTGGAGGCGCTTCCGCCGCGGCATCGACCTTTTCCTTCGAACCGCATCCGGAGAGCAGCATCCCGGCCAGCGTCAGGCTGATGGCGAAACTGATTCGTTTCATCGAATGACCTCGCGTCCAACTGCTAAATTCACTTGATTCGCCGCCGAAAAATAAGTCCCAACCAGATTTAAGTAGTTCAGTTGCGTGTCCCGATATTCTTTCTGCGCATCCAGGAAATCCAAAAGCGAAGCCGCCCCGTGTTCGTAAGCAAACGAGACGGTGGATCGGATCTGCTGCGCCTCTTCGAGATACTTGGTCTTGTAGGGCCGCAGCAGCGTGAGCGTGCTCTCGAGCGTCGCGTAAGCCGAGTCCACGTCGTGAAGGGCGGTGATTTCCGCTGCATCACGCAATTTCGCGTTCCGGCCGATATCCAACATTGTGTGCAGCTTGTCTCCTTGATTACGATCGAAGATTCTAAGAGGGATGCTGACGCTGGCGCCGAGCGTATTAACGGCAAGCGGGTTGTTGAATGAACCGTTGTGCGTCCACCACGCGCTGAAGGTTGGATCCGTCGAGCCGTTTGCAATCGATAGTTGATGATCTGTCCGTGCTTTTTCGAGCGATTGCTCCGCTTCCTTCAAATCGGGTCTGGTTTCGAGAGCGATATTGTGCAGTTCATCGAGCTTCGCCGCCGGCTCGGAAAAGTCGAACTCTTCCTCCACATCGAATTCCTCCACAGGCGTTCGATCCCGCAACAATGCCTCGAGATCGATCTTGGCCGTCCGCACATCGACCAGCGCGTTTTGCAAATCCGATTCGAACTGGATGCGCTGCAGTTCTACGCGCTGGAAATCGACTCTTGAAATGGCCCCTACGCTCAGACGCTCGCGATTGATCGCGATCTCTTTGTCGTAGTAGTTAAGATTCTCTTTGGCGACTCCCAAAACCGCTTTCGCCAGCAGCACGCGGTTAAACGAATCCCGAAGGTTGAACATCAAAGTCCGCTCCAGGTCGGCTTGCGCCGACACGGCAATCGCAGTGGCTTGTTGAGCGCTCGCCAGGCGCAACTCGCGCTTGTGTGCCCGCTCGTGCAGATAGCTCACGCTGGGCGAAATCAGCGTGCCGGCAAACGGGCGCCATACACCCTGCGCGGGAGAGATTTGAGTCCCATCCGTGGACAGAGTGAAATCCGGATTCGGACGCAAGTAGGCGGTAATTTCGTCCGCCCGTGCTTCGTCAATAGTGACTTTTCCGGCGAGTAGCGTCGGATTGTTTGCCCTGAATCTGTCCTGGGTCTCCTGCCATGTCAGTGCTCGCGGAGCTGTGGCGGTCTGGGCCCAACATCCTGCTGCAAACAGGAGACCGATGTACAAACGCCAAAGGCGGCGTCGCATCTGTCCTCCCAAAATCTTCGGAATTTTTAGTGGAGCTTAAACTGCGGGAACGGGCGGAGACCGGCCCGCTTGGAATGGCGTGATCCGGTCAATAAGCTGTAGAACCGGCGCGAAGACTAAAGAGATGAACGACAGGGTCATCGTGACTTCGGTCGCGCGGCAGACCAAGGGAGTATCCATGGTCTCGTAAAGCCGCATTAGATCGTCTGTGTGGGTTTTGCCTGGATGGCCTTGACTGTGCTGCGCGTTGAAATGCTCGGCACGCAACACGTCGTCCGTTGCGGAAATATAAGGAAATAAGGCCGCAACGATTAGCCCAACACCGACGATGTGAAGCCACGCGCAGCGTTGCCGCCGAGGCGCGTCTTCACGGAACGCAAGCCGAACCGCGCCTGCCAAGGCACATAGCCCAAGCGACAGCCACACTACGTTCAGCGCTGTCTCGAAATACACTTCTCTCTACCGTAACACGCAGTTTCCACCTAAAGTTCTAAGGTTCACAGAACCACATCCTCGATTTGGAGCATCAATTGCAATGAAGGCTTCGTCGGCTGGGGCATCTTCATGCGCTCTTTTCTCCGCTTAACGATTGCGGTACTTTTTTGCTCTGTCGCTACTTCCTGGGCGGCAGATTATCCATTGCCGCGGCTGCAATCCACCACGCTTGGCGAAAGCAGCCATCCGTCTTATTACTGGAGAACAACTGGCGTCGGCCGCACTGCGCAGCTTTTGACCCTGTTCTGTCATTCGTGTCAGTCGCAGATGAGCGGCCAGGACGATCAACCGCTGGTCTCCGTATTGCGCGACACGCTGGGCGACGGCAATCCGGAGAACGATCGTGTTACGGATGTCTGGCTGCTCACGTATTCCCAGCTCAACCTGACGCAACGCTTGCTCTCCGCGGTTCCATTCTTTTACTGGCGCGTGGGCAGCGGACCTAAGTCTGTGAGCCCTCGCGATACGGCACCCCTGTTCGATCTCACGGCCCCACAGCATCCCGTCATGTCCGAAGCCGGACGCGACATTCTTCAGTGGACGATGTTCGACCCCATGATCACGCCGGTTCGCGCCACGTCCCGCGCTTACCGCACGAATCAAATCGACCATGAACGTCTTCATTTGGAGGAAGCGATCAGCTACTTGCGTGACGCGCCGGTTTCGAATGACGATTTGGCGCTCACCCGGTCTCAGCTCGACCTGGTCATAGCGCGTCTCGAACTCCGCAAACGTCTGGTGGGAGGCTTAGTCACTGCGAGACGAGCCGAACGCATCGGCCAGCAGTCGCTTTTCGAAGAGGAGCGAATCCGCAGCCGCAACTGGGAACTGCTGCGCCAATGCGCCGAAAGAACGGGTCTGCTGTTCGAACCCGTCGATCTCGCCGGTACGACCGGTGAGTATGCAATCGTCTGGTTTCCGCTGCATACTTCTCCGCCCGCGGCCGGAAACTCGCTTGCGCCCGTCTGGAAGCTGCTGAATGTGCGCGATCCGTGGTCCGACCCTCGGTTGAAAGATTGGAAGGGTCCTGTTTATACAAGAGCGCTGGACGAAAACGGCGCGCTGTCCGCCGGAAATCAAACCGGCGCCACACCAATGCAACTCATTCCGCTCGGGGTGTATAGCTTGAACTATCCCAAAGTCCCGCTGCTTCTTGTGGATTTCCGGGACAAGCTGCACGTCCGCTGGCATGAAATGACACAGCGTTCGATCAACGAGGTTACCGCCGGCGTGATCGGTATTTCGCATTTCACGAACTGGTACTACTACGTCGCAGCCGATCTCTACGATTTCGTCGCAAACCGGCACGGCGGCGCCATGAACCAAGCCGCTCGTCTCGATTCGTATTCTCAGTTTCGCGTAGCGCTGGCGCTCGACCATGAGCTCGATCCGGAGCTGAGGCGCGAGATGCAACGACGCGTGGATTCACTCGCCGTCAATCCGATGGAAGCATCGCCCGCGCGCGAGTTGCAGGCCGCCAGAGAGCGTTATGCTTTTTTGGTTTCCCAAGCGACTGACGATGGTAAGGTCGAGGCCCGTCTCGAAAAGCAGCGTCGTTACGAACTCGCGTACTTTTCAGAATCGAACGCGGCGCGGGTCACTCGAGATATTCTGCATGACGCGAGCCTCGGGCTGTATACCCATCGCGCCAAGAAAGATGCCAGCAATCTTGCCGCGCTGGATGCCTGCAGGCGTGTCGAGTATCAGTTGCATTTTCTCGATGCTTTGGTGCAAGCAAACACTCCTCCGGAAGTCGCGTATGACAGCTCGCATATTGAAGCTTCCGTTACAGAACTGAGCACTCTGATGCCCGAGATCAGTTCGCCGCAGGTGCGAGCGCATGTCGCGGCGACGATCGAGGGTCTGAAGAGCCTTTCAAAAGATGAGCGTCTGCAGGCCTCCTGCACCTTGGCGCTCGATAAAGTGAGAAGCAGTGGCGCAATTTTACGTGCCGCCCAGGCGTCCGGAGTCTCCGCTTCGCCTCGTGCCGCAGCGGTGGATATGGCAAGTCCCAGCAATCTGAAGTGAAGCTTCTGCCGGTTTCGCTCTGCGCGTTGCTCTTAGCGCTTTCGAGGCTCGGCGCCGCTGCGCCGCGGCAGGGGCTGGCGGATCGCGCATCTGCCGCCAAGGCCCATCGCGTCGTCATTCTCAAAGTAGATGGACTGGGCGGCGATCTGCTGTATGACACGATGCGGCAAATCGATCCAGCAAGCGGCAAATCGCGTTTGCCCTGGCTGTCGCACATCTTTGTCGAAAACGGCGTGATTTTCAAAAACTTCTATACACGTGGAATCAGCCTCTCCGCTCCATCCTGGTCGATACTCGATACAGGCCGGCATAGCATCATTCGCGGGAACGTGGAATACGATCGCTTCACCGGGCAGGTGTATGATTATCTGAATTTTTTTCCGTTCTATCTGGAGTATGCGCGAAACCGCGAAGTGGATATGCCGGGTGCGCAAGTGCTGGATCGGGCCGGCATCCCGCTTCTAATCGATCGCTTTCCGTATGCACAGCGTTTCCAAAGTTTTCAGCTCTTTCAGCGCGGGGTCCGCTGGCCAACGCTCGAGCACGTGCTCGAACGCCGTTTCTCCTCGAAGAACCTGTTCGCCGCTCTCGAGAGTATGGATGCACCGTCGCTGGATGAAATGCTGGGGCAGCAGACCGAAACAGAGCTTAAACAGGCGCTGCATGAACCTGAAATTTTTTATGCGGATTTCTACACCGGCGATATCGATCACATGGGACACGTGACAAACAGCCCGGCGGCGCTGCGCGATGCGCTGGAGCGGCTGGATGCGCTTGCCGGGCGCACTTGGACGGCCATCACCCTGAGCCCTGTAGCGAGTGAAACTCTTTTTGTCGTTGTTTCCGATCACGGCATGAACAACGAACCTGGAGTGACCAGCCAGACGTTCAGTTTGCCCGATCTTTTCAGCAGCGCCGAGGGCGGCGGCCATCATGTCGTCACGAATCGCGTTCTGCTTAGCGATTACAAGCTGAAGGGGCTGAACCCACTGGTCCATCGCGTGACGACTCCCAGCACAGCGTCGTTTTATTTGGCAGGCGAAGCATCCCGTTACCCGACGGCGTGGCTGGATATCGATGGTAACGAGCGCGCGGCGATCCAGTTGCGCAATAGCGATTTGAATAAACTGCATATCCTTCTGCTGCAACTGGCGCGTACCGATCTTACGCCGCAGACCCGGCGCGCTGCAGCCGAGTGCCTTCGTGAAACAGTCGATACGCATCGGGCCGCGTGGACAAGCACGCTGGATCAGCTTGATCAAGAAATGGGAGCTCTTCAAAAAGCAATCGAGCAACGCCAGAAAGCCGTGGGCGAGGTACATCAATGGACTCGGGGACAGCGCGATGAAGGGCAAGATAAAGCGGCGCGACGGCTCACGAACGAACTGGGCGCCTGGCAACGCGAGCACACCGGTTATGCGGCGTACGTAAAGCATCTTCGTGCTCTGCTTGCTTTCGCGCCGGATACGGCACGCCCGTTTCACGGTAATGTGGCCGACCTGATTCCGCCGCTCGCGCTCGGCGACAACAACTCGGTTGGAGAAATCGAGCGATACATTGTTGGTCTGTCGGCAAACGGTCTGACGCTCGATAGCGGGGGAAAGCTCGACGAGGATCGCTCGTTTCGACGCGTGAACTATTTTTCGCTGCTGGCCCGACAGCACGCGCGCAACAATCCGCAGCCGGCGCTGTCGCCGTATCCTATCGACTTTATGGCTATGCGGCTCCAGGGCGGTGCGGAACGTTACTGGCTCTACGGCAACGAAGACAACCAGCTTGTTGTTCAGGTTGGGAACGATCGCCGCATCTCTTTACAACCAGTTCGCCGGTTGATGCAAGATGCGAACGGCCGCATCACTTGGGAACCTCTATCCTGGCATTCCGGAATACCGCTGCATCTTTTTGAGGATCCGCATTTACGCATTCCAACGGGCGCCGATCGCGCAACATGGCTTTCCGAACCACACACCGAACGCGAGTGGCTCGAAGCCGTGCATCTGTGCCACTACTCGAACGGCGTGATCGGAGTTATCGAAGAACTTTCGCCCATAGCCGATCATGTTCCCGGAGCTCCTGGAACGGATCCCCTGATGCTTCGATACGAGCGCCGCCGCCGAACGCTGGTCGAAGCGGACTTCCACATCTTTGCCGCGAATCACTGGAACTTCAACGTTCGTTTTCCTAATCCCGGCGGCAATCACGGCAGTTTTTTTCGAATCTCAACGCACTCCATTTGGATGATGGCTGGCGGCGGGCTGCCCGCGGAGAGTATCGACGAGCCTTACGACAGCTTGAACTTCGCATCTACCGTGCTGAATCTGATGGGCCGCACTCCGCCAATGCCGGATCGAGTTGTCGCGATTCATTAATCGAGCGATCAGGTCACCTCTGCGTCGAAGACGCCGGTCTCTATCATGCCGCCATGCTTCATCTGGACGAAAATGCGATACCGGCCCGGCGATGGAAAGCCATAGGGAAAGCCGACCTCATTCGGCAGCGCGCCAGTTGCTCCGGGCGGCGCGTCCATGCCGGACATGTCCATGCCGGACATATTCGCGCTGGTGTGCGTCGTTTGGTTCTGCGCCAGCATAAACGCCGCCATCGAAATGGAGCCGGTCGGGTGGATATGCGCGAATACCGTTCCGTCGGTCTTGACGAATGCAGCGTGCCCCAACATCCCCATATAGAACTGCATGTCGCCGGGCGGCCGCCCCTGTTGATCCAGCAGCCTAAATCGGAACGTAGTGGCTTGTCTTGCGTAAAGTATTCCGGTTCCGCGCAGCCATTCCATCCGGTAACCATCGGGAAGCAAAAACGCATTTCGTGAGGTTGACGCCTGCCACCAAGGTGCGGCCACTGCACTCGCATCGTCGCCGGCGAGCGTGCGCCCCTTTATGGCCGCAGGAAGCGGAAGTGTCGTGACCATCGTTTCCGGAAACCCGTTGGCGTGCACGATATCGGCATACAGCGTGTATGTGCCGGCCGGCATGCCGGGCAGCTTTAGCTGGAAAATTCCGGTGTCCACCAGTTCCGGATGCAAATGAAAGACAACATCCAGGTCCGGCTGGCGGATCGCATAGAGATGCATGAGGTGATCGTGATCGGGAATAAGATCGTCGATCGTCCGCACGACGGGCACCATTTTCCAGGCGCCCGGTCTGGGCCGCAGCCAGCCGGGATCGTGCAACCGCAGCGTCAGAATTCCGGAACGGTCGAGCGTTGCCTTCATTTCAAGCGGCTTATACACTTTTTCGCCATAGCTGAACGCTTCGCGATTCCACCAGGCATCGCCGTACCAAACGAGCGCGATGACGATCAGCGCACCGATGCTCATCGCGATTCTCGCGCGCGCTTTTTGCTTTGTATCCGGGGCGGCACCGCTTTCGAGCTTTGCTTCGCGTGTCGAGGCGCCCACAATCGCGACTAACGCTGCCGCAAGAAAGATGCCGAGCATGGCGAGCAGTAGCCCGAGCGAGGTTTGCATTTTGCGTGTAGTGAGCGCGGCCGCAGGCACCGGTACCCAGACTGTACCGTCACCCCGATCGCCGGCGGCCGTCAGCCGCATTCTCCAGGAGCCCGGCGCCATCATCCACAGCGAGCCTGTAAAGAACTGCGAGTCGGTTGCGGAAACCTTCAATGCATCGGCAACCGGAGCGAACTGCGCCCCGGCTCCGCGCATGGGAATCGGGACGGCGCGAATTTGCCGCACGCCGGGAGTCTCGGATCGCACTTCCAACGTAGCGACGCCGGGAATGACCAGCGGAGGCCGTACCGTTACGAAGAGTCGATATGGCCCCGCATTGGCATCCAGGTAAATGTCGGGGCTACCGACGTGCGCGCACGCCGTCGCGCAAAAGATCGCAGCCAGCAAGATGCCGCGAACGGATCTGGTGCTCATGCCCTTACCGCTTGACGGAGCGAAACCATTCGCCGCGCGAAAACGCCCAGCGCATCACAATGGTGCTCAGAAGCAGCGCGATTGCCAGCCCCTCTAGAAAGCCGGCGGGGCCGTCAGGTTGATAGAACCGGTTTTGCGCCATGTACGAAGACGGAGGCAGGCCGTACCAGAAGTACATCGAACCGAAAAAACGGTTTCGCGCGGCGGGCGTCATCAAGAAGCTGGCAAACGGCCACTCGACTGCGGCGAGCAGCCCTACAAAAAGCGCTGCGCTTAATGCCGCCAGCAGCCATTTGTTTCGCATTCGCACGCGTTGCCAAAGCAGGTCCAGTGCGAATGCAGGAACCAGGAGAAGCATTGGAAACTCAGGCGGAATGAACTGCGTCACGTGCTGATACACCGGACCAAGCTTGGGCTCGGCGGGAAATAAGGGAAGCACGAGAATCAATCCAATCAGGACGGTCGTGTAGAACCCCGCAACAAAGGTTGCCGCAAATCGCATGGCAGTCGCGCGCGACGCGATGACGAATGTAATCGGTGCAATTGCGGATATAAGTATGTACGGGAGAGCCCGGTGGAGCGCGGTGCGTTCCGTGTATTCCATGATCACGAACATCGCGAGTACGAGAATCACGCCTGCGACCCAGAGAAACAGCCAACCATAAATCCGCTGCGCAGGGCCGCTAGCGCGGTTTCTGTGGCCGGCAATGAGCGCCAACGTCCCGACCAGGACTCCGTAGAGGCCTGCGAACAGCAGCATGTGGGGCGGGCTGACGATCTTCACGTCAAGCCCGTACGCGTTATGCCACCAGTTATCGAATGGCGCAGAGGTCAGCATCGCAATTCCACCCCAGGCCGCGATGAACGCGCCCAGTGGCGCACGAAAGCCCCAGATGTGCACCGATGAAGCCGCCAGCGGCGCGGATTTCGAGAGAGTGGTAAACAGGATAATGTATCCGAAGGCGAGTCCGGCCAGAACGCCGCAAAGATAGATGGCCATGTGGGCTGGTGTCCAAAACGTGTCGCGGCCGATAGAGCTGTGCCAGGATACGTCCCAGTGGCCGCCGATCATGGCAGAAGTGACACCGATAACGGCGCACCAGATGTACCAGGGAATCGATCTGAGTTGCGCACGCGAGGCGAAGACCTCGTGAGATGCAGTGGCCATATTCCCTTCTGGGGGAGAAGCTAAGCTTCTATTGTGGCAACTGTCCCTGAAAAGATCCAAAGGAAAGCAAAAGATACTATTCGAAAACAAAAACGTTTGTAATCGGAGCAAGCTGCTGTACACTGAGCTTTCTTCTAGTGTTCGCTCGATTTGAATAGAGCCAGCCTCCTCCGATGAAACGCAAACCGAATCGGCTACTCGCCGAAGAGCGTCGCCGCGAAATTCTGGGCGTGTTGGGCCAGAACGGGCGAATCACCGTCGAAGAAGTGGCCAAACGGTTTGGCGTTTCGGCCGTAACGGCGCGCGGCGATCTCGACGTGCTATCGGAAAGCGGCGCCCTTGTGCGCTCTCATGGTGGCGGCATTCGACCGCTCACCGCAAGTCCGGAACACCCTTTACGCGTGCGCGAAGGCATGCACCATGACGAGAAAATGCGCATCGCGGAAGCGGCCGTGCAATTCATCCAGCCTCTGCAAACGGTGATTCTATGTACCGGGTCGACTTCCGCTGAATTGGCTTTCCAGATCCGTAAGCGTCCGCCGGAGAACATCACCGTTATTACGTATGCGCTGAATATTGCGACTACGCTGGCGGACGTGCCGAACCTCTCGCTTTTCATGTTGGGCGGCTTCCTGCGCCAGCCGTCCACCGCTTTTGTCGGGCCACACGCCGAACAGATGATGCGGTCGCTACACGCCGATCATTGCTTCCTGAGCACCGTCGGCCTGAACGTAGACGTTGGGCTGACAACGCTCGATGTTATGGAAGCGCAGTTGAACCAGCGAATGGCGGAGGCTGCCGCGCAAGTCACCGTTCTTGCAGATTCGAGCAAATTCGGTCATCGCAGTTTGTCGCTGATTTGCGATTTCCGCTCCATTCACCGCGTCGTGACCGACAAAGCGGCGCCGGCGGAGGATGTCCGAAAGCTTCGCGATAGCGGCGTGGAAGTGCTGCTCGTCTGAGGCGGGTCCGGCGTTGTTTTGCTTTGTTTTTTCTCCAGAACCCTTGCTGATGAGAGCTTTTGTACCCCTGTAGTTTCTTCTTTTTCTTTCCTTATCTTATTTTTCCCTTGACATGAACTTTCCTTCGCCCTTACAATTCCGACAAGCCCACAATTGCTTCCGGTCGCCGTCATTGCCGGGCGGCCTTGAAAGGAGAGTTAGTCGATATGAGGATTACCGCTCGCTGCCTTGCCTGCCAGGGCCTGGGTCTTTTCGTCTTTCTGGTCTTCGCGCTGGTGTTCGCTCTTCGGCCGGCTTCGGCTCAGAACGTAAACGCCGCCATTAACGGAGTTGTCTCCGATCCTTCGGGTGCCGCCGTCGCAGGCGCCAAAATCACGGCCAAAGATATGGATCGTGGCACGGTCGAATCGACGGTCACGTCCACCAATGGAAGCTATAGCCTTCCACGCTTGCCGGTGGGGCGCTATGAGCTGCGAGTCGAAGCTGCCGGGTTTCAGGCGACGGTCAAATCCGATGTCACCTTGGTCCTTAATCAGATCGCCGAACTAAACTTTCAACTGCAGGTCGGCAATGTCAACCAAACGGTCGAGGTGACGACGGCCGCCCCGCTGCTACAAACCGAGAACACGGAACTCGGTACCGTCATCGATGCCCATGCCATCGTGAGCGTGCCGCTCGAAACGCGCAACTATAATCAACTGGCTCTGCTGACGCCCGGCGCTGTCACCGATAGTCCTGCGTCCTTCAACTACCCGCAGACCACGTTTAACTCCGGGCGCCCTTATATCAATGGCAACCGCGAGCAGGCCAGCTATTATCTGCTGGACGGCATGGAGAACACCGAGTTTGTCGATAACAACGTCGCGTTCTCACCCAGCGTCGATGCCATCCAGGAGTTCAATGTAATCGCCCAGAACCCCTCCGCCGAATTCGGCCAATTTCTGGGCGGCGTGATCAGCGTCAGCACCAAATCCGGCACCAATCAATTCCATGGCGATCTGTTCGAGTTTATTCGCAACGACAAACTGAATGCGAACGAGTGGGCCAACAACTTCCATGACATTCCCACCCCGCTGCTCCGCTGGAACGAATTTGGCGGCACGTTTGGCGGGCCGATCAAAAAAGACAAGCTGTTTTTCTTTGTCGATTACCAGGGTTCCCGCTATGACACCCCTGCCAGCGGCACTCCGCTCGCGACATTTTCGCAGCTTGAATCCTCGCAACCCGGCAACTTTTCCGATCTGCCCGGTGTCTCGCTCCATTACCCCGGCAGCGCGGTCAGTATTCCCGGCAATAATCTCAGCAATGCGAATCAGTGCGCGAGCGCTCAGCAAATGACATTGAACAGTTCGACAGCTACGCCTTGCGTCTACATCAGCCCTCTGGCTTTGAAACTTCTCTCGGCATTTCCCAAAGCCACGTTGCCAGGTACGGCCGCAAACGCCCTGAATGTGAATCACTCTTATATCAACGGCGATCAAGGCGACGCCAAGGTAGATTGGGTTCCTAGCGACAAAGATCATGTCTTCGGCCGCTATTCGCAGCAATACGTTTTCAATCCAACCACCAACAGCCAGGCACTGCTGTACAACAGCTCAGGGAATAACATCTTTCCGCTCTACCAGGGCGTCGTCGATTGGACCCATACCTTCAGCCCCACGTTCGTGAATGAAGCGCGCGCCGGAACCAATTACTTCCCGGCCGAAGGCAACATACAAGCTGCAACCTCCACGAATTTCGGCAACCTGATTCCGGGCGAACCCACGCCGTTCCTTCCGCAAATGAATTTCTCAGGAGCGCAAGCGGCTTCGCTTGGCACCGTGGACGCGCCGGAAATCTTCCATCAAACGTCCATTCAGGCCGATGACACCGCCATCATCACCAAAGGCACGCACACAATTCGCACCGGGTTCCAATTCATCCGCTATCGCAACGATTACGTTCCTGCGACGACAGCAGACGGAGCTGCGGGCAAAATTACGTTCGATGGCGCCTATACCGGTAATGCCGAAGCAGATTTTCTGTTGGGGCTTCCCTCCTACATGGGAATCGGGGAGGGCTTTAACGGTACTGTCGGCCAGCGCAATGACGCTATCGGCGCCTTTGTTCAAGACGATTGGCGCGTGACGCCACACCTCACGATCAACATGGGCTTGCGCTGGCAGGTCTTCACACCTATCTACGAAGTCGGCAACCGCATGACGAATTTTGGCGAATATAGCGGACAGGTAGAGCTGGCGGGTGTCGGCGGCAATAGCCGCGCGCTCTACAACCAGTACAACGGGATTGCCAACTTCCTGCCGCGTCTCGGAGTCGCCTGGAGCCCGAACGGCAAAACCGTCGTTCGCGCCGCTTTCTCGCGCTCCAGTTTCCAGGAGGGTACCGGAGAATACAACCGGCTCGCCACCAATGCTCCTTGGAACAACGACGTCTCGGACACGCCTACGGTCGTTTCCAACACGAATGGTGCGATTCCAGCAAACCAGGTCTACTTGGATAACGGCTTCAACGGTCTTTTTGCGTCGCAAACCGGCGTGCCATGCACCACCAGCACGGTAACCTCAGCTCCGGCCTCGTGCTTCAAAGGCACGACGATTCACATGACCGATCCCAACTATCGCCCGGCCACCTCGAACCAATGGAATTTCACGATACAGCGCCAGTTGACGAACTCGACTACCATTACGGCGGCGTACGTCGGACAGCACAACGATCATTTGTCGACCATTCTGTATGCCAGCCAGAAATTTCTCGAGCCCAATGGCACGGTGGTGCCCGGGCCGTACGTCTCCGGGAATCCAACGCTTTATAACGAAACCGCCGGAGGCGGTGGTGTGGTGCGGCTGAACTCGACTGTGGGTGTTGCCAACTACAACGCGCTTCAGATCAGCGCTCAGCAGCGTCTCAGCCGCGGCCTCGAATTCCTGATGAATTACACCTGGTCGAAATGCCTGACCAATAATCAGGGATATTACGGCAGGTACGGCGATATTGCAGCCAGCGAGGCCAGCGCCGATGTCGCGTTTCAGCAGAACGTTTACGACATCAACGCCGATTACGGCCTATGCGATCACGACGTGACCAACGTCTTTAACGGATATCTGACCTACGATCTGCCATTCGGCCACGGTCGTACGTTCGGCAGCAACGCGAATAAAGTCGTCAACAGCGTTCTGGGTGATTGGCAATTGAGCACGGTGTTCACTGTACATGGAGGCTTCCCGATTTCGATGCTCGATTGGTCGGGCGATCCTGGCACCGGCTCGGCCCAACCGCGGCCCGAGTGCATCGGACCGTCGCAAGAGACGCCCTATACAGAAGCCCCGGCATCCGCGGGTGGTGGGTATTACTGGTTCAATAGCGGCACGATGGCTAATCCGCCTAGCGGCCAGTTCGGCAACTGCGGCGTATCGACAGAACGCGGTCCTGGACTACATCAGGTTGATCTCGAGCTTTCGAAGTTCTTCCGGATAACGGAACATTCGAATATCGAATTCAGAGCCGAAGCCATTAACGCCTTCAATTCGCCGGCGTTCACGGTCACCGGCTATTCCATCGACGTGATCGGGTTCAATGCGAATGGCAGTGTGGCTACGCCCAACACCGGATTGGTGAACACCTCACAAGGCGCGCGTAACCTGCAGTTTGGTTTGAAGTATAATTTCTGAGTGGCGCCAGCTCACTGATTCGGAACGTTTGCGTTAAACGCCACTTCGATTTCGGTGCCGATTCGCACCGCTTCGCCCTTTACCGTGTAGGGCTTATATTGCCATTGCAGGACCGCCTGTTTGGCCGCATTCACGAGCAACGGGTGCCCTCTCAATAAAACGAGGCTCTCCACTCTTCCGTCCTTTCCGATGATGGCTGAGAACTGAACGATTCCCTGGACCTTTGCGGCTTTCGCCAGCGGCGGATATACGGGCTCTACCCTTCTGATGAGCCGCGTCTCTTGTTCCGATGCTTCGATATGCGGTCCTGTGAATGGCTGTTGAGATGAAGGCGGTGGCGGTGGCGGAGGAAAAGGGGAGATGTGCGGTACGGCTCCCGCGCTTCCTGAGACGCCGCTTGCGTCCGGCGGAGGCTCGGTTTTCTTTAGATACTCCGGATGTTCTTGCATGAGCTCGGTGGCTAGCTCTTGCCCGATTTGTTGTCCGGCCTCTTGCGCCTTTTTGCTTAGCTCGGCCATCATCTGCGGCAACAGGGTTGCCGCTTTCTGGCCCACGGGCGACTGCTGATAAGCGATCATCTGTTGAATGTCGTTCCTGGTGAAGTATTTTGCGTATTCCTCGACCGCCAAGCCCTCCATCAATCCAACGGTCATTCTCTGCTTTGCACGCCGTATAAATTCGTCCACAAACTCCTCGGTAAACAGCGGGTTTGTCTTCATCATGGTCGCGATACTGTTTGACATCTGGTTCATTTGCGCGTCCAGCGCGCGCAACATTCCAGAGAGTTCAAGGAGTTTGCGTATGTCGGCGGCAAGGGCAGGATCCACTTTCGCTTCGGCTTGATCTGGCGTCTGCGGCGGAGTAGCGGGCGGGACTGGAGCAGCCGATGGATGCAAGCTGGCGGCGACGAACAGCAGAGCCGGAAGAAGGAGGGCCATGCGGCGGAGTGTAGCAGTTTTGGGCGAATGAGAGTGGAAGCTACTGCGTGCGGGCCGGGGCGGGCTCATCGATCTTTAGAAATTGATCAGCATTGACGCTCGCAATCCGCTGAACGATGCCACGGGGCCAGGTAATCTCGATCGATTGTACTCGCGTTTCGCGTCCTAGTCCGAAGTGCACTCGTTTATCGCTTGACGATAGGAAGCCGACGCTGACAGCCACGTGGTTATACAGCACTCGACCGGACGCCGTCGTCAGTTTCACCTTAGCGCCGATGGCATCGCGATTACTCGTATGTCCGATGAGCTCGAGCGTTAGCCAATGGTTACCGTTTCCGCCGGAATTGATCAGAAGCCGCGGCCGTTCATTTAACGAGGTCACTACCAGGTCCGTGAAGCCGTCGTTATTCAGATCGCCGAAAGCGGACCCGCGCTGAAATCCAGTGCGCAGAAAATCCTCGCCCATTTGATCGGACACATCCTCGAATTGTTTTCCATCGTGGTTCTGAAACAGCGTGTCGTGTTGGCGCGCATTCGGCACGTTATTATCCACGTGGCCATTGGCCGAATACAGATCCAGCCAGCCATCGTTGTCGTAGTCGATGAATCCGGTGCTCCAGCCCGACAAGCGCGCGCTCAACTGCTTGAGCTTGGTTTGGGGCGATACCCACTCGAAGTAATCGCCGCGATTGCGGAACAGAGCCCAAGTCTGTCCCATTAGATTGTTATAGAAGATGTCAACCCCGCCATCGTTATCGAAATCTTTGGCGTCGCTGCCCATGGAGGAGACCGCCTTGCCCGTTTCGTCGTAAGCGACGCCTAAAGGAAGCCCCTGTTCCTCGAACGTTCCGTCGTGTTTGTTGATGAACAGGAAATTAGGTTCCGTATCGTTCGCAATGAATACGTCCGGATAGCCATCGCCGTTAAAATCCGCGATTGAGATGCCCATCCCTTTTCCGTGGGCGCTGCCGAATCCCGATTTGTCCGTCACGTCTTCGAATTTCCCGTGGCCCAGGTTGTGGTAGAGCCGGTTGACGACCGCCGGATAGAAGCGCGGATCGCAGTAATACTCCACTCCTGCGGCGCTACAGCGCTTGTCGATTTCCGGATTCCAGAGTGTATAGTTCGATACGACGAGATCGAGAAGTCCGTCGTTATCGAAATCGAACCACGCCGCACCGGTCGTCAGCGTGTTGGGAGGCTTTCCGCCGATGCCCGATTGCTGCGTGACATCCATGAACGTGCCGTTTCCGTTGTTGTGGTACAGCACATTGCGTTTCGCACCGCACAGAAAAATGTCTTCGTGCCCGTCGTTATCGTAATCGCCGATTGCTACTCCGAGATTGTAGTCGAGATCCGCGCCACTCAGGCCCGCTTGTTTCGTCACATCCTCGAACGTGCCGTCTCCTTTATTACGAAGCAGGCAATTGTAAAACGAGGGATTCGTTTTCCTCAATTCCGGCAGTTTGGCGCCATTGCTGAAGAAGATGTCCATCTTGCCGTCGCCATCGAAATCGAAAATGGCCACGCCGCCGCACATCGGCTGAACGAAGTACTTGCGCGGCGAGAGATCGTTGTTGGAGATATAGGAGAAATGTGAACGGCCGGCTATATCGCTGAAATGGGGCCGCGGCTCCTGCTCGAGAGCGAAGGCACAGAATCCAGCAGCCAGCCCCAGCACGGCGGCCGCAGCAAAGCTGCGTTTATTGCGGCGGATTGCCGACCGGCATTCCAGATACGTTCTGGCGAAGCACTTTGGTGGTCTGATTTAGTTTCTCCGAGGTGCTCTTTTGCAAAGCGAACTCGCGTGCGGCGTCGTCCTTGCGTCCCAGGCGCTGATACGCGGTCGCGAGCGCCAGGTGCGCAGTGGGGTTGTCCGGAGCCAGCTTAACCGCGCTTTGGAGCGGCGGCACGGCATCGGATATTTTTCCGGAATCGAGCAATATCCGGCCAAGCCCGAAGAACGCTTCCCCGAAATCGGGATTGATCTGCGTGGCTCGGGTATAGTGTCCGATCGCCTCCGCGGGGCGGCTCTCCTGCCGGTCCAATTCGCCGAGATAAAACTCCGCGCCAGCCGATTGCGGATTCATTTTCAATTCCGCTTCAAACTCCCGGCGCGCTTCTTGCGCATTGCTTTCCGACGCGGGAAGCGCCAGCAACAGCCCACCGATTCGATAGTGAATGCCCGGCCTGTTCGGGGCGCGTTGCAGCAAGATCCGGTACTCCGCTATGGCTTTCGCCAGATCTCGCTGTTTTTCGAAATTCTCCGCGTTCAGCTCGATGACCAGCGGTGAATCGGGCGCTACATTCATCAGTTCCTGTGAATTCCGCTGGCCCAGTTCCGAAAAGACGTGTACGGCCAGGAACAGCACATCGGGATCTTTTGGATAACCTTGCTGCAACCAGGCCAGGAAGCTCATCGCATCGGTCTGCCGGTCCATCAGCATCGCGCAGCGCACGCCTGCAAAACTCACCGTGCGCTTTACGTCGAGTTTGGTGTTCGGGTCGCGCATAGCCTGGTCCAGCAGCGGCATGGCATCGTTACAATGCCCCGCCACTGCAAGTTCCACGCCGCGCTCGGCCGCCGGTTTCTCTTGGGCGAGTGCCGCTCCGGCCAGCACGGTCATCGCGCAAATCAGCCGTAGCGTCCTCATGCCGCCGGTTCGTTCTGTTTCTGCGTTACCAATAGTTTTTCGGCGTTCAGCGCTCCTGCCGGCGTTTCTTCATGTTTGAAAATCGCAAAAACGGGGTATGCATTGGCGCGATACTGTGCGACCCGGTATTCGATGGACGCCAATTCGGATTCCGTGTACTCCGGTTTCCGCAATCGCAGGTAAACAAAGTCCGCCGTAATCACATGAGGCGTTTCGATGTTCTCGTTTTCCGCCAGACAGAGGGCCACATTCGCTGCGCGCAGCACATCGTACACACGTTCGTCAAACCAACTGGCGTTCCGGAATTCAAACGCCGTTTTCAAACCTCTCGGCAGAAGCGCAACAAATCGCGCTAACCTGTCGCGATCGGCTTTGAAACTGGGGGGAAGCTGGAACAGAATAGGTCCCAGGCGCGCGCTGTCCCGCAGCGGATTCAACGATTCGAGAAACACGCGGGTGAATTCTTCCGCACCTTCTAATTTCAGCGAATGCGTGATCTTCATGTGCGCCTTCGGCAGGAACATGAATTCCGCGGGCGTCGCAGCCAGCCACTTTTCAAATGTCGCGGCCGAGGCCAGCCGGCGATAAGTGTAATTCACTTCGACGGCATTCAGCCGCGTGGCGTAGTACGCGAGGAATTTGGAGCTTGGCAGCTTCTCAGGATAGAAAACCGGTTTCCAGCTTGGATACGCAAAGCCCGAGGTGCCGCAATATAGCATTGCTTCCGGCATGGATCAGAGACCGGCGAACCAATCGTAACCTTCCTCGGCCCAGTAATCGTCCGGTCTGTCGTTGGTGTAGCGGATCAGCCCAATCCGCTTGATGTTCTTGATCCCATATTTCACCGGGATGGCGAGTCGAAGCGGAGCTCCGTGCTCATTTTCGAGCGGTTTACCGTTGCGTTCATACGCGAGCAGCGTCTGCGGGTGCATGGCACTCTTCATGTCAAGTCCGACGTAATAATCTTCTCCCGGTGTTGCCATATATACATAATCGGGCAACGGCGCCCCGGCCGGAAAATACTTCCTGGTGAAATCTGCAAACCGGGTTCCGCCCCAATGCGTCACTGTGCTCCAGCCTTCAATACAGCAAAAGCGCGTGATCATGTCTACTTTCGGCAAGTTCAGGATGTCTGCCGTTGAAAGTTTCAATGCAGGTCCGTGGCCGGTCTCGACTTGGATGTGCCAGTTCCGCAAATCCACTGCCGGATCCATACCGATGTCGCCGTTCGGTTTCAACCAGCCGACTTGCTCGGGCGAATAGGAAGGCATCCGATGCGAATCGCTGACGTAGTCGCGCGCAAGCTTTCCATTAAGGTCGAGAACGCGCCGTTGCGGCCACGGGACTCCGTTTACCGGCTTGGCTCGCGTGACCCACTCATATCCGCCGATTCCGGCCGCGGCAGCCAAACCGCCGATCAGGAAGTCGCGGCGCGTTCGCCGGCGCAGTTCACGCTGGAGATCCGCTTCCGGCAATACGATCTCGACGTGACGATTACTCACCTCCGGCCGCCACTTCATAGCCGATGACCATGCTGCGGAAGTTATCCCAGCCTGCGAGCACGACTTGCACCACATGCACGACGAAAAAGACGCAATAACCGATCGTCAGAGCAAAATGCACCAGCCGAGCCCCTGGGTATCCGCCAAATAGTGCCGCCAGCCAGCTCAATTGCGCCGGCTTGTAGATCGCGAATCCGCTCAGCACCGAGCCGATTCCCATGACGATGATGGCCGTGTACGAGATCTGCTGCGCGGCGTTGTATTTGTCTTGTGGAGGCACGTTCGCGCGGAGATGCAGATCGTGCAAAAGCACATTCCATGCATCGCGGAATGCACCGAACGAGCGGGGAACCAGCAATCGCCACTCGCCCGACCACAGAGTGTACGCCACATATAAGACTCCGTTCACGACAAACAACCACATGAAGAAGAAATGCAGCGCCATGCCCTCCGCTAAGCGGAACGGGATGTGGAACATTTGAAAGAACCATTGCGGAAACAAATGCAATGGACCGATCCTGTAGGCCGGGTAGGCCCAGTAGATCAGAAATCCACTCCAGATCATTAGCGCGAGCAGCGGGAAGTTGATCCAGTGGAACCAGCGGACCGCCACGAGGTGCTTCAACTTAAGCTTTTGCATCTACCTACTTTTACGATCATGCTATCAAGAAAAACGATATTCTGAACTCGATTCCATCATGTCTTTTAACGATTCGATGACCGCTTCTCCGCCGTTGACGCTGTTATGCCTGGCGAGCTACGAAAAAGGCGAACGTTTTCTCGAAGAGGCTAAGCGTCAAGGTTGCCGGGTCTATCTGCTGACGTCGCAGAGTCTTCAACATACGGCGAAATTTCCGCGGGAGAGCCTCGACGATATCTTCTATATGCCCGACCGGGAGCACGAATGGAATCTGGAGCACATGCTGCACGCAGTGAGCCACCTCTGCCGCACCGTTCCGGTTGACCGCATCATCGCGCTAGACGATTTCGACGTCGAAAAGGCTGCGCTTCTTCGGGAGCACTTGCGAATTCCCGGTTTGGGTGAGAGCGCAACTCGCTACTTTCGTGACAAACTGGCCATGCGGATGTGCGCGGCAGACCATGGCATTCCGGTTCCGGAGTTTACCGCCACAATCAACTACGAACGCATGACACGGTACCTGGAAAGCATTCCGGGACCGTGGGTTCTCAAACCGCGGTTGCTTGCCGGCGCTCTCGGCATTAAGAAATATGACCAGCCTCAGCAAGTTTGGGATCGTGTTCACTCGCTGGGCGATCAGCAGTCGAATTTTGTGCTGGAGCGTTTTGTCCCGGGTGATATTTTTCATGTAGACTCCATCTGGTTTGGCGGAGAAATGGTTTTTGCACTAGCCAGCGCTTACGGCACTCCGCCCCTGGATGTCACCCATTCCGGAGGTATCTTCACCACCCGCATGCTCGAGCGCGGCTCGGAACGCGAACGAGCGCTTGTTTCATTGAACGAGAAAGTGCTCTCCGCGTTCGGTCTCAAGAATGGCGTGTCCCATACAGAATTCATCCGCGCGCGGCAAGACGGCGCGTTCTATTTCCTCGAAACCTCGGCGCGCGTGGGCGGGGCCAACATCGCCGATCTCATTGAAGCCGGTACGGGCATCAACATGTGGGCGGAATGGGCCAAGGTTGAGATCGCGGCGGCGCTCGGCCGCCCGTATTCTCCTCCGCCGGCGCGCGACGAATATGCCGGACTGCTCGTGTCGCTGGCGCGCCAGGAGTGGCCGGACACGTCCAGTTTTCAGGAACCCGAGCTGGTATGGCGGATGCACAAGCGGTACCATGTCGGTTTTGTGGTCAAGTCGCCGGATTATGCTCGAGTAGGCGATCTGATCGATCTTTATACGGAGCGGGTGCGCGCCGAGTATCACGCTTCCGCTCCTCCCAAAGAGAGGCCTGGTGAATAAAATCACGTGGACGCACAAAGGAGTGGTAGTCTGATCTCGATGCGACCCATGAAGGTAGCAGGGCTAACCGCGGGCGCTGTGCTTGGTGGCCTGTCGGCCACGGCAGCCTACGGCAGTGTCTCGAAAGGGTCTCAACTCTTTGGACCGTCGGTCTACCGTGGCCCGGGCCGTCGTCGAACTATCGCTCTGACTTTTGACGATGGTCCCAGCGAAGGAACTCTTCCGCTGCTCGATTACCTTCATAAAGAGCGTGTGTGGGCAACGTTTTTCCAATGCGGAATGAATGTTCGCCGCCTGCCGCAAATTGCCGGGGAGGTAGCTGCCGCCGGTCACCAACTCGGCAACCATAGTTATTCGCACCCGAGACTTCTGTTCAAATCGCGCGATTTCATCGATCGCGAATTCTCGGAAGCCCAGAAAGTCATTCAGGTCGAAACCGGCATCACTCCTATGCTTCTGAGACCTCCATACGGGTTCCGATGGCTGGGGCTGCGAGAAGTGCAGGAAAAATTATCCTTGCTCGGGGTCATGTGGACCACCATGGCTTATGACTGGCGCTGGCCAGCCGACCGCATCGCGGCTCACGTTATAAATAATTCGTTTCCAGGCGGCATCATTTGTTTGCACGATGGCCGCGGCGTGAACCCGAAGCCCGATGTCGGCGACACTCTGCGGGCGGTTCAGCGGATCGTCCCCATATTGAAAGATGCGGGCTACTCGTTTGAAGTCATTAGCGACTTGATGCAGGATTGACGCGCTGCTCCCGGTTAACCTAGGGGTAGAGAGTCCTTCCAATTTGGGCAGCCGCATCAAATCGGGCAAATTGTATCTGGTCGGCGCCGGTCCTGGCGATCCGGAGCTCCTGACGCTCAAGGCTGCGCGCATTCTCCGCGAATGCGATGTCGTTCTCTATGACCGGCTCGTCAGCGCGGAAATTCTGTCGTTCACGCGTCCCGATGCCGAGCGGATCTACGTCGGCAAGCACGAGGGGGAACAGGAGCGGACCCAAAACGAGATCTTCAATCTGATCGTTCAGCATGCGTGCAGCGGGAAAACCGTGGCGCGTCTGAAGGGCGGCGATCCGCTTATTTTCGGCCGGGGGGCAGAAGAATGGGAGCTCGTCACACAGAGTGGAATCGAGGTGGAACTGGTTCCCGGAATCAGCTCCGCGACCTCGGTTCCCGGTCTTGCAGGAATTCCGCTCACCTTTCGAGGCGTCGCTCAATCGTTCGCCGTCATTACCGGACACTGCCGGGAAGGCTTAAACGATCAATGGCACAAGTATGCCGCGATTGATACGCTGGCGATTCTGATGGGCGTCAAGAACCGCGCGTTCATTGCGCAGGCTCTGATTTCAGCCGGCCGCCCTGCCGATGAGCCGGTTGCGTTTATCGAGCGTGGCAGCAGGCCAGACGAGCGGGTGGTAGAGAGCACGCTTGCGGCTGTTGCCCATGGCCAGGTGGATGTGGACAGCCCGGCTGTATTCGTGGTCGGACGGGTGGTGAAACTGCGCAGCCGTCTTAACCCGGAGTTCGGTGTTCCTCAAATCGAATGCCTGTCTCGCGAACTAGAATCCCCATCTTTGGATGGCTCGGTTCCAGAGCCGGAGTTAATCCGCAATCCCTGAGCGACTCGCTGCAGGTAGGCCCGATCGAAGCTACGAATGTACGGCGCAAGGCCTCCAGGGCCGCCTCACGCTGGCCTTGCGTTTCGGCGAAATCGAGAAAGTGTTCGATTTGAACGCCGGTCGTGAAGAGAGAGACGCTAACGTGGCCTGCAGTTAGATTTTCGAGCGCTCGCGCGAGAGGCGCGGTGTCGGGCGGGAGCTGCCACTGGTAGACGGGCACTTGGGAAACAGTGCGTCCTTGTGCGATCAGCCCGTCAATCAGCTCCCGATTGCTGCGGCCGTATTCCTGAACTGCGACCGAGCGTTCCGGTCTCGCTTCGACCGCCGCCAGTAACTCGCGCCACGTGTTCGGCTCGGGAACGGAAACGGCGATCGGCACCTTCCACTCCCGCAGCACAGCGGTTGGCTTTGGACCCCGCGCTACGATCGCGACGTGCCGCAGGGCTTCGACGAAGCGCTCTTCCGGACCTCGCGAAGCGAGCACCCGGTGCAAATACCGTGCGCCGACTCCGGTGAGAAAAACCACCATGTCAAATGCGCCGGCATACAGGCTGTCCGCGAAAGCGAAGGCTTCGTTATTGCGCTCGATCGGCACTTCGATAACTGCGGGAGCGAGAAGCGGCTCGCCGCCATTGAGCCGGATCAGCTCGGCCATCTCTTTCTCCCGCCGGCTCTCGAAAGACAGCACTCTGGCGCCCGCGAACGACATGTCAGGATCGTAGCGTACTATCTCTTCCGCGCGATACCATACAAGAGATCCCTTCCGCGGCGGAGTCCGTATGAGTAAATTTCTCCCCCTATCCGTTCTTCTTTTCAGCGTAGCGGCGGTTTCGGCGAATGCGCAAGCGACCGACCCCAACCCCTCGGCCAACACCAATGATGTATTCCTTGATAATCACCGTCCATTGATCAAGCACAAGGACAAAGCGCCGACTTCCCGGTTCGTGACCGGGAAGGTTGTAGACGACACGGGACAGCCGCTGGAGGGCGCCATCGTGACCCTCACAAACACTAAGACCCACGAGAGACGGCAGTTCATCACGAAAAACGAAGGCCGCTTCAACTTCGACGAGGTGAGCTTTACCATCGACTATGAGCTCGCGGCGCACTATAAACAATGGATCAGCGATACGCGCAAGCTGAGCCAATACGATCACAGCGCAAAAGTGGTGCGCATTCTGACGGTTGCGGAAGATTCGCCGGCTCCGGCAGCCGAGGCGAAGAAAAGCAATCCGCCCGAAGCCAAGAAGTAGCGCGGCGAAGTAGCGCGTCCGCAATACGCTATTTCATCTGGTCCAGCCGCTCGGGCATATCCGCCAAAACATAACTGAGCACGGCAAGTGAAGCGATATTGAGCTGAAACTCGCGAGGGACAACCTTGTCGAAGCTGTCGGCATTGGTGTGATGCCAATCGAAGTAGTGCGCCTCCACCGTTCGAACTCCAAATCCAGGCACCCCTTCGGCCAGTAGCGGAGCGATATCCGAGCCGCCTCCTCCATGGCTGATCTTGCCGCCTTCGATGGGTGCGAGCAGCTTGCCGATCTCGACGACACGTTGAAATGCTGCCTCGGAGACCTTTTGTGTATCGGTTTGAGGCCGGTTGCGACGGCGTTCCGAGGCTTCACCGTTGCCGAACCCGAAGCCGACCGGTTTTTCCGCGCCTCCGTCCATTTCGATCGCTGCTACGTGATTTGCGAGTTGATCCCCAATCATTTCGCGGTAGGCTCGCCCGCCTGCGCCGCCGTTTTCTTCGTTTACCCAGAACACGACGCGGATGGTGCGCCGGGGCTGCAGCCCGAGCTTGCGAATCAATGCAACCGCTTCGAGAGCCGCCAGGATCCCGCTGCCATCGTCATTCGCCCCTTGTCCCACATCCCACGAATCGACATGCCCGCCGAGCACCACTACTTCTTCCGGCTTTTCGCGTCCGCGGATCTCTCCGATGACGTTATGCGACCCCGCATCCGGCTCCTGATGCGCTTCCATTTTGAGCCGCACGCGAACCGCCGCGCCGGACTTGGCCAGACGCTCGATCATGGCGGCGTCTTCGACGCTCAAGCCGGCTGCCGGAATCTTCGGCGCATCCGCCGCATATTCCAAGGAACCGGTATGCGGGGTCTGCAGGCTGAAGCCGGTCATGGATCGTACGAGCACGGCCACTGCGCCCATCTGTGCCGCGCGTGACGGGCCGTCGGTGCGATACGTCACGGTGCGTCCGTACCCATTCCACGGCGGATTGAACAATACAATCTTGCCCGCTATCCGGTCGCGCGTGAGCTGCGTCAACTGATCGAAATTCGATACCGCAACCACCTCTGCCGTGATGCCTTCCGGCGGTGTGGCTACGCTCATGCCCAAACCGATCATCGTCAGCGGCTTCTCAATCGGCGACAGCATCACGGCCGATTCTTTTCCGCGCACCCAGTGTGGCACTATCACCGCGGGAGTCTGCACGTTTTCAAGACCGGTCTTTTTCATCTCTGCGGCTGACCATTCGATCGCTTTCTCGAGCGCTTCCGTTCCGCTCAGGCGATTCCCAATGCGATCGCAGAGAAACTGGAGACGAGCCAAACCGTCTGTGTCGGCGAGCGCCGCATCGATCAGCTTCTGTGCGCTGCTTCCATACCGGTCGGCGATCTGGACTGGCTGAGCGGCGAAAACCATCCCGGCGAGCAACAATCCGGCGAAGAACCTCATCATCTGGTTCAATTTATCAACCCGTCCCGGCTTGTTTTCAGAATACGCTTCGATTAAGATCGATCCACTATGGCCCGGATCTCTCGCCGCCGCGCGGTTCATTCCATGCTTGCGGCCTTCGGTTTACAACGCTTGCTCGCCCTGGATCTGCACGAGCCTGCGCCTCATTTTGTGGCCAGAACGCTCGACGGCGAGCGATTGACGAACGAATTGCTGAAAGGCAAGATCGTGTTGATCGAGTTTTGGGCCACCTGGTGTCCGCCCTGCAAGAGCGACGAGCCGGTCCTGGATCGTCTTTCGAATGAATTCGCAAAAGACGGATTGGTAGTGCTCGCCGTCAATATGGGCGAGCCGAAACGGAAGGTTAAAAAGTACCTCGAAACGGCAGCCCGTTCGTCTCAAAAGATCGTTCTCGCGGAAGATACCACGCTGGCGGCCATCTGCGAAGCCCGAACGTACCCGGAATACGTGCTGATCGATCGGGACGGCAAGATTGCCGCAGTCCAGCATGGCGCCGGGGGTGAAGGTGCACTACGGCGGCTCTTATCAAAGGCTGGTCTAGAGTCCTAAGCGGCTTGGCGCCTGCTATCGGCTGGGGTTTTTACGGTTCGTACGTGAGGAACATCGGTCGATAGGAGATAGATGCGGATATCGCCTATCGGGGCCGCATATGCGCCGCCACCGGTTGCTCCCATCGTACCGGCCAGTCACAATGCTGTCGCGATTCGGACAGCGAGCGGGATGGGACCGGGCGACCAAAATGCTTCGATACTGGCCGGCATTGCGGGAGCAGACGCCGCGAAGCTCACGGCGATCCTCGATCCTCCTCAGGCCGCCGACGTAACGGCACGCGTCCGGCAACTGGTACAAGACGGCGCGTCGGCGATTGCGCAGGGGAATGTGGCCGCAGTCACGGACGATCTGAAGCAGATCGCGGCACTAGACCCACACGCGCTGGAAACGCTTCGCACCGAGCCGGCATGGGCGTCGGCGCGTCCGGAGATAGAACATCTGATGAGCGGCATTACGGCGGTGGCGAAGCTGGAGGCGGAGGCTTCGCTCGGCCGCGCGGCCCAGGTGCTTGAAACGGGAGCCGGAAAAATGCTCCCGAATTGGCAAACCCGCACCGACGCCCTGCTGACCGCCGCGCACCGCGTTTTCGATGCAGGCGGATACGCGAACTATGTTCGCTCGAACTGGCTGGCGCTGGCGATCGTCGATTCTTCGCTGCTTACGCCCTATTTCCGCGCGCGCATTAGTGGCGGCCGCGCGCAGGATTCCCTGACCAAAGCGGCCCTTCAGCGGAACATCGACAAGAACTGGACCCGCCTCCGCAAACGGGTGCAGGCTCGAGCCGGAGTGCTGTGGACCCGGGCGCCCCTTCTAATTCTGCTTCTCGCGTGGTTCGCGCTGGGACTGATCGCGGGTATTGGATCGATGGCGCTTCGAAATATTTGGCCGGAGAACTGGCCCCGCTCCCTGTTCGACAATTTTTTTGACGTTTGGGCTCTTGGACTTCTGGCGCTGGTCGGCTTCGGCTTATGGGCCCGGATACGAAAACTGAGGTTTTAGGGATGAGTGCTGCCCCATTTAGCTCTAGCCGTACTAAGCCTATGGGGCATGTAGATTTCGATTAGTTTGAATCTTTTTTTGTTGCGCTGGAGGACGCTCTCAATCACAATATAAAAAACCTTAATGCGGCAGCCCTAGAACGAGAGCCGCATTACTAACCCAGAACGAACCTGTCCATTAGCGCGACGCGATCCTGAGGCACGCTCTATGCCTCTCGATCAGTCGGCATAGGGGAGGTGTGTTCAACATTCGGAGGAATGAAAGGAACAGAATTTGAAAGACTTCGACTGTCTAACATCCGATAAGCTGCAGTTCAAGATTCTCGCGCCCGCTGCTAAACGGGTCCCGAGTGCAGTGTTTCAGGCCAGCGTCGATGCAAACCTGCATCGCAAGCTCGTGACTGCTGCCCAGAGGCTTCGCGGTAGTGTGTACCGCGAGTATGCGCCAATCGCCAACCAGTTGCTTCCCGACGGAAGGCATTATCAACCGGTTGACCTGCAGAGTTGGCATGTTCTGCTCGAGAGTGGTGGACGTATCGTCGGCTGCTCGCGTTACCGTCCAGTAGGGGGTGGGTTCCAACAGTTGGGCGCCAGTCGCTCCAGCCTTGCGGGTTCCGCCAAATACGGGCCCATTCTGAAGCGAGCTATCGAAATCGAGATCCAACGAGCGCGGAACATCAGAGTGCAGTACGGCGAAGCGGGCGCATGGGCCCTGCAGCCGGAGGTCCGGTGCTCGGCTGCAGCAGTCAACATCGCATTGATGACGTTCGCCTTAGCCGAACGGCTAGGCGGCGGACTCGGAATTACCACCGCAACCACGCGGCATCATTCGTCCTCGATTCTCCGGCGCCTCGGGGGCCGGCGGCTCGCGCAACTGCCGCCTTATTACGACGCGAAATATGGCTGCATTATTGAAATTTTGGGTTTCGATATGGCGAATCTCGATAGCCAATTCGCCGCCAGAGTCGATTCGCTCAGAAAGCAGCTTGACCGGACCGAGGTTATCTGCGCGTCCGGTACTAGCGTTTCAGAGTGTAGTCGGGCGAGGCCTGCTTACCAAACACCGCTGCGTCTAGCTCACATACCCCACGCGCTGGCGAGTTAAGCCTCAGGCGAATGGGCGAGATGAATATCTAAGACATCGCGAAAGGCCAGCCAGAATTCGGTGACGTGCTGGCCGGGTTCGTTCGCGATTGCTCGGCAGAGGAGACCGTCCTGATCGATCGCCAGGACGGTCACCGTTTGCGTGTGCCCGTTATACGTGAGCGTGACGGCTTTGCCCGGATTTGCCTCGAGAAGCCGCCCTACTTCTTCTCCACTCATGGGAGTTCGCCGGCCACCGCTCAGCGAACGCCGGATTTAGGCTTTTCTATACCTCTTCAGCAGGAAAGCCAGCCCGAGCAGCGCTCCGGCAGTTGCGGCAAGAGTCGCAGGCTCCGGAACGGTCGAGAAATTCGCCTCATACCCGGTCTCGACGAATCCATTTGTGGCGAACCCTCCCAGCAAACCGGAAATCGTATTATCCGGGGCAGCTGTGAAGTCGGCTGAGAACAAGCCGTTAAAGCGCGTGAATTGGGCCGAGGTTCCGGTGTAGGCATCGCCTTGGACATTCAACTTCGCCGTAACGCCGGTCTGACTTTGTGACAGCACGATCGGTGAAGAGGCATACGGACGGCATTCCGTCCCAGGCGTATTGTCGGCGGCTGTTCCGGTGCAGACCCCAATCCCCGTATTCACCAGAACGTCCGTCAAATCCATGTTGATGCCATCTGGTAAAACGACCCAACTCGGTAGAAGAAAGGAAGTACCCGGCGTGACTGGCCCGGTGGGGGGCATGAAGAGATTTTTTATGGTTGCCAGCTCACCCGCTGTCAAATCGGAAAAGGCGCCCGTCGCGGGCAGATTTACGATCGCCGTTTCGTCGCCCGGGGGCGGCACTGTATGGAAACCAAACAGAATTTCACTGGTAGTGACATAAAGATTGCCACCTAAATTGAATTGTCCCGTGCCAATTGCTGTCGCATTTGCGGAAACCGCAAATAGAGCGACGGCAAAACTGCCGGTTAAGAGAGACCGTGCTAATTGCATGAAAACCTCCGAGGTTTGGCCTGATAGTTATAAGGGGTTAGTCAAACGCAAATACCGATGCTTCGACTTAGCCCGTGCATTTGACTGCTGTTAGAAAACTTCAGTACGACGTATTTTTACGGGTACCGTTAGTGTAAGCCAGCATGCAAACAGCACGAAGCGGGAAGCCCTATTGGCTCCCTTAATCCCCGAAGTGCCAGCCTGCTTATGCTGATTACGGAAACGCCTTCCCCTGCTAAACTGAAGCCTTATATGAAATACATTTTCACGTCGGAATCGGTGACGGAAGGTCACCCGGATAAGATTGCCGATCAGGTCTCGGATGCGATTTTGGATGCCGTCTTGGCCGACGATCCCACGGGCCGTGTAGCCTGCGAGACGCTGGTTACGACCGGAATTTGCATCGTCGCTGGTGAGATCACGACGAAGACCTATGTGGATGTCCCGAAGCTCGTTCGGGGAGTCATCAACCACATCGGCTATACGGATGCCGCCATGGGTTTCGACTGCAAGACGTGCGCCGTCGTAAATATGATTCAAGCGCAATCTCCCGATATCGCCATGGGCGTCGATACGGGCGGCGCGGGCGATCAAGGGCTGATGTTCGGCTATGCGTGTAATGAGACCGAAGAGCTAATGCCGCTGCCGATTATGATGGCCCACAAACTGGTCCGGCGCCTCAGCGAATCGCGGCGCGAAGGCCAGCTCGCGTATCTGCGGCCCGACGGAAAAAGCCAGGTCAGCGTGGAGTATGCAGACGGAAAGCCGAAGCGCATTGACGCGGTCGTGATTTCAACGCAGCACGATGACGAGGTCACCACAGAGCAGCTCCGCAAAGACATCAAGAAGTACGTTATCGATCCGGTTGTTCCTGCCAATATGGTCGATACGCAAACGAAATTCCATATCAATCCCACCGGGCGATTCGTTATTGGCGGGCCACACGGCGATACCGGTCTCACCGGGCGCAAGATCATTGTGGATACGTACGGGGGAATGGGACGGCATGGAGGCGGAGCGTTCTCCGGCAAAGATCCCACGAAAGTAGACCGATCGGCCTGTTACATGGCGCGATACGTAGCGAAGAACCTGGTCGCAGCCGAACTCGCCGAGCGCGCCGAGGTGCAACTGGCTTATGCTATCGGCGTCGCCGAACCGGTCTCAATTAATGTGAATACGTTCGGTACCGGGAAAGTGGAAGATGCGCGGCTGGCGGAAATCGTGCGCGAAAATTTCACGCTTACGCCGGCTGGGATGATCCAGCACCTCAACTTACGGCGGCCGATCTACCGCAAGACCGCGGCGTTCGGCCATTTCGGTCGTCCGGAAGAGTCGTTTACCTGGGAAAGAACGGATAAGGCCGAGCTTCTGCGGGAAGCTGCACAGCTCACTGCTACAGCCGTCTAGCCCGGCAAAGAGTCCGGGGAAAATAACGGAGCGCGCGTATGTCGACTAGCGTCACCGCGATTCCTTCGGACATAAAGGACCTGGGACTCGCCGACCGCGGTAAACGACACATCGAGTGGGCCTTCCAAGCGATGTGCGTATTGCAGGCGGCGCGCAAGCATTTCATCAAAACGCAGCCTTTCGCCGGGATTCGCATCGCGGGCTGTCTGAACGTTACGGCGGAAACCGCGAATCTAATGATGACCCTACGGGACGGCGGTGCGAGCTTAGCCCTCTGCGCGGCTAATTCGCTTTCGACGCAAGACGATGTTGCGGCGAGTCTAGTCAAAGATTACGGTATCGCTGTATTTGCCATCCGCGGGGAAGATCCACAAGCTGCGGCGAGCCATATCGACGCGGTGCTGGCCCTCAAGCCGCATCTCACGATGGACGATGGATGCCATCTGATCGGAACTTTGCATACGAGTTCCACGCAGGCGTTGGAAACCGTCATCGGCGGAACCGAAGAGACGACGACGGGGGCCATGCGGGTGCGACGGATGGCAATCGATCAAAAGCTGCGCTATCCCGTCGTTGCGCTCAGCGATGCCCAAACCAATCAACTGTTCCACAATCGTTACGGAACGGGCCAGAGCACGGTCGATGCCATTATCGGGTGCACGAACGTACTGCTCGCCGGTCTCTCTGTTGTCGTGATCGGCTACGGGATCTGCGGACGCGGGATTGCGCTTCGGGCGAAAGGCCTCGGCGCAAACGTGATTGTCACTGAGGTAGACCCGATCCGGGCGCTCATGGCTTCGATGGACGGGTATCGGGTCACGTCGCTCGCCGAAGCCGCCGGCCTGGGCGACATTTTCGTGACGGTGACAGGCTCTAAAGATGTGATTGGACGCGAGCACTTCGAGAAGCTCAAGAATGGCGCGATGCTATGCAATGCCGGCCATTCCTGTGTCGAGATCGATCTGGATACGCTGGCGCAAATCGCTTCTTCGCGGCGGCAGGTCCGGGATATGGTCGAAGAATTCGCAACGCGCGACGGCCGGCGTATCTATGTCCTGGGCGAGGGCCGCGTCCTGAATATCTCCGCTGCGGAAGGCCATCCGGCTTCAGTCATGGACATGTCGTTTGGCAACGCGGCGCTCTGTGCGGAATACTTGCTGAAGAACCGTCCGTCGCTCGAGAACCGCGTTTACGGTGTTCCCGAGGAAATCGACCGGCAGGCAGCGAAAATGAAATTAGAGTCCATGGGCATCAAAATGGACCGCCTGACTGTTGAGCAAGAACAGTACCGGGCGAACTGGTCCAGCGGCAATTAGTTTAAATGCGCACGAGGGACGCACGCGTCCCGGCGCTTAGCCCGAGCGGGGCGTGCCT
Source organism: uncultured Acidobacteriaceae bacterium (assembly GCA_963722935.1). GTDB lineage: Bacteria > Acidobacteriota > Terriglobia > Bryobacterales > Bryobacteraceae > Bog-105. The sequence goes on along the minus strand of CAVROY010000004.1, from coordinate 585,829 downwards.
CGCTCGAATATTCGAGGAAAAATAGTGGCAATAGCGGTAGATTGCAAGCGCTCGGTTGAAATCGAGATTCCGCTCGACGAAGTGGAGCAAGCGAGAGAGCGCGTTACGAATTCGATTAAAGGCCGTGTCCGGCTTCCCGGCTTTCGTCCCGGCAAGGCGCCGGTCAGTATGATTCAAGCCCGATTTGAGGGTGAGATCCGGCATGAAGTTTTGGAACTGCTCGTTCCACAGGCGTTTCGGGACCGGGTACAGAGGGAAGAGCTGAAGGTCGTCGGAACTCCAGACGTTTCGGATCTAAAATTCGAGCCCGGGCAGCCGATTAGGTTCAAGGCCGAGTTCGAGGTCGCGCCTGAGTTTGAGCTGGGCGAGTATCGCGCGATACCGGTGAAATATGAAGAGCCAGTCGTCAGCGATGAAGAAGTTGACAAACGTCTGGAGGCCATGCGCGAAAGTAAGGCCGAGTATCCGAATCTGGATCCGCGTCCCATCGAAAATAACGACTACGTTCTGGTGCATCTGAAATCGCTCTCGGGGTTAGCCGAACCGATCGATCAGGACGTTCAGATTCAGGTCGGTGGAGAGGAAACGCTTCCAGCATTCAATGACGCGTTGATTGGCGCCAGTCCGGATGAGACCAAAGAAGTAGACGTGACGTATCCCGAGGACTTTGGGCAGGAGCGGCTGGCAGGAAAGACGGTGCGTTTTCAGCTAACGCCGAAATTTGTGCGGCGCAAGGAAGTTCCGGAGCTCGATGACGAATTCGCGCACGACCTGGGCGACTACAAGAATCTGGACGAGCTGAAGGAGGCTGTCCGGAAAACGGTTTTCCACGAAAAGCAGTATGTATCGCAGCAGGCCGCCAAAGAAGAATTGATTGAAAAGCTGGTCGCGGCTCACGAATTTCCAGTGCCCGAGGCTTATGTAAATAAGCAGATTGAAAATCAGGTGCGGATGCAACTACGCGATCTGGCCGGTCAGGGAGTCGATCCGAATACGATTCAGATCGACTGGGCGAAGGTGAAGGAAAATCAGCGGGAAAAGGCGGTTCGGAACGTCAAAGCTTCGCTGCTGCTCGAGAAGATTTCCGATCGCGAGGGGGTCCACGCAACTAAGGATGAGGTCGATCGCGAAGTGCAGCGCATTTCGCGGCAGGAGCGCGAAGCCGTTCCTGTAACCCGGGCGCGGCTCGAAAAAGAGGGCACTCTCGGACGCATAGCCGATCATATCCGGACCGAGAAAACCCTGCAGTTTTTGTTGGAGCAGGCCCAGAAGCAGGCGTAGCTTGACTACGGCCACCATCGCCGCCCTGTTTCTGCTATCCATTTGCTCATACTTCGCCTTGTTCCGAGGGCCTCGCACCACTAGACACGCCGTAGGCCGTCGCCATGGCAAGGGTTAGGGAAGCTTTCCTCGGAAAAATGTCGGTTTTTTGCCGATGACATAGGTGTCGGCGGGGCTGACACTCAGCTTAGAATCCAGATGATCCGCAGTTAGTTTGGGGCGGCTCGCGGTCTCGCCATGGAGATGCCTATGCCCACTCGCAGAGTTCTCCCGGCAGGACAGCCGGGCGCGGGACTCATCCCTTCAAAGCCGCAATCGCGGCGGCCCAGGAAGCCGGAACTACCTTCCAGCGGCGCAAAGAAGCCGATGGCTGCTCTTCTCATCATCGGGATCACCGGTATTGCCGGCTACGTGTTGTGGGAGAAACGCGGAGAACCCGTTAGCTCACTGCACATCAGCCCGATGAAGTTCCGCGCCATCAACAAGTCTGCGACCACGCCTGGGCCGCTGCCATTATTTGGCAACCCGGACACGGGTGGGCGAGATCTGCTGGCTCGGGCGCAACTCGAGAACGAACTGCTCTACACAGATCTGCAATCGTTTGTGTGCGACGAACATATCGACCGCTATAAGGGTCGGCTGAACGCCGATACCTCGCGGCGGGTTGACACGGTGACCGCCAGCGTCTCGTTTGAGAGCGGAGTGGAGCGATACAGCGATATTAAACAGGACAATCGCGCGAGGGCGGGCATGGCGAGTATTCCCGGAGCGTGGTCGGAGGGCGAATTCGGGACGCTGTTGCGTCAGACGCACGCTCTCCTTGGAACGCAGGCGGTGACCAGAAAGCCCGATACCGAGTTGAACGGAACGCCAGCGGCGATCTACGCGATACAGGTAACCGAGCAAGATAGCCCATGGGATCTGGTTGTGAACGGCACGTCCTACAAGATCCCATTCCTGACAGACGTCTGGGTGTCGATAGAATCGGGACAAATCTTAAAGATCGAAAGGACATCGGGGAATATTCCTACCGGATTAGGAATTTCGCAACTGCGCTGGAGCGTCCTGTTAGACAAGGTGGACTTGGATGGAAAGGCATGGTTGCTGCCTAAATCCGGCGAATACGAGGTCCAATATGGAGAGTCGAGACGGCGTGAATTTAATGTGATGACGTTTTCCGATTACCGGAGATACGGATCGCGCGTCGTTTTGCATTTCTAGTTCTGCGCGTACCAGGACGGGTATCCCGAGCGGGTTAATTGATCGGGTAAGAGGAATGACTTAGATTGAATTTACCAGCTTTTCCTCCAGGAAGCGGCAAACAGGACATGGTGTAACCAACACCGGTTAAGCACCGATCCTCAAACGGGCTGTATCGCAATCGCGCAGCAGGGACCAAACTCCCCTATGCCGAAAGCGGGCAGCCCGGTTTTTTTGGCGTGGCATCCTATGGAACGACGACGGCGGCGCCGTCGATGGAGTCGCTTTTGACCGCCGCAAGCGCTTCATTGACGCGGTCGAGAGGAAAGGATGTGGCCTGCGGGCGGAGGCCGATATCGGCGGCAATTCGGAGGAAGTCGCGTGCATCGGAGCGGGTCATGTTCGCAACACTGCGAATCTGGCGCTCACCCCAGAGCAGGCGATCGTAATCGAACTGCGGCATGCGATCGAGGTGAATGGCATTGATCGCAACGACGCCGCCTTTGCGCAGGCATGCCAGCGCGGTGACCACGACATCGCCACTGGGCGCGAACGTGACTGCGCGATCCAGTTCGACAGGCGGCTTCTCTGTTTCGGCGCCCACCCAGGTGGCTCCGAGCGAAGTGGCAAGAGCGCGATGCGAAGCGCCACGCGTCGAGACGTAGACTTCGCAATTCCAGGCTTGGAGAACTTTGATGGTGAGGTGCGCCGAGGCCCCGAAACCGAATAGACCGACGCGATCTCCCTTTTCGACGCCCGCCACGCGCAGGCTGCGGAAGCCGATGATTCCCGCGCAGAGGAGCGGAGCGGCGTGAAGATCGTCGAGTGCGGCGGGGAGCGGAAACACGAAATCCGCGCGCGCAGCGGCATACTCGGCATAGCCGCCGTTAATCGTATAGCCGGTGAACGTTGGTGCGTCGCATAGATTTTCGAGACCGCGCCAGCAATACGGGCAGGTGCCGTCGACGCCGCCGACCCAAGAAACCCCTACGCGCGTGCCGAGCGGAAGGTCCGGAGTCGCACCATCGGCGATTTCTCCCACGATCTGGTGGCCGGGAATCACGCTTTTCAAGCGTGGCGGAAGCTCACCTTCGACGATATGCAGGTCTGTGCGGCACACGCCGCAAGCACGTACTCGCAGAAGCACGAGGTTTTCGCGCAGAGGCGGTTTCGGCACATCCTCGATCCGGAGCGGACCCGCGGAAATGGGTTGCGGTGACGAAAGAACGGCGGCTTTCATGTTTCCGGGCGAAGCTGATTCGCCTCCTTCACTATGATCGGGTAGCCGATCGGCAAGTCCGGGAGTCTCATCGATGTGAAAACGACGGACCAGTGGGGAATCGATGAGCGTTATGAGGATGGACTGCAGCAATGGCATGATGTTTCCGCTGAAACGAAGAGAGGCGTTACTGGGCGCCATGGGAGCGAGTGACGGTGATACGCCAGAGGAGCCGCGGCTGTTGGTTGTCACCGAAGGGCGCGAAACCGCGCTGCCGAAGGGCAGCCAAATCGAGCTGGAGGACGGCACGCGCCTCGACGCCAAGAATGGCACACATGACTTGCCGCTCGGATATCACAAGCTGAGAGACCTTACATCCGGCGTAGAAACGCGCCTCATCGTGGCGCCGGAGCAATGTTATCTACGAGAACAGTTGCGGGTATGGGGTTGGACTTTGCAGCTCTACGCACTGCGTTCGAAGCGGAGTTGGGGGATGGGCGACCTCGAAGACCTGAAACAGCTTTCGGCCTGGTCGGCGGACATTCTGAATGCGGGCATGATCATGACGAATCCTCTGAGTGCGTCTTTACCGGGCATTCCGCAACAGCCCAGCCCGTATCTCCCGAGCAGTCGCTTATTCCGGAACCCGCTATATTTGCGGATCGAGGAGGTTCCGGGCGCACGCGAGGGAGTTCCTGATCTGTCGCGTTGGATGGAGCGTGGGCAGGCACTCAATGAGACGCCCTTCATTGATCGCGATGCGATTTACAAGCTGAAGATAGAAGCGCTGGAACAAATCTGGGCCGCGACGCGCGAGAAAGTAAATTTCCGCGAATTCGAGCGTGATGAAGGGATGAATCTTCATCGTTTTGCAGTCTTCTGCGCGGCGGCGGAGCGGTACGGCGCCAACTGGCACAAATGGCCGCAAGAGCTGCAGCATCCGGACACGGCCGCAATTGACACGTTTGCTCGCGAAACGGAAGATCGCGTCAAGTTTCACAAGTGGGTTCAGTGGCTGCTGGACCGGCAGCTCTTGCATGCATCCGAGCGCGGGATGGTCATGCAGGACCTGCCGATTGGAGTGAATCCGGCCGGCGCGGATGCGTGGCTCTGGCAGGACGTATTCGCTAAGAACGTCAGCGTGGGAGCACCGCCCGATCCGTTCAGCGAGACCGGCCAAAACTGGGGGTTGCCGCCGTTTGTACCGCATAAACTGCGGTCGGCAGGCTACGACCCGTTCGCGCAAACCGTACGAGCGGCGATGCGTTATTCGGCGGGGCTGCGGATCGACCACGTGATGGGACTGTTTCGCCTGTTTTGGATTCCGGAAGGAGAATCCGCGCGCAAGGGCGCTTATGTGCGATATAACGCCGACGAGATGCTCTCGATTCTGGCGCTTGAAAGCGAGCGAGCCCGAGCGTTTGTGGTGGGCGAAGACTTGGGTACCGTCGAGCCCGGTGTGCGCGAAAAACTTGCCCAGTTCCGCGTGTTGTCGTACCGTGTTTTGTGGTTTGAAGAAAATCCGCCGGCGAAGTATCCGGAGTTGTCGCTCGCCTCGATCAGCACGCATGATCTGCCGACGATCGCGGGCGCCTGGTCCGGAGCGGATCTGGAAGAGCAGAAGCAATGCGGCATGAACCCAAGTGAACAAAGCGCGGAGAAACAGCGCGAGCAGCTCGAAAAAGTCGCGGGTGTCGATAGGGGCGAGTCCGTAACGGAAGTGATCGAGAAAGCGCACGAAGCCTTGGCGGAGGCGCCGTCCTCGATCATACTGGCGTCGTTCGAAGATGTATTGGGAGTGGAACAGCGGCCGAACTTGCCAGGCGTGACCCAAGACAAGCGCCCAAACTGGTCGATCCCATTGCCAAATAAACTCGAAGAGATCGAGACGGACGCGACGGTCTTGAAAATTGCCGGGATCTTACGGCGCGGAGTGATGAAGGACGCTCGACGTGAGGAGACTACGCCATCGGCCGAAGCACGGCGGAAACAACCAGTTTCGGCTCAGTGACCCTTTGCACGTCTTCAACAGTGAGCCCAGGCGCGATCTCTTCGAGCAGTAAGACCCTCGGGAGTCGACGGGATGCAGGCCAGTTCCGTCACAATGTGTGCACGACCTTCAAGCCAGTAATGGGCAGCGAGCATTTGTTCAGGATTTTGGGCGCGCCGGTTCTTGGTGCTGTGCTCCATGGCGACAATCACACGGCGGGCGCTGGCGACCAGATCCATGGCGCCACCCATGCCTTTCACGACCTTGCCCGGCACCATCCAATTGGCGAGATTACCTTCTTCATCCACTTCCATCGCGCCCAGGATACTCAGGTCAATGTGTCCTCCACGAATCATCGCGAAGGAGTCCGCACTCGAGAAGTAGGCAGAGCCCGGCAGTTCGGTAACTGTTTCTTTACCAGCGTTGATCAGATCCGGGTTTTCAGAACCCGCTATCGGATAGGGCCCAACGCCGAGCATCCCGTTCTCCGACTGCAGGATGACTTCGATTCCGGCAGGCACGTGATTCGCGACCAGGGTCGGCATGCCGATTCCGAGATTCACGTAAAAGCCATCTTGAAGCTCGCGTGCTACGCGCCGGACAATCCGCTCGCGTTTGTCGAGCTCCGGCGGCATCGGATTCAGGTGGTTTCGAACGGTCCGGCGTTCGATGCGCCGCTCATATCGCTCGCCTTTCACGATTCTCTTGACGTAGATTCCGGGTGTCATCACTCTGTCAGGCTCAATTTCTCCGGGTTCCACCAGTTCTTCCACTTCCGCGATGGTGATGCGGGCTGCCGTAGCCATCATGGGATTAAAATTCCGGGCGGTCTTGCGATAGAGCAGATTGCCCAGACGATCGCCGCGCCAAGCTTTAATGAGGGCGAAATCCGCCGTGAGCGCATGTTCCAGCAGATAGGCGCGGCCATCGAATTCGCGGACTTCTTTGCCCTGGGCACCACGGTGCCCACGCCGGTAGGCGTGTAGAAGGCTGGAATGCCGGCGCCGCCCGCGCGAATGCGTTCGGCGAGGGTGCCCTGGGGATAAGCTGACTTTCAGCTTGCCCGAGATAACGAGCGATTCGAGCAAGCGGTTTTCGCCGACGTAGCTGCCAGTGTGCGAAGCGATCATGCCGGCCTCGAGCATCAGTCCCATGCCAAATCCATCAACGCCCATGTTGTTGCTGATGGTGTGCAAGCCGGTCACGCGCTTGCGCACGAGAGCGGCAATGAGATTCTCCGGAATGCCACACAGTCCGAAGCCGCCTAGCATGACAGTAGCGCCGTCGAAAACTCTCCGCCACTCCTTCGTCGGAATTGGCGACGATTTTATTCAAGAATGTTGCTCCGCGACACCTTCGCGATGATAACAATCGCCGCTTGTACAGCGAGCTTCGATAGCCTGCGCCGCCTTCGACGGAAGACTCCGTCCGAGCTTGTCGACTGATCCCGCGCCCCACCGCTGCGAGCTTTTCGATGTTCATGCCCGTCTCGATGCCCATACCGTTCAGCATGTAAACGACGTCTTCCGTGGCGACGTTCCCCGTCGCTCCCGCAGCATAGGGACAGCCTCCGAGGCCAGCGACAGAAGCTATCGATTACGGAAACGCGTAGCAGGAGCGAGGCAAGAATATTCGCGAGCGCCTGGCCCCAGGTGTCGTGAAATGTACCGCGAGACGATCGATGGGAACGTTTGCCGGGCTACTGCCAGAATCATCGCCTCAGCTTTCGGCGGTGTACCGGTTCCGATGGTGTCGCCCAGGGATATTTCATAACAACCCATCTCGTGACAAAGCCTTGGACAGTTCGGCCACTGCCGTACGGCGGAATATCGCCTTCGTAGGGGCATCCCAGCACGCAAGAGACATAACCGCGAACCTTCACTCCGCGCGCCGTCGCCGCGCGGCTACGTCCTTGTAGAGCGCCAAGCTTTCAGCGATAGACCGATGGATATTGCGCCGGGAAAAGGTTTCAGAGGCGGCAGCGAATACCGCGATCTCTTCAGCATCCGCGTTGATCGCCGCCTCCAGCCCCTTGAAATTCGGCACAAGAACGGGATAAGAAACACCTGGGCACTCGGCGCAATCCGCTTCAGAACCGCCGCAGTATCGGACATTTGCGGCACCCACTTGGGGGAAACGAAGCTCCCGGCACTCGACGGTTTTCAGACCAGCATCCGCCAGCGCTTCGATGAATTCGACCCTGGCATCGACAGATAAAATCCTCTTTTCGTTCTGCAGGCCGTCGCGAGGTCCGACCTCTACGATGCGAACGCGGTCAGGCACTTTCATCGCCGGAATCGATCTACTCCTCAGCCGACCAGTCTTTCTTATGCTTCGGTTTGCGGCGCGGCTTTTCTTCTATCGACCGGGCCGGGGGAGGCGCACCGACGCGATCGCGAGCCATCGCTTTTACAGCTTTCGTCTTGCTATATTTCGGGCGTTTTCGCAAGGATGGCAGAGACGCGTCAGGAGACGAGCCGGTTGTCCGCAGTGCGGGTTTCAACGGCAGGATCGACCTCAGTGGCAGTAAGAAGATTAAATGCAATCTTGGAGCGCGATGGAATCGAGCGCCAAACAGTTTCGGCCGCTTCCCGTTCTTCGGATTGGATTTGGCGGGCCAATGCCTCCGTAATGGTATCGCCGGCGGCGTACGCGATATTGGCGAGCGCCTCGTATGTGGCGCATGCACCATGCTCGATGGTAAACGCCGCGATCAGGTTCTGAACCGTGCGCTCCTCTTGAGAATGTGCAGCCTGCGCAAACTTAGGAGCCAATCCGAGCACATGCGCGAAGAAGGCCTTGGCTCCTGACGGACTGCTACCGAGCTCGTCTAACCGGGCAGCCAACCAGTCATAATGGCGCCTGGTCTGATCCGCTTGCTGCGCGAACAGCAATTGCACTTCCTCGTCATCGCCTTCTTGGGAGAACGCGCGTAACTGCGTTTCGAAATGACTCTCCGCCGCAACTGCGTCTTGCAAGTAGCGGCGGATGAGTTCCTGCGTGGTTTCGGGCAACTTAGACGCTCCCAGGAATCAGGCAGCGATCTTTTGTGCGTTATTGGGCCAGATTCCGAGCTCTATGAACTCGGCTTCGAAGCGCTCCTGCTCCTTGGGATCCCCGGACGGCCGCAGTCGACGGCAGCACTGACGGAGAGCCTCGGCCAGGGGAAGCTCGAGAGCTTCCTCGCCCAGCGCAACTCTGACGAGCTCGCGGGCTGCCTTGCGAGCTGCCTGGGGAGATTTGGCAAACATCAAGGCCTCATAACGATCGTTTATTGATTGGGCATTTCGGTCCATAGTACGGCCTCTCAAAACATTGGATGCACAAAACCAACTTTTCGGTGCGTATTGTGCTTTTCCAGCCATCTGCACCGCTTTCTAAATGGCTGGTCGTAAGCTGTTGAGAATGCAGGTGCGACTGCGGGCTTGTCGCCTCAACGTCCTGCAACAGAGGAGTGGGAAGGGGCTCGCCGGTTCGCTTCTTCCAAGTAGTAACGGACTTCTTCATCCGAGGTTTGCGAGAAATCGTCATACCAGACCCCGAGGGCAGTGAAGTGCTGCGGGGTTTCAGGACAAATGATCGCGTCTACTTCTTTGCGGAAGTCGCGGCAGGTTTGAGGCGCGGCCACGGGAACGGCAACAATGACGCGGCGGGCGTGAGGGCGCAGTGCCCGAGCGGCGGCAAGCATCGATGCGCCGGTCGCGAGACCATCGTCGACAAGCACGATGGTTCGCCCGCTGGTTTCGACAGGCGGACGGCCCTCCCGGTAAAAGAGCTCGCGACGTTCCAGTTCCTGCTGCTCGCGCGCGGTGATCTCTTCGATGACGCTGTCCGGAACGCCTAGATACTCGATCAAATCGCGGTTCAGAACGCGTACGCCGCCGCTGGCAATAGCGCCTATGGCGAGCTCCTCTTCACCCGGCATGCCGAGCTTACGAACGAGGAAGACATCTAAAGGTGCGTTCAGCTCACGAGCAACTTCAAAGGCCACCGGCACGCCTCCGCGTGGAAGCGCGAGTACCAGTACATCCGGCTCGGTCACGACCGGCTTGACGTGACGCGCAAGCACGCGCCCAGCGTCGGTGCGATTTCGAAATAAACTCGTATCAACCTCCTACCGAAGCGAGCGCCCCGGTTTCCCGCTTACATTCATTCCACGTCCGGCGCAGAAGATCGCGGCTGTAAGTGAGGTGGTGAATGTCGGGCGTGAAGACCTCGAGAGTAATGGTGCTGTCGTACCCGCATTTTTGTAGCGCTTCGACATTGGCGCGCACATCCACCGTACCCGTCCCGAGCGGTAAGTGCAGATCCGCATGCCCGCCTTTATTGTCGTGCAGATGGACGTGGCGAAGACGTTTACCATGCGCGGCCAGAATCTCTGCCGTGGTGTTATACGGAACTTGTAAGTTCGCGTGTCCGATATCCAGATGCAATCCGAGCTCGGGAACGGGATCGAGTAACTCGGCAAGTTGCGGCGCGGAATTATAGTCGCCCGGCAGATTTTCAATCATCAGAGCGATCCCGCATTTTTTGGCATGCGGCAGCAACTCGCGTATGGTGGCGATGTTTTGCTCGATGTAGAAGTGCCGCGGGTGCCAGGGCGTATGCCGGTCGGGGTGAAGGTTCATGCACTTCGCGCCCAATTCTCCGAATCGGTCGAGACACCTGCACAGCTCGGCGACGGCGCCTTCGCGGATTTCCGGTACGGCGCTGGCCATGGGCAAATACCACGCGGTGTGGCCCACGATTTTCATGTGACTGCGCTCCAGAGCGTCCCGGATGGCGGGTACGTCGATACTCCAGGAGGGCGCACCGGGCGGCTCTAGTGTCAGATCGATGAAATCCATACCAGCTTCTGCCATCCAGCCGATTTCGTCTAAAACATTGCGTTCGGGATGGTTCATGGTACCGATCAGCAACTTTGCACCTTCTTCTTCTTTCCAGGAAATCTTTGCGAACTATAGATTAGATATGAATTCGGCCTCATTCCTGTCGTTCGAGCGTGGGGGTAAACCATGGGCGCGTATCCAATAAAGCGGCCCGATCCCGGGTAAGTTGCGGATCGTGAGCTGCAGCGGGCGGGTTTAGCCCGAGATCGCGCCAGAGATAAGCCGGCAGTTCGCGAGCCCGATCCGGAGCGAGCCACGCGAAAATAACCAGTGCTGAGGCGAGTAATGGTGCGTCGGACGCCAAATTGCACAAGACACGGCGATAATCGATGTCCGGTCCGACACCGTACAGCAGGTTCAGAACATCCGGCCAGTCGGTTCGGTCGCGCTGCAGAACGTAGAGCTTGCTCCAGAGGGCCTCTTCGGGCGCAAGCAGACGGAAGCGCTCCTCGCCGGCTTCCACTTCGGGGCCGCCGAACCAACTTTCATCGACTTCTGCGCGCTGATTGGCCATTGCCCAGATGAGATCGACGATACAGTCATCCTTATAAGCCCGGTAGATCCATTTGCGGTCGTAGGGAAGTTTTTCATAGTAGTCGCGCAGGCCGAGGCTGCTCAGTGCGTGAATGAACTCTTCGCAATCGCGCCTCAGAATGTAGAGATCGATATCTTTGGTGTCGCGCCATTGATCGGCATAGGTCATCGCTGCCAGTCCGCCGCCCACCGCAAACGGCACGCCGAGGCGTCGGCCGGCCTGAAGCACGGATCTGTACAGCGCCCACTGCCGCGGTTCGAAATGTTGCGGCCACGAAGCACAACGAGTGACCCGAAGCTCAATTGCCGAAATCGCCATAGCCTGGCAGCTCTGCCCGCTGCTGTGGGATGAGGCGGGCGGGAGTTCTGTTTCCGATTCGCACCGCAGCGGCTCAACTCGCGGGTAAGGAGTACTTTTTAGCGGTTCACTGTGGCGGTGAGTGGAAGATTGCGCGATGACCCCCCGGCCGAAATCTTGTATTCGCCAGGAAGCAGTTTCCAGTCATTCGTCTGCTCGTCGAAGATGGAGAGGAATTTCGGTTCGAGCGTAACTGCGACCGGCTTCGATTCACCCGCGGCGAGTTCCACTCGTTGCCACGCGACCAGGCGTTTGGGCGGTTCATTAGCGGCTGCGGGCAAACCAACATAGACCTGAGAGACTTCTACGCCCGCGCGGCGGCCCGTGTTTCGAACCGTGAAGGAAACGCGATCCGGCGAAGCCTTGAGGTCCGAATAAGTAAACGAGGTATACGAAAGACCAAAGCCGAAGGGAAACAGCGGCTCGATATTTTCAGCGTCGAACCACTTATAGCCGACTTTCAGGCCTTCGGTGTAGTCGATGTCGAAATCGGGAACTCTGTGATGCTCAGCCGGATGTTCCAAATCGAGGCCGAATATTTTGGGATGCGGCAAATCGGCATCGGACTTGGCAAACGTTACCGGCAGTTTGCCGGAAGGATTTACGTCGCCGAACAGAATATTGGCGAGCGCTTCTGCGCCGCGAATACCGGGATACCAGATCTCGATCGCAGCATTCACACGATCGATCCATGGCATAGCGGCGGGGCCGCCTGTCTCGAGTACCACGATGGTGTGTGGATTGGCCGCCGCTACCGCGCTGACCAGTTGATCCTGATTATCCGGCAGCGTAAGAGTGGGCAGGTCCTTGCCTTCGCTGGTGGGCTGGTTTACGAACACGATAGCGATTTGCGACGTTTTGGCCAGTGCTGCAGCGGCGGCAGGATCCGTTCCGTCGTTATACTGCAGCTTCGCGTCCGGCGCTTTGGCGCGGATGGCCTCAAGCGGTGAAGAGGGAAACCATACGGGAGGACCGCCGAACACGCTGGGTGGTCCGCCGGGAGGATCGACCTGAGCGGAGCCGCCGCCAGAGAGAACGCTCTTATCGGCATGCGATCCGATGAGCGCGATGGATTTCACCCGCGCGCTTTCGAGCGGAAGCTGACGATTGGCGTTCTTCAAAAGAACCGAGCCTTGTTCGGCAATTGATTGCGAGATCTGCGCGTCGCGAAAAGGATCGACGACGCGGCCCTTGGGTGGGTCGTCTACCACACCGAACGCGAATTCGGTTCGGAGGATGCGATGAACCATGTCGTTGAGCCGAGCCATAGGCACTTCGCCGCTCTCCACCGCCTTCTTTAGGCGATCGCCGAAATAGCGGCTGCCGGGCTCTTCGTTGTCGAGACCCGCGAGCGCCGCTTTAACTGTGCTGTGAGTCCCGCCCCAATCCGAGAGAACGAAGCCCTGGAAGCCCCAGGATTTCTTCAGCACATCGTTCAAGAGATAACTGTTCTCGCATGCCCAATCGCCCTCGACTTTGTTGTAGGAGCACATGACCATGCCGGGCTGCGCTTCCGTAACGGCGATCTCGAAGGCCAGCAGATCGGTTTCGCGCATGGAGCGCCGGTCGAGCTTGACGTTGCCGATATCGCGGCCGGTCTCCTGGTCATTGAAGGCGTAGTGTTTGACATCGCTGATGATTTTCTCCGACGCAATGCCCTTGATGAGTTGCGCAACCATTTTGCCGGCCAGGATGGGGTCCTCGCCCTGATATTCAAAATTGCGGCCGTTGCGAGGCTCCCGCGTGATATCCACACCGCCTCCCAAGGTGACGTTGTATCTTTGGTCGCGCAGCTCACGCCCGATCAGTGCGCCATATTCGAACCCGGTCTGCGGATTCCAGCTAGCGGCTTCCGCGATGCAGGAAGGCAGCAGCGTCGAGTAACGCCCGCGCTCGGCCGCTCCCCGCACACCTACAGCCGAGTCCGCTAATTGCAGATCGGGAAGGCCCAGGCGCGGAATGCCTGAAATCATGCCGGCGCCTCCGTTTGAGCGAGGACCCGACAAGTCGAAGCCGCCAGCTCCATGCACGAGCAAAATCTTTTCTTCGAGTGTCATCTGCTCCAGAACGAGGTCGGCACGCCGGTCGGGAGAAAGTCTCGGATTCATCCACGGGCCTTGCGGCGCCGGCTGGTATTTCTGGGCAAAAACAGCAGGCAAGATGGAAAGAGCCAAGGCGAGAGCGGAGAGGCGCAAGCCTGTAGAATACCTCAGGAAAACTTCGTCCCTTGCTGTTAGCGCCTGCACTAGGTCCCGCTAAACAGGAACACGGGAGACTAGCATCTTAATCCTAGACCGCACACGGGATTGCTCTATCTCGAAAATGCGTGGGCTTGTCGATAAGGCATAAGCGGGTGTGTCCCGCGAAACCAGTAATCTTTCATGAGAGATGCGCTTTCCACGCGGTGGCTAGCCACCGGTCTTCCACATACGCACAGTCCCGGAGTAACGGACTCCTTTGTCCGACTACTGATGGAACGGTTTGAGCCACCGGAGGCTTTCACCACCTTAGCCCTGGCGCTTGTTCTATGCCTCGTCTTTATTACAGCGCTTTGGTTCATCGCGTTAAAACTGGTGGTTCTTCGAAAAACGCGTGAGCTGCGGAAAGAGCTGGCCGAGCAGGTAAAGCTGCGAGAGCTCTCGGACGCATCCAACAGCGCAAAAGCAACGTTTCTGGCCACTATGAGCCACGAAATCCGAACGCCGATGAACGCGATTGTCGGGTTCACCGATCTGGCTTTGAAGACGAATTTGAACCCGGAGCTGCGCGATTACCTGGATACAGTGCGCACGTCGGCAGAGTGGCTCATGCACATCATCAACGATGTGCTGGAGTTCTCGCGAATCGAAGCGGGCGGGGTGCACCTCGAGAACGCAGAGTTTTCTCTTGCCGAGTGTGTTCGTTCGGCATTAAAGATCGTGCAGCCGGAAGCCGTCGCAAAAGGGCTGATGCTGCGCGCCAAAATCGATCCGCAAATTCCGGCGGTGTGCGGCGATGCGACGAAGCTGCGGCAGGTCATCTTTAATCTGCTGGAGAACGGAGTGAAGTTTACGAGTTCGGGTAGCGTCATGCTGACTGCGGCGCTCGAAGCGAAATCGAGCGATGCGGTTCTGGTGCGTATATCCGTCGCCGATACGGGGATCGGCATTCCGCCTCAAAAGCGGGAATTCATTTTCGAGCCGTTCCTTCCCAGCGACGATCCGGCCAACGTAAAGTTTGGCGGACCCGGTCTGGGACTGGCGATCGCCCGGAGGCTGGTCACGCTGATGGGCGGTACGATCGAATTCCAGAGCCAGCTTGGCGCGGGAAGCACGTTTGAATTCACGGCCTGGTTCCAGAAGCAGAAGCTCTCGGCGAACATCGATGAACCGGAATCAAATGCCGAAAGACATCCGCATAAGAATCTATCCATTTTGATTGCGGAGGACAACGCCGTAAATCGACGCCTGATCACGAAGGTGCTGGAATCCGCCGGTCATCGCGTGACACCCGTGGTGAACGGAAAAGATGCCGCGAAGATGTTCGAAATGGAGATCTTCGACCTGATTCTGATGGATGTGGGGATGCCAAGCATGGACGGATTAGAGGCTACGCAGGCGATTCGCGCCATAGAGCCGACCGGATCGCACATACCGATTTACGCGATCACTGCGCACACCTCATCTGGCGATCGGGACCGGTGTTTTAACGCCGGGATGGATGGGTTTATTACCAAGCCGATTGATGTCAACGACGTGTTGCGTCTCGTCAGGGCGGTTACGGCAACCCCTTCGGCGCCCGAGCCGGTCGAGACATATTAAGGTCGACGGGTTTCGCTACAACTCGAGCTTGCCCTGATAGACCATCTCCTTCAAATGGAACTGCTTTTGGATGTTCATGGAGCCGAAGCGGGTCGCGAAGGTCACGTCTTTATCATTCAGATTAATCTCCACGGTTCGCGGGAAGAACAGGTGAAGCGTTCCGGTCGCGGCGTCCAGCTTGACATCCTCGGGCAAAATCGCTTTGCGGCCGCGTAGCAGAAGCCTCGATTCCCCCATCAATCCTTCCAGCATCTGTTCCGGATCCTGCGGATCGATCGTGGTGTCTTCGTCACTGCGGGAAGCGGTCGGCAATTGTCCCGCGCTCCGGTAGCGTCCGGCCGGAACCAGTCCGGCGACGGTGATGATGTAATCCCGTTGCGCCTGCGCCGGCGTATAGGAGCGGGTATCCGCTTTTGTACCGGCAGGCAAGCGATTAACCGCCTCTCTTACCGGAAGTGCGCTATCCCAGCGAATAGCGATGGGCAGTGTTGGCACGCGGGTGGAAGGGAGCTTGCCGACACCTCCATCCCAGCGGCCATCGCTCGCCGCGTTAGGCCCAGACATGCCGGGCGCCTCGGGTACCGGACCGACGGTGGCGCGCCGATCGTCATCGGGCTGTGGAAACGCCACAGTCGCCGTTTGCGCCCATGGGGAATTGCCGAGAATGCGTTGGGCATCGTCAACGGTCCATTGACGAGCGTCTTTTCTCCACGGCTGCTGGGCCGCGAACGCAAGCAGAGCCGACGCAAGCAGAATCAGAAGGCGGCGTTCGCAACGCGACGGGTAGGGCATTCGCATGAGCTTGGACGTCAGAGCCCCAGTTCGCGTTTACTCGCGGTAAACTGGTCGGCTGCGAACTCGAGTTCTTCGGGAGTATGGGCGGCTGAGACTTGCACGCGGATGCGGGCTTTGCCTTGCGGAACCACCGGATACGAAAAGCCGACCACGTACACGCCTTTTTTCAGAAGCAGCTCGGCCATGCATGTGGCGAGAGCCGCGTTGCCAAGCATCACGGGAACGATCGGATGCTCCCCGGGAAGAATATCGAAGCCCGCGGCTGTCATGCGCTGGCGGAAAAGTTTGGTATTCGAGAAAAGCCGGTCCCGCAGCTCGGACGTTTCGGTCAGCAAATCGAGCACTTTGATGGATGCCGCCACAATCGGCGGTGCGACCGAGTTGGAAAAGAGATAAGGCCGCGAGCGTTGCCGGAGCAGCTCGACAATTTCCCTTCGCCCGCTGGTGTAACCGCCGCTGGCGCCCCCCAGCGCCTTCCCCAGAGTGCCCGTGAGTATGTCAATCCGGCCCATCACATCGTGGTGCTCATGAGTTCCGCGCCCGGTCCGGCCCATAAAGCCGACGGCATGGGAATCGTCCACCATGACCATGGCTTTGTGTTTCTCGGCAAGGTCGCAGATTTCACCAAGCTTCGCAATGTAACCGTCCATAGAGAACACGCCATCGGTAGCGATCAGCCGAGTCCGTGCTCCGCTCGCTTCCTTGAGCTTGGCTTCGAGATCGGCCATATCGCCGTTCTTATAGCGGAAGCGAGCCGCCTTACACAGCCGGACGCCGTCGATGATGCTGGCATGGTTCAGCTCATCGGAGATCACGGCATCTTCGGCTTCGAGCAGCGTTTCAAACAAGCCGCCGTTGGCGTCGAAGCACGAACTGTAGAGGATGGTGTCGTCTGTCCCTAGAAATTCGCTGATGCGCCGCTCGAGCTGTTTGTGAACCGATTGTGTTCCGCAAATGAACCGGACACTCGCTAGTCCATAACCCCATTCGTCGAGTGCATTCCGAGCCGCCTGGACCACGGCGGGATGATTGGCAAGACCGAGATAGTTATTGGCGCACAGATTCAAGACCGAATCGCCGCCCGAAACCCGGATTTCGGCGCGCTGCGGGCTCTCGATCAATCGTTCGCGCTTATAGAGACCGGCCTTTTCGATTTCGTGAATCTTTTCGGTCAGCAAACGCTGCGCGGTCGCATACATGTCGTTCCCTCTCTCCTCAGCACTCTTTCACATTGACAGCGAGGCCGGCCAAGGCAGTTTCCTTATAACGGGATTGCATGTCGAGACCAGTCTGATACATCGTGCGAATCACCTGATCGAGCGAAACTTTATGATCGCCCGATTCCTGAATGGCCATGCGGCACGCATTGATCGCCTTCACCGCGCCGATCGCGTTGCGTTCGATACAGGGGATTTGCACCAGCCCGCCGATCGGATCGCAGGTCATTCCGAGATGATGTTCCATGCCGATTTCCGCGGCGTGCTCGACTTCTTTAGCGCTGGCGCCCAAAGCGCCTGCGAGCCCGGCTGCGGCCATGGAACAGGCGACGCCGACTTCGCCCTGGCATCCCACCTCTGCCCCGGAAATCGAGGCGTTCTCCTTGTAGAGAATGCCGATCGCCCCTGCCGTCAGAAAGAACCGGATCAAGCCTTCATCGGAACTGTGCGGAACAAACTGACGGTAGTACCGAGCGACGGCCGGAACCAGACCCGCTGCTCCATTAGTAGGAGCCGTAACGACGCGGCCGCCCGCGGCATTTTCTTCGTTGACCGCCATCGCGAAGGCGTTCACCAGATCCATGGCGCGCAGCGGATCGTCCGCAGTCTGGGCCTGAATTTTCCTGTAGAGTCGAGGAGCGCGCCGCCGCACATTGAGACCACCGGGAAGAATGCCCTCGGTGATCAGCCCGCGCTCGATGCAGGCATCCATCACCGACCAGATACGCCAAATGCGCCCACGGACTTCATCTTGAGGGCAGAGCGCGCACTCGTTGTCGAGCATAAGCTTCCAGATGGCGAGTTGTTTGCTCTCGGCCTGTTCCAATAGTTCGGCGGCATTAGCAAACGGGTGAGGCACCGGAAGCGGCGGAATGTCGCAAGCGGAGGGCTCGCCCTCCTTGATGATGAAGCCTCCGCCTACGGAATAATAGACGTCTTTCGCGAGCAGGTTGCCAGTGGCATCGAAGGCCGAAAACTGCATGCCGTTAGGATGGCCGGGCAGCAAGCGATCCGAACGAAAGACCAGGTCGCGTGATTCTTCGAAAGCGATCGGATGTGCGCCCAAAACGCGAAGAGATTTGGCAGTGCGGATCGAATCGAGAATCGAATCGATCGCGGCGGGGTCGACTTCTTCCGGCTTCTCACCGGTCAAGCCTAGAAGAACGGCGCGATCTGTGCCATGTCCGATTCCGGTGAGGGCCAGTGAACCGTATAACTCGGCGAGAATTCGCGAAACATTAGTAAGGCCGGGGCCTTTCTCGAGACTGGCTGCAAAGCGCCGGGCCGCGCGCATGGGCCCGACCGTATGCGAACTCGAAGGTCCAATGCCGATCTTGAAAAGATCGAAGATGCTGATCTTCATGTTCCAGCCGAGCGAACGCGAGATCCGCAGTTATCGAACATCTGTCCAATTCAGGATCACCTTACCCGATTCGCCGGAGCGCATGACCTCGAAACCTTTCTCGAAATCGCAGTAGCAGAACCGGTGGGTGATGACAGGGGTGATGTCGAGACCCGATTCCAGCATGACCGTCATCTTGTACCACGTCTCATACATCTCGCGGCCGTAGATGCCTTTGATGGTGAGCATATTGAAGATGACCTGCCGCCAGTCGATGGGCATGGGATTGGCGGGAATGCCGAGCATCGCGACTTTTGCGCCATGGCTCATATTCGCGATCATTTCTTTAAAGGCTGACGGATTGCCGGACATTTCGAGGCCGACGTCGAACCCCTCCTGCATCCCAAGTTGTTTCTGCGTTTCGGCGACAGATACTTCAGCCGGATTAACGGCGAGTGTGGCGCCCATTTTGCGAGCCAACTCGAGGCGATAGGGGTTGAGGTCGGTAACGACGATGTGCCGCGCGCCTGCGTGACGCACCACGGGAATCGCCATCAGCCCAATGGGACCCGCGCCCGTAATAAGCACGTCCTCCCCGAGCACCGGAAACGACAGCGCGGTGTGAACAGCGTTGCCGAACGGGTCGAAAATAGCCGCAACTTCACGATTGATATCCGCGTTATGGCGCCAGATGTTGGTCATTGGCAGCGCGATGTACTCGGCGAACGCTCCCGGGCGATTTACCCCGATGCCGCGGGTGTGGGCACACAGATGGCGCCGCCCGGCGAGACAGTTGCGGCAGCGGCCACAGACCACATGACCCTCACCGCTTACGATCTCGCCGGGGTGGAAGTCGTTTACATTGGAGCCGACTTCTACAATTTCGCCGCAGAACTCATGGCCAATCGCCATGGGAACGGGAATTGTGGAGCGCGCCCAATCGTCCCATTGATAAATGTGCAGATCCGTGCCGCAAATACCAGTGTGGGTGACGTGTATCAATACGTCGTTGATGCCAATAGATGGTTCGGGGACGTCCTCCAGCCACAGTCCCGGCGCGCTATGGCTTTTGACAAGCGCCTTCAATCGCGGCCTCGGCTCGGGTGTTGGAAGGGCATCCCTTCGTATGGTAAATCCGCGAGTTTCGGAGAGCGTCCCTCAAAAAGAAAAAAAGAGAGATCCAATCGCTGCCGACGTACTTTCCAGCTGTTACAACTCCTCTATTCCCGCTCGACCGGAGACCTCTTTGCCGCGGTTCGGTCGTCTCGATATCTTAGGTCCGGTACTTGGCAAACAGACTAAGCCGGCTTCCCGCCTAACAACTATCCTTCGTGTCCCGATAAGCGTCTTGACCACCTGAAATTGATCGCCTCCGCCTCCGAGGCCCAGTCAAGGTAAATCCACGCGAAGGAATGTTGGGACAAATGAAAAAGGCAACGTTTTCGTTAATGACTGCCGCACTGTTTTGCGCGCTTGCGCAGGCCCGTGGGCCGAAGATGTCGAAGGATCTGCAGAACAGCGACCTGAGTTCAACTGTGCGGGTCATCGTGCAATGGAACGGTGGAGTGGACGATGCAAAGGACGAGAAAGTCACAGGGCACGGTGGCACGGTGCTGCAACGGCTGCACTCGATCAACGGCGGTATTTACGTGCTGCCCGGATCGGCCGTTCAGAGCTTAGCCAACGATCCGGACGTGGCGTACATGACACCGGATCGCCCGATAACGGGAAAGCTGGACAATTCGGCGGCGGCCGTGGGCGCTCCTGCGGCGTGGAACGCGGGCTGGACGGGAAACGGGGTCGGAGTGGCGGTGATCGATAGCGGAATCAACAACGATCCAAATCTGGGGCCCGGCAAACGGATCGTGTACAGCTACGATTTCACAACGCAGGACGGTTCCAAAACGGGCAATCTGCTGGGACTTGTGACCTCTTTAACTTCGCTGCTGTCGAATTCTCCCGCGCCATCTTCCAATGGGTCGGCGCCCGATCAGTATGGGCATGGGCAGCACGTTGCGGGAATTATCGCGTCCAGCGGCCAGACCTCGGCCTGCCCGACCTGCATCAGACAATTCAAGGGCATCTCTCCGGGCGTCAACCTCATCGACTTTCGCGTGCTGGATCAAAACGGCAATGGCAACGACAGCAGCGTGATCCTGGCGCTGGATACCGCCATTTATCTGAAAAACGTGTACAACATTCGCGTGGTCAATCTCTCTATAGGCCGGCCGGTGTATGAAAGCTATACGCAGGACCCCTTGTGCCAAGCGGTCGAAGCCGCATGGAAAGCAGGCATCGCGGTCGTGGTAGCGGCAGGCAATGAGGGGCGAGACAACACATTTGGGGAACAGGGCTACGGCACGATCAACGCTCCCGGCAACGACCCATACGTCATCACGGTCGGCGCCATGAAAACGGAAGGCACGTACACCCGGACCGACGATCTGGTTGCGAGCTATAGTTCCAAAGGTCCGACGCAGATAGACCACGTGGTGAAGCCGGACATCATGGCTCCCGGCAACCTCGTCGTTTCCCTGCTCGTTCCGAAGTCGACATTAGACAGTGAATTCCCGTCGAACGAAATAGAGCTGTCGTATTACCAATCAAATGTTAATGCTGGGCAATCCAAGAAGGTCTCAAATAACTTTTTCACATTGAGCGGCACCAGCATGGCCACGCCCGTGGTCAGCGGCGCGATAGCCGACCTCCTACAGGCAAATCCCAACCTCACGCCCGACCAGGTGAAGGCTCTCCTCATGGAGACCGCTTATAAAACGTTCCCGCAATCGAGCACCGTGAGCGACTTGACCGGAACATACACCGATTACTACGACATCTTCACAATCGGGGCAGGGTATCTGGATATCGCGGCCGCGCTTCAAAATATCAACTCGGTGCCGGCCGGATACTCGGCCATTTCGCCGGTCGCCAATTACGACGCCGACAGTGGCGTGGTCATGCTCTCCTATGATCCTTCTTCCCTGTGGGCCAACCGATCCCTCTGGGGTGCGCGGTCCCTCTGGGGCGCACAATCGATTTGGGGCGCGAGTGTCGTGCAAGGCGATCAGTGCGTCTGGGGCGAGCGATCTCTCTGGGGCGCCGCCAGCGTGAGCAGTACTCGATCCCTCTGGGGCGCGCAATCCATTTGGGGTGCGCAGTCCATCTGGGGAGCCGACACTGTCGCCAGTTCTCAGTCGATTTGGGGCGCATCCACTCCTATCACGGTCACGGGCGAGCAGGACTAGCGGCTCGATCGGCAAAGGAGCGGATCACATGAAACTCGGTTTAACCTTTCCTCTGCTGATCGTGGCAGGCAGCCTCGCACAGGCTCAGGGTCCGAAGATCGCTTCGGACCTGCAGGGCCCGGATTCCCGATCGAATGTTCACGTGATCGTGCAGTTTGATCGGGATCCAACGGAATCGGAGCACCAGAAAGTCCTCAACCGCGGCGGATCGTGGAAAGCGACCCTGCATTCGGTGAAAGCAGGCGTCTACTCGATGCCCGCCTCCGCGCTGAGCGCTTTAGCGAATGATCCGGGTGTCATTCATATTTCTCAGGATCACAAAGTTTTCGCGAAAAACGATTACTCGACGGCTGCAACCAATGCCGACGCGGTGTGGCAGCAATATAGCGTGGACGGCACAGGCATCGGCGTAGCTATCGTCGACAGCGGCATCAGCGCGCATGGCGATCTGAGCGGGAAAACCTCCAGCCAGCGTGTCGTTTATAGCCAGGATTTCATTGGCGGAGATGGGCACGATTCCTACGGTCACGGCGAGCATGTGGCCGGGATTATTGCCGGTAACGGCGCGAACTCAGAGTGCGCCAAATGCACCCGCAAGCTGAAAGGCATGGCTCCGGGGGCGAGCCTGATCGATCTGCGGGTGCTCGATCAGAATGGCGAAGGTACGGACAGCACCATCATCAGCGCCATCGAAACGGCGATCTCATTGAAGAAGAGCTACAACATCCGGGTGATCAATCTCTCGCTGGGCCGTACCGTATTCGAGAGCTACAAGCAGGACCCGCTCTGTCAGGCCGTAGAAGCCGCTTGGAAGGCGGGCATTGTGGTAGTGGTCGCGGCCGGAAACGAAGGACGGGACAACATCGCGCGCAACGAAGGTTATGGCACCATCACATCCCCCGCCAACGATCCGTACGCGATCACGGTAGGCGCCATGAAGACCATGGAAACGTATGACCGTTCCGACGACCTGATCGCGAGCTACAGCTCCAAGGGGCCGACGCTCATCGACAATATCGTAAAGCCGGACATCGTGGCTCCAGGGAATAAAGTTGTGTCACTGTTGAGTTCGCGCAGCGCAACGCTCGCCGCGGAATACCCGCAGAACCTGATTCCGGTTTCTTATTACGATGGTACGACCAGCAACGGCAAATCCAGTCGTTACTACATGCTGAGCGGAACGAGCATGGCAGCGGCGGTTGTGAGCGGCGCGGTCGCCGATCTGCTGCAAGCGCAGCCATCGTTGACACCCGATCAGGTGAAAGCGCGGCTGATGAAGACCGCTTACAAGACCTTCCCGCAATCGAGCGTGGCAGTGGATCCGGCCGATGGAATGAGCTATGTGGATTATTACGATGTTTTCACGGTGGGCGCCGGGTACTTGGATCTCAGCGCAGCGCTGCAGAGCAGAGACACCGCATCTGGTCTGGCTCTTTCGCCGTCGGTGACCTTCAATCGCGTGACCGATAAAGTCTATCTGGTTTTTAATCCGCTCTCCATTTGGTCTCTCGCCAGCGTGTTTGGTCCCAGCAACTCGGCTCTGAGCGCGGTGTGGGGCGCAAGTGCGGTTTGGGGAGCCGACATTGTGAATGCCGACCGGTCGCTGTGGAGTGAATCGGCGGTTTGGGGTGCATCGGCAAATTGGGGGGCTAGCGCGGTATGGGGCACAGCGCTGCTCGATGCGGAGCGCTCCATATGGGGCGAATCCGCGGTTTGGGGAGCGGGTATGTCAAGCGCTGAAACGATTCCCATCGTAATCACAGGCGAGCAGTAAAGCGGGAGACATTCCGCAATGCGTTTCTTGCAGCGCGTATGACTCGGGTTGTAAGCGCTGCCTTCTTTTTTGAGCAGCCACTAAGGTCCTCGCTCTTCCTTGCCGATGTGGTTCTGTAGGATCACGCAATTTCAGCCCGTAGCCCATGCATTGCAATGAGTAACATGCCCCTCCGTTCCAGCATTGGTTTGCGCAAGAACGGGAATCGCCAGCGCGGTTCCGCGCTAATTGAATTCAGCATGATGCTCCTGCCTCTGCTGGCCTGCGTGTTCATGACCCTGGATCTGGCCTGGATCCTTTTCACCTGGGCGAGCATTCAGGAAGGCGTACGCGAGGGTGTACGTTTTGCCGTTACGGGCCAGGTACTCCAGGGATACGCGTGTCAGGATGCTTCCATCCGGGCGGTGATCCAAATGAGCTCCATCGGGTTCGTCAACGCGACTAACGCCGCTTCGGTGGTGCAGATTCAGTACTATGATCCACTTACGTTGCAGCCCTTGAATGGAGTAGGCAGCAATGCCGGTGGAAACGTCGTCAAAATTACCGTTAGCCAGATTTCGGTTGCCACCTTCGGGCCGATACTTCGTAGTTGGACTCCTATCAAATTGGCAGCGAGTTCCTCGGACGTGATGGAAGGCTCGCCCGGTGGCGTGCCACCCTGCCGATGAACAAGAGAGAAGCCAGCCGGCGCTCGCGCCAGCGGGGGAGTGCTCTGATCGAGTTTGTACTCGCCTTCGCCTTGTTTTGGATTCCGCTCTTTTTCGGAACTCTCGTCATCGGCTTTAATCTGATTCGAGCCGTTCAGGTTACACAGGTCTGCCGGGACGCCGGACATATGTATTCGCAAGGTATCGACTTTTCGCAAGCGGTTTATCAGAATCTATTGGTAAGCCTCGCCTCAGGCTTGAACATGACCAGCACCGGCGGAAATGGAGTGGTCGTCCTCTCGACGCTTACTTACATCGACGATGCTCAGTGCCAGTCAGGCGGGTACGCCCCGGGTGGGACCTGCCCGAATTACCAGAAAGTCGTGATCACACGCCGTGTCTGGGTGGGCAACAGCGGTCTTCACACCAGCTCTTTTGGAACGCTGCTGCCCAATAGCGCGCTCCTGGACGCGGCTGGAAACGTCACGCTTGGCACCAACACCGGAACGCGCGGCTATCTGAACGATCCGAGCACTGTAGCTACCGGATTTTCGAGCGTTATTCCGCTGGTGTCCGGTCAACTTTCCTACGTTTCAGAAATGTATATCAAGTCGCCTGATCTCGATTGGTGGGCGTTCCTCGGAAACATGGACGTTTCGGCCAGATCCATTTTCTGATCCGGGCGCTGGTTAGTCTTTGCCGCGGAGTTTAGTCGCCGGAAGAGTCTTTCCAAAAGTGCCTAGTGTGCGAGCCGCAGCACTTCGGATGCGATTTTTTGGAATGCGGCATTGAGGCCATTCTGGTTGGAGGCGTAGACGAACTCGCCGACAGGTTGTGCCGAATCGTAATAACTGCTGCTAGGATCGTTCGCGACTGCGTCAAGCAGTATGCGTCCCGCACTATTTATGTGATTGGTCCCGCCGAGACCAATCGTGTATATCACGGTTTTGTACTGCTTGGAAGGATCGAATAGATCTTTGCGGATCCGGCGGGCTGCGTCATAGGCGGCATTTATCGAGGCAGCATCGTCACCGGCTGTCGTAACCTTTGAAGTTTGAGCGGTACTATCGTAGTAGTCGTTCGGAGCGTTGCTGTAACCGGTTGTCCCGCTACTCGTGGAGTTCCCGTAATAATCCAGCGCAGGAATATAGAGAACGTCCTGCGCGACTCTGTTTGAGTTCGACCCAGAACTTACAGGTCGTGTTCGGCACTAGGCTCGTGTTGTAATCATTGGTATCAACGTACTGGTCTAGTACCTCGCATCACCCCATCGGGGCTGTCACCGATTAGCCCTATTAACGGTATTGCAGGACTGCAGGTACCTGTTGGCGCGAACTATTTGCGGAAAATTCGCCACGACGCCGTTCGGTATTCCATCGGTGAAGAAGAGAATCACATTCAGCGCGCCTTGCTGGTCGATGGTGTGGATTTGCTGATAAGCCAGACTGAGTGCTTCGGCTGAACTGGTGTTGCCATTACATATCAACGGATTTAGCTTCGCGGTTATCCCTGCTTTGAAAGTCTGGCTAGGAGGGAAATCCAGATTGGCGGCCGTTTGAAAGGTGATCAGCCCTACTGTATCCCGGCCCTCCGCAAAGTTTGTCAGGAAATTCTTGGCGGCGGCGACCATGATGCCACAGGCACCACCCGTATTCATCGAACCTGAACGGTCAAGCACCAATATCAGGTTTAAATCCCGCCGCGAAGCTTGTCCCACGGCCCCCAGCGTAAGGTTCGATTGCCCAAGCAGTCGCATGAAAATAAGTGGAACCGTAACGCTCGCGTTCACTGTAACGAGGCGTGTTCTTAGGCTATTAGGGTCGTCTCTCACATCGACATTTCCTGCGCCAAACTGAGTCGTGATTCCCATCCATCCCGACGGAAAATCGGCATTCAGGTACTCCACGCCGAGGGTTGTGGCGTTGCCGGCTTGCGCCTGAGTCGTTTGACCAACGCTGAGCGATCTTGCCGCTGCAAGTGCCGCGCCATCAACGGCAGCAGAAAGCTTTGCCTTAGTCCAGAACACGATTGCGCCATCGATCGCCAGTCCTATGAATGGCATCATGACCAGTACTACCAAGAACGTGAATAGAAGAAGAGTGGCCCCGCGCTGCCGCCGCTTCAGACGGAACAATGCGGTTTCCTTGGCGGTGAGTGAGATCATCCCTATGAAGTAGTGAACGCGACGTGCTAGCTCTCTCATTTACGAGCGGAATAAGGCCCTGCTCGCAATACTCCCGATGTAGTTCTTTATCGGCTGGCGCAACGATAGAATGAGCCATGGTTGCGGCTGAGTATTTGCGAAATATCACATGAAAGCAATTACGATCGTCCCTGGTCAAGCGAATTCCGCCTCTCTGGGAGATGTTCCGGAGCCCGAGTTAGTCGAAGGCACTATTCTGGTCCGGGCTCTCGAATTGGGTATTTGCGGAACAGATTTCGAGCTTATTTCTGGGGACTACGGGTGGGCGCCGCCGGGAAACAATCATTTGGTGCTTGGGCACGAGTCGCTCGGTCTAGTCGAGCACGCTCCCGCGAACAGTGGCTTCAAGCAAGGCGATCTGGTAGTCGGAATCGTGCGAAGGCCGGATCCGGTGCCGTGCATGGCCTGTGCCGTGGGCGAGTTCGACATGTGCCGCAATGGACAATACACGGAGCGCGGGATCAAGGAGCGCAACGGATTCGGGTCCCAGCATTGGCGCATTGAGCCCGAGTACGCGGTGCGTCTGGAACCGGGCATGCGTAACGTCGGCGTGCTGATGGAACCGGCCAGCGTTCTGGCAAAGGCGTGGAATCACATTACCTGTATCGGTGAGCGCGCCGAGTGGAGACCGAGAACGGTTCTGATAACCGGAGCCGGTCCCATAGGACTGCTGGCGGCGCTGATGGGCTCGCAACGTGGCCTTGAAGTTCATGTGCTCGATCGTGTGCAGGAGGGGCCGAAGCCACAACTTGTGCATGATCTGGGCGCGACGTATCACACGGGTGCGGTGAAAGATATCGGCTTCGCTCCCGACGTGGTGATCGAATGCACAGGCGTCGCTTCCCTGGTCGCGGATGCGATGGTGCAGTTGGGAAACGACGGAATTCTTTGTCTGGCGGGAGTCTCGTCGCATAATCAGGACGTGAGTCTGGACCTCGGAACCATTAACCGCGACATGGTGCTTCAGAACAGGGTTGTCTTCGGCAGCGTCAACGCGAATCGCAGACATTGGGAAAACGCCAAGGCGTCGCTCACGAAAGCAGATCGCAACTGGCTTTCCCGTCTTATTTCTCGAAAAGAACGCCTGCCGGACTGGCAGCAGGCGCTGAAGCGGAGGCCCGACGATATAAAGGTTGTAATTGAATTCGACGGGCAGTAGCGCGTTGCATTCATGACCCAGCTCATCGAAGATTACGCTCTTATTGGAAACAACGCAACGACCGCTCTGGTCGGACGCAATGGTTCTATCGACTGGCTGGGGTTCCCGCGCTTTGATTCGGCCGCCTGCTTTGCCGGTCTTTTAGGCTCCGAAGATAACGGCCATTGGATCATTGCGCCCAAAGAGGAGCGCCCCACGGTCAAGCGGCGGTATCGGCCAGGAACTCTCGTCCTGGAGACGGAGTTTTCTACGCCGGACGGCACTGCGGTGCTGATCGACTGCATGGATCGCCACGGCGAGCATCAGGATGTCATTCGGCTTGTCAAAGGCGTGCGCGGCCGCGTGCCGATGCTCATGCAGTTGGTAATCCGTTTCGACTACGGGACCGTCATTCCCTGGGTCACCCGCACGGACGATGGGCGGCTGCGCGCGGTTGCGGGGCCCGATCAGATTGTGCTTGCTACGCCCGTTAAGTTACGCGGCGAAGATCTGAAAACGCGCGCACAGTTCGATGTGGAGGAGGGTCAAACGATTCCGTTTCTCCTGACCTGGTCGAGCTCATTCGGCTCAATACCCTCGCCCGTCGATGCCGCCGCAGCAGTCGAGAATGTCACGCGAGCCTGGGTCAAGTGGTCGAGCAAGCATACGCCGAACGGACCGTATAAAGAAGCGGTTTTGCGGTCGATCATCACGCTCAAGGCCCTCACGCATCACCGTACGGGAGGAATTGTCGCAGCGCCGACCACCTCGCTGCCCGAGAGCATCGGCGGTGTTCGCAACTGGGACTACCGCCTCTGTTGGCTGCGCGATTCCACCTTCACCCTTTACGCGCTGATGGAAGCCGGTTTCACGGATGAGGCAAAAGCCTGGCGAGACTGGCTGCTGCGGGCCGTCGCCGGTAACCCGCGCCGCATGCAAATTATGTACGGCGTAGCGGGAGAACGCCGCCTGACGGAATTCGAGCTGCCGGAGCTATTGGGCTATGAAGGCTCGCGGCCGGTTCGGATCGGCAACGCGGCTTCCGAACAGTTGCAACTCGATGTTTATGGTGAAGTTCTCGACTCCTTTTACCAGGCGCGGCGCAAGGGGATGCACAAGCAGGAAGCGGGTTGGAACCTCCAACGAGAGCTGGTGCGCCAGATCGAGAAGCTCTGGGTGAAGCCGGACGATGGCATCTGGGAAATACGCGGTCCGCGGCGCCATTTCGTGCATTCCAAAGTGATGGCATGGGTGGCGGTGGATCGGGCCGTGCGTACCATGCAGGAATTTAACGAGCCTGGACCGCTCGAGCACTGGATCCGGCTGCGCGCCGACATCCACGATGAAGTTTGCCGTTTCGGGTTCAGCCGCGAGCTCAATTCCTTTGTTCAATACTTCGGGAGCAAAGATCTCGACGCCAGTCTGCTGATGCTTCCTTTAGTCGGCTTCTTACCTGCCGATGACCCCCGCATGCAGGGCACTCTTGCGGCCATCGAAAAACACCTGATGAGCGACGGTTTTGTCGCGCGGTATAACACTCGCAGTTCGGTGGACGGACTTCCGGGAGATGAAGGAGTTTTTCTCGCCTGCAGCTTCTGGCTGGTGGACAACCTTGTGTTGCAAGGGCGGATAGATGAGGCGCGGGCCTTATTCGAGCGCCTGCTGGCGTTGCGCAACGACGTCGGGCTTCTCTCGGAAGAATACGATCCGAAAGAGTGCCGCATGCTCGGCAATTTTCCGCAGGCTTTTTCTCATCTCGCACTGGTGAACAGCGCTCACAACCTGAGCACGACTAGTGAAACAACACCGGCGAGTCACCGCTCGGCCTGAGGTTTACCGGACGTTTTGAGGGTAGTTCACGTAGCCTCCTAGGAATAATTAGTCGTAACGTCGTCACACTTCGCGCGTCCACTCTCGACTTCACGTTGCCATTATTGTCATAGGTGTAGGTCCATACATGCGTTGTAAGATTCTTGATATGTCTGCATGGCCGATGTCCTAGTCAATGTCGCTGACCGTCAGGCGACTTGGGCAGACTGGACCACTCGCGGCTCCTCCGGCCGTCCCGGAGTCACCACCCAATCCATACGAATCGAACGGTGTCCCCCAGGAGGTTGCTAAGCGTCCGCATGCCCGGCTCCAACCACCGGATATCTCCTGAATTCATCTTGATGATCGTCGGATTGCCTGGAGTCGGATCGTCCGGCTCCCCCAATTGCATAACTTCCCGCAATCGAAGTGCGGATATCGCAACAACGACCACGCCGTTGTCAGGCGTATGTTCCTCCAATGCATTCCCAGCGGTTAGATTGACGCATTCCGGTACTGCGCCCGCAACTTTTGTGCCGACAATTACGATCTCTGCCGGTGCGGTCCCCTTGTTGCGGAATTCTATCCCAGACCCGAACTCGAATTTACCGATGTCACTGGGAGAGACAGCCCGAATCCTCCCGCCCTTGCCTTCAGCGAGGATCAGGGCAGGGCCGTCGATTGCGACCCAAATCGATTCTTTCGGCGTGTCTGCATGGACCTTGTACGCGGCGTTCGCTGCGATACTTACGGCGACGACGTGCACCGTGGAATTATCGAGCAAGACCTTCGGCCGATGTGCCATGGGAGAAGCCGCCCACAGCGTACCACCGGCCATTGCGACGGAGATTAACAGAATTTGGGACGTGCGTGTCATTGGGATGGCGGCCCATAACCAATAGTTGAGTGCACGTCGGGAGTCAGACCGTCCCCGCCGCCGAAAGAGCCGGACAGGAAATTCAGCAGGTCAAACCCATTCCATCCAAATGGCCCCCATCCCGAACCCGCGGTTCCTCCAGGTGAGCCGTAGCGTATGGTCGAAGACGAGGAGAATATTGTCGAACTCGCCGCACCAGCCTGCGGGCCGCTTTGGGTGTTCACCCGCGGGCGATTATTTATAACAGTTAGCGTTGTCAGCGGATCGAATTTGGCCAGCCAACTGATATACGAAATCGCGGACTCAGTCGTTCGAACACAACCGTACGTTGGATGCCTGTAGCCGCCAGAGTTGGCGCGTCCCGCGTGAATACCGACACCAATGTGTGATTTCCCGTCCTCGCCGACGAATGCCTGCAGTCTAAAAATACCGCCAGGACCGAATGCCCCGTTCGGCGTAGCGGCAGCGCCCGAGTGCGGATGAGGCTGAGTACTGTCGCTCGGAAGAAAGCTGTATGTACCGTCTGCTAGTTTTCCAATGGTGGTCTTGCTGTCAACGTTATTAGCGGCGCAAAAGCCTGCCAGCGCGGCAAAGGGATCCGAAAGATCGGGGTAGATGGTAAGAACCTGGGTAGCAGCGTCGAAGACGGCGAAGGACGTCCCATCAGGGTCCACATTTGTGAGTGGGGCGTTTCCTACATACGCATACCCATTCCAACTCTCCGGATTCGCCGGGTCCGCCCCAATATTCCCCGGGTCGGGACTATTAAACCGCCCCAGCACTCCCGTGAAATTCCTCGCATTGAAATAATCCACCGGCACCACGTTCTCGGTCTCGCGATCCTGTCCGGTGAACCGCTGGTTGATCTTGTCCGAAGCTCCAAACTGCGACCACCGCCCGGCATAGCCCGCCGGTATCTCTTCGCCAAACGGCAGAAAATCGTGCCGCGAGACGATGTTCGCACTCTGATCCGTCACCAGCCGCACGCTGCCTAAATGGTCGTAGGTCAGGTAGCACGTCGAGCAGGGAGTGCCGCTCGCATTCTGGATTGCCACCAACTGCCCGCCCATGCGGATGTATTCTTTCGTGAGCGCCGTCGGGCCCGTATATTCGGCCGCCAACTGCCCCAGCGCATCATACAGATAGTAAGTCGTCGCGCCGCCAGTCACCTGTTTCCACACCCGGTTGCCGAACCCATCCGGCAGATACTCGACCGTCATGCCCGAGTTCACGTCGTACGCGATCCAAAACTGGTTCTCCGCCGTGTAACCCATCCGCATCGTGCTCACCGAGGTCGTGTTCCCCGACGCATCGTAGACGACCAGCCCTGAGACCAACTGGTTTTTCGTATTGTACTGGCCAGAGCCGTACGGCGTCAGCCCATTGAACGGCACGCCGCTATTCCCGGTCACCGCCATATTGCCCCATTGATCGTACCCGAAATTCCGCGACCATGTCCCGCTGCCGCTCTCGCTCGCCGCCGTCAACCGGTTCGCCTTGTCGTAAGTAAACGACGCATTGAAATATGGCAGCGAACCCAGCGCCTGAGGCGTCGTCGCCGCTCCGACCGACTCTCCCATTAGGTTCCCGTTATTGTTCGGTGCCGTCCCCCAATTCGGATATTCGACAAACAAAGTCCGGTTGTAATCGCTGTTGATCACTCCGTACAGCACACTCGGCTGCAAGCGCTGGGTATACGCGCTACCAATCTCCCCGGGGGAGCTGTGTATCCGAAGTGAACGCGCAGCACAGCGACAAAGATGTGACTATCGGAGCCGCAGGGACTCGACCCTGGCGCTTCGGCTTCGATGTTTCCACGCAACCACTGTCATCTCGCCGGCAAACAGCACTGCGGAATAGATCGCCCCATTTAATACCGTTGCCGCGATCAACCAGATCGCGCCACCAAGCCCGTGGGAGGGCGTGCCGAAAAAGATTCGATATGCGCCGGCGCCCCCGGCGAAGAGCAGACCGGAAACCCAACTAGGTATACGATCAGCTACGGGGGCCAGTGCCAGAAACGACCCGAAAGCTATTAAGTAGCCAAACTTCATCGACCTTAAAGCGATACGTGCAAGCGGCTTCCTGCGTACTGCAACTGCTGGCTCCCCGGACTCCTCCGCGCCGTAACGCTCGTGAAACCCACCAGCCAAGCACCTGAATAGCAATACCGCCCCTGAATACATCGCAATGTCCAAAGACACGCCCAGTAGCGCCAGTGCCCCGTAGAGAGTGCCATAAGAAGCATCGTCGGTTACGCCCAGAAGGCGGGAACCGGTGGTAAAGCCCGGATATAAGCAACCTTTCACAATTGAGGCAAGCCACGACTCTGGGAGACTCGCCATGATGAGCTGAGCCATCAGCAAGATCAGCACCACGCCTGCGCCAATCTTCAAACTGACCCAGACTTCGTGTCTTAAATCGGCTCTTTTGCCCATACCGAGTTAGGTCCTTTATATAACGGGATGCCGAGCCGTCCCTGAGCTGGGATAAGCGCCTCCGCCTCCGCCGCCCATGATGCTCTGGAAAATAGAATCTCCTCCGTCGGGGCACGCTGCCGGATTACCCAGCAGGCATCCCCCCATCTCGTTCTGCAGCACCGTGGAAGGACTAATTGATCCTGTAGATACCACAAGGCTTGAATACACGAACTTATTGACCGCTGACAACATCCCGGCGGTAGCACTCGCATACTGCTGCGGGTACGTAACACCAAACCCGGCTCGAACATTCAAAATAGCTTGGGATATCTGAACACCATATTGATGATCGCGACCCAGCAACCCTATATCGACATCTTCGTTAAAAACATGCGAGAGATCAGCCGTAAAACTGCACCCCCAACACGTCGGAGTACCATCAGGGCTCGAATGGAAAGGCGAGGCCATGTCCGCCAATGTGTGAAGTGCGTATCCCAAATTTCGAAGCCCGTCATTGTTGAAGCCAAGCTGCTGGGCGTCGCCGATCTCCCCGCTGATCCAGTTGTTAATCGCCTCGACACAGCCATCCAACGACTCATCCGGCGAGCACTGTCCGTGCATGTAGGATCTACCGGCTGCCTGATTCGGCATTGAATCGACCCACTGACTGGCGGCATTCAAGGTATTGAACTGAGAACTGCTTAGGCCAGGAAGGGCCATGTTGAGTATGTATGTATGATATGAGGTCGGCCACTTGCCATTCCGATCCACAAGCCCGAGGGGATTATTTCCCACATAACTGTACCCATTCCAACTCTGCGGATTCATCGGGTCCGCCCCAATATTCTCCGGGTCCGGACTATTAAACCTCCCCAGTACCCCCGTGAAATTCCGCGCATTGAAGTAATCCACCGGCACGATGTTCTCGGTCTCGCGATCCTGCCCGGTGAAGCGCTGGTTGATCTTGTCCGCAGCTCCAAACTGCGACCAGCGTCCCGCATACCCGGCCGGAATCTCTTCGCCAAACGGCAGAAAATCGTGCCGCGAGACGATGTTCGCATTCTGATCCGTCACCAGCCGCACGCTGCCTAAATGGTCGTAAGTCAGATAGCACGTCGAGCACGGCGTCCCGCTCGCATTCTGAATCGCCACCAACTGCCCGCCCATCCGGATGTATTCTTTTGTCAGCGCCGTCGGGCCCGTGTATTCAGCCGCCAACTGCCCCAGCGCATCATATAAGTAGTAACTTGTCGCGCCGCCCGTCACCTGCTTCCAGACCCGGTTGCCGAACCCATCCGGCAGATACTCGACCGTTACGCCCGAGTTCACATCGTACGCGATCCAAAACTGGTTCTCCGCCGTGTAACCCATCCGCATCGTGCTCAACGAGGTCGTGTTCCCCGACGCATCGTAGACGACCAGCCCTGAGACCAACTGGTTTTTCGTATTGTACTGGCCAGAGCCGTACGGCGTCAGCCCATTGAACGGCACGCCGCTGTTCGCCGTCACCGCCATATTGCCCCATTGATCGTACCCGAAACTCCGCGACCATGTCCCGCTGCCGCTCTCACCCGCCGCCGCCAACCGGTTCGCCTTGTCGTAAGTAAACGACTGATTGAAATATGGCAGCGAACCCAGCGGCTGGGGCGTCGTCGCCGCTCCGACCGACTCTCCCATTAGGTTCCCGTTATTGTTCGGCGCCCCCCCCCAATTCGGGGTCTCGACAAACAAGGTCCGGTTGTAATTACTATTCTGGATCGCGTACAGCACGTTCGGCTGCAAGCGGTAGTTATAGCCGAACACGCCGGTCAACCCGCTTCCATAGTAGACCACCCACGGAGCCCCGTGCGGCATATAGGCAAACTTGTCACCGCAAATGCGGACCGAGGGAAAATAATTCATCCTATATACATAAGCGCTACGGGCAGAACGTCGAGGCGCTAAGTGCCGCGTTGTGCTACCTGATAGGCAATTCCCGGATCGCCGTGCAATGAAAACCTGGGATCAACACATGGGTTGCCTGCTCCGGCCCTTTTCTCTCGGATTTAACTGCCTCCCTCCGGCGTCACCCCTAACGGCTGTTCTGGGCGCCCCGCGGATGTGTGCCCGCCTGTACCTGCGACACAGGCGCCTCATCTATTCAGCCACCGCACAGCCGCGAAGAGAACCGACGGATTCCTCTATCAGGCCGGTTGACTCTTCCGCCGTGCAAGAAGCATGGCCAGCGAATAGGCAACCGTGGAGTACAGAGGGTACGTGGCGAATAGCGGCGCCGTACCCTCATCATCCCCTGTGCCATAGAAGTACCGGCTTACTACGCTCCAGTGGTTTCCACCGTAGTACTTGGGCAGCGTCCAAACATCTGATAGCACTGCAACTGCGAAGAAGAGAGCCGCTGGAATCCAGATCCACCGGCCACTCACTCTCAATGAGGGAGCAATTCGACTCAGTGCCAAGCCCAAAAAAAAGGCTATACCGGCGACTAGAGACCCAGTAGCAACGGCTCCCGCCGCCAGCAACGGTTTCACTACAACTGATCCTAAAAAGAGAAAGCTGAAGGCTAGCACCTCGACCACGACCGGAACAGAGATCGCTTGGACAACAAAATGAAGCCATTTCGGCTTTGGTCGATCAGTTAACGTGAACAACAGCGGCATCGGCGTCAGACCCTACGTCTTCTCATGCCCGCTTAATACGGCAGCAGCTGTTGCCGGCCTGGCGATGGAAACAAAACCCAACCTCCCCCAATGACATTACCCTCTTCGCCGAACATCGGCTCAAAGACCCATCCACCGCTAAAGCCCGAGGCCCCTCCGCCCGACCCGTACGTTATCGTCGAGGTTGCCGTGCCCCTTGTTGGCGAGTGGGATTGATAATTGGCGAAGGTGCCGGTTGTACTGCTGCACGGCGTCCCTGAAAACGCTCGCAAGAACGATGCCGCCGCCCTAAATTCGCAATCGGCACTATGCCCGAGGAATCCACAGCTAGTTGTGAAAATATTGCTGGGCCTCACTAGCGGAGATACGCTGCCGATGACCGCGAGATCGCGGATCCCGGTCGAGCGGACCAGTGCAGTATCGCCGCCGGTCGGAGATAACGCCAGATCCTGCAGCGCGCCTGGAGAGACGTAGGAAATGTTATTGATTTCGCTCGTTACGCTCCACGGCAGGTTATTGATAGCAGTCGTGAGTGCCTGAGCCCCTCCGCTGAACGCAAACACGTTAACAGGCGTTCCCTCGGCTGCGGCCGCCGAAAGGGCATTCATGACAGCTTGTGTTTCCGGCGTTACTGCATTCGTCGACTGCTCAGCAACGGCCGCCACTCCCTGACCGAAGCTGCCGTTTGCGTAGGGAAAGACCGATATTGCGCCTATGGATTGAGCGAAGGCCTGTTGTTGCGCCGTCCCCGCCGCGTTGGGCGTCTGGGTAAACCCGCCGATCACAACGTCGCAGGCTCCCGACGGATCGGCCGAGTTTAAGGGATTGTTCGCGACGTAGCTATATCCATTCCACGTTTGAGGGTTGTATAGACTCGCCCCAATATTCCCCGGGTCGGGACTATTAAACCGCCCCAGCACTCCCGTGAAATTCCTCGCATTGAAATAATCCACCGGCACCACGTTCTCGGTCTCGCGATCCTGTCCGGTGAACCGCTGGTTGATCTTGTCCGAAGCTCCAAACTGCGACCACCGCCCGGCATAGCCCGCCGGTATCTCTTCGCCAAACGGCAGAAAATCGTGCCGCGAGACGATGTTCGCACTCTGATCCGTCACCAGCCGCACGCTGCCTAAATGGTCGTAGGTCAGGTAGCACGTCGAGCACGGTGTCCCACTCGCGTTCTGGAATTGCCACCAACTGCCCGCCCATGCGGATATATTCCTTCGTCAGCGCGGTCGGCCCCGTATATTCGGCCGCCAACTGCCCCAGCGCATCGTATAAGTAGTAAGTCGTCGCACCGCCGGTCACCTGCTTCCACACCCGGTTGCCGAAGCCATCCGGCAGATACTCGACCGTTACGCCCGAGTTCACATCGTACGCGATCCAGAACTGGTTTTCCGCCGTGTAACCCATCCGCATCGTGCTCAACGAAGTCGTATTGCCTGATGCGTCGTAAGCGACGAGACCCGACACCAATCGGTTATTCGCCGTATTGTACTGGCCAGAGCCGTACGGCGTCAGCCCATTGAACGGCACGCCGCTGTTCGCCGTCACCGCCATATTGCCCCATTGATCGTATCCGAAATTCCGCGACCATGTCCCGCTGCCGCTCTCACCCGCCGTTGCCAACCGGTTCGCCTTGTCGTAAGTAAACGACGCATTGAAATATGGCAGCGAACCCAGCGGCTGAGGCGTCGTCGCCGCTCCGACTGACTCTCCCATTAGGTTCCCGTTATTGTTCGGCGCCGCCCCCCAATTCGGGGTCTCGACAAACAAAGTCCGGTTGTAATCGCTGTTGAGTATCCCGTACAGCACACTCGGCTGCAAGCGGTGGTTATAGCCCGCCACCCCGGTCAACCCGCTTCCATAGTAGACCACCCACGGAGCCCCGTGCGGCATATAGGCAATACTTGTCACATAGTTATTCGCCGTGCAGCCTTGCGTCAGGCTCAGACCGGTCGCCCGGTTCGCGCCATCGTAGCACGTATAAACCAGCCGCCCCGACGGATACGTCTCACTCGTCAAGGATCCCGTCAGATTATAGGTGTAATTGAACGTATACACCTGGCTGTTTCCGTAGATCTGCGTCTGACTCTGCTTCGGATTGCCCATCGAGTCGTAGCTCGGATACGTCGTCGTGGAATCGACGCTGCTTACCGAAGCCAGGCTGCCGATGTGATACGTGTCGTAATTATAGGTTATGCTCGCGGTACCGTCACTATAAGTCTTCAGGTGAAGCCGGTTCAGCGCATCGTAAAAATAATTAGTCGTCACATTCCGCGCATCCACTCTCGACTGCACGTTTCCATTATTATCATACGTGTAAGTCACAGCCCCGCTCTCCGGATTTGTAGCCGTCTTCAGGCGCGCCAGCATATCATACGTGAACGTCCGCGTCTGGCCGCCCTGTGCCACCTCCTGCAGCGTATTATCCGCACCGTACGCGTAACCCGTCACATAAGCCAGGCCGCTCGGATCTTCCATCACCTGTACCAGCCGTCCCAACCCATCCGTCCAGGTCCATCGCGCATGCCCGGCCGCATCCGTCATGTACGCCGAGTTTCCCGCGTAACTGGTCGTTGTCACCGAAAAGTCTTGCGCCGTTACCTTTGTCTGGCGCCCAAGTCCGTCGTACGTATATGTGGTCGCGTAACTCAATCCATCACTAGGTCGGGATGGATTGGTCGTCCCGCTCACCCGGCCCAGCGCATCGTAACTCTGCGACACAAATATGAACCCCGTCGAGTTCTCGAACGTGTCCTCCTCGATCGGTCGCCCGAATCCATCGAAAATCGTCTGCGATCTGAGCGCTCGGTCCCCTGCCGCAGTCTGGTCCTGATATACGATCGTGGTCGTCGTGCTTGGATAGCTGTAATAGGTGCTCCCGGTATTCGGCGATTGCACTTGAGTGACTCGCTCAAACGGATCGCTGTAGGTGTACGTCGTCGTCAGGTTGTTCGCATCCACCGACGTCGCCGGCTGGCCCGTGTTGTAATCGTAGGTCGACTTCGACGTCTGATTCAGCGCATTTGTCGCCGAAGTCAGCGTCGCATAGCTGTTTCGGTTCGTATTATCGCTGTAAGCATCCGTGTAATACAACGATGTCTGATTCTTGTTGGCGTCGGTCAATACTCTCACGTTGCCGGCAATATCATATGCAGTGTAAGAGTAGAGCCAGGCCGTCCCGGTGTAGCGCGCAATAGTGGTCGCATTCCCCCGCAGCTGCCCACCCCCGAAATTCGTATTATCGTGATAGCTGCCGTTGATATTCGGGCAGTTATACATCGGTGTATACTGATTGCCCGTGTACTCGTCATAGTTGTATGTCGTATCCGTATATGTAGTTGTACCGCCGTCCTTTACTTTCACCTCGGTCGGCAGCCCGAGGATGTTGATGCTGGTATAGGCCGAGTTCGTGTTATAGGTCGTCTGCGTGTCCCGTATCACTCCTCCCGGCGAGCCGTTCCCCCAATTGTAATCTTTCTCGTCGCTAACGTTGTTGTACTGGTCGTAGGTATAAGCCGTCTTCTCCACTATCCCGTTCATCGTCGTCGTCACCGTCTGCACGGTCGAGCAGTTCACCAGGCAATTTGATGGTTGATAATAGCTAATGCTCTGGCTCTCGAGCAGGGACCCCGGCCCGCTCGTTGTACCGGCATCGTAGTAATTTGCCGTCGTCACCTGGTTGTACTGCGGTGGATTATAGTTTGTGCCGGAACTCGGCAAAGTTCCGTCTGAAGTAATCGTTACCGTCTTTTCCGCGAGCCACTTCCCTGTTGGGTCCTTGTAATCGATCTCTCCGCTTACCGAAAAGTCCGTTTCTGCCACTGGAGCGTTGTTCAGCAGTTGTACTCGCTTCGTCAACTGCCGTGTGAGCGCATACATATACGCGGCGGGCACGCCAAGCACTTGATGCGTAATCGCCCAATAGAACGACTCAGAGTGTGTCATGGCATAAGCGACATTCGAATTATAGGAATACTGAATCACTCCTGTAGTCGGCAGCGTGATTTGCGCAACATCGCCATAGGAGTGGTACTGAAACAGGTACTTGGAACCATCCGCCAAATCGATCTCCGACACCAGATTGTTCGGATCGAATTGCGTGCTCGCACCGGTCTGTCCCGATGGAAGAGACCAGAGTTGGCCGTAGGTCTCGATCGACTCACCGGACGCAAGCACGCTGCTCAGTGCGCTATGCCAGATTTTGATATAGCGCGGGACGCCGCCAGCCCCGTAATACGTAATTTCATCGTAAGCGTTATTGTTGCCCTGACCGGCGTAGGAGATTGTGTAGGTTCGCCCCACAGAGTCCGTGATCGGAGTTCCAAAAGATGTGTAGTTCCCGTTCGGATCCTCGATTTGGGTGACCGCCCCGCTGCCGCTGGCAATCGTGTATTTCGTCCCATCGCGCAGAACCAGCGTGCCGCCGTGGTAAGCAGCCTGTCCATCCAAGCACGAACTGGAGTCGTCGATGGAAGTGGAAGACGTGAACTTCGCCATCGATCCGTTGTCGGCCACAAACACCGTCCCGCGATTGTAATTCAGACTTCCAGGCTCGGGCGTTCCGTTCGTATTCTGATCGACAAACTCCGTCTCGGTGCCGTCCGCCGCGACAAAGGTTCCACGCGTTACCACCTTGTTCCACTCGCTTACATTCCCGCTTCCCACCATGCAATAATCGCCAGAAGAGCGAAACGCCATCCTCCCGGCACCGTATTCGCCCGGTGCAACCCAGCCGGTCGCCACCGCCGAGTACGTCCATTGGGCTCCCTGACACATAGACAGAGTGCAGCCGTACGGGTTGGCAATTGCCAGCACGTCCCAAATCGGCGTCGTCAGAGACACAGTCAAAGGGACGCTCACGCTGCCTCGCCCCTTCACCGTCACCAGGGGAATATTGATGCTGAGCTGTCCGTCTCCGGGATTGTACTTCTCAAACCCGCTCAAGGCATAAGAGCCCGCCGGAGCGCCTTGCTGAACCTGTCCCGCTGTATAGCCGTCCAGCGGCGATACGTCCGGCATGGTCTGCGCCCGGCACAGCGACGGAATCGACAAAACGCCAAGAACGCCAATGCCGAACCATGTTCGTGTCATTTATTGTCGGCTCCTCAATTCGCGCTAATCGCGATCGTCACAACCCAATCCGGATGGGACAAAAACAGCAACTGATAGTCCCCCGGCTTGGGATTGATCAACTGGTGATCGCGCTGCTTGGAGCTAGTCGAATGCAAACCGAGGAGCGATGCCGGCGGAGTCTGTGCGCTGCCCGCCGCCGCCCCGGCCGCCGGCGCCAGCACCAGCGAGTAGGTGTCTTCCAAAATGCCCGAACGGTTCACCACCGCCAGGACGAACGCTCCCTGTGATCGCGTCACGCTGGCCGGATACGGCCCAAAGCGCGTCACCACAATCGGCAGGACGTCTACCTGATCGCCGGCCTGCACATTCGGCGGCTGAAGCTGCGCCCATAAACTGCCCGCCACTAACAACGCGCAAGTTACTCTGAGAAATGCTCGCATAGCCCGTAAAATCCCTTCGGGCTATTCTCATCGCAAAGCTTTGTGAAGGCAATCACGGTCCCAAGTAAGCTCCCTAGGGAGTTTCCAATCCTGGCTCCTCAATCCCGATCACATCAACTCTTCCAAATTTTTCTTCACCTGTAGATCCACCGCCTTACAGCCCGCCGAGCGCCTCATCCCGCGCACCCGCCCCGCACACTCGACGACAGATGGCGACCCCCAAACAGATCGCGGCCAATCGCCGCAATGCACAGAAATCCTGTGGCCCAAAGTCCGCTGAGACCAAGGCCAAAGTCTCGCAGAATCCCCTCCAGCACGGCCTCTGCGCCCAGCCGCACAATGCGCTGGGTGCCCGTTGCGCGGATCAATTAACGACGCGGTTTCGCGTCCTCGATGAAGTCGAAAAGCAGGAAAAGTTCGACGCCTTCCTGAAACAACTCATGGAAGACGAACAACCCGTCGGCCAGGCCGAAATCGAACTGGTCGTCAAAATGGCCGAACACACCTGGCTCTCTAAGCGTGCCCTCCGCCTGCAGAACAACTGCTTTGCTCTCGAGCCGAAAACTCCCGCGCAAGCTAAGAGCGGCGAAATCCCCGTCAGCGTCGACGTCCAGCACCTGGAACGCTACGTCCGCTATCACGCTGCCCACGACCGTGCCTATCAACGCGCCTCCACCGAGCTTCAGAAGCGCAAGAAAACACGCCAATTAGCCGAAATTGGGGTTGCTCTGCAGCAGCGCGCTCAGGCCGCCGAATCGCGCCAGGCCGAAAAGCACGAGGTCCTCACCGCCATCGCCAATGTGCGCAAACAACGGGAAGAAATGAAGCTCGCCAACGATCTCGCTGAGCTTCTCCCTCCCGATTTCGACATTTCTTCTCTCAACCAAGCCTTTTCCGCCGCCGCCCCGCACCTCGCTCCGCCCCTACCCAACCGAGATTGACGCCAGAGGGGTTTCATTTAACCGATGCCACCCTCCCGCTCCGCACAGCATGACGGCCAGTGCGTCCAGTGCAAGACTCTCTGCGCCATCGGTGCCATCGAACATGAGCGAGATAAAACGAACCTCCCGCTTCGCCTTTCCGCGAGCTGGCGCTTCAAGACGGAGCGATTTTATGTTCACCGCGCGCCCGTCTACGGTGATGTGAAGATCTTCAGGACACAGGTCGGTTCCGGAAGGCAATCGAACCAAATATTTTCAGGAACAGAACCGGAAAAGAAAACCGCTCAAGTGTTTTACAGGCACCTAGCATGCGAGACGGCAGGCCACAGGAGGGTTTTCCCCAACCCCAAGTGCAACTCCCCAAAGAACCCTCTTGTGGCCCTCGCTATCGCACGCCGGCAGACAGGCCGCCCTCCGGTCAAGCGCGTTTACTAGAGTAGTAGGACAACCGCATGGAGCAGGCTGATTTTGTGGCGCAAACGGCGTTCAATGCTCGTGCTGGGCAATCGTCGGGCACGGCAACGTGGAAGGCGGAGTATTTGGAAGATACTTCTCTCCGCCGCTTAATCCTGGAACATTACGACCGAGAACACGTCGCCATCCGCCGGTATTTGTCTTTTTTGGGACTGGATCCCGAGACCGGCCGCGAGGTTGTTCAGGACAGCTTCCTGAAATTGCACGAGCACCTGCTGAACGGCGGAGAGCGAACAAATCTACGGGCTTGGTTGTACCGCGTAGCGCATAATCTGGCCCGCAACTCGCAAACCGCCTTTCGAAGCAGCAGGACC
Source organism: uncultured Acidobacteriaceae bacterium (assembly GCA_963722935.1). GTDB lineage: Bacteria > Acidobacteriota > Terriglobia > Bryobacterales > Bryobacteraceae > Bog-105. Next base: position 543,186 of record CAVROY010000004.1, on the reverse strand, counting down.
GATCCTCTTCCCGAATCAGGGACGCGGGAATTGCCTGCCGCCGCAAGTTCGATAGAGGACGACTTGGTTGCAGCCGAGCGCATGACCCGGTTGCAACAAGCCATGGATCTGCTGAGCCCGGCGCAGCGGGAGTCTCTGATCCTGCGAACGCAAGGCATGAAATACCGGGAGATCGCAGAAGTGCTGAATCTCTCGGTGTCTACGGTGGCCGAGAACGTTCAGCGCGGCCTGGAGAAATTGAGGGAGCTGCTATGAGCATGGCAGAACATCTAAGCGATGAGTTGTTGGTGCGATCGATCGACGACGAATTGCCAGGGCTGGAAGTTGCCCGGGTGGAGTCACATCTGGCGCTGTGCGATCAATGCAGGCACAAGCATCAGCAATTGCGCGCCGCCTCTGCTCGTCTGGAAGCGGCGGTAGCGGCGTTTGTGCCAGACTATTCCGGAATCGAACGTGAGGGACTGATCAGCGCTCTGGAAACACGGGAGCGGAACATTCCGGTCCCTGCGGCACAAACTGTTTTGCGCCGGTTTGGCTGGGGAATGGGGCTGGCTGCCACTCTTGCGATCGGCATTTTGTTGGGTCCGCAATGGACGCGCCACGCATCCCTCCGGCCGGCCGCACAAGAACAGCAAGCCGGTGCGGCCTTTGAAGTCGATGGCGAAACATTCGTCGCGCTTCCCTATTCCAATCCCGACTTGCCCGTGACCGCTCCGCATATCGTCCAGATGCAAGTCCCTGTTTCTTCGCTGACCGACGCCGGCATTGTGCTCGAGCCGGTATCGAGCGAAATTTCGGCGCCGGACCGGTCCGTACTGGCGGACGTTCTGCTGGGAATCGATGGGCAGCCGATTGGTGTTCACGTGTTGAGCGCCGAGTGAAGACAGGTTTACAAAGGGGAGTTTGCTTTTCAAAAGGAGAAATAATATGAGGAAAATCATGGTGGCGCTCTCAGCCGCTCTGGTTTTATCCACGCTGGCTCTCGCGCAAATGGCTCCCCCGGGAGGTCCACCGCCAGGAGGTCCGCCACCGGGAGGTCCAGGACGGCACGGCGACTTCGGGCGTGGTGGCCCATTTGGTCCGGGTGGACCTGGTATGCGTTCCTGGAAGGTCGTAACGGGTGCGCCGTATTGGGCTGCGATGTCAGAGCAGTCGACCGAAACACTGCCCAATAACGCCGGCACCATAACGCGTACGGTGAGCGGGACGGTTGCCCGCGATAGCTCCGGCCGCACGTACGTGCAGCAAACCTTTACCGGAGGCGCATTCGGTCCTCAAAATGGGCCGAAAACGGTGATATTTCTCACCGATCCGGTCGCCGGTTTCAGTTACACCCTCTATCCGGATAAGAATCTCGCCGTGCAGCGTCCCTTTCACAAACCGCCTGCGGACTCAGGCGCCCAGCGAAACCGCACGCGACCTAACGATCCGAACGTAGCGGTCTCAAAAGCAACCAGCGGCATATACCAGAACCTCACCGATATTGAGACCACAACCGTCACAAGGACGATTCCGCAGAATACGATCGGCAATTCGGTGACGTTGACCTCGAAGTCCACCGTGCTCTACTCACCATCACTGCAGATCGTCGTTTCTTCGACTCGTGTCGACCCGCGGTTCGGAACATCGACATACGCACTGACAAATATCACGGCCGGCGAGCCGCCAGTGTCCTTCTCGGTTCCCTCCGGCTACACGATCCAGACTGCCTCATCCCATTGGCGCGGCGGCCCCCAACAATAAATCGCATCGGAACTCTGTAGTAAGATCCTCCTGACAACAGATCAGGAGGATCTTTTTGTTTCATCGCAACCCGCTCTTGCACGCGGCTGCACTGGCATTCTGTCTGGCCGGTGTTGCCTGCTGCGGTCCACTGCCACCGTCGCAGCTTCGCTGCGAATACCTGAAGAATCCCGATCGCGGTTGATGTCGCCTCGCCGCGGTTCTTTTGGGTCCTGAATCATACCGATCGCGCGCAGAAACAAACTGCGTATCAGCTTCAGGTTGCGCGCACGGCAGCTTCTTGCGAACGCTATGGCATGGGATTCCGGACAGGTCTCCGCTCCCGAAACCAGTCCAGGTCGAATACAAAGGCGCGCCGCTCACTTCAGATACCACTTACTTCTGGCGGGTTCGCTATTGGGACTGCAAACGGACCAGCCAGTCCCTGGAGCGCCACCGCCACCTTCAGCACCGGCCTCCTGCAGCCATCCGATTGGAACGCCAAATGGATTACCGGCGGCACTCTGCTGCGCACCTCTTTCGATATCGAGAAACCCGTAAAGCGGGCCCGCATTTTCATCGCAGCCATGGGCTACTACGAGCTGCACATCAACGATGAGGAAAAAGTCGGCAATCACGTACTTGATCCCGCCTGGACGGATTACAGCAAGCGCGTGCTGTATTCCACCTACGATGTGACGCATGAGCTGTCTCGCGGTCACAACGCCATCGCTGATCCTGTTAGGCCGCGCCTGGTACGCGAAAACCTCCCACGCAGACCTAAACTCATCTGCCAGCTTCGCGGCGAATATCCCGATGGCAAACCGTTTCCGCTTCGTCTCGGATGAAAAATGGCAAGCATTCAAAAGCCCGATCGTGATGGACGACATCTACGATGGCGAAACGTATGATGCGCGGCTGGAGAAGCCAGGCTGGGATACGCCAGCATTCGACGAGCACGGCGACGCCGGCCAGAGTGGTCGACATACCGAACGTAACGCTCGTCCTCGCAGATGATGCCCGCCATCGAAGTCGTCGATACGCTGGTCCCGCACAAAATGATGGAGGCCGCTCCTGGCGTGTATGTCTTCGATTTCGAACAAAACTTCAGCGGCTGGGTCAGGCTCAAGGTTCAAGGACCGGCAGGAACAAAGTACGCATCCGCTATGCCGAAATTGCCGATCCCGACGGCTCGATCCGGGTCGACAATCTGCGCAGCGCCCGTTCCACCGACACTTACATTCTCCGCGGCGATCCGGACGGCGAAGAGTATGAGGCGCACTTCACCTATCACGGATTCCGCTACGCCGAACTGAGCGGGTTTCCCGGCGTGCCGACACTCGATACGATTCGTGGACGCGAGGTCCATACGGCGGTCGAGTCCATCGGAAACTTCTCGTCCTCGAACGCGCTGCTCAATGGCATGCAACACATGTTCGTCTGGAGCATCAAGACGAATCTGGCCAGCGTGCCCACCGATTGCGACCAGCGCGACGAGCGCTTGGGCTGGATGGGCGACGCGCATCTCTCCGCCGAAACCGCCATTCTCAACTTCGATATGGCGGCTTTCTATACAAATTTCTTGCGCGACATCCAGGACGCGCAAGGGTCGCAAGGCGAGGTGCCGAATATCGTTCCCTATATCACCCGCTTCAATCCAAACCGCGTTGGCGATCCGGCCTGGGGCGTCGCCTATCCGCTGATCGCGCGAGTTCATGTATCAGAACTACGGCGACAAACGAGTCTTTGAGCAGCACTACAACGGGCTGAAAGCGTGGGCCGACTTTCTTCATCGCCATGCGCCCGACGGAGTCGTGGATTATTCATATTTCGGCGATTGGGTCGCGATCGATCCCACGCCGAAGATTCTTGCGGCCACCTGGGCCTACATCAAGAGCCTGGATGTCGTGGCAATGGCCGCGAATGTACTGGGTAAGGAAGACGACGCCGCACAATATCGCGCGCTCGCGACTGCGGCTCGCGACGGCTTCAATAAGCACTTTCGTCAGTCCGGATGGCGTTTACGCCACCGGTTCGCAGGCAGCGCAGGTGCTGGCTCTAGACGCACACGTGATGCGCGGCCGCGAAGAAGGCGGCGCGATGAACCGTCTGCTGGACGATCGTGAACTACTATCACAACGTTCACCTCACCACCGGCATTCTGGGAACGAAGTATCTCTTCCCTGTGCTCGCCTCGCGCGGTCATGCCGATCTCGCCTATGAAGTCCTGACACAACCCGATTATCCCGGGCTACGGCTTCATGCTGTCGCACGGCGCAACCACGCTGTGGGAACTTGGCAGGAGCGCACCGGCCCGGAGATGAATTCGCACGACCATCATATGTTTGCGAGCGCGGGAACGTTTCTCTACAATGTTCTGGCCGGAATCAATCGGGCGAAGGCATCGGCTATGCAGATATTCGGATTCGAGCCGGAGCTGGTGCATGGCCTGAACTGGGTTTCCGCCTCGACCGAAACGCTTCGCGGGCAAATCGCGAGCGCCTGGAAACGGACGGGCACCGGGTACGAGCTTCGGTGACGATTCCGGTTGGAAGTACGGCGGCCGTGCACTTGCCGCTGCTGAAGCTAGCGGATCCCGCGCTGCTGGAAAGCGGAAAGCCGGTATTTGTCGACAATGAAACCGCAAGCCGGCGATCCGGAATCTCGTCGGTTCAGGCGTCTTCGAAAGTATGTCGTCTGCAACGTTGGCTCCGGCAGCTATGTCTTCGTCATGGGCGAGCGCGAGCAGGTGACACCGGCTTCAAATGGCGGCGCGTCCTAATCGTGCCGTTCAATCAAGAAGACTGAAGCCTTCGCATCCGCCTGACCCAGCGCAGATATTGCCACAGCGAGCTGCGCTCCGCCCATAAGAAGTGAAAAAAGAGCGCGCGGTGATTGAATCGGCCGGAATCCCGGAGTACGTCTCGATCCGCCAGCGCAAATAGGGAGATTGCCAGGGCCGCAGGCGATAGCCGCGGGAGGCAGATCCAAAGAAAACGCAGCATCAGCGGCTGCGGGGCGGCGGCCGCGCTGGTGACTGGCGCGGAAGCCGACTTTGCTTTGGTCGCATTTCCGGTGTGGCGTAATAACCCGAGCGAGTGCGAACCACCGGCCTGCCCGGCGCGTCTACCGTCACTTTGATTTGCCGATAGCTGCCGTCGAGCTGCTGAATAGTGGGCGTATAGGCAATCGTGTATTGGTTCCGAATGTCGTGCGCGATCTCGACCGCCAGCGCCTGCACCTCATTCACGTCTTTCGGATAAAACGCGAGACCGCCGGTTGCGTTCGGTCAGTTCATTCAGCGCGCGGCGCGCCTTGGTCGCCTCGTGCTTCTCTTCCTCCGTGAAAAGGCCGATCGCGTAGATCAGCGTGTCGCTCTGATTCGATCGCTGCACCACCCGTTCCAACGATACGTTGCTCGCATTGTCGTTGCCGTCGGTGATGACCATCAGAACTTTTTTGTCCTTCTTGGCCTCTTGCTTCATATAATCGAGCGACATGTTGATGGCGTCGCGCATGGCCGTGCCGCCGCGCGAATCGATGCGCGCCAGACCTTGCTCCATCTTCCGCATATCGTTCGTGAACGGCACATCCAGATAAGCGTCGTCGTTGAAGTTGACGATGAACACTTCGTCCTGCGGATTCGACTCGCGCACCATCGCAAGCGCCGCCGCTTCGACGCGGCTGCGCTTGGTCATCATGCTGCCGCTGTCGTCGATGATGATGCCGAGAGAAACCGGAACGTCTTCGCGCCGGAAAATCTTGAGCTGCTGCGGCTGGCCGTTCTCGTAAACGCTTGAAAGGCGTTGCTGATCGAGATTTGTGATCAGCTTGCCTTTTTTGTCCGTCACGCTCGCGTGCAGAACCACCAGCCGCGTATCGGCGCGGAACTGGGCGAAGAGACCAGGCGGCCGAACATACTGGCCAACAGCACCGCAATGGCGCCACATCGGTTCAGCCGAGGCGCGCAATGCGGCTTACTGAGTTGGCGCATAGTAACCGAGGCGGAAATACGCTTTCAGCGGCGGTAAGCCGCGCGGCTGATTCAGTTTCACCTGCACGCGCCGATACTTTCCGTCACGCTCCCGATTCTTCGGAGTGTAGCCCAGAATGTATTCATTGCGAAGCTCGATGCCGATCTTCGCCGCAATGTCGGGAAGCTCGGCCACGTTTTCGACCGGCGTACTCGCGGCCGCCTGTCTGCTCGGCCAGTTCGTTCAGCAGACTCGGGCCCGCGCTTCTTCCGGCGTGCGCCCGCGATTCGCCATCGATTCGAAAATTCCGATCGCGAAAATCTGCACGTCGGCTTCGCGAACCGCGCTCTTGATCTCCGTCTCCGTGTACCGGCTGCTGTTGTCGCCGCCGTCCGAAATGATCAGCAGCGCTTTCCGCGGATTGTGCGCCTTCTTCATTTCATGCATGGCCAGATAAACGCTATCCAGCAGAGCCGTGCGGCCTCTCGATTGCGTGAATGTAAGCGTGCTCTGAATCTTGTCGGTATCGGTTGTGAACGGAACGGTCAATTCGGGCCGGTCATTGAACTGCACCAGGAAAAACTCGTCGGAAGGATTCGCGGTTTTGAAGAACTCCGCCGCCGCCTGCCGCGATTTCTGCAGTTTCGGCCCCATGCTCCCGCTGGTATCGAATACCAGTCCTATGGAGATAGGCGCATCTTCGCAGGAAAACTGCGAGATCTCCTGCTCCACCTTGTCTTCGAAAAGCCGGAAATGCTCTTTCTCGAGCCCGGTCACGAATCGGTTTAACGGATCTGTAACGGTCACGTTGATCAGAACGAGGGTTTTATTGACCCGTAGGTCCACCGGCCGCGACGCAACCGCTCCTGCCGGCGTTATGCTTTTGCGTGATTCAACTGTTACGGGTTCACTGGCCGTAGCGGAGGCGGGCGTGGTGGTCTGAGCGGAATCTTTTGATCCGGCGCCTACTTGGGCGGACGCCGCACCCGCCAGACACAAAAACGCCAGGACTCCTGCGGACCGCGAGTGTCGCCGAACCCCATATCGACCGTCTGAGGACAAAATGCGCGACCAAGTGCAAGTCCGCATATAGATGGCTGCTTTCTGCCTAGATCATAGCACCGGAAAAGCAAGCTGCCGCCCTGTGCAAATTCCTATTGAGGCAACGTGATATCAACGCTGGATACGCGCCGATCCGCCTTTCGCAACCGCTTCTACCTGATCCAGAGTTGCCATTGTCGTGTCGCCAGGGAAGGTCGTCAGCAAGGCGCCATGGGCCCATCCCAAGTTGACCGCCTCCTGTTCGGATTTACCAGTGAGAAGCCCGTAAATGAACCCTGCGGCATAACCATCGCCTCCCCCGACCCGGTCGTAAACGTCCAGTTCAGCCGTAGGCGCCTGGAACGTCTTTCCGTTGATCCAAGCTACGGCGCTCCAACTATGGCGGTTCGTCGAATGCACTTCCCGCAGGGTAGTCGCGACGATTTTAACCTGTGGGTGCTCGGCGGTTACGCGATCGATCATGCCGAAAAACGCGCTCGGATCGAGTTTTGATTTTGCCGCGACTTCAGGGCCCGGGATGCCCAACCCCATCTGCAGGTCTTCTTCATTTCCCACCAGCACGTCCACATTTTTCACAATGCGCCGCAGCACTTGTACGGCTTTATCGTGCCCTCCGATGGCATTCCAAAGCTTGGCGCGATAATTCAAGTCGAAAGAGATGATCGCTCCGGCAGCCTTGGCCGCCTGCATGCCTTCGACGATCACGTCCGAAGTTGTTGCCGAGAGCGCCGCGAATATACCTCCGCTATGGAACCAGCGCACTCCACCGGCAAAAATGGCATGCCAGTTGAAATCGCCCGGTTTTAGACGAGCGCCGGCTTCAGTGGCGCGGTTATAGAAAACAACTGGCGCGCGCACGCCGCAGCCCCTGTCGCTATACACGGTCGCGATATTTGGACCGGACACACCATCGTGCTTGAAATGTTTGTAGAACGGCCGCACACCCATGGCGCGCACACGCTCGGCAACCAGATCGCCGATCGGATAGTCCACCATGGCGCTTGCAATACCCGTCTTCATCCGAAAACAATCCGACAGATTTGCCGCGACGTTAAATTCGCCGCCGCTCACGTGAATCTTGCATTCTGTCGCTTTGCGCCAGGGAATAATGCCTGGATCCAGCCGGTACACGAGAGCGCCGGTTGAAACAAAATCCAACTCGCCGTCCTGACGAATGTTCACGCCGTAGTTCATGCCCTTCTCCGATACTTAGATCGCGCACCTTCTGAAAAGATTACCGCTCGTCGGCGTTCGCCCGAAATTACGCATTGTAGGAGCCCGAAGAGACCCGGCCGCCTCGACCCGTCCAGTTGGTGTGGAAGAACTGGCCGCGCGGCTTATCGACACGCTCGTACGTATGGGCGCCAAAATAATCGCGCTGCGCCTGTAGTAAATTCGCCGGAAGACGCTCTGTCCGATAACCATCGTAAAAGGCCAGTGCGGTCGAGAACGCGGGCGTAGGAACACCGAAGCCTACAGCGTGGATCATCGCGCGCCGCCACGATTCCTGATATTCGTTCAGCACCGAGCTGAAGAAATCATCGAGCAGCAGATTGGTCAAGCGCGGATTGGTATCGTAAGCTTTCTTGATTTCGCCCAGGAACCGGCTCCGGATAATGCAGCCGCCGCGCCACATCAATGCGATTCCACCCATATTCAGGTTCCAGCCTTGGTCTTTTCCCGCTTCGCGCAAGAGCATATAGCCCTGTGCATACGAGACGATTTTCGAGCAGTAGAGCGCGCGCCGGACGTTCTCGATGAAAACCGCTCGATCGTGAGCATCGGTGTTGTGAGGCGGCGAATTCAACACTTTCGATGCGGCTGTCCTTTCGTCCTTCAGCGCCGAGAGGCAACGCGCGAAAACCGCCTCGCCGATAAGAGTTACGGGCATCCCTAGATCCAGCGCGCTGATGGCCGTCCATTTCCCGGTTCCCTTTTGGCCCGCTGTGTCCAGAATTTTGTCGATGAGCGGCCCGCCGTCTTGGTCTTTTTTGGTGAAGATATCGGCAGTAATTTCGATCAGGAAGCTGTCCAGCTCGCCCCGATTCCATTCAGCGAATACCTCGTGCAATTCGTCCGGCTTGAGACCGAGCCCGTCTCTGAGCAGTTGATATGCCTCGCAGATTAACTGCATGTCGCCGTATTCGATGCCGTTGTGCACCATCTTCACGTAGTGGCCCGCGCCCTCTTCGCCTACCCACTCGCAGCATGGCGAGCCGTCTTCCACCTTCGCGGCGATCGATTGAAAAATCTCTTTGACATGCGGCCATGCCTCCGGATTGCCTCCAGGCATGATGGACGGACCGTGGCGCGCGCCTTCCTCTCCTCCTGATACTCCAGTTCCAACGAAGAGAATCCCTTTCCCGGCAAGCGCTCTTGTGCGACGCGTTGTATCCGGAAAATGGGAGTTGCCGCCGTCGATGAGAATGTCGCCTTTTTCGAGATGCGGCAGAAGCTGATCCATCATCTGATCTACCGTCTCCCCGGCTTTCACCATCAGCATGATGCGGCGCGGCTTCTTCAGCGCTCCGACCAGCTCTTCGATGGAGTGTGCGCCGGTAACTTGCGTGCCTTTCGCTTCGTGTTCCAGAAAATCGTCGACTTTGGATACGGTCCGGTTGAAAACCGCCACTCGATATCCGTGGTCGTTCATATTGAGCACCAGGTTCTGGCCCATGACGGCCAGCCCGATCAATCCGATGTCGCAATTCCCGTTAGTCATAACCTTCTATTAAAGCGAAGACACCGCTCGTGTTAACCTCCGGCTAGTCGAAACGTGAGAATACCGATAACCGCACTCGCTCTTCTCATTGAGAGCGTCATGATCGGCGCGCAACAAAATCAAAGTCAGCGCGCCGAGTGGAACAGACCCGCAAAGCCCTTCCAGATTATCGGAAACGTATATTACGTTGGCACTTCCGGCGTGTCTTCTTTCCTGGTTACGACTCCCCGGGGCGACATCCTCCTCGATGGCGGTTTGCCCGAAAGCGCCCCGCTCATCGAGCGGAATATCGCGGCGCTTGGTTTTCACGTCAACCAGATCAGATATCTGCTCAACAGCCACGCACATTACGATCACTGCGGGGGTTTAGCTGAGCTGAAGAAGCTGTCCGGAGCGCAAATGATCGCCAGCGAACCCGACCGGCAAACATTGATTACAGGCCATCAACTGAGCTACGGTCCCGGGCAACGGGACTACCATTTCCCCGCCGTCCACGTCGATCGCACCATTCGCGATGGCGACCAGGTGTCGCTGGGCGGTTCGGTGATGACCGCTCATCTGACGCCCGGCCATACGAAAGGATGCACTACTTGGACGATGCCCGTTCAAACCCGGGGACGGGCCTATCAAGTGGTGTTTTACTGCAGCACCACCGTGGCGGGAAACCAACTCGTCAATAATCCAAAATATCCCGGCATCGTGCGCGATTACGAACACAGTTTCGATAGCCTGCGCGCGTTGGCTTGCGACGTCTTTCTTGGGCCGCATCCGGAATTCTTTCATCGTGACGAGAAGCTCAAGCGGCTGGAGGCTGGCGATCCGAACGCATTCGTCGATCCCGAGGAACTGCGCGAATTCGTTGACAATTCAGAGGCTGAATTTCGTGAAGAATTAAAGCAGCAGGAGATGCGCGCCCGGGCGCACTGATCGCGCCGTACTGCGCAGCAGGTTAGCGCTTTCATCCCCGCTCCATCAATTCCTTTAAACGCATATAACCCGCCCGGCTGACCGGAATCTGCGAGCCCTCGGCCAGCACCGCGATGCGCGTGTCCTTGGTGTACGGTTCGATTTTCGACACACGCTCCAGAGCGATCAGGAAAGATCGATGCACCCGCACGAACCGTTGCGGATCGAGTATGGCTTCGAGACTCGAAATCGTCTGCTGTTTGAGATACGTCTTGCCCGTGCTGTGGAGCGCCACGTAGTCGTCCTGCGCTTCCGCATAATCGAGCTGATCGATTGGAATGATGTGCACACGCGCTCCATCTTTAATGACGATGCGTTGTGTATATTGTCCGGGCGGCTGAGCGGCAGCTTTCAGGTCACTTGCACTCTGCTGGCGGTTTTCGCCGAGCCTCCGTCGTACGCGCTGCAAGGCCGTCCGGAAGCGTTCCAGATCGAATGGTTTCAGCAGATAATCCACTGCGGCCGCGTCAAAAGCTTTCATTGCGTATTGATCGTATGCCGTGACAAACACGACGGCAATGTCGCCATCAATCAGCTCCAGTACCTCGAATCCGTCGAGCTTCGGCATCTGGACATCCAGAAACAGTAAATCGGGCTTACGCTCGGCGACCGCTTTGACCGCGTCGAAGCCATTCGTACACTCCGCCACGATTTCGATGTCTTCTTCTCCGCGCAAATATTCATGGAGGATCTGACGAGCCAGATCTTCGTCATCCGCAATCACGGCATGAATTTTCTTCACTAGGTCTTCTCCAACGGCGAATCGCAAGGAATCGTGAGAACCACGCGATAACGGCTTTCATCCACCTGAATTTCGAGCTTGGCCGCGCCTCCATAGCGGGCGTACAGCCTGTTCCTCACGCTCGCCAGCCCGAAACCGTTTCGCCGCGTTTCCGGCGCTTCCGGATCGAAGGGATTTTCGATCGTGATGCGGACGAAATCTCGCATGCGGCGGCCGGTCATCGTAATTTCCCCGCCCTCCACCAGAGTTGCGATTCCATGTTTGATGGAATTTTCGACCAGCGGCTGTACCAACAGAGGCGGGACTTCGCAATCCGTGCAGGCGGGCTCGAAATCTTGGCGTGTGCGCAATCGTGCGCCAAAACGGACCTGCTCGACATCCAGATAGGTTCGTGTCAGCGCCAGCTCCTCGGCGAATGGAATGCTGGTCCGTTCCCCCAAACGAAGCGAATTGCGTAAGAACTCGGAAAGCCGCACACACATATCGCGCGCCTTGGCCGGGTCCAAACTCGTCAAAGCGCTGATGGAATTCAGCGAGTTGAACAGAAAATGAGGATTGACTTGGGCCTTTAACGCCTTGAGTTCCGCCTCGCGCGACAGCAGTTCGGCTTGCCGTGACGATTCGACCGCATGCAGCGCATAATGCAGCGCCACCGAAAGCAGATAAATAACCAAGGCCATCGGGGCCAGTACGGGCATTGCTGAATGAACCCGGCTGCTCAGGTTTGGAAAGCTGGCCCTGGAAGCCGCGGCTACCAGACGAGCCGGCGCCAGCGCGATGGCGCTAATGCACATTCCGGTAAGGATGTGCGTGCTTATCACTTTCCAAAGAGGCGTGGAACTGAGCGGTAAAGCCCGCGAAGAAAACCACGGCGCGAGGCATCCTAAAGCCAGAATCACAATAACCGGAGTCGCGATCATTGCGCTTTCGGTCCAGGACATGTGTCCGGAGGCCCTCAGCATGACAGCGAACATGGCGCCGAAAAGCACCCACACCGCCGTGTAGAGTAGGACTCCGCTTCCAGTTCGCAGAATCGGGTGCATATCAGCGCTCGACCCGCTCCTCAGTTATCGAGCTCAATACCGCCGAAAACATAACTGCCGGTAAGGAGCAATATGGTTGGTTCAAAACCTTGCGTAGCCGTGACCGGAATTGTTTTGTCCTCGAAACTGCCGAATACCCCCTCGACGTGGGCCTCCACCCGCCATGTTTGAGGAACGCGCAACTTAATGGCTCCAAATACACATTCGATGTTGACGATCAGCGAGCCGTTTTTCGGCTCCGTCCGAGCGCCCCTCAGATCCAGTTCAATATGACCGAATACGCTGTGGAGGTCGGCGCCCGTGAACAGCTCATTGTTTAACCGGCGTTGCACATTTCCGAAAACAGCCTGTTCATGCAAACCATTGACCAGCTTGGGGCGGGGCGGGTGGCGCGGAAAACCGACGTGGGCTCGCGAGCCGCTGCTCGATTCCACCGCTTTCACCAGCGCCGCACAACCTAAACCGATCAGCAGGATAGAAATCGGCCAATCGTTGCTCCAGGAATGAATTGCGACGACGTGCAGGCTGACCAGCAGCAGTAACGCGCCAAACACGACCAGGACGACTCCCAGAACCCGATCCGACGCATAGCGGGCCGTGGAAATCTTCCCCACTCCAATAGCGACTAGAATGATGGGCCAGTAGTCCCAGACATTATGAATCGGCAGCAGGCCGATATTGTCGAGGAACAGAAGCGTTCCGGCACCGATGAGAATGATGGCGCCAATGAGCTTGGACGAAGTACTACGCCCGTAGCGCCCTCTCCAGCACGCACCCGTCTCGCCGCGGTAATCGCGTTCCTGGCGCGGGTCGTACCCGGGCGGCGGGTTCTGGCTGCCGAAGTTATCTGACATCTAGATCTTTCAGCCGTGATGTTCGCTGCCGACCGGCAATAACTCCACCAGACCTGTCGCGATCAGTGCGACCGGCCAGAGGTTCTGAATGCGTTCGAGCGAGAGCATCCCTAAGTAGTCCCCGCCGAGCAACACCAATCCGGTAATCATCAGAATAATCGGGAGCGCGATACTCTCCCAATCGCTGTGCCGGGAGATCGTCTGTTTGATTTGCATCGTTTGCATCGTTTCGCCTCGATTTTTATGCTAGAGACGCCTGTGACGGCGCGCAGTATGAAATCGGTGAAAAGCGGCTGGGTACCGGTCAGTAGCCGTGTCCTGCGCTCGAAGAGGAGGCCTTCAAGCGCCAATGCCCGGGTTAACGCATCCCGGCGGCAAGTTCCGGCTTCGGCGGGAGCGTTACGACGCTGCCCCAGAATTCAAAGCAGACCCGGATGAAGTGAAGAAAATGATGCAAATCGTCCGGTTTGCGAATGTAACAACTGGCATGCAGCTCATAAGCTTCCCGCACCTCTTGCGGATCGTCGGAGCCGGAGACGACCACCACGGGCGTGAGTTTAAGCCGCGGGTTGCCCTTGATTTCAGCCAATACTTCCAAACCGGATTTTTTGGGCAGATGAAGATCTAAGAAGATGATGTCCGGGTGCGGTTCCTCGCCGTATTTGCCTTCATGCCGTAACCGGGCCAGCGCTTCTTCGCCGTCCGGCACCGAACTGACGCACTCTTTCAGGCCGGCTTCGCGAAATGCTTCCTTGGTCAGACGGGCGGCCGCCGGATCGTTTTCGATAAGCAGGATATCGAGTTGATCACCCGGCTCATACGCGCCTTCCCGCATTTGTGACATATTGAACACCGCCTCGGCAACGCCAGGCCTCTTTGCCATCGCCGCTGCTCTGCACCTACACAGCGCAACGCCTAGAATGGCACATCGTCATCCGTGATTCCCATCTCTCCAAAATCGTCCGCGGGTGCGCTCGCCGGAGCGCTGCCTTTTCCCCGGCCGCCGGCGCTGGAAGCTCCGGCCGATCGGGCGCTCCCAGCCTCAAAGCCGCCGCTGCCCTCGCCCCGGCTGCCCAACAGGATCACGTCCTCTGCCACAACCTCTGTGGCATATACCTTCTTGCCGTCCTTGTCGTCATAGCTGCGGGTCTGAAGTCGGCCCTCCACGTACACCTGCTTGCCTTTCGTGAGATAGTTAGCCAGGTTTTCCTGCCGCCACACAACAACGTTGGTCCAGTTCGTCTCTTCCTTCCACTCGTTCGATTGCTGGTCCTTCCAGCTTCGCGTGGTGGCCACTGCGAATTTCGTCACCGCCGCCCCGGACGGAGTAAATTTTGTCTCGGCATCGCGCCCGAGATTTCCAAGCAGAATCACCTTATTTACGCTGCGGGAAGCCATAGTCAATCGCACTGTATCACAACAACCCGCTTTAGTACCGGACGCTGAGAATTTGCGTTCCAGAGTGCCACCAGTCTGCATCAGACGGTTGAGTTCCGGTACGAAATGTCCGTTGACGCCGCAAGAACACCGTAGTGGATTCCCGCAATTTGCGGCATAATATGAAACCAGCGGTTTCGAACGACGGGGATTTCCGTCCCGGCCTCTACTTGGGGAATATGGCAGCGCGGTTTGTTCGGTCGTGTTCGCTTGCTCGGCGCTTGGTCCGACAGCTCCGTCGGGGTCTCGGATATGCCGGTCCGGTTCTAACCCTCATTCTGTTTTCTGCCGCCACGCCGCCCGCGTGCCCGCAAATGCTGCTGAAGCCGTCCCAACCCGGTGAGCCACTCACCTTGATGCCATCGGACATGGCAACCCTGGCTGCCGACGACGCCCGAAAAGACTTGCCCTGCACCGTCACCGATCGCAAGCCCGACTTGGGCTTCGATTTGCGTTTCCATAGCGGCTATGAGGTCACGGTTCCGCTCCGGGAGCTATCCGGGGTCGGCGAAGTCTTAACGATAATCTTCCGCGTCTACCCACAGGCCGACCCTTCGCGCGCGGCGTATTTCGTCCAGCACTACCACGTGCCCGCCATCGACGACGATGCAAAAGGAGATGCCCTGCTCCAGGGAACAGTGGACGTAGGAGAAGGGAAATACCACGTCGATTGGCTGATGCGGGACCGCATGGAGCGCATCTGCTCATCGAGCTGGGATGTGGAAGCAACGCTGGCACCCAAGGACAAGCCGATTCCCCTCTTTATTAATCCGAACGACGTCTCCGAGACCTCCCCGGAGCCCTTTACGAATGACGACGCGGTCAACCATCAGGACGCTGGCGTCCAGGACGGGCTGAAGCTAAAGTTATTGGTGAATTTTGCTCCTCAAAATTCACTTTCCCCGGAGCTTCAGCGCTCCGATACCGACGCGCTTGTCAGCATCCTGAAAGCCATTGAACGCGATCCGCATGTCTCCCGCGTGTCGCTAGTAGCCTTCAATGTCCATGAGGGGCGCATCGTTTATCGTCAGGATAGTGGAGCTCTTATCGACTTTCCCGCGCTCGGCCGTGCCCTCCGAACCATGAAGCTGGGCACGGTAAACGTTCTGCAATTGGGCCAGAAGCATAGTGAGACGGACTTTTTAGAGGACTTGATTGAACGCGAGGTGGGCACGGTATCTCGCCCGGATGCAGTCATTTTCGCAGGTCCCAAGGCCATGCTGGACGCCGATGTACCCCAAGACGATCTGCGGCGCATCGGAGATGTTGACTGCCCTGTCTTCTACATGAACTACAACTTGAACCCTCAGGCGGTGCCGTGGAAGGATTCGATCAGCCACGCCATTAAGACGTTCAAGGGAACGGAATATACCATCTCGCGACCGCGTGATCTTTGGTTTTCTACCAGCGAGATGTTAAATCGCATTGTGCGTAGGAAGCGCCAGCACGCCCTGGCGACGGCGGCCACGGCCGGCACTCAATGACTTGCTCACGGCGAGGTAAGCTAAGAAGACCAGGGGACAGTTAACCTATGAGAGTCCGGGAGCCTCGGAGCGGCGTTCTGGCGTTGACGGTGTTTGCGTGTCTGGCGGTTTCTTCGAACGCCCAGCAATACGATTATCCGAATCTAAAGAAATACAAGAATAACCTTGCGCCGTACGTAGTTGCGCCTGAGCATGCGGTGGACAAAATGCTCTCCATCGCTAATCTGAAGCCCGGCGAAACGCTCTATGACCTGGGTTGCGGCGACGGGCGGATCCTCATTGCCGCCGCGGAGAAGTACAAAGTCAAAGCTGTGGGGATCGAAATCGGGGAAAGCCTCGCCGAAAAAGCGGCCCAGAACGTCCGTAAACACGGCCTGCAGAGTCGGGTTACCGTCGTTCATGGAGATTTTATGGCCACCGACTTGAGTTCCGCAAATGTGGTTACGCTATATCTTGCGCCTATCGCGAATGACACGTTGCGGCCGAATTTAGAGCGTTATTTGCGCCCGCATTCGCGTGTTGTATCGTATGACTATCCGATTCCCGGATGGAAGCCGATCGACACTGCGGCGAGCCAGGGACATCACGGAGACACTCACATGATTTATCTCTATGAGGTTCCCGATTCCATCAAGAAGTAGCCTCGATTGAGTCTGCCTTTCGATGTGGTGGGCATTGGGCTCAATGCCACCGATACCTTAATACTCGTTCCGGAATTCCCTCCGTACGCGGGCAAGGTAGCGTTCGATCGTGAGCTCCTGAGTCCGGGCGGGCAGGTCGCTACGGCCATTGTTGCCTGCGCGAAGCTCGGATTGCGCACAAAATATATCGGTACCATCGGCGACGATCGGCGTGGTGAGATCCAACGGCACAGCTTGGAAGGTACCGGCGTCGATACCAGCGGCTTGATTGTTCGCCCGGGTTGCCCCAACCAAACCGCATATATCATGATTGACGAAAGCACCGGAGAACGTACCGTCTTGTGGCAGCGCCCCGAGTGTCTACGTCTCGACTCGTCGGAAATCGGCGCGCAAGATATTACGGAAGCAAAATTGCTGCACATCGATGGGTACGACACCGATATGGCAGCCTATGCAGCTTCGGTAGCTCGCCAGCATGGTATTCCGGTTTCGCTCGACGTCGACACCATCTATCCTGGTTTTGAGTCTGTGCTGAAAAGCGTCGATTATCTGGTTGCCAGCTCGAGCTGGCCCGGAAAGTGGACCGGCGAATCGGATCCGTTTATCGCGCTCCAAGCCTTGCAGCACGAGTACGGTTTTCAGGTTGCCGCGATGACCCTGGGGGAGTATGGCTCGATGGCTCTTCGGGACGGCGCGTTTGTATATTCCGCGGCTTTCGAGGTGCCGTGCGTGGACACCACCGGCGCTGGCGATGTTTTTCATGGTGCATTCTGTTACGCCATGCTCCGCGGGATACCCATCGAGGAGGCGCTCGAATTTTCCAATGCCGCGGCGGCGCTGAATTGTACGGCAATTGGAGCGCGCGGGCACATTCCCGCTTGTCCCGAAGTGACCGCGCTTCTGGGCGATGCAGTTGCCGGTAAGGTGAGGCGCCGCGATCATCCGGAGTTGGCTCGTCATTTCACCGCAAAGGCGTGCTAAAAGTCTACGATCAAAGAGACAGACATTATGGCAACTCTCGACTGGTCCCAATGCCCCGCCGTTGAAAGCGTCCCAGGCAGGCTCAGCGGAGCATGGGTGTTTCGCGATACCCGAATGCCCGTATCCGCAGTGTTCGAGAACCTCGAAGCGGGGGCTACAATCGATGAGATCATCGAGCAGTTTGATATCACGCGGGAACAAATCAACGCTGTACTTGAATTTGCCGCGCGCAGTCTTGACCCGGCGCCCATCCCCGCTTCCCCAGCAAAGTCTCCTGCGGATGCTCATCCTGTTTGACCATGTAACGCCCGTTGGTATCGCCCGCTTCCTTTCGGGTCACACGGTCACAAAGGCCAAAGAGCTGGGATGGGATAGACTTTCAAATGGCGATTGCTGGCCCAGGCTGAGGGAGCCGGTTTCGACGTGCTCCTCACAGCAGACAAAAACATCCGCTACCAGCAGAACCTTGCAGGTCGCAGAATTGCCATTGTCGTCCTGAGCAGCCCCCAATGGCCAGTCGTGCGATTGCAGATTGGAAGAATCGCGGCGGCCATCAATGCTGCTACTCCTGGAAGCTATGCCGAGGTCACACTGAGCTGAGAGACTAGGCAGTAATATTGTTCAAGAACAATCGTTCAACGAAACAGGAACCGTGAATTTGCTGATTGAGCCAGGAACCGGCGAGTGTCTCGTGTGGATCGAATCGACCTGCAATCACGCCCGTACGTGGTGGATGGCCCTTGAAGTTTCCGGCTCGAACGCATGATTCCTCTTCGCGCGCTGCTGCTCCGCCAATCCACGCCGGCCGTCACAATCCTGCTCATCGTAGTGAACACGTTGTGCTTTCTTTACGAGATGGCTCTGCCGCCTTATTTGCGCGACCATTTTATTGAACAGTACGCGCTGGTTCCCGATCAACTGCATCTCGCCACTTTGGTCACGTCCATGTTTCTACATGGCGGATGGCTGCATCTGATCGGCAATATGTGGTTTCTTTGGGTGTTCGGATCGCACATCGAGGATGCGATGGGATCGGCCAAGTTTTTGATTTTTTATTTGATCGCCGGCATCGCTTCTGCCGCCGTCCAGTTCCTCACAAGCCTTGGCAGTCCAGTGCCCACCATCGGGGCGAGCGGGGCCATAGCGGGCGTAATGGGCGCGTTTCTGATTCTTTATCCGCGCGTTCGCGTTGTCACTCTGATTTTTATCGTGATCTTCGTGACGACGGTGGACTTACCCGCCGCGTTCATGCTCATCTATTGGTTCGCTCTCCAGTTACTCAGCGGCTTGGGATCGCTCACCAGCGTCTCGCAGGCTCAGGGAATTGCCTGGTTCGCGCACGTCGGCGGATTTCTTGCGGGCATTTTGCTGGTACGGGTATTTGCCAGTACCCGGCGCCGCTATTCCTATTAAGCGGCAATGCACGACTGGCGGGATCCGAACGCGGCGTTTGAAAACCAGCGGCCACTCGACCTGCTCGCGATTGCAGCCCACCCGGACGATGTCGAGCAGACATGTGGGGGAACGCTGATCCGCTCGGCAGAATCGGGCTACCGTACCGGTGTTCTCGATCTAACGGCAGGCGATATGGGCAGCCGCGGCACACCGGAATTGCGCATGCAAGAAGCGCAAAGGGCAGGAGAGCATCTGCTCCTCGCCTGGCGCGAAAATCTTCGCTGGCCGGATGCGCGTCTCGAGAACACAATCACAGCCCGCATGACGCTCGCCGGCGTGATTCGGCGCCTACGCCCCCGAGTCGTCATTCTCCCTTACTGGAGCGGGCGCCATCCCGATCATTATCGTGCCACCGAAATCGGTTACGAGGCCTGTTTCTTATCGGGTCTGCGGCGGCTCGAAGAAGATACGCCTCCACATCGGCCATTCAAAATCCTCTATTCGTCGCTCTATGCGAACGTCACGCCCTCATTCGTCGTCGATATCTCGCGCCAATTCGACCGCCGTATGGCTGCATTGCTGAGCTACACCTCACAATATGGCGATTCGGCGGAAGCATCGGATCTGTTTCCCTCCCATAGCGAGGTGAAAGAACGACTCGCGGCGGTTGCGCGTTTTTACGGCAATCTTATCGGCACGCGATACGGCGAGCCCTTTGTGGTGAAAGAAACGATGCAGGTCGATGACATTGTCCGATTACCGGTGCACAGTATCTGATCCGGGATCTCACGTTGTTTCCGCGTTTTACTCATAGCGCAGCGCGATAAGCGGATCGACACGCGCGGCCCGCCAGGCGGGAAGGTAGGCAGCAATTCCGGCCGCCACAGTGATCACACAAGCTGCCAGGATGCTGGTTAGCGGATCGAACGCCGATAATCCGAACAGGCTCTTGGCGAACAACTTGGCAGTGAGCGCCGATGCCAGAATTCCGATTGCCAGACCGATCGCTACCAACTGGAGAGTGTCCTTCAACACCATGCTCATTACTGTTGTTTTCGCCGCCCCCAGTGCAAAGCGAATACCGATCTCCATGGTGCGGCGTGCAGTCATATAGGACATGACTCCGTAGAGTCCGATGGCCGCCAGCACGAGTGCCAGAATCCCGAAGAATGCCGACAATTTCGCAATTAGATGTTCCTGGATCAGAGTATCGTCGATCAGCGCATCGGCGGTTTCGATCTTGCTGATGGGCAGACTGGAGTTGAAATCGCGAATCGCTCGGCGCACTTCGGCGCTGATATCCGAAGACGGCATCGCCGTGCGGATCTCAAAATTAATTACTTCGATGGGATCCGAATCGGCATGCTGCAGGAATGCTTTGTAAAAGCGGCGGCTAGCTGGCTCGCGCAAGGCGCTCTGTTTGACGTCGCGGACTACGCCCACGATCGTAAATGCGATCCGGTCCTTGCCAGTGCCTTCGAAGATATGGTGTCCAATCGGATTTGTTCGCGGAAAGTAGAATCGCGCCATCTTTTCGTTGATCACGGTTACCTTCGCTGTTTGCTCGGTATCTTGAACTCCAATCCCGCGGCCCTGAATTAAGAGAGCGCCGATTGTCGTAAAGTATCCGGGGCCGATACGGTCATATGCGTCTTCTTTGTCTTGCGGAGTCGGTGGCGTATATCCTTCGACATCGACACTTGAGTCGGACTCAGTGCCGCTGAAGAGACCATTTTCCGAAAACGTGATTTCCTGGACACCCGGTATGCGCTGCAGGCGCTCGGTGAGTTGACGGGTAGCCTGGTTGACCTTCGCGTCGCTATATCCGCCGCCGCGCGGATCCAATTCGACAAGCAGAAGACCGTTGCGCGCGTAGCCCACGTCCACTTTTTCCAGATTCTGCAGCGTACGGATAAATAGGCCGGCCCCCACGAGAAGAACTAATGAAAGGACGATTTGAGACACGATGAGCAGTTTGCCAAATGCGCGGCTGAAACCGTCCGGCTGACCCGATTTGCTCTCCTTCAAGCTCGAAACAACATCCAGCCGTGTAGTGTTCCAGGCGGGGGTCAGCCCGAAGAGCAGTCCGGCGAAAAGAGACAACAAGAAAGTGAAAAGCAACACTCGGCTGTCAAGCTGAAGGTCGAGCCTGACGGGTGCAGCTTGCGAGACGAGCCGCACCAGTACACGGCTTCCCCAAAACGCCAGGAGCAATCCTGCAGCGCCCCCGCCGAGTGAAAGCGCCAGGCTCTCGGTCAATAATTGCCGCACGATGCGCGCGCGCCCCGCGCCGACCGCCATGCGCAAACCCATTTCACGCGTGCGGCTTACCGCGCGGGCCAATTGCAGATTTGCTACGTTCCCGCAACAGATCAGCAAAATCAAGCCGACAATTCCCATGAGCGTCAGCAGCGGTAGCGAAAAACCCACGCGCAGCCGCGAGAAGCCGCGCGCGCCGGAGGATACGGAAAATTTCTCCTTTAGCAGCCGCCGAAGACTCTCCGGACTTTCGTTCTTGTACAAATCGGAAAAGATGTGCGTGGCTGTCACGTTGACCGCGGCATTGGCTTGCGCCAGAGAAACGCCCGGCTTCAGCCGTCCCATCAGCAGCAGCCAGGAAGTTTGCTTGTCTTTCAAATAGTCGTGCCCCGGATTCGCCTGCGCCTGCATCGTAACCGGAAACCACAGATCCGCCGGCGCACCTACGATATCGCCAAAGAAACTTCGCGGGGTAACGCCGATAATCGTGAAACCAGAGCCATTGACGTTGACTTTGCGGCCAATGATCGTGGGCTCACGGGCAAACTGCCGCTCCCAATAGCCGTAGCTGATAACCACGACCGGATCACTGCCGGGAGCCGCTACTTCCTTTTCCGTGAACGTCCGTCCCATTGCCGCAGGAACTCCAAGGACACTAAAAAAGTTGCCGGTAACAAAGCGGCCGCGGGGCTTCTGCTCGGTGCTTCCCGTGCTCGATGCGTCCGGGAACAAAATGTTCAGTTGCTCACAACGCCCAGTCGCATAAACATCGCGGAAGACGCGATTCTCTTGCCGGAATCTCTCATAGAATGGATAAGAAAACTCGTCGATAAGTGGGCCACCTGCCGAGACTCCGCTGGTCCAGGTGGGATTTCCAACGATAACCAGCTCATTCGGATTCCGAACAGGTAGCGATTTGAGCATCACTGCGTCAATCACCGTGAAGATTGCGGTATTTGCTCCGACACCGAGAGCGACCGACAACACGGCGACGGCGGTGAATCCGCGATTCTTGCGAAGCACTCGCCCGGCATACCGGACGTCCTGAAGCAGTCTCTCCACCGACGTCCAACCCCACATCTGGCGCGTGACCTCTTTCACCAATCCCACGTTTCCGAACTCCCGCTTCGCAGACCCACTGGCGTCCGCCGCGCTCACCCCGCGATCCATGCGGTCGCGCACGGCCATTCGCAAATGACTTTGGATCTCGTCCTCCAGATCCGCTTCGCGGCTGCGGCGCCATCGAAAGAAGGTTGCAAAGCCCATGTCTATATTTCGTTTATCCGCGGATTGAGCACGCCCGCGACCGCATTCACAACCTGCTCCCACTTCGTCCGTTCAGAAAGGAGTTTCTTCTTACCCGCTGGTGTGAGGCGGTAATACTTCGCGCGCTGGCTCGCCTCCGTGATTTTCCACTCCGATTTAACCCAGCCCTGTCGTTCCAGACGGTGCAGCGCGGGATACAGCGAGCCCGTTTCTACGCGCAGCACCTCGCCCGAGTTCGCGCGTATGGCATTGCCGATCGCATACCCGTGTTGAGGACCCCATTGCAATGTCTGCAGAACCAGCATGTCGAGCGTGCCCTGCAGCAGTTCTATGTGATTTTGATAAGCGTCCTTAGGCATGCTGTAGGCATTCTACTACCTCGGCATGTAGATCGTCTACGCCTCGGCCTCTGGACAAGGCCCGTTTGACCAACGCTTGCATAATAGAGGCATTGCCAATAGAAACCTCCAACCCTGCCGCTTCGACCAAGGCGTGCCGGGTTTGCCTCGTAATTCCTTGCTATAACGAGGCGCAACGGCTGAGATCGGATCGTTTCCGCGACTTTCTGGCAGCCAATCCAGGCAAACGGCTGCTGTTCGTGGAAGATGGCAGCCGCGACGAGACGGCCCGAATCCTGCGGGAGATCTGCCGCGGATACGAAGAGAGGGCCGAAGTTCTGGTTAACCCGGTAAATAAGGGCAAAGCCGAAGCCGTCCGTACAGGGATCAACTATGGCCTGCAGAAGTTCGAAACCGAGTACATCGGATACTGGGATGCCGATCTTGCCACTCCACTGGAATCCGTTCATCGCTTTGCAGGCGTGCTGGACGACGATCCGCATATCGACATGGTCTTCGGGTCGCGCGTTAAGCTGCTTGGCCGGCGCGTCGAACGCAGCGAACTGCGCCATTACCTGGGCCGCACCTTCGCAACAGCGGTTTCTATCATGTTGCGGCTATCGATTTACGACACGCAATGCGGCGCCAAATTGTTTCGTGTTAATGAGACACTGCCCAAGATCTTCGCAGAGCCCTTCCTATCGCGCTGGGTCTTCGACGTCGAGATCGTGGCCCGCTATATGAACCTATTCAAAGGGTCCAAGCGTTTCGAAGAAGCTATTTATGAGTATCCGCTTGAGGTGTGGGTCGATGTGCAAGGTTCGAAGGTTCGACCCGGAGATTTCTTTCGCGCGTTTGGCGACGTTCTGAGAATCAGACGCAAATACTTGTAAGCCGCAGCTCTGGATTTATGTCTGATTCTGTCCCGGCGCGCCGCCATACAGCGGGCTTTTGCGAAATTTTAAAAGTGCCCGAATCCAGGTCGGCGGGTCCCTGAACATGGAGACTTTCTTGCCGTCTTTTACCGACCGGGAGCGGTAATTTACCGGCAGTTCCAACGGCTTATAACCTTTGCGCAGGAGCTTGATCACGATCTCGTAATCGAAGTCGAAGCGATTGCATTCGAAAGTCAATCCGTAGAGACATTCTTTGCGAAATATCTTGAACATGGTGAACGGATCGCGGAGGCGCTGTGAGTATAGAAAATTGAACAGCGTGAGAAAAATAATGTGGCCCAAGTTGAAAAAGATGGCGAGGCCCGGCGAATCGGTAAACTCCCGGATCTTCCAGTTGTTTTTTCCGCTGGCGTGCCGCGATCCGAGCACAAAATTGCTTTGATAGCGGAGTAGCGGACTGAGCAAAGCATCGTAATCGTTGATATCGTATTCGAGATCGGCGTCTTGAAAGAGAACGATGCTGCCGGTTGCCGTTTGCAACCCGGCGCGCACCGCGTGTCCTTTGCCGGACGGTTTGTCCTCGAGAATAATCTGCACGTGCGGATGATTCCGGTATTCGAGCACAAGATCTCTACTGCCGTCGCTCGAATTGCTTTCCACGATGATGACTTCGATGTCGACGCCAGGAATAGTTTTTCCCAGAAGTTCTTCGATCAGCTCTGCAAAGGTTCCGGCCTCGTTGTACACAGGCACGATGACCGACAGGACCGGCTTTGCGGGAAGCGGCTTCGAGCGAACCAGAACTCGCGTGCGGCCGTAGAGAAATCGGAAACTCTTGTTGCGTAGTACCGGGCTCAACGACATAGCCCGGCCCAACCAACTGTAGCGGCGCTGCGCGACGGCACTCTCCTGAATTCTCTGCCTGAGATAGCTCAGGGATGCCAAGCTGCGCTCAGGCGAGATGATCGGGTCGCCAAAACCGGCTTTCAACAGCAGGTTCTGCAGCGAATCGACGGAGAAATAGAACAAGTTCGAGCGATTGAACTCCCACCATGAAGTCTTGAGAAGCCGTGCGGCCTTACTGTCCGTGGTAGGGGAAATCACCATCAGAGGGCTGCCCGGCGACAGAGCGCCTCGAATCGTGAGAAGTGCAGCGAGCGGATCGCTCATGCGCTCTAACGCGCAGAACAGCACACAGCCGTCCAAAGCCGCCGGCAGCTCGCTCGGAGTGGTGGATTCAAACTCTCGCACGCTGAGAGCCGAAACCACGAACCCGCGATTCTGCGCTTCCGATTGCAGGTGCACATCCGTCCCGATCAACAGTAACCTACCGCTCTGTATCCCGGAATATGCGATCAGTTGCCGGAACCGCTCTGCCGCATTAGCTCGGTAGATGCCGTGGAGCGCATCCGGCTCAAAGGATGCAGGGACCGGTTCCTGAGAAGGTTTGCCGAGCGGTTGCGGATTCAGGAACAACACGCCGCAATCCTGACAGCCGCAAACCGGAGCGCGATCTACGATGAATTCGTAGTCGAGATGGGGCGACTCACAGATGGGGCACTCGCGACGCGCTTCGCCGAGCGGCTCCCGTTTGCGCTTCACGGCCGTTGAACCAATCATCCTGCGGCCGACCTGCCGTGCGCAACCAGCTTGGACACTTTAGATCGAAAAGCCCGCGCGCACGGCGTCATCGCGGAACATCTTCACCGTTTCAAGCGAATACTCGTTGAGGTCCTTGCCGATCAAATGCAGCTTGTTGAGAATATCGTTCGTAGCGGTAATGACCTGGCAACCAATTGCGTCCGCCTGAAACACGTTCAGGAGTTCGCGCGGGCTGGCCCAAATCAGCTCGAGATGATTCCAACCGGCCAGGATTTCGACCGCGTTCCGCATCAGTGGCACAGGATCGCGACCGGTATCGGCAATGCGGCCCGCGAACACGGATACGTATCCGCTGGGACAGGCGCTCATCGCTTTGCCGACTTCCTCCACCTGCTCGATAGTCATCAAAGCGGTGACGTTCAGTTGAACGCCCCGACGCGCCAACCTGCAAATGAGTGGAATTGACGAGTGCCCTTCTGTGTTGGTCACGGGAACTTTGACATACACGTTTGGGCCCCAGCTCGCGATCTTGATCGCCTGCTGTTCCATCTCGCTGAAATCATCGGAGAACACTTCAAACGAGATCGGCCGATCCGGAATTTCGGCGAGCACCTGACGGGCAAACCCCTGGTAGTCGCCGATCCCAGCTTTCCGCATCAAAGTCGGATTGGTTGTGAATCCGCATATCAGCGGATTGCGATACAGGCTGCACATCTCCGGAAGGTTTGCTCCATCGGCGAAAATCTTCACCCGAAGATGAGATAAGCAATTCACTTCAATAGCTCTCTCGTGCGATGATCCAGTCCACCGCCTCCGGCAAAGAGGAAACGGTAGCGTCCTGGGCAGATGCCGGACTTCGCTCATTATAGCGACGGTCGATGAAAATAGTCCGGCAACCCGCGGCTGCTCCAGCGTCGATATCGCGCCAGCGGTCTCCGATTAAATAGCTCACGTTGGTGTCGATGCCGTATTTGGCTACCGCTTCAAAAATGAGACCAGGCAGCGGCTTCCGGCAGGCACAGGCGTCCGCATCATCGTGATAACAAACGAAAACATCGTCCAGTGGGAGCTGCGCGGCCAGCCATGCATGTATCTCTTCGACAGTGTGGCGAGGAGTGGTTCCACGCCGCACATCGGGCTGATTCGAAACTACAATGAGGAGGAAGCCGCGCCGTTTCAATCTCTGCAACGCTTCGAACGCGTCCGCGACGACGAATGGTCTCGGCGACGCTCGACGGCGGATAAGGCTTACCTCCTCGAACGACCGGTTCGTTGATGACGCCATCGCGGTCAAGGAACACAGCTCGGGCCGTCATGAGAACGTCAGACCGACTCCCAACGAGTTTGCTGAATCTTGAGCGACGGATGCGAAACGAGCAGGTGCCATATCACCGCCTGGAACGCTTCGGCGTGCGGAGTCACGTGGTTGGCATTCACGGTTGGAACGACAATGCAGCAATCGGCGGCCGTTGCCGTGTAACCTCCATCGCGTCCGACAATTCCCAGAATTTTGGCTCCCACCGAGCGCGCGTACTGCAGCGCGGTGACAAGGTTCGGGCTCACTTGCTTTTCTAGATTGCCGCCGCCGACGGAGAGCACCAGAACGGCATCCTGTGGCTTCAGACGGCTCACTCGCAGCCATGCATCGAACACGCTGGCCCAGCCCTCATCGTTGGTCCGCGCGGTCAGTTCGGAAACATTGTCCGTAGGCGCATACGTTTCAAGACCAACAATTTTGCGAAAGTCATTCACCGCATGCGAAGCATTTGCTGCGCTTCCGCCCACTCCTAAAATGAAGAGTCTGCCATCCGCCTGGCGTACTTCGCGGAGAAGCGAGGCCATGCGCTCGATCTCGTTCGTATTGAGCTGGTCGCTGATCTCCTGTACTTCCGCGAGAAATTGCTGGGAAAAATTCATAAGTTGGTCATCACGTCGCGACCGGCGAGATACTGCTGTAAGTCGCGAATGCCTTCCGCCGATCCGATTTCATAGAAACGCTCGCCTACTTCATAGGACGCAAGCTCGCGCGACGCCAATAAATGCTGGTATACCTCAGCGAGATCCTTTGGTTGATCGCCGGGCAATGTTTCGAATACGGAGCGCGCAAACACGCCCAGCCCGTAATCGATGTATTCCATTGCCGGATTCTGATGACGCTTATCGTAGCGCAGGATCAACCCATCGGCGGCTTCGACGTTACTCGAATCATACTGGCCACGATTGCGGTAGATGGTCATCAAACCGGACTTATTTGAAGCGGCAAATGCACTCGCGATCCCGGCATAATTGCAATTGAGGTAAGAATCGCCGTAGAGTACGAAAAATGCGTCGTCCAGAAGCGGTGACGCCTTGCGAATCGCGCCGGCCGTGCCCAGCAGCGTCTTGCCATCAAATGAGTAGGCGATATCCAAACCAAACGCCGCGCCCGTTCCTACGGTGTCCTGAATCATTTCTCCCAAAAAGCCGGCGCACAGCACGACCCGATTCACACCTTTCGAACGCAGCAGCCGCAACTGATGCGCAATGAAGGGCTCGCCGTTGATCAAAATCAGCGACTTTGGAATCCTTTCCGTCACCGGTCGAAGCCTGGTCGCCAGTCCGCCGCAAAGAATGGCACAAGGAAGCATTCTCAGGCTTATTTTCGCGCGCTCTAGGACTGAGTAACCAGCATCGTACCCTGGAAATCGAAGCGAATGCGTACCTCCCGGACACCGGCCTCGCGCATGGCGTGGCGCAACTTGGTTTTATCCTCGGTGTAGAACATCAGAAAACCGCCGCCGCCGGCACCGATCAGTTTGCCTCCCAGGGCGCCGTTCCGGCGCGCCAGATCGTACCATTCGTTGATCCGGCTGTTGCTCATATTATTCGAGCGCTTCTTTTTGTGCTCCCAATGTACATGCATGACATCGGCAAAACCGCGCAGATCGCCGCTTTCAAGAGCCCTCTTGCTTTGGAATCCAAGCTCCTTTACAAAATGAAGATTTCCGATCATCGACGGATCGCGGTCCTTGCTTTTTTTGTCTTGATCGCTCAGGATCTCGCCGGCCGAGCGCGTGTAACCGGTATAAAAGAGGACCAGATTGTCTTCCAGGTTGGCCAGAGTCTCCGAGCTCAGCTTCAGAGGATTGACCCGCACCGTTCCGTCGCAGGCGAACTCAAAGCAGGTGATGCCGCCGAATGCCGCGATGTACTGATCCTGTTTCCCGACCGGCTCGCCGAGACGCTCGATTTCGATATGACAAGCTTCTTCAGCCAACTGCTGTTTCGGCACGATGACCTTATGTTGCAGGTGCAGCGCCTGTAAAAGCGCCGTCAGAAAACTTCCACTGGAACCCAATCCCGTACCCGCCGGGATATCGGACATGCTGGCAATCTCCAGCGCCCTGGCCTCATGCCCGGTGAGCGTCAGCGCCTCTCGAATCAGAGGATGCTGGATATCTTCGAGCCGCGTCACCCGCTCCATGTGCGAGTACTTGATAATCAGATCTTCTACGAATGTCTGGTGGAGTGTGATGTAGACATATTTGTCTATTCCGGCCGAGATGACGAATCCGCCGTACTCGCGATAGTAGGACGGCAGGTCGGTGCCTCCACCGCCCAAGGAGATCCGTAAAGGGCTTCTGGTAATAATCACGATTTGGAAAATGCGTAAAGTTGCTCGACGATTCTCAACACCGCCTGAGCATCTGCTATTCCCGGCCGAGGCTCTCGCCCGAGGCGGATATCGTCCAGAAATTCTTCGGTTTCCACGCGCCAGGAATCGTCAGCCATTGGATATTCATAGATCGTCGTCGGAGGCGGGCCCATGTCCGGCTGCATTTGATAGTGAATCAGCCGTTCGGTTCCATAGCTTCCTCCCAAGCCGTCGATTTCCAACTTGCCGAGGCGGCCGCAGACCTCAAACGAAAACAGATTCTTCCATTCCGTCCAACTGGCATGCAGAAAGGCGACTTGCCGGGCAGGGGTCTCGAGCAAAAGAAAAGCGTTATCCTCGACAGCCATGTTCCAGAAGTAAGTGGGCGCGCACCCGCCAACCAACGACAGATCGCCCAGGAACCAGCGTGCCAGATCCAGCAGGTGCACGCCTTGGTCCACCGCTTCTCCGCCGCCTGAAAGCTCAGGCACCGATCGCCATTCCCTGTCGTAACCGAGCCGGCCGCCATGACCGTAGCGAGCTCGTACGAAGAATAGCTCCGCAAGCGCGCCCGACGCATAGATTTCCCGTGCTTTGCGAAATGAGCGATGATAGCGATGATTAAAGCCAATCCGCACTCGCGCGCCAGTTTGTTTAGCAGCAGCCGCGACAGAATCCAGTTCACCGGCGCGGCACGCTCCCGGTTTTTCGATTAGAACGTGTTTTCCCTGTGAAGCTGCAGCCTGGGCGATCGGCGCCAGCATATTATGCGTGGTCGAGACGAAGACCGCGTTGACATCCGGGCGCGTAGTCGCAGACTGCCAGTGGGTGCTCTCAACCGCCGCATATTTCTTGGCCAGTGCGCCAGCCCTCTCTGCGTCGATATCACAGCACACCGAAATGGCGGCGCCCGTCCCTACACTTGCCGCCCGCTTTTGCCCGATCAGACCGCATCCGATAATCGCAATTCGAATGCCGGGGTCCTCGCGTTTCATGCGCCTCTCTCGAACACCTCGGGATGATCGCGTAAGTACCGGACTGTATTTCTGACACCCTGCTCGATCGTCAATTTTGGCCGCCAGCCGAGCGCTCGCATCGCGGAGCAATCAAGAAAAATGAACGGGTTGTCGCCGATCCAGCCTCGATCTCCGCCGGCGTATTCGACTTTAGGCTTTATCCCCAATTCTGAGCAGATCCAGCCGATCGAGTTATTCACCTCGCAGTACTCGTCGGTTCCTAGATTCAATACAGTGACGCGCTCTTTGCATTTTTCGATCGCGATCAGTATGGCATCGATACAATCCTGCGCGTACAGGTAGGACTTGCGTTGTTTGCCATTGCCCAGCACGCGCAATACACCGGGATGTTCTTTTAGCTGGTTGTAGAAATCGACCACGTGACCATGCGTGTAACGCTCGCCCAAAATGGAAACGAATCGGAAAATGCACGCATGAAAGTCAAATCCTTCACAATAGGCTTCGATAAAACTCTCGGCGGCAAGCTTAGACGCGCCATAGAGTGAGGTCTGCAACGGGAATGGCGCATTTTCGGGCGTCGGAAACACCTCTGTTTCGCCGTAAACCGAGCCGGTAGAGGAGAAGGCAATCTTCTTCACGCCATTTGCGCGCATGGCTTCGAGGACGTTGAAAGTCGCCAGAGTGTTCTGATGCAGATCTTTGGACGGATGTTCGGTCCCAAAGCGCACATCCGCATTCGCCCCGAGATGGAAAACTATTTCGCTGCCGCTCAGAGCGCGCGTGAGCGCGCGCGAATCGAGTAGATCGCCTTCGACTAACTGAAATTTGGATTGGGGCAAGGCGTTCCGAAGAAACACACGCCGGCCCGTCGAGAAGTTATCGTACCCTGTTACCTCGTGGCCGAGGGCCAGGAGTCGGTCCGTCAGAGTGCTGCCGATGAACCCGGCGCAACCAGTTACGAAGCACGGCACAGGAAAGTCCGTCCAAACCTGACATTGTGACGCAAGAACTCACTCTAGCATCGGCTTCGCGCAGCCGAAGTGTGCGCGCTTTTTCCCGGCGTTTTCTTCAGGCCGAACGCTTACTTGCCGTCCATCGAGAATGCCAGAAGGACGTTCCCTGGCATGCCGCCCCACTGGCCATACCCCGAGTTCACGTAAAGCATCCCTCCTACGATCACCGGTCCTGCGGCATCGAGCGATCCGCCGCGTGCTTTTTGTCCATTGACGGTGTCGTATTCGCGCTCGGTATCCACGTCCCAAATAATCGCTCCGGTAGCGGCTGCATAGGCCCGCAGATGCCCATCAACGGAGCCGGAAAAGACGACGCCCGGAATCGCCGTCACCGCCGCCGATTGAGCGGGACTGCAGTGCTTGCGTTCGCCGCAACTTACGGGGCTGGCACTCCAGACCTTTTCGCCAGTCGAAAGCCGGAGCGCGAATAAGCCACCGCCCTGCTTGGGATCGACGCCGAGACTGTATCCTTTCGGAGCCGCACTGTCCGGAACAATGGTCAGTTGTAATCCGGAAAACGCGACATACATGTTTTCGCCATCGGCAGCGGAGCCCCACTGGATGCCGCCGAGCACCCCGCCAGGACCGACGCGCGTCTGCCAGAGAATTTCGCCTTGCCGATCTGGATCTAAGGCATACGCCATACCGGACTTCTGTCCAATCACCAGCGCTCGCCGTCCATTCGCGAGCGGCACCAGAATCGGAGATTGCCCGAAATCGAAGTCGTGCCCATGCTCGGCGGGACAGTTCGTTTGAGCGGGACTGCCGCAGCCGTTGTTGTAGACATCGCCGGGTGTGACTTGCTTGGACCAAACGATCTTTCCGGTCTTCGCATCAAGTGCGATCACGGCATCGCTTGTGTTGGTGGACGGATCCGAATAGTTGTCGCCGGTCGCTACGTAGATGAGATCCGCTTTTTCGTCGAAGGTAGGACTCGACCACACAGCGGCTCCTGAGGGGCCGTGCATTTGGGTTCCCGTTTTGCTCTTTTCAGTGGCGCGCGGCGCTTCGGCAATGGTGTACGCCTTCCAGACGCGCTGGCCTGTAGCGGCATCAAGTGCGACTACACCGCCGCGAAACGTACAGCACTCATAACTAGGCGAGCTGGCAAGCAGTTCCTCAAAGGACGTTACGGGCACGTACAAGACACCATTGTGCAAGAGTGGTGCGCCGGTAATCAGCGCGGCAAAGTGATCGTCGACGTGAACTCTCCAGAGCGGTTTGCCGGTACCGGCGTCCACTCCATAGGCGTTCCCGCCTTGATCGCCGAAATAGATCGCCGGATTCTGGGCCGAGCCGCTTGCCTTTCCGATCACGATGGCGGAGCGCACCGGATGGACCGCGTCGAACGTCCACTGAATGCACCCGGTACGCGCATCAATGGAATACACTCGACCCGTCAGGCCCGCGACGAAGACGCGACCGCCGGCAACGGCAGGCTGCGAATGTACGGCGGTTCCATCCTCTAAACCAAATGCCCATTTCAGCTTCAGCTTTGGAACCTCGGCAGCGGTTAGGTTCGCCGACGCCGCATTCTGAAATCGCGTATTCGTGGCATCCACACTCCATCCGGTCCAGCGCGGACCTTCTGAAACGCCGGACAAAGGCTGTGGCGCCTGACCGCAGAATGCAGCGGGAGGCGGAGGCGCAACCGCTTTCGGCGTAGGAGAGGCGAGATATGCTACCAGCGCGTATAGCTGGTTATTAGTTAATCCAGCCGCTTGCGTTTTCATGAGCCCGGTTTCTAGCGAGCGGAGGATCGATCCCGCATCCATGGCACGAAGCGCACTGAAGGGCGGCACACGCGTCCCGGGCGTGTCGTGACATCCGGAACAGCGTTGCTTGTAAATTGCTGCGCCGTCCTGCGCGAAAACCATCGCGGCGCCCAACAGAAGTAGAAGCAAATATCGCATCACGTATCTCCCTCCCAAATGTATGCCCAACAATCATCCGATACGCGCAAGGCGGCGGACCGCAAACGCGCCAAACAGCAACGTCGTGCCAGCCAGAATGGCAACATCGAGCATGGTTGCGCCAGGACTCGGCGCGCCGGCTATTCTCAGGGCGAGCTGGTCCAAATAGTACGCCGGCGATGCGAATTGTATCCAGTGAATGGATTTGGGTAACGGGAAGAAAAAACCCGAAAGGTAAATCATCGGCAAATAGAGAAGATTCACAAACGCGGGCGCACCTTTAGCCGACGCACGCGTGCCAATAAGCAGGCCTAGTGCGCAAAACGGCAGCGCTCCGAAAATGTTGACGACTGCGATGCCAAAGAACTGCCCGACGGCAAGTCTCAAATGGCCAAACGTCACAGCGGCAAGGATCATCGTGGCCATGATGATAACGGCAAAGAACATGGCCATGAGCATTTTCGCGAGCAGGTAGGAAGCCGGCGGCGTGGGTAGAGCACGCTTCAGTGTCAGCAGGCCTTGTTCCCGTTCTGTCGCTACAAAAACGCCGAATCCGAAGATTCCCGGCCCCATCACGCCCATGACGCTGAAGGCGAGAAAAATATTTACGGCACCGCTCGCGTCATTCCGGAGTGCGTCGCCGAACAGAACCACGCCAAACAACAGGTACAGGGCCACAGGGAGGGCGAGGAAGGGCGCGGCAAACCCCGGCATCCGCAGCGTGCGCAGCGACTCGTACTTGGCTTCCGTGAGATACGCGCGCCACAGCCGGCCTGTGGGCATAGCGGGCAAGGAAAGTAAGTCGTTGCGCATCGCAACAGCAGTCGAATCGATCATGCGGCCTCTTGTGTCAGTTCAGTGAACACGTCCGCGAGTCCCGCTCGACGCACTTCCAGTTCCTGCAGATCTTCATCCGCCTCCAACAATCGCCGTACAACTGCTTCGGCATTGCTCGAAGTAATGTGCAGCCGTTGCTTTTCTCGGCTGACGCTCCCGACGCCCGGCCACGTCTTGACCTCTTCAAGCGCCAGCGTGGTGAAGCAACTGATGCGCGTGCGGACCACGAGAGCGCGCATCTCGCTCACGCTGCCTGACGCAATGACGCGACCGTTGGCGAGAACCGCGACGCTGTCTGCCAGCGCTTCCGCCTCTTCGAGATAGTGGGTCGTCAGGACGATCGACGCCCCGTCATCAACGAGCTGGCGCAGGGTGGCCCATATCATCTCGCGTGCCTGCACATCCAGTCCAACTGTCGGCTCATCGAGGAACAGCAACTTCGGGCGTCCACAAATTGCAATCGCAAACTGCACCTGCCGTTTTTGCCCTCCGGAAAGCTTGCTGTATGGACGATCTTGAAGTGCGGCTGTGTGCGTCATCTCCATGACCTCGTCGGGCGTGAGCGGAGCCGGATAATAGCTGGCGACCAGTTCAATCTGTTCCCGAACACGAAGCTCCGGCACGAGGGCGGCTTCCTGCATCATCACTCCAACCCGCCTCCGCGTTTCGACGAGCAGCGGCGATTGGCCGAAAAGAAAAACCGAGCCGGCATCGGGCTGCCGTAGACCCAGCAACAGACAAATGGCTGTGCTTTTTCCCGCCCCGTTTGGACCGAGTATTGCCAACAGCTCGCCGCGGCGCACCTGAAGGTCAAGCCCGCTCAGCGCCGTGATGTTTCCGAAGCGCTTGGTCACCCCACACAGCTCAGCGATCGAATCGTTGTTCATTTTGTGCTCTTGACCAGTGTGGAACCGCGAACCTTCTTTTCGAAAATGAATTTTGACGAACTGGATGAATGGAGGGCCGAATAAATCGAAAGTAAGACCTAGAACGGATTAGCAGACAAAGCTTTCACCTTTTGGCTGTAAACTCGACCCGATTGCAGGCGTACTCCGCTCTGCAATGTCAGGACGTATTCTCCGTGCAGCGCGGGCTGTAGTTCTTTAACGCGCCTTACATTGACAATGATCGAGCGATGAATGCGCACGAAAACCTCAGGATCGAGAGATTTCTCGAGTGTATTCATCGCCACATGGAGCAGATGGCCTGTGCGCCCGGTGTGCAGTTGAACATAGTTTTCCGCAGCCTCAATCCAATCCACCTCGTCAAGATCGACGAAAACAGTTTTACCGGCAGAGCGTACCGCCAGACGCTTCAAGTGGCGCCGCGGCGATGCGATGGTTTCCAGCAGCGAAAGGATTTGTCGGCTCGCTTCGTCCGCGGGTGCGAGACGCATGCGGGATTTGGCGCGCGCGAGCGCCTGGGTAAAGCGCTCCTCCGTGACCGGTTTCAGCAGGTAATCGATCGCGTTGATATCAAATGCCTGAATCGCGTATTGATCGTGTGCCGTGACGAACACGACTGCCGGCATGCGCTCCGCGCCGACTTCCTTGATAACCGAGAATCCATCCATCTCCGGCATTTGCACGTCCAGAAAGACGAGATCCGGCTTTGTATCGCGAATAGCCGCTACCGCCTCGCGGCCGTCCTTCGCTTCGTGTATTGATGCGATCTCCGGATCGCGCGAGAGCAGGATGCGCAGCCCTTCGCGCGCCAGAGGCTCATCGTCAACCAGCAACGTCGTCAAAGGCATTCACTTCTATCAATTCCGTCGCGGCGATACCGGACATAACGCGATAAGGAAGAAGGATCGTTACAGTGGCCCCCCGCGGCTCGCGATTTTCAACTGTCAGTTGCCCGGCTTCGCCGTAGAGTTGATGGAGGCGCGCGCGTATATTCGCCAGCCCGATTCCCCGGCCTTCCACGAAGGACGACCCAGCGAATCCGGGACCGTCATCCTGCACCCGCACCTCGAGCCTCCCGTTCAGGCGAGAGGCGCTGATTCGGATCTCGCCCGCTGCCGAACTCCGCCCGACGCCGTGACGAATGGCGTTTTCCACAATCGGCTGCAGGCCCATGTGAGGGAATGCGGCGTCTAGAATCGCCGGATCTGCGGAGATGTCCACGCGCATTCGGTCCTGAAAGCGAACCTGTTCGATGGATAAATAGAGCTGCAGGTATTCGAACTCCCGGCGCAGCGGCACTTCCTGCGTCTCTACATCCTCGAGCACACAACGCAACAGATCGCTGAGCCGGCCCAGCATTTCCTCTGCCTGGCGCCCCCGCTGCTGCCGAACCAGGACCATGATGGCGTTCAGCGTGTTGAACAGAAAATGAGGCTGAAGTTGCATCTTAAGCGCACTCAAGTGTGCCCGCATCAGCTGCATCTTCAGTTCGGATGCGTCGAGTTCCAACTGCAGCGCGCGCCGCTCACCCTCCTGGTATCTGCGGTAATAGGCGAGAGCATGCTGGATGCCCAGAATCGTCCAGTACGTAACAATACCTTGGTGAAAACCGATGATCAGCAGAAAAACGAACGTGATCCCGAGCGTTTTCATGACGGAAGGAAAAATGCCCAGGTGAAACAACACCTCGCTTTCCCATCCGAGTTGAAGGAACGAAAAGCTCACGCTGAACAGCAGATGGAGTGTTGTCCGGCGCGGCCAATTTCCGCGCTCGATCGGAAATCTGCGGCCCAGCCAAAGAATGACGGGAGTCAGGATCGCAAAGATGTACACTCCCACCAGCCAGGAAACCAGGTAATGCCACCACGGAGTCGGATCCCGCGAAAACGCTCTTTGTGTCAGGGCTTGACTGAAGAAGAAGAGGCCGACTACGGTCCAGATCGAAAAATAGATTGCATATTCCCGAAGTCTGGATTTCACCGCAATGCCCATCCGGCCCGTAGCTTATCGCAAAAATTGCCGAGGCCGGTGGCGGAATTTGACGAACTGGACCAATGCTGCGTTGACTCGTCTAAAAAGATCGGGGCGGCAACTCGGTCAGAGGTTCGCCTTATAATGCACTCATGACCGGCGATCGAGCGTGCGAGACAATTCACTTGCTCGCATCGATTGCCTCAGCGTCGCGCGCCCGTAGCTCAGTTGGATAGAGCGGTTGACTTCAAATCAACAGGTCGGGAGTTCGAGCCTCTCCGGGCGCGCCAAGACTTTCAAGCAGCCAGCATCGTCTCCGAGGCTGAAGCATTATGTAGCTGACACGCAGAAGCCACATAGGTTCTGCTCCAGGCAGAAACTGAATGTTTTCGAGATTCTGGACGATAACCTATACAGCTCTGCCATGAATTCGAATATCAATCGTTGTTTAGCAGTCATTTGCGCATTGACGCTGGTCGCTACCACTTTTTCCGCTGCGGGTCTTCCAAAGCCTCTGAAATCAAGGTTTGTGGTTGGCGATCCGGTATGGCGGGAACTCCCAATCCGCGATGACTTTCAAAGTCAATACGACAAGTGCTGGCAGACAGCGGTCAACACGGTCCTCGAGAACAATTTCGATGTCGCAACGATGGACAAGGAGTCTGGTTACCTTCGGACCACTTGGAACGAAGGCGTGGTTGCGCTGAACGGGAATTGGGCCTACAAAGTCCAAGTGAGCCTCAAAATGGTTTACGTGCCAGCCGATCCCAGAGCGAATCCGCCCACGGCGGCCGTCGTGCAGAAGGTTCGAATACAAGTCGCAGGCGAACTCTCGGATGTGGATGTGAGGCGTCGCAAGGTTGTCGCCGCCTTCCGTGGCTATGATCAGGTTTTACTCCAGAATCTTTTCCAAGATCTACAGGGCAAGCTCGGGGCACGCTGAATACTCGCCCTTGCTTTCGGCGTTGCCGTCCTAAGCGCAGCTAATTTCAAACCTTGCGTTTTAGGGCCTTCTAATTCAGGATTCTTCCGGCCCCGCATAGGACCAACGTTCTTCACGACAGTACTTCTGACCCGCTCCGGGGCAAGAAGTTGCCGTTCACCGGTTCACTCTTTC
This sequence comes from uncultured Acidobacteriaceae bacterium, assembly GCA_963722935.1. Taxonomy (GTDB): domain Bacteria; phylum Acidobacteriota; class Terriglobia; order Bryobacterales; family Bryobacteraceae; genus Bog-105. The sequence goes on along the minus strand of CAVROY010000004.1, from coordinate 505,435 downwards.
ACTGGGTAGTCTGGTTGATATCCGCCAAAGCGGGAGGGATCGGCCGTACTGGTAACGATATAGCCGCCGATTTCGTTCAGCTACCCAGCCCAAAGTGACCCTAGTGTTGTTATACTGGGGTTGAAAATCACCTGGGTCAGGGCTTGGGATCTCGCGATCCCTATCTATGCAGGAGAGTCAGCTTGAAGCGCGCCGGATCTGACGATTCCCTCCGCTGTTCGTTTTGTCACAAGAGCCAAGACGTTGTTGGCAAACTGATCTCTTCTCCAAGCGATTATCCCCGAGCTTACATCTGCGATGAATGTATCGCCGTTTGCAATTCAATCATCGAAGACGACCGGCATGAACAAAGCTATGGAACGCCCGGCAAGCTGCCACGTCCGCTTGAATTGAAAGAGTATCTGGATCAATACGTGATTGGACAGGAAGCGACCAAGAAAAAACTGGCCGTCGCGGTTTACAACCACTACAAGCGCATCCAGATGAACAAGCAGCGGGGCAGCGAAGTAGAGCTCTCGAAATCGAACATCCTGCTGATTGGACCGACCGGAACGGGTAAGACGCTGCTGGCCCAGACCTTAGCCCGAATTCTGGACGTGCCGTTCGCGATCGTCGATGCCACTACGCTGACCGAAGCCGGCTATGTGGGCGAAGATGTAGAAAATATCATCCTGCGGTTACTGCAAAACGCAGATTGGGACGTCCAACGGGCCCAAACCGGCATCATATATATAGACGAAATCGATAAAATCGGCCGCAAGGACGAGAACCCGTCGATCACACGCGACGTCTCGGGAGAAGGTGTACAGCAGGCTCTGCTCAAGATTCTAGAAGGGACGATCGCGAATGTTCCTCCCCAAGGGGGCCGTAAGCACCCGCACCAGGAATTTACGCCCGTCGATACGACCAACATCCTGTTTATCTGCGGCGGCGCGTTTGTCGGTCTGGAAAAGGTAATTGCCCGGCGCGTCGGCACGAAATCTATCGGTTTTGTACCCCCGGACGATAAGGAATCCGTTCGCAGGAATTCTCCGCCGGCCCGGCGCGATGTCGACCTGTTGGCGCAGTGCCAGCCCGTCGATCTTATAAAGTATGGCTTCATTCCTGAGTTTATCGGCCGCATGCCCGTTTCGGCGGTTCTCGAAGATCTCTCCAAGGAAGCCCTGGTTCAGATCCTGACGAAGCCAAAAAATGCGATCATCCGTCAGTATCAAAAGCTCTTCGAGTTCGAGAATGTTAAGCTCAAATTTAGCGAAGACGCCCTGGAAGCCGTTGCGCAACTCGCCATGGAGCGCAAGGTGGGCGCGCGTGGTCTGCGCATGATCCTGGAAGATCTCATGCTGGACCTTATGTACTATCTCCCCACGTTCAAAAAGGTTCGCGAGTTCGTCGTTTCCAAGGAGATGGTTCTCTCGCAGAAGATCAACATGGCTGTGCTCGAAAAGGCGGGCTAACCAGCCACTGAGTCGTCATCGAACAGAGTTTTTCGCGTGCGGCGGAGGCGTTGGCAGCGAAAAATCGCCGCTAGTAGCCGCTCTCCGGTCCCTGCAGTTCCAGGGATAATCCGCCCAGAAAGTCAAAATGGTCACAACAAAAGATAAAACGGACGCCAAGCGATTACCCATGATGCCCATTCGGGACGTGGTCATCTTCCCGTACATGATGACCCCGTTCGTGGTGGGCCGGGAATCCAGTGTCCGGGCGCTCGAAGAAGCGCTGCTCGGAGACAAAAAGATCTTTTTGGCGACCCAGCACGATGCTTCGGTAGATGAGCCGCGACCGGACGAGATTTATCAGGTTGGCACAGTAGCCAATATCGTCCAGAGTCTAAAGCAGCCCGACGGCAACATCAAAGTCCTGGTGGAAGGCGTCGAGCGGGGCAAAATCATCTCCGTCAGCGAGGAAGAGGGGTACTTTCGCGCGGTGGTGAAGACCACCACCTTCAAAGTCGAACCGGGAACCCAGCTCGAAGGCCTGACCAGTCGTGTGACGACCCTTTTTGAGCAGTACGTCAAGCTGAGCCAAAACCTGAATTACGAAACGATGATCGCCGCGATTCGCGTGGACGATCCCGGCAAGCTGGCCGATACGGTGGGTGCCAACCTGCAGCTCACAATCGAAGAGAAACAGGAGCTGCTCGAAATTTTCGATCCTGTCGATCGACTCACGCGCGTTGCGGATCTCCTGGATATCGAGATCGAAAAGCTGAACGTCGATCGCACCATCCAGGGCCGTGTGAAACGCCAGATGGAGCGGGCGCAAAAAGAGTATTACCTCAACGAGAAGATCAAAGCGATCCAAAAAGAGCTCGGCCGCGGCGAGAAGAGTGAATACGACGAGCTGAAGAAGAAGATCGACGCTGCCGGCATGACCAAGGATGCTCATGAGAAGGCAACTGCGGAATTGAAGCGTCTCGAAGGCATGCCGCCGATGTCGGCCGAATCGACCGTTTCGCGGAATTATCTGGATTGGCTTCTCGCCGTGCCGTGGAAGAAACGCACCAAAGAGATTCGCGATTTGCGCTATGCGCGGCAGATACTCGAAGGCGATCACTACGGTCTCGAAAAGATCAAGGAACGCATTCTCGAATTCCTGTCCGTCAGGCGCCTGGTGCAGAACCCGAAAGGTTCGATTCTGTGTTTCGTGGGCCCTCCCGGGGTTGGTAAGACTTCGCTCGGAATGTCGATTGCCAAGGCGACCGGCCGAAAGTTTGTCCGGCTCTCCCTCGGTGGTGTGCGAGACGAAGCGGAAATACGCGGGCACCGGCGGACGTATATTGGCGCCCTTCCCGGCCAGGTTATTCAAATGATGAAGAAGGCCGGGACCAAGAATCCCGTGGTGATGCTCGACGAAGTCGACAAGATGTCGATGGATTTCCGCGGAGATCCCTCGGCTGCTCTGCTCGAGGTGCTCGATCCGGAACAGAACTACATGTTCATGGATCACTATCTTGACGTCGAGTACGACCTCAGAGAGGTGTTCTTCATCGCGACGGCGAACGTTTTACATACGATTCCGCCAGCCTTGCAGGACCGTATGGAAGTGATCCGGTTATCCGGGTACACCGAACTCGAAAAGCTCGAGATTGCGAAGCGATTCTTGGTTTCCAAGCAGCGTAAAGACACCGGCGTGAACGAGGAGCAAGTAGAGTTCACCGACCCGGGATTGCAGACGCTGATTCAATCCTATACACGGGAGGCCGGGGTCAGGAATCTGGAGCGCGAGATCGGGAATTTGTGCCGCAAGGTGGCGCGAAAGGTGGTTGAAGCGCAAGCCACGGCGGCCGATGAGCCGGCCCCGGAATCGGCCGAGATTGAAGTCGTGGAAGACGGCCTTGAAACGCAGCCCGAAGAAGCGGCAGATGCCGCGGGAAATACAGGCGGCGGAGCTACCGTGAATAAAAAGAGCAAAAAGAAAGCCAAGAAAGAAGAAGCGCCGCTGATACCGATCGAAAAGGTCTTGATCGCGCCCGAAAAGATTGCAGAGATGCTGGGGCCTGCGAAGTTCCGCGACCTGGATGCAGAAAAGAAAAATGAGATCGGCGCCACGACTGGTTTGGCGTGGACCGAAGTTGGCGGATCGATTCTGACCACGGAAGCGACCGTCATGGAAGGCCGAGGGAAGATGATGACGACCGGGAAGCTCGGCGATGTCATGCAGGAATCCGCTCAAGCGGCGATGAGCTATGTGCGGAGCCGCGCCCAGTATCTCGGATTGCCGAAGGACTTTTATCGCCATCTTGATATTCACGTGCACGTTCCTGAAGGAGCCATTCCGAAGGACGGGCCGTCGGCAGGCATTACCATTGGGACCAGTATCTGCAGCGCATTGACAGGTATCCCGGTTCGCGGCGATCTGGCGATGACCGGTGAGATCACGGTGCGCGGGCGCGTACTGGCCATCGGCGGTTTGAAAGAGAAGCTGCTGGCCGCGCATCGGCAGGGAATCTTTATGCTCATTCTGCCCAAAGACAACGAAAAGGATTTGGTGGATATCCCGGAGAATGTCCGGAAAGAAATGGACCTTCACTTCGTTACCTCCATGGACGAAGTGCTCAAACTTGCGCTAGTGCGGGAGATTGTGGCGTTGCCCTTGGCGCCGGCTGCGACCGCGTCCGATTTGGTCGAGCGGCTTGAAGAAAACGTGACGCACTGAAGGTCTCGGGCGGCAGACCGACATTCCCTATCCAGAATTCATGAGCTGTGGTGGCAACCGAAGCAGCAACGGCAGAGCTCGTTATAAGCGCGGCGCGACCGGACCAGTTTCCGCCAGAGCGGAAGAATGGGCCCATCGAGGTCGCTTTTCTAGGGCGAAGCAACGTGGGGAAATCGAGCTTGTTAAACAAGCTCGTCGGGCAACCCGGATTGGCGTTTACAAGCGCTCGGCCGGGCTGCACGCAGTTAATCAACTTTTTCAAAATCGACGACGAAACCCGATTCGTCGATCTGCCCGGCTACGGGTATGCGCAGGTCTCGCTCGAGGAGCGTGGTCAGTGGAAAAAGCTGATTGAAAGCTATTTGTTAGGGCGGCAGAGTCTCACTCTGTCGTTCCTTCTCATCGACGCCAGGCGTGGATGGATGGAAATGGACCTGGAACTGAAAGCCTGGCTCGAGTTCCACAACCGTCGATATCAGGTGATTGTCACCAAAGTCGACAAGCTGAAAAGCAATAACCAATTGAAAGCCGGATTGGCTGCAGTCCAAAAAGTAACCGTGGACCAGCAGCCAGTGCCGTTCTCGGCCATTGATGGCCGGGGAGTGAGGGAAATTTGGCAAATCATCTCGAAAATCAAGAACAAGCAGTAGCCCCCGCGGCGGCCACCGAAGGCACGCCCAGCGAGAAGCCACAAGAAACGAACGGCGAAGGCACACCTGCGACAGAAACCAATGAAGGAAACGCTGCCGTCGCGACGGAGTCTGGGGAAAACCGAGGCACCGAGGCGAAAGCGCCCGAACCTCGCGGTGAGCGCACTCCCGCTGGGCGGCCGAAAACAGGTAGCGGCGAAGCGCCTAGACCGAATGGAGCCCGGGCTGCCACCGACGGCCCAAAGAGAAGCACGGAGATTCGGCCTCCCGTTGCAGAGAATCGCCCTCCTGGCGAAAGCAAAGCGGTTCCTGAGAATAGCTCGGCTGCTGTCGTTTCAGGAGCAGCGCCCGCGAGCGCGACGCAATCGGCTGCGGCCGCACAAGGCGGGCAGCAGCAAGGCCCGCCGGGAAATCTGCAGCGTCGCGGCCGGCATTCCATCGGCAACACAGGCGCGCAAGGGCAGAAGAACGGCACCACGACGCTCGACCTGGTCGAACTGAAGGACATGAGCATTCAAGCTCTGAACCAGATCGCGAAAGATCTGGGCGTCCCCGGCGCGGCCGGTCTGCGCAAGCAGGAGCTGATTTTCAAAATTCTTCAGACGCAAGCCGAAAAGAGCGGCCTTATCTTTTCAGAGGGCGTGCTCGAATGCTTGCCTGACGGATTCGGATTTCTGCGCGCGCCGGAATACAACTATCTGCCGGGTCCCGACGACGTGTATGTATCGCCCTCCCAGATCCGCCGTTTCGATCTGCGGACCGGCGACACGGTATCGGGACAGATCCGGCCTCCCAAAGAAGGCGAGCGCTATTTTGCGCTCATCAAGGTTGACGCGATCAACTTTGAGCCTCCGGAGGAGTCCCGCAATAAGATCTTCTTCGACAACCTGACGCCGCTCTATCCCGACGAGCGGCTGAAGCTCGAGACCGCGAAGGATAACTTCTCGGGACGGGTGATGGATCTGCTGACCCCGCTTGGAAAAGGCCAGCGTGGCTTGATCGTCGCTCCGCCGCGCACCGGAAAAACGATGCTGTTGCAGAGCATTGCCAACTCGATTACCACCAATCATCCCGAAAGCAATCTCATCGTGCTGCTGATTGACGAGCGACCCGAAGAAGTCACCGATATGCAGCGCTCCGTGCGCGGTGAAGTGATCAGCTCCACATTCGACGAGCCCGCTTCGCGCCACGTGCAAGTTGCCGAGATGGTCATCGAAAAAGCCAAGCGCCTGGTGGAGCACAAGCGCGACGTGGTGATTCTGCTCGACTCCATCACGCGATTGGCCCGCGCCTACAACACGGTTGTCCCGCCATCGGGCAAGGTGCTGTCGGGCGGTGTCGATTCCAATGCGCTGCAGCGGCCGAAACGATTTTTTGGAGCGGCGCGCAACATCGAAGAGGGCGGATCGCTGACGATCGTTGCAACCGCTTTGATCGATACCGGCAGCCGTATGGACGACGTGATCTTTGAAGAATTCAAAGGCACCGGCAATATGGAAATCCATTTGGATCGCAAGCTGGTCGACAAGCGTGTATTTCCCGCCATCGATATCAACAAGAGCGGCACTCGAAAAGAGGAGCTGCTCATGCCTCGCGAAGAACTCAACCGCGTTTGGATTTTGCGCAAGGTGCTGAATCCGCTTTCGCCCGTGGAGTCCATGGAGCTTCTGCTCGATAAACTCGGCAAGACTCGCAGCAATGCGGAGTTCCTTGCCGCGATGAGTGGGTAACGGCGCACACATCCTGACGTTTTTGAATGGGCCGCATACGGATCCTCTCCGACAACGTCGCGAATAAAATCGCGGCCGGAGAAGTGGTCGAGCGGCCCGCTTCTGTTGTAAAGGAACTCCTCGAGAATTCGCTCGATGCGGGTGCAACCGAGATCCGCATCGACACCGAAAACGCAGGCCGGCGGCTGATTCGAATTCAGGACGAAGGTTGCGGTATGCTGCGCGATGACGCACTGCTGGCGTTTGAGCGACATGCCACCAGCAAGCTGAGTGATGTGAAGGATCTGCTGGCCATCGCGACGCTCGGATTCCGGGGTGAAGCGCTGCCCTCCATCGCGTCCGTGAGCCGTTTATTGCTCGAAACGCGATCGGCCGAAGAGCAGACCGGCACGGCCGTTGAAATTGCGGGTGGCAAGCTGCTGAAATGCGACGAGATTGCGCGCCAGCCGGGTACCACGATTTCCGTGCGCGATCTGTTCTTCAATGTTCCGGCTCGCAAAAAGTTTCTAAGGTCCGATCAGACGGAGCTGGGGCACATTGGATCGCTGGTTACGCATTACAGCCTGGGACATGCGAACAAACGTTTTGAGCTCTATCACGAAGGACGCGAGCTGTTGAACGTCACGCCTGTTTCGACTCTGCGTGACCGTGCATTCCAGGTATTTGGATCCCAGACAGTCGAGGATCTGATCGATCTGGGCACGCGCGCATTTGAGTTGAAGCTGCCCCTTCCTTATGTTCCGCCGAATACGCGCCCCTTGTCGTCGCAACCTCACGAACCGGAAATCGCGCAATTCGCGCTGGAAGGGCTCGTATCTGGTCCACACGTTCAGAAGATGAACCGCAATTCGGTATTTCTGTTTGTGAATGGGCGCTTGATTCGCGACAAAGTGCTGCTGCACGCCATATCAACGGCCTACCACAATCTGATGCCGCCCGGATGCTATCCCTTCGCATTGCTGTTTTTGAACTGCGATGCCGGCGAAGTAGATGTCAACGTCCATCCATCCAAAACAGAAGTGCGTTTCCGGCACGGCGCTCCTGTTCATGATTTCGTGCGGGACACGATCCGCGAAGTGTTGATGGAGAGCCGCCCGGTATCGAGCATGCCGTTTCCGGCCAGTTCACCTCTGCCAATGCGTCCCGTTCCGCAAGGCGCCGCGACGCTTGCCTTATCCGAATTCTCGGCGCATATGGAAGCAATGACCGCCGACCTGGAACCGGCCGAAGCACCGCCATCGGAACCGTATGCTGCGCCTGAAATGACGATCCAAATTCCGGTGCGCACAATTTCCACCGACAATGGCAGCCCCGTTCCTTCGATTCCGCCGGTTCGCCGCGTGCCCGACACGCATGGCGCGCTCGGTCAGCTTCCAGCGGAATGGGATCGCGTCGACAGCCTGGCGGCATTACCGGACTTACGCCCGCTCGGACAGCTTCACGACAGCTTCATCATTGCGGCGGGTCGTGATGGTCTCTGGATCGTCGATCAGCACGTCGCGCACGAGCGCATTTTGTTCGAGCAAGTGTTGCGGCAACGCGCAGCGGGAACCGTAGAAATTCAGCAGCTCTTGATGCCGCTGGTCGCGCAATTGACACCCGCGCAGCAGTTCGAGTATGCGCGTATCGCCGATGAGCTGAACGCATACGGATTCGATACCGAGCCATTCGGACAGCGTACGGTTGCGATCAAAGCGGCTCCGGTCGGAATCGGGCCGGGAGACATTGAAAAAATCGTGCTCGAAATTCTAGACATTGCGGAAACGGAACTGCGGTCGGGTTCGCTCGATGAGATCCGGCGGAATGTTTGCGCGACGATCGCCTGCCGGGCGGCGATCAAAGTCAATATGAAGCTCGAGCCGAAAAAGATCGAATGGCTGCTGCGCTCGCTCGCCGCTTGCGAATATCCGATGACCTGCCCGCACGGGCGGCCCATCGCGCTGCGTTACAGCACAAAAGACATTCTGAAGAGTTTTCACCGGATTTAGAATCCGGTCGTTGGCGCGGGCAGCCGCTGAACTAAGTCGCCGATTGCCAGAACGAGCTTATCCATCCGTTCGGTCAGCGACTCGAATTTTCGCTCCATGCGGTCAAGCCGATCCTGCGTCAAAACCTGCCACGTCATCAGCTGCTTGAATTCGTGGTCGTGATGCTCTTGCACTACGAGTTGATTCTCTGCGACCTTCTGCAGGATCGCTTCTATGCGATCTAATCGGCCGCTGCCATTCGCTTCCGGCATTTGACTCTTCTATTGTGAACGATTTTTCGGATCATTCCCACTCGATGGTCCCGGGCGGCTTGTTCGTAAGGTCGTAAAAGACGGCAGAAATTCCAGGCAGCGCGAGTAGTTGCGTTGTCAGCCGAGTGAGCGCTTCGGCAGGCATCGGCACCACATCGGCCGTCATTCCATCGACGGAGTGAATGGGCCGCAGCACGATCGATTCCGGATCGTCTTTCGTCCCAACCGGAATCAAAATGGCTGGAAATTGCCAAACCTTATCCTCAAAGCCGGTTTCGAGCGAGGATGCCCGAACCAGCGCATCGGCTTCGCGCAGCAGATCGAGACGCTGCTTCGTGATCGAAGCGCGCCATACCGCCATCGATTTAAGCGGAGCCTTGCTGCCGCACAGCGCGACGACTCGATTAATATCGGCGCGGCGGTTGGTCAGCTCAGGTGCCACCGTTTGCACATCATGCAGGCTGGGCCCGCGAGCGAGCGCGAGGACGTCTCGATAGCTGCGCGCATCGCCCTGCACGCCCACCGATCGCACCGGCAGCAGGAAACCGTCCGGTGTCTCTCCAATATCCGCCTCCGATTCCGGACACAGGCACCGGATTGCCAGACCGGGGCCTGGAAATGGATGGCGGGCGAGAAACCGTTCAGGGACGCCGATTTCGCGCCCGATCTCGCGTACCTCATCTTTGTAAAAGGATGTGAGCGGCTCCACAATGCGACCGGAATCCAGAAGCGCCTGGATCCCGGCGACTCGATTGTGGTGCGTTTTAATGAGGTCGGCTTTTGCCGTGCCTCCGGATTCGATCGTATCGGGATAGATCGTGCCTTGGCCGAGGATCCACTGGCCGTCTAGAAAGTGCTCGGTGGCGAGGATTCGCTCCTGCACTCTCACGAATTGCTCACCGATTGCGCGGCGTTTCTGCTCGGGATCGTACACGCCCGCGAGAGCGCTCAGGAATTCTTCGCCGGCATCGTCGACCAGGAAATGCGTTGCGCCGAGCTCTTCAAAAATTCCACGAACCAGTTCGGTCTCGCCTTTGCGCATCAACCCTGTATCGACATAAATGCCGTAGACGCGTTCCGGACCCAGAGCCCGCAGACACAGCGTGTAAGCGACCGTTGAATCGACGCCACCGCTGACAAAGAAAAAGATGCTTCGGTCTTTTGCGGCAAATCGAATCTGATCTTCGATGAGCGGCACGCGCTGCGAAATTTCCCAATCCTTGGTCGCGCCGCAAATGTCGAAAAGGAAATTCTCGAGAATCCGCATGCCGGCATGCGTGTGCGCCACTTCGGGATGAAATTGGAGACCGAAGAGTTTACGCTCGGGATCGGACATCGCGGCAATCCCGGAGACCTCGCTGGAGGCCGTAATGCGAAACCCCGGGGGCGCGACGGCAACCGTATCGAAATGGCTCATCCAGATCTGCGAATGAGCGACGCCGTTCCAGAGCGCGTCACCGGAAATGACGGATAGGTGCGCGAGGCCGTATTCGCCCCGCTCACCTTTTTGCACTCTGCCGCCAAGATGGCGAGCCAGGAGTTGATGTCCGTAGCAGATGCCGAGTACGGGTGCTCCGGAAGTGAAAATCGCCCGATCGACGTCTGGACTGTCCGGCTCCAGCACGCTTCGAGGACCGCCCGAAATGATGAGCCCCTTGCGAGAACCGAGCACGGCGGCCGGCGTGTCGCTCGGCTGCACGTCGGCGTAGACGCCCAGTTCCCGAATCCGGCGCGCAATCAGGTGCGTGTATTGTCCTCCTGTATCGAGGACCGTGATTTGCGGTGCGGCGAAAGCGCTACTCAAAGACCGTTAAGCGAGGACCGGGTATCGGCCTCTCCGTTAGTGAACCAGGCTGGCGCGCTGTTTTTCAAAGCGGCTCTTCGATTGTGCGAGCAGATGTGCGGCTTTCGGCATCGCCTCGATCGCCTTCTGCACTTCGGTATCCTGTTCGACTGCGATCTGCTGCGATTGCTCGTAGCTGAACGCCGTCACGTACAGTTCCTGCCGGACCTCGTCGCGCATCCAGCTATGATCGCGAGTCCAGTCGGCTTCCGTGAAATCGATGCCCTGCTTCATCAGGTAATCGTGCAAGTCATTCAGTACATTTTCGCCGGGCACCCAATCCTTGGGCAGCCGGGTGTCGTGGTTGGCGAAATAGTAAGCCGAGAAGTTGAACAGCGCGTTCTTGCGCATGACGTTCGATTCGAAAGCATCCAGCTTGGGCTCGTCGAATTTCTCGTCCGGCGTGATGCCCCCGCCGCCGTAAACGACACGGCCGAGATCGGTCTGCTTCACATCCATCGGATTATTCACTTGATTGCGCTTGCCGAAATAGTAATCGAGGAACGAAAGATTGGTGTAATCGCGCTGGATCAGACGGCCGCTCGGCGTGTAATAGTGCTGCGTCGTAAGCGCCAAACCGGTGTTGTCGCTCAATGGATAAACCGTCTGAACCAAGCCCTTGCCGAATGTGGTGTCGCCCAGAATCCATGCCCGGTCATGATCCTGTAACGCGCCTGCGACAATTTCAGCCGCGGAGGCGGAGTAGCGGTTCACGAGCACGATGATTGGATAGCTCTCGCCGTACTGGCTGCCGCGGGCGAGATAAGGCTTTTCAGAATACGCGCGGCCTTTATGCGAGACGACCACTTGGCCGCGGTCGAGCCAATGACCCGCCACGGCAACGCCTTCCTGCAGCAAACCGCCCGGATTTTCGCGCAAATCCAGAATTAAACCCTTGATGTTCTGTTCCCCCAGCGCCTTCAGGTTGTCTTCCACCTCATGGCTGGTGGTTTCCGTGAACTGCTGAATGCGCATAAACGCGATTCCGGGGCGTACCCAGAATGCTTCGTCTACGCTGTTGCGGGGAATCTCGGCGCGAATGAGATTAAACGTGATTGGCTTCGCCACGCCTTCTCGCGTGACCACAACCTGTACAGGCGTCCCCTTCGGTCCCCGCAGCAAATCCGCAATTTCGGTGCTGGTCAGCGTATCGACGCGCTTGTCGTTGACCTCCATCAAAACATCGCCCGGCCGGATACCTGCTTTGTAAGCGGGTGTGCCGCCGAAGGGATGAATGACCATGGTCTTGCCCGTGCGCGGTTGAGGCCCAATCGTCATCCCCACGCCAAAATACTTTCCGTGCTGCTCTTCACGAAGGCCGGCGAACTCCTTCGGATCGAAAAAATTGGAATGCGGATCGAGCGTGCGCAACATGCCCGGTATGGCGCCTTTATAGATGGCCTTATCCGCCGAAAGCTTATCCGCGTAATTCTGGTCCACGATGTCATAGACCTTTGTGAACGCTTCGATGCTGGCCCGTAGATCGTCATCGGACGTCGTGCTTGCGTTGTGCTGCGACGCGGCCCGAACGGTTTGCGCGGCGGGCCCGAAAAAGCCGCCCACCAGGGCACAGACTGCAAGGAAAAGAGGGACAAATAGAAAATACCGTCGCTGAGACGACACTAGACCTCCACGCTCTGAAACAGCTTACGATTGAGGGAACGGGCTACTACCCGGCCGCTTCGCTTCGGGCTCTGCTTCAAGTATAGACGTTCAGGCGGTGCTTTCGGGTTGCGGAACTAGACCGCTGCGCGGATACGGCGGCCCAGGGATGTCTCACTCCGGTTGCCCTTCTTCGGCAGATCGTCGAGCCGCTTAACCTGATCGCTGACGCAAACCAGGAACATCGGTTGCCGGGCGTTCTTCAGCACATCGATAATGCGGTCCTGCTGGTCTTCGAGATAGATCGATTTCCCGTCCGTCAGCAAGTGGAGCTTCGAGTCGGAGGAAAACACATCGGCCAGCCGACGGCCCATCTCTCGCTGCAGGAAGCGCAGCACGCGCCGGATTTTCTGCAGTGAAAAACCCTTGCGGCGCAGTTCCGCGATGACGGTAATCTCAATCACCTCCTGGGGAAGGTAGATGCGCTTGTGACCTTCATGTCGCGGCGAGACAACCTTGCGTTCATCCCACCACTGGAGCTGGCGAAGGCTCACCTGGGCGATCTTGGCAACATCGGTACTGGTGTAGGATCTGTCGTCGGCGGGTAAATCAGAACGGACTTTTCGTGTTTTGAACATGACGCCCCGTTTGCGTTTTGGCGATTTGAGAGGCTCCCAAAATTGTACTAGACCCCACACGAGAGTCAAGCACAGCATCTTTGCGGGCAGCCGGTCAACCGCCTCCAACGAACTCTACGATTTCAATTTGCGATCCGCCGGCAACTGGCGTATCGGCCCAATCCCGCTTGCGGACAATCGATCTATTTAACTCGACCGCAACACGATCTCGAGCGACATTCAGAACATCCAGCAGGCTGGCAACCGACTCGCCGGAGGGCACTTGCCTGCGCTCTCCGTTGACCGTAACTTCAATCAGCTCTGGCTGCATTTCCGTGCTCTATCCCTGCGGTAATTATATGAATATTTCGGTTGCTACTCTGGTAACGGATATCATGCCTGCCAGCTACCAGGAGACCTGGTTTCCGGTTCTGATCCAGATTTTGATCGCAATCGCGGTCGCCTCGGCAATGATCGGTCTCTCCGCCCTGTTGGGGCGCCGTGTGCGGGATCCGGTGAAGTTCACGCCCTACGAATCTGGCATGAAGCCGGTCGGAAACGCGCGCGAGCGATACTCGGTGAAATTTTACCTGGTCGCCATGGTCTTCATTCTCTTCGACATCGAAGCGATTTTCTTGTACCCCTGGGCCGTGATCTATCGACAACTGGGCTTATTCGCGTTCTTCGAAATGCTGCTTTTCATTGTTCTGGTTTTGTGCGGTTTCTTCTACATCTGGAAAAAGGGCGTCTTGAATTGGTCGGCAGATGAGCTGCGCACCCCGGCCAGCGAAAAGGGAGAAAGCAAGCGTGCTGCCTGAGGCAATCGGGCAAGATCCAATCGCAGCCGAGATCGAAAAACAGCTTCCGGGTTCGATCGTGGACGGCGGCATGGCGGTCGATGGCGCCGTTTTATTCATTGCGCCCGGCGAGATCGTGAACGTTTGCCGGATGCTCAAGGACAGCCTGCTGGAACGCCTCAGCGCCATTACGGCTGTGGATTGGTGGCCGCGGGAGCCGCGTTTCGAGGTGGTCTACTTTCTGCACTCGTATGCCAACAACTCGCGGCTGCGGCTCAGCGTCCGGTTGAAAGAGGACGAAGAGCTGGATTCCGTCTGCTCCGTGTGGCGCGGCGCGAACTGGTATGAACGCGAGGTTTTCGACCTCTTCGGCGTCCGGTTCCGCAACCATCCCAACCTCGAGCGGATCATGATGCCAGTCGATTGGGAAGGGCATCCGCTGCGCAAGGATTATCCGGTGCATGGACATAAGTACTCGTACCAGGATGAGTAGCTCTTACGTGAAATCGAGCCGTTACGCAGGTGTTCTACACGTCTTCTATAGGATGCACGCATGAGAGAGGGAGAAGCGCACGTCGCATCGCTCGACGCCGAACACGAACTCGCGGTCGAAGACCCGTCGGGCATTGAGCTCCCAGTAGGCGGCCAGCCGCCCGCGCGGCGTCGCATGACCCTGAATATGGGTCCGCAGCATCCGTCCACGCATGGCGTCTTGCGGGTCGTGCTGGAACTGGAAGGCGAAACAATTATCAAGGCCCGATCCGAAGTTGGCTATCTTCACACCGGCATAGAGAAGCAATGCGAGGCGCTCAAGTATCAGCAGGTTGTCCCGCTGACCGACCGCGTCGACTATCTCTCGAATCTCAACAACAATCTGTGTTACGCTCTCGCGGTTGAGCGTTTGCTGAGCCTCGAAATTCCGCCCATGGCGCAATGGATGCGCGTTCTTCTGTGCGAGCTACAGCGGCTGTCGAGTCATCTGGTTTGGCTCGGCACGCACGCCATGGACGTGGGCGCGATGACCGTGTATTTCTACACCTTCCGCGAGCGCGAGCAGATCCTGAACATTTTCGAGATGTTCTCCGGCCAGCGTATGATGACCAGCTACATTCGCCCCGGAGGCTTGGCGCTTGAACCGCCGCGTGGGTGGCACAAAGCCATAGCGAAGGTGCTCGAAACCTTGGCCAAAGGCATCGACGAGTATGACCGTCTGCTCACCTCCAATCCGATTTGGGTAAACCGGACAAAAGGCATCGGCATGATGCCGGTCGACGTCATGATTGAGCTCGGCGTGACGGGTCCGCTGTTGCGAGCGGCTGGCGTGAAGTCCGACGCGCGAAAAGACGGCCCGCATTCGAGCTATGAGCTATTCGATTTCGAAGTGCCGGTGCGTACCGCGAATGACGTATTCGCGCGATATGAAGTGCGCATGGAAGAAATGCGTCAGAGCGTGCGAATCGTGAGACAGGCGCTGGACGGCATGCCCTCCGGAGCATGGCAGGTGGATGCTCCGCATATTCTGCTTCCCGATCGCGAAAAGATGAAAACGCAAATGGAAGCGCTCATCTATCATTTCAAGATCATCACGGAAGGCTACCGCGTTCCGGCGGGCTCCGTCTATCAGATCGTGGAATCCCCGCGCGGGGAGTTAGCCTACTATGTCGTAAGCGACGGAACAGCCAAGCCGCATCGCGTCTTCATGCGGACGCCCAGTTTTGGCAATCTGCAAGCGCTCGGCGCCATGCTCGAAGGCGTCCTGCTCTCCGATGCGATTCCCATCATGGCCAGCCTGGATTTCGTGCTCGGGGATACGGATCGTTAAGCCATGACTTTTTCGCCAGCGCTTGAAGAGCGATTTGCGAGGCTTCTCAAGAGTTATCCGCCCGGGCGGCAGCGTTCCGCGGTTGTACCCATGCTTCTCTACGCTCAGGATGAGATCGGAGCAGTCACGCAGGAGTTGGTGGAAGAGGTGGCGCGGCGCTGCGGGGTGACGCCTCTGCAGGTGGACGAGGTGATCGGCTATTATTCCATGCTTCACCGTAAGCCGCTTGGGAAATATCACGTGCAGGTGTGCACCAATATCGCCTGCCAGGCGGTTGGAGGCGAGCAGTTGTACGCCCACGCGCGTAGAACGTTGCAGTTGAATAACAAGCAAGCGAGTCCGGATGGGCTCATCTCTCTTGAAGAGGTGGAATGCATGGGCGCATGTTCGTGGGCGCCCGCTATTCAAATCAATTACGACTTTTATCATTTCGTAACTCCCGAGCGCTTTGACCAACTGGTCGAAGCGCTGCGCAACGGTACATACAGGAAGGTTTCGTAAAACGGATGCGGTACAACGAACCCAGCCCGCTCGAACAAATGGTCATTTCGTACCGTTTCGACCTGCCGAATTCCACCTCCATCGATACCTATCTGGCGAACGATGGTTATGTGGCAATTCAGAAAGCGGTCGGCATGACGCCGGAGGCGATCGTCGATGAGCTGAAAGCGTCGTCTTTGCGCGGACGGGGCGGCGCAGGATTCCCTACCGGTATGAAATGGAGCTTTGTCCCGCGCAATACCGGTAAGCCCTCATACGTGATCTGCAACTCCGATGAGAGCGAGCCCGGAACTTGTAAAGACCGCCTGCTGATGGAGAACGATCCGCATCAACTGATCGAAGGCATGTTGATTGCCGGCTGGACCATCAAGTCGAACAAAGGTTATATTTACATCCGCGGCGAGTATCGTTATTTGATTGAGATTGTCGATCGCGCCATTGCCGAGGCCTACGCGCGTGGCTACTTGGGCAAAAATATCCTGGGAACCGGATGGGATTTCGACCTCTATACGCATAGCGGCGCCGGTGCATACGAGTGCGGAGAAGAGACGGCGCTGCTCGAATCCCTCGAAGGCAAGCGCGGTGTTCCACGGCTGAAGCCGCCTTTTCCCGCTGTCGTCGGCGCCTTTCAATCTCCGACGATTCTCAACAATACCGAGACGCTTTCCTCCATCCCAGTCATTCTGCGGGAAGGAGGAGCCTGGTACGCCGGCCTGGGCCCACCCAAGAATGGCGGCACACGCCTGATGTGCGTTTCAGGCCATGTGAATAAGCCGGGCGTTTACGAGCTTCCCATGGGTTTCCCTCTGATGCGGCTGATTAACGAGGTCTGCGGCGGGATGCGAAACGGCAAGAGCCTGAAAGCCGTAATTCCAGGAGGATCGTCATCGCCGGTCTTGCGCGCGGAAGAATGCGACATCAATCTCGATTACGATTCGCTCGCCAAAGCCAAGACCATGGCCGGTTCCGGCGGACTGGTAGTGCTCGACGAAGATACCGACATTGTCGCCGTCGCGCTCCGGACTATTAAGTTTTACGCTCACGAGAGCTGCGGATGGTGCATCCCTTGCCGCGAAGGTACCGCCTGGCTGAAGAAGATTTTGACGCGCTTTCATGAAGGGGGCGGGCAGACCAGCGATATCGATCTTATCGGTGAGCTGGCCGGTAACATGCTCGGCCGCACATTTTGTCCGCTGGGCGATGCCGCCGCCATGCCCATCGGGGCATTCGTCGAGAAATTCCGCCACGAGTTTGAAACCTATCTCAATCAATCTCGCTCTACGCAGCCGGTTCCGGAGCTGGCAGTTGTTTAAGACCGTTCCAAATCGCCATGGCTGACCTGGTTAATTTCACCATCGACGGCCGCGCCGTCCAGGCGTCCGCCGGAACTTTGCTAATCAATGCCGCCAAACAGGCCGGCATTGAGATTCCAGCATTCTGTTATTACGATGGCCTGTCGCTGCAAGGCGCATGCCGCATGTGCCTGGTAGAAATCGAGAAAACGCCGAAGCTGCAAGTCGGCTGCACTACGCCGGTTACCGAAGGCATGGTGGTGCATACCGATTCGCCTCAGGTCCGGCAAGCGCGCAAAGGAACGCTCGAGTTCCTGCTCACCAATCATCCGCTCGATTGCCCGGTGTGTGATAAGGGCGGCGAATGCGAACTACAGGATATGGTGTTCCGCTACGGCGCCGGCGAAAGCCGCTTCCAAGAAGCGAAGATTCACGTGGATGAGAAGCAGTGGTCGCCGGTCGTGTTTTACGACGCGCCGCGCTGTATCTTGTGCTATCGCTGCGTGCGTATTTGCGGCGAAGGTCTGGGCGTCAATGCGCTGGGAATCGGCAATCGGGGAGCCGCTTCGGAGATTGTTCCCAATCGCGGCGATCATCTGGAATGTGACGAGTGCGGCGCCTGTATCGATATCTGCCCGGTGGGCGCGCTCACCAGCGGAACCTATCGCTACAAAACGCGGCCCTGGGAGATGGAGCACGTCGGCACCATCTGCACGCATTGCTCGAATGGCTGCAAAACGACCTTGGGCGTCAGGAACGGCGAAATCATTCGCGCCAACAACCGTGATCGCTCCGGTATCAATGGCGAGTTTTTGTGTGTCAAAGGCCGATACGCCTTCGACTTTAACGAACACCCCGAGCGCCTGACCACCCCGCTCGTTCGTGCCCCGGGCGGAGAGCTTCGCCCCACTTCATGGGCGCAGGCGCTCGCGGTTGTTGCGAAAAGATTTAGCGAGTTGCGCGCCCGCAATGGCAAATTCGCGGTGATCGGATCGAACCATACCACCAACGAAGAGAATTACGTTCTGCAGAAATTCGCACGGCAGGTGCTCCGCACGTCCAGCATCGATCATCACCGTACTGGCGATATCGCAACTCTGATTAACGTTCTCGGTGGCCGGGCGGATGCGCTCGCCTCCACATCGGATCTGTACAACACCAAAGCCGCGCTCGTGATCGGAAGCGATCTCGCGCAGGAGCAGCCGTTCGTCGCCTTTCAACTGCGGTCAAACTGGCGGCATCATAAGGCACACGTGTATGCTGTCAATCCCGGTCCCGTTCGGGAAGACAACTACGCTACGACGATGCGAACCGAGCCGGGACGTGAGTTCGAGGCGCTCGAATCCTTACGTGAAAAGCTCGGCGCCGAGCCCGAGCTCGTTATTCTGTTCGGCGCCGTCATCAGCGGTGGCGCGGTCGAGCAGCTTGTTGGATTTGGGAATTCGCTGAACATCCCGGTGAAGTATGTTTGCCTGCTCGATTACTCGAATTCCCGCGGCGCCGCAGACATGGGTTTGTTGCCTCATCTACTGCCTGGATACCGGGGCGTTCAAGCCGCAGATCTCGAGCCGGGACTCAACTACGATCAGATTCTGGCGGCGGAAGATTTGGACGCGCTGTGGGTGGTGGGCGGAAATCCCGCCGGCCGGCACGGTGTGGTGCGGAACAACTTCATGCTGGTACACGACCTGTTTCTAACTGAGACCGCTCGCTTGGCCGATGTAGTGCTCCCCGCGGCCTCCGCGTATGAGAAAGACGGCACCGTTACGAACCTCTGTGGAGATGTTCAAAAGCTAACTAGGGGCCCCAAAACAATGGGCACCAAGTCAGATCTCGAAATCATTGCGCTGCTCGCCCGGGAAATGCGCGAAGATATCGGCGCTCAATCCCCGGAAAAAGTCTTTCGCGAAATTCGAGCGACGGTACCCGGCTACGATGTTTCCTTCGCCGCCATCGAGACCGGCGGCGCTGCCCATACCGCTCCCTCAGATGGCTTGGTCAGGTTCGAGCCGCAATCCAGTCCGATCCGGCCGTCGCACAATACCCTCTATACCTCCGGGACCTTGGGGCGGTTTTCAAATATGCTGAACTCCTTGCTCGAAGCTCCTGGAGCGTTGTTCCGGGATCCTCTAAAGGAGCC
Source organism: uncultured Acidobacteriaceae bacterium (assembly GCA_963722935.1). Classification (GTDB taxonomy): domain Bacteria; phylum Acidobacteriota; class Terriglobia; order Bryobacterales; family Bryobacteraceae; genus Bog-105. The sequence goes on along the minus strand of CAVROY010000004.1, from coordinate 486,047 downwards.
CGTTATTCATGAAGGAAGCGTGCAGGTGGATATGCTGAGGCCTCAGAAGTGAGTTTCTTCATCATCAGCCTGATCAAAATCGCCATCGTCTTCGGCGTCTTCATGACGACGCTCGCCTATCTGCAATGGGTCGAGCGCAAGGTGCTTGCACACATCCAAGTTCGCACGGGTCCGCTGCGCGTAGGACCGCACGGCTTGATGCAGCCCTTGGCGGACGTATTCAAGCTGCTGACCAAGGAAGATCTTCTGCCGCCGTATGTGAACCGGTTCTTTTATCTGCTCGCTCCGTTCCTTGCGGTCTGTCTCGCCCTGATCTCGATTTCCATCATTCCGTTCGGGCCCGAAATCACCGTCTTCGGATATCACACCTACATGCAGATCACCGATCTGAATGTCGGTATTCTGTTCATCCTGGCGATCGGAGCCGTGAGCGTTTACGGCGTCGCCCTTGCGGGTTGGTCGTCGAACAATAAATATTCGTTGATCGGAGGCTTGCGCAGCAGTGCGCAAATGATCAGCTATGAGCTGCCGCTGACTCTAGTGATCGTTTCGCCGCTGCTGCTGGCCAATCAGTTGAGCTTCCGCGAGATCGCCAATTCGCAAGGCGGCTTTTACCTCGGTTTCATTCCCCGCTGGAACATCTTCCACATGCCGTTCCCGCAGATTTTCGCTTTCATCATTTTCATGATTGCGGCGTTTGCCGAAACCAACCGCCTGCCCTTCGATCTCCCCGAAGCCGAGAACGAACTCGTGGCCGGATTTCACACCGAGTACAGCAGTATGAAATTCGCCTGCTTCTTCATGTCTGAGTACGCCAACATGGTGACCATCACCTGTGTCGCGACACTGCTGTTTCTCGGCGGCTGGCATCCGCTGTTTCCCGCGCCTGTCGCCAACTGGATTGGGCCCCTGTTCTTCCTGTTAGCGGCTCTCGCGTGTTTCTACCGCGCCATTAATCCGTCGCGAAAGAAAGATCGAACCACATTCCCGGTTTTCGGACTCGCATTTGTGGTGCTTGCCGTCATTTTCGCCATCCCGTTGCTTCAGGTAATCACGGTTTCCTTATTCTGGTTCTGCGCAAAAGTTGGCGCCCTGCTTTTTACTTACATTTGGGTCCGCGGTACGCTGCCGCGCTTTCGATACGACCAGCTCATGCATTTCGCGTGGACGTTCTTGTTCCCATGCGCGCTCATCAACCTGCTTCTTACGGCCGTCTTCGTGGCGCTGTTCCCAGCGTCGTCATAGAACCATCGTCACAGACCTATGGATACCGTTCTCTTCATCGTTTGCGCGATCGTCGCGGTGGTCTGCGCCTTCAATTTGATCCTGCAGAAACACCCTATTGCAAGCGCCTTGTCGCTGATCGGCGTCATGGGCTCGCTGGCGGTGCTCTATCTGCTGCTGGGTGCGGAGTTCATTGCAATGGCGCAGATGATTGTTTACGGCGGCGCCGTCATGGTCTTGTTCGTATTCGTCATCATGTTGCTGAACGCGGGCAGCGAAAAGGCGAGCAATAAATCCTGGTTCGCTCAGATTGCCGGATTGCCGCTACTGCTCGCTTTCATCGCCGTGATCGCTTTCCTCATTCGCGAATTTCTGCCTCGAATGGCGGGCGTCGAATTTGGAAGCTGGTTCGGGGGGACGGCCGAGAACATCGGCCAGATGCTGTTTACCGAATACTTGCTGCCCTTTGAAGTGATTTCGATTCTGATCTTGATCGCGATTCTCGGCGCTGTGGTTCTGGCCCGGAGGGAGATCGACTGACCATGCACCTGCCGCCGGTTCCTCTGTCCTGGTATCTGATCTTGAGCGCCGTTTTGTTTTCCCTGGGTGTCGCCGGATTCGTATACCGAAAATCCGTCATCACGGTCTTCATGTCGATTGAGTTGATGCTGAATGCCGTCAACCTCAGCTTTGTTTCCTTCTCTTATGAGCTGCGCCGTGTAGATGGTCACATCTACTCCTTTTTCGTCATGGTGGTCGCCGCGGCGGAAGCGGCAGTCGGCTTGGCTATCATCCTGACGATTTTCAAGAACCGTGGCACTTTGCAGATCGATGAAGTCGATTCGATGAAGCTCTAACGGCTTATTCATGATCCTCTGGCTGATTCCGCTTTTTCCCCTGATCGGTTTCCTGCTGAACGGCCTGTTCGGCAAGCGGCTGTCCAAACGTGCAATCGGCGCCATCGCTGTTGGTTCGGTCGCCATTTCGTTTGTCTACGTCGTGATTCTGCTCTGGCGACTCTATCCGCTGACCGCACCATTTACCGAGCACGACTTCACCTGGATACAAACCGGATTCCTGCAGATCGGCTGCGACCTGTTCGTCGATCGCCTGACAGCCGTCATGTTGATGGTCGTGACGGGCGTTGGCCTCCTGATCCACATCTACTCCATCGGCTACATGGGCGAGGAGAGCGGATACTACCGCTTCTTCAGCTATTTCAATCTCTTCATGTTTTTCATGCTGCTGCTGGTGCTCTCGGCGAACTTGCTGCTGATGTTCGTCGGCTGGGAAGGTGTCGGGCTATGCAGCTATTTGTTGGTCGGCTACTATTTCCCGGAAAAGTTTGCGACGGACGCGGCCAACAAAGCCTTCATCGTGAACCGCATCGGCGATTTCGGATTTTCACTCGGAATCTTCTTGACGGTTGTCGTATTCAAGACGCTCGATTTCGGACGAATTGCGGCGGCAGCCTCGACAATGCCCGTTGAGGCGACCGCCGGAGTGATCACCGCGATTACCTTGCTGTTTTTCGTCGGCGCGACCGGAAAGTCCGCGCAGTTACCGCTGTATGTGTGGCTACCGGACGCCATGGCCGGCCCCACTCCCGTTTCCGCTTTGATTCACGCGGCGACCATGGTCACGGCTGGCGTGTATATGGTGACGCGTCTTTCTTTCCTCTACGATCACGCGCCACACGCGATGAGCGTCGTCGCGATTATCGGTCTTATTACTGCCGTCTTCGCCGCCACCATTGCTGTGACGCAGAACGACATCAAGCGCGTATTCGCGTATTCGACGGTTTCGCAACTTGGCTACATGTTTCTGGGCCTCGGCCTTGGTGCGTATTCTGCTGGAATTTTCCATTTGATGACTCACGCTTTTTTCAAGGCGCTGCTTTTCCTGGGCGCGGGCAGCGTCATTCACGGCCTGGGCGGCGAGCAGGACCTGCGACATATGGGTGGCCTCCGAAAACACATGCGCATCACGTTCCTGACGCTCGGAGTGGCCAGCCTTGCCATCTCCGGCTTCCCGTTCTTTTCCGGATTCTTCAGTAAAGACGCGATTCTCTCGGCTGCGTATGTCAAAGAGCCGTGGATGTTTTGGATCGGAGCTTTAACCGCGGGGCTGACCGCCTTTTATATTTTCCGTGCGTACTTTATGGCATTCTATGGCGAATATCGCGGCCATCATCATCCGCACGAATCGCCTTCCGTCATCACATTCCCGCTGATCGTGCTGGCGATCTTGTCGTTTGCCGGAGGTTGGATCGATATTCCGGAGTGGCTATCGCCCGCATATCCGCTCAGCGCGCAAGAGAATTTGACGCCAATGGTCATTTCCTCGTCGCTCGGGATTCTCGGCATCGTGGTGGCCTGGTTCGTGTATGTCGCGCGGCCGGGCTTGGCTGAATCGCTGAAAACCTCGTTCGGTCCCACATACACTGTGGTTGCGAATAAGTATTACCTCGATGAATTTTATGCGAATGCCGTCGTGAAGCCGCTCCAGGCGATCTCGCGAACTCTGCTGTGGCACGGCATCGATGATGCATTAATCGATAACGGATTCGTGAACGGTCTCGGCCGGGTGGTGCGTGGCTGGGGCTCCCTTCTGCGGCAACTGCAATCCGGCAGCATCCGGAATTACGCCACCTGGATTCTCGCTGGCGGCTTGCTTGTCATCTTTGTTCTGGGGCTGGCGGGAGGCACGCGATGAGTTTACTTCTCGTCACCCTCGCTCTTCCGTTTATCGGATTCTTTGTGGTGCTGTTTACGCGGCGCAATACAAACGGTCCGTTCTTCGTTGCGTTGGCCGCAAGCCTCCTGGCTTTTCTCGTTTCTCTCGGCTTGATTCATCCCGCGCTGGGCAACTCCGCGCAATTCAGCTCGGTCGTCGATTCCGCCTGGATCGACAGTCCCGGCTTGCAGATCCGGTTTCATCTCGGCGTGGATGGCCTCAACTTGTGGCTGGTGCTGCTCACGACTTTGCTTTTGCCGATCGCGATATGGATGTCTCGAAGCATGATTCGCGACCGCCAGAAAAACTTCTTTGCCCTTCTTCTGCTCTTCGAATTCGGAATCATCGGCGTATTCACCGCTCTCGATCTTTTCGCCTTTTACGTTTTTTGGGAAGTCGCTCTCGTGCCGATGTATCTCATGGTCGGCGGGTGGGGTGGAGCGCGGCGCGGACCTGCGGCAGTGAAGTTTTTCGTGTATACGATGCTGGGCTCGGTCCTGATGCTGGGCTCGATCATTTATCTCCACAGCCTGACTGGCACGTTCGATTACGCCGCCATCATGGACGCGCTCGGGTCTGGCCGTGTGCTGCTTTCGCCGGCTCAGCAGCTTGCGCTTTTCCTCGGTTTCTTTGCAGCCTTCGCCGTGAAGGTGCCCATCTTCCCGCTGCATACCTGGCTGCCCGATACCTATACAGAGGCACCCATGCCCGCGACATTCCTGCTTGCTGCTGTGATGTCCAAGATGGGGGCCTACGGATTAATTCGCTACTCCACCACGCTTGCTCCGATGGGCGCGCATCGTTGCGCTCACTGGATCGTTGTGCTGGCGATTATCGGAATTATTTACGGCGCTCTCCTCGCGCTCGTTCAGCCCAGCATCAAGCGCTTGATTGCATACTCGTCGATCAGCCATCTCGGCTTCGTCGTGCTTGGAATTTTCTCGTTCACCCAGCAGGGCGCCGATGGCGCTGTCTACCTGATGCTTGCCCACGGCCTCTCGACCGGCGCTCTGTTCCTGCTGGCCGGCTATCTGGAAGAGCGGCGCGGTTCGCTCGAGATTTCCGACTTCGGTGGCATTGCTTCGCTCGCGCCGGGCTTATCCACCGCGTTTATGGTAGCCCTGCTGGCGAGTATCGGCCTTCCGGCGCTGTGTAATTTCATCGGTGAGTTTCTCGTCCTGCAAGGCGCGGCGCTAGCGAATTTCAAATGGGCCGCCTGGGCCGCCATAGGCGTGATTCTTTCCGCCGCCTATATGTTGTGGATGTACCAGCGAGCGTTCTTCGGAAAGCCGGACGATCGGCTCACGAGCTTTTATGACCTGCGCGGACGCGACTGGGCCTCGGTCGTTCCGCTGATCGTCATGATGATTTGGCTGGGAAGCTATACGCAAAGCTTCATGCCGCCCATCACGGCTGCGACGTCCCATTTATTGGATCAGACCAACATGAGCAACGAATATCGGGTGAAGGTGCGCTTGCCCAAGCCGCCCGAGGTCGCGGAGGTTTGGCGTGCTCGGTAATTTTCAGCCGCACCTGTCCGAGTACTTGCGCTTCCTCCCGGAAATTCTGCTGAGCGTTTTCGGTGTCCTCATCATGATGCTCGAAGCGGTAGCCCGTGGTAAGCGAACTTACCTGGGCGTGCTCGCGCTCGTTGCGGTCGCAGCCGCTTTCGCCGGCAATATTTGGGCATACGCCAACAGCGGACCCGCCTTCCAGAACATGATCGTGGTCGACGGCTACGGCACGTTTTTCCGCGGTCTGGTTCTGATTGTTGGCCTGTTATGTATCTTGACTTCCTTCAGTTATCTCGAGCGCGAACAGGCGCAGTCTGGTGAATACTACGCCCTCATCTTGTTCTCGCTCGTTGGCCAATGTATTCTCGCCACCTCAAGCGATCTGATCATGGTCTTCATCGGCCTGGAAATCTCCTCTATTGCGACTTACATCCTGGCTGGGTTCCTGCGTGACGACCGGCGCAATAACGAGTCGGCGCTCAAATATTTTCTACTCGGTTCCTTTGCTACGGCCTTTCTGCTCTACGGCATCGCCTGGATCTATGGACTCACCGGTTCTACGAATCTGGTAGAAATCCGGCGCGCGCTCGATCAAGGGACCCGGCCGGCGGCCCTCGTCGGCCTCGCCATGGCGCTCCTGTTTGTCGGGTTTGCGTTTAAGGTTTCTGTTGCGCCGTTCCAGGTTTGGGCGCCGGATGTTTATCAGGGCGCTGCCGCTCCCGTCAGCGCGTTCATGTCGGCCGGTCCAAAGGCCGCCGCCTTCGCGATCTTCTTTCGCGTGTTCATGACCTCCTTCCGGCCCATGAACGATCGCTGGGTCTGGCTGGTGTGGGCTTGCGCGCTGCTCACGATGGTAATCGGAAACTTTGCCGCGCTGTTGCAGACCAATGTCAAGCGACTGCTCGGCTATAGCTCGATTGCGCATGCCGGCTATGTCATGGTCGCGTTTACCGCGGCATCCGATATCGGCCTCTCGGCGGCGATGTTCTATCTCGCCTCTTATGCATTGATGAATATCGGCGCCTTCGCGGTGATCAGTCATGTGGCATCGCGGCGTGAGCGCTTCGTTAAAATCGAAGACCTTGCCGGTTTAGGCCGGCGCGAGCCCGTCACTGCGGCTTTACTGGCGATCTTTGTCTTCTCCCTCATAGGTGTTCCGCTGACTGGCGGATTTTTCGGAAAGTTCTATGTCTTCCAGGCGGCATTGGATTCCCATCTCGTTTGGCTTACCGTTTTGGGCCTGATCAACAGCGCCATCGCCGCGTATTATTACCTCAAAATCATCGTCGCCATCTACATGCACGAGCCGAGTGCTGCGATGGAGCAGCTTCCCCGCCCGGCCGCGAGCTTAAGCATTGCCATTTGGGCGAGTGCGGTGGGAACCCTGCTGCTCGGCATCTTTCCTTCCAGCGTGCTCACCTTCACCGCGTATTCAGCGCACGCGCTGCGGTAACGCCGCCGATCGAGACTCAGAAAAAATTAGTCAGTTCCGAAACCCGCTCGATACGAACCAGCCGAGGATGACCCTCCGGAACCTCTTCGTGCTCCAGCACCCAGGTGCGCGGATGCGGGATAAAGATCGCATTCAATCCAGCGGCGAGCGCCGGGTTGATATCCGACTTGGGCGAGTTTCCGATCATCCAGGTTCGCTCCGGAAGAAACCCGCGCTCCTCGGCCAGCAGACGGTAAGCGCGCTCGTTCTTCTCCTTCACAATCGCCGCATGCGCGAAATGCGGAGCCAGGCCGGACCGCTCAATCTTGATGCGCTGCTCGTCCGGATCCCCTTTGGTGAAGATCGTCAGCTCGTGCCGTTGCGCCAGCTCCGCCACTGTTTCCGCAACGCCGTCCAGAAGTTCAATCGGTTTTTCGAGTATCGCGTGCGCGAACTCCTTCACCACGGCGAGATCGGCTTCCGAAATGTCCCGTTCCGCCAGCTTCTCGTAGCATTGAGACAGATTTCTCGCAAAATTCCGTGAGCCATAGCCGTGTATCTTGGCGTTCGCGCGCTCGATTTCATCCAGCACGTCTCGAACCTGGGTCGAAGACATGGACGAATGCGCCAGAAAACTGCAGAACTGATCGAAAGCGTCCTCGAAGTAGATGTTGTTTTCCCAAAGCGTGTCATCGGCGTCGAAGATCAGATGCTGGCGTGAGAGCTGCGTCCCTTTACGCACTGGTAATGTGCTTGGCATGCCCATTCTGCGGACCAACTCTGTTCGCCAGCGCCACGTATTTTTGGCGAGCCAGATACTCGGGCACGATTTTCACGAGATATTCGAGCCGCTCGATCTCAGAACGCAACGCGAGCACCGTTTGGCGTTTGTCGAGGTCGGAAATGAGTTGCCCCATCTGGAAGCTCAGCCGCGAGAGACGCTCTACCGGATCTTGAGCGCCGGTTTCCGGATTATCCAGACTCATGAGCTGGCGATATGCGGAGCTGGCCCTGTTGCGCAACTCGGTGGGCACTTCGTTTACATCTTCATCGTCGAAATATTCAACTGCGGCGCGCAAATAGTTCTTATCTTCGTCGAGCGATACTATGCGGAATCGGCGCTGTCCGGTTGCGAGTAGATCCAGGCGGCCGTCCGGGTACTTGCGCACTACATTAACCACGCTCGCCGTGCAGCCTATGTTGACGATACCGTCGTCTTTCGCGAGGACAACCCCGAATTCACCCTCATCCGGGATGATTTCGCCCATCATTTCCTTGTAGCGCTCCTCAAAGATGTGCAGTGGCAGCGGCATGCCGGGCAGCAAAACCAATGATAGGGGAAAAAGTGGGATCAACTGCGTGCCCATGCCCTTATTATCGTTGGCAGCCTTTCCGAAAACGCACAGGAATACTATCGTAGATGAAATGACCCTCAAGCTAAAGCGCACTCCGGGGCTTTACCTTGTCGGCTTCATGGCGAGCGGTAAAACTACCGTCGGAAAAGCACTCGCAGACGAGTTGGGCTGGCCCTTTTGTGATCTGGATAGGGAAATCGAAAGCGCTCAGGGCCGCACCATCGCACAGATATTCGAAGAACTGGGCGAAGCGTCGTTTCGCGACCTGGAAAACGAGGCGATCCGCCACCGCGTCGCGAAAGTAGAAGGGGGACACCCGTGCGTCGTTGCGCTCGGTGGAGGCGCCTTCGTGCAGTCGCGAAATTGGGAGCTGATCCAGAATAACGGCATTACCATCTGGCTCGACTGCGCCATCGAGCGCATTCGGCAGCGTTTGGGCTCCGATGCGACGCGGCCTTTAGCGGCAAACCGCAATGGCCTGGGTCCGTTGCTGGAGGACCGTCGCCCTCTCTACTCGCGTGCCGATTTTCGGATCGAGGTTGACTGCGACGACGCGCAGCAGATCGTAAACAAGATTTTGCAGCTTCCTATTTTCTAGCGCGTGAAACCATCACCGAGGCAACTGCGCCGTCACGCTCTGGTTATTTTCCGCGCTGCTCTTGGTGCAGCGGATCCGGACAGTGCGGTTCGCAAGCATTTCAGGATTCATGGAGGCCAGTTGAGGGCCGGCGATCTGCGGCTGTCTCTGAGTGGTTTTGATCGCATCTTTTTGGTAGCCGCTGGAAAGGCCGCTGTCGGGATGGCTGCTGCAATTCAAGAGATTATTCCCGGCCGGCTCAGCGGCGGCATCGTTGTGACCAAAGAAGGTCATGCGCGCTTGCGATTGAAGGATCTGAAACTCGTCGAAGCTGCACATCCCATCCCCAATGAGGCCGGCCAGCAGGCGTCTCGAGAGATCGTGTCGCTCCTACGCGAACTGAATGCCCGCGACCTGCTGCTGGTGGCGATTTCGGGAGGCGCATCGGCATTGCTCGGAGCCCCTGCTCATCCGGTCACGCTTCAGGAGAAACAAAAGACAACCGATCTTCTGCTGCGCGCGGGCGCGAATATCTCGGAATTGAACGCCGTGAGAAAGCATCTTTCCGAGTTGAAGGGCGGCCGGCTCGCGGCCCTGGCGTATCCGGCGACGACGGTCAGCCTGCTTCTATCGGACGTGATCGGCGACCCTGTCGATGTGATCGGTTCCGGGCCGACGGCCCCTGACCGATCTTCATTTGTCGATGCGCTCGCCGTGTTGACGAAATTCGATCTCATCTCTCGCGTCCCCGTGCACGTCCGCGGCAGTCTGGAGGCCGGTGCGCGCGGCGAGATCGCGGAAACGCCCAAGCCAGGCGATCCTCTATTTGAAAACGTTCACAACCTGGTCGTCGGCAGTAATCGCCAGGCGCTCGAGGCCGCGGCGTATACCGCGAAAACGCTCGGATACCGGCCACTGATTCTTTCGAGCACGATTGAGGGCGAGGCGCGCGAAGTCGCCCGCGTTCATGCGGAGATCCTGCGCGAGGTACACGCGTCGGGCCATCCGATTCCCGCGCCGGCTTGCCTTCTCTCTGGTGGCGAGACGACCGTGACCGTTCGCGGCAATGGTAAGGGCGGACGGAATCAGGAATTCGCTATAGCCGCCGCGATCGCGCTCGAAAACGTCCCAAACTGCCTGGCGTTCAGTGCGGGGACGGATGGAACCGATGGACCTACCGATGCCGCCGGTGCGCTTGCGACAGGCGAGACCGTAAAAAGAGCGCGAGGGCTCGGTCTCGATCCGGCACAGCATCTCGCGCGCAACGATTCGTATCCGTTTTTCGAAATGCTTGGCGATCTCGTCATGACCGGCCCCACCGGCACGAACGTCATGGATATTCACCTTCTACTTGCCGGCTGAGCGTTCGTAAAAGCTGAGCGAATTGTCGCCTTGCCGGAGCACGCGAGTCTTCCCGAGATCGCCATAACGCTCCTCCAGCGTCAAGCGCGATGCGTGCTGCGCAATGACGAGTTGGCAGCCTGTGCGGGAGAGCGCGGTGATCGAATCGGCGTATTCCTGCTCCTTTTCATACGGTGGATCGATAAAGGCGATATCGGCCGGGTAGTTCGGCAACAGAATGGCTGCGCTCCCGCGTACCACCGTGACTCTTTTCTCGATCTCGAGCGACCGGATATTCTCGCGCAGTACTTCCAGGGCTTTTCCATTGCGTTCGATCAGAACCGTGTGTCCGGCCCCGCGGCTGAGCGCCTCAATGCCGACTGCACCGCTTCCTGCGTACGCATCCAGGAAAACACGATTTGTAATTTGCGGGGCGAGAACATTGAACAGAGCTTCCCGTAAACGATCGGGCGTCGGACGGACCGCCAGGCCCGGGGCGCTCTTCAGCTTGCGGCTGCGAAATTCACCCGCAATCACGCGCATGTTCTCAGCCCACCTGCACAAGCGCGTATCGGCGCTGCCAATTCTCCCGGATGTAGCGCGCCGCTGCTCTCAGCTCTTCGCCGTCCCCGAGCGCGATCAGCGCCTGCACCTCTTTGCGCGCCGTTTCGAGCAAATCGCTGTCTCGAATAAGGTCCGCCAGCCGCAAACCTGGAATGCCCGATTGCCGCGTGCCGAAAAACTCGCCCGGCCCGCGCAGCTTCATATCCATTTCGGCGATATAGAATCCGTCGTTCGATTCCACCAGCGTGCGGATACGCTCTCGTGCCACCTCATTCAGGTTCCCGGTCACCAGAATGCAGTAGCTCTGATGCGGTCCGCGTCCCACCCGGCCCCGCAGTTGATGGATTTGCGCCAGTCCGAAGCGTTCGGCCTGTTCGATGACCATAACGGACGCGTTCGGCACGTCCACCCCCACCTCGATCACAGTCGTCGCTACCAGAATCTTGATCTCGCCGGAATGGAAGTTTTGCATCGCTCGGTCTTTTTCTTCCGAAGAGAGGCGGCCATGCAGCAGCCCAACCGAGATGCCCGGAAAAACGGTTTGAGAGAGGTGTTCAAACATCTGCTCAGCGGCTTTCACCGCCGCGGTTTCCGATTCCGCCACCACTGGATACACGACGTACGCCTGCCGCCCTGATTTGATCTCCTGCGCGAGAAAGCTGTAGACTCCTTCGACCGCGGATTCGGCAACCTGCTTCGTGACGATGGGGCGGCGCCCGGGCGGGAGTTCGTCAATGGTCGAAATGTCCAGATCCCCGTAGATCGTCAGCGCCAGCGTGCGCGGAATGGGGGTTGCCGTCATCACCAGCACATCCGGCTGTTCGCCTTTCTTCATCAGCTCCAGGCGTTGCCGCACGCCGAAGCGATGCTGTTCGTCCACAATCGCCAAGCCGAGCTTTGCGAACGTTACGTCTTCCTGGATAATCGCGTGCGTCCCCACTACGGCCTTGACGTATCCCTCCGCGATCAGCGTCTTGATCTGCTGCTTCTCACGCGGTGTATTCGATCCCGTAAGCGAAGCAATCGGATAGCCCAGCCTGTCGAGGAGGCGCTTGAAATACCAATAATGCTGCGTCGCCAGAATTTCGGTTGGCGCGAGAATCGCGACCTGGTATCCGTTCTCCATCGCGATGGTTGCGGCTTGCACGGCGACCATGGTTTTCCCGCTTCCTACATCGCCCTGCAGAAGCCGGTTCATGGGATGCGGACGTTTCATGTCGTCTGCAATTTCCTGCATGACGCGGCGCTGCGCCCCGGTTGGCTTGAACGGCAGCATCTTTTTGATTTGCTCCCGTGCCCGCTCGGTGACCTGGAACGGAATGCCGGTGGCGGCCTTGGCTTTGTTCTTCTTCAGTGCAAGCCCGCATTCCAGCCAAAAAAATTCGTCGAAGATCAGCCGCACCTGCGCAGGCGAGCGGAATTCGTTCAATGCGGAGAGTTCGGCATCGTTCCCCGGTGCATGCATCTCGCGAATCGCGGTGGCGAGATCCGGCAGCCGCAGACGTTCCCGGACGCTTTCGGGAAGCGCGTCCTCGGGCATCGGAGCTTCTTTTAAAATGCGATCGAACAGAACACGGAAAACACGCGTCGAAATCTTAGCCGCCGCCTCATACACGGCGACGATGCGGCCGGTATGCAGCATATTGTCCGAATCGCCTTCCGGGAAAATCTCGATCTCGGGCTGAACCATCAGCCGCTGTCCGTCGCCGCGATCCATCTCGATTTTTCCGAATAGCGCCAGATGGGTGCCGGGCAGCAGCGTATCGCGATAGCGCTCGCCGTGAAACCAGCGGGCGTGAAGATTGGCGCCGCTGCCATCGTGCAAAGTGGCTTCGAACAGCGCCGGCCCTCTGCGCCGGAATTGCGACAGCCGGGCGGATGCCACGCGCGCAAGCACGACCGCTTTTTCACCCGGCGCAAGCTGTGAGATCGGTTTGACGTTGCGGCGGTCTTCATACCGGAACGGTGCGTAATACAGCAGATCCGCTACGGTATGCAGTTCCTTCGCCGCCAGCATCTCCGCCCGCGCCGGGCCGATGCCTTTTACAAATTGAAGCGGAGTCGCGAGGTCCAACTCTTTAGGCTACCGGGCACGCCTGCGCGCAACGGATTTGCCCTCGCCCCGCCGCTATTCCAGAACTGAAGCCTTGCTCGTGCCCGCATCGCCTGTGGCCTTGCGGACCGTGATACTGCCGCGATCGGTCGTTAGATTCACGTCCGGGCCGCTGCCTACGTTTCCCTCCAGCCGTGCTCCGCGCCCTTCCGTGCGCTGTCGCAGGGCATCGCCGAATTCATTATCGATTTCACCGTGATCGGTCGCGGCGCTCAATGCAAACGTCGCGCTAGACGGAAGCGCCAGTTCGATATTTCCGGATCTGGTATGCACCACCATTTTGCCGAGCGGCAGCTTACCGGGCCGTAAATCGATGTCGCCCTTATCCACCGTAAGTTCCGCGCCATTCGAAAACCCATCCAGACTGACATCTGTCGCGCGTGTGGTCAGGCGCACCGGGCCCACCACATTCTGCAAGCTGAGGCTGCCGCGATCCAGCCGGATCTCGCCCGGCGCTTGCTGTGCATCCAATTCCGTCCGCATGTTTTCGATGCGTATGGGTTTGGCCAGTTCGTGCAGTGAAACGGTCCCCGTGTAATCGCCGCTGATTTCGACTTGTCCGGCAATCTTGTTCAGTTCCACGTCGGTGCCGTGTCCCCGCAGATCCACCGCGCCACTCACATTCGTGCAGCGAATCAGATCGCTTCGTCGCGTGTCCACCTTGATGTTCCCGCCAATGTCCTGTAGGTGTACGCCGGAGTTGTCGCTGCTGATATCGACATCTCCTGAAATCGAAGAGACGTCGAAATCGCCTACCTGCCCGGTCGCTTCGATGCTCGATCCTTTCGGCACCGAAATATCCAGATCGGTCGTCACCGGAGTACGTGAGCCGGCCCGGTCTTGATTGCATCGAATTGTCAGGCTGTTTCCGTTCACCACAATCTCCACCGGCGTCTGCCCGTTCGCCCGGTCGGCTTCGCGGCCGTCGAACGCGCGAATGATTTTGCGTCCGTTGATCGTCACGTCGTCGGTGTCGCCGGCCACGATCTTCGCATCTCCGCGAAAGCTCTCGATCACAATATGCGGCGTTTTCCCGGCCTTCTGCTGCAAGGTCGCCACCGTATAATCGTGCCCTTCGCCAAAGGTTTCGACTCCGTTCTGCCAACCCACCCGGCGCCACCAGGTATCCGGCCGCCGCACTTCATAGGCGGTCAATCCGGCGATGCAGATCAGAATAATCAACAGCCAGCCGCCCGCCGAAATGCCGTTGACCGGTACCGTGCGTCCGGCGACTGCCCGAATTGAGATTTCGATGAGTTCCGCGATGCCCCAAAAAATCAGAAGAAGGGGCCAGTATTGCGCCAGCCACTCGCCTATGTGAAACTCAGGCGAGATCTGGTGAAGCAGGAACAAGACGCCGATTCCGATCAGAATCAGCGGCCCGGTGACCGATCCACGAGGTCTCATCGGTACTGCGCTCCGGGAGGAATATTGCGCGGCATCGCCAGCCGTTCGAGAAGCTTCAACAAGCCGATTACGATAATCAGCACCGGCCATGTTCGCGAAAACGACACGATGCCTGCCTGATGAACCCAAAACAGTAAGCCCAGCGTGATCAGGACGATGGGTCCGCGAATCGCCTGAAAAAACAAGGCGCCTCGGGAGAGCGCCACCGGCGCTGCTGCCGGCGGATATCCTGCCCAGCCCTGGGGCGGTGTTGCATTAGGCGGCTGATTACCGTTCATGAGGCGTCTCCGCAGCCGTATTGGTTGGGCGAGTGGCGCCGCCTGCGTTCGAGTATGGCTGAGCGGCGGGAGGTACTCGAGAGCCGGAGGTAACACGCGAATACAGCATCCAGGCACCCACCAGAATCAAAATTACGGGCCAAAACCGGCCGACCTCGCGAAAGTCGATCAGATGCAGCGTATCCAGCAGGAACAGCAGCCCGATCGCAATCAGAACGATGGGACCGATAGGCGCGCGGCTGACTGGCTGGTTCGGCGCCGCCAAGCTCGACCATTCGTCCACCGGCACGCCGATCTGGCGCTTTTTTGCCGTGTGATATGCCTCAAACGGCATATAGATAATGAAGGCGGCCAGCAGAATACCGAGAAAAGCCTGGCTCGAGCCGCTGAGGTCGCTGTTTAGAATACTGACAATCAGCGCGAAGATGACCACGTGCACCAGGCCTTTGACGTATTGGCCGTTATAGATCGCTCCTACGCCGGGAATCCAGCCCAGAATGAACGCCAGCGGCGGCGATCCCTGCATCCCGCCTCGTATCGGCGGCGGAGGAGGCTGAAAATACGGATTCGCCGCGGGCGGTGCGTTCGGGTCCGGCTGCCCCGCATACCCAGGCACCGGAATGTGATCCTGGCAGTAAATCGTTCCATCTGCGCTGCGCTGGCAAATCGCGCAAAGCGGCCGGCCGCAGGAACGGCAAAAAGCGGTCGCGGGCGTCTCTGGATGTAAATAGCAAGTCATTTTTTCTTCCCTTGTTGCCGACTGCTTTCATCGGCTGAATGCTTTTCTTTAGTCGGCTGATCCTGCTGGTCCTGCAGCGCCTGAAGGCGAGTTTCGATCTCGTACACCCACCGCAGATTTTCGTAGTACTTCACGGCCCGATCTTTCGCGCGAACCGCCTTGTCTTCCACGCCGCTCCAGATCCGCACCGGGTTCAAATCCGCTGCCGGGATGTGCTGCACGCGCACACCGGTGCAGCGCTCCAGCATCGCAAAAGACAAAATAGTCATGGCCATGCCCATTGCTAATCGCGGCTGCAGAATCGGCTGCAGCCATTTCGTCGCCAGCTTGCTCAGCAGTCCTTGTCGTTCAAACGGCTCTCGAACACGGCCGGCCGGCGCCAGAAACGCGATGCGGGTGATCAGCTCAGCCGGCGGGGTGACGTCCTCGGCGCGTTTCAGGAAAACCGCTGCTGCGCTTGCGTCTTCCAGAAGCTGCCTGCAGCCGGAGCACGAGTTGGCGTGCTGCTCGAGGGCCGCGCTTTCGGGCGCACCCAGCGTACCGTCGATATAATCGGCCAGCAGCACTTCGAATTCGGCGCAAGTCATCCCGCTCATAAGGTGTTCCTAAACGCTGACCTTGTTACGCCTCAATACGCGCGCCAATTCGGCTCGGCCGCGGTTCAGCCTCGACTTCACGGTCCCTTCCGGCACGCTCAGGACGCGCGCAATCTCGCGGTATTCCAACTCCTGCAGATCGCGCAGAATAACGGCTTCGCGCAACTCAGGCGAGAGCTTCTGTAAGGCCGCCTGCAGCAGTTCTCCCGCTTCCCTTCCCGCCAGCAATCCCTCGGTGCGCGAATGCTGTGAAGTCTTCTCTTCCAGAATGGGAAGTTTGTCTTCAATCGCATCCGTCACACGCTCGTTCTTTGTCCGCCGGTAGTGATCCACCAGCAGATTGCGCGTCACGCGCGTGAGCCAGACTGTAAACGATCCCTCGCCGGCGCGAAAACTGGCCAGCGTGCGAAAAATTCGCAGAAAAACTTCCTGTGTAAGATCCTGCGCCTCGTTCTCGCGGTTTGTAAAGCGGTAGCATAGCGCAAACACCCGTTTACTGTGCGTCTTGACCAGCTCTTCCCAAGCGGCTTGCTCGCCGCCGAGGCAACGCTCCACGATACTGGTCTCCGGGTCCAACCGTTCTACTTTACCCGTGTGGCCGGCCCAACCCATAGCCTTTCCCGCTGATCGGGAGAGCGCTGCGCCCCGGCTGGTCCAGGGCCGAATCGAAATGGGTGAAGCCGCTACGGCTGACATATGGCGTCCTGTACTGCCTCTGCCGCCGGTTCTCGGGGTAAATCCCCTTTCCGTCAACGCATTGGCTACACCCTCATAAACGCTGGATCCGGCCCCGAAGTTCAATTCTAAACGCCGCCCGACAACTTACGTCCCAGGAGGATTTCTTCCTCGCCTATCTTCCTCCCGGTCCCTCTAAGCGGTACGATTTCAGAGAGTTGCGTAGCCAATAAGCACTCTAGCCTATGACCTGCCCGTTTTGTGGCCATCGGGAAGATAAAGTAATCGATTCCAGGGAGAGCAAAGAAGGCGACTCCATCCGCCGCCGCCGCCAATGCTTAGCCTGCGAACGCCGGTTTACTACCTACGAACGTTGCGACGAAGTGCCCTACATGGTCATCAAAAAAGACGGGAGGCGGGAGAAATTCGACCGCCAGAAGGTGCTGAACGGCCTGCTGCGGGCTTGCGAGAAACGCCCCGTCAGCATGGGCAAACTAGCTGAATTGGTGGATGACGTGGAATCCGCCCTGCTCGAGAGCCCCGAACGTGAGCTTCCCACCACGTTGATCGGGGAACGGTTGATGGACCGGCTCCGTTCTCTCGATAAGATTGCATACGTGCGTTTTGCGTCCGTATACCGTGATTTTCAGGACGTGGAAGAATTCCTGAGCGAACTCAAAAACGTAATGTTGCATCGCAAAGTCTAAGAGTATGGGCAGAGGAACGGCAAATTTTTCCGGCTCGTTTGGGGTGCGATTCGCAGCCGGTGGCGGCACTTATCTTTTGTGTAACCAATCACTTTGCCAAACATCTTCCTAATAGGGTGTTAACTTCCCTGAGAAAACCGGGTATAATTGGTGCGCGCAAGAATTACAAGGCTGGCACTTGCATCGGGCTCCGCGTCCGATCCGGTACAACACTATCCTCGTTCTAAAGCGAGGTCCAATCCACGGTATTGCAATGAAATTCGGTTTGGCACGTGTGCCTCTTTCGCGTGGCCGGAACTGGGGAGAATCCCAGCAGAACTGGGGAAAACCCCGGGCCGGCCGGAAGCGGCTTAGGGTGTGCAGGTAGAGGTGATTAGGTAAGGTGGATCAATTCGAGGATCAATATTTAGCTGAAGGCCACGAGCCGATCGGAATCCCGTTCGACGAGGACGCGAATTTCTTCCATCCGGAAGAAGTCCAGGACGAGGACTTTCACGGCGCTCAGGTACAAGAGGAGTCGATTTACACCGACGACCCGGTACGAGTGTATCTGCGCGAAATGGGCTCGGTTCCGCTGCTGACCCGCGAAGGAGAGGTCAGTCTCGCGCGGAAAATGGAGCGCGGCAAGCTGCGCATGCAGAAAGCCATCAGCCGCTCGCCACTGATCCAGGGTGTTGTAGGCGAATTCGCCGAGTTGGTGCGAAAAGGCGCTGAGGACGTCGACAGCTATGTCGATTTCGCCCCCTCCGACATCGAAGAAGGCAGTCCGGCCGACATCAAGCGCCGCAGCGAAATTGCGGACCTGTTTGTCGCTTATTTGACAGCTTCGAAGAAACTGCAGCAGACCATTGAAAAGCACGGCACCGTGCCTTCCATCAACAAGAAACTGCGGAGGCGGTGGGCCGGCAAGGTGCTGCGCGCTAAAGTCGAGCTCTCGCGCGCCCTCCGCGGCATTCCGTTCAATCTAGCGCGCTGGAAAGAATTTGTCCGCGCGATTGAGAAGACCGCGGACGAGATGTCGTTGCTCGATGCTGAAATCAAGAAGCTCGAAGTCCGCAATTCGGCCTCCGCCCAGCTCCGGGTGAAAGAGCTCAAGCGCGACCTCAAGAAGAAAGAGAGCGAGGCCGACGCTCCACTGCCGGATCTGAGACACAGTCTCGCCGTGATTCGCCATGGCGAGGTCGAAGCCGAGCGCGCCAAAAAAGACTTGGTCGAAGCCAATCTCCGGCTGGTTGTCTCGGTTGCCAAGAAATACGTGAACCGCGGTCTGCATCTGCTCGACCTGATCCAGGAAGGCAATATCGGGCTCATGCGCGCGGCCGACAAGTTCGAGTACCGCCGCGGATACAAATTTTCGACCTACGCCACGTGGTGGATTCGTCAGGCCATCACCCGCGCCATTGCGGACCAGTCGCGGACCATTCGAATTCCCGTTCACATGAACGAGAGCATGAACAAGTTCCTGCGCGCCACCCGCGAGCTCGAAAAGGAACTCGGCCGTGTTCCCACCAACGAAGAGATCAGTCGCCGGATGGATATCCCGGTCGAAAAGGTCCAGAAGCTGAAGACCATCTCTCGCGATCCGGTGTCACTTGAGACTCCGGTTGGCCGGGACGGCGAATCGGCCTTGGGCGATCTCATCGAGGATCGCTGGGTCGGCTCGCCCGTCGATGCCGTGATCGATTCCAACGTCCGCGACGAAACGGCCAATATTCTCAAAACGCTCTCTCCAAAAGAAGAGAAAGTCATCCGTCTGCGCTTCGGCATCGGCTGTGAGCGCGAGCACACGCTCGAAGAAATCGGCCAGGAATTCGACGTCACGCGGGAACGGATCCGGCAGATCGAGGCCAAAGCGTTACGCCAGCTTCGTTCGCCCGAGCGTGCCCGCCACCTGCGCGCCTTACTGGCCGCTCGCTAACCAAGCGCCGGTGGCTTAAGACGCCGGCGATCCGACCTCCGGAAGCCCTGAATACCCGAGTAGCTCCGCATAATGGAATCCTAAGGGTCCGGTTCTTCCAGAATCGAGATGAGACCGGCTATATCTCTCTCTGTAAAAGACGTGTTTTGTTAAGTTTGAAAAGTAAGTTAGGCCGGTAATACGACGGCTTTCGAATTGCTCTACCCCTCCTGATTCTTTGGTGTGAAGAACTATGGCACTGTTGCAGCCAATTCTCTCCGCAAGCGGGAACTGAAGAATCGAACGAGAGCCTTTGGGGGGTAATCTAGTGTCTCAATCGACGCGAACTCAAGTATTGCGAATTTTGGTCGCCCTGCTGGGCATCAGTTGCCTGATTTGGGCACAGGCGGAAACCGGGCAGATCACGGGAACCGTAACGGATCCGACGGGGGCGATAGTTCCGGGCGCTTTGGTCAGAATTGTCAACGCTCAGAATGGCGCGGAGCGTACGACCACAGCTTCGGGTTCCGGAGACTTTGCGGTGACGAATCTCCTTCCGGCCCAATACACCGTTACGGTCTCGGCGCCGGGCTTCTCAACTTACCAGCAAAACGTCACGCTAACCGTCGGTGCGAAGCTCGGAGTTGATGTCAAGATGCAGATCGGACAGACCGGCACAACCGTTCAGGTGAGCGAGACGGCCGTGCAGGTGAATACGGAGACGCAAACGCTCTCGACGGTCGTATCGCAGCAGCAACTAACTCAGTTGCCGACGCTGACCCGCAATCCTTACGCCTTGGTTGCAACAGCTGGCAATGTCGCGGATCAGAACATGGGCCGAGGTGTGGGATTTGCCATCAACGGACAACGCGCCGAGTCGACGGACGTGCTCCTCGATGGCGCGGCGAATAACGATGAATTCTCAGCCAGCGTAGGTCAGGCGGTCCCGCTCGATTCTGTTCAGGAATTCAGTGTTCTCACGAACGACTTCACCGCGGAATACGGCCGCGCCGGCGCGGGCGTGGTGAACGTTGTGACCAAGTCGGGAACGAACGAATTCCACGGCAGCGCCTATGAATTTAATCGGGTCTCGGCGCTTTCCTCGAATAGCTTCGACAATAACGCAAAGTCACTGCCGAAATCCGTTTTCACGCGCAACCAATTTGGATACGCTGTCGGGCGGCCGATTAAAAAGGACAAGCTCTTCTTCTTCAGCAGTACGGAATGGATACGTATTCGCAGTTTGGCGGAGCAAACCGTGTGGGTGCCCACGCCGCAGTTGATTGCCGCCAGCTCACCGAATACGCAAGGCGTTTTTCAATGCCTACGGCAAGCTGAAGGGGAACGACGTCACGCTGCAAACGTTGAGTCGTTAACGGGTTTGCCGCCCAAGGCACCAACGTGTGCGGAACTAGTGCATCGGGCGCAGGCTGCCGGGCCCTCGATCCGAATATGCCGCTCTTCTCGCAGGTGGCTTACACGCTCGCGGGCGACGCCGGCGGCGGACTGCCTGATAGCGAATATCAGACCGTCGCGACGCGTGGACTACAACCTGAGCGACAAAACGCAGATGTATGCGCCGCTATGCGCTGCAAAGCGTCGTCAATCCGGCGGGAACGGTTTCTAACAGTCCCGTATTCCGGCTTCGATTCGGCAAACACGCAATTACAACAACAATGCCCTCTTTTCCGTGACGCATACGTTTGCACCGACGCTTTGTCTCTCAATCGAAGGCCGTATTCAACCGCTTGAACCAACAGCAGCCGTTCGGTGCACAGCCGCCCGTTCCAACTCTGTATGTGAATCCGACCGGAACCATCGCTTTGGGGCAAAGCGATGTCGTGTTTCCCGGGCTATGATCCTTTCACGCCGGGTAGCGGCATTCCCTTTGGCGGCCCGCAGAACTTCGCCCAGCTTTACCAGGACTTCAGCTGGAGCCGTGGCAAACATCAATTTCGTTTCGGCGGCAGCTTTGAATACATTCGAGACAACCGCACTTTTGGAGCTTACGAAACGGCCGGCGACTATCTGAGCTCCGGCTCAATTGGCGGGGCTGTTTCTAATTTGCTGGCTGGCGATCTATATCGTCTTCAAGTGGCGATCAATCCGCAGGGCAAATTCCCGGGCGATACCGTGAGTCTGCCGCTCGGACCGCCAAACTTCAGCCGCAGCAATCGCTATAAAGAAGGGCGCGGTATACGTGCAGGATTCCTGGAAGGTCTCTCCAAGCGTTTACCGCAAATATTGGCCTTCGCTGGGAGCACTTCGGCGTGCAGCACAACAAGAATGCAAACCTTGATTCCAACTTCTTCGACCCGGCCAATGAGATTGATACGCCCGCGGGCATTCGTGACGGACAGATCTACCTGTCCCCGCAAAGCCCAATCGGCGGCGGTCTCTGGAAGGAGGACTATCATGACTTTGCGCCGCGACTCGGTTTGCCTGGGATGTCACGGGCGACGGCAAAACCTCTATTCGCGGTGGTTATGGAATCGGCTACATCCGGAACTTCGGTAACGTCACGTTCAACATGATCCAGAATCCGCCGAATTACGAGACAGTTCAAGACAATGCGAGCGCGACCAACATTATCCCGATCTCGGCAAACAATTTTGGACCCTTTGCCGGAACCAGCTGGAAGCCTGACGCTGCCGCCATGCTTCCATACGCAACGTGGACCCAAATATCCGAACGGCGTACGACCATTTCTGGAATTTCTCGCTCGAGCATCAGCTCTCGCAGTAATTTCATGATCGGCGTGGATTACAACGGGTCCAGAGGCGTGCATCTCTACGACATTGAACTCCTGAACCGTCCGGGATACGGCAATATTTTCCTTGGCGATCCGCTCTCCGAGGGTCTGACGTATCTCAACGATCAGTACACCGGTATCAACCGGCGCGGCGACAAAGGATGGTCGAACTACCAAGGAACGACCGTCCGGGCAATCGGGAGGAACTTCGGAAATATCGGCCTCACGCTAAACGCCAACTACACCTGGTCGCACTCGGAAGACAATCTGAGCAGCACATTCTCCGATTCAAATTACACTTCAGCCAACAATGGACAGTTCATCACCGGCTATCTGGATCCGTACGCTCCGATGCTAGATAAGGGCAGCTCCGATTTCGACCTTCGCCAGCGAGTAGCGCTGAGTGCGGTCTGGGAGATACCGGCATTCAAGAATGGCAGGGGTTTCGCACATCAGGTCTTGGGCGGCTGGTCGCTAGATCCGATCTTTACCGCGGAAACCGGTCAACCTTTCTCGATTTTCGATTGCGGCAATGCAGCGTACGTCTGCCCGCGCGCGGAGTTTGCTGACACCGATTGCAGCATCCGGGCCCAACAGCCCTCCCGCTGTTCCAGGCGCGGCAAACACGTTCAACTACATTAATTTCCCCGCCACGCATCAGCTACGCCAACCCGCTATTCGGGCGCCTCGGATTTGCCCTCCGTTCCCGCCGGGCATTACAGGCCGGAACGCCTTCCGCGCGCCGGGGCTTTGGTTCCTGGATGTGGGTGTGTATAAGACGTTCTCACTTACCGGAACGCGTCAAGCTTCAGATCCGAGGCGAGGCGTATAACATCTTCAACCATGCCAATCTTTACGTAGAGGGAGCCGGCGCGGACGTTTCGTCCAGCACGTTTATTCCTGCCTGCTACGGTTGCACGCGGAGCAACCGAGGACCGCCGCAATCTACAGATTGCCGCGAAGATTACCTTCTAACGGGAAAGCTCTTGGTCCCACAAAAAGAGGAGCCTCGGCCAGGCTCTCTGCCTGGCGTTCTTTGCTGTGCATTACCACGCGTTATACCCGTGTTAGGTTCGCACCCGCCTCCGGGGGGAACTCCCGTATCTGGAATATAGTAGGCCCTAGGTATTCCAGAATCAATACGACCGGAGTACAGACAAGCCCATAAACCTTTTATTTCGCGCGGTATCCGTGGTTGGCTTCTAAATTGCCTCACGTTAGCTGAAGTTTAGTCGCGCGCTCACATACTAGCTCGAGTTGGGTGGGCGAAGAAAACGTGAAATGCGCGAGGGGTTTGAGGAGACTATGAGATTTCTAAAAATACAGTTCGCTGCAGCCTTGGCTGCTCTCGTCCTGTTCAGTCTGCCGCTTTTTGCGCAGGTCACGAGTGGAAACGTCGCAGGCACGGTCTACGACCCGACGGGAGCGACCGTTCCCAGCGCGACCATCGTGGTCCACAATGACGCGACCGGTGTAGAGAACACGACCACGTTGACTTCGGCGGGCGATTACCGGTTTGAAAATCTACCCGTTGGTACATACACGATTTCAGTGACCGCGCCTGGATTCACCAAGGCCGAGGTGAAGGGCCTGAGCGTGCAACTAAACGAGACCCTGACGAGTAATGTCACGCTGCAGGTTGGCCAGGCTAGCACAAGCGTCCAGGTGACGGAATCCGCTGTGGCGATCGATACCACCACGGCGCAGATTCAGACAACGTTCAGCAGCAAAGAAATTTCCGATCTTCCCAATACGGCCACTGGCTCCGGCGTACTGAACTTGTCGCTCCTACAGGCCGGTGTCGGTACCAGCGGCTCGGTAGGGGCGGGGACGGGGCCTTCAGTCGGTGGCCAGCGCCCGCGCAACAATAACTTCACCGTCGAAGGAATCGATAACAACAGCGGAAGTGTGACGGGCCCGTTAGTGAGTATTCCAAACGACGCCATTGCCGAGTTCACGCTCGTGGCGAATCAGTATTCTCCCGATTTCGGCCATTCGTCGGGCGGTCAGTTCAATCAGGTCGTAAAGAGCGGAACTAACGAGTTCCATGGCACGCTCTACGAGTACTTCCAGAATCGCAATCTGAACGCGGCTGATAATCTCAGCGCCGTCAGTGGTACTCCGCTTCACCCCCGCTTCGACAACAACCGTTTCGGCGGAAGCGTCGGCGGCCCAATTAAGCGCAATAAGCTCTTTTTCTTCTTCGATTACGAATATAATCCGGTAGGGGCTGCGGGTGCGGCAGGTCTTCTCTATGCACCGACAGCGGCTGGCTACGCCACCATTGCTGCCTCGCCAGATGTTAACCCGACAAATCTAAACATTCTGAAGCAGTATGCCGGGACTGCGGCCGTAGCAGCGCCACCCTCTGTGGGCTACCCACTCTTGAGCAGCAAGGCGGCCGGTGCTGAATATTTACAGTCGACGATCACGGGAACGCCTATTCAAATCGGCCAAATCTCTGTCCCCAGTCCGAATTTCTCCAACTTCGAAAATGGCGTAGCCTCTATCGACTACAACATTTCCGATAAAGACGCTCTCCGCGGAAGATTCATTCTCAATCGCACGGGAGCCATCGACACCGCCGCAACCTTCCCGGTTTTCTTTCAGACCATTCCGACCAATTTTTACCTGTTCGCCTTTTCCGAATACCATAATTTCAGTCCGAATGTAATCAACGAATTCCGCGCCGGATACAACCGGAACTCGACCACGACCGTCGTTGGGAACCAGACTTTTCCCGGCCTGGATCAATTCCCGAATCTGGTATTCAACGAGTTAAACGGTCTGCAAATCGGACCTGATCCAAACGCTCCCCAAGGCGGCTATCAGAACACTTATCAGCTCACCGACAATTTGACTTGGACAAAGGGCGCTCACAGTTTCAAATTTGGATTTGATGGTATCCGCGAGATCTCACCACAAACCTTCACCCAGCGCTCCCGCGGCGATTACGAATACAACTATCTGAGCGACTATTTACTGGATTTCGCGCCGGATTACCTCGCCCAGCGCTCGCAAGGATTCCCCATCTATTGGGGCAACCGGAATCTGTTTGGCTTTTACGCCAATGACACCTGGAAAATTCGCCCGAATTTTACACTGAATATCGGCTTACGATACGAGTACGACACCGTTCCCGCCGCCGAAAACCAGCAGGCTCTCAACGCGATTGCTGATGATCCCGGGCTGATCACTTTCCATTCGCCCAAGCCCCAGACCGACAATTTCATGCCGCGAATCGGTATCGCCTATTCTCCCGGCACAAGCGGCAAGACGTCCATTCGCGCCGGCTTCGGAATCAACTACGATGTCTTATTCGATAATCTCGGTTTGCTGTCTTTGCCGCCTGAGCTTTCGACGACGGTGGACGTTACGGGGAGCGGAACTAGCAACTTCCTGGCCAGTGGTGGTATTCCAGGGAGTGCGCCCTCGACAAGCTATACTCAGGCGGCAGCCCGCGCGGCGACTGCCGGTTATATTCCGGACGTACAACGGCCTAAGTCCTATCAGTGGAATTTCGGGATCGAGCACGAATTCGGCAGCAATTACGTCTTTGAATCGCGCTATCTCGGCACCCGCGGTATCGATCTCCCCGTTCAGGATCAACTCAACATCGTGCCGATTGTGAACCAATCGAACGCATTGCCTTTGTTCTGGTCCATGCCGAGTGTGGCCACTCTCAACTCGCTTCCGAATAATCTCGGTACCTTGGACGATATCGCGAATTCGGCAGCGGGCGGCATTGTGCCGGCCTATTTCAATGCCGGATTCGGCGGCTCGGTCATTACCTCCTACCTGCCGTATGGAAGTTCGACCTATCATGGCTGGGCGAATCAATTAACGCGCCGGTTGAATAACGGATTGCAGTTTATAGGATCTTACACGTGGAGCCACAATATCGACAACTCCACCGCGGAGGTCTTTAGCACGTACGCAACGCCTCGGCGGCCGCAAGACTCTCAGAACGTTGCCGCAGACCGCTCGAGTTCGGCCCTCGATCACCGCCAGCGATTCAGCCTGGAAGTTCTCTACGATGTTCCCTTCTTCAAACACTCTAACTGGTTGATGAAAAATGTCGTGGGCAACTGGGAACTCGCTCCTATCTATACCTATCAGGTCGGGCAGCCCTACACTGTTCAATCTGGCATAGACTCGAACCTGAACTTTGATTCTGCGCCTGACCGGGCTACCGTGAACCCGAACGGCGGGACCCCCGGCGTCGGCACAGGCACCACCGCGCTCTGTGTCGGACCGACAGCTCCGGTCTGTCCGACGCCCACTCCTGGCGGCCTTACCTCCGCCGACGTTGCCGCGCTCACAGTCGGGTACGTTGTAAAGAATCCGAGTGCCCAGTACGCCGCAACCCCCACCGGGGTTCTCGCAACCGCTGGTCGAAATACGGCAAATTTCCCGCCGATCAATGATCTCGACGTGACAGCCGCGAAACGCTTCACCTTCACCGAGCGGATATCTCTCGAATTTTCCGCTCGCATTTTCAATCTCCTGAATCATCCACAATATGTGAACGGGAATATCAGCGATGTCGCCCCTATCGGGTCAGCCGCTGACGCATCGACACACTCTTTCTATCTTCCGACGAATTCGAACTTCGGGAGCCCTTCAGAGTTCTTCTCCAGCAATCCGCGCTCGATGGTGCTTGCCCTGAAGCTCATCTTCTAAGTACCTCCGGTTGTAAATAACTGAAAAGGGGAGCCTGCGGGCTCCCCTTTTTCATTTCTGCCACAAAAACAGCGGGAGCTAGCCGTCTCTCGTGCGGCTAGCTCCCTGAAGCGCGGACTCGGAGGTGTTTCCGCGCTTTCCTACTACGACTATAGATCTTCGAAAAGGTTACGAGTTGTTAATAGTAGAGTCAAGCAGAATTTAGATCGCTGATAAAATGGAAGCGAACCCCGCTCCTCATGCTCGCCACCAGCTCCATAACCGACCAAATACTGGAGCTGAAGGCCGGCCGTCGCGCGATTATTCTCGCCCATCATTATCAAGATCCTGAAATTCAAGAGCTTGCCGACTCCGTTGGAGACAGTCTCGAACTGGCGCGCATTGCCCAAAAATTCGAAGGTGACGTGATCGCCTTCTGCGGCGTCCGCTTTATGGCCGAAACCGCCAAGGTGCTGAATCCGGAGCGCACCGTCGTCCTGCCTGACAAGAATGCCGGTTGTAGTCTGGTGGATAGCTGCCCGGCTGAAGCCGTCCGCGCGTTCCGCCGCAAGAATCCGTCTCACGTGATCGTCAGTTATATCAATACCTCTGTCGAAGTGAAGGCCGAAAGCGATATCCTCTGCACTTCGCGGAATGCGGTCGCGGTGGTCAATTCGATACCCGCGGACACTCCGATTCTTTTCCTCCCCGACATCAATCTTGGAAACTACGTCAAAGCCCAGACCGGCCGCAAGAATATGAAGATCTGGCAGGGGGCATGTATCGTACACGCAACATTTCCGGCGCGGCGTTTAGCGGCTGCTCGCGCCGAACATCCCAACGCATTTGTTGCGGCTCACCCGGAGTGCCCGTCCGATGTTCTTCGCATCTCGGATTTCATCGGCTCCACTTCCGCAATTATCGATTGGTGCACCAGCCAGGCGGCTCCTGAATTCATCGTGATGACGGAGAGCGGTGTCCGCTATTCGCTGGAAAAGCTCTCGCCCAGTAAGAAGTTTTATTTCGTCGCCAACGAGAACTGTAATTGCAGCGAATGTCCTTACATGAAGCTGAATTCGTTGGAAAAACTGCTGGCCTGCCTCGAAAATCTCGAGCCGCGCATTGAGCTGCCGGCTCAGATCCTCGAGCGCGCCCTGGCTCCCATCGAGCGTATGCTCGCGGTACGGTAGTGCGTCCGTGGCTTCCTTCATCCAGCTTCCATCAACGCCTCCGGTTCAGCCGCCGCTAGCCGGTCCGCTTACCGATTCCTACGGCCGTCTTCATTCCGATCTTCGAATCAGCGTCACGGATCGCTGCAATATCCGCTGCTTCTACTGCATGCCTGAAAAAGGGGCGGAATTCATGCCACTCCGCTCCCTGCTGAGTTTTCCACAGATCGCCCGGTTCGTTTCCATCGCCGTCGAACTCGGAATCCGCAAAATACGGCTTACCGGGGGTGAGCCGCTCCTGCGTCCGAAGCTGCCCGACCTCATCTCCGCTCTCGCTGCTATGGATCGCATTCGCGATTTGGCGCTCACCACCAATGCCGTGCTGCTCGAGGACGCCGCCCAGTCGCTTTACGACGCGGGCCTGCGCCGTTTGAACATTCATCTCGATACGCTCGACCGCGAGCGTTTCCGCACCATCACTCGGCGCGACGATCTTCCGCGTGTGCTCAAGGGTATCGATGCTGCGCTCGCCGTTGGTTTCAAGACGATCAAGCTGAATGCGGTCGCCATCAAAGGTCTTACGGAACCCGATGTTCTGTCGCTCGTCCGTTTCGGCCGCGAGCGCAATATCGAAGTGCGGTTCATCGAATTCATGCCGCTCGACGGGCAGCAGATCTGGTCCCTTGATCGCGTGCTTACTGCGGACGACATGATTACCATGCTCACGCGCGAATTTGGCCCGCTCGCTCCCGTTCCCGATGCGGACCCACGCGCCCCAGCTACCGAATATCAGTTCAGCGACGGACATCGCGTTGGCTTTATCGCCTCGGTCAGCCGGCCTTTCTGCCTGAACTGCAACCGGTTGCGCCTTACAGCCGAGGGCAAGCTGCGCTACTGCTTGTTCGCGCGCGAAGAGACCGACATCAAGCCTCTGCTGGATCGTGCCGATTCCGATACGCAACTGCAAACGGCCATCCGCTCCACCGTCTGGCAGAAATGGATCGGCCACGAAATCAATCGTCCCTCCTACATTGCGCCGCAACGGCCCATGTATTCGATCGGCGGTTAGATTGCAAATCGTGCCATACTCATCGTTAGGACGCGCGTGACCAACGAACAGCTATATCTCGCGATCGGCGTGCCGGCGCTAATCAACGCCGGTTTTTTCGCAATTTTGATCGCATACATTAACGCGAGATTTTCGGCCGTCAATTCAGGTTTCGAGTCGGTCGATTCGCGGCTAGATTCGATAAATCAGCGCTTTGACGACATGCGCGATCTTTGGCGGGCCGAACTGCGCCGCGTAGAGGAAATTTTGGACGCGCGATTAAAGCACCTGGAAGAACGCTGAAGCATCCCGCTAACGCACGTACGCATAGACCAGCGCCAGCAATCCCACGACGCTCGCAAGAAAAACGCTGTGCTTGAATGTGAAGCGAAACAGTTTCGGTTCTTCCTGAGCGCTCAATCCCGCCGCCGCTGCCGCAACCGCAATGCTCTGCAGACTGATCATTTTTCCCATCACGCCGCCCGCTGAATTGGTGGAAGCCATCAATGCCGGATCCAGCCCCAGCCGGTTCGCAGTCACCTGCTGCAGGCTTCCGAATAGCGCGTTGGCGGAAGTATCGCTGCCGGTCAAAAACACGCCCAGCCAGCCTAGCAGCGCGCTGAAGAATGGAAACGCGCGTCCGCTGGAAGCAAACGCGAGACCCAGCGTTCCCGTCGCACCGGAATAGTTCATCACAAACGCCAGCGCCAGAACCGCCGTGATACTCACGAATGAGAACTTCAATTGACCGGCCGCATCCGCCGCGATACGCGCGAAACGGCGAGGCCCTACGCGCAGAAACGCTGCGGCCGCGATGCTGGCACAAGCGCAAGCGGTTCCTGCCTCGGCGAAAAAGCGAAAACGGTAGATCGCGGCGTAAGGTCCGGCTTTCGCCACAGCCGGTGGAACTCTTTCGATCAGATTGTGCAGACCCGGCCACGCAATCGTCAGGCTCGCCCGGCTCAAAACGGCATTCACATGTTCGACGCTCCACAGCAAAATGAAAATAACCAGCAGTAAATAAGGCGACCACGCAGCGACGATCTCGCCGATCCGGTACTCCGATTTGGGTCGAACCGTTCCGTGCGGCCTCCAAATCTGTAACAGCGCCACCAGCGACACGATCGCCGCAATCGAGCCGAGAATATCGGTCAGATATGGTCCGATGTAGTTGGAAATTGCAAACTGAAGGCCCGCGAAACTCGCGCCGCACACAACCGCCGCGGGCCACACGCGCCGCCATTCCCGCATGCCACCCATCACGAGCACGATGTAACTCGGCAGGCAGAGCGACACCGGTGCACACAGCCGTCCGACATCTTTGCTCAGCTCGCCAATCGGCAAGCCCGTGGTCGCCGCCAACGTCACCAGCGGAATCGCGATCGATCCAAACGCCACAGGCGCCGTATCGGCCAATAAGCAGATACCTGCCGCATACACCGAATCGAAACCCAGTCCACCCAAAATTGCTGCTCCTACGGCGACCGGAGTTCCGAATCCCGCCGCGCCTTCGACGAACGCGCCGAAAGCGAACGCGATGAGTAACGCCTGCAGACTCCGATCCGTGGTCAGATGGCCGATCGAATTCTTCAGGATTTCAAATTTTCCCGTATCAACCGTGATCCGGTAGAGAACGATCGCCCAATAGATAACCCAGAAAATCGGAAACGCCCCGAACGCGGCGCCATAGAGCGCCGAATTGACCGTGAGCAGCGGCGGCATCCGATACGCAAACACCGCCACCAGGACTGCCGCTATTAACCCGATCAGGGAGGATTTCCAGGCGCTCACGCGCTTCACGCCGATCGCGTACAGCAGCGCCGCGACCGGTAATGCCGCAACCAGCGAAGACCACAACAAGCTGTCCGCGACAGGCGTATAGTGCTGTTGCCACATGGGACGAATATAAAGACGGTCTAACTCGTCCCGCCTGAAATGCGTCCCGCGCCGTTCGCTGGCCTGCAATCGTAAAACACCGGTGTCTTGTCGTAGCGCGCTTCGTACGCCGCCGCAATCTCTTCGCGGAATCGGGTCACCGCATCCGGCCCCATCAGGTTTACCGTGCATCCTCCAAATCCGCCGCCCGTCATGCGCGCGCCGTAAACACCGGGAATTGCGATGGCACGATCGACCAGAAAGTCGATCTCCTCGCAACTGATCTCGTAATCGTATTGCATGCTGCGGTGCGAACCGACGAACAGCCGCCCCATTTCCTGCAGGTCGTGCTTGCGGGCCGCCGCCGCCAAGTCCAGAACACGTTGATTTTCGGAAACAATGTGTCGCGCCCGCTGCCGGGGTACAGCCGGGATGTTCTCCTGCACGTTGACAAAGAACTCCATCGAGACGTCGCGCAAACTTTGAATCGTCTTATCGAATGCTTGCAGCGCCGCCACCGCGGCTTGACACTCCGCGACGCGCTGGCGATAGGCTGATGTTCCCAGTTCATGCTTCACAAGTGAATTCACCGCGACAATGCTGACGTCTCGCGGCAGCGGAACATATTCGTGCCCTAAGCTGCGGCAGTCGATCTCGATGGCCGCGCCTTCCCGTCCGAATACCGATGCGTATTGGTCCATGATTCCGACCGGAACGCCCACAAATTGCGATTCGGCCCGCTGCCCAATCAGCGCGATCTCGATCGGTTCCACGTGACGCGATCCCAACAGAGCGACCGCCATTCCGATCTCCAGTGCAGCCGAAGAGCTTAGGCCCGATCCGACCGGTACTTCGCTCATAACGCAAATATCGGCGCCTTCAATCGCGACACCGGCGTTCATCAACTCCTGTGCCACGCCAATCGCATAATCGCGCCATTCGCCGTTCGGCCGGGCCTCCGGGATATGCTCCACCGCGATCGAAAACTCTTCGTTCAAATCTTGCGAGTAAACCCGGAGCTGGCCGTCCTTCCGCGCTTCGGTGGCAACGTAGCAAGCCAGCTCAAGCGCGATAGGAAAAACAAAACCCAGGTTGTAGTCCGTGTGTTCACCAATCAGGTTCACGCGGCCCGGCGCTCGATAAACCGCCGGCTGGCTCTCCCGATGAAAATGATTGCGGAACGCGCTTATGACTTTTTCGCCCGGTACGACAGCCACAGTAGGCATCCTCCGAATACCAAGAGTGTCAGACCGCACCACACATTCACATTCACGCTCGCATCCAATGGTGCTCGGACATCCGGCTCGGCCATGCCATAGATCGCCAGGATCAACCCAAGAAGGCCGAAAAGATAACCGATGGGGCGCCGCAGGTCGTCCATGTCTCTCACCAGAAAAGGATGTTGAAGATCACCAGCACGGCCAGTACGATTATGGCCAGAGGCCCAGGCCGCTTATACCAGGGTACGTTCTCTTCGGGTGGCCGGTCCGTTACGCCATAAACCAGATTGTGAAGCTCAACTTCGGGTTTGGGCTTCGTAAGAAGACTGATTACGAGCGTGACGACGAAGCAGGTCGTCCAGGCCCAGATCGCAATCCAGAAATTCTGCGCCATCGTGGATGGAAAATGGTGCATGTCCGAGATCCACCCGCCCTTTCCTTCCGCAACCGTGAGCCCATGCGTGAGCGTGGCGGCTACTGTTCCGGTGAGCAGGCCGAAGAACGCGCCATGGCCTGTCGCTCGCTTCCAGAACATGCCGAGCAAAAACGTTGCAAACAGCGGCGCGTTCACGAATGAGAAAACGAGCTGCAGGAAATCCATGATGTTGTTGAAGTGCGTCGCCAGATACGCCGTGGCAATCGAAAGCGCCACGCCGGCCACCGTCGTCACTCGTCCTACCCAGAGATAGTGACTATCGGGAGCGTGGCGCTTGATATATCCCTGATAGAGATCGTAAGTGAAAACAGTGTTGAACGCCGTCACGTTGCCCGCCATGCCCGACATAAACGACGCCATCAGCCCCGTTAATCCAATGCCCAGCATGCCGGACGGGTAAAATTTCGCCATCAGAGTTGTCAGCACCTGGTCGTAATCGTATCCGCCGCCCGCTTTCAGCGGCAGAGTGTAGCCGCTCGACATATTCATCAGTGCAACCGCTGCGATGCCCGGCAGAATGACGACGAACGGCATCAGTATTTTCGGGAAAGCTGCAAACAACGGCGTCTGCCGCGCCTCCTGCATCGTTTTCGCCGCCATCGCGCGCTGCACCACCAGGAAATTTGTGCACCAGTAGCCGAACGACAATACGAATCCCAGGCCGCCAACCAACCCGAATACTTCGACGCCCATCGGATTCTCGCTTGCATGGCCGACATATCGCCACGAGTGCGTCATCACTGGCTGCAGGCGAGCCGAAATGCCTTGCCATCCGCCCGCTTTTTCAACCGCCAGAATAGACAACGGCGCAAATCCGAGCACGATCAGGAAGAACTGCACGACCTCGTTATAAATCGCGCTGGTCAGTCCGCCGAGCAGCGTGTAGATCAGCACAATCGCCGCCGACAGCAGCACCGAGTTCGTAAAGTTCCATTTCAGAACCAGCTCAAACAGCAGCCCCAGCGCATACATGCTGATCCCCGACGAAAAGATCGTCATGACCGCAAACGTGATCGCGTTGAGACCTCGCGTCTTTTCGTCGAATCGCAGCTTCAGATATTCCGGCACGCTCCGCGCCCGGCTGCCGTAATAAAACGGCATCATGAAAACGCCCACGAAGACCATGGCGGGAACCGCGCCCAGCCAATAAAAGTGAGCCGTCATAATGCCATACTTCGCGCCGGATGCGCACATCCCGATCATTTCCTGCGCACCGAGATTAGCCGCGATGAAGGCCAGGCTTGTGATCCAAACCGGTACCGAATGCCGCGAGGTGAGGAAATCTTCGCTGGTCGTGATCTTGCGTTTGGCGAGCCATCCGATCCCGAGAACAAAACCGAAATAGATGATGAGACTGACGTAGTCGATCGCTCTAAGGGTCAAGCTTTGTTCCGTCCCGGTGGAATTGTATCGTACGCAATAGATGCATCCGCCCCGCGGAGCCACACGCGACGAGAGTAACCTAAAAAGGGAGGTGTCCTTTGCAAGACGATTTACAGAAGCCCGCACGGCGCGATTTTTTGAGGGCTGGCACGGCCGCTGCCGCAGGTCTGGTAACCGCAGCTTCAGCCAAGCGAGTTTTGGGAGCGAATGATCGCGTTCGTGTCGCTGTCATCGGCCTACGCGGACGCGGTTGGGACCACGTCAAGGGCTATCACCCCATACCGGGCGTCGAGATTGCATACTTCTGCGACGTGGACGAGAACGTTTTGCGCAAGAGACTTGCCGATGCCGAGCAAATGGGCATTTCCAAGCCGGAAACCTATGTGGATGTCCGCAAACTGCTCGAAAACAAAGATGTCGATGCGGTCTCGATCGCAACTCCGAACCACTGGCATTCCTTGATGGGCATCTGGGCCGCGCAAGCCGGTAAGCAGATCTATGTCGAGAAGCCTTGTTCCCACAACTGGTGGGAAGGTCGCCAGCTCGTCAAGGCGGTTGAAAAGTACAACGTCGTTTGCGAGCACGGCAGCCAGTGTCGGTCGAGCGCCGCCATCCTCGACGCGATGAACCAGATGCGTTCCGACCTCATCGGCAACGTCTACATGGCGCGCGGTCTCTGTTATAAGTGGCGCGATACCATCGGACGCGCGTCTCCCGAACCGGTGCCGCCCGGCGTGAATTACGATCTCTGGACCGGACCCGCACCCATGAAGCCCTTCACCAAGAATCGCTTTCATTACAACTGGCATTGGATCTGGGACACCGGAAACGGCGATCTCGGTAATCAAGGGATTCACGAGCTGGATCTTGCCCGCTGGGGTCTCGGCGTCGGTCTGCCAAACAAAATCACGGCCATTGGCGGCCATTTCCTGTTCGACGACGATCAACAGACACCGAACGTCCTGACCGTCGCCTACGAATTCAGAACCCCGGAAGGGCAAACCAAAATGATGAACTTCGAGGTTCGTGGCTGGATGACGAATCACGAAGCGGGCATCGGCACCTCCGAATTTCGCGGCGGCGATGTTCCTTCAGCGGGTCTGACCGCGACTCCGAAAGCCTCGGATCGCGCCGCAAAAAATCTGGGACCGGTGTCCGGCAAACCGTCCACCATCGGCAACCTGTATTACGGGTCCAAAGGCTATCTGGCGATATCCAGTTACGATGCATACAAGTCGTTCCTTGGTCCCGAAAACGAGGCTGGCCCGGAGCAGCATCTTCCGGTCAGGAACGAGCATTTCGTTAATTTCATTGATTGCGTCCGTAGCCACAACCCGCAAGGCGTGCACGCTCCCATTAGAGAAGGGTATTTATCGACCACCTTGGTCCATCTGGCGAATGCCTCGTACCGGCTGGGCCGCACCATTAAGTTCGATCCGGAGACCGAATCGGTCATTGACGATTCCGAAGCGACAGAGATGCTGAAGGGCACTTATCGGACGCCCTATATCGTTCCCGAAAGTGTCTGAACGCTTGTGATGCAATGAACGCATGCGCGTTCGCGTTCTTTCGATTCTCATCGCGCTCGCCTGGGTGCTGCCGGTTTCGGCGGCCAAGCAGCCGATCGTAGAAACAGACCTGCTCAAAATCGGGCGAGTCACCGAAGTCCGCGTAACTCCCGACGGTGCACTCGCCGTCTACGCGGTACTCTCGACCCACACGGATCCGCCCGTCGCCCCGGGCGCCGACCCCACGTACGCCTACCGAGTGAATCTATGGATGAGCGACCTTCGCGACGAAGCCGCAAAACCGGTGCAGCTCACCTTTAGCGATCGCCACGATTCGATGCTCGCTATCAGCCCGGATGGAAGCGAACTCGCCTTCGTCCGGCCTGACGCGAAAAAGCACCCGCAAGTTTGGACCATGTCATTGCATACCCCGGGCGAGCCGCGTATGCTCACCAATCTCGAATTCGGGGCGACCGCTCCCAAGTGGCGTCCGGACGGTAAGGCTCTGCTGGTCGCAAGCGCGATCCCGATCTCCAAGCTCCCCGGAAAACCGCCGTTCGATCTCGAGCGTCCGGCGCGCGAGTGGTGGGATTTCGATCGCCCGCCAGTGAGCGAGGTGTCCAAGCCGGAAGCGAAGAATCCGGAATCCAAACCAGACGAAGCCAAGTTCAACGGCAGTCCCGACGGAGACCTCCGCTCCATTCGCGATTGGCTCGAACATAACTCCCGGCGCAGCGACCCGAGCGATATCACCCGCATTAATTTTCTAGGCGAGCTTTCCCTGAACGGCGAAATGACCTTCACCGAGCTGTTCCGCGTCGACCTCGCTCCCGAACCTAAAACCACACAGCTCACCCACACCTTTCGCGCGCACAACGGCGCCGTCTTCTCGCCCGACGGAGATCGCATCCTCTTTGCGGCCGATCCAGAATCTAACCTGCATCCCGATCGCTTGCTCGGCAAGTCCGTCATCTGGGAAATGAATCCGGATGGCTCCGGCGAGCGCACGCTCCTCGCTCAAGCAGGCTACGCATTGCGCGAACCGCAATTTACCTCCGACGGGAAGCACATCGTTCTGGTCGCGCAGCAAAACGATCAGCCTACCTACCGGCAGACCATGCTCGCGATGTGCGATCCCGATGGCTCGCACCTGACCTGGCTGACGCCCAACGGCGAATCCGGTGTCCAGGACCCGCAGCTCACACCGGACGGTCACGTCTATTACACGGTCGAATATCACGGTGGCCAGCCGCTGCGGCGTGTCGATCTGAATAGCCATGATGTGCAAGAGGTAATCGGCGGACCCATTGGCATCAACGCATTTGCCGTTGCTGGCAGGAAGACCGTCTATGCACAGATCAGCGCCGAAAATCCGAACGAGCTCTATCTCGCGGCCGAAGGCGGCTCCCCTGGCGCTTCACCGGCCCGGCGGCTCACCGAAATCAACGGTGGCTGGCTCGCGGATAGGACTGTGTCGCTGCCTGAGGAACATTGGATCACCCGTCCCGACGGCCTCAAAGTCCAGTATTGGGTGATGAAGCCGGCCAATGCGCAACCCGGCAGAAAATATCCCTGGGTGCTGGACATGCACGGCGGTCCTTCCGCGATGTGGGGTCCGGGTGAATTTACGATGTGGCACGAATTTCAGATCTTCTGTTCCTTCGGTTACGGCGTCGTGTACTCGAATCCGCGCGGCTCGTCCGGTTACGGCTATGCGTTCCAGCGTGCCAATTACAAAAATTGGGGCGAAGCGCCCATGGGCGACATCATGGCGGCACTCGATGACGGTGTCGCTAAGACGCCCATGATCGACAAAGATCGCCTGTTCGTCACCGGAGGCTCCTACGCCGGCTACATGACCGCCTGGATCGTCGGACACACGGATCGGTTCAAAGCCGCGGCTGCGCTGCGCGGCGTCTACGATCTCGCCACGTTCTTCGGAGAAGGTAACGCATTCGTATTAGTTCCCGAAGAGTTCGGCGGTTATCCGTGGGATCCCGCGACACGCCGCCTCCTCGACGCCGAATCGCCCATCAGCTATGTCACCCGCATCCATACGCCGCTGCTGATCATCCACGGCAGTTCTGATAACCGCACGGGCGTGGTTCAAGGACAAATGCTGTTTCGCGCCCTCAAAGAGCTGAACCGGCCGGTCGAATACATCCGCTACCCAGGCGAAGGACACGAAATTACACGTTCCGGAGCGCCCGAGCGGCGCATGGATCACATGCTTCGGATCGTCGAGTTCTTCGAGCGCTACTCGCATAATGACCAGCCGCCTCCAAAGCTCCAAACGGCAGTTTCCGCCGGCGCAAATTAGGCGTACAATAAGGCCACGACAGTTAAGAGGGGAGTTCCAATCATGAAACGCGTAAGGCAAACGGCCATAGTCCTGGCCGGAATGCTTTTCACAGCCGTTTACGCGATGCCGCAAGCCTACACCGTATCTGCCAAACCGGGTGCAGTCAACGACGTCGAAGGACATGTTTTCCTGAACGCCAAGCCGTTGCCGGAAAAAGGCCTGCGATCGGTGTTTCTGAACACCAACGATACCTTGTCTTCCGATATCGGCAAAGCGGAAGTTCTGCTAACCCCCGGAGTCTTTCTCCGAATCGGCGACAACACCCAGATCCGGATGATTTCGCCATCGCTGGTTGACACGCAAATCGAAGTAAAGCGTGGCGAAGCGATGATTGAGGCCGATGGTCTCCTAAAGGACAACCACGTCACCGTTATTGACCACGGCGCCACGATCACGGTTGACCGGAATGGCCTGTACCGTTTCACGGCGGATCCGGAACCCAAAGCCGCCGCAATCGACGGCAGGCTGGAAGTGTTCCTTGGTGAAAAGAAGTTTGAGCTCGGCAAGGGTCATGAACTGGTTCTCGCCGATGCCGCCAAACCGGAGAAATTCGACGCCAAGGCGGAAGACGACCTGTACGCCTGGAGCAATGTTCGCGCCCAGTATGATGCTGCATCCAGCTACCAGGCCGCGAACAGCTTGGTGTCGAATAACAACTACGGCGGCTGGGGTGGCTACGGTTTCGGCGGCTGGTACAGCCCCGGTTGGTATTGGAACAGCGCCTTCAATGGGTACGGCTGGGTTCCCGGCGACGGGGCTTTCTTCAGCCCGTTTGGCTGGGGCTTTTATGGCGGCGGCTATCTGCCCTATGCACCCGTCGTCGTAACGCCGGTTGGCGGATGGCACAACGGCCATTGGACCGGCGGCGGAACCCGCACCACCATTCCGGTGAATCCGAATCATCCTCCGGCAGTCGGTCTCGTCACGGCCTCACCGGCCGCAAACAATGTCGCGCGAGCGGCCGCGGCGCAGTCGTTCTCATATAGCGGTTTCCGCACAGCCTCTGGGGTTCCGGCAGGAAGCTTTTCAGGCAGTCGCGGTGCATCGGCGGCTGCTCGGGGTGCATCGGCTGGCGCTTGGTCTGGCGGGCACGTCGGCGGAACCAGTGCGCCGATGAGCGCCGGTGGTGGGGGACACGTGGGCGGCGGAGGTGGTGGCGCCGGCCATCGCTAATCCCGGCGCTTTGCAAAACGAGAGCGGCTTGGAGCTTCGGCTCAGCCGCTCTTTTCTTTT
This sequence comes from uncultured Acidobacteriaceae bacterium, assembly GCA_963722935.1. Taxonomy (GTDB): domain Bacteria; phylum Acidobacteriota; class Terriglobia; order Bryobacterales; family Bryobacteraceae; genus Bog-105. Next base: position 447,244 of record CAVROY010000004.1, on the reverse strand, counting down.
TCCGGTTAATATGACCAGGTATGCCTTTTCTCCTGAAAACGGAACCGGACGCCTATTCCTTCGCTCGCCTGGAACGGGACGGGGAGACCGTCTGGGACGGAGTCACGAATCCGGTTGCGGTAAAACATCTGCGCGAAATGAAGCCGGGCGAAAAGCTCCTGATCTATCACACCGGCAGCGAGCGCCAGGTCGTCGGCACCGCCACTGTGACTCGCGTCGATACGACCGATCCTAAAACTCCGCAGGTTCGAATCAAAGCCGGAAAGCCCGTAGCCCATCCACACACACTCGCCGACATCAAGGCTCACAAGCTGTTTGCCGATTCGCCGCTCGTGAAGCAAGGTAGATTGTCCGTTGTGCCTCTGACGGCTCAACAGTACGAGTGGCTCACCGGCTGAGGGCCTTGTAACGGTCGCCGTCCCGTGGTGGGGCCGACTGTTTGCATATACATATAGGGCGTTACGCATCCAAGTACTCTTTAGCACTTTCTTCTCGGACATAAGTTGAAGCAGTAATTTGGTAGACGAACCTGTCTCGGCCGTCCCCATCAACTCTTGATCCCACGCGAACTCCGCCTATTTTTTCTACCGCTCTCTGCGAGCGCAAATTCTGTCGAACCCACGAGAAACACGACGCTGTTTACGAATCTGAAGGCGTGCCGCAACATGAGGTGTTTCATTTCCCTGTTGTAGATGCCGCCCCAGTGGGACCTAGCCAAGAATGTCCAACCGATTTCAATCTCGCTTTTCGCTGCATCGTATCCGTGGAATCGTGAGGAGCCAATGATCTGACCGTCGTTCAAATCAATAGCGACCGACGCTCCATCGGATTCCAGAGCCTCGCGAAAAAACATCTTGAAAGGCTCTTCTTCGTAACGATTTTTGATCGGGTGTTGTTCCCAAATGAGCGGGTCCGAAGCCACAGCGTAAAGGTCATGAAAATCCTCTGCTCGAAGCGGCCTGAGTTCGAGAAGCTCGCCTTTCAAAATGGGTTGGAGATCAAAGGACATATTTGAAACTTCGCATGGACGATCTCTATCATCTCTTCGTCTGTGCGCTCAATATTTACGTGCTCAATCTTGCAATCTGCGGTGTACGTTTGAGATCACTACATGTGGACGTATGTCCGCATCCCGGAGATTGGCCAGAAAGGCGTTCGCAGACAACAGAACTTCCAACCACCCGCTCCAGCCTCTTACCCACTCATCTCCCCCAGCGCTCGATGCACGCGGTTCAGTCCCTCCGCCAGCAAGCTCGTCTCGCCGCCGATGCCAATCCTCACGCGTTCCGGCGCCCCGAAAAAATGCCCTGGCGTGACCACCGTGTCGTAGCGCTCGCGTAGCACACGGCAAAACTCTTCGACAGGAAAGTCGATGCGTGGAAAAATCACCGCCCCCACTCGCAACAGCTCGCATTCCAGCTCCGGCGTGGCCGCAATAAACTCGTTCGCCAGCGCGCGATTTCGATCCAGCAGGTCCCGCGACCATTCGCCGATCCGCCTCAGATGCGCGAGCGCGATACAACTGACTTGGTCCGTAATCTGAGGCGCGTTGACGTACAGCAGATCGTTGATACGGTAAATCCGTCTCACCAGGTCCGGTTCGGCCAGCACCCAGCCGCAGCGCAATCCGCTTAATCCATACGTTTTCGTCAGGCTGTTCGTCACAACGAACTCGCGGCCCAGCCGGAATGCAGTCTCGGGCGTATTCTCAAAGAGCAGATCCAGGTAAACTTCGTCCACCAAGACGCGAGCCCCCGCTCCGCGCGCAATCTCTCCGATTCGCCGCAAGACAGCTTCCTCCGTCAACGCGCAGCTCGGATTATGCAGGTTCGTGATGACGATCAGCCGTGTCTGTGGCGTCACCGCGCGCACTAGCGCCCCGATATCAATCGCAAAACGCAGGTCCGCCGGCCGTTCGAAACGCCGCACCCGAGCGCCTAGATACTCGGCGGTCTCCACCAGCAGCGGATACGCAGGATGCTCGATCAGCACTTCATCGCCAGGTTCGACAGTTGCTGCCATCGCAAGATAATTCGCCATCGACGTACCCTGTGCGGTCGCGACACAATCCGGTTCCACCTTGCACTTCGTTGCCAGGGCTTCTACTAACGGCCGGTATCCGTACGAACCGCCGCCGATCAGCGTGAGCGATGAGAAATCCACCGGCAGGCTGGAAAGCGGATAGCTCTTCACGCCGCTGTTCGCAAGGTTGAACGCGACGTTCGTTTGCGTTTTCACCCACTCCATGAACGGCGAGCCCATGTTGCTCCGTGTACGGCTCAAGCGATTCGCCTCCGTCGCCAATAAAAGTAAACGGGAATTCCCGCGGCAACCAGCCCTAGCCCGGCGAAACTGTTGGTCGGCGAATGATAAAACGTCGCGAGCACCACCAGCCAGCACGCCGCTACAAAAGACAGTGTCGTAAATGGATGCCCCGGCGTTCTATGGTCCCGCGCCTCTCGAAAGCGCCGGCGGAAGACGAACAGCGCCACACCGGTGAGTCCGAAAAAAATAAAGTCGATCGAAACGACATAATTCAACATCTGTTCATACGTCCCCGAAAGTGCGATAACCGTTGCTAATACGCCTTGCAACGTAATCGCCGCAACGGGCACTCTCGTCGCCTTCGGGACCCAAGTCATCCAATCGAAAAACAGGCCGTCGCGCGCCATCGCGAAGTAGATGCGCGGCGCGGTAAGCATTCCCTGGCTCAGAAATCCCAGCGTCGAGATGGAAATCGTCGCTGCCATGAATGTCGCTCCTCGGCTTCCGATTGCTCTCTCCATCACCGTATATGCGGGCATGACCGTTGCCGCCAGACCCTGCGGCCCCAATATGCGCAGGCAAACCACGTTCACGCTCAAATAAATCGCCGTCACGCCTACCACGCCCAGCAGCACCGCTCGCGCCAGATCTCGCCGTGGATCGCGCATCTCGCCCGTCATGAAGCTGGCCGTTTGCCATCCTCCATAAGCGAACAGTACCGGCGTCACCGCCGCGCCGAACGCGATCGCCATTCCAGGGGTAAACGGCCCAGCAACCGTTGCCTGCGGCGCCGCCGCGGGAGCGCTGAATCCCGCAATCAGCAGCAGTGCAATCGCGCCGATCTTCATCACCATCAGCGTGCTCTGCACTTTACTTCCTACTCGCACTCCCAGGCAATTGATCAGCGTGAGCGCCGCCAGGGCCAGTACCGCCAGCAACGCCTCCGACGCGCGTGTGGGAATGATTTCTCTCGCATAGCGCGCGAAAGTAACCGCCACCGCCGCCATTCCGCCGGTTTGAATCACCACCAGCATTGCCCATCCGTAGAGAAATGCCACTAGGGGATGAAAGGCGTCGCGCAGATAGGCATACTGCCCTCCCAGGTTCGGGCGCAGCATCGCCAGCTCTGCATAGATGAAGGCTCCCGCGAGCGCCGTGAACGCTCCCAGTACCCACGCGCCCAAGATCAATCCCCAGGTGTGCACTTGGCGTGCAACCACATACGGATTAACGAAAATGCCCGATCCGATGATGCCGCCCATCACGATCATCGTCGCGTCGAAGAGCCCGATTCTTCGCGCGAGCGGTGCGGAGGCCGGCTGCTTTGGCTCGCTCAACCGCTTGCGGTTTTTCGTTTCGAGGGCTGTCTCTTGTTTGCAGGTGCAGCAACTGCCTCGGTCGGAGCTTTGCCCACCGGCTTGCGTTGCGGCAGTTCTCCCAAGCTCTTTTGTAGCGCCGTCATCAAATCGATCACCGGTGCTCGTTTCCTGGGGGCTTCGGTCGCCACCGCCTGGCCCTCGCGCTTGGCTTCGATCATCTGCATCAGCCGCCCCTGGTATTCATCGTGATACTTCGATGGCTCGAAGTCTGTCGCCAAGCCCTCCACCAGTTTCTCGGCCAACTCGACTTCCTGCGGCTTCACCGTGACGTTCGGATCGCGCCGGAATTCCGGCACTTCGCGCACTTCCTCGGGGTAAAACATGGTATGCAGCAGCAGTCCGTCGGCATGCGGCCGCACCACCACCGTGTACTCGCGCTGATGCATCGCAATTTTCGCGATCGCGCTGAAGCCGGATTTCTGCATGGTTTCGAGCAGCAGATGATATGCTTTCTTGCCCGCGTCCTCGGGCACCATGAAGTAGGAGGCGTCGAAATAGATCGGGTCGATTGTTTCCGCCTTCACGAACTCGAAAATTTCCATGTTGTCGCTCGAAGCCGGCGCCACGCTCTTCACGTCTTCGTCGCCTACGATCACGTACCGGTCCTTTTCGACTTCATAGCCCTTGACCAGCTCGCTCCGTTCCACCACGCGATCGCACTGTGGGCAAAACGTCTGCTGCTTGATACGGCTCCCGCACGGCTGATGAATCTGGTTGAAGCTGACGCGCTCGGTTCGCGCCGCCGCATACAGCCTCACCGGTATCGTAATAAGGCCGAACGTGATGTAACCTTTCCAAACCGTCGAGGCCATGCATTCCTCCCTGAAAACGCGACCGCCGTTATTTTAAAGAGCCGACCCAGGCTCGCACTTAAAACAATATCGTGTCACTATGTCTTTTGCAACCGGACACTTAGCCGCAAGTCGCGTCGCTTCTGATCGGACCATTCTGTGAAGCTCTATCTCTATTACATCGGCAAGCCTCGCGACGTCCATGCCAACGCCATCGCGGCTGAATTTTTCAAGCGTACCGCCCGATACGGCGATTGTGAGATGCGCGAAATCAATCCTCGACGTTTTGATGTATTCGCGAAACATCCGGCCGCCCGCCAAATTGCACTCGATCCGGCCGGTGAAGCAATGACTTCCGCACGCTTCATCGAAATGATCCGCAGTGCCGAACAGGAATCGCGCGATCTGGTGTTCCTCATCGGCGGCCACGAAGGGCTGCCGCTGGACTGGAAGACCCGTGCCCACCAATTCGTGTCCCTCTCGCCCATGACCTATCCGCACGAGCTCGCTCGCGCCATGCTCGCCGAGCAAATCTACCGGGCCTTCACGACCCTCCGCGGCCATCCCTATCCACGCTGACGCGAGAGGGCTGTAATACACTCGCTACGTGCTGCTTTCCCTCGTCGGAATTCAGAAGAGCTTTGGCGGCGTAAAGGCTCTTCGGGACGGAAACCTCGAAGTTCGCGAGGGCGAAGTCCATCTCCTCATGGGCGAAAACGGGGCGGGGAAGTCCACCCTCATGAAGATCGTCGCCGGCCTGTATCGTCGCGATGCGGGCGAGATGTTATGGCGCGGCGAGCCTGTATCCTTCGCCAAGCCTTCGGAAGCCGCCGCAAACGGCATCGCCATGGTGCATCAGGAATCGCTGCTCGCCCCCCACCTGAGCGTTGGGGAAAATATCTTTCTGGGCCACGAGAGCGCTTCCCACGCGGGCTGGATCCGCCGGAGCGCGCTCGTCGAGCGAGCCGCCCTTCTCATCGCCAATAACGGCTTTCGCATCGATCCTCGAGCGCGTGTCGAAACACTCACTCCGGCCGGAAAGCAGCTCGTCGAAATCTGCCGCGCCATCGCGCAAGGCTCTAGCCTTCTCATCTTCGATGAGCCGACCTCGTCTCTCTCCGAAACGGAAACTCGCGAAGTCTTTCGCATCGTGCGTGAGCTCAGCCAGCGCATGATGGCGGTGATTTACATCACCCACCGCCTTGATGAGTTGCGTTCGGTCGGCGACCGCGTCACCGTGCTGCGCGATGGGGCCACCGTGCATACCGGCGCTTTGAAAGACCTCACGCGCGATCGGCTCATTCAGCACATGGTTGGAAGACCGCTCAGCGATACATATCATCGCGAGCCCATTCCCCCCGGCGAAGTGCTCTTGCGTGCCGAAGGCCTCTGCCGCGGCATGCTTCAGGATGTCTCGCTCCAGCTCCGCGCCGGTGAAATGGTGGGCCTCGGCGGACTGATGGGCGCTGGCCGAACGGAGCTTTGCCGCGTTCTTTTCGGTCTCGATCCTCCGCACAAAGGCTCCATTGAGATTCGTGGCAAGCGCATTATTCCCAAAACGCCCCGCCAGGCAGTCGCCTCCGGCATTGCATTGATTCCCGAAGACCGTCAGCATAACGGTCTTGCGCTGAAGCTACCCATCGCGTTCAACGTCACTTTGCCCGATCTCGCCCGTATCAGCACATTCGGCATGTTGAGCAAAGGCAAAGAATCGATCTTGACGGAGGAGTACCGTGAAAGGCTGCGTATCAAATCAGCACGCCGCGCCAGCTCGCCGGACGGCTCAGTGGCGGAAATCAGCAGAAAATCGTCATCGCCAAATGGGTCGCACGCGGCGCCGTATTTTTCTCTTCGACGAACCCACGCGCGGAATCGACGTGGGCGCAAAACAGGAAGTCTTCGAAGAAATGGATCGCTTGGCCCGTTCCGGTGCGGCCATCCTGATGGTGAGCTCGGAGCTTCCGGAGCTGATCCAAATAGCCGATCGCATCCTGGTCATGCGCCAGGGGCAGCTCACCGGTGAGTTGCCGCGCCCCGCCACGCAGGAACACATTATGCACCTGGCTGCGCGCAGACGACCGGCACACCGCGGGAGGCCGAATGATCCAGCGCTTGCAGCGGCTGCTTCCGTTTCTCACTCTGATCGTTCTTTTCATCGCCCTCACGATTGCCACGCCGCATTTCCTGACGCCCATTAATCTGGCGAGCGTCGCGCGTCAAACGGCGGTGATCAACATCATGGCGCTCGGCATGACGCTTGTCATTATTACTGGTGGAATCGACCTTTCGGTCGGCTCTATTCTGGCCGTCGCCGGACTGTTCGGCACCATGGCCATTACAAACCGGATGGCCAATTCCGGTCGGCATCGCGATCGGTATCGGTTGCGGCTCTTGGTGCGGCCTGCTGAACGGCCTGATGGTCACCCTGCTTCGCATCAATCCGTTCATCGTGACGCTCGGTACGCTCGAAGCCTATCGCGGTTTCGCGCTGGTTGTCTCGAAAGGTTTGCCGGTGCACGGCATTCCCGATGCTTTTTCATTCTTAGGCGATGGCAACTTGCTCGGCATTCCGTTCTCGCTTTGGATTCTGGCGCGTCTGCGCTGTGTTGATGCACTTTGTGCTCGAGAACACGAAACTGGGCCGTTATTCGTTCGCAATCGGCAGCAACTCGAGCGCGGCCTATTATGCGGGCGTGCCCATCAAATTTCATCTTACGGCGGTTACGCCATCGCCGGCCTGCTGACCGGTCTCGCCGGCATGATTGAAGCCTCGCGCCTGATGACTGGTCAACCCACCGCGGGTCAAGGCTACGAATTGCAGGCTATCGCGGCAGTGGTCATCGGCGGCGGCAGCCTGCAAGGTGGCGAAGGTAGCGTCGTCGGCACCCTGATCGGCGCTTTTATCATGGGCCTGCTCTCCAACGGCAGCGATCTGCTGGGCATTAATCCCTATTGGCAGCAAGTCATCATTGGGGCCGTCATTATTGTAGCCGTCGGTTTCGACGAGTTTCGAAAGCAAAAACTCTCAGCCGATTAACGCTACGTACTTTTACGATCCGCCCCTCCCGTCTCTGTCATCCCTGAAACAGAACGAACAAACCTGCGTCTGAGGAGCAGGAGAAGAAATATAGATGCCAGCATTGCGAGAGTTACTGGTCGATGAAATGCAAGACCTGCTTCACGCCGAGGGCCAGTTAGTCAAAGCCCTTCCCAAAATGGCGAAAGCCGCCAACGAGCCGAAGCTGAAGCAAGCGTTCGAAAAGCACTTGGAAGAAACCAGGGGACATGTAGAGCGCCTGAAGCAAGCATTTGAGCTCTTGGGTGAGAGCGCCAGGGCGAAGCCATGCAAGGGCATGCAGGGCTTGGTCGAAGAAGGCCAGGAGCAGATCGCCGAGGGGAAAGAAAAAGAAGATCGCGGTGGCCGACCTCATGCTGGTCGCCGCGGCCCAGAAGGTCGAGCACTACGAAATTTCCGGTTACGGCACTATGCGCACCATAGCCGAACAGCTTGGCGAAAACAAAGTCGCGAAGCTTCTGGCCCAGACTCTCGCGGAAGAGGAGAAAACTGACAAGCTTCTCACCCAGCTCTCTCCTCCGCTGCTCCAGCAGGCCGGTCAAGAGCCCGAAGAAGAGGAAGAAGAAGAGCAATAGCCCGCAATCCTAGGGCTCGTGGCGCGCGGTCCCGGGCCCGTTTTAATCCACCAATCCGTGCTTCATGGCGAAGCGCACCAGTTCCCCGGTGCTGTGCAGGTTCAGCTTCTCCATGATTTTCCCGCGATGCGAATCGACCGTGTAAACGCTCAAGTTTAAGCGCGTCGCGATCTCTTTATTCGTCTTGCCCTCCGCGATGAGCTGTAACACTTCGCGTTCGCGGCTGGAAAGCAGATCGATGGGATCCGTTACGTTTTGCCGGTAGTCGCTCAGCAGCGCTCCCGATACGGCCGGGCTGATATATCCGTCGCCCCGTGCTACAGACCGTACGGCACTCAGCAGTTCCGTATCGATCGCGTCTTTCAGAATGTAACCCCGTGCCCCCGCGCGTAGAATTTCCCGCACATACACCGCCTCTTTATGCATACTCAGGACCAGTACGCGCAAACGCGGGTTCGCCTCCACCATTCGCCGTGTCGCTTCGATGCCGTTCAGCTCCGGCATGGCCACGTCCATGACCACGATATCCGGCTTCAGCTTTTGCGCCAGATCGATCGCCTCCCGCCCGTTCGCTGCCTCGCCCACCACCTGCAAATCGGCGTGCTCGGAGAGAATCAGTTTCAACCCTTGCCGGACAATCGTGTGATCGTCCGCCAGCAGAATTTTTATTGCGTGATCGGGCACGTCACCTCAATTGTCAACCCCTTACCCTGAGCCGTTTCGATCTTCAAGCTCCCGCCGCAGCCGCGCGCTCGCGTCTGCATGCCCGTCAGTCCCAGTCCCCGCCCACTTCGCCGCTCCAGTGCTTCAAGCCCGCGCCCGTTATCGCGGATCGTCATCACAACCGAGCTGTCGCGAGGCGCCAGATCCACCGCAACCGATGTGGCTTCCGCGTGCCGCGCCACGTTGGTCAGCGCTTCCTGCGCGATCCGAAACAGGTTTGTCTCCGCATGATCGGGCAAGCGCCGGCCGCTGATGTCGCTTCGATACTTCACCTCAATTCCTGTCCGCTGCGAGAAGCTTTCCGTCAGCGAGCGCAGCGCGGCGTCCAGTCCGAAATCGTCCAGAATCGTCGGCCGCAGAAGCTGCGACATTTCGCGCACGTCCTGTATGGCCCGATCCACCAGCCGCATGCAATCGTCCACGCGCGCTTCGTCCGCGCTTCCCCGCAGCGCCGAGAGATTGGCCTTCACCGCCGTCAGCGCCTGCCCCAGTTCATCGTGCAATTCGTGCGAAAACCGCCTCGCGACGTCTTCTTGTGTCTCCAGAAACTGATATTGGAGGCTGCTCAGCTCCCCGGCTTGCTGCTCCATCTTGCGGAACAGGCCCGTTGACGCTCTCACGGCCCACGTCGCGCATACCAGGGACAGCCCGACGCACGCCGCAAACAGCCATACCGTCCATCTCAGCAGGCCATGACCCTCCTGGTAAATGCTTTCCCGCAACAGTTCCGCCTGCTCGTACGCGGATTCCAGCGCGCTGCTCATCTGGGCGCGGTTCTGCGCAATTTGCGCCAGTATCTCTTCGCGCCGTACCACGTCTTTTCTGCGCGCCAGTTGCAGCCAGCGGTTATTGAGGTCGGCCTGTTGCCTCTCAATATCGTCAATCGCCCCTTTCGCCAGCGCCTGCCGGTGCGCAAAATCCTCCGCGTTGTGGTTAATTTGATGGATCGTGCGCAGCGCGACCAGCAGCGCCGAAAGAAGCAGAATCGCCGAGATCCCCAGCCCCACCATCAGGAGGCGCTGCAAATACGTCTGCGTAATGGACTTACTCTCAGGCACCATGATGATTCTTTCATTAAAAAATCCTTCCGGCTATCCCGAAAATACGGGATCGATATTCACTTCTTGACGTGATGGTGGAATGTCTTGCCAACAGGCAAAGTAGAGTTGTGAGCGGCAAGGAAAACGGATCCGGGGCAGCGGTCAAAACAACAAATCAAAAAACGTCAGCCGCTGCCTCCCTTGGGGTTCGCCGAAAACGACCGCCACAGTTAAAAGGAGAATAAAACGAAATGAAAAAGCTATTTACATCCACTCTCTTGACCGTTGCGGCGGTTCCTTTTCTGATGGCTGCTCCCAATGCAGCTAAGAAGGCCCAGAACACCGACACGTCAGACTTCGAGCACCAGCACGAAGAAGGTTCACAAAAAGAAAGTCAAGAAGAACGGCACCAGCACCTCGAGCACGGAAAGCAATACGACCAGTACGAGCACCTCGCCTCAGAAGTAAGCGAATTTCATCCGTCTCGGACGGGCTCAGAGTCCATAGGATCCTGAGCCCGTCTTTTTTTGCTGTAAGCAGGCCGCCTTTGCTGTAAGCAGGTCGCGCCCGACGCATCCGTATTGCCTTCGTCTACTGATCTCTCCTGTAAAGAGAATTTTCTTGACAGAAGAGATGGTTGCGCCTTAGTATTCCCCGTATATCGTCAGGGTCCTCGTCATCCATCTGAAGACGAAGACGAAGGGGTCACATCAATGAATCGGCGCAAGGAGCGATATTCGTGCGTTCTGCGGTCCAACGGCACGCTGTTTTTTGCTTGCCTGATGTTGCTCGGTAGTTTCAGCTTGCCCCGCGCCTTCGGGCAAGCCACCAATACAGGAACGGTTTCGGGACAAGTTGCAGACCCGCAAGGAGCGGCCATAGCGGGCGCCGAGGTCAGGCTGATTGACGTCTCCACCACGACATCCCGTGTCACGACTTCCAATGACGACGGCCGCTACACGTTCGTCAACGTGAATCCCGGAACTTACACCATCCAAGTCAGCAAGCCGGGATTCGCGATGTCCAGACTGGATCGGCAAAAAGTCGATGTTGGCCTGGTATTAACGATCGACGTGACCTTGCAAATCGGCACCACTTCTACCACCGTCGAAGTTCAGGCTCAAGCAGGCGCTGATCTGCAAACCAGCAACGCGAGTGTCGGTTCCACCATCACCGGCCAATCCATTGAGCTGTTGCCGAACCTGGGGCGCGACGCCAATGCGTTCGTGCTGCTGCAGCCCGGCGTTAGCCCCATGGGCAACGTCGCCGGCGCGGTGAACGATCAAAACGCATATCAGCTTGATGGCGCCTCAAACAGCGATGACATGGCCGGCAATCAGACGACCTATACCCCGGGCAGTGGTTATATCGGGGCGTCCTCGACAGGCGGAACTCCGTCTGGCGTGATTCCGACCCCGGCCGAAAGCATCGAAGAGTTCAGGGTTGGCACGACGAACAACACAGCGGATTTCAACGGATCGGCTGGTGGACAGATCCAGATGGTCACCAAGCGCGGTACCAACGAGATCCATGGGTCGCTCTACGAGTACTACCTGGGAAGCAACTTTGGAGCGAACTTCTGGAAAAACAATCACACTCCCGACAAGCAACTTGGTCTGCCCTACACTCCTCTTCCTTCAAGCCACCAGAACCGCTTCGGCATGTCTTTAGGCGGCCCGGTGTTGCCGAATTTCTTCGGAGGAAAGTGGTACCTGTTTGGCAACTATGAGGGGCGCCGTTTTCCGCAAAATACGACCATCGAAAAGACCGTTCCCTCGGCCTTGCTGCGGGCAGGCGTCATTCAGATTCCGACCAGTTCCGGGGTACTCGCCTACAATGTCAACCCGTACCCCGTTTCCGTGGGAGGCGTCAGTTACCCAGCGTGCGGAGGCGCCAGCTACTGCGATCCGCGCGGAATTGGCCTGAATCCCATCGTCAACCAAATCTGGTCGAAGTTCATGCCGCAGGCCAACGATTTCCAGGCGCCGTCGCCAGCCGATAACCTGAATACTCAGGGTTATATCTCCTCCATCTCGCTACCACAAAATTCAGATTTCGGCGTCGTTCGCCTGGATCACGATTTCGGCTCCAAAAACCATTTCATGAGCAGCTATCGCCTCTATGACTTCACCCAAGCGGTCACTACTCAGGTGGACATCGGCGGCGTTCTTGCCGGCGATACCTTCGGCGACTCTGCATCACATGCCACTCGGCCGCAGAAGCCGTGGTTTTGGGTGGCCGGACTTACCACCACGATCACGCCAAACATGACCAATGACGTGCACGTCAGCTATCTGCGGAACTACTGGCAATGGTTCACGGCCGGCGGTCCGCCGCAGTTGCCTGGTCTGGGCGGTGCCGTTGAAATCGGCGGAGAGTCGAACAATGCTCTGATCCCCATGAACGTCGACTCGCAAGACGCGCGGCAGCGATTCTGGGATGGCAAGGACAAAACGCTTCGTGACGACGTGAGCTGGCTCAAAGGCAACCACCTGCTGCAGTACGGCGGCCAGTATCAGCGCAATTTCGATTATCACCAGCGCAATGACAACGGCGCCGGAATCTTTGCGGCGAACGTCTATCAGGTCTCGACCAGCGCTGGAATCAATTACACGGGCTTCATTCCATCGAGTGTTCCCAGCAATCAGGTAAGCAACTGGGACACCTATTATTCCGAGATCTTGGGCCTCGTCTCCCAATCACAAACTCTGTACAGCCGCACGGGTTCCAGCCTTTCTCTACAGCCATTGGGAACACCGCTCTTCGATCAGGACATCATTCCCAGCTACGATCTCTATTTCAGCGATACGTGGCATATGCGTAAGGATCTGACCGTCACGTACGGGCTGAGCTGGAATCTCGAGATGCCGCCCTACGAACTCAATGGCAAGCAGGTCGAGCTGACCGATGCATCGGGTCATCCCATTACCGCCGAAGGTTATCTCTCGCAGGTCCAGCACGCCGCTCTCGCCGGCCAGCCGAACGCCGTGCCGGAGGTCAGCTTCACAACTATAAAAAACGTTGTGGGCGCCAGCCAAAAGTATCCGTATAACCCCTATTACAAGAGCTTCAGTCCTCGTGTTTCGGCTGCTTGGAACCCGAATTTCAGCGATGGTATTCTCGGCGCGTTATTCGGGCAGAATAAGACGGTTATTCGCGGCGGGTACGGCCGTATCTACGGCCGCCTCAATGGTGTGGATCTTGTTCTCGTTCCCCTGCTCGGTACTGGTCTCGCGCAGGCGGTTACCTGTCCGTCCACGCAATCGAACGGCACCTGCCTGTCGTCCGGAACGTCCACTCCTGCCAATGCCTTTCGCATCGGCCCTGATGGATTGTCGGCCCCGCTACCTGCAGCAGCGTCCACGCTACCGCAGCCGTTTGTTCCGGGCGTGGGCGGGAATGTCCCTGCCGGCGACGGCTCTGTACTCGATCCGAATTTTAAGCCGAACCATTCCGATCAGTTCGATTTCACGATCCAGCGCGCGCTGAGCGCAAAACTGCTGTTCGAAGCCGGGTATATCGGGCGCAGAATTCGCGACGAGTACCAAGGTATCGAACTGAATGCCGTGCCCACCATGTACACGGTGAACGGCGAGAGTTTCGCGCAAGCCTTCGCGGCAACGTACACTTCGCTGTGCGGCTTATCATCGGCTGCCTGCGGCAATGTGACCGCGCCCGCAAATGTTCCGGTACAACCCTTCTTCGAGGGCGCCCTCGGGGGCGCGAACTCCGCTTATTGCCAAGCCTTCAGCAGTTGCACAGCGGCTGTCGCAAGCAAATTGAAGAGCAATGTCGCTACCACGCAGGTCTTCAGCATGTGGCAGAGCATGGCAGCCTCGCCTTCCTGGACTCTCGGCCGCACGTTGCTCAACACAAATCCGAATCAGCTCACCAACGTCTTCATGGAAACGAGCCTCGGCTACGGAAACTACAACGCGTTGTTCTTTTCCTTCACAGCTCGCGATTGGCATGGCTTGACCGCCACGTCCAACTTCACCTGGAGCCGATCTTTAGGAACTGGTGACGTGGCGCAGGCCACCAGTGAGCTTTCCGTTCCCGCCCCGTGGGATATCTCGCAGGCCTACGGGCCGCAGCCCTTCGATTTCCGCTTCGTGTACAACTTGAACATGCTGTATCAGATTCCCTTCATGAGTTCGCAGAAGGGGATCGCGGGCCGCTTGCTTGGCGGATGGTCCATTGCACCGCTGTTCACCGCTCAAAGCGGAGCACCGCTCGAAGTAAATATTGGAACCGGATCGAACACCGATTGCCAGAGCTTCGGCGAAGTCTTCTGTAACGGTTCGGCGAGCGCGTATGAAAACGCGGTCACTGCGGCTCCACTAGCCTACGGAAATTCTCCACATTTCAACGTGACAGGCGCGAACGGTATAGCGACCTCCGGTAATGCTTCGGTCGGTGGCTCCGGAGTGAACCTGTTCGCGAATCCTGTCAGCGCTTACGGCGATTTCCGCCGCCTCGTTCTCGGCATCGATACCAGCACCAACGGCTACGGCGTAATTCGCGGGTTCCCGAGTTGGGATCTGGACCTGGCGATCAACAAAGACTTTGTGATTACGGAGCGCTTCCGTGCGACCTTCATCGCGCAGTTCTCAAATGTGCTGAATCACTTTCAGCCTGCGAATCCCACCGGCAGCGCCTTGAGCATCGATAGCCCGGCGAACTTCGGCGTCGTTACCGCCCAGGCAACCACCGGAGCCAACGGTATACCGGCGATCAATCCACGCCAGATCGAGTTCGGTCTGCGCGTGCATTTCTAATCGCCCACAGGCGCGACCGCGGGTCGATAATGATTGGCCGGTTTTCAAGCCGCTGCCTTAAGCCGGCCGGCCTTAATCGCCTTCTGAAAAAGTTCGAAATCGTGCTGCGCCGTCGCGGCATACTCCATCGCGTATTGAACAATCGCTTGCGCCATCTTGTCCCCGCTTCCGGCATAGCCTTTGATCTGCAGCGCATCGCCCGAACGGGCATGCCCGCGGGCCAATAGCTCTCCGGCTACCTGCGACAGGCTGCTCAAGCCAGCGCCGCGCAGTTCGTTCAGATTCACGCTCCCTTTGTGATCGTTTAATTGCCGGACCAGGAAATCGTGCTCGCCAATACGCGTCCATCCCAGCAGCAGATCCGATACCGGTTGTATCTTGCGTTGTCCCACCGCGACGCGTTGCCCCTGGTGTGCCTCTGGCTTGTGCTTCAGATAAGGCGCGTATGCCGACGGCATTTCCTGCTTGATCTGCAAGAACAGGGGATCGTTCGCTCCGTTCCCGTCCATCAGCACGACATAGTCGCGCAGCCCCACGCTGCCTGTTCCTACGATCTTGAAAGCGACGTCAACCGGACGGAAAAAATCGAACAGGTGTAAACGCTCAGGAGCAAGCGATTCGCGATATAGCGGTAGGCTGTCCAGAACCTCGACTCGCTTTGTGCCGGTCAATCTCCACAGCACGCCTTCGACCTTCTTGAAATGCGTACGTGCCCGGGCGTCCTGTTCGGTGTATTTGTTAATCAGATCGGAAGGTTGCGCGCGTTCGGCCTGCCGCAAGGCCGCCGAAACAGCCTGCGCCTTTCCCATCCGGTGTATCTGATGCCGCGCGGCCATCAGGATTGGCTGCTCGGCTAATTCCTCAATGCTGCGCGCGTATGCGTTCGCAAACGTCTCGACCGCCGTGGTGCATGTCGCGCGTCCGTGATTCGATTCGTAACCGGCCAGGACGATGCTCGCTGCCATGCGCTTGACGTCCCACTCCCACGGCCCCGCAATCGTTTCGTCGAAGTCGTTGATGTCGAACACCACTCGCCCGTCTGGAGTTTCAAATGACCCTAGATTCTGCACGTGCGCATCGCCGCATAACTGCACATAGATCCCAGTATTCGGCTGGCTGGCCAGATCCGCCGCCATCACCGCCACCGAGCCGCGGAAGAACGCGAAAGGCGAGGCCGACATGCGTTGATACTTCACCGGCAACAACGCCGGTACGCGGCCGTCTCGCGATCCGAGGAGCACCGCCACCGGATCGACGCTTCGTTTCTGGCTGTGTACTTCGCCGAGCTTCGTCCGGCTCAAATGTTTGCGTTGTTCGCGCCCGCGGCGAAGCCGTTCTTGTGGATTGCCCAGGTATTCAGTCGCCGCTCGTGGCGCTCCGGTTTCCGCCATCGACACTCTCCTCCACGTCTTTCGAGGATATGTCACTGCTCGTTTCACACAGGAGTAATTTGAAAACATGCCGGTTCGCGCCCTCTGCGCAATCGCGTTTGCTGTAACTCTTGCCGCGCAATCGCCGACCGCGCGAGTCTCGGGACGCGTTCTCCGCAGCGATACCGGCGAACCGTTATCCAAAGCCATCGTCTCGCTCTTTCCGCAGGATCAAACGAGCGAGCCGGCCGGCGAGCGCGCCGTTCGAACAGGTCTCGATGGCGCTTTCGTTTTCTCCGATCTACCCTTAGGAAGCTACGCCATCGAAGCCGAGCGCAGTGGTTTCGTCCTGGATTATTCAAAATCCCGATCACTGCATTTCACGCTCGCCGCCGCGCAAAATTTAACACAACTCGAGATACGGATGTCGCCGTCCGCTATCGTCGCAGGCGCCGTTATCGATGAAGATTCTGAACCGGTGCCCGGGCTCGTTGTCGTCGCCCTGAAGCTCGGTTACTTAGCCGGCGGGATGCGTCAAGCAAATCAGGTCGCCAATACGACAACAGACGACCGCGGCAATTTCCGTATCGCCGGCCTGCCGCCAGGATCTTATTTCCTCGAAACCGGCGGAATGATTCAGCATTCCATGCGGTTCAGCCCTCTCAAACAATCGCCCGAGCGCACCCTGCAATATGCGGAAACCTACTATCCCCAGGACGCGCTTTCCGAATCGGCGCAACCCATGCCTGTCTCCCCGGGCACGGAACTCACGGACATCCGGATTCCCGTCCGTCCCGCAGCGGCGTTCCGCATCACCGGGAAAATCGTCGAAACACGCGGCATGCCGATTCCCACGGAAGTCTCGTACAGCTTGACTCGCCCGATCCTGTTCAATTTTGGGTCTATGGCTTCCATCCAGCCCGACCAGTCATTTGAAATTCGCGGACTCGCACCCGGCGAATACGTTCTGACCGCCTCCGTCTTCCGCGATGGCGTCCTGTTGAATGCGGGTTATGCCAAAGTTCACATCGTCGATGCCAACGTGCGGGCAGACATCCAGATGGGATCGGGAGCCGAAGTGCGGGGCAAAGTTCTTTCCAACCTCCCGAACACGGCGGGATTACAGGTCGCGCTGGGCACCTATCCAGGCCAGCCGATCTACCTGTCCAAAATCGGCGCGGACGGTGATTTCGATATCCAAAATATCCCGCCTGGCCAATACTGGTTCAACATCATTACGCTGGGGAACGAATCGGCGGATGTTTACCTGAAAACAGCGCAATGCCCCGGTCTCGATCCCAAAACGCAGCAACTCACGCTAGACGTGGCTGCGCAAGTCTCCAATTGTGAACTGACGCTCGCCAACGATGCCGGCATCGTGACCGGTCAAGTGACAAAAGACGACAAGACCCCGGCCAAACTAATCGCAGTGCTCATTCCGCAGCCAGCCGATCTGCGCCGAATCTTTCGTTACACCCGTACCGCCCGCTTTGACCCGGAGGGCCGCTTCAAGATTCGCGGCATAATTCCTGAGGACTATTACCTGTTCGCCGTGCCTTATTCCGAAGACGGCGCCTACTTCGCCTCGAACTTCGCGGATCTCCACAAGAATGAAGCTGTCAGTGTCAGCGTTGAACCGAACGAGACGCACGTTCTGACCGCAAAGATAGATGTCCTGCGCTGAGCGCCGTGCTGGGCGCTTCAATCGAGCAGCGTCAGTGGAGACTGGCTCTCGCGCCGTACTTGACTGATTTTGCAATCTCCCGGCCGCTTCTCCGGCCGCCAGTGCAGCAGCTTCGTGCCATGCCGGAACCGGTGTCCAGAGAAATGATCATACTGGACTTCCACCACGAGTTGTGGCTTAAGAGGCTCCCATTCTCCGCTGCGTTCTGTGCTCCAGCGGCTCGGCCCTCCCGGTGCGGTGCCGGTGAATCCGGGCGGATGAATCAGTCCCTCCAGACGATTCGTCAGCTCCACTTTATCCCCTGCAGCGATCCCGGACGTGAAGCCCACGTGATTCAGTAAACCCGCATCGTCGTACAAACCCAACAGCAGCGATCCCACCAGGCGGTTCTTCGTCGCATATCGGAATCCGCCCACCACGCAATCCGCCGTACGCAAATTCTTGATCTTCAGCATCGAACGCCGCTCGCCGGACGCATACGTCCGGTCCAAGCGCTTGGCGATCACTCCATCCAGCGGGCCCGCCATCCTCTTAAACCACTGCTTCGCCGTTTTGAAATCGCCCGTCCGCGGCGAGAGCCGGATGCGTTCCTGTGTCCCAAAAAACTCTCCCGCAAATCGCTCCAGTTCCGCACGCCTTTCCTCCAGAACTCGTCCGGTCAAATCGCTTCCTCGCTCATTCACCAGCAAATCGAAAACCAGCAGTGTCGCCGGCGTTTCCTTCGCCAGTTTGCGTATGCGGCTCTCTGCCGGATGAATCCGCTGCAGCAATGCATCGAAATCGAGCGTCCGCTTTTCGGTAACGATCAACTCGCCGTCCAGAACGAATTTCTTCGCCGCGAGCGCCTTCAACGCCTCCACAATTTCCGGAAAGTAGCGCCCCAGCGGCTGACCCGATTTTGAGCTGATGTTCACCGTCTGTCCATCGCGAAACGCCAGGCATCGAAAGCCGTCCCACTTGGGTTCGTACTCCCATTCCGGCCCGGTCGGAATTTCGCGAGCCGTATCCGCTTCCATCGGCGGATAATCGATCGGCAGCGGAAGACTCATGTCAGTGCCTGGATAC
This sequence comes from uncultured Acidobacteriaceae bacterium, assembly GCA_963722935.1. GTDB lineage: Bacteria > Acidobacteriota > Terriglobia > Bryobacterales > Bryobacteraceae > Bog-105. The sequence goes on along the minus strand of CAVROY010000004.1, from coordinate 428,498 downwards.
TGCGCCGTGAGCGCTGCCGCAGCACCGGTTTAAACAGGTCGCCTAACTCCTCAATTCGGCCGGGCATGCTGTCCATAGTGAAATCCGACAGCGCAATCCCCGCTTCTACTTCTTCCCACGTCACTGGTGCGGAAACCGAAGCTTCAGGGCGCGGCCGAACCGAATAGACCGACGCCAGCGTCCGTCCCCACGCGTTCTGGTTGTAGTCCACCAGCACTCGTCCAGGCGGCCGCAATGCAATCCGGTATTCCGACGTGATCAGATCCGGGTGCTGCTTCGCAAGCTCGAACGCCACCTTCTTCGCCACCTTCCAGACATCTTTTTGCAGCGGCTTCCGCAGGATCGGCACATAAATGTGGATGCCGCGCGAGCCTGTCGTTTTGGCATAGTTCTCGACCCTCCGTTCATCCAGGTACTGCTTCACAACCAGCGCGGTTTTCCGCACCTGCGCAAAATTGGCCGGTGGCACCGGGTCCAGATCGAAATGCAAGAAATCCGGCCGGTTCACGTCGGTGCATTCCGCATACCACGGATTCAAATCGATGCAGCCCAGATTCACAATCCACAGCAGTGACGGCAGATCCTGCGCCAGCGGAAAATCGATAATGTTCCCCGATTTATGTGCAATCGAACAAGTCTCCAGCCACTCCGGCCGGTAGAGCGGAGTGCGTTTCATGAAAAAGAACTTACCGTCAATTCCGTTGGGGTATCGCTTCATCACCATCGCGCGCCGAACCAGGTGCGGAAGCAGCACGGGTGAAACTGTCGCGTAATACTGCAGAAGATCGCGCTTCGTTTTCCCCGACTTCGGCCAAAAAACCTTGCGGAGGTTTGTCAGTTTGATTTTCTTCGTGCCGTATTTGAGATCGCACGAATCGACATCGACTGGGATTTCGAAGGGCATGCGAAGAACATGTTAAGACCGTCTTCAGATGCAAGCCGTTACATCGTCGGAAATTTCTACGTAGATTTTAGAGCGCTCTCCGCGTTAGCTCTCCATCGATCATGCGCCAGATCCCGCGAGGGTTTGAATCTTGCAATTCTGCGGGTAGCGACGCTTCCGGGAACCCCTGATAACACACTGGTCGCGCGAAGCGGTAAATAGCCGCGGTGCCCACTGACGTGAACTTCTCGTCCGTTGTCGCCGGGTACGGTCCGCCGTGATGCATAGCATGCCCCACTTCCACGCCGGTCGGATAACCATTGAAAATCAATCTCCCCGCTTTACGGCTGAGAACCTGAATCAGCGCTCGAATAGTCCCGCAGTTCTTCTGGCGTGCCGTGAATCGTCGCCGTCAAACTTCCTGGCAGCGCCTCTGCCGCGGTCAGAAGGTCGGCCTCGGAGCCGCAATGCACTACCACCGTCGATGGACCGAAAATCTCCTCGTGCAGCTCTTTGCTCCTGCTCCAGGTCGTCGAATCGGTCAGCATCACACCCGGCTGTCCTTCCGTTCGTTGCGCATCGCTCTCGCGCCGCGAAGCATGCGTTTCCACGCCGCGAATCCCCGCTGCTTTTCTAAAACTGTCGGCGAACCCTTTGGCGATAGCTGCATTGAGCATCGTCCCCGGAACGGCCTGCTCGAACATCCCTGCCAATTTCTGCCGGAATTCGCGAAAACTCTCATCCTCCACCCCGAACACCAGCCCCGGCGACGTACAAAATTGCCCGACCCCGAGCGTCACCGACCGGAACAACCCTTCGGCAAGAGTCTGCGCCCCCGCCTTTAGCGCTTGAGGCAAGACAAATACCGGATTCACGCTGCCCATCTCGGCATATACCGGAATCGGCTCCGGCCTTCGAGCCGCCGCATCGAACAGCGCCCGGCCCGCTCGCTCGGATCCCGTGAACCCGGCCGCTCTGGTCTTCGGATGCGTCACTAGCGCGACGCTCACTTCCGGTGTCCTTCCGTGCAGCATGGAGAACGTTCCTTCCGGCATTGACGTTCGCCTCACCACGCGCGCAATGGCGCTCGCCACCAGTTCGGAAGTGGCCGGATGTGCGGGATGCGCCTTCACTACAACGGGATTCCGAGCGGCAAGCGCCGAAACCGTATCGCCGCCCGCTACCGAAAATGCGAGCGGAAAATTGCTCGCGCCAAACACCGCCACCGGCCCGATCGGCTCCAGCATTCGCCGGATATCGGGTCTCGGCAGCGGCTTGCGCTCCGGTTGGGCCGTGTCGATTCGCGCATCGACCCACGATCCTTCCTTGACCAAATCCGCGAACAGCTTAATCTGATTCAGCGTGCGAGTGCGTTCGCCTTTCAAACGTGCTTCATCCAGGCCCGTCTCTCGTGCGGCGCATTCAATGAGTGAGTCTCCGATTGCGCTGATTTCTTCTTGCACAGCCATCAGAAAACCGAACATGCGATCTGCCTGGAACGTTCGCATCTCCATCGCAGCCGTTTCTGCGAGGTTCAGTGCGCGATCGGCTTCCGCCTCTGTCGCTTCATAAAACACCGGATCGAGTGCTTGCCCCGACCGCGGATCGTGCGCTCGAAAGGTCTTCTCGCCGGAGTTCAATGCATCCCGGCCGATGATATTCTTCCCGTGAATCTGCATGCCTGTTTCAGGGTAGCGGGTGCTGCAGGTTGAACCGCCGCCTTTTGAGGGTCGCAGTATAAATGCAGAATAAATAGGGGGTGGGCAAAAAAGTCCGGCAGCCTTCGAGAGCGAGGCTGCCGGGGTAGAGCATCACCGGATAGACCGGCGCGCCTCCTCCGAGTACCGAAGCACAGTCTGGCACGCCGGATAACCGGCCCAGGAGCCGAAACAAACGCTCCTCCAGTTCTGCTCTCCTGGGCTCCGGTTCTGATCGCCTCTACCTATAACGCCCAAACCACCGCCCAACCGGGTCAAGAAATATTACCGGCTCGGGAAGCGGTCGCCAGCTTCAGGTACTTGGATGGCAGTTTTGGCCCTAGCTCTGGGGTCAGCAACTTAGTTACACTTTGGGCGTAGGCAATGTCCGAGCCGATTGCTCGACCGCGGGAGTTCGGTTCCTCCACAGCCGCCGGCAGACCGGCGCTCGACGCCGCCATGCCCGCTCTGTATCAGGAACTCCGTCGTCTCGCGAAAGACTACCTGGTCCGCGAGCGTCCGGATCACACCCTGCAGCCCACTGCGCTCGTCCACGAGGCCTATTTACGCCTGATCCAGCAGCATAAAGTCGACTGGTCCTGCCGGGCCCAGGTGCTCGGCATCGCCGCGCGCATGATGCGCCGCATTCTCGTAAACTACGCGGTCGCCCGCAGTGCGGAAAAGCGGGGTGCAGCGCTCCTGGTTTCGGCCGCCGAGGCCGACATTGCCGAAATTCGCGCCCTCGAGCTTGAAGATCTCGATCTCGCGCTGAATCGCCTCGAGGAAATCGATCCCCGCCAGGCCCAGATCGTTGAATTGCGCTTTTTTAGCGGCTTGACCATCGAGGAGACCGCCGCGGTTGTCGGCGTTTCTCCCGAAACCGTGAAGCGAGAGTGGAGAACGGCTCGTCTGTGGCTCGCCCGCGAGCTCGATAAACAAAAACGCGCCGCGCCCCACTTCGCCTGACGAGAAGTGTAGACATTCTATGAATACTGCGCGCTGGCAACGGCTGAAGTCGATCCTCGACCAGGCTCTCGAGGTCCCGTACCAGCAGCGTGATCGATTCGTCACCGAGGTTTGCGCCGGCGATGTCGCGCTGCGCCAGGAAGTGAAAGAATATCTCGCGTTTAGCGAGCGCGCCGAAGATCTGTTGCCCGACCAAGGCTTTGAGGGCGCCATCGAATCGGAGCCCGAGGAGATTCCGAACCGCCTGCCTGCGCGCGCCGGTCCCTATCGCATCTTGCGCGAAATCGGACGTGGCGGCATGGGCCTGGTTTGCCTCGCCAAGCGCGACGATGGCGAATATGAGCGGCTCGTCGCCCTCAAGCTCATCGGCGGCGGCATCCATCGCGCGAAATTTGCCAAGCTTTTCTGGCGTGAGCGCCAGATTCTCGCTCAGCTCGACCACCCGAATATCGCCAGGCTCCTCGACGGCGGGAAAACCGAAGCCGGCCAGCCCTACTACGCTATGGAATTCGTCGAAGGCGAGCCCATCGACAAATACTGCCATCGGCACTCCCTCCAGCTCCGCGAGCGGCTCCAGCTCTTCACCTCTATTTGCTCCGCCGTCAGCTATGCCCACCGCAATCTGATCGTTCACGGCGATCTCAAGCCCAAGAATGTCCTCGTCACCCAGGAGGGCGTTCCCAAGTTGCTCGACTTCGGCGTCGCACGCATGCTCGTCGACGAAGCACAGCTGGAAACCACCACCGGCATCCCGCTCACCCCCTCGTATGCCAGCCCCGAGCAGATTCGCGGTGAGCCGCTTACCGTCGCCGCCGATATCTATTCGCTTGGCGTGCTGCTCTATGAGCTGCTCAGCGGTCAAAGTCCTTATGGCAAGTCTGACGGACCCGCCGCAGGCTTCCGCGCCATCCTTCAGGAGAATCCAATTCCGCTCCGCCAGCAGGTTGCCGAAGTTCCGGCGGATCTCGAAAACATCGTGATGATGGCGATTCGTAAGGAGCCGGAGCGCCGGTACGCCACTGTGGATGCCTTCTGCCGCGACGTCCAGGATTTTCTCGACGGCTTCCCCGTGCATGCGGCGCCGGATACGTTCTTATACCGATTCAGTAAGTTCGCCAAGCGGAACCGATTGGCCGTCATCGCGGCCAGCGCTGCCCTGTTCGGTATGACCGTCTCGGGAATCCTTGTCTGGCGCGAGAAACAGCAGGCCGAAATGCGTTTCCAGCAGGTGCGCCAGCTCGCTCACTCGGTCGTTTTCGAGCTCGACGATGCCATTGAAGACCTGCCAGGCTCCAGTCGTGCGCGCGAGTTGATCATCGCCCAGGGGCTCGAATATCTGAATGCCCTCGCCAAAAATCGCGGGCGCGATCCCGCTCTGACGTATGAATTAGCCCAGGCCTACATGAAAATCGGCGCTGCCCAAGGCGATTTGGAGCAGGCCAATTTGGGCGATCACGAAGGCGCGCTGGCCAGCTACAACAAGGCCCGTGCGCTGTTAGTTGACCTCCACCGCCAGGATCCCGCCGCCCGCGACATCGAACGCTCCCTGGCGCTGGTCGACAACAATATAGCCGTTCTCTCTCCGCGCACGCGTGTCCCCGGTGTCGCCCAGATCCAGCGCGAGGCGGTCTCGCTGTTTGAGGATCTCGCTCGGACCAGCTCGGAAACGCAAAATTTGAAAGACCTCGCGCTCGCTCATTTCTATCTCGCTTTCGCCGACACCGAACAGCAGAAATTTAAGCAGTCCCTCCCTATATGGAATGAGGCGCTGGCCGACTACATGAAAATCGAGCTTCGCGAGCACAATTCCACGGAAGCCCGCCGCAACGTTGCGCTTATCGAGAAGCGCATCGCCGGTGTCTATTCGGCTTTGGGCGATTATGCCGGTTCCATCGCGCATGATCGTAAGGCCGCCAAGATCGACGAAGCGAGAGTCGCCGCCGAGCCGCAGAGTCCCACCGCCCGCATGGATCTTTCCTTCGATTTGGTCGAGCTCGGCTGGTGTATGCATGAATTGCGGCAGGAAAAACCCGCTCTCAACGCACTCGATCGCGCCATCACTTTGCGCCGCCAGGTTGCCGCCCAGGATCCCAACGATTTCCGCGCGCAATCCGAGCTCGAAACCGTCCTCCGCATCGCCGGCGTCGTCCGCTCGCAAAGTGGATCCTTAACTGACGCCCTCAACTTCGAGCAGCAGGCTGCCACCGTGGGTGCCGCTCTTCATGAGCGCGATCCGCGGAATTTCGATGAAACTGTTAACTTCGCCTTGGACCGTTTCGAGCTGGCCGACGTCTATCGCCTGATCGCCGCGAAGAATCACCAATCCGATCTCCGCGATTGGCGCGCGGCACTCGATAATTTCCAGCAGGCTCAACTTCTGGTGACACCGGTTCCCGCTCGCTCCATCGAGGATCCGAGCGATCGCGAAAAATTGGCCGCTCTACCCCAGCGCATCGCCGAATGCCAGCGGCATTCCGGCAGCCCGCTCGTCGAGCGCGCGCCAAGTACATAGACCGGCCATTCCGCCGCGTCGTTTTTTGTCATGAGTTGTTCACGCAGCGGACGTAACCCTGCAACATCCGTAGCCCAAGAATATCTTCGATGATTAAATTTCCGCTCGCTCTTGTGAGCGTTGTGTCGATCTCCGCCGCAATTGCCGCTCCAACGCTGCACACCGGCACTCCGGCTGGTTTCACAACCTTCATGACCACGCCTTCGCCGCGTTTTGGCGTGCTGGTCAACTTCGACGATCCGGCAACTGTCGCAGACACAAACGGCGGTTCGTTTGCTCTGCCCGGCAACTGGTACTCTTCCTCTGGCATCGCCTCCATCACAGCCGTCGCCGGAGCCCTTGTCATTCCGTACGGCGATCAAAGCGCTCCGGACTACCTGACCACCGGGAGCGGTAATGGAACCGCCAGCATCACCATCGACCTGAATAAAGCCACCAACATCATCGGTATCGGATTAGCCGATTCCGATGGCGTGCCCATCACGCTGATAGCTCTCCGCGCAGGCAATACACCCCTCGCCAGCCAGGCGGTCACCCTGCCGACCGGCTACGATCCTATAATGGCTACTACTACTTCACCGATACCAGCAGCGATATTCTCGGCCTCCAGATCGTTCAATCGACTATTACCAACGGTTCCGGTCTGGCCATTGACGATTTGCAATTCGCACCCGAACCGCTAACCCTCGCGCTCGTCGGTCTCGGAGTGTGTCTCGTTGGTCTTTTCCGGCTGCGCAAGCGGGCCTGAAACTCGTCTACCTAATTTCTGTGAACAAAACACGAGGATCTATGCAATCTTTTCTTTCCATCTGTGTTAGTACAATCATGCTGATCAGCCTCGCCATTGTCCCGTGGCCGGTCGCCGCGCAGGGCGCTCCGGTGACAGCGACCCCGATTCAGCACATCGTCGTCATCTTCGGAGAAAACATCTCCTTCGATCATTACTTCGGAACGTACCCGAAGGCGGCGAATCCACCCGGCCAGCCGCCTTTCATGCGCTCTCCGGCACTCCAACGGTAAATGGCCTGACGCAGACCTGCTAACCAACAATCCTAATCTGAATCCTGCAAACGAAGCCGGCGCTTCCAATCCGTTCCGGTTAAATCGGACTCAAGCGTTGACGGCCGATCAGAACCACGGTTACGACCGCCGAGCAGAGCGCCTTCGACGGAGGCGCGATGGATCTGTTCCCTCTCAATACCGGGACCGCCGGTTCCGCCGCGACTCTTCCGGTAGACTATCCGCCCGTCGTCTGGACCAAAGGTCTCGTCATGGGCTACTACGACGGCAATACCGTCACGGCTTTGTGGAATTACGCTCAGCACTACGCCTTGAACGACAACTCCTATGACACGCATTCGGGCCGTCCACGCCGGGCGCCATCAATGTCGTCTCCGGTCAAACCAACGGTGTGGCCAAGCAGGTAAACGGTCCCAGTTCCGCCGTCGTTTCCGAAACGCGGGTGGCGTAACCCTGACGGGCGATGCCGAGCCGATCGGCGACGTCTGCTCGGGTCCTTCTAAGTTTGGGGTACAGCTATCGGCGAAAAACAAAAATGTCGGCGATCTGCTGACCGCCGCCGGCATCTCCTGGGGCTGGTTTCAGGGTGGTTTCGACCTCACCATTAACAATCCCAATGGCACCTCCGGATGCCGCCGCAGTACCGTCTCGCCCGTCACTGGCCTGACCGAAACCGACTATGTACCGCATCACGAGCCGTTCCAATACTACGCATCGACCGCCAATCCCAACCACACTCCGTCCGTCCAGCATCCAGAACATCGGCCTCACCGATCACGCCAATCATCAATACGATATTCATGACTTCTTCGATGCGCTCGCAGCCAATAACCTGCCCGCCGTCAGCTATCTGAAGGCATCGGCTTATCAGGACGCTCACCCCGGTAACTCGAATCCGCTCGATGAGCAGGCCTTCGTCGTCCAGGTCATCAACGCCCTTCAGCAATCGTCTTTCTGGAAGAGTACCGCTGTCGTGATCGCCTATGATGACTCCGACGGCTGGTACGACCATCAAATGGGTCCCATAGTCAATGGCTCATTTAGCAGTCAGGACGATATGACGGGTCCCAACGCCTGCGGAACGCGCGGCGCCACTCCTGTTCAACACGGCCCGAATTCAGGCACAACCCCTGTCTACGGCCGTTGCGGATACGGCATGCGAACGCCCCTGCTCGTTATCTCCTCCTGGGCCAAAGCGAATTTTGTCGATCACACCGTCACGGACCAAAGCTCGGTTGTGCGCTTTATCGAAGATAATTGGCTTGCGGGCGCCAGAATCGGCGGCGGCTCCATGGACGCCCTGGCGAATTCCATCGATAGTATGTTCAACTTCAGCAACTCAACGTTCCACCGAACCCGAACCTGTATCTCCTCTCCCAGACCACCGGCCAACCGCTTCCGTAAACATGACTCCTGGAGACGAACCATCACACGCCGCGATTTTCTGACCACCGGCGCGGCAATCGTCGAATGCATGCGGGGCATCAAGCTGTCCCCCGACCCCCGCGTGCCCCTCCTTTAATCGACCCCGGTAAGCTCACTCCCTACGTGGACCCGCTCCCGATTCCACCGATTGCGAAACCGTTCGGTCTACGGCCCTGCCCCATCGACCCGTCCGTCCTATTGCCTTGTTACCGGATCCCTATCGTGCAGTTTCGGAGCAAAGTTCATCGCGACGTTCCAGCCACGCGCTTTTGGGGCTTGGCGGCACTGTCCCGGGACCGACCTTTGAGGCGCGAAGCGGAGAAGCCATTGTTGTCGAATGGCCGAACGAGCTTCCCCTGAAACACTTCCTTCCGATCGATCGCAAGCTGATGGGCGCGGAAGCCGATAAGCCGGAAGTCAGAACCGTCGTGCATCTGCATGGCGGAAAAGTGCCACCCGCCAGTGATGGCTATCCGGAAAACTGGTACGTCCCTGGTCATTCGGTCACGTATTATTACCCGAACAGTCAGGATGCTGCGCTGCTCTGGTATCACGATCACGCCATGGGCATCAACCGGCTGAACATTTTGGCCGGAATCCTGGGCCTCTACATTGTTCGCGACCCCTTGGAACGAGCTTCAACCTCCCGTCCGGCGATTTCGAAATTCCGCTCGTCCTGTTGGACCGCTTGTTCGCAGGATGGCCAGCTCTACTATCCGGTCTCGCACCGCCCCGATTCGCCCTGGGTTCCGGAATTCTTCGGCGAAGCATTCCTGGTGAATGGCAAGCTGCTGCCGTATCTGGACGTCGCAGCCCCGCAAGTTACCGCTTTCGCGTTCTGAATGGCTCGAATGCGCGATTCTCTTTCCTCAGCCTCGCCGATGGCCCTGGCCTTTTTCAGATCGGAACCGATCAGGGACTGCTTCCGGCGCCTGTGCATCGCACGCAACTCGTAATCGCCCCTGGCGAACGCGCCGATCTGGTGATCGATTTCGCCGACTCATCGCCGGCACGAACGCTCGTCGCTGAACAACGCCGCTCTACCCGTCATGCAATTCCGCGTCAGTCGCGCCAAGGTCGCAGGACCAGAGTGCATTGCCCAAGACTCTACGGCTCGGTCGAGAAACTGCCCGAATCAGCCGCCGTGTCGTACGCGTCAGCTCACGCTCGAGGAATTCGACAATCTGATTGAAGAACCGATGACGCATCTGCTTAACGGCACGCGCTGGCACGAGCCCATTACCGAAAAGCCAGTTCTGAACTACTGAAATCTGGTCGTTTCTGAACCTGACCGAAGACACTCATCCCATCCATCTGCACCTGGTTCGCTTTCAGATCCTCGACCGGCGTCCGCTTGGACGTTCCCTCTGTACATCGACAACAAGCGCGTCCGATTCACGGGCCCAGCCGTCCCGCCGGACCCCAGCGAAGCCGGCTGGAAGGACACCGTGCGGGCGACGCCCGCCGCGGTGACCCGCATCATCGTCAAATTTGAAGGCTATGCCGGGCGCTACGTCTGGCACTGCCACATTCTCGAGCATGAAGACAACGAAATGATGCGGCCCTACGAAATCATCGCCTGATTTACGCTCGATCGCAACGGCGAATGTACCAAAAGCTAGCGCAAAGAGTAGCGCTTCTACGCCCCTTACAGCTTCTGAATTTCCGCTTTCGCGCTGGGAATGTCCGTTGCCGTCGGCAGCAATCCGTCCAGATGTGTCACTTCTAACATCTTCTTCAATCGAGCGCTGGCTTCTACCAGGCGAATCGCGCACCCCCGCTTCGTCGCGAGTGTGTACACCATGGTCAGCTCTCCCAATCCCGAGCTGTCGGCTTGTGTGACTTCGGAAACCTGCAGGATGAGCCCGGAAAGCTGCTTCGCGCCCAGCATTTTTCGGATATCCTCCCGTAAAACGGGAAGCCCGGGTCCCAGCGTAAGCTGTCCCGCTATCTCGACGATTGCGAAGCCGTCCTCAATCCGCGATTTGATCGTGAGCGGCATTTCAAAACCGTTCCAACCGCGCGTCCCGCCCTGTTCCGTTATCCGAGTTGATATCACGAAGATCTCGCGTTATCCAAATAGTGGCGTTCGCTTCGCGATCTGCTCTCCTATTTGTCACGCTTTTAAGTGTCCTGCATCCGCTGCCCAAACGGAAGACTAAATGCTCTTCAAAAGACTGCGATCCCAGAGTCGATACGGATTTTTCGGAGGTCCGAGGAAGCTCGAAGACGCTTATAGGGCTGGCGGCAGCGTATCCATTTGATGTCTATGGCGCGCTGCCGTTTCTTCACGGGAACTCTCCCAAACCAACTCAAATACTGCGGTGAATCTTTCTTAATCGTTCTGGCATCTTATCTGTAGGAGAGGCCACATTGAGGCTTTTCCGTCAGATCCGCAAAGAGGGCCTCGCTGTGAACAACACGCGAGTCTTTTACGGACAAAAGGGGCCTCTCCTCCGGCCCCTTTTCGTTTATGCCAGCGCCGCTTCCAGCTCTCGATCGAAAGATGCTTGGCCGCTGCCTACGACGCCGCCTTCGGTAAACTTCACCGATACCAGCTTGGAAACTCCCGGTTCCTGCATCGTCACCCCGTAAAGCGCCTGTGCCGCCTCCATGGTGCGCTTGGCGTGGGTGATCACAATAAACTGCGTATGCTCCGCCATCTCGCGGAGAAGCCGCGTCAATCGTTCGATATTCGGTTCATCGAGCGGCGCATCCACTTCGTCCAGAATGCAGAACGGACTCGGCGTGTACTGGAAGATCGCCATCAGCAGCGCCATCGCCGTCAACGACTTCTCGCCACCTGAAAGCAGCAGCACGCTCTGCAGTTTCTTGCCCGGAGGCGACGCGACAATGTCGATTCCCGATTCCGCGATGTTCTCTTCGTCGGTCAGGCGCATCTCGCCGATCCCGCCCCCGAACAGCACCTTGAACATCTCCCGGAAATTGGCGTTGATAGCATGAAACGCTTCCCCGAAGCGCTTTCGCGATTCGTTGTCGATCTCGTGAATCGCCTTTTCGGTGTCGCGGATCGAGTCGAGTAAATCCTGGCGCTGCGCGGTCAAGAAATCGTGCCGCTGTTGCGCGTCTTCGAACTCCTCGAGCGCCTGCGGATTCACCGGACCCAGCGCCTCTATCTTGCGTCGAACCTCCGCATACTTCGAGTCTAGTTCCGCCAGCGTCGCTTCATCCGCAACCGTCTCTATCCCTTCCACCAGTTCCGGCAGTGTGGTTTCGAGCTCCTTTTGGCAAGTCTCCTCCAGGTGCTTTGAATCCGATTCCGCTCGCGCGAGCGCCACTTGCAGATCCGATCGCCGGTCCTGCAGCGCTTGTGCTTCCGCGCGCAATCGCCTCAGCTCTTCCTCGCTTTCCGCCAAGCGGCTGCGCAATCCCGTCTCCCGCGTCTCAAACACGCCGATGCGCAGCACGGTCTCAGCCATCGCATCGGCGCGTTCTGTTGCCAGCATCTCGAGCTCCGCATTGCTCGCGACCATCTGTTCTCGCTGCCCCGTTAACTGCTCCGCCTCTCGCGTAAGCTGCAGACGCCGAGCGGCAAAATCGCGCACTTGCGCCTCGAGCCGTGCGCACTGCGCCCCAATCGATCGCCGCCGTTCTTCCAAACTGGCCAGTTCCGCGCGGAGGCTCGCATGTTCTTCCGTTCTGCGCGCCAATTCCGTCTGCAATCCGGTCAGCTCTTCGCGTCCCGCTTCAAGCCCGCGCTCGGCTTCCGCTCTCGCCTGCTCCGTCTCGCCAAGCGCTTGACGGTCCTGCGTCAGCATGCCTTCCACATTCACTCGCTCGCGTCCCAGCCGCTCCAGTTCCAGACGCGCATGCGAAAGTCGGGCCTGCACCCGCTGCAGTTCCTCGGCCAACTTCCTGCTCTCGTGATCGAGCGCCAGCACGTCTTTTTCCTGCGCCTGCTGTTTCGCTCGCAGCTCTTCCAGATGCCCGGTCAGCTTCTGAATCGCGGCTTCCAGCTCGCTTACCTTCGCCTGCGCTGTCTCTAACTCGCGCTCTTTCGTCTCCTCGATGCGCGAAAGCTCGCGTAATTCTCGCTTCAACGCGAGCGGTCCCGCGCCCGTCTTTTTGCCGCCGCTGACCGCGCGACCGTGATAATTCACTCCCTCCGGAGTCAGGAACCAGCATTGCGGAAATTGCGTCGCCAACTCCCGTGCCACCGCCCGCTCATTCACGATGTAGCAGTTCGCAATGCGCGGCAGCATGTGCAGTGGAATATTGGCAAGCCCATTGGTGAATCGCAGCGAGTCAGTCAGCTTCCCGGCGATTCCCGGCTCCGCCGCCAGCTCCGGCAATTCACCCGACGTGACGCTCTCTTCGTTTGCCCCTTCCACCAGAAACGTCGCGCGCCCGTTCAGTTCTGCGCGCATCAGCTCCACGCCGCGCTCGGCCTCCGCCCAATCGTGAACCACGACGTACTCCAGCTCATCGTGCAGAAACTCTTCGGCCGCTTTCTCGAGCTGCGAATCCACTTCCAGAAAGTCCGCCAGCACTCCCACCGGTTTTACGTTCTCCGCTTTCCCGCTCTCGATTGCGGTGAACAGCCGCTTTACGGTTTCGGTCGTGTAACTGCGATGCTGCAGCACCTCTTCGAGAGAATCTTTGCGGGCCTTGACCCGTGAAAATTCGCTCCGCAAATGATCCAGCGTCTGCCGGCTCTGGTGCAATTCCGTTCGCTTGCCTTCCAGTTCCCCTTCGATTTCCCGGCGCTGGTCTGTCACCGAAATCAGCTCCGTCTGCCGTGCCGCCAACCGGTCCGACAGCTCCGCCTGCAAACCCTTAATGCGCGTCAGGTCGCCCGCCGATTGCTGCTCCTCCGTGTGCGCCCGCTGCGTCTCGCGATCCGCGCCGGCAAGCTGCGATTCCATCTGCGTGATCCGGTTCTTTAGCCCCGCCGCTTCACCCAGCAGCTTCAAGACACGCTGGCGTGTCGCCTCCAGATCGCGTTCGCGCTCGGCAACCCGGTTCTGCGCCTCCTGCCTTTCGGTCGATCGCTCCTCCAACTCGCAACGGGACTGCTCGTACGCCTGCTCCAGTTCGCCCCGTTCTTGCGTGTAGTGTTCAAGCTCGCTACTCCGCTCCTGTTGCTGCGCTTCGAGCGTCTGGCCTTCCGCTTCGCCTGCGGTCAGGCGCTGGTCGATCTGCTCGATCTGCTTGGCCTGGTACTCGATGCGTCCGCGCGTGCGTTCCGCCTCGAGCTCCAAATCCGCCAGCAGCTTGCGTGCTGCCCGCAGCTCCTCCTCGTTCGCATAGGATTGCTCCAGCACTGTGCGCTGCTCTGTCTCACGCTCCCCGATGCCGGTCTGTGCCTTCTGCAACTCGGCGGAAGTCAGGTTCAGCTCAATCGCGATTTTCGCGGTCTCCCGCTCCAGCATCCGGAACTTCGCCGCCAGAAGCTGCCGCAAATAGCCCGTTCCCTCGGCTTTCAACTCCCCATAGCGTCGCGTCTTGGAGGCCTGCCGCTTCAGCGAATTCACTTGGCGCGTGACTTCTTCGAGAATGTCGAAAACGCGCGCAAGATTCTGTTTCGCGCTCTCGAGTTTCGCCTCCGCCAGCCGCTTCCGCGTTTTGAATTTCGTGATCCCGGCCGCTTCTTCCACCACAGACCGCCGGTCCTGCGGCCGGTTGCTCAGAATTTGCCCGATCCGGCCTTGCTCGATAATCGCGTAGCTTTCCGGTCCCAGCCCGGTCCCCAGAAACAGGTCTTGAATGTCCCGTAAGCGCGCCAGCTTGCCGTTGATCAGGTATTCGCTTTCTCCCGATCGGTACAGCCGCCGGGTGATAGTGATCTCGCCGGTGCGCTCGGCCGCCTTCACTGCGTCTGTCTTAATAGGCGCATGTTCGATATGACCGTTGGTGCCGTTCAGATAAGCTGCCTCGCCAGTGATGGTGGTGGCCGCGCCGTTGCGGCTCTCCCCAGCCTGGCTTTCCCTAGTTTGGGCTTCCGCCGCCTGACGAGCCAGGGCATCGGGAACCAGCGTCAACGTGACGGTTGCCAATCCCAGTGCCTTCCGGTCGCGCGTTCCCGCGAAAATCACGTCTTCCATGCGCGCGCCGCGAAGACTCTTTGCCGATTGTTCGCCCAAGACCCAACTGATCGCATCACTCAGATTCGATTTGCCGCATCCGTTCGGTCCCACAATGGCAGCGATCCCGCTGCCTGTGAACTTCATCTCTGTCCGGTCGTAAAACGACTTAAAACCCTGTATCTCGACTCGTTTCAGTTTCAGCAACGGGAGGTGCCTTTCCTTAGAGATATTGTCGGGGGTGCTTCTATCGTAACTGCGTTGTTCGGACCTGTAAAGGACCCCACTACCTTGCCTTGTGCAAATCCCTGTCTAAAACTCTACATATAGAGGTGCGTATTCTTGCCTTTTGCCATCAACCAGCAGACGCGCCTGTATTGGGAGGAGCGCGGCTCCGGTCCGCCTGTCTTGTTGATTATGGGTCTGAGCTTCACGCATGAGATGTGGTTTCGTGTCCTTCCTCTGCTGACGCGCGCCGGATACCGTGCGATTCTCTTCGATAATCGCGGAATGGGGCGAAGTGACTGCCCTCGTGGGGTCTACTCCATACGCCGGATGGCCCAGGACGCCGTTGCAGTGCTGGATGCGGTCGGCATCGGTTCGGCTCATGTCATCGGCGCTTCTATGGGCGGCATGATCGCCCAGGAACTTGCTCTCCGCTATCCCGACCGGGTCGAAAGTCTCGTTCTGGGTTGCACCACCTATAGCGGCTTATTCGGCACTTGGCCCCGCTTGCGGTTTTGCGGGCCGTTTGCCCGCTGGTTCGGCACGTCTCGCGAGCAGCGCGAGCGTTCCTTGCAGAAGCTGCTCTACGCCGCCGCCACGCCTCCCGGGCGCATCCAGGAAGATCTCAACGTCCGCTGCGGCTGCGCCTGGAGCTACCGCGGCTTTTTCGGCCAGTTCGCCGGTGTCCTTCTCTGGAATTCCTATCGCCGTCTCGCCCGCATCCACGTTCCCACGCTAATCCTCCATGGCGCCGAAGATCGCCTCGTTCCGGTCGAAAACGGGCGTGTTCTGGCCTCCCGCATCCCCAATGCGCGGCTCGAGATTCTACCCGACGCCGGTCACATCCTCATTACCGACCAACCCGATCTCTCCGCCCGCCTGCTCCTGGATTTTCTGAACAGGTTGCGCCGGCGCGGCAGTGCTTCTACCTGCTTAACGTCCACGTGACTCGGTTGCCATGCAGTTTTGAGGTCCCGCTCGCGGCACACTGCATGCCGGGAATGGGCCATGTACGCGAAGACCTCACTCCTTATCCGGTCCGGTTCTGGCCGATCGGCGCGTATCTCATCACCTATCGCGCTGAGCGCAAGCCGATAGAGATCGTCTCCGTAACGCAAGGTTCCCGCGATATTCCGGCTTTCCTGCATCGGCGTATACATTGAATCTGATCATCGGCAATCGAGCGCAGCCCGCTCCTCGATTTCGATATTAGATTGTCCCGCGGTACGGCCCGGAACTCGGTGACACTTCGGTCCGGGAACATGGTTAAACACCCAATTAGCTCTCTGTTAGTTTCGCCCTGGCTCAGGGGAGCAGAGAAGCTCTACGGCGCTGAACTTCTAGGCGGTATTCGACGTCATCGTAGAGCGCTGAAGATGGCTCGACGAATTCAGCTGGTTTGTCACCAAAGTACAAGCAGCCGTCAACCAGATTCCCGAGCTTCACGCCAGCCTCGAACACCGGAATGAAGATTGGCTTCCCGTTCTCGAATACTGGCTTGCCATCGACCACCTTGATCCGTTTGGCCCCTTGTTCCAGCACATCAGCCGCTTCAAGCGTCGCCAATGCGCTGTCGACTCGAAGCAGAACTGGTGTCGAAGCGCTGGCGCGAACTGTTTTTATGCGAACAGGCAATTCGGGTCCCGCAACCGGGACCACAACGAATACTGTCGCTCTGGGATCCCGGCGGAGCCGATCTACGATCGTGCCGGGGCGGCTGCGGTATAGATGCGCCGCACCGAACAAAATAAGCGCCTTCCGGCGAGTTCCGAGTATCTGGTCGTTGATGACCGAGCCAGCGAACTCGTCGCGAGCGTCAAACTCCTGCGCGTCATGTCTGGACAAGTCATTCCAGTCCACTGGATAATCGGCTGCCAGTACACGGAGCCGCTTGCACTGGGGAAGCGTTGCGTTGAGCGAACGGGCGGCACGAATAAACTCCTCGTAAACAGGCGAGTCCCAGGCGCCTGGCTGCGTTGTATCCTGCCACACGCGCTTCAACTCGGCAGATAAAACCTCAGCGCCGTTCACGAATCGATCCAGAATTGCTTGATATCGCGGATTCGCGAACTCAACGACACTGTCATTGACTTTTTGAGCGAACGATGGACTCCGGATCAGGCTGAGACGAAAGGCTCCATCTTCTCTTGACCAGTGCCTCTCCCCAAGCGCTACGAGGTTGACGCTGTCGAAAGCAGCCAGCAACGCGTTGACTGCTGCTTCCATTGACATCTCATCGTTGGACACCAAATGATAACCACGAGTTCCGATAACCACCTCGAAATAAGCTATCGATCCTCTTTGAGAACGCTTCCTTTGGCTAACATCGTTTAGTCACGATGGAGTTCGGCTCGTGAAGACAAATATCGTTACCGTTCATCAGGCAAAAAAACAATCTCTCGCGTTTACTTCAGAAGGTCTGTGCCGGCGAAGAAGTGATCATCACTCGAGGCTCAAAACCGGTAGCCAAACTTGTCCTCTTTGGAAGAACGAAAGGGAAGCGGCAGCCAGGTTCTCTGAAGGGGAAGCTAATTGTCGGCCCTGAGTTTTTCGAACCTCTTCCCGCCGATGAATTATCCGCGTGGAAGTAGAGATCCGCTATCACGCCGGCTAACCACTTTAATCTCGAACACCGCCGGCCATTGTTTTCCAGTAACGAACAGCCGATCGTGCTGCGCATCGTAAGCGATGCCGTTCAGCACCGATTCGTCGTCGATCTTCTGCTCGGCCGGCAACAACCCGGTTAGGTCGATCCATCCGATCACGTGTCCATCGCGGGGAGAAATGCGCGCGATCCGATCCGAATGCCACACGTTCGCGTAGATCTCGCCTTTGATGTATTCGAGCTCGTTGAGCTGCTCGATGAGATCCGCGCCGTCCTTCACCACAATGTGGCGGGTTTCCTCAAAGGTGCTTGGGTTGCGGAAACGAAGCGTCGCGGTGCCGTCGCTGGTGATGATCTGCTTGGCATCGTGCGTCATTCCCCAACCTTCTCCCGTATAGGTGAGCTGCTTGACCAGTTGCAAGCTGAAACGGTCGTAGACGAAGCAGATATGCGATTGCCAGGTCCATTCGTAAATATTTGGCCCCCAATCGACAATGCCCTCGCCAAAATACTGTGGCGGCAGCGCGATCCGCTGCACGACCTTGCCGGTTTCCGGTTGCGTCGCTAGAACCGCGGAGCGCCCCTTAATCCCCGTGCCCTCGTAAAAGAGTCCATCGAGGTAAAAAAAACCTTCTGTGTAGTTTTGAGTGGAATGCGGATATTTTGCAACAACCTGGTAACCGTTCAACCGGCGCGGCCGCGTAGCCGATCTGGACCAGCGCGGCCAGCGCCGCAAGCGAGCTAACCGCCCATATCGTAGAAGAACTCTTCCTGTACGATTTTTCCATCCTTCACGGTGTACAACGCAGCCTCATCCAGCGTCATCCGCTTGCCGGCCATCGGCCCGGATTTCGCAGTCACGTCATACTTGAATCGGACAATGAACCGGTCGCCGTGCGGCCACGGCCCGTGGGCTTCCCCGCTGTGAACCTCGTGGTTTTTTTCCCACCACTCGGACTTCCCCTTAACGGCCTCAATACCTTCGATGCGCGCAGGCGTGGACGGACCGCCCTGCGCTTCGATACTCACAACCTTCGGGCTGTAAAGCGTTTCCATTGCTTCGCCGTTTTTCCCTTGCCGGCACAGTTCTACGAGCTTTTTTCCTACTGCTAGTGCGTCACTCATCCAAATTCCTTTCTTCTTTTCACTTTATCCAACCGTTAAATTTGGCGTGGCCTGGTCCCTGAACAACTCTTTTTGAGCGCTTACAGCGCATCGCTCAGCGCCGCCACGCCTGGCAGTTCGAGTCCCGCCAGAAATTTCAATGACGCTCCGCCGCCGGTCGAAACGTGCGAGATCCGGTCCGCAACTCCGGCGCTTGCGACGGCCTTTTCCGAATCGCCGCCGCCCACTACCGAGACGGCCCCGGATTCGGCCACTGCCTTCGCCACCGCCACGGTTCCTGCATCGAACGGAGGCATCTCGAAAATTCCCATCGGCCCGTTCCAGATGATGGTCTTTGCTCCCCGAATGCACTTGCTGAATTCTTCAATCGTTCTCGGCCCGATATCCACCGCGATCTGCTCCGATCCGATGCGCTCCACGACCTCGCTGTCGGCGCCTGCCTTCACTTCGCGAACTACGACGTGATCCACCGGCAGCATCAGCTTGGCGGCGGCGCTTCCCAATAGCTGCCGCGCCAGATCGATCTTGTCTTCCTCTACCAGCGACCGTCCCGTGGGCTCGTTGCGCGCGCGCAAAAACGTGTACGCCATGGCTCCCCCGATCAGGATCTTGTCCACCACGGTAATCAAATTCTGAATCACTTCTATCTTGTCGGATACTTTCGCGCCCCCGAGCAACGCCACGCACGGCCGTTCCGGGTTATTCATAACGCGATCGAGCCAGCGCAGCTCCTGATCCATCAGGAATCCCGCCGCTGCCAGAGGCACATGCGAAACGACGCCCACGGTCGATGCATGGGCTCGGTGCGCGGAGCCAAATGCATCGTTTATGTATATATCCGCTAACCCACCGAGCTGCCGTGAAAATTCTGGATCGTTCGCCTCCTCTTCAGGATGAAAGCGTAGGTTTTCGAGTAATAGTACTTCCCCCGCCCTCGGCTTCATCGCCACTACGCTCACCCCCACGCTGGCCGGGGCCAATGCCACCTGCTTGCCCAGCAATTCGCTAAGTCTTGCTGCCACGGGTGCCAGGCTCATTTGTTCGTTTCGTTTGCCTTTTGGTCGCCCTAAATGACTCGCCAGGATCACCCCGGCGCAGTGTTCTATCGCATACTGAATTGTGGGCAGCGCCGCGCGAATCCGCTTATCGCTCGTGATCTCTTTTCCGCCGGACGCTAGCGGAACATTAAAATCGACCCGGATTAGGACCGTTTTGTCCTTTAGATCCAGATCCTTGATCGATAGTTTGGCCATTCAGCTATTGTAAAAAACGTGATCCTCGACCTGCCTCCGCCAAATGGATGCTGTTCTCCGCCAATCCCTATTTCTACTACCACGTTAGTACCTGTGGAAAAAAGGCTGTAGAAACTTTCGATTCGGGTCGAATAGTACTGTAGGATCGGGCTTAGACTCCAGGGCGGTCCACAAGTTGCTGTAGAGAAGGTTGATGTTTAGCACTATAATCCGAGCAATAGTCTCTTACTCGTGTTTGTCGGTACGGAAGTACTGAACTAGCACGAGCTCTCGTGATGAACATGGAGATGCCAACCAAACGAATTCGAGTGCTGGTCGCGGACGCTTACCCGATCGTCCTCGAAGGTCTGCGCACGGTGCTCAGCCAGCACGCGGGGATTCACCTGGTCGGAGAAGCCACCGATGGTCCCGAGACGGTCGAGAAAACCGTCCAGCTCGAGCCCGATGTCGTGCTCCTCGATCCAAAACTGCCCCGCTCGGAAGGTCTCGGAGTTTTGCGCGCCATTCAAACCCGCGCTCCGAACTCGAAAATCCTTCTCTTTGCCGCTTCGGATAATAAAGAAGAGTTTGTCGAGGCCATGAAGCTCGGTTGCTGCGGTGTCCTTCTCAAGGACGCTCCCGCCAGCCTTATTGAGAAAAGTATTCAGAAGGTCTACGCTGGCGAAATCTGGCTCGATTCGAACACCACCGCGGCAGTCATCCGCCAGTTCGCATCGCCCTCCGATTTTCCCGCCGCGCATACCAATGGCAAACCCGTACGCGAGCGCGCGCAGCTCAGTCAGCGTGAGCGCGAAATCATCGTCTTGATCGCGCAAGGGTACAAGAACAAAGAAATCGCCGAAAAGATGTTCATCACCGAGCAAACCGTCAAGAATCATCTGCACAACGTGTTCGACAAACTCGGAGTCTCCGATCGGCTCGAGCTCGCGCTTTACGCGATTCACAACAGCCTGCACCTCAAGGCCTAGCCAAACCTACGCGCACCCAACTGCGCGACAATCGTAAGCACGAACGCCCTTCGTCGTAAGCGAGCTTTAGCGCGCTCTATGCCTAGCCTTCGCGAGGAGATCACCAAGAAATTTCTTCGTTTCACCGGCGCTGCTGCCCGCCGCGCAAGCGCCTCCGGGCCCGCACGTGCCGAATATGAGGAAACCGTCCTCCAGCCGCCCAGCGCACGGCACGGCCAGCAAATCGGGGTCTATCGCATCATCGACCGTTTGGGTTTCGGCGGAATGGGGCACGTTTACCTCGCGCTCGATACACGGCTGGATCGCCGCGTTGCGCTTAAATTTCTTCCACCCGATCTGACCTCCGATTCGGCGCTGCTCTATCGTCTCGAGCAGGAAGCGCGCACCGCCTCGGCTTTGAATCACCCCAACATCCTCACCATTTACGACATCGGCGAATGGGAGGGAGATCGCTTCATTGCCAGTGAATACGTCGAAGGCGTTACGCTGCGCCAGACCATGAAGCAGGGTGCATTGGATGCCGGAACGGCCATCGACATCGCCAGCCAGGTCGCCTCGGCTTTGATGGCCGCCCATTCAGCGGGTATCGTCCATCGCGATCTGAAGCCCGGCAACATCATGATCCGTCCCGATGGCTACGTCAAGGTCATCGATTTCGGTCTCGCCAAATACGTATCCGAATCGGCGCGCAACACGGCGCAACCCTACCGGCTTCCGCGCTCCGAATCTCCCAGCGAGCCCATCACGCGGCTCGGTTCCGTCATCGGAACCCTCACCTACATGTCTCCCGAGCAAGCGCGGGGCGAAGAACTCGATCAGCGCACCGACATCTGGAGCCTGGGCGTCATTCTCTATGAGATACTGGCCCGCCGTCTCCCTTTCGAAGGTGACACCGACACGGCTCTCGTCGCCGCTATTCAAAACGACACGCCGCCTCCACTCGCCGAGACCAAGTCCTTGCCGCCCGGTCTGCCGCGGGTCATTCATCGTGCGCTCGCCAAAGATCCGCGCAGGCGTTATCAGACCGCCGGCGAGCTGCTTGCCGACCTTCAGCAAGTTGGTCCCGCTTCCGGCAGCAAAATCAGACCCGTAGTGGTTGCGCGAAGCCGCACCATGCCCGGCGCGGCCATCGCTCTCGCAGCCTCCCTGACATTGCTTCTGGCTGCGGCCGTTTGGTGGTGGCCCTTAGGCGGCCAGGAGCGCCTCCTCAGCCCGGATTGGTTTCGCGTCCAATCGGTTCGTCAACTCACCTATAACGGCCGGACTCTGCTCTCTGCGATTTCTCCCGACGGCAACTATCTGGCCTTTGTCATCGGCGAACCCGGAGGCGAGCAGGCGCTCTATCTGAAACAGGTGGGCTCCGCTGCGGAAGAGCAGAAGATAGCGCCGCGAAAGATCTCGTATGAAGGCCTGGTTTTCGCACCCGACAGCAAATCGATCTTCGAAACCGAAAAAGACAGCACGCTCACCGGCAAGCTGTACGCCATCCCGCTGTTCGGCTCACGCCCGGACCATCCTCTCATCGATGATCTCGATGGTCCCGTCACCTTCTCGCCCGATGGAAACCAATTCGCCTTCGTTCGCTATCTTGAAACCCAAGGCGCCGGTGCCGCGAAGGTCCACGGAGCCCTCTTCGTCGCCTCAGCCGATGGTTCCGATCCGCACCCGCTGGTCTCGATTGAAAATCTCATTCTCTCTCGCCGTCCAGCCTGGTCTCCGCACGGCGATCGCATTGCCGCATTTCTTTATAGCTATTCGCCCGGTCGGGGCGGAGAACCGTTGCTAGACGTGATCGATCTGCATGGCCATGAGTCGCGCCGTCCCTCGCCCCAGTGGCAATCCGTTGGGCAGATCTGCTGGAGTCCCGACGCCCGCACCCTCATCGTCTCGGCGACCACCCGCACCCAAGCCAAAAACCAATCGCAGCTCCGCCAGCTTGACGTGGCCACCGGCCGCACCTACGACATTGTCACGGATCTCGCGACGTATAGCAGCGCCACTCTGACGCGCGATGGCCTTCAACTAGCCGCTGTTAAAGAACAATCCAACGCTTCGCTCTGGATCTCGCATGGCTCCGATCTTTCCACCGGCCAAACCGCTTCCGCTGAAGCCGAAGATCATCCCTCGCTCGCCTGGGCGGACGAAAATCACGTCATCCTGAATTCCAATCGCAGCGGCTTCCCGAACCTCTGGCTCTTCGACGTTTCGGCCCAGACGCGCACCAGCCTAACCAACGAGCCGCATGTCGAGCAGGATGCGGCGCCCATTCCCGGCGGCAACTCCGTCGTCTTCAGTTCCAATCGCGACGGCTATTTCCATCTATGGCGCTTCGATCCCGATACGAACCGCTTCACCCAGCTCACCTTCGGCCCCAATTACGACGATTCTCCGGTCGTTTCGCCAGATGGACGCTGGGTCGTCTATACCTCGTGGGCAGTTTCCGATCCTCATTTATTCAAAGTCCCCGTCGCCGGTGGACGTTCCGTGCGGCTCTCCTCCTACTCGGCTCGCAGTCCGCGTATTTCGCCCGACGGGCAATTCATCGCCTGCCAATTCGAAGATCCGGCCACCTCCGACTGGGCTATCGGCGTCCTTCCGTTCGACGGTTCCGCTCCCCCGCGTCCCATCCCGCAAGCGCAACTGCCCGTACGCTGGTCGCCTTCCGGAGCCGCGCTCGACACCGTGCATACCGATGCGCGCGGCGTATCGAACATCTGGTCCATTCCGCTCGATGGTTCCGCTCCGCGCCAGTTGACCCGTTTTGACGCCGATTCCATCCTCACCTTCGCCTGGTCTCCGGCAGGTGGCAGCCTCGCCTGCATCCGCGCCGCGCCCGGTTCCGATGTAGCTCTGTTCAAAAAACAAAAAAACCGTTAGACTGGCTAAGCAATTGCTCCACGTTTCGCCGTAACTAAACTTTTGAAGGAGTTCATCCATGCCCAACACACCAAAGACCGCCAAGAAAGCCCAATCCGCCAAAAAGAGTCCGAAGCCTGCCACACCCGTCGCAGTGGCGCCAAAAGCATTCGGCGCCAAAGCTCTCGGCAGCTCACAGAAAGGTCAGAATCCCCCCATCGACGGAAATTAAAAGGTAATCGAAGGCGAAGAAGCGGAAGACCCTGAACGCGGCTCCAAAGCATTAAGAGATCAGGAACTCATAGGTTTTGTGGTTGCCAATCCAGAACCACAGATATCCGTCCGATCGCTCGGCACAGCTCTCCTCAGCGGAGTCCTTCTGATGCGCCGCCGCGAACGGCTCGAGCCGGCCTCGATTTAACCCTTCCGCCGATCCGCGATCGATCGCGTCGCGCCGTCACTCTATATTGAAAGCAGCGCCACCAGACCTCGCTGCTCAAGAATGAAGCGCATCGCCATCAGCGCCTTTTTGCTGTTCCATATCGTAGCGATCACTTGCTGGTCCATACCCCTGGATTCGCCGCTGCTCGTCGCGTGCAGGAATCTCATCCGGCCTTATTTTCTATGGTCGGGACTCTTCCAGTCCTGGGACACCTTCGCGCCCGCCCCCAAGTCGCTGAACAGCTACGTCGACGCAGTCGTCATTTATAAGGACGGCCGCACTCGGCTCTGGAAGTTCCCCAGGATGGAGCAGCTCAGCCTCACCCGGCGCTATTTCGAGGAACGCTACCGCAAATATGTGGAAACCCTGAAGGAAGATGCCAACGTCGCTTTGTGGCCCGATGCGGCACGCCATATTGCGCGCCTCAACGATAACCCCTCGAACCCTCCGCAAATTGTCATGCTTATTCGGCACTGGTCCGATATCGTGCCTCGCGCCGATGGATCGTATACTCCCGAACCGTGGCACGTCCAAATTTTTTACGAATATAACGTGAAGCCAACGGATCTGAAATGACGCTGCGGTCCATGGTAGACGCGTGGAACCAATTCTTTTTCGCGCCGCAATCGCCAACTCCTGTTTCGTTGTACCGCATCTTTTACGGCATCTGCGTCGTAGCGACTCTGATCCTGCTGCGCCCGGACTGGCTGGCTTGGTATGGCGTTCACGGCTGGGTCACTCTCTCGACCATGCGTCAGATCGAGCCGGGCACGCGCCTCAACCTGTTCACCGTCATTCCGCAAAACGATTTCTGGATTGGCGCGTTGTTCTGGGTGTTCTTGGGGTCCGCCATACTTCTGACGCTGGGCTTCCTGACGCGGCTCAACACAGTAATTGTCTTTTTGTGCCTGACGTCGATTCACCAGCGGAACCTCTACATCCTGCACGGAGGAGACAAATTCCTGCGCCTCGCGGCATTCTTCCTGATATTCGCGCCGGCCGGAGCGGCTTTCTCCCTCGATCGCCTCATCCGTATGCGCAGAGGCAAGCAAGGCGCTGAAATCCAGCTAACTAGTCCCTGGGCACAGCGGATGATTCAGTTCCAACTGGCCCTCCTCTATTTCATGTCGTTCTGGTGGAAGTCGTTGGGTGCTCCCTGGGTGAATGGCACTGCGCTGTATTACGTCAATCACCTCGACGAGCTACGGCGATTTCCGCTGCCGCTGTGGATGCGGCAGCCGCTTTTGTTGAAAGCAGCCAGTTGGCTGACGCTCGCGCTTGAATTCTCTCTCGGAGTTCTGATTTGGTTTAAGGAACTGCGCTATCCATTACTGCTGCTCGGGCTCTTATTTCACTTGACGCTCGAATACTGGCTAAACATTCCGATGTTTCAGTGGGATGTTCTTTCGGCCTATATTCTGTTCGTGCATCCCGCCGATATCGACCGCGCCTGGAATTGGATGCGTCGGCTCCTGCGCGCACGCATGCCCGCTAATCCACGAACTTATAGCCGAGACCGCGCACTGTCACAATGAACCGTGGCCGCGATGGTTCTTCTTCGAGCTTCTGGCGCAACCACGCAATGTGAACGTCCAGCGTCCGCGTGGTCAGCTCAGCTTCATAGTTCCACACCGTTTTCATCAGAGTCTCTCGCGATTGCACGGTGCCCCGGTTCTCGATCAGGCATCGAAGCAGCAGAAATTCGCGCGCAGTGAGATCGATCCGGCTGCCCCCACGCCGCACTTCCGCGCCCGGCAAGTCCACCACCACATCGCCAAACTGAAAGCGGCGTTCGCGCGGTTTCGAGCTCTGGCCGGCACGCCGGATCAACGCCTCCACGCGCGCGACAAGCTCGCCTAGATCGAATGGCTTCGTAACGTAGTCGTCGGCGCCAAGCCGTAGGCCAACAATCTTATCCACGGTTTCACTTCGGGCGGTGAGCATCAGAATCGGCGTATCGCGGCTTCGCCTCCGCAGCTCCCTGCAAACCTCGAATCCGTTCATGCCCGGCAACATCACGTCCAGCAGCATGAGGTCGTACGTCGCGCCTTCCGTCGCCTCGAGCGCCAGTTCGCCATCTGCCACCGTTGCGACATCGTACCCTTCGCGCCGGAAGCGGTCGCCCAGAATAACCGTGAGGTCCGCCGAATCTTCCACCACAAGAATTCGCTTGCTCATCTCTCAGTTCATGCGAAATGCGCGCTCGAATCTTCCGGATCGCAGATGGGAACGGTGAACGCAATCGTTGTGCCCCGGCTTTGCTTCGATCGAAGCTGAATTTTTCCGGTGTGCGCCTCCACGATTTTTCGGACGAGGCTCAGACCCAGCCCTAAACCGGCGAGATTCGTCTGCCTCGCTCCTTTGCCTCGATAGAAAGGTTCAAAAACCCGTTTCACTTCGTCCGAAGGAATCCCGTCGCCACGATCCTCTACCGTGAAGATCACCCGGTCTCCTTCCCGTGCCGCGCGGATCCGCACCCATTTACCGGAGCGGCCGTGCTTGGCCACGTTTGCCAGTAGGTTCTGTAAACCGTGCAGCAAAAGAGTCCGGTTGCCGCGCACCGCCGGCAAACCCGGTTCAATATCCCGCTCCAGCGCCAGGCCCGCGTCCTCGAGCATCCGGCTGCACGTCGTGGTCGCAGCGCTGACTAATTCTTCGACGTCCACTTCTCGCACTTCCAGCTCGTCTCTCGCATCTCGGCGCGCAAACCAGAGTGCATTCTCGATCATCTCGGAGAGTTGCTCCGACTGAGCGCGGATCATCTTGCCATACTGCCGCATCTGGTCCGCGCTTTCGACCACTCCATCGGCCAGATTCTCGCTCGCCGACGAAATCACCGACAATGGCGTCCTCAATTCGTGCGAGACGCCCGCCGCGAACTGCTCATGACGCGCCGCAAGTTCCCGCGCGCGCTGTCCTGAGATAAAAACGATGCCGATCGCAATCGCCAGCACAAGCATGACGCCGAAGCTGACCGCCAGGTTCTGGCGCCTCGCCGCATTCACCGCCTCGCCAAGGCTGGGCCGCGCCCGAATATATACTCTCCATAGTCCCGAAACCGGACTCGCCGTGTCGCCGCAGCTCGCCGGGCGGAGCAAAACCGAAGCGGTGTCCTGTTTGAAGGCCTGAGCCGCCGTTACGAATGGACCGGCCGCCGTTACGAATGGACCGGCCGCCTTAACAAATGGACCGGCCGCTGTAATAGCGATTCGGTTCACTTCTCCTCCAAACAGGCACTCTGGGCGTACCGCGAACATTCGGAGTTCGGATTCCCAGGGCCGGCTGTCTTCGCCACCCCACCGGAACACAAATCCATCTGCTCCGGCAGATCGAATCAGCACATCGTAGTGCTGCTCCGCATCCGCTCCCAAATGACGCTTCAGCAACTGCGGCAATAGCGAGCTAGCGATATATTTCTGATCCAGAACGATTCGTATCCGCAGCGGAACGCCGTCGAACCGGACTCCAATTCGAGCGCCGCGCTGGGTTCGTATCGTGCTGCCACTTTCCTGGATCGCGAACGACACCCCCCCATAGCGTCCCGGTTTTCCAGGTTTAGGCATGGGCCCGACGAATGCCGGCACCATCAATGCGAACGGTGGCATCGCGTCAGTTGGATAAGGCCGTTGTGTGCTCTCCTCGATCTCGAGCGATTGGATCAACGCGGGATCGTCTGAAAGCTGGCGATACAGACTCAGGCGCTCCTGTGCTTTCTTGCGAAGATCCGCTGCCGATTCCGCGAACAAACCGCTAAAGCTGAGATTCGCGCGCGTGATCGCAATGTCGAAATCGTTGCCGAACGCCTTGAGTGCGGCATCGAGTTTCTGCCGGCTCGTCTGCGCCTCGACCTCGGCCACCCGGCCGATCCAACGATATTGCTGATAGGCAAGCAGCGCCACCACCATCAGGACCGCAGCCAGCGCCCAGGCACTGTGGCTGCGCAGCAGTTTCGGCCCGGCAAAGCGGCTCATCCACAGGAAGTGTACAACTCTTCGGCCATCCTTATAACTCGCCCGAATGGCCGCCCCAGCTGTGGGCGAACTTCTTGCCTACATTTAACCGCTGCTTAACCTCCGCGGGGCCGATGGGCGCGCGTCAGGCGCGCAACTTAGCCAAGCGCGTCACAGTCGAATAAGCCGTTTAGATACTCACGAGACGCATGTTGGGCTCTAATGCTTCTAACGCATTCGCGATTTCGTGGGTGCGGATGGGTTTAGACAAATAACCATCCATACCGGCTGTGAGGCATCTTTCACGATCTCCGGCCATGGCATATGCAGTCATGGCAAAGATGGTGACATGTTTGCCTGTCCTTTCTTCACGCTTGCGGATCAGCGAGGCCGCGGTCAGGCCGTCCATTTCGGGCATTTGTACGTCCATCAGTACAACATCGAAATCTTCCGCTGCTGTAAACTCGACCGCTTCGATCCCCGTGCGCGCCAGTGCGACCGCGTGGCCCTGCTTTTCGAGAAGGTTCACCGCTAGCTTCTGATTAATTACGTTATCTTCGGCGACCAGAATGCGACGCCTGTGGGCGGCCCTCGGCGAGCACTTCTCTTTCGTTTGTAATGGAATATGCGCTGAGTTCCTCTTATCAATCGCTTGTTTCAGCGCGTCATGCAACTCAGCTTTCGAGATCGGCTTCACGAGGTAGGTGCCGATTTCCAGCTGACGGCATCGCGCCGCATCCAAATTCAAATCAGCCGAACTGAGCATGAGGATTGCCGCCCCGTCATAGCGTGGATCTCCCATAATGCCCTTTGCGATCATGAATCCATCGATTTCGGGCATATTTGCATCGAGTAGAAGCAGATGATACGCGTCGGCCTCACCCTCTGCCGAGGCGAGGAGATCGAGTGCGGCGGCGCCGCTCTCAACGGAGCGCGTCTCTACGCCCCAGCTTCCGAGCATCTCCTCCAGAATCCGGAGGTTGGTCCGGTTATCATCGACAATCAGCATCCTTAAGCTCGCGAGATTCACTTCGCGGTGAACAGATAGCTGGCTTGTTTCGAGCTTTGCTGGTACTTTGCATGGCACTGTGAAGAAGAAGGTCGTCCCGCGCCGCGGTTCGCTGCTGAGCCACAATTTTCCGCCCATCAGAGTTACTAGCCGCGTGCAGATCGCGAGTCCCAGACCCGTACCGCCGTAAAGCCTTGTAATCGAACCGTCCGCCTGTACAAACGCTTCGAAGACGCTTGCCTGTTTTTCCGGCGCAATACCGATTCCTGTATCGCGGACGGAAAACTTGAGTTCCACAGAATTGTCGCCGCTCTGCTCGGCATCAACGAACAACTCCACTTCGCCGCTGGCGGTGAACTTGATCGCATTGTTGACGATGTTATTGATGATTTGGCGAATGCGGTCGATGTCGATGAGAACGAAGTCGGGAACCCGAGAAGAATGACCGTGAAGAAGTTCGATTCCTTTACTGTGCGCGCGGATCGCCAGGGCCTTCATCGCGCTTTCGAGTGCCGGCCTGAGCTCGCACCCGACAGGATCAATCAGCAGCTTGCCCGCCTCAATCTTCGAAAAATCGAGGATGTCGTTGATCACGGTGAGCAGGGAATCAGCCGAGCTCTTGACGCAGGTCAGATATTCGTGCTGCTCGTGCGTCAGCTGTGTGTCCAGCGCCAGTTCGGCCATGCCCATGATGCCGTTCATAGGGGTACGAATCTCGTGGCTCATGTTCGCCAGAAACTCGCTCTTCGACCGGTTGGCGGCTTCCGCGTTAGCTTTGGCAGCCTCCAGTTCCGCCGTGCGCTCCGCTACACGGCGCTCCAAGGCTTCGTTATTACTGCGTAGAGCCTCGTAAAGCTGTTGCAGTTGCGACGCGGCGTGGTTGTGCGCGCGAGCGAGAACCGCGAGCTCGTCCTCGCCCGTTGCCGTGACGCGGTGCTCGAAATCGCCCGCCGCCATGGCGCGGGCGCTTGCCTCGAGACGCCTGAGTGGCTGTGCGATACTTTGTGTCACCACAAATCCCAAAATCCCCGCCAGCAGCACCGTCGATAAACCGAACACCAACAGCGCAGCGACTGCGATCCTCTTGGTCTGCTCCATGTTTTCGAGCGCGCTCTTTCGCTCTTTCGCGGCCTCTGCCCCGATGTCCTGAACCAGCTCCGTTACTACCCGGCTAAGGTCGACAAGCTGGTGTCCTATCCGCAGTTGAATCGCTTCCCAATCACCCCGGTGAGCCATCGCCACCGCATCTTCGATCTCATCCGGCACTACCTCGCGGAAATACGCCAGCATCGCCAATGTGAGGCCATGCCGAGGCGAGTTGCCTTGACTGGCGCGCAACACGATGCTCGCATCATCCAGCCGCTGCGTGAGAAGATTCTTAAAGGGCTGAATCGCCTCTTCGAGGCGCCGGACGTCGTGAGTGGCCGTTGCGTTTTGCAGCGTCTCTTTAAACCCTAGTACGCTGTTGTTAACGCTCAAGATCATGACAACGCCGCGATCGATGTTGTCGAGTTGCTTTACGTAACGGCTATAAACGTTCAACTGCCACAACGCAAGTACCGTACCGGTAAGCATTAGTACCGTGATTGCGCCAAAGCAGAGGGCCAGGCGCACTCCGATCTTCACCCTCCTCAGGCGTGGCGCTTCCGTCCTAAATCGGTAGCGATTAGACCTCATCGCAATGCTTCTTTCGTCTTATCGGCGCAAATGTGCACTCTGGCTTCTTTGGAGCTAAGTGTCTCGGAGCAAGTGGGCGATAAGTACAACTGTGGGGGCTGGAATAGCGGGTGCCGCCTTACTTGCCTTAATAAGCGTGCTTTCCTTATCCGCGTGCCGTCCTCAGGTATCCGGCCAGGTGAAAACCGACCCGAGCGATCCAACGATCTTGACGGTTATGTCCCTCGTCGATGGGTCAGACGCAGATTTCGAGATGCAGACGCTGAATCGGTACGCGGCTGGGCGGAAAAACATGCAGGTCAGGTATATTCCCTCCTTTGAGTCCGACGACCAGCGGTTGGGGATGTACAAACAACTCTTTCAGGAACGCTCGCCGCAGCCCGATATCTGCGAAGTCGACATCATATGGCCGGGTATGATTGCCGACGATTTGTTGGATCTGAATCCCTATTTTAGGGACGAGATCAAGGCCTTTCCGGCCGAGTTGCTGCAAAATTACACGTTGCACGGTCGGTTAATCGCTATACCTTTGTTCCTCGACAGCGGGCTCCTCTATTACCGTTCCGACCTTGTCCGTAAATACGGCTTTAAAGGCCCACCGGCGACCTGGGGTGACTTAAAAAAAATGTCGGCGGTTATCCAGCGCGGAGAGCGTCGTAAGGATCCGAACTTTTGGGGCTACCTTTGGCAGGGAAGCGCAACCGAAGCCCTGACTTGCAACGCATTGGAGTGGCAGGCCAGCGAGGGCGGCGGTCACATCATTGAGTCCGATGGCGCGGTATCGGTTTCGAAACCCGGTGCTGTCCGCTCGCTCGAGCGCGCGGTCTCCTGGATCGGCACGATCTCGCCTCCCGGCGTCACGGCCCACACGGAGGATGACAGCATCAACCTGTATAACGCGGGACACGCTGCGTTTATGCGCAACTGGGCTTCAGCTTACGGAACCATACGCGGGCCCTCGTGCCCAGTCCGCCGCCAGACGGAGGTTGCCCTATTACCGGCTGGGCCGGGCGGCCGCGGCCGAACCCTGGGAGGAATCGCCGTGGGTGTGTCGAAGTACTCTGAACATCGTGAGGAAGCCGTCGCCGCTCTCCGAGAGCTGGTAAGCGAAGCGTCCCAAATAGCACGCGTGATCCAGGCTGGGAGCCTTCCTAGCCGGCTTGCCGTTCAACAACGTCCTGATCTTATGCAGAAGACAGCGTTTCATGGACCCCTGACAGGCCAGATCTTGACCGGCTTGGTGGCGCGTCCCTCCGCTGCGGCCGGCAGTGCTTACGACGAAGTATCGAGAGCCTATTATTCGGCGGTACACTCGGCCCTGATCAAACAAGTTCCCCCAGGTATCGCACTGGCACGGTTGCAAACGGAATTAGAGCGGATTACCAGAACTCCGGCTCGATAATGATAGAGACTACTTCGTTCGGCGAAGACTCTTTCCACGATTCGTCGAGTGCAATCGAGCACCCCACAATTGGGGAGACTTCTTGCGTACATTTAACCGCTGCTTAACCTTCGTTGCCGCGTCGCGCGCGTCAGATCTCACATGAAAATCACTCATCTCGCACTCGCGTTCTTCGGCGTCAGCGTTTGCTTTGCCCAGTTCGCGGTGCAAATTCACGCTTCAGGCCCCATTCCGGCTGGACCATTGGATAAGGGCAAGGTCGTGACCGGCCATCCGTACTCGGCCGACGTGGTCACGCAAAGCGATCAAACGTTGGCCGACGGAAGCCACATCACCAACACCCAGAAAGCTTCCGTGGCGCGCGACAGTCAGGGGCGGACGCGATACGAAGAGACAATGATCCCGCCGGGGGCAGATGCTCAGCCCATGACCACCATATTCATCAGCGATCCGGTGCAGCGAGTGAACTACATCCTGTCGCCGGATCACGTCGCTCACAAGGTTCCGTTTGTTAAGCAGATGTCTGGAGCCGCTGAGTCGGGCTCGACCGTGCAGGTCGACGGACCCGTGCGCAACGTGCAGGTACGGCAGTTCGGAATCGTCAACAGTCCGATGATGACGGGAAAAATGCTTCTCGGTCAGCCCGGAGACTCGCAAACCGCGCAACTAGGGACGCAAATCATCGAAGGGATTCAAGCCGATGGAAGCCGCACCACATCCACGATTCCGGCCGGACAAATAGGCAACACCAATCCGCTGGTGATCACAGAGGAGCGCTGGTATTCGCAGGAACTGCAGGTAACAATCATGGCCAAGCACAACGATCCAAGGTTTGGCACAAGCTCGACCCAGCTCTCCAATATTCAACTGGCTGAGCCACCCGCCTCCACGTTCCAGGTTCCCTCCGATTACACGATCGAGGACTCCCGTGTGGCCGACCAGGTTTCGCTCGGTCCCGCTGTCCCGCTAAAATAAACGCCGGTTTCGCTCAATCCGCGTGTCCCGCTAAAATGAAGATAGCCTCGCTATCTTCATGACATTTTTCGACCACCAGGGCCGCTCTTTTCGTCGGCAGGCTCTCGAAGACGCTCTTGCGACTCGTATCCTCGTCCTCGATGGAGCGATGGGCACCATGCTCCAGCAGCATCAGTTGACCGCTGCCGATTTCGGCGGCCCTGCGCTTGAAGGCTGCAACGAAAATCTCGTCCTGACCCGTCCCGACGTCATCCTCGACATCCATCGCGCCTACTACGAAGCCGGCTCCGATATTGTTGAAACCAACAGCTTTCAATCCAGCAAAATCGTTCTGTCCGAGTTCGGTCTCGCCGACAAATCCTACGAAATCAGCTTTCAAGCGGCGAAGCTCGCCCGTCAGGCCGCCGACGAGTTCTCCCAATCCGGTCGCCTGCGCTTTGTCGGCGGCTCCATGGGCCCCACCACCAAGGCGATCTCCATCAGCGGCGGCGTCACGTTTCCCGAGTTGATCGCCAGCTTTTACGATCAGGCCAAAGGTCTGCTCGACGGCGGCGCCGACGTCCTGCTGCTCGAAACCTGTAACGATACTCGCACCGTAAAGGCGGGTCTGGTGGCGATCGATCGCCTGGGCCGCGAGCTCGATTATCCGATTCCTGTCATCGTCTCCGGCACCATTGAACAAATGGGTACCATGCTCGCCGGCCAAACCGCCGACGCCTTTTACATATCCATCTCCCACGCCCCGCTCCTCGCCGTCGGCCTCAACTGCGCTACCGGTCCCGAATTCATGACGGACCACATCCGCTCCATTCATGAACTCGCCGCGACCCGCGTGTCCTGCTACCCCAATGCCGGGCTGCCCGACGAAGAAGGCCAGTACCTGGAAACGCCCACCAGCCTTGCCGCTCAGCTCGAGCGTTTCATCGACCACGGCTGGTTGAACATCGTCGGAGGCTGCTGCGGCACCCGTCCCGATCACATCCGCGCCATCTCCCAAATGATCCAGGGCAAGAAGCCGCGCGATCTGAAAGCGCCCTCCCACCGCACGTACTTTTCCGGTATCGAATCCATCGAAGCCGAAGACAGCAACCGCCCTCTCATCGTGGGCGAGCGCACCAACGTGATCGGCTCCCGCCTTTTCAAAAAGATGATCGCCGAAGAAAAGTGGGAAGAGGCTACCGAAATCGCGCGTTGGCAGATCCGCAATGGCGCCCACATCGTCGACGTCTGCCTCCAATCGAGCGATCGCGACGAGATCAACGATATCCCGCTGTTCTATGACAAGCTGATTCGCAAGATCAAAGCGCCCGTCATGATCGATACCACCGATCCGCGCTCGGTCGAGCTATCGCTCACCTACTGCCAGGGCAAAGGCATCATCAATTCCGTCAACCTTGAGGACGGCGAAGAGAAATTCGAGCGAATCTGTCCGCTCGCTCGTGCTTATGGCGCCGCGCTGGTGGTCGGCTGCATCGACGAAGATCCCGTGCAGGCTCAGGCCTTCACGCGGGAGCGCAAGCTCGCCGTCGCCCAACGCTCGGTTGATCTGCTCACTACGAAATACGGTATCCCGCCCGAAGACATCGTCATCGATCCGCTGGTGTTCCCTTGTGCTACCGGCGACGAAAACTACATCGGCGGCGCGGTCGAAACGGTCGAATCAATCCGTCTCATCAAACAGGAGATCCCGTACGTCAAAACCGTCCTCGGCATCTCCAATATTTCCTTCGGTCTGCCCGCCAACGCGCGCGAGGTCGTCAATTCCGTCTTCCTCTATTACTGCACCAAGGCCGGCCTCGATCTCGCCATCGTGAATGCCGAAAAGCTCGAGCGATTCGCCAGCATCCCCGAGCAGGAGCGCCGTCTCGCCGAAGCTCTCCTGTTCAACACGCCTCCCGTAAATGTGCCTGCCGGATCATCCGAACTCTTCTTTCTTGGATGCTGTTCCTGAAGATTGGCGTCTGCAATCTCGCGACCAAAAAATCGCCGTCAATCAGTTCCACATCGCCGCCATCTCCGATTACTTCCGCGGCGCCAACAAGCGAGAGAAGAAAAAAGCGGCCGATCTCCCGCTCGATGAGCGCCTCGCCAACTACATCATTGAAGGCACCAAGGACGGCCTCATTCCCGATCTCGACCTCAAGCGCCAGCAAGGCGTCTCGCCGCTCGACATCATTAATGGCCCGCTCATGGCCGGCATGTCCGAAGTCGGACGTCTCTTCAATAACAACGAATTAATCGTCGCGGAAGTTCTGCAATCTGCCGAAGCCATGAAAGCCGCTGTCAACCACCTCGAGCAGTTCATGGAAAAAGCCGATTCCGCCACGCGCGGCAAGATCGTGCTCGCAACCGTAAAGGGAGATGTGCACGACATTGGGAAAAATCTCGTCGAAATCATTCTCGGCAATAACGGTTACCAGGTCGTGAACCTCGGCATTAAAGTTCCGCCGGAAGAGTTAATCAAGGCCTATCAGAAACACAAACCCGACGCCATCGGCCTCTCGGGCCTGCTCGTCAAGAGCGCTCATCAGATGGTCATCACCGCCGGCGACCTCAAAGACGCCGGCATTAACGTGCCGTTACTCGTCGGTGGCGCCGCCTTATCCGACAAATTCACCAAGGGCAAAATCGCCCCCAGCTATTCCGCTCCCACGCTGTACGCCAAAGATGCCATGACCGGTCTTCGTCTCATGAACGAGATCATGGATCCCGATGTGCGCGACCAGGTCCTCGCGCAACATATTTTCCGCGACGTCCCGGCCGAGCCCGCGCCCGCCGAGCCGGCCGTCGTTCCTTCTGGCGAACGCCGCAGTCCCAAGGTTCGGCTCGACATCCCCATCCCGCCTGCTCCTTATCTTGACCGCAAGGTTCGCCTCATTCCGAATCTTCCCGAAGTCTGGAGCTACATCAATCCCTTCATGCTCTTCGGCCGGCA
The DNA here is from genome assembly GCA_963722935.1 of uncultured Acidobacteriaceae bacterium. Lineage (GTDB taxonomy): Bacteria > Acidobacteriota > Terriglobia > Bryobacterales > Bryobacteraceae > Bog-105. The sequence goes on along the minus strand of CAVROY010000004.1, from coordinate 392,529 downwards.
CCTCGGCTTCAAGGGCAACTTCGAAAACTTCTTCTCGATCGCGACCCTAAAGCTCTCGAGCTCTTCCATAACGTCGAAGAAGTCAAGCGCGAAGCCGCAGCGTTCATGAAGCCGCGCGCCGTCTGGCAATTCTTTGAAGTCGAGCGCGAAGCGAACACGCTCCATCTGTTTGCACCCGGCGCCGCATCGCCCATCGAGAGTTTCCAATTCGGCCGCCAGGCCAAATCCGACGGGCTCTGTCTCAGCGACTATGCTCTCGACGCGCAGGAAGGCCGCCGCGATCACATTGCGATGTTCGTTGTCACCGCTGGCGAAGGCATTCTCGCGCATTCCGAAGAAGCCAAGCTCCGCGCCGAATACTTCAAAGCCCACGCTCTCCAGGCGCTCGGCATCGAAAGCGCCGAAGCCTGCGCCGAATGGCTGCATCGCCGCATTCGTGAAGATTGGGGCTTTCCCGATCCCCCGACCATGACGATGCAGGAGCGTTTCACCTCCCGCTATCGCGGCAAACGCTACAGCTTCGGCTATCCGGCTTGTCCGAACCTTGACGATCAGGCCAAGCTCTTCCGTCTTCTACATCCCGAAGACATCGGCGTCCACCTCACCGAAGGATTCATGATGGATCCCGAGGCGAGCGTCTCCGCTCTCGTCTTCCATCACCCCGACTGCGTCTACTTCACCGCCGCCGAAGAACCCGAGCCCGCCTACGCCTGACGTTTTCCACGTCGGAGCGTTGGCCCAGATCGTCTTTATGGCTTCTTTAGGGCATCGCTTATAGGCTCAAACTGTAACTCATCGCCGCGAGACGGGGAGGTAGACCACACGCAGGGCTTTGCTCATCTCTTCCGTCTGTTTCTCCGCCTGATCGGAGCTGGGATAGCCCGCATCTCTGAAATTGTGCTACGGGCAAGTGCCCCAACGGACACACCCGCCTCAATGCAGGCAAAAGCAGAGGAACTGGCGGCTCGGGTGGAGGCGGCTCGTGAAAGCGAGCAGCTCAAATCCAGATTGCTCGACGCACTGGCACACGAGTTCAAAACCCCTCTCACGTCGATCAAAGCCGCGGCGACTACCGTGCTCTCGCGCAACAAGCTCGACGAAATGGAACAAGATCTATTGACCGTTATAAACGAGGAGACAGACCGCCTGAACTCTCTTGTCAGCGAGGCGATAGAACTAGCCCGCGCCGGTGCAGGTCCAGTCAAAATAGACCGGGAAGCCCAAACAGTCGCATGACGGGAAAGATTTTGGTGGTTGACGACGAACCGCAGATTCGCCGAGTGCTCAAGTCCGCGTTAGTTGCGGATACCTACCTCGTCGTCGATGCGAAATCCGCGGAAGACTGCTTTGCAAAGCTGCGGGAGGATCGGTTTGACCTGGTTCTGCTTGACGTCAATATGCCGGGCATCGGTGGATTGGAGGCCTGCCAGGAGATCCGTAGCCATTCGGATATCGGCATTATCATGTTGACGGTTCGAAATTCCGAGGCGGACAAGGTGGCCGCATTGGATGCCGGTGCCGACGACTACGTCACGAAACCGTTTAGCACGCCCGAGCTGCTCGCGCGCATCCGTGCTCATCTGCGCCGAGTTCCCTTCTCAACACTAAGCGGCCCAAAACTCATACAGTTCGATGACATAGAAATTAACGTCGCGATCCGCCATGTCTCGGTCCGGGGACAGGATGTCCGGTTCACTCCGAAGGAGTTCGATCTGCTTTATTACTTTGCGACGCACCCGAACGAAACGATTCCCCACGGGAAATTGCTCCAGGCGGTGTGGGGACCGGATTACGGGAATGAAATCGAGTATCTACACGTATTTGTGAACCAGATACGAAAGAAGATCGAGCGCGATTTCGGTAATCCGCGTCACCTTATGACGGAGCTGCGAATCGGATACCGTTTTTGTACAAATCCTTAGGCAATATTTAGTCCCCCTTAACACGTCCCTTAGCATTTGCTCTCTACCCTTGAAGACGGATACGTTCCGTGAATCACGCGCTGCCAATACACGGCGTGGATCCATTTCCGCTCCTGGCTTATGGGTTCCCGCCCGATTCTCGTAAAGGTAGAGAAAAGGCAAATGGGCTCTCCATGTCCATTACCGTTGTATTCACTACGGTCCCGGCAACTCTAATGGCTTTACACACAGGAGCAGAACTCGCACGGCAACTCGGGGCGCGCATTCGCATTCTGGCGGCACACGTCGTACCTTACCCGCTTCCTATCGATCGTCCGCAAGTCGATCCAGAATTCAAAGTGAGACGCTTTCGCGCCCTCGTGCTCGATAACCCAGTCGAAACACGGATCGATGTGCGTCTGTGCAGAGATGGTCAAGACGCTGTTCTACAGAGCCTCTGCCCTCGATCCGTGGTTTTGATTGGAGGTCGAAAAAGCTGGTGGCCTACACGCGAAAAGCGTTTAGCGAAAGCGGTGAGTCTCGCGGGACATCACGTTATTTTCGTTCCGCAAAGCTGAAGGCGCAAATGGTTCACTGCTTGCCAAATGCGAGAACGATACCGCCGCTCACGATCAATGCGCCGCCGGCCAGCAGAGCGCGCGACGGGGGCTGCCCGAAGGCCAGCCAGGATATGACCTGTGCCAGGACAAAGAAGAACACGATGTAGATTCCCAAAAGCTGTCCGAAGTTCCATGGCGGTGCGTTTACGATGCATCCATAGGCAAACAGTGCGCCGGCGCCCAGGAGGAACAAGAGGACGCGAGTGGAGGGATGAGAACTGCGTAGGGCGGTTCGTAGTATGGCATCTCCTCCTGCCTCGAAAACGGCTGCCATTGCCAGAAGTAGAAGACCTGTGCTGCGGCTCATACGTAACGATACGATTGCGGGCTAAGACTAACGATCGGAACTGCTCGCGCTTGCGGTACTCCTTGCAAACAAGAGCTCAGAACATAAACCCTGCTTCAAGCTCGCCGCGAGGCTGCGTGCGGTCCATACCGCTGGTTGCGCTTGCCGTACTGCTTGCAAACGAGAGCTCAGAACATGAACCCTGCTTCAAGCTCGCCGCGAGGCTGCGTGCGGTCCATACCGCTGCTCGTGTTGCGGTACTGCTCGCAAACCAGAGCTCAGAACATGAACCCTGCTTCAAGCTCGCCGCGAGGCTGCGTGCGGTCCATACCCTGGCGACCGAAGCCATCACCCGGCGTGTAGCTGGTCGCCTGAACGAAGGAAAAGTCTCCCCGGATGAAAAAACCATGGTCTTGAAAGGTGGGCGTCACGGTGACTGACCAGCCTCCGCTGCCTGGACCGAAGATCAGATTGACGGCCTGCTCCCCGGCGCTCCCCGTGCTGGAAATATATTCTCCCCTGCCCGCGAGCGACAGGTGGTGTTTGAAGTTGTAATTGACCAGGAGCGCCCCGCCCCGCGTCGCGGCCCCATGTACGATCCCGATCTTCTGGTTCGTAGGCACATCGGTGTATTGAAAGTATGGCTGGACAATCCAGTTCCCTTTCGTGTAGCTGTAGATCACGTTATAAATGCTGCCGTTATTTTGTACCGGTGTGGCCAGAGTCCGGAAGGCCGTCTGCCCGAGGTTTCCGCCCGCGACGAACGACAACGTGTTGGCGCTATTGAACGCGTAGGCCAAGGATCCCGTGAGCCAAGTGTAGCGATTGGAATAAAACCCGTCATTCCAGCTCAATGAGGCGCTAAGCTTGCCGAAGCTGTCATTCACCTGTACTCCGCGATTGATTGCGTTTTCCTGGTTCCACAACAGCCCGCGCTCAATATTCATATTTTCAAAGGTGAATGTATATTCTGCTCCAATCAGCGTCGGCAGCTCGCCAATCAGGATGTTGAAGTTCTTCGTTGGCGCCAGCTTCAGAAAGCCGACAGGCACGGGGCCGTAGAAATCGCGCAGCGTATTGACGTTGGACAGGAATGGTGTACCCAGAGCCGGGATATCGTAGACACCCGCCTGCAAATAGAATTGCCACCACCCCTCTGTTTTTTGGATAAATACCTGCCCGTTACTGAGGGCAGCCCGCGTGGATTCATCGCCCGGCACCGGGTTCCCCTGCCACGCGCCTATGCCACTAACTATCCCAGTAACATCGAGCTTGCCAAAGGGTCCGGCATCGAAAGTAACAGGCGGAACTGTCTGCAGCGGACCTGTCATCGCCGGCGTAGGGAGTGGCTGCGGCACTTGAGACGATTGAGGCTGTTGAGCAAAAGATATAACAGCACTCAATACAGAACTGAAGAAAAGAAAAAGCAAGAGCTTTGGTTTGGGAGATGACATAAAGATTGTCGCCGCGCGAACGTGACATGGCCGCCCGATTTCCAATGTAGCCGTGAAACTCTAAAGGGAGGCTAAAGGATCGCTAAAGATTTTCTTTATGTCGCGTGGATAGCTCTTCTGTCGAAAACGACTAGGTGCGGCACGCGCTCATAGGGTGCCGCTGTGGAAGTCAGTCACTTACTTCTACTCGTGCTCGAAGCTGAGTTCCGGCAGGACTAGCGTTCCTTCTTTACGCACTGCATCCAGAAGGCGCGGTTCCAGCCCGAGCGCTTTGAGGATGGTGGGAGCAACCTGGGCGGTTCCCACCGGAGTTGTTACGGTTTTGGCGGAAAGCCGGGATAGGAAAGTAGCAGGATCACGTTGATGTCGTCATGCGCAAAACCACCGTACTCGGATACTTTCGCGGGGAGCGCCGCCATTCAGTTTCGTTTGATCGATATCGATTCCTTCTTCGTACTCGGTCCTAGTGCCGTTAGGTTGATTTGCTTTGCAGGTGCCGCCTGCTAGTCCATTACCAGTGGTTACCAGGGGAGGAGCAAGTACGCGGTCATATGCGACATCATAGAATGCACCGAAGGTGCGCGGAGATCCACCGGTAACGAGCGCCATCAAACCGGGGAATGAATCCGAGGGCTTCGAGGTAGAGGTCTCCAGGTAACTCACGCCGGTCTGTCCAAGCGGGGCGAGATTGGGACAATAGGGCGCGCCGCCGTTGACGCCGGCGATTCCGTTTACGCAGTTTAGGTAATCGACAGCATGCATTCCATCCACACTGATCAGTAGGACGTGACGGATGTGACCATCGTCGTCATGAAAGTGATCGCGCGTGTAGGCGGCCGGCGCCAGCGAGCAAGTCAGCAGGCACACGGACACCCATAGCTTTCTTTCCATAAGTGACTGAAGTTCTCCTCGTTGTCTTTAGTAACAACCGGCTATTGCAAACAAGTGAATCGATCGCAAAAATGTCAGGGCAAACGTACTGTTTTGCTGTAATACAAACGTCGCCATAAACTGTGAAATATTCAGGGGACCGCTGCGTTCTTCACGGTCGCAATGCCACGAACGCAAAACAGAACTTCTCGCCTAGCGCTTGCCGCGATGCTTGCGGCAGGCTCGAGTTTGTTTATCAATACCGCGGAAGGCGCTTCGTTCACCACGCAAGTGTTTGCGACGAGCCTGGTCTGGGCGTGCAGAACAACGACGGCAACTCAGCTCTGACGGTTATCAATGCTCTGACGAACGGCACGACCGCTATACGTACGGAAACTCGCACCCTGCTAACGGGAACTCACTCGGCCGAGGATTCGACGATATCGTGTTTCGGAACGGTCAAGTATTCTTGAGCCAAACCAACCCGGCCACCGGGACAGACCCAGTAGTGCTTCGAGTCACGACCGGGTTATCTTCGCCGCTGCAAGTCGGACGTACCGGAACCTACATCGATCGGCTTTGTTGTCCTGGGATTGTTACTCTGCGGCGGAATCGTATATCGCAAATAAAAAGGGTGCTGTCGCGACCGAGATGGTCGCGAGTAGCACCCTCAAGTGTTGTTATCGAAAGCTTTTCTCAGTTACTTATGGATGCGCTGGATTGAAGAAATCGGCGAACGCCTTACCGTTGGGAGTCCCTAAGCCTGTCACGTCGTCCCAGCCAACGGCGGTCTTGAGGCCGGAATCCGTGCCGAAGGTGAGTACGTAAGTCGTGTCTTGTTCAAGAGGAATATCCCAGAGCGCGCTGTAGAAGATCGTCGTCCCTTCCAAAGGCGCTGCGATATCGGCTGCCGTGTAGGTGTTGATCACGGTAGGTGATTCCTGAATAATCGCAGTAACATTGGTTGTGGAACCGACGGGGACCACATCCGTAATGGTGCCCGGAGGCATGGTATAGAGTTGCCGTGCGGCTTGCCCGAGCGGAGCGCCGGCTTCCTGATTGGCAATTGCCCATATTCCGGAAAACATCGGGGTTGCAAGGCTGGTGCCGCCCCAAGCTTGCCACTCGAGTGGCGGATAAACGAAATTTTCAGTGATCGCGATGACGGCTCCGGTGAATGGATCTGCGAGCCAGGAGATATCCGGAAGCAGGCGATGGGTACCCGGCAATTTGCTCTGGAACGACGGCTTTGCGAAAACGGCACTCGGGCCTCCGCCGGCGCCGGCATAAAAGCCGAAGTTGAGGGGCGGATCGAAGATCGTACCCGCAGAGATGAGCAGGGTCTCGTTATTTCCCCATCCCGACTGCCACGCCATGGTGTTGTTGGATTTCAGTGCCAAGGTCACGCCGCCAACGGCGGTTGCGTAAGGAGTATCGGCGGGGGCCAGGACCGAGGCCGGAAAGACCGAGGGATCGTCCAGAGTGAAATCGCCGGAGTCGCCGGTGGCGAAGTTAGCGGAAATGCCGAGTACGGCCGCGACCTTGTTAATGAGATTCTCCTCCTGCAGCTCGGCCAAAGGAGTATAGAGCTCTTCACTTCCGTAGCTGCCCGAAATGACATTGCCTAAGCCGTTAGCAATCGCATAGAGCTCCGCAATATCGACATCCTGAAAACTCGCGGTGGGCGGGACTACGAGGTCGATGTCGGCGCCGGGCGCGATTGCGTGGGCCCATTCGACATCGATGTTAATTTCCGTATCTGGCGCCGCGCAAGTAGAGGGGGCGGTGTTGATGATGTGGAAATTCGAAGTCGTGAGGGGAGGCAGGCCGAAGCGCGTGGAAAAGGCGTTTGCATCTGCCCTGATGGTCGGCGATCCACACCAATCGATGATCACGATGGTTTGGCCCGTGCCGTCGTACCCCTCGTTGTAGAGCGCGGTCAAGTTATAAGCTTTTTGAATCTCGGCGGGCGTGTAGCCGCAGCCAGGGGCGTTCTGGGTTCCGTTGTAGCTATTGCCGTGGTAGGAAGCAAGCGGGTAGGAACCATCGGTGCTGTATTTTTCGGTTTTAACGCCGGTGAAACAGTTGGACGTAAAGAAGGCAGGATCCGCATTCGCAGCGGCGGCTTGCACACCGGGGGCGGAAGTTTTGCTCGGGGGAAGAGGTCGCGCTATGTACGGATGCTGGTATTCGACATTGTCCAGGCCGGAAACACCCCGCGTGAGCGGCGCGGCAGGTCCGTCAATACGGGGATCGCTTACGTTGGCGCGGTACGTCTTGCCATTAACCTGAAACGTGTCGATTTGCACATGAAATGCATTCTGCACGCTCGCCACAGTACCGCGGGCACGAACGAAAAAGTTATCGGGACCTACCGCGACTACCGGCAGGTTGTGCGACGACAAAAACTCTTCAACCGTTTGGACTTGTTGCGCGGTGGGCGCGAACCTGGCCGTGATATCGGCGGGCTTGAGCCAGTTATGGTAACGCGCGGACATGGGATCGTAGAGCTCTTCGGCCAGAGTATCTAATTCTTCCGAGTTGCGCGGATTCAACCAGACGCTGACCTCAATTGTCTCCGCCTGATTTGCGGGGCCAAGATTCCTGGCCGTATTCACCAAACCGGGCGTGCTGTTACCGATCACGTTCCCGCTAACCGAACTGGCCGCGTATGCAGCGCCTGAACTAGTTAGCCCCAGTGCAATTCCGAGACAAATTATCCCTCTATGTTTCTTACTCATTTTTCCTCTCAGAGTGACTTTCAGAGAAAGCAATTAATGCATGCGCGGCAAAAGGAATCCATTTACCGATTGCGTCAAGCATAAGGGCTAAATCCAGGAAAATACTAGAAGTTTTTAGTACTAGCGGTACCCTTGCAAGAGGTCTATATAAAAAGTATTACAGAAGAAAGAGGGGAATTAAGCGGTTTTGCGGCGCAGTAATTTCCAATGAAGCTGCCAGTGTCCATAGCCGAAGGAGTGGCCGAGTCCTTCGGGATGGCCAGCCCGGATGCTCAGAATGCCACCCGCACAAATCAACAGCGTGCCTACGATATCCGGCTTGTCCGGGACATTGCCGAACAGCCACCAGCCCAGCAGACCTGAGAAGATCACCACGGTGTAGTTGAACGGCGACAGCTCCGCTGCGCTGGCATACCGATAGGCGAGGATGATCAGGTATTGCGTCAGCGCATAACAGATGCCGATGCCCAGCAGCAGAAGCCATTGTTTCCAGGCCAGCGGCTGCCATGCCCAAATGCATAGCGGTACCAGCAGCACGGTCGAGAGCCCAAAGTTGTAAATGAGAATCCGGGCAGGCGGCTCTGTCTCCGCCAGCTTGTTTGTGGCAACAAGGGCGACGGCCGAAAGAACTCCGGCAAGCAGAGCGAGCAGCGATGCCGGCTTCTGAAACGTTTCCGGACCCGGCTTGACGATCAGGACGATGCCTGCGAGCCCGATCATGAGACTGACCCACACTAAGGGCCGCACTGTTTTGCGGAACCAGACATAGACGACGAGCGGAATGAAAAGAGGCGCCGCATTCGACAGCAGCACGGAATCGAGCAACGGTATCGATCGAACAGCCATGAAGAACAGGAGCTGACAAGTCGAGCCGGCGAGGCTTCGGAACAACTGTAACCAGAAATGCCCGGTTCGTAGATGCGGCACTCCGCCAGTGAGTGCCGCGGGGACGAACACAAGCAAGCTGATTGCGTACTGCAGGAAGAGCATCAAGAGTGGAGGAACGCCATGTGCTGCTTTGCTGAGCGCGCTCATGACGGCAGCACAAAAAAAGGCCGAAGTGATGAGCGTGATGCCGCGGTAGAGATTGTGACCGGCAGCTTGCGCTTTGATGTCCAAGGCGGTTTGAAAGCTCCTGACTTAATCCTGGCAGGAGATGCCTTGCGGCACGGATGGCCGGCTATTGACGGATTGACGGGATACATGTATAAGTAACTTAGGCATGCGTATTGTCAGTTGTTTAGGTATCGTGTCGTGAGCCGCCCTTCCGATCTGATTCAAGGCACGCTGGATCTTCTGATCCTGAAGACCATTTCGGCCGAGCCGAAGCATGGCTGGGCCATTGCGAAACGGATTGAGCAGGTCAGTGAGGAGGCTCTGCAGGTCACACAGGGCGCTCTGTATCCGGCGCTCCATCGGCTAGAACAGCAAGGCTGGATTTCGGCCAAGTGGCGCAAAACGGAAACCGGGCGCGAGGCGAAGTTTTATCAACTGACGAAAGCCGGCGCGGCGCAGCTCGACAAAGAGCTGGCGCAGTGGGAGCGGCTGTCGAATGCGATCGGGCTTGTGATCCGGCTGGTTTAGAAGACCCAAAGTATGCGACCTCGGCGCTGGCGGAATGTTCTGTGGATGCGGGTGCGCTCGCTGTTCCGCCGGAATCGGGTAGAGCGCGAGCTGGAAAAAGAGCTGCGCTTTCACCTGGACACAGCCATCGAAGAAGCGCGGGCCAGCGGCTTATCGGCCGAAGAAGCCCGTCGCGCAGCACTTAGGCGCATGGGCGGAATCGTCCAAATTCAGGAGGAATGCCGGGACGTGCGGAGAACAAATTTCTTTGAAAGCCTGAAGCAAGACGTGCGGTATGCCGCGCGGATGCTGGTGAAGAGTCCCGGGTTCACGGTGGTGATGCTGTTGACGCTGGCGCTCAGTATTGGAGCTACAAGCTCGATCGTGAGCGTGATCGACGGCGTATTGCTGAGATCACTGCCGTATCGCGACCCCGGCAAACTGGTGCGGATCTTCACCAGCAATGCAGCGTGGCCGAAATTTCCGATTAACCAGAACGACTTTCGCGATTTTCGCGCGCGCGTGCACTGCTTTGAATCCTTCGCGGTGTACACACGCAACGATCTGCAGCTTGCAGGGACAGGCGAGGCGATCCGGCTTTCAGGGTTTTCCGTGACGGCAGGCTTCTTTCACGTATTAGGATTGAAGCCCGCGATAGGCCGCGAATTCGAGCGTGGCGACGAACTTCCCGGCAGAGGAAACATTGCAATTGTCAGCAATACGATCTGGCGTACGCGGTTGGGAGGGCGCAGAGATGCGATAGGCCAGAAGATTGTTTTGAATGCGGAGCCCTACACGGTAGTGGGCGTGATGCCGGCCGGAGTGCAGCACCCGGGCAACATGTATCACGCGGTAGCGTATGGCGACACCGTCGATGTTTGGACGCCATTCACGTTCAGAGATCCGGACGATCGTGGATCGCATTACCTGGACGGGGTCGCGCGTTTGCGGGCCGGAGTAACGGCGGGGCAGGCGCAGAGCGAAATGAATGCGGCCATGCACCAGCTCGGGCGGGAACATCCGGATGGCGACGGCGGATGGAATGTGCTGGTGATGCCGCTGGATACGGAAATTGTCGGGCGCAGCGAGAGGCTGCTGTTGGTGCTGTTCGGCGCCGCGGTGCTGGTGCTGCTGTTGGCGTGCGTGAACGCGGCCAATTTGTTGCTGGCGCGAGCCTCGGCGCGACAACGCGAGCTTGCGGTGCGGGCGGCCGTGGGCGCACGCCGGACACGCCTGATGCAACAAATGCTCACCGAAAGCGTGCTGCTGGCGTTGATGGGTGCAGCGCTGGGAGCGGTTTTTGCGATCGTGGGCGTGAAGGGAATGGTCGCCCTGCTGCCGGCGGATTTTCCGCGAGCGGGCGATATTCATGTTGATGCGCCGGTATTTGTCTTTACATTGCTGGTTGCGATCGGGACCGGCATTTTTTTCGGCATCGTGCCGGCATTACACGCATCGCGGGCCGATTTACGAGGATCGCTGCATGAAGGCAGCCGCAGCGCGTCCAGCAGCCGAAGAACGCTTCGATTGCGCAACGGCCTGGTGATCAGCGAAGTAACGCTCGCGTGCGTGCTGCTGATCGGCGCAGGGTTGATGCTGCGGAGTTTTGTCAACCTGCTGCGGACCGATCCCGGTTTTCGTCCAGAGCAGACGCTCACCGCGAGTATTTCGCTTCCGGACGCCAGCTATAAAGACACCAAAGCCGTTGCGAATTTCTACGACCGGCTGCTGGATAGGTTGCGCAGCATGCCGGGGATCACCGCGGCCGGCGCGGGCTCCGATCTGCCATGGACAGGTTGGGACGAGAATACCGGCGGATTTCAGATACAAGGCGAAACGCATCCTCCGCATGAGTTCTTTCATGCGCGCTATCACGAGGCTACACCGGGCTATTTCCGCGCGCTCGGGATTCCGGTGGTACGCGGACGGGCCATGGACGAACACGATAAAGCCGATAGCCGAGGCGTCCTGGTGATCAATGAGGCCATGGCGCGATATTGGCACCACGGTGACGCACTCGGAGGAAAACTTACGTTCAACGATCATCCCAAGGAGAAAGACTGGCTGACGGTCGTCGGTATCATCGCCGATGTGAAGGACACGCCGAAAAGTCCCGGCGCCGAAGCCGGTTTCTGGTGGCCGCTTTCGCAGGAGCCCTGGCCGCTGGCCGCCAATTCTTCCATCACCATTCGCTCCAGTCTGGATTCGAGGCTGGTCGCGGACCGGTTACGCGCCGCTGTACGGGAGTTGGATGGCAATCTCGCCGTTTCAGACGTTCGCACAATGGAACAGGTCGCGACCGGAGCTTACTCAACGTCGCGATTTACTCTTCTTCTGGTGGCGCTGTTTGCATCTCTGGCGCTTTTGCTGGCGGCGATCGGAACCTACGGAGTAATCGCCTATTCCGTGAGCCAACGGATTCACGAGTTCGGACTGCGGATGGCGCTGGGTGCGAGACCGCGAGACGTGGTCCGCAGTGTTCTGCTGAGCGGCATGCAATTAGCGGTAGCCGGTACCGCGTTAGGCGTCCTGTTAGGCTTGGCACTGGCGCGATTGCTGGGCAATTTGCTCTACGACGTGAGTACGGCGGATCCGGTTGCGATCGGCGCAACGTGCGCCATCGCGATTGTCGTGGCAGCGCTGGCGTGCTACGTGCCTGCGATGCGAGCGACCCGCGCCGATCCAATGAGTGCATTGCGCGCCGACTAGCTCCTCGCCTGGAAAAGAGGCAAATGTCAAGATTGGGAAATGTCGCATCCGGGCCTATCGACTTTTGGGCGTTCCGTTTTTCTGGCGATGCTTGGCTGCTTCGCTCTTCCAGCCGCCGATTTTGATTTACCCGCGTCGCCATCCACCGTGGTGTGGGGTTACTACTCGGCGCAGGCAACTCCGGTATTGACCGTGCATTCCGGCGATACCGTGCGAATTCACACCGTCTCGACCTGTTCTCTCGATCGTATGGAAGAAGCAGGCATGCCACGCGAGGCCATCCCCCAATACGATCGCGACATTCATGAACAGGTGAAGGATAAAGGCCCCGGCGGCCATATCTTGACGGGCCCGGTTGCGATCGCGGAGGCAGAACCCGGTGATGTCCTGGAGGTCGATATCGAAAAGATCGATATCGATGTTCCGTTCGCCTGCAATGGTTTTGGTCCGGGACGAGGATTTCTGCCCAACGATTTTCCGTATGCGCGGACGAAAGTGATTCCGCTCGATCGTGATCGCATGATCGGAAGATTTGCACCGGCGATCGAGATACCGCTACATCCCTTTTTCGGGAGCATGGGCGTTGCCCCGCCGTCCGCAGGAAAACTCAATAGCGGGCCGCCCTGGATGCACGCCGGCAACATGGATAATAAAGAACTCGTGGCCGGAACGACGCTGTACATTCCTGTTCATGCGAAGGGAGCGCTGTTCGAAGCGGGCGATGGACATGCCGGACAAGGTAACGGTGAAGTGGATATTACGGCCGTGGAAACGTGGCTGACCGGAACCTTTCGATTCATCGTGCACAAGGATCAGCATCTGCTGTGGCCACGCGCCGAGACACCGACCAGCTATATTTCCATGGGATTCGATGAAGACCTGAAGACCGCGGCCGAAATGGCTGTGCGGAACATGATCGATTTCCTCACGACGGAGAAGCACTTGAGCCGCGACGATGCGTACGCGTTGACTAGCGTGGCCGTGGATGTGGACATCACCCAATTAGTGGACGGGAAAGTCGGAGTTCACGCGATGTGCCCCAAGGCGATTTTCAGGAATTGAAACATCTGCACGGGAATCAGGCTCTTCCCGAAGTACTTTTTTCGACAACAATAGTTCCCGTCATCATGGGATGAATCTTGCAGAAGTACGGATAGGAGCCCGGTTCCTGGAACTTGAAAGAGAACGCCTGGTCGGTATCCAGGACAGGAGATGCAAACTTCTTTTCTGTGCTCGTGGCGGTGTGTGGGATGTCGTCTCGATTCGTCCATGTAACAGCGCTCCCAACCGGGATAGTCAGAGATTTTGGGTTGAAAGAGAAGTTGTCGATTTTGATCTCGCGGGTATTGGCGGTCTGTTCGAGGCTTGCTCGCGATGCAGGAGTCATCGCGAGAGCGGAATCGACGACCGCGAGGCTGTGGGTACCCGGTACGTAATGGACATGCGTGACACCCAGCAGATCGCGTAATTGATCTGCCGGGACTTTCATCGGACCGGGTGAAGGCGCTGTGCCCGGCTTGGGCTGGGGAAACGCAGTAGACATCGCGGTGTGATAGAAGACGTTACCTTCTATCTTTTGCATGGTCTGGTGAATGTGTCCGTTCAAGACGGTTACGGAACCAAACCGCTTCATATATGACAAAGCAGTCATTCCATCGCCGGTCCCCCAGCCCCATTCGGGATACACGGTCCACAGCGGAATGTGCGCGAAGACCACAATCGGCGTGCTGCTGCCCCGCCCCGCGAGGTCCTTTTGGAGCCAAGCGAGTTGTTCCGCCCCAAGTGTTCCGAGCCCGCCGGCTTTCAGATCCACTACGTTGACGAGCCCGATAAAATGTACGCCTTTGTGATCGAAGCTGAACCATCCTGCTCCCTTCGTGGCTTTGCCGTAACGTTCCAGATATTGCTGGCCATTGTCCGCGAGCATGTCGTGTTCGCCCGGCACAAAGAACGTTTGCCGGCATTTGGCCGACCGCAAAACTTGATCGAGCGTGTCGAATTCGGACGGTTTTGAGAGATGGCTCAAGTCCCCGGTATGAATCAGGAAGTCCGGGGTTCGCTCCAAGGCGTTGATTTTGCCGATGGCTTCTTGTAATGTCGCGGTGACGTCGGTATTGGCTGCTTTGTTGAAACCGATGTGACTATCGCTGATTTGAACGAAGCTGAAGCCTGCGCCCACGTCGTGATTCGACATCTGGCCGAAAGCTTTGGAACTGAGTGCTCCGCCGCTGACCGTCCAAATCATCCCCGTACCGGCCCAAGCCATGCATTCCAGAAAGCCACGACGATCTACCCCGTCTTTGTTGGAATTCTGTTTTATCCGACGAAACAATTATGTTCTCCTTCTGCGCCGGGCTCGAAAGCCGGGCGTCATTCAGCAGTACCGATAAGCGCGGCGAAATATTCCCTGCCTTGTGCGAAAGGACAAATCTTGAGAGACTGACTAGGCCGTAACTCGGTCGAGGCGTGCTCCAGAGAATGCCAAAAGAATTTTGGAATAAACGGAAGAGCCAAGAGGTACGGAAGGGCAAACACGAATTGTTCGAAACGACGGTTTTGCCCTATCTAAATTCCGCTTACAATCTCGCGCGATGGCTTACCCGCAATGAGCACGACGCGGAGGACATCGTTCAAGAGGCATTCCTGCGAGCGCTTCGCTCCTTTGACACTTTTATAGTCGGCCGTGACGCTCGAGCCTGGCTGCTGACCATCGTGCGAAATTGCTGCCGAAGCTGGCAGAAGCGAAACCGATCATCCGAGACGGCGGTTCCCTTCGATGACGATATTTCAGCCGCTACTGCGACCTGGTCGGACCCGGAGGCGGTATTCCTGAAGGATGTGAACTCGCAACTCATTCACCGGGTAATGGAAGAATTGCCGCTCGAATACCGCGAGGTGCTCATCTTGCGAGAATTAGAGGAATTGTCTTACAAGGAGATAGCGCAAATCGTCGAAATTCCTTTGGGAACTGTGATGTCGCGACTTTCGCGAGCGCGAGGGGAACTTTACAGCCGGCTCGGCCAAATAACTGGAGACGCGGGGCGATGAGCTGTCAGGAAGCACACGGATTATTCGACGCTTACGTCGATCGAGAGCTCGATGTCATCTCTACTTTGCAATTCGAGCGTCACTTGACTGAATGCGTTACGTGCCGCGCAACTTACGAAAAATATCGCGAGCTGCACGACTCCGTGCAGACACGAATTCCGTATTTTGCAGCGCCGGAAGGTCTAGAGGAGAAAATTCGCTCACGGTTGCGGCTGGGCGAGGGCGATCTGAACAGGGATCTTCGGAGACGCGAGTTTCCCGGTTGGCGCGTTTGGGGACTTGCCGCCAGTCTTGTATTCTTGTTCCTCTTTAGTGCGGTCGTTTTCGAGACGATGAGACGGCCGCCTGCGTCGGAATTGCTGGCCGAAGAGGTGGTATCGAGCCATATCCGTTCCTTAATGGCAAATCACTTAAGCGATGTCATTTCAACCGATCAACATACCGTGAAGCCCTGGTTCAGCGGAAAACTCGATTTTGCACCAGTCGTCAAGGATCTGTCGGCGGAAGGATTTCCGCTCGCGGGAGGGCGTCTCGATTACTTAGACAATCGCCCTGTAGCGGCACTTCTGTATAAGCGCGGTCGACACACAATCAATCTATTTCTTTGGCCCTCGCCTGTCTCGGATTCCGGTCCCCGCACGCTCACCCTGAGAGGCTATAACATCGTGCATTGGACGCGTTCGCACATGACTTACTGGGCGGTATCGGATGTGAACGCGGGTGACCTCAGCAAGTTCGCGCACGACCTCGAGGAGTGAGCGCTCGTATCGTTTGGGCTTCAGAATCGGATGATGCCTTTGATTTCAATGAAGCGCGGTGAAGCGGCCGTACCCGGCACGAACGCACCCAGCAAGCTGGTAGGAGGCGCCACCTCCGCAGTGCTGGAGCCGAACAGCGGGTTAGCGATATCGGCGACCGGGTTATCGAAATTCGGGTGATTGAAAACGTTATAGGCCTGCGCGCCGAACGAGAAGACAAGGTTCTCTTTGATGCGAATGTCTTTCATGAGCGCCATGTCCACGTCGAAAAAGTGCGGACCATAGATGGAGTTGCGCCCAATGGTTCCGAACCCCGTCGGAAAGCCTGTAACGGATGAACCGGGTGCAAACTGCGACGTAGAGAGACACGGGGAGTTCACCGCACTGGTACAGGTTGTTGGAATATTTCCCAGCGGTGTGGCGAAAATCGCGCTATTGTTGCTGGCGTTCCCATAATTGTACGCCTGGAGCGTACCTACTGCGCCGCTGTCAACGACTGTAAATGGCATACCGCTGCGCAGGAACCAGTTACTCGAAAACGTCCAGCCTCCAAATATCTGGTTAGGACCGTATTTGAATCCTACATGCCGGAACATATCGGTCAGCACCATGTTTGCGCTAAAGTAGTGACGGACATCGTAATCGGCGTTTCCGTAGTTACTCCGGATGTTGAATGGGTTCTGCGGCGAAGTAATATCGGGGTCCGTCTGGAAAATGCCGAAAGCTTCATTGGCGACGCCTCCATTGGAAACGTCATCCAGCGCGTGGCTCCAAGTGTAGTTCAGAGTAAAGCTCAGGCCTGCTGATAGACGCCGCTGCAAGCTAACGGTAACACCATCGTAATTTGAATCTCCCGCTGACAGATACTGCAATATGGTGCCAAAAGCCGCGTTAGGCACAGTTGCGGGCAGACCCACAAAGCCATTCGGGCAAACCGAAGGCGGGCAATACGCATTCAGGCCGAAATCGCCAATGGGAATGTGAGATCCATGCATGCCTGAATAATTGAGAGTCAGTATTGTTTTCGCGCCCATGGCCTGCTCGACCTCGAAATTCCATTTGTAGTAAGTGGGTTGCTTGAAGGTGCTCGGGAAGGAATCGAAATTCGGAGCGGCGAATCCTGGAACCGCTTGAGAAATAGAATCGAAGCTCCCGCCGGATTTGAACTGTGAAAGCAGCGCTTGATTGGCTAGTGCGGCCGTGGTGAACAGGCTTCCGGGGGCGCCGGGCGCGAGAGTTCCGTTCGGGATCGTAAAGCCATTGAGGTTGGGAGCATTGAAGGCGGCATCCTCAGCCAAGCCGCCCGGCAACGTATCCGAAAAGATGCCCGCGCCGGTACGGAGAACCGTTTTATCGTTGTTGAACGGCCGCCAGGCAATGCCGACCCGAGGTTCCAAAACGACCGCCTGGGTATTGGGGTAAGCGTTGTGCTGACCCGCAACGATGAATTGATTGTACGGCGTGGATGCGGCATTGGGGTCAAATGCACCGGTGAAGGGCGTGGCGAGCCGAGAAAAGCAGTTGGAATCGCAGGTCGGATTCGCGTAGTGTTCCAGCCGCAGGTTCAAGGAAACAGTCAGGCGATCGCTAACCTTCCAATCGTCAGCGACGTAGCCGCCTAAGGTATTAAATTTGATACCTTCTTCCGCCGATGTGGGGAAGCCCTGTAGGAGAGACGTACTCGCACCGCCTCCATTGAAGAAATCGGTCAAATTCGTGGTGAGCTCTCCATGAATAGGGCCGCCCAGCGCATTGAAATCCAGATCCGTAACGGTCTGGTGCACCCAGGTGAGGCCTGCGCGAAACGTGTGCTTTCCGACGATCCTGGACAAGTCATCTGTGACTTGATATTGGAACACGCGCCTCCCTTGCGGGAAGAAGAAGCCCGGGGGCTCACCCCAGGCGCCGATCGGGGAGAAGCTGTCGCCTGCGAAGTTGAGATAGGTCGGCAATGCTGAAAGAGCGCCGTTGGGGTCGGATGGCGTAAAGATAGCTCCGTAGAAGAGGACCGAGGCATTGAATTGGTTCACGGTGTTTGGACCGAACACGTGTGTCTCTGAAACCTGGCCTTGCATTTGGGGCTGGTTACTTTGCTCGTTGAAGGTGGCGCCGAAGGGACTGGCGTAAGTGGGCTGGAAGCCATTGTCTCGAAGCACTCGGATGTAACCGGTATCTTTGTCGCTGAAGTGGTGATCGACACGGGCTGACCACAAATATTCTTTATTGATATCCGGAGGCGTCGAGCGAAATTGAAGCGCGCACGGAACACCCGCGGCCAAACCGGCGAACGATAACCCGCCGCAGCCTCCATCGCCATCGGAGGTTACGGGCGTAGCACTGGAGAAGCCGGGGGCGCTGCTATAGACCTTGAAGATTTGCTGATAGAACGGGATTTCCGCGGAGTTGCCGTTCACCGCTAAATTCGCCAATGTCGCGGACTGGAATTGCGGGCTGGGAACAAGGGAAAGCGTACTGGATCCGGGTAGAAGATTGCGAAGACCTTCATAATCGACGTCGAAGAAAGTGCGGTTCTTCACGATGGGGCCGTGGGCATCGGCCGCCCATTGGTTGAAATTATTGAAGGGTGTCGGCTGTCCGACTTGATTGCTGAAGAACTGGTTGGCATTCAGCGCGCGCCCATTCCAGTTGTAAACCGCGTCTCCATGGAAAGCGTTCGTTCCCGATTTGGTGATATAGCCAACCTGCGACCCGGCGAACTGTCCGTATTGTCCCGAGTACGCATTGTTGATCACGTTCGCTTCGGCAATATCGTTGGAGCCGAGCATCAAATTGGATGCACCACTGTTATTGACGCTCAAGAACGGATCGTTATCGTTCATGCCATTGATGGTGAACAGGTTGGATGTGCCGGGCATGCCGTTGGCCGAAAAATTTCCATTGCCGCCATCCGTATTCATGACCACGCCCGGAGCGGTTTGCGCGAAGTAGCTGATATCACCGCCGGGATTGGGCAGGTTCTCAACCATTTGGCTGTTGTAATTTGTGGTTACGTCCGCGTTTTGGGTTTGAACGGCAGATTCACCTGCCACGACTTCCACAGTTTGGGTTGCACCGGCCACATTCAGCTGAACGCTAACCGTCGCTGGCTGCCCAGCGGTGACAACGATGCCCGAGCGCTGCTGATTTTGAAAGCCAGTGGCGCTAATAGTTACGTGGTATGTGCCCGGCGAGACAAACGCAAACCGATAACTTCCTTCCGCATTCGTCGTCGTTTGTTGGGAGGCATTCGTATTCACGTTCGTCAGAGTGACGTTGGCACCCTGGATAGCGGCGCCACTTGGATCGGTGACAGTCCCCGTAACATCACCAGCAATTATCGACTGAGCCCGCGTTTGAACGCCGAAGATCACAACCAAACCAACCGCTGTAAGCAGCAGTAAAAAGTTTCGTAGCATGGATGAACTCCTGAAAACTGGATGATTCCTGCGACTATACTAAGCACGGCTCGTGCCATACGCTCTGATTTTGAATATCATTAGGACTCATTGAGTTTGATCGTTATGTAACGAGGTTAGGTTACTGATTTTGGAATTGATGAAAGAAGGATGTTGCTATTCATAAATAAGGTGAGACTTTCCTGAATTGTTCTAGGTGGTTCCTATTGGCTAAGAAGCTGTCACGGACCGGGAATAAAAGCCGCAAAGCGTCGAAGAGAAGACGCGTCGGACCAGGTTTAATGAGAGCTGATTCTTCAAGCGCCTGGAACGCCAGAGCGGGAATTTCTCAGAGCTGTTGCTGTTCAATTTCTACTTGAAGTGCATCCTGCCAGCGGGGGACGGGCGAAGCGGGCAAGCCGCGACGATACCTATGCGCCGACCAGCGTGGCCGCCGGATGTTGTGCCAGAATTCATCGACGAGAAGAGGGGGTTCACACGATGTGTCCGTCGGCGATATTCGGGAATTGAGGTGTCCGTCGCGGATTTGTTAAGGCAGCCTAAGGAATCAATATCGTCAACAGGCAACAGTACGACATTGCCGGTCAGATGCTCTCGATGGGGAAATCCAATCGCCGACATGCCCACGCTTCTTGGGAGCACCCTGTCATAGATTGTTACTTTGATTCCCGCGTTTGTGCAGTAAGTCCAATCCGAGTTTCCGATGTGGCGACCTAACGCGAGGTTGGACTCGCTGCAATGCAGAGCGCTCCCAACCGGTTACCGGTAGAATGTTTTCTTGCCGCCTCCGTCAAATACCATCACGCTCGATCAAATCCTGTCCCTTGTCGGCTCTCTGGACGATTCGCCGGGCGACGATACTCCCCGGGAGCGTTTTCGTGAATTCTGAAAAACAACGTAACGGAAGTGGGACAGGTCAGGGATTACATCGAGCAATGCCTCCGAACCTCGGGGCCGCAATACTCTAGGGCTCTTCAGGATCTGATAAACCACGTTGGCAGCCTACTGGGCTTCAACGTCAGATTTGGCCGTTATGCGGGTGTCCAAGGTCAGATCGGATTTGACGGACTGTGGACATCGCCGTCAACCTTGCACGTGATAGCTGAGGTCAAGACCACCGAAGTATACGCAATTAAGACTTCTACACTCTTGAACTATATCAACGAACTTGTTTCCGAAAAAGTCATTCCTGCGGAATCGGAGGTGCTCGGGCTCTATGTAGTCGGCCGGCCGGATAAGGAGTTGAACCAGCTCCAGGCTGCCATTGTCGCCGAGAAAAAGTCCGACCGACTCCGAATAGCCTCCGCGGAGTCCCTGCTCTCGTTAGCAGAGTTGATGAAAGAATATGACATTACGCACGATGACGTTCTTGGTCTGATTCGGCCAACCGTGCCTTCCATCGATCCGCTGATCGAGTTGATCACTAAGCTTGTCGCGGAAGAAAAAACCGCGTCAACTACATCTACTAACAACAGCCAACTGAATCCCATAAACCCGGCCTCTAAAGGAAGTTCGGAAATTTCGGTAGAGGCGAGCGAGTTGGCGTTCTGGCTGACTCCTGTCAAATCGGTTCCTGAACAGACTGCCGAGGAGTGTATCCAGCAGCTTGTCGGCAAACATCACATCTATGCGTTCGGTCAAAATACGCCCGGTCGGAAACGAATTAAGCCAGGCGATCGAATCGCATTCTACTCCAATGGAACGGGTGTTGTTGCGCATGCGACCGTTGCGTCGCCACCGGAAAACAAGCCCCACAAGGCGGTACGTCAAAGCGAAACTATCCTTGGGTGATTCGGCTGGCCGACCCCACGCTATACCTGAGGGAGCCCGTAGTGATTGACCCAGCAACGCGCGCCAATCTAGATGCGTTCCGGGGCAAGGACCCCAACAAGGGCTGGGCATGGTTCGTACAAGGCACCGGAAGAGTGACTGGACATGATTTTTCCGTGCTTACGCGAACAGATCCTGCCGACCATGTGGGGGAAAGCGGCAACTAGCCATTGCCCGGCCCCAGCGGTCAGCCGTTGGAGTCACTTTGCCGCGTAACGCGCAAGCCGTTCATTAGCTGTCGTAGCTTCATGTCAGCAACAGGGCCGGCTGACATGAAGAAGACCGATAAAAGCAGGCGCGCGGCAATAGGCAATAAGAGACATCCGAAAACGAAGTTCGGACTGCCGGATTTGGAACACGCCAGAACGGCTGTTTGGGGGACCTACACGAAGCCCGAGGCAACTTCCAGTTTTGCTATGGCATCCAATTCGTTCGATACGGTTCTTGTCGATCGCTAAGGTTGAACTGTCGGAAGCGTCTTCGGGTCCGCCGTGTTGGAACGGCCCTTCGCACACATCTTGGACTCGAATGCTGCTTTAGGCCCGAAGAGTCCGTTTTCTGGATCACCGCTCGAAGACCACACCGACCGAAGGGAGCAGCGGAAACATCTGGTCGAGCGAAACCCAGGCGCGACCGGTATACGAATAATATTGGCTGTCGAAGCGGTAATTCGTGCGATTCGTGAGATTGAGTGCTTCGGCAAAGAGCGTCGTTTTCCAGGCGCCGTGCGTCCAGTGCTTGTTCAGGCGCAAATCGAGCCTCTGATAGAAGGGCAGCCGCAGTTGGTTGCGCTCGGGAGCCAGGTAATAGGACGAGCCGGCTTGCTCAAAGTAGCCGGGAATTGGAAAGCCGCTGCCATACGTCCAGCGCGCGCTCAACGTGAGCGAAGGCTTGAGGCGGTAACTCGCGTACGCGTTGACGGTGTGACGCTGATCCCAATCGGAGGGAAACGAATCGCCCGTGACGATGTCGTGCATCAAGGTGCGCCCGTAGCTATAGGACACCCAGCCATTGAGGCGATTACCGGCGGCGCGCTGCGCATACACTTCAATCCCTTCAGCGCTGCCTCGCAGTGAGTTGGCGAAGGGCGGATTCCGAGACGGGAGGAACACGGCGCCGTCCAGAATGCGAGGGTCGAGATAGGGCTGGGTAATCAGGTCGCGGTCGCGGCGATAGTAGATTTCAGCACGAAGACGTGTGCTTTCTCCGATCCGCTGTTCGATGGCGGCGGTCGCGTTGACGGATTTCATCGGCTGCAGTGCGAGAGTGCCGAGATTCGAGGTGAGCTGCGAGACGTCCGGGAACTGGGAGTACTCTCCCCAGGCAAACTGCAATTCGGTGGACGAATGCAGCGCAACGGCGAGCGAGGCCTGGGGCGAAAGCACCGTTGCATGATCAAGCGCGTCGTGGTCCCATCGGCCGCCAACACTCAGGTGTGCGCGGCCGGAAGCGAAAGCCCAGCCTTGTTGGAGATATCCACCCGCGAGCGTATCGCTGCCGTGATACACATCGGACGTGGCGGCCGTGACCAAAGAGATGTATTGAATGAAAGTTCCGGCAGCCTGCTGTTGGCGGAGATTGAAACCGGCCTCGAGCGGATTGTGTTCGTTCCACATCCAACTCGCGTTGAAATTCCACACCCAGTCGCGCTCATTTCCGTTATCGAGCGAAACGTAATTGGGGTTCCGGTCGTTGAAGCGGTCTTCGTTCCAGGCCAGCGTGTTCACGACCAGCAGTTTGTTGGTGGGCGTGTACTGCCAACTGAGGTCTGCGAAGGCAAAATCCTGTTTGGCGAGCAGCGGTGAGTTCACGTCGAGAAGCTGACGCTGAGCGGAGCGGTCGAGATCGGTTTGACTGCCGATCAGCTCCAGGCTCACGCGATTTTTTGGATTGATCGTGCAGGTGAGGCGTGCCTGCGCATCTTCGATTCCAAAATCGAGCGATGGCGCGTTATTCGAAAGAAAGTTGCCGAGGAGGTATTGCAGATAGCTCTTGCGAAGGCCGGAGATCCAGGAGCAGCCGCTGTATTTTCCAAGCGGACCTTGAACGGTAAAGCCCGCATCGGCAACATTAGCGAAGAGGCGAATGGAATATCGATCGCTGCCGCCATCGCGCAAGAGCACGTTCAGCACTCCCGCGGAGCTATCTTCAAAGCGCGCCGGATGAGTGCCTTCGTATAGCTGCATTTCCTGGATGAGATCGGCATTGAAGGCACTGGCGGAGCCTGAGCCCTCGACTCCTTGCAATTCGTGAAGCGGATCGTGAACCGGGATGCCATCGAGATAGACGCCGATGCGGCTGAAATCCGCGCCACGAACGGAAAAACGCGCCTCGAAATCGTCGTTTGACGCGACGCCGGGGAGCGCTTGCACCGACCGAAGCGGATCGTTGGCGAGCACCGTCGATAAATTCGAAATTTCCGTTGCACCAATGGCGAACTCGCCGGGCGTATTGTTGACCGTGGGTTCGAAGGCCGACCCAGAAGCCACTTCAACCTTGTCGAAGCGCTGGAACGCGTCGGGGATAAGTTGAACGGTGAGACTCTTGGTTTCCGTCCCGGCGAGCCGCACATTTTCCGAAAGGCGCTGATACACGGAGCGGGTGAAGGTAAGGGTATATTGCCCCGGTGGGACATCGCGAATCGTGAAGCGGCCCTGCGCGTCCGAGGTTGTGCGGTATTCGGCTTCGGCGGTTCGGATATCGACAGTGGCCAATGGCTGCCCGGTGCGGGCATCCACAACGGTTCCGCCGATCGTGCCCGCGACCTGGGCCTGAGCGACGCAAGCAAAGCACACCAGTAGAAGCTCCGCCAATTGCATGCAGCGCACAGCCTGATCGTAGGCGGGAAAGGCGGAGCGTCGATAGGTCCAGGACGGCTAATCCGTACGTCGCGGCCGGGTTCTTGACTCGCTTACTGAGACGGTATAGTCCCCGATGGTTTAGAGATCGGCTGTCCAACCGGAACAGGCGTGCCGAAGTTCGGAGTGCCATCGGGATTCCAGCTGAAGGGCTGTGCGCGCGGGGAGCGGAAACCGTTACAGCCTTGGTGCGGTTCCACATTGGCATGATAGACGATCCAATATTGCGTCCGGTCGGGAGACTGAAAGAATCCGTTGTGGCCGGTACCGTAAGCATGAGCGGACGGAGATTCGGAAAAGACCGGCTGAGGCGATTTGACCCAGGAGTTGCGATCGAGCGGATCGCTCAAAGCCGTTGCGGTCAACATGCCCAGCGCGTAATGATCGGTCCAGCAGCCGCTGGCGGAATAGATTAAAAACCTCTTGCCGTCATGCTGGAGAATTTCGGGTCCCTCGTTGACGTTCACGTGACGGTGCGGAAGATCGCCAAACTCTTCCCAGGCATATTGAGGGGTAGAGAGCAACACGCGAACACCTTCGACGGTCCAGGGATTCTTCAGCCGGGCGATGTAGATGTTCTGTGTTCCATCCTGGTCGCCGGGCCAGCCGGACCAGAGTAAGTAGAGTTTGCCGGCCTGCTCGAATACGGTGGGATCGATAGCCCAATCGTGGGTAGGATCGGTTACTTCGCCTTTCATGGTCCAGTTACCTGTAAGTGGATCGGGCGAAGAGTTTTCGAGAACCCACAGGCGGTGCGATTGATTCGTTCCGGAATCGGCGGCGAAATAGAGGTACCATTTGCCGCTCAGAAAGTGAAGCTCCGGAGCCCAGATCTCGTGTGAATAAGGTCCGCTGGCAGGTGGCGTCCAGACAACTTTGGCTTCAGCATCGCGAAGATCGCTGATATCGCGCGTCTTGCGAATGGTTAAATTGTTGCCGGTGGTGTTCATGTAGTAGTAGAAGCCGTCGCGATAGACGACCCACGGATCGGGACCGACCGGCAGCAGCGGGTTCGTGAAGGTAGCTGCCGCCGCCCATGACAGAACGGCCAGAGCGGCTAGAGCGCGGAGAAGCGCGAGACGCAGCAGTGTGACGACAGACATTCTGTACTCAATTAGAACTGAAAAGCCCCACGCACCGTGAGACAACAGAGATGGAAGAAATGACTGAGCAAAACGTGAGGCGAACGAATCAGGCGATGCGCGCGTTGATCACGGCGGCGCTGCTGATGGCGGGACTGATTGGTGCGACGCCGGTTGCGAACGCGGCGGCCCGATGGACAACAGAGCAGGCCAACGACTGGTATGCACACGAACCGTGGCTAATCGGGAGCAACTACATTCCCGCCGACGCTGCGAATGAACTGGAAATGTGGCAGGCGGCGACGTTCGACGCGAAAGAGATCGATAAAGAGCTGGAGTGGGCGGAGTCCCTCGGCATGAATACTATGCGCGTGTTTCTGCACGATCTGGTTTGGGAGCAGGACGCGGACGGTTTCAAACGACGGATCGGCACGTTTCTCGAGATATGCGACAAGCACAAAATCAAGCCGATCTTCGTGCTGTTCGATTCGGTTTGGGACCCGTACCCGCATTTGGGAAAGCAGCCCACGCCGCGACCGGGAGTTCATAATTCGCGGTGGGTGCAAAGCCCTGGCGCGAAGGCGCTGGAAGATTCGTCGCAATACCCGCGCCTGGAACAGTATGTGAAGGGAATTGTAGGAGCTTTCGGTCACGATGGACGCGTGCTGGCTTGGGACGTGTGGAACGAGCCGGACAACACGAACGATTCAAGCTACGGCAAATCGGAGCCGGCGAACAAGGTGCAGCTAGTGCTGGCCCTGTTGCCGCAGGCGTTCGCGTGGGCGCGCACGGCAAATCCGGAACAGCCGCTGACCAGCGGCCTGTGGCACGGCGACTGGTCCGATGCGGCGAAGCTGGACTCGATGTCGAAGGAGCAACTGGAGCTTTCCGACATAACGTCTTTCCACAATTACGGACCGCCGAACGATTTCGAGAAGCGCGTGCATTCGCTGCAGCAGTACGGGCGGCCGATCGTGTGCACCGAGTATATGGCGCGGCCGCAGAAGAGTACGTTTGAAAGCATTCTGCCCATTGCGAAGAAGCACAAGGTCGGGGCCATCAATTGGGGATTCGTGCAGGGGAAGACGCAGACGTATCTGCCGTGGGATTCATGGCAGCGGCCGTATGTGTACCACGGCCCGGCGGTATGGTTCCACGATATTTTTTACCCGGACGGGCGTCCGTATCGGCCGGCGGAAGTGGCCTTCATCCGAAAGATCACGGGCAAGAGCGAGTAGGAGCTAGTGGAAGTTTCCGGCTTCCGCCAGATCCGCCAATTCGGGCGTCAATCGTTCGAGCATGTTCTCGAGTTCTTCATAGGCCTCGCGCGCTTTCGACAAATCGTGTTCCCGGCCGATTGTCTCCAGGCGAAAGGCGGCGCGGGTAACCAGCGGCGCAGAGAAATTGACGACCGCTCCTTTCAGCGCGTGCGCCAATCGGGAGAGGCTTTCGGTATTGTTCGCTTCAATAGCGAGACGCATTGCTTCGAGTTTTTCGGGAGCATCGGCCAGAAACATGGAGGCGATGGTGCGCACCAGTTCCGCATCGCCGCCCATTTGTTCCAGCAGGGCTTGGCGATCGACCAGTGGCGCTGCACCGGCCGATGAACCCTCGGGCGGGGTTATTTCGGGACTTGTCCGCCGGTTGTGAACGGCAAGATCTATGGCATCCAGCAGCTCTTTTATATTGATGGGCTTCGAAATGTAGCCGTCCATTCCGGCCTCGAGACATTTCTCGCGATCGCCTTTCATCGCGTGCGCCGTCATGGCGACGATCGGAATATGTTCGCCCGTGCTCGCCTCTTTCCCCCGAATCGCGGCCGTGGCTTCAAAGCCACCCATGTGCGGCATCTGCACGTCCATTAAGATCAGGTCAAAAAATTCCTTTTCGAGCGCCGCGAGCGCCTCCACGCCATCATTGGCAGCCGCAACGGAGTGGCCTCGCTTGGAGAGAAGAGCGACCGCGACTTCCCGATTGACGGCATTGTCTTCCGCCAGAAGGATGCGCAGCTTGCGGCCGGGTTGGACCTGCCCAGACAAGAGAGCGGGCCGAGGGGCAGCCGCTTCGATTTTTTCTCCAAGAGCGGAGCAGATTGCGACTCGCAGTTCTTTCGAGTTCAAAGGCTTGACGAGATAGGCGACGTGTAATTCGCGGCAACGGATGGCATCCTGACGCTGCGCGGCCGAACTGAGCATCATGATGGTGGCGGCGGCGGCCGCGGGAGTCTGGCGAATCCTTTCACATAATTCAAATCCGTCAACTTCCGGCATGCATACATCCAGCAAGATTAGTTCGAAGGGCTGCTCGCGAGCAGCGTTCTCGAGAATCGACATCGCTTCGCTCGCTCCGCTGGCGACAGCGGGGTCCATATCCCAACGAAGCAGCGTTTTTTCGAGAATGGTGCGGTTGGTCTGGTTGTCGTCTACGACAAGCACGCGCACGCCTTCCAGACTGCGCTCCACAGGCGCCAATTCTTTTACGGGATGTTCTCCATATCCGAACGGAATGATGAAGTGAAACCGGCTTCCTTCGCCCAGAGCGCTTTCCAGCCAAATCCGTCCGCCGGTCATTTCGACCAATTGACGGGATATGGTGAGTCCCAGACCGGTTCCTCCGTACTTGCGCGTGGTGGATCCATCGGCCTGAGTGAAGGCCTTGAAAATAGCCGGCTGTTTCTCCGGCGCGATGCCGATACCGGTATCGCTGACGCAGAAGTGCAGGGTGTTTCGACCAGAGTCCTGAGACTCCTGCCACACCGCGACGACGATTTCACCGCGGTCGGTAAATTTGACGGCATTGCCGACCAGATTAATCACAATCTGGCGCAGTCGCCCAGGATCGCCGCGGAGATTGTCGGGTATGCCCGGGTCGATATCGGAGATGAGCTCGAGTCCTTTTTCGTCCGAGCGAATGGCAAGCACTTTCATCGTTTCCGAGAGAGTGTCGCGCAAAGAGAAATCAATTTGCTCGAGGTCCAGCTTCCCGGCTTCGATTTTAGAGAAATCGAGGACGTCATTCACGACGTTGAGGAGCGCTTCGGCAGACGATTTCACGACCTGGAGGTAATGCCGCTGTTCCTCGCTCATATCGGTTTCGAGCGCTAATTCGGTCATGCCGATGATGCCGTTCATAGGCGTGCGCATTTCGTGACTCATATTGGCGAGAAACTCGCCTTTGGCGCGGCTGGCGTCCTCGGCGCGCTGCCGGGCCTGAACCAATTCGTCATTGATGCGCAAGATGGGATCGGTAACGGCGCGATGGATGGTGAAATTCACCGTGTAAGCGGCGATGAGCAGCGTGAGTCCAAACACGATCTGCGTGCTCCAGCGCTGCTGGACAGAGCGAACCTGGAGAGCGGTTAATTGTTCGTGCAGATCGCTCGAGAACTGCTCTTTGGCGCTCTGCAATCGTTGCCGGATCGCATCGGTTCGCGCGGCCATCGCGCCCTCCCGGTGCTCCAGATCGGCCGTGGGATTCGGGGTTGCGACTACAGCCCGGTAGGTACTGTGCGCATCGGCCAGAAATGTCTCGACAAGGCTCGCCAGTTCTTGGGCTTGCCCGGCCCGTTGCTTTGAAAGGTGCGGAATCGAGGCGATCGCTTTGAGATCTTCGACAGTGTGGCGTCCTTCTTCGGCGGCGCGGTCCAGTCCGGATGCGTCCTGCATCACAACTGTGTCGGCGAACGCTCTGACGGTTTGGAGAAAAGAAGCCTCGGCGTCCTGGCTGCGCTGGGCCGCGGGGAACAGGGCCTCGGAGGTGGTTCGAAGAACTCGTTCGCGGCTGAGACCCTGCACCTCAACCAGGATGGTGGAGAAAATGAAACCGAGTACGAAGATTCCGATGCTGAGCCAGATTTTGGCGGTGATACTCAGATGCTTCATTGGGGAAGCGCTCTAATTCACCTTTAGAGCCCTCACACCGGCGGCACTGGCGCCGGCACTTACATACCCGATGGCGCCCTTGGTTTTGCCGACGTACGCGACGACTTCGGAATCGGAGTCGAAGCTCTTGGGAAGAGATCCTTTGCCGGTGAACGCAAGGCTGCGGTAATACGTCATGAGTGCCGTTTCGCTTCTGCCGATGTACTTGTGCAAGAAGACTTCACTGGCATGTCCGGTCTTCTCCAGGACCGGTTCGACGTGATCCGCTCCAGAGACAGACGTTTTGGTCATCAGAAAAATGCGGGCCAGATCGTCACGCGAGAGTTCCGAATTTGTGATGCTTGGGTTGGCGATGATTTTGATCTCGTCAGTTCCCGCATCTCCGGCCGCACGCACCGCGATGACAATCAGAACGAGAACAAAATGCATGGACCTCATCCGGATTGTCTGTGCCCGATTGTCCATTGCCGTTTAGAATTCCATTCCGGTTCGAACGACAAGCATGTTCGTCGTTGGTTGAAAGCCTTGCGGGTTCTGCTGCGGGTAGAATCCGCGAAGTGCGTCGGCGGCCGCATTGCATCGATAAAATGCCCTTCGATCTTCAAATACCAATGGCGCCCCTCGACCGTGAATTCGGGACTTTGCGCCGGCAGCAGGCGAGCGCTGGCCCAAACCGCGGCAACACACGCGGCACCTTTCAAAATGGACCCGATCTTGTGTTTGCCGATCAGCGCTGCAGCCCTCTTCTATTGATATCGGCAATCGCGAGCCTACTCTGAATCCAGTACGCAGAAATACGGCTCAACCCCCGCAGCCGGGTCAGGTGTAGGTCGGAGGAGGAATGGCGCAGCCCGATCCGGATGGGTCCTGCATCATACGGTGTCGGCGAACGCTCTGACGGTTTGGAGAAAAAGAGGCCTCGGTGTTCCCGGAAGCGTTCTAATTCACCTTTAGAGATCTCACGCCGGTGGTACCGGTGCCGGCACTTACATAACCGATGGCCCCCTTGGTTTTGGCGACGTACGCGACCACTTCGGAATCGGAGTCGAAGCTCTTGGGAAGAGATCCTTTGCCGGTGAACGCCAGGCTGCGGTAATACGTCATGAGCGCCGTTTCGCTTCTGCCGATGTACTTGTGCAGGAAGACTTCATTGGCGCGCCCCGTCTTCTCGAGCACTGGTTCGACGTGCTCGGCTCCAGGGGCCGACGTTTTGGTCATCAGAAAAATGCGAGCCAAATCGTCACGCGACAGTTCCGAGCTCCTGATGCTCGGGTTGGCAATAATCTTGATCTCGTCAGTCCCGGCATCTCCGGCCGCGCCCACGGCGATCACGATCAGAACGAAAACAATCTGAATGGACCTCATCCGCGTTGTGTTTGCCCGCTTGCCCATTGCCCTTTAGAATTCCACTCCGGTTCGAATGACAAGCATGTTCGTTGTTGGTTGGAAGCCCTGGGGATTGTTTTGCAGGTAAAAGCCTCGAAACGCGTCGGAAGCTCCATAACCATTCATAAAATGGCCTTCTATCTTCAAGTCCCAATGGCCTGTGAGATCGAGCCGTGCGGTTGCTACCTTATCGAAAATGTGATTTGCAGGGTCACTCAGCTTTGCTGCCCAGTTGAGATAAAACCGCGAATAATAGGTCCCAAGCTCAAGCCGTTTAGAAATCCTGTAACTTGCCGAACCGTAGATACTTCGACTATCCAGCACAGTTTCGGGCGGTGTAAGAATATCGGAACTCAAGTCGTCCAGATAAGTTCGACGGTATTCGGCATCCAATCTCAGGCCCCCATGCACGTATTGAAGATAGAACTGGGAGATCTCATATTTTTTTGTTTGTGAGGAGTAGGGAAGACCCAGCGCATCTATTCCTTTCGCGTGAGAATTCCCATCCATATAAGACACCCCCCCGAGCAGACCTTGCACTGGCATGTTCCAGCGCAGATCGCCTCCTTCGCCTCTCGCCCCCAGGGTTGCCACGTTAAAGCCATACGCCTTCGATCCGTAGACATAACCTCCATACGGATCATCTGGAATCAATCCGGCATACGCCGTATATGACAGACTCCCCAGCCGCTTCAACCCGATGTTTCCGTAGAAGTCTCCGCCGACATGTGCGATGACAGACCGCAAATCGAGCGGATACATCGACTGCGGGAGAATTGCCCAGGTGTGTAGAAACTCATAATCCTGGGTATCGTTGTAGAGGCCCATGACCGTTTTGATCTTCCCGGCCCGAATGCCGAACCAGTCCGCGAATTTGTAATCGCCATCCGCCCAATCCAGTTCAGGGTGCCATCTGCCCAGTTGACCGATATCGCGGTCGTAGATTTGTGCGCCCACATGAAATTTACTTGTAACTTGAGCGGAAATGTTCGCGCCGAAGTCGGTAAATGCAAAGCTCCCGGCGCTGGTGTTCATGGTCAGATAGTTATTCTGGTCGGAGCCAGCGAAGCCTTGCGAGGCGAAGGCGTGGATCTGGACGGGGCGCCCCTCCACCGTGAATTCGGGAGCTTGTGCCGGCAGCAGCCGAGCGCTGGACCAAAAGACACCAAGACATGCGGCGCCTTTCAAAATGGATGCGATCTTGTGTTTACCGATCAGCGGCGACAGCCCTCTTCTGTTGATATCGGCAATCGCGGCCGTACTCTGAATCCAGTACCCAGAAATGCCGCTCACCCGCTTAGCCGGGATAGGTCTAGGGCGGAGACGGAATCATACCGCTAAGTGACTCCATGTCTGGCCGATGCAGGTAGAACTTGTGAGGAGTAATCTCGCGGGATGGCCGGTGATTGCAATGCTATCATTGATGCGTGGCTAGCATTACCATCCGTAAACTCGATGAACACCTGAAGGCGAAGTTAAGAGTGCGTGCCGCTCATCACGGGCGTTCGATGGAAGAGGAGGTGCGCGAGATTTTGAAGGGTGTACTGATCGCGGAAGAGCCACGAGCGCAGAATCTGGCACAGGCCATCCGGAGACATATCGAGCCGTTCGGCGGGGTAGAACTTGCCTTACCGCGAGAGGCAGCCCGTCAGGCATCCACCGGCATTAAGCTGATGATCGTCCTGGATACAAACGTCCTTTCAGAGGCTCTGAAGCCGTCACCTGAGGAGGCCGTGCTTCGCTGGTTGGCAGCGCAGAAACCGGAGGTGGTATTTACAACCGCGATCACTCAGGCAGAAATCCTGTATGGGATCGGGATGCTGCCAGCGGGTAAACGGCGGAGTCGCTTGCACGCTGCCGTCGAGCGATTGTTTGCGGATGAGTTCCCCGAGCGTATTCTTCCGTTCGATTCGCAATCCGCGCTCGTGTACCCGAAAATCGTCGCCAAGCGAGCGCACCTGGGGCGCCCGATCTCTCAGTTCGACGCACTGATTGCGTCGGTATGTCAGTCACGGAATGCGACCATAGCCACCGGGAACACTAGTGATTTCGAAGATTGCGGATTAACAATCATCGATCCCTGGAATGGTCACTAGCTTATACTCAACCCGACAGAGTTTCACCACATTGATTACAACGCGACTTCTGAGGAGTAATCCGGAACGCCACTCTACGAGTCGCCGACTTTACGTCCAGGTGAATCGCCCAAATTGGCAGATGATATCCGGCTCCTGAGGTGGCGACCAACACAGAGCACGCTTCGATATGCGAACGATTCACGGTCCCGAGTCGATATCTTATTACCGGCGCTCTGGGTACTTGCGATTTGAGACAGATATTTGAGAATTCAGGGGCTCCGGGAGGAGTTTGGCGGCGCGGCGCCAAACTGCGCTCTCGGCGGTTTCATGCCTGCCTGGCAGCCGCCTTGTCAGCAGGATAAAAGCGATGACTGTTAGGCCAACGATGACGCCTATTACGAGGCTGAGTAGAATCGTGAAATCGGAGGGTGTAAAACATTTTGTGTAAGAAGTGTTCTCCGAGAATAGGAGAACGGAATGGCAGAAGAACGAAGTGGACTGGAGGCGGCCCTGGATGAGCTGCTGAAGGGCAAGAAGACGGAAGAGATCGTGGGCCCGAATGGGCTGTTGAAGCAGCTGACGAAAGCGCTGCTGGAGCGGGCCATGAATGCTGAGTTGACGCATCACCTCGGCTACGAGAAGGGACAGGCGGAGGGTCGCGGCAGCGGAAACAACCGCAACGGCAACAGTCGCAAGAGGGTGCAGGGCGACTTCGGCCCGGTCGAGATCGCAGTGCCGCGCGACCGCAACGGAAGCTTCGAGCCGCAGATCCTGCCCAAGCACGCGCGTCGTTGGACGGGCTTCGACGACAAGATCGTTTCGATGTATGCGCGCGGCATGAGCACGCGCGACATCGAAGCGCACCTGCGCGAGATTTACGGTGTGGACGTCAGTGCCACGCTGATCAGCCAGGTCACTGAAGAGGTGATGGATGAGGTGCGCGTATGGCAAAGCCGTCCGCTGGAGCCGCTCTACATGATCGTGTATCTGGATGCGTTGGTGGTGAAGATGCGGCATGAGGGCCGGGTGGAGAACCGGGCGGTGTTCGTAGCAATCGGCGTGACCATGGAGGGCTCGAAAGAAGTGCTGGGACTATGGACCAGCGCGACAGAAGGGGCCAAGCTATGGCTACAGATCCTAACCGAGATCCGTAATCGCGGCGTGGCGGACATCCTCATTGCGTGCGTGGACGGGTTGAAGGGCTTCCCGGAAGCAATAGCAACGGTGTACTCGCGCACCGAGGTGCAGCTTTGCATTGTGCACATGGTGCGCAACAGCCTGGCGTATGTGAACTGGAAAGAACGCAAGGCGGTGGCCGAGGATCTGCGCGGTATCTACCGCGCGCCGACGGCCGAAGCGGGAATGGCGGCACTGGACAGCTTCGAAGAGCGCTGGAACAGTAAGTACGCAGCTATCGGCAAGCTGTGGCGCCGGCATTGGGCCGGCATCAGCCCGCAGTTTGCTTACCCGGAAGAGATCCGGCGGGCGATTTATACCACCAACGTGGTCGAATCGCTGCACATGACGTTGCGCAAAGTGATCAAGACCCGGGCGTCATTTCCGAGTGAGGAGTCCGCACTCAAGCTGTTGTACCTGGCTCTACGCAACATTGCGCAACGCTGGCGCGCGGCTCCCAACTGGCGCACATCCCTGAACCATTTTCTGCTGCTGTGGGGTGACCGGATTGAGGCCGCCGGTGCGAGGGCCGACCGTTAACGAAAAGCCTCCGCGCCTCCGGCGCTCCGGCTTCTCGTTAACGAATGAGGAACAGCAACTATCTTAAGATCTAAGAAAAGGAATAAAACTGGAGAACAGCGACTTACACAAAAATCGGGATACTATCTGAAATCGTGATCTGGTCTTCCCGGTTGCGGAAGCTTGTCCAATTCCGGAATTTGCCGCGCAAAGATACCGGCACAGTTTCATGTTTGAAAACAGGGATGATCGCACTCACTGCAGCTTCATGTATTCTGCTTTGGCTTGCTTGAGAATCAGAATGTCGGGATCGGCATGTTGCCAGCGAGGGAGGAAATCCTGATAGGCGGTTCGCGCCTTGTCGTTGTCTCCGGCCATAGCGAATGCTCTTGCTAACTGCAAGCGCGCTAAAGCACCTATAGGATCGGCGACGACGATTCCACGGTGATCCAGAATCTTTTGAAATTCGGCTGCTGCTTCGCCCGCGCGGCCGACGGCGAGATACGCTTGTCCGCGCACATAGACAGGGTAAAGTGCACCGAACAGTCCACTTATGCAGCTTAAGGGGCAGCCGAATTCCACTGGAACGGCGGCTTGCAAGAGATCTATAGCCTTTTCCGCGTTGCCGTGATTCAATGCCACGCGTGCGCGGATAGCCGGCACGTAAGTGAATCGGACGGATGTGTTCTCAGGGAAACGCTTCTGAAGATTGTCGGCGAGTGATTCGGCTTTGCCATTATCTCCAATGAGAGCAAGGGCAAAAGCAACTCCGTACTCAACCTCGCGGTCCTTCGAGCCCTCGAGTGCTGCCGTCGCCCGCGTTCTTGCTTCCGACGCTTTCCCATACCACGCTTCTCGTACTGCCGCTGCCGCTTGAAACAAGCTGGCGCGCTCGCGCTGTCCTGAGTGCTCAGCTTGATCAATGGCTCGCCTTGCCATGCTTCGTGACTGATTTAAATGCCCGAAGTATGCCAGCGTAAATGCTTCATGGTTGGAGATCCAGCCTTCGGCCGCAGATCTTGCTCGTGCCCGCCCCGCCTGGCGCTGCATTTCAACCTGATCACCTTTCAAAAACGCGAGATCGTAGTCGAGCATGATGAACTCATCGATGTCCAGGCCGCGTTTGGCTGCGAGCTGAAGCGTTTCTTCGGCCTCACTGAAGCGATTCAGATACGCATGGTTGACCGCTACGGCGTAATAGCTGATGCCAAATTCCGGATCCATCTCAAGAGCTTTCCGGGATTCCGTGAACGCCTGTTCGTAGCGGCCCCGGGCTTTATTCAGGCCCCCTGCAAGAAAGTGATGTGGTGTTGGGTCGCGCGGATAGCTCTGCGCCCACATTAGGGAGGTCTGCTCGGCCCGTTCCAAGTTGCCCGTCACGAAGTTCTCGTATGAGGAATGGATAGAAAACCTCTCCAAATCGCTAGCGCGATTTCGGAGTTGCCAAGCCCTCGTCGCGCTTTCGGCCGCAAGATCGGACTCATCGAGATCTGCATACGAGCGCGCAAGGTAGGCGTACGCCATGGCGAACTGAGAATCAATTTCCGTCGCGCGCCTAAAGAGCGGGAGCGCAGCAGTGGCTCCCCTCGAGCTGAGCAGCTTCCAACCGGTACTGTACGCCTTCAAGGCTTCGAGCGACGAAGTTGTGGCCTCGGCCAGCGAAGTGTTATGCTTTTCGACCGTGGCTAGCGACTCGCCGGCGTGCGACCTGAACTGGCTTGCAAGTTTGGTGAGAGCATCCAGCACGTCCTCTTTCTTTGCCGCCTGCACCTGCTCTGCATCGATAACGTCTCCTGTACTGCAGCGGGTTGCGCGCAATCCCAACACGTAGCACGTTCCGAGACTTGCAATCGAGCCTTCCACAACCGCCGCGCTTCCGGTGCGCTCGCAAATTTCGCGAGCGAATTCGGAGGTAAGCCGTGCGTTCGGTAGCTGACCCATGAGACGGAGCATCTGCTGGATTCGGTCCTCGGGGACCATCCTGAGGTAAGGCGATTGTGCGAGCTGCACGGCCAACCCCTGGCGAAGCGTGCCGTCAAAAACCGTGTCGCCCGTGTTATTCGCAAAATCCGCGAGCACGACCGTGTCGGTGTTGGCGAGTTTCGGAGCGTGATGTAAAACGAGGTAAGCTGCAGTGCTCAGCAGAATGACCGCAACGGCAGCGAGAATCAGTGTCCGGCCCGTCCCGGATTTGCTAATGCGTGAAGCCGTCTGATTCTTCACACGCTGAAGGTCAGCCCGAATTTCCGCAGCGCTTTGACATCGCTGGTTGCGGTCCTTCTCCAGGCATCTCGTAATGACGCGCCCCAAGTCCGGCGGCAGATCCGGCCTCAGATTCGCTGCAGGAGGCGGATTAATCTGCAGGATGGCTTTGAAAATCGCAGTCTCGGTCGGACCGTCAAACGGCTTGGTCCCGGTGCTCATCTCGTACATGACCGCGCCGAACGAAAACAGATCGCTGCGTGCATCCAACGGCTCACGCAATACCTGCTCGGGTGACATGTAAGCCGCCGTACCCAAAGCCGTTCCGGACTTCGTGAGATCTTTTTTCTCCGCGCCGGGCGACTCCTTTGCTCCTTCTGAAGCACTTGCGTCAGCTAAACCGAGATCGAGGACTTTCGCCTGACCGCGCGTGGTTATAAAAATGTTGGCGGGCTTGATGTCTCGATGAACGATGCCCTTGTCGTGAGCAGCCTCGAGAGCGTCTGTTATCTGAAGCGCGTATTCAAGCACTTCCAAAACCGGAAGCGGTGCCTCAGCGATCTTGTCCCGGAGCGCGCTGCCCTCCAGCAGTTCCATCGCGATGAACGGCTGTCCGGCATTCTCGCCGATTCTCATAAATGGTACAAATACCTGGATGGTTGAGCGCAGAGGCGGCACGGGCCTCTCGGCGAAGGCGGTCCAACGCGCCGGGATGACTGGACAGCTCCTCGGAAAGAAATTTCAGCGCGACCTGACGGCCCAGCCGGGTATCTTCCGCCCGATAGACCACCCCCATTCCGCCCGCCTCAATAAGGTTCAGCACGCGGTAATGTGAGATCGTACGCCCCGCCAGGTGGTGGATCGGAGAAAACGGGGCTGGTGCGAGTTGCTTCGGAACACTGGGCGAACTGGAATCGCTGTCCAGTTACGTTCTCTACCGGAACGATGAGCCGGTACCCTCGCCGCTTGATCGTCTCAATGTAGCGTGGCTCTTCCGCCGAGTCGCCTAACGCAGTGCGTAGCTTTTTCATTACAGCATTCACTGCGTTTTCGAATTCGACTATGGTGCCGTTGGGCCACAACCGCCCCCGGATTTCTTGCCGGGTAATGAGCTCGCCTGACCGCTCAGCCAGCAAGGCGAGAATTCGGAACGGCTGCTCCTGCAGCCGAACCCTTTGGCCTTCGTTATAAAGCTCGCCTGAGCGCAGATCCAGCTCGAAACAACCGAAGCGCAAGAGCTTGGCCCGTCGTTCCCTCAGCATTTGAATCTCTTTAAAGCGTTCACCATTTTAAGCGAACCTAATTCAGCTGAAATCACGCAGAAGTCACACAGGGACCATTGGGAAATGAATCGTTTCCAAACAGAATGGCCGCACAAGGCCTCAACGCGGCTTTAATTCAACCATTCGATGAAGGAGACAGTTATGAAATCGACACTCATGGGCTCAATCGCCGGAGCAGCCCTACTCGCGGCTCTCGCATTTCCGGCGTATCCCGAAGGACAGCGGGATGCACCCAGACACGGACGGCCGCATTTTGCACGTTACGAGGTGACCGACCTGGGAACGCTCGGCGGCCCCTACAGCTTGGGACTTGGAATCAACGGTCGCGGCGTCGTTGCCGGGGGCGCCGCTACAGTAAGCCAGAATGGTAACCCAAACGTAGCGAATCCTCAACCGCCCTTAACCGGTTTCCTATGGAAGGACGGCCACATGATCAACCT
Organism: uncultured Acidobacteriaceae bacterium; assembly: GCA_963722935.1. Taxonomy (GTDB): domain Bacteria; phylum Acidobacteriota; class Terriglobia; order Bryobacterales; family Bryobacteraceae; genus Bog-105. The sequence goes on along the minus strand of CAVROY010000004.1, from coordinate 354,428 downwards.
GGGCACGCTCGGTGATCCAAGGGACAACCTGAATAGTGAGGCTGGCGGACCGAATATCCATAACGAATCCGCGCTCATCTCCGAGACCGCCAGTTTGGATCCGAACGGGGAAGACTTTTGCTATTTCGGCACTCACCGCCAGTGCCTTGCAGCCATTTGGAAACACGGCAGACTATCTGCTCTACGCAATCCATTCGGGGGCAATAACAGCCAAGCATACTGGATCAATGACTTCGGTCGGGTTGCCGGCTTTGCGGAGACGTCTGAGTACGATGCGACCTGCTCTACGCAAGCAGGACCGGATCATCCACTTGGAGGAAAGCCATTTCAGCTTTACCGGTTCAAAGCCCTGGTTTGGAACCCCGACGGAAGTTGGCGCGAGCTCCGTCCCTACGGCGATGATACGGTCAGCTTTGCGTTTGGGATCAACAATAAGGGGCAAGCGATCGGCACTTCCGGTCTGTGCTCGAATGTCGATTTTCCTCCGAGTCCGCAGGCCTTTCGTTCCGTGCTTTGGGAAGCAGACGGTACGCCGGTCGACCTCGGCGGTCTCGGAGGTCCGTCCAGTGGCGCTAGCGCGATCAACGACCGTGGCGACGTCGCTGGAGTGGCAACCACGGCAGACGGCCTCACGCGCTCTTATCTCTGGACCAAAGAATCGGGCCAACCTCGAAACCTTGGCAGCTTGCATCCTGATGACCCTTTGGTGGTCGCCACTTGCTGCAATACCGTCAATAATTACCGGCAAGTAGTGGGCTTCGTACTGGACGCGAATTTCAATTCGTATGCGTTCTTGTGGCAAGACGGCCGAATGGTCGATCTCAACACCCTAATGCCAAATGACTCAGGTTGGACCCTGCAGAGTGCTGATTCCATCAACGACGCGGGGCAGATAACGGGATGGGGTCTCATCAACGGCGAGGTTCATGCGTTCCTCGCAGCCCCATGCGACCGCGATTGACGATGATGTAGGCGCTTGCCTTCAACAATGCCCGCCCGCAGTGTCTACCAGATCAATACGCGTGTTTGGCTGGGAGAACTTGCTGCGGGCTTGGGCGGTCCTGCGACGCCGACCAGCCGAATGAATCCGCTACTCTTCTCGCGGCATGGCGCCCGCGAGCAGAAGAACGGCGCCGCAAAACATCAGTGTATCCGCCAAATAATTAAAGCCATTGTCGAGGCTGGCGCGTTCCACTACTCCGATCGGCACATAGACCACCAACTCCACGAAGAGCACGGTCAAGCCCAGCCACGTCGCTGCCGGGCGGGTTTTCTTGCCGGCAAGCAACAGGGTACCCGCCACTGCGTAAACCACGGCCGCCAGGTACGTCCAAATAGCGTGCCCGTAGATCCACGCCGGAGTCACCGGTTCCAGTGGAATGCCGGGAACGTGATCGCCGTGCATGAATTGCTCAAAGCTGAAAAACAGCACGGGAATTGCAACGAAGTAACGCGCAATCGTAGCAAGGATGTGCGACTCGCGCTCGTGTCGATGGTCGGTAAGCGTAGCTGCTAGCGCCAGAGCGCCGCCGCTGAAGGATATCTCCCGCAGAACAAACGTGAGCGCAAACCGATTTCGCGGATGGTGTGCCCAACTCGGGGCGTGCATCAACACTACGAAAAGGAAAAACGTCAAGGCAAGCAAACTGGCCGAGAGACGTGCCTGAATCCCCGTTACCACGCTCAGCGCCGCTGCAATAAAGCAAGCGCCTACGAGGTAGACCCAAAACGGATGCCAGGGAATCCACCCTGGCATGATTGACGCGATGGCCTTCGTCAGCGTGAAATGTTCAGTGCCGAAGCCCGCGACCGGTGCCGCGTAGAAAAGCGGACCGAACAGAATCAGCTTGTCGAATCCTCGCGCGTTCAGCCAGTCGCCGCGGAGAAAAATCGCGACCAGCCCGATTCCAAGGATCACTCCAAAGACAAAATACGACCAAATCACTTGGCTGGGAATTGCGAGGAGAACCACCATTGCCGGCGAATTTACTAAGCTACCGCTCACGAGGACTGCTCTCCACCTGTCGCGCACCCTAGCCCAATATCATGTCCGTCGAAGACGTACTCAGGTAACACAAAGGCAAGCGCATCAAGCAAGTATGGCTTCATGTCATCAAGGTCTGGACAGCTTCGATTCCTGGCGATTCCCTCCTTAAAATAACTTACGGGTTCTGGAAGTGGCGCGGCCGAGTTCATCGACCGACGCGAATGCGTGCCGCCGCTCGGGAATTCGGGGAACGGGTTCCCGCCCCAGAAAGGTCCTCTTCTTTATGGCCACTACTGCGCAACAGTCCGCCAATCGCGCCAACGCGCAACTCTCCACCGGTCCTAAAACCGAAGCCGGCAAAGCCGCCGTCTCGCAAAATAATTTTCACCACGGTCTCGCCGGAACATTTGTCGTTCTCGCCAGCGAAGACAAATCGAAATACGAAGCGCTGCTCGCCGCCCTCGCCGAGGAACACCAGCCCACCACACCCACGGAGCACATCCTGGTCGAGAAAATGGTCCAGCATCACTGGCTCACCCAGCGCGCGCTGTTGCTTCTCGAACAATGGTTCGCCAAGGACCAGGTCAGCGACAAGCTGCTCCGCTATCAAACCACCCACGAGCGGGCCTTCCATAAGGCTCTGGCCGACTTGCTAAAGCTCAGAAGCGAACGGCGCAAAGCCGAGATTGGCTTTGAATCGTTGAACGAGAAGAAAGCGCAGGAAGTACGCCGCGATGCGGCCGAATCGCGCAAGCAGGAGCTGCACAAATGGGCGCTTCTGATGGCCGAAGCCCAGCTCACCCGTCGCCAGGCGCTCACGTCCAACGCCGAAATGAACGAGCTCGCCAAAGAGTCCCGCGACGCGGCCAAAAAAGCCGCCTAAATCGCCTCATTAGCTCGAATGCAAGCCTCGATCACATCCGAAGTGCGCCCTGTCGCCCGCCTCTTACCGAACCACGACCGTAAGGGAGTGTTTGCCGCGACCGCATCAACTCCGCTGGATCACCTGCAGCAGTTCGCTCGGCTCGCGAATCAGCACGTCGGGAGCGTCTATCTCAAACGCATCGGGCTGAAATCCCCATGCCGCTCCGCAACTGCGCACCCCCGCATTGCGCGCCGTCCGCACATCCACTCCGCTGTCGCCCACCATCCAAGTTTCGGCCGCGCCTGTCGCCGCATCTTCCATCAATGTTCGAATGCCGATCGGGTCGGGCTTCTTGCTCACGAAACTATCGCCGCCATACACCCGCATAAAATGCTTCGCGAGCCCCAGCGCCCCAATAATGTCGAAGCTGATTCGCTTCGGTTTGTTCGTCAGCACCGCCAACGTATGGCCGACACGCCAAAGCTCCTCCACTGTATCCCGCATTCCCGGATACAAGTGCGTATGTTCCAACGCATGCGCGCGATAGAACTTCAGGAAAAATTCCAGCCCTTCCTCGACCATCTGTTCCGATGCTTCGCTTCCCAGCGCGCGACGTATCAACGTGGCCGCTCCGTTCCCGACATACGAATAAATCAGCGCGGGATCGATCGGCGCCATCCCCAGATGCTCCCGCGTTGCATTCATCGAAACCGCCAGATCTTTACTCGAATCGATCAGCGTTCCGTCCAAATCGAAAATGATCAGCAACGGCGCTTCCCTTTCACGCCACCTGCCCCTTCTGATCCGGATGCGACCACATGCGCTTCAGATTCTGCAACTGCTGTTCGTAAGCGTCCTTCAACTCTTTTGGCGCCAGATCCACCAGCCACCAGGCGACCTCCGCCACATAAGGCAGCACGCGCGATCCGGCAAGAAATTGGGGAGTCGGCGATGGCGAAAACGCCACAAATACGGCCGCCACAGCCGCGATCACCAACGCGCCTCGAAAGAAGCCCGCAATGCCGCCCAGGAAATGGTTGAACCAGGAAAGGCCGAACCACCGCAATAACCTCGAAAGCAGCGCCCCTATTACCGCCCCTACAATCAGCACGCCCACAAAAATGATAAGGAATCCCAGAATCTGGGCCATCGTTGGCGTCTTCACCCACGGCATCAGCTCCTCGGCCAGCATGCGGTAGAACCAGAAGCCCGCCAATAGGCCGGCGATGGTAGCGATGAATCCCACCACAACGCGTGCAAAACCGGATCGCAATCCCGCGATCGCAGACCACAAGAGGATCAGCACCAGCACCACATCGAACCAGGTAAACTTCACGCCAGTGTCTTCCCGGTTAGCCGCCAATATGCATCCTGATACTTCTCGCTTGTCTTGTGTGCCACCTCTGCGGGCAACGCCGGCGCCGGAGGTCGCTTGTTCCAGTCGAGTGTTTCCAGATAATCGCGCACGTATTGCTTATCGAAAGAATATTGCGGACCTCCCGGTCGATACGTGTCCGCCGGCCAGTAGCGCGAGGAATCCGGCGTCAGCACTTCGTCGGCCAGCACCAGTTGCTCATCGATGAACCCGAACTCGAACTTTGTATCCGCTAGTAAGATTCCCCGGCCCTCGGCATATGCCGCCGCCCGTTGATAAATCCCGAGCGTCAGGTCGCGCAGTTGTCCTGCCAGTTCCAGCCCCAGGAGGTCCGCTACATATTGAAACGTCACGTTGATGTCATGGCCCGTCTGCGCTTTCGTCGCCGGTGTAAAAATTGGCTCCGGTAAGCGGTCTCCCTCGCGCAGACCCGCCGGAGGCCGTATGCCGCACACTGTGCCGTTAGCCTTGTACTCCTTCCAACCCGATCCGGCCAGATAGCCTCTCGCGACACACTCGATCTCGATCATCTCGGCTTTCCGCACCACCATCGACCGCCCCTCCAGCGTCTTGCGATGCCTCTGCGCTTTTTTCGGGTATTCTGCGACGTCCGCCGTCAGCACGTGCGAGCGCACCGTGTCCTTTAAGAAGTCAAACCAGAACAGCGACATCTGTGTCAGCACGCGCCCTTTACAGGGAATGCCGGTGGCCAGAATGCAATCGAACGCCGAGATGCGGTCCGACGCCACAAATAATAGGCGGTCCCCCAGATCGTAGATATCGCGCACTTTGCCTTGCCGCGCGAGTGGCAGCGGAAGCTTTGTTTCGAGCAAAACCTCGTCTTGGCACATAACCATTCCTGAGTATCCCAGAGCTTCTGGCAACGCGACGGTCTTGCCGTCTCCGTATCCAACGTCTGCTGGTAGTAAGTAGCCCCGGTAAATGTACGTCCGCAAAAAATTCGGTCACAAGGGAAGAATTTTCCATCGTTTTAGGCCAGAACCGGCGTAATTGGTTGAAACAGCGTGTTTGGTTCGTCTCGTGCATTACAAACCACGGAAGGAGCTTCAACATGAATTCGGATCAATTCGAAGGAAAATGGAAGCAACTTAAAGGTTCGGTGAAGCAGCGTTGGGGCAAGTTGACCGACGATGATGTGACCCGCTTGACTGGGAAAAGAGACGAGCTCGTCGGTAAGTTGCAGGAACGCTATGGCATCACCAAAGAGCAGGCTCAAAAAGAAGCCGACGAATGGGCTACTGCCGCCAATAGAGATCTCGACGCGAATGCCGCCGGGGTTGGTGCAGGCACAGGAACTCATTCGACAAAATCGAAGTTTTAGTCGCTGAATAGTCGAGTAACGTTGACCTCAAGCAGGGCAGCCGTTTGGCTGCCCTTTTTTAGTTCTCGATAAACTGAAGCGAATGGATCGTCCGTTTCGTTTCGCGATCTGTAACGAACTCTTCGAAAAACATCCGTCTTCCGAAGCGTTGGGGCGCATTCGCGAAATGGGTTATAAAGGGCTGGAAATCGCGCCGTACACGCTCGCCGAGAATCCCGCTGAGCTCACTTCTGAAGATCGCGTTTCCATCCGCCATACCCTCGAAACCGCCGGCCTCGAGTTCGTCGGCCTCCATTGGCTGCTGGCCGGTCCGCCCGATCTTCATGCCACCACCCGAGATGAAGCGGTCCGCCAACGCACTTGGGATTATGTGCACGCCATGATCGATCTCTGCGCCGACTTGGCCAACTCGCAGAATGAGTTCTCTGGCGTCTTGGTGTTTGGATCGCCTAAACAGCGCTCCACAACCGGTGACGTGACGCCTCACGAGGCCACTGACGTGTTCACCCACGAGCTCGCTCACGCTGCGCCGCACGCCGAAAGCCGCGGCGTCACTATTCTCGTCGAAGCGCTTTCACCCGATCAGTCGGATGTTGTCAATTGTTTGGCTGACGCGGTTACAATTGTGAAGCAAATCGGCAGTCCGGCCGTTCAAACCATGTTCGATACACACAATGCGGTCGCCGAACAGCCTCCGCACTCGGATCTGGTCCGCCGGTATTTCCCCTATATCCGCCACGTGCACGTAAACGAAATGGACGGCCGCGAGCCCGGAACTGGCAATTATGATTTCGCCTCGATTCTGTCCACTCTTTCAGATCTCCGTTATTCCGGCTGGGTCTCGCTCGAAGCTTTTGATTTCTCTCGCGACCCGTTTGCCGTTGCCAAAGATTCCATCGATTTTCTGACCTCGATCTCCGAATCCGCTGTCTCGCAACCCGTATGAATCGCTACGTTGTCACTGGAGGAGCCGGGTTCATCGGCTCCGCTCTTGTCCGCGCCTTATGTCGCGAAGGCCGCCGTGTTGATGTCATCGACAATCTTTCCAGCGGCAAGCTCGACAATCTCGAAGAAGTCGCCGACGACATTACTGTTTACGAATATGATTTGAGCGATTACGCTCGCATCGCCCCCGTCCTCGCAGGCGCGCATCGCGTCTTTCATATCGGCGCTTTGCCCTCCGTGCCCAAATCCATCATCGAACCCGTTCCGAGTCACGAATCGAATATCGACGGCACCTTCAACGTGCTGCGTGCAGCGGTAGAAGGCAAAGCGGGCCGCGTCGTCTATGCGGCTTCCTCTGCCGCTTATGGCGATACCGAAGTTCTGCCGAAGGTTGAGACCATGTCGCCTTCGCCTAAATCTCCCTACGCCGTTCAGAAATTGATGGGCGAATATTACGCCAGCGCGTTCACTGCCTGTTATGGTCTTGAAACTGTTTCCCTGCGTTTTTTCAACGTCTATGGTCCGCGTCAGGATCCGACGAGTCCTTACTCCGGCGTGCTTTCCATCTTTCTGAGCTGCCTCATCGATCGCCGCAGTCCGACTATTTACGGCGATGGTGAGCAATCGCGAGACTTCACCTACGTCGAAGATGTCGTCGGCCTGATCCTGAAGGCCTCGCAAGCCTCCGGAGTTTCGGGTAAGGTGTTCAATGCGGGCAATGGCAATCGCTACACGCTCAATCAAACCTGGCAGCTTCTGCAGCACATCGAAGGTGTAGATCTGCCGGCGCTCTATGGACCGCCGCGGCCTGGCGACGTGCGGGATTCTCAAGCCGACATCACCGCCGCCGTTCGCTATCTCGGCCATCAGCCGCGCTTCACCTTCGAAGAAGGTTTACGCCTGACGCTCGACTGGTATCGCGCAGACCGGCTCCGCAAAAAGAAGGAAAGCCGCACGGGCGCTACACTGATCTCGTAACCTCGTCTTCTCCTCCCACGGTTGTGTCTGATTCTTTCCGTTTAAGCAACGATGGCATTTACCGCTGCGATGCCTTCCAGGAGTTCGTTTGGCAAAAACATGGCTTCGGTACGCGTCTCGGCAATCCGCCGGTCGATATCACGCTGCGGCAGGTTCATTCGAATCGGGTCGTGAACGCGGCGGGTACAAAAGATCGCGAATATGAAGGCGACGCCCTGGTCACCGGCGAAATCGGGACGTGTGTTGGTGTCCGGACCGCCGATTGCGTTCCGATCCTGCTGCTCGATTCGCGCCATCGTGCCGTCGCCGCTGTTCATGCAGGCTGGCGCGGAACCGCCGCGGGTATCGCGACGCATGCGATCGACAAGATGCGTGCGGATTTCGATACCGATCCGGGCGACATTTACGCCGCGCTCGGCCCTTGCATTCGAGGCTGCTGCTACGAAGTCGGCTCGGAGGTTGCGGAACGGTTCACGTCTGTATTTCCCGAATGGGGGCCTGCTTCCGGTAATCGCAAGCTCAATCTTCCGGAAGCAAACCGGCGCCAGATGGAAAAGGCCGGCCTTCACCCCGATCGCATCTTTGATTGCGGCCTCTGTACGACCTGCGAGCCCGTCCAGTTCTTCTCCTATCGCCGGGAACCTGAAAACACCGGGCGCATGGTTGCATCTATTTGCCGGTTGGCCTAATCGAAATTGGAAAGAGGAATTTAAATGGATCGAAAAGCGAAAGCACAATGGCGTGGTGATCTGCGGTCGGGAGCCGGTACGCTCTCCTCCGCGAGTGGCGTGTTATCCAACACGCCGTATTCCTTCCGGGATCGTTTCGAGCAGGGAACGGGCACCAATCCCGAAGAGCTTCTGGCCGCGGCTCATGCCGGCTGCTTCACGATGGCGCTCTCCGCCGAATTGCAGAAAGAAAATCTCAAGGCCGAAAGCCTTGAAACTACCTGCACCATCACGCTCGATAAAGAAGGCAGCGGATTCGCCATCAAGCGAAGCCGTCTCGAGCTCACTGCAAAAATTCCGGGCGCTTCCCAGGACGCGTTTGATCGGGCTACCCAGAGTGCCAAGGAAAACTGCCCCGTATCGAAGCTCTACGATACCGAGATCACGCTCGACGCGAAGCTCGAATCGTAATTACTCTTCGTCGTGCGCCGCAGCAAGCTGCGTCACCACCGCCATATCCTCGAGCGTCGTGATGTCTCCTGTTACGGCATTGCTGGTGACAATCTCGCGCAACAGCCGGCGCATGATTTTGCCGCTGCGTGTCTTCGGTAAGGCATCGGTGAAGCGTATCTCTTCGGGGCGTGCAAACGGCCCGATCTCGTGCGCTACCCATTGCCGCAGCTCCTGACCGAGTTGCTCATGGTTCCAGTCGCCTTTCTTGCACGTCACAAAGGCGCATACAGCTTGCCCGGTGATCTCGTGCGGTTTAGCGACGACGGCCGCTTCCGCTACCGCCGGATGATGGACCAGCGCTGATTCCAATTCCATCGTGCTCAGCCGGTGGCCGCTGACGTTCATCACATCGTCCACCCGCCCGAGTATCCAGTAATAGCCGTCGGAATCGCGCCGCGCCGCATCGCCTGTGAAATACGATCCCGGAACACGCGACCAATACTGCTCCTGGAACCGAGTCGGATCGCCCCAGATGTTACGCACCATGCTCGGCCACGGCTCCCGAATCACCAGATAACCTTCGCGGTTGTTTCCGGTCGGGTTTCCCTCGGCATCCACAATGTCGGGAACGATCCCTGGCAGCGGCAGTGTCGCCGACCCGGGCTTGGTCGCCACCGCGCCTGGGAGCGCCGAAATCATGATCGCGCCCGTTTCCGTCTGCCACCACGTATCGACAATCGGGCATCGCTCTTTCCCGATGACCCGGTGATACCATTCCCACGCCGCTGGGTTGATCGGCTCGCCGACGGAGCCAAGCAGGCGCAAGCTCGAGAGGTCGTGCGCATCCGGCCATCGGTCGCCTTGGCGGATCAGTGCTCGAATCGCGGTAGGCGAGGTGTAGAAAATGCTCACGCGATATTTCTCGACGATCTGCCAGAAACGGTCGAACGCCGGAAAATCGGGCGCCCCCTCATACATCACCGTCGTCGCGCCTGCCGCCAGCGGGCCATACACGATGTAGCTGTGTCCGGTCACCCATCCGATGTCCGCCGTGCACCAGAAGATATCGTCCTCGTGTAGATCGAAGACCCACTTCATCGTCATCGCAGTCTGCAGCAGATAGCCGGCGGTCGTGTGCAGAATCCCCTTCGGCTTACCTGTTGTCCCCGACGTGTACAGCACATACAGCGGATGTTCGGAATCCAGATCCTGCGCCGCCACATGTTCACCCTGGTGCTCGAGCGAAGGAGCTTGTGAGAGCATTTCGTCCCGCTCGTGCCACCACACATCGCGATCTCCTTCCATGTGGATCGCGTCTCCGGTGCGGCGATACACAATCACATGCCGAAGCAGCGGCCCGTCTTTCAGCGCTTCATCGACAGCCGGCTTAAGCTGCACTTGTTTGCCGCGCCGCCATCCGCCGTCCGCGGTGATCACCAGTCCCGCACTCAAATCCAGAATTCGCGCTTTCAGCGCCTCCGCCGAAAAACCGCCAAACACCACGCTGTGTATGATGCCCAGCCGGGCGCACGCGAGCATCGCGATGGGCAGCTCCGGAATCATCGGCATATAAATCACCGCGCGATCGCCTCTGCTATAGCCGAGCTGCTTCAGGACCGCCGCAAAGCGGCTGACCAGCCGGTGGAGTTCTTCATACGTGATGATTCGCTGGTCGCCCGGTTCGCCTTCCCAGATAATGGCGGGCTTGGTTCTGCGCGGCGTGTCCAGATGCCGGTCGACGCAGTTGTAACAGGCGTTGATCCTGCCGCCGCAGAACCATTTGGCAAACGGAGGGTTCCATTCCAGCGTTTGTGAGAACGCGTGAAACCAGGAAAGCTCCTGTCGCGCGAGATCCCCCCAGAAACGCTCCGGATCGCGTCTCGCACGGTCGTAAAGCGCGCGATACTCCTCGATACTTTTCACATTTGCGCGAGAAGCAAACTCTGGACTCGCGGCGTACGTCTTCGATTCAGCCATATCGCGATCGTTCCAGCGCCAGTGTAACGCAGCCCGCTCGCGGGATTAACATCAGGGTAGAGATGAATCTCGGGCGGCTGCTTATTGTCGCCGGACTCGTACTAGCGGTTCTCGGCGTCATCGTGATTGCATTGGGCCGTATGAATCTGCCTCTCGGCCGCTTGCCGGGCGATGTGGTTTGGCGCGGCAGGCACACCACCGTCTATTTTCCGTGGGTCACTTGTCTCATTCTCAGCCTGCTCGCGACGTTTGTGCTGTGGCTATTGAATCGCCGCTGAGACGCTAATGCACGCTTCCGATGTGCTCCGGAGGCCAGAACACGAATACCGCTTTCCCGTAAATGTAGTTCTTGGGAACGAATCCCCAAGCCCGGCTATCGTTCGAGGAGACGCGATGATCCCCGAGCACGAAATATTCATCCGTTGGAACAATCCGCGGAGGGTAACTCCTGTCGTCGCGGTATTCGGCGGGAACATAATTCTCCACCAGTTTCTTGCCGTTCACGATGACGTAGCCGTCCTCCACCGCCACCGTATCGCCCGGCAGTCCAATCACACGCTTGATATAAGACTTGGTCGTGTCTTCCGGAAACCAGAACACAACCGTATCGCCGCGCTTGATGTCTCCCAACCCGAATTTATAACTGAACTGATTGATGAATAGGCGCTCCTGGTCGTAAAGGCTCGGCATCATGCTCGTGCCCTCCACCTTCACGGGACGGTAAAGAAACAGAATCACCAGTACCGCAATCAGGACCGACAGCATAAGGTCGCGAAACCAGGTAATGGTCGAGATGATGGCCGAGCGGGGCCGCTCCGCTATTCCGGGTGGAGACGCAGAGACAGTTCCAACTTCGGGAACGGTGTCGCCCATAGGTCCAGTGCTTATTTCTAGAGTACAGGGCGCGAACACCCCATAACCAGCAAGAACAGCTTTCAGGTTTATGGACGGGTGAGTTGTTGTTTAGTTGGCCGGGAACTTGCGGGCCGATTTCAATTCCCGCTCTGCGCGAACCCAATCCTCTTCCGGGGATCCGTGCGCATAATCGCGGCGCACCCAATACGAATGAGCCAGCTGCGCTATTTCTTCATGCGACGGAGAGATCTCGCCGGAACGCGCCCCGAGCTCTACATCCTGTGCTGGTGTCATGACACCGACTGGATCGATAACAGCGGATTCCGCAGCTGCCGGTTTACGATGCCGGGCTGAACCCGTTTCACTTGTTTCCTTCTTCAGCTTGGAAGACCTGGAACCGCGCGGTTTTGCCGTAGAGTCTGACGCCGTGTTGAGTTCGTTCACAGGCGTGCCGGTTTCTTCCGCGATTGTCTTTTTCGAAGCTTTACTAGACTGCATGGGGCTATTAAAACACACGAAAACAAGCTTGTCAGTATTTGTTTCGACTAAGATTGGCGCAACCGTTCGCGTATAATTCGAGGTAAGTGGTTGATGTTTGCGCAAAGTGTTTAATAGTAATCAGTTACCGCCGTTGCATTCCGACTAGACTCGCCAGGCTGGCACCCTTGCTGGCATTCTTGATCTCGGCCTTATGTACGCACGCACATGGCGCAACAGCATCGCAGGCAAGCGGGAACGGCGGAACCATCCAAGGAACGGTGACGGACCCCACAGGCGCTGTTGTCGCGGGCGCCGATGTGACCCTTACGAATTCAGTGTCGCGTTACAGGCAGACCGCGAAATCGGGCAATGACGGCACATTCCGGCTGGTAAACATCCCAACCGATCAGTACACGCTGAATATTACGGCGCCTGGATTCCAGACTTATCACCAGCAAGTCCCGGTTCGCACGCAAGTTCCCGTGCAGGTCAAGGCGCAGTTAGCGCTCGCAGGCGCGCAGCAGACCGTGGAAGTTTCGGCCTCTGCCGATGTCGTCGAGAACGTCCCCGCCGAGCACACCGATGTCAGCGCGAATCTGCTTTCCACTCTGCCGATCGCCTCTGTAGGACAAGGACTGAGCGACGCGATCACGCTGACGTCGGGCGGTGTAGTGGCCGATTCCAACGGATTCTTCCATCCGCAGGGCGATCATGCGGAAACCACTTATGTTGTCGATGGCCAGCCGATCACAGATCAGCAGAACAAGACATTTTCCACGCAACTTCCTGCGAACGCGTTTCAATCGCTCGAGTTAGTCAGTAGCTCTCCCAACGCGGAGTACGGGGACAAGACCGGTTTGATTGTGAATGCCGTTACGCGTTCGGGACTGGGTCAGAAGCCGAACGCCAGTTTCGAGACCGACTACGGCTCATTCGGGACGGTTGGAGAAGACGCTACGTTCGGCATCGGCGGAGCGAAATGGGGAAACTTTTTTCTTGCCGATACGAGTCGAAGCGGACGCTTTCTCGATACCCCGGAGTTTTATCCCAATCACGATATTGGAAACACCGAAGATTTTTTCGATCGCATCGATTTCGTACCAGGCAGCAAGGATTCGTTACATCTCGATCTGTTCGCTGCCCGCAACTGGTTCCAGATTCCGAACACATACGATCAGCCCCAGCAGGATCAACGGCAGCAGGCTAGAACTTTGAGCTTCAATCTCGGCTACCAGCACACCTTCAACGCCCAGATGCTGCTGTCGATCAACCCGTTTTTGCGTGAGGATCGCGTGAATTACTACCCGAGTGCCGATCCGTTCAACGATACGCCCGCAACTATCGGCCAAGATCGTCATTTGACGAACTGGGGCACCCGCATTGATTTTTCTTATGCGAACGGCATTCACAACCTGAAGATCGGTACGGAAGTGATGCAGGAACGGCTGCTCGAAAATTTCGAGCTCGGCATTACCGATCCGGCATTCAACCCGGTTTGCCTGAACTCGAACGGCGGCGCTGTTACCATCCCGACTCTGACGAATCCGAACGCTTGTGGCTCGGCCGGTTACTCGCCCAATCCGAACCTATCGCCCGGCCTGGTCCCGTATGACCTGACGCGCGGCGGTTCTCTCTTCCTGTTTCGCGGTACGGCCGTTATCAATGAGCAGGCGTATTATGCGCAGGATTCGATCACGATCAAAAATCTCACCATCAGTCCGGGCTTGCGCTTCGATAATTACGACGGTCTTTCCAAAGACAATCTGCTGGAGCCACGTTTCGGATTTTCTTACCTGTTCAAGAAGACCGGCACTGTCATTCGAGGCTCATTCGACCGCACCATGGAGACGCCGTACAACGAAAATCTCGTGTTGTCGAGCAGCACGGGCGGCGGCGGCCTTTCCTCTACAGCGTTCGGCGGATTTGGAAGCTCGCCGCTGCGTCCCGGTCATCGCAACGAGTTCGACATAGGCCTGGAGCAGGGCGCGGGCAAATACTTGCGAATCCAGGGCGATTACTTCTGGAAGTACACGAAGAACGCGTTCGATTTCGACACATTGTTTAACACGCCCCTGACTTTCCCCATCGAGTGGCACCAGTCGAAAATCGACGGCGTCTCGGCGCGCGTTTCGACCACGAACATTCACGGCTTTCAGGCCTACATGACGCTGGGACACACGCGGGCGAGATTTTTTGGACCCGAAGACGGTGGTTTGGTCTTCAATTCGCCTTTGAATGTGGGCGCATTCCGCATTGATCACGACCAGGAGTTGCAGCAGACGAGTTACCTCCGGTATCAACACGGCAAAGACGGTGTCTGGGCGACGTTCACATGGCGCTTCGACAGCGGCGAAGTTGCGGGCTCGGTGACGGATCTTGCCGATGCGCTGGCTCTCAACGGAGATGAACAGGCGGCGATCGGCTTCTATTGCGGAAACCAGGTCGCTACACTCGAACACCCGATCACCTCATGCTCGGCAAATTACGGAGCTGCGCGTGTCGTGATTCCCGCACCTGGTACCTACGATCCCGATCACAACCCACCCCGCATCGCCGCGCGCAATTTATTTGACATAGGCATAGGAACGGACAATCTGTTTCACACTGAGAAACGTGTGAAGACCACTTTAAAGTTCACGGCCGTAAATATCACGAATGAAGCGGCTCTATATAACTTTTTGTCTACGTTCAGCGGCACGCATTGGGTCTCGCCGCGCACCTATCAGATCGCACTAGGTTGGGTGCTTTAGTGTTCCACTTGTAAACGTTTTGAATCTTCTTCGCTTGAGTGTGCGTCACAGAGCCAAACGGGTCTGATGAAGCCGCTCAACATCTTTCAGTCATGGGGAAAAGTACTGGCGGGCAGAATTCCCATGCTGTCCATCGAAATTACACGCGAATGTCCGCTGCATTGTCCCGGATGTTATGCCTACGGCGATTCCCATCTGGGCGAAGGCGCCCCGAATCTGCGCAGCTTGCATGACTATCGGGGAGACGAACTTGTCGATGGTATTTTCCGGCTGATCGACCAGCACCAGCCCTTGCAGGTTTCACTCGTCGGCGGCGAGCCGCTGATGCGGCATCGCGAACTGAGCCGTGTCCTTCCGGAATTGAGCCGGCGCGGCGTTTACACCATGATTGTGACCAGCGGGGTCATACCGATTCCGATCGAGTGGACACGGCTGCCTAAGATTACCGTAGCGGTTTCCGTTGACGGCAATCCCGAGGACCACGATGTGCGGCGCAAGCCTGCGACTTACAACCGCATCTTGCGAAACATCGAAGGCGGCAAGGTGAATATTCATTGGACGGTTGTCCGAAAGAATATCGAGCAGCCTGGCTATATGGATCGTTATCTGGAGTTCTGGAACGCCCGAAGTGAAGTCAATCGCATCTGGGTAAGCGTGTACACGCCGCAGCTTGGCGAAGACTCCGCTGAACGGCTCACCGAGCGAAATCGCAACCAACTGGCGGAATATTTCAGCTCGGTTGCGGGACGGTTCCCTAAGCTGACCATGCATAAGAACCTAATGGACGCGTTCCTGGAGCCGCCTCGCAGTCCATCGGATTGTCTGTTTTCCAAGCTGTCGGTAAACTATACCGCCGATCTGAGAACTCGCGTAGAGCCTTGCGTTTTTGGCGGCGAGCCCAACTGCGCTGAATGCGGCTGCTCGATTAGCATGGGGATGCATTGGCTTGGCGACATAAAAGTTGCGGGGCCACTGCGGGCACGCCACCTGATCGAAGGGTCGCTTGCCGTGGGCAGAGCCGTGAACCGAGTTCTCGAACGCGGGGAAGAGCTGCGCTGGACCGGCACAGCGTCGTCGATGCCGGAAAACGACCTGGTGCAGATCGAGCAATGACCAATCGCCACGCATTGCCGTGGCACTCTCGTTTGCAAAAATGAAGCCATGTCTCAGGTGATCCTGATGGCGAGCGGCGATCTGCGTCTTTCCGCCAATCAAGTGTGTTGGCCGGCGCAAGAGCAGATGGAACGCGCGATCGCTAGTGCTATCGAGAATTTCGGTTTTACGGTGAAGCGCGGCCATCCGGTCGACTCCGCTAAGAAGCATGGCTTTATCGATTCACAAAAATACGGCATGGAGGTCTTCCGTGGCATACCGGAAGACGCGCCCCTTATCGTCGCCGAGGCCGTGTGGCAATACAGCCATCACGTTCTGCATGGATTGACCACGCACAAGGGACCCATCCTGACGGTTGCGAATTGGAGCGGACAGTGGCCGGGATTAGTCGGCATGCTGAATCTGAATGGGTCGTTGACCAAAGCGGGCGTTCGTTACTCGACCTTGTGGTCGGAAAATTTCACGGATGAATACTTTCTGTCGCGTCTGGAATCGTGGTTGCATGGTGGCGCCGTTCAGCACGACGCGTCGCACGTGCGATCTCTCAAGGGCCTAAAGCTGCCGGCGAAGTCTGAAGAACTCGGCGCTTCGCTGGCGCGCCAATTGAAACGCGAAAAGGCGATCCTCGGGATTTTCGATGAAGGATGCATGGGCATGTTTAACGCCATCGTGCCCGATCATCTGCTGAATCCAGTGGGCGTGTATAAGGAGCGGTTAAGCCAATCCGCGCTCTACGCTGCGATGCGCACTATTTCCGACCAGGAAGCCCGCAGCGTGCGGAAATGGCTCGACGATAAAGGCCTGCAGTTCAAGACCGGTCCGAACGCGGAAACCGATCTTACCGATGAACAGATTCTTGACCAATGCCGCATGTATATCGCCGCCGTGCGCATTGCCGATGAATTTGGCTGCGCCGTGATCGGGATTCAATATCAACAAGGGTTGAAGGATCTGGCTCCCGCATCCGATTTGGCGGAAGGCCTGCTGAACAACTCGGACCGGCCGCCTGTCCGGTCTGCGGATGGGCGCATTCTGTACGACGGCCAGCCGCTTCCGCACTTCAACGAAGTGGATGAGTGCGCAGGATTAGACGCGCTCATCACCAATCGCGTTTGGAACGCGCTTGGATTGCCGCCCGAGACGACTTTGCACGATTTGCGTTATGGAGAGTCATACGCAAACCAATTCGTCTGGGTTTTCGAAATTTCCGGCGCGGCGCCTCCCGCTCATCACATTGGCGGCTTCAAGGGTTCGGTCAGTGAGCGGCAGCCTCCAATGTATTTCCGTCTGGGTGGCGGGTCCTTGAAAGGTGTCGCCAAACCTGGTGAAATCGTCTGGAGCCGGGTGTTCATAGAAGGCGCAAAGCTCAAAGCCGACGTGGGCCGCGCCCGCGTGGTTCAGTTGCCCCAGGAAGAAACGGAACGCAGATGGCGGATCACCACTCCGCAATGGCCCATCATGCATGCGGTGCTTTACAGCATCTCGCGAGATCAGATGATGGCGCGCCATAAAGCGAATCACATTCAAGTCGCTTATGCTCCCGACGCCGAGAGCGCCAATCGCGCGCTGGCGGTGAAAGCTGCTTTTTTCCGCGAAGCCGGATTGGATGTCGCCATCTGCGGAGACGAAACGGGACTATAGCGTGCGCGTCGGAATTCTGGGAACGGGCGCTATCGCCAACAAGCACGCGCAAGCGTACCGGAATATCGGGTTTGAGCTTCTAGCGTGCTCGAACAAAACCGAATCACGCGGCCGGGAGTTTGCAGGGCGATGGGGCGCCCAATTCATCGCCGATTATCGGGAGTTGTGTCGTTATCCCGGTCTCGACTATGTAGACGTTTGCACATTTCCCGATTTTCACCTGCAGCCGGTTGAAGTCTGCGCGGCCATCGGGCGGCACGTTCTGGTTCAGAAACCGATTGCGACGGATCTGGCAACGGCGCGAAAGATGATCGAGATCGCACGCGGCGCCGGCATCACGCTCGGCGTCATGAGCCAGCATCGGTTTGACGACGCGACGATGTTCTTGAAGCGAGCGCTGGCGGCGGGACGGCTCGGCAAAGTGCTTCAGGGGGATGCCTACGTGAAATGGTTCCGCAGTGAAGAATACTATTCGCGTCCGATCAAAGGCAGTTGGCAAACCGAAGGCGGCGGTGCGCTCATCAATCAGGCAATTCATCAAGCGGACCTTTTGCTTTCGCTGATAGGCAATGTCGCGAGCGTCCAAGGCACGTGGCAGCTCGGAGCGCGGCACAAGATCGAATCCGAAGATGTCGTCAATGCACTACTCGAATATGAGAGCGGAGCGACAGGCGTTATTCAGGCATCGACAGCATTTTGGCCAGGCTATCCGGAACGCGTAGAAATCCACGGCACGAAAGGCACGGCAATCGTTACCGGAGATCGTCTGACGACATGGGACGTTCTCGACGATCAACATGCGAATGAAAAAGATCCGGCGCCAGTAACGCAAAATGTGGCCTCCGGGGCATCGGACCCGATGGCTATCGCGCTTACTTCGTTTGAACGCCAGTTTAAAGATTTCAGCCGGGCGATACGCGAACGTGGTGAGCCGGCCGTGAACGGCGAGGAAGGGTACCGGGCGCTCGAAATAGTAATTGCGATTTATGAATCCTGCCGCGTGCAAAACCCAGTTCATATTTCTGCCCAGTGCTCATAACTCGAATCCGACGCTATAATCGAAGCGAGACCCAGTTTGTCGAACGGCCTTCGAAGCCGCTGATCCGCACCCGGACTATGGCGTCCAGGACTCACCCACCTCCTCCCCTCACCGAACCTGCCCCGAGCCGGCTTCAGGAGCTCATCGAGGCCTCGCCCAATGCGGACCGCGTTGCACAATACGTCGCCGAATTTTCCACGCAGCATTCGGAACTGTGGGACCAGATTGCGGACGATCCGCAACGCTCGCTCTGGCTGGTCGCCATCTTTGGCTACAGCCATTTCCTTTCCGAGGAGCTGCTGAAGCATCCCGAATGGCTGGAGACGGTTACCGCTTTCGATCGCCCGCTGTCGTTCGCCGAATATTATCACCGGCTGGAGGATTTTCTCGTGCAGCGTGGAGGAAGCGCATCCGCTGCCGCGGACTTGGCCTTCTTTCGGCGCAGAGAGCTGTTGCGCATCGTGCTTCGCGATGTGTTGAATGCGGGAAGTCTAGCCGAGATTACCGAAGAGCTGTCGAACTTGGCCGATGCGATTCTCGGCCGGGCACTGAAGGACACCATTCGGGAATTTGAAGCCCGCTATGGACGCGCAGAAACCCGGGATTCCTCCGGGGATGCGGCGCCGGTGTCGTTTTCGGTACTAGCGCTCGGAAAGTTAGGCGGCCGCGAGTTGAATTACAGCTCCGATATAGATCTGATGTTTCTCTACAGCGGTAATGGGGAAACGGCCGGCCCGGACAAAATTACGAACAAGGAATTTTTCAAGAAAGCCGCCAATCATCTCACAAACCTTCTGTCGACCTATACGGCCGCAGGGGTTTGCTATCGCGTAGATCTGAGACTTCGGCCCGAAGGGACGCTCGGCGACGTTTCGATTGCTCTTGATGCGGCGAAAGACTATTACTCCAAGCGCGCGCGCGATTGGGAGCTGCAGATGCTGATCAAAGCGCGGGTGGCCGCCGGAGACGAAGCGTTGGGACAGGCCCTTCTGGATTTTGCCGAGCCTCTCATCTATTCGACGACTCTTGAATTCTCGACCATCGAGGCGATGTCCGCTACACGTGAACGGATCGGCGAAAAACTGGCGCGAAGGCGTCTCAAAAAAGACGGCCTCGATGTCAAGCTCGCGCGCGGCGGCATTCGAGACATCGAATTTCTGGTTCAGTGCCTGCAACGGCTGCATGGCGGGCGCGAGGCATGGGTGCGGCATGGAGGCACCCTGCTGTCTCTCGCACGCCTGCACGACAAGAATCTGCTTGCGGACACCGAGTATTCGCGGCTGGGCGGCGCTTACGAATTTTTGCGAAAACTGGAGCACCGGCTGCAGTTTGAAGACGATCAGCAGACACACATTCTTCCTCGCGATCCGGTGGATCTGGACCGCATCGCCCGACGCATGCCCGAAACGGAAGCAGCTGGAAGAACCGCTTCGGCCCAATTGCTGCATACGTTGAATCAGCACCTGGAAAACGTGCAAGGGATCTACGACGGAATTGTCCACGCGCAGCGGCCTCTGTATTACACGCCATCGCTTTCCGCGACGGATTCTCCTCCGCGCGCAGTGGAGGAACCGGCCCGGGCAGGTCTTTCGGACGGGCTTCTCGACTCTGTTCGGCTTATCGCACCGCAGTTCACAGATCGTCTGCGATCCCGGGGCTTTCATGGCTCGGAAGGCCGGCTTGCCGGCTTTCTCGAAAGCGCGGTGCGCGACCCGCAGTTGATGAAATCGCTGGAGAACCATCCGAAGCTCGGCGACTGGGCAATACAAGTCGTCGAACTGAGCCCGTTTCTGGGCGAACAGCTCACCGGGCATCCCGAAATACTCCATGACATCCAACGCGTGGCCGACGACCCGGAACACCGGCCTGCGTTTGAGGCCGCCGCTCCGCCATTGAAAGACATACACGGTCTGCGGCGTTTTTTTCGGCGTGAGATGTTGCGCATTCAGGCGGCGAGCATCTGTGTCCCGGAAGCGGTCTTTCAGACGCTGGACCGGACTTCGGCACTCGCCGAATTCCTGATCGCGCGAGCTTACAGAAGCGCAAAGGAACAGGGTGTTACCCATGCCCGCGCGCACGCGACGCCGCAGAAACCGTTCCAGGAACCGCAAAGCGACATGATGGTGGTGGCCCTGGGTCGGCTGGGAATGCGCGAGTTCGATCTCGCTTCCGATGCCGACCTGCTGTTCGTCATCCCCGATTCAGAAGCGCCACGGCAGCGGTTCTGGACGCGCGTTGCCGAACACCTCATCGAGATTCTGACTGCCTACACCGGAGAGGGCCCAATCCTTTCCATCGATACCCGGCTGCGTCCCAATGGCCGCGAAGGAATGCTGGTCCAAACGGAAACGAAGTACTTCGACTATTTCGCGAACAAGGCAGAGGCTTGGGAAGGCATCGCCTATATGAAGGCGCGCGCGGTGGCCGGCGATACGGACCGTGCAACCAGGTTTTTGAACGAGCTGCAGGAAGTCGACTGGCGCCGATACGGGCAGGGTGGCCGCTCGAAGCAGGATTTGCGCCAGATGCGGTTACGGCTCCAGCGGGAGCAAGGCACGATCACGCCATTGAAGGCCGCCGAAGGCGGATATTACGATGCCGATTTCATTCTTATGTACCTGCGGCTCAAAGGCGCCGGAATGTTTTTCAAGAGTCTCAATACGCCGGAACGCATCGATATTGTCGAAAAGACGGGGCATTTGGGTCGAGCCGATGCCGAGTTTCTTCTGAAAGCTTCCACATTCTTTCGGGCCCTGGATCACGCAATTCGAGTCGTGACCGGGCGAGCCGAGGGAAAACTGCCGGGATCCAGCGCGGAGCGATGAAATGCTTGCGGAGCTGGTTCGCCGCTGGACGAACGAGCGACCGAGCGCATCCAGCTTAGAAACTGAACTGGACGCGCTGCGAACCAAGACGCGCCGTTTGTTTGACACGATCTTTGCGCACTGATCAGTGCGCGATGTCGGCGTAGATGATGCCTCTGCCGTTAATGCCCAGGTAATAGCGCCCGAACACTCGCGGATCTGCCGTCATGACGCTGATGTTCCCGCCGTATTGATGCCGATCGTCATTGACGCGCAGAAATGTCTTGCCGCTATCGGTAGAGCGGAACACGCCCTGCGTGCCGTTGACATTGCCGTAAACATAGATGGCCTGATACGGCCCGCCAGGAGACGGCATGCCTAGGGCCAGCATGTTTACGTAATACAGAGAAGAAGGTCCGACGGTAGCCCAGGTCTTGCCGAAGTCGATCGAATGGTAAAGCTTGTTGCCGCCGAGCCAGATATCGCCGGCAGTGGCGTAGTTCACGACTAAAGCTCCATTCGCGCCCGTGACTGTGGCCGGTTTTCGAGTAAGTTTGTCCACCATCGCTGCTCACATAGACGCCGCCATTCCCGTCTGTCGCATAGAAGTACAACGGATTTCGTTTATCAGAGACCACGACCAAGCCCACCGGAAGCCCGGACGGCGCGTTCCAGGTCTGGCCGTAATCGGTCGAGTATTGTGAAGCGAGACCGAAGCCGTTCGCCGGCGACCACACAAATCTTGTGCCGTCGGCCGAAACCGCGATTGAACCCGCGGTGTAACTGCTCGAGCTCAGGCCCGTTGCACAACTCGGGAAGGGTGTCCAGGTGCTGCCCTGATCGGTCGAGTACGCGCCGAGCTGGCAGGGAGTCGCTCCATTTGTTCCCACTCGCGCAACAGTCATCGGCTTCAGCCCGGCCCAGTCGCTTCCGTCTTCGGTGCCGAATACGGGATTGGTAAACATGCCATCCGGAGGTGAGACATCGAAATTATCGTGACGGAATCCTCCGATATCGCCCATGCCGCTCAGCAAATGGGCACCCTGGGTGGGACTGATCAACGTCAGGATCGCAGTCTCCTCGAGGTCCTGCGCTTGCACGGTCCAAACCGGAGAAGTGTTATTGAATGCATTCGATAAGTCATTCGTTCCGTAAATAGTCGCGCCTGTACCATACATCAAGTGATTCGAGTTACTCGGATCAATCAGCAGCGCCGCCTGCCACCAGCCGAATTTGGCATTGCTTGCACCGAACGTCAGCCACGGAGAAGAGGATATGACGGAGCTCGGGAAAGCCCAGTTGCCATAGGTGTTGGGAATCGACGATAACGGGCCCAGACTCTACCCAACTGCTGCCGCCATTTTCCGACACATACACCGAGTCGACCGGATACCAGCGATCAAGCGTTGCCACGGCGATAAGGTTCGGATTGTGGGGATCCACGCTCAAGCCACAGAAGCCGCCCCGCGGGGTCCCTTCGTATGGCTGCTCGAGCGGCGGAGTTATCGACGTCCAGACGTTCTTCTTCGTATCGAATTTCCAGACATCGCCTGCATTCAGATTATTAGGTCCGGGCCCATCCCCATAGGTAATGTAAAGTATGCCATTCGCGGCCAGCATGGCGCGCAGCGGACTGGGGCCTGTCGCTCCTGTCTCTCCGCCAGTGAAGGTAGTGGGCTGACCTGGCAGCGCCTTCCATGTTGCGCCATCATCGGTGCTCTTGTATATGCTGCCAGGCTGGTTTGCTCCGGCGTAGATCGTCCCGGAATTGTTGGGATCGAAAATGACGAAAACGATTCCGATGCCATCGGATGAGGAGGTAATCGGAAAACTGGTCACTTGAGTCCAGGTTTGCGCGTAGTTCTCGCTCTTCCACAAGCCATTCAGCCGGGTACCAAAATACAGCTCATTCGATTTGAACGGATTCACGGCAAGGCGCTCGCCCGCATTGCGTCCATTCTCGTTCGATCCCATCTGAAAGGGCGCCTCATACGAGACAAAGCCTGCACCTTGATTCGTAGAGACCAGAAACCCTCCGTTCATCACTCCAGCTCGCCGTATACATGCCTACCGCCAGGTAGAGCCGGTTTGGATCGTTCGGATCGAGCGCGATACTCTCCGTTCCGGACCAATCCCACCAGGTGGGACTTATAGAATCGGTCAGCGGAACCCAGGTGTCGTTGGACGGATTCCATCGATACGTCCCGCCGATGTCGGTTCGTACATAAATCAGACCTGGCTCTCTAGGGTGGGCCACGAAGCCGGTGATGAACCCGCCTGCCACGATCTTGACATTATTGAACGTGTACGCCTGCGCGGTTGGCTGCCGCTGTCCCGACGCGCTGATTGAAACCGCTACGCTCAGCGCAAAAACTGACGCGAGCTTCAGGGGTGCTTTTGGTGTGCGCATAACAATACCTTTTTTACGTGAAACCGTGTTACACTTTAGCCCGATTTCGTCTCTGTCGCAAGACGTGATCGTATTCGTAGATCTCCCAGGAGGCTTAGTTGAAAACCATTAAACTGTCGTGTTCGATTTTCGCATGCCTGACGGTCGCACTAACTTCCGTCAGTGCGGACACCCTGTCTATTGACGGCGTTTGGCACACGCAATATGAGCTCATGGGCGCTTCAGGTGAATACTTTTCCACCAGTTACACAGCAACTCAACCGGAGTCCGTTGAAGTTACCGGTTATTGGGATAATACGGATCAATATAACGTGTATGTCGACGGGTCGTTAGTGCTGACGACTCCGTCAGCTCCAGGCAGCACGGTTCCGATTGACTACGGCGACACGTTCGGGACGTACACAGATCCATCCACAGCATGGAATTCCGGGCTGTTTAGTCAAGGCATCTTCACGGTCAACGACAACGACGTGATTCTAATTCAGGACATCGGGCCGTTATTTCCCGATCCCGCGATGGCATCAAACGACGCACAAGTAGGCCTGCAGGCGATCGCGCCCATTCCGGAACCGGCCAGCGCGGTGCTCATGGTGCTCAGCTTCGCGGTTCTGGTGTTCTCTCTGCGCGTTTTCCGCAAGGCTACTCTTCTTCCTCGACGTGCACGTGGGCCTTGGCAGCGATAATCTTGTCTGCCTCCACGCCCGGCACGTAATCGTAGTGATCGAATTCCATGTGGAACGAGGCGCGCCCCTGAGTTTTTGAAATTAGATCGTTTTGGTAGCTCAGCATCGCCGACATGGGCACGTTCGCGCGAATGGTCTGCATGTTACCTTTGATGTCCATGCCTAGGATGCGGCCGCGCCGTCCATTGAAGTCGCTCATGAGATCGCCCGCGAATTCGGTGGGTGTCTCGACTTCAACGGTCATAATGGGCTCGAGCAGCGCGGGCTTGGCCTGCTGCATGGCGGCCCGGAACGCTTTTCGTCCGGCGAGCTTGAAAGCCATTTCAGATGAGTCGACGTCATGATAGGAGCCGTCGTAGAGCGTCACCTTGAAATCGGTCACCGGAAACCCAGCGACGAAGCCTTGCTCGGCGGCTTCAATAATACCTTTTTCCACGGCGGGAATGTATTGCCTGGGGATCGCGCCGCCGAAGATATCATTCACGAACTGGAACTTCTCGCCGCGGGCCAGCGGTTCCAACCGAATCCAGCAATCGCCGAACTGCCCGTGGCCGCCCGTTTGCTTCTTGTGACGCCCCTGTACGCTGGCCGTGCCGCGGACCGTTTCGCGATACGGGATCTTCGGCGCTTTTAGCTCGACCTCTACGCCATAGCGCCGCTTTAGACGGCTTACGACGATCTCTACGTGTTGCTGGCCATTGCCGGCAAGCAGGAACTCCTTGGTTTGCGGATCGCGGTAGAAGCGCAGCGAGCGGTCTTCCTCTAAAATCTTCGAGAGCGCGGTGCTGAGCCGGTCCTCATCGTTGCGGGTCTTGGCCGAAATGGCGTAAGCAATGGACGGCTCGGGTACGTCAACGGCTTTGAAAATGACGCAGTTAGTTTTTTCGCACAACGTATCGCCTGTGAGCGTCTCTTTCAGTTTGGCGACGGCTCCGATATCGCCTGCGCGCAGCTCAGGGATGGGTTGCAGGGCTTTTCCAAAAGGAGTGGCGATGTGCGCCAGGCGCTCACTGACGTTCGAGCGCATGTTTGTCAAATGCGCGTCCTCTTTCACCGTGCCCGACATCACCTTGAAGTACGTGACTCGTCCAGCGAAAGGATCCGCGGCCGTCTTGAACACGAAAATGGACGGCGCCTCGTTGGGGGCGATCGCTTTAAGAATCTCGGTCTCCTTGTGCAGCGCCGGTACAGGGGGACGTTCGAGCGGAGAAGGGAAGATCTCCGCGATGAAATTCAGTAAAAGATCGGCGCCGATATTTTGGGTAGCGGCAGCGCAAAGAATGGGAACGATACGCCGCTCGCGGACGCCTTGTTGCAGGCCGCTGACGATGTGCTCGACGGGAAGCGTGCCGTTTGCAAAAAATTCTTCCATCAGCTCGTCGTTCCCTTCGGCGATCATTTCGACCAGCGCCTCGTGAGCTCTGTTCGCTTCTTCAGCCTGCGCGGATGGAATATCGGCTTCTTTGCCCTTCCCGTCACCGCCCGGTTTGTAGGAATAGGAGCGCATCCGAATCAGGTCGATGATGCCGCTGAAGTTCTTCTCGGAGCCCACTGGCAGATGGATCGGCACGGC
Source organism: uncultured Acidobacteriaceae bacterium (assembly GCA_963722935.1). GTDB lineage: Bacteria > Acidobacteriota > Terriglobia > Bryobacterales > Bryobacteraceae > Bog-105. Next base: position 328,490 of record CAVROY010000004.1, on the reverse strand, counting down.
GGCGCGGCCAAAGGCCTCGCGCACGCTCTCGACAACACGTTCAAACGAAGCGCGTTCCCGATCCAGCTTGTTTACAAGCAAGGCGCAAGGCAGATTGAAATCCGCGGCAAATTGCCAGACCTTCTCGGTTGAGACCTCGACTCCGGCAACTCCGTCGAGCAGAACCAGGGATGCGTCGGCGGCGGCAAGCGCCCCACGGGCATCGTTCAAAAAAATGTTGTAGCCGGGAGTATCGAGGACGTTGATCTTGTTTTTTTGCCAGGAAAACGACGCCAGGCCTGAAGTGATGGTCAGCTTCCGTACGACCTCTTCTTCGTCAAAATCCGTGATTGTGTTTCCCTCATCGACTTTGAGGTGCCGATCCGTGGTGCCCGCGGCAAACAGAAGCGCGGACGTCAGGGACGTCTTGCCGCAATGCCCATGCCCAATGAAAGCCAAATTCCGAATGGCGGAACTCTCAAACACCCTCATAAAAGCCTCCAGGCCGGCCGAATCCGAGCGTAACGGATTCCGATCACCCTGTGCGCTACCAGAAACAGGCTGGCCGAATCCGTGAGGATAGCAAAGTCGGATCGGAATTTTAACGGAACGTTAATTGAACGAAAAGCCGCGAGGCCGTTATGCAGTGCGCTGCGATGCGGCCACATCGGTCGACACGTCAACGACGGGATTATACGTGAGAATACGGCCACAACTTTCACAAAACATAATCCTGTCTCCGCGCCGGAGGTCCTGGAAAAATTGGGGACGAAGCGCAATCTGGCAGGCATCGCAGCGGCCGTCGGTTGCGTCCGCGATGGGCGTGTTCTTCGTTTTCTTGCGAATCCGTTCGTATTCGGTGTAAAACTTCGGCTCCATCTGAGCGACGATGGTTTCGCGTTCACTTCGAGTTTCCGCCAACTCTTTCCGGTCAATAGCGGTGCGGTCGTGGGCACGCGTCTTTTCCGCCTCGACGTGCTGCTGCTGAATTTTCAGCTCCGTTTCCGCAGTCTTGATGTTTTTGTCGAGCGGCTCGGATTGCTCCATCAGATCGAGAATCTGGTCCTCGGCTTTCCGGATTTCGCGCTCGGCGTAGCCGATCTCATTCTGAAAGGCTCGATACTGCTCGTTGGTCTTGGCTAGCAGCGTCTGATCTCTCAACTTCGAGATCTTTTGTTCTTGGATCTGAATGTCTCCTTCGAGCTTCTTGCGATCGCGTTGGTTGGCGGCCAAAGCAGCGCGGCTAGCCTCGAGCCGGCGAGTGTGCAGTTCGAGACGCTTCTCGATCTCGGCGATGTGTTTGGGAAGGGTCGCGATCTCGTTCTCGAGACTCACGATCTTGCGATCAAGCGCCTGAAGACGGAGCGCAAGAGCAAGGTCCTGCAGCATTCAACTCCGGATTCTAGCATGTGAGGCGGCGAGCCTCTTGCGAATGGGCCCGCTAAAAAGGTCTGTAATGAAGGCGATTTCGTTCAGTTTACTACCCGGTTACTTCCCGTATTCGTCAAGGAAGCGGGCGATAGTGACGATACCGGTGTAATAGTTCGACACCCGGTACTTTTCGTTGGGAGAATGCAAACCGTCATCGGGGAGACCGAAGCCCATGAGGACGGTTGGAATACCCAGCTCGGAGGCGAATTCACCCACGATGGGGATGGACCCTCCACTGCGGATAAATACAGTGGCTTTGTGTAACTCGGCGCTGAATGCGCGTGCCGCCGTTTCGATCGCGGGATGATGCGGATTCACCGAAACGGCGGGACTGGCGTTGAGAACGCGCACGCTGGTTTGAATGCCTTTCGGCGTGTTCTCGACGAGCCATTGCTTCAGGGATTCTAATACTCGTTGGGGATCTTGCTTTGGTACTAAACGTATGCTGACCTTGGCAGTCGCTTTCGCGGGAATGACCGTTTTGCCGCCTGCGCCCGTGAAACCTCCAGCGATGCCGTGCACTTCAAAAGTCGGACGAGCCCAGATGCGTTCGAACACCGAACGGTCCGGCTCGCCAGTTAGCTGAGTGGAACCGACTTCGTCTTTGAGAAATTCGCTTTCCGAGAACGGGAGGCGTTTCCAACTGTCAATCTCGGCGGCCTCCGGCGGGACGACATCGTCATAGATGCCGGGAATTTGAATGTGACCGTCGGCGTCTTTCGCTTTCGACAGCAATTCGATCAATCCATAGACCGCATTGGGCGCGGTTCCGCCGTACATGCCGGAATGGAGATCGCGCGCCGGGCCTGTGGCTTCAATTTCGCAATAGATCAGCCCGCGCAGACCTACGCACAGTGTGGGGATACCGTCGGCAAACAGCTCGGTATCGGAAACCAGGGCGACGTCGGCTTTGAGCTTCTCTTTGTTCCGAGGGACGTACTTTGAGATGGATTCGCCGCCTACTTCTTCTTCACCCTCGACCAGGAATTTGACGTTCACCGGCAGCTTGCCACCATGCGCGGCACGTAACGCTTCGACCGCTTTGACGTGCATATACATCTGGCCTTTGTCGTCACAGGCCCCGCGCGCATAGATATTGCCATTACGTATGCTCGGCTCGAAAGGAGGCGATTGCCAGAGCTCGAGCGGGTCGGGCGGCTGAACGTCGTAATGCCCATAGCAGAGAACCACCGGTTTGCCTGGCGCGTGAAGCCAGTCCGCATAGACAAGCGGGTGTTTGGCGGTGGGGATTACCTCGACGTGCTCCAGACCGGCGCTTTTCAAACTGTCTGCGACGAATTCGGCCGCGCGCGCCACATCGGCCTTATTTTCCGGCAATGTGCTGATGCTCGGAATGCGAAGGAACTCGAGCAGCTCGTTGAGCAAGCGCGATTCATTCTGGCGCACGAAATCTTCGACGGGGGTCGGCAAGAGAAAATCCTTTCAAAATCGAGAGCGGCTCAGGAACCGGCACGGATGGAGAAGACTGCCACTTCCGCGAATAGATTCGGGAGAAATCGCGATTCGCGATTACCACGAACGAACATTTGCCGCTCGATACTCCAGTTCTGATCGCGGCACAGCAAGATGAAGTCGTTCACGGTCAGGAAGTGCAGATTGGGCGATTCGTACCAGATGTAAGGGAACAGCTTGGTCCGCGGAGAGCGGCCGCTTGCGAAATGCGAAAAGCGGGTTGTCCAATGGCCGAAGTTCGGGAACGCGACCACGGCATGACGGCCCACGCGCAGCATCTCGCGAAGAACTCGCAGAGGATAACGCATTTCCTGCAGAGTCTGGCTGAGGATCACGAAATCGAAGATGGAGTCGGGATAATCGGCCAGACCCTGCTCGATGTCGCTCTGATAAACGGAAACGCCACGTCCGATCGCGTGGGCTACTTTCTGCGGATCGATTTCTACGCCCTGCGCTTCGACACCTTTGTGCTCGCGAAGCCAAGCCAATAGCTCTCCTTCGCCGCAGCCGAGATCGAGAACCCGCGAGCCAGGCTCGATCAGCTCGGCGATGATCGAGTAATCGAGACGTGCGCTGATCTCCGGCGCGGTTTCGGCGGGTGGCGACTCCCGACGAACGCTTGTCGAGTCTCGGTAGACGCTTTCGAGAAAGCCTGCGACCATTTGACTCTGCTCATGAGTTTCGAGCAGGAAGGCATCGTGTCCGTAGGTAGACGTAAGTTCACAGAACGCGACGTCGATGTTGCGGCTGCGGAGAGCGCTGACGGTTTCGAGCGATTGATAAGTCGGGTAGAGCCAGTCCGAAGTAAAGCTCAACACCAGGAAGCGCGCGCGCGTGCGATCGAACGCCGATGCCAGCGTGCCACGATTAGCCGATAGATCGAAATAGTCCATCGCCTTCGTGATGTAGAGATACGAATTGGCGTCGAAGCGGTTGACGAACTGGCTGCCTCGATAGCGAAGATAGCTTTCCACTTCGAAATCGACCGAGAAGTCATATCCGAACGCGTCTTTGTCGCGAAGCCTCCGGCCAAATTTCTTGCGCATGGAGGTATCGCTCATATAAGTGATATGGCCCACCATGCGTGCAACAGCCAGTCCGCGGGCGGGCGGGCGCGTGTCGTAATAATCGCCTTCGTTCCAATCAGGATCGGCCATGATGGCCTGGCGGCCCACTTCGTTGAATGCGATCTGCTGCGCACTGTGGCGCGCCGTGGCGGCGATGGGGATGACAGCGGCCACCGAATCGGGATACGCGGCGGCCCATTCGAGCGCCTGCATGCCGCCCATAGAACCTCCTGCTACTGCGAGGAGCCGTTCGATGCCGAGATGCTCGATCAGCATTTTCTGCGCGCGCACCATGTCTCCGATCGTGATCACCGGGAAACGCATCGCATAATGACGGCCAGTGGCGAGGTCGATAGAGGCTGGGCCCGTCGTTCCGCGGCAGCCGCCCAGCACGTTCGAGGAAATGACGAAATACCGATCCGTATCGAAGGCAAGCTCCGGACCGATCATGACCGACCACCATCCGGGCTCGCCGGTCTCTTTGCTGATTCCGGCGGCGTGGGCATCGCCCGAGAACGCGTGCAGCACAAGGATCGCGTTGCTGCGGGCGGCATTCAGAACGCCATAAGTTTCGTACGCTACTTCGACGTTGATGAGCGTGACGCCGCAATCGAGCGTCAGCGATGGAAACGTGACAACTTGCGTTTCAACGGTAAAAGCAGCTTCGGTTGAAGTAACCATGGCGGAAATCCCGGGCGACGGCGCGATCCACGTGCCGCGCGCAGGACGCGAGCGCCTGAAATTGCACGATAGCATGTGCAGCGGCCGTTGCCATAATGGGGGACTTAGAGGTGAACCGGTGCGCTTGCTTGCTCTGGCTTTGTTTGGGATCACGACGACGGCCCTGGGCGCTGCGGCGCCGGAATCGGTTTACGCGCCGCTCCGCTTATACGCAGGCACGTGGCATGTCACGCGAAAAGATCAGCCTGCGGGCGCGAAGCCGGATGAGCTGAAGAACGACTGTGCTCTGGTCGGGAATTTCTATGTCTGCCAACAAACAGTCAATGGGACGCCCGAGAGCTTGATCATCTTCGTGCCGGCAACGCAACCCGGGCATTATTACAACCAGAGCGTCCGTCAGGACGGCCGTGCCACCGGACGCGGAGATCTGGAGATTTCAGGGGAGCGTTGGGTCTACTCGAGTACTTGGGACGCGGGCGGTAAGACGATCCACTATCACACGATTAACGTATTCACCGGGAAGAACCACATCCATTTCGAGCAGCAGGAATCCTCAAATGAAAAAGACTGGAAAACGACCAATTCAGGGGACGAGGAGCGCGTTTCCGGGCTTCGGCGCTGAAATCCGGACGAACAGTCGCTTAAGACTCTTCATTTCGAGCGGAATGGCATGGCCAAAAATCTCATTGAGGAAATCCTCGCGCAAACGGCTTAGGCGTTCGTCGTTGGGCCTCGATCTCTATATGTGCATACCAGCGGCTTTCTAATGCGAAATGGATTAAGATGGACCTCAGCGGTTGTTCGCATAGCGAGCAAGCAGGCTTTGCATGAGGTCTTCGGAGCAATAGAAGTTTGTCCGCCGAAGGCGTGCGAAGCCGTCAGTTAAATCGAGCCATTGACGTTGCGCCGCCCGGATGAGAATGCCTAGTGTTCCGGTAAACGCAAGTCCCTTCAGCCTCGCCGCCGCGCCTTGCGCTGTCGATAAGAATGAGATCGGCCTTAATACTCAGGCCCAAAGTAAGGGCGGCCTTCTCGCCCTCATCAAGCGCTATAAGAACCGGATCGTTGTCGATAATTTCAGTCGGTACAATCCGCAGCCATTCAGGAGCCGGATTGAAACCGTCTCGAACGCTTGCGGGTGTAGCGGGGTGCTGCAATTCCGCATAAACGATCGAAGGAATGAAGATGGTTTCGAAGAGACGCGGCAAAAGATTGAGATGGCCGATTTCCGCCAGATAACGAACCGGGGTGGTATCGGCGACGACGACATGCATCTAGTAGCCGAGCTGCTTTAGTCCTTCGACCTGCTGTTCTATCTCCTCGACAGTGAAGTTCTCGTCAATGCTGTGCTGCTTTAGGAAACCGTCGAGTTGGTATCGAGTTTCAAAGCCGAGCATGCGACGGAGTTCAGGCTTGCTGATGCGGCCGTTCTTGTATTCTTCCAAGGCTAACGCTTCTAGGGCTCTGCGCGGCAGATCGTTGCCGGCCTGATTGAGCCGGGTGGCAATGTCGTCCGGGATATGGACGGTCAAATCCATAGCTAAGCGCTAAATTCCATACTAGCGGTGAAGCGATCGGGACGGTAGCAATAGAAGGCCACTCTTGCCAGCTTCGGCCTCTCTACGCCGATCGGCTGTAACCAAAACGCACGAAGTCAAGCCATTGTTCTAGACTTGGGTTTTCTTTGAGACTATGCAAATCGGCAATCGGGCACGCTCTGCGCTCTTGGTTTCGGTTCTCGCGCTGGCGAGCTGGCAGGCCAGCGGCCAGACGCAACCCAGCATCACGACGCCGAAAGAGCAGTTCGGCTTTAATCTGGGCGACGATTATCAGCTCACCAACTACACGCAACTGAGCGATTACTGGCACAAACTCGCATCCGAATCCGACCGTATGAAGCTGGTCGACATCGGCAAAACGGCGGAAGGCCGGCCGCAGTATATGGCGATCGTGACTTCACCGGAGAACCTGAAGATGCTCGATCGTTACAAAGAGATCTCGCGCAAGCTGGCCTTGGCCGAAGGGCTGACCGATGAAGAAGCGCATGCGCTGGCGCGCGAAGGCAAAGCGGTGGTGTGGATCGATGGTGGCCTGCACGCAAGCGAGGTCGAATGCGCTCAGGCGCTGACGGAAATGGTTTACCAGATGGTGAGCCGCAGCGACCCGGAGAGCATGCGCTTTCTAAACGACGTGATCGTTCTTTTCGTCCAGGACAACCCGGACGGACAAGAGCTGGTGGCGAACTGGTACATGCGCAATCCCGATCCGGCGAAGCGCTCGACCGAAGGCGTTCCGAGGCTTTGGCAAAAATACATAGGTCACGACAACAATCGTGACTTCTTCATGTGCAACATGCCGGAATCGACCAACATCAACCGCGTTTTGTATCTGGAGTGGTTTCCGCAAATCATGTACAACCATCACCAGACCGGCCCTCCCGGCGCGGTGATTTTCATGCCGCCATTTCGAGACCCGTTCAATTATCATTTCGATCCGCTGATCATGATGGAGCTCGACCAGGTGGGCTCGGCCATGCACAGCCGGATGGAGGCCGAAAACAAACCTGGTGCGGGAATGCGCAGCGCCGCAACCTATTCGACCTGGTACAACGGCGGCCTGCGAACCACGACGTATTTCCACAACATGATCGGGCTGCTGACGGAAATCATCGGTAATCCAACTCCCATTGATATTCCGCTGGTTCCAGCAACGCAGTTGGCGAGAGGCGATCTGCCATTTCCGATTGCGCCGCAGAAATGGCATCTCCGGCAGTCGATTGAATATTCGTTGACCGCGAATCGGGCCGTCCTCGACTTCGCTTCGCGATATCGCGAAACACTGCTTTACAACATTTATCGGATGGGCAGTAACTCGATTCAACGGGGCAACCAGGATTCGTGGACGATTACTCCGCATCGCATTGAGGCGCTCGAAGCAAAAGCGGCGGAACTGAAAACGACGCCTGCTCCCGTAAGTCCGATGGCGGCCGGCTTCGGCGGCACTCGAACGGTTCCGGCGAAGCTCTACCAGACGGTTTTGCACGATCCGGGAATGCGCGATCCCCGCGGCTACATCATTCCGGTCGAACAGCCGGATTTACCGACGACGATCCGTTTTCTCAACGCGCTGCTCAAGAACGGAGTCGTCGTGGAGCGGGCGACCGCCAAGTTTGAGGTAGCCGGCAAGGCTTATTCCGCCGGCTCGTACGTCGTGAAATGCGCGCAGGCATTCCGTCCCCATGTCCTGGATATGTTCGAGCCGCAGGATCACCCGAACGATTTTCGTTATCCCGGCGGCCCGCCGGTTCCGCCCTATGATGCCACCGGCTACACACTCGCGTTTCAAATGGGCGTGAAATTCGATCGCATTCTGGAACCCTTCGAGGGACCTTTTGAGCGAGTGAGCGGGTTACTGGATCCGCCTCCCGGTTCCATCACCGGCGCAGCTCGTCCAGCCGGTTACATCATCAGCCATCGCGTGAACAATTCGTTTATTGTTATCAACCGCCTGCTGAAGCAAAAAAGCGAAGTTTACTGGCTAAAGAATAGTGCAACTGAAGTGGAAGGAAACGACCTCGGGACCGGCGCGATTTGGATTCCTGCGTCGGCGTCCGCTCGAAGCGTGCTCGAGCGAAGTGCAAAAGAGCTTGGCGTGAACGTGTACGCGGTCTCGCACCGGCCAGCGGGAAGCATGATCAAGCTGAAGCAGGTGCGCATTGGTTTATTCGACCAATACGGCGGCCTGATGCCGTCGGGATGGACGCGCTGGATTTTCGAGCAGTTCGAATTCCCATTCCAGGTTGTGTATCCGCAAGAACTCGATGCCGGAGAGCTAGCGAAGAAATTTGATGTCCTTGTGTTTACTGATGGAGCTGTACGGGCACCGGGCGGTCTAACCAGATTCGGAGCGGGCGGCGAAGCATTCTTCGGAAGACAACCTAAGCCCGATGACATTCCGGTTGAGTATCGTGCCTGGCTGGGGCACGTCACGCCTGAAAAGACGATTCCGCGGATACGGGAATTCGTGGCCGGCGGAGGAGCGGTGGTCGCGATCGGATCGTCTACCAGCCTGTCCGGCTATCTGGGCCTGCCCGTCACGAGTGCATTGGTGCAGCATGCCGCGGATGGCAAAGAAGAGCCGTTGCCGCACGAGAAGTTTTATATTCCCGGATCGCTGTTGACGGTCAGCGTCAATAACAAGAATCCTCTTGCTTACGGAATGCCGGACAAGGTGGACGTGTTTTTTGACAATAGTCCTGTGTTTCGGTTCAAGCCAGAGGCGACTCTCCAGGGTGCGGCGCCTGTCGCCTGGTTTGCGAATGGAAAGCCGTTACACAGCGGCTGGGCCTGGGGCCAACAATACCTGGATGGCGGCATCGCAGTCGCGGATACGAGCATTGGGACTGGAAAAGTGTTTCTTCTCGGACCCGAAGTCGCGTTTCGAGGCCAGCCGCAGGCAACATTCAAATTTATCTTCAACGGGATTTATTACGGCGTGGGTAAGGACTCGATCGACACCCTGATGGCGGCCAATCCTGCGCGATCTATTTCGCGCCAACACGATGCAGAGCGCTGCCGGAATCAAGCTGATCGCAAAACCCGCGAGCACGTCGGCGACGTAATGATAGCGGCCATAAATAGTTGCGATGGAAACGCTGATCGCATAAACCACCAACCCGCATCCGAAGCGTTTTCTCCGAGGAAACAACAGGAACATGGCCCAAGCGGCGGAGAAAACAGACGAGACGTGAGCGCTGGGAAAGACTGCGACGTGAATCGTAGCCTTCCTAAGAACGTACAGATTTGCCTCGCGAAACCAGGTAGTGAGGCTTGGATTGTCTAGACCGGCGAAGACGATGCGCGGCGGCCTCGAAGGGAAAAACGGAAATAGCGCGTAGGCTCCCAGCGTTCCCAGAAGATAAATCGCAAAAAACAGATCGATGGATTCACGGCGTTTTTGGGCGTACAGAACCGCGACGCAATAGGCCGGCAGGCCATAAACCAGTAGATAACAACATTCCAAATAGGCCGGAATCGATCTGCCAAGACTTTCAATGACCGCACGCGCGTGCCACGAATCCAGAAACACGCGATCCTGCGCGACCCATAGCGTTTCGTAGCGATTGTCGAACGCGGCCGGCAGGAAGAACTCCATTTCGCGAAACGCTACGAGTGTCAGCACGATCGGCAGCCAGTCTCGAATGAGGCGAACTGCGCTTCCCCAACGCGACCGTTCGGCGCGAGCCAATCCGGACAACAGAACGAACGAAGCGACAAGTACCAGCACCGGCTGACCGTGGAGGTTGGGACGACCCGGGAAAAATGGCGATGCTGCTGCGGTATACGCGAAGAACGCTATCAGGATCCACTCCGCCCTGCGCAGCCTAAACCACGATGCAATCCGGATCAAAGCGGCGCCGGAGTATTTGTGTGCTTTTGTGGCTGAAAGAAAAGAGCCAGGCCGGAGAGCACGCCGGCCCAAACGGCCCAAGTGGTCAGCAGGTGGCGATCGATCAGCAGTCCGGAAATGACGGGCGCAATGATTTGAGCGATCGACATCAGGGACTGGGTTAGCCCAATGACGACCCCGACCTCGCGCTTGTGCGCTTTTTGCGTGATGAGGCTGGTGAGGGCGGGACGCAAACCCGCGCCGCCGATATTTGAAAAGCCTGCCACCCACAGCAGTTGTCCGATGGTTCTGGTGAATCCGATCGCCATGTCACCCAAAAACGAAGTGAAAAAGCCGATTTGAACGACTCTCCGTTCCCCGAACCACTTGACAAGCCGGCCAACCATACCGCCTTGCATGATGATGCCGATGAAACCGGTGAATGCGAAGATGTAGCCCACCTCACGAACTCCGACTGGATGCCCGTTCCACGTGTAGCGTCGCTCGGCGAACAGGGCGAAACCTGAAATAAACGTCGAGAACGAAAATGCAAAAAGTAGCCATTGCATCAGCAATCGTGCGAGTTCGGGGTCGCGATAATATTTCCGATACTCTCCCCACGAGATGAGCGAGAGCCGGCGCCCGCCAGGACCCGGATCGACAGCCGCCTCGTTGTGCTGGTGAATGACCTCGCGGCGGGGTAACAGGAAAAATGTGCAGAGAATGGCGGTCAAAGACAGCGCGGAAGCCGCCAAAATCGGAGCCTGATACCCGTAGCGAGCCAGGAAACCAGCGATGGCCGGTCCAACTAGAAATCCGAAGCCAAATGCGATACCGATGAGCGCGAACGATTTGGCCCGCTGCTCCGGTTTCGTGACGTCGCTGATATAGGCTTGCGCGATCGTCAGGTTACCCGCGGTGATGCCATCGATGGCGCGCGCCAGGAAGAGCAGCCAGATCTGGTGTGAGAACGCGAGGATGAGAAATCCAATGAAGGTTCCAGCCTGACTGACGAGAAGAATCGGCCGACGGCCGTGGCGATCGGACAATTGGCCCAAAATGGGTCCGGCAATGAGCTGACAAAACGCGTAAGTCGAAACAAGCTCACCCACGACCGTCGGAGAGGCGCCCAAACGCTCCGAATAGAACGGCAGAAGTGGAAGAATGATTGTGAAACCGAGCACATCCACCATGACGATGAGAAAAATGGGCAGCAGCGGGGATGCAAATCGGGTGGGCCTCGCCTCGCGAAGATCCAACTGGGGCGGAGTCACACTACGATCTTATCGATGCGGTCCGTTTCTACTTGTGGCGCCGGAGTGCCGTTGTCGCGCAATTCCGATTCCCGCTCTCAGGTGCAATTTGGGGCGGCAACTGCAAAAAGTACCGATAGTACGATACAGAAATCCATCGCTAAGTGTCTAAAAACTAAAGAGCCAGTGGTTTGGCAAGTGCGTTGCATTGTCATTAGTTTGTTTATGGGACCTTTAGCTCGTTCTCTCGTTCTTCTTTTTGCCGGCGGTCGTGCTGGCTCAAGAACCGAATCCTACTCAGACGATCAATCAGCAAGCGCCGCCGCCTTCGGGTAGCGTTCCAATCTTCAAAGTCCAGGTGGTTTCGCGATCCATTCAGGCGGTTAGTTATCGAAACCGCAGCGGCTGGACGAAAGTAGATTTTCAGGGGACATCGCTTGCGCCTCAAGCGAAAGGGAATGCGGATGTAAACAGCCGGCTGGGGCACATGGATATCAAGCTGGATGTGAAAAACCTGCCTTCTCCCCGGAACTTTGGACCCCTCTATCTGACCTACGTGCTATGGGCCATCACGCCGGAAGGACACGCCTCCAATCTGGGAGAAGTTGTCGTGGATTCAAACGGCAATTATCACGGCGAGGTGAGCAGCGATCTGCAAGCCTTTGGAATGATTATTACGGCGGAACCTTACTTCGCCGTGCGACAGCCCAGCGATGTTGTGGTGATGGAGAACATTATTCGTACGGACACGATGGGTAAGTGGGAAACCGTCGATGCCAAATACGAATTGCTGGCGCGCGGTCAGTACGAATACCACGTGCCGGAGACGCAGGTTCGGCCTGTGGATCTCAATTCGAGTAAGAAGAGTCCACTCGAGCTGTATGAAGCGATGAACGCAGTTCAGATTGCGCATTACGCGCGAGCGGACCAGTACGCAGGCGACAGTTATCAAAAAGCGGCGAGTCTGCTGACACAGGCAGAAGACTACGAGGCGCGCAAAGAGTGGAAGCCGACGGACATGACCGCCAAGGAAGCCACGCAGCAAGCCGAAGATGCGCGCACAATTTCTCTCCGCAGGCAACAGCAGCTCGCCTTGGACGAAGAGCGTCAGGAAGCAGCGGCTCGGCAGGCGGCAGCGCAGCAAGCTGCGGCCCAGGCGCAGCAACAGGCCGAGCAAGCGGCGCAGCAGCAACAGCACGCGGAAGAACAGGCGCGCTTAGAGGCGCAGCAGCGCCATGAGGCGGAAAAGGCGAGGGAAGACGCAGATGCGGCGCGTGCTCAAGCGGCCGCGGAGGCGCAGAGAGCGCAACAAGCTGCCTCGGAATCGGACCGGCTTCGCCAGCAGGCTCAACTGCAGGAGCAGCAACTGAGAGAACAACTCCTACAACAGTTCAATGCAGTCCTCCCCACGCGGGAAACGCCGCGAGGCTTAGTCGTCAACATGCAGGACGTTCTGTTTGACACCGGAAAATATACGTTGAAAGAACCAGCCAAGTTAGCGCTGGCGAAGATTTCCGGAATCGTCATCTCGCACTCGGGCCTGAACTTACAAGTCGAGGGTTACACGGACAGCACCGGTACCGCCGAGTTCAACCAGAAGTTATCGGAGCAACGGGCGAACGCGGTCCGCGACTTCCTAATGGATCAAGGTGTCAATACTCAGAATATGAATGCGGTCGGCTATGGAGAGAGTTATCCGGTCGCATCGAATGACACGTCCAGCGGCCGTAAGCTGAACCGTCGCGTTGAACTGGTTGTATCCGGTGAAGTCATTGGCGTTAAAATCGGCGTGCCGCCAGTAAATCAACCCCCGGCCAGTCAACCGCCCACACAGCCGCCGCAAACCCATTAAGATCTTTTGTAGCATCGCAGCCTCCGTTACAGCGCCGTTCCCAAGTGGGCGGCGCTTTTATTTGTAGGATGGCTTCATGCGCAACTACGTGTTTAACGCGCCGCGGATCGCATGGATCATTTTTCGATTGCTCTAATTCCCGGGGATGGCATCGGCGCAGAAGTTACGCCAGCCGCTTTTGAGGTAGCGCGGCAGGCGGCGTCACTGGACGGAATCACGCTGGAAGGTGTTAGCGTCGATTGGGGAAGCGATTACTATCTCAAAAATGGCCGGATGATGCCGACGAATGCCTTAGAGCAATTGCGTCGCTACGATGCGATTCTTCTCGGTGCAGTCGGGCATCCGCAGGTTCCGGACCATGTCACGTTGAACGGTCTGCTGCTGCCTATCCGACGCGGCTTCGATCAGTTTGTGAACTTGAGGCCAGCCATTCTTTACGATGGCGTGTCGTCGCCGTTGAAGGATCTAAAGCCCGCCGATGTAGATCTGGTCGTCGTGCGCGAAAACACGGAAGGCGAGTATGCGCCGGTTGGCGGCTTCGTTTATGAAGGCCATGCCCAGGAAGTCGCGATCCAGAGTGCCGTCTTCACGAGGCAGGGAATTGAGCGTGTGATCCGGTTTGCCTTTGAGCTTGCGCGAAAGCGTGGACGCCAGGGCAAAGTGGCTTCCATCACGAAATCAAACGCTCAAGGTTACGGCATGGTGCTGTGGGACCGCATCTTTCAGGAGATCGCCGGTGAATTTCGGGAAATAAAGACCGAATCGCTGCTGGTGGACGCTGCGGCCATGAACTTTGTACGGCGCCCGCAGAGCTTCGACGTCGTGGTAGCCTCGAATCTGTTCGGCGACATTCTCAGCGATCTCGCGGCAATTGTCACCGGCAGCATCGGTCTCGCGGCGAGCGCGAATCTGGATGCCAGCGGACGATTTCCTTCGATGTTCGAGCCGGTACATGGCTCAGCGCCCGATATCGCGGGAAGTGGAGTGGCGAATCCCCTCGCTGCGATTTTCTCGGGCGCGATGATGTTGCAACATCTGGGCGCAGCGGCAGCGGCCAAGCGGATCGAAAAAGCGGTGCGTGCCGTACTCGCCCGCGGAGAACGAGTGACACCCGATTTGGGAGGAACAGCCACAACCCAGCAGGTCGCCAACGCAGTTCTCGAGCAATTGGCCGCGTAACGCCTTACACCGGCGCAGGAAGCCGGCGCACCAGCACAATGGTGAAATCGTCTGCAAATACAGCCTTCCGGCACCATTCCCGAACGTGGTCTGCCAGTCCGGCGATGATTTCGGCGCAGGACCGGGACGCATGTTTTCGCAGAAATTCCGCCAGTCCGGTTTCGCCGAACTCCTCGCCCACGGTATTCGAAGCTTCCGTAACTCCGTCGCTGAACAGCGCCACCATGTCGCCGGGGTTGAGCTTCGTTTCGCCGATTTCGTATTTGTTCGATGCGAGGACACCCATGACCATGCCGCTTTCGGTGAGCTCTTCCATCTGCCCGTTCGCGCGCAGCAAAAGCGGTGGATTGTGTCCCGCATTGCTGTACTGCAGCGTTCCAGTGGCGGGATCGAGTACGCCGTAGAAGAAGGTCACGAATTTGCCGGGCACGGCGCGTTCCGCCAGGTTGCGGTTCAGAATCGTAATCGCGGAAGCAGGATCTGGCGCGGTCTCTACCAGCATTTGTACGCGCGCCTGCAAGCTGGACATCAGCAGCGCGGCTGGCAGACCTTTGCCGGCGACATCACCCACGATTAGGCCGAGCCGGCCATCTTTATAAGCGAGAAAATCGTAGTAATCGCCGCCTACAGTGCGACAGGGCAGGTTGTAGCCTCCCAAATCGTACCCTTCTAATTTTGGCGGCTCGAGTGGAAGCAGGCTTTGCTGTATCTCGCTCGCTTGCTCCAGTTCGGATTCCATCAGCTTCTCCGATTGCTCAACAGTAGCCAGGCGCGCATGTTCAATGCGAATCGCCGCTATGTTCGCCATCATGGTCAGCAAATCGAGATCTTCAGAGGAAAACGGGCGAATCACGGCGCCCTTGTCCGCGTAGAGAAGCCCAATGACGCGATCGCCGGTTTGCAGAGGCACCGCCATCATGCTGTGTACGCGGTGCAGAACAATGCTCTTTTGCTCCCTCAGAGCTGCGTCGTCCTGTGCGTCGCTAATCACCAGCGAGCACTTTTGGCGAATGACGCGATCCCGGACGGCGGTGCTGATGGAGAATCCATCGCCCTGGCTGGCGCGCACGGTCAAATCGCCATCGTCGAGGGTCAGAATCACGCCGCGCTTGGCTTCCACTGCCGAGAGGGCGAGATTGAGGATCGCGGGGAATAGCTCCTGCAATGGTTGATGGCCAACCAGTTCCTGTCCGGCCCGAAGGAGAGCGCGTACCATCCGCTGCGAATTGAGCGCGCCCCCGCCTGGATTGCAGCCCGTGCTCCCCGGTCTTTCCCAGAACTTTATCGAGGCTGGTTACGATAGTCGCCTCGCGAGTGCTTTTCTCCTCCGTGGGAGGCACGAAAGAAATCACGTCTTTCTTTTGATCTGAACCGCGGTCGCGCACCTCGATGGTCAAATGTCCGGCATAGATGCGGTCACCCGATTTCAGCCGATGAGGCTCTTTTAGCGTGGTTGCGTTCACAACGGTACCGTTACGGCTTTGGCAGTCCCGGACGAACCAGCCATTTTCCTGGTGCTCGAAGCACAGGTGATTCCGCGACAGCCAGGGATCGTCGGGATATGCGAGGTCATTATCGGCCGAGCGCCCTAAAGACAGCGAGTCTTTCCGCAATTCCGCTGTGCTGGAGAGACCTTCTGGGCCGGAGATCACGAGCTCCATGCTGGGATTTACTAAGGTACCACTGAATCAGTCTTCCGGAACGTTTTTGAGCGGCTCCGGTGTGGCGACAGATTTCGTTGCCGTGCTTCCGGTGATCAGGCGCGCACCGCGATTGTACGTGAGATACAAAAATCCCCACTCGATCAAGACCAGAATTCTGCTCTGGAACTCGACGATGTAAAGCAGGTGAACAAAAAGCCAAACCAGCCAGGCAGGAAAGCCGGACAGGTGAATGCCGAACACATCGGCGACCGCAGCCGCGCGGCCAATCACCGCGATGTCGCCCTTGTTGAAATAGTGGAACGGTTCAATTGGCGAGTCGCCTTTGAGGCGCTTGACGATGGTGCGGGCGGCGTAAGCGCCCCCCTGCATCGCTACCTGCGCGACGCCGGGCAGTGGCTTGCCATTGGAAAGCGCGAAGGTTAGATCGCCGACGACAAAGATTGCGGGAAAGCCGGGTATGGTGAGATCCGGCAGAACTTTGATACGGCCTCCTTTGTCCGTGGGAGCCGAGGTCCGCTGCGCGAGTTGCTTGCCGAACGAGGAAACTGCGACGCCTGCGGCCCAAATCACGGTGTGGGAAGCTATGTGCTCGGAACCTGAGCCGGTCCGGAGAGTGACTCCGTTAGCATCTACGCAAGTTACCATCACTCCGGTGCGTACGCGAGCGCCCAGCTTTAGCAGCGAGCGCTCGGCCTTGAGCGACAGATCGGCTGGGTAACTCCCGAGAACATGCGCTGCCGTATCCAAAACGAGAATTCTGGCGTCCGCTGGATGAATGGACCGGAAATCGTTTTTCAATGTGTGGCGTGCGATCTCGCCGAGGGCGCCGGCGAGCTCTACTCCCGTTGCACCCGCGCCGACGATCACAAAAGTAAGCCAAGCCCTTCGCTCGTCGATGTCCGTGATGCGCTCGGCGGCTTCAAACGCGAACAGAATTTTCTGACGAATCATCGTCGCATTTTCTACGCTTTTCAGAGGGGGCGCCCATTCGCGCCATTCATCGTGTCCGAAATACGTACTCTCAGAGCCAGTCGAAACAATCAGCGAGTCATAGCCAAGAGACGCTCCGTCTTTCAGCAGGACCTGTCTGGCCACCGGATCGATGTCCGCAGCTTCTCCGAGCAGCACGCGCGTGTTCTTCTGCTTGCTGAGAACCGACCGCAATGGGGCTGCAACTTCTCCTGGAGACAGCGACCCGGTGGCGACCTGATAGAGCAGCGGTTGGAAAAGATGAAAGTTGCGCCGATCGACCAAAGTGACGTCAAGGGGCGCGCGCTTCAGCGCTTGCGCGGCATAAAGGCCGCCGAAACCGCCTCCCAGAATCAATACCTTCTGCTTGTCACCCATGTCTCTGCACCACTTCTTGGATGCAGCCAGGCGGTTAGTTACGCATAGAAGTTCACTGCAGGCAGGAATTCAGGTTTGCGCCGGGCATTGCGGGTTTGCTCGAATGCATAGGCTAACTTGAGCAGCTTCGGCTCACTCCAGGGCGCGCCGAAAAACGAAATGCCGAGAGGCAATCCAAATTTGAATCCGGCGGGCACCGTGATATGCGGATAGCCGGAAACTGCCGGAGGAGACGCACAGCCGCTGTCTATACGGTCGCCGTCCACCCAATCGGTCAGCCAGGCCGGACCCGCAGTGGGGCCAACAATTGCATCCAGCTTGAGCTTGCCGATCACGGCATCGATTCCTTCCTTGCGCGTCAAACGGTGATTGGTCGAGAGCGCATCCTTATAAGCCTTTTCGCTCAAGGGGCCTTTCTGCTGTGCCTGCTCCATAATTTCCTGCTCGAAGAACGGCATCTCTTCGGCCCGATTTGCGCGATTGAACGCAATACAATCGGCGAGCGATTTCACCGTTCCTCCGCGCGCCTGGAGATAGCTGTTCAAATCGGCCTTGAATTCATAAAGGAGCACTTGTAACTCGGTATCGCGCCAGGTTTCATACGAAGGCAGATCCGCGGGGTCTACGATCTCGGCGCCTGCATTCTTCATTACTGCGATGCAGTCTTCCATGACCGCGGTGATTGCGGGGCCGATGTTGAAGTACTGTCGCGCGATTCCGATGCGCGCTCCGCGCAAGCCGTTTCGATCCAGAAACTGTGTGTAATCGGCGTAGGATCTTCCGGCGGCGGGTTGCGTAGCGGCATCGCGCGGGTCAACACCTGCCAGCGCACCGAGCAGAATCGCCGCGTCGCGAACCGTTCTCGCCATGGGGCCCGCGGTGTCCTGGCTATGCGCGATGGGAACAATGCCCGACCTGCCGATGAGCCCGAGCGTTGGCTTGATGCCAACGATTCCACACATCGACGAGGGGCAGACCACAGAGCCGTCCGTTTCGGTTCCCACCGCAAGCATGGAGAGATTGGCGGAAACCGCCACGCCGGAACCCGAGCTTGAGCCACAGGGGTTACGGTCGAGTGCGTATGGATTCTTGGTTTGTCCGCCACGGCCGCTCCAGCCGCTGGTGGAATGCGTAGAGCGAAAGTTGGCCCATTCGCTGAGGTTGGTCTTGCCTAGGAGAATCGCCCCGCATGCGCGTAAGCGCGCTGCCACCCAGGAATCCCGCTGCACAGGGCTTCCCACCAGAGCGAGGGAGCCGGCAGTGGTCTGCATCCTGTCCGCAGTATCAATGTTGTCTTTGAGGAGAACCGGAATGCCATGCAGCGGACCGCGCGGGCCCTTTGCTTTGAATTCGGCATCGAGTGAACGCGCAATAGCCAGCGCTTCCGGATTCAACTCGAGTACGGAGCGAAGGAGTGGACCACGATGATCGAGCTCATCGATGCGTTCCAGATAATGCTCTACGATGCGCTCGGCGGTCCAGTGACCCTGCCGCATGCGTTGCTGAAGATCGGAAACGGTCCACTCCTCCGGTTCGAATGGGGACGGCCGGATTCCAGGCGCCTGACGAACATCGGACGGAGTGGTCGGCGGTTGTTCCGGTTTAGGCTCTTGGGCTGATGCTTTGCGGGTAGCTGCGAACAGGCCCGCGATAGCGGCGGTCGCAAATTTGCGGCGATGCATGCGAAATCATACCAGCGTACGACGCCGCTAATTTTTAATGAAAATCGTGCGAAGGGAGAACCGCTGCGTCGCGAAAACTCAGTTCCTCAATGTCGCCGGCTTTCACGGAAATCACACCCGTGATGCTTTGCAGCACCCCTTTTACCAGCACGTAAGGCGCGGTGGTGCAGGCTTGACGTCTTCTATCGAAGAGATCCGGCTGCACAATGATGTTCACGATTCCAGTCTCGTCTTCGAGGCTCATAAACACGAAGCCTTTGGCCGTTCCCGGGCGTTGCCGTGTAATGACGCATCCGGCGACTTTTAGAAGCATTCCATCGCGTTGCGCCTTCGCGGTTGCGGCATCCATGATATTCATTTGCCGCATGCGTTCGCGGTAATACGTCATCGGGTGCTTCCCGATACTGAGCCCACTGTTGCTGAAATCGGCATTCGTTCGTTGCCCGGGTGTCATCGCTTTCAGCGGCGAGATTTTGCTGTCGCCTGTAGCCGCTTCGAGCAGCTCCCCTACAGGTTGTAACGCCAGCTCCGCTTGCCACAACGCGCCGCGCCGATGCCGATCCGCTTTTGCTTTTGGCAGAGCATTCAACACGCCCAGTTCCGAAAGAGCGGCAATTTCGTCTTTTTGCAATTCCGGTATGCGCTGAACCAAATCGCGCAAGGACTGAAACGGTTTTTGCTTTCGCTCCGCCTCAATTTGTTTTGCCGTTGTGGAATTCAAGCCGCGGACATAATTCAATCCCAGGCGCACATACATCACGTGGCCGTCCGTTTCGACTGTACATTTATAATCCGATTGCAAAATATCCACCGGGCGAAAACGTTGCCCGTGCCGTTGGGCATCCTTGACCAGCGTTGCCGGCGAATAAAAGCCCATTGGCTGGTTGTTCAGCATAGCTGTGAGGAAGGCGGCCAGATAGTGGCACTTCAAATAAGCGCTGGCATAAGCCAAAAGCGCGAAACTCGCCGCGTGCGATTCCGGGAAACCGTATAACGCAAACGATGTGATGGCCTGCACAATGCGATCCTGCACCTCGCCGATGATGCCTTTTCGCTCCATGCCCTCGCGCAGCTTCACTTCTACTTCGCGCATTCGTTTCTCCGAGCGCTTGAACCCAAAGGCGCGCCGTAATTCTTCCGCTTGGCCACCGGTAAAACCAGCCGCAATCATCGCAATGCGGATGAGCTGCTCCTGAAATAACGGAACGCCTAACGTTCTCGCCAATACCGGTTCCAGATCGGGATGCAGGGAAACCGGTTTCTCCAATCCTTGCCGCCGCTTCAAATAAGGATGGAGCATCTGACCGACAATCGGCCCCGGACGAATGATGGCGACTTGCACCACGATGTCATAGAAGCGCGCAGGCTTCATGCGGGGAAGACAGGACATTTGCGCGCGGCTTTCCACCTGGAACAAACCGATGGTGTCGGCTTTTTGCAGGCAGTCGTAGACCGCTGGATCATCTTCCGGCAGGTGAGCGAGATCGACTTCTTTCTTGTAGCTATCGCGGATAACCTCGATGGTCTCTTTCAGAACCGCCATCATGCCTAAGCCGAGCAGGTTGACCTTGATGATGCCGAGATCGGCACAATCGTCTTTGTCCCATTGCACGACAACGCGCCCCGGCATAGTGGCCGGTTCTAAGGGAACGATGCAATCGAGCTGGCCTTGGCAGATCACCATACCGCCCGAATGCTGGCCCAAGTGCCGCGGCAGATCGAGAATCTGACTGGTCAAAGAAAAAAATTTCAATGTGCGCGGATCCGCGAGATCGAACCCCTGATCGCGAAAGCGCCGCTCGAGTGAATCTTTCGGATCGCGCCACTCGAATGTATTAATCTGGCTTGCGAGCTCCGCAATCTGCTGCTCGTCATATCCCAGCACTTTCCCGATATCGCGTACCGCCGAGCGTCCGCGATACGTAATCACATTGGCAGTCATCGCAGCGCCAAGCTTCCCGTAACGGTCGTAGACGTATTGAATAGCGCGTTCCCGCTGATCTCCGCTCGGAAGATCGAGATCGATGTCCGGCATCTCGCCGCGTTCTTCGGAAAGAAAGCGCTCAAACAGAAGATCCATGCCGACCGGATCGACAGCAGTGATCCCCAGGGAATAGCAGACGGCGCTGTTGGCTGCCGAGCCGCGGCCCTGCACCAGAATGTCGTTCCGGCGGCAGAAATCGACGATGTCCCAGACGATCAAAAAATATCCGGGTAAATTGAGCTTCTCAATCAGCGCCAGTTCGCGTTCTATCTGCTGCTGGGCCGTTTCCGTGTAGGGTTGATAGCGACCTCGCGCGCCCGCATCGGTCAATTGCCGCAGGTAAGACATCTCGGTCTCGCCGCACGGTACCGGATAGCGCGGAAATTCGTAGCCGAGATTTTCAAGCGTGAAATCGAGCCGCTTTCCCAATTCGCCCGCATTGCAAAAGGCATCCGGAAGATCGGCAAATAAGCGCTCCATCTCTTCAGATGTCTTCAGATGCCGCTCTGCATTGAAACTGAGCAGTGTTCCGGCTTCGGCAATGGTGGTCTTCTGTTGAATGCAGGTCAGCACGTCCTGCAATTCGCGCCGCTCCGGGGTTGCATACGATACGCCATTGGTTGCAAGGAGCGGCAGATTCATACTGCGGGCCAGCTCCACCAAAGCCTGATTGCGCGCTTCCTGCTCGCGCCGGTAGTGACGCTGCACTTCAACAAAAACGTTCTTTGGACCAAAAATGCGAACCAGATCTTCCAGACATTTGCGAGCTTCACTGGCAGCGCCTGGCCCGGTCGTCTGGCGCAAGATCTCCGCGAGTGGGCCTTCATCGCCTCCAGTCAAACAAACCAGCCCGCCGGCGTGTGCCGCCAAATCTTCCTGCGATGCAAATGGCTTTTCCGGCTTTCCGGGCGTGCCCTCGCGAAACTTGGTGCGCGTTATCAAGCGGCATAGATTCTGATATCCGTGACGATTTTCCGCGAGAAGCGTGTAGCGGCCGTTGCCGGAAGAATTCACCTCCGCCCCAATCAAGGCTCTAAACTCGAGTTTTTTGGCGGCCAGATGAAAACGTGCGGAGCCGTATACGCCATGAGCGTCCGTAATCGCCAGGGCGCTTTGACCGAGCTCTTTGCTGCACGACGCTAACTCTTCGGGCAACGACGCGCCTTCCAGAAAAGAAAAGGCAGACCGCGCGTGCAATTCCACATAAGCATCTGCCCGGCACGGCACGTCTTCAGTATAGGCGAATAAAAGGAGAAATAATCCGGGACGAAACGATCTTCCAGCTAATCCAATCCGTAAGTAGCTGGAGGATTTAGATTTTGCGAGCCGGGATCTTCACGCGCGAATACCCTCCCTACGTCTATGGAGGCGCCGGCGTTCACGTGGACTATTTAAGCCGCGAGCTGGCCAAAAAGATTGAGGTCGAAGTTTATTGCTGGGGCGACCAGCAATCGGATCAGGGTGACTTACATGTGCGCGGCGCTCAACCATGGGAAGAGATCGGCAATGGGACCACGGAAAAATTCAAAGGCGCTCTGGAGGCGTTTAGCCTCAATCTGACGCAGATCAAAGCGCTGGTCGATATCGACGTCGTCCACACCCACACCTGGTATGTTTCGATGGCCGGATTTTTGGCCAAGCTGCTTTACAAAATTCCGTTTGTTCTGACCACGCATAGTCTGGAACCGCTGCGTGCCTGGAAAGCGGAGCAGCTCGGCAGCGGGTATGCTTTGAGCTCTTGGATGGAAAGAACGGCCATTCTCAGTGCGGATGCTGTCATTGCCGTTTCCAACGGCACAAAGCAGGACATTTTGCGCGTGTATCCTGTTCCGCCCGAGCGCGTTCATGTGATCTATAACGGCATCGATCTGAACGAATACCGGTTTACGAGTGACACCACGGCGCTTCGCACCTATGGAGTCGATCCCGACATGCCATACGTGTTGTTCGTGGGCCGAATCACGCGTCAGAAGGGTGTTACGTATCTGGTGGATGCGATTCCATATCTGCCGCCGGATACACAGGTTGTTCTCTGCGCAGGCGCGCCCGACACGCCCGACATTGCCGCGGAAATGCGCGAAAAAGTTGACCAGGCGAAGAAACTTAATCCACACGTCATCTGGATTGAAAAAATGATCTCGAAGCCGGAAGTCATTCAGCTTTATAGCCACGCTCGGGTATTCTGCTGTCCGTCGGTTTACGAACCCTTCGGCATCATCAATCTCGAAGCAATGGCGTGTAAAGCCCCCGTAGTCGGCAGCGCGGTAGGAGGCATCAAAGAGGTAGTTGTGGATGGTGAGACAGGATATCTGGTTCCATTCGATCAGGACCCGCACACCGGTTTTCCACTGGATCCGGAGGGCTTCGCCCGCAAACTAGGAGCAAAGGTTTCAGATCTTCTTTTAGATCCCGAACAGTGCCGGCGTTTTGGTGAGGCAGGCCGGCGGCGTGTCGAAGAAAAGTTCAGTTGGACCGCCATTGCCCAGCAAACGATTGAGCTGTACAAGGCATTGATTGAGCAGAACAAACGCGCCCGCGCAGGTCAGTCTGTAACGTCCTAGCCCGGCATTTTGTCCCACCAGCGATGGCCGTGAATAAGCGTACTGCTGTTGAAGAGCGTCCTGCCCCCACAACAGACTCGGCGCGTACAGAACAAAAGCCGAAGCAAGAGGGTCGGCGCCGCGTTGTCATCGAAGGCGTCGCTCCGGAGGTGGATGCCGGCAGATTTCCAGCCAAGAGAACGGTTGGCGACCTGGTGCGCATCGAAGCCGATATTTTCACCGACGGCCACGACGCCGTAGCTGCCGTGCTGCTGTTCCGGCATGAGAAATCGAAGCCGTGGATTGAAACGCCGATGCGTCCGCTGGTCAATGACCGCTGGTTCGGCGAGTTTCCGGTGACTGAGCTGGGCCGTTATCGTTACACACTGCAGGCCTGGGTGGATCATTGGGAGACTTGGCGGCGCGATCTGCTGAAGCGTATCGACGCGAATGGCGACACGCAAATCGATTACTTGATCGGCGCGGAGTTGATCGAGGCCGCGGCGTCACGGGCCAAAGACGCCGATGCGTCCCGACTTGCAGAGCAAGCGGAATTCCTGCGAATCGACGCGGATGCTGGCGAGCGACGCACGCGTGCAACGGATCCCGGTCTGAACGACATGATGCTGCGCTATCCCGATCGCCGGCTTGCAACCGAATTCGAACGGGAACTTGCGATCGTCGTCGATCCGGTGCGTGCGCGGTTCAGTTCTTGGTATGAGTTTTTTCCTCGTTCTACCGGGCAGGATGCAACCAATCACGGGACGTTTGCGGATGCCGAAAAGCGGCTTCCCTATATAGCCGAAATGGGATTTGATGTGGTATATCTGCCGCCGGTTCACCCCATCGGAACCACTTTTCGAAAAGGCCCGAACAATTCCGTCGTTGCGCAGCCAGGCGATTTTGGAAGTCCCTGGGCGATTGGATCTCCAGAGGGCGGTCATAAGGCCGTGCATCCGCAGCTTGGAACGCTGGACGATTTCCGCCACTTTGTCGGACGCGCAGCGGAGCTTCGCATGCAGGTCGCCATCGATATCGCCTTCCAAGTCTCGCCGGATCATCCCTACGTCAAAGAGCATGAGGAATGGTTTCGGAAACGGCCGGACGGAACGATTCAGTACGCCGAAAATCCGCCGAAGAAATATCAGGACATTTATCCTTTCGATTTCGAGACGCCGAACTGGTTTGAGCTTTGGCGGGAACTGAAGAGCGTCTTTACATTCTGGATCGATCAAGGCGTACGCATTTTCCGCGTTGACAACCCGCACACGAAAGCGTTTCCGTTCTGGGAGTGGTGCATTAACGAAATCAAGAGCCAGTGGCCCGACGTGCTGTTTCTGTCGGAAGCTTTTACGCGCCCCAAAATCATGTATCGGCTTGCGAAGCTCGGTTTCAGCCAGTCCTATACCTACTTCCCGTGGCGCATGGCGAAATACGAGCTGACGACCTATATGACGGAATTGACGAAAACGTCCGTGCGCGAGTTCTTCCGGCCCAATCAATGGCCGAACACGCCGGACATCCTAACTGAATTTCTGCAGCTCGGAACGCGCGCCGCATTCATGATCCGTTTCCTGCTCGCGGCGACTCTAGGCGCAAATTACGGTATCTATGGACCTGCGTTTGAATTGATGGAGAGCCGCCCGGCCAAGCGTGGCAGCGAAGAATATCTCGATTCGGAAAAGTATCAGATACGTGAATGGAATCTGGATCGGCCCGACAGCCTGCGTGAATTGATTTCGCTGGTGAACCGCATTCGCCAGGAAAATCCCGCATTGCAAAGCGATTGGCTGCTGGATTTTCATCCTGTCGATAACGAACAGCTCATCTGCTACAGCAAGCGCTCGGCCGATTCCTCGAATCTGATTGTGGTGGTTGTGAACCTCGATCCGCACCATCGACAATCGGGATTCGTCGAATTACCGCTCGACCAGTTCGACATCGACGAGGATCGTCCATACCTGGCGAACGACCTGCTCACCGGTGCGCGTTATATGTGGACGGGCCGGCGAAATTATGTGGAGCTGGATCCTGCCAGTGTGCCCGGGCACATCTTCCGCATTCGGAAGCGGCTGCGCGTCGAAACGGATTTCGAGTACTTCCTATAAAAGTGTGAGCTGGGGATTGCAATCCATGGTTTCTTTTGAAACGCTATCTCTCGATATTCCTTCCCTCGAGAACCCGTTCAGCGAAGTTGTCTTGCAGCAGCTCGCGAACGTTCTACCGCAATTCATCGCGGCTCGCCGCTGGTTTCGGGCTAAAGCGAAGACCATTCAAAAAGCTGCGATCGAAGACGTCATTCCGGCGACGGGTTCTGCCTACGTTCTTCCGGTCCGCTTGGATTACACCGACGGCAGCTCCGATGAATATATGCTCCCGGTCCTGTTCGGCGACGGCGCTGCCGATGTGGACGCAAACGTTATTGGGGCGTACCGGTCGGCCGATGGCCGGCAGGGGAACATCTACGACGCATTGTCGAGCGGCGGGTTCCGGGAGTCCTTACTGAGCGCGATTGCGTGCAATCGAATCTTTCAAGGCTCCCAAGGCCAGTTCAGCGCATCGCGTACGCTCGCACTGCCCGAGGATTGCAGTCTTTCTGCCACAGCTATCGATAGTTTCGTCTCCCGCGCCGAGCAAAGCAACACGTCTGTCGTCTATCGCGATCGGTTCATTCTCAAGCTCTTTCGAAAGATCGAGCCGGGCATTAATCCCGATCTGGAAATTGGAACATTTCTGACCGAGCATGGATTTGCTCATACGCCGGCCGTTCTCGGCAAGCTCGAATACACGAAAAACGACGGAACGACGTATGCCGCGGGCATCCTGCAGCAGTTCGTGAAGAATCAAGGCGACGCCTGGAAATATACGCTCGACTCGCTCAGCGGCTTCTTTCAGCGCGCACTAGCCGTGAGCGCCTATGCACCGAAACTTGCGAACGTTCATCCAATGCAGCTTGCCTCTGAGCAGATTCCGCCGGACATTCGTGACTTGCTGGGCGATTACGCGCACTCAGCCGCTCTGCTTGGCGAGCGAACAGCGGAGATGCACGCAGCGCTGGCTCAGCGAAGCGCCGATGCTGCATTTGCTTCCGAGCCTTTCACGGCTGAGGACGCGAAAAATCTGCAGCGAGACATGCAAGCTCAGGCGGACATCGCGTTTGAGCTGCTCCGCAGAAAACAGGCCGCGCTTACGGGCGATGCAGCGGAAGATGCGCACCTCCTACTCAAAATGGAGCACCGCGTGATGGACCGCTTTGCGGCGCTGCGCGACCAGCCGGTCCACGTCGATCGAATACGCTTTCACGGCGACTATCACTTGGGGCAGGTTCTTTATACGGGGTCCGATTTCATGATCATCGACTTTGAAGGCGAACCGGCACGGCCGCTTCGGGAGCGTAGAGCCAAAGGCCTCGCCATGCGTGATGTGGCCGGTATGATCCGGTCTTTCCAATATGCCGCCTATGCCGCGCTGTTTGGGCAGGTGACAGGCGTTTCCACTGATCCCGAAAATAGAACATCCATCGAATCCTGGGCGGCGTTTTGGTCAGCCTGGATCGGCGCGATTTATCTGAATGGCTACTTCCGCCAAGGCGAAGCTTCCGGATTCTTGCCCGCCAGCGCAGACGAACGCCGCGTCCTGCTCGATTCTTTCGTTTTGCAGAAGGCGCTGTACGAAGTCGCCTACGAGTTGAATAATAGGCCCGACTGGGTTCAGATTCCGCTGCGTGGAATATTGGGCCTCGTTGGTGCATAGGCGCCGAACGACTATGGCTATCCGGCTTTTGACCGAAAACGACATTTATCTTTTCCGTGAAGGCACGCACATCAAACTCGCAGAGGTGCTCGGCTCCCATCTGATCGCCGAACGGGACGGTACGCAGTTTGCCGTTTGGGCGCCGAATGCACGCTCCGTCTCGGTTATTGGGACCTTTAATGGATGGCAGGCGAGCGCGAATTTTCTTGCGCGGTCGGACGGCGGCATCTGGCAAGGTTTTATTCCAGGCGTTCGCGCGGGAGCGCACTACAAATATCACATTGAGTCGAACGTAACGAATTATCGAGCCGACAAGGCCGATCCCTTCGCGTTTATGCAGGAAATACCGCCCCAAACCGCCTCCCGGGTTTGGGAGTTGGATTACGAATGGCACGACCAGGAGTGGATGACGAAACGTCGCGCTGCCAACAGTCTGGATTCGCCGACGTCGATTTATGAAGTCCATCTGGGTTCCTGGAGACGTGTTGCCGAAGAAGCGAATCGATCGCTTTCGTATACCGAGCTCGCGGCCCAACTCGTTCCCTATGTGAAGGAGATGGGGTTCACGCACGTGGAGTTCATGCCGATCATGGAGCATCCGTTTTTCGGCTCCTGGGGTTATCAGACCACCGGCTACTTTGCGCCAACCAGCCGCTACGGCACGCCGCAGGATTTCATGCGCTTGATCGATGAGTTTCACCGGAACGGAATCGGCGTGATTCTCGACTGGGTTCCTTCGCATTTTCCGAACGATGAGCACGGGCTTGGATATTTCGATGGCGCTCATGAATACGAGCCCGCCGATCCGCGCCGCGGCATACACCCGGATTGGAACAGCTTTATCTTTAATTACGGCCGGCCCGAGGTGAGAAGCTTTCTGATCAGTAGCGCGATGTTTTGGCTGGATACGTACCACGCCGATGGATTGCGCGTCGATGCCGTCGCCTCCATGTTGTACCTCGACTATTCGCGTCGTGAGGGCGAATGGATACCCAACCAATATGGCGGGCGCGAGAACCTGGAAGCGATTTCGTTTTTGCGGCTCATGAACGAAGATGTGTATCGCGGCCAACCTGATGTTCAAACCATCGCCGAAGAATCCACGGCCTGGCCCATGGTTTCACGTCCCGTATATGTCGGCGGATTAGGTTTCGGCTTGAAGTGGGACATGGGCTGGATGCATGACACCCTGCAGTACATGGCGCAAGACCCGCTGTTTCGCAAGTTTCACCATCATGAACTCACCTTTCGGATGGTCTACGCGTTTAACGAAAACTTCGTTCTGCCTCTGTCGCACGACGAAGTGGTCTATGGCAAAGGTTCGCTGATCGGCAAGATGCCGGGAGATAACTGGCAGAAGTTCGCGAATCTGCGGTCGCTTTACTCCTACATGTATGCGCAGCCTGGCAAGAAGATGCTCTTCATGGGCGGCGAATTCGCGCAATGGGCGGAGTGGAATCATGATGCCAGCCTCGATTGGGCACTGCTGAATTTTCCCGCCCACGGCAGTGTGCGCCTGTTACTCGGCGATTTGAATCGTCTGTATCGCGAGGAGCCGGCCCTGAAGACCTGCGAGAACAGTCCCTCCAGCTTCGAATGGATCGACGTCCACGATTCCGAGAAAAACGTGCTCAGCTTTTTGCGGAAGAGCCACTCGGCGGAAGAAAGCATCGCCGTGGTTTGCAATTTCAGCCCCGTGCCTCGCGACAGCTATCGCATCGGTGTCCCGCGCAAAGGCTTTTGGAAAGAGATTTTCAACTCCGACGCGACGCTGTATGGCGGCAGCGGTCGCGGAAACTTCGGAGGTGTGAATACCGTGCCAATCCCTTTGCACGGCCGGAACGACTCGATTACCATCGATCTGCCGCCGCTCGCGGTGGTGTTCTTCAAGTGGAGCGGTCCGCCGCGATAGGCGAAGGTGTGTCGATTCGCGAACACGGGGCTCATATCTTGATGCGTACTGTACGATGAGGTAAGGTTGGCGCTCGGCCGCCGCTGTTTCCAAATTCTCCCGTATGACCCCTGTTGTTGAGGAACGCTCGTTAACCGAGCGCTTGAAAACCAGAATCGCTGTCGAAGAACGGTTCGCGAGGACCGGCCGGAAATTACGCAACAAAGCCTTTATTTTTCGACACGAAGACATTTTCATCACGCCGTGGGTAAAACTCGCCCTCAAAGCCGTAGGCTTGTATGGGCGCGGTTTGCGGAACGCCATCTCTCCGGTAGTTCGGCGGCTCACGCTCGAATTTCCCACTCTTCCGCCGGCGTTCGACGGCTTTGAGATTCTGCATTATCGGATCTGCATATCGATGGTGTGGATGGTTTGGTCGAGGCTCTGGCGCCCACCCTCGAAAGCTTGCGGCCCGATGTGTGCCTGATTACCGGTGATTATCGCTACGAAGACGAAGGCCCGTGCACCGAGGTGTATCCGCGCATGCGGCGGATTCTGTCCAGTATTCGCGCGAAACGCGGAATTTTCGCAATATTGGGCAACCACGATGTTTCGGAAATCGCTTTGGCGCTGGAAGACATGGGTGTCCACATGCTCGTGAACGAAGCGGTCGAGCTTCAGAACGCAAACGCCTCCATATGGCTGGCAGGCATCGACGATCCGTTCGATTATCAGTGTGACGATCTGGAAGGCACGCTTGCGTCGGTTCCGCAAAACAGCTTCAAAATACTGCTCGCCCACACACCCCAGCTATTTGCCGACGCTGCGCAACAGGGCGTGCAGCTCTATCTCTGCGGGCACACGCACGCCGGGCAGGTCCGGCTGCCGCTGATCGGCTCGATCCGGCATAATGCGCCGTGTCCCAAGGCATATTCGTCCGGCCACTGGCAATACGACAGAATGCAAGGATATACCAGCGCCGGAGCCGGCTGTTCGATGCTGCCCATTCGTTATAACTGCCCACCGGAAGTTGTCGTCATCGAATTGCGGCGTGCGCTGCCGGAATAGCTTCAGCGCTCCTGTCTACACTTCCCGGAAGTAATCCATACACATCCAACTGGTTCGAGAAAGTGGAAACGTAAACGCGGCCGTTAGCCACCACCGGCGGCGCGAATTTGGCCAGATTGCCGAGCGCATCGCGCTTTGCATTCATATCGCTGTTCCACAACTCGTGTGAGAGGTTCAACGCATCGAAGGCTCGCAGCGTCCCGGGGACCACATTGACCAGTGAACTCGATTTGGTCGTCGTGGCCCATACGATTCCCGTTCCGGCTGTATCCCTGTCAGCGGATACCGTCAGGCTGCCGCCCGGATAGGCGGACGCCACCGAGCTGTGCGAAAACGGCTCCGTATCGAAATGGCCGGCATGAAAACGGAAGCCTCGCAGCACGTCGTTCCAGGCCCAAATGTAGTAAACCGCATCGGGCGAGGTGTTCCACAGTGCAGTGCTGTGGATCTCCATGCATTTACCAACGCCCGTGCACGGCGGTGTCGCCTGAAACGATTGAATCGCGCCGCTGCCTGCGCCTTCCAGGTGTCCCAGTTTACTGCGATCGAGTAAGTAGACGATTCCGTCTTTGCCTCCGCCCACCAGGAGATTCGAATCCGGGAAGAGAATCGGACCGCCCGCGCCCAGATCGAGATCGTTATCGAACAGCGCCTTCCAGTTGCTCGGCGTAAACCAATCGAGCAGTTCCAGATGCGGCCCCAGCTTGATAAAGCTGTCGGCAAAATCAGTGGTTCCGTTGAACGTTCCGTCGCCACTCATCAGATATACGTTGCCCTCTGGATCGGTCGCGAGTCCCGCGCCGGATTGCCAGATACCGCCCCGCTGTCCGTTCAGCGTGTCCATAAATACGGCGATTTGCTCTTGGACATTCGAGGCGTTATATGCCATCACCCAACCGTGCTCGGTATAGAACGCCCCATACGCGGAAAACGCGATATAGACGATCTGGTTTGTAACCAGAAGTGCGGCGCGTTGCATGCGCGTATTCGGATTCCAAACGATGGTGCCGTCCGGGTTGCGGTCTTTACCGGTTGCCGAACCGCTCACCTGCGCCCGGATAAGCGCCGGTCCGCCGAATTTCTCTGCACCGGTCGCAATATCGAGCGCGTGCAAAAACAAGGCGGCATTCGAGCCTTGCTGGGTCGTAGCAACGACGTAGAGCGTGCCCGTTGATGGATCGATTGCCGGCGTGCTCATGATCCCCATCTCGGGTTGAACATAGCCGAGCATCTCGCCCGGCGGAAATGGAATCGACCGCCCCAGGGTAATGCTCCAATAGGGCTTCGATTCCGCCGGATCCTCGGCATCGAACGCAGAAACGGTGTTGTGCAGAGTCGAAACATACACAATATTTCGCGGCCCGCGTCCCGGAATCTGGACGCTCGGCATATAGAGAGGAAGGGCGTAACTGTAGCCGTCCAGCTTGCGCGTGAAGACCTTTCCAAACTGCTTCGGGTTCACATTTGAGGTCGTCAGAACATGTTCATCGAGATTCACGTTGGTGCGCAGATTGTTGTATTGCGCCATGGGTATGGAAGTCTGGCCGCCGAGTAGGGTCGTTGTCGCGAGCCAGAAAAGTACGGACACGCTCGCGTAGCGGTTCACGTGGCAATTTGACGTTGCGCGGAAAGCCACGCTCGTCGGAATCGGCATCTATGAATGATAACGATAGAACTTTCGCGAACGTCCGAACACCTCCAAGCTCTTTCATATATACTTCTGGTTTCTCTGAGCCCCATTTCAGGTATCCTTTGCGAGGTACGATTTATGCCCGACGCCTTGTTCCAGCCGCTCCAATTCCGCAATCTCACAATCAAGAATCGAATTCTCCGTTCTAATGTTGCGGGACGTTTTGATAACTACGATGGTTCGGGAAACCAGGGGCGCATCAACTGGGAAGTCAAATTCGCGAGTGGCGGGGTAGGGGCAATCCTGTCCTCGTTTGTGCCGGTACAAATGCGTGGCCGTATTCTGCCGAACTACGCCACGATTGATCGTGACGAGTGCATTCCGTTCTGGCAGGAACTCGGAAAGCGCGTTCACGAGTACGATTGCAAATTCATTCTTCAGCTAAGTCATGGTGGACGACAGAGGGACCTGCCCGGGTTTGAATTTCCCACTGGACTGAGTTCAACCGATCGCGACGACCCGCTTCATGGATTCAAAGCCGAGCGAATGAGTAAAGCCGATATCGCCGAAACGGTAAATGCCTTTGCCGACGGTGCTGGCCGTGTCCGGGAAGCAGGATTGGACGGCGTGGAACTCCACTCCTCCAACGGTTACCTGATCACGCAGTTTCTTTCGTCGGCCATTAACGACAGAAAAGATGAGTACGGCGGGACTCTGGAGAACCGTGCTCGATTCCTGCTGGAGATCGTGAGGGCAATCCGTCAAAAAGTGGGGCGAGATTTCCATCTGCAGGCTAAGCTCAGCGCGACCGAAGACGCCAACGCGATGGTTCTTACTGAACCATGCGGCAATACTCTGGACGATTCAATTGTCGTGGCGAAGTGGCTGGAAGAGGCGGGGGTGGACGCAATTCATGTCTCTCGGGGCGCGTTCTTCCCCCATCCGAAAAATCCCGCGGGGGATTTACCAATCGATGATTTTCTGAAGGTCTATGACGCGATGATCGCGAGCGGTTCTAAGACATTTCAGAATTACCTTTTGATTCGCAACGATGTGAGTGGAGAACTGGTTCATCAGCAATGGCTGCACGCACGCGGCGACGTAATCGAAGGAATTAATTTGCCGGATGCCGCCGGCATAAAGAAAGCAGTAGGCATCCCGGTGCTCTGTACGGGAGGATTTCAGACGGCCTCAGTAATCCGAAACGCGATCGAGAGTGGAAAATGCGATGCCGTCACTATCGCTCGCCCGCTGATTGCGAATAACGATCTCGTGAAACAGTTCGCGTCGGGCGCGGATCGTCCCCTGGTGCCATGCACTTATTGCAACAAATGCCTGGTAAATGCCGTGATGAATCCCTTGGGGTGTTATGAAGAGTCGCGGTTTAAGAGCCGCGAAGACATGGTTCAGCAGATTCTTTCCGTTTTCGATCCGGCTCCATTTCGGCCCGCAGCGACGATGACCGCAGCTCCCGCATGAACGGGTTGTGATCGTGTAGTCGATTGGGCTAAAGCGCCAAGCTGCGCTCAATGCGTATAAGACAGACCGATCAATGGCACCACATTCTGCCTAAGCCCACCACTATTCAATGCGATCCAGGCGTTCGCCGAAACAATGAGATGATCCGCGATGTTTGCCTTTAGGCCCGCGGACAAGTTGCTCTGGTTGTAAGTTTGATTGGCGAGCGGAGCGACGGTCGCAAACGTACCAGTCTGACCAGTGGCGACCAAAGGCGCCTGCGACGTATAGGTTGCCACGCCGATCCGAGGCGCATTGATCAACTCCTGACCCACGTAATCTGCCGCTACGGTGATTCGTCGCGAAATGTGCAGATCGCTACCAGCCGAGAAGAATGCATACCCGGGCAGGTTGTTCTTGGTTCCGGCAATGATGTTTCCGCCCAGGATTGACGATCCGTTCCACTGATAGCCCAAATTAAAGTGCGGAGTAACCGGACCGCTGCGCACAGAGATCGCTGCGAAAGGCTTCCAGCCGAGCGATCCGGAACCCAGAAAATTCATGGCATCTCCGGTCGGCAACCGTAGGTCGGTGAGTAGCGAAATGACCACCCGTTCGCCCCGATAGACGCGCCCCTTGAAGCGGAGCGTAACGTCTCCCAGACCTTGGGCATTGTTCCGGCTCGGATCGAAATACAAATTGTTGGTCTTCGTCGAATTGTTCAGGATGCCGGGCGCGTATTGGTTATTGGAAAATGTATTCGTCAGACTGCCGGCTGGATTTGCGGGATCGAAATAGTTTGCGTATGGCGGACCACTGCTGCAACAAGGTTGCGAGACTCCATTCACCAGTGCAGGCTCCGTGTTCACCGTTCGATTGATCGTGGCGTACGACGCGACGTTCATGCCAATTTGCTCAAACGGTATCGCTGCCGATATATCGATGCGGTCGGTTAAACCATACGTGCCATAAAACGTGAACTGATTGACTTTCAGATCCAGTGAATTGTTCGTCGTAATGAACTGCGTCTCGTATGGCTCGGTGGCGCCCCCCGGACCGGTACCCGTCCCGTGCGTAAAAACGGCTGGCCAATTGTGCAACGGGTGCCCGTCGATGGTATCGAACCGGAAACGCTGGTACGCCGTCCCGAAATGAAACTTGTGACGGCCGATGGTCTCGGCCCTTTCAGTCATCAGCGGGCCAAGATCCTCCGTGGAGCGCCGGTACACGCCGGTCGAATTGTCGAACTCGTAGGTAAAACCGGACGCTGGGCTGGGAATCGGCAATAACGTGATCTGCGAAGCGATGGCGCTGTTCAAAGCCGGAAAAGTGGACTGGAACAATGAGCTGAACCTTGCCGGGTACATCGCGTTCGGCAGTACCAGACCGTATGGGCCATAAAGGTTCGGCATCACACAGGCGAGACCTGTCCGTCCGGAACAATTGTTTTTCGGCGGAAGAACGGATGCCAGGGTCGGCGTTACCGGCACACTCAAATTCTGTGTCCTCGCCAGACAGGAAGCCAGAATTCCAATGAGAGCGATCTTTAGTGTTTGCGCTACCATGACCCGTCCTTTCACGTTTGCCCCTCCGTGATCTCGCCGACGCGCATAGCAGGGGGACGCTCTCGTCTAAACAAAATGCACGAGCGGGCATCGCGAACGAGGGTCCTCAACGTACCGGTACTTATGCCGGGTGAGTCGCCCAACTCGTGCGTAGAGAATATTTTAAGTGGCTTCTTGCGCCGAGTTGCCCGTTATGGATATTTCCGCCTACTCCCGACGGCTTATCCTAGGAAACGAAACTGAGTTCGCTATGTCCGCTTTACTGATGGCGCGAATTACCCGCGAGTCCGGTAAGACCCTAAGCGCCTTTATGGCCCTGGCGGTCGTGATGCTAGCCGCAACCGTGGTCTGCTTGTTGCTGTGGGTCGGCTCAAAACGGCGACTGACTGATTTGAACCCGAGCCACGCGCCTCTCGAAATTGCCGCTATCTCTTCCGCCTCTCCGGCTCAGCAATCGAGATCTTTCAATAGCGCTGCCCGTAATGCGACGCCTCAGGTCTTGAAGGGAACAGCCTCCGTAGCGGTCGATATAACGCGAGTCACGATTCCGATCCGCGCAAAACATAATCCTCTCTCGCCCTGGGTCGTACCGTCTCCGCAAGATAGCATCTCTCAGCAAGTGAGTGTCAAACCGATTAAAGCCATCGAGCCACCGGCCCTGCCCGCCGCACCGGAGATAACTTATGATGCTTTGGCAGCTAACCGCGGTTTGGCGAGCTATTTCGGCGAATTGCCAACAAATATACGCGCTAATGTCGCTGCGCCTCGACGTTCCGTTTCTGGCGAAGAGCACGCGATCATCGCCACGCTCCAGAAGTACTCGCAGGCCTGGAGTACAAAAGATCTCGCCAACATCACGGCACTACGGCCCGGACTGTCGCGGCGAACAGTTAAGGATGAACTGAACAGCGCTCGATCTATTTTCATGAGCATTCGTCCAGCGGCAGCACCCAAAATCGAAGGCAACCGCGCTACCGTGGCCTGCGTGCACCAGGTGAATCAGATCTTCGACGATGGCGCCCAGAAGCAAAGTCCAGGCGTGCCCATGACCTACGTCTTAGTCAAACACGGCAATGACTGGCTGATTTCGGATACGCGATAGCCCTTTTGTTGACGTATAAGAGCACCACCTGCCGACCGCACGGGAGTGCTCGTTCCAAAGCCATCAGCCCTTAGTTTCGCTACGAAAGATCCGGCGATCCTACACGTTTAGTCGCGCTTCAATCAGTTTTAGCGAGTGACGTCTCGCGCAATGTCGAGCACCTCGGCGATACTGGGCGGCTGTGCGACTAATCCGGGGAGTCATCCGAGCTGCTGCGAGGAACAGCCCTTCGGGCAAGCGCTGTACGTCTATGCGGATACCCAACTCCGTCGGCTTGATCGTAGCACTGGGCTCCTGTAAGTTGCCAAATGAACGACGCTGGTGAGCACGGTAGGCCTTGCCGGACGCTTCGCCCACCTTTCCAGTTTTTTCTGCCGCTCCTCGGCCGTGACCTCCAGCGGCTCGCAAACTCGTCCACTGGGCATAACCCGTGAGATCCCGGCGACCTCGTTTTCTTCCGTTTCTCTGATGCGAACGTCTAACTCAGGCAGCCAATTGCTTTTCTACCTGCTCATGCAGCACGGCCACGCCCGGATCGCGCTGCACGACGCCCGAGTACCGCTTCCAGAACCCGTTCGCCTCTCTCGAGGGCGAGAGCAGTGCCCGCGTATCTGCGATCAATTGCTCGAATTGCCGATCGCTCGCCGCAGGATTTTTCGCCGCCAGCGTCTCGTCGATCTGCACCAGCAGAGTCGTCACAGGACGCAGCCACGCGAACCAGTTGTCATGGATCAGCAACTGCAGGAACGCTGCCGGCGATGCGATCGTTCCATGCACAATTTCATACGCCGTGCGCTCGGAATCGAGCAGTGCCTTGTGCAATGTAAGCAGCGTTTCGCGCAGCTCCGTCAACCTTTGCCGCGCCACTTCGGGCCGTTGGGGTAACTCCATTGCACTTCCAGATTAGCGCGATGGAGCAACGTTCCCGCCCTTCTATTTCTTGGCTTCCGCGCTCGCCTGCTCGAGTTTTTGTAGCGCCTCCCGGGCCGCTTGCGCTCGCTGCGGATCGGGATTCAATGCCAGGTACGCCCTCAGATGCTGCGCGGCTTCAACGTACTCCCGTCGTTCGAAAAGGATTTCTCCCAGCAGGCTCTCGGCCTCGATGTATTGGTGTTGCGAATCGATCTCCAGAACCCGGCGGACGCTGCGCTCCGCATCCGAAACTTTGTGCAGTTTGTAATTCGCGACGGCGTTCAACCAGAATGCGCTCGCGAATTCAACTGGATTCAATTGAATGACCCTTTGCGTGTAATCTGCCGCTTCCTGCCACTTGTTTGCCTGTGCGGACAGCAGCGCGAGCTGTGCGTAAGGATTGACATATCGGCTATCGGCCGCGATTGACGTCGCGTACGACGCCCGAGCGTCTTCGATCTTTCCCAACCGATGCTGTACATCGCCCAATGCGCACCAGGCGATCGCGTATTTTGGGTAAATCTCAGTAGCTCTGGCAAGGTGCTTCTCCGCTTCCTCAAAGCGGTCCTTCGCCATCAACTGCTGTCCCTTCTCGTACTCCTTTTGCGCGCCCTTGGGGGCCATCGCCGTCGTGATGCTGAGCGTTGTCCCGTGTACGCTCGCTAGTCTGTGCAAGATGATCGTTCCCACGTTCGGATCGTCCAGCGTATGGCGTGAAGAAAGGTCGATCAGGTCCGACCGGTATCCCGGATACGAAGCGCGAAGTTCGCAATTGGCGAGTGGAGTGCTGGAACCGGCGAATTGGCCAGTAGCGCCCGTTCGAGACGCCGATCGGCCGGTACCCGGTATCCCCAGTCCTGCGTTTGTGTCCTCCGCATCGGTGTCGACCTCCCGGTCCTGTCCCATTTGGAACGAGAAATGACCCGTCCGGTCCGTATGCGCCTCGAGCCGTATCGAGGCTCCGCACATGCGCTGAATATTGATATTCGGGTTCGGAGGCGTCCCGTCGTCGAACAGCACGCTTCCGCTCAGAAAAATCGGTCGCGCTAGGCCGTTCGTACTGCCGGTAGAGGAGGGAAGCGGGAATGAATTTCCATTCGTCGCGGTCGGATTGCGTCCCGTCGGCGAGCCCGCCGAAGAACTTCCCGCGGAACTCGGCGGGCCATTCCCTTTCTGCGCAAACGCCACCGGAACAGCCAGCGCAATCGCCGCAGCAGCTATGGATGATACAAAGCGGTAAGCCGTCCGGATACTAGCCACGTGCTGCCTTCCCAAGCGGTGTCTTTACCGCTTTCACATGCGAGTGTGGTCCGAGTATCGCATACTCGGAAGCCCTTCAAACCGCGATGAACTCGCATCTTTTCCGCCTTCCGGCCATTTTGAATTCAGTTCTCACCATCTGGACGCGGCGCAAACCTATTGTCTCCGTCTGTTCAATCGTTTGTAGCATTCATTTGTTACCGGGAGATCCCATCATGAATAGCAAACCAATGAAACCGGTGGTCATTATGGCCGCCCTATGTATCAGGCCCTTTCTAGTCACAGGGCGTACCTTCGCCTAAGGCGATGGCGATGAACCGACGGCTCAGGTGATTCCAAATACTGGTCAGATCCTTACGCCCACAGCCCCGGCTGGCGCGCACTTCGAGCCACTGAACCTTGACTTGCCGAACTATCCTGAGTATCTGGCCGGCCAGTCCGTGACAACAGTGGAGAGCCCGGATCACAAAACACTGTTGATCCTCACCTCCGGGTACAACCTGATGAACTTCCCGTCAGGGCCAAAGATCGGCCAGACCGATCCCTCCGGAATCACCTTCTCCGGCCGCCGCCGGCATCACCATCAGCGCAAACGGTCTCACCTTAGTCGTAAATAACTACTACGACGATTCGATCTCCATACTGACCAAGAAGAATGGAATTTGGTCGAAAACCGACGAACTGGATCTTCGTCCAGGCAAAATCGATCCCGTGAACGCCTCAGGAGTTCCGGGTGGCGAGTATCCGTTCTGGGTGGTCGAAACAGCACCGCCTACATTTCCAGGCCTGCGCGATCGTGAAATCGACGTCGTCAGTCTCTCTTCTCCCGCGATCGTCAGCGACCGTATCAAGATTGTCGGACAGCCAAACAAGATGGTGTTGAACGCCTCTCAAGGCAAGCTCTATGTGGCTGAGGACGAGACCGATACTGTAGATGTCATCGATATCGCGACCAATAAAGTTTCTGAGACGATTCCGGCTGGCGCTCCGGACGATCTTCTGCCCGCGGCTCACGCGAAGTATACGGGCAACAATCCCAACAGCGTGACTCTATCGCCGGATGAAAAGACACTCTACGTTACCAACGGCAACACCAACGATGTAGCGGTGATAAACCTCGAAACCACCAGCGGCGTGCCGGCCGTTCAAGGCCTGAGGAGCGACCGCGACGACCTGCTGTCCGGGTCGCGCTTCTAAACTTAGGCAAATGGGTGTTTCCACGCCGTTGGGTCGCCGCAACTCTCTTGGCTTTATAACGGCGCGGAATCTTTTCTTCGCACTTTGCACGCTCTTCTCGGCGGCGTTACCCGGCTCGGCGCAAGTGAATCTCTCGTCAATCACCGGTATGGTGGTCGATTCTCAGCGTGCCCGCATCCCCGGCGTGGACGTGCAAGCCACGCAAGCCTCTACCGGCTTGGTGCGGTACACCAGGACCACTTCGCAGGGCCTTTATTCTCTCGCCGACCTTCCCGTCGGACAATACATCGTCGAGTTCTCTAAACAAGGCTTCGCCACCGTTCGCATCGGCCGCGTGGAACAGCAGGTCGGTCAAACCACAACACTCGATGCGCAATTGACCATCGCAGCGGGAAGGGAAGAAGCAAGCGTCACGGAATCGCTGATTCAGCTCGACAAGACCGGCGCCACGGTTGGAACCGCCATTGAGCGCGCCCAGATCAGCGATCTTCCGTTGAATGGCAGAGATTGGGCGAATCTCACCGCGCTTGTACCCGGCGCCATCGACAATGGCGCTGGCGATCAGCGCACCATACGCTTCGCCGGTCACGGCCTCGATGACAATAACCTCACGCTCGATGGTGTCGACGCTACAGCGATTTACAACCAGGAACAGCGCGAATACATGCGCCTCAATATCCCGCTCGATTCAATAAGCGAGTTTCAGGCGCAATCCCAGAACTTCGGTGCGGACGTCGAAGGCGGAACAGCCGGAGGGCAGGTTGCCGTCGTCTCCCCATCGGGCGCGAATTCCTTCCACGGCGACCTCTTCGACTACTTTCGAAACAACGTCCTCGACGCGCGCTCGCCTTTCGACCGAAGCTCACCTGCGCCGTTCCTTCTGAATCAGTTTGGGGGTGGCGTGGGCGGCGCGATTGTCCGCAACAAGACCTTCTTCTATGCCAGCTACGAAGGTTTGCGGCAGCGCCTCGATCAAACTCAGATCGGACTCGTTCCCAGCCCCGCATTCGCTTCCGAAGCTTCGGCCCTGTCGCCTGCTCTAGCACCCATCGTACGAGCGTATCCACAAGGCACATCGCCAACCGCGAACCCGAACATTTGGAATTACGTCTCTCCGGCACGCCAGGCGGACAACGAGGACTCCGGTATGATGCGCTTCGACGAACACTTTTCAGATCAGACCACGGCGTTCATCCGCTACAACGCCGACGAGGCGGTGGAAACCGTTCCAACCGGTCAATTGAACTCTCTGAGTGAGTTCGATACGAAATTCAACAACGGTGTCGTCGAGCTCTCCAGCGTCATCACCCCGACTTTGGTCAACGAGGTGAAATTCGGGCTGAATCAGACCATCTATCACACCGCCAAGCTCTCGCCCATTCCCTTTGGAGTTTCCGTCTCAGGACCGGGCGGCGGCTTCAGCGCTCTAACAGGAGCCTCGACTACCGACTACCCCTCCAAAAGCTTCGATCTGATTGACGACGTCGCCTGGATGAAGGGCAAACACGAATTGAAGTTCGGTTTTGAAACGCGCTGGCTTCTGCTGAATCAGGGCACATCGCAAACTGGCTCGCTCACTTACAATTCGTTAAACAGCCTCTTAGAGAATCAAATGGGCAGTGCGTCTTATACCGCGCTCCTCCCTTTGAAGCGCCAGCGCAAGACCCAATATTGGGGCTACATTCAGGACGAATGGAAGCTCATAACCAATCTGACAATCACCGCCGGAGTGCGCTATAACTTCTTCAATGTCTTTCATGAAGTCGACCACCGGGCGATTCCCTTCGACTTTGCGACCTGCGGAGGAAATTGTTCTCCCGACGCGTCTTTCAGTAAGCCGCGCTATAACGACATAGATCCTCGAATCGGAATCGCTTGGGCTCATGGCGACACGGTGCTCAGGGTCGGCGCTGGAATTTATCACACCGATGGACAGGAAGACGATCAAAATCTTCCGATCTTCAACGATGTTGCGCGCTATTCCTTCAGCAACACTCAATTTCCAGCGCTCTCGTATCCGTTGACGCCTTTTCTCATTTACGCGGAGAATGCCGGACAAGGCGTCGTCTCCCCCCGCGATCTGGATCGCAATCGAAAGGACGACTACGTCGCCGCATGGACTGCATCTCTGCAGCGTAAATTGCCAGGGAAGGTCCTCGGCACCGCCGGCTATCTCGGGAACAAGGGCACCGACATCCTAACCACCACTTACGTGAATCTTGTAAATCCGGCGACTGGCACTGCGCCCTATCCGGTCTTCGGTCCGGTCTCCTGGCGCGGCAACGTTGGAAACAGCACCTTTCACGCGCTCCAACTGAACGCGCGCCGCCCATTTCAGGACGGCTTTCTACTCTCGGCCAATTACATGTGGTCGCATTCCATCAACGACGGCAGTATCGGTGGCGGAGAATCCGACACGCCCCAGGACTCATTCTGCCGGTCCTGCGATAAGGCCAGCAGCGATGACGATGTCCGCCAGATGTTCAACGCCTCAATCGTCTATCAACTTCCATTCGGCGCGGGAAAGCGCCTGTTCAGCAGCCCTGGCATTTCGCGCGCACTCCTTGGCGGATGGGAGCTCAGCAGCATCGCAACGTGGCAAACCGGCCTGCCCGTGAACATCACGATTGATCGCCCCAATAGCGTTGTCCCGGGTCTCTACTCCATCAGCGGAGAAGAGCGTCCCAACTTGGTTCCCGGCGTCTCCCTGATTCCGCCCGGTGGTCAAACACCCGATGAGTGGATCAATCCTGCGGCCTTCTCCATACCCGCTCCCGGTACGTTCGGAAACCTGGGCCGCAACGTCTTTCGCGCCCCAGGCATCTCGCAAATCGACATCGGCTTATCGAAATACATTCCCCTCACCGAGCGCGCCAGCCTTCGCCTTCGCGCGGATCTGTTCAACATTCTCAATCGCGCGCAATACGGCGCGCCCAATACCGATCTGTCGCTCGGCAATTTCGGCGCCATCACGACGCCCGTAAGCACCGGCGCCACGGGCCGCGGGACTCCCCGCGAGATCCAACTCTCGGCCAGGATTACGTTCTGAGCCGCAACCTGCCGCCCCTCAGCACCCGTGCTGTGCGCGGTGAGGGCTGCGT
Organism: uncultured Acidobacteriaceae bacterium; assembly: GCA_963722935.1. GTDB lineage: Bacteria > Acidobacteriota > Terriglobia > Bryobacterales > Bryobacteraceae > Bog-105. The sequence goes on along the minus strand of CAVROY010000004.1, from coordinate 286,033 downwards.
TCGGTCGGACCGTCCCATGAGCAAGTATATGCGTCACCCCTTTTGGTAGCATCGAGCTGAAGGTCTACGCTTTTCGCAGCCACAAGAGGTTTAATATGAAAATTTTTCTCGACTCAGCGAATCTGGAAGAGCTGAAGAAGGGCGCCGCAATGGGTATCGTGGACGGCGTGACCACGAATCCGACGCTCATCGCCAAAGAAGGCGTCCCGATCGAGGAGCAAATTCGCAAGATCGTCGACATCATCGACGGCGACATCAGCGCTGAAGTTGTCTCGACCAATTCCAAAGAGATCATCGAAGAAGGGCGCAAACTTTCTAAGATCCACAAGAATATCGTCGTCAAGGTGCCGCTGATTCCAGAAGGCATTGTGGCCGTTTCGGCGTTGTCGAAAGAGGGAATCCGGACGAATGTGACGCTGTGCTTCAGTGCGGCGCAGGCGTTGCTGGCGGCGAAGGCGGGCGCCTACATCGTGAGTCCGTTTATCGGTCGCGTGGATGATATCGGCTGGACCGGCATGGATCTGATCAAAGACATCCGCACGATCTATGACAACTACGGCTACAAGACCAAGATTCTGTCGGCCTCGATCCGCGGGACCCTGCACGTTGTCGATTCAGCAAAGGCGGGCGCCGATATCGGGACCATGCCTTTCAAAGTTCTGCAGCAGTTGTTCAACCATCCGCTGACCGAAAAAGGTCTCGAGCAATTTCTGAAGGACTATCACAAGGCCTTCGAACTGACGACGGCTTAACGGTTCACGCCCGCGGAGCGCTTGCGCGTCTCAGGCGGTCGAGAATGCCCGACCACTCGGGCGTTTCGGGCGGCTTCGCGATGGCGATCCATTCCCAATGTTCCGCATCCGCAGCGTGCAACGCGGCATAGAGCCGAGCGGCAAAAGCACTAGGATTATCCGGCATTTCAAGCACGCATCCACGACCGGCGGGCGCCGCTGCACCCGGTTCCAGAACATAGAAAGGCGTCCGCGGCGCGTAATGGCGTGCATTCTGGCCAGGCGATTCCTGTACGCGCGGCAGCTCGCTTTCGCGCTCCCAGCGAAGGCCCGTGACATTTTCAAGTTCCGTCTGAGTAATCATTCCAGGGCGAAGGATCACGGGCGGATGCCTGCGGAGTGAGACCACGGTCGATTCGATTCCGACTTGAGTGGGTCCACCATCGAGAACGATTTCCACGACATCCCCGAGGCTGGCGCGCACGTGCTCGGCGGTCGTGGGAGAAATCTCGCCGAAGCGATTGGCGCTGGGCGCGGCGATCGGGACACCGGCGCGTCGAATGAGATCCAATGCGGTGGGGTTTGAGGGAACCCGAATGCCGACCGTCTCGAGCCCGGCTGTCACCAGATCCGGAATGACATCCGCTTTCTTAAGCACCAGCGTAAGGGGGCCAGGCCAAAATCGCGCTGCAAGCGTGTGGGCCAGCGGCGGCCATTCTGCCGCGAGCGAGCGAGCCATCCGCTCATCCGCGACATGGACGATCAGAGGACTGGCCCAGGGCCGCTGTTTCGCCTCGAAAATGCGCGCAACCGCCTGCGCATCCAGGGCGTTCGCTCCCAGACCGTAGACAGTTTCGGTAGGAAACGCCACCAGGCCGCCTTGCCGAATGAGCTCGGCAGCGGCGATGATCTGCTCTTCGCTCGCGGCCATTACTCCGGGAGATCTTCTTTACTGTCGCCTGAGGTCTTGCCGGTTTTGCGCCACACGAGATAGGCGTGAATGAAAGGATCGATATCGCCATCCAACACGCGATCGACATCGCCGATCGAAAGCTTCGTACGGTGATCCTTAATGAGCCGGTATGGGGCGAGAACATAGCTGCGGATCTGGCTGCCGAAGTTGATCTCGAGCTTGGAATCTTCGAGCTTCTGATCGGCGGCCTGTTTTTTCTCCAGCTCATACTCGTAGAGTTTGGCGCGCAACTGCTTCATGGCACTGGACCGGTTCTTGTGCTGCGAACGCTCGTTCTGACACTGCACCACGATGCCGGTGGGCAAGTGTGTGAAGCGGACCGCCGATTCCGTACGGTTCACGTGCTGGCCGCCAGCGCCGCTGGCGCGAAATACATCGATTTTCAAATCGTCCGGTTTGATATCGATCTTGATATCTTCGTCGATTTGCGGGTACACGAACACCGAGGCGAATGAAGTGTGGCGGCGGGCATTGGCATCGAATGGCGAGATGCGAACTAGCCGATGGACGCCGACTTCGGATTGCAATTGGCCGTATACGTTTTCGCCATTGATCTCGACCGTGGCGGACTTGATACCAGCGCCTTCACCCTCGAGCCGGTCCGTAATGACGGCTTCGAATTTATGGCGCTCCGCCCAACGCAGATACAGGCGCAGCAGCATTTCAGCCCAGTCCTGACTTTCGGTGCCGCCCGCGCCTGGGTGAATGGTCACAATGGCATCTCGCGCATCGTTCTCGCCAGAGAGCAACATCAGGGTCTCCAGGTTTTCCAGCTTCTCTTCGAGCGTATTCATTTCGCGCTCGAGATCGCCGTTGACGTTCTCGCCTTCCCGGGCGAGCTCGAACAACGTATCGATGTCCGATGTAGCGGTGGAAACCTGGTTCGATTGTTGGATCGCTTCTTCCAGCCGTTTGCGCTGCTGCATGATGCGCTGGCTTTTTTCGGGCTGGTTCCAGAAATCGGGATCGCCGATCTCGGTTTCGAGCTGCGTCAGCTCCGTTTGTTTGCTTGGGGCGTCAAAGATAGCTCCGCACAGCTTCACCTTGCTGGCGGAGCGCAACATACTCTCTTTCCAATTCTTCCAGAGTCATTCACTTGTAGTGTAACCGTGGAACGGGCGGAGTGCAGGGTTCTACAATCGGCAGGATGGAAGCGGCTGAGCGTTTATGGGCAGTGGAGCGGTTGCGAGCGGGGCGTGACGCGTTACTCGATGCAGTGCGGGATGTTTCGGACGAACAAGGTAAATTCAAGCCGGCTCAAGATCAATGGTCGATCGAGGAAGTGGTCGAACATCTGGCGACGACCGAGCACGGGATGTACCGGCTGATCACGGCGCATTTCCAGCCGCTGGATGCGCCCGCAGACCGGGGACGTGAAGAGGCTTTCACGCGGCGGGGTCTCGACCGGAGTCAGAAATGGGACGCGCCGGAACATGCGCGGCCTCGCGGACGATATGGATGCTTGTCGAACGCGCTGCGGCAGTTTCGCGAAAACCGGGAGCGGACCTTGGCCTGGATGGACGGCTGCGAGGACGACTTGCGGATGCGGGCCGTCGAGCATCCAGTGGGTCGGATCAGCGGACACGAGTGCCTATTGCTGTTGATCAATCACCCGATGCGGCATGCCGATCAGATCCGTGAGATCAAGCAGAGCGCGGGCTATCACGCGTGAGGCTGGGTCGAAATGGAAGCGGAGTGCAGGATTGGAGCGGAAGCTGGGTTTCAAAATGGGATCGCGCGCTTGGTGCCTCGTTGATGGCCGTTTCTTATCAGCAACTTGCGGGAACGGCATCGCGGCACGGAAGATGCGAATAGAAAGGCATGACCTTCTCGATAATCATCCTCGCCATCCAGATCGCAGTCGCCCTTTTCGCACTCGTCCACGACTCCGGTGAAGACGCCCGTTTCGAGGGCGACAAGCTGATGTATCGCAGCTAGGGCTCGGCTGCGGACGGCTGTGCGGCTCCTTCTATTTGCCGTACAGGAAGACGCACGGCTCATGACGGCTCTCACCGCCATCGTTCACGGAGTACACTTTGTAGCTCCGATGGTTGCCCCAGAGCGATCCCGCTGCGTGCTCGCCATCTTTACGAAGCGCGTAGAACTCGATATCTAATTTATCGAGCTTGGCCTGATCGTCGTTGTAGTTCCGCGACACACGTTTCAACGCTTCCAGAACAGCTTCCTTCGGCGACATACCGCGGCGCATGCATTCGACAATCGTATGTCCGCCCGCAATGCGAATATTCTCTTCCCCCACACCTGTGGAACCTGCGCCACCGACGTCCTGATCGAGATAAAGTCCCGCGCCAATGATGGGAGAATCTCCAACCCGCCCAGGAATTTTCCAGGCGAGCCCGCTAGTCGTGGTCACTCCGGACATTTCGCCCTTTTCGTTCAAGGCAAGGCAATTGATGGTGCCGTAGGTCGGATGGTTCGCCACCTGCCAGGCCCAAGCCAGGGTTTCTCGGTCGACCTGAGGGAACATCTCTTTCAATTGCGCGGGCGGCGCAGCGCTAGCCGAAAGATTCTGATCCATCGGGACCCAGTTGTTGAAGCCTTGTGGCGATCGCAGCGACTGCTTCCAGACGAGCCAGGCAGTGCGCGACTTTTCGGTCAGCAGATCCTCCTTCTTATATCCGTACGCTTCCGCAAATTTCCAGGCGCCTTCGCCGACCAGCATCACGTGCGAAGTGTGATCCATGACGAGTTTGGCGATTTTCGAGGGCGTTTTGACATTTTGGAGCGCACCGACCGAGCCGCAGCGGCGCGTGGGTCCGTGCGTGACACAGGCATCCAGTTCGACGACGCCTTCCTCGTTCGGCAGGCCGCCGTAGCCGACGCTGGTATCGTTCGGGTCAAGCTCGATGATATTCACCCCGGCGATTACGGCATCCAGCGTGTCGGCGCCATTCTTCAGCATCTCGTTCGCTTTGGCGCAGGCAGCCAAACCGTTCGCGCTCGAAATCACGACCGGTTTGGCGCGGCCTCCGGCCTGAAATGCCGGCGCCGAGGTTACCGTTGCGGCAGCGACTGCCGATCCCCACATCCATTCGCGACGATTCATCATGTCTCTGAGGTGTATCACAAACGTGTTCGCGCCGCGCCGCGGTACGCGACGGTACAATACGAAATTCGATGACCGAGCGAGTCTCGCCCGCACAAAGCATTCACGGCGTGGTGAGCGTTCCGGGCGATAAATCCATATCCCACCGCTATGCGATGCTCGCCTCTATTGCCGAAGGCGACTCCGAGATCTACAATTACTCGACCGGCGCGGACTGCTTATCCACTCTCCGGTGTCTGGCGTCATTGGGCGTAAAACACGAGTTTGTCGAACAGGACGGACGGCGCGTATTACGAATTCGGGGCAGGGGAGCGGCGGGTCTTGAGGCTTCCGACGAAATTCTGGATGCGGGGAACTCCGGTTCGACGATTCGGATGCTCTCGGGGATTCTTGCCGCCCAGCCGTTCACGACGCGCATCACGGGCGATGATTCGCTGCAAAAACGTCCGATGCGGCGCATCATGGCCCCGCTTTCTGAAATGGGAGCGCGGATCGAAGCGACCGCCGGGCAGTTCCCTCCCCTGACGATCCACGGCGTGGCCATTCACGGCAGATCTTTGCGGGCGATCGACTACGCTTTGCCTGTTCCGAGCGCTCAGGTGAAAAGCTGCGTACTGCTCGCCGGTTTGTATGCCGACGGCGAGACGGTCGTCCGCGAGCCAGTCTCGACGCGCGACCATACCGAGATTGCGCTGCGCGAATTAGGCGCAGACATTTCCATCGAGCCGCGACTCATTCGAGTGCAGGGCGGCAGCCGGCTTTCGGGGAAACCGCTGGTTGTGCCCGGAGACATCTCATCGGCAGCATTTTTTCTCATCGCGGCACTGGTTGTGCGTGACGCAGACCTGATCATCACCAACGTCGGCCTGAACCCGACGCGCACGGCGCTGCTCGATATTCTGCGAACGATGGGAGCTCAGATTAAGCTGCGGCAGATTGAAGAGGTGAACGGAGAGCTGATCGGGACGTTGGAGGTCAAAAGCTCGAGCGTGCGGGGCGGAACCATAGAAGGCGCAACCACGGCTGCGGTGATAGACGAGATTCCGGCCCTGACGATACTGGGCGCGATCAGCGAGGAAGGGCTTATCATCCGGAATGCGGGCGAATTACGCGTGAAAGAGACCGATCGAATTGAAACCATCGCCGGGAATCTGCGGCGCATGAACGTTCGGGTGAACACGACGGACGACAGCATCGAGGTTCCGGGGAAACAAAAGTTTCGTGCCGCCGAGATTCACGCATGCGGCGATCACCGCATCGCAATGGCCTTCTCGATTGCGGCAATTGCCGCCGATGGTGAGTGTGTGATCGAAGATTCGGAAGCGGCGTCGGTCTCCTTTCCGGAGTTTTACGACACACTGCGCGAGATTGCGAGATAAGGCGCTTGTACCCTTATGGATGACTCCATTGAAGCCGATCTCACGCACGAGAGTCTGATCCACGATTTGAACAACGTGTTCGAAACCATTACGGAGGCGGCGGAGCTGTTGCGCGCCGACAAACGTTGGAAGCCATTGGCGGCGACGCTGTGCCGCAGTGTTAACCGCGGCAAGCGGCTATTGGGCGCTATTCCCGATAGCACACCGTATCTGGGCGCGATTGTGGACGATGCGATCCAGTCGGTGACCGACTACTGCATTGCCACGCGCAAGCCGCGCATGCGATTCGTGCACCAAATTCCATCCGAGCTTCGCCTGCCGGGCTCTGCGAAAGATTGGGAGCGCGTTTTTGCGAACCTGTTCCTGAACGCGGTCGAGATCACGCATAAGCCCGGGCGAATCGACATTTCAGCGCACCACATGGAAGGATCCTTATCGATAACAGTTTCAGATAATGGCCCGGGCATACCGGCACATATTTTGCCGGGCATGTTTCGCGTGAACGTCTCGACGAAAAAGAGCGGTCCGGGGCGGGCCGGTCTCGGCCTTCACATCGTGGCATCGATTGTGAAGAAACATTCAGGCCGGGTGCTCGCGGCGAACCGCGAACACACGAGCGGAGCGGTGTTTACGATCCTGCTTCCCGCAACCTGATGTTCTTTCGGGAAATGTCTGTTGCGTTCGGCCGGACATACCGTCTAAATTAGTAGGCACCACCTACAAAGACTGCACGGATGAACTTCGTCTGTATTCATTGCCATTTTTATCAACCTCCGCGAGAAAATCCATGGCTCGAACAAATCGAGCTTCAAGATTCCGCCTATCCGTACCATGACTGGAACGAACGGATCACGGTGGAATGCTACGCGCCCAATCTTGCGGCGCGCATCCTCGACGAATCTCAATGCATCACTCGCATCGTCAACAACTATTCGCGGATCAGCTTCAATTTCGGCCCGACACTCTTGTCCTGGGCGGCTGAGCACGCTGCCGATACCTACAAAGGAATTTTAGAAGCCGACCGGCAAAGTCAGAAACTGTTCTCCGGCCACGGCTCGGCCATGGCGCAGGTCTATAACCACATGATCATGCCGCTGGCGAACAGCCGCGACAAGCTCACGCAGGTGCGTTGGGGTTTTGAAGATTTTGTGTCCCGGTACGGCCGCTCGCCGGAAGGCATGTGGCTGCCCGAAACCGCAGTGGATCTGGAGTCTCTCGACATGATGGCGCAGGCGGGACTCACGTTCGCACTTCTCGCGCCGCACCAGGCGAAAGCCTTCCGCCCGATCGAAGGCGGCGAGTGGCAGGACGTTACTGGATCGAAGATAGACCCGACGCGCGCCTATCTGCTGAATACGCCGAGCGGGCACAAGATCAATCTGTTCTTCTACGATGGCCCGGTTTCGCAGGCCGTCGCGTTTGAACAACTCCTGAATAACGGCGAAAAGTTCGCGACCCGGCTGGCGGGAGCTTTGTCCGATTCGCGGACCTGGCCGCAACTGGCGCACATCGCTACCGATGGCGAGACCTATGGCCATCACCACAAGCATGGCGAGATGGCGCTCGCCTATGCGCTCGATTACCTGGAGTCGAAGAAGTCTTATAAGCTCACGAACTACGGCGAATTTCTCGAAAAGAATCCGCCCGCGCATGAAGTGCAGATTTACGAGAACACTGCCTGGAGTTGCGTGCACGGTGTGGAGCGCTGGCGCAGCAACTGCGGCTGCAATTCGGGGCGGGTGGGATGGAACCAGGAGTGGCGAAAACCGCTGCGCGAGGCGCTCGACTGGTTGCGCGATACCGTCAACCCGCTGTTTGAACAGCTCGGATCGACATTGTTGAGCGATTCCTGGGCCGCTCGCGACGGCTACATCCATATGGTGCTGAATCGCTCTCCAGAGATTCGAGAGCGGTTCGGCAACGATCATTTTGCCCGCCCGCTCAGCCCCGAGGAGCAGGTCGCGGTGTGGAAGCTGATGGAACTGCAACGCCATGCCATGCTGATGTACACCAGTTGCGGATGGTTTTTCGATGAGCTCTCCGGCATCGAAACCGTGCAGGTGATTCAATACGCCGGGCGCGTCGTACAACTCGCCGAAGAGCTGTTTGGGGACACGATCGAGCAGCGCTTCCTCGAAAAGCTTTCAGCCGCTAAGAGCAATTTGCCCGAATATGGCGACGGCGCGAGCATTTATAAAAAATATGTAAAGCCCTCGATGGTCGATTTGGAAAAGGTGGGCGCGCACTACTCGATCAGCTCGTTGTTTGCGCCGTACGGCGAGCGAACAGACATATTTTCTTACGCGGTCAAAAAGCTCGATTACCATACGGGCGAGGCAGGCAAACTGCGAATGGCGCTCGGGCAGGCGCGATTCACGTCGAAAGTGACGCAGGAATCCGAAGTGCTCACATTTTGGGTAGTGCATTTTGGAGATCACAACGTTGCCGGCGGGGTGCAGAAAACCGATGGACCCGTGAGCTACACGAGCATGCTCGAGAGCATCAGCGAGTCGTTCTCGCGCGTCGATATTCCCGAAGTCGTGCGCTTGCTCGACAAGCGCTTCGGTGACAAGATTTATTCGCTTCGGTCTTTGTTCCGCGATGAGCAGCGCAGAATTGTGAGAACGATTCTTTCCACCACCGTTGCGGAGGCCGAAGGCGCGTATTTACAGCTTTATGAACGGCACGCGGCGCCCATGCGCTTCATCGGCAGCCTCGGAATTCCGATGCCGCGCGAATTCACGGCGGCGGTTGAATACGCGATCAACAGTTTGCTGCGACGCGCCTGCTCCGGCGAAGAATTAGACGGAGAACGAATTCAAAACCTGTTGCGCGAGGCACAAACGAGTAATGTCGCCCTGGACACGACTACGCTCGAGTTCCTGTTGCGGCGCAAAATCGACGTGCTGGCAGGCCGCTTCGCCGCCGATCCGTCGAACATCGATAAACTGAACGATCTCGAAGCCGCTCTCGGAATCGTCAAGCGGATGCCCTTTGTGGTGAACCTTTGGGCGGCGCAGAACCATGTGTACGCGATTCAGAGCGGGCTATATCAGCGCATGCGCAAGAAAGCGCAACGCGGCGACGTGCGCGCCCAAGCCTGGGTAGAGGGCTATCTGCGCCTGAGCGCGCTGCTGTCCATTCGCGTTTCGTAGACGAACTCGTGGACCAATTCAAGTGGTTGCGACGAACTTGGATCAATTCAACTTCGCGTCAGAATTCTGCTGATGTCGTTGTAAATCACGAACACCACGATCATCATCAGGAACACGAAACCGAGTTTGAAGACTGTCTCTTTGACCTGCATCGTGACTTCGCGCTGCAGCAGCATTTCGATGATGAGCAGCAACAGCGTGCCGCCATCCAGAATCGGGATCGGCAGCAGATTAAAAATCGCGAGATTGAGGCTCAGGATTGCCATCAGGCTCAAATACGTGAAGGGGCCTTCCTGTGCGGCTTCGCTCGACATCTGGGCAATCTGAATGGGCCCGGCCAGCGTGGTGCGCGGGGAAACGCGGCGCTCCACAATGCTGCCCAGCAATTGAAAGATCAGCAGCGCGTTCTGCTGATTGAAGCGCACCGATTCGACGAGCGCGGGCCCGAAGCCCAGCTTCACCCACTGAATGGGCAGCTTGAACGTGATCCCAATGTGCCATGGCATTTTGGGGTCTGTATAGGGCACCGGCCTCAATTCCACTTTCTGCATCTCGCCGGTCCGCATGATGGTCATTTCGATCGGCTCGCCCTTGGAATGAATCACAGCCTGCCGCACGGTATCGAGAGAAGACACAGTCTGGCCGTTCACCTTGACGAATGAATCGCCGGGAAGCAGCCCGGCCTTTTGCGCGGGCGATCCTTTTTGAACTTCGCCGACTTCGACGCCGCCCCTCCAACCGGCGATGCCCACCCCTTCTTTGGCATCCATCTGCGGCCTGACGGAAAATTTCAGGTTCTGTCCTTTGCGGTCCACCACGACAGGGATGGTGTGATTTCCATTGAGGGCGGTCTGCATCAAGACATCGGACCAGCTCGGGTTCCGATGACCGGCGAGATCGAGGATTTTGTCTCCAGGCTGGAGACCCGCCTGGGCCGCGGGCGAGTTCGCGTCCACGCTGCTGATGATGGCTTCGCCCGCCTGGGACGACTCCTTAGCAAAGCCATGCATATAGAGGCCCGTGACAATCGCGATCGCCAAGATGACGTTCATGAGCGGTCCGGCGATGATCACAATGGCGCGCTGCCAACGCGGTTTTGCATAAAAAGCGCCTGAATCCAGAGCCGGTGCGGTGGTAATCGACGAGCCGATATTGGGCCGGACGGCCGCGGCTTCCTCGCCCGGCTGGTCGCCGTGCATCCGCACGTATCCGCCGATCGGAATGGCCGAGATGCGGAAATCGGTGTTGCCTCGCTTGAATCCGAACAGCCGTTTACCAAAGCCAATGCTGAACGTTTCTACTTTGACCCCTACCGCCAAGGCCGCCCCAAAGTGCCCCAGCTCATGCACCAGGATCATGATCCCGAGCAAGATCACGACCCAAAAAACCGCCTCTAAAAAACCCACGCGCTAGCTGCCTTTCATGGTCTCGCGACCGTTGTCATTCGACGATACACCGGCCCCTATATCTTCATACGTGACCATGCGCCAATTAGATGTGCCGCGCCGCCGTAGCCCAACGGGATTCGGCTACGACCTGTTTCGCTATCTCGCGGGAGGCCAAATCGATGGAGATCACTTCTTCTATTGTCGCCGCTTCGCGGCTCGGTTGTCGCGCCAGCGTCTCCTCGACGGTTTGGGCAATTGCAGGAAACGGGATGCGGCCTTCGAGGAACGCCTCGACCGCTATTTCGTCAGCGGCATTCAGAGTACAAGTTGCCGAACCGCCCTGCTTCTGAGCTGCATAGGCGAGTCGAAGAAGAGGAAATTTGTCCAGGTCGGGAGCGGAGAACTGCCAGCTTCGCGGCTGCGTCCAATCGAGCCGCGGAACCGGAGCCTGCTCCCGCGCCGGGTAAGTCAGGGCGTACTGAATCGGCATGCGCATGTCCGTCGCCGACACCTGCGCGATCACGCTGCCGTCGTTATATTCGACCATGGCATGGATCGAGGATTGGGGATGGACCACCACGTCGACGGCCGAGGGCGGCAGATCGAACAACCAACAAGCTTCGATCACCTCAAATCCCTTGTTCATCAAAGTGGCGGAATCGATTGTGATCCGCCGGCCCATCTTCCAGGTGGGATGCTGAAGCGCCTGTTCGGGAGTCACGTTCCACAAATCCTCTTTAGGCGTGTCCCGGAAGGGTCCGCCGGACGCCGTCAACAGGAGACGCAACACCTCTGATCGCCTGCCTGCTCGGAAGCATTGGTGCGCACCGTTGTGCTCGCTATCGATTGGCAGCAGTTCTGCCCCGCTGTCGCGAACGGCCGCCATCACCAGCCGCCCGCTGGCGACCAGTACCTCCTTGTTGGCGAGCCCGATGCGTTTTCTTGCGAGAATAGCCTCGGTAAGTCGCTTCCAGCCCCGCGACGCCCACGATAGCTGACACCACGAACCCGACCTCCGGAGCTGTTACGGCGGCAACTCGAGCCTGCGGACCAGCGTCCAGAATGGGCCATTCCCCGCTCGGGAGACCTAAGTTGGAAAGGCGGCTATGAAGACGATCTAAAGTGCCCTGATCCGACACGACAGCTACTTTTGGACGGAATTCCAGAATTTGGGAACACAGAAGATCCAGATTTCTGCCGGCGACCAGTGCAAACACCTCGTATCTGTCGCGGTCCCGGCCCACGACGTCGAGGGTGCTCACACCGATGGAACCCGTTGACCCGAGGAGAGTTAACTTCATTGAGGAACGATGCCTAGGCCCACTTATATGAAATCGTGGATATGCCTACGAAAAAAATTTTGATTTTCGTAGAGAAAACGCTTGCCATCCATAAAATCATATCCTAATATTGGAAGTAAGCCAGGGAGGCAACTCCCACCAAAGCGAGACTAACCTCATAGAAAGACCCCTGAAGCAACAACCTCCCTGGCGCCCGAAAGGGTTTCGTCTCGCAAGCTTCAGATTTCGATAACTCTAAACCAACTCCCTACAATAATCTATTTTTCTGTTTGGACGCGAACAAACGCGGCCTGGCGCTACACTCTAACCGGAGGTGGACCCACGTGCCCGAATCGAAGCATGCCGGTACCCTAAGACCTGAGACGGATGTGCTTACGCGAGGCTTCGATCCGAGCCTTTCGGTCGGATCGGCGCGGCCCGCGGTATTTCGTAGTTCAACGTACGTTTTCTCCAGTCCGGAGGCGGCCGAGCGCGCCTTCGACATTATGGGCGGCCGAGGCCAGCGGACGCCGGGTGAAAACGTTGACCTGGTGTATTCGCGGTTCAATCACCCCAACGCCCAGATTCTGGAAGATCAGATTGTGCCGCTTGAGCCCGGCGCTGTAGCGGCTGCGGTCTTTAACTCGGGAATGGCGGCCGTGATGACGGCATTGCTGGCGGTGCTGCAGCCAGGCGACAGCATCGTTTATACAGTTCCGATTTATGGGGGCACGCAAACTTTAATCCAAGGTTTTCTCCAGCCTTTCGGCGTCCAGGGCATACCCGTTCGCGCGGGGGATGCTGTCGCCCTCGAGGAAGCGATCCGAACAGCGAAAAAGCTGCGCGTCGTCCTGATCGAAACGCCGGCGAATCCGACCATTGTGATGACCGACATCCGGCACGCTTGCAATGCCGTGGCTGGACTGCAGGGGAGTTCCGGGAATGGAAGCGGGCCGGGCGAGAAGCCGTTGGTCATGATCGACAACACGTTTCTGGGTCCGGCTTTTCAGCACCCGCTAGCGCTGGGAGCCGACGTATCGCTCTATTCGGCGACCAAGTACCTGGGCGGCTTCAGCGACATCATTGGCGGCGTCGCGCTCGCAAAAGATGTGGCCTTGATGCATAAAATCCGCAGCCGGCGCAGTTTGTTTGGCAATATTCTGCAGCCGGACGAATGCTGGATTTTAGATACCCGCCTGCCGACCGTAGGGCTGCGTATGAATCGGCAGAGCAAGAACGCGCAGCGGATTGCAGAACGGCTGGTGGAGCATCCAAAAATTAGAAAGGTCTACTATCCGACCTTGTTCGAGGATCGCGAGCAGACCCGTATCTATCGGGCGCAATGCGATTACCCGGGCGGCCTCGTCTCAATCGATCTCGATAGGCGGCAAGCCAGCGGCATTCAATTTTCTACGCCATCTGAAGCTGGGGCGCAATGCCGTTTCGCTCGGCGGCGTCGAGACACTCGCCTGCCATCCGCGAAGCACCACGCATTCGGCCTGGAGCGCGCAGGATCTGGACGAAGCGGGAATCGGCGACGGGCTGGTGCGGATCTCGTTCGGAATCGAAGACTGGAGAGATCTGCTCGCGGATTTCGATGCAGCGCTCGAGCGAGTCTGATTCCAGCGAAGCCGACACACGCAGTGATTGGTGAGCTGCGAGTCTCGTGAGACGATCTGGCAACCGTGCCAAATCGTCGCTTTCACTAAGGGCGATCATATGAGTATGGTGCAGGCGAGCACAGCATCTCATTTCTGGGCTGCGGTCGAAGACTGCCTTGTCAACTTCCATCGTTTCAAAAGAGATACCGCTGCAGAAAAAGTGACCGCGCTTTGGCGGCAACTCCCGAAGGGACCCAACGGCCAATGTGATGAGCCTTCGTTTGAAGACATGATTTATCATTCTGAACCGTGGTACATCGCTTGCAATCTCGCGGGAGAGGATCTACCTCTCGCTCAGTACCAATCTCTGTATCAAGACGTTTTGCGCCAGAACGATCTAGCCTGAGCCTTGATATAGCGCTCTTACTTGAAGAACACGCGCCAGGTGGTGACAACGAAGGCGTGCGTGACCATTGGGGCACGGACACTGCCGGTGCGCAGATAGACCATCCCGCAGGCTACTCCGAGCACCGTGACCACCACAGCGCGGCGCCAGTCGGGAAAGGTGTGGAACCATAGATGAGCGCTGCCATAAAGGATCGCGGACAGCGCGACGGCCAAAACAGGCGAGTTCCCGCCTGCGAGAAGCGCGCGTTCAATGAAGCCGCGAAAAAACAGCTCTTCTCCGAATGCAATCACCCAGAGCGCTCCGAAAAAAGTACCGATCGCAACCTCGGCGATTTGCCACCAGGCGCCTTGGGGCAGTACAAAGCGGACGTCGTGCAGACCAAGGGCCAGCGCCACGATCGGAATCAGCACGAGGGCGTAAAACAGCACCCCCGCTTTCCATTCTTCGCGATTCGGCCAAAAACTAAAGGGACCGGGGTCCCACTCCCGAATGATCAAAAGAGCCGCGATCCCGACCCGGATCCACATCAAATGTCCCAGTATGTCGATGTGTATGTGCGGATCGGGAGACACATAAATGCGCTGGAAGACACGCAACACGACGGGAGCGGCCGCGACAATCAGAAAACCGATATCGTACGTGATGCGCCACGGTAGCGCCGCGTACCAAAAGGCAAACACGGCACACAGAAATGCGAGCAGATAGAAAGCGGTGCGGTCGAATGCGCCTGCTGAGAAGCTGAAGATCAGATACGGGATCAGCGCGCTGGCCCACAAGAGGGCTGCTTGCGCACGTCGCGAATCGATGCGACTGAACCAGACGCGGGTCTCTTCAAAGCCCGCGGCGAGATAGAAAAACGCTTCGGCCAGAAAAGCGGGAAGCGCGGCCGTCATGATCCAATGAGATTGGGGATGTTGGTGGAGGTACCAGAACGCTGCGACGAACAGCGCCATCCACGAGCACACTAAGGCTATGAGAAACGGACGCACCGTCCGAAACATCGCCCTCATCGTAGCATCGGGATTGTTCTTTCCCATTGCGGTCGCGCGAGCGGCGGATCCGCCTTCTGGATTGCTGAAGAAGATCGCAGCGCGCGAGACCCAGAATGCCCGGGCGCGAGAGAACTACACGTACCGGCAATCCGCCACCATTCAGGAATTCAATACGCAGGGCCTGGTTACGGGGGAGTATCACGAAGTCCGGGACATCACGTTTTCTCCCAATCGCGTCCGTTATGAACAAGTGATCGAGCGGGCGCGCAACACGCTGACACGCATCAAACTGACGCCGGAAGATTTCGACGACATTCGCAACGTCGATCCGTTTCTACTCACCAGCGACAAGATCTCCTTTTACGAAGGACAGTACAAAGGAGAAGAAACCATCGGTACGGTCCGCTGTTTCGTCGAGTATGTGCGGCCGCGGCAGATACTCTCCGGGCAGCGTTTTTTTGAAGGCACTTTGTGGATTCGGGAGTCCGATTTAGCGGTCATCCGGAGCGAAGGACAAGCAGTCCCGCAAATCGACACTCTGCGCCAGCAAAATCTGTTTCCGCACTTCACGACGATTCGTGAAGCGGTAGATGGGCAATGGGAGTTTCCCGTTGAGACTTACGCCGACGACACATTGTTCTTCCGTGAATGGCCGCAGCGGATCCGAATCGTCATCCGCTACATGGATTACAAGAAGTTCGGCGCTGAATCGACGCTCACGTTCGGCACGCCCGCGCCGACGGAAAAACCGCAAACTCCTCCCCTTCCTAAGAAGTAGCTATCCCGGTGTTTTTGAGCGACCGGTAATCTTCGGGCGTGTCGATATCGATGGCCGCTTCCGGCAAAGCAAACGCGATGGCCGTGACGCGCGAGTCGCGCAAGAACTGCCGCGCACCGGCGTCAGGGGCAAGCGACTGCAACTCCCGGAAACAGATTGCGCTTGAACAGCGCCGGAACTCCGAGCACGCCACCGTATTGAGCGGCAACGACGGGCCCCTCCGTCTCTTGCAGCATTTGCCTCATTTCCATAAGATGTTTCGCGGTGACGAGCGGCTGATCGGCAAGCAGGATGGCGACGGCTTCGACTGTGGAATCGAGCTGTGCAAGATGTTCGATCCCGGCCACGATAGAAGACCCCATACCGGAACTCCAACGTGGATTTTCGACGATGGAAACAGGAACTGCCGTGAGAACCACTCGCATTGCCTGCGCTTCGGCTCCGATCACGACAATCACGGGGTCAAATCCTACTTCGATGGCATGTGCGACCGCGTGCTGCACCAGCGTTTGTCCACCGAAGGGCAGCAACTGCTTGAGCTGGCCCATTCGAGCCGCGCGGCCTGCCGCCAAAACGATTGCCGCAACCCGTAAACGGATCCGCTCGCTCAAACTTTTTCGCTCTTGACCAATTGCAGCTTGGAAGATGCCGGGCGGCTTCCCTTCACCACCGTGACTGCTTCCAGCTTGGCCAGTTCGCGTTTGGCGATCTGGGCCCAAGTACTGGAATTATCGAGCTTGAGATAGGCTCGCCAGTGCCGCATGGCGCTCAAGAAGTCGCGACCGCCCTGATATAAAAGCGCAACGTTATAGTGAGCGTCGGCGTAGTTCGGATGAAGTTTCAGCGCCTCATTGTAATGATGCAGCGCGCGCTGAGCGTCCCCGCGCTCGTCGTATAGATTTCCAAGATTGAAATGCGCAAGCGCGTAATCGGGCTCGATATCGAGAGCTTTCTTGTATTGTTCTTCTGCGTCGGACCAGGCGTGCCCGTTGAAAAATACGGTCCCTAGATTCACCAGCGCTCCAGCGGAGAGAGGATCGAGTTTGGCCGCCGTCTGATATGCGGAAACGATCTGATCGAAGGGCGCGCCGGTCTGCTCCAGCTCGAGTCCTCGCTCGAACCACTGGTCTGCCTCAATTTTGTTCCGCAGTTTTTCGGCGATCACGCCGCTCGTTTTCTGCGACGCGGGCAACTGCAGCAGCTTGTTGATCTCGGCTTCATCGAAATCGAACAGGAGCTGGCCGGAGAGCGGGTCCATTTTCTGTTTCCTGATCTTGACGCGGACACGACGGCCATCCTTATAAACCTGCACGTCGTGAAGAGGTTCGTCTTTGAGGCGCTCCCGAATCGCATGGAGAGTTTGCTTGATTACTCGCGGATGCGCCTTCTCATTCCGCAGACGGACGATTTTGTTCAGAAGCAGCAGATGGGAAAAGCGATAGTGCGACAGTTCCTCGATGAGCTGCTGGCGTTCCCAGCTCCGGAGCTGCCGATTGTCGATTTTAAGAAGCCGACAGACTTCCTTGCGGGTGTAAGCACCACCCGTCTCGCGCTCTGCAGCGAGCGGCGGATGTTGCGAGGGGTCTCGCAGCACAGGTTGATCATACCACCAAATGGTATAGAGGTTCGCAACTAGCTTTCGAGCCTTTTTTACATGAAGTTAGCAGTTGTAGGGCGGGTGCTTGATGTTTTCCGACGCGATCTCGTACTAAACTGGTCTTATATCTATGTCCCGCCAGAAAAGGAGGGGTCGCGCCATCTCCCGCTCCACTCCCCGGACACTCGCTGAGCTGCCCACCGGCGAAAGGTGCATTTTAGATCGCCTGGATTTGCCTGAGGATATTGCCCGCCGCCTGATGGAGTTAGGGTTCCTGCCTGGAAATGAGATTGTGCCTGGGAAGCGTGCGCCGGGAGGGGGGCCGCGGGTCTTCCGAGTCGATGGCTCAGAGGTGGCATTGCGGGATGATACAGCATCGCGTTTGTATGTGCGCCGCGATCCGGAATCGGATCTGATTGTGCTTTCATGAGTAGCTGCCACGGAGATACGCCGCGAGCGAGTCTCCTGCCGAACCCGTCTATTCTGCCGCCCCGGCAAGCCAACGACCGGCCGATTATCGTAGCTATCGTCGGACCGCCCAATTCGGGCAAATCGACGCTCTTCAACCGGTTGACCGGCTTGCGGCAAAAGGTGGCGAATTTCCCGGGAGTTACTGTCGAGCACCGCATGGGGAAGGCCAAGCTCAAGGATCCGCACGAGGTTTTCCTGGTCGATCTGCCCGGCATCTACAGCTTGCATCCGCGCGCGGAAGACGAGCAGGTCACGCACGACGTTCTCACCGGCGAGCAACCGGACTTTCCGAAGCCCGATGCGGTGGTGCTGATCCTGGATGCGACCAATCTAGGGCGGCACCTGGTGCTGGCAGCGCCGATTCTTAGTCTCGCTTTACCAACGCTGATTCTGCTGAACATGGCGGACGACCTGGCGGTTCGCGGTGGAAAGGTGGACGTTACCGCGCTGGCGGCGGAGCTGAATTGCCCGGTGGCGCTCATCAGCGCGGCAAAAGGAACCGGAATCGAGCGTATTCAACAGTTCCTGCTGGGCACGGCTGCCCGTCTCAATGCACCGCCGCCGAAAATCGAACTGCCAGTTCTACAGGATGTTCCCAAGTGCCGGCAGTGGGCGGCAAAGCTGGGCGTGCGGGCGTCCTATCAGGCGCCCGCGCCTCCGCTGTGGACGCGCCGCTTGGATGGAATCTTTCTCCATCCCGTGGGCGGACCGCTGATTTTCGCTGCCATCGTGGTTGCGGTCTTTCAAAGCATTTTCTCGTGGGCGCAACCATTGATGAACGGCCTGCAGCAAGCCGTGCTGTGGTCGGGGCACTGGATGACGACTGTTTTACCCGATTCACCATGGAGATCCCTGCTGGTGGATGGAATCTGGGCCGGAGTGGGAAGCGTGGTGGTGTTCCTGCCGCAGATCTTGCTGCTGTTTCTGTTCATCGGAATTTTGGAAGATTCCGGCTATCTGGCCAGGGCGGCGCTGATCGCCGACCGTACCATGGCGAAAATCGGCTTGCAGGGTAAGTCGTTCATCCCGCTCTTATCCGCTTATGCGTGTGCGGTGCCGGCGATTATGGCGACGCGCGTCATCGAGAACAAGCGCGACCGGACCGCAACCATCATGATCGCGCCGCTGATGACCTGTTCCGCCCGGCTGCCGGTTTACGCGTTGATTATCGCTGCCTTTGTTCCGAACCTTCCCATACTCAAAGGTTTTCTCTCGCTACCGACCGTTACGATGCTCAGCTTGTATGTGCTGGGTTTTCTGGCGGCTGTATTGATCGCCCGCTTGCTGAAATCGACAGTTTTAAAAAGCGGCCGCTCCTCCTTCATGCTCGAAATGCCGCCGTATCGCTGGCCTACCTGGCAGTCGCTGAGCTTGCGGCTGATCGATCGCGGCAGGATTTTCCTGCGTCGAGCAGGCACAGTGATTCTGCTGGTTGCGGTGGTGTTGTGGGGGCTGGCGCATCTGCCGCTTCACGATGGCAGGACACCCAACCTCGAGCACAGCTATGCGGCCATGGCCGGAAAAGCAATAGAGCCCGCGATTCGGCCACTCGGCTTTGATTGGAAGATCGGCATCGGCCTCATCACCTCTTTAGCGGCGCGCGAAGTGATCGTCGGAACCCTCGGCACGATTTACGGCATCGAAGGAGACGAGCAATCCAAAGGACTGCAACAGGCAGTTCATCAGGATCTGAGCCCTGCGGGAGCCGTATCGCTGCTCATTTTCTTTGCGTTCGCGATGCAGTGCTTTTCGACTCTTGCGGTGGTCAAGCGCGAAACAGGAGGCTGGAAATGGCCGATTTTTCAGTTCTCTTATATGCTTGCGCTAGCATACTGTGGATCGTGGGTAGCGTTCCATCTCACGAGTTATTTTCTTTAACTGAGCAATTGGGCTGCGCGAAAGCAGTTCGGCAGACGCGTATGCTGCAAAACTAACTTTATTCGATGAGCGACGTATCAAATGTAATAGTTCTCGGCTCAGGCTGTGCCGGAAACACGGCGGCAATCTATAGCGCGCGGGCGAATTTACAGCCACTCGTAATCGAGGGGCACGAGCCTGGGGGCCAGCTTTCCATCACTACCGACGTAGAGAACTTCCCGGGATTTCCGGAAGGCATCATGGGACCGGCCCTAATCGAGAACATGAAGCAGCAGGCGCAGCGCTTCGGAGCGACGTATCTGCATGGGCGAGTGATCCACGCCGATCTCTCAAAGCGGCCGTTCACGCTGGAGTTGGATCATGGAGAAAAGATCAAAACGCATACTTTGATCGTGGCTACGGGCGCATCGGCGCGCTGGTTGAATCTGCCGAACGAACAAAAGCTGATCGGACATGGCGTAAGCTCCTGCGCGACCTGCGACGGGTTTTTCTTCCGCGGCAAGAAAATTATGGTCATCGGCGGCGGCGATTCGGCTATGGAAGAAGCGAATTTTCTGAGCCGGTTCGGAACCGAAGTGGCCCTGGTGCATCGCAGTGAGAATTTTCGCGCGTCGAAGATCATGTTCGAGCGGGCGAAGAACAATCCGAAGATTCAATTCCTCACCCACACGGTTGTGGAAGATATTTACGATCCAGCGAAAGGTCACGTCACGGGAGTGAAGCTGCGGAATACCAAGAACCACGAAACGTATGACCGCGAGGTGGACGGCTTCTTTGTAGCGATCGGCCATATTCCCAACACAAAACCGTTTGCAGGCCAGCTTGACCTGGATGCCGACGGCTACATCATTACGCATGGGGGCGCCAAAACGAATATCGCGGGTGTATTTCATGCCGGTGATGTGCAAGACCGCACCTATCGGCAGGCCATCACAGCGGCAGGCGCGGGATGCATGGCCGCGATCGAAGCGGAGCGGTTCCTCGAAGCCGAGGGGCACTGATTCTGGCGAAATTGTTAGCATGAGGACGTAGTGAGAGTCCAAGACGCGTTTCGACTGGTGCGCTCGGTAAAGATCAGCCATGCGCAACAGTTCGCAAGGCACGTGGTTCCCGAAGTGGTTCGCCCCGCGCGCGTGATTTGGAACCAGGCGATCGGCGGCGTTTTTCTGCTGTTCGCGCTCTCGTTTGCAGGATACGCGTTTACGCAGTCGAAGAATCCGGCCGCGATGATTGGTGGCGTCTTTCTTGGACTCGTGATGGCGTTCTTTTCCGCCACTTCGTTTTTAAAGGCGCGGCAAATCTCTCGCCGATAGGATCGGCCTTGTCCACATCCGAGCAACCCGGCCAGTTCCCGTATACGCGCGGAATCTATTTCGATATGTACCGGAAGCGGCTCTGGACCATGCGCCAGTACGCCGGATTCGGCACGGCGGAAGAGAGCAACCGGCGCTACAAATTCCTGCTGTCGCAAGGCATCACCGGTCTGTCGGTCGCTTTCGATCTGCCGACGCAGATGGGAATGGATTCGGATCATCCACTCGCGGCCGGTGAGGTGGGCCGCGTGGGCGTGGCGATCGATTCGCTCGCGGACATGCAGGCCCTGTTCGAGGGCATACAGCTCGAGAAAGTCAGCACGTCGATGACGATCAACTCGACGGCGGCGATTCTGTTGTGCCTGTATGTGCTGGTCGCAGAGAGACAAGGCGCGGACCGGAAAAAGCTTTCGGGAACCGTTCAGAACGACATTCTCAAGGAGTACATCGCGCGCGGGACGTACATTTATCCTCCACGCCCCGCCGATGCGGATCGTGACGGATCTGTTCCGGTGGGCCGGTACAGAGGCGCCGGAATGGAACACGATCTCGATCAGCGGGTATCACATCCGCGAGGCAGGCTCGACTGCGGTGCAGGAAGTGGCGTTCACGCTGGCGAATGCCATCGCATACATCGAAGCGGCGATTGCGGCTGGATTGGACGTGGACTCCTTTGCGCCGCGGCTCAGCTTCTTTTTCAACGCGCATAACAATTTTCTGGAAGAGATCGCGAAATACCGCGCAGCGCGGCGGCTGTACGCCCACATCATGCGCGATCGGTTCGGCGCGAAGCTGGATCGTTCTTTGATGCTGCGCTTCCACACGCAGACGGCAGGCTCGACCTTGACGGCGCAGCAGCCGGAAGTGAACGTTGTGCGGGTCGCGCTGCAGGCTTTGGCGGCCGTACTGGGCGGGACGCAATCTTTACACACCAACGGACAGGACGAAGCATTAGCATTGCCGACCGAACAATCGGCGCGAATGGCGCTCCGGACCCAGCAGGTGATTGCCTACGAGAGTGGGGTGACCGCGGAACCGGATCCGCTGGGCGGAAGCGAGTACATCGAGAAGCTGACGGACGAAATTGCGGCGCGAGCGAGCGAGTACATTGGGCATATCGATGCGCTCGGCGGAGCCGTCGCGGCGATCGAGAGGGGATACATTCAAGCCGAGATACAGAATTCGGCGTACCAGGCCCAGAAAGCCGTGGAAGAAGGACGGCAAATCGTGGTGGGCGTCAACAAGTTTCAGATCGACGAACCGGAGGCGCCGAAAACTTTTCGCGTCGATCCGGAACTGGAGCGGCAGCAAGTGAACCGGACGCGGGAGGTGCGGGCCTCGCGCTCGGCCGAAGCGGCATGCCGCGCAGTCGCGAATCTCGAAAAGGCGGCGCGCGGAACCGAAAACCTGATGCCGCACATTCTCGAATGCTGCCGCGCATTTGTTACAGTGGGCGAAATCTCCGACACACTGCGCAAAGTTTTCGGCGAGTACCGAGAGTCATTCTGACGATCGCCGGCATCTACGACGATGATGAGCGAAATTCATGCGTTGGCGGCCCAGCAGGCGGCTGGGAAACTTGAGTCGTTTTCATACGATCCTGGGACCCTTGGGCGACGAACAAGTCGAAATCGAAGTTCAATATTGCGGAGTCTGCCATTCCGATTTCTCGATGCTGCGAAACGAGTTCGGCACGACACAATTCCCGCTCGTTCCCGGACATGAGGCGGTTGGCAAAGTTGTCGCGGTAGGGGAGCACGCGAAATTCGTCAAAGTTGGCCAGACGGTCGGGCTGGGTTGGAATTCCGGAAGTTGCCTGCATTGCGAGCCATGCCTGACGGGTAACCAGAACATGTGCGAATCGCTGGAGCAGACGATTGTCGGGCGCTATGGCGCATTTGCCACGAGAGTTCGCTGTCACTGGTGCTGGGCGACTCCGATTCCCGAAGGAATTGACCTGGCCAAAGCCGGTCCGCTTTTTTGCGGAGGCATTACGGTCTTCAATCCGCTGGTTCAATTCGATGTGAAGCCCACGGACCGGGTGGGCGTGATCGGGATCGGCGGACTTGGACATCTGGCGATTCAGTTTCTGCAACAAATGGGGTTGCCATGTCACCGCGTTTACGTCCTCGGCCATCAAAGCGGACGAAGCGAAGAAGATGGGCGCGCACGCGGTGCTCAATACTCGTTCCGACGAAGAACTGAACAAGGCTGCCGGATCTTTCAATTTCATTCTTTCGACGATTGCGGCACATCGGATTTCGATTCGACGCCTTATCTTGCAGCTCTGGCGCCGAAAGGCCGGTTTCACCTGGTCGGTATCATCCCGCAGTTCACGGTTGGCCTGTTTCCCTTGCTGGTCGGCCAGAGATCCATTTCGGCGAGCCCGTCGGGACCACCGGCAGCCGTTCTGACGATGCTTGAATTTTGCGCGCGGCACAACATTGCGCCGATTACCGAACAGTTCCCGATGACCAAGGCGAACGAGGCGTTCGCGCATCTCGAAGCCGGCAAAGCGCGATATCGGATCGTTCTGAAGAACGATCTGCAATAAACCTTAAAATAGGGTTTGAGTCTCATCCACGTTATTGGCGCGGGCCTGGCCGGCTGCGAGGCGGCCTTTCAAGCTGCCGAAGCAGGCGCGCGCGTCGTCCTTTACGAAATGCGGCCGCATAGACGAACGCCCGCTCACAAGACCGACTGCTTTGGCGAACTGGTTTGCAGCAATTCGCTGAAAAGCGGAACAAGTCCATTCGGCTCCTTGGCTGTTGAAGCAGGAGATGCGGCGGCCTGAGTTCGATTCTGCTTCGGGCGGCGGCGCCGAGCGCGTGTGCCGGGCGGCCATGCACTGACGGTCGATCGCGAGATTTTTTCGCGCGAGATCACACAGCGCGATCGAATCGCATCCGCGCATTGAGATTCGGCGCGGGGAGATCGACCGAAATTCCGCCGATGGCGTGGTCGATCATCGCGACGGGGCCGCTGACAAGCGAAGCCCTGGCGGAGGAGATCAGCCGCATTGACGGGCACGGACCGGCTGTTTTTTTACGACAGCATCAGCCCGATTGTTGCAGCCGATTCGATCGATATGTCCATCGCGTTCCGCGCGTCGCGGTATGGCAAATCGCTCGATGGAACGGACGATTACATCAACTGCCCTTTTAATAAGGAAGAGTATGGAATCTTCATTGACGCTCTGTCGGAGGCGCGAGCGCGTACGAGCCCACATTGAAGAAGATAAAATCCCGTTCTTCGAGGGCTGCCTGCCGATTGAAGAGATCGCGCGGCGAGGGCACGACACGCTTCGCTTCGGTCCGATGAAGCCGGCCGGACTGGACGATCCGCGAACGGGAAGATGGCCGTACGCGGTTGTGCAACTACGCCAGGAAAACCAGCGCGCCGATAGCTATAACCTGGTGGGTTTCCAGAATCACATGCGTTTTGGCGATCAGGCGCGGGTATTCCGGCTGATTCCGGGACTCGCAGAATGCGGAATTCCTGCGATTCGGCCAGATGCACCGCAACACGTACATCAATTCACCTGCGCTGCTGGGGCCGACACTGCAGTTGAAAAGCGACAAGCGGATCTTTTTTGCCGGTCAGATTTCGGGCGTAGAAGGCTACGCGGAATCGATCGCCACGGGATTGATTGCGGGCCGGAATGCGGCTGCTCTCTCGCGAGATGATGAGCCGGAGATTTTTCCGCGCGAGACGGCGCTTGGTAGCCTGTGCCACTACATCACGCATGCCGACCCGGCGAATTTCCAGCCGGCAAACATCACGTTCGATTTACTGCCGACGCTCGATGAAGCGGCAAAGCGCAAGACTGCGGCACGATAAGAAGGCGCGCCACGCCGAAGTGTGCCGGCGCGCCGAAGCGGCCCTGGATGAGTTTTCGAATGCCAGCCATACGCGAATCGATCGTCGAAGTATCTTGCTGAGCTGGAGCGGCGCGGCGCATCGAAGCACACGCTGCGCAACTACGGTTCCGATCTCGAGCAATTCGCAACCTATTTCGAACCGCCCGGGAAGAAAGCGCCCGATATCGAGCAGCTCGATACTACCGCTGCTACGCGAGTGGCTGGCTAGTCTGTATGACCAGGGACTGAACATCACGAGCATCCGGCGCAAAATTGCGGCGCGTCCGGGCGATGTTCCAGTTTCTGCGCGCAAGAAGGCCTGCTGGCCCAGAACGTGGCGACGCGGCTGAGGACGCCTAAAGGCAAACAGCGGCTCCCCGACGTGATGAGCGCGGAGAAGACGAACAATCTGCTGGATGCCGTGGAGGCCGGTGCACCGGTCGAGAAGCCGTCCAAAGAGCGGGATTTGGCGTTTCTGGAACTGCTCTATGGCTGCGGAATACGGGTCAGCGAGCTAGTCGGAATCGATCTGGACGATATAGACCTGCATGGGGGCTGGCTGCGGGTGCGCGGCAAGGGCAACAAGGAACGGCAGGTGCCGATTGCAGGAAAGGCGGTTGCAGCGGTGCGGCAGTACATTGCAGTGCGGCCGGTTTTGCCAGACGAACCCGCCTTGTTTCTGAACTCTCGAGGCAAACGCTTGAGCGACCGGCAGGTCCGCCGGCTGGTAAAGTTCTATGCGCTGGCGGTGACCGGCGATTCGACCGTGCACCCCCACAGTTTCCGGCATGCCTACGCAACGCACTTGCTGAGCGAGGGGGCGGATCTGCGCGCGATTCAGGAGCTGCTGGGGCACGCGCGGCTTTCGACCACACAGAAATACACGCAAGTTTCGTTGCGGGAGCTGGTGGCGGTGTACGACAAAGCGCATCCGAAGGCCTGACCGGCTTCCTTCAGCGTTGCCGCCTACTTCAGATAGGTGTCGAACCAATTCAGTTCTTCGAAGAGCACGTGCTCCATGGTCTCTTTTGCGCGGTATCCATGCGCTTCGGCAGGCAGCATGACTAGACCGCACCACTCCGCCGTTACCGCGAATGGCGGCATAGAAACGTTCGGACTGGATAGGAAACGTGCCGGTATTATCGTCTGCTTCGCCATGAATCAGAAGAATTGGCGTTTTGATTTTGTCGGCATACCAGAACGGCGACATTTTCGTGTATACGTCGGGCGCTTCCCAGAACGTACGGCGCTCCGCCTGGAAACCGAACGGTGTGAGCGTGCGGTTATAAGCGCCGCTCTCGGCGACGGCAGCATGAAACAGCGTCGTATGGGCCAGCAGATTAGCCGTCATAAAAGCGCCGTAACTGTGCCCGAACACGCCAATGCGATCGCGATCAGCGATGCCCATCTCAACTGCTTTATCGATAGCGGCCTGCGCATCCATCCGCAACTGCTCGACATATGTATTGTTGACCGTATCGGCGTCGCCGACGATCGGCATAGCCGCATTATCCAGCAGCGCGAAGCCATGTAACACGACAAGC
The DNA here is from genome assembly GCA_963722935.1 of uncultured Acidobacteriaceae bacterium. Taxonomy (GTDB): domain Bacteria; phylum Acidobacteriota; class Terriglobia; order Bryobacterales; family Bryobacteraceae; genus Bog-105. Next base: position 259,617 of record CAVROY010000004.1, on the reverse strand, counting down.
TGATGATAGTTAAGTTCGGGAAACGACTGTGCTGAATGGCCGTTAACTTGACCGGCAGTGGCCGCATCGCTGAACTCAAACGGGTAGGCCCAGACCAAAGTAGGTAAGCGGGTTCCTGGCTTGTAATCCGGCGGAAGATACAAAGTAAACGATAGCGGAATTCCGTCGGCCCGCTTGTAAGTAACAAGTTGTTTCGTAACGCCCGCCGCTTCCGGGAACGGATTAGGATAGTGGGTCAACTGTTTCAGGTCCGACCCGGAACGGATGAAGTAATTGGGAGGCTCGGTCGGGCTTTCGCGACGCGTGAGCAAGCGGGTGCCGTTGTCGTTGAGTACTTCGACAACCGCTTCGAACCCGCTGCTCGATTGGAATAGACGTTCGCTTTGCCGGTTTGGAGATTGAACCGATCGATAAACGGTTTGTCTCCCGCGGGCGAAGCGCCCAGGCCGGAGAGATAGATATCGTCACCCGACTGGATCACAACCTGCCGGCCATCCTGAGTGGTTTTCAGGACCGGCTTGCCGGGATCGTGATAAGCGTCTCGCTCGTTGCGAGTGAATAGGACGCGCGCTGCCGTGTTGGAATCATCAAGATGAATTTCCATCGTGCGAACCGTTCGCCTCACCCGTTCATAATCTTCGACCAGCGCCCTTCCATCAGGTAGCGGCTGCATATCCCGGAAGCGCTCTTGCGTCTTGAAGATCTCCCTCGGTCCGTCATGGAACGGCGAAGCAAGCGCAAGAATTTTGTCGCGATTCGGCACGGTCTCCTTGGGATTACCGCCATCCAGCGCTTCGACCCAGGTCAACGTCGCAGGCTTCTCCTGAATCCACGCAACATCGCGCGGTCCGGTGCGAACGCCCGCAAGCGGAACGTGGTCCGCCAACGGAAGACTTGCTACGGAATGCTCGAGTTCTCCCGTACGGCTCCAAATTTCTATCTCCTGCGGAAATGCTTCGGCGGGTAATTGGTATGAATACGGCTTGTGCAGGCGTTCAACCAGCAGATGCTTCTGGTCCGGAGATGGCTTGACGACGATGAAAATCCCGGGCTTGCCGAGCGCAGTTTTTTCGCCCGAATTGACATCGATGTAAGTAAGCTGCGCCGTCGCGTAATAATCGAACAGATCTTCGTCGTGAGGAGTTTTCAAAAGATCTTCGAACGTGGGAGCTGGACCGGATTTTCCTAAGCTTTGCTGCACATGCGGTCCCGTTGGCATAGTCACTTCAGCCGGAGGAGAACCGCGCTGCGCGGGAATCGTTCGCGCCAGCAGAGTACGGCTATCGCTCAGCCAGGCAACGGCCTCGCGATTTTCGCTCTGACGCTCGCCCAGTAGAACGCCGTTCACCGCGATTCCTTCCAGGCACCGTGTCTGACCTGTATCGGTCGCTCCAATCCATAATTCGATTCCGTGTGCGGTCGTGTTGGTGAACGCGAACTGTTTCCCGTCAGGGCTCCAGACCGGAGCGCTCAGTTTCGCTGAGCTGGGGATCGCGATCTGGACATCGGAGCCGTCGCTTAGCCGTTTCAGCGAAAAGGAAGTGAACACGGGAGCCAGATGCAAACCATTCGTCTCAGTGTCGATACGAATTCCCGCGAGGCGCACTATCGGCTGTGCGACTTCCCGGATGGGCGGATAATGCACCGGCTGCATGAAAATTGCGAAATTGCGCTGCGGGCTCACCGAGACCAGCGGCGTAACAGGCGCGTTCAAGCCATCGACGATAATTTTCGGTGGCTGCTGATACGCCAGATCGTCACTGAAGCAGAGTTGTGTAACCAAAAGAAACGAAAGAGCGGTCAGAGCACGCAGCATTTTACCGATTGTAACGGCATATCACGGCACCAGCGAATTCGTTCTGCAGTAGTCTGTCAAATATGTCCTGCAAGCTCGCCGTTCTGCCGTTTATCGCATTCGTAGCGTTTGCTCAGTCAAACAATCGCGGCTGGTATCGTGCGCCCGCACTTCACGGCGATACGATAGCCTTCACGTCCGAAGGCGACTTATGGCTGGTTGGTATTGAAGGCGGTCTGGCACGCCGGCTCACGACGAACCCGGGCGACGAATTTGCCGCCGTGTTTTCGCCGGACGGTTCCACCATCGCCTTCAGCGCCGATTACGAAGGATCGCCCGAAATCTACAGCATGCCCGTCAGCGGCGGCTTACCGGTGCGCCGGACCTATGAAGGTGGCGGAGGCCTGCCGCCCGGCTGGGGCGGAGCGCAGCCCGTCGGCTGGACGCATGACGGCAAAATTATCTATTCGACCCATTATTTTTCGGGCTTGCCCGACGCTCAACTGGCTACTATCGACAGCGACAATCGGATTCAGCGCATCCCTTTGAGCCAGGCCGCGCAGGGCTGCTACGATCCGCGTGGCAAGACTCTGTTCTTCACGCGTCTCGAACGCCAACCTAGTTTCACCAAGCGCTACCAGGGCGGAAGTGCGGAGAACCTTTGGAAATATGAGCCCGGCAAGGAAGCGGTCCCGCTAACCGCGGATTACCCGGGTACCAGCCGCAATCCGATGTGGTGGAAAAGTCGCATTTACTTTCTGAGTGATCGCGACGGTACCATGAATCTCTGGTCCATGGATGAGAACGGCCAACATTTGCAACAGCACACCAGTCACCAGGGCTTTGACATTGAATCCGCCTCGCTTTCAGACGGCAAAATCGTCTATCAAATCGCCGCCGATCTGCGCCTCTACGACATCGCTTCCGCCCAGGATCGAGCCATCCCCATCCAACTCCCTTCCGACTTTGATAATCTCCGCGAACACTGGATCAAGAATCCAATCCAATATTTATCCGCGGTCCATTTCTCGCCTGACAGTGAAAAAATTGTGCTGACTGCACGTGGGCGCGTCTTCGTTGCGCCCGTTAAGCAAGGCCGCTTTGTCAACGTGAGCGAGCACCAGCCCGGCCGCTTCCGTGAAGCGCGGCTCATGCCGGACGGCAAATCGGTTGTCGTCCTCTCGACTGAATCTGGCGAAGTCGAGCTCTGGCTCTATCCCGCCAACGGCAAAGGGCCGGGCCAGCAGCTCACGCACGATGCCGACATTTTGCGTTGGGAAGCCATTCCTTCACCGGACGGAAAATGGATCGCCCATCAGGATAAAGACCAGCGGCTCTGGCTATACAATCTCGCGGACAAGACCAACAAGAAAATAGCCACCTCGCGCAATGGCGATAATGACGGCCCGGCCTTCGCCGATCTTCGCTGGTCGCCCGATAATCGTTGGCTCACTTTTTCCGAAAACGCCGGCGATGGCTTTGAGCAGGTGATGCTCTACAGCATCGATACAGGTGTCAAAACTCCTTTGACGACCGACCGCTATAACAGCGGAGCCGCCGCCTGGAGTGCTAATGGCAAGTGGATCTACTTCGTCTCCGACCGTGCACTGAAATCTACGGTCCGCGGCCCCTGGGGCTCGCGCCTTCCCGATCCTTATTTTGATCGCTCTGAAAAGATCTACGAGCTGCCCCTAACGAAAGGTCTCGTTTCCCCCTTTCAGCCGCCTGACGAGTTGCATCCGCCAAAGCCTGACTCGTCGAAAACCTCCGACAAGGCCAACGACAAAAGCTCTGCTAAACCGGCCGACAAGCCCAAAATCGAGAAAGTAGAAATCGATCTCGACGGCATCACGACCCGTCTGCAGGAAGTTCCTGTTCCGCCCGGCAACTATCGCGATCTGCAAGTCGCGAACGAAAAACTTTGTTGGATCAATGAGGATCCCGCCGATCCCCAAAAGAACACGCTCGAATGTGTCGCGATAGCGAACAAGGGCGACAAACCGGAAACCCTCCTCGATGGCGTCAAAGGTTTCGAAGTCTCTGCCGACGGCAAGAAAATGATGGTGCACAAACAGAACGATCTGTTTGTCTTCGATTCCAGTGTTTCCGCCGACGCTCTGAAAAATCCCAAGATGCTGACCGACGCTCAAGTCGATCTCAAAACTTGGAACTTCTCCGTCATTCCCGTCCAGGAGTTCCGTGAAGCGTATCTCGACGCCTGGCGTTTGGAACGCGATTACTTCTACGATCCCGGCATGCACCATGTCCCCTGGACTACCATTCGCGATAAGTATTCCGAACTGGTGGGCCGCATTCGCGATCGCTATGAGCTAAGCGATCTCATCTCCGAAATGGTCAGCGAACTCTCCGCCCTCCACACCTTCGTGCACGGAGGCGATCTGCGCAAAGCGCCCGACCAGATTCCTGTTGGCTCTTTGGGCGCGTTACTGACGCGCGACGACGGCGCGGGCGGTTATCGGGTCGATCACATCTATCAAACCGATCCCGATCGTCCCGATAAAATTTCCCCACTACTGCTCCCGGGCGCTGGTCTTGTCGATGGCGACGTGATCACCGCCATTAACGGCCAGAGCGTACTCTCCGTTGTGCACCCGAACGAGCTGCTGCGCGATCAAATCGGCAAGCAGGTTCTGGTCACCTATCGTCACAACGGAAATAAGGAATCGCATGACGCCATCGTCAAGCCCATCTCTATGGAGCAGGACTCCGACTTGCGCTATTCGGAATGGGAGTACACGCGCCGCAAGAAAGTCGAGCAGGCAAGCAACGGCCAAATCGGGTACATCCATCTGCGCGCGATGGGCTCTGACGATATCCGTCAGTGGGAGGAAGAGTATACGCCCGTTTTTGATCGCCAAGGTCTGATCGTGGACGTGCGGCACAATCGGGGCGGCAACATCGATAGCTGGCTCCTCGGCAAGCTGATGCGAAAGGCGTGGATGTATTGGCAGCCGCGTACAGGTCTTCCTTACTGGAACATGCAAGGCGCATTTCGCGGACCCGTCATTGTGCTCTGCGATGAAATAACGGCGTCCGATGGCGAAGCTTTCGCCGAGGGCTTCCGCCGCTTAGGGCTCGGCGAACTTGTCGGCGTGCGCACTTGGGGAGGCGAAATCTGGCTTTCGGCAAGTAACAACCTGGCCGATCAAGGCATTGCGACCGCCGCCGAAATGGGAGTCTATGGCCCGGAGCGCAAATGGCTCATCGAAGGCCACGGCGTCGATCCAGACATGGTTGTAGACGACCTTCCGCACGCTACGTTCGAAGGGCAGGACGCACAACTCGAAGCCGCGATCCGCTATCTTTCGGGCCAGATCAAAGAGCACCCACAGCCGGTACCCGCTCCACCCCCGTATCCGAATAAAGCGTTCCCGGCGGCAAAAACGTCTTACTGAGATTGGCCCGATCGCGATAAGCGTTAACTTAGGAGCTTACCGAATTCTCCCTTTTCAATATTCAAGGCGCGAATTAGCCATCGAGCTACGGGGAATCGAATTGTGGCAACCTGCCAAACCCGCCAGTCCTCACTTAAATAGCAGACACAAGATCCGGCGCGGTCTCCTTCTGCGCCAGAACTTCGCCGATCGCGTACAGTAACTCCTCCGCCTTAATGGGTTTTGAAAGATAACCGTCCATCCCGGCGGCCAGACACATCTCACGGTCTCCAATCAAGGCGTGCGCCGTCATAGCGATAATCGGCAGCTTACGGTCGGGGTATTGCCTTCGGATGGCTGCTGTGGCTTCCAAGCCGTCCATCTCCGGCATCGACACATCCATCAACACGATGTCGAATTCTCCGCACCCTACTTGCGTAACGGCTTCTCGCCCATTCTTCGCTCCTACCACGCTGTGTCCGGCCTTTTCGAGAATGCGCAGTGCCAGCTTTTGATTCACTGGATTATCCTCAGCTAAAAGAATGTGAAGCTTCTTCTCCGAATATCCACCACTGCGCGTGTCCTCCGAGCACGGTTTGATTTCGCCGGACGGCTGCGCTTCCGCAGCCTCAACACAAATTTCGAATTGAAAACAGCTTCCTGCACCTTCTGTGCTCTCCAGTTGAATGCGCCCGCCCATCATCTCTACCAGGCGCGAGCTGATACTCAAGCCAAGCCCCGTACCGCCGAACCGCCGCGTCGTCGAAGCGTCAGCTTGCGAGAACGCCTCGAAAATCCGCGTCTGCTTCTCCGGGGACACCCCGATCCCGGTGTCCCGTACCGCGAAATGTAAAACCGTCTTGTCTCCGCGAAGCTCTTTGGTCTGCACCTCCAGATTCACTTCGCCTCGCTCCGTAAATTTGATGGCGTTCCCAAGAAGATTGATGAGAACCTGCTGTAGGCGAGTTGGATCCGCGCTGATGGTCTGCGGCACATCTTTCCGAATGTTCATCCCCACCTCCAGACCTTTGTTGCGGCCACGAAGCCGCAGAGGTTTGATGGTTTGTTCCAGCAATTCGTGCAGGTCGAACGAAATAGAGTGCAGTTCAAAACGCCCCGCTTCAATCTTCGAGAAGTCCAGCAGGTCGTTTATGATCGTCAGCAGCGCCTCGGCGGACGATCGGCTCAACTCCAGGTACTCGCGCTGTTCGCTTGTCACGTCCGTGCTCAACAGCAAGTCGGTCATTCCCATCACTCCGTTCATCGGCGTGCGGATCTCGTGGCTCATATTCGCCAGGAATTCACTCTTGGCACGGTTTGCCGCGTCCGCATCCTGTTTGGCCTTGCGTAGTTTAATTTCGCCCAGCCGGAGTCGGCTCTGCATCACCAGCAGGCGACAACTGAAGCAGAGGAATGCGCTGATCCCGATCACCGCTGCGGCGATCGGATAATAGTGCGCCACCCGGCCTAGCAAAGCCATAATCACTGCTGGGTACAACAACGGGAACAGTTGCTGGAACGCAGTATGCCGTGGCTTGGTAATCCCGATCGTCTTCTGAATATCCTCCTTGCCCTCCCAGCTTGCCGCCACCAGCAGCGCGACAAAAAGAACCGAGGCCCAAATCAAATCGAACCAGTCTCCCGATTGCGGATTCACCCATGGAAAACTCCCATAGACATCGCCGGCACCGGAAATCAAGCAATAAATGGAGGTCCTCAGAAACATCGAGCGCAGGGCACACGAGTTGGTCAGTACACCACGGAGTACAAAGCAGACCACCAGCAATGTATCGATGAACATGCTTCTGTTCCAAAGCGGTCCGTACATCGTGGGCGCCATGCTCTGTGGCGTGAAGTACACGTAAAGGGTTGTCCACAGCAGCAGCGCCAGTGCCAGGTCCGCACAATGCAGCGGATCGAATCGCGTCGGCTGGTAGTCGGGCTCCAGAAAAAGCGTTACCCCGAGCGGCAGTGTCGAGAGCTGGAAGAGAAGATCCTGCAATGTGTTCGCCGTAGGATGAAATATCCCGAACAATTGCGCCACCATCCACAGCAGGAATGAGAAAGTAACCAGGCCCCAGAACGTTCGTCCTCCCGGACCTGAGCGACGCACTGCTCCGTAGCACGCCGCAGCACAAGCCGCGCCTTCCACCAGCAGGATGATCTCGGACAGCCTTGCCCCTGTGCCCCGATGTCCGACCGTCGCGATGCTGATCGCATGCACTGCCAACAATGCACAACAGACCAGAAACCAACGCACCATGCGCGCGTGGCCTTGCAACCCGAGCCGGGTGAGCGCGCGGCATGAGATTGGTGGATCGGGGTTCCAAGAGAGTACCTTGTTCTTATCGGACGGAAACCGCCGTTTTCCCTGAACAAGGACTTCCGGAAACCACAAGGTTTAGCTATCAGAGGAACACCGCTGATCGATCACGCGCTGCCGGGAGTCAACGCGCTCCTTGCATCGTAAACGCCGCCCAGTAGTAAGGTTGCGACCAACGCGGGTTGTTCATCATGGACACCTGTGCCGCGCGCAGGCTGTGGGGCGGGCTCGAGATGACGATGCAGCAGCGCCTCGTAGAACCGGCTCATGAATTCAGCCGTGGCTTGATCGCGAACGCCCAGAGGCTGGCGAGGATTTGCGGCGCGCCAGCCTACATAAATCCTCGCGTCAGCCCGATCAAACGCTCGCTGCGCACCTCCTGGCCAAGCGCAGTCTGGCACCCGCTCAGCACCACCAGATCGACATTGAGTTTCAAATTACACGATTAAGAGCTTGCGCGAACTGTCAATCCGTGGTTGACTGTCTTGCGGGTGTGGAATGAGCCGTCGACTCCACCTTCAATTGCGCGCGCATGGCAGATCGAGGCTGAGACTCATATGCGCGGTCCGATAGCCTCCAAATCAACGCGGAGGGGCAACATCGAATGAGCGAGCACTTTCTTTATTTCACTCTGCAGTTCCGCCAGTTGGATGGGCTTAGTCACGTAACCGTCCATACCAGCGGCAAAACAGCGCTCACGGTCACCGGTCATTGCGTGAGCGGTTAACGCGATGATTGGAACGTGCCCGCCGCTCAGCGCCTCACGCCGCCGAATATCGAGGGCGGTCTCAAGACCATCCATCTCAGGCATTTGGATATCCATGAGAATGACGTCAAACGCGGGGGACACATTCGCGTGAATGGTTAGAGCTTCAGCGCCGTTTTTGGCGAGCGTGACCCGATGACCTTGCTTTTCCAGCAGCCGAGTGGCCACCATTTGGTTCACGGGATTATCTTCCGCCAGCAGTATGTTCAAACGAACTGCATTGGGCTCAGTGATTTTCGCTGCCGGCGTAGAGGGCTCGTCTTTGACCCTCTGGCGCCCCAGGGATTTCAGGATTGCATCCAGCAATTCCGACCGGCCAATGGGCTTGGTCAGGCATGCGGCGATGCCAAGTTCCCTGGATCTTCGCGCATCTCCGCGTTGTACAGAGGAACTGAGCATCACCATAGCCGGCCGGCCTTGCTCTCCTCTTTCCCTGATTTGCTCAATTAACTCAAAGCCATCCATTCCGGGCATCTGACAATCGGTGATCACGAGTTCGAAATTCTCACTCCTGCTCCGGGCTGCATTGAATTTTTCGAGCGCTTCGCTTCCCGAACTCGCGGTGATGCCCACTATGCCCCAGCGTGCAAGCATTCGTTCGAGAATTCTCCGATTGGTCGCCAGATCGTCCACAATCAGCGCCCGCAGCCCGCGCAGCAAATGTTCGGAGCAAGGTGCGCTTTTCCGAATCGCTTCCTCCAGTTTGAACAATCCCGTGAAGTGGAACCGGCTACCAACACACAGCTCACTTTCGGCCCAGAGCCGTCCACCCATTAGCGCCGCAAGCCGGCTCGAGATGGCGAGTCCTAATCCGGTCCCTCCGTATTTGCGGGCCGTCGATGTGTCTGCCTGGGTGAATGGAGAGAAGATGGACGCCAACTTGTTTTCAGGGATTCCAACGCCGGTATCAGCGACCGAGAATTGAAGCTCGACGGTCGATTCCCTGGCTGCCAGGGTTACCACCTTGATTTGAATTTCGCCACGTTCGGTAAACTTCAAGGCATTGCCGGCAAGGTTCATCAGTATCTGCCGAAGCCTCCCCTCATCGCCCACAATGCACTCCGGCACATTCTCGTCGAACTCACAGCTAAGATCAAGACATCTTTCGCCGGCGGGGAGCGACAGGGTTTTCATCGCGCCGACGACGACGTCTCGCAGATCGAAGGGGACCGGATCCAGGTCTAGGCGTCCGGCTTCGATCTTTGAAAAATCGAGAATGTCGTTGAGTACCGACAACAGCGAGCCAGCGGAAAATTTTACCGTTTGCAAATAGCCGCGTTGTTCTTCGGTGAGTTCGGTCCCAAGAGTGAGTTCCGTCATGCCGAGTATGCCATTCATGGGTGTCCGAATTTCATGACTCATATTCGCGAGAAACTCGCTCTTCGCGTGATCCGCGGCTTCGGCCGCCTGCTTAGCTTCGACGAGCGCCGCTTCAGTCTGTTTCCGGCCCGTGATATCGAGCATTGCTCCAATCATTCGAACGGGATTATTGGCCTCGTCACAGATCAGATAGCCGCGGTCGTAGATATGAATGTAATTGTCATTAGCGCCGGCCAACCTGTATTCGCCGGTCCACTTTTGCCGCCGAACGGCGAGTGTCTCCCGAAGACTTGCGGCAATGCGCCCATAATCCTCGGCATGAATTCGCTGTTCGAAATCGTTTCTGCTGTCCACAGCCGTGTCACCGGATCGCCCTACAAACGCATCGCTCAACCAAAAGCGGTCTCCAGCAATATCCCAATCCCACACCACGTCGTTGGTGGCTCGCAGCACGTATTCGAGCTTTTCCTTGACGGCCAATTCCGATGCCATCCTGAGGCGCAGGCTATCGGTTTGTTGACTTACTCTCCGGCGAAGGGACAGGACCCAGGCGAGGCCCAGCAGGCTAGCTGTCGAGAGCGCCGCCAGCAGAATGAACGCGTGTTGGAGTGTCCACCAGGGCGCGCGTTCAACAATCTCAACGTCATCAGCCGAGCGCAGCAAAAGGCGGAACGAAATGGGGCGCTTGTTTTCATCCACATCGACTGCACAGATACCTGTAAGCCGCAGGGTGCTTGCTTCTCTGAGCGTGAGGCGGCCCGTACTGGATCGATTGGGAAAAGTGGCGACAAAGTGCGCCTCGCCGGACTTGAGAAGAAGACCGGGTATGTCACGCTGTGACTCGTCTCCTTCGAGCAGCGCGGTAACGGTAATGAGCCGTGCATCATAACGCCCAGTGCGCGCCTCGTCGGCCGTGGCCGAAATCGGAACCGGCTGTTTCGTTCTGCCACTCCTCCGTATGGCAACGTCAGTCAGAATAGGCGTGTAAGAGCCTGTCTCCGGAAAGCCGACAGCATCGACAAGATCGCCCGGCGTAATGCGTTGCGCTGCACTCTGCTTCATCGCTATCGCGCCGGTGCTGTCCCAGAGATAGGCTTCTGTACCGTGCGCGTAAGTCACTACACCACGCAAGTGAACCCGGTGGCTTGATCTGCCGTCCTCGCGATCCGTGAAACGCAGTAGCCCATTGATGGGGACGGGAGGACTGAGAAACGGATCGCCGGGCGGACGCTGAAGCACTTCAAGGTTGTCTCCTCCGGACAGGTAAAACTCGACTCCATTCAGTTGGTTTTCCTCGTTGAACAGGTTGCTGCAAACTGCTTTGATTTTCAATTTGGCTTCGACCAGCGGCTGTAACTCGAGGAGGGGAAATTCGGAAACGAAGACGTTCACAACCTCGGCTCCGGTATCGAAGCGGAGCCTGGGCGCTCCGTCAAGTGTGGAAACTGAGCGCACCACGCCGGAGAGAGTGACAAGTAAGCCATCGTTGGCGCCGGAAGCTAGAGCCGCGAAGCCTGCATGCAGGGGCCGAGGTAAAACCGATCTACCCACTACGCGCACCACGGGCGCCGTCACTGCTGGCGCGTAACCGCTCAAAGTGGTTACGCCTCGCACGTCGACAATGTCACCCGGCTTACCTTCGAACTTGTGGGTCGGTACTTCAATGAAAATCCCGCCACTTGCGTCCTGCATGGAGAAGACAATTCCATCCCGGCCAGCAGCATTAAAAGTGACGACGGCGCGCAGGTGAACCAGATACGCTGCGGAAGCTTGCGCTGCGGAAAGGCGTTTGATCTCGGAGATCGTGGTTAGAACCGGTCGTTGACCGGCATGCAGGCACCCAAAGCCGACAAGGATCAGCAGGAGTGTTCGAAGGACAAAACTCACCCTCCACACTGTGGGCACGGCCCGGCCTTGAGTGCTTCTATTCGTGCTTCAATCCCTTTCGATTTCGAGATCTTTGGACAACCGGCGTGCCTATATTTCCAAGCCTCATAACGGTGATAGGCGTATCCTTCGCCGCGGCCATCTGCTACAGTCATCCTCTTTGAAACATATCGTCAGAATCGAAGCGCCGAACGAGTGGCTGTTACTGCCGATTGATACCGATGCGGAAGCACAGACAGAGAACAGGAAAACTCAGCCTATGTTTCGCAATCTGTCTTCGTTGAGGGCAAAAAAGTCGTTATCCACGGCTCGCGGCGGGTTGTCCCCAAAAACGCCGCTCCATCATGCAATCCGGATTTTCGCGACTAATTGTGCTTGAGCCGCTCTCGAATCAGTCAACTTGAAAAATCTGAGTGCGATACATCTACGCTTCGCAACTTTGCGCGGTTAATCTTCACAACACCCCGCGAACTGCCTGTTTCCGATATCGCTACTTCAACGGCACATAAAGCGAGCTATTTTCAAATGGCGTTATTCAGCAGCTATCCGGGAAAACGTCCACGCGGAAAAACCGGGACAGGATCACTTTTCCATTGCTACTATTGAATGATCTTCGCGGGAGAGGAGCAACCCATGCCACAGTTCATCATCGAACGCGAAATCCCAGGTGCGGGTAAGATGACCGAAGCCGAATTGCACGAGGTCGCGCTGCGGTCAGTGGAGGTTCTAAAGGGGCTGGGGCCGCAGATTCAATGGCTGCACACTTACGTCACCGACGATAAGGTGTATTGTGTGTACCTGGCGCCGGATGAATCGATGATTCGCGAACACGCACGCAAGGCGGGGGTTCCTGCTAATCGCATCTCAGCCGTGCGCCGGCTACTGGATGCGACCGCGGCGGAATAGCCAGACGCCGGTGTTCATTCCGTCTACCCGGCGAGGGCGTATTGGATGGCGTTTTCCACCGGCATCGACCAGCCTTCCATCCAGGCCGCGGCAGCCGCGCTAGTCGTCATCGATCGGTGAGCAGGCTGGAGCCTGCGGTCGAGATTCGCCTTCGCCGGAGCAGCCAGCGGAAATCTAAACCGCTGACGGATACCAGCAGCCGCGCCAGCCACTCGCAACGCTCGATCCCAATTGCCCAGCTCCACCGCGGCCCACGCGATCGATTCGAGCACTCGGGCACAAAGCTTGGCCTCGCCCAATTCGCAAAAAAGCTTCAGCGCTTCCGCGTACAGGCGTTGGGCGGTGGCACATCTGCCCTCATCGCAGGCAAGATTCCCCAAGTCAGCGAGCGACCTTGCAATGCCCGTTCGGTCCCCGAGTTCGCGAAACATCGCCACCGCCTGTTCGTAGAGCAATTCCGCCGCAGCCATGTCGCTTTGTTCGCGGGCCACATCGCCCTGATGATTCAGCGACCAGGCCATGCCGGCGCGGTCGCCCAAGCGCTGGAAAATCGACAGACATTCCTCGTGCAGTTTACGGGCAGTTTCGTAATCGCCCTGGCCCCGCGCCACATCGGCCAAGTTGCTCATCGTGTGAGCCACTGAGACCGGATCGCCGGCCTCCTCCCACAGCCGTATGGCCTCAGTGAATAGAGAACGGGCAGCTTCATAGTCGCTCCCATCGCGGTAAGCCACTGCCAAGTGCGTCGAGGCGGCCGCCGCACCTACCTTGTCGCCCAGCTCCCGATAGATCTGCAAGGCCCCCTGCAAGGCAGCCCGCGCGGAGTCGGGGTCAGCCGCCTGCCCCAAAGAGCCAGCGAGAAATAATAATCTCGCGCGGGTGTTGGTCCTCGCCGCCGCTTCAGACAGGTTGAGGAGCGCGCGCATGCGGTCACTCCCTTCCGCGGGATGCGCGTGGTCTTGCCAGTAAGATGCAGCGCGTTACCCAGGCGCATCCCCCATTCCAGCTGGCCCATCCGCGTCAGCCAATCCAAAGCCGCGCGAAAGTTGTCTTGCTCCAGGTCGAATCGGTTCATCCATATTCGACGTTCGGTGCCCGGCAGTTGATGTGCGCCCTCTTCGGCCAACACCAGACAAAAAGCCGCATGCGCGCGGCGAGTAGCGGCTTCTTCGCCGCTGGATGCCAGCCGTTCGAGCGCATACTCGCGAATCGTTTCCAGCATGCTAAACCGCACTTCGTCCTCTGGAGGTTCGCTTTGCTGTAGCAGGCTCTTGTCGGCCAATGACGCGATCACATCCAGAGGGTCCGCTTCTAAATCATTGGCCGCGTTGCATACGGCTTCTACAGCTTCGATGGTGCAACCCGAAGCGAATATGGATACTCTCCGAAACAGCTTTTGTTCGGCTGCGTTCAACAGCTCGTAACTCCAGCCAAGGGTCGCGCGAAGGGTCTGGTGGCGCACCGGAAGATCGCGCGAGCCCCCTGTCAGCAGTTGCAACCGGCTCGGCAGGCGGGCCAGCATGGCCGCCGGCGGAAGCAGTTTGATACGAGCCGCCGCCAACTCGATGGCCAGCGGCAGACCGTCAAGCCGCGCACAGATCTCCGCCACGGCGCGCAGGTTGTCCTGGGTCAGTCCGAAATCGGGCTTCAGAGCCGTAGCCCTCTGCAGGAACAGCGCAACCGCCGGCGTCCGCGACAGAGTTTCCACATCCGGCGATAGATTCAGGTCCGGGAGAGCCAACGGCGGCACCGGAAAATCGTGTTCGCCATACACGTGCAACAGAGCCCGGCTCGTCACCAGGATCTTCACGCCGGCAGAAGCTTCCAGCAGCTCCGCCACTGTCGCGCCAGCGCTGGTCACGTGCTCGAAATTGTCCAGCAACAACAGCATAGCCGGGTGGCGCGAATAGTGCAGGTACTCCTTCAAATCTTCGATCAGCGGTTTGCCGGTAGTTTCCCGCACGCCCAGCGCATGCGCGATGCTGGGCACCACCAGGCCCGGGTCGGTGATTGAGGCCAGCGGCACGAAGTACACGCCTCCCGCGAAATGTTCCAGAACCTCTTCCGTCGCTTGCAATGCCAGGCGGGTTTTACCGCTGCCGCCTGCGCCGGTGAATGTCACCAGCCGAACGTCCTGGCGAAGCAGGAGTTGTTTCGCCGCCGAAAGCACCTTCTCGCGACCGATCAATGGCGTGCGCTGGATGGGCAGGTTATGACGCCCCTCCAGGGGCGGCGCCAACGCCGGCTCTCCCGGCTGATTGTTGCCAAAGCCAGCTGCGAGCGGAAGCCGCCTCGGGGCCGCCTCGCATTGCTGGAAAGTGGGAATATAGCCGCCCTTCGGCAGCTCGATTATCAGAGGATCCTGGCTTCCCTCGGTCGAGTAGTACCTGTCGAGCAGGACCCGAAGCCGCACCGCTTCGCTTCGCACAGTCGAATCCAACTTGGGGTTGTAGTCGGTCGTCGGCCAAAAACCTCCACTCCAATTACGGATTCTTTCAGCTCGTTTTCTCTCCCCTGCAGTTGCTTTTCGACCAGGAACCGGAGCAGCTTCGACACGCGCTCGTTACGTGAGAAACAGGTGCTCGAAAGCACTCGCTCCAACTCGTCCCGACCGGCTTGCCCGACAGGTTGCGCGCTTGCCATTGACTCATTAGGATACTCTTTTCTCTCCAAGCAAACGCGGAACGTTGTTACAACCCTTTGCAGCCCCCGCCGGATTGCTTCTTATCCCGAATGGGTCCAAGCTCGAGCCATGACAAAACACTCCTTCGTTCACAAATCCAGCGAGAGGCTGCTACATCTGGCGCTGCTGAGTAGTTTCAGCGCGGTCGTCCCGCTTCTAGCAGTGGGCGGCGCTGCGACCAACGACTCCGAGCAAGCGCATGCTGGTCACCAGGCCGCATCCGCCAAACTTGTTCAGCTCGTTCGCGATGCCACCCGGCAGTTCATTGACGTTAACGCGGCCACAGCCGCCGGCTATCAGCCCTTCCTTGGCTGTGTCAGTGGTCCTGACCACGGGGCGATGGGTGTGCACTACGTAAACGGCGATCTGGTCGGTGATGGCGAGATAGACGCCTCCAAACCGGAAGCGCTGATCTATGAGCCCTCGGACGAAGGCATGCGCCTTGTGGGCGTCGAGTTCGTCGTGATCGCCGATACCTGGCTTGCGCATCACAGCAGCCCGCCGGTGCTCGAGGGTCAGACGTTCCAATTCGTCAGCAGCCCGAACCGGTATAACCTGCCCGCACACTTCGAACTGCACGTTTGGGCCTGGCACGATAACCCGAACGGCGCCTTCGTGGACTGGAACAACCGGGTGACCTGTGAGGGGCAATAGATTCATTCGGACACTGACAAGGGAAATATGAACATGAAAGAGCTACAACGACGATTGATTTCGCTGATCGGCTCAATTGCCGCATTCGCCGCGACCGTGGCCGCGCGGCCAATTGTAGTGACCGGCACGGGTAACCCCAATCTGGATGTTCCGGCGGTTCAAGCAGCCGTCGATCAAGGCGGCAGCGTTGTCCTGAGGGGATATTTCTCCTTCGACATGCCCCCGACCGCACCCACCGGGTCGATTTATAACCGCATGGTCACGGTCGCAAGAGACGTTACGATCTCAGGCCGTCGTGATGCAAACGGCGACATGCCAATCATTGCGGGTGGAGATTGGCCATTCCTCATTGACGCAGGGGACGCCCGTGTCACCATTCAGGGATTGCACTTCGTTCGTCCGATGTCGGGCGCGATTTGGATCTACTCAGTCGGCGGCTTACTAATCAGCGGCTGCCACATCGAGAGCGTACAGCCAAGCGTCGAGTTTGGAGTCGAAGCGGGGCAGCCCAGTGCCGTGTCCACCGCCATTTTTGCCGGCGCTGATCCGCACCCGCCTAACCCAACCAACCCGGGAAGCCCGGGAGATTTCGCCGGCACCCTGGCAATCCTTAACAATGACATCGACGTAGGCGCGATACCTGGCACCCTAACGCTGGGTGTTGTCATGTTCAGGGTCGGGAGCTCCCCGAATAAGGAGGTCAACATTATAGTTTCCGGGAATACGATAAGGGATGTCACCGAGCCCGCAATCAATTTCCGCGTTGTGGGCGGGCGAGCGTACGCCGAGCGAAACGTGCTGTTAACGGGCAACATTTCGTCGCCGAATGCCGATGTCATCCGCGTCGTCGGTTCTGGTTCGTATGTGATTGCGCGCAACACGATCGATTGCGGTTGGGCGGACGGAACAGCCACAGGCATCAATGTGGCTGGCCAACCGCCGCCGATGGTGCCGATTGCGAACGCCATTGTCATCGACAACGACATCACTATGTCGGCGGCAAATGACACCGCCTTCGCCGATCTGAGCGCAGGCATCGAAATGAGGGGCTTTGCTCAGGGCACCTCAGTCCTAAACAACAGGATTCGGGGGCGCGCCAGAGCAGCGCTCTCCATGATTGACCAGAACGGGGGAATGCCTGGAGGTAATTCGCTCGCCTTGAACGATGTTGCTGATTTTCAGCCGTCAGTTTCGGACATATTTATCGATGCGGGCGTAACCAACACTTTCGTTTTTGGACGCCAGGCCAGTGTAGTGGATAACGGTAGTGGCACGGTGGTCGTTCCCATACGTGAACAATGAGACCCGAATCTCAGCCGGAAATCGGGATATTGGCTTGGATCGAAAGTCTTTCGCTACTGGATCCTGCGGGATGGGGACTGGGTCGGAGTTGTAGTTGGAGCCATGCTCGCTAACGATTGCCAAGGCGCCGTCCAACCTGTATTTTTGCCGGCGCTACTCACCCTCACCGTAATGTCAGGCTCGGTCCCGAATAGAGCATGTGTAAGGGCGCAGCATAGAGTAAAACAAACTCACCTGGACGGTTAGTCGGCGTCTCGTAGAAGTGGCCCGTACGGGCCCAACTGCAAAACCCAAAATGGGCTTGTTATCCGAAGAAGGTGGGATCGACGGCGGGGCCAACGTCGTAAGTTAACGCTTATGGGCGGATCCCTCAAATCACGTCAAGCCATTTAAGAAGCTACAAGGTTACTAATGGGCGTCCGTAGATAATCGAGTAATTGTCGGCCCCCGTCGGATCCGTGCCATTCATTCAGCTTTTCCAGAGCGTCTACCTGCACGTGGACCCGAGCCTGCAAACCAAGCCGTTTAAGGGATAGCGCCAGCAGAAAGCGATTATAGAATTCCCGCTTCGGGTCCTGCGGCTCAGGGCTAACGTTCTCGTAATCCGGGGCCAACAGTTCAACCACGCGTTCATGCTGGCCCGTATCAAAATAGATCTTTGCCAGGGTCGCTACATCGGCGGATAATGCCGTTTTCGAAAGCGGGCGTTGCAAGTTCTGCTGCAACAGAGCCGCCGCCGCCCTCCGGTCGCTGAAGGCAAGCGCAAACAGTTGGGCGATGTTTCGCTGAATCAGTGGTGTCGCCCACTCCTCGATCTCCGGATACCGCGGTGCGATTCCCTGCGCCAGGCTGGATGCCTGCATCTCACGATTGAGCGCCGCCACGAAGTCTTTGCGCCGGTAATCAACCAGCGCCCGAATATTCAACAAGCGTATTCGACAACGCTCGCGCAGCGATATCGATTCCAGTTCGGAAAGCATCTCCGCACCTTGCGTGCACAACTCCGCAGCGCGTTGCAATCCAGGCTCGCGGCGCTCTGAAGCACACAAATTCGCATATTCCACAAGCGCCTGCATGCGTCTGGACGAATCGTCCTCACACTTCAGAGATCGCTCGCAGTACCGCCGGGCCACTTCGAAACGATGCGGGCGGCCCGTCGAGACGGCCAACCGCGCCGTAAGAGTAAAGATGCGAGAAAGCAAACTGCCGCAGATTTCCCGGAATGCCGCCTGCCTGGTCAGGGCCACCATGGTCCGGTAGAGCAACGCTGGAGCGCAGGAGAGCAGCCCGATGATATACGCCGGTAGTCGATCCAGAATCAGTTCAGGATCTTGCGACTGGATCACATGCCAGCTCGAGCGAAGATATCCCCAGCCGTTCGGCGAGGCCGCGTCCGCGATCTCGGGCAATGCCGCTTTCGACAAACCAACCGCATCGCGCAGCAGCGGTCGGAAACGCGCGCGATTCCGCACTGGTTCCTCCCCAACTACTACGACGCACAAGGAACCGCGCGTCGCTCGACGGATCAGGTTGATGACACACTCCTGCGAATCGCCGTCACAACGGTCCGGATGGCATAGCAGAAATCCGTATGCATCGCCAAGACTCGCCAGCGCATTGCTCACCTGGCACCCAAGCCAGAGCGTGAGTTCGCTTTGTCCGGAGTCCAGGAGATTCTCTACTCCGTCTAGAACGTTGCCGAGGATCTCAAGTTTCCGGCTGGTAGTCGACATCGGTGGCGACACCCACAAATCGCACACCTGCTCCCATGAAGGTGCCAACGCATAGCCAAGCGACTCGAGCAACTGAGCGCTTTCGCCTGCCTGCTTTCGTGCGGATTCGACCAGATTGAGCAGCAGCGGTTGCGGCGCGCTGTTCTCGGCTGCGCCGCAGGTGATCCAGGTGCAAGGGGGGAGTTCCCGCAAACCAGCAGGAGAGGCCGCGATATAGAGAGGCACGGGAACCCTACGTGCAGGCAGAGGCCTGAGTTCCGGTCTGCGAAGCGGGCGGCAACTCCATCCGTAGGATCTGGTCCTCGGTCTCTTGGTAGACCCGAGCGAGCGTCTTGGGAAAATAATCCTGGAACGATTGGCAGGACGGAGCGAACAGGCTGCCCGTATCCCGGCGCGCCTCCGCCGCGCATCCCGAAACGTGAATCAGCCCGTAAGGGCACACCGAGCACTCCTCGATTGCTCCCGGAAAACGCGAAAGCCATTGCTCCGCAGCGTCCTTCAGAATCTGGACGCCGGCTGGTCCGTAGGCGCCAGTACGATAAGTCCGGTCACCGGCGTCTTCCCAGCAGGCGTAGATGTCGCCCATTGGGTCGAAGATCATCATCCCCGATTCCGCAGCGCAGAATGAGGAGCGCCGGAACGGATACTCTTTAGCCCCGATCACAGAGCTCACAATCTGCCGCGCCGCATACTCGTAGCTCTCGATGCACTTACTGTCTTGTGCCGGCGCCGCGGAGGTGATTTGCACTAGCGAGCTCGAGGAAATCAGATGACGCGCTTCCGAGGGCCGGTCCGTGCCCGAGTGCACGGTCGCCGCCTGAACGTAGAAGCGCGGGTGGCTCGTCCATCCCCGTGCCGCAAAGAACTCTTCCAGCTGTGAAAAGTCCTCCATGTTGCGGCGGTCCACGTTGATCCGCACGGTAACCTGAACGTCGCATTCCAAAGCTGTCTGAATATTATGCGTGATCCGCTCGAAGGTAGTTCGATAGTTGGGACCGATGCGCCGACGGTCGTGGGTATCCGCGGGACCGTCCAGCGTGATCTGGGCATCCGAAATCCCGTCCGGCCCAAGTAAATCCGTATAGTGATCCAACTCCACGCCATTAGTGATAGCGCTGACCCTCATTCCGCGCCGCCGAGCGTGTGAGAGGATGTGACCAACCACCGGCTTCGCCATCGCCAGCAGCGGCTCGCCACCGAATAGTACAATTTTGCGCGCCTCTCTATCGGCCGACGACTCGAGCGCCGTCTCCCCGCCTACCGTTCTTGCGTAAGAACCCCGAGCGCGGAAGCGGTCGATAGCCGCAAAGACCCAGTCTGTCTGCTCGCAGGTGAGCACAGCCGAGAAACCGCCTGCCCCAATGTGCATCTCGGTCGATTGCCAACAGTAGGGGCAGCGCAGATTGCACATGTAGGTCGGGATGATCACGAACGCCGTGGCGTGCTGGGTGAGGCTGGATTCGTGGATGGCCCCGGCCAGTTCTTTAAACAACGTGACCTCACGCTCTTCCGGAAGTTCCGTGAGGTAGCCGCGCTCTGCCAGTTTCGCTGCCATGCCAACCGGGAGGGTCCGAGGGATCGAGTGACTTCCCGCGATTTTCCAGCAGCTTCTGTCCCACGCTCGCAGACACCTTATCAAAGGCACCCGTGTACCCGTGGAGTAGAAGAAAGAATCGTGTGTCGGCTAGCGGAGTCCCGATGAGATACGTACTCACTCTCCAGGGCATAGTTCTCCGGTCGTGCGCTACTTGGTTGACGAGGGGGGAGTCGGCGCGGTGGTTCCCGAGGGCGCCGGTGTCTCGAGCGCCGCCAGTTGCCGCTGCAGGGTCGCGATGGCAGCCTGACGCTGCGCCAGATACTCGGGGAATGAAACCACAGATCCCGGGTCGTTTTGGCGCGTATCGCAGCCGCAATAGGTTCCGTCACAGCCGCAATCCCGCCCTTGACAATCGCAATCCGCCACTTTCAGGATGCCTTGAACAGATGCTCCCGAAGCCAAAACCATCTTCAGGTAACTGCTCGTTAAGGAGTGGACCGCTATAGCGATATCGTTCAGGCTGACCATGACCGGCGAGGCTGACGGCTGACCGGATGCCTTGCTGGTAGCAGATGTCGTGGGATCGGGATCATTAACATTAGCCACAGTAAAAACCTCCAAAATAAGCTACGAACGGCGGCCAGTATATCACGGCGGTTTCGCCAGTTAAACAAGAATTCTGCTGAATTTCGCCAGTTAAGCAAGAATTCTGTTGAATTTATTTGGGAATGCAACGGCCAGGCGAACGATGAGCGCGTCCGCCCCGTGATAGTTCCTGATTCAGCGTCTCGACAAGTAGCGGTCCCACAATTGCCAGCCCGTCCCCATCTCCGCGGCGTTAGAATAACGCGTTGAGTCAGCCCGTTCTTTTCGAGCAAGATTTTCGGACTGCCCGTCCGCCTCGTCCCGTCTACTGCCACCAGGAGTTCCTCGACAAGCTCGCCGAGCGGCGGAATGAGCCGGTCGGAAAACGCGCCGCACTGATCCTACAGCGCATGGCCGTTGACATCAGCCGCCTGCACTACAAAGCTACAAACGGCGTGAATCGCGGCTGGCGGCGCTCACGGTTGGGAGGCGGTTCCGGTTCGCATTTTTATGCGTGGTGGGCGCCCGCAACCGCGGCGCCGCTCGAAGATCGCCGATTTCAAGCCGAGTCCGAAGCCATCTTTTTGCGGGATATACGCCACCACGACGATCATGCCCCGCTTAAACCGGGCGATCCGTCGAACGATTATCTGCTGCTTACTGTGCCAGATCTACGCGGTACCGAATACGCACCGGAACCGTGGACATCGACCCAGGCGCGTTTCGCGCGCGGCCGCGGCGCGGTCAGAATTCTCAAAGGCCATCCGGGTTCGGGGAAAACCACCGCGCTACTTCACGCCGCAGATTCCTCCCAAGGCGATCACGTCCTATACCTGACCTTTTCACAGGACCTCGCCGCACTGGCGCGCGATTATTTCGATAGGTTTTGTTCGAAGAGCCGAACCTTCACGGTTCTCACGTATCCGGCATTCATCTCGCAACTGGTCGAAGGCGAAAAAGAGTGGCCCGAGAGCGCGGAAGCCCGCGCCCAGTTTCGGCGCGATGTTTTCAATCATCAGCGATCGCTTGGCGTGTGGAACAACAACATCGACGCCCTGTACGAGGAGATGTACGCGCACCTGGTAGGTGCGGCCTTGCCCGAGAGCGCCGGGCGGTTTCCCAAAGCCGAGCGCGTGCGCCTCCCCGACAGCGCCTACTTGGCTCAGCGTAAGCGTTATCTCGGACTTGCCGCCGACAGCGTTCTGGACGCCGCGCGTCGGCTGGAACGCATGTCCAATACCCCGCTTGCAGACCGTTATTTTCCTGAGCTGGCTCTGGCTTGGCGCGCAGCAAGCGCCCTAAGTTCTGGATCGCGGCCGATCCAGTCTCGCTTTCTCGATTGCAGCTGTGTCGCTGTAGATGAGATTCAAGATGTAACACCCCTCGAAGCGTTTGTCGTAGTGGCGCTGGCCCGCCGCTTTGGGCCCAATCGCAGCAGCGCCTCGTTACTGCTGGCGGGAGATGAGGCCCAGACGGTGCGGCCTACTGACTTCGAATGGGCTTGGCTGAACGACATGCTGCATTCAATCATCGGCCAGGCGCAGGAATTCAAGCTGACGGTAAATCTTCGGAGCCCCCGCCGCATAGCGGATGTAGTGAATCGCGTATGGGACCTTTATGACTACCTACATAAGCAGGACCGCCCTTCCGGAACGGGATACGCCGAAATCGATACCGACGGGCCGGACCAGATTCTCTACGCCACAGCGTTGCGAGCTGAAGCGCTACCATTACTAAATTCCCTCGCAACGCGCGAAGGGCTTGCACTCATAGCCTTCGACAAGAAAAACCTGCCTGACGAAATCCTTCCTTTCGTACTCTCGCCGGCGGAAGCGAAAGGGTTGGACTTCCATTCAGTATGCGTGCTGAACGGAGGCTCTCTGTTGCAGCACATCACCAACGCTCGGGCTTCAGACGCCACCGATATGCTGACCCGCCGGCTTGCTATCGATCAACTTAGAGTGGCTCTTTCGAGGCCGACAGAGCGTCTCCTTTGGGTCGATGTCGCGCCCCAAGCGGCAACTGTGAATGAGGTAGCGCGACTGCTTCGCTCACCCGCCGAGATCGCACTGCATCCTATAACGGCCGAGGCGTTACAGACCTGTCTCGAAGAAGACGAGCTGGATGTCGAGGACCGGCTTCAGCGCTGTCGGAAAGATGCGCGTCAGCTTGTTTCGGTTAAGCCCGACTTGGCATGGTCGCGTGCTCAGCAGGCGGTAAGCCTTCTAGGTCTTCCTGGCGACCTGAACAGCGTTACCGATCCGGCGGCTCGGGATGCTACCTACCTGCTCGTCGCAGAGCTTGCTTTTCAGCTCGGCTTTCGAAGAAAAAGCCTCTCGCCCGAACTTGGCCGAGTGGATCTCTATGAACAATCGGCTGAGGCCGCACGCAGCGCCGGGAAATTCTATCTGGCGAATGCGATCGGGGCCATTGGTGCAGCTGAGCAGTCTCAGGGACTAGAGCGGCTGACTCGGATTGCGGCCGCTATTCAGGAAATAAACATAGCCCGCGACCAGCTTCCCGCTTGGCTGATTGTTGAGATTACGCCGCGCGCGAGTTTCTGGCTAGACGAGCTCGATCGTCACCTCGAAGCAGGCGACAACCCGATACTGGCGCAGGACATCCTTCCACCGTTCTTTGACGCACTCGGGTTACCCGATGCGCAGGTGCGCAAGGCTCGACTGGCGCAGCGTTCCGTACAGATCCTGATGAAGAGCGGGCGTCACGCACAGGCGCTGCGAATCCTGGACCGTTTACCCGAGCCGAACCCGAAGCTTGTCGCCGAATGTTATGAGGGAACGGACCAATTCGCGAAGGCTGCGGAGGTCTGGATGCAACTCGGTGATCGCGATCGGGCGCTCAAGTGCTATCGCTCGATTCCCGATTTCGGAGCCGCGCTGAACCTGGTCCGGCAGATTGAGAATCACCCGGCTCGGCCCTCACTCGAATGGCTGGCTGAAGTCGACGCGCTGTTTTCGCGGCGCCCGGTCAATTTCAATCGAACCATGACGGCTGCGGAGAAGAAGTTGCTCGAAGCCACACTGGAGCGGGGTCTCGGCGTTCAACGAAGGAAGCCGGCTCCGAAAAAGACGACACAGGCCACTGCGGCCAAAAAGAGCGCACCCAAGAAAAGGGTGGCAGCGAAGCGCACACCTCCGAAGCATGAGAAAGATCTGTTTTGAGGAAATCCGGCTAGGGTGTTGAACGGAATCGCCCGGACACTTCCCTAGTTATTCTGTGCGGAAGGAGCTTCGATTGAGACCGGTCGCAAAAACGACTTCGAGGTCAATTGTCGGGATAACTGCTCTTCACAACAACTTTGTAGTAAGTCGAAAATTGTTGTTTGGTCCGAAGCCCGTTTGGGGATCGCCTGCGGGCAATACTTGCGAAGGGTCCCAATCTCCGACATGCCGACAAACCGGACAACTGAAATTGCTTCGATAAATACATGGCCGTCAGGGCGGATCTATCGCGGACTTAGTTCGTTCAGTTTCCGGATCGGGTGATTCGTCCCAGGTCGGCGATCGACGAGAATGCCGGGTACCTTAATCTAGTTGCGGATTCTTTGACAGAATCCGCAACTAGCGCTTTATCGGCCTTGTGATTTCTGCCCCGCCGTAGTGATTGCCGATGCGGCCGCTCTTGATGAAGTCGGCCATCATTTGGAAATAGCCCGGTGCATAGCGCGTGGGGAGGCGTTCGCCTTTCGCGTCGAGCTCGTAGAGCGTCATGCCATGTTCCGCACCCGGATAGACGGCCAGTATAAAGTTCTTGCCTTCCGCGATCAGGGATTTGATGCGCCTAGATGTTTCCGCGCTTGGCGCATCGAGATCATCGCCGCCCAGAATCCAGAGCTGTGGCGTGGTCGAGACGCGCAGCACCGGCATCGGATCATAATTGAACGGCGTGGCGGCAAAGGGCTTGACCATTTGGATAATCTGCTTCTGGTCCAGCGGCAGGACCATGAAAAGGTAATCGCCGTGAACGTCCTTGTACCAAGGCTCTGATTTATATTTCTGCCGTAGCGCATCGAATCGCGCGTAGCCGTCCATGCCATGCGTGGCCACCACATGCTCACCGGCGCTCGCGAACTCCAGCGCTTTTGCCGTATCCGCCGCGGAGTGATGGTGGAAATGCATGTCGAGCGCCACGCTCTCCTGATCTTCGTCGATGACATTGACGGCGAGGCCGTAGGCGATGATCGCGAAATCCACGGGCGCCTTGTTCGCCGCCAGCGGCACAACCCATCCGCCCTGACTGCCACCCCAATAGCCGATGCGTTCCAGCCTCGCGCCTGCAAGACGTCTCGCTTCACTCAAGGCCTTCACCGCATCTGCCGCCAGCAAATTGTAGTCCTGCGTGTAAACACCGCCCGAGCGGCCTGTACCGCGCTTGTCATAGACGAACGCGCCAATACCCTGAGCTGGGAAGATGCGCTGCAGGAACAGGGTATCGATCCCGGAGCTGTGTTCCGAGCCGTGTATCAACACCACCACGGGAACCTTGCTATTGCCCGGCGGCATAATCAATCGGCCAACGAGCTTCACACCACCGCTTTCGAAATTTGTATTGCTCACAATGAAGGGGATACGCCGGCCACTTTCCTTTCCGAAGGCGATCTTGCCCTTGTCGCAATCGGAAAATGAAACCGTCTTTCCATCCGGCCGGTCGGTCCAGCCATAAGTGCTGGTCCACATGCCGTTCATCTGCTTGTGCAACTGGCCTGTTTCACCTGTGAGGATGCGCCAGCGCAGCGTATCGCGTTCCGACGGCGCGATATCGACCACGGAGCCATCAGCGAGGCGATATGTGCCGACACGGCAATTCATTGTAGGTTCGGCCATCGCCGGGACAGCGAACAAAAGCGAGATTCCGTAGAGTGCAAATGTGAAGCGTGATTTCATACGCGAAATATCCCAAATACGAGTGTGGGCCTGTGCTGGATTCTCGGCCTTGTGTCAAATTTTCGCGAGAGAAGTTGGCCGTCTAGAGAAACTACGACGATACTGCCATTTCAGTTCCACGAGCCTATGCACGTCGCGGAAATCACTTTTCCGCTTCCAGCCATTGGACGCCCGAAGCGCTGCCGGCTCTTTACGAAGTAGTGGCTGAGCCGTACTTTGATTCCGGGTCTTTGTCATATCGTCGCCAATCTGGACAGAATCACCTTGAGGTCGATAGATCCACTGTGGCCGCAAGTGGTTTAGTAATCCGGGAGATCCCGTGACGCCACTTCGACGCAAAACGCGCAATACTTCCCGATGCAGTCGCAGCCGCTAAATCGATGAGCCTGTTGCGGCTCACAAAGGATTAGTAATGGGACCCTTTTGTAAAGATGGAATCTCGGCTGGTTGGTTCCAGTTCGTAATGCTTGATGTGACAAAGGTAGGCACACTCTGAAAATTCATCTCATCGACGGCACCTACGAGTTGTTCAGGCACTATTACGCACTACCTTCCGCAAGGGATCGGGACGGTCTTGAAGTCGCTGCAGCTCGAGGCGTACTCGCCTCGGTATTGGGCATGCTCAAGGGCGGCGTCACCCACATCGGCGTTGCGACCGATCACGTGATCGAGTCGTTCCGCAATCGAATGTGGCCCGGGTACAAGACGGGAGAAGGCATTGAACCTGCGCTTTTGGCGCAGTTCACTTTGCTCGAAGAGTTTCTTTTGGCGGCCGGCATTGTCGTATGGCCGATGGTGGAATTCGAGGCGGACGACGCGCTCGCTGCCGCAGCTGCGGCGGCCGTCCGCGACACGCGTGTCGAACAGGTCGTCATCTGTACCCCTGATAAGGATCTCGCCCAGTGCGTGCAAAGTACGCGCATCGTTCAATTGAATCGCCGAAAGCGCGTCCTGATCGATGAGGCTGGCGTGATCAGGAAATTCGGTGTAGCTCCGAGATCCATTCCTGACTATCTCGCTCTTGTGGGCGATTCGGCCGATGGTTATCCAGGTCTTCCCGGATGGGGTTCGATGTCGTCAGCGGCAATTCTTGCCAAGTATTCTCATCTAGAACTCATTCCTAGGGATTGGCGCGAATGGCATGTAAACGCTGCGAACGCGAGTGGTCTCGCATATACGCTATTCAGCCAGTACGACCGAGCGTTGCTATTCCGCAGGCTCGCAACTCTCCAAACCGATATCCTACTTTTCGACGACGTGGAGCAACTACGATGGAAAGGCCCCACGCCTGTCTTCGCCACGCTTGGGGCGCGACTTGATGCCGCGGTCACTGAGAAGAGGCGGGTCTTTCGTCCCGGAGTCGGAGCAAACGAGAACGTTTCACAGGCTTCGTCGGCCTCAGATCGGACGTAGCCTGTTGGTCGACAGCGGTAACGCGCGCCATTCGCATCCGGCGCGCGGTGAGCACCCCGAACCATCTTGCGGCGCGAGGGCTCGCCAATCTGAACTTGACTCGCGTAATCTCGTCGTCTTAAGCTAAGAATTCTTTGTATGGGGCGCAAGGCGCAAAAGAACGATTCGTTGCCCGGTTCACTGGACATGTTGATTCTGCGGACGCTGTCGCGGCGCGACCTCCATGGATACGGCATAGTCCAGTTCATTCAACAATCCTCCGACAATGAGCTCCTCGTCGAGGAGGGCTCGCTGTACCCCGCTCTCCAGCGGCTGGAGCTAAACGGCTGGATCGCCGGTGTCTGGGGCGTGACATCGAATAATCGGCGGGCGAGGATCTACAAGATCACGGCGGCTGGCCGCAAACAGCTGGCCGTAGAAACCCGAAAGTACGCCAAACTCACGTTGGCGATCGCGCGGGTGATGGGAGCGGAGTGACGGACGTGTTACGACGGCTGAGGTATTGGATAGAAAGCGCCAGGCGCAGCGAGGCGCTGCGTGAGGAAATAGAACTCCACCTTGCGGAAAAAGCCGCGGAACTGCAAGCAGACGGTATGACGGCGGAGCGCGCCAGGGCTGAATCGCGCCGGCGATTTGGGAACGTCGGCCTGAAGCACGAAGAGTCACGGGAAATTTGGATGACACGGTTTTTGTCGGAACTTGGCCAGGATGTTCGCTATGGCTGTCGCACCATGATTGCCAACAAGGCATTCAGCGCCCTGGCGGTCTTGTTGCTGGCGCTCGGCATCGGAGCCAATACTGCGATCTACAGCTTCATGGAGTCGATTCTGCTGCGCTCGCTGCCGGTGGCCGATCCCGAGTCGCTGGTGGTCCTGAATTGGCATAGCCCGCCACCTTACAACGCCAACAAACAATGGGTCCACGTCATGCACGGGGTACAAGGTCTTGCCTGGCCGGGCGGCAAAGGCGTCATGGTCAGCGGGATGTTCCCGTACGGCGCGTTGGAGACGCTTCGCGAGGAGAATCCCGTCTTTTCCACGCTCTTCGGATACTTCAACGGACTAACCCGTAACCTGTCTATCCACGGCCAGGCCACGAGCGCCAGGGCGGAGTACGTCACCGGCGAATATTTTCGCGGCCTGGCAGTGTTGCCGGCCGCGGGACGTCTGATCGACTCCGAAGACGACCGTCCAGGCGCAGCGCCGGTCGCCGTAATCAGTTTTGCGACAAGCCAGAATCGCTTTGGAGGACCGCCCAATGCGATTGGACAATCGATTCTCCTCGATAACGTGCCCTGCACGGTGATCGGCGTCGCGCCGCCGGAATTCTTCGGAGTCGACCCTGCGGCGGCACCGGACCTCTACCTTCCGTTGCACACGAATGTGCTCCTGGACGGCGCCAGAGCGGCTCGTATGTATGGCGACGAAAACTTCTACTGGATCGAAATGATGGGCCGCCTGCGTCCCGATGTCAGCATGAGCCAGGCGCAGGCAGCCCTGGCTCCTCGTTTCCATCAATGGGTTGGCACCACCGCCAAAACCGACGGTGAGCGCGCCAAACTGCCCGCGCTGATTCTGAATCCCGGCGCCGAAGGTCTGGGCAGCCTGCGCCGCCAGTATTCGAAGCCTCTGTACGTACTCCTGGCGATGGTGGGATTGATCCTGGCGATCACGTGCGCGAACATCGCCAATCTGCTGCTGGCAAGGGCCGCCGCGCGAACCCGCGAAATGGCTGTCCGGCTCAGCCTGGGAGCGGGACGATTCCGCGTCGTGCGGCAGTTGCTTACCGAGAGTGTGATGCTGGCATCGCTCGGCGGAGCATTCGGGGTCTTGTTTGCGATCTGGGGCGTGCGATCGCTGACGCTTCTGCTCTCCAAGGGGCAGGAGAACTTTGCGCTGCACGCGGAATTGAACTGGAGCGTGCTGGGCGTGACGGCGGCGCTCTCAGTGGTTTGCGGCCTGTTATTTGGCCTCGCGCCGGCGATTCAGTCGACGCGTCCGGACGTCATGCCCTCGCTGAAGAATGGCCGCGGGGGCGGACGCCGCCGCGCGCAGCAGGTTCTGGTGGTCGCCCAAATCGCTCTCTCTTTTCTCCTCCTGGTCGCCGCGGGTCTGTTTGTCCGGACGCTCAACAAGCTGCACTCCGTCCAACTGGGATACGCCCGCGAGAACATCCTTCTGTTCTCGTTGAATGCGCGCCAGGCCGGGCATCGCGACCCGGAGATCACCACTTTTTACGCGGACCTGCGCAAGCGCTTCGAATCGATCCCCGGAGTGAGCAGCGCGACTCTTTCGCACTCTTCGATCATCAGCGCCGGCCATGCCGGGGCGACATACAGGGGGACAATGAAGATCGGCGCCGCTACCATCGCAGGCGCAGGCGTCATGCTCGTCGGACCGCGTTTCCTCACGACGATGCAGATTCCGATCCTGGCGGGGCGTGAGATTGATGACCGCGACCAACCGGGCTCCACGCCGGTTGCAGTGATCGGCGAGCGGCTGGCGCGGACTTACTTCGGGAACGGGAATCCGGTGGGCCGACGCATCACGTTCGTGGACAATGAGCCCGCGCCTTCTCAGCGAGGCGAAGACTCCAAGTCGAACCGCGATCTCGAAATCGTTGGCGTGTCGGCTGACGTGCGGTACGGCGATCTGAAAGAAGGGAATCCAATGACTGTGTTCGCAGCGGTCAGCCAGTTTTCTCCGGACCGAGTGACCTACGCGCTGCGCACTGCGGGTGATCCGCTGAGGTATGTCAGGAGTGTGCATGAGATCGTGCGGGAGGCAGATTCACGCATACCCGTCACAAACGTGATCACACAGGCCGCGGAAATCGATCGGACGATCAGCCGGGAACTCACGTTCGCGAAACTATGCACGGGTTTCGCGGTTCTCGCTCTCCTGATCGCGTGCGTGGGGCTCTACGGAACAATGTCCTACAACGTCGCGCGGCAGGTCGGCGAGATTGGAACCCGTATGGCTCTGGGCGCGCAACGCGGCGCCGTGGTATGGATGGTTCTGCGCCGAGTTCTACTACTGGCGGCGGTGGGACTCGCGATCAGCGTGCCTGCCGCGTTGAGCGCGTCCCAGCTTGTTAAATCGTTTCTCTTCGAGACCCAGCCCAATGATCCGGGAACCCTGGCGTTGGCCGGTGTCGTCCTCCTGAGCGCCGCGATTCTCGCTGGCTATGCGCCGGCAAGGCGAGCGTCCCGAATTGATCCGTTGAAGGCTCTGCGGCACGAATAGGACATGGTCCTTCGTGCCGTTTCTGAACCCGCGAGGCCTAACAGCTGGTGGAAGCGGTTCTTGCCGTTGACCATCTGGAAAGAGCGGGGAAAGGGCCTTAGATGTTCGGCTATGATATCTGGTGCCGCTTCCTGCCAAGGAGAACTCGTTTGAAATCGCGCATCCCCCTTCTTCTCTTGCTAATCGCCCTGCCAACACTTTCGCTGTCTGCTCAGACTCAGCCACAACCGGCTACATTACGAAGCCTCTTGCTGCACGAGTTGCGCACCACCCACAACAAGGCCGAATGGTTCGTCCCGATCAACACCGCCGTCGAGGGCCTGACGGCCGAACAGGCCAACTGGCAGCCTCCCAACGGCGGCCATTCAGCAGGACAACTCGCTTACCATTTGCTGTTCTGGAATCGGCGCAATCTGAATAATCTTCAAGGCATCAAAAATGACAAGTTTACCGGCGACAACAAGGAAACATTTGACAAGTTCGACGGCAAGCAGTGGGCCGACGTCGTCAATCAACTCGACCAAGTCATGACCGACCTTGAGAAACTTGTGGAAACGGCTGACGACCAGCAGCTCGCCAAGTGGGCGAACACCATTGGTAATCTCTGCACCCACAACGCGTATCACGTCGGTCAGATCGTGTACGTGCGCAAGCTGCAAGGTAGCTGGAATCCGGACAAGGGCGTGAAGAGTTGAGCCCCGTCGAGCCCTATGCCGACATATCGGTATCTACCGGTCTTCGATCAGTGCATCGGCGATTTTGAAAGCGGTTGATAAAGACACGGGATGAAGAAGGCGGACAGCGCGGAACAAATCTTCGCGTTAATAACCTGAAGGTCGCCAGCGCACCTTACATGCGGAATCCGGTTGCTCCCAATGAGAGAGCTCCGCATGACTGGCCCAGGTTGCGCGCTCTACTGGGTCGTTATGACTTTGGCGTCGTATATTATTTTCCCGCCCACCATGGTCAGCACCGATTCCGTCTTCGGCAGATCCGAAGCATCAACCGTGAAAATGTCCTGCGAAAGAACAGCCAGATCGGCTAGCTTCCCTGGTTCCAGGCTGCCCTTGTCTATTTCTGCAAATTCGGCGTAGGCCGATGTGAGTGTGTAGGCGATCATTGCCTGTTCCCGTGTAATTGCCTCCGAAGGTCGATCGGGATGAGTGGTCGCAAACAGGATATTCAGAAAGGGGTTCATGGGGCCGTCCGAGCCGAATGCCACTGGAATTCCGGCCTCTAACAGCGTGCGCAACGGCTGGGCCTGCTTCAGGGATAGACCGGGAAAGATCGTGAGGACGTCAAGGTGCGAAGGATTCTGAACAACGACCACCCCCATCTCCTTCGCGCGTGGGACCAGATCAGGGAAGAGCCCGTCTCCGTGCTCGATCCGTACTCGCCGGCCGACCCACGTTTTTCTTCCTCCCGTGGCCTGCATCGCGTCCAACATCGCCGCGGCTGAGTTGTAGCCGAAAACGTGGACCATCAACTGGTCCCTGTTTCGCAGCGATTCCCGCAACATTTGCTCGATCTGCGCAGGAGGAAAAGTCAAGCCGAGGTTTGAAAAGATCGTCTCGAATGGCATTCGCGACCGATCCTCATCGCGTGGATCAAACGTCCTTTCGACCGGTGTCCCATCCAGCAACCATTTTGTACCGCTCACCGTAATCAAAGGAGCGGGGCTGCGCGGGAGCGACCGGCCTTCGGCGGTGTTGCGGCCGCCCGGCGAGGTCAACGGCATGCGGATCACCCGGATTCGAATCGGTGTGGGCGCCTTTGCGAGGAGTTCTACACATCGGTCCGGCGCGATGGCGTGTGACATGTCCTGCAAAGACGTGATTCCGAATTTCGTGGCCTGTGAGAGTTCGTCGCGCAACTGTTTGAGGGCCTCCGTATCGCTCGTTAACTCCGCGAGCTTACGGGTGACTTGCAACGCTGCGTATTCGCGGACAACGCCCGTAAGTCTGCCGGTGGCAGATCTTTCGTAGCGCCCGCCTGCCGGATCTGCCTGGTCGTCCTGAATTCCCACCATTGCGAGTGCCCGGCTGTTCAAGATGTAAGCATGTCCTGTAACACTCGCGAGAAAGACAGGATGATCTGCGGCCAGCTTGTCTAGTGAATCGCGCACCACATCGCGATCGGTGAAGACCGTAGGACCTATGTACGCCAGAAGAGGCGCTCCTGGATGCGCTTTCACGACTGCGGTGGCAAGGGCCTCTTTCACTTCGATCCATGATGGGTTGAGGCTGGTGAACTGCAGTTCAACCATATCCCCTGGAGATACTTCCAGGTGACGGTGTGCGTCATTGATTCCCGGAATCGCAGTGCGTTCGCCGAGGTCGATCTGTTTCGTGTGCGGCCCCGCTAGGGCCCTGATTTTGGCGGAGTCGCCGGTCGCTGTGATGCGATCTCCGCGAATCGCGAGAGCTTGGACATACGGATGCCCGGCATCACTGGTAAAGATTTTGCCGTTGAGCAGAACTATGTCCGGGGCAGCTTGCTGGGCTGCCGCCGCAAGGGACGATACTGCCAGAACAAGAACGGCGACGCAGGTTTTGATTGATGCGCTCTTCATATTCAGCCTCGTCCGACTCGGAAAGAGCAGCACATGAGCGGTCAGGTTGGAGGCGCAAGTTGAATGCAATGCAATCACCGCGTTCAATTAGTGCTTAGCGTGGATAACATGAAGACCAGCGTGTCCTGGCGCGAGTCCTTGAACGGCGCGGCCGAACCTGGACGCGATCTCCTGGAAATTGATGTCTTCGATGACACAAAATCCGTGCGAGCGAAGAATCGCTGCAATGCCAGCCGGCTCGAATCGGCTGACCGAACGTTCGTCAATTTTCTTAAGCTGTTCGGTCCGCTCCGTTTCTGATTGCCTCAGCTCTTCGGAGAATGCCTCGGGAGGTTCCATGTAGTCGAACACCACCTCCGAGTTCTGGATTGACGACATGTAGTCCAGAGTGCGGCCGATAGCGTCCTGTGTCAGATATGGCACAACCCCGAGCCAAGTGAAAAACGCGGGCGAGTTCTGCTGAAAGCCTGCGGCGACGAGCTTCTCTCCCACATCGTCCCGCTCGAAATCGACTGGCACGAAAATAAGCCATGGCGGAAGCGCAATTTGAGCTTCAGCCAGGCGCTGGCGTTTCCATGCCTGCGTCGCGGGGTGGTCCACCTCATAGATACGGATCTGTCGTGCGCCATGGGGATTCCGGAGAGCGAAAGTGTCGAGTCCGGCGCCAAGGATGACGATCTGCCGAACCCCTCTTTCGACAGCTCTGGACAAAGCATCTTCCGCAATCCGGCTTCGCGCGGCGGTGAACAGACGTCCGATGCTGGCCAAGGGGTGTTCGTTCGCAAATTGAAGCACGTCCTTTTCGTCTTCACGCAGAATCTTCATGGCAAATGGGTCATAGAGGATTGAGCCATGATCGAGCACCTGATGAGCAGCTCGTTGTCGGGCGATCATCAGGGCTGTGCGGCTGGGTTCATTAGGATTCATGTTCGAGGTCTCCGTTCTCATCAATAGCTGGTTCGGTGCCGGCAAACGCCCATCACGTCTGGATGCACTTGGACGTTTGCTTGGCGAGTCGGACAACTCAATCCGACAGATAAGTCGCGGATACTCGCGAAGGTAGATCGATCTCACATGGCCGTAACACGGGGGTGAAACAGACGAGCGTTCGCACGGAGCCGTCGCAGCTTCCGCAAGTTCACCTGTTTGCATCCGGTTTCCATCCGAGCAGTTTCCGCAGCCCCTGGTCGAAGCGATCGCTCTGGGCCCACATCTGACCGTCGCCGAAGACCTCCACAAGCCTTGGAAAAGCTCCACTTCGTAGTTGGGCGACTGCGAATTCCGCGTCACTTGCGGAATGATCCACTGCTTCACGCAACGCGTGGCCGAACACGAAGTCGTCGACCATGGCAAGTAGCGTCAGCTTCGCCCCACCAGTCATTGACGTTTCGGCGAGGGCTTCCAGACATTGCTCCATGTGGCGCATCGCGTTGAGTCCGGGTGGAGCGGACAACATGGCGCTGAGCGCCCAGGGATGGCGGATGAACAGCGCGTGCGTCCGCTTGGCAATTTCGGTGATCGCGCGTTTCCAACCTTTCGGAAGTGACGGAAGGAGAGTTTCGCCCATCAACGCATCGTCCATCATCGCAATCAGATCGTCTTTGGTCTTTACGTAGTAGTAGAGGCTCATCGTTCCAACGTTGAGATCTTGTGCGATGCGCCGCATCGACACAGCCTCGAAACCATCCTTATCGGCAATGGCGAGTGCGACGGCTGCGATCTTCTCGCGGGTCAGACGCGATTTACGCCTTGACATTCGTACAGCGTACCACTACACTCATTATCGTACGATGTACGAAAAGACCGTACTAATTGCTGGCGCAGGCCCGGCAGGATTGACGCTCGCGCTGGATCTCGCGCGTCGCGGGATTGCGTTCCGCCTGATCGATGCCGCGGAAAAGCCCTTCGCAGGTTCGCGCGGCAAAGGCATCCAACCTCGCACGCTGGAGGTCCTGGAAGACCTCGGGGTCGTCGATGCGATCCTGGCTGCCGGCGGCCTTTATCCGAAATTCCGGATTCACCTCGGTCCCGTTTCGCTGCGGGCTGGCTCGCTGGGCACCGCCAGACAGCCAACAGAGAGCGTGCCCTATCCAAACGTCTGGATGGTGCCGCAATCGCGCACGGAATCCATCATGCGCGAGCGCTTATGCGCGTTGGGCGGCCAAGTCGAATTCGGAAAAGCACTGATAACATTCCAGCAGGATGGGTGCGGCATTGAGGCTATACTCTCCACCGGCGAAACCGTGCGGGCGGACTTCCTCGTCGGCTGCGACGGGGGCCGCAGCACGGTGCGAAAAGTGCTTGGCCTGAACTTGGAAGGCGAGGCAATCGATGAAGAGCCCATGTTGGTGGCTGACGTCGAGGTTGAAGGACTGGACCGCCGGGAATGGCATATCTGGCCCCTTACCAGAGGCTCGCCTGTGGGCCTTTGCCCGTTGCCTGGCACGGCGCTGTTCCAACTGACTGCGAAAGCGGAGGCGGTTGGACCGGACATCGAGAGTGCGGTGCACAGAGTCACCGGCCATCGCATCGTGCGGGTAAGCTGGAGTTCGATTTACCGGCCGGCGGTGCGCATGGTCAATCGCTTCCGTGTCGGACGCGTGTTTCTGGCGGGCGATGCGGCGCATGTACACCCTCCGACAGGTGGACAAGGTCTCAACATGGGAGTTCAGGATGCCTACAATCTGGGCTGGAAACTCGCGCATGTTCTGCACGGTGGTCCCGATTCGCTACTCGACACATACCAAGCCGAGCGCCTTCCCATCGCCGCAGCCGTACTCGGTTTGAGCAAACGCCTGTACCAAACGCGGTCTATCAAGCGTGGCGACGCAACCAACCAGCTAGCCTTGCACTACCGAACGAGTTCCCTTTCCTCCGGCGTCACGATCGGAAGCCTGCATCCGGGTGATCGAATGCCCGACGGTCGGCTCAATGACGGCAGCAGGCTCTTCGAACATTTGCGCGGTGCTCATGCGACCGAGATCGTCACACCCGATGGACCTCGGATCTTGGTCCGTCCTGACGGCTACATTGCTCACATCGGCACGACGCACTTTGCCGAGTACGCCGGTGAACCGACTCGCGAGATCCGGTGCACGGTGCCTAAGCCCCGCGGGCGATAGCTGTGCCACCGGTGGGGCATAATCCCGGCCACGATGGAAGCTGGGGTGAGCTATACCAAGGAGAAACTTCAACAACAGGCAGATCGACGAGTCGCTTCGGCCCGTTGCTACGGCTCAGCCGGGAAAATGTCGGCGACTGCGCAGGACGGAAGCGGCGCTGTTGCGATCGCTCAAACGAGATCCGCTACTAGTGGACCGAGTGAAACGGCTGGCGAGCATTCCTGCCGTGGGCCCGATTACGGCGTTAACGTGGGCGCTGGAACTGGGAAACGTGAAGCGTTTCCCTTCTATCAGACAATTTCAGCGGTGTCATCGAACCGACATCGGAGATCTGCTATAGTGAGCGGACTTGCTCGGCGTTATATGCCGCTCGAAAGCGCAAATCATGGGAGGAAGGGTATGAGTAGATTAAGAGCTTTCGGTCTGATCGCTATGCTCGGCTTGGGGGGGATCGCGACCGCTAACCCGATCATCAACCTTGTGTATGATCCGACCGTCACTTTCAGCGCTGCCGATAAAGCGACAATCCAAAGCGCTATTGACTTTTACACCTCGAACATCACGAACGATTTCATGGTGACGTTTGCTATTGGGGGCCAGGGGCCCGGCGGTGGCGCGTCGTCGATATGGTTCCCCGACAGCGGCGTTTCATATAACGCCTATTACAACGCTTTGAAGGCGGAATCATCGCCATCTGACGCCACTCGCCAAGCGGCCCTCGCCAGCCTGGGTGCCGGCTCCCACGTCAACAATCCAGTGACTGGTACGCCGACTATCGATATGGAGAGCACCCTTGCCGCA
This sequence comes from uncultured Acidobacteriaceae bacterium, assembly GCA_963722935.1. Taxonomy (GTDB): domain Bacteria; phylum Acidobacteriota; class Terriglobia; order Bryobacterales; family Bryobacteraceae; genus Bog-105. The sequence continues at coordinate 222,674 of CAVROY010000004.1, read as the reverse complement.
ACCCTAGGTGTCGGATCGCAGGCCAGCGACACTTTCGCTCAATGCGGTGGTCTGGTCGCGAACGCTTGCACTACCATTAGCTCGAGCGATTTGAATGCGAGCGGCAGTCCGGTGGCGGCGCTCTCCGGCGAGGTCCAGCACGAATTCGATGAGGTCTTGGGGACAGCCTCCGCTCTCCCCAATGGCGGTACGGGAGGCGTGCCTTCCAATCCATTTGCGGCCGATCTTTACCGTTACGGCGCGCCCGGCGTTCGCAGCTTTGCCCTTAATTCATCCACCGATGAGCCCTGCACCGGCACGCCCACAGCGTATCTTTCGGTCAACGGCGGCGTGACCAATCTCGACCCATACAATAATTGCAACAATGGCGGCGACTACGGTGATTGGATTTACGACGATGGCAAACAGGTTCAGGATGCGTTTGGCCCTTCCGATGTCGCTGCTTCTTTGAACCTCAATTCGCCGGAGGTTGCGCTGCTCGATGCTGTCGGTTACAATTTCGTCACACCTACTGCCGTTCCCGAGCCCTCCTCCATCGCCTTCGCGCTAGCGGGTTTGGCGCTAATACCACTGCTTCGGAAACGCCTCGGCTGATGGATTTTTCGCTACTGGGTACGGCAGTGTAGTGGTTCAGATCTGCCAAAAGAACGTGTCCCGACTTCTCAGCCAGCGGATTCTCGGAACCGAGCGCGTTTTGGACAAGGCGGCCGCGGAGAATCACAGGCGCAGCTGATTCGTCCCGAACAATACAAACGCAAAACATTATCCAAACAACCCAAACACCACAGCGCTTCAATCCACCACAAGCAGCTTGCTGCTCAAGGCTCGTCGCTCTCGCCGTTGACGAAGAAGGGCTCCATCTCCTTGTACTCCAGGATCTTCACGGTCGCCTTCTTGGGATGGTTGCCCTGCGCGATCGCAAAGAACACCTGCTCCGACTGCGCCACCATCGCGCGCGCGAGGTCGTTCTTGTGGATCGAGTGGTACTTGGACGGCATGGCCCAGTGCAGCAGTGGCATGACGTAGCCAAGGACGCCCGGCGTGTTGGAGTTGCCGAGAATGACGGCAGGACGGTACACCCCGAGGAAGTCGAACTTGACGGACTCGACCGCCTTCTCCTTCTCGCCAAGGATCTTCGCGTACTTCATCGCGGCCTCTGGGTCCGCGCCCGCTGCTGTCATGACCCCACACACACGAGCGCCTCCAGCCTTGGCGGCGCGACAAAAGGCCTGCGGGTAGGCGATTTCGATCTTACGCACCTCCTCCTCGGGCATCTTCGCGCTGCCCTTGCCGACGCCGAACGCGGCGAGCGCGATGTCGACTTCTTGGGCGTGCGGCGCAACTTCGTCCTCGAGCCGGTCCATATTGACAACCACCTCGGAGATCTTGGGGTCGGCGAAGGCATCCGTCTTGCGGCGCGTCACCAATACCACCTTCTTGCAAAGCGGATTCTTGATCAGAAGCTGCACGATGCGTCCGCCTACGTTCCCCGTCGCGCCCAGCAACATCACCGAGTACTGCGCCTTCCCCTCTGCGGCTGCCATCGTAACGTCACACGCGCGCGGAACCAAAAATACACGCAAGTCCGGAAGCGAGCGAAGTTTTGTCGTCGGGCGATTTCTTCACATCATTTCTACTTCTACAGTCATTATTATGATGTTTCGCTCATTTTAATTCCAAAAGATTTGACAGTGGTACTGTTCCGAGCCGCGCCTCTCGTTCAACAAGACCGTCGAGGGCGTTGCAGCAATCGACAGATTTTCATATTAGATATAATCTAAATTGTTTGCCCATTGACCCTGATGCGATTAAACGCTCCTTGGCGGACAGCGGTCTGCGGAGCACGCCGCAGCGCTACGCTGTCATGGCGTTTCTGATGGGGCAAACCGGGCATCCCACAGCGGCGAAGATCTTCGAAGCTGTTAACTGCGTCGATCCGCGCTCTTCCAGAGCTACGATTTACAACAATCTGCGCGACCTCGTGCAGGCTGGTTTAGTGCGTGAAGTGGCCGTGGAGGGCCGAGCGGCACGATTTGATGCCAAAGCAATGCGGCATTACCACTTTATCTGCGACCGCTGCGGAAATGTCGAGGACGTGGACTGGTACGACGTGCCCCGGCCTGGCGCAGCGTCGCTCGGTAAGCGGGTGCTCCGCGAATGCGAACTCATTTTCCGGGGGCTGTGCGCCAGGTGTGCGCCCCGGCGCGTTTCCCGCTAAGGATTTCTAATTCGAAGAAAGGATTAAACAAATGGAAAAAGAAGTAACAGAGGCAGTGCCGGCTGTCGCCAACAATGGTCAATCTGTATCCGGCGCGAAGTGCCCGGTAGCGCACGGCGCGCGCGGACACAGGAACCGCGACTGGTGGCCGGAGGCCTTGGACATCTCAGTTCTTCACCGGAATTCCACCTTGTCCGACCCCATGGGTGATGGGTTCGACTATGCCAAAGCGTTTGAAAGCCTTGACCTCGATGCTGTCATGAAGGACCTGCATGCCCTGATGACAGACTCCCAGGATTGGTGGCCAGCCGATTTTGGCCATTATGGCGGGCTGATGATCCGCATGGCCTGGCACAGCGCAGGGACTTATCGGATTACCGACGGGCGCGGCGGCGCTGGCGCAGGGCAGCAACGCTTCGCGCCTCTGAATAGCTGGCCGGACAACGCAAACCTGGATAAAGCGCGCCGCCTGCTGTGGCCCATCAAGCAGAAATATGGCGAGAAGATCTCGTGGGCCGACCTGATGATTCTCGCCGGTAACGTCGCGCTGGAATCGATGGGCTTCAAAACCTTCGGTTTTGCCGGCGGACGCGCGGACGTGTGGGAGCCTGACGAGCTTTATTGGGGCCCTGAAGGGACGTGGCTGGGCGATGAACGATATAGCGGCGAGCGCCAACTCGCTGAGCCTCTCGGTGCGGTTCAGATGGGCCTGATCTACGTCAACCCGGAAGGCCCGAACGGCAACCCGGACCCGGTCGGGGCGGCGAGAGATATCCGCGAGACGTTCTTCCGCATGGCCATGAACGACGAAGAGACCGTCGCGCTGATCGCCGGCGGTCACACTTTTGGCAAGACCCACGGTGCCGGTGACCCGTCGCTGGTCGGGCCGGAGCCGGAAAGCGGTGCCCTGGAAGACCAGGGCCTCGGGTGGAAAAGCAAGCACGGCACAGGCATCGGAGCCGATGCCATCACCGGCGGTCCGGAAGTCATCTGGTCGCAGACGCCAACCAAGTGGAGCAACCTGTTCTTCAAGAACCTGTTCGAAAACGAGTGGGAGCTGACATCCAGTCCGGCGGGAGCGAAACAATGGCGGGCCAAGAATGGCCAGGCAACCGTTCCGGACCCCTTCGATAAGACGAAGAAGCGCGCACCCACTATGCTGACCACTGATTTGGCCCTGCGCTTCGATCCGGCATATGAGAAGATCTCGCGACGCTTTTACGAAAAACCGGATCAATTCGCGGACGCATTCGCTCGCGCCTGGTTCAAGCTCACGCACCGCGACATGGGTCCGATCGCACGTTATCTCGGCCCGCTAGTGCCAAAGGAGAACCTGATCTGGCAGGACCCGATTCCCGCGGTGAACCATCCGCTGCTCGATAAGAACGATGCTGCTGCATTGAAGGCGAAGATCCTGGCCTCCGGCCTTTCCGTCTCCAATCTCGTTTCGACCGCCTGGGCATCGGCGTCGACATTTCGAGGTTCCGACAAGCGCGGCGGGGCGAACGGCGCGCGCATCCGCCTTGCTCCCCAAAAGGATTGGGAAGTCAATCAGCCCACGCAGCTTGCAAAGGTGCTTGACAAACTCGAAACCATCCGCAAGGAATTTGGCAAGAAAGTCTCACTTGCTGATCTGATCGTACTCGGAGGAAACGCCGCAATTGAAAAGACCGCGAAGGACGCTGGAGTCGAGGTGAAGGTACCGTTCACGCCGGGACGCATGGACGCCTCTCAGGAACAAACCGATGTTGCCTCTTTCGCTCCTCTGGAGCCGCGGGCTGATGGCTTCCGCAACTACATCGGCGGCAGGCACCAGTTCATGCAGCCGGAGGAGGCCCTGGTGGATCGCGCGCAGTTGCTGAGGCTGACCGGCCCGGAAATGACGGTGCTGGTCGGCGGACTTCGCGTGCTCGGCGCGAATGTAGGCGGTTCCAGGCACGGAGTCTTCACGGGGAGGCCCGGAATTCTGACGAATGACTTCTTCGTCAACTTGCTGGACATGCGTACGCAATGGCAGCCGGTTGCCGGTCAAGAAGGCTTGTACGAGGGCCGCGACCGCAAGACGAACGCGGTCAAATGGACGGGAACACGGGTCGACCTGATCTTCGGTTCCCACTCGCAACTGCGTGCCTTCGCGGAGGTCTACGCTTGCGCAGGATCGAACGAGAAGTTCGTGAAAGACTTTGTCGCCGCATGGGACAAGATCATGAACCTCGATCGCTACGACTTGGACCGGCATAGCGACAAGACAAAAGCTGCCCTTGTGTAACTAGTTCCTGTTGTCTGGATCGGAAACTCCGACCTCTTGGAGATGGCTTCACCTGGCCGTAAAACGCGCTACTCGTATCCGCGAGAATACGGCTACTCAAAGGCAGATTCATCGCTGCACATACTTCATTGCTTCCGTGGGATGCGAGCAAGGAATGCTCACCGCCACAGCGTTGCGCGGTATACCGGATCTGGGTACAGGATTCTCAGCACCTTGTCAATCATCTCGTGCCCGACATCGGGACCATCGGTGAATATCACTGCCCCGATCTGGCGTCGAGGGATGAAAAAGGCGAATGTCTTCACATCGCTGTCCCCGCCGGTGTGGTCGAGTACCGTCGCCCCATCGATCTTGACAATGTGCCATCCGAGTCCGAAGCCAGTCATCACGGTGCAGTGTTTTGGATCGCTGGCTTCTTCGCACAATACGGACTCCGTCGCATGCGTTGTTTGGTTGCGCGTGATTTTCAGCCGCTCCTCTGCAATCGCTTGCGTCACGCCCACGTTGCGCATGACACTCAAGATGAACTTTGCATAATCGCCAACTGTGGTGCGCAGCAGATCTGCAGCGCACCATTTTGTTCTGTCGCCGGCTTCCACCGGTTTCGCCTGCCGGCCTTTCCACCAGCTTCGTGGTGTGAAAGACGTGTCCTTCATACCAATGGGATCGAACACGTGCAATTGCGCCAGCTCTTCGAAAGGGCTGCCTGTCTTCTTTTCCGCGAAATGAGCGACATAATCGAAACCTTCGCCGGAATATCCAAAGTCCGTTCCCGGTTGCCATTGAAACGTAAGCACGTTTCCGGTCTGGTACCGCCAGTTGGTAAACCTAGTTTGATGGGAAAGGCATAGCCGGGGTGTCAGCAATCTGCTCCACGGGTTGTCCCTCACATCCGGATCCGTCCAATAAGGCGAGACTGACTCATCTAGCGACAGGATTCCGGCTGAGGCCAGACGCAGGATGACCTCCGCAGTGATCGGCTTGTCAGGGAAGCAACGTTATAGAGTGTGCGATCGTTTGCATGTGGGCCGCCCGGCCACTGCTCTCCATAGAATTTGGTCCACTGGATCTTTCCAGCCTCGATATACGCGATGCCAACTCCCGTCACGTTGAAGGCTTTCAACCAAACGGGCACCCTCTCATCCAAACGATCTTGCATCACCCCTTTCGCTATCTGCGGCGGGGGTTGTTGAGCAAAACAGTAGATGGCGCAGGCCCCGGCAACCAGCACAAACATCGCGGAGAGCCGCTCCGGTTTACTGGCAAACATCCTAGACGTCTCTAGCGAGCCCGAGGTGCGTACTGGTAAATATGATGCAACCGCGCTGCTGATTTCGGTCAACTGACGTAGCCCACGCTTCCACGTGCATTGGACGAGCGATTCAAAAGCCGGTTAGCCGAATACAGCGCAATTCTTTCTGGAACGCTGCTGAAGCATCGCGACACGCCAGTTATCGGTCAGCCCTTTGCGGAGAGCCATTGCTTCACTTGGCCGTATCACGCGCGTATTGGACAAGTGATCCGTGACGCGATCCAGAAGTCTTCGGGAAAATCGGCCCCCGAAAACGCCGCTAGCATGCCTTCAGGCATGCAGATCACGCCCCGCTATCTCACCCTTCGCTTCTTCGGCCCGCGCTTTCCTTCCGCCCGCGCTACCAGCGAATTGATCTGAATCACGGGTACCAGCGAATTATGGCTATCTACCGGACGTTGCTCCACCCGCTGCGATAGCTCTGATTCAGCGTTTCGATGAAGCCCTGAATCTGCCGCTGCATCGCTTCCATCTTCTCGCGCATGTTGAGGATGATTTCGACCTCGGCCAGGTCCACACCCAGGCGGAAGGCGATGGGCATGGCGGATTATTATCACCTTCAACTATCGGTAAGAGCCTGTTCAATATCTTCGATGAGCCTGATATGTTCTTTAGTCGCAAGCGGCGCCGACGAGAAATAGGTGTTTTCGCTGAAGGGTGTTTCCGCCCGGCGCTCGATAGTAAAAGAATTCGGGACGATTTTCATCGACCACGTCTGGGGCCCTATCATGATCGCTGTCGGCTCAAACAGAATGGGATGGTCGAGGGTTTCGGAAAGTTGAGACGAGAGCCGATCCGCTATCGGCTGCAGAAAAGGGTTGATAAGCGAAAGTTTGAAATTGCTCTGAAATGTGACTTGGCTGGTCAGGTGATAGCGGCGCCTGACAACCGTCGCGCCGTTTTTCTCTTTCGCAAACTGAAGGAGATCGTCGAAGACGCGCATGGAATTATCCGTCGATGAGCGTGTGTCCACAATGACGCCGTTCTGGAAAATTTGAAGAGTGACGATCACAATGTCTCCGAGCATGCCTTCCGCAAACGTGATGCCCTTCTGTAGGTCCATGTCTTCAAGAGATGTTGGGAATTTTGCGAAGTTGTAGCGCCCGACGAGGGCTGCGAGGTTATCAGGAAGGCTCGAACGGCCCTGGGGATCAAGTGCATCCACCTCGACAAAGCCGGCCACGCGCGCTATATGTATCGCAAGGATTTGCACGCCTCTAATTCACGGCCGCTAAAAGCGAGGCCGCTGTCCTCTGGAATTGGCTCTTGATGTCGAGCCCGTGCTGGAATTGCTCCGAATTGTCCAAAGAGGTACCCAATAAGGGGCTTGCCAACCCGTGATGGGGAACACATACAACCGCTGCCGTTTGGAGTTCATGTCCAGTCCGCTTGCCCTGCTCTGCGAACGCTGACCTGTTGCTGATCAGGTTGTCGATCTGAAGATAGGGATTCCAGTCGGGAGGCGGTCCTGTCAACGTATCAAACCATGGCGCTCCGGCCTCTAGCCAGTTTGCCCGCAGTTCGCGATGATTGCGGGCTAGGTCGCTATAGCCGAATTCGGTACCGCAGGAAGGGCAAATATTGTTGTCGCTTGCTGGAAAATCCAGCGGGTATCCGCAAACGGGGCATAGGTTCGTCATCTGGTGCACTCGAACTTGAAGTATGTCAAATTATCCCGGTACGGATGACAGTCGGCAGTCGATCCGGCTGGCAATCTCCAGCACGGCACAGGCTTGTAATAGGTTCTTAAGAGGCCGTGTGACGCCAAAATTCCAAACTCTTCCGTAACGACATCATAGCGGAGAATGTCCCCGCCTTTGCGCTTGCACTGTTTGACGTTTTGGTGTAGAGGACCGGTCATGAAGCGGTCTGCCAATGCTTCATATTGCTTATCGGTCGCCGCCTGAAACTCCATTCCATGCTTGATGAAGTGCTTCAATAGCTCCCGTGGATGGAACGGCATATACACTGCTGGAACATCATAGCCGAGACGTCATTGGTGACAGCATGGCCTCGATTCTCGTATCGAGCAGATCGGCTCGCCGGCCACTTATGAGAAGGTCCCGGTGTGGAATACGGACCGCGGCGTAATTGGGCCGAGTCTCCTTCAGGCTTCCGACACCCCCGACCACCCTCCCGTCCAGGCTTTCACGGAGGTCCAATGTCCCAAAGTAATCCGCGGCTGCTCGGTTGTCTGTCCGAACCGGTGATGACCGTGTGATCAAGCTTGGGTGCTCAAAATTCCCCCTGCGGATCGCCAGGAGCTTTCGAACTGACTTAACCAACTTGGCGCGTTCCTACCTGACTCTTCTCTTCTCCGGGCGCTTCCCTTCCGCCCGCGACACGAGCGAATTAATCTGAATCACCGGCACCAGAGAATTGTGCGTATCCATCGAGCGTTGCTCCACGCGCTGCGACAATTCCTGGTTCAGCGTTTCGATGAAACCCTGAATCTGCCGCTGCATCGCTTCCATTTTTTCGCGCATGTTGAGGATGATCTCCACGCCCGCCAGATTTACCCCCAGCTCGCGCGTCAGCTTCAGAATGACTTCCAGCCGCTCCAGATCCTCATCCGTATACAGCCGCGTGTTGCCCTCGCTGCGCGACGGCGTCAATAATCCTTCACGCTCGTAGAGCCGCAGCGTCTGCGGATGAATCTCATATTGCTCGGCCACCGCCGAGATCATGTAAGCCGCTCTGCCCCTCTTTTTCGTCATCGCTCATTTCCTGTTCATGCCGCCGACGGCGGCGCGTGAACTTTGCTCCAGATGTCGGAGCGTACGTCTTCGGTCTGAACCTGCGCAAGCTGCCGTAACAGCTCTCTCGTTTTTTCGTTGTGTACATCGGGCGATCGCAGCACGACTTCCACAATCTCGTCGCCGCGCAAGTTCTTTCGGGCGTTGAACACGCCCTTCTCGCGCAACCGGAATTTCTGCCCGTTCTGCGTGCCTTGCGGAATCTTCAAAAGCGCGCGCCCGTCGATCGTCGGCACTTCGATCTTCGCGCCCAACCCCGCCTCGCTCACCGTCAGCGGCACCTGAATCGCGATATTATCTGCATCGCGCTTGAAGAACGGATGGTCTTCCACCCGGACCGTAATATACAAATCGCCGGCCGGTCCGCCTGCGACGCCCGCATTTCCTTTGCCCGCCACCCGCAGCCGCGCTCCCGATGGCACGCCCTGCGGGATTCGTACCTCGACCGAGTCCTGCCGCGCAATCCGCCCTTCGCCCCGGCATGTGGGGCACGCGTTTTTCAAACGCCCTGTACCGCCGCAGCGCGGGCACGTCAGGTTGAACTTCATCGCGCCCGCCATCTGCGTCACCGTTCCCGTTCCGTCGCATTCCGGGCAAACCGCTACCCCGGTTCCCGCCGACCCGGTCCCGTGACACGTCTCGCACAGCTCTTGCCGCGTGATGTTCAGCCGCACTTGCGTGCCGCGGATCGCCTGCCAGAAATCTACATTCAGCCCGTATTCGAGATCCGCCCCGCGCTCGGGCTCCTGTGTCGCCGTTCCCCGCTGTCTTCCACCAAAAAACTGGCTGAAGATGTCGCGGAATCCAAATCCCTCATTAGCGTCCTGTCCAGGTGCGGGCCCGTGCGCGCCGCCCGCCGCTTGCTGCTGCCGCAAAAACTCGCTGAAATCGAATCCATTGAAATTCGGGCCGCCCGCGCCCGGTCCCGCGCCTGCTCCGTTCGGCAGGCATGTTCGGCGAGTAGAAACCGTACTGGTCGTAAATCTTGCGTTTCTCGTCATCGCTCAGAACATCGTAAGCTTCTTGTACCTTCTTGAAACGGTCTTCTGCCGCTTTGTCGCCGGGATTTAAATCGGGATGGTACTTGCGCGCCAGTTTCCGATACGCTTTGCGAATCTCATCCGCATCCGCGCCCCGGTTCACCCCCAGAGCCTGATAGTAATCGTTCTTTGTTGCAGAAGGCATTCAAATCACCACCCCAAAAACTTTTTAGGGGCGAGGCATGCCGCCTCGTCGTGCTGCACCCCTCGCCCCTACTTGGTCGGCCCGTGGCGCCGCAGCGCCACTCCGCTTATTTACTTCTTATCGTCAACGTCCACGAACTCGGCGTCTACGACGTTGTCTTTCTGCTCAGCGCCGCCTTGTGCGCCATCGCCCGTCGCTCCGGCGCCAGCGCCCGGTCCGGCTCCAGGGCCTGCGCCCGCTCCGTTCCCACCGGCGCTCTGCGATTTGTACATCGCTTCGGCCAGCTTATGGCTCGCTTGCGTCAACTTATCGGTCGCCGAGGTGATCTTGTCGAGTCCGCCCTCGGTCATCGCCTTCTTCACGTCCTCCACCGCCGTTTCCACCTGCTTGGCGTCGGCTTCCGAGATCTTGTCCCGGTGCTCGCGCAGCATCTTCTCGACGTTGTAGACCATCGCGTCCGCGCGATTACGAGCTTCAATCTCGTCTCTCTTCTTGCGGTCGTCGGCCGAATTCGACTCCGCGTCCCGCGCCATCTTCTCCACTTCGTCCTTGCTCAGGCCCGAAGAAGAAGTGATGGTGATCTTCTGCTCGTTGTTTGTCGCCCGGTCCTTCGCCGTCACATTCAGAATGCCGTTCGCATCGATGTCGAACGTCACCTCTACTTGCGGTATGCCGCGCGGAGCCGGCGGAATCCCCACCAGTTGGAATACGCCCAGCAGCCGGTTGTCCCGCGCCAGCGCGCGCTCACCCTGATAGACCTTGATCTCTACCGAAGTCTGGTTATCCGCCGCCGTCGAAAATACCTCGCTCTTTCGCGTCGGAATCGTCGTGTTGCGCTCAATCAGCTTGGTAAACACGCCGCCCAGCGTCTCGATGCCCAGCGACAGCGGTGTCACGTCCAGCAGCAGCACGTCTTTAACTTCGCCGCCCAGCACTCCACCCTGTACCGCCGCGCCCACCGCGACCACTTCGTCCGGGTTCACGCTCTTATTCGGTTCCTTGCCGAACAAGTCGCGCACCATCTGCTGCACTTTCGGGATACGCGTCGATCCGCCCACCAGAACTACTTCATCGATGTTCTGCGGCGTCACGCCCGCGTCCTGCAAAGCTTGCTTGCAGGGTCCCACCGAGCGCTGCAGAATGTCGTCCACCATCTGCTCGAATCGCGCCCGCGTTAATTTAATCGTCAGGTGCTTCGGTCCGCTCGCATCCGCCGTCAAAAACGGTAGGTTGATCTCCGTCTCGAGCAGCGTCGACAGCTCGATCTTGGCCTTCTCAGCCGCTTCTTTCAGCCGCTGCAGCGCCATCTGGTCGCGCGAAACGTCAACACCCTGATCCTTCTTGAATTCCTGAATCAGCCAATCGATGATCCGCTGATCGATGTTGTCGCCGCCCAGGTGCGTATCGCCATTCGTCGACTTGACTTCGACCACGCCGTCCCCGACCTCAAGAATCGAGATATCGAACGTGCCGCCGCCGAAATCGTAGACTGCGATCGTCTCGTCCTTCTTCTTATCCAAGCCATACGCCAGTGCCGCCGCCGTCGGCTCGTTGATGATGCGCATGACTTCCAGGCCCGCAATCTGCCCGGCATCTTTGGTCGCCTGCCGCTGCGCGTCGTTAAAGTAAGCCGGCACCGTAATCACGGCCTTGGTCACTTTCTCGCCCAGGTAGGCTTCCGCCGCTTCCTTCAGCTTCGTCAGGATCATGGCCGAAATCTCAGGCGGCGAATACTTCTTGCCCTGAATATCGATCCGTACGTCGCCGTTCTCCCCCGTCGTAACCTTATAAGGGACCAGCTTCATTTCCTCGCTGACTTCGTTGAAGCGGCGGCCCATGAAGCGCTTGATCGAATAAATCGTGTTTTCCGGGTTTGTAACCGCTTGGCGCTTGGCCACTTGGCCCACCAGCCGCTCCCCGTTCTTGGTAAAGCCCACCACCGACGGCGTCGTCCGGCCGCCTTCCTGGTTCGGGATCACCGCAGGCTGCCCGCCCTCCATCACGGCCACCACGGAGTTCGTGGTGCCGAGATCAATTCCGATAATCTTACTCATGTGTTGAATTCCCTCCAGCAACCCTTACTGGGGCTACCTGTCCTTAGCACATCTTAAGTATCATATATGAGTGTGAGATTGTCAAGTTGCCTTGTATTGGCCTGTATAGGCCTCTGCCATCAAAGTGTTGCGCAGACAACACTCACCGTCGCTGCAGCAGCCGACCTCTCTACCCTCGAACCCGCCCTCCTGGCTTCGTTTGGCAAAACGGCCCCAGCCAGCCGGATCTCGGTTCGTTTCGTAAATGAGGCCAGCGCGGTCTTAGCCCAGCAGATCCAGAACGGCGCCCCTTACGACGTCTTCCTGTCGGCCAATGCCTCCTACGTGGATCGGCTGGCTTCGTTTGGTAAATTGGACAGCGGCTCGGTCCGGAGTTACGCCACGGGACGCCTCGGGATTCTGTGGAGAGACGGCAAACAGCACCCCATCAATGATTTAACTCAAAATTGGGTTCGTTTCGTAGCGCTTGCCAATCCCAAGCTGGCGCCCTACGGAGCGGCCGCTCAGCAGTCGCTCCAGCACGCCGGAATCTGGCAAGCCGTCCAGCCCAAGCTCGTTTATGGGGAAAATGTCCGTCAGGCGCTGCAGTTGTTTGACAGCGGCAACGCCGATGTCGTCCTGACCGCCTCTTCTCTGCTTCAGGGCCGGGATGTCGGCTTCGTTCCGCAGAATTGGCACCAGCCGATTATTCAGAAAGCCGGAATCGTGGCCACGACCCGACAACGCGCCGCCGCTCAGACCTTCCTGGATTTTCTGCTCACCCCGGCCGGTCGAGCCGTTTTTGCCCGCTTCGGCTTCGGCCCACCCTGAACCACGGACCGTGAAGTCAGCGGACGGTGGGGTGGTCGACGATCATTCCGAAGCCGTCGAGCAGCGTTGCGGTTGCGTGCTGATAACTGATGTATGCCTCCTGGTAGCTGAGATACGCGGTTACGAGCGCGCTTTCGGCACTGGCGAGGCGGCTCTGGGAATCCAGCAGCTCGAACGCTGTGATGCTTCCGAGCTGATATTTCTGCCCTTCGGCATCCACGTTTTGCCGGGCCAGATCGCGGGCGCGAACGGCCGCCGCGATGGTGGCGTCTGCGAGCTCAATCGAATGGATCGCCTGCCGGACATCGAGCGTGATCTGCTCCTGGGTTTGGCGCTGGCGGTAGCGATCGCGAGTGCGATTCACCAGCGCATCGGCAAGGCTGGCTTGCGCGGTCCGGTTGTGAAAGGGAAAACTCGCGGTGAGGCTAAAGCCGTAGGTCGGATAAGCGAAGTCCAAGACCTGCTGCAAGGTTGGCCCAAGCCCCGGCGGAGGCACCGCGGGAGAGGTGCCGAGCCCATTGCCGACGGTCAACTGGTTGAAACCTGGCCCGGAAGACCCGCCTTGCACGGCTAGATCGAGCCGCGGCAACAAGGCATCCCGGCTGCCACGCGCATTGAGATTGTCAACGGAGACGGCAGCCTCGGCAGCGGTCACTTCGGGACGCGCGTGCAGGGCTTTGCTGAGGGCTTGCTCGAATGGCAAGATAGTTGTTTTTTCAGGTAGCGCAGACGGGTCGTCATCGAGCACGATATCGATTTCGCGCAGCGCCAGTGTGAGGTCCGCGCCGATCAGACGGCGGAGACCATCGAGCGACACTTTGTACTGATACTGGGCCTGAACGAGGTCGCGGTCTCGCTCAGCCACTTGCGTTTCGGATTGATAAATATCGAGTTTTGAAAGCGCGCCGAGATCGAGAGCCTGCTTGTCGTGTTCGTAAGATTTGCGGGCGAGATCCGCTGCCTGTTGATCGACTCGAATGTTTTCGCGGGCCAGAATGGCTTGCCAATACTGCGCGGCAGCCTGCGCCATATCGTCCGAGATGGTCGCTTCACTCTGCTTGGAGGTGATAAGCAACTGCGTTCGTGCTACGCGGAGAGGCGTCAGACTTTGTAGATTTGTGCGGTTTTGCAGTAAGGGTTGCGTGAGCTGAAAATTCAGTACGCCGAAGACGGAAGGGAATGGGTAGCTATCGCCTGAACTTCGATAACCAGTGAAAGTCGTTTCAAAACGCTGGCCGGTAGGAAGGAGTTGCGTGTAATCGATGGTGGACGTCTGGCTCAGGCTGTTGATGGTTTCGGGAAGCTGGAACTGGCCGCCGCTCGGAGAACCGGAGATGGCATAACTGAGCGGAGAAACCGAACGGATGGCATTAAATCCGAAATCGAGGGTCGGATCGAACGGATTTTTCGCACCCACGATCTGGTCGGCTGCGGTATATACATCCAGGCGAATTACCTGAATATCTGTCAGATTCTTAAGGACGAGCGCCAGGAAATCGCGTATCTGCAGATGCAGCTTACCGTCCGAGACGCGCTCCGTCAGACCCGCCACCTCGCGCTCTTCGACGCCGTTTGCACCAAAGCGGTTCTGCCAATATTTCTTGAGCGGCTCCTGAGACGGCGATACTGTTGGTGTTGCTAGAAGAAGCAGAATACAGAGTGCAGACCAGATTTTATTCATACCGGAGAGCTTCGATGGGGTCGATATTGGCTGCCTGCCGCGCCGGATAGATTCCGAAAATGAGACCCACGGCGACGGATACGCCGAATGCTATGGCGATGGACGCCATGCTCACAATCGTTTTCCATTCGGCTGTTTTGGCGATCATCCAAGAGAGGAAATAGCCGAAGGCGATGCCCACGATGCCACCCCCGATGGAGATCAGGACGGATTCGAGGAGAAACTGGCGAACGATGTCGCGGCGCCGGGCACCGGTTGCGCGCCGGATGCCGATTTCGCGGGTGCGCTCGAGCACGGTGGCGAGAACGATGTTCATAATGCCGATTCCGCCAACCAACAGCGAGATGGCGGCGATCGCGACCATGACGTACGTAAAGATAGTTTGAGAACGCTGCTGTTCGGCGAGCAATTCCGCCGGAATCGTGACGGAGAAATCCGGAGTGCCGTGGTGGGTGGAGTTCAAGATCGCGGTCACGACACGAGCGGCTGCCGCGCTGTCGGCATCGTTCTTCAGGCGGATATCGATGCCAGCTAATTCATCTTTCAAATAGCCGCCGATGTCGTAAAAGCGGTACTGGAACGTGGACAGCGGCACATAGATGAGCTGATTCGGATCGATGGCCTGGGTGCCCGAACCGGAACTGACGATTGGCTTGAGAACGCCAATGACACGCAGCCACGAGTCGTTCACTTTGACATATTTTCCAAGAGCGGGAGTGTAGCCAAACACGGAAACTTTGGCAGCTTCGCCGATGACGCAAACAGCCGCACTCGAGAGCGAGCTTTCGTCGTCGAACGCTGCGCCTTCTTCGAATTTCCAATCGTGAATGGAGGCATACGAAGGATCTACGCCATAGAGCTCCGGCATGGCCTGCGCCGGGCGAGGAAAAACCTGCGTCGGATGCAGAGACTTCCGAGAAGAAATGAGCTCGATCGAATCGACGTTGGCTCGGAGGATACGGACATCGCGTTCGGTGAGGCCGGGCGAGGAGCGACGCCGCTGCTGCAGCTCCTGATCGCTGGTAGCGGAGTGCGAATCGATGAGCAAATTGCGCACGCCGAGTTGTTCGATGAAGCGCAGCGATTCTTCGCGAGCGCCCGCTCCGATGGCGAGCATACCGATGACGGCTCCGACTCCGAAAATGATGCCGAGCGCGGTAAGGACAGTGCGTGTCTTCTGATTCCAAAGATTTTGTCCGGCCAGCGCGATATCGGAGCCGTAGCGAGCGAATGGATCTGCGCTCACTTCGGCAGGGCCTCGAGAGGACTGGTGGATGAACTCTTCTTTTTCGCGGAAATCTCGGCGGGATTCGCTAATGCGACCTCCTGACCCTGCTTTAGGCCGGTGACGACGACGCGGGTTTCGTTGCGACGAACCAGCACGACGTCTTTTCGGACGAACGCTCCTCCAGAGCGCAGATACACGAACATCTTGCCGTCACTTTCGAAAAGGGCCTGTGCGGGGAGCCAAAGCGCGTTGTGCAGCAGTTCGGTGGTCACTTCCAGACGCGCGCTCATGCCGGGGCGCAGAGCTGGGGAGCCATCGTCAAGAGCGATTTTGCATTCGAAGCGGCGGTCCCAGGGCATGCCGGAGGTGCCGCCGATATCTTTGACGTGACCTTTGAAGACGCGATGGGGAACGGCGATGGCGGTGACGGTCACCTTGTCACCAATCGCAAGGTGGCCGCGGTCGAGCTCGGCGATATTGGCGCCGACCTCCCAGTTGTGCAAATCCGGGATCTCCACAATCGCCATGCCTGGACGGACCTGATCGCCAACCTGGTAGAAGGGAAGCTCCATCCCGGTAAAGAAGAAGTTTCCGGACATGTTTTGCTTGACCGCGACGTAGCCGGAGCGATGCGCGCGCAACGTCATGGCGTCGATGTTCTGCTGGGCGGTCAGGGCTTGAGCTTGCGCTTTTCCATGCGCGGCCTGCTGGATGGCGATGCCGGCTTGATCCGTGGCCATTTGGTTGGCGAGGTTTTGCCGCAACTGTGAAAGACGATCGCGCGCGACGGCTAAGGCGAGATCGTTTTGCTTCGCGGTGATGGCAGGCAGCAGCGGATTCTTGCGCACGTCCAGCTCCGCAACCTTGACGTCCGTTTCCGCTTTCAGCAAGGCATACCGGTTGTCTTCCTGATCGGCATGGAGCTGGGCCGTCGCCTGCTGGATATGTTGTTCGGCTTCGGCGAGATCGGATTGCGCCTCTTTGAGGGCGTATTCCTGATCCGTTGTGTCGAACTGCACGACGATGTCCCCGGCCTTTATCGGTTCGCCATTGTGACGGAGAAACGTGATGTGCAGAGCCGAGCCGCCAGTCATAGGGGCAGTCAGAATCTCGGAGTTGCCCCCTCGAATTTCGCCGCGAGCGAAGATGGATAACGAGACATCCCCGCGCGCTACTTTGACGGTGGGAACGATGGCTCCGGGACCGCTTACAAACTTCTGGTAAACGCGCGTGCCATACCAAATCAACGCGACGAGAGCAGCGCCGCAAACGGCTAGCAGATATGGTTTGAGACGCCGAGGACGAGCCGGACGTGGAGCACTCGGCGCGGGCGCGGCTGGTGTCGGAGCCAGAACGGAGCTCACTTGTTTTCCTCAGGCGGCTGCGTCAGAGCGACCACGGCTCCAGCGGGTACGCCGACGATCGCAACCTCATCGGGATTGCGGGCCTTGACACTGACCTCGACAGGCGAAAACCCGTGAGCGCGTTTCAAATAGACCGCGGGCTTGCCGTGGACGGTGAAAAGGGCGCGCGCCGGGATGCTGATAACTCCGGTTAGCGTCTCCTGGACAATATCGGTACCAGCATTCATCTCCGGACGCATGCGCGGGTCGGGTTGTTGAATGCGCGCATACGCGCGGAAGGTACGAGCGGCCGGCCATTCGTCGAAACTCTGCTCGGTCAGGGGAGATATGGAGGTCAGCTTCGCTTGCAGGGTCTTTTCGGGAAATGCGTCAACGTGCACCAAAGCAATGTCGCCGACCGCGATGCGCCCGCGGTCTTCCTCGGCGACCTTGCTTTCGGCTTCGAGCGTCGAAAGATCGGGAATCTCGGCGATGACTGCGCCGGGAAATGCATGATCGCCGACTTTGTAGTTCTGCGCGTTCATCCAACCCTGCGTCAAATTGGGGACGTAAGAGACGATCCCGGCGATGGTGGTCCGGACCTGCATTTGCACGAGGCGCCGCTCGAGCAACGAGACCTCCGTTTGGGCCTGATCGCGCAGACGCTGCTGTGACGCAATCTTCGCCCGGTTTGACTCATTGTGCAAAGCGGTCGTCGATTCCTGAACTTTTACTTTCTGTTGGGCGATTTTGAAATCTATGTCGCTCTCCTGGCCCTGGATTGCGCTGACAATCGCTTGCTTGGAGGCTTCGAGCCGGGCTTTCTCCATGTCGGCCTGCGCTTGGGACAGATCCAGTTTGTCTTTGTCCGCGTCGATGCGCGCCTGGGCCACGGCCTGATCCATGGAAGCTTGCGCCTGTTTCAAAGCTTGCGTCTTCTCGCGCAAATCCTGCTGAAGCTTGCTAGGGTCAAAGCGGATGACAACGTCGCCGGCCTTCACCTGAGTACCGGGTGCTGAAAGCCAGACGATCTGAAGGTCGGAAACGTCGAGGGGAGCGGTCAGCTCCACCTTGCGGGCGGCACGCAAGCCGCCACGACAGCGGACAATTACGGGAAAATCGCCTTTCTTCGCAACCGCGGTGGGCAGGTTCGGGGCAGCGCTTGCGCGTGTCACGCGAATCCAGATCAGCGCGACGACGCCGATGAAGCAGAGTAGAACGAGCAGGCGGGCGGAAACTCGCACGATTCTGCGACGTTTCATCTGAGCGCCTCAGCCGGGAGCGCGGGCAGCCGAATATCGACGGCGGCGGAAAGGTCCGGCAGCAGATGCGGATCGCTTTGATTTAAACGGAACCGGGCGCTGAACGTCTTGATGGGGCTTTCCATGGCGGAGGCCGCGACAGGACTGGCGGAATCGAATTGAGCGCTAAACTCGAGCTCCGGAAAAGCGTCCAGATGCACCGTGGCGCTGGTACCCGGAACCAGGGCGGCCACGTCGGGTTCTTCGATGGAAACCTCGACTTCCATCTCGGTTGGGTCAAACAAGCGCAACAGCGGCGAGCCGGGCCAGAGTTCATCGCCTTCCTGGGCATGCCCCAGGGAATTGTTGCGCCAGACATTCTGGAGGGCGACCATGCCATCGAGCGGCGCTCGGAGTTCCAGCTTGCGAATGTTGGATTGCGCGCGCTCGACCGCCACTTTCTGACGATCGCGCTGTAGTTCGAGGATGCGGCTTTCGGCAGCCTCCGCCAACTCATGAAAGCCCGCCGATTTTTTCAAGCTGGCGACGTGCTCCCGCGCGTCATCGAGCTTAATTTGATTCTTCTGACGATCAAGATCACTGAGGATAGGTCCTTTGCGCATTTCGATCTGCGCCTTCGCGAGATCGGCTTCGGCCTGCTCCAGGTCGGCTTGACGTTTGGCGGCATTATTGCGGTGCTCGGCCACCTTTTGGTCCACCTGATGGCTGAGATCTTCAAATTTGGCGCTCGCATCGCGCACACTTTGGAGCTCTTTCGTATCGTCGAACTCGGCGAGCAACTCGCCTTTGCGAACCTTGGCGCCGTTGGGGGCCAACCTCATCAAGGTGAGGTTTCCTCCCTGACCTTGGACGATAGGCACCTGGACAATCAAGGATTGAAGCGGCTGAATGGTTCCCGTGACACGCACGGTGCGTACGGCTGGCGCCGCGCCGAAGGTAAGGGCACAAAGGAGAAGATGCGCGGCGAGGTAACGCCTCACCCGGCACAATGCACGTTTTGGCCGCAAGCAGTCATTTTAGACGCACAAATTACAGCGCGGGTTCCCGGGGGAAAGTGGATGGCGTCAACGATTCGGATTAACTCGGTGTTATCGCGATCGCTAACGTATTGGTCGTACGTAACCGCGGGTGAACGGCTGCCGCCTGAGAAGGTGAGCCGGACATGAAATTCGCAGCGGGCCAGGTTCTGTCGAGTGAGAAAACGCAATGGAGCATGAATGCAATTTGCAGAACGCGGGCCGATATGCTGGACCGGCTTGCAAACATCTTGTCAAACCTTGGCCGAGTGAAGCTCGAAATTGTGCGGCTTGCCGAAGCCGGAGACAGTGCCGGTTACGATATCGAGACGTGGAAGGCAATGCAGTTGCGTAAGGACTGCCATGACATCCGATTTGAACTGGAAGCTCACCGCGCACAGCACGGCTGCTGAGAGGCCTCAGAAGGTTAATTCCACTCTAAGAGCCGCCAGGTTCGCCGAAGTGCCGAAGCCGGAGCTGAGTATTGCCGCTCCGGCCTTCCCGTAACGCGGCGCTTTGTTATTCTGAAATTTCCTCCTCGAAGTGCACGAAACCGCGCTGTTTCTGCACAACTGCTCGACATGTACATAAAAAAACAACGCCTTCTTACTCCCGGTCCGACACCTATCTTGCCTGCGGCGCTGCACGCCATGATGGCTTCCGATATTCATCACCGGACCGAGGATTTCCGCAACTTGTTCAAGCGTGTTCTGACGGATCTGAAGGAGGTTCTCGGCACCTCGAACGATGTGCTCGTCCTGGTTTCCTCCGGAACCGGCGGTTTGGAAGCCGCAACGCAGAACTTCTTCTCGCCCGGCGACGAAGTGCTGGTCTGCTCCGCCGGCAAATTTGGTGAGCGCTGGGTCGATCTCATGAAGGCCTATGGCATGAAAGCGACCGTTCTGTCCGCGCCCTACGGGGACGCCGTTCAGCCTCAAGCCGTCGAAAGCGCTCTGGCGCAGAACAAAAATCTAAAAGGCGTTTTCGTGCAAGCCTCCGAAAGCTCCACCGGTGCGCAGCACGACGTCCGTGCCATGGGCCTGGCGATCAAGCGCACTGACGCGCTTTTTGTCGTCGATGCGATCACCGGTATCGGCACCATGCCTCTCGATATCGGTGCCTGGGGTTTGGACATCGTCGTCGGTGGCTCGCAAAAAGCCTTTATGATTCCGCCCGGCCTCGCATTTTTATCGATCAGCCAGAAAGCCTGGTCGGCCGCCGAGTCCGCCAAAGCTCCGCGATTTTATTTCGATCTGAAGCGCGAGAAAAAGAACGCGCTTAGCGGTGAATCCGCCTGGACGCCCAATACCGCGCTGCTGCTGGCCTTGTCGGAAGCGCTGGCCTACATCAAATCCATCGGGATGGAGAAACTCGTCGAGAATGCGCAATTGCTGGCCAGGGCAACCCGCGAAGCAGTGAAGGAGCTCGGCCTCGAGCTGTTTTCCTCCTCGCCCGCATCGTCGGTTACCGCCGTGCGCCCGCCCGCAGGCATGGATTCCGGAGTAATCGTCAAGGAATTCCGCAATCGCTTCAACGCAATCATCACCAACGGCCAGGGTTCCATGAAAGGGCAGATCTTTCGTCTCGCCCACTTGGGGTATTTCGATTTTCATGACCTGTTCGCCGTAATTGCTGAGCTGGAGCTGATCCTCGCCGCCACCAGCTATCCAGTTCGATTCGGCTCCGGTGTCGCCGCCGTGCAAAGCGTTTACGCCGAGGTTGCGCTGCCTAAGGAAGCAGCGGTGAGCTTCTAAGTTCGCGATGAAAATTCTTGTCGCGGAACCACTCGCGCCGGCGGCGCTTGAAAAGCTGCGTGCTCAATCCGGCTGGGAAGTGATTGAGGCCGATCCCAAGACCTATGCATCGCATTTGTCCGATGCAGACGCGCTGCTGGTTCGCAGTGCCGTCAAAGTAACCAAAGACGTTCTCGCCAAGGCGCCCAAACTCCGCGTGGTCGGACGCGCCGGTGTGGGTGTGGACAATGTCGATCTCTCGGCTGCGACAGATGCCGGTGTACTGGTCATGAACACGCCTGGCGGGAATGCCGTCTCGGTTGCGGAACACACGCTCGCACTGATGCTCTCGATGGCACGCTCCGTGCCGCAGGCGAGTGCCTCAACGAAATCCGGCAAGTGGGAAAAGAAGAAATTTCTGGGCAACGAGCTGCGCGGCAAAACGCTTGGAATCGTCGGCCTCGGCAGCATCGGGCGCGAGGTCGTCAAACGCGCCAAGCCATTTGAAATGCGCATCATCGGTCACGACCCATACGTCAGCGCTCAAAGTGCGCGCGACATGGGCATTGAGCTCCTGCCGCTCGGCCGGCTTTTTGAAGAGAGCGATTACATCACGCTGCATGTCTCCCTCACGCCGGAGACCGACCACATGCTCAATGCGGACGCCTTCGCCACTATGAAGGACGGCGTCCGCATCGTCAATTGCGCGCGCGGCGAGTTGATCGATCCCGAAGCTCTGCGCTCGGCAATTGAGACGGGCCGTGTTGCCGCTGCCGCCCTGGACGTCTTTGAGAAAGAACCTCCTGGCGAGAACGCGCTCCTGGCACTCGATTCCGTTGTCGCCACGCCGCACATCGCAGGATCTACCGAAGAAGCGCAGGAAATTGTGGGTGTCCGCATTGTCGAGCAGCTCATCGATTACCTGAAGAGCGGCGTCGCGCTGAATGCCGTGAATATGCCCGCGCTCACGGCCGAGCAGTATCAAACGCTTGGTCCCTATGTCGATCTGGCGGAGCGTCTCGGCGCTTTTTTGAGGCACATCGCGCTTGGCAACGCCAATACCATCCGGATTATCTATTTCGGCCGCTTAGCCGACCAGAACACGCAGATTCTTCGTAATGCCGGTCTCGCGGGCGTCTTGAGCCGGTCCATGGAATACCGCGCTAATGTGGTGAACGCCATGCAGATCGCGGCCCAGCGCGGGTTCCGCGTCATCGAGCAGCAGGAACCTGATCATGCACACATG
The DNA here is from genome assembly GCA_963722935.1 of uncultured Acidobacteriaceae bacterium. Taxonomy (GTDB): domain Bacteria; phylum Acidobacteriota; class Terriglobia; order Bryobacterales; family Bryobacteraceae; genus Bog-105. The sequence continues at coordinate 200,561 of CAVROY010000004.1, read as the reverse complement.
AATTCCATTCGCATGGAGATCGCCACCGAAGCGGGTTCCTTCTCGGCCGTCGGCGCGATGGTGCTCGACAAGCCGCGCCTCCTTCAAATCGAAGGAATTTCTTGTGAAGCGACCCTCGACGGCAACTTGATGTATTCGAAAAACGAAGATGTGCCCGGGGTCATTGGCTACCTCGGCAGCGTACTCGGTCGCAATGGCATCAACATTGCCAGCTTTGCTCTCGGACGCCAGGATCCGGCAAGTGCCCACACTTCCGGCCAGCCGCTCACTGCTATTTCGATTATCGAAACCGACGAGCCGGTTCCCGATTCGGTCATTTCCCAGCTCTTCGAGAACAAAGCCGTGAAGTTCGTTCGCCGCGTCGTGCTCAACCGCGCCTAAGATGCTCCCCATCCGCCGCCGCCTGGCGTCTCGATCCGCAGAATCGCACCGGCTTTCACCTGCAGATTACACTTTCCTGGCAATTCCCGTTCGCGTCCGTTTTCAATCAAAACGCTCCGACCCTTCGCTCCCTCACTTCCGCCGTTGAGCCCGTATGGTGCAAACACGCGGCGCTCCGACAGGATCGTCACCTGCGCTGGCCCAAGCAGTTCTATCTCTCGAACCAGCCCGTCCCCACCGCGATGTTGACCGCTGCCTCCCGAATTCTTTCGATATCGATACTGCCGTACTCGAAACGGATACGCATACTCGAGCGCCTCCACTGGCGTATTCAGCGAGTTCGTCATGTGCGTATGAACTCCGGAGACGCCATGCGACACCGGCCGCGCACCCGAACCGCCGGCAATCGTCTCGTAATAGGCATAGGATTGCCCGTTGCGTGGATCGATGCCGCCGATCGTAAGGTTATTCATCGTGCCCGAACTGGCAGCCGGTATCCGATCGGGCAAAATCTGTGCGAAGGCACGCAGAAGCGTGTCAACAATTCTTTGCGAGGTCTCCACATTCCCTCCCGCCACTGCGGCAGGAGGCCGTGCATCTACCACCGTTCGCTCTCGCAGTCTCAGATCGACGGGCCGCATCAATCCTGCCGTCGGGGCCGCTTCTTCGGGCAGCAAGCAGCGTAGCACATAGAATGTCGCCGAATAGGTAATCGCGGCCACCGCATTTAGACTGCCCGCGACCTGCTCCGCCGATTCCGAAAAGTCAACTATCAACCGTCCGCGCGCGGGATCGGTCCGAATCTTCACATGAATCCTCACCGGTTCATTGGTGATGCCGTCGTTATCCAGAAAATCCTCAGCGCTGAACTCGCCTTCAGGAAATCGTTCCAGCTCCGCGCGCATGAATCGCTCGGAATGGTTCAGCAATCCTGTGACATTCGCCTCGACGCGTTCCATGCCGTATTTCTCGATGAGTTCCGTCACGCGCTCCACGCCGATTCGGCACGCGCCGATTTGTGCTGTCAGATCGCCTTCGCGTTCCCTCGGCGTGCGCACGTTGCTCAGAATCAACTGAATGAGGCCTTCGTTCAACACCCCTCGTGCAACGAGTTTCACAGGTGGAATCCGTATCCCTTCCTGCCAGATCTCACTGCACAGCCCCATCGATCCCGGATACGTGCCGCCCACATCGGCATGATGTGCGCGGTTGGCGACGTAAAACATCGGCTTGGATGATCCATCTGTGAACACCGGCATCACCAGCGTGATGTCCGGGAGGTGTGTGCCGCCATCGTACGGATCGTTGAGAATCGCGATATCGTCCCTTTCGAGTGCGAGCTTATCCAGGCACGCCCGGACCGACATCGGCATCGATCCGAGATGTACCGGCATATCGTCGCCCATTGCGATCACATTGCCGTGCCGATCGAATACGGCGCTCGAGTAATCGCGCCGCTCCTTGATATTCGGCGAAAAAGCGGTTCGCCTCAGCGCAACGCCCATCTCCTCGGCAATCGCGTGAAACGCGCTCTTGAAGATGGCCAGTTCGATCGGGTCCGGCGCGTGGCTCATGCCCTGACCTCAATTACGAGATTTCGATACTCATCCACCGAGGCACGAGCGCCCGGAGGCACAAACGTTGTCGCGCTGTATTCCACAATCACAGCCGCTCCCTCAAAATGATCGCCCGCTTGAAATTGCGCACGATCGTACACGTTCGCCGTGGCGCGAGTTCCTTCGAAAATGACCGGTCTGGTTCCCAGCATCGCCTGATTGCCGCCTCCCTCTCGCAGATCGTGACGCTCCAAAGGCGTGTGGCCGGTTTCGGCCACCATGCGCACCCTCGCATTCACTACCTCTACCGCTCGCGAGCGATCTGCATAGCCGTATCGCTTTTCGTGCAGCCTATGAAACCTGTCCACGAAGTCGCTCGCCCAATCGACTGTCAGTTCATAGCCTTGTCCCGCATATCGCATCTCCACAGAACGCAGCGCGATAGCTTCCAGTCCGTCCGCCAGCATTTCTCTCCGGCCCCATTGCTCGAGCTCGTCAAAATTCCGTCCGATCGTCCGATCGTCCGGCCCCAGCATGACCGTACGCGAATAATCCCGCACCACGTCCGAAATAAGAATCCCGTACGCGGAAAGCGCTCCCGGCATGCAGGGAACCAGTACTCTCGGAATCTGCAGCGCGCGCGCCAGAGCACACGCATGCAGCGGGCCCGCGCCCCCGAAGCTCACCAGCACGAAATCGCGCGGATCGTAGCCTCGCTCAACAGAGATTTTGCGCAGCGCTTTCGTCATGTGCGCATCGGCCACTTGGATAATCCCTTCGGCGAAGGTTTCGACATCCTTCAAGCGCGTCCCTGCCCGTCGCATGTATTCCCTTGCACGCGCTTCATCCAGCTTCATGCCGCCGCCCAGAAACCACTCCGCATCCAGACGCCCGAGGAGCAAATTTGCATCGGTGACCGTCGCTCGCTCTCCCCGCCCATAGCAAATCGGACCCGGATCTGCGCCCGCCGATTCCGGCCCCACCTTGAGCGCGCCGCCGCGATCGAAATCCGCCAGCGATCCTCCGCCCGCCCCTACCGTGTGGATATCGAGCATCGGCACCGCCACCGGCATTCCGGCAAGGATCGACTCGCTCGTCGTATGCAGCCCGGTCTCGCTCGAGACCAGTGCCACATCCGTCGATGTGCCACCCATATCGAAAGTCAAAATACGCGAGAATCCGGCCGCTTTCGCTACCTCGAGCGCTCCCACCACTCCGCCGGCGGGACCCGATAGAATCGTTCGCACCGGCTCGCGCGCCGCAATCTGTGCCGGAACAATCCCGCCCGAAGACTGCATCACGTGTAAGCGCGATCCTTCCGACCGCAGCACGCCATCGAGCCCTTCCAAATAGCGCTGCATCTTTGGCGCCAGATACGCGTTGATCACGACCGTCGATCCACGTTCATATTCGCGAAACTCTGGCAGAATTTCGTGCGAGGCCGATACCGGAACGCCGAGTTCGCGCAACGCCAAGACAACCGCTCGCTCGTTCGCCGGATTTGCGAATGAAAACAGCAGCGACACCGCTACCGATTCTGCGCCGCTCTCTGCAACCGCGGCTTTGAGCTTCGCCAAGTCTTCCGCATCGACGCCGCGAAGTAGACTGCCGTCCGATGCCGTTCGTTCCGTGATGCCGAACCGCATCTCCTCCGGCGCAAGCGCCGGCTCTTTTGCGAAAAACAGGTCGTACAGCTTGGGACGGGCTTGCCGCCCAATCGCGATCGTGTCTTCAAAGCCTCGCGTCGTGACGAACGCGACCCGTGCCCCTTTGCGCTCTAGCAGCGCATTCGTCCCTACTGTAGTTCCATGCCGTATCTCGCTCGCCGCGTCGCCTGAAATTTGCTGAACCGCTCGGAGCACTGCTTTGCCTGGATCGGCCGGCGTCGAATGCGCCTTCAAGATTCGCAACTCGCCGTTCAAGCAATACACACAATCCGTAAACGTTCCGCCCGTATCGATGGCAATGCGCATTGAGTTTTATGCGGCTATGCGCTCCGCCAGTTCTCAAGCATTAGCTTGACCCCGGTTTCTTGAATCGCCTGAAAATCTTCGGTGTTGCCGGTGACCAGTGGTCTATCCAGCCGAATAGCCACGGCGGCAATCAAGCAGTCGGGAAGTTCGAGCGCGGAACCGTGTTTCCTTGCGGCCGCTTTGATCGCGGCGGCGGTGAGATAGTCAGCGGAAGTCGGCGTAATTTCTTCGTTCTGGTTGAGCCATGCCACCGCCCTCTTCAACTGAGTGGAGGCAGACTTCAATTCAAGACCGTAGACGATTTCGTAGAGCGTAACGCTCGTGAAAGTGAAAACGCCGTGTTCTTTGGCGTAGCGACCCGCGTGCTTGATGACGTTCGGATCGTGCCCCTTGAGGTATTCGGAAAGAATATCCGTGTCCAGAATGCATTTAACCATCGTCTAGAGCGAAGGCTCAGTTTTCGATGGCCGCCGTCTCTCCTCGTAGGCAATGGAAACGACTTCGTCAAGCAGAGCGGCATCTTCGGGACTCCCGAACAATCCCAGTCCTTGCTCAAATACGGTTTTCGGAACGGGCTTTCTGACCGAGAGGCCAGTCTCAATGAGCCGCAGAACGGCCTCATCGTGCGTGATGCGCTCTTGCTGCGCAAACTGCTGAATGTCGCGCTCGATGTTCAACGGAATCTCGAAGCTCATTGCTTTGCGTCTCCTGCCCCTGATATTTGGACTTTCCGATCCATTGTGACGCACTACGCCCCACCTTACGTGGTACCAGCTACAACTTCCTGAGTATTCTTTGCGGACTCTGTTCTTTGCAGATTCTCGACTGTGCATTGATTTTGAGGTAGGCTTGCAAAGTCAACCATCGTGACTACGCCTGATCCCGTCGCCGAAGTAGCGTTGGAGACCCTCCCATTTCGCTGGCGAGACACAACCCCCGACCAGCGACGCACCCTGCTGGCTGCCGGATTGGGATGGATGCTCGATGCATTCGATGTACTGCTCTATTCCATCGTGCTCACAACTTTGATGCGCGAATTTGGCATGACCAAAGCGACTGCGGGCCTGCTGAATGCTCTGACCTTGGTCGCTTCGGCCATCGGGAGTCTTGCGTTCGGCCTGCTAGCCGATCGCCTGGGCCGCCGCCGCATGCTCACCCAGAGCATTCTCATCTATTCGCTGTTCACGTTTGCCTGCGGCTTTTCGACAAGCATCACGATGCTCGCCGTCTTCCGTTTTCTGCTGGGACTCGGAATGGGCGGCGAGTGGAATTCCGGAGCCACTCTGGTCGCCGAGACGTGGCCCAGCGCCTGGCGTGGCCGCGCGCTCGGAATCGTCCAGAGCAGTTGGGCGGTCGGCTATGCGCTCGCGGCGGTGGTTGCGAACCTCGTGCTCTCCCGTGCAAACTGGCGGTGGGTCTTCTTTGTGGGCGTGCTTCCCGCGCTCGTCACCGTCTGGATTCAGCGCGATGTTCCCGAACCCGCTTTGTGGCGCAGCCAAATCCTCGCGCCCGCCTCCGCTGCCATTCCTAAACGGGAGCTGTGGCGCATGGCTCTGCCGCGCCTCACCGCGCTGCTCTGCATGAACACGTTCGGCATGTTCGCCTGGTGGGGATTATTCACCTGGATTCCCGCCTACCTCGCGCTCCCGGTCTCCAAAGGAGGGCGCGATTTTACGCAGTTCGGCTTCACCTCGTTTCTGGTCGCGTTGAATCTGTGCGGGATGCTTCCCGGATATCTGCTGTTCGGCTTCTTCGCCGATAAATTCGGCCGCAAGCGAACCGTTATTCTCTATCTCGCACTTGCCTCACTGTGCGTGCCGTTCTTCGCTGCGGCGCGCCAGCCCGCTCTGATCTTCATTACCGCGACACTCGCGGCATTCTTCGGAACCGGTTTTTTCACCGGATCGAGCATTCTGGGAGCGGAGCTTTTTCCCACGCGCATTCGCGCCACCGCAACCGGCGTGTCCTACAACACGGCTCGCGGTCTCAGTGCCCTCGCGCCATTCCTCATTGGCGCTCTCGGCGATCGACACGGCCTCTCCTGGGCGTTTGGTGCGTGCTCGCTCGCCTTTGCCCTGGCCGCCATCAGCGCCTTATGGGTTCCGGAAACACGCGGTCGGCAACTGGAATAGTGCTCGCTCAGCAGCGGTACACTTGACCCTTATGACTCGTCGTACCGTTATCGGATCGCTCGCACTGGCTGCCACCCTGAAGGCGCAACAGTCCGCCCGCCCGCATCACAGACAACCTCACGCCGAGTGGGAGCCGCGCCTGGGCGTGCTCGGCCGCTACACGCCCGCCAATGTCGAATTTGCCAAGACCCAGGGATTCACCAATATGATTCTTGGCTCGGGTCCAGGTTCACACTCCACCCTCGACGCAACAACCATCACGGATGCCCAGATTGAGGACGTCAAGTCTACGCTCGAAAAAAATCAAATGCACGTCTCGGCGCTTCAGGTCGGCGATGACCCGATTTCACCGGATACCCCTCGCCGCGAACGATCCAACCAGTACTTTGTCGCCGCCATTAACCTCGCCGGCAAACTGGGCGTGCCTTATATCGGTACCCAGTCCGGGAAAGATGCCTCCAAACCGTTCCCGGAACAAATCGACGCGATTGTCCGCGTGTATAACGAAAAATACTTTCCCGCTTGCGAACGCAATCACGTCCGCATTCTCTGGGAGCCGTATCCCGAGGCAGCCAATCTCGCCACCAGCCCGGTCGGTTTCGAAGCGCTCTTCAAAGCTTTCGGCGATTCCCCCTATGTCGGCCTGCAGTACGATCCCTCTCACCTGGTTCGGCAGTTCATGGATCCCATTCAGACCGCGCGCGATTTCGTGGACAAGATCTACGATGTGCATTTGAAAGATACCGAGATCCTGGAGCCCGTCTTGCTCGCCGGCGGCATCAATCCTGTGAACGAAGCGCGCTGGTGGCGCTATCGCATTCCCGGCATGGGTTCCATCAGTTGGCGCGAGTTTTTCAATGTGCTCGAAAACGCCGGTTATGCCGGCGCGATGAGCATTGAGCACGAAGATCCGCTGTACGGTGCCGACAATAATCCCGGCCCGGATTTTAGCGCCGATTACAAAGTCGGTTTTGTTATGGCGAAGCGCTACCTCGACCAGTACGTACCGTAATCACCGGTCGTTTCTATAGACCGCCGCGCGTGCAAAACGATATCAAAACTTTTCGCCGTTGATGTCGAATTGAAAAATGAAATTCATTGCTCTGCGATCGAATCGAAGGTATAGCTTTAGGTGTTGAATCGCGGTGCGGAAATTCGCCCGGGGGTCAAGTTCGTCCACTGCGTGTGTGGACTAAATTCTCTAAGTTGAGGGAGCTTCTATGAGGAAAAGCACTTGCGCTTGGGTTCTCTACCTCTGCGCCACTTTCGCCGCCTGTATTTTCTTTTCACTTTCTGCACTCGCGCAGTCTGACGTGGGCACCATCACCGGTTTCGTACGAGATCCATCCAGCGCCACCGTGCCGAATGCCAAGGTCACCATCAAGAACGAGGGGACCAACGAGTCGCACACCGTCACCACGGATACTCAGGGCCACTACACCGTCACCAACCTGCTTCCCGGCTTGTATACGATGACCGCCGAGGCGCCTGGTTTCAAGCGATTTACCAGCACCGGTAACAAGCTCGATGCAAATTCGACCATCGCGCTCGACGGCAATCTCGCTGTCGGCCAGACCACGGAAACGGTCGAAGTGAGCGCTAGTGCCGAGGTCTTGCAGACGGAATCCGGCGCCGTACAGGCCGAAGTTACCGGCCGTCAGGTGCAGGATCAGGAACTCAACGGGCGAAATCCGATTTACATGGCCATGCTACTTCCAGGTGTCCGCAGCGGCGGTCAAGCCGGCACGACATTGGGCGACTTTAACTTCAGCTTGAGTAACGGTAGTTACGAAATCAATGGAGCGCGTTCTGCGGACACGCTCATCACCATGGATGGCGCACCGGCAGTACGCACCCGCTCCAATGGCACAAGTATCGGCGTTCCCAACGTTGAGGCGACCGAAGAGATTCAGGTGCTGACCGCCGACTACTCGGCCGAGTACGGACGCGCCGCAGGCGGTCAGATCCGCATCGTCACCAAGAGCGGCACCACCGATTTTCACGGCAGTCTCTACGAGTACTTCCGTAACTCCGACCTGAACGCAAATACCTGGACACGGAATCTGAGCGCATCGACGAATTTCGCTTCGCCCTTCCGCTATAACAATTTCGGATTTTCCGTCGGCGGCCCGGTAGCCATTCCGGGCAAATGGAACGCGCTCCGTCAAAAGCTTTTCTGGTTCGTCGCCGAAGACTGGATCAGAGACCGTGCGACAGACACTCAATTGCAAGCTGTGCCAACCGACTTGATGCGCCAAGGAAACTTCAGTGAGTTACTTGGCTCAAACCCCTGGTACAGCGGCTCTCATCAACTGTATTACCCCGGCACATGTTCCAAACTGGGCGCATCGAGTTGCGTGCCGATTCCAGGCAACGTCATTCCGGCAACTTCATTGAGTCCTAACGGAATAGCCATAATGGACGCGTACCCGGCGCCCACGCCTGGCTTCCTGAGCGGCAACGACAACTGGGTCGCCCAGGCCGCCCACCCCTATAACCAGCGCAAAGGCACGATCAACATCGACCTTCTGCCAACCGACAATCATCACATCGAATTCCGCCGCACAGACTTGTCGTACTTCGAATTCCAACCGTTCGATCAGGGCTCAGGCGAAACCGGGAAATACTTCAATCGTCCCAACCAGACCAATACGCTGGCCTGGACCTGGACCATCAGCCCCACCCTGGTGAATGAAGCCCGGGCGACAGTCAGTCTCGACGTCGTTCACATTCCGGTCGATACCTCTTTGATCGGATTTAATCGTCAAGACTTCAATCCGCCGATCACCTATCCGTACATATTTAGTGGGAAGGACATCCCGGGCAAAATCCCGACCGTAAACGTCCCGAATTTCTATGGTCTGGCCGGCGGCCCCTATCCGTCTCATTCCTCCGGTCCCATTTACACAGCGTCCGACAGCTTGACAAAAGTCTGGGGCAATCACACTTTGAAATTCGGGTTCACGTTCGAATACTCGGGCGAGAACGACGAAGATCAAATCAACGTCAATACCGTGCCGGGCGGCAGCAATAACCAGAACGGCACGTTCACCTTTACCGATAGCGGAACGGGCGCGACTTCCGGAGTCGGGCTCGCTAATCTGGCTCTCGGGTACGCTGACAGCTACACCGAAATCGGGCCACGCGCCTATACGATCTGGCGCGGCCAGATGTATGAAGGCTTCGCCCAGGATTCCTGGAAGGTAACGCCCAAACTGCACATCGATTACGGTATCCGCGAGACCAGCATCATCAATTTCTATCCGCTCTGGGGCAACGCGGATTATTTCGACGGCAATCTCTACAACCCTGCACAAGCGGTAACCGTGAACGCCGCGGGAAACGTCGTTCTCGGAACTGGAAATCCGTACAACGGCGTCGTGATTCCGGGCTTTAGCGGTTTCCCGACTTCTGCGCAGGGCCGGGTTCTCGCAGCTACCACCAACGCCTGTGATGGCGCTTCTTGCAGCAGCCTCTTTGACCCGAGCCTTTCGAAGTGGTATGTGCATCCGACCAACCAGTTCCAGCCACGCGTCGGCATCGCGTATCAACTCACTCCGAAAACGGTCATTCGCGCGGGCGCGGGTCGATTCATCACCCGCATGGGGCTTCTTGACAACATTTTTCCCGGCGGCAACTCACCGTTCCAGCCCTTCGTGACCGTTCAGAACGCCAGAGTCGATAATCCCGGGGCTGCTTTGAACAGCGGAATCGCTGCCGCCTTGACCATGACCACCTTGAACCCAAATCTTAAGCCGCCCGAGGCTTGGAACTGGAACTTTACGGTGGAGCAGGAGCTGTTCTGGAACTCCACGCTTTCTGTCGGCTATGTCGCGCACCGCGGCTTGCACGCCTGGGACGTGTATGACATCAATCAACCCCAGGCCGGCACTCTGCTCGCGAATCCGGGCGTGAACGTCAATGCCTTGCGGCCCTATAAGGGCTTCGCCGAAATCCAGGAAGAAGAAAGCGTCGTGAACTCGATGTATAACTCCCTGCAGGTTACGTGGAATCGCCGCTTCACAGCCGGCTCGATGTTCGGCCTCTCCTACACGTTTTCGAAGAGCATGGATGGCAGCTCGAATTATCGTGACATCGTGCCCGATACCTACAACACCAGCAATCTCTGGGGACCCTCCGAATACGACACCCGTCACGTCCTCATCATCAACTTCCTTTACGATCTGCCGTTCTTCAAATCACAGAGCCATCTCGCGGGCAAACTGCTCGGTGGCTGGGAGCTCAGCGGAGACGTGCAGTTCCAGACCGGCAACCCATGCACGATCGGCACCAACAACGACTTTGCGGGCGTGGGCGAATTCGGCAGTTTCGGCTGCGGCGCACCCGACGGCCAGCTCTGGGTCCTGAACGGAACACCACAGGTTCCTGGCCAATTTGCGGGTCCGTCGGGGAATGCCAGCTCACCGAAGTATTTTACGGCCAACGCTACTCAACCGGCTGCCGGTACGTTCAATCTGCAACCGGGTATACGCGACGCCATTTACGGACCAGGTTTCCAGAACTGGAATCTTGCGATGTTCAAGAAATTCGCCATCAACGAAAAGAATTTCTTCGAATTCCGCTGTGAAGCTTATAACTTCATCAACCATCCGAACTGGGCCGGCACAGATCAGACCGGCGGTCCCAACTACAATCCGACTTCTGCTCAATTCGGAGAAGTGACTCAGAAATCGACGTCGAATCCGCGCAATTTGCAGCTTTCACTGCGCTATCAGTTCTAGCCTCCCGCTATGTCGGACTCCCGCGTAGCTTCGCCGCTCGCGGGAGTTTCCAGATTCCTGGGGCCTCTTCAAATTGCGAAATGATAACAATAAGAAAAGCATGGCGCAGGTCCAGTCAACTCCGAAAACGTACGATGTTCTGATTGTCGGCTCCGGCGCAGGCGGCGGAGTCGCCGCACAAGTGCTCGCCAATGCCGGCGCGAAGATTTGCATGCTGGAAGCCGGCGATTGGTTCGATTGCACCAAGCAGTCCAAAATGTTCCAATGGCCCTACGAGGTGCCGCATCGCGGCGCGGGAACGCGCGCTAAGCCCTGGGGCGCTTTCGATGCGACTCTACTGGGCGGTTGGACCGTCCCCGGTGAGCCGTACACCAACGCCGCCGGTTCCGATTGGATGTGGTGGCGCGCCCGCATGCTGGGCGGACGCACCAACCACTATGGCCGCATCTCGCTTCGCATGGGCCCTTATGATTTCAAGCCCTACAGCCGCGATGGAAAAGGTTTTGACTGGCCGATAACCTACGAAGAGCTCGCTCCATACTACGACAAAGCAGAAGCGCTGATCGGCGTCTTCGGATCGCACGAAGGCCTTGAAAATACGCCCGACGGCGTATTTCAGCCACCGCCCGCTCCGCGCTGTTATGAGCGCTTGATCAAGATTGCCTCAGACAAACTGAACATCCCGTGCGTTCCCTCGCGCCTCGCCATCCTCACACGCCCCTTGAATGGCCGGGCGGCTTGTCACTATTGCGCCCAATGTGGCCGTTCCTGCGGCGCGAATGCCAATTTCAATTCGCCCGGCGTGCACATCTTTCCGGCCATGAAGACCGGCAATATCGAGGTGCGCACGAATGCAATGGTTCGCGAAGTGCTTGTCGGATCTGACGGCTTGGCCAGTGGCGTTTCGTACGTCGATAAGAAAACCCGGCAGGACGTTCAGGTCCGAGGCAAAATCGTCGTGCTCGCCGCCAGTTGCTGCGAGACCGCGAGGATCCTGCTCAATTCCAAGAGCAGCCAGTTCCCGAACGGCATGGCGAACTCCTCCGGGCTCGTCGGCCGCTATCTTATGGATACCGTCGGCTCCGCCGTCAGCGGATTTCTGCCCATCCTGCAGGATCTTCCGCCGCGCAATGAAGACGGCGTCGGCGGCATGCACCTATACATGCCCTGGTGGCTGTACAAGCAGCAGCAGGCCAACAAGCTTCCCTTCGCGCGCGGTTATCACATTGAAATCGGCGGCGGCCGCGAGCTGCCCGGCGCCGGTGTTCTAGGCGGCTATGCCGAACGCTGGATGGGCGGTGGCTATGGCGTCGAGCTAAAGCAGAACCTGCGCAAGCTGTACGGCTGCGACGTGCATTTCTCCGGGCGTGGCGAGATGATTCCAAATGATGACAGCTATTGCGAATTAGACCCCACCATCGTCGACGAATGGGGCATTCCGGTTTTGCGGTTTCATTTCAAATGGAGCCAGGACGAGATCCTGCAAGCCAAACACATGCAGGAAACCTTCCAGGAAATCATCCACACTATGGGCGGAACCGTGACGTACAGTCATGGTGCGGATTCCGACTGGGGCATCGCGCGCGGCGGCGAAATCATCCACGAAGTCGGCGCCGTTCGCATGGGCGATAACCCAAAAACGTCCGTGCTGAATTCACACTGCCAAGCGTGGGACGTCAAAAACCTTTTCGTTACGGACGCCGCTCCGTTCGTCAGCAATGCCGACAAGAATCCGACCCTGAGCATCTCGGCTCTGGGCTGGCGAACCTCGGAATACATCGCAGATCAAGTGAAAAAATTGAACGTGAAGGTGTAGCGTGTCCGAAAAAAAGCCATCTCAACATCCGGGCCGAGCCAAGTCGCCGCGATCTCTTCCAGATCATCGGTTCCGTCCCCGCGCTCGCGGTCGTCGCCGGCTCAGCCGCGGCCGAGACTCACGAAGGCCATGCCCACGCGCACGCCGCTCCCGCACCAACGGGCCCGTACAAGCGCCAAACCTTCGACGATCATCAATGGCAGACCGTCTGCGTTCTGTGCGATCTCATCATTCCCGCCGATGACCGCAGTGGCAGCGCCAGCGCCGCCGGTGTTCCGGAATTTCTGGACGACTGGATTGCTTTCCGTACCGAAGAGGACGGTGACCGCGACCTCGAGGCCGAGATCTTCGGCGGCTTAATGTGGCTCGATCGCGAGTCGAACGCCCTCTTCCAAAAGGATTTCGCCTCCGCCCCGGCCGATAGCCAAAAACAGATTCTCGATCGCATCGCCTATGCGCATAAAGTGGCCCCGCAGGATGGCCCCTGGGCTCATTTCTTTCACGAATTCCGCAGCTTGACCGTCAGCGGCTTCTTCTCGAGCAAAATGGGCGTTGCCGACCTTCCCTATCTCGGCAACCGTTTCACGCCGAACTGGAGCGGCTGCGATCCCAAAGTTTGGGCCATTGTCGAAGAGCGCATGAAGAATGGATACAATGGCGTGCTCGAATCGAAGCCCTGGAGCGAGATCTGAGAGCTCTCACGCTCCCTGCTTGGCCGCTCGAACCGCCGCCCGCCTGCGCTGCAATGCATTCTGGATCATCAGGTACTCGCCCAGGTTCTCTGTCGTCACCAGCCCCACTAAATCGCCGTCCTGCAGCACGGGTATTACTCGCGTATGCGCTGCGGCCAACCGCTGCAGCACACTGTCCAGCATGTCGTTCGGCTGAGCGGTCTCAAATTCGCGCTGCATGACAGTCGTGACCAGCTGATCTGGTCCGTATTGCGAGAGTCCGGAAAGCAAATTCGCTCGCGTGAGAATTCCCATCACCTTATCGCCCCACATCACCGGAAAATCGTGTTGTGAGCCTTCGAGTATCACCTTCACCGCATCGCCCAAAGTCTGATTGGTCGTCAGCTTCGCGAAATTCGTCTGCATCGCCGCACGAATCGGTATCCCGGAGAATGCCTCTTTTACGGCGACAGACTGCGCTTCGTGCGCCGCGCCGATCCAAACAAAGAACGCGATGAATACCAGGAACGGATCTCGGAACAGCAGCAGCCCGGCCAGCCCGAAGATCAGCGCCAGCCCCTGTCCAATTGCCGCCGCTGCCTGTGTCGCGCGCACGTGGTCCATGCGTGTCGCCAGCAACGCCCGCAGCACGCGCCCCCCGTCCATCGGAAACGCGGGTAGAATATTGAAAATTGCCAGGGCTAGGTTCGCGACCAGTAGACGTTGGAGAAACGGACCGCTCGTCAGACTCAGTGCCGCTACGGCCTTAAATCCCCCTGTCAGAAACAGCGACAGATAAATGGCCGCCGCAATCGCCACGTTGACCAATGGCCCGGCCACCGCAACCCAGAATTCCTGCCATGGCTTGTCAGGCATCCGCTCGAAGCGCGAGACGCCGCCGATCGGCAGAAGCGTGATATCTTTCGTCTGAATTCCGTAACGGCGCGCCGTCAGCGCATGGCCAAATTCATGCAGTACGACGCATGCGAATAGCGCCAGGATGAAGATCACGCCGCTCTCCACCGCTTGAGCGCTGTGCGCCTGCACCCAGTACATCACCACGACCCACAGGATCAGGAGGAAGAACGTCGCGTGTACGTATAAGTTGATTCCGGCGATTCGCCCGATTTTCCACGACCAACGCATTCCTCCTCGATTCTGAACCCCGCGCGCGAGCAGGCGGCTTTCCGGGTTTTCAGCGGACTCCTAAGGTCCCTATTTGCCTTTGCTCTTCGCGAGATCCTTCGCCAGTTGCAGATGCTTCTCGAGTACCGGAAGAGCCGTGTTGGCATACGTCTTCACGTCTGCATTCGTAGTGTCGTTGATTTCCCGCTTATACTCGGCGATTGCTTTCTCATGGCCGCTCACCATCTCGCGCACAAAACTCCGGTCGAAAGCGGCACCTTTGGCCTTATCGAAGGGAGCGATCATGTGGTCGTGCATCGCATCGATCCCCTTCGGCACATTCGCGCTGATCTTGGCGGCCATATTGCTCAATTGCTGGTAATCGTTCGTATGGTCGGTCGTCAGCGTCTGGCCAAAATCTTTTACGCCTTGTGCGGTCCCTTTGTCTTGCGCCATTTGCCCGACGTGCGCCTCCGTCATATCCGTTTGCGCGGCGAAATCGATGAATTTCTGGTCCGCACTGCTGACCGTCGCCGTCTGCGCCAGCGCAGTAACGGCCAGGAAAATGCCACAACTGAAAGCGATCGTTTTCGTTGATGCTGTCATCCTACCCTCCACTTCCTTAGATCAATTTGCGGACTGGTTGTGTGGCCGAACTGCAATTTTTCCGGCCGATAATATTAAAAACGTGTGCGGGTTCCGATCTTCTCTAGCTGTTCTCCTGGTCTTTCTCAGTCCAGTTTGTCTTGCGCCACAAACCGGGAGCCCACCGCCCACTCTGGCACGCCTGGCTCTACAGCTCTGGTATTGGCACCATTCCTACCTGACCACCGATAACGCGCTCGCCTCCAGCAAGGCTCTGCTCGACAAAGCAGCCGCGCTCGGCTATAACGGCGTGGCCATCTGGGACAGCAGTTTCAATTTGATGGGCAACGACTGGTGGTCTCCGGAAGCTGAAAGCCGCATGCGGGAATTCATGCAGTATGCAGTCGGCAAACACATGCGCGTGCTCGGAGGCCCCGGCCTCTTCGGCATGTCCAATGACGTTCTGCAGGCGAATCCGAACTGGGCCGAGGGCCTGCGTCTGATAGGAACCGAGTACCAGGTCGATCCCTCCGGACATCGGCTTATGTTGAAAAACAGCTTTTCGGGACTGGCGAATCCGGGTTTCGAAGACGGCAAGACCGGCTGGTTCAGCACCGGCGATCAGGCCATTGGGACGAACACGGTTGCCCATAGCGGCAAAGTCTCCGGCGTGATTGTCGACGCTCCCGGTAACGCGCGTTTCCGCCAGACCCTTACGCTCAAGCCTTGGCGGGCTTACCACTTACGCCTGTTTTTCAAGTCTTCCGCCTTCCGCGGCTCTCCCATGGTTTCGGTCTTCGATTCATCCAACTACGACGAAGTGCGTCTCACCGCGGATCTGCGCGCCAACGGCAACCACGATTGGACCCAGCTCGATTACATGTTCAACAGTCAGGACACGACCAAAGCGCTCCTCTATTTCGGTGTCTGGGGTGGTAGTTCGGGAATCCTGTGGTTTGACGATGTCCAGCTCGAAGAGACCGCTCTGGTTTATGTGCTTCGCCGTCCGGGAGCGCCCCTCAAACTATATGACCCCCAAAACCCTTCCACCATCTATGTGGAAGGCGTCGATTACAGAGCCATTGCCGATCCGCGGATGACGGCCATGCGCTCCCCGTTCACGGATGTGTATCATGCTCCCGCGCCCGTTACGCTCCCGCGCGGCACGCATCTCAAACCCGGCCAGACTGTGGCCATCGATTCCTATTCCGCTTTTCCCGTGCCGATTCAGAATGGCGTTGCGATGTGCATGAGTGAGCCCGCCGTTTACAAATGGATGGGCCAAAACGCTCAGGCGATGAAGCGCGTGTTGCCGCCCGGCCAGGGACTGTTTATCGGCTACGACGAAATTCGGCAGGCCAACTCCTGCGCATCCTGCCGCGCCAAGAACATGTCCGCCGGCCAGCTTCTTGCCTGGAGCATGGCTCAATCGCTCAAGATTTATCACTCCACCGCGCCCGACGCCCAGCTCTACACCTGGAACGACATGTTCGATCCCTATCACAACGCGCACAAAAATTACTACTACGTCGAAGGGGATCTCGCCGGCTCCTGGGAAACGCTGCCTGCGAATGTTCGCATCGTGAACTGGAATCTTTCCAGTCTCAAGAAATCGCTCACCTGGTTTTCCGGTGCCGATCCCCATCAGCCCGTCGCGCATGAACAGATCATTGCCGGCTACTACGATAACGGCAACGGCGGCGCCGCGGCCCAGCGCGAGCTTTCCGAAGCCGCCGGTGTTCCCGGCATCCAGGGATTGATGTACACTACCTGGGCCGACGACTATTCGCAGCTCGAGAGCTTTGCCCGCGCGGCCCGCGACGCTTGGCCCGCCTATCTCGCCAGCGTGAGCAAGTCCGAGCATCTCCAGACCCATTAGGCCCCACGATTTCTCTGGCAACTTTCCCGCAAACGGGATAAGATCTTATGGATTCAGTACCACTATTCATATGATGCCGATTTCTAAATACCTCCATTGTGCAGCCTTATTGACTCTGGCGAACTTTATGGCGTTCGCTCAAGGCCCTACCCCGGAGCTTTGGTACTTCCACCACAGTCTCCTGAACACTCCCCAAGCGGTTCAGTCCAGCGAAGCCCTGATTGATCGGGCATATTCATACGGCTACCGCGGCGTAGCGTTCTGGGATGTCAGTTTCGAATACATCGGCACCAATTACGGTCCGTACGCCGATAGTCCGTATCTGCGTCAGGCGATGAACTATGCGGTATCGAAGGGAATGAAAGTGATGGCCCCCATCACTCCCTACGGTTATTCGAACGATCTGCTCGAATACAACCCGCAGTGGGCGGAAGCGCAGCGCATTGTGGGCGCGGAGTTCCAGGTAAATGCCGCGGGAAACCGGCTCCAGCTCATCAACAGTTTCCCTGGTTTATCGAACCCCGGGTTGGAATCCGGCGCCGTGGACTGGTTCGATCTGGGCGATCGCGGCGTCGCGCTGAGCACGACGGTTGCGCACACCGGCAATCACTCCGCCGTCATCACAAATGCGCCCGCCAACGGTAGGATCCGCCAATCCTTGACAGTCAAGCCCTGGAGGCAATATCATCTCAAACTGTTCTATAAATCGAGCAATTTTTCCGGCTACGCCCAGTTCGCCGTTTTTGACGTGAACAATTTCAGTAAAAGCCGCGTGACCGACGCGATTCGCGCCGGCGGAACACGGGGTTGGACCGAACTCGATTACACCTTCAACAGCCAGGACAGCACTGACCTTTGGCTTTATGCGGGCGTTTACGGCGGGAACTCAGGGTCTCTATGGCTCGACGACGTTCAGATTTCAGAGACCGCGCTGGTCTATGTGACGCGCGGCCGCCCCGGCACTCCGCTTTCGGTCTACGACCTCAACAATCCGAGCGTCGTGTATACCGAGGGCTCCGATTACAACCACATCTCGGATCCCAAAATGACGACCCTTCCCGTTCTGTTTACCGACAGCTTCCACACTCCTCCAGTGGTCACGCTTCCGAAGGGGACGAGGCTCAAACCCGGCCAGACAGTCGGGATGAATTTCTATGCCGCGTTTCCCGCTCCGGGTGAACTGGATCAGGATATGTGTCTGACCGACTCCGGTGTCTGGAGCTATCTAGCCAAGAATGCGCAGGCAATTGCGAACGTCTTGCCGCGAGGCGGAAGCCTCCTGCTCGGATACGACGAAATGCGGCAGATGAATTCATGCGCTACCTGCCGCGCCAAGAACATGACCCCCGCGCAGCTCCTCGACTGGCATGTACAGCAGACCATGCTGCTCTATCAATCTCTGATTCCGAATGCACCCATGTACGTGTGGAGCGACATGTTCGACCCGTATCACAATGCCGTCCCGGATTACTACTACGCCGAAGGCGATCTCACCGGATCGTGGACTGGACTCCCTGCAGGGGTCACGATCATGAATTGGAATCTCGGCAATCTCGTCAACTCCCTGACTTGGTTCTCTGGCATGAATCCAAATCAGACGATTCCCCACCAGCAGATCATCGCCGGCTACTACGACAGCGGCAACGGTGCCGCTTCCGCTCGACGGGAAATAGGCGTGGCCTCTGGGATACCGGGTTTAATGGGCCTGATGTACACGAGCTGGAATGCAGACTACTCGCAGCTTCAGAACTTCGCTAACGCGGCCATCGCCGCTTGGCCGGCCTATCTCAATTCGCTGCCCTCGGCGCCGCCGATTGTCGTGAGTCCCGTCCCTCCGGGCCAGAGAAATGGGACCGGTCCCGCGCCTTTGTCAGTCGACTCTACCGGGCAGCGGCGCCACCACGCATTCACAACTCCGGGTCTGACGGCGTGTCCGAAGCCGGTTAACTAGCAACAGCACCGGGTCAACAAAGTGCGCCTTTGTTCTTGGCGCTATTTGATGTTATGCGCCTGCCTATGTGTGCCAGCTCCAGCAGATCTGAGAAATTCAGAATGCGAATTCCGTTGTAGAGTCCAAGCCGCAGCAGGTCCTTGTCGCCAGTGACGATGTAATCTGAGCCAGCGCTTACCGCATATTCCAGAATGCGGTTGTCGGGAGAATCTTCCGTTATTACATCGAGCTGCACAGACGGCTGTACCGTACGTGCGGCCTGCGCCATGATTTTCCGTGCCTCGGCTAGATCGAATCGGCGCTCCACCGAGGTGGGTCGTTCGCGTCCGCGAGCGTACCTGAGATAGGATATCTAGGCTATGGAATTTACTGTTTCGATCGAATCGCATGCGTACGGGAAATCCACTGAAGAGATGTACGGCGAGACGCTGGAGAGCGGAGACGAAATTCTGGCTTACCTGAAGGAGCAAGGATTGCCAGTTGACTCCGTCGCCATCGAACAACCGGCTGAGTTTTCTCGAAGGGGGCAGAAGTGGATCGCAAAGATCCTGATCACTTTCGCTCTTGGTGCGGTGAACGGAGTAGGTGAAAAAGTCGGCGAGAAAGCAGTAGAAGAGCTGCAAAAGCAAGTTGATACTTACGGAGCGCCAGCTAAGGCTCACGTTAAGGGGCTTCTCGATAAAAAGTTTAAGCACAATGCTGAGGTGGATGTTGAGGTTAGTCCTCCCTCGACACCTTCTCAGGGTCCCAGTTCTCGATGAGCTTTTGCCCCAGCATCTTCCGGGAGAACGAGCCCGCCAGGCCGGACGAGATTTGTTTCCGTGCCGCGTGCGCTTTAGGCTGGGCCATCGATCAGAATTTCCCACAATTCTGGGATATGACCGAAGATCATCTGAAGCCCTGGAGTATGGAAGGCTGGATCGACTTCCTGGCGGCGAGGGTCCTAGGCGATTTGCACGCGAGTGCTCCGTACGGCGAGGAAATGCCCGGCCGTCTCGCGGAACATTTGAAGTTTCTGTCGGGTGATTTTGCCGTTAGAGAGCGGGCCGGCGGATCCGAGTTTCTTCTTGAAGTTGCGTCAAAGATCACGGATCCGGGTGCTTGCGACCCGATCGCGCAGGTGAAGGCGCTACACGACCGTGGATTCGAACTCGCTTCGCGCATGGTCAAGGACCCGAAATGGTCATCGCAGGTCGCGGCCGATGGCTGGGGTCCGAATCGCAAAAGGAGCGTGCGCTGTCTAGAAGAGAATGGAACCGGAACATTCATTCCCCAAACGCTCCCGACCGAAATCCTATTCAGAGTCCAGAGCCGGTGCGAAGTGCGTAGCGCGCTTCTGGAGTACCTGATTCTGGAATTCGAATTCATGCACGAATACGTCTCTCATGTACTCCCGGTCTGGAAGTCGGCTGGAGGCCGACTGGAAGAAGAGCTTCTGATGGAGGCTGCGAATCGCTATTACCGCAGTTTGGACCGCCATGCTCATCGCCCGGGCTTAGTTAAGGTCTGGGAGCCCCGGTCGGGAAGCCATCACGTAGCACGCCGGGGTGACAATCGGATACTGAACGTCATAACTCCCTCCCGGTTTTCGCACCTGGTGGTTGAGCTTGCGGTCACTCCAGAGGAAGAGTGGATGAAAGCAGAGAAGGATAAATTCCTGATTCAGTTGGTCCAATACGACTGGGCCGCACAGCACGAACCGATGCTGCGCACGGTGAGCGTCAGAGAGCTGAATGAGTGGCTAAGTACTTCCAAGCAAAGAGCAAAGTGAGGGTTGACAGGGGATGGGCTAGATGTTATTCTGAATTTGCAGAGAAAGTATGCCGCGCCACAACGTGCGTCCCAAAGTGATGTTAGCTGTTGCCGATCTGCAGACCTTCACGGCGGGTGAGCTCTTGCGGGAAGCAGGGCTCGAGCACATCAGCCAAGCCCACAACCAGATCGACCGTTTGCGATGGGACGGCTACCTGGAACAGGAACAATTACCCGCAGTAGGTGCGTACCGTCCGCTTACGTTGTACAAACTGACGACCAAGCCGGACAAGCGGCAGGAATTTGCTCAGGAAGTCTCGCAATATAGACCGCCGGCCCCTCGCGTCCCGAACGAAGCGGTGGTGCGCGACGTGCTGCAGGATGCCCGTGAGTCATTGAACAGCATCGAAGCCACGCTCAATGCGATCGGGCAATTACCGGATTCGAACTGGCGGCCGAGCGTTTGCCGGAGCTCAAGAAAAAGCTCAAATCGGCCGAGCTCAATATTGATGCGGCATTCATCGAGTATGGCGATGCGGTAACCGAAGAGCGAACACCCGATCATCCGGCGGCCACGCTGAAGGTTCAATGGCAACGTGTTCATCAACATGTCACCGGGCTGGAGGAGGCATTGGCAGCTCGGGAAGTGGAAACGCAGGCCAAAGCCATCTCGAAAGCCGCCGCGAAGGCAATCGCCGCGACGGCCTCCGCAGGATGGACCGCACTGCTAGATAAGTTGAAGATGCAGCTGCCCACCAAGTTCGACAAAGCGGTCGTCGAGCGATTCTTAAACGAAATGGCTCTGCACGGGCCACCCGAAACGGTTCTCGGCGCCCTGATCAGGGCCACGTGCGCGATGACGCGCGATTCGAGCGTGCTGGTCGACGTTTTGGAAACTGTGTCGAGGAACGAATTCTCATGGCTGGAGTTTGACAAAGAAAACGCGCATATGCTGACTGGCCAGCCGGTGAACTGGGCCAGATGGCGAGCCAGTTATGCATTGCTGCAGAAGACCTTCGCGCTTGCCGCATCGGCCGGAAATGGAGTTGCCTATCGCTGCCGTTCCGGGCAGCTGACACGCGGGGCTTACGCGACGCTGGCAGAAAAGCACTCGTTGTCGGTGATCGCGCCACAAGAGATCAGTTTCCTTGGACGTTCGGAACGAGTGGAGCCTGTACTCCTTTTTTCCGACCGCGACAACTCGATTCAGAGCTTTAAGTGCGGCTACCTGGATCCGGATCGGAATCTACACGCATACGGCATCATCGCTCAGGACATTCTTCGAATCCCGGGCGCTCCCGCGGCGCGTGTGGCCGCGTGTCTGCAGCAGTGGGGGTTAAGGGCGGATGTCACGGATTTGATTAAGCAGGTCGACCGCATGATGAAAGAAGGCCAAACGATGATGCTGGTGCAAGGTTCAACCGATCGCGGCGCTTTGCTGAAAGAGTTTCGAGAATATGTGCCGGGTGCTCAGGAGATCGAAGAGGATCTCAAGGAGACAGCTACCGCAACGGCGTCGGCGCCGCGCGTAAAAGCGCACGGAGCCGGACGCTAACGCCGGATGCGTGCACCTGCTTTGCTGCTTTGTGGAACACGGCTTGCCGTTAAACAACACGTGAGCCTGGCCGGCATTCCCACGGCCCGGCATGGACCCGGCGCACCTTCACCTGCAGCCATTCAGCGACCCGTTCCGGCGTGAGAATGTCGTCGTCCGAACCCTGCTCCCGGTGGTTTGACGCCGGTAGGTGTCGCAGCGCCTTTCTTTTTTCCTTTGACCATGCTCTGTCGCCAAGCTGACCTCGATTTCAACACTCAACGCTCGCTGTAAAAGCTCATACGGCTTGCCCCGCCTGTAGATCAGCCCCGAAACGATGACATTCGTATCTGCGGTTGCACGAATCACTAGCGATTGCGGATTTCATTCTCGCGGCGTACTTCCTCCAGCAGCCGGGGCACATCCTCTTCACGGATTCCTTTCTCACACGTCCGGCGTTCCATTCTTTCGGAAAAGCTTGCGAGCCGCTGGATCGCGAGATACTTGGCAACAGCCTCTTCTACTATGTCGGCGGGTTCGCGATTTTGTTCGCGGGCCGTCTGCCTCACCTCGCGCATCAGATCGTCGCTGATCAGCGGTTTTGGCTCGGTCGACATTGCCTCTCTATTTTCCCACCTTAAGATAGTAGCTGAGGCCTTTGTAAACCCGTCCCGCCGGGCCCAGAAACGGAACGCCGTCTCCGCAGGTCTCAGGAAGTCAAAGTTTAGCGGTTATCGAGCAGCCTGGGTGCCCGCAGTTGCACTGAATTTCAGGCGTCTTGCCGGCGCTCTCACAGTACGTGCTGCAATAATCGCTTCCTTCTTTCGCCTGGCAGCTACAGGCTGGATGCGCGCATTTCTTCGTATCGGCCATGGAATCCTCCCGTCAATGGACTCCCGCCGGACCGGAAAACGGTCATCTGAAGTTAGGCTGCCGTGCGCCTCAACGCGCCTGCTCCTTGACCTTCAACACGCAATCGGCCTTCACGTTCTCCAGGATCTGCATGATGCCGGACGGCCAATGAACTTCGACCGTCTGCGCCACTGTATCGGGGCCCAATCCGAAATGCACCGGACCTGCGCTCGAAGAGGCGTAACCCACGCTTGTGGTCATGTGGTTGTATTGAGTGCCGCTCTTGGATACAACCTTGATTCGCGCGCCAATACCATCCCGGTTACTCTTGGTTCCCTGTAGGGCGATGTCCAGCCAGTGCCCGCTGCGTTCGCTGCGGTTCATCCAGATTTCAGCATCCCTGCCGAGTGCGGTCGCGACAACATCCACTCGTCCGTCGCCGTCGAGGTCTCCAAAAGCGCATCCGCGATGCCTGGCTGGCGGAGCCGCTGTCAATCCCGCTTCTTCAGTAAGTGCGGTCCATTTTCCGCTGGCCCCCGGATTGCGGAACACGGCATTATGTTGATCTATGACATAGCCTCCCAGAGGCCAAAGCTGAACGTGGCCGCCCGTCACGAACAAGTCCTTCCAGCCGTCATTGTCAAAGTCGTACAAGGCGGCTCCAAAACCTGACATGTGCATGCTGAGGAATCGCAGGCCGGTGTCCGTCGTCGCCTCACGGAAATCGCCCTTTCCGGTGTTCCGGAACAGTGGAAAAGTTTGATTCGCCAGGGCCACGAAGGCGATATCGGGATACCCATCATTGTTATAGTCGCGGAAATCGAGCCCCATGCCAGATACAAAGCCGCCGTCTTCCGGCAGCGCCACACCGGCGTTGAACGCAACTTCCTCAAACTTGTTGCCGGTGTTATGGAACAGAAAGTTGTAATACGCATCATTGGTGACAAACAGATCGGGTCGCCCATCCAGGTCGTAATCCGCCATCCCTACACCCATGCCTTTGCCGATTTTGTCCCGAACGCCCCACTGCGCAGAGACATCCTCGAAGCTTCCATTCCCTTTGTTTAGAAACAACCGATTCGGCAACCCTTTGTAGTAACGCGGGTGGCAGTAGTCCGGCGTGCCATGGTAGGAACACAGCGGCTTGTCATCGTACTTCCATTGCATGTAATCGACAACGAAGAGATCAAGCAATCCGTCATTGTTCACATCCACCCACACGGCGGCAACCGCCCAAAGAGGACCATACTGCGGGTCGTTTGAGCGGTCCAGCCCGGCTTTCGCAGTCACGTCGGTGAACGTGCCGTCGCCATTGTTGTGATAGAGCGTGTTGCGATACACGCCTGCCACGAAGATATCGGGGTAGCCGTCGTTATCGTAGTCTCCGATTGCGACGCCGATATCGTAGCCGCTGCCCGCCAGCCTCGCTTGGTCCGTGACATCGGTGAATTTACCGTCGCCATCGTTCCGGAACAGCCGGTTCCGGTATTTGGGCGAATTTTTCTTCAGCGTGGCGACGTCCGCACCGTTCGTGAAGAAAATGTCGGGCCGACCGTCCCGGTTGTAATCGAAAATCGCCACGCCGCCCGGCATCGTCTCGGGTGCGTTATACCCAGGAGTTTGGTCGTTCTCCAGTCGGAATGGAATGGGCTTCAGCTCAAACCGGATGGCGGGGGAAGAATTTTCGACCGCGGAAACGACAAGGCAGATACTGAGGGTCGTCAAAACGCCCGCCGCGAGGCGCCGTTTACTGAAACACATTTCGCTCAAGACAAACGGTAGCAAAAGAAAAGCGGGTGACTCGCGCCACCCGCCTCTCCAATTCTGAACCGTGCGCGTGAGCGAGCGGCTCTTAGAAGTAGTACTTCAGAGCGAACTCCACCAGACGGTCGCCTACCGTATGCGCCGGGAAGCCCGTTGTCGAGGCGTTTTGGTTCGTCTGGGTGAGATTGTTGTTCTTGTCGGAAAATTGCAGTGTGACGTCGCCGTTGCCGCCCGCAGTAAATTGCGGGTTCGGACGGTTCAGGAAATTGAAGGCAGACATGCGGAACTCCACTTTCTGCCTTTCCGTGATTTTGAAACTCTTGGAGAGCGTCATGTCGGCGTTAAAGTCCGCTGGGCCATGAATATTGGGCCAAACCAATGTTCCGTTTGAGCCCGGTGCCGGAGGAGCGAAACAGCTCGGATTGAAGTACTGGCCGGACTTCAAGTTGGCCGTCGGATTGCAAACAAGTTGCGGAACCAGCGCCAGGTACGTCGCATTGGAGCCGAGATAGTTTTGCACACTCGCCCCAAACGAATTTCCACTCACAGGAAGCACGTGGCCGTCAATATTAACAGTGCACCCCGGCTGTCCCTTTCCGCCGCAGCCGCTGAATATAGTGTTGCCGTAACTGGCGAACATCGTGCCGTTTGTATTCGGTTGAATGGGCGCTCCGGTTTGGAACGTCGTATCGCCGGAGAGTTGCCAGCCATTTACGACCCCAGCGAGAAAGCCATGCACCGGGCTCGGCAGATTCCACACATAACCGCTATTGAGAATATGCGTGTGGTTGAACCCGAGAACCCCGTAGTTGTCGGCGATGTTAAACGGATCTACGGTATTGCCGGCCGATGGTCCGTTCCCGCTGTAGTTGTCGCGGATGCCCATGACCTTTTCAAAGGTATAGTTCACGAGGAATGTGACCGGGCCGGACGACTTCTGCAGCGACGCTTGAAGCGAGTTGAAGTTTGCATAACTGCCATGCGTCGAGACGTTGATGTCCCCATAGCTCTGGATGGGCCGGTAGTCGCCGGTATTCGGTATGCTGTTGATGGGATTTAGGACGCCGGTTTTCGGATCGGGGCTGAAGAACGACCCCAGCGGCGGAGCATTGAGATTGTCGAAAGCTCCCCCTGCAAGCAGTAGGTCGCGGCTGCGATTTCCAACGTAAGAAACTTCTGCTAAAGCCCGCCAGGGAAGCTGACGGTCGATGGAGAAGTTGTAATTCTCCGTATAAGGCGTTTTTCCGTCGCCCGCCTGGAGCGGGGAAATGCTGCAGCCGGTGCCGCAAGCGAGATTCGCTGCTGTAGTTGGAGCCGAGAGCGTTTGGATTTGTGCCAGCGATGTTAAGCCGCCAGGGCTCGCATAGTTGATCGCGCCTTCGGGCAATTCCGACGGTCCGCTGGTGATGTTATAAGCAAGCTGATACCGGAACACCGCAAAACCACCACGAAGCACGGTCTTGCCGTCTCCGAAGATGTCGTATGCTACACCGATGCGAGGTTCGTAATAGAAGATCGGCGACTTGAAACCGGAGAGTGGGATTTTGGAATCGATCGAATGCCACAGTAATCCCGCATTCACCGCGCTGGGATTCGATTCATACGCGCCCAAATCGAAAACCGCGGCGCCTTGCGTTGTGCCGGGATACCACTGGCCCACGTGGTCGAAACGCATACCATAGTTCACGGTCAGCCGTTTAAACATCTTCCAGGAATCCTGTCCGTAAAACGAGTACTGATGATACTTGAGGTTATCCACCGGAATGATGTTGGCCTGGTTATAACCCGATGCGCGGCCCAGTAACAAATCGGCATAAACGTTTCCTGTTGTCGTGCTCCCGTAGGTCTCAAAATCGTACGTACCATTCAACTGGTTTCCGCTCGATTGCACGTTGCCGTTCATGTCCCAGTAGAAGCCGAATTTCATGGTGTGCGTTCCGGACACCTTGCTGAGATTGTCATAAATGGCGGGATCGGATTTCGTCGCGCCAAACGCTCCGCCCTGGTAGCCGCCGCCAAACACGGCTTGCTGGACCCACCCAGCAAACATCTGGTTACCGCTCCAACTCATGACGTTCGGGATCTGTATTTCTTTAGTGCCGAAGAGCGATCCGGCGTTGAAGCCGATTGTTGAGGGGTTGATGGCCGAGGGATTCTGCGCAACGACCGGATTGATATAGCGAGCGTAAGTGAAAACCGTTTCGTTCGTCAGCGTCGGACTGAAAACGTGGGTCACGTTCGCCATCGTCACATTGGCTGTCGTTGGGGCGACCAGCGGCGAGGCGTAGGGGAGGGAAAACGCCGGCGCCCACCACACCTGAACGGGGTGAATATCGGTCTCATCCTGGCGGTTGTAAGAAACCGTGATTTTCGTGTTTTGACTGAGGGAGTAATCGACCTTTTCTTCCAGTTCCCAGCGATTCTGCGGGCTTTGGTCCAGGAACTGATAGTTATAACCGCTATGCGTCGCCGGATCGATATTGGGCTGACGGATAGAGCTTCAGCAGCGCCAGCGAGTTCGGGTCCATCATCGAGGCGGGAATCTGGCCGTTGTTCAATGTCAAATTTCCACAGCCGCCGGCGCGTGCCAGTCCCGGCATCATTGCCGGCAGCGGGACATGGTACTTCGGTAATAGCTGAGTGATTGCCTGGAAGCGCCGATATGGTCGAAAGATACTGCTGTGAAAAGTTTCCGTTCCGCATGTCGGTGGTGGGAACGAAAGTCTGCCATAACTGACCGGCCGGCTGCTGCCTCATGTACTCATAGCCGACCCAGAAAAAGAGCTTGTCGCGGTTACGATTAAACTTCAGCCACGGAAGTAATACCGGACCGCCGATGTTGCCGCCCGGATAGTATTCGTAAGCGTCGGGTTTGAGAACTCCCTGGCTCTTTTGAAAAGAGTCGAGCGAGTTGAAGATGTTGTTGCGGGCGTATAGGTACGCCTCGCCGTGGAATTGGGATCCGCCGCTTTTGCCGTAGGCTTGGAACACTACAGGACCCTTCGCATACGCCGCATCGTAGCCCGACATCAGCACCTTGATCTCAGAGGTCATATCCACATTGATATTGGCGATCTGGGTCCCCTGATTGCCGGGATCGACAAGGTTTGCGCCGTCCAGCATGTACGCGATCGCGCCGTTCGGCTGCGTCCCGTTGGCCGAGTAAGCTCCGATCGGACCGGTATTGGAGCTGACCACGCGATCGCTGAAACTCGAGCCCGCCGAAAGCCCGTTCGTGAATGCCATGCCGGGCATAATCTTAAAGAATTCGCCCGCGTCCCGGCCTTGAATCGCCAGGTCGTTGACCATCTCGGAATTGAGCGTAGTCGCCACTTCGCCGGTGTCTACCGGGGCGACGGCCTCGGCGCCTGCCACCACCTCCACTTGCTGGTTCGCCTGACCAACCTGCAGGGCGATGTTGGGCAGCGTGCGATTATCCCCCTGATTGAGAGTGATACCGTTCTGCTGCCAACTCCTGAATCCTGGAGCCGAGACCGTTACATCGTAGGTACCGGGCGGGAGCGCCGGAAAAGTAAAATACCCGGCGTTATTGGATACGGTGTTGCGGGTGTCGCCGCTGGCTGCGTTCTTCGCAATCACTTGGGCGTTTGGTATAACCGCGCCACTCTGATCGAAGGTCGTGCCGCTCAGGCTACCCGTAAGCTGCTGGCTGTCACTCGTTCCGTGGAACACCAGCAAGGTCGTGAAGAGCAGTCCAGTGACAATTCCACAAGCCCGGATATGGGCGCCTAAAGGTCGAAACATTGATCCCCCTTGATGCCGACTTAGCAATACCGCGCCGACGCGGCCTTGGGGAATCCCTGATTATGAAACCCAAACTGAAGCAAGGCCCGCCGAAGCGAGTGGCAATTAGAGGAAGAATAGGTCTTCTCGCCCACTGTGTCAAGGATTCTGGTAAGTAATGTACGGTAAAGTCCCTACTGGGGGCCGCGCTGCTGCTGTTCTGCGGTTAACCGGTCTACAATCTGCCGCTGCTTGGCGCCCTCTTCGCGCTTGCCCATCTTGTAATACAACGCTGCAAGTTCTACGTGCGGCTCTAGCCAGTCCGGGCTCTGCCGGACGACGGTCTCCAAGTCTGTAGCCGCCGCTGCGACCTCTCCGGCTGCATTCTCGAGCAAGGCGAATTCGTACCGCGCCAGCCCCGATGTCGGGATAATCGCTAATGCTCGTTGCAGGTATGGTCGGGCCGCCTGAAGATCGCGGCGTTTATACAGGATCGCGCCCAGATATAAATTGGCCTGAAAATCGCTAGGGTTCAAATCCAGCGCCTTTCGCAGTTCCGCCTCCGCCTTGGCAGGCTCGCCGCTCTTATCGAATAGCATGCCCAACGAGGTGTGAATTCCAGGAAGATTCGGATTCAATTGGAACGCTTTCTCCAGATCTTGCCGGGCTCGGTCGAATTCATTGATATCCAGCCAGGTAGAGCCTGCCAACGAGTAGGCGTCTGCACCGTTCGTTAGTTTCGCCACGTGTTCGACAAGCACCAAGCCCTCCCGTCGCTTTCCTGTCTGGATGAGGGCACTCCCGGCAACAAATGCCAAATCCAGGTCCTCCGGATGCGATGCTGCCAGCGGCACCGTAATCGTTGC
The DNA here is from genome assembly GCA_963722935.1 of uncultured Acidobacteriaceae bacterium. Taxonomy (GTDB): domain Bacteria; phylum Acidobacteriota; class Terriglobia; order Bryobacterales; family Bryobacteraceae; genus Bog-105. The sequence continues at coordinate 171,238 of CAVROY010000004.1, read as the reverse complement.
GGCTTGCTCCGGATGTCCGAGCCGTAGATCGCAATCGCCCAGCAGCGTCGCAGTGCGAACGTCATTCGGGTTTGCGCTGTGCACCGCCCCAAATTCGCCAGCCGCGCTCTGAAAATCGCCTTTCTTATAAAACGCCAGCCCGAGGTTTAAATGGATAGGGCTGTTCGCCGGATCGAGCTTCAAGGCCGCCCGATACCGCGAAACCGCTTCATCGAAACGGTTCACGTGCACCAGAGCCGCGCCGAGATTCGCCAGCGCATCCACGGAATCGGGTCGGAGTTCCAGGAGACGCTCGTAATCCCGAATTGCCGCCGGAAAGTCTCCTCGTTGCTGGGCATCTACGGCTTGCCGGAACAACTGTTCCGGATCGGGGGGCTGGCAAATTGCGATGGAGGCGAAAACTGCGATGCAAATTACGGCGCGCATCGCAATCTAGTATAGAATTCGTTTTAGTTGTGCGGTGATGAAGTCTGCCTCATTTGCTTTGGCGGTTGGGATGTTTGCCAGGGCAGTCGCCGCATCGGCGCTACCTCCACAAACTGCTGATTTTGATGAGCTCTCCCGGCGCGCCTCGGCTGCTCTGCAAAGCGACCCGCGAGGAGCGGTCGAGTTGTACACACAGGCGCTCGCTTTGCGACCTTCCTGGGCGGAGGGATGGTTTGATCTCGCCGCGGCGTTCTACGAGAACGGGCAATATGGCCAATCGCGGGAAGCGTTTGGCAGAGCCGCAGTACTCGCTCCGCAGAAAGGCGCCGTTTGGGCCTTCCTGGGCCTTTGCGAATATGAGTTGCACGACTACCCGCGGGCCCTATCGGACATGGCTAAAGGCGAAACGCTCGGACTGCCCGATAACCCACAGTTTGTCTCCAGTGTGCATAATCGCGCCGCCCTGATCTGCCTGCGCGACCGGGATTTCAGCGCCGCAGTTCAACAACTCCAGCCGCTTGCCAAACTCGGAGATGCCTCCCCCGCAACCATTGATGCCTTCGGAGTCAGCGTCCTGGGCCTACCCTATGTGCCGCCGGATATCCCGGCTGCCAAGCGGCCACTGATCGAACTGGCCGGTCGCGTCGAGTGGCAGCTTTCCGCCGAACACGAGGCTCAGGCAGGCCAGTTGCTGCAACAGCTCGTCGCGCAGTACCCGGCTGAACCTGGGGTTCATTACCTGAACGGCATCTATCTATTGGGGCAAGATCAGGCCGCCGCACGGGCGGAGTTCGACAAAGAACTGCAGATCAGTCCATCCAATGCCGCCGCGCGGCTGCAAATTGCGATTCTCGAGATCAGAGCCGATCACCCTGATCGCGCCATCGTGCTGGCTCGACAGGCGCTCGCGCTCGAACCGGACAATGCGCTCGGGCACGCTGTTCTCGCGCGAGCCTATATGGATCAACGCGAGTTCGTCCAAGCCTTAGGCGAGCTCAAACGCGCGGCCAGCTTTGCTCCGCAAAATGCGCAGATCCACTTTTATTTGCAGCAGGTCTATCGGCAGCTTGGCAAGACCGCTGAAGCGGAAAAGGAGACCGCCGAGTTCAAGCGCCTACGGTCCGAAAAAGACTCTCTCGGGCTCTCGAGTTTCGGGGAGACAGGGGCACCCAAGAATTGAGGTACGGCTTCTCGCGCGTAGCCCGAGTAGGATTTCTGGCTGCCATCTGCGCGGGTCTTTGGGGAGCAGCTACCTTCGAAGAACTGTCATCACGAGCGAGAGCGGCACGGGCTGCAAACGATATCCCGCACGCGATTGACCTCTATAAACAGGCCCTCACGCTGAATCCGTCCTGGCAGGAGGGCTGGTGGTTTCTCGGAACGCTTCTCTATGATGGCGATCAGTACCAAGATGGGCAGGCGGCCTTTCAGCACCTGGTGGATCTGGATCCTAAGGCCGGCCCTGCCTGGGCGTTGCTTGGTCTGTGCGAGTTCGAGACCGGCGCCTACGACAAATCGCTTGCTGATATCCAGCGCGGTCTCACCCAGGGAGGCGCCAAGGAACCTCAGATGGAACAGGTCCTGCTGTTCCATGAGGCTCTGCTGCTGACCCGGACCGGTCAATTCGATCTGGCGCTTCAGAAGTACGCCGTTTTTGCACGGGCCGGTGCTAGCAACGATTTATTGCTGACCGGGCTGGGCTTGGCGGCCATGCACGTGAAGCTTTTGCCGAATGAGATACCGCCCGATCGGCGCGATCTCTTTTTGCAGGCCGGGAAGACGGCCGCTTTCGTCCTGGCCGGAGATTATTCGCATGCGGATGTGGGATTCGGCGACTTGCTCCGGATGTACCCGGCTGCTCCGAATCTCCACTATATGCACGGCGTTTACCTGCTCGCCCGCGATCCCGATACGGCACTTGACGAGTTCAAGCGTGAATTGCAAATCGCGCCATCGAATCCGGATGCCTCCACCATGTTGGCGTGGGCTTTGCTCATTCGCGGGGACTCGGCGGCTGCGCTGCCATACGCCCAGACCGCCGCTCAGAATGCGCCTGCCGGTCCACTGGCGCAGTATGTACTGGGTCGAGCCCTGGTCGAAACCGGAGATCTCAAAGAAGGATTAGAACACCTGCAGCGCGCCGAGAAGATGGACGCCGGCAACTTCGATACGCACGTCACGCTGGCGGCGGCGTATTCCCGGATGGGCGATCCACAGGAGGCACGGCGCGAACGTCAGATCGCCCTCGACTTGGCAAAAGGAAAGGGCCAAGGTGCGCTCCCGTAACATTTGCGCGTCTATCCTGTTCTGCACCGCTGCCTTCGCCGCACAATCTGGACCGAAGAGCTTCACTTGTGCCACCTGTCACGTGCAACAGGGCACATCCCAGCCCGGCACCTCCATGGCGCATGCCTTGCTGCCGCCGGCGGTTGATCGGCTCTTCAAAACGCACCCGAAGCTCACCCTCAAAAAAGGAGCGTATTCCTACACGATCGAGACGCAAGGAGACCAAACGAGCTACTCGGTAACCGACGGTGCCGAAACAGTCTCCGTTCCCATTCGCTGGGTCTTCGGTGCGGCTACCCAGACGTACGTGCTGGAGCGGAACGGCCAGTTCTATGAGAGCCTGGTCAGCTACTACAACTCCATCGACGGACTCGACACCACGATCGGCGATCAGGCGATCGAGCCCAAAACCGTGCAGCAGGCGTTCGGCCGACTACTGGCCCCCTCCGAAGTCACGCTTTGCTTCGGCTGTCATTCGACTGGATCGGTCATCGATCACCGGCTGCATTTCGAGTCGCTCCAGCCTGGAGTAAAGTGTGAACACTGCCATGCCGGGGCGGAAACCCATTTTCAGGCAGTTTCACACAGCCAAACGGCGTCTGTTCCGCCGCATCTTAAGCAGCTTTCTCCCGAAGAGATTTCGAGCTTCTGCGGACAATGCCACCGTTCCTGGGAAACCGTCGTGCGAAATCGCTGGTTTGGACCTATTAATGTTCGCTTCCAACCTTATCGTTTAGAGAACAGCCGGTGCTTCGATGGCGTGGACCGGCGCTTGAGCTGCACCTCCTGCCACGATCCGCATCAGGAGGTTTCGCACGATTCGAAAACATATGACGCCAAATGTCTGGCTTGCCACTCGGCAGCGGCTAAACCAAGCTTGGGGATGACTTCCACTCATCCCGGCGCGATCGCGATGAAAACGTGTCCCGTTTCAAAAACCGACTGTGTGAGCTGTCACATGCCGAAAATAAATCTCCCAGGCGGACACAGGACGTTCACAGATCACACCATCCGTGTCGTCCGAGCGAACGAGCCCTATCCGAATTAATGGCGATAACGCAGATTTTCGGGAGGAATGCGGTCGATCAACTCGCGCAGGCCCACCAGCAGACGATCTGTGTTTTCCTTAAGCGAGCGCATCGTGCCGTGTAGCGTAGTCACGTCGCGCGTCAAGGCGTTGAGCGGCTCCTGCTGCCGCTCCTGCACGAAGACGATCCGCTCGATGGTCTTCTCCACGCGCTCGAACCGCGAGAGATAGTCGCCGTTGTCTTCAGGCATTCCGCTTTCAAAGTAGCAGGTTTCGCGGGAACGGTACGATGGCACCAGCGAAAGGTTCGGCGTCCCGGCGAGTTGCCTCACCGGCACGCCACTAAACTTCCTTCTGTGAAGTCTTAATTGTTGCTAACTTCGATATTCACCGTCTTCGGTTTCGCTACTTCTTTCTTCGGCAGCGTCACCGTCAGAACGCCGTTCTTATAGTCGGCTTTCACCTTTTCGCCATCCACAGTCTCCGGCAGGCTGAACGCGCGAACAAAACTGCCGTAGCTGCGCTCAATTCGATGGAAGCCCCGCTGCCCGTTCTTTTGTTGCTCGAACTGGCGCTCGCCTTTCAACGTCAGGGTTCCGTTCTCAAGCTGAATTGCAATATTCTTTGGATCGACATCCGGAACGTCGGCCTTCAAGACCAGCTCGTTCTCCGTTTCGTAGATATCCACGGCCGGCGACCAGGGACGAGACGCGGGCTCACTGAACAGCCGCGATAGCGAATCCTGAAACAGCCGCAAACCGGCTGGAAAGTCTTCCTCGGTATTGAACGGTGCGTATTTGATCATTGGCATTGTCATTTCCTCCTCATACAGAATCTGGATACAACTCCATCATAAGATCTGCGCTGATAGTTGTCAAGTATTCTGGCTCCGAAACAGTCATGTCTCACGAAGATTGGGTTCGTTTCGCAAAATACGCCCTTTCTTCGCCTTGGCCGATTGGCTTCGTCCCGTAATTTGTAGCTCTCCGGCCTCGACCGTCATCTCTCCTCCCGTATGTCCAACCTCCATGAAGGGAATCCAGCTCCTGAGATCAGGCTCGATACTGATGCCGGAGCGCCGTTCGAGCTGTCCTCTTTAAAGGGCAAGAATGTGGTGTTGTACTTCTATCCGAAGGCCGATACGCCCGGATGCACCAAGGAGGCGTGCGCGTTTCGCGACGAATCGCCCAAATTTGCCAAGGCGAACACCGTAATCGTGGGCGTCTCACCCGACGTGGCGAAAGCCCAGGCGAAATTCAAAGACAAGTACGGCCTGCCCTTTACCCTGCTCGCCGATCCCGAGCACAAAGCCGCCGAGGCGTACGGCGTTTGGAAAGAAAAAAGCATGTATGGAAAGAAGTACATGGGCGTGGAGCGCAGCACGTTTGTGATCGATACGGAAGGCAAGATCAAGAAGATCTTCCCGAAAGTGAGCGTCGAAGGCCACGCCGAAGAAGTCCTGGCCGCGGTGAGCTAAATCGACATCTAATAAAAGGTGTCGAATAACGAGAGCCGCCGCTATCCGGTTCGTCCGGTGCTCGGGGTCGGCGCTCTGATTTTTGAGGGAAACCGCGTGCTGCTGGTCGAGCGCGGAAAAGCGCCACTGGCGGGTTACTGGTCCCTCCCCGGCGGTGTCGTCGAAGCGGGCGAAGGTCTCGAGGCAGCCCTGGCTCGCGAGGTCCTCGAAGAAACCGGTCTAACCGTCATAGCCGGCGAGATCGCCACTGTGTTCGAGCGCATTATGCGCGATGACGCCGGTGGATGCGAATATCACTACGTACTGGTAGATTTTTACTGCACGATCGAGGGCGGCCAACTGCGTCCGGGCGATGATTCAAAATCGGTCGCCTGGTTCGAGGCCGGAGCTTTGGAAGGTTTGCCCATGACGGTGGGGACGCGCGAGGTAATCGAGAGGTGCCGTCAAGCGCGAACCACGCATCCGCGCGTGGCGCGCCCGTAAGAATATCCGGGAACTTGAATGCCGTTTAGCAGCACGGAGCTTTTACAATTCGACGAATTGAAAGACCTGTTGGCCGGCTATGCAGGTTCCGAGGCCGGGCGCGCGCGGGTCCGCGCACTCGATCCGCACTCCGATCGTCTGGCGCTCGAATCGGATCTGGCCGATGCAGGCGAAGCCATCGCTTATGTGCGTGAAGTATCCGGCGCACAGCAGCCGGCCCGGGGCGCGGCCATCCGTCTGCGCTTCGATCAATTGCGGGATATCGAAGCGCCGGTTCGGACACTGCGCGTCGAAGGCGCGTCGCTCGACGGCCGCGAGATTCTCGATCTCTTCCACACGCTCGCAATCGCAGGTGAATATCGGGCCGTTCTCATTTCCGTTTCCGATCGCTATCCTCGCCTGGCGCAACGCGCGTATCGTCTCGCCGATCTGCGCGATGTGGCGCGTCGTTATCAGCGAGCATTTCTGCCGGACGGCAGTTTGTCGGACGAAGCGAGCGTGACGTTGCGCCGCATCCGGCGCGACATCGACCGCCAGCAGAAAAGCATTCAGGAATCTCTCGACCGTTTCCTGCGCGCGCACCGCACCGACGGCACGCTGCAGGAAGAATTCGTCACCATTCGTGAAGACCGCTACGTCGTTCCAATCGTTGCGGGACAAAAAGGCCGCGTCGATGGTGTGATCCACGGTTCGAGTGGCACCGGTCGCACGCTGTTCGTCGAACCATTCGAAACGATTTCTCTGAACAACCAGCTTGTTCGCTTGCGGGAAGACGAGTTGCGTGAAATCGAGCGCATCCTGGCCGAAATCACCGATGCACTGCGCGAACACGCGGGCGACATTGCGCAGACTGCCGAAACGCTTGCCGGGTTCGACTGCATCTTCGCAAAGGCGGCGTTTGCACGCGATTACAATGCGACGATCCCGCGTTTCAGCCGTGAGAAGAGAATGCTACTGCTGCGTGAGGCACGCCATCCCTTGCTCGAGACGGTCTTGCGAAAGCGGCGCAAGCCCATCGTTCCGATCTCGTTCGAGCTGGCCGAAAACAATCGTTGCCTGCTCATCAGCGGTCCCAATACCGGCGGAAAGACGGTCACGATGAAGACCACCGGCCTGCTCGCCCTGATGGCGCATGCGGCCGTTCCGGTTCCTTGCGCCGAAGCCGAGTTTCCGCTTCTCGATGACGTGCTAGCCGATATTGGCGACACGCAATCGATCGCCGAAAGTCTCAGTAGCTTCTCCGGCCATCTGCTGCACGTGAAGCAGATGCTCGAACGGGTGACACCCGATAGTCTGGTTCTGCTCGATGAACTGGGGCGCGCTACCGATCCCGAGGAAGGAGGAGCGCTCGGGGTTGCGATTCTCGATGAATTCCGGAAATCCGGCGCGTTTTGTCTCGCCTCAACCCACTTGCTTCCCTTGAAGCTATACGGCGCGCGCACGCCGGGCGTGCTCAACGCCTCGATGGGCTTCAACGAAGCCACGCTCGAGCCCACCTACGAGCTGCGCCTCGGGAGCCCTGGGAAATCGGCTGGTCTCGACATCGCCACGCGTTTGAATATGCCGGAGCCGATTCTCTCGCACGCCCGATCCGTCATGCCGCGCATGCAGGCAGATTTCCAGGCGCTCCTCACGGAACTCCATAATCAGATCGAAGAGAATCGTAGGCGCTCCGAGGAGATGCAAGCGGCCACGGAAGCCCTGGCGCACCGTCAATCGGAGCTCGAGAGGGAAGCCGTCCGGCACGAACAGCAGCGCCAGCGCGAATGGGAACGAAAATCGGAGTCGATCGTTGCCGGTTTCGAAGCGCGTGCCCAGGCGACGCTCGATCAGCTCGCCCACGCCCCCGAGCAGCGCAAACCGGCCGATCAGGCCCAGCGAGCTGTTTCTAAAACCAAGCGCGAGTTCCGCGAAGAAGTCGCAAGCCTGCTTCCTCCGAAGGACACGGAGAGCGGCGCGGCGCAACTTGCTCTCGAAGAAGGCGCGAAGGTCCGCTTGAAAGACGTGCGCGAGATCGCAACCGTGCGGCGGCTGCTGAAGAATGGAATGCTCGAAGTAGAGGTAGGCTTTCTCAGAATGCAGATTCCGCGTGAGGACATCGCCGAAGTGGTGTCGCAAAACGAGACGGTCCGAAAGCTTCCCTCGCATGTGCATTTTGAAGCCGGCCCCGGTCTCGAGGTGAACTATCGCGAGCTTAATGTGATTGGGCAGCGCGCCGAAGAGGCGCTCGAAAGCGTCGACAAGTTTTTGGACTCGGCGGCGCTCGCCTCTGTCGATCGTGTGCGCATCGTCCACGGGCATGGCATGGGTATTTTGAAACGCGCCGTGGGAGAATTCCTCGGCTCCAATCCACATGTCAGTCGCTTTTATCCGGCGCCGCAAGCCGAAGGCGGCTCCGGAGCGACTATTGTGGAATTACGGGAGTAGAACCCTTATCGTGATCCGTTTCTTAATCGGAGCTATGGCATTGGCTGCATTTCTTGTAGCGGGTCAGTCGAGCTATGTCGATTCGATTCGGCGGTGGCAGCAGGACCGCGACAAGTCGCTGCGCTCGGAAAGCGGTTGGCTGACATTGGTTGGTCTCTTCTGGCTCGAGCCCGGGGACAACACTATCGGCTCAAGCGAATCGAACCGCTTCGTTCTGCCGAAAGGTTCTGCCCCCGAGCGGGTGGGCACCTTGCGTTTGAACGGCAATAAAGTCACTTTCATCCCCGCGAAAGGATCCTCTCGCATACTCTCCTCGGATGAAGAGAAGCCCGACGTGGTTCACGCTGGTTCCGTATCCTTCTATGTGATCCAGCGAAGTGGCAAATTCGCCGTTCGGGCAAAAGACAGCTCCAGCCCGACGCTCAAGAACTTTCAGGGGATGACCTATTTCCCGGTCAACCCGGCGCTGCATTTTGAAGCCAAGTTCATTCCGGATGCGAAGAAAATTCCGATCCTGAACATTCTCGGGCAGACCGACCAAGAGGAGAGTCCCGGTGTCGTCGAGTTCACGTACAAAGGTGTCCAATATCATCTCCGTCCGGTCTACGAAGACGATACGCTCTTCTTTCTTTTCAAAGATCCGACCAATAAAACGGAGACCTATCAGGCCGGTCGTATGCTGAATACGCCGCTGCCGAAAAACGGCAAGGTCGACCTGGATTTCAACCACTCCTACAACCCTCCCTGTACGTTCACGCCCTACGCCACTTGCCCGCTGCCGCCCAAAGAAAACACTCTGATCTTTCCCGTGGAAGCGGGAGAAAAGCGCTATGGGCACGGGCATGCTGAGTACGCTGCGCGCTGAGTACGCATCGTGATTCTTCGTGCGGATTCCGCCGATGCCGGCAAACGGCTGGATGCGTTTCTGCACGAGCAGCTTCCAGAATTCAGCCGCTCCCGTCTGCAGTCGTGGATCAAGGGACAACGCGTGCTGGTCGATGGCGACGCACAACGCGCATCGTACCTTCTACGAGGTGCCGAAACTATATCTGTGAATCCTGCGGCACTGCCGCCGCTGAAGGCAGAGGCCGAGGATCTGCCGCTCAAAATTCTCTACGAAGACTCGGATATCATCGCGGTCGATAAGACTGCCGGCATGGTTGTGCATGCAGGAGCCGGACATCATTCCGGGACGCTGGTCAATGCGCTGCTGCACCGTTTTGGCAGCCTTTCGGAAAGCGCAGGCGACTTGCGGCCCGGGATTGTCCATCGCCTGGACCGCGAAACGAGCGGCGTCCTTCTGGTCGCCCGCACCGACAAGGCTCATCAGTTCTTAGCTGCACAATTTCGTGAACGCAAAGTGGAGAAGACGTACCTGGCGTTGGTTCATGGGCGGATGAAACAGCCGAGTGGCCGGATCGACGCTCCCGTTGCTCGCGATCCGGTCCGCCGCACGCGCATGACGGCGAAGCTCGGCTCGGGTCGCACTGCGCTCACCGAGTACCGCGTCATGGAAGAACTGGGAGCCTTCAGTCTTCTCGAAGTCCGCATAAAAACAGGCCGCACGCACCAGATTCGGGTACATATGGCCAGCCTGCGCCATCCGATCGTGGGCGACCGGCTCTATGGAGCGCCGCAGAAAATCGAGCCATTACCCCCGCTGGGCCGCTTCTTTTTACATGCGCATCGCATTCAGTTCGCGCTGCCTTCGAGCGGCGAAACGGCGGTCATCGAAAGCCCGCTGGCTCCGGAGTTGGCAGCCTTCTTGAATCTGGCTCGCGAAAACACAGCTAGAATAAAGTCATCGCAATGAGGTTTCGAGTCGTCGCGCTTGCGGGGGTTGCCGTTCTTACCGCGTTCTCGTTCGTCAGGCTTCGCGCCCAGCAGCAGCCGGCTTCCTCACAGACGCCAGGCCCTATCCGGGCCGAAGTGACGCGAGTGAATATGCTGTTCGCGGTCACGGATAAACACGGCCGCTTCGTCACGGACCTCGACAAGGGCGACTTCCAGGTTCTCGAAAATAAGAAGCCGCAAAACATTCTTGAATTCACGTCCGAAACGGATTTGCCGTTGAGGCTGGCCATTCTGATCGATACGAGTAACAGCATTCGCGATCGCTTCCACTTCCAGCAGGAGGCGGCAACCAACTTCATCAACAGCGTCATGCGCCAGCAGGACAAAGCGACCATCGTCAGCTTCGATTCCGCCGCGGAGCTGGTCGCGGACCTTACGAACAACACCAACAAGCTGGAAGATGCCGTGCGCCAGCTCCGGCCGGGCGGAGGGACGGCGCTTTACGACGCGATTTATTTCGCCTGCAAAGACCAGCTCATGCGCGACCAGCCCATGTATAAGTTCCGCCGGGCCATGGTGATTTTGAGTGACGGAGAAGACAACGAGAGCCGCTACAGCCGCGATCAGGCTTTGGAAATGGCGCAGCGCGCAGATACAGTGATCTACACGATTTCAACCAATATCAGCCACCTGGAAACCGATGGCGACAAGGTGATGCGTTATTTCGCTGAACAAACCGGTGGGGTCTCATTCTTCCCGTTCCAAGCCAAGGACCTGAATCAGTCGTTTGAAAATATCGCCAATGAACTGCGCCATCAATACAATTTGTTTTACCGTCCCGAGCCGCTGAACAACGATGGCAAATATCACACGGTTGTCATTAAAGTGAAACGTCGCAAGGATCTGATCGTTCGGTCGCGTAAAGGTTACTACGCACGCCGCGACAGCTCGGCCGGCGTCTAAAACAAGTCCTTGCGCTTTTGTTTGACGGTATACTGAAGAGTACTCCCCCGCCCGACTTTTTTGAGAGGACTCCTATGGACGAAAAAGAACGCAGCCGCACGTTAAGCCTGACACTCGGGCAAATCGAGAAGCAATTTGGCAAAGGATCAATTCTTCGCCTGGGGGCCAAAGAGGCGATTGTCCCGGTATCGGCTATTTCAACCGGGTCGATTTCTCTCGATTACGCGCTGGGTGTCGGCGGGTTTCCGCGCGGACGTATTTGCGAGATCTTCGGACCGGAATCGTCGGGCAAAACCACAATTGCTCTACAAGTGGTCGCCGAAGCTCAGAAGCAAGGCGGCATGGCAGCCTTTATCGACGTCGAGCACGCACTCGACCCCACCTACGCCAAACAACTCGGCGTGGATGTCGACAATCTTCTGGTGTCTCAGCCCGACTTCGCCGAGCAGGCGCTCGAAATTACCAGTGTCCTGATTGCTTCCGGATCCATCGACGTGCTGGTGGTCGATTCGGTCGCCGCTCTGGTTCCCAAAGCCGAGCTCGACGGCGAAATGGGCGATTCGCACATGGGCGTGCATGCGCGTCTGATGTCGCAGGCCATGCGCAAGCTGACGGGTGTCGTTTCCAAATCGAACACATGCCTGGTTTTCATCAATCAGATCCGCGAAAAGATCGGCGTGATGTTCGGAAATCCCGAAACGACCACGGGCGGACGCGCGCTGAAGTTCTATTCGTCGATCCGGATCGATATACGTCGCATCGCCGCCATCAAGGACGGGGAAACCGTCACCGGCAATCGCACCAAGGTGAAGGTGGTCAAAAATAAAGTGGCTCCGCCGTTCCGCGAAGCCGAGTTCGACATTATTTACGGCGAAGGCGTTTCACGCGAAGGCGATCTGCTCGATCTGGGCGTGGCCAACAACATCATTGAAAAAAGCGGCTCCTGGTTCAGTTATAAAGGCGAGCGCATCGGACAAGGCCGCGAAAACGCCCGCCAGTTTATGAAAGACAACCCCGATATTCGGGCCACCGTTGATGCCGAGTTGCGCAAGGCGCTCGGGTTGAACAAGGCAGCCGAAGCGCAGGCGACGCCGGTGCCAACTCCCATCGATACCGGAAAAACTGCCGCAGCCCGCGGACGTTAGTGCGACACTTGCACCGACCTCAGCGTTCATGCAGGATCTTCTCGTGTCCAGGTTTCCTGTAACCGGCTCGGTGCTACGTGTTAGCTCGCTTTACCGAGCACATCCTCAACGGCTTCAGGATGCCTGGCAATTACGGCGAGCAGGACTCGCGTAGGTGCGTCCGGCGTAGCCCGCCCTTGCTCCCAATTCCGAAGTGTCGCAGGTGGGAAACCGAATTTCTTGGCGAATTGGGTTTGACTCAATCCCATTTCTCGGCGCACCTTCCGCACATCGATCTCAGGCACCCTCACTACAGTGACGCGGACTTTCCCGCTCTCGCCGCGTGACCACGCGATCGCTTCCTCCAATCCTTCAATAACTCGTTGACCCACTGTGGCCGCCTGTTTCCGCTTTGCCTTTGTCCTTCGGTCTGCCGTTGTTTTGCTCGTTTTCATCATTTCCTCCCAGATCTGCTCGAATAACCCGCAACGAGAATTGGAACGAGTTTGGCCATCGCATTCCGCTCGGCCTTCGTCAAATTTGCTTTTTCGTTCTTTCCGTACGCTGCCAGCAGGAACACAGGAATTTGTTCACTGTGGAAGTAGTAGATCAATCGCGCCCCGCCTCGTTTGCCTCGGCCTGGCAGAGCCCAACGCAGTTTCCGAACGTCTCCCGTCTCGGGAATCAAATCGCCTGACTCAGGATTTGCCGCTATGAACGCGACCAGATTCATCCGCTCCGCCTCGGGCATTAGCCGACTTGTGTCCCTGATAAACCGGTCGGTTTCCACGACCGTCATCAGAGAACCCTTCACTTCTTTTTAGTATACGCAGATTGCGTAGAGCAGCTATACCTTCGGAACACCCGTCGACAATGCCTACTACCTCCAAAAGCTCGTAGGCATAGGTACCGGAGCAGTAATGTTAGCTTGGATAGCACATCACGCCCATGCCCAAACCAGGCGTTCAAAGGAAAATGAATCCATTATCTTATGACCTAGGAAATGGCTGCTGTGTCGCCACCGGGAACTCTGTTTGAAGTTCACGGGCAATGCGGTCGAAATCTTCGACAGAGCGGTGGTCAGCAACGCCAGAACACCGCACAAAGAACGGCTTCATCCTCGATTGGTAATCCACCCATCGTTGGTAAGTGTTGATAAATCCTCGGCCAATCAGCTACTTTGGTAGCGGAGGAATGGCCGAGCGGTTGAAGGCGGCGGTCTTGAAAACCGTTAACGGGGAAACTCGTTCGGGGGTTCGAATCCCTCTTCCTCCGCCAGATCCTCAAAACCCGTCATACTGTTGGTAGGAGTCTATGCAGAACCAACCATTGAAGCAGCTCGACGAATGGGACGATTTTGTCGCAACGCGCTACAAACAAGGCAAATCCGAAGAGGAATTCCGCAATTACAAGCAAGACGCCAACCCGACCGTTACCGAATTCTATCGGCAGAATCACGAGCATCAGACCGTTGACTTCGTCATCGAAAAGAAAGCCGATTTCTGCAGCTTGACGCGCGGGAAAAAAGGTATCTGGGAGATGGCCGATTATCTGAACACGCTCGTTGACGACAGCGATCCCGATACCGATCTCACGCAAATCGAGCACCTGCTGCAAACCTCCGAAGCGATTCGCAATGATGGGCATCCTCGCTGGTTCGTTCTGACTGGCCTCGTCCACGATCTCGGGAAAGTGCTCTGCCTCTATGGCGAGCCGCAATGGGCGGTCGTCGGGGATACGTTCCCGGTGGGTTGCGCGTATTCAGACCAAATTGTGTTCCCGGAGTTCTTTGAAGCCAATCCAGACTCCGAGGTTCCGGCCTATCGGACCAAATACGGAATTTACGAGCCGAACTGCGGCTTAGACAACGTGCATCTCTCGTGGGGACACGATGAATACATTTATCGAGTCACCCGAGACTACCTGCCCGACCCCGCCCAATACATGTTGCGGTACCACTCGTTTTATCCGGCTCATAAACACGGCGCTTACGGGTGGCTGATGAACCGGCACGACGAAGAAATGTTCGAGTGGGTGCGGAAATTCAATGCCTATGATCTCTACTCGAAGGGCCGCGAGCGCCCGGACGTGAAGAAGATTATGCCGTATTACGAAGATCTCGTGGCCGAGTTCTTTCCGGATCAGATCGCCTGGTAAGTTTCGGCTAGCGCGCCGCGCCGCTGCTATGCTTTGGCCGCATCCAGCAGATCGGCCGCGGCCACGCCGTTATGGCTGCTGTACACTTCTATGACTTCCTCCGGGCGGCCATCCGTAAGCATCCGTCCCTGATCGAGCAGAATAGCGCGATCGCAATATTGGACCACCTGGTTCATGCTGTGCGTAACGAGCAGGATTGTCTTGCCCGATCGTCGAAATTGGCGAAGACGATCGAAGCATTTCTGCTGAAAACCCGCATCTCCGACAGCTAAGATCTCATCGAGAACCAGAATGTCCGGCTCAACCGACGTTGCGACCGAAAACGCGAGCCGCGTGTACATACCGGAAGAATACTGTTTCACAGGCGCATCGACGAAGTCTCCGATGTCGGCGAATTCAATGATGCTTTGTTCGCGCTCCTTCATCTCGCGTTTTGAAAAGCCGAGCAGCAAGCCATTGAGCAGGATGTTTTCACGGCCCGTTAACTCGTGATGGAATCCGGCGCCCAGCTCCAGCAGCGGTGCGATTGTGCCGTTCAATTCAACGCGTCCGGACGAAGGCCTATAGACGCCGGCGATAATCTTCAGCAGCGTGCTTTTGCCGGAGCCGTTGCGCCCGATGATGCCAACCATTTCACCCTTCGCAACCCTAAAAGACACGTCTTTAACGGCGTCGAAATTGTGGTAGTGCGACTGGTGCCGGAAGATTCGCGAGAAGAGCTCGCGTATCGTATCGGGGCGCTCCTGAATGACGCGGAAGCGCTGTGTAACGTTTTCTACCGCAATGGCGCAGGAATTCGGTTGCATTCGATCAGATGTAGAAGACGAAATCGTCTTGATACTTGCGGAAGATAGTCAGCCCAATGACAAGCGCCACGATGCCGCAGATGAATGATGCCAAAACCGATTGCAGCGTGGGTAACTTTCCGTAGTAAACGGTTAGTCGAAACCCGTGCAGTGCGTAGACGAGCGGATTGAGCTTGAAAATCCACCGATATTTGGCCGGAAAAAAATCTTCTGCATACAGAATCGGGGTGACATAAAAGAGGACCTGCAATAAGATTTGAAGAATGTGCGCGACATCGCGGTAGTAGACGTTTGCAACCGCAAAAAAGAATGTGCCGCCGAGCGTCAGTAGCGTGAACGCCAGCAGCGGGATGGGCAAAAAGAACCAGGTTAAATGAAGTGGATGCCGCAACACGATGACCAACAGGATCAGCGGTATCAACGATAACAGCAGGTTGATCAGATTCGAAACCAGTGCGGCAACCGGAAATACCACTTTGGAAACGCGCAGCTTCTTAATCAACTCGGCGTTGCCCACGATGCATTCCGCCGCATACGAAAGCGACTGCAGAAAAAAGGTCCAGGGGAGGAGCACGCTTAATAGAAAAATTGCGTAGTGGGGAATCGGGAACGGCATGATGGTCGAGAACACCGCCGTCAAGACCAGCATCAACAACAGCGGATTAAGCAACGCCCACAAGAAACCCAGCACCGACCGCTTATACCGGATTTTCAGTTCCTTCAGCGCCAGCGCCCAGATTAATTCCCGATTTCGGAAGCTTTCGTACAGCAGTTCAGTCATTCAAAGAAGTTTTATAACGGTTCACGCCGACGCGTGGAGGCGGGTTTGCTTTCAAAACACTATCAAGACCCTCTTATTGTATAACCATGACCAACCTGTGGACTTTCGGTGGGCTCTCCCCGCGCGAGCTCGCGGTGCGCACCTGGCGTGAAAGCTGGAACGACGCCGTCTTTGGTCAGGCAGCCCGATTAGCGTTTTATCATTTTCTTGCAATGTTCCCAGCTATGCTGCTGCTGTTTTTTCTGCTGGTTAACTTTCCTGGCGTATCGGCCCATCTGCGCACGACGCTTGCCGCGGCGCTCAGCGGAATTCTTCCAAACGAGGCGGGCGCGCTAATCGAAAGAATGATTCAGGAGTTGAATAGCACGGCGAGTGCTGGCAGGGGCATCGCCGCCGCCGGTCTCGGAGCCGCATGGGCCGCCATAAATGGAACTTGGGCGCTCATGACTGGGCTGAACACGGCTTACGAAGTCAAAGAGCAACGCCCTCTCTGGAAAGAAATCGGAATCGCTTTCTTACTTACCGTTGCCATAGCGGTGATGGTTGTGCTCGCACTATGCATCCTTGCGTATGCGGGGCGCATTGCCGGGTTGGCGGGAGAATCGAACGGTAATACTTCCCTCTTCATTCTGCGCTGGCTCGAGTGGCCGGTCCTCATCATCGTGCTGCTTGCCTCGTTTGCGCTGTTCTATCGATTCGGCCCCAACTTGTACGACAGGGAATGGCAATGGAGCACGCCCGGCGCGGTGCTTGCGCTTGTACTATGGCTGATCGCTTCGTGGCTGGTGCGGTGGTATTTCGAACTTTTTCATGCTTACCATGTCGTCTACGGCTCCATCGAGGGGATCGCGATGCTTCTACTATGGCTGTACTTCACTTCGGCGGCCATCCTGATCGGCGGTGAGATGAATTCTGAAATTGAGAAGTCCGTTGGTCAAAGAGGCACTCCCAATCATCAACCCGGGCGTAAGCGCGAGGGCCGCTAAGGCGCAGATGCCTTCTGGACGCCAGTGCTTAGATATTCGTCGAACCAGCCAAGCGCACGGCGCAACACGTCGGTTTGATCTTTCGGATCGTGGAACGCGTGCCCTTCGCCTGCATAGACCACCAATTGTGTCGATACGTTGTCTGTCTTGAGAGCGTGCCAGAATTCAAACGATTGTGGAGCAGGGCATTCGCCATCGCGCTCGCCCACTACCACCAATGTCGGTGTCTTTACCTGTTTGATGTAAGTGATCGGCGAACTTTTCGCATACACTGCGGGATCGTCATAAACCGTTGCGCCGAAGAATGGGATCATCCATTCGTCAATCGAGTTCTCACCGTAATAGCTCAACCAGTCTGCTATGCCTGCGCCTGAAACCGCTGCGCGGAAGCGGTTGGTTTGCGTAACCGTCCACATGGTCATGAAGCCGCCATAGCTCCAGCCCGTCACGCCTAATCGATCGTTATCGACCGGCGCCTGCTTAAGCACCGCATCGACGCCCGCCAGAACGTCGCGAAGATCGCCTCCTCCAAAATCCTTTACATTGGCCCGCGTGAACGATTCGCCTTCTCCATAGCTGCCCCTGGGATTCGGAAAAAACACAAAGTAGCCGAGTCCTGCCATAATCGACATGTCGAAGTGAGACGTTGGCCAGGACGGCGTGCGTATGCCCGAAGGGCCGCCGTGAATCTCGACGATCATCGGATAACGTTTACCTGGATCGTAATTCTCAGGAAAGAGAAGCCAGCCCTGCACGCGGAATTCATCGCTGTTCCAAACGACGCTTTCCGCTTTGCCCCAGTGAGAAACCTGCGCCGTATTGGCGGTGGTGATTTGATGCCATTCCCCGATAGGTCCGGCCCAGACTTCAGGCGCCTTTTCCCATGAGGATTGAACCACCACGCTCGCGCTACCGTCGCGCGCCAGATCGAAATCGGGCCGGTTGCCGCCGGATGTCACTTCTTCCCCTCCTCGCCACAAGCTGCGAGCTTCATTGTTGGCGATGTTCAAAGTGGAGATCGCGCTGGCGCCCTCAACATTCTCCGTGAAAATCAACTCTCTACTGCCATGCCAGGCGAACCATGTGGGAGTGGATTTCCGGTCGCTGGTGAGATTGTGCGGCGTTCCTCCACCGCTCGCTAAGACGAAAATATCGCCGCCGTTGAAACCTTCGTCGCTCATTAACCCGCCGATGAAAGCAATCTGGTTCCCATCGGGCGACCACCGCGGCACCGCGATCTGCTGCTCGACGGGTGGCCGGTAGATGGAGTCCATCTTTCCCGAAGCGGCATCGACAAGGTAGAGCTGTGCGATCCACCAATTGTTGTCGGCCGGGCCGGGAGCGGCAATCGCCGCAAAGCGCTGGCCATCGGGTGACCAATCGTATTCGTAAACGTTCAGCGATGCAGGCGAAATTTGCCGGATCTCGCCGCCCGCCGGGTTCACAACCGTGATCTGCTGGTTGCGAGAGTTGCTCCCGATAACTCCGACAGCGGCTGGTTCGGCTTCGAGCGGCCCGCCTCCGCCTCCGCCTTCGGCATACAAAAACGCAATCTGCTTACCGTCCGGCGCCCAGCGGATGTCCCGCACATAACCATCGACGTTGGTCAGCCGCCGGGACTTCCCGCTTCGCACCGGAGCGACAAATAATTGTTCTTGCGATGACCCCGCATTCGAAAAGAACGCGAGCTGCGTGCTGTCTGGCGACCACGCAACGCCTGATTCACTGAATGAAGATTTACCGTTCCCGGCCGTCAAGCGTCGTGGCTTTGCGGATCCATTCTTCCAATCCAGCAGGTAGATCGCGCTCCCCCGGTTGTCTGCGGCCCGTTCAGCCCACGTAATCCACTGACCGTCGGGAGAAATCGATACGCCGGAAAAATTGTGAGTCTGCTCGAGCTGCTTAACGAGCCCGTTGACCCTGGAATCCTGGGCCGATGCGCACGCGGCGACGATGAAGAGAATGCTGAGCCTTGAGAGCGACATGAGATGCCGTTTCCATGTTAGTGAATCCTTCCGTCGCTTCCGGGATTCTATGGATGAACGCCTTGCTGCCCGCGTGCGGCTGCCCGGCGCTGTTCTTCTTTGCGCTCGCGTTCTTCCTGATCTTTGGCCCGGCGCTCGCGTTCGGCCACAAGCTGCTCGTAAGCCGGGATCTGATCTGGCGTCAAAATGGACTTTACCCGTGCAATATGTGCGCTTCTGATCTTCAGCATCGCTGGATGATACGAATCGCGCACAGCTTTATATTGCGCTTTTGTCTCATCGAGAATCACTTCGAGCTGGCTCACTTGAGATGGCGTTAACTTCAGCCTGGTACGCATCTCCGTGATGTAGGGCTGCCTGGAATCGGCGCTCACGACGCCGCGAGTATGGTAGTAGCGCTCGGTGAGCGCACCCACGGCCGCGCCGCAGCAGAACAGCACGGCGGCGAGAACAGATGCCGCCCATTGATTCCGCTTCATAGAGACCTGCTGCCGCTTATCCTTTAATGAATGTTGCCGGAAGCGTCGCTTGCCGGCGGCGTGCTCCGAATCGCCTCAGTGTAATACGTTTTTTCGGCCGTGTGATCTGCCATTAACGCATCGACGTACGTGGGAGCCATCAGATACGCGTCGCGAGCCGAAACGAAATTCAGCACCAGCAGAACCAGGCAAACAGCGGCGCAGGCCGTGGTTGCAGTACGAGCCAGGCGTTGGAAGACGAACCAGAAGCTGTGGCGTGCCTCGATCTTTTGCCAAAGATTCGGCATGAAGCCAGCGCTCGGCTCCACATCCGGACATGCCGCTCGATATTGTCGAAACAGTTCGTCCAACTGAAAATCGTCGTTCGTCATAACATATCTCTCTATCTCGTCTTGCCTTCGTGCCGGCATCCACTTACGCTCACTTACAGCTTTCCGTTCGCCACCGCCGCTTTGTAGGCCTTCAGCACGCGTTGCCGCGCCCGAAACAAGCGCACCTTCAGAGCGTTTTCATTCACGCGGTACACCTGCTCCAACTCTTTCAGCGAAAGGCCCTCGACTTCCTTTAGCGTCAGGAGCAAGCGATCTTCCTCCGATACGTGGCGGAACAAAGCGTCCATCAACTCCCGAGTCTTACCCTTCTGGCGGTCTTCGTTATCGCGCCGTCCGCCGGCCAGCGAGTCGGCCATCATTACCTGCTGCTCGCTCAGATCCGCCATCCGGGATTCACCGCGGCGCTTGGCGCGCCGCAGATAATCGTACGAGGCGTTCACCGTCAACCGGTATAACCACGGCTCAAAGACCTCGGCACTTCGGAGTTGGTCCAGCGAATAGTACACTCTGACGAAAACCTCCTGCGCGACATCCTCAACGTCCTCCGGACGGCCGATCAGCCGCGAAATGGTGCCCAGAATCCGCTTCCGGTAAGCCAGAATGACTTGATTGAACGCAGGTCCGTCTCCAGACCGCGCCTTCTCAATTACTTCTTGCTCGACAAGCATACCGGCTCAATACGCCGGACCTGTCGGCCCCTCGGCTTTCTAGGCGTTCCGGCAACTTGTTAGGTTACAAGGCTTTGACGAAAACTCCAAGCTGTGACTTGGCGGTGCAGGGCCGCCGGATGTGCTCTTTTCCTGTTGCTGCTCCAGTTCCCGGATCGCTGCCTCGATGGCGGATCGTTGCGCGTATAACTGGCCCAGTTCCATGCGCAGAAGGGCAGATCCTGCCTTCCGGCACGAAGTACGCCTATGCGGCATACAAGTGTTGTACAGCGAAACCGGCCGGTTGCGCCAGTGAAGTTGCACAATCGGGCAAATCTTTTTTTGCGATCGGCTCTTGACTGAATCGCAATTTGCGATATTATATTTACAGATTGCAATATGAACCTGGCCGACAAAGTTCGCTACCTTCGGGTCGTCGAGGGGCACCTGCGCGGTTTGGACCGCGAGATGACCCAAAAAGAGGTAGTCCGGGCCATACAGGACGAATTGAAGCGCCCTCTTAGCCAGTCCTATCTGTCACAGCTCGAAAGCGGGCACCGCAAGCACCTGACCAACACCACGCGTCTGCTGCTCGCCAAATTCTTCCGGGTTCATCCCGGTTATCTGGTTGACGACCCGGAGGGTTTTCAAACGGAATTGATTACGGATTTTCAGCAGCACGAAGACAAACTGGATCTCTGGCTGATTCAGGGTGCGGAGCGGTTTCGACGCGATCCGGAACTGGCGGAGGCGTTATTGAAAATCGCGCGCCACGACGATACACGCCGCTGTGTTTTACTGCTCGGCGCCGTGCTCGAAACGCCCGAGCTGCTGAATTGCCTATGGGAGGTTCTTAGTCCGAAGGAGGCGCTTCGCCATGACGTGGCCTGAGCTGTATCTGTTGTGCTTTGCGATCGGGGTTCTCTGGAGTGTGGCCGCGCTGTTATTGGGAGGGCTTCATGTGGGGCATGCAGGCTCCGCTCAAGGCGGACATGCCGCACCCGCGCACATAGCCTCGGGACACGGCGCTCACCTGCATGGCGCTGCGGGGCGAGGTCAGATTCCGGTCGGGAAGGCGGCAGCGAGCGATCTGCGATGGTTCGCCAGCATGGTCAATCCGAGTTGTGCCGCGATTTTCCTGGCATGGTTCGGTGGAATCGGTTACTTGCTGACGCGGCATTCCGGCCTGGGCTTTTGGATCAATCTGGCGATAGCGATTGCGGCCGGGCTCACCGGAGCGTGGCTGCTGGCGGCCTTCTTGCGCTATCTGCAATCGCGCGAGAGCCCGCTCGATCCGGCCGACTACGACATGATTGGCGTGCTCGGACAGGTCTCGAGCACTATCCGGCCCGATGGAATCGGCGAAGTGATTTATGTGCGGGACGGCGCGCGAAAGCTTGTACCGGCGCGTAGCGAGGAAGGCCAACAAATCGCGACGGGTGAAGAGGTGGTCGTCACGCGTTATGAAAAGGGAATCGCATACGTACGCACCTGGGATGCAATGACCCAGCCGGCTCATCTTGCGAAACCGGAATCGTTTCAAAAGGAGACTAAGAATGTCGAATGAAATCGTTGTTATCGCAGCGATTGTGGTTCTTACGCTGCTGGCGCTCATGATGGCCATGGCCACCCTCTACCGCAAAGCCGGACCGCACGAGGCGCTGATCGTTTATGGTTTGCGCGGTACTCGCATCGTGAAGGGTAGAGGCACGGTTATCTTCCCGATGGTCGAAAACGTGCGGCAGCTCTCGCTGCAGTTGATGTCGTTCGATGTCGCGCCCCAGCAGGATCTTTATACCAAGCAGGGTGTCGCCGTGACGGTCGAAGCAGTCGCGCAAATCAAAGTCAAAAGCGACCCTGAATCTATCCAGACGGCGGCCGAACAGTTTCTCACAAAGACAGATCAGGACCGCGAAGGATTGATCCGCCTCGTCATGGAGGGGCATTTGCGCGGCATCATCGGCCAGCTATCGGTTGAGCAGATCGTGAAAGAGCCGGAGATGGTCGGCGACCGTATGCGCGGCACGTGCGCGAGCGATCTGAGCAAAATGGGTCTCGAAGTCATATCCTTCACCATCAAGGAAGTTCGCGACAAGAACGAATACATCACCAACATGGGGCGTCCCGATATCGCGCGAATCAAGCGGGACGCAGACGTGGCAGCAGCGGAAGCCGAACGCGACACGGCGATCCGGCGCGCAGGAGCCGTACGCGAAGCTGCGGTCGCTCGCGCGCAAGCCGATCAGGAGCGCGTGTTAGCGGAAGCGCTCTCGCTCGCGGCGCAGGCCGAGGCGCAGCGAGATCTGGAAATCAAAAAGGCGCAGTACGTCGAAGGCGTTAAACGCCAGCAGGCCCAGGCCGACAAAGCCTATGACATTCAGGCCAATGTTATGCAGCAGCAAGTGACAGTGGAAGCTGTCAAAGTCCGGCAAGTGGAAAAAGAGCAGGAAATCAAGGTGCAGGAAGCCGAAATTCTGCGGCACGAAAAAGAGCTGATTGCCAACGTGCTGAAGAACGCAGAAATCGAGCGCCAGCGCATCGAAATGCTGGCCGAAGCCGCCCGGCGCAAGATGACGATTGAGGCCGAAGGTTCGGCTGCCGCGACGCGCGCGCAAGGCGAGGCCGACGCCGAGATCATTTTGAAAAAGGGCGAAGCGGAAGCCAAAGCCATGAGCGTCAAGGCGGAAGCGTACCAGGAATGGAACCAAGCGGCGGTGGTGGATAAATTGATCACCGGTCTGCCCGAAGTTGTGAGAGCGCTGGCCTCCCCGCTATCGAAGATAGACAAGATCACCATCGTTTCCACCGGTGACGGAGATGCCGCCGGAATGAACAAAATCACTGGCGATATGACGAAGATCGCCGCGCAAATCCCCGCGCTGTTCGAAACCTTATCGGGCGTGCAGATGTCCGATCTGCTATCGAAAGTTCGCGGAATCAAAGACCGCCCTGCCGCGGACGGCAAGGCAAACGGCTCGAATACCAAATCGTGAAGGGAGAATTATGCCGCTATTAGACCGTGTAACGACGCTGATCAAAGCGAATTTAAATGACCTTGTTGACAAGGCCGAAGACCCCGAGAAGCTGCTCAAGCAGCTCCTCCTCGATATGCAAAACCAGTTTGTGCAGGTGAAGACCCAGGTCGCGATCGCGATTGCCGACCAGCATCTTCTCGAGAAGAAACAACAGGAGAATCTGGACGCGCAAAAAGACTGGATTCGCAAAGCGGAGCTGGCCGTGCAGAAGAATGAGGAAGATTTGGCTCGTCTCGCACTCGAGCGCTCGTTGACGTATGAAAATACCGCCAAAAATTTCGCCCAGCAGATTGAAGATCAATCCCACCAGGTCCATGTTTTGCGCGACGCGCTGCACCGGCTGGAGCAGAAGATGACCGAGACCAAGGCGAAGACCGAACTGCTGATAGCGCAGCATCGAAGAGCACGCCTCGCGCTTCGTGCGGGGACCGCGACCCTGAAGGATGCTGAAACCGATGCAGCATTTGCACGCCTGGAATCGAAGGTTTATGAAGCCGATGCGTTAGGGTACGGGCACCTGGCTGCCGGCACGCCGAACGCCGAGCAACGCCTGGCTGCATTAGAGAAATCGGATCAAGTCGAGCGGTTGCTGGCGGATCTCAAGACACGCGCTCGCCTACAAGCAGGTTAAACGCTCGCTCGCTTCGTCATCGGTGATATGCGGCTTGGGCAAGCGGATACGGCGAAGCTCACTGTAGAGTCCTGCTGAGGGGTCCAAAAATACTCGTTGAAACGAACCGTCGGTGGAGGCGGCCACGGAGCGGACCAGTTCGGGATTCGATAGCCATGGACTGATCTGATATACCCTGCCGGATGGTAATCCCCCGCTCGTGACGTCAGCACGAACCCGCTGCTCCGCGTCTCCAGCCGACTCGGCGTACATGCAAAGCTCGCGGCTGGCTGGCGTCAGAATCGTACCGGCGGAGGTGGAACCTTTCTCGTGAAGGTCTTCGTAGATCCGAATCATATACCTGTTGCTCATTCGCTGACCTGCCTTGTTCCTCCACCTTACTTACTTATCGAGATCCGCGCCAGTATCCCGCGGGGGCTTCCAATACCAGGACTGCTTAGGATGGCAAGAACGGCGGAATAGGTACCCAGCATCGGCTGCGCCACGATTCGAGACCTGCTTCTGCCAGTTGGACGCCCTTCGCGCCTTCGAGCAGATCCCAGCGAAAGGGCTCGTCCGTCACGACATGCCGAAGGAAAAGCTCCCACTGCCGTTTGAATGCGTTGTCGAAGGTCTCCTGCTCGGGCACCTTTTGCCACGAATCGAAGAAATTCAACGGTTGAGGAATGTCGGGATTCCAAATGGGCCGCGGCGTGTCGGCGTAAGGCTGGATCCAGCAGTCGCGCAGACCTGCGACCGCCGATCCTTTTGTGCCGTCCACCTGGATGGTTAGCAAATCGTCGCGACGCACACGCACGGCCCACGAAGAGTTGAACTGAGCGACAATGCCGCCTTCTAGCTCGAACATGGCATAGGCTGCATCTTCGGCAGTACACGAGTACGCGCCGCCCGTTTCATCCCAACGCTCCGGAATATGGGTCGCGCCGAAGCAGGAAACGGCTTGAACAGGTCCGAACAGGTTATCGAGAACATACCGCCAGTGACAGAGCATGTCGAGGATGATTCCGCCGCCGTCCTCTTTCCGGTAATTCCAGGACGGCCGCTGAGCGGGTACCGTATCTCCTTCGAAAACCCAATAACCAAATTCACCTCGCACGGAAAAAATACGTCCAAAAAAACCCTGATCGCGCAGGCTCGCCAGCTTCAGAAGACCAGGCAGCCAGAGTTTGTCCTGTACGACTCCGTGTTTCACGCCCGCAGCTTTGGCGAGTCTGTAAAGGTTGAGCGCGGTCTGCAGATTTCCTGCAATTGGTTTCTCGCAGTAAATGTGCTTACCGGCTCTGATCGCCTGTTCCAGAGCCTCTGGACGGCGGTCCGTCGTCTGCGAATCGAAATAGACGGAATATTGTGCATCGCCCAACGCTGCGGCCAAATCGGTCGTATAGGGGATTCCGTCAAATTCCTTGGAAATCGCATCGAGTTTGGCTGCGTTTCTGCCGACGAGCAGCGGCCGCGGCACAATCACTGCGTTATCGCCGATCCGGACGCCGCCCTGAGATCCGATGTCGTGAAGCGACCGGCGCAGATGCTGGTTGAGTCCCATGCGGCCCGTGACGCCGTTCATGATGACGCCGACTACATGAGTCTTCACGTCGCTCATACGATCAATCCTGAGGCCGCGACGTGCATTGCGGCTGCGCACCGGCAGGCAGCGGCGGAGCGCCTAACCCCGGCTGAGCGAGCGTTCCCTCTAATTCCTGCCGCCAGTGCGCGACGTCGCCGGCTGGTCCGTAGCAATAGATCATTCTCATCGGAACGCTACCGGTATTTGTCAATTGATGGAATACTCGCGGTGGGATGTAGACCGCCTGCCCCGTTTTGAGCTCCGCTCGTTCTTCGCCCAGACACATCTCGCCCGTACCTTCAAGAATGAAGTAGATTTCTTCCTGCTCCTGGTTGTGCCACGGCACCTGACCGCCGTTCGGCTCAAGTGTGACGTGTCCCAAGGAGAAGTGTTCCGCCTGTATCGGACTGGTGCCGCCCACCAGGTTCTGCGTCAGCCGCCGCGCCGGATAGGTTCGCCCGCGAATTTGTGAAAGATCGGCAACAAGCATAAATTTGCAAATATAGCGCGACCCCTGGAGATCGATTTGTACAATCGCAGAATCTTGCGATAAGGTTCTAAGAACACGTATGCTGCGCCACTTCCTTGCGCTTCTCCTTACAGCTATGTTTGCTGGAACCGCCGCAAGCGCCGGCTCCCCGGACGAACTGCTCAAGAAAGTTGCGGATCGTTACAAGAAGCTCACCTCCTATGAGATCACCGCGGAGCGCGAACTCGACATGACCGGGCCGATGCAGCAGCGCTCCATGTCGGAAAAGCTGTTTCTTGCAGTCGGGCCAAACGGGATGTTGCGCGTTGAGCACACGGTGGGCGAAACCGTCGAGATTCGCGTCAGTGACGGCAAGCTGATGTGGAAGGCCTTGCCCAAACAGAAGGTGTGGTCGAAATTGGAAGCGGCTCAGATGGCCGATACAGACTCGGATCAGGAATCCGCCGAGCAGTCCGCTGCGCAGGATTTGTTCAGCGAAACACAATTGGAATTAGTCGCCCGCTACACCGGTCTGGCGCGCTACGGTCCGAGTGCAACGCCCGAAAAAGAGGAAAAGGTAAAGTTCAACGGCAGCAAGGTGGAGTGTTCGGTTGTCGCTTTGTTGACCGGAACGTCCAATATTCGACTCTATATCGCGAACGACAGCTTACTGGTGCTGCGGCACGTTGAGAAGCAGAAGCAGCCGGACGGTACGCAAACCGAAATCAAAATCGATCTCAAACGATTCAGCGAAGGAACATCCGACCCACAGCTTTTCGAATTTGCTCCTCCATCGGGCGGCAAGGAAGTGGCTGACGTGTCGCTTCCGAGCGAGCGCTACATGAGCTGGGAAGGACGCCCTGCCACCGATTTCACGCTCAAAACGCTGGATGGCGTCCCCGTGCATCTAGCCGAATTGCGAGGCAAAATCGTGTTGCTGGATTTCTGGGCGACTTGGTGCTCGCCCTGCCGCCACGAACTCCCGACCATCGAAGCGCTTAGCCGCAAATACAGGGACAAAAATGTTGTCGTGTTGGGCATTAACGACGAATCGACCCAAACGGCCCGGAGTTTCCTGGCAAAAAACCATCCGGATCTCGCGACGCTTCACGATCCGGACGGCAAAGTACATAAGTTGTACGGATGCAACGCGATTCCCAATGTGCTGGTGATCAATCCGTCCGGTACGGTTATAGCTCAGCTTGTGGGCGGAAGATCTGAAGATGAGTTTGTTGCCGCTCTAAAGCAGGCTGGTATGCACTGATCGCGTGCATACTTGCACGCCTTACCGGAATTCTTGCTGGAGCTCGGCGAGCGCATCCGCTCCGGGACAAAGCTTGTCGTAGGCGACGCGGGATAGCGGGATCTCCGACGTGTTGTTCAGTTCGTGCAGATCGGGCGCCGTTTCATCGACAAACAACAACCCTGTCACGATCTCGCCCTTGCTCTGCTGTTGCATCAGATAGGACACGACCTTCTTCCGATCTGTTGGATCGTAACCGTCCGGTACCGATCTGAACTGAAGAACGCTGCCATCGTGCATCGTCACCGAGGTGACGCCGTTCTGGCCGATGGCCGCCAGAATCTCGGTCGCTGGAGGAACGAAATCGGATTCCGTCGCCTTTACCGCGTGTTTGCGAGTGTGCAGATAACTTTTCGTCGAACCGGAATGATCGTTGAACGTTACGCACGGTGAGATCACGTCCAGCAGCGCCAGCCCGCGGTGCGCGAATGCCGCTTTGAGAATCGGCACGAGCTGTTCCTTATCGCCGGAAAAACTGCGCGCCACGAACGTCGCTCCCAGACTCAACGCAAGCATCACCGGATCGATCGGCAGCATTTGATTCGGCTCGCCGCGCTTGCTCTTGGACCCGATATCCGCCGAAGCCGAGAATTGGCCCTTCGTAAGCCCATACACGCCGTTGTTCTCGATGATGTACACCATGCGCACGTTGCGCCGTATGGCATGGCACATGTGACCAATGCCGATAGAAAGGGAATCGCCGTCGCCGGAAATGCCGATATAGGTGATCTCACGATTCGCCGCGACTGCGCCGGTCGTGATCGCGGGCATTCTACCGTGCGCCGAGTTGAATCCGTGCGCGCCGTTCACGAAATACGCGGGAGTTTTTGACGAACATCCAATGCCGCTCATCTTCGCAAGCATGTGCGGCGGCATCGAAATTTCCCAGAGCGCCCGGACAATGGCGGCCGTAATCGAATCATGCCCGCATCCGGCGCACAGCGTTGACATCGAACCTTCGTAGTCTCTAACCGTGAGACCAAGTTCATTACGCTGCAAGCTCGGATGTTTCGCGACTGGCTTAACGATAGACGGCATGCCGTACCTCCAGTTGACTCTTGATTCCCTCGATGACATGCTGCGCGCTCAACGGAAATCCGCCATACACCCGCAGAGAGCGTAAGCGGTCTTTCGGCACGCAGGTCTCGAGAATCAACAAAGACCGTAGCTGTGCATCGCGGTTCTGTTCCACGACAAAGCAGAAATCGTGCTCATAGAGAAATGCTTCCACGCTGCTGTGAAATGGAAAGCCGCAGACGCGCATGTAATCGGCCGGAATCCCTTCGCCGGCCAGCAGATCCATCGCTTCCTCGATCGCGGCATCGCACCCGCCGATGGCAACTACGCCGAATTGCGCTTCACTCCGCCTTTCAATTTTCGGTAATGGCACAAAATTGGCGGCCGTTTTATGTTTTCGGGTCAACCGGTCCATCACTTCCTGGTATTCCGCCGGAATCTCCGTGTACCCGCCGAATTTGTTGTGCCCGGAGCCCCTCGTGACATATGCGCCATTCGGATGAATACCCGGCACGGTGCGCGGCGTAACGTGATTTTCGTCTTCGCCGGTGTAGCGGTAAAACTGCGGCAACTCTCGAATATCTTCTTCCGACAGTACGCGCCCCCGATCCGGCCGGTACGCATCGTCCCATTCGAGCCGCGGAATCACCCAGTCGTTCATGCCAATATCCAGGTCCGAAAGCATCAGTACCGGGGTTTGGAACCGCTCTGCTAAATCAAACGACCGGGTGGCGAACTCAAAGCATTCCGCCGGATTCGCGGGAAATAACAGGATGTGCTTGGTATCTCCATGTGATGCGTACGCGCATTCCAGCAGGTCCCCTTGTTGCGTGCGGGTCGGCATTCCCGTAGAAGGGCCAACGCGCTGCACATCGATGACCACGGCGGGAATTTCAGAATAATAGGCCAGCCCGAGCAATTCGTTCATCAGAGAAATTCCCGGTCCTGCAGTGGAGGT
The DNA here is from genome assembly GCA_963722935.1 of uncultured Acidobacteriaceae bacterium. GTDB lineage: Bacteria > Acidobacteriota > Terriglobia > Bryobacterales > Bryobacteraceae > Bog-105. The sequence goes on along the minus strand of CAVROY010000004.1, from coordinate 142,081 downwards.
GAAGGAGCGTGCGCCATTCCATGACGCTCCGATCACCATGCCGATTGCCGCCAGCTCATCTTCGGCCTGCAAGATGCAGTAGTTGTTGCGGCCTGTTTCTTCATCGCGCCTGTATCGTTCGCAAAACTGGCGGAAAGCGTCCATGACGGAGGTAGCAGGCGTGATGGGATACCAGGCTGCAACCGTTGCACCCGCATACAAACACCCCAGTGCCGTTGCCGTATTCCCGTCAATCAGGATCTTGTCTGTATTCGCATCCATCTTTTCCAGATGAAATGGCAATGGACACTCAAAATGCGTTTTTGCGTAATCATAGCCGAGGCGCAGCGCCTTCCGGTTCGAGTCTCGCAATGCCGCTTTTCCGGCGAACGTCTCATCCAGCAGAGTCTCGACCACGGACATATCGAATTCGAGAAATGCCAGCATGCAACCGGCATAGGAAATGTTCTTCATCAGGATGCGCTGCCGGGCCTCGGAGAAATGTTCGTTGCACATTTGCGCCAGCGGAACAGGTAAAAAGTGAACGTCCTCCCGATACAGCGCTCGTTCCAAGGGCCAACTGGAGTCGTACAGCACATATCCTCCGCTGCGCACCTCCTGAATGTCGCGCGCGTAGGTTTGCGCATTCATGGCAACCATGAGGTCGTAATCCAGCGCGCGAGCGGTGTAGCCATCCCGATTGACGCGGATTTCGTACCAGGTGGGGAGTCCCTGAATGTTTGATGGAAACAGATTCTTTCCGGATACCGGGATGCCCATGCGGAAAATGGCCTGCATCAGAAGCCCATTCGCGCTTGCCGATCCTGTTCCGTTTACGTTCGCCAGCTTGATCGCGAAGTCGTTTATGCGGGTAGGCGATTGCTGCTGCATGCCCTCTCGCCTGCATATGGAATTAGAACTGTAAACTTCTGCATGTCCCAAGCCGCCGTCGGGCATCGCTCTGCACAAAGCCCGCAGTGAACGCATACATCTTCATCTTTGGCCATAATTCGCGCCGTATGCGGCAGCGGAGCGGAGACATACAGCGACTGCTCGAGATTCAGTGCCGGAGCCGAGAGTCGTGTGCGCAAATCCAATTCCTCGCCATTGCGCGTAATCGTGAGGCACTGCACCGGACAGACATCGATACAGGCATCACACTCAATGCACTTCGGAGCGGTGAAAACCGTCTGTATATCGCAATTCATGCAGCGCTCGACTTCCCGCGCAGTCTGTTCCGCATTAAAGCCAAGCTCCACTTCGATATTGAGCTTTTCAAAGCGCTCGACCAGGTCCACATGCGTCATTTTCTGCCGCGTGACCGGATTGTAGTCGTTGTGATAACTCCATTCGCTGATCCCCATCTTCTGGCTGATCAGGTTCATGCCATAAGGCGGACGTTCCGTTACCGGAAGGCGCTCGCAGTAATTGTGAATGGAGATTGCGGCCTGATGACCGTGCTCGACAGCCCAAATTATGTTTTTCGGGCCGAATGCCGAGTCGCCGCCAAAGAACACGTCCGGCCGGCTCGATTGCATTGTCGCTTCGTTTACAACCGGCATGTCCCAGTTTCCGAACTCGATCCCAATGTCGCGCTCAATCCAGGGAAACGCATTCTCTTGCCCGATCGCCAGGATGACGTCATCGGCGGGAAGGAACACTTCATCGATGGTCCGGGAACGCTTGGCTTCCAGGTCCCACTCCAGGCGCTCAAACTGCATGCCGATCAGAGATCCGTTTTCAATCACGAAATGTTTCGGCGCGTGATTGATCACGATATCGATTCCTTCTTCTTCAGCGTCTTCGAGCTCCCAATCGGACGCTTTGAAGAACTTGCGCGGACGCCGTGCCATGACTTTGATGTCTTTTCCACCTAGCCTGCGCGAGGACCGGCAGCAATCCATAGCGGTATTTCCTACTCCAATGATGAGAACCCGCTCGCCGATCCGGTCGATGTGTCCGAAAGCTACCGATTCCAGCCAGTCGATCCCGATGTGGATGCGATCCGTATCGTGCCGGCCCTGCAGTTCGAGATCTTTGCCTCGCGGTGCGCCACTGCCCACGAACACCGCATCGAAGCCGCTATCGAGCAACGCCCGCAAGCTTTGAATCGGCGCGTTGTAGCGAATCTCGACACCCATGTTCAAGATCACGTCGACTTCCTCTGTCAGGACGTGCTCCGGAAGCCGGAAGGAGGGGATGTTGGAGCGCATCAGACCGCCGGGCTTATCCTGCTTCTCGAAAATCGTGACCTGATATCCGAGCGGCATCAGGTCGTTGGCTACGGTTAACGAGGCCGGACCCGCGCCAATGCACGCGATGCGCTTACCGTTTTTTTTCTGTGGAATGCGAGGGAGAAGATCCGCAATTTCGCCGCGCAGATCCGCCGCAACGCGTTTCAATCTACAGATGGCGACAGGTTTTCCATCTACGCGCCTCCGCCGGCAGGCTGGCTCGCAAGGGCGATCGCACGTGCGTCCCAAAATAGCCGGAAAGACATTCGATTCCCGGTTGAGCATGTAGGCATCGGTGTACTTGCCTTGCGCGATCAGACGAATATATTCGGGAACGTTCGTGTGCGCGGGACACGCCCATTGGCAATCGACAACTCTGTGGAAGTAGTTAGGATCTTGAACGTCAGTAGGTTTCACGCGACGTCGATGGCCAGCGACTCGGGGGCCGAGCTGATAATCGGTTCATTATACCCCGTCTACGTAACTCGCAGTTGCGATCTGCCGTCCGAATGGTTGATCATCAATTATTTGGGTCTTCGGAGGCCGCGTATTGCCTATTACCGTTGGAGTTCCTCGCGAGACGTTCCCTGGTGAGCGTCGCGTTGCCATCATCCCCCGCCAATGTGAAGCTCTGCGCAAATCGGGTGCGGAAGTCATCCTTGAATCTTCCGCCGGCGGCGAGGCCGGATTCCCCGACGATCTATACGTAGCGCGCGGCGCTCGCCTGGCCACTCGCGCCGAGGTTTTCAGCCAGTCCGATATCATCGCGCAGGTTCGCTGCCTCGGCGCAAACCCGGAAGCCGGCCGATCCGATCTGCAGTCGTTCCGACCAGGCCAGGCAATCGTTGGATTCGGTGAGCCGCTGACCGCACTGAAAGAAGCTTCCGATCTCGCCGGCACGGGTGTGTCGTGTTTCGCGCTCGAACTCATTCCCCGCATCACGCGAGCGCAGGCGATGGATGTTCTTTCCTCCATGGCGACCATCGCCGGATATCGCGCCGTTTTGCTGGCCGCCACTCATCTGCCGAAAATGTTCCCGATGCTGATGACAGCGGCTGGCACCCTCACGCCCGCGAAGGTGTTCGTATTAGGCGCCGGAGTTGCCGGCCTGCAGGCCATCGCTACCGCTCGCCGCATGGGCGCTGTCGTGTCCGCTTACGACGTTCGCCCCGCGGTGAAGGAGCAGGTCGAGAGTGTTGGCGCGAAATTTGTCGTGCTCGACGTCGACGCAAAAACTTCGGAAGACAAAGGCGGCTACGCCAAGGCGATGGACGAAGCGTTCTACCGCAGGCAACGCGAGCTGATGACCGACGTGCTTCGCGAGCAGGATGTCGTGATCACGACGGCTGCGGTGCCCGGACGCAAATCGCCCATCCTGATCACGACGGAGATGGTCGACGCCATGTGCAGCGGTTCCGTCATTGTCGATATTGCGGCGGAGCGCGGCGGCAACTGCGAGGTCACGCAGCCCGGCGAAACCATCGTCTACAAGAACGTCACCGTTCTGGGACCGGTAAATCTGGCTTCCGCTGTGCCCTACCACGCGAGCCAAATGTTTTCTTCCAACATCGCCGCGTTCTTAAAACTTCTGATCGTGAACGGAAGCCTCTCTATCAATCTTGAAGACGAAATCATCCGGGAGACTCTGGTTACCCATCAGAACAAAGTTGTACACGCGCGCATTGCGGAATTGATCGGCGCTTCTCAGAATCTCGAAAGGACAGTGAGCGCATGAGTAATTACGAGACGGAAATCTGGGTATTCATGCTCGCGGCGTTTCTCGGATTTGAATTGATTCGCCGTGTATCTCCACTGCTTCATACGCCTTTGATGTCGCTCACCAATGCCATATCGGCGATCGCCGTAGTCGGCGCGATTCTCATCACCGGCGAAGCGCATGCGACTCTGCTTACGCGCACGCTTGGCTTTATTGCGGTTGTGGCCTCAGTCACAAACGTGGTGAGCGGTTATCTGATTACGGACCGCATGTTGAAGATGTTTAAGAAGCGAGGACCGGCCCAGAGAGGACCGGCCCAGAAATGATCGACAACGTTCTTCCGATTCTCTATATCCTTGCTGCCGCCGGCTTCATTCTGGCCATCAAATGGATGAATTCGCCCGTCACTGCGAGGAGGGGCGTGATCATCGGCGAAATCGGAATGCTTCTTGCGGTCGTCGGAACCCTCCTTCGGCACGAAGTGATCAATTACGAATGGATTTTGATCGCCTTCTTCGTCGGCTCCGCAATTGGCGTTCCCATCGCCTACTACATGCCGATGACCGCCGTCCCGCAACGAACCGCGATTTCGCACGCGTGCGGCGCGCTCGCTTCCGCACTGATTGGCACGGCGGAATATTACCGGCACATGCCGCATGGGTTCATCATGGGCGCGCTCGTGCTGGAGACGCTGCTTGGTTTTCTGACCTGTACCGCCAGCGTCATGGCTTTTGGCAAGCTTCAGGAAATTCTGCCAACGCGGCCGATCACGTATCGCGGTCAGAATTTCGTGAACCTGGGTGTCTTCACTCTTGCGGTTGCAATCGGTATCGTCCTCATCTTTTCGCCGGAGCGAACGTATCTTTATCCCATTTTCATGGTGCTTTCCCTCGTCTTCGGCGTGTTGCTGATCGTGCCCATCGGCGGCGCTGATATGCCAACCGTGATCGCGCTTTTGAACTCATACGCCGGCTTATCGGCGAGCGCCATGGGATTTGCTCTCAATAACCGGCTTCTGATCGTGGCTGGCGCGCTCGATGGCTCGTCGGGTTTCATTCTCTCGGTGATCATGTGCCGGGCCATGAACCGGTCATTCACCAATGTGTTGTTTGGCGCTTTCGGCACCGTGCAGGTAAGCGCGAAGCAGACTACCGCGCGGCCCGTTCGCTCCGCCTCGCCGGAAGAAGCTGCCGAGATACTCGATGCGGCGCGCAGCATCATCGTGATACCGGGCTATGGCATGGCTGTGGCTCAGGCACAGCATAAACTTCGCGAAATGTATGACGTTCTCACGCGCCGCGGCGTCGATGTTCGCTTTGCGATACATCCCGTGGCAGGGCGTATGCCTGGACACATGAATGTGTTGCTCGCTGAGGCCGATGTCCCTTATGATCGGCTCTCCGAAATGGAAGAAATAAATCCCGATTTCCCGCGTGCAGATGTCGCGCTGGTCATTGGTGCAAACGACGTCGTCAATCCCGCTGCGCGTACGGAAAAGGGAAGCCCGATCTCCGGCATGCCGATTTTGAATGCCTGCGACGCGCGCACGGTTATGGTGATCAAGCGCAGCATGAGCCCTGGCTTCGCTGGAATCGACAACGATCTGTACTACATGGAGAAAACGCTTATGCTGTTCGGCGATGCCAAAGCATTTGTCGCGAGTATCATCAAAGAGCTGAACGCCGCAGCCGCCGGAGCACACTGACGCCGCTCAGAACAGGTACGCCGCGCTCAACGTGAACTGATTGGCGCGCCCGGTCTCGTAGGCTTGGTCACGAAAATAGGTCAACAGACGCCGGTACTCGAGCGAGAAATTCACATTCGAGTTCAGCTTATAGATGAAATTCCCGAACACATTTTCGTTCCGGTAACGTGAGCCGGCAGGCAGGTCATGGGCATTCGGGTTATCGATGCCATACCCCGCATTCAACTGCCACTGTTTTGTGAGGTTGAACTGGGTTTGCACCCATCCGCCACGGCTCAAGACGCCATGGCCGCCGAGCGTCCCAATCGCGCCGATGTCTTCTCCTAGCGAAACGTCGTAAATTCCGAGTGCCCGGCCGATATACGCTTCTCCCGTAAGATTGAAAAGATTCGTAAATGGCAAGCTGTAGTCGACGGCCGCGCCCCAGGAATCGACCGGCTGAACCACTGTCACGCCGCCAGCGGTCCCGATATTTCGCCCGCGTCCATAGCGGCCGCTGAGGCCGAGTGTGAAATCGCGATCGTCGGCGCTAACTGTCCAGGCGAGGCGGCTTTCAATAGCGGGCATGCGGCCCAGTTCGCCGGCTCCGGGAACTCGCGTGCCTACGAATGTCGCAGCGTAATCGCCATCGTCGGGGTCGCTGAGCGCGACCTGATAAAGTAGCCGGTTCGCCGGGCTGAGCGTTTTCTTCGCCTCCAAACGAATTTGTGGAAGACGAATCCAGGGATTACCCGCGCCATTCAATTCCGCGATGGCGTAAAGTGCGAGGCTCGACGGATTCAGCGGAGCGAAGATCGACCAATCCTGCCCGATTTCGAGCGCGACGTTTTGCCAATCCAACCGGCCGTAAGCCAGCCGCAGACGAAAGAGACCCATGTTCGCACCATTTGGAAACGGTGCATCTGCGCTGTAAGCATCTATCTCGAAATCGCCTGTCAATTCAGCGCCCGCAACGGAGGTGGGGTCCAAACGCAAGCCGATGCGCGTTTGACGCGGAGTCTCGAAATAGCTCTGGTCTCCGGCGGTCAAGCTGGAGCCAGGCTTGGCTACGATCGTGCCGGCGTCCTCGATGTTTACGCCCGCCGTGTTAAACCCCGCATTGAAAAGCAGAGTGCCATAGACAGTAACGGGGATTCGTTTTCCCGCGTTCGCTTCGGCGTGCTCGGCGGGTTCAGCCTGTCGCGGAGCGGGAGGCGCATTGGGCGAGGAGGCCGCAACCGTCGTCGGAGCGGCGGCAGGCGGACTCGCGGACGAAGGACCTTGCGCGACGACAGACAGCGAAGGTCGTGGCGCCGGCGTAGGTGTCGTGCCCGTCGGGACGGACAGCTTAGCGAGATCTCCCGAATCGAGAACGCCCTTGTCGCGCAATATGGTGGCGAGTACGCTAACACGATCTCGCGCCGCCGCGCCTTCGACCCGCGTGAGCTCGTCGCTGCTGATCGTGCCTTTCTGCGCCAGGATCTGCGCGAGAACCGTGGCGGCATCCTGAGGCGTGTTCTGCGCGAAAAGACTGCAGGCGCAGACAACGGCCGCGGCTATTAGCGTCGTGAATCGCGTAGAAGTACCCCCGAGCAGCTGGAATCTGGTGCTTGCGGTACGACTGGGCGCTTCAGCCGAACGTTTCGGCAAAACTTCGTGCATTCAAGCGAACCCTTGAGATTGCATCACATGCGGAGGTAGTAGCATGTCGAGTGATGATAGGAGCCTCCAAAGGTCTGATTCGAAGGCAGGATGATCCGGAGAATCTCGAGTCGCCTTGTTCGGTTTTCGACTCTTATCTGACGCCTGACGATTTGTTCTACGTTCGCAACCACTTCGACGTGCCTGAACTGGACTTGACCCGTTGGCGATTGCGAGTGGAAGGAGCTGTCGAGCGGGTCCGTGAATTTAGTTATGACGAAATCGTCGCGTTTCCATCCCGCACCGTCGCTGCTACGTTGGAGTGCGCGGGAAACGGTCGAACGTTCCTGCCCGAGAAATCAAAAGGAGTGCAATGGCACTTGGGCGCCGTTGGAAATGCGGAATGGACGGGCGTCCCGCTTTCCACCGTCTTGGCGGAAGCGGGCCTTCAGCAGGAGACAAGCGACATCATATTGGAAGGCGCCGACAGCGGTGAGGTTCGCGAAGAACCCAAGACTCCGGGTGTGATTCCCTATGCCCGCAGTTTGCCGCTGGCAAAGGCGCTGAGTCCCGATGTTCTGTTGGCGTACCGGATGAACGGCCGGGAATTATCGAAACGCCATGGCTTCCCGATTCGCGCCATCGTGCCGGGCTGGTATGGCATGGCCTCGATCAAATGGTTGCGAAGAATTGTCGTGGAAACCCGGCCCTTTTTTGGCTATTTCCAGACCTTCGAATATAGTCGTTGGGAGCGTAACGGCCAAGGTGTAACGCTGGCGCCTCTGACGACTATGAAGATCAAAGCGGAGATTATCCAGCCCTCCGTCGGCGATACCGTACAACGAGCAAGTACATTCCGCGTGTATGGCACTGCGTGGGCGGGAGAATCGGAAGTTTCGACCGTTGAATTAAGCGTGGACGGCGGTACAGCGTGGACGCCTGTCCAGTTGCTGGATACGCCGTGCCGCTATTGCTGGGTGCGATGGCAATATGAGTGGAACACACCCACAGAACCGGGCCCGGTGGTTTTGCTTGCGCGCGCTAGCGATAAGAATGGCGCCGCGCAGCCGTCCGAGCATACGCCTGACGAACGGCACTATGCCGTACATCACGTCTTTCCGATCCCGGTAACGATTGAGTGACCGGGAAATCTTCCCGATGGATTTTGGTGGACGGCATGGGATTCGAATGCGTGTCTACCGAAGCAAACGACTGCGCCGCACAAACTGAAGAATCCGGCGGGTCACTCCAGGCGCGCAGCCAGCAAATTCTACGAAGCTCGCGCTAAACGCCGCTCGACTACAAGAAGCAATGGGTGTTTTGAGCCTGTCCGCCGCATACGGCTTCGTGCCGAAGTGGAAAGGAGCCATGGACCGCTTGAACAAGATTATCTCTACATGTAGAGACAATTGAGAGCGAACACGAATCGAACTAATGAGCGAGATAACCAAACGGCACCCTAAACCACCTGGGCGAAAGGACAGGGACGAACTGACGGACCGTGCTGCGAAAGTTCTCGCGGAAGCCCGCCAGTTCATCGAGAACGCCCAAGCCCGTGTCGCTCAGACGCTAAGGGCTGAGCTCGTATTGCTCAATTGGAGCATCGGGCACCTGATAGGGCGCGAAGTCCTGCGTGGGGCTAGAGCAGAATACGGCGAACAGATCATATCCACTTTGTCGCAACAATTGACGGCGGACTACGGGTCCGGCTTCAGCCGACAGAATATTTTCCATATGATGCGATTCGTCGAGGTTTGGCCGGACGACGTCCAGGTCCGCGCCCTTTCGGAACACCTCGGCTGGAGCCATTTCAAAGAGCTTCTGTACCTCGAAAATAGTTTGGCGCGCGAATTTTACGCAGAGCTGTGCCGGGCTGAGCGATGGACGGTACGCACCCTGCGGGAACGAGTGCGGACCATGTTATTCGAGCGCACAGCCATTTCAAAATTGCCTGAGGCATCGATCCGCGAGAGTTTGGCACAGCTACGGGAAACAGACAAAATGATTCCGCAGCTCGTATTCCGAGATCCATACATCCTGGATTTTCTTGGCTTGAAGGACACCTTCAGCGAGGCTGATCTGGAAACGGCGATTCTCCGGGAGTTGGAACGAGTCTTACTGGAACTTGGCACCGATTTTGCCTTCATCGCACGCCAAAAGAGAATGATCATCGGAAATCAAGATTTCTATCTTGATCTGTTGTTCTATCATCGCCGGCTTGCCCGGTTAGTGGCGGTCGACCTCAAACTCGGGCGGTTCGAGGCAGCATACAACGGTTATGGGAAGCTTCGCATAACGTTGGGCAGATGAATCTGTACGTGAACTACGCTCAGGAACACTGGACAAACCCGGATGAGAATCCGTCAATTGGCCTAATACTCTGCTCCGAACACGATGCGGCCGTGGCACACTACGCGCTTGGGAAGATAGGCAATCAAGTGTTGGCTCGCCAATACCAGCTCACGCTGCCCACAGAGCAGCAGCTCGCAAGCAGACTTGAAGCTCGCCGGCGGGAGATGGATGCGTGAGTCCCCCACGGCATTTTTCAGCTAACTTAAAACCCAGTCTCCGGGCTTCCTGAAGGATCTTTTCGCCCTGCTGGATCTGCTTGGTGCTCGGTGGCTTGTTCTGCGCTGCCAGCCTGCCCAGGCTATACGCAAGAGCGTGTTGCCACGGGGCGAGATTGCCTGTCTCCTTTGCCCAACCCGAGATGGCAAACCATTCGTCGGCCGGGATAACACGAATCTGGGCATATACTTCCGCCTCAGCCGAACCGTCCCTTACTGTGGCGGCATTGGGAGACGAGAACTCGCGTTGCGCTATCACGGGCCGGGGCAGCCCTGAGGAAATGCCCTGAATTTTTCCCAGCACCGCTCTTTCTTGGCCCATTCAGTGACATTGGCGATCGAGCGCCGTAAAGCAGTTCTACATATTAAGATCCCTCTGGTGGCCTTTCCTGCTCGAGAATTTGATGCGCGTGCAGTGTATCAGTATGGCCGGCGGCACATTCAGCGGGCTTCAGTCCGAGCATTTACCTGGTCGCAGTCGATCAGTCAGGGCGTGAGAGCGCTCTCGGGAGGTGATCGAGTTGGGATTTCACTTGCCCGCAGCGCCGAAGAGATCTTGCTCGACAGCCAGATTTCACGGTGGCTTATCAGAGCTTCAGCGATCTCTAGGCAAGCTGGGCAGAACAACCATCCTCGGAAGCAGCGCAGGTAGCTGGCTCCGTCACGAGCGTTGGCGAGTTTAAAATAGGGAGAGCATGAGGGATTCCGATGAAAAAGATGCCGGTGCTCTTAGCAGAAACGCTGCTGCTCATTATCGCCTCTACTTCGCTGTTGGGCAAAGGAGATGTGGTTCGCATAATCATCAGCAGAAAAACACTTGCCGCTCCGATTGAAATCACGGATCCGGCAATCGTTAGTCACTTCAACGTCTGGTCGGGACCCGGGACGAGTTCGAACGAGGCAAAAGCATTAAACGTTGATTGGTCGCGAGGTGTGGCAAATCCGCCGAACGAGCTCGAAAACTACGAAGTCTCGTTCGTGACCTCACGCTCCGATCCGAGTACATACGTCGTGCGCTATGCCGTCGATCCCGCAACAAAAATAGGATATGTTTATATTCCGGGTAAATCTGACGCAGGCTATGCAGACAATGTTTTTCTGATTTACCGTGGAATTGAAGGCAAGTGGTTCTATGCGTCAAGAGATTGGCAGCGACTCGCAGACCCCTTGATATCCAAAGCCCGAAGGTCGCACTAAACCTCCAGCCTTGCTTGAAACCGGCCTTTTTTTGGCTATTTCCAGACCTTCGAATATAGTCGTTGGGAGCGTAACGGCCAAGGTGTAACGCTGGCGCCTCTGACGACTATGAAGATCAAAGCGGAGATTATCCAGCCCTCCGTCGGCGATACCGTACAACGAGCAAGTACATTCCGCGTGTATGGCACTGCGTGGGCGGGAGAATCGGAAGTTTCGACCGTTGAATTAAGCGTGGACGGCGGCACAGCGTGGACGCCTGTCCAGTTGCTGGATACGCCGTGCCGCTATTGCTGGGTGCGATGGCAATATGAGTGGAACACGCCCACAGAACCGGGCCCGGTGGTTCTGCTTGCGCGCGCTAGCGATAAAAATGGCGCCGCGCAGCCGTCCGAGCATACGCCTGACGAACGGCACTATGCCGTACATCACTTCTTTCCGATCCTGGTAACGGTTGAATGAGCGGGAATCGGCCTCACGGTAGATGATTGAATCTTGCCGATGGATCTTGGTGGACGGCATGGGATTCGAACCCACGACCCCCACGTTGCGAACGTGGTGCTCTCCCAGCTGAGCTAGCCGCCCACGGTTTATTGCGCAGGGCCGCACAATGCGAAATTGTGTGGGCGTTGGCGCATTTGCGACCCCCTCAATATACCATCTTCGGCATGCTAGGATTGGCTGTTCGCGCCTCCATTTATGGTCCTTTCCGATGTCGATATCCGCCGTTATATAGAGCTCGGAAAGATTCGGATCTCGCCTGAACTCCCTCCGGAACAATTTGGAAGCTGCTCGGTGGATTTTCGGCTCGGCGAAGAATTCAGCGTTTTCGAGCACAGCAGGCACCCCTATATCGACGTGCGCGACAAGAACGCGATTCAGGACCTGATGCGTTCCGTTCGGGTGAATGCCGGCGATCCGTTTATCTTGCAGCCGCGGGAGTTTGCACTCGCAATCACGGAAGAGATGCTGGAGCTGGACGACGACGTTCTTGGCCGCCTCGAAGGCCGGTCGAGTCTGGGCCGCATTGGCATCATCGTGCATGGCACGGCAGGATTGTTCGACCCCGGCTGGCGAGGGAAAGCGACACTCGAGCTGAGTAATCTGGGCATTATGCCGGTGGCGCTCTATCCCGGCATGCGCATCTGTTCATTCACATTCGAGCAGCTTTCGTCGCCGGTTTCCGTTCCGTATTACAAAAAGGTTGGCAATAAGTACGCGGGGCAGACGGGACCGCTTGCCAGCAGATTGACTTCGGAAGTAAATAGTAAACGTTAGCGGCCGGATGAGCCAAATCCGCCCGGTCCCCTGACCGATTCCGCCAAATCGCCTTCTTCCCACTCGACCGGCTCATAACGCGCCACCACCATCTGCGCGATTCGATCGCCTGCATGAATCTCATAGGCGACCTTGCCCGCGTTCAGCAGGATCACTTTCAGCTCTCCGCGATAACCAGGATCAATCGTAGCCGGCGCGTTGGGTAATGTGATCGCGTGCTTCAGCGCGAGACCGCTGCGAGGCCGAATCTGCACTTCATAGCCGCTCGGAATCTCTAACGCCAGCCCGGTCGGAAGAGCCTGTGGAACGCCCGGCTCGAGCAATGCCCCCGTCAGGGTGCGGATATCCATTCCGGCGTCTTCAGCAGGTCCGTGGGCATATTCGGGAAGATGAGCGTCGCTGTGCAGCTTCTTGATCCGAATTCTCATGAATCCGCTATCATAGCGGCTTCCATGTCTGCGCCTGACCCGGTACAGAGTCCGTCTCCCAAGCGCGTTTTGACTGTTGGGCCGATGCCTCCGGAAAAGCTCGCCTATGCCCTCGCCCGCTATAGCCGGTCGCCCGATTCGATACGCGATTCCATCGCATGGGTGCGCGCGCACGATTCAGAGAAATTTCTGGAAAGTTTCTATTTCCAATACGGGCACGCTTCGATTGCAGATCTCGGTCATCTCGCGATCTGCTTTGAAGGAATTTCCGAACTGGCCGCCACCGAGATCGAAGACGAGCAGTTGTGGGATGGTCAAGCCAGAAGCTCGCGTTATCAGGATTTTGCAAAATCCGGATTCATTGTGCCCCCGGAGCTGACTGCCGATGAAGCCGAGATTTTCAGGCGTGCGGCGCAAAATCTCTTGAGCGCATACGCTCAAGTGCAGCAGCGTGCCTTTGCGTACCTCGAACAGCAGTTGCCGCGTCCCGATGATATGAAGCCGGAGGCTTACCGGCGCAATGTGTCGGCGCGAGCCTTCGATGTTGCGCGCTATCTTCTGCCGCTTGGTATCCCTACAGGTGCCGGCCAGGTCACCAGCATCCGGACCCTCGAAAAACAGATCAAACGGCTCAAGGCTTCCGAGTTTCAGGAAGTACGGGAGTTGGCCGCAGAGTTGGCGCACGCCTGCTCCGAGACTCCGGATTGTGTGTGGGACCCAGAGCGTATCGCAAGGGAGCCGGTCGCTCCTACGCTTGGCGCGGCATGCTGATGCCGACGAATATCCTCGGCGTTTGCGGGCCGATCTGATCGAATGGGCGGCGCACCATCTGTCCGAGATACCATTGCGCGCAGCCGAAACTGTCGAACTGCTCGAGCCACTGGACCATCTAGCGGATATATGCGCGACACTGCTGTATGCCGTCACCGGGAAGCCTTATCGCGAACTATACGGAATGGCATTGGGTTGGCCGCTCGAGAAGCGAAACGAGCTGCTGCGGGTTGCCCTGGGCGGCCGCATGCACAGAGACGAGCTGCCCCGGCATTTTCGCAGCGCTCCCTACGTGCTCGATATCGTAATGGATATCGGCGCCTACCGCGATCTGCACCGTCATCGCCGCTGTCAGCAGTTGCGGCAGCAATACACGAACCGGCTCGGCTACGATACACCCGAACTCATCGCCAAGTGCGGAGCGGAAGCGATCTTCGCATCGGCGCTCGAAAACGTGGATAAGGCCTTCGAGAAATTGCCTCAGCCCGCCGCCCAGTATTTATTGCCCTTCGCCGCTAAATCGCGTTTTCTCTTCAAAATGGATTTCGCGGAATTGGAGTATATTTCTCGCCTGCGCAGCGGCGTGAAAGGGCACTTCTCCTACCGCAAAGTGGCTTGGGAGATGAAGCAGGCTCTGGAACGGCACGACCCCACGCTCGGAGCGCTTGTCAACGCGACCCCGCCCTGGATCGAAGATCCATTGAAACGTTAAATCGAAGATCCATTGAAACGTTAATCGCGTCCGCCAAGCGAAAAGACCGATAGCGTGCTACACCTCATGTTATGGATCTCGATCCAAAGGTGACGTCCAGTTCCGATCTCGGACAGACGCCGCAGGATCGGGACAGCCTTCCGCCGACCGAGAACATGGCGGAGATCTTACTGAAAAACCGCTACTTGTTGGGCCCGGAACTGGGGCGCGGCGGATTTGCCATCACCTATCTGGCCGCTGATCTCGAAGTCGCCTCGCGCAAGGTCGTCGTCAAGATCTTGAACGAATTCCGCTCCAGCAGTGAATGGGCGCTGAAAAAGCTTCGTAGCGAAATGGAGGCGCTTGCGCGTATTCACCACCCCAATGTGGTGTCGATCATCGATTTTGGCGAATGGAAAGGTGGCAAGCCTTTTCTAGTGATGCAGTACGTTCCAGGGCGGCGATTGCGTGAGGCGATTCCGCGCGACGGCATGCCGCTCGCCCAGGTTGCCGAAATCATGAAGCAGATCGGACGGGCGCTCACAGCCGCGCACGAGGTGGGTGTCTGTCATCGCGACGTCAAGCCTGAAAACATCATGATCGGCGACAGCGAAGACGAACATCAGATAAAGCTCATCGACTTCGGGATTGCTTCCATTCGCGAGACGAGTGCCGATCCGTCTTCTACCACCTCGTCGGGAACCTATACATACATGTCGCCGGAGCAGTTTCAGGGCAAAGTGTCGCCGGCCAGCGACATCTATCAGATGGGAGTTGTAGCGTATGAGCTTGTCACCGGCATAACTCCCTATCGCGCGTCTTCGCCGGGCGGCGTCGTCTTGCAACAAATGGAAGGCTTGCGAGTATTGCCGCGAGACCTGCGGTCTGATCTCCCTGAGATCGCAGAGCAACTCATTGTCAAAGCGCTGGCACAGGACCCGCGCGACCGGTTCGAGCGAGCCCGGGATTTTGGAGATGCATTGGCAGCGGCGCTGGTTTCTAGCGACCAGGTCAGTGCGCCATGGGTGAAAACGTCGTCCCGGCGAAATTTAAGTACGCGTTCCCGAAATGGTATGCGACGCCAGCGTCGCGTTGCAGCGTGGGTTGTGCCAATCGCGTTGATCCTTAGTGCGTTGCTGGCCACCATATTTGTCCTGGTTCGTAGTAAGTCGACGGCAGGAAATTCTGTCGCCGTTCTTCCTTTCGAAAACCGTACGGGCGACCCCCAGATGGTGTACCTGGCGGAAGGCATCACGGAATCGTTGATCGATGACTTATCGCGGATTCCAACCCTGCGGGTGAGTGCGCGAGGCGCAGTTCTAAAGTATGACAATTCCCGCGTGGATGTGCGCGCGGCCGGCCGCGAGTTGGGTGTCAGCCGCATCATTGAGGGCTCTGTGTCGCGGGACGGTGACAATTTCCTTCTCGACACGGAGCTCATTGATGTCCGCTCCGGTGTTCGCTTGTGGGGCAATGCTTATAACGGCAAGACTTCGTCTCTTGCGGACGTGTTGCAACAGTTCTCGGCAGAGGTGGCCGACGAACTGCGTCTGAAACTGAGCGGCAATTTGAAGGAGCGACTGAAACGGCAGTACGCCGCGGGCTCTCAAGCTTACCAGGAATATCTCAAAGGACGCTTTTATCTGAATAAGAGAACGGCGTCGGATTTTCAGGAGGCCATTGTCCATTTCAACCGGGCGACTGCCGCCGACCCCACCTATGCGCCGGCCTATTCGGGATTGGCCGATGCATACGGAACCATGGCCGCCTACGGAAGTGTGTATAGCGGAATGATCCCAGGGTTGGCTTTGCAGCAGTCGAGAGTAGCGGCAACCCGCGCGCTGCATTTGGACGGAACGCTCGCGGAAGCCTATAACGCGCTCGCTTGGGTGGAGATGCAGGCGGACTATGATTGGGTCGCCGCGGAGAGAGATTTTCGCCAATCCATTGAACTCAATCCCAATTGGCCGGATGTGCACGAGAATTACGCTCTGGAGCTTGCGGCCAATGGGCGTTTTGGCGACGCTTTCTCTCAATTAAGAACAGCCGAAGATGCAGAGCCGAACAGCATTAATCTCGGTTACGCGAAAGCGTCCGTGCTCTATGTGGCACGCCGCTACGACGACTCTCTCGCACTCGTACAAAAGTTGGATAAGTCAGCGGGAACATTCTCCGCCGACATGGTGGCGCAGAACTACTGGGGTAAGTCCATGACTGCGGAAGCGTTGAACGCTCTGCGCCGGAGAGCGGCGGATACAACCGCCGTAACTGAGCCCTTGCTCGCCGCGGCTTATGCACGAGCTGGCAACCCGGATGCGGCGAAAGAGTTATTACGAAACTATGTTGTTCAGCCCGAGACTGTGCGGTGGTACGATCTAGCTCTGGCTCATTTGAGCCTTGGTCGTACGGAGGACGCAATGAGCGATCTCGAAACTGCCTACAACCAGCGGTGGGCTGATACGATCTTCCTGCGTGTAGACCCAATGCTGGATGCGCTGCACACCAATCCTCGTTTTCAACGTTTGCTTGAACGTACCAAACTAGACCAGAAACACTTTACAAATTAGACAACCCGCCGAGGTGATAACACATGGGAGACGCTGATCTTCTCAAAGAAATTGGACTCACGAGGCCGCAGTTAGACGACCTTCTGAGCAAGTTGGACAATTTTGTCAATACTCTAAGCAAGGAACAGCAGACCGCTCTACGGCTCGTGCAGCGTGGGGCGAGACATGATATTGAGGAAGCAGTCGAGCTGTTGGATCCCAAAATAGAGGCAGGACAACTCGAAACCTTCATTAAGACGCGAACACAATCGGGCGTCGTCTTGATTCTGAAGAAGACCGCTCGCGGAGCTAAGCCCTGAAATAAGGGTGATGGCCAAAAACAGGCGAGTGAAGAGTGCGCGCAAGTTTTCTTGTGCGACTTCGGAGCGCACCGTACCCGCGGAAGAAACGCTGGCTCGTGCCCGGCGAGTCGCCGCTGAAAAGGGTGTCACACGACTCGTAAACATAACCGGTCTCGATCGCTTGGGAATTCCGGTATACAGTGCGATAGTTCCGAGATCGGACGATGCGATCTCGGTCTACAACGGGAAAGGTGCCACCGAGATAGACTCCCGGGCTGGCGCATTAATGGAGGCCATCGAGCGCCAGACCGTTCTATATGCGAACCTGCCGATACGCGAAGGAAGTTACCGGAATCTGCGCTCTGAAAGAATTCCGGCAATCGATCCGCAGCTTTTCAGTTACAAGCTCTGGGAAGAGTATGACGACAAGAACTCCTATTTGTGGATTCAAGGTTACGACCTGATTGGCGAGGAACCAGTTCTCGTTCCCGCCGGCGTGGCCGGATACGGCCCTAAATACGGCGAAAACTCCCCATACGAAACCTACGGTACAAACGGGCTTGCCTCTGGGAACTGTTTTGAGGAAGCCCTTTGTCACGCTTGTGTGAACTGGTAGAGCGAGATGCCTGGACCTTTGCGGAACTCACCAGCCAGTGGATTCCGTGGGCGAAACGTGAGGCTCTGTTGGGTCCGACGCGGCCCGGCTTGGCAGGGATCCCGGATGCATGTCCGCGAATCGATCTATCCGGCGCTGATGAACCAATCGCCGCAATGCTTGAGAAATTCGCGCGAAACGTGCATCCTATCGTTCGCGACATGACATCCGAATTTGCCGTCCCTTGTGTCATCGCTTCTGTAGCCGATGATGCGATCCCCGATTTTCCTCAGGCCCACAGTGGCTGGGTGCGCATCCGAACACCGAAATTGCGGTCGCTCGCGCATTGGGCGAACTCGCGCAATCGCGCGCAGTCGATATACAAGGCGTACGGGAAGATCTGATATCGCCGGGCGTTCCGGTCCATCCGGTCGGCGCACGACGCAGCGGGTTGAAAAAATCCATCGCGAGCGCTGGATGTTGCAGGACTGCGGAAGACAACGGCCGCTTCGCGAGATGGCCTCCATTGAAAATGCAGACATCGCAGAGGATATTCGTCTGATCCTGTCCAGTTTCGTGAAGCATGGAATCGAGCGAGCCATTGTGGTCGATTTCACCGAGCCTGGCCGATTTTCTGTCGTCAGAGTGTCTGGTACCTGGTTTGGAATTTTGGGCCCTGGATCAGGGCAAGCTCGGATCACGCGCGGTTCAATTTTGGCGCGAGCATGTCTGAGCGCGTCGTCCTCTTTACCGGTCCCAGTTTGCCGCCGGAACGCGCGAAACTGCTGCTGGACGCAACCATCCTCCCTCCGATCAAGCGCGGCGACTTGGCGCAGCTGCACTGGAAACCCGATGTTATCGGCATTATTGACGGTGAGTTCTATCAAAGCCTCGCCGTCTCGCCCAAAGAAATCTTGCCGTTTCTGGAAAGCGGCACCCAAGTGTATGGTGCATCGAGCATGGGTGCGCTCCGCGCCGTTGAACTGCGTCACTGCGGCATGATCGGCATCGGCCGCGTGTTCCGATTATTCCGGAGCGGCATTCTGGATGCCGACGACGAAGTTGCCCTCGCGTATTCGCCGTCTACGTACGAACCCGTTTCCGAACCGCTGGTGAACTCGCGCTATATATTGCGCGAGGCGCGGCGCCGCGAAATTTTGACGCGAGTCCAAGCTACGAAAATCATTTCTCAACTGAAAGCCGCCTACTTCCCCGACCGAACCCGGCAGCTGACCGTTGCGGTGTGCCGTCAAGTCGCCGGTACGGATGCGGCGGCGGCGATCCGCCAGTTCATCGAGACAGACGCGCCGAATGTGAAGCAAGAAGACGCGGTACTCTTGCTCGCCCGCATCGGCCAGAAGCTGGGAATCAGGCCAGGTTCAGAGTCTTTCTCGCCGTCCCGCGCTCCTCCTGAATTTTCTTCTGGAGCAGCATGATCGAGCAGATGAGCTGCTCGGGGCGGGGCGGACAGCCAGGCACATAAACATCCACGGGAATCACCTGGTTGACTGGAACCAGAGCGTAATTGCTGAAAACGCCCGTCGAACGTTGCACAGGCACCCATCGAAATCACCCACTTCGGCTCGGGCATCTGGCGGTAGAGCTGCCGGATTACGGGCGCCATTTTGTTAGAAACGCGACCGGCAATAATCATCAGGTCCGATTGACGAGGAGAGCCGCGAAACACCTCCGCCCCGAACCGGGCGGCATCGTAACGCGAGGCCATCATGGACATCATCTCGATAGCGCAGCACGCCAGGCCAAATGTCATCGGCCATAAAGAATTTTTGCGAGCCCAGTTCAGGGCGTGATCGAGCGTGGTTGTGATGATGCCGTCGTGCAGTTCAACGTCATCGTATTGCTCATCCACTCGCGCGAAAAGATCCGGCGGCTGGCTGATTTCAAATTTCT
This sequence comes from uncultured Acidobacteriaceae bacterium, assembly GCA_963722935.1. Taxonomy (GTDB): domain Bacteria; phylum Acidobacteriota; class Terriglobia; order Bryobacterales; family Bryobacteraceae; genus Bog-105. The sequence continues at coordinate 122,543 of CAVROY010000004.1, read as the reverse complement.
CTGAGTCGCCCACGTTCGAATTATCCCATGCAAACGCTAGTTCTTCGCCGGAATACGACAATCTAAGTGACGATGCCGCAAATCGATTTTGAACCCGCGACCAGCTACGAAGACGCACTGGCGCGAGCTGCCGAGGAATGCGGCATCCAGTCGGAATACTGGGATATCTTCCATAAGAAGCACGAAATCTCCCTGGATATCCGGCGTAGATTGCTGCAAGCCTTGGGATGGGATGTCTCAACTCTGGAAACGTTGGACAACGAGCGGAGAAGGCGTTTCCAGCGAAGAACCACCCAAGCCCTTCCGCAGACGCTCGTGATCAGTGCCTCCGATCCAGCCGTTCCGCTCACCTTAGATAGCTCCTCGCAAGGGACCATCCATTTCGAGCTTCAATTCGAAGATGGGGAAACACTCGGAGGAACCGTCGAGACGAATCGCCTGTGCCGAACCTGCGATCTGCGCGATGCCGGTCGCAGTTGGTCCACGTATGAGCTTCGCTTGCCTGTCGAAATTCCACTGGGGTATCACCATCTCACCGTCACTCTGAATGAAGAGACGATTGCCCGGAGCCATGTGATCGTCTGTCCCAACCACGCTTATCTTCCGGAGAGTTTGTCGAGGGGCGGGCGCGCCGCAGGATTCAACGTCGCCCTGTACGGGCTGCGCTCCTCACGGAATTGGGGCTGCGGAGATTTCACCGATCTGCGAGCGCTGGCAGAATGGGCGCGGCGAGAGGTTGGTTTCAGCTTCATTGGTTTGAATCCGCTCCACGCACTGCACAATCGCGCACCTTACAACACCAGCCCCTATCTGCCGCTTTCGATTTTCTATAAAAACTTGATTTATATCGACGTTCAAAACGTTCCCGAATTTCAACAATCCAGATGCGCGCAAGAACTCTTTCGCTCACCCGCAGTGCAAAAGGAATTACAAAAACTTCGTGCGGCAGAGTTTGTGGCCTATCAGGCCGTCGATCGCCTGAAACGGTGCTTTCTCAAGATTCTATTTCGCGACTTTGCGCGGCAACGAAAGCGCCATGGTGAGCGCGCGGCCGCGTTTTCCGCGTATTGCGAACGCGAGGGAGATCTGCTGGAGAAATTCGCGCTGTATTGCGCGTTAGACGAATTACTTCACAAGCAGGATCGTCGGCGCTGGACGTGGCAACAGTGGCCGCCGGAGTATCAAGATCCCGAATCTGAGGCGTGCCGGAAATTCGCCAAACAGCACGCCCGCACTGTTGAGTTCTACAAATACATTCAGTTCGTCATCGATGAGCAGTTATCCGCCGCGCAGGAACACGCCAAACAATGTGGAATGGAGATCGGGCTCTACCATGATCTTGCTGTCGCAACGGATAGCTGTGGCTCAGATTTGTGGGCCTATCGGGACTTTTACGTAAACGGCTGCCGTGTTGGCGCTCCTCCGGATGACTTCTCACCAAACGGGCAGGACTGGGCCTTTCCGCCGCCAAACAAGCTGGCTCATCGCGAAAACGGGTACCGTTTATATCGTGAAAGCATCCGCAAGATTATGTGCCACGGAGGCGCGCTGCGCATCGATCATGTTATGCGCCTGTTTCGTCTGTATTGGATCCCGGACGGCGTCAGCGCACGGGATGGAAGCTACGTTCGCGATAATGCCATCGATTTGATTCGGATTTTGGCGCTCGAAAGTGTCCGAACTCGCAGTATCGTCATCGGCGAAGATTTGGGAACGGTCACGGACGAAATTCGCGATACACTCGCTCGTTTCGGGATCTTGAGTTATCGGCTGTTCTACTTCGAGCGCCGGCCGCAGGACAGAGCCTTTAAGCGAACGGAGGAATATCCGCGGCAAGCGCTTGTCGCGTCGACCACGCATGACTTGCCTACAATCGTCGGCTTTTGGACCTTCTCCGACATCGAGGCCCGCCGGCGCGCCGGGCTCATTGATGAAGCTGCCTATCGAGCGCAGATCGAAGACCGCAGACGGGAGAAGCAACGTATGCTGGATGCGTTGCACGCTGAAAATCTGCTGCCTCACTACTATCCGCGCGATTCCACGCAGGTCGGTGAAGTAGATGGCGTTCTCCACAATGCGATCATCGGCTTTCTCGCGCAAGTTCCTTCCATGATTCTTCTTGTGAATGAAGGCGATCTCACGAAAGAAACCCATCAACAGAATCTGCCGGGCAGTACCGCCGAATATCCGAACTGGCAGCGTAAAATGAACGTCAAAATTGAGGATCTGAATTCCGATGCCTGGAAACCCTACACCGATATGTTGCGCGACCAACTGACTCGAACTGGCCGGAGAGGTTATTGAGTACGGAAGGGCGCGGCTGAATCGTAATGCGCAACGCGCGAAGACAGTCTATGTTTTGGAAACGAGCGATCCTTTTGATAGCTACTATCACCATGTCTGCATTTCACACCACGCGCGCCGCCGCTGACGCGAGCGGAACAAAATACTTCCTCTATGTGGGCGTCTACGGGAAAGGTGTTTATGCCTACCGTTATGACACCAGCGGCCCGACATTGGAACCGCTGGGTCTGGTTGGCAATGTCACCAATCCGTCCTTTCTCGCAACGGATCCCGATTTTCGCTACTTGTATGCAGTCAGCGAGCTCGAAGGCAAAACGGATGGTGGCGTAGCAGCGTTTGCGATGGATCGCGGGACGGGAAAATTGCAATCTCTGAATACGGCATCGTCGGCCGGTGAAGCCCCGTGCCATCTAGCCGTGGACCACACCGCGAAAATGCTCGTGGTTGCCAACTACGGAACCGGCGGAGTATCGGTGTTCCCCCTCGACCGGGACGGCCACTTGGGAAAGATGTCGGAGTTGGCCGAGGCGCACGGTTCGAGCGTCAATCCGAAACGGCAAGAGGGGCCGCACGCCCACGAAACGGTCATCTCCCCAGACAACAGATTTTTGTACGTGCCGGATCTTGGTTTGGATCAGATTCGGATCTACCGGATCGATGCTGCGGATGCGAAACTGACGCCAGCCGATCCGCCGTCCGCGAAAGTCAAACCCGGTTATGGACCCAGGCACATCGCGTTTACGCCGGACGGCAAATTTGCATTCGTCGCGAACGAGCTCGAACCTTTCATAACCGCCTTTTCGCACGATCCCGCCAGCGGCAGCTTGAAAGAGATTCACTCCGTATCGATACTTCCTTTGGGAGCCAAAGGCGAGAACGCGCCAGCCGAAATTGCAGTCGATCGTGCAGGCAAATTTGTGTATGTCTCGAATCGTGGCCCCGGCACAGTTGCCGTTTTCGCGATCAATTCGGATGACGGCACGCTGAAACCGGTCCAGGTTGCTCCTACCGGCGGCACCTGGCCGCGGGCTTTGAATTCGACCCCACTGGTCGATTCATGCTGGCTGGCGATCAAAAAGCGGATCAGTTTGTCTTGTTCGCTGTAGATCCGGCCAGCGGACGCCTCCACCTTACCGGTCGTGTCTACAACGTACCTTCGCCGGTATCCTTTCTATTCGTCCCGGCGAGTTAGCGGCTCCGAAACGACTTGCGGTGGCTTCCATCCGCCAAACGCTTCTTCGATCGTTCGGCACAGATCGATTGCCAATCGGTCGTGCCACGGTCTCGTTACGATCTGAATATTCAGCGGCAATCCGTTCGATTCGCCACACCGTACCGTTGCCGCTGGCGTTCCGGCCACATTCCAAGCCATCGTATAGCTGAACCCGTGGAAGTTGCTGTCGCTCGCCGATTCGCCGTGTCGAAGCGCCGGCTGCGTGTACACGGGACAGAGAATTGCGTCGTATTCATTAAAGAAGCGCGTCAGACCGGACCGATACTCGTCCCACTGAGCCCAGCGAGACGCCAGTCCCGCCGCCGTCACGCGAAATGGCCGCATCCGATTCAAAAAACCATTCAGTAAGAGCGGATGCACCTGAGTACTGCCGGCGTCCCTAAGGTATGCGTCGATGCTTTCGCCGCCATCCGCACCCAGTAAAGCCATCTCGATCTCATAGGCTTGCTCAACCCCCGGCGGCGTTTGCTCTTCCACGCCCATCCCATGCCCCGACAGCACTCCTGCGCAGCGTTGGACGCAGTCCACAATCTCGGGGCTGCAGCGCGCGAAGCCGTTGTAGGTGAAGAACGCGACTCGTCTTTTTCTCAAATCGCGAGCTTCGAGCAACGGTACGGGCGGAGCTGTAAAATCGATGCCGTCTTCGCTGGCCAGTAGACGCATGGCGAGCGAGAGATCTTCAACGCACCGAGCCATCGGACCCACTTGCCAAAGTGCTTCAATCCAACCTCCGGATGGCGGTACGTGACCGGTGCGCGGAAGACGCCCGCTGGTCGGCTTAATACTCGCAATCCCGCAAAACGCTGCCGGAATGCGCACGCTGCCCGCTGCATCGCTCCCTAAGCCGAGTGGCGAGCCGCATGCTGCAATCAGTGCAGACTCGCCACCGCTGCTGCCCCCCGGAGTGCGTTTCAGATCGTAGGGGTTGTTGGTCCGGCCGTAAATGAGATTATCGCTTTCATACGCGAACAATAAGTCGGGCAGATTCGTCTTCGCGATTGGAATGGCGCCCGCAGCCCGCAATCTGGCTACCAGCGTCGCGTCTGCCAAAGCCGGTGCAGCGTCTTTTCGACCCAGCGTGCCCGCCGTCGATTTCGTGCCTCGAACGTCAATCGAGTCTTTGATCGAAACCGGAACACCGTGTAACGGTCCGCATGGATCGCCCGCAGACATCTGTGCATCGGCAGCTCGAGCCTCGCTGAGCGCTGATTCGGCAAGTATCTGGACGGCGGCATTGATCGTCGGATTTATTTTTTGAATTTGATCGAGATGCGCGGTGATCAGCTCGACGGAAGAGATCTCGCGGCTGCGAATCAGGTTCGCCAGCTTAACGGCACCGTGGTGGAGCAAAATATCAATCTAACAGCCGATGCGAGACTCAACCCTGCTTCTATAAAATGAAACTTCCGTCTCGCTTTAATGAGCCGCCCCAAGATCGTTGTGCCTGCTGCCGTGCTCTGTGCGGTTTTGGCTTTATTGGCCCAGACCCCGCGGAACGCCAATCGTCTTTGGGAATATCGAAATCTGGGTAAAGCGTTCTTCGAAAATCCAGACACGCATCCCCAGGCTGTTGAGCAGTTGCGCGGAGCATTCCAGCTCACGAATTCGGTCGAAGATCGCATCAACTACGGAATTGCGCTTCTACACGCCGGCGAAGTCAACGCCGGTATGGCGGAGTTGACTCGGGCTCAAACCCAGGAACCTTCCATCCCGAACACGTGGTTTGTTTTAGGTATTGCGTATAAGCATGCCGGAGACTACGATAAGGCGCTCGAACAATTGCGCGGCATGGTGCGACTGGTACCCGATGAGCCCAAGAGTCACTACAATATCGCCGCGTGTCTTCGCGCCAAGGGAGATACCGCCGCAGCGCTGCCCGAGTTCTTAAAAGCCGAGAAGCTGGATCCAACTTTGGCTGGACCGCATTTTCAGCTCTTCACCATCTATCAGCGGGCGGGGAACAAAGAAGCGGCCGCTCGTGAGCGGCAAGCCTTCGAAGAGGCCAAGAAGCAGCAGGAGGGCGCTGCGATTCCTGAGGACATGGAGTGGTGTTTTTACGCCGAGCTGTATGATCCGCCTGAGCCGCGGCCTTCGGCCGCAGACGAGCCGGCCCGATACGAAGATCACCAGGTCGGTACCGGCTGGGATTCTGCGCACTCCGGAATGCTGGTGCTGGATTCGGACGGGCATGGGAAAGCCGATCTTCTCGTCTGGTCTCGCGATCGAGTCGTCCTCTTCAGGCACGGCCTGGAAGCTGCGAAAAATTCCGGGCTGGACACCCTTCGCGATGTTCGCGATATCGCAGCGGGCGACTTTGATAACGACGGCCTGATCGATCTGTGCGTGCTCACAGGCGCCGGAGCCACTGTCTTCCACAACGATCACGGGAAATTTATAAAGTACGTCGACCTGCCCAACACCGCCGGAGCAACCAAAGCGGTCTGGCTCGATTATGACCACGATTATGACTTGGATCTGCTGCTCTTTGGTCCGGATCCGGTCCTGATGCGGAACGATGGCAATGGAAAGTTCGAAGACCGAAGCGCATCGTTCCCGTTCGTGAAGGGGCGGGCCCTCGATGCCGCGGTCTTTGCTCTACGCGGTGATACCGCTGCGCGTGATGTGGTCGTTTCCTACTCGGAGCGCTCGGCCGTTTTGTATACCGATAAGCTGAACGGCGTCTTTGAGGCGAGCGACCTTCCGCAGATCGGCTCCGGCGCTTCTTCGCTCGACGTCCAGGATTTCGATCACGATGGTCTGCTCGATCTGGTCAGTTATCAGCCCGCCATTTTTGCGGTCCGTAATGACAACGGCAAACTGAAGCTGGTCACGAAAGCAACGCTTGCGCCCTCGAACATCCGTGCAGATTTCAATGGCGACCAGCGCGAAGACTATGCTCGCATTCTGCCGGATGGTTCTCTGCACGTTTACACCAACGCCTCGGCTCAGCAGCAATGGCTTACCGTCCGAATCGAAGGCACAAAGAACCTCAAGAGCGCGATGGGCGCGACGGTTGAGATGAAATCTGGCGCGTTTTATGGCAAGCGGGTATATAACGGAGTGCCTCTTGCGTTCGCGACCGACAGCCGCGCACAAGCCGACACGATTCGCATCACCTGGCCGAATGGTTTAATTCAAAACGAGACGCAAAAGAAGACCAACGAAGCATTAAACATTCCAGAGGCGCAGCGTCTCTCGGGCTCCTGCCCAATGATTTTCACCTGGAATGGAAATGCATTCCAGTTCATCACGGACGTACTCGGCGTTGCTCCTTTGGGTGCAAGTTCCGGCGACGGGAGTTATTTTCCCGTAGATCATCAGGAGTACGTTCAGATTCCCGCCTCTGCCTTGAAAGCCGAAGATGGCAACTTCCGCATCCACATCACGGAAGAGCTGCACGAGGTGTCATACCTCGATAAAGTCGAGCTGATCGCGGTAGATCATCCGTCTGACGTCGAAGTCTTCACGAACGAGAAATTCAAATCGCCGCCCTATCCGGAATTCCGGTTATACGGCACACATTCAAGAATTCATCCGATTCGTGCCACGGATACGAACGGTGACAATGTGACAGCGCGGGTCGCCCACCAGGATCATACTTATCCCGATTCGTTTCACCACAACACTTCTGGCGTCGCCGAACTGCATGCCTTAGATCTGGATTTCGGCACGGCAGCGCAATCGAACCGCGCAGCGCTTGTCCTGAACGGGTGGGTCGATTGGGCGGATGGCAGCACGTTTCTAGGGGCTGCACAGAATGGGAAAGGATTGATCTTTCCGTATCTGCAGGTGAAGGATGCGTCGGGCAACTGGAAGACCGTGATCGACGACATGGGCATGCCTTCGGGCAAGCCAAAAACGATGGTGGTCAACCTGACGGGCAAGTTTTTGTCGCGATCGCGCCAGGTGCGCATCGTCACCAATCTTTGCGTGTATTGGGACGAGATTTTCCTGATCGACGATGCCCGTGCTCCGCAAGTCCGGCTTACATCCATAGCCGCCGAAGCGGCAGATCTGCACTTTCGCGGTTTCTCTGAAGCTGTAATCGATTCATCGCGCCAACAGCCTGAAAAGTTTTTGTACGGTAACACTCGGCAAATCTCGAACTGGAATCCGACGCCAGGTTTTTACACTCGTTACGGAGACGTTCACACCTTGGTGAATCAGGTGGACGACAAGCTGGTCGTTATGGGCTCGGGAGATGAGCTGAAGCTCGAGTATCCTGCAGCTCAATTGCCGGCCGTACCTGGCGGATGGTCGCGCGATTTCATTCTGCTCGTCGATGGCTGGGCCAAGGATGCGGACCCGAACACGGCATTCAGCCAGTCCGTCCTGCCGCTGCCATTTCACGCCATGAGCGCCTATCCGTACAAACCCGGCGAGCACTATCCCGACGATCCAGAGCATCGGGATTATATTCGCGATTACTTGACTCGGCCGGCGCTACGGCTCATCCGGCCCCTCGCGGCAAAGTCTTCGGAGTAGCATGTGAAGGGTCGGCTCACAAACATCTGCATTGGTTTAGGAGCGATTCTCCTCATCAACAGTGCATTGCTGTGGGCCTTTCCGGCCGCAACTGCCTTCAACGTCGCCAATCTGTTGCTACACGTTGCCGCTGGAGCGGCGCTCGGCATTTTAGCGCTGCTGTTGTGTCGCACTGAACTCCGCCTTCTCTGGGTAGTTGTTGCTGCCGCTTCGGGTATTCTGTTGGCGATCATTGGCAACACACGGGATCACAAGACGATCTTTGTGATCCACGTTGTCATTGCGCTTGCGGCAACCGCTGTTCTGTTTTCCCGAAGTGAGCGCTGGACATGGGCGAAAATTTCGATTGCCGCCGCAACGATCGTACTCTGCGGGGGCGTTGCCTATCGGCTCATAACGCGTGGAAGCGATCGTATCGTGAATTCACGAGTGGTGCCGCTCTCGATGTTTCAGGAAGGTGCTGGACCGCAGAGCCCGTTCTTCCCGTCGGGGTCGAATACCTCCGACGGCCGCCTGGTTCCATCGTCGTTCTTCATGGAATCGAAAAAGTGCGGCGAGTGTCACCGCGACATTTACGAACAATGGAAGAGTTCCGCCCATCACTTTGCATCGTTCAACAATCAGTTCTACCGGAAATCGATTGAATACATGCAGTCGGTTATCGGGACCAAGCCCAGCAAGTGGTGTGCCGGGTGTCATGATCACGCGGTTTTCTTTAATGGCCGCTTTGACCGTCCTATCAAAGAGCAGATCGATACTCCCGAAGCGCAAGCGGGCTTGAGCTGTATGTCGTGCCATTCGATCGTGCATGTGAACGGGAGCGTCGGCAATGCCGACTTCACGATGTCCTATCCTCCGCTGCACGAAATTGCGAGCAGCTCGAATCCAGTCATCCGCGATCTCGAATATTTTGTAACCTACGCGGCGCCGGAAGCGCACCGCCGAACCTTCATGAAACCATTCATGCGCGATAGTTCAGCGGAGTTTTGCGCCGCTTGCCACAAAGTTCACCTGGATGTACCGGTCAATCAATATCGCTGGTTTCGCGGCTTCAACGAATACGACAATTGGCAGGCCAGCGGAGTCTCCGGTCAAGGCGCTCGCTCCTTTTATTACCCCGCTAAATCGAGCAACTGCGCGGATTGTCACATGCCGCTCGTCAATTCGCACGATCCCGGCAATATTCGCGGCAAGGTTCACTCTCACCGCTTCCCAGGCGCGAATACGGCGCTGCCTTTCGTCAACCAAGACTCCACCCAAATGGCCGCGACCGAACAGTTTTTGAAATCCGGGTTCATCACGGTCAACATCTTCGCAATCGCTCCCGTTACACGTCAAAAGAGCGACACGGAGATGGTGCGGCGGGGCGGGGAAACGCCTCAAGCGAACACATCGTTTGCCGTCGGCGAGGAGGCCGAGCAGACTGGCCCCGCTGTCATACGCAATGTCGGCGCCGTTGCTGCACCCATCGACAAATCCGGTGTCACACTCCAACCGGGGCAGACGGTACGCGTGGATGTTGTCGTGCGCACCCGAAAGATCGGTCACTTTTTTCCTGGCGGAACGGTAGATGCCTTCGACGTCTGGTTGGAGCTGAAAGCCGAAGACGCCACCGGCCGATGCATCTTTTGGAGCGGCAGCGTGGAGGATCACGGCCGCGGTCCCGTTGAGCCTGGTGCGCACTTCTATCGCTCGTATCAGCTCGATGCGGCCGGAAATCCCATCAACAAGCGCAACGCCTGGCAATCGCGCACTACGCTCTACGCGCACTTGATTCCTCCCGGCGCCGATGATGTTGGCCACTATCTGGTCCGCGTACCGGCCGCAGCAAAGGGGCCGATCCGGTTCACTGCCAAGTTGAACTACCGCAAATTCTCGTGGTACTACACTCATTTTTCCTATGCTGGCCAGCCCAAGCCTGGACAGTCGCGTCTCCTTTTGACGGCAGATCAAAACGGTTTGGACTATAGCTTCAACCCGAAAGACATTCCCGCTGACGTATCCGGACGTCTCAAACAAATTCCAGATCTGCCGATCGTTACTCTCGCCGAAGCCAGCACTGCTGTGCCCGTCAACAGACAAGCGACTCGCTGGAACACGATGACCGGGCCGGGCAGTTCTGAACGCTGGAATGACTGGGGCATAGGATTGCTTTTGCAGGGAGATCTCAAAGGCGCAGAATTCGCGTTTCGCAAGGCGACGGATGCCGACCCTCACTACGCCGATGCCTGGCTGAACGTCGCGCGCGCCCTGATTCAGGAGGGCGAAACGGATGCGGCCAAGCCCTTTATCGCCCATGCGCTGGAAGTAAATTCGTCGCTCGGCCGTATCTACTATTTCCGTGCGCTGATCGAGAAGGCGGACGGCAATTACGACGCCGCGCTCCAATCGCTCGAGCGTGTGGAATCGCAATACCCCCGGGACCGTGTCGTCTTGAATCAAATTGGGCGCATTTTATTCTTGAAACGGCAGTACGCGAAGGCTCTCAATTATCTCAAGCGCGTGTCCGATATCGATCCGGAAGACGTCCAGATGCATTACACGGCGATGTTGTGTTACCGCGGATTGGGCGACATCGCCCATGCGAATCGCGAAGAAACCCTGTTTCGCCGGTTCAAAGCCGATGAAGCCTCCCAGACGATTACTGCACAACGCCGCATGGTCAGCCCCGAAGATAACAACGAGCGCCAGTTGATTCACGACCACGAGTCCGGGCCCTTCCAATAGTCATGAAATCGCGGTCTGCTTATTTCGGCGCTTCTTTCTGCCTCGCTGCGAGCGTCGCAGCAATCGGCATCGGAGCCACAGCACCCCTAACCGTTCACTTCGTGGATTGCACCAGGAAGGCCGGCATTCATTTTGTGCATCACACCGGCGCAACCGGAAAGAAATATCTACCGGAGACTCTCGGCTCCGGATGCGCATTTATCGATCTCGACGGAGATGGGTGGCCGGACATCTTGCTTTTGAACGGAAAAGATTTCTCGTCGCACGGCCAGCGCTACCTTCCGGCGTTATACCGTAACAATCACGACGGCACCTTTACCGATATCACTCGCGGCAGCGGTCTCGATGTCGAAATGTATGCGATGGGTGTCGCTGTTGCGGATTATGACAACGATGGTCTTCCCGACGTCTACATCACCGCTTTAGAGGGCGATCGCCTGTTCCATAACGAAGGCCATGGCCATTTCCGCGATGTGACGGCTCAAAGCGGTATCCGCAACGCAAGTTTCGGCACAAGCGCTGCCTGGTTTGATTACGACAAAGACGGTAAGGCAGATCTTTTTGTCGCGAATTACGTCGCCTGGACTCCGCAAAAGGACTTGTGGTGCTCGCTGGATGGCGCAACGAAGTCCTATTGCACGCCGGAATCCTATAAGGGCACTTCCTCGAAGCTCTACCACAATCTAGGCGGCGGCAGATTCGAAGACGTTACTCAAAAGGCGGGTCTGGGCGACACCAGCAGTAAATCTCTCGGTGTCGTTGTGTTTGATTACAACCAGGACGGCTGGCCGGATCTGTTTGTGTCGAACGATACCCAGCCGAGTAAGCTCTATCGGAATAACGGAAACGGTACGTTCACCGAAGAAGGCATGCAGGCCGGCGTCGCTTACGGAGAAGATGGCATTGCGCGCGGCGCTATGGGCGTGGATGCTTCCGATTACGATCATTCCGGCCGCTCGCATCTGCTCGTCGGCAATTTCGCGAATCAGATGCTCGGTTTGTATCACAACGAAGGAAACGGCTTTTTTGTGGACGAGGCTCCTTCTTCGACTGTCGGCCGTGCCAGCCTTCTGAGTCTGACCTTCGGCACTTTCTTCTTTGACTTCGATAACGACGGCTATGACGACATCTTCGCCGCGAACGGTCACATTGAGCCCGATATCAACCACATTCAGCCCAAAGTGCAATACAGCGAGCCGCCGCTGTTGTTTCACAATCAAGGCAATGGGCGCTTCGAGAACGTGAGCAACGAAATTGGGTCCGATTTCGGTCGCCCGATCGTTGCACGCGGCGCCGCATTTGCCGATTTCGATCGCGACGGAGACCTGGACGTCCTCATCAACACCAACAACGGTCCGGCAATCCTGTTTACCAACGAAGGCGGCAATCGAAACAACTGGTTAACCCTCCGTTTGCGTGGAACGCATTCGAATCGCAGCGCCCTCGGGGCTGTCGTCCGCATCCAAAGCGATTTGGGAAAGCAGTGGCGTACGGTCCATAGCGGCTCCAGCTACTGCTCGCAAAGCGATCTCTCTCTCACGTTTGGTCTCGCGCACGATCGCCTCGTTCAAACGCTTTCCGTTGATTGGCCCAGCGGCGCCCATCAGCAGTTCAAGAATGTTCCGGTGAACCAGTTTCTATCCATCGACGAAGATCGCGGATTACTCAAGTGAAGCTTGACGAGACAACCGGCACACCAAGCGATTATGCTAGAAAAGCTATGGCTAAATCGATCGCACTGCTGTTCGGAATCGCTCTCTATGCAAGTCTTGCTGCGGCTCAGTCCACGACCGTTGAGCTGAAAAACGCGCAAGGCGAAAGCGTTGGAAATGCCATTTTATCTCCAGTGGCCGCAAGTACCGGACACGGCGTAAACATTGAGTTGGATCTAAAGAATCTACCTCCCGGCGAGCACGCGATCCACATTCACCAAGTGGCCCAGTGCGAGCCTCCCGCCTTCACGTCCGCGGGCCCGCACTTTAACCCGGACGGTAAGCATCACGGTCTCCAAAGTCCGCAAGGCCCGCATGCCGGGGACATGGAGAACTTTACGGTTGCCGCCGACGGAACCGCGAAAGTAACAATCGTTGCGCCGAACGTGACCATGGGCGATAGCTCGAACTCGGTATTTAGCAACGGCGGAACGGCGCTGGTGATCCATGCCAAAGCGGATGACATGAAAACCGATCCGTCCGGCAGCTCGGGCGCGCGTATCGCATGTGGAGTCATTGTCAAACAGTAGGTCATGGCCATGAAAAACAGCTTTCTTACGCTTCTCATTGGATCGGCTCTCGTTGCGGTGGCGTTCTCACAGCCATCGGGTCCCACCGGTGAACCATTTGCCGGAAGATGGGATCTGACCGTCAAAATGTCCGGTCAATCGTATCCATCCTGGATGGAAGTGAATGACAACGGCGGTAATCCGGAAGTTCGGGTGGTCGGCCGGACGGGCAGTGTTCATCCCGCGACAGATGCCAAGTTCGAAAGTTCGCATTTGACGTTTAAGACCACAGATCCATTTCCCGACAAACAAGCGCCGATTAGCTGGGACGTGACCGTTGCGGCGGGAAATCTCACTGGAATACAGAAAGGTCCAAACGGAGCCCAGGCCAAAATCACCGGCTTCCGCGCGCCTCAGTTGCGTGAAGCGGCCCCGCCCGCATGGTCTGATCCGGAGCCGCTCTTCAATGGGCAAAATCTGCAAGGCTGGCATCCCGATCATCCCTCTAAAAATCACTGGACCGCTCAAAATGGCGAGCTCGTGAACCAGGCCGCCGGCGCGAACATCTTCACCGACCGGAAATTCACCGATTTCAAGCTGCATATCGAATACAACTGCCCTCCGGACGGAAACAGTGGAGTGTATCTGCGCGGCCGCTACGAAGTGCAAGTGGAATACGAGGCCGCCGACAAGAACGACAAATTTCACATGATGGGTTCGATTTACGGCTTTATTCCGCCTGCCGAGACAGTCTCGCCGCGGCCCGGCCAATGGGAAAGCTACGACATCATGCTGATCGGGCGCTACGTCACCGTTGTTCGGGATGACGTCAAGACCATCGACAACCAGGAGATCCCCGGCATCACCGGTGGCGCGCTCGACAGCCATGAAGGATCGCCAGGCCCGCTTTATATCCAGGGCGATCACACTGGCGGCATGAAATACCGCAACATTAAGATCTCCGTGCCGAAGCAATAAGCCAGAGCCTGTGGCAAAAGCCGCTCCTTTTACGGTCGCGGTTCCGTAACTTGCTGGTGTTACTGAACCGCGCGCGTCAGCAAGCGGCGCGAGTGTAATTTGCCACAGACTGCCAGAGCCGTCTTTATCCGCTCCGCTAATCGCCAGTTATCCACTCTCTTCCATAAATCCAAGCCGCCGTCATGTAACTCGCTGTAAATGCGTGGCCGCTCGATTGGCCATCAGAGCGCTTATACCCAGGCGTCCCTCGACGCAAAACGCCAGAGAGACCGCAGATAGAAAGAAAACAATCCTTAAGGAGGATCACATGACACGCCGATTGACAAATACCATGCTGATCGCGGGCCTCTCCGTATTGCTAGGGAGCTTCGCAGTTAGCGCTCAGAGTAGCAGGGAAGTTGCGGATATTCCGTTCGACTTTCACGCGCAGGGAGTGACTCTGCCCGCCGGTACCTATACCGTCAAGCAAGTCAATGAAAATGGCCTATTCCAGATTTACGATGGCACTGGCCATTCAACCTTCCTCTCAGCCCCCATCAAAGAAATGGGTGCGACAGGAAATCCGAGGCTGCTGTTCCGCTGCACTGGGAACGAGCGCATTCTCGCCCAGGTCTGGACGGTCGGGGACGCCGGATACTCAGTTCCGGATTCCTGGCTTGAGAAGCAGAATCACCGGCGGCTCGATATGGCTGCGCTGGTGTCGGTCAGATTGACTTCCCGCTAGTTCGCACAACCGCTCACTAAATTGGCCGGTGATCCGTCAACGGATTACCGGCCTTTTCTTGTGTTACGGCCGATGTAAAGGAATCAGCCTATCGTTTGCACATCCCGGCGAACTCCTTCCGCAATGCAGCAAGTTTCGGAAGATCGTTGTAAACGATGTATGGGTTGTCCGGATGATGTTCCAGATAGTGCTGGTGATAGCTTTCCGCAGCATAGAAACCGTGGAATGGCACAATCTGCGTGACGATAGGACGGCTGAAGACGTGTGCCTCGTCGAGTTGCTTAACGTACGCCTCGGCAATTCGCTTCTGATCGTCGTTCATATAGAAAATTGCCGACCGGTACTGCGTCCCCTGGTCTGGACCTTGGCGGTTCAGTTCCGTGGGATCGTGCGCCACCGCAAAATAGACCTTTAGAATTTGCCCGAAAGTGATTTGCGATGGATCGAAGACGATTTGAACCGACTCGGCATGTCCGGTAGTGCCCGTGCTCACCATGTCGTAATGCGCGGTCGATCTCTCTCCGCCTGCGAAGCCCGAAACTACTTTGTCAACGCCCTTCAGGTGATCGAACACCGCTTCCACGCCCCAGAAGCATCCACCGGCCAAAACCGCGGTTTGCTTGGCGTGTGAATCCGGCGGGGGGACGTCCAACGCTGCGTCCGGGAAGCTCGCTTTCGGCGATGAGGCCAACGCTGAAGCCGCCATAAGTGAAGCAAGAAAAGGAACCACAAGGGGTTTCCACATAATAAGCACCTACCTTTAGCTTACGGAAAGGCCAGAGAAACGGATTATTTCCACTCCGGGTTCTTTCCGGCACTGATTAGATTCGCCAGGATTCGATAAGCTCCAGGAACACCCGACGGGAGTTGACGATATAGTGCCAGCGCATCGTAAACGTAGAAACCCCGGCCGTATCGCGCCAGCAGCAAGCCGCCCGACTGCGGATCCTGATCCGGATCGTGCGTTTCAATTAGTGCGGCATAATGCGAATCCCACTTCTGCATGAATCCGTGTCCACGTTCTTCTTCCCAGCCGTTGAAATCGGCCGTTGTAATCTTATTCGGCCAGTTCAAGACCGGGTTTGCGGAGTCCAGCAATTTCACTTTGGAAGTTTCGTCCACAACTTTTTGCGGATTTGCGCCAAGCGTAAATGGATAGGGACCGTAATCGCGATCGAAGTCCTGCAAATTGTATTGGACAATCAGCACGCCTCCGTTCTTTACGTAATCGAGCAGCCGGTTGTTCGCTGCGCGCAATTCCGGACGCACTGCATAAGCGCGCGTGCCCAGGACGATGGCATCGTACTGGCTCAAATCTCCGGATTCGATATCGCCACCCGATAAAATTTGCGGGTGTAGTCCCAAATCTTCAAGCGCGCGCGGAACATCGTCACCCGTGCCTGGAAAGAACGCGACGTGCAGCCCGGGCGCCGCTTTCACATCCACGCCAACGGCCTTATATCCGGCAGGCCGGTAGTACGGATACGGACGCAGCCCGGAATACCCAACCAGCCGGTAGCCTTCGTCGTACGTTTTCCCCTGATATTCCGCCACTGCTTTCAGCTCGTAGCTCACGGGCCGAATCGATTTCGGCGAGACATGAAAGGTGAGTGTCTCGTCTTCCCCATCGTGAGCGAAGGCAAACGGAAATTCAGGCGGTGTGCATTGCCAACCCTCGGGCAAGCGGAGCCGTAATACCCCTTGTGCAACTCCCTTTACGTTGCTGTGCAGTGTGCAGGCAAACTCGAATGCAGAACTGGTCAGAGGCACCGCGCCGGCCGCTGGAGAAATGCTGACCGAGATTGCCGGCCCCATCAGCAGCGGATCTTCCACAGTTCCGATTCCTTCGATGTGCTGATGCGTTTGGACGACTTTTTCGATCTGAAACTCTGTCCCCTTGTACGTTACGCGCACCCTGGCAATCAGTGGATAAGGCATCAACGACAGATTCCGGAAACGAGGATCGGTCAGGTCATAGTAGGGCTGCTCCTGATCCGGCCGGTAGAAATAGGGCTTCGTCAACGTCGCGTCCTGCGGCGCTTTAATGTCGAATTTGCGGTGTAAGTCTTTGTTGCCGGCTAGTGTTGCAATTTGCGAGCCCTCTGGACGGATTTCCCAAGCTTTCCCGTCCGATGCCTTCACATCGATGCTTTCGATGTTCAGCGTGTCGCGGCCTTCGTTGACCAAATGCGTTTGTACTGCGAACGCTTGCCCGGGAATCGCGATCAGAAACGTAGTTTGGGAGCCCGCGAATCTCGCGAAAGGTCCCGTAGCCTCGTGCTCGGGCGCGACCGCTGCGTCGAAAGATAACCCGAGCGCCAGTGTAATGGCCTTTTCAAACTGATCTTCCTTCTGCTGCAGCTCGAACAGAACATTGCTCTTCCCCGGTTCCGATAAACTGCTGGTCCGAACCTCTTCGATAAGCGACCGTGTGGTTCGGAGGCCTTCCGCTAACAATGGTGCGATGTCGCCCGGACTCTCGGGCCGGTAACGGCCGAATGCGTCGTCTACAGTTTTGGAAATGCGCTCCAAGCCCTGCTTCACAAACGCAATGTCGCCCGTTGCCAGGCTGGCGATCCCCATCAACGATACGTCCAGTCCGTCGTAAAGAGAATTTTCTTTATCCGCGACCGCAACCCGCGATCCGTAGCGATGATAAGAGACGGTATTCAGCGAAGGCTGAGGCAGCGTGCCACCGCCGTTCTGGCTTTTCTGGTAACCCCAGCCCTCGCGCCCGATCTGTAGAAACGTCAAACCGGCGACTGGATTTTGGTTGCCTTCAGGCACCGTGTAATTCGCTTCCGGCGTGCTGCTGCTCCACGTCTTGTTTAGGTAATCGAAGAATCGCAAGGGAACATATTTATCCGTCGCATAATCGTAGATCGTATGGTCTTTTGCGTCGAAGAATGGCACTCGGCAATAGACTTTCGCCGCTTGCCATGGATGCAAGCCCTCGCGAATCTGCTCGGGAAACCGGTTAGGATCGGCGGCCGCGAGGAATGCTTCTTGCGCCATTTGGCCGGAGACCTGGTGATTGCCGTGTCCATCCGTGGGCGCTCCGATGAACACCGAAGTGATCACCAGTGGCCGCGTCATGCGCACCACGCGAACCACGTCGGAGAGCACCCGGTCGTAGCCCCACTTTTCTAGTGCTTCCTCGCGAGTCTTGGAGAATCCATAATCGATCTCGCGGCCCCAATATTGATCCACGCCGTAATACCGGTCCGAAGCGAGCAGCTCTTGCGTACGTACCAATCCGAGCGCATCGTACAGATCCATGGACATCGCATTCTGCCCGCCCTCGCCTCGGTTGAGTGTCATCAGTGCCGCGCGCGCTCCGAAGCCACGAGTCTGGTACGCCAGGAGACCGCCGTCTTCGTCATCCGGGTGCGCAACGACCATCAACATGCTGGCCCGAGTGCGGAGCGCCATCAGCCAGCGCGATAGTCCTGCTGCGCCGCGATTCAGATCGATGTGCATTGCATCCGCATTGACGAGCGCTGCGTGCTGCGCAGCGTCCAGCCCTGGTTCTTCTGCCCAAATGGCCGTGACCGCAATCCCAGCCAGTGCGATTCCAGCGGCGCAAGTCACAAGCACGCGGTTTCGCTTCGACATACGATTCATATGAAAGTTCATCAAGGTGATGGGATTAAGCCCCTGGTATCTAAGTTACTTAATGAGCCTTAATGACCCCAAGAACTGGCCCGAGTATCGGAATTCCAAATCGCGGCGTCCAATAGACAGATGCGCGTTTGAATCGCGACGTGCCGATAGGAGAGTTGCAGGTATGCAAACAAAAACTTTCATTTCAACTATGCTAGGAGCCATTTTTGCTGCAGGTTTTGCAGTAAGCACCAGCTTCGCTCAAGATCCGTATCCTCAGCAGCCGCCGCCTGGCCAATATCCGCAAACCCAGCAGTACCCGCAACAACCGCCGCCACCACCACCCGGCCAATATCCGCAGCAGGGCCAATACCCGCAGCAAGGTCAATACCCGCCACAAGGGCCGCCGCCCCAAGGCCAGTATCCGCAGCAGGGTCAATATCCGCAATACCCGCAAGGGCAGCAGCCCGCGCCAATACCCCCTCAGCAGCTCGATCAGTTGGTCGGTCCCATCGCGTTGTATCCGGACGGGCTCTTAGCCCAGGTCCTGACCGCCTCGACCTTTCCTGACCAGATTCCCGAGGCCGCAAATTGGGCAAACCAGCACAGCTATTTGCATGGCGAACAGCTTGCGCAGGCCATTCAACAGGATCAGCTTCCGTGGGATCAAAGTGTAATCGCTTTGCTGCCGTTCCCGCAAGTGCTGGGGTACATGGCGCAATATATGGGCTGGACCCAGCAACTCGGAAATGCTGTATTAGCGCAGCGCAACGATGTCATGGATGCCGTTCAGCGCGATCGTCAAATGGCGTACCAATATCACTATCTCCAGTCGAACCAATACGACAGAGTGGTTTACGAAGGTCCCGGCGATATTGAGATCATGCCCATCAATCCCGGCTACTATTACGTCCCCTATTACAATCCATACGTTGTTTATGCTCCTCCGCGACCCGGCTTCTTCTTAGGCGGCGCAATCCGTTTCGGCCCCGGAATCACCATTGGCGGAGCGTTTGCGCCCTGGGGTTGGGGATCGGTTGGTTTCGGCTGGCGTAGTCATGCCATTCTGCTCGATGGACACCCTTGGGGAAGAACCTGGGTGAACCGCGGCGTCTATGTGCACCCCTACGCGGTCGCGCGGCCTTATCGCCCTGCTCCGGGTCACTATGTTGAGCATCATGATTTTCATGGCCATGACGACCATCACGGACACGATGATCATCACGAACATAGATAAACAAAACGAGACACTGCCTCTGAATTGCGAATAAAGCCTCTCTGCCGCCACTCTTCCGGTGACAGGGAGGCTTATGAAAGGTTTTTTGTCGCCATTTGTGGCTATCGCAGTCTTAGCCGGGATGCTGTCATTCCCAGCTCTCGCCGTTTCGCCCGCTGCAGCTTCTACCATTCAGCGCGCTGCGGCTCCCAATGACGCCCAGATTGAAGCGGCCATTCGAGTCAAGCTGGCGAAATCCAAAATTGGGAAAGACGGGTTTCACTTTCGGGTGCAGCGTGGCGTTGTCACATGGGAAGGAACCACCAATGTCATACAGCACAAAGGATCCGCGACGCGCATGGCCAGAACGGCTGGCGCTGTCCAGGTGATTAATAACATTCAGGTCAGCAATGCCGCCAAGGCAAAGTCCGCTGCCAACTTGAAGAAGGCATACGTGCAGTAACGCCCCTGCCGGATCGCTACTCCTCATCCCTCCAACGCATGCTAGAGTTGGAGGTATTAAAGCGAATTTGAATGAAGCGTAGTGTACCCGTTATTGTTGTTCTCTCCTGTGGAATATTTGCTTACGCGCAGGGGACCTCATCGCCGCCTAAGCCTCCCGCATCCAGCAGCAGTTCCGGATCGGCCACTCAGGCACAAGCCCCGTCCACTCCCTCCGATACGGGTGGATTGAAAGTCAGAGGCCCCGAAGCCGTCGCGAAGCAAGATCCGAACAAAGTCGTCGCGACCATCGATGGGCATCCGATCACGGCGCAGCAGGCCGTGAATATGCTCAAGCAAATACCGGACGATCAGCGGCGTACCGTGCAGAGTCTGTCGAGCTTGCTGCAGCAGCTATACACCGTCGGTCAACTCTCGGACGAAGCGGAAAAACTGAAGCTGGATCAGCAATCACCCTGGAGAGAGCAAATCCAGTTAGATCGCAAACAGGTTCTCGCGAAAGCGTACCTGAGCGATATCTCGAAGAGTTCCGGTGGGTCCGCGAGCGAGGCCCAACAATACTACAGCTCGCACCCGGGCGAGTTCGAACAACTCAAAATGAGCGGCATTCTCATCGCCTTTAATCCGCCTGGGACACCGGCCTCGGGAGCGGCCGTCAATCGGACAGAGGCCGAGGCGCAGCAAAAAGCCAACGATCTGGAAAAGAAAATCAAGGATGGAGGCGATTTCTCGGCGCTCGCCCGTACCGACTCCGACCAGCAGCAATCCGCTGCTAAGGGCGGCGATCTTGGCGGTCCATACCTTACCAGCGATCCGAGACTTCCTCCCGATATCAAGACGGCGGTTGCTAAGCTGCAGCCCGGTCAGGTTTCCGAGCCGGTCCGGGTAACCGGCGGCTATTTCATTCTGAAGCTCGATAAGCGCAGCGTAACGCCCTTTGAAGAGGTGCGTGCCCAGATTGTCCAAAAGCTGCAACTGGAAAAGTATAAAATTCAGGTTCAAGATCCCGATTTCTTTGCCTCTAGCGCGCCCAGCTCCAATCTTCCATCGCTCCAGAGACCGGCGTCTCCTGGATCGCCGAAGCCATCCCAAACCACTCCGCCTAAACCTCCGGCTCAGTAACGGCGAGCGTTCGACGCTGCGCGATATTCTGCTCGCGCTCCCGCCCCTGATCGGCAGGCCCATCCGTATTTCCAGCCGCCCGGCCCTGAGTGCCCATCGCGGCAAGTTGCTGTCCGCTCGCGCGGGATGCGGTAAGCCCGTCCACGCCGCGAGTTTCATCCGCCGCCGTCACATTGTTCTCGATACCGAGTTGTTCGCCACTCCGGCGCTATTCCGGCTCATCGTAGTTCACGAGATTTTCCACTTTGTCTGGGCTCGACTTGCCAGCGCATCCCGAAAAGAATTTGCCGATTTGCTCCGGCTGGAACTGAGCCGCGCTGCCCGAGGCGAGTTGGGCGAGTCGGCTGGTATTAAGAAGCATTGCCTTTTACCCTTCAACCGTCCATCCTTGCCTGCGCGTCTGTGGCAGGAGTATGTCTGCGAAAGCTTCTGCGACACGGCCGCCTATCTGTATGCCGGTCTTGCAGATCATGAAATCTTCACGCTTGCGAAGCGCTGGCGAGCTCGCCGCACGGCTTGGCTCGAGAGCGCGGTCGCACGCCCGTTTCGCTGCTGATTCCAGCGCCAGCGATACACTGGAGTTTGAGCCCTTTGATCGACCGCAAATGGATAGCTATGCTGGTGATCGCTGCGGCGGCGCTGTTGTCCGGGTGTTCTTCCAATCAGACTGCTGAAGCGAAACCGAAGACCTCCGCCCAGCATTCTGACGATAGAAAGATCGCGCCGGATTTCACGCTCACCGATGCCGCCGGTAAGGAAGTCAAGTTAAGCGACTACCGGGGCAAAGTTGTACTTCTGAACTTTTGGGCTACCTGGTGCGGTCCCTGTACACTGGAAATTCCCTGGTTTGTCGAGTTCGAGCAGGAATATAAGTCGAAAGGCTTCGAAGTCATTGGCGTATCGATGGATGAAGAGGGCTGGAAAGCTATTAAGCCCTACATTGCCGAGCGCAAGATCAACTACCGGATACTCCTCGGCAATGACAGCGTAACGCAGCTCTATGGCGGTGTCGATTCGCTTCCAACAACTTTTATCATTGACCGCGATGGCAAATTCGCGTTCGCCCCTCACGTCGGCTTGGCCGCCAAAAATGAATATCTTAGAGAGATTCAAGACCTTCTCGGCATTAAACAGCAAACCAACGCTTCTCTGCTGCATCTGCATCCTTTGCCTGCCGCTGTTATCCCTCGCACAGCAGAATAAGCTGACCGTCGCCCAACCGGAACAGCTTACAGTCAAGCGTGGTGCCACCGCTACCGGCATCCTCAAAGTCGCTGTACTCCCGGGTTTCCACGTCAACAGCGATAAACCGAGAGACGAGTACCTCATTCCTTTAAAGCTTACGTGGGCAGACGGGCCTCTCGAGACGAAGTCTGTCGCCTATCCGAAGCCGGAAGAAATGAAACTCGGCAAAGATACACTTGTGGTCTTCACCGGCACCTTCGATATTCAGAGCGAGCTAAAAGCGCCTCAGAATGCTCCAGCCGGCCCCGTGACCTTGAACGGCAAACTGCGTTATCAGGCTTGCAACACGGAAATGTGTTTCCGCCCTGCTTCCGTTGATATTCACCTCCCCGTTGTTATCCAGTAATTTCGAGTGCGGCGTCTCCTGATTCGCCCCGGCGCTGTCGGCGATTGCATCCTGTCGTTTCCCGCTCTCGAATTTCTTTCGGCCGATTACACCGAAGTTTGGGTTCCCTCACCGGTCGTTCCCCTCGTTCGCTTTGCAGATCTCGCGGCGCCCCTCATTTCCACTGGACTGAATATGGTTGGAATCGGCGATCTCCCAACCGCCCCAGCCTTGCTGCACAAGCTGCGGTCGTTTGACTCCATTGTGAGTTGGTATGGCGCGAATCGCCCCGAATTTCGCGAAGCCTTGCTTCGAGACGGCATCTCTTGCCAATTTCAACCGGCGCTGCCGCCGCCAGGCTATTCAATCCATGCGACCGACTTCTTCGCTCAACAAGTCGGTGCAGGCATCGGACTAATGCCGCGCATTGACCTGCCGCCTGCAATCCAGCGCGGCACGATTATCATTCACCCTTTCTCGGGCAGCGGCAAAAAGAATTGGCCGCTGCAGCGCTTTCGTGAACTGGCGCACCAGTTGCCTTTGGAGGTGGAATGGACCGCCGGTCCTGAGGAAGAATTGCCAAACGCCAGGCGCTTTGACGATCTTGGGGAACTTGCTCGCTGGATTTCAGGATGCCGGCTCTTTATCGGCAATGATTCCGGCACTGCTCATCTGGCCGCCGCCGTAGGTGTCCCTACGCTTGTCCTATTCGGCCCCACAAATCCCGAGGTATGGGCCCCACGCGGCAAAGACGTGACGGTAATTCGCTCCAATTCGCTGGATGAGTTATCTGTCGATGGCGTCTTATCGGCCGCTCTACTGAGCTGTTCACAACAATAGCTCAAAACCCGATCTCCTGCCCCTGCTTCCACTTACCGGGAACCGCTAAGCAGTTCTCAATTCTTGGTCCTTTAACTAAGAACTATGCCTTCTAAATCGCAGCTCACAGCCAACCGCGCGAACGCGCAAAAAAGTACCGGGCCCCGCACCGACACAGGCCGGGAAAAGGTCTCCCAAAACGGCCGCAAGCACGGTCTTTGCGGCACCTTCAAAGTGCTGGAATGTGAAAGCCAGTCCGAGTATAACGACCTGCTCGAGCGCTATATGCAAGCCGAACAGCCGGCTGACGATGTGGAACGCGAGCTGGTCGCCAAAATGGTCCGCCACACCTGGACGTCGGACCGCGCCGTTCGCCTCCAGGAAGCCTGCTTCCTGGTCCAGCCGCGCACGGACGAAAATATCGCCAAGGGCCAAGAAGGAATCTGCGTGCGCGCCGACCTGGATTTGTACATCCGCTACCAGACGGCCCAGGATCGGGCCTATCAGCGCGCCGCCAGTGAGCTGGCAAAGAGAAGGAAAGAAAGACTGCAAGCCGAGATTGGCTTTGCTTCGCAGAAACGGGCGCAGGCCCAGGAAGAACGTCGCGAAACACAGCACGCGCAACGCAACGAGCTCCATCCTTACAAGGTGGTTACAGCGGAAGTTCGCCTCCAGGAGCAAAAAGAACGATACTTCGCCGCGAATTCCACCGTGTCGGCTCCGGATACGGCCCCAATCGCCGCCTGAATCAGCCCCAACTCACCCTGCTAACGGCCGCCAACACCAGAACCGCGCGCGTCAGCAAGCGGAATCTCGCCTGTACCGGATTTTTCACACTTCCGTTAGGGAATGGTTGTCCGCCGTTTTTTTCCAGCGAACGATCGGCTTACGCGCAGCCGTAACTTCATCCACCCGCCGGGTGCGCGTCGAATAGGGCGCTTTGAGCACCAGCTCTGGATCCGAATCGATCTCTTTCGCAATCGAGATCATGGCGTCCGTAAACAGATCGAGCTCCTGCTTGCTCTCGGTTTCCGTCGGCTCAATCATCATCGCTCCCCGCACAATCAGCGGGAAGCTGACCGTGTACGGATGGAAGCCGTAGTCGATAAGCCGCTTTGCGATATCGCCGGTGCGCACGCCCTTCTTCGCTTGACGATCGTCGCTGAAAACGCACTCGTGCATGCTCGGCGCCTTATAGGCGATTTGGTAATACGGCTCCAGCAGCGCGCGAATGTAATTCGCATTCAGCAGCGCGTCGAGTGTCGCCCGCCGAAGTCCGTCGCCTCCGTGAGCCATGATGTACGCGAGCGCTCGAACCAGAACTCCGAAATTTCCGTAATAAGCGCGTACGCGGCCAATCGAATCCGGGAGATCGTAAACCCATTTCCATTGATCGCCTTCGCGTTTCAATCGCGGACCCGGAAGGAACGGTGTCAGTTCTTTGGCCACTGCGACCGCGCCTGAACCCGGTCCGCCACCGCCGTGCGGTGTCGAAAACGTCTTATGCAGGTTCAGGTGCATGACGTCCACTCCAAACTCGCCCGGGCGCGCAATGCCAACTAAGGCATTCATATTCGCCCCGTCCATGTAGACCAGCGCGCCTTTGCCGTGGAGAATTCCGCAGATCTTACGAATGTTTTCCTCGAATACACCCACCGTATTCGGATTCGTGATCATCAGGCCGGCTACATCTTCCGTCGTCGCACGGTCCAAGACGTCGAGGTCGATCATTCCGCGCTCGTTCGATTTGATGTTCTCGACCGTATAGCCGACCATCATCGCCGTCGCGGGATTTGTTCCGTGCGCCGAATCCGGGACCAGGATTTTCTTCCGCGGGTTTCCGCGGGTCTCGAGCAACGCGCGGATCATCAGAATCCCGGTGAATTCGCCATGCGCACCCGCGGCCGGCTGCAAGGTAACCGCGTCCATGCCCGTGATTTCCCTCAGCGCCTGCTCGAGCGCGGCGATCACTTCCATGCAGCCTTGCGCCAACCCTTCCGGTTGGTACGGGTGCGCCCACGCCAGCCCTTCGGTTCGCGCCACGAGCTCATTCACGCGCGGGTTGTATTTCATCGTGCAGGATCCCAGTGGATACAGCCCTAAGTCGATTGCGTAATTCCAGGTCGAGAGCCTCGTGAAATGACGAATCACATCGAATTCGCTCACCTCCGGAAATTCTTCGATTTCGGATCGCACGTTGCCGCTTCCCAGCACAGCCCGGGCGTCTACTGCCGGAACGTCGAGATCGGGCAGTTGATAACCGCACTTGCCAGGCGAACTCCGCTCAAACAGCAGCGGCTCTTCTTGAACGATATGTCTGGAAACTTTCTTGATCATTGGCTACGACCCGCCACTTCGGCTATCGCGTCCATGTCCTCGCGTCTGTTCATCTCTGTTGCGCAGAGCAGCATGGAATCCTTCAATTCGGGATAAAAGCGCCCCAGCGGCAAACCGCCGATGATCTTTCGGTCGAGTAGCGCGGAATTGATCTGTTCCGGTGTTTTGCCGTTATTCCGTACGGCAAATTCGTTGAAGAATGGTCCTTCGAAAACCAGCGGCAGTTTGCTTGCCAGATAATGCGCCTTGGCAAGATTCTGCTCCGCCAGTTCGCGCAGTCCTCGCTTGCCATAGAGCGACATAAACACGGTGGCCATCAGCGCCAGCAGGGCTTGATTCGTGCAGATGTTCGATGTCGCCTTTTCGCGCCGGATGTGCTGTTCTCGTGTGGCGAGCGTCAGGCAAAACGCGCGTCGGCCCTCGGCATCGGTCGTTTCGCCCACCAGGCGGCCCGGAATTTGTCGAATGTATTTCTCGCGTGTCGCAATAATCCCGACGAATGGCCCTCCATAGCTGGGAGAGATGGCAAAGCTTTGCAACTCGCCTACGACAATATCGGCCTCCCTGGGCGGCTCGAGCAAGCCAAGCGCAACGGCTTCCGTGAATACGACCACCAGAAGCGCGCCTCTACTATGGACCATCCGCGAAATCTCGTTGATCTGCTCCAGCAGACCAAAGAAATTCGGGGTCTGCACGATCACGCTCGCCACGTCATCGCCAAGCTTTTTCTTCAAATCGTCTAAATCGAGCTGTCCGTTTTTTCCATAGGCCAGTTCTTCGACCGGGATGCCCTGGTGCCGCGTATAGTTCCGCAACACCTCGCGATATTCCGGATGAACCGCGCGGCTGACCAGAGTTTTGTCACGCCGGGTCACGCGCACGCCCATCATGGCTGCTTCCGGCACCGCCGATGAACCGTCGTACATGGACGCGTTCGCCACTTCCATGCCGGTCAATTGGCAGACCATCGTCTGGAATTCAAAAATGCTGGTCAGCGTGCCCTGTGAAATCTCGGCCTGATACGGCGTATACGAAGTAAGAAACTCGCCGCGCGAGACAACTGTGTCCACCACCACGGGCCGGTAATGGTTGTAAACACCCGCGCCCAGAAAGCTCGCGAATCCGTTTGCGTTCTGCGCCGCGCGTTGTTTGAAATAATCGACAATTTCGTATTCGCTCTTCCCGTTTGCGATATTGAGCCGGCCGTTGAAGCGAATGTCATGGGGCAGATAGGCTAGGAGATCTTCTTCAGATCTCGCGCCGATCGTATCGAGCATCTCGCGGCGCTCGGAATCTGATTTCGGTAGATATCGCAAAAAGCTGTTGTTTCTCCGGAAGAATGTAGCTTGCCTATTCCGCGCCTATGTACTTCTCGTAATCCGCAGCGGACATCAACCCGTTCGCTTCATCGAGTGCGGACAGCTTTACTTTCAGCAGCCACGCTGCTCCGTGCGGATCCTCATTCAGCTTCTCGGGACTCTTCGAGAGCAGTTCGTTGACCGCAATCACTTCACCTGAAACCGGCGAATAGATATCCGAGACGGCTTTCACCGATTCGACAGATCCGAATGTCTGCCCCTTGCTGACCTTTGCACCGGGTTTGGGCAGATCGACAAAAACGATATCGCCCAGTTCGTGCTGCGCGTGGTCCGTGATGCCGACCGTTCCCTGATCGCCTTCGACGCTCACCCATTCGTGCTCTTTGGTATATCGATATGTCTCGGGATAGCTCATGTCTTTGCTCGTTTATAAAATGGCGTCGGAACTGTTACGGCTTCCACAGGTGCATTGCGAATCATCACTTGAATTGCCGTTCCGGGCGTCGCTTTTTCCGTCGGTACATAACACAATCCGATGTTTTTACCCAGAGTGGGCGAAGGACCTCCGCTTGTCACCCAACCGGCCGGCGCGCCGTCGATCCAGACTTCGTATCCATCGCGTCCGATTCCGCGCTCTCTCATCTCAAAACCCGCCAGCTTCCGCGTGACCCCATCTGCCACGGTCTTCTCCAGGGCTTCTCGTCCGATGAATTCGCCCTTTCCCGTTTTGACGATCCAGCCGAGATCCGCTTCGTACGGATTAATGGAAGCCGTAATCTCGTGGCCATAGAGCGCCATTTTGGCTTCAAGACGTAACGTATTGCGCGCGCCTAAGCCGCACGGCTTGATTCCGAACTCCTCTCCCGCCTCCAAAACTCTGTTCCACAGTTGCGGGGCCGATTCGGGTGGAATATAAATCTCGAATCCGTCCTCCCCTGTATACCCCGTCCTCGCGATGCGCGCCGGAACGCCACTTACCTCGCCATCGGTGAACCAATAATATTTGATGCTTGCTAGATCCGTTGGCGTGAGTTTCTGTAGTGTGGCTAGCGCTTTCGGCCCTTGAATGGCCAGTTGCGCATACCGGTCGCTGACGAATTGAACATCCGCGTCGAATTTGTTCTGCGCGCGTATGTGCTCGAAATCCTTTTCTTGATTAGAAGCGTTCACGCACAAAAAAAAATCCGTTGCCGAAACTTTGTGCACCAGAATATCGTCGACGAATCCTCCGTGTTCATAGAGCAGCGCCGAATAGTGCGCTTGTCCGGCCTTCAGCTTCGTAGCATCGTTAGTCGCTACGTAATTCATCAGTTTTTCGGCTTCGGGGCCGCGAATCTCCAGCTCGCCCATGTGGCTGACGTCGAACAATCCTACGCCGGTGCGGACGGCATTGTGTTCCTGCAGGATACCCGAATATTGAACGGGCATATTCCATCCGCCGAAATCGACGAGTTTCGCGTTCAGCGCGGTATGCGCATCAAACAGCGCCGTTCTTTTGAGTTCGGAAACGGATGACACTTTTTGCGGTTGGCCTACGGAAAATCCAGGCCTGTTCCTCAAGAAAACTTGAGCGTAGCACGAGGGTCCAACTCGGGCGATTTCAGTTTCACTGGCCGCCCGCCGTTTTATCTCGCCTATTCGGTGGATTCCGACGAACCGTACTCTTTGAGCTTGTTGAATAACGTTTTGAGACTGATGCCGAGAATCTCGGCCGCGCGTGTCTTATTGTTCTTGGTGTGCTGTAACGTAAGCTGAATAAGCGCTTTTTCGGCCTCGCTCACTGTTATTCCGACCGGCAATCGCACGCTTTCCGGCTCGAACACCTGTGCCGATGCGCGGGAGCCCACCGACACACCGAAATCATAGGGAAGATGCGCCATCTGAATCGCGCCTTCCCCGGCCATGATCACAGCGCGCTCCAGGACATTCCGTAGCTCCCGTACGTTTCCAGGCCAGGAATACTTCTTGAAGGCCTCCATCACATCTTGGGTCACGTACGTCACATTGCAGGAGTGCTTTCGATTCAGGTGCAGGATCAGCGCCTCGCATAGCACCGGTAAGTCGCCGAGTTTCTGCCGTAACGGAGGAAGCGAGATTTGGAAAACGTTTAGGCGATAGTAAAGATCCTCTCGGAGATCCCCTTTTTTCAGCGCGTCGTCGACGTTGCGGTTCGTTGCGGCGATCACGCGAACATCGACGGAAATTTCGTTCTTTCCTCCCAGCCTTCGCACCCGCGAATCCTCCAGAACGCGCAACAGCTTCGCCTGCGTACCCGACGGCATTTCGACCAATTCATCGAGCAACAGCGTCCCATGTTGGGCTAATTCGAAGCAACCGGCGCGCCGTTCCAATGCCCCTGTGAAAGCTCCCTTCTCGTGTCCGAATAGTTCGCTCTCCATCAATGTTTCCGGCATCGCCGCGCAGTTGATCGCCACGAACGGGCCCCCTCGCCGGGTACTGAGTTGATGTATGGCTCGCGCCACTAACTCTTTGCCTGTCCCGCTCTCGCCCGCCACTAACACCGCGGCCTTACTCGGTGCAACCTGGCGGATCGTCGAGAACACCTGCTGCATCGGCGGTGACGTTCCCACCATATCCACCAGAACGCCTTTATAAGAAAGCTCGCGCTGCAGCCGCTCGGTTTCCTCGGTTAATTGGCTCTGCGCCGAAGCGCGTTCAATCAAAAAACGCAAAGCCGAAGGTTGAATCGGTTTTTCGAGGAACCAGAATGCGCCCAGCTCGTGCATCGTCTGAATGGCCGTCTCGATGTTGCCGAAAGCCGTAAGGACAATCGCAGGCGGCATGCTTCCATCCGAAGCCAGCCGCTTCATCAGCTCGAAGCCGTCCATACGCGGCATCATCAGGTCCGTCACGATCACGTTAGCCGAGAACGTTGTGAGTTTGTCCAGCGCTTCCTGGCCGTCCGCTGCCGTCTCGACGTTGAAGCCCCACGCCGAAATCATGGGCGCTAACGTTGTACGCTGCGACTCTTCGTCATCGACAACCAGAATGTTAGACTGCCGTGTGGACTGATTTCCCAAGGTCTTCAGTTTATCGGATGACAGTAGTTGCTCCCGAGATATGTTAATCGAGCGCAATCCAACTGCTGCCGGTATTTGTTCTCGAAACTTTTAGAGTAATATTGTCAGCCTATATCTTGCTACTGCTACCATTCCGAGCACATGCGTAGACCGTAATGGAGAGCCAAGAACGCTCGGATCGATACAATCCGGCTGCTGTCGAACTTCAGGATACCGGCGGGGAGCCTCCGCCTTTTCTGGGCCGCTGGCGGCGAATATATGTCGCTGTGCTCTGTTATTTGCTTCTGTTGATCCTCGGTTTATATTTCTTCACCGTCCTGTTTCGGTATTAGGGTGCTCGCCAGAGTGAAAAGCAAGCTCCTCGAAGTGATCGTCACCTCCTGTGATGAAGCCCTCGAGGCGCAAGCCGCTGGCGCGGATCGCCTTGAGCTTGTCCGCTCTCTCGACGTTGGAGGTCTGACGCCTTCCCCTGAGCTTGTTCGCGATGTGCTTCAATCCGTCAACCTCCCCGTCCGGGTGATGCTCCGCGGAAACGCGTCCATGTCTCTCGACGGCCCCCAGGAGCTTGCCGATCTCAAGGCGCAGGCGCGCAGCATAGCGGCGCTTCCAATCGATGGGTTTGTCCTCGGCTTCCTCAAAACAGGCGTCATCGATTTCGATGCGATGCAAGAACTCCTTGCGGTTGTGCCGGACCATGCAGCCACCTTTCATAGAGCATTCGACGATCTCCCGGATGCCGCAGGCGCGATCGCGCAGTTGAAATCCATGCCGCAAATCGATCGAATCCTGACGAGGGGTGGCGTAGGATCGGACCTCGACCGGATAAGACACTTACTGGAATGGCAACTCCTCGCAGCCCCTGAGATCACGATTCTTGCGGGCGTCGGCCTCCACCGTTCGTTTCTCGATGCTATAAAAAACGAGCCAACGTTGCTGGAGGTCCACGTCGGGCGCGCGGCACGCCTGCCTGAAACGAGTTTCGGCCGCGTCAGCCGGGAACAAGTGGCTTTTCTCCGGAGAGCGCTTACATGAAACCCATCGATTGGGTTGTCATGTTCGGCTGGCTCCTGTCGCTGGTGTGCTTCGGACTGTATCGCGGCCGCGGCAGCAGCACAACTAATAAATATTTGCTTGCGGGGAAAAGCATGCCTTGGTACGCGATGGGACTTTCCATCCTCGCCACTCAGGCAAGCGCCATCACGTTCATTTCCACAACGGGCCAAGGCTACGTAGACGGCATGCGCTTTGTGCAGTTCTACTTCGGACTTCCCATCGCAATGGTCATTCTTTGTGCAACGGCCGTCCCTATCTTTCATCGCGCCAAAGTCTATACCGCCTACGAATATCTTGAGCAGCGCTTCGATGCCAAGACCCGGGCCTTAGCAAGCATCGTGTTTCTAATTCAGCGCGGGCTCGCGGCCGGCATTGGGCTGTATGCTCCAGCCGTCGCGCTCGCTTCCGTGCTCGGTTGGTCTGACCGGCTCATCACCGTGATAATCGGCGCGCTGGTCGTCACCTATACCGCCACCGGCGGCATCAAAGCACTGACTTGGGCGGACGTGCAGCAGATGACCATGATCTTCGTCGCGCTGGTTACCAGTCTGCTCATTCTCCTTCATGCGTTTCCTCACGGTATTTCTGTGCTGGATGCCTTGCACCTCGCTGGCGCCGCCGGCCGGCTGAACGTCGTCGATCCTCGTCTGGACCTGAACGATCGCTATACGCTGTGGAGCGGTCTCATTGGCGGCGGTTTTCTGGCGTTGGCCTATTTCGGATGCGATCAGAGCCAGGTGCAGCGCTATCTGACGGGCAAATCCATCGCCCAGAGCCGGCTAAGTCTTCTGTTCAACGCGATCGTCAAGATTCCGATGCAGCTTTTCATTCTGTTCATCGGAGCCATGGTGTTCGTGCTCTTTATATTCGTGCCTTCGCCCATGATTTTTCAGCCCATCGAAGCGCAGCGGGCCGCGCAAACAGCCGCCTGGAATCCGGCCGAAGCCCAATACCGCGTCACATTCGAGCAGCGTCGCGCTGCCGCCTACCGGCTTGCAGAGGCATTGCGCCACCCCGGCGTGGAGACGTCATCCGCGCTATCTTCATTCCGCGCCGCGCAAACCGAATTCAACCAGAGCCGCCGTCAGGCGCTCGACATCGTACAGAAGCTGCACGGCGGAGAGAAGTTTGACGATACGAACTACATTTTCCTATCGTTCGTGAAATCGTATCTGCCGGTCGGTTTGATTGGTCTTGTCATTGGCGTGATTTTTTCTGCCTCTATGGGTTCCACCTCGGGCGAGATCAATTCACTCGCAACCGTGTCCGTGGTGGACATTTATCGCCGCCACTTCGTCCGCAGCCGCACTGACCGCCACTATCTGCTCGCGTCCCGCTGCTTGACCGTGTTCTGGGGCGCTTTCGCAGTCGCGTTTGCCGCTGTGGGAGCCCGCGGCTTTGGCGCCCTGATCGAGCGTGTGAATATCGTCGGCTCCTGGTTCTATGGAAGCCTGCTCGGAGTGTTCGTCCTTGCGTTCTTCTGCAGGCGAGTGCGCGGCACGGCGGCCTTCTGGGGTGTGTTGGCGGGCCAGGCTGCAATTTTCGCCGCCGCCTGGTTCACGTCCATCTCTTTCCTCTGGTACAACGTGGTCGGCTCGATGATCGTCATCGCAGTCGGATTATCCATCTCATTCCTGAGGCCGGGCCTCGATCCGCCGCGCGCCAGCCCGCCCGATCTACACCTGTAGAACAGCGATGTCTACCGTCGATTGGTGACCTTCGATCACCACAATCCCGCTTTCCGTAACATAATATTTTTTCCGGTCTTCATCCAGGTTGTAGCCAATCTGCGCCCCTTCCGGAATTTTGACATTCTTGTCCAGAATGGTTCTGCGAACCTTTGCGTGCCGCCCTATATCGCAATTGTCGAAGATGACTGAATTCTCAATAGAAGCGCCCGTATGAACCCGCACGCCGCGCCCTAATACGGAACCTTTCACCATTCCGCCGGATACGATCGAACTCCCGGCAATAATCGAATCCACCGCGAACCCACGGCGCCCTTCCTCGTCGAAAACAAACTTCGCGGGCGCATCGAAGTAGCCTGCTGTGCGCAGTGGCCACTGCCGGTTGTAGAGATTCAGCTCCGGCGATACGGCCCGTAAATCCATGCTCGCCTCATAATAGGCGTCCAACGTTCCCACATCTCGCCAATACTGCGGTGAGCCGATCGGGTCTCCGGGAATCACGTTGGTCTGAAAATCGTACGAATACATGTCCGCGCGGCCAATCAGCGACGGCAGAATATCTTTGCCGAAATCGTGCGAGCTCTCTTCGTCCTGTGCGTCCTTGTAAAGCTCCTCCAAAAGCAAATCGGTCGAAAAGATGTAGTTACCCATCGACGCATACACTCGCTGCGGATCCTGCGGCATGGTTGGCGCATCGCTCCGTTTCTCATGAAATCCCACGATGCGGCCTTCCGGCGTCGCCTCAACCACTCCGAATTCTGAAGCCAGCTCCTTCTTGACCGGAATTGAAGCGACCGTCACCGCCGAACGTTTCTCGATGTGATATTCGATCATTTGCCGGATGTTCATCCGGTAAATGTGGTCCGCCCCAAAAATAACAACTACGTGCGGGTCGGCTTGTTCAATCAGGTTGATGTTCTGGCTGATCGCGTCTGCCGTTCCGCGGTACCAGTCTTCTTGCACGGACCGCATTTGCGCCGGAACCGGAATGATGAAATTATTCTTCAATAGCCCGCTGACTTCCCAACCCTCGCGCAGATGTTGCAACAGCGACTGGCTCTTGAATTGAATAAGAACGTAAATCGAATAGATTCCCGAATTGATCAGATTGCTGAGCACGAAATCGACGATTCGATACCGGCCCCCGAAGGGAACCGCTGGTTTGGCTCGCTCCTTGGTGAGTGGATAGAGCCGCGTCCCTTTACCGCCCGCCAGTACGAATGCGAGAACCCGAAGCTCCATCCTGACAACCTCCGCGATTCAGCATACCCGACGAGCTCTGGCGCTGTTTCGCTTACTTGCGGTTCCAGTCGACAGCGAGTTGTACAAACGTCCGCACAGCGACCCCCGTCGGCCCCTTCGAGAGCCACGCTTTCGAATCGTCCAGCCAGGCCGTCGATGCAATATCGAGGTGAACCCAGGGAGTCGGATCGGCAAACTCCCGCAGAAACCAGGCCGCTGTAATGGATCCCCCGTAGCGTCCTCCGATATTGGGAAGATCCGCGAACGCCGACTTCAGATATTCTTTGTACTCCTCGTCCAGCGGCAACTGCCACATTTTTTCTCCGGCCGCTCGTGCCGCCGCAAGCACACTCTCAAGAAACGCCTGGTTATTCGTAAACGCGCCCACATTGTAATGTCCCAGCGCAATCGCAATCGCGCCCGTCAGCGTAGCGGCGTCCACCAGGTGGGTCGCGCCGTTGCGATTCGCGTACGTGATCGCATCGGCCAGAATCAACCGTCCTTCCGCATCGGTGTTCAGCACCTCTATCGTTTTGCCCGCCAGCGAAGTCACAATGTCCCCGGGCCGCTGCGCGTTGCCGTTCAGCATATTTTCCACGGTGGGCACGTAGCCGGTTACCGGTATCGCGGGCTTGAGCTGGGCGATCGCCTTCATCGCGCCGACCACCGCCGCCGCCCCAGCCATGTCGTATTTCATCTTTTCCATCCCGTCGGATGGCTTAATCGAAATCCCGCCCGTATCGAACGTGACGCCCTTCCCGATCAGCGCCAGGTGATCGCCTTTCACTTCCGTCCCCGGCCGGTACTTCATCGCGATTAAGAACGGCGGATTGCTGCTCCCCTGCGCCACTCCCAGCAAAGCGCCCATTCCCAACTGAGCCATTGCGTCCTGATCGAGCACTTCACATTCGAGCCCCGATTCGGCGCACATTGCTCGGGCCGCCTCGGCTAGAACGGCCGGTATGAGCTTATTCGCCGGTTCATTCACCAGATCGCGCGCGACGTTCTGCGCGTTTCCGATAATCTCTCCCTCTTTTGCCGCGTCTTTGAGCCGCACGGCCTTCGGCGCGAGGATTGCAAACGAGTCGATCTGCCGGTCGTTCTTTTTCGGATCGGATTTATATTTGTCCGCTTCCCAGGCCCCTAAAATTGCCCCTTCAGTGCTCGCTCGCACGAAATCCGCTTCCGGACCTCCCGGAAGCAGCAGCGCAATCGTCCGGACGCCCTTGCTCTTGAGAGCTCGCACAATAGCGCCGCTCAATCGACTGGCTTCCACCGGCGAAAACTTCTCGCGTTTTCCGCCCCCGGCCAGCACCAGACGCTTCGCGCGCGTGCCCTGCGGTCGATGCAAAATCGAAATATCGTAAAGTTTCCCTGTGAATTCGCCGGTGGTGCGCAATTCAGCCAGCCAGCCGGACTGCGCCGCAATCTCCGGATCGGATTCTCGTGCCGCCTCTTCACCCGCCTTTGCTTCTTCCGTTTCGAAGCAGATCACCGCGAGCGCATCGACAGCTAAATTTTCTATTGGTTTGGTTTCGATTCTGATTTCCATGGACACCTATGGTCGGCTGCGCCGCGCTAAAGCGGCTTTCGCCTCCGCTTGCATTTCCCTTGTCTTTATTGCTTCGCGCTTATCGTGGAACTTCTTGCCTCGTGCGACCGCTATCTCAACCTTAATTCGTCCCGCTTTCAGGTAGAGCTTGGTCGGAACAATCGTCAGGCCCTTTTCGCGCGTTTCGACGCGCAGCTTTTCGATCTCCGACCGGTGCAGAAGCAGCTTTCGCTTCCGGACCGGTACGTGGTTCATGATGTTCCCGTGCGAGTATTCGCTGATATGAGCGTTCATCAGCCATGCTTCGTTCTCGCTCACCTCTGCATAGCTTTCTTTGAGTTGAATCTTGCCGGTTTTGGCTGATTTGACCTCTGTGCCGGTCAGTACTATACCCGCTTCGTACCGGTCGAGTAGGTGAAAATTGTGGCCGGCCGAGCGATTATCGCTCAGAATCTTGATTTCGCTTTGCGGGGACACGCCCATCAGCCATGTTAAGCTCTAAAATTCTCGAATTGGCAGCCGGTCTGGAGTCCACGGCTCGTCCGTCTGGAGCGTCTTCCATTCGAATACGAGAGGAATATTCTGCCCGTCCGACAGTATTTCTTTAAGCCTCTATCGTCGCAACGAACCCGCCTGTCGAGGCGTCCCGAACCTGTGCGGCCATTGCGTAGTCTAACATGCCCCAAGCGCTCAAGTGTTTACAGCAACTTACCAACCCATGACTGACCGAGCCACGACCGTCAGGGAGTGGTTTCCGAAAGCATTGCGAGCGACCACTGCGCTTGTCTGCGCCCTCATCCTGGGATTGCCGCCCATTCAGGCACGGACCAAGCAAGGCGACAAATATCTGAAACTCGGCGCCAAAGCCGAAGCTGAAAGGAAATGGGACGTCGCCTTGAATTATTACGATCAGGCGCTCGCGACTGACTCCCAGGATGCGCTGTATATGATCTCCGATCAGCGGGTGCGCAATAAAGCTCTCGAGGCGCACCTCGCCGAAGGCCGCAGACTCCAGCAGCAGCAAAGGCTCGAAGAGGCATTAATCGAATTTCAAAAAGCCTTCCTCGCGGATCCCGGCTCGCAGGTCTCGCTGCAACTGATCCGCGAGACCACCGGCATGATCAAAGAAAAGTCCAAACTTCCCACTGGTGTGCCGGTCTTGACTCCCGCCGAGCGGGCGCGCGAGGAAATGGAGCGGCGCATCAATTCACTCGAAGGCCCGCCCACGCTGCGGTCTCTCAATACCCCGATTACTAGCATCAAGATCAATAACCAGCCCTCCCGGGTGTTGTTTGAAAGCATCGGCAAGCTGGCTGGCATTAATGTTCTCTTTGATCCGCAGGGCCTCGACACGACCGGTGGCAAGAATTTCAACCTGGACCTCACCAACGTCACGTTGGAAGAGGCGCTGAATTACGTCGCCCTTGAAACCCACGCCTTCTGGAAACCCATCAGCCACAACGCCATCTTTGTTACGCAGGAAACGGACCCGAAACGGCAGGAATATCAGGACGAAGTGGTAAAGGTCTTCTACATTCAAAACGCGGTCGGGAACGAGTTCAATGAGATCTTCAATGGCGTTCGGCAAGGCGCGAAACTAATGACCGGCGTCATGTCCGTGCCAAGTCAGAACGCTATCGTGGTTCGCGGCACGGTGGACACCGTCGCTCTGGCCGAAAAGCTGATTCACGATTTGGATCGGCCGAAACCTGAGGTACTGATCGATGTCATTGTGCTCGAAATCAACAAGACCAAAGGATCGACGATTGGGGCGTCGCTCCTGGGGCAGGGCGGCTTGACTGCGCCGTTGAACTTCACACCGCGGAATTCGATCGCGGTACCGAGCACGACCACCGGCACCACCACTGGCACGACTACCAGTACCACAACCGGAACGACCACCAGTACTACGACCGGCACGACTACCAGCACCACGACCGGTACCACCACCAGCACGGGCACGGGCTCTTCGATACCGCTCTCCTCCGTGCGGCATCTCTCGACTGCCGATTATTCGGTCAGTTTGCCGAGTACCATCATCCAGGCTCTGATGAATGATTCGACCACTCACGTTCTCCAGCGGCCGCAATTGCGAGCCAGCGACAACGGCAAGGCATCGCTGAAGGTTGGTCAGAAGATCCCCTACGTTTCGGGGTCTCTGAATTCAGCCGTCGCTACGCCCGGATCTATTCCGTACGCAACCACGCAATTCCAACAGATCGATGTGGGAACCAACATCGATTTGACGCCCCATGTGAGCGGTCCCGATGAGATCAGTATGCACGTCAAGGTGGACATCACAAACTTGTTGCAGTGGCTTACCATCGCCGGTGTCCAGGAACCCGAAATCGGCCAGCAGGTCGATGAGGCCGACATCCGCATGAAGGATGGCGAAGTGAGTATTCTCGGCGGCCTGACGGACAAGGAGTTGAGTACGGCCCTTTCCGGCGTTCCGGGCTTCGCGAATATTCCTGTGCTCGGCTACTTGTTCGGTTCGACGGTCAAGAGCACTACCGACAACGAAATCCTGATTGCATTAATTCCGCATATCCTGCGCGCTCCCGACCTGACGGCGATGGGTGAGCCGGGCATTTACGCCGGTAGCGAACGCGTCACGAAGGTAGAACGCAAGCCGCAAGGCACTGCTGTTTCGGCGGAGCCGTCGACAATTCCGGTGACTCCTCCCACGCCCTTGACGCCGGCCGCGAATCCGCATCCGCAAACCCAGCCGGTGAATCCGCCCGCCGCGGCGCCGGCCAAACCTCCGGGACCGCCATCCTCCTGAACAAGGTAGAAGTCGATGTTACGTATTCGAGACTGTGCTGCGCTGCAAAGGCGGCGCAAAAGCCAAGCCGGTCTGACTTTGGTAGAGCTGATCGTGGCCTTCGGCATTCTTCTGATCCTCACCACCATGGCCGTCCCCGCCGCGCGCTACCAAGTGCGCCGGCAACGGGAGACCGAATTGCATCGGGATCTTGACGACATGCGAAAAGCCATCGACAGATACAAAGATTACTGCGATCAGGGCAAGATTCAATCGACGAATCCGGATGCATACTGTTATCCGCTCACGCTCGAAGCGCTTGTCGATGGGGTGTCGCTGACCAACACGCTGAGCGGCAGCGGCCAGACCCCAAAAATGCGCTTCCTACGCCGTATCCCGAAGGACCCGATGACGGGCGATACCGATTGGGGCAAACGCGCCATGCAGGACGAGCCGGATTCCACCTCCTGGGGCGGGCAGAACGTCTTTGACGTGTATTCCAAAACAATGGATAAGGCGAGCGACGGGACGCCGCTACTCGGAATGGTAATGCTGGCCCAAATCGAGAATCGTCCCTCGAAATTTCGCCGCGTGCTGCGCGGCTTCACGCTCATCGAGTTGATGGTGGTCATGGCGATCATCTCGATCCTGCTCGCCATCGCCCTCCCGATTTACCAGAAGTCCATCATCCGGGCCAAAGAGAGCGTGCTGCGCAACAACCTGTTTACGTTGCGTTCCATGATCGACGAATATACGATCGACAAGCAGAAAGCGCCCCAATCGCTCCAGGATCTGGTCTCCGAAGGGTATCTGAGGCAGGTTCCCCAGGACCCCATGACGGGCTCCGATTCCACCTGGAGAATCATCATGGAAGACACGTCTATAGGGGGCAGCAATACCCCACCCGGCATTTTCGATGTCAAAAGCGGGTCGGATAAAACGGCGCTGGACAACAGTGCCTATGCCGACTGGTGACGCCTCCCGCCGCTTGCTAAACTGAGCTTTTCGCCCCTGATCCCCGATCGTCTAATGGTAGGACAGCGGCCTTTGGAGCCGTTAATCGTGGTTCGAATCCATGTCGGGGAGCCAATGCAAACGATCGAGCATCCAGCGATAGAAAGCGACGAGCAGAACAAGAAGCTCGAGAGCTTGTCGGCTCACCGTAGTCGGAATAGTTTTAACGATACTGACGGATCCCTTGGGCGCGTTTCTCGACACTCTTGATACCGTGGGCGATTTCGCGGAAGAGACCGGGTGTGAAGGTCACGTCGATAGTGGTCTGGGTCCAGTGGGCCTTTCCAGGGCCGAAATCGTTAACGTAGCGATGGGTAAGTCATCTGAGAGATCTGCCCGTGCTCATCGGCGAGGACTAACCCTATAGCGATTTCCATTGGCTCGGCGGCTTCTTCCTGTCTGAGAAACGCTGATCGGAAGCATAGGAACTGCTGTGCCTGGCAACTGTTCCAATAGTGAACAGGAGAAAAATATCCCACGCACTATCCGCAGTCTCATTGCAATCTCCGTGATTGCCCTTGCCACCGCCGCAAGCGCCTCGGATTCAAAAGCGCCTAAGCCGTCAAACGACCTCAGGATCGTAGCCGTCGACGTGGAAGGGGGCGCGGCTGTGCTGTTTGTCACGCCCGAAGGCAAGGCGCTGCTGATCGACACCGGCTGGGCGCCTGGGCTCGGTGGTCCACGACCCGTTCCCGGTGCCGCACCTCCAGCCCCTTTGCCCTCGAGCGCCGATCGCATCGCCGCCGCTGCCGCATCCCTGGATGTCACGAAGATCGACTATCTCCTCATGACGCACTATCACGCGGATCATCTGGGAGGTCTTCAGGCGCTGATTGCGAAACTGCCGGTTGATACCTTCATCGACCACGGGCCGAACCGGGAGGAGCCTCCAGCGAACGCGAATCCGCGACAACTCGCGTTCGCTCCCGCGACCCTGTATCCGGGCTGGGTCGCCGCCTATCAGGGGCACCCGCATATATCGGCCCAGGTCGGCCAGAAGCTCGATATCGGGTCGATGCACCTTGAGTTCGTCACCAGCGACGGACATCTGCTGGATGCGCCGCTGCCCGGTGCCGGTGAACCCAATCCGTTCTGCCAGAGCGTTCCCCAGATGAATCGTAATGGCGGTGAAGAGAATGTCCGGTCGGTTGGCACGCTCATCACATTCGGGAAAACACGAATCCTCGAACTGGGTGATCTCACGTGGAACAAGGAGCTTGAGTTGCTTTGTCCGACGAACAAGGTCGGAAAGGTGGACCTCTATTTTGTTACCGGTCACGGTATGGATCTTTCAAGCAGCCCAGCCACTGCGGCACTCGATCCGCTCGTCGCAATTATGCAGAACGGACCAACTAAGGGAGGTGACGAGCGCGTCATCAAAACTGTCGATACCTATCCCGGCCTGCAGGGCTTTTGGCGTGTTCATTACAGCGTGCGCTATCCCGACCTGAACGAGGATCCGAACTACATCGCAAACCTGAACGGGATGCCCGACCAGGGCCATTCAATCGATATCGAGATCAGCCCGGGCGGCGAGATCACCGTAACGAATGCGAGAAACGGCTTCGCCAAAACGTACCAGGCGCGCCCGGCACACTAAGCCACTAACATGGACCCATTCTCTTTGGGCAGCAAGATTACGCGCCGGGACATCCTAACTTCAACCATCGCTATTCCGATCGTGCGACCCGCTGTCTCGGCCATGTTTGAACAGGCGTCCGCAACCAGCCCCGCTTCACGCGCCCGGCAAAGCTTTGACTTCGGATGGAAATTCATGAAAGGAGACCCGGCCGGCGCGCACTCGTTCACCTTCAACGATTCCGATTGGCGAATCCTCGACCTCCCTCACGATTGGAGCATCGAAGGACCGTATGCAGAAACCGAACCTACGGGTGGACCGGGCGGCTATTTGCCGAGCGGCGTTGGCTGGTATCGCAAGAAGTTCCGCGTCGCGCGCGGAGTACAGGCCAGGAAAGTCTTCATTGAGTTTGATGGTATCTACCAGCACAGTGAAGTCTGGCTGAACGGCCAGTCATTGGGCTATCGTCCGTATGGCTACATCAGCTTCGTCTATGACCTGACCCCTCATCTGCGACCAGCCGGGGAAAACCTGATCGCGGTGCGTGTGGACAACTCCGCACAGCCCAACTGCCGCTGGTATTCCGGCTCTGGAATCTATCGGCATGTCTGGCTTCTCGAAACAAGTCGGGTTCACGTCGCTCGCTGGGGCACTTACATCACGACGCCGGAGGTCTCCAAGACAGCCGCCCGCATCAACATTCGAACCAGGGTTCAGAACGAAACCAGTAACGGCACGCGGCCTGTTTTGACCACCAGAATTCTGGATCGCCAGAAAAAGGAGGTCGCTTCAACCGAATCGGCCCAGGATGTCGCGCCCAACGGTGCGTACGAATTCATTCAGGAAGTGCAACTCGCAAATCCTGCTTTATGGAGTCCGGAGAATGCATATGTTTACACGGCTTTGAGCGAGTTACGCTTTCCAAACCGCGAGCTGGCAGACAATTACGAAACCACATTCGGCGTTCGGGAAATACGTTTCGACCGCGATCGAGGATTTCTTCTGAACGGTGAGCAAATGAAGCTCAACGGCGTTTGCAATCATCACGAGGCGGGATCGGTGGGAGCCGCCGTTCCCGAGCGTGTTTGGGAGCGGCGCCTGGAAATTTTGAAAGAGATGGGCTGTAACGCCATCCGAATGAGTCATAATCCGCCTGCTCCCGAGTTACTCGACCTTTGCGACCGAATGGGTTTTCTGGTGATGGATGAAACCTTCGATGAGTGGCGTTACGCAAAAGGTCAAGTCAAACATGGTTATCACGAGCTCTTTGACCAATGGTGGAAAACCGATGCCACCACCATGATTCGCCGCGATAGAAATCATCCCTGCATTGTAATTTGGAGTACCGGCAACGAAATACCTGATCAGGATGCTGCTGACGGGACTCAAACTGTAACCAAACTTGTCGGTCTCTTCCACGAAGAAGACCCGACGCGCCCCGTCACAGCCGCTTGCGATCATATCGCTTCCGAGCCCAAGGCCGCCCCTCCGGAGTTCTTGGCGCAACTCGATCTCGTCGGCTACAACTATGTGGATCGCTGGCGCGATCGGCGCGAGAAGTTTTACAGCATCGACCGCCATCTTTATCCCGATCGTAAATTCATCGGAACGGAGAGCAGCGCTTTCGGCGGGGTGCGCGCAGATTACGATTGGCTGATTTCGGATGGGGCGAAAAGCGGCTTCTTCGGCCGCATGTTGAAAAACGTCCTCATCGATGTCGAGCAGCAATGGAAATTCGTGCGTACCTACGATTACGTCGCGGGCGATTTCATGTGGACCGGCTTCGATTATCTCGGCGAGGCGAGATGGCCCTCAAAAAGCGCCTCCTCCGGGGTGATTGACACCTGCGGTTTCAAGAAAGACGGATTTTATTTCTATCAAAGCCAATGGACTAGCGAACCTGTCCTTCATCTCTTCCCGCACTGGAATTGGAAGGGCCGTGAAGGTCAAATCATTCCCGTGATGTGCTTTACGAATTGCCAGACGGTGGAACTTTTTCTGAACGGAAAATCCTTCGGTGTGAAAGGCTACGCTTTCCCGCGCCTTGGAATGGAAAAGCGCTATGGCAACTACCCTCCAGCCGCCATGGTGCCACGAACTACAGCCGATCTGCACCTTTCCTGGGATGTGCCCTACGAGCCCGGCGCGCTGAAAGCGGTCGGCATGAAAAATGGACAGGTGGTTTCCACCGTGGAGGTTTTCACTACGGGTGGGCCGGTGCTTGTGAAGCTTTCCCCCGACCGCGCCCAGATCGTCGCCGATCGCAGAGATGTTGCGCATGTCGTGACGGAGTTGGTTGACGACGCTGGCCGAACCGTGCCGAACGCCGATAATGAGATCGCGTTTACTATCGACGGGCCGGCGAAACTCATTGGTTTAGATAACGGCAATCCCATGAGTCACGAGAGTTACAAGGGTAAGTCTCGCAACGCATTCAATGGCTTGTGCCTCGCCATCCTACAATCCGGCAGTGATGTGGGCGAGGTTCATGTCACAGCGACTTCGTCCGGACTTAACTCCGGATCGTGTAGCATCACAACTCGAAGCAGAAACTAGGCAGCTTTAACCCTTAGGCGCACGCCCTCGCTCTTTTGAAGAGCACGGAGAATCGCGAAGAAATTTGCGGCATTGGGGTTTCCTCTCGGTCCCAGCATACGGTGCAGGCTTTTGCTCGGGATCCGCACAACGGCAGCCAGCTTTTCAAATCCGATCGTTGCGTTGATTAGGTCTTTCAAAACAGCTTTGCCGATCGCTTCTTCCCCGCCGAAATAAGCGTTCACTGCTTCGGTCAATAAAGATTTGCGAAAAGCTGCATCGCGTTGCGCCCGCGCATAGGTTGTCTCTCGAAAATCTTTTGTGAGTGCCATTTTTTAATCCTGTCTTCGTGCCGTTTAGGGTTTTGACTTCGATTCTTTGTAGGCCGCCCA
This sequence comes from uncultured Acidobacteriaceae bacterium, assembly GCA_963722935.1. Taxonomy (GTDB): domain Bacteria; phylum Acidobacteriota; class Terriglobia; order Bryobacterales; family Bryobacteraceae; genus Bog-105. The sequence continues at coordinate 78,562 of CAVROY010000004.1, read as the reverse complement.
AGTTGATTGTGCGGCAGCAATGGCCGCCCTCTGCCGCTTCTTGCTGCTGCCGCCAAGCAAAATTACAATTCGAATCGCCATCCTTGCCAAAATAAATCCGGTACCCGGGCCCAAAATCGAGCTTGTATTCGTAGACACCAGCTCCGACACCCTTCACATTCGAGAAATTTCCTGTCCCAACCGATATAAGGCAACGGTAACCTTTGCGGCAGGGACGCTATTCAGTTCAGCAAACCAATCTCCGAAATGAGATTTGCCGGACGGATCTATGTATTCTCGTACGGAGACGATGTCCCGTTGCAAGAGCTCTGGTAACACAAAGGGTACCAATGGTCTCGATTCCAGCTAAAGCTCTTCCGGGCGGCACTATAAAGGACAATCGTCTACTATAGAAGAAATGCCGAAGCCGGTACGCAAGCGAGCAACCTCGCCGCAAACTCTCGATCTAGTGGAACTCGGTAAACGTGTCCGCGACGAGCGGCTGCGGTGCGGCATGTCGCTCGAGCAACTGAGTTCGCGCGCGCGCGTCAGCCGAAGCATGATTTCCGAAGTCGAGCGCGGAACGAAAGCCGCCACCGTTCTTTTGCTGGACCGCATCGCCACCGGGCTCGATACCAGCCTGGCGCGTCTCCTGACCTATGAATCCAAGTCGCGCATCATCGTTCTCCGCAACAACAATCAGGCGGTCGCGCGCGACCGATCGGGCTGGGAACGGCGGATCTTGTCGCCAGTTCTGCCGGGTGTCGAATTCGAGTTCATGCGCACCACGCTTGGTCCAAATGTCGACGCAGGAATATTTCTGCCGCACGCGCGCGGCTCTCGCGAGTATGTTGCGGTCGAAGAAGGAACCTTGTTGCTTGTACTCAATGGCGAACCCTATACCTTGAGCCCGGGCGACAGCATTTACTACGACGGTGATTGTATGCACGCGTTCTCCAATCCGGCACGACAGCCGTGCGTTTACTATCTCGCCATGGATGTTTCCGGAGACCCAGCGGGAGTGCACCACAGGCTCGCCGAAAAATCAATCCACCCCCGGAACACAAGCGTACAAAGAAAGGCAAAATCATGATGGCCATGAATCCCGGCGAGAGTGACTTTCGCGAACCGGATCGAGACAGTTGGAACTGGCCGGCTGAACGAATCAAAAAATTTGGCGATCGCGTAATAGCGGCCGTCGCAAACCACCTCACCCGCCTCCCGGAACGTCCCGTGTTCCAGCCTTTCCCGCGAGCGCTCGCGGATCGCTACCTGGAATTCGGTCCGGCGCCGGAATTTGGCGACACCGAAGACCACATTCTCGACAAATTCTTATCGGAGATTGAACCATTCCCGTTCGGCAACGGTCACCCACGCTTCTACGGGTGGGTCAATTCGCCGCCCACGGTAATTAGTATCTTTGCGGAGATGCTCGCCGCCACAATGAACCCCAGTTGTGCGGGAGGCAATCATGCGGCGATTTATGTGGAGCGCCAGGTTATCAATTGGTTCAAGCATCTCCTTGGTTTTCCGCTCGAGAGCGTGGGTCTCCTGGTCAGTGGCGCCTCGATGGCTGCGTTAACCGCGTTGACGGTGGCTCGTCATGCCAAGTGCGGATTTGACGTTCGAGCCCAGGGCGTGCAGGGAGCGCCAGCGACCCTCCTGCTCTATAAAAGCGGCGAAGGTCACGCATGCCATCAGAAAGCGGCGGAATTACTCGGCATCGGCATTCAGAACGTCAGGACCATCGAGCATGATCTGGCGTGGCGCATGCGGCCGGATGCTTTAGACAAGTGCATCCAGGGGGACCTCGCGAAGGGTCATAGGCCGTTGTGCGTCATTGCCAGCGCTGGAACTGTGAATACGGGCGCGATCGACCCGCTGGACGAGATCGCTGATGTTTGTGCGAAGCACAACCTCTGGCTGCACGTAGACGGCGCATATGGCGCCCCGGCGATTCTTTCTGGACAATATGCACCAGCGTTGAAGGCCTTATCGCGCGCCGATAGTGTGGCGCTCGACCCTCACAAGTGGCTGTATATCCCAGTGGAAGCTGGCTTGGTGCTCGTGCGTGACGCGGCGATGATGCGCGCTGCCTTCAGTCTTGTTCCGCCTTACTTGAGAACAGACGGAAATCCCGAAGGAGTCGGAGGTTTGCCGTGGTTCAGCGAATTCGGATTTCAGCAGACTCGCGGCTTTCGGGCGCTTAAGGTCTGGATGGTGCTCCAATATCACGGCCTCTCCGGCTATCGCGCTTCGATCGAACGAGATATCCAACTCGCTGAGCACTTATCGGAATTGCTGAGGAACGCTGATGATTTTGAGCTTGCCGAGCCACAAAGTCTCAGCATCGTGTGTTTCCGTTTTGCCCCGCCGCGCCTTCGCGATGCCCCTACGGCACTCGATTTCCTCAACCAAGCCGTGCTGGAGACGACGCAACTGGGCGGACAGGTATTTCTTTCAAGCACTGTGCTGCACAATAACTTCTGGCTTCGAGCTTGTATCGTCAATCCTCGCGCAACGATGCAGCACATGGCTGCTCTTGTCGATACTGTCAGAGAAGCGGGGATGAGTCTCGTTTCTGCGCCTGATCCGGCATTGCGGACTGCCTCGAACTCTGCCCGTAACTCGTCGATTCCGCTCAACTAATCGCAATCGCGCAACCCTACCGACCCTTCCGGCTAGCTGTTAACCGTCATTTCCGACCAATTTCTCGAGGTCCGTGATATGCTGACCCAAACCTGACATGAAAGTATTAGTACGCCTAGCAACCCTGCTGCCATTCGTTGCCCACCTTTGCCTCGGGCAAACAGAAAATCCGCCGAGTCTACAGCCCTCTGCCGCAGGTGAAATTGTCGCCTCTAAGTTCTTCCCAGCCTGGCGAGGCCAGACGTTTGCTGCCTATCCGCGCCAGACTCCGCGGAAGACCGCGCCAGAGACAAAACCCGGACCTCGCATGCAAGGAAGCGCAACGGGTTATATCGACAATGCAATTGTCGGGAGCCAAATTCGGTTTCGGTTTGACGCGGCTTTTGATTTTCAGGATCCGGATCGCGCCGAATTTTTTTATGCGAAGTGCGGCTGCTATCGTACTCTGGCGGGCCCGGATAACGACGCGCATGCCCCTGGACCCGGAAACGGAATCGCCATGAAGCTGAATTTTCAGGAGGTGCACCTGAATGTGGAGTATGCCCCGTCTCAGCGCCTGTCGTTCTTCGCCGACGTTCCTGAGCGGTCCCTCGAGTTTCAGTCGGTCGTGGGTGGAACTCTCAAGAACGCGAGTGGCTTGGGAGATTTCGAGGCCGGTTTTAAGTTCGCTTTGCTTGCCTCGCCGGAGCGCTACCTCACCTTTCAGATGGGAACCTTCATGCCGACCGGTCATCCCTCGCTGGGCCTGAGCACGAACCACTTCAGCGTCGCGCCCGAGTTGCTATACAACCAAAAGCTGTCGGATCGGGTCACAATGGCTGCGCAATTTGGCGATTGGCATCCGATTGATGGGTCGGCAGGTGTGCCAATATCTTCACCGAATGGATTCGCAGGCGACGTTCTGACCTATGGCCTGGGCGCCAGCTACGATTTCCCAACCGCGTCCGAAAATCACGTCACTCCCGTTCTGGAATTCGTGGGTTGGAGTGTGCGGGGAGGCCTTGAAACAACCGGGGCTCCCGCCGTCTCTGCATCGGGAACCAACATTGTGAATGCAAAGATCGGGGTACGGTTCTCGTTTCACGCGCACAATTCATTCTATGTGGGATTCGGGCACGCCCTCACAGATGCCCATTGGTACGAAGAAATTCTCCGCCTGGAATACCGCTACGCGTTCTGACCGGTTGAGCTTACTTTTGCGACGCGTTCATGCCGTTCAGCAACTGCGTTAACTGCTGACGGTCCGGTTCGGCCAATTCGGGAAGTATGCTGCGGGCACTCTCGAGCGCGTGCCGCATGCTCTCGAACGATCTCAGGTTCCGGTACGCCTCAGCGAGGTAATAGTAATCCCAAGCGACATCGATGTGCGAACCCGCGGCTTTCTGTTCCTCGATCGCTCGCACTAGAAACCGAACCGCCGCCTCTTTGGGAGTGCTGCTTACTTCGGCCATGTTCATAAGCGCTTGGCCAAACCACAGATGGAAATACCGGTCTTGGCCTTCGCGCGGCACATCGTTGAAGGCGTTGATCGCCAGTTGATATTCGGCTTCCGCGGTTCCCGGATCCGCTGTTTGTAGGATCCATCCGCGGATGCTGTGTGCCAGCGCCAACTGCATCCTGAGGTACGGCGCCGGTTGGCCGAGTTGCTTAATAAGATCGATCGCCCTCGCATTTCTTTGCTTCGCAAGAGCCGGATTGTCGTCCTGAAGCAGAATTGCCGAGTTGTTGTTGTACTCAGCCAACTCGAGCTTGTATTCCCGGTTGGCGGGATTGTGTTTCGTCAAAACCTCGCCAATCTGTATCGCTTGATCGTAAAGGCTGCGTGCGTCTCCCGAGCGGTTCGCTTTAACGATTAATAAAGCGAGATTGTTTTTGGCGCGGGCCAGCTCCTGACGATATTGATCCGTCTCCGCGACGGGCGCCAGTAGAGCGATGGCCTGACGATAATCCGCATCCGCGTCGTCATAGCGGCCGCCATCCGCCCTTAGAATGCCGCGATTGTCGTAGGTTCGCGCGGCCGCCTGCCGGTAATAGGAATTCTTGGGGAACTCGCGCTGGAGTTGGCTCTGCAGATCTAAAGCATTGTCATAAGCCTTTTCCGCATCCGCGCGCTGGGTTGAAAACGGCCGCTCCGTTTCACCAAGCCAGTTATAAACATCGCCCAGAGACTTGCGGTATTCCGTGTTGGTTCGGTACCCCCGCACCAGATCGGCAAATTGTTTGATGGCGGTTTGATACTGCTCAATGGCGTGGTCCGCCTCTCCACGTAGCCGGAATAAGTCACCGCGGCGGAAGTGTCCCATTGCAGTATCTCGGCGGAGATCTTCACTGCTCTGGTCTCGCCGGTTAAACTTTCCGTAAATCTCTTGCGCTTTGCTCAGGAGTTGTTCGCGAAATTGCAGAGTCTCTGGTGCTTCTGTGGCGACCTCGACGGACTGGCTGCCCGCCAGCCCCGCCAAATCGTCCACCGCATCCTCCGCTATTTGTTTGTTCAAATGTGCGCGGGCTTGGGCTTGCTGAGCCATCTTCATCGCGCGAAGTGCGACAATTGCCCCGCCCACCGCAATTACGCTCAACAGCACGAGCGCCGCTGCGACCATTCGGGTCCGGCGTAGAATGCGGCGAGCCGCCCATTCCCGCTGTTCGGCCTCGACTCGCGCGGCTTTCTCGTGTTCAGCCTTCTCCTCGATTTGCCGTTTATTGCGGCTCTCTAAGATGACACCGACCAGCAGGTCATGGGTCAGTTCTAAGCGCCGTATAGCGCCCCGCTGTTCGATGCGAACCAGCCTGCGGCGAACCAGCCTGTCGATATCGTCTCGCCCGACTCCAGGAGTTCGAAACACGACGTCCAAGGCGACCGTATCGCGATATCCCGGATCGAGGATTAACCGCTCTTCCACAAACATGCGCGTCGCGGCGCTCACATCTTTCATCGCCCGTTCATAGAAATCGCGCAGAATCTCCTCGCGGCTGCCTTCGAGTAAATCGCCGGAAATTGTCGTCTCGCCGCGTCTTCTCCGCTTTTCATTCAGCTCGCTGCACATCACGCTCAACAGAGCCGGGTCCACCACCACTTCGGCTAGATCGCGCTCAGCGCTGTCTGCCTTGCCTACAAATCGGACGACCTGTGTCGCAACTTCTGCAGAAATCAGATGAGGCGCCTGACTCACCACTTCCAACGCAGAGCGTCCATCCATCGGCAATAAATGTTTCCGGTTTGCGGCAATGGAAGGCATGATGTCCCTGAGATCGTCCAACTGGGCCAGGAAGTCCTCGCGCAGGCCAATCAGGATTCGATAATGATGACGATTGAAGAGAAACCGGGAGGCATCCTCCGGGTGCTCCTTGAGCCATTCATCTAGCACGTCCGGCGGTCGGCCTTCGGCGAGATCCGCAAGTTCCACCAGAAACTCGCGCGTTCGGGGCGCAAGCTGCGCTCCCTCGACGCCATGCGTAAACAACTCCTCGAATTGATCGATCGCCAGAACGGGTGTCACCAGACGGTTGCGCTCATCCCAGAAGCTCTGCTCGCGCCGATGGAAGTATTCCCACAGGGTTTCCAGCTCGTTCGGAACCGGCGCTTCCACACCCGCTGCTGCCGTTTGTACCGAGATCGCCTCCTTTACCTGCGCAATCAGGTCAGATTCTTTACTCGTGAAATCGAGCCGGATTCGAATGGGAAGCATGCCGCGCTCTCGCAGCAGCGGAAACAAACCGGCTTGTAGTAGAGACGATTTGCCAATGCCGGATACTCCATAAAGCGCTGCAAGCCTGGAACGCTCGACCAGCCGGAACAGCTCTGTCGCCTCTTGGGCTCTGCCTCGAAAGAACTGCTGATCGGCCTCGCGGAATGAGTCGAGGCCCGGCCACGGATTCTGGGCGTCGAGCGGCGGTCTGCTGCTCTGTGCGGCCCCCGGAGGTGCCATCGTACTCAAACGACACCTGCTTTTTCCTGCTGAGCGCGCCGGTGCAGAGACTTGACCCGTTCGACAAAGTCGGAAGTGGGATAGCCGTCGGGTAAGCGAAGCCACTGCACTCGGCCGAAGTCTGGCGGTATTCGTGCATTCTCGAGAGCGGTTCCGTCAATGGCCACAGGTAGCAGGAATACATCGCGTGCGGAGAAATAAGCGGGCGATTGTTCGAAGATCTGAAGTGCAAGCCGCCATTCCGATCGGAAGAAACGCGGTTCGCTCGTCAGTACATTGCGCGAGACCACGGCCAGAAACAAGGAACATTTCCGGATCTTCTCTCGAAGCTTCGTTTCCCAATTCTCGCCGCCTTCCAGACCTTCCTTGTCGAAAAAAGTATCGACTCCCGCGTTGCACAGTGCTTCGTTGATCTTTTGCGCCGCGGAGCGGTCTTCGCTGGCATAGCTGACGAACACGAACGGATTGCTGCCGTTTAAGCTTTGAGATGCAATAGGAGCCTGAATAGCCGGCGGAGTCGGGTGAAGCTCATTCCACCGCCGGTACAGCTCTGCTACGAATTCAACCGGACCGGCAACCGGGAATACTCTTGTCCCCCGGCTGAAGCTGTTGAGGAAATCGATCAGATTCGTGTCGTGCTCGATTTCCCGATCGGCAACAAAGATGGGCTGTTTGTAGCCGGCAGACAGTCGCGTTTTTCGCCACGCCCGCAGGAAGAAACGGGCTAGCCAATCGTTGAAGCGGCAGCCAAGAATCAGGAGCGAGCGATCCTCGACCTCTCTGTATAGGTTCGGCGGATCGCGTTCCTGCGACTGCAGGGCGTGGATGAATTCGAGGATGTCCTCGTGCGTGACGGCGAAATCCGGGATCGCGGATAGCTTCCCCAACAGGTGATAAACGACCGGCCGGGGGTTCTCCGCAATCGGTCCCTTCAAGTCTTGAACTTTCGTCAGCGAATAGCTCAGGACCTCGGTCCCGTGAGTGCCTCCGAATCTGACATCGTTCAGCGCGCGCTCAATGAAAGAGGCAAACGTGGTGGTGACGAAAAGTCGAAAGCTCGGAATCGAGGCCAGTTGGACGATTGGGTCTGGAACGGGCACTGTTTCTTCTCGCGCGAGCATGAAGAGTTTCGGATACAACTCATCTACTTGGCCGCCCTTTGTCAGATATCTGCACGCAACGGCATTTAACTCGTTCCCGGTGGGCAGCTCAGCCGCTGAAACTCCTAAGCGCTCCGCAACCCGCTCGGCCAGATAGGCATAGTAAGACTTGTTGCCTTGCTGCGTCGAGACCTGCAGTAACCCCGATCCAACCACCGGGATGACCAGCCCCTCTTCGATGTAGCCGAGAAGTTGAGCCCAGAGTGATTCGGTATCAAACGGCAACTACGTTCTCCCCTGCGGATTCTTTTACCGCGCCCGAGTACTTCGTATGGATTATGTTACTCGGTCGCGAGGTGGAGAAGTAGTGGGGCCGGGGCTCAGCTACGCAGCCCGTCGAGCGCTTGCTCGATTTCGGCTTTGCCTTCCGGCGAAGGCGGAGTGAACGGCAATCTTGGTGGTCCGCCATAGTAGCCCGTCAGATCCATCGCATATTTCACGCCCGGAATTCCGTGCTTGCTCGCGAGCAATTGCGATATGGGAGAAATTCGGGCCTGCCAATCTTTTCCGGCCTCTTCTTCGCGCGTGCGATGCGCCTCCCAGATCGTCACGCAGGCGTACGGAATGGGATTTGCGATTGCCAGAATGCCACCTACCGCGCCAATCCGGAGCGCTTCCCAAATACTTCCGGAAGATCCTGTCAGAATCTGAAACCCCGGTTTCACGGCGCGCACCGTTTCATTCATTTTTTCCAGATTCCCGGAACTGTCTTTCATGCCGATGATGTTGGGGTGATGTGACAGCTCGGCAATCGTGTCAACCGGCAGATGATAACCGGTGACCTGCGGGATGTTGTAAATCAACACAGGAATCTTGGATCGGTCGGCAACCGCGCGGAAGAATAGCGCCTGCGTTTCAGGCCGGTGCATCTGGTTTTTGTAATAAAACGGAGTAAGCGTCAGCGCGACATGAAAGCCGATATCGGCGGCGCGATGCGCCATGCGCACCGTTTCATGCACACTTTCCGCTCCCACCCCGGCGATTAGAACCTTGCCCGGAGCGCTCGCCTTCGCAACGCATTCCATGAGCCGGATGCGTTCTTCGGCGCTCAGCAGCGGTGTTTCGCCGGTCGAGCCGCACACCACGTACCCGCTCAATCCGACGGCGTTCAGTTTTCCGATATTGTGGAGGATCTTCTCCTCATACAAATCACCGTCTGGTGTAAAGCAGGTCGCTAATGCCGGAAAAATTCCTTGCAGTTTCATGAGCTCGACAGAAGGGCAGACAGCATACGGTCTGCCCCACCGGTTGCAGATTACCTGGCGATGTACGTCACTACCAGTGCGTACAGTCCCAAAGACTCGATCAGCACGAGACCGAAAATAAAGACGAATCGTATGGCCGCCACAGCACCTGGGTTTCGGGCCATGGATTCTGCCGCCGCAGCCGTTGCCTTGCCCTGGCCGAGACCACAGAGACCCGAAGCAATACCCACCGCGATATACGCCGCCGCGAGACGAGTCCCTTCGGAAGGCGAGGTGGCGCCGTTCGCCTGTCCCTGCGCGAGCAGCGGGCTCGCCATAGCCATCAGACTCAGGGCCAGCAGCCAAAATTTGTTTCTCATTGTTTTCTCCTGATTAAAATTGCTCCCAGGAGGTGGTTCGACACCGTGCGTTGGGACGCCGGGCGCTCACACTGGAAGCGCGATAAGGCCTTAATGCTCGTGCGATACAGCTCCGCCAACGTAGATCATCGCGAGCAGCATGAAAATGTAGGCCTGCAGCAAGGAAACGAATAAATGCAGGCCCAAGAAAATGACTGGAATGAGGACTTTCGTCAAAGAAATGAACGCGAGATATACCTGCTCGCCGGCGAACATGTTCGCGTACAAACGGACAGTAAGCGAAAGGTTTCGTGCGAGGTGGCTGATGATCTCGATAAGCAGCACGAGCGGCGCCAGTACTAGCATGGGCCCGAGAAACTGCTTGATGTAGCCGAAGCCGTTCGCCTTGATGCCGGCCGCATGATAGAAGATAAAAACCGAAACGGCCATCCCGAGCGGGACCATTGTGTACATCGTGGGCGAATCGAACCCAGGAACCAGGCCGATCACGTTCATGAACAGGATAAATAGAAAAATTGTGCCGAAAAACGGGACGTACTTCGACGCTCCGTGCCCCACCACCTCATCCGCTTGGGCGTGGATGAACTCGTAGACGATCTCAAACGCGTGCTGCGTTTTGCCTGGCCGGTCCACCGAAAGCCGACTGCGGAGCACGCCGAAAAAGATCAGGATGAACAGCACCACCAGGATTTGGCAGGCCATCCAATCGCTCCAGGGATTGTTTGGATCCTGGGCGGGGAAATGGATGGCGTTCAGGACCGCGTTGGCTGGTCCGGCCAAGGCGTGGTTGAACAGACGCGTGATCCAGAGTTCGTGTGGCATTTAGCGTGAGCGCCGGGATTCTGAAAAGCTTTGAACGATCTCCACAACCGAGGATAGAAGTACCGCGGCGGTGCTGGCGAGAAGGCCCAAAACAACTGCCAAGGGGTTGACGCCTAAACCTTTGACTATAGCAAAGCCAACCAAGAACAGAACCACATAACGAGCGACAAATGCGCCGGTTTTCCAGGGCTGCGGCGGCGCTCCGGCTGGTGCAATCGCGCTGCTGAGCCACTCGAACAGCAGCAAATTACCAAACGAACCCAGCGCCCCAAGCAGAAACCCCAAGCCCTCCCGAGCGCCCCCCAGCCAGAAATACGAAACGAAGCCAATTCCCCCAAACAAACCTGTCAGCCAACGAACCCGTCTCAGGATCCGACCTAATTCCTCTTCCGTCATTTATCTTACTGATCTTTCTTATCGTCGCGCAGAAGCTCCCGGATTACCTGCATTAGGCCGGTAGCGATCCCAGCGAGGATTCCCAGTGCTCGCAGGATCGGGAGGTGCAGAAAATGATCGGCAATCGCGCCCAGAATGTAGCCGGCTGCGACAGACGCAGGAAGTGTGAGGGCGAGCGACAAGTATTTCCCAAGCCACAGGATCGATTTGTCCGGCTTAGTTGGTTTCGTACGGTCCTACTCGCGGTCCGGCGCCGCGAACCCGGACCAGCGTCGCGCGCCGGGCAGATCGAGCCCGAACTGATCCAGAATCCGGGCAACGATATGGCTGACCATGTCCTCCAGCGTCTCAGGGAGGTTGTAAAAGGCCGGAACCGGCGGCAGGATGACGGTGCCCATCCGGGTGAGGGCCAGCATGTTCTCCAGGTGAATTTCGCTGAAGGGGCTCTCCCGCGCCAGCAGAACCAGCTTGCGGCGCTCCTTCAAAATGACGTCGGCCGCCCGGCAGATCAGCGTATCGCCATAGCCTGCCCGGATGGCCGCCAGCGTCTTCATGCTGCAGGGCGCTACGATCATGCCGTCCGTCTTGAACGATCCGCTCGAAATAGATGCCGCCTGGTTGTCTTCGTGGTGTACCGTCGAAGCGAGTGCCTCCACCTGGTCGACCGTGTACCCGGTTTCGTGAGAGATCGTCGTCCGGGCCCACCGGCTGAGTACCAGGTGCGTTTCGACCTCGAGCTTTTGGAGCCCTTCGAGCGTACGAATTCCGAAAATAGCTCCGGAGGCGCCGGTGATGCCAAGCACGATTCTCATCGAGCGCTATCCACCCCGTGTACACAGCGCTTTGACCAGATCGTACAAGAATGTCTGGCCTTCGTAGAAAGATTTGACCGGCATGCGTTCATCGCGGCCGTGCATGCGCATATCGCTGCGATCGAAGAAAAAGCCTTGAACGCCGTAAGTGGGAATGCCGGCCACGCGCAGATAGAGACCGTCGGTCGCGCCCGGCACCATCATCGGTACCACGGGCACACCCGGCCATAACGTATCGGTGATTCGTCCGATCGTGTGCATCAGCTCCGGATTCAATGGCGAAGACGGGCCGCGCACGACGTCGCCAACCACTTTCATCTGGACCTGATCGTCGGCAAAGACTTTGTTCAACGTGGTCTGCACATATTCGAGCGAATCGTCCGGCAGAACGCGGCAATTCACATTGGCGGCCGCGAGCTGTGGCAGCGCATTGCGGGCGTGACCGCCTTCGAGCATGGTGGCCACGCAAGTCGTACGGAGCATCGAATTCCAGGCGGGAGAGCCGGCCGCAACCTGCTGCATTGCATCGACAGACCCTTCCGCTGCTTTCTTCATCTGCTCATGGAGCGGCGCGGTTTGCAGGTTGGCCATCTCTCGAAAATAGGCGCGCGTGACATCGTTCGTCTTCAGGGGAAAGCCAAAGCGCGACAACCGGTCGAGCGCGCCGGCGAGGTGATAAATGGCGTTATCGGCCACAGGCAGCGAGCTGTGACCGCCCTTGTTGTGCACCTCGAGCCGGAAATTGACAACGTACTTTTCGCTGACCTGCACGTCATTGGAGATTCTTTTGCCGTTCAACTCCTCTCCCCAGCCGCCTTCGTTGAGACAAAGCTCGGCATCGATGAGATCGCGATGAGTTTTGACCAGCCAATCGACTCCGTTATACGGTCCGCCGCCTTCTTCATCGGCCGTAAGCGCCACAATGATGTCGCGATCGGGTTTGAAGCCTTCCCGCTTGAGGCGCATCAGTGTCTCGACCCAGACAGCGGCTTGCGCCTTGTCGTCCGACGTGCCGCGGCCGTAGAAGTAGCCGTCGCGCTCAATGAACTGGAACGGATCCGTGCTCCAGTCCTCGCGTTTCGCTTCGACAACATCGGTGTGGGCGAGCAACAAAAGCGGTTTGCCGCCACCCGCGCCGTGATAACGCGCCACCAGATTCGCTTTTTTCGGAATCACGCCGCCAATGAAGATATCCGAATCGGGGAAGCCGGCCGATTTAAGCCGCTCGGCCATTGCTTCGGCCGCGGGAGTCGTTTCGCCTGTGGTGTAGCCGGACTTGATCTCGATTAATTGCTTGTAGATCTCACGAGCAAGCTGCTGGTCCGGTGCAGGCGGCAGGATATCGGCGGCGAAGCACGGAAAAACCAGCAGGCACAGAAAAACGCAGAAGCGCATGTGAAGTATTGTTCCATGCCGCTGCGCCATTACGAGGAGTGCGGCATCTGCGCCTCGATTTGCTTCTCGAGTTCCAAAACACGGCGCTCGAGCGCCCGAACCGTTTGAAGAAGCTGGGGCAGGCGCGAGAAAGTAGCGGAAGCGCGGAGCCAATCGCGGGAATCGAATGCCGGCGAGCCGCTGACGATCCCGTTTTCGGGCACGTCATGGCCGATTCCAGCCTGGGCCCAGACGATGGCGTTCTTATGGACCGTAAGGTGACCTGCTGAGCCGGTTTGTCCTGCCATCACGACGTTTTCTTCCAAAATGGTGCTTCCGGCGAGTCCGGTTTGGGCGCAGATGATATTGTCTTCCCCGATCACGCAGCCGTGACCGATTTGGCAGAGACTGTCGATTTTTGCGCCGCGTTTCACGCGTGTCTCGCCAAGCGCCGCGCGATCGATCGACGTGAGCGTTTGAATTTCCACATCGTTTTCTATGACAGTTACTCCGGATTGCACGATTTTGTAATGATGGTCGTCGGGTCCTTTCGCAAAACCGAAACCGTCACCTCCGACAACGACCCCGTTGTGCAGTATTACGCGATCGCCGATCCGGGTGTATTCACGAACCGAGACGTGTGAATGGGCGGTGAAGTCGTCTCCAATTGTGCAGCCCTCGTAGATGACGGCGTGCGGATGAATCACTGCATTCGTGCCGATGGTGGTGTGCGGGCCGATGACGGCATACGCCCCGACAGATGCATTGGGTCCGATAATCGCAGTTTCGGCGATGCAGGCGGTGGAATGAATGCCGGGAGCCGGTTTCGGAGCTTGATGATAGAGTGCGAGAGAGCGCGCGAAATCGTAGTAAGGATTGGCCGAGACAAGAGTTGCGGCGGCCGTATTTTTCACGGGCTCGGAGGCGATGATTGCCGCGGCGGCGGTCGATTTGAGCTTCGGTGCGTATTTTTTATTGGCGAGAAATGTAATCTCGCCCGGACCCGCCTTCTCGATCGTAGAGACTCCCGTGATTTCTATCGAGGGATCCCCGGCCACTTCGCATTCGAGGAACTCGGCAAGCTGGCCGAGGGTGAACATCGCCATACTTGAAACTACGCTTCCGCTACGGTTAGGTTGCGTAATTCGCCAATCGCGGGAATTCTGACAATCACCTCTTCGCCGGGATGTAGGTAGCGCGGAGGTTTTCGGGCGAATCCGACGCCTGCAGGCGTCCCCGTAGAGACGATATCGCCGGGCTCAAGCGTGAAAACGCTCGACAAAAAGGCGATCAGGTCGGGAATTTTGAAGATCAGCTCACGGGTGTTGGAATCCTGAAGGATTTCGCCGCCGATTTCCAACTGAATATCGAGATCGTGCGGGTCGGGAATCATATCGGCGGTGACGATGCAGGGACCCATTGGGGCGAACGTATCGAAGGTTTTTCCCATCAGCCATTGAGAAGTGGCGCGCTGGTAATCGCGCGCGCTCACGTCGTTCACGATGGTGTATCCGAACACGTGGTTGGCCCAGCTTTGGGCGTCAATATGCCGGCCGCTTTGCCCGATCACGAATGCGAATTCCGCCTCGTAGTCGGGGGCTTTCGAGACCTTAGGCAGGACGATATTTTCTCCGGGACCTATGACAGCGGTGGGGAATTTGTTGAATATAGTCGGGACCGAAGGAATCGGCGTACCCGTTTCTGCGGCGTGATCGCGATAATTGAGGCCGACGCAGATCAGCTTACGAGGGCGGGGAATCGGCGCAAGCAGCTTCACGTCCTTCAGGCCATGCCGCGCCGAGGCGGGCGACCGATCGGCCAGGGTCTCGGCTTTCGCCCGGGCTTCCGGGCCGGATTCGATAAATTGCAGAAGGGACGAGAAGCCGATAGAGGACAGGTCGAGCACGGTTTCGGTATCCGACAGAATGCCCGGCCGCGCCTGGCCTGCTAGTTCGAAGGTGACAAGCCGCATCTTTGTCATCTTAGACCGGACGCCGGTTAGACCGGACGCCGGAATTTCAGTCTACGGAGTTTTCGAGTATTCCGATTGCGTCGACCGCGATACGGATGAGATCGCCGCGTTCCAGCGTGAACGAATCCGGTGGAACAATGCCTGTGCCGGTCAGCAGGAAACAGCCGTTCGGGAAAGAATTATCGCGAAACAGGTATTCAATCAAGACCTCGGACGTGCGCTTCATCTGTGAGAGCGTGGTGTGGTCTCGAAAAGCGATGTTTCCAGTTCGGCGGACCTCCATTTCCAGACGTGTTTCAGGCGGAAGCGGACCGTCCGCCACAAGAATACCGGGGCCGAGCGCGCAGGAACGGTCGTACACCTTGGCCTGCGGCAAGTAGAGCGGATTGGCGCCTTCAATATCGCGCGAGCTCATGTCATTTCCGATTGTGTAGCCGATCAGCTTGCCCGACGGAGTAATGAGCAGGGCGAGCTCGGGTTCAGGGACATTCCAGCTCGAGTCCTGGCGAATGTGCACGGATTCGCCCGGCCCGACGACACGATGAGGTGAGGATTTGAAGAACAGCTCGGGGCGTTCAGCGGAATAGACCCGATCGTAAAAGCTGCCGCCGCCAGCAACTTGCGATTCTTCCATGCGGGCCGTACGGCTGCGGAAATAAGTGACGCCCGCGGCCCATACTTCCTGGAAACCGATCGGGGCGAGAAGCTTTGCCGTTTCGTGCTCTGGCCATTTTTCGAGGTGCGAGAGCTCCGACTTCAAAAACGGCGCGAGATCGTCGCGTGTTGTCAAAGCATTCCAGTCGCAATCGGGTATCAGATACCGTTCGCCATCATTTTCAACGAGAGCGCCTTTGGCAGCGCGGTATAGTTTCATGTCCTAAGAAGTTCGCGAGCGCGCGATTTCCGGGGCTTCTTCCACCGGGTGCGCTAGAGCGCTCTCCGGCTCGAGATAGTAACGCGTGAGCCCTTCTTTGAGAATCTCTAACGCGCCCTCGGGGGTATCTGCGAAACGAAACAGATTCAGGTCAGACTCGGAAATTACCCCGTGCTTCACGAGAGCGTCGAAGTTGAGAATCTCGTTCCAGAAATCCGATCCATAGAGCACGATCAGAATCTTGCTTTCTAATTTCTTGGTTTGCGCAAGCGTCAGGATTTCCGACAGCTCATCCAGCGTGCCAAAACCGCCCGGAAAAACGACCAGCGCCTTCGCCAGATACGCGAACCAGAACTTGCGCATGAAGAAGTAATGGAACTCGAAACAGAGCTCAGGCGTGATGTAAGAGTTCGGGCGCTGCTCGAAGGGCAAACCGATATTGAGACCGATGGTTTTCCCTCCGGCGTCGCTGGCGCCGCGGTTGGCGGCCTCCATAATGCCAGGGCCGCCTCCTGAGCAGACGACAAAACGGCGACGTGGCGGTTGGTTGTTCGCACTCTCCTGCGAAACCGATTCAGCCCAATCAGTCACAAGACGGGCGAGCTCACGCGCTTCGCGGTAATAGCGTCCTAGCGGCCCGTCTTCCTGGATACGGGCCGAGCCGAAGAACACGATCGTATCCTGGATTTTCTCTTCCTGGAAGTGAGCTAAGGGCCAGAGATACTCCGAAAGAATGCGAAGGGGACGGGACTCCTGGCTCTGTAGGAAGGCCTCTTCCCGATACGCGACAGGGCGACGCAGGCCGTCATCCATATCGGGTGTGATGGGCCGATCTTCGCGCGAAGGCAAGTATCGATTGTCTCACCCGGTGGGCGTTGGGAGGCTACCAGGAAATTTGTGGTGCGATTCGCTAAAATTCGGGCGTGGCAGAGCGTAACGTATTCACGGTTCTGGAGGAGACCGCGCGGCAATATGGCGAGGCGGCCGCGTTACATCAGCCCCTGGGAAGTAAAGCCAAGCAGGGATACCGGACTTATTCGTGGAACGATTGGTTGTCGATTTCGCGAGAAGTTGCCCTCGGCCTGCGTGCGCTCGGGTTGAGCAAAGGCGAGATCGTCTGTATCCTTTCGGAAACGCGAGCCGAGTTCTATCTCACCGACCTGGGAATTATGGGCACCGGCGGCGTAGCTGCCGCGCTGTACACGGCTTATCCGATGGCCGACCTCGCGCGAAACGTTCATGAAGCCGAGCCGCGGTTTTTGTTTGTCGAGGACGCGAAGACGCTCGCGGCTTTGCGAACGGCCGTAGAGGAGCGAGGCGAGCGATTGCCGCCGCACGTCATTCTAATGGCTGGCGAAGAGGCGGGTGCGATCCCGCTCGATGAGTTGCGCCGTACAGGGCGAGAGATGCTCGCCAAAAACGCCTCAGCGTTTGTGCAGATTCAGGAGCAACTATCGCCCCAAGACGCTGCCATTCTGTATCTGACCTCCGGCGCGACGGGCGAGCCGAAAATGGGCTTGACCAGCCACGCTGCGATCCTGGCGAATATCGACTGTGGACCGGTGGTGCTGCCGATCGGGCCGGAAGATTCGATGCTGGTTTTCCTGCCGTCGGCGCACATCGCGCAACGCATCGTCTTAGAGCTAGTACCGATGCGGATGGGCACGCCGGTCTGGTTTTCGGAGAGCCTGGGGCGATTGCCTGCGGAACTGAAATCCATACGGCCTTCGATTTTTCTTGCGCCGCCGCGAGTTTGGGAAAAGATGTATGCCGCGATCCAGAACGAGATGAACAAACGGTCCAAATTCGCGCGGAAAATGTTCTACGGCGCTTTGGGCGTGGGCGCTCGCGCGGCGGAATACAGGCAAAGCGGCAAGCCCTTGCCGCCTTGGCTGTCGAGGTTGTTAAACGTCGCCGACAAGCTGGTGTTCTCCAAGGTGAAGAAGCGGCTTGGCGGACGCGTTCGCATTGCAGCCTCGGGGGCTGCGCCGCTCGGGAAAGATCTGGCCGAATTCTTTTCATCTATTAGGTTGCCCATCGTGGAAGGCTACGGATTGACCGAGGCCGGTGTGGTCTCTTTTAACCCATTGGCACGGCCCAAGCCGGGAAGTATTGGCAAATTACTGCCGGGAGTAGAGGCGCGCATTGCCGAGGATGGCGAGCTTCAGGTGCGGACGCCGTGCATATTTCAGGGTTACTACCGCGACGAGGCGGCCACGCGCTCCGTGCTGAGCGAAGATGGCTGGTTTTCAACCGGCGATTTGGCGGAAGTGGATAGCGATGGCTATTGGTACATCACGGGGCGGAAGAAGGAACTGATCGTTTCCTCGAATGGAAAGAAAATTTATCCGGCGCGCATCGAGAACCTCTTCAAGATGGAGCCCGTGATCAATCAAGTCGTGCTGATTGGCGACAAGAAGCCATATGTAACGGCGATATTGACCTTGAACTTTGCGAACCTCGAGCACCTTCGGGGCGCGGATACATTAAGAGAAGGAGCCCCGGTGGATTCGCCCGAGGCTGCGCCGGTCAGTAAAGCCGTGCAAGAAGCGGTTTCCCGGGTGAATAAGCAGCTTGCCGATTTCGAGCGAATACGGCGATTCAAAGTGCTCGATCGGGATTTTGCGATTGAGCACGGTGAGCTGACACCCACCATGAAGATTCGTCGCGGACGGGTGCTCGAGAATCACAGAGCTTTAGTGAGCCAACTTTATCTCGGCCGCGATGAGGGGGAGTGAAGAAACCATTTCAGCTTCTACCCGTCTTTCGCGAGCGGGTGTGGGGCCGCGAAAGCTTGGCTCCATGGTTTGGCGTCACCTCGCGCCCACAACAGCGTATCGGTGAGGTTTGGTTCACCTCGGGCGAAAATGCCACGTCGCTGGGAAGCACTCTCGAGCAGCTTCTTTCCCGGCATCCGGAGATTTTAGGAACGGCTGCGGACCCGCAACATCCGGGCATTTGTCCGCTGCTGTTGAAACTGCTTTTTACGAGTGCGCGCCTGTCCGTGCAAGTGCATCCTGACGATGCGTACGCGGAACAGCATCATCAGAGCCTGGGAAAAACAGAGGCTTGGTACGTGCTGGAGTCGCAACCGCCTGGCGAGTTGGCAGTTGGCTTTCGCCAGCCGATTGCGAGCGACAGATTGAAGCGTGCGGCCCAATCCGGCGAGATAGAGCGACTCCTGAATTGGCGCAAAGTGGGTCGCGGAGAGGTGATCTTTATACCGGCGGGAACGGTGCATGCCCTTGGGGCAGGCTTAACGATCTACGAGATTCAGGAAAATTCGGACATCACGTACCGGCTGTACGATTATGGGCGTCCGCGGGAGTTGCATTTGGAGCATGGTGTTGCGGTGGCGGATTTGGAGCCGCATGCTTCGACGCCGGAGCGCACCACGCTCGGGAAACGCCGAGAGCAGTTGCTGGCGTGTCCCTATTTTCGAATGGAGCGGCTCCGCAGTGTCAAGCGCATTCAATTTCCGGCCGGCTTGCCGCATTACCTATTACTGATGTGCGTGGGCGGCGCCGGTGAAATTGCAAGCGAGGCGTTCCGCATGGGACAAGCCTGGATGGCGCCAGCACGCGGTGAAGAGTTTACTGTCGAGGGTTCGGACGCCGAGTGGATCGTGGCCTACACGGCCGAAGAGCCGCTGGCTGGTATCACCGCATAAACGCGCGGAGCAGCAGAGCAATCTTCGTGCAGGTGGGAACGTTGATGCGGCGCGAAAGGACTGAGTAGTTGGCGCGCTGAATCCTGGCCAACAGACGCATATAAATTTCGCGCAGAGCCCACAGCGACCGGCGACTTTTGGGCTCGATTAACTCGATGAGAGCGGCGGATTCGGCGTAGTAAGCGCGCGCGCGGTCCGCTTCAAAGCGCATCAGCTCGCGAAAGTGATCGTCCTCCGTGCCGGAGCGGAGTTGGTCAACAGAAATTCCGAAGCGTGTCAGATCTTCGGCCGGTAGGTAAACGCGGTCCTGCTCCGCATCCTCGCGCACATCGCGAAGAATGTTTGTCAACTGAAAAGCGATACCGCATTTTTCGGCGAGCAGCAGCGCTCTCGGAGAACTGAAACCGAAGATATGAATGACGGTCAATCCGACAACCGAAGCCACCTGGTAGCAATAGCGGTAAAGCTCACCGAACGTCTGGACCTGTCGCGGCTCGACATCGGAGCTGATGCCATCGATCATCTCGTGGAAGTAGCGATGCGGGATTCGATAACGCTGGACCGTATCGTGAAAAGCCAGCCAGAGCGCATCGCCTTCCGTGTGGCCGTGCAGAGCGCGATCCAATTGCAACCGCCAGAGAGCAATCGCTTGGAGCAGGTTGGAACCCGAAGCCGCGGGATCGTCGCTGAGATCGTCGCAGTGGCGCATGAAGGCGTATACGGCGCACATCGAATCCCGCTGCTGTTTCTCAAGAAGCAGAAAGGAATAGTAGAAGTTCTTAGCGCGTGCGCGCGCAACCTTCCGGCAAAAAGCGTAGGACTGCTCGAGCGACAGAGAATTCAGAACGGAAGCAGTCGCGGCAGGCATTGAATAAGAATACCGGCACGTTCCGCCTTCGAAATATACGGACGGCGGCTCAGAACGTCGTATCCCTGCATTCTAATCTTTTTCAGAATTCTCATACCGCCGCGGCTGAACAGCTCTAAATCCAGAGCGAGGCGGCGATCGACCATTTCGATGAGCGGCAGACCTTTACGGAAAAGATCCGCGGCCACATCGACCGCTTCGTTCATGATGCGCTCGAAGCGGCCGTCGAAGCGATGACCGAACAACTCTTCCTCCGGATAGTTGTGCGTCCGGAAAAGATCGAGCGGTAGATAAATGCGATTTTTCTGAAGATCGATGGTCACATCCTGCCAGAAATTGGCGAGTTGAAGCGCGGTGCAGGTGTGGTCTGAGAGGCGCTGGCGCTCAGCATCGCGGTAGCCACAGAGATAAAGCACGAGATGGCCAACAGGATTGGCCGAGTTAATACAGTAGCCGAAGACGTCCTCGAAGGTCTCATAGCGGGTCACCACCTGATCCTGTTCGAAGGCTTGAATAAGCCGGTCAAAAGGTTGAATGGGAATGTCGAAGTGGTTGATGGTGCCTTGCAAGGCCACGAAAACGGGATGCACCGCGCGGCCGCTGTACATCGATTCCAGTTCATCGCGCCACCACGAGAGCAGTCGAAGGCTTTCCTGAGGATCGCCGATTTCGTCGCCGAGATCGTCGGCCCATCGGCAGAACGCATAGACGTTGTAGAAATGTTGGTGCAGGCGTTTAGGAAGCAGAATACTCGCCACGTGAAAATTTTCGTAATGGTGCGTGGCGAGCCAGCGGGTGTATTCGCAGGCCTCCGCTTCGGAATAGGAAATCGTCTCCGGAGGTGCGTTACGGATGAACTCTTTGGGTTGTAAGTGTGCGACCGCCACGCTAGTTCTTTAAGGAATGATGGCGGTCTTAATCTGGCCGTTTCTGCGATGGGCCATGTCGGACAGAATTTTAGGCAATTGGCTGAGAGGCTCTTCGTGGTTCACCATGTGAGCCGCGCTGACGACGCCGTCGGCGATGAGATCGAGCGAGCGCCGGATATGTTCCGGGGTATGGTGGAACGTCGCTTTGCAACTGATCTCGGAATAGTGCAGCAGGGCCGTATCTAGCGGAACTTTGGCTCCAGCCGGGCAGCCGCCGAAAAAGTTGACTGCGCCGCCTTTACGCACCAGGTGAGTGGCAAGCTCCCAAACCGCAGCGCTGCCGATCGCTTCGATAACGACATCGGCACCACGGCCATTGGTGGTGGCCTTGACCGCCGCGATCAGCTCCGGGTGATCGCCCATGAGTATCCCTTCGTCAGCTCCGAGCATGACTGCACGATTGACTTGTTCACGACGGCGGGCAATGGCGATCACGCGAGCCCCAAAGGCGTACTTCGCCAAGCGGATGAACATGAGACCGATCGGACCCAAGCCCATGACGGCAAGCGTGTCGCCAGGCTGAACATTCGTTTCGTCGATGCCGCGCAGCACGCACGCCAGCGGCTCCGCCATGGCGGCATCTTTATAGCTGAGATGTTCGGGAATGCGGTACGTGTTCTTTTCTACAAGGCGCGCGGGCAGACGTATGAATTCGGCATAGGCGCCGTTGTTGAAGAGCAGATCTTCACAGAGGTTCCGCTGGCCGCGACGGCAGAAGAAACATGCATCGCAGGGAGCGGAATTGGCCGCAACGACCCGGTCTCCCGCAACAAATTTCCTGACATCTTCCCCGACCGCGACCACATCCCCGGCCATTTCATGCCCGAACAGAGCGGGCGGCGTGATCATTTTCGCATGATATCCGCGGCGGAAGACTTTTACGTCCGTGCCACATGTGAGCGCCGTTCTCACGCGCACCAGCAGCTCGCCGGAAGCGATGGGAGGCACGGGAACCGACTCCAGGCGAACGTCTTCTTTCCCGTAGAGGACGGCCGCCTGCATCGTTGTTGCGAGTGCAGCCATCAGTTGCGCTCCTGGGGATGGATCACTACTTTGAGCGACGTTTCGCTTGGGTGCTGAGCAATGTCGATGCCTCGGGCGATCTCATCCAAAGGCAGGCGGTCTGAAATGAGCTGCTCGAGCGGAAGCTCGCCGCTGAACACGAGTCGTGCCGATTCAGCCTGCAAATTAATGTCCGCGCTGTAAGATCCAAGAAGCACGCGCTCACCAACACAGATGTCCGCTCCGGCGATTTCGATGCACTCGCTTAAAGATGTTTGAGCGAAGAGCAAGATCCTGGCTCCGGGGCGAGACATTTTCAGGGCTTGTTGCACCAGGCCTTTCGCGTTAGTCGCGACAATGACGGCATCGGCGCCGCGTCCGTTGGTGGCGCCTTTTGCAGCTTGTTCGAAGGCATCCTGGCGAGGATCGAAGGCCGACGCGCCAAGCCGATTCGAAAGGTTGCGGCGAAATTCGATGGTATCCGTCGCGAGAAGGGTCGCGCCCGTGCGTTTCGCCAGCATGGTGAAAATCAGGCCGATCGGGCCTTGGCCCAGAATAGCGACAATGTCGGTCGGAAGTGGAGCAAGCAACTCGATCGCCTTCAGACATGTGTTCAAGGGCTCAACCCAGCAGGCCTGATCGAAAGAAACGCCGGGGGGAATCGTCTCAATGCCGCGTTCGACGATCCAATCCATCACGCGAACGTACTGCGAGAAGCCGCCGCCCGCGGGCTCGTATCCGGCTGTGACGCCGACTCGTTTGTAGCCGGGACACTGGGCGTACAGATTGCGATCGCAATAGAAGCAGCCGCCACAGGGCACGTGATGAAAAACGATCACACCGTCGCCCACCCGGTACTTTGTGACGCCATTCCCAACTGCGGCAACGACACCGGCAATTTCGTGTCCGTAGATGCGTGGCGGAGGAAGCAGGTTGTATTCGATCTTTTTGAGATCGGTATGGCAGATACCGCAACTTTCAACCCGGACGAGCACTTCGCCGGGACCGATTACGGGCGTTTCAACGGATTGAACAGCGATCCGGCCGTTTCCAAGATAGACTGCGGCCTTCATGCATCCGGGAACGGATTCACTCGGCAGAAGGGCTGTTTTGCCCCGCAGTGATTCGGCAACTGACAAGAAACTCTCCTAGCGCTTTCGCCGCATTGTTTGCCCGGCGCCTGAGACGCAACAACTCCGGGACAACTTTCGGATGCGCCAATGCGTAATAGCTAATTTTCCCACGTGAGATGCGTCCGCCGATAGTTCGCATTTTGTTCAGGTCGAAACCGAAGGATTCATCCAGGCGGTCGGAGACGGCCTTAATGCAGGCGAAGGGCAGACCGGCCCGCGCCGTACGCCGGGCGACACCGGCCGCTTCCATATCCACGGCGATGCCCCGCGCCGACAGGCCGGCTTTTTCGTCGGAATCGCCCGCAACGCGATCTTGTGTAAGGAGTTTTCCATAGACGCAGGGTTGGTCGCTGACTACAGGAACGCATTCGAACTCCTCCATGTTCGCCAAATCGAGGACGCATTCTGCGATAACAATCTGACATTCGCGAAGGTCCGGGGACAGGGCCCCGCAAAGACCTGTGCTGATAACCAGTTCCAGCTTGGAGGCCGAAAGCTCCGCAGCCGTGACGGACCGGATCGCCACCTCAACGGCCTGCATGGCAAGTTTGGGGCCTGCGCCGTTCGCCGCCAGCAGAACACGGCGGCCCTCCCAGAGACCTTCGACCGCGTAATCGACCGGCCATTTTAATTTGCGAGGCGCAGTGAGCACTTGAGCTAAGGGTTCGAGCTCAAAGGACTCGGAGGCGATATACAGGATAGCCATCGTCAGCAGTAGCCGTTCGATCGAAACCACGCGACTGCTCGCGCGAGAGACGTGTCGACCGGGCAGGGTGCGAACCCGAGTTCCTGAGCCGCTTTCGCGTGCGTCACAAACATTTTTTTTCGCGCCATTCTTACGCCTTCGAGCGGAGCAATGGGCGGAATGCCGGTCAGATTCGCCCAGCCCGTGGTGAGCACGCCCGTCGCATAGGCTATCGCATAGGGCAATTTTATTTTGGGGGCAGGTTTGCCTGCGATGACGGCAAGGCGAGACAGGATTTGCGCCAGCGTGAGATTTTCGCAGCCGAGAATATAACGCTGGCCGGACTCGCCACGCTCAGCCGCAAGCAGATGGCCGGCGGCCGTGTCGCGCACACCGACGAGATTCAGGCCCGTATCGACGTACGCCGGGAGCTTGTTGCGAAGGAAATCGAGGATGATTTTTCCGGTGGGCGTAGGTTTCCAGTCGTGATCGCCGATGGGAGCCGTTGGATTCACGATGACGACCGGTAGACCTTTACGGGCTGTTTGCAGAGCGATTTGCTCCGCCAGCCATTTAGAACGCTTGTAATGCCCTGTCATGTCGGCAATGGTGGCCGGGGTGCTTTCATCGCCCGGACGATCTTTGGGCATGCCGATACAACCAACTGTGCTGGTATACACAACGCGTTCCACGCGCGCCTGTCCGGCTGCTTCCAGAAGATTGCGGGTGCCCGTAACATTCGAGTCGTAGAGCTCCTGCGGATTTTTCGTCCAGAGGCGGTAATCGGCCGCAACGTGAAAAACCAGCTCACATCCGGCTATTGCGCGGTCAAGAGACGCACGGTCGCGAAGATCGCCGTGAACCGATTCTAAGTCGAGCTCGCGAATCTGGCTCGACGGCCGGCAGAGCGCACGAACGCGGTGTCCACGCTCCACGAGCGTGCGGGCAACGTGCCAGCCAAGAAAACCGCTGGCTCCTGTGACGAGCGCGAGAGGCAAGGGCGTGGTCAGGAGGCGTGCGCCGCCCGGGCCCGGTTCCGCATGGCGGAAGGCGCGCTGTCGTCCTGAGATGTTGTCGCTTTCGTGAACGAAGCCAGTGCGAGCAACGGGAAAGTGTTGCGGTAATCGGTGTAGGACAAATAGAAAACGCGCGGGAACCCTGTGCCTGTGCAGTAGTCTTCGTTCCACGTTCCGTCTAGACGTTGAGTCCGAACCAGATAGTCGACGCCGTTGTAGAGGCTTTCACTGCGCATGTCGCCGCCTGCGAGCAGCGCGAGAATCGCCCACGCGGTCTGCGATGGCGTGCTCGGGTTAGGGATGAAACGTTGCTCGTCGTAGCTGGCACAACTCTCTCCCCATCCGCCGTCCCGGTTCTGATACGCGCGAATGAATTCCAGGCCTCGCTGAATGCAGGGCTCGTTTTCCGACAAACCGGCGGCGCGCAATCCGCGAAGGGCAAGAAACGTTCCGTAAATATAGTTGACACCCCAGCGCCCATACCAGCTTCCATCGGGCTCTTGAGCGCCGAGCAGGTATTCGACGCCACGCCGCACAGCCGGGTGATTCGGACGGAAGCCGCACAGCATCAGCGCCTCGAGGACACGGCCCGTAATATCGGGGCAGGACGGATCGAGCATAGCGTTATGATCCGCGAACGGGACATGGCTGAGGACCTTCCAGTTATTGTCCACGTCGAAAGCAGCCCAGCCGCCGTCTTTTCCTTGCATGGCGAGCAACCAGTTCAGGGCGCGGCGTTCGCAGGCGCGCTGCTTGGTTTCGTCCGATGCGCGCATTCTCTTGAGCGCAAGCAGAACCATTGCGGTGTCGTCCACATCCGGATAGAAGTCGTTATTAAATTCGAAGGCCCAGCCGGACGGCTCCGTATCGGGGCGTTTGGCGGACCAGTCCCCGCTGTGGCGAACTTCTTTCGCCAGGAACCAGTCGGCGGCACGACGCAGAGTGGCTTCGGGAGGATTGTCCGTTTCGCCGAGCGCGAAAGCGGCGATGGAACTGTCCCAGATGGGTGAGAAGCAAGGCTGCATGAAAAAGCCGCGCTCATCGTTCACCATCAGATTGTTAAATTGCTTTTCGGCTTCGATGCGAAGCGGATGTTCGGGTCCGTAGCCGAGAACGTCCAGCGCCATGACCGCATATTGCATCGATGGATAAATTGCACCCAAGCCATCGGAAGCCTCAAAGTGCTGAATCATCCAGTTCGCACATTTCTTGATGGCATGCTGGCGCAGGAAGCTCGGACCGCAACGTTCATACCACTTCAGAAAGCGATCGAGCCGGAGGAAGAAATTGCGCCAGCTAAAAGGCTTCAGGTCGCGCTCAGGATGCATGGGAGCGCCGGGAAGAAAAAGTTCGTTGATATCGAAGCCGGCGGGAACGGGTCGACGCGGATTGGCTGCATTAAGGATCGAGAGCGGAATGACAATCGCTCGGGTCCAGGACGACATTTGGTTGATGAACCGGAACGGCAGCAAAATGAGTTCCGGTGGGACCGAAGGGCAGGCCTCGCGGGGAAACAAGCCGAATAGATTCAGGTTGCTTCGGACGTAGCTATTGGCGCCCTGCAGTCCGCCAAGATCGAGAATACGTTCGCGGAGCCGCTCCATGCGCGAATCGGAGGCAGGAGTGCCCGCGACCTTCAGCGCGAAATAGCCCTTAATGCAGGCATTGATCTCGGAGGGGCCGTGAAGATAGATATTGAAGCCGCCGTCCGGAAGCTGCCGCGCAAAGATGGCCTCTACCGCTCGATCGATCTGCGACCGTGTAGGCGGATTCCAGGTGCCATCGACCGGAGGATGCAACCAGAGCTGCATCATGATGTAGTCGGATTCGAGCGTCGTATCCGCGCGGAGGTCGGCGCACCAGAAACCGTCGGCGCACTGGCGCTTGACGAGCGATGCGGATGCTTTGCGGACGGCGTCAGCGGCGGCGAGATTCAGGGTTCCGGAAGCTTGGAGGGTCGGCGTCATCGTTCAGAAAAAGGGGCTCACGTCCGCACGCGATGAAGGCGCGGCGTGAAGCTTTCCAAGTCGGAGGGAAGCGTGAAGCGTACGTCCTCTTCCTTGATTTCAGCTTCTTCCAGGTCGTTATAGCCTTGTGCTGTCAAGTGCGCGATCAGTTCTTCAACCAGGTGCTCCGGGGCTGAGGCGCCGGCAGTAACCGCAACGGTATCTACATTGTCCAGCATTTCAGGCCGCACCTCGCTGCAATCATCGAGCAAATAAGCGGGAACGCCGGCTTTCTCGCAAACCTCAACCAACCGCCTGGAATTCGAGCTGTTTTGCGAACCAACTACCAGTAGCGCCTGACAGAGAGGAGCTACTGCTTTGACGGCGAGCTGCCGATTTTCGGTTGCGTAGCAGATATCCTGCGTTTTCGGCCCGACGATCTTCGGGAAGCGCTCCAGAAGCCGGTTTACGATGTCTTTGGTCTCGTCCAGCGACAGCGTCGTTTGGGTCAGATAAACGATACGTTCGGGATCTTTAATCGCGAGACGATTCACGTCTTCCACGTCGGAGACCAGAATCGTGCTGTCGGGAGCTTCGCCGAGCGTGCCGGTCACTTCGTCGTGATCGCGATGCCCGATCAGGATGATGGTGTAGCCCTGTTTGGCGAAGCGGACGGCCTCCAGATGAACCTTGGTGACCAGCGGGCAGGTGGCGTCAATCACCTGGAGCCGGCGCTCCTTTGCCTCGGCTCTTACCGCGGGAGATACCCCGTGGGCGCTGAAAATCACTCGGGCGCCTTCGGGAACCTCGCTGAGTTCCTCCACGAAAATGGCCCCGGCGCGGCGCAATTCGTCGACGACGTGCCGATTGTGGACGATTTCCTTACGGACGTAAATGGGCGCGCCATACAGATCGAGCGCGATGCGAACCACGTCAATGGCCCGCACGACGCCTGCGCAGAAACCGCGCGGTTTCAATAGGATAATCTTTTTCTGGCTGCTCCCCACGCGGGGATAAGCAGAAGGAATAGCGGTATCGTACGCGAGTCCGGTGGGGGGCATGGGAAAACTCAATTATAACAATTGCCTTTGTTTTCAGCGACGAGGAAAGTTGGCGGCCTATCAAGCCCAACCTCTACTCATTCTCAATGGCAGCAGCGAAGCCGGAACAGAACCGCCACGTGAGAGAGCGCCGGTAACATGTCTGATTACATGGGTTTGCTATGGAACATGGCTCCATGGCGAGACTGGGGCCATCCTGCGGGGACAGAATCGAGTCGGTGCTCCCCTGCCGGAGCCCGACTTGGGGAGGGAGCGGCAGGCTCGAAACCGAATGACTCAGGACCCGTACAGGCTCGATGCAGGACGGAGGAAGGTCGTGCTGGAAAGCTTGCAAAAGGTGTGTTCCTGCCGTAACTGGACACTCTTGGCCGCTCACGTTCGTACAAATCATGTCCACGTTGTGACAACGCTCCGGTGCAAACCGGAACGGGCGATGAACGCCTTCAAAGCTTATAGCAGCCGCGCCCTTAATGAGCACGCGCTAGATCCTGCGGGTCGCCGCCGGTGGGCGCGCCATGGCAGTACACGGTACTTGTGGACGACGAATGCCGTACAAATTGCAATCCACTACGTTGTTCATGAACAGGGCGAATCCATGGCCGTGTTCGAAATGAGCCCTCGCTGACGCTCGGGGTTCAGCAGGCTAGCCGATGAACAGAACCGCGACCGTAAGGAAGCGTGGCGAGTGTCTGCACCGAGGAAGAGAACCCGCAACCGTAAGGAAGTGGCGGCAACGTGTCTGATCTAAAATGAGGGTAAGCTTGAGTTTGTGCCCATGAGCCTATGAGTGTTCCCGCCTCCCAGATGTGGACGACCGCCACCTACGTGCTTCGCCAGAGGCTCGCCGGACGCAAACAGTATCCCTTTGTTCTCATGCTGGAGCCTCTGTTCCGGTGCAATCTGGCTTGCGCCGGCTGCGGCAAGATTCAGTACCCGGCCCACGTGCTGAAGCGTCAACTGACTCCCGAGGAGTGCTTCCGGGCAGCAGAGGAATGCGGCGCACCGACCGTCGCCATTCCCGGCGGCGAGCCCCTGATGCACCCCCAGATTGCAGAAATCGTGGAAGGGCTTGTCGCTCGCAAAAAGTACATCTATCTGTGCACGAACGCGTTGTTGCTCGAGGAAAAACTGCATTTGTTCAAACCGAGCAAGTATTTGAGTTTCTCGGTACATGTCGACGGCCAGCGTGAGCATCACGATTTTTCCGTTTGCCGCGAAGGCGGCTACGAAATTGCGGTTCGCGGCATCCAGGCGGCTCTTGCGCGCGGCTTTCGCGTGACCACCAATACGACTTTGTTCGATGGCGCCGATCCGAATAGCGTGCGAACCTTTTTCGACGAAATGATGGAACTGGGTGTCGAGAGCATGATGCTCTCGCCCGGCTATTCCTACGACAAGGCGCCGGATCAGCAGCATTTTCTCGGGCGCGCGCGAACGCGACGCCTCTTTCGCGCGATTCTTTCCAACCGGAAGCGCTCGTGGAAATTCAACATGTCGCCGCTCTTCGGCGAATTTCTGATGGGGCGCCGGAATTTCGCCTGCACGCCTTGGGGCATGCCAACCTATAACGTGTTCGGCTGGCAAAAGCCCTGTTATCTGCTGCAGGACGGATATGCGGACACGTTCTCCGAATTAATCCAAGAGACGCAATGGGCCAACTACGGGACTGAATCGGGCAATCCGAAATGCGCGAATTGCATGGTGCACAGCGGATATGAGGCCTCGGCCGTTAATTACGGCTTCGGATCTCTGCGTGGCTTCTTCGCGATGGCGAAGGCGGCGCTGTTCAACGGTTACAAAGACGATTACGGAAAGGCGCTGTTGAATGAGCCGTATAAGCCGGTGCACTCCTACAACCCGCTCGTGCAGATCGAGGCCTCGGAAGAGACGCGCGCGTGAGCGAAGAACGCCTCGCGCCGGACGAGCTGGAAGTTTCTCCCGGTTTTACCCACGACAACCTGCAGGGTTGGATTCCGCCGTTGGCAACCGAGGAAGAACTTCGTGTCGCGCTTGAAAAAGCTTTCGATTATCGCGGCGACGTGACGATCGTGCGGAAAAATGGAACGGCGGTCGATGGGTATTTGTATGACCGCAAATCGGGCGAGACATTGGCGAATTCGGTGGTGCGGGTGCTGCCCTCCGACGGCGCGCCGCGCGTGAGTATTCCGTATTCGGATATCGCGCGGCTGGCGTTTAGCGCACGCGACCCCGCGGCCGGCAGGAGCTGGGAAGCTTGGGTGCGCAAATACTGGCAGAAGAGAGCCGTGGGCGAGAAGGCTGAAATTGAATCGGAAACGATTGAATAGCCTTCGTGGTCCGGCTAGGCTTCGGTTGGAATAATTTCTCCGAGATCGAGAGCCTGCAAACTCGATACGAGTTCTGAGCGGTCGCCCACCACCATCCAGATGAAGTGCCGGGCATCCAGCAATTGTTTGGCACAGCTTTCCAGTTCCGGAATTGTCAGAGCGGACACGCGACTCACGTACGTGTCGTAGAAATCCAGTGGAAGACCGAGCTGTAGCAGGTCGCCGAGCAGACTGCCGATCGAATTTGTAGTTTCGTGAGAGCCTGGCAGCTCAAAAATTTGCTGCTGCTTGACCTTTTCAAGCTCGTCCTCGGTAATCGGCTTGGGGCCAGTGATTCCTGAAATTTCGTTGAGCATTTCCGCGATAGCGTCCGCGGTTTTGTCCGCCTGCACGGAAGCATAAGCTAAGAACGGGCGTTGCGCGCGCGCACCGTACAGGATCGAAGCTGCACCGTAGGACCAGTGCTTATCTTCGCGGAGATTCATATTCAGGCGAGCGCCAAACGTTCCCCCGAAGATATTGTTCATGGTCTCGATCACGATCTCATTTCGCGGTTCGGGCGGTGGTGCAATCGTCCCCGCGATAACAACGGAATGCAAAGCGCCCGGTTTATCGACCAGGTAAATGGCGGGCTTCGCGGGTCGCTGAATCGGCCGCACATTCCTTGCGGGAACCTCCCCAGCGGTCCAACCGCCGAAGACCTGTTCGAGCTTCGGTTTGATTTCGGCTGCAGTCGTATCGCCGACCACAATCAGCGTGGCGTTATTCGGCTTAAACCAGGTCGCGTGGAAACGTGCAATAGCGTCGCGGTTCAGATGGCTGACGCTTTCCTCGGTTCCCGATCCGGTGAGCGGGACGCCATAGGCGTGCTCGGGTCCAAAAAGAAGCGGTGGCAAGGCGCGCAAAGCCATTTGCAGCGGCGTGACTTTTTCGTTTGCGATGGCGGAGAGTTGAAGCTGCTGCTGGCGCTCGAAGTCGGCTGCTGGAAACGTGGGGTTGAGGACGATATCCGCATACAGGTCCAGAGCTTCGTCAAGGCTGGTCTTTAAGGCCGATAAGTAGACGGTCGCCATGTCGAGGTTGCAGCCGGTAGTGAGCTGGGCACCCAGCATTTGTACTTCTTCGCTGATCTCGAGAGCTGTTCGACGAGACGTTCCACCGGTCAGCAGCGTGGCGGCGAGACGCGCCGTGCCGGGCGAAGCGAACTGATCTGCCGCATAGCCGGCGTCGATATCGAGCCAGAAATTCACAATAGGAACTTCATGACGTTCCGCGACCAGCACGCGCAGACCATTCGATAGCCGGTCCTCGTGAATGCGCGGAAGGATCAAATCGCCAGGCAACCCAGGGGCGGGTAAAACCGTACGGTCTGGCAGCGGAGCGGAGGGCTGCTTCGCGTCGACGAAGGGAACGACATCCAGTACATAGACTCCATCCGACAGCCACGCGCGGACCGTTCCGCCGAGATCGGCACTCGATGTGGCTTCCAGACCCTCAAGCCGGCGGCGGAAAGCAAGCGGATCGCTCAAATAGGTTTGACCCGAGGCGAGAATGTCTGATTTGCCGCCGAAGCCTCCAATGCGTTCGATGCCGCGTACGAAGCCGGCGTATGTCTGGGTCTTCACGCGGTCCAGCTCACGCGCGGTGGGGCCATCTTCGAGGAACCGTGCGAGCTCTTCATCGACTGCTCTTTCGATTTTCCGAAGATCTTCACCTCGACGTGCGGTTGCGACGACGACAAATTGGCTACCAATCTCGCGCTCGTCCAGATAAGCGGCCACTTGTGTCGCGATTCTGTCGTCGTACACCAGCCGTTTATATAGCCGGGAATTTTTGCCGCTCGACAGAATGCTTGCCGCAAGGCGCAGATGATCCGCTGCGGATGTTCCATAGCCAGGAACGTTCCAAATCTTGTACAGGCGGGCTTGCGGCACACGATCTTCGGCCATCTCGCGATGCTCGCCGGCCATTTTCGAGATCCAGGAACGTTGATGGGATACCGGAGGTCCGGAAGGAATATCGCCGAAATAACGGCGCACCTTTTCCTTCGCTTGCGCAGGCGTTATGTCGCCCGCCAAAACCAGCACGCCGTTTGAAGGCGTGTAGTAAGTCTTGAACCACTCGCGCACGTCGTTGAGAGATGCGGAATCAAGATCTTCCATCGATCCGATCACGCTGTGCGCGTATGGATGGCCTGCTGGATAGGTAGACTTGACGACCAGCTCCTCGACAATTGCATAGGGCTGATTCTCTCCCTGCCGTTTCTCGTTCTTGACAACGCCACGCTGTAGGTCCAGCACTTGCTGATTGATGGTGTTGTAGAAATAGCCCATCCGATCGGATTCGGCGTAGAGCGCGTAATCGAGCGCGGATGTGGGCACGTTTTCGAAGTAGTTGGTGCGGTCCTCGCTGGTGGTGCCGTTGAGGTCGGTGGCGCCGATGCGCTCCATGGCTTCAATGAAACTGCCCTGCAGGTGCTCGCTGCCGCCGAACATCAGGTGTTCGAATAGGTGTGCAAAGCCGGTTTTGCCCGGCTTTTCATTCTTAGAACCCACGTGATACCAGATATTCACGGCCACAATCGGGGTTTTATGATCTTCGTGAACGACGACGGTCAGGCCGTTATTGAGGGTAAATCGTTCGCAAGAAATCTCCAGCTTAGGGAATTGCATCGCGTTAGAAACCGTCACGATAGCAGATGCGGTGGGTTTCAAGAGCCGGCAAAGAGGGCGGAGTGAGTCTTGCAACGTGGGCCGATATCTGCGAAAAGCTCAGTTTGCCCCGCCCTCACGCACTGGTTAGGTTTGCGATGCAGCATAAGCAGAGTTAGTCTGACAAGCCTTTGGTATGTGCGCGCTGAGTAGAACTACTCAGAAAAATGAGCACTTCTACACAGGCCAATTGAGCAGGTCTCGTCATTCCATTGGCTCCGTATTTCGCCGACACTTCTTAGAGAAGGGATGTCGGAATATAAAACACGACTCCCACCAGATAGGAGAAACACAAAATGGCACTGAAACAACATGCACAATCGAAAAGCAAAAGGGATGTTTTCGCAGAGATTAAGCGTGAATACCCCGGACCCGGAGTAGGGCACGACTGGAGAGAAAATAACTTTAATTTTTCGCCACCAAGCGACGCCTGGCTGCGCGGCCTCAAGCCTCTTACAGCCCTGATCGTCGAATTGAAGGGAAAGAGTACTGGATTCGACGTGGTTCTCAAAGGGCAATCCCCCGGCGGCGCAGTTTTCACAAATGTGGGCACAATCAGAGACGCGCGATGAGACTCGTTTCTCTCGCGCACAGGTATAGTCCGGTGTTCAATCATTGTTGATGTCCAACGCTTCCGGCGGTCCATTGATCAATTCACGCCGGCAGTGGGAGACGAGAGAATGGCTTTCACACATTTCACCAACCTGACTCCGCTAACCGTTAAGGTACGCCTCGCAGGGACCGGCGACGTCCTGGCCACTCTGAAGCCCTGTGATGAGGCGACCGTTAAGACTCCGCGCGGGCTCGAATTCGAAATTACGGATGAGCTCGATTGCGTTGTGCTGTCTACAGGTCTAGCGGCTCGAAGTGAAACGCAGGACCTTTCAATCACCGACGACGAGGCGCGCAGGAAACCGCTTGCGGCCTCCACCTCCCTTACCGTGAAGATCGTCAACACGCTGTCTACCGCGGTCGGGATTTACCGGGTGCAGGCAGATGGAAAAGAAAGCTTCGTCGTTCACCTCGGTCCCCAGGAAGAGCGATATTTCGATAGTCTCCCGGCCGGAGCGGTGTTTCGAGTTCGGGGCTCCGCCAACGAAAAGCTGGATTTGATCGTTGTGCCGTTGCCCAAAACGCCCGGAGAGGTATCTGTCCTTCCCATCGCGGACCGTTACGAGCTGGTGCGCCGGCTAGAAGCTAAAGACCCCTCGGTTCGCTACGGCCGCTACGACGTCGTCAAGGCGGATCTGCAGGCGCCCGATCCGGCTGATACGAAGTATATTCGCTACGGTCACCAAAATATCACTCACGGAGAGATGAACGGCTGGCCACGCCCCCTGCGGCGGGTGACAATTTCCGGCGTTGACCTGGTGTTCGACAACTCCGATCGCAGCCGTTTTCTAGCTCTCTATGAGGGTGCGGAAGACGTTGCGGAACTTTGGATTCACGCTGACACCCTAACCGTAAAGTGCGAACTTCGATTTCCTGGAGCCAACGTTTACATTTATTGTCGCGCTCTCCTATTTGAAGGAGCGGACGCGGTAATCGATACGACTCCGATAGATAAGACGTTTCGCGACCCGGCTTCGATTGACGGAGCGGATGGAGACAAAGGCGGCGATTTTATTGTCTACACGTCGTACTTTCGAACCGATCAAAAAAGTGCCAAGCACTTTCGTGCCCGGGGCGGCCGCGGGCAGGCTCCTGATGAAGGAGGTGTCGAGCTTTCTTCGACCGTGCGCAACCTTGAATGCATTACCGAGGAAAAGTGGAACGCCTTTTTCACTTATGAAAATCGCAGGCTTCCACACGAAGCCGTGCTCTGGGATAAGTGGGGATACTTTTCAGTAATGCCCTTCCCCGACTTTAAAGAATACACCGCAAAAACTCCCAATATCGGCTATATTGAGATCTCCAACTCTCACTACCTGGACAATTGTCATATCGGGGTATCGGGCAGCGAAGTTCTCCACACATGGGGGACCAAAGAACAGCCCGGAAAGGGCGGAAAGGGAAAGCCTGCAGGTAAACCCGGCGTGGGAGGCCGCGGCGGTCAATTCACATGCTCGCTTGAGCAGATCCAACCATACACCGAGCTTGCGGGCGGCCAATCCGGAACGCCGCTCCCGCCCACTGCTGGTGGTGCCGGCGGCACTCCGTCTGCGGTCCACTGGCTCTTCTTCGAAGCCCGCCCTGACGGCGCCAACCAAGTTGTGGGATCTCGGGCGGAATTGAAGGTTGCGCAGGCCGGCGAGAAGAGTGAAGCGGGGCCTTTACCCAGCGCTCCCAGCGGAACTGCGGGGCAATTTCAGTTGATAAATCCCAAGGCTTTAGCTTGGATTTCCCCAATCAATATCAGCCTGGCAATCCAATACGCCAGAGACGCCTGCGCAAGCGGGCATGCCGATTACGCCGCCGGAGTACTGTCACCCTATATCGCCGCCCTCGGCAACCAACCTCTTGACCCCGAATTCGAACAGCCTTTCAGGGAAGGGCGTGAGCTTCTTAGGTTGTCCACCCACAACGTCGATTTTTTTGGCAAACCGCCCGGCTGGGTTCCGACTCTGTCGCTTCAAAGCGCTGCTGGCATCTATGACGCACTTCTTCCGCAGGCGATGAACGAGTTGTATGCCTCTTACTATATTGAGAGGATTGCGCGCTCCAAGCAGGATAAACAGCAGGCTCTGCAGAACTTCTCGCGGCTCCTCAACAGCAGTAATGACACCGCAAAAGACGAACTTGTCGATCTTAGAAAAGATTTGCCGAAAGCAATGGCCGACCTGGAGCAGATGATCGTCGAGATAGACGACGTCGCCAAGAAGACTAAGGAACGGCAGAAAATCCTTCGTGATCGCGCTGACCAGGAGACAGTCAGCGAGGAACAGAAAGAAGCGGCGGCTGCAGCATTTAGAATTGTTGGCGCCGTAATCAAGGCTATTCCCTTGCCCGAACCTTATCAGACTGCGGCCGGCGCATTCGGTTCCGTCTTTGACATAACTGGCAGTTTTATAGATCAGGGTGGCTCCGATGCCGCTTTCGAAAACCTGAAGACACAGGTCACCGCGTTCACGAGCGAAAAAGAAACCCTCACGGACTATTTAAACGCCGCTCACGATGCGAGCTTCGATGTTAGCGGGCTCGAAAAAGAAGCGGCGGCTGGAAGAAAGGTGAAGGAGGCGCTCGAAGAAAAATACGGTGGGCAGGCGAAAGCTCTCGATACTTTGAAAGAAAAACGCAAGGAGGTCTATGAAGCGAAAAAGGAGGCTCTGATTTACAGCCGCGCGACGACGGCTAAGGAACGTGCCCGTATCGTCAAACGGGCCGAAACACTCACCGCCAGTTATCAGGAAGACGTCCAAAAACTCGAAGCTACCACCAGCCAGAAAATAAAAGACTATGAAGCGGCTAAGTCGAAGGTGAACTCTATCGAAGCCGAAATTTCCTCTAAAAAGGCCGACTTCGAGAAGGAAGAGAAGGAACGCGACAAAAAGAAAGCGGCCAATGCGAAGACCGTAAAAACTCGAATGCAGCAATTGCAGAATGTGGCGGCTTCGGTCGCAAGTATCGCCTCCACAATGAATAAGCTGGCGGTTTCAAAGACCCAGCTCAATTCTAAGTTTGACCAGGCTCTCACCAAACTTAAACAGCAAGACCAGGAGTTTGCCAACCTTGCCGAACGAATCAAGTTCCTGAACGAAAAGAAGGAGACTATAGCTAAGCGGATCGCTCAACTCACCGCAGATATCACCAATCGCACAGATACGATAGCGAAGAATATGCTGGCCTTGAATGAGATTGCGGGGCAGATGGCTACTAACAACGAATCTCTCGACGCGAACGCACTCGTTTACATCCAATCGACGGGCCAGGACGCCCATGCAACCCTCACCCGATTTCTCTATTACTCGGTGAAAGCATATGAGTACTACATGGTTATGCCATGGGCACAGTCTTATGTCACGGCCCAAAAATGTTTTGACGATCTCAGACGCGTCATCGAGCCATCCACGTTCAAACTGGATGCCATTACCGATCCACAGGGCGATAAGCAGAAGAGTATCGAAGCAATTCTGGCCGCCGCAGATCCCCGAAAAGCGGGAA
This sequence comes from uncultured Acidobacteriaceae bacterium, assembly GCA_963722935.1. GTDB lineage: Bacteria > Acidobacteriota > Terriglobia > Bryobacterales > Bryobacteraceae > Bog-105. The sequence goes on along the minus strand of CAVROY010000004.1, from coordinate 41,606 downwards.
TGCTTTCAGCGGAGGAATTCGATCTGCTGAAGGTGGTTTACCAGAAGCCCCTTCTGGATATGGGGAAACAACTCGCAAGCGAGCTGATGGAATCCAACGGCACTGCTCTCAAAGAAACACAAAGTACCATCACTCTGACGGCGGACTGGCTCGCTGATCTGAACGATCGCGTTCAAAGTCCGGATAAGCAGGAGCAGGTTCTTTTCAATCTTATCGACCTACGCCATATTGGCCGAAGTATAGAGAAGCAGCGCATATCCAATATCCGGGTCATCGACGTCCAGGCCATTAAGCGCGGCCAGCGCTTCCCCGATACAATCAAGTTCGTATTTGAACATCTGGGTAAATCGATTGTCCGATCGCGAGGGCATCTCTTTGCCTTCGAGCCTCAAAGCACAGCCAAGGACGCTCGAGATCGCTTCGAGGGATCGGGCGTTACGTTCGAAACGCAAGGCGGAAAGAGGGCTGCGCAGCCGGCCGGCTGGGCAGAGACAACGGTGGCAGGAAGGCCGGTTGGTAGACTCGGCGCCACTTCGTTATGGCAGCCGGACCGGACGCCTCAGGAAAATCTACTCTCAAAGTTACTGAAGAATTCCGCCACACTATCGCTTTCACAGTTTCGCCCGGGTGCCTTTTCCGATTTTCTGCTGAAAGTCGATATAAATCCCCCGGAGTGCAAGGTTGAATTCACTGAAATTGTACTCGAGGTTTCTTATGAAGGCGGGTACGCCAGCCGCGACGAGTTGCTCATTTGCGTCAACAATAATGCCGGACTCGAAATTCCCGTGACCACGGACGTAAAGGACATCAGCGGCCGGCGTGGCGCTATCGGACGGTACGTCGGTGTATTTAATTCCAGGCAAATGGCTGCTGCGGGGCAACGCACAGTCCGCGTGAACGTCCCCTTCGAATACGGTCGCTACTTACTCAAGAGCTGGGAGGTCAACGGTGAACCGGTCAAGAGTTCGAATGGCTATTATGACGCTGCAAAAGACGCTTTCATCGTTGTGAGCTATGTGCAGCGAACCGATACCAGCGGCGGTCATGGCGTAACAGACGTAGCGCCTGGCTCGCTGGCGGTGCTCGCCGGTGCAGAAACCACATGAGTCCTACGCGACGGCCCGGCGCTGCAATGCTTGCTCGAAGTAGTTGAAGAAAGCGGGCTCGTTTTCTACCGCCAGATCGATTTCAAGCCAGGCGAGATCAAACGGCGAGATCGCTCGCTCCAACTGCTCCGGGCAGTTCATTCGATCTTTTTCCGTGGTGACCAGAATCTCCGCGCCACTCGCCTGTGCCTGGCGAGCGATGCGCTGCAACTCGAACGACTGGTAACTGTGGTGATCGTCGAACGACCAGCGGAAGACGATTTCCAGGCCTAACGATTCAAGCGTTCGCCAAAAATTTTCCGGATTGCCGATGCCGCAGAACGCTGCGACACGGCGGGAAGGCAGGGAGACCGCTTCGGAATCGGTTTTGAGCCGCCGCCAGCGCCGGGCAAGCAGTTGAGCGCGAAAAATCGGGGCCGTGGCGTTGTATTCGCGTAGCCGCGCGCAAATGCTTTCGAACCGAAGATCGCTATCGACGCGGGTCACAACAAAGATGTTTGCGCGCTGTAAGGCCGACAGCGGCTCCCGTAAACGACCTAGGGGAACGATTCCGTCCTGTCCGAACGGATCTATGCCGTCGATGACGACAACGTCGAGATCGCGTCGGATTCTTGCATGCTGAAATGCATCGTCAAGCAGCAGAATGCCGGTGGATGGAAATCGCGAGAGTAGCAGCCGCGCCGTTTCGGAACGATTCGCGCCGATACCGATGGGAACGGTTCCGGTGCGCAGGTAAATCTGCGCCTCATCTCCAGTGACTGCTACCGGAACCTGCGTTCCGGGCGCAAAGATCAGGGTTCTGGCGGGAGAACGGCGTCCGTATCCCCGGGTAAGAACGGCAGGGGCAAAACCACGCTCGCGCAAGCGGCCCGCAAGATACACCGTGAAGGGAGTCTTGCCTGCGCCTCCGACGGTAATTGCACCGATGCTGACGACAGGTGCGCCAAGCGGGGAAAGCGAGGAGGCTTCCCGCTCCTGGCGGACGCGTTTGATTGCTCCGCCTTCGCGCCAGAGAAACGCAAGCGCCCTGAGCAAATAACGTGCGACCAGGTTGCGCGGCGGCAGCAGATCCGCGGATTGATAGAGAGGCAACAGATTTTCGGCCAGGCGAGCGGATACGCCGCGCTTCTGCTCGACGAGCTGGTGTGCCCGGGCGCCCAGATTGCGAGCGCGGGCGGGATCGGTCAAGAGATCCCGAACCGTAGGCAGCAAGCTCGAAGCGCGCTCGATTTGCAAAATCGCGCCGGCGCTGCGGAAATCGCTCATAATGGCGTCGAAGTTGTGCATATGGGGTCCGACGATCAGGGCTGCGGCGGCGGCCGCCGGTTCGACGATATTGTGCCCGCCTCGCGGGGCGAGCGACCCACCGACAAATACGACATCGGCGTGCGGATATGTGCCGGAGAGCTCGCCAATAGTATCGAGTAGCAACACTCCGGGAAGCTGAAGCGAGAGCGACCGGGCGGAGGTTTTACGGCTGCGCTGAAGGAAACGTACGCCCGCCGCTTCGAGCTTTCTGGCGACTGCAGAAAAGCGTGCGGGCTGGCGTGGCGCAAGGATGAGCAACAAGCGCGGAAATTCAGAAGCAAGCGCCTGAAAAGTCTCGATGACGATGTCGTCTTCATCGATCGAATGCCGTTTCAAGCTGCCGCGCTCGTTCGGACCCGCTGTGCTCGCCGCAATCCAAATTTGCCCGGCTCCGAACGTTTCGATGCCGTCGGAGGAACGCGGCGTCGCTGCATCGTACTTCAGGTTGGCTTCCAGATGCAGATGCGAGCCCGGTACGCCCAGTTGCCCGTAACGCGAAAAATCGGTTTCGCTCTGAGCGAAGACTAGGTCGGGCAACTGCAATAAAGGGGCGAAGAAGCGCTTCCAGCGGGCATAGCGTGGCCAGGCGCGATCAGAAATGCGGCCATTCACAACTGCGAGCGCCGCGCCGGTACGCTTTGTTTCGGCATAGAGATTGGGCCAAATCTCGGTTTCGAGCACGACCAGAAGCGCAGGGCGGATGACCTTCAGGACTCTCCGAACACACGAGGCGTAATCGATAGGAGAGTAGAAGATTCCGGCAAGTGGGGAATCGAGATAACGCTCGGCAGCTCTGCGCCCCGCAACCGTCGATGTCGAGAGATAAATTGGCGCCATTGGGTATCGATCGCGCAGTTTGTCTATCAGCGGCACGGCCGAAAGGACTTCGCCCACCGAAACCGCGTGTAACCAGATGGAACGAGCGTTCGTCCGAGTGAACGATCGGGGAAGCAAGCCGAGCCGCTCGCCGAAGTGGCTCCAGTACTCACGCTGCACCAGCAGCCGCGCGATGAAGTACGACACAATTAGGGGAAATGCCAGGACTTGAAGAAAGCGATAGGGGAGAAGAGTGCGCGTGATTCCAGGAACTCGGTTCGTGATTTCGAGTATAGCGTTGGCGCTGATGCTGCCGGTCTTCACCGGGGCTCGCAGTGAAACGGCTTTTCGAGCCGGCCCGGCGAGCGACTACGCACACCAGAGCGCCGATCGAATTACGGTGGGCGCCAAGCCGTACGGCACCGAGGAATTGACTGCCGAGGCGTTCGGGAAAAAAGCGAATTTATTGAAATACGGCATACTGCCTGTGCTGGTCGTGATCGAAAACAAACGACAGCAGGCGCTGGACCTACAGGACCTGGAGGTCAGCCTCGTGGCAGCGGATGGGCGGCACGTGAGCGCCGTGGCTCCGGAAGACTTTATCTATATGGGTAAGAGAGCGAAGCGGCCGGGGGTGACTCCGCGTCCTCCCATTCCATTGCCTTCGAAGAAAAATCCACTGACCGCGCCCGAGATCGTCGAGCACGCTTTTGCCGCGAAGATGTTGCCGCCGGGGGACTCGGCCAGCGGCTTTTTCTACTTCGAGGCGAGGCTGGAGACTGGAGACAAAATCTATCTCAACGGCTTGCGCGACGCGCGCTCGCAAGAAGAGATTCTCTATTTCGAATTCCCGTTCGATCAGCGGCAATAACAAAACACTCAAATTGCAGGTGATAGAACAATAGACAGTACTCTTCGAGAGGGCGCGGCGAGAGAGTTTTGCCAATGGCTATCCATTTGCCGGACTTGGGCGATTTGCTGTTCTTAATCGCAACGTTTTTTGCCGGTGCCATCATTGTCTCCGCGTGCCTGGAGCATCGCCGCCGCGGCAGGCGTGAACAGCGGTTGCTGGATGCGATTGAGAAAGAATACCGGCTCTATTTCCGGGCCGTACGCTGATTGATCCGAAGGATACTCGGGAGTATTCTGGCTGCACCGGGAGGTTTTACCGATGAGAGCTCGATCTCTTTTATCCCTTGCTTCTTCGGCGGTGGTCGTCTGGTTGGCCGGCCTGGGAGCCCTCGCTACCATGCGCCCAGCCGTTCACGCCATGCAAATCCCCGCCGCGGACTGGGAACATCGGTTCCGGGTAACGAGCACCACATTCCAGAACGGGACCGAGGTGCCGATGAGCATGGTTTACAGCGGCTGTGGCGGCGGAAATCAATCGCCTGAACTCTCGTGGAGCCGTGCCCCGCGCGACACGCGCAGTTTCGCTGTGGCCATGTTCGACGTTACGGCGAACTTCACGCATTGGGGGATTTACAACATTTCCCGCGAGGCGACCGGGCTTCCGGTGAATGCCGGTGTACCCGGAAGCAGTTATGGCCAACAAATCACCAATGACTTCGGAAACATGGAGTACGACGGCCCCTGCCCGCCAGCCGGCCTCGTTCACCACTACGTGATTACGGTGTATGCTCTCGATACCGAGCTGCAGTTGCCTTCGTCAGCGCAATTCCCAGCGAATGCCGAAACGCTGTTTCGCAACCTGATCGGGCACGTGCTGGATTCGGCCAGCATTACGGGCCTTTACTCGACGCCCTGATCGCCACCCGATTACTGAGACTGGCGGAACGCAATTGGCCGAATCTTCCGCTGCGTTTTGCAGATCTATATAGCCATGGCGAATGCGAAGAAGGTTGCGCTTATCACGGGCGCTAACAAAGGGTTGGGATATGAGATGGCCAGGCAACTGGCACAAGCTGGCGTTACAGTCGTGCTGGCTGCCCGCGATCAGGCAAAGGGTCAAGCCGCGGTTGAGAAGGTAAAGAAAGAAGGATTGGACGTTCGTTTCATCAAATTGAACGTCACGAACAAAAAAGATCACGCTGAGGCGGCTGCATTCCTGGAAAAGAATTTCGGCAAATTGGACATTCTCATTAATAACGCTGGCATATCCGCCGATGGTTTAGCGGGCACAAGCGTGAGTGCCACCACGGAAGAATCGTTGCACCGCACTTTCGAAACCAATTTTTTCGCGCCCATCGCGTTAACGCAAGCGTTGCTGCCATTGCTCAAAAAGAGCGAGGCCGGCAGGATTGTCAACATGTCGAGCATTCTCGGTTCGCAAACATTCCATGCCGATCCCAACAGTCCCATATATAATTTCAAGTCTCTTTCTTACGATGCTTCGAAAGCTGCCTTGAATTCATTCACAATCCATCTCGCGTACGAGTTAAAAGATACGAAGATCAAAGTCAACTCGGCGCATCCGGGATGGGTGAAGACCGACATGGGAACCGATGCAGCGCCCATGGAAATCCCGGAAGGCGGGAAAACTGGCGTGGCTCTCGCACTCTTGGATGAAAGCGGCCCAAACGGCGCCTTCTTTCACATGGGACAACCGCTGCCCTGGTAGGGCGTCCGAAGCCGGCGAGTGTTGCTATCGATGCAATAGGAGGGCAACGCCCCGTTTCAGCTCCAATAATTCCGATCCAGGTTCCGGCACTGCATGGCTTCCGCCAGATGCTTCGCGGAAACGCTTTCGGAGTGGGCGAGATCGGCGATGGTGCGGGCGACGCGCAGGATGGCAAAGGACGCCGGTTCTCATTCGCGGACCTTTGTGAATTGGTTCGCACTACTGCGGTACTCAATAATCGATGACAAGCTGAAGAGGCGAATTCCGTAGTTCCGGTTCCCTTTACTGCCGCTCAACGATCCAGGCGTTCGTAGCGATGATGCGGTTCAAGAACGCCACCCGGCGCCCATCCGGAGACGGCACGGCCCAGCCCTGAATATCGCCCAGCGGCTGGGAGCGCCCATCCGTCCAGACATACAGCAATTGATTCCCGACCGTTGTGTCCACCGATACGAGCCAGCCCTGTCCGTCCGCAGCCCAAACCAGACCGCTCAAATCGGTCCGGCCCTCCAACACCTGTTCACGCTCACTTGAAGCTTTGGAGCCTTCCCGCAAAGATATGATCCGGATCCGCGCACTGCGCGAATCGTGATTGGGAATGGCGACTTGCGTGCCATCCGGAGAAATGTCCCAGTCCGCAACGTATTCTGGAATCCATTTGGTCCGCGCCAGCTCGCGGCCCTTCCCCCGGATCGGGTCCAGATCGTAAAACGCGTAATATTCGTTCTGCTTGGCCGTTCGCAACACGCACGGCTTGCCCGCGCCGAGCGCGCATCGAAACTCGTCTAGCCACCCTCCGATAGGTACTTCCTCCGGTGTTCCGCCCTCCACGGGAACGCGCATCAGTTTCCGTTCGAATCGCTTGGCACCCGCGACACGGCCATCGTATAGAAGCCAGTGACCATCCGGCCCTAATTGCGGTAACACTTCCGTGAGCGGCGTGGCCACGATCGACTCGGGCGTGCGCTTGTCGATTTCTTGTTTGAAAAGGTCATAGTTGCCGTTGCGATCAGACTCGAAGATCACGGCGCGGCTGTCTCGCGTCCAGGCATGTGGGTAATTCGTTCGCTCGTCTAAGGTCAATCTGCGGATATTGGTAATGCGGGGCGGAGTTGGATTGAAGTCTCCAAGAAACACGGCGTTCTGGTTTGACCCCCTTAGAACCAACACCTGCCTGCCATCGTTTGTGGCGCTCATACTGGTATAGAGCGGCTCGTTCTGCTCGAAAGGGTTGGCGATCTCATGTGGGCCATCGAGGAACGCGCCGGTCGAAAGATTTGTGCTCACCTCCCACAGTTGCTGGGCGCCTGAGCCAGGCGGATTCCACCGCAGAAACAGAAGGCGGCCGTCCGGCAAGGCCGCCGCGGAGTTCATCCACATCTCCGGCACTTTGGCAACAACCTTTGCCGTTGCCAGGTCCACCGATTCATAGCTGCGTTCATAATAGGTGTCGAATTGCGCCGCGGAGAAGCTTCCCGGACGGCGCTCCGGCGCATAGTGCCGTCGCTGGTAAGCAACCCGGCGTCCATCGGGCGACCAGAACACCAGCGGAAATGTATCTTCCGCGGGTCCGGCAACAATGCGTAGCGGTTCCTCACCGCTTTCTCCCATGACCCAGATCTCCGATCGATCCTGGCTGATAAAAACAATACGCGTTCCATCGGGCGAAGGGCTCCCCTGGCGACCATGCGAGCGCAGCAGCCGTGGCAGCGCCCCCGTCACGGATATCGTCCAGATTTGCGGCAAATTACTCAGGCGCGAGAAGCCGCTTGCAACTAATTTCGTGCCGGTGGTGAACCAGGCCAGCCGGTCAACCATAAAATCGCCGGGAGCCTGCAAAGCAGTCGTCTCGCCATTCCTGGTTCGAACGAAGATCCCATCGACATTCGCATAAGCCACCAATCGCCCATCCTGAGAAATCGCCGCTGCGGTCGCGCGGTTTTCCGGCACTAGCGTGGTGATTTGCCGAAATACTGGTTCCTTGCCGGCTGGCGATCGATTTTTCCAGTACCGGGCAGCACTGAAACCGACTAGCGCTAGCAGACAGATCGCCACCCATCCTAATGAAACCGCGCCGCGACCGTGGGGGAGTGGCGTGCCTGCGTTTAAGAATTCACTGCCAGCTATCGGGCGTGCAACTGAAACAGACTGTTCCCATCTGGGTTCGAGCGTATCAGGAACGGAGGGCAAAGCAGGTGCATCGTCAATCTCCTCCACGTCTGCGATAAATCGATAACCTTTCCCCACCACCGTCTCAATGAAGCGCGGCTTCGCGGCATCGTCGTTGAGCACCGCACGGATGCGTTTCACCGCCGCGTTGATCCCCTGTACCACATCGACCGAACCGGAATCCGGCCAAAGGTGCTCTGCGATTTTCTCGCGCGGCACCAAATTCCCGCGTTCCTCTACAAGCAGGATCAGAAACTCCATCGGCATCCGTGAGAGCGGCAGCCGTCTGCCTGCGCGCCGCAGCTCGTACCGGCCCAAATCCAGTTCGTTGCGTTCGAACCGGAACACCTTGGATGCGATTTTCAAGTGGGGAGCCCAATTATATCCTCTTTCGGCACTGCCCGTGTTTGCGGCCCATCTCGATTTTTGGCAATCGCTCTAAGAAGTTACATCTTCATACCGATTTCATGCCGATTTCGGTTCACGGGCATTGCGAATTATTACCAGCCGCCCTACCATCCACCACGAACATACTCGAGAGTTCCCACCCACCATGTTTCAAAATTGTGTTCGCCGAATCGATTTCGCGCTCAGTCTTAGTCTGCCGTTGCTGTGTGCCGGCGTGTGCTTGGCAGCAGCCGCCCCGACTACCACACTGCTCGGGCTTTCTGCCAGTTCTGTTCCGGCGGGCACGGCGGTAACGCTCACGGGCATTGTTCTGTCGAATAACCTACCCGTCTCGCCGGGCTTGGTCACGTTCCAGGACGGTAAGGCCGTCATCGGCTCGGCCCAGATTGTGCCAGCGGCCGGGAGTGCTTCGATTAAAGTGCGGCTTGGCCTGGGCGTCCATCAGCTCACAGCCCACTTCGCTGGAACCAATGCGTATGCGAAAAGCGCTTCGCAAGCGGATCCGTTCACGGTCACCGGCACAGTCCCGACCACCACCGCAATTAGGTCTTCCGGAAGTCCGGGCAATTACACACTGACAGGAACCGTAACCAACAGCGGATTGCCGGCTCCTACCGGAACAGTTTCGTTCATCGACCAGACGAACAAAAACCAGCTTGGCAGCGCAGCGTTAGGGGCCGGAACCGCGACTCAGACGTTTCAAGCGCAGCAGACCTTCCCCGCCGCAACTAACCCCAGCGCCATTGCAGTCGCTGACTTGAATGGCGATGGCATCCCGGATGTGGTAGTTGCGAATTTCCTAGACGGTACGGTGAGCGTGTTCCTGGCAAATGCGGATGGTACGTTCCAGCCGCTGCGCACCTTTGGCGTGAGTGACGAACCCACGTCGATCGCTGTTGGCGACTTCAATGGGGACGGTATTCCGGACCTGGCGGTCGCGAATGCTGGTAATCAGGGCGGCGTGGTCAGCGTCCTGCTCGGCGTCGGTGATGGCTCCTTCCAGCCCCAACAGACGTTCGGACCGTTACCGGAGCCCATTGCTGTGGCAGTCGGCGACTTCAACGGGGACGGTATCCCGGATCTGGCGGTCGCGGATGCTGGCGCCGGTAGTCTGGCCGACACCGTGAGCGTGCTGCTCGGGAACGGCGATGGAAGCTTCCAACCGCCGCAGGCCTTCCCGGCTGGAGAGGAGCCCATTGCTGTGGCAGTCGGCGATTTCAACGGCGACGGCGTTCCGGATTTGGCGGTCGCGAACGATGCAGGCACAGTCAGCGTGCTGCTGGGCAATGGCCAAGGCTCGTTCCAACCGCAGCAGACCTACCCGGCAGGCAATCAACCATTCTTCATCGTCACCGGTGACTTCAACGGAGACGGCGTTCCCGATCTCGCCACCGCAAATTCAGGAGATGGCACGATCAGCGTGCTGCTGGGCGTGAGGGGCGGCACGTTTCAGCAGCCGCAGCTCTATACGGTGGGAGGATCGCCCCAGTCCCTCACCGTTGCAGATTTCAACGGCGACGGCATGCCAGACCTCGCGACCACGGATGGTGACGACAACGCTGTTGCCGTGCTGCTAAACCGGGGCGACGGCACCTTCGGCCCAAAGCAGACGTACAATGCGGGATCCTTCCCCGTTCCTGCGGCCGGTGATTTCAACGGAGATGGCATTCCGGACCTGGCCGTGCTGAATGGGGGCGATGGCACGTTGCAAGTTCTGCTGAACAGCCTAACGCAATCGGCCAAGGCCACGCTGAAGAATACTGCGGTCATCGGCACCGGTACGCATCAGGTAGCGGCCAGCTACGGCGGCGACTCGTATCACCAGACGAGCACCTCCAGCAGCATCGGCCTGACCGCAACGCAAATCACCACGTCCCTATCGCTCAATGCAAGCGCGAGCACGATCGCGGTTGGGCAACCGGTCACGTTCCGCGCGGCGCTGAACGTCTATGCTTCCGGTTCGCTCACCACCAATGGAGAGATGGTGGCGTTCTACAACGGCAGCACGAGCATAGGCACTGCTGCGCTCAGTAACGGCCAAGCGACGTTGACCACCACGGCACTTCCCGTTGGCCCCGACACTATCACCGCCCAGTACGCGGGCGATCAAAACTTCACAGCTTCCACCTCGAACTCGGTCACCGTGACCGTAAGTCCGGCCCCTAACTTCACCATCACAGCCAATCCACCTGCCGAGACCGTGCGCCGGGGTGATGTGGCCGCGTTCATCTTGCAACTGAAATCGGTGAACGGCTTCAACGCGAACGTGACCTTGAGCTGCTCCGGCGGACCCGCAGGTTCGAAATGCGCGGATTTTCCGCAAACGGTTCACGTCAACGGAACGGCATACGCGGTATCTGGAATCCTGTTCCCCAAAAACACAACGCCCGGAACCTACACACTTACTTTCACTGGAGTATCCGGCGCGCTGACCAACAGCACCACCGCGAAGTTCACGGTGAAATAGCCGAAATTCATCACGAGAATACTCGAGGAGTTCCCATCCATTATGCTTTGCAGAACCCGTTTCGCACTGAGCCTTACGCCAGCTCTATTGTTCACAGGCGTGTGTCTGGCCGCACAAGTGCCGACTACCACCGTGCTCGGGCTTTCTGCCAGTTCCGTTCCGGCGGGTACGGCGGTAACGCTCACGGGCATTGTCCTGTCGAACAACCTACCCGTCTCGCCGGGCTTGGTCACGTTCCAGGACGGTAAGGCCGTCATCGGCTCGGCCCAGATTGTGCCAGCGGCCGGGAGTGCTTCTATCAAAGTGCGGCTGGGCTTGGGCGCGCATCAGCTCACGGCCATCTTCGCTGGAACGAACGCAGCCGCTAAGAGCACTTCGCAGCCGGAACCGTTCACGGTCACCGGCACGGTGCCGACCACCACCGCAATTACGTCTTCCGGAAGTCCGGGAAATTACACGCTCACGGGAACGGTAAGCAGCAGCGGGGTACCGGCTCCTACCGGAACAGTTTCATTTCTCGACCAGACGAACAACAACCAGCTTGGCAGCGCAGCGCTGGGCGGCTCGACAACTGCTCAGACGTTTCAGCCGCAGCAGACCTATGCCGCAGGACCCGGACCCAACTCGGTAGCAGTGGGCGATTTCAACGGGGATGGTATTCCGGATTTGGCGGCCGTCTCCGTGAATCCTCTGGATTTTCTGGACAGCACAGTCAGCGTGCTACTGGGAAAAGGTGATGGCACCTTCCAGCCGTTGCAAGCCTACGCAACGGGACTTGATCCAGGCTTTGTAGCGGTGGGCGATTTCAACGGAGACGGTATCCCGGACCTCGCAACGGCAAATCGCGGCGACAATACGGTGAGTGTGCTGCTGGGCAATGGTGACGGCACGTTCCAAGCGCAGCAGACCTATCCAGTAGGTATCGTTCCGCAGTCAGTGGCGGTCGGCGATTTCAATGGGGATGGCATCGCGGATCTCGCTGCGTCAAATGGCGGTGACAACACGGTGAGCGTGCTGCTGGGCAACGGAGACGGCACGTTCCAAGCGCAGCAGACCTATCCAGTAGGTCTCGTTCCGCAGTCAGTGGCCGTCGGCGATTTCAATGAGGATGGCATCCTGGATCTGGCTACTGCAAATATCGGCGACCAGACCGTAAGTGTGCTGCTGGGGAACGGGAACGGCACTTTCCAAGCACAGCAGACCTACGCGGCGGGACTGTCTCCCTACGCCCTGGCAGTCGCCGATTTCAACGGCGATGGTGTCCCGGACCTGGCAGTTGCAAATATGGGCGACCAGACCGTAAGCGTGCTGCTGGGCAACGGGAATGGCACTTTCCAAGCGCAGCAGACCTATCCAGTCGGCAACTCTCCGCAGTCAGTGGCAGCCGGCGATTTCAATGGCGATGGAATCCCGGACCTCGCGGCCGGGAACAATGTAGGCGGCACTGTGAGTGTGCTGTTCGGCAAAGCTGACGGCACCTTCCAACCGCAACAAACCTATACCGTAGGCGGTTCTCCCACCTCAGTTGCCGTCGGCGACTTCAATGGCGACGGTATTCCTGACTTAGTTGCGGCGCAGGGTGCCGTGAGCGTGCTGCTGAATAGCGTGACGCAATCGGCTACCGCCACGCTGAGCAACGTCGCCGTGGTCGGAACCGGCACGCATCAGGTAGCAACCAGTTATGGCGGCGACTCGTTTCACCAGGCGAGCACCTCCAGCAGCATCGGTCTGACCGCCGCCAGCCAGATCACGACCTCCCTATCTCTCAATGCAAGCGCAAGCACCAGCGCGGCCGGACAGCCGGTGACGCTCCGGGCAGCGCTGAACGTCTATGCTTCCGGTTCGTTCACCACCAATGGAGAGATGGTGACGTTCTACAACGGCAGCACGAGCATAGGCACTGCTGCGCTCAGTAACGGCCAAGCGACATTGACCACCACGGCACTCCCCGTTGGCCCCGACACTATCACCGCCCAGTACGCGGGTGATCAGAACTTCACCGCCTCCACCTCGAACTCGGTGACCGTGACCGTCACTCCGGCCCCTAACTTCACCATCACGGCGAATCCGCCTACCGAAACCACCCGCCGGGGCGATGTGGCCGCGTTCATCTTGCAACTGAAATCGGTGAACGGCTTTGATGCGAATGTGACACTGAGCTGCTCGGGCGGACCCGCAGGTTCGAAATGCGCGGATTTTCCGCAAACGGTTCACGTCAACGGAACGGCATACGCGGTATCTGGAATCCTGTTCCCCAAAAACACAACGCCCGCAACCTACACACTTACTTTCACTGGAGTATCCGGCGCGCTGACCAACAGCACTACCGCGAAGTTCACAGTCAAGTAGGCAGAAACGACTAGGAGAGAAACATGTCACTTTTCATTACCCGAGCAACAACCAAAGTCAGCGGATACTTATCAAAATCAAAACCTGTCACGGCTCGTACGAAGACCCATCTGGTTCTATGCCTGGCGTCCGTGCTGGCGTTTCCTGCAATTTCGAGTGGCCAGACTGTATTCTCGACTGGTCTGGAGAATCCATCCAAGGTGATCTACATCGGAGATGGAAACTTGCTCGTCGCGGAAACCGGCGAATCACCCAACTCTGGGAGGATATCGCTGATCAGTTCCGCAGGCGGCCGACGCACAATAATCGATGGCTTACCCTCCGGATTAGCGGCTCCGGACTTCGAACCGGATGGGCCTACCGGCATCGAGCTTCACAATCAAGCTCTTTACATCACAATCGGTGAAGGCGATACGCACGTGAACGGCCCGCGAGCGGGCACGATCATACCCAACCCAAACGGCCCCTCATCGCCTATTTTTTCAACTGTGCTTCGTATCCGTTTCTCTGAACCAGTCTCGCAACTACTCGCTGAATTTACGCTTTCATTACCAAACCAGTTCACCTTAGCTGACGCGAAGAGCGTCGATCTCGATAACGGTTCCGGCCAGCACTCGACCATTCAGCTTGTTGGTGCTTTTCGCGTCGATCGTCCCGATCCGGTAAATATTTATCGGAACACTCATTTATATGGCTTGGCGTTCTCATGCCTGTTCCCGGACGACATCTACATTGATGATGCTGGCAACAATACCATTTGGCGGCTGGATCTGGATGCTTCCGTTCCTTCTCTACTGACTCGCTTCCCTAACCTGCCGAACCCTCCCGGTACAGTGCCGGCCAGTGGCGAAGCTGCTCCGTCGAGCGTTCGTTCTTATGATGATCACCTCCTCGTAAGTGAATTCTCCGGTGCGCCGTTCCTTGCTGGAAATTCTGTAGTGGCATCGGTCAACTTACGGACCGGTGCAGTTACTCCGGTCGTAAAGGGGCTGTCCTTCGCCATTGACGCGCTCGAACTCAGAGGCGACTTTCATTCTGGGATACTCATCCTCGAATACAGTACTGATCTGCTAACCGGCGCGCCGGGAGAATTACTCTTTTCCGATGGCAGAAATACGAAACTCTTGGCAACCGGTTTGGTGACGCCAAGCAGCATGGCCTTCGACCCAAAGAGTAATTTGGTGTTCGTAGCCAACCGCAGCGGTGGTCAGATCCTCCAAATATCTATTCATCCTTAGGTCTGGGCAGGCGCACGACAGGCTCCGGTTCACGTCAATGGAAAGGCATACGCCGTATCGGGAATTCTGTTCCCGAAAAACACCAAGCCCGGCACCTACACGATCACCTTCATGGGAATCTCCGGCTCGCTGAAGAACAGCACAACCGCGAAGTTCACGGTGAAGTAGGCAGAAATTAGGAAGGAGAGAAATTACGAGAGGTATTTCCCATTCGCCTTGTTGGTGATCCTATCGTCTGGGCTAACTTGCTAGCTCCAATAATTCCGATCCAGATTCCGGCACTGCACCGCTTCCGCCAGATGTTTTGCGGAAACTACTTCGGAGTGGGCGAGATCGGCGATGGTGCGCGCCACGCGCAGTAGGCGGTCATGCGCCCGCGCCGAGAGATTCATCCGCCGAACCGCCATTTCGAGCGTACGCTCGCCGGTGTCGTCGAGCGCGCACAACGGCCTTAGCTGCGAGGGAGGAATTTGCGAATTGTAGAACCCGCGGCGGCGCTGCGTTTCGCGCGCTTCTTCGACGCGCTCGCGGATTTGGGCCGAGGTGTGGCCGTCGCTCTTCGTGCGGAGTTCTTTATACGGCACTGCGGGCACTTCGATATGCATATCGATGCGGTCGAGCAGCGGGCCGCTTACTTTAGCCAGATAGCGCTGAATAATGCCGGGCGTGCAGCGGCACTCGCGCGTGTTGTCGCCGTAGAAACCGCACGGGCAAGGATTCATGGCCGCGACTAACATCAATCGCGCGGGGAAGGTAAGCGAGCCGTTGCTCCGCGCAAGCGTGACAGAGCCCTCTTCAAGCGGCTGGCGAAGCTGCTCCAGTACGCCCCGCGGAAACTCGGGCAGCTCGTCGAGAAACAGCACGCCCTGGTGCGCGAGGCTCACTTCGCCAGGCCGAGGACTTCCGCTCCCTCCGCCGATCAGGCCGGCATCGGAAATGGTGTGATGCGGTGCGCGGAACGGCCGGTGGCGAAGGATGCCGATTCCGGCCGGAAGCACGCCTGCGACTCCATGCACTTGAGTGGCTTCCAAAGCCTCGCGGAAGGTGAGCTTCGGGAGAATACCCGCGAAGCGCTTCGCCAGCATTGTTTTTCCTGAGCCCGGCGGACCGATCATCAGCACGTTGTGATTGCCCGCGGCGGCAACTTCCAGCGCTCGTTTAGCCATCGTTTGCCCGCGCACGTCGCTGAAATCGGGGATGTCCGAATTGTGGGGCTCGGGATCCGGCATGGCAGCGGCCGTCGGGCTGAAATGCGAGGGCTCATTCAGGAACTGGACGACTTCGGCGAGATGTCTGAGGCCGTAAACCCGAATCCCCTCCGCCACGGCGGCTTCGGCCGCGTTTTCGATCGGCACAAGCAAGTTGGCGATACCACGCCGGGCCGCGCACACCGCGATCGAAAGAGCGCCGCGAATGGGTCGTAAACTTCCATCCAGCGAGAGTTCACCCACCATCAGATGGTCGTCGCTGCGGGCCACCGTTCCCATGGCGCCCAGAATCGCGGTCGCCATCGGGAGATCGAACCCGGCGCCTTCCTTCCGGACATTCGCCGGCGCGAGGTTGATGGTGACGGATTTACTGGGATAACCGAATCCCGAGTTGAGAAGCGCCGATTTAATGCGCTCGCGGCTTTCCTTTACCGCCGCGTCCGGCATGCCGACCGTGACAAAGTCGCGGCTGGTACCCGATGGATACATGTCCACCTCCACGTCTATGACGTGTGCGTCGATACCTTGAATGGCCGCACTACGGGTACGGAATAGCGCCACAACAAGCTAGTAGCCCGCAGAATTCTTCCTCTCAGCGGAATCTGCGAATGCGTTTACGCCCGCCGCCGAAAGGTTCCGCCGCCAATCAGCCCCAGGTCGAGGATCACGGCAATGAACAGAAAGATGAGGTCTTGCGTCCCCATCACTCCGGGATGAGTCCTTTGAAGGTACGTGTACACAATCAGCGTCAGGGGCAAAAAGATGAAGCCGAGAACCGGGATCACGATGTTGTTGTACACGCCCGTAAAGAAATTCGTGAACAGCCACAGAAGAACAATGGCAACCCGCGGAAACGCGATAGCCAAAATTGCGAGGAGGCAGGGCATAAATTGATACGGCAGTTCTCCTGATTGTTGACTTTAGCATCCGCGGTGCGTCACTGCCAGTACTGCCATTGCCCTGTCGCGATGACATAGCCGCTTAGAACCGCATTCGTCACTGCGTGCATGAGAATGCAGTCCGCCACGGACTTCGAGCGAATCATCCAGGCGTTGTAGATAACTCCCGTTAGCAGGCCTACATCCCAATAAGGGCCATGCTCGGAGGCAAACAGCATGGCCGTTAACCAGAACGCGAACGGCGCATAGCTCCCGAGCGGTACTTTCTCAAAGTCGGTATTGATGAGCCAGCGCAGGAGCCACGCTCGCCAAAAGAGTTCCTCGATCACGGGGACGATCAGAACGGCGCGGGCTGTTCGCCAGGCGAGTATCCAGGAACTGCGGAGCTGGTCCGGCGACATCGATGACTGAAGGTGACCGACCAGGCCATTGGAGAACAACGGGCTTTGCCGATAGCCGGGTATCAGTGCATCGGGCGCGATCCAGAGCAGGAAAACGCCGACGCCGATGAGCACGCTCACCAGGACATAGCGCGGGCGAAGAGAAAGTTCACGCGGCCAGCAGATGTAACAAAGGATCGCGAGAAGCGCGACTCGCAGCGGGTCCTTGATTGAAATTTCGAGCGGCAGCCGTGGAAATACAGCGAGAAGAAGCATGAACATCGCGAATGGGGCGATGTATCGGATTGACGGATTTTCCTCGAGCCAGAACTGCAGGTGCGAGGCGACGGGGGCCCGGCGTTTAACCAAGCTGATTCAGAAACGACCGGATTCTGTTTTGTTCATCGGGTTGCGAAGCGTTCTTCAATGCCTTCTGCGCCTCGTCCCGCGCGCCCTGGCGGTTGCCTTGCTTTTCAAGAGCCATGGCCAGATGCAAATGAAACATGGCGTTTCTCGGATTGTTCTGCACATCTTGCCGGAAAATCTGCAGCGCTTCTGCATTCAGATTCTTTTGGAAGTAAACGTATCCCAACGTGTCTGAAATATCGGCATTATTCGGAACCTTCTTTTTCGCACGCTCGGCGAAAGTCATAGCCTGGTCGAGGTTGGTTCCGTTCTCTGCATTCATGAAAGCAAGATTGTTCAAGGCGAGGGCATTCTCCGGGTCTATGCCCAGCGCTTTGTTGTATGATGCGAGCGCTTCCTTTCTCTTACCTAGTGCCTGTAAAAGGATTGCCTGATTCAAGACCGCCGAGGCATTATGCGGATCCGTGTTGGCGGCTTGCTCAAACGAGGCCAGAGCGGAATCGTATTGGTTTAGCTGGCGCTGCAACACACCCAGACGGAGCCATACCTCGGCGGAGTTCGTACTGGTTTTGAGAATCTCTTTATAATTATCGGCGGCCTGCTCGAACAGCACCTTGGCGCCTGCGGGATCGGTTCTACCCACCTGCATACCCGCATTTGTCTGGAACGCTGCCAACTGGAAACGCAAATTTAGATCTCCTGGGTTCTTCTGAACCAGGTCTTGCATCGCGCTGATTGCCTCTTGTGTCTTGCCTTGGGCCATCTTCACGGTCTGGAGTGCGATATATCCCCGCACATCGGGCGGATTCGCTTTCCAGACTTGCTCGAACTCGGCCGACGCTTTGTCGTACTGCTTCTGAAAGAGATACAGATTTCCCACCTGAAGCCGAGCCTCTTTCGCTTCCGGAAAATTCGGGAATTCCTGCAGCACGGATTCAAGATCGGCTTGACCTTTGGCGATTTGGTTGGAACCGATTAAGGCCCGATCCTGCAGCAAGCGCACATCCGGGTTTTTCGGGTCGGTTTGAAGAAGGACGCTCGTTTGTTCCAAAGCCTTTGCATGCTGCCCGCGATCTTCGTAGATGCGCGCCATGATGATCCGGCTCGTCGACAGCACGGCAGGCCGCGGCGCCTGGGACTTGGACTCATACTGCAAGGCGTCCGAGGCTTCGCTCAGCGATTTATCCATCTGCTTGGTAGCGAAATAGACGCGCGCCAGGTCAAGATGCAAGGCGCCGTCGTTCGGACTGTTCTGCACCAGGGTTTTCAACTCAGTGGTCGATTTGCTGATATTGCCCGCAGTTCCGGTTTCGAGAAGCAGGCCCGCATAAATTTCGCTTGCCGTCGCGTCTTTTGGATTCTTCTGGTTAACGCTCCGGGCGAGCTGCAATGCGTCGTTGGTACGACCTGTTTTTTGATAGACTGCGACAACTCGCTCGTTGTAGGCTACATCGTGCTTTGGATCGTCTTTTAGCCCCGCCTGAAACTGCTGAAGAGCTTGATCGTATTTTTTGGCGCGAAAGTAGAAATCGCCTAACAGTTCATGCCCGCCGGGAAAATCCTTCGGATCGGCTAACACGCGCCGCATAACGGCTTCGGCCTCCGCGTATCGGGAAGTATTGACCAAATAGCTCGCGAGGTTCTCAATAGCAGGCACGCTCGTCGGGTTCTTCTGGACGTGCTCGCGAAGGACAGCTTCTGCCTTGTCCTTCTGGTTCTCGCGCGTATATAAGATGAACAGGAAATCATAACCGCGTCCCCAGGTTGGGTCGGCGTTCAGCGTATCGCGGACCAAGGCTTCCCCTTCTTGCGCACGGCCGGCAGCGACGAGTGCCTCGCCGTACCACCAGACGAGATCGGGCGAATGCGGCTTCACCTGATTCGCCTTGGCAAAAGACTCGAGCGCTTTGTCTCTCTGATTTTGGGTGAGAAACAGGAGGCCTTGCAGGCGAAGCCCATTGAACGAGTCAGGCTGATGCTGCAGGATTTTCTGATCGAGATCGCCAATCTCGGCGTAAAGCGACTTGAACCGCGTCGGATTGGTCACGTAAGCGGTCAGATAGATTTCGGCGAGCTTGGTCTCCGCGTCTGCATTATTCGGCTGCAGATCAACCGCGCGGCGGAGATATCTGGCGGCCGACACCGGATCGTGCATGTCGAGCAGGTTCAGTCCTTGCCGGTAGTAGGCTTCGCCGTTGGTCTTGTCCTTAGTGATCGCCTTTTGATACAAAATCGAAGCTTCGTTGTACTTTTTGTTTTTGTGATACCGGTTGCCGGCCGCGACGAGCTTCTCCGGGCTTTGACTGCAGGCGGTCAGGAACAGCAGCGCACAAAGCGGCGCAAACGCAAGATACTTCATAATTTCGTGATTACCTGAATTGTATTGGAAAACCCATGACGTGACAATGACCGGCTGACCGGGCATTCGACACGGGCCACGCGCCGGCTCCGGGCCGGTATAGCCCACTTCCTTTATAATCAGCCATAAATGATGAATCTGTTAGCCGTTTCGAGCTCGCTCGCCCTTCTGGTTGGCACGTTCGGGGCGTCCGGGGCCGCTCAACCGGCAAACCAGACGCACAGGCAGGGAGCGCGTCAGGCCGCTAAACCGACGAGCCCAGTCCTTCCGCCCGTCACTTTACCCTCGGAACCGGGCTTGTATGCGGTTTTCTATACATCCATGGGCAATATCGTGTGCCGTTTGTTCGAGAACGATGCTCCGAAGACTGTGGCTAACTTCGTTGGGCTGGCAAACGGCAGCAAACCTTGGACCGATCCGAATACCGGGCGCGTGAAGCACACTTCGCTCTACGCCGGCACTACGTTTCACCGGGTCATTCCGGGCTTCATGATTCAAGGGGGCGACCCGACCGGAACGGGTTCCGGCTCGCCTGGTTTTACGTTTGAGGATGAGATCAGCGATAAGCACACATTCGCCGAGCCTGGCGTTCTGGCCATGGCCAATTCCGGGCCGAACACGAATGGTAGTCAGCTCTTCATCACCGTCGCTCCAGCCGAGCATTTGAACGGGCACCATACGATTTTCGGTCAAGTTGTATCGGGGCAAGAAGTAGCCGACGCGATCTCACAGGTTCCCCGCGACGACAATGATAAGCCCCTCACACCTGTAACGCTCACGGCCGTTTCGATAAAACGAGTGAAGGCGCCCGCCTCGGGTGCGGCAAAGCCCTAAGTCGGCAAAGCCGTGTTTCCTCGCTATAATACAAGCGGGTGTCGCCGCAGTAGCTTTACTGCCGCTTTAGAAGTTCTCAGCAGGAGTTCCACCTTAAATCTATGTTCGATCTGTTCCGTAGCCGTGAGAAGAGTGTGCGCATCCTCCTCGGCGTGCTGCTTGGTCTCGTCGCGCTGTCCATGCTCTTTTACCTGATCCCCGGCGGTCCGGGCGGCGGCGGTCTCTCCAACCAGAACGTGGTGGCCTCCGTGGGAAGCGACAACATTACCGGCACGGACATACAGCGCGCCATCGCCAACGTCTCGCGCGGGCAACAGAATCTTCCGCGTGCCGTCCTTGCCATGTACATTCCATCGATCGTGAACCAGATGGTCGAAGCCAAAGCCATGGCCTACAAGGCACGCGAAATGGGCTTGCGCATCTCAGACGAGGAGTTGAGCGATGCGATTCAATCGGAGTTGACTCCGATGATGGGCGGCAAGTTCGATATGAACACCTATGAGATGGTCCTGCGGCAGCAGGGTCTGACGGTCGGCGACTTCGAAAAAGAACGGCGTGAAGCCATGCTCGCGGCGCGTCTCGAGGCCCTGGAAAGCCAGTCCTTGATCATCACCGACCAGGAAGCGCGTACCGAATACCGACGCAAGAATTTGAAAGTGGGATTGGATTATCTGGAATTCCAGGCGAAAGACTTTGCTTCCAAGGTCAATAAAGATCCGGCCCTGGTGAAAGCGTACTTCGATAAGAACCGCTCGGAATTCCGTATTCCTGAAAAGCGTAGTTTCGATTTAATTGTTGGCACAAATGCCGACTTCGTTCAGAACGCGAAAGTACCGGATCAGCAACTGAGGCAGGAATATCAGGACAATATCGATTCGTATCGCATCCCGGAGCGCGTGCTGGTTCGGCACATTCTGATCAAGACAGAGGGATTGCCCAAAGATCAGGTGCCGAAGCTGAAGGCCAAAGCCCAAGACATTCTGAGTCAACTGCAGCACGGCGCTAATTTCGCGGAGCTCGCCAAGCAGAACTCCGACGATCCAGGCTCGAAGCCGAAAGGCGGCGAACTCGGTTGGATCGTCCGAGGACAAACCGTTCCGAATTTTGAAAAGACCGCGTTCGCGCTTAAGCCCGGCCAGCTCAGCGGTCTTGTCGAAACCGAATACGGCTTCCATATCATTCAAGTGGAAGATAAGCAGCCCGCCCATACCCAGACCTTCGATGAAGTGAAGCCGCAATTGCTGGCTGAAGCTCGCAACGAGGCGGGCGCCAACGATTTGAAAAAGTCCATTCAGGCCGCGCACGCGGAAATCGCGCGTAATCCCGGCCAGGCGGAAGCCATAGCCAGGAAATATAACTTGCGATTTTTCAAAATGGACAATTTCCCCCGCACCGGGACGCTGGCTGAAATCAACACACAGGCGGAAGCGGTCAACGCGATTTTCAGCACGGCGAAAGGTGGAACGACCGACGTGGTCGATCTACCGAATCAAGGTAAACAGGCGTTTGCGATGGTTACTGCAATCACAGCCTCCCGCAACGCCGACTACGCCGAGGTTCAAAACGATGTTCTGCAGCGGTACAGCACTGCGGAATCGGTTCGCCTGTCTCAGGCGGCAGCTAAAGACGCCGCGGCTCTCGCCCGCAAAGGAGAAAGCCTCGACTCGATCGGCAAGCCATACGGACTTACTGTGAAGACGGCCGCTCCGTTCACCGTCGATGGGGCTGCCGAAGGCATAGGGTCTGCCTCGCTTGTGAGTGCCGCCTTCAAAGATCGCGTCGGCGATGTGGTGGGACCCGTTTCTGCGCAATCCGGCGAGTTCGTCTGTAAAGTCACCCAGGAGATTCCTGCCGATATGAGCCAGTTTGCCGGCAATAAGACCGCAATCGTTCAGAATTTGACGCAGCAGCGCGAAACCCTCCAGGCGCCTTTGTTCCGCGATAGCGTCGTTTCCGAGCTGAAGCGGCGGCGCAAGATCAAGATCAACGACGCGGCTCTGGAACGCATCCTGAGTTCTTATCAAAGCTAGGACGCCCGGTTTGCTCACGCACTTTATCGATCTGCTTCACAGCCTGACGAATCCCGACAAGCTGATCGCTTTACTTTCGACCAGCATGACCGGCTGGGTTGGCTATCTGCTGCTGTTCTTCGTTGTCTTCGCGGAGAGCGGCTTGTTGGTTGGTTTCTTCCTTCCGGGAGATTCGCTGCTGTTCACGGTGGGGATTGTTGCAGGAGCGGGCAAGCTTCAAGTGGGCGCGATTATCGTCATGCTCGCGGCTGCCTCGATTCTTGGGGACGGGATCGGATTCCTGCTCGGAACGACGCTCGGCTACCGGCTCTTCCAAAACAGGAGCTCACGCATCTTCCGCCGCGAATATCTGGATCAGACGCACGCGTTTTACGAGCGGCACGGCGGCAAGACCATCATCTATGCAAAGTTTGTGCCGATCATCCGTACGTTCGCCGCGTTCATCGCCGGAGTCGGCAAGATGAACTACGGCCGCTTTCTGGTGTTCAACGTGGTGGGTGCGGCTGGCTGGGTCACGCTGATGGTGATGCTCGGCTACAAATTAGGCGGGATCGCGATCCTTCGCCAGAATTTTGAAAAAGTGGTTCTGCTGATCATTGCGCTATCGATTTTGCCGCCCGTGCTCCAGGTCCTGAAAAGTCGCAAGTCGCGCGCGGCAAATACACCCGTGCCTGCCAGCACGCCCGCGGATTAGAACAGCGCGAGCTGTCCGGCCGGCGGCGGAGGGGGCGGGAGCAATTCTAAGTCTCGCGCGGGAATGCCGACTCGCGTTCGAATGTCTTCGACCAGCGAACGAAGACGCTCCGGGTACGAGCCGTGAAGATACGCGCCGTTTCGAAAGCTGGCCTCATAGCGCTTGAGATGTTGCGGAAATTTGTCCGCGAGGAATGGAAAAAAGACGCGCTGGGCGGAAGGTTTCAGAAACACGGCGTGGGCTCCAAACTGTCTTGCGCCAGCCCGCTTGGCGGCGTGCGCGACGGCTTCCAGATTCTCTTCGGAATCCGTAAGCATGGGCAACACCGGATTGGCGATAACGCCAGCCGAAACACCCGCCTCGGTCAATTCGGCAACCGCTTCGATCCGGAGGTCCGGCCGGGGGGCGTAGGGCTCAATCAGGCGCGCGAGTTCCCGGTTCATCGTGGTCACCGTGATCGTGACGCCGACCTCGTTAGACCGCGCCAGCTCTCTCAGGAGTTCCTTATCGCGGGAGACCAGGTTTGATTTCGTTGTGATGAAAATGCAAACGCCACTGACGGACCTCAGGGCTTCCAGCACTCGGCGGGTGAGGCCGAATTTGCGTTCGGCAGGTTGGTACGGGTCGGTCGCGGTGCCGATTCCGACGATCTGGCCCGCCTTGACGGCTCGCAGCTCATCCCGGAATCCGGCCGCATCCCAGTCTTTGGCGTAGATTTCTCTCTCGAACAAATCGGGGTCATGCCGCTCCATAAATTCGTGGGTGAAGCGCGCGTAACAGTATTTGCAGCCGTATTCACAGCCGCGATACGGATTAATCGACCAATGAAACGGCACTCGCTCGGAGTGACAGCGATTCAGCCACTTCCGTGTGGGGAGAGTGCGGTATTCAACGCGCCGCTTTTCATCGAGAACGGCCCCTTCGGCGGCTAGCCGGGCGATTCCGACAAGGCGAACAATTTGCTCCATGAGAGAGCCCTCTCATGAGTTATATTCCCCTTTTGTTCGCCTAATGTCAAGAGCTATTGCAGGGGGCGGCTGCTACGACGCTAAAAGAGAAAGAGAGATTACTCCCTTTTGCCGCAAGCCGTTCAATGCCAGGCCGTGACGGCCGCGTACGCCCGTTTTCTCGAAAATGTGTTTCAAATGAATTTTGACGGTCCCGGGCCGGATTCCTAATTCCTGCGCAATTTCACGATTCTTGAAACCCTGCTCGACCAGTTCCATCACCTGATGCTCACGAGGGGTCAAGTCGGTGCGTATCTGAGTTTCCATCGTCGCAGCTTCGCGGAAAACGGAGTCTTGCATCCAGCTACGCCCTTGCGCGACCGCTCGCAGACACGCCAATACGGTGTTTGTGTCGGCCGATTTTCGAACAATCCCTTTCGCCCCGGCCTGAAGAAACTTCAGAGCCTCCGCTTCGGTGATCGACATCCCCCAAACCGCAACAGCGGGAACGGTAGACCGCGACGTCCCATGCTCGGCCGGCAACTGGCTCAGTGCATCCAGCACGGTCTTCGCCCCGAGTCCTTTATCAATGATCAGAACGTCCGTCTTTTCAGCCCCGGCACTCAGCATCCACTCGGCCGGCGACGCGTGCGATGAGCCAAATGCCAGATCCCCTGTATCTTCCAGCAGGTGTACGAGACCCTTTACCGTTAATGGTTGTGTCTCGCAAATCGAGACAATCTTCCTGTTTTTGCCTAACTGCACTTCCATAGTCTGCCTAGACTCCTTATCGGCAAGGGGCTCTATTCACTTGAGTGCACATAGGTTTATATTGCTCTCTTTACAACCATTTGCCCCTGGCGAGCGCATACAGAGTTGTCCGATACACGGTAACGTCCAGGTCTTCCGCCGGGTCGAATAGTTCGACGATCCATGCGACGCCCTCACGTTCCCTACGTCTTCTGTACTGCGCTTCTCGCGCTTCTTATCGGCTGCAGCCGCAGTGATCGCGAGAACACCAGCCGTAAAACCGCAGAGGCGAAAGAGAAGGCTCGCGCCGAGGCCCGCAAACTCGAAGCCGAAGCCAAGAACGAGGCCCACAACTTGCGGCAGAATATCGATCACGCGCTCTCCAGCACCGGCCAGGCGAACACAACCGCTCGTGCGGAGGAGAAGCTCAGACAGGGTGGCGAGGATCTCCGCGCCGCGGGCGATCAGGCGGCGGTGAAGCTCGATCGGGCCGCGACGATCGCCAAGGTGAAAGCGAAGCTGGCGGCCCGTCTCGGCATGTCTACGGTCACCAATATCGACGTAGGCAGCAGCGGCCACGTGGTTACGCTGCGCGGCGCTGTCTCTTCAGAGGACCAGAAGCGTCAGGCCGAAGAGGCTGCCCTCGAAGTCAGCGGCGTGACGAAGGTAGTGGACCAATTGCAGGTAAAGCCCTAAGAGGGCGCGTTAACTATAGATATTGATGGTGCCGCGGCATTTCCGAGCGCCGCACCGGCAGATCACCTTCTCGACGTTCTTGTCGAAACGATAGTCGATGGTGAGCTCTTCGCCGGCTCGAATATCGCGCAGGCTCATGTAAAGAATGTGGCCTTTTACGATACGCGAGGTCAGGTTCGGTTCACAGGAGTGGTTGATGTATTCGGCGCCCGAACCGCCCGCGGCGCCGTCGATGGTCCAGTACGGATCGAGCGTAAATAGATAGGTGAACTTACGCAGATTGGCGCGCCGCTTCGTTTCTTTGCGGCTGATCTTTTCGCCCGTATACTCGATCACCTTCCGCCCCGCCGGGATGAACTCGGTGGCAAATACGCCCCAGCGGTGAATCTTCGAGCGCGCGAGCCGCATGCCGAAGCAGGCGAAGTCCGGGTCGATCCGAGGAACTAAGTTGTCCGGGTTCAAATTGGCAGAACTAAGCTGCGCCATTCTCGACAGATTACCCGATCTCAGTGCGATGTGCTATTCGCGCTTTTACCGAGCCTTCTGCTTCAGCACTTCAACCAGCTCACGTACCGCATCGGCACTCTTGTCGAGCGCTGCCCGTTCAGCGGCTTCGAGCTTTATCTCATAAATTTTCTCGATGCCGCTACGCCCGAGCTTCACCGGCACGCCCACGAATAGACCCTGGATGCCGTATTCGCCTTCGAGATGCACCGCACAGGGAAGGACCTTTTTCTTATCCTTCAGGATGGATTCCACCATCTCGGTGGTGGACGCCGCCGGCGCATAATAGGCGCTCCCGGTCTTTAGATATTTCACGATCTCGGCGCCGCCGTCGCGCGTACGCTGCACCAGCCGATCGATGGTGGATTGATCGGTCAACTCCGCTAGCGGGATGCCGCTCACGTTCGTGAAGCGAACCAGTGGAACCATGGTGTCCCCGTGGCCGCCCAAGACCATGGCCGTTACATTTTCGAAAGAAACATCCAGCGCTTCGGCGATGAACGTCCGGAACCTTGCGGTATCCAGCACGCCCGCCATTCCAATCACGCGCTCACGTGGAAACCCGGATACCTTCAGGGCAGTCCAGCACATCGCATCCAGCGGATTCGTGACCAGAATCAGAATTGCGTTGGGCGACTTGCCGACCGCCTGCTCGGTCGCGCTCTTGACGACTTCATAATTTGCGAGCAGCAGGTCGTCCCGGCTCATGCCCGGCTTGCGCGGAAATCCCGCCGTGATGACCACGATATCGGAATCCGCGGTTTCCTCATACCCGTTCGAGCCGGTAATCCGGACGTCATAGCCTTCCACCGGCGCTGACTCGAGCATGTCCAAACCCTTGCCCTGCGGAACGCCTTCCACTACGTCGACCAGCACGACGTCCGCTAATTCTTTAGCCGCAATTTTTTGCGCGGTGTTGGCGCCGACCTTCCCGGCGCCAATCACTGTCACTTTATTTCGCATCCGTTCGCGTTTCATTTCGACGGACGCAGTATAGCAACAGGGCTCGCGCGAGCCGCGCCACTCACTTTCCGGTCTGGACAGCGGTTTCTTCGCAAGGCAGCGAGAGTCCGGGATAGCAGCGGCGAAAGCTTTGCATCAGATATTTGGCGAGCTCCTGCGGCGAAAAGCTGCGGCCTTCTTCGTAGATCGCCACGATCGAGCCGTCCAGGTCTTTGGCAATGGGCACGGTGAACTCTTCCGGGCAAAATTCTCGATCCCGATCTTCGTTACCGGTGATAATTCCATCGATTATCGGCCCCCAGGACCAGTAACTGATCCGGACCTTGATGCTGGTCGAGGGGCAAGCGGATTTCACGATGTGCAACTCCGGGCCGGAGCGAAGTTCGACTAGATGATCGGGCAGGAAGCCATGCTGGGCCGCGACTTGATTGATAGCGCGACTCTGGTCCTGACAATTACCGACCAAAGCGTCCCAATATTGCTCACCTTCCTGGGACAAGGGGGCGCGTTCGGGCCTGCGTGCAGCGCTCATGCCTTCCTCCTGCCGCGGCGTCTCAGGCCGCGAGTTTGGAATGGAGCTAGTGTAACTCGAATCGACACCCCGTGGGGACGCGTTGACAAATTTTGAAAAAACTCTATTTCGCCTCTTATCAGCGATATCGAGGGCTCTGGGACAATCGCGCGGAACGGAGGCACGCTATCCATTGATCAGCTTGAATGCGTCAGGCACGCAATTGCCTGATGAGGAGATCCGATTGAAGAGCTTTCTATTGATCACGGCAGGGCTGATACTGGCAAGCGGCACGAGCTTTGCGCAAGAGACGTTCGAGATCACAGGCACGCCGATTCCGGCCGGCCTGCTCGCAGAAAATTACGGTAACGTGCCGAAGGGCATCAGCGCGTTTGATCTGAACATCTGCAACGTCACTGAGACGAAGCAATCGATTGTCAGCAGCCGGATTTATCAGGCATTGTCGGACTCGAATTCGTCACTGCAGCCGATCGGGCGGGACATCATGCTGGCCTCGATCCTACGTAACCAAAACCGAAGTTTGATGAGCATCTTAGGCGTGGTGCTGAACTCGACCACCGGTCTCCTCTCGGTGGCGGGCACATCGAAAAAGCTGCCGACGGGCTTTGTTACGGGTGCGGCGATTGGATCGCTGGCCGCGCAGCAGGTGCTGAGCAGTTTGAAACCTATTCTGTCGGCCGATCAATTAGAAAAGTTTGAGAGCCAGGTTTTGGAGCCGGCGCTGGTGCTGGATGGCGGTTCCTGCATCGAGCGGACGGTCTTCGTGAGCGCGACGAATCCGAAGGCCAAGGCTCAGCCGTTAAACGCTTTGAGTTTCCGCATTCACTGATCGGCAATCGTTCCCGCGCGAGGGCCTCGCGTTATGAGGATGGCGGCTAAGGCATCCGTCACCTCTGGTTGAACGGCTGGTTTCGTGAAGGTGGAGAGCGCTGGAGCTGGTCACTCCGGCGCAAAGGGCGTGTCGCTTTGGGCAAAGCGATACGCCCTGGAATTTTCTTCGGCCGATTTAGAGCGCTATCTGTGGCCAGCCATGCGACCAGTCAATGGTCGAAATTTGCAAGGCGGGCTCTCCTGTCTTGGCATCATAGGCATGGAACGCGAGGATGTCGTTTGGCGATCCCAAGACTACGGATTGCCCGCCTGGCCCGACCCACGCCGCGTTCGCTCCCAGAATCTGGGTTCCTCCCCCCTGCAGCATGGGCTTCCCGTTCTCATCGATGTAAGGGCCGGTAATCTGTTTCGCCCGTCCAACCATAATGCGGTACGTGCTCTTCGTGCCTTTGCAGCAAAGATCCCAGGAAACGAACAGATAGTAATACTTTCCGTGCGGCACGATGAACGGCGCTTCAATCGCCTGCCAATCGGGAGGTAAGCCGGGCTTGGCCGGAGCGGCATCCGCGGGTTTTTCACGAGTCGCTAGCGAATACAGCATTGTATCTTCGGTTGAGAGCTTTCCTTCCTCATTCAATCGGCGTAGCTTGATTCCTGTCCAGAAACTGCCGAAATCGAGCCAACTCCTACCCTGGCGATCCACCACAAAATTCGGATCGATCGCGTTGAAGTCGTC
Source organism: uncultured Acidobacteriaceae bacterium (assembly GCA_963722935.1). Taxonomy (GTDB): domain Bacteria; phylum Acidobacteriota; class Terriglobia; order Bryobacterales; family Bryobacteraceae; genus Bog-105. The sequence goes on along the minus strand of CAVROY010000004.1, from coordinate 12,435 downwards.
GTTTTGCGTCGAGCGCAGCACCAGTCCCTTGTCGATCCATTTGTAATCGGGACTTCTCGGATCCAGCGTCTTGTTTGTCGCGAGCGCGATTCCGGACGTGTTCTTGCCGAACAGCGAATAGGCGTAATAGAGCCGGTACTCGCCTTTGTAGTACGAAATATCCGGAGCCCAGAGATCCACGGTGCCGGGACTGTCCCGACGAATCCAGTCCGGGACGGCATCGAACACATGACCACACAGACGCCAGTGCTGAAGATCAGTGGAACAACGGATCGCGAATTGCCCACCCCCGGGCGCTCTCCCGGTAGCGAACACATACCAGGTGCCATCCTGTTTCGCGATGGACGGGTCATGCGTTCCATAGAAATCGCCGGAGAGCCGATAGGCATGCGCCTCCTGCGCCTGAGTGCGAATTGATACGACAAGTGCCGCGATGGCGATAAAGCAGAGTGCGCGCATTACTCCCAACTCAACTGAACCAGCGAAACGCCTTGAAGAGGCAATGAAAAGGTTAGAGCGGCGGCGCCCCCTCGAATATCTATCCATTTTGGAGACTCAAGAAGTTGTAACTGGCCGGCGGCCTCAAGCAGTTTGTATTGGTCAGGATCGGGTGCCTCAGGCGAACCGAGTTGCTTCCAAGCCGTGTAGGCGTTGCTGTGAGTCTGGTCGATGCGGTAATGGTTCACGAGAACGCGGCTCGCCTCTTTCGGCAATCCTTCAATGCTCAGGGTGAGAGGAGCGGCCGGAGCGCTCACGTCATCATCGCGATAATTCCAAACCAGGATGGAAAGCTGCTTGTCCGATCGCGCGGCAAACGAATCCACGTCCGCAGTCTCTCGAACACCGCTGTTGAGAATGGAATCGAGAGGCGCGGCGGCGTCACTTTGTGTCTTTACGAATTCGCCTCGCATTAAGCCCATCATTTCGAAATACATTCAGGACAGGCTTGTCGATGCCGTTTGTGGCCAGCGTACGGTAGCCGTGAAAGTAGGGCTGGCCTTCAAATTCGAAGGCCCAGGTCAAAATACCTTGAAGATTGGCGCGATCGCGGCCAGCGAGTTGAAGAATCGTTTTCGTCGCGGTCGCGACATACGCAGCATAGAGAGCGCCATTGCGATAGGCATTTTGTGGAGAACTGCACGCCGCGCAACCTTCCGGGTCGGATTCCGTCAGGACAATGGGCAGATCTCGGAATTTGGCAAACGTGCGAACGATCTCGAAACCGGCCGAGACGTCCTGCATGTGTGGCGATAGACCCATGCGGACATGATCTTCGAGCCATTGCGGACGGCCTTTGGCATGAAAGCTGATGAAATCGAGCGGCGCGCCGTTCGTTCCGGTCACGTAGTTCCTGCCTGACGAGCAGTGCTCGAGAAATTGGCGAAGGAAAGCATCGGCCTTTGCATTGGCTGGCCCGGTAGATCCCGGTCCTCCGATGCGCGCGTGTGGCAGGGCGCGCTTCACCGCATCGGCAGTGTAGTCGTACAACTTGTCATATTCGTCGGGCGAGCCGTGCCAGTAACCGATATTGGGCTCGTTCCATACTTCCCAATCCCAGCGCGACACCTCGGCTTCGCCAAATTTCTCAACGCAGTGTTTCACCCACGCATGCACGAGCTCACCCCACTTCGCGTAGTCTTTGGGCGGGTATGCCCAGCCGGTGAATATGTCTCCTTTGGGGAAGGTGTGCTGATAGGGCTCGGGATGTGTGGAGAGCGCTTTCGGCATGAATCCGATTTCGACGAAAGGGATTGCGCCCGCCTGAACATACGTATCGAGAATCCGATCCACGATGGTCCAGTTATAGATCGGATTGCCGGCGGAGTCTTCCGTATAGGCATTTGTCGATCCCCACTTCAGAGAAGGCGTGCCGTTACCCGTCGTGAGCAGATTATGTGTGCGGATGTGAACCGGCGCGTAACTCAGATCCGACAGCTCTTGAATGAGTTTGCGCCCATTCGGCATGTAAGTGTAGTTCGGCTCGTCATAGCCGAAGTAACTCCAGACCGGTTTTAACGCGCCTAACTTAGTGGCTGCGTCTATCTGAATGATAACCGGCTGCTGAGCGAAAGCAATAGAACAGGCACAGAAGAGAAAAAACCGCACTTAGATTCCCTTGGCCAGGCGGTAATAAATGTCGTTCCACCGCAACTCCTTCTTGAACTCCGCTAATTCGGTATTTCGGTCGATGAGCAGGAACTCCATTCCAGACATCTCCGCGAAATCTTGCAAGTGCTCTGATGTCAGGGCCTGGCTGAAGCCGGTATGATGCGCGCCGCCGGCCAAAATCCAGGCAGTGGCGGCAATCTTCAGGTTGGGTCGAGGAATCCAGACGGCCCTGGCGACAGGCAACTTGGGTAAAGGCTGCTCCGGCGATACTACATCGACCTGGTTGACGATCATGCGAAAGCGGTCGCCCATATCGACGATCGAAGCATTGATTGCGGGACCACTCCGGGTATTGAAAACCAGCCTGACCGGATCGGCTTTGCCACCGATCGAGAGCGGATGAATCTCGGCGCGCGGCCGGTCGTCTGCAATGGAGGGACACACTTCGAGCATGTGGGCACCCAGTACGCTGCCGCCGTCTTTCAGGTGGTACGTGTAATCTTCCATGAAGGAGGTTCCACCTTCGAGACCGGTGCTCATGACTTTCATGATGCGCACCAAGGCTGCGGTTTTCCAATCGCCTTCGGCGCCGAATCCGTAACCTTCCGCCATCAGGCGCTGTACGGCAATGCCGGGCAACTGTTCCAAGCCGTGCAGGTCTTCGAATGTATCGGTGAAAGCTTTGAAATTGCCTTCGTCCAGAAAATGGCGGAGGCCGAGCTCGATGCGCGCGGCTTCACGCAAGGCCCGCCGCTGTGGGCCAGCGGGGCGTAGCGGCTCGGCAACGGCGTATGCCTGGTCATATTCAGCTGCGAGTTTGTCCGCTTCCGCATCCGCGACTTCGCGGACCCGGTTGACCAGATCGCCAACTCCGTAACCGTACACCGAGTAGCGAAGCCGGATCTCGGCTTCTACTTTGTCGCCTTCAGTAACAGCGACTTTGCGCATGTTGTCGCCGAAACGAGCGACCTTCAGCCATTGCGCGTCATTCCAGGCGAACGCGGCGCGCGTCCAGACGCCAAGCTCAGCGTGAACCTCTTTATCCTGCCAATAACCGACGATCACTTTTCGATTCAGGCGCATTCTGCTGGCGATGAACCCGAACTCGCGATCGCCGTGTGCGGATTGGTTCAGGTTCATGAAATCCATGTCGATGCTGGACCACGGCAGCTCACGATTGAACTGGGTGTGAAGGTGAACGAAGGGCTTGTTGAGCGCCTTGAGCGCCGGCAATCCACATCTTGGCCGGCGAAAAGGTGTGCATCCAGGCGATCAGGCCGATGCATTGCTTAGTGCTGTTGGCCTCCAGGCATAGCGCATGCATCGCCTCGGCAGTCGTCATCACCGGCTTGGGCACGATCCTCACGGGAATCTGGGCGACTCCGACAAGCCTCGCGCGATTTCGCGTGAGTGCCCGGTAACGGTCTGCAGGGCTTCTTCGCCATACAGGTGCTGGCTTCCCGTGACAAACCAGACTTCAAAACCGCTAAACTCAATCATTGTGTCCTTGACTCCTGTCATCACGCAACGATTTGCGGGAAAATATAGATTTGCAAACGACAACAGCCGATGAGCCTGGAACAAGTCGCTAAACGCGCCAACGTCTCGACCGCCACCGTTTCAAGAGTTTTGAACGATGTTGGCCAAGTAAAAAAATCGACGCGAGCGCGCGTCTTGAAGGCCGCGGAGGAACTGAAATACCATCCTAATCTGCACGCCCGCACGCTTGCGGGCGGAAAGAGCAAGACGATTGGAATGGTGGTCTCTAACATGGAAAATCCGTTCTTTGTAGACATTTACAAGGGAGCGGAACAGGATGCCCGGGCAAAGGGATATGAAGTAGTTCTGGCCAACACGGATTACGACTCCGACTCTCTGGTCAGACAGATTCGCTTGATGATCGGGCGCAGAGTTGCGGGCCTCGCGCTAGTTATTTCAGAGATGGATCCAAATCTCATTCGCGAGCTATCGGAGGGCGATATTCCCTGCGTGTTTTACGACGTTGGCGCAGCCAAGCATAATATCTCGAATATTGCCGTGAACTATGCCAAGGGAATCGAGCGGGTGGTGAATTATCTGCACGAGCTTGGACATCGGCGCATGGCGTTTATCAGCCATCATCCGAACCTCGGACCGCTGAGCGTGCGCGAACACGCATTTCGGCACACGGTTGCCAGGAATGTCCCCGCCATTGAATGGAAGATCGCGGTGAGCACGGATGGACTGGATGGCGGACGCGAAGCAACGCGCGAAATTCTGGCGTCCGGATTCAAACCGACGGCAATCATCTGCGTTAACGACTTCATGGCGATAGGCGCGCTTCGAGAGTTACGAGATGCTGGTTTCCGCGTGCCGCAGGACGTCTCGGTGACCGGATTCGATAATGTCCGGCTGGCGGAAGTTTGCGCTCCATCGTTGACGACCCTCCACATTCCACGAGAACGGATTGGACGGCTCATGTTCCAGGCCATAGCGGAAGCGTCTCTATCGGGCGAGGCTTGCCGCCGGAGAGTGGTTCTGGATCCGGAGTTTGTGCTCCGGGAATCGACCGGACCTGCCAAGAGAAAGTAAACATTTCAGGTAGATTTCTGTCCGTAATAGGCGGCCGGCCCATGCTTGCGGAAGAAATGTTTATCGCGCAAGCTTTTAGAAATTTCCTTTACGTCTGTCCTGATGGCGATGGTGAGATACGCCATGTGCGCCAGCTCCTCCAGCACCACCGCGGTATGGGCGGCGTTGCCCGGCGAATTCCCCAACAGAACGGAGCGTGACCCGCTACCAACACGGCCGGCGTCGTCAGAGGGTCGAGATCCCGCGAACCGTCTGATAATGACTTGTCCCGTATTCCACTCGTATTCGGATTCGATTTCAGGCCGGTTTCATGTGCGGAGTTACGGGAACCGGTCCGGGAAAATAATCCGCGTGAGTCGTGCCGAGGCAAGGGATGTCCGCGCCCCGCTTGGGCCCAAGCGGTGGCATAGCGCGAGTGAGTATGAACCACTCCGTGGACGCCGCTGAAGCGCGATAGAGAGCCAGGTGCGTCGGCAGATCGGAAGAGGGCCGCAATGCACCTTCGACAAGTTTGCCGTCCAGATCGACGACGACCAAATCGCCGGGCTTCACGGTTGCGTAAGGAACTCCGCTCGGTTTGATGACAATCATGCCGGATGCCGGATCGATTCCGCTCGCATTGCCGAAAGTGAAGACAACCAGGTTTTGACGCACCAGCTCCTGGTTTGCTTCCAAAACTTCTTCACGCAGCGTTTGTAAATTCACTGCACTTGCCTCGCCTGGGCGGCGATTTGCCGAAGCTCCGGCAGCACGTCGCCGATCGGTCACTGCAGAGGAATTCTTTGAGCCTAAGGCGTAATAGAGGCGCTTGTACAAGGCATAAAGTTTGTCGTAAAGCGCGACGGTTGCCGGATCGGGCGTGAAGACGCGATGCGGCGGACAAAGTGCCTCCTGCGCCGCATCGATGGAAGGAAATGTCTTGGCAGCCATAAATGCGAAGATCGCTGAGCCGAGGCTGGTCACGTCTCCTTGTGGAACCAGAATCGGCTTGTTCAGAACGTTCGCGTAGACCTGATTGAGAACGTCGTTCTTTTGGGGAATGCCTCCTCCGTTGATCAGACGACGTACGAGCGTTCCATGCTCGCCCATGCGCTCCAGAATGACCCGCGTGTGGAAGGCAGTCCCTTCGATGGCTGCAAAAAGCTCGTCCGCAGCGGTGCTGGTCAGATTCCATCCGAAGGTGACGCCGCCGAGCTCCGGATTCACCAGCACAGTCCTGTCGCCGTTGTCCCAAGTCATCCGCAGCAGACCAGTTTGGCCGGCGCGATATCGACTTCAGTTCTTCCGACAAAACTGCGGCCGACGAACCGGCGCGTCGAGCGATGGCTTCGAACATGTCGCCTACCGCAGAAAGTCCCGCTTCAATGCCGGTCAGGTGCGGCTGACGGAACCGGGCACCACGCCGCAGACGCCGGGCACCAGCATGGTGGTTTCACTCAGTCCGACGATGCATGTTGAAGTGCCGACCACGTTCACGACATCTCCCAGTTTGATACCCGCTCCGACCGCATCCCAATGGGCATCGAATGCGCCCACTGGAATGAGAACACCCGGCGATAAGCCGAGTTTTCCGGCCCATTCTTCGTTTAGCTTGCCGGCGAGACATTCCGATGTGAGATAACGGCCCCGAAGCTTGCCGCGCACGCCCGTGAGCAGGGGATCGACCGCGACCAGAAACTCTTCCGGAGGCAAGCCGCCGAGCGACGCGTTCCACATCCATTTGTGGCCCATCGCGCAGATACTGCGCGGCGCCTGATCGAGTTCGCGAATCCCGCACAGCACCGTCGCCACGTAGTCACAGTGCTCGAATGCGGAGACGAGGCGCTGGCGTTTATCGGGATTGTGCCGCAACCAATGAAGGAGCTTCGAAAAGCCCCATTCCGAGGAGTAAACTCCGCCGCACCATTCGATAGCCGGAAGATTTTGCTCGTGCGCCTTTCGGGTGATTTCCGCTGCTTCGCGCCAGGACCGATGGTCGGCCCACAGATAATACTCATCGAGCGGCTCCAGATTTTCGCCGACCGGAATCACAGTTGAGCCGGTGGTGTCGAGCGCCATCGCCTTGACGTCGGACCCGCGCACCTCGGCCGCTCCAGCGCCTTCTTCATTGCAAGGGCAAGCGCAGTCATGTGATCGGCATGGCTTTGTGTAGCGTGATCGGGATCGTCCGCTTCCGATGCACGGGATATTCCGCGACGCCAGCCCCGAGCCGTCCCTGCCGGTCGTCAAATAGGGAGACGCGTACGTTTAATGTGCCGAATCTACTCCAGCAACGACTGTGCCCATGCGATCAGGTCAGGGAGATCGCTGCAATCGCAGGAGGGGTCTTCGATAATCTCCTGCAAGCGATTACACTCCCAGTGGGCAGTATAGGGCATTCGTTTTGCGCTGTGCCATTCTTTATTCAGAATGCGCGGGTCCCGAGTCGTTTTCTGTCTCGGAGCCTGCCTTTTGCTGTTTCCCGCGGTGGATTGGGTGGTGGCCCGCGCGCAAACGGAGCCGGGCCACCAGTCCGGCTCCTTGCAGGAGCAAGGCGGCATGTCAACCGCCGGCGCGCATGCGGCCGTTTTGGATTCGGAGAATCGTCCCATCACCGCTGGCGGATTTGTTGACAACGGTCCCGATTGTCTTTCGAGAACGTGGCAGCAACAGTGCGGCCTGGCGCGTCTGGCGTCACGTCATGGGCACGCCCGAGAAGACCTACATTCTCGAAACGGTCGGCTCGGGAGTCGGCCTGCTCGACTACGACAATGACGGCTGGCTCGATATTTATTTCGTGAACGGCTCGACTTATGACGCTCTGAACGGCAAGGCGACAGCCGCCCCACGCCGCGCTGTTTCACAACAATCACGATGGCACGTTCACCGACGTTGCCGCAAAAGCCGGCGTGACGAACGACCGCTGGGGATTTGGCGTCGCGGTGGGCGATTACGACAACGACGGCTGGCCGGATCTCTATGTCACCAACTTCGGCAAGAACCGGCTCTATCACAACAATCACGACGGCACGTTCACCGATGTCGCCGAAAAAGCCGGAGTGGCGCTCGGGAACTGGTCGACCGGCGCAACTTTCGGCGACTACGACGGCGATGGCCGCCTCGATCTTTTTGTTCCCGGCTACGTTCACTACGATATCGATCATCCGCCGGCCCGGATCGGCGGCGCGTTCGGTTTAATACTGCCAGTTTCGCGGCGTGAACGTCATGTGCGGCCCGCGCGGCCTGCAAGGCGAGCCGGATCACCTGTTCCATAACAACGGCGACGGAACATTTACCGATGTCAGCGAGAAACTACGTGTTGGCGACAAGCCACGGCTATTACGGTTTGACTGCCGTTTTTGCGGATGTGAATAACGATGGCAAGCCGGACCTGCTGGTCGCGAACGATTCGAAGCCGAATTATCTGTATCTGAATAAAGGAAACGGCACATTCGAAGACGCAAGCTACGCTTCCGGCTACGCGTTCAATGAGAACGGCCGCGAAACCGCTTCCATGGGTATCGCGCTGGGCGATTACCGAACAATGGCCTGCTGGATGTTTACAACACTGTTTTTTCCGACGATTACAATCCGCTTTACCGAAACGAAGGCGACGGCAATTTTACCGATGTCAGTTACAAGCTCGGCATTGCGGAAATCACGATTCCGTTTCTGGGCTGGGGCGACCGGTTTCTCGATTACGACAATGACGGCTGGAAAGATCTTTTTGTGGTGAATGGCCATGTTTATCCGGCGGTAGACCAAACTAATTGGGGAACGACTTTCGCACAGCGCCCTGCTGCTGTTCCACAATCTGGATGGCAAAGAAATTCGAACTCGTTCCTGCGGTGAAGGATACCGGGCTTGGCGGAACTGCTGGTCGCGCGCGGCGCGGCTTTCGGCGATCTCTTCAACGACGGCAAGATGGACGTCGTGATCAATCAACTCGACCGACCCCCGGCGCTGCTGCGCAACGTCGCGAGCTGGATGATGCCCATTGGCTCGCGCTGAAACTCATTGGCGGGCCAAAAGCCCGCGCGATGCGGTGGGTGCGACGGTTTATCTGACGGCGGGCATGCGGCAGCGCGGAGACGTCCTTAGCGGCGGCAGTTTTGCATCTTCGAACGATCAACGCGTCTTTGGATTCGCGACCCCACCTCGCCCGGCTCGTGCAGAGTGTCGCTGTACAGCCCGTCGACGGCGGTCGACTGGCACGCCGTGCGCGCTGACCTCGAGGCTGGGTTCGGAGCTGCGTCGCCGCCGGAGGTGCGCGCCACGCACGCGACGTTCGTCGTGGAGGGGGAGGCAGAGGAGGTTCAGGCCTGGCTCTGTGAGCGTCATCCGGAGGTCACGGTGATGAGCTCCGGACGCTCGATCGAGATCTACAAGCAGGCTGGCCCGCCGCGGCAGTTTGTCGAGCGCTTCGCACTCCATGAGATCTCGGGCAGTCACGCGCTTGGCCACACGCGGATGGCGACCGAGAGTCGTGTCACCACCGCGCACTCGCACCCCTTCTCCACCGGGCTCGACCTATGTCTGGTCCACAACGGCTCGCTGTCCAACCACAACATGCTGCGGAGGATGCTCGCGCGCGAGGGGATCCGCTTTCAACCGATAACGACACGAGGTCGCGGCCGGATACTTGACCTGGCGGATGCGGGCGGGAGCGAGCCTCGAGGACGCGCTCGAAGGCTGTCTTGAGGACCTCGATGGCTTCTACACGTTCGCCGTCGGCACGCTCGACGGCTTCGCGGCGCTGCGCGACCCGATCGCGTGCAAGCCCGCGGTGATGGCGGAGACCGACGAGTGGGTGGCTATGGCCTCGGAGTTCCGCGCGATCGCCGTCCTGCCGGAGGCGCACGACGCGGAAGTCTGGGAGCCCGAGCCTGCGCGCGTTTACAGCTGGGGAACAACCTCGGTGGCGTAATGGCGGTCACGGGCGAGGCGCTGGTGGTGGACCTTGCTGCCGATACCGTGCGATCGCTCAACCAGCGCTTGCACGAGGCGACCGCTCCGCAGGACGTGCTCGTGCTCAACCCCGGCGGCAGGCATGCGATCGCGGTCGGCCTGGATAGCCCTCACGTGATCGAGATCGATGGCAACGTGGGCTACTACTGCGCCGGCATGAACAAGCACGCGACCGTCCGGATCCACGGCCACTGTGCCACCGGGGTGGCCGAGAACATGATGTCGGGGACGGTGATCGTCGAGGGCTCCGCGTCGCAATCGGCCGGGGCGAGCGCCGCGGCGGACTGCTCGTGATCCGCGGAGAAGCCGCCGCCCGCTGCGGCATCTCTCTGAAAGGGGGCGACATCGTCGTCCGCGGATCGGTCGGGCACATGAGCGCCTTCTGGCACAGAAGGGTTGTCTCGTGGTCTGCGGAGACGCCGGCGGCGCGCTCGGCGACTCGCTGTATGAGGCACACATCTTTGTGCGCGGAACGGTGGAGAGCCTTGGCGCCGACTGCGTCGAGAAGGAGATGCGCCCAGAGCATTTCGTGGAGCTGGATGGACTCCTGGAGAGCGCCGGGATCGACGACGTGGATCCCTTGCTCTTCCGCCGTTACGGCTCCGCGCGGGCGCTGTACAACTTCCATGTCGACAGGCTCGGGAGCTACGGATGAGCCCAGAGAATGGACGCAGCGAGTTGGCGGCGACCGCGAACGACTGGCATCCCGGCCTGCGCGAGTCGGCGCTGTTTTCCCCAAACGTGATTGCCGAGATCCAGCGCGCGGCACGCGAGGGGGTCTACGACATCCGCGGCTTCGGCGCCAAACGTCGCCTGCCGCACTTCGACGACCTTCTGTTCCTTGGCGCGAGCATATCCCGCTACCCGCTCGAGGGCTACCGCGAGCGCTGCGACACCGACGTTACGGTCGGCTCGCGGTTCGCTCGCGAGCCAATCCATCTGCAGATCCCGATCACGATCGCGGGCATGAGCTTCGGCGCGCTCTCTGGCCCCGCCAAGGAAGCGCTCGGACGCGGCGCGAGCGAGGTCGGTACCTCCACCACCACCGGAGACGGCGGCATGACCGACGAGGAGCGGCAGCACTCGCGAATGCTCGTCTACCAGCTTTTGCCATCGCGCTACGGGATGAACCCGGATGATCTGCGCCGAGCAGATGCGATCGAGGTGGTCGTCGGCCAAGGCGCAAAGCCCGGCGGCGGAGGCATCCTGCTCGGCCACAAGATCTCAGACCGGGTGGCAGAGATGCGCGATCTGCCCAAGGGCATCGATCAGCGTTCGGCCTGCCGGCACCCCGACTGGACGGGGCCCGATGACCTCGAGATCAAGATCGAGGAGCTGCGCGAGATCACCGACTGGCGGGTCCCCATCTATATCAAGATCGGCGCGACCCGCACCTACTACGACGTGGCCCTGGCGGTCAAAGCCGGCGCCGACGCGATCGTGCTCGACGGCATGGAGGGCGGAACCGCCGCCACCCAGGAGGTGTTCATCGAGCATGTGGGAATCCCGATCCTGGCCGCCATCCCGCAGGCGGTCGAGGCGCTACAGGAGCTCGGAATGCACCGCCGAGTGCAGCTGATCGTCTCCGGCGGGATCCGCTCCGGCGCCGACGTGGCCAAGGCGCTGGCGCTCGGCGCCGACGCTGTCTCAATCGGAACAGCGGCGCTCATCGCCCTCGGCGATAACGCGCCCGAATTCGACGCCGAGTACCGCAAGCTCGGATCGGCGGCCGGCTACTACGACGACTACCAGGCCGGGCTCGACCCCGCGGGGATCACCACCCAGGACGACCGCCTAGCCGCGCGCCTCGACCCCGTCGTGGGAGGCCGGCGCCTTGGCCAACTACCTGCGTACGCTCGTGCTCAGTGCCAGACGCTGGCGCGCGCGTGCGGAAATCGCACGTGCACGACCTCGAGCCCGAGGACCTGGTCGCGGCCACGATTGAGGCCGCCGCGATGGCGCGCGTGCCGTTGGCAGGTACCAACTGGATACCTGGGATAGCCAGCAGATAACAAGTGAGCCGACACCGTCCTCGGCGGCGGCGCTCAGACCGACGCCCGCTGCCAGACGGAGCGTTCGTCGGCCATCTCGGCAAGGATGTCTGAGGTTGAGACAGTCCCGATCGGGGCTCCGTCGTTACGCGCCGGGTCGATGACCACCAGCCGGTGCACCTCGTGCTCGATCATCAGCTCCGCCGCGGCCGCGAGTGAAGATCGGGCGTCGCGGTGATGGACGGAGCGCTCATAAGGTCAGCGACCGTGCCTGCGTGTTCGCCTGGCTCGTAGAGCGAGAGCAGGTCGTTGCCGGTGACGACGCCTGCCGCTCGACCGTCCTCGTCGATGACGACGATCGATCGCGAGCGGCGTTCTGGCATCGCCCGAGCGGCGGCCTCGAGAGGCGTGTCCGGCAGACAGGTGACGATCGCGTAGCTCATCACGCTGAACGCTGCGGCGATCCCCCGTCGGCCCGCCGAGCGGATCGACGAGGTCCGACGTGGAGATCACACCCACGGGCGACCCTCGCTCGTCGATGACGAGCAAGCAGCCGAGGTGCAGCTTGCGGAGGCGAGCGGCGGCCACGTGCCGGAGCGTCGGCATTGATTGTCTCGACCGGCGATGTCGCCAGCTCCGCGGCGGTCATGTTCTGCATCGTCTGAAGGCTCTTGGTGTCTGTTCCCATCCATTCGCCGGCGAGGAGGTCGAAATCGGTCACGATGCCGGACGGCTGTCCCGCTTCGTCGAGGACGAACACGGCGCGCCCGTCAACGCGCCGAACGAGCGTCGTAGCCACGGACCCGAGAGTTGCGCT
>CAVROY010000003.1:0-842078 GCA_963722935.1 uncultured Acidobacteriaceae bacterium | reverse complement strand
CGGCACTGCGCGGCGCGAGCGATCTGGCCCGCTCGGCGCACGGCGGGCAGATGCTGGCCAGGGTGGCCCCGCAGGGTTTCATAATCTGCTCCACCTGGCCGGTCACCGTGTCGGTGCGGCGCATCTGGATCGGGCGCAGGCAGCCGCCGCTGGCTTCGGCGATCTTCCGGATCGAGTCACGGGCCAGCGGCGTTGCCATCCGTTCGGCACGGGTTGAGGTGTCCGTCATCCGATCACCCCCATTCCGTGGTCGCCAGCCCAGGTGGACGACCAGCCGCAGAGCGGGCAGTCCAGGGTGATCTGGGCTTGCCCGTCGTCGGTGGCCGTCAAGGCTGGGCACAGCACGGGCACGGTCGTCGGTCCGCCAGCTCGTCGTGGGGAGGTTCATCAGGCGGCCTCCCCCTCGATCGCCCGCAGTTCGCGATCGGACGCGCTCGCGGCGGTGCACTGGCTGGCCATGTCGCGGATGTCCTCATCGCACACCCACGCAGCCCGGACCCGCACCGGGTCGGGATCGGCCTCCAGGCGGATGAACGCCACTCCCGCCCCTACCTCGGGGTTCGTGGAGATGAGGTCGGCAGTGGCGCCTCTGTCTCTGGCGCCGTCGCCAAGCACCATGTCGACCTGCTCGGGCTCGTCCAGCCGCATCGCGATCCGGTCCGGGAACAGGTTCCGGATGCTCATGACCTCCTTGCGCGGGTCCTGCAAGGCGGCCACCACGCAGTAGCCCACCGCCCGGCCCTGCGTGGTGAGGGTCGCGAGGGCCGCTTTCACCCGCTCGCGCAGGCCCCGGTCGGGCTGGTAGGCGGTCAGGAACGCCACCTCGTCCACCACGATCACCACGAACGGGAACTCGACAGTCGGGGTGTGATCGCGCTGCTTCCCGGCCAGCTGCGCGGCCCGGGCCCGCATGTCGGTCACCGCCCGCTCCAGCATGGCCACGATCGCGTCGGGCTCGGCCGCGTACTGGCCGTAATGGTCGAAGATGGTCCGGCCGTAGGCCAGTTCCATCACCTTCGGATCGGCCCAGTATCTTCACCAGCCCGGCCTGGAGCAGGCCGAGCAGGGCGCGGACGAGCGACCACAGGATGGAGCCTTTCCCGGAGCCGGTGGCCCCGGCGACCAGCAGGTGGGTGCCGCGCAGCCGGACCAGCCACGGCGAGCCGTCCTCCCGTCGTCCGATGGCGAGCGCCTTCAGGTCGGCGTGCGCGGGGATGGCCAGGGCCGGGATGATCGCGGCGAGCGCGTCGCGGCGGACGAACTCCAGGATCAGGAAGCCGGGCCGGGCTGAGCGGACCCGGCAGAGGAGGGCGCCGAACCCGTGGGCCAGATTCTCGGCCCTGGCGGCGAAGTCGGCGGCGGCCTGGCCGGAGACCAGCCGGACCGGCACCCGGTCGGTGTACCGGGTCGAGCGGACCTTGCCGAGCACCGGGACCAGCACCTGGCCGCGGAACACTGGCACCAGGTGGGCGATGGTGAGCACGGCCAGCCAGTGCCGCTGGTAGTGCCAGCGCCGCCACTTCCCCCGGACCGGGGAGCCGATGAACCGGGCGAACGAGGCAGGCCAGCGCAACCGCCAGACGACGAGCACAGCGGTCACGGTGCTGGTGAGGATGACCGGGCCGGGCCATCCGGCCAGCCGCCAGGCGAAGGCCTCGACGGCGAGCACCAGGTCCAGCACCGGGTGCCGGGCCAGGAACCTGGCCAGCGCGAACAGCGCGCGGCAGAGCTGGACGATCGTGATCACCCAGCCGGGGGTGTGATAGACGGGGGACCGCCAGACCGGCGGGGCGAACGGGTCCGGGTTATCGAGCTGGGCCAGCTGCTGCCCGGAGTACGAGGTGATCTTCACGGCCGCCCCTCCGAGCCGTCGCGCTGGCGAGCCAGTGTCCCGGCGTAGTGCCAGGCGTCGGCGGCCACCTGGTGCGCCTCGGGCGTGTCCAGGTCGGCGGCGACCCGCGACAGCAGGTCGGCCTTGCGCTCGAAGAAGCGAATGCGCTCGGCCAGCGGTGTGTCCGGGGTGATAGCGCGCAGCTGATCGAGAAGGGCGCTGATCTCGCCCGGGCTGACCCGGGCGGGCTGATCGGTCATGATGGACGGGTCCTTCCTGAGTGGTGCTTGGGCAGGGACAAACGGAAAAGGCCCCGGCCGGTGCGGCTACACCGGCCGGGGCCACGGATGAGGCACATCACGCGGTCGCCGCCCGCTGGGGCAGGCCGCGCCAAGCCCGCTCCACCTCGGTGGCATACCGGGCCGCGGTCGAGGCGAGGTCGCGGGCGAACCGGACGTGCCCGGCGTTGAGGTGCTCGGGCAGGGTGAGGGTGACCAGCAGGCCGGGCCTCGCGGCCCAGATGGTCAGCAGCGGGGTCCGCTCCCGGTAGGCCTCGAACGCCACCCCGGACCGGCCATCCACCGGCATGGTCACCGTCGTCACGCGGCGGGCGGGCATCAGGCGGCATCCGCTGGCCGCCGGGCGGGCGGCCTTGATCCCGGTGGCGCGCAGCGAGAACGCCATCCGGGCGTTGCACCGGCCCTGGCCCTGGCAGCGGCCCGAGTCCACGTACGGGGTGACCTGAAGGTTCTCGAACTCGACCAGCTCGAACGGCTGCCCCGTAGGCGGGGACGGCTGCCGGTCGGCCAGTATCTTGACCACCGTCTCCCGGGACCGGCCCTCCAGCTCGGGGTCCATGTCGGCCACCCGGCACTGGAACACCCGCTTCCCGGTCAGCTTGTCCACCGACCGGGCTGCGGATCCTGGTCTTCTCGTCGTAGTCCTGCGCCTCGGTGATCGAGTCCGGCATCAGGTGACAGCCGTGCGGGAACACCTGGGCCATGGTCAGCTGAAGCCGTACGCCATTTTTGATCATGGTTCCTCCTACGGTTGCCCGCACCCGCAACATCGGTGCGAGTAGTCGCACAATTTGTGCGAACATCCTCAGTGTGGGTGTGACTCACCCGGGAGTCAAGACCGATCCGCAATAAAAGTGCGGGCTCTGTATCCTGTAGTGCGAGTGCGAGTACAAGTAGGCTGGTCAGCGACCTGACCTGCCATGCCAGGAAAGAGAGAACATGCCTCAGGACGCCACGCCGTTCGCGCTCGTCGTGCGCTTCACGGTGCGCCCAGGAGCCGAAGCCGAATTCGACCAGCTCGTCGCCCGCACCGCGGCAGGCATCCGGGCCCATGAACCGGGCACCCTCGTCTACGCCGTCCACGCGGTGGACGGTGCGCCCCGGGAGCGCATCTTCTACGAGCTGTACCGCGACCGGGCCGCCTTCAATGACCACGAGGCCCAGCCGCATACCCGCCGGTTCCTCGCCGAGCGCGAGCCGCTGCTGGAATCCAAGCAGGTCGACTTCCTCGCCCCGGCCGACGGCAAGCTACCTGTCGGCCCCTTCTGCGTTGCGGGCCAGCGGCGGGGCAGTGAATCGAGGACGTTTCCGATGAGTGACCCCTACCAGGTCGGCGAGCGGATCGCCTACCACCGGCGCCGCCTGGGCCTTTCCCAGGTCGAGTTCGCCGCCCTGATCGGCCGCTCCGACAGCTGGGTGTCCCAGATCGAGCGCGGAGTACGGGCGATCGACCGGATGTCGGTGCTGCAGCGAGTCGCCGACGTGCTGTGTGTCGGTCGCCGAGCTGCAAGGCGACGACGGCCCCGGCCGAGGAAGAACGGCCCGAGGCGTTCGACACCATCCGGCTGGCCCTGACCGGCCACCCGGCCATCGGCATCGTCCTCGGCGATGCCCGGCCCGCCGCCTCGGTGCAGATGCTGGACAAGCTGCGCCGCCAGCACGCCGGGGTCTGGGAACTGGTCCACGCGAGCCGGTACACCGAGCTGGCGCCCGTCCTGGCCGCGCTCATTCCTGGCCTGGAGATCATCACCCGCCAGGCCAAAGACGAGCAGGTACGGGCCGGTGCCCTGGACCTGCTCGGCGACACCTACCAGGCCACCGCGGCCCTGATGGCCAAGCTGGGGGAGACCGACGCAGCCTGGATCGCCGCCGACCGGGCCGCCTTCTGCGCCGAGAAAGCCGGAGAGCCGCTCGCAGTAGCGGCCAGCATGTTCCGGATGGCGCACGTGTTCCTGGTCCTGGGCCAGATGGACCAGGCCCAGCACGTCGCCGCCGGAGCCGCCCGGGCGCTGGAGCCGAGGATCACCGCCAAGCCTGGCCCGGAGGTGCTGTCGCTGTATGGCGGGCTGCACCTGGTTCTGGCCGTGGCCGCCGCCCGCGATAACGACCGCAGCCTGGCCCACCTGCACCTGGACACCGCGGGGAAGATTGCCGAAAAACTCGGCGAGGACCGCGATGACTACGGCACCGAGTTCGGCCCGACCAATGTGGCTGTCCATGCTGTGTCGATCGCGGTCGGACTCGGCGACGCCGGGCAGGCCATCGAACTGGGCCAGCAGGTCGATCCCGGCTGCCTGTCGCCTGAGCGGCAGGCTCGCTACTTCCTTGACCTGGCCCAGGCGCACACGATGCGACGGCAGATCGGCGAGGCCCTGCACGCGCTCCAAGAGGCCGAGCGGATCGCCCCGGAGGAAACCCGGGTCCACGCGGTCGGCCGCGCGGTCACCCGCGATCTGCTCCAGCTGTCCGGCCTGCGGCCACGGCCCGAACTGCGCGAACTCGCCGAACGCTTCGGTGTCCTGCCCTAGCCGACACCTGTCCGCTTGTCTAGTCCCACCAGATGCTTGACGGATATGTCCCAGCACATGCTTTCCAGGTGGCCTAGGAAACATTGGCGGTCTTGCGGGACCGCTGGGCTTGCAGGTTACGGACCGGCTGGTCGGTGGTCCGGCGGACGGTGCGGATGTCGTCGGCCCCGATCTCGATGGTGATCGTGTCGGCGGTCACGCGGACCGAGACCATCTTGCGGGCGTGGATCCGGCCTAGGGCGATCTTCTGCCCGACCACCATGATCACGCCGCTGTTGCTGGCCCGGCGCCGCACGGTCACCGGCGAGGTCGCCGGGGCTGGCGGTGGCCCGGCCCGGCGGGCGCCGCGCAGCCGCTGGGCCTGGTCCCAGGTCAGCGGGTTAGGCCGGGTGCGCAGCAGCTCCCGGGTCACTGGGTCGAAGTAGGTCAGGGTGTTCGGCTCGATGCGGATGCCCAGCAGCCGTCCGGCCAGGGCCTCAGCGGCCAGCAGCTGCCTGCCGCCCAGGCTGATGTGGCCGATGCTGCTGGCGACGCGTTCGACTTCGATCGCTGACCCGGGCTCGGCCGGTGGCAGCGGCGGCGGCCCGGCGGCCCGGGCGCCGTCAGCGGCGAGCCTGGCCAGGTCGGTGGGGGCCAGGTGGGAGCGGACCGACTTGACCCGGGACCCGGCCGTGCTCAGGTGGATCACCTCGGTGTCGGCCCAGAACGTGATCGTGATCCCGGCCCGGTGCGGGCCGAGCCAGAACTGCCGCCCGGCCACCTGCATGTTGCCGCTGGGCGGGACGACACGCTCGAACTCCACCGGCCCGCCGTCATAGGGCTGGCCGCTGGCCGGCGGCGCAGCGGCGGGTTGCCCGCCGGATTGGCTGGCCGGTGGCGAGGGCACCGGGGCCACGGCGAGAATGGCGGGCAGCCGCAGCGGCAGCAGTTCCTCCTCGGACTTGGCGGCAGCGGTGCTGAACCGCTCCGCCGGGCTGGCCATATCCAGCGACTGATGCGGGCGGGTGGTGTTGTACTCGCTCACCCACTTATCCACCGCGGCCTGCGCGGCAGCCAGGTGCGGGAACGGCACGTTGTCGTTGAGCAGCTCACGGCGCAAGCTGCCGTGGAACCGCTCAACCTTGCCGGTGGTGGTCGGATGCCGGGGCGCGGTCAGCCGGTGGATGACCCCGTTGTCGCGGCAAATCCGGTCGAACAGCACCTCCCCGCTCTTGCCGAAACGATCAGTAAATTGCTTGCCATTGTCGGTGAGCACTTCGGCCGGGACGCCGAACTTGGCCAGCGCGGCGGCGAACGCCAGGCACACCGCCCGGCCCGTCGGCCGGGCCACCACCTGGCAGATCACGCAGTACCGGGAATGGTCATCGACCCCGGTCACGATCTTCGCCTCGGTCCCATCAGCCAGGAACGCCCCGCCCACGATGTCGATCTGCCACAGCGCCATCGGCGCCTCCCGCTCCCAGCGCACATAGCTCTCCTTGGGCCGCTTGCGCGGCTGCGGATCGATCAGTCCGTGCCGGACCAGCACCCGGTACACGCTCATCCGCGACGGCACCGGCACCACCCCGGCCTTGGCCAGCTCATGAACCAGCCGCAACGGGCCCCACCGCGGATGCTCCCGGCGCAGCTCACACACCACCGCCTCCACCTCCGGGACGACCTGATGCGGGCACGACTCCGGCCGCCGCGAGCGGTCCATCAAACCGCCCAGCCCGCCCCCGGCATAGCGCCGGATCCAGGCATGCACGCTCTGCCGGGACACTTCATACCGGGCTGCGACCTCGGTAACCGGCATCCCGGCCCCTGCCTCCAGCACCGCCCGGTAACGCTGCTCGACAACCGACAACTCCACCAGTGCCAATCCCGGCCTCCCGCCCCATGACGCCCGCAAACGACATGCGACAGCGAAGCCGAATCACGGCCACCTGTAACGCATCTGGTGGGACCGGCGTGTCAAGCATCTACCGGGACAGGACACAGCAGCACGCGTCGCACTGCCGAATTGAGCCATATATAGATCAAGACATCCCATGATCTTGGGTTGTCAAGGCTGGGGCCCGGCCGGTTCAGGCGGCGGCTGGTTTGGGCGTCGGGGGGTGGTGTCCCCAGGCGGTGTGCTCGTCGTAGCGGGTGCCGGTTTTCAGGCAGCCGTGCAGGATGCCGACCTGCCGGTTGCCGAGCTGGCGCAGCGCGGCGCTGTGGGTCTTGCCCCGGCCGCGCAGCTGGTCGTAGTAGCCGCGGGCGCCGGGGGAGGCGCGCAGCGAGGCGAAGGCCCACTGGTGGATGGCGTCGGCGAGCCGTTCGTTGCGGGCATAGCGGGCCAGCACCGCGGCCCGCTTCCCGGACGCCCGGGTGATCGGACTGGTGGAGGCGTAGTTCTTGCGTCCTTTGGCGGTGGCATACCGGTGCGGGTCATCGCCGAACTCGCCCAGCAGCCGGGCGGCGAGCACCACGCCCAGGCCGGGCTGGCTCAGGTAGATCCCGGCGGCGGCATGGCCGCGAAAGGATTCGCTCACCTGCTGTTCCAGTACCTCGATCTGCTCGCTGAATGCGGCGATCACCCTGGTCAGCGAGATCACCGCGGCCGCGTAGGCGGCGGTCAGCTCACCCGGCTGGGACAGCGCCGGGGCCCGCAGCGCAGTCGTGATCTCCTCGGCCCGCCGCTGCACCAGGCGGCGGCCGGCCCGGTTCAGCGCGGCGGTGACCTGCGCCGTGGTCAGCCGGGCCGCGGCCCGCGGCTCGGGAGCACGGGCCAGCAGTTCCAGCGCATCGGGGGCATCTAGGTCCGGGAACGCCGCCAGCGCGGCGGGAAAGTACTCCCGCAGCGTGCTGCGCAGCCGCAGCACGGTGCGGTTACGCTCCCAGATCAGCCGCTGGTGCGCCCGGGCCAGCACCTTGATCCCCTCCGCCGCCGGGCTGTCCCCGGCCACCGGGCGGTGCCGCGCGGCGTCGGTGCGGACCAGGTCGGCCAGCAGCCACGCATCCCCGGCATCGCTTTTCGCCCCGGATACCGAATGCCGCTCCCGGTAGCGGGCCACCGACAGCGGGTTGACCGCATACACCTGGTAGCCCGAGGCCACCAGCGCGGTCACCCACGGCCCCCGGTCGGTCTCGATCCCTATCACTACCTGGCCCGGGCCATCACCGTCTGGCAGGTGACCGGCGATCAGCTCATGAAACCTGGCGATCCCGGCCATGCCCTCGCTCAGCCGCGCCCGGACCAGCCGCCGTCCCGCCTGATCCACCAGCGCGACATCGTGATGATCCTCAGCCCAGTCATCCCCGGCATACAGCACCAGCCCACCTCCATCTACCAGCGCCTGCTCATGGCCAGCCAGCGGGGGAACTGCCGCGCCCTAATGGAGCAGTGCTCACGCGCCCGGCAGTCCGGGGCGGGCACGACATCCCATCAGCGGTCCGCGTTCCCCGCCTGCCAGCCGGGGCACGATCTTGATCCAGGCCTCAGACAGGCCGGCGGCGCCGCCGAGTGCTCACCGGCTAGCGGCTGGGACACCGAGTCTGCCTCAACCAGAGACGACCCGGGCTAACTGCCATTAGGCGGCTCCGCTGCGCTCCGCCGCAGGCCCGGCGCTCAGCGCCGGCCTCGGCCTCGGGGCCCCGGCCGTCGCGCGCCGGGCCCGCGTTACAGGTCACCACCGATCAGTCAGGCTCACCCGACGACGCAACCGGGCCGCACTGTGCCGTCTTTCCGGCGATCTATTGTCCCGCTCCCGGCCACCGCGTCTAGGTCGCTCCCTCCGGTCGCGTCGCAGGCGATCGGCTTCGCCGAACCTAGACACGGCACCCGCTCGCCAGGGTTCGGCGCCTGTGGAAAGACGGGGTGGACTGAAAGCCCAAACCCTCTGATGCTCCGCGGCTCCACACTAGAAACCGCAGGCCGGGCCAGGCCGCGTGAGCGGTGGTCTTGTTGCCAGTGATCATGTGAGGCAGGCGCCCCGGTCAGGACTCCAGGTAGCGGAGGACGGCCAGCACCCGGCGGTGGTCGGCGTCTGAGGGGGCCAGGCCGAGTTTGCTGAAGATGTTCCCGACGTGTTTTTCGACGGACCGCTCGGAAACCACCAGGATCCCGGCGATCGCGGCGTTGGAGCGGCCCTCGGCCATCAGAGCCAGCACATCGCGTTCCCTGACAGTCAGCGAGCCGAGCCCGTCGTTGCGGCGGCTGGCGCCGAGAAGCTGCGTCACGACCTCCGGGTCGAGAGCGGTGCCCCCGGCCGCCACCCGGCTCAGCGCCTCGACGAACTCCTCGACGTCGGCGACCCGGTCCTTGAGCAGGTACCCGACACCGGCGGCACCGCCACCGGACGCCGCGCCGAGCAGGTCGGCCGCATACCGGGTCTCGATGTACTGGGAGAACACCAGTACCCCGGTCTTGGGGTGGTCGCGGCGGATGGCGATCGCGGCGCGCAGCCCCTCATCGGTGTAGCCGGGCGGCATCCGCACGTCCACAACGGCGGCGTCTGGGTGGTGCTCGCCGACCGCGGCCAGCAGATCCTCAGCGTTGCCAACGGCGGCGGCCACCTCATGGCCGCTGTCGGCCAGGATTTCGGCCAGGCCCGCGCGCATTACGGCCGAATCTTCGGCGATCACTATCCGCATCGGGGCTCCGGTTCGTTCAGGCGTGGGACGGCAGCTCAACGGTGACCACGGTGGGGCCTCCGGGCGGGCTGCTGACCTGCAGCCTGCCGTCCACGTTCCTGATCCGCTCGGCGAGCCCGGCGAGGCCGCCGGGGCCTCGACGCGGGCGCCGCCGCTGCCATTGTCGCTGACCCGCACCCGCAGCAAGCCGGACACATGGGCCGACTCCAGCGTGGCATGCCGGGCGCCGCTGTGCTTGGTCACGTTGGTGAGCAGCTCGGCCGCGCAGAAGTAGGCGATGGTCTCGATCGCGGCCGACGGCCGCTCGGGCAGGTCGATGACCAGCTCGACGGGCAGGTCGCTGCGCGCGGCCAGAGTGGTGAGCGCGATGCCCAGGCCCTGGTCGAGCACTGGAGGGTGGATGCCGCGGGCCAGATCACGCAGCTCGGCGGTGGCCTCCTTGGCGCCGCGGTGAGCAGCGGCGACCAACTCCAAGACCCGATCCAGGTCGGTCTGCCCGGCCCCATCGGTCATGCCGCCGAGCTTCTTAGTGGCCAGCCCCAGCTTCATGGCGACGGCGACCATCTGCGCCTGCGCGCCGTCGTGCAGGTCCCGCTCGATCCGGCGCAGCCTCGCCGCCGAGTCGTCCACGACACGGGCCCGGGACTGCTCCAGCTCACGAACCCGCTGCGGCAAACGGGCGGTAGGCGATAGTGATGTACCAGTAGCCGACCAAGAACTGCGCGCGCCCCAGCCCCAGGAAGACCGCTGCCCAGGCGATCGCCACCGCTGTAAAGGAACCTCCCGCGAGCGTAATGACGCCAAGGCCGACCAGGACGGTACCAACGGCAATGCGCACGCGCGCCATGGCATGGAGGCGACGGAACTCAAAACGCGAGATTATGCGTCGCATGCCGGTGCGCGACGGGGCGGTGTTGTCATCTTGTGCATTCATCGGGATCTCCTGTGACCTGTGATGAAGCCATCTTCTCGCTCCCGATTGGCCAGGTCGTGGCCGCTGGATCTAGGCCACCCTGCCAAGACGTCGCTTCGTGATGGCAGGCGCCTGCGAGAAGACCGAGGAAGGCCAGCAGCCGGACCCCAGCCGAAGGGCGGAAGCTTCTGTGCCAGCAAGCGCCTGCCAGCTCATCTAGCACCGCCAGACCAGTGCGAGCCGACCAGGCTCAGGTCCGGGGAGGTGCGGAGCGGATGATAGCCAGGTACCAGTAGCCGACCGAGAACTGCAGCGCCGCCAGCACCAGGAAGACCGCTGCCCAGGCGATCGCCACTGATTCGAAGGAACCTCCTACGAGCGTAATGACGCCAAGGCCGACCAGGACGGTACCAACGGCAATGCGCACGCGCGCCATGGCATGGAGGCGACGGAACTCAAAACGCGGGATTATGCGTCGCATGCCGGTGCGCGACGGGGCGGTGTTGTCATCTTGTGCATTCATCGGGATCTCCTATGACCTGCGGTACCGGCCATTCCGGTCACCTGCCTCTCAATGCTCGCCCGGGCAAGGCAGGAGATCCACCGTGCGGACACCCAAATCTGGGGTAGGGCTAGCACGGTCCCCGCACCGGCTGTTCTGTAAACGGATCTGTAACCGGACGCGACGGAACGGGTGAGACGGGGAGACGACCCAGACCTGAGACGACCTCGCACCGCGCGTCCGCCGAGGACAGATTAGCGAGCAGAGACCACCCGAGATAGCAGAGACATAAGTCGTTCGGCTCATAACCCAGAGGCGGCAGGCATGCCCGCTACGTGCCCGATCGGACGGTCAGACACGGGCACTCACGGTCACTCATGAGACCAGCACCGGGACGGTGACCTGCATAAGCGCTGGTCGGGCCGGGCATAGTCGCAGCCTTCCAAGCTGGTGCTCCACCCGTCCCTGTGATACTGGCTTGGTGGCCTGCTCGCATCCGCAATCAGCCGAGGTGGCTATCTCAGGCGGACGCATGACCAGCGGGATGGTGCGGCGCGGGGACCGGCTGCTGCGGCCGATGGGCCCGTGGTCGCCCGCAGTGCACGAGTACCTGCGCTATCTGGAAGCAGCCGGGTTCGGCGGGGCGCCCCGGGTGCTGGGTATGCGCGCGAAACGGTGCTGGGCATCGCGGGCGCGGCCGATGGCGGGGACATCCTGTTCCATGAGGTTTGCGCGGACTTAGGTATCGTCTCGGAGGTCTGCCTTGCACTGCCCGCGACTGAATACATCCGCACTTCGTTCAAGCGTCCTGGGCCAGGCGCTTCCACCATCTACTTGCAACACACCCGACCATAACTCTCGACCCCGGGCCGGGCGACGTGTGGCGGCGGGATCATGAGTGGCAGATGCGGCGGGCGCGCGAACAGCCTGCCCGTCGCACAGTATTGCTCGCACTCCTCCGGGAGGGAGAAGCCGACATTCCAGGCGGGACATCGGGAATGGTGCGCATGGCGCGGGAGTATGGCCTGGAGGTGATTCGGTTGGACACAGCCGAAATTTGCATTTGAAGAGGTGAGCGTCGCGGGCATTTAGCCAACTCTTCCGCTGGTAGCGTGCGGAAGCACCCACGGGCAGTGGACATAGTCGACGATGTGCTGAATCTGGTCTCCAGCGATGTCCAGCCGGACGACGGAGTAAGGTGTCCATGTGTCGGCGCCGCGTTGGAGAATCACCACAACCGATTCGCCATCCACTTCGCCGAGGGCCAGCCTCCAGGGCATAGACAACCGTTCCCAGTTGGGAAAATAGGGCGCATCCGCAAGTCTGCCAGCGAACGCGTCAGCCACGTTGAGTCGGGCATCGGCGCTGATGAGTTCCCGTACGC
The DNA here is from genome assembly GCA_963722935.1 of uncultured Acidobacteriaceae bacterium. Classification (GTDB taxonomy): domain Bacteria; phylum Acidobacteriota; class Terriglobia; order Bryobacterales; family Bryobacteraceae; genus Bog-105. The sequence goes on along the minus strand of CAVROY010000003.1, from coordinate 830,004 downwards.
CATCCCAATCGCGGCGGTTGAAGCGCTCGACATACAGCTCCATCACGCGTCTCAATTCGGGAGGAACTGTTCGAGACGGTTTCGGCTGCGGAGAAGAACCGGCCAGCTTGGTTCGCGCGCGGTTCAAGCGGCCTTGACGCCGCCAACTGTGGAATAGACCAATTCCGCAATTTCTTCGAGAGAGTAGTCGAATACGTCCTTCAAAGGACGCACGCTCGCTCTTTGGAGGGAGCGTGAGGACGAGATGCTCCACCGCGCGGTCAATCCCATTGCCGAACTGTTTCCGTTGCTTGTACAGCTTCCGGAACGGCAGCCATCAGTTTCAGCCTCGTCGCGCAACTTTCCGCGGCGCCGGAGAAAATCGATACACCGGTTGTGCAGCGATCCGAAACAGCCATAGCTCTTGAGCGGTCGACTACTGTCGAACTGGATCGACTTCGGTACGCTTCGACTACAGCCTCCTGCACGACATCCTCACCGTCATTGACCGAGCCGGCCATGCGAGCACAATAACGGTGCAATGCGGGCCGAAGCTGTGTTACCGTCGCGAGAAATGCCAGGCAGCGGGCCTCGAAGGGCCCCGGCGGAAACATATATTGCGTGGTGGTCATAGCTGATCCTTTCGCTCGGTGCTCAGATCGGGTGAGGCGCTATTCAGGCGATATCGCGTTCATTGCCTATATGCCTCGGCGTGAATCTTTCCAGTAGCCAGATTCGCGGTGCCTATGCCCAAACCTGCCGCCCGATTGACCCATGCAAACTCTTTTGAGGCGGTGGAGAGGCGGATGTTTGCGAAGATATCGAGCATTGGCTCGCCGTTTCGGGGCGCCGCCTGGCCATCGCCAGACAAAGCAGTCCGAGAGTCCGTCGTCGGTCTCGACGGCGAGGTGGAGGTCAAGATCGATTCGACCATCGGTCCGCATTTCGATATAATCGACGCCATGTTGCCGTCCAGATAGACGTCCTTTACAGCGCCCATCGATCTTCAGGTCGAAGCGTGCGCCCTGCAATGGCACCATTTCCTTGCCACTAAGGATGGCGTCCATGCTCAGTCCGTAATCCGTTACTTCCACCAAGTCCAAATCGCATTCGTAGATCTTGTCGCCCCTCATTCGTTACTTCGCCTCCGCCTTTACAAATAGGTTGTGATCGACCGGAATGACGACAACGGCGAACGGAGTGCCCGCATCATCAGACAGCTGGGGAAGCGGCGCGCCGAAAGTGTTTCCGCCCAACATCGAATTGTCGTAGTACGGCGCGAAAACCATCATGTGAGGGTGCCAGTGGCCGATTCCCGAGGCAAGGTTCTGGTCGACCGACCACATGTAGGCGAAACTCACGCCATCTCTTTTGGGCAGTTCGCCTCTAGCGTAAGCTGCTTGCACTCCTTCGGCGATTTCATCTGGGCCTTTTTTCTGCATGGCGAGCTTGGTTCGGAGTTCGTAATACGGCATCACTTCTTTCGCCGCCTTAGGATCGAAGCAGATCGGCGATCGAACCGATGAATCGTAGACGAGATCCCGGAATTGCGCGGGCGTATATGTCGGGGCCGAGAACCCGCGCATTACCATGCAAACAAAACCGTTGTCTCCCTGATGAACGACGGTGAACCCAGAGGTCGTAAGCACCTTGATTGTGGCACGGTCCGAAATGTTGGCAGGGGCGGCACTCTTAGCTAACGCAATTTCCGCCGGCTGCTGCATCAGGTAGTCATCAATTGGTGGATACTCGTGAGCCTGGGACTTGGACGTCTGCGCCAGAGCAGCCGGGCTAAAGGCGCCTGCGAACAATGCTAAGCGAATCAGTGTTTTCTTCATAGGTGAATCTGTCTTCTTCTCTGAATGTCCTTGCCTGCTGCTAATACGGAGATGGTGCGCTCAGGAGCAAGCGCATCCTTTCTCCTCTTCCTCGCGGCGTCGGGCTGCGGCTCCGTAAGGGTCGGTGAGGATGTCGAGCCACTTCGGGTTCGGCGAGGGCTCGGCCTGATAGTTGTCGTGCCAGTTAAGCCACTCGTAACGGCGCGGTCTGGGGGTAGCCTTCGGGTGAGTCTTCCCAGGTTTCCTGACGGCCGAGCGGCGTGATATCGAGGTAGCTCCAGGTATTCCCCATCACCTCGGCTTCGCGGCCGTTGATGAAGTAGGTTCGGAACACCCTTTCCGCCGTCCCGGATGAATGCGTTGTAGCCGTACCATTGGTCGACGCCGAAGTCGACGTCGAAGCTGTCGGTGATGGTGTACCAGGGCATCTGCCAGCCCATGCGTGCCTTGAGGCGGGCGATATCCGCCTGCGGCGCGCGCGAGGCAAAGGCAAGTGTAGTGTCACGGGCGTTCAGGTGAGAGAGGTGGCTGACCTGGTCGGCTGCGAAGGAGCAGCCCCGGCAGGCGTGGTCGGGCCAGCCGAAGACGCCGGGTTCATAGAAAGCGCGGTAGACGACCAGCTGTCGGCGACCTTCGAACAGATCGAGCAGGCTTACCTTGCCCTTGGACCCGTCGAACTCGTATTTCTTGTCGACGGACATCCACGGCATCCGGCGGCGCTGGGCGGCCATGGCGTGCCGAGCGCTGGTCAATTCCTTCTCTTTGACGAGGAGCTGCTGGCGCGCACCTTCCCACTCCTGTTGCGACACGATCGGAGGCGTCTTCATGGTGAGAAGTTCTTTTCCGCCGGGTCCTTGTCTCTGTGCATTTCTGTGTCGTCATCGTCTTATCTCCTTCGTGAGATTTTGTCTTTTGTTGAGTCCGCGATCCTTTTTCCATGCGAGGCTCTTTAGAGAGCCACGCTCTCCGGGACGAAAGCCGCGATCAGGCGTTCGAGCGCCTTGGCTGCGCCGTTGCGCCAGCCCTCGGCGATGGATTGGGACATGGGATCCGGGAAAATCTCCTCTTCGCCTTTTTCGAGGCCATCGAAGATGGCCGCCGCGACGGACTCGGGCGAAGCCTTCGGGAAATCGACGCCCCGGGTCATATCGGTATCGACGGGTCCGGTCAGGATGGCATGGACCGTAACGCCCTGGCTGGCCAGGAGCACCCTCAGCGACTGAGTCATGCTGAGCGCGGCGGCCTTCGAAATGGAATAGCCGGGTATGATCGGCAGGGGCGCAACCGCCGACTGTTGAAATGTTGTTGACTATGGCCCCTTTTGACCGTTTCAACAGCGGCAAGAACGCGCGAGTCACGTTGAGCGACCCGAACAAGTTGACAGCCAGATGCTGTTCGATCACCTCAGGCTTGCTCAGATCGTCGGACATGGCGATGCCGGCGTTGTTGATGAGGACGTCGAGTGATCCGACCTCGCGTGACCGCCTGCTGGATCTGCGTCGCGTTGGTCACGTCGAGGGTTAGGGGCGTCACGCGTTTGTCGGAGTGTTGCCATGGGCCGCGAGTGCCTGCGTACACTCTTTGCGCGCCGCGTCTGAGCGCTTCTTCGACGAGTGCCCGGCCGATGCCACGGTTGGCGCCGGTAATCAAGACTGTCTTCTTCGCAATGTTCATGATGATCTCCTTCCTCTCCTTTGACAGCGCCGAATTCCCTGATCTGCTGCTAATACGGCTGTCGAGGACTGGAGGATACGGATATTGCATCCCATCCTTCGGTTGACGGTTCAAAGCCAGCAAAATCCAGGCCGAAGTTCAGCGGTGGCTCATCTGGCCCGCCTCGTTTCCACAAGGCGTACATCAGCGCTTACTTCCTTGTTGTGCTGCTTGGCCCAGCGACATATGCTGTCCAGCGGACGGATGAACGTCGTTCCCAATTCGGTCAACGAATATTCGACACCCGTTACCTTCGATTTGATTTCCCGCCTGCCGACCAATCCCGTTGATTCGAGATTGCGAAGGGTTTTCGTAAGCATCCGCTGGGACACGCCTTCAAGGCGCCGTCGTAGTTCTGTCTGTCGATGAGGCCTTTCTTGAAGGAAGAACAGGACGCTTACAGTCCACCTGCCCACAAGATCGTCGAGATTCTATTCGAGTCGGTTTGTATCTCCATCGTTCAAGAGCGATCCGCGAAAATTCGAAGCCTAATTTTGTGGAATCTCACTTATTAATTCCCTGCACCGTCCCCACTTTGCCAGCCTCTAGCACATCGGAGCAAGAGAGGAACACGCGTGTTCCCTAGAGCACCTTGGTCAGGATTTGGCAAACCGCCACATTTTCAAATTCCAGATCCCACAGTGATCTTCCACTGCTAATACGGCCCTCAGTCGAGTCGGGATACGTCGCCAGTTCCGAGGGGAACATACGCTCACACTCCGCTGCCGATGACAGCACCAGTACCAAGCCGGCCGAAGGATCATCGAACAACTGGGGAACTGACCGCCCAGTCTTCACGAACTGCTCCTTCGCCCGCTTGGCGGGGGGGTCCGTCTGTACGACAAACACGAGCACGTGCAATAACGAAAGCGTTATTTACTACATCAAAGAAATCCCAAACCGTTCCGATGGGCTCTCGAGTTGATCGGAAGGACATTAGCGCTGGCCGATGGCACTCTCTTTGGAAAAGGTGAGAATGAAAAAGGACAAATAGAAGCTGTCCTTACCAGCTGTTCATTCGATCGAGTTTGCTCACTGCCAAAAAAAAAGTTTTATGTGAGTGGCTTCAACCCGGCATTGAATGGGCATTGAATGGGAATCCCTGGACAATTCCGATGCCGGTGACGTGTAGAGCCTACATGACCCGATCCAGCACAACGCTCCGTCCGGTCACGCTGCCCGCCCCACCGCTCACGGCATACGGGAGTCCCAATTGAGGACGCGGCAGGGGCGAACCCTCGAAGCGACAGAAGGCGGGGAGAGCGGCGGTTACCGAGGTACGTCGAAAGTTGGTCCGTTACCTGAGGGGCGGCTTCGCCGGATTCGCAATTACGTCGAGAAGACGTTGACTCGTCTCGGCGATCTCGAGAACAGCACGCTCGAACGCTTCCTGGTTAGCCCTTGAGGGCTTGTTAAAACCGCTGATCTTCCGGACAAACTGCAAGGCGGCGCCATTCAGTTCTTCCGCCGTTGCCGGCTGGTCAGGCCGTCGTAAAACTTTAATGCTTCTGCACATTAGCGCTCCGGCTTCGTCTCATTTTAGCCGGGCAACCCGGCAGAGAATATCAATGGAAAGCGCTTTTCAGGGGCTTGACACCATTGCTAGACTGAGGATTTAAGAGCGCTAGCCGAAACCTCCTCGAAGTCATGCGAGGGGGCTTCTAAAGCTCGGGATTTGGTAGTACGATACGTTTTTTAGCACACGCGACGATGTTAACGGGCCGCGAAGAATTCGATCCGCTCGCCCCCCAGCGGGAGGCAGCCATCTTCTATGGCTTGTTCCTGCGCGGACATTCGGCGGACGATTTACGGCGCGATATCGACGTGCCGCGCCTGGTGCTGGACAAGTGGCTGCAACCGCGGCGCTACGGAGAAAACTTCCAGGATTCGCTGCGCAGGATGTATTCCTACCGGAAGAAAGTCCTGGCGATTTTCGATGAGCTGGTGCTGAAAGAAAAGCACCGGTTCAGAGTCAATTGACCCGCCGCTCACGATCGGTTTGTGCGCTGGATTGCCCCGATACTTGCGCGCTACTGGTAGAAATCGATGGCGACGGGCCGGCGACGAAGCTGAGGGGCGATCCCGAACATCCGATTACACGAGGCTTTCTGTGCGCCAAGGTCACGCGCTATCTCGATCGCGAATATCATCCGGAAAGGCTGCTGTATCCGTTGCGCCGCACGGGAGCCAAAGGCGCGGGCCGATTTGAGCGGGTAAGCTGGGACGCGGCGCTCGACGAGATCGCCGAACGGCTAGGGACGATTGCCCAGGCCGACGGACCGGAAGCGATTCTGCCATATAGCTACGCCGGAACCATGGGATTGCTGAACGGCGAGGGTATGGACCGGCGGTTCTTCCACCGGCTGGGCGCGGCGCGGCTGGATCGGACGATTTGCTCGTCGACGGGCGGCGAGGCGCTGATGCGGTCGCAGGGCTGCCGATTGGGCACCGAGCCGGAGCAATTTGCGCGAGCCAAGTTGATTCTGGCCTGGGGCGCGAATGTGCTCGGAACGAATGTGCATTTGTGGCCGTGGATTGTGGAGGCGCGGCGCAAGGGCGCAAAGTTTTACGTCATCGATCCGGTCAAAAATCGCACCGGAAAAGCAGCGGACCGGCATTTCGCAATCCATCCGGGGTCCGATCTCGCGTTGGCTTTGGGCCTGCTGCACGTGATCTTGCGGGAAGGCCTGGAAGATCGGGATTATATCGGGAAATACGCGAACGGATTTGAGGAGCTGGCGTCGCTTGCGGCTGAGTACCCGCCACAGCGGGTGGCGCAATTGACGGGAATTCCCGCGGAGGATGTCGAGACGCTGGCGCGTGAGTATGCGACTGCGCGGCCGGCCGCAATCCGCGTGAATTATGGAGTGCAGCGCAGCGAGCGGGGCGGAAGCGCGGTGCGGGCCATTGCGGCGCTACCGGTGGTGACGGGATCGTGGCGGGAACCCGGGGGCGGGCTGCAACTGACCACGTCCGGCGCATTCGCGTTCAACCGGAGCGGGCTGGCGCGCGCGGACCTGCAGCAACTCTCGCTTGGGCGTGAAGCGCGAGTGGTGAATATGGCGCAGCTTGGGCGGGCACTGGTGGATTTGGACCAGCCGGGAGTGAAGGCGCTGGTGGTGTATAACTCGAATCCGGCGGCGATTGCTCCGAATCAGCAGAAGGTCCTCGAAGGATTGCGGCGCGAAGATCTGTTCACGGTGGTACTGGAGCAGCTTCAAACCGATACGGCGGACTATGCGGATTTCGTGCTGCCGGTGACGACGTTTCTGGAGCACACGGATCTCTACCTGGCGTACGGGCACTACTACGTGCAGCTCGCACGTCCGGCGCTGGATCCTCCGGGAGAAGCGCGATCGAATGTGGAAATTTTCCGGCAGCTCGCAAAACGAATGGGATTCGCGGAGGCCTGCTTCAATGAGACCGAAGACGACATGATTCGCGGGTTGCTGGATACGAACTCAGCGTATTTTGATGGCATAACCTTTGAGCGGCTGGAGCGCGAGCGCTCTGTACGCTTGAATGTGAGTCCGGCCGGAGAACCCTTTTTGCCGTTTGCGCGCGGCGGATTTAAGACGGCTTCGGGCCGATTCGAATGCGGAGCGGAGACGCTTGGCTACACACCGCCGAACGAATCGCGCTTTGGCGATGCGGAACTCGTGAAGCGCTACCCGCTGGAGCTGATTTCGGGTAAAAACGACGACAGCCTGAATTCGACGTTCGGCCATCGCGACGATGTCGATGGCGATACAGGCTTGTTGTCGATCCATCCGGATGACGCAGAACCGAGGGGAATTGTGGATGGAATGCTGGTGCGGGCAGACAACGAACGGGGCTCGTGTTTTTTCGAAGCGCGCGTGGGCAACGACGTGGCTCCGGGCGTGGTGCGTGCCAGAAGCGTGCGATGGAACAAGCGATCTGTCGCAGGTTTGGGAATCAACCAGCTCACATCCGAACGCTTGACGGACATGGGCGGCGGCCCTACGTTTTACAGTTGCCTGGTGGATGTCGCACGAGTGACGCAGCACACATTCTAAGTACTGCGCGTGAGCGCTGCGAGTACTGAGACATAGTTCCAGCTCGCGAAAAGAAGGTAGGGATTGGTGGCGCGCAATCGAGTGCCGCGAACTTACCACCTGCCTTACTTTCTTTCCATACCGGATGAGAGAAACTTCCTCGTGTCTACACGTCAGACACATCAGGCGGACAACGCATGCCCATCTCGAAGCCTTCTCGAGGCTGGGAAATACACCGACGGGTGAGCGGCCAAAGCCGGGTGAGAGCCGGAGTGGCGGGCCGAGATTCCGGCACGCTAAGTTTTTTGGGGAGGAATGTGATTGCTGGGTAAGGTTTTGCCGGCACCCAGCCGATAGGTGGAGGTATGAACGCTGTAGTACTCAGGAGCGGGTAAAGCGGGTAAGGGCTGAGGGGGTAAAACAGGCTCCAGAATTTGGTGCTTGAATTGCTCAGCGGCTGTGGTATGATTCGAAGACCCGAAAAGCGTCGACTTGTCGGGGGAGAGGCACCGCGCATCGGGAACTCAAGGCTGAGTTCCAACGTTAAAAGAGATAGCGCGAGAGCGTTCTCAGTCGTTCAGCTTTTTCGCCGGTTAGTAATAGGTACAAATCATTTACAATTGGCGGGAAAACTGTGCTACCGTTGGTGAACCCTTTTTGAAGATCCCAGCGTCTAAACGGAAGACTTGGAGGCTTCGAAGCTTTTTTGAGTGGACAACGCTAGTCGATAAAAGAAGGAGAAGAATAGAAATGACGAAGACCGAAGTAAACAAATTTAAGAAGATCCTGGAAAACAAGCAGGACGAACTGGAGCACATCGTTCGTAACCGCGATGCGATCACCATCGAGAAAAGTGCGGATGCGCTGGACGAAGTGCAGCATGCCGCAGAACGCGAGCTCGCGATCCGGAATCTGGACCGCGAATCGAATTTGCTCCGCAACGTGCGATCGGCACTTCGTCGAATTGATGACGGCTCGTATGGCGTCTGTTTGCATTGCGAAGAGGAGATCAGCCCGAAGCGTTTGAACGCCGTGCCGTGGGCTCCTTACTGCATTCAGTGCCAGGAACAGGCCGACCGCAATCAAGACGAAGGCAACGATATGTTCGAAGACATACTCGTAAACGCGGCTTAATACAATCAAAACAAAACTTAACAATTTTCTGCAAACGGGGCGCCTCTGAAAACGGACGGCGCCCCGTTTCCGTTCCGCAGCAATATTGTGCAGAGCTGCGCAGCACAAGACGCGCTTCGAGCGAAACGGAAACACGTAACATACGTCCTGCACTTTTCGCCTAAGTAACAGATCAGGCGTCTCGCCCGATTCGAGCCGTATGTGGAAGCAGATCGCAATTTGCCTTACAGCCCTAAGTATGGCGAGCGTACTTTCCTTTGGGCAGACCGCGCCGGCCACGCGACCGTCGGACCGGGTCATCGGAACGGTAACGGCGGTAGATGGGGCAACGCATAGCGTAACGGTCAAAGAGGATAAGACCGGAACGGAATACGTCGCTCAACTTGCGAGCGCAAAAACGCTCATCAAAGTAGCTCCTGGCGCGAAGGATTTGGCGGGTGCGACGCGGATTACTGCGGATGATTTGGCGGTCGGGGATCGTGTGCAGATTGGCGGCGCAAAAACGCCTGACAACCCGAACACGATTGTGGCGCGCAGCGTCATTTTGATGTCGGCTCGCGAACTCCAGCAATTGCACCAGGAGCAGCAAGCGGCATGGCAGCACAGCACGCCGGGCGTGGTAACGGCCGTCGATGCGGCGGGACACAAACTGAACGTGACGGCACGGACGCCCGAAGGAACCAAGCCGCTGGTAGTGGATGCAGCGAGCGCGCAGTTCACACGCTATTCCCCGGAGACTCCGAAGACGCCGGTCGCATCCGAGCTGGCGGAGATACAACCGGGCGACCAGGTACGAATCATTGGACAGCCGACTCCTGACGGGTTGACGATGAATGCGCAGAAAATCTATTCGAGTTCCTTCCGCACAGTAGTGGGGACGGTGAGCGCGATTTCAGCGGATGGCAAAGAGATCACCATCAAGAACCTGCAAACCAAGCAGCCGATGACGATTACCTTGAACGACGATTCGGCGGTAAGACGGCTTCCGCCGATGCTGGCGTATGGCCTCGCGCGGCGCTTCAATCCGGATTTCAAGGGACGACCGGGCGGTCAAGCTGCGGGAACGGGCGGTCCAGCCGGAAATACAAGCGGGCCGGCAAGTACAGCGGGCGCTCCTCCTGATAGAGCCAAAGCTGGTGAGGCGCAGCCCGGCGGAACGGCAGCGGGCGGACAGGCAAATCATGGCATGCGCGGAAACGGCGACTTGTCGCAGATCCTCGAGCGACTGCCGAAGATCGGCGCGGGCGATTTGAAACCAGGCGATGCGGTGGTGATATCGGGCTCGCCGGAGGGCACGGACAAATCGCACCTGCTAGCGACGAATGTGATCGCCGGCGTAGAGCCCATTTTTCAATCTGCTTCCCCGCGGCAAGCGCAGTCGCTCGGAGACTGGGGCGCGAGCCTGGGCGGCGGGCATGGATGAGAGCGGCATGCCCGGTGGATCTTCTCAGTAACGAGCCGAGCTCGAAGCTGCCGGCTTACGCGCAGGGCGAAGAATCGAAAACAGGAAGGACCGCCTGCTTACGCGCGGTTCGGAATCGAAAACAGATAGATGAATTTTAGAAGTTCGTTGAAAGACGAGGAAGGCCGCTTGCTCACACACGCGGTTCAGATTGGGCGTGTACTGCTGATGGGCCTGGCTCTGGCGGCGATGCTGTGCGGTCAAGCACCGCGCGGAAACGTGCGAGGCACGGTGAAGGACGATACGGGCGGCGTGATACCCGGGGCAGTGGTCACGTTGGCCAATCCAAGCGGCACGATTCAAACGGTCAAGTCCGGCGGCGATGGCAGCTATGTAATTCGGGGAGTTCCGCCCGGCAATTACACAGTTTCCGCGACTTACTCCGGTCTGCAGCAGGAGGGCGTTATCGCGGTGACGGTCGCGCCAGGTCAAGCGGCAGCGGGCAACATCACGATGACGCCGCAGACGCAACGCCAAGAGGTGACGGTGACCGACACGAGCACGAACACGGTCAGCACCGAGCCATCGAACAACGCGACCGCGCTGGTTTTGAAGCAGGAAGATCTGGACGCGCTTCCGGACGATCCGGACGATCTGGAGGCGGATCTGCAGGCCTTGGCCGGGCCGGCGGCAGGGCCGGGAGGGAATCAGATTTTCATCGATGGATTTACGGGTGGCCGGCTTCCGCCCAAGGAATCCATTCGAGAGATCCGGATCAACTCGAATCCGTTTTCGGCGGAATTCGACAAATTGGGATACGGTCGTATTCAGATTTTCACGAAACCGGGCTCGGATAAATTTCACGGACAGGGCTATTACAACATCAGCGACGACATCTGGAACGCGCGCAATCCTTTTGTATTAACCGGGTCGCCGCCATTTCGCACGCAACTGTTCGGCGGCAACGTGAGCGGGCCACTGACCAAGAAAGCGAGTTTCTTCATCGATGCTGAGCGACGCATGATCGATGATAACGGTGTATTGGATGCGATTCTGCCCACTGCGAGTCTTACCGGGCAAAGTTCCTATCAGACGTACTATCCGACTCCGCAGCGGCGCACAACCGTGAGCCCGCGGATCGATTATCAGCTCAATTCCAACAACACGCTCAGCTTCCGATACAGCCTGCTCATGAACGACCACCCGACTACAGGTATCGGGACTTACGATCTGCCGCCCACCACGATTGCAGGCACGCCCTTTGGCACTTTAACCTTGCCGAGCACTGGATACAGCTATGACACGACCGAGCAAACGGCGCAAATTGTCGAAACCGCGGTGTTGAGCACGAAAGTAGTGAACGAAACTCATTTCCAGTACGACCGGGAGTACTCGACGAAAACCAGCCAGAGCGTCGCGCCGGAACTGGATGTGGCGCAATCTTTCGTGGCCGGAGGCTCCGGATACAGCGCGCCTGGTTATCCGAGCAGCTACGACCTGCAAAATTTTTACGAGCTGCAGAATTATACCTCCGTCACATGGGGCCCGCACACGACGAAATTCGGCATACGCACGCGAACGACGATGCTGGACGATTCGACTCCGCAAAATTTTAATGGCGCGTATGTATTCCAAGGCGGCAAATTTCCGCTGCTCGACGCGAGCTTGAATCCGGTGCCGGGACAGACCGTGAAGCTCGCTTCGATCGATCAATACCTGATCACCGAGCAACTGCTGGCGAAAGGACTCAGCAGCCCGGCGGTGACGGCCATGGGCTATGGGCCGAGCAAATATACCGTGAACGCGGGTAATCCGTATATCGGCGTCAATCAGACCGATATAGGTCCGTTTGTGCAAGACGACTGGCGCGTCAAGCCGAACCTGACTCTGAGTTTTGGTCTGCGCTGGGAATGGCAGACGAACGTCAGCGATCACAGCGACTTCGCGCCGCGGTTCGGTTTCGCCTGGTCGCCGGACGCCAAGGGCGGCTCCGGAAAAGCCAAAACGGTGATTCGCGGCGGATGGGGAATCTTTTACGATCGCTTCTCGATCGCGAACGTCGAAACTGCATACCGCTATTTAGAGAGCAATCCTCTCCAGACCTATACGCTCGACAACCCGGCAACCTACAATGCGGCGTTCAGCACGCAAATACCGATTTCGCAATTGACGGCAAGTTCGAGCTCTTCGCAAATTTACGAGCTGGACCGCAATCTACAAGCTCCCCGGCTGATGCAAACCGCGGTTGGGGTAGAGCGGCAACTCTTCAGTCACACCACCCTGGCGGTGAATTTCATGAATTCGCGCGGCGTGCATGAATTACTGACCGACGATATCAACGCGCCATATGCAACGCCGGGTATAGCGCCGCCGGGGGCCATCAATACTGGCGCGGTTTGCTGCAGGCCGTACGCGAGCATCTTTCCAGGCGATATTTACGACTATCAATCGACGGGCCTGTTTAAGCAGACGATGATACTAGTGAACCTGAATACGACCGTTGGAAGACGGCTTACGCTGTTCACACGCTATGCCCACGGGAACGCACATAGCGATACGGATGGGCTGGGCACGATGCCGGCGGATCCGTACAACATTGGAGCGAACTGGGGACGCTCCTCTCTGGACATTGAGAACAATTTTTTTCTCGGCGGCTCGATTATGGGACCGTGGGGGTTGCGTTTCTCGCCGTTTATCATCGCGCACACGGGCGTACCGTTCAATGTAACGACCGGAACGGACTTGTACCTCACAGGGGCGGTGAATCCGACGGCGCGGCCGCAAATTCTCAGCGACTCCATCCTTCAGTATGGAGTTCCTGTCGCGGGTGAATACAATGCCGAACCGCTTGTGCCCGAACCCGGAACCTCGGACGTGATCGAACGAAATGCGGGGACGGGAGCGGGTTTCGTGGGAATAAATCTGCGCGTGAGCAAGACCTGGGGCTTCGGAACGACAAAGTTCAGCGGTCCTTCGGGAGGAGCGCGCGCGGGTGGTGGAGGCGGCGGACCACACGGCGGCGGGTTTGGCGGATTCGGCGGTGGCGGCCCGCATGGATTTGGCGGCGAGAGCTCGGAACACCGCTACAATGTCACGGTTTCGGTGAACGCGCGCAACATTCTCAATCGCACCAACTATAACTCGCCGGTGGGGACTCTCACATCGCCGGCATTTCTGGAACCGAATAACATCACGGGCGGCTACACGGCAGAGAATACGTCGAGCGAGAACCGGCGCATCGACCTGCAACTGCGTTTTTCGTTTTAAGGCTAGGGTTTTTGCACTTTTGAACCGATGCCCGCCTAAGATTCGACTAAGTTCAGGCGCGGATGCTTACTTCTCCAGGGGATTCTGCCGGGATTGGTTTTGTTTTTGTCGCTGCGCTAATCGAGTCGGAGACAACCCAGGCAGCGCCGGCCAAGGCGATGCTGATGGCATTGCCGGCCCAATTGAAGTGATTGTTAGGCCCGCGAGAGAGATGCGGAATCCAGTAGAGGAACTCGAAGATTACGATCTCCGCAGTGAGGAGGCGCGCGGCAAGCGGCGCCATGATGCCGGTGAGGATGGCGACGGCGGCCCCGAAAAAGCCCATGGTGGTAGCGTAGGCCCAGAACATCTTGTTCGGCGGCAGCCAACCTGGGATCGGGTTCAACAGACCGGGCATGTCAACGATGTGGACGATGCCGAAGGAAATGGGGCAAAGACCGAACAGGAGCACGAAGAACGGCCGGCGGCGCGCAATGGACGAACCGGCAGGGGAGAAGGTTGCGAAGAGGACCAGACCGGCGGCGACCAGGGAGAACTCCTCAAAGACATTGCCGATGGGGTCGTAATTGCCGAGATTCACAAAAGCCTTCGGCACCCATATGAGCGTGAAGATAGAGTAGAGGATGGTCAGGGTCAAGGCGCCGGTGCGGGCAGTGCGGGGCCATAGGACGGCGATGCCCCCTGCGAGCTCGAGGACCGCGGTGAGATACGCGAGCGGCTCACGGAAAGGGGTGTTGGGGCCGACATGCTGCCATGTGGTGGCGAAGTCGCCGGAAGTCAAACCCAGCAGGCCGAGAAAGACGGCGGCTAGTCCGTAGACGTAAAGCCCGAGATTTGATGTGATGCTGCGGTTTTGCATGGTCCCCCGGCATCGGCCAATTTCGCCGCGCACGAAGTCAAGAGCCTGTGCATATTATCGCGTTCAGCGGCAAAATGATCTCTCAAATTGAGACCGGGAGGACCGACGCGAAAGCTCACGTTTAGATTGCCCAAATCTCTGTTGATGTCGTTATATTCCCACAATTCCCACAAATCGAGGGCGTTCCTGGATATACGTATGCTAATGTATATCTATGCAGGTTTCAAAATGGGGGAACAGCTTAGCTATTCGGCTTCCTGCCGCCGTCGTCGAAGCTCTCGATTTAAAAGAAGGCGACAAGATCGAAATCAGCGTGGCGGGTAAACGGAATTTCAGAGTCGCGAGAGATCGAAGTGAGGAAAGGGCTCTCAAAACGATTCGCCGGCTTGCGCGACCCTTCCCTCCCGGCTTCAAATTCGATCGCGACGAGGCGAATGCGCGATAGGCCGTTTTTTGACACGAACGTGCTGGTTTATGCGCTTGACGCGGAGGACGATCGCAGTAGCATAGCTCAAAGATTGCTGGCCGCGGGTGGAATCATCAGTGTCCAGTCGCTCAATGAGTTTGTATCGGTCGTCAGGCGGAAACTCGGGATGCACTGGAAGGAAATCCGCGAAGCGGTAGTTGCTATTGAAACTTTTTGCCCGTCCCCCCAGCCGGTCACCGTAGCGACGCACAAAACAGCGCTGGAAATCGCGGAGCGGTACGGATATCGCATATTCGATTCGCTCATTTTGGCATCGGCTCTGGAAGCAAACTGCAGCACGTTGTATTCGGAAGATCTGCACGATGGCCAAATAATCGAGAGTCTTGTCATTTCGAAACCCGTTTCCGGTGAGTCCGCGATAGCTCACCTTTGCCAGACGACTGTATCGGCCGGACGCGCTCAGGCGTTGGGAACCAGCAGGCGTACGACAAAAAACGCGATGCCGGCGACAAAAGCGGCGGCGGGAATGGTGAGCATCCAAGCCAGGATGATGTTTTGGGCGACATTCCAGCGCACGGCGCGGACGCGCTGGATGGATCCGACTCCCGCGATGGCGCCCGCAACCACATGGGTCGTGGAGACTGGCAACCCCAGCCAGGTAGCGAACAGGATGGAGATTGCGGCGCCGGTTTCAGCGCAGAAACCGCTCCTCGGCTTCAGACGAGTTAAGCGAGTGCCCATGGTCCGGACGACACGCCAGCCGCCGCTCATCGTACCCAGACCCATAGCTGCGGCGGAGGCGAGAATGACCCAATCGGGCACCTGAAAATTTCGCTGATAACCGCCCGCCACCAGCACCGCGGTGATGATGCCCATCGTTTTCTGTGCATCGTTTGTGCCGTGCGCGCAACTGAGCAGCGAAGCCGAGAGGATCTGCGCGTGCCGGAAATAGCGATCCATCATGCGCGGCGAGTAGCGATGGAAAACCCAATAGACCACAATCATGAACAAGTAGCCGAGAACGAGTCCCATGAACGGAGCGAGCACGATAAAGGCCAGCGTGGTAGGCCATTTCCCCAGGATTAGGCCATGCAGACCTGCCTTGGCGACCGCAGCGCCTGCATATCCACCGATGAGTGCATGGGAAGAGCTGATGGGCAGACCGACAAGCCAGGTGAGAACGTTCCAAATGACGGCGCCCAGCAGACCGGCCAGAAGCACATACGGCGTTACGATTTTTGTATCGACGAAACCCTTACCGACCGTGGCTGCGACGCCGGTGCCCAGAAAGAATGCCGCAACGAAGTTGAAAAATGCGGCCATACCCACGGCCTGAAGCGGGGTCAGGACACGAGTCGCGACCACCGTGGCGACGGAGTTGGCGGCATCGTGAAATCCGTTCACGAAGTCGAATGTCAGAGCGATACAGACGATGACGAAGACCAGTTCTGTAACGGACACGGTCAGCTATTTTTCACTGCCACATTCTGGATCACGTCGGCTACATCCTCGCAGAAGTCGGTGGTCGATTCGAGCAACTCATAGACTTCCTTCTGCTTGATGAGCAGCAAGGGTTCCATGTCGGAGCTGAACAGCTTGCCGATGAGTGTGCGTTCCACGGCGTCCGCTTCGTTTTCGAGGCGATTGACTTCAATGCAGTCGTTCCAAACCGGCCGGCGGTGCTCCAGCGCCGAGAGCGCACGGGCCAAGGCTTGGCAGGAATCGTCGATCATGCGCGCGAGCTCAAGCGCGGGAGGAGGAATCGGGTCGAGGCGGTACGCGACGACGCGGAAGGCTGTATCTTCGATGGAATCGATGACGTTATCGAGGCCGGTGGCAAGATTCTGGATGTCTTCCGGGTCGAAGGGCGTGATGAAAGTGGATTGCAGCCTTTGAAAGATTTGATGAATGATTTCATCGGCGCTGCGCTCGTGCGCTTCCATCTGTTTCTGGATGTCGCACATGCCTGCGTATCCGGCGCGCAAGCCCGAAATTAATAGCTCGGACGAGCGGCAAAGGATTTTGGCATGCTGATTGAAAAGCTCAAAAAATTTTTCATCCCGAGGCAAAAGATTCATAGGCTACTCAGATGAGACGCGCCCGGGGGCGAGTCTGCAACCGCGATGTAAATTTACCAGATGAGCGGAATGAGAGCCCTCACATGCCGCCTGTAATCGACGTATTGCGAACCGAATTGCTGAAGCATAAACGATTCTTCAATAGCGTATTTCAGCCGGAAGGTAAAGGCCGCGACCAGTACGGCGAGGAAGCCGCCAAGGTGAGTCTGGGCGATTGCGGTGCCGAGCAAAGCAAGTAAAACGCCCGAGTAAATCGGATCCCGCACAAAGCGGTAGGGACCACTTCCACCAGCCCAGGAATCCTATTTCCCGGCCCTTTGGAAAAGAGCAACCAGCCCGCGAGTAGACCAAAGGCGAGCTGAACCAGGCGAGAATTGATCGATTGCCTCTGAACGGTTCGTTTGGTAGTGAGCGCGCCGATACACCAGACGATCAGCATGGCCCACCACGCGTACATGATGAGTGAGTATGCGTCAGGCATTTGCACTAGGGCCACGTGGTCGAAAAAGCCTCCCCATTCGTCAAACGTAACAATCAGGACGGTGCTGCCTCACTTTGGCCCGGCCGGTATGCCGGTCGCGCCGGGAAGCCAATCTAAGAAGTGGTCGAAGCTGCGATTCTCCATCGTGACCACAATCACGTGGTCGATGCCGGAATCCTGCGGGTTTCGCGAGAACGCGCCGGGGTTCATCAGAGTGCAACCTAGCGCTGGGCGCGCTGCTGGAGCAGCTCGACGGATCGCTTTTCGTCAATCAAGTGACGGCGGCCATCTTCGCTTGTGGTGGCGCCATCCTTTATAAGTGCGATCGCCTGTTCGGGAGTCAGCGACGGATCGAGCGCAAACAGCTTGGCAGCGAGGTTTGTCACGTTGGGCGAGGCCATGGAGGTTCCCGATAGCTTGACTCGGGTTCCACCGGGAACGTAGCTCTCCACGTTGTAACCGTCTGCATCCACGACGACCGTCTTGCCGTAACTGGTGAACGAAGTTTCGTCGCCGGCCTGATTGACCGCGCCGACCGCGATGAGATTGGGCAAATGCAGTGAGGGCGGCACATCCTCATCGAAGCCCGGATTCGAGTTGGAATTGCCTGCGGCGCAGATGAAAAGCGTATCGGGGGCATTCTTGATGGCGTCCGAAATGCCGGCCTTCCAGATCTGAAAGAGCTGGACCGCTTCCTCTTTACGGGCGGCGGGGTCCTGGCCTTTGCCGGTCTTGGAAAGCCATGTTTCGAATTCGCTGGGCTCATCGCCCCAGCTCATGTTGATGACGCGCACGTGATGCGTGCGGCAGTACTCTCCAATCTGGCGGAAATTGTCCGCCATGCGGTGAGCCCATTCGGGCGTGGGCGCGAAAGGCAGATCGGACAACTGATCGTTGAAGCGGAGCACAACCAGTTTCGCGGCTGGATTGCCGCGCACCGCGATACCGGCGACGTGCGTGCCATGCACGTAAGGATCGTAAACCTTCATTCGGTCGAATAGCGCGCGCACTTGATCTTGCGGAGCGGCGGCAATCCTTTTGCGAAACGCGGCAGCCTCGGAGCTATTGACGCCACTCATCTGGTCCTCCATTCCTTTGAGAACGGGGATGAAGCTCGGATACTCTTTCTGTTCCGTCGCGGTCAGGGGGAGGAGCAAGCTGTCCGAATGACCGCCGTGGTCGTCAAAGGCGAGCCCGTGCGGATCGTGCCAACCCGGACTGGGATCGGTGTAGAGCCGATTCGGAAAAATCGACGTATCGACGCCGCTGTCCCAAATACCGACTACAACCGGATGGAGTTTGTCATCGGAGGGAAGCGTCACCTCACGCGCCTGCCAGATATCGGGCTTCGCCACGGTGTGGGAAGCAATGTAGGACTGAAGGACGGCGATGATTTGGTCTTTCAGCGGGAGCGTGTAGAGCAGGACGCAGCGAAAGTGGAGGAGAGCCCAGGCGGTCTGGTTATCGATGGCTCCGGACTTATCGACCATGGGCTGCACTTCGGAGTTTGCGATTCCGGCTACATAGTTCGCGCTGACGACTTCAGCGCCACCCTTCATCGACTTGACGCGGTCCTGCACGATGTTCCAGGGCAGTGGGTCGACGGCCTCGGCCAGACGATGGGCGAAGGCTTGTTCATACGCGGCCCCGCTGGCTGAATGGGCGTCGAGACGGGCCTGAAGAATCGCTTTGTCGGTAAGATCCGCCATCAGGCGCGCGTCGGGTTTCTCCTCTAAGTCGCGAATGGTTTCGATGGTTTGTAGAGCTTGTTCGTTCTTCCCGGCGAGCTCTTCAAGCGAGAGTTTTGTGGCAAGCAAAATTCGTTCGGTCGATTTATCTTCTATGTCGAAGTTGTCGAGAATCGATTGGAGATCGCTGCCGATTTTCGCGGCAAAGGCGTTGAAGGTGTCCGGATCGGAGCGCAAGAGATCCGCGACCGTGCCCTTGAGAGGGTAGGTGAAGCGCGGCAGATCGCTTTCGCTGGCGACCTTCTTCTTAGTGCTGGAGGGCTGTTGCGCAAGACAGCCGACGGCCAGAATCAGCGCTGCCAAGGAGGCAAGTAGAGAGGCAGGCATCATGGTTTGAAGAAAGCTCGAAGGTTTTCTGTTGAGCATATCAATTACGCGTTCTAGTTGATCTTACGTGTACGAGAAACCGAACGCTTTCGGGGACTCGGGCATCCTCTACAGGCAATTATCCAGAACGATTATTTTGCGTTTGCTCTTGTCGATAGAACTGCTAGTGATGGCTGCCTGCGCATTCGCGCAGCAGCGGCCGTCGCAACCCGCGTGCCGGCACAGAGCCCGGATACGAAGCCGTCGAATACGGTGAAGCCGAACGGCGAAGTTATTCCGCTTCGCAGCAGCAGCCGAAGCCCATCCTTGGAATTATGCCGAACTATCGCGCCGTGAGCGCAGGAGCAATTCCGCCGCCGCCAACGCCGGGGCATCTATCCCAGTCACGCGGGTTGGCTTCGATATCAGCGGCGCCACGCGATGATCGCGACGACGAGCCACAACAAAACTCCGTAGAGGCTGTACCACATTACTTCCTGCGCAGCGGTGACATGCGGTGCGCTGAAAACGACTAGAGAGCCGGTCGAACTCACGTGCATGAGCTGCGCCAGGAACACACTCTTGGTGTTGGTGTAGATCCAGCAGATCAGCACCCGCATGGCTGTCATTGCAAACGCGAATGCAAGAAAAAACGGGAACCAGTAAGCGCCGTGCGGCGTGGCGGTGCCCAGATAATTGACGACAGGTAGGTGCCAAAGAGCCCATAGCAGACCCAATAAAATCGGCGAGCGCATTTTGGGGAAGGCGTAACCTGTCCAGCCGATTTCTTCGAATATTCCCGCAGGCAGACCAAAAAAGATGCCGAGCAGGAAGAAGTTGGGTGTGTAGACCGGCGATAGAAATTTTTCCAACAAAAAGAGAATGAGCAGGATGAGAGTGGCGGGAATGAGAAGGGTGGCGTACCAGCGGGCCGGGAGTCGCGCTCGAGCCATTCGCGCGAAGAGGTTCCGTAACGCGCCCGGGCCGTCTACGAATCTCGTCAGGACGATACCGGTGAGGCTTGGCCCCAGGAGCATGGCGGGGAACATCAGAATGCCGGTCAGCTTCGGCAGAGGCTCGTGCCGCATGAGGCGGGGTGCGGCGACAGCGAGCGCGGCAATCCAAGAAATCGCGAAGGTCAGGACGAAGTAGGCGAGAACAGGATGGCGCGCGATTCGCCGGCTCATCTTCTCAATCAATTGTGCCAGCGGGTACACGAGGAGGAAGCCGTTTGCGCGAATGCGGAGCGCCATTGGGCGGCATGGTGGATTTTCGAGTGATCAAGCGCGTGCCGACACGGAACTCGCGGCCGGCCAGTTCCGGGTCCGACATCATGGCCCACAGCGCTTCGAACGCAACCTTGCCGATTTCGGTGCGCGGCAGGGCGACGGTGGTGAGCGCCGGCTGCGTATACTTCGCAAAGAGAATGTCATCGAAACCGACCACCGAAAGATCTTCCGGCACACGCAGGCCGGAATCATAGGCGCGATGCAGGACACCGATTGCGGTGAGGTCGTTTCCGGCGACAATCGCGGTGGGCCGATCGTTATTGAGCAGCGTGGCGGAGGCCGCATACGCGCCGGCGACGGTGAAGTCGGCATCAATGGTCCAGCGCGGCTCGAGACCGAGTTTCACTGCGATCTCGAGGAACGCTTTCTTCCGCCGCTGAGCAGAATGCAAGGCGAGGGGACCACCGACGTATCCGATTCGCCGGTGACCTAACTTGGTGAGATGGCCTAGCGCTTCGGCGATGCCGTGTTCGTAGCCGAGGACGATGTTGCTGATGGCGTGATCCACGGTTCCGAGGTCGAGATAGACGGCCGCGATGCGCCGTTCGGCGAGCATGTGGATGACGGACGGATCGATTTGCGACGTAAGAATCGCGACGCCCGGAACCTGCAAGCCCATCAGGCGTTGAACGGAATTAAGAGTTCGCTCGGCATCGTAGTTGGTGTTCAAAACCAGGGCGTCCATTCCATGCGTGAGGGCCTGGTCTTGAAAGGCGGCGGTGATTTCCGGAAAAAACGGATTTCGGACATCGGAGACGATGAGCCCAAGAAAGCTGCTGGTGCCGCGGACCAGATTGCGCGCGGACTGGTTTTGGGAGTACCGAAGTTCCTGAATCGCGTTCAGAACGCGCTGGCGGGTCTGCGGCCGGATGGGCCGCGTGCCGTTCAGGACGTGCGAAACGGTGGCGATGGAAACATTCGCTTTTGCGGCAACATCTTTAATGGTGGATCTCAAGCGGTGGCCTTCGGGAGATCCATGCTAAGGAGCATGGGGGGCGGTGAGCCGGCGGTGAATTTCGCGTTCCGCTTGCGCGCGATCGGTTTGGCCGAGACGGTCATAGACACGCGCGAGATGGTAATGCGGGATGGCCTGCTTGGGATCGAGCTCGATACTGCGGGTGAATTCCGCGGCCGCTTCCGGATACTCCCGATTATTTTCGAGCAGCACGCCGAGTTGATAATGAGATTCCCAGTTGTTCGGATCGAGCGCGATGGAGGAGCGAAGTAGCGTCGTGGCACGCGCGCTTCGGGAGTCGGCGGCGAGCAGCGCTTTGGCCAACAACAACTGCGCGGTTGCATTCTTCGGATCTTTGGCGACCCATTGCTCATAGACAGACGTGATTTGCGGCAGATGCGAGCCAGCCTGATCGAGCATGCGGCCCAGGAACGAATACGGCTGTGGAATGGAAGGATCGATTTCGATCACGCGCAAGAACGCGACGATGGCATCTTCAAAGCGCCGCTGCCCGTAACGCGTA
Organism: uncultured Acidobacteriaceae bacterium; assembly: GCA_963722935.1. Lineage (GTDB taxonomy): Bacteria > Acidobacteriota > Terriglobia > Bryobacterales > Bryobacteraceae > Bog-105. Next base: position 807,989 of record CAVROY010000003.1, on the reverse strand, counting down.
ACGCCCAGAGCCAGGGTCAACTGCGCGTCGTTGGGATGCTCGTGAAGAGCTGCGACTGTAACATCCGCGGCCCGCGTGAACTCTTCGCGCCGCAGTAGGATCTGCACATACTCGAAAGCGGTGTGCGGATCTGTTTTAGCCTTTTCCCATTGTGCGGCTCGATACTGCTCTTCGAGCTGTGCCGCATGCGCGACGTCCCCGGTTTCCGAGTAATACATCGCCAATGCGTGCGCGACCACCGGATTGCCGGCGCCCAAGGTCTCCGCAGTATGCGCCGCCGCCGAGGATTTTTGCGGTTCTTTCAAGCGGAAATACGTCTCCGCAAGCGAGGCCCACACGAACGCATTCTTGGGGTCGGCTTGCGACGCCTCTTCAAAGGCGGCGCGCGCGTCGGCGAGTTGTCCATGCTGCAAAGCCATCAGCCCTCGCTGGAGAAGCGATTGTGCCGATTGCGGATCGGCAAAAAGCCACACGAGTAGAAGTGGCGTGAGCAACTACTAAACGTATATCAGGGCAGACGGCCGAGACCGTCCGCCCCACTCGGAGGAAATTAGAATTGCAGGCGCAGAGCGAACTGGATATGTCTCTCGCTGCCGGTCTGCGTACCTGTGATCTTGCCGAAGTTCGAATCCTGCTGGCTGGAATCCAGATTATTGGTCCAGAACTGGGGCGTATTCGCTACGTTGAAACCCTCCGCGCGAAACTCCAGTTTCCATCGCTCCGTGAACGCAAAATCTTTGAAGACCGAGAAATCGAGCGTTCGAGTCGGCGGCCCCACGTTAGACTGCAGACCCACGTTGCCCTGCGACAATTTTTCACCGAGCGTCAGATCGGCAACCGGCACGAAATTTGCGGTATTGAACCATTCCGAGGGGGTTCTGCCTCCTGGTGGAGCAGCGTTCGGACTTCCAGATGCCAGAGTGGGACCACATGCGCCGCTATCTTCGCTTACCATCGAGCATCCGTTAGATCTCAACGTGAAAGGCTGGCCGCTTCGTAAGGTGAGAATGCCATTGAACTGCCAATTGCCTAGCAGAACCTGAGTCACGGTGTTCAGGCTGGCCCCGAATTGTTTGCCGCGGCCGAAGGGAATTTCATAATCGAATGAGCCAACGAAGTTGTGGCGGACATCCCACGAAGCCGTGGTGTAGGACTCGTTAATATTGAGGGCGTTCTTGTTATAAAGTCCTGCCGAACCGGATAGCGTGGTACCGGTATCCGCCAGCGCGTGGCCATAGGTGTACGAACCTTGGAACTGGAGACCGCTGGTCATGCGCTTCTGCAACGAAGCAGTCAGAGCGTTGTAGTTGCCAAACCCCATGCTGGCCGTTCCTGAGATACTGCCAAGGTCCGGATAGAGCCGCAGGTCCTGGCACGTCAGGGCCGAATTGGTCGTGAATACCGTCGGGCAACCGTTGGGATCGGGCTGGTAGAGTTGATGCGATTGATGATTGCCCAAATATCCGACCTCCAGGGCCATTTGTCCAGGAAGCTCCTGCTGGACAGCCAGATTCCATTCCTGTACCATCGCGCTGCGGAAATCTTCGGCTATGCTGCGGAACTGCAAGGATGAGACCGGGAAGCCGGTAAATACGTTGGTTGGGTAGCCCATCGAGATACCACCTGTAGGAGCTCCATTCGCGAACAGCGGATCTGGCTCAAAGGAGCTGTAGCCCTTAGGGCGGTTCAACTGAGGAGACTCGTTAAAAGGCGCCGATTCGCCACGGTTCGGGTTTCCACCTTGGTTTTCCTCGCCGCCGTAGAAGATACCGTAGAAGCCGCGTACCACCGTTTTAGGCTTGACATTGTAAGCAAAGCCCATTCGAGGACCGATATCCGCCTTGTCCCAAGGAATAATGTATGAGTTCACTTGTCCGCGGCTGACGTTGACCGGGGTTGTGAACAGCGCCGGAAACGTCACGCCGTTGAGGGTAACCGGGGCATTGAAATTCGGTGGCAGCGGCGCATTTTGGTTTGGACCCTTCGGAATGTAGAGGGTCAGATTCTGAAGGTCGAAACTCGATTGTCTGCCAAACTGCTCTCCGATAGGCGAGAACAGTTCATAACGAACACCAAGATTCAAGGTCAATTTAGGAGTGACTTTCCAGGAGTCTTGCGCGTAGGCAGCGTAGCCCTGCTTGGTAGATGAGACGAAATTGGTGGTCGAGATTTGCCCGGTATCGATTGCGCCGAGCATGAACGAGGCAAACTCATCGCCGGTGTTGGAGTTATTGATGGAATTTTGTCCCGATAACGCAGGGTAAGCGGTTTCCGTGCGCGAGAAGTTCATTTCGCCGTGAGGATACGGAACCTGGAAGAACGGAAAATGGAGCTCTCTAAATTCGCCGCCGAATTTGAAGGAGTGAGTACCTTTCGTGATAGAAAGGTTCTCGATCAAATCCCACTCGTTGTTGTATTCCTTGGTAGGCAGCCAATCATTTGCGCCGACCTGCTTGTAGCGGCCCAAGCCGAACTGCGGAAGGCCTCCATTCAATGGGATCGTTGGATCATAGCCCTGTATTCCAAGAGCCTTGTATTCGTCGGTACTCGAATTCGCCTGGGTACGGGAGGTAACCTCGCGCGAAAAGCCGACACGCGCCTCGTTCACCATGGTCGGGGAGAAAATGTGTGTCCAGCTCAGCATGGCGTTGCGCCCGAGATCGATTTCGCCGACCCCATTGAAATCGCCACCGTCCAGCGCCCCCTGAAACGGTTGAACGCTGTTCTTCGAAGTATTCGCCCAGCTAAGCGTTCCGAAGATACTGTTTGAATCGTTCATGTGGTAATCCACGCGGCCGTCTCCCTGATCGGTCACCAGGTTGCCGGGAGTCACTGTGTAGTAACAGCCTGCGCCGGCGACCGCGCAATTCGACGTAGGAGTATTCGGAGCCGGATAGAGCGCCGCGATTTTCCGCGCGACGGGGTCCATCTCTGTGACAGGTACCTGATTATTGACGTATGGAGTACGCGTGTACACTGCTGTTGCACCGGCTTGTGGAGTCAGCGTCCCGGGGAGGCAACCGCTACTACATTTTGTCGTGGTGGGATCGTAAAGGGGCACGGTGAGCCCTGAGAAATTCCCGTTTATCATGGCGGGCGTCGGAATGGTGTAGAACCCGCCATAGCCGAGATTTTGGATTGTTCCACCGGCAGTGGCAATGCGTGTGCCTTGATAATCGCCGAAAATGAATAACTTATTCTTGATGATCGGCGCACCCGCCGCGCCTCCAAATTGGTTCTGAATAAACTTATTGCGCGGCTTACCAGCGAGGTTGTTTTCCCATCGGTTGGCGTCGAGATCGGTATTCTGCAGAATCTCGAACAAGACACCATGGACTTCGTTCGTGCCGGATTTCAAGCTGATGTCGAGAATGCCGCCTGCCGCGCGCCCGTATTCCGCGCTCGCGCCGTTGGTAATGACCTGCATATTGCCGATCGCCTCAACCGATGGGCCGATAACAAACGCAGTCTGGTTGATGAAGTCGATGTCATTGACATTGTTGTCGATGCCGTTTAGCAGGAAGTTATTCTCCCCGGTCGAACGAACGCCGTTTGCCGAAAAGCCCCCTCCCAGGGCATCGCGAGCGCCCTGTTCCGCCGGAACCACACCGGGTGACATGCGCGCCAGAAAGGTAAATACGCGCTGTCCGCCGAGCGGCAATGAGGTCATCTGCGTGGAGTTGAGATTTTCACCAATGGCGGGCGAGTCGGTCTGCAGCAGCGGGGCCGATGCGGTGACCTCCACCGTCTGCGACGCGTTGCCCACTTGCAAACCGAGATTTACAGTGACAGGTTCACCGGGATTGACGATAACGCCCTTTTGCTCGGCCACCTGAAAACCGGGCGCTTCCACGCGAACCGAGTACGTTCCCGGGTTCACCGCCGGCTGGGTGAACACACCCGCTTGATTCGTGACGGTGTTGGTAGCAACGCCGGTAGCGTCATTGCTGATCGTCACCTTGGCATTGGGAATTGCTGCACCTTGCGCGTCAACGACGGTTCCGGTGATGGTTCCCAGATCTCGTTGAGCGAAAGCGACGCCGCTCAAGAGCAAAAAAGAAAGTACCACCCATACATGGGTAAGCCTACGTGGCATAAGACCCCTCCCTGCAACGTGGAAATATTAGACCGCTGAACTGGTCTAGAAACTACCACACGTAAACGTTTACTTCAAGGGAATTGTGCAATCCGGTTACAGTTTTTACAACAAATGCAAGCCATATTGCTTTGGAGCCGGGTTTTGGGCGGACCTGATCCCGGCAACGCTATAATGCCCCTTCCCTGTGAGGTGTCCCGCTCGTTTGGCCTGTGTTGCCGTTTCGCTGCTCGCAACCGGGGCGGTACCAGCGTTCCGGGCGGATTTTCACGATATCGCCGGCGCGTGCGGGTTGACCGGCAAGAACGTTTACGGAGGACTCGAGCATAAGGACTTCATCCTCGAAACGACGGGGAATGGCGTTGCGATTTTCGATTACGATGGCGATGGGCGAAACGACGTTTTCATTGCGAACGGCACGCGGCTGAACGCCTCGTCAAGCGATTCGGGCATGCCGCAGCTTTATCACAACGAAGGCGGCGGGCACTTCCGGGATGTCGCGGCGCAGGCTGGATTCCATCGCGGCGGCTGGGCGCAGGGCGTTTGCGTAGGCGATTACGACAACGATGGACACCCCGATTTGCTGGTTACCTATTACGGCCACAACGTGCTGTATCGGAATCGCGGCGACGGCACGTTTGAGGATGTGACGGAGAAAGCCAAGCTTCCAGTGACCGGGACGCGCTATGGATCGGGTTGCGCGTTTGTGGATTACGATCGGGACGGCTACCTCGATCTGTTCGTCGCCAATTACGTGGATCTGGATCTGGCCAAGACGCCGCATCCCGGCCATGGCGATTATTGCGTCTGGAAGGGCATTCCGGTGATGTGCGGGCCGCGCGGTCTGCCGCTGGCGCACAATATTCTGTATCACAACAACCGCGATGGGACGTTTACGGACGTTTCGGAACAAGCGGGCATTCTGAAGCCGGGCGGCCGCTATAGCTTAGGCGTGGTGGCGGCGGACTTCGACAACGACGGCTGGCCGGACCTCTACGTCGCCTGCGACATGACGCGTAGTTTGCTGTTCCACAATCTGCATAACGGAACGTTTGAAGAGCGTGGGGTCGAAGCGGGCGTCGCGTTGAACTTCGACGGTGATTTACAGGCCGGGATGGGCGTGGCGGTAGCGGATTACGATGGCGACGGTTTTCTGGATATCGCGAAAACCAATTTTTCCGGCGATCTTACGTCGCTCTACCACAACGACGATGGCAAATTCTTCACCGATGTATCGCGCGATGCCGGTCTGGGAGTACGGCAATTGCTGGGCTGGGGCGTGGCGTTTGTGGATGTCGACGATGATGGGTGGCGCGACTTGGTCATCGCCAATGGACACGTGTATCCCGAGGTGGAGGGCAAACAATTGGGTGACACGTATCTGCAGCCGACGATCCTCTATCACAACCTGGGGAACGGCAAATTTCAGGACGTTAGCCCGGAGGCGGGTCCTGCGTTTCAGGTGCCGCGAGGGGCGCGCGGACTTGCGGTGGGCGATTTGGATGGCGACGGCAGGCCGGAGATTGTGCTGGTGAACATGAACTCGACGCCGAGCGTGCTGAAGAACGACGGACCGCATGGACATTACCTGAATATTTCGCTGACGGGCACGAAATCGAACCGCAGCGCGATCGGCGCGCGTGCGATTGTGACGGTTGGTGGGCGGAAGGCGATCGATGAAGTGATGAGCGGCGGCAGCTACTACTCGCAGAACTCGTTCACGCTCCATTTCGGTTTAGGCGACGCGGCCGAGGTCGAGAACGTCGAGATCCATTGGCCCAGCGGCATCGTGCAGAAAACCGGACGCGAGGCGGCGGACCAGACTCTGAAGATCGTCGAGCAGTGAGACGGTGAAGCGGCGGGAATTTTTGATGACCATGGCGGGAATTCCCGCAATGGCGTCTATTTACGTCGAGCCTGCGTTTGCGGGAGATGCTCCGCAGGCGGCGCCGTATCTCGCGCTCGAAAAATTCATCGATCCCGGCCACGATGACTTTCCCGCTGAGAAGACAGCGATGGAGATCCGCGATGCTCTGCACAAAGCGCTTCAGACGATGGAGCTTCCGGGCGCGCCGGATTGGAAGGCCTGGGTTGCCTCGTTGGGCACTGTTCGCCGCGCCGAGTTTTTTCCCTTGCCGGATGGAATCGTGCGGTATGAAATCGCGAGTGCGCGAGATGGCAAGCTGCTGTATCGGGTTGGCCGCTGGAAACAGAAATGGGAGGGCGGCAGGCTGCAGGCTTTTTCGGCCGTTGAGGAGCATGTTGCGTCGGCCGACGAGTCCTACTTTCTGGATGTGACGGCGGCGGCATTCGAGAATGTTAAGTCGTTTCACGAGCAGCTCTATCGAGGCGTGCCGTACTGGCGGGCGCGCCTCGATCCGGCGACCGGAATCGATATTTATGGCAGCAACGGCGTGGCGGCGGGCGATATCGACGGCGATGGCGTTGACGAAATCTATGTCTGCCAGCCCGGAGGTCTGCCGAACCGGCTCTATAAATTTGCCGCGGATGGAACGCTCTCCGATATCACCGAGGCTTCGGGCGTGGGCATTCTCGACGATACGTCGGCAGCGCTGTTTCTGGACCTGCGCAATGTGGGGCGGCAGGATCTGGTGGTTCTGCGGAGCGATGGGCCGCTGCTGTTCATCAACGAAGGAAAGCAGTTTGCGCTGCGGACGGATGCCTTCCGGTTTGCCTCATCCGCGGCGGGCGCATTCACGGGAATGGCCGCAGCCGATTTCGATCGGGACGGCAAGCTCGATCTGTACCTGTGCTGCTACGTCTACTTTCGTAGTGAAGCGCAGTATACCTACGCGGTGCCCTATCACGATGCGCAGAACGGGCCTCCCAATTTTCTCTTTCGAAACGCTTTGAACGCAGACGGCACCGGATATTTCAGCGACTGCACGGCCGAGACCGGCATCAACGAGAACAACAACCGGTTCAGCTTCGCTCCGGCGTGGTGCGATTTCAACGACGATGGCTGGCCGGACCTCTACGTTGCGAACGATTTCGGGCGCAAGAATCTCTATGTGAACAAGCAAGGCCGCTTCCATGACGCAGCGGAGGAGTCGGGCGTCGAAGACGTCGGCCCTGGCATGAGCGCGTGCTGGTTCGACTACGACCGCGACGGCAAAGCGGACCTGTATGTCGCAAATATGTGGACCGCTGCCGGGCAGCGCGTCGTCCAGGACAAAAATTTTCTCCCCGGACATGGGCGAGCGGAAGAGCAAGCGTATGAGCGGCACACGAAAGGCAATTCGCTGTTTCGGAATCGCGGGGATGGCACGTTCGAAGAGACGACGCTTCCGCAGCACGCCGAGTTCGGACGGTGGGCATGGTCTTCGGGCGGGCACGATCTGGACAACGACGGCGAGCCAGAGATTTTTGTGACGTGCGGGATGCTGACGAACACCTCGACGACGGACCTGATGAGCTTTTTCTGGCGCCAGGTGGTGGCGCGCTCGCCGGTCACGCGAAAACCTTCGACAGCTTACGAAAATGGATGGAACGCTTTGAATCAGTTCGTCCGCGAGGAATACAGTTGGAGCGGCCGGCAGCCCAATGTTCTGCACGTGCGCAAGGGCGACCGGTACTTCGATTTTTCGGGCGTGAGCGGGCTCGATTTTGCCGACGATAGCCGTGCTTTTGCGGTGACGGACTTCGATGGAGATGGGCGGCCCGACATCATCCTCAAGAGCCGGCTCGGTCCGCAGATCCGAGTTTTGCAGAACAACTGCGCGGGTGCGAATCGCTCGATCGCGTTCCGGCTGCGGGGGACGAAATCGAATCGAGATGCGATCGGCGCACGCGTTCAAGTGGATGGGCAGACGAAGTGGCTGGAGGCGGGATCGGGCTTTCTTTCGCAGAACACCAAGACACTGCTGTTCGGGTTGGGTGAAGCGCGATCTGTGAAGCAGGTTCGCATTACGTGGCCGTCCGGGCTGGTGCAGGAGCTGGCGAATCTGGAAAGCGGCAAAACATACACGATTACGGAAGGCGAGCCTGAGGTTGGGAGCGCACTGTTTCGCGAGCACCAGGCGATGAAGGCGCGCGAGTGTGCGGGCGATAACCGGATGGTGCTGCAGGATACGTGGTTCCGGACGCCTCTGCCGCTGCCGGAGGCGCAAAAGGGCCCGGGCTTGTTCGTGATCCGGGAGGCTACGCCGCAATTCGCGATTTTCCGCCGCTATCTTTTCGATTGGCGCACCGGCTTGACGACGCCGCTTGCTTTTCTGTTGAACGATGACGGCCAAGTGGTGAAAGTGTACGCGAAGGTGCCGCCGCAGAAACAGGTGGAAGCTGATCTCCGGCAGATGCCGGATCACGAGAAGCTGGCGCTTCCCTTCCCTGGCGATTACATTGCACAGCCGGTGCGCGATTTTTTTAAATTCGGCGTGGCGTTTCTGTGGGCCGGCTATCCGGCACAAGCGCTGCCGTATCTCGAAGAGGTGGTGCGCCGCACTCCAACGAATGCGCGCGTGCTGGTGTTGGTCGGACAGATTCATCTGGACGCCGGGCGGTTGCAGCCTGCCGAAACAGTTTTCCGGCAAGCGGTGGCGGCGGATAAACAATCGGCGGTAGCTTGCTACGGTTTGGGCGCAACGCTGGCGCGGCTCGGACGCTACGACGAAGCGCGCGGTTATCTCGAACAAGCCATTGCGTCGCGGCCCGACTACGCCGAAGCGATCAACGATCTGGCCAATATCTTCATGCAGCAGGGGAAGGTCAACGATGCGATCGCGGCCTTTCAGTATGGAATCCGGGTGGCTCCCGATGAAGAGACGCTCTATCTGAATCTGGGGCGAAGCTATGTGCGGATGGGCCAAGTCGAGAAGGCGCGTCAAGTCATGCAACAACTGCTGGATCGGAAGCCGGACAGCGAGATCGCGCGACACGCCTTGCAGGAATTGAGCGAACATTGAGCCATGAGGGTCGCGTTGTTCGTTATGGGCCTGCTGCTGGCGCCGGAGCCCGTGGTGCAGCAAATTTCGGATTCGGGGCGTTGTGCCGATATCGGCGAGACACCCGATATGCGCGTTGCGCCGCTGCGAATGATTGCGCCGGGCGCTCCGCCGCTGCTGAGTTTCCGATATTACGAAGGTAGAATGCATCACCGTTTCGGAAATTCCGAATTGATGTTGGACGATGCCGGACATTAGCCGAATCGCGGCGATTGCGCTGATAGCAGTGTTGCCCCTTGCCGGGGAATCTATGACGGATGAAGGAATTGCCGCTTTTCGGGATGGCCGCTATTCCGTGGCGCTCGCGAAATTGAAGAGCGCGAAAGATCCTACCGGCAAAGCGTTTCTGGCGATGACGCAAGCGGCGATGGGCGATTGCAAAACGGCTCTGCCGGGCTTGTCGCGAACGAGCGCGGCGAATTCCAATCTTTTTCGGTTGACCGGATTGGCGGCGGCGAAATGCTATAGCACGGTGGGAGATGAGCCCAGCGCGTTCGCATTGCTGCAGCGGCTGGAGCGGCGTTTTCCAAGCGATCCGGATGTGCTTTACGTCGCGGCGAAGCTGCACATGAAGGCCTTCAACGATGCGACGTTCGCGATGTTTCAACGCGCGCCTGCTTCTTATCGCGTGCATGAACTTTCGGCGGAGATTTTCGAGGTGGAAGACCGATACGCAGATGCGGCGGCCGAATATCGTAAGGCGATCGAGTTGAACCCCACGGCGCCGGATCTGCATTTTCGGTTGGGGCGGGCGATTCTGCTCGAAAGCCACAAGCCTGAAGCGCTGGACCAGGCCGCGAATGAATTTCGCGCAGAGCTGAAGGTAAATCCGGAAGACAGCGCGTGCGAATACCATCTGGGGCAAATCGGGCTGGTGAAAAATGACGCGGCGGATGCGAAGTCGCACTTCGAGCGTGCACTGTCGCTTTCGCCGGATTTCGTACAAGCGCTGATCGCGCTGGGGAAGATCTCGCTGCAGGAGAAAAACTATCCGGAGGCAATTGCGCGGCTCTCGCGAGCGACGGAACTGCAGTCCGACAATGAAACCGCGCATTACGCGCTGATGACGGCTTACCGCGATTCGGGACAGATGGAGAAAGCGAAGTCGGAGAAAACGGTTTTGGATCGCCTGCAGAAACCGCCGCAGGGTGAATTTTCCGATTTCCTGAAAAAGCTGGGCGCGCAGCCAGAGAAGTGAATTTACTCCGCTTTGCTTTAGCGCTGGGAATGCTGGCCGTCTCTGCACCCGCTCCGTACACGCCCGATTTCCGCAACATTGCGCAACAAGCGGGTCTTACAGCCGTGTTTCCCAACGGCGGCACGGCTTCCAAACAATACATCATCGAGACGACCGGCAGCGGTATTGCGTTTATCGATTACGACAACGACGGGTTGCTGGATCTGTTCGTGTTGTCCGGCGAAGGTGGAACGAACCGGATGTATCACAACGAAGGAAACGGGCGGTTCCGCGATGTGACGGATGCGCTGGGTCTGCACTCGTCCGGATGGGCGCAGGGCGTCTGTGCGGGCGATTACGATAACGACGGATTCACGGACCTATTCGTGACGTACTGGGGTGCGAACCACCTGTACCGCAACGTGAATGGGAAACATTTCGAAGATGTGACCACGGCTGCGCACCTGACGCAGAGCCGTAAGCGCTATAACACGGGCTGCGCGTTCTTGGATATCGACGGCGATGGTCATCTGGATTTGTTTGTGTCGAACTACCTGAAATTCGATTTCACGACGACGCCAAAGCCCGGTGCGAATCCGTATTGTTTCTATCGGGGCATTGCGGTGAATTGCGGCCCGCGCGGGCTGCCATTCGACCGCAACATTCTGTACCGGAACAATGGCGACGGCACGTTCCGCGATATTTCAGAATCGTCCGGCATTGCGAGGCCAGAGGGTCACTATTCGCTCGGCGTGCTGACGGGGGATTTCAATGAAGATGGGCGGCCGGATATTTACGTTGCGTGCGATCAGACGCCTTCCCTCCTCTACATCAACAAAGGCAACGGCAAATTCGAAGAAGAAGCGGTCATTCGCGGGGTCGCGTTCGATCAAAACGGCAAGGCGATGTCGGGAATGGGGGTCGCGGCTGCGGACTACGCGGGCGATGGGCACTTGAGCATTTTCCGGACTAACTTTTCAGACGAACTCGAGACGCTGTACCGTAATCGCGGCGATGGGAATTTCGATGAGGTGACTTTGGGCGCGGGAATGGGCGAGAACACGCGCTATGTCGGCTGGGGAACGGGTTTCGTCGATTTCAATAATGACGGCTGGAAAGATTTGTTGCTGGTCAATGGGCATGCGTTTCCCGAAGTAGATTCGCTGCATATCGACATTCACTCCAAAGACCGGGCGATTCTTTACGAAAATCTCGGAGATGGCAAATTTCGCGATATTTCCGAGTATGCGGGGCCGGCCCTGCTCGAGAAGCACTCATCGCGTGGGGCGGCGTTTGGAGACTGTGACAATGATGGCGCGGTTGAGATTGCGGTCAATAATCAAAACGAGGCTCCGTCGCTGTGGAAGCAGGCGGCGAATCCGCCCGGGCACTGGGTGATTCTGAAGCTGACAGGAACGCGATCAAATCGCAGTGCGATTGGCGCTCGCGTCAAGGTGATTGCGAATGGCCACCGCCAATACGACGAAGTAAGAAGCGGCGGCAGCTATCTGTCCCAAAGCGATCTGCGGCTGCACTTCGGACTCGGCTCGGCAACGGTCATTGAGAAGATCGACATCGCGTGGCCTAGCGGATCGAAGCAGCAGTTGACGAATCAGGCGTGCGATCGCGTGCTGAGCATTCGTGAAGGACAGTAGTGATCAGCGCTCCGTCCAAACGGTGACGCCAGCCGGCGGTACTTGGCGATTCCCCAGAAGAATTTGCGCGGCGGGACCCGCGGGAATGGTTTCGGTCTGGCTGGCGAAGTTGGTCGCGACCCAGAAACCATCGCGCCAATCGACGATGAAGTTCGGCGCGAGATTAGCTGGAGCTGCGCCGGCCGATTCGTAGATGTGTTGCATCAAGACGCGCTCGAATTCACCGTCGAGTGTGTCCACTCCGATGTAAGTGACGGTTCCGCGGCCCAGTTTGTGCGTGACGGCGGCCGGCTGGCCGGAATAAAACTGATCTGCGTATCGCGCGAGCACCTCAGTGCCGCTGTCAGGCTCCAGAATGTCGCCCCACGACCCCCAAACGTAGGTTTTGCCGTTGGCCGCGACATGTCCGTCCACATGGACAGGCAAGAGGTCGTAACGAGGAATGCGCGCGGCGATCAAACCGTAAATCGGCTGCGCCCAAGCGGCTTCCCACAGGTGGCCGCGCAGATCTTTCTGTCCGGTGCGGCAGGTGAGGATGAGGTGTCCGCCGTTTTGGACGTAATCGGTCCAGCGGCGAATGAGATCGTCAGTGACGAGCTGATAGGCCGGCGCGATGACGAATGGATAATGGCTGAAATCGCGATCAGCGGTGAGAACGTCGACGGGCGCCAGCATGCTTTTCAGCGCGCGATAGTAGCGCATCCAGTGCGCTTCGGTGTTCCAACGAACCGTTTGCGGGTGATTGGAAATATCCCAGCGATTGTCGTACGCGATCAGGAAAGCGGTCCGGCGCGCGGCATACGATTGCGGCTCTTTCGCATCCGGCGTGTAGCGCTTACGCAGCTCGATCACTTCGCGCATGGCCTGCGCATACTCGCGACCGCCGGGCGAGGGAGTGACGCCGTCGGTTTCGGCAAGGCCTTTGTGATAGAGCTCTGAGCCGTAGAGCGGCTGACGATAGCGATAGGTGCAGACCAGGCGCGCGCCCGCGCCGAACGCGCGCATGATCCACATGTGAATGGCTCCCGGAAGCGGCCAGGGATTGACTTGTCCCCAATTGACCTGACCGGGCTGCAGCTCCATGGGACCGGAGAGCCCATTGAAGGAGCGCATGTAATCGTGCGTGAATGACATCGTTTCGGCGCTGCCCAGCCGGAAGCCGAGAGCACCTTCGTTCAACTCGCCATGGACGGGATAATGAGTCCACGTGAACGCATCGAGCGTTTTCGCCGAAAGCGACGGGTCCACATCTTCATGCATGCTCATGAAGTTGGTCGTGATCCACTGATTTTTTGAATAGCGGCGCAAGATCGTGGCCTGCATGTTCAGATAATCGGCGGCTTCGTGCGCGAACCAGCGCCTGAAATCGAGCACCGCGTGCGGGCTCGGATCGGCAACCAGAGTTTCTGAATTGGGAATATTGATCTGATCGAAATTCTGGTACATCATGGACCAGAATGCCCCGCCCCAGGCATCATTGAGGCGATCGATGGAGCCATATTTTTCGCGCAGCCAGTCGCGAAATTTCTGCGTGGCGGCCTGCGAATAGGAGAAATGTTTACCGTAGTGACTCAGCTCGTTATCGATCTGCCAGCCCCACACGCGGGAATCGTTTCCGAAGCGCTTCGCCAGCTCCGTGTCGATTTTGGCGACGTACTCGCGATAGACGGGCGAACTCCAGTCGCCCTGCTCGCGGCTGCCATGATCCATGGTGCGGCCTTGCGCGTCGACCATCAGGATTTCGGGATGCGCGCGCTCGAGCCAGATCGGAGGCGTCGCGCTGGGCGTGCACAGAACGACTTTCAATCCATTCTTCGCGGCCAGATCCACATTTTTTTCGAGCCAGTCGAAATCGTATTGACCTTCGTGTGGTTCCATGAAGTACCAGGCGAACTCGCCCATGTGAACGAATTCCATTCCGAGCTTGTGAATGTTCGCCATGTCGCGGGCCCATTGCGATTCAGGCCAGGCTTCGGGGTAATAATAGACGCCGATGGTGAGCATGTCCTTCTTAGGGAACCAATCCGGATTAGTGTTTTGGGCCCGAAGCAGAGAGAGACAAGCGAGCAATGAAATCGCGATCGCAGACATGCTGCGGGAGTGCTTCATGACTCGAACATTAGATCATTTTTGAAAAACAACTCGTACAATCGAGACCATGTGCGCCGCTGTGTTGCGTCTGATCGCATCGTTACTCGCTGGCAAGTTGTCTTTTCGCCCAAGCGATTCACTATGACGAGAATCGCAAGATATTGCTTCTCACCACGTCGCACAGTTCGTATGCGATGGGCGTGGGGCCGCAAGGCGAGCTGCAGCATCTGTACTGGGGCGGCGCCGTTGTGGCGCATGGAAGATATTCCGGCTGCTGTGACGCGGAGAGACATCTCTTCCTTCGATCCACACGAGATGTTAGAGAACGAGGAGTTTCCCGGCTGGGGCGGTCCGCGCTACTTCGAGCCTGCGCTCAAGATTACACGCGCCGACGGCGATCGCGACCTGGTTCTGCACTACGTGTCGCATCACATTCAGAACGACGACTTATTTGTCGTGCTGAAAGATATTCGCGACGATGTGGAGGTGACGCTCCAGTATCGCGTCTATCCGAAAGCGGATATCATCCGGCGCTCGGCGGTCATCCGGAACGGAACCGCGCAAGCGATTACCGTGGAGAGCGCACAATCGGCCACGTGGTATTTGCCGCATGGAGACGGCTATCGGCTTTCTTATTTGAGCGGGCGATGGGCGGCCGAAACGCAATTGAATCGGGAGCCGATTCATGAAGGAATGAAAGTGCTCGAGAGCCGGTTGGGGCACACGGGGCACAATCTTAATCCGTGGTTTGCGATTGACGATGGACAGGCGCAAGAGGAACACGGGCGCGTGTGGTTCGGAGCGCTGGCCTGGAGTGGAAACTGGCGCATCGCGGTGGAGCAGACGCCGTATCAGCAAGTGCGCGTCACAGGCGGATGGAACACGTTTGATTTTTCGTATCCATTGAAACCCGGCGAAACTCTGGAGACCCCGGCTTTCTACGCGGGCTTCACGCAGAACGGATTCGGCGAAGCGTCGCGGCTGCTGCACACCCTGGAGCGCACCGATATTGAGCCACACGGATTGAATGCGCGAGTGCGACCGGTTCTGTACAACTCCTGGGAAGCGACCGAATTCAACGTGAGCGAGGCTGGACAGAAGGAGCTTGCGGATAAAGCGGCGAAGATCGGCGTGGAGCTGTTCGTCGTGGATGATGGATGGTTTGGAAAGCGGAACAACGACCATGCGGGATTGGGCGATTGGGTTCCGAATCCCCAAAAATTTCCGAATGGATTGAAGCCGCTGATCGATTACGTGAACCATTTGGGAATGGACTTCGGGTTATGGGTTGAGCCCGAGATGGTGAATCCGGACAGCGATCTGTATCGCGCGCATCCGGATTGGGTGATGAATTTTCCGGGACGGCCGCGCAGCGAATTGCGCAATCAACTGGTTCTGAATCTGGCTCGCGACGATGTGAAGGAATACATTTTTCAGGCGCTCGACCGGCTGGCGAGCGAATACAACATCCGCTACTTCAAATGGGACATGAATCGCACGTTTTCAGAGCCGGGTTGGCCGGAGCAGGCCCCCGCCGAACAGCGTGAGTTATGGGTGAAGTACGTCTGGAATTTGTACGACATTATGGCCCATCTTCGAGCCAAGCATCCAAATTTGGAAATTGAATCGTGCTCTGGCGGCGGCGGGCGGGTGGATTTAGGAATTCTTCGGTATGTGGATGAGGTCTGGACTTCCGATAACACCGAGGCGTTCGACCGTCTACGGATCCAAGAAGGATTTTCAGAGGCGTATGCGGCCAAGTTCATGTCGGCCTGGGTGACGGATGTGCCGAATACGAATCACCGCAGCACTCCGCTGAAGTACAGGTTTCTTGCGGCGATGCAAGGAGCGCTGGGCATTGGAGCCAACCTCAACAAGTGGTCTGAGGACGACGCGGCGCTGGCGGCGAAAATGGTTGCACTCGATAAACGAATTCGCCGAACCGTGCAGTTTGGCAACCTCTACCGGCTGCTTTCTCCGCAGACGAGCGATACAACCGCGAACGAGTATGTATCGACGGATGGCAAACAAGCGGTGCTGTTCGCGTTCCGGCATTCGCAGCAGTACAACACGCCCGCGCCCACGCTGCACCTGGAGGGCCTCGATCCGCACGCGTTGTACCGAATGGAATCGATCGACGGGAAACTACGCGAGAAGGCGTCGGAATTAAGCGGCGCTTATCTGATGGAGAACGGAGTCAACGTGGCGCTCGAAGACGATTTCGACAGCACGGCGGTCCTTCTGCATCGGGTAGAGTAATAGAATTCGATAATTTATTTTTGTTTTGACTAAGTAAATAGGCTTCATTATAGTGATGTAGGTCTGGAGGACCACGAGTATGTCAAGATACTGGGCTGAATTTGTCGGAACGTTCGTTCTGGTGTTTGGAGGATGCGGTTCCGCAGTATTGGCGGGAGACAAAATCGGATTTCTCGGCGTGGCCTTAGCCTTCGGACTCGCGCTGCTTGCGATGGTTTACGCCATCGGCCACATTTCCGGATGCCACATTAACCCGGCCGTCACCCTTGGTTTGTTGATTACAAAAAAGATGGAGCGCCGAGATGCTCTGGGATATTGGGTCGCGCAGATTATAGGCGCGATTGTTGCTTCGGCATGTCTACTTGCGATTGCGAAGGGAGGGCCAAATGGGTATGATCCGGCCTCGATGGGGTTCGCCGCAAATGGTTACGGAGCGCATTCTCCCGGACATTACGGATTGATGGCTGCCGCGATTACTGAAGTTATTCTTACTTTCTTTCTGGTTCTAACTGTAATTGGCGCAACAGATCTCAAGGCACCGGTCGGATTCGCCGGGGTTCCCATCGGACTAGTTTTGACGTTGATCCACTTAGTGGGTATTCCTGTTACAAACACATCTGTCAATCCGGCCCGAAGCATTGGCCCCGCGCTTTTCGTCGGCGGATGGGCCTTGCAACAGCTTTGGCTGTTTATCGTTGCGCCTCTTGGCGGCGCGGTTCTCGCGGCGGTGGTGTATAAAGGCTTTAGAGTTCCCAGGCTGACTGCCCGAGACGCGGAACGAGCTCTACCGACGGAGCAACAGGAGCGAATAAAGGGCGCTTCCGCTTCCTCTTCTTCTTAGGCGACGCACCGGGCCAGTGAGGGATCGGATCGTATGAGATTTCCTCTCGCTGCCTCAATATTCATGTGTTGTGTCGCCGCGGCGACGGCGCAGACTTCGGACATTCCGCACCTCGAAAAACACGGAGCGGTGACACAGCTCATCGTCGATGGCAAGCCGTTCCTGATGTTTTCGGCGGAACTGCATAATTCCAGTTCTTCGAGTCTCGAGTACATGCGGCCGATCTGGCCGAGGCTGGCGGAAATTCCTCTAAATACGGTTCTGACGCCGGTGTCGTGGGAACTGGTGGAGCCGGTGGAGGGCCAATTCGATTTCCGGTTGGTTGACGGGCTCATCCAGGATGCGCGGCGCAACAATCTTCATCTCGTGTTCCTGTGGCTGGCGAGTTGGAAGAACGGGATGTCGAGCTACGCGCCGGTATGGGTCAAACAGGATACGCGAAGATTCCCGCGCGTGATCGAGAAGGACGGAAATGAAGTCGAAATTCTTAGCACGTTGGGAAAGGCCACGATGGAGGCGGATGCGCGAGCGTTTGCAGCCCTGATGCATCACATCCGCGAAGTGGACGGACGGGCGCACACGGTTCTGATGATGCAGGTCGAGAATGAAGTGGGCGTTCTGGGCGATTCGCGCGATCGCTCTCCGGCTGCCAACCAGGCGTTTGCGGCGGCAGTGCCGAACGAGGTGTTCCGTTACATTCGCGAGCGCGGCGACAACTTGATACCGGAGTTTCGCGCAGCTTGGGAAGCGGGCGGATCGAAGACGTCGGGAACCTGGGAGCAGGTTTTCGGCGCCGGCG
Organism: uncultured Acidobacteriaceae bacterium; assembly: GCA_963722935.1. Classification (GTDB taxonomy): domain Bacteria; phylum Acidobacteriota; class Terriglobia; order Bryobacterales; family Bryobacteraceae; genus Bog-105. The sequence goes on along the minus strand of CAVROY010000003.1, from coordinate 790,107 downwards.
CAGAAACGGACAAGCGATTTATGGCCTGGAATTATGGCCGCTACATCAATCACGTCGCGGCGGCGGGCAAAGCCGAGTACCCGATACCGATGTACGTGAATACGTGGTTAGCGGGACCGAACGCCACGCCGGGCCAATATCCGAGCGGCGGCCCATTGCCGGAAGTGATCGACTTATGGAAGGCAGCGGGGAGTGCGATCGATATCTACTCGCCCGATATTTACGCGCCGAATTTTACCGAGTGGTGCGACCGTTACCATCGCGGCGGCAATCCGCTGTTTATTCCGGAAACGCGCGGAGGTGCGGCAGGGGAGGCGAATGTGTTTTATGCGATTGGACAACACGGCGCGCTCGGATTCTCACCATTCGGAATCGATTCCTGGAACGATTCCGATAACGAACTCGGGAAGGCGTACGAAGTTCTGATGCAGATGGCTCCGGTGCTGTTCAAGCATGAGGGCGCGGCAGAGATGACAGGATTTCTGCTGGACAAGGAGCATCCGTCGGTGTCAGCAGTACTGAACGGCTATGATGTGCAGATCTCACTTGATGAGATATTCGGCAATCATGCGCAAAAGGGCTACGGATTGATTTTTGCGAACGGGCCGAACGAGTTTCTGGGCGTGGGCAGCGGATTCCGGGTATCGTTCACGCCCAAATCAGCGGGAGCGCCGCACGCGGGAATCGGCTACATCGAAGAGGGAACGTTTGCCGGCGATACGTTTATACCGGGACGGCGACTCAATGGCGATGAGAACGATCAGGGGAAATTCTGGCGTTTCGCGCCGCAGAAAATCCATATTGAGAAAGTCGTCGTCTATCGGTTCGAATAGCGGCTAACCCGATCTCCTGCCCCTGCTTCCACTTACCGCGAACGCCAAAGCGCTCTTAGCATGTAGTCCTTTAATTACGAACTATGCGTTCTAAGTCTCAATGAGCCCCGGATCGGGTCTATCAGCGCGCCGCCGATGAGCTGGCAAGTAGAAGAAAACAAAGGCCACAAGCCGAAATTGGCTTTGCTTTGCCAGACGGGCACAGGCCGAGGAAAAACGTCGCCGGAAACAGCCTGAAGGAAGAGTTCACGCCCCTTAGCTGCCCGGCGCTAGAGCGACTTCTTTTGCGTGACGCAGCTCGGCGACAGCATCGCCGAGAGGCAGAAATTCCATCGCAACCATGCGATTGTAATTGAGCTCCGCCAGCTTGCGATAGATATTGATGTAGTTGATCTCGCCGGTACCGGGTGCGTGGCGGCCGGGCACATCGGCGATGTGCACCAATCCGGTGTACTCGATATTCTTTTCGAGTTTCTCGATCAGATTACCTTCGGCGATCTGTTCGTGAAAGAAATCGTAGAGGAAGCGCACCTGCGGATGATTGACCGCCCGGATGATTTCAAATCCTTCGGCCACGGAGCTTAAGTAATATTTTGGATTTTCCTCCGGATCAATATTTTCGAGGAGCAAGCGGACCGGCTGGCCGTTGATCTGTTTGCCCTCGATGACCGAAGCGGCGCGTTTCAGGCCCTCGATGCAGCTTTGATGCTGCTGCTCGCGCGGCATGCCGGGAACCACATTGCCGGACATGATAATAACGGCCGGACAATCGAGCTTCTCCATGATGGGCAATTCGTCCCGCACAGCGGCAAGCATGCCGTCGCGGTCGGCGGGATTGCCGACGCCGTGCCGTAGACCCGCCGTGGTATCGAAGTTGATGCCGAGTTCTTTGCGCTTGGCGTTGGCGCGCTGAAATTCGTCTTCCGTCCACTTCCTGTATTCGCCGACTAGTTCCACATTCCGATAGCCGGCTTCGGAAACCTTTTCCAGGCGCTGCTCGAACGGAAGGCTTTTGAAAACGGTCCAGAGCATGACCGAGATCTGATACGGAACGCCCGCTTCGGCCCCGGAGGCAAGCGATGAGGAGCCAGCTTCGAGCGCGGCGGCGCCGCAAGCTGCACCGACCAAGGTGCGCGAGAAAGTTCGTCTGTTCATGTGGCGATGGACCTATCTCAGGAGAATACCGCGAGCCAGACGAGGCTAGGATTGGCGCTTTCTGGGAAAGACGTGTTGATGGAGAGCAAGATTCACACGCTTGCCGCGAAACGCGACGCCCTCCATGCGGAGACGGAGACGCTGCTCGGCAGCAGCATCGGCGCGCAGCTTTATTTCGCCGCCAGCGCCCAGGACTCGATGCCACGGAAGCCGATTGGCGGGTTCGACGCGCAGCATGCGAGCCACTGCACGGTGGTTGGACGGATAGCCTGCGGCGGCGGCCACCTGGCCATACGTGGCGACCTTGCCTTTTGGAATCGAGAGGACGGCGCGGCGGAACGCGGCATCGCGCAGTTCGGACACTTGCAATCCAGGATCTGTACGCAGGCGGGTCATCTGGATAATTTTGGTGGCTCCGAGCCGCGTGTTAGCTACAATGCTCGGGACCATTGAGGCGTATTGTTTTCGCGGTGCGGCTAATCACGCCTTCCGCAATCAACTGATTGAGCGTTCGATAGAAACTTTCGTGCGTTAACCCGAGATCGTCCGCGATGTTGCGTAAGGGCCGATCAATCGCTACACCATCCACACTGGAAGGAACCGCGATTCTCAAAACTGTAAGATGCGGTCGCGGGCCGATCGAAGACTACGCAACTCCAGGCTCACTCTCAGTGTGTTGCAACGTGTCGCCTGAAGGCTCATGAATTCTCCAGCCAATGCAGGATACTTCAAAAGTGTATTCTGCAGTGCCTTCTTTTCGAAGCCGCGTACGCGAGACTTCGTTTCGGCTATCACATCACTGCAGTACTTTTCGGCAAAGACGGCCGCCTCTGACACGCATTCGCCAGCTCGCACGATGTAGAGAGGCACTTGCCTGCCGTCGCTGGTACTCGTGCACAGTTGCAACCTGCCATGAAGCAAAACGAAAACCGCCTCGACAGGATCTCCCTGGAAATACAACACTTCTCCCCGAGCAAGATCGCGCAGGGTGGAGGTGCCGACCAACTCCGGCGGCAGCTCATCGGTCCTCAATAAAAACATCGAACTCGATCCTCGGGTTTCCCCCCGTTCCGACCATCTTCCTGCAAAGCCGCGGTCACCGCAAATGTGCCGGTACTGGTCCCACTATGATCCCGATCATAGGTGCTCATCTGAAGAGAGGATATAACTGCTGGCGAGGGAGTTTTTGGAATGAGAAAAATTGTTACGAATTATACGCGTAAGCTTCCCCGGTCCTCGTGCTGCTGCATCGTCGCGGTACTTTGCATTCCGCTTCTCACCGGAGTCGCGGTGGCCCAAAATTCGACACCATCGGCCGGAGCGGTATTTGCTGCAACCAATGGCGTCAATCAGAACAAGGTACTCATGTACACACGCCACGAAAACGGCACGTTGACTTTTGTCGGAGACTTCCGGACCGGCGGCCGGGGTGAGGGTGGAATCAATGACCCTCTTCAGTCGCAAAATTCGCTGTTCTTAAGCCCCGATCATCGGTATCTATTCGCCGTCAACGCGGGGTCGAGCAGTATTTCACTCTTCCGAGTCCGAGAATCCGGACTCGAGCTCGTCAGCGTTACGCATTCCGAAGGCGGAAATCCCGTCAGTGTCGCTATGCACGATGATCTCGTGTATGTAATCAACTTCGGCGGAACCTACCACACCGCCGGTTTTTGGTTGCGCCCCTGGGGCCTGGAGCCAATCCGAAATTCAAAGCAACCTCTTAGCGGCCTGGACACTGAACCGTCAACCGTTGCTTTCTCTCCGGATGGCTCGAAGCTCGTGCTAAGTGAACGGCAGACGAATAAGATCGACGTTTTCACTGTCAACCCCGACGGCTCTATCTCGCATCCCGTATTTAATAATTCCGCCGGCATCGAACCGTTCGGTCTGCAGTTCACTCCTTCGGCTGTGCTTCTCGTGACCGAAACAAACGGCGGCCCGCCGAAGCTTGGCTCTACTTCTTCGTACAGAATCGACGACGACAATTCGCTTGATCTCGTCTCATCGAAGGTCACCTCTGCGGGAGGAGCAACCTGCTGGGTCGCAAACAACGGCAGCCACGCTTGGGTCTCAAACACGACATCTTCCAGCATCGGTGCATACACCGTCGGGGCCGATGGAACGTTAAGCCCGCTCGGTGTGGTAGCAGTGCAAGCAGCGACAGAGCCAACCATCTTTCCGCCGGTCAATCCACCGACCTCATTCCCGCTCGATCTGGCTCTTTCAGAGGACAGCCGATACTTGTATGTCGTGTTCAGCGCTCTCGGGAAAATAATCGGCTACAAGACTGGTCCGAACGGGTCACTTACCGAGATCGACTCCGTCTCTCCGTATTCAGCGCAGACAGGGGTAGAAGGAATCGCCGTTTATTAAGCGGTCTGAATGCCCTTCACTGCCGCGGAGCGTTTCATCCTGCGTCGGCTCTCTTGTTCAATGATCCCGCTACCTCAGTCCACGCACTCCCATGATTTCAAAAAGGGGCGTGATAGAACGGAGTAATCTGGAGATTGTGCCAGCGAGGTGGATATCTTTCGTAGTACTGCATTGAAGAACGCGTGCGGTCCGCGAGAGATTGCACAAGCGGTTTCCGCGAGCCGCCGTGACTTTCTGCGCACGGTCACAGGCGCGACGGTTGGTGGAGCGTTATTCGGATTTGCGCCACGGCTTGGGAAAGCGCTGCCGCGGGAGAAAAAGGTGGTGGTGGTCACCTTTGGAGGCGGCGCGCGCGACGAGGAAACGTTCATGGCCGAAGGGCAGGAGAACATTCCTCACCTGCTGACCGAACTGATTCCGCAATCCACTTTCTACACGCAGGTTGTGAACCGTGGAATTCTTGGGCATTACGTGGCAACCGCCAGTCTCGCAACGGGCGTGTATGAAACGTTCAACAACTTCGCCTCTGTCTCGCCCGATCACCCGACGGTGTTCGAGTATTTTCGCAAAGGTCTGAACCGGCCCGCATCCGATGCGTGGGTGGTGGCGCCGAGCAACGGATTCAATCGAATTGGCGAGAGCGGCCACCGAGCGTACGGCGAAGGCTTGGGCGCGGGCGTAATTTTGCCGAAGCGGCTGTTAAGCGCGGCGTTATCGTCGGCGGGTGAAGGGCAGTTTGAACATCTGCTGCGCGACAACTACGAGACGCCGCTGTATACGCCGAAGGTGGCAGGCAGCGAGATTGAGCTGCACGAGATGGCCGAAATTCTGAAGCTTTCGGTCGACGATTTCACAGCGCACGCCCGCGGCCTGGCGAGCCCGGACGAACTGTCGGTGTATATTGCGCGGCAGTTGATGCGGCAACTCGCGCCGAGCATGCTTTGGATCACGCTGCACGATATCGATATTGCACATTCGGGAACCTACTCGCTGTATATCGAGGCGATACGGCGCTCGGACCGGCTGTGTGCCGACATATGGAACGCGATCCAGCGCGATCCGGAGTACGCGGGCAAGACGACAATGTTCATCCTGCCGGATTTTGGCCGCGATTCGGATACCGATCCGGGAGGAAACGGTTTTCAGCATCACCGGACGGGCGATGCGCTCTCGCGTACGACATGGGTGATGGCGATGGGACCGGGAATTCGTCAGAACAGAGTGGTGGAACGGCCGGTGGAATCGACCGACCTGGTGCCGACTGTCGGGTTCTTTACTCGGCTTCTCGACAGGGTACGTGCAAGGCAAACCGCTTACCGAGCTTTTATAGGACGCCATGCTTCCCGCCCAGCTCAAAGCCGAACAGTTCAGCGGTTATCCGCCGCGGGCGCGCGAAATTGCGGGAGCGCGGATTGCGATTTTGCAGCAATTACCGTTGATCTTTCTGCCGCTGCTGCTGCGTGAGCTGATCGCGTATGACTGGAAATTTCCGGCCGAACAGAAAGAGCTCGACGATCAGTTCCGATATCTCGCTTCGCTTTCTACTGAGCAGTTGCAGCAGGCCATGAGCGCGTTTGCAAAACTGCGGCTTTCGACGGAATTGGAGCAAGTGGACTGGGTCAATACGCCGGTAGTGTTTTCCGAGCGCTTGAGCGCGCACTTGTGGGCAACGCACCAGGTGGACGCATTCCGAACGGCGTCGCTTGATTACGTGAATCAATGGAACGCCGCCCGGCACATCGAGCCGGTTCCGATGGCGCGGTTGGGGATCGTTCTGATTGGCGCGGGCGTGACTGAAAATCGCTATCCTCTATTCCGGAAATTGCGAGCGCACGGTGTGTACTTCAAGAATGTCCAGCCGGCGAATGGACGCGAAATTCTTCTCGAAACGGTGGAGGCGAGGACGAAAGCGCATCCGGTTCCCTTCGGGCACTGGTATATCGATGGCGGCGCGAGCACAGCTGGATCCGGCGCGCTGACCTGCATCTCGTTTGGCGCACTCGGCACAGTGCGCGCTGCCCTGCTCGCGAAGATGCGCGACGTGATGCAGTCGGGACATGGAGGACCGGAGCAGCTGGTTTCTGAACTTGCGCAGATGCGACCGGAAGATCTGGGTTTGGCGGGACACGGCGCAGAGGCGGTATTAAACCGCTTTCAAATGACGATATTGACTGAGGGCTCGGGCACCCAACTGTTCAGTACGACATTCGTGCAGTGGTCGGCTCGCGAGGCGTTGCGGCGAGCACAACCGGTGACGCTGATGGCGCGGTTTGCGCCGCGGCAGCGGGAGCAATCGATGCGCGAACTACTGGCAGGAACGCAGCACGAGGCAGGCTTCGACCCGCAGGGCTCGCTGATCGATGGCGATATGGGAGCCTATTACACGTGGATCAACCAGCAGCGGCTCACGGGCGCAGAACAAGCATCGTTTCTCGTGTGGTTTGAAGATCACAGTGAGGCGGTCGCGATCGGCCCCGCTCTGCCCCGAGGAACGGAAGAGCGTAGCGCGGTCGATTTGAAGCAGGTACTGAACCGCATCGCATAAGTGACACGTCGCGAACTAGGCTGGATCACGATTCGCGCTGCAGCGGCGGCAGGAGGCCTCGATTTCTTTCAGGCATGGCTTGCGGCGGCGGAACCCCGGGCGCAGCCGGCGCATATTCATAACGATGCGGCACCGCCCGAGCCGGACCGCTGGAGCGCTTACCAGCCCATATTTTTTTCTGCCGAAGAGTTCCGGATGTTGGATGTGTTCAGCGCTCTATTGATCCCAAGCGACGAAACTCCGGGAGCGCGGGAAGCGCATGTCGGTCCTTTCATCGATTTCGTGGTGAATTCGGCAACCGAATATGCGCCCGAAATGCAGGACGAATGGCGTCACGGCGATGCAATGGCTGCGCACGCACGAGTTTTTAACGCTTTCAGAAGAGCGGCAAATTGCGCTGCTCGCAGGAGATATCGGCGCCAGAGCGGGATCACTCTCAAAAGCACGATGGATATTCCGTGTACCGGCTGATCAAGGACATGACCATCGAAGCGTTTTACACGTCGCGCGTGGGGCTAGTGGACGTACTGGAATACAAAGGCAACGCGTACCTGGCGGAATTTCCAGCGTGCACGCATCCTGAGCATCGGAAAGTCTAATTCGAAATGCAGAAGTACGATGTGGCGGTGGTTGGCTCGGGCGCGTGCGGCGGCTGGGCTTCGATGGCGCTGGCCGAGAGCGGCTTCAAAGTGGTGCTGATCGAAGCGGGCTCGCATATCGATTGGACCAAAGAGTTCAAGCATCGCTGGCCGTATGAGTTGCCGTTTCGTGGAGCCGGGCCGCCCGGTTTTCTGCGGAAATATTTCAAAGGCGCGACGGAATACAACTACCGGATCATGATCTGATGACCGGGAGAACCCGTACACGACAGCTCCCGACGAGCCGTTTCGCTGGGTGCGGTCGCGCGTGCTGGGCGGGCGGACGCTGCACTGGTCACGGGCATCGGACCGCATGTCAGATCTGGAGTTCAAAGCGGCTTCGCGGGATGGATACGGCGAGAATTGGCCGATTTCCTATAAAGACATCGCGCCTTACTACGATCGCGTGGAGCGCTTCATCGGGGTCAGTGCGGCGGCGGCGAATCTGCCGCAGTTTCCCGATGGCGCGTTTCTGCCGGCGATGCCACTCAATTGCGCCGAGACCATCTTCGATGCGGCATGCCGCAAAATCGCGATGCCTGCCACGCCACGGCGGGTTGCGCAACTCACGCGCATGTACAACCATCGCCTGCCGTGCCACTACTGCGGCAATTGCGTGAACGGGTGCGATGTGGGGGCGATGTTCAACACCGTAGTTTCGACGCTTCCGCCCGCGCTGAAAACCGGAAATCTCACGCTGCTGTGCGATTCGGTTGTCAGCCACGTGCTGATGAACGATGAGCACCGGGTTCGAGGCGTTCGCTACATCGAACGGTACACGAACCGGCCGGTGGAAATCGATGCGCGAGTCGTGGTTCTGGCAGGGTCGTCACTCGAAAACACGCGGCTGCTGCTGAATTCGCAAGCGGGCGGGCTGGCAAACAGCAGTGGCGTGCTGGGGCACTATCTGATGGACCAGATCAGCGGCGCGGGGGCCAGCGGATTTCTGCCGATTCTGAAAAACACGAAGATCCGCAATGACGATGGCAAAGCGGGCGGCCTGTACGTTCCGAATTTTTCGAATATCGGAGTGCGCCGCGGGTCGGGCAAGTTCATTCGCGGATACGCCATGAGCGCGACTGGAGGAGCCGCTCAGTTTCCCGGCTTTGCGGCAGGATTACCCGGGCTTCGGTTCCGATTTCAAGAAGCAGGTGAAGACGCTCTACCCCGCTTACGCGCGGGTTTGGCTTTCGGGCGGCGAGATGCTGGCGCGCAAAGAAAATTTCATCGAGCTCGATCCGGTGGTTCGCGACAACTGGGACATTCCGGTGTTGAAGATTCACTGCACGCACTGCGATAACGACCGCCAGCTCTACGCCGATTTTTTCGAGCACGCGCAAGAACTGTTTCGTGCGGCGGGAGGCGAGATTGTGGATCGCGGGGCCGTTCCTGGCGATTCCCGGCTCGCTGATTCACGAAGTGGGAACGTGCCGCATGGGGGACGATCCTAAGACCAGCGTGTTGAATTCGTTTTGCCAGACGCACGATATCCCGAATCTCTTTGTTTTCGGCGGCGGCTGTTTCGTTACGACGGGCGATAAGCATCCGACGCTGACCATGATGGCGCTGGCTGCGCGCGGATGCGATTACCTGATCGACCGCGCTCGCACGAACGACATTTGAGACTTACGCGGCAAAGTAGCGGGCGCTCATGGTCCTCAGGAAAGCGAGCGACTCTGCCATTTCGTCCATGCCGTTCATGCCATCCTCGATGCTCACCCAACCTCGATAGTTATGCTCCGCGAGCAGACGGAAGATAGCGTCATAGTCGTTCAAGCCTTCGCCAGTCACGCCATGGCGCAGCTTTGACGAATAGCCGAGCGTGCCATCGCTCTGCCGCAATTCATCGAATGTGGCGCCCTCGGCGAGATAGCGATCGCTGGCATGCATGCTGACGACGCGATCCACCACGCTCCTTAATAAAGCGCGTGGATCGTCGCCCGCAACGATTGCGTTCGAAGGATCGTACTGCACGCCGAAATGCTCGCGATCGGCAACCGCCTCGACGATAGCGAGAAAGCGATCCATTTTCTGCGCAAACTCGGGATACTTCCAGAAGCCGTCTTTGTAGTGATTTTCCATGCCGAGAATCACGTCGTATTCACGTGCCACTGGAAGTAACTGCGCGATGGCTTCGAGGACCCAATCTCTTCCCCGCTCCCATGACACTTCGGGATATTGCTGGCCGCTCAAGATGCGGCATACAGTGCCAGGTCCGCCAAGATACCGTGCGATGCGGATCCTCTCAGCCTCGCGGTCGATCTCGCGCTTCCGAAGATCTGCATCGGGAGCTGTAAAATCCGGTGAGCAACAGAGCATCGGCATCTGGAATCCGGCGTTGCCGATGGCGTCGCGCAGCCGGTCGAGATATCCACGCTCGAGACTCGAAAAAAATCCGTCGTACATTTCGAGCCCGTCGGCATCGAGCTGCTTCGCCATCTCGATCCACTCGAAAACGGAGATCCGGCCGGATGCGATCTCTTCGAGATAGCACTTCGGAAAGGCGGAAATCTTCAACGGCATTCAGGGCGTCAGGACGGCTTTTACGTGCTCGCCGCGCTCCATGCCTTCGAAGCAATCGAGCCAATCGGGAAGAGGCGCGACGCGGCTCACGATTCGATCGAGATTGATCTGACCCGAAACAATCATCGAGATCACGCGCTCCCAGGTCGGCCAGTTGTGCGAAAAGCTGCCCGTGATCGTGACATTTTTCTGCACCATCGGATCGAGAGAGAATTGCATCGGCTGAGGGCCCCAACCCACTTTGACGATCTGCCCGGCGGGCCGAACCACTTGTAGCGCAGTGCGTAAGGTTGCGGAAGCGCCGGCAGCATCGATGACGACATCGACGCCGAGACCGTCACCTAACGCGGCGATCGCTTCCGGAACGCCTGCGTCTAAGGTGAGATCCGCGCCGATCGAGCGTGCAATGGCCAGACGCGATGTATCGCTCGGCAATCCAGCGACGATGACGCGGCCTGCGCCGCTGAGTTTCGCCATAATCGCGCAGAGCAACCCGATGGGTCCGGGCCCTAACACGAGCACGTCGTCTCCGGGCCGCACACGGCCATTCACGCAGACGGCCTGATAGGCGACGCAACACGGTTCTGTTAGCGCCGCCCTATCAAAACGCAGCGCGTCCGGTATGTGGTGCAGACATCGCGCCGGCACGCGCACGAAACTTGTCATCGCGCCGTCCACGCCATAGCCGAAGCCCAAACGCGTGGGATCGAGGTTATAAAGACCGCGCCGCGTTAACGGTGAAGATTCATCGATCACCGCCGCCGTCTCGCTGACTACCCGGTCGCCTTCTTTGAAATGATCGACGCGTGCGCCGGTCTGCGCGACGGTTCCCGCAAATTCATGGCCCAGGATGCAGGGATAGTTCACGTGCCAGCTTATGGAACCGCGCCATTGATGCAGATCGCTTCCACAAACGCTAACCGCGCCCACCCGCAGCAGCACATCGTTCTCGCCGATCTGCGGGATTGCCACCTCGCGCAGTTCTACTGAATTCGGTTCGCGGGCGTAATTCACGACCGCCGCCATCGTCTCGCTCACTTCAAAATTCCTTTCCCAATACCAATATCGCCGTACGCATGGACTTTGTCGCAGATGAAGCGAAGAATGGTGCCAATATCTCCGCCGGCTGTTTGAAATCCATGGGGATCGATCGCCAGCGGAGCTCCGATCACGACCATCGGCGCTCCGTATTCAGGCGCCTGAATGGCCTGCTCGATCGTTAATCCGCCTACCGCCTGAACGGGCACGGAAACCGCTTCGACAACGTCGCGGAGGCGATCGAGAGGCGCGGGCGCGTCGAGTCCTTTTTGGCGGCGGAGGGTTCGATAGTCGTAGCCGATGTGATGAATGATGAAATCGCAGCCCAGATCTTCCAATCGGCGCGCGCCTTCGACGGGATCGTTCATGGCCATGTTATCGCCCATCACCTGGACGCCGTAATCGCGTCCGGCTTTCACAACAAGCTCCACGGTTTCCGCGTGGGCCTGCCCCATCACGACGACCATACTCGCTCCGGCTTGCGCCATGAGCTCGGTCTCGAGGCCGCCGCCATCCATAATCTTCAGGTCGGCGACAATCGGGATCTCCGGAAAATCGCGCGCGGAGTTTCTGGACGGCTACGGTTCCGGTCGCGAGGATCAGGGGCGTTCCGGCTTCGAGCCAATCGACACCGGCCGCGACTGCGATTTCGGCCAAACGCAATGCTTCGTCTGTGTCGGTGAGATCGAGCGACAATTGCACGATTGTTTTCATGGATGGGCGTCGCCTATTCGTATTCGTATCTTGCACCTTTCAGTTATTTCGAGCACCAGACGAACTTTTTCCGGTCCGGCACCGAATACTAGACAGGAGCGTGCATGTTTGAGCAAGACGGCTTATCCGACCGTGCAGCTTTCGATCACTTGTATCACGAGCAAGGTCCGCCGCTACGGCGGTTTCTCCAGGTGTGGCTGCGCAATTCATCACTTGCCGAGGACTTGACGCAGGAAACATTTCTGCATTTCTGGCGCCGCCCGGGGGCGTTTGATTCCAAGCGAGGCAACATCCGGGCGTACCTCTTCGGGATTGCCCGGAAGAAAGCCGCCGATTGGCATCACCGCAACAAGGCCGATCCCCCAGCGATCGAGCAAGTAGCTGAATGCTCCGACAGCATGCTCATGAAGGACGCTGTCAATCAATTGCCCGAGGACCTGCGGACCGTGCTCTGGTTGCGCGAGGTCGAAGGCTATTCCTACGACGAATTGGCGGAGATATTGAAGATTCCGATCGGCACTGTCCGGTCGCGCCTGCACTCCGCCCGTCAAAACCTGCGAACAATCTGGATGAAGGAGGCTCAATGAACTGCGTGGAAGCAGAAATGTACGTGTTGACTCTTTATGACGGTGAAGGCGTGCCCCCGGATGCAGCCGAACATATCGCCACATGCGACGCATGTCGTCGCATTCTAAATGATTACTCGAAAATGGGAGCAGAGCTGCGTTTGGTTGCCGCTGTTCAGCCGGCGCAATTGCCGCCACTATTGTTGCCGCTCAGGCGGAATGCTTTCCACTTTTTATGGGCGCGGGTGGCTGTGCCGAGATTTGCGCTGGCCGGGCTTGCCGCGTGCGTAGCACTCGCTATGATTGCCGCTTCAATGGTTCTGGCGCAGACCCGACCGCTCTGGTTTGAGTTTGGGTATGGACTGCAGAAAGATTCCCAGTTCAATTACAAAGTCGCGCAGAGGGGCTATGACGATAACGGCGCAATTGCAGGCTTTGCGAATGGAGCCCCGCTAGGCGCAGCGGTGCATGTACAAGTGGACAGCATCTCTACTGACGACGTAGTCTTGCGGATCCGCGCAGTGCCTCCGAAATTAGAAGTTACTCCAACCGGCTTTAGGCTCCTAGCCGATCCCGATCGCCGGATTTCGCTGAATGGGGTTTCGGCAATTCATTACAGGCCGGGTGAGTCGCTCAGTGTTCCGATCGAGGGCGGCGGTACCCTTTACCTGAAGGGTGAAGTTTTGGATCACCAGCCGAAGATCGCTTTCGGTGTCCCACTCGAGCCATCAGCGGGCGAAATGGTTGTACGTTCGCCGATCTTGACCGCGCAAGATCGATTAATGGGCCAGTTGAACGGCGCAACGTCAGTAGCCCAAAGTAACGACGCGATCAACTTCCGCCCGGGTTCCGATGGAACATTTCTCTTCGCTCTGAAGCCGTTCCCCGGAGCTGTGAAGGGCCTAGCGAACTGGGGCGAAATCACCTTCAAGCTCGAGGGCCGAGATTATCGCCTGCTGGCAGCCGCTCCGATCACGGGAGGAGACCAACCCCGGCCGGTTTGGGTGCGGCATGATGCCGAATCCAGCGGTGAAAGCGCTGGCGCGAGCCTCGGAACCAACCGAATTCCGGAATAGACGCCGCTGTGATACTGGCAATCACAGTTGGGTCCATATGCGTTAGTAGAGGATAAGCCCGATAGAAAACTCTTCCAGCGGTTTCCATCGGGCGCTCAAGCTGATGAAATCCAATGGACCATTCAAAACTGCAGATTAATTTTGCAGAACGCGGAACTCCAAGGCCATAAGGTCACTCGAGATCAGTGCATGGCCGAGAACATAGAGTGGATCAAAGAACAAAGCAAGAACGGCAAACTAGTCGTATGGGCGCACAATACTCACGTTGCCGTTGGTGGTTTCCCGTTTGAAACGATGGGGAGTTACTTACGAAAACAGTTCGGGCTAAAACTATTGGTGTTTGGGCTGGATTTTGGAGAAGGATCATTCCGCGCCAGAAGTCAAAACGCTTTAGGACATCCGCTGAGCGTGTTTTCGGTCGTGTCGCCCGCTCCGGGAAGTCTGGAGGAGGTACTAACTTCGTCGCGCCCAAGCGATTTTATACTGGATCTTCGCCGCACTCCCTCGAGGGGTCCGGTTGCGGATTGGATGAACGAAGATCGTGGCACGCACGAGGTCGGCGCAGCCTACGATGATACCCGGCGGGGCATGTACCGGGCTGGAGATCCCTCGACTGTTTCGGTCAACGTTCTAAAGTGTTTTGATGTTCTGCTTTTTGTAAGGAGAACGACGCCGTCAATCGACCTATCGTCGAATTGACTTGTTTCTAAAACAGTTTCCGCAGAGCGCGAGCAGCAGAGAGCCTGGTTAGCACCTTATCCCATCATGGCCTGAAGCCGTGCAATCCGCTCTTCCGTGGAGGGATGCGTGGAGAACAAGCGCATCAGGCCTTCGGAAGTAAACGGTTTGATGATAAACAGGTGCGCGGTAGAGGGCGTTGCTTCCATGGGCAGACGTTTGGAATAGGTCTCGAGCTTTTGTAATGCCGAGATGAGCTCATACGGCTTTCCGGTGTATTTGGCAGAGGCGGCGTCGGCGTCGAACTCGCGGCTGCGCGAGATCGCCATCTGTATCAGCATGGCGGCGATCGGGGCGAGGATCAGCATCAGCAAGCCGCCGAACCCGCCACCTTCTTCGCGGTCGTCCCGGCTTCCGCCGAAGAAAAACCCATGCGCGAAAGAAACGTGATGGCGGTCGCGATGGTTGCGGCGACAGAGCTGGTCAGGATATCGCGGTGCAGCACGTGGCCGAACTCGTGCGCCACCACGCCTTCGATTTCGGCATCCGACATGGTGTCCAGAATGCCGGCCGTAAACGCGACTGACGCGTGCTGCGGATTCCTGCCGGTCGCAAACGCGTTGGGTGATCGATCAGGAATCAGCCACAGTTTCGGCATGGGGATGTTCATGCGCTGAGCTAAGCCAGCCACAATGGGAGCGACGCGGGAGTACACCGCGGCATTCTGCTCGGGCGTCACGGGCTGCGCCGAATAGGTGGCCAGCGCGATCTTCTCCGAAAAGAAATAGCTGAAGAAATTCATGACGATGGCGAGCAGCAGGCCCATGTACAGCCCGTTGCGGCCGCCAAACAGCTCACCCAGAAACAGAAGAAGTCCGCTCAGCAGACCCAGCAGCAGAACTGTTTTGACGGTATTCATACGGCATCCGATTATTAGATGCCGGGGCTCAGCTTTGGGTCGTGGTTTGCTTCTGGGAAGCTGTCGATTTCGCTTTGCGCCGTTTACTTTTGGTCGAATGTGCCTGAGTGTCCGTCGAAGTGCCGGTTGTGGGTTGGCGCTGCTGGCCCAGGTCCGGGTTGTTGGTCCCGGGCTCCTGATGTGGAACGTCCTGGCTGTGCTGCTCGGGCTTATGAGCTTTCGATCCCTTAGCGTTTGGCTTGTTCTGGGGCTGAAGATCCGGATTGTTGGATCCCGGCGATTGATGGGGAACGTCCTGGCTTTTATCAGGCGGATTGCTGGGACTCTGCTGTTGCGCGTTTCCGGCAGGGCCGCAGGCCAGCGCTGTCGCCGCTATACATCCCATTACGAACTTCTTCATATCGGCTCTTCTATCTAAGTGGACCTCTGGCGGCCAGATTGGTTTCTTTGCAGCCATTAGTGTTCCAACCAGTGCTGGCTTTCCAAGACCCGGCGGAAGCCTGGATTGTCGAGCGAGACCACCGGAAACCACGGGCCGGCGGGCGCTCGTTTCCACCATGCTCCGCTTTGTTTTCGTTCGGCTGGGGTTGTGAAGTGGTATTCGTACAGCGTGGCCCGCACATAATGAGGCGGCTTGCCGGGAAACGGATTCACACGAAGCAGGCTCAGAACGGCCGCATCGCCCTCCAGCAGCTTCGCTGCAAAATTGACGAACCAGGGATAGTCCTGATAGCTCGACATGGCCGCGAACCACATCAGCCAATCCAGGCGCAGATGATAGGGCGCGATTTGCGGCGGCCTATAGTTCACGTCGCCGGGTTTTCCCTGGAACTGGTACTCACGCCATTTGGTTGCGGAGGTGACGGTCGAGTCGTCGGTGCCTTCCACAACGACTTCATAGCGCGTACGCGTAATGCTGCCGAAAGCTCCATAGGTGCCCACCAGATGCAGCGAATTGAAGCTGGTGTTCATGATCTGGCGCGGGGAAAACATGTTGATCACCACCGGCACACTCATGACGGCGACCAGAACCGCCAGCACGATGTTCGCCCAGTGAATCGGAGGGCTCGGCGCGTGCATCGCGGGCGTTTTGAAGCTGACAAGGAAGGAGAGAAACTTCGCGTCGATGGTGGAAAACGCGAGGAAGAGCGTCAGCCAATTCAGCCAGGAGAGATTTCCGCTACTGATGATAAACAGTTGGAAGACGATAGTGATGATGCCGCCAATTCCGGCAAAGGGCTGCGGCAGAAAGTATGTGAAGGGAACGATAAGCTCCGAGAAATGATTGAAGAGCACTCCGCCCTTGTTCATCCATTCGGGCGACGAATGATAGAACCAGCTCAGCGGATTCGGCATCGGCTGCGTTTCGTAATGGTAGTTCAGACAGGTCAGGTTGTGCCAGCACGGATCGCCGCGCAGTTTAATCATGCCCGCGCCAAACATGATGCGGAACAACAGCCAGCGAAACAGCCAAATGGGAATGGCCTGCGGCACGACGCGGGAACCGCCGAGAAAGATTGCGAAAAAGCAGCACTCCAGCAGAATGGATTCCCAGCCGAACGCGTAGAACGTCTGGCCCACGTTCACGAACGACAGGTAAATGAGGTACATCAGACCCCAGACGACGATGTTCGTCCAGGTGTATCGCCAGGCGAGGCCGCTGATCGCGAGGCACGAGAGAACGACGCCGAGCCACGCAGCGGTTGTGAACGCCCAATCGCGCGCGCACCAGTAAAACAGGCTGGGAGACTCGCGGAAGGGCACCTGCCGTATGAACAACGGCACGGGAAGCAACCCCCGTTCGCCCAGCAGCGGCTTGAACTGATTCAGGGCCACCAGAAATGCGATGAGACAGATGATGCCGATGCTGCGCTCGAGCAGCATGCGGGTCAGCCAGTAACCCCGCGTATCTTCCATCTGGAACAGGGCGGTCACAGGATCAGAATACGCTGCTTAGCGGCGGGGAGGGAGTCGCTGAGGCTGGTTATTCACCTATGACTTTCACCAGGACGCGTTTTCGGCGACGGCCGTCGAATTCGCCGTAGAAAATCTGCTCCCACGGGCCGAAATCGAGACGGCCTTCCGTAATCGCCACCACCACCTCGCGTCCCATGACCTGGCGCTTGAGATGTGCGTCGGCATTATCTTCGCCGGTGCGATTGTGGTGGTATTGCGAGACCGGCTCGTGCGGCACCAGCCCTTCGAGCCATTTCTCGTAGTCCTGATGCAGGCCTGCTTCATCGTCGTTGATGAAAACGGACGCGGTGATGTGCATCGCATTGACCAGAACCAAACCCTCGGAAACGCCGCTCTCGCGCAAGCAGGCGTTTACCTGGCTTGTGATGTTGACGAAGCCGCGGCGCGACGGCAGCTCAAACCAGAGTTCTTTCCGGTAACTCTTCACGTAAGAGATTAGATTCCGCGGTCTGAGCTTTCCGTTACGGGCGAGCCTTCTTCGGCTGCCGGCGAGACATTGCCGTCGGGCGCGACGGGCACCGGCCTGGATGACCGCCTTAACGGCATGCGCAGGCGTAGAACGCGCTCGCGCGTCCGCTCTTCCTCCAGATGACGCCCGCGAGCACGCAACAGATCGTCGAGAGACACCATTCCGAGCAGCCGCCGCTCATCATCGGCATCGACCACCGGCATGCGAGTGAATCCGCTCTCAACCATGCGGTACACGACCGCACGCAGCGGTTCGCCTGCCAATGCCACGACTGGCTTGCCCAATTCGATTTCGCGCAATGGGCGATGGCCGTTTACACCATGCGATTCTTCGACGAGCCTTAACAATTCATTGCGGCTCACTACGCCGATCAACTGCTTGTCGCCTTCGATGATCGGGAAAACGTGCTGCCCGCGCTGTTTCTGAGTGGGCCGGATCAGCTCGCGAGCTTCATCGAGCATGGTGTCGGCCGGCAAGGCGACCACGGAGGTCCGCATTACTTCCCGCACAAACAAAATCTCCAGCGGATCGAGCGCATATTCACGGCTCAGGTGATAGCCGCGGCGGGAGATTTTTTCGGTGAGGATCGATCGCTTGAGCGTCAGAACCGTGAACGCGTGGGCGAGGAAGCAGGCCACCAGCAGCGGCAACAACATATTGAAATCATGCGTGAGCTCGATGGCAAATACGATTCCGGTGAAGGGCGAGCGCATGGTGCCGCCGAGAATCGCGCCCATGCTGACCAGCGGCCAGAACCCGATTCCGTAGTGCGGCAGAAACATACCTTCCAGACCGCCGAGCGCCGCGCCCATCATCAGCAACGGAGCGAGAACGCCGCCCGAGGTGCCGGACCCTAAGGCAATCATCCAGATGGAAGATTTGACCAGCAGCACACCTACAAGGAAAGGAACGGCCGTGTTCCCTTTGAGCAGCAGACCGATAGTGTCATAGCCAACGCCCAGCGCGTGCGGAAAGATCAGACCGCCGACGCCGATAAAGACGGCTCCGATGGCGGGCCACCACATCCAGTGAATCGGCAGCTTCTGAAAAAGATCTTCCGCGGCATACACACCGATGGTGAGCAGCGCCGAGAGCGCGCCAGCCAGTAATCCCGCGACCACGCAGCCGGCCAGACCTTCCGGTCCGATAAACACGGGATGGGAGGAAGTGGGAAACAGCGGGCCGAGGCCGAGGATATAGCGGCGCGCCGCACCTGCCGTAGCGCTGGCCAACGCGACTGGAATGGCGCTGCGCGGTTTCCATTCGAACAGCAGCAGCTCGACCGCCAGCAGCACCGCCGCAAGGGGAGCGGCGAAGGTCGCCGACATTCCCGCCGCCGCGCCCGCAACGAGCAGCGTTTTGCGTTCCGCGCTGGTGAGATGCAGAAATTGGGCCAGCAACGATCCGAAGGCGCCGCCGGTCATGATGATGGGGCCTTCCGCGCCGAAAGGCCCACCGGAGCCGATCGAGATGGCCGCGGAAATCGGCTTCAATAGAGCGAGCCGCGGCTCTACACGGCTGCCGTTCATCAGAATCGATTCGATGGCTTCCGGGATGCCATGCCCGCGAATGCGCTCGGACCCATAACGCGCCATCAGCCCGACAATCAAGGCTCCAATCACTGGAACGGCTATGGCGAATACGCCCAGATGATTGCCGGCGGGCGAGGACAGTGCGGCATCGATGCGGTGGTAATAGAAGAGATTTGTGAACAGGCCGATTAACTTCAGAAGCGCCCAGGCGACGAGCGACGCAATGAATCCGATGAGGATCGCGATGAGCGAAATCGGAATGACTCGAATCGTGGTGGTGAAATCGCCCAGCTCTTCCGAGTGCCGTCGTTTCTTGTGCCGGCTCGGCGCACTCATAGAAGCCGCTCCCGTCACGCTGATTTGCCTCGCTGGCTTTTCGGGTTCGAGGCGACCGCGTGCAGCGCCTCCGACAGCGCCGGACCGGAGGTTTGCAACTCTTCCCAATGCAAGACCGAGAGGCGCCGCAGCAGCTCTTCCCCGCGGCGAGTCAATTCGACCAGCACCTCACGGCGATCTTCCTCGCTATGGCGGCGTACGATTGCGCCGCGATCCACCAGCCGGTCGACCAGTTCCACGGTGCTGTGATGGCGCAAGCAGAGCCGCACCGAAAGAGCGCCGATGGTCGGCCGGATTCCGGCCGGCAAACCTTTTATCGCGAGTAATAACTGATGCTGTTGCGGCTCAATGCCAGCCGCTCGCGCCGCTTCCTCACTGAAGTGAAGGAACTGGCGGATATGAAAACGAAAATCGGCAAGCCGTTGAAATGCGGCGGACGAGAGATCCGCCTGAGCGTGTGAGGCATTCACATTTATATCGTATCACGATATACATTGTGCGGGATTGCTCGGCGGGACGGGTTTGAGTCTGCTGCTTTTGGCTGGCTGGAAATTCCGGAACACAGCGCAACCGGAGCTTCGCCGTGCTTGATTTTGGCTTCGAATCGGGAGAAAATAGCTATGGCGAATAAATGGCGAACATCGCCGCGCTTCAACACTCGCGGGAATTTTGGAAACCGGCTTCCGAGCTTCATGTAATACATCAAGAACCAAAATTTTCTTCACTTGAGCTTCCCGCATTCAGGTCTATCATTCAGAATGGACTATCACGCGGGGCCATTGCTGAAATCACTGGCAGCCGATCCACCGGCCGCGCCTCTGCCTGCCTGCACATCTTGGCGCAAGCGACTACGCGTGGCGAAGTCTGCGCGCTGATTGACAGCCAGGACCGTTTCGATCCCGCTACCGCGGCTGCCGCAGGGGTACAACTGGAGCGGCTCATTTGGGTCCGCTGCCGTGGGAATGCTGAACACGCCGTGCGCGCAGCCGATTTGCTGCTGCATGCGGGCGGGTTCGGGGTGGTGCTGCTCGATTTTTGCGAGCTTGGGCAGCGCATTCTCGAGCGTGTTCCGTTGTCCTATTGGTATCGTTTCCGCCGGGCGGTGGAACACACGCCCTCCATTCTCCTGGTATCCAGCAATTCACCGCAGACTAAGTCCTGTTCTACCATCAGGCTGGAGCTCACATCTAAACGTTTTTGTTGGTCCGGGCAAGCGCCTTTTTTGCTGTTGCGCGGGCTCGTCATGGAGGCGATGTTGCGGAAACCGGCAGCCGCGCGCGCCACCTCTTTATATATCCGGCGGGTCGCTTGAGATGTACGCCTGTCTGCATCTGCCACGGCCTGCGCCAGCCGGAGCGCTGGTTGCCCTGGCGCTCGAATTTTCGCCTGTGGTTGAGGAAACCGCCGCCGATACGATCGTTTTTTCGATTGCAGGCTTACGCAGACTGCTCGGCTCGCCGCATCAGATCGCTTCTGAAATTTCGCGCTCCGGACATGAGCGGAAACTCGAAGCGAATCTGGCCATCGCCGCCAATATCGACACGGCCGTGTTACTGGCGCGCCACTCGCCGGGCGTCACGCTGGCCGGACCGGGTGAAGAAAGAGGCAGGCTCGCGGCGATTCCTTTAACTGCTTTGTTGACGCACGATATTCCGGTCGATCCGAAACTGCTCGACATTTTGCGCCGCTGGGGACTGAAAACCTGTGAGGAGTTAGCGGCGCTGCCGGAAGATGGTGTCGCCGAGCGTCTGGGTGTCGCGGGAGTTTATCTACGCAATCTCGCGTGCGGCGCCATCCAGCGGCCCTTGCGCATTCCCGCATCTGTTACCAGCTACGAAGAGCGCATTGAGCTGGAGCATCCGCTGCATCTGCTGGAGCCGCTCCTGTTTTTGTTGGGAAGCACGCTGGGCGATTTGTGCCGCCGTTTGCGATCGCAATCGATGGCCGCGCGCGCACTCGAAACGCAACTCGAATTAGAGCAGAACAAAACCTATCGCTCAAAAATTGAATTTCCCGTGCCGCTGGAGGAAAGCCCGGCCTTACTGAAGCTCCTGCAACTTTATCTGGAGTGCCATCCTCCGGAAGCACCGGTGGTCGCGTTTACACTGCGCATTAAACCGGCCGCACCCAAGCGCATACAACACGGCTTTTTTGTGCCGCCCGCGCCGCCCGCCGACAAGCTGCAGCTCACGCTGGCGCGCATTGCAGGCATGGTCGGAAAAGAGAACGTGGGCACGCCCGCGCTACTCAACACGCATCGGCCGGATGCATTCGAGCTGCGGCCTTACGGAGCGGGTGCGGAAGACGCGCAGGCCAACGCATCCGAACCGGCAAAAACTCTGCGTCTCGCAATGCGGCTGTTCCGCCCCGCCCTGCCCGCGCGCGTGCGCTTAGTAGCGGCGGCACCTAAATCTGTCAGCGCACCCGGCGTAAAAGGCACTGTGCTGCAATGCGCCGGTCCGTGGAAGACTTCCGGGGAATGGTGGGCCGCTACATGGTGGACGCGCGAAGAATGGGACGTCGCTCTGGACGATGGCGCGTTGTACCGCATTTATCTAGAAACGCGCAGCCGCGCATGGTACGTGCACGCGGTGTATGACTGACCACATCTCTCTACGATTGGCTGATACCGCCAATCGCGCGCAATTCACCAGCGCATTAGCATTTCTGTCCAGTTTCGCGAAACAGCACAGCCGAATGTTCGAGCATGTCGTACGACTCGCCGGCCTTAACCGCGCGCGGCTCCGTTCCAGTCGCGTCGCGACTGTCGAACAACAGCTCCCAGGAAGACGTGGTCGAGCAGGGCGGCAGAAAGAATTGAATGTGTTCGTGATGAGGATTCAGGCAAAACAGAAAACTGTCGTCGCTAATGGGTTCGCCATAACGATCCACATCGTCTAGCGTTCTGCCGCTCAGGCGCATCGCGAGACACCGCACCCACCCGGCGGTCCATTCTTCTTCCGTCATCTCCTGGCCATCCGGACGGTACCACGCAATATCCCGCTCCTCAAAACCTTCGATTTTCCGGAGCTCCCGCGTCGATGGGCTGATTTTCCGGTCCTGGAAAAATTTCCTGCGATGCAGGTTGGCATGTTCGCGGCGCAGAGCAATCAGCCTGGTAGTAAATTCCAGCAGCGCCTTTTTGGCTTCGTCCAGATTCCAATCCACCCAACTGATCTCGTTGTCCTGGCAATACGCGTTGTTATTGCCTTGTTGCGTTCTCGAGATCTCGTCGCCGATGCAGATCATCGGCACTCCCTGAGAAAACAGCAGCGTCATCAGGAAATTGCGTTTTTCGCGCTCGCGTAGCGCAATAATCTTTCGATCATCGGTCGGACCTTCGACTCCGTGGTTCCAGGAATGATTGTCGTTGGCGCCATCCCGGTTGTCTTCGCCGTTCGCCTCGTTATGTTTTTCGTTGTAGCTGACCAGGTCGTGCAGCGTGAAGCCATCGTGCGCCACGACGAAATTGATGCTCGCCGACGGACGGCGGCCGTCGCGCTGATAGAGATCGCTGCTTCCCGTGAGACGGTAGCCTAACTCCGCAACCTGGCCCGGATCGCCTTTCCAATAGCGGCGAACTACATCGCGATATTTTCCGTTCCACTCCGCCCACAAAGCCGGAAACTTTCCTACCTGGTAGCCGCCTTCGCCGACGTCCCAGGGCTCGGCAATCAACTTCACTTTCGAAAGAACGGGATCCTGATTGATGACGTCGAAAAATGCGGAAAGCCGGTCCACATCGTGCAGCTCGCGCGCCAGCGCAGCCGCCAGATCGAAACGGAAACCATCGACATGCATATCGAGGACCCAATAGCGCAAGCTGTCCATGACCATTTTCAAAACTTGCGGATGGCGCATGTTCAACGTATTGCCCGTGCCCGTGTAATCCATGTAGTAGCGCGGATTGTCGGGCGTCAGCCGATAGTACGTCGCATTATCGATGCCCCGGAAACTGAGCGTGGGGCCCATCTGGTTACCTTCGGAGGTGTGGTTGTAGACCACGTCCAGGATGACTTCGATGTTGGCCCGGTGCAGCTCACGCACCATGGTTTTGAATTCGCCGATTTGCTGGCTCGCATCGCCGGCGCTACAGTAGCGCGCGACGGGTGAAAAGAAGTTGGTGGTGTTGTAGCCCCAATAATTCCACAGGCCTTTGTCGAGCAGGTGCTTATCGTCGAGAAAATCATGCACCGGCATAAGCTCGACCGCCGTGACGCCCAGCTTTTTGAAATATTCGATGACAGCAGGGCTGGCGAGTCCGAGATAGGTGCCACGCAGATTTTCCGGAACGTCCGGATGCTGCCGCGTGAAACCTTTCACGTGTACTTCATAAATGACGGAATCGTGCAGGTGAATCTCGGGCGAGTGGTCGTTCTGCCAATCAAAATGCGAAGTGGTGACTACTCCCTTCGGCATACCAGGCGCGTTATCGTGATCGCAGCGGCTCAGGTCGCCGGCAGGATCGCCTACCTTGTAGCCAAAGATCGGGTAATCCCAATCCACCACGCCCGAGATCGCTTTGGCATATGGGTCAATCAGCAGTTTGGCGGGATTGAAACGAAGACCTTTCTCCGGATCATAGGGCCCATGCACGCGATAGCCGTAGAGCTGCCCAATCGAGAGCTCCGGTACGTAGCCGTGCCAGACGTAGCCGCTGCACTCCTTCAGCTCGATGGTTTCCTTGGCAGGTTCGCCCAGCGTGTCAAATAGACACAGTTCAATCTTCGTCGCGAGCTCGGAATAGATGGCAAAGTTGACCCCGGTTCCGTTCCATGTTGCCCCTTGGGGATAGGGGGATCCGGGTAATACCTTTCGATTCATTCGCTATGTGGTTGTCCTCTCGCAGTGTGTCACAGCTTCTGAGCGGAGATGTCGGATAGCGGCACTCTGTTACTTCAAGGAAAAACGGGCTCGCGGCGGCCGCGTCCGTGCCGAAGAGAGTAAAGGGCCGAGCGATAAACGATTTTTAACAAAAGCTGTATCCTACCTTCCACTTTAGGAGTCCAATATGCCGAATGCGCCGGGAGTCATGAAGCTTGTGCCGACGGTGAAAGTGTATGACCGGGCGGAGGAATTCCGCATTGAAATCATCGGTCGATTTTCTGGAGAGTGTGTAGCGGAAATCGCGGAGACATGGGAGAAAGCGTTGGGCGAGACAGGGTCGCGTCGCTTCACGATTGATATTTCCCGGTTGAGCAGCTTTGATTCGGCAGGCCGCAAGCTGCTTTACGACATGTATCGACACGGCATGCAGTTTGCCGCCGGAACACCGCTGTCGCTGGTATTGCTGAACGAAATTTCAGCGCCGCCTGCCCGAGCGACTGGCCGACCACGGCAGGCCGAGACTACGACTCACGTTCCGCGCGCGGTCGCTGCAGGCGAGTGATCGGAGAAAATCCCGCAACCGGCAGCGCGGGCCAACTGCTGTTCTGCCTAGCAGAGCGGTCTATCATTGGCACGCCGCGCTGGTTTGGATAGCCGGTCTTAGCGTGGAGATGCGACAGCTAGTCGCTAGTGTTCATTCGGCACTTCGCATGAGGCCTGCGACGCCAGCGGGCATTGCTGAACACATATGGACGTTCAGGTGAGTTGATGATTTCATAACCCACAAACCAGCTCCCGCCCCACGACCGCAAGTTCTGTGGCGGGTTGCTGTTTTGTGAAGTCCATCTGTCAAGGTTCATTTCAGCCGCGATGGCATATCAGAACGGTGAAAAGTTTCAAAGAGGAGGCGGTAATGAATCCAAGACGGCATCAGAACGATAGTAAGAATTTCGAGGAACTCACTTTCGAGGAGCAGGTGAAGTCCATGAATATGGCCGCCATGCAGTTCAGAAAGAAGCTGACCGCACACCTGCGTCGGGCGGAGGAAGAAGGGCGAGATCGGGAAGACGTGCTTCGCAATCGTCTAACGCTCCTTGAGAATATCCCTGGCGGACTATCCTCCGCCGATAACGAATTAAACGTTGAAATCCTTCCATCCCCAGGCTAAGATCCCCACTACCTGGTTTTGGCGTGCAGGTTAGGATATGGGCGTCAGAGTACAACAGGCGCAGGTCCGCCCATGAAATGGTTCCTGGCCTGTACGGTCTTTGCGAATGCGGTGGTGCGGTAGCGGCGCTGGTCGCACAAGCAGCATGCAGTCCTACTCGATTTTATTCTTCTCGCAGGGCGCTGATCGGCTCAATCTTTGCAGCCCGGCGAGCGGGTACCCAAGCCGCGAGAAGCGCAACAGCGGCAATCGCAACCAACAAGCAAGCCATGGTTCGAGGATCGGATGGCGTGAGACCGAACACCGCATCCTTCAAAATTCGCCCGACCGCGTAGGCACATGGAAGCCCAATGAGAATGCCACCGCCCACCATCCAGAGAGAATCGCGCAAGATCATCCGGATCACATCGCCGGAAGCGGCGCCGATCGCCATTCGGATGCCGATTTCATTCGTCCGGCAAGCGACCGAGTAGGCCAGCAGCCCGCCGATTCCGATGGCTGCAAGCGTTAAAGCAACGAAGCCAAACGCGCTCGATAAGAACGCCAGCAACCGCTCGGTTCTGAGCATCTGGTCGATCAACGCCGCCTGCGTGTGAAACTCCGTCAGTGGCACAGCCGGATCGACAGACGTAACCGCTTTTCGAACCTCTTCGGCAAGCAGACCCGAATCGACGCTCGCGCGGATCGCGAAATGAATGGCGCCTTTGAGCTCGCCAGGAACATAGGGCGCGTATACGGCCGGAAGCGGATCGCTGCGCAAATTGTTATAGCGGCTATCCCCAACAACGCCGACGATCTCGTAGCGGTCGTTTTCTTTCGAGCCGAAGAATCCAAAGCGCTGGCCCAGCGGATTCCGGTTGGGGAAAAATCGGCGAGCGAAATGCTCATCGACCACCACCGCCGCCGCGTTCGGGCGAATGTCGCGCGATTCAATGGTCCTGCCGGCGAGAAGCGGAACGCGCAAAGTTTCGAGAAGTCCGTCTCCCACCCGGTTCATGCTGGCTATCTCCGTCGACGTCAGAAGGTCTTTCCCGATCGGCATCGGATGCCCCGGGATGCTTACGGCACCCACGTTTCCGTTGCCGGATAACAAACGCACTTCCACCCAACTCACCCGAATCACGCCGGGCAGTCTGGCCAGTTCTTCCCGCACGTGATCGACATACGGTCTTACGCGCTCGGTCTGGTATCCGGCCTGCCACGGATTCACCGTTGCGTAGGCGAGATTCTCCCGATCGAACCCGACATTCGTCCATTTGAGATTTTCGAGCGAACCGGCTAGAAGTCCAGCCGCGAACAAGGCCATCAGGCACAACGCGATCTGCATCGAGACCAGGATCCGCGGCAAACGGAGCCGGCTGCCAACGACCGTCCTCGTCTGCGCTTTGAGCGCGTCATTGAGATCGGCGCGCGCGGATCGCACGGCCGGTGCAAGGCCGAACAGGAAAGCCGTTAAGATCGACAGCGCGCCCGTGTACGCCAGCACTCGCAGATCGAGATGGAGGTCGAATGCGCTGCTGGCGTCGCGCCCCGATTCAAATAAGAGATGTATCGATCGCGCCAGCGCATAGCCAAGCGCCAGTCCGGCAGCGCCTCCCAACAGCGCGAAGACGCCGCTCTCGATTAGATACTGCCGGAACAGCCGCGCTCTCGCCGCCCCCAATGCCAGACGCACGGCCGACTCGCGCTGCCTGCTCGCCGAGCGGGATAAGAGCAGATTCGCCACATTCGCGCAAACGATCAACAGCAGCACGCCGACCAGCAGCATCAGAATCCACAATGCGCTGGCATCCCTGGGATTCAGCGCACCGAAGCCACGCCGTCCCCCCAACGTGATCAGCTCTGGAATTTTATTTCGTTCGACCTTTGTACCCGCAGGGGCTGCCAGGTTTCGGAACAGAGCGGCGATCTGCGCTCGCGCGACCGCTTCGGGCACTCCCGGTTTCAACCGGCCAATCTGACGGACCCACCAGTCCCGGTCGTCTTCGCCACGCGGACCGCTGCCGCTCTGGGACGCCCTGAAGGCAACTCGCATCGCGAGCGGTGCATAAACGTCGGTCCATTGCCCCGGGCTCACTCCAAAGAACCCCGGCGGGGCCACGCCGACGATACGAGCAGGCACGTTGTTGATACGCACCTCGCGGCCGAGCGCGTCTCGATTGCCTCCCAGCCGATCCATCCAGAAACGGTGGCTCACCATCACCACAGGTTCCTGTCCGACGCGATCTTCATCGGACCGGAACGAGCGCCCCAGCACGGGCACGACACCCAAGCCTTGAAAGAAGTTGCTACTGACATATTGCAGGCTGATTTGTTCGGCAGGGGACGAATTGACCGCAACCGCGACGGAATTTGGATCCGCTATCCCGATCAGCGCGTCAAATGCGGTCTGTTCCCGCGCCAGGCTCCGATACAGATTGGCCCCAATCGAAGAGCCCTGAAACTTGTCGCCAGCAGTATGCTCGAAATCGCCATTGATATTGCTCACGCCGTCGGGGAAAGTTTGGTTGGTCCACTCGACGATGCGTAACGAGTCCGGATTCTTTACCGGCAAGGGTCTGAGGATCGCCGCATCGATCAGGCTGAAAATCGCGGTGTCCGCGCCGATTCCAATCGTGAGCGAAAGTACGATGGCCAGCACCAATCCAGGGGTCTTCTGCAATTGACGCAATCCGTAATGGACGTCCTTCAGAACCGACTCGAGCCATTCGACGATTCCCATTGCTCGTGTCTCCTCTTCGAGGCGTGTGACGTTGCCAAGGCGCAGGCGAGCGTCCCGGGTATCGCGACCGCCCGCGACATCCATGTCGAGGTGAAATTGAAGCTCCTCGCGAATTTCGGCGTTGTGCCGATCGCTCCGGAATACTCTTCCGATTCTGGACCAGATTCCCATTTTGCTTCTCTCACGCTGTGCGCAGAACCTTCGCCACGGCAGCGGAAACCGCGCGCCACTTTTTCTCCTCCGCTTCGAGTTTGCGGCGTCCCGCTGCGGTCAGCTCATACAATCGCGCACGCCGGCCCGCTTCGGACATGCGCCACTCCGCCTTGAGGAGTCCCGCCTCGGTCATGCGGTGCAATGCCGGATAGAGCGAACCCGCTTCAACACGCAGGACCTCGTCCGAGACCTGCTGGATATACGAGGCAATCGCGAATCCGTGGTTGGCGCCCCGGCGGAGAATCTTCATGACGAGGAGCTCCAAGGCTCCCTGCAGGTTGTCGGCTTTGGGCATCTGTATAGATCTCTATTATAGATATCTATATCATCTTGCTTTCGAGCAGTCCATGCGAGACACCCGATCGAGTGCGGGTATTGGATCATCGAAGTGAGACGTGGTGGTGCTGTATCACCACCAAAACCGTGGACACGGGAGAGGAGTTAAATAGAATTTCATGAGCGAATCTTTATCTGGCAAAAGAGCCCTGGTGACGGGCGGTTCCAAAGGCATCGGCTCGGCGACCGCCCGAGCCCTGAGAAAGGCAGGTGCGAACGTGATCCTTTGCGCGCGCGATGCCAAGCAACTCGATAAGACGATCGACGAGCTACGTAAAGAGGTCGAAGGGCCTACGCTCGCGGGACGCACCGCGGACGTCAGCGACGCCCGGCAGGTGGAGCAGCTTTTCCAATTTGCCGACCAGCAGCTCGGCGGTCTGGACATCCTGGTCAACAACGCCGGGGTTGGCGTGTTCCGCGCCGCCGCCGAGCTGACCATTGAGGAATGGAACCGTGTGATCGGCACCAATCTGACCGGCGCCTTTTATTGCACGCGGGAGGCGTTGCAGCGTTTTTATAGAGCTAGAGGCGGTTCCATCGTCAATATCAGCAGCCTGGCGGGCCGCAATCCATTTGCCGGGGGCGCTGCTTACAACGCCTCCAAGTTCGGCTTGAACGCCCTGAGCGAAGCCACCATGCTCGATCACCGTTACGACAACGTGCGGGTCAGCTATGTCATGCCGGGCAGCGTCGATACCGAATTTGCCGGCGAGCACGGGAAGCGCTCGGATTGGAAGATCGCACCCGAAGATGTAGCCGCAATCGTGCTGCACATTCTGACTATGCCGGCCAGAACGCTAATTAGTCGAGTGGAGGTGAGACCTTCGCGGCCGGAAAAGAACTAAACAAGAAAAGCCCGAGGAGTAGTGGCTCCTACATCTATTCACGAAATGCACCGCTCTAGACGATGAAAGCAATATACAGCAAGGACATCGTTGTTTGGCAAGTCTCTTGCTCAGGTTGGAGTAAAGCAAGAGCGAAGAAGCTGGAAACCGAGACGGCTGAGCTATTTCGGCAAGATCCGGCTTGTGAGTAGAGGAAGGACCACGCTATGAGCCGCCTTAGAAGACTCGATCCCACCCGGACGGGCAAAGACGCGGAGTTGCTGGAAAAGACGCTGCTGAGGCTGGTCGTCGGCCAGGACGAAGCAGTCGAGCAGATCGTGAACATCTACCAGATGTACCTCACGGGTCTGTCCGCGCCAGGGCGGCCGGTCGGCAATTTCCTGTTTCTGGGGCCTACGGGCTCCGGGAAGACGCGAACGGTGGAAGCGACGGCCGAAGCGCTGCTCCACAATCCTCGCGCAGTCATCAAGATAGACTGCGCGGAATTCCAGCACAGTCATGAAATCGCGAAACTGATTGGCTCGCCTCCCGGGTATCTCGGGCATCGGGAAACGCATCCGCTACTGAGCCAGGAAGTCATTAACCAGCACCACACCGACTCGATCAAGCTGAGCTTTATCCTATTTGATGAAATCGAAAAGGCGAGTGATGCGCTGTGGAACCTGCTGCTCGGAATCCTCGATAAAGCGACGCTGACGCTGGGGGACAACCGCAAGGTCGATTTCTCCCGCTCGATGATCTTCATGACCAGCAACCTGGGCGCTACGGAAATGGCGGCGCTGGGAACGGCCAAGCTCGGTTTTCAAAAGCTCGTGGCGGATACCCAGCTTTCGGGCGAAGACCTATCTAAAAAGCAGTCGCGCAGCGGTCTCGAAGCGGCACGGCGGAAGTTCACGCCGGAATTCATGAACCGCATCGACAAGGTAGTCGTGTTCAAATCGCTGGGCGAAACGGAACTGCGTCGCATTTTGGATCTCGAATTGGCACAAGTGCAGCAGCGCGTGCTGCTCTCACCGCTCGAAAAGCAGTTTGTCCTGACGGTTTCCGACTCCGGTAAGGAATTTCTGTTGGGCGAAGGCACCGACATCAAATACGGAGCGCGGCACCTCAAGCGCGCCATCGAGCGCTGCCTTGTGCACCCGCTCTCCAACCTCATCGCGACGAATCAGGTCAGAACCGGCGATTGGATCAAGGCCGATTTCGATTCCGAGCGAAAATGCCTGCTGTTCACCACCGAAGACGAAAATCTGCAGGTCCAGACTATGGCGAACATCATCGGCGACCGGTTCCCGTTACCGGCATTCGCCGCCGCAGCCCCGGCGCCCGTAGAAACGTTGAAAACGATCTCGGCGAAATCTCCCAGAGGGAAATAGCAAAGGTCGGTTGAACCACTCGGCGTCAGTCAATGCTGGTTACTGTGGGCGTTTAAGTATGTGTTACATTCAGAGCAGATGCGTAACACAATTAGTCTGCGTCTGCCTGACGAACTCGCGGATTGGCTGAAAAATACCGCTGCAAAACTGGGCGTGTCACAAGGCAGGCTCATCCGGGATCAATTGGAGAAAGCCCGCATGCCTGAAGATCGCCCATTCCTGCGCTTGGCCGGCAAGATCTCGGGCGACCCCGGACTTTCGATGCGCAAAGGCTTTTCGAAGAAGTGATGGCGATTGCGGATACGGGTTTTCTGGTCGCCTTTGGAAATCGCAACGATCGTCACCATGAATGGGCTTCTCAGCTCGCGCACGAGGTCGTCGAGCCGTTGCTCACTTGTGAAGCGGTCCTTGCCGAGGCGGCGTTTCATTTCGGCGATGCATCGCTCGTTGTTGACTTCGTTCGCACAGGATTGGTGCTGCCCGCCTTCACTCTCGCTGACTACATACCAAGAATCGCAGAGCTGGCCGAACGCTATCGAGACCGGCGGCCGGATTTGGCCGACCTCTGTTTGATATGCATGAGCGAGTTGCACCCAAAGCACTCCGTCGTCACAACGGATCTGGCCGATTTCCGCGTCTACAGGCGTAATCGGCGTGAAGTGATACCTCTCATTTACCCTCCCGTAAAATCGTAGGTCGGACGTGAGCGCTTCAACACGGCCTGCTACGCTCCAATGATGCCCTCGCGCGCATCGATCTTTTTTGCCATCTTTGCCTTCACGTCTTTCACGCTCCAGGCGCAGAATCCCGTTCAAGCCGCGCGCGAATGGCGCATCCAGCACCAATCGGAGATTCTGCAGGGCTTCACTGCCCTTCTCCGCATTCCCAACGTCGCTGCTGATCCCGCCAATCTTCGCCGCAACGCAGACACGCTTGTCTCGGCGCTGCAGCAGCGCCACTTTGAAAGCCGCCTTTTGTCCATTCCCGGTGCGCCTCCCGTGGTATTCGGCGAGCGTCGAACTCCCGGCGCGCAACACACCATCGTCTTCTATGCGCATTACGATGGCCAGCCGGTGACCCCGTCCGAGTGGCAGGGAAACGCACCTTTCGTTCCGGTTTTGCGCGAAGTCAATGGCGAACAGCGCATCTATGCCCGTTCGGCCGGCGACGACAAGGCCGCGATCTATGCTCAACTGGTGGCCCTGGATTCTCTCGAAGCGGCCCACATCCCGCTACGCGCCAATATTCGCTTCGTCTGGGAGGGCGAAGAAGAGGCTGGCTCCCCTCACCTGGAACAAATTCTCGACGCCAATCGCGATTTGGTTCACGGAGATGTTTGGCTGGTCTGCGACGGCCCGGTCGATCAGAGCCGCCGGCAGACGCTCGTCTTCGGCGCCCGCGGAGACGCGCACATCGAGATTACCGTCTATGGCCCTAATCGCGGCCTTCACAGCGGCCACTATGGCAATTGGGCTCCCAACCCGGCCATGATGCTGGTCCAGCTTCTCGCCGGTATGAAAGACGATCAGGGCCGCGTTCTCATCCCGCATTTCTATGACGGAATCACGCCTCTGGGACCGCTGGAAAAGAAGGCGCTGGCTCAGGCGCCCGTCAACGACGACATGCTGCGTCGGGAACTCTCGCTCGGACACGTCGATGGCGGCGGCGCGCATCTTCTCGATCTTCTGAACCTGCCCAGTTTGAACATTAACGGGATTTCGTCGGGGCAAACCGGCGCGCATGCCACCAATGTCATCCCCGCCACTGCAACTGTGGATCTCGACCTCCGCCTGGTGGTCGGCATCGATTGGCAGCAGCAGCAAGATCGCGTGGTCGATTACATCCGCTCGCAAGGCTACTTCGTTGTCGAGACTGTACCTACTCGCGACATTCTGTTGCAACATCCTAAAGTGGCGCTCGTCAAGAAGGACTCGGCCGGGTACAATGCCGTCCGCACGCCCATGGATCTCCCCATCGCCGGAGAAGTACGGGCGGCGGTAGAAGCGGCGCGCGGCACAGTGATTGAGTGGCCCACCATGGGCGGCAGCGTTCCCCTTGACGCGATGGAACGCGCAGCCGCGACCCGCACCATCACGGTTCCCATCGCTAACCACGATGACAATCAGCACAGCGCGAATGAAAATCTGCGCTTACAAAACCTTTGGGACGGCATTGAGACCATGGCGTCGCTGCTCGAGATGCAATAAGGGAGTCGCTGAGCAGCCACGCGATCGAGTAGTGACTTATGCCTGCGACGTCTTTTCGCGGATCAATTTGACGATCTCAGCCGCATTCGGGGAACGCCCCGCCTGCTTTTTCGAGAAGATCTGTTCGCCATTGACGAAAACATTCAATGAGCCGGGGGCACCGGCACGCACCCGCGTCGAAACAGCAAATTCACGGTCAATATTGTCCTTGAGACTCACGGCCTCGGCTTTGATGTCCGCTCAAAAAAAACAGCGTTTGATCTCAACAGTCATAATAGTTTGCGCTCAATATAGCGAGCGACTCTGTTAGCAGCCTAGCAGAGCGTTTTCAGCTTGCACAAGCGGAGCCTCTGGCGCCATGACCTCACAAAGAATGGCGTTGAAATGGATCGCGGCATTTGCTGACCGTCTTGCGCCACGAGTGATTGGATTGCGCTCTGAATGAGACAAACGCGTATCACAGCTTTCTCAGCAGCAGCAACGTTAGATCGTCCCGGCCCTCCGGGTCATGAATCCACTTTTCGACCGTGCGCGTTGCCGCCGTGATGATCGTGTCGAGCGGCTCGTTACTTTGGGCCACCAACAGTTCCGCAAGGCGATTTTCACCGAATTCCTCCTCCGCTGCGTCTTGGGCCTCGGGAATGCCGTCGGAGAAGATGGCGAGAAGATCGCCCGTTCGTAGCAGGATGTCTTGCTGTTCGTACTTCACATTCGGCAGTAAGCCCGCCACCATACCGTCGCCCTCCAGCGCAATCGCTTGTCCATCGCGCACCAGGATCGGCTTGAGGTGGCCCGCATTTGTATAGGTGAGCCGCCCCGTTTCGTCGTCGTAGACGGAACAGAAGAACGTGGCGTACTTTTCGGGCGGAGTGTTTTCGTAGAGCTGCTGGCTGATCAGCGCCATCAATGTCGCGGTGGCCAACACTGTATTAGAGGACGCGCCGCTGAATTTCAATTGCGCGTGCAGCGCCGATTGAATGCTTGCCATCAGGAGTGCCGCTGAAACTCCTTTCCCCGAAACGTCGCCAAGCGCGATCGCGGTCCACCGGTCATCCAGTCGCACATAATCGTAATAGTCGCCGCTAACAACCCGCCCTGGAATGCAGATGCCCGCCATCTTCAGAGTCTTGAGTTTCGGCACAGACTTCGGGAACAGGCGCAACTGCACCTCTCGCGCGATTTCCAGTTCCGCCTCCAGCTTCTCTTTCTTTTTAACTTCGCCAATCAACTGGCGAATCTTCGTCGCCATGCTGTTGAACGAAGTGGCCAACGTACTCAATTGATGGGCGCCCCGCACAGGAATCTGGTGCGAAAAGTCTCCTTCCGCCACTCGTAGCGTTCCCCGGTAAAGGTCGTCTACGGAGCGCGTGATCGCCCGTGTGAGCATCACGCTGGAGAACAAAGAGATAACTTCCACGATCAGGAAAAATGCCCCGACCGCGATCAGCATCGAGACCACAACCCATACCATCTGCCCCGTCACGACGCCGGCCACCAGCAAAGACGGCCTCGATACCAACGGCAATACGACCTCCTCCTTTCCGGAGGACGTCTCGGCCGTCCACGTGAGCATGCCGGCAATCGGCACATCCCACCAACTCCGAGGCGGTCCCAATACAGACGGCACGGCCTCTTTACGGACACCGTTTTCAACCACAGCTACCCTGCTCCCGGACGGACCGAATCCAAATTCGGCGCGGTCATTGCCGCTCAGCACGCCAGCGACGGACACAACCGCTGGCGCGAGCGACGCTAGAGTCTGCTCATCCAATGGAAGGTAAACGAACGCTTCCGTATTGCCATCGCGCACATTTGCGCCCATGTAGTAGCGCCCGCCCGATTCAAAAAGTCCGCTGAATCCAGCAACGACCCAAGCTGGCGCGGCCTGGACTTGGCCGTTTGGAGGCAATCGCAAAACATCGCCGTTGGCCCGGACCACAGCTGCGAGTTTCGGCGTCCCCTGGCGGATTCCATCCAATAGATCCGCCTTCGCGCCGTGAGAGGCTGCCAGCGTTAGATTCTGTGCGGCGGTTCGAACAGTTGCGATTCGCGCTTCCAGTTCCTGGCGCACACGCTGTGAGGCGAATTGCCCCAGCAGCAACTCGGCCGTGAGCGTCAGCAGGAATCCGATAAGGAAGAGGGGAACAATGCCAAACAAAAGATAGGTCACAAGCAGCCGGTTGCGAACGCGCCACAGCAATTCCTTACGGAACGCGAAGTAGCACACGATAAGCGCTATCGTAAGAAGCCCGTATGACGAAGTTCCGCCCGACAGATAGTCCGCCATGACGGCGCCCACCGCCAGGACCATGAGAACCAGCGCGACGCGCTGAAAGACAGTTCTGCGGCGGAGCCACTGTGTCATCGTTGCATGATAACCCGCTAGTTTTCGCTCCCGATAGAGATCTGTCGTCGTACGGGCACAGTGGGTGTTTCGGGTAATGGGCACAAAGCCGGCACATTCTGACCATCACCTCTCCCGGGCGGGCACGTACGACGGCCTGCCGCGTCCCGCACTATTTAAATTCCAGAAGCGAGACCGGTGCCGTGCCAAGAGTAGACGACGGCGCAGTCTCCTTCCATGTCCTTAAGTAGGCCGAAAGCAATCCCAGCTTTCCGACAAACGCGGCGCCAATG
Organism: uncultured Acidobacteriaceae bacterium; assembly: GCA_963722935.1. Classification (GTDB taxonomy): domain Bacteria; phylum Acidobacteriota; class Terriglobia; order Bryobacterales; family Bryobacteraceae; genus Bog-105. The sequence continues at coordinate 754,407 of CAVROY010000003.1, read as the reverse complement.
CACCCCTCCCGAAGGCGACCCGAATAACACGCCTGAGGCGGTTCCGACTAGGGTATCCACATGGTGTGCGTGGCGTATTGAGTGTAGACGGCACCGAATTTGCTACTCAAGTATTGTTCCTCCAATCGCGCGCGCAGGCGTATAAACATGAACCAAGCAACCGCAAGCACCCAAGCGATGACACTACCAAATAAAAGTGGTAGAGCCAAGCGCGTCGCGAATAGGCCGACATACCTCGGATGGCGGACATACCGATATGGACCGGAGGTCATGAGGGCGTTACGTCGATAGTGAGATGGGAACTCCTGGACCAGATACGAGTCAACCCATACGAGCCAGATGGTTCCCGCGATGCAGAGAAGCAAGCCAGTTATTTGCGTTGAAGGCCTGAGAAGTTCCGGGACGGGCCGCCAATGCGAATATTCGAAGAAGACCGCAAACTCAGCCAAGCCGAGAAGCGCAACACATCTGTCCCAAAGTCTATCGATGTCTTTCGCATAGAAGAGCCGCCGGATTTCTTCAGACGTTGAGAATCGCTGGTTTACGACCGCCTGAAGAACTGCGAGCGCACTGCTCAAGACAAGGTACCCGCAGCAAAAGATACCAATGTGCGGATAAAGGATTAATACAGCCAAGGCATCGAAAATCAGAACGAACCTAAACAGATGCCTTAAATTCATCGATATCTGATAATAAGCCGATTGACGTCGTCAACCCGGAAGCGAGATAAAATCGGCGGTATGACCCATCTTCCGGGAGGTTCGATTACCGCAGGAGAACATCGATGAATGAAGAAGAGTTTGATTCGTCGCTGCCCATGCGACCGTTTCGACGTGAGGACGCGATGCAGGCCGAAGCAGAGGCGGGCCGCTGCACAACGCTCGGTCTTGCGCTATGGGGCAGAACTCCCGCTGACTTACAGTGTCAGTTAGACGCACCTTATCCCGAAATACCTGCAGGCTGTGAGTTGGCCGATCTGCGGAGTCTGCAACATTACCTTGACAGACTTGCAGCGGCTGCGGCCAGCCCGCGAAATACTTGGTTGTCCCCGTTAGCGCTCTCCTCACTGCGTATTCTCGCTGGCACGCAACCGGTCACGGCATGGGAAGCTCGTTACGAAATAGTTCGTCGCGCAATTGATTACTTGCAAAAGCACTGATACTTTGGGCGAGATTACTACTGCTTCCTCTATCTGTCCAGATCGTCGCTGCTCTTGCATTAGTCGAGTGTTGTTATGAGGTCATTGGTGAGTTCTGAAGACGAGCTTCTCTCTGTAATCGCTAATCGCCTTTTGTCTTTGACATGGATGGCACGTTACTAATCAAGACGACAGCGTGCATTGAGATTGCAAAAGCGGCCGGAACCGTTGATGAACTTTGTCTGCTGGAACAGAACTTCGCGAATGGAAAAATAGACGCCTTTGGTTTTGCGAAACAGATAGGTATGCTGTGGGGGATACTCGACGAACAAGTTGTGAGCTCGGCGTTTGAGGCCACACCAAAACTCATGAACATAAAGGCGGTCACCTCCCTCATACGAAGAGGCGGCGGGACATCTTGCCTGATCACCATGTCTCCCGATTTCTACGCACATTTGTTTTACGATTACGGATTCGATCTCATTGGCGCATCTGAGTTCCCAAAGACCTTCGACGACGAGATCGTTCCTGAAAAGATCCTAAACCCCAAGGACAAGGCCGTCCTTGTACAGAAGTGGTGTACTGAGCTTGGTTGTGAAATGAACAAGTGTGTTGCTTTTGGCGATTCCATGTCCGACTACCTGCTCTTCAAAGAGTTGGAGCATACTGTGGCCGTGAATGGCGATCCGACGCTAAAAGCTCTGGCTCGTTACCACTATGACGGGTTGGATCTTCACGAAGCATTTTTGACCGTCTGCCGTGAGCTTGTCAGTTCTGCGATACGGCCCGCTTGGGGCGCTCGAGGTTCGGAAGAAAAGCGGTCAACAGACCAATAATCGGCGCGCAACCGATTAAAGCTCGTTGGAAGGTGAGCGGCCAGCCAGCCGGTGCTGTAACTCCAGCATGGCGCGCCGGTAACTTACGCAGAGCTCCCTATGTGGTCTTAGACGAAACTCTGAACTGCGCATCAGGCTTACAGCCCGCGCGCGATTTCCGATGGCCAGATAGGCGCAACCCAGCAGCGCCTCCGTTGCGCCCAGTTCCGGACTTTGTCCGTCGAACATCGCTTTCTGGCTGTCCACGGCTTCATCGAGCAACGGCAGGGCGTCTTGCGCTTTATCTTCCATTAAATATGCCCGAGCCTCCCAAGTCAGTGCCCGAACTCTCCAAAGCCGCAGGTATGTTTCCATATGGGCATCGGCCAAGCGCCTCCGTAGATCTCGCGCCAGCAAAATGGCGGTCGCGGTGTTCCTGGTCTGCAACGCGATCTCTGATCGGGCGTAGAAATTTCGGATCAAACCAACGGAGATCGGCGCGTTCCGGGTGATCGGACCCGCATATTTGTCAAGTACTGCCTCGGCATCGTGTAGATGCCCTTGCTCCAGAGCCAATCGGACGCGCGGTCTTAAATAACCGTCACCGATCTTCACGTGCACTTTCTCACGGATGCGTTCGTCCTCTTTCAACGCTTGTTCAGCAGCTTGGTAACGCCCTAACTCGACCAGAACCTCAGCCTGGTCTTCGAGCATTTGCGCCAGGTATGCCGTTCCGGGACGGTGTTCGCGGCGATTGTCGACAGCGTTTGAAATTTGGACCAATGCATCTTCCAGACGTCCCGCCGCGTCCAGGCCATTCCCGTATTGCATCTCCATTTGTGGCGTGAAGAAAGGATCGTCTGCGCCTTTGGTGCGCAAACAGGCTTCGAGCGCTGTTTCAAGGTAAGGCAGGGCTTCCCGGGAACGCGCGGTCAAGACAAGCAACATGCCCAACCTGCCTTCGACCATGAAGGTATCCACATCCGCCTCACCGCTCAGTGCTCTCGCATCCTTATAAGCTGCCCGGTAACTGCTTTCGGCGGCATCGTATTTCAGCAGGGACAGCTGGGCCCGCGCCTCCGTGGCGTAGTAGTGTGGCAGGTCGATGTTCGGGTCGCCGTGCAGGCGCTTTGAAAGTTGAATGGCCTCGGCCATGGCCGCCTCAGCTTCGGCAAATTGGCCGGCGGAGATATAGGCGAACCCAGCCGTACCCAGAGCCAGTTCCAGTTCAGGTGAACCCGGCCAGGAGCGCAATACCTCTATAGATTCCTGTGCGAAGGTCGAGGCTTTCTTGACGTCTGTGCTCGTGTAATTCTCAGCCAACGCCGCCAGAACTGTTCCGCGAATCTTGGAACGAACATCTCCTCCTCGATCGAGAAGCGATTTCGCCTCAAGAAGCACTGCCTCCCTTTCACTAACTGAGCGTGATGACTGCATTGCTCTGCCTAAATCCACTAGGGCCGGCACAATTTGCGGGCTTTCGGAACCGTACAGTTTCCTCGCTACAGCGACTCGTTCCTTTCGCAAAGCGACCGCCTGATCGCTGAGTTCGAGGTTCTGATACAGCGAGCCCAGCAAGTCGGTCATCTGGAGCTTCGCTTCAGGGGCGTCATTCAGGCTTGACGAAACCTTCTGCGCCCCCATATCGAGCAGTTGCCGGGCGGTAGTTTGTTGTGCCTTCTTCGGGTTGGGGTTGACTCTGTTGTTCAAGCGGAAAATGTCTTCCGTAAACTGTTCGACGGCCGCCGCCGTGCGAGCTTCCTTCCTGGCGATGTTTGCCTGCCATAGCGCGACCGTAAGACCGCCGGCAAGAGTCAACAAAACGATCGCCGATGCCAGAACGGCCAGCTTATTCCTGCGTACAAACTGAGCCGTGCGATAGGCAGCCGAATCTGGCCGCGCGCTGATAGGCTCCCGTTTTAGATAACGCCGGAGATCATCGGCCAATGTGCTCACCGAGGCATAGCGCTCGACCGGAGCTTTCTTCAGCGCCTTGCCTATAATGGTGTCCAAATCTCCGCGAAGGTGGCGCTTGAGCTTCTCGGGAGTGGTAGCACGCTGTTCAGCGGCCAGAGTGGATCCCGAAAAAACCACATTCGAAGCGCGCGGTGCTTCTGTTTCTAGAATCGCCTTGATCAGGGCCGCCGGAGACTGCCGGGTGTCGCCCAACGGATGCTGCCCCGTGAGCAGTACATACAGCAGGGCTCCCAGCGCGTAGACATCAGTTGCCGTGGTAACCTCGCCACCGTTGATTTGCTCGGGCGCGGCAAACTGCGGGGTCAGTGCTCCACCATCCTCCAGCGTCAGCAGCGTTGCGGGCGCGGCATCGGATTCGTCGTCGAGCAACTTTGCAATGCCAAAATCTAATAACTTGACGACGCCGTTTGTTCCCACCAGCGCGTTTGAAGGCTTAATATCGCGATGAACGACAAGATGCGAATGCGCATCGGCCACGGCACTCAGGACATCCAGAAAAAGATGAATTCTCCCGGTGACGGAAAGCTTTCGATCATCGCAGTATCGGTCAATGTGTTTACCTTCCACATACTCCAGGACCAGGTAAGGCCTTCCCTCCGCGGTTATGCCGGCATCGATCAGTTGCGCAATGTGCGGATGCTGCAACTGCCCGAGAATCTTGCCCTCGCGACGGAATCGCTCCAGGCCAAGTCTTCCGGCGAGGGAAAAGTGCAGAAACTTTACGGCCACGCGCCGCTCAAAACGCCCATCGCTCCGTTCGGCCAACCACACCGAACCCATTCCGCCTTCGCCCAGCAAACCGGTCAGGCGATACGAGCCGATAGTCTGCCCCGGGCAAGCAGAATCAATACCAGGATGCATCGGGCCGTCTTCCAGGAAACGACCCTGTACGAGGGCGCAGTGTTCTGCCAAAAGCCCTTCCAGTGTGCGGGCCAAAGTTGGATCACTGGCATGCAGAGACTCTAGCCAAGCGGCACGTTCGGCTTCAGGGAGCGAAAGGGCCTGATCGAGGTACGGACTGATTTCGAGCCACCGCTCTCCCCTGATCGATTCCATGCCTCAACCCTCCCAGTCCCCTTTTATGTTGTGGTGCAAATAAATGCGAGCTTTCTCCCATTGCCGCTGCACAGTTCTTTCCGAAATGCCATGCATCGCGGCAATATCGGCAAACGTAAAACCGCAAAAGAATTTAAGGTCAACGACTTGAGCGAGTGACGGTTCGCTCTTGGCAAGCTCGTCCAACGCTTCGCTGATCCGCGTCAAATGACGATCGTCAATGGGGTCACTTACCTGGCCTTCCAGCGAAGTAATCTGGAATTCGCCGCCGCGTTTTTGGGCTGAACTTCTTCGCGCATAGTCGATGATGAGGCCGCGCATCACTCGCGCCGCATATGCCATAAACGTAGCGCGCCGCGTGAACAGCGTCTCATCTTTCGACGCCATTTCGATGTATGCCTGGTGTAGCAATGTCGTGGCTCCAAGGCTGATGGGAAGTCCCTGCCGCGCCAATTCCCGTCTGGCCAGCTTGTGCAACTCGGCATAGAGAGCGCTGAATAGGGCATCAGCGGCCGAACCGTCCCCGCGTTCTGCGTCAGCGATGAGTGCGTGTAGGGACGGCTCCATGCAGTCCTCATAATAGAAAACATCATCGGCCGGGCGCCGTCTCCCGCCAGAACGTACTGTTACTTTCGCCTTTCCGATATTTCTTTGCTTCGTGTCGTCTTCCTCGGGCGTATTTCGATTACTCGAGTAAGGAAAGAATTATGAATCTTGCAAAATTTCCTCTGGCTGTTTCGGATCGGGCGTGGAGATCCATACGTTTGATGACTAAAGCCTCTGTGCCCGTGCTGCTCACACTCGGCATGGTAGAAATTGGCTCTGCCACAACCATTCTCAGCGTTCCGGACACAACTTTTGCCTTCATCGGTTTAGGCCAAGGCAGCGGTGACAGCGTTCTCGATTCGTGGACACAAAGCTTTACTCTTACCAACGCTACGATCACCGCTTTCCTGGAAGGGAACATGAATGGTGGTGCAATGCCGTCTAACACGCTTGACGCGTATTTAATGACACAGGTCGGATCCGGAACAACCGTCGCAGACCAAGTCGCGGCAGCGGTTCTCTCGATTCCAGACACGGAACAAACTGACACGCTTTTTACCGGCTTGAATCTGGGTCCAGGAACGTATTATCTGGTTCTGTCCGATTCCTCTGTTACGGATGGGTGGGCGTACGTTGCGAGCTCTAACGCGCAGACCGCACCCGGCGTCACCTTCAACGGGTTGGAAGACGGAGGCATATCCGGCTATGTCCCTTCAAATTCGTTTCAACCTTACCTTTCTGAGGGCGGTAGTCTGAGTGTGAGCGGAACCGTGATTGCGGCAACTCCGGTACCGGAACCGTCCGCGATGTGGATCGTCGGGTTTGCAATCACCGCCTTGGGTGTCATCCGCCGCAAAGTGAACACGCCCGGCTATGAGCTGAGGTTACCGCCACGCCCTTAACAAATGCGGGCTTTTGCCTTTGTAGGTACAAACGGCAGAATGCGATTCTTCGTTTGGACCTTGCATAGAAGATTTGCATAAATCCTGTGGAATGTCCAGAGAGGCCGACCTGAGTACCGCCGCTTTCGGCTGCGGAATGGCTTAGCCTTACTCGGCAGAATAAGCGTCTGAGCCACGGAGGCTTAAAGGACATGCCCCACTACACCGGAGCCATTTCCCTGGAACCGTGCGCCGGCACTGTGTCAGGTTACGGTCTGCTTCGACTTATCAAATGGAATCCGCACCATGAAATGGGTTTCACCGGGGCGCGACTCGTAGCTGACATAACCCTGATGCTTCGTCACAATGCGGTAAACGGTGTCGAGTCCAAGGCCGGTTCCCTCGCCCACACGTTTCGTGGTGAAGAACGGCTCAAAGATCCGCGGCTGCAGTTCGGGTGGAATGCCCGGACCATTGTCTATTACTTCGATTACGGCACAGCTTCCCTCGCGAGCCGTGCGAATGTGGAGCTTTCCGTTTCCGTTCATGGCATCAATTGCGTTCGAAATCAGATTCGTCCAGACCTGATTGAGTTCGCTGCCGTGCACGCAGATGACCGGAATTGTACGGTCATAATCGCGAACCACTTCGATGCCATGTTTCAACCGGTGGCGCAGCATGATCAGCGTGTTCTCCAATCCAGTGTGAAGGTCTACCTCCTGCTCGGGCATCTGGTCCATGTACGAGTATTCCTTCACCGCGCGAACGAGTTCGGAGATCTTGCTAACGCTGCTTTCGATTTCTTCGATCAACCGGCTGATCGTGAATGAGGCGGTCAGGCGCGTGAAGGCATCAGGGAGAAATTCCGGTGGGATCTGTCGGGCCACTTCTTCAAGAGTGCTTTGCTCACAACCTGCGTCGACCAGAGCCGCGGCAATGATTCCAGGAGTTAACAAGACCGTGATATTCGAGCCAAGCGGTGAACTCTTCCTCGCGTTCGCTTCGCGCCAAAGTGTCCAGAGCAGGATGCGCACCGGCCTGCTGGATCCAATCGCAATCCAAGCGGGCGAGAAATATGCGGGCCTGCTGAGGCAAACCGCGCTTATCGAGTTGAAGGGCGGCGGTGCGCACCGAAGTGATCGCCTGCCGCAGGCTCTCGGTCGCACGCCGGACAGCGGCGGCGGGATTGTTCAGCTCATGCGCGAGACCTGCCGAGATTTTCCCCAGGGCCATCAGTTTTTCGCGTTGTTGGTCAAGCATGGTCGTTTCGCGGACGCGATCGGCCAGGACGCTGACGAGCCGCTGATTCAACTCGGGCAAGCGTTGCAGCATCTCGGTGAAATACCTCTTGTGAAGCGTGGCGGCGCGGCTTTCGAAAGCTGCGCGCGCGGTCGACGGATAGTGAGTGAGCCGTGAATAGGGCAGCAGCCCGGTAACCTGTCCGGCATGCATCACGTAAAGGCGGCCGTCTCCGCGCTCCGCGCGCACTTCGCCTCGAAATAGAACCATCAGATGCTCGGCGGGTTCGCCGGCACGGACCAGGATGTCGCCCGGCTGCAGGTCGAACACCTCCATTTGGGACGCAAGCCATTCGAGCCCGTCGGCGGGCAGATCGGAGAATACAGAAATTGCCTTCAACTCCTCGATCCGAGGATGAGTGGCTGGATGACTGATGGCACTGTCCATGTTCAGACCTTACTTAGATACTGGTGCACAAACTGAATAGCGACGGAACCTTCTCCCACGCCGGAAGCCACGCGCTTGATAGAACCATAGCGAACGTCTCCGACGGCGAAAATACCGGGAATGTTGGTTTCAAGAAGACCCGGATCGCGGTCGAGTTCCCAACCTCTCGGTCGCTTGCCGTCGTGCATCAGATCGGGGCCGGTCAGAAGGAATCCGCGTGAATCACGCTCAACCACTCCGTCAAGCCAGCCTGTGCGAGGCTCTGCGCCAATGAAAATAAACAACGCGCTCGCCGGAACAGTTTGCGTGTCCCCGGTCGTGTCACACGTGATGGAAATAGAACGCAAACGGTCGTCACCTTGAACCCCCGTCACGCGGCTCCGGCACTGCAGTTGAATGTTCTCTGTCTTTTGAATCTGATCGATCAGATACCGAGACATGGTAGCGGCTAGCGAGGCACCGCGAACCAGCATGATCACGCGCTGCGCATATTTGGAAAAGAACATGGCGGCCTGACCGGCCGAGTTCGCTCCGCCGACGACATAGACGTCTTCATCGCGGCAGGAGATCGCCTCCGTCGGTCCGGCGCCGTAATACACGCCAGCTCCTTGCAAGCGCTCTATGCCGGGCACATCCAGCGTTCGCCATTGCACGCCAGTCGCCAGGATGAGAGTGTGACAAGAAACTTCCGTTCCATCGCTGAGCTTCAGATATCGATACGGACCCTCGGCGCGAATTGCGCTGGCTTCCTGCGGAGAAACAATCTCGACTCCAAAGCGACGCGCTTGAGTCACAGCGCGCATGGCCAAATCGGACCCCTTCAGACCGGCGGGAAAACCGAGATAGTTTTCAATGTTCGAGCTGAGTCCGGCCTGCCCGCCCGGCGCCTCTCGCTCCACAATCAGGGTCTTCAACCCTTCCGATGCACCGTACACAGCGGCGGCCAGACCGGCGGGGCCGCCTCCAACGATCGCCACATCGTAAAATTCGAGACCAGCGCGCGTGCGGAGCCCAAGCTTAGCGGCCACCTCCTGCCAGCCGGGCTGTTCCAGACGATCGCCATCCGGAAAGAAAACTAGCGGTAATTTCAGCTCGTTCGGACCGAGGCTTTTCACCAGCCGGCCAACTTCCCGGTCGCGCCCTGCTGCATCGGCGTCCAGCCATTGAAACGGCACCTGGTTGCGGGCAAGAAAATCACGCGTTTCATAGGATTTCGGCGACCAGCGCGTGCCCAGTACACGCACGCCCTCGAACGGCGGCTTATGTCCTGCGGACCATTCCTGCAGAAGGTCATCGAGCACAGGGTAAAGTTGCCGCTCCGGCGGGTCCCACGGCTTGAGTAAATAGTGATGGAGCTGAATATCATTAATCGCTTTGATAGCCGCTTCGGTATCTGCATAGGCGGTTAATAAAACCCGCTTTGCATCCGGATTAAACTTCATTGCTTCGCGGAGCGTCTCAATGCCATTCATATGCGGCATTCGATAATCGACCACCAGGAGGGCGACAGAATCATTACGTTGCTGCAAACGGCCCAGCAGATCGAGAGCACTGGATCCCGACTCGGCCCGCAGAACGCGGTACGTCTGGTTGTAGCGTTGTCGCAGGTCGCGTTCGATGGCGCGCAACACGTCCGGATCGTCATCAATGGTCAGAATGACTGGTCTCGCCATAAGGTCGTTTATAGATGCACCGAGCGATGCGTACGCTTCAGCCTGAGCCTTTCAATTGCGCAAGTAAGGATCGCGATGATGGCCCCGCCATGGCGCACGCCGTTTACGAACAGGCCGGGCGTTCCCTAGACGCCGTCAGCAACTCCCGACGACCATCCCTCCCGGACGCTTCGTAAAGACACGGTTCTTCAATTCTTCACGAAAACGCACTATACCCAGACTACCTGCTGCACATACTTCGCCGCATCCTTCAATACAGTGACATTATCGATACAACGTAACTAAAGCCCCTCTGAGTTTGCGCAGATGTGCGCTCGGTGTTTTTTGCGCGCTGTGTCCATTCACGGGACTGCCTGTTGCCGAAGCGAACAGGTTGTGCCGCGATCATGATTACTATTTCAACTCCCTTTCAAGAAAGCGGGACGCTCGATCAGTGTTGCAGTGATAGACTCCACGTCAATCGCCATTATGAGCTATCCCGCGTACGGACCTACTTATAGCTAGCGCCGGCTGAGAGCTCCGTTACTGGCGCCACATGCGGATACCTTCTCCTTGGTCGCCACTCGCCGCTCTTCCACAATCTCCGGATGATGCGTAAGCGGGCCCAGCTCGGAAACTGCGCCCGAGCACCGGTAAAACCCTCACAGAGATCTCAGAGGCGATCCCCGCGTCAGCATCGGCTTGCGAATCGACCTCAGATAGTCTCGGACCGCAACCTGCCCGAAGTAGGCCGCTGCCCCTCGGCGTCTGACTGATAGAGATCGTCCTTCAACGTCTGGTCCGCGCCCCGTTCAATATGAACTGCACCATCGCAAGATGGCCGTATTGCGATGTCATGTGTAGCGCTGTCACGCCTTGGCCGTGCGTTGGTCCGCCGAACGTCGCTTTTGTGTCCACCTTCGCGCCGTGATCAAGCAAGCATCGGGCTGCCTCGATACGATTGCACACCGCCCATATCAAAGGCGTGCCGCGATATGGGTTCGCGTCAAGGTGGGCTCCCGCCTGAATCAGCCTAGGCAGCACTTCCACGCGGTTGCTCTTCGTAGCCCAGACAAGAGCCTCGTCAAGGATCTCCTGCCGGTCGTTCGAGGGCTGCCAGTCCGGGAATCCGCTGTGGGGACGATAGAATCCTCGTGCAGCGCAGGCTTGAGCAGTCAACGTGCCGTCTCGGTTGAAGCACGCGTCAACCATGCTCAAGGAGCCCAAACCTGCCGCCGTACGCAGATTGGCGGGCGCAGTCGAGTAGCGAAGGCCTCCGCCACTTCGCGATGCCCCAGAATAAGGCAACGATCAGCGGCGTGCCGCCCGCACCGTGCGCCTCGACCTCGACCGAAGCACCGGCACTAATCAGATGTGCAGCGATCTCCGGTCGATTGGAGTAAGCCACCTGGTGCAGAGGAGTCCCTCCACGATCATTCGCTTCGAGTCGGCGAAGCGCGGATGCCATTCGCGTATCTGCTCCAGCGCTGCGGGATCCGCGGACTTCCGAGTTCGCAGTAAGCCTGCGACCCGATCCGAAATCCATTGCACATCGGAGACAAATAGGTGACATACCCGCGAATGCGAAGCTGGCTCCGTGTAGGCCTTCAGCTTTGGCCAACTGGCAAAACCTTGTTCGCGGGCGAGTGCGAACTGGGCATCGTGTAATGCCACTTGTTGGCGCAGCGTGACCTCATCCACTGCCGCCACCGTTCATGATAGCGGCACAATCGAGCGCTGGCCTCCGCGTTTCCCGACCGGATCGCCCGTAACAGTTCGCGGGCCTTTTTTCTTCTGCCGTTCAATATTCACGAGAGCCTCCTTCGTATGCCTGGTCCGCATAACAGGCGAAAGAGGGTCAAAAATTGGATAAGTTCCAAACCGAGGTGGGCGCAGCCCTTTCCGCGGAGGGACGCGTCCTGGACGCGTTCGAAATCGAGTGTCAGAATCGCCGTTTCTTACGGCGATGCTACCGACCGCTTGCGGCGGTCGAGGTTCGGAAGAAAAGCCGTCAACAAGCCGATCGCGGGTAAATACGCGCACACATGATAGACAAAAGTGATGCCTTGCCAGTCGGCCAGCTTGCCGAGAAATGCGGCGCCGATTCCGCCCATCCCGAAAGCGAATCCGAAGAACACGCCCGAAACGGTTCCGATCTTCCCCGGCATCAGATCCTGCCCGTAAACCACAATCGCCGAAAAGGCAGAGGCCAGAATCAGGCCGATGACAACACTCAGCAGAGCCGTCCAAAATAGATTGGCGTAAGGAAGCGCGAGGGTAAACGGAAGAACGCCCAAAATCGAGCACCAGATCACGTACTTGCGTCCGAAACGGTCGCCAATCGGCCCGCCGATAATCGTTCCCGCCGCGACCGAGCCGAGAAACACGAACAACAGAACCTGCGATGTTTGCACGGGAACGTGAAACTTGGTGATCAAGTAGAACGTGTAGTAGCTGGTCAGGCTGGACAGGTAGAAATATTTTGAAAAAATCAGTGCGATCAGAATCGCCATGGAAAAGGCTACGCGGCGTGAAGAGAGCTTCGGAAGCGCAATGGAACGGCGCTCGGTTTGGGGTTTTGTCAGATGATGATCGCGGTACCAGGTCCCGACTCGCAGGAGGATGGGAATGCCGAGGAGCGCGACGACCGAGCACCACACGATACTATGCTGCCCGTGCGGAAGCACGAGAAATGCCCCGAGCAATGGTCCAACGGACGATCCTGCATTCCCGCCGACGGCAAACAGCGATTGCGCCAATCCATGCTGCCCGCCCGATGCCAACCGCGCCACCCGCGATGACTCCGGATGAAAAACGGAAGAGCCGAGGCCGATGCATGCCACTCCCAGCAGCAGCGCTGCGTAGGTGGGCGCAACCGACAGGACGAGTAATCCGGTCAGCGTGAATCCCATGCCGACCGGCAGAAAATACGGCTTGGGACGCCGATCCGTGTAGAGGCCGACCACCGGCTGCAACAGAGACGCAACCACATTAAAGGTTAGAGTGATCAGCCCGACTTGGCCGAAATCCAGGTGAAACGAACTTTTGAGAATCGGATAGATCGCGGGAATCAGCGACTGGGCTATGTCGTTTAAGAAATGGCAGAACGTGACGGCGGCCAGCACCGTATAGGCGGTCTTCTCAATGTGGGCCGCGCATTCCTCGGCGCCGCCCACCAACTTTGCTGTTTCAGACACTCTACAGCCAGTGTAGAAACAGCGCGGGCTCAACCGGCGGCAACGGCAACGACTGGAGCTTTCTTTTCGACGTGCGTCTCGCCGTCCCAGGCGGCATCGAAACTGGCTTTCGCCGCAAATTGCGACAATGCGCACGTGACCACAAGCGGCCATCCCGGTTCAAACGCCGCTTGGCTGTGCTGCGTGGCTTGAGCGATGGCTTTCGCCAGTTTGGCTCGGCTGTTCATAAATACGCTGTTGGTGGTCGGATCCTGTCCGGGCGGCAGTGTATCGACTAGGTCCAGCGTCGCCTTGAGCGCGGGTCCGACTTGAGCGAATGCACTTGCCCAAAACGTAATGTCGTACCAGTCGGTATAGGACAGCCGCCGCAAATCGGGCGTCCACTGCTGGCCATCCATGAGGCCCCAGACCTGGTCGTCGCTGACGTTCTGCAAGCGCTGCACGTCGATCGGGTCGCTCACATCCAGCAGAGACATGTAAGCGCGTCTGGCGAGAATCGTCAGATCGGGGAGCTTTCGCGGCGTTCGCGCCTCCGTGTCGGAGAAAAACAACTGGAGAGCGGCATTGCCGTCGAACTGCGCTTGCGCGGCAATGCGCACATGGCGCGGGCTCGCGGTCTGCGGCAGCAGGTTGTCCCATTCACTGCGGGAAAGCAACTGCAGTGCAACGCAGGTAAGCAGCTCCTTATGGACGGGCTTGGCGTCCATCTTGTTTTTGTAAAGCAGAAAATTCTGCGATACCTTGAGGCCGGCGCTCACTACGGCATGCGCGCCCGCGGCCGTGTACGTCATCGTCGCGACGCAGGCCTGATTCAGAACCGCGCGCAGGCGTTGATCGGCGGCGAGATAGGGCACGCCCACAACCCCGATGCGGCTCCCCGTCTCCTTATCGGTTACGGTCACGCTGCCGTCGCCTTCCTGATTGTGCAGCATGGTGCAGGAACTCAAGAAATCTTCGAGCGAGGCATATTCGAAGATGCCCAGCAGGTTCACGGTCGCGACGTGTTTGACGCCGGTGGCATCCACCAGAACGTTTCGATCCCGCTTGGCATTCGACAGAGCTTGCACGGCGCTCCAATCGCCTTTGAAAGCGGCCTCGAGCGCGGCGTCGGTATTCGCTACATTTTGGCTGAGGTCGATCGTATAGACGAACGCGGGCTCATCCGCGAAGGAAGCCGTGCAGCTTAGGTTCATCGAAGCCGACAGGCTGTGATCGATACAGGAGTTCAACGCTTTCCGGATCACTTCGCGATCTTCCTGCTTCAGGCCAACGGCCGCGGCCGGGTTGATCTTAGGCGAAATCGCGTTCAGAAATCCGGCCGTGATATCGCCCTTGCCTGCGCTCGCCTGGACACCTGCGGCAGCAGTGAAAGCCGCTTTCAAATCAGTCTGTTTTTTCTTGAAGACGCCGAGCTGCAAAGTGGTGTCGCTGACCTTATGACAACGAATGCCGTATTCGCCGGTGACCGCTACGGATCCGGCTATCTCTAAATCGAAATCCGGATTGACCGAGATGTTGTAGTTGAACGGTAGCTTGGACGAGGAGTTTTTCAGCAGCGTAGACGTACCCAGAGAAGCCAGGGAATAACTGTTGGCTGACATCGGGACCGAATACGAGCCGGTAAACTTCAGCGTGCCACTGATTTCACAAACCTGGATGGTTCCCGGTTTCTGAGCGCGAACCGATGCCGCGGAACTGAGAGGTTTGAAATTAGAGAGCGTTTCGGAGAGGCATTCTTTTACAGATGGGAGCGGGCCGCTGGCGCCATCGAACAGCGTGTACGAGGTGAACGTGCACGTCGTAGACGCCTCGATGCCGACGCCGAATCCAGACAATCCGCCGACGGGTATTTGCTTTCCGCCCACGTCGAAAAGCGTCTGGAGCTCGAAGCTCATCCAGGCCTGGCCTTTCGCGATAGGCACCGGGAAAGTAACGTTGTCGTCTCCGAAGAGCGACTTTTCCGGCGGGCACGTGACCTCAACAGTGGCGGTTACCTCACCCTTGATGGTGAGTGTCCGATCGCCGCCGGCATCAATGGACGGTGACGCAAAGGCAGCGCCGAGCGTTGCACCTTTACACCTCGCCTGGTCGATTGGATTGTTGAAATCGCCGACGAGCTCAACCGCAGCAACAAGACTCCTCAGCTTCGCCACACCGAGCGGGCTGTCCTCGTCGATCTCTACATTGGCTTCTAAGCTGGTCGTGTCGGTGATGTGGACGGTGGCCACGAATACCTCCTGGCCCGCGGCAAGAATTTCATGCCGCAGCCACTGGAGAATATCACGAACTCAGACCGGGAGAAAACTGGCGCCCATCAAAAACTTGTCGATGTGGTGCGCCGCTTTGCGGCCTTCGGCAATGGCCCAAACCACCAGCGACTGTCCGCGCCGCGCATCGCCGGCCGAGAACACGCCGGGAACGGACGTCATATAGGTAGCGTCCGTTTGCACGTTGCCGCGCGCATCGACACGTAAGGGAAGCTGCTCGAGCAGGCCGTTCCGCACCGGACCGGAGAAGCCGATCGCGATCAGCACCAGATCGGCATCCAGATAAAACTCGCTGCCCGGCATGCGTTCGAGCGCGGGCTTGGGGCCGACGCGCACGCAATGCAGCTTCCTCACGTTGCCGTTCTCGTCGCCGCTGAAATGCGTGGTCAGAACGCTCCACTCGCGCACGCCGCCTTCTTCGTGCGCCGCTTCGATGCGCAACTGCAGCGGCCAAAGCGGCCAGGGAGTGGTGTGATGACGATCCTCGGGAGGCATCGGGTGGATTTGCAGTTGATGAACGGAAGCGGCCTTCTGGCGGTGCGCGGTACCGAGGCAATCGGCTCCCGTATCGCCGCCGCCGATGATGATGACGCGCTTGCCAGTGGCGAGAATCTCTTCCGAGCGCGCGAACTTGTCCCCTGCCCCGCGCTTGTTTTGCTGCGTCAGGTAATCCATGGCGAAATGGATGCCGTTCAGACTCGCGGCCGGGAATTTCGAGATCGCGATGCTGCTCGGCGCCGATCGCCAGCAGAACGGCATCGTAATCGCGCACCAGATCCGCGCCGGAAATGTCAGCCCCGATGCTCACGTTAGACGAAACTCGATGCCTTCCTCGTAAAGCTGTTCCAGCCGGCGGTCGACAACCCATTTTTCGAGCTTGAAATCGGGAATGCCGTAGCGCAGCAGGCCGCCGATGCGGTCGTGCTTTTCAAGCACGGTGACGGATGGCCGGCGCGATTCAGTTGCTGAGCAGCGGCGAGCCCGGCCGGACCGGATCCGACGATCGCGACACGTTTTCCGGTCCGGCGGCGAGGCGGTTCGGGCTGAACCCAGCCTTCCTGCAAATCCGCGATCGATGATGATCTGCTCGACCACCTTGATGGTCACCGGCGGCTCATTGATGCCCAGCACGCAGGCGGCTTCGCACGGCGCCGGACAGATGCGGCCGGTAAACTCCGGGAAATTGTTGGTCGCGTGCAGCTGCGCAGCGCTTCGCGCCAGCGGTCTTTCCAAACCAGATCGTTCCAGTCCGGAATCAGATTGTTAACCGGACAGCCGGTATGGCAGAACGGAACGCCGCAATCCATGCAGCGCGCCGCCTGCTGCTGCAGCTTTTGCTCCGGGAAGTCCTGATAGACCTCGAACCAGTCGTTGACGCGCTCGAGAACGGGCCGGCGCTCGGGCGTTTCGCGTGGATATTCGAGAAATCCGGTTATTTTTCCCATCGCTTACTCGCAACCTCTCGCCCGACCGCGATGGCGTGAGCCGGAACTTCGATGTGCGGCGCAATCGTGTGCGCGGCGGCACGTTTCCCGCTCGAGCACGCGCTTGTATTCGTGCGGGAACACCTTGACGAAATGCTGGAGGATCTCGCGCCAGTTGTCGAGCATGCGACGGCCGAGCGGGCTGCCCGTGTATTCGACATGCTTGGCGAGCAGATGTTCGAGAAGAAGAATGTCTTCGCGCTCGAAGATGGGTTCCAGATCGACGCCAGCGCGATTGCAGCGCACGCGCACAAATTCGCCGGAGGGATCGAAGACGTAGGCGATGCCGCCGCTCATGCCGGCGGCGAAATTCCTGCCGGTGCGGCCGAGCACGACCACGGTGCCGTTGGTCATGTACTCGCAGGCGTGATCGCCGACGCCTTCGACCACCGCGGTTGCGCCGGAATTACGCACCGCGAAGCGCTCGCCGGCCACGCCGCTGAAATAGGCTTCGCCGCTGGTTGCGCCGTAGAGAACGGTGTTGCCGATCAGAATGTTTTCTTCGGGCGCAAAGACAGATTCTTTGGGCGGATAGACGATGATCTTGCCGCCCGAAAGGCCTTTGCCCGTATAATCGTTGGCATCGCCTTCGAGCACCAGCGTCACGCCTTTGGCGAGAAATGCGCCGAAGCTCTGCCCGGCAGATCCGTTGAAGGAGATTCGAATCGTATCGTCCGGCAGCCCTTTGGAGCCGTGCCGCCGCGCGATTTCGCCGCTCAGCATCGCGCCGACCGCGCGATGCACGTTGCGGATCGGCATGTGGAACTCGACGGGAGTGCCGTGCTCGATCGCGTGCTTGCGCCTGCTCCATCAGGCTATGGTCGAGCGCTTCATCCAAGCCATGATCCTGGCCGATGCACGCAGCGGCGTCCGACGCGCCCGGGAACCTGCGGGTTGTAGAGAATCGCCGAGAAATCGAGCCCGCGCGCCTTCCAATGATCGATCGCGCCGCGCATTTCGATCATGTCGACGCGGCCGATCATCTCGTCCATGGTGCGGAAGCCCAGCGCGGCCATCCATTCGCGCACCTCCTCGGCGATAAAGAAGAAGAAATTGATGACGTGCTCGGGCGTGCCTTCAAATTTCTTGCGCAGCTCCGGATTCTGCGTGGCGATGCCGACCGGGCAAGTATTCAGATGGCACTTGCGCATCATGATGCAGCCCATGGCAACCAGCGGAGCGGTGGAAAACCCGAACTCTTCGGCACCGAGCAAGCGCGGCGATCACGACATCGCGGCCGGTTTGCAGTTTGCCATCCACCTGCACGCGGATGCGGCTGCGCAGATCGTTCATGACCAGCACCTGCTGCGTTTCGGCGAGGCCGAGTTCCCAGGGAATGCCGGCGTGCTTGATGGAGGTGAGCGGCGAAGCGCCGGTGCCGCCGTCGTAACCGCTGATGAGCACCACGTCGGCGTGCGCCTTCGAAACACCGGCGGCAACCGTACCGACGCCGACTTCGGCCACCAGCTTCACCGAAATGCGCGCAGCCGGATTGACGTTCTTCAGGTCGTAGATCAACTGCGCCAGGTCTTCGATCGAATAAATGTCGTGATGCGGCGGCGGCGAAATGAGGCCGACACCCGGAATCGAGTGGCGCACGCGCGCGATGGTCTCGTCCACTTTATGGCCGGGCAACTGGCCGCCTTCGCCGGGCTTGGCGCCCTGCGCGATTTTGATCTGCAGTTCGTCGGCATTGACCAGGTAATTGGTCGGTGACGCCGAAACGCCCGGAGGCGACCTGCTTGATGGCGCTGCGCTTGGAATCGCCGTTCGGCAGAACGGACGAAACGCGCTTCGTCTTCCCCGCCCTCGCCGGTATTCGAGCGGCCGCCGATGCGGTTCATGGCGATGGCGAGCGTTTCGTGCGCTTCCGCGCTGATGGAGCCGAACGACATGGCGCCGGTGGCGAAGCGCTTCACGATTTCGCTCGCCGGCTCGACTTCTTCGAGCGGAATCGGCCGCGGAATCTTCTTCAGTTCCATCAAGCCGCGCAACGTGCACAGCCGTCTCGTTCTGCTCGTCGATCAGCTGCGAATATTCCTCGAACGTCGCGTAGCTCTGCTGCCGGACGGCGTGCTGCAGCTTGCTGACGGTGAGCGGATTCAGCAGATGATATTCGCCGTTGACGCGGTATTGATAATTGCCGCCGACGGCGAGCTCGGTTTCGGATTCCGAGACGGGCGGAAAGCGAAGCTGTGCTTGGCCACCGCTTCTTTGCGCCAGCACGTCCAGACCGACGCCTTCGATGCGCGAGGACGTGCCGGTGAAATACCGATCGACCAGCTCTTTGTTCAGCCGATGGCTTCGAAAACCTGCGCGCCGCGATAGCTCTGCAGGGTGGAGATGCCCATCTTCGAGAAGACTTTCAGCAGTCCCTTGTTGACGGCTTTGATGTAGTTCTTGACGGCGGTTTCGGGCGTGATGTCGTGCGGCAGCTCGCCGGACGGCGGCCAGCTCTTCGATGGTTTCGATGGCGAGATACGGATTGATGGCGCTGGCGCCATAGCCGATCAGCAGGCGAATAGTGCATGACTTCGCGCGGCTCGCCCGATTCGATGATCAGCGCGACGCCGGTGCGCGTTCCTTCGCGAACCAGATGATTGTGCACGGCGGTCAGCGCCAGCAGGCACGGAATGGGCGCGAACTCTTCATCGATGCCGCGGTCGGAAAGAATCAGCAGCGTGTAGCCGGCTTTGATGGCGAGCGAGGCGCGGCGGCACAGACCATCGAGCGCGCGCTTCAAGCCCGGCTTCGCCTTCGAGCACGCTGAAAGTGGTGGGCAGCGTGGAGGCGAGCAGATCGCCGCGCGAAACGCGACGCAGCTTTTCGAGATCGCGATTGGTCAGCACCGGATGCGGCATCTTCAGCGTGTGGCAGTTCTCCGGAGCTTCCGCCAGAATGTTGCGCTCGGTGCCGATGTAGCTGGTGAGCGACATCACCAGCTCTTCGCGAATGGGATCGATGGGCGGATTCGTGACCTGCGCGAAGAGCTGCTTGAAGTAGTTGAACAGCGACTGCGGCTTATCGGACAGGCAGGCGAGCGGCGTATCGGTTCCCATGGAGCCGACCGCCTCTTCGCCGTTCGCCGCCATGGGCGAGATCAGCATGCGGATATCTTCATCGGTATAGCCGAAGCAGCGCTGGCGCATCAGGATGGTTTCGTGATCGGAGCCTTGCACGCGCGCGGGCTCGGGCAGCGATTCGAGCGTGATCTGATTTTGCTTTGAGCCACTCGCCATAGGGCTGCCGCGAGGCGAGCTGATGCTTGATCTCTTCGTCGGGCACGATGCGGCCCTGCTCGAGATCGACCAGCAGCATTTTGCCGGGCTGCAGGCGGCCCTTGCACTCGATCTCTTCGGGCGCGAACGGAAGCACGCCGGTTTCGGACGCCATGACCAGCAGGCCATCTTTGGTGACCAGATAGCGGGCGGGACGCAGGCCGTTGCGATCGAGCGTGGCGCCGATCACGCGGCCATCGGTGAAGGCGACCGCGGCGGGGCCGTCCCAGGGCTCCATCAACGAGGCGTGGTACTCGTAAAACGCGCGCTTTTCGGCGGGCATGGTGGTATCGGCATCCCAGGCTTCCGGAATCAGCATGGCCATGACGTGCGGCAGCGAGCGGCCGGCCATCGTGAGCAGTTCGACCGCATTGTCGAGCGCGGCCGAATCGCTGACGCCGGGCTGAATGATCGGGAACAGCTTCTTGATGTCGTCGAACATGCGGCGAGTCGACGACCGACTGGCGCGCGTTCATCCAGTTCACGTTGCCGCGAACGGTATTGATTTCGCCGTTATGGCAGAGATAGCGGAACGGATGCGCCAGCTGCCAGGTGGGAAAGGTGTTGGTGGAGAAGCGCTGGTGGACCAGGCACAGCGCGCTCTTGGTGTCGGGATCGAGCAGCTCGTTATAGAACTCGCCGATCTGGTTCGCGAGCAGCAGACCCTTATAGATGATGGTGCGCGAGGAGAACGAAGGGATGTAGAAGAAGCTCTTGTCGCGCATGTCGGACTGCGGCGACCAGCGCTTCGACGCGCTTGCGGACGACGTAGAGCTTGCGCTCGAACTGATCCGTCGGCCATGCCGGCGGGACGGGCGACGAAGAACTGCTCGATGTAGGGTTGCGAGGCGCGGGCCACGCGGCCGATGGCGTCGACTTCGACCGGGCGTGTCGCGCCAGCCGAGAACGGTGAGACCTTCTTCGCGCGAGATCTGCTCGAGCAGGCCTTCGCAGGCCAGACGCTGCTGGCGCTCGACCGGAAGAAAGCACATCGCGACGCCATACTCGCCGCGGCCGGGCAAGCGCGAAACCGAGAAGTGGCAGCTTCTTTGGCGAAGAATTCGTGCGGAATCTGGATGAGAATGCCCGCGCCGTCGCCGGTTTCCGAGTCGCAGCCGCAAGCGCCGCGATGCGCCAGATTGACCAGAATCTGCAGACCTTTCAGCACGATGTCGTGCGAGGGCTCGCCGTTGATGTTGACGACGAAGCCGATGCCGCAGGCATCGTGCTCGTTGGCGGGATCGTACAGGCCCTGGGCTGGCGGTAATTGATTCATGGTATCGACTGGGTACACTTCGGCCTCCTCTGCAAACGGGGGAGAGATACGCTCAGTATAGCGGAGCACGTGCTAGTATTCGTCAAATCGAATTTACATGTCGCAGAATAATCAGTTTTGCTTATGATAGAGCTGGGCAGGTTGTGACGCTGGCGAATCTCCGTCTGATCCGCGATGTAGCGCACCATCGCAGCGTCAGCAAGGCCGCGCGAGCTGAACGACATCAGCCAGTCGGCGGCGAGCCAGGCGATTCAGGAGATGGAGCGCGAGCTTGGGACGCCGCTGTTCGACCGCAGCACGCGCCCGCTGACCATCACGACGGCGGGCAAGCTGTACCTTGATTATTGCCGCGACGTGCTGCGCCGGCATGAAGAATTGGAAGCATCGCTCGAACCGGCTGAAGAAGCAGGCGAACGGAACGGTGCGGCTGGCGGCGATCTATTCGGTGGGCTTGTCGGAGATGGCGGAGATCGAGGCGCGCTTTGCACAACGTTTTCCGGAAGCGCGAGCTGCATGTGTCCTATCTGCGGCCGGAGCGCGTTTGGGAAGCGGTGCGTGGAAGACCAGGCCGATCTGGGTTTGATGAGCTATGCGGAATCTTCGCGCGAGATGTGCTGGCGCTGCCGTGGCGCGAAGAAGAGATGGTGGTGGCGGTGGCGCCGGACCATCCGCTGGCGCACCGAGAATCAGTTCCGGCGGCGGCGCTTGGAGGCGAACCGTTCATCGGCTTCGACGACGATCTGCCGATCCAGAGCCAGATCGAACGCTATCTGCGCGAGCACAAAGTGACGGTCGAGATGACGCTGCATTTCGACAATCTGCAGATGATCAAAGAAGGCGGTGGCGCACGGCGCGGGCATCAGCATCATGCCGCGGCGCGTGATGCACGAAGATTTGAAACAGGGGCGCATGGTGGCGCTGGCGCTGGAGCCGCCGGAACTGTACCGGCCGGTACGCATCATTCATCGGCGGCGCAAGGTGTTCAACGAAGTGACGAGCGGGCTTCTGGAGTTGCTGCAGGAGGAGAAGGCAGAGGCAGCGTAGGGGTTCTGAGACGTCGTGCTTGACGCTTCATTTTCGCTTCAAACGGTCCGCATGATAATGAGCGTCATGTCATCGTGTTGAGGAGCGCCTGCAACGAACGCGTCCGCTGACGCCATCACGCGATCGAGTATCGCCTGCGACGGCGCGGACCAGGTTGTTCGGACCGCACCGATCAGGCCGTCCTCGCCCCATTCCTCATCCGCTGCGTTCATCGCTTCGCTAACCCCGTCTGTGAACGCAACCAGCAGGTCTCCTGTCTCCAGTTTTACTTCTCCCTGCGCCCAGGACCCGCTTCGCATTAAGCCGACGACAGAGCCGCCTTCATCCAACCGCAGCAAATCGGCGTCTCTACCGGCGGCTCGAAACAGAATCGGCGAGTTATGGCCGGCGTTGACGTAACTCAGAATGCGCGATGACGAATCTAACACCGCCAGGAAGAACGTAGCGTACCGGTTATGCGCGGAGCTTTCATACACCAGGCGGTTGAGGTTTGCGATGACGGCGCTGAGATCGGTATGGCCGTCAAGGGCCTGGCCGCGCAGAAAGGCGCGCAATGTGGCCATCAGTAGGGCAGCCGAAATTCCCTTGCCCGATACATCTCCGATTGCGATGACCAGACCGCTGTCCGATACCGGAATGAAATCGTAATAATCGCCGCCCACGCCCAATGCAGGCCGGCATGCTCCCGCATAATCCAGTCCCGCCAAACGCGGATACTCCTGCGGAAAGAGGCGCTCCTGTACCTCACGTGCGAGCTCGAGCTCCCGATTCCGTTTTTCGCGCGCCGCAGCCTCGGCCTTGATCGCTTCCGTCAGCCTGCCATTCTCCAACGCAAGTCCGGTCTGCGCCGCAACTGAATCGAGCAGCCGTATGTCCGTTTTCGAGAATGGCTCCTCTGACCGTTTCGGACCCAGGCTCATGATGCCGAGCACCTTTTCGTTGAGCGACAACGGCAGCAGCAGCTCCGGTTTGAGTTCTTCAAGGGCCGCACGCTCCTCATCGTCGGCAAGCTGTACCCACGAATCGGCGTTGTCGAACTCGACTAGAGCATGCTGCGCTTTACCAAGGCGCCTCATTGTCAGGCTCTGGTTGGAAAGAGAAGTGGCTGGAGGCGCGGCATAGCCGAGCACATAAGCCGGGCGAAACGCGCCTCCGCCATCCAATAAGATTGCAATGCGCGGTACGTGCAGCGCAGCAGAAATGCGAGTGGCGACCGTCTCCAGCAGTGGTCCGGTCTCGAGCATGGTTCGTACTTTAGCCGCGAGGTCCGCGAGGATTGCATCGGCCTCGTAGGCTTCGCGAAAGAAGCGGCGGTCGATCCAGCCACGCAGGCGCTGCGCGAATCCGCCGACACCGGCAAGCAGCACGAGACCGAGCGAGATCAGGACTACACGCCGCGGAACGCTCGTGTTCGCGCTCATGCTCGCGGCGGCAACAATGATCCCGATACTGATGACGACTTGTAAGATCCGGATGCTGCCGGTCGCGAGCAAATACTGCACGCCCTGCCGAACCACTACGCGCACATCCATGGCGCGATCGACAACGATGACATAGGCCATGGTCACCGGGAAAATGAACAGCATCGCGATAGCAGCGGCGGCGTACCAACCCTGAAAGGCAATGTTTCGTGCGGTGCAAACGATAAGGAGGACCAGGAAGGGCAGCAGGCCGGCTACGGCTGCCGTATCGAGCAGAAGCAATCGCCGGCGCGCATCGGGGTTAGCCGCTCTTGCCGTCTTGTAAAACAACGAAAGGAAGAATATGCCGATCGCCGTCAGTTCGAGGGCACTCCCGGGACCCGCAACGAGCTGGAACGTAGGCCGCAGCTCCAGGGTCAGGGCGTGGTGATGCAACAGCAGCCCAACGAGAAATGCTATAAGTACAGCTCTGGCCAGCATCGGTCCCAGCAGTATCCATTTGATCCACGGATGATCCCGGTCGAAAGCAAGCCGCTCCGGAAAAGTGATCCCAAAGTAAGCCAGCGCGATTGGGCCGAGGTGAATGAGCCCCACGCTGAAGGCCGTCAGAAACGGCTGTAACGAACCCTCGTTGCCGAACGCAGTGCGGTCATCCACAATCAGGTTCGCCACGCTCAGCATCACAAAAAGCAGATTCCATGCGGCCCGATCGTACACGCGCACCGCGGCTACCCAGAATCCGAGAACCAGGCACAGGAACGGTGTGGTAATGCGGAACGCCAGAAGGCACAAATACGCCGGTGAGCCCTTGCGATACCCGACATACGTAAACTGCTTCAGCGGCACAGAAAGGTCCTGCTCTCGCGGACCGGCGGATGTAAAACGCCGGATACGCACGTCCAGCCGATCGCCGAATCTGGCTCGGCGCACTGCCCCGATATAATCGGCGAAACCATTGAGGGCGCGTCCGTTTACGCCGAGCACCAGATCTCCTTTACGAAGCCCGGCTGCTTCGGCTGAGGGATCGAGCGCAGTGACTTTAAACGTGAACAAATCGACCTGAAATGGTTCTAATTACGTACTGCTCGCCATGAAGCATCTCGTCCACGCGATCACCTGAATCGTGAAGCCATTGTGTGGCCGCGATGATGAAGACTGCAGTCAGGCCCAGAGTTGCCGCTGGATGGGCGCGTAACGTGGATCGCAGCGCGGGCATCGCGGCCATTCTACCTGAACAATTCTTCCTGCATGCAGAATAATAGGACGAACCATGAAGACCGCCGTCGTCATTCTGCAGAACGCAGTCCGCCTCCTGGGTGTCATTCTGATCGTGCTTGGATTTCTATTCTGGACAGGTCACTCCTACACTCTCGTGCCGCTCCACATGCATATGGGCGAGACACTGGTGCTCCTGCTCTGGATACTCGCCATCATCGCGATTCGGACTAAGATCAGCCTCGGCCTGATCGTCGCCGCCTTCGCGTGGGGCCTGATCGTCATCGTCTTCGGATATCGGATGGGCGGTCTGCTGCCTGGGCCCGCTCATGAAGCAATCCGCGTGCTTCACTTCCTATTCGGCCTGGGAGCGATCGGTCTCTCAGAAGCGCTCAGCGCCCGCATCAAGCGAGCGCTCCCGCCAACGGCAAAATAAGTTCGACTTCGTCTACGGTGTGCCGGCCTTCGTTCCAGCGGTTGCGGGCACGCCCGCGCTCACCGGCATGACACCGTTACCCGCCATCGCGCGGTTGAATGCCGGCAATTCTTTTTCGAACAAAGCCTGGTAATCCGTGCGGACGTTCGCCAGATCTTTCTCGAACGTCTGCAGAAGCTGCGATTCCGTTTCTGTTGGGCCGTAGTTCGCGCCGCCCGCCACATCGCCCGCACCCGGCCCGATCTCGCCGTTCAGCCAGATCAGATTCAGATACAGTTTGTACGGCTCGACGTAATATTTATCGTCGCTGTCCGTCTCCACTTTGGAAATCGAGTTTGTACTCGACCGCCTGCATCTTCTGGTCCATGTCGTGAACCGATTTCAGCAGTTCCGGTTTCGTCCCGCTGCCGCTCGCCTCCGCGCGCAGCATCTTCTCCACGTCGCTCACCTGTTTGCGCATCCATTCCAGGCGGTTGACCATGCGCGCCACTTGCGTGATGTCGTCTCGAATTCGGAGTTGCTCTTTCAAGGATGCCGACAACTCCTCATCGCTTGCTTCCGTTTTCGGCGCGCGCAGAATTTCTATAGGCTCGGTGTACGTCTGTCCGCCGGCTTTTCAGCTGGATCGCGTATTTGCCCGGGAGCACCATCGGACCCACTTCGGCTGGCTGGATGCCCCAATGTGTAATGGGGCGTGAATCTTTATTGCGAAAACGCGTCTCCTCCCAGATGAACGGGTTATCCGGTGCACTGGTCCGCAGTTTGACAAGCTGTGGCGGATCGTAGCGCAGATCCCAGAACTTGCGATTAAAGCCTACATGGCCGGCCGATTTCTTCAAATCGCGGACCACCTTGCCATTGGAATCCAGCATGGCAAGCTCCAACTGGCCCGGCAGATTTCAAATCAAAATTGATATACGCGCGCGCGTGCACCAGGCGATACGTCGAGCGCGGTTTATACAGAACGACAGCGGCGTCCGATGTCTTGTCCGCGCGCTGCTCCAGCGGCGTAATGTCGTCCAGGATGTAAATCCCGCGACCGTACGTCGAGACCACCACATCGTGGAAAGTCTTCTGCACTTCGATCCAGGTCACCGGCGCATGCGGCAACCCCGCGTCCAGCGCATTCCATTTTCCGCCGTCGTCGAGCGAATAATAAAAGTTATTTCCTGTCCCGGCGAACAGCACGCCTTTGCGGTTGGGATCTTCAGCTACCGATTTCACATACGCCAGCGGCCCTTTCGGCAAATTGGAATTGATCCGCTCCCAGCTCTTGCCGAAATCGGTGGTCTTGAATACAAACGGATCGCGATTGTCCATCAGGTGGACATCGACCGCAATGTAGGCCGTGCCCGGATCGAAGTGCGATGGCTCAATCTTGGAAACGGTTCCCCAGGCAGGCATTCCGGCAATGTTTTTTGTCACATCATTCCAATGACCGCCACCATCGCGCGTATACCAGACTTTTCCGTCGTTGGTGCCCGCCCAGATCAGGCCTTTTTGAATCGATGAAGGAGCAATCGCAAACACCACCTCGCCGTAGAATTGCCCGAGGTTATCGCCCACAATGCCGCCGGAGGAGACGATTCGGCTCGGATCCTGCGTCGAGAGATCCGGGCTGATCGACTTTCCAGCTCTGACCCGCATCCGACGTTTTGAAAATCACCTGGCAGCCGAAATAAACCGTGTTGTGATCGAACGGATCGATGGCCAGCGGCGGAGTCCAGTGGCAGCGATACTTCGTCTCATTCGGCGGAGAATCCAACGTGTGCATCCAGGGGCTGACCGACCGCGCTTCTTTGGTTCGGGCATCGTAGCGCGTGACTTCGTCGCCATAGCAGGACGCCCATACGATATTCGTATCGGTCGGGTCCGGCAGCGTGAAGCCCGACTCGCAGCCGCCCAAACCATGTTCCCAGTTATCGAATAAACCGAACGCACCGCCTCCTCCCGCCGACGGTCTTCGATCGCGCGGTTCCGCTGCTCCCGCTCCGCTGGGCGCCTCGGATTCGGTTGTGGCCGCGCTGCTTTCCTCCGGTTTGCGCTCGCCCTTTGCCGCCCTCGCATTGTTGGGCTTTGTCTCGCGCGCGACAGCGTTTGCCGGAGTCTCGTCCGGCGTTTCCGGATTATCTTCATACGGCCCCGGTCCGCGCATCGGACTCGGGGCGCGCAGGGTTCCATCGTCCTGCATGTTCGTATAAATCCAATACGGGACCTGATTGTCGACTGCCACGTGATACATCTGCCCGATGGGCAACTGCACGCGATGAAAACCGCGTCCGTGAACCGTGGTGATGTTCATGCCTGCGTCGTCGGTGATCACGAAGCGATCGGCATTCGTCGGGTCGAACCAGATATCGTGATTGTCGCCGCCCCACGGTACCGTCTTGAATGTGTCGCCCCCATCGAGCGACTGGTGAACGGAGCTGTTGGCCACAATCACCTCGTTTTCATCGCGAGGAGAAACGGCGATCCGGATGTAATAGCCCGCGCGTCCGATCAAAGCGCGCGCGTGGCTGTGCACCCGCCAGTTTTCCCCTCCGTCGTCAGAGCGCCACAACGATCCCTGCTCGGCCGTTTGGATCAGCGCATACACACGATTGGAGTCGCTCGGCGCGATCGCAACATCGATCTTTCCAACCGGTGGCTTCGGCAGACCGTGGCCGCTGAGCCGAGTCCAGGTACTTCCTCCGTCGCGCGAGACGAACACGCCGCTTCCCGGGCCGCCGCTGAATTCGCCATAAGTGTGCATCTCGATCTGCCACATGCCCGCAAACAGCACGTGCGAATTGTGCGGGTCCATTGCCAGCCCTGAGCAACCCGTGTTCTCATCGGCGAACAGCACGCGGTCCCAGTGCGCGCCTCCGTCGGTGGTGCGGAACACGCCGCGCTGCTGCTGCGGTCCGGTGGTGCGGCCGAGAGCGCACACGAACACGTTATCGGCATTCGCCGGATTCACAACGATGTGGGCGATGCGGCCCGTCTCATCCAGACCCATGTGCTTCCAGGTCTTGCCGGCGTCTGTCGATTTGTAGACGCCGTTGCCCATCACGTCGCTGTCGCGAATGGCCCAAGCCTCGCCCGTGCCTGCCCAGACCGTGCTCGGATCGGAAGGCGCGACCGCCAGCGCTCCGATCGCCGTTACAGGCTGATCGTCAAACACCGCGATGAATCGATTCCCGCCATCCGTGCTCTTCCACACTCCACCGGAAGCGGCTCCGGCGTAATAGGTGCTGGGATCGCCGGGAACGCCTGCGACCGCGGAGATGCGGTTTCCAATCTGCGGCCCAAGAAAACGGAACTTGAGCCCCTCTTCATCGCGCGCGGCATCGGACGTTTGCGCCAGGCAGATTCCGGCAGCCATGCACGCCGCCAGAATCCAAACGGCAAGGCGGACGAACACCTTCCCGGAATAAAAATAGTCTTCAGAATACGGTCTCACGGAAGCAGGCATATCTTTCCTAGAATCGTATACTTTATTCGGGGATTCTGTAAAACAATCGCTAGGCGGGCTGCATCACGGTATCGAAGACACGCCGCAGCAGGGCAATGGCCTGATCTTCCGAGATTCGTTTCGGATCGTAGGCGTGCTCGAGCCATAAGCCGCCCAGCGTCGCTTCAAGCGCCGCACGGCGCGCCTCATCGGAATCCGAACTCGCTTGGACACGACCGGGCAGCAGATTCATGATGCTCTCGGTCTTGACGGGCCCACGTGCACGGCGATGGGCTCGGGCCAGTTTTGCGCGAAGCCTCCCATGCCGCAACGCGAACAACTTGAATTCCAGGCTGAGCCGCATCCACTGCGGGTCCGCGATGCGCTTGACGTAGTATTCGCGTAAGACTTCCAACCGTTCTTCCGGATTCGCGCAGCACTCCAGGATTTTCTGCAGCTCGGCGAAATGCTTGGCGCCTTCGCGCTCGAGCAGAGCGAAGAACAGCTCTTCCTTGCTCTCGAAGTTGGCATAAAAGGCACCGCGCGTGTGGCCGGCCTCGCGCGCAATGTCTTCGATGCGCGAGGCCTCGAACCCATCGCGGGCAAAGACGCGCTGTGCCGCTTTGAGCAAGCGCGCGCGAGTCGCCTCGGTTCTTTGCTGATGCTTGTTTTCGAGGCCGTTCTTTCTCATCCAGGGCAGAACTTATTATATACATCTATGTACGGAATATGGTACATGTGTGTATGTATTATGCTGGCGCGAGGAATCGTTCGCGGACGCGCAATTCGGTTCGTACTCTGGATTGGCCTGACTGCAACCGCCGGTTGGGCGCAGCTAGCGCCGGCGGGCAGCCCGGCAGGTCCCACGCGGCCTGCGCAACTGCCGCTGTCGGGCCGCACCACCAATGCCGGCAACGCCGGTACCCAGCAATCGGCGAACGGCGGCAATGGAGCCAACACGATTACAAGCTCAGTTCAGGTGACCGGCGATCTCCAGGGCAGCGTTCCGGTGGCCGTTCCCGCCGGGCCTCTGTCGTTGACGCTCGGCGCAGCCATCCAGCGCGGATTGGCGACGAACCTCGGACCGATCTCAGCCAATAACTCTGTCAACCTGGCGCGCTCAGCCCGAATTCAGGCGCTTAGCGCGCTGCTTCCCAACATCGCAGTGAACGCCAGCGAGACCGTGACCCAAATCGACCTGGCCGCTTACGGATTTCAATTTAAGGTTCCGGCCAGCGCCAACTTTTCGATTCCGACTGTGGTCGGTCCCTTTGCCTATTCTCAGGCGCAGGCGACACTGAATCAATCGGTGCTCGACCTGGTTGCAAGGCGCAATTGGAAAGCCAGCCGGGAGAGCGAGCGCGCTTCGGCGCTTTCGGCGAAAGATGCACGGGAAATGGTCGTACTGGCGGTCGCAGGCACGTATCTTCAAACCGTGGCCGCCGGTGCGCGGCTGGCGTCGCAGCAAGCTCAAGTGGAAAACGCGAAGGCGGTTTACGATCAGGCCATGGTTCGAAAACAAGCCGGCACGAACGCCCGGATCGACGTGGTGCGTAGTTTGGTGGAGTTCGAGACGCAACAGCAGCGGCTCAGCTCGCTCGACGCCGACTTTCGCAAGCAGAAAATCGCCCTGGCGCGCCTGATCGGTATTCCGCTCGACCATGATGTCGTTCTGACGGACGCGCTCGGCTCGGCGGCCACCACTCTGCCGGACACAAACGCGAGCATCCAACTCGCGTTCCGGCAGCGTTCCGATTTGCGTGCTTCCGAAGCCCAGGTGCATGCGGCTGAACTTGCTGTGTCGGCCGCGCACGGCGAGCGCCTTCCTTCCGTTTCCTTAAGCGGAGACTACGGCGTGATCGGACCGAATCCGGCTACCATGCACGGCGTGTTTACAGTCACCGGTTCCGTAAACGTTCCGGTATGGGAAGGCGGCCGCATCAAAGGCGATATTCAACAAGCGGAGACCACGCTGCGGCAGCGCCAATCGGAGCTTGCCGACGAACGCGGCCGAGTGGAGCAGGACGTTCGAACCGCCCTGATTGAGCTCGAAACCGCGATGGGCCAAGTGCACGTCGCTGCGATGAATCGCGATTACTCGAACGAAACGCTCCGCGAAGCGCGCGATCGTTTCGCCGCCGGAGTTGCAACGACAGTTGAAGTGGTGCAAGCCCAGGAACAAGTCGCGGGCGCCGAAAGCGACTACATTTCGAGTCTTTTTTCTTTCAACTTAGCCAAATTCAGTCTGGCTCGGGCCACCGGCGAAGCCGAAGCCGATGTCCCGCATCTGTTAGGAGAGAACCGGCCATGAGCGTGCAAGAGCTAGAGACTGAGAAACCGGCGGCCACCCCGCCCAAGACAGAGCGGAATCCGCCCACTGGTCAACCCCCGGTGACGCGCGGCCGCCGGAAAGCCTTCCTCATTTTCTTTGCGATCCTGCTGATTGTTGCGGCGGCCGGATTCCTGTATTGGCTGCATGCGCAGCAGTTTGAATCGACCGACGACGCGCAGGTAGACGCTCATCTGAGTCCCATTTCGGCGCGGATTGACGGCACCATCGCGCACGTGTACGTCGAGGACAACCAGATGGTCACGGCCGGGCAGCCGCTAGTCGATCTCGATCCGCGCGATTACGAGGTGGCGCTCGATCAATCGATCGCCCAACTCGCGCAGGCTCACAGCATGGTGATCGCACAGCAACCGAACGTGCCCATTACTCAGGTTGAGAATGTCACCAACATTTCGACCGGGGGAGCCGATGTGGCGAATGCACGCGCTGCGCTCGCCGCTGCCCAGCGGGACCGCGAAGCGTCGGCGGCAAAGGTGACCGAAGCCGAGGCGAATAGCGCCCGCGCGCAAGCGGATCTGGCGCGCTACAAACTTCTGATCGCCAAGGAAGAAGTTTCGGAACAGGAGTACGACCAGATTGTCGCCGCTGCGAAAGCTCAAGCCGCGAGTCTTGTCTCCACACAGGCGAGCCTCGAAGCTGCCGCTCAAACCGTCGATCAGAGACGCGCGCAACTGGAGGAAATGGAAAGCAGACTGGCTCAATACCGCCGGACTGCTCCGGAGCAGATCGCGATCCGGCGCGCCACCGTCGCATCGAACCAGGCCAATGCGCAAAGCGCGCAAGCCCAGGTTGAACTCGCCCGCCTGCGCATCGGTTATTGCAAGATTACGGCTCCCGTCGGCGGCATTGTGATGAAACGCTCCGCGGAAGTGGGGGCGCGAATTTCCGCGGGCCAACAGTTCATGCAGATCGTCAACGTCTCGGATCTGTGGGTGACGGCCAATTTCAAAGAGACGCAACTGCGCAATCTCAGACCGCAGCAACCGGCCCGAATCCACGTGGATGCGCTCAAAGAAGACTTCGACGGCTACGTGGAAAATATCGGCGGTTCGACAGGCTCCATCGCCAGCGTTTTGCCTCCGGAAAATGCAACTGGTAATTACGTGAAGGTGGTGCAGCGTATTCCCGTGCGCATCCGTTTCAAGCCGAATCAGCGGGATTTGAACCGGCTGCGGCCGGGAATGTCGGTGGAACCGGACGTGCGCATCGGCAGCTAAGCCGGACGAGACCGGCACAGTTATAGGACCACGAGTGGCCTCGCAACCCGCATTAACGCATCACAATTGGAAGCCTTCCCACAATCCGTGGGTGGTTGCCTTTACGGTGACGCTGGCCACCTTTATGGAAGTCCTGGATTCGTCGATCGCCAACGTTTCCCTGCCCCACATCGCGGGATCGCTCGGCGCAACCTATGAGGAATCCACCTGGGTACTGACCAGCTATCTCGTTTCGAGCGCGATCGTGCTGCCGGTTTCCGGCTGGCTCTCGACCGTTTTCGGCCGCAAGCGTTTTTACATGACATGCGTGGCGCTGTTCACCATCTGCTCGCTGTTTTGCGGATTGTCTACCAGCCTGCCGATGTTAATCATCGCCCGTATCTTACAAGGCTGCGGAGGAGGAGGCTTGCAGCCCTCCGAGCAAGCCATTCTCGCCGACACATTTCCGGTAGAAAAACGCGGCATGGCGTTTTCGATGTACGGAATGGCCGTAGTGGTCGCTCCCGCAATCGGACCGACGCTGGGCGGCTGGATTACGGATAACTTCAGTTGGCATTGGATCTTCTTTATCAACCTTCCGGTTGGGATCATTTCACTGATCTTGACCCACCGCCTGGTCGAAGATCCGCCGTGGATCGAAGAAGAGAAGAACGCCGGCATTCGCATCGACTATATCGGGCTGGCGCTGATTGTGATCGGAGTCGCCTGCTTCCAGATGGTGCTCGATAAAGGGCAGGAAGACGATTGGTTCAGCTCGCCTCGAATCACAACCATGTTCTGCATCGGCCTACCGGTGCTGTTCGCATTCTTTCTCTGGGAGTGGTATCACGAAAACCCGATCGTGGACGTTCGTCTCTTGAGAAATCGAAACTTTGGGACGGCCGTGTTCTTTTCGTTCATCTTGGGAATTGTGCTGTTCGGGTCCACTGTTCTGATTCCGGAATTTTTGCAGACCAGCCTCGGTTACTCGGCCGAGCGCGCCGGAATGGCTTTATCGCCGGGCGGCCTCGCACTCATGTTCATGATGCCGATTGCCGGGCGGCTGACGGGGACGAAGATCGATCCGCGCCTGATGATTGCCTGCGCATTTTTTGGAATGGCCACTACCCTTCGTATGATGACGATCATCTATCCGGGCATTCCGTTTAGCACGATCGTGTTCCTCCGCGTTGTTCAAGTGCTGCCGATGGCGTTCATCTTTATTCCCATCAGCACGCTGAACTATATCGGCGTTCCGCGTGAGAAGAATAATCAGGTTTCCGGGCTATCGAACTTCGCCCGGAACATCGGCGGCAGCATCGGCACGTCGCTGCTCAGCACATTCATCGCGCGGCAGAACCAAACGCACCTTGAGACATTCGCCTCGCATACCAGCTCGGGCAATTGGAATTTCCAACAGATGCTGAACAGCCTTAAAGCACTATTTGTCTCCCAGGGCTTCGATCCGGTAACGGCCGCCCACAAGGCGCTCGCAATGGCGTATCAAAATGGACAAGCTCAGGCCAACGCGCTGAGCTTCAAGAACAGCTTTTGGGTGATGTCGGTCATCGTTATATTCCTGACGCCGCTTCCTTTTGTGATGCGCCGGCCCCGCCCATCCGAGGTGCGCAGCCGCGGAGCGCATTGAGCTTTTGTATCCCTTCTAAATGATTGGGCCTAATGAAGATTAATGTGCAATATGTAACCGAAGACCGCTGTTTTTCGTGTTACCGTAAGGGAACATACCTTTGTGCAATCGCCACGTCGCAGCTACAACATCCTTGTTGTAGAAGACAATCCAGGAGACGCGCATCTGATCCAAGAGGCCTTTCGCGAGTGCGGTCACGCTTGCATTTTGCACTTCGCCGATACCACGGGAGCGGCACGCCGGCTTCTGCAGGCATATCGATTCGATATGGTTTTATCCGACATGGGTGTGAAGAATGGCGAGACGGCGGACTTCATTCGCGAGATTCGTGCGGATGTACACCTGAAGGTGCTGCCCGTTGTGGTGCTGAGCGGATCGCCCGACCCGCGACCGGCTTACGAGGCCGGGGCCAACGCGTTCATTCCCAAAACCATGAACATGGAGGAATTCTTTTCAAAGATTCAGGCGCTGATGCACTTCTGGGTCGATGTTGCAGAACTGCCGCCGCCTCAGAAGGGCTTCGAGTAAGCGAGTCACTCGACTTGCTCGGCTGCCAGAGGCGCAGACTTCGCCGCTGACAGTTTCTGAAACGCCTCCATTTCTGCGCTGCTTCCCACAATAAAAGGAGTGCGCTGATGAATCTCCCCAGGCTCAATGTCGAGGATGCGACGCTCTCCGTCGGTAGCCATTCCACCCGCCTGTTCCGCAATAAACGCGAGCGGATTGGCTTCGTAGAGCAAACGCAGCTTCCCCGTAGCATAGCCGCGCGTGGGCGGATACAAAAATACTCCGCCTTTGAGAATGGTTCGGTGAAAATCCGCGACTAACGATCCCACGTATCGAGAGCTGTATTCCTGTCCCAAAGCTCCCGTTCGCAGTGCGGCCAAGTACTCCTGATACACCTGCGGAAACGTATGGAGTTGCGCTTCATTGACGGAATAAAAGCTCCCTTGCCGCGGCATTTTCAAATTTTCGTGGCTGAGCACGTAAGCGCCGACGGCGGGGTCCAGAGTAAAGCCGAAGACACCCTTGCCGGCGGTGTAGACGAGAACGGTCGATGAACCGTATACGACATAACCCGCTGCGACCTGCTGAAAGCCGGGCTGCAGCACGGCAGAGCGAAGATCATTCGCAGGGCGGCGGAAGATCGAAAATATCGTGCCGACACTGACGTTGACGTCGATGTTCGACGAGCCATCCAACGGATCGAAAAAGATTACGTATTTGCCTGTTTCCGGCGCGCGGTCGAAGGTCACCGGCTCTTCGTTCTCTTCAGAAACCAGAATCGCGACGGTGTCCCGCAGGCCCAAGCAATGAAGCAGCGCCTGGTTGGCGTAGACGTCGAGCTTCTGCTGCGCTTCCCCTTGTACGTTCGTCGCGCCCGCGCTGCCGAGCATGTCGAGCAGGCCAGCTTGCCGGATCTTGGCCTCAATCATTTTGGTCGCAAGAGTAATTCCGGACAGAAGCCAGGAAAATGTGCCGCCCGCGTCGGGAAAGTGCTCTTGCTGTTGCGCGAGAATGTGCTGCTGCGCAGTAATGATCATTTTCGGCAATCCAGGAATTGGATGTTGGCGGGACACGGCGCGTCCTCCTCTGCAATGACGGCGACAGTATAACAACTGCCGGGGGTATCGGCAGCAGGAACGGGAGTAGGAAAACAGACAACGCAGCTTGCAGATCGAGTGCCGAAATTCATGCATAAGGCCCTAGCGGCGCGACTGCCCCGAATCAGCAGATTGCAACAAATTGAATCGCCTATCTAGGAGAGCTCCGCCCGCGAACTTGATAGGAATCTCGAAGTTCTTCGCCCTTGTATGCAGTCGCGAGAATTCCGCGTGCTTGCATTTTGACTTGTGCCCATGCGCCCTTCTGTAGCCACTGGAGCGGCGACTGCAGAAAATATCATTTCTTAAAGCGGAGGGCGAGAAATTCGGCGTCTACGGCGCTGGAAGCAGAGTCTTTGCCGTCGTCCTGAAGCAATTGCCATGGATTTTCTTTGTAGAAGTAAATCGCTCGAATGTTGATCGACCGATCAAGCGATGTGTTTTCAAGATCGACTGTAGATGTGAGCGTGGCTTTTGCGACATATTTCGTCTCGTCGTCAAATTCCGTGTCGAAGGGCATTAGTACGAATGCGAAATGCATCGTGGGATTGCGATCCGCTGAACCTCCGGACCTTGATGCGGCGGCCTTCACAATAGCGTGCCTGCACGTAACGCGCGATTGGAATCAATTCTTCTATCAGCCGCTTCGCAATTTTCGTCGAGCGTAATCGAATATGCTCAAGGCCATTCGGCTCGGCCTTTACATCATCGAAGAGCTCATAACCTTAACCGCAGAAAATCGAGCCCGTCTATCAATTGGCCATCGAATGTGGAAAGGTCCAATTTCTCTTTCTTCTGCACAGCTAGGGTTCAAGGACGGCTAATTCCTCGAATCCTTCAAAATCTCTGGTGTTGAAGGTATAAATGCGGTGAACGCCATTGGCGAGCATGGTCGCTGCAAGCTGCAAATCGAAAACAGCACCGCCCGTTACGGGATTTCGGCGAAGCAAGTCAAGCGATCCTTCGACAGCATGGCCGGTAATTGGCAAGACCTGGAGAAAGGACAGCAAGGTCACAACCGCGGCTATTGCATCGCTGGCACCACGAGGCTTTGCAACGCGCCCGGAATTGGTCATAATCCGGCCCGGCTGCAGTAGCCACACTGAGGAACTTGTTCTGAAATCCAGGCGCGCTGAATTGGATGTAAATCAGAAGCGCCCAGACCTTCGATGGTTGTGATCTCCGCAGCACCCAGCTCAGCTACGTATTTTTGACAACTACGAACCGGTGCGCCATCTACGTGAACAGTACAAGCAGCACAAAACCCGATTCCACAACCGTACTTGGTTCCCGTCAGGCTCAACAGATCGCGAAGTACCCACAGCAAGGGCATCTCTGGATCTGCATTGACATTATGCGTTCTCCCGTTTATGCGCAGAACAAATTCCGGCATATTCGCCTGCAGCTAGTTTGCGCTCAACGCGCGCGAATTCGCACCTGTTTGCAGCCGAGCACGATTCTTGAGCAGGAAGGCGGCGGTTTCATGCAGCAAGGAATAAGGATTTGTCGGAATTTGCCCGCGGGCCGAAGACCGTAGTCGTGTCTCCTCAGGAAAGGGTGCTGACCTGCTATATCAGCTTTATGCCCGATCCGGCGCCATTCCTGCGCTCCCGGCATCTAAACTTATATGAGAGGACGTTGTACCGCGAATGTCCTTCCTCCCTGGTCGCTAGGAAGCACGTCGAAATAGCCGTTTCTTTTCCGGCGTGATCTGGCAGCGTTCAAATTTTCAAAAAAGGATGAACTTATGGCCCCATCGGGGAAGCAGTATCTATTTCTCAGCGATTTCGATCAGACGCTCAGTTTCAACGATTCCGGGCTCGCCCTCAGCAAGCTGTTAGGCATCGAGAACTTCGATGACCGCGTGAATGGACTTGCTGAAATCCATCTGGTCCAACAGGGCGGCGAATTGAGCTATCTGCTCCTGCACGATCCGGAATTCCGGCGCGTGCGCAGGGAGGATCTGGCTGCGGTCGGCAAACAGATTCGCCTCAAGGCCAACATTCCCCTGCTGTGCGATCTACTGAAAGACTTGGGCGGGAGCGAATTTGCTTTTCACGTGGTGTCCGCGGCGCCTGAAGAAGTGATTCAATCGGCGCTCGAGGGGGTGCTGCCGCCGGACCACATCCACGGAACGCGTTTTCGTTTTCATTCGGATTCGGGTGAAATTGAATCCATCGTCCGGCTCCCGGCCGGTTACGGAAAAGTGGCCGTGGTTGATCGGCTGAGATCGCACATGCGGCTTGGGCCCGATCGCCTGGTGTATGTGGGCGATGGCAGCTCCGATGTTCACGTGATGCTGCACGTCAATCGGCTGGATGGGCTGACCATCGCCGTTTCGGAAAACAAATACCTCACGCCGATTGCGAAACGCACCGTGCTCAGTGACGACGCGACCAGCGTGCTCGTGCCGATCCTCGAAGACGTCTTTGGCTGGAGTTCGGTGGCGGTGCGGTCGTTCTTCGAATCACACGGTTTAGCCCTTCAGGAATGGGACAAAATTCGTACCGATTCGATCACCATCTGCCCGGTCGCTCTTCCCTCGCAGCCGGTCGTTAATTAAGCTCGCTAGCGAGAGGCAGGTCCTCAAAATGCAGTGCTATACTCAGTTGTGCGGACGCGGATTCTGGGTATAATCCCAGCCCGATTTGCCTCCTCTCGCTTCCCCGGAAAAGTTCTCGCCTCTATCGCAGGAAAGCCGATGCTGCAGCACGTGTATGAGCGTGCGCAACGATCGCGCTATCTCGACGACCTGCTGATTGCGACCGACGACGAGCGCATTGCCGCGCTGGCCCGTCACTTCGGAGCGCGTGTGCGGATGACGCGGCCGGATCATCCTACCGGCACGGATCGTCTGGCCGAGATCGCCAGCTCTACTGAGGCCGCTCTTTACGTCAACATCCAAGGCGATGAACCGCTGATCGATCCGGAAGCGATCGATTCCGCGATTCTCGCGGTGCATGGAGATGAATCGGTCGCGATGGGCACGCTAAAGAAGCGGATTGTCGATCCCACCGACCTGTTGAGCACGAACGTGGTGAAAGTTGTTTCGAACCTGCTGAACGATGCGATCTATTTTTCCCGTTGCCCGATTCCGTTCGATCGCGAGGGAAGCAGGGAATTGTCTCAAACAGCTCAATCGGGCAGCGATCTTCCGGCGCTCTCACCGCTTTTCTTCAAGCATATTGGCCTGTACGTTTACCGGCGCGATTTTCTCATCCACTATCCGGATTTGAGCGTAGGCCCGCTCGAACGGGCGGAGCGTTTGGAACAATTGCGCGCGCTCGAAAATGGCTATCGGATTCGCGTGATCGAAACGGATTACGAATCGTTGGGTGTCGATACGCCGGAAGATTTGGAGCGCGTGAATCAACTGTTTACGGCTGTAGCAAATTCGGTTGGATTTGGCTGATGAAGCAACGAGGCGTGTTTCGGGGGTTTCATGCCTAAATACATTTTCGTAACGGGCGGTGTCGTTTCTTCGCTGGGCAAGGGAATTGCCGCAGCTTCCATCGGGTGTCTCCTCGAAAGCCGCGGATTGCGAGTCACTCTTCAGAAATTCGATCCTTATCTGAATGTCGATCCGGGCACCATGAGCCCGTTTCAGCACGGCGAAGTTTTCGTGACGGACGATGGCGCGGAAACCGATCTCGACCTCGGCCATTATGAGCGCTTCACCCATGCGCCTCTCACGCAGAGCAACAACCTGACGTCCGGGCGCATTTATGAAAACATCATTGCCCGCGAGCGGCGCGGCGATTATCTGGGTAAGACGGTGCAAGTCATTCCGCACGTCACCAATGAGATCAAGGCCGCCTGCCGGAAAGTAGCGACGGGGATGGATGTCGCGATTGTCGAGATCGGCGGCACGGTCGGCGATATCGAATCGCTTCCTTTTATTGAAGCGATCCGCCAGATGCGCCACGAGGAGGGTCGCGAGAACACACTGTTCGTGCATCT
Organism: uncultured Acidobacteriaceae bacterium; assembly: GCA_963722935.1. Taxonomy (GTDB): domain Bacteria; phylum Acidobacteriota; class Terriglobia; order Bryobacterales; family Bryobacteraceae; genus Bog-105. Next base: position 714,847 of record CAVROY010000003.1, on the reverse strand, counting down.
CACGCTGGTGCCTTGGATAGCGGCGGCGCAAGAGCTGAAAACGAAACCGACGCAGCATAGCGTCAAAGAGCTGCGCGCCATTGGTATCCAGCCGGATATTCTGCTTTGCCGTTCGGAACGGCCGCTGCCGAAGGAAGTCAAAGAAAAGATCGCGCTGTTCTGCGACGTCGATGTCAGCGGCGTCGTGACCGCCAAAGACGTCGATTCGGTGTATGAGATTCCGCTGGTTTTCGCCGAGCAGGGCGTTGACGAAAGTATGCTGCGCATGCTGCACGTCCAGGCGGGTCCGCGCAATCTTTCACATTGGATCGACATGCTCAGTCGCATGCACAATCCGGTTTCGGATGTGAGCATCGGGTTAGTCGGCAAGTACGTCGAATATGAGGATTCCTACAAGAGTTTGAAGGAAGCGTTGCTGCATGCCGGTATCGCGCATCAGGCGCGCGTCAATATCGAGTGGATTGAAGCCGAGCGCATGGAATGGCCGCACTGCCGCGAATTTCTGCGCGGTTTCGATGGAATTCTGGTGCCCGGCGGATTTGGAAAACGCGGCATTCAGGGGATGTTGAACTCCATCCGCTGCGCGCGCGAAGATCAAATCCCATATTTCGGCATATGCCTGGGCATGCAGACCATGGTGATTGAATTCGCGCGCAATGTCTGCGGGCTTGGCGGCGCAGACTCGACCGAATTCAATCCAGCCGCAGCCGACCGCGTCATCTACAAGCTGCGTGAGCTGAGAGGTGTCGATGAATTGGGCGGCACAATGCGGCTAGGCGCTTACCCGTGCAAGCTCGCGTCCGGAAGTTTTGCCGAGCAAGCCTATGGAGCGAGCGAGATCAGCGAGCGCCATCGGCACCGGTATGAATTCAATCGGGAGTTCGAAGACATACTGACGCAGAATGGCATGCATCTGACGGGCGAGACACCGGACGGAATCTACGTTGAAATCTGCGAGGTTCCCGGTCACCCGTGGTACCTCGGCTGCCAATTTCATCCGGAATTCAAGTCCAAGCCGCTGGAGCCGCACCCGTTGTTCAAAGCTTTCATCGGCGCAGCCCTGACATATAAAGAGACGAAGTCTCGAACTGCGAAGGAACCCACCACGGCGCCGCAACTTTCCCACGCCTGATGACTACGGTCACTGTCGCGCGAGGCGCCACCTCGATCGCGTTTTCGAATACGGCTGCGCTTGCGCTTATGGCCGGCCCTTGCGTGATAGAAAGCGAAGAACATGCGCTTCGCCTCGCGCAAGCAATCTCCGCCGCGGTGGGTCCGTACATCTTCAAAGCGTCCTTCGATAAAGCGAATCGCAGCAGTGTCGCGTCGTATCGCGGACCCGGCTTGAGAGCGGGCGTCGAAGTGCTCCGGAAGATACAAGCACTTGGCTTGCCTGTCCTGACCGACATTCACGAACCGGCGCAAGCGGAGCTTGCCGCTGAAGGCGCCGACATTTTGCAAATCCCCGCCTTTCTTTGCCGGCAAACCGATCTGCTGGTCGAAGCGGGTAAGACCGGCCGCGCAGTCAATATCAAGAAGGGCCAGTTTGTCGCACCCGCCGACATGGCGCACGCAGCCGAAAAGGTGGCGAGTACAGGCAATCATCGAATCATCCTCACCGAGCGCGGCTCTTCGTTCGGCTATAACAATTTAGTGGTCGATATGCGCGGCCTGCGGATCATGGCTGCGACTGGTTATCCCGTGGTTTTCGACGCGACCCACAGCGTGCAGTTGCCGGGCGCCTTAGGCTCCTCTTCGAGCGGCCAGCCGGAATTTATCGAGCCGCTGGCGTGCGCCGCGGCCGCAGTCGGAATTGCGGGCGTTTTCGTCGAAGTGCACGAGGCCCCGGAGCGGGCGCTTTCCGATGGCGCCAATGCGCTTCGGCTGGATCTGTTACCGCAGTTCTGGGGTCGGATCAAAACGATCGACGCGCTGGTCAAAGGATTTGCCGGTGAGGCGGCAACCTAGTTGCGCAAACTATTCCTCGCTCTCTTTCTGTACGCATCGTGCATCACGATCGCGTCCGCGCAGAGCTATCGATACATTGAGCGGGAGATCGCTATTCCTTGGATAAAGGCCGATGACCAGGGCTTGGATGCGTTACTGGTTTATGCCCAGCCTCCGGAGAAGCATCCGCTGGTAGTGATGACCCACGGTACGGCGCGGGAGCGAGAGCAGCGCGACAACGTGACGCCCTGGCAACTGTTGCCCGAAGCAACTTGGTTTGCGCGACGCGGTTGGCTCGTCGTTGTGGTTGTGCGTCGCGGCTATGGCAGGTCCGGCGGTAAGGCCGACTACCTCGGGCACCATTGCCCCCAGACCGATTACCAGGATTCCGGCGAAAAGTCGGCCGAAGATCTGCGCCGCGCGGTTGAATACGGACAGACCCTCCCCGAAGTGGATCCCACGCGCGTGATCGCGGTGGGTGTCTCGACCGGCGGGTTTGCGACCGTCGCGCTGACTGCCGATCCACCTCCAGGTCTGGTAGCCGCCATCAACTTCGCGGGCGGACGCGGCTCCCAGCACGACAATGACGTGTGCAATCCCGGCGATCTGATCCGAGCGTATAAGAATTTCGGAAAACGCTCCAGGACGCCGATGCTTTGGATCTACGCCGAGAATGATAAATATTTTTGGCCCGAATTGGCGGCCCGCTTTGACGAAGCATTCCGTTCGGCGGGCGGACAGGACCAGTTTGTGATGGCGCAGCCCTTTGCACAGGATGGGCACGGACTGTTCCGGCAGGGTATGCGGATTTGGTCACCCATTGTCGACGATTTTTTGAAATCTCGTAGCCTGGTTCCCGTGACGGAACTGCTTCCCGAGCCAGCTCCGCCGAACGTTCCGGCTCCAGCGGGCCTCAGCGACAGGGGCGAAAAAGCCTTCCGCTCTTATCTCGCGCTTGGCCCTCACAAAGCGTTCGCAGTTTCAGAGCGCTCGTTCGGATACGCCACAGCCCGGATGACGACTGACGACGCCAGGAGGGTGGCGCTCGAAAACTGCACGAAAGCCGCACCCTCTGGGGAGTCGTGCCGTATCGTTTCCATTGATAACAGCAGTCCCGCCCCTTAGCAGGGCGCGAGCCGCCATCAAACCCCCTTTTTTGGCCGATAACATATTAGATGGAGACAACGCTGCCCCCTGGAGCCACGTCGTATTATGTGAAGCGTATGCTGACGTGTCCCCCCCGGCGCCGGTTGCGGCAGGCCGGCTTTTCGCTGATCGAGCTGCTGATTGTAATTGCCATTATCCTTATCATTCTGGCGGTCGCCCTTCCGCAGATGAGCAAGTCCCGGATGCACGCACAGGAGATGGCTGCGGTCGCCACTGTACGAACCATCAATACGATGCAGGCGCAGTACTACACCGAATTCGGCCACTATGCTACGTCTATCGGCCAGCTTGGACCGCCCAGCTCTTCCGGTGCACAGGAAGGACCGGATGCGGCTGGTCTGATTCCCGCAAATCTGGCCAGCGGTTCCACCGGCGGCTACAATTACGCCGTTGCGCAAACGCCGACCGGATACTCGCTCACGGCCGTGCCCAAAACTTTCGGCGGAACGGGCAAGCGCACGTTTTACTCCGACGAGAGCGGCATCATTCGCCAGAACTTTGGCCAGGACCCGGCTACGCCAAACAGCCCTCCCATCCAGTAACATCTTGGAGTGAGGATCTCTCGCGCGATCGACTGCGTGCTTCTTGCCATTTCCCTCGCCCGCGCGGCGCAACCACCCGAGCACAACGCGATGACAGGCGCCTCGGTGGCCGCTGCATTACACCAGATTCAACTCGACTCCGCCCAGTGCTATCACGTTCGAGATCTGGAGCTTGCACGGGGCGATATCAAGATCTACTTTAATGAAGGAATCTTGTCGTTTCTTACGCCCGTCTCGGGCCGACGCGTGGCGGCGCTGTTTACTACCGAGGGTGTCGAGACCGGTGATGCCGAATTGCTCCTGCTCCCGCCGCAGCGCAGTGAGCGGGCCTCTCTCTCATCCTTCACTAAGACTCCCAATCTGGACGAACACTTCAGCGTGGCGGCCTTTATCTTCTCCGACGATACCGCTGCGGAGCTGCTAAAGCAGATCGAGCAGAAAGAGACACGCAAAGCGCCGCCGCCGCAGCTTGCTCCGTCGCAGGTGAGTGCGCTAGTCGAGCAGCTCACGGGTGGCACGGAGGTACAGATGGTTCAAGCTCTGCTCGATGGCCATCGGCCTGATCAAGGGTTCTTCTTCGGCGTGATCGGCGGGCATACGCTGGGGGTCTTCGATGTCGGATATGAGCCGAGGGACTTCGAACCGGTAACGCTGGGCCGCTCCTTAATGACGAACGGCATTCCCTCTTTTCAGCTCTGGACTTCGTTCCGGCCGCGTCATGCACCCCCGTACGTGCGGCCGCCTTCACGGATCACGGCCTACCGCATCGACGCCATCATTCATCCCGATCTGAGCCTCTCGGCCACCGCCATCATGGACGCTTCTGCGCGGGAAGGCGACGGCCGTGTATTGCCACTTCGCCTCTCGAGCAAGCTCAAGATCGATTCCGCCTCGATCGACGGCAAACCGGCTGAAGTATTCCAGCGCGAATCCGAGCGCCTGAGCGAGTTGCGGCGCGGCGAGGAATTTCTGCTGATTGCAGACCATGCGCTCGAGCCCGGCTCACAGCATGAACTGCAGATCCGTTATCAGGGCTCCGTGATCCGCCGAACCAGTGAGGCCAGCTACTTTGTCGATGAGCGTAACTCCTGGTTTCCGTATTCCGATCCGACACTCGCCACTTTCGACCTGACGTTTCACTATCCCGCTCGCCTGCGGCTGGTTTCGACGGGCGAGCCCCTGAAGGAGGGATTGGATGGAAATGAGCGCGTCATGCACCGCCGGACAGAACATCCCGAAGCGATGGCCGGCTTCAATCTCGGCGATTACAAAGAGACGGTGGACGAGCACGGCGCATACCGGGTGGAGTGCTATTCCGATAAATCCTCGCCCAGCGAGAATGCGGATATCGCCGCTCAGGCTGAGCATATTTTGGAAGATTACACGCAGCGCTGGATTAAATTGCCAATCCACACCGTCGCCGTTTCACCCGTGCCCGGATATTTCGGCCAAGGATTTCCAGGCCTCATCTATCTATCGAACGTCTCCTATATCCAGGAGGAAAATCGTCCGGTGGAGTTGCGCAACGCGCGGCTCGACTCATTTTTTTCAGAGCTGCTGCTGCCGCATGAGGTGGCGCATCAATGGTGGGGCAATATCGTCACGCCTGCCGATTACCGGAGCGTTTGGCTGTTGGAAGCCATGGCCAACGATTCGGCGCTTCAATTCATCGGCCGCACGCACGGACCGGCCGCCAAGGCCGAGCTGCTGACTCGCTATCGACAGGATCTTCTGGCTCCCGATAACGGTAAACCTATCGATTCAGCGGGACCCTTGGATTTCGGCGTTCGCCTGCTCTCCGATTCGGGCGGGATGACGACCTGGCACGTGATCACGTATGAGAAAGGCACCTGGGTGCTGCACATGTTGCGCGAACGGCTCGGCGAGGACGGCTTCAAACAGATGCAGTTGCGGCTGCTCGATGAGTTCGCGGCAAAACCCATCACCACGGAAGATCTGCGGAAGGTCGCAGGCCGCTATGTCCGGCCTGGCGAGCCTGATAAAAGTCTTTCGCTGTTCTTCGACAGTTGGGTGTACGGCACCGGTATCCCGAAGCTCGCGTTGACCAAAACGCCGGACGGCCTCAATCTTCAGGTGTCTGGCGTGGATGACGACTTTACCGCCGACATTCCGCTGGAGTGTGGCTCAAAGGGTGGAAAGCCCCAGATCCGGTGGATTCGCGCCAGCGCGGGCGCCAACGACGTGGACGCGCCGGGACCGGCCGGTTGCCGCTTGCCCTCGCCCGAATCGTTTCTTTATTCTCCGTAGCGGATAACAGACTGAGCCACCTTTATGGATAGAGGCAAGCTCTTGGTCGTCCTGACTGTTACAGGTTCAGCACTGTGCTGGTGGCCTGCGATCGTGGAACCAAATCTGGACTTCTCCAGCTGGATTCTGTTGGCGCTACTCGCGTTGATGATCGGCTTGGCAACTGTTTTATCGGATGGGCGGTACCTCCGCTTTGTGGTCGCGTCCACCGCGGGTACGTTTGCCGGGCTGTGCGGTGGTTTCGCGCTCTTCCCCTCCACCGATGCCATTGCGAATTCATATACGCCACATGTAGTCGTGGTGGGCACGCTGCTGGCGCTTCTTGTCTCGCTCGCCGCAGGTTTAGCGGGCCGAAAGTTATTGGTGTCAAATGAAAATCACCGGCGCGCCGTCTGGTTTGCATCGGTATGCTGTGTAGCGTTAGGGCCTGTAGCTCTCGCGCTGACACCACCGCTCGTCGCTCACAGGGTGGCGCGCAATGACCGCGTGACTGCGGAGAGGTTCGAATCATTGGCGAATGCGGTCAAAGGAACTCTCGCCGAGACTGGCGATCCAGGGCGCATCTGTGATGGACGGGCTTTGAAGCGGCATTATTTTGGCCCGCCGTTTCGTGAAGAAGAATGGCTGCGCATTGCCGGGAATTACGTAAAGCGGGACGGCTACTCCTTCATGATTTATTGTCGTGAGCAAGGTGGATACACGATACACGCCATCCCTTGGGGAGGGGAAGGTGACGGCACACGCCAATTCTGCACCGACGAATCCGGCAAAGCCGGTTGCGGCATGGAATGGAATCGGTCACGGCATACGTGCATACCCTGCACGAAATGGCTCCGCGCCTATCCGATAATCATTTAATCATTGAGGGTAAAATTGATTGGCAATCAGCAAACGCATGATACCTCGGCGTTTAGGTACTATCTTCGACATTTGGTGTAGTGACCCCATGAGTTTCGCCTCGTAAACCTTTTGTCCGACGGCTCGTCGTGAGAGTAGGCGGCCTTATGATGGGCGCGATGGCGGACCAGCTCGAACGCGAGATCCACGTTGGCGTGGAACTGCGCGATTTCAGCGGCTGGATGGCGTCGGAGCAGAAGCGCATCTTTCTTTTATGCAGGCGCATGCTGCAGGATGCCGACGAAGCCGATTCCGCTACGCAGGACGTTTTCATGAAGGCCTACAAGTCCCTGAGCAAAGGGAAAGCGGGCGCGGAGCTCGATCACCCGGGCAAGTGGGTGACGCGCATCGCCGTGAATACCTGCCTCGACCGGTTGCGCTCGAACGCCTGGAAGCTGTGGCGCCGACGGCCCTCGCCCGAAGACGAAGACGTGATATTACAGATGGAACCGGGCGTCCAGCCCAATGCCGAGCGCCAGATGTACGCAAAAGAAATCCAGCAGAGACTGGAAATGGCGCTTGGAAATTTGTCGGCACGGCAGCGTGCCGTGTTTTCGCTACGGCATTACGATGAGATGCCGCTCGAAGAAATCGCCAGTGTTTTGAAACTGGACGTGGGCACTGTGAAAGCGCACCTGTTTCGAGCCGTAGCGAAAATGCGAGAACAATTGAAAGACTTATACGGGCTCCAAGCGTGACCGTATGGAGGGAAAATGCAGTCCAAAGTGTCAGGACATTGGACGGATGACCGGCTACTAGGCTGGCTATATGGCGTAGAGCCGGAGGACGCACATTTCGAGAGTTGCGCCGCATGCCGCGAACGCGTGGCCGCGCTTAAGGCCAATCGGGCTGCGGTCGAAGGCGTCTCTCAGCCGGATGTCAGTTTCGAGTTTCTCGCGGCCCAGCGCCGGAACATCTATGCGCGTGTGGCCGAGCCTCACCGCTTGTGGTCGCGTGCCGGGCTTCGTCGCTGGGCGTCAGCCGCTGCCACGCTGCTGATCCTGGGCGGCGGAGTGGTCCTCTATGAGAACCGGCCGCATCCCGCCGACAATCAGCTCTCGGATGCACAGCTTGCGCAGCAGGTTAGCAACATGGCGCAGGATGCCGAGCCACAATCCACCGCGCCCCTGCAGGCGCTCTTCGAAGAATAAATGCTCCGGCGACTCCGAATCCTGCCGCTGGTGACCGCCGCCGTTCTGTGCGGTGCGCAGAATCGCGCAAATTTTCCGTGGTGGAACAGTCCCGTGCGCGCCGATCTCGGTCTCACCCGCGCCCAGGATCAAAAAATCCAGCACATCGTGCGCTCCTATCGGCACCGTTTGCTGGACGCGCGCAATGAGGTTCAGAAGGCCGAAGGAGACCTGGAAGATTTACTGAACGAGCCTCAAGTTAACACGCAAGCCGCGCAGGCAGTTATCGAGCGGGTTGCCGTGGCGCGCGCCAATTCGAGCCGCGTGTTCCTCGAAATGAGTGTCGAGTTACGCGGCGTGCTCACGCTCGATCAGTGGCGCCAGCTGGTTCGCCGCTGGGATGAAGTGCAACGCAAACGCCCTCCCGACACCCAGACTCCCCCATAGTCCGACGTGCTGTACCCGAGCAGCACCGTAGAGAACGATTTGGTCCTTGATTCGGTCTGCCTTCGCGCTTAGAATTGCTACGTTCTCTACGTGGAGGAAAGACAAATGTACCGGTTATTCGGATGCGCCTTGTTTGCGGCTCTGGCAGTTGGCTCGGCGGCTCCAGCCCTCTATGGCGATCCGCTTGCGGTTGGATTTATTTCGCTCGATTCAACCGGCGTCGGAAATGACGCAACTTTCGATATCGCGAATGAGACCAGCGCGAACTCCTCAGGAGATCCGACCTTTCCCATCACCACGGCGCTCAGCATTACCAATCTCTCTTTGACGGTCAATTTTCAGAATGGCGGAACGGTTACCGAAAATTCTGCGCAGTTCTCCCCAGACGGCTCCGGCGGTTTTACCGGTAACTTCTCTTTCGATCTATCGAGCTTTTCAATTGCAAGTGCCGATCTCACCGGCACACTGAGTCCAACCGCGGTTCAGCTTTACAACGGCACGAACGGCCTCATCGCGCCAGCGTTCAGCACGATCGTGACGCCAAGCTCCGGCGCGACCCTGCAGGCCGGTGATTCTGCGATTATAGACGCCACCACGATTCCCGAACCGGGATCGTTCGCCTTACTTGGGCTGGGGTTCGGGGCGCTGCTCTTTTTTTTTCGCAAGACGCGAAAAATCCGGAATAGCTTTAGATGCGCTCTGCCGGCCTGCCTGGTTCTGGCCGTCTCGACCGCATCGGCTCAAGTGAAGCTGAACGCTACGGCGCAGCCTTCGACCGGCTATGCGGGAGTCACTGTCGAAAACGTGACCGGTTCGGGATTTCCTGCCGGCGTTATCGCGCCCGCCAACGTGACCGTCTCTCTGGCCGCATCGTGCAATGGCGCAGCCTCGGCGACAGCGCCGGCTTCCAGCGTCACCACCATCGCCGGTTCCACGCGCCGCGTCTCCTTCAGCATTCCCGCCGCCGCTCCACCGGCCGCTTACGCCGTCTCAGTCAGCGGCAAAACGTCAGGCGGTTCCACCTTCAGCACTACGACTTGTTCCACCCTGACCGTTCTCGCCGCCGATACATTCCTCGAATCGAAGAATGGCGTCTTGCTGTACAACGGCGTCCCGTTCCGCTTCGGAGGCGGCAACACCTACGAGTTGATGTACTCGCCGCAAGCTGCCGTCAATCAGGTTCTCCAAACCGCCGTGAATGACAACTTGAAAGTCGTTCGAACCTGGGGATGGCTGGATATCGGCGCACTCAGCGGCACCGGATCGATTCGCGGTCCGCAGAATGGCGTCTATTTTCAATACTGGAACGGCAGCGAACCCGCCTATAACGACGGCGCCAATGGCCTCCAGATGCTCGATTACGAGATAGCCGAAGCCCGCAAGCTCGGCTTGAAACTGATCATCCCGTTCACCAACAACTGGACCGATTTCGGAGGCATGGACCAGTACGTCGAGTGGGCGGGCGATCAGTATCACGATCAGTTTTATACCGATCCCAAAATCCGCCAGTGGTATAAGAACTGGATTTCGCACCTCCTGAATCGAGTCAACACGGTATCCGGCATTGCCTATAAAAACGATCCGACGATCGCCATCTGGGAGCTCGCCAACGAGCCGCGCTGCTCGGGTTCCGGCACGGGCGGCGGAGGCTATCCGACCTCGAACTCCTGTAGCAGCCAGACGCTGCTGACCTGGATCGGCGATGTCGCTTCTTACATCAAGAGCGTTGACTCGAACCACCTGGTTTCGGTGGGCGATGAAGGCTTCTTCTGCACCAATCCCTCCTCAAACGACTTCACCGAGAATTGCTCAACCGGCGTCGACTCGACCGCCTTTGCGGAGACGCCGGGCATCGACCTCATGGGATTTCATCTCTATCCGGAAGGCTGGGGCAAAACCACGGCCTGGGCGGAAACGTACGTCGAACAGCATCTGAGCGATGCGAAAACGATCGGCAAGCCGGCGTATCTCGGCGAATACGGCTTGCTCTCGGGCAATACACGCAACACCGCATACCGGGAATGGACCGATACGGTACTCAATCAGGGCGGAAGCGGAGCGCTGTTCTGGGATCTCGTTACGGGTGAGCCCGGCGCGCCCTCCGCAGAGGCCAATAGTAGCTTTGATCTCTATGACGGAGCCCCTCTGCTGATCACCATGCGCAATTTCGCGGCGAGCATGACTTCCAACACGGAGCTGCCGTTTCCACCCGTTGCCGATGACCAATGGGCGACGACGCCCTTCAATCAAGCGGTGACATTGAACCCGCTGCAAAACGATTTTGCCTATGCAGGCGCCTCCGTCGAGCCTCTCAGCATCGATCTAGATCCGGCGACTGCCGGTCAGCAGACTTCCATAAACGTCTACGGCGGTCAATTCAATGTGATGGGAAAAAATGTCGTGTTTACGCCGACGGCAGGTTTTAACGGCGCGACACAAGCCTCTTACACGATCGAGGACAGCAATCACAATCTCTCCAACGTTGCCTACCTCAATGTCACGGTGAATCCCAGCCAGACCGGATCGCTCACGCTGGAATCGTTCGAGACCGGCACGGATGGATGGGGTCCCATCAACGCCAGCTCCGGCACAGTTGCGCAGAGCACCGTGCTCCACACCGACGGAACTCATTCGCTACAAGTGAACTCGACGGGCGGCGGATGGTTCGGAGTGAGCTTCCCGTCTGCCGTGAATCTTTCCGGTAGACCGACGCTCTCGATCGATGTCCAATCGACCGGTATGGGCGGCAGCACCGCCATAGCGTTCCAATCGGGCTCCGGCTACACCTGGTGCCAGACGCAAGATCCATGGCCGACGCTCACGACCAACAGCGTCACTACTCTGACGCTGCCGCTGACTGCGTCGCAGCTCAATTGCGGCGGAGGCACTCCGGATCTGACAGATGTCGAGACGGTCTTCGTCTATCTGAACGGCCCCGGAACGTTTTACCTCGACTATCTTCGCGCAGCTCCCGTCGTGAATCCCAAAACTCCGGTCGTCCTTTTCTCATTTGAAACGGGCACGCAGGGTTGGCAGCAGGTAAATCCGAATGGCGGCACGGTTCAGCAGACGAGTGCGTTCCATACCGACGGTAATTACGGCCTGGAGATCGATGCAACCGCCGGCGACTGGTTTGGTGGCGCGCTCTCCTCGCCTGTGGATCTCACCGGCAAGACAACTCTGTCGGTCGATCTCGAAACCACGACAGTCGGCACATCGACCGATATCTCCATCGAGACCGGTCCGAATTATACGTGGTGTCAAGGCACGGCGTTTCCCTACGTCAATCCGAGCACAGCCACCACCGTGTCCATCAATCTGAACCTCAGCAATCTGCAATGCTACGGCGACGGCAAGCTGTATCTCGACCAGGTACACGTCGTGAATGTGTACGTGAACGGCGCGGGCACTTACTATCTCGATAACGTCCGGGCGCAATAGCGCGACGCGTTCAGGCGGTCGCCTCGATCTGTTCCGACACTTCCTCCCACTGGGACATGACGGATTGAAGTTCGTTTCGCTGCGCTTCGAGTAAGTTGGCGAGCCGCGCCGCTTGGTCCGGGCCGGTGAAATCGGACATCGCCAGCTCCGATTGCTGAATCTCCGATTCCAGCTCCGCGATTCTTTCTTCGAGCTGTTTCGCGTGCTCTTTCATCTGCTTCAGCTTGATCGGATTGACTCGCTTGGCCGCAGGCCGCGGCTGTGGCATCGGTACTGGCTGCGCCGGAGGAACGCCGATGAGCACGTCGTCGAGCGTCGGCGCCTGCTCCGCGCGTCCTTCTTTGCGCCACAGGTAATCGGCATAATCGCCCGGGTAGACATGAACTTCGCCGCCGCCAATCTCGAACACGCGATTGGCCAGATGCTCGATGAAATAGCGATCGTGCGAAACGAATACGAGCGTTCCGCTAAATCCTTCGAGCGCTTCCAGCAGCACGTCCTTGGCTCGAATGTCCAAGTGATTGGTCGGCTCGTCGAGCAGCAGGAAATTCGATGGGCGTACCAGCATGCGTGCAAGCGCGTATCGATTTCGCTCGCCGCCCGATAAGACGCCGATTCGCTTGAATACATCGTCTTCGCTGAACAGAAAGCAGCCGAGCAGACTTCTCAGTTCGGTTTGCGGCGTCTTGGGAGCCGCTGCGCTGATGTCGTCGAGCAGGCGCTCGTTCGTATCCAGTTCTTTGTACTGATCCTGTGCGAAATAGTCGAGCTCCACGTTATGGCCGAGCGTGTATTCGCCGGCGCTGAGCGGCTCGATTCCGGCAAGCAGTTTGATCAGCGTCGATTTACCCGCGCCGTTCACCCCCACCAGGGCGATGCGGTCGCCCCGTTCGATCGTGAAATCAACGCCGCTGAAAACCTGCTTCGTCCCATAGCTCTTGGCTACATTCTTGAACTGCCCTACCACCCGCCCGCTTTGCTTCGGCTGCGGGAATGAGAAACGAACGGCCTTCTCTTCCGGAGGAAGTTCGATGCGCTCGATTTTGTCGAGTTCTTTGATCCGGCTCTGCACTTGTTTGGCTTTCGTGGCCTGGTACCGGAAGCGATTGATGAACGTCTCAAGCTGCTGGATCTTATCCTGCTGATTCTTGTACGCGGCTTCGAGCTGTGCCAGCCGTTCCGCCTTTTGCTGCCGGTATTTTTCGTAACCGCCTGCGTAGAACTGCACTTTTTTATTCCAGATTTCCGCGATCTTTTTCACCGTCACATCGAGGAAATAGCGATCGTGCGAAATCAGTACATATGCGAATTCGTAGTTGGTTAAATATCCTTCGAGCCAATTCCTGGCTTCGAGATCCAGGTGGTTCGTCGGCTCGTCCAGCAGCAGCAGATTTGGCTTTTCGAGCAGTAATTTGGCGAGCGCGATGCGCATCTGCCATCCGCCCGAAAACTCTTCGGTGTGCCGGAGCCAGTCGTCTTTCGGAAAACCTAAACCATTCAGCACCGCCCCGGCTTGCGCCTCCAGGGCATACCCGTCGCGGGCGCGAAACTCGCTTTCTGCACGCTCGAACCGCTCTGCAATTTGCCGGTACTCCTCACTAGCCGGATCCACCTCGCTCATCCGCGCGGTCAGCGCTTCCAGCTCCTGTTCCAACTCTTTCACGTCCGCGAAAACGCTCATGCATTCGGCGAACACGGTGCGCCCGCCGATCTGCAAACCGTCTTGCGGCAGGTAGCCGATGCGAATTCCTTTCATGGCCGAGAGCGACCCGTAGTCGAGCGTCTCCAGGCCGCCGAGAATTTTCAACAAAGTCGATTTTCCGGTGCCGTTCGCGCCCACCAGGCCGGTACGCTCTTTCGGCGTGACGAGCCAATCCAGGTCTTCGAACAGCAATTTGTGGCCGAAGCGCTTACCGGCTCCGCTCAATTGCAGCATCTATTGTTATTGTCGCTACGACTGAAAAAAATTCAGTGCGTCGGAAATGTAGCTCTTGAGGTCCGTGCGCTTGACCACTGCATCCAGAAAACCGTGCTCGAGCAGAAATTCGCTGCGCTGAAAACCTTCCGGCAATTTCTGCCGGATCGTCTGTTCAATCACGCGCGGACCGGCGAACCCGATCAGCGCGCCTGGTTCGGCGATGTTGAGGTCTCCCAGCATCGCAAAACTGGCGGTGACGCCGCCGGTGGTCGGATCAGTCAGAACGCTGATGTAGGGCAGCGGCGCTTCGTGCAGGCGCACCAAGGCGGAAGAAACTTTCGCCAGTTGCATGAGGCTGATCGCGCCTTCCTGCATGCGCGCGCCGCCGGAAGCCGAAATAATGATGAGCGGCGATTTTTCGGCGATGGAGCGCTCAATGGCGCGGGTAATTTTCTCACCCACGACAGCGCCCATGCTGCCGCCGATGAATTTCAGTTCCAGCGCGCAGATCTGGACGGGACGGCCGTACAATAATCCGCTGGCGCAAATGACCGCATCGGGCAACTGTGTGGCTTTGCGCATTTCTTCGAGGCGCTGCCAGTACGGTTTCGAATCGACGAAATGCAGCGGATCGGAAGAATGGAGTTTGGAATCGTGCGTGACATACGCGCCGTCGTCAAAAAGCTGCTGTAATCGTTGAGCCGCTCCGATGCGGAAGTGATTCCCGCATTTTGGACAGGTTTGCAGGTTATCGTCTACGGCTTTTTGCCAGATGATCTGTCCGCAGGCATCGCATTTCCGCCACAATCCTTCGGTGCGAACGTTCTTTTCGCCTTCTTTGGGAGGCTCACTTTCGAGCGAGGGCTTTTGCCGTGTGAACCATGCCATGCGGATTCAGCCATTACAGTAACATGGGATTCACAAATACCGCCTATAAAACAAAACGGGACCGCCGAAGCGATCCCGCACGCGAAGGGAGCAGCGGAGGATCTGCTTTCGTTACGCGAGCCGTTTTTGGCCGAGCACTCGTCCCGTGCCGAATAGAATGAAAAAGCCGCCCGTCGCCAGCAAGATGGTCGCAGCTTCGGGCGTAGGATCGGTGCCGCCTCCGGACTCTTGCTGCAGTGAACTGGCCGCGAAATAGAAATCGTTGATGGTCACCTGACCCGCAGTTGTCGTGACCGCAAGGGTCGTGATCGGATGCGATAACGAAAAGCCGAAAAATCCGCTCCCACCTGAGAGAAACGAACCATCTGAAAGAGTGACCGTCATAGTCCCAGAACTGCTGAGGTGCAGAATTAACGCGTTATCACCGGCGCTCGGAGTCGCAACATCAATGTACGTTCCGAATAACGATCCGGAGCTGCTGTTACCCTGCATAGATCCGCCAGTAAATGGGAATGCGAGAGAGGAATTGCCCTTCGCATCTAGCGCAATTCCACTGGGGTACGCCTGAGTTTTGATCACCGTGAAATCCAGTTCCGTCGGCTGTCCGGAGATAAAAGTCGGGCTGTCCCAGTATCCGCTCGGGCAATTGTTCCCGCTGACTGCCTGACTCCAGCACGTCGTTGTAATAGCAGTAGCGCCAGCTCTCGCCTGAAAGAACAGACAGAAACCAATGGCCAAAGCCGCCAGCCGCACTCTCTGATTCATACGCAAACCTCCGAATTACTGTGTTTACGTAAGCTGAGTGTCCGGCGCTCCTAGCGCATCTGCGCCAGAATTGCCCTTAGGAAATGGTCCAAAAAGAAACGTTCTACCGCTGCAGGCTGCTCAGGATTTGACGACGATACTCCTCCGCTTTCCGGAAAATATCGGCCTCGTTCAACGTCAACACGTGACGCGCGCTCACAATCTGCCGTCCATTAATGAACACGTCCTGAACGTCGCCCGCCTTCGTTGCATAGGCGATCTGCGAATACACGTTATAGAGCGGCACTGCGTTAGGCGATCCGACGGTGACGGTGATCAGGTCTGCCCGCTTCCCAGGCTCGAGCGACCCAATCTCCTTTTCTAATCCAAGCACGCGCGCGCCGCCTATCGTGGCCATCTGGACAACCTGCTCGGCGGGTAGTACGGTCGGGTCCATCATTGTGACCTTTTGCAGCTTTGCCGCAATATTCATCTCGAGAATCAAATCTGCGGTGTCATTGCTGCCGGCGAATCCATCCGTTCCCAGTCCAACCGTGATGCCGCGCCGCAGCATGTCCGTCACTCGCGCCACTCCGCTGGCGAGCTTCATGTTGCTCGAAGGGCAATGCGCCACGCCCGTGCCATGTCGCTTCAGAATCGCCAGATCGTCGTCGTTCTCCCACACGCAATGCGCGGCAATGACCCGGCCGTCCAATACTCCCAGCTTCTCTAGCGTCTGCGTGGGCGTCATGTGACGCGTCCGCACAGCGTCATCGCGTTCCTTCCGCGCTTCCGCCAAATGAATTTCAAGCGGTACACCGTATTTCACCGCGAGCTTGTGCGAGGCGATCAGCGCCTCATCCGGCAGCGTGTAGATCGAGTGCGGCGCAACTGTAGGCGTGATCAGATCGTCATGCTGGAACCTCTGAATGTATCGCTCGGTTGCTTTGAGCGTTTCTTGCCAGGTCTTGTGGTCCGGGGCAGGGAACCCGATGACGGTCTGACCCAAAACGCCCCGCACGCCGGCTTCCTTGGCCGCCTCAGCCTCGACGTCCTCGAAGTAATACATGTCCGTGTACGTCGTGATTCCCGCCAGCACCATCTCGAGACACGCCAGCCGCGTTCCCCAGCGCACGAACTCGGGCGAAACGTTCTTCGATTCGGCTGGAAAAATAAACTTGTTGAGCCACGCATCCAGGCGCATGTCGTCTGCAATCGCCCGAAACAGCGACATCGGTGCATGCGTGTGCGTATCGATGAAGCCCGGCATCAAGATGGCCTCGGGCTTATTCAATACGTGGGTCGCGGTGAAACGCTGTGCGATATCGCGTGCTGCGCCAACGCCAACAATGTTCTCGCTGCGGATCGCCACAGCGCCTTGTTCGATCACTCGATGCTGCGCATCCATCGTGATCACGTACTTGGCGCGAATCAGCCAATCGGCTGGTTCCGCTGCGGCCGCATGCCACGTCGCGAATACCAGCAGCCAGAGTGCACTATAGAAATGACGCATCGAAGGGCCTCGGAAAAATTTGTTTGAGCCGCAAGCTTTCCCGTTTCCCGCTAAGATTTGCCAGGATCAGCTCCGCGTCTCCACAGAACTCCCATACGATCTGGCGGCAAGCGCCGCAGGGAGGCGTAAGTGTTTCGGTGTCGGCAACGATGGCGATCCGCCGGGCCTTCCCGCCGCCCTCGGAAATCGATTTGAACACGGCCACTCGCTCGGCGCACAGGCTCAGTCCGTAAGTGGCGTTTTCGACGTTGCATCCCGTGAACACACACCCGTTTTCATCTTCAATCGCCGCTCCAACTTTGAAATTGGAGAACGGTGCATGCGCTCGCTCGCGGACTGCCCGTGCGGCTTCTATAAGTGGATCTGGTGAAGACACGATTCAATGCCCCCTCGTGAATTTTTGTTTCGCCCAGAGTGGCAGAAACCGCGGAGTGGTCAGCAAGTAACGTCTCCACAGCCGCAACGGCTCGCGTGTCAAACGAAAGAACCACTCGAGCCCGTGCCGCTGCATCCATGCGGGGGCCTGGCGCGTTCTGCCCGAAAAAAAATCGAAGGTCGCTCCCACTCCCACTAGCGTTACGCCCGGGAACGCGCTGCGATGTTCGTACATCCAGCGCTCCTGCTTCGGCGTGCTGATTCCTGCAAACACAATATCGGCCTCCGAATCGCGGATTCTCCGCTGCACGTCTTCTTCTTCGCTGGCGGTCAACGGCCGGAACGGCGGCGAGTACCACCCCGCAATATTCAATTTCGGAAATCGCTCGTGCAGATTCTTCACCAGTACCGGCAGCACCTCTTCGTGGCCCCCATATAGAAAGATACGATGGCCTTCCTTTTCTGCACGCGCGCAAATCGCGAGCATCAACGTTGGGCCATATACCCGTTGCTGCTCCCGGTGTCCAAACGAGCGCAGCGCCCACACCACGGGCATTCCGTCCGGTGTCGCAATGTCGGCTGCATTCAAAATCGTGGCGATCTCCGGATCGTCGTGCGCCAGCATAATCCCGTGGACCGACGTGCGCAGATGTAGCGCGCCTTCGCCCTTGGCGCCGCGTTTCGTTCCGCCGCCCACGCGCTGCACAACCCGGCTACTTCGCCGTAACTGGTCCGGCTGATGCCCACGCTGACGATAAACTGCTTTTCGGGAACCGCGCCCACTGCTTCCGTACTATAAAACACGACTACCTCGTCCCGAGTACACTGTGGAGAGAGTTACTCTGTGAAGAAAATCCTATGTTCCTCTGCTCTCGCTTTGGCGCTCACAGGCTGCCTGCTGGCCCAAACTCCGAATGAGCCTCGCAAAGCGCCAGAGCTGGCCTTTCAACTGCCGGGCCAGGGTGAGCGGCTGTTGAGCCAGTATCGCGGCAAAGTGGTAGCCATTGAATTTATCCTGACCACCTGTCCACATTGCCAGGCCGCCTCGCGCGTGATGACGCAATTCCAGCAACAGTACGGCAGCCGCGGCTTTCAGGCCATCGATCTCGCTATCAACGTTCTCGACCAGGGCCGCACGCCGGAACAGGCCGCCGCGATGGTGGAGGCGTTCACGACCACCTATCAGGTCGGGTTCCCGGTCGGTTGGGTGCCGCGCGATCAATTCATGGCGTTCATGGGGTTCAGCTTCGCCGAATACACGGTTGTGCCGCAGCTTGTGCTGATCGATCGAAAAGGGTATATCCACTACCAGACACCGCCGCGCGGAGACGAGAATTCCACTAAACCCGCGACCATCCAGCAGCGCATTGAAGAGCTGCTGGCGCTGCACGATGGCGCTTCCACGCATTCGCCATCCAAAACACGGACTGCCCTGGCGAAGCGGGGTTCTTAGCTCTCGATTCTCGAGATCATTCGTCCCGCAATGCAGTTGTGGGATCTATTGCCAGCGCGCGCTGTGCAGGTAGGATGCACGCTGCCACCGCGACCAGGCACATCAGCGCTGTCGCAATTAGGAAGGTCGCCGGGTCCTTAGGGCTAATGCCATAGAGCACGGCCCGGAAGAATCGCCCCACTCCCAGCGCAGCCGCAATGCCGATTATGCTTCCGATACCCAGCACCACGCCCGTCCGGTTCGCAATCAGGCTCAGAATATTATGCCGCTGAGCGCCAATCGCGACCCGGATGCCGATTTCGCGCGTGCGCCTACGCTACGGCATACGCCACGGCGCCATACACGCCCACTGCCGCCAGCACAGCCGCGAGAAAACCGAAGGAGCCCAGTGCCGAGGCAGCCAGCCGCGCCGGAGTGAGCGGCAGCGCCAAATGATTTTCGAGCGTCCCTACGTCGAACAGCGGCATGGTTGGATCCATTTCTCGAACTACCTTCCGCAGCATGGCGATCACTTGATCTCCAGGCAAATGCGAACGCACTACCAGCGCCGTCGTGCTATCGTACTGCTGCATCAAGGGCCAGAAAACGACCGGCTGATCTTGATCGTTCAGAGACGCGTACTTGCCGTCTTCCACAACTCCGATGACCTGCCACCATACGTTGCCGCCTTGCCCGATCCGTTTCCCCAGCGCGTCTTCATTTGGAAACAGCCGCTTCGCCAGAGCGCGATTGATGATGACCACCTTCGGCGACTTCGGTGTATCGCGCCAGTTGTAATCGCGCCCTTCGAGCATTCTGGTTTGCATGGTGCGGAAGAAATCCGGCCCTGCCGAATACGTAATGGTGCGCGTGCGTTCGCCCATGGGCGTCTCCGGTTTTCCATACACGATTAACCCCGTCGTCGACACGTCCAAGCTCAACGGGATGGTGTTCGCTTCACTCGCCCGTTCGATTCCCGGGAGTTGCTCTACGCGCTGCAGAATCCGTTTCTGGAATTCCATGCCCTGAGCGCTCGTATAGCCCTGATCTCCCAAATCGAAGGCGACCGACGCGGCATTCTTGGGATTGAATCCCACGTTCACCGTAAGAGCATTTTGCAGGCTTCGTACCACCAGTACCGATCCCACCAGCAGTACAATCGACAGCGCAATTTGTCCCGTCACGAAGACATCCCGCAATTCAAAGCGGCGCAGCCGTCGAGACCAGGATTCGTTCTTGAGCGCCGGAATCACATCCGGGCGAGCCGCTTTCAGAGCTGGCACAAATCCGAAGAGCAGCACGGTTCCCAAAGAAGCCGCCAGCGTGAAGAAAAGCACGTGCGGATCGATCTGGAGTGTCTTATTCAATGGAACGTCGAACGGTAGTCCAGCCGCCGAGATCAATCCTGTAAGCGACCACGCCAGCAGCAGGCCCGCCGCTCCGCCCAGGACCGCGAGCCACAGGCTCTCCATCAGAAACTGCCGTAAAACCCGGAAGCGTCCCGCCCCCAGCGCCAGCCGGATTGCCGTCTCTTTCCTGCGATCAGTCGCGCGCGCCAGCAAGAAACTTGCCAGGTTCGTGCACGCAATCAACAGCACCAGCAGTGCAACGCCCATCACGACACTGGCGAACGCCGTTACCGGACCTCGTAACGATCCGCCCACAAAGCCGGGTGCTGTCAAACGCACCCGCATGCCATCGTTTTCTGCCGGATGCTCTCGCACCAGTTGCGCCGCGATGCCTTGTATTTCGTGTTCAGCCGCAACGCGCGATATACCACGCTTCACGCGTCCCAGCACCCAAGCATCCCAGGTCATGCGATTGTTGAGCCAATTGTTTCCCGGCTCGACTTGCGGTTCCATCGACATCGGCACCCAAAACTCGGGAGCATAGAGCAGCTCCGTTCCAAAGAATCCTTTCGGAGCCACTCCCAAAATCGTGTAACTGAGACCGTTGATCTTGACCGTTTGATTGACAACTCTCGGATCGCCTCCGAAGCGATGCCGCCAGGTCGAATAACTCAAAACAATGTAGGGGTCTCCTCCGATCTTCTGGTCTTCGGCGGGCGTAAAAAACCGCCCGAGCGCCGGACGAACTCCAAGCAGCCCGAAATAATTCCCGGTGACTTCGTAGCCCCACACGCGGGCATTCTCGCTGCTATGGCTCATCGCCACAATGCCGATCCGGATCGCCGCCAGACCGGATAGCGCCTGCGTCCGGTCCCGGAAATCGCGATAATTCGGGAAGCTCTGGCTGTCTACAAAGGAAACCAGGTCCTGGGGCCGCTCAACCGGCAAAGGGCGCAGCAGGAGCGTGTTCACGACGCTGAAAACTATCGTATTCGCGCCAATCGCCAAGGCGAGCGTGACGACGGCGATGAGGGTGAAAAGTGGGGTCTTGAAGAGCCGGCGGAGTCCGTAAACGAGATCTTGAAACATAGCTCGTGCTCGATATACGAGCCGGTTCCGCTGGATGTTCCGTCAGGGAACCGTAACGGATTCCCTGGCGAAAACGAATGAAAATGCTAAGAGAGCTATCCGACGCTTGCAGTCTTATATTGCGCCAGGATCTCGTTCATCTGATCTTTAAGACGCAACTTTTGCTTCTTGAGACGCTGTTCCTCCAGCTCATCCGCCGGCGTGACGTGAGCTTTCGATTCAATCGTTTCAATTTCTTTCTTAAGTAGCGCATGCTGCTCGGCAAGCGACCGGAATTGCTCATTCGTCGCGAGCAGATGCGCTTTCAAATCTTCTTGCGTTTGATTCTCCATGAAAGGGTCTCCTAGTGCGCGTTTCTTTTGATCGAGGCGCCACGCCGAGTCTGGTTCTGGATATTGGAAGAAAGAATCTGGCCCGGTGGGTGTGAGGTGCATCAGTCTGTGTCTGAATCTTCGCTCCGCGCCCAAACTATCCGGACGCGGGCTCACCGCGGCTGGTCACCAGTGGCCATCCGCATCACAAAATTAGCATCATTTCATCTGCATGACAATAGCTCCTTCCAGTGGGGACTGGTAATAGTTGGGGCGGTACCCGATTTCCATAAAGCCAAACTTTCTGTAAAGCTGCTGGGCCGCGGTATTGGATTCGCGCACTTCGAGGAAGAAAACGGCTTTCCGGCTCATTTCCTCTTCTAAGAGCGCGGTTGCGATTCCCCGGCGGCGAAAACGCCTCGCTACGGCCAGATTGAGGATTTCCCGTTCCGGTGGTTGCGTCGTATCGCCGAAGAAGGTCTGGCGTGCCACCAGCATCCCGGCGATTTCGCCGTCCAGTTCCGCCACCAGGCATCCCGCCTTTAGAAAATCCTCGGCTTCCCAGTGCGGTCGAACGAAGGATTCCCGCTCAATCGCAAGCAACGTCGGAAGATCCGCGCGCGTGGCTGCTCGAATGGCGAGGCTCACTGCACCGCAATCGTGACAACCGTTCCCGCGGTCTTGAACCGCTCGTCCGCTTGCGCAGCATAAGTCAGCGAAACACGGCGAGCGGGTTTCTGTGCGCCGCAACTCAGGCCGGCCGCCGAGGGGTCCTTCAGTAATAATTGCACCGTATCGCCCGCCTTGTCTCGAATCAAAAGCCGCCCATCGCTACCTAAACAATCGACCTGCAGTAGGCTGCCATTCAGCTTCTTGCGCGGAACAACATCGGTCCAGGGAACCACTGTTTCCGGCTTTTCGGTGCCTGCCGCACCGTCCTTGGCGGCGTTCGCGGCCTGTTCGGCTGCTCGAATCCGGTCCGTTTCCGCTTGCTGAGCCTGCTCATCTTCGAGGTGTACGGCCTCGCGTGCTTTGCGCTGCGCATTTTCAGAGGCGTTCAGCCGCTCCTGCTCGGAATTGACTCGAAGGCCGTGAACGCGCTCGCGTTCCGCATCCGTCGGCGCGGAATTTTCCGCTCGGAGCCAGGTGCCTTGCGACGCGGTCGCTTCCCCACGGTCGCCTTGGAGCTGTGCCAGTTCTATCCAATATTCTGTGTTCCGCGGGTCCAATTGCACCGCCTTCTTCAGCAGCGTCTCTTTTTCCGCCGGATCGCTAATCAATTGCGCCTGCCGGAATACGGGATCTGCCCACAGCGGATTGAGCTGCGCGGCCTCTTTCAACAACGGTAAAGCCTCATCTGCTGGTTTGAACTCGGCCTCGGAAACATACACTGGCGCACTTCTGCTATTGGCCCGGATCGCGTCTTCAAGCAGCGGCTTCGGATCTCCGCCGCTCACTTTTGCTAACGCTGCTAATCGTTCATAGCCCAGCGCCGACGCCATCCCTCCGGCTTGGACCGCGGATTGATAGGCGGCCTTAGCGCCCTCCGGTCCCGAAACCAGGCCGGCATCCGCCAGATACAATTCGGCCAACGGCGCTTCGACGCTGTGCTCGCCCAAATCGCGCTTAGGATCGAGTGGCCGGCCCGACACTGGAACAGATTGCCAGTTTCCTGCGGCCAGATTAGCGGCCGCTTCGCGCTCCAGCACGTCGATATTTTTCCCGAAGGCGTTCTGCTCTGCGGGACGCAATGGACTGCCGGTGCGCACGGTCGCGATGAAAATGTGGAAATCGGCGGAGTACTGGAATTTGGTCGCGAACAACTGCATGCGCGCCCATGCCAGGTCCGGATGCGCCGGCGCGCCGCCCCAGCTCACCCGGCTGCCTTTCGCTTCGAGTGTTCCGAAGAGCTGCCGCAGACCGGATTCGACCTCCGGAGGAAGCCGCGGCGTGTTTGCGTCCAACAGAATACCGGCGGCTTCATCCAGCGGAAGACGACTTCCCGGCGCCGCACCCAAAATGTACTCGCCGTCGCGCCAAACGAACTGTCCGGCAGATGCGTTCGCTTCCGCTTTCGCTGCATTGCTCAAAACCACGCGAATCGGCCAGACGCTCGGCAGGTCTTTCGATTCCAGCAACCCGCCCAGCACCCAGCGCACCTGTTCCAGTTGTGTCAGGGCATCTCGCGCCGCGCCGCTTTCCCCGTCCGTATCGGCGTAGAACGGACCAATATTCAGTTCCGTCCAGCGCCCGCGTGCCCTCGCCGCATCCGGCCGTAATAACCACAAAACAGCGGCCGCTACGCAGATCGAAACGAGAAAACCGATGCTTCTCCGCAAGCTAAATTCAGTGTAAGCAATAGCGCGTCGGAAGCTAGCCTTCAGCCACTGCAGGGTCGGTTGGGGCGCGAAAAATTGCCTCACAGGGGGTTTTCCCGTACTGTGAAGCCATGGAAGTTCATTTCACGCCCGACAGGAAAACGAGCTTGCACAGATTGCCAGCACCTCAGGGACCGACCCAGAGGCGCTAGTCAGGAAAGCCGCGTTGCGCTTGCTCGATGAAGCGCGCTTTCGCGCCGCCGTGCAGGAAGGTAACGCACAGACTGACCGGGACGGGTTTATCGAAGGAGAAGTTGATGCTCACCTTCAAAAAGCCTTGCGGCCCAGCTCGGTTGTACCATTGCCGCTTTGGAGCCTTGGAGCCATAGGCTCATTGCTTCGTCGCGACCTTTACGACGATGCCCATTCAATCCGGAACTGTTGACGCTAACATTCTGGTTTACGCGCTTGATACGGATGCGCCGCAGTCCGTTGCATCCCGCACGTTGCTTGGTACAGCGCGCACGGGCGCAACAACGCTATACGTCACTTCCCAGATATTGTGCGAATTTTATTCCATCGTGTCCGCTGCTGCGTTACCTGAAGCGCCATCCCGTTCCCACAGATGCGGAGATAGACGAGGCCATGAGTGGCAATCTTTGCCGTTGCGGCGTGTACCCGCGTATACGGCGCGCGATCCGCCACGCCGCGCAAGAGGATACGTCATGACTGTTTCGAGGCGCTCGTTCGTAGCCAGTACCAGTGGCCTGGTTCTCACACTCGTCTTTCCGGCTCGATGGTAAAGCGCCTGTTGTAGAACAGCGCAGTGAGCCAACTCCGTTAGACTCATGGGTCTGCATCAACCCAGACGGAACAGCCGTTATTCAGGTCCGCAAAGCCGAAATGGGCCAAGGCGTCCTCACGTCGCTTGCGATGATTCTCGCCGAAGAAGCGGAACTTGATTGGAACAACGTCACGGCAGTTCAGCCGTTGCTGACAGAGGGCACAGGTGGAAGCTCGAGTGTCAGTGGCTCCTACATGCCGTTGCGGCGGGCTGGCGCTGCTCTCAGAGAGATGATGATCGCTGCTGCCGCGAACCAGTGGGGCGTCGACCGGAAAGACTGCTCCGCAAAGCTCGGCTGCGTGATCCATCGCCCGACCGGACGCAAACTGCCGTACGGCCAGTTAGTGGCACATGCCAGGCAGCTTCCCGTGCCCGCCACCGATCAAATTCGCCTGAAAGTTCCCGCTGAGTTTCGACTGATCGGCACGTCCGTACCCCGGCTCGATGTGCCGGATAAAGTGACAGGCAAGGCGAAGTACGGACTGGACATACGTCTCCCTGGGATGCGCTTTGCGGTCATCGCGCGACGGCCGCATTACGGAAGCGTCGCGCTCCACTACAACGCTGGTAAAACGTTGGCCGTTCCCGGCGTGCTCAAGGTTTTTCAGATTGACCCGAGAGGACCCGATAAATACACGTGCGGAGGTGTTGTGGTGGTGGCGACTTCCACATGGGCTGCCTTGAAAGGCCGGGACGCACTCCAAATTCAATGGAGTGATTCTCCGTTTGAGGATGGCGATTCTGAGCAGCTTTCCGAAAGCTTAAAGCGCGCACTGGAATGGCAACCAGCGGAATGGCCTGGGCGGCGAGAGATGTAGAGCTTACGCGGTGCGTAACCGTCGTCGTTTTGTCCCCTAAACCGGGATCATAGATGTGATGGGTACTATTGCTAGAGCCGTGCTCCAGACCGAGGAAACTTCTGCGGCAGCAGGCAACTCACCAATAGGGAAAGATCCTGCCGGCCGGCAAGCGAACATACTGGCGGAGCATCCGCTGGTTTGTGTTCAATGTTTCGCTCTCGTTTTGGCGCTGATCGCCGCAGCCGAATGCATTCAATTACCATTCAGTCGGTTCCTGGCTACCCAATACTTCCGTCGGTCTTGTATGGCCTCGTCCTCTGGTGTTGGTGGGGGTTTGCGGCAGCCGCCATTTGGAAGTTTGGTGAAAGAAGCGGAAAAGACTTCTTTTCGTTCTCATCGGCATTCAAACACGCTTGTATCGCCGTCATGGTCGCTGGGGCGCACGTGTTCGTTCTGCAGGGTATGGTCGAATGGTCGAAACGGCAATGGCCCGTTCCAGGCTCAGCCACCTACAGTTATCTCAACCTGAATCGCTTCTTTTTTGAGCTCCTGCTCTACGGCTTTATCTTCGGTCTAACCGGCGTGATTCATCTGCGATTGGCATCTCAGCGCGACAAGATGCGGACTCTCTCGCTGGAGCGCCAGCTTTCTGCGGCACACCTCCGTGCGCTTCAGATGCAGATTGAGCCCCACTTCCTGTTCAACACCTTAAATGCGATTACCTCGCTGATAGAACAGGATCGCAAGGAGCACCCGCTCCGAACACTCCAAAATCTGAACGCGATCCTCAAAACTACACTTCGGAGAAACACGCCGGAGAAAGTTTCCCTCGCGCAGGAATTGCAATTGATCGACGACTATCTGTCAATTGAGGTGACGCGTTTTGCAGATCGGCTGCAAGTAGACATGAATATCGATCCCAATTCGCTTGATGCGCAGTTACCCTGTTTTCTGCTCCAGCCAATCGTGGAAAACGCAATCCGCCACGGCGTTTCCCGCTCTGAGGAGAGCAGCTTTATCAAGCTGAGGGCCGAACACCGGGAAGCACGTCTACACCTGACAGTACGTAATACCGATCCAGCACTGAGCAGTCCGACCAAACCTGGTCATGGAATCGGACTCAAGAATGCGGAAGAAAGACTCGCACTTTTCTATGGCGATAACTATGAGTTTCGGACGGGCAGACTCGAATCCGGGGGTTTTGAGGCCTATATAAATATCCCGTATGAGCGCGAGCCCAATGAGAATCAAAACCGTTATCGCAGACGATGAGCCGCTCGCGAGAGATCGGGTCAGACTTTTGATCGAGGCAGATCGGGAGTTTGAGATTGTTCAGGAATGCCGCAACGGAGCAGAGGTGCTGAACACGCTCTCATCGCGCGAAGTGGATCTGCTCCTGCTCGACATTCACATGCCCGGGCTGAATGGATCCGATGTTTTGAATGCGGATGTTTCTGTCACTCGGCCGCGGAGCGCGTGGCCGTTCCCGCTTACGTTTTAGTTGTTCAACAGGGCTTCAATATCCCGCGCGCCGTGGATGACATGAACAATATCCACGCCGTCGCGTGTTACTTGATAGAAAATAAGCCAGCTCTCAAACTCCTTCACCTGCCAGCGGCGAAGCCGACGTGTCGAGGATTTGCGAAAGCCGCATAGACGGCCCATTTTAGGCATATCCGCGAGCGCCTGAAAACTGCTCACGAGCTGGTCGAGGAAGCGCTCGGCGGTTTCCAGGCCTGTCTGTTCCTCAAGATAGTCAACATGCGTGTTGATTTCGCGCCACGCGAGGGGGACGCAGCCTAAACAGCGCCACTTAACGCTTAGCCGAGTTCCGGGCTTTGGCGCGGGCGCGAAGCCTTCGGCGCACACTGTCAAGCATCTCGGGGGTGATATCGATAGGCTTGCCGGATTTGAGCGACTGCACGAGAAGCTGCTCGAGCTGCTCTTTGTCGCGGCGTTTCTGGTCGGCACGTACCAGCTCGCAGACATACTCGCTGGCGCTACTGTAACCGCCGGCGGTTACCTGTTCCTCGACGTATTGCTTCATCGGGTCGGGCAGAGAAATGTTCATCGTCTGCATGCTTCTCTTTCAAATCTAGCGCACGGCATTGCCGGGTATATGGCAATTCTTGCTAATTATTGGCATTGAACGGCGCGAATCCCTTCACACCTCCATGCCAGTCAACGTAAGATTATTCCAAGCGCAGGGCGTCGATTGGATTGAGCCGAAGGATGCGCTGGGTTGCAATCCAGACCGCGCTGGCTGCTGTGATCGCGAGCAGAACGAGAGCGGATATCGAAATTGCCGCGCCGGAAGAGGACGCGGAAGCGATGAAGTGCTGGATTACTTTTCCGACGGCGGCGAATCCTCCCGCCCCCACGAGCATGCCGAGAAAGACCGGCAGCAGCGTTTGTTGTAGAACCAGGACGCGCACTTGTGGAATGGAAGCGCCCACGGCGATGCGCACTCCGATTTCATGTGTTCGCTGCGAGATCGAGTAAGCCGCGACGCCATAGACTCCCGTGAGGGCGAGCAGCAGGGCAAATGCTCCGAGAAAAAAAACAATAATCATATACAGACGCGGCTGGGCAATCGCGTCCTGGAATCGCCGGTCCAGTGTTTTCGCGCCGAAAACCGGGATCTCGTGGTCGACTTGTTGCACGGCATCGCGGCAGATGCTCAGGTATGCCTCCGGCCGTCCATGTACTTTTGCAACGAAGGTCATGAAATTCCGCGGAGAGCGCTCGGCGTCGTAGTAAATTTCTGCGTTTGTAGGCAATTTGGGATCGTTTCGCATCGTCTCGACGATGCCAATGACGGTGTATGCCTTCTTGGTTGAATCTTGAATGATTTGCTTTCCAACGAGGTCCGACACTCCACCCAGCAGGCGCGCAAAATTGCGGTTGACGATTACGCTTTGCGAGGATGGCTCACGGTCACCGGGCAGAAAATCGCGGCCATAGCGAATACGCGCCCCCATGGTCTTGAAATATCCAGGGGTCACCACGCTCACCAGAGCTAGAAATACTTTCCGGCCGGAAGCGCTGCGATAGTCAGCGCCTTCGAACAGGTTTGATAGTAGCGGCAGGTAATCGACCAGGGCGGCCGACTCAACGCCGGGTACCGCCCGCAGACGATTCAGGGCGTCGCCGTAGTATTGCTGAAGGTTGGAATTGTAGTTAGGGTCGGAATCGAAGCGCGTGCCCACCAGAGACACGCTCATGGTGACAACATCATGTCTGTCGAAGCCTAAATCGGTTCCGATAAGCTTCAGAAATCCATGACCCATTGCAATGGCGCCTGACACCAGCATGAGCGTGAGGGCCACCTGCAGTATGAGAAGCATCGACCGGACACGATTTGCAGGTGAACCACACAGGAGGGATTCCCGGTGAACCAGCTCATTGGAGTGATCCTGGCGCGCAACCAGAAGAGCCGGTAAAACACCGAAGAGAAGGCCTGTGAGAATGGCCAATGCCATTGCGAATACAAGAACACGCCAATCGAGGACTGAGTATTGCTGGAAATCTGAAGGCGAGGGCTGAAGTTTCGAGAACAAACTGGACGCGCATTGCGCCACCGCAAGTCCGCCTGCACCTGCGACAAGCGACAGCAGAATGCTTTCCGAGATGAGTTGCTGCACAAGACGAGCTTTGCTGGCCCCGAGAGCCGCTCGGATGGCCAACTCCTTGCGACGTCCGGTGGTGCGAGAGAGTAGGATGTTCCCGACGTTTGCGCATCCGATTAATAGAACGAACGCTACCATTCCGAGCAGGACAAGTGAGCTCTTTCCGGCAGAGCCGGCGAGCTGTTGAGTGAGAGAGATCAGCCTCGGCCGATTCATTTCATCGCGATTCAGGTAGCCCGGTGCGATGCGCCGGACGTCGGCCTCGTATATGCCTTCGGCCTGGCGGCGCGAGAGACCCGGTTTTAACCGGCCGAGGGTGTTTCCGAAAACGATTTGTGTCTTTGGAATACGGCCGAATTCAAACGCCGTAGGCGTCCAGACAGCGGTGTGCTCGGGATAATCGAAACCGGCAGACGACACGCCCACGATTTCGAGCGGCGCTCCGTTCACATGAATCGTCGTCCCCAAGACGCGGGGATCGCCGCCGAAGAGCTCCTGCCAAAGGCCATAGCTGATGACGGCAATGGCGTTCTTACCGGGAGTATCTTCCTTTTGAAGAAAGGTTCGGCCGATAGCCGAACCGGTGCCGAGCAGATGGAAGAAATTTGCGGATGTTTCCGTCACGCGGACGCGGAGCGCGGCTGAGGCGCGGCTGACATTCATTTCGAGTGAATCGTAGCCTGCTGCATCCTGCAGATAGGCGCTATGGTGAGCCCAGTCATAAAAGGACGAAGGGCTCTGGCTTATGTTGCGCGGAAACATCCACAGTTGCACGAGCCGATCGGGATCGTGGAACGGGAGTGAACGGATCAGCAAGGCGTTCACGACGCTGAAAACGCCGGCAGTTGCGCCAATACCAAGACTGAGGGGCAGCAACATAAGTAAGGTGAGAAAGGGACGCCGCACCGAGATTCTTGCGATGTAGCGGAGGTCCTGCGCGAGCTCGTTCGAGAATTCTCGAGGAATTGAAACGGCGAGGTCGTGCAGAGCGCGAAGCCAAAGCCAGAGGTGATCGAGCGGCCGGCGAAGCTCTCGATACTCTCTGTCGAATTGTTGTTCCAACAGCGTCCCGTACTCCTCGCGGAAACGCGCCGGGAACAGCTTCAGGAGGACGCGGTAGAACCTTAGAGAGAGATTCATGCTTCACCTCTCGCGAGCTTTGGTAATCCGATCCTTTCCTTTGCTAAGCCCACTAACTCGCGCATTCGCATGGCCTCGGCCTGGGCTACTTTGAGACCGAGAGGTGTGATGCGGTAGTAGCGGCGACGCTCATCGTCCAGGTGAGGATCGGGCCGTTCGCCGGATTCCACGATCAAGCCCTGCTGCAGCATTTTATTTATTGATCCATACAACACCCCTGCACCGAGATTCGTGCGGCCCTGTGTTTGGCGCGCAATTTCGCGCTTTAAGGCATAGCCATGCCGTTCGCCTTCACTGAGAATAAGCAGCATGTGAAACACAGGAAGGGATAGCGGCAGGAAATTTTCTATCTCCGGGCGGTCGTATTTAGGCATAGTAGTACATCTTTTGATATAGTATACCCGAAAATGGAGCGCCGGGTCCGTGCGCCTTCGCCACTACTCCGGGACGCGCGTCCCGTCAACTTGACCGCGGGAACGCTGGTGCTGTTCGGGATGGGCAGCGCTGGGACGGTTGTTTTGAAATCTGCGTTGTAAGAATTTTGGATTTCAGCCTGAGGGAGTCGTGCCGATCAATCTGCCTATGGAGTTCTCGTCCGCGATGAGGCTCCGGCAAACAGCCATCCGCCAGCCCTTTTACGAGCGGCTAAACTCGTTGTCGGGCGTGCGCTCAGCCGCATCTTTAGTGGACCCGACGCTTACGAAGCCTAGATACAACCACCAATAGGGAAACCGCAGCCAAACCGAACGTGCTCGGTTCCGGAACGCCGTTTACGCTGACGTTGAGCGTCGCCGTTCCTGCAGAATGAAAGGGGTCAGCCGTGTAGGTCCCGGGCGTCGTGAAACTCATATCAGGGAAGAAGTAGACAAAGCAGCAAACATCGTTGCCGAATCTGATATCGTCAGCTTGCCCACTGATCGGAGAAGGCCCGACCGTGAACTGGCCAATGCATACTCCGGTTCCAGGTGCTGAACAAGAATCGAAATCGCCTCCCGTGAATTGGGTTAGAGGCATTCCGGTTACGAAGTCAGGCACAGTCAGCACGAAGTTACCCGGCATCGGTCCGCTGTTCGTGGGGACCTCCGCCTGAAAAGAATATGTAACCGTTGCGGCCGATGCTGTAACGATACTGACAAGCAGCAGGCACAGAGAAACTGCCACCTTTGATACTTTGATTTTCACTAAGTCCTCCAAGACAAGATTTTTAACTCTGGTTAGTGCTCTGATCAAAGTAAATAGTTTCGAGATTTTATGAGAGCTCCTAAACAGCGCCACTTAAGGCTTAGCCGAGCTCCGGCCTTGGCGCGAGCGCTGCTGTAACCGCGAAAAATGTGTTTGAATCGCATGCCGCTAACGTAAGAAGTACGAATGCGCGTGCTCTCCGTGAATGTTGGCCACCCGCGGAAAATTGAGACCCGAGAGGGAACGGTGGTGACCAGCATCTTCAAATCGCCGGTAGAAGGCCGCGTGAAATTGCGCGGGTTCAACCTGGAGGGCGACCGTCAATCCGATTTGCAGGCGCACGGCGGCCCAAACAAGGCCGTCTACTTATACGCGCACGAACATTACGAGTATTGGCGGCAGCAGTTACCGGGCACGGATCTGCCTTTCGGCGCGTTCGGCGAGAACCTGACCACGGAAGGAATCAGCGAGGAGAGCGCTCACATCGGCGACCGGTTTCGCATCGGAACCGCGGTGTTGCAAGTCGCGCAGCCGAGAATGCCCTGCTACAAACTGGCGCTGCGCATGGGCCGCACCGACATGGTGAAGCTTTTCTGGAAAAGCGGCCGGTCGGGAATCTACTTTTCGGTAGTGCAAGAAGGTGAATTCGCAGCAGGCGATCCGATGGAGCAGGTCGCGACCGGCGACGAGCAAGTCCGCGTAGCAGATGTCGTGCGCCTGTATAAGCGCGAGACCGACGATGCCGATCTGATGGCGCGCGCCATGCGGTCTCCTCTACGCGGCAGTTGGAAATCGGAGATCCAGGCGCGCTGGATGGAAGCATCGTCGCTATAGAGATCGTCTGCAGATCCGGTCGCGAAAGACCGATAAGACAGGTGAGGAGTAGGGCCATACCCGAACTTGTCCGTAGGCGTCCGTCCCTTGCACCAGAAGAGCTGCAGCGCGCCAAACAACAGGAGCAAGCATCCGAAGCATTCGCGCTTGAGCATTTCGTAACGCCGCGTGAGCGACGGCTCTATACGGCGCTCAGCCTCGTTCTCGGCCTGAATCTCGTGATCCTGTTCGGCGTTCTGACCTTCTTCACACTCGTTTTCCGAAAATAGCGTTGCGCCCGGTGCGAGACAATGCCACCGATGAGGTCCAAATCGGCGCGCGCGCTCCACGCCCTCTTATTCCTGTACGCCGCAGCGGGCCTGACCTACTACGTCGCGGGAGCTGTGGCGCTGTACTCGGAATTCTTCCGCAGTGCAGAATATGCGAGAACACCTATTGAATTCGGCGATGACGGACGAACCATAACCTTTGTCCGCGAGGGCACAAAAGCGCCGGGCCTTCATACCGGCCAGATTCTAGAAACCCTCAATGGCGTCCCGTTCACCGGTCGCGCGCAACTGAACGATGTTGTCGCGCGCAGCAAGCCTGGCGATACGGTGAATTTCGGCATCCGCACTCCAAAAGGGCTCACCCGGCAAATACGAGTTCCACTACCTGCTTGGGAAGGGCCCAATTTTAGCCTCGGCGGTAATATCGCATTCCTCACGCCGGTGCTGCTCGTCCCGCTGCTCGGTTTGGCGGTCGGCTGCTGGGTGGTCGCGGCCCGGCCACGCGACAGGAATGCCTGGTTCGTCTTGGTCCTGCTGACTTTTCCGGAGGTTGGGTTCGGCAACCTGGATTGGAGCTTCTGGCCGGGTATTTGGTTCATCCTGCTTGGCGCCTGGTACATGGTTTTGCAGAAGGCGATATTCCTGGCGCTGCTCTGGCTTGGCATTTATTTTCCCGAGCGGTGGCGTTTGGATATACGTTGGCCCTGGCTGAAGTGGGTCCTAACCGTCGCCTTCATCGCCGGCTCCACGGTGGAAATTTGGATTTGGTATTTGCAGAATTTCGCCGCTGGCCAGCCCGCTTCGCTAGTGCAGCTCAGCGCCCAAACCGACCGGGTGCTCGATGGTCTGACGCTCAGTTGCATTGTGCTCTTCCTGGTTGCGATTTTCGACAAATTGCGATCGGCATCGACCGCGGATGCGCGGCGCCGGTTGCGAGTACTTGCCGTGGGCAGCGGCATTTCGTTCGGCGGCCTTATTCTGATTCAGAATCTGTTGCCGAATCTGAAAATGGCTCCGCCGGAGTGGCTCGCACTCCCGCTATCGGTCATCTGGTTTATCGTGTTTCCGCTCACGCTGGCCTACGTGGTTGTCGTGCAGCGGGCGATGGACATTCGCATCCTGCTGCGGATTGGAACAAAATATCTGCTGGCCAAAGCGACACTTGTGCTATTACAGCTCGCCATCCTTGCGTTCGTCATTTTCAAGTTGATCGTGCCCGTCCTCCAAAGACATCCGCACCAGGCCATATTCATTCTGATTGGGGTCGGCATCTTGTTCGCGGTGGCGCGCACTTCGGCAGTGCACCGGCGAATCGGCGTTGGCAGCCATTTGCATGCCTGGGTGGACCGCAAATTCTTTCGTGATGCGTATGATGCCGAGGCCGTGCTGACCGAACTCTCCGAAGGTGCCCGGCGCTTTACTGATCGAGGGCCGCTGATTCAAACCGTGTCGCGGCGTATTTCCGAGATTCTCCACGTGCCGCAAATCGCCGTTTGGCTACGGGGCGGCAACATCTTTCAACTGCAGGAGACCTTGGGAATCAATATCATCGGGCCTGTCCTGCTCCCCGAAAATTCATCCACGGTGCAGAACCTGGTTAGAACCAATCGCCCGGCGACCGTCTATCGCGATCGTCCGGAGGAATGGCTGACCGAAGCCGCTCCGGAAGAGAAGCGAGCGCTGAACAGCGTGAATGCGGAGTTGTTGTTGGCCCTGCCCGGTCGTCAGCGCCTGATGGGCGTCATGGCTTTGGGGCCGAAGAAATCGGAAGAGCCGTACACGCCGACCGATCTGCGTGTTCTGCAATCGGTGGCGACGCAAACCGGCCTGGCCCTGGAGGTCAGCGAACTGGCCCACTCGCTCGCCGAAGAAGCGGCGCAGCGGGAGCGGATCAATCGCGAAATCGAGATCGCCCGCGAAGTGCAGCAGCGCCTGTTCCCTCAGGAGCTGCCGCGCAGGCCGGGGCTGAGCTTGGCCGGCATGTGCCGCCCGGCTTTGGGCGTCGGCGGAGATTATTACGATCTGATCGAGCTAGAGGATCAACGAATCGGCATCGCCGTCGGAGATGTTTCCGGCAAAGGTATTTCGGCCGCGCTTCTGATGGCAAGTCTGCGCGCATCGTTGCGAGGCATGACTCTCGAAGGTCCAAGCGATCTCGCCAAAACGATGAAGAATGTGAATCGCCTGGTGTATGAGGCATCCGCGAACAATCGTTATGCGACCTTCTTCTTTGCGACGTTCGACACGGCGGCTCGCGAGCTGCGATATGTGAACGCGGGTCATAATCCACCAGTCTTGCTGCGCAAGAACTCGAAGGGCGCTGCCGACGTGATCCGCCTGGAGGCCGGCGGCTTAGTGGTCGGTTTGTTGCCGTTTGCCACATACGAAGAACAAGCCGTGAGCGTGAATCCGGGCGACGTGCTGATTGCATACACGGACGGCATTAGTGAAGCGATGACTATCGAGGAGGAGGAATGGGGCGAGGAGCGCATGATCGAGGCGATTAGAACCGTGCGCGAGCGATCTGCCGATGAAATTCTGGAGGCGGTCTTTCAAGCCGCGGACGAATTCACCGCCGGCGCTCCCCAAAACGACGATATGACTCTGCTGATCATGAAACTCGAGGAAGATGGCGCCGCATCGTGACGGAGAAAACGGCCATGAGAGTTTCGATCGCCGGGCTTTGGCATCTCGGCACTGTGACAGCGGCCTGTTGCGCTCATGCAGGGCACGACGTAATCGCTTTCGATGACAATCGCGATGTCGTCGAAAATTTGGAAGCGAATCGGGTGCCGGTTGAGGAACCCGGGCTCGCTGAATTAACGAGGTCGGCCGTCGAGTCGGGACGATTGCGATTCACGACAGATCCTGCTTGCGTGTCGTCACGTGAGGTCCTCTGGATCTGCTATGACACACCAGTCGACCAGAACGACGTCGCCGACACCGAATTCGTGTGTTCGCGAGTCGCGAATCTGTTGCCCCACGTAAAGCCGGATACGCTAGTGCTGATTTCCTCACAACTGCCTGTCGGATCTACGGCCAGACTAAACGCGATTCGTCCGGAATTGGCTTTTGCCTATTCTCCAGAAAACCTGCGCTTAGGGAAAGCGATTGATGTATTTACAAATCCCGACCGAGTCGTGGTGGGCGTGCGCGATCAGCAGAGCCGTGCGCGAATCTCCTCTCTGTTTGCGCCGTTCACCAATAACATCGAGTGGATGTCGGTTGAATCGGCAGAGATGACCAAGCACGCGCTCAACGCCTTTCTGGCAACTTCGGTCGCATTTATAAATGAGGTAGCAGCGATTTGTGAGAAAACAGGCGCCGACGCGCAAGAGGTGGAGCGAGGATTGAAGAGTGACGTACGGATTGGAGCGAAGGCTTATCTACATCCCGGCGGGGCTTTTGCCGGGGGAACCCTCGCTAGAGACATTTCCTTTCTGGTTGACATAGGAAACGACAACGCCGTGCCGGCTCATCTGCTCGAGGGGGTGAGAACGAGCAACTCCCTTCACAGGCTCTGGGCGAGGCGTCACCTTCGCGAACGGCTCGGCGACTTAAGAGGCAAAGCAATTGCGGTGCTCGGCTTGACGTACAAGCCGGGAACGAATACGTTACGGCGTTCCGAATCGGTCGAGATGTGCCGTTGGCTGG
Source organism: uncultured Acidobacteriaceae bacterium (assembly GCA_963722935.1). GTDB lineage: Bacteria > Acidobacteriota > Terriglobia > Bryobacterales > Bryobacteraceae > Bog-105. Next base: position 678,719 of record CAVROY010000003.1, on the reverse strand, counting down.
TGGAAGAAGGCGCAGCCGTTCGCGCATACGATCCGGCCGTTGCGCAGTTACCGGACAATCTGAGCGCGATTCATTTATACCGTTCGGCGGAGCTTGCACTGAACGGAGCCGATGCCGCGATGATCGCCACGCCCTGGCCGGAATTCCGGGACATTCCCTCCTTCGCTTTCGCGCACACCATGCGACGCTCCCTGATTCTCGATCCGTCTAGACATCTCGAAGATCGAATCAAAGACCAGCCGAACATCGAATATGTGGCGATTGGGGTATTGCGATGAAGCTCGCCGGAAAGCGAGCGGTCGTTACGGGCGCGAGTCAAGGTCTGGGCCGGGCGATCGCGACGCTATTTGCGAAAGAAGGTGCAGACGTTTTAATATGCGCCCGAAACGTCGGCAGCCTCCGAACGGCAGAGAAGGAGATCGCCGCCGGCGGCAGCGGAAAGATCGTCGCGAGGGCCGCGGATGTGACCTCGGAAGCAGACGTGCAGCAACTGGTAGAAGGCGCTGCCGGCGAACTGGGCGGAGTCGATGTATTGGTTTGCAACGCCGGTATTTATGGCCCCAAGGGGTCGATCGCAGACGTGGATTGGGCGGAGTGGGTGCGCGCGATCCAAATCAATTTGCTGGGCGCGGTGTTATGTTGCCGCCTGTTCCTGCCGCTGCTTAGAAAATCGTCGCGCGGCAAAATTATCCTGCTGTCCGGAGGCGGCGCGACAAAACCCCTGCCGTTTCTGAGCGCATATGCAGCCGCCAAAGCGGGCGTCGTACGGTTTGGAGAGACGCTGGCCGAGGAATTGAAATCGGATGGGATCGACGTGAATAGCGTCGCTCCCGGGGCTCTGAATACCAGGATGCTGCAGGAGGTGATTGAGGCCGGCCCGGAAAAGGTGGGCACCGGTTTTTACGAAGCTTCTTTAAAGCAGCAAAAATCGGGAGGAACGCCGCTCGAAACGGGAGCCAACCTGTGCGGCTACCTGGCGAGCGATGACAGCAACGGCATCACGGGCAAACTGATCAGCGCCGTCTGGGACCCGTGGCAGCGGTTCAGTGAGCATCGCCAGGATTTGGACAAAACCGACGTCTACACGTTGCGGCGGATCGTGCCAAGCGAGCGTGGATTCGAGTGGGGTTAAATTCGGAATGGCGGCAGTATCGTGAAAAGAGGAGGATCGCCGTCATGCTTTCGCCTCGCAGCGCCAGGCCCTTGCTCGCCCTTGCCGGTTTTTCACTCGCCGCTTTTTCACAGCAGCCGCCGTCCCCGCCCGCCGATCAAGACAAGCTCGTTCAGCTCAGTGGAATCGACGTGAAAGGCACGCGCTTGCCGGGGGATTCGATCATTCGCCTGTCCGGTCTAAAGCTCGGCCAGCAGATCAATTACAGGATGGTAGATGAGGCCTGCCGGAAAATCACTTCCACCGGCCTGATCAAGACCATTAACTACGGTTATCAAGTTCAGCCTGACCGGCCGGGCGTCGTGCTGTCCTTGCGCATCGTTGATGAATCGCCCCTGCTGCCCGCCAAGATCCTGCCCGCCGAAGATACGGAAAAGATTTGGGGGTGCCTCCAAGCCGCCGATTCGATCTTCACGCGCGAGCTGCCGAATACCAAAGGCGCGCTGGCCTTCTATAAGTTGAATATCGAGCGGTGCATCACCAGTCACGGCCAGACGGACGCCTACGTCTCGCCTTCGGTGGCTTGCGACGCCAAAGGAGTCGCCACGCAAATCGTCTTCGATATACGTGCGAAGCTGCCGGGACCGGCTGCCAGATAATCGAGGAGCGAATAATCGCATGGCAAAGCTGCTATTTTTTTACTGTAAAGGCTGTGAGTAAAGATGCATAGCAGCACAATCAGCAGTAAAGGTCAAATTACGGTACCTCTTCAGATCCGTGAGCGTCTGGGTCTTAGGGAAGGCGACCGTGTAGAGTTCGTAATCGAGAGGGGCTCTACGATCCTCCGGCCCGCGCGCGCTCCGGAGAATCCTTTTGAAAAATATGCCGGCATTCTCCCGGTTTTTGCAAACGCCAGAAAAGCGAATGCCTGGGTGCGAGATCTGCGCGACGACAAGATCGTGAGACGCGAGAACCGCCATTGACACGAACGTAATCTCTGCGCTTTGGTCCAACGAGCCGACTGCCTCCGACGTAGCCAGGTGTTTGGGAACGGCTAAGAGCGAAGGTGGCCTGGTAATTGCCGCCCCTGTCTATGCCGAGCTGCTTGCTTATCCCAAGGCGTCCGAGTCATTTTTGGACGATTTCCTGGCCGGCACCGGCGTGACGGTCGACTTTGAAATACACGCGGCAGCTTGGCGCGATGCAGGCCGGCGCTTTGCAAAATATGCGAATCGCCGCCGCCGATCCCACGAAGATGCCCCGAGACGATTGCTCGTAGATTTTCTTGTCGGTGCACACGCCCTGATTTCCGCCGATCGCCTCATGACGCTCGACCCATCCAGTACCGGCAGGATTTCCCGGAACTCACGTTGATTTGAACGGCTACTACTAGATAGCCCAGCTAGCCTCTTGCTGGTCTGTGCACCAACTTACTTACATGCAATCTCGATCGGTTAGCTAGAGGTAATGTGTTCCGGCCAGTACTAATAATTTCTTGATTTTAGGTCGTGACTTCTCTTATACTTCCGCCAATAGATTAGTTTCCTTGTCCTGAAACATTTCAACTTTGAGGGGACTTATGAAACTTGCGCTTCAGCGGTTCTGCTTCTTCGTGTGTCTTTTGGCGTCGGCCACCTTGCTTCTCGGCCAACAATCCATGTCCAACGGGAATGTCACGGGAGCCGTGACCGATCCAAGCGGCGCCGCAGTGCCCGGCGCCATCGTGACCTTGACCGACTCGTCGACCCACATTGCCCTCACGGCCGAGACGAACTCGGCTGGTCTCTATGTCTTCCAGAACGTGAATGTGGGTACGTACGACCTATCGGTCGAAAGGGCGGGATTCCGCAAGAGTGTCGTCGCCGGTCAGCAGGTAACCACCGGGACGAATCTCACGCTAAACGTGACGCTGCAAGTTGGCGCGACTTCCGAAATCGTGGAGGTGAAGGAGGTCTTAGGCGCGGATCTGCAGACCGAAAATGCCACTATGGGCACTACGCTCGGCGGCAATGCCATCATGCAGTTGCCGACCATCAGCCGTGACGTCTCGTCGTTGATCTACCTTCAGGCCACCGCCGCACCGACAATGAACGGCTCAGAAGGAAACACCACCAGCGGCAATATCGCTGGCAGTCTCGCCGACCAGAACACGTTCATGCTGGATGGCGGCAATAACACCAGCGATCTGGACGGCGACAACGCTACGTACATAGGGCGCAACGGCGCAGGTGTGATACCCACGCCGGCGGAGAGCGTTGAAGAGTTTCGAGTCAATACAAACAACGAAACGTCGGATTTCGGCTTGTCCCAAGGTGGGCAGGTGATGATCACTACCAAACGTGGAACGAATACGTTTCATGGATCCGCGTACGATTTCTTCCAGGCGGATTGGCTGAACTCGAACGACTGGTACAACAACTTCAACTCCATCGCCAAGCCGAAGGGGCACTACAACCGCTTCGGAGGATCACTGGGCGGACCCCTCGGCCCGAGCTTTCTTGGCGGCAAGACTTATTTCTTTGTCAACTATGAAGGCGAACGTTATCCGCGGTCGGGGCCGTTTGAGTCGCTCGTTCCCTCCGCCACCCTGCGACAGGGCATCATCACGGAACGTGACGCCAATGGCAATCCCGTGCAATATAACCTGGCCAATTCAGCGGCTTGCGGGAGCGCCGGAGGGTCAACGTGCGATCCGTTGCACATAGGCCTCAACCCGGTCGTGAGCTCGATCTGGAACAAGTACATGCCCGCCTGTAACGACATGAATTACGGCGATCACGGCCTGAATACTTGCGGCTACATCGGGCAACTATCCTACCCGCTTTCCAACGATTTCGGTGTCGTCCGTGTCGATCACGATTTCGGCGCAAAGTGGCGCTTCTTCTCGAGCTACCGTTATTTCCGCCAGCCAAACCCGACGACCAGCCAGGTGGATATCGGCGGATTACTGCCGGGCGATACGCTGGGCCAACCGGCAAGTGCGTCGACGACCATAAATCAACCGCGCTATCTGGTGGCCGGCGTCACCGGCACTCTTTCTCCCAGCATGACCAACGAATTCAACTTCAGCTACCTGCGCAACCAATGGCAGTGGCTGCGAGCCGGCGCCGGTATACCGCAATACCCAGGCTTGGGTGCGCCGCTCGCTATCGCCGGCGACAGCAATCACGCCATCGCCCTGGTTCCGTTGAATATCGATACCCAGGATTCGCGCCCCCGCCTTTGGGACGGTCACGATTATGACTACCGCGACAGTCTTAGCTGGCTAAAGGGAACGCACCTGCTTCAGATGGGCGGCGAATTCTTTCACCAAAACTGGCGCTTCGACCGGTACGACAACGTAGTGGGTGGCCTAACGCAGTTGATCTATCAGGTAAGCAGCTCCGGTATTTTCATGAGTCCCACCTATCAGCCGCTCCCCTGCGGCGGAGGCCTGACGGCCGGTTGTCTACCCTCGGGCGAATTGGGCGGCTCGAATGGCTGGAATGCTCTCTACGCGGATGTGCTGGGCCTGGTTTCATCGGCCAACGTGGTCGCTACACGCACGGGCGCCAACTTGCAACTCAATCCACTGGGAACACCCGTTCACTCCAACGTCAGTGACCAGACCGGGAGTGTCTTTTTCAACGACACCTGGAAAATAAGGCCGAACTTCACCTTGACCTATGGTTTGAATTATCAACTTCAGATGCCGCCAACCGAGGCGCATGGCACGCAAGACATTATGGTGGATGCTGCCACCAATCAACCGATTTACATGCAGAACTATCTCAACGGCATTCTCTCAGCAGCGAACAACGGCCAAGTCTATAATCCGACGCTTGGCTTCAGCCCGATCGGCGCGGTGAAGGGATTAAATTATCCGTATAAACCGTTCTATCGTGGGATTTCGCCCCGCGTCTCCATTGCCTGGAGCCCGGAAACGAGCGGTGACGGGTTCTTCAGTAAACTGCTTGGCGATAAGGCCACTGTCATTCGCGTAGGCTATGGCCGTTTCTATTCCCGCAATCTCGGCATCGACCTCGTGTCAACACCAGTATTAGGCGACGGATTCCTGCAGCCCGTGACCTGTTCCGATCCCGTTGCCAGCGGCGCCTGCACGAAATCACAGGGCTCCGATCCTGCCACAGCCTTCCGCATCGGGACCGATGGGCTCACAAGCCCGCTGCAGGCCATTTCGCCGACCCTTTCCACTCCAGTCGTCCCCGGAGTAAATGCTCCTTCGGCCGCGCTGCTGGAAACACTGGACGGCAACTTCCGACCCAGTTCGTCGGACTCCGTCGATATCAGTATCCAACGGCAATTCAAGGGTGGTTTCCTGCTCGAAGTCGGCTACGTCGGGGTCTATGCCAGAAATATCTATCTAGGGGTCGAGTTCAGCGATGTTCCCTGGATGATGAAACAGGGCGGCCAGAGTTTCGCCCAAGCTTACGACAACCTTTATTTCGCGCTAGCTGGAAACAAAGCCATCACCCCGCAACCATTTCTGGAAACGGCTCTGAAGGGCAGCAGTTATTGCACGGGTTATAGCAGTTGCACGGCTGCCGTCGCGGCGAACGAGGCCGGTAACATCAGCACACAGTCGGTTGGCAACATGTGGGCCGACCTTGACGGGAGTTATGTCTTTGGACCGTCGAATCCGATCGATTCAAATCAGTGCACCGAGTATTGCTATGCAACGACCTCTATGGGATGGTCCAACTACAATGCCGGAGTGCTGTCGCTGACGAAGCGCTCCCAAAACCTGACGGTGAACGCCAATTTTACGTATGGCCGCGCACTCGGCACTACCGGCCTGAATCAGTCGTATACGTTCGCCAGCACGAACGATCCCTGGAATCCCGCGGTCGATTACGGGCCGCAGTATTGGGACCGGAAATTCACCTTCAATTTCGTGTCTTCCTACAACCTGCCCTTCGGCAAAGGCCAGCGCTGGACCAGCAGCCACGCGGCGATCAATCAGATCATCGGCGGCTGGATTATCTCACCCCTCTTCTCCTACGGAAGCGGCTTGCCTCTGTTTGTACAGACGGGCTCTTATCAGGAATGGGGAACCGGAGTGAACGGCGATACGGACGGCTGCACCGCCGTGCCCATCAATCCAAGCATGGGCTACAGCAACACGCCCGTCTTCGGAGTCACTTCTTCCGGGGACGTCGCGAGTAACACGAATCCTTCTAACGGCGGAAGCGGGGTGAACCTGTTCAGCAATCCGGCTGCGGTCTACAATAACTTCCGTCCCAACCTGGTCGGTATCGATGGAAGTTGCGGAGGAGGCGGCACGCTGCGAGGGCAGCCTCGCTGGAACTTGGATCTTGGACTGACGAAGCAGGTCACCTTCACCGAGAAAGCCGGCCTGCAGTTTTATGCCCAGGCATTCAATGTCCTAAACCACATGGAGTGGGCCGACCCAACCATGAACCTGCAGGACCGGGCAGATTGGGGCGCGCTGAACAGTCAATATAATGCACTCGCCCTGGGAGCGGGCGGCGGAGTTACTGGAACCAATTACACGCGCATTATCCAGCTCGGGTTGCGGTTCTACTTCTGATCTTCAGACCAGCGTTATAAGACATTTCGATCCGCCACATAGATTTTGCGCATTGGTGGCGCAGCGCGGAGCTTGCTACGCTTCTCGTTTACCTCGTCGTAAATGCCTAATCAACCCGTGAGTCCAGGCGACAACGCATGGATGCTGGCAAGCTCGGCTCTCGTGCTGATGATGACCGGACCTGGACTCGCGCTGTTCTATGGCGCACGCTGTAAAACAGGTACAGCTCCGCACGTTAACTGGTCCTCGACCACTTCCCCCACAGAAACTTCGGGCTCTCACTTGTTTATGTGAGTATCCATTCTCCCGCTTTCTTAATCTCGGCATACATTGCGTCCGGCGCCAAGTCGAGCTCGCCTGGCCAGGTGACTGCGCCTCCCTCCACGAATACTTGACTAAACAGCATCTCGTCAGCAAGCTGCGCGAAGACCCCAGCGTGAGCCGACCGAACCAGACCAGACAAATTCACCGTGCCTTCCGATCCATCGACAAATCGGAGATGCAAGCGAAGGTCTTCTAATGGCTCTACGTTCACTACACGCCACGGCACTCGTGAGCGATTTTCGGGAGCTACGGCAACGGTGCGATTTTGTTTGCTGGTTGATTGTTCGAGCATAATTTCCAATCCTCCATGAGTTCGGCCTTGTGCTCTTGTGCCCATTCCAATACTAACGAGAGAGCGCGTCACGGCAACCATCCCTCGATCACTTCTAGAGTGCCAATATCAATTTTCGCTTCGTCTTCCGCGTAAACGGCGTGGAAGTGCGGCGGCGGGTGATCGTTCCAGTACATCTGAATCACAATGCCGTAGAATTTGCTGATAGTCGGCATCGGTTTATTGAGGGTACACCTCAAGCGCCTCGATTCTCACCGGCTCGTCACGCGCGCGTTCCACTGTGACCCCCGACCATCCTCATAAAACATTTCGATCCGCCACATAGATTTTGCGCATTGCTGGCGCACGCGGGGCTTGCTACGCTTCTGGTTTACCCCGTCGTAAATGCCTAATCAACCTGTGAATCCAGGCGACAACGCATGGATGTTGGCAAGCTCGGCCCTCGTGCTGATGATGACCGGACCTGGACTCGCGCTGTTCTATGGTGGACTCGTTCGCCGCAAGAACGTGCTCGGCACCATGATGCACAGCTTTGTTCTGATGGCTGTGGTCACGGTGCTGTGGGCCGTCTACGGCTATAGTCTGGCGTTTGCGAAAGGAAATCCGTATTTCGGCGGGCTCGGATATGTGTTTCTGCACGGGGTGGGCGCCGCGCCCAACGCGGATTACGGGCCAACGGTTCCGCACCAGACGTACATGATCTTCCAGCTCATGTTCGCCATCATCACCCCCGCGCTGATCTCCGGCGCCTTTGCCGAACGGATGAAGTTCAGCGCCATGCTGCTGTTCACTTGCCTGTGGTCGACAGTCGTCTACTTTCCGATGGCGCACATGGTGTGGGGCAAGGGAGGCCTGTTGAACGCATTTCTGGGCGGCAAAATTCCGTGCTTCGATTTCGCCGGCGGCACCGTTGTGCACATCACTTCGGGCGTGAGCGCGCTGGTTTGCGCCCTGTATCTTGGCCGCCGCCTCGGGTATCCGAAGGAACCGATGAAGCCTCACAACCTGGTGCTCAGCCTGATCGGCGCCTGCATGCTGTGGGTCGGGTGGTTTGGCTTCAATGCCGGGAGCGCGATCGCCGCCTCTGCCTTAGCGACCGGTGCATTCGTCGCGACACATTTCGGTGCGGCCGCAGGCGCGCTGGGGTGGATCTTCGCGGAATGGGTTCGACATGGTAAGCCCAGCATGCTGGGAGGCATCTCGGGTGCAGTCGCAGGCCTCGTGGCCATCACGCCCGCTTGCGGTTTCGTCGAGCCCTTCCCTGCCCTGCTGATCGGTTTTCTGGCCGGTGTCTTTTGCTTCCTGATGGTCAGTACGGTAAAGAACTGGTTCGGCTACGATGACACGCTGGACGCGTTCGGCGTGCATGGCGCGGGGGGAACCATCGGCGCGCTTCTGACCGGAGTTTTCGCCACCAGCGCGATCAATGATGGGCTAAAGGACGCGACCGGTAAAGTCCTGCCGCTTGGATGGGTAGATGGCAATCCAACTCAAGTTCTACACCAGCTCGCCGGAGTGGGTATTGCCTGGGGTCTGGCGATCGTCGGAACACTCGTCATTTTGAAGATCGTGGATCTGCTGGTCGGGGTGCGGGTCAGCGCAGATCAGGAGGTCCAAGGTCTGGACCTCAGCATGCACGGCGAAGAGGGCTACAATCTGGATGCGTAGCGCCCCTATTTCGCTCGCCAGAGGATCGCGCCCATGAAAAAGATCGAAGCAATCATCCAACCTCACAAACTCGACGAAGTGAAGGAAGCGCTGACGAGTATCGGCGTGGACGGTCTCACGATCACCGAGGTTCGCGGGCACGGCCGGCAAAAAGGACACAAAGAGGTCTATCGCGGCATGGAATATGAGGTAGATCTCCTGCCCAAGATCAAGATCGAGACGGTCATTCCCGACGCACGGCTCGAAGAGATCAGCCGCGCTATTTCGTCGGCGGCGCGCACTGGAAAAATCGGCGATGGCAAGATTTTTATCTACGATGTCGCCGAAGCCATCCGCATCCGCAATGACGATACGGGCGAGGCCGCACTCTGAGCCCGGCGGAGGACCTGCAGCCCGGCATTCAACACGCTATTCAGCGCGCCTCTGACACATTTCTGAAGGATCGCGATGCGGCGCAGTTTCTGGAGTCGCGAACCGCGCTGGTCGACACGCTTGTCTCAAGTGCAGCCGCCGATTGTCTCCGCGGCCCCCGCGTGGCCGTCACGGCAGTTGGAGGATATGGCCGCCGCGAGCTGTTTCCGCATTCCGACGTCGACATTCTCCTGTTAGTAGACGACGAGGCCGATCTCACCGCTCTGAAGGAGCCGCTTTCCCATTTCCTGCGTGTTCTCTGGGACAGCGGCCTCCGGGTCAGTCATTCCGCCCGCACAGTGGCTGAATGCTGCCGCTTGCAAACCGACAATGTCGAGCTGCTGGTCAGTCTGCTGGATTTGCGATATCTGTCCGGGGACAGTGAGATCCTCCAGAGTCTTTCCGGGCGGCTGCCGGAAGTATTTCGGCGAGAAACGGCCGTTCTGATACGGCGCCTGGTTGAGCTGGCGCGCCAGCGGCACTCGAAATTCAACAACACCGTGTACCACCTGGAACCGAACGTCAAGGAGTCGCCTGGCGGCATCCGCGATGTCCACCTGCTGCGCTGGCTGGCCGCGATCCTGTCACAACAGGAAGCCATCCGCGAATCCCTCGGCGAGCTGAAACCGGCGGAGGATTTTCTCCGGGCGCTGCGCTGTTTCCTGCATATCAAGGCCGGTCGCGACAACAATCTGCTCAGTTTCGAGCTGCAGGACGAGGTTTCAAAAAGCCTGCCTCCCGAACCGCTTGCGCCCGAGGCGTGGATGCGGTTCTATTATCAACATGCGCGGCGCGTCTTCCAGGCGAGCGTGCGGGCGATTGAATTTGCCGAGGCGCAGCATGCGCCCCTGCTCCGGCAATTCCGTGATTGGCGCGGCCGCCTTTCGACTGGCGAGTTTACGATTTCGCGCGACCGCGTGCTGTTGCGGAATCCGGGAGAAACGCTGCAATCGGCTGAATCGGTCCTGCGATTGTTCTCATTCGTAGGACATCACGGAGTGCGTCTGGCTTGGGATACACAGCGCAGGCTTCGCGGAGCAGCCGGACAGCTTGGCGGCTCGTTTCGGGAGCACGCGCCCGGCTGGCAAGCGTGGAAAGATTTGCTTTCTCAGCCGCACGCCGCCGTTGCACTTGAGGAGATGCAGGATACCGGCCTTCTGACTGCCGCGCTTCCGGAATGGCAAAGCATCGATAGTTTGGTGGTGCGCGATTTTTATCACCGCTATACGGTCGACGAGCACACGCTGGTAGCCATTCAAACCATCGACGACGCGATCGCGCATGCCGAGCGGACGCCCAACCGGCTACACGAATTTGCGCTGGAGCCGGACGATCAGGTGATTCTGCGGCTGGCGCTTTTGCTGCACGATCTCGGGAAAGGAACCGAGCCGGGAGATCATGTGCGTGGTTCGGTGCGCGATGGACGCGCGTTCATGCAGCGTCTTCAGGTTCCCGCGACGATCCAAGAGGCAGTTGTTTTCCTGATTGAGCACCACCTGGACTTGTCGCTGATCATGAACAGCCGGGATCTGGACGATCCGGCGACTGCGCGTTTCCTGACATCGCGAGTTGGTACGCAGGAAGATTTGCGGCGGCTGACGCTGCTCACCTATGCCGACATCAGCGCCGTCAATCCAACCGCCATGACGCCCTGGCGCTTGGAACAACTCTGGCGCGTGTATTCGACTGGCATCGAGCAACTCACGCACGAGCTGGCGACGGACCGGATTCACGATGAGCTGCCGCTGCCCCGCGACGGTGGCGAAACATCGAAACTCGCGGAGTTTCTGGACGGGCTGCCTAAACGATATTTGCGCACGCATGCGCGCGAGCAGATTGAGCGCCATTGGATGCTGGATCAGAAAAGGAAACGCGAAGGCGTGGCCGTAGATATTTCGCGCGAAGGCGGCACCTATGTTCTGACGGTATCGGCGCACGATGTAGCGGGACTCTTCGCCTCGTTGTGCGGCGCACTGGCGAGTTTCGGGATGAATATCGTCAAAGCGGAGGCGGCTTCCAATGCGGCGCATTCGGCGCTCGACATTATCCGCTTCACCGATCCCATGCGCACACTCGAGCTAAACCCAGGCGAAGTGAGCCGGCTGCAATGGACAGTCGAGTGCGTCGTAAAAGGATCGATCGAAGTGACCGATCTGCTGAAGCGCCGGCGCCGCGTGCCGCGACCGACCATGGAGGCGAGAATCGCACCCCATGTCCGCTTCAACAATCAGGCCTCCGACACCTCGACTCTGGTCGAGTTTGTCGGGGAAGACCGTCCAGGGCTCCTCTATGACCTGGCTTCCGCCATTAGCGCCTCAGGCTGCAATATTGAAATCGTTTTAATCGATACGGAAGCGCATAAAGCGTTCGATGTGTTTTATGTGACCCGCAATGGACGTAAGCTGAACGAAAGGCTGGAACAGGCGCTCACCTCAGCCCTGCTCAGTCCGGCCGGGGTATCTTAGCCAGCGGAGGTGAAAATTATTTAACTCCCCGCGAATCTTTTAGTTGACGCGATTAGCGAAACTACTTACGATAGAAGTAACCTGGATTTCGAAGCATTGCCGGTCGCTGCGGCGATTCACGTGCAGGTATGTTTTCTGCTGCTAGGAACGGCTTGATGGGTACGTCAATTCTTATAGAACGGGTTGCTGGATGAACCTCCCTCGCATTTGCCGGACGCTGATGGTAGTCGCCGCTCTCGGCATAACTTCCGCCTGGTGTGTGCAAGCCGCCGATTCGCAGCCGGTCTCCGCGGCAAAAAAGCATCGGAAAAAGAGACATAGGAAGGCAGTCGCCGTCGCCCAGCCGACGGTTGTGACTTCTGCAAGCGGCCGCGCTGTGGCGCGCACAACGACGCAAGCGGGTGTCATCCACACCGATGCCGCGACAACCGTCAAAGTAGCCACCGCGCGACGACGCGGCCGGCGCCATGTGTTCGTGAATCCCTGGACCGAACCGACCTATGCCGATTCCACGGTGGGGGATTCGGTTGAGGGCGAGGATCTCGCGGTTCGCAAGGCAGCCATCGATGCACTCGGCCCGTATAACGGTACCGTGGTCATCGCCGATCCGGCGAGTGGCCGCATTCTGAGCATTGTCAATCAAAAACTTGCGCTGAAAGGCGCTTTCCAACCCTGCTCCACCGTCAAAGTGGTCGTCTCGCTGGCCTCCCTCAGCGAAGGGATATTGAGCTCGAATACTTCCGTGCATCTGACCCGGCGTTACAGCATGGATATGACCACCGCGATCGCGAGATCGAATAATCTCTATTTCGCGAAGCTGGGCCAAGAGCTTGGATTCGATCGGGTTGAAAAGTATGCGAAGCTGTTCGGACTCGGCGAAAAGGCCGGACTGGATATTCCGGGCGAAGAGGCCGGTTATCTCACCACGCTGCCACCGGAAACGGGCGTTGGCATGATGACAAGTTTCGGCGACGGAATCCGTTTGACGCCTCTCGAATTGACTAGCATCGTGAGCACGGTGGCAAACGGCGGCACGATGTATTACCTTCAATATCCGCGCAGTGAAGATGAGATCGGGAAGTTCGTTCCGCGCATCAAACGCACGCTCGACATCACCGATTACATTCCTCAGCTCAAAGCGGGGATGGAAGGGGCCGTCGAATACGGGACGGCGCACCGCGCAAACTTCGATCCCAACGAACCCATCTTCGGTAAGACCGGAACCTGCACCGATACAGCACAGCCGGGCGTTCATCTCGGATGGTTCGGCTCCTTTAACGAGGTTGGGAATCGAAAGCTTTCCGTGGTGGTTCTGCTGACCGGCGGCCGAGGGATCAGCGGCCCCATTGCGGCTGGCATCGCCGGGAACGTGTATCATAATCTCGCTCAAGAACATTATTTCGGTTCAGACCAGCCCGCGATCTCCACTAGCCTGGTATCCGTACAGAACCAGCAATAGCTAGCTGGTCCGGCTGACGGAAAGGCACGATTTCGATGATTCTGCCGACGACGTATGCCTCGGCGCTGGTGTTGCTCGTCATTTCCTTTCTCTGCTTAGGCTCGTGGCCCAATACCTACAGGCTCACCGGCACACGCTGGCGTTTTGAACTGTTTTCCGTCGATTTCGCCATTGGCGCAATCCTTTTGTCGGTGATTGCGGCGTTTACGTTGGGAAGTTTGGGCTCGGACCTGGCGTTCAGCGACCGCATGCTGGTGGCCGGACGCGCGGCTCAAGCATTCGGCATCGCCGCCGGAGCTATTTTCGCCCTGGGTAACATGCTCCTGCTGGCGGCCGTGTCGCTTCTCGGACTGTCGGTCGCGTTCCCGCTGGGCATCGGGCTCGCGGTGATTGTCGCCTCATGTTTTCGTTTCCAGCCGGGCAACATTCCGTTCATGGCGGCTGGCGTTATCCTGCTGCTCGTCACGGTTTTGCTCGTTGCCGGTACCGCACGCATGCGTGAACGCGCAATCGCCCGCGCGAAGACTTATCAGGGCGCCGTACACCCTCCCAATCCTGGCCCTGCGGCGGCGAAGACGGCAGGAACTAAACCTACCGCGCAAAGAACTGCCAAGCCCGCGCCCAGACCGGGTTCTCCCCGGCGAAAAATGCGCCGGACCTCAAAGGGACTCCTGGTAGGAATATTGGGTGGTATCGCATTGGGTTGCTTCTATCCGGTGGCCGCTAAGGGTGTGGCCGGCGATTTCGGTTTAGGACCGTATGCCGGGATGTTGATGTTTTCCATCGGCGTCTTGCTGTCTACTATCGTGCTCAATTTCTATTTCCTCAATATCTCCATCGATGGCGACCCGCTGAGCTTCCGTGCTTATTTCAAGGGAAAAGCACGGCAGCATTTTCTCGGATTCGGCGGCGGAGCGCTGTTAGCGGGCGGACTGCTGGCTGCCGCTCTTGCCGACTTTGTCCCCCAAGACGGCATAAACCCGATCGTCGGATTCCTGTTGCCTCTGGCGTCGGTGCTTTTGGTCATTTTGTGGGGAGTTACGGCCTGGAAAGAGTTCGCCAGATCGCCGAAGAATCCGAAATTGGCGCTCGGTCTAACCGCTGTCGTGTTCGCTGGCGGGCTGGTCGTGCTGGCGATCGGGATGAACCAATTAAGCTGAGAAGCCAAGCGCGCCTATTAATTCTTCCGTGACAGCCGCATCCGGAACTGAGCCCTGCGCTAAGACCGCCGATCCACCCCCGCGGCCACCACGACGCGCGAATGTCTCTTTCATTAGCGCGCCGGCATTCACTCCGGAATCCGCAGAGGCGGCGATGAGAATGGCACCACGCTCACTGCCTAAGACAAGCGCAATGGCCGTTGGTTTTGCCGCAAAGGCCTGAGCCTTCGCGCGAACCGCATCGTCGATCAAATCCGCGCGCAACAGAGCTCGCCGCACGCCGTCATCCGAAGGCGCCGTCGTGTTGTAGAGTGACTCGCCTTCGTGGCGAGCCAGCTCTAGGGCATTCCTTTGCACCGATTTTTCCGCAACGGTCAGGCGCTCGCGAAGCGCCGCGATATGTTCGGGCAGCCGATCGGGCGGTACCGCGGCTTGTTTCGAGAGTTCCGAAAGAAGGCGAAAATCCTGCCGGGCACGCCTGCGCGCACGACCGCCGCACACAAACTCGACGCGGATATTTCCACGGATTTTTTCCGATTTGCGGATCTGAATCGGTCCCAGTTCGACAGTGGACCGAACATGTGTCCCGCCGCAAGCGCTGCGGTCCACAGCTTCGATCTCGACGATCCGGAGGGTACCGGTACGCGAACTGGCCTTGCGAAGGTACTGAACATGGTCGGCTTCCTCGAAGCGAATAGCGACCGGGTGGGCTTGGTGAACGATTTCGTTCACGCGCTCTTCGACCGCGTCGCTTTGGGAGTCCGATAGCTCCTTCAGTTCAAGCTCAATGGTCGAGGTCGCCGCTCCCAAGTGAAAGCTGAGCGTCCGGGCTCCCAGTAATTCGACGAAGACGGCGGAAAGAAGGTGCTGACCCGTATGCTGCTGCATGTGATCGTAGCGGCGCGCCCAATCGATGCGGCCTTGGACTGGACCGGTCGAAAGAGGCAAAGCCAGTACATGGGCAATTCGATCGTTTTCATCGATCACATCCTGAACCGCTACGCCGCCAAGCGTGCCTGTATCGTTCGGCTGGCCTCCGGAAGTGGGGTAGAAGGCGGTGCGGTCGAGGTAGACGCGGCGGCCAGCGTCCGCCGATTCGACGATTTGGGCATCGAAGGCGGTCAAATAGCAATCCAGGTAGTACAGGCGATCGGTTTCCACCTTCAAGATCTAGCATCCCGGCATCGGGCAAAAGCATCCCGAGTAGGAGAGAATAAGACCGATGGCGGTGCGCGACCACATCCAGGCCATTAAGCGCGAGGATCCGGCGGCCAAGAGCAGTCTCGAGATTGTGCTCTGCTATGCCGGCTTACACGCGGTCTGGATTCATCGCGTGGCGCATTGGCTGTACCGGCACAAGCAGTACGTCCTGGCCCGGTTTATCTCCCAAATTGCGCGAATCTTTACCGGAATCGAGATTCATCCGGGCGCCAGGATCGGACAACGTCTGTTCATCGATCACGGAACGGGCGTCGTCATCGGGGAGACAGCCGAAGTCGGAGACGACGTGCTGCTGTATCAGGGCGTGACGCTGGGCGGAACCGGAAATGAGCGCGGAAAACGTCACCCGACGATTGGCAATCGCGTGGTTGTCGGGACGGGAGCCGCGATCCTCGGCAACATCCGGCTCGGCGACGGTGTGAAGGTCGGCGCGGGTTCCGTGGTGGTGCACTCGGTGCCCAGCGGCTGCACAGTGGTGGGGATTCCGGCACGCGTGGTGCGGGGAGCGGCGGTGGCGATCGGTGCGCTCGATCATGATCGGGTGGCAGAGTGCGGTGAGTCGGAAGCCGACCTGGAACAACTGAACGATCGCATTCGGGAGTTGGAAGCGCTGCTGCGGCTGTTGCTTGAAGATCGGGTCGCTCAGGCGCGCGGTTAGCGCGGGAATCGATAACGCAGGCTGTTGGCCGCCAACCGCGACAGTTCGTCCCTCGAAAAACCAAACTCTTCCGCGGCGAGTGTGTACTCGCGAATCAAATTCGTCTGAAAGAGCGCGGGATCGTCAGTTCCCAGAACAATCGGCACGCCCGCGTCCCAGAGCCTGCGCAGCGGATGCTCTTCGAGGCTTGAAACTGCGCCGGTTGCAACGTTGCTGGAGGGACAGACTTCGAGTGGAATATCGCGGCGGCGCAATTCCTCGAGCAGATGAGCGTCTTCGATCGCGCGAATGCCATGGCCAATCCGCTGGCTGCCGATTTCGAGCGCCTGCCAAACGCTTTCCGGTCCGGCCATTTCCCCCGCGTGCGCGGTCAAGCCGAGACCAGCGTCGCGAACATCGCGATACAGATCCTTGAACCAGATCGCCGGACCGCGCTCTTCATCGCCACCGATCCCAATCGCCACGACACCGGCGTTGCGATAGCTTTTGGCGATGGAGAAGACGCGCGCGGCATCTTCGGCTCCGAACTGGCGAATGGCATCGAAAATCCACGCGACTTCGATACCCGGCATTTCAGATGCCTGACTGCGAATTGCGTCAAAGATGGCGTCAAAATTCTCCTGCTTCCACAAGATGACGCCGGCTGAAAGCGTGATCTCCGCGTAACAGACATTTTGAGCCGTAAGCCTTTCGAGCAGGCGGCGGGTCGCGAGGGCATAGGCCTCCGGAGTATTGAGTTTTCGCGTTACCCAGACATAAGCCTTCAAAAAACCTGCAAAATCCTGGTAATGAACATTCGTGCGAATCGCATCCAAAGTTAGCGATGAATCCAGCTCGCGGATGGTCTCCGGCTCGACCGAGCCTTCGAGGTGAAGATGCAGCTCCGCCTTCGGCAAAGCATGAATAAACTCTTCGAGGCCGATATCGACTCCCCTGCCATAATAAACGTGCGATGACGGACCAGGAACTCGAGGCGATAGCGGGCGGCTACCACGGCGATGCATTTGCCGTACTCGGGCCACATCCCGTCCGGGCCACTAAGAATGAATGGGAAATCTGGGCTTTTCTTCCGCAGGCGCAGCAAGCGGAGGTCGCGATCGAGGGCAAGAACGTCCCTATGCAGCGCGTTCACATGGGGGGCATCTTCTCCGCGTCGGTACGGCTGCAGCCGTCCAATTATCGCTTCCGAATCACGGATTACCAGGGCCAGACGTCGGAGGTCGAGGACCCGTATCGATTCCCGCCGGTATTGAGCGATTTCGATTTGCACCTTCATTCGGAGGGAACGAATTACGCAGGCTATAACGCGTTTGGCGCTCACCTGGCGACGGTCGAGGGCGTAGCCGGCACGCGTTTCGCGGTATGGGCGCCGAATGCGATTGTCGTGACGGTGGTTGGGAACTTCAACGATTGGGATACGCGCCGTCACCCGATGCGATTGCGCACGGGCGGCGTCTGGGAGATCTTTCTTCCGGGCGTCGCGGAAGGCACGCCGTACAAATACGCGATCAAGTCGCGCTTCCAGGGTTACAGCCAGATGAAGGCGGATCCGTATGGGTTCCTGATGGAGACGCCGCCGAAATCGGCTTCCGTCGTCACGAATCTCGACGACTATGTATGGCACGACCGGGAATGGCTCGAACAACGCGCCGATGCAAAGCCGCTGGAGAGCGCGGTCTCGTTTTACGAAGTGCACCTCAATTCCTGGATGCGCGGCGAGAATCATCAGCCGCTGACCTATCGCGAACTGGCAGGCAAACTGGTGCCCTATGTGAAGGGCATGGGGTACACGCATATCGAACTGATGCCCATCGCGGAACACCCGTACGCGCCCTCCTGGGGTTATCAAGTCACGGGCTATTTCGCGCCGACTTCGCGCTACGGCTCGGCGCAGGACTTCATGTATTTCATCGATTCCTGCCATCAGGAAGGGATCGGAGTGATTATCGATTGGGTACCGGGACACTTTCCGAAAGACGCGCACGGACTGGCGTACTTCGACGGAACGGCGCTGTACGAGCATTCCGATCCGCGCCTGGGCGAGCATCGCGACTGGGGAACGCTGATCTTCAACTACGGCCGGAATGAAGTGCGATCGTTCCTGATCTCAAACGCACTTTTCTGGCTGAAGAAATATCACATCGACGGGTTGCGTGTGGATGCCGTGGCATCGATGCTGT
This sequence comes from uncultured Acidobacteriaceae bacterium, assembly GCA_963722935.1. GTDB lineage: Bacteria > Acidobacteriota > Terriglobia > Bryobacterales > Bryobacteraceae > Bog-105. The sequence goes on along the minus strand of CAVROY010000003.1, from coordinate 660,219 downwards.
ACCTCGATTACTCGCGTAAACACGGCGAGTGGATCCCGAACATCTACGGCGGCAACGAGAACCTGGAAGCCATCGATTTTCTGCGCAAGGCGAACGAGTTGGCGCATCAAGTACCGGGCGCTATTACGGTGGCCGAAGAATCGACAGCGTTTCCCGGAGTCTCCCGCCCCATTTACCTGAACGGGCTCGGCTTCACGATGAAGTGGAACATGGGCTGGATGCACGATATGCTGCACTACTTCGAGCGCGATCCCATTTACCGGAAGTACCACCAAAACGACATCACGTTCAGCATGGTGTACGCGTTCACCGAGAACTTCGTGCTTCCGATTTCACACGATGAGGTCGTCTACGGCAAACGTGCGTTGCTCAACAAAATGCCGGGCGATGAATGGCAGCGTTTCGCGAACGCGCGCGCGTTTCTGTCGTATATGTACGGCCATCCCGGGAAGAAACTGCTCTTCATGGGATCGGAAATCGGGCAGACGGCCGAATGGAATTCGGAAGGCCAGGTGGAGTGGTGGCTGCTCGAATTCGAGATTCATCGGAAATTCCAGAGATTCTGCGCGGCGTTGAACGGTTTGTATCGAAGCGAGCCCGCTCTTTACGAGATCGATTTCCAATATCTCGGCTTCGAGTGGATCGACTTCCACGACGGCGAGAATTCGATCATCTCGTTCGTGCGGTATGCCAAGGATCGTCAGGATTATCTGATACTGGCGTGCAACTTTACTCCGGCTCCGCATCGGAAGTATCGCATCGGCGTGCCCGAAGCGATCGGTTATCGCGAAATCTTCAACTCCGATGCCGAGATGTTTGGTGGAAGCAATATGGGGAACGGCGGATTTGTCCGCGCGGAAGAGACGCGCGCGCACGGGCGTCCCGCTTCGATGACCATTACGTTGCCGCCGTTGGGAGTGATTGTTTTTAAGCCCCAGCGATAGACGGGTCAGATGCCGGCGGGGCCTTCCAGGCTTCGCCACAGATACCAGCTTGCAACGGAGCAGTAGGGATGCCATTTCTCGGCGAGTTTGGTCAGCTCCGCGGGCTTCGGCAGATCCTCCAAACCGTAGGCTTTACGCACGGCGTTTCGAATGCCGAGATCCGCAAGAGGCATGACATTCGGGCGCTGCAAGGCGAAAATCAAAAACATCTGCACGGTCCAGACGCCCACGCCCCGCACCTGAGAAAGCAGCGCGATGATTTCTTCGTCCTCCAACCGATGCAGGTTGCGGAAATTAATTTCGCGCCGGTCCACGCGCTGGGCGAGATCGGTGAGGGACGCGATCTTCTGTCTCGATAGGCCGCAGGCCCGTAGTTCTTCCGTCGTGAGCTTTAGAAATGCCGAGGCCGTGAAGCGGCGTCCGACCGCTTTCCGAAGGCGATCGAAAATCGTCCGGGCCGCCTTGCCGCTCAGTTGCTGGAACGTGATGGAGCGGGCTAACGTCTCGAACGTGGGCTCGCGAAGCGCGAGCTGGCAGGGGCCTACGCGTTTGATGATCGCGGCCAGAACAGGGTCCGCTTTTCGAAGATGAAGAGTTGCCAGTTGCATTTCGCTTATGCTCGAAGAATACTAGACGATAATTAACCAGATGAGCAGATCTTCCAGACCGGTCGCGTGGCTTTCGGCAATCGTGCTGGTCGCGTGCGCAACGCTGAGCTGGCATGCCGCAAGTGCACAGAGCCCGCAACCGCCCGCTGGGCAGGATCAGGCACAGCCGCAGCCGCCCACGATCAAAGTCAACGTCGAACTGGTCAACATTCTGTTCAACGTGATGACCAAGAAAGGCCAACTGATTCCGAATCTCGAACAGAAAGACTTCACGGTTGCGGAAGATGGCCAGGCGCAAACCATCCAGCGGTTCTCGCGGGAGACGGACCTGCCGTTAACGCTGGGACTGCTGATCGACATCAGCGCGAGCCAGGAGCGGTTGATCGATATCGAACGGGAAGCGGCAGCCGCGTTCTTTTCGAGCGTGATCCGCCAGAAAGACGAGGCCTTTCTGATCTCGTTCGGTAAGAGCACCGATTTGCTGCAGGATTACACGAACTCGACGCGGCTGCTGACCGGCGCGCTGCAGGATCTGCGCGGCGACGGCCAGACGCCGATGGTGGGCCCCGTGCCGGCGAATACCGGTCCCATACCCACGTCTGGCACACCGAAAGGCACGCTGCTGTTCGATGCGGTGTACCTGGCGTCGAACGAGAAGCTGAAAGGCGAAGTGGGACGCAAGGCGATGATCCTGATTACAGACGGCGACGATCAAGGCAGTTTCTACGACCGGCGCGCGGCAATCGAGGCGGCGCAACGCGCAGATGCAATCGTCTTCAGCATTTACTACGTCGATCGCGGGTTCTATGCGCGCTATGGAATGGGATTCGGCGGCGGCGGCGAAGGGGACCTGCGGAAGATGTCGGAAGAGACGGGCGGCCATGTTTTTACGGTGAGCTCTAAGCATCCGCTGAACGAAGTATTCAAAGAAATCCAAGACGAGCTGCGCAACCAGTATTCGATCGGTTATGAATCGACGAATCCGAAGCGGGACGGGACGTTCCGGCACGTCGAAATCAAAGTCGATAATTCGGACTATCGCGTACAGGCGCGCAACGGGTACTACGCTACGCCGGTCGATGAGCAGTGATCTGGCGGCGCGCCTCCAGATAATCGGCGACGGCCTGGCGGAAGGGCGGCATGGGAGCGATTCCGGCAGCCTCCAGCTTTGCATTCGATAGAGCGGAAAATTTCGGACGACGCGCGGCGGTCCTGTACTCCCGCTCGTTAGTCGCCTGAAGGGCGGGCGAAACTCCCGCGAGCTCGAAGATCAGTTTGGCGTAGTCGTACCAGGAAATGGCCTCGCCGCCACCCATGTGAAACAAGCCGGCGATGTTTCTCTCGACCAGATCAGCCGTTCGAGACGCGATAAAGGGTGCGTAGGTTGGCGAAGCGACGTGATCCTCGACGACACGAATGGGATTGTTGCTTTCAGCGAGCCGCAGCATCAGCTCCACGAAATTGCCACGAGGCGTAACCATTCCACGCGTCCCGAAAACTCCGGAAACGCGAAGCACCAGCGGATTGGCGAGATAGGCTTGCGCATACAGTTCGCCGCCGTACTTCGAGACAGCATAGGCCCCTAAGGGATGCGGGGCATCGGTCTCGACATAGGGAGCGCCTTTCGCACCATCGAAGACGTAATCGGTGGAATAATGCACGAGCTGCGCATCGACCTGCCGGCACGCCATGGCAATGTTCCGCACCGCCAGCGCGTTGGCCTGGAATGCGGCGAGCGGCTCGCGTTCGGCTATATCGACGTGGTTATAGGCCGCAGCATTCAGCACGACTTGCGGATCCGCCTTGGCAAGGGCTTCTTCCACGCGATGGGCGTCGGTGATATCGAGCGCTTGGCGATCGAACGGGTGAACGGCCCATCCGCGCCGCTTAAATTCGTGGCACAGCTCGACGCCGAGCTGCCCGCCACCTCCGAAGATAACGGCCTTGCGTTTCACTCCTTTTGCAGGATAACGAATCGCAGGCGCGACTCCTGAATGCTCAAGTTGTTGAGCTGGCATTGATAGGTGAGGAAGGCTTTGGCTTCGATGAGATGCTTACGCACGGCCTCGTCTTTGTCGAGGAACTTGCGAGCGCCCGAGGCGAAAGCATTATCTTCTAGTGGTGGAAAGAATACTCCGGGCCGCTGTTGTTACAGGTGGCACATTTGGCGTTGGCCGCAGGATCGCAAAATACGCTTGCTCAGTCAGGAGCGCGGGTGTTTGTGACAGGCCGGTCGGTTCGTGACGGCCAAAGGCGAGGCGGATCCCGCGCGTGAAAAACCGAAACCGCTTGCTCACGCGCGGCTCCGCACCCTGCGTCCATAATCCTGGCGAGTTAGTCTTGTTGCATGGGGCGCAAAATAGCGTACTGGGTGAGCACGGGTTTGGTGGCCCTGCTGTCGGCGTTTGCTGCATTCAGCTATCTGTCGGGCAGTCCGCAGGCGGTTGCAGGGTTCACGCATGTGGGATATCCGCAGCAACTGCGCGTGCTTCTCGGGATCGCGAAATTGCTGGGCGCCATTACCCTTGTCGTTCCGGGCTTTCCGAAGCTGAAAGAGTGGGCTTATGCCGGATTCACGTTCGCCTGGATCTCGGCGTGTATTGCGCATTATCTTGCCAAAGATGGGCCAGTCGCGCTTTCGCCGCTGGTCCTGCTGCTGGTTCTCTTCGTTTCCTACATCACGCGGCCGGCAAGCCGCCAGTGGCCGGTTAAGACCGCGACTCTCTAATTCAGCCAGGTTCCAATGCCATGGGCTTTTCGAAGTGCGTTCCGGCTGCTGGTGCTGCTGGAACTCGCTGCGGCGTCTGCGATAGCTCAGTTCCGGCTGGACTCCTGGACCGCGGACAACGGCTTGCCGCAGAATATTCTACGCGGCATTGGTCAGACTCGCGATGGCTATCTGTGGATTGCCACACTGGACGGGCTGGTGCGCTTCGATGGAGTGCGCTTCACTGTGTTCTCGAAGACCAACACCCGCGGAATCCAAAGCAATCGTTTCACCTCTCTCTATTTCGCGCCAAACGGCGACTTCTGGGCGGGTACGGAAGCCGGTGGAGTGACACGCTGCCAGCGTGGCAATTTCATCACCTACACGAGAGAGCAAGGGCTGCCGGAAGGAGCCGTTACAGGCGTCGCCGGGGACGCGACGGGTCGCATCTGGGCCTCCAGCGGCGCGGTGATTCTGGAGTGGCGCGAAAAAGAACGCAAATTCGTTCCCGTTGAACGCGGATATTACTACCCGCTTGCTTTCCAAAACGCCCGCGGGTTCGGACGTGTTGTCAACGGCGAGGTGCAGTTATTTACCGGCGGCGGGATCTCGCATTATGCTCTGCCCGAACATTGGCCGAAACGGCAGACGGTGGTTTCCCAGGATCTTAGCGGAAACATTTGGATTGCGGCGGAGGACGGACACAATGCGGAACTCCGCGGCGCGCAATGGTCGAAAATCTTTAACTCCGGGGCGGCCTCGTATACCTACCGCGATTCGCAAGGACACGCACTGCCGATCACGGTTGGGTACAATCTCACCTCCTGGTTGACGCTGCCCACGCGTAGCGGCCCCCAGTCGATCCCGATCACAGGTCTGTTTGAGGATCGCGAGGGTAATGTCTGGCTTTCCACCGACGGTCGAGGGCTGCTCTGCATTCGATCCGAAACAGTCCGGACGTACTCCAAAGAAGAGGGGATGCCGGCTCGAAACGTCTATCCGATTTTTCAGGATAAAGCCGGCTACATCTGGTTGGGAACATGGGGCGGCGGTCTTGCTTGCTTCAAAGGCGGAAAATTTCGCACCTACACGACCGCAGATGGTTTGGATTCCAACCTGGTCTACTCCATCATGCAGGAACGAAATGGCACGCTTTGGGTTGCAAGCGGCGGTGTCGTTCAGTATCTGAGCGGCGGCCGGTTCCGGCCCGTTCAGGAAAACGCACTGGCCGGTCTGAATTCCATTCGAGCTATGCATGAGGACCGCGAAGGCACACTGTGGTTCGGATCCGATAAGGGACTGGTCTTCCGCAAAGGCGAACAATGGGGTAGGGTTACTATCCGCGACGGCCTGGCCAGCGACGACGTGCGAGTCATTATCGACGGGCGCGCGGGCAACCTCTGGATTGGCGGGTACGGCGGACTGACTCGTGAAGAAAACGGTCATTTCAGGAAATGGACGGAACGCGACGGTTTGCCGGCAACCACCATACGAGCTCTCTACGAGGACACTTCCGGAGCGCTGTGGATCGGGACTTACGATGGCGGGCTGATCCGCTTCCTGAACGGCCGGTTCACTCATTTTACGGTCGGCGATGGGCTGTTCAACAACGGCGTTTTTCAGATCCTGGAAGACTCGAGACAGAATTTGTGGATGAGCTGCAACCGGGGCATCTATCGTGTTCGAAAGGAAGAGTTGAACGACTTTACGGCCGGTAAGCGCAAGACGATCGCTTCGATAGCCTACGGCAGAAGCGAAGGAATGCTGAACGCTGAGTGCAATGGAGGCGTCTGGCCGGCAGGCATTCGGGCGCAGGACGGTAAATTGTGGTTTCCGACGCAAGATGGCGCAGCGGTGATTGATCCTGAAGCGGTGCGCATTAATTCGCGGCCGCCGCCAGTGACGGTTGAATCTATCCTGCTGGATGGGAATCCCGTTTCTCTTGACGATCCGATCCGCATCCGTCCCGGACAAGAGAATGTTGAGATCCAATACACCGCACTCAGTTTCATCAATTCCGGCAATATCCATTTCCGCTATGAAATGGCGGGGTTGGACAAGGATTGGGTCGAAGCCGGAGTGCGGCGCAGCGCCTGGTACTCGCACATGCCGGCGGGCGACTACGACTTTCGAGTCATCGCGCGGAATAGCGACGGAGTGTGGAATATGCAAGGCCAGACGCTGCATGTGTCGGTGCTCCCGCACTTTTACCAGACGTGGTGGTTCCTGGCGAGCCTATTGGTGGGCACCGCGGCGCTAATAGCCACGGGTTGGCGGAACCGGGAGAGGCAATTAAAGCGGGCGCATGCGCAGCAGGAAGCCTTCTCGCGCCGGTTGATCAATTCGCAGGAAACCGAGCGCCAGCGTATCGCGGCCGAGTTGCACGACAGTCTGGGTCAGACACTATTAGTCATTAAGAATCGCGCAAACCTGGCCTCGCACGCGCTGGGCGACAGCGAGGCGGCGCAAGAACAACTGGATGAGATTTCAGCGTCGGCATCAGATGCGATCGACGAGGTCAGAACCATTGCACATAATTTGCGGCCGTATCATCTCGACCGTTTCGGCCTCACTCGCACGCTGCGGGCGATGTGCACGCAAGCCACTCGATCGTCCGGTATCGGCTTCCAGGTGGAGATGGATTCGATCGACGGGCTGTTCCCGAAGCAAACGGAAATTAATGTGTATCGCATAATCCAGGAAGCGGTGAACAACGTGATTAAGCATTCGGGCGCCAGCGAGGCACGTTTCCTGGTGCAGCGAAGAGAACAGGCGGTGGAGTTGTCGATCCGGGACAACGGTCGAGGCTTCAACGGGATGATGCGGGACGGGCAAAAGGCGGAAACGGCGGAAGCAAGCCCGGGCGGTTTCGGATTCATCGGCATGGCCGAACGCGCTCGCCTGATCGGCGGAACGTTTGCCGTAAATTCAATTCCCGATAGCGGCACTACGATCACCATCAACCTGGCGGTGCGCAACCCTGGTTATGAAGAGTGAAACCTGCGCGGGCGGGAGTAAGCACGGAATATCAGTAAGACAATCCCGGCCTGCACCAGAAATAGTGTGGCGGGTTCCGGTGTACTAACCACAGAACTGACATTCGCCGATCCCGCTGTCACGTCGAGCACATTCCCTTGCGAGTCTTGCAGAATCAGGTCTGCGGGGACAAAGTCAAGCGAACTGGTTCCGGCGCCGACCGCCGTAAATTGAACCACTGCCAAGGTACCAGGCCCTGCCACGCCCGGGCCGGCGCTAAAGAGCGTGTCGGCAACCAGCTGGATCGTGCCGCCGCTGTTATCGATCGTCCCAGGTGAAAAAAAGCTGTTGCCTGTGTTGGCGAAAAGCGCTCCCTCCGTGACCTTGTCCGCGGCCAGCACCAGCGGGTTGAAAGCCAGGCTGAACTGGTAATCGTATAGATCCGGAACACTATTCACGTCAATGTCGACACGGAACGTCTGTCCGGGGGACACGTTCTGAGATGCCGGCACGATGGAAAGTTCCAGATCGGCAAATGCGAGACTCGTTCCGGCAAGCAACAAGCCCGAAAATATAAGTAAGTTCTTCATGAGTATCTTCTATCGGCACGCCGTGCCTTTGGAAATGTCCCGCGCGACGATCGACAGATCCTGAATGTTCACGACGCCATCGTTGTTAACATCGGCCGCGGGGTTGTACCCGGGTTGCCCTCTGTACTTACCGAAAGACGCCTTCACCACGCTGAAATCCACGCAGGTCACCGAGCCGTCCCCATTCACATCGCCCGGCGCACCGCCGATGTTTAATATCAGCGTTTGTGTCACCGGTACGCCCACCTCGTTGCTGGCCGTGATGGTCACCACGTGCTGTCCCGCATCGGAGCGAGACGGCGTACCGCGCAAGGTAAGCGTGCCCGTGTTGAAGCCTTCCGGATTGAGATTGCCGTACGTCAGATCGGCCGGCAATCCGCTCACCGTGAACTCCATTCCGGCTACATAATTCGCGGCCGTCTGGCCTTGCGCAACTGGAGCGCTCGACAAGGCCGGATATCCCGAAACGGTTACGGCGAACGCATTCTCCTGCCCGGCGTAGAAATTCGCGAAGGGGGCGCTCGTGAACGCGGGCGCTTCATTCACCGCAACGTTCAAATCCTGAGTTGCGGTCTCCGCGAAGTTGGTGAAATCGAGATACGAAAGGTGCAGTGTATAGAAGCCGCCCGAGCCAACGGCAGGCATGCCTACCAGAGTTCCGCTGCCGTTCCCATTAGGAGCGAAGCCCAGCCCGCTCGGCAGAGTGCCCGTTGCCGTAACCAATCCGATCGGCCGATTCGTAAACACCTCGAACGAGGCTACCTCGCCCACCACAAAACTCGCCAGGTTCGGAGTGACGAACTGCGGCCGGCCGATTACGCTGATCGTGTAATTAGGAATTTCAACTACCGGAACCCCGCCGCTTTCCGGAACGACAACAATCCCATAAGATCCGCTGCTCCCCTCCGGCGGCGTTCCGCTCAACACTCCTGTGCCATCCCCGTTATCATGGAAGCCCAGCCAGGAAGCGCCCTGCTGATTGAAGACGTATGTGACCGGCGTCGTCGCTCCCGTGGACCTCACCTGCACGGAGTTGTGCGCTCCGGCCAGGAACGTTGCGGCCGTCGATACAAGTCTTGGCTGCGGTGGATAATTGACGATTATGTCGAACGACTGGGTGACAAAGCCCTGCCCGTTCCTCGCGGTGATCTTGCAATCAGTCGGTCCATTAACGATACAAGCCGAAAAGGACTGTCCAAAGGCTGTGCCGGTTATGGTTGCCGTACCATTCCCCTTGTCGTGAAAGCTCAAGCCGGCCGGCACCAGGGCCGGATCAATGAACAAAGACGGCGCCGGAAATCCAGTGGTGGTCACTAGGAAGGAGACCGGCTGCCCGCTAACCGCATGCAGCGTATCGGGGGAGGTGATCTGCAACTTCGTCGCGATGACGATGGTGAAGTTTTGAGCGATGGCGCCGCGGCCATTCTGCGCAACGAGTGTCACTCGGTACGTGCCGGGCGCCCCGCCGCCCACATACAGGAAAGATGCTGTGCCGGTCCCCGCCGCTCCGCTTTCAAACGCCACTCCAGGCGGCAAGAAGGAAAAGCTCAGCTGCGAAATTGTGGGCGTCGGAAAACCCGTCGCCGTCACGGTAGCACCCCCCGGTTGCAGCCACGTGAAATAGAGCGTCGTGGAACCGGTGAATGTCGGAGCCTGGCTCAGCTCCATCGTGTACTGACTTCCCTGATGCGTATATTGAATCTGGCTGGCGACGTAGCTCGAGCAATTGCTGAAATCTGTACCGGGTGTCACTCCAGTGCTCGAATCCGCCGGACAGGGTTTATCCGCCGAGGCCGGCTTGCTCTTGACGATCGTGAAGTTCCCTCCGAGCCGCGATGCAATCATGTTCGCGCCCGACCAATCGACGTAATGAATAGAAGCAATGAAGCTATCCTGCCGCGGACAATTCTGCCCGGATGAATCGCCCATGCACACCTGAGCGAGCCAGCCGCCCACCGTTGTGGCGCGCCATCCAATTCCGTTCCAGTCGCTATACACGAATGAGTTTGCGACCGTAGGAGTTCCGCCGCCGGGCGTAACTGCCACCAGCGGATCGCCCGCCTTGTGAGCGGGCAGGGCCGCCGTGCTGGGGACATCGGGCAGAGTCTGAGCAACCAGCGTTTCATTCAACTTAAGCGAGCCGAGACCGGTTGTATCCGCGACAAATGCGTTCAGATCCGGCGGGTTATTCCGCGCCTGTGCCAGCAGATTCGTCAGATTGTTCAACTGGTTGAGCTGGTCCTGGTTGTTGAAAACCTGGAAACCCGCCACTACGCCCACCACCACACAGAGTAGAACTCCGCCTGCTACGCCGGCGCCCACACCGGCGATTGTTCCACCGGTCGCGAAAGCCGCCGCTCCCCAACCGGCAAAAGAGAGTTCAGGGGCAAGCCCGCCCAAAGCGAAAGGAAAAATTGAGGCAAAGAATGCAGCGGTCGAAAGGCCGGCGGCGGCTCCGAGCACAGCGCCCGCACTCAGCGCGATCCCGAACATTTCGCCCATGTTGATTTGTGTTTCCGCGACTACGGTAGCGAAATCGGGTGTTGTCTGCGCCGCTTTCCCATACGAATTTTCCAACCCAAAAGCGGTAAAGTAGCTTGCTGCAGGGACCTGCAGGCCGCCCGTGGCTACGGTCTGGGGCTCACATAGGGCTAGTCCGTTATAAGACAATCCATATTGGCTTGCAATTGTTGGATCCAGTTGAAAGTGGCACGGATCGTTTCGCCATTTCTGGTATTCCGTTAACGCCGCCGTGTATTCCGCGATCTCGTTCTGCTGAACGGCGAACTGCAGCCAGTTATAGAGTGCCTGTTCATGCGCCGTGCGCGCTGCGGCCGGCTTGCTTATGATGCCGAGCAAAATGGTCAGCATGCTGCCGCGAATCGCGTCGCGTAAGTCTGTCCGCCCCTCGCTATAAATGAGGCTGGCGTCGCTCGCGGGCAGCGAGTGGGCGGTCAGATAAGCGCCGACGGCATCCGTTTCCAACTGGTTCAGATCGTCCACCGGCCCCGGAGAACCATTGACGCACACCGATTGCAGGATCAGGTTGCCGCGCGAACTGCCGCAGCCTTGGACGATCTGCGCCGACGACTGAAAAGCCTTCGAGCCGTCAAACCACGAAAAGCTCGGTATTAGCAAGACCGCCAGCAACGCTGCCAATGGTTGATAAATCGCGGACCGCCTGACTCGGGACAGCCGCAGCAGACCGGCTCGATTTACTTGTTTATATACTCTGGCTTTGCGATTCATGCTGAGTTTACTCTCTAAGATCCGTTTCACGGTCACCACTTCAGGCGGCGGCACAGTAAGAAGATTAGCCTCGTAAGTCGTGCCCGGGAATCACTGCGACTACGTAATCTGCCTACGTAGTACTACAGTTCCTGCTACGTGATGTCACCTAGAAGGAACGCCGGCCTGCATTGCGCGGGCTCGCACTCGGCGTGCCATGATAAGTGGCAAGGCTATGGATCTACCTGCCCATGAACAGTGAAACTTGCATCGTGATCGCAGATGATCACGCGATCTTCCGCCAGGGCCTTCGCCAGGTCATCGAACAGGCGGGGTTCCGAGTCGTGGCCGAAGAGGCGGATGGTGAGGCGGCGCTGGACCGCATCCGCCATTTGCGGCCCGAGATTGCGGTACTGGATATTGACATGCCGGTCCGCGACGGTTTCAGCGTGACACGCCTGGTGCAGCAGGAACGAATTCCGGTGGAAATTATATTCCTGACGATGCACAAGGATGAGCTGCATCTGGAAGAAGCGCTGCAGCTTGGCGTCAAAGGCTATGTCGTCAAAGACGGCGCGGCAGCCGAAGTAGTGAGCTGCATCCGAGCGGTTCGCGCAGGCGAGACGCACATCAGTCCGGCGCTTTCGGCGCTTTTACTGAATCGTACACGGCGGGCGTCCGGATTCGCTCAAGAACAGCCGGCGGTAAAGGCACTCACGCCGACAGAGAGGCGCATCCTAGCGTTGTTAGTCGATTGTAAGACCAGCAGAGATATTGCTTCCGAGCTGGGAGTCAGTACCCGCACGATCGAAACTCATCGGGTTAATATTTGCGACAAGCTCAACTTGAAGGGCACGCATGCACTGGTCAAATTTGCGATGCAGCATAAAGCGGAGTTAGTCTGATAGGCGTTTGTTGACCTAAAAGATCCAATTCCTTCAGTCACAAAACTTCGAAAACCCCGATCTCCTTGCCCCTGCTTCCACTTACCGGGAGCTGATAAGCAGTTCTCAGTTCTTGGTCCTTTAACTAAGAACTATGCCTTCTAAAGCTCAACTCGCAGCCAACCGCGCCAACGCGCAAAAAAGTACCGGGCCCCGCACCGACACAGGCCGGGAAAAGGTCTCCCAAAACGGCCGCAAGCACGGTCTGTGCGGCACCTTCAAAGTGCTGGAATGTGAAAGCCAGTCCGAGTACAACGACCTGCTGGAGCGCTATATGCAAGCCGAACAGCCGGCTGACGATGTCGAACGCGAGCTGGTCGCCAAAATGGTCCGCCACACCTGGACGTCGGACCGCGCCGTTCGCCTCCAGGAAGCCTGCTTCCTGGTCCAGCCGCGCACGGACGAAAATATCGCCAAGGGCCAAGAAGGAATCTGCGTGCGCGCCGACATCGATCTGTACATCCGCTATCAGACGGCCCAGGATCGGGCCTATCAGCGCGCCGCCAGTGAGCTGGCAAAGAGAAGGAAAGAAAGGCGGCAAGCCGAGATTGGCTTTGCTTCGCAGAAACGGGCGCAGACCCAGGAAGAACGTCGCCAGGAACAGCACAAGCAGCGCTGCGAGCTCCATCCCTACAAGGTGGTTACAGCGGAAGTTCGCCTCCAGGAGCAAAAAGAACGATACTTCGCCGCGAATTCCACTGTGTCGGCGCCCGACACGGCCCCAATCGCCGCCTGAATCACGCCCCAATTCGCTTGCTCGTGCGCAGCAACACCACAGGTGCTTCGCGACGGAACCGCGCGCGTCAGCAAGCGGAATCTTGCCTGTACCGGATTTTCACAGACTCTCACGCGGCGCGGTTCTGACTGCGTTTCGGAGTAGAGTTACTCAGAAGAATGAGCACTTCTACTCAGACTAATTCAGCAGGTCTACTGATTCCATTGGCTGCGTGTTTCGCCGACACTCCTTAAGGAGATTAACCATGCAGATAATTCGTCAACTACTCTTCGCTTCCGTGGCCGGAATAGCCGTGCTCTGCTTGATGCCGCGCGGCGCTGAGGCTACCACCATCACATTCAACGACCTTGAACAACCGGACGGCGGGCTCACTTTCATGAATTCGTACACGGATGCAGGCTTCACCTTTCGGTCCATCACGAAACCAAACGATCCCAACGCGCTCGTCTCGTGTCATCAACAGAATGACGGCTTCCAAGGTTGTTATGCCGGCTCAGCCGGACTCTCCATCTTCGGTGGACCGGCTTACTACGGAAGCTTGAGCGATGGGGGCATGGGCTTCTCGTTCAGCTCCATTGATCTGTCGCTGCTTAGAAGAGATGTGACCGGCACGGCGATGGTGACGTTCACCGGCAACTTCATCGGTGGCGGGACGACCAGCCAAACCTTCGCCGTCAGTCAGTTCGGCTTCCATACCTTCACCTTCAACTCAACGTTCACCAATCTGGCCTCCGTTGACTTCGGGCCGCAGACCCTCCCGTTTTTCCAGCTCGACAACGTGGTAGTGAATGCGAACTCGAGCGCCGTGCCTGAACCGGCAACCATCCTGCTGGCGGGATCGGCCTTGCTGGCCGTGGGACTCTTCAAGCGGCGGCGCGACGAGATTACCGGCGGATATGGCTGGGCGGTCAGGGCTACTACCGTTCTGACCCTTCAAGTCAAACAGATTTCAATCGAGGCGGCGGCGATCAGTATTTCACTACGTATGTCGGTCCCGCAGTTCCCGAGCCGGCCACACTCTTTCTTCTCTTTCCGGCACTCGCGGCCGCGGCGCTGATCGGGCGGCGCAGAAGAGTTGCACATTTCTCGCGCTGAGCAGGTCTATGAGAAAACATATCTATTTGATTACCGGGTTGGCGCTGGCGGTTTGGAGCACGCCGATGCGCGCAGACCAGATTCTGGGAGTTTCCTCAAGCCAGACGGGAGCAGGAGCACAGGCCAATGGCGTCTACGCGATCGACACCGCTACGGGAAACTCGACTCTGCTGGCCACGGCCAGCGGCATCACACCGCCCGCTACCAACAATGTTGACGGCCCGAATGGCTTGGCCTTCGCGCTGGGCAACGTGTACTACAGCACGCTGAGCAACACAGGTAACTCTCAACTCTGGCACATCGACCTCGCGACCAGCCACCTGACGCAATTAGGTGCTTTGACGGGTGCGGTTGCGAGCGGGACAATTTACAACGGCGATTACTATTACATCAACCAGGCCGGCGAGCTTGGGGAAGTCAACCTCGCTGCGCCATTCACGAATGTCCAGCTCAAGAACTACGGCACGATGAGCTTCGGGGACATCGCAGTCAATCGCAATGGCATCCTTTATGGCTCGTCGAACGTAGGGTTCTTCTCGATCGACTTGAGCGATCCTACCCTAGCGCTGCACTCGATCAGCGGACCCGCCACCTCGCCGCTGGTCCAGCTCGCGTTCGACGCCACCGGCACCACCCTGTACGGTATTCAGACGGGGTCCGCAACGATCTTCACGGTGGACACCTCGACTGGGGTATACACGCCCGACACCACGCTGACGAACTCCGCGCTGGTCATCGACGATGCAGCATCGTACAGCTCCTCGGCACCCGAGCCGGCAACCGTCGCGCTGGCGGGATTGGCGCTACTGGCGGGAGGCGTTATCCGGCGGCGGGCGAGGAACGCCGAACGCGGACCACGCTGACGCGATGGTCCGCGCCACCAGCCGGGATGTCTTCGCATTGCGTGACCCATGCAGCTCCTGATTGTCGAGGGCAATCACCAGATGCGCCGGCTCATCCGGAGCATTCTGGCTCGCGTTGCAAGCCAGATCAGCGAGTGCGCCCATGGCGACGAGGCACCTGAGGCGTACGCGCGATTGCGGCCCGATTTCGTGTTGATGGACATGGATATTGCGCCTGTACACGGAATCGCGGCGATGCTACAGATCAGGCGATCGGACCCTGCAGCAAAGATCGTCGTTGTCAGCGGGGACGATTCGCCGGACCTGCGGGAGGCAGCGCGCCTGGCGGGCGCCTGGGAGTTTGTGCGGAAAGATAACTTACTGGAGCTGATTCGGATTTTAGAGCCAGAGGCAAACTCCCCTTGCCACTCGACCTGAGCGCTGTTATGCTATAGGTCGAATGCCGACTAGACCGACGGACGATCCGCTCGAGCTGATGCAAGGGACACTCGACCTGCTGATTCTGCAGACATTACTCTACGGGCCGGCGCACGGGCACGCGATTGCGCAGTCGATAGAGCGCCGGTCGGCAGAGGTGTTGCAGGTTGGGCATGGCTCGCTGTATCCGGCGCTGCAACGGCTTCTGAAGCGCCGGTTGATTGTCGCGGCGGACGGAATTTCCGAGAATAACCGCAAAGCTCGGTTCTACCGGCTCACGGCAGCGGGCCGGAAGGCGCTGTTTTCGGAAACTTCCAAGTGGCAGAGATTTTCAGAGGCGATCGCACGAATCCTGAGCCCTTCGCCTGAACGGGGCAGATAGAAAGGGGCCGGCCATGACCTGGTGGAAACGCCGTGGCGAACAACTCGAGAACGAGATACAGAACCACATCGAGTTCGAGACGCAACAAAATATCGAATCCGGAATGTCCGCTTCCGACGCCCGCTATGCGGCGTTGCGCAAGTTTGGCAATGTGGCGGTGGCCAAAGAAGAGTCGCGCGAACTGTGGGGCTGGCTCTGGATGGAGCGCTTGTGGCAAGACGTGCGTTACGCGCTACGCGGCTTTGGCAAAAGCCCCGGTTTTACGACGGTTGCGATTCTTTCGCTGCTGTTGGGAATTGGGGTAACTACTGCGCTATTCAGCGTCGTGTACGGCATTCTGATTGCGCCGTATCCTTACGCCAAGCCGGACGAAATCTGGGCGCCGGCGGTGCTCGCGCCCAAGGAACAGCCTCGCGGCTGGCATACGTATTCGCGCCGCGAGTTTACCGAGATTCAGAAGCTGCCGGCGTTCGCCGAGGCGATGGGCACCACGTTCTTGCCGGTGCTGCTGACCGGCGGCAACAGCCCGCAAAGTTTCGACGGCGTTCTGCTGACGGGCGGCGCGTTCCATTTCATCGGCGTGCCCCCATTGATTGGGCGAACGATTCAATCATTCGATATCGGGCCGGGCGGCGAACCTGCACCGGTTGTGGTCCTGAGCTATCGGTTCTGGCAGCAGATGTTCAATGGCGAGACCAGCGCTATCGGCAAAAAGCTGGTGTTGAACGACGTGCCGCACACCGTTATCGGGGTTATGCCGCCGCGCTTTGGCTGGTACACGAACGAGGCGTTTTGGCTGCCGATGAATATGAGCCTGACGGACGAGAGCGGCATCAACGTGATTATGCGGCTCGCACCCGGCGTGTCAAAGGAAGCGGCGGAAGAACAACTGCAAAATCTAAACCTGCATCTCGCTTCCGAAAAGCCGCATGACTTCCCGCGCGGCGGATTTCGTACTCAGTTGTTGAATTACATGGACATCACGCAGGCGAGCGGCGAAATGACTTCCAGTTTGCACTTATTGTCGCTCGCGGTCGGGCTTCTGTTACTGATCGCTTGCGTGAATGTCGCCAATTTACAGTTGGCGCGCACGACAACCCGGACGCGCGAGATCGCCGTTCGCTTATCGATGGGCGCCGGAAGGCTGAGGCTGATCCGGCAACTGCTGACAGAGAGCGTTCTGCTGTCGCTGTTTGGCGGGGCACTCGGCGTTCTTTTCGCAGTGGGAGCGACGCGCGTTATTTCGCTGATGATTCCGGAGAACTATGTGCCGAACGAGGCGCGTATTACGGTGAACGGCTATGTCCTTTTGTTCTCGTTGACCGTATCGGTACTCACCGGAATCTTATTCGGCCTGACACCCGCGATCCGCTGTTCCCGCCCGGATCTTGCCGGCGCTTTGAAAGATGGCGGACGAGGCACGGCGGGCAGCGTGAAGGGACAGGCAACGCGTACCTGGCTGGTGATTTCCGAAGTCGCATTGTCCGTTATCCTGCTGGCCGGCGCGGTTCTCGCGATTCGGAGCTTTACAGGTCTGCTGAATGTGAATCCCGGCTTTCAGGCAGAAAAGACCTTGATGGTGGACGTGCCGCTTTCACCGAAACGCTACGCGACCCTCGAGCAGCGGAATACGTTTGATCGAAATTTGCTGGAGAATGTGGCAAATCTGCCGGGTGTGGAATCGGTAGCGATCGGGAACGGCGGGCTGCCCTTCGGCGGTCCGCGATCTTCCTATTCCGTGGAAGGACAACCGGCGGCGGAAGACAAACGGATTGTGGTCGGTTTGATCAGCAGCGACTATTTGAGAACGCTGCGAATTCCGCTGAAGCGCGGCCGGCAACTGACGAAGCGGGAAGTCACGGACGGCGATCATCTGGCTCTGATCAATGAGGCTGCCATCCAGTTGTGGCCAGCGGGCGAAAATGCCGTGGGTAAACGCGTCAACATCGACTTACTCACTAAGCCGGGAGCATCCCAAGTTTTGACGCCGGCCTCCAGCAACCCCACGGTAAGAATCGTTGGCGTGACTGCCAACACCAGAAACGATGGGCTGCGCGATGTCACGTTACCGGCCGTGTTTGTGCCCTATACCTTACTGGGTCCGCCATCGCGCCGCCTGGCGATCCGGACCTTCGGCGAGCCCTTGAAAATTCTGAATGCAGTTCGCCAGCGAGTTGGCGAAATGGACAAGGAACTTCCACTGGGGCATCCCATCACGCTCGAGCAGATTCTCGGGTTCGAGACGGTCGAGCCGCGCTTCAATATGGCATTGTTCAGTTGCTTTGCAGGCCTGGGCCTGGCGCTTGCCGCAGCGGGCATCTATAGCGTTATCTCTTACGACGTGACACAACGGATGCATGAGATTGGAATTCGCGTCGCCTTAGGAGCCGGGCGGCACGACGTTCTGGCACTGGTGCTGGGCATGGTCGCCAAAGTAGCGGCGTTGGGTCTGGTCATCGGATTGTGTGGCAGCGTGGCACTCGAGCACGTCGTGCGATTTCAAGTTTTTGCCGCTACGCCGTTCGACGCAACTTCTGCGATGGGCGTGGTGTCGGTGCTCTTTTTGATTTCTCTTCTGGCGGGCTGGCTGCCGGCGGTTCGCGCGGGAAAAGTAGATCCGGTGACGGCCTTGCGGTACGAAGCGTAGCGGGGGAAGCACTCCTCACGGCCGCGCCTCGGTAAACTGCGAGTTGATGGCTACTTTATATTCGAGATCTCTGGCGGCCGTGGCCCTGATGGCCCTGACCGCTCCCCTCTTCGCGCAAGAGCAGACGAAAGCGAAACCGGAAGACACGGAAGTCTGGGAGCCGGTGCCCAAGGTGGTCACTCCGGGCGATACCTGCGGCGCGCCTCCGTCGGATGCGATCGTGCTATTCGACGGGAAGAGCCTGGACGAGTGGGTGTCCGCGCGTGACAAGTCGCCGGCCAAATGGACCGTCGCCGATGGCGTGCTGACGGTGAACAAGACGGCGGGAAATATCGAGACGAAGCGGAGCTTCAAGGACTACCAGCTTCATATTGAATGGAAGGTTCCCGAGAACATCACGGGCAGCGGTCAGGCGCGCGGTAACAGCGGCGTGTTTCTGGCCTCCACTGGGCAAGGCGACGCGGGATATGAGCTGCAGGTTTTGGATTCGTACAACAATAAAACTTACGTGAATGGGATGGCGGGCAGCCTGTACAAGCAGGCGATCCCGCTGGCTAATCCGGGCCGCAAGCCGGGCGAGTGGCAGACCTACGACGTGGTGTGGACGGCACCGACCTTCAACAGCGACGGTTCACTGAAGACGCCGGCATATGCCACTGTGTTTTTCAATGGCGTGCTGGTGGAGAATCACTTCGAGTTAAAGGGGCAGACGCTGTATATCGGGAAGCCGTTTTATCAGGCGTACACGAGCGCTCCGATCAAGCTGCAGGCGCACGGCGATAAGAGCGAGCCCATCAGTTACCGGAATATTTGGGTGAGAGAGCTCGACTGAGGCAGTCTGTCTAGATAGATCTGTAGCGCGCCGCGAGGAGGCCTGTAGCCGCGTTGAGGTCGATATCCGCGATGAGCAAACCTTGTTTGCCGTATGGCTGGGAGCTGAGCAGCGTACCGTCGGGCTGCACAACGGCTGAGGTGGTCGGCGAGCCGCCGCTGGCACAGTTTACGGTTGCGAAATAGCAGGTGTTCTCGGCAGCGCGACACAACATGGCTTTCTCATGAAATGAGTTTGCAGGATCGGCGAAGGTGGAGGGCCGGTAGCTGCCGGGCTCGGCTTCGTGGAAATGAGGATGGAACACGACCTGCGCGCCGCGCCGGACGGGCCAGCGAACTGTTTCCGGGTAGCGCCAACCTTCGTGACAGATTGCGATACCAAAAGTGAGCGGACCGGTTTGGAACACGCGCCTCCCGGAGCCGTGCGCATAGATGCTTTCTTCGGAAGGGTCGAGTTGGACCTTGTCCTGAAAACCGGCGATGGTTCCGTCTCGATTGACGACCAGCGCGGTGGCTAACAAGCCGTCATCAACGATGCGCTCGGTGCCGAGAACCACCGCGAGGTTTGCCTTCGCGGCGGCGGCGGCAATGGTGGACCAAGCGCGCTCGAGGAATGCAGATTCGGGAGGCGGTATCGATTTGGCGGGCGCCCGATAGCCGGGGACGTAGCATTCCGGAAAGCAGATGAGGCCGGCGCGGTCGAGAGACGCTTGCGCGATGGCTTGTTCGGCCAACGTGACCGACTCATCGGGAGTGGATGGAAAGCGGAGGTTCGCGAGTGCGATTCGAAAGGGGTTCATTGTGGGTAGTTGCAAAGGGATATATAGATAATTAATGCAGATTCCGCTGACGCTGGGAACGTCGAGGTGGACTGCATTAGACTCGGACTATGAAAGCAGCGCAGCGCCTGACGGCAATTATCGAGCGTGAGGATGACGGGTTTGTAGCGTTGTGCGCGGAGCTGGACATTGCGAGCCAAGGTGGGTCGATCGAAGAGGCCCGGTCCAACCTTATCGAGGCGCTCACACTGTTTTTCGAAACCGCATCCGCATCTGAGGTCGACCGGCGTTTTCATAATGAACTTTTTGTGACGCAGGTTGAGGTGCCGGTTGGGTAAGCTGCCAGTACTTTCGGGCTCAGATGTATGTAAGATTCTGGAATAAAACGGATTCGTTTCAGTTCGCCAGCGAGGCAGCCATCGCATCATGCAAAAGCGCTTAGAGACGACAACGATCACTGTTCCCGTTCCACTTCACAATCCGGTTAGACGCGGCACGCTACTGAGCATCATTCGGCAATCGGAGCTGACGAGATCGGCCTTCGAAAGCGAAAAGTAGCAAGTTGGGCCTTCATTAGGAAGGTTAGGCAAGCAGGAGGAGACGAGATGTCTGAAATTTCGAGAAGAGAGTTTTCGAACGTGGCGATTGGGGTGTTAGCGGGGAGCGCGCTGGAGCTCGATGCGAGTCCGTTAGGGCTGCCAATTGGATGTCAGACGTATCCCGTCCGGAAAATGATTGCGCAGGACTTCCCCGGCACTCTCAAACAGCTCTCCGATGCGGGGTTTCAGGCGATCGAATTGTGCTCGCCGGTAGGCTACGCGGATTCGGGTTTCGGCGGCCTCGCCAAATATAAACCGGCCGAGCTGCGGAAAATTTTGAACGATATGAACCTTCAATGCGTGAGCTCTCATTTCGGGATCGACGAACTGCGGAAGGATTTAGCGGGCAGAATCCAATGGGCGAAGGATCTGGGCTTAACCCAAATGCTGGTGCCCAGCCTGGGTGGGCAGAAGAATCCGACGATGGACGATGTGAAGCGCGCGGCAGATGAATATAACAAGATGGCCGAGCAATCGGCAAATGCCGGAATCCAGCAGGGCCTTCATAACGAAGATTTCGAGCTTACGACGATAGATGGCAAACGAACGTACGACGTGCTGTTTACGCTTCTCGATCCGAAGCTGGTGAAATTTCAGTTCCAGGTCTCGACGATCAGCCGCGGTTACGATGCCGCTCACTATTTCACGAAATATCCGGGGCGCTTTATTTCGATGCATGCGCAAGGATGGTCGGCGAAAACCAGGCAGATCGTGCCGATCGGACAGGGGACCTTGGATTGGAAGAAAATCTTCAGCGCGGCGAAAATCGGCGGCATTCAGAATTACTTTGTCGAGATGGATCTGGACAAGATGAGAGCGAGCGTTCCGTATCTGCGAAGTTTGGAGGTCTAATCAGTATCCGGGGCGGGCTGGAGGATCGACCAAGGCGTTCGCTTTTTCCGAGCTGGTGATGCGCATTTTGTCCGTATCCCACGCAAGGAAATCGCCCGGGAGGCGTTGTGCGATGCAGCCCAAGAGAAAAGCCTCAGTGACGGGAGTTTGGCTTTCGAAATTAGCAACCGGCGTTGGGCCACCTTTGCAAGCCGCGATCCACTGATCGATGGCGATATCAATATGTGGGGCCGTTGGAGTTTCAGGAGCGCGAGGAGGCGGAGCCTGATATTTTGGCGACTCGGGGTAGACGCGCGGACGATTGCCGTTGAAGCCAGCCAACAAGAAACCTTTGTCGCCAACGTACATAATTCCTTCGCCGTCCTCGCCACCTTCGAATAGCCGCTGATCGTCGGGAGGCAGACCTGCGGGCCTGGGCGGGCGCAGACCTCCGTCATACCAGGACATTTTTACGGCGCGGCGATTGGCGACGGCCGGAAAGTTCAGATAGACGAGCGACGCTTTTGGAAATGTTTCAGCGTACGATTCGCTGGTGCTCGATTCGACCGATGTCGGCGGCGTGAGGCCGAGAATTTTGAAGACACCGGCAAAGCTGTAGCAGCCCATATCGCCGAACGAGCCGTCGCCAAAGTCGTACCATCCACGCCACACAAACGGAAGATAGGCTTTGTTGAAAGGACGCTCCGGCGCTGGCCCGAGCCAGAGATCCCAGTCCAGACCGGCGGGAACGGGATCGACGTCTTTGGGGCGGTCGACACCTTGCGGCCAGAACGGGCGGCTCGACCAATTATGGACTTCGCGCACGGGTCCGATGGCGCCGTCGGCGATCCAGGAGGCGATCAGGTGCGTGCTATCGGAAGACGGATTGTTGACGGTGATGGAAGTGGCTACTTTCGTCTCACGAGCGACGGCCGCGACCCGATGCGCCTCGGCGATGCTGTGCGTCATGGGCTTCTGACACAGGACATGTTTCTTCTTACGCATTGCGGCGATCGAAATGGTTGCGTGCCAATGGTCGGGGGTCGCGATGTAGACCGCATCCAAATCTTTTTCTTTGGCAAGCAGCTCGCGATAGTCGTTATACGCGCTGCAGCCTTTATAGGCGCCGGATGAAGAGCCTTTGCGCGAACCATAATAGGCTTCGACCAGGCGGCGGGCGGGGTCGCGGCCTCCCATGCCGAGACTGGTTCGGAATTCGTGCGTGAGCTGCACCTCGCCGGGTGAGGCCAGATCCTCGCCCCAATTCTCATGACCGGGGCCGAGCAACTCGCGCGCGGCTTTCAACAAATCGTTATCGCCATATTCGACATAGTTCTTGGCGCCTGCATTGCAATCGCAGACGGCAACGATCTGCACATCGGGGCGAGCCATCAATTCCATCGAAATGGCCTGCCCTTGGCGGCCGAGTCCGATGGAGGCGATGGTCACTTTATCGCTGGGCGGCACATAGCCGGCTCCTCCCAGGACGTGACGCGGAACTATCAGGAACGAAGCAGCCGATGCCGCGGCGTTTCGAAGCACGTCCCGGCGCGACAGGTTCGTCGGCGCGTTTGCAGTGGTGTCGTCAGGCATAGTCTCTTCTCGTATGCTAATGCGCTTCGACCATGGCCTCTACATCTTTTACAAAGGCAGCTTGGCTTCCGGGACGCGTATAGAACATGTGTCCGCCCGGATATTCGTGGACGCTCACACGCTTGGGATCGCCCATCATCGGCATTTCATCGACGGTCAAGATAGAGCCCATGAACGGACAGCTCAGGTCATCCCATCCATGCGCGATGAGTACGCGGATCTTCGGGTCGGCGGCGACGGCTTCGCGCAAGTCGGTTGTCGAGCCGCGCTCGAGCACGCGATCACGATTCCACTCCTGGGCCACTTCATAAGAAAGTGCGTTGTAGCGCGCCATCGTTTTCCAGCCGACCACGCGTGTTACCCAATCGACCATGGCGGTTGTTGTCGGCGCGACGATGGCTTCAAGAATGGGATCGTTTTGCTCCCTCGGATAAGGAGAAAAGGGGAATGGATCGGGCGCGGTCACATTGGAGTCGTAGACCGATCCGATTTCGCCTTTTTCGCGATGCACCTCGCGAAGATAGGCTTCGGTGTCGATGCGTCCGCCCGAATATTTCACGAATGCGGGATCGAGTCCGGTCAGCTCCGTTACTTTTTTGATAATTCGCGGCGTGGCCTCGGGATCGGAGCGGCCCGCTAGGAGGTCTGTGACATATTGGCCGCGCGTGTACGCGATCACCTCCGCCATACGCTCTGGAGTCAGTTGATCCTGGCGCTCTAGATGCGCCGCCACGATGGAGGGCAGCGTCATCATCCAGGGAAGCGGCGAAATTTCGCCATTGCCTTCAATCCACGGATTCAGATACGGCGAGACCAGGACCACGCCGTTCATCGCGACACCGAGGCGGGATTGCAGAAAGTGTGTGACGCGCGGCCCGCGATAACCACCGTAGCTCTCGCCGACCAGGTATTTCCGCGACTGCAGGCGCCCGAATTTCACCAGCCAGTCATAGATCACCCGAGAGAGATATTCAATGTCGGGCGTGGTCGAGTAGAAGAGTTTTTTCGCATCTTCCACCGAGACGAGCGGGCGCGAGAAGCCGGTTCCGATGGGATCGATAAAGACGAGATCGGAAAATGGCAGCCAGGTTCCGGGATTGTCCGTGAGGCGCGGAGTATCGGAAGGGCTGTTCCCTTGGTCAGCGAACTCGATGTGCTTCGGACCGATGGCGCCGAAGTTGAGATAGACGGAAGCAGCGCCCGGACCGCCGTTCATCGCGAAGGTGACCGGACGATTTGTTTTATCTGTGAGGCCGTCCAAG
Organism: uncultured Acidobacteriaceae bacterium; assembly: GCA_963722935.1. Taxonomy (GTDB): domain Bacteria; phylum Acidobacteriota; class Terriglobia; order Bryobacterales; family Bryobacteraceae; genus Bog-105. Next base: position 636,187 of record CAVROY010000003.1, on the reverse strand, counting down.
GTGTAGGACGTGACGACCACTTCTCCGGTCTTGATCTCCTGCTTATTCGGGTCGGTGCGGTTGTAGACCGGAATCACGCCGACGGTCGCGGTGTAGTGCAGTGTTTTGCCATTCACCGTTATGCTTTGGGCGGTCGATGCATCGGGCGGCAGCGGAGGCAATTGCTCGGGCTTCGCTTCGGGATTGGGAGGAGATGCCTTCGACGCCGCGGCGGCTTCTGGGTGATCTTGTGCAGGGTGTTCCTGCGCGGCGGTGCGACGCGCAGAAAGACAGAACAAGATGGGAAGCAACAGGAGTACGGCGGAAAACCGGCAGATCCGATAGAAAGAGGTCATTGGCTGAAGATAGCAAGGTTGGCTGCTTGCGAGAACATTTATTGCTGCCAACCGCCGCCGAGCGCGTTGTAGACCTGCACGAGTCCGAGGCGCTCATTGAGGCGGGCGCGAGCGAGATTGAGCTCGGCGGAGAAGTAGTTGGTTTCGTTGGTCAGCACTTCCAGATAGCTTGCGACTCCACCTTTATAACGGACCTCGGAGAGGTTGGCGGCTTCGCGGGCGGCCGCGGTGAGCGCCTCCTGGTGCTCGCGGTACTCGCGAGTTTTGCGAAAGCCTATGAGTGAGTTCGACACATCGCGGAAGGCAGTTTGAATCGTTTGCTCATATGTCAGGAGCGCCTGCTGTTCCTGGGCCTGCGCCAGACGAACGTTGGCGCGAAGGCTGCCTGCATTGAAGATGGGCTGCGTCAGAGAGGTGGTCCAGGTCCATTCGCGCGCACCCCAGGCAAACAGGTTGCCCAGGCCAATGCTTTCGACACCGCCGCTGCCGGTGAGGGAAATTTGCGGGAATAGTTGGGCGCGGGCAACTCCAATTTGCGCGTTCGCGGCGATGAGGTTCTGTTCGGCCTCGCGGAGATCGGGACGACGCTCGAGAAGCTGGGACGGCAAACCGGCCGGAATGGTTTCGGGCAGAGGCTGCTCGGTAATCTCGAGGCCGCGCATGACGGTGGCTGGATTTTCGCCGATCAAAACGCTGATTTCGTTTTCTTCCTGGGCGATCGCCTGCTCAGTTTGCGGTATGGTTTCGGCCGCGGTTTCGACCAGTTGGCGGGCCTGATGGACATCCACGAGAGACGTAGCGCCGCCCTGCTCGAGAATTTCAGTGAGCTGTAAAGATTGCTGCCGCGAGGCCAGGTTGCGTTTGGCGATATCGAGCTCGAGATCGTACTCACGGAGCTGGAAATAAGCAGTCGCCATGTTTTCGATGACGGAGTCGATGACCGCGCGGCGGGCCCATTCGGTGGAAAGGAGCGAGGCACGCGCGGCCTCGGTGGCACGCCGGTAACGCCCCCAGAAATCGATGTTCCACGTACCGGAAACCGCGAGTGTATCGGCGACATAGGAGTAGCCGCCAAATACGCCAGGAATGCCTGGAAAGCGGGTGCCGGTTACGGACGGCCCAACGCTCGCGTTCGGAAACTGATCTGCGCGCGTGATCACCAATTGAGATTGCGCCTGAAGCACGCGCGTAGCGGCAATTCGCAGATCGTAATTTCCGTTTAGAGCGGCACGAATGAGATTTTGGAGCTGTTGGTCCGCGAAAACGCTTGACCACTTTTCGGCGGCGAGAGAAGGCGCCGAGGTCTCATCAGGCGTTGCGCCGCGATAGGAAGCGGGCACGTTGACTTTCGGGCGCTGGTAGTTGGGACCTACGGTGCAGCCAGAAAGCACGACAAGAGCGGAGACGGCGCCGAGTATTCTTATGCGCTTCACGCCGGCTCTCCTTCGGTGGTTCTGCCCTTGTGTTTGATGAGGTGCGACAGTCTTTCGACGACGTCGAAGGCAACGGGAATGATGAAAATCTCAATCAGCGTGGCCGCAAGCATTCCACCGATGACGGCCGTGCCCAGAATGCGGCGGGAGACTGCGCCCGAGCCCGCGGCGGCCCACAGAGGGACGCAGCCGAGAATAAATGCAAAGGCGGTCATCAGAATAGGACGGAGCCGGATGCGTGCCCCGGTGAGAGCGGCTTCCTCGCTACTTTTGCCGTGCTCTTCGTATTCTCTTTTGGCGAATTCAACGATCAGAATCGCGTTTTTCGCGGCGAGCCCGATGAGCATGACCACGCCGATTTGCGCGTAGACGTCGTTATCGAAATGGCGAAACCAGAGGAAGAGATAGGCGCCGAAGAGAGCGATGGGAGTTCCGAGCAACACACTGAAGGGCAGTGACCAACTTTCATACTGCGCAGCGAGGATCAGAAAAACAAAAACGAACGAGAGTCCGAAAATCACGCTGGCGGGCACGCCCTGGGCGGCTTTCTGCTCCTGGTAGGACATGCCGGTGTAGTCGAATCCCATTTGCGCGGGCATGGTTTGGGCGAACACCTGTTCGAGCGCCTGCATGGCTTGTCCGGAGCTGTAGCCGGGTGCAGCGGAGACGTTGATTTGCGCCGCTTCGTACTCGTTGTAGCGCATGGTGAATTCCGGTCCTGCGATGGACTTGATGGTTGTAACGGAATTGAGAGGAACCATCACATTCTGGTTGTTAGAGACGTAGAACTGACGGAGATCTTCGGCGCGCGTACGGAAATTGCCTTCGGCTTCGAGATAGACCTGCCACTGCCTGCCGAATCGGTTGAAATAATTTACAAGATAGCCGCCGAGATAGGTTTGCAAGGTCTGATAGACGTCGGCAACGTTGATGCCCTGGCGTTCCACCTTGGCGCGATCTACATCCACAAACTTTTGAGGAATGCTGGGCAGGAAGGTGGTGGTCAGGCCGACGAGCTCCTTACGCTTGCGCGCGGCCGCCATGAATTTGTCGAGATTATCGGAGAGGAACTGAAGGGAACTTCCGGAGCGGTCTTCCAGGATAAAAGTTACACCGCCGGAGGTGCCGACGCCCGGAATGGAAGGCGGCGTGAAGGAAAAGCCGATGCCGTCCTGGACGTTAGACAGCTCGCTTGTAATGTGATTGCGGATGGCGGTGTAGGACTCGTTGTCGCTGGTGCGCTCACTCCAGGGCTTTTCGGTGACGAAGAAGAATGCGTTGTAAGTCGATTGGACGCGACTGAGTAAGCTGAATCCGATGACGGACGTGCAACCTTGTACTCCGGGGGTGCCCATGATGATTTTTTCGACCTGTCGAGCGGCCGCGGAGGTTCTCTGCAGAGACGCGGCATTGGGCAGTTGCAGGGCTACGAAAACGTAGCCTTGGTCTTCTTCGGGGAGAAATGAGGTGGGAAGTCTTTTACTGATGAGAAACGCAACGAAGGCGATGCTGACCAGAAGCAGGATGGCAACGGCGTATTTGTGGATGGCCGCTCGTGAAATCCGGATATATCCTTCGTTGGCGCGGCCGAACATCCGGTTAAACCAGTCGAAGAATCGCCGCAGGAGTCCATGAGACTCCTTCTTCGGCTTGAGCAGCAGCGCGGAGAGCGCGGGGCTGAGGGAAAGAGCATTGAAAGCGGAAAAAATAACGGAGATGGCGATGGTGACGGCAAACTGCTGGTAGAGCCGGCCGGTGATTCCAGGAATAAATGCAGTGGGAACGAAAACGGCGGTGAGGATGAGAGCCGTGGCGATAACGGGGCCGGACACCTCCCGCATGGCCTGGAAAGCAGCATCTCTGGGCTGCATACCTTCATCGATGTGGCGCTCAACGGCTTCGACGACAACGATGGCGTCATCGACCACTAGGCCGATCGCCAGCACGAGTCCAAACAGCGAGAGTGTGTTTATCGAAAAGCCGAGCAATGGGAAGACGACGAAGGTTCCGATCAGCGACACGGGAACGGCAGCGAGCGGAATGAGGGTCGCGCGCCAGCCTTGCAGAAAAATGTAGACGACCAGGATAACCAAGGCCAGAGCGATAAAGAGCGTGCGCAAAATCTCCTGGATACCGGCCGTAACGGCCCGCGTGGTGTCGAGGCTGACCTGATACGCAAGGTCCTGCGGAAAGCGCTTGGCAAGCTTGGCCATCTGGGCGCGAACATTCTTGGCGGCATCGACCGCGTTCGAACCGGGAAGCTGATAAATGGCGAGAATCGCGGATGCCTTTCCGTTGTAGCGGCCGGTCAGGTTGTAGGTTTGGGAGCCGAGCTCGAGACGGGCCACATCTTTCAGGCGCAGCGTGGATCCATCGGGATTCGATCGCAAGATGATGTTGCCGAACTCTTCAGGCGAGGTAAGCCGGCCTTGGGCCTGAACACTGTAGGTGAATTGCTGGCCGTTGGGCGCGGGCTCGGAGCCAAGCTGTCCGGCGGGATTGACGGTGTTCTGAGCATTCAGAGCGGAAACGATCTGAGGCACGGTGATTCCAACCGAAGCGAGCTTATCTGGATTCACCCAACAGCGCATGGCATACTGCCCTGCCCCGAACACTTGTACTCGGGCGATACCCGGTGCGCGCGTCAACTGGTCGACCAAGTTGATGTATCCGTAATTGGCGAGGAAGATGCTGTCGTAGGTGTTGTGGGGCGAATAGAGCGCAATCAACAGGAGCGGGGACGAGAGCGACTTCTGGATCAGCAAACCGGCGGTGTTGACTTGAGCCGGCAACTGCGACTGCGCCTGCGCGGTACGCATTTGGGTGAGGACCTGATCAATGTTGGGATCGGTCGCCACGTCGAAATCGACGGTGATCTGCGTCTGGCCGTTGTTCGCGTTGTTCGAATACATGAAATTCATGTTGTCGACGCCGCTGATTTGCTCTTCGAGGGGAGTTGCGACGGACTGCTCCAGCGTGGGAGCATTCGCACCGGGGTAAGTGGCACTGACGAGGATTTCGGGAGGAACGATGCTCGGGAATTGAGAAACCGGAAGCCGCAGCATCGAGATGAAACCGACAAGAACCATCAGGATGGCGACGACCATCGCAACGATCGGACGATTGATGAAGAAGTTAGACATCTAAGCTACTGCGCCTCACCGCGCGATCCGTAGGGAGAGGTGGGCTTGGTCTGAGGATTTTGCGGCGTTACGGTCTCGCCGTCCCGAACTTTCGAGGTGCCCTCGGCGATGATTCGCTGGCCGGCCGTGAGGCCACTTGTCACGATCCACTGGTCGTTGTACTTTTCACTGGTTCCCACGTTAACGATTTTCACGGTGTTGTTCGGCTGAATCAGGGCCACTTGGTAGCGGCCCTGAATCTCCGTAATGGCTTCCTGCGGCACGAGCAGCGCGTTTTCGTGCATGGCAATCAAAGCGCGAATGCTGCCAAACTGTCCGGGCCGGAGAAGATTGCCGGGATTTGGAAACGCGCCCACGATTTCGAATGGTGCCCGTCTGGGTGTTGACGCTGCGATCGGCAAACAGGATCTGTCCGTTGTGGCCGTAAACCTGATTATTCGCGAGCGTGAGCTGAAGCGGAACGGAGCTTCGGGAAGAGAGGAACTCGGTGCGGGAAGCGGGAGGTCCGGTCCTGATTTTGTCCGCGAGACTGAGGTATTCCTGCTCGCTGATCGAAAAATAGACTTTAATGGGATTGACTTGTGAAACGGTGGTGAGGACGGTGGTTTGGCTGACGAGATTGCCGATCTGTGTGGTCGCGATTCCGGCAATCCCGTCCACCAGAGAGTGGACTTTGGTGAAGCCGAGATTCAATTCGGCGGCAGCAACGTTCGCTTCGGCTGCCTTGATAGACGCCTGGTTCGAGGCAATCAACGCCTGATTCTGCTTCTCGGTTTGAATGTCGTTATCCAATTGGCTTTGCGCGATGGCGTGAACCTGCGCGAGCGGCGCATCGCGCTTCACATTGATCTGCGCCAAGCCGAGCTGGGCCTGCGCCTGGGCGAGTTGACCTTTCGCTTGCGCGAGTTGTCCTTGCGCCTGTTCGAGAGCGGCCTCGAACGGTCGAGGATCAATCTCAAAGAGAACGTCGCCCTTGTGTACGGCAGAGCCTTCGCGGTAGTTCTGCCGGATTAGATAGCCCGAGACCTGCGGCTGGATATTGGCGTTGACATAGCCATCGAGCGACGCCACCCAGTTGCCGTAAATCGGAACATTCTGCTGCTGGACGGTGACGACCCCGACGTCGGGCGGCGGTGGCGCGGCTTGCGCCTGTTGCTTACCTCCGCATGCGGATAGAACCACTGTCGCGATAAGCGCGAAGATGACGATGAGCCATTTGGTTTTCAGTTTTGCTGTGGTTGCCGTCACTTCTTGTTGGACCTCTTCTCTGAACGACGCACACCGGGCTGTGCAGAAAGATATCGTACGAGTACGAGCTTGAACTCCCGGACAACGCTCCTCCGCTCTTCCGGAGAAACTTCCGCGTACAACTCTTTCGACGCTTTCAGAATCTGAAGCGCCACGGTTGTTACCCGCATGAGTTTGGGCGGAGACAGACGCATCTTGGAAGAGAGAATCCTGGCCACCAACTGGCGAACCAGAGCTCGCATCGACGGGTTGCGGGTTGAGCAGGGAGCGTCGAGCAATTGCAGAAAGGCGGGATTTTCTTCCATGAATTCGATCATGCTGTCGATCAATTTTGCGATGACTTGTTCGAGAGTTAAAGAGGCGGTCTGCTGTTCGAGCGCTTCCCAGCGTTCCTTGATGCGCGCCCCGTATTCCGCCCGTACTGCCTGCGTGATGGATTGTTTATTCGGAAAGAATTGATACAGGGAACCGATGCACGCACCGGCTCGCGACGCGATCTCACTCATGGTTGCCGCTTCATAGCCGACGTCACCGATGACGCATGCCGCCGCATCGACCAGGGCTGCTAAGCGGCGCTCTCCACGTTCCTGTTGCGGAACTCGTCGGGAGGAGCGCAGTGAATATGAGCGCACGCTCATATATTTTACAGATGTGAGTGTGGGCTCATATTCCGGGCACGGGCCCACTCCCTGACGGTCGTGGTTCGGTAAGTGGAGGCCGTGTTCGGTAAGTGGCGTTGAGAAGAAGAATTTCAGCGAGAGTTGGATGATTCTCCGGAAATTGTTCTGGAATGGCGCGATGGTTCCAAAGCCGGTGTAATATCCCTGTGCGTTCTTTACGGGAAGGTCCATCGTATGGGCTGCGGATGTAGATCTGGCGACCGTTCAGCGGAAGGTTCTCGAGCTCGCGGCCGGAGAGGACGTAATTCTGAACTGCGTTTTCGGCGTCGAGAAGAGGCGGACAGTTTTCAAGCGCTTGATAGTATCGGTTTAATCATGCATCGGGGCGAAGTTATCGACGCCGAATTGCTCAGCAGCGCTGAGAAGCGCGAGCTGATTGAGCGTGTTACCCGGAGCAGTCTTTTCCTCAAAGCGCCCCGGCTTCGGGAGTTTCTTCTCTACGTAGCGGAGTGCAGCATCGAAAGCCGATTTGACGATGTTCGCGAGCAAGTCATCGCCGAGAAGGTTTTCCATAGGAACTCGGATTACGATCTGCAGGACGGCATCGTGCGAGCGGAGGCGCGGAATCTGCGCAGGCGTCTGGAGACTTATTTCGACACGGACGGCCGAGGCGAGCCCATAGCAGTACTGATGCCGAAGGGCGGATACTCTTTGGCATTCGAGCGGCGCGCGTTAACGGCCGAGGTTTCGGAAGCTTTGTTGGAAGCTGCTGATCCCGCCAACGGTGGACCGAGAGGTATCCGTTTTTATCGGGTCGCGTGTGCGGTTCTTGCCGTCATCTCGATTTGTGCGATTGTGCTGGCGGTCTATTGGCGCTCTACTTCGCGAAGCGGCATCCAGGCGGCTCATGCGGGACGCACGCTGCCATTTTCGGCTTTATTCGATCCTGCGCTCGATACGTATATCGTCACCAGCGACGACGCGGTGCTGCAGATCCTGCAGCTTTCCGGGCAACGTATCAATCTCAGCGATTACATTCTGCGTTCGTATCCTCCGATTCCGCACGTGTCGCCACCGAATCTGGTGGATATGTTGAATCATTTCGAATATACGAACGGAGATGAAATGGCGGTTGCCGGGTCGATCATGCGGAAGAACGCGCCGTGGCTCGGCCGCACTTTTCTGCGCTCCGGGCATCAGGTGCAACTGTCGGACTTCAAGAGGAGCAATATCATTCTGATTGGAAGCCCGCTCAGTAATCCATGGGCGCAATTGTATGTAGACCGCGTGAATTTCCAATTCGATCTAAAGCCGGGGCAAGGAATCATCTTTCGCAACCGATCGCCGCGGACGGGTGAACGCGCCGAGTATCCGGCTCCCAATGATGTCGAGCGACATTGGTCGTATGCGCACTTAGTCTTTCTGCCGGGTGCGCCGGAAACCGGAAGCACGCTGCTGATTGCGGGAACGACGGCGGGCGCGACCACGGCCGCGGGTGAGTTTCTGTTGGATGAAGCCCGCCTCGGACAGGCCATAAGGAGTGCCGGGATGGACCCGGCGGGGCCGCCTAAATATTTTGAATTGCTGCTTCGGGCGACGACGTTTCTGGGAGGGGCAACGCAGTCGGAAGTGATCGCGTGGCGGAGCGGAAGGGCGGCTACGCCCTGACGGCGAGTGGCTCGGCCAGAGGTAAAGGCCATAACCCAATCAAAAAATTATCGTCCAGTGACGCTGTTTTGCGAGCGCAGCCGAGGACAGGTTTGTTGTCCCATTTCCGATGACTGGAGAATTGCTACTTTTCGACCTCGCTTTCTACGTCGCAGCGAGGGCAGTTGAGTGTTGTTCCCAGAAATTGCGCGCGGCCTTCCGGTGTGAGCACCCACGTTCGAATCTGCCAGGGAGGATCGTGGCGCACGTGCTGGGTGTGACCGCAATCGAGCTCGGCGACCCAGTGGCCTGCCTCGTCCTGATGAAAACCGACAATGGTCCGCTGCATTCAGGAGCGCAGCGTGCCCGGCGCGGGCAGAAATAAAGATAACTGTTCGCCGTGCGCGGCAGGAACAGGCTTGCGGCGCGATGGCTTTTTGTCATGGAAGACGGAACGGCCGTCGAGACTCGCGGAAATTTCGTGCTCGTGCGCGACGACGCGATCGAAATCGGCTGTGGGCGCGTACTCGCGCTCTACCGCGCGTACCAGGCGATCGAGCCGCTTGAACCCATTTACTTTTTCGGTGTGACCGAGTTTCGCGGCGTCGAGCGCACGGCCCAGAATGGCCAGCGACTCGTCATAAGTTTTGAGCGGCACCGGAAACGGGTGGCGGTCTTTGCCGCCGAGCGCGAAGGAAAAGCGGGCCGGATCTGAAAAACGCGTGGGCGTGCCGTGAACGACTTCCGCGACCAGCGCGAGGGTCTGGAGCGTGCGCGGACCGAGAGTTTCGGTCAGCAGAAGCGATGCGAAATCACGAAGCTGGCGTTCATAGCTGACTGCGAGCACGGCGCCCAGGCGCTTGAGATCGACATTGCGCGCGCGCACTTCGTGATGCCTCGGCATGACGAGCTGATGAACGTCGGCGAGCGTTTTATCGGGGTGGTCGGCCGCGATGGTGAGTAGCGCGTCCTGCGCGGGCCTGGCCTGACGATCGACAAGGTTGAGAATCACGCCTTCGTTTTCTCCGATGATGCCGGTGTGCGGGTCGCTGGTGAAGTCGCGGACGGAGGCGGAGTGCCAGTGATAGCGGCGGGCGAGTCCGCTCGCGTCGTTGAGCCCCTGCTGCACGACCGACCATTCGCCGTTAGTCGTGAGGACGAACGAATGCAGATAGATCTGGAAGCCGTCGGCTATGGCGTTGTTGTCGATCCTGGCGGTTAAGCGGCTTGCGCGGACCAGCGCGTCGCCGTTGAGACTGGTGCGATCCGCGACGGCGAGCAACTCAGCCGGCGTTTTGCGCGATTGTTTGCCGCGGCCGCCGCAGATGTAAATTCCCAATTCGCCAGCGCGAGGATTGAGACCGCGTTTCAGCGCACTCATTACGGACGTGGTGATGCCGGAGGAATGCCAATCCATGCCCATCACGGAACCGAGCGCCTGAAACCAGAACGGATCGCTGAGGCGTGAGAGAAATTCGGACGCGCCGTAGTGATACACCACGCTCTCGGCGATCGCTGTACCGAGCAGGGTCATGCGTTCGGCAAGCCACTCGGGAACGCGGCCGCCATGCAGCGGAAGGTCGGCAAAACCGGAGCGTTTCATCCCTATTTCTATGTTCGCAGGACGGCGGCTGGCCGCGAAGCTTTATGCTGTGACTGCATGGACCCGCTCGAAGAATACGCATCGCGGCGCAATCGATGGAGTGCCGAGCAGCATATTCGCCAACGGCAATTCATTTTGATCGGCAATTGGCGGCTGGCCATCGGCATTCTGGAAGCGGTTCTCGCGTGCCTCGTTTTTGCGATGCATCTGTTGCCGGGATGGGTGCTGCTGGGGCCGCTGATCGTGTTTCTTGGCCTGGTGGTCTGGCACACACGGATTACCAGACGACGAACACTTGCCGAACGCGCGGTTCGTTACTACGAACGCGGGATCGGACGGCTGGAGGATCGCTGGATCGGGCATGGCTCGAGCGGGGACGAGTTCCGCGACCCAGAGCACGTCTATGCGGAGGATTTGGATCTATTCGGTAAAGGATCTTTATTCGAGCTGATCAGCACGGCCCGGACCGCGGCTGGAGAGCAGAAATTGGCCGAATGGCTGCTGGCACCGGCAGCGCGCGAGGAAGCGCTTGCACGGCAGCAGGCGGTGAGTGAGATGGCGCCGCGGCTGGATCTTCGCGAAGATCTGGCGCTGCTGGGAGACGACATCCGGGCCGAGGTACACACGGAGGGACTAACGAATTGGGGATCGGCAACTACGGCGACCTTTGCGCCCGGCCTTCGCGTGTTGCTGGCGGCGCTAGCAACAGCTGGAGTGGCGGCACTGGTGGCGTTCTTCGCCCAGGTGATTCCGCTGTGGCCGTTCGCTGCTATCCTTGCCTGCGATTTCGGGGTCATCTGGATTTTGCGGAAACGTGTCGCGGAGGTGATCGACACCTTCGATACGCAATCGCAGAGTTTGCGAATTCTCGCATTGGTCTTGGAACGGTTGGAGAGCGAGCAATTCGAAGGAGGGTATCTGAAACGGCTGCGCGAAGCGCTTGCAGTGGAGGAAGTCCCGGCTTCCAAGCGCATTGGGCGGCTCGAAAGCTGGGTGGACTGGCTCGATTCGGGCGACCACGTTCTGGTGCGCATCATCCGGCCGATCGTTTTGTGGCGCGAACAAATCGCGATGGGATTGGAAGCGTGGCGAAGGAAGAATGGCGCACATATTGGACGCTGGCTGGACGCCGTCGCTGAAATGGAGGCGCTTTCGGCACTGGCGTCGCTTTCTTTTGAGCGGCCAAGGTGGCGGTTTCCGGTGGTGGTGGAGGATCGGGATGCGTGCTTCGAAGCGCAGGCGCTGCAACATCCGCTCCTGTCGCCGGCCAAGTGCGTTCCAAATGATGTACGGCTGGGCGGCGAATTGCGGCTGTTGATCGTCAGCGGCTCGAATATGTCCGGGAAGAGCACACTGCTGCGGTCTATCGGCTTGAATTGCGTTCTCGCGTGGGCGGGCGCTCCAGTTGCGGCAGACGGCCTGCGCATCTCCGGTTTGCAGCCGGGCGCCTCGATTCGGGTGGTGGATTCGTTGCACGATAACCGTTCGCGTTTTTTCGCCGAGATTTCGCGAATCAGCCGGATTGTGGAATTGACGAAAAGCGATGGCCCGGTGCTGTTCCTGCTGGATGAGCTGTTGAGCGGCACGAATTCACACGACCGGCGTATCGGCGCGGCAGGGATTGTGCGCCGGTTGGTGGAGCGCGGCGCGATTGGATTGATCACCACGCACGATCTGGCGCTGGCGGAAATTGCCCAGGATTTGGGAGGGGCGGCAGCGAATGTACATTTCGAAGACCGGATTATCGACGGTCAAGTGGAATTCGATTTCAAACTGCGGCCCGGCGTCGTGACGCATAGCAACGCATTGGAACTGATGCGCGCGGTGGGGCTGGAAATTTAGAGCCGGGGAACGGCGCGGTAGCGATGGAAAAGCGCATGCTCGCGCGAGGACGTAGGCGTATAGATCATGCGCGAAACGCGGGGCCTTCCGTCACCGCGATGAAAGGCGAACACTTTCGCGCGAATCGCAAGATCGGTGACGGTCAGGCGCTCGCGCTGGCGCAGATACTCCGCCCAGGATTCGACTAGAAACGTCTCGACGTAGCGCGTAACGTCGGACGCATCGCGAAACAGACCCCATCGCATGGCGCCGTCACGCAGGCGTATGGCTTTGAGATCGTTAATGGCGGTGACGAACGCCTCGGCATCGGCTGGGTCAATGCGATAGCGGATCGAAATCAGCACAGGACCATCCTCCGGGCGCAGTTCGATGACAACAGCGGGATCGGAGCGGACCGAACCTGCCGCGGAAGATAGATCAAGGATCGTGCCGCTGGGTAGACGATAGCGGCGCGACAATGGTAAGCCGAGAAGCAGACAGGCGGCGGCAATGACGAGCGCGATGGGCGTGCTGGAACGCTCGGCGACGGCTCCCCAGATGGCGCTGCCAATCGCCATGCCGGCTTGAAAAATCATTTGATACGCGCCCAAGAGGCGAGCCTGGACCCAGGCGGGCGCCGAGGTTTGAACGACGATGTTGAAGGTGGAGGTGGTGCTGGTCCAGGCGAAACCGGCCAGCAGGAGCACGGCCACAATCAACACGAAAGAGTGGACGAAGGCCATCACCGTGAGGGTCAGGGCGAAGACGAAGGAGGAGACGAGGACGATCCGATCCGACGAAAAGCGCGCGCGCACTTTCGGAAGGAGCACGGCGCCCACAACGGCTCCCACGCCGATCGAGGCGTTCAACAGGCCATAGCCAAGCGCTCCGCGTTTGAGATCGCGCTGGGCGACCACGGCCAGCAGCGCCCACATCGCCGCAACGCAACTCGTCATCAAAAAGGCGCGGATCAAAACGGCCTGGATCTCGGGCGCGTGATACACGTAACGCAAGCCGGCGCGGATGGAGCCGAGCATGCGTTCGGTAGGCAGATCGCTGGTATAGAGCGGCTGCCGTCTCCAGCGGTAGAGCACGATGATGACGAAAACGAAGGATGCCGCATTGATGGCGAATACCGTGCCTGCACCGATCAGGACACTTGCGAAGAAGGCCATCGCGAGGCCTCCCAATGCCGGACCCACGGCGCGCGCGAGATTATACGCGGCGCTGTTGAGCGAGATCGCTTCGGGCAGCAACGGGCGCGGTACCAGCTCCGGTACGATAGCCTGCCAGGCGGGATTGTTCGCCGCGGCACCGACGTTCAAGAGCAAGGTAAGCCCCAGCAGCATCCACGGGCCGATTGAGCCCGCGAAAGACAGAACGCTGAGGATGGCGGCAGCGGCGAGCATCCAGGTTTGCCAGAAAATCAGCAGACGGCGGCGGTCGAGTATGTCGGCGGTCGCCCCGGCGGGAAGGCCCAGGAGAAGCACTGGAAGGCTGGCCGCGGTCTGCATCAGCGCAATCAGCAAGGGCGATCGCGTGAGTGAAGTCATCAGCCAGGTGGCGGACGTATCCTGCATCCAACTGCCGACATTGGAGAGGATCGACGCGATCCATCGATAACGGAACAGCGGGAGGCGTAACGGCTCCCATGCGGAACGCGCAGCGGCGTTGGTGGACGCGGACGCGCTCATCGGCTGCCGGCCTGTATCGCGGGTGGGGAATTCATTCCTGCTGGACGGACGTCCCTTCCATGCTAGATTGCGAGGTTCGGAGCCGCTTTGAAAAGGGAGGCAAGAAAATTGGATCGCCGCCTCAGCCACCGCGATGTGGTGCGCGAACTGGCCGCAGCCGCAGATCCGCAACGTGCCGCGAACCTGGTGTGGTTTTTCAAAACAGGCAAGGGGCAGTATGGCGAAGGCGATCGTTTTATCGGAATTACGGTGCCGGTGCAAAGAAAGATTGCGATGCGCTATCGCGATCTGGCGTTGAGCGGCGTGAAACAACTGCTCGCTTCGCGCATTCACGAGTATCGATTGGTAGCGTTGGAGATTCTAGTCGCGCAATACGAGCGCGCTGACGAGGAGCAGCGCAAGCGGATCGTCGCGTTTTATCTGGAACACACGGACCGCATCAACAATTGGGATCTGGTGGATGGATCGGCGCCCTACATTCTGGGCCATTTCCTGCTGAACCGGTCCCGAAAAATATTGGATCGGCTGGCAGGATCGGCGAATCTGTGGGAGCGCCGCATCGCGATTGTCGCGACCTTTGCGTTTATCCGGAACGGCGAAATCGAAGACACCTATCGGATCGCGGAGAAATTGCTCGGCGATCAGCATGATCTGATCTGGAAGGCTGTCGGCTGGGCGTTACGCGAAACGGGCAAGGTGTCGCGTCCGGCTCTGCTCGCTTTTTTGGGCAAGCACTACGGCCGCATGCCACGTACGACTTTGCGGTATGCAATTGAGCGCTTTACTCCCGAGGAACGGAAGCAGATGCTCGCGGGGAGAATGCCTGCGGTCTAAGAGCGGACGGCGTAAGATGAGGAAGCGATGAGAAGAGTTCTCATTGCGGCGGTCGCGATCGTCCTCTGTTCGGGTTTCCTACCGCCGCGCCCGGCGCGCGATGTGCCGGTTCCAGAAAGTTGCACGCCGCAAGTCAATCAGAAGCTGCTGACGTTGCTTAACTCCGGGCAACGACAGGATGTGTTCAACGTCATGGTTTGCGGAGTGACCACCGGCCCCTCACAGACGCAATCCGGAGGCGAGCACGGAAGCCATCAGATTCTGCCGTTGAGCATACACTTTTCCGACGGAAGCACGCGGAAGGTGGATGTGGTGACGAATGACGATCTCGACGGCGTGGTCAGCGCGCCCGCGAACGCGCAAGTATTTGCCTATGGTCGCGCTTATTTCGACAACACGGGACCGTATGTGGCAGGGATCGACGAGGTGCATTGCGCCACGAACCGGCGGGCGGACAATGGCTGGGTGGTGGTGAATGGAACGAAATATCCGGCGCACTGCTGAAATTGACAGTTTGAGCAAGAAACACCTAAGTTGAGGTATGGAAGTTCATCTCACGCCCGAGAAGGAAAGTCGCCTTCACCAGCTCGCCACGCGTACAGGCAAGAATGCACAGGAAGTGGTGGAGGAAGCGGTTGACCGACTGCTCGAATATGAGGAGCGCTTCATCCAGGCTGTAGAGCAAGGTCGTGCGTCAGCTCGTCGGGGGGAATTAGTGGAACACGATGAGGTGGTGCAGCACATTGAGCGAATGTTTCGCTCCTGATGCGCGTTCGCTGGACCACCAATGCTGCTGATGACCTGAAGCGGATCGTTGAACACATCCGCAAAGACAATCCCGCAGCGGCACAACGCACCGCCCAGACCATTTACAAAGGGATCGCTGCGCTACGGACAATGCCGGCTCGCGGGCGAGTCGGACGCCTGGAAAACACTCGCGAGCTGGTCGTTACTCCGCTACCTTATATCGCTATTACGAGATTGCAGAAAACGAAGTGCAGGTGCTCCGTATCCGCCACGCTGCTCAAGATTGGCCATAAGCCAGCTCGCGACCGGCCGTTACCCGGTAGGAACCGATGAGCTGATTGGGCTTCCACCTGAATTCACTAGAGAAGACGTTTCTATCTAATCTATTCACCACTGCGACCTGGTGGCATCTTCGTACGTCCAATACGCAGGGAGAATAAACATGAAAGGGCAATGGTACAAAGGCTGGCGAATTGTAACGGTTCTGCTGGCCACGGCGGCTTTGGGCTCAGCCCAAACGCAACTTCGTGCGCCTTCGCAGGCGCCCACGATGCCGCCACCCGGAGCCGTGAACTATGTGGAAGGCCAAGTATCGGTCGACGGGAACGCTCTGTCTCCGCAGGCGGTCCGTTCGACGGTTCTGCGGCCAAACGATACGATCGACACCGGTAACGGCTATGTAGAAGTGCTGCTCACCCCGGGCGCGTTCCTGCGCGTCGGGCATGGCAGCGAGGTCCGGCTGCTGTCGACCGGTTTAGTGGATACGCGGATCGGACTAATACACGGTTCGGCCATGATCGAGGCCGATCAGGTTGTGAAAGGAACCAGCGCCGGCGTCGAGATGAATGGCGCGACGGCACGGATCGACAAGAACGGCTTGTATGACTTTGACGCGAACCAGCAAGCGATTCGAGTTCTGGACGGGAAAGCGACCGTCGTTCAAGGCGATCACAGCACCACGCTCGGAAAAGGCGACCAGGTACTGCTGGCGAGCAATAAACCGCTCAAGAAACGCGATTTTAATGTGAAGACGGCGGAAAACGATCCGCTGTATGTCTGGAGCAAAGTGCGCAGCCAGGATGAAGCGGCGGCCAACCTGAACGTAGCCAATACGGTTGCCGATTACGGTGGCTGGTATGGTCCGCGCTGGTATTGGGATCCTTACTGGAGCTTCTGGGCATTCATGCCCGGGTATGGCGCGCTCTATAGCCCGTTTGGCTGGGGCTTCTACTCACCCGGTTACGTGTGGGCGGCTCCGTATGGCTACTCTGGACACGGGTTTTACCACCACGGGTATTCTGCTCGCGGATTTCATGGCGGCGGATTTCACGGCGGCATGGGCGGAGCCCACGCAGCGGGTGGCGTCCACGGAGGATTCGGTGGAGGATTTCACGGCGGCGGTGGATTTCACGGCGGCCGGCGCTAATCGCGGCGACCTAATTTGAACCGCAAAGCCGATTCGGGGTTTCGACCTCGGATCGGCTTTCGTGTTTTCAGGCCGCGAGAGCGCCGCCAAAACCATGCTATCCCGCCGGGTTGGTGCGAGCTCGAAACTACTCTAGAGCATACTTCAGAAAGGATCTCCGGCAGGAATGAGGAAGGGCTGCGCGCTAAGGATCGGATCGGCGGCATAACTGTTACTAGCGTATGCGGATAATGCATCTGGAGACGTCCTGTCTGAAGAATTCCGAAGAATTTTGAAGAATTCACTTGATTCCTAAGCTTATTCGCCCTAAAGTAGCTCAGCTACCACAGAGCCGAACCGTTTCATTTCAATTAAATGTGCTGGCCACTTGGCGTTGTTACATTCCGGTAGCGGAGGCGTTGTGTCTGACCAGATCAGGGCGAGAGGGTGTCCCGAACTTAGTTGAAGGTCAGGGCGGCTGAGTTTCATGTTACGCGACCTTCTCAGAGGAGGCGTTGGGTTTGTGTTCTCTTCCAAGGGCAACGGCCAGGGCCCAAAGATCTCGATGACCGACGACCTTTCGGAAGTGTTTTTCAGTGAGTAGCCAAGCCGATGCGGCCCAGCGTTCGACCATGCCGGCATCGCGCCAGCGCGTGACATTGTGGGTTCTCTTTTGCACGCCGCTTTGAGGACTCTCGATCACGTTCGTAGTGCCGAGGCATTTATACAGCGAAGGCGGAAGCTGCAGCCGTTGCACGGTGAACATCTCCGCCACGCCCTCGCGTAAGCTTCTGGCCGCCGACTCATGTTCCTGCTCGAGGAAGCGCGCCAGTTGCTCCAGACGTTTTACTCCTTCTTCAGCGTCATGAACGCGCCAAGCGGCTCGCATCAGGTTCATAGCCTGTGGACGCTGTTCTTTCGGGAGCTCGTCGATCACATTCCGCATCTTGTGATTGCGGCAGCGCTGCACGGGCTGATCCGAGCCGAAGACCTCTTCAATGGCTCCTCGCAACGCTTTCGCCCCGTCAATCACGAACAGGTACTTCCGGTTGGTTGGTAAGCCCTGATCGCGCAAGTTGGTGAATAACTGCTTCACCGCGGCGGCATTCTCAGTGGCTCCCAGTTCGATCCCGAGCACGTGCTTGGCTCCGGCGCGATCCACCCCCACGGCACTGATCACGTGATGCGATCCAAAGCGCTGGCCGTCGATGTAGAGCACCAGCAGATCGGCTTCGTCCCAGCGCCGCTCACGCAACTGACGGAGTTGTTCGACGCTCCCTTCGATCGCCTGGCGGCTGACGCTGCTACGCGACACGCCCGCTGTTTCCGCCATCTCGGGCAGCACTTCTGCGTATTCGCGTGTGGAAACACCGCGCAGCAGGACGCCCATCATCCGCTGGGCCGTCGCGCTGTTCTCTTGCAGCGATTCGTATGCTGGCACGCCCACTTCACCCTTCTGCTTGTGGCGAAGCCGTGGACGTCTCACTTTGATCTGACGATCGGCCAGACTGACCCGTCCCTTCTGCGACCCATGCCAGCGAATGTCACCGCTGTTCTTGCCCGGCGTGCGCGGTCCGGCCACTTCCTCAGCGCTCAAACTCAAAATAGTCTCGATGGTTTGCCGGCCAATGCTGTCGATCACTTCATCGACAGCGATTCGCGCCTGGGTGATCAGTTCCACTAGTGGCAGAAGAATCTGCCCGTTGGCTTTCGCAAACTCCTCCACTGCTGCCGATGCGCTCTTCGCCTCCCGGCTCACGATATGGTACGGTTTCTTCACGGCGGTGGTGTCCTTTCCAAGGATTGTTTTTGGCGAATCGATTCTAACGAACCGGCCGCCACCGCCGCCTCTAACCTTCAACTAAACCGGGGACATCCTCGGCGGGAGTAGCTGCCCACATAAGCCTTACGTACAATGAATCAGCGGCCAAATCTCCGAGATGCTTGCCTAAGATGGAAACGCCGCGCAATCGCGAAATATCACAAGGCCGTTCTGAGGTAAATGACCGGTCACCTGACATTTCAGATTCAGTCAGATCTTGCTACCATCTCTCTTGAGAGCGATGGCAATGAGGCGGATCAACGGAGCCACTAACACTGCAAGTCTCGCGGAGCAGGCCTATCGCGCGATCCGTGAACGCATCCTTAGGGGAGAGTACTCTTTCGGCACCGTGATCTCTCGTCGCGATTTAGCGGCTGAGTTGGGTATGAGTCTCGTACCAGTCAATGACGCTCTCGCTCGTCTGGAAAACGAGTACCTAGTGGAGAATACACCGCGAGTTGGAACGAAGGTCAGAGTCCCAACCCCACAGGAAATTCGAGGATTTTGGGCGGTTCGCGAGGGCCTGGAAACTCAGGCTGCGCGACTGTTCGCTAAAGCCGCAACATTTAGGGAGTGCGAAGGTTTGATCGGATTGGGGGTGGAACTTGACCTCGTGCATGAGCGCACGACCAATTCCGATGAGCCAGACCCTAGGGCACTATACGAATGGCGTTGCGCACACATGAGTTTCCACACGCGTATAGCGGAATGTACGGGCCTTCCTTTCTTGTCTCGTACCATCGCGAAAAACCAACTGCTGGTCTTCAACTGGTTCTACGATCACCAATTGTATGGCGGCCATAAGTTACCCGCTCAATGGCACGAACAACTTGCTAGAGCTCTTGCACAGGGATCTGAAGAGATTGCCGACGCTGCCATGCGCAAACACCTCCACAATCGGCTCGAGGATCTGATGCTGCGTCTTGAGCGTTATCTAACCATGGACGAGTCGCAGTTAGCCAAACTAAGCAGTCCGGCGACCGCAGCGACCGTAGATCGATAGCCCCGCTATTCCAATACCGAAATCCACGGCCGTCAGGTTGTCCTGAGCGGTCGAGCATTTGCCGGCTCAGTCGAGACTGAAGATAGCCTTCGGTACGACGATGTATTCATCGCTCACCGTTGCGCCGGTGATGTGCACATTCACTTCCTGGGCGCCGATGCGTTCAGTTTCGGCTCCGGAATTGAGCTGAAAGACGGGGACACCGTCCAAATATCGTTCGACGGATTCGGGCGGCCGCGGCGAAATTCGATTCAAGTGGATACGCAGCGGGAAACCCTCACGGTCGTGGCTCCGCTTTGATCGCCAGCTAGAAGGAGTACCGCAGCGAAAGTTGCAAGTTGCGAGCGAGGCCCGTTTTGCTGGTGATCATTCCGAATTGACTGGAGGTCGGGTTCAAGTTCGGAGTGCCCAGATTGGGGTGATTGATGAAATCGTAAGCTTCCGCGCGGAACTGAAATCCGCTCCGCTCGTTAATGGCGAACGACTTCAGCAAGCTGAGATTCCAGTCCTGAATACCCGGCTGGTATATGGCATCGCGAACACCCGGCTGCAAATTAAACGTGCCGGGTGCCGGCGGCGAGACACTCACCGTAAGGTATCGGGGCGAATTGGAAGTGGTAACCGGTCCTGCGAAAGCTCCCGAGTTGGTAGTAATGGGTCCGTTTATGATCCAGTACTGGTTGATGCTGCCTCCGTTTACGCCGGTCCCACCAACTCCCGCATAGTCGTTCGTGGTAGTAATCGAGGCTGGGGCTCCGGTCTCGAACTGGGCCGTGCCGCCGACTTCCCAGCCGCCGAGCAGTTTGCCGGCAACGTTCTTCCGCGACTTGAAGAACGGCAGGTCGTAGATGTAGTTAACCATCGCCAGGTGACGGGTGTCAAAGCTGGACGGCCCCCAGAGATTACTCGTGTTGTATGTGTCGGGGACGAGATTCCCCTCACTCGACCCCCCATCCACACTCCTGGATAGCGTGTAGCTCACACCAAAAGACCAACCGCTTTGGAATCGCCGATTCCAGGAGATCTGAAGCGAATTGTAGGTGGAGTTGACGTTGCTTTCTTGTTCCTGAATGGAGCTAAAGCCCTTGAACGGGACCAAGTAGTTCAGATTAACGCCCGGGTTTGCCAAGGATAAACCTGCCGACACCTGATTGATGTTGTAGAGCTCCCACGAATGAAGCCCACGATGCGCCACATAGCCCACCGTCAGTACCGAATCGAGCGGCATCTGCCGCTCCATGGTGAAGTTCCAGTTCCAAGCCTCCGGTGCTTTCAAATGCGGATTGTCGGTGGTGAAGGCCAGCGGAGAGGCTGTCGCGGCCGTTAACGAAGCACCGGGATTATCTACCGAAACATTACTGAGCGACGCGACGGGCAGCGCAGGCGGGTTGGCGCCGGGGAAGATCTGGGTCGTCTGGGGCGACAGGCGGGCGATGAAGCGTCCAAGGCCCGCGCGAACTACGGTCTTTGGCGTGACCTGGTACGCGATGCCGACTCTCGGTTGAAATGCATTTTCCGTGCCGATATAGTTTTGCGACAGGTTTGGATCAAACAGACTGTTGCAGGAAGCTCCATCGCAGACATTCGCGGAAGCGGCGAGAACACGGCCCTGCGCCCCACTCGGCCAAGTGCTAAATCCCGGAATCACCACGCCGTTATACGGGTTGCCGGTGCCCAAAATAACATTTCCGGTGACGGGGCTGATCTGCACGGCTTGCGCGGGATTATATAACGCACCATCGAAGTACGATGCATTCGCCCAGAGTGTGTGGAAGCCCTGGATGGAGCTGAGGCGAACACCATACTCGATGTGCAGCTTTTGCGTGGCCTTCCAGGAATCCTGCGCGAAGTACTCCGACATCCAGCCGCGCCAGACATCCTCAGAACGCGGGCCTTCCTCCGTGTAGGAGTCGGCGAGGCCGAGCGCAAGATTCGCCATTCCGACCTCGGAAGTAGCTCCCAAGCCGGTACGCGTGTCGGTAAACGTGAAGATGCCATTCGGGTTGGCGAGGCCGTAGTCGGTATCATTCTCGCCGGAATATTCAAACGAGCCACCGAACTTAAAGATGTGATTTCCTAAAATCTTCGACAGACTGTCGCTGCCGAGCCAAATGGGACCGGAGGAATGCGATGGATAAGAGCCTCCGGACAAACCGTAAAAATTCGGCATATTCAGGTTCGGGATTTTGCCCGATTCTTCTTTTGGATAGATATATGGATAGTCGATCCCGAGTTCGTCGCGGTGAAAGCCAATCTCAGAGAGGTTACTGATGCTGTACACGTCGTCCAAGCTGAAAGACAATTGCGCTTCATTCACCAAGGTCGGGCTGATGGTCCAGGTCCAGCCCGCCACGTTGGTTGATTCGGGCGGTTCCACCAATTGCTGTTTTCTCCCGATCCATACTGAAATGGTATGTATTCTAAGTAGGAAGTATCCGACCGTCGCCCGTAGACGTGCTGCTTGTCGGTAGGCTGGATATCGATATTCACAGTTTCCTTCCGCTGATTGATCGGATGCCCGGATTGGGGCACCCAATTCTGCGTGCCATTTAGATATCCGGGAGTCGGGCCAGGATAGGCATTCATAAGTGCAGCGCCATTGTGACTCAGCATGTTGCTGAGGATGATGTTGCCGGGAAACGGAGCGCACGACGCGGCGCCCATGCTCGGACAGGTTGCGGGATTGTAGATCATCGTGCCAGCCTTGTACCACGGATTGGGACCGAGCAGCTCACTGAAATTGCCCTGGCGCATCAGGGTGGTCGGAACGGCCTGGGTCTGGGTGTCAGTGAAGCGATATCGGATCCAGTCTTCAGCGACGAAAAAGAATAACTTGTGCCGCAGCTTGTTCAAGAAACCTACTCCGGGAGCCCAGATCGGCCCACCTACCGCGAAACCGGGGTTGTTGTAGCGGAACGGCGACGCGTAGTTCGTCGCCTTACTCAGGTTGCGCGACCAGGTGTTGGCGTTGAGGGCCGAGTTTCGGAAATACTCATAGAGATCACCGTGAAAGTCTTTGGACCCGGTCTTCGTTACGATCCGAATTTGGCCACCGGAGGCGCGGCCATATTCAGCGGCATAATCGCTGGTCATGACCTGAATCTCCTGGACGGCGTCGACGTCGGCTACGCCGATGACGGCGGATTCGCCGCGGGTTCGCATAGCGGGCGCGCCGTCAAATGTTACCGTGCTATCGGACCCGCGCGTTCCATTGATATTGAACGGCTGACCCGAACCGACTCCGAAGTTAAAATCGCCCATGGTACCGCCACCACGCACACCCGCCAGAAGTTGAGCCATGTAGAGCGGATTACGACCGTTGAGTTCCTGGGCTTGAATCTGGGTGCCGGTCACTTCCCTCTGGACGGCGGCTGAGTCCGTCTGCAGGACGGCCGCCGTCCCGGACACTTCCACCTTTTCGTTAATCGCGCCGACGACCAGCGAAACGTCCAGGGCCAAGGTCGAGTTTGGGTCCAACTTGAGATGCGTACTCTCGAATTCCTTGAAGCCGGCGGCCTGCACTGTGATGGCGTAATATCCGGGTTGCAGAGCCGGCATGACGTAGTACCCTGCGTCGTTGGTTCTCGTACGGTGTTCCTCACCGGTACTCTCGTTCTTTGTGACCACGTTTGCCTTGGGTACGATCGCCGTTGACGGGTCTCTCACAAAGCCGGTGATGGAACCAAAATCCGCCTGGGCGGCGGCGATCATCGCAAACAGCGCAAGCGCGACGGCTAGGCTTCGGCAGCGTGATATATCAGTTTGTGTCTGTATGAGCGGTACATTGTATTCTGAAATATCACCTTGTAGTACAATTGTCAACCGATAGGGCGTGCCCTGCCGAACCACAACCTGGAGCGAAGCTCGTCCATGAACCAGTTCCTTGTTTTGCCCGTGGCGCTGATTTGTGCGGTGTGCGCAACTCCGATTGCGCTCGCACAGGTGCGCATCATCGAGACATCGAATGCCACAATTCGCCTGAACGAACGCTCCGGCGATCTGGCCGGAGTGCATTGGAAAGATCCTGAACTGGACGTCATCCAGGAGCCGAAGCTGGGGGAAAATTTCCGGGTCCTTTTGCCAAAACCCGGCTACGAAGCGGCTTATTTCGACAGCCGGGATCAGAAGGTCAGCCGTATTGAGTCTGCCAGCGACGGCGTGACCTGCTATTACGATTCACTCAGGAACCAGCAGGAAGACGTCCCTCTCAAGGTCCGGTACCAAATCCGGGCGGTAGGAAAGCAAATTCAGTTCTCGATTGATATTGAGAATCCCACCGAACGAAGGCTCGCGGAAGTGTTCTACGGCATTCTCGGGGGCCAAAAAGGAATTGATCAGCGGCTCGATACGGAAGCGATGGTGCCGGGCGGCACTACAAACCTGTTCCCTAGGCCGTTTAGCCGATTCCAAGGCGGGTCTTATGGTGGCGGAAATCTGGGTATCCGCTACGATGCCGTTGGTTTCACCTACCCAGGCACTATGGCGATGGGCTGGATGGACGTCTTCAATCGAAACTCCGGCATCGGTTATTACTACGGAAACCAGGACCCGGATACACGCTTAACAGCTCTCTATTTCGAAATGCGCCCGTTCACAAAAAGTGCTGTGGCTGGAGACAACTGGCCTTCCCCTTCCGATGTGCCAAAAGGCCAACCCATTGGCATAACGATGGGATGGGTCAATTTTCCATACTTGTCTAAGGGAA
The DNA here is from genome assembly GCA_963722935.1 of uncultured Acidobacteriaceae bacterium. Taxonomy (GTDB): domain Bacteria; phylum Acidobacteriota; class Terriglobia; order Bryobacterales; family Bryobacteraceae; genus Bog-105. The sequence goes on along the minus strand of CAVROY010000003.1, from coordinate 612,127 downwards.
AATTCACTGCCGGTCCCGTTGCATTACAGGTTCATTCAGGAGACTGGCACACGGCGAGCGGCATCTATCGGCCCTGGTTCGATCAGCATTTCGCGATCAAACGGCCGCTGAGTTGGCTACGCCGGGAAATGGCCTGGCAGTCAATTATCATCTCCAATCCAGAAGATGTAATCGTGCATCGCTTCCGCGAATTACCGAAACTCGCTGCGGATGCAAAGAAATACGGCATAACAACTTTCGAAATTCTGGGCTGGGATATGGGAGGGATCGACCGGGGCTATCCACAGTATCGGCCCAACCCGCGGCTTGGCACGCCCGAGGAATTTCGCAAGGGCCTGGCGGATATTCGAGCGCTGGGTGTCCATCCCTTGCTCTTCTCGAATGTGCAGGTTGCTGACACTGGCACAGCGTTGTTTCGCTCCAAGCTGTCGCGCTATGCCGTAGACGGGCGCTGGGCGCCGGACTGGCACCTCATGGGTTGGGGAGAGGGAACCATTGGCGCCCGCATGGGGCTCGCGCGTTCGAATATGGCTCTGGTGAGCCCGGCGCATCCGGAATTCCGCGAGTTCCTGATAAATCAATATCTGCAACTTGTCCGCGATGGAGCCGATGGATTCCAACTGGACAAGACCACCGCCACTGGATTCCTTGACTTCAATCCAGGTCTTCCCGTCTCTCCCGACAGATCGCTCTCTCCCGGTGTGATTGCGACTTTTCAGGAACTGCTTAAAAAAGCCCGCGAAATCAATTCGGATTTCTCGCTTGCTTCGGAGATCTGGACCGATCGGGCCTTGCCGTATATAGATGTCTCCTATATGCGCATGGGGAACATCGACATGGATTCGACAGCCCTGCGCTACACGTTTCCCGAGTGGACGTCAACCATATTTGGCGAGAGCCCGGGTGATTTCAATCCGATGAACAACGGCCTGCGTTATGGACTCGTTTGGGCGCTGGCGCCACGCCATTACAACGATTCGGTGGATGAACCATTGACTCGGCCGCTGGCCCGGTATGTGAGCGAGCTCATTCGCATTCGCAAACGTTACGAAGATCTTTTGTTCTATGGACGTTTCAACGACACGCTTGGCGCAACCGTCAGCGGCGATGCCGATATCCGCTACTCCGTTTTCAAGTCGCTCGAACCGGGCAAAGAAGGACGCGCCTGCGTGCTTGTTAATTTCGGCAAGGAACAGGAAACTGCACGCGTGAGTTTCCCCGATTTCCATGGCTCCGGCGTCGAAATCAGTGCGCCCTTTGAACCGGATCGCAAAGGAGCTCTGCCCTTGCGCTTGACGATTCCGCCGCATTCTTGCGCGGTGGTGGTGTCCAGGTGAACACCACGGACAATGCACCGTTGGGTCTCGGCATCCTCGTTCTAAGCGGCATGATGACCGCCAGCTTTCCTGTTCCCATGAAGATATCGCGTCAATGGAAGTGGGAGAACACGTGGCTGGTCTATGCCACGATGGCGCTTATAGTGATGCCCGTCGCAATCGCGACCTGCGTCGTTCCCGATCTGGTGCACATTTATGCTTCGGTTCCTATTAGGGGCTTCTTGCCTCCCCTTATCTTCGGTTTTTGTTGGGGAATCGCTCAGCTCACCTTTGGCCTCGCAATCGCAATTGTGGGGATGGCCATGTCCTTCGCCATTGTCATTGGCTTGAGCGCCGTCGTGGGTAGCGTGATCCCGCTGGCTGTCTTTCACATCCATGACCTCCTGGGGCACGCCGGACTGATTCTGCTGGTCAGTACGTTCATCCTGGCTGTGGGACTTGTGCTTTACGGCAAAGCCGGCAAGCGACGGGAGTTAGAGGCGGGCAGCCTGAATCCACCCGCTGGAAATTTCAAAACAGGTTTGCTGTTGTGTGTTTTCACCGGCTGTTTTGAAGCTATGCTCAACCTCGGTTTCGTCTTTGGTACAGCAATCACCAGCAAAGCTATTGCAGGCGGTGCGTCTTCGGCGAAAGCGACGTTTGCCGTTTGGGCTATTGTTCTCGCCGCTGGTTACCTTCCCAGTCTCGTCTATTCTTGCTATCTCATTCGGAAGAACAGAAGCTTGCGCCTATTCGGAAACTCAACGACGCGCGAGAGCCTGCTGGCCTCGCTCGCCGCGGTGCTTTGGCTGTTCGGAATGCTGGGTTATGGCGTGGGTGGCACTATTATGGGCCCTCTTGGCACTTCCATCGGTTTTGCAATTTGCCAGACCGTGCTTCTGCTATGGTCTACGGCCCTGGGTTTAATGGCCGGTGAATGGGGCGCCGCTGCACCCGCTACCCGCCGCCGAATGCATTTCAGCGTGGCAGTAATTATCCTTTCGATGTCGATCCTGAGTCTTGGAACACTCACGCAGTGACCGGCAAATGGACTTTCATGCGAATCACTAACGTCAGTTCGGAACTGTATCGTATTCCTGTGCATCGCGAAATGCACGATGCCATTCGGCACTTCAGCAAAATGGACGTGATTTTTGCGCGTGTGGAAACCGATCAGGGCATCTCAGGCGTGGGATTCACCTACAGCATCATTCCCCATGGCGCGCTGGAGATTTCGTCGGTTATCAGGAATAGCATCTCAAAACTGATCCACCATATGGATCCGCGGGAACACGAGTGCGTCTGGCACCGGATGTGGCGACGCATGGACTGGGTAGGAAGAGGCGGAATCGCGGTTCTCGCGGTGGCTGCGGTCGATATCGCTCTTTGGGATCTCAAATCGAAACTCGCCGCTATGCCCCTCTATAAGCTGCTGGGCGGGTATCGCGATCGAGTTCGGGTCTACAACACCGACGGCGGCTGGTTAAACCATACACCCGACGAGCTCATGGAAGAGACTCGGCGGATCGGGGCAGCGGGCTTTTGCGGCACGAAAATCAAAGTTGGTAAAGACGATCCGGCCGAAGATGCTGAGCGTATAGCAGCGGTACGAGAGGCGCTCGGCCCTCACGCCACTCTGATGGTCGACGCGAATGAGAGGTTTACACATCCGGAAGCGATCAAGCGCGCCCGCATGTGGGAACCGTATAACCTTTTTTGGTTCGAAGAGCCACTTCCGGCGGAAGATGTGCGCGGACACGCCAGCATCAAAGCGCATACGTCCATTCCAATTGCCTTAGGCGAATCACTATTCACCCGGCAGCAATTCACGGAATATATCGTCAGCAACGGTGTGTCCATCGTTCAGCCTGATGCCTGCCGCTGTGGCGGCATCACGGAGTGGCTGAAAATCGCCCACTTGGCGGACTGCCATAACATGCAGGTCAGCCCCCATTTCGTCATGGAATTACACTTACCTCTCGTCGCGGCGATCCCTAACGGATTGTTTGTCGAATACATTCCATCTCTCGATGTAGTTTTGGACGAGCCGTTGAAACTGATAGATGGTTGTTTCCAACCTTCCGAGGAACCTGGACTCGGGATTCCCTTTAATTGGGATAAGCTCCGAACTTATAAGGTTGAGGAATGACCATCGATAGCCATCAACATTTCTGGATGATGGTCCGGGGAGACTATCACTGGATGAGGCCGGACATCCCAGTTCTGTGCAGAGACTATCTTCCACAGGATCTTCTTCCCTTGCTATCGAGCCACGGCATCGACAAAACAGTTCTTGTGCAAGCTGCCCAAACCACTGCAGAAACCGACTTCCTCCTGGCACTCGCTCGTGATCATGACTTCATCGCTGGTGTGGTCGGCTGGCTGGATATGGATAGCGCCGGATTTCCAGAACAATTTGAGCGATACCGCGCTAATCCGAAATTCATCGGTCTTCGCCCCATGCTGCAGGATCTGGCTGACGATGCCTGGATTCTCCGGCCGAAAGTCATCCAATCACTGAAGCTGGTGGCCAGCGCGGACTTCCCGTTTGAATTTCTCACCTATACCCGACACCTTCCTTACGTACTGCTCGCCCTTGGATCGGCTCCCGGCCTGCGCGCCGTAATCGACCACGCTTCGAAACCTGCAATCAGAACTCGTCAGACGGAACCCTGGAAAACTCTCATCGCGGAAGCCGCAAAGTTCGAGAGTCTCCGCTGTAAACTTTCGGGCATGATTACGGAGGCGGATCACGAGAATTGGAAGGTAGACGATCTTCGCCCCTACGTAGATCACGTTGTGGATAGCTTCGGGTGGGAGCGTGTGATGTTCGGCAGCGACTGGCCGGTGTGCCGCTTGGCTGGCGAATACGGACAAGTCATCGATTCTCTTCGGCAGATCCTGGGCACGCGTTGGGATAACTCGGCAGAGGAAGCGCTGTTCGGCGGCAACGCAGAACGCTTCTATAAACTTCAGAGCGCCCCGGCATGATCCAGGAGACAACGGGCGTCGCTTTCGTTGGCGCCGGCACCGTAGCGGAGATGCATGGTCGCGCCGTAGCAGTCAATCCGCAGGCGAAATTGATCGGTGTGTACGATCCGAACCTTTCGCGGTCGCAAGCCGCCACTGCGAAGTTCGGCGGCACTGTATTTCAAAGCTTCGACAAGCTTCTCGCAGACCCACGGGTTCAAGCCGTGCATGTGTTGAATCCCGCTCACTGTCATGTGGAGACCGCCCTGGCGAGCCTCCGAGCCGGGAAACACGTACTGCTCGAAAAGCCCGTGGCACAAAGCCGGGACGAAATCGCGAAGTTAGCGCAGGCCGCCCATGACTCGGGCCGGGTTTGCATGCCCGCTCATAACTATGTCTATGTGCCTTCGCTTCAGCGTGCCAAGCGTCTGATCCAGTCTGGCAAACTGGGTCAGATCGCGAGCCTCTGGATTCTCTACAACATTTTTCATGCGGAGGAGATCGCAGCGATTTACGGAGGAGTTCTGCGTGAGGTCTGCATTCATCACGCTTATTCACTACTTTATCTATTAGGCCGGCCGGAGGCCCTCGTGACGATGCGCTCGCGCGTTCATTATCAGAAACTCGATTGCGAGGATCAGGTCATGATCGTGTGTAGGATGCCGGGTGATGCAATAGCGAACCTGTGGTGCAGCTTTGCGGCGAGCGATGGGACCAACGATCCCTGGACGGTTACTTACAAGATTCTCGGCACTAAGGGAGGCATCAACTACTCCTGGAACGAAGCGCAATTTGAGGACAACGGCGGGCCGGCCTGGGGCCTGCCGTGCTACGAAGAGGGCTTCATTCAAGAGATCGATCATTTTATCAACCGCTGCATCAGAAATGGCGAAGAGCCGCTTTCCACATTGGATGATGCGGCTGATGCATTGTCTATGATCGAAGCGGCCGAACGCTCTAGCTCTCGAAACGATACCTTTGAATACGTCCGTTACCGCTAGTAACTGGCCGCGATCGCGGCTGAATAGCCTTGTCGAGACATGTGATGACCACGACTCAATGGCTACCCGATTCGGAGTCGAGTTGCTCGAATGTCTTGTTCAAAATCGGGTATTTCTGCCACTCAGCAAAATCGAAGTGCCACCATTCGGCCTCGTAGACGGAAAATCCCTGCTCTTCCATGGCATGCCGCAGCACGCCGCGTAGCCACCGCTGGTGCGAGGTGCCTCCTGGATAATACGGATACGAGCGCGGCGACATCTCGTCATAGACTCCGACCATTTCTACCGCGCGGCCCGTTGAGAGCTTATACATCGTCAAATCGACAGCGCAGCCCCGATTATGCCGGGACCCTTGTGACGGATCGGCAACGAAGATTCTGTCCGGCTCCGGAGTTGCGTCCCAAAACATTTTAGTCACGTACCAAGGGCGATACGCGTCGTGTATAAGCAGCCCATATCCCTGCTTGCGCAGTTCTTGATTGGCCCGCGCGACCGCTTCCGCAGCCGGGCGCTGCATGAAGGCTCGCGCCTGCTGATACATGGGCGTGCTCAGAAAATCATTAGTTGTCGCATAACGGATGTCGAGCTTGATTGTGGGATCGAGTGACGTTAATTCCACCAGCTCCGGCTGTTTGAACGATCCAGTCTCGCGCGGCGGTTGCACGGCGAGAGCTTCTTTTCGCAATTCGGCTACGGGTTTGAGTGGCTGGATTCGGAAGATCTTGCCATCAGCCGGACCGACCGCTCGGCGTTTGAATACAACTGCGCCGACGCGGACCTCTGTCGCTCGTCCCTTAGCGTCACGCGTGAAGTGTAGAGTCTCGCCGTCATAGAGTCCGCGGGCCGGATACCGGTACGTATCGGTCGAAATCTGCTGCAGGGGTTCATAGTCATACCACTCGATGAGCGAAGTGAGCCTGCCATCTTTTTCGAGTATATGCAGCGTGTCGTAGTCCCACCCATATTCACCGATCAAACCGTCCCAAACATGCGGCGAGGGGGGAGGTTCCACATCCGGAACACGACGGAAAACAGTCTCATCTAATTTTAGAGCGTCAGGGAAGATTTGTAATTTGGGTCCGTAGCCAAGCCGGCTATCTTCGATCAGATCGTCTCCGGCTTGGCGGAGTGCGACTTTCTCGCCACCACTGGCTGCAAGCACTGACAAACTACCACTCTCTTCCATCAGATCGAATGGTCGAGTGCCCGAGATGTAGCGAGCTGCCGCGGCGCGGGCCAATTCGATGGGAATCGCGGTCGTCTCTGGAATTTGAGGAAGAGGCGAACCGGCCTTGGCCGCGAGCATGAGACGAAGCGCCTCATTGGCGATTTTGGTCATAACGGAATTTGCGCTGTCCATCGTTGTCACAACGGCGACACCGAGCTTGTCGTCCGGAAGCGCTTCGAGTTCAGTCGCGAAACCGTAGATTGCGCCGCCGTGACCCACCAGACGACGACCATCGAAATTCTGCAATCGGAATCCGATCCCGAATCCATCGCCATCCTTACCATCACTGAACTGGGGTTGCCACATCGTATGAAGAGTTTCGGGTTTGAGTATGCGCCCGCTGCTTGCTTCTCCGCCGGCTAACAGCATGCTGACGAATTTTGAGAGGTCCAGCACCGACGAATACATGCAGCCCGCGGGGGCCATGCCGAGTTGAAATGACGGTGCATCGAAAACACGGCCATCGTAGGTCCACATGTAGGAATGGGCGAGATTCGCCAAGACCTGCGGCGTGGGAACGAATGAACTCTGGCTCATGCCCAGCGGCCGCAACACTGCATCCTGCAGGTAGTGCGCGAAAGGCTGACCCGCTTGCCGCTGAAGGACATAGCCGGCGACCGCAACGGCGGCATTCGAATACTTCGTGTGAGTGCCCGGAGCATACACAAGCGTGGTCTGGTTTAAGCTATCCACTGTTTGTTTGAGTGTTGGCTCGGTCGCGTCGAAGTAGTGCCCGATCGGGGGCTCGCGCACTAATCCGGAACGATGCGACATCAGCTCACGTAAGGTGATCGGCGTTCCGAAAGGGTTGGCCGGATGAAATTCCGGGAGGTACCGCTGGACTGGCGCGTCGAGATCCAACTGTCCCTTTTCCACCATCTGCATGAGGGCCGTGTCGGTGAAGAGCTTTGAAACGGATCCGACGCGATAAATGGTCTGGGGTGTGGCGCGAACTTGCTTCGGCGGATCGGCAAGGCCAAAGCCTTCCGACCAGACAACGCGCTGGTCATCGACAAGCGCAATTGATACCGCGGGGAGGGATTGATTTTTCATCTCGCGTTGAATCATGCGCTGCAAGGCAGAAGCGACGTCGCGAAACGGAGCTTCCGGTTCCGTCGTAGCTTGAGCAGACAGCAGACAACGGACAGCCATTATACCGGCCAAGGCGCCGATGCAAAACGTGCTCTTCACGAACTTCTCCACAGAGATTATTATGAGCGGCATACAAACAGGTATGACACCATACGAGGGATGGCCGGGGCACAGCTAACCAGAACCCTGACACTTCGCGACCTTCTGTTGCTCATCATCGGTACCGTGATCGGTTCGGGAATTTTTCTGGTTCCCGGGCCAGTGCTTCGCAATGTGCAGTCACGCTTCGGGCTGGCTCTGCTGGTTTGGGTATCCGGCGGCGTTCTTTCACTGATGGGTGCGCTGACGTATGGCGAGCTGAGTGCGATGCGCCCGGACGCTGGTGGGTTGTACGTCTATATTCGAGAGTGCTTTGGGAGCCTGGCGGCGTTTCTGTATGGATGGACCCTGTTTTTTTTAATCAGTAGCGGATCGGTTGCGACGTTGGCAGTCGGGTTCGGCACCTACCTTGACCAGATGATTCCGTTGGGTGCGTCCGGCATCAAAATTACGGCTGCAGCGATGATCGTCGTGGTCGCTTTCATCAATGTCATCGGCACAAGAAAGAGCGCGAATGTGCAGAATGCCGCAACGGCGCTAAAGGTTGTTGCGATTATTTTCCTGGCGACTGTGTTGCTGGTGTTTGGACATCACAGTCCGGTGGAGAATGCGGCGGTTGCAAGCTCAACTCCGTTGATTTCCGGATTTGGAGTGGCGATGATCAGCGTTCTATGGGCGTATGAAGGATGGCAGTACTGTACGTTTTCAGCCGGCGAAACGCTGGACCCACAGCGGAATTTTCCGCGTGCATTTCTGATTGGGTCACTCGTGCTGGTCGCAATCTATGTGTTCGCCAACCTCGGCTATGTGGCGGCACTCGGGCCGACCAAGGCTGCCGCGTTGACCAGCGTCGCAGCAGTGGCGGCGCAAAGCGTGATGGGACGTGCCGGATCGACACTTATCACAGTCGCGGTGCTCATCTCGATGTTCAGCGCAGCGAATGGGCTGACGCTCACTTCCCCGCGCGTCTATTACGCCATGGCCAAAGACGGCGTCTTTTTTCGGAAACTGGCGGAAGTACATCCAAAATTCCGGACGCCGGCGAGCGCCGTTATTTGCGGATCGGTCTGGGCGATTGTGCTCGCCAGTACTGGAACTTTCGAGCAGCTCCTCACATATGTCGTCTTCGCCGGATGGATTTTTTATGCGCTGGGCGCGATGGCTTTGTTCGTTTACCGGCGGAAGCAGCCCGGCTTGCCTCGACCGTATCGCGTACCGGGCTATCCGTGGACACCACTGCTGTTTATAGCGGCCGCTGCGGCGCTGGTTCTAAACACGATGTATGCACAGCCTACGCGAGCCGGGCTCGGATTAGCGCTAGTGTTTTCTGGAATACCTGCCTATCTCATTTGGCGTCACAAGGAAGTGGCACGCCAGCGAACGGCACCCGCAGATGTAGTCCAGACGGATTGGAAGTAGAATCCGATTCCCGTCCTAATTGGCGCGATTGAATGGTTCAAGGATGTACGCGCCGCCGCGCGCGGTACGCTCGAACCAGCTTACGAAATGATTTGCTTTAAACAGATCCAGGAAGCGCTCTCGAAGATTGCCCTGCAGAGCCGAAAGTTCAGCCGTTGGCGCATCCAGAGCGCGCGACGGGAGTTCGATGCGCTCTACGGTCGAAGAGACTGCAGCTGGCTCTCCTTGAATGGCTTGGCGCACCCGCGCGGAACTGAGATGCCATTCGGCGAGTAAGCGGTCGGTCGGCAATCCGCGGTGCAGCGGGCTGCTGGTTGCGCCGTAGAGGTCCGGAATATAACGACAGCTAATCGCTCCCAGCCGGCAGATATTGAAATACGCGTTCTTGCTTTGAAGCGGATCGAACGTCCACTCGATGAGTTGAATCTGACGATCTAACGCTTCCTCGCGCTGGGCCAGCTTTAGCTCGCGTCCAATGCCGAGATCGCGGTACTCCGGGAGTACTGCCGCAAGGTGGGAGTGCAGGTAAGGTTTGCTATTCCGAACTGCGCCATAAGCCAGGGCGAAGCCGACGAGACACTCCTTGACAAACGCGCCGATCACCTGACCGCCGGACTCGGCCGCGACGACGAACATGTGAGACGGCACGACATCGCGGTCAGAGTAGCCCCACACAGCATATTGAAGAGCAACCATGCTCTCGAACTCGGCGATCGAGTGGCATGAACGGACCGTCACATCGGAGTGAGTCACTGCTGCGGCAATCCGTGACGAAGAATGGCTTGACCTGGGAAGGTATTCGGAGCAAGCTTGCCGCCGTCGATCACGGGCGTTCCTCCCACCAGTACGTATCGCATTCCGACGCTGGATTCAACCGGCTTGGCATAGGTGGCGCGATCCGACACAGTGGCTAGATCGAAAACGTCGATATCAGCGTCCGCGCCAACTTGAATGCGGCCTTTCTTCATTCCTTCGGCAGTAGAACGTTCCAATTCCTGCGCCGGCATGAAGCTCATTTTTCTGATCGCATCCATTAGCGTGATGCTGTGCTGCTCGCGAACGTAGCGTGCGAGGACACGACAGTATGTACCCGCATTGCGCGGATGACCCATTTCCCCGTCGCTGGCAATCATCACAAGCGGGTTGCGGATGACAGCATCGACGGTGGCATCATCATTCAGGAACAGCAGCACGGGTTGGGGATTGGTAGAGGCATGCAAGCTCTCGAAGCGTTCCCGCGTGAGCCGCTCGCCGGTATCGGGCAACTGCAGATCGTGATAGCCGATTCCGAACTTTTCCTGCCAACCCGGATTAAACAAAGCCGAATTGATCAGCGTCATGCCCGCGGTGTACGGGTAGGCTTCGGTTGTGACATCCAGACCGCGTGCGCGGGCACCGGCGACCATGTCAAGGCAATCCGGTGCATTCTTCATGCAGCTGCTGTTGATATGGACAATATGCAGCGGCGCGCCGCTGATGGCGGCGGCGGCAATCACTTCGCTGACGGATTCCACGCTTGAACCTGGATCAATTCGTCCGGCGCTACGAACGTGCGTGTAAACGGGCAAATGACGCTCAGCAGCGAGGTCGAACATCTGAATCACTTCAAGGCGGCTAGCGCCCGGAGTGTATTGAATACCCATTCCGAGACCGAGAGCGCCAGCGTCGAACTCGACCCGGAGCCGATTCTTTATGGCCTCGATCTGTTCAGGCGATGCCGGATCGTTGGTGGCAGGACCGGTGAGCGGGAGAATTTGGCCGGGCGGCAGCGGCGATCCGAAAGCCAGCGCTCGCGCTGCCGCGTGATTGGCCGTCGCGCCAAAGTTGACGATGGCGCGATTGCGGCGCGCATTCAGAAATGCCGCAAGATCGGGGGCACCGATTTCCATTTCGAGCGCGGTCGTAACGCCATCCAAAGCCTTCAACCTGTCGCTCTCAGGAGTTTGTGCGTGCTGGTGAAGATCGATAAATCCCGGAGCGATGATCAGACCCTCCGCGGCGATGACGCGTGTTCCGTGCAGCGGCGCCTCAGAGATTGCGGAGATGGTATGGCTGTTTATGCCGATATCGCGCACCGCATCGAGGTTGGTCTCTGGATCGATTACGCGACCGCCGTGGATGACGAGATCGTAAGTTTGCGCTTGTAAGGAGACTGCGAGGCAGGCGTTTGCCAGAGCAGATAGAAGGAACGAGAACTTCCGGTTCCGCATTCAGGAGCCGATTATCGCCCAGAGCTAACGGTAGGGGAATTTATGGGCATGAGATACGCGGCGGCAGCGATCTCGCCGAGCGCCTGACCGACGGCCTGTGCCGCGTCCATGTTATCCTGCGGCAACGCTACGTGGTTGACGTACAGCGCAAAGGCGAGGGGCTCGCCACTCGCGGTGGTCGTGTATCCCGCAAGACCTTTACCGGTCAGCATCAGATCCCGATTGAGCATGTCTTCCGCCGCGTATGTACCCGTCTTGGCGAAGACGTGACCCGCCGCCGGAGAATTCGTCTGAATCTCGACCAGCGTGCCGTCGCGGCCTAAGACCGGAAGCGCTTTATGGAAGAACGCGGCATCGGGCTGCTTGGCCATATAAGCGAGATAGTGGACTATGAAGTCTGGTGTAAAGAACGCAGATGCAGCTCCGCCCGCACCATCAGCCTGGGAGGCGCCGGACAGATCGAGGTTGGCTTTTTGTAAGAAGGCGCGCTCCTGATCGAAGCCTGCCTGCTCGATGTTATCTTTCGCCTTGCCCAACACGGCGCCGAGGATAAATGGCAGCGTGCTCGCATGAAGGTTCTGACTTACTTTCAGGATCACCTTTACTTCTTCCGAGAAAGGAGGGGACACGTGTTCAGCGACGACGTTTTCAGGCCTGTAGTACGGCGTGGACCGATTGAAATCGATCTTGTCGCTCGAAGGCGGCGCTTGCGCTTTGATTCCTTTGTCGTGTAATACCTGCACGAGCGCCAATTCAGCGAATCGGCTCGGTTGATCCACAGGATACGCGAACAGAATGGGATTGCTTCCTAGCCGCGCAGATCCAGCGAGCGTCACTGTATAGGTTCCATCGGGGTTCACTTCCGTCACGGGCTCCTCCAGGTGCGTTTTGGTGGCAGCGCTAGAGGTGGTGACCTTGTTGACAATTTTGATGTAGTCTGTTGACGGAGAAACGGTCATTGTCGCCGGCGCGCCATCAGCCGGTCCCGGACCAATCATCACGTCGATGATGTTGTCATTCAAGACAATTGGGGAGATTACAACGTCTGTGCCAAGCTCCCTTTGCCCTTCCGGGAACAGACTAATGTCGACGATGACATGGCCTTGTATCTCTTTAATCCCCTTCGCCGCAATCTGGTCAGCGAACTCGCGCATGACTTTCAGTGGATCGCCAGGAACCGGTTTCGCATTCGCGAGACCGGCGTAGCTGTGATCCTCGTCTTCAAAGGCGAGAGTATTATCGGGCTGAATCCGATTCGACAGGTTCGGATCTCCACTCGCGACCAGCACCAGATCGCCTTCGAGCACGCCACTCGGGTCGATGGCACCTGTCCGGTAGATGAATGTGTGAAACCGGTAATCGGCCCCGAGCAATTCAAGCGCCGTCCCAACCGTCAACAACTTCGTTGTAGAGCCCGGCGTGAACAACTTGTCTCCGTTTACGCTGAAGAGAACGCGCTGGGTATCGAGTGAGTAGATCTCAATGCCGAACATGGCGTGCCGGTATTCCGGACGGTCCATAATGGACTGAATGCGCTGGGCAAACATCCCGGCATCCTGCGCGAAAGCAACAGTCGTGAGCGCCAGAAGCGCCGAAGCGAGACGAAATTTGAGCATGTACCTTTCCGATAGGAGCGCCTCTAGAAATCGAGCCGTAGACCGAGTTGACCCTCCCTGCCGGGCAAGACTTGCAGCGGCTCGCCGAATGGTACTGGCTGGTCCGGTAGAGTTTGCATTGCGGCCGGATTGGCTCGATTGAACAGGTTAAACATTTCAAAATAGGCGTGCAGCTTCAGGCGCTCATTGATTGTGAACGTCTTCGCCGCGCGCAGGTCGAGATTGATAAATGCAGGAGCGCGGAAGGCATTGCGCTCATAAGTGATGTCCCGTCCATTGTAGAGGCCGTCTCCATCCACGTCGGGAGGATTATCGCTCCCACGAGTAAACGCAAATCCATTTTGCGCGGTGAAGATCCCGCTCAACTCGAAGCCCAGAGGCAGTTGCCAGATGCCGTGCAGTCTTAAAATGTTCGGCACAGAGAGGTCCGATGGACCGTAATCGATATTAGCTCCGTTGTAATAAGTGCCTGCTTTCGGCACAGGATTTCCGGTGGTTGTCACAAACGATTGAGATGCATTGGTTTGACCGGTGGATGGGTCGGTAACCACAGGAACGGTGCCGTGGAAGTTATCCGTGGGCCCATTGAGCGCGGTGTAGGCGGCGCCTGAACCAGTTTGCACATCGGAAATCAGGCTCGAGTTCAGCATGTTATCAAACTCTCTGGCGTATGTGTAATTGGCCTCAAACTGGAAGTGCTTCGTCAGGCGCTTGGAAAGTTGAAGAGTGAGCCCATTGTAGGAACCGCTGTACCAGGGACCGTAGCCAAAAATAAGGTGGGTCCCGGTTCCGGGATCCAAGGTGCCGGAATACGCAGGAATGCGCGCGACGAATGCAAGATTTGTTTCGCGCACACCCAGTATGTCTTCGATGTTCTCGTGATAGTAATCGGCTGTGATCACGAGGGAGCTGCTGAGCTGTTGTTGAATGCCTACGTGGTATGTGTCCGTATAGGGCGTTGCAAAGCTGGGGTCGATCGTGATGGGCACGTTGTAGGCTTGAAAGGCTCTGTTGATGGAAAGACTCCCGAACGGATCGTAGGTAAAATATCCAGCCGTTTGGCCGACGGCGGCGCTTGCACTATCGGCAAATTGTGTAGGGGTGAGACCCGTAAGACTTTGCACATTGCCCATGTTGACCACGGCACCTGCAGGAATGGAAGCGTGGCCCGGCGCAACGACCGAATTCAAGTGATCGATCCCGTAGAGTGGAGAACTCGGGTTCAGGCAAGTGGATCCGGAGCTGGCGATCTGCGCATCGGTCTGATTGGAGCTGGCGCAGACGGTGCCGCGTCCGAGCTCGTTGAAATATTGGCTAATATTGCTGGGGTTGCCATAGAACAGGCGGGGGAACGATAAATAAAGATTGCGCGTGACGTTTGCGCCGCCGAAGCCTGGCACGTCGCGCGCGAGGCCCAGGCGGAAGTGATCATAGAAGCGGCCGTAACTCGCTCGCACAACCGTATTCTTGAACGGTTGCCAGGCCGCCCCGATACGCGGCGAAATGTTGGTGGTGTTGGGAAACTCGCTGTCGTAGTCCCATCGGACACCAAGATTCAGAGTCAGGTTGCGACGAAGCTTCCAGTCGTCCTGCAGATACAGTCCATCGTAGTAATCGCGGAGCCGGATATTGTTGTCCTGTGGCGCAGCGCCACCCTGTACGTTCAGATAATAGACACCGGAATCAATCGGTCCATAGGTCAGCAGATCGCTCTGAAGGCTGAACAACTGGTTGAAGAAGTTAGACGATTCGATGCCGTTCACGTGCGTATACATTAGATCCCAGCCGAACTTCACCGTGTGGGGCCCGATAACGTGCGCCACATTTGCGCCTGCGCTCCCGTATTTCTGATTCAGCGAGAGTGGCGAAAACCCAGCCCCGTAGCTTACCTGGCCCAAGTCGCCGAAGAGCTCGCCCGTATCCAAACTCGAAAAAAGGTTGTCGAGGGTGTTGGCGATTCCGGCCTGCGGGTAAGTGGCATTCTTGACGCTCGGCTCAGCGCGGTACTGCACGTAGTAATTCAGCAGCCACGGATTGCTTTGATCTCCGAGCGTTGCTATGTCACTAATGCCGAGCATGAGATGGCTACTTCCAAGGTTGTAACGAGTCGATGGCAGATTTAGTGCAGCGGATAGCGGAAGAAAATCATTCACATGGCTATTCGTATAGTTCATCTGCTCGGTGAAGCGATGTTTTCCGAGATTCTCGTCCAGTTTGGCCCGAATTCTAGTGTCATTCGTGAGGGTGTTCCTGTCGTACGGCGTTTCGAGCGAGATCAGGACGGGCGGAGTGTTCGGAGGGAACTGAAAGTTCAGTGAACGGCTTTCCATGATCCGTTCAAACGAGGTGAACAGGAAGACCTTGTCTTTCACAAGCGGGCCGCCTATTTCGAAATCCGGATCCCAACGTCGAAGGAACGGCGCGCTGGATTGTCCGGCGATGTCCGGACTGTCGAGTTTGGAGGTGCGAAAGAAGACGGAGGAGAGACCGTGCCAGTTATTGGTCCCGCTCTTGGTGATCACGTTTACGATGCCGCCGGAACCGTAACCAAATTCGGCTTTGTAGCCGGAGGTCAACACCTGAAACTCAAGAATCGAATCCTGATTGAACTGTGCGGCGGGTCCGCCGTTTACATCGTCGCTGTTCGGCATCCCATCGATTAAGAACAGGGTGTTATTACCGCGTTGGCCGAGCACCGGTACGCCAGCATCTGTACCCTGATCGGCCTGGCGATTGACGGTGACACCCGCGACGAGCTGCATCAGATCGAGGTAGTTCCGCCCGTTGAGCGGCATGTCTTCAATCTGGCGCGGGGTGATGGTCGTACCGGTTGAAGAAGTCGTGGTCTCGAGCAAGGGAGCTACGCTGGTGACGACAACTTGCGATTTGACCGACGCTATCGAGAGCGAAACGGGCAGCGTAACGGTGCGGTTAACCGTAAGCTCAAGCCTTTCGACGAGCGCGGTTTCGAAGCCTGTCTTGGCAACTTCGACCCGATAGATGCCGGCCGGCAGTCCTGCAACCTCGAAGTGGCCGCTTTGATCGGACGGGGTGGAACGATCAATGCCCAATTCGGGGCTGAATACGCGAACCTTGGCGCCGGGCACGCCCAGGCCGGCCTGATCCGTGATAGAACCTTGAATGGTTGAAGTGATCTGGGCGAGCAGCGTTAAGGCGATTGCCGCAGCTAAGCAGACGATCCGTAAGCACGTGCGGGCGCAACGCCGCGGAAAAGGAAAAGCTTTCGCTCGTTCAACCATGCCAGAAATGGAATAGGTCACCTCGCCTCCCGTTGAGAAACATCCCGGCTGTGCTGTACGCAGCCGCCAGCCACTCGATACACACTTTGTATGGAAGCGCCTACTGTTAGGTCGTAATGTAGCGCTACCCGCCGTTCAAGTCAACAGAAAAGTTTCACCTGTTGCAAATTGCTCAGAAAGAGAAACAAGTGATTCTCAGGCCGTATCGCAAAAGGGATGGCTGGAATCTGGAATTCCGTATAGAATCAGGAATCCGACTGCGCAGCCGAGGATATGCAAAAGAATAGGATCGAAAACCACGTCTCTCTGACGTTCACTGAACTGTCGGAAAGCGTGGACGCGCTAAACGCTAATCGTCAGGCGATCATTCGGCCAGTGTTGCAGAACCCGAGAGAGTATGTTCTGCTGAATGTCCGGAGCCTGGCCGAGCGCCTGGAAACGAACCCGGCGACAATTTTGCGGACGATACGCTCGCTTGGGTTCACAAGCTACAAGACCTTCCAACGGTACTTGCACGACTTGTCCGGGCTGCAAGCGACTTCGCTCGACACCGCACAGGCAGGGCAAAAGGCGGCAACCGGCGCCGCAGGACTGGTGGAGGCCTCGCTCGATCGTCATCAGCGCAATCTAAGCGCTTTCGTGAATGGGCTCGATCCAGCCAGGATTGTGTCGTTGGCCAAGCGCTTGTACAACGCCACCAAAATTCTGGTGCTGGGCGCCGATATGGCTGCTTCGGTGGCGAGCTACCTGGAGTATCACTTAACAGTTGTGGGTCTCCCGGTCTTTGTTTCGGGGACGGCCGGACGCACGATCCACATGGTGCGGTCAATGCAGCAGCGCGATCTCGTTATCGGAATCAGCTTCGGCCGGGGATTGAAACAGACGATTGACGGCCTCCAGAGCGCGAGGGAGAACGGTGCTTACAGAGTCGGGATCACGGACTCGTTCTTATCACCGGTCGCCCGCTTTTCCGACGAATGTTTCTTTACGCCTGCCGAAACGGTTTCGTTTGCGCCATCTCACATGACCGCCATGGCCCTCGTTGACACGATTTCTGCTGCCATCACAGGATTGAAACGGACGAGCATCTTGTCGGTTCTCAAGCAGGTAGACGAGGAGCAGCGCAAAGGATATCGCTGGTATCAGGGCTGAATTTGAGCACTATGCGCGGGTAACGTTTGTTTCACGCAGGTAGTACAAATGAAACAAACGTAGCTTTCGTTCTTGACAAGGCGCGAGTGTAGCTGGCAAAGTAGAGCTTCGCGCGGAAAGTCATCGAACGCGGGCGCATCAGTTTCTTGGCTATGGAGATCGAAGAGATCGTGCTCCGCGAAGTGCACATGCCTCTGGTGCACTTCTTCGAGACAAGTTTTGGGCGGACGAAGGACCGGAAAATTGTTCTCGTCCAGGTCGTTGTAGACGGGATCGCCGCTTGGGGAGAGTGCGTTGCAGGAGAGGCGCCCCTTTACAGCGAGGAATCCCACGAAACCGCGTGGTATGCCCTCGAGCAATTTCTGGCCCCGGCGCTGGTAGGGCAAAGCTTCGAGCGTGCAGCAGACGTTTCAGGCATGCTGCCGCCCATTCGTGGACATAGGATGGCGAAGGCGGCCATCGAAAACGCGCTATGGGAAGCAGAAGCGTTGATTAAGGGAGTTCCGTTGTGGCGCCTGCTTGGCGGGACGAGAGCCGAGATCAATTGCGGGGTATCTATCGGCATTCAAACCGACATGGAAGAGCTGCTACGGAAAATTGAAGCAGAGCTACGCGCCGGGTATCAGCGGATCAAATTGAAATGCAAACCGGGATGGGACGTGGAGGTGTTTCGCGCCGTGCGCGAACACTGGCCGGACATCCTGCTGAGCTGTGATGCGAACTCGGCATACACTCTGGACGATAAAGACCTTCTGAAGCAATTCGACGCTTTCGGTCTGCTCATGGTCGAGCAACCGCTTTGGCCGGATGACATTTACTTTCACTCGAAATTGCAGAGGGAGATGAAGACCCGTGTGTGCCTGGATGAAGCAATCCGGAACGCGCGCGATGCACAAGCCGCGATCGAGCTTGGCGCGTGCGGCATTATCAACGTCAAGGTTGGGCGGGTTGGCGGAATGACAGAAGCAGTTCGGGTTCACGATATCGCGCAACAGAACGGTATCCCAGTGTGGTGCGGAGGCATGCTCGAGTCGGGAATCGGACGTTGGCAGAACGTTGCGCTCTCCACGCTTCCGAATTTCTGCCTCCCGGGTGATGTGAGTGCGTCGAAGCGTTATTGGAAGGAAGACATTGTGGACCCACCGGTGGAGGTCAGCCCGCGCGGTACGATTTGCGCGCCTGAGCTTCCCGGGAGTGGTTACCAAGTGAAAGAAGATCTGGTGGAACGGCTTACTGTGCGAAAGAGCGTTGTCCGAGCAAGCTCCGGTGTGGCGCGACTACGGTGACGATCATGAGCCTGAAACTCACGTTCGGCGTTCTGAGCGTCTTCTTCCTGGCGGCAGTTGCGAGCGCCAACGCGGCATCCCAGACGGGTACCGCTCAATCGCCGGAATACGATGTGGTCATTCGCCACGGGCGCGTTTTCGACGGCGGCGGAAATCCGTGGATTCTTGCCGATGTTGCTATCAAAGACGGCCATTTTGTCCGAATCGGAAATGTTGAGGGAAAGGGACGCAAAGAAATCGATGCGTCCGGCAGGTACGTCTCTCCCGGATGGATTGACATGATGGATCAATCGGGTGAAGTTCTTCGAAATAAACGGCCTCGCGGAGAACAAGCTGAGAGAAGGAGTGACAACCGCGATTGCCGGCGAAGGTGGCACTCCTGTTTCAGCGGACAAGGTTCATGAGTACCTAGCGTCACTTCAGAAAACCGGTATCAGCCTGAATTTCGGCAGCTACTTCAGCGAAACACAGGCACGTACGGCCGTGCTGGGCTATGCCGACCGTCCGCCAACTCCGCAGGAGCTCGAACGCATGAAGGCAATCATGCGCACCGCCATGCTTCAAGGCGCGCTCGGAATGACAACCGCTCTGATTTACCCGCCGTCGAGTTATGCACATACGGACGAATTGATCGACATGGCGAAGGTTGCCGGACAATACGGCGGCATTTACGCCAGCCACATACGAGGTGAAGGAAAAGAGTTAGTAACCGCAGTAGATGAAGCGATCCGAATCGGTGAAGAAGGCAAACTCCCGGTCGAGATCTTTCATTTCAAGGCAGCATATAGTCCGGGCTGGGGAAAACTGATGTCGGAGGCGGGAGCTCATATTCAACAAGCTCGCAATCGAGGCGTCGATGTGGCAGCGGATCTATACGTCTATACGGCCGGTGGAACGGGTCTCGAAGCCACCATTCCGTCGTGGGCGCACGAGGGAGGACATCCAGCGCTGGTAAAGCGGCTCCAGGATCCTCAGATTCGCGCGCGTCTGAAAGAGGAGATCAAGAACGGCTCACCGGGATGGTGGAACATCGTGGAAGCGGCAGGTGGATGGGACCGGATCGTCCTCGTCAATGCCGCGAATCCCAAGAACGCGCAGTATGACGGTAAAACATTGATGGAGATCGCAAAGGAGATGGGAACCGATCCGCCGGATGCAGCCTTCGATCTTGTGATGCAAGGACAATCGCGCGTGCTGGCGATTTATCACATGATGAGCGAGCAAGACATCGAAACGGCGCTCCGGTTCCCCTGGACGAGCATCGGAAGCGATGCAGGGACTGCGGCGCAGCCGTCCGGAGACGATGCAATTGGGTTGCCGCATCCACGCAGCTACGGCAACTTCCCGCGTGTGATTGCGCGGTATGTGAGAGACGAGCACGTCCTGACCCTCGAAGATGCGATTCGCAAGATGACATCGTGGCCTGCCACGCGCATGCGAATTGGCGACCGGGGCTTAATTCGTCCAGGAATGTGGGCCGACGTGGTTGTATTCGACTACAACACGATTCAAGACCGGTCAACCTATGAGCATCCGGATCTTTATCCGGACGGCATCGATTACGTGTTGGTTAACGGCCAGATCGTCATCGATCACGGCACACACACGGGCGCGAGACCGGGGCACGTCCTATTCGGCCCTGGCGCTTCGGGCATACCAGCGCAGCCTAATACTTCAAACTGAAGCGAAGCAGGTGCCAGTTGAACATGAACCAAACGAATGCGGCACACGCAATCGCAGCGGCGACGTTGTAGATCTTGAACCAGCGGCCGAGCGGTTCACGAAAGAATCGAATAGCCGCGTAGATAACGAGCACCGCGCCGATGATTGCGAGCCATCCAAGCACTTGCAATAGCCGGATCCAGGGGTCGAGGCCCGAACTAGGAAGTCCCCCGCCCGATAGGCTCATCAAAAGCGAAATCCAACCGACCGCAAATAAAATGTCGACGAAACACACGATGTGGACCCAGAATCGAAGCCTCCGCTGGCGCGGAGAGAGATCGAGCGAGCGTCCGTAGTGTCTGCGAACCGTTGCGGCGATGGGCCAAAAGAGCAGGATCAACAGAAAGAGCGCCAGGCAATAAATCAGAATCGTGAAGTTCAAGGCGGTACTCTCCGACAACGGAGTTCGTGGAAAGACGAAGAACGGGAAATCCATGGACATGACGAGCCGGCCCGAACTGTCGCGATCGAACGCGAACAGGTCCTGCCCGTCTACTTCCCGGAACAGAAGCGGCCCAATCTCTCGAAAGTGCTTCGGTTCTCCATTCAATGACCGCGCCATGCTGATGCTGATGGTGCCATCCTGATTGGCCGATACCGTACCCTGGGAGGCAAGGTCAATAAAGCTGATTACGGTGCCTTGCGAGCGCCGCGACGAGATATAGCGCCCGGCGACTTGCTTTGCGTCCTGGTCCGCGTGAGCGACCGTCTGTCCCGCGGGCGGCGTATATGGAAAATACCGATTGAGGAACATTTGCCATAAGTCCTCGCGGGGGCTGGTCTGGCCTTTACCTGGGCTGTTATAGGAGACAAAAAAGCCGAGGCTGGCATCCTGCATCAAATGAAGATCGCTATGGAAATAGAGTGTGTCGCCCGCATGGCCTATAATTCTGTGGCCGTTTCGCGTTTCCTCATAAAACCCTAAGCACATGGCGTGTAATCGAGGATCGTAAGCGAACTGCCGCGAGTGCATGAGTTGAACGGTCTCAGGACGCAGAATCTGAGAGTTGCCGTAGCGACCGTTCTGCAGATGGGCGAGGATGAAATGCGACATATCGACACCGGAAGCGGCGACACTGCCCGCCGGCCAAGCGGTTACATATTCAGCAGGCTTTGCAGGTTGGGAGCCGACCATGTAGCCGTTTGACATGAGCGGTTTTAGCGCAGGCGGAAGCGGCTGGCGGAATGTAGCGCGGGTCATATCAAGTGGCTGCAGGATATGCTGCTCGATGTAATCGTCAAAAGGCTGTCCGGAGACGCGCTGAACGATGTAGCCTGCTAAGGTGGCGCCGTAGTTTGAATAGGCGGGAATGGTACCGGGCGGATAGACACGGGCGGGCAGGTGCTGTTTTAAGTATTTATCCAACGGCTCCAGATCTTTCGGATTGTTGACAATCAGATCCTTGACCGCCTCGTTGAATCCGGGAGTGTGGGTCATGAGGTTGCGCACGGTGATCGGCTTGGGGTACGTGGCGGGAATTTTGAAATCCAGATATTGATTCACGTCGGCATCGAGATTGACCTTGCCTTGTTCGACCAACTGCATAATTGCAGTCCAGGTAAAGAGTTTCGAAACCGATCCGATGTGAAAGAGCGTGCCGTCGGGACTCACGAGCGTTTTCTTCGCAACATCTGAGTAGCCGTAGCCCTTCTGAAAGAGAATCTTGCCGTCCTTCACGATCACGATCACGGCGCCCGCGATATCATCCTGGCCAATCTGCTGCGGCATCAGACCATCGAGGAACGCTCCGACATCGGCCTCGGTCATATCGTGCGTGGGAACTGGTTTGGTGGGTGCTACTGGTATTTTGCGATTCTCCTGTGGCACCTGGGCTCGCAGTGGCGCAATGCGAGAAGCGAGTAACACAGCAGCAATCGCTAATGCGGCCGGCAGGCGCAATCTTAGGTGTTGCATCTCAATGTGTGTTCCTTTCGGTCCAACCACGGCCGCGAAGGGGGCGGCCCGCTTTTTTGCCTGTGAGACGGCCATGGTCATACTCGAGCTGTCCATTTACGAAAACGTAATCCACTCCCTTTGATAGTTCCGTCGGATGATCAAAGGTCGCCTCGTCGACGATCGTTGCAGGGTCGAACACCGTAATGTCGGCGTAAAAGCCACGCTTGAGCAGACCTCTCCCATTGAGTTGCTCGCGTTGTGCCGGCAGAGAGGTGATCTTGCGAATACACTCTTCCATCGGCAGCAGTTTGTCATCACGGCAATAGCGGCCGAGGATGCGCGCCATAGTGCCGAACGCTCGCGGATGCGTATGAGCCTCGAACAGAGGACCGTCCAAGGACATTTCACTCGCGTCCAGGCCGACGCTGGTCCAGAGCTGGCGGAAAGCAGTGTGAGAATCTTGTTCGCTTGCGATGAAGTACAGGGCACCGGTTTGAGCTTTATCGCTCAAAACAAAATCGAAGAGCGCATCCAGGGGGTCCTTATGCTCGGCTGCCGCGACATCGGCAATCGATTTCCCGAGATATTTGCGCAGTTCGGGATTATTAACGGAAGCGATTCGGACGCCCGATGGCCCGCAGGCAAGGTACAGATTTTCCCAATCTTTGTGCTCGGAAGCCATCTCCTGCCGGAGCCTTTGGCGAGTCGCCGGATCTCGAAGACGCTCGAGCAGCTTTTGGGTCCCGCCGCTGGCGATCCAGGGAGGCAGCGCCGACGCGAGCGCCGTGCCTCCAGCGGGATATGGATACATGTCGGCAGTAATATCGACACCCGAGCGCCGGGCGGCATTGATCTTTTCGACTACCTGAGTCATGGAGCCCCAGCGCGTTTTCCCGATGATTTTCAGATGAAAGATTTCGACCGGCAGATTGGCTTCACGCCCGATGCGAATCGCCTCATCGAGCGCGTCCATCTCGGAGGTTCCTTCGCTCCGCATATGAGAGGCGTAAATGCCTCCATAGCGGGAGGAGATTTTCGCGAGCTCAATCAGCTCTTCGGTGGTCGCGTAATGGCCCGGAGGGTAGATGAGAGCGGTGGAAACTCCCATCGCGCCATCTTGCATTGCTTGGGAAACAAGGGTCTTCATCCGCTCCAATTCGGCGGCAGACGGAGGGCGATTTTCGTCGCCAATTATGGCTTCCCGGATTTGCGCCGCGCCGACATAGGTGCCTAAATTCAGCGGCGTTCCCGATTCGGCGAGCCGGCGAAAATAGCCGTCGAGCGTTGTCCAATCCACCTTTAAGTGATAGGGGTCCAGTTCCGGTTTCATGACCTCGAGGGTCAGCTTGGTTTGCGGGGCGATGGAACCCCCTTCTCCCGTAATCTCGGTTGTGATTCCCTGCGAGAGCTTACTTAATGAGCGATTGTCGATGAGCAGCGACCACTCGGATTGGCCAAGCATGTCTATGAAGCCTGGCGCAATTACTTTTCCGGCGGCATCGATAGTTTGCTTAGCCGTTACGTCGTTGAGCTTGCCGACTGCGGCAATGCGATCGTCTTTCACAGCAATGTCGCCGCGAAACCACGGATTGCCGGAGCCGTCCATGATCCGGCCGTTTCGAATCACGAGGTCATATTGCGGCGTTTGGGAATTGGATTGCGCTACAACCCCGCACGGGAACGAGAGCGCAGCAACGGCGATATAAAAGCCTGCCAGCAAGAGGCGAGGACAGGAGCTAACCGGGATCGCTTCGGAATTAGACATAGTAATGAAAATCTACTCGCGGTACCAACGGAAGCCCGAGCGTTGTTCCTCGGCAGCGCGTTGTAACAGACTTTCGCGGCGGGCACGCTGGTAATAACTGGAAGCCGCCACAATTCCGTCCATCAGACACATGGCGGCTGCGTAGGAAGCGCCAAAAGCAGGCGTTTCAATGGACGCGATGAAATACTCATCGCAAAAACGGGCAATCGGTGAGACATAGGTATCGGTGATGCCGACGCAGCAGGCCCCGTTGGGTTTCGCCTCCTGCATAGCGGCGACGGTTTCGCGCAACCCGCGGCGAAAGCTTATGGCGACGATGAGGTCCTTTCTTTCAGCCGTCTGCGCCAGATGAATCGTGTCAGCGGTGCCACGTCCCTCCACCGCCGGCAATCCCAGGATCCGCAAATGATAGCCGAGGAATCCGGCGAGATTTACTGCAAGATCGCCCGCGAAAATCAGAACGCGCCGCGCATCGCGAATTCGCTGAGCGAGAGCCGCCACGCGGGCCAGTTCAAGACTGTTGCGGAACTGCTGCGCGTTTCTGATGCCCTGGTTGACCGCTTCGCGCACATGCGCAGCCAGGCTCGAACGCTTGGCGCGACTGGTCTGCATCATATCCAAGCCGGTTGCCCAGGACATTGCCAAATGGTGGAGGTAGCGCTGGAATTGCCGATAATTTCCAAAGCCCATCCGCATCACAATGCGTACCGCAGTCGCAGCATCCACCTTTAAATTTTCCGCCAATGCGCGAACGCTCAGGAGAACGAAATCTCGTGGACTTTCAAAAACGGGCGAGATGAGATCCCTGCGTTTTGGACTCAGGGCCTGCAGACATTCCGACGGGGACAACGGCCGGCGCAGCGAGGACGACGGCCTTCGTTCGGTCATATCGGGATCAACAAACTCATATATGATGCACCGGATAGCAGATAAATGCAACGTTTATTGCTCTAGCCCGGACCGCCGCACAGTGAGCCTGGGCAAAGGGCTTGACAGGATCGCTCGAATTCCTTAAAGTCGTGAGAGTCGGCCAGCAGTGGAGTGACGCAATGAACGTTGCACAGTTCAGAGATACCGCGGCGACACGGCGACTCCTCGCTTTACTTGCCTTTTTCATGGGTGGCCGCGCTATTTAGCGCTGTCGCCGATGCACAGACCGCTTCCACGGGCGCGCTCGCGGGGACGGTCGTGGATCCCAGGGGCGCGGCCATTCCGGCAGCAAGTGTGAAGGCCACGAACGTCGCCACAGGCGATATCGAGACTGTGGCGTGGCAAAAGGACGGCGACTAGCTGATTTGCGCGTACACTCAAGCTGACATTTTGAACGACGCGCCATTAGCGCATGACATTTTGAACGATGCGCCATTAGCGCATGACATTTTGAACGATGCGCCATCAGCGCATGGCATTTTGAACGACGCGCCATCAGCGCATCTCAAGAATAAACGTCTTGAGTTCGTTTCGTCTGGCCTCCATATCGGCGTCCTCACTCAGGCGCGATTGTTTCTGCAGAACGGCCTCGCGATGCGCCTGCTCTTTGCGGCCGAGGTGAGAATAAGCAATTGCCAAACGCAGGTGTGTTTTCGACGAAACCGGTTGCAGGGCAGCAGCTCGTTTCAGCATGGTCACACTGTCGCTCCACTTACCTCGTTCCTGGTCTAAAACACCCATTCGATAGAACCCGTCGGCTGATCGTGGATCTTCCGCGGTCGCTCTTTCGAGCAACTGCTCCGCGAGATCAAATTGGGTTGCATCATGCTGCTCGAGAATAGTCGCTGCTGTTAGCCTCGCCGCAACTGCGTCGGCCGGGTGTTGTTGAGCATACGTCAACAGGATGTCGCAATCTTCATGGGATTCTACTTTCATCGCAACGCAAGATTGTCCCAGAAATTTCGCATACGACGCCTGGTTGGGAAGAGAGACAAGCAGGCGCGAAAAGACCTGAGCAGCCTTTTCGTAGCGGGCGTCGCCGTAAAGCGCAATCCCCAAGCCGGTTTGCAAACGGCTATTGGACGGATATTTGGTCAGCCCATATGCGTAAATCTTTATGGCGGCGTCGAACGACCAGTGTTTCAACAACTCGAGTCCGAGCGCGTTCAAATTAGCCTCATTTGGCTCTAATCGCGCAGCGTTCTGTAAACAGGCGAGTGCCCGATCGAAGTGTCCTTGCTTTTCCTCCGCGTCGCCGCAAAGCGATTCGATCTGCGACGATCGGGACGGCGAAGGAATTCGGGCTAATATGGCAGTGGTTTGGCGAGTTTCTCCCGCATCGAATTCCGCCAGTGCCCAATTGTACAGAGTATCTGGATTGGCTGGGTCGCGAGCGCTTGCCGCCACAAACGCTTTGGCTGCATCTCGAGGACGGTTGGCCAACATTAAAGCGTGGCCGTAGCTGGATTGCGTTTCGCCGTTTGCCGGATCCAGTGAAATAGCACGAGCCAGCGTTGACACGGCTTTTTCCACCCGTTTCAGTTTGAGATAAGCAACCCCGAGGTTTGCGGCCGCCTCTGGCGAAGAGGCGTTTGCCCTGAAGCCGGCCTCCAGCAAAGGAAGCGCCCGATCCACTTCTCCACGTTCCGCATAGATCAAACCGAGCGTTTCAACAATTTCGAAGTTGTCCGGATACCGTTCGGCCAGATCCTGGAGTGCGTTTTCAGCTTCTTGAGTCTTACCTGAGTTATAGGCCGCCAAAGCGTTTTCGAGGCGGGTCTGATCGGTTGAGTAATTTGACGCGCCTCGATAACAACGGTCAGCAGAAGCGCCAAAATTGCCGGCTGCTGGAAGCTTAGAAATACAGCTTTAAAGCGAATTGAAAAAACCTCGCGTTCGGCGTGTAGTTCCCGAGGAATCGAGTGCTTGTAATCTGCCCACCGTTATTGCCGAGACCGCCGTTCGGTTGGCCGAGGCTGGGCGTATTAGTAACATTAAACATGTCAGTTCGAAACTGCAGATATCGGGCTTCTGTCAAGTTGAAGTCCTTAAAAAGCGAAGCATTCAGCAGGTAAAACCCGGGACCAGCGAGTTGCTCACGGGGAGAGCCTAAATAACCCAGAGCGACGCTTGGTGATGTAATTACGGTTCCGACCGGAATCGAGGTTGCCAGCGGCGGGTTCGCGAAGGCGCAGGGATTGTACCAATTCGTCGCATTACGGACCGTCGCCGGACAAGTAATTCCAGGATTCGTGGCGTTTGGAGTTCCACCGCCCTGGTACGGATTCGAAACAAGATAGGGGAAAGCGCTCGCGCCATTCACCGTAGCGGTATCGGCATTCACAGTAAATGGCTGGCCGGTTTGCGCCTGGAATGCCGGGGTGAGCGACCATCCGCCCAAGATTACATCCACGAATCCCCCGCGATTCAGGTAAGTACGTCCTTTTCCGAACGGAAGTTGGTAAGTACCGACGAGCGTGAAGCGCTGGCGTACATCAAAGGGCGAATTTGTGTAATCCGGCCGGAGCCCGACGATTTCATAGTTGCGGTTACCGCCATCGCCGCTACTCGGCAGCGGCTCTCTCGCGTCATCAAGCGAGTGGGACCAAGTGTAAGTCGCCAAGAACGACGAACCCTCTGAAAATCTCTTTCGCAGCGATGTTTGTAGAGAATTGTAACTGCCGATCGCTGAATCGGCGATATAGCCGACACCGCCGAGATCCGGATCGGGCTGATAGGGAATCGTGTTTACTCCGGGGCCGACCAAGGCAGCCGAACCATTCAGAAACAGAACGACAGGCTGGTGCCGGGAAACATTTCCCACATAACCCGCTGTCGCCGTCATACTGCCAGGCAAGGCATATTCGGTAGTGAAATTGTACTGCTCGGTGTAAAAGGTTTTCGAGCTTGGGTCCGCTCCGCGTAGCTGCGGAGTGGCAAGAGCGGCGGAAGTGAAGCCTTTCTCCAGAGTGATTCCATCGGTCGGGCAGACCGGCACGCCGTTGGTGACTCCACATCCCGCACTGACAAAGCTAGATTCGATGTCGTAGGGGTAGTTTACCGCCAGATTTGGATAATTGCCTAGATTTTCCGCCCCTCCATAGAAGAGACCAAAACCCGATCTTATTACCAATTTAGAGGTAGCTTGATAAGCCAAACCAAAGCGCGGCGCAAAATTAGTCTTCTGTGAGTTAATAAGAGACCTGTTAGACGTGTACTGCAATTGGATGTTGTCTTTTGCAAGCAAGCTGGTGAAGGCCGGCGAAAGCGAAACGTTCTTTTGCGAATTGGGCATCAAGTATACGCCCGTACTGTATCCGGGCGTTAGCGCACTCGTATAATAAAAGAGCGCGTCATGATCGTGCAACTCGTAGGGCTGTTGAAAATAATCGTATCGCAGGCCCAGATTTAAGGTCAACCGTGACTTAATCTTCCAATCATCCTGTATGTAAGCGCCGTCGTACCAGCGTTGATTCTCGTTAGGGGAAACGCTGGATAAATTGGCGTTATCCATCGAGTTGGTCAAGAAATCGGCGCCACCGAAACCAGTAAACGATACGCCAGGCTGACCGGTATACTTTCCGTCGTACGTGAGCGCGCCGCGGCCAGTGTTGGGTTGCAATGTGGCATACCGGATCCTTTGGAAGCTTACGCCGCCCTTCAGCGTGTGATTTCCCACGATCTTCGTCACGTTATCCAAGATCTGGAAAACGTTTTCGTACTCGTCGGAGGGCAGGAACCAGGCCGAACCGAGGGCGCTAAACCCGCTGATGTTGAAGGCAGGCAATCCACCGTTTTCCGCCTGAAAGGGGACCAGATTCAGTCCGGTGCTTGTGCCGAGATTCGTGTTGTAATTGGCTTGAAACTGGGTAAAGTGCCCCCAGTTATAAGCGGCCCGAAACTCGTTGATCAGAGCCGGTGAAAACTCGTGTGTTTCGCTGAAAGCTCCGTTCTGTCCATAGTTCAGAGCCGTCTCATAGTTGCCGCCATCGCCCGCGCCAAATGGTGGAGGATTGAATTTGTTCTCATTCGACCAGCTATAACGCGCGAACATCTGGTCCTTGGTACTCAAGTTGTAATCCACCCGGACATCGAACTGGTTCGTATCGTCGGAATCGGTTGGCTGAGCGACGAAATTGTTATAGAGCAGCCCGTTATGATAATTCGGCAGCGGGTACAAGTTGAGTATCTTTTGGGCTACGGGATCGATCTGAGATGGGCAGAGGGCATTCACTTGTCCGTTGCAACTCATCGCTACGGTGCCGGCAGTGCCAGGTTCGAAGAGTTTGACGGGCTGAGCGTTACCCGTGAGAGTGGTGTTCAATAGTTCCGAAAAGTTACCCTGGCGCTCGAGCGCAGTTGGCACGGTATAGAACGACGCGGCTTGGCCCTGACGGATCAGGTTCGCTTCCGTATCAACGAAAAAGAACAATTTGTTCTTGATGATCGGGCCACCGAACGTTCCGCCAAACTGGTTTTCGCGGTACTTTGCCTTGAAGGTGGCGAACAGATCGTTCGCATCGAGCGCATCGTTACGCAAGTATTCCCAAAGGTTGCCGTGAAATTGATTCGATCCGGATTTGATGCTGGCGTTGACAACAGCTCCGGCGGAGTGGCCGAACTCAGCGCTGAAATCGGCGGTTTGAACCTTGAATTCCTGAAGCGCGTCGGGAGGAGGTCTCACGTTGTAACTCGCTCCATTTAAGAAGTCGATTGCGTTCGAGTTGTTATCCACGCCATCCAGAATGAAGTTATTCTGCGTCGCGCGTGTTCCGTTGGAGACGAAATCGCCATTACCTTGTCCGCGAGAGCCGTTGGAAGCGGCTACGCCGGCGCTGAGTTGGGCAATGAATACCCAATTCCGGCCGTTCAGCGGTGTGTCGTTGATCTGTTGCGTGGTAAATACCTGCCCAGTGGAGGCATCTTCCGTCTGCAGAAGCGGCGCGGCGTCGGCTGAAACATTCACAATCTGTTGCTCGTTTCCTGGCTGCAGCGTGAAATTGAGACCAAGCCTCTGTGCGACGTGCAACTCGAGACCGCTTTGGGTCAGGCTCTGAAAACCCGGCGCAGAGACCTGAATGGAATACCGGCCGATCTTAACCGGCTCGAATGTGTACACTCCGGCTTGATCGGTATTCGTTTGGAGTTGCAAGTTGGTATCCGGATTGGTAAGAGACACCTTTGCATTCTGCACGACTCCGCCGGAGGAATCTTTGACCGTTCCGGTAATAGCTCCCTGATCAGCCTGCCCCCACAAAGTGGGGACGGCGAGGCAAGTAAGAAGCGGAACAATAACCCAAGGGCGAGTTAGAGCTTTCGGCACCAGTTCCATCGGAGAACCTCCCACACGAGCGACCCTGACAGCAAGCGCTTACATCGCGCATGGGCAGACGTTATCACACGCTCGCCGGATATGTCAAGCACGGGTTGGGGGTACGGTTGAGGGTACAGAGGATCGCATACGCGATGGCGTCCTCCGGGGTTCTTTCAGGAAGCGCGCGCTTCACGTTCGCAAGCGATTAACAGGCGTGCCGTGAATTATTCTATGGGAGCGGAAGTACGAGGCGCGGGTGGTTGCGTTAGCCCAAGAAACTCGGCTGGTTTCAGAATTCGCGTCCCGGCGTACTGCCTGAGCCGCAGTAAATCCTTGGTCGCCCGTCCCCAGGTAGTCCGAATGCGAAGCTTGCACACTCGAGTATGCGATTGTCGTCTGGATCCTCTTTGACTACATCAAGAAGGTGCAACGACCTGCGGTCGGATGTCCAATTCCAAGCGATTGTCGCTCGGATGAATCCCGAAGTAGCCGCGACCTGATGCGATCAGTGGCCCTGGCGCGCCGCTCCGACGCGCATTCCATTCAGCTCCGTGGCATCGATGACGACGAGCACATGGATGAGGCGGTTGATTTCATCTATCACTCGCTTGTGCCACCGGGATTCGAAGGAAGCGATCACGGTGATCCTGGAAATGCCGCTTCGTGAAGCATCCGGTCCGGCAATGAGCCGGTCGATATTGATTCCTTTCGCTGTCAGGATATTCGTAATACGAATGAGCACCCCCGGTTTGTCCTCTGCCCAAACATAAATGAAGCGCTGACTCTCTTGCATCAAGGAGTTTCTCCACAAAAAATAAAAAGCCCCGGTGCGGAATCTCTTCCGCCCAGGGCCCCGTCTCGTTGAACTTCAGACTACAGACCGACTCAGGCGGAACTGGCGATAATAATCGCCGCCGCGCTCGCAATCCTGCAGACCTGAAGGAATCGGTACATCTAAATCTCTAAGCTACAGAGAACATCGTACTTTAATTATTTGTGCTTGTACACTACTCCTTCTTTCATCACGAAAACGATCTTTTCCAATTGGCTGATATCGGCGAGCGGGTCGCCGCTTACGGCTACGAGATCTGCCAATTTGCCCGGTTCGATGGTACCGATTGAGCTGCGCTGGCCGAGCAGCTCCGCGGCGGAGGATGTGGAAGACTGGATCGCCTCCATAGGGGTCATTCCATATTTCACGTAGTAAGAGAACTCACGGGCCTCGTTGACGCTGGTCCAGGGGAATCCACCCGCATCCGTTCCGAACACGATTCTCACGCCGTCTTGAAGCGCTCTCGGAAAGTTCTTTCTTTCGGCGTCCGCCATGGCGGCGCGTATAGCCGTGTTGTCCGTGCCCTCGGCTACGATCATCGCGGTCGGTACCCAGTAGACATGTTGTGCGGCGGCTTGTTTGAGAAGTTCGGGGGTGAATCCGATTCCGTGCTCAATGGAATCGACTCCGGCGCGCAACGCGGCGGCGATGCCTTCCGCTCCGCGGGCGTGAGCGGCGACGTGATGCCCCAATCTGTGCGCTTCATCGACAATTGCGCGCGCCTCCTCGTCGGTAAAGTTGACGCGGCCATGCAGGATTTGGTCCGATCCGAAGGATGTGTCGCGATCGGCATAGAACTTGATCCAATCTGCTCCGTGACTCACCTGTTCTCGAACGGCCAACCGGGCATTCTCAACTCCATCGACCACCTGAGCGCCGTGCGGCAGATCGAGCTCCCAGGAATAACCCTGCAGCGGATACATGCCGGTAGGCGCCATTGCCCGGGTTGCGACAAAGAGCCGCGGACCAGGAACTTCGTCACGCGCGATGGCAGTCTTGAGATCCACGTCTGCATACATCGCTCCTTCTGTCTCGAGATCCCGAAGCGCTGTGAATCCGTGATCGAGCGCGATGCGGGCGCTGCGCGCGGCCAGAATTGCGCGGTAAGGGATGGATTCTTTCAGCAACTGGTCGGCGTAGTCGGAATCCGTAGCAGATCCCTGCAGGAAGAGATGTGTATGTGCATCAATGAGACCGGGCAGGACGGTGGTGCGGGACAGATCGATGAGCGTCGAGCCCGGCGGCACAGACTCGCCATGCGATATGGACACGATCCTGGCGCCCTCGATAACGATCGTCACGTCGGAGACCGGCGGGCCACCTCTGCCGTCGATCAATCTACCGGCAAGAACGGCAATTTTCGCGGGCGGCTGCGCATAGGCGCAAATCGAATCGAGCAGCAGAGCCGCAAAGACGCAGCGACAGATCACTGATGTGCGGCGAGACATGCGCGCTAGCCTGCTGAGGTAGAGCGCTGAATAAACTTGTCGGTGACGGCAAACGGAGGAGCAGATTCGGTGTACCAGCATCTGACAATTGGATCACCTGTGTTGACTGCTTTGTGGGCCCAGACCAAACCGGCGATGCCGCTCTTAGCGACTCGGACCGTTTCTACGGTGCGGCCGAAGGCGTCGCAAATCTCCGCAACCGTTTGATCTTGTGTCACCTGATCCCCAATGGACACTTTCAGCCGAAGTAAGCCTGCACGGCTCGCGCGCGTGATGGCGCGGCCCGTTGCCCGGACTTGCGGACGCGGTATGGACGGCTCGCCATCTATCATGTTTAGAAACCGCATGATGTTGCGGATGCCTTCTACGTGAACATGCACGTCTGCCTCTTCAAGAGTGCCGTTCCCTCCCGATTCCGCGAGTATGGAAGGAATGCCCCGGCGCGCGGCTTCATACACGAGGGAGCCTGGGAAAGGCGGCAGCGAATCGCCGTCGCGGGCAACCGATAGGAGGTGAGGAGAAAAGAGACGGGCCAGGGACTCACTCGCAATGTCGGTTTCGGTATTACCAGTGACGCAGCAACCGGCGAATGGCAACAACATTTCGCCGAAATCGCCGGCGTGAAGATCGACGTAGTACTGAGCTTTTCCGATCACTTCATCCAAGAGCACCTTGGCGAGAATTTCCGAGATAGAGCCGTTCCCGCCGGGTGCGACTTTGTTGAGGTTCAGGCCATCGATAGGCGAGACAAACCCGGAACGGCTGGCGAACATATGCATGTTCACGATCGGAACAGCTAATACGGCGCCTCGCAAAGCCTTCGGCTGGATTTCGTTCGTGAGACGCATCACTGCGTCAATGGGTGCGTATTCAGTGGCGTGAACGCCAGAGGTCAGGCAGAGGAGCGGTCCTGCCGTTTCGCCGTTGATGATGACGATGGGCATCTGGACCGGGCCGGCCGCCGTCTCGCCGATATGCAAGAAGCCACGCGCTACCTTGCCCGGCTCGGCGCGAATGCTTCCAACGTCGATGCGAACGCTCTGGCTCATCGCGACGAATTAGTTTTGTGGCTTAACCGCGCGGAATGCACGCCCCAGCCGCGCAACACCTTCATCAATCTGCTCGAGCGAGGCATGACTGTAGGCAACACGGATGTTGTTTCTAGGTGGGCCTTCACCGGGAGGACGATAACCCGAAGACGCGAAGAACTTACTTCCGGCAAGCACAACAACGCCTTCCAGGGCAGCTCGCTTCGCTACCTCATCTCCATCGATTCCTGGCGGCAGAGTGAGCCACAAATAGTAACCGCCGCTCGGGAGCGCCGTTCGAATCTCAGGCACCTCGCGTCGCAGCGCGGAAAACATCCGATCGCGATGCAGACGATACGTCTGCTGAACGTTGCGGCAATGCGGATCGAGCCGGCCAGCCCGGCAAAACTCGAGGATCAGTCGCTGGGTAAGCGGACACGAGCCTCCATCGGATTTCAACGGAAGAATCCGCGCCAAGAGATCCGGAGAAGCAGCGATCCAGCCGATGCGCAAGCCAGGCGCAAGCAGTTTTGAAAAAGTTCCCAGAGTGAGTACGTTATTCGTTCGATCTAAAGCCTTGAGCGTTGGCTGCGATTGGCCTTCGAAGCGCACTCTTCTGTACGGACTGTCCTCCACGATCGCAATGCCGCTCATGGCGGCGAGGTCGATGAGGGCTTTTCTACGTTCGCACGACATGGTTATGCCGGTCGGATTGTGAAAATCGGGAACATCATAGATGAACTTCGGCATCGGGCGGCCGTCGCGCATCAGCCGCTCAATGGATACTTGTAGCTCGTCGACCTTGAGGCCGTTCTCGTCCTGAGGAATCTCAATAAAATTTACACCAAAGCTTTTGAATATGGGAATGGCTGTGAAATAGGTGGGAGCCGTAACGACTATTGAGTCGCCGGGATGGAGCAACGCCCGACAGATGAGTTCCAGTCCGTGTTTTGCGCCATTCACGACCAACACATGGTCTGGTGCGATATTCGGCACGCCGTCGGAGGTCATGTATTCGGAGATCCAGGTGCGAAGCTCGGGCAGTCCCGGGCGTGGCGCGTATTGCAGCGTCTCCGCCCGATGCATCGAGAGCGCCGCCATCGCTTCCTCGCGGAGATCCGGAAGCACTTCGGGAAACGCGTGGCCGGAATCGAAAAAGATTGCCTCTCCGGACTCTTTCAAGCTCCGCGCCGATTCCTCCGCGCGAGCAGACCTAGAGGCGGTCTCCAGGATACTTCCATCAACTTTGCTCATTCATTAATCCTTGCTGCCAATCTGCTTTCGACCGTTCCCGGGTACCGAACAGAGCGGACAAATCATTCGAAATCCAGACATCGTGCGGGCGGCGATTCTTCCTTTCGCTCAGCAGAATTTGGGCTGTATCGGTACGGTGACAATGCAAACAGGAATCGATCAGCAACTGTTCGAAAACGTCCCGTTGGGCATGGCTTCCGCCCACCCGGCAAATACGATGGCGTACAGGAAAGAGCAAGTCGGTGGCTGTTGCGTAGTCTCCTCGCCGATGCGCCAGGATCGTCTTGGCCAACGGAAGCCCCACGTCTTTCATGACCTGCGCTTGCGTCGCTGTTCCCGAATCGGCGAACTGCGCGCACGAGTTCAAAAACGATTCCGACGACGACGGATTCGGCACTGCGGCCAATGCCAGCATGTAGTGCAGGTCCGCAAGAACAAACAGATGATCGTGTATACGGCGAGCCGATTGCTCGCTCAACTCTTCCCAGCGATGGCCAATGTCAACTCGGGCCTGCTCGAGCCGCCACAGCAAAGCAGCCGCATTGGCAATATCCAGATATTCGTCCGTCGACTCGGCGCGGACCGCACGATCGTAGAGATCGAGAACCCGATCAAATTCTTTCAGCGTGAGGTGAAAAAGGCACTCGTGCCAGGATATGTGCCGTGCGAAGTTGTTGCAGCCATCCCACTGGTGTTGGAGTTGATGGACCCAGCGGATGCCTTCTCGGGGGCGAGCTTCCATCTCCATCACATGTGCGACCGCGTGTGCAGCCCAGATGTCAGCGCGATTCAGATCCACCGCTTCACGGCCGATGCGTTCCGCTGTCGCATACTCTCCCGCCTCTTCCAGACCGTATGCGTAACAGCCAAGAACGAATCCATAACCGGGCATGTGCTTGTCCCAGGCGGGCAGTACCCGGGCGACACAATCGCGAATGCCCAAGCTATCACCCAGATAAGAAGTAAGAAATTGTGTCAGCCGAAGGGCGAGAATGTCCAGAGGATAATCAGACAGCACGGCCTGCAACCGCTGGACAGCACCCGTTAGATCGCCTTCGATCCACGCGCGCAAAGCTGAAACATGCAGAGCCTCACGTTTCGAGACAGCACGCTGGCACGCCGCCCGCTCGGCGTTCTCCAGAGTTTCTTTTGCCTGCGCCACCGCCGCTGGCCTCGCGCTGTGCATCAGAAGATAACCCTTGAGGCATAACGCGAGAACGAGTTCGTTTTCCTGAGCGAGCGCGGCCGCAGTGCGATCGGCAGCATCGGTTCGCGCTCCGAGATAAGAAGCAATCGAGGCGTCCAGCAGCTCAACCGATTTCGAGCCGGAGGCTGTAACGGGGAGACCTCGCGAGTCACCGTACGTCATCGGGCTCATGGAAAGATCACTCATGCCTTCGGGAATTCACTCGGCTGGCGAAAGAGACTCGATTGGATCACACTTTCGAGCGTGTGTGCAACAAATGTATCACAGCAGCTCTCTTCCAGAAGGGAAGACCTCGGGGTCCGTACTGCAACAGGCTACAGTCATGTATCATTTTCCGAGGACCGAACCCTGACAGCTTTGACAGCCAAAAACACAATGTCTCAAGTCTCCGCGGAGACCGGCGACGTCTCACGACGCCTTGAGTTTCTGCCGGCGCAACGTCGCAAATCGATTGAGCCAATCCTGAGCAAACCGGGTGATTACGTCTTATTGAGTTTGAGGGAAGTGGCACGTAAGCTTCACGCGGATCCCTCGACCATACTACGGACGGTACACGCGCTCGGTTTTCGCCATTATGCCGATTTCCGCGGCTATCTGCATGAGCGTGTGATTGCGTTCGCCACCTCCGCGGAAGCTATCGATTACAAGCCTCGTTATTCAGGCATTCTCGGTCTGATCCGAAGCTCGGTGGATTGCGACCTCAGCAATCTGAAGGAGCTTCAAAACAGTCTCGACCCCGCACGCATCTTAGCCGTTGCCAATAAATTGTGGCGTGCGCGGAAAATCGTCATTCTGGCCGGGGATATGACTGCAAGTTTAGGAATGTATTTCGAATACACGCTCTCGATGCTTGGTTTCAATGCAGTTGCCGCGAGCACGCCGGGAGAGATGGTGCATCGAACGAGGTCGCTGGGAAAGCCCGATGTAATTGTTGCGATCACCTATCGCAGAGGATTGGTGTACACGGTCGAGGCGGTTCAGCAGGCCTCGCGGAAGGGCGCGTATTGCGTAGGCGTCAGCGACAGCTTCCTTTCCCCGATCGCCGCAATTTGCGACGCTTTCTTCATAACTCCAACGGACCGTGTCGCCTTCGCCGACTCCTATACCAGCGGGATGGCGTTCATTAACGCTACGCTGGTTGCGGTTGCGAATCGAAGGCGGAAAGCGGTCGATCGCTTACTTGAAGAAGCGGCCGAAGAACAGCGGACGGGACGCCGCTTTTATATCAAAGAGAACGGCGTTGAGATGGGCAAGAAGAAATCCCGGAAATCCAGTCTGCGGCCGGGATCAGTGCGGTAGCGGACCCGGCGCGCTATTGACATTTACAACATTTGTGTCGCACTATAGCACGGGTGATGCAACAAACGTTGTATGGGTCACGGGCCGCACCGGACAATGTGGAACTAAGCGACAGCAGCGTCGAGCCACCCGTATCGGAGAAAGACTTCCCTGATTCCTTCCGTTCTCTATTCCCGATTACGGAGCGCTATATTTATCTGAACCACGCGAGTGTCTCGCCCGTTTCGAGCCTGACCCGCGACGGGATGGTTGGAGTGCTGGACGGCGTGATGAGTCATGGTCCACGAATTTGGGAGGATTTAGAGCGCATTCACTCGACGGCCCGTGCGCAGGCAGCACGCCTGGTGAACGGCCAATCTCACCAGATCGCTTTTCTGCGCAATACATCGGAGGCTTTATCGACGATTGCGAATGGAATTTCGTGGCAAGCTGGCGACAACATTGTCAGCACGTCGGTCGAATTTCCAGCCAACTTGTATCCGTGGCTGCGAGTTGCAGCCGCGCACAGCGTTGAGCTTCGCCTCCAAAGCCCACAAGACGGACGCATCGACACCGACGATCTGCTGAGATTGATCGATGAGCGTACACGCGTCGTGACGGTGAGCTGGGTACAATTTGCCACTGGACAGAAATTGGACATCCGCCGGATCGGCCGGTACTGCCGTGCACGCGAAATTTTGTTCGTTGTGGATGCGGTGCAGGGACTCGGTGCCCTGCAGATGGATGTCGAAGAGGACTGCATCGATGCGTTCGCCGCCAGCGGACACAAATTCCTGCTTGGCCCGAAAGGGATTTCGCTACTTTATATGTCGGATGGCGCGATGGAACGAGTGCATCCGACGGTGATCGGCTGGACGGCCGTGGAAAAGTACGACGACTACCTGCGGCACGAGCTGAATTTCCGGAAGGGTGCAGTTCGGTTCGAAGGCGGGGCTCTGAATACCGTCGGGATTTGCGGTTTAGGTGAAGCGCTGGACCTGTTCCTGAAAGCGGGCCCGTCGCGAATTGAACGGCATCTGCTGTCTCTAAATAACTACCTGACACAGGCGCTGGAGGATCGAGGCTATCGCGTGGTCAGTCCGCAGTCTGAAGGCGATGCTTCCGCGATCGTGGTGTGCCGGCATGACTGCCATTCTGCCGAAGAAATCTGCGCGCACCTCGATTCGCGGAATATCATCACTTCTGCGCGGCTGGGGCGCTTGCGGATCGCGCCTCATTTCTACAACACGCAAGCGGATGTCGACGCGCTGGTCGAGGCGCTTCCCGTATAGAATGGCTGCGCACAGCAGCCCTGCCGTCGCAAGCGTGGAAACACCGAACAATGAGCGAGGGTTGATACGTGGTTTGGGCGTATCGGCTGCAGCGGCAATCGTTCTGGGAACGATGATCGGCACGGGGATTTTCCTAAAGCCGAGTGAAATGGCCAGCGAGGCTCGTTCAGTCGGTATGTTCTTCGCTGCACTCGTCGTGGGCGGTTTGCTATCCCTGTTCGGCGCTCTCTGTTATGTCGAACTCGGCACGTCGATTCCCGAAGCTGGTGGCGAATATGCGTACCTACGGCGTGGCTTTGGGGTTGTGTGGGGCTTCCTGTTTGGATGGATGCATTCGACGGTTGCCCGGCCGGCTTCGGTCGCGGCAATAGCAGCCGGCCTACTCCGCTTCTGTGGCTTTTTCTTTCCCGTGCTCATCGCGCCGATTCACATGTTCCATCTGCGGCTGCCGTTCCTTTCCGGCAACTCTTACGATTTTTCGGTTACGTGGTCGCAGCCGGTGGCCGTCGCTGCGCTGATCCTGATCACGTTCGTGAATTATCTCGGTGTTCGCGTCGGCGGACGGGTTCAGGTGGCGCTAACGATCTGCAAAGTTGGCGCCGTTCTGGCGATCATTTTAGGCGGATTGTTTCTGATACGTGGCAGGCCGGGAGGCCTGGAACCACTCTGGCCATCGTCACTCGGATGGTCCACGTGGCGCGGATTTCTGGCGGCCTTGGCGGCTGCGCTTTGGGCTTATGACGGCTGGAACGATCTGAATCTAGTCGGCTCGGAAGTTGAGAATCCGGAGAGAAACTTCCCGCGAGTGGTCGTCAGGTCGGTTCTATTTGTCATCGTCATTTTCCTGCTCTTCAATGCAGTTTGCCTGTACGCATTACCGTTTCACACCGTTGCGCTGTCTCCGCATATTGCCTCAGATGTATTCGAGAGCTTCGCCGGTCGCACCGCAGCCTTGTGGATCACAGTGATCATTGGGATTTCGGCGCTCGGAACTCTCAATGCCTCTGTTCTGAGCGGTGCGCGCGTAGACTATGCGATGGCGCGCGACGGCATCTTCTTTCGATTCGCCGCGGCCATTCATCCCAAGTTTCGGACGCCGGGAAATGCGCTGATTTTTCAATGCTGCCTCGGAGGCTTGATGGCACTGACGGGCACCTTCGAAGAGCTCACCTCACTGGTGATGTTCGGCAGTTGGATCTTTTATGGGCTTGCGGTAATCGCCATGATGCGGATGCGTACGACGCAGCCGAATTTGCCGCGACCGTATCGGACCTGGGGATATCCAATCGTGCCTGGACTTTTTGTGGCGAGCGCCTTGGCGCTAACCGTCAGCCTTTGGATCGCTCGGCCGGTCCGGTCGTCTGTTGGCCTTGCACTCATTCTTTCGGGTCTGTTCTTCTACAGGTTTTGGAGTGAGCGCTTTCGTGCCAGCGACAACTGACGACACTCTTCTGACGACACTCTTCTTGACACAATCCGAGCCGAGTGCTAGACTGCGCTGAAGCATTTGTTGCATGTTTTGATTGTCGCCTGACGCAGATGTAGCTTTGCCGGATGTGTATCAAAGGGCGAGATCGAGTCGGGGCATTCGCGTAAACGTCTAAGCCGGATGGCTGACGCGAGACGCTGCCAAAGGAGAAATCATGAGGAGAAACACAACCGTCAACAAGGCCTCGACCCGCCTTTCCCGTCCACTCAACGCGGTGTTGCTCATATTGCTGGCGATGCTGGTCGTGAAGCAACCAACAATGGCGCAAACAGCGAATACTGGAGCTCTTAGCGGCGTCGTGACGGACCAGTCCGGCGGCTTCATCGCAGACGCCCAGATCACTGCGAAGAATATTGCGACCGGCGAGGTGCGCACTGCCACGTCCCATGCGGGCGGTGTTTATTCACTCGCTCTCCTGCCGCCGGGCGATTACCAGGTGGACGTGAGCAAAAGCGGGTTCAAGACTTCGAGCTATCCGAAGGCGACGGTTGCCGTTGCAGAAACCGAGACGCTGAACGCCAAGCTCGAAATCGGAACGCTCAACCAAAAAATCACGATCGAGTCATCGCAAGAGCAGCTCCATACCGAATCTGCGCAACTCGGAACCGTTACGAACGGAAAAATGATCAACGACTTACCCCTCGCGGCCAGAAATTACCTGCAAATCGTCGGACTCAATCCGGGAATTTCTGCGGAGGTGACGAATGCGGGCGACCTGGGGAGAGGGAGTTCCAGCCTGGCAGCCTCCGGCAGCGGCTTTTCGACCAATGGCGGCGTCACCAATGACAACAACTTCCAAATGAACGGCGTTGAGGTGAACGACAACTTCAGTGAAGGCCAGTTCTCAGGGGGCGTGCCGGTTCCTAACCCCGATACGATCCAGGAGTTCAGGGTGGTGACGGCACCTTACGATGCCTCGAGCGGTCGCGATGCGGGAGCGAACGTCGACGTCATCACAAAAACGGGTTCGAATCAATTCCATGGGTCACTGTTCGAGTTCTTCCGGAACGACGATCTGAATGCAAACGGGTGGTTTCAGAATCTGAATGGGCAGCCACGACAGGTTCTAAAACAGAATCAGTTTGGCGGCACGATTGGCGGCCCGATCAAGAAAGACAAGCTTCTCTTTTTTGGCTCTTATCAGGGGACACGGCAGCGGAATGGCCTGGATTCCAGTTGCTCCGGCACGGCACTTCTTCCACCACTTACAAACGACAGATCCGCAAGCGCCTTAGGCGCGTTATTCGCCGGCCAACGAGGCGAATTCCAGGAGGATTCGAACGGTAACGCAGTAGGACCGGCGATCGCGGCTGACGGGTCGAATATCAATCCGGTCGCCCTCAAAGTCCTTCAGATGAAACTTCCCAACGGCCAATATGTGGTGCCAACTCCGCAAACGATCAATCCGAACGCCCCGTTTGACGCGCAAGGGAGTGCCAGTTTCAGCGTGCCGTGCCCGTTCACGGAAGACCAGTACATGGCGAATTTCGAGTACTTGCAGAACGAGAAGAGCCGCTGGCAGGGTCGATACTTCATGGCTAATGGAACATCGACGGAAACGCTAGAGGCGCCAAACCAGCCGGGCGGCCCTGTACCCGGATTCCCTTACTTCACAAAATCGAATTTCCGCAATGCCTCGCTGACCCATACCTACGTTTTCGGCCCAAACCTGCTCAACCAATTTCAGTTGGGCTTTAATCGGACGTTTGCGCAGAATCTACAAGGCGAGCTCTTTAGCTGGTCGGATATTGGCGCTACGGTTCCAGGGTTTGTGAACAGCATGCCCGGACTGGGAATCGCAAATGTCGGTTTGGGAGGCGAAGGGCAAACAACCTCATTCGCGCAGAACACGTTTGTTGTGGGGGATGCACTGACGTGGGAACTCGGACGGCAGAGTATTCGTTTGGGCGGCGGCATGACTCGCAACCAGACAAACGAGCCCGCGTTTCAATATTACGGTTCGGGCTATTACTTGACCTTTGCGGATTTTCTGCTCGGTCTGAATGCCGACCAAAATGGCACCGCAGCTGCCGGCCTTCCGTACAGCAACGAATATTACGATCTTGCTCTGCCAGGAGAACTGGGGCGCTATTACCGCTATTACGATGCTAACGGCTATGTACAGGACGACATCAAACTTACTTCCCGACTTGCCGTAAATCTCGGTTTGCGCTTCGAGCACCTGGGAGATTTTTTGGAAACTCAAGGACGCAACACGGGCCTTGATCTTACGAAACTGAATCCCAATCCTCCGGCAACAGGTACGCTCGCCGGCTATGTCGTGCCTTCGAATTATCAGGGCACGCCGCCTACGGGGGTCACCCAGAGCGGAAACGAGTTTGGAATTGAGGGCAAGGGGCAGAATGCGTTCGAGCCTCGCGCAGGTTTCGCGTGGCGATTA
The DNA here is from genome assembly GCA_963722935.1 of uncultured Acidobacteriaceae bacterium. Lineage (GTDB taxonomy): Bacteria > Acidobacteriota > Terriglobia > Bryobacterales > Bryobacteraceae > Bog-105. The sequence continues at coordinate 569,621 of CAVROY010000003.1, read as the reverse complement.
CCAGGTACGGATCGGCTGGTTCTTCGAGGTGGATACGGAATGTTCCGCAGCCGCAGTGGAGGCGCCGGTTTATTCCAGTCGTTGACAGCACAACCGTACGCAGCCGTGGTATTCGCACTAGGCCAGCAGAATGCGCAAGCCAGCCTGCAAAACCCGATCCCGCAAAGCTTCCCCAATTTCCCGGCCTGGGTGTCTTACTCGCCTTCGACAGCCGACACCTTCCAGGGGCTCTCGCAGAACTGGCAGCCTTCTCATTGGCAGCATTACAGCACGGACCTTCAGGCGCAACTGCAAAAGGATCTCCTGCTCGACGTCGCCTATGTCGGAGGACGCGGAACGGATCTCTACGCTGCCACGCTGCCAAATCAGGCTGAGTTAGCGAGCCCCAGCAATCCGATTCGCGGAGAAACTACCAACACAGTGGATAACGTCCCTCTGCGCGTGCCGTATGAAGGCTGGAGTCCGAGTGGATTACTGATCATTCAACCGGCTGGATCGGCACGGTACAACTCACTGCAAGTGAGTTTGAGTAAACGATTCAGCAAGGGACTCCAGTTTCTTGCTTCTTATACCTGGTCGCGCGACCTTACCGATGTACCGGGCGTGGTGACAGGCGGAGGATTCGGTGGAAACGTCTATGGAAATCAAACGGATCTGGCGACCGAGTATGGACCGGATCCATTTATTCGACCACAGCGCTTAGTTCTAAGCTACTCGTACGATCTGCCCGGCTTCAAGAGCGCTTCTTCCTTTGCAGGACAACTGCTGAATGGCTGGCGTGTCGCCGGTGTAACAACCATTCAATCCGGTCATCCGCTCTTTCCAACCAACAGTGCTTCGCAAAACGTCTACGGCATTCAGAACGACCGGCCCGATTACGTTTACGGATGCGGCATCAATAAGTCCGGCGCGGTTCAAAGCCGGATTGGTGAGTACTTCAATACAGCTTGTTTCACAACCCCTCCAGTCATCGGAGACGATGGAATTGCAACCAGGTACGGAGATGCATCGACCGGCGATATTCAAGGCCCAGGAGAAGTCAATTTCGATTTCTCAGCAGCCAAACGGTTTGCCATGGGCTGGCCTCACGACGGAACCTTCCTCGAATTTCGCGCCGATTTTTTCAACATCTTTAATCACCCGATTTTCAGCGACCCGGCTACAGACTTCGGAACGAGTGCTTTCGGTCAAATTACGGCAACGGTCGTCAATCCAAGGGTGGTCCAATTTGCGCTGAAGTACGCATTCTAAAACTCCATCGGATGCGGCTTGTCTTTGTCTTTTTTCTAGCGATCCTTCCGGCTGGAGCGGCCGACAAAACTCCACGGCTGACCCACGAACAGGCTGTCACGGATGCAAAGGCGTTTGTTCAGTTTTTGGAAGCGACCCATCCCGACCCATACACGAATCTAGGCGGAAAAGTCGCATTCGAGCGCAAGGCGCAAGAACTGACTGGCAATTTGCCGGCAGACGGCCTTTCCGTGCCGGAACTGGCGGATGCGCTCGGCCGATTCATCGCACCATTGAGAGATGGCCACACATCCGTCCGGAGCGCTCGCGAACGATGGTCCGATCCGTCCCCGCGTTTGGCGGTGCTGTTTCGAATCGCTTCCGATGGACTCCTGATTTCGGCATTCGATGTTCCAGAGCTAAAGGGTGCGCGAGGGTACAAGCTGATTGCAGTCAACGGGAAGACCGTCGCTAATTTGGTGGACCGAGTCTCATTGGAACTCGCGACCGAAAATGTTTACGGTTCTTACACAGGCTTGACGCTCGCGCTGCGAAGTTACAAGCTGCTGAAGAATTTGATCCCGGATCTGGATCGCGCCCGCGGGGTTACATACACGCTCAAGACGCCGGATGGAGTCCAGGAAGAGCGAACAGTCAGTTGGGAAGGCGATCATCCGTCCGATCCGGAGAAATGGATAGAGAAGCCGGTGCGCTGGACCGGCCTCGATCGTTCGGGCGATCCGTTTTACTTCCGCTTCCTCGGAGACACGGCATATTTTCGGATCGCCAACATGATGCCTCGTGAAGGATACGAAGTTATCGTGCGCTATCACGTCGGGGACTTAAGACAGATGCTGCAGCAGTATTACAAACTCCACAATCTGGAAATGCCAGCCGATCTGGATGAGGCGATGCACCGCATTCCGTCTCTGTTCGAACAGAGCACGCAACTTCTCAATGAGATGAAGCGCCGGAACACGGCCAATCTCGTCATCGACATGCGTGGAAACGGCGGCGGTTCAACCCCCACGATCATGCCTTTTTTCTACGAGCTTTTCGGCGATGCCTACTTCGGACGTTCCTCGCAAGCCGAATTCCTGCAGGTGAAATCGCAACTCTATTTGAAAAAGTACAACACCACGGTCGAGGAGGAACGGAAAAAGGATCCTAATTTCGAGTTGGGTGAATACGAGTTCAGCGGCAGCGAGCCCGGGACGGGCGAGGAAAAGCGAAAGAAGAAGATCGCTGAGTGGAAAGAGCGGGGATTTTCTTTCGTTCCGGCGCTGGAGGCATTGAATGGCAAACCGCTATATACGCCGCAGAAGATTATCGTGCTCTGCGATCCGGGAACGTTCAGCGCCGCGTTTCAGGCAACGTTCCAACTGCACGAGATGCACGCGATCCTCGTTGGAGTTCCTCCGGCGCAATCTCCGAATGCATTCATGGAGGGCACTGAATACGTTCTTCCCGAATCGGGCATTCACGGTTACATCTCGAACGGTATGCAGATGTATATCCCAAGCGATCCGAAAATCAATTTGCTTCACCCCGATTATGAAACAAGCTACCTTGTGTTCAAAAAATATGATTTTGACGAAGACACCAGTCTGCGATATGCACTCGATTTGCTGGCCGGCACTGCGAAAGGACTTCAATAACCGGAGCGCGATATGAAGAAACCTATCAACAGCCAGCAGTTTTTCACAATTTATTCCGGAGTTCTCACGCTGGCGTTTGCAGTTACGATTCTGGGTGGATTCGCACCGCCCAGGAAAACAAGCTTCGAGGAAATCGATGTACAACGGATCAATGTCGTAGAACCCGATGGCACTTTGCGAATGGTCATCTCCGACAAGAGTCTTTTTCCCGGCATCATTATCAAGCGGCATGAGCGACCGCATCCGAATCGAAGCTCCGCGGGCATGTTGTTCTTCAATGACGAAGGAACCGAAAACGGCGGCATGATTTTTGGCGGCATGAAAGACAAAGACGGAAAGCGGAGCAGTTATGGTCACCTCAGCTTCGACGAATATGAGCAGGACCAGGTGTTCACCATCGATGCAAGCCAGGAAGGGGATAAGCGCCGGTCAGGGTTGTCGGTGGTAGATGATCCCGACTATCCGATCGGCGACGTCCTCGCGGCGATGGACAACGCAAGAAACTTGCCGGCCGATCAGCAGGAATCCGAGATGAAGAAGTTTTTCGATGTTCATGGACGTCCACATCAGCGGCTGTATCTGGGCCGCAGCTCCGATCGTGCCGTGGGCCTCAGGCTCAAGGATGTTGAGGGGCGGGACCGGATTGTGATTCAGGTGGCGGCGGACGGCTCACCGATCATCCGTTTTCTCGATGAGAACGGCAAGATCACCAGCGAATTGCCGGCGCCGGCGAAGCAGTAGGAGAAGCATTTTATGAAACTCGAGAGACAAGTTCGTTTGCTGCAGATTTATACGGGAGTGTTGACGCTCGTTTTGATTGTTGTTCTCGTATCGGGATTCCAGACCACAACCAAACAGAAGATTCAGGAGCTCGACGTCGAACGAATTAACGTTGTTGAGCCTGATGGGAAGCTCAGAATGACGATTTCCGACAAGGAACGGTTTCCCGATCCGATTATCGGGGGGAAAACACTCACCGGCGCGCGGCATGGCGAAAAATCGGCGGGATTGCTCTTCTTCAATGACGATGGCGATGAGTGCGGAGGGCTTGGATTCTCTGGCAAGAAAAGCGACGATCAGGCTCACGCCGGGGCCGACCTGATGTTCGATCAGTACAACCAAGACCAGACCGTGGGTATCAGTTACAACCAATCCGGAGATCGCAAATCTGCAGGATTTCATGTATGGGATAGGCCAGCGACTCCGCTGTTAGTTCTGTTCGAGAGAATGCGCACGATCAACGGCATGCCGGATGGCCCGGAAAAACAAGCGGAAATGACAAAAGTGAAAGAATCTGCCGAGCGCGGCGAACTCGGCGCCCATCGCCTCTTTGTCGGCAAAGCGGACGACGGCTCGACGGGAGTGATGATCGCAGACCGTCTCGGAAAGAATCGAATCTCCCTGGTGGTGGACAAGAACAATACTGCGCACTTGCAATTTCTTGATGAAACGGGGAAGGTTGTTTACTCAGTTCCTCCCGAGCACGCGAAATGAGGCGGTTCATCTGCCTAATCGCGATCGTGCTTACGGCTTTGCCGGCCTTGTTCGCGAAAACCGAATTCAGCGTTTCTGTCGATAAGAGCGCTTTGGCGGCGCCGGTGACCGGACGCCTGATACTCATTCTGTCGCGGCGCGAGAAGCCCGAGCCGCGCTACCTCATTGCACCGGATTCAGAGCCGATCTTCGGCATTAACGTCGATCATCTGCAGCCAGATCAGGCGGCGGTTCTCGGGCCGGATGCAATCGGCCAGCCCGTGGAGTATCTTAGCCAAATGCCAGCGGGCGACTATTACGCCCAGGCCGTACTCAATATCTATAAGGATTACCACCGCTCAGATGGTCACACCGTTTGGGTTCACTTCGATATGGAGGGTCAGACCTTTCAACTTTCAGCAGGGAACCTGTACAGCGATGTTCGCAAAATACATCTGGATCCCTCTGCCGGTTTCGACATTTCCTTGGTTCTGAATCACGTCTGTCCACCGGCCACGCCTGAAGCCGATACTAAATGGCTCAAACATGTGCGGATAAAAAGCGACTTACTAAGTGCCTTTTGGGGTAGCCCCGTGTACTTAGGCGCCACCATTTTATTGCCAAAAGGCTACGAGGAGCATCCGAATGCCCGCTATCCTGTAGCTTATTTACAGGGCTATGTCGGCGGGCCCGCGTTCTCGTTCAATGACGATCCAAACGCAAAAGAAAACACGAAGAGTGCACATGCACGCGGGCTGCAGACCGGCTATGAATTCTATCAGTCGTGGAACTCCGATAACTTCCCCCGATTTCTGGCTGTGACGTTTGTGGAAGCGAGCCCCTTTTTTCCGGACGCTTATAACATCAACTCCGTAAATAGCGGTCCATACGGCGATGCGATCACCAAGGAGCTGATCCCTTACGTGGAGCAGCACTTTCGAGCAATCGGGAAACCATACGCTCGCGTGGTAGAAGGCGCTTCTACCGGAGGATGGGGGTCTCTTGCCCTGCAGCTCCATCATCCGGATATGTTTGGAGGCGCGTGGATCTACTACCCCGATCCAATCGATTTTCGCCGTTATCAGATGATCAACATTTACGAGGACGAGAATGCCTTCAAAGCTCCCGGCACAGGATGGGTTACGGGTGAGCGGCCTATGCGGCGCGCCGACGAAGGGCAAGTAACCTGGACGATACGGGAAATGAGCCGCTTTGAAGAAGTTCTCGGTACAAGAGGCCGTTCCGGCTATCAATTTGAAGGATGGGAAGCCTATTATGGACCGGCCGACAAGGACGGCTATCCCCGACCGGTTTGGGACAAGCTGACCGGGAAAATCGACCACGAAGTGGCCGTATATATGCGCGATAACGGCTACGATCTGCGCTATTACACGGAGAAGAATTGGGCCCAAATAGGTCCATCGGTGGCGGGGAAGATACATTTCATGTGCGGCGACATGGACAACTTCTATCTCAATCTCGCGGTCTATTTGTTTGAGGAGTTCTCCAAAGCAACATCGAATCCTGCCAGTAATTTCACGTTCCAATATGGACGACCCATGAAAGGTCATTGGTGGCACCCGCAGAATTGGGCGGATGTCGTGCGCGCGATGGCTAAACAGGTAAGTGCGAACGCACCTGAGGGTGAACGCCAGGATTGGCTGAGCTACTGATACTTGCCATCGTTATAACCACTATTATTGGATCATGAAGAAAGTCCCGGGCGGATTTTCGCCCGTGATTGCGGTGGATCGCGAAGCGGCAAAGCCGCTCTACCGGCAAATCTACGACGCGTATCGATCGACTATCGTCGGGCGCAACTTGCGTGCAGGCCAGCAGATTCCTTCTACGCGAGCCCTGGCTTCCGAGCTGGGGATCTCTCGTATTCCGGTTCTCAACGCCTACGCTCAGCTTCTGGCCGAGGGCTATTTCGAAAGCCGCGTCGGCGCCGGAACATTTGTGTCCAGTTCCCTCCCCGACCAACTGACATCGTGCGAATCTCGTGGGGGCGCGCTGGCCGAGGCTCGCTCAGGGCCTCGAGTGGTCTCACGCCGCTCCGCGCTGGTTCCGGGCCGAGAGAATGCGCCATGGCTGCGCGGATGGGGCGCGTTCAGCGTGGGTCAGCTGGCATTCGACCAGTTTCCATTCCAGATATGGTCCAGCTTAGTGGCACGACATGGTCGAAGCGTACGTGCTGGATCTCTTAACTACGGCGATCCGATGGGCTCTAAAGACTTTCGGGAGACGATCGCGATATACCTTAGGACCGCGCGTGCCGTACACTGCGAAGCGCAGCAGATCATGGTTGTCAGCGGTTCGCAGCAGGCGCTGGAAATATCTGCCCGCGTTTTGCTGGATCCGGGCAGTCCCGTATGGATCGAAGAGCTCGGTTACCCGTTCCTCCGATATGGTCTCGCCATGGCGGGCTGCCGTCTGATACCCGTTCCTGTCGACAGCGAAGGGTTGGATGTAACTGCCGGGATCAAGCAATGCCGCAAGGCGCGTGCGGCCTATGTCACTCCCTCTCATCAATACCCACTCGGTGTAACTATGAGCGCTTCGCGCCGTCTTCAGTTACTGGATTGGGCACAAAGCTCGGGCGCCTGGATTATTGAGGACGATTACGATAGCGAATATCGCTACGAAAACATGCCGATTGCCTCTTTACAGGGGCTCGACCACAACTCCCGCGTCGTATACATCGGGACGTTCAGCAAGACTCTATTCCCCTCCATGCGCCTTGGCTATCTGGTCATTCCCGGCGACCTTGTCGATCGTTTTGTGGCCGTCCGCCATGCGATGGATCTTTTCCCGCCGCACCTGTATCAGGCGATACTCACGGATTTTATTAGCGAAGGACATTTCGCCCGCCACGTCAGGAAAACACGACTCATCTATAGCGAGCGCAGAAGCGCGCTCGTGGAGGCACTTCGAAGCGAGTTCGGCGCTCGATTCGAAACCCGTGGCGGAGAGGCCGGCATGCACCTGGTTGTGACACTGCCGAAGGGGCTACTGGATCAGGAGATCGCATTGCGTGCCGCGAGTCAGAAGCTTTGGCTTTGGCCTCTTTCGCCTTCCTATCTGAGCAAGGCCGCTCGCCAGGGCTTTATCCTGGGCTTCGCGAGTACGAAGGCAACAGAAATGCCACGCGCAGTCCGCCGACTGCGGAATGTGCTCATGCAACCGTGAGCATCCACCCGAAAACACGCGAAAGTGGTTATAAGTGAATTCGGTCAAGTGGCTATTTTAATCAGACCACCTTTTATTTTAAGATTGAGACGCTACACCCGAACCCGGCGTTCGGTCAGAACAACAACAGTGACTATGGCCTGAACTTCACCAACCCGAACGGCTCGCTGAGCCAAACGAACACGAATGGAACCACAAGCGGCTTCCCAGCTTATACGTCTGGCGCCCGGCTGGTCGAAATGGCGATTAAGTACTGTTTCTAATTTTCGGCTGACTCCCAAGCTGGCGGCCCACCTGCACAATAGAAATGAGTGGAATAGCGGGCTCGTGGCTCTGGCGATGTCGGAGCGGCTTTTGTCGCAGCAGGAGGCATGAATGGCTCGAAACCGCTCGAGGCAAACCAATATGAAAAGATTTGCGATTGCGATCCTGGTGGCGTTCGCACTTGACGGAACTCACGTCCGTGCTGCCGATAATCCCAAGGCGTCTCCCATTCTGCTGGAGTTGTTTACCTCGGAGGGTTGCTCCAGTTGCCCTCCTGCAGACGCCTGGGTTCAACAAATGGACGCTTCTCAACCCGTTTCCGGCGCGCAGTTGATTGTCCTCAGCGAGCATGTGGACTACTGGAATCATGACGGTTGGAAGGATCCATACTCATCCGCTTCGCTGACCGCACGCCAGAGCGCATATGCTCACGCTCTTCGGTTAGACGATGTGTATACTCCGCAAGTCATTGTCGACGGGACCGCCGTGTTGCGGTTGAATAACCCGCAGCAGATCGAGCAAATTTTTCAAAAAGCCGCCGCCGCCGCGACAGTTCCTATCCGTATTGATTCGGTAAGCGTTGAAGGTGACAATCCGCCGGTCCTCCGAGCACGGATCGAAATCGATGCGAATCCCGAAAACCACGATGGAGACGTCTACTTGGCAGTCGCTCTCGACCATGCCGAGTCTCAGGTTTTGCGCGGCGAAAATAGCGGCCGGCGCCTGACGCACGTTGCTGTGGTCGAATACCTCAAGAAAATTGGAAGAGTCGAGGCCGGGAAGGGTCTCGATCAGAATTTCCAAGTGAAGCTCAAGCCCGGGACGGACGCCGGCAATATTCGGATGATCGCTTTTATGCAGGAGCCTGGTCCGGGCAGAGTCCTTGGAGCCGCACTGCAGAAACCTTCAATTCAGCGATCGACTGCCTCCCGATAAGTAGGCGTCCACCGCGGAACGCTCCGCCTTATCCACCTGTTCCGAGACTGTTCTCGACCGTTGCTGCTGCTGCATTTTCCGGAAATGGCAGAATTGTTTCTTGTCTGCAATTGAAACGGAAGGCATGAGCCGAGTGAGAGTGTGGAGGAAGGCATAAGTGCAGAAAATTTGTAAGCCGTTGGTGCTGGTTGCCGTGGGCTGCTCAGTATCGGCGGCGAGTTGGCTGACGTTCGGCGGGGATCCTCAGAGGAGCGGTTGGGCGAGAGACGAAACGAGCATCACGAAGGCAAACGTGAAGAATCTCCAACTCGATTGGAAGATTCAGTTTGACAACCAACCCAAGGAACTGAACGCTCTGACTACGCCCGTCGTCATCGAACCGGTTTACACCAACCACGGAGCAGAAGAGTACGTGATCGTGGGCGGGAGCTCAGACAATCTTTATGCGGTCGATGCCGACACGGGCAAAATCGTGTGGCAGAAACATTTTACGAATTCAGCGCCTCCGCCGACCGGTTTCATGGCAGAGGGCTATTATTTCTGCCCGAACGCGCTGAACGATACGCCCGTGATTGGTACAGCCCCATTTCCGATGGGTCCTACCGTTTACGTGATCTCAATTGATGGAAAGCTGCACGGGTTGAACGTGGTGAACGGAGAAGATCGTTTCCCGCCAAAGCAATTCGTTCCGGCGTATTCCAAAAACTGGAGTCTGAATTTCGTCGGCAATGTGATTTACACGTTGACGTCGCAGAACTGCAACAGCTCGAAATCGGGCGTGTGGGCGATGGACCTGAGCAGCCCCGATAAACCAGTGAGTTTCTTTCAGACCGATCCTTCGGGTGGAGGCGTGTGGGGACGCGGAGGGCCGTCGATGAGTAAGAAGGGCACTGTCTTCGCGGAGACGGGTGACGGGCCTTTCGATCCCGCAACCGGCAAATATGGCGACACGGTTCTGGCACTGGCGCCGAAAGATCTGAAATTGTTGGACTATTACGCGCCGCCTAATGTCGAGTATTTGACCAAGAAAGATTTGGATATGGGAAATTCGACCCCACTGGTATTCACCGAAAAGGGGCGGGAGCTACTGGTCGGGTCAGGGAAAGAGGGAGCATTGTTTCTCATGGACGCGACATCGCTGGGCGGAGATACCCATCGAAAGGCATTGTTTCTGACGCCGCTGTACACAAATGGAGGCGCCGATATCGCAGGGCGCGGATTCTGGGGCGCGTTCGCGACCTGGCAAGACGCAGGGGGAGTCCGCTGGATCTACGCGCCGGCTTGGGGACCGATGGCCGCGAACGCACCTCCGTTCCCAAGCACGAATGGCCCAGCGCCAAATGGCAGCATCATGGCTTTCAAGGTGGAAGAAAAAGATGGGAATCCGGTGCTGACTCCCGCGTGGATCTCACACGATATGAATGTGCCGGAACCTCCAGTTGTGGCTAACGGAATCGTGTTTTCCGTTTCCAGCGGAGAATTTACGCGTCAGATCAAGGAAGACGGAACTCTCTACACGGGAAAAGAACGCGAGGCGAAGGCCGTGGGCAACGCGACGCTATATGCGTTCGATGCGGAGACCGGGAAGGAACTGTTCTCTAGCGAAAAGACGATGTCTTCCTTTACGCATATGGGCGGATTGGCCGTGAGCAACGGCCGGATCTTCGCGACGACGCACGATTCCACTCTTTACGCGTTCGGCGTAAAACCGCAGTGAGCCGATCTCTCGCGGTCGCGGCGCTTTTGCTGGGCTTCAACGCGCTTGGGGCAGATGTTGCCGCGATCACGGATTACACGAATTACAACGTTGGGAGCGAGGTGCTCATTCGCTTTCAACCTGCGACCGACGGGACCGCAACCATCCGATATGCGGGCGAGCGGAACCCCATTGCTACGAACATCCGCGTGAATGGATCCGCGTATTCGCACCTATGGGCTATTCCCTGGGATGCGCAGACCGGGCGTTATGAAGTGGATGTCACGCCTACAGGCGGGCGCGCGATCGAGAGTGCGACATCCTTTGCAGTGCATCGCCAGTTCGCCAAAGTAACGGCGGTAGATTTGAACAAGACGTTTTACACATCGGGAGACGCCGTTAATCCACACATCGTCGTGCGAAACGTGTCGAATCAAAAGCTCGATCATTTGCAAGTGGAATTTGAGCCGTATACGTATCCGTGGATTGCCCCTGCGCCGGACGAGCCGCCGATGTGGAAGCACATCGTCGCGGGATCGCTTTCTCTCGCACCGGGCGCGGAGCGAGAATTTCAGGTCGAGAAAGCTGCGGTCGTGCAGGCCGATAAGGAGCCGGTAATCATTTATTATTCAGTGGTCATTCGCGATAATCGCGATCCCGACCGGATTTACGATCTGGCATTCGCTCCTCCGGCATTCGCTGCACCGCCAAATACGCCGTATCCCAAGCAATACCCGTTCCTGTATCTGTACTGGCATCTTTCGGAAGTGCGGCGATCTGAGGCGTACCGGAATTTCTATGCACCCCGATTTGTATCGGACGTAATCAACTTCGATGCCAGTCACACCATGTACCCGACCGGTGCGCCGCCGGCGATTTCGTTTACCGTGAAACATCCAGTGCGGGGCGAGTGGAAAGGCGCGGCTTTGCGAATACGCGTGCTGGACCACACTGGAAAAGAAATACAGGCCCCAACGCTCTCTGGGCCGGTGGCAGGCAAACATGACGTGCCGTTGCGAACGGTACCGCCTGGCGTGTATACAGCCGAAGTATCGATTCAAGATTCCAGCGGCGCAACGCTTGCGCACGATCAAACGGAGATCGCCGTAAATCCACTGCCCAAATCGATTCTCGTGTTCTGCGCGCATGAAGACGACGACACCGCGCACCCGGGAATCATTCGGGCCGCGGTTGAGAATCGCATCCCGATTCATTTCGTGTACTGGACGAGCGGCGATGGAGGCGGTTGCGACCGCTTCTACTCGCATTCCTGCGATGCTGCGCGCGCCATGGATTTTGGCGAGGTGCGAATGGACGAAGCGCGTGCGTCACTGGGGCACATGGGCGTGCCGCGCGAGAATATTGCGTTCGTGGGCCTTCCCGATGGCGGTCTCGAGCAGATCTGGGATCACCATATTCATGCGAGCCAGCCATATCTTTCCGTCTTGACCGCTACCGATCATGCACCCTATCGCGATGTGGAAATCTCGAACCTCCCCTATGCGCGCGATTCCGCGGTTGCAGCGGCGAAACAGTTCATCACACGGTTTAAACCCGACATGATCATCACCGGGCATCCCGATGAACGGCACGTGGACCATCGCACCAATAATTGGATCGTAGTGAAAGCCATGCAGGAGCTTTTGCGGGAACATGCGATTTCCCCCGACATGAAGCTTATCGTCGACGTCGCTTATGGAGCAGTGCCCGTCAAGCATGCGCCTTATCGCTATGAGAAACAAACGTTCTATGTTTCAGGCGAGGCCGCGCGGATTGGTCAAGAGGCAACCTGGTATTACCAATCGCAGGATGGGAATCACGAGCAGGCGAACATCGTAGATTTCGATAAGCTGCCGCGCGAAGAGCCATACCCACACTACCGGATTCTAGACTGGCAAGAACATGAAGGATGGAATGAGCCTCACGCTCCATAGGCTCGTCCCGGTTCAGATAACGCTGCGCTTCTGTTGAGTGCCTTTTGAAGCGAAGGAAAAGCGAGGCTCCACGAGCGGCATGGTTCCGCCGGTAACTCGCGCCGCGGTGTATTCGCCCACTGCTGGGCCGTGTTTAAAACCGTGACCGGACCCGCCGCCTACAATCCAAACGTTGTCAAATGCGGGATGGCGGTCGATGAGGAAATCGCCGTTCGAGGTGTTCTCGTACTGGCAGACGCGTGACTCGACGATAGGCGAATCGCGAAGTGCGGGAAAGCGCTCTGCGATGTAAGCGCGCGCGGCGGCTATTTTGTCGGGACTTACCAGTCGGTTCGCGGAATCGGGGTCTATGGGCGGACCGTGATTATCGAAAGCAACTTTGAAGCCACGGCTTTCGAGATCGGGGAAGCCATATATGCCGCGATTGTCTTCAAAATCGATCCAGACCGGCATCTGGGGCGGCTCCCAACGACGGTCGCCGGGTGGTATGCCAAAGAAAAGCACTTCCTGACGGGTCGGGAAAATGCGATTGGCGAGAAGATCGGGGAAGACTTTGCCGAGCCAGGGTCCGCAGGCAAAGATAAAAGCGTCCGCGGAGATCGATTCCTTCGAGGCGACGATGCGATCGAGATGTCCGTGGCCGCGCGGCGTCTGAACGGCTGCCAAACCATAGGTTCCGCCGTTTTTGACGAAGGCCTCCACGACGGCGTCCACCGCCTGCCGGGCCATGAGCGCTCCACTATCGGGCTCGAAGATTGCGACAACGCCGCTATCGGTATGAATTTGCGGATAGAGGCGCGCCAAATCGGCTGCGGACAGATCGCGAAAGGGCACCTGGACCTTCCGAAGCGTTTCCCTGCTCTGCTGGGCGTATGTATTGCTGGGCTTCGCCATCCACAACACACCCGTGCGATGTAAGAGACTGCGGCCGGTCCGCTCAAAGAAACTGGACCAAAGCGAAAGCGAGTGCCAGGCCATGCGTGTATACACTTCGTCGGGGCCATAGGAGCAACGGATAATACGCGTTTCACCGCCTGAGCTGGCACGAGAACTGGCGGGACCGTATTGATCGAGCAGAATGACTTTATGCCCGGCGGTGAGAAGCGTGTAAGCCGTCCAGGCTCCGAAGACACCTGCGCCGATGACGACGTAAGAGCTCGGCCTTTCGGCATGTGGCAGCAGCGCGGCGGCAGTAAGCGACTCACCAAATTCGCGGCGGCTCATACTGTGCATAGAGACAAATCGGAGATGGGCATAAAGAGTCAGACCGACCTGTTTCTCAGGATAGCCAGCATGCCGGCGCTATTCATGTTTGTATTGCTTGGCTGCGGTGCGAACCGGTGCGCAGCGCAGAACGAGGCAGTTTCCGAAGCGATGGAGGCGCTGCAGCACGGTGATTTCGCTTCCGCCGAACAGGTTTTACGCGCTGAGCTAAAGGCGCAGCCAAACGACCCCGAAGCGTTGGGCGTGCTCGCCGTCGTCCTCGACCAGGAAAAAAAATATGGCGACGCGGACGCTGTGTACGCGCGGGCGCTTGCGCAATCTCCGCATTCGACTCATCTTCTGAATAACTTTGGGAATCATTTGCTCGCCACCGGCAGACTCAAAGAAGCGCGCGCCGCATTTCTGCAAGTGCTTGCGTTGAATTCGGCGGAGGTAAACGCGTGCGTGCAATTAGCAAGCATCGCGGCGAAGCCGAAATCTCCAGCGGAAACAGCTTGTCTCGCTAATCTTCCCGAGACTCCGCAGCAAATGTTGGATCCAAAGGTCAGCTTTTCTCTGGGGATCGCGCTGGCTGGCGCCCGAGAATACGGGAAAGCCGAAAACTATCTGGCGCACACCGTCCAGGCGGAGCCGGAAAACTTTCAAGCGCTGTATGATCTCGGGCTTGCCGCCTTTCGAGCGGGCCACAAGAATCGGGCACGGGACGCTCTGACGCAGGCGCTCGGTAAACAGCCGGAAAACGTGGACGTGCTGTACGATTTGGCGGCTGTTGACGCCGAACTTGGACAGAGAGAGCCGGCGTTGGAGCTGCTGGTGCGGGCCGCGCGGCTTGCCCCATCACGAGCCGATGTACAACGCCTGATCGCATACACGTCTGCCGGTCTGGGGGATTTTGCAGATGCGGCAGAGGCTTGGACCCGATATCTGAAACTTGTGCCTGGGGATGATGTAGGCCGGCGCGAACACGCATTTGCGGAGGCGGCGTTTGGTGCAGAAGCGAATGCGGGAATGGCAGATCTACAGTCGTATGTTCGCGCGCATCCAAACGATCCGATCGGGCACTACGAGCTCGGAACAGCCGAAAGCGCCAGCAACCCAGATCAGGCGCTGACGGAACTCGATCGGGCACTCGCGTTAAAACCGGATCTCGCGACGGCGCACATCGCTCGCGGTCTCGTGAACTATCGCAAGGGGAAGCCCGCGGCTGCCCTGCCCGACTTTGAGGTTGCAGCGCAACGGGAGCCCACAAATCCACGGATACTCGATCGCTTAGGGGAAACCTATACGGCCCTGAATCGCCCCGCGGATGCGCTTCGAGTGTTTCGTAAGGCCGCAGATCTGGCGCCGCGCGATTCGAGCATACTTCTGCATCTCGGCCGTGCTCTGACGAAGGCGGGCGAAACAGAGGAAGCCAAGGCGGTATTCACAAGATTTCGCGAATTGGGGCCGAACAAATCCGCATTGCCGCATCCCGCGGGCCTGGTGGATTTCTTGAGCCTATCTCCGGAAGAGCAATATGCGCGCTATCGGGCCGGAGTCGAACGGACTGTTCGAGAGAATCCCGATAACGCCGAAGCCGAAGTGCAGTACCTGGGGCTGATGCTGGACGACGGCAAAACCGGAGAAGCGGAGACGGTCGCTCGCAAGATTCTGGCGCTAAAACCCAGTCCGGCGCTACTCGAGGAAGCGGCGGATGAATTGTTGGCGGCTGAGCAATACTCGATGGCGCGCGATTTCGTGACCGAAGCAGCGGCGCTGCCGGGCGCCTCGACGGATCTGAAGCTCGACCTGGCGCTGGTGACATTCCACATCGAAGGCGCCCAAGCTGCCATCAGACAAATGGACCAAATACCACAGGGCGAACGGAACGGCGATTATTATCTTGCGCGCATGCAGGTGCTAGAAGCGCTCCAGGCACCCGAGCAAGCAGCGGAGGCCTTCAGGCGGGCGGTTGCAGAACGGCCCACGCACCCCGAGCTCTATCGGCAGGTGGCGCTTTTTCTGATCAGAAGCCGCCAAGCCGGGAATGCGACGCGCCTGCTCGACCTCGGGGGGCGCGTACTCCCGAATGACGCGGATATTCCCCTGTTGAGAGCAGTTGCGACAGAATCCGGCGCAAATACAGGGGATTCCGAGCTGCTGAACGAGTTTGCAGGGCGCTGGCCGGAGTCGTATAAGGTGTGGTCACAGGGCCGTTAGACTTGGGTAGGCCGCCGGTTAGGTGAAATTTCACGAGCCGGTGAAATTTCTTGAACGTTTCCCGCAGGTCTGATATCTTAACCAAAGCAAGGTCCCCCGCGAGGGGAACACAGGGGCTCTGAGAGGAGGAGTCGTGCGCTCATTCCACGTCGGCTACGCACAGCTTCGGCATATCGGTTTTTTGGCTTTAGTGGCGCTCGTTTCGGCGGCAACAGTTTGCCCGCCATCGTTAGCGCAATCGTTCACCTCGTCGATTACGGGAGTTGTGAGCGACCCGAGTAGCGCGCCCGTTCCAGGCGCGAAGGTCGAACTAAAGAACACGGGAACGAATGACGTTCACGAGGTCACCACGAACGGCGATGGTTCGTACCAGTTCACGAATCTAATCCCCGGAACTTACGAAATCACCGTTACGGCACATGGATTTCAACCTTACGTGCACTCAAACTTGATTCTGCAAGCGCAGGTTGCCTCCACAGTCAATGTCCCACTGCAGCTCGGCAACACACAGCAGAAAGTCGAAGTGAGCGGCTCGGCGGTTTTGGTTGACACACAGACGGCAAACAACACGGTCACCCTGGACAGCCAACTGATCCAGGCGCTGCCCAACAATACCCGGAACCCGCTGAATTTCGTGTTCGCGGTGGCCGGCACGACACCCGCCCCTTCCGGTAGCGGCCAAACGCAGACGAACGGTTTTCTCGACCAGATGTCCAGCAACTTCGGCCTGAACGGTGGGCGTACCGGCGAAGAAGAAATCCTCATTGATGGCGCTCCGTCGCAGGCTTTGGACTGGGGTGGGCTGATGGTTTCGCCGCTGCAGGATTCCATTCAGGAGCAGCAGATTGTTCAGAATTCGTACGATGCTCAGTATGAACGAGCGGGTGCGGGAATCGTTACGTTAATCACGAAAGGCGGAACAAATTCGTTCCATGGCGAGGCGTACGATTACCTCCAGAATGATGTCCTAAACGCGAATAGCTGGTACAACAACTACAAAGGTTTTCCGAAGGGGCAATTTAAACAGAATCAGTTCGGCGGCAATATCAGCGGTCCGATTTTGAAGCGTTGGAATCTCTTTTTCTTCGGCGGGTATGAAGGCTTCCGGCAGCCGAGCACACAGACCACCGTTACGACCGTTCCGACGCAAGCCGAACGCACAGGCGATTTCTCCGCGGCCCTGAATTCGGACGGCACGCCCAACCTGATCTATAACCCGTTTACCACCACGGCGCTCGATAATTCCGGCTCCAATTTCACCCGTACCCAATTTCCCGGTAACAAAATTCCATCGAACTTGATAAACCCGGTCGGCCAGAAAATTGTGGATCTTTATCCTCTGCCGAACCGGCCAGGCGAAGGCCTGAACCAGCAAAACAACTTTGCTGCGCAGGGTGCGAGCAACATCCTGAACGACAAAATGGATACGCGCGTGGATTGGGAACAGAACTCGATGCACCGGCTCTTCGTCCGTTGGTCAGACCGCTTTCGTCAGGACCAAAACGTTCCGTGCTTTTTCTGTACCGGCGGCGATCAGGGCGTAAATCAAGCCAACAACGGGGTGCAAGTAGTGATTAACGACACGGTCACTCCAAGTCCTACATGGGTAATAGACACTTACATAAGCTATAGCCGTTGGAAAGAGGCACACCTCGCGCAAACGATCGGGACTGCCGATGCATCGACGATCGGCCTTTCGCCCACGCTCTTCCAAGCGCCCATCTTGCCGTACATCGGCATCAATGACGGCACTTACTCGAACCTCGGAGTTGATCCCAGTTTCGGCGGAGGCGATCAGCAGTACGTTCGCTACTCGAATACGATTCAGATGAACGTGACGAAGGTGTTTTCGAAACATACGCTGAAGTTCGGCGGCAACTTCGACGACCAACGGATCAACAGCATCAGTGAGAACAATGGTAATTTCAGCTTCAGCAGCGCTCTTACGTCCTGCGATCCCAGTTCGAGTGGCGGTCCGTGCCTGGCATCGAACCAGGCGTCGCTCGTGAGTGGGAATCCGATCGCGTCGATACTACTCGGCACTGCCTCCGGCGGCGGGCAGTCGCTCAATATCGACCCAGCCATGGGCCTGCACGGCTTCGGTGGCTACGTTCAAGACCAATGGCGCGTGACTCCGCGACTAACTGTCAATATTGGCGTCCGGTACGAAAACCAGCGCCCGGCCACGGACCGGTTCGATCGTTTGATGTACTTCGATCCTAACGTTGTAAACCCGATCAGCAGTGTGTTTTCTCCGCAATACGGGGAAACGATCGCCCAGGTATTTGGCCATCCACTGATGGGGGGCTTTGAATATGCGGGCGTCAATGGACATGATCGGTACGCTTGGCCGCCCAACAATCATGACTTCGCGCCTCGCGCTGGAATTGCTTATAAGATCACGGACAAGCTCGTTGCGCGCGTAGGAGCGGGAATATTCTTTCTCCCGCCTTCCGCAATGCTGACCTTCGACAATCCCGGCCAGTTCTACGGATTCAGCTCGTCAACGACATACCTCGCTACCACTAACAATGGCTACACGCCGCTCAATCTAGTCAACAATCCATTTCCATTCGGCATCACGCAACCCCAAGGCGCGGCTCAGGGCCTATCTACCTTGCTAGGAAACGGCTTGGGCCAGATCTGGCCAACGGGGCCGCACCCGACGCCTTACACAGAGCAATGGAATTTCAATCTGCAATACCAGGTGAGCCCTCATTCGGTATTCCAAGTTGGCTACAACGGCAACCGGGGGCGGAAATTGCTTTATGGAAATCCGAACCTCGACGCCGATCAGTTGCCGGACCAATACCTGACTTTGGGGTCTCAGCTCGATGGACAGGTTCCAAATCCGTTCTACAACATAGTGGATCCAAGCACCTATCTCGGCTCGGCACCTACAATCGCGTATAACGAGATGCTGCGCCCGTTCCCGCAGTTTACTTATCTGCAATACACACGCTCGCTGCCAGGCGCAAGATCGTCTTTTAATGCGCTGGAAGCAAAATACAACTACCAGTTCAATGCGGGACTGAGCCTGCTTGTGACTTATCAGTGGTCGAAGGCTCTAGACAACGGCCCCGAAGATTACTTCGGGTGGGCAACAGGTAATTCCTGGCGAGACGCATATAATACTAAGCTCGATTACAACATCAGCACTCACGACGTGCCACAGAGCTTTGCAACGGCCTTGGTTTATGAACTTCCGTACGGCCGGGGAAAGCATTGGGGGAGCACCGCCCCGTTTGTTGTAAAAGAGGTGCTCGGCAACTGGCAATTGGGTAGTGTAATCAAATTTGCCAGCGGCTTACCAATTGGCCCCGTCGTGGAGGATTCTTTCAGTAATCACCTCAACAATTATGGGTACCCGACGGGCGGGACATTGCTGCCGGATATCCTGAGCTACAACATTTCACCGACTAACAGGAAGGCGGATAACTGGATTAACCCAGCTGTTTTTGTCGCTCCCGCCACGATGTTCTCAATGGGGAACGAGCCGGAGCGGTTCAATCAGCTTCGAACGCGAGCGCTCCGCAACGTCGATCTTTCAATTGCTAAGAATCTTGGTGGCGAGCGCCTCCAAGCATGGTTGCGGGGAGAATTCCTAAACGCGTTCAATTACGCCCAATACAATAGCTTCTGCCTGGACCTTTCGCAGAACAACTGTCCTGTTTTCGGAGCGGCACAGGGGACGGAGAACTTGCCGCGCACTATTCAGGTCAGTCTTAAGCTAATGTTTTGATTGGTTCACTTCTTCACCGCCAGATCGGAGGGCTTCACGCCATGGGTGTAGTCTTCCGAATGATACGAATGCGGGTGGTACTCGCCTACCAGATCGACATCCGCGTTCGCGGGAATTTTGTTTGCGAGACCGGTTAACCAATACGTCGCGTTCACGAGTAAGCGGCGCAATTGTTCGCTGAGCAGGTCGTCTGCCGCTCCCATGGTGGAAGTAAAGCTGCGTCCGGTTCTGCCGCTTTCGGCGGTGAAGTGATCGGCCCACGCGACCGGAATCATCGGATCGTTCAGCTTGCTGGGAACCGGCGGGTCATTAGGACTCTCGCCAGACAACACTTGACCGAGAAGCAGCGGATGACAGGTCTCTTGCATCGGCAGCGGCACTTCATACACTTCCGTGGGAACCCAGATGCCGCCGTTCGTTATACCGCGTAGGATGGGGCTCGAATCGGCATCTGGCGCAAACCAGGCGCGCGTACTTTCTTTTCCGTGCAGACCATGATGGCCGTAATGGCCTAACTGCTCCTCCCAAGTTGCGCCGAGAAATTTGCGGCCGAATCCGCCTATCCAACCGGGGATTTTGCTGTTCCACGAATATCTCGCGTAGGTCGTGCTGGTCTTGAACCAGAACGGGTGAGTTCCGGTTCTCATAGCGAGAATCGGGCGGCCGGAGTTGAAGTAATCGACGAAGTACTTCATCTGATCGTCAGGCAGATCGCGCCAGCGGATGAAGAGAATCAGTAGATCCGCTTTGTGCAATGCTTCCAATCCCGGAATATTGCGATTCGCTTTCGGGTCGATGGTGCCATCGGCTGGGTTGATGGAAAACAACACTGTGCATTTAAAGCCGTGATGAAATGCCAGAATCTTGGCTAACTGCGGCAAAGCTTCTTCCGAGTGGTACTCGGCATCGTCTCCGGCTATCAGGACGATATATTTGTGATGGCCTGGACCATGCTTGCCTTCATACGTGACCCCCGCTCCAGCTAATTGAAAGCTGAAGACCGTCAGCAAAATCAGAAAAAATGTCAGTTTCATCGTAAATTACAGAAGCATGTGTTCTTCTTTGCGTAGGGGACGGCAGGTGCTGCGTTTGACCAGCACGCTGGGGACGGTTATCTCGCGCGCTTCTTTGTCCTCACGTTCAATGCGGGCAATTGCCAGCTTCGCCAACTCGCGTCCGACGCCCACCATGTCGACGGAAACGCTGGTCAGATTGGAAGCCCGCGAATGTCCCACCTCGTGTTCAAATCCAATGAGGCTGACGTCTTTGGGAACCTCGCGGCGATGCTGCCTCAGACCTTCCCGCGCGCCGAAGGCAAGCTCGTCGGAAGCGGCCAAAATGGCAGTAACCGGCCAGCCTTGGTCGAGGATATAAGAAACTCCGGCCTGACCGTTTTCGAACTCATCGTCCGACAGCGCAATGGTATGGGCATGTGCTTCCAGGCCGAGATCGGCCATGGCACGGCTGTATCCCGCATAGCGATTCTTGTGCCATGCGCGCGAAGCGTCGCCAATGTACCAGATGTTCGTGTGACCGAGCTGCGCGAGATAGCGTGTTGCCTCATAACAGCCAGCCTCATCGTTGTATTGGACCTGGCTGGAACGAAGCAACGGCAACCCGTCTTGCCCGGAATCTACGACGTGATTGGCCAACAGAATATATCGCAAGCCGTGCTGGGCAAACGCGGCGAGAAGGTTCGGCGATATCGTGCCGACCACGATGACGCAATCCGCGAGCCCCGGAGTCTCGACGATTCCTGGAATCTGGAGCGCCTCGGGCGGAATGTCTCTCGGGAACTGGTGGCGCGCAAATAGTAAATAATAGCCGGCCTCCGCGCAGTACTCTTCGACACCGAGCAGCAGCAGCGACTGCGCAGAGCTCAGGCGAAAATCATTGCATACGATGAGCCCCACGATGCGCGACTTAGAATGCACGGCGGAGCGCGTTCTGGAATTCAGCCGATAGCCGAGCTTGCGGACTATGGCTTCAACTCGCGTACGAAGCTCGCGATCCACGTCCTCATGCCGGTTCAGCACGCGTGAGACAGTACCGATGGAGACGTTCGCGCGCGCCGCAATGTCCTTCATAGTGGGAGTAGAGGAACGGCGCCGCATCAGCTATTCTCCGGGTTCGCGAGCAGCGAAACAATCGCGGACTTCGGCGATCGCGATCGGGCGGCGCTCACGGATCGACTGGTAGCCTGCTTCGATGATCGCCATGGTGCCTAGATTGTCGGCGCCGTTTGTGGCCGGCTCGCTTCGGGAAGCGATGGCATTCATCAGATCGGCCATGGGGCCTTCAAAAGCATCTGGAAACCACACTTCACGCCAGCGCGGAGAAATCCAGACGCCAGGCTGGGCGGAGGTGGTAAAAGTTAACGTGCTGGGCGCGCGGTTTGGATAGTTTGGCCAGCCAAGCGTGCCTTCCGCCAGCCCTTCCGTGCCCTCGACGCGCCATTTAATGTACGGACTCAGATCGTCACGATCAGTCCGCGGCCCGGCCCAAACATCGTCCCAACCGGAAGCGCGCAGCCCATCTCGATATTCGAGAACGTAAAGGCAGATGCCGTCTTCGTGCGCGAAAGGCGTGCGAGGATCTTTGCGGGCGCTCACGAAGATCGATTCAGGATCGCCGAAAAGATACCGAAAGCTGTCGATGTGATGGATGCTCATGTTGAGCAATGTCAGCCGGTTATATTCGCGCAACCAGGGTTGCCAATGAGGAACGGCGCGCATTTCGATGGTCGCCAGGACAGACTGGCCCAGCACACCGCGATCGAGAAGAGTCTTCAAAGCCCGTATCGACTGGTCGTAGCGCATGTTCTGGTTCACCGAGAGCAAGATCTTGTGCTCGGCGCATAACTTGACAATCTTGGCAGCGTCCTGATAATTCACGGCCAGCGGCTTTTGGGCGAGAATTCCTTTCAGATGGCGTCCTTTCTCGACGGCCTGCCGAACGACAGCCAATTGCTGGTCGGGAGGAACGGCGATGTCGAGGATTTCGATTGCCGGGTCCCGCAGCAGCTCGGTAAGTGTGTCGTAGACTCGCGGGATGCCGCGCAGGTCGGCGACCTCGCGAGCAATCTCGGGAGTTCGGGACGTAATGCCCACCACGTTATAGCCGGCGTTTGCGTATGCCTTGAGCTGCACATCGCGCATGATGAACCCGGCGCCGACCGCGCCGATTCCATAGGCGATCGAAGCGGGTTTCGGAACGGAGTAGTTCAGATCAGCGTCGAATTGCACGAGGAGCGCCGCCCATGAACATTAAACCAAGAATTCATGAACGTTTATGATATTATGCTCTGCGGGTTTTTCCAAGGTCAATCGTAGACTCGCGGAAAGAAAATAGCGGAAGGAATAGCGGTTTGAAATTAGGGCTTATCAGCTCCGCATGGCTCGGAACATGGGTGGATACGGCCAGCGGAATCCGGCTGACAAAGGAAATCGGTTTCGACACCATCGACATCTTCGCCGACCCTTTGGAGATCGGTCCGGAGGAGCGGCGGCTGATCCGCAAGACCTGTGAAAGCTCCGGCCTGCCGGTGATTTCGGTGGTCTGCTGTGCACTTGGAATAGCCGATTTCAATAAGCCCGTTCGCGAATTCCACGTCCTTCGCGCGAAACGATATCTCGATTTTGGTTACGAGCTCGAAGCCAGGAACATGCTCCTGGTTTTGGGTGAATACATCTGGCAGAAGGAAGTGATAGCAGCGTCCGATCAATGGAAATGGGCGGTAGAGCATGTGCGTGAACTGGCGGAGTATGCAAGCGGCCTCGGATTGGAGCTCGCGATTGAGCTCGAACCTTTCGAGCTATCTTTGGTCAACACCGTGGATAAGATGAGCCGGTTTTTGGCGGAGGTGAACCATCCGGCTGCGAAAGCTAATGTCGATGTGTCACACCTGGTGCTCGCTCGCAACAGCGCGGAAGAGATTCAAAAACTAGCCGGCCGGATCGCACACGTACATCTTTCCGATTGCAATGGAAAGCAGCATGGCGACCTGCCTCCGGGCCGCGGCACGGTTGATTTTCCGCCCTATCTGAAGGCATTAGCCGCATCGGGCTTCACTGGAACGGTGAGTATTGAGCTCGAATACTCGCCGGAGCCGAACAAGATCGTCGATTGGGTGCGAGAAGCCTATCAATCGACGGACAAGATGATGAGCGGCCTCGGAATCCGTTCCTGAGGCGCAAGGTCGTTAGAAGAAGGAGAATCGTTTTATGGCAGCGGGCCCGATTAAAGAAGACCGGATAGAAGAATATAACCGCAATGGTTTCATCCTGGCGAGAGGGATGTTTGAGGCCGAAGAAGTCGATTTGCTGCGGCGCGCGGCAAAGGAAGATCGCGCACTCGATCAACACGCGTTTGGTAAAGGCGATGGCGAAGGCGGAACCGTGCGGCTTTCGCTATGGAACCATCCCGGGGATACGATCTACGGCATGTTTGCACGCTCGGAAACGATCGTCAATTCCGCGGAAAAAATCCTCGAGGGCGAGGTTTATCATTATCACTCCAAGATGATCATGAAGGACGCCAAAGTGGGCGGAGCGTGGGCGTGGCATCAGGATTACGGATATTGGTACCAGAACGGCGTCCTATTTCCGCTTCTGTGCAGCGCTTCCATTGCAGTGGATCCGGCCACACGCGAGAACGGATGCCTGCAGGTGCTCAGCGGATCGCATCAGATGGGCCGTGTCGATCATATTTTGACGGGCGACCAGGCGGGCGCGGACATGGAGCGCGTGCATGAAGCGCAAAAACGCCTGGAGACCGTGTACGTGGAAATGGAGCCGGGGGATGTGCTGTTCTTCCATGCGAATCTGCTGCATCGCTCCGATCAGAATCGATCCGATCATCCACGATGGTCGATGATCTGCTGTTACAACGCGGCGCGGAACGATCCCTATAAAGAAGCTCATCACCCGCGGTACACGCCGCTCAAGAAGGTTCCGGATTCAGCAATTCGCGAGGCGGGATTGCGCCGTTTCGCCGATACAAGCGCGGATGTGGCCTGGCTGGATGAGGCAAAGGACGAAAGCGCGCGCAGCCTGTCGCAATCCACCCAGCAACCTGGCTGATGACCGTTCAGGGCGCCGCGGAGCTTCGCTGTTATATGAATCTGATGGCGCTGGATGATTTGCCGCACAGCTCGACCGGTCCGCATGGCGGCACCTTCAGCGATCGTCTAGAAGCAATTCGAGCGGCGGGCTTCGATGGTGTTCAGTTTGCTGACGGCGCCACTCGGGAAGAGTTACAGGAGTGCGGGCGCGCCGGTCTCGGCATTGTTGGGAGCGGACGCGTCAATGTGCCGGCGGAAGCGGATGTACTTGCGGAGAAACTCGCCGGCGATGGGTTCGAGTGTGCAACGCTGCACGTAGGATGGGGTCTCGAAGACGATTCGGAAGCGGCTCGTCTGATCGAAGGCGTTCTGAAGGCTTCCAGTCGCCGGCGCATTCCGCTGTATGTCGAGACACACCGGGCGACGATTTTTCAGGATATGTGGCGCACGGCCGGATTCGTGAGACGCTTTCCCGAGCTCCAGATCAATGGTGATTTTTCGCATTGGTACACCGGTCAGGAGATGGTCTACGGAGGTTTTGAAAAGAAACTTGCGTTCATTGCTCCACTATTCGAGCGCGTCCGGTTTCTGCATGGCAGGATCGGCAATCCGGGCTGCATGCAAGTACGCGTCGAAATTCACGATCGTGAGGAGCCACTCTATGTACGGCATTTCAAGCAGCTCTGGACGGCGTGTTTCCGAGCGTTCCAGACGACGGCCCGGCCAGGTGATCGTATTTACTTCGTGCCAGAACTTCTCGCGTCCGGGATTTATTACGCACGCACATTTCGGAATGCCGCAGGTGACGCTGTCGAGGAGAGCGACCGATGGGAACAGGCGCTGGTATTGAAACAGATGGCTGAGCAATGCTTTGAAGGAGCCGTTTGAGCGGATGAGCAGAACTGTTGCCATATTCGCGCTTGCATTCGTGTTTGGCTGCGTTAGCGCAACGGCGCAAGATCCCGACGGTGTCCGGCAGCAGCAGGCCAATGCTGCTGGTGTTACGGCTGGGAAGCGGGACTTTCAGCAAACCTGTGGGTTTTGCCATGGACCCGATGGCCGCGGTGCGAGTGGCCCCGACCTCATCCGTTCCTCAATCGTCAGCCACGATTTGAACGGAAATCTCATCGGTCCAGTCGTGCGGAATGGAAGGCCGCAGAAGGGGATGCCTGCGTTTCAGCTCTCCGACATACAGATTCGCCAAATTGCGGATTTTCTGCACGCGGAGGCGCGACTTGCTTCGTCAGTCTCGCAGCGCGTCCCGAGTGAATATCCACTCGAGAAGCTGCTGGTAGGGAGCGCCGAAGCGGGGAAAACATATTTCAATGGAGCGGGGACATGCGCGCAGTGTCATTCACCCAGCGGCGACTTCGCGCATATCGCTTCCAAATACAAACCGTTCGATCTGCAAACGCGAATTGCGTTTCCGTCCGGAACGGATCGAAGCGTCACGGTGACGGAGCCCTCCGGAAAAATATTTACGGGAGTGGAGGCGTACTCCGACGAATTCCTCGTCTCCGTGCGAGATCACAGTGGGTGGGTGCATACATGGAACCGGAACGCCGTGAAAGTGGAAGTGCATGATCCGTTAGCGGCACACATCGCCCTTCTGACGAAGTATACGGACAAAAATATTCACGATCTATTTGCTTATTTGGAGACGCTGAAGTGACGGCGCGAACGTTGTGCAGTTTATTCGCAGCGATCGCGCTTATGAACGCGCAGGGCCTGGATCCTGCGTCCATTTTGAAGCCGGGGCCGGATGCGTGGCCGACGTACAACGGGGATTACTCAGGAAAACGCTTCAGCCCGCTGCGCCAGATCGATACAAACAATGTCGGGACACTCAGTCTCGCTTGGGCTTTTCAGACCGATGTGGTTAGCGGGCCAGGTTTGAAATCGACGCCGCTGCTGGTGGATGGAACCCTGTATTTCACGGAACCGGACGACGTTTGGTCCGTTGACGCGCGGTCGGGCCGGCAGAATTGGCATTACCGCTATCACCCGAACGATGGCTTGCATATCGGGCAGCGCGGGGTCGGAATGTATCGGGACCGGCTCTACTTCGAAACGCCCGACGCGCATCTGCTCTGTCTCGACGCCAAGAGCGGAGAAGTCGAGTGGGATGTCGAACTCGCGGACGTGAAGCTCGGGTATTGGGCGACCATGGCTCCGCTCATTATCCGCAATCATGTGATTGTAGGGATTTCGGGCGACTTCACAGACCTGCATGGGGTCATCGATTCCTTCGATCCGCAAACGGGAAAATTGCAATGGCAATGGAGCGCTTTGCCCAAGCCAGGCGAGCCCGGTTCAGAAACGTGGCCCCGAAACAGCGACGCCATCGAGCACGGCGGAGGCATGACCTGGATCACCGGCACCTATGATCCGGATTTGAATCTCCTGTATTGGGGAACCGGAAATCCGAATCCGGTTCTGGATGGCGAAACTCGTCCGGGGGACAATCTCTTCACCTGCACGATTGTCGCTCTCAATCCCGATACCGGAAAGCTCACGTGGTATTTCCAGCCATCGCCGCATGACGTTCACGATTGGGATGCGGTTCAGACACCCGTTATCGTGGATGGGAATTTTCGAGGCCAGCCGCGCAAGCTGCTGCTGCAAGCCTCTCGCAATGGGTATTTTTTTGTGCTGGACCGAACGAACGGCAAGGCTCTGCTCTCCGTTCCATACGAGGAAATCAACTGGAGCACAGGCGTAGATTCGAAAGGTCGGCCGATTGGCCGAGTAGATAAATACCCGACTCCCGCCGGCACTCTGGTTGAGCCAGACGCGCTGGGCGCGACGAATTGGATGTCGCCCAGTTTCGATCCGGATACCGGTCTTCTCTACGTGAACTCACACCGGTGCTTCAGCATGTATTACAACCTCTCGTCGGGTAGGCCGGAAGGCTTCGCTGGAAGAGATTTGTCGGTATGGGCACAATCGGCATTGAAAGCGATTGACTATCAGACCGGAAAGATTCGCTGGCAACACGACCTGGGATTAGGCGACGGCTGGGCAGGCGTGTTGAGTACTGCCGGGGGCCTCGTGTTCACAGCCGATAATCCTGGAAACATGCTGGCGCTGGACGCAAGAACCGGGCGCACGTTGTGGCATGCGTACGGCGGTGGGGCTGTTCAAACTCCGCCGATCACTTATGAGCTCGATGGCCGCCAATACATCCTGATTGGCTCGCACGGCGTGCTCTATGCCTGGACGCTTCCGGAGCAGCTCGGAAACAAGACCGCACCGTAGACCGGCGCTATCCACTTACAATGTGGCGAGTCCGATCAGGATCAAGCCGAGTACGTAACCGGTAAACATGAAATAGAGAAACGGCATCGTCCCTTTGGGAGCGGCGCTGAATTCCCGCCAAATGAGAACGCCCCAGATGGCCGCAACCAGCGTTGCCCCCTGGCCAAGCGCGTAAGAAATCGCCGGTCCTGCAACTCCGGACGCGAGAACGTTGAGACTCAAGGCGAGCATCCATATCGCGCCGCCAAGGATTCCGAGCAGGTGCAGCTTCAGCGTTCCGGCAAGGTAATCTCGATAGCTGTGCCCGCCCGCTTTCATGAAGACCGTATTGACAACCAGGTTGCTGATTAGCACTCCGATCGAAAAGAAGAAGAGCGCCGTATATGGCGTCAAATAGCCGGGCTGAATGGGAGTTGTGTTGAAGGATGGCGAAATGGCGCGCATGAGCTGCGGGTAAAAGAAGCCCATGAAACAGCCTGCGACAATCGCGAAGATCAGACCCTTCCCCGCCCCAGCGCCTTGCGCGCGCGGCATGCGGCGGTGTGCAATCGCGGAAAATATCATCGCGGCGACAACCAGGCTGACCCCGAAGAAGAGAGTCGCGGCATTACCCTTCGGCTGCTGGATGTAAGCGGTGACAGTTCCAAGCACGAGCGCCAAGCCGATGCCAACAGGGAACGCGATGGATAAGCCTGCCGCGTCGATGGCAACCACGAGCAGTATGTTGGCGATATTGAAAAGAACACCGCTGATGCCCGCAATCAGCATGAAGTGCGTGGATGCTTGGCCGAGATTCGTGAGTGCAGCGGCGCCACTCGAGCCGGCGCTCCCGGCGGTTAGCATGAACAAAATGCTGAAAAGAAAAACTCCGAACGTGTAATCCCAGTAGAAGAGCTCGAATGGCCACTTGGTGCGGCCGGCGAGCTTCTGGGTATTCGCCCACGATCCCCACCCGATCATGGTGATGGTGCAAAACAGGATGGCTATCGCCATGGAATGAACCGTGAACACTACGCGTAAGGTAGCATTCCGCCATTTCGCTCAATCTTAGCGGCGCAGGCGGCGATTCTCGCATCCGCTCCTACTTTGGTCTGATTTCGAGGCCCGCCGTTCAGGCCTAAAATCTACCAGGCTGTCTAAATCGCTTATTCCGCCGTGGCCTCACCGGTCTCGGCGGAGCTGACCCTCTGACGGGCACAGCTTGGGAGGCTCCATGCAGAGAACAATCGGCAAGTATGTCCGCGTATGCTCGTTTCTGTTTGTGATCGCGTGTTTCGCACCGGGTCGAGCGTGGTCGCAGAACGCAAATTCAGGCGAGTTCAAAGGTTCCGTTATGGATTCCTCCGGGGCGGTGATACCGGAGGTTGCCGTCAGCATCCTGAACGTGGACACCGGCGTGAAGACGCCTACAACCACGAACTCCAGCGGCATCTACGATGTCCCCTCGGTTCCGCCAGGCCGGTATTCCATCACATTTTCCAAGGGCGGCTTTCGCGATCTCGTCCGCAGCGGTATTGTTCTCCAGGTTCAAACGCTCGAGATCAATGCCACGCTTCAGGTCGGCGCGACCAGTGAAGTGGTGGAAGTGAACGCAGCCAGTCCTTTGGTGGAGACGCAAACGTCGGAACAGCACGTCACCTTCGATACCAAGAGTATTCAAGACGCTCCGACGGTAGGTGGAGTCTGGATGAGCAGCTTGACCCAACTGGTGCCTGGAATGAACAACGGCGGGGGCCAATATCCGGCTGGCCAGTCCGTCGGAGTCAACGGAACGCAGGGACAGGAGTCGAATTTCCTGTTGGACGGTGCCGGCGCGACCGATCCCAGGGACAATAATCCGAGCGATAATTATCCGCCGATCGACGCCATTTCTGAAGTAAACGTAAACACCAGTAATTTCGGCGCGCAGTACGGCAATGGGCTCGCCACTTTCAATGTGATTCTGAAAAGCGGCACGAATCAGTGGCATGGCTCCGCATTTGAGTTCATCCAGAACGATGCGTTTAATGCCAGAAACTTCTTCGATACGTCGGGCAAGAAGGCGCCTGAGAGATGGAATCAATACGGAGGCAGTGTCGGCGGCCCTATTAAGAAAGACAAACTGTTCTTCTTCTTTACTTATCAGCGCAACCCGTCCACTACTTCCTCGACCCAGACCTATTCGTATCCGACCGCGGCGATGCGCAGCGGAAACTTCTCGGCCCCCGGCTTTCCTACGATTTACGACCCCACTACTGGTCAAGCTTTCTTGAACAATCAAATTCCGGCAAACCGCATCGATCCCGTAGCCGCAAAGCTACAAAGCTACTGGCCGAATCCCAATGCAGCCGGCTGTACCTCGAACTGCTCGGCGTTCAATAATTACACCGCCAACGTCTCGGCGCCGGCGCTGTCGACTTGGTACGTCGGCAAGATCGACTATGACGTTTCAGCGAACAATCGCCTGTCGGGTTCCATCACCGAATATCCAGTTCACGTGATTTACAACAACGACCCGCTCTGCCCGAACGGCGGCTCTCAATGCACTCCGTCCCATCCGAACCTGAACCAGGACGGCCAAATCACCGATACGTGGACCATCAATCCAACGATGGTGAATGAAGCTCGAATCGGGGCGATGCGCGAGCTGGATGAGTATCGGCCGCCGGATTATGGCAAGAACTTTCCCACGACCGTAGGGCTCGAGCCGACATACGGTTCGAATGCTCCAGGGAACATATTCCCGATGATCACCATCGATGGAAATGGGAATGGCTCCATGAATCTCTACCCTGGAGCGGACGCGGTGCTTGCTGAGGGTCTATACACCGCATCAGACGTCGTTACGCTAGTGCGGGGCAGGCATACCGTCAAATTCGGCGGCGAGTTCGACCGGAATTATCAGAACTATACAAATTGGGGCGACGTGAGCTCCGGCAATTTCGAGTTCACTGGAATCGCGACCGGGACCGGCGGAAAACCGGGAATCGCATACGCCGACTTCCTGTTGGGAGAAGTGTATGACTGGCACGTGCAGGAGTACGACGCAACCAGCGAGCACATGTGGAACCTCGGCACGTTCCTGCAGGACGACTTCAAAGTTACTCCCCACCTCACCTTGAACCTTGGCCTGCGCTGGCAGATCCAATCCGGATGGAGCGTGAAGCATGATGAGTTCGGCGTGTTCGACCCGACTCTAGCGAATCCTGGACCGTTCCCTAACTGTTCCGCCACCTGCACGGCAGGGATGCCCGGAGCGATCCTCTATGGAGGAAAAAACGGACGGGATCAAATCCAAGGGAATGTGTATCGTGAATTCAGCCCGCGCGTCGGCGTCGCGTGGTCGCCTAAGGATAGATGGTCTATCCGTGCGAGTTATGGGATTTTCGATGCGGCTCGACCGGCCGAACAGTACAGCGATGGGGCGCTCGGGCTCGGATTCGATCCCAATAGCCCTTATTTAGGTTATGCCTCGAGCAGTTGCCAGTTGACGAATAGCTGCGCCGCGTTCAAGCTCCAGACCGGACCGCCGCCGAATTCAGTGACGTTTCCAACCCTGCAAACGCTGTCGCCCGCTCTGAACAATGGCAGCTTCGTGGATTATTATCCAGTGAACATGCCCGTCACCTATACGCAAGAAGTTATGGTGGATATTCAGCATGAACTGCCCGGAGGTTTCCTGGTGGATGCGGGTTACGTATTTACAAAAGGGACGAACCTGAATTTTCAGCGAGACACGGACCAGATCGACGTTGCCTCGGGAGCAACGACGCAGCCGTTCCCGCAATATAAGGCGGTTCAAGCTCATTTATTCGACGGATACTCCAATTACAATGCGCTGCAGTTACGAGGAGAAAAGAGGTTTTCTCACGGCTTGAGTTTCCTGGTGCTTTACGCGCATTCCAAGGAATTGGACACCGGCACAAGCGGAGGAAATCAGGAAGGGCTCGGTAACGGCGACGTCTGGCAGAATGCCTATAATATTCGCGCCAATTACGGCATAGGTAAGCTCGATTCGCCGAATACAACCAGTGGACAGATAACGTATGAGGTTCCATTCGGCGCCGGCAGAACGTTCGCGGCCCATGGACTACTCAACGAGGTGTTCGGCGGTTGGCGCGCTACCGCGCTGTTCCAATTACATTCCGGAGTTCCATTTACTCCGGTGATGGCGAGCGATTTGAGCGGGACGCAAACGAATGGGTGCTGTGGGTTTGCCTGGTACCCTAACCTGATTGGAACACCTGCTGTATCGAATCAAAGTATTGCCGAATGGTTTAACCCGGCGGCTTATGCTGCGCCAGCGTCGGGCACTTTGGGTAACGTGGGAAGAGACACCCTGCGCGCTCCGGCATATAGGGACGTCGACCTGAGTCTAGGCAAAGCGTTCACTCTGCCGTTCCGGGAATCGCGACTGGAGATCAGGGGCGATATGTATGACGCTTTCAATCATCCGCTCTTCGCTCAACCGGGCAACAGCATTTCGGCCAGCGGGAATCCTGCCGCAAACGGCGCCGGTCAGATCACCTCGGCGAATAGCTTCGGTCCGGGCCGGATTATCCAAATGGGTGCGCGCATCACGTTTTAACCTGCGTCCAGGCTACAAATGGATGCCGGTCCTGTGCTTGCTTCTGCTATGTGCGGCCTCAAAATCGCAAACCGATCCGCGTGACCCGGAAGATTTTCGGCGGACAGCCGAGGTTTTGAAGGCAAAGAACCCTCGAACGGCCTTGAATGAGCTGGAGGCCATCGAGGACCGGAATGTGCGGATGCAAGTTGGTCTGCAATTAGCCGGCATGTATTACCAGGACGGCGATCTGGAACATACTGCGGCGGTCGTCCAGTCGCTGGTAGATCTCAATCCGGATAATGCCGACATTCTGTACCTGGCGCAACTGGTCTATACCGAACTGGCCGATGACACGTTGAATAAGCTGACGATCATCGCGCCAGGTTCGGCCCGCATGCAGCAGGTGATTGCAGAACATCTGGTCAATGCAGGCGACCTGAAGGGGGCCATCGCTCATTACAAAAAGTGCCTGGAAATGAATCCGCGCGTCCCCGGCGTGCGCTACGAACTAGCGGAAGCCATACTGGAGTCGTCTCCGACGGATCCAGCGGCGCAGGCGGACGCTCAACGCGAACTGGAAACGGCGCTGAAAACGGAAGGCGACAGCTCGAAGATCGAATGCGAGCTGGCCAGAATTGCACAGCGCGAATCTGATGCGCAAAGCGCTTTCGCGCATTACACGCGCGCCTTCGCTCTCAACCCTCGCGAGGTGGATGCCCAGGTGGGTCTGGCGCGCATGCTGATGTCGCGCGACAAACCTCGGGAGGCGATGAAATATCTCCGCATGGCGGTTGAATCCGATCCCCTCAATGGCGAAGTACATTATCGCCTCGCATCGGTCTACCGGAGCCTGCAAATGAACGCTGAGGCCGAGAAAGAGATCACCCTTTTTCGAGAGATCAAGGAAACCAAGAACCAGGTGAAGGAATTGTACCGGCAGATGAACAAGCGTCCGCAAACCAGTAATGAACAAATCCCCGATGCGCCCGAGTAGTTACAGGTGCTCGAGACCACGCTGGAGAGCTGCCACCACGGCCTGAGTGCGATCGGTCACGCCCAGGCGGAGAAGGACCACGCCGACGTGGCACTTCACCGTCGCTTCGGTAATCTGAAGCGCGCTCGCAATCTGTTTGTTTGTTTTCCCTTGCACCATTAACGACAGCACTTCGCGCTCGCGCGGGCTTAAATCGGAGTTTGGTGTGCGGTCCGCCAGACTGCGTGCAATAGGTGACGGCAAATAGCGTAATCCCGACCGCACCTTGCGTAAAGCGTCCACCAAGGTTTCGTGCGACATACCTTTAATGAGGTAGCCCAGCGCACCCACCGCGATGGCCTGGTGTATGTCTTCGTCGCCCTCGTAAGTCGTGAGCACAATGCAGCGCGCATGCGGGTCCAGACCTCGGATCCGGCGCAGTGCCTCGAGCCCGCTCATGCCCGGCAGACGCAAATCCATCAACGTAATGTCGGGCCGATGTCTTTGGAACATCTCCACAGCCTCTTCGCCCGAACCCGCATGGGCGCAGACTGCCATATCTGTCTGTGTATTGATGATTCCGGCGATCCCGAGCCGCATAATCGGGTGATCGTCTACCACCAGCACGGTGATTTTCTTGTAAGACGTCACGGCCTCTCTACTGAGATGATGTACCAGGGCGTGACCGGATCTCCGACCCGCAGAGTCCATCCATCGACTGTTTTTTCGGCTGGAATCGCTTTTCCGATGCGACACCCTGAGCCGTCCAACGCGAATGCCGTCACGGAACCAGCAGCATGAAGATTCCGAAAGACAACTGTGCCGGTGACAGGTTCAATCAGAGAAGGCGATCCTCCGATACTCGCCAGCTTCGTGTGTGACTGGTTCCATTTCATGCCCGTATTGGCCACACGCGAACCCGTGGTGAGGAGCATTCTGCCGGATTCCGCGAGAGGCTTCGAGTCGATCGATGAAAGCACGACCGTTGCAAAATCATTCAAAACGTTTACGCCGAGATTCGTCAAGACTTTTGGATTCGTCTTTAGAAATCCGATCAGCGCCTGCGTTCGATCTGTATCCACAGTCACCACGCCGCGCTCGGGAGGCGAGGTATACCAGGACAGTTGTCCCGTGTCGGACACGATGACGTTTTCCGGTTGGGCAGCGTTGAACGTTGCGGTGGGGGGACCGTCAAGCGAGCGGATTCGCATCTCATGCTCGAGCGGCAGGAAGAGGGGAAATCCCGGCGTAAAATACGGCTGCTGTGAGTGGCCGAGACGGCGGCTATCGATCACCTGCTCTTTCGAATAAGTTCGCTCCACAATCTGGCGGGCGGGACGGACATCCTGCCGGCGGAACATCAATGCGCCTGCAGCGAATTCTGTCATCCTAACCGGATCGAGCGAAATGTCGAAGGGATCTCCGACATACGGCTTCCAATCGGGCGCCAGTTTCGGCTCAAACGTGTACGTAATGATGGCATCCCAATCCTGAAAATCTCCGTAAGCGGCGATGATGGGTATGCCCTCACTCCCATATTCATTCGGAAACGGATGATTCGTCTCGCTGACGGTGTACGGTTTTCCGGCGAACGCTGTTCGCGAGAGCTGCACCACGGTGGAATGCAGCGGGTCGTTCACCATCGGAGTGTCCAGCGGCCCCTGCGATCCGGGGTGCTCCCAGTAGACATGTCCGTCCAGGATGTCTAGCCGAGACAGTGAAGTCAGCATCGGATAGCTACTGCCGGTGTGGCTATGATCCGATGTGCCAATAATCGGCGATCTCACGCCAAGCGTGTTCTTGAGATAACCGCTCATCTCCTGGTAGAAGCGGTTTTCTACATCCATATAGAAGGACACTTCGGCCCGGTATCTCTCTTCCGGAGCAGATTCAATTTCCGAAGACGTCAGCCGCGGCACCTGGGCATCCGCCGCCGTGCCTGCGAGATCTCGAAGCTTTTTCAATTCGTCTGCACCGAGGTGCTCCGACAACCAGGAGTTATAAAGTCGAGTCAGTTCTTCGTCGTAATAAGCGCTCTGCGTCCGAAAGCCAAGCCCGATGCCGTTCTCATTCACGATCTCCACAATCGCGATCGCCGGCTCTTTCCCATATTGGGTTCCGGTATACGGATTCACATGCGTGAGAAGGTTTCTGGCGTATTCCTTCTGAAGCTCGATGAGACGCGGATCGAAGAGCACGATGCCTTTGGCCCAACGGATTGCGCCGGGATCCTTAACACCGTCGCCTTCCTTATACGAGCGGCCGACGTTAAGGTTCAGATCCATATAAATGCCGCGCTTCTTGAGTTCTGAAACGAGAAGGTCGAGCCGATCAAGCTGTTGGGGATCGAAGGAGCGTGTATCGTCGCGGCTCGCGTCAATGATTCCGCGCGGGGCAGCGAGGTCGAGGAAGTGCAAACGAACACAATTCACTCCAAAACGAGCCAAGGCTGCGGCCCACATGGGAGTGTCCTGCTTCGGCGGAAGCAAAATCGAGCCCGGACTCCAGTCGGTCAGGTGAACCCCCCAAAAACGGATGCGGCTGCCGTCTGGTTTGACGAAGTGGCCGCCCTGAATGCGAATGAATCCGTCTTTGCCGGCCGGAGCTTCGTCCAGGAAGGAAAGATCGACCATCGAGCGCGTTGCATGCCGGTAATCCATGACAAAAGGCTTCAATACGCTGTCGTCCGATTGGGCAACAGAGCAAATCGGAAGCATGAGAAGCAAGCACGTTCGTATCGGAAGCCAAGTACGTCGCATGTTCCGTAAGTTGCCCCTAAGATCTTATTGCGGCTTCGATCGCGCGAGATCCAACCAAAGTAGGAGTTTAATCCCGGATCTTCGCAGCTATGCCATGGGCACGGTTTTTCACGGGAATATCTACCGAGAGCTCCGTTCCTTTTCCCGGTGCGCTCCGTACCTCGAAGCGCCCTCCCAGGCACTCCGTGCGTTCACGCATTCCGATCAGCCCGAAGTGCTCACTGGCCTCCGCAAACACCTCGTCAGGATCGAACCCGCAACCATCGTCCAGCACTCGCAAGCCGATTTTGCCAGCTTCAAAATTTATTTTCAAATGGACCGCCTGCGGTTTTCCGTGACGGACGGCGTTATATACCGCCTCCCGGGCGACCATAACCAGATCGTGCTCGACGAGTGGATCTAACGTTAGCGGTTTTCCAGAAGTTTCAAATTGCACCGGCACTCTGGAAACATGACTGGCCTGTCGGGTCATCTGCTCAAGCAGACGGTCCAGTGCCGGCCCGGTTTCGCCGTCCTGGCGTAAATTCCAAACTGCCCGGCGTGCCTCATCGGCAGTTTCTCTTATCTGCAGCCGAGCGCAATTCAGCAGTTCATCGGAAGTGTCCGGCCGATTCTTCTTCATCGAGGCCATGGCCTCCAGCAATGCCGACACACTCGTACAACCTTGTATGAGTGTGTCATGCATCTCTCGGGCGAGACGGTTACGCTCATCCAGCACTGCTCCAAAGCGGGCATGCGCTTGCTGCATTCTCAATTTGTGGACTCCCCAAATGATGGCGCCGAGGCAAAGGATGCATACAACCAGGAACCAGCGGGTCTGATAAACATGCGGCCGCCAATTGAATGACACTCCAGCTTCCGAGACGGTGCGCGGCTGGTCTGTATCGAATGAAAGAAGCCGGAAGCGGTAGTGTCCGGGCGGAATGTTTGCATAGACCACTCGGCGCGCGCGTGTTTCAGTCCAACCGCGATCAAAACCTTCCAATTGATAGCGGAATCGGACGCGATCCTGCGAGCGGAGTTGAATGGCACTGTATTGAATTTCCAGCTTGCCATCGCCCGGTGCGAGATTGACATCGCCCGAAATGCGAACGTCACGCCCATCTGCCAGAACGCGATAAATCACGGCCGGAGGCGCAGGCGTGGAACGGTTCGGATCCGGACCAATGCGCACAGGGCCGGCGGTGCTGGGAAACCAAACTTCACCGCTCGAGCCAAAACACCCAGCCGGCTGCACGCCGCCATACATTTGTGTCGTCTGCAAACCGTCCGACCTGCCGTAAAGCTTCACCGACGGCCGGAAAGATGGATCCCGCTCCGTTGCTTCCAGTTCGTGCCGGCCAAATGAGGATACGCCGTTCGGGCCGCTGATCCAGAAGGTGCCGCGCCGATCTTCAAGAATCTGATAGATGCTATTGCTCGCAAGGCCTTGAGCCGTGGAGTAAGAAGTGAGCTTGCCGTTCTTCCAGCGGAACAGACCGCTGCTTCGCGTGCCAAACCAAATGCCGCCTTCCGGGTCTTCATGGATGGCCCACACCTTCTCTGTCTGCAAGCGGGCAATGGGCGGCTCAGCGGCAAAGTCCGGCGCGCGCAAGCATGTCAGTCCGCGATCCTTTCCAATCCAAACATTTCCATCCCGATCGACCAAAAGCGCACGCACGCTCTCATGGAGTTCAAAGTACTGGACACCGCCGATAGTCCAGCGGAAATAGCCCCCATCCGTGCCGATCCAGATGCCGCCTCGCTTGTCCTCGGCAAAAGCGCGGACATATGCCTGAACAACTGGAACTTGTTTTGGTACTCCGGACTTCCAACGGAATGCACCCTTTCCTTCAGTCCCCAACCAAAGGGAGCCGCCGCTATCGCGGAAGACGGTTTCGAACGCGAGCGCTTCCCAGAAAAGGGAATTTCAAAAGCTCCACGCGTTCTCCGGTGAGCCGGAACAGATGCGAACTCCCGACCCAGAGTGCGCCATCTCGATCCTGGTATATCGTTCCGAAGTCCGCGTCCGCGAAGTCCGGGAGAGTGAGCGTGCTCACGGGAGTTTTGTTGAGTCGCGCGAGACCGGTTTGCGTGCCGATCCAGAGGCTTCTGTCCGATCCCAGAAAACTGCTGAGAACGGTATTGCTCGGAAGCTTGGAACCGAGCAAGGAAGCGGAAAATTTTTCGTCCTGATATCGAATGAGACCTTCGCCAATGGTGCCAATCCACAGAGTTCCGCTGTCGTCTTCGAGCAAGCTCCGGACCGTGCTGTGAATGCTGGCGATTCGCTCAAAGCAGCAGTTTCGCGCGTTGGGCCTCATCCTCGATAACCCGCTGACCGTCCCGGCCCAAATGGTTCCATCGCGCGTCTGGACGATGGATTTCACGTTATCGAATAACCCGCCAGGTAGCGCCATTTCGGACATGTGATTACCCGTAAGCACAAAAAGATGGAACCCTCCGAACCAGAGGCGCTGCTCGCGATCTTCATAGATAGCGTGAACGGAAATCGGCGGCATACCGTTGCGGCCATCCATCCGCTCGATGCGGCGATTGTGTAGCCGGAATAAGCCATCGTCGGTTCCGATCCAGATATCGCCTTTGCGGTCCTGACGAAGCGCGCGAACGTAGGCACTCGTAAGCCCTTGTGCCTTTGACCACGACCGAAACACACCATCTGAGTAACTGATCAGCCCTCCCCCTTCCGTTCCGATCCACAAGGTTCCATTTGCGGAAGCAAGAAGGCAAAATACGCTGTTTTCGCGGAACGCGGAGGTGTTGTCCCGATCGAAAACCACGAACTGCGCACCGTCGAAGCGAACCAGCCCTCCAGAAGTTCCAATCCAAAGAAAATGATCCGGCGTTTGAGCAAACGCCTGAACTGTCTCTTCCGGGAGACCGTCTTCGGTATGCCAGACCCGCTGCGCCCACCCGTCCTGAGTGCCACGCGAGGCCATGCCGGAGACGGTAGAAATTGCCATCCCAAGAAGGCAGGCGATCGCCCGAAGCATTCTTTACGTTGACTCCGTCGTTGAGTGCAGTCTATATCCTATCGAGGCTTGAGCGTTTGGCAAGTCGGCCGATTTGGTACCGTTACTCTGATCGGCTCTCAATTTTCGAGAATGGAGATATCATGCATTGTCCGAACTGCGCAACGCCCGTATCGAGCAACACCGGCTTTTGCCCGAACTGCGGAACCAAATTGGGCGATGCGCCGGCGGATGCTGCGGCGAATTATCCTTCGACCTATCCTGCCTCTTCGCCAACCGGCGACGGATCGGTTATCGTCCTGGGACAGCCCGAGGAAAAACTGAAACGCGTGGTCGCGTACCTGATCGACGTTGTTCCCATGCTTATTCTGGCCTTTCTTCATCTGCTGCCGGTCTTCGGCTGGATGCTGTACGGCCTGCTGCATGCCTGCTATTGGCTCTTTCGCGATATCAACGGCGCAAGCCTCGGTAAGATGCTGATGGGCAGCGTGGTCGGCAGCGTGGATGGCAGTCCTTCCACGACGAATCAGAGAATTATGCGCAATGTCCCGCTCGCCATACCTGGGATTCTGGGCATGATTCCCGTGCTTGGCGTTTTCTTCGAATTCGGGCTGGCTCTCTTCATTTTCGGTGGTGAAGCGATCATTCTACTGGCAACCGGCCGGCGCTTTGGCGACAGCTTGGCCGGTACGCAGGTCTTCCGAAAATTGCGGTAACGTAAACTCGCTTAGCTTTGCGGGAGTTGGTTCACGTTCCAACCGCCGCCCAAAGCTTTCATGAGCTGTACACTGGCATCCATCCGGCGCCGCAGGATATCGACGTCCGTACGTTCATTCGTGAGCGCGATGCTTTGCGCGGTAATCACTTCGAGATAGGTGACCAAGCCGCCTTTATAGCGGTTCATGGAAAGCTCGAGCGAATTCTCCGCAGCCGCGGTTGCTTCATGCTGCTTCGACGATTCTTCTTCAAGTATCCGCAGGGTTGAAAGATTATCTTCCACTTCCTGGAATGCGGTTAGAGCGGTCTGGCGATAATTCGCGACTGTCGCGTCATAGCTGGCGATGGCGCCCTCCACAGTTGCGCGCCGTCGTCCCGCGTCGAAGATCGTTTGGACGACTGATGGACCGACGGACCAGTAGCGGCTTGGCCAGGTAAACCAATTAACGATGCTGCCGCTTTGAAATCCCCCCGTCGCGGTGATAAACAAATCGGGCCAGAACGCCGCTTTTGCGATTCCGATTTGCTCGTTCGCAGCGGCAATCTGTCTTTCAGCGGCGGCTATGTCGGGCCTGCGCTGTAAGAGCGCGGAGGGAATGCCGACCGGAATTTTAGGCGGCTCCTGCTCGAGGGGCTTCGAGGAAAGCTTGAATTCTTCCGGAGTCTTGCCGAGAAGGACTGCAATAGCGTGCTCAAACTGGGCACGCGCTACGCCGACGTCTATGTCCTGCGCCTCGGTTTGATCTAACTGCGTCCGCGCTTGCGCAACTTCCGCCTTGGACGCAACGCCGCCCTCATAGCGATTTGTGGTAAGTTGCAGGGCTTTGTGATAGGCGACCACGGTGTCGTCGAGCAACTGCTTCTGAGCATCGAGGCTGCGCGTCTCGAAATAATCTACGGCCAAATCAGTCTGAAGCTGAAGCTTGGTGTTTTCGAGATCGGCGGCGGAAGCCTGGAACTGCTCACGTGCGTTTGCAATGGTGCGCCGGATGCGTCCCCAAAAGTCGATATCCCATGAGACGTTCACCGGGGCTGCAAAGTCGCCATAGTTAAATCCAGCTACGCCGGTCGGGTTATTGCTGGAAACGCGATTCGATGTAATCTGCGGCCCGACATTGATTGTTGGGAAAAGACCCGCACGCTGGAATTGAATCTGAGCGCGAGCATTACGAAAGTTCGCTTCGGCTATTTTCAATGTCTGGTTGGCTTGCGGTACCTGCTCCTCCAACGCATTCAGTTGAGGGTCGGCAAAGATTTCCCACCACTTACCACGAAGCTCGCCGTCTTTGGGCTGCGCCGTTTGCCATCCATCGGCTTCTTTAAAGCTGGCGGGCGGCTGTTCACTATAAGCTGGCGCCGCGGGCACCGACGGCTTAGTGTACTTCGGACCGACCGTGCAACTGGCGAGCAGCGCGGCCACCGCGACAGCGAGAAGAAGTGCCTTTCGATTCATGCTTTGAGGGTTCCTCTTCACTCTAATCCGCTGGAGTCGGCGCACCGGCTCCGATCTGCACGCGCTGGCCGGAAACAATGGAATCGCTCGGGTTGACGATCACGGCATCCTGCGGACCGACGCCGGAAACGATCTCCACTTTATCGCCGTAATCGCGACCGAGAATCACCGGTACCAGCACTGTGCGCGAGCTGCGCACCACTGCGACGCGAAGCCCTTCCGAGCGAAAAAGGAGCGCATTGGAAGGCACGGTGACAGCTTCCGCTTTCGAGTGAAGTTTCAGGTGCACGGAGACATACGAGCCCGGCAACAATTCACCCGTGGGATTCCGAACGTCGACCTCGACGAGAAGCGTACGCGAATTCGGATCGATGGCATCTGCATTTCGCACGATGGTTCCGTGAAATTGCCGTCCCGGAAACTCCGTCAAGGTGAGCGTACTGATAACGCCCGGCCTGGCGGCGCGCGAATAGACTTCCGGCACGCTTGCGTAGACACGCAGCACCGTATTGGAGGCTAGATGAAAGAGCTCCTTACCCGCTGCATTTGCATCTGCATCTACTAACGCGCCTACGTCGACATTGCGAACTGTGATGACGCCGCTGAACGGGGCGTAGACCTTTTCATAGCCCACCAATTGCTCTAAGCGGGAAACGTTCGCCTGCGCGGCTCGCATAATGGCGGTTTTTGCAGCTTGATCCTGAACGGCATTGTCGACATCCTGCTTCGCGACTGAATCGGTTTTGAAGAGACCCATATACCGTTCAGCCGTAATTTGGGAAAGCTTCAAATTGGCGTTATCCGTGGCGAGCTGCTCGCGCGATTGCTGGAGCTGCTGGTCAATTTCCGGAGCTTCGATCTCAGCAAGCAATTGGCCCTGCTTCACTCGCGCTCCAATATCCACGTACCAGGCTTTCAGATAGCCACTGGCGCGGGCCCAAATCGGCGTGTCGATAAACGCTTGCATGTTGCCGGGCAATACAACTTCTTCCGCCCCGCCGGTCACAACGGGATGAACGACCGAGACGCTGGGAACGGCATCCGCAACAGTTTCACGTGCCAGCGATGTGTTGGCGCGTGCCCGCGCAGATAAGCCAAAGAAAATGACGAAGCCTAGAATCGCTGCCACTACGACTAACGTAAGAAGCAGCCCGCGCCAAGCTCCGCCTGAAGGCTGTTTCGCGGCCGGGGACACGGCGCTCTCCGGATTCGTCTGGATTGTTTGTTGTTCTTCCGCTGTCATGGAGTCTCTTCCTTCACGCGTGAATCGGTTCGTGCTGCCCGGAAGTTGATTCCACAATTTCTTCCGGTTCGCGGTTTCGATGGAGCAGGCTGAAAACCGCAGGAACAAAGAAAAGCGTCGCCAGGGTGGCGCATAACAATCCGCCGATCACGGCGCGCCCCAGAGGCGCATTCTGTTCGCCGCCTTCGCCCAACCCCAAGGCCATCGGAATCATGCCGATGATCATGGCGAGAGCGGTCATCAGCACCGGACGAAATCGCGTAGAGCCGGCCTGGAGCGCCGCCTCAATAGAGTCGCCATATTGCGCCAGTTGTTCTTTCGCAAAGCTGACGACCAGGATGCTGTTGGCTGTGGCAACACCCATGCACATGATGGCGCCCATCAAAGCGGGGACGCTAATAGTCGTATTACAGACGAACAGGAACAAAACGATGCCCGCAAGCGCCGCTGGAAGCGCCGTAATGATGATGAACGGATCGAGCCACGATTGGAAATTAACGACGATCAGAAAGTAGACCAGGACAATCGCACCTACCAATCCAGCCAGCAATCCGATGAAGGACGTGTGCATCGTTTCGAATTGCCCGCGCAGAAGAACCTGGGAACCGCGCGGCAGGTATTTGATGTTTTGAGCGATGACTTTGTCGATATCGGCTCCCACTGCGCCGAGGTCGCGCCCTTGCACCGATCCATAAACATCGACAGTACGCCGGATGTTGTAGTGGGTGACAACTCCGAGTTCGCTGGTCCGGCTGATATCCGCGATATCGCTCAAGATCTCCGGCTGTTTCTGTCCCGGACCGCTCACCGGAATGTTGCGCAGATCCTGGATGGATTGAATATCGTACTGCGGTGTTTGCGTGACCAGGTTATAGCTCACGCCGTTGGTTGGATTCAGCCAAAAAGTGGGCTGTGTCTGGAAGCTGCCGCTGAGGGAGGTCAAAAGACTGCGTGCCAGATCCGCTTGCGTGAACCCGCTTTCCGCAGCTTTTGTGCGGTCTACTTCAAGGTGCAGCTTGGGTCCATCGAACACCTGGTGGACGTGAAGATCCACGGCGCCCGCTATGTGCTGCAGTTGCGGCAGAAGACGATCCGCAAAAGCGCGGCTTGCTTGCACATCGTTGCCCGTGATTTGGACGTCGATGGGCGCGGGCAATCCGAAATTCAATATTTGCGTGACGATGTCGGCCGGCAGCATGTAAAAGGTCGTGCCGGGAAATTCGCGCGGCAGATCGCGGCGGAGAGCGCGAACATAGTCGTCGGTCGGACGATGGCTCGGGTTCAACGTGACCAGAATGTCGGCGTCGCCGGTGCCGATCTGTCCGGAATTGCTGTAAGACAGGTTCAATTGGCTGTAGGGGAGGCCGATGTTGTCCAAAATCGTACTGAGTTCGCGCTTCGGAATTTCGCGACGAATGGTTGCATCCACCAGATCGCAGATTCGCGCCATCTCCTCAATCCGCGTACCGGTTTTGACACGAACGTGCAGCTTGAATTGGCCTGTGTCGCTGCTCGGGAAGAAGTCCTGGCCAAGAAAGGGAACCAGCACGAGCGCGGCAATGCAGCTCAGGATAAACAGCGGAACGAACGCTTTGCGTCGATATACCAACGTGGTCAGGATCGCCTGGTATTGGGTCCGTATACGCTCAAAACCGCGCTCGAAAGCACGTTGGAAGCGGACAAACGGATTCCGGGTTCTGCTTGTGTGTTCCTTTGCCCGCAATAAATACATGGCCAGAGTAGGAACCAGGGTCCGGGAGAGCACATACGAGGCAAGCATCGCGAACACAACCGCCTCGGCAAGCGGGATGAACAGGTATTTTGCCACCCCGCTCAGGAAGAACATGGGCAGGAAGACGATGCAGATACAAAGAGTGGACACCAACGCCGGAACGGAGATTTGCGCTGCGCCTTCGATGATGGCCGTGCGCAGATCGTGCCCTTCCTCGAGATAGCGTTCGATGTTTTCGATCGTGACGGTGGCGTCGTCGACCAGGATGCCGACCGCCAGCGCCAATCCGCCCAAGGTCATGATGTTGATGGTCTCGTGAAGAG
Source organism: uncultured Acidobacteriaceae bacterium (assembly GCA_963722935.1). GTDB lineage: Bacteria > Acidobacteriota > Terriglobia > Bryobacterales > Bryobacteraceae > Bog-105. The sequence continues at coordinate 525,035 of CAVROY010000003.1, read as the reverse complement.
CGCTGAGTACGATCACCGAGGTCAAAATAGATAAGGGAATAGAGATCGCGATGATCAGCGTGCTTCGCCAACTCCCAAGAAAAACAAGAATCATCAGGGCCGTGAGGCAGCCCGCGATGATGGCTTCGCGAACGACGCCGTTAATGGCTGCCCGTACGAAGATCGACTGATCGGCTAAAGGCTGAATCTGCAAACTAGGCGGAAGGGTTGCCGCCACGCGTGGCAAAAGATCTTTAATGCCCTGCACGACGTCCAGAGTCGAGGCGCTGCCAGCCTTCAGAATGCTAACCAGAACGCCGCGCTGTCCATCGCGCCGGATGATATTGGTTTGCGGAGCGAACCCATTTCGAACATTCGCGACGTCGCGAACATAGACTGTAGAATTCCCGACGACCTTCACGGGAAATTCGTTAATCTCCGCGATTCGCTGCGGGCTGTAGTTCATGTCAACGTCGTATTCGAACTGCCCGATCTTGGCGGTACCCGAAGGAAGAATCAGGTTTTGATTGTTTACAGCGGTAACGACGTCGAACGGGGAGAGCCCTTTGGCCTGCAGTTGCGCCGGATTGAGATCGATCATGACCTGGCGCTGTTTGCCGCCATATGGGTACGGCACCACGGCTCCGGGGACGGTGACGAGTTGGGTACGCAAGAAATTGAGGGCGATGTCGTTCAGATCCTGCTCCTGCAAACCCTTACCCGATAAGGCAAGTTGCAAGATGGGAACGCTGGATGCGCTATAGCTCAAGACAATGGGCGGGTTGATGCCGGCCGGCATTTGCTTCAAAATAGTCTGGGAGACAGCGGTCACTTGCGCAACGCCGGTGGTGGCATTCGCGTAAGGCTGAAGGAAAATCTTGACTACGGCTGTCCCGTTGAGCGTGGTCGATTCAATGTGTTGAATGTCGTTGACGGTCGTGGTCAGCACGCGCTCATAGACTGATGTAATCCGGCCTTCAAACTCCTGCGGGTTCAGCCCGCTAAATGTCCAGATCACCGAGATGACCGGAATCTCGATATTCGGAAAAATGTCTGTCGGGGTGCGGAAAATGATGATGGGACTGATCAGAAAGATCAGCAGCGCCAGCACGATGAACGTGTATGGGCGGTTCAGCGCGACCTTAACGATCCACATCTAGGTATACGGATGAATTAACGACACTACGAAGTTTCGGAAATATGCAACGTGTTTGCGCGAGCGGCCATCATAGGAGCGGGCCTCGATGCCTAGTTCGTTAAAAGTACATTCCGGCGAGACGGCGCCTCGCGGGCGCGGGCGGCCGCGTGACGAGGTCGCTAGGTCGCGCATTCTTGAAGCGGCACTTGAGGTTTTGGAGCTGCACGGCTTTTCAAATGCCACTTGCGACGCCATCGCGGAGCGGGCGGGCGCGAGCAAAGCTACTATCTATCGCTGGTGGCCGAATAAGGCCGCCGTTCTGATCGAGGCGCTGCGGGAAGCAGTGGCGCTAGAGCTCCCGTTTCCGGATACGGGAGACGTTCGAAAAGGACATCCGGGTTCAGTTGGAAAATTTCATCACGCTGCTGACCGGCCGGCGCGGGCGCATTTTCAAAGCGTTCATCGCTGCCGCGCAAAGTGATCCCGAGGTCGCGAGCGCATTTCGCTCTGTGTGGATTAAACCCCGCCGGGCGCAGACCAAAATCGTATTACAGAAGCATCAGGAAAACGGGCGTTTGCCCAAGGAGCTAGATCTGGAATTAGTTCTGGATCTGCTGTATGGACCGCTATACTTTCGTTTGCTAGCGGGTCATGCACCGCTCACTGCCGGCTTCGCCCACGCTATTGCTGAGCTTGCGCTCGGAGGTCTGCTGAAGTGAACGCGCCAGGTTGCGGGCCAAGTTCCTCTTCCTCACCAATCGGCTGACCGGGCGGCGGCTCGGCAAGCTTAGGGAGCTGGAGGGATTTCGGGTCGTGTTGCAGCGCATCGAGCAAATGCAACTGATCTGGATCGGTTGTGTAATTTTTCAATCCCAAAGCCTCTGAACCTGCAATGGCGCGCACATACTCCGGAACAGAAGAGTCCGCGGCAAGGCCGACAAGGCGCACCAACACGACATTCTTAACGACAGCTAGGGTGCGAGAATCGAGACCGCGATACGGGCCATGTTTTCCGGCGCCAGGTTGCCTCGAGCAACGTGTCAATTACTTCCTGTAATCCAGGGTTATCGTGGTTCTGAGCGTGGTATTGCTCCAGGCGCGCCGCTCGCTGCGGATTCAGGATCAGGCTCAGGGTGAGATCGGCTGCGGCTTCTGCCGCTGCGAGAGGATCGAACGTCACGCCGGTATTCGATGCAAAAGTCTCTGTCGTGCGAGGGTACCCGGGAGGTCGCGGTGGAATCAGGTTCAGAATGCGATCGGGGAGGGTGATGGCGCTGGGATCGATGGTTGCAAGCAACGACTTCAAGGCGCGCCGCTGCTCGGCGGCCGCGACGATCTTGGTAATTGGCTGGCCATCGCCGCGCACCGCGTAGGTGTACTCGTTCCCACCGAGGACTTTGGCCGCCGCTTCGGCCTGATAGCGATGCAGGAAATACAGCGGAACCAGGACCTCCTCAAGCGTCGCCATCGGGGCGTCAACTGGAATATTATTCTCGCCAAAGTGCGATAACCCGATAGCGCGAATCCGCATCATGCGGTTCAACTCATCCACTGCGTTTGGTCCGTTATCCCATAGATGAGATTGAGGATGAGCACTTCCTTGAGGGCGGCTGTCGGCGTCGGTGATCAGCGTTAATCCGCGACGAGCCGCACCAGTGAGAATGTCATCCAAAGCTTTATGTCCATCGACTCCCGGAGCGAATTGCGAATAGCCCCACGTGATCGCAACCTTGTCCCAAGCGCCAATTCCTGCGGCATAGGCATTCGACAGATCGAACGTATTGTCGGGCTGCAGATCGATACGCGGGCCTGGATAATCCATGACGGAAGCCCGGTCCTGCGTGCTGGCGATGTAGTTGTGCTCCAGCCCGAGCGTATGGCCGACTTCATGAGCGGCCAGTTGCCTGAGCCGCGCGTGGACCGCACTGGTAAGCAGGCCGCTTGTGTCGTGACCGGGCGCGTAAGGCGCCATCAGACCCTGAAAAACGAGGTAATCCTGGTGCGCACGAAGTGAGCCCAGGGTGACGATGCCTTTGATAATCTCACCCGTACGCGGGTCCATGAGCGAATTGCCGTACGACCATCCGCGGGTGGAACGGTCGACCCATTGGACGACGTTATAGCGCACATCCATTGGATCAACTTCGGGCGGTAAGACCTTAACTTCAAAGGCATTGTTAAACCCAGCGGCCTCAAATGCCTGACTCCACCAACTCATTCCTTCGATGAGAGCGGCACGCACGTCGGGCGGCGCGCCGGAGTCCACATAGTAAACAAGCGGCTCAACGGGATCGCTGAGGGCGGCATCGGGATCTTTCTTTTCCAACCGGTGTCGAGCGATGTAACGCTTCACCACCGGTTGGCCAATGGGCGCGGAGAAATCCATGAAAGCGGTTGAGAAATATCCGGCGCGTGGATCTTGCATGCGCGGCTTGTATCCCGGTTCGGGGAGCGCCACAAAAGACTGATGCTCGCGTACCGTCACGGCTTCGGGTGAGGGAGTCACCTCGCGAATATACTTTCCGGCCGGTTCACCGGTGAAAGTGAGCGTGGTCTCGACTTCCGTGTTTCTGGGGAATCCCTTTGTCAATGGCATATCGAAGGCGCTGCGGGTTGGATCAAGGCGATACTGCCCTTGCTTCTGTGCCTGCAAATGCATAGCGACACCGGCGGCATCGCGCAAAAAGAAGTTCGTCGCGTCCACCAGAACGCGCGACCCATCCTGGGCGGCTATGTCGAAACCCCACAGGGCGGAGCGCGCAAATGAATCGCGCTCGGCGCGCATTTCCGCTGGATCCCCGCTGGTGGCGCGGAACCGGTAGTTCGATTCCACCAGCAGCACGCGCGGACCGGAACGCTCGAATTGCACCACCTCGGGCTCATCCATCCTCCCGCGATCAAGCCCCAACTCATTCGAGCCGACGCCGGCCGAAAGCGCCGTGATGTAGAGAAATTCCTGATTAAAACGACCGATTTCCAGCCACAACTTGCCGGTCCGATCATCCCAGTAAAGGGGCAGGAAGCCTTCCAGCTTGGTCAGCCCCTCGGTTCGCGAGGCGAAGGTCTGCTGCGGTTCGTCACGGGACGGAGGCTGGGCCTCTGCCACGAAGCAGGTTAATAATGAAAGAGCGAAAAATCGTAGGAGCACGGTTTGTCATTGTCGCAGGTTTGTTTTGGGGCTTCCAGTTCCAGCGATTTGCGGATAAACTGAGCTATCGATTTTAAGGGACTGCAATACACGACTGCGGAGAGTGCGTGCCAGGCGAACGCCACATACTCATCGTCGAGGACAACCCGGGAGATATCCGGCTGATGCGTGAAGCGCTGCGCGATGTGCAACCGCCGGTCACTATTCACGTCGCAGGCGATGGAGAAGAAGCCCTTCAATTTCTTCGGCAGACCGGCCAGTATGCCGATGCCCCCCGGCCCCATCTGATTTTCCTGGATTTCAATCTCCCTAAATCGGATTCGCGCGAGTTACTGCGCCATGTCAAAGAAGACGAGCACCTTCGCCTGATTCCGATTGCCGTCTTGACGACGTCCGATGCGGATCGGGATATTCGCGAGGCCTATGAGCTGCACGCGAACTGCTATTTGCGCAAGCCAGTCGACCTGGATGGATTCTTCAACACGATCCGCGATGCGACACGTTTCTGGTTGGATATCGCATATACCCCAGCCGACCTGGAGGCAGACGCGGCCTACAAACCCCATTTGCTATGATTCAGTCCGCATGTCCGCGTACGCCATCGGCATCGATCTCGGTGGAACCAATCTTCGCGTAGCGGCGATCGATGCGGACGGCGAGATTCTCCACCGGAAATCGGTGGCGGTTGACTATTCAACCGGGCCCGAGAATGTAGTCGCGGCCATCCGGGATGTGGTCCGCACGGTTCGCTCGCGTGTGGGAGCGGCGGAGCTCCGCGGCGTCGGTATTGGAGTGCCCGGGTTCATCGACATCGATTCCGGAGTCGTCGTGGGAGCTGCGAACCTACCGGGATTCCAAGGTTTCCCGGTGCGCGATGAGATTCAAAAAACGCTCGAGACGCCGATCATCCTGGAGAATGACGCCAATGCCGCAGCCCTCGGTGAGATGTGGATGGGCGCCGGCAAGGACGTTCGAGATCTGATCCTGATTACCCTAGGAACCGGGATTGGAGGCGGCATCGTGGTGGACGGGAAAGTGCTGCACGGCTTCTTGGGAATGGCGGGCGAGATCGGCCACATGACGATTTATTCCGACGGTAATCCGTGCGGCTGCGGCAATTGCGGCTGTCTGGAGAAACATGCGTCGGCTACGTTCATCGGTGCCATGGGGCGCATGATGCATTTCGGCAGCGATGTCACTTCTCAGAAAGTGTTCGAGTTGGCGCAGCAGGGAAATGACCGCGCGACCCTGATCTTCACGTCTATGGGGAAGTCGCTGGGAATTGCGCTGGCCAACCTCATCAACCTGTTTAACTTTCCGTTGTATCTGCTGAGTGGCGGGCCAGTACCTGCCTGGGACCTCTTTGCACCGAGTATGTTCGCCGAAATCCGGAAGCGCTCTTTTACGTTCGGGCGTGGAGGGACGCGCATTGAAAAAGCCCTCCTCGGCGGTGATGCCGGCCTGTTCGGCGCGGCTTACCTTCCGTTTCAACACGAGCTGTATCTGGAGACGACGGTGAGCCGCCGCTAGCCGCATTCGATACATTCGAAGTTCGCAATGTATTGGCTAGGACTCGATGTTGGCACCAGCGGCTCCCGCGCTCTGCTCGTGGACGCGCACGGCCGTGTCCGATTCTCTTTCACCGCGCCACATAAAGAGATGCAGATGCTCCGCCCGTTGTGGGCGGAGCAGGATCCGGACGACTGGTGGCACGCCTCGGAATTGGCGATTGCGGGTGTTCTGCGGCATGCCGGAATCGACGGAACTGCGGTCCGCGGCATTGGCTTGTCCGGGCAGATGCACGGCCTGGTGCTGCTGGATGAAGAACATCAAGTCATCCGGCCCGCTCTCATCTGGTGTGATCAGAGAAGCCAGCGCCAAGTGGATGGAATCAACGCGCAACTGGGCCGGGAGCGTGTCGTGCGCTCCATCGCCAATCCTGTTCTGACCGGTTTTACGCTTCCCAAATTACTTTGGGTGCGGGACAACGAACCGGAAAAATTTGCTTCGATTCGAAGAATTCTTCTCCCAAAGGATTACGTTCGCTTCAAATTGACGGGCGACTTCGCGACCGATGTGTCGGACGCGAGCGGCACCGCATTGTTCGACGTTGTCCATCGCAAGTGGTCGCAGGAGATGACGGCGGATCTGGGGCTTAATCCGGACATTCTGCCGAAAGCGTACGAGTCGAGTGAGGTGACTGGCAAGGTTTCGCAAGCAGCGGAGAACGCGACCGGCCTGAAGCCGGGAACGCCGGTGGTGGGCGGTGCGGGAGATCAGGCAGCCAGCGCGATCGGGAACGGGATTGTCGAGCCAGGCACGGTTTCCTGTACGATCGGCACGTCGGGAGTCGTATTTGCATATTTGGAAAAGCCCGCTTACGATCCGGCAGGTCGCGTCCACACCTTCTGTCATGCGCTGCCGAACGCCTGGCACGTAATGGGCGTCACGCAAGGCGCTGGTTTGAGCCTGCAATGGTTCCGCAATCGTCTGACTCCGGATTTCAGCTATGACGATTTAACTGCTGAAGCCACGCTTGCGCCAGCAGGCGCGCATGGCCTGTACTGGCTTCCATATTTGATGGGCGAACGCACGCCGCACCTGGATGCCCATGCACGCGGAGCCTGGATCGGGCTCACGGCGCGGCACCAACGCGCGGACCTGATCCGGGCCGTGCTCGAGGGGGTTTGTTACAGCCAAAGGGATGGGCTGGAGATCATCCGCGAGCTGGGAGCGCAACCTGCGCTAGTCCGGCTCTCTGGCGGGGGCGCTAAAAGCCCGTTTTGGCATCAGCTTTTCGCGGATATTTTCAATTCGCGCGTCGCCACTTTAGAAACGCAAGAGGGCTCCGCGTATGGCGCGGCGCTGCTTGCGCTCTTGGGGACCGGCGAATACCGGAGCGCCGTGGAATTGTGCCGAGAAGCGGTGAAGGAAGTCGCAGTGAAAGAGCCGCAGCGCGATGCCGCGGAGTTCTATGGGCAGCGATATGGTGTCTATCGGTCGCTCTATCCGGCACTGAAGCCCGCATTCCAGGCGATCAACGAATTGAATGACTGAGCAAGGGTTCCGGTATTGCGATGTCGCTTTACCGGTGCCCGTTGACCGGCTCTTCGCGTACGAGCTTCCCCTGGAGCTTGCGAGCAGAGTGCGGGCAGGTTGCCGTGTTTGGGTTCCGTTCGGGAAGCGAAAACTGACAGGCGTCGTTCTGCGAACGCACAATGAGACGCCCGAGCACGAGATGCGGGACGTGCTGCGCGTGCTCGATGAAGAGCCGGTGCTCGACGCCGAACTGCTGCGCCTGGCGTCCTGGATCGGCGAATATTACTGCGCGCCGGTGGGAGAAGTATTGAGAGGCATGCTGCCTTTAAGCGGCGAGCTGTATCGGAGTACGCGATATTCGCTGACCGATACGGGACGCGATATCGCACGTCAATTGACGCACGACGCCGCGCCTGCCGACAGCGTTTCCTTAATTCTCCGATCACTCGAAGAACGGCCCCGGTCGATTGAACAGCTCGCCAAAACCACGCAAGGCGCTCGCCCCGCGCTACGAACGTTAGTCAAGCGCGGCTGGGTGGCGGCAGAAGAACGCCAGCAAGACCGAGATCCACTGAGGGCGCGGGCAGAACGGCTGGAAACGGAGTTTTTGCGCCGGGCTCCCGACGAGATGAAGCTCAACAAAAGCGAACGGGAGTTGTTGGCGTTTCTGGAATTACATCCCGGTCCGCACAATCTGGCCGCGCTCGGCGAAAAACTGAAGAAAGCGAGCGAAGCCGCGCGCTCCCTGGCGCGAAAGGAATTAGTCAAGCTCGAAGTGGAAAGCTCTCAAGGGGCGGCAGGCTACTCGCGACCCATTCCAGTTCTAAATGTGCACCAGGAGGAAGCGTTCGCGACGATTCGCGAGGCCCTGGGCACGAATCAGTTCAGAGCATTTCTGTTGCAAGGCGTTACCGGATCGGGCAAGACGGAAGTCTATCTGCGTTCCATTGAAGCGGCGCTGGCGCTTGGAAAAAATGCGCTGCTGCTGGTTCCTGAGATCGCGCTGACGCCGGCGGTCGCGGGGCAGTTCTTTCATCGGTTCGGGAAGCAAGTGGCGATTCTTCACTCGGCGTTCGGCGATGCGGAGCGGGCCGAGCAGTGGCGGCGAATCCGCAACGGCCAGGGCCGGATCGTCGTAGGGACACGCTCGGGAGTGTTCGCGCCAGTTCAAAATCTAGGCCTTGTGATCGTTGACGAAGAGCACGACGGCAGTTATAAGCAACAGGAGACACCGCGCTATCACGGACGCGACGTTGCATTGATGCGCGCTAAGGAAGCGGGCGCGATCGCGGTGCTGGGCTCCGCGACCCCGAGTGTGGAGACGCGATACAACGCGGAACAAGGGAGATACTCGATGCTTCGCTTACCGGAGAGAATTGCGCAGCGGCCGCTTCCGGAAGTGCAAATCATCGATATGCGCACTGAGTTTCTCGAAACCAAGCGTCAGGCAATCTTTTCGCGAAAGCTGCTCGAAGAGATGCAGCAGCGCATCGCCCAACGCGAGCAGACGATTTTGCTGATGAACCGGCGGGGATTCTCGAGCTTCATGGTATGCCGCGCCTGCGGCGAGAGGATGTCTTGCGCAAATTGCTCGGTGGTGCTGACACATCACAGGCGCGATCGCCGGATGCTTTGCCACTACTGCGGATACGCCGAAAAGATACCGGCTGAATGCCCGAAGTGCGGCAGCGATTACATCCAGTTTCTCGGCTCCGGCTCGGAGCGGGTGGAAGACGAACTGCACCAGCATCTGCCCGCCGCGCGCATTGCACGCCTGGATCGGGACAGCACCAGCGCAAAAGGCGCGTTCGAGCGCGTTCTGCAGGCGTTCCGGGAAGGAGAAATCGACATTCTCGTCGGAACCCAAATGATTGCGAAGGGTCACGATGTTCCAAACGTGACGCTGGTGGGCATAGTGCTGGCGGATATCGGCCTCAGCATGCCGGATTTCCGCGCGGCTGAACGCAGTTTTCAGCTACTGACGCAAGCCGCCGGACGCGCGGGCCGGGGCGACACGCCGGGACGCGTGATTGTTCAGACGCTGAACCCGGATCACTATGCGGTTCGTTTTGCGGCGCAACAGGACTACGAAGATTTTTTCAAGAAAGAGATTGAGTTTCGCAAGTGGCTCCGGTATCCCCCCTTCGCGGCGCTGGCAAACGTGCTTGTGCGCGCCGAAAAACAGGAGGATGCGCTGCGCATGGCGACCGAGCTGGGTTTTGTGCTGAATCCCGCTCCTCCCGGTATTCGCGTGATGGGACCGGCCGAGGCGCCGGTGATCCGGCTGAAAAACGAATTCCGTTACCAAATTCTGTTGAAGGGCTCCAGCCGCGCTACGCTGCGGGAGGTTCTAAACGAGCTGCGCCGCTTCGCCGAAAAGGAAAAATGGAGTGCTACCACGCTGACGATTGATGTAGATCCGATCAGCTTGATGTAGTTCCGGGATCCGGTTGGCACAGCCCCTCAGACCAGTAGCGCTTCAGCCATCTCCAGCACCTGCTCCTGACCGAATGGTTTTTGCAACACGCGGTCGGCTCCAAGCTTGTTGGCGGTTCCCAGATAAGCTCCTCCACAGGCTCCCGATATCGCAATGATCTTGACGTCGGGATAGCTGCGGCGCAAAGCTTGTATCATTTCCATCCCGTCTTGTTCGGGCATGACCAAATCGGTGATGACCAGCTTAATGGGATGAATACGGACCTGCGCCATCGCCTGCCGGCCGTTGGATGCATCCAGCACTGGATAGCCAAGACTCTCAAAGCTCGCGCGCAATTGATCGCGAATCTGCTTTTCATCGTCAACGATCAGCACAAACGGACGGCGCTTCTTCTCAAGAACGGCGGCGACCTGCTCCAGCAGCGAGTCGGGCATATACGGCTTCTGCAGAAATGGCATATCCTGCCGCAACGCATTGCGTTCCAGCAGCGCATGATCGGTATAGCCGGAGGTGTAAATGACCGCCAGCCCCGGCCACTTCGCCCCTAGTTGTTGAGCCAGTTCCAGACCGCTCATTTCCGGCATAACCACATCGGTCAGCAGCAGGGCCGGTTCGGCACTGAAAGTCTCGGCCACTTGCAGCGCCTCCTTACCGCTTGCCGCTTCAAAAACAATGTAGCCAGCCTCTCGTAGCACTTCGCGAGCCAAAGCGCGAAGCGAAGGCTCGTCTTCAACCAGCAGAATCGTGTCTCCCGGAGTGGCGAGCAGTGAGTGAGACCGGATCGGCTCCGCAATCTGCGGAACGGGAGCATCTAAACGCGGCAGATAGATTTTGAAGGTGGTACCGATACCGACCTCCGAATAAATCGTCACGGTTCCACCGCTTTGTTGCACGACTCCGAAAACCATCGATAGCCCCAGGCCGGTGCCTTTGCCAACTTCCTTGGTAGTAAAGAATGGTTCAAAAACCCGGGTCTTGGTCTGTTCGTCCATGCCGCACCCGGTATCGCTGACCACCAGCAATACGTAATCTCCTGGCGGTACGCCTTGCAGCGGGGCCATGTGGCCATCGAGTTCAATGTTGTGAGTTTCAATCACCAGTTGCCCACCGGTAGGCATTGCATCGCGCGCATTCACGGCCAGATTGATAAGAACTTGCTCCAATTGAGTCGGATCTGCCTGGATCTGGCCTAAATTCGCATCGAGATGCAGCGAGACTTGAATGTCTTCGCCGATCAGCCTTTGCAGCATTCGGCTGATACTCGAGACGACGGAATTCAATTCCAGAACCTGCGGTTTCAGGATCTGTTTGCGGCTAAATGCCAGAAGCTGTTTCGTCAGATTGGCTGCGCGCTGGCCCGCCGCTTGAATTTCCGACACTTTGTCGCATATCGGATCGGCAGTATTCAATTTGCGGAGAATACTGTCCGTATAACCCAGAATGACCGTGAGCAGGTTATTGAAATCGTGCGCGATTCCTCCGGCAAGACTCCCGATCGCCTCCATTTTTTGGGATTGCCGGAGCTGCAACTCCAGACGCTTGTGTTCGGTCACGTCCGTAACCAGCGCCAACTGCGCTCGCCGCCCGCCGAAATCGATGGTACGCATCCTCGCTTCGAGCGTCATCAATTTCCCGCTCTTGGGCTGAGTGATGAATGTCTGCGCGCGCGCTTCGTCTTTCTTGATGGTCTCGAGAACATCCATCATTGCTGGGACATCTTTGGTAGGCCAGGTATGCGGAAGTTTCATCCGCAGCAACTCCTGGCGAGTGTAGCCGTACAATTCCTCGGCAGTTTCATTCACCGCGAGGAAGGCGAGAGTTTCAGCGTCGAAAACGATCATCGCGAGAGGGCTATCTTCAAACAGCAGCCGGTAGCGCTGTTCGCTTTGACGTAACTGCTCTTCCGTTTTTCGATGTTCGGTTACCTCCGCCTCCAGAGAGGCCGCCGTTTCCGAAAGATCTGCAGTTCGGGCGCTGACTTTTTCTTCGAGCTCTTCATTCGCCGTACGGAGCACCCGTTCGACCCTCTTGCGGGTCGTCGCGACACGGCCGACCAGGATGGAAATGAAAAACATCACGAGCAGTCCGACGGGATCGATATGAGGCGGAAGGACCACTTTGCCCCGTGTCACGACAAGCGTGACTGCTGGAATGATGGCACAGCTCACGAGAATACCCGCGGAGAGTCCGCCCCACCAGGCAGCGGCCGATACTGCGATCACGAACGAAAGGCTGATGATCGGTCCAAGCGAGGGATGAGGAGCCAAAACGAGGGTGAGGGTGATTGGAATGATCAGCGACGTGAGAGATAGGCCATACCCGCAGACCGCGCGACTAAGCCGCCCGTTGCGATCGCCGGGCCGGCTGGTCCGGGCCCACCGGAAATGCGACGGAATAGAAGAGACGGCTGGATTCTGCTTCAGGCCCGCCAAATCTGGCACTTAGGACTCTTCTCCGTTTTGGCGCAACTTGCGCTGACTGTTCTCCTCATCGGCCAAATTGGTCAAAGCTTCACCTTAGTTCCCGAAGAGAGAGACGACAGCGGCTCTCACCAAATGAACTTCGCGGCAAACTGGACAACGCGCGCGGGTCGAGCGCTGGCCCTGCCGAACTCAGAAGCCGGCACGTATTGGATCAGGGGTTCATTGGCCCCTGAGCCGGGCGCCGATAGGGAACTGGCTAAGGAAGATCCTCCAAATTGGAACTGCGCATGGTTCAACGCGTTGAACATCTCTCCGCGGAGCTGTAGCTGGAGCCGTTCCGTCAGTGTTGTGTTCTTAATTAAGCCTGTATCGAGGTTGTCTATACCCGGCCCATGAAGAGCATCGCGAGCCAGGGTGCCCAGTTGTCCGAATGGTGGAACAACAAAATTCGCCGGGGTCAGATAGACTCCGTTAGCGGAACGAATGTTGTCGAACACAGGTTGTCCAATCAAATCCGGATAGGTTGTAGAGCCACCGCGAAACGATGTATCGACGCCGGTTGTCACAGAGTACGGAGAGCCGGCTTCAATCGTTCCGATCCCCGAGATTTCCCAGCCCTTCGATAACCGCTGCGCCCAGGGATTCGCCGACCTCAGGATCGTGTCCCCAAAAGGCAACTGATAAACCCAGCTAGCGACAAAGCGCTGCGGATGATCATAAGCCGAGTAGCTTTTGTTCAACGCCAGATTGCCTGTATAAGCTGGATAATCCTGCTCGGAAGAAGCGTCGTCCAGAGCTTTCGACCAGGTGTAGACCGCCGAGTAGTTCAATCGCTTTTGAAATCTGCCCTCAGCCTTCAAGTTCAAAGCATTGTAGGAGGAATTGCCCACGTTCTCGACATATTGGTAGTTCAACGGAATATTGGGATAGGGAGCGCGTTCGAGAGCGAGCGTCGTATCGAGAGAAGGATGCGCCAAAAGAACATTTAGCTGTTGCGCATTGGGCAGAGACGCCTGATTGATGAGAAGCGCGACGGGAAGCTTGAGGCCATGGTTACCGAGATATTCCGCCGAGAGCAGGACATTGTTCGATAGCTGGTGCTGAATATCGATTTGCCACTGATACGTGCGCGGATCGCGATTCCCTGGATAATCCCCTTCCCCTCCGGCGCCTGCAGGCCCGGATGGCGGAAAAAACTGGCTATCCTGCAGCGGATGCCCCAACGGAACATAAGGCGGCAAATTGATCGCCGCGGACTGGTATTCAAAAGGCGGCGAGGCCATTTCGAAGGCGATCGAATTCGCATCCTGGATGGAGTAGTAAATGCCGAAACCGCCGCGAATGGAAGTCTTGTTGTCATTGAACGGACGATAGGCGAAGCCGGCGCGAGGCTGAAAATCCGTGCGATCGGGACTGACGATTGTGTCGCCAACCAGAGGAGCGCCGCTGCCATCAATCACTCCCGGTCCTGGGACATAAAAATTTGGGCTGCCGGCCAGAACAAATCGACCGCCCATGGCTTGACTGGCGGCGCTGGTATCCAATGTGCTGAGCCGGTTCAAGCTGCCATTCAGGTCATGCCACGGCTGAGGGAGCTCGTAGCGCATTCCCAGATTCAATGTAAGCCGCGGATGCACTTTCCAGTTGTCCTGAACGTAGCCGGCGTAGACGCTGCGCGAGACGCCATCGGCTTTGCCGGTGCCTTGAAATGTCACCCCTTCGAAGGGAACGCCTAAGAGGAAGTCGGCAAACCCGCTGGTCGAAAATCCCAGGCTCGGCGGCAGACCATCGACGTAGACGAAAAACGCATTCAGGTTTACGCGATTGATAAAGCGAGCTCGGATGGTTTCGAACCCGGCTTTGATTTCGTGCGTGCCGTGCAGATAGCTGACATTCTCATTGATGTCCCAGGAATCCTCCACCTCGGAGTTGCTGTCTGAAATAGCTCCATTACCGAACGACGCATAACCGGCAACGTCGATTGTGGGATACAACAGCGCATTGCTGAATGGCGTGTTCTTAAATGAAAACTGCCCGGCCGCATTATTGATCTGTAACAGGCTGGCGCGGTCGCGCGTGTAGCCGATGCGGAGTTCATTGATCAAGTTGGCGTTGAAAATGTGCGTCTCGTTTATGCCAGCCGAGTAGGCCCGATCTACAATTTCTAACTCCGAAATTGGGATGGGAGTCGCATTCGATGGGCCTGTGCTGGGTTCGATCAGCAAACTGCCAAAGATGGAATCACGATCCGAGAAATGGTGGTCCAGCCGTGCAACATATTGAACATCGTCTGTCTTTCCAGGAGCGGTCCCGACATAATCGAACCCGAGTCCCGAAGTCAAGCAAGCGAGGCAGTTTGCCGGAAGAAAAGCGATGGGAAGAAAGTTATGAGCGAAAGAGGAGAATCGATTGGCAGGGACCTGGTTCCCCGGAAACGGAAGTCCGGTCTGCGGATCGTAAACCGCACCGAAGCTCTTCAGCGTTAAGGGATTCAATCCGGAGAAATTACCTTGGAGCATTTGCGCTGTCGGATACAATTCATCGACCTGTGTCTGTGTTCGCGCCAAAGTGGATTGAACGCTGGCGAAGAAGAAGGTGCGATCTTTCCTGATCGGGCCGCCGATCGATCCGCCGAATTGGTTGTAGCGCAACTGATCGGCACGATAGGTATAGCCGTCGGCTACGATTTGCCGCTGAAAAAATTGATGAGCGTCCAGAATATTGTTGCGAAGGAAGTCGTAGGCAGTACCGTGAAAAGCGTTTGTTCCCGATTTGGTCGCGAGATTTACGGAAGAACTCGAGCTTTCCGAAGCCGGCGCGAGCTGAGTGATCGCCCGGAACTCTTCGACGGCATCCACGCTGGGTTGAACGGATGCGCTGGGAAGGTTCTGATTGTTTACGTCAATGCCGTTAATTCGAAAAACCGTCGATCCGGCACGTTCTCCCGCAATCGTGGGGCGGGCCACGCTGGTGAACTGTGTAGCGCCAGTCGGCGCAACTCCCGTTTCGGAGCCGGCGGTCAAGGTAAGGAGGCTATAGATATCGCGGCCGTTTAAGGGTAGTTCGGTGATTTGGCGGGATTCCACTAACTGCCCAATCTCGGACGTTTCGGATTTGACAAGAGGAGTGGAATCGATCACATCGATCGTGGCGCTGACCGTGGCCGGCGAAAGCGTGGCGTCCTGCCGCACTGTGCTAGCGATGTGGATTTCGACTTTCTCGATTTTCACTTCCTGCATTGCGCCGGCGCGGAAACTAAGCGTGTAAGTCCCTACCGAAAGTTCCGGAAACCAATAGTCGCCGTTGGCATTTGTCTGTTTTTCGTAGCGGATGCCGGTTTCGTTGTTCGTGGCCGCGACTGCGGCCTGCCGTAGGACCGCTCCGGAGATGTCATACACCGTCCCGACCAGAGACCCCGCAGCCTGGCCGTAAAGACAACCTGGAACGATCAGAATCGGCAACAGGCTTACGGCGGACGCACTTCTTCGGCGCATCATGACGGTCTCCTCCCGCGGGACCATTCGGCCCGCCCTGTTCTAATCGGCAATTCTGCGCGGGGAATGACTGGTGGTTATCAGAGTCGAAGGCGAGAGTTGGTCCGAAGTGTAAATCAGGTTTCCAAACGGGCTAAATGAAGGCCTCCGGCGTCAATCTCCGTTGAGTAGGGGCGGAGCGAGGTGCGGGGCGGCGGCGGAAAAGGCCTGGTTGAGAGAAGAAATGTCGAAATCGGGAGGGAGAAGCTCAGCGAGATCGTTGGCGAGCTTCATTTCTTCCCGTTGTTTGCGCACATTCGCGGTGGCGATGTGGACGGCGTGCTTTTCGGCCTGGCGCAATTCGGCGGCCTGAGCGCGCTGCTGCAAAGCTAAGCCAATTTCGGCTACTTGGCGTGTTTTCTTGCGCTTCTGAAGCTCAGCGGAGGCGCGTTGATAGGCACGGTCATGGGCGGCGTGATAGCGGACGTAACGTTCCAGGTGCTGGCAGTCGACGCTGGCGGGGATTTCGCCGCTCTTGACCTGCGCGGGAGTTTTCGGCTCGAGAGCAAAGCAGCTGTTCTGCAGGCGGAGGGCGCGCTTACAGATCCAAGTGTGTTCGGCCATTTTGACGACCAGCTCGATTTCGGCCTGGCCGACGGGTTGTTCGTCTTCCATGAGTTGTTGCAGGAAGGCCTCGAACTTTTCCTGTTTTTCGACTTCTTCGAGGACGCTAAACCTCGTCGTTAATTGACCCGCACAACGGGCACCCAGTGCGTTGTGCGGCTGGGCGCAGAGGCCGTGCTGGAGGGGATTTTGCGAGACTTTGGCCTTGGTCTCAGCGGACTTTGGGCCACAGGATTTCTGTGCATTGCGGCGATTGGCCGCGATCTGTTTGGGGGTCGCCATCTGTCGTCGAGTGTGCGGGGCGGGTGCGCGGGATGAGGCGCTCGGGGGCTGTAAGGCGCTGGATCTACAGGTGAAGAAAGATTTGGAAGATTTGAACTGAGTCCGGGTGGAGCAGGCCGGACGATTGCGCCTTTCCCGTCCCGAGTTTCCCAAGGCAAGATGCAGTTGAGTGCGATATCGGCGCTGGACACTGTGCGCTGAGCGGGAGCGTGGCACCTTCAGGGGAATAAGGTGTGGGGCGAACTGCACCGAACCTAGCGTTGTTCCTGCCATTGGCGGTGGGAGGTTTAAACAGCTTTCTGCCAATTGGCGCTCGGTCGCGGTGTCTACCGTGACACCGGCAGTCCTTGCTTCTTATCCGGCGCTTCCGTTCAGCATCACATCCGGAGTTTTGCCGTAAAGAGAGCTCGCCGTTGAATACATGTTTGGTTCCCGCAGCTGCCGGGCATCGCGCAGTCTCTGGATATGAGACCCGCATACGACCTTCTCCACAGATGTGGGCGTGAGTGAGCAAAGCTGAAACGGCCAAGTTAAATGCCTATGAAACCATTGATCGTTGCTGGCGAATCTTCAACCCAGCGACGAAACCGATGAGGCCAAGACCACAGATCAGAATAGAGCTTGGTTCCGGGGCTGGTGACAACGGAGTGAGGCTGACCGCATCTACCGAGAACAGAATACTACTTGCCTGCTCATTGATGATGGTTCCAGCTCCCGCGACTGAGCAAGTATCTACACTGGGCGTCCCGAAGCAATTAGCAGTAGGCTGCACTCCCCAGGGGAAGTCGGCAAGACTCAAATCGCCTTCAGCACCTAGAGGTAAATTCAGGGTCAGACCGCTGGTCTCAGCGCTCGTTTGAAATCCAACCGAAGCACTGTCGGTACTGCCCAACGCAGGGTCGCCCCGAACGAACTCAACCGATGACTCGAGAGGGTTAAGGTTGGTCCCAGTGAAAGTGCCCCCTGGGTCCTGCATCGTTACGGTTACGGGAACATGATATTCAACATCGGTTACTCCAGCCATAATTAAAAATGGGCTTGGATCCACCGTGGCCAATGACGGATCGAAGGAGAAAGATCCCACCATTGGACTACCGACGGGAACGTTGAAGAATCCCTCGGGCGAGCCAGAGCCAGATTGTTTCGTGCTGAGGACGGTTCCCTGAAAATACTCTGTCATCGTAGCAGCATTCGCCAGGATCGCAGAAGTAACGAAAAGGAGTAGAATTGCTTTGTAACGCATGGCCGAGTGTATGGAGCCTTGGGGACACGGCACAATTGCCCTCCTCAATACGACAGAATAGTATCCACCGAACGGCCTAAGGATGACCGGAGTTCCGTGTTCTGTCAGAAGCCAAGTAAAGTTACTCGCTAAGCAACTTTCCCTATCCTGTTCTGTGAGCGCTTTGTAAACCGCACCCATAGAGAGCAGCATGCGTCGGCAGCTCTATAGCGCAAGATGTGATTTATGGAGCGCTCACCGTCCCGTCCCGAGCTTCCCAAGGCCAGATGCAGTTGAGTGCGATATCGGCGCTGGACACTGTGCGCTGAGCGGGAGCGTGGCACCTTCAGGAGAATAAGGTATGGGGCTAGGATGATCGCGGCAAAGCTCTGCGCAGCACGCCGCCCATTAAAAGGAAAGCACCAATTAAAAGGAAGCTCGACGGCTCCGGGGTAGGGACAACAACGGAAGTTAAGCCGCTCACCTGATTGAACGGAACCGCACCGATCGAAACGGCCGTTCCCGTCAGCGGATCAATGCTGTATAGGTGCGAAGGGTCTGAGAAATCGGCCAGACCGGCGAAGAGGGTACCGCTTGGGCCAAACGCGAGTCCGCCAAATCCGAAGGTGCCGGCGATGCCGGTTCCTGTTCCTACCTCAGTGGCAACTCCGGTTGAGGTGTTAATCGTATAGAGGGCCGCCCCACCTTGAGAGAGGCCATAAAGAGTCCCGGTTGAAGAAAATGCCAGGCCATCCAATTGCGGGATCGCCGCCGACACAACCGTGGCGGAATTGCCGGTCAACGTGAATCGAAACAAAGTTCCGGTTGTCGAGAAGGACCCATCCGGCGCATCCGTGCTGGCTAGAAATCCGACGCCGTTCTGAAATGCTACATCGCCTTCGCCGGGCAAAGCCGCTAAGCCGATGTTAATGGTCGACACCGTAGCGGCAGTCGCGGGGTTAATCTGCCGCAACACATTATTGTTCGTGTCGTATACATATAGCGAACTGCCATTGAAAAACAATCCTAGCGAAGCCGAGACTGTGTCCAGAGTCCCGACCGCGGTCGCGGCCGTAGGATCGGAGGTATTGATCTTGAGGAGGTTGTCGTCGTTGGTGATGCCGTAGATCGTATCGGCGCAAGCTGGGGAATGAGCGCTCAGCGCACCGGCAAGAATTCCCAGAATCGCGAACAGATCTCGTCGCACTCGCACACTTCTTCCAGGTAACATCCGGCCTCGCCTCCACTCCCGCGTATCGCTCTAGATGTTGGCATGAGCGCAACGATGCTGTCAACACAACAGGGTCTCAGGGTACCATTTCGCGATTTATCTATTGACGATAAAACGACAATCAGTCTAAACTAGCGCAGTCCCCAAAAGTCAGATCGGCTTTCTTTCACCACATCATGGAGATGCCTGACAAATTTGGCGTTCGAACGAGAAGAGAACTGCTCGATCTGGGCCTGCGCGCTTGCGCAATATCGAGCGTCGCCAGCATACTACCTTCCCAGCTGGATGCCCAAATCAGCAGCAGAGTTCTCGTCTGTATTTATCTGGACGGTGGGAACGATGGCAACAACTTGATCGTGCCGATGTCGCAATATGGCAGTTACTCCAATTCGAGGGGTGGTTTGGCAATTCCTGCTGCCGATCTGTTGCCCAGTCGTTCTGTGGACGGGGAAGATCTTGGCTTCCATCCGGCTAGTGCCGGACTTCGAGATCTCTTCGATTTGGGAGCTCTGGCCATCGTCGCAAACGTCGGTTCAATGAGATCGCCGATGGCAAATACTCTCGATCCGGATGTTGCCTACATCAAGGGTGGCTTTTTTACCTCTCGGTGGGCGGCGACTTTGAGTAATGCGTACACGGGCGCCTTTGCAAACGGCGCGGTCACTGGCTTCTTAGGTCAATCTGGTCATCCGAACGCTCTCAACTTTCTGGGGACGAACGCATCCAGCAGTGCAAAGGCGATCACCGGCATCGCGAATTCCGCTTCTATAAGAATCGCTACCCCATTTCCTGCAACTTCGATTGGAAAACAGTTGCTGGAGGTTGCCAGGGTTTTAAAGAGCGGTGCAACCGATAGCACTCGCAATCGGCTGTTCTTCGCGGTTCACGGCAGTTATGATACTCGCCAGGATCAATTAAATCGCCAAGCCCAGCTTTTAGGCCAGCTGAGCGATGCCATGAGTGCCTTCTACGCCGCGACAGTGGAGATCGGCCTTCTCCATGCAGTAACCACTTTTACCGACTCGCCGTTCGGCCGCACGCTGAAGAGTAACAACACTGGTGGTTCGGACCGCGGCTGGGGTTCGCACCAGATAGTTATGGGCGGCTCAGTATTCGGTCGAAAGATTTATGGGCAGTTCCCGGTCTTGCAGCTCGGTAGTCCTCAGGATATCAGTGGCTCCGGTGTGTGGTCGCCAACTACCTTGCGGAGCAGTTACGCCGCCGCTCTCGCAAGCTGGAATGGGTCTTCACACGGAGCAATTTACCAGGCGTTACCGGACGCGGATCTTGCCGGTATCCCATTTGTTGCATGATTTATTGTTAGAGGCGTTAATTCCAGGAGTCGAGGATCTAAATCAATGTCAGAACCATTCTTAGGAGAACTGAGGTTGGTCCCGTATAATTTTGCGCCGCGGGGTTGGTCGTTTGCGGACGGGCGAATATTGTCGATCCAACAGAATACCGCCCTGTTTTCTCTGCTTGGGACTACTTATGGAGGCGACGGAATGACAACCTTCGCTTTACCGGATTTGCGGGGACGGGTGCCCATCAGTTCGGGCCAAGGACCGGGACTGTCTCCCTACGTTTTAGGCGAGGTTCTCGGCGTCGAAAGCATAACCCTGTTAACCAACGAGATACCGAGCCATACCCATGGCGTGAATGCCAATGCTTCCAAAGCCAATCAGCCAAGTCCAATCGGACACTACCCCGCAACGGATGCCGCCGGCGTTACGGCTGAATATTCCGCTTCATTCAGCGGCCAAATGAATCCCAATATGATTGCTGCCACAGGCGGCAGCCAACCCCATGAGAATCGGCAGCCAAGCCTGGTCTTGAATTGGATTATTGCGCTAGAGGGAATTTACCCGGCACGTAATTGATGGGTTCGATCTCTCTGCGTCAGGCCACAGGTCTCGATAGCGCTTTCCTCCTTCGCCTCTACGCAACTACGCGAGATCGGGAGATGGACGTCCTACCGTGGCCGGTCGAGCAGAAAGAGGCCTTCTTACAGTCGCAATTTGAAGCCCGAGAAGTTCATTACTCGCGCACTTTCCCGCGGGCTGATAATCTAGTTGTCTTTTTAGAGGACGCGCCGATAGGTCGCCTCTACATTGACCGAAGCGAATCTGAAATACAAATAGTTGACTTCGCACTGGTACCCGAGTATCGAGGCAAAGGAATTGGGGCAAATCTGATCCGCGACTTACAACGGGAAGCGGGCGAAGCGTCGAAGAGGCTGACCGGCAATGTGGACCGGTGGAATCGCGCCGTTTCCTTTTGGCGCCGTCTAGGCTTTCAACTGGACGAAACTGCTCCTATTTACCTGCCCATGGAATGGCGCCTCTCACGCTAAACCCACTTACCGTGCGGACTCTAGCCCCCATTCATTCAGCTCGCCGTACATTTCGTTCAGCAGCGAGTCGCAAAGTTCTCGCACTCGCGCCGTGGCGGTGGCCCGTTTTCTCTCCGAATCGGGCTGAAACCATAGCGAAGGGTTCTTCGCGTCGAATGCCGTGACCTTTCGCATCCGTTCGGTTTCATCGTCGCTCAGCGAAATCCCGAAGTGGCGCGCAATTGGGCCGAAGACCGCTTCCGGTAATTCACGATAATGAATACAGAGGGCACGCGGATCGCTCCTGGCCGCAAGCGCGGAGCGCATGATTCCGGCCAGTACGCGCGCGCACCACTCCTCTCGCGAGAGCCCGGCAACATCGTCGCATTCCAGGCCAAAAATAGCTGGATCCATCGAGCCGGGAATGCTCAATTTTCCAGGCCGGGCCAACTGCGAGACCAGGACCTCCAAGGGATCGCGATAGACGAAAACCCAGGGCGCATTCGGGAACGCGGCGCGAATCAAACCAAGGCTCTGGACGTGCCAGGCATCCATCTTGATGAAGTAGTTGGTTTCGTCTCCAGTGCGACGCCGTCCCAGAGCGTGGACGATCCAACGAAGCCATTCGACATGTTCCGCATCCGAAATCTGCTCCGTCTGCCGTTTTGCCTGAATCACGTCGTCCAGCGGCGGCGCTTCCGAAATCGTCAAATGCCGGGGCAGAACCGCGAGCAGTTGCGAGATCAGCGTGGAACCACACCGGGACATATGGAAGATAAAGCCTGATGGCTCCAGCGTTTCCCTCCGGAATTCGATTGCGTTCGCAATTTCCAACGGCATCTCGCGGCGAAACAACTGCGCGAACGGGCGATACAGCGAAATCTTCACGCTAGTTTCAAAGAAAGGTTCTGTGAAACGCCGCGTCCCGGTGTAGACCCATTCCGCGACCGGTCGTCTCTCGCGGACAAACACTCGAACCGGTGTCCATCCCCGCGAGAACTCGGCGGAGTGGGCCTCCGGGGAATCGCCGGTCCATGCCAACGGACCGCATCGCAGCGCGGCTCCGACGTCCCCATCATGAAAATCGAATCCCAGGTTCCGGCCGAGTTCCATCGCAGCGTCCGTGAATCGCCCGCCGTTTTCTATTGCTTGGAGTGGTGGCTGAAGAGCGGGCGCGTTGAGGACATAGCGCCGGAAATCGTCCATGTTTCTTGGTGGCAGCGGAGAGCGCGGAACCTCCCAGTGTTCCGCCGCGCCCTGGCGAAATAGCGCATGCACCCACTCATTTACCTCGGCGTCGATCACCAGGTGAATACGTTCCGTCCGGCCGCGGTTATTCACGCGGTGGGGCAGATTTACATTGATGAAATAGCTGTGCCCTTCCTCAAGCAGAAGCCGTTCGCCCACAACGTAAAACTCCACATCCGGATTAGTCTCAATGGGGATATGAATCCGAATTTCGCCATCGTCATACCCCAGGGCATGGTCGGAATGCTCTCTGATGAAGGATTGCGGAGCAAGGCTTAAAAGCCGCACCGACTTCAGCGGGCATTGAAATACGGACAGTGCCGAGCGGAAATAAGGACAGCGCGCGAGCAACGGTGTATCCGTGAAAACGGGATTTCCGGCTGGACCTGCAAGAAGTGGATTGCTTTCGCCGGCCGCGGAGCGCAAGGCGACCCCCCTCCAGCCGCCCCCATAATCCTGCTCATTGTAGTGCGGTCGCCACTCGACTGTTTTTGTTGTGGCCAGGTCGGCACGCAGTAATTGCAGATCAAATCGGAAGGGAAAGTGAAGGGCTATGAGCACCGCGCAGGCTCCATCTTGCCACGAACTGCCCAGGAATCTGCACCATTTCCGCGCGCGCTCCATCTAACCCACGTGATGCAAAAGCGTATTCTGGGCCGCAATGGCCTCCAGGTCTCGAGTATCGGTCTCGGCTGCATGGGCATGTCGGATTTCTACGGAGCGGGCGACGATACCGAATCGATCGCCGTCATCCATCGCGCGATTGATCTCGGTGTCACATTTCTCGACACCGCCGACGTATATGGAATCGGGCGCAATGAGGAGTTGGTCGGTCGCGCTCTTCGCGGCCGTCGCGATGAGGTTGTGCTGGCGACGAAATTCGGCAATCTTCGCGCCGAAGACGGGCGATTTATCGGTGTGAATGGCAAGCCGGATTACGTCCGCAGCGCCTGCGAAGCCAGCCTTCGCCGTCTTGGGGTAGATGTGATCGATCTGTACTATCAGCATCGCGTCGATCCCGACACGCCGATCGAAGATACCGTAGGCGCCATGGCGGATCTGATCCGGCAAGGCAAGGTTCGCTACCTTGGCTTGTCTGAAGCCGGTCCGGAAACGATTCGCCGCGCCCAGAATGTGCATCCTATCGCTGCGCTTCAAACTGAATATTCCCTGTGGAGCCGCGATCCGGAATCCGAGATTTTACCTACTGTGCGCGAACTCGGCATCGGCTTTGTTGCCTACAGCCCGCTTGGCCGCGGCTTTCTCACTGGTCGTTTCAAGAGCCCTGACGATCTTGCTCCCGACGATTGGCGTCGTAATACGCCACGATTCCAAGGAGAAAATTTCGAGCGCAATCTCGAACTGGTCGCTGAAATTGAAAAGATCGCCAGGGAGAAGAACGCGAAAGCTTCACAGATCGCACTGGCCTGGGTGCTGGCGCAAGGGCAAGAGATTGTTCCGATTCCCGGCACCAAGCGGCTAAAGTTTCTGGAAGAAAACGTTGCAGCCGTCGATCTGCATCTGAGTACCGATGATTTGGCTCGAATCGAGCGCGCCTTTCCGCACGGAGCCGCTGCCGGTCAACGTTATCCCGAAGCCGCCATGCGCGCTGTTGGCCGCTGAGCTGATCGGCGAATTATTTTCCAGGGAACGGAAGCCAGCCGCGTGTCATGTAATCGCCAAGAGTGAGTGAAACCAGAATGAGAAACCAGATCACGCCGCCAGCCAGAATGACTCGGATGATGCTGGCTTCGTAAAAGGCGTGCATCAAGAAACCGGCAACAATCGAGGCCATGCCGGTGGCTATTCCGACCGCGATGACCGTGCTCCACGGGCCTAAATTGACGAACGCGATCAAGGTGTTCAATAAGGTAAGGCCGAGCAGACCAAGCCACGCAAACGTATAACTCTTCCGGGAAACAAACGGCTCTTTCACTTATGTAACCCCGGAAGATAAAAGATCGCGTACAGAAAGATCCAAATGATATCGACGAAGTGCCAGTACAAACCGCCAAATAAGATTGGCGTGTGGTATTCGGCGGTGAAAGTGCCTAAGAATGTACGAAACAGCAACACCGAAAGAATTCCAAGACCGATAATCATATGAATCGCGTGGAGCCCGGTCATAATGAAATAGAAGACAAAAAACATCTGCACGTGAGCTGCGTCCGCTCCCGAGTAGTTAAACCAGACTCCAGGCGCTTCGTGACCCTGATAGTGCTGGTAATATTCGGTGAACTTTATGCCCAGAAACACGACTCCGAGCACCATCGTGAGGACGAGAAAGACAGCCAGGAGCCGCTGATTTCCGGCTTGTGAACTGTGCTCGGCGAAACCAAGCATCAGGCTGCTGGTGAGCAGGATCGCAGTATTGATGGACCCCAGCACGATGTTCATGTCCGCGCTTCCGGCGGCGAAGGCCTGCGGATGGCTGCTGCGGTAAACGGTGTAAGCCATAAACAAGCCGCCGAACATCATGATCTCGGTCACCAGAAAGGTCCACATGCCGATACTGGCGGTTTCCCGTTGTTGTTGGGGCGTGTAGAACTGCTCACGGCAGGCGAGGGTGGCAGATTCGGATTCAGACAAGTTGCAGCTCCTCCTTCATGGCCTCGTAATCGTAGGGCAGCTTAGCGGTCACAACGGGAGGCACTTCGAAATTCTGCGTGGGCGGAGGAGAAGCGCTTTTCCATTCCAAGCCGGTGGCACGCCAAGGATTCGGTCCGGCCGCTCTGCCATAGCGCCAGGCCCAGATGAGGTAACACAGCGGCAGGACGTAGCCGACGCCCAGGATCGTGGCGCCGGCGGTTGAAATCACATTCAGCATGTGGAATTCCGGCGGGTAGGCGGCGTAGCGCCGCGGCATACCGAGATAGCCGAGAACAAACTGCGGAAAAAACGTCAAATTAAAGCCGAGGAACACGACCAGGGCGGCAAGCCGGGCGAGCCCTTCGGGATACATTTTCCCGCTGACTTTGGGCCACCAGTAATGCACGCCTCCGAGAAACGCCATGACAGTTCCACCTACCATGATGTAGTGAAAATGAGCAATCACAAAGTATGTGTCGTGCACGTGCACATCCAGGCCGAGAACCGCAAGAAACAGACCCGTCATTCCGCCGATCGTGAACAGTCCCACGAACCCGATGGCATAGAGCATCGGCGCGTCCCACGAGATAGACCCTTTGTACATGGTTGCGGTCCAATTGAAGACTTTTATGGCGGAAGGAACAGCCACGCAATAGCTGAAGAACGAAAACGTCATGGCGGAATAGACCGATTCGCCGGCGACGAACATGTGATGGCCCCAAACGAGGAACCCGAGCACAGCGATAGCGACGCTCGAGAATGCAACGGCTTTATAGCCGAACAGCGGCTTGCGCGAGAAGGCCGGAATGATCTCGCTGATGACCGCCATACCAGGCAGGACCATGGTGTACACGGCCGGATGCGAATAGAACCAGAACATATGCTGAAACAGCACCGGGTCTCCACCGAGCGCGGCATCAAAGATTCCGACCTTGAATACGCGCTCCACCGCGACCATTACCAAGGTGATCGCTAATACCGGCGTATTGAGAATGAGAACCACGCTGTTGGCATACATGGACCAGATGAAGATAGGGAGGCGAAACCAGGTCAGGCCGGGAGCGCGCATGCGGTGAATGGTTGCGACGAAGTTCAGGGCGGTCATGATGGTC
The DNA here is from genome assembly GCA_963722935.1 of uncultured Acidobacteriaceae bacterium. Lineage (GTDB taxonomy): Bacteria > Acidobacteriota > Terriglobia > Bryobacterales > Bryobacteraceae > Bog-105. The sequence goes on along the minus strand of CAVROY010000003.1, from coordinate 498,758 downwards.
GAGAATCCAGCAATGAAAATCCCGATCGCCGCCGCAACCACGTAGGTTGTCGAATAAGTGGTGCTGAAAGGCGCGTAAAACGTCCAACCTGTGTCCACGCCACCTCGGAACAAAGCGTAGATTGTAACGCCGCCTCCCAGCATGAAGATATACCAACTGAGTAAGTTCAGTTTGGGGAAGGCCAGATCTTTAGCGCCAACCATCATCGGGATCAAAAAGTTTCCTAACGTGGTTGGAATAGACGGAATCAGGAAGAACCAAACCATTATGATTCCGTGCATGGTGAAGAGCTTGTTGTAAGTTGCGGCGCTGACTAGCCAATTAGTGGGAGATATCAACTCCAGGCGCATTAGAAGCGCAAAGAATCCGCCCATGAAGAAAAAAGAGGTGATCGAAAACGTATAGAGTATGGCGATGCGCTTGTGATCCGTAGTCAGAAGCCAGGACAGTAACCCCTGCTTCTGGTTCAAGTAATTCTTTTCGATTTTGTCAGCAACGGCTTGAATCATATCAGCGCTTCTCCACCCGTGAACCGGCGTTTGATGTAGCGCCGGGTCCGCCAATGCCTTTTTGCATTCCGTACCCTGGGGGAGCGGCGCCGGAGCTGGAGGGCTCCTGAGAGCCGGGCTGTGGCCCCAGCGCCTTGATGTAGGAAACGAGAGCAAGTATTTGCTCCTCTGAAACCACTCCCGTGAAGTTCGGCATGACGCCGGTTGAAAATCCCCAGGGAACCTGAGCGTCCGGGTCGCGTAATTTCTCGCGGATATAGGAATCGTCCGCGACGACGGTCTTTCCGGTTGTCAGCAGGACCGGTCGCATATATAGGTTGCGCAAATCGGGACAGCGGCCTTGAGTGCTGAAGTTATGACAGTTTGCGCATCCGAACTGATGAAAGTATTTCTCGCCGGTCGAGGCGAGAGATCCCTCCGGCGCGCCTTGCGTGAGCCAGGTCTGGTAATCCCTGGGGCTCATGGCGTAAATCCAGCCAATCATCCCGGAATGCTTTGTGCCGCAGTACTGGGAGCAGAATAAGTGATATTGGCCCGGCTGCGTGGCTTCAAACCAGGTGGTGGTGTAACGGTCGGGAAGCACATCCTGCTTGGTCCGGAAGGCGGGCACGAAGAAGCTATGAATGACGTCTTCAGAGGTCATGATGAGCTTCACCGGCCGGCCGGCGGGGATGTGGAGCTCATTGATCTCACGCGGCCCTTCGGGATGTTGAATTTTCCACATCCATTGCTTCGCCACGACGTACATAGCGATCGCGTTGTCGGGCGGCCGCTCGATTTCGAAATACAGTTTCGCTCCCCAGACGAACATGCCCACGAACAGGATGAAGGGGATGACGGTCCAAGCGACCTCGATGGGAATGTTGTAACGCTGCTGGCTTCCCAGCTCGTTTTCCGATTTGCGGTGATAGCGAATCGCGCAATAGATCAGAAACGCGGCAATAGCGACGGAGACCGTGGTGCAGAGAATGAGCAGCAGTATAAACACCAGATCCACTTCTCCGGAGACGGAAGATGCCGCAATGAGAAGTGCGAAGTTCGCGCTCATGCGTATGGCGCCTCCTTTAACGCGTTCCGGTGTTTGCGCAGTTCCAGACGCCAAAACACAAACAGCACAGATCCCAAGACGAGGAGCGTGAGGATGGCGCCAAGGCGCAGAATGTTCAGCACGACGGCTCCATATTTGCCGGTCTTGGGATCGTAGTGATAACAGAGCAGCAGGATCTCGTCAACCGGCGAGCCGATGCGGTTGTGAGACGATTCGACCATCCCCAGCTCCAGATCCTTCGGCTCGTAGTAGACCCCGTATAGATAACGAGAGATGCGGCCTTCGGGGGTGAGAAGCATGATGCCGCTTGCATGGATGAAGATTTTATTCACGGGATCCCAGCGATAATGGAACCCCACCGCCTGGGTGACCGCTTGAATGGAAGATTGGGTCCCGGTGAGAAAATGCCAGCCGTTGGTCCCCGCCTTGCTCGAATAGCTGCGCGAGTAGTGATCTCGTTTCAGGGCAGCTTCGGCGGGCGTATCGCCGGGATCGAAGCTGATCGCCACGATTTCGAAATCGCGGCCCGGCTTCAGCGATAGAGGGCGAAGTCCGGCGACGACGCCGCTCAAAATCTGGCTGCACAGCATAGGACAGCGATAGTAGACCAAGGCCAGCAGAACCGGCTTCTTCCCGAAGAAGGCCCGCAGCGGAACGGAAGCCCCGCTCTCGTCGCTGAAGACGGTATCGAGAGGAATTTGGGCGTTCCGCTTCTGTTCGATTCCGATGCCCTTAAACTTCCCTTGCAGAGTGGGCGCATCGGGTGCCGACGGGGCAGCGGGCGCGAGCGTCGCCGCCAACAAACCAATCCACATGACGATAAAAGGGGAGTGTTTCATCGCGGCTCCGGCTCCACTTTCCCTTCGAAACCGGTTTCACGCGTACCGGCCTGGGGCTGCGATAAAACCAGATTCGGCGGCTGCTTCTGAGGCGGGATGCCGCGCGCGGCGAGAATCTCGATGGCGCGCTCGATAGGAATCGCAACAGTTCCCTTGCTCTTGTCTATCCAGTAGTAATGGCTCAATTCCCAATCCTGGCGAGCCCGAAATGTTTTCAAATCCCGGGCCGGAGCGCTCTGCAGCCGTGGATAGGGAGGCAATGGGTTCCCGTGTATCGCGATGGGCAGTGGAGCAGGGCTTAGTTCCGCGCGCCGATGAACAAAATAGGCAAAGAGGAAATACAGTAGACCGACAACGATCCACATTCCTATGAAGGTCGAGATGACGGCAATGAAAGTTCCGCGATTATCGATATCGGAATGTTCGAAACGAGTCTCTTCGTGCCGTGTTTCACTCGCCCGTGTTTCATTCGCCATGGTGCAAAGCTCTTTCAAGATTGGGCGCGTTGATAGGGAGCAGCGGCCGATTTTTCAGCTGCCAGACAAAGACCGCAATCCACACACAGCCGATGGCGAGGGGAACCGCGAGATTGAGCCACGTGAGGCGGAAGCCGCGCTGATAATAGTTCGGCATGACGATCCACATCAGGTCCACCCAGCGCATGAAAATGATAAGACCCACCACCGAACACAGAGCAATCACATTTCGCTTGAGCGGACGCGAGAGCAGCAGCAGGAACGGGACAATGAACTCCAATACGATGAGCATCACGCCGAGCCAGCCCCAGGATGTGGCAAATCTGTGCAGGTACCACGGAATTTCGTCGGTCAAATTACCAGACCAGACAATGACTAACTGCGAAAATTCGAAGTAGGCCCACAACATCACGAAGACCAGCAATAATTTGCCCAGATCGTGCAGATGCGCCGGTTTGAATCTGCTGGCCAGCGGCTCTCTTCGCGAAAGTAGCGCCATGGCGATAATGACGAACGCGAACGAGGCCAAGCCTTCGCGGGCAACGAACAGAAATCCCCAAATGGTGGAGTACCAGTTACTCTCGAGCGATTCCGCCCAGTCAACCGTCGCAAAAGTGATCGTGAACACATAAATAAGCAGCCCCGGAGCGCTCAATGACGCAAGCCGTTTTTCGAATCCGCCTTCCTCGTCCTGCCTGGCGGACCACTTATTCAGGAAATAGGCGACAGTTCCCCAAATCGCGAAATAGACGATTGCCCGACCGATGAACATCGCCGGATTCATGTATATGTAGCGATGGCGCAGGACGTATTCGTTCTTAACCAGATCCGAGTGCGCCCAATCGTATAGCCACGGCATGCCAATCGCGATCGGGATGAACAGAATCGCACACAGGGGAAGCGTACGGCTGGCGGCTTCGAGGGTCCGGCGCGTCATAATTCCCCAGGCGCCGGCGGTCAAATACTGCAGCATCACGATGCCCATGGACCCGAGCGTCAGACCCAGCCAGAATAGATAACCCATCAAATAGGAGTGGAAAAAATCGCCGGGGCTGAAGTATCCGCCGATTGCCGAGATGACGAACAGCGCGATGCCGAGACCGAGCGCGGGTGTGAAGATACGGCGCAGATCCTGCCGCAATTCGGGCGATGCATCGAAGGGCGACACATGAACGGGGTATGTCATTGTCCGCTCCCGAGCTGGCCGCGCGACTCGGCCGGAACATCCCTTAACGTGGCGTTGCGGCTGAGCTGCAGCGCGCGCAAATAGGCCACGATCGCCCATCGATCATTCACGGCAATCTGGTCTCCGTAATCGCCCATCGCGCCATACCCATAGGCGATGACCTGATACAAATAGCCGGGCGGGACGGAGCGGAGGCGATCGGTATGAAAATTGGCGGGAGCGCGCACGCCACGCTGCGCAACCATTCCGTTGCCGTCTCCAGTGCGGCCATGACACGGACTACAGTAAATGTCGTACCGGTCGCGGCCGCGATCGAGGAGCCGTGCATCGATACTGACTGGAATCGTATCGACAAACGCGCCGTTGGCTACGCCGGTGTGAAAAGAATCTGTATCGTTCAACTCGTCGCGGGCGATGGTTCCAGCCGGGATGGGCCGCGCATTCCGCCCATCGGCAAAGAATCTGTTTTCTCCCAGCGCTTTATATTTCGGCTGGTCCTGCATATCCTGGCGGCACGCGGTGGTCCATAAGAGCGCCGCTGTCACGATCGCTATGGAGCTAGGTGTTCTCAACTTCCCAGACTCCTATCGGCGCGAGATCGCGAAGAAAACTGGCCGTCAGCTGCGAGTCGTAGAGTGGGTCGCTTTTCTCGATACAAAGGAAAAAGCGGCTGCTCGTTGCCTGGCTGAACTGAGGCAAATTAAATAACGGAAAATGCGGCCGCGGAAAGCCGCACAACGCCAGCGTTCCGAAAAATGCGGAGCAGCCCGCAAACAGCACCGTCAGCTCGAACAGGATGGGAATGAACGATGGCCAGCTATACAGTGGCCGGCCGCCCACATTGATCGGATAGTCGATGGCGGCGATGTAGTACTCCATGCTCCAGGCCGTCGCGGCTCCTATCAATCCACCAATCAAGACGATCGGAGGAACGAGGTTCCGCCCTGGAATGACCTCCTCCAAATCTTTCATTGGATAGGGAGTGTAGGCTTCGAGTTTTCGAAAGCCTTGCCTTTTTATTTCATGGGCTGCTTCGAGCAGGGCGGTGGGGTCGTCGAACTCGGCGACCAGGCCGTAAATTTCGCTTTCGTTCACTTCTCGCTTCCTCCGCCCGGTCTGGAGAACGGCAGTAACGTGCGGACTTCCGCCATGGGGATCATCGGAAGAAAGCGCACGAAGAGCATAAAAAGGACGAGAAACATGCCGATCGAGCCCCAGAACGTTGCGTTGTCCCAGAAAGTGGCAATAAAATTCGACCAGGAAGAAGGCAGGAAATCGCGATCGAGCGCCGTGACGATAATCATGAAGCGCTCCACCCACATCCCGACCAGCACGACCATCGACACGGCAAACAGCGGGATGGGCCTGGTGCGAACTTTGTAAAACCACAACGACTGTGGAATGATGACATTCATCAAAATGACGAGCCAATAACTCCAGGAATGGGGCCCGACGGCGCGATTGTGCACGGTATACATCTCAAAACCGTTGCCGCTGTACCACGCTGTGAACGGCTCAATCAAATAGGTGTAAGCGAGAAAAAGCCCGGTGGCCAGCATCAGTTTTCCGCAGTTATTCAAATGCCGGACGGTGATGAGATTGTGCAGTCCATAGACTTTGCGGAGCGGAAGGCCCAGCGCCAGTACCATCGCGAAGCCCGAATAAATCGCTCCTGCGACGAAGTAGGGCGGAAAAATGGTGGAGTGCCAACCGGGCAGGATGGCAATCGTGAAATCGAAGCTGACGACCGTGTGTACGGAAAGCACAAGCGGTGTCGCGATGCCGGCCAGTAGCAGGCAGGCGGTCTCGTGCAGCTTCCAATGATGCGAAGATCCTCGCCAGCCGAAAGCGAGAACACCATAAAAACCCTTCTGAAATCCGCCCACCGCGCGATCCCGCAAAGTACCGAGATCGGGAATCATCCCGATGTACCAGAACAACAGCGATATCGTGAAGTACGTCGAGACCGCGAACACGTCCCAAACCAACGGGCTACGGAAATTCGGCTGCGCGGTCATGGTGTTGGGATACGGAAGAATCCAATAAAAGATCCAGGCCCGGCCCAGGTGCAAAAAAGGAAACATCCCGGCGCACATCACCGCGAAAATGGTCATCGCTTCCGCGAACCGGTTGATGGAATTGCGCCAGCTCTGTCTCATGAGCAGCAAGAAGGCGGAGATCAGCGTGCCCGCGTGCCCAATTCCGATCCACCAGACAAAATTCGTGATCGCAAATCCCCATGCCACCGGAATTTCGACGCCCCAAATGCCAACGCCCTTGCCGAGCAGATACGTGACCGCGATTCCGAACACGAGAAACAGGAACAAGCCGAAACCGAAAACGCACCACCAAAAGAGCGGTGTCTTGCGGGTCAGCACGATGGAGCTTATTTGCTCGCTCACCGTCTCGAAGGTCGTGCTCGGTGCAACCACCGCCAGCGGATTGTTTGGATCCAGCGGCCGGGCCGCATGTCGTTGCCGTTCTTCAACCGCTATCGCTTGCGCCACTCAAAACTCCGGATTCGGATTGCGCAGCTCGGCCAAATAAGTGGTGCGAGGCCGCGTGTTCAGCTCCGCATACAAGGCGTAGTTTAGGTTTTCGGCTTTCAGCTTGGAAACGCGGTTAGCCGGATTATTTTTATCGCCGAAAACGATCGCTTGCGTGGGGCACGCCTGCATACAAGCGGTTTGAATTTCGCCATCGCGAATGAAGCGATTCTCGTCTTGAGAAGTAATCTCCGCTTCTCGGATACGCTGTACGCAGTACGTGCATTTCTCCATAACTCCGCGGCTGCGAACCGACACGTCGGGATTGCGCTGCATCTTCCAGGTCTCGGTGCTCCAATCCTGAAAGAGCAGGAAATTAAAGCGCCGAACTTTGTAAGGACAGTTGTTGGAGCAGTATCGCGTGCCGATGCAGCGGTTGTAAACCATGTCGTTCAGCCCATCCCGGCTGTGATTGGTGGCCTGTACCGGACAGACCAGCTCGCACGGCGCGTTTTCGCATTGCATGCACGGCACCGGCATGTAGTGCGCGGCGGGCAGGTCGATGTCGCCTTTGTAATAGGTGTCGATGCGCAGCCAGTGCATGGCGCGGCGCGCGAGCACCTGCTCCTTGCCTACTACGGGAATGTTGTTCTCCGCCTGGCACGCGACCACGCACGCCTGGCAGTTGACACACGCGCTTAAATCGATCGACATCGACCACGCGTACCCGGTGTAATACCAATGTGGATAGATGGTTAAGTTCTCGGGCGGCGGGTGTTCTACCTGCGACACGAAATCGCGATCTTTTTTGTAGCCTTCAATGCTGTTCGAGATCACAACATCGCGACCTTCCATCGCTTGCTGCATCTGGGTTGTCGCGAGTGGATACGGCGTGTCGAGTTTACGAAGCTCGACGTCAACGCCGGACCACAGCGCGTCCGAGGAGCGCAATGCATACGCATTGAATCCAGCTCCGTTTCCGGCGCGCCCGGAATGCCAGCGGCCCCAGCCGAGATCGACTGTTACCGATTCGTCAGGCTGGCCCGGCAAAATCCAAACGGAGCCCTGCACGCGCCGGCCGCGGAAATTCAATTCGACGTGCTGCTGGTTATCGAAGCCGAGGCGCCGCGCGGTTTTGGGACTGAGAAAGACGGCGTTATCCCAGGTCAGCTTGGTCATGGGATGCGGCAACTCCTGCAGCCAGACGTTATTGGTGTAGCGGCCGTCGTACATATACACGTCGGGCCGGAAGACCAGCTCGAGAAGCCCTTTCGGGCGAGGCGCCGAAACCATGGTGAAGTTCTTGCGCGACGCCGGTGCGATAGCGGGCAACGCCGAATTTTCGACAAGGCCGTCGTGGACCGACTTGCGCCACCACTGCTCGAAATCGTTCGAGCCGCTTTGCGCCGTCCAGTAGGCGCGCACGATCTCATAAGACGAGCGGCCCGGTAACTGCAACATCGCGTCCAGAATTTGGAGTTGCGAGTGCGACCCGTCGTAAAGCGGCGCAATCAGCGGCTGGATGATGCTGACGGTTCCATCGAAAGCGCGCGCATCGCCCCAGTCTTCGAGGAAGTGTGGCTCCGGAATGTGCCAGGTGGTCTTCAACGAAGTCTCGTTGAAGTGCAGCCCGGTATGAATAGACGTTTTAACTCGCTCGAGTCCTTTCGCAAATTCGAAATCGAGTGGAGCGTTGTAGACCGGATTGCCGCCGAGAATCAGCAGCAGCTCCACTTGCCCGTTGTTCATCTCACGCGCAAGCTGGCGTAGAGACTCAATCTGATCGACCGGTTGAATTTCAAGCGGGTCCGTATAGATAACGGTTTTGCCGGCGTTGCCGAGTGCCGCATTCATGGCATGCGCGAGAGCGTGTACGGCAGGCGATTGATGCTCGCCAGGAATAATGACGGAAGAGCCTTTATGCGCCTGGAGATCGCGCGCCAGCCTCGTAACCCAGAACGAATAGGCACCGCTGCCGCTGCCTTCAATGCCAAGCGCCGCAGCCAATTCCATTGCAAAAGATTCCACCTCGGCATACCGCAACGCGAGCCGGTGATCGGCTTTACCTCCGGTTGCGGTCATGGTGCTCTCGATCGCGTAAAGGCGATTCATGTCGAGGCGATCGCCGCGGCGACGGCGGATGGAGAAATCCCGGGCGTAGCGTGTCGAAGCGAAGCCGCACGCCAGAAAATCGGCGTCCAGCGAGACCACCACATCCGCCGCGTCGAATTTGTAGTACGTGTTCACTGGCTTCCCGAAGACGGTGAGCGCAGCGGCGCGCGCGGAGTGCGGACCGGCAGGATCGAATTGGTGCCACCGTGCCGCGGGATATTTCTTGAGTACCGCCTGAATCTGCGCACCCAGCGTGGGCGACACGATCGTCTCGCTTAATACGCGGAATCCGGCGCCTTTGCCGCCGGCGACAGGCGCAATCCCTTGCTGCCAGGCCTCAAGAAACGCGTCCCAGGCTCGCGGAACGCCGAGATAGACGATCTCTTTTGCGCGATCCGGATCGTATAGGTCCATCAAGCACGCTTGAGAATGGACGCTCGTGGAGCCCTGGTTAGCGGGATGGTCGGGGTTGCCTTCCACCTTGGTCGGGCGGCCGAGATGGCTCTCGACAATGACTCCTTCGGCGATGCCGTTCACCGGCGCGGCGGTTGCATAATATTTCGGCTTGCCCGGAATGACGTTCTCCGGCGGATCGACATAGGGCATGATCGTTTCGGTCGGCTGGCGCGTGCAGCCGGTAAGACCCGCCAAGGCCATGGAGCCCGCCATCAACGAGAGGAAGCGCCGGCGGCTTGCGCCTGAAAACTCGATTCCCTCCTCTCCGATTTCTTCTTGCGGCTGGTTCCTAGCCGTGCCTTCGAACTCCTCCAGACTGCGCCAATAGCGCGGCGCGGGCCTGGTCAATGCTTCTACTGGAATGAGATCGTGGTTGTGCGTCTTGCTCATCGATGGCAGTTGGAACAACTGGTGAGGCTTTGGATGTGATACTCGCGGATCAGACGCTTACCCAGTGCGATCTGGTTTGGCGGCGGCACATAGTCCATCGAGAACACCTGGTCGCGAGGGCGCACGTAACGCTCCGGATGGCGATGACAGTTGAGGCACCACTCCATGGTGAGCGGCGCCCCCTGCCAGGTCAGCGGCATCTTGTCCACGCGGCCATGACAAGTCGCGCAGCCAATCCCTTCATGGATATGGATACTGTGATTGAAGTACACGAAATCCGGAAGGTCGTTGACACGCGTCCATTCAATCGATTTGCCCGTGCGGTAGCTTTCGCGCACCGGTTCCAGCATGGGACTCGTGGCCCACATCTGTGAATGGCAGTTCATGCAGATCTTAGTAGCGGGCAGGTTGGCGAAGGAGGAGTTCTCGACAGTTGTGTGGCAGTATCGGCAGTCGATCCCCAAGCCGCTCACATGATGCTCATGACTGAACGGCACGGGTTGTTCGCGCGGAACGTTCTGCATCATTTCGTACGGCGACCGCACGATCAAATAACTCAGCCACAGCACAACCGCTAGCGCGGCGATGCCCCCAAAAACTGTTAGCCGCGCGACCGAGTTCGCGTTGCGGGAAAAGTATTGGGGCATCGATGCGCGCTATACGTTCGGGGGTTAGCGTTATGAGGACTCCAATTCAGCATTAAATGTTTCGGCGCGCTGCTGATGAAAAGAGGCGCGCGCGTCGCGGGCCGAAGCGGCGCCTGCACGCTCTACCGCGAAGCGCATCAGTAATGATCCCAGCGTGCCGAGGACGCCCGCGCCGATTCGCTTGCCGCGCGAGCGGTTGGGGAGCAGGCCGATCACGAAACTGGTCGCAGTGAGTATCGCAGCGGTCTTCCACATCGCTCCGCTTAAGCCTCGTTTCAAAGGTCTTCCCACGCGCGGAATGACGGAGACTTGTTTCTCCGTCACCATCGCCGCCGCGATTTCCGCCAACTGCCCAATACTTCCGAAAGCTTTTGTGATGCGGCGCTCTGGTTCGCTTTCAAGGAATAGTTCGAACGCTGATCCCACACTCGTCATCGCGGAGGCGGCGAACAAAACCGGAAGCACTCGTCGCGATTCCTGCCACACCGGAACCGCGGTGTTACTGACTAACACGCCTGTGTAAGTCGCAAGCGCCATGCCCAAAATACCGGAGGCATATCCTGTGCACTCGCCGATGGATCCGAACATTCCTCGGCGCCCTCGGAAGACTACGGTCGTCATCGATGTGGCGCCCGCGCCGCAGAGTATCCACGTCCCGATGTTCATCGGTGAAGTCGGACGGAATACGCGCAGCATGTTGAAGAACCGCGACGGACGTCCCAGGTCGTACGTAAGCAGCGCACCGCTGATGGCGCAGCCGATAAAGCCGATCCAATGACAGCGCTTTATGAGCCGCTCGAGCTTACGCGAACGTTTGAGCTGAACAGCGGCCGCCAGCACGAGCGCGGCTCCCGCTAAACCACCGACGTAGTAATAAGTGGGTATCGACCATTCCCAAACGGGCTCATTCAGTAACGGACGGTCATAGTAGGTTGGGTCGCCGGGCTGGGGCTCGGGCAAGTGAGTCCAAGTTTGCGCCAGCTTCTGAATGTGCTTGTCGCTCGAGCCGGAGGATTGCTGATCCGCCGCTTCTCCGGAAAGCTCGGCGATTTCGATATCGATATCGCGGCCGTCTGTGTAGACCGGCTCAACGGATTTCTTGTACCGAACGGCTGTCATGGACGCTGGCCTTTGCCGCCGAACAGCGCAGCTCCAATTGCGACCAACGCCATGCCCAGCGCACCAGCAGCCATAGAGGTCCAGGCGTCTTTCACCTTTTTGGTGGGTACCACCGGATCGGGTGGAAGATTGTAAACCTCCGGCTTATCGACGAGCAGAAAAAACGCATTCAATCCTTCGGTGCCCGGCTGACTCGCTGCGTCGGCTCCATAGAGATAGGCTTCCGGCATGCCTTGTTCGTGCAGTTTCTCCACGCGTTCGCTGGCGTGTTTGCGCAGATCGTCAAGATTGCCGAACTGGATCGACTCGGTTGGGCAGGCCTTGGCGCACGCGGGCTGCATATCTTCTCGAAGCCGGTCATAGCAGAGGGTGCACTTCCAGGCGCGGCCGTCTTCTTCACGCCGGTCGATGACGCCGAAAGGACAATTCACGATGCAGTAGCCACAGCCGTTGCAGACGTCCGGCTGCACGTAGACAGATCCAAATTCGGTCCGCATAATAGCGCCCGTGGGACAACTCTCCAGGCATCCGGCACGGGCGCAATGTTTGCATACGTCGGAAGAGAACAACCAGGAGAATGCGCCGTCCTCTTGTGGGTGCATCGGAACAGGCCGTTCGATGAATGCCACATGCCGCCAAGTGGACGCACCCAGATGCATGGTGTTGTCGTACGACATTCCGGAGAACAGGAAGCCGTCGTCAGGCAACTGATTCCACTGTTTGCAAGCGACCTCGCAGGCTTTGCAGCCGATGCACAGGGTCGTATCGGTGAAAAATCCTTTTGCACCGGTCACGTTACACGTTCCCTTCCTTGGTCTCCATCGCTTTGAAACCGTGCTTGCTTTTCGGCTTATGCCGCGCTTTCGGCAGATCGCGCTGTTCCTGGTGCGGCGATAATTTTGTCACGTGACGGCGTCCTTTACCCTTGCGGCCCGGCTCAATCATCGCGGTAAGAGCTTTCGATTCCTGAATCGCAACGTTCGGGTCGGCCACGAAGCCGATGAGATCGTTGGCCGCGTCACCGCGAATCAGCCCTTTGCTCGACCAGTGATACGGTAATCCGATCTGGTGAATCGAGCGCCCTTTTATACGGAGCGGACGCATTCGCTGTGTGACGAGCACGCGCGCTTCAATTTCTCCCCGCATCGTTCGGATGGTGGCCCATCCGCCGTTCTTCAATTTGCATTCGGCCGCAAGCTCCGGCGAAACCTCGCAGAACATCTCGGGCTGCAATTCAGAAAGCCACGACAGCCAGCGGCTCATGCCTCCCGCCGTGTGGTGTTCGGTCAGCCGATAGGTGGTCAGCAAATACGGAAAGCGCGGATCCTGGTAGGGCTGATGATACGGATTGTCTTTTCGCAACCACTCCATCCGCTCGGGGTTGCATTGCTGACCATATAGCGGATTCCTCATGACGGACTCTTGCGGCTCATAGTGCGTGGGCAGCGGTCCATCTTCGAGACCGGCGGGGACGAAAATCCAGCCCTTTCCATCGGACTGCATCACGAATGGATCGATGCCGGAGATAGTATCTTTGCCACGGGCGTTCTTACCTGGGCGATAGGATGGCGGGCGTTCCACAATAAAGTCGGGCGTATCCTCGCCCACCCACTTCTTTTGCTTTTCATCCCACCAGACGAGTTTCTTGCGTTCCGACCAAGGTTTTCCTTCGGGATCGGCGGAGGCGCGGTTATACAAGATCCGCCGGTTGTGGGGCCACGCCCAGGCCCATTCGGCCGCGACCCAGTTCTGTTCCCAATAAGGCTTGCGCCGGGCGGTTTGGTTGATGCCATCGCGGTAAGCGCCGGAATAAATCCAGGCGCCGCAGGCAGTTGAGCCATCGTCTTTCAATGAAGTGAAGCCTTCAACGGATTTGCGATCCGCAACCGTATAGCCGTTAATCTCGTGCAGCACCGCTTCGGCACTGGGCTCTTGCAACGGACCGTGTGTCGGATAATTCCAGGTCAGGTCGCGGATGGACCAGTTGCGTGCTTCGCCGTACTCATTTCGATAGAGCCTCTTAAGACGCTGCCCAAGTTTAAAGACGAAATCGAGCTCGCTGCGCGAATCGCCTTTCGGTTCGACCGCTTTGTGATGCCACTGCAACAGCCGTTGGGTATTCGTAAAGCTGCCATCTTTTTCCGTATGAGCCGCCGCAGGAAAGAAAAACACTTCGGTGGAGATATCTTCGGGCTTCACCTCTCCGCGCTCGATTTCCGGGGCTTCGCGCCAGAAATCCGCTGTTTCCGTCACCTGGAAATCGCGGACCACCAGCCAGTCAAGCTGACGTAAGCCTTTGCGCTGCAAGGCGCCGTTCATCGAGCCGACAACCGGATTTTCGCCCATAATAAAGTAGCCTTTGACCGTGCCGTCGACCATATCGACAACTGTATTCATGTGTGAATGGTCGCCACTGAGCATCGGCAGGTAGTCGTAGCACCAGTCGTTCTCTTTCCTCGCAGCGTCGCCGAACCAGGCCTTCATCAGCGAAACGAAATATTTCGGATACTCACCCCACCAGCCCGACGGTGATGCGTTGAGTTTCAAATACGTGTCGAGATCTTTGTCGTGCTTGGCCTTCGGCATCGGCAAATAGCCAGGCAGCAGGTTGTATAAAGTCGGGATATCGGTAGAGCCCTGAATGGAAGCGTGGCCGCGCAATGCCATGATGCCCCCTCCCGGCCGGCCGATGTTGCCCAGCAATAGCTGAATGATTGCGGCCGTGCGAATATACTGCACGCCAACGGTATGTTGCGTCCAGCCCACGGCATAGACGAACATTCCAGTGCGCTCTCGTCCCGAATTGCGGCACAGCTCCTCGGCTACTTTGAGGAACAGATGCTGCGGTATGCCGCAGGTCTCCTCGACCATTTCCGGCGTATAGCGCGAGTAGTGCCGTTTGAGAATCTGGAAGACGCAGCGCGGATGCTGGAGCGACGGATCGGTGTGCTCGGCTTGAATCGGCTGGCGCTGGATGGGTTGCCCCTTCTTGCCTGCTTCCGATTCGCGCGCACCGCCGGCGGGCTCGGGATCGACATCCTGGTACATCCAGGTCTTGGCCTGATAATGGCCCTTGTCCTTCTGCCATCCGCTGAACAGGCCATCGAGATCTTCCGTGTCTTTGAAGTCTTTGTTGATAATGGCCGACGCGTTGGTGTAGTTGACCACATACTCCTTGAAATAGCGGTCATTTTCGAGGATGTAACGGATGATGCCCCCTAGAAAGGCGATATCGGAGCCGGCGCGAAGCGGGACGTGAATGTTGGCCACCGCGCTGGTACGCGTAAAGCGCGGATCGACGTGAATAATGGTGGCGCCTTTTTCCCGGGCTTTCATTACCCAGCGAAACGCGACCGGGTGGCACTCGGCCATATTCGAGCCCTCGATGACGACGACATCCGAGTTGACGATGTCACCCGGGAAATCGGTCGCACCGCCGCGGCCGAACGAAGTCCCCAAACTGGGGACCGTAGAAGAGTGTCAAATACGGGCCTGATTTTCAATTTGGACAATACCGAGGCCGGTGAAGAGCTTCTTAATCAGGTAGTTCTCTTCGTTATCGAGCGTCGCGCCCCCAAGATGGGCGATTGCCATGGTACGCCGGAGTGGATGGCCGTCCTTATCCGCGTCCTCCCAATGAGCGTCGCGGGTCTTTTTGACACGTGCGGCTACCATGTCCATAGCCTGCTCGAGGGGAATGGTCTCCCACTTGGCGCTATAAGGCCGCCGGTAAAGAACGTCTGCCACGCGGTGAGAACCCGTGACGAGCTGAAAAGTGGCCGCGCCTTTCGGGCATAAGCAGCCATTCGAAAGAGGCGAGCGCGGATCCCCTTCGATATCAATGATCTTTTCGTCTTTGACGTAGACCAGCTGCCCGCATCCCACCGCGCAATACGGGCAGACGGAATCGACAACTCTATCCGCGTGCTTAGTTCTCGGCTCCAGCGACTCCGTACGTTGAGAAGCGGCCGAATCTCCCAGGCCAAGCACGTCACCGTTCTTCAACTGCCGCAAGACCGGCCATGTACGGGAGGAAAGCTCCTTCGCATCAGGCATACCGAAGGGTAGACGGCCTTTTGTTTTGGGAAAGCTCCCTCGCTAAAATGCGGGCAATCGGCTGTGGTTCGAACTGCTACTGCCATTGCAGTAGGTGCCCCGCCGCTCCTTAATTGACGGATTAAATCTAGAACCTCGGCTGTAGCGAGTCCCGTTCGGAGCTTCGTCTATTTCGTGGAGTTACGTTATGCCCTCCAATCCAACCGAAACTCAGAACACGCAAACGCCGGCCACGTCTGCCGGCTCTCAAACGGCCAAGACCCAACAAAAAGCCTCCGGCCAACCCGGTGCGATCTCGAGACGAAATCTCTCGAGCCCCGCCTTCCTTGCTTCACCGGCCGATTTCTTTACCAATCCATTTGGTGTGATGCGAAGAATGCATGAAGAGATGGACCGTGCTTTCGCCGAGGCGTTCGGCGGCGGAGCCGGCCAAACCGGTACGTGGACGCCGGCAATTGACATTTCAGAACGCAAGGGCAATCTCGTCGTCCATGCGGAACTCGCGGGAGTTCGCCCGGAGGACGTCCAACTCGAGGTGGCCAACGATACCTTGGTGCTCTCAGGCCGCCGTGAACGGTCCGAAGAACATGAGGAAGGAGGTGTCCACAGAAGAGAGCGAGTGTACGGCAGCTTCTACCGCGCAATTCCGTTGCCCGAAGGCGCGGACCCCGACAAGGCTCGTGCGCAATTCAACCAGGGCGTTCTCGAAATTACCATCCCGGTTGCGCAACGGCAAAGTCAAACCCGGCAAATCCCCATCAGCTCATCTGGCGGCTCAAAGCCCGCCGCCTCGGAGTCGAGCTCGAGTACTGGGGCAGCAGCCGCAAAAGCAAGCTAGATCCTAAATCCTGCCGAAGGCCGTTTCCGCGGGTCTGAGCGTCCTCGGTACTCGCAGCTAAGCGACTGTGGGACACTCAACCTTTTGGATATGGCTTCGGCGCTAAGTCAAATTGTATTTCGCGCACTGGACACGTTTCGGATTGAGATTCCGTCGTGGGGGTTCGCGAATACGGGCACGCGCTTCGGAAAGTTTATTCAAGCCGCGGCGGCAAGTACTATTGAAGAAAAATTCAGCGATGCTGGCCAGGTGCACCTGCTTACGGGCATTTGTCCCAGCATCGCTCTGCATGTGCTATGGGATCTTCCGGAGGGATTGCGAAGTTGCGCCGAAGTCAAGCGGCTTGCCGCTCGATACGGCGTCCGTCCCGGGTCCATCAATCCCAACCTCTTCCAGGATCAGATTTACAAGTACGGTTCGTTCGGTAATCCGGACCAAACAGTCCGCCAGCAGGCGCTCAAACATTCACGGCAGAGCATCGAGATCGCAACAGAGCTCGATAGTCGCGATATTTCCTTCTGGTTCACAGACGGATCGAATTACCCGGGCACTGCCAATATGCGCCAGCGCAAGCGGCTGTTCGAAGAGTCTCTGGAAACAGTTCACGCCACGCTACGACCCGATCAGCGCATGCTGATCGAGTACAAGCCTTTTGAACCGGCCTTCTACCACACGGATATCGCGGATTGGGGCATGGCGATGCATTTCGCGCGAACTGCCGGTCCGCAGGCCAGGGTTCTGGTCGACACGGGACATCACTATCAGGCCCAAAATATCGAGCAGATCGTTTCCTGGCTTCTGTCCGAAGACCTGCTGGGCGGTTTCCACTTTAATGATCGCCGCTATGCCGACGACGACCTGACTCTCGGGTCGATCGATCCCTACCAGGTGTTCCGCATCTTCCATGAGATCCTCTTCTTTGAATGGGAATCGGGCAGGCGCGCCGATATCGCCTACATGATCGATCAAAGCCACAATCTGAAAGGCAAGATGGAAGCCATGATTCAAACTGTGAACATGGCGCAAGAACTTTTTGCAAAGGCCACATTGGTCGATTACGAGCGGTTGGCGGCAGCCCAGAAACAATGCGATCTGATCCGTGCCGAATCCTGTTTACAGGATGCCTTCAGCACCGATGTACGCCCTGTGATTCGCGAATGGCGGGAATCCAAAGGATTGCCGGAAGATCCCATGCAGGCCCTCTTGAGCAGCGGCTACTTGGAGCGAATCGCCTCCGAGCGAGAGTCTCGAAACCTGTCCAGCTCCTCGTCCTATGCATAGCTGACGGAGCGGTTGCGCAATATTGTAGGTGAAGAATGCCTCAAACGGCGGAAACAACCCATCTGAAAGACCTGTGGGATGAGAAGCATGCGGCTTCCCTCGAGGACCCCGTTGCGCTGTTGCGCTATCGGTCCAATTTGCTTGGCGCCGATCTGCGCATCACGAACTTTGGCGGCGGCAACACAAGTTCAAAGATCGAGTTGCCCGATCCATTTACACGCAAGCCCGCCCGCGTTCTAGCGGTAAAGGGAAGCGGCGGCGACCTTGGCTCCATTAAAGAGTCGGGTTTTGCCTTGTTGTATTTGGATCGCCTGGAAGAGCTGAAGCGCCTGTATCGCGGCGAAGCATACGAAGACGAGATGGTGAGCTACTATCCGCTCTCGTCATTCAGCCACAACAAAGTCGCTGCTTCCATCGATACGCCGCTTGCATGCATTTCTTCCTTTCGATCATGTCGATCACCTGCATCCGGACTGGGCAATCGCGATCGCAGCGAGTGCCAATGGAAAGCAGAAGCTCGAGGAATTCAATCGCAAATTTAATCGCAAGATCGTCTGGATTCCCTGGCAGCGTCCGGGATTCGAGCTTGCTTTGCAACTGGAGAAGGCGGTCAGGAGCAATCCCGGCTGCGACGGAGCGCTGCTCGGCAGTCACGGTCTGTTTACCTGGGGCAAAACCCAGCGCGAATGTTACCTGAACAGCATCCGCACCATCGACCAGATGGGTGAATTTGTTATCGAACATCAGGCGAAGGCGGGCTCGCTCTTTGGAGGCGAGGAGCATGCGCCTGTTGCCGGCCGCGTGTCGATTGCCGCGCAGATCCTTCCTACACTGCGCGGCGTCATGTCTTCCAACCGGCGCGTCATCGCTCATTACACGGATCACGAAGATGCGCTTCGCTTCGCGGGTTCCAAATGGGCCAAGCAACTGGGCGGTCTAGGCACGAGTTGTCCCGACCACTTCCTGCGGACGCGAATCTGCCCGATGTTCGTGGATTGGAATCCCATTCGAAGAGAGTATCGATGTGCTCAAATCGCGAATCGCAGAACGCGCCTCGGCCTATCGCACGGAGTACGCAAAATACTACGACGCGCACGCCAGCGCCGGAATCGCCAAAACTGCGCGATTCGAATCCTTCTGTGGCCGTCATTCCCGGTCTTGGGCTCTTCGGCTTCGCCAAAAATAAAAAGGAAGCCCGGATCACCACGGAATTCTTCATCAACGCGATTCATGTCATGGCCGGAGCAAACGCCTTGGAAGAAGGTGATGCACGCCATCCACTCCCTCAGGCCCGGCTGCCGGAACAGTCCCGCGAGTTCGCAACCTATCGCAACTATGTCGCGCTGCCGCGCTCAGAAGCGTTCCGCATTGAATACTGGGCGCTCGAGGAAGCCAAGCTGCAACGCATGCCGGCCGAATCGGAGTTCAGCCGCAAGATCCTGCTCGTGATCGGCGGCGGAAGCGGAATCGGGCGCGAAGTGGCCCTGCTTCTGGCGCGCAAGGGCGCTCACGTTGTGGTCGCAGACATGAATGACGAGGCCGCAAAGGAAGTCGCCGCGGAAGCAGCCACAGTTGCATCTTCCGATGCCGTCTCCCATGTTGCCGTTAACCTTGCGTCGCCGGAATCCATCGCCGCAGCCGCGAATCACGCCGTTCTGCAGTTTGGCGGCCTGGACGGAATCGTTAATACCGCTGCGATCTTTCCCGTCGGAACTGGGCAAGGCGGCCAACTGACGGATGCGCAATGGAACACTACGTTTCTGGTGAATGTCACCGGCAATTACTTTCTGACTCGCGAAACGGGCTGGATTTTTCGCGATCAAAAGCTTTCCGCCAGCATCGTACTGACAAGCTCAGCGAATGCAGTTGTTCCCAAGATCGGCAGTGAAGCCTACGACATCAGTAAAGCTGCGCTGAATCACCTCATTCGCGAACTGGCCGTCGGCTTAGGGCCGCTGGTTCGAGTCAATGGCGTCGCTCCGGCAACGGTCGTGGCGGGCTCCACGATGTTCCCGCGCGATCGCGTTATGCAGTCTCTGAAAAAATACAAAATCGAGTTTTCCGAATCGGAATCCACGGAAGATCTGCGGACTAAACTGGCCGAGTTCTACGCGCAACGCACGCTGACTCGAAAACCGATTCTGCCTCAGGACTGCGCCCATGCGATCGTGTGGCTGGCGGGTGATGAAAGTGCAAAAACGACCGGACACGTGATTCCCGTCGACGGTGGCTTACCGGAAGCGTTCTTGCGCTGATGAATCCGAATCCCGCACTCGGCGTCTTCTTTCACTGGCTCGGCGGCCTCGCCTCCGGAAGTTTTTATGTGCCCTTCCGTGCCGTAAAGCAATGGTCATGGGAAACCTATTGGTTGGTCGGCGGCGTTTTTAGCTGGATTATCGCGCCGTGGGCACTCGCGGCGCTATTGACGAATCATCTTCTGTCGGTGCTGGGTGCGGCATCGGGCAGCACGCTGTTCTGGTGCTTCCTGTTCGGTCTTCTTTGGGGCATCGGCGGACTCACGTTTGGACTCACGATGCGCTATTTGGGCTTGTCGCTCGGCATGGCTATTGTCATGGGGCTTTGTGCGGCCTTCGGCACTCTGATGCCTCCGATCTTCAACGGTACCTTTGTGAGCCAGGTTTTGCGCACCACACCGGGCCGAGTCGTTCTGCTGGGTATCGGTATTTGTCTCGCAGGAATCGCCATCGCGGGTCTGGCAGGCGTCTACAAAGAACGCGCGGTCTCTGTCCCGAAAGAGCAGTCGGCCATCAAGGAATTCGATCTGAAAAAAGGTTTTCTCGTGGCGCTTATTTCGGGCGTCATGAGTTCCTGCTTCGCGTATGGCCTTGCGGCTGGCGATCCCATCAAAGCGCTGACCATCCGTGCTGGCACTCCCAACCTGTGGCAGGGTCTGCCCGTGTTGATTGTCGTGCTGATTGGCGGGTTCACGACAAACTTCATCTGGACCGTATATCTCAATGTCCGCAACAAAACCGGCCACGAATACCTTGCGTCGGAGCTGCCTGTAAAACTTAACTCTCCGGCGGGTCCTCAGCCCATCGAAGAAACCGCCCTGAGCGGTCCAACCGCGGGTGTTCTGGTGCATGCGCCGGCAGCCGTTCTACACGAAACGGTTCGCGTCCCGCTGCTACGCAATTATCTGCTGTGCGCCTTAGCCGGTGTCACCTGGTACTTTCAGTTCTTCTTCTACAGCATGGGCGAAACCAAAATGGGCGCGTACACTTTTTCCAGTTGGACGCTGCACATGGCCAGCATCGTGATCTTCAGCACCTTGTGGGGCGTCGGATTGAAGGAATGGCAGGGTGCGGGCCGTACCGCGATCCGCCTGTTAGTGACTGGCCTGATTGTTCTGATCGGGTCCACCGTCATCGTGGGTTATGGGAATTACCTCAACACGCGGCCGCATTAAAAGGCCATCGCGTGAAAATTTCTCTCTTCATTGCCTGCTACAACGACACGCTCTTTCCGGAAACCGGTAAAGCAGTCGTGGCCGTGCTCGAACGTCTCGGGCACCAGGTAGACTTTCCGGAAGCGCAGACCTGCTGCGGCCAAATGCACTACAACACCGGCTACCAACAGGACGCAACTCCCCTCATGCGCCATTTTCTTCGCGTCTTTGACGAGGCGGAAGCGATTTGCATTCCCTCGTCTTCCTGCGTGGCGATGATCCGCGACCATTACCCGAAGATGGCAGCGAAACTGGGCGAGCCCGTCAATCATTCGTGCGGTTGACGAATTGTTGCCCAGAATTTTCGAATTTTCCGAACTGCTGGTGGATAGACTTGGAATCACTAATGTGGGAGCGTTTTTTCCGCATGCTGTCACGTTGCACCCTTCTTGCCATTCGCTGCGATCTCTACATGTGGGCAATAAACCTATTCAATTGCTTCAGCAAGTGCGCGGCCTCAAGCTGATTCCTCTCGAGGAAGCGGGCGTTTGCTGCGGTTTTGGCGGAACGTTCGCCATCAAGAATGCCGAGGTCTCCGCGGCCATGCTGTCGGACAAGATTCATTGCGTGCTCGACACCCGCGCGGAAGTCTGCACGGCGCTGGATAACTCCTGCCTCATGCATATCGGCGGTGGACTGAGCCGCCAACGTGCCGGTGTTCGCTGCCTTCACATCGCCGAGATACTCGCCTCCACTGAAACTGGAGAACTGGCGTGAGCATCCGGGTCGGCCACGCCGCGGAAGCTCCTGAATTCCCCGCTACGGCCAAGCGACTGCTCGCGAACACACAGCTTCGACACAACGTCCGTCACGCAACGGATGTGATCGGCGCGAAACGCGACCGCGTGGTCTCCGAAGTACCCGATTGGGAGCAGCTTCGCGATGCAGGTCATGCCATCAAGGAGCACACGCTTGCGAACCTGGCCCACTATTTAGAGCAGTTTGAACAAGCCTGTGTAGCGGCTGGCGGACAAGTTCATTGGGCCCGCGATGCGGACGAGGCGAATCGAATTATCGTCGGCATCGTGCGAGCCCATCAAGCGGACGAGGTCATCAAAGTCAAAACCATGACTTCCGATGAAATCGGCCTGAACAGTGCGCTCGAAGCTTCCGGCATCACTCCTTACGAGACGGATCTGGCCGATTTGATCGTGCAACTCGGCGAAGACCAGCCCTCCCATATCGTTGTTCCGGCGCTCCATCGCAATCGGATGGAAATCCGCCGGATTTTCATGGAGAAGATGAAGCTCCAGGAGCTTGGTGGCAACCCGGAAGACTTGACTAATGCCGCTCGCCAGTATCTGCGCGAGAAGTTTCTTCGTGTGAAAGTGGCCATCAGCGGCGCGAATTTTGCAGTTGCCGAAACAGGTTCCGTATGCGTGGTCGAATCCGAAGGAAACGGGCGCATGTGCCTGTCGCTTCCGCAAGTGCTCATCAGTCTCATCGGAATCGAGAAGGTCATCCCGACTTTTCAGGATCTCGAAGTGTTCCTGCAGTTGCTGCCGCGTTCTGCCACGGGAGAGCGAATGAACCCGTACAACTCGATCTGGACCGGAGTTGCTCCCGGCGACGGCCCGCAGGAGTTTCACGTTGTTCTGCTCGATAACGGAAGAACGAATGTGCTCGCCGATTGCGAATCCCGCGAAACTCTCCACTGCATTCGATGCGGCGCTTGCCTTAACACCTGCCCCGTGTACCGGCAAACCGGCGGCCATGCGTACGGATCGGTGTACGGCGGACCGATTGGCGCGATTCTTACACCTCAGCTCCAGGGAATGCAGCATTCGCAATCGTTACCGTATGCCTCATCCTTATGCGGCGCGTGCTATGAAGTTTGTCCGGTCAAAATCAATATCCCTGAAATTCTCGTTCATCTTCGAGCAAAAGTTGTAGAGCAAGGCGACGCCCCATTTTCCGAGCGCGTTGCAATGAAAGCGGCCGGATTCGCCTTAGCAAACGCGCAGCGGCTCTCGATGGCGCAGAGACTGGTACGAATCGCGCAGATTCCGTTCGAACACGATGGAGTGATTTCCCGGCTTCCCGGAATGCTCGGAGCCTGGACCTACGTCCGCGACCTCGCGCCCGTGCCTAAAGAATCATTCCGTCAATGGTGGTCTAAACGCAAGCAGGAGCGGCCGTGATCACAGCTCGAGAAGAAATTCTCAACAGAATCCGTGCAGCCGTCGCGGATTCGCCCGCTATTTGCGAATATGCAGATCTGCCGCGCAAATATTCGCAACAAGGCACGCTCGATGAACAGGCGCGCGTGCAGCTATTCAAAGACCGGCTGGTCGATTATGGTTGCCTCACATACGATTCCAAGGAATCGAATTTGCCGGACGAGATTCACCATGCCGCAGTCCACCGTGCTAAACGTTCGCTGCTGATTCCCGCGGGCTTCCCACGGCGATACCTGCCGGAGTCGATCCAATTCCGTATCGATGATGCCCTTGCCTACGACGATCTGAACGCTTGTGAAGGCGTGCTGACCGGGTGCGCACTCGCAATTGCTGTCACGGGCACTATTGTGCTTCGTCACTCGAAAATCGAAGGCCGTCGCGCTCTCACGCTCGTCCCCGATTATCATCTCTGCATCGTTTATGCTAACCAGATTGTCGAAACGGTCGCGGAGGGCATCCGCCAGATGATGGCCTTTGCTACAGCTCCTTGGACCACGATTTCCGGACCTTCCGCAACCTCCGATATCGAAATGACACGAATCAAAGGCGTGCACGGTCCAAGAACTCTGGACGTGATCGTGGTTGCCTAGGGCCTGCGAAACTCTGTCAACGGTCTCTTTTGATGGCCTGCCGCATCGAAATTTTGAGGTTCGAGCCATGCCTCAAAGGCCCTCTTGCACAGCGGCCATTCTTTATCGAGCATCGAAAACCAGGCCGTATCCCGATTTCTATCTTTGACGATCATGTGCTGCCGGAAGATTCCTTCAAACTGGAATCCCAGCCGCAGCGCGGCCTTCCGTGACGGCTCGTTCAAAGCGTCGCATTTCCACTCGTACCGCCGGTAACCGAGCTCTTCAAACGCGTGCCTGGCCATCAGGTACATCGCTTCGGTAGCGCCAATCGTTCTCTGCAGCCGACGTGTATAAAGAATGCTGCCCACCTCAATTACTCGGTGAGCCGGCTCGATCCGCATATAAGCGGCATGACCAAGTGCCGTGCCCGATTCGTTCTCGAGAATTGCAAAAAATAGCGGGTCTTCCGATCTTGCCTTCGCTTCCAAGTACAAATGAAACTCGTCACGATTCGCAAACGGACCATTGAACAGAAATTTCCAAAGGTAGTCGTTCTCCGCTCCGCAGCTTCCCTGGTAGAGCGCTTCAGAGTGACTTACAGGATCTAATGGTGCGATTGTCACGTGCCGGCCTTCGAACCGTGTGCGAGCAGGATAGGCCGCCGGAGAAGAATCGACTCTCTCACCACCAGCAATAAGCGTCACTGTAGCTCAGAACGACAGCAGCCGCTCACTCTCTCTGACAAGGTCTTCCACCTGCGGAAGAATTTCTTCCTCGGCTTGCGGGCTGTAGGCAACCCACGTATCGAGCGCTGCCACCCGTCCGACCGGCGCGTCCAGGTCCGTGAACATCTCGCCGGCTATGCGCGCGGCGAGTTCTGCGCCGTAGCCCCACGACAACGACGTCCTCGTGAGCGATCACTACGCGGCTCGTCTTCTTAACAGACGCGCTGATTGTAGACCAATCGTAAGGCGAAAGCGTCCGCAGATCGATCACTTCGACAGAAACGCCGCGCCGGTGCTGCTCTACTTGCAGAGCGGCCTGAAGCGACTTCTGCACCAGCGCGCCGTATGTGACGATCGTCAGGTTCTGTCCCGTTTTCACGATCTTTGCCTTACCAAACGGAATCGTGAAATCGAGGCCGGGGTGTGGCGCCCGGTTGTACGGCTCCCGATACAGCTTTTTGTGTTCGAGAAAAAGCACTGGATCATCGCTGCGAATCGCCGTACGCAGCAATCCGCACGCGTCCAGCGCATTCGATGGAAAAACGACCCGAAGACCTGGCACATGCGTGAAGGTCACCTCGCCGCATTGGCTGTGATAAATTGCGTCCGCCGGTCAGATATCCGCCAATTGGCACCCGCACCACCATGGGGCAAGAGAAGCCGTTGTTGGATCGCCAACGGAAGGTAGCGACCTCGTCGCGCAGTTGCATCATGGCGGGCCAGATGTAATCGAAGAACTGAATCTCAGGTACCGGCTTCAGCCCCTGTACGGCAAGTCCCACCGCCCGCCCGACAATTCCGGCTTCCGCTAATCGGCGTGTTGAAGCACCGGCTGCTGCCAAATTCGCGCTGCAAACCGGCCGTCGCCTTGAACACGCCGCCTTTCCCTTTCACTTCCGAAAGGTATTGCTTCGCGGCTGCAGTCGGCCACATCCTCACCGAAAACGACGATCCTCGAATCGCGCCGCATCTCTTCTGCGAGCGTCTGATTGATGGAATCGATCATGGTGCGGGGCTCGCCCCGAAACTGCGGCTGCGCAGCAAATTGCTCTGACTGTCGGGTCCACCTTTCCGAATACAGGAAGTCGAAAACGGAACCCTTCCGTGGAGGGGACTCTCGCAAAACGCGCTGGGTGATCTCTGCGACCTCGGCATCCGTGCTCACGCATCGCGCGCTCGAGCGCATGCTGTCCAGATATCCTTCCCGAATTAGAAATTCGGGAAAACGTGGTAAGAGGATCCCGGGCCGCCTCCTGCTCACGCTCGACTTGTGGCTTGTATGCACGCTCATCGTCGGATAGCGAATGAGAGTATGGCCGGATCACCGAAGCATGAACCAGAGCCGGGCCGTGTCCACGCCCGGCAATATTCGGCGGCATGTTTCATCGCGCGCGAAGGACTCGACGAAATTTGTGCCGTCCACGTCCAGGCGCAGCAGCCCGGGAAAGCCTTCCAGCAGACGCGCAATATTTCCGCCCGCCGTTTGGCGTTCGACCGGAACCGAAATAGCATAGCCGTTATCTTCCACCAGCACAATTAACGGAAGCCGCTCCAGGCAGGCCGCATTCATCGTTTCCCAGAACTCGCCTTCGCTGGTGGCGCCTTCGCCCGGAACAAACCAGCGTGATCTCGTCCGAGTGCGGCGCCCGGCAATATTGCTTTCCCGTGGGCGCAACCGAGCCGCGTGCAGGAACTGCGTTCCAGTCGGAGACGAGCCCGTCACAATCCGCAGAGCAGGCGAAGACCAATGCGACGGCATCTGCCGTCCGCCCGAACTGGGGTCCCGCGCCGCGCCCACCGCCTGCAGCAACATATCTTCGGCCGTCATTCCCAGCATCAACACTAGTGCGCGGTCACGGTAATACGGAAAGACCCAGTCGCTGCCCGGCGCGCAGCACCAGCCCAGCCGCTGCTTGAACCGCTTCGTGCCCGGCGCCGCTGATCTGGAAAAAAATCTTATTCTGGCGCTTCAGCAGCACTTCGCGATCGTCCAGGCAGCGCGCGAGATACATCACGCGGTAACACGTGGATCATCGTGTCGCGATCCAATTCGGCCGGTAGCTGGGCGGATCGACGCGGCCGGACAGGCTGGATTTGGGTCAGTCACCAATTGCTCAATTATCCCGTGAAGAGTTCGCGTTCGTTCTTGTGGAAAGGTGCAACGTTTAATACCATGTTCATTCTAATCTGAGAAACTGTGTCGTTTATGGGCTAAATGCCCGCTCATCTCGAACTGGTCACGCTTTAGGGGGTCTGATGATGCGTAACTTCATAGAAGTTCCTGGTAGGTGCTGCTTTCTCGGGTCGCGTCCTTCTGCTCCGCGACAATTTCGAAACGGCTGAAGTCCTTGGCACCGTTCACGACAGTCCTCAGGCGGAAGTCCTGCGGAACGCCTCCGTGACTCTAACGAACGAAAACACGGCGTGGAGAAGAAGACCGTCTCCGACGATAGCGGCGAGTACGATTTCTTCAACGTACAGGTCGGGCGCTACACCATTACGGCGGAACTCGCAGGGTTTGACAATCCTTCAAGACCACGGGTGTCGTCGTGAACGTCAACGCACGCCAGCGCGTCGATATCACAATGCAAGTCGGCGCCATATCACAGTCTGTAAACGGTTCAGAGCGCGGCCGAAGTGCTCGAGACCGATACGAGCGAACACGGCCAGGTGGTCAATACACAGCAGATTGTCGAACTCCCTCTCAACGGCCGCAACTATTCGGACCTTGCGCTGCTTTCGACGAACGTTCATCGTTCTCCGATCGGCGTGCTGTTCGCCGCGATATGGAACACCGCGCGAGGGCGCCTTCAACGTGAACGGAATGCGCAGCACCTATAACAACTTCCTGCTGGACGGTCTCGATAATAATGCGTACTCGCCCAGTAACCAGGGATATTCCGAACCAGGTCGCGCAGCCCTCGCCCGATGCCATTGCCGAATTTAAAGTTATTACCAGCAACTACAGCGCCGAGTACGGGCGCGTTGGTGGCGGCGTCATAACACGGCTCTATGCGATCGGGCACAAATGAATTCCATGGCACTGTTTACGAGTTTCTGCGCAATACAGATCTGAACGCGATTGGCTTCACCTTTCAGTCCGGCTCGTTTTTCAAAAACCCACGCTCCAGCGGAACCAGTTTGGCTTCACGGTCGGCGGCCCGTTTATCAAAAACAAGCTCTTCTTCTTCGCCGACTACGAAGGCTTCCGCCAATTGCAGCGATACCTGAATTTCGATTCCATTCCCGACGCGGCCGATCGCAGCGGTACGCTACCTGTGGCCGTGGTCGATCCGCTGACCCATGCCGTTTACCCGGCGAACACAGCCGATTCCGATTTCTCAATTGAATCCATTTGCCGCGCAGGTCTTGAGCGGTCTTCCCGCCCCGAACGGGCCCGGCCGCTCCAACAATTACGAAGCCCTGCTGCTGGTGCGGGATTACAGCGACAAATACGACGCCAAGATCGACTACAACATCAGCGACAAGATGACATCGTTTCTGCGCTTCAGCCAGCGCAAAGATCTCCAGTATTATCAGCCCGACATCCCCGGACCATCGGGTGGAAATGGCAACGGCTACATTCATGCGATTCAGCAGCAAGCCGCGATCGGATACACCTGGACCATTACCGCCTCGTCGCTCTTCGACGCGCGTTTCGGTTTCGACCACATTCTCGCCGGAAAAGTGCCGCCGTATTTAGGCGGACCCAGCATGGAGCAACTTTACGGCATCCCGGGCCTTCCCACGTCGCCGAATTTGACCGGCGGCTTGAATTCGCAATCCATCAGCGGATTCTCTCAGCTAGGCCGCCAGACCAGCAACCCGCAATTCCAGAACCCTACCTCCTTCAACCCGAAACTGAATTACTCCTGGATATTAGGCCGGCACGCCCTCAAGCTGGGTTACGAGTTTAACGACATCCGCACCGAAGTTTTGGATATTAATCCTCTGTATGGCGCGGACACGTACGCCGGACAGTTCAGCAAACCAACCTGCGCCGAATTGGGCAAGCCTTCCGGATGCAGCGTCCCGAGCGACGCAACCAGTTATGATCTCGCCGACTTCATGTTCGGCCTTCCGAGCACGATCCAGCTTGGCAATAACCTGGTGACGAATTCCGCCAGCACATCAACGCACTCTACCTTCAAGACGATTATCGGGTGAGTTCCAAACTGACCCTCAATCTCGGCTTGCGCTGGGAATTTGCAACGCCAATCTGGGAACGTGACAACAACCTGACGAATTTTGACCCCACCACCGGCACACTCGTCAGAGCAAGCGAACGGCAGCATCTACAATCGTGCTCTGGTCAATCCGGATTACAAAGATTTCGGACCGCGCCTCGGAATGGCCTATACCCTCACTCCAAAAACTGTGCTCCGCGCTGGATATGGAATCAGCTATTCGTTTTTCAACCGGGTCGGAAGCGCGCAGGAAGGCATCAACGCTCCTCTCGCATTGTTCGGATTATTGACGCAGTCCATACCCGCAGGGGGCGCGGTCCCATCCACATTCTTGACGACGCAGAATAGCTTCACTACGAACATCGACAGCCCATCCAGCTTCAATCCGATTGTTTCCAATATCGACTACATTCCTGCGAACACTCGCTGGCCCTATATACAATCCTGGCTTTTCTCTGTGCAGCAGGAGCTCACGCACAACACAGTTTTGGAAGTCGCATATAACGGAAATCACAGTCTGCGGTTGCCGATTATCGCCGATTACAATCAGGCCAACCCGAACCTGTTGACCGCAACCTGCAACGCTACGGTCGTGAGCGGATGTCTGGGAGTCCAGGCGCGCCGTCCCATCCGGAACTTCGGCGCGATCACGTGGCTCGATCCAGCAGGTGATAACGATTACAACGGATTGTCGGCTCGTCTCGAGCATCGCTTCGGAGGCGGCTTCTATTTCTTGAATTCGTTTACATGGTCCAAAGCGCTGGGCAATTCCGAGCAGGGGCTGGAATATTACCCCGGCTACTATCAAGCCAATCCGCAGAATATCCGCGATCTGAATGCGGAGCGCGGGCCATCCAGCTTCGATGTAACTCTGATTGATGTGACGAGCGTTGTGTATCAATTGCCCTTCGGCAAAGGCCGTAAATTGGGTGCCAGAATGAACCCGGTTTTGGACGCTGTGGCCGGCGGATGGGAGCTCAATTCCATCAACACGGCTAATACAGGCACGCCGATTGACGTTTCCTATTCGCCTTCGTCCGCCAATGACGTTACTGGTTTGACGAACGACTATCGCGGCGAGGCAATTCTCCGTCCCAACGTTTCAGGCAGTTCCATCGGCCAGGGTACGTCGGGCATGGTCAACAAGTATTTCGCCGGGTATACGTTCTCGACGCCTCCCGCTTATGCGCCATTCGGTCTCGCCGGCCGCAATGCGTTTCGCGCGCCCGGGCTGGAACAGTGGGATTTAGCGGCAGACAAGAACTTTCGTATCCGCGAGAAAATGGCCCTCCAGTTCCGCTCCGAGTTCTTCAACGTGCTCAATCACACGAATTTCGGCTTGCCCACTGCGATCAGTACCAACGCCGCATTCGGCACCATCCGGACCACCTATCCGGCACGCCAGATTCAGTTTGCGCTGAAGCTGTTGTTTTGATATCCGTCTGAAGCTCGATCACCGTTTGGCTCAAAATCATATTTGTCGCTGAATCATGAGCTTGCCGTAATGGCCAGCCGTTTTGCGCTTCGTCGCGCGGTACGTGTTGGCCATGTTGACGCTGATCTCCTGTCGCCAATCAAGCGCTAATGCCGGCGAATTTGGCCCGCATGTCATACCGGGTCAGACACAATTCTTCGATGGCGGACCGCTTGCGCAGCCGATCATGATCCACGGCTATAACCGCACGGAAGCGCAGGTCGTCCAGGACTTTCTTCCATTTTCAGCGGCGCTTCGCGCGGATTGCATCGCGTACTCGTGGCCGGGAGGATGTCATCCCCTCGACTTTCCCGCCGCGGTCGGTCGCGCTACTTTAGCGGGTTTGCGTCTTCGAGACGTTTTTTCGATGCGCCATCTGCGATCCTCCCCGGAAAACGTCGTTACGCACAGTTTAGGCGCGCGAGTCGCGCTCGAGGCTTTGAAAAAGGCGGACTTCCGAATCCGCAAACTGATCTTGATGGGTGCCGCGGTCGATTGGAATGTCTTCGGTCCTGGAGCTGAATTCGAAAGCGTGCCTGCGGCGTGTGAGTCTGTGCACGTGCTCTATTCGAATCGGGACGAAGTTCTCAAGCTTGCCTTCCCGTTCGGCGATTTCGGCGGAGACTGCCATGCGCTAGGTCTCGACGGTCCAGACGACCCGTCCGCCGTACCGCACAATGTCGTTCTACATGACGTCTCGAGCTTCATTGATGTTCATTCCGCTTATATAAGCCATCCAGAATGTTCCGAGTCGGTGAGACAGATCCTCGCGGCTTGAGACTAGTCGGATGTGAGTAGCCGCACAGATGTAGGGACCCTCGTCACCAGGCCGTCACGAAATCGTCAAACTAGTACTTTTTGCCCCGCAACAGCACGCCGCTCAGGCGCTTCTAAAGGGGAGATGACAGAAGACGGTCGCTCACTTGCACTGGAGCGCTGCCCGAAGTGCGGTTCACAGGAAATACAGCGGTCCCACAGGAAAAACATCGTTGAGCGAGCTCTCAGTTTCGCGATTCTTCCTTGGCGCTGCACGGTGTGCTACGTCCGTTTCTTCCGTCCCAGTTGGCTGAAGACCGCCCGGCATCGCATCAATCTGGACAACCCGGCCAACGAAACGCAGGCCGAAGCAGTCCATTCGCATTGAAGCGCACTCACCCGTGCGGGTCGCATTGAAGCGATTCACTTCGTGCCGGCAAACAAGTCGTGCCACGAATCGTCGAGCGCAATCCAATGTTCGGCTTGTTCGTCCCAACTCGGCGCCAGATGAGGCACATGCAAAACGCCGTGTCCCTGGCTGCAAAGTAGTTCCGTTCCCGACCAATCCAGCAGCAAACATCCCGGACAGCCGATCCTGACGGGAAAGCACAATATCCGGAGACAGACGCGGCAACGCGCGCGGTGATCTGCAACCGACCAGAAAAAGACGCCCATCGCGCCGGCAATATAAATCCACAGGAGCAACGGCCCGCTTCCAGGATCTCTGGAGCCATACAGGAGCGACGATTCGGATCGGCTCCACTCCAGGCCCGCGATGAACAGAACCGACAGCGCCAGGCTCAACTTCGCTATTAAAAAGGCGGCACGCCGGATAGCGGCTTGTCTGTTTTCCGCTCTCATGATGTACCGGATACGGCTAAACCGCGGCCGGCACGCGGCCAACGCCATCAGGATCGATAATAGAACTGCTAACCCAAACAAAAAAAGCGGCGCTAGAAAAGTGCTCTCGAGGAATCTCAATCGCAACTGCGATCGAAAGAAATAATAGGTGGAATCTTCCGCAATTCGCGTCAGCTCTCGATCCAGTTGGCTTTCCGTGACGCCGGGCCGCGCTCGCGCCACCACCATCACTGTAGGTTCGCCGATCTCGTGCTTGATCAAATAAAGGGTCGGCTGCCGCGTCAAAAAATGGGAGTCCTCTGTCAGCACGGCCGTGACAGGGAAGAATTCCCGGCCAATACGCATTCGTGAACCGATGGCTTTCGGGTCCGCACGAAACAGTGACACCCACGTGCGACGATCCAGCACCACTCCCGCACCTTTCGGAAGAGTTCCTGTCAGCAATCGCGTCTGGAGGACATTAAACAAACGCGGTTCACTAATGACGACCAGGGGGCTGAATCCGGCTGTCTTGGGAAGTGTCACGGGATCTCTGCCGATGCTGAATCCCGCGGCGCTTTGTAGCAATTGGCTGTGCATGGCCCAGGCTGGTGCGACATCCGGAGGCAATCCTCTGTCCCCACCCCCGATCACCGGGTGCCGCCAGATGAATAGCAGCCCGGCCGCCTTTTGTTGCGAGTGAAACGCGAGCAATTGCCGTGTCGCGGGAAAGCCGGACGTTGCGACCGCGAGAATCAGCAACAAAGTCGCTAATCCTCCCAGACACGTCAGCGGAGACCGCGCCCAATCGCGCAACCCATTCCAGATGCTTTCTTGGGAAACCAGATACCAGGCCGCATCCGCAAACGCTCCCATGGAATTGCGCACCAGGCGGAGTGCTTCGCGCCCGTTCCACGCGCCCGCATGGTAGAAAAATTGCCAGCGATGCCAGATTTCGGCGAACCACTCCTGCCGCCAATCCTCACGCCGAGCGCGCGGAACCAGCCGAGCCGCGACACGAACCAGCGCATGGCAGAAGACAACCGAAAAAGGCGTTGGCTGGTCCTGTGGCATAAACTTTCAGCGCCGCGATTTGGACGCGGCTAACTTACTGAGCAGAGGATATCGTTTCTGCGATCGCTCCAGAACCTGTGCGCCGTCGCGGGTGATCCGGTAATATTTGCGCGCCGGCCGCTGTTCGGCGAGTGCTTTCTTCTCCGGTTCCCATTGCGAAGAAATCAGGCCTTCTGTTTCCATCCGCCGCAGCGCGGGATAAACAGTGCCGCTCGGCAGTCCGGTGGCATCCATGATGTCGAAACCGTATCTGCACCCGTTGTCCACGGTTTGCAGAATCAGGGCAGCGGTGTGAGAGAGTTTGGCAGAGTCGCCCATACCTATATCGAATCCTATACCTTTTCACGCGAGCTTAAGCAGCTCAAACTGAGAAGCGGCCCGATCTTCGAATTTCAGCGCCGTATCTTCGGGCAGCATGGCACGCCGGTAGCGTCGCAGATAGATCCATGCAATCGCAGCCGAAACGGCTCCGCCGGTCAGCCGGATTGGCTGAAGCAACATCCAGTGCTCCAGATCCGCCAACAACGGGACAGCGATCATTACTGCGAATCCGGATGCGACAATCCGAAACAGAAACTGCCGGATATCGGGCTCCTTGCTGCAAGTAAATGGAATCTTGTGAAACTTCATCGAGACCAGCTCGATCGCCAGCACGGTTAAAACGATTACGGCTGCAGCGTGCTCCGATGCAACCAGCCATCCATACCGATAAGCCGTAAATGGCGCGACTAGCAATATTTCGCAAGGCACGATCAGCAGAAGCATCAGCCGGCGCACGATAGAGTTGGGCGGCGGGTCTGCTTTCTTGATACTCAGGCGAAAGATCCAATTCGCATTCAGCACAGCGGGCATATCGAAGACGAACCGCAAGCCGGTTATCACGAAGAACGCAATCATCAGAGGCGCCGCGAGTAGAGCGGCGTTCGGGACTGTAGCGGGACTTGTCTGCGTCGCACCGCCAATAACGGTCTGCGCCACCAATACCAGCCCGGTTCCAAGATACGCCCCAAAAAACATCAGATGACGCTCGCTCCTGAACAATACATGCAGCGCGAAGCTATCGCACGCGCGCTCTAATTCAGAGCGAAACAGCAGTCTCGCAAGTGCATCTGGAAATCGCAAATGAAAATGGAACCCTCCGCCAGTAAGCGAATCCGTCGCTTCGGCGAGTCGCAGGAAATGCCGGCGATAACAAAGGGAATAGATAAGGATAAAAACGAAAATTAGCAGCAGAAGCGCTAGAAGCGCCTCGTGACCCAGGCGGGCCATGGCAGGGTTTGCCAGTCCAGCCACATTCTCGTAAACTCCCAGAAACCAAATCGAGGGAAGCAAGCGAGCGTAGCCTTGCGCTGGATTCGGCGTGCCACCGGCCAGCAGTTGCAAAAACAGATTCGAAAACAACTGGGTCAGCAGACCTACGATCAGCAGTATTCGCAAACAGATCGAAATGGGACGAAACAGGCGCTTCGGCGTGAACAGCATCAGCGCTCCCACTAATGCAAATACGCCAAAGAAGCTGAAGAAGCTTGCCGACAGTACGGCTGCCAGATGACTGATCGCCACGCGGAAGAACGCGGATAGGCTTCCGTCGCCCATGGTCACGACTGCCGGGAACAAAAAAGAAGACACTCCATTCACGTCAATTCCGAATAAAACGGCCAAGCCGAAGAGCGCCGCGAAATTGGCCAGAAATATATTTCGTATCGGGACCGGCAACACGGCAAGATTGGCGAAGTCGCGTCTGTCGGGAAACAAGCGATTCCAGCGCAGCACTGTCACCAGACCCGAAACCGTCATGGACAGAACGATGAAGAAGTACTCGTCTGGAATGGAAGCCCGGTACGGATCGAAGTGCCGGATTCCACGCAACCAAAGCATTAACGGCGAATACTTGTCCATCAGGAACAAAGATGCAAACGCGCCGGGCGATGCTAATAACGCGAGTACCGCTCCGATTCCCAAACTCATCGTTTCATTCGCCTGTTCATCCTCGCCCGCGAACAGGCGCTGAACGAAGTGCATTATCAGGCCCCAGAACGGAGTCCGCGGAACCAGTTCTCGCAGCGACCGCCTGCCCTTCATGCCATCACCGCCTCGACAATAGCCTGCGCCGACTTTTCAGCGTCCACTTCTTGCACGAGCTGCGAGAACGCGGCTTCGAGCGACGGCGCCGCTTGGAATTTCCTGAGGTCCTCAATAGCCCCGTAAGCGAGTTGTTTGCCGTTCTGAAGGATGGTCACGTGCGAGCACACCTTCTCCACCGTTTCCAGCACATGCGAGCAATAGAAAATAACCTTGCCTTCCCGCCGCAATGCCGAGATGAGCTGGCGGAAAATCAGCGCCGATGTAACGTCGAGTCCCGAGAGCGGCTCGTCGAAGATAAGGAGCTCGGGATTGTGCATCAGCGCGGAAATGAGCAGAATGCGCTGCCGCATTCCTTTCGAATACGTCCCGATTCCGCTATGACGGTGCGGCCGCATCGAAAACAGTTCCAGCAGCTTGTTCGCGCGGCGCGATACCAATTCGCTCGACATGCCGCGCAGCCGGCCTACCAGTTCGAGGTACTCGATGCCCGATAAGAAAGGATAAAGGTTCGCCTCTTCCGGCACGTAACCGAGCAGGCTTTTGTATCCGGCCAAGTCTTCATGGATCGGCCGTCCTTTGAAAAGGACCGTTCCACGCGTCGGCTCTAACAATCCCGTGATGATCTTGACCGTCGTGCTCTTTCCCGAGCCATTAGGGCCAAGGTATCCGAGGACTTCACCAGGCTGAATGGCGAAGCTCACGTTTTCTACCGCCGGAATTGAGCTGTAGCACTTGGTCAGCGACCGGACTTCGAGCATCCTGAGCGTAGGATACTACATAGGTCCCCGACACCAGCAGGGGTGATCTTCTCTCCGGACGCTCCTCATCGATGTCATGCGCGACCATCAAGCGCTCGTTTCAACTCGATCCCGCCAGCGTTGTGGATGGGGTGTTGAGCCAGACCCCGGTGTTTCGATTCGGCGCCACCGCGGGAGCCGCTCAGAAACATCGCTGGGCGGCCTTGATCAACGGCGCGTCGGGCGAGTTCCATCTGAAGTCGAGCGGCGCGGCAACCACTGTTTTTCGGATCATTTTCAATTAGGGATTTTCGCGCCATGGCTAATCAAATTCACCGACACATCATTGTGGTGCTCGCGGCCCTGTTCGGCGCGATCGGTTTGCACGGGCAGATCCCCGTGAACGACGGTTACGGCGGCATCGGCGATGCCGCTGTCACACCGGGCAGTCCGGCCTCCAGCTATGCCTTGAGCGGCATCGATCATCTGAACTACTATAACGGCAGTCTCGAGGTTACAATTCCGGTTCTCAACATCGGCGGCCGGGGAAACGTTGCTAGAAATATCGCCATTCCGGTTCAGCAGCAATGGAGCGTTATCGGAGTGGCAGGTTCATACACGCCCGAGGGTAGGCCGCAGCCGCAGATTTTTTACACGTCCGGCTTCATCGCGATCGCGAGCGTGAGCGCCAATCCGAATGTTTGTCCCGTCCAACAACAGAACGGCACGTGGATATACGAAAGCCTGGGTCCGTTTACGACATATGTTATCTGGACGGGCTATGACGGAACACAGACGATTTTGCTGGACACTAAATATGCCGGACAACCGCAGGATACTAGTCTGACGAATTGCAACCAGCTTTCTTCCTATCAATATGCTGATCGCGGCAAGGTGTTCCGCAGCACGGACGGGACGGACCTGACGTATGTCGCGGCTGCCGACGTTTATGATGGACAGTACGGCAGCAGCGGGGCGGGCGGCACGTTGACCACTCGAGACGGGACGAACTATACGTTCTCGCCGGACAGCTATGTATCCAAGATCGAGGATCGAAACGGGAACATCATCCAATTTGCGTTTCAATCCACCAACAGTGGCGGCATTTATACCGTCACCGACCCGCTGAACCGGCAGCGAACGATTAACTTGACCGAGGACCTGGGGACGGACTCGCAAGACGTGATCACTTATTACGGCTATGGAGGGGCATCACGACAGATCAAGGTAAATTATGCGCTCCTGCAGAATGCGCTGGCCGCCGGAGAATCGCTCGAGACCTATCATTGCTTGTTTCCGGAACTGAACGGGTCCAGCTCAACGACTTTCAATCCATGGGTGGTCTCTTCCGTCGTGATGCCGGACGGTACATCGTATTCGATGCAGTATAACTCGTATGGCGAGCTGAAGCGGCTGACACTGCCGACGGGGGCTGCGTATGCCTATCAACACCTGGAAACCGGATGTAACGCCAACGGGAACAGCGGTGTGATCGCGCTGGCAAATGGCGGATATCAGATATACCGGCGAGTCGACCGAGCGGGACGAGTACGCCGACGGCACAAATTTATCGGGGAAGACGCTCTTATCGGCGTCCCCGGTCCTGAGCAATATCGATCCGAATCACCCTAACCGGCCCGGGACCAAGGTAACAGTTCAGTACGAGGGTCCATCAGGCAATCTGTTGCGTCAAGAGGTGCATTCGTTTTACGGGAATCCCGCTTCGACGATGCCCGCCCCGAGCAAGCCGACCGATTTTGCGGACTGGTGGCAGGGCATTGAATTTCAGAGGAGCGTCAGTAATGGAAGCAGCACTTTGCAAACCGCGCAGCAATCCTGGACACAGCGACCCTTCGGCTCCGGAGAAAATAACTGGTTTACTCCGACAGACGATGCCGCGCCGCCTCACGACCCACAGCTTGCCTCTGTTCTGACCACGCTCGATAATGGCCAGGAGTCGCAGGTCAGCTACGCCTACGACCAGTACAATAATGCGACCGACAAGTTCGGAAACCGATTGGGGGTCCGGGGCGATAGGCGGAGTGCTCCGGCATACTCAAACGACGTATAATGCAAGCTCGGCCTATACGAGCATCAACATACTGGGGCTGCCGAGTGAGGTGAAGGTATTAGACGGCGTGGGAACAAAGTATGCGGATACGACCTATCTCTATGACGAGTACACTACGAATCCACACACGCCGATCTATAACTGCCCCAATATTGTGGGCCACGATAATACACGCTTCGCGGGTAGCGGGTATCGGGGTAACGCGACGACTATTCAGAGCTGGCTGAATACGACTGGGGCTTGGCTTAGCGGCTATGAGGCGTATGACATTGCCGGAAACACGGTCACAACGGAGGATGCGAACGGAAATACGACAACTTACTCTTATATCGATCAGTACACCGATGGCGGTCGAAATACCTATGGGCACGTTACTTCCGTTAAGGACGCTCTAAATCACACGACATCTCTGACGTACGACTACGAGTCGGGGAAGCCGAGATCGGTGACGGACCCGAACGGTCTGGCGATGACGTACACCTACGCAGACCCGTTGGAGCGGGTCACGCAAGTGCAGTCGCCCAATAGCGGAAGCACGTATTACAGCTATCCAGGTACGACGACAACGATCGTGTATCAGGATCAGACTGCGGCAGGGGACAAGGCGCTACGATCACAGACGATTTACGATCGATTCGGGCGGGCGATCGAGGAGGACACGTTCGAGAACTCGACGGGGTTCATATTTGTGTCGCAGAGTTACGATGCGCTGGGCCGGGTGATCCAGACGACGAATCCGTCGCGGCCCGGGGACGGATTGAGTTACGGAACCACGTATTTGTACGATGTGCTGGGCCGGCAAACGCAAGTGACGGCGCAGGAC
The DNA here is from genome assembly GCA_963722935.1 of uncultured Acidobacteriaceae bacterium. Taxonomy (GTDB): domain Bacteria; phylum Acidobacteriota; class Terriglobia; order Bryobacterales; family Bryobacteraceae; genus Bog-105. Next base: position 460,322 of record CAVROY010000003.1, on the reverse strand, counting down.
GGATCGGTGACAACGACCAGTTACACGGGGAACCAGACCACGGTGACGGATGCGGCCGGACATGTGCGGAAGAGTTCGACGGATGGGGCGGAGCGCTTGGCGCAGGTGACGGAAGATCCGAGCGGCCTGAACTATGCGACAAGTTACACGTATGGCCCGGATAACACGCTGCAAAAGGTAACGCAGGGCGGGCAGGTGCGGACATTCACATATGATTCGCTGGCGCGGCTCAAGACGTCCACCAATCCGGAGAGCGGAACCGTCACTTACACCTATGACAATGATGGCAATGTACATAACAGGGTAGACGCACGGAATGTTACGACTAATTATAGCTACGATGCGCTCAACCGGCTTACGATCAAGACCTATTCGGACGGCACCGCGAGCGTCGTCTACACGTACGACACCTATCATATTGGCAGGCTGGCGAAGGTGAACAACACCGACTCCATCACGACATATCCGAGCTACGACGCTATGGGCAATCCGAAGCAGAGCCAAGTGCAGATCACTGGGAACAGCCAGGTCTATACCTTCAATTACACGTACAATCTGACGGGCTCTCTGACGAGCGAGACGTATCCGTCGGGGCGGGTGGTGTATACCTGCTATGATCGCGCGAACCGGGCGACCGGTCTGAGTCTGACGCAGAACTGCTCGCAAAACAATTATGTGACGAACATTGCCTATATGCCCCATGGGGCGCCGTGGGTGGTCTACTATGGAAGCGGGTTGACCGGGGTCGTGAGCTATAACTACCGCTTGCAGCCGAATGTGATCTACGGGATCGTCAACAGTAATTACAACCAGACGTTATTTGTCGAATATCCGAATTGGGGGACGACGAACAACGACGGGAACGTGCTGGGAGAAGATGTCGGCGCGGCGACGACGCCGCAGCCGTTGGGCTCACTGCCATATTTCAATGCGTCGTTTACTTACGACAAGGCGAACCGGTTGACGGCGGCGAGCGAAAGTGGCGCCGGGACATGGTCGCGGAGTTTCGGCTACGATCAATGGGGCAACATGGCGGTGACGGCGAACAGCGGGGTGCCGATCAACGGACTGACGCCGTATGGCTCCGGCCAATACAATACGGCAAATAACCGCCTCGTTTCGGGTCTAATCGCGTATGATGCGTCGGGCAACACGACCTCGGTGAGCACGATGCGGATGGGTTACACGGCGGAGAACCAGTTCTGGATCGCCTACGATGTGAACTCGGGCGTGACGGTGGAGTATCTGCCGGATGGCTTCGGGAACCGGGTGTGGAAGCAGGTGACGGGCGGCGCGACGACTTACTATCTGTATGATGCGTTGGGGCAGTTGGCGGCCGAGTATACGGGACCGACGGCGCTTACGAAAGAATACATCCGGATGGGCGGACAGTTAGTGGCGATCCAGAATGCGAGCGGGACGCCGTGCTCGACCTGCTACCTGACTTACGATCATTTAGGCAGCGTGCGGCTGGTGACGGATCAGAACGCGAATATCGTCTCCCGGCACGATTTTCTGCCGTTTGGCGAAGAGATACCAGCGGGGTATGCGGGGCGCGGCTCACAGTATGGGGCTGCAGACAAGATCAACCAGCGGTTCACGGAGCAGGATCGTGAGACCGAGAACGTCGTGCCGGTGGATTACTTCAATGCGAGGAATTTCACGGGAGTGCTGGGGAGGTTTAATAGCCCGGACCCGGGGAATGCGGGTGCGGACATGACGAATCCGGAGAGCTGGAACGGGTATAGTTATGTGGCGAATAATCCGCTGACGATGGTCGATCCAAGCGGGATGGATGGATTTGGATCGGGTTCAGGTGATGATCCGTGCGACTGGGATCCGTTTTGCGGCGGCGGGTGGGACGGTGGACCTCCTCCCGACTGGGGCTCGAGCCCGCCTCCGCCACCGGGTCCGCCTCCGCCCCCGGCATCGGTGTGGGGTTCGCCCTCGACCAATCCGAACGACACCGGCGTGTACGCGCAGGGGCAGTTTGGATCGTGGCCGAATGACGGAGAGACGCTGGGGCTACCGAGTGGGATGAGCGTGCCGGGGCCGTTCGGGGTACCGGGTGGTTGCGGGCTCCGACCATGCACCGGCCCGTTCGGATTGCCCCTGGAGCCCAATCCAGGTCCCGCAATCGGGACTGCGATAGGGAAGGGCGTCATTGAGGCTGTCCTTGGGCCGCTAGCCCTGGTGGTTGCTTTGCTTGCTGATGCCCAAAGCGCGGGCGGAAGCAAGGAGATCGCGCTCGAGAAGTTCAATAGGCGCTATACGTGGAATCCCGCCCGCGGCCCGGCATGCGAGAGGCAGCTAAGTGAGGACACGGCTGAGTGCGCTAAGAGATTTCCGTACGGGAGCGGACAAGTGGGTAAGTATAGAGCGTGCCTTGATCATGCCTACCAGCGCCACGCGCTGTGCATGAAAGGCGCTCCTGTGCCGCCGCTTCAGCCCGAGCAATGAGCTCTCCCGACGTTTTCCAATTCACGTAGAGTGCGCTAGAGGAGCCCTTCTGAATACCGAGATAATCTGCGAACGAGCTTATTACATTGCGGGTAAGGCGAGTCAGCCCCCAGCGGTCATCGTTCGGATATATCGGCCAATGCAGCGGGCGAACGAGTACCCGCGCTGCCGCTGCGAACTCATTACTGCCGCCGAAACCGTTGACAGAGAGGTCCCGGGGGTGGATGGTCTCGATTGTCTCGAACGATGCTTACGGGTCATCGGAACGGAATTGGCCGGCTGGAACGAGTCCGTCTTTCAGGGACAACTTCGGTGGGAGGGATCGCAACGAGACGGTGATATTGGACTGCCAACGATTGACATAGAGCGACCAGCTTCTTAGTCAGTCGGTCTAATTCGGGACGGTCTAATTCGGGACAGTACACTCATTTTGGGGCGCCAGTCGTATAACATACTCATTTGATCATTGCAGGCGGCCCGCTTCACCTAGGATGCGGTGAAGCGGCTTCACCTGAAGACTTATAGCGACGGCACCGCGAGCGTTATGATCAACTATAAAGCGGGTTGACGGGGGTGGTGAGCTATAACTACCGCTTGCAGCCGAATGTGATCTACGGGATCGTCAACAGTAATTACAACCAGACGTTATTTGTCGAATATCCGAATTGGGGGACGACGAGCAACGACGGGAACGTGCTGGGAGAAGATGTCGGCGCGGCGGCGACGCCGCAGCCGTTGGGCTCACTGCCATATTTCAATGCGTCGTTTACTTACGACAAGGCGAACCGGTTGACGGCGGCGAGCGAGAGCGGGGCCGGGACATGGTCGCGGAGTTTCGGGTACGATCAATGGGGGAACATGGCGGTGACGGCGAACAGCGGAGTGCCGATCAACGGGCTGACGCCGTATGGCTCCGGCCAATACAATACGGCAAATAACCGATTGGTCTCGGGGCTCGTCGCCTACGATGCATCGGGCAACACGACCTCGCTGAGCACGATGCGGATGGGTTACACGGCGGAGAACCAGTTTTGGATCGCCTACGATGTGAACTCGGGCGTGACGGTAGAGTATCTGCCGGATGGCTTCGGGAACCGGGTATGGAAGCAGGTGACGGGCGGCGCGACGACTTACTATCTCTATGATGCGTTGGGACAGTTGGCGGCCGAGTATACGGGACCGACGGCGCTCACGAAAGAATACATCCGAATGGGCGGGCAACTGGTGGCGATTCAGAATGCGAGCGGGACGCCGTGCTCGACCTGCTATGTGACGTACGATCATTTAGGCAGCGTGCGCCTGGTGACGGATCAGAGTGCGAATATCGTGTCGCGGCACGATTTTCTGCCGTTCGGCGAAGAGATACCGGCGGGCTATGCGGGGCGCAGCTCACAGTATGGGGCTTCGGACAAGATCAACCAGCGCTTCACCGGGCAGGACCGTGAGACCGAGAACGTCGTGCCAGTGGATTACTTCAATGCGAGGAATTTCACGGGCGTGCTGGGACGGTTTAACAGCCCGGACCCGGGGAATGCGGGCGCGGACATGGCGCATCCGGAGAGCTGGAACGGATATAGTTATGTGGCGAATAATCCGCTGAGCACCGTCGATCCGTTCGGTTTATCTTGTGTGACTCTCGATGACGGTGGGCTGGCCGATGATGGCGATGGAAACGGTTGTGTCGGTGCGGGGGAATCGCCGGGTGACCCCGCTGATGCCGGCACTCTCAACCAGGGACAAACCAATGCTCAGTCAAACGGCAACTGGGACAGTATCTCGACTAACGACACGACCCCCTGGCAGCTTGGCTGGCAATGGGCAACGGGCACAGGCCCGAGCCAGCAGGCATTCGGGCCAAACTCGCCTATGACCCAAACGCTGCAGCAGCATTCGCATATCCAGAATGTGAAGCATTCGATTTGCGGGCAGATGCGGAATGGCCAGGTGCCGCCGGCGGGAAACGTCTCAGCTAATTACAGCCTGAGTGGCCTGCAGGGTGTTCCGAAATACTTTGGGGATTATTCAACATTACTGACTGGTGGCGCGACCGGCAACCTGGCAGTCACTTACTTGGGGTCGTATGCTCTGACGTATAACGTCGGATCTTTCGACATGAGCGCGGGAACGGCGACGGTGCAGTTTCACGTCTCGAACAGCTCGACAATCGAGTCTGCCACTCACCCTCCGTATATCGGGTACACACAATGGTGGGACCAGAACGTGGGACAGCCGCTAAATAATCTTTTCCAGAGCGGTCCGCTTTCTCCCACATCACAGGACTTCTATTGGACCGCAAACTTGAATGGCTGCCAAGTCCAGTAAAACTTTGAAGCGGCTGGGGACGGTTCTTGCGTTACTTGCCTTTGTGTCGGCTTGTACCCCGGAGGTCACGCACGACGAAGTCGCAGGCACGTGGGAGATGCCCCGATCGGACCTGAAGGCAGCAAAGTTAGATTCGGACATTCAGGGTCTACCGCGTCTTGAGGTGAGGCGAAATAGTACTTTTTTCGCCAACAATTTTCCGGGGAAGATCCTTTATCCGGGTGGCTCGGAGACCGGTCTGTTCAGTGGTTCCGGGCACTGGTGGTTATCTAAGCTTGGCGGATTCCAAACCGTGAGGCTGGCATTCCAACAGATGCAGAACGATGCTACGGCAGCCGAAATCGAGTTGAATATCGGTTCAAATAACGGCCGCTTATATCTGTTTTCGTGGCAGGGTGAAGAGGGGAGCAGGCGCCTTAAGTTCGAGCGTTTGAAATAATTTTTCCGGACGGTGCTGTCGCACAGGCGCATATAGGTGAGACGTCACCCCCGGGCGGCGCGACGACTTACTATCTGTATGATGCGTTGGGGCAGTTGGCGGCCGAGTATACGGGACCGACGGCGCTTACGAAAGAATACATCCGGATGGGCGGACAGTTGGTGGCGATCCAGAATGCGAGCGGGACGCCGTGCTCGACGTGCTACCTGACGTACGATCATTTAGGCAGCGTGCGGCTGGTGACGGATCAGAACGCAAATATCGTGTCGCGGCACGATTTCCTGCCGTTTGGCGAAGAGATACCGGCGGGGTATGCGGGGCGCAGCTCACAGTATGGGGCTGCAGACAAGATCAACCAGCGGTTCACGGAGCAGGATCGCGAGACCGAGAACATTGTGCCGGTGGATTACTTCAATGCGCGCAATTTCACGGGAGTGCTGGGGAGGTTTAATAGTCCGGACCCGGGGAATGCGGGCGCGGACATGATGAATCCGGAGAGCTGGAACGGATATTCGTATGTGGCGAATAATCCGCTGACGATGCTGGACCCAAGCGGGATGGATGGATTCGGATCGGGCTCAGGTGATGATCCTTGCGACTGGGATCCGTTTTGCGGCGGCGGGTGGGACGGTGGACCTCCTCCGGACTGGGGCTCGAGCCCGCCTCCGCCGTCGGGTCCTCCTCCGCCCCCGGTATCGGTTTGGGGTTCGCCCCCGACCAACCCGAACGACACCGGCGTGTACGCGCAGGGGCAGTTTGGATCGTTTCCTTCAGTCGGCAACGGCATTCTTCCGGGAGCGCCTGCGGCTGCGATATGTATTCTGGACCCTGTATGCCTTGGTAGCGTGTTAGTCGTGGGGACGGGTGGCTACCTTGTTTGGAAATTGAGCCCCAACGGTCCCGTGCCGCCCTTCCCGGCGGGATACCGTTATACGGGCCCACGCTTTGTTTTGCAGCAGCCGACAATTGCACAGTTTGCTCGCAATGCTGGTCGGATTCGGGGAATTCCACGCGTCGATCAACTGCAGAACGGCTGCGTTCCCGGCAGAACCGTTGAAGAGCCTTCAACATCTCTACCCGGAGGCAGGAGCATCGAGCAGGAGTACGTCTGCTCTTACGGCGTCTATACCGTCCATACCCTGGTCGACAAATCAGGCAAGGTGGTGGACATGCATGTTCGGCCAGGCCCGCCCAAAGGTGGAGGCTGATGGAAGGCCGGGCAGCCGTTCTGAAACAGTGTGTGATGCGTGCAATGGCGGACGATTACGAGGACCTTGGTCACGTCATCGGCTGGACTATGAAGTCAGCCGCCAGCCATGGTCTTCAAACTTCTCGCGAAGAACTGATCGATGTCTTGAAACAGCTCGTTGAAGATGGTTGCGCCCAGGCGTATATGCTTTCTCCAGAGCCGCCACACGCGACACCGGTTCCGCTTTCTGACAAGGATTTCGAGGATTTGTGGTTCTACTTGACACCCAAGGGCCTCAGTCTAGTTAGACGGAGTGTACCGCTCTGAGATGGATTCGAAATCTTACAAGGTGGGCACACTTGACGAGGGCAAAGGATATGCGCAGAGCTAGGTCGCGCCTGAAATCTGTTCCAGCCTTACCAACGAATCGGAGTCCAAGTCGGGACAGTACGCTCATTGACGATTGCAGGCGCCTTATTCACCTAGTTTGCGCTGGGGGCGGATTGTGGATGCACAGAATGTGACGACTAATACGCTTAGGATGCCCTCAATCGGCTTACCCGCAGATATTGCAACGACGACACCGCGAGTGTCATTTAGACGTAACTGGCAACCGCCAAGTATATACCTTCAATTATACGTACAATCTGACGGGCTCTCTGACGAGCGAAACGTATCCGTCGGGGCGCGTGGTTTATACCTGCTACGACGGCGCGAACCGGCCGAATTCCCTGAGCCTGTCGTTAGGCTGCACGCAGAACAATTATGTGACAAGGATTGCCTATATGCCGCATGGGGCACCGTGGGTGGTCTACTATGGAAGCGGGTTGACCGGTGTAGCGGGGTATAACTATCGGTTGCAGCCGAATGTGCTGTACGGGATCGTCAACAGTAATTACAACCAGACGTTATTTGTCGAATATCCGAATTGGGGGACGACGAACAACGACGGGAACGTGCTGGGAGAAGATGTCGGCGCGGCGACGACGTCGCAGCCGTTGGGCTCACTGCCGTACTTCAATGAGTCGTTTACATACGACAAGGCGAACCGGTTGACGGCGGCGAGCGAAAGCGGGGCCGGGACATAGTCGCGGAGTTTCGGGTACGATCAATGGGGCAATATGGCGGTGACGGCGAACAGCGGAGTACCGATCAATGGGCTGACGCTGTATGGCTCGGGCCAATACAATACGGCGAATAACCGGCCGGTCTCGGGTCTCATCAAGTACGACGCGTCGGGAAACACAAGTTCGGTGAATGGTACTCGGAAATGCTTCCAGTCCGCCGCTTTCATAATGGTGCATCCGAGCGTTCCATAGAATGGCAACCCGCTCGGAACGCCAGGGCGCCCTGATAAGATCCCGTTACCCTCGCGCTTCCTGCCCCCGAGCCACTGCCTTCCCGTTCGCCGTTCGGGCCCGGATCAGGCCTAAGACGAGCTCTTCCACCTGCTCGATCGAAAGCCCGGTGGTATCCACTAGTTCGGCATCGGGGGCTTGGACTAAAGGCGCCTCGGCCCGTTTCCGGTCGCGTGCGTCGCGCTCCTTTATGGCTCCGCTAACGGAGGGCACGTCGGCAGCCTGTCCCTGCTGCTGCAGTTCCAACGCCCGGCGATGAGCGCGCTCTTCGGGCTCGGCATCCAGGAAGATCTTGACCTGGGCGGTGGGGAACACGACCGATCCGATATCGCGCCCCTCCATAACCACGCTGTGTTCCTGGGCGATTTTTCGCTGAATCGCCAACAGCGCTCGGCGCACAGCCGGAACTGCGGAAACCTTTGAGGCAGCATCCGAAATATGCGGATCTCGGATCGCCTCCGTCACGTCTTCTCCGTTCAGATAGACGCGTCCGTTTCCCGCCGCCAGTTCAATATCGGCCGCTTTAGCGAGCTCTTCCAGGCGGTGCATGTCGCTGAGGGAAACGCCCAAACGAAGCGCCCAGAGCGCAATGGCCCGGTACATCGCGCCCGTATTGATATAGACAAAACCGAGCTTGTCGGCGACGCGCCGGGCGATCGTGCTCTTTCCTGCTGCCGCAGGTCCGTCAATCGCAACGATCACCCGTTTTTCAGACATTCCGGCCGCTGCCATTCTCGATCAATCCCGAGTATGGCATGCGCCGGACAGCGCTCAGTGGCGCGTCAAAACAGCAACTCTGGTTGTCTCTTCCGGCGCGTGACGCGCTGACAGCCGGACCTTTAGTTCTTTCGGAGTATCGAAGTGAAAAGTTTTTCCGAGCACCTGCGACTGAAATTCCCGCACCACCTTCACACCACCCACATCCGCTATTTCCAGATAACTTCCTTCGGCCCGATCGTTGATTCGGTCCATGCTGCCAAGAACATAAACTGTTTTGTCATTCCCCGAGACGGTGAAAACTATGGGCCACGCCGTATCTAGTGCCGTAGAAACGGTGTATTCGCCTGCGGGCAGCACAGCGAGCCCCCAGTGCGTCTCGGACGGAAGGGTAAACTTTGCCTGCGCGGCACTTGCAGTTGCGGCAAATATCGCGATCGTTGCGGAGAACAATCCGGCGCGGAGTACGCGCTTGCTGAATTCAAACATATTCGATTTCCTTTCAACCTTTCCGGTTCGCGGATCAGTTGTGCACGAATACGAACAATTCGGCCCCCGGGTACGTCACGCCTGCATGACGAAATTCTCAAGAGCTAAGCAGTTCAGTACTCAGGAGTTGTGAAGATGCGTGTGCACCGCGTTGGACATCGTGCGGAACGTCGCGATCCTATCGCTTCGTGGGCCGGCGATCGTATGGCTTTGGTTCTTGTAACGCTTCTGGGAAACACTGCGCGTTAACGACACAAGCATGCGTGCTCAACGTAACTGCGCGTCCACTTCACGAAGCCAGTCCGGTCGCTTCAGGACTTCGCGCGGCTTGCTGCCGTCAGGCGGCCCGATGATCCCTTCGCGCTGCATCATATCCAGAATCCGCGCCGCCCGGCCATACCCGAGCCGCAATCGCCGCTGCAATGTCGAAGTCGAGGCCTTTCCCATTTCCAGCACGACTCGCACGGCGTCCTCGTACATCGGGTCCTGTTCGCCATCGAACGTCTCCGCCTCTTCGTCCTCTTCATTTGGTGGAGCAAGCAGGAAGGTCTCATCGTATTCCGGCGTGGCCTGTTCTTTCCAGAAGTCCACAACGCGCGTGATTTCCGTTTCGGTTACGAAGGCGCCGTGCACGCGTGTCAGACGCGACGAACCCGGCGGCAGGAACAGCATGTCGCCTCTGCCGAGTAGATGCTCGGCGCCCATGGTATCGAGAACGGTTCGTGAATCGACGCGCGTAGCGACCCGGAAACTGATACGTGAGGGGAAGTTCGCTTTAATCAGCCCGGTAATGACGTCTACGCTCGGCCGCTGAGTCGCCAGAACGAGGTGCATTCCCACCGCTCGCGCCATTTGGGCCAGCCGCGTAATGCATTCTTCGACATTGGCACGCTCGAGCATCATCAAATCGGCCAATTCGTCGATCAGAATCAGCACGTAGGGCAGCGGTTTGAGATCGTCGTCTTCTTCCGGCTCGTCGAACAAACCTCGCGGCACTTGCTGCATCTGCGACATTTTGCGATTGTATTGGTCGATATTCCGCACCCCTTGAGCCGCCAACAGCTTCAGCCGCCTCTCCATCTCCAAAACGGCGTTGCGCAGCGCATTGGTCGCCTTCTTGGGCTCTGTGATAACGGGCGTCAGCAGGTGCGGAATGCCTTCGTAGATGCCCAGCTCGACACGTTTCGGGTCGATCATGATCATTTTAACTTCGTCCGGCGTGGTCTTGAACAGGAACGACATGATCATTGAATTCAGCATCACGCTCTTGCCAGAACCGGTCGATCCCGCGATCAACAGGTGCGGCATGCCTTCGAGCGATGCCACTTTGATGCGTCCATTGATATCTTTTCCGAGCGCCAGCGTCATCTTGGAAGTCGAATCGTGGAACCCGTCCGACTCCAGAATCTCGCGTAAGCTGATTACCTCCCGACGCGTGTTTGGAACTTCAATTCCGACCGTCGGTTTTCCCGGTAAGCGCTCGATCAGAATCGATTCAGCCTGCAGTCCCAGGCACAAATCTTCGGTCAGCGTCGTGATCCGGCTGTACTTCACACCGGCTTCGGGCTTGTATTCGAACGTGGTCACAACCGGGCCCGGATTGATCTGCACCACCGAGCCGCGTACGTTGAACTCTTCTAATTTCGACTTGATGCGGCTCGCAATCTCTTTTAATTCCTGACTGTCATACCCCGTTCCCGCAGGAGTCTCGTTCAACAGATCCGTTGAGGGCAGCTTATATCCGCGCTTCCGTTTTACCGTCGGCCGCTTAGCCGGAGCATCCGCGAAGCTCTCGATGGCGTCTTCTTGTGCGTCTTCTTCAGTAGCCTGCGTCCGCTCAGCCGGCTGATCTTCCAGGGTCCGGATCGGTATCTCCTCGGGTTGCCCATTGCTGCCCGGCTTCTTGTCCAGATCGAACGGAGGTGCATCGTCCAATACGGAGGGCGCTACATCTTCATGGCGGACCAGCAAGGGTTTTGTTCCGGCTTGCGTTTGGGGCTGCGTACGCCCCTTGCGCCGGGCGCGCCGCTCCGCAGCTCTTGCCTTTGCCCTTTGAATGGCCGCTTCACGCTTGACTTCGCGAGCCGCCCGCCATCTCGCGACCAACGCCTTCCATTTGGCCAACGGACCACGCAGCCAGCGCATCAACGTCGAAACCTCGAATGTGGAAGCGAAATAGAGCGCGACAACTCCAGCCGCGACCGTGATGATTGCCGCACCGGCGATCTCGAAACGCGCCATCAGGAAGTCTGCGAGCACCATTCCGACGATCCCGCTCGGGCGAATGGCGCCGGCAATCAGCCAGGGGCGCGGCAGCAGACCGCATGCGGTCGAAACGCAAAACCAAAGCGCGAGACTGCCCAGCACGCGGAACCACGGACTCTCAATCGGCGCCGAACGTACCCACTTCCAGCCCAGAGCCCAAATGTGAATCGGTAGTAAGAACACGCTGATTCCGAAAACCTGAAGCAGGAAATCGGCCCATTTGGCCCCAAACAGCCCCAGCAGATTGTGCGTGTGCGCCGTCCCAGTCGCCGTGTTCCAGGACGGATCGGCGGGCGAATACGAAACGAGTGCCAACGAGACCGCGAGTCCCAGTAAAAGCAATAGAAGACCCACGGCTTCATTCAGCCGGGTGTGGCGAGACGGTGAGAGTAGGGTCATCCGCCGGTGCGGAAGAAAACTGCCAGAGCGACCACTATTATGCCAAAAATAATGCGGTACCAGATAAACACCGCCAAACTGTTCCGCCGCACGTATCGGAGAAAGAACGCGATCACCACGAGTCCCACCACCCCACTCACAAGAATTCCGGCCGCGTAAGGCAACCTCATATCCGGCGGCAATCCGCCTTGCTTGTGAATGTCGTAGAACTTCTTGGCCGCTGCGCCGGCAATAAGTGGAGTCGATAAGAGAAACGAAAACCGTGCTGCAGCCTCCCGGCTCAAATGAAAGAACCGGGCTGTGGCGATGGTGCTGCCGCTTCGCGAGACTCCCGGAATAATCGCGAATGCCTGCGAAATTCCCACGATCAGGGCATCGAGCCAAGTCATTTGATCCAGCCCCTGCCGCTCTTCACCCCTGCGGTCTGCGACCGCCATGTAGATGGCGACCAGAATGGCAGCGGTAGCGATGATGTAAGGACTGCGCCATGCGTGCTCCGCATATTGATCTAACTTCCAACCGGCGATTGCTCCGGGAATCGTTCCGATTACCAGATACCAAAGCAGCGAGCGGTTGTTTTCATCGGGATGAGGGCCCCGATATGGAAATCCCAAGCCGTTGGCAATCACTTGCACCCAATCTTTGAAGAAATAGATAATTACCGCGGCCAGGGTGCCAACGTGGAGCGCAACGTCGAAAACCAGGCCGCCGTCAGTCCAATGCAGAAATTCCGGAATGACGATCAAATGCGCGCTGCTCGATACCGGAAAGAATTCAGTAAGTCCCTGCACGATGGCCAGGACGATTGCTTGATAAAGCGGCATAATAAATGTAAGTGTTTGCTTCCCCGCTGAAGTCTCCGCTATCGTAGCGTATCGGTTCGTTTTGTCCTTTTCATGCGAGCTACAAAAATCGTTGCTACTCTCGGACCGTCTACCGATTCCGGCGATATTTTGAAGAAGTTGTTCGAAGCCGGAGTAGACGTCTTCCGGCTCAATGCTTCCCACGGCACGCAGGAAGATCTCGGCCGGCGCATACAAGCCGTTCGGGAACTCTCCGCCGAGTACAAAACATCGCCCGGCATCCTACTCGATTTGCAGGGACCGAAGATTCGCCTCGGTACTTTCCGAAATGGACCCGTTTTCCTGCAGGATGGCGCGACGTTCACCATTACCACTCAGCCGGTTGAGGGAACGGACCAGATAGCCTCTACGAATTACGCGGAGTTTGCCCGCGATGTGAAGCCGGGGGATCCCGTGCTACTCGCCGACGGTTCCGTCCAGTTGCGGGTGATCGGCACCGATGGAATGGCAGTGCTTTGCAGTGTCGTCAATGGCGGGCCCATCAGTGACCGCAAGGGCATCAATCTTCCGGGCGTCCACGTGAGCACGCCGTCGCTCTCGAAAAAAGATGTGTCAGATGCCCACTTCGGCATTCAGCAGGGCGTCGATTTCTTTGCATTGTCCTTCGTCCGGAACGCTCGCGATGTGCTGCGTTTGCGTCATCTGCTCGAGGAGCAGGAAGCCAAGCAGCCGATCATCGCCAAAATCGAGAAGCCGGAGGGTTGGCAAAATCTGGATTCCATCCTGCAGGAATGCGACGGCGTTATGGTGGCGCGCGGTGATCTGGGGGTCGAGATGCCACCTGAAAAGGTTCCGGCCATTCAGAAGGCCATCATCGAGCACGCAAGAAAGGGAAGCAAGTTTGTGATCACGGCAACCCAGATGCTCGAATCGATGATCGAGCATCCCATGCCGACGCGCGCCGAAGTAAGTGATGTCGCCAATGCCATCTATGACGGGACGAGCGCGGTCATGCTCTCGGCCGAAACGTCGGCGGGCAAGTATCCGGTCGAGTCGGTCAAAGTAATGGCGCGCATTGCGTGCGAAACCGAGAACGCTATCCAGACCAAAGGGTATCCCGACGTGTGGCTGCTTGAAGAGCAGTCGATCCCTGAAATCATCGCGGATGCTGCGTATCATGCGGCCCGCTGCGCAGGCGTAGTCGCTCTGGCCGTTGGCACCACCACCGGAGGGTCGGCCCGCCTGCTCGCCCGATATCGGCCTCCGGTGCCGGTCTACGCGTTCACGTCGAGCGAAGAAGTGGCGCGGCAGCTCTCGATCGTCTACGGCGTGAACGCGATTGTTTCGCCAGCGATGGATTCCACCGATCGCATGCTCCATGAGATGGAGCGGGTTCTGGTCGAGACCGGGCGCGCCAAACGCGGAGACAACATCGTCTTCGTGGCAGGCCAGCCCGTCGGCTTGCGCGGCTCGACCAACATGCTGAAGCTGCACCGTATCACTGGATTGTCGACCTAGCGATGTACGATTCGGTTTTGATCGTGTCGTTCGGCGGCCCGGAAAAGCCCGACGATGTGCTGCCCTTCCTCGAAAACGTCACGCGGGGACGGAACGTGCCGCGCCAACGGCTTCTTGAAGTCGCCACGCACTACGATCATTTTGGCGGCAAGAGTCCAATTAACGATCAATGCCGCGAGCTAATCTCCGCCTTACGAAACGAACTCACCCCCCATGGTTTGGAGCTTCCCATTTATTGGGGCAATCGGAACTGGCACCCATATCTGTCAGACGCGTTACGCCAGATGAGGACGGACGGGCGCCGGCACGCGATCGCGTTTGTGACCTCGGCCTACAGTTCGTATTCGAGCTGCCGCCAGTACAGGGAGAACATCGCGGCCGCGCAGGCCGAAATCGGCGAAGGTGCACCACGAATAGACAAGCTGCGTGTCTTCTACAATCATCCGGGGTTCATCGAGGCTTCAACAGACCGAGTCCGCGAAGCGCTGCGTCGCTTTTTACCAAACGAACCCAATCGGGGAGTTCGTTTGGTAATTTCCGCTCACAGTATCCCGTGCTCGATGGCGGAGACGAGCGAGTACGAAAAACAGCTCCGCGAAACATCGCGTTTAGTGGCCGAAGCGGCGGGCTTCACCGACTGGGACCTCGTCTTTCAGAGCCGGAGCGGTCCGCCTTCTCAGCCATGGCTGGGACCGGACATTCTCGACCATTTGCGAGCGCTTGAAGCACAAAACGTTAAGAATGTTCTGGTTGCGCCGCTTGGCTTCGTTTCGGATCACCTCGAAGTTCTCTACGATCTCGACACCGAAGCTAAGAACTTGGCTCGCGATCTCGGGATGCAATTCGTTCGGGCGGCAACCGTCGGCACCCACCCGGCGTTCGTCCGGATGATCCGTCAATTGATCGAGGAGCGCTTTTTGCCAAACGAACCCAAACTGGCCGTGGGTTCGTTTGGCGCTAATCACGACGTGTGCCCGGCGGATTGTTGCCCTGCCCCGCAGCCCGGCGGTAAAGCTCTCGTTTCGGCAATCCCATCCGTTTCGCGACGGCTTTGATGGCCTCCATCCTGTCCAGACCGGCCTCGGACTCCAGGCGCGCGATTTCCTGAACCGGGTCGCCAATATCCGCCTTTTTTTCTTCGCATGGCCCAATCACTAGGGTCATCTCGCCGCGCACGGACGGACGCGCGCCCAACGTGTTTAGGATTTCTTGCGCCGTGCCGCGCAGAAACTCCTCGTGAATTTTGGTGAGCTCGCGGGCAAGCACGATGGGCCGATCTCCCAACAGTTCCGCCATGTCGCTCAAACTGCCTAAAATGCGGTGCGGGCTTTCGTAAGCCACGATAGTTGGCGGCTCCCGCACGAGTTGCTCCAGCATCTGACGCCGCGCAGCGGTTTTGGACGGCAAAAATCCGACGAATTTGAACGTTTCGGCAGGAAAGCCCGAAGCGGCCAAAGCGGACAGCACAGCCGATGCGCCGGGTAGCGGCACAACCGGTATGCCCTTTTGAATGGCAGCCGAAACCAATCGGTATCCGGGATCGGAGACGAGCGGCGTGCCGGCATCGCTTACCAGCGCGACGGATTCGCCGCGCTCGAGCGCCTCGACAATTTCAGCCGTTCGAGCTGCTTCGTTGTGTTCGTGACAGCTCAGCAGGCGTTTTCGGATCTCGTAACGATCGAGCAGCTTGCGAGTCTGGCGGGTATCTTCGCAGGCAACAATCGCCACTTCTTCCCGCAGCACGCGCAATGCCCGCAAAGTGATGTCTTCGAGATTGCCAATCGGCGTCGCGATCAGGTACAGCGTGGCGGCCAAACAGTATGCAGTTTATCGCCCGACCCTGTAGCTTAGAGGATGAAGCAGTGAAGAAGCCTATCGAATCGGACGTTTTGGACGATGCACCGTTGTATATACGGTGGAGTCCCGATCGCTCGCCGTATGCGATTGAGTTGAGGTTGGATTTAGTTTCGGAAGATCTCTAAAGCGCTGGCAGCCGCGGAGAAACAAGGAACCGAAATTGGCGGGGTACTGGTAGGCTCGATGCCGGACGCTTACATGCCGACGCTACGCGTCGAAGACGTGGAAATGATCGCTCGGGATGGGAACGCGAGCGGACCTTACTTGTCGGACGCCGAACTCGAAGCGCGTTTCGCCGAAACTCGATGGGGCATCCGCGGATCGGGGCGGGCGGCGGTAGGGCTGTTTCGCAGCCAATTACAGCCTGGGCCGCCGCGGCCGTCACTAGCCGACCGGGGACTACTGGCGACGGAATTCAGGCAGGGATTCTTTACAGCGCTGCTGGTCCAAGCGCGCGCGCCTTACGCAGCCGCTTTCTTCGTCGCGAGTAGCGGCCAGCTTCCGGATGAGCCGGCAGTGCGGGAATTCCGGTTCGATGAAGCGGAGTTTCGGGCATTACCCGAAGTTCAGGCCGATGCTGCCGCCGCGGGGCTCGAGCCTGCAGGACAACGGCGGCAAAGATGGCGGCTGTTTGCGCTGATAACGCTGCTGCTGCTGATAGGAGCGGGCGCCTGCCTTCTGATGTGGTCGTTCACAAAACAGGGAACGCTGGCTCAGTGGATTCATTCAGGGAATCAATTGAACCTGGCGGTCTCGGGCAACGATCATCTATTGCGTATTTCGTGGAATCACGGCGCACGGGAGCTTGACGGAGCAGCGGGTGCGATGCTGGCGATCACCGACGGCACAAGCCGCCGCGAAGTCAAGCTCGGCTTAGACGAGCTCAGACTGGGAGCGGTCGAATACACCAGACGCACCCCAGCCGTGGAGGTGACGATTACCATCGACAAGCCGGGTGCAGCTCCGTTCAGCCAATCGGCAACCTGGGGACAAAGGTGATCAGCTTCGAAGCAGGACGCTGAACTCGCCGCCTTTTGCATCCAGGATGACGGTGCACCCCGGCGGCACTTGACCCCTTGCGACGAGCGCGGCGACAGGTTGAATGAAATTGCGCTGAACCGTACGCTTCAACTCACGGGCGCCAAATTCTACGCTGGTTCCGGCGTCGAGCAGTTGAGCTCTGCCGGCCGCGGTGCAGTGTAAACGGAAGGCTCGGATGCCTAACCGATTGTGAATGAGGCGTGCAAAGTTGGTAAAAAGCTGATCGAGAATGACTTCGCAGGCTTCTCGATTGAGAGGTCTATAAGTGATGACAGAATCGATGCGGTTGACGAATTCAGGCGAGAACTTCCGGCGCACAGCGGTCATGCCGATGCTCTGAATTTTGGCCCCGTCGTCCCCGGAAGGGAGCGGCAACATCGCTTCAAAGCCAAAGTCGGGTTTGTTTGCGCGCTGAATGGCCCTGGCGCCCAGATTGCTCGTCAGAAAAATCAGGGTCTTCTCGAAATTCACGGTTGCGTTGTCGCCGAGCCGCAGGGTCGCTTTATCTAAAATGCCGAGCAGCAGCCGCGTCATAGAGGGTGCGGCTTTTTCGATTTCATCGAACAACACAAGCGAGATGTCGCTCCTCTCGGAGGCGGCGCCGTTCAATTTGGCTTGCGTCAGCATCGGCTGCGTTTCGCGATGGCCCAAGTATCCGGGAGGCGCGCCGATCAGCTTGGCGACTTCGTGCTCCATCTGAAATTCGCCGCAATCAACCTTCAACAGGTTTTTGCCGCTTCCATGCAGCACCTCGGCGAGCGCTTCCACGGTGCGCGTTTTGCCAGTGCCCGTAGGTCCCAGAAGCAAAATAACGCCCATGGGACGTCCTTCCGGAGCAAGCCCCGCCTGCTGCATTTGAATATACGGAATGATCGTCTCAATGGCCTCGGGCTGGCCAACAAGCAGACGGTTTAGCTGGGCAGCTAATCCATCCGGATCTTCCGGCAGGATGGGACGCCTGGTCCGTCCTGATAAATTTTGAGATCGCATCCGCCTCCAATCCTCGACTCGTTCACGAATGTACAGTCGTCGAACGCAGTACCAATGGCGCTGAAGGTGTGGCCGGTTTGCTTCCGGAGTGGAAGAGGCAAACGCAAACTATTCAGATTGAGAGACATACGGCACCGAATTGGGGCCGCCAAATATTTGGGCGGGTGATGTGATCGAGTTGCGGTGAAGGTTTAGGGGCGTTCTGCTTCCTGGCGCATCAATTGCCACAGAGCCTCAACGTGCGGCCTCTCGGTGGGAATCGCGCCGATCGAAACGCGGACCATCCAGCGGCCATCCAGAATGGCCGGTGTCAAATACGTACGGCCTGAGCGGTTGATGCGTTCCACCCAAGCGAGTGTATGCCGATCGAGCGCTTCGGCTTCCAATCCCGCCGGCTGGTGTCGCATGCAGACGGTTTGCAGCGGAACCGGCGCCAGAACGCTCCAGTCTCGAGTGTTCGACACTTGCTCCTTGAGCCATTGCGCGTTGGCTAAGTCGCGCCGCAGCCGATTCTGCAGAGCGGCCACACCCTGCTCACGTATCAGGAACCACAATTTGAGGGCACGAAAGCGCCGCCCGAGCGGAAGACCCCAATCGCGAAGGTTCTTTACCTCCGCATCGGCCGCGGTGCGAAGATAGCTGGGGTTCGTCGACATGACCCGAATCAGATGCTGGGAATCGCGGACATAAAAGAGCGAGCAATCGAACGCGACCCCCAACCATTTATGCGGATTTAAAACGAGGGAGTCCGCGAACTCGACGCCTTGCCACATCCAGCGGCATTCGGGAAGAATCATGGCCGAACCCGCCATCGCCGCATCCACGTGCAGCCAGATGCCGTGTTGTTTTGCGGTTCGTGCGATTGCTTCAATCGGATCGAGTGCAGTCGATGCCGTGGTGCCTGTGGTGGCCACGATGGCACAAGGCTTGAGATCCGCCGCGAGATCCCGACGGATCGCCTGTTCCAATGCAGCGGGCTGCATCCCGAAACTGGCATCATGCTCAACCACCCGCACGTTATTACGGCCGAATCCGGCGAGCAGCGCGGCTTTATCCACTGAGCTGTGGCTGTGCGAGGACGTATACACCACAAGCGGCTGCTTTTCCGCCTGCAATCCTCCGCGATCGAGGCTGAACCCGGTGGTTTTCTCGCGGGCGCACATCAGAGCGACCAGAGTGCAGGTGGATGCCGTATCTTGAATGACGCCGCTCCAGGAATCGGAAAGACCGGTCATCTGACGCATCCAATCCGCAACCACCTCTTCGACTTCGGTGAGAGCCGGGCTCGCCTGCCAGGAAAGCCCCAGGACACCGAGGCCGGTGCTGGCGAAGTCGCCCAGAACGCTCGCGAGCGAGCCGTTCGAGGGGAAATATCCGAAGAAGCTCGGGTGCTGCCAGTGCGATAGTCCGGGCACGACGATGTTTTCGAGATCTTCGAGAATCTCGGCAAATGGTTGCGGGCCGGTTGGAGGATTTGCCGGAAGCCGAGCTTTAATTTCACCTGGAGCGGTGCGGGCCATGACAGGCAGCTCGGCGATGCGGCTGCGGTAGTCCGCAATCCAATCGACTAACTGATGTCCGGCTTTGCGAAATTCTTCAGGGGTCATCTTTTAAGGTAGAATCGCCAGGTATTCGACAAATTTCCGTTCAAGGCTCGCAACAGGCGGAATAGCAGGACGAATGACTGCTCCATAACGGCGATAATACCTGCGATGGCGGAAGCAAGCCCTGGTGCAGGAAAGGCCGAATAAGAGGATAATTAGCAGCGCAACCAAACACCCAATTCCAATGTTCTTCATCATCGGAATTTCTTCCGGGTGCAGTCCACGGCGATTCCTGTGGGAACTGAGATGGATATGAAGGTTGCCGCGGGTATAAGGCGTTCCGCAAATCGCGCGCCGCAGTTCGCGCAGAACATTGCATTATCTGGATTGGCCGACTCACAATTTGGACAGTTCATATTCACGCTTACTGTAGCGAAATGCTAAGCGAAGTGGTACGCCCGAATGTCACTCGAGGGATTCACAAGAGTCGGTTCGCGAAATGCCTTGGCGCCTTTGCGAACCGCTTCGACGCCGGTTATGGCGCATTCAGGACCTGCCCAGTCTTGGATAGGTCCCGGAAACAAATGCGATCTGGCGGAGAGGGGGATTCGAATACTTTGATCGACCAAGCGAAGCTGTAACTTACAGGTTTCCTGTTCCCGACGATGCCGGAGTTGCCGTCAACGCCGCCGTCCATTGCCCTAGATTGCCCTGTGGCGCTCTCCTGTTCTGACTTCGACCGGGGATCAGCGCACACCCGTATATAGACGCCGATGTTCACGCACCCTGACATCGACCGGCACACAATTAGGGCCATTTTGTCGAGAGTTGCTATTGCCGCCCTCTCAGGATCGCGGCCAGGACGCGCGGGCTGCGCCTTCCGTGCATCGCGGCAACAACCCACAGCGGCTTTTTGTCAGGCGCATAAGCAATCAGGTAATCGCGCATATGTATAAAGCGGAGAGGGCGCGAAGTGAGATCCGGTCTGTGGTGGCCGACGCCGGGGAACGAAACCAGATTGCGGATGCGTCAAAGATTTCAATTATCACGCGGCCGGCGGCGTCGGGATTGTGATCGGCAATATATCCGCGTATGTCGTCCAGGTCGTTATAGAGTTCCGGGTGAAGCTTATATCAGCTCATGCAGGGCGGTTGCGCTGCGCTTCGGTTTTCGCGATCAGGCTTTTGAACGCTTCTTCACCGTCGATGGGCTGGACCCTGCCGCTTTCAAGGTCGTCATAGCGGCTGTTGAGCATATCGCGCGTCTGGGCCAGCTCGGCGAAGTAACCCGCAACGGCATCCTCAACCAGCTCGTCGGGGCCACGTCCGGTTTCGCTTACCCACCGGTCAATTTTCGCCTGAAGGTCAGGATTGTTAAGGTGCACGTCCATCTCCGTGTTTGTAGCACAGGGCCGAGCAGGGAGCAAATGGCACGCCCGGATTTGAACTCTCAGCCCTCGGTTCCGAAGACCGATGCTCTATCCAGTTGAGCTACGGGCGCAAAAAGTTCGGGCGGCTGCGCGGCGTCAAACAGGGGCGGGGGCTATAGGTCGCCTTATCCGAAGGGTGGGCGCGCCGGTCGAGTTCTGATGACACGTCATCGACTTCGGGCGGCGGTGCGCCAATCGGCGCGAAATACACGTATCCATTAAACCCGTCGATAGGCGGACGGTCAAGGAAACTCTGAAAGGTGCCGTCGCGGTCCTGTCGTCCCTTGCCGATTTCCAGCCATATGAACTGTTTTTTGATCAGCCACTTCTTGCTATAGGCGACATGGGTGAGGGCGTTGTTGTCGGTCATGCTGTTGCTGTTAGCAGAACTATAAGTGCAGGGGAAGATGATTTGACGGGCTGGCGTCAACATCCTCGCTGGCGGGGTCGTAAGGAGTGGGAGGGTTCGAATGCCACTGGTTAAGCCAGTCGAGCGTATCCCACAGATGGCCGGTCGCGGCGGCGTAGGTTTCTGCCGGAACCCGGATCGCGCGGCGCATGATCTTTCTTGCGGTCCTCTGGAAAGCGGCCGGCCTGTATCCCCCGTGCGGTGGCGGCGCGGTGCTGGCTGCGGGGCAGGGCCGGGCGCGTCAGTGCGCTCACGAGCTGCCGGAATTGCCGCTTCAGCCTCGCGGCGAAGCCGGGGGACTTCCGGTTCGGGGCGGGCTTTGGTCGCCGTCGAGGGATCTGATTGAAACGATGATGGCGGAGAGGGGGGGATTCGAACCCCCGGTAGACTTTAAAGGCCTACGACGGTTTAGCAAACCGCTGCTTTCGACCACTCAGCCACCTCTCCATTTCGTAATTATTTTTCAATTCATCCGATTACAGGCCATGTACTGGTCCTCTTAAGGCAGCTTCGGACGGATCTGTCACTGCTTTTGCACTAAGCGATTTTACCGCATTGCGTTTCGCGGCTCCTGCTCCTTATGGGCATAGCGTATGGTCGCCTTGACGTCCGTATGAAGCAGGGCTTACTCCACGTGATACCCGTGAGCCCGCATCCTTCACCGCCTTCTTGAGCGCCGTTTCTGCATCATGGAAACGGTCGCCGATCAGTCCATTTGTAAGAACGTACGGACGCTTGATGCCCTGCCATTTCGTGAGGATGGTGTTCATGGCGTCCGATAGCGGCAACTTAGCTCCGCCCACTCACGCGCCTTCGGGAAACAGTCCGGGCATCCAATGGCCGGCTAACGCCGCCGGAAAAACCAGGCGCAGCGGGGCTCGCAGATTATCCGAGGTAAGCACGCCCTTCTCGACGAGCGCGGAAACGATTCGGCGCGCGTGTCGCTCACCGGTGCCGGCGACGACATCGGCATCGCCGCGCGGCAGCTCACCACGATAGAGCACGGCTTCAAGAATGATGCCGGATTTCGGCGGCAACGCGCCAACCTTAATTTCCTGTTCGGCCCACGCCAGAATGCGAGTGCGCAGGCGGTCCGGCTGGATCAGCCCTTCCATGAAGTTCACCTGATCGAGACAGACGGTGAGAAAGAAACGAGTGAATGCGGCGAGCGCTTCTTCGCTCAGCGTGCCACGCCCGTCGAGATCGTTGCGGCGAGGCAGGTCGCACTCGGCAAGATGCCGTTTGTACTCCTGAACGTTTCGCGCAAGGCCGCGTGCTACCGACCAGATCGCTCGAGTATCGAGCGTGTCGAGCAAAACCGCGTGGGACATCAGCCTCGCCACACGCCCATTTCCGTCGAGAAACGGATGCATCCAAAGCAGCCGGTGATGTGCGGCCGCCGTCGAGATGATGGCCTCCGTGCGGCCAGTGTTGGCATAGACCTCCTCAAAACGATGGAGGAAGCGGGGTAAGGCCCCTGGACTGATGGCAATAAAGTGGCCAACTTTAACATCACGGTGGCGCAATGCTCCGGGGTTGACACGCACCCGGTCCTTCGACTTGGGGTCTTCAGCCCAGAGAAGATCCTCCGGCAGCAGTTCACAAAACCGGCGATGAATCTCCCGAATGCCGTCCGTCGTGACGGCGAGGCGACCTTTTAGCCCTCCCGCATCGATCCACTCCTGGACGGCGATATGGGCTTTGGCTTCGAGCTGCAGGTTCCGCTTATCGCTGTCGGTGCTGTATTCATTCTTCAATGCCCGCTCGATGTCGATCGGATGCGTGTGATGACCTTCGATGAGATTCGAGTAATAGCAATTCATCGCTCGCACGAGATTGGCAAGCGATGCCAGGATGCTGACGGGTAGGCTGGCCCGAAACGCCGCCGTTTTCTGCGTCAGATCGAGCGCGAGATCAATGAGCGGCTCTCGATGACGGGGACCCAGGAGAAGCGGCTCCATGAGTGAAGGTAATTCGTCCCGGTCGTCCGCTTTTATGTCCGCTTCCGTAGCCGCCTCGCTATAAGTACCAAGTGACTATATATCAGGTATATAGACAATTGGCAAGGCAGGTTATCGCCGCACAGATGTCCGCTCAAATGTCCGCACTGGAAGAGGCGGTAAAAGCTGGTTATACCGGATGAAGGCTCGAAAGGGGATCTCCTGCAATCGTAAAACGCAGTCGCGCCTTTCTGGATGAATCAGCCGGCGTTAGAATCCGCGCTCCATCGGCATAGCAAATGGCGCCTCGATCAGGAAATCGGCATCTCGAATATCGACAATAGCCGCTCGAATGGCTTGTTCTTTCGCCGGTTCAGTAGTCACAACAAACGGGAGATCGCGCCAATCCTCGCGGGGCAACTGAAGGACGGCGTCGATCCCGATATTGTGATTGGCCAGAATGGTTGCAAGCGTGGCAATGATGCCGGCCTTATCTTCCACACGAAAACGCAGATAATACGGGACGGTTTGTGTCGCAATGGGCAGCGGCTTGTATTCGCCGAGCCGCTCATGAGCGAAGGGACTTACGCGTTCGCAACTGCCGAAGCGAATTTCGCGTGCGACTCGCATCAGATCGCTTACTACGGCAACACCCGTCGGCTTGGAACCCGCACCGCGGCCATAGTAGAACGTGTCCTCTCCATACGCGCCGCGAATCCAGATTGCGTTGTAGGCACCTTTCACATGAGCCAAAATCGTGTTCTGCGGGATCAGGCTGGGACGGACAGAGAGCAAGAGTCCTTCTTCCGTTTGGCGCGCGAGGCAAAGCAGCCGGATGGTGTGCTGCAACTGGTGCGCATATTGGAAATCGACCGGCATGATACGGCGGATGCCTTCGGCGTAAATATCGGCCGGGGTCAGCCGTTCTCCAAAAGCGAGCGCCGCGATGATCGCCAGCTTCGAGCGCGCATCCAGGCCGTCGACATCGGCGGAAGGGTCCGCCTCGGCATAACCAAGCTGCTGGGCTTCGGCGACGACGGAATCGAACGCGGCGTGGCTCTTTTCGATTTCGGTAAGGATAAAGTTGCTAGTGCCGTTCAGAATTCCATAGAGTTCAAGGACACGGTCCCCTGCTATGCCCTCACGAAGGACGGTGTGAATGGGAATGCCGCCGGCCACACTCGCCTCCATGGCGAGATTGACACCGCTCTGGCTTGCGACGGTCCACAGTTCGGCCCCGCGGAGCGCCATCAATTCCTTATTTGCAGTAACCACCGACTTGCCTTGGCGAAGCGCCTCTTCAATGACGTGCGCAGCCGTACCCGTTCCCCCAATAGACTCGACCACAATGTCTATCTCGGGGTTGCGCACCACATCGCGCCAATCCGATGTGCGCGCCACATCGCCGGAAAGCGGCGGGAGACTCTTCGCCTGCACATTACGACTGCAGACAGCTTGGACCTTGAGCGGAAATCCGAGCTTCTCCTTTATGGACCTGGCGTTCTCGGTCAGTATTTGGAGAGTTCCAAGACCAACGTTTCCTAAGCCAACAATGCCGACGCCTACGTCCACGTCCAGGGTCTCCGCCCCAGCTCTACGTACGTCATAAGTGGCTTATGATAGCAACCGTATGAACCCTACGCGCCGCACCGCGCTGTTGGCATTTGCGGCTCCAGCGCTCGCCCCGGCAAATCGCCAGGACCAACAGGAGCAGCCGCGCACCGTACCACTGCCGCCGAACCCGGACGAAGACACGAAACTGCCGAATGGCAAATCGCAAAAGAATGAGATTGCCAAACAGCAGCACGAGCAGGCGCTCAAGGACGCAAATGAGCTGGTGGCCACGGCCCAACAACTCCGGGACGACCTGCGGAAAAGCGGGGATTACGTGGTTTCGGTGTCGTCGGTGAAGAAAACCGAAGAGATCGAGCGCCTGGCCCGCCGCATCCGTGGACGCCTTAAACAATAAAGACGGACGAAGCCGATGAGTGGCTACGCACATGCTAATCTGGCGTGAACGGAAGCACGCCCTCCGAACTGAATGCCGACAGTCCGCGAAAAGAAACAGTTGATGAGCGCCTCTGAGATTGACCGGACGCTAGTGCGCCTGGCTCACGAGGTTCTGGAAAAAACGGCGAACTTGAACCGGCTTGCCTTTGTCGGCATCAAGCGCCGCGGCGTCCCGCTGGCTGAGCGTTTAGCAGCGAAAATTGAGAGCTTGGAGAAGATAAGGGTTCCGGTGGGAATTTTGGACATCAACCTTTATCGGGACGATCTCTCCACGGTTGCGGAACGGCCGGTTGTGCAAGCCCGGCAGATCGATTTTTCGGTGGTCGGGAAAGACATCGTGCTGATGGACGATGTCTTGTACACGGGTCGAACGATTCGTGCGGCGCTGGACGCATTGTTCGATCACGGACGTCCGGCCCGAGTACAGTTATTGGTGCTGATCGATCGTGGCCATCGCGAGCTTCCTATTGAGGCGCGCTATGTAGGCCGCATGGTGCAGACCAGCAGCAACGAAATTATCGAGGTCAAGTTTCAGGAAATCGACGGACAGGAAAAAGTTCTTCTCGTCGAACGGGTAGATGAACCGATCGCGGAGCCCGCAAGACTCGCCGAAACATGAGGAAGGGATTACTCGATATTGAATCGCTCCCGCGCGAGGATATCGAAGCGATTCTGCGACGATCTAAAGACTTTCAACCGGCCCCAGGGCAAACGTTCCAAAGATTCGAGATTTTGCGCGGCCGTACAATTGTCAACCTGTTCTTTGAGGCGTCCACCCGAACCCGAACCAGTTTTGAAATTGCGGCGAAGCGCTTAGGCGCGGACATTCTCTCCATCACAGCAGCCGGATCGAGCGTCTCCAAAGGCGAGTCGCTGGTCGACACACTGAATACATTGGGCGCCATGCGTCCCGACGCGATCGTGATGCGGCATTCGGCATCGGGTGCACCGCATTTTCTTTCCCGGTATCTACCTATTCCAATCGTGAACGCCGGGGACGGCACGCACGAGCATCCGACGCAAGCGCTTCTCGATGCGCTCACGATCCTCGACAGACGCGGAACTCTGGAAGGTCTGCGCGTTGCAATTATCGGAGATATCGCACACAGCCGGGTAGCGCGTTCCAACATTTTTCTGCTGTCGAAATTTGGAGTTCAGGTAGTGCTTTGCGGCCCCGCCTCGCTCTTGCCGCGGGAAATCGGCCACATTGCGCCCGGCATCGAGTTGACCTGCGATATGGAGGAAGCGATCCGCGATGCGGATGTGATCATGATGCTGCGCGTCCAGTTGGAACGGCAACAGGAAGCGGCATTTCCCGCCAATGAATACTTCCAATTCTTCGGCTTACGTCCGGAGCACATGGATCTCGCTAAGTCGAACGTGATCGTAATGCATCCCGGACCTATCAATCGCGGCCGCGAGATTTCTTCCGAAGTTGCCGACTCACAGCGCTCCGCGATTTTGAATCAGGTCGGGAACGGCATTGCTGTCCGGATGGCTGTGCTCGAGAGGGTATTCGCAACGTGAGCAGGTTAGTGATCAAAGGCGGTCGAGTCGTGGATCCGGCACAGAATTTCGACCGTGTTTGCGACGTTGCGATTGAAGACGGGATTATTCGCGAATTAGGCACCGGCCTTGAGGCTGGAGGGGCGGAAGAGTTCGACGCGCGAGGGTTGATCGTCGCGCCGGGATTTATCGACATGCACGTGCATCTTCGCGAACCCGGGTTTGAACATGCCGAGACGATCGAGACCGGATCGCGAGCCGCCGCTGCCGGAGGTTTCACATCGATCTGCTGCATGCCGAATACCGATCCGGTGAACGATAGCCCGACCGTCACGAACTACATTCGCGATCGCGCGCGCAGATCCGCGGTAGTGAACGTTTTCCCGATTGGCGCTATCACGAAGAACAGTGCCGGCGAAGATCTCTCGGCTATGGCTTCTATGAAACAGGCCGGAATTGTCGCGATTTCCGACGATGGCAAGCCGGTTATGAACGCACGTGTGGCTCGCCGGGCCATGGAGTTTGCGAGAGCTTTGGATCTGCCGCTGATCGAGCACTGCGAAGATCTTCACCTCAGCGCGCGGGGCGACATGCACGAAGGACTGATGTCTACCCGCCTGGGATTGCGCGGCATCCCGCGCAGTTCGGAAGATGTCATGGTTGCGCGCGACCTGATCCTTGCCGAACTGACCGGTTGCCGGTATCACGTTGCGCATATCTCTTCGAAGCTTTCCGTCGAGATGGTCGCTTTCGCAAAAGCTCGAGGCGTGCGGGTGACGTGTGAGGCCACTCCGCACCATTTCGCGCTGACCGATGCGGATATGCAGCCGTACGACAGCAATTACAAGATGAAGCCTCCCCTCCGGGCGCACTGCGACGTGGATGCGATCACCGAGGGTTTGACCAATGGGGCCATTGATGCCATCGCCACAGATCACGCGCCGCATCCGGGCGCAGAGAAAATGCAGGAATTCGAGCGCTGCCCATTTGGCATCGTCGGCCTGGAAACGGCTATCGGCCTCGGGTTGGAGAAGCTATACCATTCCGGAAAGATCGGCCTCGCGCATTTTATCCGGCTTTTCACCGCAAATCCCGCAACGATTCTTTCGCTGAATCGCGGGACGCTACGCAGCGGATCGCCGGCCGACATTACGATCCTGAACGTCGATCGGGAGTGGACGTATGACGTGAACCGGTCGCCGTCAAAAAGCCGCAATACGCCTTTTCACGGACGAACATTCCGCGGCGGAGCGGTGGCGACGATCGTCAACGGAGCGATCGTGTGGCGGTCGGATAACTAAGTAGCCGCGGCGCCACGGACGGCCGCGATCAGGGCGTCCTCTTCCTCGTCGGCTACGGTGCGCATGTCGAGAACGATTCGGTCCCGCTCGATACGCGCGATGACCGGAACGGGCGCACGCCGTAATCGCGCTCTCGAACGCTGCCGCTTTGGGAACGCTCAACTCCACAGCCCATGAAGGAAGGGTTTGATCCGGCGTCGAGCCGCCGCCAATGGGCGCTTGCGTTTCTCTTATCTCCACGCTGCAGTTGTGGAGTTTTGCGGCCACGCGCTCGGCCCGGAGGCGAATCTCCGTCTAGGGGCGCGAACATCATGCGCAGGGTGGGAATCGCATCCCAATTTTCTGACAGCAGATGCCGCAGCGTGATCTGGAGCGATTCGATGACGAGTTTGTCAATTCGAAAGGCTACGATACAGCGGGTTGCGGCGAATGCGCTGGACGAGTTCGGCGTCACCCGCGATGATTCCACTCTGCGGGCCGCCCAGCAGCTTGTCGCAACTGAAGGAGACCACGTTTACACCTGCCGAAAGACTGTCTACAGACCAACGGCTCCTCCATTCCTTGAGCGCGCAAATCGACCAGACATCCGCTGCCGAGGTCCTCATAAACGGGAATGCCACGCTCGCGGCCGAGATCGGTTAACTCTTTCAATTCAGGACGAGCGGTGAAACCGGATACCCGGAAATTCGAAGGATGCACGCGCAGAATGAGGCGCGTTCGTTCATTGATGGCGGATCGGTAATCGTCAATTCGCGTGCGATTTGTGGTCGCCGACCTCACGAAGCACTGCGCCGGAGCGGGCCATGATCTCCGGAATACGAAATCCATCTCCGATTTCAATCAGCTCGCCACGGGACACGATGACCTCGTGTCCGGCGGCAAGCTCATTCAGCACCAGGAACACTGCGGCGGCATTATTGTTTACGACAATCGCGGGTTTGCCGAGAGATGCTGGATCAAGCCAGCCGTATGCAGCATCGCGTTTGCCGCGACTTGCCGGTTTCCAAGTCATATTCGAGATTGGAATATCGCGCAATGGGCCGAAAGTGCGCGAGAGGGGCACGGCCGAGATTGGTGTGAAGAATCACGCCCGTGGCGTTAATCACGGAACGCAGCGATGGTTCCAGCAAGCCGCCTCAGCCGCTGTTCGACGCTCTGCTCAACAGAGACGTCCGGCACTTCGGCGCCTGTGCAATGGATTCGCGCCGCTCCGCGAGAACCAGCGCGACTTCATCGGCGATCAACTTCCGCGGGATACCGTTCAGATGGTCAATCTGCGCAGTACCTGGTCGATCGACGGCAGGCTACGGAGCGAGCGCATTCCTATCTTACCTTACGCGATCGCTTGCTGCATCAGCGCTTGCTTCAGGTATCGGCCGGTGTAGCGATTCGGCAACAGCGGCGATCGCCTCCGGCGTGCCTTGCGCGACGATACGGCCACCCGCTTCCCCGCCCTCCGGCCCCAGATCGATGATCCAATCGGCAGCCTGAATCAGGTCGAGATTGTGTTCGATCACCAGAATGCTACCGCCATTTTGAATCAGCCGTTCGAAGGATTGCAAGCAGCTTCGCGATGTCGTCGAAATGCAATCCGGTCGTGGGCTCGTCGAACAGAAACAACGTCCCTTCGCAACTCGCCTGCGCCAGATGTGCGGCAAGCTTCACGCGCTGCGCCTCACCGCCGCTCAGAGTGGTCGCAGATTGCCCCAGCCTCAGATATCCGAGCCCGACCTCCTGCAGCACCTTTAACTTGGCGATCAGCCTCGGCGTGTCGGCAAAAAACGAAAGCGCTTCGCGGACCGTCAACTGCAAGCACCTCGTGAATGTTTAGCCCTTTGTAGCGGATGTCAAGCATGCTCGGTTTATAACGCGTGCCCTTGCATTCCTCGCACACCAGTTCGACATCGGCCAGAAACTGCATCTCCACCGTTACCGTGCCGTCGCCTTGGCAGGTTTCACAGCGGCCTCCGGGAATGTTGAACGAAAAATGTCCCAGCCGTGTAGCCGCGTCTTTCCGCTTCCGGAGTGCATGCGAACAGCTCACGGATCAGATCGAACGCTTTGATATAAGTAACCGGATTCGAGCGCGGCGTCCGGCCGATGGGCGATTGATCCACCATGACGACGCTGGTCAGCAGGTCTGCACGCTCCACCCGCTTCAGCGGCAACTTTCGCAGCGGCACCTTCGTCTGCCGCAGTCTTTTCGTTCTGTTCTCGCGTCGTTTGTTGACCTGCAAGATCGAAAGCACGGTAGATCACGTCATGCACCAGGCTCGATTTGCCAGAGCCGGAAACGCCCGTCACGACCACCATCATGCCCAGCGGAATCTCGACATCAACATTCTTCAGATTGTTAGCCCGAGCGCCAAAAAACCGGATGGTGCGCTTCGGTTGACCTTGCGGCGCTCAGCGCGACGTGAAACAGCGAGTTCGCCGCGCAGATAACGGCCGGTCAGCGATTGAGTGTCGCGATCTTTTGAGATGGGTGGAAGCAGCAGCTGCTGGTAGGTTCCGGAAAAAATCACGCGCCCGCCGTTCTCGCCAGCGCCCGGCCCGAGATCCAGAATGTGATCGGCTTCCGCCATGATTTCCGGATCGTGCTCCACCACGATGATCGTGTTTCCCAATTCCCGAAGATCTTTCAGGATGTGAATGAGGCGCGCGGTGTCACGGCTGTGCAGGCCGATCGACGGCTCGTCCAGCACGTAAACGGCGCCCACCAAACGCGAGCCCAGGCAGGTCGCAAGCTGAATGCGCTGCGCCTCGCCGCCTGAAAGTGTCGCCGAAAGCCGGTCCAGCGTGAGATATTCCAGCCCGACATCGTTCAGGAATTTGCAGCGCTGCCGGATTTCATCGAGAATTCGATCGGCGATCTCCGCTCTCTTCCGGGCTCAATTGCGAGTTCGTCGAAGAAGTCGCTGGGCGCGCGCGATATTCATGTGCGAGACTTGCGCGATATTGCAGTCGCCCAGACGCACCCACAAGGCTTCGGGCCTGAGCCGTGCGCCGCGGCAGGCCGGACATTCCGTGTAGGCACGATAGCGGCTGATGAACACGCGCACGTGAACTTTGTATTTTTTCTTTTCCACTTCGGCGAAGAAGCGATAGATATGCTTGCGGACGAATTCTTTCTCGTCCGCCGTCAGATCGGAATAAGGAACGTTCAGACGAACTTTGCCGCGCGATTTCGGCTTGAACTCTTCGTCGTAGTACCAGCTGTATTGCGGTTTGGTCCACGGATCCACCGCGCCCTCTTCCATCGAAAGCGTCGGATCGGGAATGATCAGGTCCAGATCGTAATCGATGGTGTTGCCGAATCCCTGGCAAACCGGACACGCACCGATCGGGTTATTGAAGCTGAACAAGCGTCGGCTCGGCGGCGCCGCTTGCTGGCCGCACTGCTTGCAGGCAAAGCGTTCGCTGAAATGGAGAGTCTGCGGGTCCGCGACGCCGGCCTGCTCAAAGAAAACTTCGCCACTCTCGCGATAACAGATCTCCACGCGTATCGACAAGGCGCTGATGCAAATCCGGACTGAACGACCAGGCGATCGGCAAGGACGTAGAGCGGCTTAGAAAAATCGATCTCGAGCAGCGATTCAGGCGTAGAGAACTCAAACGTTCGCCCGTTTTGAAACAGGCGATTGAAGCCTTTCTTGCGCAAATCGAACAGACGATCGCGCAGAGCCGCTGCATCATCACCTTGCGCCTTCGTACCGGAAATAACGCATACCAGCGCGAACCCTGGCGGTTGCGCCAGCATCGCGTCCGCCACCTGGTCGACCGTGTCGCGCTGGA
The DNA here is from genome assembly GCA_963722935.1 of uncultured Acidobacteriaceae bacterium. GTDB lineage: Bacteria > Acidobacteriota > Terriglobia > Bryobacterales > Bryobacteraceae > Bog-105. The sequence continues at coordinate 428,541 of CAVROY010000003.1, read as the reverse complement.
TCCGCGTCCCATCGTTCGGGCAATAGGTGCGTCCGGCACGCGCCCACAGCAGCCGCATGAAATCATACAACTCGGTGGCAGTAGCCACGGTCGAACGCGGATTTCGCGTTTGATTTTTTTGCCGGATCGCGATGGGCGGCGCGATGCCGAGAATCTCATCGACGTCCGGCTTTTCCATGCGCTCCAGAAACTGCCGCGCATAGGCCGAAAGCGATTCCACATAGCGCCTCTGCCCTTCGGCGTAAATTGTGTCGAAGGCCAGCGACGACTTTCCCGAACCGGAAACACCGGTCACCACCGTCAGCTTATTGTGGGGAATATCGACGTCGATATTTTTCAGATTGTGGACGCGCGCTCCGCGAATGGCCAGTACCGGCTGAGCAGCCGCTGTTATCTGTTCCGCGACCACGGATTCACAAGACGCTAAGCTGGAGTCTTCCGGCATCGCAGGATTCAGTGCAGGCGCCTCAACGGAGCGCCGCAGACTGGAAAGAATTTCTTCCTCAGTATAGGATGCCGCGCACTCGCCCGGAGTCTGCAAGCCATGTGCTGCCGCGCGCTGAAATCGACCAGTTTCGGACCGATCTTCTGCGTGGTTTGCAGCTCATCGGCGGGATCTACCGTGGCGGCGCACGCGCGACCCGTACGCCATCTGGATCTCCGAAATCATGCTGCAGCAGACCCGGGTTGCCGCGGTGATTCCCTATTACGAGCGGTTTCTTGAGCGGTTCCCGAATTTCCGAACGCTCGCCGATGCTCCGGAAGCGGATCTGCTCGCCTGCTGGGCAGGGCTTGGCTACTACTATCGGGCCCGGAATCTACAGAAGGCGGCGCAACGGATCAGCGATGCGCGGCGTCGTTTCCGCGGACCTACGAGGAGATTCGGAGTTGCCGGGAGTCGGCGAATACACAGCTGCGGCGGTCGCCAGCATCGCTTTCGATCTTCCTCATGCTGTGCTCGACGGAAATGTTTTTCGGGTGTTGAGCCGGGTTCTGGACGATGACACGAACATCGCCTCCGCGCGGGCCGCAAGCACTTCGGCGCGTTCGCCGACGACTGCTTGGATCAGCAACAGCCAGGCGCTTTGAACCAGGCCATGATGGAACTTGGCGCGACCATTTGCCTGCCGAAAAATCCGCAATGTCTGCTTTGCCCTGTTTCGCCGGTTTGCAGGCGCGCGAGCAATGGGCGCCAGAGCGAGCTACCAGTGAAGATCGTCTCACGCAAGAGCGTTCGAGAGACCCGTGTTCTGTTCTGGATTGAGCGAAGTGGTAGTTGCTGGTTTGGCAGCGCCCGGCCGCATTCGCGGCTGATGCCGGGCTTTTGGGAGCTGCCGGAGCGAACGCAACTGCCGGGATCATCGCGGGTCGGAAGCTGGGGTTCGTTTCGCCACGGGATTACATCCCACAACTATACGCTTTGAAGTGTTGAGGCGCAGCCGCCAAACGACTTGGGCGAGTGCCAATGGGTCGCCGTTGAAAGATCTGGCAGTTCTTCCGGTGAGCACGATCGTCAAGAAGGCGAGCGCGCGTCAGCAGAGCGTTAAAGCAAAGAGTCAGCTCTCAGGCGATGCGGGAGGCTGACATATTTATGCGAGACTCGCGGTCTGCGTTATGTTTTGCCGCGCTGTCCATTCTTTCGTTGGCCGCGCACGTCCTGTTACCTTGCGCAAGCCGGCCGTCCTTCGCAGCCGGCGCAGTCGCCGCACCGGCGCTGAAGCAGCGCGAAGAGTCTCCGCCCGACCAAGGTTCGCTCAGCGTACCGCCGGGAACACATATTCTGCTCAGCATGATCAACAGCGTCAGCACGAGGCAAGCCGCCGTGGGCGACCGGATCTATCTGGAAACCGCCTTTCCCGTGCTCTCCGGCAACAGGATCGTTGATTCCGCAAGGCAGTTGGGTCACGGGAACGATCACTGAAGTGAAACGGCCCGCGCGAGTGAAGGGCCGCGGCGAACTGCAGGTGCGGTTCGACTCCATCACGCTTCCGAATGGCGTCAGCCGGAACTTTCGCTCTGATTTAGGAGCAGCTTGACGCTCGTGACCGAAAATTTGAAACGCGAAAAAGATAAGGTCACCAGCCCCGGCAGAAAGGCAAGGACGTTGGAACAGTGGCAGGAACAGCCGCTGCGGGGACGGGTATCGGCACCGGCGTAGGCGCGGCGGCGGGACACGTACTGCGGAGGGGCGGTATCGGGGGAGGCGCCGGGGCCGCCGCGGGCCTTATCGGCGTCCTGCTGATGCAGGGACCCGATGCCACGCTGAGCAAAGGAGTCGACCGTCGAGATGGTGCTGGACCGTCCCTTGACGTTTCAAACGTGCGACCTGAACTTCAGCAATGCTCCGGCCCCGCGCAGCGATTGAAGGCGATCGCATCCTGCCGCAACGCAGCGCCGCGGTTGGTCCCGGGCGTGCCGTGGTAGATCCGGACGAAGCTCCCGTTCCGATTCCGATTACCGACATTTTCGATCTGCACAGCATTGCACCGCGCGATGTGAAGGCGGCAGTAGAAGCGTATCTCGAGCGAAGCGCACGCGCTGGGTTTAGACGGCGCTGCGAATCATCCATGGCCGCGGGATCGGGGTGCAGCGCGAGACGGTTCGAGCGGTTCTCAGCACGAACGCCCTACGTTCTAGATTTTTCGGATGCGCCGCCTGAAGCGGGTGGCTGGGGCGCAACCATTGTGACGCTGCAGCGCGGTTAGAAGGAGTTATTCCTCAGCGGTCGCAGCGACTTGTTCGGCCTCCGGCGGATTCTCAGCTCGCGCTGCCTTCATCGTGTGGGAGCGTAATAGTCATTGTGATAGTAGGTGTACTTGCTGTACAGCTCACCGCGCCGCGCACCGTTTACCACGACACCGAGGACGTTGTTTTCGCAGAGCGATTGAATCGCGCGAGTGACCGAATCGAAAGTGGTCGTTCCGATGCGGACGACCAGAATGGTTCCGTCGCACATGGTCGCGAGCAGATTGCCATCGGCCGCAAATAACAGCGGAGGGCTGTCGAGAACCACCCAATCGAAATGATCGCGCAGATGCATTGATCAGAGCCTTGCATTCCTTCAGGTTCAGCAGCTCCAACGGATTCGAACGGCATCACCGGCGGTCATCACGTATAGATTCGTGCCGCCGACTTTCCGCATGATGCTCGCGAAGCGGCGCTTTTCCCGCAGGTAATCGGTAATGCCGGGAGACAATCGAGATCTGGAAAGTTTTTTTGACGGTCGGACGGCGGAAATCGAAATCCGCCAGCAGTACGCGCTTGTCAGCGAGTTGCGATTGGGTAACGGCCAGATTCGTGGCGGTGAAAGACTTGCCTTCGGCTGGCGAGGCACTGGTGACCACCAGTGTATGCAACGGCTGCACAGTTTGCAGATGATTCAGGCGGGTTCGTAAACTGCGGAACTCCTCGGCCGGAGCCTCGCGCGGCATGGCGGGATTAACCAGCAGCGCATCCTTCAGAGGGATTGTATGGGAATTCGTTGCGTTGCCGAATGATTTCCTCGAGATCTCGATGTCGGATACGCACGTCAACGAGAGTACGCCTCCCAGCCGGGTTGCTCGGCGGCACGCGGCAGGCGAGCTTCGGAGCGAGCGGACACGGCACGCGCGGTGGCTCCGGCGAAGACGCGGAACGTCCGACGCGCAGCAGATGGTTCTAGCGCGATGTGGACTCTCTTGCGCCGCCTTACGTAACGCGTCATGGACACGGCTCATCGATCTATCCCTTGTCATGTAGTAGTGGGCCACGGAACCCGCCATGATTGCCAGTCCGGCCATGGCCGCGGTCGCCCAGCCGACCCACATCACTTGTTTGCGGCGCTGCACGACGATGTCGTTCTCCAGCAGTGGAATGCTACCCAGAATGGAAAGCTGGGTATAGAGGCGGGCATCCTTCAAGTTCTTCAAGCGAAGTATCCTTGACCTCACGGACCGCCACCAGCACGAATCCAAGGAGCAAGCCCGATGAATGCCCGGTGGGCAGAATCATGCGGCGCTTCGGCGCAGTGGGCGCGGTCGGTAGCGAAGCGGCATCGAGCAGTTCGAGAGTCTCACCCTGTTTACGCTGTTCCATATCGATGGAAATAGTCGATTTTTCTGCGCTTCATTTCGGCTTCGATATATCGCTGCTTGGCAAGTCGTGAGTCACGCATGCAGGTCCGCATATTCTTTCTCATCGGCGGGACTCCCTCAGACGGCCTTGATAGTTCTCAAAGCGCGCATTGACGCTCGCTATATCGCTTTGATCTGCGGCCATCTCCATCGCGTTGGCCTTGAGTCTGCAGCTTGGATGGATCGATGGTTTCCTGGGCGTCCATACGGTCGCGGGCCAGCGACGGGTCTCTTCGGCCGAACATATCGGCTTTGGGCGGCTTCTCCTTGGCGGCGGCTTCACGCTCCTTCTGCAATCGCGCAAGTTGCTCTTTGGCGCGCCTGCAGATCCGGGTAATCCTCTGTGTAGCGCTCGCTGCATGGCCGAGATGTTGTTCTGCAGAGCCTCAATCTGCTGGTCCAACGCAACACTTCTGGTTTTGCGCCTGGCTTGGCGACCACTGATAAGTGACAGCCGGTAATCGATCCTTGGCGATGTGCAGCTCGTTTTCCAGCATCATGCGCTGCTCATTGTTCCGGTTGGCCGCTTCGCTAAGCGCGCTAAGCCGCCCATCCAGCGCATTCATCTCCTGCATGTTGATCTGCATTTCTTCGGGCAAACGCCCGGCATGCTGCTACCGGAAAGTCAGTTAGCTTCTGCTCAAGTTCATCCAAGATCATGCTTGGCCTGCTCGAATTCGTCGTGTCAGGAACTGGTTGGCCTGCTGCTGGCTTTCCACGACGTCTTCCGAGCTGAGACTCATGAAGCGCGATACGAGATCTTTGCAGACCCTCTGGGCGGTGTACTTGTCCGAGTATGTAAAGGTCATCTGCATCGCGGGCAGAAATTGTTACCGCCATGGCAGCTGCCGCCGACCGGACGAATGTCGATGGCTCTTGTGCATTTTGTTGACGACATCTTCCATCGGCTCGCTTTTGAGTTCCTTCTTATAGAGGCCGTATGACTGATGAGCCTGGTCAAGGTGCCGCGGCTCAAAATGGTCTGGGCCATGCCGTTGATACGCTCCGCCACATCCTGGCTGGTGACGTTTTGCACCAATTCCGGATTGATTTGCTGGGGAGTGACGCGGATCAGTGCCGAGGAAACAAAGGTGTCTTCCATCATGAATGCGACCACGGTCGCATCACTAAGTCCGGCGAATGCGGGCGCAATGATCCAGCGCATGTTGCGCCGCAAAATATCGATATAATCTTCGAAATCGAAAGGGCGGCGAGGTACAGAAAGGCTGATCCAGCATATAAAGGTCCTAAATCTTCCTGATACTCGTCTAAGGGACGACGATGTGGTCACCTGGCTTGATCTGGATATTTTGCTCCATGTGCTTGCCGCGGAGCACGTCCTTATAGTTGAAAGTAAATCCGTTTGATCGCCGCGCAGGATGTAGATTTGCTTGGCGTTGGCGAAATCTGCAGGCCGCCGGCCTTGCTGATGGCTTCCAGAATCGTGATGGGCGCAACTAGCGGATATTCGCCAGGACGGGCGATCAGCCCGTCTATGTAGTAGCTTTTGCTGCCAACATCTTGGACCGTGACGGTCACCAGCGGCTTTACCACATATTTGGTCAGGGCCTTCGCGATGCATGTCCTGAATTTCGATAGGCGTTTTGCCTCCAGCAGGCAACTCACCGACCAGCGGGATCGTGATATTTCCGTTTTGTTGCACTGCAACGGGACCTGAGAACTCCGGCTCGTTCCAAACCCGAATCAGCAGGACGTCGGATGGTCCAGTCTTGTATGAATTCGAATCCACCGGCGCACCGCCTGCCGGAGGATTAGCAGGGGCGGACGGACTCTTCGGTTGGTTCGGTGCTGAACCAGACGGCGGCGTTTGATTTTGCGAGTTAGCTGGCGGCTGCTGGGTATCCTGCGCTCCAAGGACGAAGGCAATTGCAAAAACCAGCCACGCGGCTGCAGGAACGGAACGGAGCCCAAAAAAGAATCGGTTCATCGTTTTAGATAGGAGGCGTTTACCGTAGACATCCTCGATTTTACACACTTTTCGGGTCTCTCCGAATTAACAGACGTTTACTTTCAATGCCGATGCCGCCGTTTGGAACGCGGGCTGCTTGGCCCAGCGGTGAGTCAATCGATAGAAGCGACATCTCGCCAAAAGAGTTTTCGGCTGCGGAGACCTTAGTCTTTAGGACGAGGATGCGCGCGGAAGAGTTCATTGCACTTGGCAAAATCAGGAGACGACGGGAATTTGACCCCGCAACTCTCGTAAATGTCCGTAGACCATGGCGACAGGGAGCCCTACGACGTTGTGGTAGCAACCGCAAATTCCGGATACAAATCGAGAAGCCCGGCCCTGGATAGCGTACGCTCCGGCTTTGCCCCAGGGCTCGCCCGTGGCGATGTAGTCGTTTATGTCAGCCTCGGACAGAGGAATAAAAGTTACTCTGGTCGTGGCGACATCCGATATACGCTTTGAACCGGCGAGCAGATGAATTCCGGTATGCACGAAATGTTCCCGTCCCGAAAGTAGACGCAGCATGCGACGGGCGTCTTCTTCGTCAGCGGGCTTGCCAAACATCTTATCGGCGACGCAGACCACCGTATCAGCGCCCAGAACCACGTCATCGGCGCCATACATAGCCGCCGCGGCCTTTTCTTCGGCCAGCCGTCGAACGAAATCCAGCGGCGATTCTTCCGATCGGCGCACCTCCGATATGGAGACGGGTCGAACAAGGTGCTCAATGCCTGCCGCCAGCAAAAGCTCGTGCCGGCGGGGCGAGGCGGAGGCGAGAATCAACATTCAAGGTTGCGGCACGAGCGTCGAATCACGTGCCGGGACGCAGGCGATCTGGTTCTTCAGATCGTCAAACAGTGCGGCCGCGAAAGAAATGAATGATTAGAGAGATGACCGCGAGCACGAGAAGCAAATGGATGAAGCCTCCTGCGACGTGCATAGCGGCCCAGGCAATCAACCACACAACCAGCAGGACAAAGAAGAGAAAAATAAAGAAGAAGTCTGTTAACAGCCGCACTAACTGTATTTCCTCCTGCCCCATAGACGTTATAGGAGCCAAATCGATACGCGCAGGGCGGTTTCAGCAGTTCCAGCCAGGAAGGCGGCTACTGCGCAACCCAGCCGTGTTCGACGGCGTAGCGAACGAGCTCGGCTGAACTGCGCAGATTGAGCTCCTCCATTAAATGCTTCTTGTGGAACTCCACGGTCTTGACGGAAATGAAGAGGAGGGCCGCGATTTCTTTGGCCGACCGGCCTTCGGCAACCAGTTGAAGAACTTCTCGCTGTCTGGCTGTAAGTGCGCTGAAAAGTTTCGACGGATTCTCATGCGCGGCAACGGGGCGTCCGAGAAAACGATCGGTGATAAGCGGAGAAACGAAAAAGCGGCCTTGCATGACATCGTGAATGGCCGATAGCAGCTCCGATGCGGCAGATTGCTTGACTACATACCCGGAAGCTCCAGATTCGAAGGCCTCGCGAACATATTCGCGACTCAGTTGCATGGTTACGAAAATGATTTTGGTTTGGGGGTGATTGCGCTTGATCTGCCGTGCCGCCTCGATGCCATTGAGCAGCGGCATGGCGACGTCCAGAAAAATGATATCGGGATCGAATTCGTCGGCCAGCGAGATAATCTGACGCCCATCGGTGGCAGTTCCGACGATCTCGCATTTGGTTTCGACGATACTTTTCAGGCCTTCCAGGAAAAGCCGGTGATCATCGGAGATAATAGCCCGCGGTTTATTCATTAACACCGACCTGAAATTGCTACGTTCGGTTCGACCCTCTGTAAATTACGGCTCCGGAACCCCCGCTCCGGCGTGGTGCTCGTATGTGAACGGATACGTGGAAATCCTAATTCCCGACGATTTGGACTTTTCGCTAGATTTAAGCATACTGCGAATTATGGCCGATGAACGAAGCAAGTGTGAGCACGGATTATGCAAATGCCAGGTCACTAACGGCGAACGTTACTGCAGCGATTTCTGCGAGCAGGCCGCGACCCACGGAATCGAGAGGGATTTCTGCGAATGCGGGCACCCGGAATGCGAGCGGCCGAAGCGCTAACGTGAATCGAGATTCACGAAGCGACGGAAACAGCGCGTCGTGCATCATTGTACCTGGCACTCGGCGGAAGTTGGAGCCGGAGCATCGAGCTAATATTTGGACGTGGCTCGAAAAATAAAACCGGAACAGTTACGAAGCTCCAGGTGGTTTGGCCCTTCCAACATGCTTGGGTTCGGACACCGGTCGCGGCTGAAACAGATCGGACATCGCCAAGAAGATTTCGCAGGGAAGCCGGTCATCGCGATTGTGAACACGTGGAGTGAAATCAACCCGTGCCATTATCATTTGCGCGAGAGAGCCGAGGCCGTAAAACGAGGCGTGTGGGAGGCAGGCGGCTTTCCGGTAGAAATTCCGGCATTTTCCATCACGGAAACATACATGAAGCCGAGTCCGATGCTGTACCGCAATCTGCTGGCAATGGATACGGAAGAGGCGTTGCGAAGCTTGCCGATAGACGGCGCAGTGCTGATGGGCGGCTGCGACAAAACGACGCCTGGTTTGTTGATGGGCGCGATCAGCATGAATTTACCGGCCATTTATCTGCCCGCCGGACCCATGTTGCGGGGGAACTGGCGCGGACAGCCCCTGGGCAGCGGCACGGATGTGCGGAAGTTTTGGGCGGAACGGTGCGCGGGAACGATCGGCGAAGAAGAGTGGAATTCCATGGAAGACGGCATCGCGCGGTCGCCTGGGTTCTGCATGACGATGGGGACGGCTTCCACCATGACTGCGATGGCGGAGGCGTTAGGAATGACGCTTCCCGGCGCGTCGTCCATTCCCGCGGCGGATTCCAATCATCCGCGGTTGGCGGTGAGCTGCGGCAACCGCATTGTTGAAATGGTCTGGGATGATTTGCGGCCCTCCGAAATTTTGAACGAGCGGGCATTTGAGAACGCAATCAGCGTGGACATGGCTTTGGGAGGGTCGACCAATGCAATCATTCACCTGGTCGCGCTGGCGGGGCGGTGCGGGCTGAAACTCGAACTGCCGCTGTTTGAGACGATTTCCGAAAAAGTCCCGGTCCTTGCGAATATTCGGCCTTCGGGCGCTTACTTGATGGAAGATTTCTTTTATGCAGGTGGCTTGCGGGCGCTGATGGCCGAAATCCGAGATCTGCTTCATCTGGATTCCAAGACGGTGAATGGCCGATCGCTAGGTGAGAACATCGAGGCAGCGCGGGTGATTCAGCCGGATGTCATCCGTCCGCGTGAACAGCCGTTGTCGGCGACCGGCGGGACGGCGATACTGTTCGGCAGTCTGGCGCCGGATGGCGCGGTGATCAAGACCTCTGCGGCGGATCCGCGACTTCTACAACACACCGGGCCAGCCGTCGTGTTTAAGAATTACGACGATCTGGACGAGCGGTTAAATCGCGAGGATCTGGATGTGACCGAGAACTCGGTACTCGTGTTGCAGAACGCAGGGCCGTTGGGTGGTCCGGGAATGCCGGAATGGGGCATGCTGCCGATCCCCAACAAGCTTTTGCAGCGAGGAGTGCGCGACATGGTTCGCATTTCGGATGCAAGGATGAGCGGTACCGCTTACGGCACGTGCGTCCTGCATGTGGCGCCGGAAAGTTACGCGGGAGGACCATTGGCTTTCGTGCGCGACGGCGATTCGATTTCACTCGATTTGCGTAATCACCGGCTCGATTTGTTGGTTCCCGAAACGGAACTCGCGCGCCGCCGGGCTGAGTGGGTCAAGCCGGCTGCACGGTATCAGCGTGGGTATGGGGCGCTCTACCTGGAGCGTGTGATGCAGGCGAACCAAGGTTGCGACTTCGATTTCTTGAATAAGAAAGCGGAAACGCCGGAGCCCGCGATCCACTAACGCTGAATCGGGCGGGACATATCTCACCTTCAAAAAAATGCGGAGAATTCTGTTTATCGGTGCGCATCCCGACGACGAGACATTTTTCGCTGGAGGAACGATTGCGCGCTATGTGGATGAAGGGGCGCGTGTCAGCGTGGTTTGCGCAACGCGAGGAGAACGCGGGTCTACCGGCGATTTCTGCACGGTGGAAGAACTGCCGCGCGTGCGGGAAGCCGAAATGCGCGAGGCGATGAAGATCCTGGGGGTGGAAGGGCTGTACTTCCTGCCCTATGAGGATCAACAGCTCGGCTCAGCGCCGTTTGAAAACGTGCGCCAGCAATTGGTGGAAATCATTCGCAAAGAGCGCCCACACATCGCAATCACGTTTGACCCAAACGGGGCGAATCAGCATCCGGATCACATGGCGATCGGCCGCTTTGCGTCCGATGCTTTGGCGGCGGCGGCAGACGAGCGATGGTTCCCTGAATTTGGCGCTCCGCACGAGGTAACACGCGTCGTGTGGCAACCGCCCACGGTGATTTTCCGGTACCCGGAAGGAACGAAACTCGCAAACGAGCCGGGAATCGATTTTCTGATCGATACGGGCCGGTGGTCAGAGAAGAAAGCCGCAGCGATCCGTGCACACCGAACGCAACGGCTGGGCCGCTTGTTCTTCGACGATCCGAATGGCAGACGAACGTTTAATGTGGAAGCATTCCGGATGGCTTGTGGACCGCGCCCCAGTACAGTTCCGGCGACGGACCTGTTCGCCGATTTGAACCTCTAAGAGCGGGATCGCTCCGCTATTTCGATCCGGATTGCTTATGGGCCAGGCGGCTGCAGGCATCGCCAGCACCCAGAATTTTCAACGCGTCTCCGCCCGATTCAATGAAGTCGATCTTGCCATTTTGATCGATAACGAATGTGACACGATTCGCCACGCCGTATTTTGGCAGCAAGACGCCATAGTCCTGAGATACCTTGCGATCGAGGAAATCGCTGAGTATAGGGAACGGCAGACCGAGGCTTTCGGAAAAGGCTTTCTGAGAGGGACCGTTATCGGTGCTGATGGCAAAAACTTTCGCACCGGAGTCTTGAAATTTTTGCATTCCAGACTGGAATGCTTTCATTTCGGCGGTTCAACCACCCGTGAATGCGGCGGGAAAGAATGCCAGGACGACGGTACCTTTGCCGATGTAGTCGGCCAAATGCATTTTGCCGCCTTGCGTGGAGGGAAGGGTGAAATCGGGCGCAGTATCGCCCACCTTGAGCGTGCTGGAGGGCGGCCCGGCTGGAGCTTGGGCGAACAGTGCGGCGGATAGCGAGGCGGTACAAAGGGCCAGATTGAGGATTCGCATAGAGCGCGACGACTAAGGTATCACGGTTCAGAGCATTCGGGGCGTTTCGCAGATTCAGCAGCGGGCGAGGTACGCCTGAAAAGCGGTTAGATCTGGCGGATGAAAGGCATTAACGATCCCGGTGAGCTTCGGGATCACGCGCATGACGGGGGCGGCAACCTCAAAGACTTCGACGCCTTCGTTGGGATGCACAATTCCGTTCACACGATGACAGCTCCGCAAAGCTGTATCGAACCCGGCGCCGGGCGCCAGTTCGTCCGCGAGTGCAAGTAAAGCGAACAGCTCATCGCGATCGGCGATGGGCAGACACGTGGCGGTGGGACGAGGCTCACCGCGAACCGCCACCACTGCAATCTCGGAGAAGAGATAACAAATTCGGGCAATGTGGGCGGGCTCCAGGTCGCGAACGTTCCGGATACTCGAAAGAGATAACGGCTTCGGACCATCTTCCGAGGGCTGAACGAACAACGGAACGGGGGCAAAAGCAGCGTGCGCCGATTCATGACCAATATCGGAATCCCAATCCCACATCGACGCCACCTTTGGCGCCGTAGCGAGCCAAACGAGCAGCTCACCGGATTGCGAGCGGCGCCAGGCAACTCCATGATTCTGCATGGTGGAGCAAGGGATCACCCCGGATTGCGAGTCGATATCGCTGAGATTCGAACTGGAGATGGCGAGTCCACCATGCTCTGAGTAGAAGAGCGCCCACGGCTGGACTGCGGTTCGATCCGTCAGAAAAGATTCCAACTCGACAGCGGAGAACAGATGGAGATCTGTGAAAAGCGCCGCTCGGCGCTGCCGGCGATCGAATTCGCACGCCAAGTAAGCGGCCATGGCATCGATGAACTCCATCCTCGAGGATTCCGGAATTTCGGGTTGGAAGAAAAGAGTGATAGAGCGAGGAAGATATCGGATGGAGGCATTTGCGAGGCGACCGGCCAGCCAGGTGTGAAGATCGAAAGCATCGACCGGCGCGCCGTTCCAGGGCAGCGACGTTTGTGCCACCGGTGAGGTCACGACATTCTGAACGGAAGAGGACACCATCGAGCTCATGCGGGAAAACTTTCGAGAATGGAATCGTATAGCTCGTTAAAAGCAGACGTCTTTAATTGTTCCCGAGAGCGTGGTTTAGGCAGGTTCGAAACGAATTCACGACAAATGCGGCCCGGACGCGGTTGCAGCATGATCACGCGATCGGAGAGCAGAATCGCTTCGCGGATGTCATGACTGACCAGGACGACAGTGCAGTGCGTTTCGTGAACGATTTTAAGAAGGAGCTGCTGCATGTTGCCACGCGTTCGTTCATCGAGGGCGCCGAAGGGCTCGTCCAGTAGGAGCAGGTTGGGTTGAACAATCATCGATCTGGCGATCGCCACCCTTTGGCGCATGCCACCGGAAAGTGTTTTCGGATAAACCTCCGCGAAATCGCTCAGACCCATATAGCCCAACCATTTCTCAATCTGCTGTGGATCGCCGTCGTTACCGGCTCCCAGCCCAAAGGCAACGTTTTCCCGAACGGTGAGCCAAGGAAAAGCATTATAAGCCTGAAAGACAAGGCCACGCTCCGGACCGGGACCCGTTATAGAGCTTCCCTGGTAGAGGACGTCACCCTTCGTGGGCAAGTCCAAACCCGCCGCCAAGCGAAGAATGGTGGATTTCCCACAGCCCGTTGGCCCAATGAAGGCGACAAATTCGCCGGGAACGATGCTGAAGCAGATATCTTCGAGCGCGTGAACCTGCCGGCTTGTATTTCCGGAATAGATTTTCGAGACATGGTTGAAGGTGAGAAGCGCACCAGAATCTCTCAAGCCCATCGAAAAAGGCGCATCCCCGCCACCCGGAACAGCAGATCCGTCAACAGACCTAGAATACCGACAAAGAGGATAGCGGCGAAGACGCGGTCGGTAGCAAGATAACGTTGCGATTCAATGATGAAATAGCCGATGCCGCGATTTCCAGCCACGAGCTCCGCCAGGACTAAATAGGACCACGCCCATCCGGCGGAGACGCGGAGGTCATCCCATATAGAAGGCATGGCCCAGGGTAGAACCACCCGCCGCAGAATGTGAAATCTGGAAAGGCCGAAGGTACGCCCCGTTTCAATGAGTTCCTTCGGCACCCCGGCGCTGTCATCGGTAAATAGCAGGATCAGTTGAAACACAACTCCGATGGTGATGACCGCGATCTTCTGAACATCATCAATGCCAAACCAGAGAATGCACAACGGAACGAGCGCTGCCACGGGAAGATACCGGGTGAATGCACACACTGGGTTCACCATGCGAGCCACCCACGAAATCTGGCCCGCGATCAGGCCAATTGGAAACGCCACGGCGACCGATATCAGGAAGGCTCCCGTGATGCGAATGAGGCTTGGGAAAAGTTGACCTCTAAAGAAATCAATCGAAAGAAGGCCGAGGAAGCTCTTCGCAGTGTGAATCGGGCTCGGCAAAAAGACCGGGTCGATGGCTCCGCTCGCAGTGAGGATAAACCACAGCACCAGCAGAGTGAGTAAGGGAAGACTCGACAATGCTGTGGGGCGAAACCGGGTCCCAACGCGCGCGCGCCAATCTTCAAACACGAGGATCAGTATCCGCTTGCGCCCTGAGATTTAGAGACTGCGCCAAAGCAGATCCGCTCGACGTCCTCGCGGAGATCCGGAGGGAAATAGTGAGCGACAGCGCGCCTGATGCGCTGAAGATAGTGCGCATTCTCAGGGGAATGAAAATCGAAGAATTTCGTTGGCCGGATCACGTACTCGCAATCCAGATCCTCATCGTGGAGGCCAACGGACCGCAGCCCGCGCGCCAGCTCAATGGCATCGCGGTCGCGAGCCCATTCGTAATATTTGCCCGGGCCGGGCTGCCTTACGTAGCAAACTGCGCGCTCCGGATCAGACGCGTTGTGAATACGGAAGCCGAACGGCACCTGGCCCGGGCTGAGGTTGATGCTCAGTCCGTCTTGCAGCACTTTTAGATTTTGGAGAATGAGACTCTTATCCACATCGTTGACCGTACCGGTAGCGGACGGGTTTGTCGTGGCGAGCGTGCGAATAAGGCGAGCGATTTCATTCGATGGATCGAGGTTGGAAACGAAGTACGTGTACTCGATCCCTGCCATAAGATTGCGCAGCACTTGCGCCGTTCGCCGGCACTCCCCTACGAACGATTGCTCAATGCCGACGAGCACCTCACTAGATTCGGACAAAGCGCCGTCACGATCGACGGACGCTTCGAGCTTCATCAAATCGTCCAAAGTAGTTGGTTTTAGCTCGGGTGCAGAATACTTCCCGCAGGCCCGGATTCTGTCTCGGATACGAATTGCTGGAGACTGCATCGCCCTCGCGCACTGCGCCGGGTCGTGAATATCATTTGGTTCAACGAAGGCGATAAGCGTGCGTCCTTTCAAGTCGCTGGGCAGGCTTTGCTCTCCGACTGAGGAGATCGTAAAACAGCGTTGCGGATCGAGCCCCAGCGCTCCGATGAATAAACCGAGCTCGAAGACACAGTTGTCGCGCGGGGCGTCTCCTTTATCGCCCTTTTTCGTCAGCTCGTCGTCTTTGGTGAGCAAGACAGCGCAGAAATCGGCGGGAGATACGTGAGCGGCCCCGCCGCAATGAGCAATCAGGGAGCTCAACGTATCCTCGCCCGGAGGAAAAGCGCCATCGCGAAACCAAGCAACTACGTCTACATCGAGATTGGCTCGCCGGGCGGCGCTCGTGAGCTCGGATTGGAGCGACTCGGCGAGCAAAGTTGACCGGCCGCTGGAGGCGATGAAGATCTTCACTGGCCTTTTCCCGAATTCAAACCGTTGCGTGCTGGGCCTGGAAGCCGCCGAGTTCGTCCCAAGGATTTTGAGTCCAACGCCGCGCTTCCTCGTCTGTCAAGCGTTCAAAGCAGGCGTCCCGCAGAACTGAGTTCAGCTTGTCGTCGCCGAACCGCTTGCGAATCGCGTTCCACAGCCGTTTCTTGGTGTCCTGGTTTTCCGGGGCATTCAAATCGAAGTGTTTCGTGGAACGCAGGATGAACAAGCGATCCAGATCGTTTTCGTTCACGCCCAGGTCGGTCAGTTCACGCGCGACGTGTACCGCGCTCTGACGATCGCACCACTGGATGAATTTCTCGCTGAAAGGATAACGAAGGTAGCACTTCGCGCGTCCGGGATCAGTGATGTTGTGCGCACAGAATTCGATGGGCCCGGAACTGGGAATGAGATTAACGCTGAGCTGGTGCTGTAAGACTTTCAGATTATCGATGATTACGGTTTGCGGAGCCGCCTTGCCAGATGCAGGCTTACGGGGATTTTCCGCGTCGGGCACAACCGTTGCCAATGCGTAAATCAGCCGGGCGATGCTGCCAAAGGCTTCTTTGTCGTGAAAGAAGTAGCGATATTTCACTCCGCGCTTCATGTTATGAAGAACCCACGCCGCAAAAGGCTGCTGGTTCTCCTCGATCGGTTGAGCGCGGTTCACCAGAACCTCGGCCTCGTCAGCCAATTGCGCCGTCTCGCTGTCACCGATAGGGGCTTCCAGGTCCATGAGCGTTTCCGCACTCATGACCTGGAATCCCGCGTGCGCAAAAGCGCGGAGTGTTTTGATGCGGCTGCGAACAGTGTTGGCGGGCTCCTTCATGGCTTCCGCCCACTCGTCCGGATCGTTACCGTCATTTGGAGGCTTGAACGGAATGTGAGTGTGACCGCGCAACGCGGCGGGCAACGACTCGTCACCGAGAGTGGACAACATAAAGCAGCGCTGGGGCTCGAATCCCAAGCCTCCCAGAAAAAGTCCTAATTCGAACAAACACGCAGTGGCGCGCTCTTCCCTAGCCGAGAGGATGACGGCAAAGAAATCGGAAGGTTTGACTCCATCCCGGCCTTTACAATGATCTATGAGAGAGCTGAGATAGTTCTTACCCGGAGGAAACGCGTTGTCTCGATACCAGGCACAGACGTCTACCTCCAACTGCGCCCGCTTGGCTGCCTCTTTCAATTTCGTCTCGAACGCCTCGGCAGGAAGTTCTTCCTCCTTGCTCGCAGCAAGAAATAATTTCACGGGCTGCATGGTTACTCGACAGCCTCCTTTACGAACTTAGTAACTATTATGGAGTCCGGATTAACCGGCTGCTGAATGGTTCCGGCTTCCTGCCAGATACCGGAGGCGCGCTTGGCCACGTTGAAGATAGGTCCGGGAGCCTCGCTGGTTCCAAAGTAAGCCCGATTTCTCATCAAATCGCACAGATTGGCTCCGCTGAGCACCTGGGCGTATTGCGTGGAACTGACTTGAAAGTGAGGCGCCATGATGTCGTCAGACTCTTGAGGATGCTGCTTCCAGTAATCGATAGCCTGGAGCACGCAATTGACCACTTTCTGCACGTCAGCAGCATGCTCGGAGACAATTTTAGTATTAAAGGCCAGAGTATCGACTATCAGGTCTTTGTATTCGCGCGTCGAGGCGAGTATGTGGCCGCCGCCTTCTTGTTTAGCCTTAGTAAGCCAAGGCTCCCACAAACCAGCGGCGTCGAGCTTCTTCGCAATAAATGCCGCTCCGGCCTGAGCGGTTTCCATATCTACCGCTTTCAACTCGCTAAGGTGCATTCCGTTCTGCTGTAGCAGCGCGCGGAGAAAGAATTCGCTTGGGAGGCCGCGCTGAAAGGCCACGCGTTTGCCGCGCAGGTCGGCGAACGTTTGGATGGAATTATTTGCAACAACTCCATCGCCGCCATTCGATTCATCGACCGCCATAACGATGTTAGTGACGAGGTTGTTGCCTGCGGATAGAACGAAATAATCGACAGGCGCTGCAAGCCCGTCTATCCGGCCGGATTTAAGAGCGCTGTTGCGCTCGGCCAGACCCGTGATCACCGTCAAATCGACACTTACGCCAGCATCTTTGAAAAATCCCTTCTGCTGCGCCAAGTAGAACGGGCCGAAACCGACCCAGGGCCCCAGTCCGATGCGATAGCTATGGCGCTCCTGTTCGACTGCCGCATGCGATCGAAAAAAGGAGAACCATTACTGCCGCGATGCCCCAACATAGGCGATGACAGCACGGGTTCCGGGTTGGCATTAATCGTCAGAGCATATCATGACGAGCTCGGCGAGTAATTGATTTCCGTTAAGCCATTGATAAGCGAGGAGATCCAGCTTGGGAGATATACTGAATACCATGACCGCGGCTGCGGTTCAACGCTACTGTGATTCGCGCACCATTCCTGTTTGCTTTGTGCACGCTAACCTGCTTGGGACAACGACAAGCTTCGCCATCCATACCGCAACAAAGCAGTAGCACGCTGGCCCCCGGCCAGACGCAACAGACTCAGCCCGGAGATACGGAACAGGAACGCGCGGAGCGCGAGCTGAAAGCCCAGGAACATCAGCGGATGCTCGGATTGTTCCGGAGTTCAACACCACCAACATCGAGAACGCGGCGAAGCTATCGCCAAAGCAGAAGTTTGAGCTTGCCTTCAAAGGTGCGACCGATCCATTCGTTTTTTTGTTTGCCGCGGTGGATGCCGGGGTCAGCCAAGCGGAGGATGGCTTTGCAGATTACGGCCAAGGCATGCAGGGATATGGCAAGCGCTACGGGGCTTCCTACGCGGACAGCTTTGACGGCACAATGATCGGAAATGCACTCTTCCCGGTTTTGCTGCATCAAGACCCTCGTTATTTCCGTAAAGGAACCGGGGGGTTTGGTATCCGGTTTCTTCACGCAGTCGGGTCAACCGTGATATGCAAAGGCGATAACGGTCACTGGCAGCCGAACGTATCGAACGTAATGGGCAACCTGGCAGCCGGAGGTATTTCCAATCTGTATTATCCAAGCACCGATCGCGGCGCAGAGCTCACGTTCGAACGCGCGGTCACCGTATCGGCCGAAGGAGCTATCGGCGCTTTCCTTTATGAATTCTGGCCCGATATTTCGCGCAAGGTCCATCAGAAGCATTCGGGCGGCTCCACTCCCACAGTTTCATCTCACTAGCTCGGGGCGCGCTGTGGATCACAGTTTGGACGCGATGGTTTCAAGCTGGCGGAGGTGATTCAAATCGTGGCCGGCGACGAGCCCCAGCATGTTCTCGAAAGTAGTTTCGCCTCTTTCGGGATGGCTGGCGGGCTTGGAGAGCAACTCGCGCGGCACCCCTGAGACCAGAAGGAGATTCCACCCTCGCAAAGCCGAGAAGACATTCAGGGCGGTCGCCGCGTCGAGAGAAGGATTGTTGTATGGCTGGGCCCAGGCATCCTGATCGAAGAGCTGCATGACGTGGTGGGGCTCGGCGAGGATCTGGCGGAAGCGGTAGGAGAAGGCGATTTCACAATCGGCTAAGTGGCAGAGAATCATGCGAGCAGTCCACTTGGCTGGAGCATAACTGCGTTCGAGGCCGTCCGGCGAGAGCTGGTGAAACAACTTGCGCAAGTGCTGCGGAGTTCCTGCTAACATTTCGCGCGGATCGCGGTTTCCTAAATTCTGGGCATACGGATTTGCGGCGGCCATCTTGGTATCAGTATCTCGTCACGGTTCCTTTTTGTCTGGCGATTTCAAGAAGCGTGGGGTAGAACTGCACGAACGTGGTATCTACGGCAGCGTGCTGCTCATGACACGAGTAGCAATCGGCGCTCGTAGGGATCATCGCGGCCGATTGAGCGGATGCGTCGAAGTTGAAGAACGCCCATTTGCGCGGGAAGCGGCTCTCGTCCTTTACGTGAATATCGAGGCCAAGAAGCGCACCTTGAAAATGCCCGGCCTGATTGATGGAACCTCGTGATTCGGAGGAGCGCAACTCGAGGACAAGGACGGTTTTGTCAGGCCATTTGCCGGTTTCCCTGAACGAGTGGTACGCCGCTGGATCGACAAAGACATTGTCGAAAGGCGGGTGATCGGCCGCCGGGCGCGGGTTGTACGACATCCCGAATCCGGAGCTGAGCCATACCCAGTCGCGATAGGCGGCCGGACGGAGCATGCGGTTGTCGTGGGTGAATTGAGCATTATCAGCGGTATACCGATTCCGCGAGAGCACAACTTTCGAAGTTGTGAGCAGGACGGCCGCTGCCGCGAGGAGTAAGAGAGCCGCGATTCTCATTTAATTATTCCTGCCGAAGCGCATCAGGGATCGATGGACGTAACCTGACGCGCCGGAATGAAGCCTACAGGAGCTCTTGTAGGTTATCAAGGGGCAGCCATAAACACGGCTCAGCCGGAGGACTGAGCCGCGCGGTTAGAGAGATGTTGCCCTTACTGAGTGACTATATATCTCACTACGTGATTCGCGAGCAGGTCATACGAAGGATTTACCGTGTGCGCGCCGGACCGCGGTGCATTCAATAATGCCTGGAGATCGATTACGGCCAAGTACAACGGTGCACCCGTGGCCCAATCCGCCATCACCCCGTACGCCTTTCCGTTATTCGGGCTCGTGTATGCGGTTGTGGTGTGAGGATCGTAACCTGTCGTGAAGAAATTGCCGTCGGGCGTTGGGGGCAATGCCGCCCCCACATAATCGACCAGATTGGGAGTACCACTGCCCGAAGTGGAGGGCAGTTGGAAGGCGCCAATGCCGTTTCCACCGAACTCACCTGCCACGATGCCGAGATGTGTGCTACCAGGTGCAACTGCGATGCCGTCGGTTGCGGCACTAAAATACAGCTCAGGGAGGCCCGCATGTTGACCCGGCGCTGTCCAGGTCGAGCCGCTCTCGGTCTTCTGAGTCAAATCAACGATGTAAACTCCTCCGCCGGTTTCATCGGAGGACAAGGCAATACCGGTCGTACAATCCTCCGCGGCGGAGTCGAAATAGCCGCCGCCACTTGGATTTACGTTCGAAAGTTCCGAAACTGTGAACGCGTTGGGTAGTCCCGTACCGCTGATGGCAAAGAGATCGTATATGTCGTTTTCGTCCGGTGACAGAATTAGATCTCGAAACGGATCCCACAACACGTCTTCAGAGACTTCGTGGGTTGTCGGCACGGGCGTACCGAGAGTTTGCTTGCTAATATCCAGAAATTGAAGAGCGCTGGCATGGCCCGTATACCCCATCGTGATGACCGCCTGATGAGTCACAGCGTTAATCGCGACACCGCAGTTTTCGCATGCCCCGCCCGAAAAGCCTGCGCTCGCGTTGCTGCCGGAAGTCAATGTCTTGGTTAACGTGCTGCCGTGAATGATGTAGACATCCGTGGTGTTTGCGGTGCAAACCGCTGTCCCGAGCGATGAGTCTGTCGAGCAGGAGTTCACTACATTCGAAGTCGGAATCGAAGCTGGAGAGCCGCTTCCCTCGATCACTACTACGCGCACGCCGCTTGAGCCGCCCGACCAGTAACCATTTGGAACGTAGGCGGCACCGGTGTGGTTCCGCTGCCGCCCGCCGGCACCAGCATTCCCATCGAGCTGCCAGGATTACAGGACCCCACGGCTGTGCTCGTGTGAGTAACCGCCACCTCCGAGCAATCGCTGCTGGAGAACGCAGTCCCGCCAGTCGTACTTCCACGCAAGGTTACAAAATAATTACCGGTCGAGAGGCTTGCGGGGATCTTGAACTCTATCTTTTCGGTGCTACCTAGGATTGGCTTCACGGCGCTCGCGGTTGCCGCTGTTTCGCCAGCCGTCGTTCCGCAACTCGTTTCCAGATCGATCGTAACGCTGCCCGGATCGATTGTCCCGCTCGGGAAGCCGGAGCCGGTGACCCATACCAAGCTGGTGCCCGAAATGCCGGAACTAGGGCTCGCCCAAGAATTGAGCTTGACGGATGCGGTAACAGCGCTAGCTACTGAGGTCATCAGAATCGTACAGAAAATAAGCAGGGCCATTGACCGAATTCGCTCCAAAGAAAATGGTCTGCGCAGCTTCATCAAACCCCGAACCCTAAGAAGCAGCAGAACTGCGAAGACACTTCCGAGCAGTATCCATGTGCTGGGCTCTGGAACCGGCGAGGTGCCAGCGGGCGTGGCCGAGATGATTCCGAAATCTCCGTCTGCCAAGTTTCCGGCCGAGTCGGTAATGGTCGCAGTGAAGCTGCCGTCCGCCGCAAAACTCGAGCCGTCGTTCAGCGTCAAGCTGGTTGTATCCAAATTGCCAGTCAAAATCACTTCCGTGACCGGTGTCGATATGGAAATCGTGCTGCCGTCGAACGATAAGCCGTCGCCGGCCAGTGTGAAATAACCGGAAGCCGGCCCGAAAGCCTGAGTGGTGCCGTCCGAAAAGTCCAACGTTAAGCTCAGATTCGATAACGAAACCGACGTAGATACTGGAAAGTCTGTGATCGGAAATGTAGAAGAATTTGGTCCAGTCTGGTTTGCAATATCAATTGTGGCGGTGCCGGGAAGGCCCGTCAGATCAAAATTGAGGGTACCGATCGGGACTGAACTGGCGACCGCGACTGCAGAAAGCAACGTCAGGCCACAAAAAAAGATAACTATTCGGCTCATTTCTTTCCTCCGAGGCTGCGGAATACCGGGTCCCGCGTAAGCTATTTGGACTATAGACCTTCTCTGAGGTGGTACGAGACAGGGTTTCGACTGTAAAGGTCCTGGACCATTCGTAACGTCGGTAATGGTACGAACGTTGCGCCGTGGGCGCACCCGCTTACAACGGCCCCCGCGCGGAGAGAAACGATCCTAATGAGCCACTTTCAATTGAAGGAGCATTATGCCCACGTACTTCTTCAGATTCATCGCCGGATTGGCGCTTACCGGCATGATTTGCGGCACTGCCCGAGCTCAATTAGCGCAAGATTTTGTCACAATCGTGCCTTGCCGGGTTGCCGATACCCGCAATCCCGCCGGGGCGGTGGGTGGCCCGTCTTTGGCGGCCGGGGCCACCAGGATGTTTCCAATTGGCGGGACCTGCGGTGTTCCTTCCAATGCTTCCGCATATGTTCTAAACGTCACAGCTTTGCCCCTGGGACCGCTCGCATTCATGACCGTATGGCCAGCCGGTCAAACGCAACCGAACGTCTCGACTCTAAATTCAAATTCCGGACAGGTGATTGCGAACGGCGCGATTATTCCGGCGGGATCGAACGGATCGATCAACGTGTATGCGTCGAACGCGACGAACGTAATCGTAGACGTGAACGGATACTTCATCACGCAGAGCAACTCGACCAGTACGGCCGTGGGCGTCGGCGCATCGAATAATGGCGTGCAAAATACAGGTCTAGGCTTCAATGCACTCGCAGTCAATGGCGGAACCAGCAATACGGCGCTTGGTTCATACGCGATGGCAGCTAACAGTCTGGGCAGTAATAATGTGGCGGTCGGCGCAACCGCCCTGATTGCGAATGCCGCCGGGTCGGCCAATACGGCAGTAGGTGGCGAGGCCTTGGCGAGCGACTACGCAAGCGACAATACGGCCGTCGGATTTTCAGCGTTGTGGACCAATAGCCTGGGAGTCAACAATACCGCCGTTGGAGTGAGTGCTCTGTTTAACAACACAACTTCGGGGAATAATGTCGCGATCGGAATGAATGCGCTCTACAACAATACGACTGGTGGTAACAATACGGCGCTCGGCACAGACGCTCTGTACAGTAACCTCTCAGGCGCGCAGAATGTGGCTTTAGGAGCGAACGCACTGCAGGCTGTGACAGGTTGGTCGAACATTGGATTAGGTTTCGAAGCTGGCTATCTGGCGACGAGCGGCAGCCTCAATATATTTATCGGTAATCAAGGCCAGTCAAATGACAACGGCGTGATTCGCATCGGCACCGGTGGGGATCAAACCGCCACCTATCTTGCCGGCATCAGCAGTACAAGCGTAAGTGGCGCTACGGTGCTGGTGACTCCGAGCGGGCAACTCGGAGTAGCCGGTTCTTCGGAGCGATTCAAGCAAGACATACGCCCAATCGGCGAGCGAAGTGCGAAGCTGATGGAGCTTCGACCGGTCGCATTCGAATACAAACAACCGGATGACGATGGCAAGCAGCCGCTCGAGTACGGTCTGATCGGTGAAGAAGTGGCCAAAGTGTATCCGGAGCTGGTCGTTTATGACACGCACGGGCAGGTACAGTCGCTGAAGTACCACGAGCTGCCGGCGTTGCTGCTGAACGAGATGCAGAAACAACAGAAAACAATTGAAGAATTGAAGTCGCACATTGCCGCTCTCGAAACTGAGCTGAACCGCACGGCTCGTAAGTAAGGCCATCGAACTTGTTACGATGAGGGTTTTGAAGCCCCCATTGTGAGCGTTCGCATTTCACCCGATAGCGCCGGACCAGAGACGGAGCGCCACACGCGCCCGAGCATCCTGACGGAAATCGTTGCTCAGAAACGGCAGGAGGTCTCCGAGTTGCATTCGCGCGGTGCAGCGCTGGAGCGGGCAGCCCACGAACGCAAGTCGCAACCACGAGATTTTGTACAAGCCCTACGCGCTCGCGAGACCGCGATCATAGCTGAAATCAAGAAGGCCTCCCCGAGCAAAGGTCTCCTGCGGCGGAATTTCCATCCTGCCTTTGTCGCCCATGCTTACGAAGAAGGCGGAGCTGCATGCCTTTCCGTACTGACCGACCGGCATTACTTTCAGGGATCTTTGCATGACCTGGAAGCGGCCCGCGCGGCAGTGAGCCTGCCCGTCCTGCGCAAGGATTTCATCATCGATCGCACGCAAATTTTTGAATCGGCAGCGCATGGAGCGGACGCTGTTCTTCTGATTGCGGCAATTTTGGATGCAGCCGATATGCGCGACTTTCGCGAGCTGGCGACTTCACTCGGAATGGCTTCGCTGGTTGAAGTTCACGACGCAGATGAACTCAATAGGGCGATCGATTCAGGAGCTGAGATCATTGGCGTCAACAACCGCGATCTGAACACCTTCGAGGTATCGCTGGATACGTCCGTGCGTCTGAGCTATTTGATACCAGCAAGTGCAATTCGGGTGAGCGAGAGCGGAATCGAGACGGCGGCGGACCTCGAATTGCTTCGCGGGGCCGGGTTCGACGCGTTCCTCATTGGGGAATCGCTCTTGCGGCAAGAGAATCCGGCTGCGATGCTCAGGAACCTTGCGGGTACAACGCATGAACACCGCCACTGAGCCAGGCTTTATCGTAAAGATTTGCGGCATCACCAACGAAGAAGATGCGCACGCGGCCGTAGACGCTGGTGCTAACGCGATTGGCTTCAATTTTTACGACAAGAGCCCGCGCCTGGTAACGCCGGAACACGCAAAACGAATCGCAATGGGGATATCCGGGGCGTATCTGAAGGTTGGCATTTTTGTGAATGCGAGAGAAGACGAGATGTTCAAGATCGCTGGTTTTGTTGGGCTGAACGTTCTGCAGCTACATGGCGATCACGTTCACATCCCGGGCTCCAGGCAATATGCTATCTGGCGAGCCGTTTCCGCCGAAGCGCTGCCGGTGAGAGGCGAGACGCAGATTGATGCCTATCTCGCAGATAGTCCGACACCGGATTTCGGCGGATCCGGGAGAACGTTCGATTGGCGTCTGGCTGCAGGGCGCCCTTACCGCACCATCCTTGCGGGTGGGCTTGCTTCCGATAATGTCGAAGAAGCAATTGAAGCCGTGAGACCTTGGGGTGTAGATGCATGCTCACGCCTTGAATCGCATCCCGGTAAGAAAGACGCACAAATGGTGAGAGATTTTGTCCAGGCGGCCCGCGCGGCGGCCCACACCGTATGGGAAAGTTCGCGGTGAGCGCCACTTCTCTCCCGGATGCGCTCGGGCACTTCGGCCCATATGGAGGCCGGTACGTGCCGGAGATACTGATGTCTCCGCTCGAGGAGCTCGAGCAGGCCTACGCCTCAGCTCGCAAGGATCCGGAGTTTCAGAAGCAACTCGATTCGCTGCTGCGCCAATATGCCGGACGGCCAACGCCTCTTTATTTTGCGAAGCGGCTCAGCGAGAGCATCGGCGGGGCGCAGATCTGGCTGAAGCGCGAGGATCTGCTGCACACGGGCGCTCATAAGATCAATAATTGCCTCGGACAGATTCTGCTGGCCCGGCGTATGGGAAAGCGGCGGATCATCGCCGAAACCGGCGCGGGTCAGCACGGCGTCGCGACAGCCACGGTATGCGCGCTTTTCGGGATGGAATGCGTTGTGTATATGGGGGAAGAAGACATGCGGCGGCAGCGTCTGAATGTCTTCCGTATGAGGCTGCTGGGCGCCACCGTGACAGGTGTGGCTAACGGAAGCCGCACTCTGAAAGATGCCATCAGCGAAGCGATGCGCGATTGGGTGACAAACGTCAACACGACACATTACCTGCTCGGCTCGGCGTTGGGGGCACATCCCTATCCCATGATGGTGCGCGATTTCAATAAGGTGATTGGAGAGGAGGCCCGGTCGCAAGCGCTCGAGCAGATCAATCGATTGCCGGATGCGGTGATCGCATGTGTGGGAGGTGGGAGCAATGCGATCGGGATTTTTTATCCGTTTGTCGGCGATACGGCGGTGCGGCTGATCGGCGTCGAAGCCGGTGGGCGGGGACATAAGTTAGGGGATCACGCGGCGCGCTTCAGCGGCGGCTCACCCGGTGTGCTGCACGGCGCGTTCAGTTATCTGTTGCAGGATGAGCAAGGGCAAGTCGGCCTCACGCATTCGGTTTCAGCAGGACTGGATTACGCGCTTATCGGTCCGGAGCACGCGTGGCTGCACGACCAGCATCGAGCGGAATATGTACGGGTGAGCGACCAGGAAGCGCTCACCGCGACGAAGACCCTGGCGCGCATGGAAGGGATTATTCCAGCGCTCGAGTCGTCGCATGGGATCGCTGAGGCGCTGCGGCGGGCGCCTACAGAGCCGGGTGCAATTTTTGTCGTGAATGTGTCAGGGCGCGGCGATAAAGATGTCGACATCTATCGCGAAAACTTTCCGGAACTGGACGCGTGATGCCGGTCGAGACAGCGACACGAATCGCGAATTTGTTTTCCATTTGCAGAAGTGAAGGGCGCAAAGCTTTTATCCCGTATATCACTGTGGGCGACCCCTCACCCGCAGAAACGGCTTCGCTTGTATTAGCGCTCGAGCGCGGCGGCGCGGATCTGGTCGAACTGGGTCTTCCCTTCTCCGATCCGATCGCGGATGGTCCGGTCATTCAGCGGGCCTCCGATCGCGCCTTGCGCGCTGGCATGACGCTCCCACGTTTGCTCGATATAGTGCGCGAGATTCGACAGAAGTCACCGATTCCCTTGCTGCTGTTCAGTTATCTGAATCCGTTACTTCGTTACGGATTTGAACGGTTGGCAAGAGATGCCTCAAGCGCCGGACTGGACGGCGTGCTGCTGACGGATCTCAGCGTCGAAGAGGCCGATGAGCCCGTGCGGCGCCTACGGGCACACGGTCTCGATACGGTATTTTTGGCTGCACCCACCAGCACGGAACGGCGTTTGGAACTCGTGGCGCGGTATTCCACGGGTTTCATTTATGTGGTTTCGCGTACTGGCGTGACCGGTGAGCGAGAATCGTTTTCTGAAGCGGTCGCGCCTCTGGTGCAGCGCGTGCGCTCGTTTACGGATCTGCCGGTCGCGGTCGGATTTGGAATCAGCACGCCGGAACAGGTCGGCGAAGCGGCACGTGTAGCCGACGGCGTGGTGGTGGGCAGCGCGATCGTGCGGCTTCTCGAAACGAATGCGGGAGCTCCGGATATCGCCCAAAAATTGGAAGGCTTCACGCGCCAGCTCACGCGTCCCCTGCACTCCTCATGAGCGGATTTGTTCTCGAGGATTTGGCACGGTGCCGCGAGCGAATCGATCAGCTCGATTTGCAGCTATTGGAAATTTTGAATCGGCGCACGGCCATCGTGGAAGAGATTGGCCGCGTCAAGCAGGGGCTGAAGCTGGCCATCTATGAACCGAAGCGGGAGGACGCGGTATTTGCCAATGTGACAGCGAACAATCGCGGACCATTGAGCGATGAGGCCGTGAAGCGCATATTCGAGCGCATCATAGACGAGATGAGGACAGTGCAACAGATGAAGATGCTGGAGCGCAGCGGTAACCAACAAGAATGCTAGTGGTGATGCAGGAAGGCGCGACGGAAACCCAGACGGAAACCGTGATCAGCCGCCTGGTGGAGATGGGTTTCACCGTACATCGCTCAACGGGCGTCCGTCACACGGTTCTGGGCGGAGTGGGGCCACTCGACGACTTTGATCCAGCGGTGCTCGAGGTCATGGAGGGCGTGAAGGAATGCCACCGGATCGTATCGGCCTACAAACTCGCCAGCCGGCATTTCAAGCCGGGGGGAACCATTCTCAAGATCGGCGCGGTCGAGATCGGTGGCACAAAGATCGTCTCAATGGCTGGCCCGTGCAGCGTTGAGAGCGCAGATCAGATCGAGGCGTCAGCCGATTTCGTAGCGGCGGCAGGCGCGCAGGTGATTCGCGGCGGAGCATTCAAACCGCGCAGCTCGCCGTATAGTTTTCAGGGTTTGGGCGAGAACGGATTGCGCATGTTGCGCGCCGCGGCAGACCGCCGCAACCTCCTGGTGGTCAGCGAAGTCATGGACCAGCAACAGATCCCCTTATTAATCCAGTATGCGGACATCCTGCAAGTTGGCGCGCGAAACATGCAGAACTTTAATTTGCTGCGCGAGCTGGGAAAAATCAGAAAGCCAATTCTGCTGAAGCGCGGCATTGCAGCAACTCTCGAAGAATTGCTGCTTTCGGCTGAATACATCATGTCGGGCGGCAACTACGAGGTGGCATTGTGCGAGCGAGGCATACGTACCTTTGAGACCAGTACGCGAAATACGATGGATATCTCGGCAATCCCGGTTTTGAAACGACTGACGCATTTGCCTGTGCTTGCCGATCCGTCGCATGGAACGGGAAAGCGAGATTACGTGCAGCCGATGGCGCGAGCGGCCGTCGCGGCGGGCGCAGATGGGCTGCTGGTCGAGGTTCACCCCGATCCCGACCACGCCTTGAGCGATGGCGGCCAGACGCTACGTCCGGAACAATTCGCAGAGATGATGCAACAGGTGCGCGCCGTGGCAGGCGCAATCGGGCGCACGGCGTAGCAAGAGATTGCTCGCGAGATGAAGACGGTTGCCATCGTCGGGGTGGGCCTAATTGGCGGCTCGTTTGGCTTAGCCTTGCGCGAGGCGGGATTCGCTGGAGAGATTCTGGGCGTCAGCTCGACACGCGCGATCGAGGCCGCTTTGCAAATGGGCGCAATTTCAGCAGGCGCCACGCTCTCTCGAGCCGCAGCAACAGCGGATCTCATTTACCTTTCGCAACCGATCGATGGAATTTTGAAGACACTCGAGGAATTGGGGCCTATAGCACCGGCAGAGTGCCTGATCACGGACGCGGGGAGCACGAAGGCCGCTATCGTCAGCAAGGCGGCAGAATGCGTTCGCGTCGCGACGTTCGTCGGAGGACACCCATTGGCGGGGAAAGAGCAGCGCGGCGTGGGAGCTGCCGATGCAAAGTTATTTGCCGGACGTCCTTATGTGCTCACGCCGACGAAGCCAGCCGGCGATGGTGGGGAGCAACTGCGCACCTGGCTTCGCCGCATGGGAGCAAACATTACGGAAATGAGCGCGGCGCACCACGACAAGGTAGTTGCGTTCACCTCGCATCTGCCGCAGTTGCTGGCGACCGCACTATCCAACACGCTGGCCAAGACCGACGATCCGAACATAGAACGAATTTTCGGGCCCGGCCTGCTGGACATGACGCGATTGGGATTGAGTTCTGTGGATCTTTGGCAGAGCATTCTGGCGACCAACAAGGAGCAGGTTCTGCTCGCCCTGGATGCGTTCGACCATTCCCTTTCAGCAGTCCGAGAAGCGATAGAGCGAGGGGACTTACGCCCCTTCTTCGCCGCAGCCCATGAGTTCGCATCTTCGATTCGTAATGTATCTCTCAAAAGCCAGCGCACTAAGTAAGTAATTTGCTTCACCCAGAACTTTTCCCTATTCTTCGAGCGGATAAGACTTATAATCCTAGAATTGGACCCTGCTGTGACCTCGCTCCTGGCAGCCGTGCGAAGCACGGTTCTTTCCGGCCCTGAGGTAACTCGTCTTTCCGCGTTACGGCGCGGGACGGCACTGTTCTCTCAGGATCAGACTGCGGATTCCGTGTATTTGATCGACAACGGGTTGATCAAAATCACCCGGACGAACAAAAATGGCGGACGGATCATTCTGACCATCCGCGGGCCGGGACAGCTGGTAGGCGAAGAAGCCTTAGCAGAGGGGGCTGCGGCCTACTACGCGGAAGCCGAAGTACTAACACCAGCGACCACGTTCCGTATTCCACGGGAAGCGTTTGTGCGCGTCTTGGTGGACAATGGCGAACTCGCCTCCGCGCTAGTGACCTACCTGCTCGAGAGACGGTTAGCGCTGGCGGAAAAAGTCGAATTACTGTGTCTGCACGACGTGGAGTATAGAATTCTCCACTATCTCGCGGAGCTGTCGAGCTTGGTTTCGCCGATGCCGGATAACGAGGGTCATCAGATCCCGATCACCCAACTGGAATTGGCAGACCTGATCGGAGCTACACGCGAAACCACGTCCACGACGCTGAACCAGCTTGAACGCCGCGGTTTGGTGCGATTATCGCGCCGCATGCTGACCGTCCCTTCCCCCACCGCGCTGCAAGGCGCAGCGCTGGCTAGAGTGAACCAGGAAAACGGCGCCACCGGCGCGGTGTAGGTCCGGTTTTTTCAAACCACACTCACGTTAACGGAATAACAGTTTGCCGGTACTGCCAGGACTCCCTATGGTTTCCCCTAAGCCCTTGATTCCAATCTTTTATCTTGCCCGCTAAAGGGCGATTCTGTTAGAGTGTATTGCAGATTTTTCGATGCAAGCTGGTTGTGTTCCTGCGAGCCCCCTTGGCGTAAAGCGGATTGTAATCCGAGTTGCGCCAGGACGGGTGAACAGGCATTCACTTCGCATCAATAGACAGGAGATTAGTAGTGAGAGAAAAAGGTGTAGTCAAATGGTTTAACGCCGCGAAGGGCTATGGATTCATCCAACGCTCGAACGGTGATGATGTATTCGTGCACTTTTCAGCGATCCAGATGAATGGTTACCGGACGCTGGAAGAGGGTGCGGAGGTGGAGTTCGAGGTCAAACGCGGACCGAAAGGTTTGCAGGCCGAGAACGTAGCCCGTCCGTAGGTACAAACCAGCAACATTTAGGCCGCCGATCGCGCCCTGCGACGGCGGCCTTTCTGTTTATGGAGCCGCCTCGCTGATTTTGGAGAGCACGCCTAAACTAGAACATGCACTACCGGAAACTGGGAACGACCGAAGCGGAAGTCAGCGAAATTGGATTCGGTGCGTGGGGCATCGGCGGCGGGCAGCAATGGCAGGGCGGCAAAGACGACGAATCGATGCGAGCCCTCGAGCGCGCTTTCGAGCTCGGCGTCAATTTTGTCGATACGGCACTGGCCTACGGAGACGGTCATAGCGAGCAACTCGTAGGTCAGGCAGTTCGCGACAGTTTCCACAAAATCTACGTGGCGACGAAGATTCCCCCGAAAAACCGTATCTGGCCGGCATCGCCCTCTACACCGATTTCCGAAGTATTTCCGTATGACTACATCCTGCATTGCACCGATCAGAGCCTGGCGAACCTCGGCGTCGAGCAGATCTATTTGCAGCAGTTTCACGTGTGGACGGATGCGTGGGTGAAGACGGAAGAATGGCGGCGTGCGATCGAGACCCTGCGGGCCAGCGGAAAGGTTCGGTATTTTGGGATCTCGGTCTCCGAGCACGATCCGGATTCAGCCCTGGAAGCGATCAAGACGGGTGTCGTCAGCGCCGTCCAGGTAATCTACAACATCTTCGACCAGAGCGCGGAGAAGAATCTGTTGCCACTGTGCCAGCAGAACAAAGTTGGAGTATTGGCGCGGGTTCCGCTCGATGAAGGCGGTCTGACAGGCGCCATCACTGAACAAACGACGTTTCCGCCGGGAGATTTTAGGGAATCGTACTTCCGTGGCGATCGCAAACGGCAACTCGTCGCGCACGTAGAGGCGCTGAAGCGGGACCTGGGGGACACGCCGGGAACGCTGGCCCAGACCGCGCTGCGGTTTTGTCTGTCGCATAAAGCAGTGACGAGCGTGATTCCGGGCATGCGGCGGGTAGAAACAGTCGAGAGCAGTTGCCGCGCGGCGTCCGCGGGAATGCTGGATACCAGGATGCTCGCGATACTAAGACGCCATGCCTGGGACCGCAATTTTTACGAATGAGTATGCGGCTCGCGATCTTTTCCGATATTCACGACCATTTGTGGAATCTCGCCACCGCGCTGGGCACTATTCAAGATGCGGATGCGCTGATCGTTTGCGGCGATCTGTGCTCCCCGTTTGTCATCGATGAGCTGGCGAAGTTTCCCCGCGACGTGCACATCGTATTTGGAAACAACGATGCAGACTTATACCGGATCACGGCTAAAGCTCTCAAGAAGCCAAACGTCCAAGTACATGGAGAACTCTTTCAGACGAAAATAGATGGCAAGCGATTCGCGGTGAATCATTTCGATTACCTGGCGCGACCGCTCGCGAAATCCGGCGACTATGATGTCGTTTGCTTCGGGCATAACCACGAATTTGAGATTTCGTGCGAAGGCGATTGCCTGCTGATCAATCCGGGACCGATTATGGGCGCGAAGTTTTCAAGCGGTTGGGAGAACGTGATGCCGACGTTCGTGATTTACGACACCGCTTCTAATGAACCCGAGAAATACACTATAGAGCGAAGCCGGCTACCTTGATTACCAAACGCGGCACGCGTTCGTGCGGACCATCGGCTGCCTAACTTTGCATCCGAAGGCCTGACCAAATTCGGGCAAATTCGAAACGACGCCATTTATGCGGTATTCGTCGGGCGAATGAGGATTCGTAACGGCATTGAGGCGTTTGCTCTCCGGGCGCTCGTAACCGCAGGCCCATTGTGCCATACCGACGAAGTAACGTTGATCGGGCGTAAGGCCGTCGATGGGCGCAAGATTTTTCCCTTCGGTTGCGTGCTTCCAGGCCACATAGGCGAGGAATGTGCCTCCGAGATCGGCGACGTCTTCCCCCAGAGTCAAACTGCTGTTGATGTGGATGTCGTCGATAACGACGTATTGCGCATATTGGTCTCGAACGCAGCCGACGCGCTGTTCGAATGCCTTCGCATCGGCCGGTGTCCACCAGTCCTTTAAGTTGCCCTGCGCGTCGAACTGCCTGCCCTCGTCATCGAAGCCGTGGGTCAGTTCGTGGCCAATGGTTGCGCCGGTATTTCCGTAATTCGGCGCGGCATCCATCTTGGGGTCGAATAACGGCGGCTCGAGCACGCCAGCAGGGAAATTGATGTCGTTCATTTGGGGGTTGTAATAAGCATTTACCGTAGGCGGCGTCATAAACCACTCGGTTCGGTCGATGGGCTTGCCAATCTTTGCGAGCTGCCGATGGGCTTCAAAGGCCGCAGCATGGGTAACATCGCCGAGAAAATCGGCGCTGGCGATCTGGACGGAGCTGTAGTCGCGCCAGCGATCGGGATACCCGATCTTATTGACCACGGCATGCAGTTTTTCGAGTGCACGCTGCTTTGTGGCCTCGCTCATCCAGGTAAGGTCTTTGATGTCGCGGCCCATTTCCGCCTCTATCTCGCCGGTGACTTTCACCGCGTCCTGCTTGGTCTGCGGCGAAAACGTTCTGGCCACAAACACCTGTCCGAGAGCGTCCCCCAACTGGCGATCGACCAATCGCGTGCATTTCTTCCAGCGCGCAGGCAGTTGCTGAACTCCCCGCAGGTATCGTGCAAAGAAGTCAAAATTTTCCTGCTCGAATTTCGAGGATAGGTAGGGAGCTTCGGCATGCACCAAGTGCCAGCGGAGGTAGGCGCGCCAGGCAGCCATGTTTTCCCCACCGAGTTGTTTATTTAATTGCTCGAAAAATTTCGGCTGTTCAACATTGATGGTTTGGAATTCGGGTGCTTCGACCTTCTCGAGATAAGCATCCCAATCAAAAGCCGGGACCATTTGACGGAGGTCGTCGCGGGATACTTTGTGCTTCAAGTTATAGGGATCTCGCATCTCAACGCGTGTCAGCGAGGCTTGTGCCAAAGCCGTCTCGATCGCCATGACAGCCTGTGCGTCGCTTTGCGCGTCCGGCGTAGATTCTCCCAGCAGTCCAAGCATGCGCTGGACATGTTGAACGTATTTCTGGCGAATCTCCTGGGATTTTGGATCTGTTTTGGTGTAGTAATCGCGATCGGGAAGGCCCAAGCCGCCGGCCGCCGCGAAAGCGATCTGCTGAGATGAATTGTCGAAATCCTGACCGGAGTTAAAGCCGAACAGCACGCCGCGATCGATTCCATTCCGATGCTCTTCGGCCACATACGCTGCAATGTCGTTGGGCGATTTCAGGGCGGCTATTTGCGCTAACGCAGGTTCGAGAGGTTTGGCTCCGGCGCGCTCCATGGCATCCGTATCCATGCAAGCGTAAAACAAATCTCCAATTTTCTGTTCGTTGGGAGTGCGGGAAGGATTTGGGTGCGCGGTTTGCTGGAGAATACCCCACAAGAAGCGTAGATTTTCGTTCGCCAGCTTGGCATAAACGTCCCAGCGCGCTTGGTCGCCCGGAATGGGATTCAGCTTGTTCCAGTTACCGCAAGCGTATTTATAGAAATCGACACAGGGGTCGGTGGAACGATCCATGAATTCCGTATCGAGACTGGGAGTGTAGGGAAGAACCGTGAGAGGCGTTTCCTGTGCGCCGAGCGGGAGAGTACAGGCAATAATCAGCAGAAGCGAGAGAAATCGCATGTAGTCGATTGTGGCACTAGCAGGTTACCCGATCATGCGCCGCATACGATGTGGTGGCATTGTTTCCTTGCGAGGAGTGGGACGCGCTGGAGGCGTTTTCCCCCACGTGCTGCTCGGGACCGTGGCCGACCTCCGGCGCGTTCACGAATTCACCGAGCCGAAACGGATTCGGTTTCCCGAGCGTGGATCGCGCCGTATTCGCCGTCACGTTGCAGTGATGAGGCGCAATTGCACCCACTTACACCTTCGACCTTCTTGCCGCGCCATATCGTTATTTTCATCCCTCCCGGCGTCGGCAGGTCATCGCAACTGTCCCGAATTACCCCGATTTAGCCCCCCAATTTACACCCTGTCCCGATTTAACCCGATTTTACGTGCTAGGCTGACGGGCTGGCGGCGACGGTTGCCTGCCCAATCCTAAGCTGCAGCCGGTTTTTGTAGGCGAACCGCTCCGAAGGATAAACTTCCGAAGTCAGCGCGTCCGATCAAACGCTTTTACCAAGACCTCTAAGTATTGCTGCCGCCTCGTCCCTGCTCTCCTCACTGATGTCGCTCGGCCAAGAGGCGATGGCCTTTTTCAAGAGTGAGACGGCGGTTTTTACCTGGCGACGATTCCGCAAGTATATTTGGGCCAACTGTAGACAGGCCTCCCCGTCTCCCATTGCCATCGCTCGCTTGAGCCAATTGATAGCGGCACGAGGCTTGCCTTGCTTCCGCAAGAATACCGACATATTGATAGCAGCCGCGGAAATCCCATCGCGGTATGCACGCCTATACCAAAGCGCTGCCTCCCGGAAGTCCCTCCGAACGCCGCTCCCAGATGCGTACGAGTTCCCCACGGCTAACTTGGACAATAAATGACCCAACTTGGCAGCTCTTAAATAGGCCTCGTAAGCCCTTCTCCGATCGCCGCGCTCATCCGCTAACTCTGCAATTCGAAATAACGCCTCGGCCTCGGCTTCAGCACCAGACATATCTGCCATCCTTATACTGAGTCGCACTCAACTAAAAGGCAAGAGCTGCAATGCCTAGCGTCTCGAGTATCTCGGAGAGCGTTAGCGCCGCCGCCTGCTTCCGTTCCCGGTGACACCCCGGGTCCGCGTTGCCGTTGTTAGAGCTGCTCGCGCAACCAAGTCAGGTACTTTTCGGAACCGGCGGTGACGGGAAGCGCGATGATTTCCGGCGTATCGTACGGATGCAGCTCCTGGATGCGGTCCCGGAGAGCCGGGAAGCGCTCTTCGGTGGTTTTGATGATCAAAAGCACCTCATCCGCTCGTTCAATAACGCCTTGCCACCGATAGACGCTGCGAATCGCGGACGAGATGTTTACGCAGGCTGCCAGCCGCGCTTCGACCAGCGCATTGGCAATCTCGAGCGCCTGCTCCGGATCGGGACAGGCACAAAATACGACAACTGCGTCCATAAACCTCCATTTCTTCTGGACCTTTCCTTCAAACAAGTTTATAAACATATGTAAGGGCTCTCTTTAAGTGTTGTTACGATTCCTCCGCCCGCTCGCGGCACTGGCGGCTCTCGCCGGGCTAGCGGCATACGCGACGATCATGTTGCAGGGACCTCAGGGTCTGAGTGCGTTGGAGGAAAAGCGGCGCCAAGTCCGGGCGATGGAGGAGCAAAACGCGAATCTCACTCGGGATATCGAAGCGAAGAAAGCAACGCATCCAACGGCTCAAGAGCGATCCGAGCCTGCAGGAAGTCGTGGTGCATGACCGGTTAGGGAAAATGCGTCCCGGTGACACGGACTTCAAAGAGGCTGGGCAGCGAGTCGCACCAGAGGCGGGTAAGGCCGACGCTTCCGAAACCAAGACAACCGCAAAATAGTTCCGCACCGCGGCAACTTATCAGCGTGTGAGAATTGGGGCAGATGTCCGTTTACGAGGAGCGCAAAGAGGATCTCGAGCGCTACGAATTCATGATGGGGCGGGAGCGCGGCCGGCTGGCGGTGACGCTGGACTGCATCACGGATGCGCTGGTGTTAGTTGGGCAGCATGGCGTCTACTGCCAAAGCGCGCGCCAACTCGGCAAACCGGCGATGGACATTCAACTGATCAGCAAGAGTCTGACAGACGCCAAGGAACTGATTACCAGTCTTCTCGAGAAGAAACCTGCCGCGGAACCGGACCTAGAGGTCTTGTAAAAACGGGTTCCGTTCCTTTTCGCGGCCAATCGTGGTGTCTGGACCATGTCCCGGAATCACGATTGCCTCGTCGGGCAGATTCAAAAGACGAGTTTTGATGGATGAAAGGAGCTGGCGCGTGTCTCCGCCGGGCAGGTCCGTACGGCCGACCGAATCGCGGAAGAGCGTGTCACCGGCAATAAGCTTGTTCTCCTCCGGGATCCACACAGAAATGCTGCCTTGGGTGTGGCCTGGCGTGTGGATCACATGGAAATTGGCTGGTCCGAGTTGAAGAACGCTTCCATCGTTTGCCGGAACATCGACTTGTGTACGCTCGGGTGCCGGTACGCCGAGCCAGCGGGCTTGCAAATCGAGGCCGGCGAGCAATTGAGCGTCCCGTTCGTTCAGGTAAACAGGGGCGTTCGTGAGAGCTCGAAGCTTGTGAGCGCCGGCGATGTGATCGATGTGCGCGTGGGTGATCACAATCGCCTTCACCTTGAGCTGATGGCGGTCGAGTAGATCCGTGATCTTTTCAATCTCATCGCCCGGATCGATCACAATGGCCTCGTTGCGACTGCTCGTCGCCGAAAATCGAACAGTTACATTGCAGCATGCCGACTTGCAGAATGAGGTGGATCATGCGCCGATTCCTATCCTACGCGGAGCAGATCCTGGTAGCGCTCGGGCAGCCGCGTGGGGCGCCAATCGCGATTTAGCCACATGTGCCGGGTCGAGCCTTGCGCCAGGAGGCGTCCCGAATCGGCGGATTTGATCTCGTATCCGAATTCCACCACTCGGGGATTGGAGCTGAGGATCTCGGTTTCAACCAGGATCTCTTCGTCATATTTCGCAGGAAAAAGATAGCGGCAGTTCGCCCCCACGACAGAAAGGTAGAGGCCTTCCGTCAGTTCGAGGTCCTTGTAACTACACCCACGTGATCGCACGAGCTCGACGCGGCCAAGTTCCATCCAAATGAAGAAGTTCGCATAGTACGCCACACCCATCTGGTCCGTTTCGGCGTACCGCACGCGGAAGCGCGTCTGGTGTTTGGAGGACCCGCCTGTACTCGGATCGTCTGCTGATGCCACGTCCTGAATCTTGCCACAAAGACTGCTTGTTAGCATTTGGACATGCGTGTCAAGGTGCTGTTCTTCGGCATTTTGAAGGACATCGTGGGCGCCTCGGAAGAAACGCTCGAAATTGCACCCGACTCGACTCTGGGGAGCCTGTTTGAGGCCTATTCGGAGCGGTTCGAAACCCTGCGAGACAAGCGTCCGTCGATTCTGTTTGCGAGAAACCGGGAGTTCAGCACAGCGGGCGCCGTTTTGGCCGATAACGATGAGGTGGCGTTCCTACCGCCTGTCAGCGGTGGATCACAACGCGTGATCGAAGACCAGAACGGGCACTATTTCGCCATCACCCGCGAGACGATCGACTCCCAGAACCTCGCGCGCCGGCTGCAGCAACCCGAGGATGGCGCCGTCGTCGTATTTGAGGGGGTGGTGCGGAACAACACAAAGGGACGCGCGACGCTATACCTCGAATACGAGTGCTACGAGGCGATGGCGCTCGAGCAGATGGCGCAGATCGGACGCGAAATCGCCACTAAATCGGCGATCGACAAGATAGGCGTCATTCATCGGCTGGGACGTCTGGAGATTGGGGAGGCCAGCGTCGCCGTGGTTGCCACCGCAGCTCATCGCAAGGCCGCATTTGAAGCCGCTTTGGAGGCAATTAACCGGTTGAAGCGCGAAGTCCCGATCTGGAAGAAGGAATTTTTTGCCGACGGCGCCGTCTGGGTGGACGGTGAATGGGATGAGAGTTTAGTGGCAGGTTCCTTGAGACATGACGGCCCGTAGCATCGGCCGATGCGCCCTCCTCGCTTTGCTGTGGTTTCAGATGAATGCCTGGGGTCAATTCAAACCAGCGCATCCGATCCCCGGGACACCAGCACCCGGTCCCGCGCCGCAGCAGCCATTGCCGCCCCCGACCTTCTCAGTAAAGGTGAACCTGGTCCGCTTGCTCGTTTCGGTACGGGACTCTTCGGGAGCGCTCATCACGAATCTGAGCCGGCAAGACTTCCGTGTGCTGGATAGCGGCGTGCCGCAAGAAATTTCGGTATTCGAGAGAAATACTTCGTTGCCGCTTTCCGTGGCGATTTTAATCGATACGAGCGGCAGCACCCAAATCGACCTTCACTATGAGGTGGATTCGATCCAGCGATTTATACCGGCTTTGCTTTCAGCCGGTAATCCGGACGATAGCTTCGCGCTGTTCAGTTTCAACTGGCGTACAAACCTGGAGGCAGACTTTTCCCGCAATCAAAAACGGGCAGAGCACGCGCTTCACGGATTGCACGGCGAAGGCGGAACGTCACTTTACGATGCAATTTACCTGGCCAGCGATGAACTAGCTGGGCGGGAAGGCCGGCACGTCATGGTGATTGTGACGGATGGCGGCGATACGACCAGCTATAAGCATTACAACGACGCGCTGACTGCCGCGCAAGAATCCGATGTGGTTCTTTATCCCATCGTGGTTGTGCCGATTGAAGCGGATGCCGGGCGAAACATCGGCGGCGAGCATGCGCTCGCTACGCTGGCAGCCTCAACCGGCGGCCAAATCTTCTATCCCGAAGGGTTTGACCGTCTGGACGCCGCCTTCGCCGACGTCTTGCAGGAGCTGAGGACACAATATCTTCTCGGGTTTTATCCGCGCGGCGTTCGTGAGCAGCCACGTCTATTTCACCCGGTGAAGGTGGAAGCCGGGCAGCGCTCACTGCGGGTGAGCGCGCGCAGCGGTTACTATGAGCAACAGTAGATAGGTTCCAAGGCCGCCATGTGCTGAAGTGAAAACATATGGCGAGTTTCCTGGATCAAGCGATAGAAATCGCTCGCGAAGCGGGACAGGTGCTGCTTGCGCATCGAGGTGTAGCTTTCGAGCTAAAGGGCGCCTACGATCTGGTGACGGCGGCAGATCGCGCGAGCGAGCAGTTGATACTTAAACGGTTGAGCGAAACATTTCCGCAGCACGGCATCGTCGCCGAAGAAGGCGGCCGTGCAAACTCGCAATCCGAGCTGCGGTGGTATGTCGATCCATTGGATGGAACGACAAACTTCGCGCATGGCTACCCGGCTTGGAACGTTACGTTGGCGCTGGCATATAGGGATGAAGTCATCGCCGGAGTCGTTTACGATCCGCTAAACCGGGAATTATTTGCGGCGGAGCGCGGCGCCGGAGCACGACTCAACGGAGCGCCGATACGCGTCAGCGATACGGCAGTTCTGAACGACGCCTTGGTGGCGACCGGATTTCCCAGCCGCAAGCGGCATCAGAACGTGAATATCCATTTCTATTACCAGTTGGCGATGGTTACCCATGGAGTCAGGCGGGGCGGTTCAGCAGCGTTGGATTTGGCCTACACGGCCTGCGGCAGATTGGAGGCCTTTTGGGAGTTTGGATTGAATCCGTGGGATATGGCGGCGGGAACACTCCTGGTTGAAGAAGCGGGAGGCCAAGCCTCAGGCATGCAGGGCGAACCGCTAGACCTCAATGGGCGCTATTTACTGGCCGACAACGGCAAGATCCATCGGGAGACTCTAGAGCTCTTCGGCGAGATTTTTCAGGGAATTCATCGGCACGAAATGCCGAGCCTCCCCGCTCCGGAATGGGAACTGCAGCATGGCTGAAGCCCCGGCTGTTCCGCTGACACTCGAAGGCGCCTGGATATTTCATCAGATGTTCCGGTTCCGCCGTCCGGCTTGGCACGCCTTGGCGGAATCCAAACGCAGGTCCATTTTGGACGAAGCAACCGGCGTGCTGTTGCCGATGGAACAAGGGTCTGCAGACGGACACCCAAATCCCTCTGCAGTGTATTCGCTGATTGGCCACAAGGGCGACCTGCTCTTGTTGCATTTCCGCGATTCTCTGGAGGGCCTTCACCGGGCGGAGTTGAGTCTCCAGAAACTGGAACTGTCGGAATATCTGGACGCGACCCATTCCTACGTGTCTGTCGTTGAGCTTGGGTTATACGAGAGTTCAGCCAAGACATACGCGCAACTCGCCGAACGCGGGATCGAGCCGCACTCGCCAGAGTGGAACGCCGGTATCCGCGAGGTGATCGCACGCCAAAGCACCGCCATGGCGCCGCGTTTATTTCCTGAGATTCCGCGAGCGAAATATGTCTGTTTCTATCCAATGGATCGCAAGCGCGGGGACGAGAAGAATTGGTATCAGGTTCCTATGGCCGAACGTCAGCGCCTGATGCATGAACACGGGCTGGTAGGAAGGCGTTACGCCGATTGCGTAAAGCAGATTATCACCGGATCGATCGGATTTGACGATTGGGAATGGGGAGTGGATCTGTTTGCGGAGGATCCGCTGGTGTTCAAGAAATTGATCTATGAGATGAGATTTGACGAAGTGAGCGCAGTGTATGCCCTTTTCGGCTCATTCTACGTAGGATTGCGAGTGGCGGTTCCCGATCTCGGTAGACTTTTGAACGGCGAGCTTTAGTACTACTCGGGAAGCCGTAGGCTCTTCCGTAAATACAAGAATTCACATGGCGGGATGGTACGCTGAGAGTTCGAAAAATGCGTACTATCGACCTGATTCATCGGAAGCGGGATCGCGAGGAAATGTCGCCCCAGGAATTGCAATTCCTGGTGGATGGCTACACCCGCGGCGAGATTCCGGATTACCAAATGGCCGCGTTCTTGATGGCCGTTTACTTCTCGGGCATGTCGGATCGCGAAGTAAGCGCCCTAACGGAATCGATGATGAATTCGGGTACCGTAGTCGACCTGTCATCCATTCCGGGTATCAAGGTCGACAAGCATTCGACTGGTGGAGTGGGCGACAAAACCAGCCTCATTGCGTCGCCTATCGCGGCGTCGGCAGGCGTTGTGGTTCCGATGATTTCGGGCCGCGCGCTGGGGCACACGGGCGGTACACTCGACAAGCTTGAATCGATCCCGGGCTTCCGAACAGACCTTTCCATCGATGAATTTCGCGCACTGCTGATGGAGCATCAGTTGGCTTTTATTGGGCAGACGGCGGAAATTGCCCCAGCAGACGGCAAGCTGTACTCTCTGAGAGATGCGACTGCAACAGTAGAGTCCATCCCACTGATTGCGTCTTCGATTATGTCGAAAAAACTCGCGGTCAGCCTGGACGCTCTGGTGCTGGACGTGAAAGTCGGTTCCGGCGCGTTCATGAAGAAACAAGTCGAAGCCCGACGGCTGGCGCAGATGATGGTAGGGATCGGGCGCAGACTCGATAAACGAGTACAAGCTCTGATCACGGATATGAATCAGCCGCTCGGCTACGCAATCGGCAACGCACTGGAAGTGATGGAAGTCTCGCAAACCCTGCAGAATGCCGGGCCGGCCGATCTGACGCGAATTTCGCTTGAATTGGCTGCACGGATGATCTATCTCGGCAAAGTTACCAAGACGCTGGACGAAGCGCGCGAAATGGCGCAAGCCAAGCTGCTCGACGGCTCGGGGTACCAGAAATTCAAAGACGTCATTCAGGCGCAGGGGGGCGATCCGCGTGTACTGGATCATTTCGAACTGCTGCCGAATGCCAGTGCAGCACAGGAGATCACGACGGCGCGCGGCGGGTATATCAGCGGCATCGACGCGGAGCTCATCGGCCAAGCATCTTCGATGATCGGCGCCGGCCGCAACACGAAGGAGGATTCGATCGATCCGGCCGTTGGCGTCATTCTCGAAGTCAAAGTCGGACAGAAGATCGACGCCGGCAGCATCTTGTGCCGCATTTACTACACCAGCGATGAGCATCTGGAAGAGGCCGCAGAACTGGTGGAAGATGCTTTCAAAATTGCGCAGCAGCCCGCGGATGAGCGCGACTTGATTTTAGAAGTCGTTAGTTAGCGCCCGGCTGGATGGAGCGATTCGATGCGCTGGTTGGCCTAGTTGCCATCGTCTTCTCCGCATATCTCTTCTCCACGCGCCGCTCGGCGATACAGAAGCGAGTTGTCTTGTGGGGCATCACGCTTCAGTTCGCGTTTGCATTTCTGGTTCTTAAGACCAAGCTGGGCGAACTGTTCTACGGCGTGAGCCTGCTGGTAAATGCGCTGCTGAACTACACAACGGCGGGATCCATTTTCGTATTCGGCGACAAGCTTGGCGTCAAGAGCGATCAGTTCGGAGTAATTTTCGCATTTCAAGTCCTGCCGATTGTCATTTTCATCTGTTCTCTATTCGCCATTCTTTATTACGTGGGCGTCATGCAGGTGTTCGTTAAAGGGATGGCGCTCGCGATGCAGAAGTTCATGGGCACAAGCGGAGCAGAATCGACTTGTGTAGCGGCAAGTATCGTTATGGGGCAAACGGAAGCTCCTGTGACTATCCGGCCATTTCTCGAGAGCCTCACGGAATCTGAGCTGTTCACAGTCATGACCAGCGGAATGGCGCATGTTTCAGGTGCCGTGATGGGCGCTTATGTAGCCATTGCGGGCGTTTCCATCGCACATCTGCTGACGGCTGTGATCATGACTGCGCCCGCCACCATCATGCTGGCCAAAATGTTTGTACCGGAAACGGGCCGGCCATTGACTCTGGGGACCGTGAGCGTCGAGGTAGAGAAGCCAGGCGTGAATATTATCGACGCGGCGGCCAGGGGAGCGGGCGATGGCTTGCAACTGGCGCTCAATATTGCAGGGATGCTGATTGCGTTTCTGGCCCTAATCGCCATGCTCAATGGAGGTCTAGGTTGGGTGCATGCGCATGTGGGCTGGATGCCGGGGTCGATGCAGCAGATTCTCGCTCTCGTCTTTGCGCCTATAGCTTGGGCCTTGGGAGTTGCCTGGAATGACTGCGCAACGATCGGCAACTTGCTGGGTACGCGCATGGTGCTGAATGAGTTTGTCGCCTTCGTCGATCTGGGCAAAGTGCGCGCGATGCTGCAACCTCGCTCGTTCGTGATCGCGACTTTTGCTTTATGCGGATTCGCAAACCTGAGCTCGATAGCGATTCAAATCGGGGGGATCGGAGCGCTTGCGCCGTCGAGAAAATCGGATTTAGCGAGACTGGGGCTAAAGGCGATGATTGTGGGGACGCTCGCCAACTTCATGTCGGCCTGCATCGCGGGTCTGTTGCTTTAGAGTGAGGAAATGAAAGCGCGGTTGAGTCTGGCGGCGCTTTTGTGCGCCGTATGCCAGCTTTCCGGTACAGCCACGCCCGCAGGCATTGCGCCGCAGGACCTTCTGCAGCACCTGAACCAGACCAT
Source organism: uncultured Acidobacteriaceae bacterium (assembly GCA_963722935.1). Lineage (GTDB taxonomy): Bacteria > Acidobacteriota > Terriglobia > Bryobacterales > Bryobacteraceae > Bog-105. The sequence goes on along the minus strand of CAVROY010000003.1, from coordinate 385,121 downwards.
CGCCTGGTATCAGCATGTAAACGCCATCCAAGAGCCGCCCGATACCGTGCAGACGCTGCTGATTGAAGAGAGCATACGAGAAAGCTCGCGGCGAGCCGTACAATTGGCATTCTCCTTCGCGAAAGGCGAGGCGGCGCTGCTCGGCAACGCAGGCGGGACCTCGAACGCTACACCGGCTCCAAGCGCGAATCTCCAGCAGGCCGCTTCGACTGCCGACCAACGCGTGAAAACGCTTGAATCGCAGATCGACGCAATAAACCAGCAGATCCAGCGGAACTCCGGAAGAGGACGCCAGACCCTGATTTCGCAACGCGACGCTCTTAACGCGTTTCTAAATCTGGCGAAGCAATCGCAAGCCGCGATTGACAACATGATCTCCTTCAGCACAACCGGCGGAAATACCGGCAGTGGCTTGCTGGCGGAAATCAATCAGCTTGCGAACTCTAACTCGATTCCGGCGGCGCTGAACCCAAATCCAACGCGAGCGCCCCAGAACGTCACGCAACCACCAGCGCAGCCTGAATTCGCTGGGCTAATGGTTCTGCTTTCGGGAGCTATCGATACAGCACGCAGCCGTATGCAGGTCGACTCGTCAATCCGGGAGACCGCTGCGCTATTGGCCGAAATCGATAAGCTGCGCACGCCTCTCAGGGCCGCTCTGCGCTCGGCGATCAATCGGGGCGAGGCTCTCGTAAACGCAGCCGGATACACAGAAGAATCCGGCGCAGTTCGAAAACACACGGAAGCAGATAGAACAGCTCGCGGCGCAATTTAAGGCGTTAACGACCGTAGTCACTCCGCTCGGGGAACAGGCGATCGTTCTTCAGCAAACCCGCGTGGGATTACAGGACTGGCGAAACGCGATTGACCAGCAGTACAACGCAATCTTGCGCTATGCAGGAATCCGGTCAGGCCTCATCGCGCTTGCCATCGCGATGCTTCTGGTGATGTCGCGCCTGTGGCACAAGGCCATCCATCGGTACGTGAAAGAGCCGAGGCGGCGCAAACAATACATGCTGTTGAGGCGCCTGGTCATTGCATTTGCAGTTGTGGTCATCATCGCGCTTGGATTATTCACCACATTCGCTTCAGTCGCCACGTTCATCGGATTTCTGACAGCCGGCTTGGCCCTGGCCCTCCAGAACGTGATCCTTTCCGTCGTCGCGTATTTCTTCTTGATCGGGCGCTATGGCTTGCGAGTTGGCGATCGTGTGACCGTTTCCGGTGTAACGGGTCAAGTGGTTGAGATCGGTCTGGTTAGATTTTTTCTGATGGAGCTAAGCGGCAGCGGCGCCGACCTGCATCCGACCGGCCGTGTCGCGGCTTGGGCGAACTCGATGATCTTCCAGCCGTATTCCTGGTTGAAGCAGGCTCCCGGCACCGAATACGTGTGGCATGCAGTCTCTGTCACGGTCGCGGCGGAGGTCGACAACGGGCTCGCTCGTTCGCGGCTGACAGCGGCGGTCGAGTCGGTCTATGAGAGCTATCGCGAGTCAATCGAGCAGCAGCATGCGGCGTTTGAACAATCCATCAGCGTGCAAACGGCTCCGCCGAAACCTGTGAGCCGGACACATTTCACGGAAGCCGGCTGCGAGATCTTCATCCGTTACCCGGTTGATGTGCAGCACGTATCCGATATTGATGGTCGAATTGTGCAGGCGATCCTGGATGCAGTGGCACAGGACCCGAAGCTGACGCTCGGGGCCGGCGGTACGCCGAAAGTTCAGACCCTAACCTAGAGGAGCGCTCCTGTTCTAATGCCGCAAATTCAAACCATGCGCTCGGCTGCGCAGTTTGTTGAATCCAAAACGTCCATCCGGCCGCTTACCGGCATTGTTCTCGGTAGCGGTCTCGGCGCTTTTGCCGACTCGTTAATCCACTCCACGCGAATTCCGTATCGCGACGTGCCGAGCTTTCCCGTTTCCACCGCGGTGGGCCATGCGGGCGAACTACTCGTGGGAACTGTCGGAGCGAATGGCGAGCGCGCGGCCGACGTGGTGGTGATGTCCGGCCGCTTTCACCAGTACGAAGGATATTCGGCGCAACAAGTGACGAGTGGGATTCGCCTGTTTCATGAGCTTGGCGTAAAGCGAGTCGTGCTCACGAACGCGGCAGGAGGAATTCATCCGGAGTTTCGCCAGAGGTGCGCTGGTTCTGATTTCCGACCACATCAACTTACAAGGCGCTAACCCACTGGTTGGACCAAACGACGCCCGAGCTTGGGCCGCGCTTTCCGGACATGACGGAGGCGTATTCGGCTAAATTACGGCAATCGGCGCTAAAGACGGCAGAAGAACTCGGAATCGAATTGCACGAAGGAGTATATGCAGCGGTGCTGGGGCCTAGTTATGAAACTCCGGCCGAAATCCGCTTCTTGAGGACAATCGGGGCGGATCTGGTCGGTATGTCCACCGTTGCCGAGACGATTGCGGCGAATCACGTGGGTATGGAAGTCCTGGGTATCTCCTGTGTAACCAACCTGGCCGCGGGCCTTAGTGGAGAGAAGCTGCGGCACTCAGAGGTGCTGGAGATCGGGCAGCGAGTCGCAGGAACATTTTTGAAGCTTCTGAACGCCATTCTCCGGAAGTTACCGGCCAGTGAGTAAAAGTACAGCGCTGGTGCTGTTCGATATCGATGGCACGTTAATGCGTGGCGCCGGTCAGCACCACAAGCAAGCGCTCATTGATGGCATCCAACGAGTCGCGGGAGTGACGACCACCTTAGACGGTATATCCACGGCAGGTACGCTCGATCGGGATCTGATCGTCTGCATGCTTCGCGCCGCAGGCTGCAGTGCCCGGCAGGCGCATAACGCGCTTCAGGCGATCATGGCAGAGTGCCAGAACGCGTATCTACGCGCTTGCCCGATGGACCTATCGCCATTCGTGTGCGGTGGCGTTCTGACCTTCGTAGCGGAGTTGAAGAATCGAGGCGCCGTGCTGGGGCTCGTCACTGGCAACTTGAGCCGGATTGGGTGGAAAAAAGTGGAGCTTGCCGGCTTGGGCCAGTATTTCACCGTTGGAGCGTTTGCCGAAGATGGGCGAACGAGAGCCCGTCTGGCGCGTGTTTGCGCGCAGCGTGCGAAGGCACAGGGGCTGGTGAAAACGGACTGCCGCATTACGCTGATTGGGGACCATCCGAACGATGTCGAAGCGGCGAAGCTAAATGGTTTTCAATCGGTCGCCGTGGCCACGGGAATCACGCCGCTCGAGGAACTTCGCAATGCGGCGCCGGATCACCTGGTCGAAACGCTGGCCGACTTTCCTGTCAAAAGGATATTTCCAAACGGCTAGGCGGACGCCACTTCCGGGGTTTGCTGCGACCGCTCGAGAAAAGCGTCGAGTTCCGATACCTCGTCCTGTGTGAGGCGGAATGAAAGAGCTCCGATGACACCCGGGACTTGATCGGCGCGGCGAAGACCCACAATTGCGGCAGTCACTCCCGGATTGCTCAGCGTCCAGGCAATAGCGGCTTCCCCTGGCGTGCGGCCGTGGCGCTCGGCGATGTGGCGGAGAATTTCAACCAGCTCCAGATTTCGACTCAATCTGGGCTCCTGAAAATCTTTGTCCCTGGTACGCCAATCGTCTTTCGGAAGATTGTGAGCGCGTTCTGTCGTCATCTTTCCCGTTAATAAACCGGCGCGCATGGGCGAGTAAACGATAACCCCAATGCCGTGCTGTTGCGCGAACGAGATTTCCGGTTCCGCCTTTCGCACCAGTAGCGAGTACGGGGGCTGCAAGGAACTAATCGGCGCAATTTTCATCGCGCGTTTCATTTGCTCGGCATTAAAGTTGGATACGCCGAGCCAGCGCACCTTTCCTTCCTGCTGCAAGCGGGCCATCTCTGTCCAGCCTTCTTCAATGTCCTGGTCCGGCTCGGGCCAATGGAGCTGATAGAGATCGATCGCGTCCACTCCCAAGCGGCGCAGGCTGTCCTCGCATTCTTTGCGGATCGAATCGGCTTTCAGAGATGCGAAAATTTTGCCGTTGTCGTCCCAGCGCCGCTCGCATTTTGTGAAGACATACGGTTTGTTGGGGATGCCTGCCAGTGCCTTGCCCACCACTTCCTCCGAGTGACCAAGTCCGTACACCGCGGCTGTATCGACCCAGTTGATGCCGGCCTCGATGGCGGCGCGCACAGCGGCAATTGAATCCGCGTCGTCCTGCTGGCCCCAGGAAAATTGCCAGCCCCCGCCGCCCATGGCCCACGCGCCTACGCCGATTGCAGTGATCTCGAGGTTGCTATTCCCGAGTTTCTTCCGTTGAATCATGTCTTGTGGATGCAAATCCCGCGTCGAAATGTGCATGCCTAATCAGTTTGTGGCTAAGGCGTAGACTCCGGATCGAAAGCGTCGAGCAGTACTCCTGGTTTTGAATCGCCTTAGACCGACGAGAGCAATAGCTCCGCGCGAAGGGGCTCCTTAAGCTCGGAACAACTGGAGAACAATTTTCTGAAACTCATTTATTCATTTCTTTTCGCCGGTGCATTGCTTTCGGCAAGCCCGGTAGGTACGAAGGTAGATCTTGTCAGCCCTGGCGACCCGACAAACGTGACGCTGGGGAACATTTACGTCAGCCCCTATGGCATGGACATCAACGGGTCCGAATTCGCGGCCATGTGCATCGACTACCCGGATGACAGTTCCCTGAATACACCCTGGCAGGCATACATCACGCCGCTCGCTGGCGGCAATTTCGCCAACACTTACCACCACAGTGATAAGAACGTCGCTGTCGAATATAAAGAGGAAGCATATCTCTACAGTCAGATCACAAAGCCCGGTATCACCGATCAAACGCGGATCGACATACAGGAAGCCGTTTGGGAGATCACGGACGCCTTCTATCATCCAACCTCAGATGCTACTCACGTCGCCAACTGGCTACTGTCCGCGCAGAATGATTATGCCTCTGTGAACTTAGGTGCATATGAGATCGTTTCGGATGTCGATCAAGGAAAGGGGCGCAATCAGGAATTCCTCATCGCCACTCCCGAGCCAAGTACTCTCACGCTGCTGGGTGCGGGTTTGCTGCTCGCGACCGTAGGTGCTTTCCGCAAGCGCTTTGCAAAGGCGACCGCAAAGTAAAGGTTCTCTCTTCCCGCACATCGAGGAGGCCGGCTGGTCAGAAATGGCCGGCCGGCGGATGAATCGGCTCAAGCACTGGCGGTCCATGCCCGGTTGAGCGGAGTGCATACTCGAAGCGACCGCTGCTGCAAAGCGGGATGGAAGCCCCTCGATAGAAGCTCAGGCCAAAGATCCAATCGCGGCCGGCCCAATAGTCACATACTCGTGCCGACAGCGGTTTGATCTCCTTCCAAAGCACCCGAGCCGAGACCTGGCTATCGAGAATCGGAAACGCAGTGCCTTTCACGTAAATGCCTCCGGAGACGACACACAGTACGAGCAGGAGACCCGCCCAGGAGCGGCGCGCGAAAAACAGGACCACCACCGGGATGGCGATATAGAACCATTCGGCGCGGCTTACCTGTTTTAATCCGGAGAGCGAAAGGCGGCCGGCGCTGAGCGATTCGGGGAGAAGCGTTCCGAGCAGAGGAATGGTGGCAATCAGGAGCGCGCAGGGTACCAGCCAGAGACGCGAGGTCTCGACCATGCGACGCGTCTCAAACTTTGCGCCAAGTAGCGCGAAAAGAATTGGTAAGAGGGGCAGCAGATAACCCGGAAGCTTGTTACGCGTCAGGCTGAAAAATACAAAACCGAAGATCGCAACCCAAGCAAGATACACGCGCCGACGATCCGCCATCACAGCGTGCCAAGAATCCCGAAAACCGAGTGCGGCGAACAGCGGGGTCCAAGGAAATAACCCCGCGAGCAGAACGGGGACGTAATAATACCAGGGCTGCACGTGTTGTAGGGCAGCCGAATACAGCCGCTCAAAATGATGGCGGATGAAGAAGTCCTGGATGAAGGGGTAACCGTTTTGTAGGTAAACAGCCAGGTACCACGGCAATGCCACTGCGAGGCACGCGATGATGGTGATCCACCATCGGCGCCAGTACGCGCGGAGAAACCACAACAATGGAATGGACAGCGTGATCGGCACCAGCCCTTTGGCGAGAATCGCCAGACCTAAGCAAACGCCAATTGCAAGGAATCTTGAGGCTAGCCCGGTCCCGAGAGGCGTAGCGCGAAGCAGCGGCAATGCGAGAAATACGGCAAGCGAAAAAAAGACAGCGAGTGGCAGATCGGTCAGACAAAGCTGGCTGTACGTGATCCATCCGGCAGATGTGGCAAGTAAAGCCGTGGAAAGCGCGGCCGCAGCGGAACCAAATTCGCGGCGCAGAAGCAAGAACGATATCGCAAGAAATGCGAGACTCAGGAGCGCGACCGGCAAACGCCCCGATAATTCAAGCCCCAAACCTACCTTTGTGCCGGCGGCTGTGAACCAATACAACAAGGGCGGCTTCTCGAACCACGGTGAGCCCCAGAGCCGAGGCGTCACTAGATCTCCCGTGGCAGCCATCTCTCTGCCGATAGCTGCGTAGCGGGGCTCGTCCGGCCCGAGCACGCCGACGCCATTCAATTTGTATAAGTAGAGCGCTGCGATCGCGATGGCAATGGTCGCGAACGGCAGAACACGGCGAACAACAGACAAACCCCAGTATAATGAGCCCGTGTCGAATCACGTGAAGTACCTGCTGTTATTGGGTTTGACAGCGATGTTCCTGTTGCGCGCGGACGTGACGGGCTGCCACTGCGATACGGGCAATGCCGCCGAGATGTCGCAACGGGCTTGCAGCCTGTGCGCGGTAGCCGACCGGGAACCGACTTACCTGACGGTCTTTTTTCAGAAAGACGCCAACCCTACAAAACCGAATCGTATTCTGGCCCTGCCGCGTGTGCATGGCCCGGGTGAGCACCTGCTTTCGTCGCTGGATCCCGAAACGCGACGGGAGCTTTGGTCGGCGGCCATCGCCAGAGCGCAAGAGATATGGGGCACGAAATGGGGAATCGCTGTGAACGGCGTCAAGAACAGAACGCAGTGCCACACTCACCTGCATATTGGGAAGCTTCTTGGCGTGCAGGAGGAGGCGAATTTCACCGTTGTGAATGGCCCGAACGATCTGCCGGTTCCGCCGGACGGTGGTGGCCTTCTGGTATATCCGGCGGGTAGCAAACTTCACGTGCATTTTGAAGATGCTCCCGAACTGCATCTCATGCGCTAGTGCCGTTAGACTGGGAGAGCGGCGATGTGGCGCATATTCTTACTCGTTCTCCTGCTCTCTTCTGCGTTGCCGGGCGGGGATGCGCCTCTACCTCAAATCGATAAAGCGAAATTAGAGGCCTACTTGCGCTACATCGAAGGCTACACGTCCGGTGTAAAACTCCTAATCGATAACCCGAGTTCCAGCGCGTACCCCGGCTATTTCCGCATCCTTGTCCATGTCAGTTTCGGGGCCCAGAAGGTTGGTGACCGCCTATATTATGTAACCTCCGACGGCGAAAAATTCATCAACGGCAGCTTGTGGGATTTGAACGAAAACCCTTTTCTCGATACGTTGGATCGGCTGCCGACAGACGGTCCGTCTTTTGGCCCGGCAACTGCCAAAGTAACGATGGTCGTTTTCAGCGATTTCCAATGCCCTTACTGCCGCGAGTTCGCCAAGACCCTGCGGGAGCACATTCCGCAAACATACCAAAACGACGTCCGCGTCGTCTTCAAAGATTTTCCCATCGAGACGTTGCACCCCTGGGCGCGTGCTGCGGCGGAAGCGGGCGAGTGCATTGCTGAGCAGAAACAAGACGCATTCTGGGCATTTCACGACTGGATTTTCGACCACCAGCAGGAAATAAGCGCCGCCAATGTTGCCGGGAAGACGCTCGATTTTGCCAAGTCGCAGCCTCTCGATCCAGCGAAATTGTCAACCTGTCTTAGCAGTCACGCGACGGCAAAGCTGGTTGATGAGAGTGTCGACGCGGGCCGCAGTCTGCAGGTGCAACAGACTCCCACGGTTTTTGTAAATGGCCGCCTGATTGGCGGCGCTGTCCCGTGGAACTCGCTGGATGCAGTCATTCAGTTAGAGCTGAACCGCCCAAAGGAGATTCCGGGACCTTCGACGGCGAAATGCTGCGAAATCACGGCGCCCACGATTTTCGAAAGTGAGAACTTAAGCCTAAAGGCTTAGGCCGAAACGTCCGTTCTTAAATCAAGTCGCTGAAAGGGGTTTGCTGCCGATACGTATTGTGGGTCGAGTGACCCTCAACCTACTAGAATGACAGGTCGAAGCGATTTGCCATCAACTGCGGACGTTGCTATGAATCCTTCCGCGCAGATTTTCAAGCTACCACCTCTGATTTTGCATCCATTTTCGGGGGCGGAAGACACATCTGTGCTGATGGAGAGTTCGCGCGCGAGCTTAGCATTGCAGGGCTTTTTGCCGCGCGACGAGGTATCCAAGCAAGATCTGGATGAACAATTGCTGCGTGGACGTTACGCGGAGCTACGAATGCTGTATTACATCGGCAAAGATATCGAGCGCTGGATGGAGCAATGCGCCGAGACCACGATCGCGTCGTCGTTGTTTGAAGGGCGGCGGATTGGACCCGAAACATTTGCAGTGTTCCTGGTCCAGCATGTGCCGCCGCACGTACGTGTGAAGCTGGAAGGCTGGGGCGTTCTCGATTTCTGCGCTCTATTCCGCCGTTCCATCGGTCTGCATGCGATTTTCAACGACTTCCCGCCGGCTGAGATGTTGGCGCCGGAGTTCATGCGGCGCTATCACCGGCATCTCGATCACTGGTACGAACAGCGCTTGCGCGATTCCGGTTGCGACCGGCCGCAGCCTGACGAGTTCACGTTCGATCTGTATGCGTCGGGCGAATACACGATGATGCTGGAACAGAGCTGGAACGCCGACTCAGAGCCGTCGTAGCATTGGCGCCCATATAGACCTACGAGAGTATGCTGAAAGCATGAATCTGCCACGATTCGTGCTTGCTGAACAGCACTTTCCGAACCGCGCGATTCCAGACATCCCCAAGCACATTCGCAACGAATTATCGCAAGCCGGCTTCGCTGCGGAAGCAGCCAAAGGCGCGCGCATCGCGATCGGAGTGGGCAGCCGTGGAATCTCGAACATCGGAAGCATCGTCAAATCCGTGGTCGAGTTTTGGAAAGAGCAGGGCGCATATCCCTTCATTTTTCCTGCCATGGGGAGTCATGGCGCCGCCACCGCCGAAGGGCAGTCGGACGTTTTAGCGCACTACGGCATCCACGAAGCGACGATGGGTGTGCCGGTAATCAGCTCACTGGACGTGGTACCACTCGGCGAGACCCCGGAGGGAATCCAGACATTCATCGATAAGAACGCATTTGAGGCCGACAAAATCTTCCTGGTCGGACGAGTCAAATGGCACACCGATTTCTCGGGCGCTCTGGAGAGCGGGCTGTTCAAGATGATGGCGATCGGTCTGGGCAAGTTCGCGGGTGCACGGCAATATCACACCTTCGCTTATCGGATCGGCCTCGAGCAAATGATCCGGAGCGTGGGCGCGAAAGTCTTCGCGACGGGCAAGCTGCTGGGCGGATTGGCAATCCAGGAAGGCGCGCACCACGAAACCGCGGGACTGGTCGCGGTTACTTCACGGCAAAGTCTTAAGGCGATGGTGGCGCAAGAAGAGGCTCTGCTGCGTGAAGTGAAATCGTGGATGGCAACGCTGCCGGCGCCAGAAATCGACGTCCTGATCGTCAACGAGATCGGGAAGAATATCAGCGGCGCGGGCATGGACACCAAGATTATCAATCGCAGCGTAAACGGTAACTACAACCCTTGGCCGCAAACGCCTATCGTTCATCGCATATACGCCCGCGGGCTGAGTGAGCTAACCTATCACAGCGGAGTAGGCCTCGGGATGGCGGACGTAGTGCACGACCGGCTGGTAAACGATATCGATTGGAATCCGACTTACATCAATTCCCTCACGGCCTCCACCCCGGCTTGCATTCGCACACCGATACATTTTCCGAGCGATCGGGAGGCGCTGGCCAGTATTGCCCCCACGGTGGGGAAGACGGATCTGTCCACCGTCACATACTGCCGGATCAAGAACACGCTGGAATTAGTGCGCGTCGCAGTCAGTGAAAATCTGGTTTCCGAGCTGTATTCCAACGTTAGCGTCGCTTCGGCGCCGTTCGACGCGCCATTTACCAGCTCGGCGGATTTGGACGAATTTCGCGGTCTGGCGGAATTGCCGGAAGATGAGGGTGACTTCGAGGAAGCATCGGCCGCGACCCGTGCCGTTCGCGGTTAGACGATCAGTGCGCTTCACGAACCGAAGGTGCGAGTAGAGGAATGGCAAAGGCGCTGAAACCATCGGCCGCACCTTGGGTGCCGGCTGCGCACGATATAGGTATTCTTCGTGAGGCCGCAGCAGCCTGCCGCGGATGCGATCTTTACCAGCACGCAACGCAAGTCGTTTTCGGAGAGGGTCCGCGGCACGCCAAGGTTGTCATGGTTGGCGAACAACCGGGCGATGAAGAAGACCGGAAAGGCCGCCCGTTTGTAGGACCCTCTGGCCGCCTGCTGAGCAAGGCCATGATCGAGGCGGGATTGGACCGCGAGAAGGTCTATGTCACCAATGCGGTCAAACATTTTAAGTTTCTCGAACGGGGCAAGCGCCGCATTCACGCGAAGCCGACCGGAATCGAGATTTCGGCCTGCAAACCCTGGCTTGAGGCGGAACTGACCACTCTCGAACCGGAACTCGTGGTTTGCCTCGGCGCCACCGCTGCCCAATCGCTGATCGGGCGCGAATTTCGAATTACGGCGCAACGCGGCAAATTTTTTCCGCACCCTTGGGCCAAGGAAATCGTCGCGACTGTCCATCCTTCGGCCGTTTTGCGCGCGCCGGAACGGTATGACGAGGAGTATGACCTTTTTCTGCGCGATCTGCGCGCGATCGCGAAGCGCGTTCATGAGCTGGAGCGCGCCAGCTAATTCAACCCCGCCTTCCAGCGTTCAATAAGTAATAACTGCTTCTCCACAGTTTCGCGCTCGGGTGCGTCGGGCTCCAGACGCAGATAAGTTTCCAAGTCCGTCTGTGCGGCACGATGGTTATGCTGGCGCAGATGAATAATGCCGCGCTGCCGGTATTCCTCCGCGTATTCGGGCATGGCCTCGATCAGAAGGTCGAGCACCTGCCGGGCCTTCTCGAAAGCCTCTCCGCGAAGATAAATTGCTTTCAGGTTGCTCAGCATGCGCACGAGGATCTGCTGTTTGTTCAAGGGTGCGAGCACGGCTGGATTCGAGCGTAGATCCATGCTGGCGGTCTGCATCGCCAGGGCACAGCAATCGGCAAAGGTCAGAATGCGGCCGCCGTGGAATGGATCGATCCAGTAGCGCGCGTCGAGATCTTCGTAGGCGACGATAAAGTGGCCGGGTAGACCGACTCCGTAAACGTTGCGGTGCAATCTCCGCGCGACCTCCATATACACAACTGACAGCGAAATGGGAATGCCGAGCCGGCGGATCAGTACCGAGTTCAGGCAGCTATTCCGCGGGTCGTAATATTCCTCTTTATTTCCGCGGAATTGCAATACCTCGAACAAAAGCTCGTTGGTAGCTTTGATGAAATCGAGAGGCGCGACGTTGCCGGCTAGTTGCGATTGGACCTGCTCGGCCAGATTGTCGAGGCGAAATAGTGACGCTTCCAGATCCAAGCCCGGGAATTCAATGCTGGACAATTCAAGCGCGGCCACGTCCAGAGGAACCTGCGAGCGTTCGTCGCGTAAAGCATCGAGCAAGCGCTCCACGCGGATTAGCTTAGCATCAGCCTCAGACGGCGATTCCGCTCAGTGATTCGACGCCAGTCCGTCCACTAGAATTTCGGAAAGCGCTGAGATGAGAAGGTCGCCGGGATTATCGGGCGTATAATCGACCTCCGGTATATTCGCTACGGTAATCGCCATCGCAATCGCTCCATGCTTGGAGTAAACGATCCCGACATCGCTTCTCAGATGGTCGAGAGAGCCGGATTTGCTCGCGATCGTGACATCTTTCATATCGCGGCCAATGCAGTCGTGATCTCGCTGGCGCTTCAAGATGGCAAGCATTTCATCGGAGGCCGGTTTACTGACCAGCTCGCCGCGGTAGAGCTTCTCGAGCAGAATGACCATTTCATGCGGGCTGCTCCGCCCGGTGCCCCACCTGTTGTTTTCGGGCTTGTTGCCTTCCGTAGTCCAACCAGCCGGCGCTTTCAAATTATTACCATCGCCGCGAATCTTTCGCATAACGCGCGTTTCGCTAAGACCTAATTGGGCCATGCGCGCATTCACCGCGTTTCCTCCAATTCGATTCAGAATAAGATTCGTTGCGGTGTTGTCACTCACGACGATCATCAAATCCATCACGTCGCGTAACGGGAGCTGATCGCCGTCTGTGAAATCTTGAAGCAGGCCGCTGCCAGAGACTTTCTCCGCGTCAATTAGTTTGATCGGCTCCGCCATGTTGAGCTTACCCTCGGCTGCTTCCGCGAAGCATTCGATCATGATAGGCAGTTTGATCGTGCTCGCCGTCCGGACCGGGTCGCCGGCGGAGAGATCGTAACTCATCCCGGTATCCAGGTTCTTTGCATAGAGCGTGACTTTGCCTGTGAACCCGTCGATTTTGGCTTTCACGCGCGCATTTAGTTGCGGCATCGGGCTCTGCTGCTGAGCCGCAGCGCCGGAGGACAACAATAGAAACGCAAAAAACAGGCGCATTGCGCTCATTCTAACTGCGTTTGCTGACACACGGATGGCCCGCCCATATAAAACGCAATGGCCAATCGACACATTCTCTGATTCCGATACGTGGCGTGACTGCGATCTGAAGCTCAGGCCTCGAGCGCCAGGTGCGGATGCGCAACTCTCCAGTGTCGAGCCGCTGGCCGTATTGCGCGCGGGTGATAGCGAGAGCTTGCGTGAGCTTTCCGGGACCGTTTGTCAATCCGCATATCGAGCCTCGCCAGCTCCGGCGCTCGTACATCTGCGCCAATCCGGTGAGCGGCTCGAGAGCGCGAATCAAGACACAACCAGCATGGCCCTCGCGATTCGCGACTACGTTCAGGCATTCGTGCATGCCGTAGATGAAATAAACATAGGCATGGCCCGGAGCCCCGAACAATACCTTTGTTCGCTCGGTGATGCCACGTGAGGCATGCGCCGCCAAATCCTCGATACCAAGATAGGCCTCGGTTTCAACGATCATCCCGCCGGTTTCCGCGTGAAGCAAAATGCATCCGAGAAGAGCGCGCGCGAGATCCACCGCCGATTTCGCAAAAAACTTCAGCGTCACTGGTTCACTCTCGCGAATCAGACGCCGAAGAGGCCAAGGATCGCAGACCGCGTGCATGGCAGCTGCGCATTCAGATTTGTCACGGACCGGCAATGTACGCTAGAACATTAGCACGGGCAATCTCTATGCGACTGTTCACAGCTATCGATCTGCCCTCGGATATTCTTTTGCGGCTGGAGCGACTGCTCAGCGCTCTGCGTCCGGAAGCGTTGATCAAGTGGAGTCCGCTCGACAATCTTCACGTAACCACAAAATTCATTGGCGAATGGCCGGATTCCAAACTAGAGCTTTTGCACGATGCGTTATCCTCCGTGTCCGGACGCCATCCATTCGAGGTGGAGTTGAGACAGTTGGGTTGGTTTCCCAACGAGCGCTCGCCGCGAGTGCTCTGGGCCGGAATTTATGGCGGCGCTCCGTTATTACAGCTCGCTCACGATACGGAGGAAGAGCTGGAACGGATCGGAATCAAGAAAGAAACCAGAGAGTTTGCTCCGCACCTGACGTTGGCACGGATCAAGAACCCAGTGCCCCTGCGAAGACTGCGGAAAAAAGTCCAGGACCTGCAACCTGCCGTGCTCGGCCGCTTTCCCGTGTCGAAGTTTGCGCTCTTCCGCAGCGATCCCGGCTCAAACGCCAGCATTTACCGGAAGCTTCGCGAGTACAAGTTCGAAAGCGCCCTAGCTGCTTCGTAACATCTAGAGAGTGGAAATTCGTTCCTTTATCGTCATCGCGGCTACCACCGTCCTGGCGTATTTCATTGGAGGATTACCATTCGGATATTGGTTCGTCCGGCTCTCTTGTGGTCAAGATATCCGCAAGATGGGAAGCGGAAATATAGGGGCGACAAATGTTCACCGGAGCTTGGGTGGGAAAGCGGGATGGGTTGTCCTTCTGCTTGATATTTGCAAAGGATTTGTCGCCGTCTGGATCACCGCCACTCTCACTCATACGGATCCAGTCGCAGTTGCGTTGAGCGCGGTGGCCGTCATGCTGGGCCACTGTTACCCGCTCCTCCTCGGCTTCAAAGGCGGCAAGGCGGTTGCGTGTTTCGTCGGCGCTTTTGCTTACATTGCCCCGCTGGCGGTCGCCGTCACGATCGCGATTTTCATTCTTGTCGTCGTCTGGAAACCATACATTTCGCTTGGGTCGGTTATCGCCGCGCTGCTCTTTCCGATTACGGTTTGGCTGACCAGCAAGCCGGCTCCCGCTATTCTTGCGGCATCTATAGCGGCGGGCGTCTTGATTGTCTTTCGCCATAAGGCCAACATCATCCGATTGAAAAACGGAAACGAGCACGTCTTTTCGTTCAAAGGTAAAACGGCGGTATGAGGCAATTGGCCGTCCTCGGCGCGGGGAGTTGGGGAACCGCGCTGGCAATTGCTCTGGCTTGCCGTTTTGAATCGGTGCGCTTGTGGGCTCGTCGCCCCGATCGCGCAAGCGAGATGGCGGAAGCGCGGCAAAATCGGCACTATCTGCCAGGCGTGCTCCTGCCGGGCAATGTCACTGTCTCGGGAGATTTAGCGCAAACCATTCACGACGCGGAAATCGTTTTGACGGTCGTACCATCCCGCTATCTGCGAGGGCTGCTGGAACGTGTCGCACCGGAGCTGCCGCAAACGGCACGCCTCGTGAGTGCAACGAAAGGGTTAGAGGAGCAAACGCTATACCGGATGTCGGAAGTGATTGCCGAGGTACTGCCTTATCGGCGTCTGGCGGTCCTTTCCGGTCCGACGTTTGCGAAAGAGATTGCCGCCGGAGAGCCCGCTGCCGTGGTCATCGCATCTAGTAATCTCTCGTTTGCCGAGGAGATTCAGCGTGCCTTCGCGACTCCCACGCTGAGGTCCTACGCAAGTACCGACCTGATCGGTGTTGAGCTCGGCGCGGCCTTGAAGAACGTGATCGCGATCGGGTCTGGCATCTGTAGGGGGTTGGGCTTGGGAAGCAACAGCGTCGCCGCACTCGTGACCCGCGGCCTCGCAGAAATTACTCGTCTAGCGATAACTATGGGCGGACAGCCGCGCACCTTAAGCGGTCTCGCCGGATTGGGCGATCTGGTTCTGACCGCGACCGGTGACCTGTCGCGCAATCGATTCGTTGGAGTGCAACTCGGGCAAGGGCACAAACTCACAAACATCCTTAACGGTATGAGCATGGTAGCCGAAGGAGTCGCGACCTGCCGCGCGGCCCATCGGCTCGGCGCCGCCAAGAACGTTGACTTGCCGATCATTAACAAGATGTACGAGGTTCTTTACGAAGAGAAAGATCCGCGACAAGGTATTCGCGAGCTGATGGAGCGGCCTCTTACCACTGAGTAATTAGCGGGTCCGATGACTTTTTCGCGACGCTCGCCGCCTGTAATCCAACCACAGAAAATATCCAGCAATCGTCTTCGCGTCATGAATTTTTCCACCGTGGATCATCTCGCCCACTTCCGGCTTTGAAAACCATTGCATCTCGATTCGCTCATCCTCCATCGGTTTCTGCTCGCCTTCCGTCAAATCGAGCGCAGCGAACAGGTTCATCTTTTCATCAACGTAGCCCGGACTCGGCCAGAAGGAACTCAATTTGATCCACTTCTTCGCCCGGAAGCCTGTTTCTTCGCGAAGCTCCCGCTTCGCAGCCTGGAGCGGTGATTCGCCCGGATCCATGCGGCCGGCGGGAAGCTCCCAGAGTTCGCGCTGCGCAGGAAGGCGGAACTGCTTGATCAGGAGGATACGACCTCGGCTGTCCACCGGCATCATCACGGCCGACCCAGGATGGCGAATGATAAAGCGGTGGATTTCAAATCCGCTGGGATCCGTGGCAATCTCATCGACGACACGAAAGAGCTTATTGCGAAGCACCTCTTTTGAAGAAATGATCTTCATCTTTTTACGGTAACCTTGGGTCGCAGCGAGAAAGCTCTTGACAACCCCGCGGCACGCTAGGAGAGTTGAACTGTGAAATGGGCGCGGAGACAGGTCATGCTTATAGCCGCATTGGCCTTGTGGAGTCTAAGCGCTAACGGCCCAGCTCAGCAAATCGACTGGCTGATTATCACCGGTAAGCGCGTCGGAGCCATCACCCGCGTCACTACGCGTGCAGATCTGGTTCGCGTTTTCGGAGCCGGGAAGGTCCGGGATGACGATATTTCTACGGCCGACGGCAATGAGGAACCGGGGACTGAGATATTCGGCGATCAACCGAATAGCACGCTCGCAATTCTGTGGGCCGACGACAGCCCCGACGCGCACGTTATGCGTATTATCTTTTGTCACGCCATGGACCCGCTGAGCAGCTGCCGCTGGCACACACCCGATGGGGTCACGTTCGGAACGAACTTGAAAGTCTTGGAAAAGCTAAACGGACGCAAATTCAAATTGAATGGCTTCGATTGGGGCTACGGCGGCCTCATTACCTCATGGGAAGGTGGCCGTTTAGAGAAGCTGTCCAACATCTGCGGCGGTCTTACGATTCGCCTCGATCCGCCGCCAGGCGCCCCTTCTGAGGAGCGCACCCGTTTACTCGAGCAGGTGGAGGGCGATGAAGAATTCTGGTCTTCCGACGCTGCCATGCAAGCACTCAATCCAGTAGTGGATTTTATGAGCGTTTCTTTCCAGAATTGCGATAAATAGCGCGTCCCTGCGGTACGTTGACGTTTGGACCAAATCAGCCCCTTTCCGCCACGAGCTGTGCGTCATCCGGTAATGCTCCAGCGTTGGCGCCACTTGACGTTTCTCCATTGGCCATACCGCCCGGATGCGATCCGCCGGTTGCTGCCAAAGGAACTCAGCCTCGATACATACGACGGTGCAGCGTGGATCGGCTTGACGCCATTCTTGCTGACAGATCTGCGGCCTCCAATCTTGCCCGCCCTGCCCTGGATTTCGCGGTTCCTCGAAACGAATGTCCGCACCTATGTGCGGACGCCCGATGGAGAACGCGGCGTCTGGTTTTTTACGCTGGAAGCGCAGCGACTGGCCGCGGTCCTGGCAGCGCGATGGATGTACCGGCTTCCCTATCGGTGGGCTCGGATGCGAATACGTCATTCGGGCGACGAAATTCACTATTGCAGCGCCCGCCGCTGGCCATTTGGCGAGGGGCAGACAGACATCGCGATTCAGCCCGGAGACGCCTTAGAGGCAGGCGAGTTCGATAACTTTCTCACTGCACGTTTCCGGCTATACACGATGATGGGAAACCGGCTGGCTTTCGCACAAATCGAGCATGCGCCGTGGCCATTACACGCAGCACGGGTGATGCGGTTAGAGCAGGACCTTATCGAGAGGTCCGGAGTGCCGGGACCCGCAGGCGAGCCGGTTGTCCACCATTCACCGGATATCCAGGTGCGAATCGGCCGACTGCAGTTATTTCGCTGATGTGGCTTTAGAGGAACGCCTCTGTCTCAGCGCACGCCATTGAGACGCGTTGGAAGAACAACGAGGCTCATCCAGAAATGTTCGATCGTCCGCACCAGGTCAAACGTACCGTCGAGAGAACTCGGCTTTCTCAGATAGCTGTTCGCACCTAACGCATAACTCCGGATCACGTCTTCCGCGGTTGCCGAACTTGTCAGAATAATGACCGGTGTGATCTTCAGAAGAGGGTCCGCCTTCACTTCGGCCAGTACCTCCATGCCGCTCTTCCCAGGCAGGTTCAAATCGAGAAGAATCAGATCCTGGGTTTTTGCGTCATGATAGGGCGCTTGACGCCGCAAAAGGTTCATAGCGTTGACACCGTTTGTCACCGTCGTTAAGTCATGGAGCAGAGCGCCACGCTGTAGGGTTCTTTTGATGAGCAGTACGTCTGCCGGATTATCTTCAACGAGAAGGACACGCAACGGAGGTCCTTCAGGATGTGGGGCCATGCGGGATGTAATTACGAATTTCGTTCATTGAGGGCGCAAAATCGATCCGTTCCCATCAGCATCGGGAACTCTCTGCCAGGTTATACGCGTTTAACGGGCGGCGACATCCAATGCGCGTCGGCACTGAACATGAAAAGCAAGGAGCCTGCTGGGGTGGATGTTCCGTACCGTTGCTCTAGTGCCACACGGCAGGAACAATAAATAGCTGTACGAAGGTATAGCATATCGCCCACGAGCGGCGCAACTGCCCGGGCGGGGCTTCCCTGTTACAACTTAGAAGGAAGGCCGTCATATCTCCATGGATACCCAATTGGTCAACACGCTTGCGTCCGGCTATCTGACGGCCGAGATCTATAGCACGGATCTTCCTGGCGAGTTCAAGGTGATTTACCGGGATTCCTCCGGCGCTGAACTTGAAGAAGGACGGCTCACCGGCATCAGCAGCTACAAGCAGCGAGAGTCCGAAATCATTGACCGATTGCACCAGCTCAGTCAAGGCGCGAGGCCGCAGCGCATGCCCGATCGCGGAGACCCGGGCGAATATTAACCGGAGAAAGCCGCCGCTATTGCATGCTCTGCTTTTGGCTGGAGGGTGGTACCAGCCCCTTGATCCGGAGGTAAGTGACCATGTTCCCGTAGTGTTCAAAATTGTGACCTGTATTGAAACTCAGGACCGAAAGTTTCGGCATGTCTCGACCGAAAAATTTCACCATGTCAGCCGCGTGGGCATCCGTCAGCGAATCGTAAGCCTGGTCGCAATACGCAAAGGCATCTTTCAACGCCTGAATGATATCGGCCTTGCTGGTCTTATTCTTTTCGACTTCCGGCCCTTTCTTTCCGTCACCAACAACAGCCGAGCAAAACTCGTATTGAGCATCCGCCACATGGGCAACGAGCTGGCCAAACGTGCGCACCGTCGAGACCGGTTGGAATGAGTAATTCTCCTCCGGCATCTGTTCGGCCGACTTCAGCACGTCACTCTTGGTGTATCCATACAGCGTCTTCGCGCTAGCGCTCAGCGGGTTCGCGCCCGAGCCCGCCGCTACTCCGCCCTGTGCAAACGCCTGTACGGCAACCAGACCGCATACAACTATTAACTTCTTCATGTGCACCCTCCCCAAGTAGACCGGCATTCAGCAGGTCTGGACGGTTTTCACGTACCCGTGCCACATAGACTATTACCCAGACGCCGGTGGTTGTCAAGCAACTTCAAACTCACGCGCTTTGCGGAACGCAATCAGCGACTTCGGCATTCCTAAAACACGTTCGGCAATAAGCATTCCGTCCGGAAAGAATGTCTTCAGACGTGCTGCATCAAGAAGGTTGAGGTCGTTGAGAAAATGCTCGAGATAAAATGCCCGCGCGTCCGCGCTCGGACGTGCCAGACGCTCCCAAAGCGTGAAGCGGTTCACGATCGGCCGTTGCCAGCGTTTCGGGAGGAAGTGAATGAGTGGCAGCATCAGGTGCAGCTCGATCGGAAAGCGGCGATTCGGTGTTTGGACCCAATAGCTCCGGCCAACCCGGGCGATTTCGTTGGCAAATCTGCGTTGATCTGCATGCGTGCCCACATGCTCGATGACCGAGTTGCTGAATACAATGTCGAACGCCTCGTCCGGAAAAGGAAGCAGCCGGCCATCTCCAATGACGTTCACGATCTGCAGTTCCGAGGGCTCGATGCCTCCCGGCAAGTTGAGTATCGTCAGTTGCGGTTTAACCGAAGCGAGTTCCCAAATCTGCGGCGAGCCGCCGACGTCCAGAATGCGAGTGCGGCTCGAGATGCGAAACGTCCTCTCGAACAAGCGCATGCGCCGCGACCGGAAAAACCGCAGCACTGTCTGAAGGACGCGTGTGTTGTTCATCAAACATTAAAACTATCTTTGAATAGCCCGAAAGCTGGACCTGCGCCAGGAATTTTCAGTCTCGGGAAGTTTTTTCGAGCTTGTCGCCGTGAACTTTGGCGCTGCCTTCACTCGGATGTTCTTCGGGCGGGGATATATCGAGTTTGCTGTCCGCATCCTTCTCGATGTTTTCGGGCTGGCGCGGTTGTTCCTGTTCGAGCTTGTCGCCGTGAATCTTAGTGCTCTGTTCTATCGACATAGGCCTGATTTACGATACCGCGGCAAAGTACTTCTGTTCGCATTCGTTACTTCTGCTCCTGGAAACGGCGCGCCATTGAAGCCGTTAATTGGAGGGGAGCGAATCGGGTGAGGAACGCCATTACCGCATTCAGGCGGCCCGCAATGGCCAGCGGCTTTCCGGCCGTTAACGCATCCCAGCCGATTCTTGCAACGGCCTCTGAGCTCATCACATGGCCGCTGCTGAACAATCGGGCATTGCCTGCTCCGGCGCGCTTCTGGAATTCGGTTTGGGTGGGACCTGGGCACAAACACGTCACGGTAACGCCATGATCGCGCCCTTCGTTGTGAATCGCCTCGGAAAAAGAGACAACATAGGCCTTCGTCGCGTAGTACACCGCCATCAACGGTCCTGGCTGAAACGCGGCGGTCGATGCCACGTTCAGGACACGACCACGCCGGCGCGCGACAAAAGACGGCATATACAGCCGGGTAAGTTCCGTTAGAGCCGCAATGTTGAGGTGGATCATTTCTATCTGTTGCTGAAGATCGAGCTCCCAGAACGGACCTAACAGCCCGAATCCCGCGTTATTGATCAAGACGTCCAGTTCCGCGCCGGACCGGCTGATTTCGTCGAAGACCTCGCGGGGAGCCGAAGATTGCGACAAATCTTTCGGCAGAATCACGACATTGCGCCCGGTCGTCTGCCGGACCTCTGCAGCAACGCTTTCCAGTTGCGGCTGCGATCGGGCGACAAGGAACAGATCATAGCCCTCGCGCGCGCAGAGATGGGCGAAGTCCCGGCCAATACCGGTGGAAGCACCGGTGATAAGAGCTGCTGGCATATTCTCTTGATTTTGCCAGCAACCTACAATTTTGAATTATTATTCGTGCCGGAGAGCCTGAAGCGGCTCGATTGCCGCCGCTCTGCGGACCGGCAGTACGGTTGCAAAAAAGCCAGCTAGCAGCAGAACGGCGCTACTCACAACGAGTGTCGGTGCGTCGGTCGGCTGCAGGCCATATAGCAAGCTTTTCAGCAGGCGTGTGGCGACGAGCGCAGCAGGAACTCCGAGGACAATGCCGCTGGCGACGATGACCGCACTCTCTCGTAAGAAGAGCGCCGCAACATCCGATTTCTGCGCGCCGATCGCAAGGCGTACGCCGATCTCCCGTGTGCGCCGCGATACCGCGTAGGCAACAATCCCATACAGACCGATACAGCAAAGAAGTGTGGCCAGAGCGCTGAAGAGCGTAGATAAGAAACTCAGGACACGCTCCGACGAGATTCCCTGGTCGATCTGCGCTTGCAGGGTACGAACGCCGTAAATCGGCAGTCTGGAATCGATTCCGTGAATGGCACGCTCGATCGAGGGAATGGTCGCGCGCGGGTCCGCGGTCGTTCTGATGAGCAGCGTGAACCCGGTGGTTTGGGCCTGTTTTGCCGGCACGTAGACGATGGGCCGTGTGGACTCGCGAATCGACTGATAATGTGCATTCTTAACAACCCCGGTAATCTGCACGTCGCCACCACCAACGCTGAAGTGGCGGCCGATCGGATTCAGACCGGGCATATATTGGGAAACGAAGAATTGATTGACTACGGCTACATGCGGTGCTTTTTCCACATCGCGATCGGAGAAGTCGCGTCCCATCAGCAGCGGCTGATCCAGCGCAGCGAAGTAATCGGGACTCACTGCGTTGAAACCCGTCTGCATATCGGATTGTCTCTTGACGTGGCCCGGAACGTCTACGGGCAGCGCGATCATCGAACCCTCGAGCGGAGTAACAGTCGCGAGACTCGCAGCCGTAATCCCCGGCAGCGAGCGGACACGACTCAAAATGCTGTCGAAAATGCGATCGCTGTCATCGCGCGAGTACCCACTCATCGATGGGTTGACCGATAAAGCAATTACTTTGTCCGGTTTAAAGCCGAGATCAACCGTTTGGAGACGGCTCAGCGTGCGCGTCAGAAGGCCTGCCGCGAAGACGATCACCAGTGAAAGCGCGAATTGGAGAACGATCAATGATTTTCGTAAGGACGTGGAATGTTGCACACCACGCGCGGCCGAGCTGTCCTTTAGTTCGGGTACAACATCGGGCCTGACGGATTGCCAGGCCGGCGCGAGCCCGAACAGCACCGCGGTGACAAGCGAAAGGCCGACGCAGAAGCAGATGACCAGCGGGTCCGGCGCCGCTCGCAATAGAGACCCGGCCGGTCTCCCGGAATTCAGAAATGCAAGCAAGGTGTCGATGATCCAGTATGAAAGTAGAAGGCCAGCCAGTCCGCCGGACAGCCCGATACTGAGGTTTTCGGCCATGAGCTGGCGAATGACGCGCCCGCGCGATGCGCCCAAAGACAGCCGAATGGCGAACTCCTTTTTTCTTGCGCTTGCGCGCGCGAGAAGCAAGTTGGCGAGATTCGCGCAGGCGACAAGCAGCACCAGCGCCACGACGCCCATCAGCACCGTAAGCGGCCTGGCAAACGTCGAACGAACGTGATTCACTCCCTGGCTGCCATCGAGTAGCCGGTATGTTCTTTTCTCGCCCGCGAGTTGCGCGCGATCGTTTGCAAACGAAAGTTGAATTCGAAGCTCGCGTGCAACTGACTGAAGCATCGCCTCCGCTTTCGCCCGTGTCAGGTTGGGTCTTAAACGCGCCAGCGGTTCGAGCCAAGTGAAACCCGGGGATTTCCATGCGGCTTGGCCTCCTAGAGTCGAGAACCCGCCCATGAAATCGCTCATACGCGAAACGGGCAATTGCATGTCAATCTCCGATTGAAGCTGCGCACCGCGGAATGCCGGTTCCGTGACCCCAATCACCGAATATGGACGAGAGTTCAGGGATATCTTGCGGCCGAGGATTCGCGGGTCGCTCCCGAAACGGCTTTGCCAGAGCGAATAGCTGATGACACACACAGGACTCGCACTTGCAGCGCGAACGTCATTCTCGTCCAGCAGTCGCCCCAGTGCAGCATGCACCTCGAGAGTTTTGAAATAGACGCCCGTGACCAATTCGCCGTTGAGCGGCTCGGCGGTTCCGCCCGAAGTAAGATTGACGCGCACTGGAAAACGGCCTGCAACTCCGTCGAATACGTTTCTGCTCTTATTCAGCTCGTCGATGAACGGATAGGAGAACGATGTGTTCAGCTCCTTGTTATGGGAAAACTCGCCGAGCTGCACGAGGCGAGCGGGATCGGGCACCGGCAGGTGTTTCAGCAGAATCGCATTCACGAACGAGAAAATGGCGGTGTTTGCGCCGATGCCGAGCGCCAGCGAAGAAATCGCAATCAGCGTGAAGCCCGGCGTCTTCCGCAAGCTGCGGGTCGCAAAACGTACGTCCTGAACGAGGCTTTCGAGCATGTGACCTTCTCCCGATCCCTATTCCTGTCGCAGCGCTTCGAGCGGTTCGGTGCGCGAAGCTTGCCAGGCAGGAATGACGCTCGCAAGAATTCCGGCAGTCGCAAGTAGAACGAGCGTCGCCGCGTAGGTGCCCGGATCCGACGCCGAGATTCCAAACAACTGCGATTTCAATATGCGCGTTGCGGCCGCTGCGCCGGCCAATCCTACGCCTAGCCCGATTAAGATGACGGTTAGCGCCTGTGCCAGCACCATGCGGATCACCTGCCCGCGATCCGCTCCGAGCGCGACTCGCAGACCGATTTCGGCCGTTCGCTGCCGGACCGAATAGGACATCACGCCGTAAATACCGCTCACCGCAAGAACCATCGCGAGACCAGCAAAAATA
The DNA here is from genome assembly GCA_963722935.1 of uncultured Acidobacteriaceae bacterium. Classification (GTDB taxonomy): domain Bacteria; phylum Acidobacteriota; class Terriglobia; order Bryobacterales; family Bryobacteraceae; genus Bog-105. The sequence goes on along the minus strand of CAVROY010000003.1, from coordinate 361,163 downwards.
GATACCAGAATACTGTTGAACCGTGGCGCGGCAACAGCTCCGGCTAGCCGGTTTTCCATGGTTGTGAGCTTGAGCGAGGCTTCCGGGTCCAGTTCGCTCACGTATTTGCGAAACGTGCCGGCGAAGGACAGCGGATTCGGTCCGTCGCTGACAACGATTGTGAAAGTCGGTCTGGCATGTTGGAGATAAGGCATATAGATCTCAGCAGTTGGAGGAAGAGTGGGGCCGTCGATCCGCACGTCCCGCGCGATACCCACGATGGTCATCCACTTCGTCGAATTTAGATCGAATCCACACGCGATGGTCTGGCCAATCGGATCCTGATGCGGGAAAGATTGGCGCGCCAGCGTTTCGCTGATGATCGCGACCGGTCTTCCCTGCGCGTCATCGCGCTCCGAGAATGTCCGGCCAGCAATCAGGGGTATGCCCATGGTTGTGAAGTAATCCGGCGAAATGATGCTGAAGGTCCCGTGTGGCAGAGTTCCCGCCGGATGTTTGAAGCTCTGGCCCGTCATGATGTAGTCCCCATCCACATGGTCAGTACCTGGCGGCAAGCCGAACGACAAAGCGGCGGAACGAACCCCGGGCGAACTGGAAATCCGCGCCAGCAAGGGTTTGATAACGACTCTCATTGCATCTGCCGCCGCATCGAGAGTGCTTGCCGGCACACTCATTTCCGCAACCAACAGACGATCCGGTCGAAAACCGAGATTGACCGAGGTGATAGCCGAAAAAGTTCTGAGCAGCAGACCGGCCGATACAAGAAGCACGACGGAAAGCGCGATTTCGGCGGTGATGAAGATCCGCCGCAAACGGCCCAAGCTTCCGCCAAGGGCTCCGCGCGATGAACCTACGCGTAAACTCACATTCGGCTCGACGCGTGAGGCGTGCCAGGCCGGCGCCATTCCAAACAAAACGCTCGTGAGCAGGCTCGCGCACAAGCAGAAGAGGAGCACTCCGCTATCGAGTCGAACCTGCTCAAGCCTGGGAACGTATTTCGGCGAAAGCGCGAGCAAGACGGGTAACGCCAAGTTGGCCATCAGGACGCCACCGGCGAAACCGGCCCCGGCCAGCAGCAGATTCTCCCAAAAGAATCCGCGGAGTATGCCAGCCCGTCCGGCCCCCAGGGCAGCGCGAATGGCAATTTCACGAACCCGCCCGGTAGCACGCGCCAGCAGCAGATTCGCCACGTTCGCGCACACAATCAGCAAAACGAGCGTGACCGCGCCAAACAGCGCGTACAGATCGGTTTTGACATTCCGCACGTTATAGTCGATAAGCTGCGAGACCAAAACACCTTTGTTCTTGTCCTCCTTTGGATAGGCTTTGGCCAAGCGGTTCGCGATTCCCGAGAGCTCGGTTTGTGCTTGCGTCAACAAAGCACCTGGCTTCAATCTGCCGATAACTCTGTAATTCTGGGCGCTCCGGTCCTCATCCCGGCCCGGCGGATAGGGAATCCAAACATCCGTCGTCCATTGCTCCGGGAAATGAAATCCTGCGGGCATGATGCCGATGATGTCCGAAGGCTTGTCGCCTACCTTCAAATGCTGGCCGGCCGTGAATGGCCTGTTACCGAAGTGACGCTGCCAGAAACTGGCGCTCACGATGGCTGTCGTTGGATTTTCGCTCCACTCGCCCGCAGCGAACGAGCGCCCTTGCGCAGGCTGAACTCCGATCGTGCTGAAGAAGTCCTGCGAAACCGCGGCTGCGCCCGCGAATTCCGCGCCCGAATGAGTGACAACGCTCACGACGTCACCCCCATACGCCGCCATCGATTCAAAAGCCGTGCTCTGGCTTTGAAAATCGTAGAAATCGAGTGCCGAGGCGGCGCCGAAACGTCCGCCGTCTTTGTAGGTGGCTGTAATGGCGACGATGCGATCCGGATCTCGATAAGCGAGTGGCCGCAGAATGACCGCATCGACCACGCTGAAAATGGCAGTTGTAGCGCCAATACCGAGCGCGAGAATGAGAACCGCGAGCAACGTGAACCCTGGACTGTGCCGCAATGAGCGCCATGCAATTTTCAGGTCCATAGTCAGCTTTTAGCAGTTCCGATTCCGTTCTGAAGCGCCGCAATCAATGGCTTATCAAGGCAGGAATGTTCGATTCTGGGACGCGGGTGGCTGATTCTCGAATCGTGATATGGTGGGACTGTTTGCGGGCCCTTAGCTCAGTTGGTTAGAGCGCCTCCCTGACACGGAGGAGGTCAGAGATTCGAGTTCTCTAGGGCCCACCATACCGGCGCTCCCGCTTTTAGTTCAATTTTCCTTCGATTGCGCAGACGCACTCGCGACTCGCATCTCAATTCCGCGCTCCCGCAGGTCTTCGGCAAATACAAGCAGCGTCCGCTTCCTCCAACTGACCTGTAAAATCCGCTCCGCGTCATGATGACCGTCGATCGTCAGAATTGCGCCTTCCGGAATCAGTACAAAGCCTTTCTCGCCGTCATTCGAATACACGGCGCGCAACGCTCTGTCCAAGCGGTATTTCCTTCCTAGCATCGGCACAAGTGGGCTGAGTGCTCAGTGTAGGGTGAAATGCAGCCGCCCCGCAAGCGAGAAAGCGCAGAAGGTACTAATCCGCTCTACGTGTCAGTAATACGACAATACGACACACCTTTCGTTGCAGCGCATCGAATAGAAGATCTACTATGACGGAACGCGTCGTTCTGAGTACAGAGCCTGACAGCGGGGCTTTTCGCCTGCTCGAAGCGGCATTTCAGGAGACAGCGCCAGGCGTGCGGCTCTTCCGTACCCAAGATTCACACGAGACCCTCGCATTCCTCCATCAAACCGGCCCCTTTGCCGATGCACCCCGGCCAGACTTAGTGCTTCTGAACGCCGATTCGAGTAGCGAGATTCTCCACGAGATGGCGAGAACAGTCGCGCTTCGAGATATACGTTCGGCCGTCATCGGCTCGTCTGCAGAGGTCCCCAAATTAAGGTCCCCCGCAGGGCAGGAACAGCTTCCAAAACCATCCAGCATAGACGAGCTGCTCCATTTGGTCGAATGGGTCTGCCGCCAGATTCCTGCCCCGCTCTCCAGTACTTGAGCCCGATGCTAGTACTGCCTAACCCTTTTCTTATCATTGGATTGCGTTTATCGTAAAGACCTGGGAGGTCGTCTAAGCGGCAGGACGACAGATTCTCGATCTGTATAACGGGGTTCGAGTCCCCGCCTCCCTCCATCTCAATCCATCAGGCCACTAAATCGTGGGCTGCCTAACACTAACGCAACGATCTATGTTCTACTTAGAGAAGTGTTCTCGCGCCTAACGCGGTCTTCAACGCCCCTTGCTGAACTGGCCAGCACCGAGGAATGCGATCGCCTGTTCGCCCAAGATCTGGCTATCGTTTTCAAACACAGCCATACCTGTCCGATCAGCCTCTTTGCCCATCGCGAAGTTCTGCGTTTCCAGTCCGGTCAACCCACCACGCCGGTTTATTTGATTTCGGTGCGCCGCCAGCGGGATATTGCACGGCACATCGCGGAGCGCACAGGCGTACGACACGAATCCCCGCAGATTCTCGTGCTGCGTCGTGGCACCGTGATCGCCGCCGCCTCGCACGATGAGATCACTGCAGAGCTGCTGACTTCTTTTATTAACGCCGAAACAATCGGTTAGTGTGCACCACCGGCCGAGGATCGCAGGTCACTGCGCAGCGGTCGCTTGCGCAGCAGAGCGCCACGTCGAATTGAGCCATCGCTCGAAGGTGGTGAGTCGCGGATATTCTGAGCGCAATGCCGCGATGTCGATCTGGTACCCAACTTCCTGGAACCAGCGGTACATGACCGTCATCTCGGGTCCGAGGCGTTCCTCGAATGCGTCCCACGGAACTTGCTGATACTTCACTTCATGCCCGGAAGCCCTGCCGAAGGCACTCGCAATCTCAGCCATAGATAACTCGTCGCCTGCAAGGTCGATAGCCCTCCCGCGAAACTTGCCGGGGTGCTCAAACGCGAGAGCCACGAAAGCGCCGATATCGTCAACTGCGATCATTTGGAAACGCGTTTCGGGTGTAAGCGGCTGCGCCAACGTGCCTTGTTCAATGGCGCTTCTCATGCCGAGCCAGTTTTCCATGAAGAACACGGGCCGCAAAATCGTATAAGCCAAGCCGGTTACGCGAATGTGCTCCTCGATTCGAAATTTGCTGTCGAAGTGAGGAATGCCAGTGTCCTTGTCGGCGCTCCCTACCGAGCTGTATACGAAATGGCCGATACTCAATCGCGCTGCCGCTTCGGCCAGGTTGATGCCCTGCTGCATCTCCGATTCCGCGCCTTCCTGCCAGTTCTGAACTGAGTAAACGCCGTCGACCCCATCCAGCGCGCGAACGATGGAATCGTGATCGTGAAGATCGCCGCCCACGATTTCCGTGCCATGTACGGCCAGAGCTCGCGCCTTGGGGCTTTGCGGGTCGCGCGTGAGCGCTCGCGTGCGGAATCCTTTTTCCCGCAAATGACGGAGCGCCGCACCGCCTTGGTGGCCGGTAGCTCCGGTGACCAGAATCAATTTGTCTTTATCGTGTTTCGCCATTCTGCAGTACTCCGGGGATTGGACAGCGGACCGGCCGATTCAGTTTCCCGCTCCGGCAGCCCTGATACTTTGAAGACATGTTGATGACGGCAAGCAAACGGATTGCGCCACCCAAGCGGCTGCTCTACGGGCCAGGCCCCTCGATGGTCGATCCGCGAGCTTATGAGGCTATGAGCCAGCCTGTATTAGGCATTCGCGATGCATACTTTCTCGAAATTGTGAACGAAATCCGCAGTGGATTGCGCGAGGCTTTCGGGACGAAAAATCAGATGACCTTTGTCGTCCCGGCAGGCGGCAGCGGCGCAATGGAAGCGGCCGTTGCCAATTTCGTCTCTCCAGGTTCCAAATTTGCCGTTTTTTCCGCAGGAGCATTTGCAGAGCGGATGAGCACCATAGGTCAACGCCAGCAGGCTACTGTCGTGCGTCTCGATAAGCCTTGGGGCGAAGTATTTACCGCGGCAGAAGCAGAGGCATTTATTGAGCGCGAACGGCCCGATGTGGTTGGCTTTGTGCAGGCCGAGACATCGACGGGCGCGTATCAGTCCGGGCGCGCGATTGTCCCAGCGGCCCGCGAGGCCGGCGCTCTGGTGATTGCAGATTGCGTCACTTCTCTGGGAGCTATGCCGGTTGAGCTGGATGCGATTGGCATCGACGTCGCCTTTAGCTGTTCGCAAAAAGGTTTGAGCTGCCCGGCTGGGCTGTCCCCCATCTCCGTTTCCCCAAAGGCATGGGACCTCTTGAAAAATAGACCGCGAGAGCTGTTCACCTGGTATCTGGACCTTCGGCTCATGGCGAACTATTTCGAGCCGCCGCACGTCTACCATCACACACCGTCGCCGCCGCTCTATTACGCGATGCATCAAGGCTTAGCAGTGATTGAAGAAGAGGGCCTGCGCAATCGATGGGATCGGCATCTGCGCTCCAGTCAAAGGCTGATCGCGGGAATGGAGCGTCTGAATTTTGTGCCGCTCGTCAAGAATCCAGAGGATCGGATCTGGCATTTGACCACGTTCATTCCGCCGGCGGGTGTCGACGAAGCGCGCCTGCGCCAAAGGCTGCTGGACGAGCACAACATAGAGATTGCATCCGGCCTGGGTCAGCTTGCAGGCAAGATTCTGCGCATCGGCACAATGGGCCCGCTTGCGACCGAAGACAACGTGGATTTCCTTGTAGATGCCATTGCGGCCTGTATGTGATCTTCGATGTCATCGGATTTTACAGTTCAACTTGGCCTCGCGCGCCTCGAACTCTTAAAGGGCGATATCACGCGGATTGCCGTTGACGCCATCGTGAACGCCGCAAATTCACAACTGGCCGGCGGAGGCGGCGTGGACGGGGCCATTCATCGCGCCGGCGGCCCTGAAATCATGCGTGAACTGGAGGAAATTAGAGAACGAATCGGACGCTGCCCAGCCGGAAGCGCCGTTCTTACGGGAGCCGGCCGCTTGCCTGCAAGATTTGTTTTTCATGCCGTGGGACCCCGATACCGCGACGGTTCTCATGGCGAATCGGATCTCCTTCGGTCCTGCTATACGACCTGCTTGAACATGGCCGCTGAACACGACGTCGCGGCCATCAGCTTTCCTTCCATCAGTACGGGAATCTACGGCTATCCGATCGAAGAAGCGGCCGAAATAGCGGTAAGGACCACGGCCGAATGGCTGCGCGGCCATAGCGGTTCCGTGCGTACAGTGAAACTCGTACAGTTCAGCGACGGCGATCACGAGATTTATCGCTCTCACGCCCAAAATCTACGTGCCGTTTTGGCTGCCGGGACACAAATCTAGCAACGCGGCTAAAATGTAGATGTTCCACTGATGCAAGTTCTCGAGGCGGGGTCCAACAAATATCTTTTTCTTGAGCTCGAGCCCGAGGCTATCGCGAACATCGCGCGTCAGGCCGGATTCGATTTCAAAATCGACGATCAACGCCGGGTCGTGTCCTTGGATGTTTTCGCACCGGACCGGCAGGCCCCCCTGCTTCTGTTCGATGCGGCCGACCCAGGAAATTTAGGCTGGTTTTCCCGCTGCCAATTCTATGTGGATGGGAAATCCGGTAACGTTTTGCAGACTCCCTTGTGGCTCGCCAATCAACGGGATAAGGACGGACGCACACTTCCCCATTCAGTTCGCGTGCAGATTTCTAAAGAGCTGCCGGGCACCTTTCGAATGCCAGGACGGCAACCTGTGACCGAACAGGTCGTGTATGCAGTCCTGTTCAATTTGCTGAGCGCGTTGTTGAACACAGGCGTGGGCGTTTGCGGCGGCCCCATTGTCAAGCCTTTGGCGGGCCGCACGGAAAACATCGGCCCGAAAAATTAGGCCTCAGGCGCCTAACTGTTTTTTGGCCTGTTCGACAGCCTTTTCAATTTCCTTTTGATATTTTTCGAGCAGATCCTTCGATTCCGCTTCGAAGCGCATGACCAGGACGGGCTGTGTATTGGAAGCCCGAACCAATCCCCAGCCGTGTTCGAACGGCACGCGAACACCGTCCACGTCCACAATCTCGTGCTCGCGCCTCACGATGTCGGCAACCTTCGCCACCACTTTGAACTTCAGATCGTCTGCGCAGTCGACTCGGATCTCCGGCGTAGAAACCAGCTTGGGGACATCACTCAGCAGCTCCGATACCGGTTTGCCGGATTGCGCCACAATTTCGAGCAGTCTGCAGGCTGCATAAATCGCGTCGTCATATCCGTAGTAGCGGTCCGCAAAGAACATGTGGCCGGACATTTCGCCCGCCAGCTCGGCGTGCTCCTCTTTCATCTTTGCCTTGATCAAGGAGTGGCCGGTCTTGTACATGATCGGATGGCCGCCAAGCTCTTTCAACTTGTCATACATGACTTGGGAGCACTTCACCTCTCCGATGAAAGTCGCTCCCGGTTTACGGGTCAGAATTTCGCGCCCAAAGATCAGCAGCAGCATGTCGCCGTAAATCACGTTGCCATGCTCGTCTACGGCCCCGATCCGGTCCCCATCTCCGTCGAAAGCGATTCCAAGATCTGCTTTGTGCTTGCGCACTGCCGCTTGAAGCTGCTCCAGGTTCGATAGAACTGTGGGATCCGGATGATGGTTTGGAAAGTGTCCGTCCATCTCGAAGAAAAGCTCTGTGGCACTTACATTCAATTTTTCGAGCACCCGGTGCGCTACCGGCCCGGCAGTGCCGTTTCCCGCATCGAGAACCACTTTCATCTTGCGCTTCAGCTCGAACTGCGCGGCGATTTCGTCGCAATAGGGCGTAACGGCGTCGATCTCCTTCACCGAGCCGTCGCCCGCTTCGAAATCATTTTCCTGGATCAGCTTGTAGACTTCCTGAATAGCGTGGCCGTATAACGTGGCCGGGCCGCAGACAGCTTTAAAGCCGTTGTATTCGGGAGGATTGTGGCTGCCGGTGATCATGATGCCTCCGTCTGCCTTGAAATGCACAGACGCGAAGTACAACACCGGCGTCGGTACGATCCCGAGATCCAGAACATGCGCGCCGGCATTCCGCAGGCCGTTCAGCAGCGCGGCGTGCAAGCGCTCTCCGCTGAGACGGCAATCGCGCGCCAGACAAATTGTGCGGCCGCTGTGGCGAATCAGGTATGTCGCCAGACCGCGGCCCAGCAACTCGACATCCTGGTCGAGCAGTTCCTGGTCCGCAATCCCGCGAATATCATACTCACGGAAAATACTCGGGTTGAGCATTGTTTAGTTTTAGAATAGCCGCGAAACAAATTTGCCTTGTTTTGAATCTAGCCGATCGCTTCCCGGCGTACGACTAAGCTCTCCAGATAGTCTCGATCCAGCTCATAACCGAAACCGGGCGCATCACCGATCTCAATTGTGCCCCGCTGGCTCACGTCAACCGCAGGCGTGACAATGTCCCGCTTCCAATACCGCTTGCTGGCTGAAATGTCGCCCGGCAAAACAAAATTCGGCAGAGTCGAAAGTGCAATATTGTGTGCGCGGCCAATGCCCGTTTCGAGCATTCCCCCACACCAAACTGGAATGCCGTTAGCCTGGCAGACATCGTGGACCAGTTTCGCCTCCGTAAATCCGCCAACGCGCCCTAATTTGATATTGATGATGCGGCCCGCTTTCAGACGAATGGCCTGTTCGGCGTGGTGCGCGGACCGGATACATTCGTCCAGACAGATGGGCGTATCCAGAGTGTTTTGCAGCACCGCATGATCGATGATGTCGTCGTGCGCGAGCGGCTGCTCGATCATCATGAGATAGAACTCATCCAAACGCTTCAACCGCTCGGTATCTTCCAAGGTGTAGGCTGAGTTTGCGTCCGCCATCAGTTTGATATTCGGAAAGCGTTCGCGGACGCGCCGGATCGAATCCACATCCCATCCGGGCTTGATTTTCATCTTGATCCGCTGGTAACCGGCCGCCAACTCTTTCTCGACTTTCTCGAGCAGTTGTTCAACGCTGTCCTGTATGCCGATGGAAACGCCGCAAGGGATCTCGCGCCGGGCGCCGCCGCCAATCGTTTTCCAGAGCGGCTGGCTGTCCATCCGCGCTTGCAAGTCCCAAACCGCCGCTTCCATTCCACCTCGGGCCATGTTGTGGCCGCGGATGTGCTTCGTCAGAGCGTGAACATCGGCTGCCGCCGATAGATTTTGTTTCAGAACGCGCGGCGCAATGTAATCGATGAGCAGCGGCCAGACCGAGCCGGTCCACTCTTCGTTGTAAAACGGATTCTCGCCCGCCGTTACTTCACCCCAACCGGATATGCCGTCTGCGCGTACTTCCACGAGAACGATGTCGCGGTGGTACGTCCGGCCGAAGCTGGTCTCGAAGAAATGGACGAGCGGCATCCGGATGTGCCGCAGAATGATTTGCTCTACTTGAATTCCCATTCGCCTAGCAAGTAACTTCCCGCATTCTGTTCCTTATCGAATCCAACGACGGCCAGCCCAGTCCGGAAGTGTTCGTCGAACTGCTCGCCCGTAGACGCCTGAATGTCACGCGCCCGCTCAGGCTCGCGATGCCGCAACTCCGCGATTTCGAGCGGAACAGACACGCGCGCCCGGATCTCGGGCCGCTTGATACTTCGCTCGGCGCACGCCGCTTCCACGCGCTGCGATCGAATCCACCATTCCGCAACCAGCCGGTCCGTTGGCAAGCCCCCATGCAGATGACTGCTCGTCATCCCGTACTGATTGTGGACGTAGCGGCGCACAACTACGCCAAGCCGCTCGATATTGAAAAATGCATTTTTGATCTCCAGTGGGTCGAATGTCCATTCGATCAGATCGACACCCTGCGAGAACGCGTATTGACGCTGCGCGAGCTTTAGTTTTCGACCCAGGCCAAAATTCCTGTACTCTGGCAGCACGCCCAGCATGTGGCTGTGCACGTATGACTTGCCGCCCGGCTTGAGCCCGGGAATACAAAGGCAGAACGCGATCATTTTGCCGGCATCGAATGCGCCCAGCGCCTGGCCTCCCACTTTCGTCGCTACGACGAATAGACGTAGCGGCAGGAGCTCGATGTCCTCAAAGCCCCAGATCTGCTTCTGTAGCCGGACTGCGCCCGCAAACTCGTCAAATGTCGTCAGGGGACGTATCTCGAGTGACTTTTGTTTTGCCATGCCTCATATGGGATCGATCGCCTCATTGTAAGTCGCGCTATTTCTAAGTCAATAACGGGGCGGCGATACACTGGTGCCTGCCAACTCAACGGAGGAAGGTCAAGTATGGCTTTTGAAAAACGAACAACCCTACCAGGAAGCGAAAGAAAACCGCCCCAAGGCGCCGAACAGGTTGGTGCCATCCAACCAGACGAAACGGTGCGCGTAACACTGTTTGTGCGGCGAAAGGGCGCCGACCCTGTCATCGCCGCCGGAGCCGGACCCAGCGCTCATCTCACGCAACAGCAATTTGCCGCCCAGCATGGCGCCAATCCCAATGACATTGCGCTTGTCGAGCGATTCGCACACGAGTACCAACTAACGGTCGTCGAGGCAAATGCTCAGAAGCGGAGAGTCATCCTGACCGGCACCGCGGGCGCTATGACAAAGGCTTTCGGAGCCAATCTGGTGTGCTACAAGGTCGTCGGTACCACCCACTCGTTTCGCGGGCGCACGGGCTCGCTCAGCGTTCCTCAGGAACTGCAGAGCGTGGTCATTGCCGTTCTGGGGCTGGATACGCGCCCCATTGCCAAACCTCACTTTCGCAGAAAGAAGAAGAAACCGGCGGCTCAGCCTACCACGTTTACTCCCCCGCAAGTCGCTGCGCTTTACAACTTCCCCACTGCCGTTACCGGTCAAGGTCAAACCGTTGCCATTATCGAGCTGGGCGGGGGATACAGCACATCCGACTTGCAAACGTACTTCAGCGGCCTCGGGATCACAGAACCGTCCGTGACTGCCGTTTCGGTGGATGGCGGCCAGAACACGCCTGGATCCGACGCCGATGGCGAAGTCATGCTGGATATCGAAGTGGTCGGCTCCATCGCATCGGGCGCAAACATCGCGGTGTATTTCGCTCCGAATACAGATCAGGGCTTCATCGACGCCATTACCGATGCGGTGCACGACACGACGCGCAAGCCGTCCATCGTTTCCATCAGTTGGGGAGGTCCGGAGGAAACCTGGACCGCTCAATCGCAGACCGCGATGAACTCAGCCCTGCAGGACGCCGCCTCGCTGGGTGTTACCGTGACCGTCGCTTCCGGAGACAACGGTTCGACGGACGGCGATACCGATGGCCAGTTGCACGTCGATTTCCCTGCCTCCAGCCCGTACGTTCTGGCCTGCGGTGGCACGACCTTGACAGGATCCGGAAGTAACATTTCGTCGGAGACGGTCTGGAACGAAACCACGAATCAGGAAGGCGCAACAGGCGGCGGTGTCAGCAATGTGTTCGCGTTGCCTTCGTATCAGAATTCCGCCGGTGTTCCCAAGCAGCCGGAAACCAACTTTGTGGGACGCGGCGTGCCCGACGTGTCCGGCGACGCCGATCCGAGCACGGGCTACCAAGTGCGCGTCGATGGTCAGAACGAGGTAGTCGGTGGCACCAGTGCCGTGGCTCCCCTGTGGGCTGCGTTGACGGCTCTGATGAATGAGCAGTTGGGAAGCAGTGCCGGCTTTCTCAATACCAAGCTCTATCCGCTGGGTGAATCGGTTTTCCACGACATCACCAGCGGCAATAACGATGACAGCAATCTCGGATATTACAGCGCCGGCCCCGGCTGGGATCCCTGTACAGGTCTGGGAAGCCCGAACGGTGCGCTACTGCTCCAGGCGCTGTCCGGCTACAGCACTGCCGATCGCGCGCCGCTCCCCGGCAGCGCTCCCAAGCACAAACCTGCCGAACACTTCGAGCCGCTCTCCGATCCCAGCGAGTTAATCACCGCCACTCTCGTTCTGAGACGTGCCGGAGGGAACCAGGGCGACTCTATCGGGGAGCAATTGCTCAGCGGCGAGCTCAAATCCGGCACGCGCGAGCATCCCGCATTCTCCACGAAAGCCGATCCCAAGGACGTGGCCAGCGTTCGCTCGTTCGCGCAGCAGTACGGTCTCAAGGTCGTGCAAGAAGATCCTGCGGCGCGCACCGTGAAGGTGCAAGGAACCCCTCAACAGATGAACAAGGCTTTCGGAATCGAGCTTTGCATGTGTACTGATGAGACGGGCAACCGATACATGACTTACAAAGGAACACTCTGGCTGCCGAAACCGCTGGACGGCGTGATCACAGCGGTTCTAGGACTGGATCAGCGTCCCGTCGCCCAGAGTAAGGCCGGAGGTGCTTAGAGATAAGCACGGGTCACTGCTTCTCAATATAGAGCCGGTCGCGACGAGCGTTGTCTGAATGCGTTCCCGCCTAACGCTGCTTTGAGGCCTGCATCCGCAATGCCTCCCTGGTATCGGAGTCCGCAGGGAAAAACGACTCAATAGCCAACTCCGACAGGCAGACATCAATTGGACCACCGAAAACCGTGCTTGCGCTGAAAAACGAAAGCACTGTTCCGTTCACAGCCAGACGGAGACGCACCACGAGCCCTATGTAGCTCGCGGTTGCCGCTTCATACGTATTGGGCGGGGCATGGCCAGCGCGTGAAACCTGATGCGGATATTCGCGCAACTCGCGCAACAGCTCTCGCAATTCCGGATCGTCCGTCAAAGCAATTTGGTGCTGCAACCGCCGGAAGGTATAACTGCGCCACTCGTCCAGGTTCTGAATCCGCGGCGCCAGGCCTTCTGGATGCAACGCAACACGAAGCACGTTGATGGGGGGCCGGAAAAGGTCGTCTGCGATGCCGTCCAGCAGGCGCATCAAAGCTTGGTTGCCGGCAACTAAAGTCCAATGGCGGTCGAACGCAAGCGCCGGGTACGGTTCGTGCCCGCGGAGGATCGACTGAACCGCTTCCGATGCCTGGGCCAGTTCCCGGCCCTTGAGACTGCATTCGCGAAACGCCGGCGCATAACCCGCTGCCAACAGCAGATTATTACGCTCGCGCAGCGGCATCTCCAATTGTTCGGCAAGCCGCATCACCATTTCGCGGCTGGGGATAGAACGTCCGGTCTCGACAAAGCTGAGATGCCTTGCCGAAATACCGGCCTCGCACGCAAGCTCGAGTTGACTTCGTTGCCGCAAACGCCGCCACCGGCGCAGCAGGTCGCCCGCAGTCGAGCCGCCGGTGCTCATTCGCCAACCATAACACCGTTAGATAGGCGATCTCCATTACCTCTGAGGTAATTGCTTCCGCTCTTGATTGCACAGATCATGACAAATAGGAATTGCCCGTCGCTAACATGCGGGCGGAACATTTGGAGGATTTGGAATGAATCGACGAACTGCCCTCAGCCGCGCGGCAAATGCCGCTACTGTCGGAGTTCTTTACGCATCCGCCGTAGAGCCCGCACCGGCCGCGACACCGTCCGGGTTGTCCTTCATCAAGCTCAGGGATGGAGCGGAACTGCATTATCACGATTGGGGAAGTGGCCAGCCGATTCTCTTTCTGCACGGCGCCGGATCGACCTGGGCCCAATGGAACTACAACATGCAGCCGCTAAGCGCTCACTTCCGATGCATTGCATATGACAAGCGTGGGCACGGCCGCTCTTCCGATTTCGGCTCTGCCTATGATTACGATCTTCTAGCGGACGATTTGGCTGAAGTCATTGAACAACTTCATCTCGACCAAATTGCCTTCGTCGCTCACTCCATGGCGCCGGGTGAAGTGGTCCGCTATATCACGCGCCATGGGTCCAAGCGCGTCGCTCGCCTGGTGTTCGTAGGTCCGACGCTGCCCTTCACTTTGAAAACCGCCGATAACCCAGAGGGCGTTGATCAGACGGTGCTGGACCGGCTTCGCGCCCAATGGTGCAAGGACTATCCGGCTTGGGTGTTCGCTAATGCGCGCCCTTTTTTTACGCCTGAAACTTCGGACGCAATGGTCCAATGGGGTTGTTCGCTTATGCTGTCTGCCTCGCTAAGGACAATCATTCGTTGTAATCACATCGTTACGGAGACCGATTTCCGGCGAGAGTTAGCGCGCCTTACCGTTCCCACCTTAATCGTCCACGGAGAGAAAGACGTCTCCGCACAGATCGACTCTACTGGACGCAGAACCGCCCAATTAATACCCGGAAGCCGGCTCATCGAATATCAGGGCGCCGCGCATGGGTTATTTATCACTCACGCGGAGAGATTTAACTCCGATATTCTGAATTTCGTTCGGTCGTGAACGGGGTCAGCCATCTTCGGAACTCTTACCTCAACTCAATACAGGGGCGCTTCCCGGGAGGGGCGAGTCTTCCAGCGCCGGTGAATCCACATCCACTGATCGGGACGGTCCCGAATTTCGTGTTCAAGCAGCGCGTGAATGCGCTGTGTGTCTGCCTGGACATCTCCGGAAAGTTCGACTTCCGGGGAGAAACGCAGAATGTACTTGCTTTTGCTTTCATCCCATAAAGCAAAACCCAGGATGACCGGCGCACTCGAATAGTGAGCAAATTTCGCAAAGGCTGAACCGGCGCAGGCCGCCTTACCAAAGAACTGGATGAAGGCGCCCTCGTTAGCGCTCGTATTTTGATCGATCAGAATGCCGATCGCTTCGTTGTTCTTCAGCGCCTTGATGACCGATCGGGCAGCATCCCATTTGTAGATCAAGCGATTCCCCGACAAGGTCCGGCGCCTTTCGACAATTTCATCGATGAACGGATTGTCCAGCGGACGTACCATGACATTCATGGGCTCCGTCATGAGTGCGTGTGCGAAGGCGCTAAGCTCCCAATTTCCAAAGTGCGCCGTCGCAATTAAGACTCCGCGCCCCTTGCGCTTCGCGTTCTGGTAATTCTCCAGACCTTCGTAACCGATCCAGTCCGAGATATTCGCGCGATTCAGTAACGGGAATCGCGATACGGCGACCAGCATTCGCGCGATGCTGCGAAACACGTCATCCAGAATCTGTTCATGCTCGCGTTTGCTGAGCTCCGGCAACGCGAACGCCAGATTGGTCCGCCCGACGCGCCGCAGTTTTGGAATCGCAAGATCCAGCAGCCGTGTGGCGGCTCGAGCCACTCGATTCGCTCCATCGAGAGGCAGCGTGCGAAGCGTCCAAACCAGCGCGGCAGCCACGGCATATTCCGCACGAGCCACAAGCCAGTTTTTATTTTGGGCCAATTCCGGAGTTTAGTCGATCCACCCGCCGCCTATAACCAGATCGCCATCATAAAACACGGCCGCCTGCCCCGGGGTGACAGCGCGCTGCGGCTCGTCGAAATGCACTTCCAGGCGGGAGGCACCGCTCGTGGGAACAAGCCTGGCTTCAGCGGCCACATGCTTGTTTCTGATCTTCACTTGAGCGCGTCGCGGCTCTCGAGGCGGATCAATCGAAATCCAATTCGTCTGCGTGGCGACCAGCGAGTGCCGAAACAGCTCCTGGTTCCTTCCGACCACGACGCGGTGTTTTTCCGGTTCTGTCGCAATGACATAAAGCGGCTCGCCGGCAGCCACGCGCAAACCGCGGCGTTGGCCCACCGTGAAGTGATGTGTTCCGGAATGCCGGCCAAGAATCTTTCCCTCGACGTTAACAATCTCGCCTTCGGTCAGCGATGCCTCAATGCTTTGCTCCCGACCTTGCTCCCGGAAATAAGCATCGATGAAGGCGGCGTAGTCGCCGTTCGGAACAAAACAGATCTCCTGGCTATCGTGCTTATCGGCGACGGGCAATCCGAGCTCTTTCGCCAGTTCGCGCACCTGCGCTTTCACCATTCCGCCTAGCGGGAAAAGGGTTCGCGCGAGTTGCTCCTGCGTTAAGCCAAATAGAAAATACGTTTGATCTTTGCATGCGTCCACGCTCGTGCGCATTTGGTAGCGCCCGCTGGCCTCATCGAAATTCAGACGAGCGTAGTGCCCCGTCGCAATCTTCGCCGCACCCACGCCGTCGGCCATATCCAGGAATTGGTCGAACTTGATGAAGTTATTGCACAGCGTGCACGGGATTGGCGTTCGGCCGTGAAGGTAATCTTGAACGAATGGTTTGACAACTTCCTGTTCAAACCTTTCTTCAAAATTCACCACGTAATAAGGAATCCCGAGAACGGAGGCCACGAAACGCGCATCGTATACATCGTTGAGGGAACAGCACCGCCCCACAGCGCCGCCCTCCGGTGTTAACTCAGGCAGCCGGCGCTGGTTCCAGAGCTGCATCGTCAGGCCTACGATGGCTCTCCCTTGCTGCCGCAGCATTCCCGCGACTACCGAGCTGTCTACTCCGCCCGACATCGCCACAGCGATCAGGTGTCCGTCAGACACAGGCGTGGTTCTCCACTCGCGTTCCGCTTCGGAGTCTTCCAACTGAGGCGGCGAGCGCTTGTATGAGTTGCTCGATATCGTGTGTGGTGTTGTAGCGGCAAAAAGAAAAGCGGATGCTGCAGCGAGCCTCTTCGCGCGTGCCGCCCATTGCGAGCAGAACGTGCGATGGTTCCACCGCTCCGCTGCTGCATGCCGCTCCGGTCGAAACCGCCATGCCCTTCATATCAAGCGCAATGAGCAAAGCCTCGCCCGAAACACCACGAAAGAGCAAATTGCTGGTCGTCGGCAAGCGATGGTCTTTCGAGCCGTTGATCTCCACGTCCGGAATCGTTTGCAATATCGTGCGCTCGAAACCATCGCGCAGGTCCTTAACAGTCTGCCCTGCATTTTCCGAACAAAGCTCTACAGCGCGGGCGAACGCGATCGCAGCCGGAACATCTTCCGTTCCTGCCCGGCGCTCCCGTTCATGGCGTCCGCCATACTGAATGCCTCGCAGCGGAACGCCTTTTCGCACGTATAAACCGCCGATGCCTTTGGGCGCGTGCAGCTTATGACCCGTGACTGAATACAGATCGACACCGAGCTGCCGCACGCTTCCATCCAGCTTGCCGAACACCTGCACGCCGTCGGAGTGGAAGAAGATGTTTTGCCCGGCTGCTCGAAATTCACTGATGATCGCGGCAATTTCCGGGATGGGCTGAATGGTTCCCGTTTCATTATTGGCGTGCATCACGGAAATAAGGACAGTCTCCGGACGTATGCTTCGCCGAATCGCTTCCGGGTCGAGCCGGCCTTCGCGATCTACATCCAGGTACGTCACCGCAACACCTTCGCGCTCGAGCTGACGGCACGGCTCCAATACAGCCGGATGCTCAATAACGCTGGTGACGACGTGCTTCTTCGCACCGGAGACGTTGCGGACGGGACCTAGAATGGCGAGGTTGTCGGCCTCTGTTCCGCCACTCGTAAATACGAACTCGGCGGAATCGCAATCGAGAGCGTCGGCGATCGTCCTCCGCGCCTGTTCCAGCTCTCGGCGGGCAGTCTGACCTGCCGTGTGAGCGCTCGATGCATTGCCGTACACCTCGAGTAACGCCCTCGCCAAGGCATCCGCCACCTCGGGCGCAACACATGTCGTCGCATTGTTATCGAAGTACAGCAATGGGTATCAGGGGAGCCTCTGCGGCCGAACCTGCAGGGAAAAGAGCGGTTTTCAATACAATTCTAACAGCGTATGCCTCCCTCCCGTGTGCCGCCCATCGTCACCCTCACAACCGATTTCGGCCTGGCGGACCACTATGTGGGCGTCATGAAGGGCGTCATTCTGAGCCGCTGCCCAGAGGCGCGCCTGGTGGACATTTCGCATGACGTTCCCTCGTTTTCCATTCGGTCGGCCGCATATGCGATCAATCAGGCAGCGCCATATTTTCCGCCCGAAACAATCCACGTCATCGTCGTTGACCCGGGAGTTGGAACCACGCGCAAACCTCTCCTCGTCGAAGCTCTCGGCCAGCACTTCATTGCTCCGGATAATGGCGTTTTGAGCATGATCGTCGCGCGCGATGAGAATGCAAACGCGTTCGAGATCACCAATCGCGCACTTTGGCTTCCTGCGCTTTCCTCGACTTTCCACGGACGCGATCTATTCGCACCCGTGGCGGCGGCGCTGGCCAGCGGCAAAGCGATTCCCGCAAATGTTGGGGCGAAATTACCCGATATCGAGCTGCTTTCCGATTTGGAAGCGGTCGAGATTCGGCCCGGCGTCTGGCAAGGCGTCGTCCTCAGCGTCGATCGCTTCGGCAACATCATCACCAACTTCAGAGTGCAATCCTTCACCAGAATAGGGTCTTCACCGTTCACGCTTGAGGCTGGAAACCGTGCCGTTACTGAATTCCGGACAACCTTCGGTGCGGCGTCCCCAGAGTTGTGTTTCGCTTACTTTGGCAGCTCCGGGTATATTGAAATCGGGCTGAATCAGGCTAGCGCGGCGGCGCTCCTGGGTCTCTCGCCCGGTGACTCGATCTACTTACGGCTGTAGCACTTACGTCGTGTCATGAAAGAATAGGCGCCACTCCACGATACAATTGTCTAAACTGTCCGAGAACGCCGCAGCACAGCGCGTTCAACGCCCCAAGATTTCGAATTTGTGTCCGTCATGACCGCTACCGAACCGAGAATACTGACTCGCGCCGCCGAGTTCCGAAAAAAGCTGCAATCCAAGGTCATTGTGGCCGATGGCGCGATGGGTACGATGCTGTATTCCAAGGGCATCTTCATCAACCGCTGCTTCGACGAGCTGAATCTGTCTTCGCCTCAACTGGTGCGGGAGATTCATCAGGAATACGTCCGCGCGGGCGCCGAGGTACTCGAGAGCAACACCTTCGGTTGTAATCGGGTTCGGCTCTCTGCCTTTGGGATCGCCGAGAAGCTACGAAACATTGTCGAAGCCGGTGTACGGCTGGCGCGCGATGCAGCCGCTGAGCGCGCATTTGTGGCTGGCGCGATCGGACCTTTGGGAACTCAAATCGAGCCTCTAGGCGCCTTATCCTTCGCCGAAGCCCGCGAGATTTTTCGGGAACAGGCAGACGCGCTGGTTCAGGCCGGCGTTGACCTGATCATCATCGAAACATTTTTCGAGCTGAATGAGCTGCGCGAAGCGATTCACGCGGCAAGGGAAGCTGCCGGACCGGAGATGATCCTTGTCGCACAAGTGACGGTGAACGACGATGGAAGCCTGCGCGACGGAACGAGCACCGAGACGTTTACGCGCAGCTTAAACGAATGGCCCGCGGATCTGATCGGTGTGAACTGCTCGGCCGGCCCGAAAGTCGCTCTGGAGACCATCGAGAAGATGGCCCTGTACACAGCCAAGCCGCTCAGTGCAATGCCAAACGCGGGACTCCCCGCAACCGTCGAGGGCCGCAATATTTATTTGTGCTCCCCCGAATACATGGCGCAGTATTCCCGGCGGTTCCTGCAAGCAGGCGTGCGTATCATGGGGGGCTGCTGCGGCACGACGCCTGAGCACATTAAACAGATCTGCAGCGAAGTTCGCTCCATGCAGCCCGTTCAGCATCGCGCAACGGTTGTCACAGAGGTTGACACCGGCAAACCGGACGTCAAGCGCGCTGCCAAAATTCCCGCTGAAAAGAAATCGGAATTGGGTGCGAAGCTGGCGGCAGGCAAATTTGTTGCGTTCGTTGAGATTCTTCCGCCGCGCGGTATCGATGCCACCAAAGAAATCGCAGGCGCGCGTCTCTGCCGCGAAAACGGGATTGACTGCATCAATGTTCCGGATGGTCCGCGCGCCAGTGCGCGGCTGAGCGCCCAGGTCACCTGTCAATTGATTCAGCAACAGGCAGAGATTGAGGCCGTTCTTCATTTCTGCTGCCGCGACCGCAACATCCTCAGTATCCAATCGGAACTGCTGGGCGCGCACACGGTTGGTGTCCGCAATCTCATTTGCATCACGGGCGATCCCCCACGGATGGGCACCTATCCGGATGCGAGCGCCGTGTTCGATGTCGATTCGATCGGTCTCACCAATATCGTCAACAACCTCAACCAGGGACTCGACATTGGCGGTAACCCGATGGGCTCTCAAACCGCTTTGCTGATCGGCGTTGGCGCGAACCCGGGCGCGGTGAACATGGATGAAGAACTGAGCCGCTTCGCCTGGAAAGTGGAGGCGGGCGCCGAGTACGTCGTCACCCAGCCGGTATTCGATCTCGATCTGCTCGAGCTGTTCTTGCGGCGGATCGAGCAATACAAGCTGCCGATTATCGCCGGAATCTGGCCTCTCACCAGCTATCGCAACGCCGAATTCATGGTCAACGAGCTGCGCGTTCCCGTTCCCCAGGCCTATCTGGACCGGATGCGGCGCACCGACAACGCGGAAAAAGCGCGTGCCGAAGGAATTCTCATTGCACAAGAGATGTCTGCACGCGTGCGATCCATGGTCGAAGGCGTGCAACTAAGCGCACCATTTGGCCGCTATGAGATGGCCATCGAGGTTGCTGAAGCACTTGGTGAACGCTAAACTGACGAGATACTTGGCGAGAATTCGCCATGTGAGCACTTCCTTTCTGTGGCCACCGATCTAATCGAAGTCGATCTCGAAAATCCGTACCCTGGCGCCATCGAGCGCGCCGTAAAGGCGGTGGAACGCGGCGGTATTGTCGGTGCCCCTACCGATGCGCTGTACGTGCTGGTTGCCGATCCGTTCAACTTGCATGCGGTCGGTAAGGTATTCAGCGCAAAAGGCCGCGAAACGATCCGTTCCCTGCCCCTGGCTATCTCCGACACGCTCATGGCGGAGGACTTGGCCAAGGAACTGGACAGCCGTTTTTACATCCTGGCACGGCACTTCTGGCCCGGACCCCTGACTATGATTGTGCCGGCATCCGCCAAAGTGCCACTGAAAGTCACGGGCAACACCGGCCGGCTGGCCATGCGTCACGCCACTTCCAACGTTTTGCAGGCGATGATCGAGCAAACCGGCCACGCGCTGATTGCGACGAGCGCAAATCTTTCTGGCGAGCCAACGGTGTGTAGCGGAATTGAGTTGTTTGCGGCCATGGATGGGCGCATTGATCTGGTGCTCGACGGCGGCCTCTGTACAGGCCCCGGATCCACTACGGTTGACATTACCGATCCCTACTGGCGGGTAATCAAGGAAGGCGCTATCTCCGAAAGAGAGATCGCCGAGCGCCTCCAGGCCAACTGATAAAAAACGGCTTGAAATCTCGCTTTTTCTGTTATTCTTAACGTTAAAGCGTTCCCTGCGAGAGCGTCCCTCAGTCTCCATATAATTGATCCGATAGTCAATGTCATGGAGTCCGGCTCGAATCAAGCGCTGGTGTGCAGGCTCCGGTCTTAACCGATACTACGGAGAAGCCTAAAGGCGCTCGGAGGATTCCCCCCTTAAGCTCTAGGGGTCAATGACGGAGGCTAGGCGGAAGCTCTCGCAGGAAACGCTTTCTCCCTCCTGCCGCGCGTTCATGAATATTCTCTTTATTGGCGATATTTTCGCCTCTGCTGGCCGTGGCATTCTCGCAGAGCATCTGAATCGGCTTATCACCGAGTACAAGATCGACTTAGCCATCGCGAACGCGGAGAATAGTGCCGGCGGATTCGGCATTACACCGTTGATCGCCGAAGAACTCCTCGCGCTCGGCCTGGACGTTCTCACCGGCGGTAACCATAGTTTTGACAAACGCGAAATTCACGACTATTACCCGCATCAACCGCGGTTATTGCGTCCGGCCAACTATCCGGAAGGTCTACCCGGCAGCGGCGTCTTCACCGCTACGGCGCGCAACGGAGTACGTTACGCGGTGCTGAATCTTCAGGGCCGGGCGCATATGGCGAGTATCGATTGTCCTTTTCGCAAAGCCGACACTTTGCTCTCCGAACTGGACCCGTCCATTAAAATTCGCATCGTCGATTTTCATGCCGAGTTGACCAGCGAAAAGATGGCGATGGGCTGGTATTTGGATGCCCGCGCAACGGCTATGATCGGAACCCATACGCACATTCCGACGGCCGATAATCGTGTACTCCCGGGCGGCCTTGCCTATCAGACCGATTCCGGTATGACCGGACCGTATGAATCAGTCATCGGGATTGAAAAGGACATGATCGTGCGCCGCTTTCTGACGGGCCTCACAGGCAGAATGGAAGCTGCGCGTCATGGCGTAGAATTGCACGGAGTTGTGATTGGCGCCGATGAAACGACCGGAAAAGCCATCTCGATTGACCGCATCCGCCGCCTGAAATGACTCTTCTATTCGCTCGGAACCGCGGGATCTTTCAACTCATCTAAAATATGGGAGGGCCTTGTGAAAACCAGATCTGTGTTCTTGACCGTACTCGTCTCCGGCATGATTACTGCCTTCCCTGCCTGGAGCCAATCGAGTTCAGATAAGACCACCACGACTCAGCAGAAAACCAAGCGAACCAAGAACAAAGGCCGCAGCGCTGGAGGTGATATTGGGAGCGGCGCAGGGGATGTCGGCAAGGGCGCTGCCAAGGGCGCCGGGAGCGCGGCGAAAGGCGTGGGAGAAGGCGCTGCCAACCTCGTTACGCTGCACCCCATCAACGCTGCCACTTCTGTCGGCAAAGGCGGCGTAGACGCCGGAAAGAACGTCGGTACCGGAACCGTCAAAGGCACAGGCAAAATGGTCAAAGGCATCGGAAAAGGAATCAAGCATATCTTCTGATCGCTCGCTCCCGGCGTTTGCCTACGCTTCCTGAATCTCCAACTCCACGTCAGGTCCACTCGCTTTAAGGGGCACTCGTTCCCAGCGCCCGACAACCGCTGCTGCTGTGCAGTTTCCAAGCACGTTGATGCTGGTCCGGCCCATGTCCATCAGGGCGTCCACGCCTAAGATCAACGTGACACCCTCCTGCGGAAGCTGAAATGCCGCAACCGTTCCAGCCAGCAGCACAAGAGCCGCCCTGGGCACACCCGCAGCGCCCTTGCTCGTGAGCATAAGCGTCAGCATCATTGTGATCTGCGTAGCGATCGGCAAATGCACCCCGGCTGCCTGTGCAATGAACACCGACGCCAGTGAAAGATAGAGTGTTGTCCCGGTCAGATTGAAGCTGTAGCCGGTTGGAAGCACGAATCCGACGATATGTTTCGGCACGCCGAAGCGCTCCATATTTTCGAGCGCCAGCGGGAGTGCCGCTTCGCTGGACGCAGTCGAAAACGCGATCAGGAGAGGCTGGCGAACGGCATGCCAGAACCGCGTGAGTGGAACGCGCGCCAGAACCAGTGTGGGGACAAGGACCAAGCCGGCGAAAAGCGCCAACGCAAGATACAGTGCCCCCACCAGTTTGCCCAATCCGAACAGCACGCCGACGCCTTTCGAGCCGATCGTCACGGCGATAGCCGCGGCCACGCCGAATGGCGCTGTAAACATGACGTAGCGGGTATAGCGGAACATCACCTCTGAAACAGCGCCCGCGAAGTTCACGACCGGTTGTGCTTTGGGTCCAATGGCGGCGCAGGCGGCTCCAAAAAGAAAGAAGAATACGACCATCTGCAGCACATCGTTTTGTGCCAACGCTTCGAAAATGTTACTCGGCGCGGCATGTTCGATGATTTGGGTGAGCGGAATGGGTTTCGCCAGCACGGGGGATTGGGAAACGGCGGGTGCAACGGCGATCCCGGCTCCGGGACGCAAGACATTCACGATGATCAGCCCGATCAGCAGCGCGAGCGTCGTCACGACCTCGAAGTAAGCGAGCGATTTGACGGCGATGCGCCCCATCGTCTTAAGCTCGCCGGCGGATGCGATTCCGTACACGAGCGTCCCGAAAATCAGCGGCCCGACGATGGATTTGATCAGCCGAAGGAAAATGTTACTGATGGGCGTGAGGTGTTTGGAAAACTCGGGAAAGAAGACGCCCAGCAAAATTCCGATAACGAGAGAGATGAAGATCCAGGCGGTGAGCGAAAGCCTTCTGAGTGGCCGCACTCGCTTAACGTTCTCCCCACTTCAGCTTCTCGCGCAATACATCGAAGAACAACAAGCGCGGAGGCCGTATCAACTGAATGGTCTTGGGTGAAGAGCGGCAAACGATCCGATCGCCTTGTGAGAGCGGCTCGCCGACCTGACCGTCGATGGTCAAGAATGTCCCATTTGCGCCGTGGTTCAGGATCTGAATCACGCTGGAGTCGGGCACAATCACCGGCCGATTTGTGAGCATGTGCGGGCAGATGGGCGTTATGCAGAAAGCGCCCACAGACGGGAAAATCACCGGCCCCCCCGCTGAAAGGGAATAAGCCGTGGAACCCGTGGGCGTAGCAATGATCAAACCGTCGGCCGTATAAGCCGCGACGAAATGATCATCGACGTGCGCATCCAGATCGATCATGCGCGCCAGCTCGGATTTGGTGATCACCACGTCATTCAGCGCCGAAAAGCTGGCGAAGACCTGCCCCCCGCGAACCAGGTCGCAATCCACCATCCGACGGACTCCGATGCGGTGCTCGCTGCGCAACGCACGCTCGAGCTCCGGAAATAACTGGTCCGAAGCAATGGATGTCAAGAATCCCAGGTGACCGAGATTGACCGCAAACAAAGGAATGTCACGCCCCGCGACAGCGCGCGCAGCCGAGAGCAGGGTGCCATCTCCGCCTAGAACAATAATGAGGTCCGTCCCATCGGGCAATTCCTCGCGCGGATAGAACGTGTCGAGGCCGGCATATTGGGCGGTTTGCTCGTCGCATCGATACTCGATTCCGTGCTCGTCCAGCCAATCGAGCAACGCGCAGACCAGCTCACGAGCTTGCTCGATCTTCGGTTTCGAGATGATGCCAACTCTTGCGATCTTTCGCATTTGCGCCGGAGTACGTACAGATAGATTATCTTGAGCCGGATTCGCCCGCGCGACCTGAAGTCTGATTCGGTAGCGGCATACGCCCGTGAAGTAGAAATTCGCGGTTTCCCTCCGCGCCGAGAATCGGACTTTCCATAAGCTGGGTGGCGTATCCGGCCGCCTCGAGAGCCGCGGTCACTTTACGGCAGGCCAGCCGATGCGCCGCCGGATCGCGCACAATACCGCCTTTTCCGACAAGCTCGCGCCCGACCTCGAACTGCGGCTTCACCAAAATGATCCAATCGCCCGTCGGCGTGAGAAGAGGCGCCAACGCTGGGATCAGCAGGGTCACGGAGATAAAACTCACGTCGCAAACGATAAGCCCGGCCTTCTCGCCGATGTTTTCAAAGCGAAGATAGCGAGCGTTCACACGTTCGTGCAGGACGACACGCCAATCGGTTCGCAATTTCCAATCGATCTGGCCTGCTCCCGTATCGACGGCATGCACCCTCGCAGCGCCATGCTGCAACAAGCAATCGGTGAATCCTCCAGTTGAGGTGCCAACGTCGATGCAGACGCGGCCATTTACATCGATTGCGAAATGGGCCAGGGCCGCTTCGAGCTTGAATCCGCCGCGGCTGACATATTTAACCGGTTGATCGACGTCGATCCGCGCTTCAAGCGCGACACTGCGTCCGGGTTTGGCCGCTGTTTGCCCATCTACGCGCACTTTTCCAGCAAGTATCAAGGCTTGCGCCTTTTCCCTCGATTCGGCAAGCTGACGCTCGACCAGAGCAATATCCAAGCGCTGTTTCTTCGGGGGCTGTTTGCTTGGAAATTGGGGAACGCTCACGCCTTGCGTTGCACGATCAGATCCGCAAGCTCGCGCAACCGGTCGGCGCGATCGTCGAATATGCGAAGAGCAGTGTGGGCTGCGAGCCGCTCCTGCTCCGCCATTTCACGAGATCGCACCAATCCGTATACCGCGGGAAACGTAATCTTCTGCTGCGCCTCATCCTTGCCGGCCGTCTTCCCCAAGGCTTCCGAAGACACCTCGACGTCCAACACGTCGTCGATGATCTGAAAAGCGAGGCCGATGTGCTCGCCGAATTCCGACAACGCGGCGAGTTCCTCCTCGGTCGCCCCTGCGTAAATGGCTCCGATCCGAACGCTGGCCCGCAGTAAAGCGCCGGTTTTGGCCTTATGGATCGATTCGAGCAAAAGCGCAGTGGGGTGCCGGCCCTCGCCTTCGATGTCGTTCACCTGACCTCCGATCATGCCGCCCACGGTACCTGCTGCGCGCGAGAGTTCTTCGACCAGTCGCACCTTGCGGTCAGCCGGAACGCCTTGCAGACGGCTCAGCACTTCAAAGGCAAGGGTCAGCAGCGCGTCCCCTGCAAGAATCGCCATAGCCTCTCCAAACACTTTGTGGCAAGTGGGACGGCCGCGGCGCAGATCGTCATTGTCGAGCGCCGGAAGGTCGTCATGGATCAGTGAATAGGTGTGGACTAGTTCGAGGGTCGCTGCCGCGTCCTCGATGCCATCCGGCGAATCGGAAACTGCGCGTGCTGCCGCGATGGCCAGAACGGGCCGGATCCGCTTGCCACCAGCGAACAAACTGTAGCGCATAGCCTTGTGGATGGAGACCGGCTGAACGCACTCCTCCGGCACCCATTCGCGGAGCGCACGATCGATCGCCTGCACCTGCTCGGCCAGGTATAGGTCGAAAGCGGTTTTCTCGGACTTTGTCATTTCACCGCTTATCGGGATCGAATGGAGCTGCAACGAACTGCGAACCCTTCTTCATCAGAATCTCCACGCGCGATTCCGCCTCCTCGAGCTGCCGCTTGCACTCGCTGCTCAGACGCATGCCATTTTCAAACAATGCGAGGCTTTGCTCGAGCGGCAGGTCACCTTTCTCGAGCTCTTTGACGATGCGCTCCAGTTCTTCCAGACTCGCTTCAAAGGTTGCTGAGGATGCTTTTTCCTCTGGCATCGCTTCATTGTAACGGCGAGGGGTCGTTTCGCGATATCGAGCTGATGGATACTGTCTAGGAGGTGTCATGCTGAGCCGCGCGCGTGAGCAAACGGCCATTCGTCACTGAACCGCGCGCGTAAGCAAGCGGCCGCTCGTCAGTCTAGGAGGCACACACTTATGTCGTTGTTGCAGGATTTCAAAGCTTTCGCCATGAGAGGCAACGTTGTGGATTTGGCCGTAGGCGTTATTATCGGCGGCGCGTTTGGAGCGGTCGTGAATTCATTGGTAACCGACCTCATCATGCCTCCATTCGGCCAGTTGACCAGTGGCCACGATCTTCCCAATCACTTCCTGGCGCTGAATGGGGGGCACTACGATACACTCGCGGACGCGAAGAAAGCAACCGCTGTAATCGCCTATGGCAATTTTCTAAATACGATCGTGAATTTCCTGATCATCGCGCTCGCCATTTTTCTCTTAGTGAAGGCGATCAACAAGCTGCAGCGGCCAGCCGCGCCTCCTCCGCCGCCCGGTCCCTCCCCCGAGGAGAAACTACTCACGGAAATTCGAGATCTTCTGGCCTCGCGCTGAGAGGGGATTTCCGGCGAAAACGGACGCGCGCGTCATCACCCTCGATGCCGAAGCCTATCAAGTTCACGGCGATCGCGTTTCGATGGTTTCCCTTCGCGCAACGCCTCAAAAGAGGGCATCGCTTTACGCTCTTCCGCTAACTTTAACCGCAATTCGCGGCTCGCCTCGGTCTCATGATAGAGCGTCTGCGCGACTGCTGCCGGGCCTCGAAGCTCGCTGAGAAGCAAAACCTCCACTTGAAATTCCCCGCTGTCGTTCTTCACTCGCAACACGTCGCCTACTCGGACCTCACGCGAGGGCTTGGCTGGTTGTCCGTTGGACTCAATCCTGCCGAGTTCGCAGGCCCGGGCAGCGAGCGCACGTGTCTTGAAGAAACGGGCAGCCCAGAGCCATTTGTCCGTCCTCACGCGCTCCATAATCAGAAATATAGTAGAACTCTATACGGGATTGGAAGAGACGCTTCCTACCCGCTAGAATGTTGACGTGCTGCCGGCAGGCTCCTCGCGAGTCGTTTGGGGAGAGAGCGTTTTACGGCGAAACCGGAAGGCGGCGGATCTAGCAATATTTTAGCCGGATTGGCCCTCGTGGGATGATTGCGTGGTGAGCCGCACTTCGCGTTGAGCGACACCGTATGCGTGTCGATTATGCTAGCAGGCCTTCGCGCTTTGCGTCTACACGTTTTTGTGGTCTGAGCGGCTGCGAAACCACTGGCTGCCGAGTTGAGACTTCTTATGGAGCGGGAGACGGGGATCGAACCCGTGACGTCCAGCTTGGGAAGCTGGCATTCTACCGCTGAATTACTCCCGCCCTGATATCAGCTGCAAACCTATCATACAATGTCGCGCCGAATCGCTTTCGTGATTCACGCGACTCGCCGATTGAAACGAGGTCCGAATTCGCGAATCAAGGCAGCCTGACGCGCCACGCGCTCGGTTGCCGAGCATATCTCGAAGGTGAAGCCCGTCGGATCTTGAGCTTTCCAGACACTATTCCGGTCTTTCAAATGTTCCAAAAGGTGCGCCTGTATGTTGTCGCTTTCGCCAATAAATAACCACTCGCGCGCGTTCGAGAGACCGTAGACCCCCGAGGACTCAGGTGCATTTTTCTGAACGGAAATGACGGTGAAGGATCGGCCGGCACATTCTGCAAAAGGCATCTTTAATGCTCGTGCACGCTCGAGGCCAACTGAATATTTGAAAACGATCCGGGCTTCCGAACCGGTCTGCGCGGAGGTTTTTTCATGGCCTTTTCTGCCGCACGCTTCTCGCGCACAATCAGCAACGGACGAAGATCCGATTCGAGAACTCTGTAATTGCGGAGTTTGTCGAGAGATGCCGGTCCAGCGAGCGAAGCGCTCGTCAGCAGGTCCAGGCAAAACATAGGCGCTTCCTGCACAGGGACTCGATTTTCAAACAAGAGCGGCAGGTTGATCTCGATCGAAAAGACAATGGCGGGATTGTGTTCTTCGATGCCCCAGAACGTAAAACGTCTTGTGTCATGGTCGTGCGTAAAGCCCTGATAAGCGAAATGCATTCTTTATCTATCCTTTGCTCGCGAAAACGTACCGTATTTCGGGTTGCTCGACTCGTCTGGTAAGCGTGAAGGGCTCCTTTGACCGCGAAGCGCCTGATCGTTGTCTCGGAGCTGGAGGCGGGATGTCCAGGTAATCTGGTGATTCTAAGCGATCTACTGACTCGCGATCTATAGACGCCGGTTTATCTATATCTATCTTATCGTTAATTCCGCACATTGTAAACGCGAATCAGAGGCTTTGGTAGCAGAAATGCCGCAGAATCAGCGCGGTACCATGAACTAGTCTGGCATTCTTAACGCTCGGGCTTTTTGCCCCACGAGCGCCGTACGTCCTGACCGCCATAAGTAACACTGGTTGTGGAAAGTGAATCCTAAAAGCAAGGCATCCGATTTGCTCTTCAAATATTGCCGTCCTCCTGGAGCCGCTTCAGCGTGAAGCTCGCGGCCGTTCCCCTCTAAATCCGGCGTGGCAGAAGAAAAAAATCAGGCGTTTTTTTCGGCTTGGCGCGATCGTCTAGACGCACTGAAAAACATTCCGCCCGTCTTGCGCATCGTTTGGGATTCAGGCCCTTACGTTGTCTCGCTGGGCCTGATCTTCCGGATTTTTGCATCGCTGATTCCGGTCAGCACGTTCTATGTCAGTAAACGAATCATCGATCTGATCACGGCGATTGTCGAACATCACACGACCTTCGCAGCTTCCGCTGCCAGCCTCGGCTGGCTTGCGGTAATTGAATTCTCGCTGGCGGCATCGGGAAACATCGCCGGCCGCCTGGTTGACTACTACGACGCCGTACTCGCGGACCGCTACACCCGCCACGTCAGCATCGAGGTTATGCGTCATGCCTCGCGGCTCGATTTACAGGCTTATGAGGATCCGGTCTTCTACGATCGTCTCGAACGGGCTCGCGTGCAGGCCACCGACCGCTTGGGGATGATCCAATCCATTGGTCGTCTTTTTCAGCAAGTCGTTACGACTCTTTCGCTGTCTGCCGCCATCTTGTTTTATTCTCCCTGGCTGCTCCTACTCCTGATCGCCTGCCTCGTTCCAGCATTTCTCGGCGAAAGTCACTTCGCGTTCCTGAACTACGCTAAGAACTTCCGGCAAACCCCGGGCAAGCGCGAATTGGATTATCTGCGGCAGCTCGGCGGCAGCAAAGAGGCTGCAAAAGAGCTGAAGCTTTTCGGTTTGAGCGATTTCTTAACAGATCGCTTTATTTCCATATCCAATCGGATCTTCGATGAAAATCTCGCCCTCTTCCGAAAGCGCCTCTGGGCTGTATCGCTTCTTTCGATGCTCAGTACAGCCGGCTACTACGGCGCATACGTATGGGTCATCTACCAGACCGCAATCGGCGCCTTCACGATTGGTACTCTCACTTTTCTGACGCAATCGATTCTCAACGCATCGAACAATATCTCGCAAATTTTCTCTACGCTTTCCAGCATCGCGGATCAAGCTCTATTCCTAACCGACCTCCTCGCATTCTTTGGGATGGAGCCCACCGTTCGCAGCAAACCCGGAGCATTGCCCGCGCCCCGTCCCATCGCGCGCGGCTTCGAGTTTCGCGACGTGTCGTTCTCGTATCCCGGAACGGAGCGCCTCGTACTTCGCAATTTGAACTTTCGCCTCGAGCCTGGAGAGCGCATCGCGCTGATTGGCCAAAACGGCCAAGGCAAAACCACGATTGTGAAGCTGATGACCCGCCTTTACGACCCGAGCGGCGGCCAAATCCTGCTCGACGGTATCGATCTCCGCGAATACGAGCTGGAGGACCTCTGCCGTGAAATCGGTGTCATCTTTCAGGACTTCATGCGCTACGAAATGACTGCGCGCGAAAATATCGCCGTCGGCCGCATTGAGTTTCTCGATGACCTGCAGCGGATACGGGAGGCGGCGCGCAAGAGTGTGGCTCACGATGTCATTCAGCGGCTGCCGCGCAAATATGAGCAGATGCTGGGCCGGCGCTTCGAAGGCGGCGTGGACCTTTCCGGCGGCGAGTGGCAAAAATTGGCTTTGGCTCGCGCCTATCTTCGCGACGCGCAGGTACTCATTCTCGATGAGCCAACCGCGGCGCTGGACGCCCGTGCCGAATACCAGGTCTTTGAGCGCTTCAACGAGCTCACAGAAGGCAAGATGGCCCTCTTTATCTCCCACCGCTTCTCGACGGTTCGCATGGCAGAACGTATCATTGTGCTGGAAGATGGCGGAATCGCCGAAGAGGGTAGCCATGAGCGGCTTATGGCCCGCGGCGGCCGCTATGCGGAGATGTTCGAGCTCCAAGCGTCAAGCTATAGATAGAACTCCTGCACCCAATGCCTGAATCGTCAATACAAGTGAACCCGGATTCGGCCCAACAGCAGTCTACACAGCTCAGCGATGCGGAAAATACGATGCTGCACGAGCACGCTTTGCGAGCCGCGCGCTCCTGCGCCTGGCTGGGCCGCGGCCGTTCCTCCAATGCGCCTCAAGCAATCTTTAGAAAGAGTGCGCGTCGGCTTGCGAAACTGGAACGTGAATTATATCGGCTGCGGGCGCCGGAACCGTCCGAAGATCTGAAATTCCTCTACGAAAATTTGCGTCTCGTTCGTGCCGATATCCACGATCTTCACGAATCGACAAAAATTCTGACGAAGCTGCCCGCGGTTCGGACGCCGCAAGAAGATGCGATCCCGCGGCCAATGGTACTCGCCCGGGCTCTGCTCGATGCGACAAAGAACCGCCTCACCGATCCCGCGCTCTTGCTGTTTCTCGACGCTGTCCAGGAAGTCGAGCCGCTCCGCTTGGCAGAGCTGGGAGCTATGCTCACCGCGCTCAAGCTGGTCCTCATTGAGACTCTTTCCATAACCGGTTTCAAGGCGCTCGACGCTTTCCATGCGAACGGACTGGATGCGCCATCTTTTGAAATTAGCCGCATCGTTGCCTCGCTTCGCCTCATTGGCGAGCTCGATTGGAGGGAAAATTTCGAGCAGCTCTCGATTGTCCACCGGACATTCCTTCTGGATCCCGCTGGCGTTTATTCGCGTATGGACTTCGAGAGCCGTGAGCTGTACCGTCTGCGCGTGGAGCGGATCGCCGCTCATTCAGACGTCAGCGAAATCGAGCTTGCCCGGTCTGCCGTAAAGATGGCGGAAGAGGCCCAAATTCCCCATTCCGCGCCGGCTGCATTGCGCGATCGTCTCCGTCACGTCGGGTACTACCTGCTGGCGGGTGAAGCGGGTACGCAAGACTTACTCCATCAGGTCAATTACCGGTTCTCCTTTGGGGCCAGCGTGCAACATCTATTTCGCCGGTTTCCGGACGAACTGTACATTATCGGCATCGAAGCCCTCACCCTCATTACGGTTGTGGCGCTGATGATGAGTCTCGTTCAGACTCACGGTGGATTTTCACTCGTTATCGCAGCGCTGCTGCTGGTTTTGCCAGCTACCCAATCCGCGGTCGAGTTGATGAATCACTTTGTGACCGCGCTTCTCACGCCGCGCCGGATGCCGAAACTAGATTTCTCGCGCGGAGTAGACCCGTCCTGCGCCACCATTGTCGCAATTCCCACCCTGCTTCTCAATGAAAAGCAGATTCGCACCCTGGTCGATACTCTGGAAGTTCGCTATCTCGTCAACCGCGATCGGAACATCTTCTACGCATTGCTGACCGACCTTCCCGATACCGCGGAACCCGTTGGCGAAAAGGACGCGCGAGTCGATCTGGCAATCCGATTGATAGAAGAACTCAACCGCAAGCACGCTTCTGAGCCGTATGGCGGCTTTTATCTATTTCATCGCCACAGAGTTTACAATCCCCGCGAAGGCGCTTGGATGGGCTGGGAGCGGAAACGCGGCAAACTGCTCGATTTGAATCAGCTTCTGCGAAACGCACACGACCCTTTCCCCGTAAAAGCGGGCGACATGCAGCGCCTTTCGCGGATCCAGTACGTCCTGACTCTCGACTCCGATACGCAACTGCCCCGTGGTTCGGCGGAGCGCTTGATCGGCGCGATTGCTCATCCTCTGAACCGTCCCCTAATCGATCCTGAGCTCAACATCGTCACTCAAGGTTACGGAATTCTCCAGCCCCGCGTCGGGATCAGCGTCCATTCGGCGACTCGCTCTCGTCTCGCCAGCATCTACTCCGGCCAAACCGGTTTCGATATATATTCCCGCGCTATTTCCGATGTCTACCAGGATCTGTATGGCGAAGGTATCTTCACGGGAAAGGGAATTTACGACATCGACGCTCTGCGTCAGGTGCTCGAACTTCGCTTTCCTCGCAATGCGCTGCTGAGTCATGATCTTATCGAAGGCGCCTATGCGCGCGCGGGACTGGTCTCCGACATTGAAGTAATCGACGATTATCCTTCCCATTACAGTGCCTACAATCGCCGCAAGCACCGCTGGCTGCGCGGGGATTGGCAGGTCGCAAGATGGATCTTTAGCCGCGTCCCGGACGAATCGCGCCGTCTGGTTGCGAATCCAATCTCACTCGTTTCCAAGTGGAAAATCGTCGACAATCTTCGCCGCAGTTTGATTGAGCCGGCCACCTTTCTTCTGTTGCTCGCCGGTTGGTTCTGGCTGCCCGGAACTCCGCGCTTTTGGACCCTGGTTACCCTCGCGCTTCTGTTCCTCCCTATCTATTGCCGATTGTTGTTCTCTTTTGTCCGCGCCGCTCTCAAACGCGACAAGCTGGCGGTACGTGAGGCCTTTCTCGACTTTCTCACCTCGCACATCAGCATTCTTCTCAACATTGCGTTCTTGGCTCACCAAACACTGGTTTCGCTCGATGCCATTATCCGCACAATTATCCGCAGCACCATCACCCACAGTCGTCTGCTGGAGTGGGAAACGGCGACGGAAGCCGAGCTCGGCATCAAGAAGCGAACTCCGGTGGATGTTTATCTCGATTGGCTTCCCATCATTGCGATCTGCCTCGGCGCGTCTTTACTCATGAGGCCCGCTGCGGCGCCCTTTGCAGTGCCTTTCATAGTCGCGTGGGGCTGTTCCAAACTTCTATCGATTTGGCTGAACCGCTCTCCGCATCCGGGAGATTTTGAGCTCACCCGAAAAGAACATGCATTCCTCCACCAAGTCGCGTTGAGCACCTGGAGATACTTCGCCGAATTTAGTAACGAAAAGAATAACTGGCTGATTCCGGACAATCTGCAGGAGCAGCCTTATCGCCTGGCCGAACGAATCTCGCCGACCAATCTGGGTTTCTTGCTCAACACCCGTCAGGCCGCTCTTGAATTCGGATATCTCACGCTTTCGGAATTTGTCACGTTAACCGAACGAACGCTGGAATCCACGCAAAAGCTGCCGCGGTATTTCGGCCACTTTCTCAATTGGTACGACACCATCTCTCTCAAACCGCTTGAGCCGCTGTTTGTTTCAAGCGTCGACAGCGGAAATCTGGTCGCTTCGCTCTGGAGCCTGAAACAACACTGCCGTGAATTGGTGACCACGCCTATTATTCGATGCAGTGCGCTGGACGGCGTAGCCGATCACTATCGCTGTCTACCCGACAAGAAGAGAGTCTCGTCCGCCGCCTTGGCGCGCCTTTTCGCTCTGGAAGACCCCGCCGATTGGCTTCCTCCTCTACTTCAACTTCAAGTCGACGCACCAGCGCCTCCCAAGGCAACTGAACCGCTTGCCCACGTATCCTGGCCAGTTGAACTGCGGGGCCGCCTTGAAGCTCTACGGGATCAAGTCCGTGATTTCATGCCGTGGTTTCTTCCGGAATTCCAGCCGATCCGGCAGTTGCCACTGAAAGACTTCGCGATGCCTACGGTCGCGCTCACGCCGGCCAATGCTGACGATTTCTATCGAGAGCTGGATCGGACTCTACACTCGCTCACAGCAAAAGCCGAGCTCTCCTCCGAACTTCTGAACCTGGTCTATCGTCTACGCGAACAGCTCGCCGCATGCCACTCTCGACTTAACGAATTGGCCGCACGCCTGAACCAAATTGCCAGCACAGCGGATGCGATGGTAATGGAGATGAACCTCGAGAAGCTTGTCGACACACGCCGCAGATTGTTATCGGTAGGTTACGACGTCGCTACTCAGCAGCTCAACAGATCTTGTTACGATCTGCTGGCGTCCGAATCTCGGACCGCCACATTTATCGCAGTAGCCAGGGGCGACGCCAGCCAGGAAACCTGGTTCCGTCTGGGGCGGCAGCACACTTCCTGCGAAGGTGAAACGGCTTTGATCTCCTGGACCGGAACCATGTTCGAGTACCTCATGCCGGCCATTTGGATGAAGTCTCATCTGAACACTTTGCTCGACCGCGCCGTTACGGCCGCCGTTCGCGCTCAACAAGCCTATGGGCGAAGACATGGCGTGCCGTGGGGCATCTCCGAAGCCGCTTACAGCAAAACCGACGAAGATGGTAACTATCAATACGCAGCCTTCGGCGTGCCGTGTCTCGCGCTGAATGTGGCGCGTGCAGGCTCGCTCGTCGTCTCGCCTTATTCGACTTGTCTGGCTCTCATGGTGGACGCCAGGTTCGGCGTCGCAAATCTTCGCCGCATGGCTGGCAAACATTGGCTGGGTGAATATGGCTTCTATGAATCGGCCGATTTCACAGTTGCGCCCGGCCGCCCATTTTTCCCCCGCAAATATCAATTGATCCGGTGCTGGATGGCCCATCACCAGGGCATGACACTTAGCGCACTCTGCAACGTCTTGCACAATGCCGCGTTTCAACGCTGGTTTCACGCGGAGCCGATCGTTCAAGCCAGCGAGCTAATCCTCCAGGAACGCCCCTTGCGAATGCGCCCGGTTACCGACAATCAGCCGCGCCGAGTGCTTTCGTTCAGGCGCGAAGCTGTACACTCGGCGAAAGCGAAAGCGTCTGCATAAATCCCGCGCGCCTCATTCATTCTCATCGTTTCGCTCTTCAAACGAGCCCGTTTGACGGTTCTTGTAAACCCGTTCGGCTCGAAAGCAGCATCCGTTCATTGCAACGTAGACACCCTGTGGCAGGGTTTGCACGAACGCGAGAGCGCTGCCTAAGTTGAAGAGCCCGTCCGAGCTGCCAAACTTATACGGCACCATAGCGCCGGTGAGTACGATTATTTTTCCCGTAACCTCCGCGGCTAGCCTTCTCGCGGTGATCTCCATCGTGTCGGTCCCGTGAGTGATTACGATGCGCGACTCCGCCGCGGCCTGGCACTGCTCAATCAGGATTGCCCGGTCCGCATCGGTCATCTCCAGACTATCGACCATCATCAACGTCCGGATTTCAAGGTTGAGCTTCGAGCGGCCAAGCGATAGCATCTCCTGCACGTGCGAATCCTTGAAAAACAGCCGCCCGTTGATCTCGTCGTATTCCTTGTCGAAAGTCCCGCCGGTGATGAATACTCGAATCGGTTCGTAGCTCTTCATTCCATCTCGATATTCTCAGGCATCCTATAAGTAAGGCTGCAGGAGACTCCCTTGATTTCTGAAACTCTCTGTCTTGAGATGGAAGGCACGACCGCAATCGTGACCCTGAATCGCGCGGCTCGCCGCAACGCCCTCTCGTTGCAATTGATGGGCGACCTGATGAGTTGTTTGAGCGAAGTTGAGCGGAATCGGGCGATTCACACCGTCATTCTCGCCGCCGCTGGAAACGTCTATTGCTCCGGTCACGATCTCAGCGAGATGGTAGGCCGCCCGGTGGACGAGTATCGGCAGATCTTCGATGTGTGCGCGAATCTGATGATGAAAATTCAATCCATTCCGCAGCCCGTCATCGCTGAAGTGCAGGGAGTAGCCACTGCAGCAGGCTGTCAATTGGTGGCCACTTGCGATCTCGCGATCGCCTCTGAGACCGCGGCCTTCGCCACTCCCGGAGTCCGCATTGGCCTCTTCTGTACCACGCCCATGGTTGCGCTTAGCCGCGCGGTGGGCCGCAAACGCGCTCTCCATATGCTCTTGACGGGCGAATCGATCACGGCAGCCACCGCCGCCGAATGGGGATTGATCAACAGTGTGGTTCCCGCTTCGGAACTTAAGAATGCGACGCGCGAGCTGGCGTCTCGCGTAGCCGAAGCAAGTTCACTCACCGTCAGTATCGGCAAGCAGGCGTATTACAACCAGATCGATCTCGACCAGCCAAAGGCCTACGCGTATGCCAAAGAAGTGATGACCACTAACGCTCTTGCGGCAGATGCGCAAGAAGGTATCTCCGCCTTCCTCGGCAAACGCGTGCCCTGCTGGTCCGGCAAATAGCCTCGCAGCCGGGCTTCGATTGACACTGGCTCATCCGCGCAAATTTCGATAAGCAATCAGGCACCGGTCGGCGGCTTCCAGTTCCGGATAGTCGGCCCCCTCCTGTTCGATCAGGTAGTACTCAACCCCGCCTCTACTTTCCGCCGCCGCAAGGATCTGCTTCCACGGCGCGGCGCCTTCGCCAAACAGCACACGATAACCTTTCTGCGGTGACCAGTCTTTCAGATGAAGAGATCGGATGCGGCCCGGATGGTTATCGATCCACGCCACCGGATCGTTGCCGGCCTCCAAACACGTTCCGACATCCAACTGCAGCATCACGCTCTTATCCGTGTTTTCAGCGATGATCTGCAGCGGCTTCTGCCCGTCGATCTCCTTCCACTCCGCATCGTGGTTGTGATAACCGGCGTGCAATCCTTTTTGCTCCAGAGTTTTGTTAGATGTGTTTAGATCGTCTGCTACCCGCCTCCAACCGTCCAGGCCAGTGACCTCGCCGGGATGCGCAAGCACGACATACTCGCTTCCTAAAATCTTGTTCCGTTCTATCGCCCGTTCGAGGCCGTCCGGCGTAAAGACCTTCCGTTCGTTATGGGTCGAGTAGCACCGAATTTTCAATTCATCCAGCTTCTGCCGGACCTGCTTCGCGTAATCGGGCGCCCAGTCGTAATAGGGAGCATAGAATTCAACGCACTCATAGCCCATTTTCGCCACGGCGTCTAGGGTTCCCAGAAGATCTTTCTTCAGTTCGTCTCGAACCGAGTAAAGTTCCAGCCCAATCGGGATGTGTTTGTCGCGAGCCGCCGCTGCCGCCAGCGGAATGGCGCCCGCAATCGCTAGAAACTCGCGGCGTGAAAATGAGTTTCGCATCGTCTCGAACCGCACGATATCACAATGCGAGCTCCGGGATAGTACGCCGGACTCTTCAGAGGGCGCGGATGTCCATAATCGTCACATCATCGGCCGGACTCCCGTCCAGCGTCGCGGCCGATGCGAGCGCGCCCGCCAAGCCAGCAGGCTTTCTGCGCCCCAGCGTCGAGATCGATTCGAGGGCCCAGTCATCGCCCTCCTGATCCATTCTGGCTTCTGAGAATCCATCGGAAAACAGGACCAGACGATCGCCGCTTTCGAGCGCGACTTTGCCCTCCTCAAATTCCCTTTCCCGGAAGGCGCCGAGAACGGTGCCTGTGGCATGCAACGATTCGCTTTCGCCATTAGCGCGAAGCAGAACCGGTGAGGGATGACCACAGTTTATATAAGAAATTGTCCGCCTATTGGTGTCGTAAGCGCCATAGAACAGCGTCGCGAAATGCTCCGGGCGAGTGGATTGAAAAAATAGCCGGTTAACGCGATCCATCAGCTTCGCTGGAGTTCGGACCAGTTGATCCTGCGCGCGAATGGTCGCTTGTAAGTTCGCCACCAGCAGAGCGGCTCCCATTCCTTTGCCACACACATCGCCGAGCAGGAACCCAACGCCGTCCGGCTCAATCTCGAAGAAATCGTAGAGATCCCCACTTACATCGCCGGCAGGGACCGAGGCGCATTCTATCTCGAGCCCGGAACCGCGAAAGTGCGGTTGAGGCAGAAGCTTGCGTTGCACTTTGCGCGCGATCGAAAGTTCCGCATCACGTGAGTGGCGCTCCTCAGGGCCGGCGTTCAGATGCTTTTCAACCACGGAGAGCAAGTGGCGGTTGTCCCATGGCTTCGGAATGAAATCCACCGCGCCGCGGTGCATCGCTTCCACCGCTAGCTCGATCGTGCTCCAGCCCGTCATGGCAATCACGGGCACGTCGCGGCACTGCTTCCTCAAACGATCCAGAAGATGTAAGCCTTCTTCGCCGGACGTGGTGTCCCACGTGTAGTTCATATCGATCACAATTAAGTCGTGATCGCAATAGGCAGCCGCAGCTAACGCATCGCTCGGCGACTCCGCAGTTTCCGTACGATAGCCGGCTCCCTTGAGCAGCAGGCGTAGCGCTTCTCGAACATCGGCTTGGTCATCGACAACCAATACTTTGCGAACATCGATTTTAGATTCGGGAACGGCTTCCAATACCATGGCGGCGGGCCTCGGCTCCCATTATGCAACCACGTGGCCATCAAGCTCACGCGTCGCTGAGCGGCATTTCAAATACTTAGCGGGGCGGCAAGGCGGGCGCGGTGTCCGTTTATGAACATCCATTTCCCCAGCCGAGTCAGTTCAAGCTGATTCGCTGTCCATCTGAAATGATCCTGATTTGGACCAGCTCGCGATCTGGCCTAAGCTACGATCCGCCCTTCAAGATCTCGATAGAACCGTTACTGTCGTTCAAGGTCATTTCACAACTGCCGCTACCGATTGTTCCACTCAAACTGTCATTCGAGAGTGAGCCCGAAACTGTGAGCGGAAAATCCGTCCGGATGTGCCCGAACGACGTTCGCGCTGTAATCCGGTAGCTGGCGTCCCCGGGCAGTCGCACCCGGACGGTCGAAAAGGATGTTCGGATCAGGATCGGCCGGCAGGCGCCTTTCATGGCGCTCGTCGCGTCCACGGCGCCATTCTGGTTCACCACCTGAAGCGGCCCGGCGATTCCTTGCAATACAACCGGAGCGAAGCTCGTCGTCACCTCTGCTCCTCGCGTATTGGTCGCTTCTACGCCGCCGTTACTGTTCTCGACCAATAATCCGCCGGCGATGTCGGTTGCCTGCACCATCGCGAAGCTGGTTTTCACGTTTGCCTCGCCTCGAATATTGGTGAGTGACACGCCGCCGTTGCCCGACCTGACAGAAACGCTGTTTTGAATATCGCTGACGGTCACCGGTCCAAACGAATTCTGAATTGTCAGCGGACCGCCAACGTGCTGTCCGGAAATCCTCGAGTTGTTCGCGCGAATCGTAAGCTGCTTCCCAATATCGGCAAATTTCACTTCGCCAAACGTGGTGTTTAACTGCGCCGCTCCCTCGACGTTGGCCGCTTCCACTCTGCCATTGGAATTATCGATCGACAGATCTCCTTTGAGATTCTGTGCGATCACCTCACCAAAAGAGTTGCGAACGGAGCTGATTCCGCCCGAGTCGCTGATTTGAACGCTCCCGTTGCTGTTCGTAATCGTGATCCCCTTTGCAATGCGCCTGGCGGTCACACTGGCAAACCGGTTTCTGATATTCAAAGCGCCCGTGATGCCTTCCGCATCCACCGCTCCATAGCTCCCCTCAATCTGCACGTCGCCCACATTGTTTTCGATCCGCACGCTTGCGAATGAGTCTTCCAGGTTCTGCACTCCGCGGCCATCCCGAAAGTCGATTGATCCGTGCGAGCTCGTGATGTCGCTGTTCGCTTTCAGACCCGCCACGGAAACAGACCCGAACGAGTTTCGCACTCGCAGTGGGGCAATTTCAGGAATCGTAAGTTCATAACGCACCGTGTAAGAAACATTGTGAAACCACCCCGTTTCGCCGGGATATCGCGTTCGGATGGCAAGCTCGGATGCTCCGGGTTCCACGACAATCTCGACTCGCTCTGCAAAAGTCTTGGCTTGATTTGCATCTCCCGCCGATACCTTGATATCGGCGTGAATGCTGACATCGGGCGAGCTGTGGGTCTTCACTGTCACGTCGCCAAAACGATGCTCCACATAGACCCGCTGGCCCGGCCGAAGCGTAACCGTCTTGTCGAACGTGCGCGTGTATTCTTCCCGGCCAAAGGCCGAAAGCGACGTCAGCAATACCAGGAGCGGCAGGCTAATTCTTCTGATCACGTGTTAATAGCTCCTTGAGCGTTTGTTGTTTTTCCCGATACAAATCCGCCAGTTCCATCTGCAGCTTCACATTGAATCGGTTATGATCCAAGCCCGCCCGGGTTTCAGAAATCGCCGAATCTAAGGTCAGCAGTTTTTCCCGGCAATTCACAGCCACTGCCGAAGCGGACTTCTGCAGCTCGGGTTGGGCCAGCCGCGTCAGTTTGTCGATCGACTGCCGGTACACCGTCTCGCTTCGCTCTACTTCCTTCAGAGCCTGTTCGGTCAAAAAATCGTGGTCGCCGGAAAGTTGCGGCGCCGTGGCCGCGACTTCGCTCGTTGCTGGCGTCTCGCGCCAGGGTCTCCACACCAGCAGCGCCGCAACCGCCAGGACCGCCGCAGCAGCCGCGGTCCACATCTTCACGTCCCGCCACCACACTGGCTTCTGTTTCGGCTTCGGTGCCGCTTCCAGAGCCTTGCGAATCTGAGGCCAGAGTTCCGGCGTATCCCATTCTTCGTGCAGCTCCCTTCCGGCTGCCGTAATTTCGTTCCACACCCGGTACTCACGACGGCAGGCGGCGCAGTGCTTCAAATGTTCACGCGCCTCCGGCATCAGCTCCGATACTGCGAGTGCCCGCTCCAGATCGCCACATTCGAACTTCATTCGCTTCGCTCCATCAAAATCCGCTTCAGCTCTCGTTTCGCCTCAAAAAGCCAGCTCCGGCACGTCCCTTCTGGCGCCTCCAGAACTCCCGCAATCTCCGAATGCTTTAGCCCTTCCACTTCGAACAGCAGAAAAACGATTCTTTGCCGCTCGTTGAGCTGCCCAAGCGCGCGCTCGAGTGCGATCTTGAGCGGCAGCTTTGTTTCACTGGGGAAATCGCGCGTCGTCTGCTGCTCTGCCCTTCGCTGCTGTTTGCGCAACGAGTCATAGCAGCAGTTGATTAAAATCCGGTACAGCCACGTCCCCAGCGAAGAGTGTTCTTCAAACCCGCGCACGCCCTTGTACACCTTCAAAAACGCTTCCTGCACAGCGTCTTCGGCATCCGGCCGGCTCCCGAGCAAATGGAACGCAAGGCTTTTCATGCGGCCGGAATGCAAATGGTACAGCCGTTCATAAGCCCGCAGATTTCCACGCTTGCAGCCCTCCACAAGCTCGGCATCCGTTGGATTCTCAGGCAAACTACCCGCGAACTGAAGTGCCAATCCGGTCTCCCAGGCCATAGATACGCAAACGCGACAGGCGTCGTTTGACCCTTCTGCGATTCAGGGCTGCTTTCAACTGAAGACCCTCCACTTTTAGAAAGCGAAGTTCAGCCCGCGGGTTCTCTTCTCCTTTTCTGCGCCTCAAGCTTGCGTTTCGCGCTTTAGACGTCGCAGGCACCCGAAACGTTGGGTCGTCTTGCTTAGTCACAATGTGCAGAGGACTAGCATCTATTACCAGCATGGCAACCGCAAGATACTACCCAGGAACGTTTGCGCCCCATACTTCTCGACCTCTCGAAGGAGGCAGGGTCGTGTCTCTGGCGCTAGGCGTCGCCGCTCTATGCGGGCTCAGCGTCTTCTTTCTGCTCTGCGAGCGGGATCACTCGTTTTTGCGCCAGATCAGCCTGTACGATGCTGCCACTTATGTGACCCAGTCCACCGCTAACCCGAGACCAGCGCCCGTGGTGACTGCCGCAAGCGATACCAACACGACCGCCGTTCAGGGAACGACGGTTCAATCCGTTCCGGGCTATATCCCGTTTGATCTTCCCCGTTCCAGGCGTTTTCAACGGGTTGGCCCTATCAGCGTAGGTGTTTGGAGGACAGATTCCCGGCACGGGTTTTATGACATCGGCGTTATGGTGGAAGGCCAGCGTTTCGAGAAGAAGCACGTCGGCACTGATGAAGCTCTCGCTATCCGGATCGGCAACGCACCTCCGATGGAGTTCGTCGTCAATCGCGTCTCACGAAACCAAGTTTCTGGCTATCTCCGTACCTCGAGCCAGGTAGCGCTTCACTAGCGTAGTTTGCCCCAGCCTGGAACACCGCGTCCACGCATCCGGCGCGCCGCAAAAACGCGCCATAAGGGTCACGTTCCCTCCCGCCGGCTGAACCGCGCGCGTGAGCAAGCGCCTGTTCGTCAGTAACGGAATCGCCGGGTTTACCTCACCGAGCTTCATTTCTTTCGTGCCATATCCAAACCGATCTGAGTACGCTCGTACGTTCCAGTCATCTTGAAAGGCAGAATTTTGGCCCGACCTTTCTTCTTTAGGAACGGCGTTATCGCTTTCAGCAGGAACGATTTGAATCCAGTCTCAGCATTGGACGGATGATCGGTAAGCAAGTTGCCGTGCAGGTCCACGGGGTAGGGAGTAGTCAATCCGTAGGTTCCCTCCATATGTGCGGTAGCATCGGGAACGCGGAAAGATATGGACGACAGCGTCGCAATGCCGCCTTTTGCGACGACGTGGCAGCGCAGTTGAGAGAGCGCCGTTTCGTCATTGTCGCCCGGCTGCTGTTTCCCTTTACCGCCTTCGCTTAAGCGATTAATCGTCCTCTGCGTCTCTATGTCCGTGAATTTCCCGGAGCCCACTCCGAAATCGCCCACTAGCCGCAATTTCCTGATGAATTCGTCTGGGCCTGGTGGCACATCCGCGTGCGCGCGAAATGTCACGCTTCCGCTCATAGGCGCGCGTTTTGCTGAAATGAAGAGATCCAGAAGATCCTCGATCCGTCCTATCGGGACGAACATGTTGAGCGAGAGGCCCTTACCTGATTCACCAGCTTCAGCCGCGACGCTGCCGCTCACGACTAAAGTGGTTCGATCGAAATGCGCAACTACGTTTTCAAGCGTGGTATCGCCTTTGGTGCCATCCACGGTCGCTCGAAATTCCGTGCTCAGCTTTCTCGTATGGCTCGTATCTTTAAGCTGAAAATTGGGAACGGCGGCGGTGCCGGTGGTCTCGATCCTCCCCAGGATTCCGTTGAACTTACCGCTAGCCGATAGTGTCCCGCTAACATCGCTGAACACCGCCAGATTGGCATTCTGATACGTGTAAGAGCCCTTCACCGGAGTGCTCGCCGGATTTTTCGCGTTCCACGGCCCGAATACCCCACTGGAAATGATCTTCCCCGGCGGGAGCGAATTCGAGAGGATTACGTGATAGGGAAGCGCAGCATTGTTGCCCACCCCGTCAATCGACAGCTTATCGATACCCAGGCGAAACGGCTTCTGCTTAGGATCGCGCGATAGAAAATCGAGCACCGCGCCGTCGGCGACAATGCGTCCGATCACCATCGACGGCCCCGCCTTGTCGCTGTAGGTTAAAGGCATCACGGGGTTTGGTCCGCCGTTCGGATCGGGAGGCGGGACCGCTACATGCATCCCCCGGACGATGACTTTCGAGACGCTATAGCTGACCGTCAGTAATCGCGTGTAGCTGCTCTTAATCACCAGCGTTTGAATCGTGATGAGCGGCGGTTTGTTCTTGTGCTTGCGATGGAGAAAGCGGATGCCCTCCGCCACACACCCGGGCGGCCAGTATGTCTTGTAAAAGTGATCGACCGTCACGGATCGGACCGATCTTTCCTGCAGGACGTCGATGACAGCCTGTTCGGTGAACGGCCAGTTCAGAATCAGCAGCGTGATATAGACAATTGCTGCCGCAACCAAAGCCGCCAGCCCGCCAA
This sequence comes from uncultured Acidobacteriaceae bacterium, assembly GCA_963722935.1. GTDB lineage: Bacteria > Acidobacteriota > Terriglobia > Bryobacterales > Bryobacteraceae > Bog-105. The sequence goes on along the minus strand of CAVROY010000003.1, from coordinate 316,845 downwards.
AAATCCACCGCTTCCGCCTGGAAAACCATTTCTGCTTCTGCGGAGGCAATTGTGGCTTAGCAGGTTGTTGAACTGTCGTGGCGGCCATCGCCTGGCGCTTAGCCTCCGGATACCCGGTAGGTCTCCCCGTCTAGGTGATCCGTTCGCCGGTAGAAATGTTTCGAGGCTCGGAATCCGTTCGACTTCTACGGCCGCTTCATCCACTTTTCGTACTCGCGGGTATGCCGCGATTCCAGACTGACTTCGCGACCGGCGATGAACATTTGCTTAATATTCGTGCGCGCTTCCATTGGATCGCCATCCGTGAGAATCAGGTCCGCTAACTTTCCCTTTTCAATCGAACCCGCCTGGTCGCCGACGCCTAAGATCTGGGCGCTATTGATCGTCAGCCCTTTCAATGCCTCGTCATGCGGCAATCCGAACGCCACCGCTTGTGCCGCCTCGAACGGCACGTTACGCGCGAATTCGACATCGAATGTCCCAAAGCAGATCTTCACGCCTGCCTTGTAAAATTCGCTCGGTAGAGAATAGGGAGCGTCGTACGGATCGTCATCGCGCATCGGCAGTTCAAAGGTCTTGCCCAAAACCACCGGAATATTGTGCGATTTCAATAACGGACCTACGCTTCCGATCTCTCGCGGGCCCGCGATGATAATCTTCACCTTCTCCTTATCCGCAAACTCGACCGCGTCTTTCATCGCGCGCTCTCTTTCGGCTCGCACCAGCAGAGGCACCCGGCCCTCCAGCACCGGAATCATCGCGTCCAGCCGGATATCGCGGCGAAAATCGGCGCCGCCGGCCTCCTTTGCTCGTTGATAGGCGCGCGCCTGCTCAAAAAACTCGCTCATCTGCCGCAGTTTGTCTTTATACTGCCGCTCTTCTTCTGAAAACGTGCGCGTCGGCATACCGAGCAAAGACGCGAACTGCCTGGGAACACTCTGGATCTCCGGAAATAACAGATCCATGACCGCGCTCGGTTTGACTGCCATCTGTTCCCACGTCCAGCCTTCCAAATGCATCACGGCCCCTTGACCGCTGATCACCGTGCCGCTGCCGCGAAACCCGCGTGCGCCGCTTCCCGGTAAGCTCACAACTGTCGTAATTCCCGAAGCTCGTGTGACTTCCACATGCTCGCTCGATGGGTTGAACGCAACCTCCGCCCGTAACTCCGGATTGAATGTTCCTATCTCGTCAAGATCGACCGTATCCCGAACCGCCGAGATCTCCGATAGTCCGACATTCGTCGCCGCATTGATCAATCCCGGATAGAGATGCAAGCCGTGGCCATCCACAACGCGCGCGCCGCCCCTGGTCCCGAGCTTGGGTCCGATTTCCGCAATTTTTCCATCGATCACCAGAACCGAACCGTTCCGAATGTCCGGTCCGGTAACCGGATGAATCGTGACATTGCGGATCAGAACCGAATTGTCCTCGGCTGCCCGAACAGACGGTACAAGACACAGCAGGCCAACTGCGAGCAATTTCGCGAAGTTCATTAGTTCGCCACTCCGTTCATCGGATTTGCGGGAGCGCTCGCTCCAGGACGATTGCGTTCACTGCCCTGGCCTTTGGTATTCTGCGCATTTTCTTTGTCCAGAAGTGCCTTCTTCTGCTGCTCGAATTTCGGCCGCGTCTCCAGATCTTTATCTCTGTCGAAGTATTCGTGCCCGTCGATCCAAACTTTCAAAGCCTTGGAGTAATTCGATAGCGGGTGTTTGTCGAACAAGACCAAATCGGCCGATTTGCCGACCTCGATCGACCCCACTTTGTCGTCAATGCCAAGCTGCTTAGCCGGATTGATGGTTACCATCGCGAGTGCTTCCGTTTCGCTCAAACCGCCGTAACGGATCACCTTCGCCGCCTCTAAATTCAGGTGCCGCTGCAACTCGTCCGAATCGGAATTCAACGAAACCACCACGCCCTTGCGTGTCATAATCGCCGCATTGTAGGGAGTCGCATCGTAAGCCTCTGCCTTGTACGCCCACCAGTCGCTAAACGTCGACGCGCCTACGCCATGTGCTGCAATCTCGTCCGCTACCTTGTATCCCTCCAACACATGCTGCAGCGTGCGAATCTTGAATCCCATCTCGTCCGACAGTCGAAGCAACATCAAAATTTCATCGGCACGGTAGCAGTGTGTGTGTACGTACCGCTTGCCTTCCAGCACTTCGACCAGCGGTTCTAAACGAAGGTCTCTCCGCGGCGGCATGCGATGTTCGCCGCGCGCCACCGCCTCCCGATATTCGTTCCAGGCGGCCTGATAATTCTTGGCTTCCGTGAAGCTTTCGCGAATGACTTCTTCGACGCCCATCCGCGTTCCCGGATATCTGCGCGCTGCCGGGGTCGTCTGGCTGAAGAAGTTTTGACTTGGCTCCCCGGCCCGTTTCGGATTCTCGCCGAGAGCGAACTTGATGCCCGGCAGTGCGCCCTCAAACAGCATCTCCTGGGCGCTCTTGCCCCAGCGCAGTTTGATCACAATGGTCTGCCCGCCGATCGCGTTCGCACTCCCATGCAAGACGTTCGAAACCGTCAAGCCTCCAGCGAGTCCGCGATAGATGTTGATGTCGGTGGGGTTAATCACGTCTTTGATGTTCACCATCGACGAATCGGAAAGCGTGCCCTCGTTCACGCCTCCTTCAATCGCGGTATGAGAATGGCAATCGATAATTCCCGGCATCAGGTATTTGCCGCTTGCGTCGACTACCGTCGCATCGGCCGGTGCAGTTACGTTTTTCCCCACCGCCGCAATTTTTCCGTTTTCGACCAAAACACTGCCGTTCTCAATAGTGCCCTTCGTCACCGTCAGCACCGTCGCGTTGCGAATCAGTGTCGTTTGGGCGCCCGTCAAGCCCGCGGCCAGTATCCCGGTCAAATAGATTAAACCTGCGCGCCGCATCAGTACCTGCCTCCATCGTTCACGCTCTCGGCTGGCGTCCCGGGTCTCCGCGCACCTGGACCAGCGCCCGCAGGCGGACCTTCCTGAGCCTCTTTGGATGGCTGAAACTCGTTTCCATCCACGAATACGTACGCAATCGTCGCTTTCTCATCGAAGGCCTCGCCGCGCACCACCACAACGTTTGCGATCTTGCCCTTATCAATGCTGCCCAGCCGGTCCGAGACGCCATATATCTCCGCCGGTGTCAAGGTCAGCGCCCGAATCGCATCGGCACGCGACAAACCGGCGTCCAGTGCCTTGCGAATCGCCTTCTTGAGATCCGGCGCCGTATCCACCCCATCGGAGTAAAACGCAAATCTTACGCCCGCTTTCGCAAACAATCCGGGAACGCTCGGCGCCTGTTGCCGCAGCGCCAGCTCACGATAATTCGGAATCTCCGCTGGATCTACATCCTTCGGCTTCTCCGGCCATTTCAAACTCACTAATACTGCGACATTCGCCTGCTTTAAGGAATCCACCCGCTGAAAGCCTTCGTGCGCTCCGTAGATGACAAACGGAACCTTTAACTCCTGTCCGAACCGCACCATGCGGTCGATCTGCTGCGTTTCGTCCGCCGGCAGCAGGATACGAGGCGATTCGGCCAGTCCCTCCAAATCGTGATCGTATTCCGGGCGCCGGTTTCCCGCTGGATTGGCCGCATAGATTTTCTTAGCTTCCTGATATTGAGCCAAATCCAGATACAATTGCCGCACATAAGCGATATTTCCCATCAGCGAGGACGGAAACGCACGTCCCATTCCCCCTGCTCCCGTCCGGAAAACGACTTGCTCTCCAATCGGCTGCAGCACGACCATGTCTCGGCCGCGCACCCCTGCCAAATCGATCATTGCGCCCAACCCTTCGAAAATGCCCTGATTGGGGAAAGTCGCCGAGGTAGTAAAACCAGCGGCTCTGACCGCCTCTAGCCGGTTGTCCGTCGGGGTGATCAGGTCTGCCGCTCTTTCAAACGAGTAGGTCTGCGGCCGGTCTTCGGGGCCGCGATCCGGCGGCTGTGCGGGTTGTTGCGTCGCCGGAGCCGCTTGCGCGGGAACGTTCTGCGGCGCGGCCCCCGCTGCTCTTGCAGCCGTCACAGGAAGCGCTGCCGGAATGCCCCAGGTGCTCAGCGCGTCGATAAAGCCCGGGTACACGGTCAAACCGGTGCCATCGATCACCCAGGCATCGGCCGGAATCGGAATATTTGCGCCAACCTCTTCAATCAGACCGTCGCGCAGCACGACCGTTCCCTTCGGCAGGTCGGGACCGCTCACCGTCACCACGTGCGCATCTCGAATGGCTACGACTCTGGGCCCTTCCGGCCGCATATTTAGTTGTGCAAAGAGCGGCAGAGCGGCAGCAAAAGCCGTTAACAGCTTGAAATATTTCATCGAATTCACTCCCCCAGTCACACGACGAGCAGAAATTTCAATATTGTGTCATATCAAGGCGCATCCGCTTGCTCCACAGTTACTTGGCCGCTCCAGAATGTCTCCGAGGAATGCTTTGCCATGCTCCGTTCTGCGTCGCGGCGCTGCTACTGTGCCGGCATGAACTCTAGAGATCGCCAGAAAGGATCCGTCACCAAACCTCTTTTGAAAGAGCTCGCGGATCGCGAAAAGGCGGATTCAAAAGCCGCCAATCCTTCGGTGGATTCAAAGCCGTTACCTTCTCCGGATCTGTATCAGGATTCGGGCGGTGGCTACAATCCCGATTTCACCTTTCCACAAGAATAAAAACTAAACCGGGCGGATTTCGCATCCGTCCCGGTTCTAATTTCAAGCATTTCGCTACACTGTTCCTTCAGCGAGTGAGCGAGCAAATCACCTATAGCGATGCTGGCGTCAATATCGATGAAGCCGGGCGCGCCGTCTCACAGATCAAACGCCACGCCGCAAAAACGCTCACCTCGAACGTTCTGACCTCCATTGGAAGTTTTGGAGCGGGCTTTTCCTTAAAAGGTTGGCGCGATCCTGTTCTGGTCAGTTCAGCCGACGGGGTCGGCACGAAGCTCAAAATCGCGTTTGCCACTGGACGTCATGACACGATTGGCGAAGACTTGGTCAACCACTGCGTGAACGACATAGCCGTTCAAGGCGCAACTCCGCTTTTTTTCCTCGATTACTTCGCTGTCGGTAAACTCGATGCCGCCATCTGCGCGAGCGCCATCGCCGGAATCGCGCGTGGCTGCAAACGAAATGGCTGCGCGCTCATTGGCGGTGAAACGGCGGAGATGCCTGGCCTGTACGCGCCCGGCGAGTACGATTTAGCCGGCTTCATCGTAGGAGCCGTCGAGCGCCGGCGCATGCTCACCGGAGCCGATATCGCCCCTGGCGACCTGCTGATCGGACTTCCCTCCCTCGGCCTGCACACCAACGGCTACTCGCTCGCCCGCAAACTTCTCTTTGAAATGGCCGGCCATACACCCGGCACTCGCCTTCCCGGATTTCCTGGAACTCTCGGCGACGAATTGCTCAAAATCCATCGCTCCTATCTCAAATCCATCCAGGCTCTTCACCAGGCCAAGCTTCTCAAAGCCGCCGCTCACATCACCGGTGGCGGCCTCACCGACAATCTCCCCCGCGTGCTGCCGCCAAATTGCGCTGCACAGATCGACCCTGCCTCCTGGCCGCGTCAGCCGATCTTCGATCTTCTCCAGAATCTCGGCAATATTCCCGAGGACGATTTTCGCCGCACGTTCAATCTCGGCATCGGCATGGTTCTGGTTGTCTCTTCCAAGAAGATTGGCTTTGTTTCGCAAACTCTGAAGAAGCGGCGCGAGCCTCACTACGAAATCGGTCGCGTGATTCCGAGCAAGTCCAAAACTGGGCGGAGGGTCCTCTATTTGTGAGCACCCGCACGCGCGCCAGATTGGGTATTTTGTTATCCGGCCGCGGTTCCAATTTCGAGGCGATCGCCAAGAATGTTCTCAGCGGCCGGCTCGATTGCGAAATTGGGTTCGTTTTTTCAAATAAGCCCCATGCGCCCGGTTTGGCCCGCGCCCGCGACCTCGGCTTGCCCTGTGGCGCAATCGAATCCGCCGGTGCCGAGCGTACCGCCTTCGATCTCCAGGTCGCTGAGCTGCTTCAACAACATAGCGTCGATTGGGTTTGTTTGGCAGGATATATGCGACTGCTGAGCGGACACTTCGTTCGGCAATTTCAGGGTAGAATTCTGAACATCCACCCTTCGCTTCTACCTGCCTTCCCCGGTCTCGATGCGCAATATCAGGCGCTTGCGCACGGCGTGAAGCTTACCGGCGCCACCGTCCATTTTGTGGACGAAAACCTGGATAGCGGCCCTATCCTTCTGCAATCCGCCGTTCCCGTCCTGGATGGCGATACCCTCGAAACGCTCTCATCGCGCATTCTGGTTGAGGAACATAGAATTTACTCGGAAGCAATCGCCTGGATAATTGCCGGCAATTTCCGGATTGAGGGCCGGCGGGTGTTGAAAACCTGAAATCTATGAATCGATGTCACCGTTGAAAACCGCACTGACAATTGTCGTAATCCTGATTCTCGCCCTGTTTGGGTTCGTTTGGTTCTCCGGCAAGCATGTCGATCTCAAGCTTGCCAACACGGTGCCTGCTATTGGCGCCGAGACGCCTGTTCGGGTCGAAGCCGACGACCCGCATGGGACCAAATCGTTCTCCGCTTCCGTCGAGCAGGACGGCCAAAGTCAAATCGTCTACCAGGACCACACCCAGTCCAAACAAACCAGCCGCATTTACAGCTTTTCAGCCGGTACAAAACAGGCGGCGTTCCTGAAAGAAGGAGCCGCCAAGCTGGTCATGAAGGCAAATTCGAACGACCTGCGCGGCAGTACGACGACGTTCTCACAAGATGTTCAGGTCGTCCTTCGCCCGCCTGGTATCGCCACAGACGGCCGCCAGCACTACATCAACCAAGGCGGAGCGGAACTTGTAATCCTCGACCTCAGCGGTAATTGGACCGCTGCCGGTGTGAGAGTCGCAAATTACTCGGCTGGAACGTTTCCGATGCCCGGTCAGCCCGACGCGAGCAACCATCGCTTCTCGCTGTTCCCATTTCCCTGGGACGTTGCGCCAACCACCATTCCGGTCGCATTCGCGCGCAATGCCGCGGGAACGGAAGTGACCACCACATTTTGGGTAAAGGTCTTTCCTAAGAAGTTCAAGCAAACCAACATCGTCCTCACGGATGAGAAGATGCAGAAAGTCCTCAACGATCTCGATCCGAATGGCAGGGGCACCGTGCTCGATCGCTTTCTGCGTCTAAACCGGGAAATGCGCAGACAGAACGCGCAAACGATTTACGATCTGCGGACCAATACCGAGAAGCGCATACTCTGGTCCGGTCCTTTCATTCCGGTAAAAGGAGCCCGTGAATCGTTCTTCGCGGATAGGCGCAGCTATATCTACAACGGAAAGAAAGTCGATGAGCAGGTTCACCTCGGTTACGATCTCGCCCAGACGCAACATTCTCCCGTCAAGGCGGCGAATTCCGGAAAAGTGATCTACGCCGGCCGTCTCGGGCTATACGGGAATTGCGTGATTATCGATCACGGTTATTCGCTGCAAAGCCTCTATGGGCACATGAGCAGCATTGGCGTGAAAGTGGGCGACATGGTTCAGAAAGAACAACAGATTGGAGTAAGCGGCCAGACGGGAATGGCGTTCGGAGATCACGTGCACTTCAGCATGATGATCGCCGGCGATCAGGTCGATCCCAAAGAATGGTGGGATGAGCACTGGATTCACGACCGCATTCTAAGCAAAATCGGGCCACAACAGGCGGCTGAGCCCGTTGTAGCCCGAAGAGACGTAACAGCGCGGCGGAAACGACGGCGCCGGTGACGCTATTTCTTGCCTGTATCCTCGCCGGCTCCGCCCTCACCGCTCTCGCGAATTTGCTTCAGGCGCTCTTCGCGGCGCGCCGCGCGCTCTGCAGCTCGCTTCACTAGCTCGGAGCCGACCAGCTCCAGCTTTGCGGTCTCCGCGCCGTCGCCTTTGCGCCAGCCGAGTCTCACGATGCGCGTATACCCGCCGTTCCGTTGATGAAATCGCGGCCCGAGTTTGTCGAACAGCTTTTCAACGGACTCGCGGCTCATCAGATACGCCGCAGCCTGCCGCCGCGTATGCAGGTTGTCTTCTTTCGCCAGCGTAATCAACTTTTCTACCAGCGGCCTGGCCGCCTTGGCCTTCGGCACCGTCGTCGTGATCCGCTCTTCGTCGATGACGCTGGTGACCAGCCCGCGCAGTAGCGCTCGTCGCGCGCTGATGTTGCGCTTGAGTTTCACTCCGGCTTTGCGGTGCCGCATCGTTACTCCTCAATTCCGGCGTATTGATCCTGACCGTACTCAGAGGGCGAGGCGGGCGGCGCACCGCCGATCAACCGTCCCTGCGAGTCGAATTTCATGCCGAACGAAAGACCCAGCCCCGAAAGAATTTCCTTGATCTCGTTCAGTGACTTTCGTCCGAAATTCTTGGTTCGCAGCATCTCGGATTCGGTCTTCTGCACTAAATCACCGATGGTCTGAATGTTCGCGTTCTTCAGACAGTTGTAAGAGCGAACGCTGAGTTCGAGCTCTTCCACCGAGCGGTTCAGCACTTCGTTCATCTGGCTGGCCGCCCGCTCTGCCGGCTCCTCGGCAACTTCGGGTGTCTCTTCGAAGTTGATGAAGATCGTCATGTGATCTTTAAGCAGCTTGGAGGCTTGTCCTACCGCGTCTTGTGGTGAAATCGCGCCGTTTGTCCAGACTTCAATCGTCAGCTTGTCGAAGTCCGTGTTCTGGCCGAGACGGGCCGCTTCGACGGTGTAGTTGACTTTGCGAACGGGTGAGTGGACCGAGTCGATCGGGATGTAGCCGATCGGCAAATCCTCGTCGTAGTTGCGGTCGGCTGACACGTAGCCGCGTCCACTCTTGATCCGCATCTCGATATTGAGCTTGCCTCCCTCGCCAACCGTCGCGATGTGCAGATTGCGATCCAGCACTTCCACGTCGTTGTCGGTCTCGATTTGTCCGCTGATCGCTTCACCGGGCGCCTCGATACGCAGCCTGGCAATACGCGTGCCTTCCCCAATCATCTTGAATGGAACCTGTTTGAGATTCAGGATGATATCGGTTGCATCCTCGACCACCCCGGGAATCGGGCTGAACTCGTGGGAAACACCGTCAATGCGCACCCCGGTAATCGCCGCCCCTTCGATGGAGCTCAACAACACGCGCCGCAATCCCGTGCCGATCGTCGATCCGAATCCACGCTCGAACGGCTGTGCGGTGAATTGACCAAAACGCTCCGTCAGCGATTCGGTATTGGCAACTAAACGCTTGGGCTTCTGAAATCCTTTAAACATACTTTTCTCTCTCGATGTTCTCCGTCGATTGTCAAAACAACTATTTCGAGTACAGCTCGACGATGAGCTGCTCATTCAATTGAATCTGCACCAACTCCTCGCGCTTGGGGTGCTGTAAAACACGCCCACGCAGCGCATCCCGATCCACTTCCAGCCAGGATGGACTTGGCGTATGGGCCGTTGCGTCGCGAGCCGAAAGAATCGTCGTGTTGTTCCGGCTGCTTTCCCGCACCTCGACCTGGTCGCCAGGTTTCACTGTGAACGAGGGAATGTTCACTTTCCGCCCATTCACGGTCATGTGACCGTGCCGCACAAGCTGGCGTCCCTGCGCCCGGCTCGTGGCAAGTCCCATGCGATACACAACATTATCCAAACGCCGCTCCAGCATCCCGAGCATCTGCTCACCGGTGATGCCTTTTTGATTCACGGCCTTCTCGTACAGATTCCGGAACTGGCCCTCCAGAATTCGGTAGTACCGTCGCGCCTTCTGCTTCTCGCGAAGCTGTAAGCCATATCCAACCAGCTTGGATTTCTTGTCTTTGCCGTGCTGGCCGGGAGCGAAATTGCGCTTCTCGATAGCGCATTTTTCGGTGTGGCAGCGCTCCCCTTTCAGAAACAACTTCATGCCCTCGCGCCGGCAAAGCCGGCAAACCGGGCCACTATAACGTGCCAATCATGCCTCCCTATCGCACGGGCGAACCCGCGCTCGACCTCCCAGGTTTGGTTAGGTGCGGTTTACAGCCTGGCTCGGCCTTCATCCCGCTTACATAACAAAGACGGCGAACGCGCCGCCCAAAAAATCAGACTCTTCGCTTCTTCGGCGGACGGCATCCGTTGTGCGGAATCGGTGTCACATCTTTGATTGCCCGCACTTCGATACCCGCCGTGGCTAATGCTCGAACGGCGGATTCACGCCCTGAACCGGGTCCGGCGACGCGCACTTCCACGGTTCGCAATCCAGCTTCCTTCGCTTTGTTCGCCGCTGTGAGCGAAGCTTGCTGCGCTGCGAACGGTGTCCCTTTACGCGATCCCCGGAATCCGAGGGATCCGGAGCTCGACCAGGCGATCACATTGCCCAGCGGATCGGTAAACGTTACGATCGTGTTGTTGAACGATGCCTGAATGTGCACCGTTCCGTACGGAACGTTCTTCTTTTCCTTCTTCTTAAAGCTCTTCTTTTTGGTGGTCTTTGCAGCTGCCTTCGCCATCTATAATCCTTCCGCCTTAAGTCTTGCCGGTCGCTTTCTTCTTGTTCGCGATAGTTCCCTTACGCGGTCCCTTACGAGTACGCGCGTTGGTGTGCGTGCGCTGCCCGCGAGCCGGCAAGCCGCGCCGGTGACGCAATCCGCGGTAGGAACCCATTTCCATCAGGCGCTTGATGTTCATCGAGACTTCCTTGCGCAGGTCGCCCTCGATTGCACCCTCGCCCTCGATCAGGTTGCGGAGATGGTTCACTTCCTCTTCCGAAAGATCTCCAACCTTCTTATCTGGATCGACATTTGCGCGATATAAGAGCGACAACGCGCGCGTCCGCCCGATCCCATAGATGTAAGTCAAACCGATGGCCGAACGTTTTCGAGCCGGTAAATCAACGCCTGCTATACGCGCCATAAGCTAAAAGATCCTTATCCCTGCCGTTGTTTATGCTTCGGATTCGTGCAGATGACGCGCACCACGCCGTGGCGATGAATCACCTTGCACTTGTCACACAACTTCTTTACAGATGCCCGTACCTTCATGTACTTATCCCTTCGGCAAAAGCTCCAAAACCCTTCCTCGCGTCCGGTCCTGAACCGAAAGCGCAACCCGCACCCGGTCGCCTACCCGCAGACGCACAAAATTCGCGCCTTGCGTGCTCGGAAGATGAGCAATCAATGGATGCTCTCCTTCCAGTCTGACACGCACCAGCGCGCTCGGCAGCAGCTCGACAACGATACCTTCCGTCGTCCGTTCTTCTTGCTTGGCTGCCTCATCCACAAATCAAATCGTCTAGGGCCTGGACAAAACCCACGGGCCGTTATCGGTCACCGCCACCATATGCTCAAAATGCGCCGAAAACGATCCATCCCTCGAAACCGCCGTCCAGCGATCCGGCAAAACCTTTGCTTCCGGCTTGCCCGCGTTCACCATTGGCTCAATCGCCAGAACCATTCCCGGTTTCAGCCGCGGATTCTCGCCTCTCCGGTCCACGTAATTGGGGACTTGCGGCTCTTCGTGCAACGACGTTCCGATGCCATGCCCCACAAATTCCCTAACCACCGAAAAGCCGTTCGAGGTGACGTGTTTCTCAACCGTGCCGCACACGTCGAACAAGCGATTGCCGGCCCGCACCCGGTCTATCGCCATCTCTAAACTCTCCTCAGTCACTTTCAGCAATCTCTTCACTGAATCGTTGATCTCGCCGACCGGCACCGTGATGGCGGAATCGCCGTAGTAGCCGTTTAGTTGAACGCCGGTATCGATCGAGATAATGTCGCCCCGCTTCAGCTTGCGCCGCGAGGACGGCATACCGTGAATAATCTCCTCATTCACGGATGTGCACAGCACGTACGGATACTTCGTTCCCGACGCCTGGGTGTAATACCCTTTGAACGCCGGCCGCGCACCCGCATCCGAGATCATCTTTTCCGCCGCGGCTTCCAGATCTTGAGTCGTCACGCCCTCGGCTACCATGTCTTTCAGATCTTGCAGAATCTGATATACCAGCAGCCCGCTGCGACGAAGTTTCTCGAGTTCTATTTGACTCCTGCGCACAATCACGATCTAACGCTCGCGTTCGGGATTTTTGCCTTTACGGCACCCGCCCGCTCAATCACACCCGACCTCGCCAGCTCTCCACAAGTCTCGCTGGCGATCTCCTCGGGCGTCCTACTGGCGCCCTTAATTTCGAACACAGGAACACGCACTTGCCGGAAAAAATCCAGCAGCGGCCGCGTTTGCGATTCGTATTCTTCCAGCCGCGCCCGGATCACAGATTCCCGATCATCCTCACGCGGAACTAAAGACGCTCCATCCAAGTCACAAATGCCAGGAACTTTAGGCGGATTAGTCTTCAGGCTGTAGAGGGTTCCACAAACGGGACACTGGCGGCGCCCGCTCAGACGAGCTACGATTCGCTCGTAGTCAACTACTAAGTGTATCACGGCCGGGCGGAAGGCAAAACGCTCCATCAGCGCAAGCAAAACTTGCGCCTGATTCAGGGTCCGCGGATAGCCGTCCAGGATAATCCCCTTGCGGCAGTCCGGCTGCTGCAAACGCTCCTCCACCAGCTCGTTCACCAGGTCATCGGATACCAGATGACCCGACTTGATCAGCCGCTCCGTCCTGCGTCCGATGGAATCCCCTGCCTCGATATGCGTCCGCAGCATGTCGCCGGTCGAAATGTGCGGGCCCTCCAGGCATTGCGTCAGCAATTTCGCCTGCGTGCCTTTGCCCGAGCCCGGAGACCCAAACAAGATCACAGCCGGGGCTAACTTCGTTGTGTCGCTGGACAAGCTTAGCTGCTGCTGCTGCGCCGCCCGCGAATGCGCCCGGAGCGTGGTGTGAAGCCTTCATAGTGACGCATAATCAACTGGGCTTCGATCTGATTGACCGTGTCCATCGCCACACCCACAACAATCAGCAGCGACGTGCCGCCGAAATAAAAGTTGACGTTCAGCCCGTCCAAAAGCCAGCGCGGAAAGTGCGCGTCGATGAAGTTTCCCGCTACCGGCAAACGCTGCAGCTTGATTCCCTGGATCATGATTTGCGGGATCAGCGACAAAATCGAGAGGTACAAACCACCCACAACGGTGATCTTCGACAGGATCTTGTCCATATATTCGGCAGTGTTTTTTCCAGGTCGTATTCCCGGTATGAAGCCGCCGTATTTCCGCATGTTGTCTGCCGCCTCGTTCGGATTGAAGATGATCGAAACGTAAAAGAAGCAGAAGAAGATGATCAGGATGACGTACGTCAGATAGTACAGCGGCTCAGCGCCGCCCAGCGCGCCCAACATGCTGCTCAGCCAGGGGCTGTTCTTCACCGGCTGAAACTGCAGCAGCGTCTGGGGAAACGCAAGCAAGGAAGAGGCGAAGATGATCGGAATTACGCCGCCCGCATTGACTTTCAGCGGAAGGTGTGTGGATTGACCGCCCATCATTCGCCGGCCAATTACTCGCTTTGCATATTGCACCGGAATCCGCCGCTCGCCGCGTTCCACGAGCACGATGAACGCCACGACCGCGACCATCACGGCGATGATGATCACCATCTGCGGTACCGGCCATTGGTGCGTGACGAACGTGTTGTTGTAAATGTTCAAGACCGCTCGCGGCAGACCCACGATGATGCCGACGAAAATAATCAGCGACATTCCATTGCCGATGCCGCGATCCGTAATCTGCTCACCCAGCCACATGATGAAGGCCGAACCGGTCGTGAACGTCAGGGTCGTCATGAATAGAAAACCCCAGCCCGGGTGCAGTACGAAATTTCCGTCCGAGTTCTGCAGCGTGAATGCAATCCCGATCGATTGCACAAATGCGAGAACCAAAGTCAGATAGCGGGTCCACTGCGTGATCTTCCTGCGGCCAAGTTCGCCTTCTTTCTGCAGCTTGTCGAGCGTCGGAATTACGACCGTCAACAATTGCAGAATGATGGACGCCGTAATATACGGCGTGATGCCTAAAGCGAAGATCGTCATGCGGCGCAACATCCCGCCGCTAAACAGGTCGAAATATCCTAGAAATCCACCCGCTGCATTCCGCGTGAAGAAATCGGCGAACCGGATGGTGTTGATTCCTGGCGTTGGAATATACGCACCCACGCGGTAGACCGCCAACAGAGCCAGCGTGAACAAAACACGTCTCCGCAGGTCCGGGATCCGGAACACGTTGGCGAGAGCCTCGAAAAACTTTGTCATCTTTCAGTCCACAGTTCCCCGTCCGGGGACCAATGCAGTTATTTTTGCTCGGCTTCGGTTATTTTAGCCGCTTTAACGATTACCTCGGCGCTTCCGCCGGCATTGCGAATCTTGTCCAGCGCGGATTTCGAAAATACGTGCGCTCTGATGCTGATTTTCCGTGTCAAGTCGCCATTGCCGAGCACCTTCAGCCCGGCGTTCGATTTCCGCACCACCCCGCTTTGAATCAGTGATTCCACAGTAAACGTGTCGCCTTCCAGATTTTCAAGCGCGCCGACGTTCACGATCGCATACTCTTTTTCGAAAGATGTTCGTAAATCCGCGTTTCGGAAGACGCCGGTGCAGAGGCATCTGCCCGCCTTCAAAACCGCGCATCTTGCTATAGCCTGAGATGGATTTCGCACCCTTAGCGCCCCGGCCGGAATACTTGCCCCGGCCGCTGCCCATGCCTTGGCCAATCCGCTGCTTTTTGTGTACCTGGCCCTTGGGAGGCCGCAAATTACTCAAGTTCATGTCTGTACCTATTGAACGGCCTATTCCTCGACGATCGCGAGCAGATGCGGCACCTTCGCCACCATCCCGCGGAACCCAGGCGTATCCGGACGCTCCACCACGCGATTGATTTTATGAAGTCCCAGCGACTTCACGATGTTCTTATGCTTTTGCGGTGTGCAGATCGTACTGCGCACCAGCTTGATCTTGATTTTTCCTTCGGCCATTTTGCCTGAGCCTCGCTCTTTTCTTTCCGCTTATAGCTTCTCAATCGGCAAACCGCGCATGTCAGCGATCGCGTTCTTATCGCAAAGCTGCTCCAGCGCCGCGATCGTTGCTTTCACCACGTTGTGAGCGTTATGCGAGCCAATCGATTTGGTCAACACGTTCGGAATACCCACAGCCTGAATCACCGCACGTACGGGTCCTCCGGCGATCACGCCAGTGCCTTCGGGCGCGGGCTTCAGCAGCACCAGTCCGCTGCCGAAGCGTCCCAGCACCGGATGCCGGATCGTGGTTGCGAGCACGTTCACTTTGCGTAGATTCTTCTTCGCCGCTTCGATGCCCTTCTTAATCGCAGAAGGCACTTCCTTCGCCTTCCCAGTCCCGAATCCCACGACTTTTGCGCTCGGGTCGCCAACCACGACCAGCGCTGAAAAGCTCATGTTCTTGCCGCCCTTAACGACCTTCGTGACGCGGTTGATGCTCACAACCTGCTCTTTCAGATTCAAGTTCTGCGCTTCGATGCGTTTGGACGACCCGCTTGATTTCATTCGATTAGAACTCCAGTCCCGCTTGCCGGGCGGCATCGGCCAGCGCCTTCACACGCCCGTGGTACAGGTACCCGCCGCGGTCGAAAACGACCTTATTGATACCTTTTTCTTTCGCGCGTTCCGCGACTTTCGCGCCGATCAACTTCGCGCCTTCGACATTGCCGCCCTTGCCGCGCAGGTCCTTTTCTATCGAGGAGGCCGCCACCAGCGTGTGCCCCTGCTGATCGTCGACTACTTGCGCGTAAATGTGATTCAGACTCCGAAACACCGTCAAGCGCGGGCGTTCCGCGTCGCCGGCCACGCGCCCGCGAATGCGTCTGTGAATGCGCACTCGAATAATGTTCTTGGAATCGCGTGCCATTACTTGCCTCCCGCTCCGGTCTTTCCGGCCTTCTTGCGCAGCGCTTCGCCGGTATACCGGACACCCTTATTCTTATAAGGATCCGGCGGACGCAGCGCGCGAATGTGCGCCGCGACCTGGCCTACCACCTGCCGGTCGTAACCCGACAGCACCAGGTGTGTCTGCTTGTCGATCTTCAGGTCCACTCCGTCCGGAAGTAACACTTCGATCGGGTGCGAATATCCGAGCGTAAACGTCGCAATCTTGCCCTTCACATCCGCGCGGAACCCGGTACCCACGATGTCTAGTTCGCGCGTAAAGCCCGTCGAAACGCCTTGCACGGCATTCGCAGCCAGCGCACGCGTTAAACCGTGTAACGCCGCATACCGGTCGCTTTCGCGTACCAGCTCGAGATGATTATTCTTCTGCTCGACTCGGATTCCCTCGGGAACCGGCACGGTCAATTTGCCTTTCGGTCCCTGCACCTCGAGCGGCGGTCCGATGCTGATCTTCACGCCCTGCGGCAGCGGAATCGGCTTTTTTCCTACTCGTGACATTGCGTTATAGTCCTTACCAGATTTGGCAGAGCACTTCTCCGCCAACACCCTGCTTGCGCGCGGTTAACCCGGTCATCACTCCGTTGGGCGTCGTGAGAATATTAATTCCTAAGCCGCCCAGAATACGCGGGATCTCCTTGCTGCCGACATACACGCGGCAACCGGGGCGCGATACGCGCTCGATGCGCGAAATGACGGGCAAATTCGACGGCGTGTATTTGAGATACAGCCGGATGTACTTCTTGGCGCCTTCCTCCGTGAGCTTGAAATTCAGAATGTAGCCCTCTTCTTTCAAAATTCGGGCAATCTCGTTCTTCAGCCGCGACGTCGGAACGTCCACCTTCGGATGGCGCGCGATCAACGCGTTGCGCACGCGTGTCAGCATATCGGCAATGGGG
The DNA here is from genome assembly GCA_963722935.1 of uncultured Acidobacteriaceae bacterium. Taxonomy (GTDB): domain Bacteria; phylum Acidobacteriota; class Terriglobia; order Bryobacterales; family Bryobacteraceae; genus Bog-105. The sequence continues at coordinate 300,115 of CAVROY010000003.1, read as the reverse complement.
TCTGCTGTCATTTCCTACCTTTCTTCAGCACCTTGCATTCCGTGTCAATCCGTTACCAGCTCGCTTTGGTCACGCCCGGAACTTCTCCCGCCAGCGCGAATTTCCGGAAGCAGATCCGGCACAAAGAGAACTTACGCAGGAAGCCGCGCGGGCGCCCGCAATTCTTGCAGCGGTTCCGCAGCCGAACCTTGAATTTCGGCTTCTTCAATTCTTTCGCGATCTTCGCCGTTGTTGCCATTCGAATCTCCTATTGCCGGAACGGCATGCCCATCTGGCGCAGCAGCGCCAATCCCTCGGCATCGGTCTTCGCCGTGGTCGTGATGCTCACGTTCATGCCCTTCGTTTTGTCCACCTTGTTGTAATCGATCTCCGGAAAAATTAACTGATCCTTCAGCCCGAGCGTGTAATTCCCGCGTCCGTCGAACGACTTGGGGGATACCCCGCGGAAATCTCGCACACGCGGCAGAGCCACGTTCATCAACCGATCTAAAAATTCGTACATGCGATCGCCGCGCAGCGTCACCATGCATCCGATCGCCATTCCTTCACGCAATTTAAAGGCGGCAATCGATTTTTTCGCTTTCGTAATCACCGGTCTTTGCCCCGCGATCGCGCCGAGTTCGTTCACCGCGCTGTCCATCAGCTTGCTGTTGCCGCTCGCCTCGCCCATTCCGATGTTGATCGAAACTTTCTCGACTTTCGGCACCGCCATCGGGTTCTTGTACCCGAATTCTTTGTTCATCGCCGGAATGACGCTCTTCTGGTAGTGCTCGCGCAGCCGTGCCTTCGACCGGCCGCTGCGGGGCCGCGCCTGCGTCGTACCGCCCGACTCGGCTTGGGTCTCCGCTGCCGCTTTGCCTTTTGCTCCGCCCGTAGGCTTCGCTGCTGTTTTCGGTTTCGCGTCGCCTTTGGGTTTCGCTTCTCCGCCGGTCTTCTCGCCTTTTGCCATGTCCTAAATCTGTCCCTTTGGCCGATTCCAAACGGCCTCGAACATCCTCTTTTTTATTTCCGCTCCAGCGTCTCGCCGCCTTTGCGCGCAATGCGGGTGCGGCGCACTTTGCCGCCCACCGCCTCCACTTTGTACCCGATCCGCGTCGGGATGCCGCCCGCCGTCAGAATCATCACGTTGGAAACGTCGATCGGCATCGGCTTATCCGCAATGCCGCCCTTGATCTGCTTGGATGGATTCGGCCGCGTGTGACGTTTCACCACTTGCACGCCCTCCACCGTCACCTTGCGTCCAAAGCGGTCCACTTCGAGCACCTTGCCGGTCTTGCCCTTGTCGCGCCCGCTCAGGATTCGCACCAGATCGTCTTTCTTGATCTTCATTCGCAGCGGTTTGCGCTCGCCGCGTTCCTGCCGTCTCTTATAGGCAACTTTCGGCATCGCTAGATCACCTCCGGCGCAAGCGAAACGATCTTCATGAATCGCTTCTCGCGCAGCTCGCGGGCCACCGGCCCGAATACGCGTGTTCCGACCGGCTCACCCACGTCGTTAATCAGTACCGCTGCATTCGAATCGAAGCGGATATACGTCCCGTCTTTTCGTCGCGTCTCTTTGCGCATTCGCACCACCACGCAACGGACCACTTTGCCCTTTTTAATCGCGGAATCCGGCGCCGCTTCTTTCACGCTCGCCGTAATCACATCTCCCAACCCGGCGCGAAGCCCTAGATCGCCGCCGCGCGGCAAGATGCACTGCAACTTGCGAGCGCCGCTGTTATCGGCGACCTCCAACATGGTTCGCATGCCAATCATGACGTTTTCTCCCTAACCTTCGCGGCCTCGTCTATTTCTTCTTGAGCGTCTTCTTCACGCGCGTATCGGCCCGTTCCTCGAGCGCTGGATGCTCCACTGCGACCTGCACCGCCCGCCGGATCACCATGCCCAATTCCCACCGCTTCATGCGGCTCACGGGACGGCACTCTATGATGCGAACCACGTCGCCCAGCTTCGCCGATTGCTGCTCATCGTGCGCGTAAAACTTCTTCCGCTTACTGACAATCCGCTTGTACACCGGATGCGGAACCCGGCGGATCACTTCCACCACGATCGTCTTCGTCATTTTGGTCGAAACCACTTCGCCGATCTTTTCGTTCTTATGCGAAGCCTTCTCGCTTCCAACCGGCGGCTTCGAGGCTGTCTGATTTTGTATTCGCGCGGCCATCTTTCAATTCCCGTTCGTTACTTCTTTTTCTTCTTCTCAGCGCTTTTCTTGCCGCGGACTGCCGGCTTGGGCGCGGGCGCCGCTGGAATCTCTTCCCCGGCGAGTTCCTTTTCGTGCAGCACGGTCAGCATGCGGGCCCGGTCCTTCTTCAGGTTCCGGTACTTCTTCAATCCTTCCGTCTGCCCCATTCCCATTTGGAAGCGCAGCCGGAAAAGCTGTTCCTGAGCATCCTGCGTCTGGCGCTGCAAATCGGCGGCATCGACGCCGCGCATTTTCTCTGCTCTCATGGTTGTCTAGCTCGCCTTCTCGGCGCCTTCGGTAGCCTGGCCGCGCGATACGAACCGCGTCGGCACGGAAAGCTTCATCGCCGCCAGGCGCATCGCCTGTGTCGCGGTCTCGAGCGGTACGCCTTCCATCTCGAACAGCACTTTGCCCGGCTTGACCACCGCCACCCATGCTTCCGGTGCGCCCTTGCCCTTTCCCATACGAGTTTCCGGCGGCTTCTTGGTAATCGGTTTGTCCGGAAAAACGCGGATCCAGACCTTGCCGCCGCGCTTGATAAAACGCGTCATCGCAATCCGCGCCGCTTCAATCTGCCGGTTGGTCACCCACCCGCAGGAGAGTGCCTTCAATCCGAACTCGCCGAACGACAGCGTAGAGCCGCGCCAGGCTTTGCCCGTCATGCGGCCGCGCTGCTGCTTGCGGTATTTCACTTTCTTCGGCATCAACATGGTGCTGTCTCCTAACCCTCGTTGTTGCTCAAATTCTTATCCGGTTCACCGGCAGGCGTAGAACTGGGCGCCGTCGTATCGGCGGCATTTCCCGGCTCCTGTTTCCAGGAAGGCGCCTGCGGAGGCGCAAGCGGTGGAATCAGCGGTGAAGTGGCAGGCCTGGGCATGTCGCCCGGAGGCGCTTGCATGGCCGGTCCTGTCGGTTCCGCAACCTGCATGGGCGCTCTGCGTTCGCGGTCGTCGCGCCGCCGCCGCCGCGGTTCGCCTTCGTTCCGGAGGAAATTACGCCGGTTCGCGCCGTCTAAAACCTCGCCCTTGTAAATCCAGACCTTGATCCCGATCACGCCATAGGTCGTATAAGCTTCGCTGAACCCATAATCGATATCGGCGCGCAATGTATGCAATGGAAGCTGCCCTTGCAAATACCATTCGCTGCGTGCGATTTCGGCGCCATTCAAGCGGCCCGAAACACGCACCTTGATGCCCTTACAACCGAAACGCAGCGCCGAATCGACCGCTTTCCGCATCGCGCGCCGGAACGCCACGCGTTTCTCGAGCTGCAGCCCAATCGATTCCGAGACAAGCTGCGCGTCCAGTTCCGGACGATGCACTTCCTGGATATCGATAAATACCTCGCGCTTGGTCTTCTTCGCCAGATCGCTTTTGAGCTTCTCGATCTCCGCGCCTTTACGCCCAATGATGATTCCCGGACGCGAGGTGCGAATCGTGATGCGCAGTTTGTTGCCCGGCCGGTCCACTTCAATCGAGCTCACGCCCGCCGCTTTCAACCGGTTCAGCAGCGATTCCTTCAGTTGCAGATCTTCGTGCAGCAGCTTCGAAATAATCCTGCTTGGCGAACCAGCGCGAGCGCCAGGTCTTCGTCACGCCCAAGCGGAACCCGTACGGATGTACTTTCTGACCCATTACCGTTCCTATTCCTCTTCCGCTTCGGCTCTCTCGCCGAGCTTCACCACAATGTGCGCCATGCGTCGCTGATACCGGTAGGCGCGGCCCATCGGGGCCGGCCGTATGCGTTTGGTGCGCGGCCCTTCGTTCACATACGCCTCTGCGACGAATAACCGGTCCACGTCCACGTCCTGCGATTTGTTCTCGGCATTCGCGATAGCCGAGCGCAGAACTTTCACAACCGCCGGCGCAATGCGCTTGTTAACCGCGCCTAGCACGCTGATCGCATCGCCCGCCTGCATCCCGCGAATCATGTCCACCACCAGCCGCGCCTTCTGCGGCGAGACCCGCATATAACGCGCTTCCGCCTTCGCCAAAATCGGGATCTCCAGTGCCATGCTTATTTCGCCGCCTTCTCGGTCGCCTTCGTCGACGCGTGGCCCTTAAACGTCCGGGTCGGAGAGAACTCGCCTAGCTTGTGACCGACCATGTTCTCGGTCACATACACCGGAATGAATTTCTTTCCGTTATGTACCGCCAGCGTGTGCCCGATGAAATCCGGCACAATGGTCGAACGCCGCGACCAGGTCCGGACAACTGTCTTCTGATTCTTGGTGTTGAGGTCCTCCACCTTCTTGATCAAATGATCGTCGGTGAACGGCCCCTTTTTAAGCGATCGGCTCATATCTGGTTCTCCTCTGCCCTACCGCTTCTTCGCTTTCCTCGTCACAATCCATTTATCTGTCCGCTTGTTATTGCGCGTCTTGTAGCCGCGCGTCGGCTGGCCCCACGGCGTTACCGGATGGCGGCCCCCCGAAGTTTTTCCTTCACCACCGCCGTGCGGGTGATCCACCGGATTCATCGAAACGCCCCGGTTATGCGGCCGCTTTCCCAGCCAGCGTGAGCGTCCCGCCTTGCCGAGCGAAACGTTCTCATGCTCGACATTACCCACTTGGCCGACCGTCGCCATGCACTCGATCTGCACTTTCCGGATTTCACCCGAAGGCAGTTTCAAGAGCGCCAGATCGCCTTCCTTGGAAACGAGCTGTGCTTGCGCGCCGGCCGAACGAGCCATCTGCCCGCCTTTGCCGGGCTTCAGCTCGATATTGTGCACCACCGTGCCAGCCGGAATATTCTTGAGCGGCAGCGCATTGCCGACCAGAATGTCGGCCTCTGGCCCGGAGCTCACCGTCCGCCCCACCTCCAACCCAACCGGGCAGATGATGTAACGCTTCTCGCCGTCGGCATAGTTCAGCAGCGCAATTCGCGCCGAGCGATTAGGATCGTATTCAATCGCCGCCACCTTCGCCACGATCCCGGCTTTGTCGCGCTTGAAATCGATCAGCCGGTAGGCCTGCTTCGCTCCACCCCCGCGGAAGCGGCTCGAAATCCGCCCGCGCGCGTCGCGTCCACCGGTACGCTTTTTCCCTTCGACCAGCGATTTCTCCGGCCTGTCGGTAGTAAGGTCCTCACGCGTGACATAGGTCTGAAAACGCCGGGTCGGTGTTACGGGTCGAAAACTCTTGATAGGCATAACGTCCTGTTCCTGTGGTTAGATCTCGGAGTACTCGGGCAGCTTCGATCCCGGCTGCAAACGCACGTACGCTTTTTTCCAATCCGACGCGTAGCCGGTAAATCGCCCGCGTCGTCGCAGCTTCCCAGATGTAATGCTGGTTCGCACATCCGCCACTTTCACGCGAAACACAGTTTCAACCGCCTGTTTAATCTCAATCTTGTTGGCATCCGGATGAACCTCGAACGTCAGCGTGCGCTCCGTCTCGCGCTTGGTGTGACCTTTCTCGGTGATCAGCGGGCGCCGGATTACGTCGTAAACGTTCATTACGCCAATGCCTCCGAAAGTTTTCTCGCCGCAGGCTCGGTCAGCAGCACTTCTTGATACTTCAGCAGGTCGTAGACATTCACGTCTTTGGTGGGCACCAGCTTGACCCCTTCCAGGTTCCGCGATGCGCGAGAGAGATTGGTATTCTCACTCGCTTCGACCAGCAGCACGCTTTTCTTGGCTTCGAGCTTCGTCAGCACGCCAGCCATGTTCTTCGTCTTGTGATCGGCGAGCTCAAACGCCCGCACCACGCGCAATTCTCCGTCCCGCAGCTTCGCGGAAAGCGCCGATCGTAACGCGCCGAGCAGCATTTTTCGCGGCAGCTTGTATTCATAGCTGTGCGGTTGCGGTCCGTGCACCGTGCCGCCATGCCGCCACAGCGGCGATCGGATCGAACCCATGCGCGCCCGGCCCGTGCCCTTTTGCTTCCACAGCTTCTTGCCGGAACCCGACACTTCGTGACGCGTCTTGGTCTTCGCCGTTCCGCGCCGCTGCGCCGCCGTGTACTGCCGCACCGCTTCATACAGCAGCGCCTCGTTCACTTCCGCGCCGAACACCCGGTCCGCCAGATCGATCGACCCTACGGTCGCGTTGTTCAGATCTACAACATTCACACTCGGCATCGTTTTGAATCCCTACCGTTTGGCCCGGCGAACCATGACGTAGCTGCCGTTTGGCCCCGGAATCGCGCCCTTCACCGCGATGACATTGTCATCGGTATCGACGCTCACGATCTCGAGATTCCGAATCGTGACCTGTTGATTCCCCATGCGCCCCGCCATCTTCATGCCCGGAAACACGCGCGAGGGAAAGCTCGATGCGCCAATCGACCCCGCGGCGCGATGAAACATCGATCCGTGCGTCGCCGGACCGCCGCGGAAATGGTGGCGCTTCACCAGACCGGCAAACCCACGCCCTTTACTGGTGCCAATCACATCTACCAGGTCGCGCGGCTTGAATTCTTCCGCCAGAACACGATCGCCTTGCTTCAGGTCCCCGCTTCCGTCGCCCAGCCGGAATTCGCGCAGAAACTTCACGCCTTCGGCGCCCGATTTAGCCAGGTGCTTGGTCATGGGCTTGTTGACTTTCTTCGCGTACTCGACCAGCCCGAGCTGCACTGCGTCATAGCCGTCGTTGGTCGGCGTCTTGCGCTGCGTCACGATGCACGGTCCCGCTTTCACCAGCGTCACCGGCACCACGGCGCCATCCGCATTGAACACCTGCGTCATTCCAATCTTCTTGCCGAGAATTCCTGGACTCATACCCAATTACCTTCGATTGAATTCCGCGCTCTTACTTCTTGCCGAACGCTTTAATCTCCACGTCTACGCCCGCCGGCAGGTCGAGCTTCATCAACGCATCCACGGTGTCCTGTGTCGGCTCGAGAATGTCCAACAGCCGTTTGTGCGTCCGAATCTCAAACTGCTCTCGCGACTTTTTATCTACGTGCGGCGACCGCAACACCGTGTAGCGGTTCTTGAGAGTCGGCAGCGGAATAGGTCCCGCCACTGTGGCCCCGGTCCGCTTAGCCGTATCGACGATATCGCCCGTCGATTGGTCCAAAATCCGGTGATCGTACGCCTTTAATCGAATGCGGATGCGTTCTTTCATGTCGTCCGTGTATTTCTCACAATCGAAAGGCGCCGGCTTTCATCGGCGCCTCTGGTTTTCTTTCCTACTCCACAATCTCGGTCACGGTACCGGCGCCGACGGTGCGTCCGCCTTCACGGATCGCGAACCGCAACCCTTTGTCCATGGCCACCGGCGTGATCAACTCCACTTCAATCGACACGTTATCGCCCGGCATCACCATCTCCATGCCTTCGGGCAGCTTCGCCACCCCCGTCACGTCCGTCGTCCGGAAGTAAAACTGCGGCCGGTATCCATTGAAAAACGGCGTGTGCCGCCCGCCTTCTTCCTTCGACAACACGTACACTTCGCCCTTGAACTTCTTGTGCGGCTTGATGGTCCCAGGCTTCGCAATCACCTGCCCGCGCTCTACATCATTCTTTTCGATGCCGCGCAGCAGCAGACCCACGTTGTCTCCGGCCCGCCCTTCATCCAGCAGCTTCTTGAACATCTCCACCCCGGTCACCACCGTCTTGCGCGTGTCCCGGAATCCGACGATCTCCATTTCCTCGCCCACCTTGCAGATGCCCTGCTCGATGCGCCCGGTCACCACCGTCCCGCGGCCCTGAATCGAAAAAATGTCTTCAATCGGCATCAGAAATGGTTTGTCCGTCACGCGCTGCGGCACCGGGATGTATTCATCCACCTTGCCCATCAGCTCATCGACCGCCGCTTCCCACTTGGCGTCGCCGTTCAACGCGCCCAGCGCGCTCACCCGCACTACCGGCAGATCGTTGCCCGGAAACTTATAGCTGGTCAGCAGCTCGCGCACTTCCAACTCCACCAGCTCGAGCAGCTCCGGATCGTCCACCATGTCGACCTTGTTCAAGGCCACCACGATGTACGGCACACCCACCTGCCGCGCCAGCAGAATATGCTCGCGCGTCTGCGGCATCGGTCCATCGGTCGCCGCCACCACCAGAATCGCCCCGTCCATCTGCGCCGCGCCGGTGATCATGTTCTTGATGTAATCGGCGTGCCCCGGGCAATCCACGTGCGCATAGTGCCGGTTCGCCGTCTCATATTCCACGTGCGCCACCGCGATCGTGATCCCGCGCGCTTTCTCTTCCGGCGCATTGTCGATCGAATCGAAGCTCCGGAACTTTACCTTCGGATTGTGCTTGGCCAGCACCTTCGTGATCGCCGCCGTTAACGTCGTCTTCCCGTGATCGATGTGCCCGATCGTCCCGATATTGACGTGCGGCTTGCTCCGGTCAAATTTCTCTTTCGCCATTTTGAGCTCTCCCTATTCCTTATTCCGCTACCGGGTTGCAATCCCGTTGCGGTTGATGATTTCCTCGGCTATACTCCGCGGGACTTCTTCGTATTGCCCGAAGTGCATCGTAAAGCTGCCGCGCCCCTGCGTGCGCGAGCGCAATTCCGTCGCGTAGCCGAACATCTCCGACAGCGGCACCATCGCTTTGACGATGTGCGTGCCGCCCGCGATTTCCGTGCCCTCCAGCCGTCCACGCCGCGAAATCAAATCGCCGTTCACGGTTCCCATGTACTCTTCCGGAACCGTCACTTCCACGCGCATCACCGGCTCCAGCAGAACCGGCTTCGCTTTGTTGATGGCCTTTTTCACCGCGATCGAACCCGCTATCTTGAACGCCATTTCCGAAGAGTCGACTTCGTGATAACTTCCATCCCAGAGCGTCACGTGCACATCCGACATCGGATATCCGGCCAAAACGCCGCCTTCGAGCGCTTCCACGATGCCCTTTTCCACCGCAGGAATGTATTCTCTCGGAATGGCTCCGCCGACAATATCGTTCTCGAATTCGAAACCCTTGCCGGGCGCTGGCTCGACCCGCAGCTTGACGTGTCCGTACTGGCCGCGTCCGCCGGTCTGCTTGGCGTATTTCTCCTCGCCTTCCGCCTTGGCGCGAATCGTTTCGCGGTAAGCCACTTGCGGCTTGCCCACATTGGCTTCCACGTTAAACTCACGCTTCATCCGGTCGACGATGATCTCCAGATGCAGCTCGCCCATGCCAGCCAGAATGGTCTGCCCAGTCTCCGGGTCGGTATTCACCCGCAGTGTCGGATCTTCGGAAACCAGCTTTTGAATCGCCATTCCCAGCTTCTCTTGATCGGCTTTTGTCCTGGGTTCAATCGCAAGTTGGATCACAGGCGCGGGAAAATCGATCGATTCGAGCAGAATCGGCGCTTTTTCATCGCAAATCGTATCGCCGGTGATGACCTGCTTTAATCCCACTGCGGCGCAAATATCGCCCGCCAGCACTTCCTGAATTTCTTCACGCTTATTGGCGTGCATTTTCACTAGCCGGCCGATCCGCTCCCTGCGCCCCTTGCTGACGTTCAGCACCGATTCGCCCGCCCCCAGCCGGCCAGAGTACACGCGGATGAAGCACAATTGCCCGACGAACGGATCCGTCATGATCTTGAAAACCAGGGCCGAAAACGGCTCCGAATCGCTCGCCTTGCGCTCGACCACCACCTCGGGATCGTCTATTGCTAGTCCTTTGATCGGAGGAATGTCGAGAGGCGATGGCAAATAGTCGGCTACTGCATCGAGCAGGTTCTGCACGCCTTTGTTCTTGAATGCCGATCCGCACACCACCGGAAAGATCTTCCGAGCAATGGTTGCCCGCCGGATGCCGGCCGCAAGTTCTTCTTCCGTGATCGGCTGCCCTTCGATGTACTTTTCCATCAGCACATCTTCGGTTTCCGAAACCGCCTCGATCAGCTTGTCGCGGAACTCTTTGGCTTGTTGGACCAGCTCGGCCGGAATGTCGACGTCGTCGTACTGAGCGCCCAGCGTCTCGTCGCGCCAGATCCGCGCCTTCATCTTGATCAGGTCGATGACGCCTTTGAACTGATCTTCCGCGCCCACGGGCAATTGGATCGGCACCGGTCGCGCGCTCAGCCGCTCCACAATGGTCTCGACCGAGCGGTGGAAATCGGCGCCCACGCGATCCATTTTGTTGATGAAGCAAATGCGTGGCACGCCGTATTTATCGGCCTGCCGCCACACCGTTTCGGTCTGCGGCTGCACCCCGGCGACCGCGTCGAATACCGCACACGCGCCGTCGAGAACACGCAAACTACGCTCCACCTCGGCCGTGAAATCGACGTGGCCGGGGGTATCGATGATGTTGATCGTGACATCGCGCCACTGGCAGGTCGTCGCCGCCGACGTGATCGTGATGCCGCGCTCCTGCTCCTGCGCCATCCAGTCCATGGTGGCGGTTCCTTCATGCACTTCACCGATCTTGTGTGTGCGGCCGGTGTAGTACAGAATGCGCTCGGTTGTGGTTGTCTTACCGGCATCGATGTGCGCCATGATGCCGATATTGCGCATTTTTTCTAACGGTACAGTGCGAGCCATAAAAAGCTACTTCAGACGTTCAGTCAATTACCAGCGATAATGCGCGAATGCCTTATTGGCCTCCGCCATGCGATGCACGTCGTCCTTTTTCTTCACCGCTCCGCCGCGCATGTTAGAGGCATCGTTCAATTCATTGGCGAGCTTGTCGGCCATACTCTTGTCTGGCCGGCCCCGCGCATTTGTAATAAGCCAGCGCAGCGCCAAGCTGGTCCGCCGGTTGTTCGGAACTTCCACCGGCACCTGGTAGTTCGCGCCGCCCACCCGGCGTGTCTTCACTTCCAGCACCGGCTTGACGTTCTCTACCGCCTTTTTGAAGGCCTTCAGTGGATCGTCGCCGGAACGCTCCCGCAGCGTATCCATCGCTGCATAAAAAATCTTCTGCGCGGTCGTCTTCTTGCCGTCCCACATCATCGAGTTGACGAATTTCTCGACCAGCGTCGAGTTGTACAGCGGATCGGGAACTACTTCCCTCGGCTCAGGCCGTCTGCGGCGTGGCATTCGTTCATATCTCCTTACTTCTTCTTGGCTGGTGCGGCCGCCGCTCCGCCCTTCGGACGCTTGGCGCCGTACTTCGAGCGGCTTTGTTTGCGGTTCGCAACGCCTGCCGTATCTAGCGTGCCGCGCACCACGTGATATCGCACGCCCGGCAAGTCCTTCACACGGCCGCCGCGGATCAGCACAATCGAGTGCTCCTGCAGATTGTGTCCGACCCCTGGAATATAGGTGGTCACTTCGATTCCATTCGTCAGTCGCACGCGCGCTACTTTCCGCAAAGCCGAATTCGGCTTCTTCGGAGTGGTTGTATACACACGCGTGCACACCCCGCGCCGCTGCGGACAGGCCTGCAGCGCCGGGCTCGCGGTCTTGTAACGGGTCGCCTTACGCCCCTTACGCACGAGTTGGTTAAACGTCGGCAAAGATGTCCTCTCTCAAAAAAAGCAACTGCGATCGCCGCACACGCGACACACTGCCGCTTGGTACGGGTCACTTCTCAAAAACTTTGGTTCACCCTTAACAGGGCTTCCTAAGCAGGCACGACTAAAGCCGGCTGCAAGTGATTACTGCCAGGAGGCTGATATAGCGTCTTCACCAGCCCCAAACGCGAGGGTAACTACTTCGGGTAACGGCCCATGCCAGCTTCCAACGTCACTCTTTCGCGTTACGAAAGACCTTATTGGTCCGACAGCGGGGCCCGACTTCCGGCCGGATGCCTATTCAGACATGGTTGCACGGAGGCCGAAGAATCAACTCGCCAAACCTTTTAAGTGTATAGAGGTACATCAACCCTGTCAACCGTATGGGTATCACGGCTCCGACAGTGGCTCGAGGGGAGCATGCCTAACGGCCGATTCGCGGATCAGATCATCCCAGGAATCTGGAGGGTCCCCGCTCATTAGCCTTCGCACAAACGTCGCGTAAGGGTCGGACCTTGAGCCCTCCTTGCGGAGCGTGCGCTCATCATTAACCCAAGCGTAAATAATTACCCGGTGAGCACTGCTGAACCTGAAGAACAGCCGGAACCTGCCGAGGAATTTTGCCCGCTTCCAGTGCCTATGATCTTTCCCCAAGGTATTCCCTTGTAAGTATTCCGGAGCGTTCGGATTCTTGGGTATCTCCTCGAAGATCAGGCTGTATATGCGTGCAAACAGCTTTGCTTTTGGGTGCTCTTTATAGGTTTTCTTGTGTTCTTTGCAAAGTTCCTCAACCTCGCTTAGGAGCTTGAGATAAGGCTCCAGAAAGGCTGGATGAAAGAGTAGCCTCCAACCGTGACGCTCTATGGGCTCAATGGCCAATTTCACGGTCCCGGCTGTTAAATCGTTATGTCGTCGGGAATAACGTCTGAATCATTTACTACCACGCTTTTCGCTAATCTCGATCCTTTCGAAACTAGCCTTTTCGAGAGACCCTTGACCCGATCGGGATGCGTCGAGATGTCGTTCGCGAGGAATGCCAGGAAAGCGTCAACAAGCGGATCGCTTTCCTCAGTTGGACTTGCCGGACTCTCATCAAGGACGGAAATCAATACGCTTCCCGGACCCAGGTAGCTAGCCCGCACCCTGGCCTTTTGGCGGAACTCTGGGTGCATCCGGAAAAGTTCCTTATCTAATCTAATCGCCTCTGAGGTTCCGACCGTAGTGATCGATCCCGAGAATTTAGCTTGTGCCATGTTTCCCGCGCATACGTATTCTAGCGTGATATCAAGCAGTTTTCTTCACACTTGCACGGCGTCACTCATTTTGTCCCACTCACGGACTCTCATCCACCACCTCCAGGCCTGACAGGTTCGCATAATTGGTCACGGGTACGAACGACAGCAGCAATTTACCTTGTGCGTTCGGTTCCAAACCATGGAAGGTCTTGATAATCTGGCGGTAGGTACCCGCCTCGCTCAACATGTCGAATCGTCGAAGGAGCGCCGTCCCGTTGCAATACACATTAAAAACGCGGCTGCCTGCCTCTCCGTTGCCCGATCCTTTGGGCCCAAAGTACGTTTCCGCAAAGTAGAGTCGGACGGCGTAGCGGCCATCGGCCACAGGAATGGCGTAGGAGAAATTGCCGTACCGCTCGCGCCCATAAAGCTGCGGATCCGCCGGGCCGGCCACTGTGCCGAATCTCCCGACCGTTCTCCCACCCAGAAAATAGTCGTCCGCAGACCACAGCACGCCCGAGTGGTCGGTGAACGAATTGTCCTGCGTGACGATCCGGACCGGCCGAAGATGGTGTGCAACGCCCGGAACTATTTCGATGGCGTTGACGAGCGGCGTGTTCACTTGTTTGCTCCACTTGAGGTAGAGATATCCGTCGCTAGTTGGACTCACGTCTTTGAACACCCGGACATCGGCCGTACTGGGACCCGCATCGGCAGTGATGTCGAACAGCGGCAGAAGCATTTTTCCGTTTAAGAAAACGTCGAACGTGCGGACGTTTTCTCCACCTTCCATGGAAGGCCCCGGCGTGTACGAGGTATCCGCGAAATACAAACGCAGTTCATACACTCCGGGTTTGAGCGGGATCTTGTATGTGAATTCGCCTGCGCGCATCGCTTGAAACAGGTGCGGATCGCGCGTACGGTAGATCGGCTGGGCGGGAACTTCAACCGGGCTTCCGCCGGAAAAAAACGCGTCCGGACCCCACTGGTTTCCTTGACGGTCGCGATACCCCGAACCTGATTGTCCGCAAAGGATGCGCACGGCATCACCCGAAACAGCCGGACTGACCGGTAATGAAGCCAAGGAGGAGGATCGCGGTAACGAAGCGCTTCCAGAGTATCGCTTCAGGGCGCCTGTTGCGAAAACGGCAAACACCGCTACCATAACGGCCACAAGCGCGAGCGCCCATAGCCTCGCCCGCTTAAACCGGCTCTGTTTCTGTTCCAGTGGACTTACCGCGTGGGCTGACGAGAAAGTCGAATCGCTTGCCGCCTCGAGCGCGCGATTCTCTGTGGACGGCTCCACTTCGTGTGATTTCCGCCTGGAGACGAATTCTGGAACGTATTGGCCGCTTTGAATCACGATCTCGAGCGGTTGATCTAAGCCTTCGCCGGCATAAAATTCTTTTAGCTTCTTCCGAAGCCTATGCATCTCAACCCGCACAATGGCGTCGGTACTCTGATCGAAATCCGCAGGACGCCGGAAAACATCCGTGGCAATGTTGTACTCCTTGAGGCAATCCTTCTCGCCCTCAAGAGAATGCAAACACAGGTATTCGAGCAACGCCGAAAGCCGCGGATTTCTGCCGAGCGTCGAGGACCTCAGGACTGCATCCAAGGCCTGTCGGCGTTCCAACTTCGGAATTGGCTGAACGTCGGTTGACGAAATCATCTACCGGAACTCGAGTATATACCACTGGCCGCCAGTTAAATCGGTTAAATGTGCGTCTGTACGTTACCGTGCCGTCGTGGTAACGCGGGCTTTTAACCGCCACGAAACGGCTGTAACCTAGCACAAATCTGCCCACCGGCCCATACTCTTAAAAAGCTTTGGGGGCCGCATCGTAAACTTCTTAGCCCGTTCGGGTTGAGCTCCAGTTTGAGTCCCTAAATGCCCTGGTCCCAATGAGGAGGTGACTACGTATGCGCCGGCTGTTATCGATATGTTTGCTCTTGGTGATTGGCTGTTGGTTGGCGACAGCCCAGGTGGGAACGGGAGGAACGATTCTCGGCACCGTCACCGATCCGTCGGGCGCCGCTGTTCCCAACGTTGCGATCACGATCACGAACGCCGATACAAACGTTGTCACGCACGTCACAAGTAACGGCTCTGGCGAATACCTCGCCCCCGGTCTACAAATTGGGCGCTACACCTTGCGCGCGGAAGCTCCCGGTTTCAAAGTTGCCGAACAGCACGATATCGTGCTGAACGTCGGCGACCGTCGCCCTATCGATCTCAAGCTTGAAATCGGCAGCACGCAGGAAAGCGTCAACGTCGAGGCCACCGCCGTCGCGGTTCAGTCCGAATCCGGCGAAGTGAGCGACGTGATCACCGGGCAGCAGGTATCGCAGCTCGCCACGAACGGCCGCAGCATCTATTCGCTCGCGACCCTAACGCCTGGCGCTTCCAGCAACATGGTGGATTTTCAAAATCCCACCCCTGTTGGCGGGCGATGCCAGCGTGAGCTTCAACGGCCTGCGCCTCTCCCACAATCTCTACATGGTGGACGGCGGCGAAGACCTGGATCGTGGAGGATCGGGCAATATCAGCATCATGCCTTCCATCGATTCCATCGCGGAGTTCCGGCAGCTCACCTCCAACTACAGCGCCGAGTACGGCCTCTCTTCCGGCGCGACGATGACTCTGGTGTTCAAGTCGGGCACTAAGGATTTTCACGCGCACGCTCTGGGAATTCAACCGCAACGATGCGCTCGATGCCGGCAACTTACTTCACAAACGCGGCGGGGCAAAAGCGCCGGAGTTGCGATTCAACCTTTACGGCTTCAATGCCAGCGGCCCGGTATCTATTCCCAAGGTCTATAACAAGAATCGGGAGCGACGTTTTTCTTCTACAACATGGAATGGCGCAAGCTGGTTCAGGGAGGCCTGGTAAACCAGACCGTCCCGCCTACCAGTGAGTACGGCGGCCAGTTCAACACGCGCTATTCACGTTCCCAGCGCCAGCCAGATGTCCTCCAGCCCTGCAGGCGCAATACGCGGCCCTCGGGTTGGCGCCCGGCCAGCGCATTTCCCGGAACAAAATCCCCGCGTCCTGCTAAGTCCGCAAGCGCAAGCGCTTTTGCAAGCCGGTATTTTCCCGGCTCCAAATAACGGAGTTCAATTTGTCGGCGGCAACAACTTCCCACCGACGTCCGTGAAGAAATCATCCGGATCGACCACCACTTCACCGACAACTTCTCGATCTTCGGCCACTGGGTCGACGAGCAAATTAGCCAGACCTATGGAACAGCGCAGTGGAGCGATGATAACGTCCCGACGGTGGGCGATACGTTCGGAATCCGTCTTATCAGCGGCGTCATCCACGCGACGTACTCCATCAGCCCAACCGTGCTGAACGAGACCGCCTTCAACTACAACGGCAATCGTATCAACATCACCCCCTACGGTGTAACCGCACGGCCCTCGGGATTGAACATTCCAGAACTGTTTTCAGGCAACAATCACAACCGCATCCCGAGTATCGAACTACAGGGCTCGACCGGCACCCAGTTTGACGTGTCGAGCTGGCCGTGGAACAACAAGGCCGACGACTATCAGATTCGCGATGACGTTTCGTGGATGAAGGGTTCGCATCAGATCCAGCATCGGCGGGAGCTGGATGCTCTACAAAAAGATCCAAGACCTGTTCGGTCAAACGCAGGGCAACTTCAACTTCAACGGCAACTACACCGGCAACGATTTCGCCGATTTCCTGCTTGGCTATGCCAATACCTACCCGGAACTCGCGGTTCAAGACGCGGGCCACTGGGATAACCAATCTTATGTCGCGTACGTTCAGGACAACTGGAAGGTCTCGTCGCGCCTGACCTCTGAATCTGGGTCTGCGCTGGGACGGCATTCCTCATACCTACGAAGAGAACAACCGGCAATCGAACTTCTATCCCGGCCTCTACAACCCCGCCAACGCCGCAATCGTCAACAAGAACGGCACCATCGATCCCTCAAGTCCTGGCCTTGGCCCCAGTCCCAATCCAATCTTGAAGGGTTACCTGTTTTATTTAAACGGCATCGGCGTTGCCGGCCAGAACGGAATTCCAGCAGGGTTGGTCAAAAACGATTGGGCCCTGTTTGCGCCTCGTGTCGGGTTTGCCTATGATTTGACAGGCGGCGGTAAAACGGTCGTCCGCGGCGGCTTTGGCATCATGTATGAGCGGATCCAGGGCAACGACGTATATAACGCCGGCCCTAACATTCCGTTCAGCTCCAGCGTCACCTTGAACAACGTTGCTCTGGCCAATCCGAATCAAAGCATTTTAACCGGCCAGACCGTGGCGGCTCCCATCACTGCCGCAGGGATCACCGGCCTAGCTTACACCGACTATAAGAATCCGGCCAGCTATCAGTACAGCATGGGCGTGCAGCATCAATTCGGTCAAGATAGTTTGCTTTCCGTCGCTTATGTGGGCAACCAGAATCGCCACCAGAACGATTACCGTGAAACGAACCTGCCGAGCCCCACTGTGCTGCCGTCGTTGATTGCCGGAACCGTCAACTTCAACACGGTGGTCCCGTATGCGGGCTTCAATTCCATCAGGCTTTCCGAAGACGCTGAGAACTCGCACTACAATGCGCTTCAGATCGACTATCATGCCCGAATACGGAACGATTTGACACTGCAGTTCGCCTATACGTTGTCGCGCGCAATCGATCCCGTCTTTGGCAACAACAATGGCGATCTCGCGAACGTATCCGATCCCTACAACCGCGCCTACGACAACGGTCCGAGCAATTTCGATCGGACGCATATCGCTCTGGTTGATTTCGATTACAAAATACCGTTCCTCAAAAACAGCTCCAACCATTTCGCCAAGACGGTGGTTGGTGGCTGGGAGTTCTCGGGAGTCGTGACCATGGAATCGGGCCTGCCATTGAACATTAATCTGGGCGGTCCGCAGGGCGCCAACGGCTTACCGAATTCGACGAACCGGCCGGATTTCTCCGGCAGCGTTACTTATCCGGAAACCGTTACCCAGTGGATGAGCACCAGCGCGTTTTCCCTTCCGGCGTCCGGCGCCTGGGGCAACCTTCCGAAGGGCTCCATCCGCGGACCCGGCCGCGACAATTGGGACCTGTCGCTCTTCAAGAATTTCGTGTTCAACGAAGCCCGGGGAACCATGTTCGAGCTCCGCTTCGAGAGCTTCAACACCTTCAATCACACGCAATTCAACGCCGTCAGCAGCACTTTCAGCAACAGCAATTTCGGCCAGGTCACGTCCGCCTGGGATCCGCGTGTGTTCCAGCTCGGCGCGAAGCTCTACTTCTAACTTGAGACCGAAATAATCTTTATTGCGAAGGGCCGCTGATTTTCATCAGCAGCTCTTCGCTCTTGCTTTGGTGCAGATTCTTCACGATCGCAAACTCTTTATCCGCTTCCGCCGATCTGCCTAGATCGCGATAGAGCCGCGCGAGACGATAATGGGCGTCGTAATTTGAGGGATCGATCTTGATTGCTTGGCGATACTCGCCGATCGCCTCGTTGTAATGCTTCTCATCGGCGTAGTTGATTCCGAGATCAAAATGCGCGATTTCGAACATCGGACCGGATCTGAATTGCGTTCTTCAGCACGGTGACGGCTTCGTCTTTATGTCCCGTTTTCATCAGAACGTCACCTAAGTAGGCCATCGCTTTAGCGTTTTTCGGATCGTTCTTCAACTCCTCCCGGAACTCTCGTTCCGCATCGTCGTACCGTCTTTGCTTCCAATACATGAATCCGAGACCGAAATGCGCTTCCGGCTGCGTGGGTCCGGCTTTGACCGCCGACTCAAATTCCGCCGTGGCATCCGCGGTCCGATTGTCGGCATCCAGCGCTTCGCCCAACAACATATGTACGGGAGCGGAATTCGGATCGCGCTCCAACAAACGTTTGAAAATACGCATCGCTTCGTCGCGCTGGCCCGACCACAAGTAGCATTTTGCAAGAACGTATGACATTTCGGCGTTGTCCGGTTGCGCATCGGCTATCGGTTTCAGTTGCTGCGCAGCTTTGCGGTATTCGCCTAATCCGAAATAACTCATCGCGATGAGCGTCCCGACACGCTCGCTTGGCGCGTGCACATTCTCCTTTTCAAAGGCAGCAAGGGCTTGCCGGAAATTGCCGAGTTTGAACCAGGCGAGGCCCAGATCCAAATAGATCCCCGGCAAAGCCGGATCGATGGCGATCGCCCGCTGGTAGGCTTTGATTGCCTCGCGATAGTTCGATTTCTGGGCCAGACTGACGCCGAGCTGCGCTTGCGCCACAGCTTGCGGCTGCCCGCTTTGGGCGAAAGCCGCGAAAGACAGCCCCCAAAGCACGATCGCGAGGCGAAACATCACACCAAGTTATAACCCGGTGAGCGAGCAAAAAAAACAGGCTGACCGAGTAAACCCGATCAGCCGGCGTAGTTGGGTTGGAGGAGAAGTATCGACGAAAGATGAAAATCGCGAATCGCTGAAAATAAAACCGAATGTTCGCCACTCAGGGCGACCGTTCAATTGCTGCTCCGTATTAAATTTTCTTCAGTATGGAGCCACGCAGGCGAGCCTGTCAAGGCGAAATTCCGGTGACCGTATCGGTTTCGCCATTCAGCCGCCTAAAATGCCGCTCGCGAGAAGATTCCGGCGCCTCGCACCACTATCTGGGTGGTGCGTGAACCTCTCGTGTGGCCGGTTTCAGCGCTGGCGATCGGAATTCTGGTCGCGCATTTTTTCTTTTTTGCGCTCGCCGATTTCGCCGTCCCGGCTGCGCTGGCCGCAATCACTCTCGGCCTTGTTTTTACCATGGCGGCCGGACGAAGGCTGCGTCTGCCGGTCGTGTGCATCGCGATGTGGCTGGCGGGCCTCACCTTGCAAGTCGTTCATCGTCAAGGCCGAACGCCCCATCTCAGTACGGAAGACGGCGATACGGTCCTGCTTACCGGATGTGTGACCAATCCGCCGGTTTTCTCGCCGGATCGCGCGCAGTTTACGCTGGAACTGGCTCCGCGCGCCTCGGCCCATTTATCCGTTGTTCTGAAACCCGGTCAGAGGCTGAATCTGGCGTACGGGCAGAAGGTTGAAGCGGCGGCCAAAGTACGGTCGCCACGTAATTACCAGAATCCCGGCGCTTTCGATTACGTCCTCTACCTCGCCGCGCAACATATATATTGGACAGCGTCCGTTTCAGGTCCTTCGGGCGTTCAGGTTCTCCCTGGGGGCTGCGGGAATCGCGCGGTTGGCTGGCTTTACACGGTCCGCACCTGGGCATTGAATCGCCTGGCGACGCTTTATGCCGGCGATCAACACACGATTGGGCTGCTGCAAGGCACCTTATTAGGAGAAACCAGCGGGGTCGAGCGCCGCTGGACCGACGACTTCCGCGCCACTGGAACCTATCACGCGCTGGTCATCTCCGGACTGCATATTTCCATCCTGGCGCTGACGATCTTGTTTGTGTTCCGGCTTCTTCGCATGCGGCGAGCCGTGGCCTTGTGGGTGGCCACGTCTGATTTGCTGGATTTACGCATTCCTGGCCGGCTGCAATCCGCCCGCTATCCGCGCGGTTGCCGGTTTTACGCTGTATGCGATCGCGAGTTCGTTTTTTCGGCGGACCCGTACGCTCAACCTGCTCGCCGTAGTCGGTCTGGTATATCTCGCGATCGATCCCGATCAACTATTCGATCCGAGTTTTCAACTTTCGTTCGCCTCGGTTGCGATTATCGCCGCCTTAGCCGTTCCCGTGATGGAGCGCTACACCGAACCGCTTCGGGGTTCCGTCAAGCTCTTCGATCAGGTCCGGTACGATCCTCAGCTCGAGCCGCGCGCGGCGCAGTGGCGAGTGGAATTGCGTTTGCTCGCTGAAACGCTCCGCGCTCTGACCCGATTGCCGCAGCGCGCGGCACGCCTCGTCGTTGAGAAGGGCGCACTGATCGGCGCATTCGCAGCCGAGATGATCATCGTTTCCGCTTGCATGCAGTTCGGTCTTGCTTTGCCGATGGTCAGCTACTTCCATCGTCTTTCGGTGACTGGTCTTTCCGCGAACGTGATCGTTGTTCCGTTGCTGATGCTGATCGTGCCGCTTGGGTTTGTAACCGTTCTCACCGGCTGGCATCCGGTGGCGGTGCTCACAAAGGTGCTTCTCGAATGGGCCGAAGCCGCCGCAACGTGGCACGTTCATTTCGAGCCTCATTGGCGGATCGCCGACCTGCCGCTTTGGATCGCCATCCTGTTCGCGGTTTCGTTGGTGGTGCTGTCAGTCGTGATGCGGCGGGGTAAGCGCCCTGGAGTCGCCGTCGCGCTCGCCTGCTCATTTGGGCTGTTTGTGCTCATCTGCTGGCAGCCGTGGAAACCGGAGATCCGGCCCGGCTTCCTCGAGCTGACCGCGATTGATGTGAGCCAAGGCGACAGTCTGCTGCTCGTCTTTCCCGACGGGGAAACGATGCTGGTGGATGCCGGCGGATTTCCAGGAATGGAGCGCATGGCTCACAAGCCGCACCTGGATGTCGGCGAAGACGTCGTCTCACCGTATCTATGGAGCCGGCGCATTCACCGGCTCAATTACGTCGCGCTCACGCATGGTCACTCCGATCACATGGGAGGTTTGGCTGCCATTCTCGACAATTTCCGGCCGCAGGCGCTTTGGACCGGCGCGGAGCCCGTGACCTCCGAATGGAAGACGATCGAACAACACGCTGCGGCGGATCATGTCCCGATCATGCCGCTCAATCGCGCGGCGCATCGAATAAATATAGGCGGAGCACAAATACGCGTGCTCGCCCCGTCGGTCGATTATGTTGCCGGACCCGCTCCGCACAACAACGATTCGTTGGTTCTCGAGGTCACTTTCGGCCACAAAATCTTTTTGCTCACCGGCGATGCCGAGCGGCCGGTGGAAGACGATATGCTCGCGAGCGGTGAACTGCGTTCGGTCACTTTGCTCAAAGTCGGTCATCACGGCAGCCGGACTTCATCGTCCGAAGAGTTTCTCGATCAGGTCAATCCTCGCTTTGCGCTGATCTCCGACGGCTACATGAACCAGTTCCATCATCCGCACCCGGATGTGCTGCAGCGGCTCACCCAACACCACACAGCGATTTTCCGCACGGATCAACGTGGGCTCATCACGTTCCGAACGGATGGCGACAAGATCGAGATCCAGACCTATCATTAACCACTGCGCGCTCGCAGCAAGCATAGAATGAGAACGGAAGGGAGAACGAACAGTATGGATCGCGATAACAGCAGCGTTTTTGTGTGGTTCGCCGCCGGAGCCCTGGTAGGTGCAGCGGTAGCCCTGCTGATGGCCCCTGAATCCGGAGCGCGGATGCGGCGCAAATTGGCGAGACAGGCCGACCGAGGCCGCAAGACCCTTATCGAATCGGGCCAGGAGTTGTTCGACCGCGGGCGCGAGCTTTACGAGCGGGGGCGCGAAATAGCCGAAGACGCTGCCGAAATGTTCGAGCGCGGCCGGAGCATCGCCGAGAAGACGATCAACGAGCGCATCTAGCGCGCCATCGCTCGCATCGAACAGAAAACCATTGAAAATATGCCTGCCCTTGCCAGTCCGCCGACCCAACTTGCTCCTTTCAAGAACGAGCCCTACACCGATTTCACGAAACCCGAGAACAAGCAGCGCATGCAATCGGCGCTGGCGAAGGTTCGCGCAGAATTCGGCAAACAATACGATCTGCTGATTGCGGGCGAGCGCCGCCGCGCCGGCTCGACGTTTCAGTCGGTCAATCCGTCGCGTCCGTCAGAAATCATCGGCGTACATCAGAAAGGCTCGGAGCAGGATGCGCGCGATGCCGTGGAAGCTGCCTATTCCTATTTCCCAACCTGGGCTGCTGTACCGATGCAGGACCGGGCGGAGATGCTGGTGCGGGTTGCCGATATTTTCCGCGAGCGCAAATACGAGTTCGACGCCTGGCTGGTTTTCGAAGCCGGTAAGTCCTGGGCGGAAGCGGAGGCGGATGTTTCGGAAGCCATCGATTTCTGCGATTACTACGCTCGACAGGCGCTGAAGCTCGCAAATCCCGAGCCGCTGGTTCAGCTCTCTGGGGAGCGCGACCAGATGATCTATCTTCCGCTAGGAGTGGGGATCGTGATTCCGCCGTGGAACTTTCCGCTCGCAATTATGGTCGGAATGACGGCGGCTGCTCTTGTGACTGGCAACACGGTGGTGATCAAGCCATCGAGCGAGACGCCGACGATTGCGGCAAAATTCGCCGAAGTACTGCTCGATGCCGGGTTCCCGCCGCAGAGTTTCTCACTGCTGGTAGGAAGCGGGGCGGCGATCGGCGATACATTGGTTTCGCATCCCAAGACACGCTTCATTTCGTTCACGGGCTCGCGCGATGTCGGTCTGCACATTAATGAGCTGGCCGCCAAGACTCCCAAAGGCCAGTTGTGGATCAAGCGAGTCATCGCCGAAATGGGCGGCAAAGACGCGATTGTCGTGGATCGCGAAACCGATCTCGATCAGGCGGTAGTCGGCGTTCTCTATTCCGCATTCGGCTATCAAGGGCAGAAGTGTTCCGCCTGTTCGCGCGCGATCGTCGATGAAGCGGTTTACGATCAGTTCCTCGACAAGCTGAAATCCAAAGTGGAGACGCTGACTGTCGGGCCTTCCGATGATTTGGGCAACTACATGGGACCGGTGATCAGCGCGCGCGCCAAAGAGAGCATCCTGAAATATATCGAGACCGGCAAGAAGGAAGGCCGATTGATTGCGGGCGGCGGCACCGGGCAAGGCGACGGATATTTTGTTCAACCGACCGTTATTGCGGATATCGATTCGAAGGCGCGCATTTTCCAGGAGGAGATCTTCGGTCCGGTCCTGGCGGTTACGAAGGCGAAGAATTTCGATCATGCGCTCGAGCTGGCGAATGACTCCGAATACGGCCTCACCGGCGCGGTATTCACGAACAATCCGGCGAAGGCTGAAAAAGCGAAGCGGCAGTTCTTCGTGGGCAATCTGTACATCAACCGGAAATGCACGGGAGCGATGGTTGGCGCGCATCCGTTCGGCGGCTTCAACATGTCCGGAACGGACTCGAAAGCGGGCGGACCGGATTATTTGCTGCAGTTCGTGCAGGCAAAATCGATTGCCGAGAAGCTCGGCTGACCGCCTCCGCGTGCGGAGAAGCTCGGCTAAGGCATCTCGCTATACTCGTGAGTGCCCCGATGCGAAGGGGACCACCTAGTCACAACTCTAGGGTCGATCACGATCGACGCGACGGAAGGGAACCGGAAGGTTCCCTTTTCGCTTTTTATAGAGAGGCGTTTTGTGAAACTTGCCGAACGAATGCAGCGCATCGAAGTCGAATCGGCTTTCGATGTTCTGTTGAGAGCGCGAGCGCTCGAAGCCCAGGGCCGAAATATCATTCATCTGGAAATCGGCGAACCCGATTTTGCCACGCCATCCAATATCGTCGAAGCGGGCAAGCGCGCGCTGGACGAAGGCTGGACCCACTATGGTCCGACGCAAGGCCTGCCGGAGCTTCGCGAAGCCATCGCCCAATACATTTCGTGGACGCGAAGCATCGACGCCGGGCCGGAGCGGGTGTGCGTCGTGCCGGGCGGTAAACCGATCCTCTTTTTTCCGATGCTGGCACTGCTCGAACCGGGCGATGAAGTCATTTATCCCGACCCCGGCTTTCCGATTTACCGCTCGATGATCCGCTTTCTGGACGCGACGCCGGTTCCGATTCCGCTGATCGAAGATCGCGATTTTGCATTCGACCTCGATCGTCTGCGAGACAGCCTGACGGACCGCACACGCCTGCTGATTCTCAACTCGCCTCAGAATCCGACGGGCGGCGTGATCCCGGAGAGCGATATCCGCGAGATTGCGCGGATGGTCGAAGACCGAGACCTGATTGTCTTGTCGGACGAAATCTACTCGCGCATCTTCTATACAGACGAAGTGCCGTTCTCGATCGCGAGCGTTCCCGGGATGCTTGAGAAAACGATACTGCTCGATGGCTTCTCCAAGACCTACGCCATGACGGGCTGGCGGATCGGCTACGGCGTGATGCCCGAGTGGTTAGTCGATGGCGTCAATAAGCTGATGGTCAACTCGAACTCCTGCACGGCAAGCTTTACGCAGCGAGCCGCGATCGAAGCGCTCAGCGGGCCGCAGACGGCGGTCGAAGAAATGATCGCCGAGTTTCGCCGGCGCCGCGCATCGTTTTGCACAGCGCTGAACCAAGTGCCCGGCTTTCGCTGCCGCATGCCCGGCGGCGCTTTCTACGGCTTCGCGAATATACAAGAGACCGGCATCGCTTCGCACGCAATGGAGGACCTGCTGCTGAACGAGGCGGGTGTTGCCTGCTTGAGCGGAGCGAGCTTTGGAACATTCGGCGAAGGCTATCTGCGCTTCAGTTACGCCAATTCGATCGAAAAGTTGATGGAGGCGGTGGATCGTATCTGTTCCGTCGCAAAGCACTGGGGACGATAGCGCGCTTATAATGATTCGACAATGCGAGTCTCAAACTTTCTGGCCGCTGCGCTCGTGCTTCAGTTTGCGGTCGCGAGTGCGGCGCAAGCTCCCGTCAATGGGAAACGCTATGCCCGGTTGGCCATACGGAACGCAACCGTCATCGATGGAAACGGGACGCCCGCTGCCGGTCCGAAAGACATCGTCCTCGAGAACGACCGCATTGTCGCGGTAGTGCCCGTCGATCTGGTTTCGCTTGGCAACGGCCGCGCCAAACGGCTGCCGGCC
The DNA here is from genome assembly GCA_963722935.1 of uncultured Acidobacteriaceae bacterium. Lineage (GTDB taxonomy): Bacteria > Acidobacteriota > Terriglobia > Bryobacterales > Bryobacteraceae > Bog-105. Next base: position 274,643 of record CAVROY010000003.1, on the reverse strand, counting down.
GATGTCGAGATCGACGCGACGGGAAAATATGTCCTTCCCGGTTTGATCAACTTGCACGCCCACACGCAAGACGAACGCGGAGGCATTCCCCAGCCCATCGATTACGAGCTGAAGATCTGGCTGGCGTGCGGCATCACGACGGTTCGCGATGTCGGAAGCGATACCAAGAAGACCCTCGCTCTACGCGCCAAGAGCGCCGCGGGTGAAGTCGCCGCGCCTCGCTTTTTCGTCTATCCGATGTTCAATGCCGACCCGCCGATGCCCACGACGCCCGAACAAGCGCGCGCACGCATTCGCCATTACAAAGAGATCGGCGCGGACGGCGTCAAGTTCCTGGGCGTGTATCGCGACATTCTGGAAGCCGCTGAAGACGAAGCGCACAAACTGAACCTTCCGGTGGCGCACCACGTGGGCGTCGAAGAGACGAACGCCTGGGACGATATACGTTTCGGCACGCGCAGCATCGAGCACTGGTACGGCATTCCGGATGCGGCGCTGCTCGACGGCGTACAAAATTTTCCGCCGACCTACAACTACAACAACGAAACCGATCGCTTTCGCTACGCGGGCCATCTCTGGCGCGAGGCCGATCCGGATAAACTGCGCGAAGTGTTCGCGGCGATGATCAAAGCCAACGTCGCATGGGACCCCACACTCGACATTTACGAAGCGAGCCGCGATCTACAGCGCGCGCAGAACCAGCCCTGGTTCGCCGAATACCTGCATCCCACACTGGAAGAATACTTTCGCCCGAATCCGAAGAACCACGGATCGTATTTCCTCGGATGGACCTCAAACGATGAAGTTTTCTGGAAAGAGAACTACCGCATTTGGGAAGCGGCGCTGCGCGAATTTGAGCGCATGGGCGGCACGATCGGCTCCGGCGACGACGCCGGATTCATTTACCAGATTTACGGTTTCGGCCTGCTCCGCGAACTGGAGTTGGAAGAAGAAGCGGGGTTCAATCCCATTAAAGTTATTCAGCACGTAACCGGCAATAACGCCAAAATTCTAGGCATGGAGGGCAAACTCGGCGGCGTTCGCGCCGGCTACTTCGCCGATCTGATTGTCGTCAATGGCAATCCGCTCGAGAACATGAAAGTGCTGTATCCGATGGGCGTGGAAGAGATTAAAAACGGCAAACAGGTGCACGGCGGCGGGGTCGAGTGGACGATCAAGGACGGGTATTGCTATCACGCACCGACCCTGGCGGCTGAAGTGCGCGAGATTGTGGCCAAGGCGCGAACGGCGCGGACGTCCGGGGAGGCGCAAAGGAAGTAGATCGTATCGGGCGTAGGCTATTTCGAGGTGGCGGACGCGGCCGGGCAATAGACTCGCACATAATCGACGGTCAGGACAGAAGGATTGGGTGTGGTCGCATCCGTCTTCCCGGGAAAGGCGCCGCCCATCGCCAGATTCAAGAGGATGTAGAAGGGATGATCGAAAACCCAATCGCCGGGCGGATCGTCGCGCTTCGTGATTGTGAAATAAGTGTGGGCCGGATCGTCGCGATAGAACTGCATCTCGTTTTCAGACCAGAGGACGCCGTAGGTATGGAAGTCGGCATCGTCGACGCGGCCGCCGTTGGGGAAAGTGAATTGCGAGCCAATCCCTTTGCCGATTGACACGGGGCCGTGGATGGTGGACGAGGTGGTGGACGGCCCGTATTGCGGCACCCATTCCATGATGTCGATCTCGCCGCAGCGGGGCCAGCCTCCCGTCTTGAAGTTCGCGCCGAGCAGCCAGAAGGCCGGCCAGACACCTGCTCCGATGGGCAGCTTCATGCGCGCTTCGAAGCGCCCGTACTTGAATGTCGCGACGGGATAGGTGACGAGGCGCGCAGAGGTCCACGTACCGGCGGAGCGCTGGGCCCGGATGATCAAGTTTCCATTGCCATCGAGAGACGCGTTGGGCGCGGCCCTGCTGCATGGAGACACGTCGGAGCCGGGGGCGCAATACACTTCCTCCTCTTTATTGCCCCATCCGCCACCGCCTGTGTCGTAGCGCCATTTTGCGGGGTCGGGAGCGGCGCCGGGTGGGCCATTGAATTCGTCTGACCACACGAGCTGCCAGTTCTGGGCCGCGGCGGCGCGGCTGGAAACGAGGCCAAGCGCGAGAATGATGGTCGCAAGTAAGCGCGGTATGGTCCGTTTCATTGGTTGCCTCTATTAGATCGGCTCCGGAAACGAAGTGGTTTCACGCGAGCGGCATTCTGGGTCGCGATCGGCACACAACAGGTACGAAATATGCCGAGCGAAGAAGCAGAATGGCGGATCAGGCGGCTTCGGAGAGTGAAGTTTCGATTTCGGAAGCGTCGGAAGGCTCATTTTGCGAAACGAACTGGTCGTTTGCTGCGGAGGCGGGGTCGTTTTGCGAAACAAAGCCGCGTTCGTGCGATGATGTGGCGGATTGCGAAACAAAGCCAGGCTCCGGGGCCACGCAGACGGCGGGGACCGTCCGCGTCACCTTTATGCGGTTTCTTTTCAGGCGAATGAGGGTGTTCAGAGCCTTGTGAAAGGCGCGATCCTGGGTGGTTTGGTAGCGAAGATATAAGGCAAGACTCTTTTCATTCACTCCGTCTGCCGTGAAGCAGCCGGTTTGGAGGCCGACGGCGCGTTGGGCGAGCCAAAACGATTGCGCCATTTCGCGAACCAGCAGGTCTTCTGTGGTGCCGGCTGGCTGGTGCTCTTCTAAAAGGCCGCGCAGGAGCGATTCAAACGCGGCCGGATCTTCGCCAGGAATCAGCAGCGTGCCGGAGGCGAGACCGTGCTTCAGCGAATTACGAGACGAAGCCAATTTGCCTGACGGAGAGGTCGGGCCGGTGGCGTGTTGTGCGTTGGCGCGATTGATTTCTGCGCGGTTGGGGGACGCCGCGGCGGTTTGCGAAACGAAGCCATCTTCGGAGGACAGCGGAATGCGCGTGCGCTGATGCACACGCTCACGGACGGCATTGGCTTCGGTGACGAGCTCGGGAGAAAATTCTGCTTCGAGGGGAAGTTCGGCTGGACCCTCGGCTTTGATGCGCCGGGTTTCGGCTTTCTTGGCTTTGCGCTCGGCTTCGCGGCGCTCGCGGCGTGCTTGACGTGCTGCTGACATGGCGGGAATTGCCTCCAAAAATAAAATGGACAAGCGACGGCGTATGGCCGGCCTTGCCCGGCTGGAGCGTAGCACGGCATGGCCGGAAAGCAGGGTGGGTTCGGGATGGTTTGGCTTTTATGTGATTGAGCGGCTGGAAGTAAGGATTATTTTCGAGGCGTGTCACCGGGGGCTGCGTGGGCCTTGGACTAGTCGGGCGGGCTGTGTCCTGTCGAAGCGGGCTTCGGTGAGCGGATGCAACGGCGTTTATCGGTAGGTATTCTGCGAATCCTAGAAGTCGCGCTCGACGAGTAAATTCGTCGTTACGCGATAAGCGGGGAGCAGCTATCCCACTCGCAAACCTCAGTTGTACGAGTTCAGCGTGGAGGAGAAGTTCTTGGCGTGTGCAAGTTCGGGACGGCTGCTGTTCGCTCCCTGGTCGCTTTGTTTAAGGAGTTGAGTGTAGAAGGTTGCGGCTTTGGCTCGGTCACCAGCGGCTTCGGCAGCGATGCCGGCCCCATAGAGTCCGTTGAAGCGGTTCGGACTTACTTTGAGCGCCCTCTCGTATTCGGCCAAACCCTGTTCCGGATGTTTGCATTCCAGCATGAGGTCAGCAAGCATTTCGCGAGCGGGAATGTCGACTTCTCTCTGCCCGACTCTATCCTGTAGGTCGGCGGCCGCTCGCATTTTCTCGATGGCGAGTTGTTCGTTGCCTTCGGCGAAGGCGGCCCAAGCCTCGAGTTCGCCGTGTGCGATTTTCTGTCCGCTGCCTCCCAGAACGTAGGCGTGCGGCCCCTTCCTTATAATTTGTTCCTGTTTCGCCAGCGCCGCAAGATTGACTCTGGCTGCTTCGGCCTGGCGCAAATGGCCTTGGCCGATGCCGCGGGCCCAAAAGATTTCAAGCTGCGACTCAGGCGGCGCCGAGGAGTTGGGTGTAAGTGCTGCAGCCGCTTTCCAATCGCGGCGCTCGAGATGGTAGATCGCCGGGAACTCGATGCGAAACATAGGCACGAAGCTACCGCCCATACCCATGATGTTCATATCGCCCATGGCGTCGAGATCGTTGAGAATGGCGGCCGTCTTGTTGACGACCTCTTTGGCTTTGGTGTCTTGGCCGCTTTGCAGGTAGGCGTAGAGGAGGAAGTCGTAGGCGTGAAGGGCGTGCACACCATCGCCATGGTGTTTGGTCTCGGCGTATTCCGAGGCGGCCACGGAGAGAAGGTTTGCCTGAATGTCTTGCTGCCACATTCCTAAGCGGGCGAAGATGTGGCCTGGCATGTGGGCGGAGTGGGCAGCACTAGGGGCGATGTCGCCGTAGCGCTCGGCCGCATGGAGGCCTTGTAGGGCCATGACGGGGTTGTCGCACGAGTGAATGATGTAATGCGCGAGCCCGGGGTTGTCGGGATCGTTTTCGAATAGCGGGTTCAAGATGGCGAGGGCTTGGCGTTCGTGAGAAAGGCTGGTATCGCTTGGCTCCTCCGAAGCAAGGAGTGACAGTGCGTAGAAAGCACCAGCGTCGACGTCGTTGGGGTAGTGCCGGTAGAGGTTGCGCATGGCGGCACTGTACTGGTCAACTCGGACCTGGTACTCCACTTTGCCGCTTTGATAAAAGACCGCTGCAGCGGCGATGTATTCGCGTTCGCGTGGATCTTTGAGTGGGATTGATTTGGCCTTCTGAATTTCGCTCCAGCCTTCGTCGAGCGCCGTCTGATTGGGACGATTCCAGATCTGGTGATAGAGGCTCATCGCGGCTCCCCAGTGGGCGATCGCGCAGTTGGGATCTTGCGTGTAAACGTCCTGAAATTGGCGCTTGGCTTCTTCGTACCAGAAATCGTGCAGGAGAGCGACGCCACGATTGATTTGCGGCTGAGCGGCGGCGGAGCAGGTGTTAGCGAATTCTACTTTGCCCAATCTTTCCTCAGCCGCGGTCGCTTGAAAGGTGAAGAGCGAGACGAGTAGGGCGAGAAGGAAGGCCACGCGTTTCATGACTTGCATTATTATAGGTCGGTCTCAGTATCCTTGCTTGCGACCGATTGACGTGCTCTGGATTTGGCAAAAACTGGAGATATCGGCGAGGCCGAGTTCGCCTTCATCCCGGAAGGGGCGCTGCTACGCTGCCGTCGAGACACTTTGAAAGCGCAGCCTGGCCTCAACCCCATCGCATTTTGATTTCGGCGACGGGATGGCGCGTTTGCGGGAGGAATCGGTATTTCGTCGAAGAAAGCTCATCGTACCGGCAGCTTGCGATCACGTCCGTCGCTTTGGGAGCCGCTTGGCCGACGCTGAGTTTTTATAAGATCTCCGAAGCCCGTTTGTGGCCGATCTCACCATAGCCGACTATACGTCCAAGTGGAATGCGCTGGTGAACGCTGGGCCGCCTCGCGCGAGCATTGAGCGATAACGCCGCCGTGACAATTCATCGATTGGGAGCTATTTCCACTGATTCGCTTCGGCTGCTCCTAAAGCGTCACTAGGGTTACTTCGACTCGGACTTCTTACCGCTCGAGACGCGCTTAAGTTGCAGATCAAATTCGCCACCGGGACCGAAATTCTTCAGCAGGATTCTATCGCCGGTTATTGTGCCATGGTGTTCGATGACATGACCGTTGATTTCCGTTTTGAAGGATATCTCGTTTCCTTTTACTTTTCCGTCTGTGACTGCCTGCGAACCCGCCGGCGTTTCACCGGTTCCCGTCAAAACGCCGCCTTTCGCTTTCCAGTTGTACGCGACGGTCACAGGCCCGTTAGCCGTCATCATCGACCCTTGCCATCGTCCGTCAACGGCGGAATCTTGCATTGCCGCCATGGACAAGCCAACTGCCAGAAAACAAATGGTTGTTGCCGCCCGAATACTTCGAGTCATTTCCTCTTCCTCCTTCGAGATGTTGCTCCGCGATAACTAGGCTAGTGCGCTGTCTACTCACTCCGCAGTGCCACCACCGGATCGATCTTTGCCGCACGGCGAGCAGGGACGCAGCAGGCCACAATAGCCACAACGGCCAGCAGAACTATTGCCCCCGCAAGCGTGAGTGGATCAGAACGCTTCACGCCAAAAAGTAAGCCTTCTATAAGCTTCCCCGATGCCGCACACCCGGCAAGTCCGGCACATATGCCAAGCAACGTCAACGTAACGCCCCGGCCGAGCACAGTTCGGAAAAGATCGCGTGGCGTTGCGCCGAGAGCTGCGCGAATTCCGATCTCGTGCATGCGCTGCGTAACCGAATACATCATCACTCCGTAAATGCCGACGCACGCCAACGTTAATGCGATACCAGCGAGCGCCGCGAGGAGATAGGCTCGAAGTCGTCGCGGGGCGATATTCTGATCCAGACGTTCGCTCATTGACGTTACGCTCGACACAGGTTGAGTGGAATCTATTGACGAAACCAGGTGCCTAACCGAATTTCCGAGAACTGATACGCTTCCAGTCGTTCGTACAACCAGATCTTGCATAACCATGTAATTACCGCGTGCTTGTCTGTATGGGAAATACATCTCTGGCTGTGGCGGCCGGTCCAAGCCCATCTGCCTGACATCGCGAACGACGCCTACAATTCGTATCCAAGGCGTGGGCAGGGCGGAGGCGAATTTGAATCTCTTATCGATTGCGTCTTCATTCGGCCAATATGTTCGCGCCATCGTTTCATTTACGATGGCTACGGGCTGAGCGTTTGTGCCATCGTTCTCATCGAAGAACCTACCTCGATCCAGCGATATGTGCAGAACTTTGAAATAGTCTGGCGTGATCACACGGTCCTGCGCGCTCTCCACACCCTGCTGAAGCCTGGCTCCTTCAGGAATAAATGGCAGCGTTCCGATCATTCCTCCGTCACTCAAACTGAGGGGAACAGCGCTCGTAAACGCCGCAGCGGCAACACCGGGTAACGCTTTAACCCGCTCCAGTATCCTGTCGAATACCTGCCTGCGCTGGTTGAAACCAACGAACCGTTTTGTTGTCGGCGTTACGAGCGACAGTGTCACTACATGATCGGATTGGAAGCCTGGATCAAGAAAATGCAATTTCCAAAACGATTCGAGCAGCAGCCCAGCGCCTATCAGAAGGATGATGCAGAGAGCGACTTCCGCAACTACAAAGATCTCGCCTAATCGGGGCCGAGAGGTCGTCAGTGCTCTACTTGGTGCTTGCTTGAGAATCTCGTTTAAATCAACACGCAACGCTCTCACCCCAGGGGCACTGCCAAAGAACAGCGTGCTCACGAATAAAACGATGGCCAGGAAACATAAAACCCGGAGATCGAGAGTCAGCGGCATCGACTGGACCAAGTCGGCAGGGATTAATGCTTTCAGAAAACCGAGAGAGCTCTCAGCGAGAAGAACCCCGACCACGCAACCCGCGACCGCAAGTACTGCGCTCTCCGTTAAAAGTTGTGAGAAAATGCGCGCACGGCCCGCGCCAAGCGCAGCGCGCACCACAATCTCGTGTTGTCGCTGCTCGATCTGCGACAGGAGGAGGCTTGCAACATTGGCGCAAGCGATGAAAAGAATGAATGTGACCGCGGCCATTAGCAGTAGCAATCCGTAACGCGCATCGCGGGTGTAGGTGGCGCGAAGCGGCTCCACAAAAAAGCGCTCTTTGGCGCCGCCACCGGACGGGACGGGATGTTCACGAGCCATTCGCTGGCTAACCAGAAGCAAGTCCGCGTTAGCCTGCTCTTCCGTGACACCGGGCCTCAGCCTACCCACTACCTCATTCAGGTAGTGATCCCCAAGATCATTTAATTGCTCTGGAGTGAGATCGATCGGTATCCACGCCTCGGTGGTTGCGAACGGAAACGCGAAACCCGGCCGCATCACCCCGTGAACGATCCACTTTTCACCATTCAGGACAATGCTTCGACCTACTAGCGAAGGGTCTGCGCCGAACTTACCCTGCCATAACCGATAACTAATCAAGACGACATGATCGGCGCCCGGTTTATCCTCCGGAGGGCCAAAGACGCGCCCCAGCAGAGGGGTCACCCCCAAAAGCGGAAACAAATCGGGACTGACTGCTTCTACGCCTAGCTGTTCCGCTTCGTTGCCGTCGCCTGTAAGAGTGTAGGAGCGTGAGTCATCGGCTGCCACACCTTCGAATATGTTCGTTTCCGTTCTCCAGTAGGCGTAATCGCCTGGTGCAGGCAGGTTCCGGGCGAAACCCCGAATAACGGAAAAAAATGAAACCAGCCGCCCAGGTTCCCGATACGGCAAGGGGCGGAGCAAAACTGCGTCAACAACACAAAACATCGCAGTTGTCGCGCCTATGCCCAGAGCGAGCGTCAGGATTGCCGCCGCTGTAAAGCTGAGCCGCTTGGCCAGTATCCGGACCGCGAGACGAGTATCCCCGACGACGTTTTCAAGGATGTGCCCAGCCCGAATACGGCGCACCTCTTCCTTCACTTGTTCAATGCCGCCGAGCTCTATGAGAGCTTTACGCCAGGCCTCCGGCCGCGAAAGCCCTTGTCCTATCTTTTCTTGCGTCAGCACTTCCAACGACGAACGGAGTTCGTCGTCCAGCGCCTGCTCGACCTCCGCCTTGCGAAACAGGTTTCGAAACAAACTCAGAATTCGCTTTGGCATCATGTTGGTCCAGGGTCAACTAGATTGAACGGCCGCCGCCATGATCTTCACCAGTTGATTCCATTGCTGCTCTTCCGCCTTGAGTTGGGCGCGTCCTGCTTGAGTTAAACGATAATACTTGGCCCGGCGGTTATTGTCGGATGAGCGCCACTCGGCTTCGATCCATCCCTTTTCCTCCATCCGGTGCAATGAAGGAAAAAGCGAACCGAAACTTACCTGAAAGGCCCCCTTGGTGATCTGCGTAATGCGTTGAGAAATGCCTACCCCGTGCAACGGCTGCAGAGACACTGCTTTCAGGATCAGCAAGTCAAGAGTTCCACGTAGAAGGTCTGCCCGCTTCTCGCTCATTGTCTCTTATCGGAAGCCGATAAGAGCGTACCAGATGTCGTGAACAATGTCAAATGGCGGCGGTAGAGATTTTGCCTTCTAGTCGCCCAGTGCAGAGGTATCTTTCGATTCTGCTGGCGTCACTTGCCGTATAACGCGCTTCTCGCGGATTGATTTCTGCAGACCGGCCAGAAGTCTGCATGTGGGAAATCTTGCTACAGGCCAGCTTCCAAGGTCGCGATAAACGCATTCAGGTAACGTGGCTCGGAAGCCCGACAGGTCTTGCCCAATGTTCCGAATCAGGGTACGTTCGCAAACTGTAAGCCACATACGGACCGACAAGTTTCCCTCTGTGCTCCGATCCGGACCGGGCACGCAGGGGCCTAACTTGCCGACGTTCTCCGCTCGAGTGAGCGTCCCGCGTAGAATATGACCGTGCCAACGAACGATCGAGTCGTATCTATTCATCCATACTTCAGAGTCTCAGACGGAAAAATGGATGAATTCAAAGATTTCTGTGAGCAGTTCGTATCGATTACTGCCCAGGAGCCAAAGTGCTTATACTACGGCTTCAGTTTCAATGGAGATGACGTGCATTGCCGCGAGGCATACGAGGATGCAGAAGGGCTCCTCGCGCATCTTGCGAATGTCGGCGCTGTTCTGAGCGAGGTGTTTAAAATCGCTCAAGTCACCCGGCTTGAAGTTCACGGCGTAGCAGAGGAACTAGCGAAGCTTATGGAACCCTTATCCATATTAGCCCCAACTTATTTCACCCTCGAGTATGGAATCCGCCGTGTTTCCTAAGGTGTGACGAAGTGAACTAAGAGTTGCTTGGGAGCTGGATCCGCGATCTTTCCCGAGTCATCGGCTGTCCGCTGGTTTGGGCAGGATTAGGAACGGGAAGTCGGCTTCACGCCGGCTAACTGTCGGATGGCCCGTTATCCTGACCCTATCCGCGAGGCGCAACAGCTTCAGGCTTGAATAATTTTGTTTATACCCACTAGCACTTCCGAAAGTTGCTTATAAACGGGATGCGAGTATCCTCCCGGCCCAACCCGATTTCTTCATCCAGTCCGGCCTGGACTCCTTATTCACGTCACTCCGGAACGATTATTCACATGCCCCGGAATCCGCAGCCGCCCGCGCGACCGATAAGTGGGCTAAGTGCGGACGCTCGCGATCCTCATTAGTCTCTTACTCCTCCTGGCGCTAGGTGGAGCGGCGTCGTCTGCCAAGCCTACGAATGGGCTTCTCACGCTTTTTGCACCCCTCAACATTGGGCAAGAAGCCAGCCAGACGGGACGCATCAGTAATCAAGCCAAACAGCGTGCTGCCATCAGGCCGAACGCGATCGATCAGAAGGGAGGTTCCAACCTGAAGTGTGAAATGCCCCAAAGCCTTCGTGATCTGGAACGAGGCCGTCACCCCCGTCTCACCGGAACCTGCGTGGTCTCGCTCGATGAAAATAGTGAACCCAAGGGATTCGGATCTTACTGCGGTCCACGAAAGACGTGGCCGTAGTGAGTGCAACGTCGTGGTTGTCGGGCACGCACCTTTTATATGTTCTATTAAGCGCTATCTTTGCAATTCTCATAGTGTTCGCTTGGGTGGTGATCCAGAGGATGATTCTTCTGAAACGTCGCGTAGCCGAGCAAATTGCCGTCATCGGCCGGCAGCTTGAGCAAGCCGACAGGCTGAAGGATAAAGCGGAAGCGGCCAGTCGCGCAAAAAGCGATTTCCTGGCGAACATGAGTCACGAAATCCGAACCCCTCTGAACGGCATTATTGGCATGACGGAGCTAGCCATGTCGTCGTCTGGGATGGAGCAACACGAGTATCACGCCTTGATCAGACACTCTGGCGAGGCCTTACTGGTCATCCTGAATGACATCCTCGACTACTCCAAAATTGAGGCAGGTAAGGTGACGTTGGAGTCAGTGGAATTCAGTCTCGAGGAGGTGGTCGGCACTTCTATCAAGAGCATCGCGCCCTCCGCTCACAAGAAGAACCTGGAACTGATCTACTACCTGGAACCCGATGTGCCGTTGACGGTAGTCGGTGACCCAACCCGATTCAGGCAGGTACTGCTGAATCTTGCCGGAAATGCTCTCAAGTTTACGAGTCAAGGCGAAGTCAGCATCAGAGTGAGTGTCGAAAAGATAACCCAATCTAGCGTTCAACTGCATGTGGCTGTCCGCGACACAGGAGTGGGGATTCCCACGGAAAAGCAGCGCAAGCTCTTTCAGCCATTTGAGCAAGCAGATTCGGCCACAACGCGACGCCATGGCGGGACCGGCTTGGGGCTGGCCATCAGCGCGCGGATAGTGCGGTTGATGGGCGGCGTTATCTGGATGGAGAGTACCCCCAATAAAGGCTCCACGTTCCATTTCACTGCCGACTTTGGTAAGTTGCCCTCGTTGGAAACTCTCGCCCACAAGATCTCCAACAATTTACAAGATGTAAGCCTACTCATAGTTGATAAGAACGCCGCTAGCCTAAGTATGATTGCCGAAATTGCGTCCACTTGGAAGATGGAGATAGTATGTGCACCCTCCGCATCAGCGGCCCTGACCGTCCTGGAGAATTCCGCTGTAGATGGAAAGCCATTCCAGGTTGTTCTTGTAGACGATCAGATGCCAGACATGAATGGTTCTGATTTCATGCGACGCATGGGGCTGGGTCCGGCTTCTGGCACTGCGACGATCGTGATGTTGAGTTCCGGGAACGGAGGTTTTTGCTCGGCTGACGCCGCGTCAACTTATTTGCTAAAACCAATTGGCATTACTGAGTTGCGCGCTGCCATCGAAAGAGCGCTAGCGTATCCCTCTCAGACACTGCCGGCGAGGGTCGCTGCGCCCAGTTTCTCCGTTGCTGAGCGTTCCCTTTCTGTTCTCGTTGTTGAAGATAACCCAGTCAACAGAAAACTGGCGGCGGCGATGTTCGGCAAGATGGGTCATCAAGTCACGTTGGTCAACAATGGGCTGGAGGCAATAATCGAATGGAACCGCGCGCGATTCGATCTCATTTTCATGGACGTACAAATGCCGGAAATGGACGGGTTAGAGGCGACGCGGCAGATTCGAAAGCAGGAATCAGCCAAGGGGACTAGAAGTCGTATCATCGCTATGACTGCAAATGCCCTAGATGGCGACCGCGAACTTTGCCTCGCTGCTGGAATGGATGACTATGTTTCCAAACCCGTCAATCACCGCACCTTAGCCAGTGTGATTGAACGCATGACAAGCAGTGTTGCCCAAAAACAAGTCCCATAAAGCGCCCGAACTCGACCCGGACATCCTCATCATTTTCCTTCAGACCCTCGTATCGGAGCGCCCCACGAATGATGCGCACACGGCGCTCTTGGGCGGCTCAATTGGCTCACGATTTGAAATGCGGCCCGACCTTCTGGATGTGCGTGTTTATCGCCAGAGGATCGGTCCGAGCTTGCGTGAGCCGTTGATGACCAGAGGAGCCTCACGTTTGACAAACCGGGCAAAATCTTGGCCGCGATGATTTGTGCCAGTGCGGGTCAGGGCCCAAATTAAGAAGTTGCCGTCTTCGGCAGCGGTCTCTAGCAGCACAAAAAAGGAGGGGAGACGTTCCCTTCCACAAGTAAATCGGTCCCGCAAGCCGGCAGCGCACGGTCATCATGCCGCCGAGGGGTAACCAATTTAGAAAGGCTCGAATTCCGGAGCCGCAATTTCTAAATCGGAGGCATGTCCGGCTGTGGCGAGCGTGTCGAAGTGCTCTTGCAGGTCCGGTGCATAGCACCTGATGTCCTGGCGGAGACGCTGGAGCGCCAGGTCCTTGGCTTTGGCTTCGAGCATGATGTCGAAGTCGAGATCCTGGGTTTCGCGTGCGAAGCGGATGAAGTCGAAGGGATGGACGAAGTCGGCGTGCGCGGTCCATATCGGGAGCTGCAACACGGTTTCTTTCTTGCCTGTTTTCCGGTTGGTACGAACGACTTCCCGCATCTGGGTACGCGGCGAGGAGTAGTGAACTTTGGGACGCACTCCTGCCGGCCAAGTCCGCAAAAACTGTTCGAGTGTAGCGCGCCATGGCAAGCGTCGCGGGTTGAGGCATTGGTGATGCTGCATATCGAAGACCAGCGGCACGCCGGTTCGCGCGTGAATGCACAGAACATCGGCGGCGCTGAAGCGGACGTCATCGTTCTCCAACACCAATCGCCGACGCACCGGCTCGGGCAGAGCCTGGTAACTCGCTACCCAACGATCCGCGGCCGCGCTTTTGTCGTCGTAGGCTCCGCCCACATGAATGACGAGCACGGCCTCGGGACCGAGGTTCATCCGGTCGAGTATCTCGGTCTGTGTTGCCAAATCTTTCACGCTTTGCCGACGCAGCGTCTCGTCGGGCGCATTCATCACGATGTACTGAGACGGATGAAACGAGAGCCGTAGACCGATCTGGTTCGCGCGGCGGCCGAGTTCGGCCAACTCGCATTGGCTTTCCTCGACCTGCCGGTGGAACTTCGGCAGATCCGGATGCGTGACGTAGGGCGCCACGTCGGAGGACATCCGGTACATGCGAATCTTCGACTTCTCTAAATAGGTGAAGATGGCGTGGAGATACTCGATGGATACCCGGAGGTGAGGACGCGACTGCCAGCGCCGTGAATCGTTGCTTTTGAGACCGGACTGGCCCAGCACTTTCACGGCGAATCCCAGGCGCGCCCGCGTGGATTCTATACGCCCTCCGAGCCGTGAAGTTTCACCAGCTTGTTGTAGATTCCCAGCAGCAAGAAGGTGGGAGCCCACTGGCCGACGAATAATGCGGCGTGAGCTTTTCGGCCTAAGTTAAACGCCAGTGAACCAGCTATGGAGCCGAAAGCAGCCCACAGGAACAGATCCGACGGGAGCTTTGCGGTTTGCTGTTCGATGCTTCGTGCGAATGGTCCCTCGCGATGTTCCTGGCGTGCTCCGGGCTCGGGCTCCGTCTTTACGATGTCGTCATATTGCATGTAATGTTTTCTCCTTTTGTATATGCGCGATCCAGTTATGCGCGCGCCGGCGAGTAACTTTCGTTCTTACGACGTTGGACAGCCCTCCAGGACAGCGCTTCGAACACTCCCGCGAGGGCTACCAGGACATAAATTGCCGAGCTGATGGGCGTGGTTTCGCCAAAGTGCCGGCCTACGATGGCTGCGACGAGATCAAAGTGGAAAATTCCGACCAAGCCCCAGTTCAGAGCTCCGATCACCACCAGCGCGCGCGCCAGTACATCCAGTTTCTTCATACCGATATCGATCCTTTCTCATTCCGTGCGGGCCTACTTTTTCGCGGCCACAACTTGATCCTAGAGAAAATCGGATTTAGTGTAAAGAAAATGCGATGGCCTGTTTGCCTGGGCCTCAAAAAGCGATGAAAAATTTGCCTCAAAGGAAAACGAAAGAGAAATGGAATCGGAAACGATCACGCAAGGCCTAAAGCGATATTCGATCGGCGAGAAGCTGCGACGCTTACGGCTCCGGAAGAGCATGGGGCTGAGCGAGCTGAGCAAGCACACCGGCCTTTCTCCCTCACTGCTATCGAAACTGGAGCGCGACCTCATGCATCCGACGCTGCCTACGCTTCTGCGCATCGCACTCGTGTTTAGCGTTGGGCTGGAGTACTTTTTTAATCCGGAGCCCAGACCGGTGCTCGAGATTATGCGAAAGCGAGACCGGCTGCGTTTTCCTGAAGCACCCGATCGGCGGCATCCCGCTTATCATTTCGAGTGCCTGGACTTTCTGGCGGAGAACCGGAAGATGAACGCCTACTATGCCGAGTTCGAAGAAGCAGCCGAGGGATCGCGGGCGCGCACGCATCAGCACGCGGGAGTCGAGTTTCTTTACGTGATCACCGGCAAGCTGGGTTTGCAGATCGGCGCGGAGGAGCCGGAGTTGGCGGAGCGGGACGCGATCTACTTTGAATCTACGGTTCCGCATGGATACCGGAAAGTGGGGGCGCGCCGAACGACTGCGCTGGTGGTAGTGGCAACTTGAAGTGATTTCTCCGCGGCGCACTCTGTCGCGAAGCGCTTGGTGAACGCCATGAACGGATCTGAGATTCCGGGCGCACGCGCCTTCGTGGCGATGAAGCGCCATGGTTCATTCGTATCGCAAGGCAATCATGGGGTCAACGCGCGTCGCTCGTCTCGCCGGAATGTAACAAGCTGCCGCAATCACCAGAGTCAATATCGCAGCGGTGATCAAGAATGTCAAAGGATCGAACGCTTGAACCGCGAAGAGGAGTTGGCGGATGAACCGGGTAAGTACGAAGGCTCCGAAAGCGCCGACCGCGACCCCGACCAATCCCATACGCATGCCGTGCGCGAGCACCAGACTCAGCACATCGCCCGGGAGTGCACCAATGGCCATGCGAATGCCGAATTCCCTGGTCCTTTGAGCAACCAGGAACGCCATCACCCCATAAATTCCGACTGCCGCCAGGGAGAGCGCAACAAAAGAGAACAAAGCGAGTAGGACCGTTAGAAAGCGCGGCCGCGCGTTGGCTGCGGCAATGACATCTTCCATAAGCCGGACTTGAGCAATCGGCAGGGACGGATCCAAGTCCGCCACTTGTCTCCGCACACTCGAAAGGATTCGTTGAGGATCTCCGCCTGTCTTGATGACAAGGTACAAAGTACGGATGCCGTCGCCGAGCTGGGAATAGGGGAAATAGAGCTCGGTTCCGGTGGGCTTGTCGATACCGCCATTCTTGACATCGGCAGCAACGCCCACGATGGTGTACCAGGGCATGTCGCGGTCTTCCTTGATTCGGCGGCCGATCGGACTCTGGTTACCATAGAACGCGCGCGCCATGGTCAGGTTGATAATGGCGACTTTGTTGGCGTTGGCGCCGTCTCTCGCGTCGAACGCCCGGCCCTCAATGATCGGTATGCGCAGCATTTCGAAATAACCAGGCGAGGCTGCTTGGTCGTAATCGACATTCTGATCCGGTCCGTCAGGCTTTTTGACATAGCCTTCGACCTGGATATCGTTCGCGTTCAATGGCCGCAACGGTGGTAATCCCGAGATAACGGCAGCGGATCGGACGCCTGGAATTGCATTCACGCGCTCGAGCAATCTGGTCCATAACTGCTTCACCGCAGCTGTCTGCGCATACTGCGCCTGCGGAAGCGCTAAGCGCATCGTGATTACGCGCGAGGGATCGAGACCTATGTTCACCTGCTGGAGTTTCCAGAATGTCCGAACCATCAGACCTGCTCCCACCAGCAGGATCAAGGCGAGGGCTAGTTCGCTCACCACCATCACGCGTCGCAGCGAGTGCGTGCCGCGCGTCGCAGTACTGCGGATCGTCGCGGTCTTCAAAGATTCCTGCGAATCGCCGGCGAACTGTGCGAGAGGAGCGAGTCCG
Organism: uncultured Acidobacteriaceae bacterium; assembly: GCA_963722935.1. Taxonomy (GTDB): domain Bacteria; phylum Acidobacteriota; class Terriglobia; order Bryobacterales; family Bryobacteraceae; genus Bog-105. Next base: position 258,288 of record CAVROY010000003.1, on the reverse strand, counting down.
AAGAAGATGCCGGTTAGAAGACTGGCTCCCACTGTAAATACTAGAACACTCCAATGAATGCCAATCTCTTCGGCTCTTGGGATGCTGCCTTGATTGAACGCCAGGATCAGATGCAGAGCTCCCCACGCGACCGCCAATCCGAGCGCCGCTCCGGCTATTGCGAGGACAAATCCCTCGATCAGACATTGACGCGCGAGGCGCCACATGCTTGCGCCTACCGCCTTCCGAACTGCGATTTCGTGGTGGCGGGACTCCGCCCGTGCCAAAAGCAGATTGCCCACATTCACGCACGCGATCAGTAAGACGAACGCCACTGCGCCGAGCATCACCAGCATTGCCGTTTTGACATTGCCAATGACCTCGCCCTGATAAGGCAGCGCCAGAATGGTGTGGAATTTGGGATCGAAGCTATGGTAGTTCGGCGTCCTGTTCCTGCCTTGCTCCGCCATGATTCGACCAAATTCCGCCTGAGCCCGCTGGATCGTGATTCCGGGCTTTAGCTTTCCGACGACGGATTGATAATGACTCGCCCGGCCGCCGGGATTGTTGGGATTGATCTGCTGCGGATACCACAGTTCGGGTGGATCGGTTTCGCCGGGAGGAAAGGCGAATCCGCGGGGCATGACGCCAATCACGGTTGCCCCCAGCCCATTGATCTTCAGTTCGTGGCCGATGATATTGGCGCTTCCACCGAAGGCGCGACGCCACAGCCCGTCGGAGAGAACCAGAGTCAAAGGCGCGCCGAAGCGGTCATCATCCGGCCCCGGCAAGCGTCCCCGCTGAGGCACGACACCCAGCATCGGCAGCATTCCGCCAGTGATACTTGCGGCCGTCACCCGCACTGGCTCGGCACCGCCGGAAAGATTAACACCGCTGATCGTGTATGCCTCGAGCGAGGTCCAGGACTTCGTCAGCCGCCGTAAATCGAGCAGCTCGGGTGTCGACATCCAAAACTTGTGAAAGCCGCCGCTGCTTCCGTATGACGGGAACTCGGTATAAATCCGGGCCAGGCGTCCCGGATCTTTGAAAGGGAGGGGTCGCAGGACGACGGCATTCACCACGGTGTAAATGGCGGTGTTGGCGCCAATACCGAGAGCAAGACAAACGATTGCCGCGAGCGCTAAGCCCGGCTTCTTGAACAGCGTGCGAACGGTGTAGCGCAACTCGGACATATGCAGAGAATTACGTAAAAAGATCCCCGACGTTCTCAGAATTTCAGTTCACGTCTATTGTTCCAGGGAAGAACTACCAAAAATCATCATACTTTCATAACTGTCCGATTTGGCTTTACCTGCGCAATCTTCTCCCCGGAAGTCGCGGTCACCTGGCGCAGTATACGCACGGAGGCGAGACCTCTCATTCGCGAGTCTTGCTCCTTGTTCGCCTGCTAACTTAGTTCTCACTGTTTGCCTGCGACTATGAAACCGGTTTACGCCTGCTGTGAGAAATTGCTGTTCGGATTAGTGGTGCTCCTGTTTGTGGCAAGCGTCCGCGCGCAGTCGTTGTCTGTCAAATGGGAAGCACTGACAGGACCGGACTTCATAGCTGCCATCAAGAAAGCGCAGAATACCTGCGTGCTGCCCTTCGGCATCTTCGAGAAGCACGGTCCGCACCTGCCGGTCGGCACCGATCTCATCAACGCGCGATACGCCGCCGTTCATTTGCGCGTGCAGCTATCGCGGATATCCAGCCGGTTCCTCAAACACTGATTCGAGGTGCAATGTCCCTTCTGCTTCGAGAATGTCGACCACCGCCTTCCGAATGCGCGTTGCCTCAGAGAATTTAGCAGCGCAGGCGATCAGATGAGGTAAGGCACTAGAGCTGCGGTCTGATGGGCATAGGTGGCATATGTCTCTCCAAACTGGGAGCGCATCCATTGCTCCTCCATGCGGAGCTTGAGCCAGAGCACGAGGACGATAAGGACGAAAGCGATAAATCCGCGCACCTGAGAGAGGGCGATCGCGGTGCCAAGCAACCCGGCCAGAATGCCGGTGTAGATGGGGTGACGGACCACTGCATAGGGCCCGGTGGTGATCAGCTCATGGCCCTGCTTAATCGTGACGGAGCTGCTCCAGTTATCACGGAGGTGCTCTCGCGCCCAGACGGCGAAGAGAAGGCCGGCGACCATGACGGTAGCTCCCAGCCAGAAGGACCAAAGCCCAGCCGGCCAGGGCTGAAGATAAAGCCAGCGCAGCGGAATGCGAGTTGTCGAGAACAGGATGATCGCAATCAGGAAGGTGAGGGCGCGCAGGATCCGCGAGGCGACAGGCTCGAGACGCTGGGTGGTTTTCGTTCCGACGGCTTTGATCGGCCAGTAGATCAAAAAGGCGATCCAGAGAACGGGAAAGAAAGATTCGTAGAACCAGAGCACGCAGGGCCTCCAGACGCTAAAGATGTTACGCAGCCGGGCCTGCGGGAGTTCCAGTGCCAGCGAGCTTTTCGCCACGAACGGCGCATGATAGCAATCGCTTCCGAGCGGTATCTTAGCCTAACACTCTAAAATTGTGAACATGGCCGCGATCTGGCGACAGAATGCTGAGTACTGGAAACAGCTACCTGCACTCTCTACCGCGCGATTCCTAGCCGCTGTGTTCTGCCTGATCGCCTCGTTCAGTTTCATCTGGGGTACGGTCTTTGGCGCCAATTTGACTTCCAATATCTGTTTTGCTCTCGTCAACGGCTCTGCCGCTACTCTCTGGGTCGTCACTGGTACGCGGCGCATGTTCAACGCGATGGCGATCGTCGGTTGCCTCCAAGCTGCCGCAAATATCTGGCTTGTGGCTGTCTTGAGCAAAGGCCGAAGCATTCACGCCTTGCAGTTCGGCACTTTCGAGCACTACGCGCTCTTCAATGCCGCAATCGCCAGCGTTTTAATCGGCGCGGGATACTTGCTGTTCCTCTACGCTTTCATCACCGAGGGCAGACGCTATTACGAAACGCTAAGCGAAATCCGTCTTGCAGGCGCAATCCATCGAAGTCTGGTACCCGAAATCAACGCAGCGGTGGATCCGTTCGAATTCTACGGATGCTCTTGGCCTAGCGGTGAAGTAAGTGGCGATTTGGTGGACTTTGTGCAGCATGACCGCGGTTGGTTCGCTTACGTTGCGGACGTCTCGGGCCATGGCGTACCTGCGGGAGTACTTATGACCATGGTGAAGAGCGCGGCTCGAACCTGGCTAGCCGCCGTTGGACCCTGCGGTTTCCTTCCGGCGCTGAATCAAGTCTTGCTGCCGCTCAGCGCTCCCAATATGTTCTTGACGCTTGCCTTCTTGAGTTACACGCAGGGCAAGATGGAACTCGCGACCGCCGGCCATGTGCCTGTTCTGCATTTCGACCGCCTGGCAGGCACGGTGAGCGAGCGGTCGATCTCGAATCTCCCAATCGCTCTGCTCAGCGATGTGCAGTTCGAGGTTTCGGAGATGTCCAGTGGATCTGGCGACGTATTTGTGTTCCTTACTGACGGTATGACCGAAGTCGTCGATAATCACGATTGCGACCTGGGTCTGGAGCCGCTGAAATCTGTATTGATCGAGAATGCGGCTGCTCCCTTGCCCGAGCTTGCTAGGCGGCTGAGAGATCGTACGTTTCAGCACGGCAAGCAGACTGACGATCAAACGCTGTTGCTAATTCGACATTCTCGAGCTATTTAGCACAACAATCTACGTACACCAAGGTGGGTTTCATAATTCGGGGATGTACGCCCATGCGAGCCTGAGTACGTGCGCAGACTGCTTATCACCGTGCGGGCGCCCTTTCAGGACGCAAGGTGATGTACCAGCGCGGTGGAAGGCGCAGCGTTTACGATAGTGTCCGAACTGTCGATAATCCGCAAACTGTAAGCCAGATGCGGAACGGCAAGTCCGGATGTCGACTGGAATGAGAATGACATCAACCGTACTCGGTCAGCTTCCGCTTCTCGCTGGACCGTAACGTGACGGCTTCGGAGATAGGAATTGTTCTGTCCGCTCACCTTAAGCATGGAAGACGCCATCGGGTGCTCCGACGTCGCGTCCCAACTTCTTTTAACGCATCGGGTGAAGATACAGTTCATCGGCTTCGACCATTTGGAGGGCGAAGGCGTGCATTTGAGCCCCGGAGACGAACTAAGACTCGATGCGATCATCAGCTTAAGGGCACCGAGTGAGCGAGCGGCCGCTACACGCGAGGTCGCGACGATTAATCCGCCTACTGAGATGCTCTGGGTCGGCATCGGGCAACCCGCGCTCCTGCTCTTCGGGATCATTCTGGCGCGGTGGTTACTCAGGCGTATCTACCGAGCCGCCATCATGCGACAGATGCGGCGACGGAGCCAGCCCGCGAAAGCGCTGACGGCATCTTCCTCGACGGGCGCCGAGGTTCAAATCAAGTTTCGTGAGACTCCCAACTCTTCAGGAGAAGGTGCTGTGCGCGCCAACCTCGCTCGCCAAGCGGCACGGCGTCAAATGCTAGGCCGCTGGGCGGCGGTTGTGGTTGCGGCCCTGGCCCAGTCCGCGACACTTGCTTTTTGGGGAGGTGTTACTTTCATCGAGCACCCAAATGGCCCCTTGCTGGAGAGCGTTTTATCTCAAGCGCAATTATTTCTGAGTTCCTGCTTCTTTCTTCTGGCGATCATCGTGCCCGGGTTGATCCGGTCCGGTCAGACCTCGGCCGTTTCCTGGTGGCTCTTTGCTGCCCCTATAGGGATGTTGGTAGCGGTCGTTCCGGCAGTAATGATGGAGCGACAGGTTGAATCACCCACAGATTTAGCGGTCTTTCTTATTTTCTGCCTTGCCCTGGGATACGGAATCCTTGTGGGCTCGCTATCGGCAGCTTTCCTCGCGAAGCGGTTGTTACGCCTTTCGCCGGAAGCGTTTGCCTTTCTCCTGGCTGGCTCTGTCGGTGCCGCCATCAATGCCTTTGTTCTGAAGTTAGAAACCGGCACATCACTGGGTTGGTGGGCGTTGTTTATACCAGCGGAGGTGATTATATTCACCGCACCTTACATTCTCGGAATGTGGACAGGTCCGCGAAGTGAGCCGATAAAACTTCTATTCCTACGCACGTTCGGGAATGCCTCGCGCTCAGACGGCTTGCTGCGGGCGGTTTGCGGCGCGTGGTTAACCGCGGGCGAGATGGATGTGATCATGGGACCCGATATCGCCGCAAGCACAGCGAGTCCCGAGGGGGTGCTCCGATTTGCAACGCTGCTTTTGGGCCACTATTTCATTCGCTCTGCCACGGATCTCGAGAAGAGACTGCGCTCAAGGACGAGACCCGCACTTGACGGGAGATACGAGGTGCGCGAATTTCCCTGCTTCGACGACACATGGCGAGTAACAATGCAGCGACTGGCAGATGTCGCCGACGCAATTTTAGTGGATCTTCGCGGCTATACTACAGCTAATTTTGGTACCGCCTTTGAATTGACTGCTTTGGATGAACTTCGCGCCCTTGAGCGCACCCTGCTTGTCGTAGATGATTCGACGCCGATTCAATCCGTGCGCGCGGCGCTCGCGGCCGGCGGGGTTAGCGGACAGGTCGCAACCTTTCGGGTTTCAGACCGCAGTAGCCGCGGTGACGTCGTCCGTATCTTGCTTTCCCGCATCGCAGCCCAAAAAACGGCGGGTTGAAAGCGGACACTCGGGTTTCTGTGAAGCAAGGTAGTTTGAGGTGTGATCGTGCTGACTGGATCTGGATTGCGAGTTAACTGCGGGCTCGAATTGCAGGCCGACGCTCTTTGTGTCGTGCCCCGGCAATATGGGACGGAATTGGAGCGGAAGTGAAATTCGATGTGCGATTACAACGGCGTTTATCGTTCCCTATCCGGCCTCGGCGAACTAAATCTCACCGCAGCAAGTACTTGTGACTGGATGAAGCGTTTCGAATGCAAATCTAGAGCGCCGAGTTTTGAAATGGACTCGAAGCCCGTCTCGGGACCGTTGGACGCAAGTCCGTACGGCGGCTACGAGGATCTGTGAGTCTGCGTAGCGGCCAGCATGGAAACTGGGACGATCAGCGAAAAAAAGTTAGCAAAGCACAAAGAGAGCTACCGAGTCATAAACAGCTCGACATGTCCGCAGCGCTGCGGCTCGTACATTCCCATTCTGCACAGTCGACAAGACCATGATTGGATATTGCCTTCCCGTCCGCCCGACAGCCTTCGTTCAAGATTTTCGACTTCTAAGAGCAGATCATCGACGTTCGGGAGACAATTTTCCCGCCGCGCAACCACGCATTTCTTCAGGAGATCGTTGACCAGTTTCATCTCTCGCGACGCGTCTAAGAAAAGGGCCGCGAGATTATATTCATGCTCTTCAAACTCTTCACGGGGCAGCATGTCTTCGCCTGAAATCATGCACCAGAGCAACTTACCGAGAGGGTAAATATCCAGCGTGGGATCGATCTCGTCCAATGAATGCGGCTTTTCCGGTCAACCCAAGGAGCCATCCAGTAGCGCGTTCCTGCCCGCTCGTATGTTGCCGTGAGGCGGTCATTCGCTTTTGAAAATCACGATTCCGAAGTCGCCCAGAACCAGAGAGCCGGATTCTGACACGAAAATATTCTCTGGCTTGATGTCTCGATGAATGGCGTTCCGATCGTGTATCTGCTTCACGCCTTCGACCAGTGCCTTAAATGTTTTAACTGCCCGGAGCGGATCGCCCTTGAACATGGAAAGGTTCTTGCTTAGGCTTCCACCGGGGAAGTATTCCGTTACCAGAAACCGTTCTTCGAGGCTGGCATCGATGAGCTTCAGGATCGCCGGATGCTGGATTGTCTCGAGAGCCTTGATCTCTGCTTCCAGTCGCCCGACAGCACGTTCCTGATCGCGGCCATCGATGGAGAAATCCTTTAGAGCCGCCACTTCACACAACCCGCCCGGTCTTCCGCAGAAATATAGGTCTTCAGCCAGCGCCTTTACTCGCTCAGGATCAAGGCCGCCTCCCGTTGACATAAGCACACTTTCTATTCGTTTTGCTGCCTGCCGGTATTCCGCGCCCGCTTCGGGCCGCCTTACGAGAAACACAGTTCCCTGACCGCCGGAGCCTAAGTGCTTGATGTTCTGCCACTGCTCTCTTTTTGTCACCATCTACTTACCCACTGATACCGTAGCAAGCAGGAACTGCGCGGGTGGGCTACCCTGATCGGTAGTTTTGCTGCACCAGCGCACGGCTTCGGCATCGTCGTGCGTGACGCCTCACTTTCGGCGTAGATCACACCAAGAATCGTCTGCGCCGCCGCATCGCCCTTCTCCGCTGCTTCGCGGATCTGTTCCAGAGCTTGATGGTCAGGAGTGGCTGCCGCCACTCCCGGCAACAGCCGGCGAGTTGAATTGGTCGTGGCGGTCTCCAAGTCGGCTTCGGGGACATCGCGAGTGTTGGATCCGACTCGCCGGCAATCAATGACCGACCCCGGCAATCGGCTATTGTCGGAACTTATCAAAGAACGAGGTGTCGACTTTGTAAGACTTCACAGGCAACAAACCAAGTTCGAGGTTCTCAAGCATGTCGACTAACTTATCGCCGTCGATTAGCTCGATGGGCGGGACGCCATCGCGCGAGCCCTCACGCCGGGCTTCAGCAGTAAAGGCACCCGTTGTAATGATGATACCTTTGTCTGCTCGTCCAGCTATCGCACCGCGAAAGTCTCTCACGTGCGACGCTGACACTGACTCCCGGTACCGTTTGCATTGGAAGAGGACGCGGAAGGATACGAGCGGATTGATCTGCAGCGTGCCGTGCCCGTCGATTCCCTGATCGCCCGAACGCCCTGTAACAGAGACTTCCACAAAACCTGCCTCGCGCAGGATTGCCTGGCATAGTTGCTCAAAGCCGGCGGGTGGGAGTTCCTGCATGAGCTCCAGTACCTGCTTCCGATAAGCATCGAGGGGCGAAACGTCTTCAACAAGTTGTTCAGGCATCGGTTCAGGGCTGAGGGTTTGTGCCTTCCGTCTTCGCTCTTGGAAGACGCGAACCCACTTGACCCTGATCTGACGTGCCTGCTCAAGGGAAAGGTGGGTAGCCCGGCCACGCTCGGTGAGGCTCCAAACGCCGCGTTTCGATGAATCCAGGAGTGCTTCCTGGACCAGGTAGAAGCGAGCCCAGGCAACCTGGTTCCGGAACCGTAATTCCCCAGAGGGCAACAACTCATTCTGCAAGTCGTCGGGAAGCTTGAGGTCGGAAGCAATCTGTTCCACCACTTCGTCCGGTGTACCGGATCCGCCGAGTTCTCTCAGTGCGTCTAGCAAAGGTCCAAAATAATGAAGGAATTGAGCACCGTTTTCAGGACTCTTTTTCGCCATCAAGCCCAAGTTTAGTGCACGGACGTACTCCGCTAGATCGAGACAGCAGCTCGGATGGACACGTCAAAAAACAACCAGAATCTTCGGCTCCCTGACACAACAGGCCGGGAAGCGGGATGATTACTCCTCGCAAGCCGCATAACATCTCAGATGCGCGCTTGAGCGAAGCCGCCCGTGGCGGCGGACGCTACGCGCGGGGCGTAATCTGAACGTTCGGTGTAGCGAGCGATAGTGTGTGGGTCACAAGCTGGAGGTCCCCGTGACCCAACTTCGCAAAATGATGCCTGGAAGAGCTCCAGGCGTCATAATTATTCTCAGACTACCGTGAAGGGCTACCTGAAGATGTGGAGTCCTTTGCCAGGCACTCTGGTTGTTCGCCTGATCAGCTTGGGCCGGAGCAGACACCTGCTGGCGAGACTGAAAGGACAATCGAGTGCGCCACGTTTCCGATGATGAGCGCCGTGCCCGGCTAGCTGTCCGGCATGCGCTGGCGCCGGCCTTCCACGTCAGTTCCCCTGAGGCCGTTGCCCGGGCGATGACCGTGCTCCACGCAACCGAGCCGGCCACGGTCTACCTCTCGTACTGGGCGCGCGGTCGGTCGCCTGAGATTGCGCACCTCGATCAAGCGCTCTACGAGGAGCGCAGCCTCGTTAAGCAGCTCGCCATGCGCCGAACCCTGTTCGTGTTTCCCCGCGACCTGCTCGCCGCCGCATGGGGGAGCGCGTCGGCACGGGTCGCGGGCAGTCAGCAAATCCGGATGGCCAAGGACATCGTCAGGGCCGGACTCGCCGCCGACGGAGAGGAATGGCTTGAGCGCGTCCGCGCCCAGGTGCTCTCTATCCTCGCCGAGCACCCGGATGGCCTCTCGGCTCTCGAACTGCGCAAGCTGGTGCCGATGATTCGCGTGAAGGTGACCGTCTCGGCAAGTGACCCGTGGTCGGCATCACGGGTGCTAACCTATCTCGGTGCCCGCGCCGACATCGTGCGCGCCACCAACACCGGTCACTGGCGTACCGCACGGCCACGGTGGACGTTGACACGCCACTGGCTCGGCAACGTTCCGGAGCCCTGCACCGCCGCCGACGGCTACCGTGAGCTCGTGCGCCGTTGGCTGCGAACGTTCGGTCCTGGTACCGAGGATGACCTCGTCTGGTGGCTAGGGGCCACTAAGACCGTGGTGCGTGCAGCACTCGCCGAGCTCGCCGCCGTCGAGGTCTCCCTCGATCACGGCGTCCGTGGCTGGCTGCTGCCCGACGACATCGAAGAGGCACCGAACCCTGGCCCATGGGTGGCGCTCCTGCCCATGCTCGACCCGACCGTGATGGGTTGGCAGACCCGTCGTTTCTACCTCGACCGCCACCGAGACCAGCTGTTCGACAGTCAGGGTAACGCGGGCACGACAATCTGGGTCGACGGCCGGGTCGTCGGCTACTGGGTGCAGGACGACGTGGGTGCGGTGCAGCTGCGGCTGCTGGAGCGAGTCTCCGCCCGCGCACGTCGCGCCCTCGAATCAGACGCATCGCGCCTGACTGAGTGGCTCGGCGGCGTCCAACTCTCAACCGTGTTGCGATCGTCGGCCATGACCGCCAGCCTGGCGAACACAGACGGTTGATTTGAGGCATCGGCTATTCGTCTTCCCGCGCTTCGGGATGATGGATCCCAAAATAACTCCTTCCAATACGACATGGACTGTCGGTCATTGTTTGTATCTTTGGATTTTTGTGCTCCATTAGTCGGTCCACGAGTGCACGCGAGGAGAGACAGTACGATAAGCGAAGGATTAAACCCGAGTTGGCTTGATCGCAGCCTTTTCCCCTTTACGAGCCGGGTTCTCGACATCGATGGCAACACTATTCGCTACATCGATGAAGGAAGCGGACCGACACTTCTGCTGCTTCATGGCAATCCTACATGGTCCTTTCTTTACCGACACATCCTTCGCAAGCTGTCGCCGCATTTCCGATGCATCGCTTTGGACTATCCTGGCTTCGGGCTCAGTACGGCGAAGCCCGAATACGCTTTTCTCCCGCGCGAGCATTCCGACATTGTAGAAAAGCTCGTTGACCATCTCGGGCTCAAGAACCTACGATCATGGTGCAGGATTGGGGCGGCCCAATCGATCTCGGTTTCGCCGGACGTCGGCCTGAGCTGGTGCATTCGGTCGTCTTGGGCAACACCTTTGCATGGCCAGCGCAAAGATCGAAAGGCATGTCCGCCTTCTCCAAGGTCGTTGGTAGCGGTCTCGCTCGGCTTCTTATTACTCGATACAACGCTCTGGCGAAATGGTTAATACCTGCAGGGATTAATCGAAAGCTGACAGAGCAGGAGCAAATGGCCTTCTATGGCCGAGCTGTTTGTCAGAACAGGAACGCGGCGTATCTCATCAGGGTCAGGAGATCTTCTCCACCTAAAGGCCGGTTACATTGAGGCAGACTTCTCTCATCTCCCAACTTAGCCGATTTCTTGCGGACATATGGCTTGGCACCGAATCTTAGAGGGCCAATCTGTCTCGCACGCATTTCGTATCAGGGTACAATTCGGCTTACTTCTGATCAACCTTTGCAAAGAACTTCCGTATATCGGCAACCAAGAGATCGGGCTGCTCCAGAGCCGCGAAGTGTCCGCCCTTCGGCATGCCAGTTTTTTGTACTATGTTGTATCCTTTAGTAATCCAGCTCAACGGCGGGACAGCCACCTGCTTCGGAAAATCCGCATACCCCACGGGAGTTTCCAGGTGTGGCGTCGGCACCATTTCCTCTCTGGTGAGCCGGTCCTCACAATAAATTCGCATGGCGGAGCCGATCGTGCCGGTCGCCCAATAGAGCGTAACATCGGTTAAAAATGTGTCGCGATCCACAGCCGTAAGAAAATCGCCGTTATTGGGGTGGCTGGCCTGGATGGTTGGCAAATTTCAACTGCTTACGGACAGATGGGTGAGCGGCCCAATGAGCTTCTCAAACTCCAAAATCGAGCCGGGCCATCCGTGAATCAGCATCAACGGTATGGCGTCAGGGCGGGGAGAGCGCTGATGGATAAAATAAATCTGCTGTCCATCAATTTCCGTTGTGAACTGGTCAAACTGATTGATCTTCGCTTCTTGCGCACGCCAGTCGTAGCCGTTCTGCCAATAGTCCGCGAGTTCCCGAACCTTCTTGATGTCGGCGCCGTACTCCCAGGTCGTGCCCGGAAGTTGATCGGGCCAGTTGGCTTGCGCCAGACGTCGGCGAAGCCCAATTAAAACGCGGTCGGGAACATGCATTTTGAACGGCCGGACAGGGGCAGTTTCCGGCTTCGCAGGCGGTTGCGTTTGTCCAAGTGCAATTGCGGAGAGTAAAAGTAACGCGGCCAGGAGAAGCCTCCCGCACTGCCAGACGGTCCTTTTCGCTTTCTCGAATCCAGTTTTCATCATGCTCTTGCGTCCTCAATGATTCCGAGGCTGCACTGAAATGGCCCTCCTTACATCTGATCCGGAGCTCCATCCAACCACACGCCGGTGGGAGCGACGAACTTATCCATCGGTTCCGGCTCACCTAGGAACTGTGGAGTTAGAAATATCGGAGAGTTGGGAATTTAAACGAGACATGGATTGAGTCGCGTATCGGATTTACTCCATACTGCACCATCCATGAGCGGCGTTCGGCTGCTGGCAATTCTGGGTCACATGGATATTCGACGTGACCCATGTTGTCCCGCATAACCGCTGGCCTTGGCCTTCGCACAACACAGAGCTGAGATGCATGTTGTGCGAAGGTTACGAATTGCATTTATCGCGGGAGTTGGTTGAGTGACGATTCGATGCAACAGCAGATTGTGCGCGTTCGCGGGCATCGCAAAGTCCGGGTGCGCGCCCACTTCGTCCGCAACCGACCGGTCTATGCTTTCGTCTACAGGGGTGGCGAGAAAGGCGTCGACTTCGCCCTTATGCGGCCCTCTGCGTACGACCGCCATGCCCGAGATTTGTCCTTTATCGTTGATCTGGTTAGCCATGGTTGCGTAGAGGTTGGAACTTGCCGGAAACAGCTTATTGATGTTGATCGCCTTGCCATTTTCCCAGATGAGGGCATGGGACCACTCGAACTTCGAGTCCAGAGCGCTTCCTACCACTTGGCCCTGGTTGTTGATGGCTTCGCCCAGGGCCAGAATATCTCCCGGCAGAGGTTTGAGGACGGTGAGTGTTTGGTCCTGCCAAAGAGCGGCATAGAAGTATGTGCCGTTACTGACTGTCCCAACAATCTGGCCTTGGTCGTTAATGCCGTAGGCCTCATTCGAGCCCGGAACTCCGAGATCAGGAAGCGGGATGGGATAGCCATATTCCCACACCACGGCGTGATTCATTGAAGTGCAGGTCCCCGAGTAGCCTACGGTATCGCCCTGACTATTGATGTCGATCGCTTCTGAGTCTGGATCGCTACCCAGCGGAGGAAGAGTTTGGGCTTTGCCTTTTTCCCACAACACGCCCAGCACAATCCGATTATTAGCCACGGTAGACGGGCATGTGAAGTCCATGCTACCGTTTTCCGCATATCCTGCGACTTGTCCACTGTTGTTGATCGCGCTGGCCTGCCCGTTATTACCACCGAGAGTGGGGAGAGCGCTCATGCTGCCGTTTTGCCAAAAAAACGGACGACATGTGAGCCCTGTGCCGAAGGCACAAACGTCTTCTCCGTTGGGGTCCGGGACACTCGTTTCTGCATAACCCACTGCCTGACCTTGCTCGTTGATCCCGCCATAGTTCGTCCAACTGTTCTTTCCTCCGAGCGTGCCGAGGTCGAAGTTGATTCCGTCGATGTCGATTGCTGCGCGTCCGCTTAGAAGCGGCCCCACGTAATTCTCCTTCCCCGGCGGCAGTTTCCCTTCCATGACCTCCGTCCATCCGCGGTTGTTGAGACCCATCGCACAACCTAAATTCCCGCTGTCTAGATGGCCCAAATCGGTAACTTTGTAGCTTGTTTGAGCGACTGCATTGCTGCAGCAAGTTACAACAATCGTCGTAGCCCACAGTGTCCGGAAATTGCGCGACTGACTAAGAATGTTCATATCTTCTCTTTTCCTTCAGTAAATTCGTTTTACCCCGATGATTGGCGAATTACGTCAGGTATAACTAGGACGCTCTGATCGGCCCCATCACGTGAGTCTAAGTTCAGGTACTGCGTTGCGATGAATTACATCGGGCTGCAAACGTATTAGGAGCGTAGCTTAACGAGATTAAGGGATGCGGACCTAATCCGCAGGGTGATTGAGAAATGTGGTGAGTTGCGGATTCCGGGGCATGTGAATAATCGTTCCGGAGTGATGTGAATAAGGATTCCGGAGTGATGTGAATAGAGATTCCTGGCCGAAATGGATGAAGAATTCGATCTCGTCCGGAATGAATATTCACATGACAGGAATAGTTTTCTAAAGAAGGTTAATCAAGAGCGGACGGCGCTGGACAACAACGGGAGTCAGCCTTCTCCACTGGAAGGTGGAGGGAGCTGATTGCCCCAGAAGAGGTTGTCTATGCGCAAAATCAAGGAAGTCTTACGTCTCCGGTTCGGGCTGGGTCTCGGACAAGAGCAGATCGCCCGCAGTTGCTCGATTGGTCAGGCGACCGTTCATCGATATCTGGAGAGAGCGGCCGCGCTCGGGCTCGGCTGGCCACTGGCAGACGATTGCGACGAGCAGCGGCTAAACGAACTCCTGTTTCCGACGCGACCGGTGTGGCCCCTTCAGCAACGGCCGGGCGTGGACTTCAGCCAGATCCATACCCAGCTTCAGACTCACAGGCATCTGACGCTGCAGTTGGTCTGGGAAGAATATCGTGAAGCTCATCCGGACGGCTACAGCTATAGCCGGTTCTGCGAGTTATACCAGCGCTGGAATCGGAATCAGGCCGTGGTCCTGCGGCAGGAGCACCATGCCGGCGAGAAAACATTCGTGGACTGGGCCGGCGATACCGTGCCGATCCACGATCGCGAAACGGCGAAACTGCGCCCGCCTCGATCTTCGTCGCCGTGCTCGGCGCCAGCACGTACACCTTTGCGCGAGCAGCACTCGGCCAGGGGCTTGCGAACTGGATCGATTGCCATGTGCGTGCCTTCGATTTCTTCCAGGGCACCACGAAGTTACTCGTGCCCGATAATCCGCGGACCGGCGTCACGCGCGCGTGCCGCTATGAGCCGGATCTCAATCGCACGTATCACGAGATGGCCCAGCATTACGGTATTGCTGTGCTGCCAGCGAGGCCGCGCAAACCACGGGACAAAGCGAAAGTTGAAAATGCCGTGGAGTCGTGGAGCGGTGGATCTTAGCGGCGCTCCGGCATCGCAAGTTCTTCGGCAGTCGCCGAACTCAACGAGGCGATTGAGGAACTGCTCGAACGCCTGAATCATCGGCCTTTCCGCAAACGCGAGGGCACGCGAACTTCTTTGTTCGAAAGCATCGACCGCCCCGCTCTTCAACCCTTGCCGGCCCAGCGCTACGTGATGGCCGAATGGAAGACGGTCCGGGCCAACATCGATTATCACGTCGAGATCGACCGGCATTACTACAGCGTTCCCTATCAGCTCGCCGGTCAACAGCTCGAAGCCCGTTACACCGCAACCAGCATCGAATTGTTCCATGGCGGCAAGCGCGTTGCCTCCCATGCGCGCAGCTCGGCGCCTACCGCCATACAACTGTTCCTGAGCACATGCCGAAGAGCCATCGGGCGCATCTAGAGTGGACGCCTTCGCGCCTGATTCACTGGGGCGAAACCGTGGGCTCCGCCACCGCCGAAGTCATCCGCACCATCCTTGCCAGCAAGCCGCATCCGGAGATGGGTTATCGCGCCTGCCTCGGAATCCTGCGCCTGGCGAAGACCTATTCCAACGAGCGGCTCGAGGCGGCCAGCCAGCGCGCGCTGCAACTGCAAGCCTGCTCCTATTCCAGTCTGCGTTCGATTCTGAAGCGCTCCCTCGACCGGCAGACCACACTCGATCTGGAATCCGGCAAGTCGGGGCCGCGGCATGAGAACGTGCGCGGCGCCGACTACTACGATCCACCGACAACGTTGCTGCAGTAATCCCAAACTCCGCGTTTAAAAGGACTTCTATGTTGAACCAACCTACGATTGAAAAACTACACACCATGAAACTGCACGGAATGGCCGACGCCTTCCGTGCGCAACTAGAAACCGCCGATGCCAGCCAGCTCAGCTTTGAGGAGCGCTTTGCGATGCTCGTCGATCAACAATGGCTCTGGAGGGAAAATCGCGCGCTCGCACGGCGCCTGCAATCGGCCCGGCTGAAAGAGCGCGGCGTGATCGAAGATATCGATTATCAGCATCCGCGCGGGCTCGACCGCAAACTGATGCGTACGCTCGCCGCCAGTGAATGGGTGCGCCAGAATCAGAATGTTCTCTTCATTGGACCAACTGGCATCGGCAAAAGTTGGCTGGCCTGCGCCCTGGCACAGAAAGCGTGCCGGGATGGCTTCTCCGTCCTGCATAAACGAACGACGGAGTTGTTCCGGGAACTCGCTGTCGCCCACGTAGACGGCAGCATTGGCCGGGTCCTACTGAAACTCTCCCGAGTCGATGTCCTCGTGCTCGACGACTTTGCCATGGCTCCGCTGAAAGATAGCGAGCGCCGCGATTTCCTGGAGATCTGCGATGACCGCTATCAACGCCGCTCTCTGATTCTTACCTCGCAGATGCCGATTGCCCATTGGCATGAGCAGATCGGCGATCCCACGATTGCCGACAGCATCCTCGATCGCTTGGTTCATAACGCCTATCGCATCGAACTCAGCGGCGAATCGATGCGCAAAAAGCGTGGCCGGAAATCCGACGAAGGAGCTGCCTGAATGGGTTTCTACATTGCTGAGGCGGGGCAAGGAAACTC
The DNA here is from genome assembly GCA_963722935.1 of uncultured Acidobacteriaceae bacterium. Classification (GTDB taxonomy): domain Bacteria; phylum Acidobacteriota; class Terriglobia; order Bryobacterales; family Bryobacteraceae; genus Bog-105. Next base: position 242,148 of record CAVROY010000003.1, on the reverse strand, counting down.
AAACGCCGTTCCCTTGCCCCGCACCCCCATCCCGGCTAAAAACCATCAAACTCTTGACTCATGTGAATAATCTCCGGCATCATTGCAAGTGCCAGCGTCGCTTCGCTCCGATTTATTCACATCCCATCGGAACGCTCCATTCACATCGCCGGAATCCGCAGTGAGTTGAGGGTTTTGCGTTCCAGGCCGTGGAAAACCTGTCCCCCACCTGAACTAAAATGCGATTCATGAATCCTGCGATTCTTTTGGAAAATCCAGATCATCGGGTGGTCTTCTTATCTTTACGATCTTTTATAGTCGATTCTCAATCTCTTGGGTTCGGGTCGATTGATGAAGAGACGGTTCCTTAGCATTAATCTTCCTGGGAAGGTGTGCCCACCCTCGGTGAACACCCAAAAGCGGCCATAGCGTGAACGGCTGAAAACCGGCCAATGGGGGCTGGCCAGGACGTTGATCCTGATGCGGGAATACCCTGCGTCACTGTGAGCAATGTCTTGAGCGATGACAAGAAGCAACAAATAGTGGCGCTGGGCCGACTGGGCTGGTCGCTGCGACGTATCGAAGCAGCCGTGCACATTCGCCGAGAGACCATTGGTGGTTACCTGCGGGCCGCCGGGATCGCGGTGCGACCGCCAGGCGGCTGGGGACGGCTCGCGCCGGCAAAACCGGCCAACGAAGTGATCACCGACTTTGGCGCAGAGCCGGACAGGATTGCATCCGCCCCGCCGCCGTCTCGCCGTTTCTCCGCCAGCACCTGCGAACCGTATCGAGAGTTGATTGAACTCGCGTTGTCACAGGGGCGCAACGCCATGGCGATCTGGCAGGACCTGGTGGATCAGCGGCACTTCACTGCGAGTTATCAGAGTGTTCGACGCTTTGCAGGCAAGCTGCAAGCGGCGACCCCGGAAGCCCGAGTGGTCATCGAGACTCCACCCGGCGAAGAAGCCCAGGTGGACTACGGCTCCGGCCCGATGGTCCGTGACCCGCAGACCGGCAAGTATCGCCGTACTCGACTGTTTGTATTGACACTCGGATACAGCAGGAAGTGCGTCCGTCTTCTGGTGTTCCGTTCCAGCGTGCGGGTCTGGGCCGAACTCCACGAGAAAGCATTCCTGCGGCTCGGAGGAGCGACCCGCGTCGTGGTGCTGGATAATTTGCGCGAGGGCGTACTCGCGCCCGATACCTACGATCCTTCTGTCAATCCGCTGTACCGCGACTTACTCCAGCATTATGGGTGCATTGCGCTGCCTTGCCGGGTGCGCGATCCGGACCGCAAGGGCAAAGTCGAGTCGGGCGTGGGGCACGCCAAGAAAACCCCACTGAAAGGCATGCGCTTCGAAAGTTTGGAAGAGGCGCAAGCGTATCTCGATCAATGGGAATTGCGTTGGGCTGAAACCCGCATTCACGGCACGACGAAGCGCCAGGTCGCGGCTATGTTTGCCGAAGAACGACCGGCACTTCTGCCACTGCCGCTTGAACCTTTTCGCTACTACCAATACGGTGAACGTACGGTGCATCTGGATGGCTGCGTCGAAGTGGAAGCCGCCTACTACAGCGCGCCACCTGGCTGGATCAGTCGCCGCGTCGTTGTGCAATGGGACGCAGACCGTGTACGGCTGGTTGATCCGTACACCGGACAGCTGCTGCGCGAGCACTTACGTCAGCAGCGCGGCCGACATCGCATTCAAGAAGCTGACCGACCGCACCGGACTCCGCTTAAGACCGAACCGTTACTCCTTCGAGCCGATCTCACGGGGTTCCACATCGGTGCGCTGTGTCGAGCCATGCACGACGCAGAAGGACACTTGGCAGTCGTCGCATCCTGGGCGTGGCCGCGCTTACCAAGAAGTATGGCGTCGGCTCCACCGACGAGGCTTGCGCCGTTGCTTTAGAAGCCGGCGCTTGTACCTATCGCTTCGTGCGCCGCTATCTGGAACGTAATCTTCAACTGCCGTTGAGCTTGCGCCAAGTCGATCCGTTGATCCGTCAACTCACCCATTACCGAGAACTGATAGAAAAGCGAACCCGTCAGAAGGATGATTCATGCACCTTATAGAACTCGAACGCTTGTTACGACAACTACGCCTCAGCGGTATGGCCGCTGTGCTCGAAACTCGTTTACGCCAGGCCCAGGCAGAACCGATGGCGCCCATTGATCTGATTGCTTGCCTGGTGTCGGATGAACTGACACTTCGTTCCGACCGCTTACTCGCACGTCGCCGCAAACAGGCAGGCTTTCGCGATCCCGACAGAAGCCTGGATAACTTTGATTTCACCTTCAACCCCAAGATGAATCGCAGCCTGGTGTTTGATCTGGCCACAGGCGCGTTCATTGCGAAACACGAAGATGCTCTCTTTCTCGGCCCTGGCGGTTCGGGCAAGAGTCACTTGGCGCAAGCGATCGGACAAGCGGCTATTCTGCAGGGGTACAAAGTGCTCTATCGTGAAACTCACGTCCTGTTGGATGAGCTGGCCGAAGCCGTAGCTGAAGGCACACGCAAAGAGTATATGGAAGCAGTTGCCACTGTTCCGTTGCTGATCATTGATGACTTCGGCATGCGGAAGTTGCCGCACACGGCGGCTGAGGATCTGCTGGAGATCATTATGCGGAGATATGAGCGTTTCAGCACACTGTTAACTTCTAACCGCCCTGTCGAGGACTGGGGCAAACTGCTCAGCGACGTTGCCGCTGTCAGTGCCATGCTCGACAGACTTCTGCATCATGGACACGTGCTGAAGTGCGGCCCGCGAAGCTGGCGCACCAAAACTGCCGCACCTTCATAAGAAAAGGATGTTACTGAACACGAGGGCTCTGCCCCATAGCCCATATGCGTTAACTTAAGTGTGCGACGACGTGGTTGAGCCCGTTTTGAGCCGTGAAGGCCACTTTCTGATACCGCAGTTTCTGGCCAGCTTGTGGATAGTTCTACCGTCCCGGTGAAAAACTCGAACTTTCGTGTCCCAGTACGATGAGGACAATTACAGTGTGTTTGCCAGATATTTGGGAAGGTGTCAAGCGAGTGCTCCCTGTAGTGGGAGTAATAAGCTTGCTTCTCTTCTATGTGGCACTCATAATTCTTCTTCTACGACGGGCACCAAGGATTGACAGGCGATGGATCCGGAACTCATGCCGCGCTCTCGGAATGGCCTTGGCTATCCCGCTCGTAATCGCGTTGCCTGCATGCCTTTTTGGCGTCGCCCTCGCGCTAAGTGGCCTCCCAGCCAAGACGTCCTCCGTGATATCAGGAGACGGTCAGAGGGCAGAACTGAGGTACAGCGCGGGATTCTTAGGCCGCGACTATACCGAGGTTAAGCTGAAGCGCACAGGATGTTGTCGTCATACGAAAGTGTTCTGGCACGCGGGTCCAAGCGACCTAAAGGATCCGAAGCTAACATGGCTCGACAATCGCCATCTTCAAATCGTCTTCCACGCTCGAAATCGTGATCCGCACGGTTGCGAACATGATGTCGGAGACATCGCCATTACTTGTCTTCCCGTTCCTTGGCCGCCTGGAGGGCCTTCGTCACAGACTTCTACGTCTGTACAGACCAAATGACGGTTGCACCAGACAGCCTGTAAAGGGGGCGTTCTCGGACAATTAGAGACCAGATCAGAATTGTTTTATCCATCCTTAAGCTAACGTTTATGGCGCTTGCCCGCGCGCTCCCGGTATTTATCGCTTTCGCGCCAGAATGCCAAATGGACAGCCTAGCCGCCCCGCACTCCGGCCCCAACCTCGGCGCTCCGGTCGCATCCGTATCCTCCACAGGCTTGTCACTCTACAGCCTTTTCCGGGTTCCTCAAACAAAAAAGTTTGCCTCCCGCTTACGCTAGCGCTATAACTACTCTTGTCCTGAACCGCGCTCCTTCGTTGGCCGGTTTTGAAGTGTTCACGCTATGGCCGGTTTTCAGGTGATCACCGAGGTGCCCACCCCCGTTACGCCGCTGGCTGCTGCGCCAATCGCAGGGATCAGAAAACCTGAAGCAGCCAACGAGTTTCTCGCCTAGCATTCGTGGGCCGAGTTCAACCGACACCACTGCGTGGTACTGCATTACTGCTTTGTCCGCGCGCGAGAACCTAAACTTGATCTCATTCGGGACACCGATTCGCCGAGAACACGCGAAACATTCCAGGGGCGAACTTGACGAGCTACGAGCAGCCCGGGCGCGGAGCTTAAGATGCTACAAACGCTTTTCGAGTTTGGCCAGACGACAACCAGCGCTCAAGCCGATCGGCGTAGGTGCGGCTCGAGCGATGCTCCGAGTCGTCAGAGAGCATTACCATAAATTCCCGGTTCTCGATGGATCGCAATTCCACGATTACTCTTGACTGCACAATGCGGGAGCGGTGTATGCGGATAAACTTTGCCGGGTCGAGCCGCTGTTCGAGAGAAGCCATCGATTCGCGTAGCAGGAAAGAACGACCATTGACATGGAGTTCAACATAGTTGCCGGCAGACCCAACCCACTCAATATCCTCTGCAACGACGATTTGAATACGGGATCCGCTCTGGACTGCAAACCGGGACGCATATTGATCCGATGCGCCATCCAGCATTTTCATAACTCGCTGTGCCATGTCGGCCTTCAGCTTGGAATCGACCAGATCACGAGCTCGACTGATTGCCGCCGCGAAGCGTGTGTCGTCCACCGGCTTCAGCAGGTAATGCAGTGCGTGGAAGTCGAATGCCCGGAAAACGTGTTGATCATACGCTGTAAGAAAAATGACTGCAGGAATGTTTTCTCTGGGCAATGCACGCAGAACCTCGAAACCGTCCATGCCCGGCATTTGGATGTCGAGGAATACAACATCCGGAGATCGCTCCAGGATCCTATCCACCGCGGATCGCCCATCTCCGCATTCGCCAACGATATCAATATCCTTGAATCGGCGCAGCATGAGAACCACCCCGCGGCGCGCCAATGGCTCGTCATCGACGATCAGAGCCCGCACAGTGAAGCCTCCTGAAGGTTCGGAGCCCTGCGTAACGGCAACTCCAGTGCCACTTCGCAACCGCCCGCTTCGAGCCACGCAAGCGAGAATTCAAAATCCGTCCCATAGAGTGTTTTCAGGCGCTCCTCCGTGTTTCCGAGACCGATTCCAATTCCGTTCTTTTTGTGCTCGCCCTCACCTCGCCGACCGGAGTTCCCGATAACAATTCGCAACCTGTCGGCTTGCACCGAACTCTTGATCGCAATCCACCCCCCATCAACCAGAGGTGCCACCCCGTAGCGCACGGCGTTCTCAACCAGCGGCTGCAGCAACATGTTTGGCACCAGGGCATCCCGCGTCTCCAATGGAGCAGTGATATCGATTCTTAGCCGCTCTCCGAACCGTGTTTGCTCGATCGCCAAGTACCCTTCGGTAAAGGCCAGTTCCTGAGAGAGCGCCACCTCTGCTGTGACTTCGGAAGCCAGGCTCGTGCGCAGAAGATCCCCTATCTGCGCCAGCATCCGTCTGGCCGCCGGGGCGTTTTCATCCAGGATGAGCATAGAGACCGCATTGAGCGAGTTGAATAAGAAATGGGGATTCAGTTGATAGCGCAATGCAAGCAATCTCGCCTCTCGAACCTCAGATTCTGCGCGAAGCAGCCGCTCCTTCTCCTCGTTAGATTTCTGCCATTGCTTAATGCTGAAATACAAACTACACCAGATGAAAAGAATGAAAGAAGACCACATCAAGACTGCAACCAAAGCGTGCCACGGTACGGGATGAAAAATCTGCAAAACGAGGCAGGCTGCGCAGGCTACGGGAATGGACGTGACCATGGCCGCTGCGGCTGCTTTCAATTCAAAAGCGATCCAGGACTGCGATTGTCGCAGCAGCCAACGGCAAAAAGGGCGCAGGGCACAACTTCCCAGGAACATGAAGACGATAGGCACTGTCTCTTCATCGATATGAACGCGCTTGGTCAAGAACTGATGAATGGATTCCAGAAGGTCGAAAAGATAAAAGCAGCCCCATCCGATAATTTGGATTTTCCAAAAGGATCGCAAATTCAGGGCATCATTTCGATTCATGAATGGCATTCTAGCTCAGCTGACGGAGTGGCTCTCCACGGTCCAAAACGCAAAACCTTCAACTCACCACATCTCTCAATCGCTCAGCGGAATAGGTCAGACTTAGCAACCCTCGTTGATCTAAGCTCGGAAAACGGTTCGAAGCTCGTTTTAATCGCTGCGACGGAGTTAGGCAACGCGTTCGGAATGCACGACTGCGCGGCGGAACCGGGCGCGGCCGCCATGTGTTTCTTCAGCCGGTTGTAGTCCAGTCGCAAAGCTTGTGCAGTCGGATTCAAGCCGTATGCTTGGCAACTTCCGCAGCTTCCTTCCACAACGCCACTGGCAATCGCCGACCGAACCTTCCTGCGTCATTGCACCGCTGCCTCCGCAAACTGACCATATTAGAAACCAGGTAGACAGTCACGCATGTCTACCGAAAGCTCACAATCAATATGGCTTCAGCACAAGTATTCAAACACTTCCGCCCTGCCGGACAGCTAAGCCACGTGACTTGCTGACTGCACAACAGATGCAGCGGGCCTACTGATGGGGGTTCGCGCTCCAAAGCGCTTGCGGATGAGTCCGTCGATCGCGACTGGCCCGGAGCCGCCAATGACGAGGGCGGCGAGGCAGGCGATATAGAGCAAGATGACCTCATAACCCACCGGTCCGAACTTCGCGCCCGTTGCGGTCACGGCGAGGAGCTTGATTGAACTGAACCCATACGGTAGGTGCACTTTAAACATCGCCACCAATAAGACGGCCGTCATCGGCACGCTGACAATCGTCACGAATGCTCCCAGAAGCACAGCAAGGCCGCCGAAAAGCTCGATCAATATCGTCAACCATGCCATGAGGTGCGGGTCAGGGACGCCCATGCCCTGGAGAACGGAGGCGAACGCGTCGGGCCCCCTGGACAGCTTAGCGAACCCATGTTGCATGAATCCGTAACCAACGATCAGGCGCAGAGGAATCGGAGACCATCGAGCCATTTGCGGATCCGGGTCAGCAATTTGAGAAAGAAATCCGTCAGAGCCTGCATAGTGTTACTCCACAGAATGGATCGTGCTATTCCCATGCGATCGTCTAATTGACATAGTGACATCATGATGTCATTATGTCAATCGTGGAGATTGACCCAGGCAGCGCCCTGCCTCTTTATGCTCAGCTCGAATCGATCCTTGCTGCATGAAATTGCCGCCGGCACGTTTCCTCCGGGGAGCCGATTACCAAACGAAGAGCAGTTGGTCGAACGCTACGCAGTGAGTCGCACCACCGTCCGGCAAACAATTCAGAATCTCGTGCGCCGCGGATTGGTCGAAATCCGGCGCGGCAAGGGCACTTTCGTCTTACAGCCGAAGATTACGCAGGAGTTGACGGAGTTGAGCGGATTCGTGGAAGACATGCAGTCTCTCGGCCGCCAGGCGTCTGCCCGGCTGCTCGGTAAAGAGACTGTTCCGGCGAACGAATCCGTAGCCCGTCAGCTCGCAATTAACGCCGGAACTCCAGTGGTCCGCATTCAACGCGTGCGATTGGCGGACAATTCTCCGTTGTCCTTCGACGAAACCTATTTACCAAGGGAGATCGGCGAGAGAATCCTTGAGAACGATCTGGAAACCGAGCCGATCTTCTCTTTACTCGAGCAGAAATACGATACGCCTTTGCTGGAAGCGGAGTACCGTCTGGAAGCCGTATCGGCTGACACGACAGTAGCGCGAGCTCTCGGTATCGCTGCCGGCAGCCCGATATTCCTGATAGAGCGAACGTCGTACACCACCGGTCATCAGCCCATCGATTACGAGAAACTCTATTACCGCGGGGACCACATCCGTTTCGTAACCCGGCTTGCGCGACGTCCGCGAACGGAAGGCGGAGTCCGCTGAGATGAACGACGAGCTTCAGCTTATGGCTGTTCGTAGTTTCAGCAGCGGCCAGTGCACTCGGCGGCATGCTTGGCATGGCGAGCGGGATTTTCATCGTGCCTGTCCTGACGATCTTCGGCCATATCGAGATTCATACGGCCATCGGCGCGAGCATCGTTTCAGTCATCGCCTGCTCATGCGGCGGAGCAGCGCCGTTTCTGAAGAGCCGCCTGACCAATGTTCGGCTCGCCATCGTGCTCGAAATCGCCACCACAGCGGGCGCTTTGACCGGAGTGCTTGCTAGCGGGAATCATGCCCGTGCCGTATCTGTATCTGCTATTCGCTGTTATTCTTTTTCTTTCCGCCCACCAGATGCTGGCGAGACGCCGCGATCCTGTTCTTGCGTCCAGCTCTCGGAGCCTGCCAGCTACTGGAGTGATCGCACTGCGGCCTGGACTCGAGCTATCCCGATCGGGAGCTTGGCCGCGAAGTCTCATATCGTGTACATCGTGTGGCACTCGGCATGGTGCTCATGTACGGTGCCGGCCTGATCTCCGCGTTATTGGGCATCGGCAGCGGCGTTCTTAAAATTCCCGGCCATGGATACGGCGATGCGACTGCCCATCAAAGTCTCTTCGGCGACATCCAATTTCATGATCGGCGTGACGGCAGCCGCCAGTGCCGGTGTTTATTTCATGCGAGGCAGCATCGTTACCGAAATCGCCGGGCCTGTTGCATTTGGATCAGTACTCGGCGCGATTGTCGGTGCGCGCATTCTCCTGATCGTTTCGAACGACAAGCTTCGGCTCCTGTTTGTAGCGATTCTGGTGCTCCTTGGCATACAAATGCTTCTCACCGTGTTCGGCGTCCACCTGATCAAGGGCTTTCTATGAACAGCTGCTGGGCGACTCGAAGAATTGCTCGCCGCTTTGCTTCGCTATGGCAGTTGGTCGGCGTCCGCAGTAATCGGCCTGGGATTTGCCCTCGCGCTGATCGGCTCTCACCGGCGCATCGCGGTATCCGGCGATTGTGCCCAACGTGCGAATCGCCACGTGTGGGAATCGCGCTGTTTATTCTGCTTCCCATGCTTCGCGTTTCGCTGATGTTCCTTGTTTTTATTCGTGAACGCGATTTTCGTTTTGCATGCATCGCCGGATTGGTACTGGCGATTATTCTTCTCGGCATCGTTCTCGGATTCCCTGCAACATAGGGAATCGCCGGATAACTTTCTCGGGAGGCTGTAGAAGTGCCGCGATCGCAGATTGACGGGTGATTGGCCGCCTCGCAACTACTTTCCGTTCACTGAAAACGCCAAAAGTACGTTCCCTGGCATGCCACCCCACTGGCCATAGCCGGAGTTCACAAAGACCATGCCATTGACCACCGCCGGCCCGGCGGCATCCATCGAACCTCCGCGAGCGGCTTTGCCGTTGACCGTCTCAAACTCGCGGGCCGTATCCGTGTCCCACAGAACTTCGCCCGTCGACGCAGAATAACCGCGCAGATGGCCGTCAACGGAGCCGGAAAAAACAACTCCCGGAATCGCGGTTACAGCAGCCGATTGCGCGGGAGAACAATCCGTCCTCGCCGCGGCGCACGGCACAGGTTTCGCGCTCCATACGATCTTCCCCGTTTTGAGGTCGAGCGCATGCAGGCCGCCGCCCTTCTTCGGATCCAGAGTCAGGCGGAAGCCCTGCGGCGATTTTGGATCTGCTACGCCGCCAATCCCAAGATCGGAGATCGCCACATAGACCTTTTGCCCGTCCGAAGCCGAGCCCCACTGGCTGCCACCGAACGGGCCGCCCGCGCCGGCCCGGGTCTGCCACAGGATCTTGCCTTTTTGATCGGGGTCGATCGCATGCACCATGCCCGACTTTTGAGCGATGACCAGCGCCCGTCTTTCCCTCGCCCAGGCTGACCAGGATAGGCGGCTGTCCAAAGTCATAATCCCGCCCGGCGGCCTCCGGGCAATTCGTTCGCTGCGGCGTGGCGCAGCCGTTGTTGTACGCGTCATTTTCGGTTAATTGCCGGGACCACAGCAGCTCGCCGGTTTTGAGTTCCATGGCGAGAATGGCGTCGCTCGTATTGGTCGGCGGGTCTGAATAGTTGTCTCCGGTGGCGACGTATAGGACTCCAAGCTGCTCGTCAATCGTCGGGCTTGACCACACGCCGGCGCCCGAAGGACCGAACTGCTGGGCTCCTGCCGGAGTTCTTGTGCGTGGGCTTCGCGATCTCCGGGATGGTGAACGTCTGCCAGATCTTCTTGCCCGTGCCGGCATCGAGAGCGACCACGCTGCCGCGAAAAGTGCAGCACTGGAATTTCGGGTCGCCACCGAGGGCTTCTTCAAACGAGGCGAATGGTTCGTAAACCACGCCCTTGTAGTATCGCGGCGTCGCCGTAGCCATGGTCGCGAAGTGCTCTACCGGGCGGACCTTCCAGATCAATTCGCCGGTTTCGGCGTTAAGCGCATACATGGTTCCGCCTGCCGTCGGCAAAGAACACCGCCGGCGTACCGTTGGACTCCCCGATGGTAACGCCCGAACGGATTCCTGCAGCGGCCTGAAATCCCCAGCGAGTACAGCCGGTATCGGCATCGAGCGCATAAACGGCTCCGGTCTGCGAGGCGATGAACACGCGGCCTCCGACGACTGTGGGCTGGGATCGCGCAACAGTGACATCGCCCAGATTGAACGCCCACTTGAGCTTGAGCTTGGGAACGTCGGAAACCGCGAGTCCCGCCGACGGCCGCGTCCTGGAATCGCGAGTTCGTCACGCTCGGGCTCCAGCCATTCCATTGCGGCGAGTCCGCGGCAGGCCGAAAAGGCGCGTCGCCTTTGCAGGTTCGGGTAAATATGGGAGCGGCTGCCCGCGAGCCTCCCGTCGGGGCAATGTAGCCGATCAGCGCGAAAATCTGCGGCGGTGGACAGGCCCTCCGCTTGAGTCTTCATTACTCCGCTGGTAAGGGCGCGATAGATGGCCTCACCGCTCATGGCTTTGATGGCGGCGAGCGCCGGAACGCGAGCTTTCGGAGCATCGTGACAAGACGCGCAACGCTCCTTGTAAATCGCCGCTCCGTCTTGAGCGAAAAGGACCGGCAGCATCAGGGCAAACAGACACACGTATCGCATAGCATTTCCTTTCGAGTTCCGGAACGACCGGGCTACACTAAACGAAATCCCGTTTTCTGGATTGAAGATAGAAGGTGAGTCCCAGGATCAGCACGATCAATCCAAACTCACTGCTCAAAATAGTCAGCGCTGTGGAATTCCAAACGGGCACCGGACTCTTCACATTGACCATCAGCGCTGGAATGCGAGTCATGAAGTACCAAACCAGCCAGTAGGACGAATTGCAGACCACATTCGCCGCGATTCCCCATCCCTCGGATTCGCCGACCAGTGCTGCGCCGGTGATGAGGCACAGGGCCACGAAAGGCAGTCCAGCGAGAATGAGCGCTCACCGGAATCGCCCCGTGCGGGAAAATGCCGCGGGTCTCAATCAGCAACAGCGCGCCGATCACCAGCGTCAGCCACGGCACAAGAAACATCCCGACAGTCGACACCAGTTTCGCGGTCGTGTACTGGATGCGCCGAGATGGGAAGGCTCATCAGGAAAGCCAGATTCTGTTTTTTCCTTTCGTTCACAATGCCGACTATCGGCAGCATGCTTCCAACCAGGATCAACGCGATGAAAAACCAGACGCTGCCGAGAAGCATTGGCGCTCTCCCCGCCCATTTGAACGACCGCCAGTGCAACGGCGCCGCCCGACGATGGAAAGGATGATCGGCAGCCGCTGAAGCCGCCAGTCTTTCAAAATCAAATGTCCGACCACGGAACCTCGTCATGCCTCCACCTCCTCGCGGCTATGTTCGACGTTGGCAACGAAAATCTCTTCGAGCGTCATGTTCTCGATACGCTGAACCCGCGCGCCGGTGCTCTCGTAAGCGTTAGCAAGATCCGGAACGAACGCGTTCGCTGTCGCCATAGCCAGCCGTCCGTCCTGCTTCACGTCAATGACTCCGGGCAAAGCCGGCAACTCGATTCCGTACGGCACCTCCAGGCGCAGGCGACGCCAGCGGTCGAGGTACATCTCCTTGTCCATGGAGTCGATGATCCGGCCCCGGTCGATAAAAGTGATCTGATCGGAGATCTGCTCGACATCCTGCGTGTTGTGCGATGAAAACAGGATGCTCCGCCCTTCGTCGGCCATGACGTCCGTCAGCTCGCGAAGAATTTCGTGCCGCGCAACCGGATCGAGACCCGTTGTTGGTTCATCCAAAACCAGCAGTTTGGGGCGCCGCGCCAGGACAAGCAGCAACGTGGCCTTGACGCGCTGGCCGTGTGACAGCCCTTTGATTTTCTGCTCCTCCCGCAGGCCGAAGCGCTTGAGCAGGAGTTGGGCGTACTTGGCATCCCAATTCGGATATATCGATTGGACGAAGCTCATATGCCAGCCCAGCAGTCATCGATTCGTATAGCCGCATATCCTCCGATGCGAAGCCGATGTCCCACTTCGCAGCAACCTGCTCTGCCGGCATACGATGCCCGAGCACCCGAACCTCGCCCCGATCCTGATGAACCAGACCCATAAGGATGCGAATGGTTGTCGACTTGCCCGCGCCATTCGGCCCGATGAGTCCCATGATCTGTCCTTCGGGGACCTTCAGGTGAATGTTGTCGAGCGAAAAGAAGCGGTATTTCTTTCCCACACCGCTCAGTTCTATGGCGAGATCGGTCATATGGTTTCCTTTTCCGCGAGACGGTCACCGGCTTCGCGAAGCCGGCCCGCCAGTTCTCTGGGCCGGATGCCCAACAGCGCCGCAATGCGCGTGGCTTGTTCCAAATGCTGCTCCAACTCCTGCTCGCGCAGCCGCGCGCCCAGTCCAGGGTTCGAGGCGACATGCGAGCCCTTCCCTTGCTGCGTCACGATAATGCCCTCGCGTTCGAGTTCCAGATAGGCCCGCTTCACCGTGATGACGCTGACCTGCAGGTCCACTGCAAGCTGGCGTATCGAGGGAATCGATTGGCCTTCGTTCCAATCGCCGACAGCAATTCGTTGTTTGATCTGCTCCATGATTTGGAGGTACATCGGACGCTTGTCGGATTGCGAAATCGCGAAGGCATCGCCCATCTCTGTATACTCAGTATACACAGATTAGGAGCCTTGTCAAGCCGGTTAGCTAAGGCGAATCACCCGTCATTTGGCGACTCGGGTCCGGGCCAAACTTGTGAGGTTTGAAGATCAACTGGAGTTGCCGGCGGCCTAGGGGAAACCGCGACATCGCCGCAATCGTTGATTCTGTAATAATGGCGTCCACAGACGCAGTATGGCTCTGATTGTTTTTCTCCGAGGAATCAACGTCGGAGGGCACCGGACATTTCGCCCAAGCATGCTCGCAAGAGACTTGGCCGCCTATGATGTCGTGAACGTCGGCGCTGCAGGCACACTTGTCGTTCGAAAACCTGTGTCGCGCGCGAAATTCCTCGCTGAGCTGCGTCGGAAGCTGCCGATTGATGCCGTGGTTGCATTCTGCGACGGCCGTGATCTTATTCGATTGGAAATGGAGAATCCGTTTGGGGCTGAGCCATTAGATCAGGACGTTGTTCGTTTTGTGAGCATCTTGTCGAAAACCAGTCGTGGCAAGGCTTCCTTTCCGGTCGAATTTCCGCGAGGCGAGGAGTGGTTTGTACGAATCATCGGCTCGAGAAATCGCCTTGTGTTCGGACTGTACCGGCGACATATGAGGACAATCGGATATCTTGGCCAGATCGACAAACTGTTTGGTGCGCCGGCGACAACGCGCAATTGGAGCACAATCCTTTCAGTGCTACGGATCTTGAAGGAACTATGAGCAGGCAACTAACGGATTGAAGACTCGCGCGGCAGATAGCGCCAGGATACCGGCGGGCAAACCGGAAACTGACATTCGACAAATGGACTAACTGAAACCTGGTCCAATTCTTGTGAGCAACCGATGATGATAGCTCTCAGCGCCGATCGGCTTGGTCTTTGAATTAGATATTTGCTAGAGTCTTGGCAGACTGCATCCTCCTACGAGGTATGCCGCCGGAGGACTAATATGGCGAAGGCACCATTGATTTTTACCTATTACATTGCCGCCCCCGTGGAGAAGGTCTGGGATGGGTTCATTTCGAAGGAGGTGAATCAAAAAATCTTCATGGGCGCGAACTTCGAGGTGGATCTGAAGCCTGGTGGGGCAATGGCTTGGTCCGGGCAGGGTAAAGACGGGAAACCGATGCGGTATGTGACAGGTGAGGTACTGCGGGTGGAAGCGCCGAGACTCTTCGAGTACAAGTTCGGCTTGGGCGATGGTGCAGTGATGTCGAAAGTGAAGGTGGAGTTAACTCCGGAGACGGAGGCGGTAAAGGTTGTGGTCACCAACGACGATTTTGTCGAGGACGATCCGGCCTATGCTCAAAATGCGGATGGATGGCCACGAATTCTTTCAAGGTTGAAGACTCTGCTGGAGACGGGGAAGACGTTCCGGCCACATTAGAGATGTCAGATTATGGCGATGACTCTGACGCGTCAGTTTTGTGAGAGCGTCAGAGCATCAGGTCGCCTTGCTCGTTTCCGAACGATGACATCCGGACAGCTAAGCCGACCACCTCAGGATCGGCACGGAACACATGGTGGTCCTGAGCAACGCGGAGCAAACAAGTGGCAGCACCGACTCGGACAAGCCAACGAAGCGACGAGCGGTCGGTCGTCGAGAGGGCAGGCCAAGATCAATGACAGGGGTACTCGAGTTTCAATAAGTCGTAGCTCATCCCGGATGCCTGCCGCGGCTTTTGGCGGTCCTTCTCGGAACCCGAGACTCTATGGCGGGAGTTTCCTTTTCTCGTCGCTTTCCGACCGATAACGGGAGGAAATTGAGCGGATCTCGGAGGTTTTGTAGCTCACGGTAATAATAAAGCGGCGCAGGACGTTTTCCGTCTGGGCTGAGGCTTTTCAGAAAGGCAGTCTCGTCCTCGGTAATACCAGCGCTAAGTTTCGCATCGTTGAGAAATTCCTTCAGGCCTAGCTCTATTTCAAAAACTGGTTCGGGTTCCGCCTCCCGGAATTCGAGCTTCTTGATGTGATTACGAGTCAATCTGCGGTTCAGTACGATTTCCATGCTGAAGCTCTCGAATTCGATGTCCCAGCTTTGGATGAGCGGGTTCAGAAACGATATGCAGTTTTCAACCGAAACGTGAAAGACATCCGTATCCAGGAACTCAAGGATCAACACTCGCGTCTCTTCATAGCTCCGCTTGTCAACTCGGGCGACGCGGTGAATCCAGTTTTCGTCCTCAAGCTCTTCTTTGGCCACTCGCTTAGCCACATCGAGAAGTCTTTGGGTGATGAAGCGTTCAAACTCGCCGAAAGGCTCCCGCTCGAAGATGTTGGTGATCTGCTTCTTCTTCGCGGCCGCACATTTACGGAGAATAAGCCGGCGGAACTCTTGGAAGAGGGGCCGTGGCGGATCTAAAACCTTCCGTTTAAGGTCTTCCCGGCGCTGCGTGTCGGCCAACCTTGACAGCTCTTTGGCGGGAAGCTTCAGAACCTTTGCGATCTTGTCGTAGATGTCAGAGCGACCCGGGGCGGGCGGCGTTTTCTTCTTTGCCAGCAACTGCGAAATGTAGGACTCTGTCACTTCGGCTGCAACAGCAAGGTCGCGCTGCTCTATTCCCAGTTCGTTCAGACGGCGTCGAATGACAGAGGCAACGTCCATGCGGCTCCTTTCCTGTACTTAACCGCGACTGATTAAGCACAGTTACAGTTTACCCTCACATGAGCTTGACAAACAACCCTCACTTGACTTATTATGGTTAACGACTGAGCACTTCCGCCCACTCTTCCGATGTCTGAACTAAGTCGGTTATCGGGATCCCTCTCTTAGCCACTTCGAACACCCCAATTGGAGACTTCCGTATGAATATTCGACCACTTCACGACCGGATCGTTGTCAAGCCTATCGAGACGAGCGATAGCACTGTCAGGGGGCTTTTCATCCCGGACAGCGCAAAAGAGAAGCCCCACGAAGGCGAAGTTGTCGCGGTGTCCCGAGGCAAGCGCCTGAAAGACGGGAGTGTAGTTCCGCTGGATGTGGGGTTGGGCGATCACATTCTTTACGGCAAATATACCGGAAGCGAGATCAAGCTGGCTGGCGAGGAGTATCTGATCGTGCGCGAAGACGAAGTGCTCGGCGTATTGGAAGGCGCTGAAAAGCCGGCAACGAAGGTTGCATAGGCGGAAGAGGAAACAATATGCCAGCGAAAAAGATTATCTACAGCGAGAATTCCCGGCAGGCGATTTTGCGGGGCGTGAATCAGCTCGCGGATGCGGTGAAGGTGACGTTGGGGCCCAAGGGCCGGAACGTGGTCATCGAAAAGAAGTTCGGCAGCCCAACGATCACAAAAGATGGTGTCACTGTCGCCAAGGAGGTCGAGTTGAGAGATCCCCTCGAGAACATGGGCGCGCAACTTGTTCGTGAAGTCGCCTCGAAGACCAGCGATATCGCGGGCGATGGTACGACGACGGCCACAATCCTAGCGCAAACGATCTTCCGCGAGGGCGTGAAATCGGTCGCGGCGGGAGCAAATCCGATGGCGCTGAAACGTGGGATTGAGGCCGCTGTCGAGGCAGTCGTCGGGGAATTGAAGAAGATTTCATCCACTGTCGAGAGCAACGAAAAAATTGCGCAGGTCGGGACTGTTTCGTCCAACGGCGATGCCACCATTGGAAACACCATTGCGGAAGCGATGCAGAAGGTTGGGAAGAACGGCGTCATCACGGTTGAAGAATCGAAGACGATGTCGACAGAACTGAGCACTGTTGATGGCATGCAGTTCGACCGAGGTTACCTGTCGCCCTATTTCACGACAGATGCGGACCGGATGGAAGCCGTTTTAGAAGATCCTTACATTCTGATTCATGAGAAGAAGATCTCCAACATGAAGGATCTGCTGCCACTATTGGAGCTAATTGTTGGAGCCGGGAAACCACTGCTGGTGATTTCGGAAGACGTGGATGGTGAGGCACTAGCCACGCTTGTGGTGAACAAGTTGCGTGGAACGTTGAACGTTTGCGCAGTGAAAGCTCCTGGGTTTGGTGATCGACGCAAGGCCATGCTGGAGGACCTTGCGATTCTCACAGGCGGTAAAGCAATAGCGGAAGAAACCGGCATCAAGCTTGAAAAGCTCGGTCTCGATGATCTTGGCCGGGCGAAGCATGTGACGGTGGATAAGGACAACACGACCGTTATTGATGGCGGCGGCAGCCAGGCCGCTATTCAAGGACGCATTAAGCAGTTGCGCACTCAAATCGATGAAACCACATCGGATTACGATCGCGAGAAGCTGCAGGAGCGGCTGGCGAAGTTAGCAGGCGGAGTGGCGGTGATCAAGGTCGGCGCGGCTACCGAAATGGAGATGAAAGAGAAGAAGGCTCGGGTCGAGGATGCTTTGCATGCGACCCGTGCGGCAGTGGAAGAAGGCATTGTGCCTGGTGGTGGGGTGGCGTTGCTGCGGGCGGTCCGTGCTCTTGATTCGCTAACCGTTGCAGGTGATGAAAGGATTGGCGTTGCGATTGTCCGGCGCGCTTGTGAGGAGCCAACTCGTCAAATTGCCAATAATGCCGGGCATGAAGGAGCCGTCGTCATTGAGAACATCCGAACCCAGAGTGACGTGAACTATGGCTTCAATGCAGCTACCACGCAATATGAAGACTTGGTCAAGGCGGGCGTGATCGATCCGACCAAGGTGACCCGTTCGGCACTGCAGAATGCCAGCTCGATCGCATCGCTGATGCTGACAACGGAAGCGATGGTTTGTGAGCCCCGCGAAGATAAATACGCTACTTCGCCTGGCGCTCAGTATGGCTCGGAGTTCGGCGAGTAAAGCCTTCTCACTGGTTAGGTTTCGTTTTGCGCCGCCGGCGATCTCGCTGGCGGCTTCATTTACTCAGCGTGAAATCTGAGAACGAGTGCCGCCTTCACGGTTCGGATCTTCTTACAAGCTGCTTATCCTTTCTAAACGCCTGAACGCTTCGGCAGACGCGGCACTGGGTGAAGGCATCCGACTGGACACACAACTGGTAAACGAAGCGCACTTCCGCCCATAAAGCGATGAACGCTGTTTTGGAGAATCGTGAGAAAACAATGACAAACAAAACTCGTGCAGGCATGATGTTCATCGAAGAGGGCACCCGTACGCCGGAATCGCTCGTCATCGACACCGAGCGCTATTCAGCAGGCTGGTCATCCATCAAATGCACTGGCGCTCAACTGGGCAAACAAATCGAAAACGCAGGATGGACATTTTTCTACATGGCCGGCGAGATTCACACGAGTGGCTTCGGCTTCAACGATCAGTCCCGGACAGATCGCGCTGTGGCACACGTGGTCGATGCCGTACAGCGGGAGGGTTGCAATTGTGTGGAGATAACTCAAGTGAGACAGCGATCATTTCTGGGATTGCGTTACACGAGCCTGGTTGCTCACGCGAGACATATTCAGAAAAGTCGAAGGTTTCAGTATCCATCCAAGATGCCGGCAAGCACCCGGTCTTATCCGCGCGAGTGGTTATATGACCAACCACCTCCTGTTGGGAGCAAACCTCTGTTCGCCCAAGCTGTTCAGACTTGGGAAAACGAAGGCGGGTCACGTGCCCGAGAAATCGTTGGGTGAAACCATGTGGCGCGCGTGGTTTGAGAAAACTTTCTTCCAGGGGAGGCAGCGAGCAGGAGCCGCTATCAAAGCCGTGAAGTGGCCTTGCATGGGCGTGCTGATGGCTACTGAAGTCGTCTCCTTGTACGTCTTTACCCCCAATGTCCCCGCGTATCAGGTTACGGTGAGATTTGCCATTGGCTTCGGTGCGATCGTTATCATGTTCGAGAGCGTTCGTGCACGACAATACGCCTTCACTGCTCTGTTCGCAGCGATAGTCCTGCTCTTCAGTCCCGTTTTCTCAAGCTTTGCTCTCTCAGGAAAGTGGCTAATCCTCCTTGCTAATGTTCTTCCGTTCATCGCGTCATTAGTTTGGATCAACGAGCGGACTCAGAGGGCCGCCGTTTGCTAATGATCGACATGCCTATCTTAACTTTGATTCTTCTCGGACTGATTGCGGGCCTCCTCGGAGGCAAGATCGTAAGCAGGCGCGGCGAAGGCATGTTTGTGAACATAGGTCTGGCAATCGTTGGCGCAGTAACCGGCGGATATTTGTTCAACTTCTTCGGCTCCGATCGACTTACGCGCTTGGATTTATTTAGCGTGCTCGTAGCGACGGCAGGAGCCATTCTGGTTCTGGTTGTGTATCACGGCATTCCGCGTATGACGGCCCAGCGCAGCTAGCAGGAGCTCGTGCATGACAGCAGAAACATTTCAAATAACGCAGCCCTTCAGAGCCTTCGGTATTGGCGCTGATGGAACAGCACGCTTCCTTGCACTGCCTTCGGAGGCAATTATCACCATCGTGGCGGAATGTGCAGTCTCTGGGCGCGTTCAGATCCTATACGATCACGAGCTGTACGTCACCTTTAGGCGGAATCTGATGTTGCGCTTGAAACGAGAAAGAGACCTCGCCGGAAGCACAGTATCGTTCGCCGCTAACAGGGAGATAAACTGAGCTTTAAATATGAGGGTGAAAATCAAGGTCCGTGAAACTGAAAACGCTGTGATTCTGGAGGTAACCGGCCGGATAACGCTAGGCGCTTCGGGACCTTCTGTGCAAGAGGGAGTTCGTGAACTCCTCGATAGCGGGCGTAAGAATATCATCCTTGATCTTGGCGGCGTAAGTTTTTTCGACAGCTCCGGACTGGGCCAGCTCGTTGGGAGCTATGCGACAGCCGTTTCTCGCGGCAGCGAGATCAGGCTTCTTAACTTGAACAAAAGAGTCTATGATCTAATGCAGATCACAAAGCTCTATTATACTGTTTTTGCGATTTATACAGACGAAGCAACGGCGGTCAAGAGTTTCGAAGCGGCGGCTGTATCAGCGTAGAAGCCGGGGTTGCCCTTTGAATTCTGTTGGCCCCGTGGCTGCAATTGCCACGACGTTGAAAGACCCATTTCCGCTTTTCAGCGCAATTGAGAGAATCAACGCAATGCCTCATGAAAGAAAGTTCTAAAGTCCGCAAGATTGCTTTTGTCGGCGACTACCTGCCACGAAAGTGCGGCATCGCCACGTTCACGTCCGACCTGCTGGCGGCCGTCGCAATTGCCCATCCCCAAAGCCAGTGCCTCTCCGTGTCGGTCAACGATATTCAGGGTGGCTATGAGTACCCGGAAGAAGTTCGCTTCGAGATTGAGGAGCAGGACCTTTCGTCCTATATACGTGCCGCGGACTTCCTCAACATCAGCAACGTAGACATCGTGTGCCTGCAGCACGAGTTCGGCATTTTCGGCGGCCCCGCCGGCGGTCACATTTTGGCATTCCTCCGCGAATTGAGGATGCCAGTGGTTACCACGCTGCATACCGTTTTGCGCGACCCGAGGGCTGACCAACGGCGGGTGATGCAGGAGTTGATCTCGCTTTCGACACGGCTGGTCGTCATGGCGGAGCGCGGGCGACAGATGCTACAGGACGTTTACCATGCCCCCCTGGCTAAAATCGATCTGATCCCGCATGGGATTCCCGACGTCGGGTTCGTGGATCCGACTTATTTCAAGGATCAGTTCGGTGTAGAAGGCAGAGTGGTGCTACTCACGTTCGGGCTACTCTCGCCGAACAAGGGAATCGAATATGTGCTCAACGCCCTACCGGATATTCTGGCGGAGTTTCCGGATGTTGTTTACATTGTCCTTGGCGGCACCCATCCCAACGAACTGCGCGAGCATGGCGAAGCCTACCGTCTGAGCCTCGAAATCCTTGCCAAGAAGAACAAGATAGAGAAGAACGTCGTCTTTTACAACCGGTTCGTCGACCTCGAGAACTTGAAGGAGTTCATCGGCGCCGCGGACCTTTACATAACGCCTTACCTCAACGAAGCACAGATCACGTCGGGGACGCTGGCCTACACTTTTGGCTCAGGCAAAGCGGTAGTTTCCACGCCATACTGGCACGCAGCAGAGTTGTTAGCAGAAGACCGCGGCGTGTTAGTGCCATTTCGCGATGCCCCGGCCATAGCGCGCGAGGTGATTGGCTTGCTGGGCGACGATCCCCGCCGGCATGCTATTCGCAAGAACGCTTATAGGATCGGGCGTGAAATGGTCTGGAGCAACGTCGCACAGCTATATATGCGATCGTTCGAATTATCGCGGCTTGGAGGAGCGGCGCTCTCCCGGAAGTCTCTTCTCACGAAGACGCTCGACCAAAGGCCGAGGGAACTACCGGAATTAAAGTTGGATCATCTTTGGCAGATGACCGATTCAACCGGGGTCTTTCAACATGCTGTTTTTAGCGTCCCGAATTTTTCCGAAGGATATTGCACTGACGACAATGCTCGCGCATTTATCCTAGCGGTGCTGCTGACTGAATTGGGAGAGGACCAGGAACGGGGGCGGGCCGTGGCCACTACTTGTGGGGCCTTTCTTCATCACGCGTTCGACACGAAGAAGAATCGGTTTCACAATTTCATGACCTTTGACCGCCGCTGGCTCGACGAGCAAGGTTCCGAGGACTGTCACGGGCGAGCGCTCTGGGCGCTGGGGATAGGCGTGGGACGCTCTCCCTTCCGAAGCTTTCAGATGATGGCCGGGCAACTCTTCGCGTTGGCGCTATCGGCGTTGACGGAGTTCACTTCGCCGCGCGCGTGGGCGTTCGGCCTGATCGGCATCCATGAATACCTACGCCGGTTGAGCGGTGACAGCATGGTCAACCAAACCCGCGAGAGCCTCACTTCCAGGCTCGTGGAGCTTTTCGACAGGAATGCATGTTCGGACTGGTGCTGGTTTGAACAGGAGCTGTCGTACGACAACGCAAAACTCGCGCATGCCTTGATTCTGAGCGGACGGGCAACCGGACAACACGCCGTGTACGATCGAGGACTGCGGGCTCTACGCTGGCTGACGGAATTGCAAATGTCCGAGAAGGGTCACTTTCGGCCAATTGGCAGCAACGGATTCTACCGCCGTGGCGGCACGCGAGCCAACTTCGACCAGCAGCCGATTGAGGCGCAAGCGACGGTATCAGCCTGTCTTGAAGCCTATCGCGCCACATCGGACGTCTGGTGGTATGAACAGGCGCAACGCGCTTTCGACTGGTTCATCGGCTGGAACGATCTCGGCTTGGAGCTCTACTCTCCCGAGACAGGCGGCTGCCGCGATGGCTTGCACGTGGATCGGGTCAATGGGAACCAGGGGGCAGAATCCACGTTGGCTTTCTTGCTATCGTTGGCGGAAATGCGGCTGGCGCAGAATATGCTTACGAGTTTCAATCAACCGATCGCCGTTGAAGAGTGACCGCCACTCCTTGTTTCGTTCCCCGTGAATAGCAATCTCATGTCAATCGACGTCAAGCGCACGACCACAATACTCAAGCCCGACCAGTCGCGCGTTCTTCTGCGGCCATTCAACCCAGGCGATACCCAGCGGGTCGGCCGGATCATCGCGAGAATCATGTCGCTCCCGGAAGAACGAGTCGGGCCCCTTCTAAACGAAGTCTCCGCTGAATTCTCCCAGCGCCACGAGCAGATCCGTGAACTCTTTCTCGAACGATTTGAGCAAATCCGCGAGCTACTGCTGATGGATGGGGAAATCTCCGAGCAAAGGCGATTGTTGATCGGCTCCTATTTCCTGGCCGAATACTCTTTAGAATCCGCTGCGCTATTCAATCCCTCCATCGTTCCGCACCCTGATCAAACTGACGTGCCTTCCGGCGCTCTGCGATTCATTCTCAGCTTGCGCGCCACTGGGGAGGGACATATTTCTTCCATCACTTTTCGAACTGGTATCATCTATCCCGATCATCGGATCGAGGTATTCACCGCCGCTGGCTTCCTCACCGAGCCGCGTCAAGTTCCAAACCCGCTGTATGAGAAACCGCAGTTCGCGAAGAAACTCTCTGAACTGGGATTGACCAGCGAATTCACCGGCCGGATCATCAGTAAGCTTGGCGAGTTGTTTGCGCTCGAAGAACTCCGGACCAGTCTCGAAGCCGAATTGGAGAAGTCCCGGTCACCGGATGCAACGGTTTGTGAAGATCAAGACGCCGCACAGGGCATTTGGATGCTGGCCCGGTCCAACTACGAAGTTCAGTTTCAGCCCAAACAGTCTTTATCCGAACGCATCATCTTTCCAGCCACCCCCTCGCAGCGAAATGGCATTGAAGACGCCCGGTTCGTCTGCTTCGCAAACGATGACGGTACCCATGTCTACTACGCCACCTTCACCGCCTTCGATGGCAAGGTGATCATGCCGCAGTTGGTCCAGACATCGGACTTCCTCCTCTTTCGATTCATCACCCTGAATGGGCCCGCCGCCGAAAACAAAGGAATGGCCCTCTTCCCCCGCAAGATAAACGGTCTCTATGCCATGCTTTCCCGCCAGGACAACGAGAACATCTATCTCATGTTCTCCGATAGTGTTTACTTCTGGTATGAGCGCAAGGTGCTGCTTAAACCTACCTTCCCGTGGGAATTGATCCAGCTGGGGAACTGTGGATCCCCTATTGAAACCGATGCGGGATGGCTGGTCCTCAGCCACGGTGTCGGCCCCATGCGAAAGTATTGCATCGGCGCGTTTCTGCTCGACCGCGACGATCCCACCAAAGTAATCGGCCGCCTTCGCGAACCTTTGCTCAAACCCAATCAGAACGAACGGGAAGGCTATGTGCCCAATGTCGTTTATACGTGCGGCGCTCTGGTCCACAACGGCGAACTGATCATCCCTTACGGTCTGGCCGATCACGCCACGGGTTTCGCGACCGTCCCACTCAATGAGGTGCTGGCTGCCATGAAGTAGAAAAATCGTTCCACAGCATGAAGATTCCCAGCAAAAGAGTGGCTGTCCTGTCGCCGATAGCCTGGCGAACGCCTCCTCGGCAATACGGCGCTTGGGAAACGGTCGCGAGCAACATCGCCGAAGGACTCGTCGCCCGTGGCTGGGATGTAACTTTGTTCGCCAGCAGGGACTCCGTGACGCGCGCTCGTCTCCATTCTGTGGTGGACCGGGGCTATGAAGAGGATCCCGCCGTCGATCCTAAAGTAGCCGAATACCTTCACATCTCCGAAGCATTCGAGCACGCTGCTGAGTTCGACCTCATCCACAGTCACTATGACTTCATGGCATTGACCTACACCCGGCTGGTCAAGACACCGGTTCTTACGACCATCCACGGGTTCTCGTCGCCCAAAATTATGCCCGTCTATGAGAAATATCGTGATGGGTATTTTGTTTCCATCAGCGACTCCGATCGCGCGCCAGGACTCAATTACCTGGCAACAGTCTACAACGGCATCGACCTCGCGTTGTATCCGCTTCAGGAATCTAAGGGTGACGACCTAATCTTTCTCGGCCGCATTCATCCGGACAAGGGCGTTCATCTGGCCATTGAGGTCGCCCGCCTGAGCGGCCGGCGCTTGATCATCGCGGGCATCATCCAAGATGAAATCTATTATCGGGAAACGCTCAAGCCGCACATCGACGATCAAAAAGTCCGCTATATCGGGCCGGTTGGCGTCGCGGAAAAAAATGAGCTGTTCGCGCGTGCCTGCGCTTTGATCCATCTGAACACTATCCCGGAGCGGTTCGGGCTGGTCCTCGCAGAAGCCAATGCTGCGGGCGTGCCCGTCGTCGCCATGGACCTGGGCTCCTGCCGTGAGGTGATCAAAGACGGGCAAACGGGCTTTCTGGTCAACGACGTCCGCGAGGCGGTGCGGGCCCTGGAACGCCTTCCTGAAATCGATCGCAGCGCGTGCCGCCAACGGGTCCAGCAATGCTTTTCTATTGAAACCATGGTGGAAGCGTACGAGCGGGTTTACTCGATGATTCTTGATCTGGAGGCGAAGAAATAGTCGTGAAGCCGGACATCGTCAGACGATATGCCCAAAACCCCATCCTTACCAAGGCGGATGTGCCATACCCAGTGGAAACCGTACACAATGCGGCGGTGGTCAAGCATGGCGACGAATACATCATGCTCTTCCGCTCGCATCTCCGAACGGGGCGGTCCATCATTGGTTTGGCACGCAGTCCCGACGGATTTCACTTCACCGCCGATCCAGGGCCCTTTCTGATTCCTGCGCAAGACAGCCATTTCGCTCCCTATGAAGAGTTTGGTGTAGAGGATCCGCGCGTGACGCGCCTGGATGAGGAATACATCATCACGTACAGCGCCTACTCGCGAAATGGAGTGCGGATTGCCCTGGCCAAGACGAAGGACTTCAGTCAGGTGGAAAGGTTCTCCCTCATTACGGAAGCGGATTATCGGAATGTCGTGATCTTTCCCGAAAAGTTTGACGGACTCTATGCCAGGCTTGACCGGCCCCATTCGGAAATCGCCCCTTGGTCCATCTGGATTTCCTATTCTCCGGATCTACGTTTTTGGGGCGATTCCCAGCTCATCATGAGGCCGGAACCATATCACTGGGATGAAATGAAGATCGGTCCGGGCGCGCCGCCGATCAAAACCGATCAGGGATGGCTCTCCATCTATCACGGAGTTTTCCGAACGATGGATGGATCGGTCTATCGGTTGGGGGTTGCTCTTCATGACCTGGAGAACCCGGCAAAGATTATCGGTGTAGGCGACTCGTGGATCTTGCAACCTGAGGACCCGTGGGAAATCACTGGATATGTCCACAACGTGGTATTCACCTGTGGAGCTGTTCCGGAGCCTGATGGAACCGTGAAGATCTATTGGGGCGGCGCAGATACGGTCATGTGCGTGGGTGAAGCAAATGTCTCGGATCTGGTCGCCCTGTGCCTGGAGCACGGCAGGCTGGCCAAGTAGGTAACGGCGGACTCAATCATGCGGGACTTCGCGCAATCGCTGGAGTCCAACGACATTCGGCAGGATCTGTTGAGCGCCGTCCACGGACACGTGCATTCCGTTGTTTCAAAAACGCGATCCGGCGACACGACATTGAGTCTGCCTGGTTTACCTTCCGCACCGACGCACTGAAGCAGATCGCGATCGAATGGTGCGAAGAACATCACGTCAGTTGGCGGTAAGCGATTGGGCGACGGATCTACGCTAAGGCTGCAATGTCAGAGTGGCTTTGCCCGCGGGACCGGCATATATCAGCTCGATCGAATGGATGCTCGAGGTCTTGCTCCGGTACTGGAAAAAAATCAGTCCTGCTTCGGGGAGCGCCCGGTCTCCTTCGGGTAAGGCGGCCTTTTGAAGATAGTGGGCCATCGCGCGCTGCAATTCGATGGGGACATGCACGGGCGGCGGCGGCGTATTATCACCCTGACCACCCGAGCCGAAGCTGGTTTTCGATTTCGATTGCGCTTGCTCGGGAGGCGCCCATTCGGGATCTTTGAGGGAACCGGCCACGAAGCCGAATGGCAGACTGGCTAAAGCCGTTTTCTTTCCGTTGATGCGAAGAGAAAAATCATCAGGGGATAGCTTGAGCCGCTCGCCTGGCGAGCCGAATAAGCCGGTTTCGATCACGACGAATTCCTCAGTGGAGAGCGGACCTTCAGGCCTGGGGACGGAGTGGCCCATGAACTCGGCCGCGATGGTGACGGCGCCTGCGCGAGCGTGGGCTTGATAGTCGCCCGGAGTCGCACGGGGCGGCATGCCCTTCTTTTCGTTGAGTTGCGCGTCTTTGCTTTCTTTATTGGGGCTTTCTGCTTTTGGGGGCTCCGGGTTTTGCGCTTGTGCATACAGACAAACGGCGGAGAGCAAAATACCGGTTATCCGAGCGGGGGAGAA
This sequence comes from uncultured Acidobacteriaceae bacterium, assembly GCA_963722935.1. Classification (GTDB taxonomy): domain Bacteria; phylum Acidobacteriota; class Terriglobia; order Bryobacterales; family Bryobacteraceae; genus Bog-105. The sequence continues at coordinate 215,459 of CAVROY010000003.1, read as the reverse complement.
TCGCATTTCAGCTCAAAATTTAGCATAGGCGGATTCGCTATTCCGTGCGGAGCGCTTCGACCGGATTCACACCCGCTGCCCGGCGCGCCGGAATGTAACTGGCGAGGAGCGCGGAAAAGCCGAGTACCGCAGCGACCGCGGCGAGCGTCGGCGCATCCCAAGCGCGCACGCCAAACAGCAAATTGCGGAGCAGTGTCGCCGCACCAAACGAGCACATCAGGCCCAATAGAACACCGAAAACCGTCAAGCGACCGGCCTCTGTCAAAATGAGCCGGTACACGGCGGCGCGCTCGGCACCGAGCGCCATACGAACTCCGATCTCGCGAGTTCTCTGACTTACCGAATACGCCACCACACCATAGAGGCCACCGACGCTCAACAGCAAGGCAGTCGCGGCGAACAGGCCGACCAGGACAGCGGAAGAGCGGTGAAGAGAGGCGGCAGGCGATTGATTGATTCTTTCGGTCATGGTCTCCTGACCGGAGACGGAGAGGAAGGGATTGATGGCGTGAATTGCTTGCGTGATTTGCGGCAAGAGCGAGTCTTCGCGCTGCGCAGTCCGAATCAAAATGGCGGGCCAGGCGCAGGGGACCTGATTGTAGGGCACGTAAAGAGCCGGGGAAGATGGGTCCTCCAGCGGGCCTTCTTTGATGTCGTCCACGACGCCGACGATCTGCATGAGCGACTTTGGCTGCCAGTCGTAATAGATCTGTTTGCCGATCGGGTTTTCGCCGGGGAAGTATTTGTTCGCGAGCGTGCGATTCACGATGACCACGAGCGGCTTCGAAGCATCGTCGTCTTCGCGGAAATAGCGGCCGCGCAGGAGGCGGGCTTGCAGGGTCGTGAAATATCCGGAACTCACTTCTCTGTTCAGCACTTCGTTGTTCTCGTGGTGGTTGGGCCGGCCTGCCACGTGGAAGGAGCCCGTGCCCCAAGCCGAGTCGATCGGCGGCGCGAGGGAGATGCCGACGGATCGAACTCCGGGCAAGCTCGAAATCTTGTCGATGATCTGGCGCGCTAACGCGATCTCCTGCTGCTCTTTTTCATAGCTGCCCGGCGGCCAGGCAATTTGTACTTTCGCGAGACGGTCCGGGTTGAATCCGGTATCGAGATGGAGAAGCAAGTACAAACTTTTGCCGAGGAGGCCCGCGCCGACCATCAGCACTATCGCGATGGCGACTTCAAACACGACCAGGTTCGAACCGAAGCGCCGCCATGTGGTTCCGGCAGAGCCACGGATGCCTTCTTTGAGGCCGTCGATCATCGCAGATAAAGAGGTGCGGGCAATCGGGATGACGGCAAACACAATTCCGGCGAGCAACGAGAGCCCGCACGCGAAGGCGATGCTAATGGGATGGAGACCGAGCCGGTGCAGATAGGGCATGCTATCCAATTTCTCGGGCGGGATGGCGCTTATCAGGAAATGCATGCCGCAATCGGCGAAGAATAGCGCAAAGGAGCAGGCGAGCGCCGCGAGGACGAATCCCTCGATAGCGAATTGGTGAAAGAGCCGCGAAGAGGAGGCGCCCAGGGCACCGCGCACGGCAATTTCACGCTGGCGTTTATCGGATCGCGCGAGCAGGAGGGTGGTGACGTTGATGCAAGCGATCAAGAGCAGGAGACCGGCGCCTGCTAAGAGCATAAGCAAGATCGGACGAACGTCTCCAACGATCAGCTCGCGCAGGGGCACCAGGGTCGCGCCCAGGATGTAGCGATTGGAATCGGGATATTGGACTCGTAATCGCCGAGCGATCGACTGCATTTCCGCGGAGGCTGTTTTTGGAGATACTCCGTCTTTCAGGCGCGCGATGGCGATGAGATTGAGGCAGGCGCGCTGGCGCTCGCAGGAGTCGGGATTATCGGCTCGCAGAGAGCCCCAGAACTGAGCACCGCCGTATGGGGCGAAGTGAAATTCACGCGGCAGCACGCCAATGATGATAGTGGGTGCGCCATTCAGCGTGATTGTTTTTCCCAGCACGTCCGGCTGGCCGCCGAATTGTTTCTGCCATGCTTCGTAACTCAACACAACGGCGTAGGGCGCGCCCGGAATATCTTCACCTGCATGAAAATCACGACCTAACATCGGCGTGACGCCGAGGGTGTGAAAGAAACCGGCGCTGACGCGCGTGCCCGGGACTTGCTCGGCGCCGTTTCGCGTCGTCAGAGTGAAACCGCCATTCAATGCGAAGGCATCGATGGAGGCAAACGCATGGTTCAGGCGTTTCCAATCGACGAAATTCGGGTATGACACCATCGATCGCGCGTTGCCGTTGTTTGAGTCGAACACGGCCACAAGGCGGCTTTGATCGCGATACGGCAAAGGCTTGATGAGTCCGGCATCGACAAAACCGAAGATCGCTACTGCTGCGGAAGTGCCCAGCGCCAGTACGAATACAGCGGTGCATGCGAAGCCTGGACTTTTGCGAAGCTGGCGAACCGCATATCGAAAATCCTGGATGGCGTTGTCGATCCAGTTCAGCCCACGCATGTCACGGCACTCCTCTTTTCTTTGCTCGATGGCGTTTATGGATCGGACCGCGGCATAAAGGGCCTCCTGCGGGTTCTTACCGGCGGCGATCTCTTGCTCGATCTGCCGATCCAGGTGGTATAGCAGCTCTTCATCGAGTTCCTGGTCAACATTTTTGCGCGAGAAAAGCGATCGGAGCCGGAGACGGAGTATGCTGGCGATGCGCATGGGATCTACCGATTACTCCTGCCGCAGCGCAAGAAGTGGATCCAACCTGGCTGCACGGCTTGCCGGAAGGTAGCTTGCCGACAGCACAACCAGACCAAGCACGACGGCAACACCGGCGTAGGTTGCAGGATCGCTCGGCTTCACTTCGAAGAGCACATTGGTCATCAGGCGCGTTCCGGCAAACGAACCCACGAACCCGAGCGTCATCCCTAGCGCGGCGAGAGCCATGGCCTGCTTCAGAATGAGCCGACGCACGTCTCCAGGCGTAGCGCCCATGGCCATGCGAAGGCCGATCTCGTTGGATCGCTGGCCCACAACGTATGCGGTTACTCCATAAACGCCCGCGATTGCCAAACAAAGAGCCAGTCCGGCAAAGATGCTGAGCAGAAGGGTTCGGAAGCGCGGAGCGGCGGTCTCTTCGTAAAGAGAGGCTTCCAGGGTTGTGAATCGGACCGGCGCATCGGGCGCGAGTTTATGAACTGTGCTTTGCAGAGTGGCGGTAAGCGGGTCGGGCGAAACTGCGGCGCGCACGACAACGTTCAGCGTTGCTCCCGCTGCGGAAGTGTGCTGCTCATACGGCATATAAATTTCCGGATCCGGTTTCCGCGCGGGACCCCATTGCCGGACATCGCCAACGACGCCGATAATCTTCATCGGCTCGTTGGAGTCGAAACCCGTGTAAAGGAGACGTCCAATGGGATTTCGGCCGGGAGACGCTTTACGCGCCAGGCGTTCGTTAATGACAGCGGTGAGTGGAGCATTGGCAGCGTCTCTGTCGTCGAAATCGCGGCCGCTTTTCAACGAAATGCCAAGCGCAGCAAAGGTATCAGGAGTGACGACGGAATAGACGGCGTCTTTATCCGGAGTAAAGCTCGATCTTACGGGAGGATGATCGATCCAATAAGGACCGGCCGATGCGACATCGCCGGGCGGTCCCATGGTCGCGCCCGCTGCCGAGACACCGGGAACAGAAGAAATTTCGGAGAGTAATTGCCTGAAAAACTGCCGGGCGCGCGCTTCGCCTTCCGGTCCGGAGACAGGGAGGCTGGTCTTCATCAGCAAGACACGCTCCGGGCGGAAACCGAGCGACACATTGCTAAGAGCGATGAAGCTCTTGATGAGCAGGCCGGCGCCGGCCAGGAGCATGACAGATAATGCAATCTCAGCAACGACCAGCGCTCCTCGCACTCGAGTGGATCTGCCGGCGGTTACAGCACGCGCTCCGCTCTGTTTCAATGCGCCATTCAAATCGATGCGCGATGCGTAGATCGCAGGAACAAGGCCAAAGAGCAGGCTGCAGATCACGGACGCGCCAAAAGTGAACGCAAGTACTGGACCGTCGATTCCCGCTTCAGCAAGACGAGGCACGTCCGCAGGAGCGAGCACGATCAGCGCCTTTGATGCGAGCATGGCTACGATCAATCCGACCGTGCCAGCCATTAGAGCAAGTAACAGACTCTCAGCGATCAACTGGCGTATGATGCGGCTACGGGCAGCGCCGACAGCGGCTCGAATCGCAATCTCTCGGGTGCGTGCGGTCGCTTTGGCCAGGAGTAAGGTTGCTACGTTCGCGCAGGCGATCCATAACACTAAGCACACCGCACCGAGCAGGAGATAGAGTGTGAGCCGCACATCGCTCACCAGGTCGTCGCGCATGGTGGTTACGGCGACGCTTCGGCCTTTGTTGGAATCGGGATATTGATGCTGTAAGCGGAGCGCGATGGAAGATAGTTGTGCCTGCGCCTGTTCCAAGCCCACGCCCGGCTTTAAACGTCCAATGCCAAGAAAGCTCAGACTGGTGCGCGGCAGGGTTCTATCGACGGCATCGGAGGGCCGCCAGATATCGCTCTTGTCGGGAAAATGGAAACGCGGCGGAAGAACGCCGATGATCGTGAGAGCCTGATCGGAGATGCGAAGCGTCCGGCCGAGAACAGTCCTGTCTTGACCAAAGTGAGTCTGCCAATAGGAATAGCTGATCAGGGCTGTAGTGGAGTCGCCGGATTTTTGCTCGTCTGCGCTAAACAGCCGGCCCGTGACAGGTGACACAGCAAGAACCTCAAAGAACTCCGGGGACACTCTTGCGACATGTACATACTGGGCGGATGAACCGGCTGTGGTCGCTTCGTCCGAGCTTCTGTAGGAAGCCATTGCGGAGAAAGCGGTGCTTTGGTCGTGCCAATCGCGCAAATCCGGCAAATCCACCAGCGTCAGCTTCGAGCCGTTTTTCCAAGTGGTGCTTAGCGTGACGATTCGATCGGGATCGCGATAGGCGAGCGGCTTGAGAAGAACTCCATTGACCACGCTGAAGACAGCCGTATTGGCGCCGATTCCAAGCGCCATCACGCTTACGGCCAACAGTGCGAATCCTGGATTCCTACGCAGGCCGCGAGCCGCATATCGAAAATCCTGCACGGCGTTGTCGATCAGGTTCAATCCGCGCATGTCACGGCACTCCTCTTTTCTTTGCTCGATGTTTTTGACGGATCGAAGCGCGGCATAACGGGCTTCGTGCGGGTTCTTACCGGCGGCGATCTCTTCGTCCATTTGCCGCTCCAGATGATATTGCAACTCTTCGTCGAGCTCCTGGTCAACATTTCTGCGCGAGAAAAGAGATCGGAGCCGGAGATGGAGTATGCTGGCGATGCGCATGACGATCTCTTACATCAGACGGTCCGCACAATGAGCGAAATCGCTTCGGATAAACGTTCCCACTGCGCAGCTTCATGTTCCAAAGCTTTGCGGCCGGCTCGGGTCAGTTGGTAGTACTTGGCGCGGCGGTTATTTTCGCTGATGGCCCACTCGGCGCTGATCCAACCATTTTGTTCGAGCTTGTGCAGAGCCGGGTACAAGGCGCCTTGGCCCACCTGGAGAACGTCTCCGGACATCTGCCGAATGCGCTGGGCAATCGCCCAACCGTGCATGGGCTCGAGCGCGACCGTTTTGAGGATCAGTAAGTCGAGGGTGCCTTGCACGAGATCGGTGGGTTTGCTCAATCGCTCCTCTCAGTAACTGACAACAGGATACACTTTTCGCAGATTGGGAGCAAGTTGGGATTCTTCAGGTGCTTGTTGAAAAAGCAATAGTGCCAAGCGCTCGGTTACCGAAGTGTGAAAGCCCCGTACAGCCAAGGTTCCGCTTGCTGACGCGCGCGGTTAGTGAGGCACCTGCGGCGTTGCTGCGCACGAGCGGGTGAATTGGGGCGTGATTCAGGCGGCGATTGGGGCCGTGTCGGGCGCCGATACGGTGGAATTCGCGGCGAAGTATCGTTCTTTTTGCTCCTGGAGGCGAACTTCCGCTGTCACCACCTTGTAGGGATGGAGCTCGTTGCGTTGCGCGTGCTGTTCCTGGCGACGTTCTTCCTGGGCCTGCGCCCGTTTCTGCGAAGCAAAGCCAATCTCGGCTTGCCGCCTTTCTTTTCTTCTCTTTGCCAGCTCATTTGCGGCGCGCTGATAGGCTCGGTCCTGGGCCGTCTGATAGCGGATGTACAAATCCAGGTCGGCGCGCACGCAGATTCCTTCTTGGCCCTTGGCGATATTTTCGTCCGTGCGCGGCTGGACCAGGAAGCAGGCTTCCTGGAGGCGAACGGCGCGGTCCGACGTCCAGGTGTGGCGGACCATTTTGGCCACCAGCTCGCGTTCCACATCATCAGCCGGCTGTTCGGCTTGCATATAGCGCTCGAGCAGGTCGTCATACTCGGCCTGGCTTTCACATTCGAGCACTTTGAACGTGCCGCAAAGACCGTGCTTGCGGCCGTTTTGGGAGACCTTTTCCCGGCCTGTATCGGTGCGGGGCCCGGTACTTTTTTGCGCATTGGCGCGGTTGGCGGCGAGCTGAGACTTAGAAGCCATGGTTCTTAGTTAAAGGACTACAAGCCAAGAACTGCTTAGCGGTTCCGGTAAGTGGAAGCAGGGGCGGGAGATCGATTTTCGAAGTTTTGTGACTGAAGGCAGTCCCGGATTTTTCACGGACTGTTACCGTCGTGGCTGTGTGAATGGCTACGACTCGTGACGCTGAATCAGGCGCTGCACACCTTTTTACCTGCTCTTCAGTGGGGCACCCCATAAGGGCCAACTTAAGAGTTCCGAGACGCGGTCGAGCCGTTTTGAACTGCGAAAGCCATCTTCCGGTAACGCTGTTTTCTGGTCCCAACTACCGGATTGCCGACTAGCTAGGATCGATGTGCAGACATGGGTGGCGAATCGCAGGGCGAACCCAGTCGAATTTGATCGGAGTGCGTATGGTGCTACCGGGCGGCGTATAGGCCATGTGAATGAGCAAAAGCCGCGACCTATAACACGCACACTTCTCGCTAACACAGCACCTCCCGAACCGGGATCAATTTACTTGCCGAACACGCTACTTAGGTTGGCATCTTTTGCGAGCCCTTAGGCAGCTTCTGCGAGTGACGAGACCCCCAGTGGCCGCTAGACTGGGTTCAGAGGACGGCAACGGAGCACGGATCCTCCTCGATTCTGGTTGTAGAAATGGCAGATCGTTTTCGAGTTCTCTCGGTTATGGGACGGCAGCTTGAGAGTATGGACATCTCAGCGAATGCCGTGTTGAGGCTTGCGGGATTGCCATCTCAGTTGTTCCAGCAAACGCGTATTTGGCTCACCACCGAGGAGATGCGCGCCCTGTACGACGCTATCGCCGAGCTCACCGGTGATCAGGCCATCGGTCTAAGGCTTGGCTCCGAGGAACGACCGGAGAACTACAGCCCTATTGCTATTGCGGCGCTATTTACTCGGTCATTCCGCGACGCCCTAAACCGCGTCGCTCGATATAAACGACTGACCTCACCGCAAGAAATCCGGCTGTTGGAGCGCGGCAAAGAGTGTGCGGTTGAGTTTGTGTGGCTGCTGGCGGAGGTCGCAGAGTCCCCCATTTGGATTGATGCTTGCTTTGCGTGGACGGTCACGATTGGCCGGCGTGGAATCGGTCGCAACATCCATCCATCGCGCGTGGAATTGCGCCGCCCGATCACGAACAAGCAGGCTTACGAGACTTTCTTTGCGTGTCCGGTGAAGTTCGGTTCGCGCCACAATCGCCTTTTCTTTCGAGTAGAAGACCTTGATCAGCCATTCATAACGTACAACCCGGATCTGCTGGAAGCAATCGCCCCTCAATTGGAAACCGAACTGAGGCAGTATCTGGCGAACAGGTCTCTTCAAGAGCAGGCGAAAGGGATCTTAAAGCGGTCACTTGCGGGGCAGCGGCCGCGACTGGAAGACGTGGCGGTGGAGTTGCGAATGGGCACCCGCACATTGCAGCGGAAGCTGCTTGAACAAGGGACTACGTTTCACGCCTTGATGGAAAAGGCGCGCCACGAAATGGCGCAGCACTACCTGCGGCAGCCCTCGCTCGAACTAAACGAAACAGCATACCTACTTGGATATGAGGATCCCAACTCCTTTATCCGAGCCTTTCACAAGTGGGAAGGGACCTCCCCAGGCGAGTGGAGATCTACCCACTCCCACAGAATCCAGTAATCCGTCAGCGCACTTGCTGCATCGCATTCCGTTTGTGATGCATACGGCCTCATCCAAGGCGGGACGCTCTCAGTAAGAGGACAGATATGAGCATGAGTAACAACACATTAGATTTCACTGGTAAGGTGGCGCTCGTAACCGGAGCGAGCTCGGGCATGGGGTTGGCTACCGCCCAAGCGTTCGCCGAGGCCGGAGCGGCCGTCGTGCTGGCCGATATCAGAGAGGACATGGTAAAGGCCGAAGTCGAAAAGCTTACGGCCATCGGCCAGAAGGCAATTGCGGTCAGGTGCGACGTAAATGATGATGCTCAAGTAGCCGCGATGGTTGACCGCACCGTTGCCGAATTCGGCCAACTCGACGCCGCGTTCAACAACGCCGGCGTTATGGCGCGTATCGCCCCAACCGCGGACAGCACCCGCGACGATTGGGAGCGCGTGATCGGGATCAACTTGCGTGGCGTTTGGAGCTGCATGAAGTACGAACTTGCGCAAATGGAACGCCAAGGCGGTGGCGCAATCGTTAACAATGCGTCTGTTGGCGCGTTGAGGGCCAACCCCGGTATCGGTTCATACATTGCATCCAAGCACGGCGTGGTTGGCCTGACCCGGACGGCCGCTCTCGAGTACATCAAGCACGGCATCCGTGTGAACGCCATCAATCCTGGCTGGATCGACACGCAGATCGCCCGCGACGTCCTCAGCGGGAACGAGCAGGCGTACGAAGAGTCGACGAGGCAGGTTCCTATCGGCCGTGCGGGCAGGCCCGAGGAGATCGCCTCCGTTGTGCTCTGGCTTTGCAGTCCCGGAGCGAGCTATGTGGTGGGTCACGCCCTCACGGTGGACGGCGGATTGACGGGCCTGTAGGACTGCACCTCATGAGAGAAGCACAGATGCAAGAGTCGAAGGCAGTTCGGCGGGTGAGGGTCCAGGCGTTCGGTGGTCCGGAGCAACTGACGGTTGAGACGATGGCGGAAGCGCCACGCCTTGCGCCCGGACAGTTGTTGGTTGATGTAGAGGCGTGTGGCATCAACTATCTCGACATTTACCAGCGGTATGGCAGGTATGCGCCGCCGCTCCCTTACACACCGGGATTTGAAGGCGTTGGAATTGTACGGGAAGTTATCGACGGTGCAGACTCGATGCTCAAGACATTCAGGGTTGGGCAGCGAGTAGCGTGGATTCACGTTCTAGGATCGTACGCGAGCCAAGTTGTCGTCCCGGCAGCTCAGGCGATTCCCGTCCCTGACGAATTTACGACGGCGCAGGCGCTTATGTTCCAGAGCCTGACCGCTCAGTATCTTGTCACCGAGTACCGTGACGTGCGCCCGGGCGACCGCATATTGGTTCACTCGGCAGCGGGCGGAGTCGGGCTGTTGCTAGTTCAATGGTTCAAACACCTGGGTGCTTGGGTGGTGGGTACGACATCCAGCGACAGCAAAGCGGGAACTGCGCGCGCGGCGGGCGCCGATGCGGTCATCAACTACGGACACAACTATGCGTTTCTCGATGAACTAATGTCCCTGACAGACGGGCGAGGCGTGGACTTGGCCATTGATGGCGTCGGTGCGGCCACGTTGGAGTCGACGCTGAAAGGGCTGGCAAGGAGCGGAACTGCGGTGTGCATTGGATCAGCTTCCGGGCCGCCTCCCGCGATTGACCCGGAGCACCTCTTCGAAAAGGGTATGCGGCTCGCCGCTGGCTCCGTTTTCACTTATACGGCCGATCCCGCGGAACTTCAGCGCCGTGCAGGCATGGTGATCGAGGCCATTCGTGCCGGCTGGCTCCATGTGGACGAAGGGAAAGCTTACCGCTTGGAACAGGCTTCGGAAGCGCACCGCGACCTTGAGAGTCGCAAAACGCAAGGCAAGCTGTACTTGACGACTCAAGACGCAACGCTGATGCGGCAGGAATGATGGCGTCGTGATCACGTTCTAAAGAAGGAGACTACAAATGCAAGGAACTATGCTCTACGGCCCGCGGGATGTTCGTTTCGAAAATCGGCCGGACCCTACAATCACCAAGCCGACAGATGCGATCCTCCGCCTCTCGGCCACCTGTATCTGCGGATCGGACCTGTGGCCCTATCGAGGCATTGCCAACTTCGCAGAACTGCCGACCCCCATGGGACACGAGTACTGCGGCATCGTCGAAGAGGTTGGTAAGGAGGTTAGAAACGTTAAGCCCGGCCAATTTGTGGTCGGCTCATTTGTAACCTCGGATAACACTTGCGTCATTTGCAACGACGGGTATCCGTCCTGCTGCGTACAGCGCGAGTTTATGCTGGCCGCACAAGCGCCGCTCTTGCGGGTGTCGCTTGCGGACGGGACATTGGTACCCACACGTGAGGTTCCTCCCAAAGAACTCATCCCCAGCCTGCTGGCGACCTCCGATGTGTTGGGCACGGGTTGGTTTGCTGCGGATGCGGCGAATGTAAAGCCCGGGAAAACGGCTGTGGTTGTGGGGGATGGCGCAGTCGGTTTGCTTGGTGTGCTTTCAGCGAAGCAGATGGGTGCCGAGCGAATCATCGCGATGAGCCGTCATGCATCGCGTCAGAAACTCGCAAGAGAGTTCGGCGCAACCGACATCGTGACGGAGCGTGGTGAGGGAGGCATCGCGCGAATCAAGGAAATGACGAAAGGACTCGGCGCCGATTCCGTGCTGGAATGTGTTGGCACGCAGGAATCCATGTTGCAGGCCATCCGTTCCACTCGTCCTGGCGGCTACGTCAGCTACGTAGGCGTTCCGCACGAGGTCAAACTCGACGGAACGGAGTTGTTCTTTGGTGAGGTCCATCTTCACGGCGGCCCAGCGCCGGTGCGCCGCTATCTCCCGCAGTTGATCGATCTTGTGCTCAAGGAAAAGATCAATCCGGGAAAAGTGTTCGATTTGGTGCTGCCGCTCAATGAGGTTGCCGAAGGGTATCGCGCGATGGACGAACGCCGGGCAATTAAAACACTTCTTCGCACGCCCTGAGCCTAGATCTGGACACCAATCACTGCAAAAAGAGGGGACAAGACAGTATGGCACAGACCATCGGATTTATTGGAAGCGGCGCAATCGCCAGTGCATTGGCTCGCCTCTCCGTTGCTGCCGGGCTAAACGTCGCGATGAGCAACTCTCGCGGACCTGAGACGCTTGCCGATCTGGTCCAGGAACTTGGCGATCAGGCACGCGCAGCCACTTCCGAAGAGGCGTCGCGAGCAGGCGATTTAGTGGTGTTAGCAACTCCGTTGAACGCCTACGACAAACTTCCGGTTGACGCGTTGAGCGGCAAGATCGTCATCGACACGATGAACTATTATCCGATTCGTGACGGTCAAATACCCGTTCTCGACTCGGCTGAGCTGACATCAAGCGAACTGATCCAGCAACACCTGAAAGGCGCGAAGCTTGTTAAGGCTCTAAATAACCTCGACTCGTCACACTTGTTCATTGATGGTCGTCCCGATGACAGATCGAACCGGACCACGCTTCCCGTTGCTGGCGACGATCTCGAAGCAAAGCAGGCCGTAATGAAATTCGTGGACACCATCGGATACGACGCTATCGATATTGGACCACTGTCGGAGAGCTGGCGAGTGGAACCGGGCACGCCCATTCATGTATGGCCCTACGCTCCGAAAGTACCGGAGGGATTACCCGACGAAGAAGCGCAGGACTGGTTCAAGAAAACTCCCGGCAGCCTGGTTTCAGCGGCTCAGGCAAGGGAGCTTGTCTCAAAGGCCGTTCGCCAGTTTCCGGTAGGCGGCTTCCCTGAGTATCTACCGCCTGTTTTGATCGCGATTTCAGTAAAACACGGTCGGCTGCCCGCATCAGCGGCAAACAAGCGAACGGCCTAAGAGGAGAGAGATGGAAATCAGACGAGCCGGCTCGCAGCCATCCGCAACGGGACCTTCCGATTGGTTCACGGGCAGCGTGCGGATTGATCCACTGTTTCAGGCGTCGGATCCGGCACCAAGCACACAACCCGATTTGCGGGGCCTTGCGCGCGCTCCACGTGCAGCAGGCGCGAGTGTAACTTTCGAGCCAGGCGCTCGTACTGCATGGCATACACATCCGCTTGGACAAACGCTCATCGTTACTGCCGGCTGTGGCTGGGCGCAGCGCGAGGGTGGTCCAATCGAGGAGATTCGCCCCGGCGATGTCGTCTGGTTCTCGCCCGGTGAAAAGCACTGGCACGGCGCGACACCGATAACGGGCATGACGCATATCGCTATACAGGAGAAGCTCAACGGAAAGGTCGTTGATTGGATGGAACATGTCAGTCACGAGCAATACCGGAAGTGATGGTGCGCAGGCCCGACTCGCGACAGACCGCGCTCAAAGGACAAGATCATGACAGGGGATCGAAGTCAACGTTTTACAGGCAAAGTTGCATTTGTCACTGGCGCTACAAGCGGCATCGGACGGGCGACCGCGATTGCGTTTGCGCAGGAAGGCGCGAACGTGATCGTGGCAGACATAGCTGAAGAGGGCGTGCAGGAAACAGCGCGTCTAGTCCAGGAAACCGGGAGTCGGGCGCTTGCCGTCGTTTGCGATGTCAGGAAGGCCGATGATGTAAAGGCGGCGGTGGACAAGGCCGTCGAGGCCTTTGGCCGCATCGATGTGGCCTTCCACAATGCGGGAGTGGAGCAGCCGTATGGCGCGATTGCCGATATAACGGAAGACGATTGGGATCGTATCCTCGCCATCAACCTTCGCGGCGTTTTCCTGTGCATGAAGTATGTAGTGCCTGTGATGCTCAAGCAGGGTGGCGGCTCCATTGTGAACACCTCCTCGGGTGCTGGTTTGATTGGTTTTGCGGGGCAGGGGGCATATGCGGCAAGCAAGTTTGGCATCATCGGGCTAACGAAATGTGCTGCGCTCGATTATGCGAAATCCAATATTCGCGTGAACGCTATCTGCCCAGGAATTATTGACACGCCGATGATTCAACGTGTCGCCGAAGGCGCACCGGATGGGTACGCCAGCATGATTGCGCAAGAGCCGGTTGGACGTTTAGGTAAGCCTGAGGAGATTGCGTCGGCGGTATTGTGGCTCAGCTCAACCGATGGCGCTTTTGCGACAGGCCTTGCCATGGTGGTCGATGGCGGACAGACCATTGGCATCAGCGTGAAATAGCATTCGACCATGACAACCTGCTTCGCGCCATGACAAAAGCCTGCTTCGCCGTGTTTACTGTGTTCGCGTGTCTTGCGGGCGGCGCACATGGTCAACAGAACGAAGGGGTTCGCGCGCTCGCTTATGACGCGCAAACTCGCGGGCCGGTTCCGATCCCCCCGTCCGAACGTGGCTTACAGACCGTTGTGGCCGAGACGTGGTTCAAGGTGTCCCACGAGGGGATCGTCCTTGAGGGCGCAGCATTCGAGCGCAATGGCAATCTGCTCTTCTGCGATGTATCCGGCCGGCGTGTGCTGCGCCTCACGCAGGATCTACGCCTCTCCACTGTTGTCTCGTTGAATGATGTCAGTCCAGGAGGCATCGCGATTCACAAGGATGGGCGCATCTTCATCGCGGCCATGAATATCCCAAAGGGCACGGGTTTAATCGCCGCTGTGAAGCCAGACGGAACGGGTATGCAGACCATCGTTCCCGCCGCAGCCGGCTATATGCCGAATGACTTGGTCTTCGACGCACATGGCGGCTTTTACTTCAGTGACTTTCGAGGGATCTCGACCGAACCGAAGGGAGGCGCCTACTACGTATCGCCTGAGTTCAAGACGATCACACCCGTGCTGCCACACCTTGCAATGGCAAACGGGATCGCGCTCAGCCCAGACGGAAAGGAATTGTGGGTCACCGAGTTCGCCAGAAACCTCCTGCATCGGGTCGTCCTGGCGTCCCCGACTGCCATTGCCCCAGCCGGCACAGCAATTCCTTATCATTTCATCGGTCCGGCTCCGGATTCGATGCGCGCCGATAGCGACGGTAATCTCTATGTGGCGATCTACAGCCAAGGCCGCGTGCTGGTGTTCAACAAGAACGGCATCCCCATCGGACAGATATTGTTGCCTGACAGGGATACAGGGCACAACCTGCAGTCCACCAGTATGGCCATAAGGCCCGGCACGAACGATCTCTACATCGTGACGAGCGACGGCAACGGCGGACAAGGCGCCACGATCTTTCACGCCAACGTGTTCGCCACGGCCCTACAGCACTACTCGCACCAGTGAATTACACCCTCGTGAGGTGGTTCGTACGGCGCCACTCGACGGGGGCGCCGGCCTTCTCAGCGAAATGAACAAGAATTACGAATGATTGATGATTTTCAGCATGTGAGCATTACCTGCCGGGACCTGGAACGCAGCGTTGGTTTTTATAAAAGACTTGGGCTCAAGGTTATCAACCATATTGGTGAAGTCAAAACAGACGGCATAGCCCAAGCATTCCGATTGCCGACAGGTTCTGTCAGAGTGGTGTATCTGGCTCCGCCGAACGCAAGCAGCAGAATGTTTATCGACCTAGTGCAATGGCTGGAACCTCCATCCACGGGCGAGGCTTATCATGCCTTGAACCACGTGGGAATCAATCGCCTCGCATTTCGAGTATCCGATTTAGATGCGACAACAGCAGTTCTCCGGGACCAGGGCATCACGTTTCTAAGCTCCGAGCCGCAAGCTTTTGGAGAAGGCATCCGAAGTATCGTGACCACCGACCCGATGGAGTATTCATTCAACTCATCGAAGGTTTGTGAATTCAGATTCCTTGATTAAGGCGGTACCCAATGCCGGTTGAAAACAGATCTTGTCGAGTGACGGGCAATCCGGAAATTGGGCGCCTGTCAAGTTGCTGCTGCCGACGAATCGGGAGCTATCGGTAAAGAAAGCAGAAATATGGGTGACGCTCAATAAATGAGGCCTTGTCCACATCCGTTGAGGATTTGTCTCAACCTTTCATTTACGAATCCAAAGGTCCGATGGGGTTGTTCGTTCTGGGCATGGCCGGCTCTCTATTCTTCGCGCAGTGTCTTGGCTGCGTCGATCCTTGCAACTCTCAGGGCAGGTATTGTCGTTGCGAGAAGCGTTACAGCAGAGAGGGTCAGCACGACAACCACGATGGTCGGTACATCATACACGCCGTACGCCATAGAGAATGCTACGCATGGCGCGAAGCGCGGCTGCGCAGAGCATCAGTCCCAGGATCAATCCCAGAGCCGAAGCACCCACTCCCGACCTCCCGATGTGCATCATCGTCTTTTGAATCGTCGCACCCAGGGCAATGCGGATGCCGATCTCGCGCGTCCTCTGCGCAACGATGTTCGCCACCAGCGCGAAGATACCAACCGCGCTTAGCAACAGCGCCAGTGACGCCATCGCAGCCAATAGCGCGACCTCGATCCTTTGCATCGCGAGTGTCCCGGCCATAAGGTCCTTCATCGAGTAAAAGCCGGAAAAAGGCAGGTTCGGGTCGGCGGTCGCCAAGGCGCGCTGCATTTGGGCGATCAATTCTTTGAGCGGGCCGGTAGTGCGGATAACCCAGCTTGGCTGAAACCAAGTATTCAGCAAGGAGAGAAATTTGCCATCCACGAATTGCGCGGCGGGAATATAGATAGCCTCCTCCTTCGTTAGTGGTGCCGTGCCGGCGTTCAATCGGGAGGCGGAGGACAGCACAGTATTCGCCACAACCCCAACGATCAACAGGTTCTTGTTGCCCCTGTTGAGAAATCGTCCCACAGGATTTACCTCATGGAAGAACTTACGTGCGAATGCCTGATTGACGACCACAACCGGCTGCGCATTCGGGCCGTCTGCATCCATGAACGCCCGGCCCGCAAGCACCGGAATCTGCAATGCGTCGAAATAGGCAGGCGTGACATACACCTCGTTTGTTGTAATTTCCCGTCCCGATTCCTTGCCGCCGATGAGCGTCACTGCATCCAACGGGGCGCGCTCATACGGCAGGGTCAATCCGACAGCGGCATTGCGCACACCGGGAATTTCCCGCATAGCGGCGAGGCTCTCGTTGAGCAGTTTTCGGAAGGACGCCGGGTCCTGGTATCGGACGTCGTCCAACGACGCTTTAGCCGTGACTACTCCGTTCGGATTGAAACCCGGAGGCATGGTCTCCAGTTGGATGAGCGTGCGGATCAGCAGCCCGGCAGCGGCCAACAGGACAACCGTCAGCGCAACTTCTCCGGCAATCAATCCTTGCCGGAGGCGAACGCTGTCCGCGCCGATTACGGCACGGTTCGCCATAGAGGACCGCAAATCGACTCTCCTCGTCGTAAGCGCAGGCAACATGCCGAAAAGAACGCTGGTCAGCAGAGAGGCTAAAAGCGTGAAGCCCAGGACGCGGTTATCGAGAGGGACGTTTGCAATAGGCAGAAAATGTTCAGGCAGGAGCAGCAACAGCCCGCGCAGCGCAACGAAACCCACTCCAATGGCCGCCGTTCCTCCCACCACGGCCAACAGCAGGTTTTCGATCCAAAGCTGTCTCTGAATCTGCCAACGGGACGCGCCCAGCGCCAGCCGCGTGGCTATCTCACCTGTGCGGCGCAACATGCGCACCAGCGTCAGCCCGGCGAGGTTCGCGCAAGCGATGAGCAGAATGAATCCTGCCGCCAGCATCAGTGCCAGCACCTGAGGTCGAAGCGTATTCGTCTCGCCTTTTTGCAAGGGCACAGAGTAATACGTTATCCGCGCGCCTGTCTTCACAAGACGTTGCGCGCGGAGGCTCTGAGCCAATGCACGATTGATCTCGCCATTTGCCTCTTGCCAAGTCGCGCCGTTGCGCAGCCGCATGATCGCTTGAAAGTTGGCTGCCTGGCCCTCGCCCTCGCGGTTCGGTTGGAGCGCCGTATATAAGTCGGCATTCAAGGGAGTGCTGGCGTCCTCGGGCAGCACGCCGATGATCGTGTACGGCTCCCCTTTCAGCAGAACGGCTTCACCTATCACATCGCGCTTTCCGTCAAAAACCGTGCGCCATAAAGCGTAGCTCAGGATGGCTACTCTGGGGCCGTGTGGACGATCCTCGTTCTCCGAGAAATTGCGTCCGGCAAAAGGATGGAGAGCCAGCACGTCGAAGTAGCCTGCCGAGACCCGTCCTTCATGAACATATTGCGCATGGGAGCCGTCTTCGAGGTTCACCCACGAAGTGTGTAGAGCGGAAACAGCGGGGATCAGTGAGGGCACGTCGTCGCGCAGTAGCTCCCATTGCTCGCCGTCGATGCTTTTTCGTACATCGGAGGATTCAGAGCCCGTAGTCCGCGCAAAAAGTGTGCCCAACCGTTCCGGATGAGCATAGGGAAGGCTTTTCAGCAGGAGCGCGTTCACAATCGAAAAGATCGCTGTATTGGCCCCAATAGAAAGTGCAAGCGTGAGGACTACCGTAACAGTGAAGCCAGAGTTATGCAGTAATTGCCGGACCGCGTGCTTTCCATCCCGCCAAACGGATTCGAGTCTGGGCCACTGCCAGACCTCGCGGCTGCGTTCTTCAATGAGAGTGGCATTCCCAAATTCACGGCGAGCTCTGAGCGTGGCCTCGTCCCGCGACAGCCCCTCCTCCATCAGGTCTTCGATCTTTTCCTCGAGGTGTTCCCGGATCGACTCCGCAAGCTCGTTATAGCTACGGCGACGATAGAAGATTTGTTGAAGCCATCCCATAGAGACCTCCTAAGACTCAACGGCCGCGAGCACGCGCGTGATGCCGGCGAACATTTTTTCGAAGCTGGATACTTCCTGCTCCAAATGTTTGCGGCCCGCACGTGTGAGCTTATAAATCCTAATGGGGCGATTCTTTGCGGAAACGCCGGCTTTCGATTCAAGCCACCCTGCCTTCAGCATCCGCTGTAACGCGGGATACAAGGAACCCTCCTCGATT
This sequence comes from uncultured Acidobacteriaceae bacterium, assembly GCA_963722935.1. Taxonomy (GTDB): domain Bacteria; phylum Acidobacteriota; class Terriglobia; order Bryobacterales; family Bryobacteraceae; genus Bog-105. The sequence continues at coordinate 197,454 of CAVROY010000003.1, read as the reverse complement.
TGCAGCAGATCGTCCGAAACCTGCTTGATGTGTTTTGCCAAAACATAGCCATGCATGGGCTTCACCCGAAGCGATTGCAGGATCAGCATCTCCAGCGCTCCCGGAAACAGGTCGCGATATTCAGGATTCTTTGTCACAGGCTATTTCAAGTATACTATTCCGAAGCAGGTATGGCCAAGACTACGGCAGGTGCAATCCGGATGATTGCTGAAGAGCGCCAACTTCGTATCAGTAACGGTGGCGAGCAACGGTCAAAATTCAAATCTCGGCCCCGTGTCTGGGGGTGTGATTCCCTTTAAACGTAAGTACAAATCGGCTTGACCAAGCGCGTGGGCGGCGTGCGCGTAAGCATCCCAGAATATGTCGAACTTTGTTGCTGGATGGCCCTTGAAGCCCCGCGCGGCCATCGCGAATAAGTCTGTATCGGTCATCTGCTTCAATCCGTCGATGCAGTAGTCGTAAGCGACTGTCAAATTTTTAGTCACAGCGGTCTTCGTCGAGTCCATGGGCCGGTCGAACGCCGACTGAAATCTGGCCGGAGCCGGTGTCCCAAGGGCCATCGCGCAGGACAGAACGTTCGCGAGCGCGAGACTTCCCATTTCATAGGGGCCCCTCACATGGGGATCCGCTTCGGCAGAGGGCACTTTGGACGAGTATGCATCTTCGGGAATCGCTTCGGCAACGGCAAGCGACAAGGTTTCCAATATCTGCCAGTGCTTCGCGAGGTCGTTGACTCGAGATTTGCCGGCATCCTCCGGGTAAGACGTTTGACTCAACAAAATAAGCAGCGCGCAGACGGGAATAAGTTGCATGGACACCTTCGCTTTTGGCATAGCGGAACGTTATCACATGCGGCTCTCGCACTCAGGTTTTCAAGCTGATGTATAACGAGCTAACTGGACAGTGGACCAGTTTTTAAAATGTCAGAATCCAATGTACGAGTGGCCGACGGTTCAGGAGTTGGAATATACAATCGGTTAGCGGTATCCTCGACAGCACAGCCGATTTTAGCTGGCGAATATCTGAGTATGCGTCGTTTTGAACTGAGGGCGGCATGGGTGCTCGGGATCGCTCTTCCACTGCTGATAGGGCTGCACCCGATCGGGGATTATTTTGCGGGGGCGAGAATTGAGTCGAGGCGATCGGGGGCGGTCTCGATGCGCTCGAGTTTCGGGTAGCGGAGGCCGCCGTGATAATCGAGGTCGATGGTCTGGAACTCTTCGTCGCGTTTGAGCAGCAGTTTTAGAGGCTCGCGGCTTTTTTCCGCATCCGTGATTGCGGTACGAAGCACCTCTACTTTGAAGGCAACGCCATTCACGGCGGTGATTTGCATGTCCGGGGTGATGCCGGCTTGGAATGCCGGGCTGTTCCACCAGACGTTATCGAGGGCGCCGTCGTTTTTGACACTGACGCCGATGGACGTTGCGAAATCGGTTGCGGCGTCCGGCCGTCCCTCATGCTTCATCCACTCGGGTTGCGTATCGGAATAGGCCAGGCGATAGCCGCCACGCGAAATGCCGTCTTCGGGCGGGTGCGGCGCGATCTCATAGACGCGCGTATGGAGAAAGGTCGCCCAATCGTACGGCTGAACGGTATTTAACGCCGCGATCAAATCGTTCAACGAATACGTTTGGGTGATGTAACTACCGTTGTCGATTCCGAAGAAGAGCTTGGCGAAATCGTCGAGCGACTTCTTGTCGCCACTGAGCTCGCGAATCTTTGTGTCGGCGTCGAGCCAGATCAGCATGCCTTCCCGGTAGTAATCTTCGGCGCGCTGCCAACTGACCCAGGTGACGGGGCTGCGCTCGGAAACGATCGGCTGATTAGTCGTATCGACTAAGGGCCGCCACAATCGACCGGGGCTCACCTCGAAGCTTGCGGCGGTCCTCGCGATCAAGTCACGCGTCTCGGGCACTGTTCGCAGGCCGGAGCGAGCCGTCAACACAAATCCGAAGTACTGAGTCAGCCCTTCATAAACCCAGAGCAGGTCATTCTGCATGGGAACGTTGAAATTGGGTGTCCAAAGATCGGCAGGACGCCGGAACTTGCCGTTCCAGGAGTGAGTATACTCGTGTGCCAACAGATCCCGGCCCGGAATTCCCGCGGCCCAATCGGTGAAGTAATTCGACCAGGTGCCGTCCTCGCTGGACTGATGGTGCTCCAGTCCGACCCCGCCGACGGTATCGCTCAGCAGGAACAGAAAATCGTAATGATTGTAGTGATGCGAGGCATACAGCTTTTGTGCCTCTCGAACGAGATTGCGATGGAACTGCAGTTGTTCCGGCGTGATGGCGAGATTGGCGGGCGAGTCTGAAAATACGTCGAGAAATACAGGGTTATCGGGACCGGTCGAAAGGTCCAGGCGTTGGAAGTGCACGCCCGCATACAGCGGCGAATCGACCAAAGTGTTGAGCGGAACGTCCTTGAAGTGGACCACATTGCCCTCGCGCGAGCCGACCTCGAGCGCGGAAGCGAATTGCCAACCATCCGGGAGTGCGATCGCGGGCGAGACGTTAATGCGACTCGCGAAGTAACCGGCGGGATAGAGAACGACGGTATTCCACGCGAGGTCGGCGATCTTGGATGAGAAAGAGATGCGGCCTTGTGTCTTTCGCAGCGGAGCGAGGTATTGAAATTCCACATCGAGTGTCTTTGCGCCGGCGGGAACGGGGACGTGGAATGCGTAAACATTTACACGGTCGCGTACCCAGGCGACCCTGCTGCCATTCGCCGTGATGACGAGCCCGGCCAGCTCAGAAATCGGTCCTGTGGGGGAATGGTTGCCCGGAATCCACTCGGGATAGAGTAGCGTGAGGTCGCCCGATTCGACCGGAACGGTCTCATGCACGTTTACGATGCGGCGCTGGATGTCGGTGATGTCTACCTGGAGGCCGATGGTTCCCGGATAGGGCTGGTCGCGAGGCGCCGCGATGGGCGGAGGCAACGGAGCGGGCTCGGGCTCAGCAATTTTTTGAGCGTATGCCGGGGCGCAAAGAATGGAGACAGTTAGAAAGAGGGCAGCAGAGACCTTGTAGCAGGCGCGAGCAATCACAGAGTACAGTACCTGATGCCGAGTGTAATGCACGAGAAAACGGTAAGCTAGTGGCTTGTCGCGGTGAGTTCGTTAGCATGGGCAACCGCTCCTTCACAGTCGCGGCTCTGTCCGTTACCGAAGGCCACTAACGTTTCGTTGACAAGACACTAGGTGTGCGAAAGCCGGCGATGAAGCGCCGGAGGTCGAGGCGAGTCTGCTATGGCTCACGAACACAATCCGCCGAAGGATGAGATATGGCGCCCGGGCATGACGATCGGGCGCTATCAAATCCTGGACCTGCTCGGTCGCGGAGGCGCGGGCATCGTTTACAAGGCCAAAGACACGCGCCTGGGACGATTCGTGGCGCTTAAATTCCTGATTGCTCCCAGCCTGCAGGACCGCCACGCACGGAAGCGTTTTGAGCGAGAAGCACGGTCGGTATCCGCACTCAATCATCCGAACATTTGCACCGTTCACGATGCCGGTGAGTATGAAGACCAGCCGTTTCTTGTTCTGGAGTATCTGGAGGGGCGCACGCTCCGAAGCAAGATTCAAGAGGGTCCCGCGACGGCGATTGAAGTTATCGATCTGGCGCTGCAGCTCACAGACGCGCTCGACTTCGCGCACCGGAAAGGCATCATTCACCGGGATATCAAGCCGGAGAACATATTTTTGACGGCTCACTCGCAAGCCAAGCTGCTGGATTTTGGCTTCGCGAAGCTGAACCCGAACGCAGCCGCTAACGTGGAAGCGAACTGGGTGGATGCAACGGATTCGACCGGCTCGGGTTTCGTGATGGGAACAGCCGGATATATGTCGCCGGAACAGGCGCGGGTGGAAGATCTGGACGAGCGAACCGATCTATTCTCGCTCGGAGCGGTTCTGTATGAGACGATCACTGGAAAATCCGCTTTTCCGGGATCGACTCTCGCAACTGTGTTCGATGCAATTCTGAACGTAGAGCCAACTCCCGTGCGCGTTCTTGCGCCAGGAGCACCTGAGCGGCTGGCGCAATTGATTCATCGGGCGCTTAAGAAAAATCGAGCGGCACGTTGGGCCAGCGCCTCCGAGTTGAGGGCGGAGCTGAAGACTGTCAAGCAGGCTCTCGAGATTCCGCAGGCTCTCGGAGACGCATCCATTGCGGTGCTTCCCTTCAAGAATTTAGGCGAGGACCGGGAGCAGGACTATTTCAGCGAGGGATTGTCGGAAGAGATCATCACCGCACTTGCGAGGATTCCGGGGCTGCGGGTCATTGCGAGGACATCTGCCTTCGCGTTCCGCGGCACGGAACAGAATGCGCGCGCCATCGGCGAACGTCTCAAGGTGAGCAACATATTAGAAGGGAGTGTCCGAAGAGCAGGCAGCCACATTCGCGTAACGGCGCAACTGGTTCATGTTGCCGACGAGTCACATGCCTGGTCTGAACGGTACGACCGGCAGGCGACCGATATTTTCGGTCTTCAGGACGAGATATCGGAAGCCATTGCGGCGGAATTGAAATTGAAGCTGGTTCCACAACGTTCGCGCGTCACCAGTATCGCAGCGTATCACGACTATCTGAAGGGGCTGTATCATCAGCAACGCTATTCGCAGGACGGCTTGGAAAAAGCGAAGAAATTCTTCGACCAGGCGATTGCAGAAGATCCAGATTATGCGCAGGCCTACGCGGGATTGGCCGCACATTACTACAGTCTCGCGCTGCTTGCTATAAAGCGAATGACCGATGTCGCGCCATTGGCCCGGTCTGCCGCGGAGAAGGCGCTGAAGATTGAGCCTTCGGTGAACGAGGCACACAGCATTTTAGGCGGAGTCGCTGCGTGTCTGGATCACGACTGGAAATCGGCTGAACGCCATTTCCAAAATGGGCTGTCGATGGAAACGGTCTCGCCTATGGTCCGCGTTCGCTACGCGCTTTTTTTCCTGGCATGGTGGGGGCGTTATGACGAAGCGCGGGAGCAGTTTGAGCAAGCGCTCGAGACCGATCCGCTTTCGATGATCGTCCACTTTGGGCTGGTGATGTCGCATTACTGGAAACGCGACTATCAGAGAGCGATCGAAATTGCCCGCAGGGGCCTGGAAATCAACTCTAATTTCTTTTTCGTGCAGTTCACGATGGGGATGGCCGAATTACAAGCCGGCTCTTTGCGGGATGCGATTGCCTGTTTTGAGAAGACGTTAGAGATCGCGCCGTGGTATTCGCTGACTGCCGGTTTCCTTGCCGCTGCTTATGCCAGAGCCGGCAACCGCGACGATGCCGAGAGACTGATAGGGAAATACAGAGAGCTCAGCGAAAGGACCTATGTTCCGGCAAGCTGTTTCGCCGTGTACTATGCTTCGCTCGGCGATGCGGACAAGGCCTTCGAATTCCTAGAGGCCGGTCTAACCGAGCGCGATCCGCATCTTCTCAATATCAAAGGAGAGCCGCTTCTCGATGGGCTCCGATCAGACCCGCGCTATGAGCGATTGCTGGGCCGCATGAATATCCGGTAGCGTCGCTAAGCGACTCGTAGAGCGATCATGGGATCTATGCGCGAGGCGCGGCGGGCGGGCAGATAACCCGCAAGGAGCGCGACGCTCAATAGAATCGCGGCCGTGCCCAGAAATGTGATTGGATCGCCATAGGTGACGCCAAAGAGCAGTCCGCTCAGCCAGCGCGCCAAGCCGGAAGAAGCGGCTACTCCCAACAGCATTCCAGTGGTTACCAGTGCCAACGTGCGCATCACGATGCGACCTTGCACATTGCGGGTGGAAGCGCCTAACGCCATGCGGATACCGATTTCCTGGGTTTGCCGGTTTACTGAGTAGGAAATCACTCCGTAAATTCCGAGCGAGGCGAGCACGAGAGCAAAGGCTGCGAAACCGCCGAGTAGAAGGACGATAAATCGCCGGGGTGAAACCGCTCTATCGACCAGTTCCGTCAACGGGTGCATGCCGCCCTTCGGCAGGTCTGGCGCGATCGGCCGCAGGCTTGCTTGGACAGTCGACGTGAGCACATTGAACGGGAGCGTAGAGCGCACCACCAGATCGACGGAGCCATAATCCTGACACTGCCGTATCGGGATATACATCTCGGAACCGGAACCTTTTTCGAGCGCCATGTGCCGCACATCGCCGACGACGCCTATCACTTGCCTGTCGTTGCCGCAATCGCCTTGAATGATCTGTCCGATGGGATCCCGACCTGGCCATAATTTCTGCGCCAGAGTTTCGTTGATGATGATCGTCTGCGCGCTTGCCGGCGTATCGCGCTCGCTGAAATCGCGGCCCTTTCGCAAGGTCATGCCCATGGCCTTGATGTAACCATCGCTGACGATGCGGACGAAGGAGTCCGGATAATCGTCCGCGCTCTTGTACACCTGACCTTTTGCGGGCGAGCCCCAACTCCGGTTATGGCCGAGCGGCAGGACGTCGGTCAAACCCGCCGCTTCCACGCCGGGGATCTCCTTCACACGGCGTAGCGCTTCGTTGAAATAGGCATTCCTCTGCGCTTGTGTCGAATAGTGACTGCTTGGATCGATGCGCAAACTGGCCGCACTTTCCGGCCGGAAGCCCAGATTGACATCCAGGACGCGCAGGAAGCTGCGAATCAGGAGACCGGCGCCGACCAGCAGCACGCAGGCAAACGCAATTTCCGAAACGACAAGCGCACCGCGTATCCACGACTGGCGGCGGCTTTCGCTGGAACCACGCTCGCCGAGCGAGGCATTCAGCGGAATGGCTGCGACCTGGAGGGCAGGCGCCATTCCCAAGACGACGCCGGTCACTCCCGCAATGAGCAAGATGAAGCCGAGCGCCCCGATGTCCAGGTGAACGCTCGCCAGCAGGGGAATGTTGAAAGCGGTCAGATGCGCCATGGCGCGGGTCGCAACAAAGGCCAACACTAATCCCAGCAGTGCGCCGCAGCATGTCAGCGCGATACTTTCGGTCAGCAATTGTTGAATCAGGCGCTGCCTTCCGGCACCCAGCGCTGCGCGAATGGCCATTTCCTTTTGCCGCGTCGCGGTCCGCGCCAGCAACAGATTTGAAAGATTCGCGCAGACGATCAACATCACTACTCCGACTGCACAGGCGAGGGTCAGGAGCGCAGGCCGAAGGCGCCCGCTAACGTGCTGGCTGAGAAAAGTAAGTTTGGGATGCAGCCAGTTTTGTCGCGGATGCTCGTTGGAGATTTGCTCACCAAGTACAGTCGCCTCGGCTTGAGCGCGTTGAATGGCGACGCCGGGCTTCAACCGTCCGACCAGCGCGAGCGTGTTTCCCCAGGCGTCCGTCTCTTTCGTAAGCGGAAACGGGGCGTAGAGATCAATGTGCGTGCCGGGAGCGAAAACGGATGGGAAATCAAAAGAGGCAGGCAACACACCGATGACAGTCACGGGTGCACCGTCGAGCGTGATCGGCTTGCCTACAATTGCCGGGTCCGAAGCGAAGCGCCGCTCCCACAGCCCGTGACTCAACAACACCACGCGGGGGCCGTTCCATTTGCATTCGTCCGCGCTGAACAAACGGCCGAGTTGCGGCTGGATGCCGAGCAACGGGAAAAAATTCTGAGACACGGGGACGGTACTCAAACGCTCGGGCTCACCGTTGCTGGTGAGTTTGCTATCGCCAACGCCGTAGAAGGCGAAGTACCCGGCGATATCGGAAAACGATTTGTTCCGCTCGCGGAGGTCCACTAGCCGTCCTACCTGCACCGTTTGGCCGGACAGATCGTTCTCTTCTTTGGTTTTGTTCGCGATCCAGACCAGACTGGCTGGATGTTTAAAAGGAAGCGGGCGAACGAGCAGCGTATTCAAGACGCTAAAGACGGTTGAACTCGCACCAATTCCAAGGCCGATGATCAGGATGGCGAAGGTGGTGAAGCCGGCCTCGCGGCGCAAGGTGCGAAAGGTATAGCGCAGATCCTGCAGCAGACTTTCCATGGTGGATAAACCACGTGAATCCGGATGCGTTTCGGTCGGCATATTCTCGGTTTCGGGCCTTAGACGATGGCCGAGGGCTGACCGTTGGCAAGTTTTAGAGATTTAAGTTCTCGGGCTCTCACCGCTGAGCGCGGCGCGCATGCGGGGATCGGACTGTAATTTGTCGGCGGCGCGCCGGCTGGCTTCGTCGTCCCGATCGTCCAGTTTTGCGCCTGCGCGGACCAAGAGGGCGATCACTTCGTAGTAGGACTGGCGTCCGGCGCGGTTGGTAGCAGTGGTATTTTCCCAGGCATATAATGCCCAGCCCAATGGTGTACCGCCATAGCTTGCGTCTTTCGCGTCAATGGGAGCGCCATGATCGAGCAGCAGCTTGACAGTGCCGGCGTGTCCGCCAGAGGCGGCCCAATGCAATCCGGTCTGTCCGTCGTGCCTGAGCTTTGTATTCACGTCTATACCTCTTTGCAAGAGGAAATCGACGACGGGTGTCCGGCCAAATTCGCAGGCCCAAGCGAAACCATCCTTCATCTGTTCCTGTGTCGCAGGGGATTTCAGGCGGCCGTTCTGGTCAAAAAAACTTTTCACGAGGTCTAGCCGTCCCACTCCCGCAGCACCTTCGAGGTCTAACCGCGCGCCGCGGTTCGCCAGGAACTCGGCGGCCGGACCGCGTCCGTTGTGCAGGCAGGCGAGAACTGCACTCTTTCCATCGGGAACTTCGAGGAGCGCGCCACGGTCGATCAGAAGTTCCATTAAAGGAAGCTGCACGCCCGCATTTTCCGGATGTACACTCGTTGCCGTCAAGCCGAGTGTTGTGGATCGGCCGCCATAGGCGTCTGATTCCGCGTTGACATCGGCGCCGGCGTTGAGCAGCAGCTTCGAGATTTCGACGATGTTTTTCGGCGTCTTCTGGCGGAAGTCCTCGATACCGTTCGCCGAAACATAATGGAGAAGCGTTGAGCGATGCTCACGAGTGGAACGAGTCCGCACCAATTCGGGATTGTTGGTCAGCAGAGTTGCGAGCGTTGCCAAATTGCCAGTGACGATAGCGTCGGCCGCCGCTTCGAATTGCGAGACAGGCGAATTGGAATCGGGGCTGGGACGAGGAGGGGACGGAAGGGCGTCAGACATACGAATCTCCTTTTACAGCATGCAGATTTGCGAACGAAATTATACTTTCTTTCGCAGGACCCAGGTCGTCATGCTGCGTTGGTTCTGGACGACGGTGGTCTTTAACGGGTCGAGTAAGTCGGCCTTGAGCTCTTCTGTTAACTCGTTCAGCAACGGCTCATCCACCAGAAACCGTTCAGAGCCATCGGGCAACAGAAAGCGGCGACCGGCGATGCGCTTGGCATGATTCTCCATTCCGATCAAAGAGGCCAACCGGCAGAAGAAAAGGCCAGCGGGTTTCAGTACGCGCCAGGAGCCTTGCAGCATGGCACGGAAGTGATACTCGTCGCGGGCGAAGTGCAGGACTGCGCTACTCAACACCACTTCGGCGAACGCATCGGGAAAGGACATTTGTTCCACGGCTTCGATGCGAAAGTTGCTTGCGGATAGCAGCGGCGCTGCATTTGCGGCGAGGCGCTGGAGACGCTCGACCGCAAACGCATCCGTGTCCACACCATAAACTTCGTAGCCTTCGCGCATGAAATACAGGAGGTTGCGTCCGGACCCGCAGCCCGCATCGAGTATGCGCAGCCCCGGACCGATCCGTCCACGCAGGAGCTGATCGAAGAGATAGATGTCGATATCGCCGAATTGCTCGCGAAGACCGGGCACGACCTATCGATAACACGAATCCATCGCACAAAATGTCACGCCCGTAGGCTGCCTCTGAAGATCAGCGGCGCCGGCGAGGGTTGCCTCGATCGAGGAATTACCGATGAAGTAAGCTCGGTTCCGATTTTTCGAATGTCTTTTCGGCGCCAGGCTGGCTGATGCCCGGATGCAGATCAGAAGGCTTGTCGAGAGGGTTGGCGACGTAGCGGAAATTCGGCGATGAATTCCATGGGCCACGCTCATCCTTGCCGTCCGAACTCATATTGAAGTAAACATTTACTGTATCGTCGGGCGGGATATTGCCAAAGAACGGATCAGTTAATTTGCCGAGCGACTGCAGGGCCTGCATAAACATCTCGGTGTGCGCCACTTCGCGCGTTAAGAGGTGGACCAAGGCTTTCTTGCTGCCTTCATCGGGCGCGCGGAGAATGAGTTCCTCGTAAGTTTGCCGTGCGCCGCCTTCGGCCGCGATATTTGCCCGAAGGTCGCGAACCACGTTGCCGCCCTCATTGATGTAATCGGCTTTCCAGGCAGAGCCAAAGCTATCCAGGAAATGAGGACCACGGCCGCGCATGGCGAACAGCGGACTCTCCTCCGCCTTTACCTTTGCCTCACCACTGGTGTGCAGCTCAATCAGTTTACCGACCATTTCGAGATGGCCGATTTCTTCGGTGGAGATGTCGAGCAGCATGTCTTTGATGCCCGCGTTATCGACATGGAAGGACTGGACGAAATATTGGAGGCAGGCGGTTAATTCTCCCGTTGCGCCGCCGAACTGTTCCAGAAGGTATTGGCCGAAACGGGGATTGGGAGAGTTGACCGTGACGGGGACAAGTAGCTCTTTTTTGTGAATAAACATAGACGCTCCTTTTCGACCGTACCGCCGCTGTTGCCAGCCAACAACCCGTAAAGATGCATAGGGGGCAATATTTGCATGGGTGGAAAAGTTTTTTGGTGTTCGTGAGGGCATTCCCGGTCAGATGCCGTTTACTGACTGAGAACGAACTCACATGATCTTCAACAAACCCATACGATTGTTCCTGGCCACAGGACTGCTGTGCGCGGCGGCAAACGCCTCCACTGTTTTCAACTTCGATGCCGATAGCCTCGGCACGTCCACAAACTTCACCGATACGGCCGGCGGCCTGTCCGCGACGTTCTCGAGCGCTTCCGATCCTGGCGGATTTACGGTGTACTCGAGCATGTTCGAGACGCTGACCGGAAACGTGCTCGGAGATCCCGGCCCGGCGGGGCTTGACAATCTGGCTCTGTCGGTCAACTTTAGCCAGGGCCTTTCGGCCATCACGCTGAATTTTGCCACGTCGGATTTCGGCACTCCTTCACCACTCACACTAGCCGTTTACGAGAATTCGAACCTAGTGGGCTCGACCTCCGCAACCGGACAGTTTCTCAGTGGATTCACCTTTCCCGAGGGCGAAATCGCGTTCAGCGGCGGGCCATTCAATCGGGTCGTGATTTCATCGACAGCTCCCGATTTTGCGGTCGACAACATCAACGTGACCGCAGCGCCCGAGCCGGCCGTATTTGGCTTGCTGGGAGCCGGTCTGCTGGCGCTCAGCATTCCCGGGATACGGCGGAAGTCCGCGCGAGCAGCAGCTACAAAATAGATTCCTCAATTCAAAATTCCAGGAGAAAAAAACATGAAAAGCTCAATACTACCCGTGCGCCCCGTTGTACTGAACACTGCGGCTATCGCACTCCTCTCACTTTCCGCGACGCTGGCCTCTGCGCAAAGCACCAACAGCATTTTTCCGCTGCTGCCACCGTCGGTTTCAACCATTCCGTCGAATGGCGATATCAATCCATACGGCGTTGCATTCGCCCCTAAAACGGTTCCTAAAGGCGGCGTTCTGCAGCCTGGCGACATTCTGGTCTCGAACTTCAATAACTCGCAGAACTTGCAGGGATTGGGTACGACAATTCTACGGGTTGACAAGACCGGAAAAACATCCACTTACTTCACCAGCGCGACCACTCGACGCGGACTCAGCGCTGCCATCGGCGTGCTTTCCAATGGAGTCGTGCTGATTGGAAATCTGCCTACGGCGGATGGAACTTCGGCAACCGTTCAAGCGGGCTCGCTTCAGGTGGTATTCAATGGATTCTTCCTGGGGACATTTGGCGATCCGGGGACGATCGACGGCCCGTGGGGCATGGCGGTCTACGACACCGGAAATGGCGTGTCCGGAACGGCAAAGGTTTTCGTGTCAAACGTGCTAAGCGGCGTTGTGTCACGCTTTGACATCACGTACGCCCCTGCATCACTCAGCGCAACGGTAACGATCGTGGCCAATGGTTTTAACCACCGGCTAGACCCCGCCGCGCTGGTGCTGGGACCGTCCGGCCTGGCCTATGACGCTACCCACGACATATTGTATGTTGCCTCGTCGGCAGACAATGCAATTTACGAGATCGCGACCGCGCGTACCGCGCAATCGGCTGTCACTCCCACGCTGTTCCTGCAGGACTTCACACATTTGCATGGCCCTCTAGACCTCTCGATTCTGCCGAACGGCCATTTTCTGGTTGCGGATAGCGACGGCTCGAACGCGGATCCGAATCAGCCGAGCGAAGTCGTGGAATACACAGCAACGGGCGAGTTCCTGGCGCAGATGTCGATTGACGCAAACAACGGAGGGGCATTCGGTCTCGCCGTCAATAACTTGGGCTGGGGCACATTCCGGCTCGCGGCGGTGGACGACAATGCGAACGCATTGAAGATCTGGACGTCGGTGATTCAGTAGAAAAGTCGCGCAACGAAACGAATCAAACGCTCCGGCTCAGCTCCGGAGCGTTTTGCATTTGGGAGAGAGAGTTATGGGGAGAATCGCCGCTTAAACTGCAGCTCACGCTGTCGAGCCTGTTCGAGCAGGCGCGAAAATTCCGGCGAGCCATGCAAGTCATCCAGCAGCGGATCACTGGCGATATACGAATAGCAGAAGAATCCCCCGACGGTGCTGCGCTGGAGCATTCGCAAGGCAGCATCGCGATCTCCGAGCACAGCGTAGGCCTGAGCGATTTTGTACATTGCCTCCGAGTCACTGACGCCGCGCGTGTTCATCCTAAGTTCTGTGTCGCGCAAGCGAGCAAGACCGTGGGCCCGCTGATGGTCGAGGCCATCGCTTAACGCCTTACCGATCTGCGCCTGCAAAAGGTCCGGCGCCAACTCGTAAGCACGGTCAAAATCGCCAGCAGCCTCCGCATAGCTGTGCTTGTAATAAGAACCGAGCCCGTGATAGAAGAGCAGCAGAGGGGAATCGTTGGCAGGAAGGCTGTTTAGAAATTTATCGTATTCGCCCAGGTAGAGATAGCTATTCAGCGCGGACGTATTGATCTTCACCTCAGGATCAAGCCGGCGCGCCAGCTCACATTCGGCGGCGGACTCTTCCAGCATGCCTCCGTGACGATAGGCATAGCCCAATTCCCAGTGCGCTTCCGCATCGTTAGGACTGCTTTGCAACGCCACACGGAGCAAGGGGACAGCTTCTTCGACACGACCTGTATCGGTGAAGAGATTAGCCATATAAACGCGAGGATCGGGAAATGCCGGGTCGAGTTCAATGGCTTTGTCGTACGCAGCTTCTGCGCGGCGGTACTGCTCACGGCCTCCAAACTGTAGGGAGGCGTTGGTGGTGTAAGCACGGCCAAGATAGGCCCAGGTGGGCGCGTAAGTAGGATCTATAGCCGCGGACTTATCCAACATTTCGATGGCGGCGGTGAAATTCGAGATTGAATATAGATCTACGCCGCGGAGATAGTATTCATAGGCAAGGCTCGCGACCGGCCGATCAGACTTGAGATGGACCTGCTCATCGGGCCCAAGCTGAAGCGCCAAACCCTGAATGATCATCTTTGCCACACGATCCTGTACGGTAAGCAGCTTGTCGTATCTCACGTTCAACGTGTTCTGCCATAGCACGGCGTCGGGGTTGAATCCGATCAAGCGGGCAGTGATTCTGAGATCGTCGCCATCCTTTATATAGGTGCCGGTCAGGAGCATCCCGGCATTGAGCTGCCTAGCCACTTTGTGCAGGTCCGCAGCGCCTTCGCGATAGCGGTTTATAGCGGATGAGGGACGAACGGTCAAGGCTTTCACGTAGCCCAGCTTGGCTATGACTCCATCGGCGAGTGAAAATCCCAAGAAATCGGTATTCGGATCCGGTTTGAGGTTGCGGAACGGCAAAACGGCCAGACTCCGGGGCGACGACGGTGTTGTCCGATGCATGGCTTCGCGCGCGATGAAGAAGCCGGCAATCGCCAAGGCGATCAGCAATGTTGAAAGAGCGCTCCAAAGAAATTGCAGCCGGCGGCGGTGACTCCGCAGCTCGGCGTTACGGCGAAACTGTTGCAGGTCAGTAAGCAGGCTGTCGGCGGTCTGGTAACGTTGTGCAGTGTCTTTGGCGAGCGCGCGGGCAACAATCGTCTGCAGCGATTTCGGAATTCCAGGCGCGCACTGGGCAAGTGGAGCAGGGTCGCTACGGAGGATGTCCGCGATCAAATCGCTGTGGGTATCGCCGTGGAAGGGCGCGTTGCCCGTCAACATTTCATACAGGACAGCGCCGAGGCTAAATAAATCGGTCCGCGCGTCGACTGCAATCCCACGCGCCTGTTCGGGAGACATATAGCGGGGAGTGCCCAGCCCGCCTACGGTCGCCAGGGTTGCCGTCGACGTGCCGCTTTTTGCGCCGGACTGGTGCGGCCCCTCCGTCAGTTTCGCGATGCCGAAATCCAGAACCTTGACGCAGCCGTCGGAGCGCACTATGATGTTCTCCGGTTTGATGTCGCGGTGAGTTACACCTGAGGCATGCGCGGCACTGAGAGCCGCTGCAGCGTGCATTGCGATCTCGACAGCACGATCCCGATCGAGGCGGCCTCGGCCGAGGATCTGCCGCACGGTTTCGCCTTCGATGAACTCGGTGACGAGAAAATGCCGGCCCTCAAAATAGCAGAACTCAAAAACGGTGAGAAGATTGGCATGGTTGAGCGAAGAGACCAGTTGCGCCTCTTGCTCTAAACGCCGCAGCGCTACGGTATCGCTGGTGAGATGCGGCGGAAGCATCTTCAGCGCTACTTTGCGTTTCAGCCGTACATCCTCGGCCAAATAGACCTCGCCCATGCCGCCCGCGCCCAGCATCCGGATGACTCGGTAATGGTCGAGACAGGTATCGGTTGCGACCGGCCGAGCTGCTTGCGTCTCCAGGTAGGCTTCGGCGGCACTTTGAACCGCACTTTCCAGGAATGGAGCAGATTCGTCCAGACTGGCGAGCAGCGATTCCACTTCGCGGCGCAGCTCCGCATCGGTGCCACACGCTTGCTCCAAAAACGCAGGACGGCTTTTCGGATCGCAGCGAGTCGCCTGATCGAACACATCCTCGATCTGTCGCCACCGATCAGGCGTCGGTCGAGATACTGCTGGCAATTTTGGGCCTTAGTGCCAGATTACAACGAAGACGCACTGGCTTGCTGCGCTGTTTCAGGAGCGTCGTTCAAGGCGCGATATAACCAGGCCTTGGCCATTTTCAGATCCCGCTGCACGGTGGCTTCAGAAATACCCAAAGCTTCCGCCGCCTCGTGTTGATTCAATCCGCCGAAATAGAGAAGCTCGACCAGATCGGCTTTGCGCTTGTCGATCTGGGCCAGATTTTCAAGCGCCTCGTCGAGATCGAGGAGACGCTCTTCGGCCGCGGGGGAGATCACGACCGCGTCTTCGATGGAGATCTTCGCGGCTGAACCGCCTCGCTTGTGGCGATTCCTTCCTCTAGCATGATCCACCAAGATTTGGCGCATGACGCGCGCGGAGACGGCGAAGAAGTGTACGCGATCCTGCCAGGGCAGCTCCGCTCCCAGGATCTTCAAGTAAACTTCATGAACGAGGCTGGTGGCGTTGAGAGTTTCATGCGCGGCGCTTCCTCGCATGCACCGCAAGGCCATATGACGCAATTTCGGATAGACAATTGAGATCAACTGGCCGTATGCGTCCGGCTCGCCGGCGCGCCAGGCGTGAAGCAAAACGGTGACGTTCTGCGCTTTTTCCGGCAGCTCATCCATGACACGTCATTTTAGTAGATCGGGGACTTATTTATCGTCTTGAGAACTATTTCTTTAGGGTGGTACGTAAAGATTGGCCGCCGATGAACGGAGATGAAGGCGGATTTTTCGATTCGTTGACCGAGCAGGTACTCGGCGCCGTGTTTGAGATCTCCAACACGCTGGTGATCGAGTTGAATGTACGGACCGCCTCGCGAACGAACACACGGCACAGGGCCTTAACTATCTGCGAGCTTCCGGTTGGATCGTTTGTCTTCTGACCAATTTCCAGAAGCCCAAAGTCGAGTGGAAACATATCGGGCACGGGTTTCGCGACGATCCCGTTACTCGCGGTTCAGTCTGAGTACAGCCTGGAGGAGCGTATCCGGCGAGGCGTTGTCGCCGAAGGTCTTACTCAAATGAGCGTACACGTCACGATTCCCCGGGCCGAACACGAAGCTGGCTCCCAGTTGAAAAGGGTTCTGACCAAGGCGACTTTGCTGGTGCCCGGCTGAACGAGCGCGAGCTCGAGCTTGGGCGTTGTCGCGCCGAAGGAGGTGCAAAACGCTGGCAACTTTTAGTTCTGCGGCCTTATAAGCGATTCGCTGCTCGTCGATAAGCAACGGGAAAGTGATGCCGGTTTCTTCGCGGAAGAGAGTTGCGTAGGTTCGATCGCCCAGACCTACGGCCGCAAGCTGAGCTCCTGCCTGGGTGAAATCGGTCTCATGCTCGCGCAACTGCGCGACGTGCTCGCGGCAAAAAATTCAGCCGTAATGACGAAGAAAAACAAGAACAGCGGGGCCGCTCTGCCAAAGCGAGCCGAGCTGCACGTCACCTCCGCCAACGTCCGGCAAGACGATCGGCGCCAGTTTTTCGGCAAGGGAGGATTTCATGCGCCCCGTCAGAGATTATACGGCGGTGGCTTATATGATGCTTCTATGCGAAATGTGTCGAGCTGCCCGGACTGCGGCGGTGGCATCTCTCATTGCAGAAAGGCATTGGTTGCGCCATTTTTAGCACGACGCATCTGGGGACGGGCTCCGTTTCCAATTGACCTGATGAAGTGCACCGCTTGCGGGTTGTCCTTTTTCAATCCGAGGCTTGAATTGGACGAAGAGGGCCGGCTCTATGCGGGATATCGCGAGGCTGAGTACCAACAGATACGCCAGTCGGTGGAGCCTTGGTATACGCCACGTTTTAACGCGAATATCACGAATCCCGAGTTCCTCGAGCGGCGCAAAGCGAAAGTCGCGGAGCTCCTGAGGACACATCTTTCAGAGCGGCGAGCTCCGAAGATCTTGGACTTCGGAGGAGCCCATGGCGAACTGGTTGCGGATCTCATCCCGGGCGCGGAGCCATACGTCTACGACGTTTCCGGCGTGGACCCGCTTGCCGGAGTGCGCAAGTGCGAGGATCTGAATGCCTGCCGGAATCAGCAGTTCGACCTCATTCTTTCATCTAATGTTCTCGAGCATCTGGGGAGTCCGCGAGGCGTGATGGACCAGATGCGAGAAGTTGCCGGTCCGGAGACTATGCTGTGGGTAGAAGTTCCGCATGAATCGCCGGCCGGCTTGCCTCTGACGGTGCGCCGACTTGTGCAACACGCTGTTCTGTACCTGTTGCGGCCTCGACTTGCGCTGTCACTTACAAGGCCGGGCGCACTTTGCCTCATGCACGAGCATGTGAACTTCTTCAATGTCCGGGCCATGGAGCGACTTCTGGCCTGCACAGGGTGGAACGTCAAGGCATCGGGCACTTACGAGCTGAAAGGACCTCTCGGGCGGCAAGAATGGGTCTGGGCATTAGGAAAGGCCACGTAGACTGTCGCCGAAGTTAAACACACGATAAATAGAATTTTTTTGTAAGGAATGCGAGGTTGGAGCATCTATGATCGGACCCTAATCCAGGAGGAAATTCCATGATCAAAACACGCTCCAGCGTCATTCTGAAGGCGTGTCTCGGCCTAGCTGCATTGGCCGCTCTAATGCCGGCGCGTGTACAGGCTGACCCTTTCGGCTTCACAACTATCAATAACCCTGCAGACAACGCGCTGCAGACGCCGGTATTCAATCAGCTACTAGGAATCAACAATACCGGGGTCATCGCCGGTTATTTCGGCGACGGCGCGACTGTTAATAACAACGGCTTCACTTATAACGGCACGTTCACGGCCGAAAACGTCACGGGCGCCGACCAGACGCAGGTTGTGGCCATTAATAATACGATGACGGGTGGCACTTACCAGACCGCGGGCTTCTGGGTGAACAACGGCACGGGAACGAATCGCGGCTTCACCAATATTGGAGGCACGGTGGCCAACGTGGACGGGCCGGGCTCCACGTTCACGCAAGTTCTTGGTCTGAACGACCATAACCAGGCAGTCGGATTCTTTACGGCGGCGGGCGTCACGAGTGGTTTTACTTACAACACCAGCACCACGACTGTTACACCGCTGGCGGTCCCGGCCGCGTGGGGAGCCACCTCAGTTACGGCCACGGGAATTAATAACAGCGGTGTTATCGTGGGTTTCTTCAGTAACTGCGCCGGCTGCGTGAGCGGGTTCATCGATAATGCCGGGACCTTTTCCACTCCGACCGACCCGCTGGGGACTAACCCGATGTTCTTCGGCATCAATAATCTGGGCGAGATTGTCGGGACGGATACGGCGGCAGGCGGTTACTCGGAAGGTTTCGTTTACAACATGAGTACGAACACCTGGACGACGGTTTTCGATCCGAATGCCGAGACAACCACCGACGGTTTCGGCATCAGCGGAACCACTCTGAACGGGATCAACGATCTCGGGCAACTGGTCGGGTTCTATGCCGACGCGAACGGCAACGTGGATGGCCTGCTTGCCACACCGACACCGGAGCCCGCATCGCTGGGATTGCTGGGCATGGGGGCGGTCGGCCTTGGCTTGGCGTACCGGACGAGACGGCGCAGAGTATAAGCGGCCGGTCTTCGGGCCATCACTCTATCTTTTTATATTAGCGTTCGCTGCGTGCGCCGGATTGCGCAGCGAACCTCTGCATTCGCCGTGGGAGAGCGTAGCGGTTCCTGCGCAGAACGATACTCCCTATAGCTGCCCGGCTGAAGCGGCATTACCGCGCGCGCCTTCCTTCGAAGGCTATTACACGGACGCGCACCACTCGATCAAGGATCCGGCAGCCGAGCAAGCGTATCGCTCCGCGGTATCGGGATCGGAAGATTTCGCTCGCAAGGTAGTGCGAGCGGCGGACGAATATCGGGCGCACGGCAGCGAAGCCGCGGGGCGGTGTGCGACAGCGCTTCTTTCCGGGGCCGCCGCCCAGCAGGCCTTCACCGAGGCGCACGCCGGGCTGCACGGATCCCGCCAAGGCTTTTACGTACAGACATGGCTGTGCGCGGGATTGTCTCTCGCGTACCTGAAAGTCGAAGGCACAGGAGGCGAGACTTCCGCCCAGCACGAGGCGATTACGGCCTGGCTGGGAGGGCTGGCCGAGCATGTGCAGAGTTTTCAGAACGATCTCGTGAGGCTCGGCACGACCGATGGTCGAAATAATCACCATTCCTGGGCTGGACTGGCGGTTGCCGCTGCCGGGATCGCAGCAGACCGCAAAGACCTGTTTGAGTGGGGCATAAACGCTGGACGGGACGGCATCCGGCAAATTACCGCGGAAGGTACGCTGCCGCTCGAGATGGAACGCGCTTCGATGGCACGGCATTACCACCTGTTTGCCGCGGCCGCTCTGGTCCTACTGGCAGAACTTGGAGAAGCCAACGGAATCGATCTTTATGACGAGCGCGATAGAGCGCTTCGGAGACTTGTGCTGCGGGCGGCTTCTGGATTGACGGACCCATCTTTTTTTGCAGAGCGGACTCATGTTCCGCAGGTGCCGCAGGATCTTGCCAGCGCCGGTACACTTCTCTGGGCTGCACCGTTTGCGCGACGATTTCCGAATCCTAATCTCGACGCTCTGCTTGCGAAGACGCCTCAGCGAAGTTACTGGATGTTCGGTGGCGCGCCGCCGCCTTAAGCTAGGAAGCGATGAGAAAGCCTACTCATGCGAAGACAAACCCCCGGGCGCCACGAGTCTCGCCCGAACGGATGGCACGTACGCAGCTAGAAATTCGACAAGAGTAAGAAGCACTAACACAGCGCCAAGCGTTACGGGATCGTACCAGGCACACCCCAAACTTCGCTCGCGATCACACGCGACAACAACGCCAAACGGCAGGTGAGAAACGATTCCAGCCGCTTCGACGCCGGCCAGCGCATCCAGCCGCGTCTTCAACGTCCGAGTGAAGGACCACGTGTCTGAGCTGAAATTCGAATCTGTCGGCGAGTCTTGGACTGGAGAAATTCTCCGGCGATCCCGGGTCGCACTGGGTTAAGCTTTTTCACGAGATCGGCGCCGGCAACTGGTTTCGTTACTTGACGGGGGTGGTGGAAATCCTCGGCGGGTTGTTGGTGCTGATTCCACAAACTGCTGCAATCGGTTTAGGACTGCTGGGCCCGACCATGGCGGGCGCGGTTGTCATTGTCGCGTTCGTCCTCGGGCGTCCAGGGGAGAGTATCTTTCCAGGCATCTTTCTGGTTGCGCTTGGCGCTGTCGCGTGGAGCCGGCGCCGGTAACAACGATTTCACGGGTTACAATCCCCATAGATCGGTATGGTCGCTCAGGATTCGACGGCAGCAGAGATTCAGCGGCTCACCACCTTATGTGAGCTGCTGGAACGCCTTACGCGCGCGGAAACGGTAGAGGCGGTATGCGAGGCAGGCATCGCGAGCATGCTTGCATCAACGGCGGCGGACCGTGCCGCGGTTCTGACCTTCGATGAACAGGGGATCGTGCGGTGTAGTGCGTGGCGCGATCTCTCTGTTGAATACCGGGACGCACTAATCGGATGGAGACCGTGGGCTCCGGGAACACGGGACGCGAAACCACTCGTAATACGGGATGTCCAGCAGGATGAGAGCCTGGGCGAGCATCGGGAGCTATTGGAGCGCGCGCGAATCCGGGCGCTCGCGTTTATTCCCTTAGCATCGGATGAGGGCGTATTCGGGGAGTTTCTGTTGTGCTACGCGGCGCCTCACGAGTGTAAACAGGATGAACTGGCGATGGCGCAGGCGATTGCGAACCATGTGGCTCCCGTTTTGAAGCGGAAGCGAGCAGAGACAGCCGAGCGAAAGCGGCTGGAGACTGCCACTCTGCGTATGGCGGCCATCGTTGAGAATTCCGAGGATGCGATTGCCAGCAAAGATTTGAACGGCATCATCACGAGCTGGAATCAAGGGGCCGAGCGGGTATTCGGCTACAGCGCGAGCGAGGCGATCGGGAAGCCTGTTTCGATGCTGGCGGCGCCGGATGTGGTGAATGAGATGCCCGAGATTCTGAACAAAATCCGGCAAGGGCAGCGGGTAGAGCATTACGAAACGCGACGACAGCGAAAAGACGGCCAAGTTATTCATGTCTCGCTGAGCGTGTCGCCGGTGCGCGACGCGTCGGGAAGGATTATCGGGGCTTCCAAAATCGCTCGCGATATCAGCGACCGGAAAGAGGCCGAGCACGAACGGGCCATTCTGCTTTCGCGGGAGCAGGAAGCCCGCAAGACTGCCGAGCTTTTGAATCGAGTGGGTTCTATGCTCGCGGCCGAACTCGCTCTTGAAAAGCTGGTTCAATCCGTCACAGACGTCGCAACGGAGCTGGTGGGAGCCGAATTCGGGGCATTTTTTCACAACGTTCTGGACGAAAAGGGCGAGTCGTACATGCTCTACACGCTCTCCGGCGCGTCAAGGGAAGCGTTCGCCAACTTTCCGATGCCACGCAACACGGACGTCTTCGGACCGACGTTCCGCGGCGAACGGATTGTGCGCTCAGACGATATCACTAAGGACCCGCGTTACGGACGAAATGCACCGCGCCATGGAATGCCGGAGGGACACTTGCCGGTTCGAAGCTACCTGGCCGCGCCGGTGGTGTCGCGCTCCGGCGAAGTTCTGGGCGGGCTGTTCTTCGGCCATTCCGCGACAGGAAAATTCACGGAATATCATGAGGGGATCCTGACCGGCATTACCGCGCAAGCCGCAATCGCCATGGATAACGCAAGATTGTTCGAACAGGCGCAATGGATTCAAAATGAGTTAAAGCGATCGAACGAGGAGCTGCGACGCGCCAATCAGGATCTGGAAACATTTGCGTATTCAGCAAGCCACGATTTGCAGGAGCCGTTGCGCACGGTCGCGATATGCGCTCAGTTGCTCGAGAGGCGCTGTGGGGATCAGCTTCCGGACGAATCCCGCGAATTTCTCAGCAGGATTTTGCAGGGAGCGCAGCGGATGCAGAATCTGGTGCGGGACATCCTCGCGTATGCGACAGCCACGAAGCACGCGACGGGACCACCACCGAGCGTCGATTCCGGGAGTGTTCTCGCGACCGTTCTCGAAAGCCTGAAGGCGCAGGTGGAGCAGGCGGGCGCCACCGTGACGTCCGGGCCACTTCCCGTCCTTTCCGTGCATGAGAAACGGCTGGCGCAAGTGTTCCAAAATTTGATCAGTAACGCTCTAAAGTATCGAAACAAGGAGGCTCCCCGTGTGCACATCTCAGCTATCGAGCGAGACGGCTGGTGGATGTTTTCGGTGGCCGATAACGGAATCGGCATCGAACGAAAATTCGCAGACCATATTTTCGGACTCTTCAAACGTTTGCACAGCGAGGACGAGTACCCGGGAAGCGGAGTCGGCCTGGCCATTTGCCAACGCATTGTGGAACAGTACGGGGGCCGCATCTGGGTGGAGCGGTCTACGCCTGGCGAAGGATCCACCTTCTGCTTCAGCCTTCCCGCCCGGGCAGGAATCAGGTGATGAAGGGATCTCCAGATCATCTCGTGGTCAGGAGCCGATTACCGTTTTGCTGGTTGAAGATAATCAGACAGACCGCTTTGTTATTCAGGAAGTCCTGAAGGAATGCGGCTTCGAGTATCGGCTGCAGATCGCAGTAAACGGTCAAGACGCGCTCAATTTCTTGGGAAAAGTGACGAGGGACGAATCGGCCCCGTGTCCTGGACTGGTGTTGTTGGATCTGAACCTTCCTGGCATTCTCGGACTCGAGGTACTGAAGCAAATCCGCAAAGGGAAGCGATGCAGTCACATTCCGGTCATCGTTGTGAGCTCTTCTGAATCCGAGGAGGACCGCGGCGCCGCTCGAGAGTTCGGCGCGGACGCGTATTTCCGGAAACAGGTGAGCCTTGCAGCCTATCTCCAGCTTTCGAGCGTGATTTGCCAGTTATTGAAACCGGGAAATAAGCCCGACTGAGCCGCTGCGCCAACCTTACGGAGTTTCGAGCAGGACAGCGGAGGCCGCAAACTCGGTAATTTCCTGCTGCAGCTCCGCTTCTGTCTGGCGATGCCCTACGATCTCTCTCTCTCGACGGCGGCGGTGCGCTCGGCCACCAGGCGCTCGAGAGCTTCCTCACGTTTTCGCAATTGCCTGATGCGCCATACATAAGAAGTTCGCGCCAGCGCGAGAGCGAGAACGCCGCATACCAGGAAAGCCAGGTGGTTTGCTAAAAGCGCGGCTGCAGGTACAAGGCGAATGCGGCTGGTAGTGGGCTACTTTGACGACGCCCGCCGATGAAAAAAATAGCCGATTGGAAATAATGTAACGCCAAGAACAGCACTGCCGAGATCCAGATAATGTCCGACGCTATGGCGAAGGCCCCAGCCCATTTCTGGAAACAGATGAAGCGCTTCGCAGATATGCACCGAAACTACTATCGTCAGGCAAGCCGCGCCGAAACATTGCACCAAGGTCCACGCAGTTTTTCTGCGAAGATACGTGATGAGAGAAGCGCAGAGAAGTACGCCCGCTGGCAGCATTGCGATTGATGCTTTAATCAACGTGGCATTCATGAATTCTTACGCCGCTCTTTCTATTCCCGCTCTTCGGCTTCGATCAATGCAACCAAATCCGAGACTTCCCAGAGCCGGTCCGTTACACCCGCAGCCCATTGCAGGTGTCACGCGCAGTGTCCGGTGAATCCTGGTGAAGTTATTTTTCAAAGTAGCCCACTCCCAAGCGGCTCCCTCGTTAGATTAACTTGTTATTTGGCGAATTTCGGTTCGCCCGGTTCTACCGCGTAGAAGGATCCGAGATTGTTTAGCTCGGTTGCTAGCTCTGTGCTGGGTGAATCTGGACGCTCTTGCCATAACTGCACTGCTGTCTCGTACAAGCGCTCCGCGTCTCCATACTTCCCTTGACGTTGCTGTAAAGAGGCAAGTCTGTCCACGGCCTCCGGAAGCAGCTTGCCGGTCAGCGCATATCTTGTAAGATCGGTAACCAGCCCTTCGGCCAATTTTGTGGCAACAGGCAAATTGCCGCGATCCTCGTTTATGGGACTAGAAGAATGTCTGCTAAAGACACGGCCGGCTGTGGTAGACTTTCTGCTAGAGAGATGCCCCAACGAAAACGGTATCAAGACCGCATTGAACTCATGCAAGGGACATTGGACATGTTGGTGTTGCGAACGCTCCAATGGGGTCCGCAGCATGGCCACGGTATCGGCCAGGCGATCCGGGCCAGTTCGGAGGAGGCACTGCAGATTGAACATGGATCTCTCTATCCTGCCCTGCATCGCCTAGAAGAACAAGGATGGCTGAAATCGGAGTGGAAGGCTTCGGAAGCGAATCGGAGAGCTAAGTATTACAGCCTGACCCCAGCGGGAAAGAAGCAGTTGGTCAGAGAAGAGTCAAAATGGAACGCCTTAGTTGAGACCATTGCGCGTGTGATGAAACCTGCATAGGAGAAGGTTATGAAGTGGTTGCGCTGGAGAGAAAGTAATAAGAGCCGTGAGCGAGAGTTGGATGAAGAAATTGAGGCCGACTTCGCATTAGAGATCCAGCAACGCTTAGAAGCAGGAGGAGCAACGCGAGAAGAGGCGGAATTCGCTGCTCGTCGCGATTTTGGCAATGTCACCAGAGTCAAGGAGGTTACCCGCAGTATGTGGCGATATAACCAACTCGAGACCCTGGCTCAGGATCTGACATACGCGATAAGGGGCATGCGCCGAACACCCGGGTTCACGGTCATAGCCGTGCTGATTTTAGCTCTCGGCATCGGCGCCAACACGGTAATTTTTCGCATGGTGGACGCGGCTTTGCTGCGGCCGCTGCCATTCCCGGAATCCGACCGCCTTGTACGAGTCTGGTCGACAGAGAACGGAACTCCCGTCCGCGCGGCGGGCGGCCCTTCCGCGCTGGACATGCGGGATTTTGCTGCGAACGCTCCCAGCTTCGAGGGATTGATCGTCTATGACCAGTGGCCAAAGAATGTCAGCGGCACTCTCGGTTCCGATCGAGCCGAAGAGATGATGGTCGGCCTGGTGCCGAGAGCCTACTTCGGACTGCTGCGGATGCACCCCATTCTTGGCCGTCTGTTTTCCGAAGCCGAGCAGGTGTACGGCAGGCACTACGTCGTCATCATCAGCCGCCAGTTTTGGCAAACCCGTTTTGGCGGCGATCCGAGAATCCTCGGTAAGACCATCAGGATCAACGGCGAGACCTATTCAATCGTCGGGGTCGTTCCAGACGTGGTTCCTGGTTGGATGAGCCAAACTACTGCTCCCATCCATATCTGGACTCCTTTTACTTTCGAAACGGTGTTGTCCGAACGGTGGCGAGGGTTCCGCGGTTATTTCTCTCTGGGGCGGCTGAAGCCGGGAGTCTCCTTGCAAAAGGCACGCACGGAGTTGGCTACGCTAGCCGCTCGATTGGCCCAGGAATATCCCGTCGATCGGGGAATTGGTGTCGCGATCGAACCTCTTGTCGATACCAGGGCAGGGACGACCCGGCCAATGTTGCTGATGTTGAGCGGTGCAGTCGGGTTCGTCCTCGTGATCGCGTGCGCGAATCTCGCGAGTCTCCTGCTCGCCCGTAACTCCGCCCGATCTCGCGAACTGGCGATCCGTACAGCGCTTGGGGCGCAACGATCTAGGCTGGTGCAGCAAGTTTTCATTGAAGCGTTGGTTCTTTCGCTCGCTGGCAGTCTTGCCGGATTAGGTCTGGCTTCGGCAGCCGGAGCTGCCTTGATGAGGATGAATGATTCCGGAATCCTGCCCTATACAACGACAACCAATATGCTCGGGCAGTTTTCGTTGGCTGTGCCGGATGGTCGAGTGTTGCTGTTTGCGATTGGAATTTCACTGATCACGTCGATACTATTTGGCCTCGCGCCGGCATTTACCGCCACGCGCTTCTCGCTCGAGAGCACGTTGAGAGAAGGAGGCCGAAGCGGCGCAGTTGGCTTGAGCAGACAGCGTTTTCGGCGCGTGCTGGTGATCGCCGAAATAACGCTCTCCTTAGTGCTGGTATTCGGTGCTGGTCTTCTAACGCAAACCATGGCTCGCCTCTTGCGGCAAAATCCGGGGTTTCGTTCCGATCATTTGCTGCTCGCGCACGTCTATATTCCACAGGCGCGTTATCCAAATTCCGAGGCGATTACACGATTTTGTGATTCGTTCGGCCAACGGGTGCGAGCTCTCCCTGGCGTGCTGGATGCCAGCATCACGACCGAAAATCCGCCGGTCATCGGATGGCAGCAGATGTTCACGGTTCCCGGGCGACCTATTTCGCGAGCCATGGACGTGCCTTGGACCAGGTTTGCGGCTGTTGACATGCACTATCTGAGCACGATGGGCATTCCCTTGGTCAGCGGGCGAGACTTCGCGGAAACGGATACTTCCACCAGCGAGCCGGTGGCGATTGTGAATCAGGCTTTCGCGCGGCAATTTTTCGCGAACCAGAATCCGATCGGCCGCCAGATTCACCCCGGCCCGCCGCCAGGAGTGGCTCGCGTTCCATTGCATGACTTCGGATCGTTGTCGCGCGATATCGCGATTATCGGCGTGGTGCGAGACTTCATGAATCGCGGCATGGCACAAACACCCGCTCCGCAGATTCTAACTCTGTTTCGTCAAATGCCCGGATTGAATGCCGGATTCAAAGATATCGTCGTGCAAACGGCAACCGATCCCGAGAGCATCGTGCCGGCAGTTGCGCGCGAATTGAAGTCGCTGGATGCGGATGTCGCACTTGGCGAGACCCGGAGTATGGAGACCGACATGAGCAATCAGACCGCGGACACGCGACTGATAACAGTTTTGTTGGGCCTTTTCGCGGGTCTCGGCACAGTTCTCGCCGTGATTGGTGCATACGGTGTTGTCGCTTACCTGGTTGCCCAACGGACGCAGGAGATTGGCGTGAGGCTGGCCCTCGGTGCGAGCACAACGGACATCCTCTGGCTCATCCTGCGAAATGGATTATTCTTGGGTGTTGCCGGGGTGGCGCTTGGCGTAGGTGGTGCCATCCCGGTACGCATATTCCTGGCCCGCTTTCTATTTGGGATCTCCCCATCAGATCCGGCCACGCTATTGGGGGCCGCGATTCTCCTGCTTGCCGTAATCGTTCTCGCCAGTGCCATTCCGGCGAGGCGCGCCATCCGGATTGATCCGGCGCGGGCTCTGCGTAGTGAATGAGATCAGTCGGCCTCTAGCAGACGGCAGTTCCGAACCGGATGAATAACGCCTTGTCGCCATTATCCGACTTGTTCCATGAGAGGCGGCGGTACGGCCGCGAAACCCCTGAAAAGGCTTACTTTTAGGCAAGGAATTGAAATTGCCATCGGGAAGGCATCGGGCATCGCTGAACGGCAACGTTCGAGAGATATAAAGCCCGTTTTCGAGGAGAAACGTTCCAGTGGCAAAGAGATCAGTTCTATTTTCTACAGCGGCTGGCCTGCTGTTGTGTGTCGCCGGCGTTCGGGTAGCGAAGGCGGAAGGCAACGCGTGGGAGGTACAGGTGCTGCAGCAACTCCGAGCAGTGACGAGCCTGTTACATCTGGGCTTCGATATTGCGTCCAGTTACCGGCCATTTACCGGAACGCTGCATAACAACACGTACACGGACGTGACCTACACATTAGAACAGGGAGTGCCGTATGCCCTGGTAGGCGTGTGCGACAACGACTGTTCAGACCTGGATCTGAAACTCTACGACGAAAACTACCACCTGATCGATTCCGATACGCGTCCGGACGCAACTCCAGTGATTCAAGTCACGCCGAAGTGGACGGGCGTGTTTCACGTGAGAGTGATTATGTCGCGATGCGACGTAGGCCCCTGCTGGTACGGCTTGGGTGAGTTTGAGCCGTCTAATTGACGTGGATCGGACCGGCTTGGGAGGAGACGCGCCGCAGGCAGGGCGGCGCGTCTGGTCAGATTTTGGTCCGTTTCCAGTTGCCGCGCATGAAGACAACCAAACTCATCAGCGCGATGGACAGTTCTGCGATGGGTATGGAGGCCATGACGCCGCGGACCTGCAGTCCGGCGGGAAATGCCAGGGCCCAGGCGACCGGAAGCTCGCATAACCAGAAACCGAAGAAGTTGATGATGGTGGGCGTAATGGTGTCGCCCGCGCCATTAAAAGCTTGCGCCATGACCATCGCCCAGGCATAGATCACGTTTCCGAAAGCAATAATCCGCAGGCAATTGACGGCAAACTGAGCGACGAGCGGATCCGAGGTGAAAATGCTCACGATGGCTCCGGGCATTGAGACAAACAGAATCGTGACGATGCCCAGAAGGATCGTGTTGTAGAGACCGGTGACATAGACCGCGCGCTCGGCACGCTCCGGCTTATGCGCACCGAGGTTCTGGCCGACCATGGTTGCCGCGGCGCCGCTCAGGCCCCAGGAAGGCAGCACGCTGAATATGAAGATGCGGATACCGATGGTGTAGCCTGCGACCGCAACCGCGCCGAACTCGCTGATCATGCGGACAAGGCCGATCCAACTGGTATGCGCAATGGCGAACTGCAGGACGCCGGTGGCCGAGACCCGGCACAAAGACGCGATGACACCGGGCACAAGACGAAAATCCGCGAATCGCAGTCGAATACGGGTGTTACCGCGGAGCAGAATCCAGATCTGATACAGGACGCCGAGCGAGCGGCCCGTCAGAGTAGAAACAGCGGCACCCGTTACGCCAAGCGCGTGAAACGGACCCAGGCCGAAGATGAGGCATGGATCGAGAGCCAAATTCACCAGATTGGCAAACCAAAGCACACGCATGGCAACGGCCGCATCGCCTGCTCCGCGAAAGATTGCGTTGTTGAGGAAGAGCAGCATGATGCTGAGCGTTCCTCCGAACATGACGGCGGTATAACGATGGCCGACGAGGACGAGATCCGGCGCGCCGCCCATCCATTCGAGCAATTTGGATGAGAGCCACAATCCCGGCAGTCCCATCAGCACACTGACCGCGATACCAAGCAAGATGGCCTGAGAAGCCGCGGTTGCCGCTCCCTGGTGATCCTTTTCGCCGATGCGACGGGCGACCATGGCGGTGGTGGACATGCTAACGCCCAGGGCAACCGAGAACACGAGTGCCAGCATCGACTCCGTCAATCCGACAGTGGCGACCGCATTCGCGCCGAGGCGCGTCACCCAGAAGACGTCCACGATGGCGAACAAAGATTCCATGAACATCTCGAGGACCATGGGTGTGGCCAGTAGAAAAACCGCGCGGCTGATGGATCCTTGGGTAAAGTCCTGGTGCGTGCCGCGGATGCCTTCGAGCAACAAGCCCCAAACAGAAGCTCGACGGGTATTCGAAGCTATAGAAGCCATGAGATGACGTCTCCCAACGCCTTACTGCAAAAACAGATTTTTTTGAAAAAGAGAGTTGATGAAGCTAGCAGCCGGTGGCAAAGCCCGCTTCCTCACGGTCGCGGTTCTGTAAGTGCATCACTCTGCGGAACCGCGCACGGGCTGCTAGGCTGCGATGGCCGGGTAGCTGGGGACCGGGCTCAATGGAGACCGCAGCCGAGCGTTCCAACCAGCGCGGAGGTCCATCCCTCGTGGGGATTTGATGACATCCGTGCTTTGCATTTGGATACGCATAGGCGTCAGGCGTGAACCTGTCTGATTAGTATGGCCGAGATGAAGATGACGTGCAAGGAAAAAGAGTTTCGAGAGAATGGAGAATAGACGGCCTATTTGTACTGGATATTCCTCACAATTTCGGAAGCTTCCCGCAAGAAGTGTTGAAGAGGCACACTGGTCGCCGCCGGAAGCGAATGGGGACTATTTGTTGCCATTGTCGCGGCAAATACCATTTGCGGAATGCTTACCGCCCCATTCGTCGCAAGCGGAAAGTCCAAGAAGAACCCAGGTACTGCGCCCGTTCCGGTCCGCGATCCAAAATACGAACCGGACCAAACCGGCGCCCGCAGACCCCTACCTAGGCTCCCGCAGTCCGGGTCGGCTGGCTTACTAAATGGGTGGACGCCCAAGAACAGATCCACCCGCGACAACCGGTGTGTGACAGGTGTCACCGTCTTTTTAAAGACATCAAAACAACCCCACGGATCACTAACCTTCATCCAGGGCGCCACATAACGAGAAATCTCACCGAAACGGCCACCGACCACTCCGCTAACTTGAGGATAGTGCGTCAGCAGATACATAAGGAAGGGGCCCTTGCTGAGAACTACGCCGATAGGAAAGACTATCGTGCGATCTCCGGTAGCCGTCAGAGTCGCTTGTTTAGCCGTCCAGTCATTCGGAACGATCAAGCGGATGCGATCATCCTGGTACACGGCGCCGGATGCCGATTGACCCGGCGAATCCGACCATTGGTTACGGAATGACCGGTCGCGGTAGGGACGATGATCGCTGATCGCCCCCCGCCCAGATCCGTACGACGTCTGCGTAGAGTTGGTGAGGTACACCTTAGAGCCGTCCGCGTAGACGCCCTCGACGGTCAATGAGGCTTCATCCCCACTTCTAACTGGAGTACGTTAGGACTGATCCAGGTTCTTGGGACGACAGTTTATCCGTTACCGATAGAATAGCTATCGCTATTATCAGCGAGATTGCGGTTCTCATGC
Source organism: uncultured Acidobacteriaceae bacterium (assembly GCA_963722935.1). Taxonomy (GTDB): domain Bacteria; phylum Acidobacteriota; class Terriglobia; order Bryobacterales; family Bryobacteraceae; genus Bog-105. The sequence continues at coordinate 166,754 of CAVROY010000003.1, read as the reverse complement.
CGGACTATTCGGTTGGCACGCAAGTTTCTTATCAGCCATAAAAACTGTTTTTCGACAGCACAGTCACTCGAGAGCCTGCCGACTGTTTTTTACCCAGTTCGACGCTTGCTGGACGCACTTGCGTCGGCGGGTTTAACGGAGTTGAAGCGCATCAAATATTGGATTGCTCCACCGGAGCGCCGCCTGGATTTACCGTGCTCTGACAGATGCCTGTTCCGCCGAGTCCGTTGGCGACACTGAGCGCGGAATTGATCCGGTCCAGCTTGCGACAACGCGGAGCAATGCTGGTGTAAGCGGTTTTTACAATTTATTCTTTCGTGCCCTTTGCGGCACGAACTCTCCACAGTTCACCGGGCGGTAACTGCCAGGGGCGGCCTCGTCTACAGCTCGCGCCACTTCGCCTGTGTGCTGCTTAACGAGCGGCCAATTGTTCGTTGAAAGTGAGACAACGGCGATCTTCCGGCCCTCCATGAAAGCGTGCAGCTCCATTCGCGTCAGTAGTTCGCCGTTTTTTAGTTCTTGCCAGTCTAATTCCGCCGCGCGCGTAACGGTATGACCCGTCAGGTGTCGTGCTAACTCACGCGGCACGTTTTGATCGAAGAATACCCTCACGAACGAGGATTCGCGGGTTCGTGTGACGCGGCAAAGGCAAGCACTTTGTCGATGTCTTCGGGCCTGAGGTCGAAATTGTAGGCGATCTCATCCACCGACTCTCCAGCTTCGTAGTTTTCCAACACGGCATCGGCTTGCACGCGTGTGCCTTTAATGACCGGTGAGCCGGACACCTTTCCTGGCACGGTTTCCACGATCTCGCAGCCGCTCCAGTCCATACGTATCCTCTTTTACTCATCATAAAGTGTTTCGAGCGGAGTCGCACATCAGGCCGCTTCCTGCTGGTCGGCGGCCGTTCTCCCTGGAGACTATCGCGATACCCATGAAACCGCTGGGTCGGGCTCGAAACAGCGCCCCATCCTTGACGCTCGTTCAGAAAGTAGGCTGCAGCGATGGACTCGCCGGCTAAGCGCGGAGGCGTTACGTCACGCCAGATAATACCGCTGTTTTCCGTTTGCAACAGAGCGCCGCTAATCAAAACGAAACCTCCTGATGGGCTAAACGGCCGGGCTAGTTGCAATGATGGGGCCTGAGCAGCTAGTAGTAAATTGTGAAGAAGAGCGTATCATAACCGCTCCTTTTAGTCGCGGCTCTGTTTGCTTTGTGTAGTAATTGACAGTACGCAGACTTTCGCAAGCAGATACTAGGTGCCAAGCTGAGCACACGCGAGCACATAGCAAGTTGCAAAAATTAGCGTCCACAACGATGTTTCATTCTCAGGGCGTACTCTCCTGTTCGCTTCGCCAGAAGTGCCGAAACCGAACATAAGTGACCGACGTCTGGACGGAAAAACGGTCAAGTCGCTTACGCTCGGCTGAAACCTGCTCCACAAGAGCTTCCAAAACAGAATCCATACAGACGGGCTGAAGCCCGTCCGCAGGCTAAAGCCTGCCCCACAAGAGCTTCCAAAACAGAATCCATACGGACGGGCTGAAGCCGCGCTTACGCTAGGACGATAACGCGAATTTCCGCAATCAGGTACTAGGCCAAAAGACGGGGAAAGAGATTTTCGGCTACACTGGAGGAGATGGCGGTTCCTGCCAGCACGCGTCCCTCACTTTTTGGTTCGGACTAACTGCGCCTATACGCGCAACCCCTTCCCTTAAGTCTGTTTCTGCGGATCCAAAATTTTGAGGTGCTTTTATGGTGCAGACACTTGCACATCCCACACTGCCGAGCTTAGTCACCGCTCTACCCGGTCCGAAGGCGCGCGCGATCATTGAAAAAGATCGGGAGTTTCTTTCGCCGTCCTATACGCGCTGCTATCCGCTGGTGGTCAAGCGCGGAGAGGGAGCGATTGTGGAAGACGTCGACGGAAACCGTTTTCTCGATTTCAATGCGGGTATCGCCGTTGCGTCGACCGGACATGCGCATCCGCGCGTGGTGGAAGCCATCCAGCGGCAAGCGGCAGAGTTCCTGCACATGTCGGGAACGGATTTCTATTACGAAGGCATGGCACAGCTCGCGGAGAAACTGACGCAAGTGACGCCGGGCGACTTTCCGAAACGCGTTTACTTTGGAAACTCGGGGGCGGAGGCGACTGAAGCCGCGATCAAACTGGCGCGCTATCACACGGGCCGAGACAAGTTCGTCGCTTTCTATGGCGCTTTTCACGGTCGCACGATGGGCGCGTTGGCGCTGACGGGCAGCAAAGTCGTGCAGCGCCGCGGGTTTCATCCTTCCCTGCCGGTGTATCACGTTCCGTATCCGAATACGTATCGCAATTCTGCCGGTGATGCGCTGGAAAGTATCCGGGAATTAGAAGACCGGCTTTTCAAAACGATTCTGCCTCCCGAAGAAGTGGCCGCTATTTTCGTCGAGCCGATTCAGGGCGAAGGAGGATACCTTGTACCTCCGGTAGAGTTTCATCGCGAACTCCGGCGCATTGCGAATCAGCACGACATACTGCTGATTCACGATGAAGTGCAGTCCGGAATGGGCCGCACCGGGCGCATGTTTGCCTCCGAGCATTTCGATACTGTGCCGGATATCATCACGGTCGCGAAAGGGATTGCGAGCGGAATGCCGCTTTCGGCCATGATCGCGCGCGCCGATGTTATGAATTGGGGTCCGGGCGCGCACGCTTCAACGTTTGGCGGAAACCCGGTGGCGATTGCGGCGGCGCTGGCCACGTTAGAACTGCTCGAAAACGAATTGGTAGATAATGCGGCCGAAATGGGAGCGTATCTGATGGGCAAGATGCGCGAGTGGCCGAGGCGCTTTCGATATGTGGGCGACGTTCGGGGCTTAGGCTTGATGATCGGCATTGAAATCGTGCGGGACCAAGAGACAAAAGAGCGCGCTCCCGCCTTGCGCGACCGGCTGGAAATGCTGGCCTTTGAGCGCGGGCTTCTGATTCTCGGATGCGGGCCGAACAGCATCCGATTGTGCCCGCCGCTGGTGATTACGCGCGAGCAGGCGGACTTCGCCATCGATACACTGATGGAGTGTCTGCGGGCCCTGGAGCAGTAATCGTATCGGCGGAAAAAGAGATTTCGGCGCCCGTTTCGAACGACCGGCTGCCGGTTCTGGATGTCGGCTGCGGGGTGAACAAGTATCCCGGCGCGATCGGGATCGACCGCAATTCGAACACGCGCGCCGATGTCGTGGCAGACCTCGACCGCTTCAGCTTTCCTTTCCGCGATTCTACTTTCGGCGAAATTCGCGCCATTCACGTGATCGAGCACGTCGCGGACGTAATTCATACGATCGAGGAATTTCACCGGCTGGCGGCTCCGCGGGGACGCGTCGTCATTGTCACGCCGCACTATACCGATTTCAGCTCGTTCTGCGACCCCACTCATCGTTGGCATTTGAACAGTTTCTCGCTGCGGTACTTCGGAGAAGATCACGGAGGCTTCGGATATTACTCCAACGCGCGATTCCGTGAGATTTCGACTCGGGTGAAGTTACTTGCATTCTGGAGATATCTGGGATTTGAATTTCTGGTCAACGGGTCGCGCCGCTTCCGAAGATTCTGGGAGTACTACCTTTGTTACCTGATACGGGGCAAGGTCATCGAGTGGGAACTCGAAACCGTGAAGGACAGCAGCGCTCCGTGTCCCCGCGGCAGTTGCTGTGGAAGCTGAGCGATTCGGCGCGCCATTTTGGCGAGAAGAGAACGCTAGCACCCGATGCTGCACTCGGGCGCCGCGGCGAAGACCTGGCTCACCGTTATTTGAGAAACAAACGTCTCACGATTCTCGCCCGCAACTACCGGCCGAGCGGTGGGGAGGCGGAAGTCGATATTGTGGCGCGCGATGGCGAGACGACCGTATTCGTTGAAGTGAAATCGCGAAGATCGGCCGAGTATGGCGCACCGGAACGCGCCATCGATGCGGAAAAGCAGAAGAACATTATTCGTGCGGCGCGTGCCTATGCAACGCGAGCTGGGCTCAAATGGGAGCGGGTGCGTTTCGACACCATTTCGATTGTTTTCACGAATCCACCGTCCGTCGTGCACCAGCAGGATGCGTTTTTCGACGGACGCAAGGGCGATTAACGCTCGCTTAAACCGCCGTCGACGGCGAGCGTCTGCGCGGTGATGAAGTCCGGCGCGGTGAGGAAGAAATGAACCGCTTCGGCAACTTCAACGGCCTTCCCTGTCCTGCGCATGGGAGTCGCGCGGATCATCTTCAAAGTCGGTTCATCAATGTCGTCGAACGCGATCACCCCGGGAGCCACTGAGTTCACGCTAATTGCCGGGGCTAAGGCTTTCGCGAGCGCCCTGGTCAACATGATGACGGCGGCTTTGGACGCGCAGTAATGAACATGTTCGGCCCAGGCGCGCAGACCACCCAACGAGCTGATATTCACGATGCGTCCCGCGCCGATCTCGCGCATTTGTTTCGCGCCTTCCTGGCAGCAGAAGAAGGTTCCTTTGAGATTCATGTCGAGAATGAAATCCCAGTCGGCCTCGGTAATGTCGAGCGGATCGACAAGGGTGAATCGGGCGGCATTGTTCACCAGGCAGTCCAGAGGTCCCAAGCGCTCGCGAACTTCACGAAACAGGCGACGAATCTCGTCTACGTGGCTGAGGTCAGCCTGAAAGATCGGCGCGCCACCGCAATCGTGCGAAACCTGTTCGGCTTCTTTGACGGAGGTGTTGTAGTGAATGGCAACCTGAAAGCCGCGCCGGGCGAGATAAATGGCAATTTCACGTCCGATGCGTTTGGCTGAACCAGTGACGAGAACACGGCGGTTTTCCGGCATGGTTCAGCGGGCTCCAAAGAACTCCGCGATTGCGTTTGCGGTGTAGGAAACGTCGGCCGGCAGATGGGCGGAAGAGACAAATGCGGCTTCGAACTGCGAAGGCGGAAAGTAAACTCCGCGCGCCAGCAGGTGATGAAAGAAAGCCGCGAATTGCGTGGTATCCGAACGCTTTGCTTCTTCATAGTTGCGCACTGGTCCGGCGGTGAAAAAGATAGTGAACATCGAGCCGACACGATTGACGCACACGCTGGCGGGCGCCGCTGAGACGATTGTGGCGGTGGTTTCGTCGAGACTCTCATAGATGTGGGGATGATCTTCCAAATAGCGCAGCATGGCGATGCCGGCTGTGACTGCAATGGGATTTCCAGAGAGCGTTCCGGCTTGATATACCGGGCCAAGCGGGGCCACTTTTTTCATGATCTCGGCGCTGCCGCCATAAGCCGCGATGGGAAGGCCGCCGCCAATGACTTTTCCGAGCGCGGTGAGATCGGGTGCGATGCGATAGCGCTGTTGCGCACCGCCGCGGCTCACCCGGAAGCCGGTTATCACTTCGTCGAAGATCAGGAGCGCACCGTAGCGATGCGCGATCCGGCGCAGACCTTCGAGAAAACCAGGTTGGGGTGGGATACATCCCATGTTTCCCGCGACGGGCTCAACGATGATGGCGGCGATGCGGTCGCCTTGCTCGCGAAACGCGGTCTCGACGCGATCGAGATCATTGAAAGGCAGCGAGAGGGTGGTTTCGGCAAATGCTTTCGGAACGCCAGCCGTATCGGGCAGGCTCAAGGTTGCGATTCCCGAGCCGGCCTTGACAAGCAGCGAATCGACATGTCCGTGATAGCAGCCGTCGAACTTGACGATCAGGTCGCGACCCGTGAAGCCCCGCGCCAGGCGAATGGCGCTCATGCAGGCCTCGGTTCCCGAGTTGACAAGCCGGACCATTTCGATAGAAGGAACCGCGTCGACGATGAGCTCGGCAAGTTCGACTTCACGCGCAGTGGGCGCGCCGAAGCTGGTGCCGAGCTCGAGTGCGCGGGCAATCGCTTCGATGACGGATGGTGGCCGATGGCCCAGAAGCAGCGGCCCCCACGAGCAGACGTAATCGATATATTCATTGCCGTCGACATCGACGATGTGCGAACCGTCTCCACGGGCGATGAAGCGGGGCGTTCCGCCGACTGCGCGAAAAGCGCGAACGGGTGAGTTTACGCCGCCGGGAATAGACTGCTGCGCACGGGTGAACAGCGCCTCGGATTGCGCAACGTTCATACCCGGTTTTCGCCGAGCACGACCTTGCGAAAGAGGAAACTCATGAGTATTTCGTGCAACGTGGTGTTCACATTGCGCAACAAGCGGCTCTTGAGCTCGAGGTAAGGCTGCGTACCGGCGAATAGATCCTGCATGATCTCACAGAAGCGGGGGCTACGCTTCATGAAATCCACCATACGGGTGGGGACATTGCCGAAAAGAATTTTCCCCTGGAACAGGCGTTTGGCGAGCCCGGCTCCGTAGGTCAGGTCGACGCCGAAATCCCGCGCAATGAGCTGTCCGTAATGTTCGGCAGTCTTTTCCGGCTCGCGATCGCTCAGCACCACCTGACTTGCCAGATCGCCGGAGCGAACGGCGTAATAGAGTCCTTCGCCGGTGATGGGATCGACCAATCCAGCGGCATCGCCCACGGCAATCCAGCCGTTACCGGCCACGCGATTGGCACGCCAGCTATGCGATTCGAGAGAGGGAAGCATGTGCGCAAAAAACTTAGCGCCCTGGCGCGAAATGCCCTTTTCGTCCATGTAATGCTCGAGGCGCGCACGCAGTTGTTGGGAGGATTCGCCCTTGCCTCCGATTCCGACCGACAGATGGCCGGCGCGCGGGAAAACCCAAATATAACCTTCGAAATTGGATAGGAACTGGACATCGACGTGGGGTTGATCGCTCGGCACGAAATATCCCAGGGCGCACATCGCGCTCTGGGCATCGAACTGCGTTCCGACATTGCGGAAGGGATTACGCGCACCGGTCGCAATGACGCAATAATCGGCGTCGAGGGTTCCCGCCTGGGTACGGACCTGCCAACGGGACGAGGAGCGATCTAGGGCGAGCACGCGAGTCTTTTCGATTTCCGCGCCGGCGTCCTCTGCGCGTTTCAGCAGCATGCGGTTCAGGTCGACGCGCGAGTAAATCACGAGCGGCCGGTTCAACGGCATCCGAACCACTCCGGCGCGAGGCGCGGCCAGCAGCGTCTCACTGACCAGCTTTTTCGGCGTATCGTTATCGATGAGGTAAGGATATTGCGAGTACGCCTTATACGTGATGCCTCCGCCACAGGGTTTCTCCCAGGCGAGTTTTTCATCGAACACGACGGTTCGCAATCCGGCACGTGCAAGCCTTTCCGCGGCAGATGCCCCGGCGGGTCCGCCACCTAAAACTGCAACAGTCTTCATTGCGTTCGCCCGTTCGCTCCTTGCTCTGCCGGCGGGTTGCCTGTGAGTGGCGGATGTCCCGGCGGCAAGTGCTCAGCGCCAGCAGCCGGATGGCCCATCATTCCGTGTCCTGCAGAATTTCCGACATTCACTACTATCCACTTGCCATCTCTCGCCTCGAGCGTGTACTTCATGGTCATACCGCTGTTCACGCGGGCGTCACCTTTGGGATGAAATGCGACTGTAGCATAGGCCATATTCTTGTCAAAAGAGACAGAAGTGGTGGTCACATCCAGTGAATTGAGATCGAGGCCCGAGTGCGCCTGCAGGCGGTTCATGATCGCCTGTTCGACTTTCGTCTTATCGTGCAAGCCGCTTCCGCAACTTGCCAGCAAGGCGGCCCAAACGACCACGGCCGATACGCGTGACACCCTCCGATTATATCCAGAGGGGAGTGGATAACCGACGAGCTTACAATGGTTTCCGAGACGTCTACCAGCGCGGGCCGCGGCCTCGTTTACTTCCGCCACCACCACCGCCGCCGCCGGGACGCCGGAAGCCTCCTCCTCCTCCGCCACCGCCTTCCGCTCCTTTTGGACGCGCTTCGTTCACTTTCATGGCGCGACCATTGAGTTCTGCGCCATCGAGCTGGGAAATCGCAGTTTTCGCTTCATTCTGGTCGGTCATTTCAACGAAGGCGAATCCGCGCGACTGGCCGCTCATGCGATCCGTGACGATGTTGACACGTTCCACGTTCCCGTATTGAGAAAAGGCCGCCATGAGATCGTCCTGGGTGGTCTGAAAACTGAGATTCCCGACAAAGATGTTGGTCATGTCTTACTCCTCTGCGTTGGAAGTCGTCTCTGCCGGACTGATGTGAAAACTGGTGGCTCGTAACGATGGGACGGCGCCCGCAATGCTGCACGAGATAGTCGCAAAGACGCTCTCAATATATCAGGGTTACGAAGGCTGAGCATGGAACTCAGGTGGGAAGCGCGACCTGGCTCTCGCGATAGATTTCGGAAGCGTGGTGACAAAGCCTTCCCGCAAGCGGGCGGTTCCGGATGTCACACTCAGGCCTCACTGCTTTCCAAACTCCTGGCTCAAACGGCCGGAGCGCCAAAGCGCCTAACAACAATCCCAGATCGCGGAGAGCGATATCGAAGTATCCCGGAAGAATCAGAAGATTGATGACAATCAACAGCAACCAAGCGGACATAATATACGCGCCAATACCGGGTTTGATGGCCACGATTACGCCAGCCAGGATTTGAATAATTCCAACCAGTAGCATGCTTCGAAATCACCTTTTTGTGCGAGCGGGGGCGACTAGCTCTTATGCGTTCAATTCATGGGAGTGCTGGTGTGACCGGGTCGTACACAGCGTTTTCGGTCAGCTTCCGGCGAGTCAAGCATCTTGAGACAGTTGTGAGCGATTCTTCCGAGTTTGTAACCACTCGCGGCTTCTCGACTCGGTTCAGTTAGCAGTCGAATTAACGCAGTCGTGTAGAAGGAGGTGATTCCTTGCAAGAATAGGCGGCTCGCTGCGAGTCCAAGTGCTAGCGCTTCAGTACCGATTATTATTCATTCCGTCCGGCACAACTTGGTGATTTCGATGTGTTCTCAGAGCCTTTACCTTCTTGTTACAAACCGGTAACTCTTGTTTGCCTTGATTGTGGCCGTAATTGAACAAGAAAGGTGTAACACAACATGCAACATCATAACTTCGCAACAAGACATGACAGCGGCAGCAAGAATGTCACAGGTAGTGCCAGATTACCGAACCTGCTGCTCCGATCGGGTGGTGTTCGTTTATTCACAAAGATCATTCTGGCGTTTGCAGTGCTTGTCGCGTTCGGGCTTAAAAGCGCTTCAGCAGACCAGGTATTGACGGTCGATGACGCGAGCGGACTGCTCGGCCTGGTCGACGTGGCTACCGGTAAGCCACGAAGTCATCGGCGGGAGTCTTCGATCAATGTTGAATGGTCTCGAACGACACCTGTATTTGTTTCCCTGCTCTTTACAGAGTCAACCCGCAAACGGCTGCAGTCACGCTGATCGGACCGACGCGGATTCCCGGAGGCAATGCGTTAGTATTCGGCGCTGACGGTACGTTGTATGCCGCCGGTAATCTAAGTACCTCCCTATTTACGGTTAATCCCGACGACAGGAGCCGCAACAAGCATCGGAACCATTGGCGTTGGATCGGCTGGCGACTTAGCATTCAACCACGGCAATTTCTTCTTTTCAGCGGCAACTGGCGACTTAATCAAAATCAATTTGGCCGACATTGCGGATAGCACGATAGTGGGTCCGTTTAGAGTTCCCAACGTTTTCGGGCTTGCGACCGGCTCAGACGGTGTCCTTTACGCCAGTGCAGGCACATTTATCTACTCTGTGAACACAAGTACCGGGTCGGCCACTCGGCTGGTGAATTATTTTGGCAACGGTGCTTTTGCCATGCGCTCTCGCTCGCGCTGTTCCACTGCTTGGTTCCAACGCAGCTCGTCGAAGTTGTCGCGCCAGTTCCGCTTGTTAAGTTCACAAGGGAAGACATCGCCTTCGTGTATGGAAGCAAGTGGAAGCAGCGCTATTTCAAGAAGATAGGTAATGACTATTTTGTACTTCCTGTTCAGTGGGATGTCACAAACCAGGTCTGGCGTCCTTACTTCGTGCGGAACGGAACCGACTGGTGGGCTCCGCTCTATCCTGCAGACAACATGAAGCGACCGACCGGGCCACTGTGTGATGGTTGTCATTCGGTTAACTACGACGTGAAGACAAAGTCTGTGACGGAATGGAACGTGGGATGTGAGCGGTGCCACGGGCCGGGTAGCGATCACGTCGCTCGCCCAGTCAGAACGAATATTGTGAATCCTGCCCGGCTCGATTCCGTTCAGGCGAACGATATCTGCATCCAATGTCACTCGCAAGGGCGTCCACTAACGAATCCGATCGAAGGCCAGTATTACGATTGGCCGGTCGGGTTTCATGCCGGTCTCAAGTTGCAGGATTTTTGGCAGCTTGAGGAACACAAGCTCGGCGAGGCGACCTTTACTCACTTCGCCGATGGAACAGCCCATAAGAATCGAATGCAGGGGAACGACTTCATTCAGAGCGTAATGTACACCCGCGGTGTAAAGTGTTCGAGTTGCCATGATGTACACGGAACAAGTAATGACGCCCTGCTTCTTAAGCCGGCCAGTGTGATGTGCCTGGAATGTCACGGTCCTGGATCTCCCAATGGTCCGCACACGAGCACTGTTGAACAACATCGTCATCATAAGGCAGGCAGTAGCGGCGATGAGTGTGTGGCCTGTCACATGCCGAAAATCGAGCAGACGATCGCAGACGTAAACGTCCGCAGTCACACTTTTCGCTTCATAAGCCCGACGATGACGGAAGCCTATAAGATTCCAAATCCCTGCACCATGTGTCACAAGGACAAATCGACGCTCTGGGCAACACAACAATTGAAGAGCTGGACTAATGTCTCCAGTTGGCGGATGGCGCAGTAACGTTTGATGGCGCCCACCAGCTCAGTGAACTGTCTAAAATCGCTGTGAGACTTGCCACAAATTGAGCCGCGAACGCCTATTACCCGTCCTCGTCTGACTTCGCCCCAGGATGCTCGCTTCCGCCGGATGCCTTCCAGCGGAAGCGCCCCAAGAGTATCTTGCTGTTACTTACTCCTCCCGGCGAGCCGCGTCCGCGTCCTGCGCCAGGTCGTTCAGAAGCTCAAAGAACTCCTTTGATTGACCGATGAAAAGACCCATGTCAGTCAAGAAGTTGACTACGGCCTTCGCTATTCCCCGGCTCTTGGTGGGACGGATGATCGAGACGCGCGGAAGCTTCCGGTTGAGAAACGATCACGCTCGAGGCTGATCAGTTCCTTTAAGGTTTGCCGCCAAACGAGAGCATCCAGGTTTGGAAATCTCAGCCGTTCCTTGATGGTCAGCGAAGCAAAGGAGACGATACCGCATTGCCTGCCTTGACCGACCAAGTTTGAAAGTGCCTGGTCTCAGTGGGGCCGATGCTTTTCAGTTTTCGCGACACTTGCACACTGGTCGCCCTTTGCGCCATGGCCGGGTAGAGGCTGTTCCCGCCTTGTTCAATCGTTGCCATGTGAAATCCTGCAGTATTGGCAATCGCTTGAATGTGAGCGTCTGGGAATAGGTCGGCATCAGATCTGGGGATTGCCGTGAACTGGCCTTTGTGCAGATCCGGGACAGCTTGCGGGAACACGAAATTGGGATCAAGATCCGGGTTGTGGGTGCTGCTGCGATACCGAGTCCACCAGCTAGTATCGAGAGTAAGCTGCATCAGATTCGTCAGCCGCAACTTGCCGCTGGAACCCGTCGCTGAGCTGCCAGGCAAAGTGCGAAACCGCTCCAAATTAACCGGATCGGCACCCTTCGACTCCAGATAAGCGTTCAGGAATGTAAAGTGAGTGATTTCATCGTCGGTGTTGTCGTGAATGTACTGGGCGAAGTCACTATCGAGGTTTGCAAGCTTGGTGGTGTAGGTTTGGTTCCCACTCCCGCCGGAAACTTCATTATCCGGGATTCCTCCGAGTTCGTTGTACTGCACCCACAAATCAGTCTCGAGGATCTCGGCTGCAGCGGCGAAGCGTAGCATTGCCGCGTCTCCCCTGGTTAATGTACCGCTGGAGTCGTCGTCGTCTTGTTCTTCGCCGAAGAGAGCGAGACCGCTGGCCAGCAGCCCCCCTCCCAGTGATGCTGTCCCCGCGGCCGTTTTCATGAATGACCGCCGGTTCGGGAGGGCGTTCAGGTCCTTCAGTGGATCTTTCATATCAATGCTCCTTTTTTAGTCTGATCATTCCTCTGATTTCCCCGTCAGGATGGAATCAGCTCATGCAGACCTATTTAGACTAAGGTGTATTTACTCAGCCGTTGTCATGGCATCGTAAAGTTTTTGTAATTTAGAGCTCGAAAGTCAGTGGACGGGAAAGCGCCACTTACCGTCGTGGCAAAGCGGCCTCGAATCGCGTTAGAGAAGCATGCGCACGATTGGCTGAAAAATTAATTTAGTATGCTACACCAATCGTCTAATGGGAATTGATTGGCGGCAACGCAGGGATGAAGGGGTGCCTCTCGAGTTGTGGGAGGTTTTGGCGCAGGAATTCGAAACACACGGGCACGAGATCCCGAGCGATTTCGATGAGCTGGCGGAAGCGGCGATCGTCGCGAAACAGAAGTTAGTCGAAAAAGACACCGCCGATACGTGCGCGGCTTGGGAAGCGGCGAAATCGGCGGCCGAGAGCAGGCTGTTCGGCTTGTTCCATGAAACGCCGCGGACTGCCTTGTGCTTTTCCGGAGGCGGCGTGCGCAGCGCAACCTTCGGGCTCGGCGTTCTGCAAGGCCTAGCTGGAATGCTGCCATGCAAACCGCTGCTGCCCGTTTTCGATTTTCTCTCGACCGTTTCCGGTGGAGGGTATGTCGGGAGCTGGTTCAGCTCGTGGGCGGCGCGGGCCCCAGGTGGATCGCAGGAAGCATGCGAGAAAATCGCTGCGCGACCGGCAGTGACGCTCGAACCCGAACCGGCGCCGCTGCGCCACTTGCGCGAGTATTGCGCGTTCCTCGATCCGAAGCTGGGCGCACTTTCGGCAGACACGTGGACGCTGGCTTCGACCGTCACACGGAACATGATTTTGAACTGGCTCATCCTCATACCCTTGCTGATGGCCGTTCTCATCATCCCCAAGCTCTACGACACGGGGCTGATTCAGCTTTCGGCTTTTTACACAGATATTTCGAAGTGGCTGCTACTGGCCGGATTTATCACCGGCGTGCTCGGAAGCGGTTATATACTGGCGAGCCTGCCGGGGTTCAAAGGATCGTGCAAGTATGGGGACCGCGAGTTCTTCTGGAGCGGATTGCTGCCCCTGACGGCATCCGCGCTTCTATTGCCGCTGGCGTGGAGCTGGCGCTTTGGAACCACGCTCGCGAACTATTCGGCGCTCGAGTTTGCACTGTTCGGAGCAGCGATGCATTTAGGCGGAGTGATCCTCGCGTTCGCGTGGAAACGATCGGAGAGGTTCGCGGGACTTGCGGTTGTTTCGGTGTTGAGCGGCGCACTGGCGGGCTGGCTGGTGTATCTGGTTTCGACAATCTTTGCCGGAAAGCTGAACGATTCGCTCTCATTCGCAGGCTTCCAAATCGGATACAGGCATCTTTTCGTCTGCTTTGCGATTCCGCTTGTTATTACGTCGTTTGCCTTCGCGTCCATGCTGGCGGTGGGCTTTGCGAGCAGATTCACATTCGATAACGATCGCGAATGGTGGGCGCGGGCGGGCGGCTGGTTGCTCATGGTGGTGGTCTGCTGGGTTGTGTTCAGCGGAGCAGTGATTTATGCGCCGGTTTGGCTGAGCGGCACCGTCCAGAAGCTAGTGGCGGTCGCCGGCGCAGGCGGCTTGGGCGGTCTTGCGAGCCGGTTAGGATTCAGCTCATCGACGGCAGCGGGACGGCGGGAAGAAGACAAGGACAACACAGCGAAACGAACCTCGCCTTTCGCAGACCTGACCACAGCGCTGATCGGGCCGGCGTTTCTACTCCTGTTGATTGCGTTGTTGTCGATGGTGGACGACGCGATTATTCATAACTTGTACGATTGGGCATCGTTTCTACCGGGTTTGCAGGCTGAAAGCGCCTCAGCAACGTATGTGCCGAGCGAGTTTTATTTGCTGTTTGCCACTTTGCTCACCGCTTTTGTGAGCTCGTGGTTCATCAACATCAACCGGTTTTCGTTGCATGCCATGTACCGGAACCGGCTGATACGGACCTACCTGGGAGCCTCGCATAGCGATCGGGTGAAGACGGTCAACCGCTTCACGGATATGGACGAGGGAGATAACATTCCCATGAAAACCATGCGCACCAAGCCGCTGCACGTGGTGAACATGGCGCTGAACCTGGTGGCGGGTAAGAATCTCGCATGGCAGGAGCGCAAAGCGGAGAGCTTCACGGCATCCGCGCTTCACACCGGAAGCCTGCGGCTCGGTTATCAGAAGACGAGCGCATATGGAGGCCCCAGGGGTCTTTCGCTGGGCGGCGCAGTCGCTATCTCAGGTGCCGCGGCAAGTCCGAACATGGGGTATCACTCCTCGCCGTTGTTGACGTTTGTCATGACCTTGTTCAATGCGCGGCTGGGGTGGTGGCTTGCGAACCCAGGCGCACCCGGAAAAGGCGCGTGGAAGAGCGATGGTCCGAAGATCGCGTTCCTGCCGATCGTGGCGGAGGCTATGGGCCAGACTACGGATGACAAGAAATGGATTTATCTTTCCGACGGGGGGCATTTCGAAAACCTAGCTCTATATGAGATGGTGCTTCGGCGCTGCAGAACCATTGTGGTGGTGGATGGAGGCGAAGACCATGAGTACACGTTTGAAGACCTGGGCAATGCCTGCCGGAAGATTCGGGTCGATTTCGGGATTTCGATCGAATTCAATCGGCCCATGCCGATGTCCAAGATCAAAGATCCGAACAACCGGTATTGCGCGATCGGCGATATCCGGTACGATTTGGCCGATAAACCGGCCAGTCCGGATAGAAAGATCGAACGGGGCAAACTGCTCTATATCAAAGCGTGTCTGAACGGGTCGGAGCCGCTGGATGTGCTGCATTACGCGGCCTCCAACAGCGATTTTCCGCAACAAGGAACCGAACAGTTGTGGTTCAATGAATCGCAGTTTGAGAGCTACCGCCGGCTGGGACTGCACGCAATCGAGAAGATCTGGTCTTGTTTGAAAGAGGTTACCGCGGGCACGGAACTGGAGCATTTTTGCCAGGCTGCCGAGGCGCACATTACCGAGACGCAGGCCGCCGGTTAGAATCGGATGGCGCGTCCCGATGACGGTCAATGATGGAGAACACAGTTTCGCTGCGTTGCTGAAAAGCGATCACCGTTATAAGTATCTCGACACATTTATCACGCTGTTCGTGGTCGTGTTGCTTCTTTCGAATGTAATTGCGGCGAAGTTTTTTGCGCTTGGGCCACTGCGCATCAGTTGCGCGCAAATGCTCTTCCCGATCACTTACATCTTTGGCGATATTTTCACGGAAGTGTATGGGTACGGCGCTTCGCGACGCGCGATCTGGTACGGCTTTTTCGCCTCATTTATCCTGGTGACGCTTCTTTACCTGGCCGTGATCATCCCACCGGCACCCGAATACACGGATCAAATTGCATTCGCGACCGTGTTTAAGCCCGTGGGGCGAATCGTGGTGGCGAGCCTGATTGCGTACTGGTGCGGCGAGTTTGCAAATTCTTTCACGCTCGCCAAATTGAAACTGCTGACGAAGGGCAAATACTTGTGGACCCGCACGATTGGCTCGACGATTGTCGGCCAGGCGGTGGATACCACGGTGGTGATCTTCGTCGGCTTCTATGGGACGCGGCCGCTCAGCGTGCTCGGGAACCTGATTCTCTCCGGATATCTGATCAAGGTTATCTACGAGACGCTGATGACACCGATTACTTACGCGATTGTGAACTATTTGAAACGTGCCGAACACGTCGACTATTTCGACTACGCGACGAACTTCAGCCCGTTCGCCACGAAGGAATAATCGGGCGCTATTGGGTGTCGGATGGCGCGCGCATCAGCTTCATCTGCAGGTTAATGGTTCGATTGTTACGGAAAACGGTGAGTGTGATCGTATCGCCAACGTGCTTGTTCGCAAAGGCGCGGACTAAGGCGTCTTCACGCTCGACCGGCTGGCCCTCGATGGCCACGATTAAATCTCCGCCGACTCCGAGCTCGACATTTCCGATGTCGACCACCTCGCGCGCTCCATGCACGCCTGCGGCATATTCGGAAGAACCGCGAGCAATGCCTTGCACGAGCAAACCGCCACGGCGCGGCAAACCGAGTGCTTCGGCCAAGTCTCCGGCTACGTATTCGGTCGTGATGCCGATTCTCGGCCGCTCGGTAACACGACCGGCCTGGTAATCGTTGAGAAGCGCCTTGGCGCGATTGACGGGAAGGGCGAAGCCAATGCCCATGTTGGTGCGGCCCAGAATCGCGGTATTGATGCCGATGACGGTACCGTTTGAATCGAGAAGCGGGCCACCGCTGTTTCCTCCATTAATGGCGGCGTCTGTCTGAATCATTCCCTCCATCCGTTGTTCGCCTTCACTAGCGAACGACCGTCCGATGGAGCTGACGACGCCCACGGTGAGGGTCCCTTCAAGGCCGAATGGATTTCCGATGGCGAGCACTTTTTGGCCGACCTGCAGACGATCGGAATCGCCCAAGCGTAAGAATTCAACCTTCTTCTTCGGATTGATTTTGATCAAGGCGAGATCGTCCGAGCGATCGCCATCGAGCAAACGAGCGAAGTATTGGGACTGGTCCGCAAGCGTGACCTGAATGCGGCTGCTTCCGGAAATTACGTGCTGATTGGTCAGGATGAAACCGGCATCGTTGATAAGAAATCCGGAACCGAGGCTTTGAGAGGCGACGGGTTGAAAGAAAAAATCGCGGCGGACGGCGGTGCTGGTGATGTAGACGGTAGCGAACCGCGCCGCTTTGTAGATATCGATGTTGTTTTGCTCGTCGGGCGAAAGACCGCTGCCGTGAACAGACTCCGGTTGAGACCACTTCAGAGCAGTACCGAGTACAGGCGCTGCCAGGCCGCGGGCGCTCCAGCTCGCACGCGAAGTCAGCCAGACGAAGGCCAGAGCAAGAAGCGCAGCCAGAAGAAACGTTCGCGCTCTCATGCGCCGGAGCCCTCCGCGAGAGCCTTTAAATCGCGATACACTTCATCCACCTGCTGCACGGTCTCTTCTTTCGGGCCGTCTGTATCGATAATGTATTGCGCATATTTCTTTTTCTCTTCGAGAGGCATTTGGCGGGCCAGGCGTGCGAGCACTTCTTCGCGCGTGATATGGTCGCGTTTTATGGCGCGAGCAATCTGGGTCTCCAGAGTGCAGGCGGTGAGAATAATGCGGTCAAAAACCTGGTAGCGCCCCGTTTCTATCAGGATAGCGGCTTCGATGACCGCAATGCCTTTGGGGTGCCCGGCTTGCCAGTCATCGATCATTTGCTGCTCCAGCCGAAAGACAGCGGGATGAACGATTGCGTTCAGGTTCTCGAGGAGTTCGGGGGCGCCAAACACGGTCGCAGCGAGCTTCTTGCGGTCTATAGACGCATCGGCCCGCAGAATGTCCCGCCCGAAAGCCTGCAATACGGGCTGATAGGCTTCGCCACCAGGCTCGAGGACGGCATGGCCGAGCTCATCGGCATAGATGACCAAACATCCGCATCGCTCCAGCTCGCGAGCGACCAACGTTTTGCCGCTTGCATAGCCGCCCGTCAGGCCAACTGTCAACATACACGGCGAATTAGCGCGCCAGGTGCTGTTCGGCAAGCGCGACGGTATTGGCCATGAGCATGGCGATCGTCAGCGGACCGACTCCGCCGGGCACGGGTGTGTATGCGGACGAGAATGTGCGCATGGCGCGTGGATCGACATCGCCCACTAACGTGGTCCCATTCTTCGCGAAAGCGGCGAGACGCTGCGGGTCTTCCGCGAAAAGCCGCTCGACGTCGGCTTGATCGGTCAGCCGATTCACGCCGACATCCACGACGACGGCTCCGGGCTGGATGTAATCGGCGGTGAGCAGGGCGGGCTTTCCAATTGCGGCGACGAGGATGTCGGCACGCCGGCACTCGTCGGGCAAATGCTGAGTGCGCGAATGACAAATCGTGACGGTCGCGTTTTCATGCAGCAGCATGAGCGCCATGGGCTTGCCGACGATCTCGCTGCGGCCGACCACCACGGCGCGTTTGCCCGAAATGGGAATGTTGTAGCGCTTGAGCATCTCGAGAATGCCGGCCGGAGTGCAGGCGCGCGGCGCGGGGCGGTTTGCGACCAGGCAGCCGACGTTGAACGGGTGAGAACCGTCGGCGTCTTTAGCCGGGTCTATGGCTATGAGGACCCGGTTTTCATCGATCTGCTTGGGAAGCGGCGACTGCACCAGAATACCGTCGACTTCGGGATTAGCGTTGAAACCTTGAACGATGCGCAACAGCTCTTCGGTCGTCGTGCTGCGGGGCGGAGTGACGTCGAGACTCTTGATTCCGAGCTCCTGGCACGTCTTGATCTTGATACGGACGTAAATCTGGGATGCTGGGTCGTCGCCTACGAGAACGACCGCGAGCGAAGGCGGCCGTTTGCCGGTTCGAAGCGCCTCAATACGGGGCTTCAGTTCGTCTAAAATCTGCCGGTTGATTTTTCTCCCATCGAGTACTACCCCGCTCATGCACTCGTGAGAATAGCAGAGGCCTCGCGCCGGTCGAGCCAGCGCGTGGCTGCCAGCAAATGCCCGAGAATGCGGCATCCGCGGCTTTCAGGGTAAGCGGTCAAGGGGGCGATCAATGCAGTCTGTGAGTCGCGACAGAAGACGCGATCCCGCCAGCTTTGGCGGCCTTCAAAATCCGGATATTGGCGGAGGACGTCGAGAACCATTTCCGCGATGCGAAGCCTGCGGGGGCGTTGGTATTGCGGCATAAACACGACATGGCTGAAGCGATCGTACCGGACTTCGGAAATGAAATCAGCGATGGTGCGAGCTCGCGAGAGATTCACGATGGCGTTTGGCTCAAGCCCGTGCCGATCGCCTCCGGCGACTACCGGCAGATCCAATTCGCGGCCCAAGCGAACGACGCGCCGATTCTCTTCGAGCGAGCGCAATCCATTTACCTCCAGGGCGTGGATAAAATTTTTTCCTTGCGTGAGAAGCGTTCGAAGGATGCTCGCGTGGTGAGCCTGGCCGATTCCTTTCTCATCCCAGAGCGGATGATTGACGACGACGAGCGTGCCCGGGTCGGAGTGGAGCATTTCGAGAAGGGCGGTCAGTGAATGGGGACATGGATTGGTGGTGAATTGGGTCAACTGGCCCATAATGGCCGCGGCTCGGCTCAGGCGGAGATTGTGAACGCCCACGTGAAAAAATGTCGGTCCAAAGGGGACGGTCCATTCGGTGGAAACGGGCGCATCGCGAAAGCGATCCATGACGCGCAGCAGCCGACCGGCGCGCATGTCATCGTGATCGCTGAGCGAAACCAAACCCGAAAGATCGAGTTGTTTCTCGATCTGTTTTTGCTCGAGGCGGTACGCCTGGCGCGGGGAAAGCGGCGGTCTCCAAAAGCCGTCTGCCAGCGCGCCGGCGCCTACGGCGCGAGCGGCCCAACGTGGAACCATGGCAAGGGTTTCTTGCGAATACATGGTGTGGCTATGGAGCGATACGCCGGTTTGAAAGTCTTTGCCGATGGACCGGTTCTCCCAGAAGAACTGCAATTCAGTCGTGGCTGTAACGGACATGGGTTTCAACCTTTGCCCCCAATATCGGCGGGCCGTGTTGCGCGAACATTTTCAGCAAGTTACACAAGAGTTAAAACATTGCAGTTTAAGAATGTTGCAGTGTACGGCTGCCGGGAATCGGGGGACGTAATACTAAAGCCAATCGAAGATCGCACGATAATGTGAGGGAGAACACTTTGGTGCCCGGGAAGGTCTCGCTTATGAGAAACACGGTATGGGTGACGCTGACCTGCGCGGGTTGAGTGCGACTGCCTGGGCGCAAAACGGGAGCGAAGATCCAGAAAATTTCCGAATCGAAATTACGGGATCTGCATGGATTCTGAATACGGGCGGGGCGATTCAAGCCAACGGCGCGCCGATCGATCTTGTTTCCGATCTGGGTGTCCAACAAAATCAGCCAACGTTTTATGGGCAGTTGGTCTTCAAGCCGGGCCCTAAGCATCGGATCGTAATCGAAGGGACGCCATTCGACATTCAGGGCTATAACACGATCGACCGAAGCGTCACGTACCGCGGATACACGTATACGGTGAGCCAGACGTTGCAATCTTCCGCCGACATGACATATTTTTTCGGCGGGTATCAATATGACCTGGCCAGCGGCCCGATGGGACACTTCGGCTTGTCAGCGGGCGCCGCTTACCTGAGCGCCACGGGAACAATTCGCGGAGTGCAGACGGGCGTCGGCGGCGGAAGCGGGATTACGACGTGTCTGACGGGACCGATTTTTTCGCTGCGGTGGCGCCGGTAGGGCGGTGAGCTAACGAGGGCCGCGTAGTAGCGTCTCGAACTCCTCGACGGATTTCGTATTCAGCACGTCCGCGGGTTCGAGCCAACCGCGGCGGGCGGTAACGACGCCGTAACGCATATTGTAAAAATGCGCTGGGCGATGGGCGTCTGTCGAAATAGTGAATTTGCATCCGCGGCGTTTGGCGGAACGGACGAGATGGCTCGGCAAGTCGAGCCGTTCCGGGCTGGCGTTGATCTCGAATGCGACTCCCTTTTCGGCGGCTTTGGCGGCGACGCGTTCGAAGTCGAATCCGTACGATTCGCGCTGCAAAAGAATGCGGCCCGTCGCATGACCCAGGATACGCATGGAGGGCGACTCCAGCGCTTTCAGGAAACGATCCGTCATCTCCTGCGGCTCAAGATTGAAATAGCTGTGCACGCTGGCGACGACGAGATCGAGCTCGGCAAGCGCATCTTCGGCGAGATCCATTGCGCCGTCGCGCAGGATGTCGCATTCGATGCCGGAAAATACACGCAGCGGCAGGCCGTCGCGATTCAACTCGCGGACCTCTTGTGCAAACGCGACAGCGCGCTGCTCGTCGAGACCGTTTGACATCGCGAGCGCCTTCGAGTGATCGGTGACGGCGATGTATTGGTAGCCAAGCACGGCTGCCGCTTCCGCCATCTCGCGAAGCGAAGCTTTACCGTCGGTGGCGGTGGTATGCATGTGGAGATCGCCGCGCAGATCGCCGATCTCGATCAACTGGGGAAGGGTGCCATTCTGGGCGGCCCCGAGTTCACCGGAATTTTCGCGCAGCTCGGGCGGAATCCAGGCGTAGCCCAGGCGCTCGTATACTTCGCGCTCGTCTTCACCCGCGACGCGCCGATTATCTTCGAGCGTGAAAAGGCCATATTCGTTCAGCGTCAGACCTTGCTTGATGGCGTTCGTGCGCAATACGACGTTATGCTCTTTGCTGCCTGTAAAATACTGCAGAGCGGCGCCGAAGCTTTCATGCGGAAGAGCGCGAACGTCCACCTGCAAGCGTTCGAGCCCGTAGCTCACGCTGGCTTTATTCGGACCCTGGCCCAAGACCTCTTGTGTCTTTGGATGGGCAACGATGCGCGTGAGGGTTTCGGCGGCGGCTGGCCCTGTGACCAGAAGATCCAGATCGCCGACCGTTTCACGGCCGCGCCGCAGACTGCCCGCCGCTTCTACTTTTTCAATGCCTGGGAGAGCGGCGAATTCGGCTGTCAGCTCGTCGGCCGTACGGCGGGCGAAACTCAACAGAAACCGGCCCGCACTCTTGCGATAGGCTTCAATTCCGCGTAGGACCCTTTCTTCGAGCTTGGCTCCCATGCGCGGCAGATCGCGTAATTTCTGCTCACGGCAGATGCGCTCCAGATCGTCAACGGTCCGGATGCCATGATGTTCATAGAGCAGAGCGATACTTTTGGGTCCAAGGCCCTGGATCTTGAGCAGCTCGAGCGCCGATGCGGGATATTTCGCGAGCATTTGATCGCGACGGTCGAATGTGCCGCGCCGGCAGATTTCGTCGAGCACCGCGGCGAGACCTTTGCCGATACCGGGTATGTCGGTGACCTTGCGCTCCGGATTGCACAGGATATCGACGACCCGCTCGGGATGAGTGGCAATCACGGAAGCTGCATTGCGGTAACTGCGGATGCGAAAGCCGTCCTCCGCCGCGACCTCCATCAAATCGGCCGTCTCGGAAAGCAGCCGCGCGATTTCCTTGTTTTCCATTCGATGAGAGGCGGAGATTTATTCGCGCACCGCGGGCAAGCGTCCGCGGCGCAGCCAGCGCCAGTATCCCGGACTGGCGATTTCTTCGGCAGCCAATCCATACGGCTCGACATGCACGAGCACGTCGGCAACCCAACGCAGCCGCCGTTTGATTCCGTTCTTGACTTGAGTGGCGATCTCGTGCGACTCGCGGACGGTCATCTCTGGATCGACTTCCAGGTGCAGGTTGACGTGATACTTCATGCCGGTTCGGCGCGCGAAACACTTTTCGATGCCGAGCGAGCCAGGAATACTGAGAGCGACCTCGCGGATCTGCCGCATCTTTTCGGGATCGGGCATGGTATCGAGCAATTGGCCGACGGTCCGGCGAACGACGCGAACGGATACGAAAAAGATAATGACGCCGATCACCATTCCGCCCAGGCGATCCGCGGCGCCGAAGCGGACCGGATCGGCGAGGGCGAACGCCACGGCGATAATCGCGACGCTGGTTGAGATCAGATCCGTAATGTCGTGCCAGGCGTCGGCTTCGAGCGCAGTACTCGCGATGCGCGCGCCAGTCCGTAATTTCAAGATCGCGAGCGCGATTTTCAGAACAACCGCCGCGGCGAGCGGGTACAGGGCATAGGCGTACATGACCGTTCCACTGTCATGCAAGTGGCGGAGTCCGTGCACGAAAATTCCCACGCCTGCGAGCAGGAGCATTGAACCTATGGCGAGGCCCGCCAGAGTTTCATAGCGGCCATGTCCGTACGGGTGTTCGTAGTCGGGAGGCTTACTGGCTAGCCAGAGGCCGGCATACACAATGGCGGACGAAAGAACGTCGCCCGCCGCTTCGAGCCCGTCGGAAACGACAGAGGTGGAACCTGCATGCAGACCGACTGCGATTTTGGCGGCAGCCAGAACGCCGCTCACCGAGACGCTGACCAGCGCGATCCGGCGGCCGATCCGCTCGTCTCTGCCGACGGCGGAGGACGGCAATTCCGCGACCATACGCTTCGAGGATATCGCGTACGATCGACGGGCCGTTTAAAGCGGTACGTTAGAACAGAGCTTTGTGATTGCTTACGCCGCCCGGTCGATACTGCACGATCTGCGATACGCGTTGCGAAGCCTCCGGACTCATCCGGGATTCGCGCTGGCGACGGTTTTACTGCTGAGTTTGGGGATCGGCGGAACAACACTGGTATTCAGCGCGGTCGATGCGATTCTATTGCGCGATCTGCCGGTACGCGCGCCGGAGCGTCTGGCGCGTGTTGTTGAGGTGAGACACAACCGTCCTCTTGTCAGCGAATATCCGTATCGGGTTTTCGATGAATGGCGGAGACGCTCGCGCAGCTTTTCGGCGGCATTTGCCCAGACGGATCTCGATATTTCCTATTCCGACGAGACAGAGTCGCGGCCGGTACGGGCGCAGATCGTCACGGGCAATTACTACACGGTGCTGGGAGTTCGGCCGTGGCTGGGTCGGTTGCTCACCGAGAAAGATGAATGGGCGACCAACGATGAATTGCCGGTGGTGCTGAGTTATGCGTTTTGGGAGCGGCGTTTCCATCGCGACCCGAATACGTTGGGGCGCCTTGTGCATTTGGAAGGACGGCCATTCACGGTAGTGGGCGTTACACCGGCCGGGTTCAACGGTACTTCGGTGGATAGCGGGCCGGATCTGCAGCTCCCGTTCATCGCGGGCGAATTTCTGACGGCCTCGGGTACGAAGAGGTCGGACCCGCGGAGCTGCTGTTTGTGGGAGATTGCTGGACATTTGCGCGCGGATATCACCTTCGCGCAGGCGCAAACCGAGACCACGGCGGCGATGCACGCTGCCTTCAACGCGGTGTTTTCACAGAATAAGCCGCTTTCCGCGCAGGATCGTGAATGGATTGAGCGGCAACATCTGCGGGTTGAGCCGATCCGGCATGGAGTTTCCTGGTTGCGGCAGAAGTTTTCGACCGGATTATTGGCGCTGCTCGGGGCCGCGGTCCTGTTGCTGTTGCTCGCCTGTGCCAATGTTGCGGGTTTGATGCTGGCGCGGGCCGCGGGAGAGGAACAGCAGAATGCGATTCGCCTGGCTCTGGGCGCGCCGCGCCGCGGTCTTATCCAGCAATGGCTGAGCGAAGGCGCGGTGTTGTCCTTCGTGGGTGGGCTCTTAGCGCTGCTGCTCACGTGGGCGGGTTTGCATCAGGTCGATGGCTGGTTGCCACCGATGCGCGATCTGATGACGCGGGAATTACCAGTGGCTTTGCACGTACCAATGGATTTTCGCCTGTTCACATTCGCTGCATTGCTGTGCTGCGCGACGACTTTGCTCGCGGCGATCAGTCCGGCCTGGTATGCCTCACGAGCCGAATTGTTGACGCCGCTCAAAGGGGTGAATTCGAGCCGCCGGAACACGCAGATTCGCGCATTTCTGGTGGCCGGTCAGGTCGCGATCTGCACGATGGTGCTGGCGATTACAGGACTGATGGTCGCGACGCTCAAGAAGCTCGAAGCCAGTAATCCGGGCTTCCGGCGCGATCACATCATCACGTTCACCATCGATACAGCGCTCCAGAAGTACAACGTGCCACAGAGTTATGCACTTGCGTTGCGGCTTCGGCACGAAGCTGGCAATTTGCCCGGCGTTGCTGCAGCTTCGATTGCCGTGAAGCCGCTACTGCGAGGCGGCGGCATGCGCTTCAGCGTGGCTCCCATCGGAGGTAAACGCTCCCCGATCGAAGAGTTGAATTCCGACTCGAATATTGTGAGCCCCGGTTATTTCGAGACGTTAGGGATCCGGCTGCTGGCGGGCCGGACATTCGCGGACCGCGACCTGCGCGACGGAGGCTTTACACCGGTCGTCGTGAATGAAACATTCGCCCAGACCTTTTTTCCCGGCCTGAATGCAGTGGGGCGCTATTTCGATGATGTCCACGATACAGCCCTGGTCCCTCGCTACAAAATCATCGGGGTGGCGGCAGATTCCAAATACCGCTCACTCCGCGAGAGCGCCTTCCCGGCAGTATTCTTGCCCATCAGAACTGCCGACGATCTGGAGGACGGTCCCTTTCAACTCGTCGTGAGGACCTTCGTCGATCCCAAATCGATCGTCTCGAGCATGGATCGGAGGCTGCGCGGAATCGATCCTCGTCTGCCCTTCCGGGAGATCCATACGATAAGCGAAGATCTCGACAGTTCGCTATGGGCCGAGCATACACTGGTCCGGCTGGGGCTGCTGTTCTCCGGACTGGCGATGCTGCTGGCCGCCATTGGCCTGTATGGGCTGATCTCCTATATCGTCGTCGAGCGCAGGCGCGAAATCGGTATCCGCATGGCACTGGGCGCAAGGTCGCGAGACGTGATCCGGGTGACGGCTGTCCGCACCTTCGTGTTTATCAGTGCCGGGATTGCGGGCGGGCTCAGCGGTTCCGTGGTTACGGCCTTCTGCTTCGCAGCGTGTTGTTTGAGGTGTCGCCTTGGAATGGACGGGCGCTGACCGGCAGCGCCATGGTAGTCGGCGTATGTGCGGTGATCGCTATGGTGTGGCCAACCATGCGTGCAACGCGAATCGACCCCGGCACCACGCTGCGGCAGTCAACGTAAAAGCGGGGGAACCTGCTAAATCTTTATCAGTCCACGGGAAGGAAAGCGTTCTCGCAATTCACGTCTGAGCTGCGCACGATGCAGCGCGAACGAGCGAGCATAGGCCTTCAATGTGGGGGACCAAGATGCCTCCGTAAGACGCAACAGTTTATTAATCAGCTTCAACTCGGACCGCAGCAAAGACTCGCGGTCCTGGGAATTCTCAATTGGACGCTGAGAACTCCGCGACGGGCGATGTTTCAGGTGAGAGACCCACACGGTAGATATGTATACACTGTCGCATCGAAGGACGGGTGAACTCCGGGTGGGACGAGGCAAAACCCTAGTTTGGCAGTCGAGATTCAGCAAACACTGCATGGATTGCCTCAATTCGCCAAATGGCCCCGAAATTGCTGCCGACGCTGCTTCCGAATTCCTAAACCCTGTGTAACAGGAGATTTGGAATGAAAATCCATAAACAGAGGTTAATGCCGGGGGATTTGCGGGGCGGCA
Organism: uncultured Acidobacteriaceae bacterium; assembly: GCA_963722935.1. Lineage (GTDB taxonomy): Bacteria > Acidobacteriota > Terriglobia > Bryobacterales > Bryobacteraceae > Bog-105. Next base: position 140,598 of record CAVROY010000003.1, on the reverse strand, counting down.
TGCGCCAAGCGGCTTTCAAGACAAAAAAGGGAAGGATGAATGGAGAAAGTAGCGCAGAACATCCAGGAGGCATTCCTCAACAATGCGCGGAAGGACAAGACGTTCCTCACGATTTATCTCATGAGCGGCGTCAAATTATCCGGGCGCATCAAGAGCTTCGATAAGTATTCGGTTGTGCTGGAGGCGAACAACCAGGAGCAGCTTATTTTCAAGCACGCTATCTCGACCGTGGTGGTTTCGCGGCCATTACATGGATCGGGAAGCCATAGCAGCACCGGCAGCAGCAGTCCCGGAGTACCCCTGCCCGTCCCTGAACCGTCCGAAAACAATCAGTAGTGCCCAATCCGCAAGAACGAACACTGGTGGTGGGCGTCGAGCTGACCCGAGCGTCCCGCGCAGCTCCGGTCAGCCTGGAAACGGTGGCCGATGCAGAAGAATCTCTCGGAGAGTTGGCGACTCTGGCCGACAGCGCAGGCGCGGTGGTTGTCGATCGCATGATTCAGGCGCGGCCGGCGCTGGATGCCGCAACCCTGGTTGGATCGGGCAAGGTACAGGAGATCAAAGACCGGATCGAAGCCGATTCGATTGAGACGGTCATCTTCGATCGCGAGTTGACGGCTACGCAACTCCGCAACCTGGAGCGGCGGCTCGGAGTGAAGATCCTGGACCGCACGCAGCTCATTCTGGATATTTTCGCGCGACGCGCGCGCACAGCCGAAGGGCAGCTTCAGGTAGAGCTGGCGCAACTTAATTATCTGCTGCCGCGATTGGCGGGACGTGGAGTTCAGATGTCACGGCTGGGCGGCGGAATCGGCACGCGCGGACCCGGCGAGACGCAGTTGGAGACCGACCGCCGCCGGATCGGGCGACGAATCGCGAAATTGAAAGCCGACATCGAGCGGGTTCGCGCGACTCGCGGGGTGCAGCGCTCGCAACGGCAGGCAGTACCGCTTTCGACGGTAGGCCTGGTCGGCTATACGAATGCGGGTAAATCGACATTGTTCAACCGGCTAACGGGCGCAGGAGTACTGGCGGACCCGAAAATGTTCGCCACTCTCGATCCCACGGTGCGGCAAATCCGCTTACCCTCACAACGGCGGGTGCTTCTGAGCGACACGGTGGGCTTCATCCGGAACTTGCCGACGACGCTGGTCGATGCGTTCCGGGCGACGCTCGAAGAAGTGAGTGCGGCCGCGCTACTCGCGCATGTGGTGGACGCGACCGCGCCGACGGCCGGGGAGCAGACCGCGCACGTGATGAAAGTGCTGGCGGAAATCGGAGCCGAAAACACTCCGCAGATTCTGGTTCTCAACAAGACGGACCTGTTGGAGACTGCGGACCGCGATCAGGACCTGCCGACGCTGACGCATCGCTTGTTGGGAGAAACGGCGCGTCAGAATGCGACAGACGCGGTGCGGATTTCCGCGCAGACGGGGGCCGGCATCGACCAGCTTCTGGATCTGATCGACAAGCATCTGGTGCAAGACCCGGTGGCGCGTCAACGCTTTCGATTGCCTTTGGGCGAAGGCCGCGCGTTGCATCTGCTGCACGATCGCGCAGCCATCATTTCCAAACGATACGAGGGAGATTACTGCGAAGTGGTAGCCGACGCACCGCAATCGATACGCGAACTGCTGGCTGAATTCGCGGTAGAAGGCGGGAACGGCTGAACCAACCGGCGGTACATTGCGTATACTTTGTGGCAATGCGACTCCGTCCACTTCCGATCGCTGCGATCACATGTTTTGCCGTTTTTTTGACAGCCTGTGAGTTCGACCACACCGTCACAGGGCCATTGCGCCAAGATCCGGTCTCTATCGATAAGAACGGAGCCGAGCGTGCCAACATCGAATTCGACATGGGAGCGGGAGAGTTAACGCTGCGGGGCGGTGCGCAAAAACTCCTGGATGGCCATTTCGAATACAATGTTCCGGAATGGAAGCCTAAGGTAACGGTTTCAGAAAACGGTTCAAGCGCGACCATTACGATTCGTGAGCCGGAACATGTGCGGCTTGGGGGGAACCAACGGTATCGTTGGGATCTGGCATTAAACAACCAGCTTTTGATGGACGTCGGGATTCACTGCGGCGCCGGTGAGGCACGCCTGGATTTAGGCGACCTTAACTTGCGGAGCTTGTCCGCGCACATGGGCGCAGGCCAAGTGGATCTGGATCTGAGAGGGCATCCGACGCGGGATTATGACGTTGACATCTCGGGCGGAGTGGGACAAGCAACCGTGCATCTTCCCGAAGGAGTTGGCGTATATGCGGAAGCGCATGGCGGAATCGGCAGCATCAATGTGAGTGGGCTAGACAAGCGAGGGGACCATTACGAGAACAGCCTGTACGACAACGCGAAAGTAAACGTTCGCCTGAAAGTGCAAGGCGGCGTCGGCGAGATCCGCATCATCGACTAAGCCAATCCGCAGCAGCGTAACGCCGCTTCGTTTAAGAGCATCATTGCTTTGCGAGAATGAACGCAGCGATGCTCGCAATTCTGGTGATGCTCGCCGCAGTGCCCCCGCCGCCGGATCTGTCCAGCGTGGACCGGGCTTGGACGGTTCTAAAGGACGGCTTGGACAGCAAGAGTCCCGATCGCCGCGCAAGAGCAGTTCACGCGCTGGCGCTGGTAACGAAGAGCCGAAGATCGCAAGAGTTGGCGGAAAAGGCGCTTGCGGATCCGAGTGCCGATGTCCGGATGGAAGCGGCTACCGCGCTGGGGCAAATGGGTGCTGTTTCCGCGCGTCCGAAGTTGCGGGACACTCTGAACGACCACGCGATCAAGGTGGTCGTGGCCGCGGCGAATGCGCTTTACACTCTTAAAGACCCCGCAGCCTATGACGTTTACTATGCGCTTCTTACGGGAGAACGCAAAGGACCGGGGCTGGTGCAATCTCAGCTCAATACCCTCAAAAACCGGAAAGAGGTGGAGAAACTGGCGGTTGAGACGGGAATCGGATTCGTTCCGTTTGGGGGAATGGGCTATGAGGCATGGAAACGATTGACTGAAGACGCAACTACGCCGGTTCGTATTGCGGCTCTCGAAAAACTCGCTACCGATCCGGATCCAAAGACCTCCCAAGCCTTGAAAAAGGCGTGCGTCGATAAGAAATGGCAAGTCCGGGCGGCATCGGCGGATGCGATCGCGAAACGCGGCCAGCCAGCGCTGCTGGATGCGGTGGAACCGTTGCTACTGGATGAAAACGACTCGGTGCGGAGCGAAGCGGCAGCTACGGTGATTCGTCTGTCCGTACAAACGCCCGCTCGGCGCCGATTGAAGAGATAGAATTTCCTGACTATCTCACCCGGCTGCGTTTTCGATAAAGCATGAGACCGAAGGCGACCAAGCCGATTCCGGCGAGAGCGGTTGGTACAGGCTCAGGTATGGCAGCGGCGCTGATATTGACGATCACGTCGTTGTAATCCATATCCGAACTATAGGTCGAATCTTCCATGCCGAGATAGAGGCTGGTTGTGCTGTCAAACGCAGCGAAGTGTTGGAAATTCGGGAATGCGTTGCCGCGCGAATTTCCGTCGGCGGTATCGTCCATGTAGGACCAGTAGTCTGTTTCAAATGGGCCGCCTTGGCCTTGTACGTTTTCTATATAGAAACCATAGCTTGTATTGGCGGCGACCGTGAAGGTTGCACTAGAGGAGAGCGGCTGGCCAGTGCTAAACAACTGATGACTGGTCCCGGCGATCGGCGCGCCGGTTGAATCAGCCAGGTAATAGCCGAAGTAGTCAATCCCATGGAGCGCAGCATCGGTTTGCGTGGTAAACACTCCGGCGAGAGTAACCGTAACCGCGCTTCCGCCGGTCGAAAACCACATATTACTTACGGATGCCGTACCGTTGCCGAAATAAGGAAGAGTCCCCGGAGGGTTCGACATCGAGCAACTACCACCGCCATTCAGGCACCAGCCGACATTGTACTGGGCCCCGTCTCCGGAGTTGTTATTCCAGTAGGGACCGCCGCTGGTTGCCAGAGTTGCGGCTGTCCAGCTTTGCCAGCTACCAGCGCCATTGAGCGTATCCGCCTTCGAGACGAAGCTGCATACGACGAGAGCGGAAGCAGCTATCAAGAATCGGAATCTACACATAGCCATTGGGCTCTTTTTTCCTCCGACAGACCACGACAAGTCGCAGGTTAGATACCAACTTCACCCCGGCAATTACAAAGTTAACTTGGCGGTTTAGTCCTAGGACCCGGAGGGACTCAGGGGAAACTATGTAAAAGGTTGAAGGCTTAGGTTTGCTTTCCCGTTAGCGCGAAGGGATGGCGAGACCGGAATCGTGCAAAGCACAACAAACCTTCGAGAGTCAACCGAAAGACCACGAACAGGATCAGAGGAGGCGCCAGGCAGAGGATCGCCATAAATATCGTGGCATCTTTGACGCGGCGTCCGGCAAACCATTTATAGGCCGTCTGCTCCGGGGATACCATGGCAATGCGTAAGCGATTCCGGAAGGCCTCGTGGTCGGCTTTGCAATCGGCGGTAGTGACAGCCGGTTGCTGAAGACAGACCCGGTAGGCCTGGTCCGCTTCAGTGTCCGCCAGATGAAGATCGTGCTGTCGCGCGATAAACGGCCAGCAAAGGCACCAGGCAATCCAAAGAGTGGAGACGACCACGAACCCGCGGTCCAGCATTCTTCTGTACTTCAAAGAAAGTAGGGCGCTCCGAGCCCGGAAAATCTCACGTCGAGAGTTTCAGGGCCGGAATCCGGTCAGCCCGCGAGGGCAGCGGCGGGAAATCTGTGTACGGTTCGGATTGATACCAATACGCCACGGAATAAAAGCAATCGGCACGGTCATCGGCATGGCCGTGCTCGATGGTATAGCGGATGGAGCGTTCGAACGTAATTGGATTATCGGCATGCCAGCGATAGAGACAATAACGGCCGCCGGCATGCTCGGCAAGAGCGATATAGGGCGCGCCGTTGTAGAGATTCGCGAAGGGCACGGCGCCATTCCGGCCTCCGAAATCCCACGCGCCGCAGAAGTAATCTTCCGTTCCCGTGCCGTTTATGACAGGCTTTGCGCTGTCATCAATCGAGATCATTTCATCGCCCTCGCCGAACCAGCCATCGGCATTCTGCAGCACGCCGAGTGTTACGCCAATCACCTGACCTTTACCCCGCGTTTCAACAAACACGTAGTTGCTGCGCCCTTCGACGTTCAGCTCCGGCTGGCCTTCCGGAAATGAGACGGCCTGGTTGGGAGTTGCCTGGCGATATTGTGCGTGGAAGTACAGGACGTCTTCGGGCAGCGCGGCTACCTTCCGATAATCGATGTTCGAGTAGAACGCGCCGACTGGTTTCGCTCCTTCATTTGTTACGGTGATGCGGGCGGAACGCCGAAACGGCATAGCGAAATAGCAATTCAGCGCTTTGACGGAGGAGCAGTTTAAGAACGCGGATTGATAGAGGAAGTAGTCTCCCAGATTCAAGCCGAAGAAATCTCCGACCGGAGTTTCGACACTTGGTTTTGGACGATCATCCCAATAGATCCGCAAGACGAGCTCTTTCAAGTGATGCTCGCTTTGCGCGGCGATGGTGAACCAGATATGCGTGATAACGCCCGGTCCGGAAGACTCAAAGACAGGAATGGTCTGTCCCGGCGCCATAGGCCAGAAATCGCGATTGCCTCCGGTGCGATCGTAACTCGACTGCTTGAGTGTCCGATGGTTCTGGGCGAGCGCGTAGTCGGGAATCCTAGCGGGGCCTTTCGGCTCGGGAGATTGAGTTTGAGCGGCGGAATCGCTTTTCGATGCGATCACCGCGGCCGCTCCACCTAACCAAGTCAAGAAGCGCCTTCGACGGGGAGTGTTGGGCATAAGATTTTTTTACCGTATCATTTGAGGTTATGAAACTCCTGGTTCGCGCGCTCATGGCTGGAGGCGCTTTTTGGCTACTTCATGGGCAGACCACGCCGACCCAGTTCGCGACAGCAGCGGCGCAATACGAGATTACTTCGCCGCTCGGCAGAAAATTCTATTCGCAACCCGACACCAAGGGTACCGTTGCCAAGGCACAAAAGGACGCCGATGCGAATCCGAACAGCGTGGAGCTGATGCTGAAACTAGCACAGGCGCAAGCTTCGGTATGGCAGGACCGGGAAGCCGTCGCGACATGCACAACTGCATTGCATATTGCATCGGAGAACGCCGATTTGTACCTCGAGAGAGGACATCGGGAGCTGGCGCTCAGACGATTTGCCGATGCGCGAACGGATCTGGAGCGGGCGGTGTCACTCGATCCGAAAAAGCCGGATATCTATTACCACCTGGGACTCGCGCATTATTTTGTGGGAGAGTTTGCAGACGCAGCGGCTGCATTCCGGCACGCTGTGGATCTTGCACCTGACACCGAGAACCGTATCAACTCGATGAACTGGCTGTATGCCTCGCTGCGGCGCGCCAATCGGCCGCAAGAGGCAGCGCAAGCGCTCGCAACCATTACTCCGGATATGAATTCGGCTGGACACTCGCAGTTTTATTTGCACCTCATTCGCTTCTTTCAGGGCGCGATGGAGGAGTCGCGCGTTGTTCCGCCGGAGCCACAGCCAGATGCGAACGATGTGGAAGCAGAACTCCAATTCGACACAGTCGGCTATGGAGTCGGTAACTGGTATTTGTACAACGGACAGCCGCAGAAGGCGCGCGCTTATTTCGGAACGCATTATGAAGGGCCGCGTTTGGATCACGTGGGGATTTATCGGCGCGGAGACGGAGATCGCGCGAGGGCGATAGGCGACGCAGCGGACGTGGAGCTCCATTGATCCTGTATTCAACGTAGATACCGTTTCGCGAAACCGCAGAGATGCGGCCGTTGCTTCAGGTTCGCCGACCAGTTTGGCGATGACAGGCGCTGCTCAAAGCTGAGGAAATCGCGGTCAAGCTGAGATAGTAAGCGCGCCTTCGTCGATCTGTCTACGAATGAATACTGGATGCTGTTGTGAACCACGGTTAGAATTTCATCCCAACTCAGGTTGTACAGCGTGGCAGCCAGGAAAAACTCATCCGTCAAGCTGCCGTCCCAGGCGCCGGGATCGTCGGTGTTGAGACATACCGGAATTCCGAAGCGTAAATAGACCGGAAAGGGATGCCTGGAGAGATCGGGAGTATATTGCAAGAGCTTGTTGCTCACTAGCGACGTTTCGATTGCGACATCGGAGTGTCTCATCAGCAGCATCGTATCGGGATCGTCAATCAGATTTAATGCATGTCCGATCCGCGAGGCGCCGGCGGCCAAAGCCTCACGCACTTGCGGACCAGGAGAGTCCAACTCGCCGGCGTGAAGCGAAATGGGGACGTCATAGCGGGAAAGCATCTCTTGCAGAGCTGGTCTAAAGCGCGCAATTGAACCGTTTGGTCTGCCCTCTTCGCCGAGCAGGTTTACTCCGACCCACAGGTCGCGATGACGGTCCACAAATTGGAATGCGTTCGAAATCTCTTTAGACGGGTCGGAGGCGTAGCGATAGGCAGCCATTTGAAAGCGGACCACTACCCGAGTATTTTGGACATCCGCTTTATGGAGGCGAAGCAATAGACGCTTCAGAAATTCAGCCAGGAGAACGGGCCGGCCAGCGACATCGTGCAGGCTGGTGGGGTCGAACTGCAGTTCCAGGTAACTCACGTGTTCAGCGGCGGCCTGCTTCATAATTTCCGGAATTACTTCCAGCATGAGATCCGGATCTTGCCACAACTCGTCCAGCCGGGGCACAATGCCATCGAAGAATTCTCTTCGGCCCTCGCCTTTCCGATCCAGGCGAAGCGATGAGAGCCAGGCGGATCGTTGCTCGGCGTCGAGAGCAATCAGAGGCTTGTAATTACGCTTGTCGCAATCTGTGAGGTTAGTCAAGGTCGCGCGTTGGACGGTGGCGAATAGAACAGTATTCTGTTTGGCGCCGGCATCATGGCAGGCATCGCTGACCTTCACGAAATATTGATTGCGGGCCAATTCCGATGCAGAGGTAAGAATTGTTAGCCAAAATTCGGGAGCAACGGCATATTCGCTGTGGAGGTGGAGAATGCCACCCTTGGGCATTTCCCAGAAAAACTCATAGAGTTCCATTTGACTCGCGTGTTGGCGGATGCGTTCATATTGTTCGCCGAATTCCGATGCCGATGAGAGCGGCGCAAGACACGATAAAACAGCAAAGGAAATGCAGCAGTAGATGAATCGGCCTGTGAGCATTGATGCGGATAGTGACGATCCAGCCTATTATTCGATATCTTCAATCAGGAAAGAATCGGATGCCGAACTGGATTCGCGGGATCATTCTGGGGAGTTGGATTGGGGGCCTGATCTGGTTCGAGAATCGACGAGCGCTGCGCGGGGTGCGCGAGAGCAAAATTCGTCGTGACGTCCGGAACCTCATCATCGCCGCTCCGGCGGGCGCGGTGATGCAGGCGTTGGAGGTTCCGGTCGCGTTCTATCTGGCCAACGTCGCGCAGGATAAGCGATGGGGCATTCTGCCGCTCGCTTCTCTTCCCGCGATGGCCGGAGGGATTGCGGGGATTCTTCTCTTGGACTATACGCTCTATTGGTGGCATTTCCTGACGCATCGAATTTCCGTGTTGTGGCGCTTTCACGTAGTTCATCACCTGGATCAAGAGATGGATGCGACCACGGCGCTGCGTTTTCACTTCGGCGAGATCGCGATTTCCGTGCTTTTCCGCGCTGCGCAGATCATTGTTATTGGTCCGACGCCGAACACGGTGGCGGCATGGCAAATATTTCTATTTCTCTCGATACTGTTTCACCATTCGAACGTCCGCTTGCCAGTCGCTGTGGAGCAAAAGCTTGCGAGGATTATCATGACTCCACGTCTGCATGGCATTCATCATTCGATTGCACCAGAGGAGGTGAACTCGAACTGGTCGAGCGGGCTCAGCATCTGGGATTGGCTGCATGCCACGTTGCGAACGGAGACGCCCCAGAATGAGATCACGATCGGAGTTCCGGGCTTCCTGGGGAAAAATGAGGTCACGGCCGGGAAGGCGCTCGCACTGCCGTTTTTTGACGCCGCCGAGGTTCCCGCGTACGATGGCCGTCCGGTCCGGCAGCGATTCGACGCGATTTCCTAGCCGGTCACGCGCCTGGCGTGCCGATACCAGCGCGCCAGCACGTTAGGCGAAACACCGATCCAGTACAAGAGCTGCAAGGCGGTCCAATGCGTCCACATGAGGCCGAAGTTTCGGTTTTCGAAGCGGCGGGATGAGGTGACGAGTCGGCATTCCAGATGAACGAAGTGGCCGGCCCGGCGAAGACGCTTCAACATGTCCAGATCTTCGAACAATACAAATGGGCGAAAGCCGCCGATTTTTTCGTAGACATGGCGTCTTACGAAAATGCCTGAATCGCCGTAACTAAGGTTCAGCCTGCGCAGTAGAGGATAGGTGGCCGTCAACATTCGCGCTGCACGGGAGGAGCCGTCGAAAGTCAGTCCGAAGTTCCCACCGACAACGGATGGGTCGTTAAGGGCTCGCTGTATTTCGCTTATAGCGTGCGGCGGCGGAAGTGTGTCGGCGTGTACGAACCACAATATGTCTCTACGCGCCTGTTGCGCGCCCGCGTGGAGCTGAACGCCGCGACCGCGGTTTGCGGATATCACAACAATGCCACGGGTACGAACTAGTGCGACTGTATCGTCCTCACTCTCACCATCCACCACCAGAATTTCCTTTTCGCCTTCCAGCTTTTCGAGAGCGGCGAGCGTCTCAGTTATCTGCGACGCTTCGTTGAAAGTGGGAACTATGATGCTGACCATTGCAATTCCTGTAGACGCGAGCGATGCTCAGCAAACCATCGTCGCGTGGCAGGCGCGATTTCCGGAGAGCTGTCGAGGAGTTCGCCCTGGAGCAACTGAAGGTCAGCGAACGTGTCTACGTCGAGTAGAGTGCGAAGCTCGAATACAGTCATGCCGTGGGAGTGCAACCGCTCCACAGTGCTGTTTCGTGTTTCCGGTGTGCTCCAAGGCAACTTCCGCAGCAAGCCGAGAGGACAACGGTGAAGACCAAAAAGATAGAAACCGCCATCGCAGGAAGGGCCGATCACCGCATCGCCGGTCTCGAGCTGAAGGAGCGCATTTTCCAAATCGCCAGCTTTCAGCAGTGGTGAATCTGCGCCAATCGCTATGGCCGCCGGTGCATTCCGGAGACCCCGGCGCAGGACATGCTCGATACGAGACCCAAGTTCGCCGGTTCCTTGCAACCAGAAGTTTTCTTCGGGTACTGCTACGGGAAAAGGACCTTCTTCTGCCGCCGCTAACACTGGAACTGCCGGAGCGCAGTTATGAATGGTCGACCATACGTCGCACAACATGGCGGAAGCAAACGAGGCAGCAGCGTCGTTACCGATAGTCTGCGCCAAACGCGTTTTGACCTGACCCGGGACGGGCGGCTTCGCGAACATACAAACGGGAATACGAGTCACGGCAGCGACGGCTCACTTACTGCAGCGGGCTATCGTACTGCAGCGTGCCGCCGCAACTCGATCCGGCGCCAGCGGTGCAACCAAAACAATGGCTCGCAACGTGGATCGGCCGGCCGATAGTTGGATCGAAAGAATCGATGTCCCAGATAGAAAAGTGCTCGGGAATTTGCATTTCCAACATTTGATTGAAATCGCAATCGTACAGCCTTCCGTCCCAAGAGACGCTCACCAGAGTGCGACACATCAAGCGATCAACCGTAGCGGGATTGAAATTATCGGCCAAGAGCTTGATGTATTGTTCCTTTTGACCGATTCGGATCAGAAGATCAGAGAACCGCCGGATCGGCATGTTCGTGATGGTGAGCAGACGGTGAAACTCGATTCCGAACTGTTCATGCAAGTGTTTCTTATATTCGAGCTCCAAGAGCTCTTGCGGAGGCGGAAGCGACGCTCCTATGGGGTTAAATACCAGATTGAGATGCAAGTCCGAGCCGTGCAGTCCGAAGCCGAGGGAGTTGAGCAACTGTAGGGCGCGAATACTGCGCTCAAATACTCCATGGCCGCGCTGCGCGTCCACGTTCTCCGGCGTGTAACAGGGCAGGCTCGCAGCGATTTCTACGTCTTGAGCGGCGAGGAATTCGGGTAAGTCCTCGAATCCAGGTTCGAGGAGAATCGTGAGATTGCAGCGATCGATGACTTTCTTGTCAAGCCGTCGGCTTTCTTCGACTAACGTGCGAAAATTTTCATTTATCTCAGGAGCGCCACCGGTGATGTCGACGGTGTGGATATTCGGTGTGCTGTGAAGGAGTTCGAGTACCCGCCGTGCCGTTTCAGGCGTCATGGCTTCGGTGCGCTTGGGACCGGCCTCGACGTGGCAGTGATGACAGGCTTGATTGCAGACCTTCCCAACGTTGATTTGCAGCGTGTCTACAGCTTTACGTTGGAGAGCGCCGAGTCCATGTTGCGCGAGGGTGGAGGAAAAGTTCATTTTTGACCGTGATAGTGACCGTTACTCGTATCGGAGCGCCACCGTGGGATCGACGCGCATGGCTCGCCGCGACGGCGGGTAAGCGGCAAGCAGTGCGATGGATAAGAACAAAAGAGAGACTCCGATAAAGGAGATGCCATCGACGGTATTGACTCCGTAGAGGACACTGCGCAACAGGTAAGAGGCTCCGACAGCTAGAAACATACCGACGAGCAATCCAGCCAGGACAGGGCGCGTGCTTTCGCGCAAAATGAGTCCGAGGATATCCCGCTTTTGAGCGCCGACCGCCATGCGGATGCCGACTTCGCGGGTGCGCAGAACGACGATATAGCTGACGGTGCCGTAGATGCCCATCAAGGCGAGCAGAAGCCCAAGTAAGCCGACGCTGGAAGCAATTGCGGCCGCAAAAGTAGCACTGAGGAATGGAGCAGAGCTCCGGAGCATGTCCTGGAGCGTGGAAGAAGTGGCGAGCAAATCGGGATCTATGGAGGAGATCACCGGCTCCAGGGCTTTCATGACCTGCGCGGGATCGAACTGGGTACGGATGAGTATTGGACGGCTTGGGAGCCACTCGTCGGGCAAAGGCAGATAGACCTGACGGGAGTCGCTTCCATCGAACTGAACTCCCGCGCGTGTCGCGGGCCACCCCCACGACTTCGTAAGCCGGACCGTCGGCCAACAGCTCGCTCGTGTTGTGGACCCACTCATCGATGGCGCCCAAACGAACGCTGCGGCCGACAGGGTTCTGGCCGGGCCAAAGCTGCCTGGCGGCCGATTCGCTGACAATGACCGAGTTCGCAGCTTGCCCATGAGATTCAAAGCCGTGGCCGAGAAATAGCGGGATCTCCAAAGTCGCAAAGTAGTTGGGCTGAACGTAGGTGTAAAAGAGAATCGACTGCGCAGTTTTGGCTGGCGCTTTTTGTTCGCCGAGCGCGACGGCGGCTGTTCGAAAGCTCCCGTTGCCGTCTGGCGGCCGAGCGCTAGTGATAGCAGCCACTCCGGGCAGAGCAGCGACGCGGGTGCGAAGCTTACGCACGACAGAAAGCTTGCGGGCCGCCGTGTATTTCGATCCCTCGGGAAATTGAAAATTGAGATCGAGCACGTGTTTGCCGTCGTAGCCGGTTTCCATTTTGAGCGAGTGAATGGAACTGCGAATCAGCATGCTTCCTGCGATCATGAGCACTAACGATAGTCCGACCTGCGCGGCGACAAGCAGGTCCTGGAGCCGGCGCGTGCGGACCGATGAGGTGCCCCCTCTGGCGCCGGAAGATAGTGCGGAACTGGAGCTTTCAAGAGCCGGAGCAAGTCCGAAAAGTATTCCGGCGAGCAGAGAAACGCCTAACACGTAGCCGAAGATTTGAATATCGGGGTTCACGTTGAAGATCAGCGTGCCAAACTCGGCCGGCACGGATTCCGAGTACAGGCGCACCGATATTTGCAGGAAGGCCCATGCAAACAGGAGCGCCAGCATACCTGCGAGCAGACCCAGCAGAACGCTCTCCGTAAGCAATTGGCGGATGATCCGTAGCCGGCTGGCGCCAAGCGAGAGGCGGGTGTGCAGTTCGTTTTGACGGGATCTCGCGCGAGCCAATTGCAAGCTTCCAACATTTGCGCACGCGACGAGCAGCAGCATCGCGGCAGCGAGCATAACGAGTAGAATGGTCAACCGCAGCCCACGGTAGAACTTCAAAGGCAGCGGGAACGGGGAACCCGGCCAGACGAGCGCATCAGCGAGTTTAGCCGACTCAGAGTGAGGATCGTGCAAAGTTCGGAGGCGATCAGCGACGATGCTCATCTCTGCCTGCACTTGATTCATGGTGGCGCCGGGAGCGAGACGCGCGAATACCCGGCAACACTGATATTCACGGTCCTGAAGCCACTTGGCGTCAGGGTGAACCAGCGGCTCGAGGCTGAGCGGAAGCCAGAAATCAGGCACGGCGATGCCGGTACCGATGAAGTCGTGCGGTGTAATTCCAATGATTTGAACAGCGGTGCCATTCAGGCGAATGGTCTTTCCCAGCACGGCTGGATCTTTCGCGAACCGCCTCTGCCAATAGTTCTCGCTGATAAGAACCGAGGGTGCGGCTATGAGTTCAGTAATCGTTATGGATTCGAAGCTGCGGCCGCGCAGGGATGTGACACCGAGAACATGGAAGTAATTTTCGGAGACAGCGTAGACACTGGCGAACTCGGCGTTGGTTACGCCGGAAGATAACAACCCCAATCTCCCCAGCATCGACCCAGCCTCAGACGTGCGCTGGCTAATAATGCCCCCGGCGCCGGAGAGCGTCATCCACTCATCGCGAGAAGCGGCCAGACCGCGGAAGGAATGAAGCGAATCCCGATATGCCGCATAATCGGGATAGCTGAAATGGAAATCGGCCGCACCCGATTGACGGATCAGTGCGACGTTAACCATTTCGCCGGGATCTCGGGCATCGATGGGCCGAGCGACCATGGCCTTGTATCCGGTGAACACAGCCGTGTTGACGCCGATACCGAGCGCGAGGGCAAGGGCCGCCATGATGGTGAACCCGAGGTTGCGGCGCAAGGTGCGCGCTCCGTAACGCAAATCCTGGAGTACGGTTTCCGGCAGGATCATGTAACGAGACTAGCGCTTCTCGCTGGTTGCTGAGGATGGCATGATATTAGTCTTTCGAGGAACCGAACATGCCAGAAGCAGTTTCATCGGAAACAGTGGGACTTCATCGGCCGACGGATGCGCTGCTCAGCTCCGGCCTAGCCTTGTTTTCGCTGGCCATCATCGCCTTGGGCGCCGAGACGTGGAAGTGCGCAGGCGTTACCGGGCACTCGCTCGGCCCTCAGTACAATGTCCTGCCAGTGCTGCCTTGGCTTCCTGCGATTTCCTGGCTCGCCTATCTGTTTGGAGCGATCTGGGTGGCTTGCGGCCTGGGCATTCTATCCAAACGCACGATGCAAACAGCCGCGAGGACGCTGGCTGGGCTTCTGTTTCTATGCGCGTTGGTTCTCGAGGTGCCAAAAAATGCGGCGAACATCACGAATATTTCTTTACGCACGACAGTGTTCGAGCCTCTAGCGATTGCAAGTCTCGCCTGGCTTTTGCAGGGCCCGGGCGCGGAGCCGGGCTTCGTTACGCGCGTGAGCCGGTATCTGCTCGCGCTGTCTCTGATCGTGTTTGGAGTGGACCATTTTCTCGCTCTTGCGTTCATCGCGACGCTGTTACCAGGTTGGATTCCGTGGCACGTGTTCTGGACTGCGTTCTTCGGCGTTGCATTCATCGCGGCCGGCTTGAGCATCGGCCTTAATTTCCTTCAACGCTGGGGCGCTGCCTGTCTCGGTCTGATGTTCGGGATTTGGGTGGTGACCCTTCACCTTCCCAGAGTTCTTGGACTTTATGGGATTCCGGGGGCGCCGCGCGATCCGAACGAGTGGTCCAGCCTCTTCATCGCGATGGCGCTGTGGGGAGGCTTGTGGGCGCTGGCCGGTGGGGGCCCGTTAGTTTTTGGCTTCGGCTCCTACCCAGCGAGGGGACCACAAAGGATTCCCGATAGTCGCGCCATTGGCCTCCGCGTCACTGGAAAGTTGAAACGGCTTTTCGTGGGCGCCGACGGTGGGCGACGCTGTCAGCCCGGATTCGTGGAACTGATTGCACCGGTACCGGCCGCTAATCCTGCCTACGTCATCGAGTTCGAAATCTGCCGGCGGGAGCAAAAGGCGCATCCATTGGGGAACGTAGCGGGCTGGATTGATCTCACCGGAATCCTGAGTCGGCAGGATCGGCAGGGCGCCAGCGAAGCGACAAATTCAGCAACGCAAGCGGCCGCCGCTCGCAGCGGCCGCCCCCTTAATTCCGAGCGATGCCGCGAACACCCAGCCCGCATCGCCGAAGTCCGGGTATTCGCTCGAGCAATCAACGGACGACCGAATTAATTGACAATTGTCGGGAAGGCCACGGGGCTGTGGTGGCCGTTTTCGTCTACCGCGCGCACACCGATAATGAAGTTGTCCTTCGCAAAGAAGGGGAACGAGGCGCTCGTCACGTTACCAACGGGGACAATGTGAGTCCAATCGGGATCGTCCATTTCGCGCCATACCACCTCATAGCCCGCAAGACCCGGATCCGTCTCCTGATCCCAGCTCAGATTCGTAGAGTTTGGGGGCGAATTGACTACCGATAACTTTAGGTTTTTCGGTGTGCCAGGCGCCTCAGTGAGCGACCAAATGCTCGCAGCGCTGACGCGGGCCGCGCGCGCGAGATATTGGAAATCCAAAAACGCCACCAGGTCGCCGAATTGAACTCCGTTTACGACTTGAACGTTCTGGTGTTCGTGGTTGAAGTTCTCATTCGGCTCCGTATATCGGGCGGCAGGGTATCCCTGTCGTTGAAACGAGATTTGATCGCCTAGTTGAAGGTACCGGTCACGCCGCTTGATCACCCAGACGCTGTCTATATTCGTCTGCCCGTTTTCGCCGACCGATTCGGCGAAGCGGCCAAGCTCGCGCGATGCGCTGTCATCCTCGCCACCGACGGACTGAAGGACGCTTATCGCGGCGGGTGTTGCCGCCGTTGGCACGCCTTCCGTGAAGAGCCTGATCTCTCTCGGGTCCCGACTGCCATCTTGCGCAGTGCTGCTGCCGACGGTATCGATGTTGAACACGCCCTCGACGTCAACGCCGTTGGCGGCCAGTTGCTGGGCCATGAACGTAGAACCATAAAGGCCCTGTTCCTCGCCCGCGACGGTCGCGAACATGATCGTCGCGTTCGGCACTCGCGTCGCCATGACCCGCGCGAGTTCCAGGACCACTGCTACGCCCGACGCGTCGTCGTCTGCGCCCGGTGCATCGGAGGTGAAGTCCAGGACATCCTTGACACGCGAATCGAGGTGAGCCAGGATCACGTAGGTTCGGCTGGGAGAAACCGATCCGGTGAGCGTGGCAATGACGTTGGTGATCGTTGTCGGCACCGGAATGTTCAAGGACACTGGTTGTGTAAACGTCTGCTGCTGAACCGTCATGCGGCCGCCCGACGCGGCGGCATACGACTGGAGCTGGCTAAAAACCCAGGCGGTCGCGGCGCCAATGCCGCGGACCGGGTCGGTCTGACTCGAGGCGGTGTGCCTCGTACCGAAGCTGACGAGCTTTTGTACCGTAGCCTGAAGCTGATTCTGATCGATTCCTTCTAACAGTTGTTTCAATTCGTGGTCTGGTTGCTGCTGCTCGTATTCCGAGCTTTTCGGCGTACCGATAAGATCGTGCTTGTTCTGGGCGGCCGCCGGAATGAGCGATGTCGCCAGGCAGATGACAACCGGTAAAAAGGACCGTTTCATTTTCCCTCCTTGGAGTTCTCTCGAATGCAAGCGACCGCGTCCGGTCAAAAATGAATCCGGACGCGGTCAAACGGGCTTTATGGTATCACCGTGGTCGCCCATGCCGATCCATGACGACTGAAATCTGCCGGGCTTCAAAGATGTCCTGCGAACACGGTTTCTCCGGTAGGCCGCGGGGCGAGTCTTTCCCAGCTTCTCCACATCACTGAGACGTTCCTGCAGCACCGAATTGTCGATGTCGCAAAGCGCTGCAATCTGCACGTTCGGCATCGCGGCGTAATGCTGGATGTGTTCGCGTCCTTTATTGTGTAACCCGACGCGTGCCACTCGAACCGTGTCGTTGGCGCTCGCGGAAACGCGAGGAGACACGGCCGCCGAGTACCGGCGGCGGCATTTCCGATGTTCGCATTTGGCTGTCTCCAATTCGAAAGATTCATCACATCAAAGGCCGTTTCTTAGGTGGCAAGATAAGAACATTGCGAAAAGACAGCATCGCCTGAATGAGCGAATCGACCAATTACTCCCAAGCCACCCGATATCCGTATGCCTGATCGTTCAAGTGCCTTCCCCGAAAGCGCAGGAAGGCAGAAAGTATGAAGTCTCTGATTTTGGCCGCGCCGGCGGTGAGAGCGTGTTTGGCCTCTCCGCGTTTTCGTGCTTCGGCTTGGATCTTCTCCACTCGTCGCTGGCGCTCACGCTGGTACAGGCGGAAGGCGTTCTCGTAATCAGCGTCGCGAAGATACTTCGCGAGACACAGTGCATCCTCGAGCCCGAGCGATGCACCCTGTCCGGCATGTGGACTGATAGCGTGGGCCGCATCTCCGATCAGAGCGACCCTGCCCGCGCTCCACCGTACCAAGGCAGGCACATCATGCACCGGGCCCCACAGCAGGCGATGAGCGTTGAGCAAGATGAGTTCCACTGGTTCCGTCCAGCCTCGATGGAGATCGAGCATTCGCTCTCGCAATGTTTCCATGTTTGCCGATCGCAGCTCTTCCATAGTCGGTTCTTCTTCACACTGCAGATGACTCCACCACATGACGGCACAGGGGTCGACGCGATCGTAGTATCCGTAGCCGAAGAATCCATTCAAGCCGAAGATCATATGTGCACGCGACTGGTGTCTCGGATCTGTCGGCTTCAGCGCTTCGTGGCGCGCGAAACCGCCTACGGTGATAAGACCGGTATAGGACGGCATCGGCGCCTCAGGAAAGATAATCTGACGAGTGCGGGAATGAATACCATCCGCACCTATCAGAACGGAACCCGATGCAGACGAACCGTCCGTAAATTGCGCGCCTACTTCGTGGCTTTCAGAAGCGATGTCGTGAAGGCGCTTTGAATAACAAATCGAAATATTCTCGCGTCGCAGTTCGTTTAGGAGAGCCTTATGCAGCACAGAACGGCTTACTTGGACGGCCGGACTTTCGTAAAGCGACGCCGGACCGTTCGGTATGCAACCGAGTGTCTTTCCAAACTGATTTTGGAAACAGAGCTCGGCGCTTTCCACGCCTCGTTCCAGCAGCCGATCTGATAGCCCTAGTTGCCGGAGCACATGCATTCCGTTTGGGGCGATCTGGAGTCCGCCACCGATATCCGCGCTTTGGGCGTGTGCCTCAAAAACGACCGGGAGAAAGCCTGCCTTTTTGAGGAACAAGGCCGTAGCCGGTCCCGCAATTCCGCCACCTATTACTAAGGCAATTCGATCCGCCATATGCTTTCCTCGATGTATGCTGAATTCAGGTCGTGGTCTAATTAGATCACTTGCTAATTATCTTAGCAGTTAAGATAATGCCTGTCAAGAACCAGATTTCACAAAGCCGACGAGAGCGAGCTCGATTGCTGGCGCGTGTCGGACAAGAACTTGGACGCGAATTGACCACGAGCAATCTCTTTCTCCACACGCTGATCGCAAGCAACGTTGGTCTCAACGTCACCGACACGCGTTGCCTCGATATCCTTTCGCGTGCAGGCGACACACCGATGACGGCTGGCGGACTCAAAGAAGCGACGGGGCTCACCACAGGAGCGATAACGGGAATATTGGACCGCTTAGAAAAAGCAGGTTTCGTCAGGCGGGTGAGAGATGCGAGTGATCGCCGCAAAGTGTTCGTGCAGCTTATTCCGAATGCAGGCGCGAAGCTCGCCGCGCTTTATGAGGGAGTCGGATCGGAGATGAAGACGCTCGCATCGAGCTACACGACGCGAGAACTCGAACTCATCGAGAAATTTCTCGAGGCGAACCTTCAAATTCTGAAGCGACAGATAACGAGGTTGAGCGAGGGTGCTGAGGGGCAACAGACCAGCCATCGCGCCTAAACTGTCGGGTTTCTGTTCAACGGATACTTCGCAGGATTCTATTTTCTGCGATCATCGGGAATGGAGATGTTGCGAAAAATTCTCCAAGTGCCATCGCGCTGGAGCTGCCAAACTGTCAAATAGCGGCCCTCGACCTTGCGGCCATCGCTGAAGGAAACCTTTGCAACCCCCCACTCATATACGAAATCGCCCTGTTGCACGGACCCGGTACTGGTCACACCCGCGGACTCTGCCCGGCCAAGCCTCTCGATGCGCCGTTTCAGGTAGTCGTATATAGCCGGTCGACCTTTTCGGCATTCCCCTGTTGGCCCACAATCAAGAGCCTCTTCCGCGTAAGTAGCCGCGATGCTCGTCACATCGCCGGTTTTCATTCCATTCACCCAGGCGACATTGCCGGCGTCGATGAACTTGCGGGCAGAGGAATCGATCACGCTGGTGCCGGCCAGGCAGTAGCCGAGGGTCAAGAAAAAAATAAGAAGAGATCGTGTCAACGGGCCTCCTTTCCATTTCGAATGTAAACGGTACAAGGTGGCAGCCCGATCCGGGATAGGTCTACTGTGTTTGTGCAAGGTGATGACTCAAATTGCCCTAAATCAAACTCGTCGGCATCTAGCATATAATTCCGGCGAACGTCTTACGCACCTCGTCGCTTAATCGCAGTGCAATCCGCTCGACTATGGGGGCCATCGTATCGCCGTCAAGCAGATGTGTAACAGCCGGGACCCTGTGGTCAGTTCGGCACGGTCGCAGAGGGAGGTCCAGTTCTCGACCGGGATCGCGGAGCACTCAGGAACAACCCGGAAGTTAAGTTGCCGTTGCTGGCCGGCGTAACCTCGACGTACCGATTTTGTCCGCTGGACCGGAAATTTTTGACTCGTAATATCACACTGAAACACCAGTAAACATCGCGGAGTCCCGATGGTTGGGGTGCCGTAGTGACTGCTTCCGATGTTGTGGTTGAAAGCTTGATCGATTGGGGAGTCGAGGTCATCTTTGGACTTCCCGGAGACGGTATTAATGGCTTCGTGGAGGCTCTTCGTACTCGCGACAATCGCATCCGCTACATTCACGTCCGGCACGAAGAGACAGCCGCAATGGCCGCGACCGGCTATGCCAAGTTCACGGGCAAGCTCGGCGTCTGTTTCTCAACCGCCGCCCCTGGCGCTATTCACATGCTGAACGGGCTGTATGACGCCAAGATCGACCAAGCGCCAGTGCTTGCCATCACTGGCATGACCTATCACGACCTGATCGGAACCAACTATCTGCAAGACATAAATCAGGACTACCTGTTCCAGGACGTGGCTGCCTACAATCAGCGTCTGATGGGACCGGCTCATGCCAGAAATATCGTCGATTACGCATGCCGCGCGGCGCTCGGGAATCGCGCCGTTTCGCATATTGCGCTCCCGATTGACTATCAGACTGCCGACATGTCCGATCAGAAGCGATCCCAACGCAATCTGAAGGGGCACACATCGGAGGCGTTCGTCATTCCGAAACGAATTCCTGAGCGCAAACAACTCGAAAAGGCTGCGCGCGCGCTACAGGACAAGAAGCGGATTGCGATTCTTGCCGGGGCCGGGGCACGAGGCGCCCGCGACGAAATTCTGCAGACTGCCGACCGCCTGGGCGCTCCAGTGATAAAGGCACTGCTCGGCAAAGATGTGATACCCGACGATAGCCCGTATACAACCGGTGGGACGGGCGTGGTGGGCACCAGAGTTTCTTCGGATGTTCTCGAGAATTGCGATGCGCTGCTGATTATTGGCAGCTCGTTTCCGTATATCGAGTTCTTGCCGAAGCCGGGACAGGCGCTGGGAGTTCAAATCGATGACCGGCCGGAGCGCATTGGCCTCCGTTATCCCATCGATATCGGACTAGTTGGGGATGCGCAGGCGACCTTGCGCGAACTTCTGATGTACTTGCCGCGAAACGAGGACCGCTCATTTCTGAAACAGGCGCAGAAAGGCATGGAAGAGTGGTGGGACCTGATGGAGGAGCGCGGTAGTCGTACCGACAAGCCCATGAAGCCTCAGGTGGTGGCGTGGAACTTGGCCCAATTGCTGACCGACGACGCCATCGTTACCGGCGATTCCGGCACGGTAACTACGTGGATTGCGCGTATGAAGCTGCGCGCACAACAACAGTTTTCATTTAGCGGAACGCTGTGCAGCATGGCGGCCGGGCTTCCGTATGCGATTGGCGCCCAGGTGGCATATCCGGGCCGGCAGGTGGTGTCCTTCACGGGTGATGGATCACTCAGCATGATGATGGGCGATCTTGCAACGCTCGCTCAATACAAACTCCCCGTGAAGATTGTGGTTCTGAAGAACAACACGCTGGGACTGATCAAGTGGGAGCAGATGATCTACCTGGGAAATCCCGAGTATGGTGTTGATCTGTATCCGATCGACTTCGTGAAGGTTGCGGAAGCGTGCGGAGCCACGGGTGTTCGCATCGATAATCCCAAACACTGCAAGGATCAATTGAAAAAAGCGCTGGCCATCGATGGACCTGTGGTGATCGAGTGCATCACGGACCCGAACGAGCCGCCGATGCCTCCGAAAGCCACTAAGGCAGAGATGAAACATCTGGCGCAAGCGCTGGCACGCGGTGAGCGCGATCGCGGTCGAATTTCACTAACGATGGGACGCCAGGCAATGGACGAATTCTTGTTTCCAGCTAGCGACTATGGCGCGGTGCCGCGCGCCGCCGAAAAGGTCACGGGCAGAGATAAGAAGAAGGAGGACAAGTGATTCCTTCTAAAGAAGTGATGAAGCCCAAAGCGGCGGAGCAACTGGCGTCGGAACTTCAGCGGAAAATCGAGGGCGAAGTTCGCTTCGACAGCGGCTCACGCGCTCTTTATGCGTCCGACTTGTCCGTATATCGCCAAGTGCCGATCGGCGTTGTTGTGCCTCGAAGTTACGACGATGTCGTTGAAGCTGTCGCGCTTTGCCGTGCCTTTGGTGCCCCCAT
The DNA here is from genome assembly GCA_963722935.1 of uncultured Acidobacteriaceae bacterium. Lineage (GTDB taxonomy): Bacteria > Acidobacteriota > Terriglobia > Bryobacterales > Bryobacteraceae > Bog-105. The sequence continues at coordinate 118,567 of CAVROY010000003.1, read as the reverse complement.
TTTTGGTCGCGGATGTGGAACCAGTCTGGCCGGCCAATGCTGTAATACGGCCGTCGTCATCGATTTCTCGAAGTACCTCAATAAAATTCTCGAGATTAACCGGAAAGAGAAATACGCATGGGTGGAACCAGGTCTGATCCTCGATACGCTCCGCAATGAGACAGAAAAGCACTATCTGACCATAGGGCCAGATCCGGCAACGCACGAGTATTGCACTCTCGGCGGCATGATCGGCAACAATTCGTGCGGTGTTCATTCCGTAACTGCGGGTAGGACAGAGGACAACGTCGAAGAACTCGACGTCCTAACTTACAGCGGTCACCGCATGGTGGTGGGGAAGACAAACGGGTCCGAGCTGGAAACGATCGTTCACAAAGGCGGCCGGCGCGGCGAAATCTATAGCAAACTCAAAACCATTCGAGACCGCTATGCCGACGAGATACGAGCGCGGTTTCCCAAGATCCCGCGGCGCGTATCCGGCTACAATCTGCCGGAGTTACTTCCAGAGAATGGATTTCATGTAGCGCGCGCCCTGGTTGGAACAGAAAGCACCTGCGCCCTTGTACTCCGCGCCAAAATGACGCTGGTGCATAGCCCGCGTCACCGCGTGCTGGTGATGGTTGGTTTTTCCGATGTATTTACGGCGGGCGACCACGCGGCCCCGTTTCGGGACCTAAAGCCGCTCGGCTTGGAATGCTTCCATCACAAAGTGATCGACAACGAACATCGCAAGGGCAATCACATGCCGGGCGAGGATTTGTTCCCCTCGGCTGACACTTACGTCCTACTGGAGTTCGGTGCGGATTCTCCGAAAGAAGCGAAGCAGGAGGCTCAGCGAGCCATGCAGAAGATCCGCTTGATGGATAACGACCATACGTGGATCCGTCTCATTGAAGACGAGCATGATCAGAAGCTGATCTGGAAAGTGCGCGAAAACGGGGTGGGCGCGAGCCGCATCCCCGGCATCGAAGATGCCTGGCCGAGTTGGGAAGATGCCGCGGTACCCGTCGAACAGGTGGGCAACTATCTGCGCGAACTGTACCGGCTGTTAGACAAGCATCACTACCAGATGACTCTGTTCGGCCATATTGGCGATGGATGCCTGCATACGCGCATTACCTTCAACTTGAAGACCGCTGAAGGCGTGAAGAATTATCGGGAGTTTATGACTGAGGCCGCACATGTGGTAATACGCTTCGGCGGCTCACTGTCCGGCGAGCACGGCGACGGCCAGGCGCGCGCGGAGTTCCTTCCGGTGATGTACGGATCGGAGATTGTGCAGGCTTTTCGGGAATTCAAGTCGGCTTGGGATCCCGATTGGCGCATGAATCCCGGGAAAGTAGTTGACCCGTATCCGATGGATACCAATCTGCGTGTCGGGCCCGATTTCAAACCGAAGCCGGTTCTGACCGTATTTCAGTTTCCGGACGATCAGGGCAGTTTTGCCCACGCAACCGAGCGATGTTTCGGAGTGGGCAAGTGCCGCGGGCTGGATGGCGGCACCATGTGCCCCAGCTTTCACGCCACTCGTGAGGAAATGCATAGCACGCGCGGCCGCACGCGGCTGCTATTCGAAATGCTGCGCGGCGAAGTGATCCACGACGGCTGGAAAGATCCGCACATTAAAGAAGCTCTTGATCTTTGCCTGGCATGCAAGGGTTGCAAGGGCGATTGCCCGGTGAATGTAGACGTCGCGACCTACAAAGCCGAATTTCTGCACCACTACTACGATGGCCGGCCGAGGCCCACCAGCGCCTACGCGATGGGCATGATCAACCGCTGGGCGGAAATTGCATCTCATTTTCCTGATACGGCCAATCTGTTCACCCAAACACCTGGGCTGTCGAGCATCGCAAAAGGCGTCGCCGGATTGACTCAGCATCGTAAGATGCCGGCATTCGCGAAACAGACATTCCGGTCGTGGTTTGGGGAGCACAGCGCGCGGACGACGCGAAAAAACGATGGCCGGCCAGGAGTGGTGCTGTGGCCCGATACGTTCAACAACTATTTCTTCCCACATACGGCTAAAGCTGCTGTTGAAGTTCTTGAATCGGCTGGCTATCGCGTCGAAATACCACAGCGCAGTCTCTGTTGCGGACGGCCTCTGTACGATTATGGTTTTCTCGATCAGGCAAAAAGTTATCTGTTAGATATTCTCGACGCGCTGAGTTCGCACCTTACCGCGGGTACTCCGATTGTCGTTCTGGAACCGAGCTGTGCCTCGGTATTTCGCGATGAAGCGACGAATTTGTTTCCGGGCGACGAAGACGCTCAGCGGCTGCGCACGCAAACAAAACTATTGAGTGAGTTTCTTATCGACGCCAAATACAATCCACCCAATCTAAAACGCAAGGCTCTCATCCACGGGCATTGTCATCATAAAGCGCTATGGGGCATGTCGGCCGAACAAAAAGTCGTTAGCCAGATGGGATTAAATGCCGAGTTGTTGGATTCCGGTTGCTGCGGGCTGGCGGGCTCATTTGGCTATGAAGAAGGTCACTACGACGTATCAATGAAAATCGCCGAGCGGGTTCTATATCCGCGCGTGCGCGAAGCGGAGCGAGATACCATCATTCTCTCCGATGGCTTCAGTTGCCGCGAGCAGATTATGCATGGCACTCGACGCCAGGGCATGCATTTAGCTGAGGTGATCCAGATGGCGCTTCACCAACCGCTACCCGCGAGAAAGAGATACATCGAGATGGGTTGGGTGCAGGAAGAGCCCTCGTATCCGGTGCTTACTGCCGCCGCGACGGCAGGACTGCTGGCTGCCGGTGGTATGTTTCTGCTTAGCCGCATGAATAACGGATCGCCCAAGACATTCGAGACGGCGGACCAAGTGAAGCAACGATAATCGTTCTTTCAGTGCTCTCATGCGCTGGGCATCGCCACGCAGCCAATTGCCGGGTCATCCTAAAGCGTGGGTTGCGGCTTCTCTAGCCTGGAGTGCCGGCTTTGTGGATATTACCGTTTGGCTCGTTCTATATCAGGTCTATACGTCGCACATGACCGGAAACACGGCGTCATTCGCGGACGATATCGCGCAGTGCAGATGGGGCGAGGCATTCCACCACGGTTGGATCATGTTGCCATTTCTCGGGGGCCTGCTCTATAGCGCCGCAACGACGAAAGCCGCCCGCCGCCGGGGATTTCATTCTTCTTTTTCAATTGCGCTCGTTACCGAGGTGCTGTTGCTGGGTGCCTTCATAGGGCTCGGGTCGAGATATGTAGAAGGCCACAAAATTAAACCTCCACCCGGTTTTATCGAGTACCTGCTTCTTTCTCTACCTGCTGCGGCGATGGGAGTTCAGACTGTAACGGTCACAAATATCAATGGTCTGCGCGTGTACACGACTTACGTGACAGGCTCGCTCTCAAAATTTTCAGAGGCCGTTACCGACTACCTCTTTTGGCTTCGTGACCGCACACGCGGCAGGCTTGGAACTCGGATTGGAAAGGTGCTGCGCGTATCGCCGCGCCGAAAGTCGTTTCGGCATGCTGCCCTCACCGCGGGCTTGTGGTTTGGTTTTTTCCTTGGAGCTTTGTGCGGGGCGATTGCCCAACAGCGCTTCGTACTTTATGGCCTCTACGCCCCCGTGGCCGTGCTGACGATAGCTATGATCATCGATTTGGCGTGGCCGGTGGCGGCGGCCGACGAGCCGGAAGCGCAGCAATCCGCGCATTAGGTCCAACGTTTCTCGGATCCATTAACGCTTTAAACGCACATAAATTGGCCCGGCATTTTCTTCCAAAACAATTTGATTTTGTCCGGCAGCAAGCGGTTCACCGAAGAGGTTAGTAACCGCAGCGGAACACGCAGTTGAAATACGGAACATCAACTGGGCATCATCGTTCCAAAAGATGAACACAATATCGTCAGCGCCATCGAGCCGCATGGCATGTAAACCATGGGGCAGGTGACGAATTGTCCCGGCGAATGTACGGTCGCGCGCGACGCTCGTTAGAGTTCTTACCGCCGTCATGGCGGGCTTAGCACTGTTGTCTTGATTGAGCAGACCGAAGTTGTGTTCCCGATCAAAAGGATCGGTGCCGTCATCTCGCAAGTCGTATAGGACGATGACCGGCAGACCGAGAGCCCACGTCGTAAAGCACTCGCGCGCCACGAATACCGCCTGCCGTTTTCGCGCAACCGGGCTATGGCCGCCATCTGACAACTCCTGAGTGAAATTCCCGTATGATGAATAGCCCCACTCCGTATTCCAGACGGGCGTGTTCTTCATCGCGTTTCGCCGCATAAGCTGTCGCAGCCGCTCGAAGTCTGCCGGCATCGTTTCCGGCCCAGCATCCCGATAAGGATGTACAGCGACGGCGCTTGCTTGTTGAGCAGCGCCGGATTTGAGCATCGCGGTGAGAAATGGGAAGTCGAATCCTGACGTTCCTCCAGTGCTGACCATTGCGCTTCGATCCTCACGCCGGATCGACTCGAGCACCGTGCGCAGAAGGTCGGGGTAAATGGCGGGATTGGGAAGAAACTCTTTTGCATTGGGTTCGTTCCAGATTTCGAAGCGGGCGTTGTTTCCGTGGAAATGCGTTACTGCAGCGGCGGCATAACGGGCATACGCCGCCACGTCTTCGCTTGATTGGGGCGACTTTCCCCCGTGCTCTGGATGGCCATAAGCCAGCAGCCACAATACGCCCATACCGCGCGCCTCAAGCGATCGCATCAAGCCGTCAAACGGCGCAAAATCGTAGCCACCGTGTTTTTCCAACTGCGCCCAAGGCAGATCCATGCGCACAAAGCTAAATCCGGCAGCCTTTGCGAGATCGAGCGCGCGATCGTCTTTCAGGAAGTGAATGTTCACCCCTAATCGCGGGCTCAGCTTTGCGGCGTCTTGCGGCGCGGTAGTTATGGCGGCTCCGCTGTCGAAACGAAAATCGCGAACGGGAATATTCTGAGTCTTCGCCTGCTGGTCCACTGTGGCGAACCAAAGCACTGCCAAGAGTTTTGCGCACCACGAAAATCCATTGCTGAAGAGCATTGCTGCTACGCGTGCCTAAAATATCATCGAGTACTTTGGACTGAGACACTGAATGAAACTTATTTATTTGAGCGGTGCGGCAACACTGCTGCTTTCCTCGCTCGCCCCTGCTCTTTCCAGCGCGGAATTCCGGCCACCTGCTGTGCCATTGGTGACCCACGATCCCTACTTCAGCATTTGGTCGATGGCCGACCGTCTTACCGACCAGCCGACGAAACACTGGACGGGCGCAGTTCAATCCCTATCCAGTTTGGTCAGAGTGGATGGAACTTCGTTCCGGGTTATGGGAGCGGAACCTCGTAGGATGCCGACGATGGCGCAGGTCAGTGTCAAGGTCTTGCCGACGCGAACTCAGTATGGTTTCGAAGGAGCCGGCATTCGAGTGGAGCTGGAATTCCTCACGCCCTCATTACCGCAAGATCTCGACGTGCTCTCGCGGCCCGCTACTTACGTGACCTGGCATGTCTCTTCCATTGACGGCAAGAATCACAAAATATCCGTGTACTTCGATGCTGGTTCAGAAATAGCGGTCAACAGTCGTGATGAGCCCGTCATGTGGTCGCGTTACCGCATGGGAGATTTGGAAATATTGCGAGCCGGTTCGCAAGCCCAACCGATTTTAGAGAAATCGGGCGATGATCTGCGGATTGACTGGGGTTATCTATACGTCGTGGCTCCGCGAGAAGCGGGGACAGCGAACGCGGCTGCGTTCAGGCAGGATGCGATGAACACATTCGCAACTTCCGGACATGTTCCCGACACGGATTCGACGGAGACATTCAGGCCGTACAGCCAGCCTGAACCGTCACTCGCCTATTCGTTCGACCTGGGAGATGTAGGCCAGTCTGTTGTGTCGCGTCATTTGGTAATTGCGTATGACGATCAGTTCTCGATCGCCTACTTGGAGCGGCGGCTGCGGCCATACTGGCGCCGGAATGGAGCCACTGCGGCGGACATGCTGCACGCAGCGCTCAAAGACTACGACACGGTGGAAGAGCGCTGCAAGCAATTCGACGAACACTTGTTAGCAGATTTGGAGCACGTCGGTGGAGATGAATACGCCCAATTATGCGCGCTGGCGTACAGGCAAACGCTGGCTGCGCATAAGCTAACTGCGGATGTTGATGGTACGCCGCTTTATTTTTCAAAAGAGAATTTCAGCAACGGATCGATTGATACCGTTGACGTCACTTATCCGAGCTCGCCTTTTTTTCTGTTATTTAATCCGCGCCTGTTGCAAGCGCAATTAAAGCCGATCCTCGATTACGCAGATCTGCCGCGCTGGCATTTTCCGTTCGCTCCCCACGACCTCGGACGTTATCCGTTGGCGAATGGCCAACAGTACGGCGGTGGCGAGAAGACGGAAGAAAATCAAATGCCAGTAGAAGAGAGCGGCAACATGCTGTTGATGGTCGCCGCCATGGAGCACGTGAACGGCAACCCGCGCTTTGCAGAGCAATATTGGCCATTGTTAACCAAATGGGCGGAATATCTGAAGAGCAAAGGGCTCGATCCGGAAAACCAACTCTGCACCGACGACTTCGCGGGTCATCTCGCCCACAACGCAAATCTTTCGATTAAGGCGGTTCTGGCATTAGCGGCCTACGGCAAACTGGCTGAGATGCTAGGCCATGCGGATGTTCAGCACAGCTATGAACAGCTAGCGCGCGATTACGCCAGGCGCTGGGTTCAAATGGACGCCGACGATAGTCATTTCAGATTGGCGTTTGACCGGAGGGGCACTTGGAGCCAGAAATATAACTTAATTTGGGACAAGCTGCTCGACTTACATCTATTCCCTCAAATGGTTATTCAAAAGGAGCTCTCCTTCTATAAGTCACACGAAAACGAATACGGTCTGCCCTTGGATAACCGCGCTGACTACACAAAAATCGATTGGCTTACTTGGACGGCATCGTTAGCCGGCAGTCGCGGTGACTTTGAGGAAATCTTCGATCCCGCATATCGTTTTGCGAATGAGTCTCCGAGCCGTGTTCCACTCACGGACTGGTATGACACCAAAACAGGGAAGCAAGTCGGTTTTCAGGCGAGATCTGTGGTGGGAGGCCTGTTCATCAGAATGTTGGCGGACCCGGAGATTTGGAAGAATTATGCGAGCTCAAACGGGAATCAATGAGGTGTTGATATGTCATCGGACTCGATCATATGCGTGACAACGAACGCGAGTTTGTCCCGATCCCCACCTTTCTTTAACTGATGCGCTCTCGTCTTAACTGATGCGCTCTCGACGAGATCGCCAGCAGAAAGGCGCCATGCAGACGAACAGCAAAGTCCCGCGTGCCGTCTGCCCGATGCGGAACCTCCTCAGCAGCAGTTGAAGCTGCACAGCTAGCCGCAGACCGGAGCCCGTTCAAGACGTTGCGTTATATCCGTGACGGATATATACTGGGTCCATGAGCAAGTCCGATCCTACGCCACCGCTAACGCGGGCGGTCTTTCATATTCTCGTCGCCCCCGTCCGCCTAGAGCCTCATGGTTACGGCATCAAGTCGGGTTCAAGCAGGCTTTTGCCTGTCAGGAGCGTGGGATGAAACTTTCAGCGACGCACTTTGCTGAGGTCCGGACTGACGGGCTTGGCATGGACGGCAATGCATGGCCTCGCGGCCGCGTCCAATACTCCAATAAGGTTTGTCTTCCATGTTTCCGGTGCGCCGGTTGTCATATCTGATGCCGGCCATTCGAACATCGTGACAAAGTATGCAGCTCAACTTGCGGACGCTTGTGTCAATGGCCTTTGACGGCGCAGATTGGGTCATAATCCGCACTCTAAGCGGAGTTCAAGTCGCTTCGAACAAGCTTTGGGTGAGCGAAAGGCAATGGGCGGTGATTGAGCTATGACAAATGCAAATCAGCCCCGTCGCTCCCAGGATCGCAGTGGCGTTTCCAGATTGCCCGCGTTCCTGTGGCGGAGGAACCCCGTCTCGGACGTCGTGCAGGGCATCATCGTCGGCGGCGTGCTGGCGTTCATCACGTTCCAGATCATCGCGCACTCCTATGTCACAAAGATCGACGGCTGGACCACCATGTACGGATGCGGCGAGCCCGGCAATGGCATCTTGTACAGAGCCGCTTGCGCCCAAACATTTCCTGGCCCAATAAACGTACCGCAAGAGGCGATGTACTGGAGAACGAGAGTAGATAGCACGGGCCAAAAGCTCTCCGGCCAGCACGAGTACATCATGCACTTTCCGGCAGGACAACTCCCGCCGAACGATGCGTTCTGGTCGCTCACCGTGGGCGATGCGCGGAATCACTTCGTGCCGAATCCGATCAACCGGTACAGCGTCAGTGACCGCTCCGGCCTCGTTCCGAATGCCGACGGCTCCGTCAACATTTACATCCAGAACGCCGCTCCGGCGGGCCATGAGTCCAATTGGCTGCCCGCATCCACAGGCAAGTTCATACTCTGGTTGCGCGTGTATCTGCCTGGCGCAACCATTCTGGACGGCAAGTACAAGGTGCCGCCGGTCGTCAAAACACAATGATGTCGCCTATGAAACACAAGCATCTCATTACATTCGGCTCGGTCATGGTTGTGGCATGGGTGGTCGGCACGTTCCTCTTAATCTACTTTCGGCCACACCTCGTTACTAACCACTTTAAAAGAGCGATCGTCGATCAAGGGTTCGGCGACGGCCCCGTCCCGATCAATACGCTCTATACTGAGCCTCAAAAGCTTTTTGGGGATCCCCTTCACACATCGCTGCCGCCTGGAAGTTCGAATTTGATGACTGTTGGCGTGAACCACGACACGCTCCTTATGGCCGGCTGGTTGGACCTCAGGAGAGGGCCGCAGGTTTTGCATGTGCCGGGCTTCTCCGGGCGCTATTACAGCGTGCAGTTCACCGACCCTTTTGACGTTGATTTCGCCTATGTCGGCACGCGCACCACCGGCAGGCAAGCGGGCGAATACCTCATCACTGGGCCGGACTGGAAAGGACAGGTACCGAGCGGCATGAAACAGATATCCTCGCCGAACAATTCGGTACTCGTTATTGGGCGCGTGCTCGTGTACAGCGACAGCGACCTCTCGACCGCCTATAACCTTGCGAAGCAGATTCGGCTCATGGCCTTCAGCAGTAGGCAGCCCGGCCGGTAGCTCGCAGTGCGGTCAAATCGCCAAGGCGATGCGCCGTTTGGAGCCCAAGCGAGCTCGATACCAGCCACGCGCGATGTTCGTGCTATCGCTGACGCAAAATATTAACTGTATCTGTGGCGGATATATCATAGGTACATGAGCAAGTCGACATCCACAGGGTCCGCTCACGCCGGCAGTCTTCCATATCCTGCTGGCCCTCTACGGTGGGGAACGCCACGGCTACGACATCATGCAGCAGGTGAAAGAGGACTCTCGAGGGAGTGTAAAGATGGGTCCCGGAACGCTCTACGGATCGCTCGACCGCATGATCGCAGCAGGCCTGGTGGTCAAGAGCGACACCCGGGATCCGCGCCGGATCTATTACAAACTCACCGCGCTCGGGCAGACAACCCTGCTAGCCGAAAGCGACCGGCTATCGGCAGTTGCTGCCATGGCCCGTCGACAGTTGAGGGAGGCGTAGCCCCATGGCACAGTCCGAGCGGGACGGAACATCTCGGTCGCTGGCAATCTATGGATTGCTTCTGGGACTCTATCCGCGCCCGTATCTGCGGCAGCACCGAGCCGAGATGCTGCGGAACTTCCAGGACCTTGAACAAGCATCGCCATCCGGAGCAGCGCTGTGGCTGTTTCTCGGGAAAGATCTCGCCGTCAGTCTTCGGTCCCAATTCGCCAAGACGCTTTGGGGACAGACCGCAATCGTCCTCTTCGTTCTCGCCGTTCTGCTGGTATATACAGCGCGCCACGCTGTCGCGCGCGAGCATCCCATTGAGGGGTTCTGTTCCGGCTACTTTCTCGGGTGGTTTGCCGGATGGTTTGGCGAACGCTGGCACGCCTCCTCAATCAGCCGAGTCCCGAGCTACATCAGGTCGTTATCGGCACAAGCGATGATCGTTGTAAGCCTACTTGTCCTCGTGATTGCCGTAGCGGGAGTCGTCTCTGGCGCCCAAAACCACGTCATCTGGACCCTTTGTTACGGGTTTCTGCTCGCGTGGATCGCGGGATGGATCGGAAATCGCCGCCAAACGCGTCTCTGACGGATCTGCGCCGCCTGTGTACCGCGTGGGGACAATCGAAGCCTGTAGGGAAGTACGGTTGAAGGCGGCTGACGATGGCATCCAGGAAAGTCCCAGTTCCCGATTCAGTCATTCAATTGGAACGACAGTTCGAGCAGTTCCGTTCGACGCGCAGCGGACGGGTGGTCGAGTCTCGGCGCTCGAACAGGTCAATCCTTGGCTCGAGGCGGGATATATAGCGGCAATCGTCGATGTGCGCGGGACGACATCGTCGTTTGGCTACCGCGATTCCGAGGTCGGACCCGCCGAACAGCGGGATATGGATTATTCGTGGCGTAGCGCGGATGCCGGGTCCACTTGAGCAGCACGGCCGGCAGGGATATAGGCTGCTATAAAGGCAACCGCAACCAGAATGCTAGTCGTTCCCACGATCGGTCAGGAGGTCCATAGCACCGATTCCATACAATTGCGTTGCGCTGTCTACGTGCTCATAACGAGCAAGAGACCAGCGAGGACCAGTTGCCTGGATGCCATATAATTGCGCGGCAAGCAAACGAGCGGCGGCGGCCGCAGCAGCCAGGCCGGCGATCAAGCCGGCAACGACCACAAATCCGGTCTCGCCGAGAACCATGCCGGTAATTCGGCTCCTTCCCGCGCCAAGGGCCATGCGAATACCGAATTCGTTTGTTCGTCGAGCGACGTTGTAAGAAAGCACTGCATAAATACCGATAGCTGCCAGGAACAGCGCGATCACTCCGAATATCGCGCAAACATCTGCGATGAGTCTCGGCTGTGCGTTCTGCGCATCGATTTTCTGATCCAGAGTTTGCACATCCGAAATAGAAACGTTTTCATCAACGCCTAAAACGCTTCGGCGCACTGCATTCACAATGCGGTTCGGATCGCCAATCGTGCGTATCTCGAATGAGAACGCTCCGGAGTTTTGATCGGCAGCGGCATAGAATTTCGGCTCGATCGCGCCCCGAAGTGAATTGATGCGAGCATCCTTTGCGATGCCGACAATCTCCAGGGAGGCGGAATTGACCGTCACATGTTTGCCGATCGGATTGACGTCCGGCAAAAAAATGCTTTGCGAACGACCTCATTAATCACGCAGACCCGGGGTGAGGTCGACCCGTCGCGCGGCCCTATTTCACGGCCCAGTAGTAACGGAATCCCAATCGTCGAAAAATATCCCGGACCGACGAAGCCGCCGGTCGATCCCCGGTCTTCCTCACGCCCCGACATAAAACCTTCCACCGTGATTGCGAAGGAGCCATCAAATCCGTTGAACAACGGGCGGTCCGAGTAGGTCACGCTGCGAACCCCCGGGATCTCACGGATGCGAGCTGTCAGCGCATGGTCAAGATTGACGGGCTGCTGTGTAGCGCCCGAGCTGTCCACGTTGACAAGCAATAGATTTTCTCGTGGATAGCCGAGCGAAACGGTCTGCAAATTTCGGAGCGTTTGCAGGAACAGTCCTGCACCCAAAACGAGCAGAAACGAAAGCGCCACTTGTGCGACCACGAGTGCCTGTGCCATTCTGGTGCGCTGCCGCGAACCAGTTGCCGTACGCCCGCTCTCTTTCAGCGCTTTCGTGCGTTCCGCCATTTGTCGCGCGAAAGGCGGGAGCAAGGCCAAAGAGCGATGCCGACCAAGAGAACAGTACCCGCAGTAAATGCGAGCACGCGCAAATCGATCTCTGGGGCTAGCTCAAATCGATCATTGCCATGCTGCCAGCAGCAGCGGCAAAGCATGCGAAGCCATTGCGGCTACAAAAACGCCGGCGATTCCGCCTAGTATGGCTAAAAGAAGACTTTCTATCAGAAACTGACGGACCAGACGTGCTTTCCGAGCGCCCATCGAAATACGAATGGCCACTTCCCGAGTACGTCCCGCAGCGCGAGCAAGCAGCAGGTTGGCGATATTTGTGCACGCAATCAACAGAACAACGCCGGCCAGCGCCGATAGAATGGTCCACTGCTCGGAGAATTCATCACGACCGTGAAAGGCTCCCGATTGCACTGGCCGGACATGAACGCGCTGATTGAGCGCATCCTTTCGAGCCAGCGGCGTCATCGACGTTGAGTATCCGGCTTCGAGGATTTGCCGAAACAGGACATTCACTTCCGCCTGAACCTGCGCGATCGTTACACCGGCTTTCCGCCGTCCGAAAACGTGCAGCCACATCAGCTTGTCTTGCGAGTGGTCGATGAAATCGTGCAGGCCGTCAAAACCGGGCAGCACAAGCGGCTGCATGAGCATCGGAAGCCACAAATCAGGATCTTGACCGACCGTTTCGCCGCGGAAGCCCGGGGAAGCGACACCGACGATCACGAGCGTAGCGTGACGAATGCGAATGGTTGTTCCAAGTACCGAGCGCTTTCCGCCGAACCTTCGCTGCCAATAGTCATAGCTAATTACCGCGTATGGGTCTTTTCCTATTGCGGTTGCATCGCTTTGCAGGAACAGGCGTCCAACGGCGGCATGGACGCCGAACACAGCGAAATAGTTTTCACTCACCAGACGCCCGCGGGCTTGCTCTTGCGGAGCGCCTGCGATCCGAACTGGCCAGCGCTCGAGAGATAACTGGGACGCACACAGGCCCGACATCGTTTTGGAGCGATCGCGCAACGCTGTGAACTCTTCGTACCCAAGCAGGCTACGCTCTCCGGGCAGCATGCCGCCCAAAACCATGGCGGCATTCGGATCGGTGAGCATCACGAGTTCGTTCGGGTTATGGACTGGCAGCAATTTGAGGAGCGCAGCGTTCAGTACGCTGAAAATCGCTGTATTTGCGCCGATGGCAATGGCCAAAGTGCCAATCGCAATTGCGGTCGAGCCTCGGCTTTTGGCCAACATTCGGACAGCCAAGCGGATATCGTGTAGCACGCGAGTTATTCCTTTAGCCAAGCATATTTGACCGCATGCCTCTGAATTGTGCTATATCCGCAGATGGGGAGGGACGCGGCGGATATCACCTGAGTAAGTCCTACGCAGACCTGAACTACCGTTTCTTATTCGCGGGAAAAGATCAGTGTCCGGATCATTGCCATGCAGTATTGCCGTTATAAATTGGACTCCGACCGCCACAGGAGAGTTCCCGTCCACAAGACGCGTTTCCAAAATTCAGAACCGGTCCACGAATTTCCGGATGCTCCAGGATGACGCACTAACCGGAGACAATTGTCTGAGTGGCCGAACTCCCACTTCTTTTCGAGGTAGTCTATCGCTCGACGAACCACCTCTACGCGAGCTTCCAACCCCGTGAACGCTCGCGAACCAGCAAGCATGCCCGCCGCCGAAAGCGTTAACGGACTCAACCAAACGTTTTGTGGCTTAGTGGCCGCTGCTGAAAGTCTCTGAAGATACCGTTGCAATCGCAGCAGGTCCGCCAACGTGCAGCCGGCGGTATTTCAGAATGAGGAGCATCGAGCTGGCGCTCAAGATCGGCTGGGTTACGTACCGCGGCCAGAATGTCACGCCGGCAACCGGCTTGGAGGACACCACACAAAATCGGAAGCTCGCAACGGAAATGGAGCCGGCGCACAGGCGACGACTGCGAGAGGGAGCCGCTCGGGATTCAAAGGATCGAAGCGCGGCCTTTTTCTGATGCCATTGATGAATTCGTTGAGCACGAAAAACTCGCGCGCAAAAACTCGGTCAGGACAACACATTACGAAGCTCAATTGTCCGCACGATAGGGCGCTCGAAAAGCTCGGAATGAACTTCGGTCTTTAAGACTTGAGACACACCTTCGCTACCAGAATGATCAAAGCGGGCATCGACCTACCGACGCTCCGGGACATCATGGGTCACAAGAACATCGGCACGACAATGCGGTGTGTGCATGTGACGAAAGAACATCAGCACCGCGCAATGAAGAAGTAAATCGAACGCTACAAATTGAGAAGAAATTCGAAGAGCATCAACGCCGGACGCAATCTGCGGGGAATGGCCCGATGCAACTCAGCCTCGCTTCGGCGGGGCTTTTTCTTTTGTCCAAAATTTGTCCAAAATCGGGGAAATGAGCGATTCAGCGCCTCCGAGCAAGAATGACAGACATTGAAAATGAGGATCTAAGCTGTTGAGTGTCAATTTGTTGGAGGCGCGGGGCGGGATCGAACCGCCGAATAAAGGTTTTGCAGACCTCTGCCTTACCACTTGGCTACCGCGCCGGTGGTCACTTCTCTCGCAACATAGCATAACAGGCAAGTCCGGTGACTCGGCGGTACGCTCAATGTAGAATTCGCGATGAGCTGATGAACTTCCGCGCAGCGATAGTTGACAGATATCGCGCCTTCTTCCGATCCGGCGCGTCGTATCAGCTCACCGAGGCCCTTTTTTTGCGGCTGCTCGGGCTCACTTATGCTGTGGCCTTTGGATCCTGGTCGTCGCAGATTGCCGGTTTGTCGGGCTCACGAGGCATCCAACCCGCCATTCAGATTCTGACAGCCATGCGAAGCGAACTCGGCGGGAAGGCGTTCTTCGACGCTCCCTCGCTTTTCTGGCTGGGCATCAGCGACACCGGCCTGGTGGCCTGTTGTGTGATTGGCTGTCTCGCAGGTTTGCTTTTGACGACCGGCCTATTTCCACGGCTGTGCGCCGCCATTTGCTGGATTCTCTACCTTTCGCTCACCTCCCTCGCTCAGCCGTTTTCCGGATTCCAATGGGATGCGCTCCTGCTCGAAGCCGGTTTTCTGGCCCTGTTTGCAGGCGCTCCGTGGCTGGTATGGGCCTACCGGGTTCTGTTATTTCGGTTGATGTTCGAATCGGGACTGGTAAAGCTGCTCTCACACGACCCGAACTGGCGAAACTTTCATGCCCTGCGCTTCCATTTTATGACTCAGCCTCTGCCCAATCCGCTTGCGTACTACTTCTATCGCGCTCCCGCATGGCTGCTCGACAGTATGACGGCCGGCACATTGGCGATCGAACTCGGAGCGCCATTCTTGCTGTTTGGCCCCAGAATCTTGCGCGAAACCGGGGCCGGTCTGCTGATGGCTTTGCAACTTGTGGTCCTGCTCACGGGTAACTACGCATTCTTCAACCTGCTATCGCTGGCGCTATGCCTGTGGGCGTTCGACGACCGGACATTTGCGCCTCTATCCGCCGTCCTGCGAAGAACCTGGCCGAAATTGCGAGTGTTCACTGGCGCATCAGCCGCCTTGCGGGTTGCTGCAAATGTGGTGTTGGCAATATGGATCGCGATCGGCGCGATTCAAGTTATCAATATGTTCGATGAAAATTTCGGAAGAGTGGTGCGGGCACCGCTTTCGGCGATCGCTCCTTTCCAGATCGTGAACACGTATGGGCTCTTCGCCGTGATGACAACGACACGACCCGAGATCGTGATTGAGGGTTCTAACGACCAAACGAACTGGCGCGAATATTCGTTTCGTTACAAGCCTGGGGAGCTGCATCGCGAATTGCCGATTATCGCGCCCTTTCAACCTCGTCTCGACTGGCAGATGTGGTTCGCCGCTTTGGGAAATATCCAAGAAAATAGCTGGGTTGCCAACTTGATGTATCGCCTGCTGGTTGGAGAACCGACCGTCCGCGGACTCCTCGAACCTCCCCCGTTTCCTAGGCCGCCGCGCTACCTGCGTGCACTCCTTTTTCAATATGACTTCACAACGCCGGCGGAGAGAGCAAGAACGGGCGCGATATGGCGACGTCGCTTATTGGGTCTTTGGTTCGGACCGGTTTCCCTGACTGGCCGCTAGCGGCGATATAGTGGCTATACGCACCGACAAATATGATGCTTCGTTTACTCGTCGTTCTTTGTGCGGTGTCAACCAGTTCCTTCGCTGGCCCCGGCAGCGGACAGGTTGACTTCCAGCGGCAAGTCCGCCCCATCCTTTCGGACAAGTGTTTCTTGTGCCACGGGCCCGACAAAGGAACGCGCATGGTGGATCTTCGGCTGGATATTCAGGAAGGCGCATTTGCCGCGCGCAAGAACGGCTCACCGGTGGTTCCAGGCAAACCGGACGAAAGTCTGCTCGTCAAGCGCATTTATTCGAACAATCCGGCGTTCCGCATGCCTCCCGTGTTCTCGCACAAAACGCTGACCCAGGAAGAAAAGGATACGCTGCGCCGCTGGATTGAACAAGGCGCCAAGTGGAGCCAACACTGGTCCTTCGTTCCTCCAAAGAGACCCGCATTGCCGCAAGTGCAGAGAGCCGCTTGGCCGCGTAACGAGATCGACCGGTTCATTCTGGCGAAAATCGAAGCGAACGGTCTGGAGCCGGCGCCGGAAGCCGATCGGCACACGCTGATTCGCCGCGTGACTCTCGATCTGACAGGGCTGCCGCCCACGCCAGCCGAAGTGAACGACTTCGTCAAGGACAAGTCGCCCGAGGCGTACGAGAAAGTGGTTGACCGGCTTCTCGCGTCGCCGCGCTACGGCGAACATCGTGCGCATTATTGGCTCGACGCGGCTCGTTACGCTGACACCAACGGTCTGCATTTTGACAACTACCGCGAGATGTGGCCGTATCGCGATTGGGTGATCCATGCGTTCAACAGCAACATGCCGTTTGACCGCTTTACGGTCGAACAACTCGCGGGCGATCTTCTGCCTCACGCGACGTTAGATCAAAAGATCGCGTCCGGCTTTCAACGCTGCACTGTGACAACCGATGAAGGCGGCGTCATTCTGCCGGAAGTCGACGCGACGATCGCCAAAGACCGGGCCGATACGACCGGAACAGTTTGGATGGGCCTTACAGTGGGCTG
The DNA here is from genome assembly GCA_963722935.1 of uncultured Acidobacteriaceae bacterium. GTDB lineage: Bacteria > Acidobacteriota > Terriglobia > Bryobacterales > Bryobacteraceae > Bog-105. Next base: position 101,696 of record CAVROY010000003.1, on the reverse strand, counting down.
CGCGACGTGCCACGACCACAAGTTCGATCCTATCTCGCAAAAGGACTACTATTCACTCACGTCTTTCTTCCGGAACACGACGCAGCCAACGATGGACTTGAACATTCAAGACACACCGCCTGCGATTCACGTTCCCTTGGCAGCCGATAGGAACAGCTGGGAGCAGTTGACCGCCCAACGCGACGATCTTGCGCGGAAATTCGCCACCGAGCGCGATCAAGCGATCCAAAACATTTCTAGTTGGCTCGAACGCGTTCGGCCGGAAGCGGGCTCGTATGCTCCCAAGTCGCAGGTCTTGGCGCTTCAAATCTCAGACGGGATAAGTGTTGCTCGAAGCGGCGATGTGGAACGTGTTGCCGTTCCGCAGGAAGTGGAAATTATCGACGCGCCTCTTGCTGAGACAAGAGCCCTTCGCTTCAAGAACGGCGGCAAGGTGGCGATTCCCGCCGTGTCCGCGATTGATTCGAACGAGCCGTTTACGATCGCAGCCTGGATCTTCATACCGAACGCGAAAGAAAATGGCACCGTGGCCAGCCAGTATGAAACGGTCTCAGAATCAAAGGAAGGTGAGCATAAGCGCCGTGGCTGGGCTCTGAAAATCGACAAGGGAAATCTTGGACTATACGACCACGCGCCAACTATCTACTTCAACGGCGTTGATGGCAAGGGGATCAGCGGCCGGCCGGCACCTGAGTACAGATTCAAGCCGGACTCCTGGTATCACGTCGTTATCGCTTATGACGGTAGCGGCCTGACTCGCGGGATCAATATGTATCTTAACGGTGCGCCGGTTATTGTCATCGGAAGGCCTGAAGATGTTCCGCGCCTTACGTCGTCGATGGCATCCCATGTACCGATCACGCTCGGCAACGACGATAAGCAGTACTTTGAGGGCGGCGGCATCGCAGACCTGCGCATTCTGAACACGATGGCAGGACCGCAAGGCGCAGAATTACTTTACCTGGCGAGCCGTGTCAGCGCCGGCGCGAGGAAATCACCCGAGCAGCTCTCCGATACGGAAAGGGATGCCCTCGCAACCTTCTACACCGGCACACTCAATCCCGCCACAGCGGCACTCGTCGGACACATCCGTCAAACAGACAAAGCGCTGTACGATATTCAGCGCCGATCCGCAACAACGCTGGTGATGCAAGAACGCACGGACACGCAACCGGTAGCTCACGTCCTCTACCGCGGCCAATACGATCAGATGCGGGAAGAAGTGCATCCGAATACGCCCAGCGTGCTGCCGCCTATGACACAAGCCATGCCGCGCAATCGGCTGGGACTTGCTATGTGGATTGTGGACCCATCGAATCCGCTCACTGCGCGCGTCACGGTAAATCGCTTCTGGGAAGAGATCTTTGGAACGGGAATCGTCAAAACTGCCGAGGACTTCGGTTCACAAGGGGAACCGCCGAGCCATCCGGAACTTCTCGACTGGCTGGCGATCGATTTTCGCGACTCCGGTTGGGATGTCAAACGAACGTTCAAGACGATCGTGATGTCCGAGACGTATCGCCAGTCGGCCGTGAGCACTCCGGAAAAAACAAGCCGTGACCCGCAGAACCGACTGCTAGCTCGTGGCCCCCGTTTCCGCATGGATGCAGAAATGATCCGCGATTCTGCGCTGTTCGCAAGCGGGCTTCTGAAGCCTCAAATTGGCGGTCCGAGTGTCAAGCCGTATCAGCCGTCGCGGATCTGGGAGACTGTCGCGATGGAGCAAAGTAATACGGGTTCGTATCAGCAGGAGACGGGCGACAATCTATACCGGCGTAGCCTGTATACGTTTTGGAAGCGTGCCGCTCCGCCCGCGTCGATGGACATTCTTAATGCGCCTTCGCGAGAAACCTGTATAGTTCGCCGCGAGCGCACAAACAGTCCGTTGCAAGCTCTGGTCACTATGAACGATGTGCAGTTTGTGGAAGCCGCGCGTGTGCTGGCGCAAAACGCGATGATATCCGATAAGCGGTTCGACCGCGAACTCGGCTACATGTCCGCGCGGTTACTCGCACGCTCGCTCGATAAGAAAGAGGCGGACATTCTGACGCAATCCTATAAGGATTTCCTCGCATACTACACATCCGCGCCCCAAGACGCCTCTAAGCTGCTCAAGGTTGGCGCGTCGCCTGCCGATCCCAGTCTTTCTCAATCCAAGTTCGCGGCGCTCACGATTGTCGCGAACGAAATGCTCAACCTGGATGAAACCTTAGTGAAGTAGGAAGGAACGAAGTCAGTGGATCCCATTAAAGAAAGCATCTTGGTAGAAACGCGGCGGCAGTTACTGGCTCGCGGCGCGCGCGGCTTAGGTTCGCTCGCTCTCTACACGCTTCTTGAAAGGCAGATGGCTGCGGGAACGGATAAGAAGGCCGTTGGCGGTCTTACCGGCTTGCCACATTTTCCGCCGAAAGCCAAGCGCGCCATTTATCTGCACATGCTCGGGGCGCCTCCACAGATGGAGACATTCGATTACAAACCCGAGATGGCGAAGTGGTTCGATAAGGATCTGCCCGATTCCATCCGCCAAGGCCAGCGACTCACCGCCATGACATCCGGCCAGACGCGATTTCCAATCGCTCCGTCGGTATTCAAGTTTGCCCAGCACGGACAAAACGGAATGTGGGTCTCTGAGTTGCTGCCCTATACGGCAAAGATGGCCGATGACATTGCCGTAGTTCGCTCGATGAATACGGATGCCATCAATCACGAGCCGGCAGTTACATTCATGCAGACCGGGTTCATGATTGCGGGCAAGCCCTGCGTGGGGTCCTGGATTTCTTATGGTCTCGGAAGCATGAACCAGGATCTGCCGACGTTTGTCGTTCTCAATGCTTCGCACTCGAATCCAAAAGCGAATGTCCAAGCGATCTCGGCTCGCCTATGGAGTTCCGGGTTCCTTCCCGGTCAATATTCCGGGGTGGCGCTACGTTCGGGCGGCGATCCCGTTCTTTACATCAATAATCCGGAGGGTGTTCCCAAGAAAATTCGCCGCCGTATGCTGGACGCAACCGGCGAACTGAATCGGATCGAGATGGCGAATATCGCGGATCCTGAAATACAGGTGCGGATCGCGCAGTATGAGATGGCTTTCCGGATGCAATCGTCGGTGCCGGAACTGACGGACATTTCACGAGAGCCGGAGAGCACATTCAAGCTTTATGGGGAGGATGCTCGCAAGCCCGGCACGTTCGCCAATTGTTGTCTGATGGCGCGCCGCCTGGCTGAACGCGATGTCCGTTTCGTCCAGGTGTATCACCGGGGATGGGACGTCCACAGCGAACTCCCCGATGTTCTGCCCAGTCAATGCCGGGATGTGGATCAAGGCGCGTACGGTCTTGTCCAGGATCTGAAGTCCAGGGGGCTGCTGGACGATACGCTGGTCGTCTGGGGCGGTGAGTTTGGCCGCACGATTTACTGTCAGGGCAAGTTGACATCCTCAGAATATGGCCGCGATCATCATCCGAAATGCTTCTCTATTTGGATGGCCGGCGCTGGTGTTAAAGGCGGCGCCGTACACGGCGAAACGGATGATTTTTCCTACAACATTGTCAAAGATCCGGTACACATCCGCGATCTGAACGCGACCATTCTGCACCAGTTCGGAATTGAAGACACGCGATTCACTTTCAAATTTCAGGGCCTGGACCAGAAGCTGACCGGGACCGAAAAGCGGGCGATGGTTGTAAAGGAAATTTTGGCGTAGTCATGTCCACCCGACGTGCCTTTCTCTTCGCCGCAGGCGCCGGCGCTCCGCTCATTCTCGCTGCAACGAACAAAGCCGGGACGCGCAAGCCCGTTCTAGGCTCAGGCGATCACGTCTACGAAGTGACGCACGATTGGGGCGATCTCCCCTCCGAGATCAAGTACGGTAACACGCATGGCGTTTGCGAAGACTCAAACGCCAACATTTATGTTCACCATACGGTGAACGCAAGCAGCGAAAGCAGCGACTCGATGGTGATCTTCGATCACAAAGGCAAGTTCATCAAGAGTTGGGGCAAGGATTTCAAGGGCGGAGCGCACGGTCTACTGATTCGCAAGGAAGGCAATCAAGAATTTCTGTACCTTTGCGACACGAAGCGCGGCCTGGTCGTGAAGACGACGTTGAGCGGTGAAGAGGTGCTCACGATGGGCTACCCTGTCGAGTCGCCCGCGTACGAGCGAAATGCCGACGGTTCGAAGAAGAAGTACAGTCCGACTAATTTAGCTGTCGCGCCGAACGGGAACATCTATGTAGGCGATGGCTACGGCTCCAGCTATGTCAACGTATATACGCCGGAAGGCAAATACATCAAGACATTCGGGGGCAAAGGGGCCGGCCCCGGCAAGCTGGACTGCCCGCATGGAATCGTTCTCGATACTCGGGCCGGCGAAGCCATTCTGATGGTCGCGGATCGCGCGAATCACCGGATTCAGACATTCAATCTTGAAGGTGACCATCTCGGCTTTATTGAAGGTACGAATCTACCTTGCACGTTCGCGTTCAACAAGCGCGGTGAGGCGGTCATTCCGGATCTTGGAGCGCGCGTTACGCTCATGGATCGGAATAATCGCGTGATTGAGCACCTCGGCGACGACTCAGCCGCTCATGACTGGGAGCGCTTACGGACACTTGATCGCAGCGCATTTACACCCGGCAAGTTCGTCTGCCCGCACGGCGCGTGCTTCGACCACAAGGGAAATATTTTTGTCGTCGAATGGGTGGAAGTCGGCCGCGTCAGCAAACTGCGACGTGTGTGACCGCTTCCTCTTCCCACTCCGCGATTGAAGCTCCCAGCTCCAAGCGCCTCCGCCGCAATGTAGTGGGATCGCGCAAGTTTTTTCAGCCTTTCTCCGGGAGTTCCCGCAGATCTTCGATTGGCGGGGCTTGCTCTTTCGCCGGACGCGAAGCAGGCAATGAAAGCGGCTGTATTGGCAGCCAGTTAATGGTCGTACTTAGGTTCTGGAGGTCGAGTGACAGAGCTTCTCTATCTGGTTCTGCCAGTTCCTCAAGGGATTTGAGTGCTTCAGAGTAAAACTGTATCGCTTTCTGGCGAGCGAAATCGCTCTGTTCGAGGTCTCCGCGTTTATAGGCTGAGCGCGAAACGCTTGCAAATGCCCGCGCAAGGCTGGTATGGCTGGCAATCAAGTCCAGCAAAAAGTCGCGGGTCGCTTTTGCACTTCTTTCGTTCATAGTGTCCTCACGCTTGCTGTATCTCAATAGGCCTTCTCACTTCAAGAAAGTCGTAAGCATTTACCGCTCGTGTTAATCGTATTTCGTTTCTCCTACCATTCCACTGGGCTCAGCCAGCGAGGTAGGTAGTTGAATTTCGATGACCTTGCGGCCACGAATGTCTATAAAGAGATGAAGATCTTCCTGTTCCTGGAAATCCAAATCAAACTCGCCAGAGGCGTTGGCCCTGGTCCTGCTTAATAAATCCTCGCCCTTCAGCAGAAACGCCTCGACGTCCGAGACCTCCTTGTCCGGCTCGTTTGAATTCAGAACCTGCCCCGTGAGCCGCACTATTTTCCGCGCAGGCTCGTACTCCACTCGCAGATCGATCACAAAAGGTTTGGCTTCCTGCAACAATTGCCGGCAAGTGGCCGCCGCACCACGCATTGCCGCAGGAGCGGGCTGCCGGAAACTATCGAAGATCAATTGTGCAACTTGCGCAATTTTAGGCAGCCATTTCCAACTTCGCTCTGACACAAAAGCAGCTTTGGCGGAGTGAACTGCGTCCATGGGAGGCGTGTAGCTTGGTTCGCGGCGGCTGATCTCCACTACTTCGCTCCACATCGCGGACAGCTTCCGACATTTATCGCAGCCATCCGCCAGATGGCGCTCCATCAGAGATCTCTGTTCCAACAACGTGGAATCGCGCGCGAGCTCAAGCCATTCCGCCGCAGAAAAATGCCTCATTGTCCTCCATCCCTCAGTCGAGCGCTGTTGGCTCTGACAAAAGCGGGTTTATTCTGCATCTGGTAAAAAGAGCAATCCCAGGTGTGGAAAATACAGTCTCACAAAAAATGTTTCCTAGTAGAAGCTAGTTAAGAGATCTCCCGCTGAGCCTAAAGGGCGCCCAGTAGTATGGGTGAGGATAGCGTGTTCGCAACTCCAGCATGGCGCTTCGAAAAGCCTCAGGCTTGTCTCGCCGTTCATGCAAGTGGGAATAGAACAATTTCATGAACTCGGCCGTGCTGCAATCATCCACATCCCACAAGGAAAGCAACAATGATCGTGCGCCGGCATAGAGCAGGCCTCTAGCCAATCCAAGCAACTCGTCTCCGGCGGCGATGACATCCAGGCCAGTAACGCAGCCGCTGAGCGTCAACAGGTCCACAGGCAAGTTCATGTGGTACAGATCGTAAAGGCTGATATAAGAATCGGCGAGGCGAATAGCTGAAAACATTGGGCTATCTTGCCTGAAGTAGCCGTGCGTGGCGATGTGAACCAACTGGCTGCGCGCACCAATCTCTCTTAATGCCCGCTCAGTAGCGCCAGATCCGATAAGAACTTCTGGCTCAGGTACAACCGCAGCCACGCCTTCCACTTCTTGCCGGACAAAAGGCGTTTTGGGATCCTCAACTCCCAAGATCAACGACGGTCCGGTATGCCTCTCGGCTCGTTGATAACAGAGAGCATGGATGCTGGCACTAGGAGCATAAGTGATTGTGAAATTATCGATTAGAAACTGCTGCCCATCGAAGAGTGCGTGAAACGGCAGCGAGTGGAGTGGGCCATAAGGCACAATCACGAGATGACGCGTTTTCAGCAGGTGACGAAAAGGCGCGAAAACCTCTTGGTAAATTGCGTGAAGATGGTTTTGGGTAGCTCGCAAGAGAGTTCCGTAGAAATCCGAAATGTATTGCCGCCCGAGACGGAACTTCGAAATCTGGAACTGAAGCATTCGTAACCGCTGCGTAAGGCGAGACATATGCGTGACGGGAACAACTTCGATACTTCCGGCTGTTACTAGCGCGGCCAGAACACGTTCGCCCACGCAAAAATATTCAATCAGCGCCGCTTCCGAACCAAGTGAGGCACGGATTTCATCGAGCGAAACGGTTGCCGAGCTGCGCCAAGTCCTTCCCACCCGGTCAGAAGCAGGAAGTTCACGCAAAAGCCTGAGCAATTCATGCTCGTGCGCCTGTGCCCGCAACCGAAGCGATTCGATCAACTCCGGAGAGGTTGCATCTTGAGAGAACTGTTCGCGCTCAATGCGGCGATAGTACCAGTTCAGTTCCTGTTTCAGGTCGCGAATGCGCTGGCTTGTCTCGTTTTGCTCAAAGTCGTCTGTGAACGCAAAGTGTAGGCGCCCAAAAATAAGATCTCGCAGGATGCGCGATTTCGCCTCTTCCATGTAGGAGAATGCTTCCGCCATCGATGCTTGCCCGGAGTCGCGATCCAAGCAGAGCTGCACGAGACGGCCATAGACCTCGACCTTATTCTTCATGAAAGCGATCTTTAGCTCTTCCGCCTGCAAGCCGCTTCGAAGAGCGTCTAGTGCGGATCGTGACTTTTGATATGCGTCGTAAGCTTTCGTGGGTTCTCCGAGAGCCTCGTAGACCTGCCCCATAACAAATTGCGCTTCATAAGAAAGGATCGGGGTGTCAAGCGTGGCGACACGCTGGAGGGCCTCCTCGCAATACCCTGCGGCGCAATGTAACTCGCCGGTCTTTAGACAAACGCGGGCCAATAGAGAGAGGCATATTACGTATTTACTGGGCATTTGCGTGGGGCCGAAGAACTCCAACGCCGCCGTACAGAGCCGGCGCGCCGCCACGAGATCTCCCTCATCGAACAACACCAGAGCCTGATACAAATCGAGCAACGACGGCCAGACCTGATTTTTTTCGCGCAGCATGATTTCCTTCGCTTGCGCAAAGAGCTGTATAGAACGAATTGGCTTATCTTGCAGGCCGGCGGCTATCGCCAAATTTGCGAGTGACCGCGCGGCTTCATAGTTCATCCCCAGTTCTTGAAACTGCTCGAAGCTTTTCTGTGCCATCTCCGCGGCTTCGTCAATCAGCCGGAGCTCTAGATAGATTTCCGACTCATCTAAATCGCACAGGCCGAGGTGGTATCTATCGCCGTTTTTGAGGCAAGTGTCCCGTGAAACTCTCAACAGTTCAAGTGCGCGGGCATAATCCCCGCGAAGATAGAAAAGATAGGCGATGTTGTAATCCGCCTGCGCCACCATCAACGGCATGTCGAACCGCTGGCAGAAATCACGCATTTTGCGGTAAGCTTCCCAAGCCCCATGGAAGTCGTCCAAGGCAATGAGACAGACCGCCATATTGTGAAGCGCTCCGGAAACGCCCTCGGCATCGTTATGCGGAAGAAGTTGCTCATACGCCCGCTGGTAGGCAGCAAGAGCCTGCTGGAAATGGTTTTGCCGATGATAGATATTCGCGACATTGATCTCCAGGCGAGCCAGACGCCAAGTGTCATCGAGCTGAGTGAAAATCTCTCGCGCTCTCTGCGCGGTCGAGAATGCGTTCTCGTATTCACCTAGCAGCGCGAGGGACTGTAACGAGGTGCTCAGCGTACGCCCCACCTCACTCATGTTCCCTGTACTTTCAAACAGGAGTGCGGCCTGCCGGAAGAGCTCAACGGCGGGTTTGCATTGCCCCATGAACCACAACGCGTTGGCCTTTGCTCGTAGGCTAAGACCAAGCGCGAAGTCATCGCGCATCCGTTGAGCAATGGCCACCGCAGCTTCGGCAAGTCTGAGAGCCTCGGGTACGTCAACTCTGACTTTTCGCCGAACTGTCTCGGCCAGTTCTTCGACGGTCGAGACTTGAATAAGCTGAGGTGAGCTGTCTAGAAACGCACTGCGGCTTGCCTCGTCTGGAAGTCTGCCGAGCTCAGTGCAAAGCTCTTGGATTAGTTCTCCCGGTTGTTTCACTAGAATCCCTTTTCTTCGAGAAGGTGCCTGAGCCTTTCAAGGCATCGCATCCGCGTGGGGCCAATGGAACCCTTCGGGATTCGAAGTTGAATTGCGACATCCTCGTAGCTCGGCCGCGGTTGCTGGTAAAAGAGAAGTTCAACCAAGCGTTTGCAGTCCCCGGAAAGTTCGGAGACGCCCTCGCGCACGATCTGCTCGCGCTCGATTTGGCGCAAGATTTGCTCCGGCATAGTTGACGACTCGTCTGAAAACCGTTCCTCTTGTAGCTCGGCGCTGGCATATCGCCGGCTCTGCTGTTCCCAACGGAAACATTTGTGAGAGGTCGTTTGGATAAGCCATGCCGCCAGCGCGCGCGGCTCTCGTAGGCGTGGCAACTCCGAGACAAGTGCAAGGCACACGGCCTGGAAAATATCCGCGGCAGTATCAGAGGAGAAGCCATATTTGATAGGGACAGAGAAGATGAGATTCTTATACTTATCGATTAAGGCGGACCATGCTGCCTCATTGCCGTGGAGACACTCCTCGACCAGAACTTGATCCTGCCGAAACGTTTGCATACTGCGGATAGCGTTTACAGATATTGATATGAGTGGCTGGCGCTAAGTAGTCAGCGACGCAAAAAAAGCTCTTCCGCATTCCAAAGCGTGTAGTTACTGAGAATCGCAGGACGAAAATTTCCGAGCCGCTCTGTTGCGCCTACCAGAACGTCCGGGCTAATCAAACAGACCAATGGCAAGTTCTCCCAAACCAACTGCTGTACGCGGTCATACATGCGTTTTCGTTGTTCATACTCAGGTGTTATCATTTGTTGCTGCATGAGACGATCGATTTCTTCTTCCCAAGGCATTTGTGCACGTTTTGATGTGAGATTCCAAAGGTGAGTACTTCCCCCTGAGGTCCACACGTTCATTTCCGGATTCGGATCCGTATCACCGCTGGCAAGTGCCATGATCGCCGCATCGTATTCATAACTCTTGAAGACGCGATTCAGAAGGGCACCGAATTCGAGCGACACTACTTTCGCGTCTATACCGATCTGGCCCAAATCGTCTTGAATGAGCGTGGCCATTTGCGTGTGCTGAGGGTTCCCTGCATTAAACAGAATCGAAAATGTAACTGGCTCACGATGTTCGTCGAGAAGACGACCGTTGCTTGTCCAGGAAAAGCCAGCTATCTGGAGAATCTGCCGGGCCTGCGCTGTTGAGTGCACCTGCTGAGGAATATCTCGATTCAGCCAGAGCTTGTTCCCTGGTGTAACGTGCGTCGATAGCGGAGCGGCCCGGCCATGGTATACCAGACGGACGATCGCCGCACGATCGATCGCCGCTGAAATGGCTTTTCGAAAGGCCAACTGCCGAAACCAGATTTGTTTCCGGGCGATGGAAGAAAGATCCTTCCCGTTGAGATCGTTGAGATTGAAAAAAAGAAATTGGTATTCCAGACTCGGTCCCACGTCGTATAGGCGAAATCCTCCTGCCTGCTGATGCTTTTCCAAAACGGAAAAGTTCGCGGCGCTCAACCGGCTGACCACATCGATCTCGCCCAACTGAAACCGCATAGCCTCAGCTTCAGCATTTCCCGTGAACACAGAAATGATTTCATCGAGGTACGGAAGGCGATTTCCCAGCAAGATCTCTCTTCCAGTAGTGTGGGTTGCGCTCGAGTGTTATATTCTGGCCCGGCAGATATTCTTTGACTCGAAACGGTCCCAGCCCGGCAATTTGCTCCGGAGGAGTTGTTAGATTCCACGCTTGGGCCAGTTGGCCCTGTTCGTAGGCGTGCTTGAGAAGATGTCGCGGCAAGATAGCGATGCTGTCGAACAGGCGCTCCGCTGCAGCATAGGGTTGCTCAAGGATGAAGCGGACCGTGTAAGCATCAATTTCTTGCAATCGGATTGGCTTCCCTGAAATGGTCAGCAGATCTCGCTGAGGAGAATGGACGCGCTCGTCCATATAAACCTGAAACGTAAAGAGAACATCATCTGCATCAAACGGTTGACCATCCGAAAACTCGAGGCCGCGGCGCAATTGCAACGATATATTCCCGGCCATCGGGTGAAACCGTCCACGAACTTGCAAGCGCAGCTTCCGTTTTTTGGGAGTAGCGGTTGATGTGAATCAAATCCGCATTGATGAGCCCTAGAATTTCTCGCGAACTCCCATCCAGCGCAACCACCGGATTGAGCGTCTTCGGCTCGGCTCGCTGCGAGATCACCAGCTTGCCTCCACAGCGACCAATCTCGTTCCGAGTGATAAGAAATTGTTGGTTCGCGGAGGGGGGCTGGTTGCGGCGCTCGCCAGAATAGTTCCTGCGATGATCACCGTCAGGCCAGAGGCGGCGAGCCAACTCGGTGTCTTAGCTTTGTTCATCAATAAGCTTTTCTGCGTGCCATCGAAGCCGCAGGGACTCTAAAAGCTCACCTCGGCCTTTGTAAGCTCTCTTGACCACCGTACCGCCGGCAAAGTAGTACCCATAGTACGAAAAGATGCTGTAATACACAAGAAAAATTGGCGCTAACGCCAGGGCTGGCAAGAACATCCACCAGTACGACTCCAGGACATTGTACTGCCGGAGATTTGCCAGCAAATTGCCCCAACTCGGCGCCGGTTCACTCACCCCCAGGCCAAAAAAGGAAAGAACCATCTCCGCCAGCACATATCTCGGGACGAATACGGCTGCCTGGGTGAGCGCGACATTGAAGGCTTGGGGCAACACGTGCCTGCGTAGAAGGTAAATGTCAGAGGCGCCAAAACTGGTGGCGGCCACAACATAGTCACGTTGCCTTGCGCCCAGCACGACACCGCGGATCAAGCGCGCCGGGCGAGCCCATCCGATTACGCCGATAACCGTGATCAATAAAAGAAAAACTTGATTGGGAGCGATTTGTAAGGGTAGGCAAGCTCGAACTGCAAACAAGAGATACAGCCAGGGAAGCGCCAGGAAAATTTCCGCAGTTCGCATGATCAGTTCATCGAGCCAGCGTCCATAAAATCCCGCCAGGCCCCCAAGCAGCATCCCGAGGCTCAGTGAAACCGCAGTCGCAAGGAGTCCGGCAAACAAAGAGATTCGCCCTCCGTAGAGGAGGCGCGAAAACTGGTCGCGCCCGTAAGCGTCGCTACCGATCAGGAAAATCTTCGCCGGGATCATCGGTTTCAAACAGGTGTGTTCGCCAAACCCATCCGCCAAGCAAGGTGTATGGCGGTCCTTGAACAAGGAACCGTATCGGATAAGCCATGTTTGCATCTTCTTCGATATCCTGGTTCAATTTCCCCAATCGCTCTCCATCGATACACAAACGGACGAAGGTGCAGCTTTCCGTTCCGCGTCTATGAAATGGATGCGAGTGGGCGGTGCGAACGACAGTTGGCGGTCTTGAGAAGCAAAATCATAAGGAGCAATGAATCCCGCGAAAAGGATCAACCCATGGGAAACGGCCAAGGCTGCTATGGCAAAACGAGGTTTGGCGCCGATAGCCATTTGCTACTCCGCTCGAATCCGCGGATCCACGGCATAGAGAAGCAAGTCAGCCAGCAAGTTCCCGAAGATCAGGAAAAAGGTTGCGAGCATGGCTGCATCAACGACCAGATACAAATCCCGCTGTAGAATTGCGTCGATCAACAGCCGTCCCAAACCGGGCCAACCGAAAACCCCTTCGACTATGACTGATGAACTCAGCAGTATCCCGACGGAGAAACCAAAGAGAGAAATAAGAGGATTCGCCGCGGCTGGCAAAGCATGGCGGAGCAGCAATCGCCGAAGCGGGATGCCATGCGCACGCGCGGCCGCGATAAACGGCAATTCCAACACTTCGATCATGGAGGCCCGGACGTGAGACAACAATAACGGCAAAAATCCCGCGGTTAAGCACAGGCCAGGAAGGAAAAGATGGCGGGCAAGGTCCTTGACCTTCGCCCAGAAATGCAGTTGTGGGAAATCAAGCCCTGAGACTCCACCTCCTGGAAAATACCCGGTCCGTACCGCGACAAACAACAACAACAACGCCAAGACCAGATCGGGCATAGCGAGCAGAGTGGAGATGGTTCCGCTGGCGAGCAGATCCGGCCCTCTTCCTGGTTTTGCAGCACTCCATATTCCGAATGGAATGGCGATAAGCCATGCGAACAAAGTGGCTGTTCCTGTCAGCAGCAATGTATTTCGGGCGCGAAGCCATACGATCGGAGCCGCGGGACTATCGTAAGCAAGAGAAAATCCCCATTGGCCATTCGCAACCGACCGTAGCCAATGAAGATAGCGGATTGCCAGGGGGCGATCGAGACCATATTCTGCCTGCAGACCAGCGATCGTCGTTTGCGACATTCGAGGATTTAGCCTCATCTCGTCGAAAAATTCTCCTGGCGCCAGATCTACAAGTACAAAAGTGAGCACGGAAACGCCCAGCAAAAGGAAAAAGCTGTACAAGACGCGGCGTACCAGATATCGCATCTAATGCCTGAAAGGGCCCGCATAAATGCCTGCGTTTTGGGCCAGGGATCGCGGCCAGCAACAGGCGCGTGTATGGATGTTTAGCATCGAAAAAAATCGCGGAGACGCTGCCGGATTCGACGATTCTGCCTCTTTGCATGACCGCGATCTGGTCCGCCATGCAGGCTGCTAAACGAAAATCGTGAGTGATAAACAGGTACGTCAGCGAGAGAGAAGCCTGAAGGTCGAGCAATAATTTCACGATCTGCATCTGAATTGGTAGATCGAGACTCGACAAAGCTTCGTCCAGTATCAATAAACGCGGCCGGAGGACCAAGGCGCGGGCGATCGCCAATCGTTGCCGTTGGCCTCCACTCAATTCAAACGGCGATCGGTCGGCCCACTGCGGCGCAATGCCCACCTGTCGCATCGTGGCAAAGACCTGTTCCCGGCGCGTCTTCTTGCCCATATCTGATTGGATCCGGAGCGGTTCTTCCACTACCTGGAGCGCCGAAAAGCGTGGATTCATCGCTATCGCAGAATCCTGGAAGATGAATTGAATGCTGCGCCGGACAGCAAACAATTCCTGTTGCGGTAAGGCGAGTAGATTTGCTTCCTCGAACCAAATCTCGCCGGAATCCGGCTCCTCCAGCCGGCATAAGCACCGTCCCAGGGTAGATTTGCCGGCGCCCGACTCGCCCACCAACGCGAGGGTGGAACACTCCAGGAATACTTAAACTGACATCATCGAGCGCAGTAACTTGGAACTTGTTCCGCGAATACCAGCGGCCTTGCACGTAGCGTTTACGAAGATGCAGAGCGTTGATCATCGTACGAATTGGCCAAACCCTCTAAACGTGGGCCACGTGCCTGCGCGGAAGCGGAGGAATCAAGCGTAACAAATGCTGGGTATATGGGTGTGTTGGGTTTTGGTAGATTTGGGCCAGAGTTCCTTGTTCAACAAGCTGACCCTCGGCCATGATCAACAAGCGGTCGGCAAACCCGACCAGCAGCGCCGGGTTGTGTGTGATAAACAGAAGCGCGATTTGAAGTCGCCGCTTCAGCTCTTGAAGAAGACTAAGAATTTCCGCTTGCGTTGTATTGTCGAGTGCACTGGTGGGTTCATCCGCAATCAGAAACGCCGGCTTGCAGACTAGAGCCTGGGCGATAGCAATGCGCTGGCGTTGTCCAGAGCTCAGTTGGTGTGGGTAAGCGGTGTATATTCGCGTGTCGGACAAATGAACGTCCGCCAAGGCAAGCTCTGCGTCTCTTCGATAACTCCGCGCGTTCCCATTCGTGTGTGCGCGCGCAACTTCGGCGATCTGGTCTCCAACCCGCATCACGGGATTCAGTGACATCGCCGGTTCTTGAAAGATGATGGATGCCTCTGCTCCTCGAATTGCCTGAAGTGTACGCTCATCGGCACGCAAGATATCATGTTCGCGGAAGCGAATAGAACCTGATAGAACTCGTGCTGTTTTGGGAAGTAGACGAAGCAGACCCAGAGCCAGGGTCGTTTTGCCGCACCCGGACTGCCCAAGTAATCCTACCGTTTCCCCGGCACCCAAGCTCGAAGCTGAGATCGTCCAGAGCCAGCCGGTCAACACCGTCCCGCCCACGATAACGAACCGTCAGATTCCGAACCTGAAGGAAGGACTCCCATGGTCTCTCAGCCGTTTTCCGTAACCGACGGCACTCACTCGCGAAGCTTATCCTTCTCTAAAACAAGCCCATCATTTGACGCCAAGCGGTAAGAGCCCGATATGCATCCAAGCGACCATGGCCTAAATCCGGAGTAATCGGTTGAGCATGGGCGAGAGACTGCGCGCTGTCGGATTGATTCTGGAAAATGAGGATGTCCATCAGGAGCGAGCCCCCATAATCCAGCATCAGAGCAGCAGTACCGGAAACCAAGGGAGCGCTAAATGATGTTCCCCAGGCAGCGGCATAGGTCGCGAATGGATACGTCGTAACAATCCCTTCACCCGGAGCAGCAACCCACACCAGATCCTGCCCGTAATTTGAGAACGATGAGCGCTGATCGCCGTTCGTGGTCGAGGCCACGCCTATCACGTTCCTGAAAGCGGCAGGATAGACCAATATGTCTTCGGCCTGGTTCCCCGCGGCAGCCACGCAAATCGACGCCATTCAAAGTGGCAAAATCGAGGGCGGACTTCATTTCCTGTGAATAACCCGCCAAATTGAAGCTCATGTTGATGATGTTCGCGCCATTCCGACGGCCCAATAGGTCGCTCGAATGATATCGGAGGTGTAACCTGTTCCGTCTGACCGAAAAGCCTTCAAGGGCATGAGGCTCGCTCCGGGCGCGACCAGGTGGATCACTCCCGCCACCATGGTGCCGTGTCCAAAGTCGCCATATTCCGGGTTGCCGTCAACTACGGCAACTGTGGACTGATCGACCAGCGCACTGCTGTTCGAGTTTGTCCAGGAGGACTGAGAGGGGGTGGCGTACGGTGTGGTCGAAAACGGGACATCGGCGGTTTCGTCGCCCTCTCCGCTCTGATTCCGGGTGAAATCGTAGCCGGGGACCAAAACGTTTCGCAGCGTAGGATGATTCGGATCGATACCGGTATCAATTATGGCCACGGTGCCCGCGCCCTTCACTCCAAAGGTGGTTTGCGTATCACTCAAGCGAACGATTTGGGTTGCCGGCTGATGGACGTACCCATCGGGAACAGTCGTGCCGAAATACTCGACCGGGGCGGAATCATATAAGGCGGGCGGAACCGTATAGCTCGAACTCGCGATGGAGCCGATCAAGTCGGGCTCTCCGTCAACGACGCCGGTTTCCTGCAGGAGTGTTGTCAGGAAGGCGTTATTCGGTATCGTGCCCGTATTTGTTACCAGGAACACCTGGCCTAGAGAGCCGTCCAATCCTCCGCCCACGCTACAGCCGAGTAGCGTACAAACGAGCTGCAGGAGGGGCGAGCCACCACTCACCCGTACGATGTATCGACCGTCGGCTTTAGCTGCACCGGCGCAGAACGCGTTCAATAGAAAGAAACCCAGCAGGATGCGAGAGCTTGTGGCTTTCATGTAGGCCTCACAATACGCCCTTAATACTATCGCAGTCAGGAATAAAGCTGTGGCATTTTCCCGTGTATTCAACGCTTTTTAAGGTTAAGCGGGAGGATTTGCGTCAAATGTCAAGACTTTCCGCTTTCAGGTCATCGCTATCGACTCCGCTGAATCCACCGTGCCGGGCCGGCGGCGACTTCAGGATGGGTCGCCCGTTAAATAACGTATCTTCTGCACGACTCGGCGACCCGACTCTCGGCGTCAACTGTTGCTGCGAGTCTCTGCAATCCTTCAGCCCGCAACACGGAAAGAAAAGCAGGCGCGAGGGCGGGATCGAAATGCCGCCCACTCTCTTGTTCAATTGCTTCAATCGCTTTTCTCAAATTCCACGCCTTTTTGTACGGGCGAGCGTGTGTGAGTGCATCGAAGACGTCGGCGATCGCTGTAATTCTGGCTGACAGGGGAATAGCGTCACCCGCCAATCCTTGTGGATATCCTGTCCCGTCCCATCGCTCATGATGCGAAAGCGCGATCTGACTTGCTACCTGTAAAGCAGCAAATCGACTCCCGGACAAGATCTGGCCGCCAATGAAAGTATGTAATTTCATTTGGTTGAACTCAGTCTCGGTAAGTCTTCCTGGCTTTCGGAGTATATGATCAGGAACGCTCACCTTTCCCACGTCGTGCAGTGGAGCCGCCAGTCGCAACAGCGCGATCTCGCGTGGTGATCGGCCCATTACCAGAGCTAATAACGCCGAAAGCATTCCGACCCTTCGCATGTGTTGGCCGATCTCATCGTCGCGATATTCTGCGGAGAGTAGCGAATATAGGCCAAGTCTCGCGGGTACGACGCAGCTTACATAACCGGCAAACTCGGAGCACCAAACCTTTTTGCACTGTCTCGCTTCGTTGATACCCAACTCGTGCTCAAACACTGAAGAAACTGCTCCTGATAAGAAGGGCCAAGAAGACCTAAGTTAAATACAGGCATCGAAAGAAAAACTGTACTCAGCATGGATCCCCGACCGTTCACCGGGGGGATGCATCCGCTGCGGGCAAACCGGGATCTGCGGCGCGGCGGCTGACAGATCAGCTGCGCCTAAACTGCATTGATGAATCGTCTTTAGCCTTTTCGATTTAGCGAGCTAACGAGTACAGGCTGAGTTGTCAAGTAGCTGGGCTCAGCGGCGGGGGCTCAATTTGAACATGCGGGATTTTTCTTCGGTCTTTGGTATTCCCGAAGTTTGTTGAGAGCAAACCCAAGGCGGTTCGAAATCACACTTGCCGTGCTCGAAGAATACGTCGGGTCACGTGCAGGTGAAGCTGCACCCGCGACAGTAAACAAAGAACTCGCCTATTTGAGGCGCGCTTTTCGCCTCGGGTACCGGCATGAGCCACAGTTGGTTGAGGCGGTTCCCACTATCCGCAGGCTTCCGATAGGAAGAGTGGAATCTTCGAACGGCCGCCCGCCCGCTGGGCCGCGCAATCGGCAGTTCGTCAGCCGTTGAAAGATCAGCAGCAGCTTTAGAGTCAGACACGGTCCATGTATAGCGGGCACAAGCTCACCTATCCTGACCGGAGTAACAGTACCTTTGCGAATAGCTGCACTAAAATGCGGATTCCGGGGCATGTGAATAATCGTTC
Organism: uncultured Acidobacteriaceae bacterium; assembly: GCA_963722935.1. Lineage (GTDB taxonomy): Bacteria > Acidobacteriota > Terriglobia > Bryobacterales > Bryobacteraceae > Bog-105. Next base: position 83,703 of record CAVROY010000003.1, on the reverse strand, counting down.
CGGAGTGATGTGAATAAGGATTCCGGAGTGATGTGAATAGAGATTCCTGGCCGAAATGGATGAAGAATTCGATCTGGTCCGGAATGAATATTCACATGACAGGAATAGTTTTCTAAAGAAGGGTTAATCAAAAGCGGACGGCGCTGGACAACAACGGGAGTCAGCCTTCTCCACTGGAAGGTGGAGGGAGCTGATTGCCCCAGAAGAGGTTGTCTATGCGCAAAATCAAGGAAGTCTTACGTCTCAGGTTCGGGCTGGGTCTCGGACAAGAGCAGATCGCCCGCAGTTGCTCGATTGGTCAGGCAACCGTTCATCGATATCTGGAGAGAGCGGCCGCGATCGGGCTCGGCTGGCCACTGGCAGACGATTGCGACGAGCAGCGGCTAAACGAACTCCTGTTTCCGACGCGACCGGTGTGGCCCCTTCAGCAACGGCCGGGCGTGGACTTCAGCCAGATCCATACCCAGCTTCAGACTCACAGGCATCTGACGCTGCAGTTGGTCTGGGAAGAATATCGTGAAGCTCATCCGGACGGCTACAGCTATAGCCGGTTCTGCGAGTTATACCAGCGCTGGAATCGGAATCAGGCCGTGGTCCTGCGGCAGGAGCACCATGCCGGCGAGAAAACATTCGTGGACTGGGCAGGCGACACCGTGCCGATCCACGATCGCGAAAGCGGCGAAACTGCGCCCGCCTCGATCTTCGTCGCCGTACTCGGCGCCAGCACGTACACTTTTGCGCGAGCAGCACTCGGACAGGGGCTTGCGAACTGGATCGACTGTCATGTGCGTGCCTTCGATTTCTTCCAGGGCACCACGAAGTTACTCGTGCCCGATAATCCGCGGACCGCCGTCACGCGCGCGTGCCGTTACGAGCCGGATCTCAATCGCACGTATCACGAAATGGCCCAGCATTACGGCATTGCTGTGCTGCCCGCCAGGCCGCGCAAACCGCGCGACAAAGCGAAAGTCGAAAATGCCGTGGGAGTCGTGGAGCGGTGGATCTTAGCGGCGCTCCGGCATCGCAAGTTCTCGGCAGTCGCCGAACTCAACGAGGCGATTGAGGAACTGCTCGAACGCCTGAATCTTCGGCCGTTCCGCAAACGCGAGGGCACGCGAGCTTCTTTGTTCGAAAGCATCGACCGCCCCGCTCTTCAACCCTTGCCGGCCCAGCGCTACGTGATGGCCGAATGGAAGACGGTCCGGGCCAACATCGATTATCACGTCGAGATCGACCGGCATTACTACAGCGTTCCCTATCAGCTCGCCGGTCAACAGCTCGAAGCCCGTTACACCGCAACCAGCATCGAAGTGTTCCATGGCGGCAAGCGCATTGCCTCGCATGCGCGCAGCTCGGCGGCCTACCGCCATACAACTGTTCCTGAGCACATGCCGAAGAGCCATCGGGCGCATGTAGAGTGGACGCCTTCGCGCCTGATTCACTGGGGCGAAACCGTGGGCTCCGCCACCGCCGAAGTCATCCGAACCATCCTTGCCAGCAAGCCGCATCCGGAGATGGGTTATCGCGCCTGCCTCGGAATCCTGCGCCTGGCGAAGACCTACTCCAATGAGCGGCTCGAGGCGGCCAGCCAGCGCGCGCTGCAACTGCAAGCCTGCTCCTATTCCAGTCTGCGTTCGATTCTAAAGCGCTCCCTCGATCGGCAGACCACACTCGATCTGGAATCCGGCAAGTCGGGGCCGCGGCATGAGAACGTACGCGGCGCCGACTACTACGATCCACCGACAACGTTGCTGCAGTAAGCCCAAACTCCGCGTTTAGAAGGACTTCTATGTTGAACCAACCTACGATTGAAAAACTACACACCATGAAACTGCACGGAATGGCCGACGCCTTCCGTGCGCAACTAGAAACCGCCGATGCCAGCCAGCTCAGCTTTGAGGAGCGCTTTGCGATGCTCGTGGATCAACAGTGGCTCTGGAGGGAAAATCGCGCGCTCGCACGGCGCCTGCAATCGGCCCGGCTGAAAGAGCGCGGCGTGATGGAAGACATCGATTATCAGCATCCGCGCGGGCTGGACCGCAAGCTGCTGCGTACGCTCGCCGCCAGTGAATGGGTGCGCCAGAATCAGAACGTTCTCTTCATCGGACCGACTGGCATCGGCAAAAGTTGGCTGGCCTGCGCCCTAGCACAAAAAGCGTGCCGGGATGGCTTCTCCGTCCTGCATAAACGAACGACGGAGTTGTTCCGGGAACTCGCTGTCGCCCACATAGACGGCAGCATTGGCCGGGTCCTACTGAAACTCTCCCGAGTCGATGTCCTCGTGCTCGACGATTTTGCCATGGCTCCGCTGAAAGATAGCGAGCGCCGCGATTTCCTGGAGATCTGCGATGACCGCTATCAACGCCGCTCTCTGATTCTTACCTCGCAGATGCCGATTGCCCACTGGCATGAGCAGATCGGCGATCCCACGATTGCCGACAGCATCCTCGATCGCTTGGTTCATAACGCCTATCGCATAGAACTCAGCGGCGAATCGATGCGCAAAAAGCGTGGCCGGAAATCGGACGAAGGAGCTGCCTGAATGGGTTTCTACATTGCTGATGTGGGGCAAGGAAACTCAAACGCCGTTCCCTTGCCCCACACCCCCATCCCGGCTAAAAACCAGCAAACTCTTGACTCATGTGAATAATCTCAGGCATCATTGCAAGTGCCAGCGTCGCTTCGCTCCGATTTATTCACATCCCATCGGAACGCTCCATTCACATCGCCGGAATCCGCACTAAAACGGGCTGGCAAGACCGTACGCAGCGGAAAGGCGATGATTTCGATACCCCTTTTGGGACCCCTTAGTCTCAACGGAGTAGCTCACCAGAATGTTGTGGGGCATTGGATTCTATTGCAGCGAAGTGTAATCTTCAAGTGCGTCGATCGCGATTAGTTAATCGTGAGGTGTTTGGTTGAAAGAGAAGATAAGAGAGATAGTCGGGGATCACGCCGGCCTTGCCATGAAGATAGAGTCGCTCGATACTTCGAGTGATTTATACAGCGCTGGTATGACATCTCATTCCAGCGTTAATTTGATGCTGGCTCTGGAGAACGAGTTTGGGCTGGAATTCCCGCCTGAGCTTCTAAACCGAAGTGTTTTTGAGAGCATCGATTCGATTGCGCTGGCCATCGAGGGCCTGCTTCCCGAAGCATCCCATTCAAGATTATGAGTTCCCTGAAAGCTGTACCACTTCGGGCCGAAAATCTCTGTACCTCGGCGGCATTCGAAGCAGCCTTAAAAACCGCGGCGGAGAACGCCGAGGATGTAGATCGCCAGGCCCGGTTCCCGAAAGAAGCGATAGCTGCTTTGAAGAGAGCGGGCTCTCTCGGCTGGTTTGTACCAGAGGGAGGGAATGCTCGGCTGGAGGATCTGGCCGAAGCTACCTTTGAACTTGCACGCCGTTGTCCTGCTACCGGCATGATCTTTGCTATGCACCAGATCCAGGTGGCCACTCTGGTTCGCCATGGCGGCGATAGCCGATGGATGGCTGATTATCTGCAGCGTTTGGCTGAGGAGCAGCGGCTCATTGCTTCCGCCACTTCCGAAGTAGGAGTGGGCGGCAACATGAGAAAGAGCATAGCCAGTCTCGAGCATACCGGCGAACGCGTCAGCTTCGAAAAGAAGGCTTCGACCATTTCATACGGTGCGCACGCTGATGACCTTCTTACTACAGTGCGGCGTAGTCCTACTGCAGACTCAGGGGATCAGGTTCTGGTTCTAACTCATTTCTCGGAGATGGAAAAGGAACAAATGAGTGACTGGGACACACTCGGCATGCGCGGCACTTGCAGTCCCGGGTTTGTCATTCGTGCAAGCTGTCTTGCCGACCAAGTGCTCCCGGTTTCCTTTGCCACCATAGCCGCCGAGACTGTGGTTCCTGTCTCGCATATTCTTTGGAGTCACGTCTGGCTCGGAATTGCTACGGACGCTTTCGACCGGGCACAAAATTTTGTTCGCATGCAGGCGCGCCAAGACCCGGGAACGAAACCGCCAGCGGCGACCAAGTTGGCCGATCTTTCGGTTCTTATCAATCAGTTCCGCATCTTAGTCAGCATGACACTTCAGGAGTACGTGAGCTTGTTAAAAGACCAGAACTACAGTCACTTGGCCACGGTCGGCTACGCGCTACGTATCAACAACTTCAAGGTGGCCACATCGGAAATGGCCCTTGAAATCTGTCAGAGTGCTCTCCGGGTTTGTGGCTTCCTCGGGTATAAGAATGGAGGTCCGTATTCAGTAGGACGCCACATCCGGGATGCCCATTCCGCAGCACTGATGATTGCCAACGATCGGATTCTCGCGACGAACGCTTCACTGCTCACAATTTATAGGGACACAGTATGACCACCGTCATTGCATCGGAACTCCAAACACAGCAGGAATTCCTGTCGCAGCTTATCGGCTGCAAACATCTGATCCCCAGTGCCGAACATGGCGTGTACGGGCGCGGCATGGAATTTGAGCGCCTCAGAACAGCGGTTGACTTTCTGATTACCTCCATTTCGGCGCCCGACTGTCCCGAAACTCCGCATTTTCCTCCAATCATCCCCAAACGTACTTTGGAGAGAGCCGGCTATTTAAAGTCAGTCGCGAACACTGCCTGTCTCGGCTTCGGGTTAGAGCGAATCACGCTCGCTCTGTTTCGCAAGCATGGAATGGACACGAACACGTGGAGTTCGGAAGTTAGGGACCAGCTGGGCAATTGGCTCTAAGCGCTGTGCGCTTCGTCGTCGTCTGCTAGAGGCTTGCGTGACCAATCTTCATCACTGGTTCCGGTCCGGTTCGTACTCCCTGCTGGGTCATTTCGACATGCCGGACGAACAGCCGGCGCGTTCGGGCGTCGTCATTGTTTCTCCGTTTGGCTGGGAAAATATCTGCTCCTATCGGCGGCTGCGATCCCTGGCCCGCATCTTGGCATCCAAAGGCATTGCGGTGCTGCGTTTCGATCTGCCCGGTACGGGCAGACAGTTCGGGAAGCGCCCTCGATCCTGATCTGTTTTCTGCCTGGATTCGGTCCGTTGACGATGCTGTCGCCGAGTTGAAGGCCATTTCAGGAGTGCAGACCGTCTCGGTTCTCGGAATTCGGCTTGGCGCATTGCTGGCTCTGGGGGCAGTCTCGGCCGGAACTCCGATCAACAATCTCATTCTGTGGGGCGCCTCAGCGAGCGGGCACGCCATCCTGCGGGAATTGCGGGCCTTCCGAAATCTGGAAGTCACGGAATACGCCGAAGGTGAGGCCCCGCTGGCTCAGCCCGTACCCGGTCTCGAAGTTGCGGGTTTTCTCCTTAACCCCGAAACCGAAAACGCTCTGCAAGGGTTTGATGCGGTTAACCTTCCGCCGCTGCCGAATCAACGCATTCTACTGCTCTCGCGTGACAGTTTTCCGCATGACCGCAAGCTTGTCGAGTGTCTCGAACGGGGCGGTTCCTGCGTCACGCTGAGCGCAGGCAGCGGCTATCAGAAAATCATGGCGGAACCGCACGAACCTTTTGCTTTTGCGCCCGAAACCGAGAAAACGATTGTCGATTTTCTCCAGACGCAAATGGAACCCGAACAAACCGTTAATTTGTCGGGCCGGGGAAAGCTTCGCGAGGAACGCTCCTGCCGTTTGGAAGGTGGCATCGTAGAGAGCGTTTATTCCCATCCGTACCGAGGCGCTTCACTGTTTTCGATCGCGGCAACACCTGCCAATCGACAGCCTTCTGAGTGGGGTTTGCTGTTCCTCAATGCCGGAGGTGTGCGGCACATCGGACCCAATCGAATGTGGGTCGAGGCATCGCGTCGCTGGGCTGCATGTGGGGTCCCGGCCATTCGCTTGGATTTTTTGAGAGTTGGTGAAAGCACCTGCGAGGAGCCGGCCAGCATCGAGTACTTACATTCCGACGATCTCGCTGACCAACTCGGCCTGGTCATGAACGATATTCAGTCAAAGCTGAATGTTCGTCGTTTCATAGCTGTGGGTCTCTGCTCGGGAGCTTACGTCGCCTTCCAGACCCTGATTCGAAATTCCGCGATACGGGGCGCGATTCTACTGAATGCCCGCCACTTCTTTTGGGATCCTGCCGTTTTCGCCCGAAGACTCGCAAGACGAGTCGGAACGGGCCTCGTTGATGTATCCGATTGGCGTCGCCTCGCGCGTGGTGAAATCAGACCAGAGCGCGTTAAGCAAGCGGCGCGGCTTGCGCTTAAACGGCTCTTGGCGAGGGGATCCAGCGGCGATGGTGAAGGACAGATTCACCCTCAGGCGCTCGGGGAAGCGTGGCATGAAGTAAGGCGATTGCAAACTCGAGTGACTCTCGTCTTTGCAGATGGTGAACCACTGCTCACGGAAACGGAAGACGAAAAGCAGTTGCCTCCGCCGACGGACCCTTTCATCAGTTGCCTTCGAGTGGGGAAGGTCGGACATACCTTTCGAGCGCTCTGGGCTCAGCAAATGCTACACAATCTGATCGACCGGGAAATCACCTTAACCATGGGAGAAAGTTTGCGACACGAGCTCTCAGCATAATTTCCTGAACGTGGTTGGCTCGCTTGCACGTATTCGCGGCGAACGTCGTCGATGTGATGGCAATTAGCCAGTTAGCGTCTTTGGAGACTTATGAAAACAGATCAAAGGGTCCATCTTCTCGCCATATCCGGAAGCCTGCGCAGCGGCTCCTTTAGTACAGGTCTGGTTCATACGTTAGCCAGGTACGCCGCGCATTTTATGCAGATTACCCTTCACGACATCAGTGACATACCGCTCTTCAACGGATGTCGAGAAGACGGGGACGCCCGAAAGACGTGCGCAGGTTGAACCAGGCAATTACCTGGAGCCACGGAATTCGGAGACACCCAGAGTACTTCAAGCAATGAAAGGTAATTTCTAAAGCATGTTAACAGCAAAGCAGGTCTCACTTTTAAACCTCGACCCTGCTCGCTACCAGCCGAGCTATTTACATGGAAGTAGTCGCGCCTTCCGCGAGAGCAATTGCTATGTGGATATCTGGATCGAGCTGTTGCATGCTCTCGACGTTGATCCAGCAAGTGCATTAGCCTTCACCTGCGCAATCGATTTTGAAGGCGATCAATGGACGTTCTTTAAACCTCCCGCAGACGATATGAGAAGCCTCTTCGGGATCGATGTCCATGAGATGCAGATTTACCGGCCTCTACTCGACCATATTTCGGAGCATATCGACAGCGGCCGCACCGTTATCATCGAAGTCGATTCGTTCTATTTGCCCGATACACCCTCGACATCGTATCGCAAGACTCATGTGAAATCTTCGATCGCAGTGGAAGGGATCGACGTGGCTGACGAGAGGCTACGCTACTTTCACGCAGCCGGCTTTTACGAACTACAGGGAGAGGATTTCCGCGGACTGTTCCGATTAGGACGCACATTCTCTGACGATGTGCTTCCACCATACATCGAATTGGTACGCTTCGATGCCGGCATGCGTCTCGAAGGTCCTGCTCTGAGATCGAAAGCACGGGAACTGCTGCAACGGCACCTGGCCCTGCGACCACAAACCAACCCGTACCTCAAATTCGGCGACAGGCTGGCCGCCGATTTGCCGGGGTTGTTAGCAGGGACGGACGCAACGTATCATGCGTATGCCTTCGCTACTCTTAGGCAGTGCGGTGCGGCGTTCGAATTGGCTGGCAGTTTCGTCGAATGGCTGGCTGATCCAGCCGATGCTTCTGCGCATTCCGCGCGCGAAGCTCTTAGCCGTCAAGTTGCCACCATAAAGGCTCTAGTGTTCCGGCTCGCGCGGCGTCGTCCATTTGATCCGGGTCCCCAGATCCGCCAATTGGCCGAAGACTGGGAGGTTGCCGTGGGCGAGCTTCAACACCTATGTCTGAGCTCATAAACTCCGACGACGTTCGCATCATGGAGTGCAAGATCCCGCTCGTTTCTGGCTGGGAGATGGCCTCCTTCAGCGGCGAAATTTCGTCTCTGCAACTCGAGCGCCTGCCGTTCATTCCGGCGAGCGTTCCCGGGACGGTTGCTTCCAACCTCGAGTCGCAGAACGTATGGAATTGGGGTGACCCAGCTCGGTTCGACTCTGAACAGTGGTGTTTTCGCTGTCGTTTTCAAGCTGAACGTCGCGAACCTGAGGAAGAAATCTCCATACAGCTAGACGGGATCGCGACATTGGCCTCGGTTTGGCTCAACGGCAAACTCTTGTTTGAAAGTGAGTCCATGTTCGCGCGCCACGAAGTGAATGTGTCCTCGCTACTGGAAGAAACGAACGAGCTGCTCATTTTCTGCCGGTCCCTTGAAGTAGCTTTGCGGGCATACCGTTCGCGTAAGCCCGCCGCCCGTTGGCGGACGCAAGTGGTCGCTGAGTCGCAGCTGCGCTGGTTTCGCACAACGTTGCTTGGTCGCGCTCCGGGTTTTGCTCCCGGGCCCGAGCCGGTAGGCCCTTGGCGCCCGGTCACTCTCGTCAGGCGGCGCGACTTGGTCGTACAACGCCGATCGCGAACAATCGCAACAGATGAAAAGGTTGGGTGATCGGGTTGGAATTGGATCTTCGCAGCCTTCACCCCGCAGCACGACCCGTTTCGGGACAGCTCATTTCAGGTGAGCGGGAATCTTCGTTTACGTTCGAGCACGTGGGCAACGAGCACGCAGCTCGCACTACTTTGCAGATACCGAATGTCGGCGCGTTGGTGGCCGCATACGCACGGCAAGCCGGAGCTTTACCCACTCAGGATTGAGTTAGAGCTGGCCGGCGGATCGAGCATCGTAATCAATGAGGCTCCAGTCGGATTTCGCACCCTAAATACACCGGCCCAAACTGCCGACGAAGGCGGACTTCAGCTCTTCTGGAACAATGTCCCCATATTCTGCCGAGGCGTGGTTTGGACACCTCCCAACATCGTGTCTCTCTCTCAATCGTCTTCTGCGATACGAGAACGCCTGCTCCTGCTACGCGATGCCGGATTCAACCTCATTCGACTCGCTGGCACAACCCTCTACGAGGACCATTTATTCCATTCTGTTTGCGACGAACTCGGCCTGCTGGTTTGGCAAGACATGATGTTCGCGAATATGGACTATCCCTTCGCTGACACGGAGTTCCACAGGCTGGTCTCGACGGAAGCCGAGGCGGAACTCGCCCGCCTAGGTCAACATATAAGCACGGCAGTCATTTGCGGAAACTCCGAGATTGAGCAGCAAGTCGGCATGCTTGGACTCGATGCTTCCCTGGGTCGTGGCATCTTTTTCGCGGAAGAACTTCCGAGGATCGCTCACCGATTTTGCCCGGGAGTGCCCTATATCCCTTCAGCCCCTTGCGGCGGCGACCAGCCGTTCCGCACAAATCGCGGCGTGGCGAACTACTTCGGAGTAGGTGCTTATCTAAGACCCTTAGAAGATGCGCGGCGAGCGGAAGTGCGCTTCGCCTCTGAATGCCTGGCATTTGCCAATGTTCCGGAGCCCGAAATCTTTAATTCACTTTCGGTCACTCACCGGCAGGCAATTACGCCGGTTAGCCCCACATGGAAGCAAACCCTCCCGCGCGATTCCGGCGCGGCCTGGGACTTCGAGGACGTACGAGATCACTATTTGAAGTTACTCTTCGCTGTGGACCCACTTACTCTGCGCTACTCGGATGCGAATCGCTACTGGGAGCTCTCGCGGATGGTCTCCGGCGAGGTCATGGCGGAAACCTTTGGCGAGTGGCGTCGTCCGGCATCCTCTTGCAAAGGAGCAATTGTGTTGTGGAGTGCTGATCTGCGGCCAGGGGGTGGCTGGGGCATTTTAGACTCGACCGGCCGGCCGAAGGCGGCCTATTGGTTCCTGAAACGCGCGTTATCGCCCTGTGCGATCTGGATCACCGACGAGGGTCTGAACGGCCTCGATGTGCACGCAGCGAACGACGCTGCTGAGTCTTTTCGCGGATCGATCCGGTTAGTACTGTATCGAAATGAGGAACAAAAACTAAAGGAGCTGCAAACTCCAATTGAACTGATGCCGCACGAGTCCCGCACATTCGGTTTAGAACGAATACTTGGACATTTCATCGATGCGTCTTATTCGTATCGCTTTGGGCCGGCTGCTTACGACTTAGTCGTGACCAGCCTCCACGGGGACTCGGATGAATATCCAATTGCACAATCTTTCTTTCGACCGCTTGGCAGGAACGCACAGCGAACTCCGATCGTTCACTTGGAAATGTCAGGCGAAGGAAAACTCCTGTCAAACGGATGTATCGAGGCCATGGTCCACTCGCGCCGCTTCGCATATGGCGTGAAGGTTTCGGCTACCGGATTCCTGTCAAACGACGCATATTTCAGCATCGAGCCGGCAGGTACCCGTCGTATACAGCTGATTCCCGTGGTCGCGGGCAGCGTACCGTCCCGGTTGATTATCACGGCGGTCAATGCGGAGGGCTCGCTCTCCATCCCCATAGAAAGGCCCATGTGACCACCTATCACGGCTGGTTCTGTTCCGACTCCTACTCTCTTTTTGCTCAGGTGGGTGTCAGCGGCAGCGAGGTACCGGCCAAGGCGGCTGATCCGACGAATTCCCGTCGGTTCACGCCGGACAAAAGATCATGACGATCAAAGAAGAGCGAGTTGTACGAAGGTCAAACAGCCAGCCCGAGAGCGCATCACCACCACTCGATCTCGCGTGGAAAGAACTCGGCCAGCATATCCTCCCATAGGGTCGATTTCGCTGATCGGCGACCGCCGCCCATGGTGGCTCGCAGTACAGGCACAGGACTCGCCCAAGGTCGTGAACAAAGCCGGTCAAAACAAACGAGCGCGGGTGGCGCGCTTCGGTAACCCATGTAGGAACAAGAAGTACAGGACCTACTGCCCCGGCGTTTGCAAGTTTCATCTGTAATTCCGACTCCCTAGCCTGGGCCTTTGCGGCTGCGTGTTCCCTCTCTGAATTGTTTTTAGCCAATGTATCGGCTATTTGAGATCGAATTTCCTTTGTCACTCCTAAAAATACAGCCAAGATCAGACAGAATAGCGAGATCCAGCCCCGTGAGGTGATTCGTTCCAAGATTGGTTCAGGCCCTTCACGCCACGTTTTACCGCCGAAAGCGGACATCGTCGATGCGGCGCCGATTATCAGCAAAGCTATATTGAGAAGAATATTCATCGCGGCGACGGCTGCAATTCTACAACAAATGAGAGTCAGGGCCGTTCGCGAAGGGCATTATCCAGACAAAGATTACTTCTTCTGGTTACGCTGAGCGGCCACTCCTAAGTGAGGCTCGATCTGCGAGGACTTCCATCCGGTGCTTGCATTGGTTCTTCTCTGTGGCGAGCGTCAGTCAGCGACGGGTTTGGTCTGAGATGGAGTTATATTTCACCTCCTTGCTCGCTTGCAATGCGATCACGATTCCTCTGATATCAGGCGAACCGACATCCACTTTGTAAAGGCTCGTTACGGATTAATGCTCACAACTCGGCTTGTGGGAAGTCACGGCCACTCCCGAGTGACGACAGATCTCTATCGGAAGCGGCCCGGCAGGTGAAGGCCGAGCAAGGCTGAGATGGTGGGGCCGGGGCGCTTCGGACCGAGTCGTAAGAAGGAAGCGGCTGCGCGGCGTTTTGGCAACTGCGAGCTATGGGTTTTTGAATGCCGCTTGAGTCCGCGAAACAGCAAAGGAGGGTAGTATGCTTTGGAGTTTCTGCTGTTCAGCGGGCCAACGAGCATGAAGGGAGTGGAAAATCGAGTGCTGAAGGCGCATTGGGTGCGTGGCAGGGACGCTACCCCTGACGTATAGACGCAGTTGTGGCGAGGCGTGCGATAGAGCACGTCCCAGGCCGAGAGTGAACAACGGTCATGAGCTATCAAGGGCAGCAACGAACTGGTAGACCTCGCATTGAAGTTGAAAAGCCGTCAAGCGTTCGATAATCCGCATCGGCGCTTGGCAGCGTGGACAGCGGTGGACGGAAGTAACTGAAGTATCTGCGCCAGCAACTGGAGGCAGCGCTTCGAGTAGGGTGCGGCATAACGGCAGAAGCAGACTGCGACGACGATTGGCGAGAAAGCCGAAATAACGAATACGCGGAAAGCCCGCCGGCAAGACATGTTGGAAAAAGCGGCGCAAGAACTCTTCGTGAGTGAGTGTCATGGCGCGAGACTTACGGTGATGCGCGTAGTCCTTCCAGCGGAAAGTCACGTCGTGATCGGTGACGTTCAGTAAGCGGTGATTGGAGATAGCGACGCGATGGGTGTAGCGGGCCAGGTAATGCAACACATGCTCGGGTCCGCCAAACGGCTGCTTGGAGTAGACGACCCAGTCCTCGCGAAAAAGTGGGCGCAGGAAAGCGTTGAATGCCTTTGCGTCTGCTAACTGCTGGCAAGCCCCAAAGAACTGAAGCTGGTGCTTGTGAAAGAGTTCCTTCAGCCCGGCAATGAACTTGCCGCGGAACACTCGGCTGAGCACACGCACGGGCAGGAAGAAATTTTGCCGCGAGTGAATCCAGCGTTCATGGTCTGGCGATAGTCCGCCGCCTGGCACCACACAATGGATGTGCGGATGAGGTTGGAGTGTCTGACCCCACGTGTGCAGAACACTTAAGAAGCCGACGAGCGCACCAAGGCGCTTGGGGTTGGCGGGCACTTCGAGGAGCGTGGCGGCACTGGCCTCGAATAAGAGAGCGAACAACACGCGCTTGTTCTGCCACATGAGTGGAACGAGTCGGTGCGGCACGCTGAAGACCACGTGATAGTAAGTGATCGGTAGAAGCTCCCGTTGCCGAGATCGAAGCCACTTATCGCGTGCGTTGGTCTGGCACTTCGGACAATGGCGGTTCCGGCACGAGTTGTATGAGATGGTCTGATGCCCGCAACGATCGCACTGATCGCGATGTCCACCGAGCGCCGCTGTACGGCAGCGCGTGATGGCATTGAGTACCTTGACCTGTGGATAGGTCAAGGACTTTTGATAGCGATCCAGAAATCGACTGCCGCCCCGCTGAATGACATCGGCCACCTCCCAGGGTGGGCGTGTCATTACTCGTCGCTAGAAAGCCCGTCGTCTTTATCAAAGTCTCGGATCGAGATCTGATCCAGCGGATTGATGGCCGCCTGCAGATGCCGGCGGGACACATGCAGATAAACCGCCGTATCTTTAAGACGCTGATGCCCCAGCAATAGCTGGATCGTGCGCAGGTCCGTTCCGGCCTCCAGCATGTGCGTCGCAAAACTATGTCGCAACGTGTGCGGACCAATCCGTTTCGTGAGCCCTGCGCGGAGCGCGGCTTCGTGGCAGGCATTCCACACGACCTTATCGGAGAGGGGACGCTCTGGCTGAATCGGTTCCACCCGGCTTGGAAACAGATAAGTACGAGGCTTGTTCTTGCACCATCGCCAATACTCACGCAAGGCCTCGAGTAGTTTCGGCGTGAGCGGCAGGTCGCGATCGCGCGAACCCTTGCCTTGATGTACATGGATCAGCATGAGCGCAGCATCGATGTCGCTGATCTTCAGGTGCACGGCCTCAGCTCGTCTTAGGCCCGTCGCGTAGAGCAGCATCAGCAAGGTGCGGTGTCGCAGATTCAGAGCACCTTCGATGAGCCGGACCACTTCTTCCTGGCTCAGGACGACCGGTAGCTTCTTCGGCGCTCGCACGAGCGGCAAATCGTCAGGATCGATGTCACGCCGGCGAAGTGTCTTTCGGTACAGAAATCGCAGTGCGCCCATCCGGAGCGCGACGGTACCGAGAGCCAGCTTCTTATCCTGAATCATGTGCAGCTGGAACTGGCGGATTTCGTCGGCGCCCATCAGTTCCGGGGACTTGCCGAAGTACTCGGCAAACTCCTTGACGGCGTGAATGTAACCACGAATCGTATCGGCGTTGTAGTTACGGCGCTGGAGTTCCTCCAGCATTCGGTGACGTAGTGGGGTCACAGAAACTCCTTTCTGTGACCTCCGACAATACCGCTACGCCTGCCTCAAACTAGCACGCAATCGCGTCCGCCGCGTCAGCGGCTTAGTTCTGACGAGCAATCCGGAAAGTATGCGTATTAGTGCCGGTCTCCTGACGTTATTCACGAATATCGGTAGGTATTTCTTTGTTTTGGACCCGACTTCGGGCGAGCTCGAACCTGTGAAGAATAAGGTTCTTCGCTGATGGGTCGTCGGCATACGGCCGCAAATATCGCAACCTGAATAGGATTTTCCTACTCATTTCGTAGAACAACGAAAACGTTTGTTCGCCGTGAGTCGCGCGAGCACCCTTCTACGCTGGTAATTAGAGGTCAAGGCAATGCAAACGCACATTCACATCGTCGAAACTTCCGCACTGCGCATCGCGTACGAGCAAACCGGTCCAGACGCCGGGGAGCCCATCCTTCTACTTCACGGGTTTCCTTACGACGTACGCGAGTTCGATGAAGTTCGCTACCGTCTTGCTACCAAAGAGCGTCGTCGTGGTGCCGTATTCGCGTGATTTCGGTCGCACGCGTTCTCGGTCGGAAGATATCTTCCGCTCGGGCCAGCAGGCCGCTCTCGGAAAAGATTTGATTGACTTGCTCGATGCAATTAAGATCGAACGCGCTACCCTCGACAGCTACGATTGGGAAGCCGCGCTGCCTGCGTGGCAGCGGGACCCTGGCCAGAACGGGTTCGGGCGCTCGTTTCGATTGTCGCGGCGAGGCTGAGGGCAGACGTTGGTGGCGCAGCTCACGGTGGGCTATGAGACGAAGCTCGGAATATAGGGCGGCAAAAAGCTGATCGGAAGCCGAGCTGTCTCCGTTCCTGGCAGCCGCAAGACGTGCAGAAGGATCAGAACCCACGTTCACAATCGTAAAGTATTGCCGGGTACCAGTACGGCTGAGTGTGGCAGCGGCTTGGGCGGCGGTCGTCTTTCCCCCGCCATTTACGATTAGTTCAAAGAAGGAGAAGCTTATGCGGTTTTTGAGCGGCGGGGTCGTCTTCGCGCTGCTTCTGTTTGGGATGTGCTGGACGGTTACGGCCAATGCTGACACGCTGTTGGATATTCCCGGACCCACTTTCGGTTATTACGACTTCGGGGACGCGGCACTCGCCGATTCGTGGACACAAGAGTTTTCTGTCGCCAACGGTTCAATCAGCGTGGATCTGCAAGGCTTGCAACCTTCCGGCGGCACCATCCATTTCTATCTGACGACGGACATAGGAGCGAGCGCGACGCTCAGCGACCTTGTGGCATTTACGAGTTTGGAGGTTCCGTTCGCGCTCACTACGCTCACGCCTTTCTCGAATTTGAATCTGGGGCCGGGAACTTACTATTTGGTTTTGGCCGATTACATTCCCAACAATACTGACTTCAATGGTCCGGACTGGAATTGTTACTCCCGAGACACAGGTATCGAGACAGCGCCGGGGCTGACGCTGAATCCAATGGAGGAAGCATATCCGTTGAGTCCATTTGCACCGGCCTCGACTTTTAAAACCGTGCCTTACGAAGAGCGGTGGTGTGGTTTTCTTTCACTGGAACGATCATTCCGCCGGCAACAGTGCCTGAGCCGTTAACAGTACTGATGTTTACAGGGGCGTTGATGGCGTTTGGCATCGCTGGTACCAAGCGGATCTTGAGAATAGATCAGACCGTCGGAGCAACAGCAGATCAATAAAGGTTGGTTTAGAAAAAGCCATGAGTTTGAAAGCGCTGTTTGGACCATCTTCGCGCCGAATCACTCCAGATTGTCTTAAGGGGCCTACGGCCCACGAAACCTCATGAAAATGACTTAGAGGGTTTCTCCGGACTTGGCCGCCCACGGCTTGGTCCACGCTCAGAGCTAACATTGCAGCTGGCCAGAGCGGCGAGATCGAGAACTCAATGGAGAAGTTAACGCCGTCAGATTGTCTGATCCGGAGCGTGCGTGTTGAGCGAATAAATAGGCATTGCCTTCTCGCGCTGGGAGTGGTGATAGCCTGCGACCTTGATTAACGTACTTGCGGCACGCTCTCCGCTCGCGCCGGGAGGAAGCGTGATGTCTTACAGAATAGCCGGAATCGATGTTCATAAAAGAATGTTGGCCGTAGTTGTTGCCGATGTGCACGTCGAAGGCGAGTACCAGTTTGAACGACGCCATTTTGGCAGTACCCCCGAGCAGCTGCGATTATTGGCGGAATGGCTGCTGGAGCAGATGGTGGAAGAAGCGGTGATGGAATCCACGGCTCAATATTGGAAACCGGTTTGGGGAGCACTGGAGCGGTACTGGAAGCCGAGTTGCCAGAAGCGGGAAGGTGCCGACCCTCTTTCGGGAACCTTGCATCTGGCGCAGGCGCAATCTAATCGCGGGCGGCGAGGACGAAAGAGAGATTTCCCCGACGCCGAACGACTGGTGAAACGGCTGGTGGCTCACGAACTGGTGCTCAGCTTCGTGCCGGATGTCGAGCAGCGTCTTTGGCGCACGGTGATGCGTGGAAAGTACCAATTGAGGCGCAATCATGTGCGGTTGCAAAACCAATTAGAGGCTCTGCTGGAAGAAGCGCATATTAAGTTGTCCAGCCTAGTCTCAGATCTGCTGGGAGCCAGCCAGCGCCCGGCGCATGCTGCAGGCACTGGCGGAGGGGGAAACCGACCCCGCGGCTCTGGCCGCGTTGGCCGATACACGCTTGCGTGCTACGCCGGCACAGTTGCGTGACGCGCTCGGCGCGTGCAGCGAGTTGAATCCCGTCTATCGCCGGCTGCTGAAGATGGCGTTAAAGGAATTGCAACTGATCGACGAGCAGATCGGACAACTAGACCAGGAGATGGCGGGCCTGCTCAAGCAGCATCAGGACGCAGTACAGCGACTAGCGGAGGTGCCCGGCCTGGGACCGGATTCTGCACAGCAGATCATCGCCGAAGTAGGTGTCACAGCGGCGACTTTTGCTTCGCCCAAAAATCTGTCCTCATGGGTGGGCGCGTGTCCTGGAGACGAAGAGAGCGCGGGGATAAACAAGAGCACCCGCTGCCCTACGGGCAACCGCCACATGCGAAGAATCCTCAACCAGGCGGCTAATGCCGCAGTCAAGAACAAAGGAAGCATCTTCGAGGTCGTGTATCGCCGGCTGGTACCGCGCCTGGGACACGGGCAAACCATCGGAGCAATCACGCATCGGCTTTGTCGATTGATTTGGATCATTCTGCACCAGGGGGTCAGTTACGAGGAACGAGGTCCGGCCGTGAGTCATAAATCGAAGCGACGCCGCACATCGAGAATGATTAGGGAGCTCCGTACCCTGGGCTACGAAGTACAGCCGCTGAGCGTTCAAACGGGCAACGCTTGAGTGCGGAGCGAGCATTTTCGACCTTGAGTCATAACGTCAGGGCGGATCTATCCACGCTTGAATCCCGCTCAACTTCCGTCTGGCGCGTCATACTGGCTCAATCCGGAAAGTCCCTTTGACCGGCAAGTAAGCTTTGCCGCTTGCTGCTTGTCGATAGTCGAGGTATAGTGTCGATAGTTGTGCCGTCGACATTACGAACCAAAGAGGAGTGCCGGGATGCTCGCGGTGTGAACCGGATTCAGGATTTCGCCCAGGACTTACGCTACGGGTTTCGCATGTTGCGAAAGTCGCCCGGCTTCAGCGCTGCCGCCGTACTTACTCTCGCGCTGGGCATCGGCGCCAACACCGCGATGTTCAGCATTGTGGACGCGGTGCTTTTGCGCTCGTTTCCTTATCCGGATCCCAATGAACTGGTTCTGATGTTCGATGTTCCGCTGAAACGGCCAGACGCGCTGTCAAATATTTCCTATAGAGACTTCATCGCGTACCGAAGCCAGAACCGCTTATTTAGCGAGATTGCGGGAAATACATTCCACGATCTCACTCTGACTGGAGCCGGCGAGCCATCGATTGTGAACACTGCGGACGTCACGCCGGAAATATTCTCGCTCCTAAACGCGAAACCTCTGGCGGGCCGCACGTTACTCCCCGAGGATGGCAGACAAGGCGCGGCCGCTGTGGCTGTTGTGAACGAAAATCTTTGGCGCAGTCGCTTCGGTTCCAACCCGGCTCTTATTGGCCAATCTATCGCTCTGGACATGCGTTCCTTTACCGTAGTCGGAATCCTGCCGGCAAGCTTTCACTATCCTGAGGGCGCTCCCCGGCAGGACGTGTGGATCTCTGTCCTGCAAGACCCGCTGTTCGGACCTTTGACGTTGCAGCCTCGCGTGCGTTTGCTGGGTGTGATTGGCAGGCTCAAGCCAGGTATTTCTCTGACAAAAGCTCAGGCCGAGATGAACGCTCTGAGCGCGCGGCTCGCGAAGGAGTTTTCGGCACAAGATTCCGGATTGACGGTGCGGATTAAGCCCTATCGAGAGGTAGTGGTCGGGGATGTGAAGTCGGCGCTGCTGATTTTGCTGAGCGCGGTTGGACTGCTATTGTTGATGGCTTGCGCCAACATTGCGAACTTACTTCTATCGAGGGCCACCTCTCGCACGAGTGAAATTGCCGTGCGAATCGCGCTTGGAGCGTCGCGCGCCCGCATTATCCGGCAATTGCTTACCGAGAGCGTTCTATTAGCCGTGCTAGGCGGACTTGCGGGTGTGCTTCTTGCGTGCTTCGCTGTTTGGACTCTTCCGCCCTTCTTGCCACCCGATCTGGCCCAGATCAGTTCGATTCATGTCGGAGGCCCGGTGTTGGCGTTTGCGCTGTTGTTGTCTCTCGCTGCTGCGCTGGCATTTGGACTGACGCCCGCGCTCCTCGCGACCCCGTCCAACTTGCAGACGAACATAAGAGAGGGCGGCGAGCGCACGGGCCAGCGCCGCGGCCGGCATGTTCGGAGCTTCCTGGTCATCGGAGAAATATCGCTGGCCATGGTGCTCTTGGTGGCGGGCGGCCTCCTGATACGCAGCTTTGCTCTGGTCAGGTCAGTAAATCCGGGGTTCGATCCGCAGAATGTTACGGAAGCCGAGGTTTCGCTTCCGCAATTTCAATATTCCAAGCCGCGGCAGTGGACAGCTTTCGCCAGGGAATTGCTGGCGCGCCTTCATGCGCAGCCCGGTTTGCAGGATTCCGCCATTGCGGCTCCGCTGCCAATGGACCGCCAGGGCCAAGCCACCTTCGAATTCAGCATTGTAGGAAATGCTCCGCTTCCGCGCGGCAAACCCACTGCCGCCGATTACGCCACCGTGAGTCCCGATTACTTCCGCGTGATGAGAATTCCACTACTGCGAGGGCGTTTCTTCGCCGAGCAAGACTCTCCGTCCAATCCCAAGGTAGCGATCATTAGCGAAACGTTGTCACGGCGTTATTTCTCCAATCAGAACCCGATCGGAAGACAAATGAGATTTGGATTTCCGCCCAACAGTAATGTATCGCGAGAAATCGTCGGCGTCGTGGGTGACGTGAGGGATGTGGCGCTTAGCCAAAAACCCGGCCCCATCATGTATGTGCCTTTCGCGCAAGCGCCCCTATATGGAGGGGAGGTTGTTGTAAGAAGTCCGTTGAGCACGTCGAGCGTGGCCACGGTCATTCGCCAGGAAGTTCACTCCATTGACAAGGACCTCCCGGTGACGGATGTCGAGCCCTTCCCGAACGCGCTTGGGCAATCAATCTCGCAGGAACGATTTCGCGCGTTCCTTTTAGGTTCGTTCAGTGCGATGGCTCTAGTGCTCGCCGCCGTCGGAATTTTCGGCGTCGTTTCGTACTCGGTGTCGCAGCGCAGGCAGGAAATCGGAATTCGCATGGCGCTCGGGGCGCAGCGACGAGACGTTTTGCGCCTGATTTTAGGGCATGGAGCGAAGCTTGCCTTAGTTGGCCTGGGCATTGGTGTCGTCTTCGCGTTTCTGCTCACGCGTTTGATGGCGAGCGAGCTTTACGGCGTGTCGCCGACGGATCCACTGACATTTGGGGCCGTGGCGCTCGTTCTGCTTGGGGTTTCCGTGACTGCCTGTTACATCCCGGCTCGCCGCGCCCTGCGAGTCGATCCTAGGGTCGCCTTGAAATTTCAGTAATTCGTGTGCCTCAGCGTCGAAAGTCTATTTGCTAAAGGATTGCCGGTAAGTCGGAAGTGTCCGCCAGATACAGAACGAGAACTCGTCATCGCGACTGCAATCGCGAGCCGAACGGTGCATCTCAATGTGTAGTTTCGGTTGAAAAATTTCTTGCACGATTCACCACGCACGGGGAAAGCAGTTCCTGAAGCAGAGGCTCCTGTGGATACGGGTGACCCCGATACTGCCGGAAGCCTTCACCCCATAGGATGCCGGCTCTTTCTCCGCAGAGATGCGTCCAGTTTTCCATTTGCCGGATGTAATCTGCCATTCCGTGTTGCCGTTGCAGCCACAAGCTTTGGCTTTCGTGCTTCGCTAGCATGGCCCGCTTTGTCGCGAACGTCGACTCAACATTCACCGTGAAATCCGGAAGATTCGGCGATCCACTCCGATCCCGTTGCTCGATCGGATCCATGAAGTACAGGTGTGGAATCGCCGCGAGAGGCAGGTGCTGCGTCGGCACCTCATAATTTGGAATGGGTGCGGCGAAGCAGGCGTCTCGAACAAGCTGGCTAGTTGCCTCGTGATCGCACAGGTAATCGCTCGGCGCGGCTGTGAGCACAATTTCGGGACGAAGCTCGCGGATCAATCCCGTAACCAGGCGTCGCGACGGATCATCGTTAAAGATCGCCAGGTCGCGGAGGCCGCCCCAACGGTAAGCGGCGCCAATGACTGCGGCTGCCTCGGTCGCCTCGGCTTTTCGAATGGAGGCAGTCTCGTCCGATCCGTGCGTGGTTGACCCGCAATCGCCAGCGCTCAGGCTGACAATCACAATCTCGTGCCCCCGTTGGGAGAGCAGTGCGAGAGTGCCGCCGGCCAGGATCTCCGCGTCATCTGGATGAGCATGGATGCTGACAATGCGCATCAAACACTCCGGATCCAGTGGTCGCCCTCGAAGCGGTCACCTTCCTTCCCCCAAGTCCCGTACTTGGATGCCATCTGGCCGCCATCTACAACCAACGTTGTTCCGGTGATAAACGATGCCAAATCGGAGGCTAAGAACATCACCGCTTGTGCAACCTCTTCCGGTTCACCGCCGCGGCCGAGAGGGATGTGCTTGAAGTATTCCGAAATGACGCTCGGATTGGCGAAGCTGGAGGCTGTCAGACGGGTCCGGATCAAACCAGGACATACGGCGTTGACGCGAATGCCGTACGCTCCCCACTCATTTGCGACCGTCCGGAGAAGTCCCAGCAACCCGGACTTGCTGGCGTTGTAGGCAACCAGATCAGCTTCACCATCAAAGGAGTTTGTGGAAGCGGTAAGCACCACAGAACCCTTGCGTTCGTGCTGCATGTGCCGCCCCGCGATTCGCAAGGTGTCGAATGCACCGCTAAGATTAACCGCCAGCGTGCGATTCCAAAGGTCTGAGGTGGTCTCAGCAACTGACGCGAGCCGAGCCATCCCAGCATTTACGACGAGGACATCGGGGACAGGGATCTGCGCGAATGCACGTTCCAACGAGGCACGATCCGTCACATCGGCAATACGTCCCTGTGCGCCAATGCTACGGGCCACTTCGGCGGGGTTCTCGGAATCAAGATCCAGTATCCAGACGGCCCCTCCAGCGGCGACGAAACTCTGAGAGATAGCAAAACCAATGCCGTTTGCGCCTCCGGTGACCGCCACGTTCTTGCCGTGAAAAATCATGGTTCAGATTGTACCCAGGTTGCGTGCACTCACCCTATGAATTTGGGCTCAGCCTTCAGTTCACGCACGAGAAAACCATACTCTCCACGACGCCCGCCGAGATGGGGCTGTCGATCAGCGCCGCAAGATCCCCGAGACAGAGGCGGGCAGCTTTTCCGCATATCTCTCGACGTAAATCCGCGCGGCGTCCTGAAACTCAAGCTCCGTATCTTCTTCAAACGTCCGATTGCTGGCGCTCCACTGGTCTAGCGCGTCCAGCAGTGCGTCAACTGACTTTTGATTGAAGCGCGCTGGCGCTCGAAACCGTTTTCTCACATAAAGACGCTAACGCTGTAGTCTTTATCCCAATCGTGAACGCTTGCCCGAAATCACGTAGTTTTCCTCGCGAATGTACTCGGCCGGCGAGCCGGCGATGAAGGCTTGAAACGCTTTCAACATCTGTGTCTCTTCAACCCTGTAATGAGGTCAAAAGTCGTGCCCTCTAGATAGCCTCTGCGTGAGGTGGACAAGGCGTTCGCGCTGCTTCCATAAATCCGCCTCGGCAACGTGGCTGAACGAATCTGGTCGGGATTCTCAGTTCCCAATCGCCTAAGGAGACGTCTCAGACCGCGGAGACGGTGGTCTTTGTATGAACTCAGGTGAGTGGAAGACGGCGTCTTTTGATCGACTCGGCCCCGTTATTCGCTAATACCGGTAGGTATTCTTGCCCTCTGCGTACGGCCGAGACGTGTTCCTGCATCGCCATCCATTCTTCAGCAATGGATCACCCGCCGATCCGCAGCGTGGGTGTTTATGCCTTGCGGACTACTTGCTGTGCGGCGAGGCCACGATCAGCCCTGCCAATTGACCCAGCTGCGAGTGCGCGAGATAGACGGTGCCGTCCTTCGTGACGACTCCATTGCGAGCGCCCTCATGAGTCGGCACTTGTGCGGCCAAGCTGAGCTTGCCGGCAGCGTCAACGTGGGCGACCGTAAGCCGCGCCTCCTTGGCGGCACCTACATACAGCGAGTGAGTGGCAGGCGAGTAGTTGAGATCATCCACGCCGTCGCCGGTGTCGATTGATGACAGCTTCTCCCCATTGTGGCCTGCATCCAGCACCTCCGCCCGGGTGCTGCAGGCAACGAACAGGAAGCCGGCGTCTTTATCCAGCGATAGACCGTGCGGACCGTCCTCGCCACATGATGACTGCCACTTCGCCACGGTTCTATGCGTCCTAAGATCAATGGCGGTCGTTAGGTCCTTGTCCTCGTAATTCATGTAGAGGCGCTCTCGCTTTACATCGACCGCATAGCCTTCGGGCCGGCCTTCGAACGTCAGTTTTTCCTTCTGACTCAGACTCTCGCCGTCCAGAATACGTACAGAATTGTCGCGCGGCGCAGTGACCCAAACTTCTTTACCGGGCGCCACATAGACTACACCGTCGGGCGTCGAATCGAGATGTCCACAGCTTTTGCGCGTGAGCGTTTTTTCATCGATAGCGCAAACGCTGGAGTCGGCCCGGTCGCCGATGTACACCACGCCATCGCCAATCGATACACCGCTGGGTCCCTGAACGCGTTTGCGACCTCCCAATTCCACTTCATTCGTGGCAAAGCCCGAGATCTCACGAATAGCGTCGTTACTGGTGTCCACCACATAGACCGAGCCAATGTTGATGGCTGGAACCCAGACATATCCTGTTTTAGGATCGTAGGCGATGTAATCCATCGTGATGTTTCCCCGGCCATGGTCGGGAAGGGCCAGGGTGCGAACCGTATAGTTCGCGCCTTGGTAGCTGCCAGCGTGCAATGAAATAGCGACTGCGCCCACACCTATGACGACCACCGACAGCAGAAAAATTCGCTCTTTCATGACCGCAATAATACGCTTAGAGGGCTGAAATCCTCTATTTGGCAACGGAAAGCATCTTGGAAGTCGATACCGAACTGCCCCCGAGCCGGACTTGCGTGACGAGCGACTGCACCCGCAAGGATGGCGCGTCTGTCGAAGCACTGGAGGGTAGAACATGAGAGAATCGCTTGTCAGGGGCGCGTGACTAGTTGGCGTTCGCTCATGTTTGACATTGCTTGTCAGTTCGCTGTCGAAAGCTCCATCCCCCTTCATCGAATGCAAGCGGCTTTCGGGGAGACGATAGATTGGCTTTTTCGAGGCAGGTTTGTGCGTTAGAGAAAAATGAATCAGTCCGAGGCATCAGACCCGCTGGTTGTGGGCCTATTCTTCCTTGCGTGGAGGCGGCAAGGAGCCACCTAGTACCAGGAATCACGGTTGTCGAACGAGCCTTTTCATGCTGGCGATCGAGTTCGTATATCGGCCATCAGCAACGTAGGCGGTGCCAGACTGCTGCATGGGTTATTCGCGGAGATTATTGAGCCTCATCCTTTGGTAAGGGGCTGGTACAACATCCGTCTCGAGAAGAACGATATCACTCCTCACCAAGATTGGTCTGCGCCTGCGGATTGTCTGAGACGGCATAAACATCTGGAGGCCACAGCGGAAGGCGACACGTATTCACTATTCGGGGGCCTGAAGGTTAAACACTTCTCGTAACCAGCGTTCTCGTGCACAGTTGTCCAAGAAGGCTGAGGAATAACCTTAGCCAAGAGATTAAATTACTGAGGAGCAGCTTGTGTGGATCCATAGTTTCATCTGGACTTGCCCCCAAATTTGAGACAAACGGTTAAGGCTCAAAATTCATCGAATGGAGAATTGAGTCAATGGGATTGTCTCGCAGGCAGTTCACGAAAGAGTTCAAATTAGCCGCCGTACGGCGGCTGGAGCAGGGCGTATCGATTGCAGAGGTAGCACGGGGAATGGAAGTTAACCCGAACGTGCTGCACCGCTGGCGTCGCGAGTTCCGAGAAGCCCCAGGCAATGTGTTTCCCGGCAACGGGAAGCAACGTTGGTCGGAAGGGCGGATCGCTGAATTGGAAAGAAAGATCGGCCAGCAGGCGTTGGAGATCGATTTTTTGAAGGGGTGCTTGCAGCGCATCGAGGAACAGCGGATGCTGCAGGCGTTGACTGGAAATCCGCCGTCTACCGGAAGGTCAAAGAAGAAATGAATGCCGTCCGGGGGCTGACAGTGGAGCGCATGATACAGCTCGGGCGCGTAAGCCGCGCCAGTTTCTATCGCTTCGACGAGAACGCTCATCCGAGCCACGACGCAGACATGGATCTGCGCGATGCGATCCAACGGATTGCATTGGAGTGGCCGAGCTACGGACGACCGAGAATCACCGCGGAATTGCGGCGCTGCGGGTGGAAGGCGAATCCCAAACGCGTGTATCGGATTCTGCGGGAAGACAATCTGCTGTGCATCCGGAAGCGAAAGTTCGTCGTGACGACCGATTCCAATCACGGCCACAGAGTCTACCCGAATCTGGCGCGCACGATGGTGCTGACCGGTGTGGACCAGCTTTGGGTGGCTGATATCACATACATTCGGCTGCGTGAGGAGTTCGTCTTTCTAGCCGTCATCCTGGACGCCTTCTCACGACGCGTCATCGGCTGGGCGTTGGACCGGACCTTGGAGGACAAGTTAACATTGACGGCGCTGCAAATGGCATTGTCGCGGCGCAGCGTGCAACCGGGTCTGGTTCACCATTCCGATCGCGGTTCGCAGTATGCCAGCGGCGACTACACGGACTTGCTCAAAGAGAACGGAATCGGCGTGAGCATGTCGCGCAAAGGCAACCTCTGGGACAACGCCGCCTGCGAATCGTTCATGAAGACGCTCAAATACGAAGAGGTTTTTCGCAGCGAATACCGGGATTTGAAAGAGGCGCATCGGTTGATTCGCGAGTTCCTGGAGAAAATCTACAACGAAAAGCGGCTTCACTCCGCGCTCGGCTATGTACCGCCCACGGAGTTCGAAGACAATCTCGCGGCGCAACAAAACGAGACCGCTACGCGGCGGCTTTCTGTATGAGTTTTTTAGGCATCGGGAAATCTATCCATCCGATGAGGACGCCAGCATCGCCGGCGTCCCCGCCTCATCGTTCGGATGAGTTTCCGGCTGGCTATTCCTTGGCGGGTTTGCGCTCCCGCAGCGCCCGCCTCCGCTTCACCAGCCACTTCCGACTGTGCCCTAAAGTCGTCTTGCCGGTCGATTGTTTTTCATCGAACGGTCAACACTGTCTTAACTGTTTGTCTCACCCCAGGGGGCAGGCCCAATCCATCCGGAGGACATAATCCGTGCAGAGGCGGGATTCTACCGACGGCTTGCAGAGGAAAGCCTTGGTTTGATGTGTTGTCACGATCTAGATGGAGTTCTACTTTGGATCAACCCGGCTGCCGCGGAATCTTTGGGCTACTCTCCGGAAGAGGGAGTCGGAATTCGCCTGGATTCTTTTCTCGCTCCTGAGGCGCGTCCGCTGTTTACCGCATACCTTGCCCGCGTTCGCGCTAAGCGCGTTGACGCTGGAGTTATGCGCCTGCTGACGAGGGGTGGAGATCAGCGAATTTGGATGTACCGAAATGTATTGAGTGACGCACCAGAACTGCCGCCTCATGTCCTTGGGCACGCACTGGACATCACGGAGCGCGTTAAGGCAGAGAAGGAAATTCGCGATTTAAACACGGAGCTCGAGGCCAGAATAGCTGAACGGACAGCGGAGTTAGAGCGGTCAAACGCGGATTTGCGAGAGTTCGCACAGGTCGCGTCCCATGATCTGCAAGCGCCCTTGAAACATGTTCGACAAGTCTTGAGCAGTTTAGAGATCAAATCGAACGACGCCGAGAGCGTAGATTTATTGCGTTGTACTCAGAGCGATATCGAACGCATGTGCAGGCTCATTGATGGCCTATTAAGCTATGCCCGCGTTTCGAATCAAGCCATAGCGCCAGCTCGCCGGGTACCTCTTCGTACAGCAATCGAAGAAAGTCTGATGAACCTTGCATCGATAGTCGAAGCAACTGGCGCATCGATCATTTATAAGCATTTGCCAAAGATTCTGGTTCAGGAGGCGGCCTTTGTTCAGTTGTTTCAAAATCTCATCGGAAATGCAATCAAATATGCCGGTGACCAGGCGCCAAGTATTCGTATTTCGGTTGAACTTCAAGACGACTCTGGAGTTACACAGTAGAGGATAACGGGATCGGGATTGATCAAGCCTATTCGGATAAGATCTTTCACGCATTCAGCCGCTTGCATGGCAAGCAATATACAGGTACCGGCATTGGACTTGCAATTTGCAAGAAAGTAGTGGAGCGCATGGGCGGTCGGATCTGGGTGGAATCGGAACTAAACCATGGCTCTAGATTTCGGTTTACGGTCCCGCGCTGATTCGCGGTCGGATGTGATGACGCATTGACTCAACGCATCACGTCCGGCTGCGACTTACGAGAGCGTGCGGAGAGCTTGACAATTGCCCTGATATTGCCCGTGAAAGCCCAAATCTCAGAAAGAATACCGCAGGAATGTGAATCTATGCCAACGTTCTCGCGAATAACTCCGTCAGCTTTTCGAAGGCGCGTTCGGCTTGTGGATGGTTATAGGACGGATTATCAGGCACAGTCCACCCGTGATAGGCGCCATCATAGACTTCGGCTTCGTATTGGCCGCCCCAGGTCTCGAGCGCATCGTTGAGCTTGTCGATAGCCTGTTGCGGCATGCTACGATCCTGGACGGCATGCCCGAAATAGAGCCTGGCATTGATGCGTCGCAATAGCAGATGTGGGCTGTTCGGAGCGTCCGTGAAGAGTCTGCCGCCATGGAAAGAGGCGACGGCCGCGATTCTGTCTGGTTTGGCCGCAGCAGTTCGCATCGCCAGGGCACCGGAAAAACAATAGCCCACTACGCCCATCGGCCCCGCGGCGACAGAGTCGCGTGAGGGCATGAAATCGACGTAAGCGGACCCGTCGCGATCGAAAGCCTCCGGCGTCAAGGGACCGGAGAGCTCTCCAATTCGCTGCGTTGTTCGGTCCTCGCGAAAATTCAACGGGAAGTCAAACAGGGGCGGACGACCCGAACGATAGAAAAGATTCGGCATGAGCACGGTATAACCTTCGGCCGCCAACCGTAGCGCCATTTCCCGTTGTGATGTCCGAATGCCTCCTATATCGGTTAAGAAAATGACCCCTGGCAAGCGCGAACCGGTCTCGGGCTGGTATAAGACGGCGTCTGACTTTCCGTCGGGCGTACCAATTTCGATCTCTTGCTCAATCAAGAAGCCTCCCCGAGTTTCAGACTGCCAATAGCCTTAGGAACGGTCCCTATTCGGAAGAGCGGCCACCGTGCCCATGGCACACTGAGGTCTACCGTTTTCACGCCGCTTCTCGCCACGACTGGAACCCCGCATTATATCGATGCTGACTGACGAACAAACCTCTATCCTGCGCTCACGTTTTCCGATCCTCAGCCAAAAGACATACCTCTATAGCTGCTCGCAAGGTGCGCTGAGTAATGCCGTCGAAGGCGGCTTCCGTGCTTACACGGAGAGCTGGCGCACTTCGAGCGCTCCCTGGAACGACTGGATCGAAGTCTATGAAGCGATGCGCGCCGAATTCGCACGGTTCATCCATGCTGATCCCGATGAGATCGCCGTGCTTACCAGCGTTTCAGCCGGCATCAACGCTATTGCCAGCGCGATCCAATTTGGCCGGCGCGCGAAGGTGGTGATGGGCGAATATGAGTTCCCGACCATGGGCCACATTTGGCTGGCCCAGCGATCGCGCGGCGCCCAGATTCAGTTCCTCGAGGGTTCGAACAATGCCATCCCTCTTGAAGCCTACGAACGATCCCTGGACGAGAGGACTGCCATCGTGCCGCTGACCCAGGTTTCGTTCCTGAACGGTTTCCGTGCCGATGTCACCGCCGTCACTCGCCTTGCCCACACTAACGGTGCGCTCGTCTTTCTGGACGCCTATCAGGATTCCGGCACACGGCCCGTTGACGTGAAGGCCACGGATGTCGACTTCTACGTCACTGGCACTCTTAAGTACCTACTGGGGCCGCCGGGCTTGGCATTCCTCTACGTCAAGCGATCCCTCATCGAGTCGCTGACACCGACCCTCACCAGTTGGATGGCACAGCGCGAGGTATTCGCGTTCAATACAACGAAGCTTGACCCGGCGTCTGAAGCGCGCCGGTTCGAAGGCGGTTCACCGCCCATGCCGAACATCTATGCCGCTCGTCCGGCGCTCGATCTGCTCGTCAACATCGGCATGGAAAATGTTGCCGCCCAGATCGCAAACTTAACCGGCGCTTTCTTGCAGGGCATCCGTGGACTCGGCATTGCCTCGAAGACGCCCGCCACCAGCATCGGTCCGCTCGTGGTTCTGCGCTCGACTGATTCCACGCGACTGGTCGAGAAGCTTACCGCACGCGGAGTTATCGTATCGGCGCGCCTCGATGGCGTGCGCTTCTCCTTCCACGTTTACAACAATCTTGACGATATTCACGTGGCTCTCTCGGTACTGGAAGCGAATCTTGACCTACTCGTCCGCACCTGAGAGTCCGCGCCGGCCGGCCCACACACTGACCGGTATCGAGGAAGGCGAGAAGCTTTCTCGCCAGCTCAATACCCCGCAACTCACCATGATTGCGATCGGTGGAGCGATCGGAACTGGGCTCTTCCTTGGGAGCGCCCTAGCGGTTCACACCGCCGGCCCAGGCGTCATTCTGACTTATATGATCGGGGCGGCGATCGCGCTGCTTTTGATGTGCGCGTTGAGTGAAATGGCGGTTGCGCATCCCACAGCGGGCTCTTTTGGAGTCTATGCCGAATTATACGTAAACGAATGGGCCGGCTTCACCGTGCGTTACACGTATTGGGCGGCGCAATGTATCGCCATCGGCGGGGAAGCCACAGCCATTGCGATTTATTGCCAGTGGTGGTTTCCGAATACCGCACAGTGGCTTTGGATCCTGGCGTTCACAGGAGCTTTGCTCTATGTCAATGCCCGCAGCGTTGGCAGCTTTGGCAGCTTCGAGTATTGGTTCGCCATGATCAAAGTCGTTGCTATCGTCCTGTTCATTGCGATTGGGGCATACCTCATTCTGGGATTTGGCCGCCGCCCAGCCATTGGTTTTTCAAATCTGACTGCAAACGGCGGCTTCCTTGCGACTGGCTGGCGCGGTGTCTGGATGGCGATCGTCTTCGTGATCTTCAGCTACATCGGCACGGAGGTGATCGCGGTTACCGCGGGGGAAGCAAGAAATCCTGAGGCCGCATTGCCGCGCGCCGTCCGCACGATGGCCGCACGCTTGATCCTCTTTTACCTAGGCGCTGTCCTCGTGCTGATCACCCTGGTTCCGTGGACGCACATTCAGCCTGGCGCGGCGGTAATTGCCAGTCCATTCGTCCGCGTCTTCGGGTTGATCGGGATTCCGGCGGCAGCTCATATCGTGAACTTTGTCGTCATTACCGCGGCCGCCTCAAGCATGAACTGCAATCTCTACCTGGTCAGCCGCATGATGTTTTCGCTCGCGCGCGGCGGTTATGCGCCGACGTTCTGGGGACGAGTCTCATCGCGCGGGGCGCCCGTGCCCGCGCTGCTTGTTTCTGCGGCCGGCCTCGGGGTTGCGATCCTGACCTCGCTCCTTTATCCCGGAAGCGCGTTCGTCTACTTGCTTGGCGTCTCTTTATTCGGTGGGCTCTACGCCTGGCTCATCATCTTTGTTACCCACATCTTCTTTTGCCGGCGCGCGGCGCCCAGGCGGTCACGGATCAGAATGGCCGGCTCTTTGGTGGGCGCTTTGTCTATGGTTGCGATTCTTGGTACGACGTGGTTCGTCGTCGGCATGCGCGTCACCCTCATCGCGGGACTTTTGTGGTTGACGTGTCTCTCAGTTGCGTATGTGCTCGTAAGCCGGCATCGTGAACGCCGCGCTTAGAGCTTCGAGCTTGATTTCGGTGTTGGATACACTGTGGCCGTGCAAGCACGTAGTTTGAGCGAGGTTTGGGAGGAACATACCACCCACGAATTCAACACCCGCGATATTGCAGCGACCCTTGAAACAATGGTCGACGACGCTTACGTGAACCATGTTCCTGTCATGACCGGCGGCTACGGCAAAGCGGAGTTGGCGGCGTTCTATTCCACCGACTTTATCCCCAAGATGCCGCCTGATACCAAACTCATGCCTGTCTCCCGCACAATCGGTACAGACCAATTAGTCGACGAAATCATATTCTCTTTCACGCACACTGAAGAAATGCCGTGGATGTTACCTGGCCTTGCGCCGACGAACAAGTTCGTCGAAATTCCTCTGGTCGTCATCGTTCGTTTCCGCGATGGCAAGCTCGCGCACGAGCACATCTATTGGGACCAGGCCTCCGTGTTGAAACAGATTGGCCGGATTACCGATCCCGCGCTTCCGATCTTCGGCGCCGAGACAGCAAAGAAAGTCCTGAGCGGAGCAGCAAAGGCATAGCGCTTCGAAGGTCTCAAGCCTTGCCTCATGCCCGATTTTCAACGACTCACGGGTGCGAAGAAATGATGAGCCGCCGAACACTTGAGGATAGGCACACTCCTTAAACTATGGTAAGTGCCGGTGTACGGCAAGGAAGCATGGGAGATCTCACCTACGATGTTTGCGTGATTGGCTCAGGAGCGGCCGGTGGCGTAATGGCGAAAGAACTCTGTGAGGCCGGCGCCAAGGTTATCCTGCTCGAAGCCGGAGAGGCGGTTTCCCCCGGGGAATTCCGCACTCATTGCTGGCCGTATGAGCTGCCCTTTCGCGGCCTTCGCGGCGAAAAGCAAGAGCCTTTTAATCCTCCGGATCTGAAGAATACCATCCGCTATGAAACCCAGGACTCGGTCAGCGTAGACCGCGTACGCGTGCTGGGCGGGCGTACGGTTCATTGGAATGCGGTGGTGTTGCGGTATGCTCCCTCCGATTTCCGTGAGCGGACGTTGAACGGGATAGAAGATGACTGGCCGCTGAGCTATGAAGAACTCGCGGAGTATTATGACCGCATCGAAAAGATGATCGGAGTCTGCGGAAACGATGATCGCCTTGAGGTGCTGCCCGCCGGACCCTGGTATCTTCCGCCTCCCGCATTTCGCTGCAGCGAGCAGATTTTGAAGAAGGCTGTTGCGCCGCTCGGTATTCCGGTGATTGCGGCACGCAAGGCGCTGTTGACCCGTTTTTACGATAACCGGCCAGCGTGCCATTATTGCGGCCATTGCATGGACGGCTGCGATGTGTCCGCGATCTTCTCGACTCCTTCCAGCATGTTGCCGAAAGCCAGGAAGACGGGGAACCTGACCCTGCGGCAAAACGCGGTAGCGCGAGAGATCCTGCTCGATGCGGAGGGGCTGGCGCGCGCGGTATCGATCGTGGACCGCACAACCAAGAAAGAAGAAGAAGTACGCGCGCGCATCGTTGTGGTCTGCTGCGCTACGGTCGAGACAGCGCGGTTGTTGCTGAATTCGCGATCGCCGCGCTACGCGACAGGACTGGCTAATTCGAGCGGCGTTGTGGGTCGCTATTTGCACGGACACTTGGGAGACACGGCGTACCTCTATCTGAAGGACTTGGAAGGCCGGCCGCCCGAGAATTTGGATGGCGCCCTGGACCACGCATTTGTCCCGCGGTATAAGACCAAAACCCCGGCGGGTGCATTCGATTTCCAAGTGAACTACGCGGGCTATATGTTTCCCTATCATGCGAAATTCTTGCCAGGGTACGGCGCAGATTTTAAAAAGAAAGTTCGAGAGATGGAACCCGGCTTCCTGATGTTCGGTGGTTTTGGGAAAGTGGCGGCGAGGCCGGAGAACCGAATCTTAGTGGACCCCAACCGGACTGATATATACGGCATTCCAACCCCGGTGCTTCAGTTCCGGTTTGGCGATCTGGATCATGCGGTATTTGCTGAAATGCAGAATACGGTGGCGGATATATGCGACCGCTTGAAATGCGACGTGGTGAAGCCATTGGGGGTGCGGCCGAGCGGGTTTGCAAGCCATGAAGTGGGCACTGTGCGCATGGGAAAAAACCCGAAGACCTCCGCGCTGAATAGTTTTTGCCAGTCCCACGATGTAAAGAACTTGTTTGTGACCGACGGCAGCGCGTTCACCACCTCGAGCGAGAAAAATCCCACACTTACAATCATGGCGCTGAGCTTACGAGCCGCGGACTATATCAAAGAGCAGAGGCGCAGGGGTGAGCTATGAGCGACTTTGGCGATGTTACAAGAATTCCACGCCGTAAGCTGCTCCAGCTTGCGCCCGCTGCCTTTCTCGTCCATCATCTGAATGCCGAAACATGCACTAATAATCATCATGGCTCTGCCGAGGCCAAGCCTTATACAGTCCAGTTCTTCACGCCGGACGAAATGAAGTTATTGGACGCAGTGATGGAAAAGATTATCCCCGCCGACGATCATTCACCCGGCGCGCACGATGCCGAGGTGCCGCTGTTTGCCGACTTGATGATTGCGACGAGTCCTGAAGATGTAAAAGAGGATTGGCGTGGCGGTCTGCGCCTGCTTGCGGCGGAACTCGAGAGTTCCAGCTTGGATGGGTGGCTTGCGAAAGCATCGGCGAACCAGCAAGATCCGGCGACAGTGCTCGACCTGTTCTTCGTCAAACTCAAGCAGATGACCGTGGATGGATATTACACATCCCGCATCGGGATTCTTCAGGATTTGAAATATCAAGGCAATGCGTATTTGAGGGAGTTCAATGGATGCACGCATCCTGAGCATCAGGCCTAAGCACGTAATTCTTTTGGGACTGCTTGCTGCGGGTCCGTTGGTATGGTCGATTAGCCGGCCCCGGGATATTCACTTTGAGAAGCACGAGATCGACCTGGGCGCAAGCGAGACTTGTGCCTTGGCCGATGTGAATGGCGACGGCAGGCTGGACATCATCTCTGGTGAATATTGGTACGAAGCTCCTAACTGGGCGCCGCACCACTTTCGGGAATTACCCTATTCGAACGGCTACGTGGATAATTTCAGCGATCTACCGCTCGACGTGGATGGCGATGGACGCGTAGACGTTGTGAGCTGTTCCTGGTTTCGTAAATCGCTGCGCTGGTGGAGGAATCCGGGGCCGCACGGCGCGTGGACGGAACACTCAATCGAAGAGGGTTACCCGGTAGAGTTCGCGTTTCTCGTGGATCTCGATAACGACCATAAACCGAGAGAAATTCTTCCCGAATTTGGAGATCCGGAAGCGCCGCTCGCTTGGTATGAAGCGATTCATAGCAATTTCGTGAAGCATGTCGTCAGCAGCCACAGTTATGGGCATGGCATCGGCGCAGGAGACGTCAATGGCGACGGGCGCAACGACATTATTACGCCCAAAGGTTGGTTTGAGGCGCCCCCGGATCCCCGTACCGGCCAGTGGATCTGGCATCCCGAGTTTGATTTAGGAGTGACCGGTTTCATTTATGTGTTGGACGTGAACGGCGACGGGCGCAACGATCTTGTGACCAGTGCCGCGCACGATTATGGAATTTTCTGGATGGAGCAGCGGCCAAATCACCAGTGGACGAAGCACGTGATCGACGATACTTGGTCACAGGCGCATGCGATGACGATGGTGGATTTGAACGGCGATGGCAGACCGGATTTCCTTACCGGCAAGCGCTACATGGCCCACGATCACGATCCAGGAGCACGCGAGCCGCTCGGCGTGTACTGGTATGAATTTTTGAGGAACAGCAATGAGAGCGTGGTTTGGGTGAAGCACGTAGTGGATTACAGTACACGGACAGGTGGAGGCATGCAGGTTCCCGTTGCTGATTTGGATGGAGATGGCGGCCTCGACTTCGTGACGCCCGGGAAAACCGGCCTCTTCCTCTTTCAAAATGTCATCAGGAATGGGGGACGCCGTGAAATTCGCCGCTAACACGTTTATTTGGTCGGATCATTTCGACCGGAGCCATCTTTGGTTGCTGCCCAAACTAAAAGAGGCCGGATTCGATGGGGTAGAGATTCCGCTGATTGAGCCGAACCTTGCCCGAGATCGGGAAATCAGGCGGGCAATCGAGAGCAATGGACTCGAGTGCACTTTCTGCTCCGTGTTGCCGGAAGGGCTAAACACGGTGAGCGACGATGCGCGCGTGCGGAGTAAGACGCGCGAGCATCTCAAGGAATGCATTGAGGTTGCGGCGGAGAATGGCGGCCACATTTTAGCGGGACCGCTGTATGCGCCGGTCGGCTATCTGCCTGGCAGGCGGCGGACACAAGACGAATGGGAGCATGCTGTTGAAGTGTTTCAGGAACTGGGCCCGCTCCTCGATAAGAACGAAATTACGCTCGCCATTGAGCCGCTGAACCGCTACGAGACATACTTCTTGAATACGGCAGCCGATGCAGCGAAGCTGTGCAAGGAAATCGGTCATCCGAGGATCGGGATCCTCTTCGATACCTATCATGCAAATATCGAGGAAAAGACAATGCGTGGTGCAATCGCGAGCGCTGGGCAACATCTGCGTCACTTTCACTCCTGCGAAAACGACCGCGGAATTCCCGGCACGGGACACATCGATTGGGCAGGCGTTTTTGATGCTCTGCGGGAAGTCAATTACGATGGCTGGCTGACTATTGAAGGGTTTGGGTTTTCGCTGGGAGCGCTTTCGGCGGCTGCCTCGATTTGGCGCGATCTGGCGCCCACGCCGGACTCGATCGCCTTCGAAGGCTTGTGCTTCTTGCGAAAAGCCAGCGGGCATCCAGACATCGCGAAAAATCGGCTCGCCCATGCACCTGCGCCATCTGATCGGTACCAATGCCCGGGGACCGAGACGATAGAGTTGTGAAGAAATCTTTGAAACGCTGGTGGCTGCCGGCCGCTCTACGCACAGCGGTTACAGACTGGCGCTTGAGCTTCGAGGACGAGATCCCCATCCAGGCGCACCAGATCGCCGAACAGATTGGGCGGCGTGGCGCTAGGCCGCTGGATCAGGCTGAACAGCCGTGCGTGGCGCCGTCCGATTGTTAAAGAGTCATCGAGCCAGCGCTCGCGCGTCCGCGCCAATTGCTGCGCCACGCCGTCGCGCGACGAGAGGCGCTGCCGCACCAGGTTCGGATAGAGGTTTGCCACATAACCGTACAGCCGCGCGATAGCGTGGCAGTCGAGCCGCCCAAGAGCGAGAGCAGTCCGGCGAGGTTCTCTCCGAGCACCAGCAACGTGTTGCGCAATCGGCGTAGCATCGGCTCGTTCGTCACTCCGCGTTCGGCGCGTTTCAGGCGCGTGCGGAATTTCGGCGGATGGATGCAGAGAGTCCAGTAGAGTTGCACCCTACCCAGAGAGCGAGTCGCCAGGTATGCATGCCGGCGGCGCTGCGTTTCACCGACGGTTTCGTTCGCCGCCTCCGCGCACCGGCTCCGCGGAAGCTGGCAACCGCGGCGCCTGATCAGTATCTGGTGAAGCGTGCACTGTTCCAGAGCAGGCGCATGGCCTGCACCAGCCGCGCGGAGACGTTCTCAAGTTCCGGCTCGCTCAGGCATACAGGATCGATGCCTTGCACCTGAAACGTCGAGCCATACGCGCCGGAATGGGTTGCGAAGATCTGCCCATCCACGAAGCGATTAAGCGAGACGAGTTCGCTCGACGCGCCGGCGGATTGAAACCAGCGGTTGATGTTTTTTTTGAGGGTTAGGTGGTGAGCCGGGCGGGACTCGAACCCGCGACCACCGCATTAAAAGTGCGATGCTCTACCAACTGAGCTACCGGCCCGCGCTGAAGCGTCTGATCCAGAATATCATCCAGAGCGCTCTCCTGCGTCCTTCGCGCGAGTCAGACCGATGCACTTTGCCAGCAATTTTCGGAGGCTTGCGCCGTCGAAACATTTGCGGATTTGGGGAATCCAGATGTCGTACAAAGCAAATGAAAGCGGCTGGTGTTCTCTCGTTCCTCGGCAAAACTGCAGCGATCGCGACCACTCTTCTGACGGCGAGAAAGCTGGTTTCTGCCGCAGGCGCATCGAACTTCGACCTACAGGACAGGGTCATTCTCATCACTGGAGGCTCGCGCGGCCTTGGTTTCGCACTCTCTCAGGAATTGGGGAGTCACGGGAGCCGGATTGCCTTGTGCGCGCGCGATGATGCCGAACTGGAGCGTGCGCGCAAACACTTGGAGTCTCAACAGATTGAAGCGGCGACGTTCGTTTGTGACATTACTCGGGAAGCTGAAATTGCATCGCTCGTTCAGCGAGTAGTCGAGCGGTTTGGGCGTATCGATGTATTGATCAACAACGCGGGGATCATCAAAGTGGGTCCGGTTGATACCTTCGATCACTCGGATTTTGAAACTGCTATGAGCCTCATGTTTTGGGCGCCCCTGAATCTTACGCTGGCCGTTCTGCCGCACATGCGAAAGCAGCGGAGCGGGCATATAGTGAACATCACGTCTATTGGGGGCCGCGTGAGCGTTCCCCACTTACTGCCTTACTGCTGCGCGAAATTTGCGCTTGTCGGATTCTCCACCGGCCTCAGTGCGGAAGTTAGCTCCGAAGGAATTCATGTGTTGACCGTTGTGCCTGGCTTAATGCGCACGGGGTCGTATTTGAACGCTGAATTTACAGGATCGGCAAAGGACGAGTTCGCATGGTTTGCCGTTCTCGGCAATCTGCCCGGATTTTCGGTCGCAGCCGATTACGCCGCGTCGTGTATTCGTCGCGCCCTCGAACAGCAGCGGCACAACTGCACGATTTCGCTACCGGCAAAATTGTTGGCCGCCTCGGAGGCGCTAATGCCGGAATTGACCCGAACAAGTCTGCGGTTCGTTAGTTCTGTCCTCCTTCCGAATAGAGACGAAGGCATAACGACTCATCAAGGTAAGGAACTTGATGTGGCATTTGGCAGACTATTCCAACTCGTTACTTCACTAGGTAAAGCATCTGCACTCAGATTTAATGAGTGAGTGTCCACGCGTTGGACGGCCAGGGAAATTACGAGGTTTGGTAACGAAATTCCGTTATAGTAGATCCATTATGAAGCAGGCCTTACACTCCGCCAGCAGGCGGGCCAGTTTCTCGATAAATCGAGAAGGCCAGACTTGGGCGCTTTTCAAATTATGTCTCTCTTGCACAGAGCACGTTATTTTCTGTGCGCACTGAAGGAATACTATTGTCAGCTTCGTATTCAATGTTTCGAACCTTTCTTCAAGCGGGGTTCGAGTGTTCTACACACAAGCGCCGAAACGGCGAACGCCTGGATCTTCTCCAGTCGACCCGGCACGACTGCTTTGCTCGTCAGGATTATAGACGTCTCCACGCTCTCGGAATCAAAACAGTTCGCCTGGGTGCGCGCTGGCACCTCATAGAAGAGATACCAGGCGAATACAATTTCGATTCCCTGCGCATTTTCTTCGAGGCTGCGGCGGATACGGGAACCGAAATTCTGCTTGATTTGCTGCACTTCGGCTGGCCCGATCATGTTTCCGTTTTCTCCGACTCCTTTCCCTGCGTGTTTGGCCGCTTCATTCAGGCGCTGGCTGGATTTCTTCGAGAGCGCAGCGAGTGCTGTGCGACGGTCGCGCCCGTAAACGAGATATCCTTCCTATCGTGGGCCGGCGCAGAGGTGGGCGCTGTAAATCCCCACGTAACCGACCGCGGGTCCGAGTTTAAGCGCATTCTGGTGCGCGCTGCGGTGCGCGCAAGCGAAATCCTTCTCAACGAACTGGATGGTGTGCGGCTCGTCTCTCCCGAACCTGTAATCCACATCGTCGGAGATCCACAGGTGCCTGGGGATGACGTCGAAGCAGAGATGTATACCCGAGCGCAGTTTCAAGCCTGGGACATGTTATCGGGCAGAATGGCTCCGGAACTGGGAGGCCGACCCGAATATCTGGATATCGTCGGAGTCAATTTTTACGAGCGCAACCAATGGGTTCACAATTCGGAACCTCTGTCGCGAGATGATCCGCGCTATCGGCCATTTCACAGAATTCTGGAAGAGGTATGGCTGCGCTATCGACGACCGCTTTTTGTATCAGAAACCGGAACCGAGGACGACCGGCGCGCGGACTGGTTCCACTACGTCTCGAACGAAGTCATCAAGGCTCATTACCTTGAGATTCCCGTTCATGGCATCTGTTTGTATCCGATCGTAAATCACCCAGGTTGGGAAGACGATCGGCACTGCTGTAACGGCCTTTTCGATTACGCCGACGAGGTCGGCCACCGCGAAATACACGTGCCCCTCGCCACGGCCATTTCGAACCAGCAGCCTCTGCTGCAACGGAGTTATCAATTCATCCATGATCCCGAACAACGTCGATCTGATTTGTCTTTCTCATCTGCGATGGGATTTCGTTTTCCAGCGGCCTCAGCACCTAATGAGCCGGTTTGCACGTAAGCGCAGAGTCTTTTTTGTTGAAGAGCCGGTTTTCGAAAATGCGCAACCGCACTTGCGCACCTCGATCTGTTCAGAAAGTGGCGTGCGGGTATACACACCGGTTTTGCCGCATGGGCTCGCTCAGCAGCTGATCACGGAATATCAGAGGCAGTTCCTTCAGTCGGTGCTGGCTGAGCACGCTGTCAAGCAATGCATTGCCTGGTACTACACGCCAATGGCTCTCGCCTTCTCGTCTGCGCTGAAACCACTCCTGACCGTATATGACTGCATGGACGAGTTGTCGGCGTTTGCGGGCGCTCCCGCCGCGATGAAGAAGAATGAATCGACGTTATTCGACCGAGCCGATTTAGTTTTCACTGGAGGAGCGAGTCTCTTCGAATCGAAACGCAAGCAGCACGGTTCCGTTCATTTGTTCCCCAGCAGCGTCGATGTGGCACATTTTTCGAAAGCGCGGTCGGTTGCACAGGATCCGGACGATCAAGCGCACATCGCGCACCCGCGGCTGGGCTACGCCGGTGTAATCGATGAGCGAATGGATCTGGAGCTCTTGCGAGGTATTGCGCAGTCCCGGCCTGAGTGGCAATTGGTCCTTCTCGGCCCGGTAGTGAAGATTGACCCGGCCACGCTGCCACGAGCCGCAAATATTCATTACCTGGGGATCAAGCAATACGCCGATTTGCCGGGTTATCTCGGTGGATGGGACATTGGAATACTTCCGTTCGCGCTGAACGAGTTGACGCGATACATCAGCCCAACAAAAACGCCCGAGTATCTCGCAGCGGAATTGCCTGTTGTCTCTACACCCATCCGCGATGTCGCTGTCCCATATGGCGAGCTTGGCCTCGTTCACGTTGCCAGAGACGCTGGCGAATTTATCAGGGCTGCGGAAACGATCCTGGAGAGTCCACCAAGTGTGGAGTTTCACACCAGGGTCGAGAGATTTCTTTCGCAGTCTTCATGGGACAAAACCTGGACGGAAATGAACAACCTTATGGAAAACAAACTTGCGCCTAAGCAATTGCCGTTCGACACTGTTAAGATACTGACGCCCACTCTGGATGTGGCCATAAAGGGCACATCCCATGTTTGATTATTTAATCGTTGGGGCGGGATTTGCTGGGGCCGTGATCGCCGAGCGAATGGCTCGATGTTACGGAAAGAGAAT
Source organism: uncultured Acidobacteriaceae bacterium (assembly GCA_963722935.1). Taxonomy (GTDB): domain Bacteria; phylum Acidobacteriota; class Terriglobia; order Bryobacterales; family Bryobacteraceae; genus Bog-105. The sequence goes on along the minus strand of CAVROY010000003.1, from coordinate 43,700 downwards.
TTTACTGATCGACCGGCGTAATCACGTCGGCGGCAATGCGTATGACCATTACAATTCAGACGGTCTGCTAGTCCATCGGTATGGCCCCCACATCTTTCATACAAATTCCGAGCAGGTTGTGCAGTATTTATCGCAGTTCACTACATGGCGGCCCTATGAACACAGGGTGCTTGCCTCTGTAAATGAAAAGCTCGTCCCTGTTCCCATTAACCGAAATACAGTGAATGAGCTCTACGGTCTGGATCTCAAATCCGACCAGGAAGTGGAGGACTTCTTCGCCGCGCGTGCGGAGCACCGCAAATCCATACGGACATCCGAGGACGTGGTCGTTAGTAAAGTTGGCCGCGATCTTTATGAGAAGCTGTTCCAAAACTACACGAGGAAACAATGGGGGAAGGATCCATCGGAGCTTGATGCTTTAGTAACGGCTCGGATTCCCGTCCGCACCAATCGCGACAACCGCTACTTCACGGATCGTTTTCAGGCGATGCCGAAATATGGCTATACTCGCATGTTTGAGAAGATGTTGGATCACTCGAATATTACGATCGAATTGGGATCTGATTTCCGGGATGTTGTTGACCGGGTTCGGCACCGCGAAGTCATCTACACGGGTCCGGTAGATGAATTCTTTAAATTTCGGTACGGCGAACTCCCCTACCGTTCGCTGAAGTTTCAGCACGAGACTTTAAATACCGAATATCTCCAGCCGGTTGCAGTGATCAATTATCCGAACGATCAAGCCTACACGCGGGTGACTGAGTTTAAGCATATAACTGGTCAGATACATCGCCAGACGAGCGTGGTTTACGAATATCCAGCGAGCGAAGGAGATCCATACTACCCTGTGCCGACACCAGACAATTCAGCATTATATAAACGCTATGCTGAACTCGCTGCCGCCCACAAGGATGTTCATTTTGTAGGCCGGTTGGCAACTTATAAGTACTACAACATGGATCAAGTTGTGGCGCAGGCATTGACGTTGTGTAAACAGCTTGCAGCGGCGCCAGATTTCGCCGCCAAGCCGGCGACCGCGGCGGTAGCCGCCAGTTCTGCCATGCCCATTCGACCGGCCGTTGCATTCTAACGCGAACTAACCTGCTGAATGCTGGATGTGACGATTCTTTCGCCCCATCGGGATGATGCCGTTTTTTCTTTGTCGATCGCGTTATCGCGTTGGCGAAAGCTGCCAGTCCGCATCACTGTCGTGAACTTCTTCACTCGAAGCGAGTACGCTCCGCGAGCGCTATCATCCAGAGTGGCCAGCATTTCGTCGCTGAGAAGCACAGAGGATCGCGCTGCGCTAGCTGCTATCGACAGGAAGATCGGAGTGGAATCGCTGGATTTGCTCGACGCGCCTCTCCGGCTGGGGGTGGGGTCAAACTCAGTTTGCGATCCAGAGACAGCTCGACTGCAAGCAAGCGGGGAAGCTGAGCGTCTAGCGGTTTACGTGCGCCGCTATTGTAACCGAGGATTGCTTCTGGCGCCACTCGGTCTAGGCAATCACGTGGACCACTGCGCAGTCAACAAAGCCGCAACTGCGCAACCACTGAATTATCGAGTTGGCTTTTATGAAGATCTTCCTTACGCCACGTGGACTGCGGAAGAGAGCTTGCAGGCGAAACTCGACGAACTGTCTCGCGAAGCACGACTCCCTTTAAGGCCGGCTATTATCCGAAACGGCACTTACGGAGTTTCTGAAAAAGTGCACCTTATCCAAAGGTATGCTTCGCAAACGACGCGCTGCGAAGCACGGGTGATGGCGCGCTATGCGCTCCGTTATCGTGCCGGGGAGCGCATCTGGATTCCAAAGCACGGAATATCCTGGGGGCTGCTTCTTCAATAAAACGGTCACGAGTTCGGGCTGTACTACCGAACGTGCCAAAGCGTCTCCGCAAAAGGCCATTGGGGATCTATCCACGTCGCAAGCGGCGCGAATCCACTCGAGAACGCATACTTTTCGAGCTCGCTTTCGGTGAACTTGTGCGAAGACTCCGTCCAAATTGTCTCGCCTGCCTGAAAGTGAACCGTCAGGTCGCAAGCCCGTATAGCGATACGCTGAGCCTGGCAGGACAGTAAGTGCATTTCGATTCTTCGGTACTGCTCATTCCACCGGACTTCATGCGCAAACGCGCGCAAATCGAAATCCGCTTCGAGTTCTCGATTGATGCGCCCCAGGATATTCAAATTGAACGCGGCCGTGACTCCCGTGGGATCGTCATAGGCAGCAATCATCGTATCGATGCTTTTGATAAGATCGGCGCCCAATAAAAAGAAATCGCCGGGTCGAAGATGAAATGTCAAGTTGCGCAAGAACTCTGGGATGCATGCCCGATCCAGATTGCCAATGGAGCTTCCAAGAAACAGAAGTAACAACGGGAGGTCGTCGTTGCGAGAAAGGGCAACCTCGCGCAAGCCGTCAATCCAATCTCCCGAAACGCTGTTGACGGCACAGATGTCACTGAGTTCCCGTTCACAACGGTCCAGCGCGGCACGCGATAAGTCGATCGGTCGGTAAATGAGCGAATCCGTCGTTTGCGCCAGTGCTTCGAGGAGTCGCCGGGTTTTCTTTCCACTGCCACTGCCTAACTCAGCTACTAACGAGAGTGGTCCCGTTTCGGCTGCGATCTTAGTAGCATGACGGCAAAGCAAACGTTCGTCCGCTCGTGTCAGGCCGTATTCGGAAAGAAGTGTAATGGCCTCGAACAGGGTGCTGCCGAGATCGTCATAGAAATAGCGCGGTGAGATGCTCTTCTGGCGCGGACCGGAAAAGCCTTCAATAACATCCACTGCAAAAGACGATAATTGCGGCTTGACAGATGCAGACATTCGCCGTCCTAATTCTCCACGCAGCGAAACGTGGCGTACATATAGGGATAGTCGCGCCTAAACCAATTCCGGAAAGAGCTTCTCAATAGACGCGCCGCCGTGCGCGCCGAACCGCCCTTCATTACGTAGTGTTCACCATCAAAGAAGTTAGCTGAGTATCCAGGGTAGGAATCGCGGGGCTTGAAGCCGGGCAGCGGTCCGAATGGCGTGCTGGTCCACTCCCAGCCGTTACCGACGAGTTGGCTCACGCCGAAGGCGCTATCTCCTGCTGGAGTCGCATACACACGTTCGGGATCCCACCGCTTGAAATCGAAATTGCCGTGAGCGTATATGGGCTCTGCATGTCCCCAGGGAAAGGGGCGTGTTTCTCCCGATGGAGTTCCGTATGCCGCACGATGAAACTGTTCTTCCGTGGGTAACGCTTTGCCGAGCCATTTGGCGTAAGATTCGGCTTCCAATTGGGTCACGTAAACGGGCCAATCGAGCGGCAGCGGAAAATCCTGAAACATGCCGCGATAGTAAATGGAGTTTCCATGCCGGACCCAAAAATGAGGCATCTTTGCGCCTTGCTCGACAAATCGCAGGTACTCGCCGTTCGTCACGTTATAGCGCTGCATTCGAAATCCAGGCACGCGCGCACGTACTTGGCCATATTCGTTATCCCAGCCGAACGAGCCGTCCTCCTCCTTCCCAACCAAGGCGTATCCAGCAGGAATGTCGCGCCAATCGTTTACAAATCCCGATAGTGTATTTTCTTTTACGCGCGGAAACGCGGGCGCTTGTTTTAGCGCGTGTGCAAAATTGTGAAACATGTATGCGAGCGTCTCGATATGCATGAGACGATGCTCCAGCGCCAAATACACGATCTCCTCGGGTGCGCTGTCGAGATGCGCGTCCACCCGCGCCCGGCAGCGTGCCACATATTTCCGTACTTGCTGCAAAGAGGGCCAATCCGCAGGTGTGTCGGTGGGGAGATGAGAAGAATCGGGATCGATGCCGGCTTGAAAAAGATCGTCTAGCCTGGGTTCTGGAGACTTCAGGCCGAGCGCCTCCCGGCAGATCTGAATACAATCAAACCCATCTAGATGACCGACATAGAAGATGACGCGGTGTCTTTGGGATATGGGGCGCTCATACAGCGCATCTGCCTTCAGAAGATCAAATAGGCGATCGCTTTCGGCGCGTGCGCATTCAAGTTCCGCGAGCAACGTATTGCGCGCCGGGGCCACTGCTGGCATAGAAAGATCTCCTCAGAGCCGGTGTCAAAATTGGGATGCTTAAGCTCTGGTATTGGATGCGAGAGCTGGACTGAAAATAGCAAAGTTTCTTCCGCCATTGCCAATGCGACCGCTGAGCGCGGCCGTCATTTTTCAGGAATTCAACACAGATATAGCGAGTTGCAACGCCGCTTCGCGGGTCTCAATCTCTCCGTCCAGTTGAGCCGTTTCCACCGCTTCGAGAGCGCGACCGAATGCCGGACCGGGCTTGTAGCCGGCTTCGATCAGATCCTTGCCGCTGATCAACCGAGGGGGCCGCAGTTCCTGTTGATCGAACTCGGCAAGTTTCGCACGAACGAAATCGTAACTATCAGTACGTCCATTACTCGCGAGGCAGTCGAGCCGGTGAAGCTCCAGATGCTCGTCGAAATGAGGCAGCCGCAGAAAGCGCTTCAGCGTGCTCGTGCGCATCTTCTGTACATCTTTGAAGCGCATGTGATTTGCGACCAGAGAAGTGACGTGCTCCACCTCATCATTCGCGAATTTGAGCTGCGACATCCGCTTTCTGGCCATAAGGGCGCCCACCTCGGCGTGTGCGTCAAAGCGAATGCGGTCGGCTACACGAAACGTGGATGGCTTACCAACGTCATGCAGCAGAACACCAAAAGCGAGGGTGGCGCTGGGTTTATGAAGCTGGCCAAGCATCAGCATGACATGAGTCCAGACGTCTCCTTCCGGATGGAACTCCGGGGGCTGCTGAACGCCTTGAAAGGCTTTAATTTCGGGAAAAATGTAGAGCAACAGACCGCTTTCGTCAAGCAATTGAAATCCGCGATGCGCATCGCTGTCAATCAAGATGCGAACCAGCTCATCGCGTATCCGCTCGGCGGAGATCCGACAGATGCAATGCGCAATGCGACTGATAGCACCCAATGTGCGCGGATCGATCGTAAAACCGAGACGTGCGGCGAATCTTACCGCGCGCAGCATACGGAGATGATCTTCTTTGAAGCGCTGTTCCGGATCGCCGATAGCGCGAACGATTTTTTGCTCCAAGTCGGCGCGACCGCCCACGAAATCGAGGATCTCGCCTGAAAAGGGATCTTCCAGCAGCCCGTTGATGGTGAAATCGCGGCGCTGCGCGTCGAGGGCCGGATCCCGCTCGAAGCGCACCGCCTCCGGGCGGCGGCCGTCCGCATAAGCTCCCTCGCTTCGAAACGTGGCGACTTCGACTTGAACTCCGCCGCCCCGATTTACGAGAACGACACCGAAATGAGCTCCGACGATTTCCGATTCGGGAAACAGTTCCAGGACCTGCGCCGGAGTGGCGTCCGTGCTGACGTCGTAGTCTTTGGGAACGATCTCAAGAAGTCTGTCGCGAACACAGCCGCCGACCAGATACGCTTTGTAGCCATTTCCGCGGAGACGGCGAATAATGTCGAGCGCGAGAGCTTCGCGGAGGGAATTGCTGGGTTGATCAGGCGTGTTCGCTTTTGGTCTTCTTCTTCTCGAGCTCTTCCGGACCGGTTGGCGGTTGCCCGTTTTCCAATTGCAATGCCGCTTCGGCCTCGGCTTTCTTCAACTCTTTTTTGGAGGGAGGAGCCTGTTCGTGGCGATAGTCATGGTCGTGATAGCAGGTGCGGCATCGAACTTTGGCCGCCTGCCCGTCCACCAAAGAAACAATGGAATGATTCGTGATGCGGCGGCACTTCACGCAGTGGTCGTCAATGACATCGCCTAATCGCTGTTCGCCCATCGAGAACGCCGTCAAACCGGAGTATATCAAGAACATGGAGTCGCGCGCATTGGCCGGCGGAAGAGCTGGTTTACCCCCGGTACCCGCATCCGCGAAGCGTATTCGAGCGCACTGGAGGTACACAGCCAGTTTGCTAGACTGGTGGCTTCCCAACGAGCGGCCAGGTAGCTCAGTCGGTAGAGCGCAGCCCTGAAAAGGCTGGCGTCGGCGGTTCGATTCCGTCCCTGGCCACCATTTAAAATCACGGACTTACAGCATCTTTTTCCCGGGGAGCGAACTTCTTGCGAACACACAAAGTCGGTAAATGTTTGAAAGCCTTGGTTCAGCAGCTCTGAATCGATCAAAGCCGTAAAAAGGGCTGGCGTTGGTGGTTCACCGCCTGTAATAGCCGCTGTCCCAAATGGTTTAAAGGAGCTTTCGAGAGCGCAAGAGAAGCGCGCGAACGATTCGCGGAACACAGTTCGCAAAGTATGCGCTTAGTCGCAGCTCTCACTGCCGCACGCGCGGACAGCCTCTACCTGAAATCGCGCATTCGGGGCGGAACTGCGGCTTGGAGGTCGAAGCGGTTTTGTGGGTGTCATTGATCCGATCGATGCTGAGGTGGAAAGCCCGGAGAAGGTGTGTGCCCGAGTACTCGAAACTGCGGAGTTCATCCCCACGGCTCAGCTTGGCACCACAGACCACTGCGGATTTGCTCTATTTCTTGACGACACTTCAACCGCGAGGGATCTGGCGTTTGCAAAGATAACAGCGCGCGTTCAAGGCACGAAGCTTGCGGCAGGCCGATGAATGGCTTAAGTTTTGCGGACCGTCTGTGGTTTCGCGCGGGACACAGAACGCACTATCGCTCACAATAGACAAAGTCACCGGAGCCATACTGATGAATCGTCGTCGGTTCCTCGAAACAACCAGCATTCTTTCTGGGCGGACTCGCGCTAGCGCTTCCCGAAATCACAAGAGAGCAAGAGCTCACGTCGCGTAGCTGGCAAAGCTTCGAGATCACTACGCAGATTGAGATTTTGAAACCGGCGGGCGTCACGCGTGTGTGGGCTCCGGTTGCGTTGCTCGAGGAGTCGCCTTTTCAGAGGACGATTACCAACACGCTTCACTGTGAAGCCGGAACGGCAAGCATCGTTAAGAGCGCGCGAGGATTGAATCTGATTACTGCGCAATTTCCGCCAGGAGCGAAGCCGGCGCTCGCGCTCACCACACGGGTAAAGACAAGAAATTGGGTGGTGGATTTTTCGGTGCCCGGCAATCCAAGGAGGGCAACACGGTCTGAATTGAACGCATGGCTGCAACCGACCAGAATGTTGCCCACCGACGGCATAGTCAAACAACGCGCCACAGAGATCACCAAAGCCGCGAAAACAGACGTGGATAAGGCCCATGCGATTTATGAGTGGGTCGTGGAGAATACGTACCGCAAGCCCAAAACGCAAGGCTGTGGCAGCGGCGACGTCCGGTTCATGCTGGAGTCGGGAGATCTCGGTGGCAAGTGTGCCGATTTGAACGCGCTTTTTGTTGGACTCGCGCGAGCCGCCGGTCTAGCCGCCCGTGACGTGGACGGCATTCGCATCGCTCCGTCCAGGACGAGCTGCAGGAGTCTTTGTGTCTCTTTCGAGGATGTGACCAAGGCGCAGCATTGTCGTGCCGAAGTCTACCTGAGCGCCTATGGCTGGGTTCCGGTTAACCCCGCGGATATGCGCAAAGTCATCCTCGAAGAGCCGCCGGGACATCTCTCGCTTCAGGACGACGCAGTGAAGCAGGTGCGAGCATGGCTGTTCGGATCTTGGGAGATGAACTGGATGGCTTACAACTATGCCCAAGACATCGCACTTCCGGGCGCCAGCGGTCCGCCTGTCCTGGGCCTGCCCCCTGGGGTGAGACAAACAGTTAAGACAGTGTTGACCGTTCGATGAAAAACAATCGACCGGCAAGACGACTTTAGGGCACAGTCGGAAGTGGCTGGTGAAGCGGAGGCGGGCGCTGCGGGAGCGCAAACCCGCCAAGGAATAGCCAGCCGGAAACTCATCCGAACGATGAGGCGGGGACGCCGGCGATGCTGGCGTCCTCATCGGATGGATAGATTTCCCGATGCCTAAAAAACTCATACAGAAAGCCGCCGCGTAGCGGTCTCGTTTTGTTGCGCCGCGAGATTGTCTTCGAACTCCGTGGGCGGTACATAGCCGAGCGCGGAGTGAAGCCGCTTTTCGTTGTAGATTTTCTCCAGGAACTCGCGAATCAACCGATGCGCCTCTTTCAAATCCCGGTATTCGCTGCGAAAAACCTCTTCGTATTTGAGCGTCTTCATGAACGATTCGCAGGCGGCGTTGTCCCAGAGGTTGCCTTTGCGCGACATGCTCACGCCGATTCCGTTCTCTTTGAGCAAGTCCGTGTAGTCGCCGCTGGCATACTGCGAACCGCGATCGGAATGGTGAACCAGACCCGGTTGCACGCTGCGCCGCGACAATGCCATTTGCAGCGCCGTCAATGTTAACTTGTCCTCCAAGGTCCGGTCCAACGCCCAGCCGATGACGCGTCGTGAGAAGGCGTCCAGGATGACGGCTAGAAAGACGAACTCCTCACGCAGCCGAATGTATGTGATATCAGCCACCCAAAGCTGGTCCACACCGGTCAGCACCATCGTGCGCGCCAGATTCGGGTAGACTCTGTGGCCGTGATTGGAATCGGTCGTCACGACGAACTTTCGCTTCCGGATGCACAGCAGATTGTCTTCCCGCAGAATCCGATACACGCGTTTGGGATTCGCCTTCCACCCGCAGCGCCGCAATTCCGCGGTGATTCTCGGTCGTCCGTAGCTCGGCCACTCCAATGCAATCCGTTGGATCGCATCGCGCAGATCCATGTCTGCGTCGTGGCTCGGATGAGCGTTCTCGTCGAAGCGATAGAAACTGGCGCGGCTTACGCGCCCGAGCTGTATCATGCGCTCCACTGTCAGCCCCCGGACGGCATTCATTTCTTCTTTGACCTTCCGGTAGACGGCGGATTTCCAGTCAACGCCTGCAGCATCCGCTGTTCCTCGATGCGCTGCAAGCACCCCTTCAAAAAATCGATCTCCAACGCCTGCTGGCCGATCTTTCTTTCCAATTCAGCGATCCGCCCTTCCGACCAACGTTGCTTCCCGTTGCCGGGAAACACATTGCCTGGGGCTTCTCGGAACTCGCGACGCCAGCGGTGCAGCACGTTCGGGTTAACTTCCATTCCCCGTGCTACCTCTGCAATCGATACGCCCTGCTCCAGCCGCCGTACGGCGGCTAATTTGAACTCTTTCGTGAACTGCCTGCGAGACAATCCCATTGACTCAATTCTCCATTCGATGAATTTTGAGCCTTAACCGTTTGTCTCAAATTTGGGGGCAAGTCCAGAACACTTCCTGATGTACCCACAAGCGGAAACTGACGATGGTTGACTGGACAGTCTTGACCCACTTAGCTTTCGATACCAGATCACCTCGCGCGAACACTTAGCCTCACGCACCATAGAGGATCCGGCGAAGGGGAACCTTAGAAGGGGAAAATGAGCCCGATCAGGCGCGCCGATCGCGTCCAGTATGCACTTATAGGAAGTCTGACCGGTCACAGGTCGCCCGTCTGTCCGCCTCAAAAGACATCTCCAGAGATTCGCTCTCCTCCCACTTCCAGGACGATACGCGAAAGCTGAGTTCCCGGGGGCTCGGCCGTGAGTACTTCTTGGTGGGCTTGACTATACCGGGCAAATACCCTATTGTCGATCTATGAACGGGAGAATCGTGCTTCTTGCGGTTGCAGCTTCATGCAGGCATCGCAACCGCGAATCGTATAGACGACCGGTATATTTGTTTCCTTCGCCATAACCTGGCTCGCGGCTTTCTTCTATTGGTTTGGCAAGCGCAAAGCGGTCGAGAGTAATTGCCGGATTTCCGTAACCGCGTCTTTGCGCCATTGATCGGAATGCGGTTTGATCGCTGAAGTTAATCGACGAGGGGGCTTGACGCCGCGACAGAATCTGAATATTGTCTATAGACAAATGGGTATTATTATCAGACCCGTCAATTCTGTTAAAGATCTTACTTCCTCAGCCAGCCTTGTCGCTTGTTGTTGACCTAAATAACCGTTCCTCAACGTTTGAACCGTAGCGCGATTTGAAAAAGGGAAGGTGTTTATGTCTGTTCTTTCGATACGCTTATCGAAGTTCTTAGCTGCCCTGCTGGCGCTAGCTGCGCCGCTAATCCTGGCGCAAACGATTACGACGGGTGATTTGCTCGGCACCGTGACGGATTCGTCGGGTGCGGTGGTCACGGCTGCAACCGTGACGCTTGAGCAAACCGGAACGAATCAGGTTCAAACCATCAAAACCAACGGTTCCGGACAGTATCGCTTTCCGCTGCTGAAACCCGGCGATTACGCCGTCTCAACGGAGACGCAGGGCTTGCGCTCGGGCATTTCGAAGGTCACGTTGTTGGTCGGGCAGCAGCAAAAACTGGATCTCGTGCTCGAAGTGAAGAGCACGTCGCAAACGGTGGAAGTGGTTTCGCAATCCGAGGTGTTGGCGACTGAGAATGCCAATCGTGCGACGTCTTTCAGCGAGATGCAGGTACGAGATTTGCCGATGAATGGTGGCGACATCACCAACGTGGCGTTTAGCGTGCCGGGGATACGGCTCAACGTCGGCGGGGGGAATGGAAATTTCAACGTGAACGGTATCCCTTTCAGCTCGACGCTTTTCACGCTGAACGGTGCTGATATCACCGAGCCGTATACGAACAACAACAAGTCGGGATCGAGTAATAACACGCTGGGTGCGAACGATGTTTCAGAAGCGGCGGTGGTGCAGAACGCCTACAGCGCGCAGTACGGACGCATGGCGGGCGCGCAAGTAAATTTTGTCACCAAGTCCGGCACCGATCAATTTCACGGAAATCTGTCGGAGAGCTACAACGACGCGATTCTCAACGCGAACGACTTCTTCAAGAACGCGACAGGAACACAGCGGGGCCGCTCGGTTGCCAATCAATATGCTGGCTCAATCGGCGGACCGATTCGAAAGAACAAGACATTCTTCTTCATCAACACGGAAGGATTGCGGTATGCGTTGCCGTCGACGGGCGTGGTGTCGCTGCCGTCGCCCCAGCTGGAGCGATACATTCTTGCGCACGTGCCGGCACCGGCGCTGCCGATTTATCAAGACGCGTTCAATTTATACAACAGCGCGCCGGGATCGGGCCGGGCGGTTCCGGTGACGAACGGGTCGGGTCCATTACAGGATGGCAGTGGAAATCTGGGTTGCGGCACACAAGGCTTCGTGGGAACACCCATCAACCGCAGCGTCGGCGCGCCGGAATTTGGACGGCAGATTCCCTGTGCGTTGGCATTCGGGACGAATGCGTCGAGCGTGAACACGGAAAACTATGTCTCCGCGCGCGTAGATCACACAATCAACGACAAGCAAAAGATCTATTTCCGATTCAGTGACGATTGGGGACTTCAGGCGAGCAGTACGAACCCGATCAATGCGGCGTTCAATACGCAGAGCAACCAGCCGTGGATCATCGGGCAGGTAAACCACACCTACGTGATCAATCCGAACCTCGTCAATAACTTTGTAGCCAGCACCAATTGGTATTCCGCTGTCTTCGGGGTGGCGAGTTTTTCGAAGGCGCAGTCGCTGATACCGGAGATCTTCGCGTTTAACGACGGCGGAGCTAACGGCAGCGCGAACGGCCTCAACATTTCGACGAACAGCCAAACGAACGTGGGATTTGCATCGTTGGGTGCGGCCTTACCGTACGGCCGCGCGGGTTCGCAGCTGCAGTTCATCGACGACATCTCCTGGAACCACGGCAGCCATACGGTGCAGGCGGGGACTAATTTCCGGCACAACCGCGTGACGGATAGCAGCATTTCAAGCGGTTCGGAGATTGGTAGCTACACATTTAGCTCGTTGACGGATTTCGCCGATGGCGTTATAAGCCCCGCCACAGGCAGTAAGTTCACGCAATCGTTTCCGTTGCTCGAGCACGCGCATATCCGGCTGTTTTCGCTTGGTTATTACGTGCAGGACGAATGGGACGTGAGCCGGCGCGTGAAGCTGACCTATGGGATTCGCTTCGAGCAGAACGAAAACCCGGCCTGCACCGACGACTGCTTCTCGCGATTGGATACAGCGTTTCTGGGAGCCGGATATCAGGGCGGCCTCACCGTCCCGTATAACTCGACCATCCAGACCGGACTGCACAATGCCTTTCCGAAGCTCGAACGGGTGATTCCGGAGCCGCGGCTGGGAATCGTGTTCACACCCTTCGGTCAGGGTAAAACAGTGATTCGCGCCGGGGCCGGTCTGTTTGCGAATACCTTCGCGGGTAACTTGGCGGCAAACGTGTTCAACAATGCACCCAACAAGTTCAGTCCAATCGTGAATTTCGGAAGCCTGGGATCAGCGTCGGCGGCGGGCAGTTCGCAGGCGGCGGCGATTGCGTCGAATTCGGCATTTCAGAGCGGATTCGCACAAGGTTATACACTGACCGAGTTGCAAGCAGCGCTGGGCCAAGTGCAATTTGCCGCGCCGTCCTTCTACGTGACGCCGCAGGAGTTCTATAGTGCGAAGGTCGTCGAATGGAGTTTCGAGATTGAGCAGCCGTTGACTCCACATGACGTCTTCGCGGCGACCTATTCGGGAGATCACGGTTACCACGAGAGCGTTACGGATCCCGCCGCCAACATTTATATTTCGACACCATCGCGGTATCCGAAGGGGTTTGCGGGTACACCCCTGGTTGCGCCCGATCCGCGTTTTTCGAGCGTGACCGAGCTGCTGGACAACGGATATTCGAATTACAACGCCTTGACGCTCTCGATTCGTCACTCCTTCAGTGTCGGTTTTCAAGGGGAATTGGGGTATACGTGGAGCCACGCATTACAGCTCGATCCCGGTGTAACGGCGTCGACACCGATCGTCTACACTCCCTACAATCTTTCGAGCGGCTATGGGCCGACCGATTTCGATACGCGCCATGCATTGACGGGCGACCTCGTGTGGGCCACGCCATGGAAGTTCTCGCATCGAGCGCTGAATTGGGTAGCGAGCGGCTGGACCTTCGGAAGTAAGGCGTACTTGTACAGCGGACGGCCCTTTTCGGTCACCAACAGTCAAATTTCAGGACTGCTCTCGAAAAATTTCGGAAGCAATGCAAACGTCTTGGCGGACTTGTTGACGCCGGGTTTGCTCGGGGTATCGTGCACGAATGTGAACTCGGCGTGCTTCGGGCCATCGAATTTCGCCGTCGCGAGAGCCACGGCGAGGAACGGCGATGTGCAAACTGATTTCGGAAACATTCCGCCGAATAGCTTTCGCGGGCCGGAATTCTTCGATTTGGATACGCAGCTGACGAAGAAATTTCAGGTGGTGGAGCGTTTCAATTTCGAGATCGGCGCCAGCGCCTATAACGTGCTGAACCATCCCAATTTTGCTGTGCCGAACCTGAATGCAGCGTCCGGATCGTTAGGCTTGATCACCAGCACGGTAAGTACGCCGACTAGTATCTACGGCACCGGCCAAGGAGCAATCGTTTCCGGGCGGGTGGTGGTAGTGACAGCGAAGTTGAACTTCTGAACGGATCTAGCGAGATAAGACAATGGTCAAGAACTTTCAATCGAGGAAATCATTTCTCCGTGCGGTGGCTTTGGGAGTGTCGATGCTATGCAGTGCGTTCGGCGCGGCGCGTATCACACTAGATGATCTGCTTGCGGTATCGAATGTGGGCCCGGTCGTTCTTTCTCCCAACGGGAGGCAGTTTGCGACGATTCGAGACGAAGAGATCGTGTTGCTGCCCGCGGATACCGGGCCGGCCGCGATTTTGACGACAACGGAGGGCGCAAAATCGGAACTGGCGTGGTCGCCGGACAGTCGCAAACTAGCATTCGTCAGTAGGGGAGCGATTTGGGTCGTGTCAGCTTCGGGAGGTCCACCGCGCAAACTGACCGAAGGTTCCGCCGGAATGGGCGACCCGCGCGGAGCGGCCGACCACGCGCCGGTGTGGAATCCTAGGGGGACCTGGATCCTCTTTGAGAGTGGGCGCCACGGGCGGAATGAACTCTACGCAGTCAGCGAAGACGGAAAGCGTCTGAATTATCTCGCCGCGACTGAAAACTATTCCTCCTCGGCCGATTCGATCGATAACGGCGATGCCGTTTCCGTAGATCGGTTCGATCCGCATCCAAAATGGTCTCCCGACGGAACGCTTATCGCCTACACCGAGCGATCGCGGAAGTTCTTCGCCGGAAAGCTGAACGTTCTGACGTTTGATCGGAGGGAAGGCGGTCCGGTGGGAGATCCGGAGACCATTTATACTGCCAAGCCGGATCGTGGCGGCGCGTGGTCCGTAAATGCCGGCGCCTGGTCACCGGACGGGAAAACGATTGCGGTTGTGCTGCAGGACACGGGTTGGGACAAGGTCTACCTGTTGCCCGCTCACGGAGGGACGCCGAAGCAACTAACCGATGGCGACGCTGAAGATAATTTCCCGGTGTATTCGCCGGATGGCAACTTTTTGGCGATCGTATCCAACCGGAATGGACTCGAGCAGCGGCACATTTGGATTGTGCCGGTGGATGGAGCGGTACCACGGCAGTTGGCGGATTTAGGGCCGGACGTGGAGAGTGCTCCGCAATGGTCACCCGATGGCAAGCACATTTACTTTGTGCGCAGCACCCCGCTCGATTCGCCGAACTTATATGTTGCGGCCGTCTTCGGTAAAGAGGAAGTGCGGGCGCTAACGCGCACCCTACCGCTGGATTTCCAAGCTGCCGGATTTGCTGCACCGACTGTGGTGCACTTCAAAGGCAAAGACGGATTGCCGCTGGCAGGTATTCTCTACAAACCCGTCGGATATACCGAACGCCAACGGTATCCAGCCGTGCTGTGGATTCACGGCGGACCCGAAGGACAGGATACCTTCACGTTTTCGCCGTGGTCGCTTTACCTCGCCCAGCAGGGTTACGCCGTGTTGCTGCCGAATTATCGTGGCAGTGATGGGTATGGCGAAAAGTTCCGCAATTTAAATGTGGAAGATTCAGGCGGCGGTGAGGTGGCCGACGTAGCGGCGGCAGCGCAATATCTAGCCGACCAAGGAATTGCGGATCCCAAGCGGATTGCCATCGCCGGTGGAAGCCATGGCGGCACGATGGTCAACTTTGCCGTGACGAAATACCCGGATGTATTTGCGGCAGGCATCGACATTTCCGGCGTCGTAAATCGCGCAACATTCTTGGAACGAACGAACGCTAACTCGGTTTTGCGATGGCAAACCAAGATGGGCGGAACTCCGGCTGAGAAGCCAAATGTATATCGGCAAGCCGACATTCTTCCCGATGTCGCACAGATCAAAACGCCGATACTGATTTTGCATGGAGAAGAAGATCCGCAGGTACCTCCATACGAAGCGGCACAATTCGCGGAGGCGTTGAAGAAGGCGGGGAAATTCTATGTATATGTGACGTACCCACATGAGGGGCACGGCTTCACCCAGCGGGAGCACCGACTGGATGCGTGGCGGCGGGAGTTGGCGTTTCTGCAGAAGTATCTCAAACCAGTGTATGGATTGAGCAGCACGTCTACGGAGAACTTAGTTGTATCTAACGTTTGGTAGTGGATTCGAAGACAAAGCGAACTGATTACAGATTACGATGTCAACGCTTCTCCAGGGTTCTCCGGCGTCCTCTTTCCTTCCTGATGTACTTGGCACGCCCCTTCAGCCGACATCCTTTGCGCCCGGCACTTGCGTTCGTTCCGCTCGCGCTTCGTTTTCCTCCTAAACTGAGGTAGCGCACCGCACGCCGTTTCGGACCCACCGCAAACTTCGAGGCCCCTAACACGTTTCGGAAATGCAGCAAAACGCTCTACGATCCGAACACTCGATTGATCCGGTGCGAACGACCAGCAAAGCGACCCCGCCGCACCACCGATCAACGAGGTCCCCTACTGACGGGTCTCTTCTCATTCCCGCAAGAGCTAGCCCATAGCTGCGGATTTAAAGGCCGATAGTTCCGAGAGCGTTCTAATCGCGGTTCGTCTGCCCCGAGTCAAGCCGGGAGTTCTTAACCTACTCGCGTCCTTGTCAAATTGAGGTCGCCTAAAATTGGCCTGAGACGCGAAATCGTGAGCCTCTCAATTACAAGCAAAGGCCTTATGCCTCGTGACCATTTGCCGCCGGAGAAATAGCTTGGTCCGGGCGAGGATGCAGTCAAGAGTGGTCCCGTAGCTCATTTGGATAGACCGCGTGCCTCCGGAGCACGAGGTAACTGGTTCGAATCCAGTCGGAATTACCAGCTTCGCAGTGAGAAGTACCTCGTACGCTGAAGAGTGCCTTGCGCAGGTTGAACGTTAACGCGTTACACGACCAAGTGCAAAGGAATCCGTCCGGAAAGGATCTCCGGTCCCGCGCCCCTACCTTTCCAGCCGATGGAAAAGGTGCAGCTTAGGGGCACGGCCAGAATCAGGTGAACATGTCCTACAGCATATCGGGCTTGCTGAGCCGCAATCTTCATGATGTCTTCGGTGAAAACGACCCCGCGCGCCGACGTGCGGCTGTCGACGAGATCTTCACCGAAGATTGCGTGTTCTACGGCTCCAACACGGGCGTCTATCGCGGGCGCGACGAGATCGATCGCATAGCGGGCGCGATCAAGGCCACTCATCCTGACTTTCGATATCAGCCAATTGCAGAAACCGAGGAATTGGGCAATGGCGGGCGCATCCAATGGATATCGAGCCGCCCTGGTGACGCGCCAGCTTACGCCGGGACTGATTTCATCATTTCCCGGGACGGCCAGATTGCCGCCATTTATCTCTTTTTCGACAAGCTACCCTGAGTGGGCTCTGTTGTGTGCGACAGTTACTTCTCCGGATCCGTTCTCCTCAGCTGGCTGGTTTGTTTGAATGTAAGTCGGGCGAGGAGCGCGTTTGGGCTCGATGAAGCAGGCAATCAGTTACTGCGGATTGTGCGGCGATGAAAAAAGCTCAGCTGATAAGGTATTGCGAACACCGCTTTCTAAACAACGCAATAAGCATATTCAGCGTGTTCTGGTGGAAGCCGCCAAGCTGCCACCGAAGCAGAGCCACGAGCTCGCTTTGGTGTATGAGAAGGCAAGCAGAAAGGAAACACGAATCGGGCAACGATTGCAGTAGCTCGAAGATGGTGATCTATCTGCTCGCCTTGGTCAGCGGCCGTTTGTATCGGTAGAAAACTTCAGCACTGCGGTAGCCTAGAACCGCCGATTGCGACAGAAAAACAGATCACACAGCGCGCAGGCTGCCAAGTCCTGCAGATTGCCGACTGAGCGATGGACACATTGGTCCTAAGCCTCCCTCCGAATTGTTTCGGGACTGGCAGCGAACACAAACTCAATCATCTGTGAAGGCCAACAAGGCCCGAGACAGAAAATGGATGTCCGGTTCTGCGAAAGCAGGAATCAAGGCCGAGAGGCACACAGGCGAGCTGCGGGTTCTGCCTAACACGTTCTCGCGCGCTTCTCAACCGCGCGCGTCTGGAGAAGTGCGTTTTCTCTTGACAATCGACTTACATGGATGTCGGCATGTCGGACAAGTGGCATCAAGGTGCGCCTTTAAACCTGCTCGGGTATCGCGGAACTAGGTCGGCGTTCGCTTGGCGTGCAGGCTTGAGGGCCCAATGACGTTCAAGTCGCCTTTCGTATCCGACCGCTTCTTCGCCGCTGCCCATCGCTTGCGTTGAGCTTCACCGATTCGTTTGCGAGCCTCCGGGCTGAGCGTACGTTTGCGGCTCGACTTCTTGGCTGGCCGTCCCCGATTGGGGTAATTAGGGCTACCCGAAGGTGTCGTCGCCTACATCTTGTAGCGCGGCGATTGCACGGTCTACAGCTACTCTCTGCCTTAGTAGCTGAGTGATTACTTGATACGGTCACGGAGCGCTGCACGCCCGGAACGTAGGTATAACTCGCGTTGCGCGCCGTCCGCCTCCCTCTGCCAGTTGCTGAACCACACGGCAACAGGCCGAGAGCGCGCTAGACCAAGAGCCATAACAGCCAGCGGCTCACAGCTAAACGTATGGGCCAGCGCACCGAACACCGAACATTGAGAGGAGGATTCTCACGTCCGGTGTCGAATATCGGTGTGCTGCCGGGGAATTTACAACGAGCGCAGGAACGTTATGAGCTGCTGTTGCTCTTCAGAACTCAATCCGTTAAAACGGGAGATAACTCCGCGTGCCTCGCCTGCGTGGCGCTGATGGCATCACCCAGAGTGAGGGACTTGAGATCGTGCATGAATCTGGATTTGATGTGCAAGCCCCAGAGCGGAGGTGTGCGCAGTTTGTTTGCAGTGTCTTGCGGCCCAACCTGCACAATTCCGTCGCCGGTTCCGACATCATGTAATAAAAAATCACCGTAGGGATGAATGATTTTGTTCCCTAAAGCCTCTGGAACGGTATATGCGCCACCGTTGATCTTTGTACTCGGCCGGTCTGTCGTCAGAGTGGGAACGTGACACGTGCTGCAGCCAATGGACGAGAATAAGTACTCGCCGGCGACGGCGTCCGGTGTTTCCGCCAATGCAGCATTGCGAGGCGGTACTTGCGTTCCGCGAATAAATTGAGCGAAGTGGTCAATGTCGGCCAAGCCCAAATGATCCGGCTTGTCTTCAAGGTCCGTGACTCACTTTGCAAACGGAAGTTACATCTTTCGGCTTCAGGCGGTTTGTTACACCCATTTCATTCAGGTAGGCGTCTGCCACAAACGAAAGGATAGTGGGGTCCTGGTCTTTCCAGCCAAACCTGCCTACGCCTGTTTGACCAGGAACTTCCAGAATAGGAGCCTGGACCACTTCCCCGTGAATCATGCCATTGCTTTGGGCGGGCTGATTGGCAGCAATGGCAAGGAAGGTTCGGTCGTCCACGGCCTCAACAAAACCATCGCCCAGTGTGTTGAGCACGGCGCGAAGCGTTTGTATATCTTCTGAGTCCGGCACCTCCTCATGCGCTTGCGGACATATGGAGCGATCGTTGATGATGGAGCGGCCGGAAATTTGTCTGCTCCATTGTTGATTAGAATGGTGGGATTTACAAAGTTTCCATTCGCGTCACTATGTCCGACGCGCATCTCGGTAATCTGGCTGGCGGCGCCAGTTACGACGTTCTGATGGCATTCCGCGCATGATGTCGCGTTAAACTCCGGACCGAGCCCGGTGCTAAGGTCATGCCGCTGTTCAAACTGCGCCTGATCGAGCGCGAAGGTGTCGCCGGCCGGCTCTTGGATTCCATTGCTGACGCTCTGCGAGCCTGCGTTCACTGTCAGCTCTCCTGTCGGGCTGATCGTCTGCTGCACCGTAGGAGTAGTAAACCCGCTGGGGCTTCGGTGACCGATTGCTGCGCGACCACAGCAATTACTGCCCCGATGAAGAGGAAAGGACCATATTTCTCACGGCTGTGATCTCCTTGAACCTGCTGTTTCTCGCTCGACCAAGCGGTAACTACCCGTCGGCTCAGTTCTTTTCGTCGATGTCGGGCTTAATCGATTTCTCCGTCAATTTGATTCCATCCTTGAAACTGCGAATTCCCTGAGCCAATCCTTTGCCGAGCTCGGGAAGTTTCTTTGGCCCGAACACAAAGAAAGCAACAAGAAGAATGAGCAGTAAATGCGTGGGCTGCAGGAGGCCTTCGATCATAAATTCTGGTCCTTTCGCTTAGGCAGCGCCCGAAGCATCTCTCTCCACCACGATTGTTCCTGTCATCGTGGGGTGAATCTTGCAGAAGTACGGATAGGAGCCCGGCTCCTGGAACTTAAACGAGAACGCCTGGTCCGTGTCGAGCACGGGGGAAGCAAACTTCTTTTCTGTGCTCGTGGCGGTGTGCGGAATGTCGTCCCGATTAGTCCACGTAACAACCGCTCCGGCTTTCAGGGTCATGGATTTAGGGGTGAAGGAGAAGTTGTCGATTTTGACTTCGGTCGTATTCGCAGTCTTTTCGAGGCGCGCCTGCGACCCAGAGGTCATGGCGAGAGCGGAATCGACCACCGCGAGGCTGTGGTTACTCGGAACATAATTGACGTGCGTGATGCCCAGCACATCGCGCAACTGATCGGCCGGAACTTTCATCGGACCGGGGGAAGGCGCCGTGCCGGGTTGGGTTGAGGGAAGGCCGTCGACATGGCGGTGTGATAAAAAACGTTGCCTTCTATCTTCTGCATCGTCTGGTGAATGTGGCCGTTTAACACGGTCACTGAGCCAAACGACTTCATGTACGACAAAGCTGTCATTCCATCGTCGGTGCCCCATCCCCACTCGGGATACACGGTCCACAGCGGGATGTGCGCAAAAACCACGATGGGAGTACTGCTGGAGCGCCCGGCAAGATCCTTTTGGAGCCAAGCCAATTGTTCTGCCCCCAGCGTTCCGAGCCCGCCTGCTTTCAGATCAACTACGTTCACAAGACCGATGAAATGTACCCCTTTGTGATCGAAGCTGAACCAGCCTGCTCCCTTGGTGTTTTTCCCATAGCGTTCGAGATACTGCTGGCCGTTATCGGAAAGCATGTCGTGTTCGCCAGGCACGAAGAAGGTTTGCCCGGATTTGGCCGATTTCAACACTTGATCCAGCGTGTCGAATTCGGTCGGCTTTGAGAGATGGCTCAAGTCGCCTGTATGGATCAGAAAGTCCGGCGTATGCTCAAGCGCGTTGATCTTGTTGATCGCCTCCTGCAAGGTCGCAGTGACGTCAGTGTTGGCTGGTTTGCTAAAGCCGATGTGACTATCGCTGATCTGAACGAAGCTGAAACCAGCGCCTCCGCTTCCGCCCATCTGGTGGCCCGACATTTGACCGAAAGCTTTCGAACCGAGTACGCCTCCGCTTACCGTCCAAATCATTCCCGTGCCGGCCCAGGCCATGCACTCCAAAAATCCGCGGCGATCTACTCCGTCTTTGTTTGAATTCTCTTTGATTCGACGAGACAATTTCTTTCTCCTTCAACCGCACCATCAAACTTGTCTTTGCATTTAGCAGTACCGATGCGTTCACTGGAATATTCCCGCCTCCGATAATTTTTTTGCCAATGGAAGCGAAGTTATTCGGCATCATTGACCGTTAGCCGGCTGACCGTCGCCAGCACGAACGACGGGGTGACTGGCTTTCAATTTTCGGCGCTCGACGCGCGCCCATCCGTACAGCAGATCCGTATCGGCAGTCCGACAACTTCGCATCGCGATGAATCAGCGTGTATTGTGGCAACGGCATCTCATGGTTTCCAACCGCGGACGCGATGTCGGCCAAGAGCTTCTCTCGCTGATTGAACGTTATACTGATTCCACTCCGATAAGTTCATTTGATCGCGGCCCCGGCGCACATCTCTTTCCACCATCCAGGACATGGGCGCCACATAGCTGTACCAAGGCCATACCGTTCGATTTGAGTGGCAATCCATGCAGGAACGCTTCAGCACAGCAGCGATTTCCGGCGGCATGTTTAGACCGCCGGCCGAGACTGCCTGCGATTCCGACTGTTTTACTGAGCCAAATGGATGAACTGCCAGCGAAGACACCGCGAGTAAACTCACGAAAACTCCGGCGCACAAAGACGCGTACTTAACCCAGCGCGCTTTCACATCCGGAATACTGCGTTCGGCGCTCTTTTATTCCGGCGTTCTGCGGTAGGCGAAATCCTGAGGGACTGGCTACGCATCACTCTTTTGGCGGCGGTGCAACAGACGTTCGCCGAAGAAATTTGGAATAAGCGGACCGAAAAGGAAGTACACAAGGGCAGAGATGAAGTGTTCGAAAGGACCGTCTTGCCTTACCTCAACTCCGCCTACAACCTTGTCCCCTGGCTCACGCGGAATGAGCATGACGCTGACGACGTCATCCAAGAGGCGTCCCTAAGGGCGTGGCGATCTTTTGAGACGTTTCAGCCGGGCAGCGACGGTCGAGCCTGGTTCTTGACGATTGTTCGAAATACCTGCTGCACCTGATTGCGGAAAAACCGATCCTCCGGCCGTGCGGGTCCGGAAATCTTAGCTGAACAGGTGGTTCGAGCCACATCCGTTCGCTGAAGGCAAATCACCTGAGTGACGTAGTTTCAACAGATCAACACACCGTGAAACCTTGGTTCAGCGGAAAACTCAATTTTGCGCCGGTGGTCAAGGACCTTGCTCCTGAAGGGTTTCCGCTCACCGGCGGACGGCTGGATTACTTGGATGATCGCTCCGTAGCGGCACTCGTGTATAAGCGCAGCCAACATACCATAAATCTGTTCGTTTGGCCGTCGCCTAACTCGGATTTGAGGCGTCAAGCACTTACTATCAAGGGCTTCAATATTGTGCACTGGACGCAAGGGCACATGACTTATTGGGCGATCTCGGATCTGAATGGCGCTGAACTAGGCGAGTTCGCACGAGATCTGCAAAGGAATCCTTTATAAGAGACCGAGCCGTCGTATGAGATCTTGGAAGCGCGGATCGGAATGCAGCGCATCGAACCCTGGCCGCACGAGAATTGACGGATTGAATCGCTCGACGTAGGCCTTTTCGAGCCACGCGAATGCCTGATCTTTTTCGTTGAGACCTGCATAGATCAGCGCAATATCAGCGGCATAGGACGGTTTGTGATTCGATTTATTCTTCAAAGCATCCACGATCTTAAGAGCTTCATTTCGTCTGCCGGAAACAGCATAAACATAGCCTAATTGCGACGTGCAAATTGGGTTTCCTCGCGACAGCTCAATGGCTTGTTGAGGCTCGAGGACGGCCCCATCGTAGTTATGCACCTGCACTAAGGCTTGAACCAATTGATAATGCGCATTGCGAAGCTAGGATCCATCTCCATGGTCCTTCGACTTTGATGGATTGCTTCCTCGTATCTATGCCCAATGATAAGCGCATCCGCAACATCAGCACTTATAATTAGCGAGAGCGGGTCTAAGGCTTCCGCCTTTTTCAATTCGGCAATGCCTTCGCTGTTGCGTCCCAGGATAATTAAATCCAGGCGTACCACTGGTGCGCGGTCGCGTAGCTCGAGCTCAGCTCGATAGCGCGCAACAGTTCTCCTCGAGCGTCTTTCCAATTCCAGTCGAACGATTTCATGCAGAGGGCTAGCGACGCGTGAGCTTCCCCGAGACTATCGTCTAACTGCAAGGCCTTAGTCGCGGCCGCTTTTGCCCTTGGAAACGCTTCATTGGGAGCCAGCGCTCCATACTCCCAGTCGCCTAGCAGTGCGTAAGAATCCGCTAAGCCGCTGTAGGCTGGCGCGTAGTTCGGGTCTTTTGCGATTGCCTCGTCAAAGTAATCAACCGCTTCTTTCAGACCCTGCTCGGTTCGCTTGTTCCAGAAGTATCTCCCTTTGAGGTAAGCATCATAAGCATCCGGATTCAGAAGCTTCGGCTTTTCCAGCGGAGTTTGCTCCTTGGAGGTAACCTTAACGCGGATGCGGTCGGCTATGGCACGAGCTACGTCGTTCTGGAGCTCGAGCGTGTCCCGTAAATTGCCTTCGTAGCTCTGACTCCATAAATGCTCGTCCGCAGTGGCGCGAATCAACTGCGCGGTGATCCGTACGTGATCTCCGGAACGCAGGACAGTGCCTTCCACTACAGCATCGACGTTCAATTCACGCGCAATTTGAGGTAAGGGCCTGCGCGCATGCTTGTACAGCATGACCGAAGTTCGGGAGATTACTCGCAGCCCGTTAATAGTTCCCAGAGCGGTGATCAGTTCGTCTGTCATTCCATCGGCGAAATACTCCTGCGAAACATCGCTGGAGAGGTTTTCCAGTGGCAGCACGGCGATTGATCGAATATCGGACGACCGGTTCGCCGGCCGCAGTATCCAGATAACAAACGCAGCCAAAAGCAAGCCCAGGCAGGCGCGGGCAATTTTCCACGTGAAAAACCTCGGAATGCCTCGGGGTGGTGCTGGCTTCTCTGCGGATTCCTGATTGCCGTTCTTTGCTTCCAGTGCGTCTGGAATCTTGGGCGCGACGGTGCGATGGGTTCGTCCACTTCTGTGGCCACCGGAATAAAGCGATAACCCCGCCGGGAAACTGCCTCAATATAGCGGGGATTCAGAGCCGAGTCGGCCAATGCCTCACGAATCTTGTTGACGGCCTTATTAAGTCCGTGGTCAAAGTCACCAAACGTATCGGCTGCCAGAGCTTGCCTTTGAGCTCCTCTCGGGTAACCAGGTTGCCACGGCGCTCGACCAACATCTCCAACACACGAAGCGGCTGTGCTTGAAGCCTGATTCGGACCCCGTGTTTCCGAAGTTCACGCATCCGAAAATCGACTTCGTAGGCCTCGAACACAACACGTCCGAGGGAGTGATTCACTTCTCGGATGTCACTGGGAAATGTACTGAAAGCGAGTTTATCACTTCTCGCGGAACGCCGAAAAAGCCTCGGGGAAGTCTACCATAAGTCACTTATTGACTATTAGTTGAAGCGGGAGGCGAGTCCTTGTAATTGGGGAGCGGCAATCCATTGCAGTGCTCGTGTTACGAGCTGAAACTAGAGACACGAACCTACGCCGCTCCAAAGGAGATTCGGCTGTCACGACAGAATTACTCGCGAGATTTTGAACAGGATGCCTGCCGCATCTCAACAGTGCGTACAACCTCGCGCGATGGCTGACACGCAATGACCAGGATGCCGAAGACGTCGTTCAGGAAGCGTATCTGCGTGCTTTCAAGTTCTATGATGGGTTTCGAGGCGGCGATGCGCGTCCGTGGCTGCTAACCATTGTGCGCAACGTCTATTACAGTTGGGCACAGCAAAATCCCGTGGGACGGCTCGTACAGTTTAACGAGGATCTGGCCAGCGTCGATCCGTGCCTTGCAAACCCAGAGGAAGTCCTCATTCAGCGCAGCAGCAACGTACTGTTCCGCAGGGCCCTTGAGACGCTCCCCGCGCGCTCTCGCGAAGTGCTCATTCTTCGCGAACCGGATGAAATGTCCTACAAAGACATTTCGCGTGTGGTCGGGGTGCCGACGGGCACCATCATGTCGAGACTATCGCGCGCTCATGCCAGCCTTCGCCAATCGGTAGCCAATCTGACAAATGCAGGGCCCGAGACAGCAAAAGCAGCAAGAGAGGATTAAAGCGCCGCGACATTGTTGATACATTTTGCTGGAGGCGCTCCACGCGCCTCCCTGGAGGAACGCGCGCCTACGTCAGGAATCGATAACCGACTCCATGCACCGTCACAAAATGTCGGGGCATACTAGGATCCGACTCACACTTGTTGCGCAGCTTACTAACATGGGCATCAAGCGTACGAGTATTTGTGTCTTCGGCGTAACTCCACACGGAAGCCAGTATGCTCTGACGCGTAAGTGCCATGTCCGCATTGCCGAGGAAGAACAACAGTAGCTTATACTCGCACGGAGTCATTTTGATTTCTTCACCTCGACAGGTGAACGTGCGGCGCTGCCGATCGACTTCAACGGTTCCGAAGCGAACTACGGGACTTAAGTAAACTTTGCGGCGCAACAGAGCGCGTACACGTGCGAGGAGCTCGCGGTGCGAAAGGCTTGACGAGATAGTCGTCCGCCCCCGCCTCCAGTGCCAGAACTTTGTCTATCTCTTCGCTGCTATCACCCAAGAAAATAAGCGGTTTGCTGATCTTGCACACTTGTAGCTCCATGCACAATTCAACCGACGCGACACCGGCAAGCGGAAGGTCGATTATCAGAACGTTTGGCTCCAGCGTACAGATATTGGCCAGAGCAGCCTCCCGGCTGTTGGCCAGAATTGGAAGGAAGTGCTCGTGCTCTAGAATTCCGCCGAGAAAACTGCTCGCAGTCTCGTCTTCACTGAGTACCAGAACTTTATACATGTTCCACGCTCCAGCGCGATTTTCGCTCTGATCGAAGCGTGGGACAATTCCCAGGAGGTCCCTTTCAGATCGGCAGAAGGTCCCCCGCGATCTCGTTATAGACAAGAGAGTTACTAAGCGATTCCCCGGAGCCCGCGCGGACGATCGCCATCTGAAGAACCTAGTTGCGCAGCCAGGCGCTGAGTTGCTTGTGACGGAGCGCCAACAGAGGGACTAAAGCAACACCCATTGGTAACAGCGATTCGGGCTCGGGGACGGAGGTCGCCGCGGTAAAGGTCACATTGTCGATCGCAAAGCTCCAGGTGTTGGCATCGGCTGAGGCGATGTTCACGGAGGTTAAGCCATTGCCGGACAGGGAAAAGGTAGCTGCGCCTAAATCCATGGACGAGGCCAACGACTTCGTGACCGAATCACCTAGGTTGTCTGATACTGTGTAGCTTTCTGCGGCGTCGCCATTCACAACAAGAACGCTGAAACCGCTTACGGCCGAAGCGAAGGTAATCACCGACGGATTGGTTTCACCCGAGCCAAACTGCCCTTCGCTCGCGTAGACGCCTGTTTGATCGGCAGGCAGCCCAACCTCTCCATCGCGCAACTCGCCACTAGTAAACGTGGCGAGGCCGATCGTGAGCGGCGAATTTGGGATACCGTTAAGATTTCCGCCCGTGTTTGCGGCCTCTGTCTAAAAATTAATCACGGTAGCGCAGACCGGCAGAGCGGCGGCAAAGCATAAAAGCAGATGCATGCCAATTCTGATACTGAAATATTTCATAGAATTCTCCTAAATAGTGTTGTCAACCCGCTCCGAAAATGAAAGGGTCCAATCACGGCGTATGCACCTGGATACGGTGGATCCGCTCTAATGTTGCCGTTGGGAATCCAATACGGAATTGGGACCCTATTGGGATTTTTGTCCGTGTCGCTGACTGGGATCCGCACCATCGGGCGCCAGGAATCGTACGCGTGCTTCGCGTCGTAGAGCACACTCGCCCCGTCAGCGAAGGTTACGTTCGAAAGAGTAAACAACCGCCCGGCCAAGAAATTTTCGATTACACCGGGCGACTGAGTTTGCCGACTCGGCACCGGTGCTCGGCCCAACGGCGGCTTGCGCATGTATGCCGGCGCAGGCAAGTGCAATCGTAATGAGAATCTTGATCATGCTTGGTTCCACTCTTCGCTGTGTATACTGCGCGAATGGGATAAATATTCCGGGGTGAGGCGATGAGTTATTCATTCACCCTTGCGCCGCCGGGGCGACCTCGACCGACGTGTAAAGATTTTGTATTTTCGCCTGGATGCATGAACCCTTTCGTGTATAGGTCGCATCCTCCTTTACTGAATGCGCAGCAAGCCTCTTAATAGGTTGACGGTTTGAAATCCGAGTAAACCGGGTTCACGTCAATCGATAACCCCGGGATGAGTGGCCTGGTATGGAAGGAGAAAAAGAGTGTCCGAGATAAATGTGAGTAAATTTCAGAGAGTGCTGAAAGCAAAGTATGACGAGCTTTCATTTAGTGTTTCGAACAGGGAAGGGATTGCTGTTGAAAACGCCGCAGACGAAATCGACAGGGTGCAACAACAGTTGAGTAGAGACATCGCGGTTCGCAATCTTGACCAAACATCAAGACTATTGAAGAGCGTCCGAGCAGCGCTTGATCGCATCGAAGACGAGATGTACGGAGTGTGCCTACGTTGTGAAGAGCCGATTCCTGAAAAGCGTCTCAAAGCTGTTCCTTGGGCCGCGTATTGTGTCAGCTGTCAGGAGGGAATAGATTCTCAGCACGCCATGGAGGAGGACGATAGCGACACGAGCGCATTCGCCGCCTGAACGCGCTCCAGGTCCAATGGTCGGAAATCTCGCCGGTACGCGACGTCGCGATTGACAAGTTTCCCGCGGACTTGTACAGTCACGTGGGAGAAGATTAGGCTTGCGACTGCGCAGCGTAGTTGCCGGGCTGGTTTGCGCGGGGCTGCTGGTTGGCCGAATCGCTTTCTCTCGAGCGCTCACGGCAGTTGCTTTTCAAAGGCTCGTTGGCGCGGCAATGCTGCGGGCGATGATCGCAGCCGATCGGCAGAACCGTAAGCGTCCGAGCAAGGCCGTGTTGCGTTTTGCCTCTGAATGTAGCTCAGAGCTTTGAGGCCAGTCCGAGTACCGGGGTGAGAGGGCGAGGGTGAACTCAAGCGGTCAGCGCAGGGGCCAACCGCGACGCTCAATCCACTTATCCACGATGGGCGTCAACCCCCATTTCATCAGGATGCCGAATAGGGCGAGGGGAATGACGAAAAAGGCGAGTCCGATGCGAGTGGGTATGGAATCAGGCCAAAGCGCTGATACGCCGAGCCATCCTGCAACGCAAACTACTAAGTAGAGCAGCAGAAACAAAACCCATCGGCGCGGACGAGAAGTTGGTTTGAGAGAACGGTACAGCGGTCCTTTCCGAAGAAGGATAAGCACTGCTGTCATCACT
This sequence comes from uncultured Acidobacteriaceae bacterium, assembly GCA_963722935.1. Lineage (GTDB taxonomy): Bacteria > Acidobacteriota > Terriglobia > Bryobacterales > Bryobacteraceae > Bog-105. The sequence continues at coordinate 15,588 of CAVROY010000003.1, read as the reverse complement.
CCCCACAGCCGAAAGAGGCATGCAAGGGCAAAGGGCAAATATTCGAGCCTCACGATTCGCTCTAACCTATTCTCCGCTGTTGGTAACCCATTCCGCTAAGCCGTGTTGACATGATCAAGCGACTTGGAGCTTGGCCATCCGCTCGTAGGGAAAGCAGTTCCGGATATTGCTGAGGAAGTGGCAGCCCTTGGATTCGGCACTCAGGAGCTGCTGATAATCGCTGTTGGAAAACTCGAAGTATCGATAGATGTCGCCGCTCTGAAACCGCAGGTACACGATGCGCTTTCCCGCGTCGTACGCAACCGAGGTGAACATTTTTGATTCGAGCGGCAACCAGGATATTGGAGTTTACGCTGCCTCCACAACCGGTGCTGTGGGGGAAAGAGTCCAGGGCAGCAACTCCTCAATCCGGTTGATCGGATGATCGGCGATACGACTCAGCACTGAGGTTAGATAAGCTTCCGGATCTATTCCATTGAGCTTCGCCGAGCCCAGTAGACTGTAAATCGCCGCTGCACGCTCACCGCCGGCATCGGATCCTGCAAACAGGTAATTCTTGCGGCCGAGCGCAACCGCGCGCAGTGCGCGTTCGGCAGCATTATTATCGATTTCGATATGCCCATCATCGCAATAACGCATCAGTGCAGGCCAGCGTGCGAGCGCATAGCCGATGGCCGCCGCGATCTCCGATTTCCTGGAGACTCGGGTGAGTGTTGTTTTGAACCATTCGTGCAGCGCTATTAATAAAGGACGGGCCTGCGCCTGGCGTACCTGCTGACGTTCTCCCGGTGAGCGGCTGCGGATTTGGCTCTCGATCGCGTACAAGTGCCCGATCCGCTCGATGGCTTCGCTGGCGATGGGCGACGCGTGCGCCTGGTGCAGATCGAAGAACTTGCGCCGAACGTGAGCCCAACATGCGGCTTCTCGAATCCGGCCACTATCGTATAGCCGATTGAAGCCGGCGTAACCGTCGGCTTGCAGTGTGCCGCGGAAGGAGGCCAGATGCCGGTGTGGATGCTCTCCTTTGCGGTCCGGCGAGTAAACAAACCAAACCGCGGGAGCGGCCAGATCACCAGCCGGGCGATCATCTCGAACATACGTCCACAGGCGACCGAGTTTTGTTTTGCCAGTACCTGGCGCCAACACCGGAACCGGCGTGTCATCGGCGTGCAGCTTGCTCGCCCTCATTACGTACTGCCGTAACGCATCGTGCAACGGCGTGAGCAGTTGGCTCGTCGCACCGACCCAATCGGCAAGTGTTGAGCGCTCTAACTCCACGCCTTCCCGCGCGTAGATTTCGGCCTGACGATACAGCGGCAAATGGTCAGCGTATTTCGACACCAGAACATGCGCTAGCAGTCCGGGACCGGCGAAGCCACTGTCAATCGGACGGCTCGGAGCTTCCGCCTGCACGATCACATCGCACTTTGTGCAGCTTAGCTTGGGCCGCACATGCCGGATCACCTTGAATCGCGCCGGCACGTACTCGAGCACTTCGGAAACATCCTCACCCAGCTTGCTTAACCGCCCACCGCAAGCCGGGCAGCTTTCCTGCTCCGGCTGGTGGGTTTCGGTTTGCCGCGGGAGATGATCCGGTAAGGGCCTCCGCGCCGGCTTCTGCGTCACACGCGCAAAAATCGCGGCTGCTGTCGGCGGCAGCGTGCTCTCTGCCCGCCCCCTTTTCTCAGCTGCACTTTCTTCCAGGTCGTCGAGCTGGAGTTGCAGTTGCTCAATCTGTCGTTCGACCTTCTCCGACTTGCGGCCGAACTGCAGCCGCTGCAAACGGGTGATGAGCAATCGTAAGCGTTCGATCTCGGCTGCATGCGAAGAAAGCTGTTCATGCTGAGACAGGATCAGCGCTTTCATTGCCGCCGCGTCCATCGTGTCCAGATTCGGAAGCGGTGCGGCCGACATCTTTCAAACTATGCCACGGTTTAGTTACTTAGTCCAGACAAGCTCGAACATTTTTAATCATCTTTGTTTTATCAATCACACGGCCATCTCTGGCTTCCACGTCCGCACTGGCTGCCTCCAGTCAATGCCTTCGAGCAACATCGATAACTGCGCCCGCGTAAGTGATACTGTGCCGCTCTCGGCCTGCGGCCACACGAAACGGCCGCGTTCGAGACGTTTGGCGAATAGACAAAGACCGTCTCCATCCCACCACAACAGCTTTACCAGGTCGCCGCGCCGGCCGCGGAATACAAATACATGCCCGCTAAAAGGCTCCTTTTGGAGCACCGTCTGTGCGACAGCACTCAGGCCCGTGAACCCGCGCCGCAGATCCGTCACTCCCGCTGCAATCCAAATGTGCGCACCCGTCGGAAACGAAGTCATCGTGCCAGGCATTCCAGTACAGCACGCACCATGACGGCGTCCGCATTGCCTTCAATACTCACGCGCGCGCTCGCGAACTCGATGTAAATGATCCCGGTTGCTCGACCGCTACTATCGCGCGGCGTCGAAACCGGTATGTTGTTCGGCTCGGCAATTTTAACTGGCAACAGCACGCCTTCACCTGTTGCCGCTGCGTTGTGTGATTCCTGCTGGTACAAACGTCGCCACTTAAAGATCTGATTTGCTCGCAACCCATGGGTCCGCGCGAACTCAGTGACCGAGTTTCCCGAAGCAAGCAACTCTTGTACGATGCGCCGCCTCTCTTCAGCAGTTCGCTGCTGCCGCTTTATTCGCCCTTACCGGCGCCGCCGTACTCGGGTTTCCGTTTGCATGTACGCTGCTCAAACCGTCCTCCCCGGCGCATGTTCAACACATGCACCCGCTCATGTGAGCATGCAGCATCTTCGATTCTCTATGCCAGACGGTTCAGACCGGACGCTTACGATCAATAGGTATTACCGATCATTTGATTGGAATATACGACGATCACGACCACCCTGCAGCGAATCTCTTGTGGTGTACGTGGATAAAAGCGGGTACATCCGAAAAGGAGGCTGATATGGGTACTAGAGAGAAAACAATCATCGTAACGGGTGCATCGCAAGGCATCGGAGCCGGTGTGGTGCGGGCGTTCCTCGATCGCGGCTACAACGTGGTAGCCAACTCACGTAACATCACGAAGTCCGGGGCGTTTTCGCAGTCCGCCCAGCTTGCACCGGTAGATGGCAATATTGGTGAAAGCCCAGTGGCGGCCAGGGTAATAGAAACAGCAATCAGCAAGTTTGGTTCGATTGACGCGCTGGTGAACAACGCGGGCATCTTCTTCACTAAAGCATTTACCGACTATACGACCGAAGACTTCAAGGCTCTTTCATCCACCAACCTCGAAGGTTTCCTCTACGTCACGCAAGAAGCCGTAAAGCAGATGCTTTCGCAGAAGTCTGGTGGCAGCGTGGTCACGATCACCACGTCGCTGGTGGAGAATCCCATTGCCGGTGTAACGGCTTCGGTGCCCATGATGACCAAAGGTGGTCTTGAAGCAGTCACTCGGAATTTGGCAAGTGAGTATGCGAAACAGCGGATTCGTTTCAACGCCGTCGCTCCTGGCGTGGTGGATACGCCTCTTCACAAGAACAATCCTAAAGATTTTCTGAAGACGCTCTCGCCGATGGGGACGATCTCTGATGTGAGCGATATCGTGGACGCGGTTGTGTATCTGACAGAAGCCCGCCAGGTGACGGGGGAGGTGCTGCACGTGGACGGTGGTGCGCACTCAGGCAAATGGTGAGCTCGAAGAGCCCGCAACCGGCAAGCGCGGAGCGCCGGCTTGCGGAGTTCGGCGTTGAGCTGACGCCCGCGCCCACTCCGCTTGGCGCGTATGTTGAAAGTCTCCAAACGGGCAATATGCTTTATCTCAGCGGCATTCTACCGGTCATCGGGCATGAACCGAAGTTCGTAGGCCGCTTGGGCAGACAGTACAACATCGAACAGGGACGCGAAGCAGCGCGCTTGGCGGCGCTGAACGTACTCTCGGCCGCGAGAAAGCACCTGGGCTCCCTCGATAAGGTGACCAGGGTTGTCAAACTGACCGCGTATCTGGCAACCGAAGAGGACTTCCTCGCGCTGCCCAAGGTGGCCGACGCTGCCTCGGAGTTGTTGCGCGATGTCTTTGGAGAAGACAAACTGCCGGTCCGGATGGTTCTCGGCGTTGCAAACCTTCCACTCGGGGTGCCGGTCGTGCTGGAAGTTCTTTTCGAAGTTGAAGCCTGACGGGCGGGATCGGCTTGCCCTTTCTCTTTATGAGGTCGCGTGATGGCGAAAGCATGGAATCAAACCCGCGTTTCACAGATCCTGGGGATCGAGTACCCGATCATTCAGGGACCGCTCGGCGGTCTCTCATCCCAGAGACTTACCGCCGCTGTATCTAATTTCGGAGGACTCGGATCATTCGGCGCGCTCGGTCTTGAACCAAACGCGATTTAAGATGTGATTGCCGAGATTCGCTCCTTGGCGGCGAAGCCATTTGCGATGAATCTGTGGGTTTCGATGGAAGATGCGGAAGCACGCAGCTCGGACGCTGCGGCATTCGGCCGCGCGCTCTCCTATCTCGCACCAGACATAGAAGCTCTCGGTGGCGCACAACCGGCATTTGCGCCGTACAAGCCGATTCGGTTTGAGGATCAGGCGCGCGTGCTTCTCGATGCCGGGGTTCCCGCCTTCTCGTTTATCTACGGCATTCCGCCGAAAGAAATATTGGACGAGGCAAGCAATAGAGGGATCGTTACGCTCGGAACAGCCACCACACCGGACGAAGCCGTCGCCCTCGAACAAGCAGGCGTCGATATCGTGGTTGCATCTGGTTTCGAGGCCGGCGGACATCGCGGCTCCTTCCTGAGACCGGCAGAAGATTCGTTGACCGGCACCTTTTCCCTTGTGCCGCAGACGGTAGACGCAGTAAAGATCCCCGTTGTGGCGGCTGGCGGAATCGCGGACGCTCGCGGCATTGCCGCAGCCTTCGCACTCGGAGCGGAAGGCGTACAGATGGGCACAGCCTTTCTCGCCTGCGAGGAATCTGGTGCACACCCGCTGCATCGCCAGGCCATTCTCAGCGGGAGTGCCGGACGAACGGCACTGACTCGAGGGTTTACAGGCAGACTGGCACGAGGCATAGACAATGAACTACTCCAAATACTGAATAAGCCCGGTGCCGAAATACTGCCATATCCATTGCAGAGGGTTCTTATGCGCAGCTTGGCACTCCCCGCGCAAAACGCTGGCAGATCGGACCTGCTCGCGCTCTGGGCTGGACAGAGTGCCAACCTGGCACATTGCCCAGGAATTCTGCAAGTTTTGCGGTCGCTTGTGGAAGGCGCTGCGGGACGGCTGAAGAATTAAAATTGAACTTTTTCCTCCCGACCATGGCCCAGAACTGGAGCCGACCTCCGCGGCCGGATTTACCTGCCCAGCACCGAAGGATACGACCGGGCGCGCCAGGTCTGGAACGGTGTGATCGACAAGTGCCCGCTCGCCATCGTCGGCGCTGCCGGCGTTGCCGACGTCATTTGCCACGGTGAAGTTCGCGCAAGCTCGCAGCCTGCCCGTAGCGATCCGGGGCGGCGGGCACAACGTGGCCGGCACAGCCGTATGCGACGGCGGCATCGTGATCGATCTTGCGCCGATGAAATCCGTTCGAGTCGATTCCGTGGCCCGGCGCGCGCGTACCGAAGGCGGAGTGCTGTGGCGCGAATACGATCACGAGACGCAGGCCTTCGGACTGGCTTCCCCGGCGGAGCAATCTCAACCACAGGCATTGCCGGACTCACTCTCGGCGGAGGTTACGGCTATCTGTCCCGAATGTATGGGATGGCTTGCGACAACCTCGTCTCAGCCGACGTTGTGACTGCTGCAGGCGACTTGGTTACGGCTAGCGAAAATCTTCATGCCGATTTGTTCTGGGGCTTGCGTGGCGGTGGTGGAAACTTCGGCGTCGTGACGTCGTTCGAGTATCACCTCCATCCCGTGCAGCAAGGTCTTAGCGGGCTCATCGCGTTTCCCTTCGAGATGGCTGCGACGGTGTTGAAGCGCTTCCGCGAGGTTGCCGCCGAAGCTCCTGATACCTGCAGTTGGCTTGCCGGTATCCTCCGAGGTCCGACGGTCGGCAAGCTCGCCGCGGTTGTGGTGAGCCACTTCGGATCGGAAGAGGAGGGACAGCGCGCACTTCGCCCTATCCGCGAACTGGGCTCGATTGTGCTGGACACCGTCGCCCGGGTTCCGTACTGTACCCTGCAGCAACAACTGGATGCGTCCTACCCCAAGGGCCTGCGCAATTATTAGAAATCCGCATTTTTTCAGGGAGTGACCGACGAGGTCATCGGCACGTTCATTGAGGCCATGCGAGACACGCCTTCGGACCGCGATCAGATCGCGATCGAGAGCTATGGCGGCGCTGTTTCCCGTGTATCGAAAGATGCTACAGGCTTCGAGCATCGGCACTCGCCGTTTAACCTGCTGATTCTCGCCATTTCCACAGATCCGACGCTCGACTGGGCCGACGTGGCTTGGGCGCGCAACTTGTACCAACGAATCTTGCCTCACTCGACCGGTGGCACGTACGTAAACTATCAATCGGCACGACGTCCACACAGCCTACGCGGACGCCCGTTTCCGCCGCCTGGCCGGCATCAAAGCCCGCTATGATCCGGGCAACCTGTTCCGCTTAAACCAGAACATCGCGCCGGCTTAAGCCTGCACATAGGACGGGAGCCACGCCACTCGGCCGTGAGACGTTTCGGAACGACCACCCGCCGCCTCACGCAATCGTCATCCGGAAATTCGTCGGTCATCTTGGGTTAGCGATGTCGCGCATATCGGAAGTGTTCTTGCTTAGCGCTGCGTCACGAATCCGTGAGAGCACCACTCTGATGACGTGCGGCGACACCATGTACTCACATCCAAGCTGCACTGATTTCCAGTAGCACTGCGCCCGTTCGTCCATTTTCAAGCCCTTGATCTCTTGAATGAGATGATGATCCGCATGGAAAATACCAACCGCCGTCTGATGTGGCACGGAATGTTCCTGTTCCTGCTCGGGCTGATAACGGGTTTTCTCGAGCCACGTTTCGCCAACATGCGCATGGGATTGGCGGCACACCTGGAAGGCTTGATGAACGGCACTTTCCTGATTGCGCTCGGGGCCATCTGGATGGACGTGAGACTGTCGCCAGTGATGAAGGGTATCGCGTACTGGACCGCTCTTTACGGCACCTATGCGAATTGGCTGGTCACCACATTGGCTGCGACGTTCGGTACGGCAGCCCTCTCTCCCATCACGGGAGCGGGTCATAGTGGACAGCCTTGGCAGGAGAGTTTTGTCACGATCAGCTTTCTTACTGTCGGCGTCACCATTGTCGCCTCATCTCTGCTCGTCCTCTGGGGCCTTCGGGCTAGGGCGTTGCCGTGATATCCGCCTTCGACTGGCCTTTCGATTTATGTGGGAAAAATGGAATAGTTTCGCAGCAGGTGCTCGCTAGCCGGAAGCTATCCTGTCGATGGCCTTCGTCGTCGAGAATAGCTCCCGATATTGGTAGATATCACCGCGATGTCCCCAAATTGCGAGTCAAGATCAGCAGATCAAAATCGGTGCATGACACTACTTTCAGACACGCCGACGTACATCAAAATGGATTACTAAACGCTGGTCCGTTAGAACGGAGCCGACCGCGCGGCGGACGCTACGCGTGGACGGTGACGGATGAGTAGAGGTCGATAGAGGCTGGGTTAATATGCGAACTCGGAAGCTCCCCGCTTGCTCGACAGGGCTGCTTCCAGATCAGTCGTCGAAAGTTACCTAAAACATGTAAGTAAACAGTTGTTTTACTGCCTTTTGCTCAGCTTCTGGCCTGCCCATGGGACGGCTTCCGGTTGCCGGCCAAAATGAAAATGCTGACCGCCAGACGAGACCTAACACGCCTTGCGCATAGGGTTTGCTTCAGTGCGAAGCCAGCCGGAGCGCGGTCTCGAGCACGGCGTCGCGACTGGCGGCGACATCCTCTTTTGCACGGGCCGCCTTAACATCCGGGACAACGCCAACCCCAACAAATTCGGTTCCGTCGGGGAAGCGGTCCCACTTTGTGCAAATACGAGCGGTAGCGCCATATATCGAAAACTCTAGGGGCTGCCCAGTCGAGCCGCAGGACGGCTCTCCGATGATGGTGACTCGCTTGGCCACCCGGAGGGGAATTAGAAAATCTTCGGCCGCGCTGCAGGTCCTAGGGCTGGTGAGCACGTAAACGGGCCCGCGGTAGCGCGGCTCCGCAGCGGGGGCGATGATATCGATCGGCCAGTCATACCAGGGTTGCGCCTGCTTTCGCGCTGCGAGCGTGGGGTTGTAGAGCCGCGTGCTCTGCTTGCTGCCTTCGACCGGAGCATCGATAAAATGAGCCAGAATGGCATACCCAATATCGCTTGATCCGCCGCCGTTGTAGCGCAGGTCGATGATCCAGGATTTAGACCCGCGCAGCCGGTCGAATTTAGCTTCGAAATCGGAATCGATAGCGGGATCGTTGAATGTGTTCAACCCGATGTACGCCACACCGCCCGCAAGTTCCCGGTATTCGAGGCGCGGACGATCGGGAATCTTCAACGCAGTGCGATGATCCGAACTGTTCCGGGGAATCGCCGCTTCGACGGTGAGGCCGTCGAGCGTCAGCCACTTCGTGTGTGCAATCGATCCCGGCGGTCCTTGAAGCACGGTGGACATCTCACGGATTCGCCGATCCTGAGGCGTGCTGGAAAAGATGTACGGATCGATATCGCGCGCGATTACATCGGCGATCGGACGCCCATCGACTTCGATAAGTTCCATGCCCGGTTTGATCTGGCTCAGTTCGCTGAGGCTTCCCACTACGGTAGCCACCGGCTTGCCCCCAATCGGCTCAATCAAGATCGCCGGAGAATCATGCGGATCAACCGCGTTTGGATACACACCGGTGTGACCGTCCTTCAGCAAAGCGACCGCCTGTTGCAGAATTCTGCCGTACTCCGCATCGTTCTGCGCCGCGGCGATGCGCGGGAAGTATTGCTCGAGAACGCCGTCCCAATTCAACCCAGGCCGCCGGTCCAGATAAACGAAATTGTATTTGACATAGCTCCACAGCCGCGCAAACCCCGCTACGCGCAACATGGAGAGCGCTTCGGGCTTGGCCTCGATCTTCGTCCCGAGCGTCACGTAAGCAGGGTCGAGGAACGCGCGCGCCACCGTATCAAGCGTAGAAAGGAAGCGAGTCAAGGCGCCGTCGAAAGCGCTGAGATCTGCAGATGAGAGGGGCCGATCCCAACGCACGGCAACGGGCAGCTTCGTTCCGATGTTGAGCAGCGAACCGTTAGCTAGCGCAAGCGTCGCGCCGAATGCTTCCTTTCGTGCATCGCCCGTATTGCTGAACAGCAGAAGCTGATTGGCCCAGATGTAACCGGAATGCACCTGTCTCGCCGACTGCAAAGTCTCCGCTGCGCGGCTTGGTTGACTGAATGTGAGCAAATCGACCCAGGCCTTGCCATCCTCGCTTTCCCAATGTCTCCAACTCGCAACGCCGTTCAAGGGTCGTTCGACCGATCCGACTCGAATGCTCTCGCCGTGCGGGGCGGCCCGCAGACCGGGCAACTCCGTCGGTAGACTGGGCTTCCAAGGGTAATCCAGTAACTCGCCAGCCAGTTCCTTGGGTTCCGCCATCAAATGATGGAAGCGTTCCAAGAGCGCATTCTCTTGCCCGCGCGCGGCGCACACGAGGATTCCCAAGAAAGCAAGCGACCCTAACGTCCTCCACATAGCGCAACCTTTTGCTTAGTATATGGATCCGCTATTAGATATGACCGGCCAGTAGAGAAGATGCGGGTTCAAGAGGATCAATTCTTGTCCCAAATCGGGAAGGGGCAATTGGCCGCCTGCATGTCGGAAACTACCACGTGCAAAGTGGATGGACGATCACTCGTCGAGAAGTGGCGATGACCTCGAGTCCTCAATACTAGACGTTTTTGGCCTCAGGACATTTGCGCACAGCAGGTCGAACGCAAAGGCGAAGGCAGAGTTTTTCAACAGCATCGAAAATTTGCGCACGGCTTCTTGTCTAAAGTCAACTCTCACGCAGGGGGGTTTGCGGTTCGACGTGAACAGCTCGCCACAACGGAACAATGATGGCGGTGAGGACCATGATAACTAGCGTTCCGAACACCTTCATCCGTGTCATCGAATCATCTGGCGAGATACAAAACAGCAACGTGCGAGTAAGGCTGGAGGCCGCAAACGATACAGGTATTCCAATTCCGATCCCCATCAGAACGAGTCCGCGACTCGCGTTTTGAATAGTACGTCTTTACAGCACGCCTCTACGCGGCTACGCGGGCTCTGTAACTGCGGGCAGACTCGGCAGGCGCACGATGAAGTATCCCGCTGCCACCCACATCCACGCGATTGTCAGCAAGAACGAGAGTGATGCTCCGAGCGCAAACGGCACTTCGCCGGGCCGGAGTGTGTCGGAGACGATCCCGATCGTTTGATTAAACGCGGAGTGCATGAGCATTGTCAGCAACAGACTGCCTTTCGTGTGTCCATAGAGCCAGGCAAGCGCCACGGAAAATGCAACCACCCCAACAACGTAGACCGGAAACGATTGGCCATACTTGTCAGCGCCCGGTAAAAGGAACAAGGGAAGATGCCATATGCCCCATCCGATGCCGACGAGAATGCTTGCCGGACCTAAACCGTATCGAGCCGCGATCTTCGGCAAGGCGTAACCGCGCCATCCAATCTCCTCGCCCGCCTGTACCGGGGTTGACAGCAAAATGGCGATCGCGATGAGAACAGGTCCCTCATGACCAAACCTGGGCCATGTTCCTGTCGAAACTCTATAGCTCAACGCCACGGCCGCTTTCACAGCGGGCATGTACAGGATTGCGAACACATACCAGCGCAAGCCTACACTCGTGCGAAACAACTGGGACAGCATTGCCGCCACGCCCACTCTCGAACTGGAGGAGGCGGTGAGTACGAGTGCAGCAACGGCAGGCGCGAACGTTCCAATCAGGACGAGCACCCCACGAATTGCCGAAGGATGAGCCGGCGCGGATTCGGAGATCTGGACCGCGGGAATCCAGCAACTCCAACTGACGAAGTAGGTTAGCGAGAAAAACTTGAGCGCAGACCTCACGCGAGTGGCTTCCCTTGCTGGGGTACGTCGCGACGCCAGATTTTGTTCATCAGATCGCTGAAATCGAAGACCGCAATTGATCGTGAATTGTTGTCGTTTAAGACCGTGTCGCTTCCAAGTTGCGGCACCGACATCCTTATCGCTGCTCAGCTCAATTTATCGGATAAGCCGCCGTTGTTCTTCTTGGTTGCGCGTGATCCAGGAGCAATCGGAAAGTTTGCTCCAGCGTGGGTAGATACTAGCCAGGTAATGGGCTCATGGGAATTTAGATAGGCGTCCTGCCCCTCGAAGAGTACTTATTCTCGCTGGTGGTTCCATTTTGGATTCTGACTGTCTACTGAGTACCGGAAGCGAAGCTCAGCGCCACTTCTGCCGGGCCAGAGTGGCTGTAAGATCTGGGCATGAGCAGCGCAAGAGTATTTGTGATGCTGTTGTTTTCTATTCTTATGATTGTTTCCGTCCGACAAGGAGAGCCGCAAACAGCAAGCTTGCCCAACTCAGAAAAGAAACAGGCGACGCGCAATGAGTTGGAACGGCGGCCCGCGCCGGTAAGACTGGTCGGGCCCTTTTATCTGGAGCGCAGCCGCGATGGCTTCGGCATTCGCTCCCATGGTGTGATCGAGAAAACAGCATCTGGCTCGAAGTTTTATCCCTTGCCGCAAAGTAGTGTCGAAACGTATAGAAGACTTCGTGCCGAAGACCTCAAGTACATGTTGCCGCACATGCTGACCGCAAAAGATTATGAGCGGCAAGAGGTAATTGGACCGTATCAAGTGGAAGGCGACCACATTTGGTTCGGCAACCAGTTTTACGACGGTGAAGGCGAACATGGCGTAGGTACATTCGGGTACTTTGACACGCAAACGCGCAAGGACTTCCTGTTGATTCCGCCAGAGATCGCGCGCTGGGAAACGAGCGCGCTACTTGTGGAACCCGATGCAATCTGGCTTGCACTCGATCACTTTGGGGAAGACATTTCCACTTCGCCGGGAGGCTTACTTCGATGGGATCGTGCTAGTCACAATGTGCGGCATTATCCGTTAGAGTTTGTCGTGACTCACATCAATCGTGATGAAGACAACCCCTCTGCGCTTTTGTTAAGCACGCGAGGCGGATATGCGCTGCTCTCATTGAACGGAGAAGTACGAAGATTTCGAGTGCAAAAATCGTCGAGTGGAAAGGAACTGATTATGCCAATCGGTCGATTTCCGCCCCCACCTTCCCATTATTAAGTCGGTCAGATTTCTGCCTGATTTGAAGAAGAATCATCTTAGACGAGTCGAATTCACTTTCCGATTTTCCTTTTGGCGCCAATGATGACGTGCATTCCGGTATTCTGAACTGTTGTTCAGTGAAAGGCTGGGTAGATGAGGCGGCGGGATTTTCTCGGCGTTGCGCTGGCGGCTGGCGGCCCGTTTTCGCCGGCAATATCGCCGCTTCGACTAGGAGAGCAGACGCGGGAATCACCCGCGGATGTGAAAACCGTGCTGGTGATGTTCAAGTGTCACTTCGATCTTGGATTCATCGATACGCAAGCCGGAGTGATGCGCAAGTACTTCGAGGAGTACTATCCACACGCCATTCAGATCGCGAATCGCATGCGCGATTCCGGCGAAGACCGATATGTATGGACTACGGGTTCCTGGTTGCTTTACGAATACCTGGAACAGGCGGACAGCGAGCGGCGCAACCGCATGGAGCAAGCCGTGCTGGAGGGCAGCATAGCCTGGCATGCTCTTCCGTTCAGTTGGCAGACGGAGTTGCTAGACCGCTCCATGATCGCGGGGATGATCGGGCTGTCGAAAGCCTTGGACCGTCGTTTCAGCCATACGACTAGCGGGGCGAAGATGACCGACGTTCCCGGTCATACCCGCGGTCTCGTCGGCCCGCTCGCCGAGAATGGCGTGACGTTTTTGGACATTGGGGTCAATTCGGCCAGCACGCCGCCTGAGGTGCCCTCCCTCTTCGTCTGGAAGGATTCAGATGGGAGTTCAATTGTCGTGATGTACCACCACCGCGGTTACGGCGGTGTTGTCCGAGTGCCCGGATCGGATCTCGCTGTCGCCATTGAAGTCCGTAATGATAACAGCGGCCCGCATTCCGTTGCCGAGATCAGCGCAATATACGCCGGTTTGCGGCAGCAGTTCCCAAACGCGAGCGTCCGGGCTTCCAACCTTACCGATATCGCCAATGCTGTAGCTCCTTTTCGGAATAGCCTCCCGATTGTCACTCAGGAGATTGGCGATACCTGGATCTACGGAGTGCCCAGCGATCCGGTCAAGGTAGCTCGTTACCGGGAAGTAGTTCGCTTACGCCGGAGTTGGATCGCCACCGGGCAATTAAAAGTTGCGGATGACGCCGACCTTGCACTTTTACGCAGGTTCGCGTTGGCGGCGGAACACACCTGGGGCACCGATACGAAGACCTGGCTCGATTTCGATCACTACACGCCGCACGATCTGGCGCAAATGCTCGATCGACCAAACTACAGGACAGTGGAAACGAGCTGGGCCGAAAAGCGCGATGACATCGACCAGGGCGTCGCGAGTCTCCCCCCCGCACTACGCCAACAGGCTACCCGGCAGCTCGCGGAACTCAAACCGGTCCCGCCTGCGCCTTCCGGATTGAAGCCCCACCGCGCCCGATGAACGGATCGAAACTGCGCATTTCACTGTAGGGCTGGATTCCAGGACCGGTGCGATCCAGAGTTTGCGCAGCAAATCAACGGGCCGGGACTGGGCCTCGCCGGAGCACCCGCTGGCGCTCTTCGCGTACCAGACGCTATCGAAGGAAGATTACGATCGATTTCTGGCAAGTTACGTTACCAGCAAAGCCGATTGGGCGCCGAAGGATTTCGGTAAGCCGAACATCGAGCACTTCGGAGGTCAAAGCCGTACATGGCTACCCAAACTGGCGAACTGCTGGTTCGGTAAGGATGCGCGGGGCTGCCGGATTGTCGCACAGCTGCGCATCGACGATGAGGCAAGCGAGCGCGGCGGTCTTGTCGCCTGGCCCGAAAACATGTACCTGGAGATTGTGCTTCCTCATACAGAGCCGCTCGTTCACCTCAACTTCTCCTGGTTTGGCAAGAAGGCCAACCGCTTGCCTGAGGCCCTGTGGCTTACATTTCGGCCGGATGCGCCAGAGACGCGGAATTGGACGCTGGAAAAGACGGATCGCCGAGTTTCTCCATTCGAAGTAGTTCGCGGGGGCAACCGGCACATGCATTCGCTCTCGAACAGCTTGAAATACGAAGACGCGCAGGGCAGTTTCTCGATCGAAACGCTCGACGCACCCGTCGTTGCACTTGGAGAACAGTCGCCAATCTATTTCTCCGATGCGCAGCCTGAGATTGCGAAAGGAATACACTTCAGCCTTTTCAACAACGGATGGGGAACCAATTACATCCAGTGGTTCGGCGAAGATATGCGATTTCGTTTTACCGTAAGTGCCTGACGAAATTTTTGAGATCTGAGGCGCTCTCGTGCGCTTCCAGCGGCAACAGCAATAAAATGGCTTCTTTGCATTCGATCTCAGGAGGGTTCAATGCGTCGGCTCAAAATAAATCGAACTCTGTTGTGTTGCATTGCCGGGTTCTATCTGCTTGGCTCGGTGGCCCCCGTTCGCAGCCAATCGAATTCTGCGAAAGAAACGAAGAACTCATCGTGCCCGAACGACGACGCCGGGTTAACATTACCCCCAGGCTTTTGCGCGACCGTGTTTGCCGACGGTATCGGTCACGCCCGGCACCTCGTGGTATCACCAAGCGGGCTGGTTTACGTTAACACCTGGTCGGGTACGTATTACGGCCATGAGGTTCCGCCTGCAGGCGGGTTCTTAGTAGCCCTGCAAGACAGAAACGCTGCGGGAAAGGCTGATGTCATCGAGCGCTTCGGTGAAACCGCTCACAGCGGCGGCGCTGGCGGCACGGGAATTGGCTTGTATCAAAGCTGGATTTATGCGGAAAGCAACGATCGAATCGTGAGATATGCACTCCCTGCGGGCTCCATCGTTCCGCGAGATGCTCCTGAAACGATCGTCTCCGGTCTGCCTCTGGGGGGCGATCATCCTATGCATCCGTTCATCATCGATGACAAAGGATCGATGTATGTCGATGTTGCCACCGCTACCAATGCCTGTCAGTTGCAAAATCGCCAACCGGAATCGCCGGGTGTAAACCCGTGTACTGAACTCGAAACGCGTGGTGGGGTCTGGCGCTATGACGCGAATAAAACCAACCAGAAGTTTTCACCGGCGGCACGTTACGTAACTGGAATACGCAATGCGGAAGGCTTTTCCTTCGATTCCAGCGGCAGACTATTTGCGACCCAACACGGACGAGACCAACTGCATGCAAATTGGCCCAAGTCTCTACAAGCCTTCCGAAGAAGCTAGCTTGCCTGCCGAAGAGTTGCTGCTCTTGAAGCCTGGCGGTGACTATGGCTGGCCCGAGTGTTATTACGACGGGGTGCAGCAAAAGCTTGTTCTT
>CAVROY010000002.1:0-811534 GCA_963722935.1 uncultured Acidobacteriaceae bacterium | reverse complement strand
CTTGTTCACCTCCGCGGGTTTCAGCGAGAGGGTGGTAGTTTATTCCTGGTCTTCCTGAGCTTGGGCGGCGGCTTAGAGCAAAAAAAACCGCCAGTGTCAAGCCTTCGGCAATTGTGGTATTATATTACCACAGCTTCGCCCGGTGTTTGCATACCTGGCTGGCGGTCTCGCACGGAAAGGCGCTCGCCAGGACCCGAGGTCTCTCCGCACCGGGTGCGGCGCTCGCTACGCACCGCGCCGAGCTGTCAGGCCAACTCGCACTCAGACGGGAGCCTGTGCTTGCTGTCTGACATGTTGAGAAATGTCGAGGAGGCGCTGGTAAGGCTCCGCAGCGATCACGATGAAACCAACTCCTCGGTCGACCCAGGCGCAGCCGTTGAGGTCGCCGATGTCCACCACCTGGATCGGCGCGGCCTGGGCGCCGGTCATCGGGCGTACGAATACCGCGAGCCGCGTTGGGCGGCTGTCTTCGTAGATGAACAGTGCGGCCGGTCCGTGCGCGGTCGCCACAAGCCTGCCGCCCAAAAGCTGGTATCCAATCATTGACAAATCCGGAGGCGCCACAGGCCGGTTAAGCCGGTTGGACAGCCAACGGCTGAGGTCGTCGCGCTTCGCCGCCCAGATCTCGACAGGCCTCCGTTGGTCGGTCGCATACACGGCATAGCTGACGCCCGCCTCTTGAGCGAGCGCATCAATACCGCCCGCTGGGCGCTGCCCCAGCAGCCAGCCGCCCGTCACGCCCACACTAAAAGCAACCGCAGCCGCAAGAGCAGCAAGCCACGGCCGGTGTGGTCGATGCAGGCGCTCCTCAACCAAGCGTTTCACGTTCAGAGAAGACGGGAGTGGTTCGGCCGCCTTGTTCGCAAACACCGCCCTCAATTCCTCCCGTTGTTCGCGATACACCGCGGCGCGCTGCGCGGCGGCAGGATGGGCCTGCAGGTAGTGCTCGACTTCCTGCCGCCGCCGAGGATTGAGGTGTCCATCAACAAGGGCGTGCAGTTCATCCTCGCTTATCGATCGCCCCGTCTCGGTCACTTCACCCTCCTCAGGCAGGGACGCGTCTTCGTTTCTTCAGTGAGTTGACGCAGTCGCTCTCGTCCGCGGGATAGGCGGGACATGATGGTGCCAATGGGAACGCCGAGAACGCGGGAAACGTCAGCGTAGGACATGTCCTCTACGGAGACGAGCAGGACGACGGTACGCTGCTCGACTGGCAGGCGCTTCAGGGCGCCGACCAGGTCAGCCCAGTGCAGGCTGTGCTCCTGACCAGCTTGAGCAGAGAGGGCGGCTTCGTCGACCTTATCCAGCCGTCCGGTCCATAAACAAATCCGGCTCTTGCGCGTCTGGCTCACGAAGAGATTGTGCATGATCGCGAACAGCCAGGGGCGAACCTCGGCGTCACGGCGCAGGGTGTGAAGCTTGTTGAGAGCACGCACGAGGGTATCGTGCACCAGGTCATCGGCATCCTGCGGGCTGTTAAGTAAGGCGCATGCATAGCGTCTGAGGGACGGGACGTAGTCCTCCACGCTGGAAAGCACCCCTGACATCTACAAGCGACGCTCCACTTGGCAGGTTCACTGGCCACCGGTCCGACGCACTCGAGCAACTCGGCCCTTGCCCCATGGACGCTGCATCTGGCCGTTTATTCCCTCCGATGTTCAATCAGAGCTCGCAACCTAGTCCTTGATACGGCGGCGTCCGAGCTGCGCGGCGACGCCAAGCGTCGCCTAGACGGTTCCAGCAAAATTACGGAGATCAAGGCGGAATAAAATGGCCCGCCGACCGTCCTTAATCAAACGCACGTCCATCAAACACGAGGGCCACAAGACAGAGGAGGAAAAGCGATGCAAGATCAGGTTGAGAAATCCGGTATCCGCGCCAATCGGCGCACGTTCATCAAGCATGGGGGCTTGGCGGCCGGTAGTGCCGCAATCAGCCTGGGACTCCTGGCTAAAAACTCATCCGTGTTGGCCGATCAAGGCGGCGATGTGACCAGGGGAGATATCGCCATCCTCAGCTTCCTGGCCGCAGTCGAAACCATCGAAGCCGATTTATGGTTGCAATACGCCGAACTCGGCGGCGTCCAGGACAACGAAATCCCCGGACTTCCGACAGGTGGAAATGCGGCCTATACCGCCGCTCTCAACAATCTTGACGCCGACATGGCGCAGTACATCCACGACAATACAGACGATGAGTTCAGTCACCGCGACTTCCTGAATGCCTATTTGGCATCTAAGGGCGCGGACCCTGTCAACCTCGATCAGTTTCGCACCTTGCCGAGCAGCACGGCCACCGGCGCCAATCAGATCGGCCGGCTCACCAACCTCATGCAGCTCACCGTGGACACGAGCTGGTACACCCGGTACCGCAGCGATGCGAAAAACCCCGATCTCGATCGCGGCTTCCAGTTTCCCCAGGCGGTCCCGAGCTTGAGCAGCGGGCAGTTTCCGGGTATCCCGACAACGGATGCCGACCTCAGCCCCGGCCCCCACATTCAAGCGATTGCCAACACGGCTGCCTTCCACTTCTGCTTTATCGAGCAAGGCGGCAGCAGCCTCTATCCGATCTTGGCCCTGAAAATCAGCAGTCGTGAGGTGCTGCGGGTCTTGCTCAGCATCGGCCCGACCGAGACATCCCACTTTCAGACCTGGCACGACAAGGCAGGCAATGCTGTCTCGGCCCCTCTCGCGCCTCTGACCGACCCCAAGAATCCACAGCTCGTGTTCCCGGACCTCAACAGCGCGCCGTTCGGGGGCGAGCTATTCCAGACAAACCTGATTATGCCGGAGCCGTGCCCCTTCCTGAGCCGGAAGTTCCCGGCCGTCTCGATCATCCGCCCGACCTCCGACAAACAGGGAGGCGCAGTGGCGACTGTCAACGCCTTCACCCAGGACGGGCTCTTCATTGGCCAGAGCAAGGAGTTCTTCGAGCTGCTGGAGGACCTAGCGAATGACGCGGATGGCGCCGGCCCCGGTGATTAAGCGACCAGGAAGCAACCCTCGCCGCGAAGCGGCGAGGACTTGATGCCGCAATGCTGACAAGCGCCGTGCAGTCCGGTCCCGTCCATGTCATCGGCGCCTCCGGCCGGTCGGGACTCGCGGTGTGCCGCGCCCTGCGGGCTGAAGGCACGCCCGTCATCCCGGTCGTGCGCAACGCCGCTCGCTGGGGTGCGACTGGCCTGCCGGACCCGCCCCGGATCGCAGATCTTTGCGATCCGAAGGCACTGCAAGCGGTGCTTGAGCGGGCGAGCCGCATCGTTTCGTGCGCCCATGCCCGCCATACCGCTGCGCTCCTGGCGGCCTCGCCCGAATTGGCGCGATACGTGCTGCTTGGGAGCACGCGCAAGTTCACGCGCTGGCCCGACGCGCACGGCCTCGGCGTGCTGGCGGGGGAAGCTGCTTTTGCCGCATCCGGCCGGCACGGGGTGATGCTGCACCCGACCATGATCTATGGCGCCGCTGGGGAGGACAATGTGCAGCGTCTGGCCGCCCTGCTCCGCCGTGTGCCGGTCGTGCCGCTGCCAGGCGGCGGTCGCGCGCTGGTGCAGCCGGTTTATCAGGGCGATCTCACCCGCGCGATCCTGGCCGCGTCAAAGCACGATTGGGGCGGCCCGCAGACGCTGGTGGTCGCCGGTCCCGCGCCCGTTTCCTACGCCGACTTCGTGCGAGCCGTCGCCCGCGCCGCGGGGCTGCGGCAGCCACGGATCGTCGCCGTTCCAGGCCAGTTGCTGCGGCTGGCGGCGGCGGCGACCGCTCTCGTGCCGGGGATGCCGACGATCCGCCCGGCGGAGGTGCAGCGGCTGCTGGAAGACAAGGCCTTCGACATAGAAGCCATGATCGCGAGCCTCGGGGTCCGGCCAATTCCCCTGGAGGACGGTCTCGCGCAAACCTTCAGCGCCTCGCGATCATCTTGCAGTCGGGCGTGACGGTACCGGGCCAGCGCGTCCAGACTTGCGTTGATCCGAACAGCGGCACGAGAACGTAGCCCCGCAGCCGGAGGCGACCCGCCTCGTCGGAGGTAAGCCGGGCGTTGTAGATCTTGCCATCGCGGGGGTCGCGGATGTTCCCGTCCCAAACGCCGGGGTCGATCTCCTTCAGGCCGTAGATGATCTGCAATCCGCAATGCGGCCGTCCAGTCGGATCGAGCGGCATCGCCTCGCCCGGCGACAGGTCGTTGCCGACGATCCAGCCGCAGAGTTCCGGGCCGTTGCCGCACGACCGGATTGCGATCACGCCGTCCCGATCCTGAACGAGCCACAGGCCCATCAGCGGATTTGGCGGCGGCGCTTCCGCCTGCGACGCCTCGGCCGTTGCAACCAGGGCCGCAACCATGAGGATCAATGCGCGAAGCATTTTGGCCTTCCAGGCTGGAACTGGGGCGAGCGATGGGATTCGAACCCACGGCATCCAAGACCACAACCTGGCGCTCTGCCAACTGAGCTACGCCCGCCATCCAGGACGCGGCGTTTAGGCCACCGCCCCCGGGCCGTCAACTTGCGACCCGCCGTTCGGATGTGAAGTGTCGGCTGAGGCGCGACACGGCCTCGTCCAGCACCTCCACGCGCTTGCAGAACGCGAACCGGGCATAGTGCGTCGGCGCGTCAGAGGTGTAGAACGCCGAGACCGGGATTGCCGTCACCCCGGCCGCTTCCGTGATATGACGGCAGAACGCGACGTCGTTGCCCGCGAAACCGAGCGGCGCGAAATCCGCGGTGATGAAGTAGCTGCCGCGCGCGGGCAGCACGCTCATGCCGAGCCTTGCCAGGCCATCGGCCAGCCGGTCCCGCTTGGCCTCGAGATCGGCCGCGAGTTCCTCGAAATAGCTGTCTGGCTGGGCGAGGCCGACGGCGACGGCGCGCTGCAAGTTGGGAGGCGTGGTGAAGGTCAGGTTCTGGTGCGCCTTGGCGACCACGGCGGCAAGGGGGGCGGGAGCGCTGACGTAGCCGACCTTCCAGCCGGTCAATGAGAAGGTCTTGCCGGCACTGCCGATCCGCAGGCAGCGTTCGCGCAGGCCGGGCAGCGCCATCAGGGGTATGTGCCGCCAGCCATCAAACACGAGGTGCTCATACACCTCGTCGCAAACGGCGTAAGCGTCGTGCCGCTGCACGAGATCGGCGATGAAGGCGAGTTCAGCCGCGGTGAACACCTTGCCCGTGGGGTTCATCGGCGTATTCAGCAGGATGGCCTTGGTCTTCGGACCGAAGGCGGCGGCGAGTTCCGGGCGGGGCAGCTCCCAGGCCGGCGGCGTCAGGCGCACCAGCCGGGGCACGGCTCCCAGCAGTTTCACGACAGGCAGGTACGTGTCGTACAGAGGCTCGATCAGCACGACCTCGTCGCCTGGATCGAGCAGCGCCATCAGACAGGCGGTGATCGCTTCGGTCGCGCCGGAGGTGACGACCACCTCCCGCGCTGAGTTCGAGCGCGAGCCCATAGAACCGGGCGTTCGCCGCCGCCACTGCCTCGCGCAACTCCGGCACTCCGGTCAGCGGCGGATACTGGTTGCGCCCGTCCATCAAGGCATGGGCCGCAGCCCGCACCACCTCGCCCGGGCCGTCCGTATCGGGGAAGCCCTGGCCGAGATTGATCGACCGGTGCTGCAAGGCGAGCGCGGACATGACCGTGAAGATCGTCGTGCCCGTGGCCGACAGCAGGGCGTTCGATGGCTTCATCCTGGCGCGTTCTCCTCGGGCGATCTTAGCGTCAAAGCACGCACCCGCGACATGCACAAGAAGCGGGCATGTCCAGCCTCAATACCATCCAGCGATATTCCGGCTCCATGGCCCTCGTCCCTCCATCCGGGCCGATTGTCGGATGGCACGGCGCATGCAAACCTTTGGCGCTGCCGACAGGCTCGGGCAGCAAGGAAGGGAGCCCGGCGTACCGGGATCGTGGCGCGCATGAAAAAGATCGAGGCGGTCATCAAGCCGTTCAAGTTGGACGAAGTGAAAGAGGCGTTGCACGAGGTGGGGCTTCAGGGCATCACCGTAGTCGAGGCGAAGGGCTTTGGACGACAAAAGGGCCACACGGAGCTGTACCGTGGGGCCGAATACGTCGTGGATTTCCTTCCCAAGGTGAAGATCGAGGTCGTCTGCGAGGACGCCGTCGTGGAGCGGGCCGTCGAGGCGATCGTCAACGCCGCCCGCACCGGGCGGATCGGCGACGGCAACATCTTCGTGACCACCGTCGAGGAAGTCATTCGGATCCGCACCGGGGAACGCGGCGACCACGCGGTCTGACCACGCAGCGCAGGCGCCGGCCGAGAAAGCGGCGCATTGCCCGGTCGGGCGAGGTCAATCATCTTGCTCCGCCGATTGCGCTCCGGTCAGCCGGGCGCGACGCGCGGAGCGGTTATCGGCTCAATCATGAGAGGTAGGTACCTGAGCATGTCGAAGAACCCCAGCACCGGCGCCGAGGGCATCGGAAAGGTGATGGAAATGATCGCCGAGCATTCGGTCGAGTATGTGGACCTCCGGTTCACCGATCCGCGCGGCAAATGGCAGCACACGGCCCAGCACGTCTCTACGATTGACGAGGACGCGATGCGGGACGGCATCATGTTCGACGGCTCCTCGATCGCGGGGTGGAAGGCGATCAACGAATTGGACATGATCCTGATGCCGGACCCGGATACGGCCGTGATGGACCCGTTCGCCGCCAAGCCGTCGCTCATCCTGTTCTGCGACATCATCGAACCATCGACGGGGCAGGGCTACAGCCGCGATCCCCGCACCACCGCGAAGCGCTGCGAAGCCTATGTGAAGTCGGCCGGCATCGGCGACACCATCATCGTCGGCGCGGAAGCCGAGTTCTTCGTCTTCGACAGCGTGAAGTTCGGCACGGGCGGCAATTTCGGCCTCTACCAGGTCGACAGCGTGGAAGGTCCCGGCTCGAGCCTGAAGGACTATCCCGAGGGCAACATGGGCCACCGGCCGTCCGTCAAGGGCGGGTACTTCCCGGTGCCGCCCGTCGACAACGACAGTGACCTGCGGGCCGAAATGCTTTCGACCATGGGCGAGATGGGCCTCGTCGTCGAAAAGCATCACCACGAGGTCGCGCAAAGCCAGCACGAGCTGGGTACGCGCTTCGCGACGCTCACCAGGATGGCGGACGAGATGCAGATCTATAGGTACTGCGTCCACAACGTCGCGCACAGCTATGGCAAGACCGCGACCTTCATGCCGAAGCCGATCTACGGCGACAACGGCTCGGGGATGCACACCCATCAGTCCATTTGGAAGGAGGGCAAACCCCTGTTCGCCGGCAACGGCTATGCCGACCTCTCGGAGCTGAGCCTGTATTTCATCGGCGGCATCATCAAGCACGCGAAGGCTTGCAATGCCTTCACCAACCCCTCTACCAACAGCTACAAGCGCCTGATCCCGGGTTTCGAGGCGCCGGTGCTGCTGGCCTATTCGGCCCGCAACCGGTCCGCCTCGTGCCGCATCCCCTACACGACCAGCCCGAAGGGAAAGCGCGTGGAGGTGCGGTTCCCCGACCCGACCGCAAACCCGTATCTCGCGTTCACCGCGCTGGCGATGGCGGGTATCGACGGTATTAGGAACAAGATCCATCCCGGCGACCCGATGGACAAGGATCTGTATGATCTGCCGCCGGAAGAGCTGAAGGACATTCCAACCGTCTGCGGCAGCCTGCGCGAGTCCCTCAATTCCCTTGCGGCCGACCACGAGTTCCTGCTTGCCGGCGACGTGTTCCACAAGGACCAGATCGAAAGCTACATGGATCTGAAATGGTCCGAGGTTTACAAGTTCGAGCACACGCCGCACCCGGTCGAGTTCGAGATGTACTACTCCGCCTGACGCCTGACGCCTGACGCCTGACGCCTGACCACCGGGCCGAGTTCGCCTTTCGAACGCTCCGCCGCTCGCCCGAGCGGCGGAGCGTTTCGCGTTGGCAACCCTACTTGAAGCCCATCATATTAAGCGACAGGAACAGCGTCAGTACAACCGCGTTGATGATGTCAATGAAGAAAGCGCCGACGATCGGGACGATGAGGAAGGCTTGCGGAGCCGGGCCGTGGCGTCGGCCGAGGGCCTGCATGTTGGCAATCGCCGTCGCCGTCGCGCCCATCGCGAAGCCGCAGAACGCGGCCGACATTACGGCGCTCTCGTAATCCCGCCCGACCAGACGGAAGGTGACGAAAGTGGCCCAGAGCGCCACCAGCACCAATTGCGCGACGAGGATAAGCAAGAGCGGGCCGGCCATACCGAACACGGTCCCGAGGTTGAGCGCCATCATCGTCCAGGCCAGGAAAATCGAGAGGCAGACTGACCCGAGTAGGTCCGACGCCGCGCCATGCAGCCTTAGCCCGACCAGGGCACCGACGTTGCGGAAGACCAGCCCGAACAGCAGGCAAAGCAGGAAATCCGGAACGGTCACCGGCGCATCGACGAGGAGGCGGCCGAACGCCTGGCCTGCCAGCACCGCGATGAGCGCGGCGGTCAGCGAGCCGATGACGGGTACCGTGGTCACTGGCGTCTCCGCGGGTCCCATGATCACGTCACCGTTCGCGCCGTGGGTCGCCTGAGACGACAGCCTGAACCGGCGAATGAGCCGCTCCGCGACTGGGTTGCCGATGACGCCGCCGAGCACGAGTCCAAGCGTCGCCGAGGTCATGGTCAGGGCCATGACGCCGGGAATCGCACTCGCCTCACCGAATTTCTCGACGTAGGCGGCGCCGGTTCCGTGTCCGCCGACCAGGGTGATCGAGCCGGCGACAAGACCGAGAAACGGGTGGAGGCCGAGCAGCTTCGCCATCAGCACCCCGAGCGCGTCCTGCACCAGCAGGAACGGAACGAGCGCGATCAGAAAGCGAACCAGCCTCGATCCGCCGCGAAGCAGCATCCGCAGGTCGGACGTGAGCCCGAGCGAGGCGAAGAACAGCAGCAGCAGGTCGGATCTGGCAGTCGTCGACATCGCGATCCCGCGACCGGTAGTTCGAAGAAGCAGCGCCGCGAAGACGGCAAACAGGATGCCGCCGACGATTGGGCTCGGGATGCTGTAGCGCGCCAGTAGCCCGATGCGCTGGCAGAGAACGGTGCCAAGCAGCAGGACCAGACAAGCTGCAAGCAGCGAGAACAGTGCGTCGAGGCTGATCAGGGTGTCCGAAATGGCCATGCCCGCCCCCGTTACGTCTGAAATCACAAATCCGGGAGTGGACCATAGCAGTCCTCGGTGTCACGGGCGAGACCACGCCGAACCGCGCGACGTCGAACCTCCGGATTGGGACGCAAGGTCAAAATTTGGGCATCATTGCCCCGCTTCTGAGCAACACCTCCGCGTCTTTTCGGCAACAAAGCCGGATTTCATGCCTCGCGTCTGACGCTCGACTTCAAACGGCACGGATTCTTGAGTGCGAGGGGGCACGCAGGACCGCCAAGTGGCGGTTCGAATAGGTGATTTGAAAACAGGGCAGCGACATGAAGCTCATCATGGCCATCATCAAGCCCTTCAAGCTGGACGACGTACGTGAGGCACTGACGCCGCTCGGCGTGCAGGGCCTGACCGTCTCCGAAGTGAAGGGTTTCGGCCGACAGAAAGGACAGACGGAGATCTATCGGGGCGCTGAATACCACGTCAGCTTTCTGCCGAAAGTGAAGATCGAAGTGGCGGTCCCGGACGATCTGACGGAACAGGTCGTCGAGGCGATCACCAAGGCTGCCCACACCGGCAAGATCGGCGACGGGAAGATTTTGTCCTCGACGTCGAGCGAGCCGTCCGCATCCGGACGGGCGAGATCAACGCCGAGGCTCTCTGAGCAAACAGCTTGAGGAACAGGGAAATACGATGAAACTATCTCGTCTCTACGGCGGGGAAGCACCTCGCCTTGCCCTCCTCGCCGCCGCGCCCGCTTGGGCGCAGGATGCAGCGGCGACCGCCGCGGCCGCGGCTCCCGCTCCGGAACCGAAGATCGACAGCGGCGACACCGCATGGATGCTGGCGAGCACCGCGCTCGTGCTGATGATGACGGTGCCGGGACTGGCGTTGTTCTACACCGGCATGGTGCGCAAGAAGAACATCCTCGCGACGATGATGCAGTCGTTCACGATCTGCTGCCTCGTCACGATCACCTGGATGGTCGCCGGCTACTCGATCGCGTTCACGAACGGCAACGCCTACATGGGCGACTTCTCCCGCGTGCTGCTCTCAGGCTTTGGCGCCACCTGGGACAAACCCTTCACGCTCGGCGCGGGAACGGAGAGCGCAGCCGCGCAGACGATTTCGGAAAGCGTCTACATGATGTTCCAGATGACGTTCGCGATGATCACGCCTGCGCTCATCGCCGGCGTGTTCGCGGACCGGATGAAGTTTTCGGCCCTTTGCATATTCATGGTGCTGTGGTCCCTGCTCGTCTACTCGCCCATCGCGCACTGGGTGTGGCATCCGAATGGCTGGATCGGCTCGGGCGTGATGGGCTTGCCGGGCGCAGCCGACTTCGCGGGCGGCACCGTCGTGCATATCAACGCCGGGATTGCGGGCCTCGTGTGCGCGCTCGTCCTCGGCAAGCGGCTGGGCTACGGCACCGACAACATGGCGCCGTACAACCTCGCCTACGCCGTTATCGGCGCGTCGCTACTGTGGGTCGGCTGGTTCGGGTTCAATGCCGGTCTACCGTCGCCGCCAACGGCCGCGCCGGCATGGCGATGACCGCGACCCAAATCGCGACCGCCGCTGCGGCCCTGGGCTGGATGTTCGCGGAATGGGCCGCCAAGGGCAAGCCATCCGTGCTCGGCGCGATCTCCGGTGCGGTGGCCGGCCTGGTGGCGATTACCCCGGCTTCGGGCTTCGTGCTCCCCGGCCCCGCGCTCATCATCGGCGTGGTGGCGGGGGTCGTGTGCTTCTGGTCGGCGACCAGCCTCAAGCACATGCTCGGCTACGACGACAGCCTGGACGCCTTCGGCGTGCACGGCGTCGGCGCGACGTCAATAACAATCCCGATAATCCCATCATCAACGTGCGTTCCTATGGCGAGGACCCCCAGGCCGTCGCGGCCGGAGTGGCTGCGTTCATCGATGGCGCTCACTCCAATCCGGCGGCTTACGTTCTGGTCACCGCTAAGCACTTCCCCGGTCACGGCGATACTGCCGAAGACAGCCATATGCAGCTTGCCAAACTCGATAAGCCACGGGAGCGAATCGAGTCTGTCGAACTGGTTCCGTTTCGCGCCGCGATAGCGCACGATGTCGATTCCATCATGACCGCTCATATGGCGGTGCCCGCTTTCGAGCCGGACTCCCTTCCGGCCACCGTGTCGCCGCGTGTGCTCACGGGTTTGCTCCGCGACGAGTTGCAATTCAAAGGCTTGATCGTCACCGATGCACTCGAGATGCAAGGCATCGCGTCTCTCTACTCACCCGGAGAGTCGGCCGTGCGCGCCATTGAAGCGGGAGCAGATGTGCTGCTCATGCCCACGGAGCCGGAGGCTTGCATCCGGGCCATCATGGCTGCGGTCTCGAGCGGCCGCATATCGCGCCGTCGCATCGATGCAAGTGTCTTGCGAATCCTGGCTGCCAAGCAGCGGGTTGGCCTGTTTCGGTCACGCTTCGTTAATCTCGACACCATCAGCGATCAAATCGAAGATCCCAAGGTCGATCAGCTTGCCCAGCAAGTCGCGGAGAAAGCCGTCACTCTGGTGAAAGATGAGAAACACCTCTTTCCGCTGCCTTCTCTCGACGGCGTCTGTCTCGTTGTAATAACGGAGGGTCAATTTTCACAACGCGGCGAAACGCTCGATTCTGAGCTGCGGCGTAGCCTCCCCGCTCTGAAAACGTATGTGACGAATGCGGCCGTGCCCGACGACGTGTTGAATGCAATGGCAACCGACTCCGCGCACTGCAAAGAGATTTATGTTGCCGCCTTTGTCACCGTCGCTGCGTACCGCGGAAGCGTGGGGTTGCAGGGTAGCTTGAATTTGTTTCTGAATACGTTGATCCATGGACCCGTTCCCATCGCCCTGGTTTCGCTCGGCAACCCCTATCTGCTGCGCGATTTCCCGGCAGTCAGCACGTATGCGGCAACCTTCAGCACATCCACCACCTCCGAAGTTGCCGCTGCGAGAGCGATTTTAGGCGAAATTCCGATCGGCGGAAGGCTGCCTGTCTCCATACCTGGCATTGCGAAGATAGGTGACGGGATGGATGTACCAGCCAAACCGAAGACTGCATCTAATCGAGCGGAATGACACAAATTACATGGCTTGGACATGCGACTTTCGAGTTTCGCTTCAGTGCGGGCGAAGTGTTGGTCTTCGATCCTTGGATTGAAGGCAATCCTGCGTATCCGAAAAACTACAAGATCGAGAAAGTGGATGCAATCGCCGTAACCCATGGCCACTCCGATCACATAAATGACGTCGTCCCTTTAGCCAAGAAATTCCAACCCAAAGTGGTCGCGATTATTGAGACCGCTTCCTGGTTAGAGAAGAAAGGCGTCAAGAACACGATCGGCATCAACAAGGGCGGCACGGTCGATTTGGGATTCGCCAAGCTGACCATGACGCACGCCGTTCATAGCAGCGGAATTCAGGATGGCGATGAGATGGTCTATGGAGGAGAACCTGCCAGTTACGTACTCTCTTTGCCGGATGGACGAAAGGCCTACTTCGCCGGTGATACCGCGGCCTTCTCGGATATGGCTCTCATTGCTGAACTGCATCAACCGGAGCTCGCTTTCTTGCCGATCGGAGATTATTTCACGATGGGGCCGCATGAAGCGGCGCACGCCGCGCGCTTACTGAGGGTCAAACGCGTCATCCCCATGCACTACGGCACGTTTCCCGTTTTAACAGGACGCCCTGAAGAACTTGCTCAAAAGCTCCAAAAGAACGGCATTGATGTCTGGACGTTGAGGCAGGCCGAGAAGGTCGACTGGTAAGCGCCCGCTAATATTTCTGAGTGATGACCTCGCGGAATCCCGTGCGGCGCAGCGCATCGCGCGTTTGAGATAAATCCGCCGCATCCCGAAGTGGGCCAATCAACACGCGATAAATCTTAGGATTGCTGGGTTTTGGAATGGCGTGCGCGAGAAAACCCTTCTTCTGCAACACATCGGCCACCGCTTCGGCTTCGTCCTTGCCGACCGCTGCAACCTGCAGAAATTCCTCACCGGGCTGAGGAGTAAACGCCGCAGCATTATCACTCGCCGGCGGAGCAGCAGCCCCCGTCGAGGTGGATTTACGCTTGGGTGAGCCAAGCGGCGCTTCGCCCGGTGGCTCGGTGCTGCTGGCGATGAGGCGGCTTGAGGACTAGCTTGTGTCGCGGCGCTCTGGTCGCTCGAAGGATTCGTGTCCGTTGGAAACGAGTGCGTCTCGCCTCCGGCAGTACTCGTCTTCGCCGTAGACGTCGTGTCCGCAACGGGGGCAGGCGCCGTCACATCGGCCGTCTTATTTCCAGCCCGGCCGACCATGTAACCGCCGTAGAAAGCCACGCCGAGCAGCGCCGCAACCACGAAGAAAATGCCGATCAACTGCTTGTTGCCGAGCAGAATCTCCGTTTCGCTTTCACTTGTCCGCAACATTTCTACTTCAAATTGTACTGAAGATTTGTAGCGGCGAGCACAGAATTCTGGCGCGTTACTCTACGTATAAGCTATGCGTTCATTCTTCAGGTGGGTATCGCCCATAGCGGCTTGCGTGTGCGCAGCCGGGGCGTTGCTCCTGATCCACCATCTCTCGCCCGACGCTGGTATTGGCGTGGTTCACGCCGCTGCGAAACCCGGTAAACTCGATCTCTTGCCCGGCATGCCGCCCGTATTGGATCCCCACAATCTGTATGCGGCCGATGCGCCAGGCATGTTAAGCCCTGCCGTTGCCGCATTTCCATCGCGTGTCTACGTGCCGAATTGCAAGAGCGACACGGTCGACGTCATCGACCCTGCAACCTACAAAGTGATCGCACATTTTGCCCTTCCGAAGCATTCCAGAGGCACTTTAGAACCTCAACACGTCGTGCCTTCGTGGGATTTGAAAAAGCTGTGGGTGGCTCAAGATCTCGGAAATCAGCTGACTCTCATTGATCCGGCGACCGGAAAAGAAGGCGAGACGATTCCTGTCGACGACCCGTACAACATGTACTACACGCCCGACGGAAAGTACGCAATTGTCATGGCGGAGCGGGAAAAGCGGCTCGATTTTCGCGACGCCCAAACCATGAAGATCGTCAATCGCGTTCCAGTGAATTGCAAGGGTGTTAATCACGCCGACTTCTCTTCCGATGGCAGGTACATGATTGCGACATGCGAGTTCTCGAGCGAGCTCATCAAAGTCGATATTCCTTCTCAAAAGGTGGTCGCGCATCTGCCGCTGACTCCTCGCGGTATGCCGCAAGACTGCAGAATCTCGCCCGATGGCAAGGTGTTCTATGTCGCCAACATGGATACCTGCAATCGCGATATGCAGCGCGGTTGCGAAAACGATGGCATTGCGCTGATTGACGGCGATGCCTTTCGTCAGATCGGCTGGGTGCATACCGGCGCAGGTGCGCACGGCTTATACTTCAGCCGCGATGCGAAATATATGTACGTTTCAAATCGCGGCGGCAACTCGGTGTCCCTCATCGATCTCAGTACTCGCAAAGTGGCGACGGAGTGGAAAATACCCGGCGGCGGAACGCCCGAT
Organism: uncultured Acidobacteriaceae bacterium; assembly: GCA_963722935.1. Lineage (GTDB taxonomy): Bacteria > Acidobacteriota > Terriglobia > Bryobacterales > Bryobacteraceae > Bog-105. The sequence goes on along the minus strand of CAVROY010000002.1, from coordinate 796,900 downwards.
ATGGGAGGTGTTTCCGCCGATGGCAAAACCCTCTGGCTTTCCGGCCGGTATAGCGGTGAAGTCTACGCGTTTGACACGTCCAACGGCAAACTGCGCGCGCGTATCAAGGTGGGAAATCAGCCGCATGGCTTGTGTGTATATCCGCAGCCGGGCCGCTATTCGCTAGGCCATACCGGCAATATGCGCTGATAAGTCGAGAGAATTCGGCCTAAGCGGCACAAATCGATCGATGTCGGACTTCACACGTCTGCTGCGGCGAAACCGCAATTATCGTTTCACCTGGTGCGGGCAGATCGTCAGCGAGGTGGGCGACCACTTCAATAACATCGCGGTCCTGAGCCTTGCCATTGCCGAAACCCATAATGGCGGCGTAGTCGCCGCTCTCATGCTCTCGCGAGCCATTCCGGCTGTCCTCGTCGGCCCGCTTGCCGGAGTATCTCTGGATCGTTTCGATCGGCAGCGCATCATGATCGCGAGCGATCTGGTACGCGGATTTATTGCCTTAGGGTTTATCTTCGCCATTGGTCACCGGCAAACGTGGCTTTTATATCTGTTGAGCGCGCTCTTGATGGTCGCTTCGCCCTTCTTTACCAGTGGACGCTCGGCCCTACTGCCCGCCATCGCCACCGAGGAGGAACTGCATACAGCCAACGCGCTCACCCAGACCACGGGTTGGATGACGCTGGTCATCGGCGCCTTCCTCGGCGGAACGGTAGTTGCGAAATTCGGATATGAGCTTGCTTTTGTTTTCAATTCGCTTTCGTTTTTCGTTTCGGCCGTGTGCATCGCGAACCTACGCTCCATCCATGGCCACTTTCGCGCCCAGAATCGCAGCTTGAACGAGACCAAAGTCGCTCGTCCCTGGCACGAATATCGCGAGGGTCTCGGCTATATGCTAAAAAGTCCCCTGATCTTAGGCATTGGCCTAATCGCCGTCGGCTGGGCGAGCGGCGGAGGCGCGGCACAGGTTCTGTTTACGCTGTTCAGCGAACTCGTGTTCAAGCGCGGCGCTGAAGGGCTCGGCGAGTTGTGGGGCATCGCCGGAGTCGGACTTCTCATCGGCGGATATATCGGAAATCGCCTCGGAAAAACGATCTCTTTCGAGAACTACAAAAAGACGGTCTTCTTCTGTTACTTGCTGCATGGGGGCGCTTACATCATCTTCAGCCAGATGTCGAGCTGGGGATGGGCGCTGTTTTTCATGTGCCTATCGCGGGCGAGCGTGGCGGTCAGTTCCGTGCTGAATTGGTCCAACCTGCTGAAGCATGTAGAGGATCGCTTCCGGGGTCGCGTTTTCTCGACCATTGAAACCATGAACTGGTCGACCATGATGCTTTCCATGCTGGCGGCCGGAACCGCTTCTCAATATTTCGGCATCCGGCTGATTGGAGCAGCCTCAGGGCTGCTCAGCTCCTCGACCGCAATTTTCTGGGGCTGGGCCAACTGGACCGGCAAACTTCCCGAACCAGCCATTACGGAAGAAGTCGAGCCGGTCGAGATTCACGGCGATCCGACGTCCTGAAGGCTACAGCATCGAGATGTTGTTGACCTTGATCGCGCCGTCCTGCACGTCGCCGGAAACCACGACTTTCAAGTTGTCCTTATCGGGCGTGTTCTTCAGCAATTCAAGAATCCGTTGATTACCGGGATCGTTGAGTTGATAAACCTTGTGTTGATCTGTGATTAACCCGTAAGCGTCTCGCGTGTAATTTTTCGTCAGTGAGCAACTGGACTTCTGCTTCAAGACCGTTGCGCGGCCATGGTGAGCCATGTCTTGCGCGCAATTCCAGTCGACGATGGTGCCTTGAATGTCAGCCGCGCCGGCGGCAAACGCCAGAACCAAAATCAGTCCGCACAACCACATCAGTCTTCGCATATTCCGCCCTCACCTTAGATACTAAAACGGCCAGCATAAATAATTAGGAACTTTACTATCTGTTCCGAATCCAAAGATTGTGCTGCAGGACCGCCGCGAGGCGTATTACCATAACCGCCTAAAAGAAGCGGGCCCAAGCTATCCGGATTTCGACTTGTTGTCCTTGCAAATCGCCCTTGACCTGCTCTACACCTATGACATTTTCCATCAGGTCACCGCGCAGTATATGGCGAGCTTTGGGCTATCGAAATCCACCCTTAATATACTCATGCTCGTGCGTCATGGGCCCCCGGAGGGTATGCAACTTCATGATTTGGGCGAGTTGCTTTTAGTTAGTAGGGCGAATATTACAGGACTCATCGATCATCTGGAACAGAAGGGTTACGTGAAACGCGTAATAGATGTTACAGACAGGCGGGCGCGTTACGCGCGCCTCACTAAGAAGGCCGAGGCGCTGCTGGATGACTTCATGCCGCTGCATTTTCGCAATATCAAAGCATTGATGCACGATTTGAGCAGCAGCGACAAGGAGCTTTTGATGGCGCTCCTTAAGAAAATGAGAATGAGCTTCGCTGCGCATTCCGCCGAGTGCGACATGCGCGCCGATTGCGTTTCGACTAGCTGAGGGATAGGAACGAGAACCATGGCGGAAGTGCAGGAACAGGAGAAGCAGCAGGATCAACCCGAACAGCAGGGCGCTAATGGCCGGGAGAATCGGAACGAGCGGCAAGGTCCACCCGATCGAGCCCCAAAGAGATCGAATCCGAGGCGCAAACGCACCATCCGCTTCGTTCTGCTCGCGCTGGTAGTGGTTGCCGCCATCGTCGCGATTCCGGTTTATGCGTATTACTCGGTTCGTGAATCGACCGACGATGCACAGGTGGACGGACATATCGTGCCTATCAGTCCGCGGGTCAGCGGAACGATAATCTCCGTTCTGGTGAACGACAACCAACCTGTGAAAGCCGGTCAGGAGCTCGTGAGACTCGATCCCGCGGATTACCAGGTCGCCGAGCAGCAGGCTCAAGCCCAGCTCGCCAGCTCCGAAGCGAACACTTCCGAATCTCAGCAGAATGTCCCCATCACGACCATTAACACCACCAGTCAGGTCAGCACCAGCAGCACGCAAGTCGACCAGGCTCGAGCCTCCATTGCTGCCGCTCAACAAGCCGTAAATGGCGCTCGAGCTCAGGCCAACTCCGCGAATGCATCCCTCGCCGAAAAACAGGCCAATTACGTGAAGGCGCAAAAGGATCTGGTCCGCTTCAAAGATCTAGTCGAAAAGGACGAGATCTCCAAGCAGGATTACGATGCTGCCGTAGCCGCGGCCGACGCTAACGCGGCGCAAGTGGCATCGGCCAAGGCCGACGCAATTGTCGCGCAACGCAGCGTGGATCAGGCGCTTGCTCAGCTCGACGAAGCACGCGCGCGGCTTGCGACCGCAGTGGTGCAGCAGCGGCAAAGCGAGCAAGTCCGGGCCAGGACGCAAGCCGTGAGCCAAGCCCGTTACAAACAGGCGCAAGCCCAGGTACAGCAGCGCCAAGCCGATCTCCAGCAGGCCAACCTGAACATGCACTACACCATCATCCGGGCGCCCGTCGATGGTGTAGTCAGCCGCAAAAATGCCGAACCGGGCATGGAAGTTTCACCTGGCCAGCAAATCATGGCGTTGGTTCCACTGGATGATGTCTGGGTAACGGCCAATTTCAAGGAAACCCAGCTCAAGAAAATGCGGGTCGGACAGAAGGTGCAAATTGAAGTCGACACCTACGGCAGCAGCCGAAAGTATAACGGGCACGTCGACAGCATCGCACCCGCTTCGGGCGCGAAGTTCAGCCTGTTGCCGCCGGAAAACGCCACCGGTAATTACGTAAAAGTCGTTCAGCGCGTGCCGGTGAAGATCGTTCTCGAACCGGGACAGAATCGCGACCGTTTGCTGCTGCCCGGGATGTCGGTAACGCCCACCGTGCTTCTCAACAGCGGGACCAACAACGCCTACTAAGCCGCATGGCGAACGACGGCCGTTCATCGCAAATGCCGGCTTCTGCGCAGCAGCCGCAATGGAGACCGCGCTTCAACCCCTGGCTCATCGCGCTCACCGTAACGCTGGCGAGCTTCATGGAGGTGCTCGACACCAGCATTGCCAATGTCGCTCTGCCGCATATCGCGGGCGGCACGTCGGCCAGCGAAGATGAAGCGACCTGGGTTCTAACCTCCTACCTGGTCTCGAACGCAATAATCCTGCCGCTGAGCGGGTGGTTCTCGCTGCTGATCGGCCGTAAACGTTTCTACATGGTTTGCGTTGCCCTGTTTACGCTCAGCTCATTTCTGTGCGGGGTTGCGCCGACCCTTGGATTCCTCGTCTTTTTTCGCGTCTTGCAAGGCATCGGCGGAGGCGGCTTGCAGCCGAGCGAGCAGGCGATTCTCGCCGACACGTTTCTTCCAAGCCAGCGCGGTATGGCGTTCGCGATTTATGGAGTCGCGGTAGTAACGGCGCCCGCCATCGGCCCGACGCTCGGCGGATGGATCACCGACAATTTCAGCTGGCGCTGGATTTTCTTCATCAACATTCCAGTCGGGATTATTTCATTAATCCTGACCAGCTTTATGGTCGACGATCCGCCCTATTTCGAGGAAGAGCGCGCCAAGCGCAAGGGGCGTTTGCGCGTGGATTATTGGGGCATCATTTTCATCGCGCTGGGGCTCGGTTTCCTGCAGATCCTCCTCGACAAAGGCGAGCGGGAAGACTGGCTTGCCTCCGGCTTCATGCGAACCTGCGCCCTTGTTTCCGCGGCTGGACTCATCCTGGCCGTCTATTGGGAATTCAAGCAAAGAGATCCGGTCGTAGACCTCAGCCTGTTGCGAAACCGGAATTTCGGGATCTCGGCTTTCCTGATGTTCATGGTTGGGGTCGTTCTGCTGGGCAGCACGGTGCTGATTCCGCAGTACCTGCAACTCGTGATGGGTTACTCGGCCACCGAAGCGGGGCTCGCCATCTCGCCCGGCGGACTGCTGGTGATGGGCATGCTGCCTTTTGTCGGCCTTCTGCTGGGCAAAGTCGAAGCGCGCTGGCTGATTGGTGTCGGGCTGGCGATCACATCGTTCGCGCTAATTCACATGACGCATTTCGATATCGACATGGACTTCAAATATGCGGTGGTGGCGCGCTGTTACCAGGCAGCCGGACTGGCTTTCCTGTTCGTCCCCATCAACGCGGCCGCCTATGCATTCGTTCCCCCGACGAAGAACAACGCCGCGTCCGGGCTGATTAATCTGGCGCGCAACGTGGGTGGCAGCGTCGGCATTTCGCTGGTGACGACAATTCTGGCGCGGCGCGCGCAATTCCATCAAGCCCGGCTGACGGAGCGAGCCACGCCCTTGAACCCGCAATTTAATGCGGCGCTGCACTCCGCAAGCCGTGTTTTTGGACCGGCAGGTACTGGAACCGACAGCCCATACGCATTGCTGATGCGGGTCCTGCAGCGGCAGGCGGAAACGCTCTCCTATATCGACTGCTTCTGGCTGCTCGGCATCACTTTCGCAGTGATGATTCCTTTGGTCTGGTTGATGAAAAAGACGAAGCCCGGGCGGACGGCCGTGGCCCATTAATGGCGCGCGATCAGACGCTTCGTTGGACCGCCGTGGCGCGCTGTTTCGCTTTCTCCTGGCCATCGCCGCGGACATAGCGGGGCACTTCCAGACTCATCGGCAAACTGAAGTAAAACGTCGAGCCGACTCCTTCCGTGGATTCCGCCCAGATGCGCCCGCCGTGGCGCTCAATGATCTTCTTGGCGATGGAGAGTCCCATTCCGGTGCCTTCCACCTGGCGGCCATGCAGGCGCTGAAATAGGCCGAAGATTTTGTCGGCGAATTGCTGGTTGAAACCCTGCCCGTTATCGGAAACGGAGAAGATCCAGCTCGTGACGTCGCGCTTGGCTTCGATCCGAATACGCGGTGGATCGTCACGCCTGTATTTAATGGCGTTCGAGATTAAGTTCTGCAGGACCTGCGATAGCTGCAGCTCGTCGACAACCAAGGCGGGAAGCGGCCCGTGGCTGATGTCCGCCTCGTTTTCACAAATTGCGGCGTGAAGGCTGAGCTCAGCATCTTCTAACAATTTTTCGAATGCAACCGGGATGGTCGGCTGTCCGGCTTTACGCAATCGTGCAAGCGCCAGCAAACCGTTGATCAGATCCGTCATACGGCGCGCGGAGCTGACGATGTAATCGATGAATTCGTCGGCGTCTTCATCGAGGCGTTCTTTGTAACGCTCTTCGAGCAACTGGGTAAAGCTGGTGATAGTGCGCAGCGGCTCCTGCAGGTCATGGCTGGCGACATAGGCGAACTGCTGCAGCTCCTCATTGGCTTGCGTCAAATCCTTTGTGCGCTCTTCGATACGCGATTCCAATTCGGTATTCAGCGCGGCCAGGTCCGCATTGACGGATTGCAATTTGGCATCTACGACATCGCGTTCCTGCAGATAGGAGAGCATTCCGTTGTAGAGCCACACCATGACCCCGATCAGAACGATCGTGCCGAGGGCGAAGATAATGAAACCGCCACCGGGCAAGGCGGTTCTGGCGCTCCAGCGCGGAAGATTGTTGATCGTTCAACCTGGCCTGCAGCTCGTCCGCCTGGTGACGGATGTCATTCATGATCTCTTCCGAGCCGTTCTGCCGGATTTCATCGAGAGCCGCGGCGAAGCCGCGCGTACGCTGTGTGCGGATCACCTGATTGGCCTGTTCGACACGCTTCTTGACTTGCGCGATGATCTGCGCAACTCGCGCCTGCAGATCGCGGGGTTCATCTTTAGCGTCGCGCTGGCAGGAGTACACCTCAGTGCCGAGCGCCGCATTAGCCTGATCGAGCGATAGAAGATAGTGCTCATCTCCGGTCAGCAGGAATCCGCGCTCCGCCGATTGTGCATCGTAGGCAAGCGCACCGAGCTGCGTTACACCGGAGCTGAGATTGGAAATGCGCAGCAGATCTATGTCGGTGTGCTCGGTCAGCAGATCGACACAGAAAAAAAGCAGGCTAAACGCAAGCGGCAGCGAAAACAGAAGAGCTAAACGTCTTCGGGTTTGTGCCGGCACTGACGCAATCATGAGAGGGCTCTCGCTTGTGGAAGCGAATCCAGCGCGAGGGTATGATGTGACGCGGATGTTTCAGTATGGCGCTTCTCGCTCCTCAATCACTTGGATCGAGGTGTGAGGCGATTGGTTTCAGATCGTAACCCCTGGCTGATTTCAGGCCGCGATGATATCTCTGGGCCGCGCGCCCTCTAACACTTGGCGGTGCAGAAGGATCAGCAGCGAGCGCTCAAACTCAAACAGAGGCAAACGCGCGGGAAAGGCCTGCTGAGCTTGGCAGATTTCAGCGAGCGCCGCCGAAATATTGCGGTTGATCAAGGCATACGCGGCTTTGCAGCGATGCCTGAACCAGGCAGGTGAAATGGAATCCAGATCGACGTCGAAAAACTTTTCTCCAGCGGCAGTGAAAGCGCCTCGATAGAGCACATCGATACACGCAGATCGAGCGAAAACCACGTGACGAAGGGCGGGCCCAGCTCGTTGGCTGAGCTCGAGCGCGCGATCATCCCAAAAGAATGCAGTGGAGAGGTCACCTCGATCCAGCGCCCACAAAATAACGAAATGCGAATACAGAAGCATCGCATCGGGCCGGCCTTCCATGCCGGAGCTGGCACGCATGAGAGCGATAGGATAATCGCGCGGACGAACGCCGTCCACTTCCAGGCGCGTGAGCAGGTGAAACAGAAAGATCTCGCGCGCTTGGGCCGAGTCTTCCCAGAAAATAGCGAAGAGGCGGGCATCGTTGCGCACTCGGGCAGTACGCGCATTGGGAATCAGGCCCAGTACGAATAGAAAGACGTTCAACTGCGCCATTGCTCCTAGAAATGTTTTAGGCCAACCATGAAACGGGCCATAGAGAACGGAGAAGCTGGCTACGCAGGCAAGCAGCAGAGTGATAACGGGCCCCCCGGACACGATCATCAGAACACGATCGCGCCAATGATTCGATGTGCGCGGAATGGCGGAAATAGAACCGGTCATCAGCCTGCCGGAATATTCCAGGCGCCATTTGCCATACGAGTGCACGGCACGCACCGGGCCGAGGCAGATCGCGAGTACGTCGAAACCGACAAGCAGCGCCGCGAGTAAATGCCCACATTCGTGCAGCACGATAGATACAACGCCTGCGGCGAGCAACGCAAGAACGGCGCCCGCCCCATCGAGCTTGACCGCGCTAAAGACGGTTTGCGCCCAGCCAGGCCCCAACAACTTAACGATTCCGCCGATGACGAGCGCGGCCAAAAAGAGAGTCGCGGATAATCTGCGGGCATGCCCCTGACTGGGCAACTGGGATAGCGAGGGATGGCGTGGGTTAGCGTTCGATGGCTCGCTCGAAGATGCGAACGCATTCGCCATGCACGAAGTATGATGCGAAACATCACGTTTGCGATACAGCGTCGTGTACGGTGCGTTCGGGGTGATATTCCGTACGCGGCTATGCCGGCAGCGGTGCATATTCCGTGGGAGTGGCGCACTGGTTATGAACGGTTGAACCGCTACTATCAGACAAGAGCAATGGCCATTCAGACACTCTTCGGATCTGTTCCGGTCGAACCCAATCTGCTAGACCGGCTCAAAGCCGGGATTCAAAAGACCCGGTCCGGCTTGGTGGACCGCATCGAGGACGTGCTCGCAGGCAAGAAGGAGATTGATGCCGACCTCCTTGAGGAGCTTGAATACACGTTAATTACAGCCGATCTTGGCGTCCGCACGGTGGAGGACATTCTGGAACGCATTCGGCAGCAAGTGGATCGGAGCATGACGAGCGATGCGGCCGAGATCCGGAACCTGATCCGTGAACGTTTACTCGAAATACTGCGCGCATCGGAGACGCCACTTCGCGTAGTGAGGAATCCGCCGGCAGTTGTAATGGTCGTGGGCGTGAACGGGTCTGGAAAGACCACGACCATCGGTAAATTGGCGCATCGCTTTCTGGGTGAAGGACGCAAAGTTCTGCTGGCGGCGGCGGATACCTTCCGGGCCGCAGCGATCGAGCAATTGGATGTATGGGCGGAACGCGCGCACGTGGACGTGATCCGCCAGAAGACAGGGGCCGACCCGAGTGCGGTCGTCTTCGACGCTCTGCAAGCCGCGAAATCACGAGGTGTGGATTACGTAATCGTCGACACGGCCGGGCGGCTGCACACCAAAGAGAATCTGATGGCGGAGCTCGAAAAAATGCGGCGCACCTGCCAGCGTGTCGTGCCCGGCTCCCCGCACGAAGTCTGGCTGGTGCTGGATGCGACGACCGGACAGAACGGGCTCGAGCAGGCCAGGAAATTTACGGAATCGGCTGGTGTCACCGGGCATCATTCTGACGAAGCTGGATGGTACGGCAAAAGGCGGCGTGGTCGTGGCGATCGCAAACGAGCTGAGCCTGCCGATCCGCTTTATCGGAGTAGGGGAGAAGATCGATGACCTGCTTCCGTTCGAGCCGGACAAGTTTGTGGAATCGCTCTTCGATTAATGGAAATGGATCCCTCGAACTTCTTAATGCAGGAAGCCCTGAAACTGGCCGAAGAAGGACGCGGTCGAACGAGTCCAAATCCGACCGTTGGCGCGGTGGTGGTGCGGCGCGGCGAGATCGTAGGACGCGGCTTTCACACGTGGGCTGGCATTGATCATGCGGAAATAAAGGCGCTGAGGCAAGCAGGCGATTCGGCGCGAGGATCGACACTCTTCGTGACGCTTGAGCCGTGCTCGCATTACGGCCGCACGAGGCCATGTGTCGACGCGATTATTGAAGCGGGCGTCTCAATGGTGGTAGCTCCGATGGAAGATCCGAATCCACAGGTTAGCGGCGAGGGCTTTAAGCGGCTGAACCATGCGGGGATCGACGTGATGATCGACAACCAATATGCGGCCGCCGCGGAACGCCTGAATGAGCCGTTCATTCATTTCATGCAAACCGGCAGACCGCTCGTAACCGTTAAGGCCGCCCTGACATTGGATGGGAAGATTGCCGCGCCGCAAGATAACGTGGGTTGGATCACCAGCGAAGTGGCGCGTGCCGATGTGCAACAGGTGCGGCACTATTCGGATGCCATTCTGACGGGGATTGGGACCGTTCTGGAAGACGATTGCCTGCTGACCGACCGTTCGGGCCAGGAGCGTAGCCGCCCGCTGCTGCGCATCGTGCTCGATTCTCTGCTGCGGGTTCCACTCGCCTCGAAAATGCTGACAAGTGCCAACGGCGATGTACTGGTGGTGGGGACCTCGGTGGCCCCCGCGGAACGCAAAAGAGCGCTCGAGGCAGCAGGCATTCCCGTACTGGTCGCCGATGGCGCGGGAGGGCGCGCCGATCCACGAAAAGTGATCGACTATCTGGCCAAGGAGCGCTATCTTTCGCTGATGGTGGAGGCCGGAAGCAAGGTCAATTGGACCATGCTGGACGGACAGTTCGCGGATAAAATTCTTTTTTATTACGCGCCGAAGATTTTAGGAGGCTTGAAAAGCCTTCCAGTCGCCGGCGGGCAAGGCCGGATGCGGCGCGCCGACGCGATGCTGCTCGACAGAGTGACGGTGCATCCGATTGCGACGAATGAATTCGCCGTCGAAGCGTACGTGGTGAAGAGCTGAGTGTTTACGGGAATCGTAGAAGAACTGGGGCGCGTCGTGGAGCTGATACCGCGAACGACAGGCTCGCGCTTGACGATTGCAGGTGCGGAGATTCTCCGCGATGCGACCATAGGCGCGAGTATCGCCGTGAATGGCGCATGCGTAACCGCGGTGGAACTCGGCGACGGGATGTTTTCCGCCGATTTGGCGCCCGAGACGATGAAGCGGACAAATCTGGGCGCGTTGCGGGCAGGCGCCGCGGTCAATCTGGAGCGGCCTCTGCGCGCAAACAGCTGGTTGGACGGACATTTCGTGCTGGGTCACGTGGACGGAACCTCAGAGATCGTGTCGTTGGAAGCTCTGGGAAACGATAACTGGTGGCTGCGGATCTGGGTGCCTGCGGAATTGACGCGCTATATCGTCAGTAAGGCATCGGTAGCGCTCGACGGTATCAGCCTGACGGTGGCAGAAATTGAGCAGGACATAGCCGGATTCACGATCATTCCGCACACTTACAAACACACGACGTTGCATCAGTACGCGGCGGGTGCGCGCCTGAACGTGGAGGTCGATATTCTGGCGAAACACATCGAAAAGTTGATTCGCGCGGGCCGCGAATAATGAGCTTTTCGCCTGCCATGCATTACCATTGCTGCATGAAGGGCCGACGCCGTTCTGACTCAAGGCAAGCGCGGATCCCGGAAACGCCCAAGTGGATCGACGATGCGCAAGACGCACTAAAGCTCGGCAGACGCGGTGTTTACCTGATCACCCGTTCGGGAAAAATCAGCACGTTTCGCCTGGTCCCCTGGGAACGCATTTTGGAACGGCTACAGAGCTGACTTCACAAAGACGCAATCCAGCGGCGGATCATGGTTTTGCTCGATTCGTCCAGTTCATCGTCGGCCAGCCGCACCTGGCGCGTGTGCACCTCGAGAGACTTCTCCGGTTGCGTTTCTACGCGATCGTCGCGCCAAGCCTGGAGCCGCACGATAGGGTCGCGCGGATCGTCCTGAACGCGAATGATCCAATTGCCTGCCGTCGCGCCTTCATGCTGGACAAATCGCTCGATGGCTTCACGCTTGGGAGTGTGTGCTTCCATGCCATCATCCTAGCGTGCACGGCGAGCGCTCGCGTCAGAGCGTCGGCGTCGACTAATGCTGCTGTCCCATGGCCGCGAACCGCCGGTCAATCTCCTGGCGCGATACATCTTCGATATGAGTCGCAATCCACCAGAAGTTTCCATTGGAATCTTCCACCCCGCCGCTGCGGTCGCCGTAGAACTGATCCTTGGGCTCCTGTAGAGATTTTCCGCCGGCTTCGACCGCTTTATGAAACGCGGCATCTACGTCTTTCACGTATACGTAGAGAGCACACGGCTTCGGGTTCCAAGACTCGCGCGCGTTGCCTATCATGATCATCGAATCGCCAACCTTCAGTTCTGCGTGAATAATGCTGCCGTCCGGGAGCGTGGATCGATGAGTTTCCTGGGCATCGAATGCCCGCTTAAGAAAGTCGATCTCCTTCGCAGCATCCTGCACGATCAGGTAAGGAGTCAGAGTGTGATATCCGTCCGGGATGGGTTTTGTGCTGATTGCCATAGCTTTTCTATTGTGCGCCGAAACGGGTCCAGCCGGATTGTAAAAATTTTACGTAAATGGACGCGGCAATCGATGTCTCCATTTGTGATAGCGTGGGCCTCAGAGGGCTTGGCAGATGAATTCGACCAGACGCGACTTCCTGAAGGCCGGCGCAGCCGCGGGAACGTTTGCTGCTTTAGGCGGCAGGATTCAAGCCGCGGCTGCGAAACAGACCGCAACCGGCTGGGTGACGTTGGGAAAATCGGGCGTCCAAGTCACGCGACTCGCATTCGGGACGGGAACCTACAGCGGACGCGTGCAGCGCGAACTGGGCCAGGCGGAGTTCACGCGTTTAGTGCGCTACGCCTATGACAACGGCATCCGGTTCTTTGAAACCGCGGATGCTTATCATGGGATGCCGCAAATGCTAGCGATCGCGCTGAAAGGTCTACCTCGGGATTCATACCGTCTAATGACAAAATACGACCTGCACGACAACGAAGATCCCAAAGCTGCGGTCGACCGGCTGCGTACCGATCTGGGCACCGAATATCTGGACATTCTTCTACTGCACTGTGTTCGCAGCCCCAGTTGGCCTCAGGAGCAGATGCGCCTTCAGGATGCCTTTTCGGAAGCCAAAGCGCGGAAGATCATTCTTTCGCATGGCGCTTCAGTGCACGGTCTGCCGGCCCTCCGCGCTTTTCCAGGGAATCAATGGCTCGATGTCGCGATGATTCGCATGAACCACAACGGCACGCGCATGGATACGCCTGAGACCCACGACACGGATGGAATTGGAAACGTCAACGAGGTGGTTACCCATGTCAAGCAGGTTCATTCGGAAGGGCAGGGCGTGATCAGCATGAAGTTGGTCGGCGAGGGTCGCTTTACGCGTCCGGAAGACCGGCAGGCCGCGTTGAATTACGCTTTCCGTGTTGCAGGCGTGGATTCCGTCACAATCGGATATAAAAATACTGCTGAGATCGACGAAGCAATTCAGCGCTTGAATCACGCCTTGGCCGCGTAGCTCAACAAGGCGAGCCAGAACAAAAAAAATCGACACATTGAGGGTGTGAATATACTCCCTGCTACAGGACTACTCACATGATTCGAATTGCCTTGCGCCTGGCCATCGCTTTTGCTGTTCCGGCTCTTGCAGTGATGCGAATAGAAGCCCAACAGAAACCGAATGCGAAGCACGAGCCCGATGTGCTGATTTTTCGCGACGGCGAGAAACTCCTCGGGCATTTGGAAGGATCTACCGGAAGCTCCGTTACCTTCGAGAGCGACATGGCCGGTGAGATCACTGTCGATTGGAACAAAATTCAGGAACTGCGTACCTCTGACCAATTCGCGGTGCTGGAGAAGGGAACGCGTTTAAAATGGCGCAAAGAAACGGGCCGGGTTCCTCAAGGGCCGATCGTTATGCACGACCAGACCATTCAGGTGGCGCCCGCACCGCCCGCCGCTCCCATCACGGTGCCGGTGAGCAATGCCGCTATTGTCATCGGCCAACCGGATTTTCAAAAGGCGGTCTCCGAGAGACCTAATTTTTTTGAGGACTGGAAGGGTTCAGCCACGGCCGGCGCGTCGCTGGTTGTCGCGACCCAGGACAGCGAGACTTATGCCAGCGCGATTACGCTCACGCGGACACTCCCCACGGAGACCTGGATGGATCCTTCCAACCGCACGATTCTCTCGTTCACTTCTTCCTATGGCAAGCTGACGCAGCCCGGCAGCCCCTCTGTAAGGACCTCGATTTTCCACGCCGAGGGCGAGCGCGACGAGTATTTCAGTCCATCCGTCTACGCATTCGCCAATGCAGGATTCGACCACGACTACTCTCAAGGATTGGATTTGCAGCAGACTTACGGAGGCGGAATCGGATGGAGCGCGTTGAAGGGAACCGATCAACTCGACCTGAAGGCGGAAGTGGACTATGTAAACCAGGCCTTTGCCAATCCAACGAATGATCAAAAATTACTTGGCTCCATATTTTCAGAAAGATACGCACGAAAGTTCAAGCACAACATTCTGCTAAACCAGCAAATCGAAATCGCGCCGGCATGGACCAATATGCGGGCTTATTCGGCCAACGGAAGCGTCAGCCTGACCATTCCTGTGTTCAAGCGCATCGGCTTCACCGTGAGCACGTTGGATACGTTTCTGAACGATCCGTCCCCGGGCTTCCGCAAGAATTCGTTCCAATTCACGACAGGCGCGACGTATACACTGCCCTGATAGAATCTGCTCTTAGACGGGTTCCTGTTGGGCAAGTCATCCTTCCGGCACACGCAACGGTTCATCATCTGGCTAGGATTGTTGCCGATTTCGCTGGCGTGGATCGCGTATACCACCAGTTCCCAGCACGTTGCCAGTGTTCAATCCACGCTTGCAACAGATGAATTCATTCGCGCGCTGGATGAACTCCTGTCCACAATCCAGGACACGGAAACAGGACAGCGAGGATACCTCCTCACGGGCGCAGATGTGTACCTCAGGCCCTTTCAGCAAGCCGTCGCGCGTCTTCCCAAGCGTCTGACGGAGTTAGAGGCTCTTGCATCGCGCAACGGCGTCTCACCAAGCGTGCTGGCCAATCTCAACGCCGCGATCCGGGATAAGATAGACGAACTTCAGAAGACCATCGACTTGCGCCGCTCGCGAAGCTTTGAGGCCGCTCTTGCCGAGGTGCGTACGAATCGCGGAGAGCAGGACATGGCAAAAATCCGCTTCTTAATAGCGGTGATCAAACGGGAACAGATCGGCGCATTCACAAAAAGACTCGAGCAGGAGCGGCGTAGCCAACTGGAATTGGAGATCGTGCTCGCGATTGGCGTTTGTATGGCCTTCCTCATGGTGTATCTCGCGTATCGCTTTAACGTCGCTTATGTCCACCAGCGAGATCTCACGGAGCGGGACATTCGTGCGTTGAACGACAGCCTTGAGCGGTACGTCAAAGAACGTACTGCTGAGTTAGAAGCGCGAACCAACGAGCTCGAGAGACGGTCGGCAGAATTGCAGCGGTCCAATGCCGATTTGACGCAGTTCGCTTATGTGGCGAGCCACGATCTGCAGGAACCTCTGCGCATGGTGGGAAGCTATATGGGTCTGCTCGCTCGCCGTTATCAAGGTCAGCTGGATGAAACCGCCGACCGCTATATCCGATTTGCGGTCGATGGCGCAATGCGCATGCAGACTCTGATTCAGGACCTCCTGATGTACGCGCGGGCCGGAACTCAGGCGGTAGAGAGAAAACCTCTTTCTTCAGAACTTGTACTCAGAACGGCGCTTCGCAATCTCGAGCTGCCGATCAAGGAAAGCTCTGCAGTGATCCACTATAACGCCTTGCCAATAGTTGAAGCCGATGAGGTGAAGCTGCTGCAAGTAATGCAGAACCTGATCGGTAATGGGATAAAGTTCCGCAAGCCGGGTACGGCGCCGGAGATTACCGTGACCGCTGAATCGAAAACGGGCGAGTGGGTTTTCGCCATCGCAGATAATGGCGTTGGGTTTGATGCCGTGTATGCCGACAAAATATTTGAGGTATTTCAACGCTTGCATCCTGGGGGGAGATATCCAGGCAACGGGATTGGTCTAGCCATCTGTAGGCGCATCGTCGAGCATCACGGAGGACGGCTTTGGGCGGAGTCGCAGCCCGGCATCGGATCCACGTTCTTTTTCTCGCTTCCCCTTGCAACCGATCCCACACATTTGCAGTCAGACAAAAGACAAAACCAGCCCCCCGATGTACCTGAGCGGATATCTCATGCCTAAGAGGAGTCACCCTTTCGAGATTCTTCTGGTAGAAGACAATCCAGGCGATGTGGTCTTAACCCAGGAAGCGCTTCGCGAAGGCCGCTTTCGGTACCATCTTTCCATAGCTGAAGACGGCGAGCAGGCTCTGCATTTCTTGCGCAAAGAAGGAATTTACAAAAATGCTCCGCGGCCCGATCTGATTCTGATGGACCTGAATTTACCGAAGAAGGACGGCCGTGAAGTGCTCGCGGAAGTGAAAAACGACCCGGTTCTCGGACATATCCCGGTAATTGTTTTGACCACGTCCGAAGCCGATCAGGACATCGCGCGCGCCTACAAGCTGCACGCCAATTGTTATTTGACCAAACCGCTCCAGGTGGAAGATTTCGTCAACATGATCCTGTCGGTGGAAGAGTTTTGGTTGAACCTCGCGCACTTGCCGGTGCAGTAGCTGCATAGCAGTACCTAATAATCGATATCTTGTACAATCTCGGCAATGCCTTTGCGTTTCCGGGGTTCCGTCGTCGCTCTAGTCATCGCGGGCGCAATCTCTTACGGCACAGCTCAACGCCAGAGTAAGCCGCCAACCGAGGAACGGAAAAGACCGGCTGACCTTACGGCTCCCGTCGAAACTGCCGATGCCGTTGCAGCCCTGTGCGCACAACTGACGAATGGAAAGGCCCAGACGGCCTGTTTTCCCGATCTCAAAACGGCATTTACCATCGAATCGTTAATCGCGACCGTGCCCGATCCGCAACGGACGAATCTGGGGTTGCAATTCGATCGCTCGATGGAAGCTCTCGTTTGGGCAGTCGGCGATGTCGGGTACACCTTACAAAGCTATTGGCTGCCGTGGAATGCGGAGTTCGGCAAGACCGAGATTGAGGCCGCTCGATCGAAAGCGCCCGCTGCGGAAACCGAGAGTGGAAGCACTGGGATAACCCAGCCCGGTTTCCTCCTGTTTCGGGGCAGCCGGCCGAAGCAATTCTTTGTCGTGTGGCTGGTAGGGGAAAGCCCCACCTACGGAATGGAAACCGAGGCGCTCCTCTCGGCCATTGAAAACATTCAGCAGTACGATTCGCACGCCGGCACGATCCGCATCGTGGGGCCGAGCTTCTCCGGGAGCTTTATGTCTCTAGCCGACACTCTGAACGGCGATAAGACCGGAGCGAAATTCCGCGTGATGACGGGCATGGCAACTTCCCTCGATGCCGAAACAGAATTCAAGAACCGAACGCAAAAGAAAGTGGAGTTCGGCGCCACGGTCGAGAATTCCTCGCTCGCATTTTGTGGAGCGATCGATTATCTGCGCCGTCAATGGCCGGCCAAAGAGGAGACCGCCATCCTGGCGGAAGATCAGACCGTCTACGGCCAGCAGACGCAATCCATTCCTTGTCTTCAGCACGACGTGTCTGGCACAGAGGCTTGGCTGCTGGTCCGTTTTCCAAGAGAGATCGGCCAGTTGCGGAACTCCTATGAAAAAGAGGCGACCAGCGCCACGAGCAGTTCGAACGGCACATCTTCCACCTCGCCGAGCCTGACATTCACGCTGAAATCCGCCACGCCGGGCGAGGGCAATCTGCCGACATTCTCCAAAGAACAAAGCCCGCTGTCGCAGGAAGCAGTGCTGCTCGATTTGGCCAACGCGTTGCAACGCGAGCACGTCCGATACGCGGTCATTATCGCAACCGATGTACTGGATCAGATCTTCTTAGTACGGTTTCTGCATCACGCCTGTCCGGGCGTGCGCTTGATTGTGTTGGACGGGGACCTGTTGTTCGTTCGAGCAGAGCTTTCCAACTCATTGCAAGGAGTGCTGAGCGTCAGCACGTATCCATTATTCCTGCGCAATCAGCACTGGACGTCGCAAGAGCTGAAAGGCGAGCTGCCGCGCCGCGTTCCCTTTGCGAGCAAGTCCGCCGAGGGCGTCTACAATGCAACACGCGCAATTTTGTGGGATCCCCAAAAGCCCGGCGGCGGCGAAGTCATGCTGGATTATCGCGATCCCAGTGACAGCGCAAGCCGCAGGCCGCCCCTTTGGCTTACCGTTCTCGGACGTACCGGATACTGGCCGGTCGCGCTGATTCCCGATAAATCGATCCGCCCCGGTGGTAAGCCCATCGCGAGTTCCTTAATCGATGCACCAGGTAATTCGGACCGGTTGGGTGAAAAGCTTCATCCCGAGACGCCTTCGCACGCGTGGGAACTTGTGGTGATTGCGATCTCGCTTTTCAGTTGTTTGCAATGCCTGTACGTTTTCCTCGTTCATCTCCGGCAACTGAGAGGCGGCCGTTGGACCTGGAAGCCCCTTAGCTTGGTGGCCGCTGGATTGTATGCGGCCGCCTGGACCTATCCTCGGACCGCTAACCAACGCTCCAATGCGCTGTTCATTTTCACGCTGCTTACAGCGGGTTCGGCCGCCGCGATCCTGGTGGGTTCCGGGCTTCCCTATGTGATTTCCAAGGCGGAAAATACAAACTCGCCGGCGTTCTGGTTCTTTGTCGTTCCCGCATTCTGTTTTGTCGCCTCGTTCGGGACGGCGCTTTACCTCAGCTTCCTGCCAGGCTCCTCGAAGAAGATCGCGGTGGGTTGGCTGATTGCGATTGCGTTCCTGGTCTTATGGGGCGAGGTATTGCACTGGCTCAACTTCAGCGACATGCGCGTATTTTTCTTCGCGTACCGGAGCGCTCATCCCGATAGCGGCGTTTCTCCGGGACTGCCATTGTTGTTGCTGCTGTCCATCTGGTTTATGTGGGCGTTCGTGCAGTTATGGCGCGAAGCGGGCAGAATACCGCCTGAAGTCCCGGCTCTTCAAGGCCCGCGTCTTTACGCAACCAAATTAAACGAGTGGCTTCCGCGGCTTTTCCCTTCGTGGGGAGTGCCGCTCGTGATCGTAGTGACTCTGCTGGCGGTACTTCGGCTCCACAGTGTCGAAAATCGCTGGTACGATTACCTGATCTGGTTGGCATTGCTGGTTGCCTACTTCCTGATGTTCTCCGCCTGGGTCCAGTTGTTATTTGCATGGCAGCGCCTGCGGCGGTTTCTGGAGGCTTTGGAACGGCACGTTATGAGGGACGCATTCACCAAGCTGCCCAAGGAGTTGGCGGCCCTGCCGCTTCTGCACCGCGGACGGCAAAGACCGTTCCTGATGACAACGGCCCGATGCTGTGACACCTTGGCTGCGCTCGGACATAACAATGCAATGACCGATGCGGGCGCGCTGGCTGCGGATTACGAGGACCGGCGGGTTGCAATCCGCACGCGAGTTACCGGACTCTTAAATCTTCGTTCCAAAGAGAAGGAGACGCTACTGTATAAGGCCCGGCACATCGCCGGCATCAAGAACCAGTTAGAACGGTCGATACTTCACACCGCGAATATGCTGATCGACCGGGCGAGGACACAATTCTGGCGATCGGGCAAATCGGATAGTCTGGACGCCGAAGCGGATTCGGGCAAGCCGCACGCAGGAGAAGCGCTCACGGAAGCGGAGAAAGGCCGCATTTTGGCCGAGGAGTTCATCGCTCTGCGCTTTACGATGTACATCCTCTATGCCCTGGATCAGATGAAGAAGCTCATGTGGTTCGTCGTGCTGGGCTTCGTCGCCGCTATGATCGCTTTGGGCGTATACCCGTTCGAATCGCGCCGACTGATCGATTTTTCGTCCATAGTGATTTTTGCCGTGCTGGCGGCCGGAACCGCAACCGTGCTGGCGCAAATGGATCGGGACGCCATCCTCAGCCGGCTCACCGCTACAAATCCGAACGAGATCAGCCGGAATTTCTTTATCCATCTAGCGCGTTTCGGCGCACTACCGATCTTGACTTTGTTGAGCACCGAATTTCCATCGATCCGGAATTTCCTGTTTTCGTGGATACAACCGGCGTTGCAGGCGCTGAGCACCAGCGGCTGAATTAGAGACTTCCCGCCGTTTTTACGGCAACGGCAGGAATGTCCTGATCGCGGACCATTTTGTTTAGAGACGGTACACCGGAGTCGAGAACCTGCTTTAAGCGATTGATCTGCGCGTTGACGCCGGTCGCGATCTCTTCGTACACTTCCTGCTGCGACGCGGTCGGTTGCGTGTCTGCTTCCTGGATGGCCGAGAGCAGGGCCGCCAGTTTGTTATTCAATCGCACCGGGAAATTCAGCGGGTCTTCGCTGGCCCTATTCTTGGTTTGATAGAGCGCGTTTTCAATGGTGGCTAGATCGTCGCCGAGCGATTTGGCGCGATCGATGATATCTTTCGTCTTCGCGGTGTCGCCAATATCGTGCAGGCGAGCCGTCAGTTCGTCGATTTGCTTGCGAACATCGCGAATCTGAATCACCGCCTGATTTGTCTGGCTCACTTTGTCGCGGATCTGCAATGCAAGCTCGAGTTGTGCGGCGTACTGCTCAGGCGTGGTCTTCAGCCGCGGGTCCGGCCGAACCTCAAATCTCTGTGTCTGCGATTTCCCGTTCACCGTGAGCCTCACCTGATACGTGCCGGGGACCACTTCGGGGCCACGAACGCTGCCGGCCCAGAGAATCATTCCAGGAAAGTTGGTGGCGTCCGGATATCGAAGATCCCAAACGAACTGATTCAAGCCTTCATTCGCCGGGACGCGCCGGACACCGCCTCCGCGCCGGGGACCTCCCTCTTCCTCTTCCATTTCGGCCTGCTCCGAAGAAGTCGCCTGCAGATTGGCGCGCGGACGCGGAGGATTACTCGAGAATTTCTTCACGAGTTTTCCGCTGTCATCCAGAAACTCGAGCGTGACTTCGCCCTCTGGCTTATTTTTGAGCCAGTAGTAGACCACCGCTCCATTTGGTGGATTCGAGCCGACGTTTGCCGCTCCGCTCAGACCGGGAATAAATCCGCGTCCGAATGCCCCGCGATAGGTGTGCTTCGGCTGAAACAAGTGCACATTGTCGTTCGCGATCCCGTCGGTAAGCTGCGCCAGCAGCTCTGTATCGTCGAAAATCCAAAAAGCGCGACCCTGCGTCGCCGCAACCAGCTCATGCTCGCGTTTCTGAATCGCAAGATCGGTGACCGGCGTCACAGGCAGATTGAGTTGCAGCGACTGCCACTTGGCTCCGCCATTCAACGAAACATAGATTCCGGTTTCCGTTCCGGCGTAGAGCAGATCTTTGCGGTTGGGATCTTCGCGAATGCACCGCGTAAACGCATCCCGCGGAATTCCGTTGTCGATCTGGCGCCAGCTCTTGCCGTAATCGGTCGTTTTGTACAGAAATGGGCGGTTGTCGTCGAATTTATACAGAGTGCCTGCGAAATAAGCCGTTCCCGGATCGAAAGGAGAAGCTTCGATGGAGTTAACCTGCATCCATTCGGGCATGTTTTTCGGCGTCACGTCATCCCAGTGTTGGCCGCCGTCGCGCGTTAGATGGACCATTCCGTCATCGGAGCCTACCCAGATCAGCCCCTGCTTCACGGGCGATTCGATGACGGTGAAGATCGTGTCGTAATACTCAATGCTGGTGTTGTCCTTGGTGATGGGGCCGCCGGAGGAGACCTGCTTTGATTTGTCATTTCGCGTCAGATCGTCGCTGATCGGCTTCCAGGTTTGCCCCAGATCGCTGGAGGCGAATAATGCATTGCCGCCCGCGTACAGCAGATCCGGATCGTGTGCTGAAAACAGGAGCGGAAAATTCCACTGAAAGCGGTACTTCAGCTTGTCGGGCGCCCAGCCCATTTCGTTATCAGGCCAAATCGTCACGTTGCGAGTCTGGCCATCATGGTGGTCGTAGCGCGTGATGAGACCGTCGTACGAGCCAGCAAACACGATTTGCGTGTCCTTCTCCCAAGGTGCGATCCAGCCGCTTTCGCCGCCGCCGACCGGATACCAGTCGCGCTCCCCGATACCTCCACTAGCGCTCCGCGTAGCGATTTTGACTGTCGTATTGTCCTGCTGCGCGCCATAGGCGTTATAAGGAAAATCGTTATCCAGCGTCACGCGATAAAACTGCGCAGTGGGCTGGTTCTCTTCGCTGGTCCAGTTCATGCCGGCATCGGTACTGACGTTCACGCCGCCATCGTTTGCTTCGATCATGCGCTGCGAGTTGCTCGGCGCGATCCATAGAGCATGGTTATCGCCGTGCGGAGTCCGGATAGCATTCCAGCTTTTGCCGGCATCGTCGGAGCGGAAAAATTCGACATTGGTGGCGTATACTTTGTCCGGATCTTTCGGATCGGCAAAAATGCGCCCGTAGTACCATGCGCGCTGGAGAAGCTTGCGCTCGTCATTCACTTTCGTCCAGGTTTTGCCAGCGTCGTTTGAGCGGAACACGCCGCCTTCTTCCGCTTCAATGAGCGCGTATACGCGATCGGGGTTCGCCGCTGAAACGGTAAGCCCGATGTTTCCCAGCACGCCTTTCGGCAATCCCGGATTGTGCGTCAGATCCGTCCAGGTGTCTCCGCCGTCGGTGGATTTGAAGATGCCGCTGCCCGGTCCGCCGCTTTCGAGATCCCAGGGCTTGCGATATACTTCCCAGAACCCCGCGTAAAGCGTGTTGGCATTCGTGGGATCGAAAACCAACTCAATGGCGCCCGCTTTCGGCCCCCGCGAGTAAATTTTTTCCCACGTCTTTCCGCCATCTTTGGAGCGATAGATCCCGCGATCTTCGTTCGGAGCCCAAACGTGCCCGAGCGCAGCGACATAGACCAGATCGGGATTGTGCGGATTAACAAGAATACGGGAAATTTGACGCGTGTTCTCGAGCCCGATATGTTTCCACGTCTTTCCTGCATCCATCGATTTGTACACGCCGTCTCCTGCGGAGACATTGCCTCGAATATCGTACTCGCCCATGCCGGCATACACGATGTTCGGATCCGATTCGGAAACCGCAACCGCGCCCACGGAGGACGTACCGAACGGCTGGCCGTCGGAGACCGGCATCCAGCTCATACCTCCGTTCACGGTCTTCCAGATACCGCCGCCGACACCACCGAAATAATAGACGTTGGGCTGCGAATCGACACCCGCTACGGCGGCAACCCGTCCACCGCGAAACGGGCCGATGAGCCGCCACTTCACGGTTTTCAAGACGCTCATGTCCTGCGCGTTGACGAGCGAAGCGAATAAACAGAAAGATGTCAGGAAATGGATTCTCTTCAGCATGCGATTCCGAAATGACTCCAATCGTAAAGGTTCGGTTACTGGGAACCGGCAGTTGCGCCTATATCAATTGCGCTAAGCTTATGCGACACGAGCAGTTGGTTGAAGCGCGCGACGTCGGTCTTTAAAGCCTCGTTGAATTTGGCGCGAATGGCTTCCAGGCGCGCCGTTAATATCCGGGAAATCTCGTAATCCTGATCTGTCGGCGGATTGTCGCCCGTCTCAATGGTTCGGGCCAGCGCGGCAATCTGGTTGTTCAATTTGATAGGGAAATTGAGGGGATCTTCATTAGCCCGGTTACGGATCTGATAAATTTCTTCCTCGATAGTCGAAAGTTTGTCGCGAACCGATGCGTCGGCTTCCGCAAGGGCCTCGTCATGCAGCTTGCTGCCACGTTCTTTCGCTTCTTTGTTGATAGCGCGAATTTTGATCACCATCTCGTCTGCTTCGCTCACCTGGTCGCGTACTTTTGACGCGAGATCGAATTGATCCTGTAATTGCGCAGTAGTGATGTGCTCGCGCGGGTCAAGCGTCACCATAAACGGCTGAGTTTCCGTCTGCCCATTGGCTGTCACGCGCACCTGGTATGTGCCGGGCACGGCTAACGGCCCCTGCTCGGGACGCGCGCCCCACATCACCTCGCCTTCAAACACAGTCGCCCCGGGATAGCGCAGGTCCCAGTTGAAACGATTGGTACCCGGTTTGCGGCCGGGCGGCGGAGTTCGCGGCGGCGCAAATTCGGAAACTTCCTCTTCCGCAGGATGTTTCTTCTCCTCCTCCGGCGAACCAATGAAAGTCCGCACCACTTTACTCTGGGCATCGAGAATTTCGACCGTCACCTTATCGGTAGCCTTCGGCAGGTAGTAATCGATGGCAGCAGGGCGAAACGGCCGCACAGCGTCGTCCGGCTTGAAAACGTGCAGCGCGGAGGCGGTCAGCGATGGCTGCCATTGGCGCAAAACGTTGACGTTGTCGAGTATCCAAAAAGAGCGGCCATGCGTCGCGATGACGAGATCGTCTCCTTGGATCACGAGATCGGAGATCTGCGTGTCCGGCAGATTCAATCGCAAGCTCTGCCAATGGTCTCCATCGTCGAAGGAGACGAAAATGCCGTGCTCTGTCCCTGCATATAGGAGCCCTGGACGCTTCGGGTCTTCTCGCGCAACGTGCACGTAATCGTCATCGGGAATGCCATTGACGATGGCGGTCCATGTCTTTCCGAAATCGTGCGTGCGATAGATGTACGGTTTGCGGTCGTCGAGCTGATAACGCTTGGCGGCAAGAAATGCCGTGCCGGTCTGATGGGGCGATGCGTCGATCATGCTGATGCGGCTGAACTCCGGTAGACCTTTGGGCGTGATATTGGTCCAATGTTGGCCGCCATCTCGCGTGAGGAACGCTAAACCATCGTCGGAACCCGTCCAAATCGTATTCACATCCTGCAAAGAAGGAGCGATGGTGAACACTGTTCCGTAAATCTCAGGTCCGTTTTGGTCTTTGGTGATGGGACCGCCCGAGTCGCCGAGCGTGCTGGGATCCGCACGTGTCAGATCCGGGCTGATGCGTTCCCAGCTCTGTCCCTGATTGATCGTTTTCCAGACGTGCTGCGATGACGTATAAAGAATCTTCGAATCGACCGGCGAGAAGACGATCGGAAACGTCCATTGCCATCGCTCTTTGAGCGAAGAAGCCGGCATTCCGGAGAAGAACAGTGGGTATACCTGAATATCGCGAATCGCTCCCGTTGCGCGATGGAACCGCGTGATGAGCGCGCCTTGACTTCCGCCATAGATGACATTCGGGTCGGAGGGATCCGGCGTGACGTAGCCGCTTTCGCCGCCGCCAACCGCATAGAAGGGAGCAAACATTCCTGTGCCCGAGCGGCGAGTCGCGCCTCCCTCACTTTGAACGCAAACCGTCGTGTTGTCCTGCTGTGCGCCGCAGACCTGATACGGAACATCTTTGGTTACGGCGACGTGATAGAGCTGGGCGGTGGGATAGTTTTGAGCTGTCCAGGTTGCGCCGCCATCCACGGTTACGGAACCGCCGCCATCGTCGCTCGATACCATTCGTTGGTTGTTGTTCGGATCGATCCAAAGATCGTGATTGTCGCTGTGGGGAGGACGGACGACACTAAAATCTTTGCCCGCGTTCGTAGATTTCAGAAACGCGACATTCATGATGTAAATCGTGTCTCTTTCTTTGGAATCGGCGTAAATGCGCGAATAGTAAAACGCCCGTTGCGTGGCGCGATGGTCCTGGCTGGTCAGCGTCCAGGTTGCGCCCGCATCGTCCGATTTGAATACGCCTCCATCGGCCGCTTCGACAATCGCGTAGACGCGTTGCGGATCGGCTCGCGAAACGGCTACGCCAATCTTGCCGAGCACGCCTTTAGGCAACCCGGGATTGCGCGTGATTTCGGTCCAGGTGTCTCCGCCATTGACTGATTTGAACAGCCCGCTGCCGGGTCCACCATCATTCAATAGCCATGGCGTGCGGTACACGTCCCAGAGCGCCGCATACATCACCTTTGAATTCTTCGGATCGAGACAAAGATCGACCGCGCCGGAATGATCGTCGCGATAGAGCACTTTTTTCCAAGTCTTGCCGCCATCCGTGGAGCGAAACACGCCACGTTCCGAATTGTGGCCGTACGGATGCCCCAGCGCGGCTACGTAGACGGTATCCGGATTTGCCGGATCCACTCGAATCCGCGCGATTGCTTGCGTGTTCTCGAGACCTGTCTTCCGCCAGGTCTTGCCCCCATCGATGGATTTGTATACGCCATCGCCTTGCATGATGTTGCCGCGCAGCTCGGTTTCACCCATCCCGATGTACACCACGTCGGGATTCGATTCTGAAACCGCCACAGCACCCACAGACGAGCTGCCGATCTGGCCGTCTGTCACCGGTTTCCAGGTAGTTCCTCCATCCGCGGTCTTCCAGAGTCCGCCGCCCACCGCGCCGAAATAGTACTCGAGCGGCCGGCTGGGGCTGCCCGCGCACGTGATGGAACGGCCCCCTCGATTCGGCCCGATATTGCGCCATTTCAGCGCATTGAATACCGGCGTGTCGGAATCAGCCGCAATGGCCAGCCCGGCGATTGCAAGTAAAAGGAGGTATCTTCTGAGAATCATTTATCTGTAGACGCAACAGTCATAAGGATAAGCATTCGACCACTATGCCAATCGTAATTCCATGACAGTCCTTCAAAATATCGCATTCGAAATTAGATTTCCCCGGCCATCAAACGTGTAGGAAACGCGCCCAATCGACCGTAGTCTCATTAGACGAGGAGATTCTCGAGGAGGACAAGCGATGGCTGGAAAGAATACGGCGGCGTTCGGCATCTATGCAAGTCGCGAAATGGCAGAGGGTGCGGTGGATCGTCTGACCAATGCCGGTTTCCGTAACGAAGACATTTCCGTCTTGTTGCAGGACAACCTGGGGACGAAAGACTTCGCTCACGAGAAACATACCAAGGCCCCCGAGGGCGCCACCACGGGCGCGGTCGCCGGAGGCGTGGTCGGAGGAACAATTGGCGTTTTGGCAGGAATCGGGCTGCTTGCGGTACCCGGGCTGGGACCGCTGATCGCAGCGGGTCCGATTATTGCCGGATTAACGGGCGTTGGCTCCGGCGGCGTAGTGGGAGGCGTCATCGGCGCGCTCGTCGGCATGGGCATTCCGGAATACGAAGCCAAACGTTACGAAGGGCGAATCAAAGAAGGCGGCATTTTGCTGTCCGTACATTGTGACAATGCCGACTGGGTCGGAAAGGCGAAACAGGTGCTGAGAGATACAGGCGCCGAAGACATCGCATCGGCCGGTGAAGCTCACGCCGACTTCGCAAAAGGGGATAAACCGGTCAGCCGCGGAACGAGCACAATTTAGCGAGCCCAGCAGCATTGGGAACACAAACAGCCCGGCGGGACCTGTCGTCCGCCGGGTTGTTGTGCGTTGGAGGAGCTATGGGAGCATTTCTCCGCCGGTTAAATCGAAGATCGCGCCATTCACAAAGCGGGATTCCTCGGAAACCAGGAAGACGTACATGGGCGCCAGCTCAGCCGGTTGGGCTGGACGTTCCATGGAGTTCTTCTTTCCGAACTCTTTGACGCTTTTCTCCGGCATGGTGGATGGGATAAGTGGGGTCCACACCGGGCCGGGCGCAACGGCGTTGGCGCGAACACCCTGTTTGATTGCTAATGCAGACAGGGATTTTGTGAACGTCACAATTGCGCCTTTGGTTGCGGAATACGCCAGAAGTGTCGGACTAGGCTGATACGCCTGAACGGATGCTGTATTCACGATTGCGCTGCCCGGTTTCATGCGCGGCAGCGCGGCTCGCGTCAGGTAGAACATGGCGTAAATATTTGTCTTGAAAGTTTTGTCCCATTCCTCCGGAGTCAGCTCTTCAATCGACTCGTGCGTCATCTGAAACGCCGCGTTGTTGATCAGAATGTCGAGTCCGCCGAATTCCTTGAAAGCGCGATCGACCAAAGTCTCGCAATGCCGGTAATCTTGTATGTCGCCGGGCGCCACAATCGCTTTCCGGCCCGCATCCTGGATCAGGCGAGCCGTTTCCTTCGCATCGGCGTGTTCATTCAAATAAGAAACCAGAACGTCCGCGCCTTCGCGTGCAAACGCGAGCGAAACCGCCCGCCCTATGCCGCTATCGGCCCCGGTGATCAGCGCTTTGCGATCCTTCAAACGACCGAATCCCTTGTAGGTCTCCTCGCCATAATCGGGCTTGTTGCGCATTTCACGCGACTGCCCGGGCGGCGATTGTTTCGGTTCCTCGAATGGAGGCGCCGGGCCTTGATTTCTGGGATCTCTGACTTGCGATAGCTGCTCTTTCGTTTGGACTGCCATCGAAAATCCCTCCTCCCACTCATGGATGAAACGGGAGGAAAAACGTTTACTTGGTAATCAAACGGGCAGTGCGGGCGATCGCCTTCTTACATGCTGGCGCGCACATAAACTTTGTCGGGGGCCGCTACGCTGGCGTCTTTATTCAGAACAGTTACCCTGATCGGTTGAAAACCGGGCTTGTTTTCCGGACGCGCTTCGAAATCGAGCCGGTATTGATGCTGCATCTGCAGCAGAATCTGATCGAGAAACGGCTGGAACGAAACGGGTGAGCCGAACCCGATTGTGTAGAACTCGCCGCCGGTCTCGTCCGATAGCTCCGATAGGAAGTTCTGGCCCCATGTGTTCCGCCAAAAGCTGTGGCCGAGGTGTCCTACACTCGGGTCGTAAATCGTATAGACGACTACGCCAGCTCTCACTGCAGAGTTGATGCCGGCGCTAACATACGGATTATCGGGATAGTACCCGCCGCCCAATCCTTCAATTCCGCTGCTGATGACAATCGCCTCTTTCCGCGCTGTGTTTCCGGCAGGCCACTTCTTGACTGCATCGGTCAGCGAATCGTACGGACTAACATCGGCGCCACCGGCTCCATACGCGACGCGAATGGCGTTTGCCGCAGTCGCATGGTCGGCGGTGAAATTCTGAGTGAAGGCGGCCATGCCATTTCGCATATACGCAATAGCCACTTCAGTATTTGCTGGAAGCGAATTGACGAACTGCTTGAGAGTTGGCAGCTCCGTATCGAATGTTGACCGCGCCGAATCGTCCAGAAGCAACAGGAGCTGCATCGGCGCTTGCCCGACGGGTGCAAATCCCCTCACGGGTCGCTGGTCTTTGCCTTCGTGAACGGCAACATCCTGCTGTTCCACCGGCGGAATGGCCTTTCCGCGCTTACGTTCCAGCGTTACCAGAACGCTAACCGGAACTCCCGGTTCCGCTGTTTGCTGCCGAGCAAAAGAGGGCAGTGCCGCTGATAGGCCGGCCAAGGCAGCAACAATATAAGTCGTATTTCTTTTCATAGCTGTCTCCTCTAGCAACCTGACTCGAGTCGGGTGACAGCGTCTCAGGAGTGCTGAAGGACGCCTATATGACTGCGGCAGTCGAAGGCTGTTTTAGAGCGATTCTTGTCCTCTTATTGGAGAGACTGGCTCGTTCCAACGATGCAAGAACATAACCCTCGAATTCTTCCGCACGGGCCTTTGCCGTATGGAAACGCAGGGTTCTCCGCCGGGCCTTCTCACCCACTTTGAGACGCCGCTCCTCGGGCATCTGTAGGTATGACGTAACGTCTTCGGCTGAGGCGGCTAGTAATATTTCAGAGGAAGGAGTGAAGAAGGTAGACAGGCCTGGCCAGTTATCGGTCAGTATCGGTGTGCCACACGCCGCGGCTTCAAATAGACGCACGCTCGGCGAATATCCGGCGCGCACCATATCCTGTCGTGTCAAGTTGAGAGCAAATCTTTGGGAATTGTAGAATTCACAGTGTTTGCTGGCGGGCAAGTGCTCGATGCGTTCCACATTTTCGGGCCAGCGGACGGTGTTGGGATACTGAGGACCGGCAACCGCAAACTCGCGCGCAGGATGCACGCGCGCAACGTTCAACAGTAGAGCTTCCAGCGCGGGCTGGCGATCGGCTGCATAGGTGCCCAGATACGCAATATCCCAGCGCGGCGAGCGTGGATCGGGATAGTAGAGCGCCGGATCTACGGAGCAATAGAGAGCCCGCGCACACGGTGAGCCGAGCTTCCGTTCGATTACTTCAAGCGTTGGGCCGCCAGTGAACGAGAGATATAAGTCGTACTTAGGGTATAGATCGGGCGAAATGTACTCACAGCTACCCCTAGCCAGACTCGCGAGTGTAACTGGAGTATCGATATCGTAGAAAGCTCTTACATTCTGCGCAATCGATGTTACCCATCTACCGACAGCAATGCCGTCTGGGACGTAAGAGCCGACCACCACAATATCCGCAGACCGGATGAGGCAGGTAAATCGTTCTCTTAGCTCATCCAAACTGCCATACAAAAAAATCTTGCAGTAAGGCAGCTCTTCCAACTCGCGGTTCGCGGCATACCACGGTACATCGCGCTCCAAAAAAGTACATTTGTGGCCCCGGCGGGATAACTCCTTCAGCAGCCCTCGGTAGGTTGTGGCGTGGCCGTTGCCCCAGGTAGAAGTGATCGACAGTCCCAGGAACACACAGTTCAGGCTCGGTGGTTTCACGCGTTTACCTCCAGGGTGCTCGGCGAAAGAGACGCCAAGGTATCCCGCAGAATCGATTCCACAAGCTTTCCGCGTTGTTCATACGTATGGCTGGCCAGCACACGTTTCCGGGCCGCCTCTCCGATCTCTTTTGTCCGGTCGCCAGGCAGATCTTCAACGATGCGCACAACCTCGCGACCGGAGTTGGCAACTAGAACTTCGACCTCGGGCTGCAGGAAAGATTCGATGCCTTCCCATGCATCCGTGATGAGGCATGCAGCCGCTCCGGCCGCCTCGAAGACCCTGGTCGCGGGTGAGAAACCGTATCGCGCCATGCTCTCGCGGCTGATATTCAGAACCATGCGAGCTGAGCAGTTGAAGGCATTATGGTCTCCGGTATACACATGCCCGACATAGGATACGTTCGGAGGCAGCGCCTTGTCAGCCCATCCGCTTCCTCCTAACAGGAATGCCGTTGCGGGAGCTAAGCGTGCTGCATTCAGAAAAAATTCATCGACGCGCGCCTCGCGATCCGGCAAACGGTTTGCCAAGAAGGAAATGTCGCAAGCGAAGCGCGGGTCCGGAGCAACCGGAAAGTGGATATCCGGATCGAATGCGTTATAAATGGCGAAGCACTCGCGAGCGCCGATTGCGCGGTAACCGCGCGTCACGCGATTTCCTCCGCCATACGTGAGCACCAGGTCGAAGCGTGACAACACCCCATGAAACGGATCATTTGCGTTTGCGGCAAGGCGATCCAGTGTCGCAGGCGCATCTACATCCCAGAAGACCTTGCAGCCAGCCGTAGCCAGCGAGGAAATCCGCTGTTCCAGAAACTCATCCAATACTCCGACGCCGCTGGCCTTTACAACGACATCGCATTCCTTGGATGCCTGAAGATGGCGCTCCAAAAGCGCGATATTTTGAGAATCGTAGACGACAATCCGCGCCCAATCCGGATCGGGAATGTCGCGATGCTTTTGACGATCGTATGCATCCGGCTCATAGAACGTGATCTGGTGGCCGCGTTGCGCAAGCGCACGCAAAACACCTCTGTAATAAGTCGCCGCACCGTTCCAATATGCGGAAACGAGGCTGGAACCCCAGAATGCGATTCTCACGGCCGCGCCTCGAAAGAGATTCCCGCTTTCTCGCGGATCGGCATGGGCTGGATCGTCTTATAAATCTTCAGCAATTCGCTTACGCGATGCCCGCAGGTGTGACGGGCGCGAATCGTCTCGAGTCCGCTTCGCGAGAGACTTGTTGCCAAAGACTCGTCGTTCTGCACTTCCTGGATCTGACGCTGCATTTGCTCGCCATTTTGCGCCATCAGGAAGTCCTTTCCGGCGCGAAACAATTCTTCAGTATCTCGCCATGGTGCGCAAATGAGAGGGATACCGCAGGCCAGCGCCTCGAAGGGCCGAATCGTCGGGATACCAGGTAAATCTCGCGAATAGGGACGCCGAGGAATGTGAACGGTGGCCCTGAATTGCGCAAACACGTCCGGCACATCGAAATTCGGCAGCCAGCCGCGATATTCTATTCCCGCCTGTTTCAATTCCTCGAGACCAGATTCGGGATAACGCACTCCATAAGCCTGGGCTTTCCACCCCGTACGCTTGACAGGTTCCGTAAAAAACTCGCGCAGTTCCTGAGTGCGTTCTTCATCGCCCCAATTCCCAATCCAAACGATATCGCCGCGCAAGTGATCTTGTTTGCGGGGATAGAAAGTGCGAATATCGGCGGCCTCATGCCACACGTGAACCTGCTTGCCCCACCCGCGGCGCCGATACATTTCCTTGAGCGAAGCTCCATAAGCGAGCACGCCGTCATACTCGCGCAGATCGAAGCGCGCCAGGTCTTCCGACGCGGTTAGCGCGCGATGATGCGTATCGTGAAAAAGAAGTCTGATTTGCGATTCGCGGCGACGATACTCACCTAAAGCAGAGATCAATTGTGGATCGTTCCACTCGTGCACGATCGCGAGATCTACACCGTCGAGGCATTCGTCGAGATCCAGTTCCTCCAGCCGGTACTGAGTGCTCGAAAGCTGGGGAAATGCACGATGAAAAGCTTCGAGCGCTCCGGCGCCTTGTTCTCGCACCAGATTTTCGCGGCTCCAACTATTTGCGGGCTCGAAAATACGAACCTGATGTCCTTGGGCCCTCAGCTCGGAGGCAATTCCCCGTAAAAAATGCGCATTGCCGTGGTTCCAATCGGAAACGAGCGAGTGATAGAACAGCGCGACATGCAAGCTCATGCGGCCGTTTCCTTTTCCCGATGTTTCGGGGTGAGCAGCGACGTATACAAGTTACAATACTTGGCCAAGGCCGCGGCCGGGTGGAAGCTGTTCGCGCGCAACGATGCGAGATTAGCCAGACGTGTTCGCTTGGCGGTGTCGTCAATCAGCCGATTTAGTTCGAAAATCCAATTCGCGGGTTCATGCGGATTCACGAAAACAGCCGCACCGGCCCACAGCTCTCGCAAGCTGGGAATGTCCGACAATACGAGACTGCAGCGCCGCCGCGCCGCCTCCAACACAGATAGCCCGAACGGTTCGTAGAAAGCTGGATGCACAAAAATGCCCGCGCGATCCATTTCGTCCAGCAACTCCGGGTGCGGCAAGGCGCCCAGGAGCTTCAACGAATCGGCACCTGGAGAGGCGTTCTGCGGCCCCGGTTCATTTCCGGCGACGCGAATCTGCCATTTCAGACGTGGCGCGATTCGGCCCAGCAAAGACAGATTTTTCGCTTCATCCCACATGCGGCCGGCCGCGAGCAGATAATTCTCTTTCTCGGACCCGCTCCAGCGCGGCGCAAAGCTGAAGTTGTGAATCAATTCGAGCTTCGCGGCGGCTACTCCGTACTCGCGTTCCAAAGCATGCGCAATATAGGCAGACGGACAGACGACGCAATCGCTTGCCGCTAGACCTTCCATCACTCGTCGCTTGTATTCCGCCCACTCTTCGCCCGGCACACTGCCGTGGACGGCTCTCCACCACGAATACACGCACGAATGCGCAGCGACCACCACCGGCTTGCGCCACGGGAGTGCGGCATGTGCGTAGCCATTCAAATGGATAATGTCCGCTTTGAAATCCGAAGCGAGATCGAGAAGCCAGCCCCCGGCGCTATCCACATCTTTCCAGCGGTTCGGCATCCATTCCAGCGCGCAGTCGCTTTCGGCTAACTGAACACCAGGAATGGCAAAAAGCTGCCGCTTCTGGGCGGCTGTGGGACGCGGTCCCATCGTTGCGAGCTGAACTTCGGCCCCTTGATCAACCAGACCACGGATGAGATCGACGGAGTACTGCCATACGCCGCCGACGGCATCGGCGGTCATGAATATTTTCAGTGGCTGGTCCGTATTGTCCCCGGAGCTACCGGCCATGCCAAGCTACTTCCAGTTCGACCAGCGGCTGAGGCCGTTGCTCCTGTATGTCGCTGAACGAATCGAATCCCTTGATATAGAATTCATGTGCGCGCTCCCAGGCCAAATCGTCCGGAGCGCCCCACATTCTCGTGTATTCCGGCGATCCGGGATACGGAAACAGCGGGACAGGCTTATTCGCCCAGACGCCATGCGATTCTAAGTCGCGGCGCCAGGTTTCTATCTCATCCGCATCGTCGGCAGTCATGGCCAGTAAGTTCGCTTGTACAAAAGGCACTAACGACTTCGCGAAATAGAGTCGCTCAGTCAATTGCGCGGTCGACATCTTACATTTTTTGTCAAGATAGGCGCGGCCCGTCTCGGTAATGCTTTCCACGCCGGCTTCAATCGAGACGCATCCTGCGCGAGCGAGCGCCCGAATCGCGTCCTCATTCCAAAGATCGATTCGCGTTTGCACACCGAGTTTGATTCGGCGCTCCGCTAAAGCCGCCAGAAGCTGCGCGTCCGGCAGAAAAATTTCATCGATGAAGTAGATGTACTCCACGCCCTGCGCGATGAACCGGTCCACTTCTCCGAGAATCGTGGAAAGCGGGCGCTTGCGATAATTGTTGCGAAAATTGTCTTTCGCGCAAAACGTGCAGTGATAGGGACAACCGCGCGAGGCTTCCATTTCGGCGCCGGGGCCGGCTGGCGGCGTGTCGAAGCGATGATGATGATGATGATGCCGCGCCATCACTTCGTCGGGCCACGCGAGCGTAGGGAGACTCTTCATATCTGCGGCACGGTTTGGCCCCCGCACCACAACGTTGCCGTTTTGCCGTAGCGCTACGGAGGAAACATTGGACAGTTCACCTGTCAATTGGGGCAGGATCTCCTCACATTCGCCAAGCACCGCAATATCGGCATCGAGCTTCTTTAGCGTCGCGCGCGGCGTAGTCGACGCATGCGGCCCGACGATAACCAGCTTGGCCGGCAAATCGCGCAGCGCCTCACAGAGTTCCCGCGGTACACGCAGCTCAGGAGGTGCGCATCGCCAGAACAGATAAGTAGGCGCCGTCGTGATCGCGATCATGTCCGGAGAAAAGTCTCGGACGCGATCGATCATTTGGTCCTGCGTGAGTTGGTCCAAAAGACCGTCGAGAAGGACTACTTCGTGACCGTGTTGCTCGAGCAGCGCTTTCGAGTACCCGAGCTCGAGCGGCAGGTGCGGCTCACGGCATCCGAAATAGATGCTTCCTTCAAAGTGCCATGGCGGGTTAATTAATGCCCATTTCATTCATGCCACCTGCACTTCCTCATGAGCGATCAATTCCGGCCGGGTGAGATACCAGTCGTTCAGCCTGCGAAGGCCTTCCCGCACAGTCACGCTCGGTGTCCAGTCCAGCAGCTTACCGATTTTCGATGTATCGGCAACGTACCACTTCTGATCGCCCACACGTTCCGGACCCCATTCGATTTCGATATCGTTGCCGGTAAGCGCTCGCAATTCATCGATGACTTCGAGCAAGCTCGTGCTGTTCGCGGGACCGCCGCCCATGTTAAACGCTCGACCGGTCGCGATTCTGATATTTTCCTGAGCAAGGCGCATCGCTCGGACGAGATCACCTACAAACAGGAGATCCCGCACCTGCTTCCCGTCTCCGTAGAGCCTAATCGGCTCAGCTTTGAGGGCTTGTCTCAAGAAATGAGCGACCCAGCCTTGATCTTCCGAGCCGAGCTGATGCGGCCCATAGATGCAGCTCATGCGGAACACTGTCGCGTGAATATCGTATGAGCGCGCATAGTCCAATACATACTGATCCGCACTGCCTTTTGAGCAACCGTAGGGAGATAGAAACTCGAGCGGCTGTTCCTCCCCTGCTCCCATACGGGCAATCCGGCTATCTTCAGGTTCGTAACGCGTGAGGCGTTCAATCAGCCCGACACCCGCCAAATGACCGTACACCTTGTTGGTGGACGTGAACAGTACTGAGGGGCGAAACGGCGAATTGCGAACGGCTTCGAGCAAGTTCACCGTACCGGCCAGATTCGTTTGGAAGTCGTCGGCTGGATGCTCAAGGCTGGTCGTCACTGCGACCTGTGCGGCGAAATGATAGATCTTTGTCGCCGTCGCGACCGAGTTGTTCACCTCAGCCGCATCGCGAATGTCTCCGTGCGTGAAAAGCACTCTACCAGGAAACGTTCGCTGGAGCTCCAGAATATTTTCTTCGACTCCGGCACGGCTGAGATTGTCGAAAATGTGAACGGGTTGGTTCTCTTCGAGGTAGCTGCGGGCGACATTTGTGCCGATAAACCCCGCGCCGCCTGTGATGAGAATGTACCGGCGCTGCAAAGGGCCTCCTAAACGACCAACCCGCGGGAAGCGAGTTCGTCGCGCATCTCGTTAAATCGATCGTGAGCTGTTTGCTGATCCAGCCATTCGGCCAGATCGCGCATTCCGTTTTCGAGAGTCATTTTTGGCTTATAACCAAGGACTCGTTGCGCGAGACGAATGTCTGGAAAACAGTGCCGGATGTCGCCCACTCGATATTTGCCGCTGATCTCCGGATCGATGTTCTTGCCCAGGACGCGGGCGAGTTTCTTAGCGACGTCGGTAATTGTAATGCTCTGGCCGCTGCCGACGTTGAAAACCAAATCCTGAGCGGCCTCGACCTCCAACGCCAACCGGCACGCCTGGGCCAGGTCGTAAACGCTGACGAAATCGCGCAATTGCTGGCCATCTTCAAAAATGATGGGACGTTGGCTGTTCATCAAACGCGAGGCGAAAATCGCGAGCACGCCCGTATACGGGTTCGAAAGAGATTGGAACGGGCCATAAGCGTTGAAGAAACGCAGTGCCACTGTGGGCACGCCGTAAGCCTTTCCGATAATCAAGCACATCTGCTCCTGATCGTATTTCGACAGAGCGTAAACGGAGGCGAGCGACGGCTGTTTGGTTTCCGGAGTCGCCACTGGCCGCAGCGGCAACCCGTCGGGTGAAGTCATCTCCCAGTCATGGGCTTTCAGTTGCTTCGCAGTGCGTGATGCGTACGGATGAGGCGTTCCGTCCGGAGCGAGGTACAGACCCTCGCCATAAATACTCATGCTCGACGCAACAATCAGTTTCTTGACAGGGTGTTTCACTAAGCGCTCGAGCAGAGATGCGGTGCCGAGATTATTCACGCTCGTATACTCGGCGATCTGATACATGCTTTGACCGACACCCACCAAAGCGACGAAGTGATAAACCGCATCCACGCCGGTTAATGCTTTATCGAGAACTTCGGGATCGCGCACGTCGCCCAACAGAAATTCAGCGCTCTTGTGCAGATAATCCGGCCGGTGTGGACTTTCGCCATGCACTTGTGTGACCAGACTGTCCAGCACGCGGACATGATAGCCGCTCTTCAGTAACTCCAGAGCAACGTGAGATCCAATAAAACCAGCACCGCCTGTAATAAGAACGGTTCCTTTCATTGTTCTTGTCTGTTCTGTCCTTTGCTGTAAGAGTTTGTTCTAGGAGAGGTTCGTGTCGCAAGACATCGAGTTTCGCCAATAATTTGTCTCGCGGGCATTTGTCAACAAACATAAGAAGCTCTGAATGTTACTTTGTTACTACTTACCTTTTTCGAAAAGCACCAAAACCTGGTAGATTTACCGGGAACTATACCGCTTAATCATGCGTGAACAAAAATCAGCATACTCTTTGGGATCTTTCGGGGGGCTGGTGTGATGTGGACGCAGCCCGCAACGTTCGGGAGTAAAGCAAAACGTAACAGTTACCTCAAAGCTAGTCAGCATGTCCATCTGGTGATCGAACCACCGCTCCGCATTCGGTCTCTCGGAGTCTGCCCAACTGAGACCGGTGCGTAATTTGCGCACGCCCAAATCCTTCAGACACTGAACGGCTGTTTCGAGGCGATGGTCTTCAAAATGAAACCACTGGCAGATTCCAAGTGCCGGTGTGTAATCGCAGAAATAGCGCGCTGCAACTTTCTCGCCGCCGTCTTCACGATACAGCCCCATATAAAAGTGGCGATAGTATGACGAACCTTCGCTCTCGCGGTGACGCGTTGTCGCAGGCCACGCCCTGGGCAGATCGAAGAGGCTGTACCAATACACGTGGTCGAGCAAAGGCATTAAGAGCTCGGCTGTTTTTCTCAATCCGAACTCCTGCACCTCCTCGGCTCCGAATGAGGATGCGCCTACCTCCGATACCCAAACGGGTTTAGTGGTTACGGCCCGAATTTCGGCAATTTTGTCGGGCCATTCGTGAATCGTCCAATGGTTCCAATCCAGCGGAAAGCCGTGTACCGCAATGACGTCCACCTGCTCGAGCGCCCCAAGCTCCGACATGCGCGTGATGAAGCCCGGATCGATCGGAGAGATCCCGCCCAGCACTTTCGGCAAATTCGGATTTTCAGCCCGTATCGCGTCCGCCGCGAGCTTCACCATTTCCGCATAGACACGCCAGTCCCGATCCATTTCGAAGTCCCAATGCGACAGATTGTTCGGCTCGTTCCAGAGCATGACGGCTTCGATCATTCGAGTTGTTTTTTAATGCACAGATCCAGTCAAGCGGCGCGTTTGATCGTTGGACAGGTAAGTAGCCGCGAGGTTTCGCCGCGATTCAATCGAACCGGAACGGAACGGGCTCGAGATGAGCCGATTCATCGCACCTGCAAATGAAAACTTCCGCTTCGGGCACCGTTACTATTTTGAATCCGGCGCTGCGCAAAACCGCTTCGACACAGGCGTAATTCGGAATCCACCAATTTGTTGGGTCGTGCGAGTAGTCTCTTTCAATGAAGTGCATCTTTGGGAAGCCGGGCTTATCAAAGACAGCTCGTTCCCAGAAAGGATAATCGGGCTCGATATCCGGCCGGGAGCGGCTTCCCCGCAGCATCGATTGAAAAACGAACCAGTCCTTCGTGACATATTGGCGCAAAAGATCAAGTGCGAGCAGCGGATACCGCAAGTGATAGAAGACCCCCATGAAGAGCACCAGGTCGAATCGTTCCCGTAGCTGGGGCACTTCGTACACCGACATCCGCCGGAAAGTAATATCGAGCTCCAGCACCTCCGCCGCAAAGCGGGCCTGCTCGAGATACTGTTCATCGTGATCGATGCCTAAGACCCGCTGCGCGCCGCGGCGCTTCATCTCTATCGAGTAGAAACCTGCGTTACACCCTATGTCGAGAACCGTCATTCCAGTGAGGTCTCCTGGAATGGCATTCTGGAAATTCTGCCATTTGGCGGAAGGATAGTCACCCAGAAAATGATCGGGTGCGGTTTGGACACCGGACAAAGAGAGATTGTGAAACCATGGACCTAGCTCCGTGATTTTCTTTTCGATTTCTCCGGGAGTGAGGGTCTGTGCCACTCGATTCCTTTCTTTCCTTTTATGCGTATTCTACTGATCCGGCATGGCGCGGTCGACTTATTGGGACGTGTGCTGTACGGACGCATGCCTGGTGTTCACCTTAATGAGGAAGGTCTCGCGCAGGCTCATCGGATGACTGAGGTGTTGAAAAAACGCTATCGCATCGATGAAGTCGTCTCGAGCCCCCTCGAACGAGCGCTCGAGACCGCTCAAATCGTTGCCGATGCCCACGCTCTGGGCGTCACGGTTGACGAAGGGGTGAATGAGGTCGATGTCGGCGCCTGGATGGGAAGAAGTTTCGGAGAAATATTCGAAGACGATCTGTGGAAGCGGTACAACCAATTTCGATCCATCGCCAGCCCGCCCGGAGGCGAGCTGATTATGCAAGTACAGACGCGCGCTCTAGCCAGTCTTGAACAAATCGTCGCACGGCACCGCAGCCTGGATAACGCCACGGCGGCCATCGTCAGTCATGGTGACGTAATCCGCTCCTTACTGATTCTGCTACTGGGGATGCCCGTCGACCATATTCACCGTTTGGAGGTCGCGCCCGCTTCCGTCAGCGAGGTCTTATTCGGCCTCGCGCAGCCGCGAGTCTTGAACATAAACCAGGTTTTCTGATCGATGTCTGAAGAATTAAGTCTCAGCCGGCCGGAACTTTTCGATCTGCTCGTTTCGCATCTAAGAGATTTCGTCATCGTGCTTTTGGATACGTCCGGACACTTCACTTCGTGGCATCCAGGTGTAGAGCAAAACTTCGGCTACCTGCCTGACGAATTTATCGGCCGCCATTTGGAGATATTGCTGCCAATGGCTGAACAGCTGAGGGGCATCGCAAAACGGGAGTTAGACGAAGCGGCCACGGCCGGGCTCGCGTCCGATACCCGTTGGTTCGCCAGAAAGAGCGGTCAACGGATTTTTGTCGAGGGCTTCACGCTGGGACTGTACCGCAACGGTAAACATATCGGCTTCGGTAAGCTCATGCGCGATGTCACGGAGCGCAAAGCCACCGAGGATAGCCTCAAGGCCATCACCGAAGCGCTGGATCAATCCACCGTGATTGTGCGCCGTTGGGATGGCACCATCGATCACTGGACCGCCGGGTGTGAACGTCTCTACGGCTGGACCGCGCAGGAGGCCGTAGGACACATTTGCCACGAACTTCTGCAAACCAGGTTTCCGGCGCGGTTGGAACAGATTCAGCAGCAGCTCCTGCTTTCCAGAATTTGGAAAGGCGAAGTTCAGCACGTCCGCCGGGATGGAACAAGAGTTTCTATAGCGACACATTGGGCCTTGCTGACCGACGGCAATGACCCGATCAGCGTCATCGAGACGCAGACCGATATAACAGCTCGCTCGCAGATGGAACAGGAACTGGGGGCAGCCAACGCGCGCCTGAAGAGCATGGCCCAGGAGCTGGAACGCTCCAACGTGGAGCTTGAGGAATTCGCCAGAATTGCTTCACACGATCTCAGCGCGCCGATAACCAGCACGCGCTGGTTGGTGGATCTGCTCGCCAGCCGGCATTCGAAAAATCTGGATGCGGATGGACAGAAATGCCTCACCCAGATTCACCAGAGCCTGGGCCGTATGTCCGAGCTGGTAGAGGGAGTGCTGGCGCATGCGCAGGTGGGAAGAAGTGCGATCGGATCGGCGGAAGCCATAGATTCCGGAGACGCCTGGGCGACTGCTGTCGAGAACGTCCGGGCGGATATCGAAACGTCGAACGCAGAGATCGTCGCCGGACCGCTCCCCAAAGTGAATATTGAACGCCAGGCCCTTGGCCAGTTGTTTCAAAATCTTTTATCCAATGCAATTAAATACCGCCGCCCGGACGTGCGGCCGATCGTTAGAGTCAAAGCGACTCGCAAGGGATCTATGTGGCTCTTTGCCGTCGAAGATAACGGCATGGGCATCGAGCGGGAGTGGTTCGACGCGATCTTTCAGCCCCTTCAGCGCCGGCACGGAAGTGAAATTTCCGGAAGCGGCATCGGGCTCGCCACCTGCAAGAAAATCGTCACTCGAGGCGGTGGTGAGATTTGGGTCGAATCGGAAGTAGGCGTAGGATCGACCTTCTTTTTCACGCTTCCTGGCCCACCGCACGATCGATAATCCGGGTTCCGGGGTAGCGTCGCTGGCCGCCTGCCAGAAGCGCTTCTAGCTCGCCCCGCACGCGTCGCAGCACAGTTCCCCAATCTCCGGCGCTAGGCTGCCGGAATAGACGCATGGTCGGGTACCAGGGCGTATCTTCGCGCCCCAGCATCCAACGCCAATCGGATTCGTAGGGCAGAAGCGTCCAGACCGGGCGCGCTAATGCGCCAGCCAAATGCGCGATCATTGTGTCCACCGTGATAATAAGATCGAGCGACTGGAGAACTTTCGCAGCTTCAACTATGCCGCTCGATTCCGGGCAAAGACTCACCAGCCGGTCCGTCGATAAATCCAATTCCGCGCATTCAGCCTTTCCCTGCACGCTGAAGCATGCTACGCCCGGTATGGCAAACAACCCGGCGAACCATTGAAGGGGCACCGAACGTGTCGGATCGTAATCGCTTCCCGCCCAGCACAAACCGACGCGCAATGGGCGTGATCCGTCATATGGCGCTATCGGAAATACAGACGATACCTCCAGGTAGGGAACATCGCTGGGAAGATTTTGGAGCGTTGTCCTGAATACTCGCGGCAACTCAGTCACCTCGATTTGTTGGTCCCAAAATGGTTCCGCTTCGCCCCAGGTGAACACGGCATCGGCCACGTTGGATTCCACAAGCAGCGCTTTTAGGCGAGGCTGTGCCTCAACCGCAAAGGAACGGGCCCGATCGCGAATCTTCCGGGCATAACGAATGAACTGAATGGTGTCCCCCAGCCCGTGCAAACATCTCAACAGGACGTGCCGGTTTTCCACGCTGCGGCCGTCCCAAAAACACTGCGGATCCGGATTTCCGCGATTTCGAAATGATGTCGCTTTCCTGCCACGCGGACTCAAAATCGCCCGCCAGCATGTGACACGTCCATCTCTCGCCCGCGCAGGCATTGGCTTCGTATCCAGCCTGCTCCGCGAGCGTGAACAGGCGCAAGGCAGCGACCGTGCGGCGGAGCCGAAGTTGTTCTTCAGCCTCGGAAAAGAGTCGTTCACCCGTCACTATCTTTTACCCTAGCCCGCTCGCTCGGCGCGAAAACCCTCGAAATACTTCGGTACTGCCCGAGCGTCTAAACACATGAGCCCTTCGAATTGAGCGTCGACGCTCGTTGCGACTCCGGTGTTCTCTAGCCAACCGTTCGAGCCTTCCGCCCGGATTGGCAATGCACGAGGTATCTATGACATCAGCACAAATTACCAATGATGGCCAGTTTGCCCAGTCCAAACCCAAACTTCTGTTTGCCGACGATCACCATCTTGTGTTAGATGCGCTTTCCTTCATGGCGAGCTCAGAGTACGAAGTGCGGGCCGTGGATAGCGCCAAAGCGTTTGAACAGGAAATCGAGCGTTTCTGTCCCGATCTCGCCATTTTAGACATCCGTCTACCCGACGGCGATGGAATCGAAGTGGCAAGCCGGGTCCTTGCGCAGCGTCCTGGACTAAAGCTCATGTTTCTCTCCATGCACACGGAACCGAGCTTCGTAAAACGGGCGGTAGATGCTGGAGCGCAGGCATACCTGTCGAAGCGGGCGCCTGCTGACGAGCTGTTGCTCGCGATTCGAACCGTGCTGAATGGCGGTAAATACATCGGCTCACGAGTGCAATATGACGGGGAGCAATCGTCTGAGGGACCCTTGACCGACCGTCAGAAGGAAGTACTTCGCCTGATTGCCCAAGGATGTTCGGCGAAGGATATCGCGAGCCAGTTGAACATCTCGGTCAGAACCGCCGAGTTTCACCGGGCCGCCATTATGGATCGCCTGAAGCTGCATTCGACCGCGATGATGACCAGATACGCGGTGGAACGAGGTCTGGCTTAAGCCGGATCGTCCAGCCTGTCATTTTGCACACTGGAGGGATGAACTGGCTCGCTTGGGCGCTTCTCTCCGCTGTATTCGCTGCCGCTACTGCCATTCTCGCCAAAGTTGGAGT
Organism: uncultured Acidobacteriaceae bacterium; assembly: GCA_963722935.1. Lineage (GTDB taxonomy): Bacteria > Acidobacteriota > Terriglobia > Bryobacterales > Bryobacteraceae > Bog-105. Next base: position 754,027 of record CAVROY010000002.1, on the reverse strand, counting down.
GGCTGGAATCGATCCCAATTTTGCGACTGCCATCCGCACATCCGTCGTGGTCGTTTTCACCTGGCTGATTGCTTCCGTTGATCGGCAGCCCGGCGGATTTCATTCTCTTTCTGCGAAGAACTGGCTCTTCCTGACGCTGTCCGGATTAGCGACTGGCCTATCTTGGCTTTGCTACTTTCGGGCGCTCGCAAGCGGCCCCGCCTCACGAGTCGCGCCCATCGACAAGTTGAGTGTCGTGCTGGTAATTGCCTTCGCTGCGATTTTTTTGGGCGAAAAGCTGACCCTGGGCAAGACGGTTGGGGGCATTCTGATCTTCGCGGGTGCAATCGCCATAGCGCTGGAGTGATGCGCGTCACCGGCACGTCCGGCGTTCGTTCTCGGAATAATGGGCAGAATGATCTCCGACGGATAACCCTTCTCGTGAAATATGGTCTGCTTCGCTTTCGTCATCCTGGTCTCGTCTGCATTCGGCCGGAACGAATTTAGATTGCGGTCGAAACGCGGGAAGTTGCTGCTGGAAACCTCCAGCCGGATGCGATGCCGTGCTTCAAAAACATAACTGGTCACGCCCGCGTCAACGCTGATCTGGTACACCGTGTTGCGCTTTACAAACACCGGCTTGTTTAGCGATAACCGATAGCGCAGCCGCTGAATGCCGTCGGTAACCAGCAGAGCGTGGCCATCCGGCTGCACGTCAACGATTTTCGCGGTGTAATCGGTATCGTTGGCCGATGTCGAGACGTAGAGCACAACGCGCACCGGTCCAGTCACTTCGATGCCTTCGGAGAGCGGCGCGGAGGTGTAGACCAGAATGTCGGGACGGGTTTCCACAACTCTCTGATCCAATGGTCCGGGCGGCATCAATTTCGTGTCGCAGCAGATTGCGCCGCCGGCCGTAGGAACTGGATTCCTCGGATCATATGTGAACGTGTCGGGACGTGAAGTAAAAATGGGTTGCCAGTCTAAAGTGCCGTTGCCCGCCGACGAATTTGCATGACCCTCGCTGGTCAAGTACAAAGGCGTGTAATGTGTGCGCGTTAAGGGCCACTCGTGTTCTTCGCGCCAGACGTTCGGACCCATGACGAAGATGTGTAGCAGCGGCGCGGCAGGCGTCCCGGCGCTCGGCGTTTTCTTCACCCATTGATCGAACCACTCCGCCTGCATCGCACGGATGCGCATATGCGCCTGCGGGCCGAAATTCCGGCCCGAAAACTGGAACCCGGGATTATGCGCCCAGGGACCAATCCATGTTTCTATCGTCTGATGCCGCTTCGCCAGGCGCGAGAATGCGTCGAGATCGCTTTCTGCATATACATCAAACCAGCCTCCCAGCGAGCGAACGGGAATATCGATCCGGCGAATTTGCTCGCGAATGCTGGCATTCCTCCAAAATTCGTCATAGGAGGGGTGCGCGAGCGCTGTGCGCCAGAGCGGCAGAATCGTGCCGGTTGCCGCGACATCGGCCGTTCGCAACGGAAGGTGCCCGATAAAGCTGGAGAATAACGGCCGAACGTGCGAAGGCGGAGTCAAATTTTCCGCCAGCCACACCAGACGATGCCCAAGCTGCAGCGCTCCACCAGTCGAGTAGAAGCGGTCGAGGTATTCATCGTCCCCTGAGCTCATCGGCGAAATGGCCATCAGATGAGGATTGTCCTGGAGGGCGGCCCACCATTCCACGATCCCCACGTACGAGCTGCCTGCCATGCCGACACGACCGTTTGACCACGGCTGCTTGGAGATCCAATCGATGCTGTCGCTCGCATCCGGACCCTCCTGCGTGATGTTTCCGAATACGCCTTGCGATCCAAAGCGGCCGCGGATGTCTTCCAGAACGACGGCGTAACCGCTGCCCAGGAAATACCGATAGCTCCCGAGCCCTTTGCGGTTGTAGGGCGTGCGAACCAGGATAGTGGGCCATCGTCCTGCGCTGGACGGCAGAAGAATGTCCGCGCCAAGATGGATGCCATCGCGCATCGGAATCGCAATTCCGAGCTGTTCGCGAACGCCGGACGGTTGAGGATTTCTGGTCGCGACTTGCCCGGTCAGCAAAAAACCGGCGAGACCGAGAACCAGCAAGGTGGCGCTGCCCGCAAGCCTCTCGATCATCCGGCAGTCGGAGCGCTGGCGGTTTGAGGCTTGGGCCGGGCGCCAAACAGTGCAGTGCCCACGCGAACGATCGTCGCTCCTTCTTCGATCGCGACCTCGAGGTCTCCGGACATGCCCATGGAGAGCTGCGGCAGCCGGTATTGCCTCGCCAGTCGCGAGAGCTCTTGAAAATACGGCCGCGACCGCTCCGGCTCTTCCGACCAGGGCGGAATCGTCATGAGGCCCGACAACTCGATATGCGGGCAGAGGCGCGCACTTTCGAGAAGTATAGGAATCTGCTCCGGCGAAGCTCCGGCTTTCACCTCTTCCGGCGAAAGCTTTATCTCGAGCAGCACTTCGAGGCGCGTATCGCGTTCGGCAGCCGCCGCATTGAGTCGTTCCAGCAGCTTAGCGGAATCCGCGGTCTCGATGACTTGAAACAGGTCGCAGGCCAGGCGCGCCTTGTTCGATTGCAAATGGCCGATCAAATGGAATCGCGCGTCCGTTAAGTCTTTCAACACCGGCCGCTTGTCGGCGAATTCCTGTACATAATTCTCGCCGAAATCGCGCAACCCCGCCTCGTACGCTTCTCGAATTCTCGCGGCAGAAAATTTCTTCGTAACGGCCACTAATTTAACTTCGGAACGCTCGCGGCCGCTTCGCTTCAATGCTGCTTCAATGCGCGCCTCTACGGCCTTCAGACGGGTTCCGAAATTGGATTCATCGAGTGCCAAAACTCTATCATAGAAATACCGGCGAGGTCCCCCAAAGTAAGAGCATCGACGATCTGCTCCGGGCGATCGAAACATTCTTAAGCACTTGCAGAAATCCGGCAGTGCTTGAATACGGCGACGATCTTCTCGTTTTGCACCCAGGCGAATATACCCTCGAGTTGCGCGCGGGCCGGCTTTGGCTCGAGGCATGGAATGAAAGCCGCAGCCTGACGCGCCGGATTCTATCGCTCGAAGGCGCCAAAACGGGCGCGCTCGATTGCACGGTCCAGCGCTTCGGAAATAAGCCCGGTAAACTGAGCTTTCTCGATCTCGACAGGCCTCAAATCGCCCATCGGTCCCTATCGGGCGCGCGGCAGAGTTTTGCGGAGCAATTCCGCCGCATGCTGTTCCGGCAATTTCCGGGATGGGACATCTCGGCTCTTTCCAGCAGCATCGATCTTCAACGCTCGTTCTCCGCTCTGTTTCCGCGAGCGCGCCTCACGCGAGGCAATCAGCAGATCGCGGCGATGGCCTGCCCCGCGCGATCCGACGAGGCCTCCATGCTGACGTTCGCAATCGCCTGGTATGAGCACGTTCGGATTCACAGCCCTACCGGTGTGCAAACCTCGCTCTGCCTCTTTCTACCCGAACACGCCGGCAATCTGACAGCTCACCGGCTGGCCTGGCTCACAGGAGAATCGCTGGCCTGCCGGATGTTTCGCTTCAATCCTCACGGGTTCGCGGGCGAAGTCGATCCGCAGGATCTCGGCAATCTCGAAACGCGCGTCAAAGCTGCTTCAACGGCACCAGAAAACCGCCATGGCCCCTTCGTCCAGAGCGGCTCCGAGCGCTGGCTCGAAGTTGCGATTCGCTCAAATATCGGCCGGATCGATCCCACGTTATTGCCCGATCCTATTTATGAGCAGACGCTGGCGTTCGCGGCCGGCGATCGCGACATGATCGATCTGCTGGCTGTATCGCCCAGCGGGCGCCTCGCGGTTCTCGAGCTGAAAGTATCGGAAGATTTGCATCTCCCGATACAGGCCTTAGACTACTGGATGCGCATCCACTGGCATGCGTCGCGCGGCGAGCTGACGCACCTGTTTCCCTCTGTCACGCTAGCCGCAGCGCCGCCCAAGTTGCTGCTGGTTGCTCCCGCAATGTCTTTTCATCCCTCCAACACGGCCATCTTGCGTCACTTTTCCCCGGAGATTGAGGTCGAACGGGTGGGCGTGAATACAGATTGGGAAAGGCATCTTAAAGTGGTATTGCGGCTATCGGGCTCCGATATGCCCATTTCTCACCGGAATTTTTCATGAGTTTTCAAAGTCTGATCCACATCAGGAAAGCGCTCAGCGCTTTAAATCCCAAACCAGGCGCGAGAGCTAAGCGAACGGCAGCCGCATGTCGCGCTGCATGCCGGTAGCCAGGAAGCCTATCAACGCCTGGAAAACTTTTTTCTGCGCGATTTGAGCCCCGCGCGACGGCGTGCTTCCGCGTTGCTGCTGACCCGTGCGCCTATTCCGGTTCTCGGTCATCAGGTCGATTTAGCAGTGTATGACGAAGGCGTGATCGCACCGGCGGGAGCGCTCGTATTCCGGCCGGACCGGCCGCAACAACTCGTTCAGAGAGCTCTGGCTTCATATCCCGATTTGGGCGTCTCCCTGGCGAAATCGTTTCTGCCCTTTCGCCGCCCCTTCATCGAGCGCGTGATCGGGAAGACCGCCCGGGAGAACACGTTATTTTCGATCACTACAGCCCTCCCCGACGTGATCCCCAGCATTATCGAACTGCCCTGGGCAGTGGCGGAATTCGCTTCCGATACGGCGTTCCTCACAATGAATCAGGTGCGCATGGCGTTCCTCATCGCAGGCGCGAGCGATCGCGAAGTAGGGTATACCCAGCAAAAATCGGAAGTTGCAATGGTCATTGGCAGCGCCTTTGGGTGGCGCGCGCTGGCCCGGCAACTGGTGGGCAAGATCCCGTTTGGAGGCGGCCTGATTGCGAAAGCGGCGGTCGCTTACGCCGGCACAAAAGTATTGGGCCTGTCGTTGGACCATTACTACAGCATTGGATTCACGTATACGCGCGAGGAGCGTGACCGCCTGTATGCCGATGCGTTCCGCCAAGGTAAGAAGGTCGCCACGCGTATTTTGAGCTATTTACGACCCGATCTTGCACCCCGCTACCCAAATGAGGCCGCAAATCAAGCGGTTCTTCCTGCGCGCCATTAACCGATTCCGCGAAGCGGCTCGGCTATCGAAACCTGAAGACGGCGCTCACGTCTTTCGAGTAGAATAGACCAGCAATTCATGCGCAAGGAAAGGTGGGAGCAATGACCCGGAGCATATTCCTCGCTTTTGTGACGACTGCCGCATTGGCAAGTGCAGATACGTTGGTTCTGCGAAACGGCGCCACCATCGAGGGAAGCTTTGTCGGCGGCAACAGTCATTCGGTCCGCTTTGCCGTTGGAGAGCAGGTCAACAGCTATTCGATTGATGACGTCGAAGCGATTCGATTCACAAATGGGGCGCCCGCTCCCGCGCCGGCCGCCCAGCCGCAAGCGTCGAATTATCCGCCTCCGCCGAATGGCGCTGTCGCCGCCCCACCTCCGCCGCCGCCCGGCTATCCTCAGCCGCCCGATGCTCCAGCTCCCAACGCCTCTCCTCAAGCTTCCAATGCACCTCCTCTCCGGTCGGCTGACACCTCTGCAGGACCAGCAAATAACGGACCGGCCGGTTTGGAAGTTCCCGCTGGAACGCAAATCGTTGTACGACTGATCGATCCGGCGAATTCGGAGCGCGACCGTCTGGGGCAGACGTATCGCGCGAGCGTCGATCAACCCGTATTGGTCAATGGGCAAACACTCATTCCGCGGGGCGCGGATGCAACCGCGACTCTGATTGATCTTCAACAGTCCGGAAAGATCGAAGGGAAAACCGTGCTCACGCTGGATCTCAAGACCGTCACGGTGAACGGCAAAAATTACGACATTGTGACCACCGGAATTCCCGAAGCAAGCAAATCGCGCGGTGCCCGATCGGCCAAGACCATCGGAGGCGGAGCGGTATTAGGCGCGATTATCGGCGCGGCGGTGGGCGGTGGCAAGGGTGCGGCGATCGGGGCAGGCTCCGGTGCAGCAGCCGGAACTGCCGCTGAGGTCATGACCTCCGGCCAGAAAGTCAAAATTCCCGCTGAGACGCGGCTGACGTTCACGCTTCAGAATCCGATCGACCTCTAGCCCTTTTCTATTTGATCGCATCGTGCCGAATCCTATTGCGCTTGTCACAGGCGCCAGTCGCGGGATCGGGCGCGCCATTGTGGAAGAACTGGCTTCGACCCACCAAGTCGTCGGCACATACAACAGTAACCGCGCCGCCGCTGAAGAAGTTGCGGTCGCGACAGGCGCGTCGATGTTTCCCTGCCAGCTCGGCGATCGGGAATCGCGCCAACAGTTGCTAGACTCCGTTCGCGAGCGCTTCGGGCACGTGGATCTGCTGATCAATAACGCCGGAATGGCGCCACGCGAGCGCCGCGACCTACTGCAGGCGACGGAAGAAAGCTTCGATGAATTGTTCGCCGTCAACTTGAAGGGACCATTCTTTCTAACCCAGCAGATCGCGCCCTGGATGATCGAAAGGGCGTCCGGACGTATTGCCTTCATCAGTTCCATTTCGAGCTTCACTGCTTCCGTAAATCGAGGCGATTATTGCATGACGAAAGCCGCCATCGGTATGGCGGTGAAACTGTTCGCCGCGCGCCTGGCAGCTCACAACATTCCCGTTTTCGAAATCGCGCCTGGGGTGATCCGGACCGACATGATCGCATCCATCGCCGCAAGCTATGAGCAGCGCATCGCAAATGGTCTGTTGCCCCAGCGCCGCATGGGCGAGCCGCTCGACGTCGCACGCGCCGTTCGCGCGATTGCAGAAGGACTTCTCGATTATTCAACGGGACAAGTCATTCACGTTGACGGCGGCTTCCATTTGCGAGTGTTGTGAAGTGGAAATAAGTATGGAAATTCTCGATTCGGCGGAAGTGCGCGTGCTAGGAGCCTTGCTGGAAAAGGAGGCGACCACGCCCGAGTACTACCCGCTTTCCCTCAATGCGCTGGTGAACGCCTGTAACCAGAAATCGAACCGCGATCCGGTCGTCAGCTACGACGAAGACACGGTTTACGACGCGGTCAATCGTCTTCGGGAAAAGAAACTCGCCATTATGATCACAGGCAGCGGTCGCGTCAACAAATACAGCCAACGGATTTCCGAGACATTGAATCTCGGGCGCCGCGAGCTGGCTGTGCTCGCGACGCTGCTGTTGCGCGGTCCGCAAACGCTCGGCGAGATCAAAGATCGCAGCGAGCGCATATTCGCCTTTGCGGATCTGCAGGAGACCGAGACCGTGCTCGACAAGCTCGGCGATGGACCGGGCGGCCGGCTGGTCAAGAAACTGCCTCGGCAGCCCGGTCAAAAGGAAGCGCGCTACACGCACCTGCTCTCCGGGGAGCCGAAAGAAGATCACATCGAAGCGGCGCCGGTGCCCGCCGTCTCCCGGGTTGCACAGCTTGAGAATGAACTGGCGCAGCTCCGCTCCGAATTCAACGATCTTAAGAGTCGTTTCGAAATCCTGGAATCGCAACTGCGCTGACTAGGCGGCTTGCAGCAGAAGTCATAATCCGCCGCTTACTGACGTGCGCGGTTCCGCAGCATGATGCACTTTCAGAACCGCGACCGTTAGGAAGTGGGTTTTGCCACGCGCTGACTAGGCGGCCTGCACCGCGCCCGTGATCAGGCTGTACAACAAAACCGCGAGTACGATCGCCGTAATGACCACGTATTTCCGGTCTCCCTCCAGCGTGAAGCCGGCCAGCGCAAGCGCTACACGCGCAATTGGCGTGGCGATCAACAGCAGAAGTCCAAGCTGAATGATCGAAGATCCGCGCAAGGCAAACGCGCCTTTCACAATCTCCGCCATGCTCCGATCGATGCTCGGCTGCCCGCGAAAGGTGTGATAATCGGCGATTTCGCCGCCATGGCGCACAAGAAAAACAATTCCGCCGGCAAGCACCACAACGCCCGAAATCAAAACACCCGTGCGCAATAGCACGCTCACCATTCGTTCCAGTTTTTGATCGGTCATCTCAGGCGTCATATCCGGCCTTTCAATCCGCTCACAATCATCTCGATCGCAATCAGCCCCACCAGCACCGCGAACACTTTGCGTAAAAACTGGACCGGAAGCCTTGCAAGGAACCGCGCCCCCAGCATCGACCCGGAGAGCACTCCCAGCATGACGGGCATCGCGATCGCGGGGTTCACGTATCCATGGCTCAGGTACAGGCTCGCGCTCGCCGCCGCCGTGACGCCGATCATGAAATTGCTGGTGGCGGTCGAAACCTTGAAAGGGATCTGCATCGCCTGGTCCATGGCGATCACTTTGAGCGAGCCGGATCCGATTCCCAGCAGACCGGACAAAGTGCCGGCGCCGAACATCAGCCCGAAGCCGGTCTTCACGCGGTGCACTTCATAGGGTTGCAAGCTTCCAGACGTCTGATATGCGCCATTCAATTTGAGTTCTCGCGCCAGAGGATCGGGTGCTAGCTGCGCCTTATGCGATGTATGCCTGCGACTGGTTTGCCAGGCCGACTGCAGCAAAATCAAACCGAAAATCATACTCAGCGCGCCGGTGGGAGTATGTGCCGACACGAACGCGCCAAAAACCGCTCCCATAGTAGTCGCGATTTCGAGAAACATACCGATCCGAATGTTGGAATAGCCGTCGCGGACATACGCAGCCGCCGCTCCCGAAGACGTGGCGATCACGGAAACCAGGCTGGCGCCGATGGCGTAACGGATATCGACACCCAAAAACAGCGTCAGAACCGGAGTAACAATGACTCCCCCGCCCAGGCCCGTAAGCGCTCCAATGAATCCCGCCAACAGCGAAGCCGCGAAGACAATCGGCGTAAATTCTGCGACTGTCATTCTTCAGCTGCGTCCCGGGATAGCCACGATAAGCTGTTCATAGTTCTGGTTTAGAATCTCATGATTAAGCTTCTCTTCTGCACGACGTTTGCTGTCATCGCTTCAGCGCCTCCCAGCTTCGGTCAACAACAGCCGCCGCCCGTTCAATCGCCGGAGGTCCACAGCGACGGTCGTGTGACCTTTCGCCTGCGGGATCCCGATGCCCAGCACGTCGTCGTGAATGTGGAAGGCTCGAGCGCGTCGCTCCAGATGAGCAAGGATGATCAGGGAATCTGGACCGCCACTACGGATGCTCCCTTGACTCCCGAGATCTATGGATATTCCTTCGACGCCGACGGGATTCACATGCTCGATCCCTCGAACACGGAAATCAAGCCGAATCTTCTCTCCTTGAGCAATCTGGTTCATGTGCTCGGATCGATGCCGCTCCCATGGGAACAGACGGATATCCCGCACGGTATCGTGCACCATCATTTCTATAAATCGAGCATTGTCGGCGACAATCGCGATTTCTACGTTTACACACCGCCAGCCTACGATGCGAACTCCCACACGCGTTATCCAGTGCTCTACCTGCTGCACGGCTATAGCGACAATGCGAGCGCCTGGACGGCGGTGGGCAAAGCCAACCTGATCCTGGATTCGCTCATTGCCGCAAACAAAGCGAAGCCCATGATTATTGTCATGCCGCTCGGTTATGGCGCACCGGAAATTGTGCAGCGTACGCCGAGTTTCGGAGCGCCGTTTCGAGACCCGGCGCTGCGCGAGAGGAACTTCGCCAATTTCCGTTCGGCTTTAATTGACGAGGTCATTCCGGCAGTGGAGCGGATGTACAGAGTGGATTCCAACGTCAATGCCCGGGCCATCGCCGGCTTATCGATGGGTGGAGCAGAATCGCTGCTGACCGGATTGAATCGCCCGGACAAGTTCTCCTGGGTAGGCGCGTTTAGCGCCGGAGGCTTGGGCGACGATCTTGCTGCCAGTTTTCCTCAGCTCAGCTCGGCCGCGAATCAAAAATTACACCTGCTCTGGATCGCTTGTGGTACTGAGGACCGTCTCATTACGGCCAATCGCAATCTGATTGCCTGGTTGAAAGGAAAAGATATCCAACTTACGCAGGTGGAAACGCCGGGAATGCACACCTGGATGGTGTGGCGGCACGATCTGGTCGAATTTGCGCCCCTTCTGTTCCACCCTGGCGCGGTAACCGCTGCAGCGGCCGGGCAGACTCGGTAAATAGAACGGGCCGAACGGCACGCTCGCCATTCGGCCCTTCTTCTCGGAGCAGTGGACCCGCCGAGAAAACTATTTGCCGGATTCGCCAGGGGGCTTGGGAGCGCCATTGCTCCCAGGCTGGTTCGCTCCCGCAACAACGCCCTGGTTGACTAGCACCTTCACCTCGACGCGCCGGTTCATCTTGCGTCCTTCAGGTGTGTCGTTCGGTTGGGCCTCATGCGTAGTGCCCATCCCCGCAGGCGCGAGAATCCGATGAATTGGAATGTTTCCCTGCTGTTCCAGATACCGGATCACGGCATCCGCACGCGCTTCGCTGAGCGTCTGATTACGGGCCGCTTTGCCGGTGGTGTCTGCGAATCCGGCAACCTCGACCATGTAGCCCTTCTCATTCAGCGTCTTTTGAGCAAGGTCGTCAAGCTTCTGTTTGTCGTCGGGTGTTAAAGCCGAGCTTCCGAACTTGAAGTAAACGGTCTCATCATACTTCGCCTGATAATTGTCCAGATCGGTCACTCGATTATTCACCTCGGAAACCCCCTGGTTGGCTTGATCAGCTTCCTGCTTTACTTGTCCGACTTGTTGCACGGTCTGTTTCTGTTGGTCCTCTAGTTGGCCTTGACGCCCCTCCATGTTAGTGGCCCGGCCCTCTAGAGTACCGGCACGCCCTTCGAGGCTGCCTGCTCTGGCCTCTAGCGGCGAAACACGCGTATCGATCTGGCGTGAAGCGCGCATCGAGTTCGGGTCGAAGAGTATGCGGTCCGCGACGAGATCGCCCTTATCGTTGCCCTTGCCCTGCGCCTCGATCTGCAGGCCTGGAACGAGAGAAGCGACATCCATGGGGCTCTTACGGCCGAATATTCCATGCTTCAACTGGATCTTAGTGTCTTTTGTGACATCGATGGTGCCGATCGAATCGTCGGAACCGCGCACTTTGAGCATTTCTCCGTCGCGCGAAACGATAACACCCTGCACTTTGGTCTGTTCCCCGGCACTGAAAGTCCGGGTGTTTGGCTCGACTCCGAAAGCGAAAGCCGCGGTCATGAAAAGCGGCACTGCGACTCGGGCTAAACTTTGAAAATCCTTCATTTGAAACGTGTTCATGGCTGAATTCTTTCCGCCTCCTGTTGGCGATTGCTTGGTTGGCGTTCCGGAATTTTCCTCGTATTCTTTCTTGGTCAGTCGCCTGTTAGACGCCGTCTTGTTCAGCTTGTAACTGGAATTTTGGGTACCGGGCGATTAGCGCCCGCAAATCATTGAGCCATTGCGGTTGGTATAACGAATGCGGTGACAGACAGCGGTTTAGATGCCAAACGGGGCTTTAGGGGATGGGCAATTATCGCCGCCACCGTCGTGACGTTCGGCCTCTCGGTAGGTGTCCCATATTACAATCTGCCGTTTTTCTATGACTATTTTCAGAAAAGCTTCGGTTGGGATCTGAAGCAAATCACCCTGGGGTTCCCTCTCGCAGCGATTCTGACCCTGTGGGTTGGCCCGCTTCTGGTACCGCGTTTCAGTCCCCGCAAGCTGATCCTCGTGGGGACGGCCTTCACCGCCGCCTCGTTCTTCGGATTCAGTGCCATGACGGGCAGCATCAAGATCTACTTCGCGCTGTATTTCGTGTACACCGTCGGCTACATCTTCGCAGGTCCCATCCCGCACCAGATTCTGGTCTCACACTGGTTTGAAAAAAAGCGCGGCCGCATGATCGGCATACTCTACATGGGCGTAGGCCTCTTCGGTGGTCTGGGGTCATTCTTTGTACGCTCCGTGACGGACTCATACAATTTCCGCACCGCATTGATCGCCGTCGGCGCGCTCCTGTTCCTGAGTTGGCCGCTTGCAATTTTCGTGCTGAGAGATAAGCCCAGCGATGTGGGGCAGTATCCCGATGGCGCGGACTACGCATCGGAGGATGTGAAGCTTTCCCCGCGCGCGATTCGTCATCTGCTGGCCAGCGGCTCGTTCTGGCTTCTGCTTCTCGGCAGCATCTGCTCCATCGGCGCGATCGGATCCATCAACATGCACATGAAGTTGGTATTCCGCGACGCCGGATTCAATGATCAGAAGGTATTGAATGCGACCTGGACCACCGCTTCCGTCCTGATCTTATGGACAAGCATTGCGGGCCGCCTCGGGATCGGCTATTTGGCGGACGTCTTCTCTAAGAAGAAAGTCATGACCGCAACATATTTCGCAGTCGCAGCTACGATTCTTTTGCTGCTGGCCGTCTCTCCGGCCCACCCCGCAACCGTCTACCTTTTTGCGGTCGTCTTCGGCTTGTCGATGGGCGCGGATTACATGCTGATCCCTCTGATGGCGGCCGAACAGTTCGGCGTGAACACGCTAGCCCGCGCGATGGCCATCATTCTGCCCATAAACACCATCGGTCAAACATGGTGCCCGTATCTGGTCTCTGCGTTGCGCGAGCACTATGGCAATTACCTTGCGGCGATGGCGATTGTTTTTGGAATTGCCATGCTCGGCGCGGTCGCGATCGCGGCGATTCCGCGTCAGGCGCTGCTATCGCAACCCACAAACACTCCCGGCGGCCCGTAATTGAAATCATGTCCGTGCTGGTGTTTTTCGACGGCTCGATTCGTCACGATTGTGTTCTGGGGTCCGCTACACGTTTTGCGGAATGCCGTTGACCCGGAATACCCTCTCTGAGACGTAAACGTATTGTGGAAGTCGTGTCAACCACACACATCGCCAGAATCCAGAAAACGCCCCTTCCAATCGCGGATGCAATGCCGCGAAAGAAGTACCCGGAAACCAGTTTTGGAGAACGGCTGCAGAACCTCCATAAGGCTTGTGGCCTCACCCAAGTGCAGTTGGCTGAAGCTGCCGGAGCGACTCAACGGGCCATCTCCTATTACGAGACGGAAGCCGGGGTTCCCCCAGCTCCCCCGTCGTCGATCTGGCCCGTGCGCTTCACGTCACCACAGACGAACTGCTTGGCGTAAAGCTGCTTAGAACCGAGCCTGTCAACGATGACCCGGAAGGCCGCAGGCAATGGAAGAGATTTCAGCTGATTGCCAGTCTGCCGGAACGGGAGCAGATAACCGTCGTGCGGCTTATCAACTCGTTAGTCGCCGCCGCACCCGTGCGCAGAAACAGCACACAAGGAGAACGTAATGGCCGCTGATACGAAACAGCACGCTCATGAACTGGTCAACCAACTCGGCCCCGGCCAGCTCGCCGCCGTCGTTCATCTGCTCGAAGTCATGATCGATGACGAAGAAGATGAACTGACCGAAGAGGACCGCCAGGCAATCCGCAGTTCACGCGAGTACTTCCGCGAGAACCCAGACGGCGGACTGTCGTTCGAAGACATGGTTGCGGGTTGCGGCTTCACCATGGAGCAAGTCCGCAAAGTAGACTGAGGCAGCTTGAAGAAGATCCGCTTCCGGCCCAACGTGCAGGCCGAGTTCGCGCCATCGAGCAGAAAGTCGCGCTCCACATCCTTAAAGCGATCCATCGATATGTCAAGACGGGCGAGGGCCGCGTCAAGCCGTTAAGCGGAGAATTTGAAGGACTCCTCCGGCTCCGCGTCGGCAATCACCGCGTCTTCTCCGGGGAAACCGACGACACCATCACCGTCCACCGCGTCCGCGACCGCCGCGAAGCCTACCGCTGACCTCCCCAGGGGTCGCGTGTGCTTATGAATCCGGTGCGAAGCACCGAGAGCGACTGTACGGCTCCCCTTTGCAGCCGAACCTACAACTAAGACAAAAGAAAGACTGTGGCGGCGACCAGTTGGGCCAATTTGCAAGCGACCCCTCTCCCGGAATTAATGCGTTCAACTCCCGGCGCGCGAAAATAGAGTTGATGACCGAAAAAGCGACATTTGGCGCCGGCTGTTTCTGGGGTGTAGAGGCGGCTTTCCGGGAGATCGACGGTGTTGTCGATACGTCAGTCGGCTATGCAGGCGGCCACATCGCCAATCCCACTTACAAGGATGTGTGCACCGATGAAACGGGGCACGCGGAAGTGGTTCAGGTGGAATACGACCCGGGGAAGGTCAGCTACGATCAACTTCTGGACGTCTTCTGGAACAATCACGATCCGACGCAGGTGAATCGCCAAGGTCCGGATTTCGGAACTCAATATCGAACCGTTATTTTCTATCACACACCCGAGCAGGAACAGGCCGCCCGGGCATCGAAAACAAACCTGGAACACTCCGGGAAATATCGAAAACCGGTTGCTACCCAGATCGAGCCGGCCCCGGCGTTCTACCGCGCAGAAGAATATCATCAGCAGTACCTGGCCAAACGCGGCGTGCGCCACTGCCACATCTGACGCGCACGACTCACGCCGAAATCGTCTGATCCACTCTTTCTTTGAAATAACCGATAGTCGATGCGAGCCCCTCCTCCAACGGCACTTTAGGTTCCCAGCCAAGAACTCGCTTCGCTTTGCCGATGTCAGGCCGCCGCTTCTTGGGATCGTCCGAGGGCAGCGCTTCGAATACGATCGGGATCGAGCCTCCAAACTGCGCGCGAATGCAGTGCGCGAATTCCAGGATCGTCATTTCCGCCGGATTGCCTAAATTCACCGGATACCGCTCGTCCGATTCGCTTAAGCGCAGAAGCCCGTCCACCAGATCGGAAACATAGCAGAAGCTGCGCGTCTGCGAGCCATCGCCGAAAACCGTCAAAGGCTCGCCTCGCAATGCTTGTTCGATGAAAGCCGGAATCACCCGGCCGTCCTGCAAAGCCATCCGGGGGCCATACGTGTTGAAGATGCGCGAAATGTTTGTGCGGAGGCCGTGAACGCGATGATAGGCCATCGTGAGCGCTTCCGCATAACGCTTGCTTTCGTCATAACAGGAGCGCAGTCCTACCGGATTGACATTTCCCCAATACGATTCCGTCTGCGGATGCTCGAGCGGGTCGCCGTAGCATTCCGATGTCGAGGCGAGCAGAAATCCCGCATCGTGCTGCCTGGCCAATTCCAACATGTTGCGCGTTCCAGTCGAACCGGATTCGAGCGTTTCCATCGGATGCTTCAGGTATTCAACCGGACTCGCCAGCGATGCCAGGTGCAACACGCGATCGATCTTGCCTTGAATGCCTATCGGCTGGCAGACATCGTGCTCGATGAACTGAAAGCCCGCGTTGGCTCGTAGATGCGCAAAGTTGTCGATACTTCCTGTGATCAGATTGTCGACCGCCACCACCTCATGACCCTCTTCGATCAAGCGCTCCGAGAGGTGTGATCCAATGAAGCCAGCGGCTCCTGAGATGACATATCGCACGCCATTTCATGCTACTAGAGCAAACCAAAAGCTCGCGCTCGCGCTCCTATGAGCGGCTCTGTCACGATTGCTGTCCGGCTGCTCCTTTTCGCTCTCATCATTACCTCCGTCTGGCTATTCTGGTTGCGCTTCCGCAAGGTAGTGCATCGCATCCTGCGCGCGCGCAAAGATGACGATTTCCATTTGGGGCCTATCCACCGGCGTGTCTGGGATTTCTTTTGGGAAGTGCTCTGCCAGGCGAAAGTCATCCGTGAACGGCCGCTGCCTGGGCTCGCTCACGCCTTTGTGTTCTGGGGCTTTTGCGCCTTCGCGCTCGTGACTCTGAATCACGTTGCCAGTGGATTCGGCGTTCCTTTCCTGAATCGCCGCGGCACTTTTGGAAGTTTCTATTACTGGTTCGCATTCTGTTTCGCCGCCTGCTGTGCGATTTCGATCGCGGCGCTGGCGTTCCGCCGGTTCGTCATTCGTCCGCTCTGGCTCGGACCGCTCTCCCCCGAATCGGGCCTGATTGCGTTCTTGATTTTCCTCCTGATGGTGACCTACATGCCTGCCTGGTGGGTGCCGGAGACTTCTGCCGCTGGACACCTTCTGTGGTGGGTCCATACGCTCACGCTGCTCGCGTTTCTTCCGCTCATCCCGCATACCAAGCACCTCCATCTGGTACTCAGTCCGATCACGATATTTCTCGAGCGAAGTGGATTCAGCCACATCCCCCCGCTCTCCGGTGACGAGGATTTCGGCTTAGTTGCCGGCAAGGACATCACACAGATTACGGCCTTGCAGGCCTATTCGTGCGTCGAATGCGGCCGCTGCACGGAGCATTGCCCCGCCTACAACACGGGAAAAGAATTGAATCCCAAGCTCATTGCGCTCGGCTTGCGTGAGTATCTCAACGATTATGGAAACGAGAATGAAACTCCGATCCTGAGCGCCACGGTTTCGCAGAAAATGATTTTTCAGTGCACGAGCTGTGGCGCATGCGAGTACCAGTGTCCCGTCGGTATTCAGCATCTTCCGATGATTGTCGGTTTGCGCCGCGGAGCCGTAAACACCGGCGCATGGGAAGACGAGTACGGAACCAAGCTGTTCCTGAATCTCGAGCGGAACGGCAATGCCATGGGTTTTTCGCAGACCGAACGCGACAAATTTGTCGCGAAACAGGAATTTCCAATTTTCGACGGCTCACAGGAATACTGCCTGTGGCTGGGCTGCATGGGTGCATACGATCCCCAGGGACGCGAGATCATCACTGCCTTCGCGAGCGTGATGAAACACCTGGGCGCCTCCTTCGGCGTGCTCAAGAAGGAGCGCTGCACGGGCGATCCCGTCCGGCGATTAGGCAACGATCTCGTGTTCGGGCAGCTAGCCGAAACCAATCTCGCGACCTTTGCACAAGCGAACGTGAAGAAGATTGTTTCTATCTGTCCGCATTGCGTTCGCACCATACAGGAGGATTGGCGGGAATTTGGTTCAACCATCCAGATCGAGCACCATAGCGAATTCCTCGCCCGTCATCAGGACAAACTTCCCGGCCAGGCGCCAGGTCAAGCGATGGCCCAGCGCGTCGTTTTCCACGATCCCTGTTATCTGGGACGCTATCGCGGCATCTATGACGAACCGCGCCAGGTGATCGCCCGTTCGGCAACTGTTGTCGATCCACCGCGCGCGCGCGAACGCAGTTTCTGCTGTGGAGCAGGCGGGGGACTGGTTTTTCTAGGCGAAGAAACGGGCCGGCGCGTGAATGAGACGCGGGCGAAAGAGCTCGCTGCAACAGGGGCCGATATCGTGGGGGCGGCCTGTCCATTCTGTAACAGTATGTTCCGCGATGCGCTCGCCTCTACTTCCGAGAACCCGCCGCGTCTGCTGGACATAGCACAGATTGCTGCAGAACAAATATCGCGAGATAGTATTCCGCAGCCTCGAGTTTGAAGCCGTATGCTGGATTTTCGCGCGTTCCAGGCGCTCACGTTCGATTGCTACGGCACGCTCATCGATTGGGAATCGGGCCTGCTCTCCGTCCTGGAGCCCTGGGCGGAACAGCACGGCATTTCGCTCCGTGGCGATCAACTGCTCGAAGCCTTCGCCGAAGCCGAGTCACGCATCGAGAGCGAGAATCCGTCAGTGCTCTATCCGGATATTCTGCGTCAGACCATGCGGAGTATCGCAAAGGAGCTCGGTGCGGAGCCGGACGCGAAGGTCGAAAACGAACTGGCCGAATCGGTCGGAGCCTGGCCCGCGTTTCCCGACAGCGCGGCGGCACTCCAGGCGCTGAAGAAGCATTACAAGCTCGTGATCGTCTCCAATGTGGACCGGGCATCCTTCGCTCAATCCAATCGGCAGCTCGGCGTCGATTTTGACGTGATCGTCACCGCGCAGGACGTGGGCTCCTACAAGCCGAACCCGGGACACTTTCAAGCTGCGCTGAAACGTCTGGTGGAGTTGGGCGTACCGGCCGATCGGGTGCTGCACGTCGCGCAGAGTCTATATCACGATCACGTTCCCGCGAAGAAGCTCGGATTGAAATCTGTCTGGATCAATCGCCGGCACGCCAAAGGCGGTCAGGGCGCTACACAAACGCCGGGTGGTCCCGTTATGCCGGATGTGCAATATCCGTCGATGCAGGCTTTCGCGAGCGTAGTAGAGACTGCGTTCAGGCCCGCAAGCCGTCCATGAACTCGTGAATCCGATCGAGCCCGCGCTCCAGCTCGTGCATCGACGTCGCGTAGGAGATGCGAACGTGTTCATTGGTGCCGAACGCTTCCCCAGGAACGACAGCGACATGCGCCTGGTTGAGCAGTTGCGTGGCAAACTCCATGGAATTCTTCACTCGACCGCTCTCATACGCGACGCTCACGTTCGGATAAGCGTAGAACGCACCTTTCGGCTCGGCGATAAAAACGCCCGGTATCCGGCGAAGCCGCGAGATCACGAAATCACGGCGGCGGCGATACTCGGCTAGCATTTTCGGAACGGAATCCTGCGATCCGCGCATCGCTTCCACGCCGGCCTTCTGCGCAATCGAGGTTGGATTCGAGGTGCTGTGGCTTTGCAGCTTCAGCATGGCCCCGATAATCGGAGCGGGCGCCAACGCAAACCCGACGCGCCATCCCGTCATCGCATAGGTTTTCGATAGCGACCCCGCCACCACGACGGTTTCCTTCGCACCGGGTATCGCCACAATCGAGAACGGCTCGCCATCATAGACGAATTTGCAGTAACACTCGTCCGTCATCAGAAAAACGCCGCGGCGGGAGGTGAGGTCGTAAATTTGCCGGAATTCTTCTTTCGATAGGACAGATCCGCTCGGATTCGCTGGCGAATTGATGAGAGCCAGCTTCGTCTTGGGCGTGATGTGCCGCTCGATGGCCGCCGCCGTCACCTCAAATCCCCTGTCTCATCCGTATCGACGAACACACAAATTCCGCCCGCGTAGTTCACCACGTCTTTGTAGGTGACCCAATACGGGACCGGAATAATCACCTCATCGCCGGGATTCACCAGCGCCTGAACGAGATTGAAGATCGCGTGTTTGCCACCCACCGTGACCAGGCATTCCGATGGCGAGTAGTTCGTGCCGAAATCGAGACAGTGCCGCTCGCAGATCGCCTCGCGCAACTCGGGCGTGCCGCCTGCGTTCGTATATTTGGTAAAGTTTTGCGCAATCGCTTGAACCGCCGCCTGCTTGATGTTGTCGGGCGTCGGAAAATCGGGTTCACCTGCGCCGAAATCGACGACGTCCACGCCTTCGCGGCGGAGTTTGTCGGCGTCCGCGGAAACCTTCATCGTCGACGAGACACTGATAGTAGAAATACGTTCTGCGATCTCAGCGGTAGCTTGCATGGGCAACTTCCATTCTACTTTTTCGCGGGAAATTTCGCGCTCACTCTTCGGGCAACCGTTTCGGGAACAAAGCTCGAAACATCCCCGCCCAGCATCACGATCTCTTTAATCATTCGCGAGCTGATGAACGAAAACTCCTCCCGCGCCATCAGGAAGATGGTTTCCGTCTCGGGCCGCAGCCGGCGATTGATGAGTGCCATTTGCAGCTCACTTTCATAATCGGAAATGGCGCGAATACCGCGAAGAATCGCATTAGCGTGGCGGCGCGCCGCGTAATCGATAAGCAACCCCTCGAACGAATCCACCTCCACGTTCGGTAGCGCCGCCGTCGCTTCACCAAGCATCTCGCTGCGTTCGGAAACGCTGAATAGAGGCCATTTTTGGGTGTTTTGGAGGACCGCGACGATGAGTTGGTCGAACAAGCCGGCTGCCGCGTGAGATCAGGTCGAGATGGCCATTCGTCAACGGATCGAATGATCCCGGATAAATTGCCACAAGGCGGCGTTCCGGCATGGATGGCAGAAATTTGAGTGTACCGGACCATCGTCTCGCGTAACTTGGTGTTGAAGTGAATCTCGCAACTGTTCTCGATTCCGGCGATTTCGGCATCTTCGATGTGCACACCCATGCGCGCGGCCCGGAAGGGGTGCTTCCGCTCACGCCAGAGATGCTGCTGGAAGAGCCATCCGGCAATCTCTTCGGCTTAAGCCAGAACGCCGGTATGGGTTGGGAAGCCCGAGCGCTCGGCGGCAAACAGGTGCTCATCCTGAGCACACACGGAGGCGTGCGGGCCGAAGATGGAAAGCCCATCGCGCTCGGCTATCACACCGGTCACTGGGAAGTTGGATTACTTGTCGCTGCAGCGGCGCGCGAAATCAAATCATTGGGCGCAATTCCCTTTGCAGGCGCGTGCACGGATCCCTGCGACGGCCGGACGCAGGGCACGCCCGGCATGTTCGATTCCCTGCCCTACCGCAACGATGCCGCCATCGTTCTGCGCCGCCTGATCCGTTCCCTACCGACGCGCAGCGGCGTCATCGGTATCGCGACCTGCGACAAAGGTTTGCCCGCCATGATGATGGCCCTCGCCGGAACGCCGGACCTGCCCTGCGCTCTGGTTCCTGGCGGCGTGACCCTCATGCCGGAGCACGGTGAAGACGCCGGCAAGGTTCAAACCATCGGCGCGCGCTTTGCGCACCAGAAGATTTCTCTGGAAGAGGCTGCGCTGGCCGGATGCCGCGCCTGTGCCTCGCCGGGGGGCGGTTGTCAATTCCTGGGCACCGCCGCAACCTCGCAAGTGGTGGCCGAAGCGCTCGGTTTGACGCTGCCGCATGCCGCGCTCGCTCCATCGGGAGAAGCGGTATGGCTCGATATGGCTCGCCGTACCGGACGCGCCATTCTACGGCTTGAAGAAGCGAAACTGCGCTGCCGCGACATCGTGACCGAAGCCGCTGTCGAAAACGCGATGATCGTTCACGCCGCGTTCGGCGGATCGACAAACCTTCTGCTGCACATTCCCGCCATCGCGCATGCAGCCGGATTGCGGCGGCCGTCCGTAGCCGATTGGAATCGCATCAACCGCAGCATTCCACGCCTGGTGGACGCTCTTCCGAACGGTCCTCGCAATCATCCGACCGTCCAGGTATTTCTAGCCGGCGGAGTTCCGGAAGTCATGCTGCATTTGCGTCAGGCTGGCGTGCTGAATACAAAAGCGCTCACCGTATCGGGCGAGCCGTTGGAGGCGATGCTCGACTGGTGGCAGGAATCTGAGCGGCGGACTCGTTTCCGCGAGCGTCTGCGTGCACTCGATGGAATCGATGCGAATGACGTGATCTTTTCGCCCGAAGGCGCTCGCTCGCGCGGACTCACCTCCAGCGTTTGTTTCCCGCATGGAAATCTCGCGCCCGACGGCTCGGTGGTAAAGAGCACGTCCATTGACCCATCCGTTGTGGATGAAGACGGCGTGTATCGTCTGCGCGGTCCGGCGCGCGTTTTCGTGACAGAGCACGACGCCATCGCCGCCATCAAGAACGGGAGCGTCAAAGAAGGAGACGTCCTGGTGCTGATCTGCCGCGGTCCGATGGGCGCGGGCATGGAAGAGACCTACCAGATTACGTCGGCCCTCAAGCACCTCCCGTTCGGCAAGTATGTTGCAGTCCTGACCGATGCGCGCTTCAGCGGAGTCTCGACCGGCGCGTGCGTCGGTCATGTATCGCCCGAAGCGCTCGCCGGTGGCCCGGTCGGCAAGCTGTGTGACGGTGATCTGGTCGAGATTCTCGTCGATCGCAACAAGCTAGAGGGTCACGTAAACTTCGTCGGCGAGGGCGGCGAGATATTCGATGCCGAGGAAGGGCATCGGCGCCTGATGCTTCGAAACCCCCGGAACGACCTGCGCGCCGATATCGCATTGCCGCAAGATACGCGCCTCTGGGCGGCCTTGCAGCAGGCCAGCGGCGGCACCTGGGGCGGTTGCGTTTATGATCCGGAGATGATTATCGCCAAGCTCGGCAAACCCGAATAAATAGCTCATCAGAGCTGCGGCCACGGACTCCACGTCCCGTCCGATTTGCGCTTCTCTTCCTCTTCCTGCTTTTCGCGCGCTTTGTCCTTCGCGGATTTACCACCCTTGAAATACAAGTGCACGACCACACCGTGCGTCGAAGCGTCGGCCGTGTAATCGGCAGACGTATCCGCGAGATTATCGAAGAGTCCCCGCTCCTGCACACGCTTCAAAAAGAAATCTGGATAGTCGGGATTAAACGGTTTGCCGGGCTTTTCGCCCCAGAGCCTTTCAATAACCGGCTCGCTGGCCATATCCAGCCCCTGAACATCCAGCTTCTGGAAACTGTACACCGCTCCCGGAACAACGTTGTAGCTCACGTTCACCACGCGTTTACTGTTATCGGGTTGCAACTCGGTATGGACGCTGGCGTCCAGCAGACCGCGCCGCCGCATGCGGCGCATCGTCTCGACCCGGAAATTGTCGACTTGCTCTCCGTTGAAGGTCTGGCCCGGCTTGAACGGGATCGTAGTGCGGATTTCATCTTGATCCATGCCTTCCCCATGGAAGTGAATGGCACCGAACTTGTATACCGGTCCGTCCTGAATCTGAACCTTCACCACCACTCCCAGATTGGTCTTCGCCGGCTCTACATCCACCTTGGGAAACGTCACTGCCGCATAACCTTTCGCCGCATACAAAGGCTTGATCGTGCCGTTCAAAATCATCTTCAACCGCGTATCGGAGAGCGGCACTCCAATAGCAACTTGATTGACGGCGCGCAGGATCGTCCCCGAATCGACGGCCTCATTACCGGTGACGACAACCTGCGAAATGGTGGGCGCAGGCTTATCGGATGAAAAGACGACGGCCAGTTCCTTCGGGTCGTCATTCGAAATCGTCGCTTTTACTTTGAACGACGGATTCGTTTGATGAACGAAATCCTCAACCGCGGAAGTATAGCGGTGCAGTGCGCCTTCCGTACCGGGTATGCGATCGGCATACAGATCGACGTGTGTCTGCAGATATTTCCGAACGGCTTCCGGATCGACCCCGAGACCGTCAAAGCGCATCGGGAAGAGCTGCTCGTTGTCTTGTAATTGAAACGTGAGATCGTACTCCGGAACGGGACCACCCGAATAGCGGTACTGGTCGGCCACGCTCGCGAATAGTTCGGTTGCCGCAAGTCTCTTACGCGCTTGCTCGATCACGGCGCCCGTGACATGCTGCCCGATCTTCAGGCCGGTCTCTTTCACCAGCTCGTCAGTTGGATATAAATGGCTTCCCTTGATAGACACGGAATGGAGCGTGCCGGGCGGCGGGTTCTTGTGCGGAGCCGCCGGCTGCTCGGTCGGCTGTTGAGGCGCTGCAACAGCACCCGCGATACTCGACGCGCACACCAGTGCTGCACACACGAACCAACGCATACTTCTAATCCATGATACGCGGCCTTGGAGCCCCTCGTTTCCAGTTTCGGACACCTGAACCGCAACAAACCGGAAACTACTGATAAATAAGGCCGGAATGCTACACTTGAGACGAAAATGGCTTACGATGTTGTGGTAATTGGCAGCGGTCCCGGCGGCTATTCCGCCGCGGTTCGGGCCGGCCAGTACGGTCTCAAAACGGCTCTTGTTGAGAGGCAGCCGCGCTTGGGCGGAACCTGCCTTCTAGTGGGCTGTATTCCGACAAAAGCTCTGCTCCACACGGCCGACGTTTGGGACGAATTCAAGAATCCCGAGGCGCAAGGCATCGAATGTAAGGATCCGCAGTTGAACTACCCGCGCGTGCTCGATCGCAAGAACAAAATCGTCACCAAGCATTCCAAAGGCATCGAATTTTTGATGCGCAAGAACAAGGTGGACGTGATCAAGGGCAGTGCGCGCCTGGCTGGCGGCGGCCGCATTGAAGTCACCGGCGACAAAGGTCCGCAGACCGTCGAAGCACGGAATATTATCCTGGCGACCGGTTCGGAAGCGCGCATGCTGCCCGGCTTGCAACCCGATGCGAACCTGATCCTCACCAATATCGAGATTCTCGATATCCCAGCCGTGCCGAAATCGATTGGAATCATCGGAGCGGGCGCGGTAGGCGTCGAGTTCGCATCCATCTTCAATCGATTTGGCTCGAAGGTCACGGTTCTGGAAATGCTGCCGCGGCTCGTGCCGGTTGAGGACGAGGAGATTTCGAAGGAGCTCGAACGGCACTTCAAAAAGACGGGAATCCGCTGCGAAACGGGCGCCAAAGCGGAAAACATTCGCAAGAATGCAAATAGCGTCAGCTTAAGCGTTACACTCGCGAACGGCACTCGCGAAGAGATGGAATTCGACAAGCTTCTGGTCGCCGTCGGCCGTAAGCCGAACACGGAAAACATAGGTCTCGAAAACACCAAGTCACAGTTGGATCGCGGCTTCGTGAAGGTCGATCCCCGGCAGCGCACCGGCGAACCTGGCCTCTATGCCATCGGCGACATTGTGGCGGGCACTCCGCAACTGGCGCATGTGGCGACCGCCGAAGGGATGGTCGCAGTGGGTGACATCGCGGGCCGGCCGATGCGCCCCATCAACCGCAATCGTATTCCTGGCGCCACGTACACAGACCCTGGAATCGGCAGCGTCGGCCTCACCGAAGCCCAGGCGCGCGCTCAGGGTTTTAACGTGAAAGTCGGCAAATTTCCATTCGCCGCAAACAGTAAGGCGACTATTCTCGACAAGCACGAAGGCTTCGTCAAAGTGATCGCCGAAGAGCAATTTGGCGAGATTTTGGGCGTACACATCATCGGTCCTGAAGCGTTCGAGTTGATCGCGGAAGCAGTGACGGCCATGGAATCGGAAGCAACCGTTGAAAGCATGCTGTCCACCATTCACGCGCACCCGACCATCTACGAAGCCATCGGCGAGGCTTTCAACAACGTGTACGGACTCGCGATCAATATCTAAAGAAGGCCGGCCGCTGAAGTGACAATGAGACCGCTCGAAGTGCTGGATCTTGGGCGTATGCGCTATGCCGAAGCCCTCGAAGTCCAGTTGAGCCTCGTCGAACAACGCAAGCGCGGCGCCGGTTGCGATACCTTGCTGTTTGTTGAGCACCCGCACGTGGTCACGATCGGCCGGAACGGGAAGGAACAACACCTTCTGGCGAGCGAAGAGATCCTGGCGCGCACCGGCATCGAGTTGCACGAGACGGACCGCGGCGGTGACGTAACGTATCATGGTCCCGGTCAGATTGTTGGTTATCCGATTCTCGATTTACGAGAATGGAAGCGCGATGTGCATGCGTATTTCAGCGGCGTCGAACAGTCGCTCATCGACGCGCTGGCCGTGTTCGGTATCCCGGCTGCCCGCGTTCCCCGACGTGGATATGAAGGCGTGTGGGTGGGCGACGCCAAGATCGCAGCCATTGGCATTCACATCAGCCGCTGGATTACATCGCATGGCTTCGCGCTGAACCTGGAGACGGACCTGAGCTACTTCCAGTACATTGTTCCGTGCGGTTTGACGAAGCCGGTTTGTTCGCTTCGCAGCCTGGGCTGCGCCGCCACACGCGACGAGGTTATGCGCGCCATTGCCGCCTCGTTCGCCAATGTTTTCGATTACGAACTGGCGATGGCACATGAGGAATTGCAGGAGATCCGATGATTGACGTGGTCATGCCCCAGATGGGCGAGAGCATCGTAGAAGGAACGTTGACGCGCTGGCTCAAAAAGCCCGGCGAAAAGATAGAACGCGACGAGCCGCTGTTCGAGATCTCGACCGACAAGGTCGATACGGAAATACCATCACCCGTTGCCGGCGTCTTGAGCGAAGTCCTGGTGCAGGAAGGCGCAACGGTAGCGATCAACTCCGTGGTCGCTCGCATCGGCGACGGAGCGGCAGCCCCGGCTCCAGCAGCGGCCCCGGCAGCAGCGCCACCGCAACAACAGGACAAGCCTTCCGTTTCAACTCCTCCGTCGGTGGATGTTGGTCCTTCCGCGGCATCGCAGCAGGCACGTACCGCTCCGCCCGCACCTTCGCCCGCCGCGCCGCCTCAACCCCCGCCTGCGCCGCTTTCTCAAGCCGACGGCCAGGAGGATCAGGGCCCATTGTCACCGCTGGTCCGCAAAATGGCGCGCGAGTACAACATCGATCTGTCTCAGGTAAAAGGCACGGGCGCTGGTGGCCGCATCACAAAGCAGGATATGGAGTCCTACATGTCCTCGCAGGCCGCACGAACTTACGCCACGCCCTCCACACCTCACCAACCCGCGCCGGCTGCGGCCGGTCCGTACCCGATTGAGCCGCCGCCCCAGCAGCCTGCCTCTCAGCCGCAGGCTCGCGGCCAGGAACCGTCTCAGCCCTTGCCTCTCGCCGAATCGGCCAAGACGCGAACCGAACCCATGAGCACCATGCGGCAGAAGATCGCCGAGCACATGGTCATGAGCAAGCGAACCTCTGCTCATGTCACAACCGTGCACCGTGTCGATATGACGAAGATCGCGAAGCTGCGCGATCGCGCGAAGACCGACTTTCAAGCGCGCAACGGTTTCTCACTCACATTCCTGCCGTTCGTCATCGCCGCCAGCGCTGAAGCGCTTCGCGCGTTTCCCATTTTCAACGGCTCCATTGACGGGAAGAACATCGTCTATCATCGCGATATCAACATTGGCATTGCCGTCGCGCTCGAAGGCGGCTTGATTGTGCCAGTGATCCGCAATGCGGATGAAAAAAACGCCACCGGCTTGCAAAGGGCGATTGTGGATCTCGCCACGCGTGCTCGCTCTCGCCAGCTCAAACCCGACGAAGTGCAGGGCGGCACGTTCTCCATCACGAACTTCGGCAGCTTCGGCAGCATTTTCGCCACACCGGTCATCAATCAGCCGCAGGTCGCGATTCTAGGAGTCGGAGCGGTCGAAAAAGTGCCTGCCGTGGTCGAAGGCGATGCGATTGCGATCCGTTCGCAAGCGCATTTGGCTTTAACCTTCGATCACCGCCTGATCGACGGCGCCCTGGCCGATCAATTCTGCCAAAAGGTCAAATCGATCCTGGAAAAGTGGACGACTGAAATCTCCTAAAGGAGAAAGACCATTACGCGGCCGGACGCTCCCACTTGTCACCCCGTCCTGGTGAATGGCCCTTCAATTGTTACTAATTTCAGCCATTTATCAGATTTTCTCTATACACCACTCCCACAGGAGTGAAACACCGCTTTTCTACTTGACGAAATCTCAACGCCGGTTTAATATTCGGTCTGTATCACTGCGAACCTGTAGGGAATACCCCAGGAAAGAGGTCGGCGAATGGCCTTCCAAGTCGGAGAAAAGGTTGTTTATCCGAATCACGGCGTGGGAACGATCGAGAACATCAGCTCTCGTTCTTTCGGTACTCAACAAGAGCGCTTCTATTTATTGCGTCTCTCTCCCAACAGCATGACTGTTATGGTCCCGTTCTCGCACGCTGGCGACGTGGGGCTGCGCAAAGTGACCAAGTGCAGTGAGATTAACCGCGTTTTGACTTACCTGGCAGCCGGCCGGCCCTGCTGCGCCCAGGATTGGAAGGACCGCTTCAAGGAAAATTCGGACAAAATGAAGGGCGGAAGCCTGCTGGAAGTCGCGGAGGTTTTCAAAGCGCTCTTAATTATTCAATTGGCCAAGCCGCTCTCGTTTCGTGAGAAAAAGATGCTGGAGCGCGCTCGCAGCATGCTGGTTCTGGAAACTTCCATCGCGAAATCGCTCAGTGAGCCCGATGCCATCTCGCTCATCGCGCGATCGCTGTCCAAATGCGCGCTGCCGATGCCGCTCGCGCTCTAGTACGAAGCCGCGCAACCGGTATACTGAAAATGCCTCGCGACCTTGGTCGCCCGTCGGGCACGGCGCTATCGTCTAACGGTTAGGACGGAGCCCTCTCAAGGCTTAAATAGGGGTTCGATTCCCCTTAGCGCTACCAAATCTTCATCCGCATTTGGTGCGAGCTATGCCGGAATTTTGAAGTCCCTGAAGCCGCTGGCAACATTCTCCGACAACGCATCCGGAGGTGGACTTGCAGGTCTACCCGTCGAAGGAAAGAATCCCGACCTGCGCCACCTTAATTTGTTGACCTGTGTAACCAGCCGGCCTGTCCCGGCGATCTCGCCAAGATAGTTCCCTTGCCTGCCGTAAATTTCGTCGCCTCGGAAATGACCAATCTGTCGGCCATCGCAGGAAAAGAGACCGTCGGCCTCCCGGTAACCGAGGGCTTTGCCGGCCGATGTCCAGAACCAATCGATATCGCTCGTCACATCAGGCTGAACGGGACACGTCACTTCACTTCCTCAAAGCCAGATTTTCGACTTCTGCATGGACTTCGTGAGTTTCGGCCGGCGCGGACGGCCGCCTCAGAAGCCGGATCTGGCTTCGTTGGAGGCGTCGCTTTCGCATCTGCTTATTGGCGCGGGCTCGATCTCCATTTCGTGATGACATACGAAGCTCCTGAGGGATCCGGAGCCCAATGCGCGTGTAACTTGGCACTCCGAGAGAGTCTGAGGACAGAAATCCGTCGAACTTAGAAGAGACGACCGGACGGCGCAGGCGGAATTACTTGAGCCGTTCTTATAATACGCCCAATCACATATTCTGTACAGGTAATTCGCGCCGCTCCCTCTATATCAAGCGGACTTAGCATCAAGTATGGACCTTCGCGTGATTTTACTCTATACTAGTAATGTCTGAGCAGTCCCGCCCACTCTTCAGATGTCTGAACTAAGTCAGATCTTCTGAACGTTTATCCTTAGAAACAGAAACAGCGAGTGCACGAACAGGTGAGGAATTGGTAGATCTCAATAACTTCTGGACCTGGAGCGGCCGCTATGTGGGATATCGCTTATCCGACGATCTGTTCTCCTATGATGGTCGCCAGGTCGGCTACTTCGCGGAAGGCGATGAAGTCTATGGTTGCACCGGCGACTACATGGGAGAGATCCGCAGCGGAAATCGTCTGATCACAAACCTTAGCAAAAAGGCCTGGACACGGCGAGGCCTAATGCCTCGTGTCCTGAAGAGTTCTCCCGGGCATCGCGATATGAACGCCAAAGAGATGCTTCCCGGGTATGAAGACTTTCCCGTTCCCGCAGAATGTATCCGATTTAGCTGATCCAAAGGAAAAAGCATGCTTTCAAAGTTTTACGTTGTTCAAAAAGACGGAGTTCCCGCCGTTTGGCAGTCCGATCCGGAACGAATGGTGCGATTGCTGAAGCAAAAGGCTGGTTTTACCGTCATTTCGGAGACGCCAAGTAACACGCGCGCCGAAGCTCTGATGAAACTTCGTCAGACCTTCCCCGGATCTCGCCCGCTCAAATCGAGCTGAGGTCTGAGCCAGAGAACCTTATTCTCTTCGGGGTGCAGGTCGCGCCTGGATTAGTACTGGCGAAATTACACAAGTCTTACAAAGCAAACGGCCAATTCCTGTTAGCTTCGGAATATATGGTTCTTTCCGGAGACCAAGTCACCGCCGACGTCTTTCAGATTTCTGAATCTCAGCGGCTGAACTGGCCAACAACAATCGTCATGGCGCTTTTCCATCTGGCAGCGCTGGCCGCGTTATTCACATTCTCCTGGCGTGCTTTCGCCATAGCGGTTTTCCTCTATTGGTTTGCTACAGGCCTCGGCATCAGCCTGGGTTATCACCGCCTGCTCACCCATAGATCGTATAAAGTTCCTTTGCTTCTCGAATATTTCTTCGCTGTTTGCGGTGCTCTCACCATGGAAGGCGGCCCCATTTCCTGGGTCGCAACCCATCGCATTCACCATCAGAAATCCGATCAGCACGGCGATCCGCATTCGCCGCGCGACGGTGCCTGGTGGGCTCACGTGGGCTGGCTCATTTTTGGCCAGACCAATCACAACAATACGCGAGCCATGTCGAAGTACGCGCCCGATTTAGCAAAACACCGTTTCTATATCTGGCTGAATAACTACCATTGGGTTCCCCAACTCGCGCTTGGCGTGTTGCTCTTGGCCATCGGAGGCGTCCCCCTGTTCCTGTGGGGTATCTGTGTTCGTGTCGTGTTCGGCCTTCATACCACCTGGCTCGTGAATTCCGCTACCCATATGTGGGGTCGCCGGCGCTTTGAGACCCGCGACGACTCCCGCAACAATTGGTGGGTAGCGCTACTCACCTTCGGCGAAGGGTGGCACAACAACCACCACGCACATCCGACTTCGGCGCGTCATGGACTGGTGTGGTATGAATTCGATCCTTCCTGGATTCTGCTCAAGCTGCTCAGGTATCTCGGTATTGCGAAATCCGTGCACGTCGCGAAAGTCGAAAGCGCATTGACCGAGCGGAAAGTCGCTTAACGTCGCCCTTCCCGGCGTTCCGCTCCTCGAGCGGAATAAGCTGGATTCATGGTAGTAGCCGGCCGCCACAAATCGGTGGCGTTCTTCATCGCACTCGGCGCCGGACTCATTTCGGTCATCCTTCTTCTCTACATCGGTTGGGTTCTACTCAACTGGCGTACGGGCATTTTGCTCTTCTTCGGCATCATTTTGCTCGCCATGATCATCAGTGGCGTCGTCCTCAACACAATTTTTCTGGTCCGCGAAATTCGGCGGAATGAACAGCACGACGCGTTCATCAACGCGGTAACCCACGAGTTGAAGACTCCCGTAGCCTCAATTCGGCTATACCTCGAAACCCTGATATCCCGCACCGTCGACGAAGAGAAACGCAAAGAGTTCTATCGGATTATGCTCGAGGATAGTCAGCGGTTGCTCTCCACAATTGAGCAAGTCTTGCGTACCGGACGCGTGGGACCTTCCAATCGCGTAGTCAACGTGTCGCCGATCGATCTTCGAGAGGTGGTGGAAGAATGCGTCGAGCGTGCCTGCGCGCTCTATAGTCTCCAACCCGAATCTGTCCAATATCGCGCCGGGCCCTCGTTCAAGATTCAGGGTGACGTGGATGAAGTGCGAGCGGCTGTATCCAATCTCATCGACAATGCCGTCAAGTATTCCGGAAATCCGGTTAGCGTAACAGTCGAAACGGCTAGGGTCGACAGCAGATATGTTGCAGTGCGCGTGAAAGACCAGGGCGTGGGAATCCCCAAAACAGAGCTGAAGCGGGTTTTCAAACGTTTTTACCGCATTCCTGGTCCGGTTTCAAAACGTCCGACGGGAACTGGTCTGGGCTTATACATTGTCCGTTCTGTGGCTAAGAGACACCGCGGACGAGCGTGGGCCGAGAGCGAGGGTCCGGGGCGAGGGAGCACATTCGTGCTTCAGTTTCCAATTTCAGAATGAGCCGGGTTCTCGTAGTAGAAGACGAGCAGCACCTCGCCGATGGATTGCGGTTCAATCTGGAAGCCGAAGGCTATCAAGTCGAAGTAGTCGATACAGGGGAAAGGGCGCTCGAACGGCTGCTGCCCGGCCCAACACCGTTTGACATGGTCATTCTGGATGTCATGCTGCCCGGCAAGGATGGTTTCAGCGTGATCTCAGAAATGCGGCAAGCCGCGCAATTCGTCCCCACCCTCATGCTGACCGCGCGAGGGCAGCCACACGATGTATTGCGCGGTTTTGAAGCCGGCGCGGATGATTATCTGACCAAGCCTTTTGAACTGGCCATTCTGATTGCGAGGATTCGCGGTCTGCTGCGCCGCCGGGAGTGGCTGC
This sequence comes from uncultured Acidobacteriaceae bacterium, assembly GCA_963722935.1. GTDB lineage: Bacteria > Acidobacteriota > Terriglobia > Bryobacterales > Bryobacteraceae > Bog-105. The sequence continues at coordinate 722,790 of CAVROY010000002.1, read as the reverse complement.
AGACGCCTCCGAACACCTCGGTTCCTTCTTCGAACAAGCCAACGGACGTTTTCACCTTTGGCGAGAAAGGCGATAAATCGGTCAATTTCGATCTTCTCGAGCTTTGTGTCCGGGGCCAGGTCTTTCGCCTTACGCTCATGGAGGCGAACCTGCTGCGCTATATGATCGAACACCAAGGAAAACCGCTTTCCCGGAAGACCATGCTCGAAGAAGTATGGGGTCTCCAGGAAGACACCGACACTCGACCGATTGACAACTTCATCGTGCGGCTGCGGCGCTACATCGAAGACGATCCGACACGGCCATGTCATCTCTTAACCGTTCGTGGGATCGGTTACCGGTTTGTGGCCTTACCGTCGGCATATCCTAGACCCGCAGAACCACCTGAATGAAGGCCGCTATGGAATGCCCGAAGCTGTCCGTGTCAAAAAGGTCGAATGCGACTTTATACATTTCGTTTGCCACCTCAACCAGGCGCGGATCGGATCCGCCCCTCTCAAGAAAAAGCTCTCGAATAAAGTAATCGCGGTAGTAATCGCGCGAGGCTAACGGAACAAAATCGACACCGCTGAACCCGGCGCGGCGCGCCATTTCGAGGAAGCTCGATTGCAGAAACAAGTGCTTATCGACCAACCGGGAAAGAAACTCTTTCGAGCCTTTCATGCGGTCCGAAATATCGCGATACAAGCTGTTGATCGCAGCGTGCTCGGTGCCGAGCTGTTTTTGGGCAATCGTGAGAAACGCGGCGCCCAAAGCGTACCCAACGGCAAACGGCTCTCCGAAAGTCGCAGCCCCGCCCAGCTTCAGCACTCGCCTGCAGTCCCGAAGAAAGCCTTCCACGTTGTCGAAATGATGCAGTGCGGAGGAGCCGATGATGTAGTCGAAACAGCCATCCTCAAACACGATCGACTCAGCGCTTTGAACCGACATCTCAACGGCATTGCTCGATTTCACCCCCCCGCTCAAACCTCGCCAACAATTCCAGGCCCTCGGCAGAGATATCGAAGGCATGAAATTTCGAGTTTCGAATCGCGGGATGCTGCAGCAAGCCTGCCGTGATCCAACCGGACCCACATGCCGCGTCGAGCACCGACAGGCCCTCAACGCCGTGCGTGAAGTCACATCCGCAAAGTGTCAAATATTTTTCAGCGAAGGCGGAAGTATTGCGATACGTCAGGGTTGAATACTCGTCGAATTCCTCTACTTTGTGAAAGCGCCCGGCGCTGTAGATCTCGTCAAAGTAGGCGTTCTGGTCCGTTTTCGCGCGGATGAAGTCGATCACACCGCTCGCGGACCGGGGGTGCGTTTTGCCGCAGCTCTCACATTGAGCTCCATCCCCATGGATCTGCAGGAAGTTTGTGCTTCCGCAGCCGCACTTATACCGAAAAAGTGTTACTGGCATATCCAACAACGGCGAATGCCTGCTCAATCGTCTGCGGTTCTAATGTGTTTGGGGCGCGGGCGCTCGGGGGTTTCGGGTATCGGGGTAGAGCGCCCGCTTTCGTTACGGGGATGTATCTGTACAACGCTTTGCACCAGCCGGAAGTTACTGGCACAAATTTCTTTTTTGCCCCCCAAAAAACACTAGTCGAACATCCCTTCGAAAAGCGGCGAGCTAAGGTATCGTTCCCCCCCATCGGGAAGAATTGTCACAATGTGTTTGCCCGCCATTTCCGGCTCCTTGGCAATTCGCACGGCTGCAACCACTGCGGCGCCGCACGAAATACCGCTCAGCAGGCCCTCCTCCATCGCCAGCCGTCGCGCCATTTCGATGGATTCTTCGCTGCTCACCTGTTCCACCCGATCGATCAACGAGAGGTCTAAAATCGACGGAATGAAACCGGCGCCAATGCCTTGAATTTTGTGCGGACCGGCTTTCAGCGGCTGTCTCGCGAGCGTTTGGGAGATCACCGCGCACGTTACAGGCTCGACGGCAACCGAAATCAGGCGATGTTTTTTTTCGCCTTTAATAAACTGCGAGATCCCCGTGATGCTTCCTCCGGTTCCAACGCCCGACACAAGAACATCGACAGTTCCTTCGGTATCGTTCCAAATCTCCGGACCAGTCGTCAGAAAATGGATTCGCGGATTCGCCGGGTTTTCGAATTGCTGCGGGATAAAGTAACGATCCGGATCGGAAGCACGCAACGCTTCCGCCTGGATGATGGCTTCTCCCATGCCCTTCGAGCCCTCGGTCAGCACCAGTTTGGCGCCCAGCACTTTCAGCACTTTTCGCCGTTCCAGGCTCATGGTGTCGGGCATCATGAGTGTCACCGGATAGCCCCGCGCCGCTCCCACATACGCCAATGCGATTCCGGTATTGCCACTGGTCGCCTCGACGATCTCCATGCCCGGCTTGAGTGTCCCCTTCTGTTCGGCATCCCATACCATCGAAGCGCCGATACGGCACTTGACGGAAAACGACGGATTCCGTGCTTCCACTTTCGCCAAAACAGTAGCCTTCGCGCCGTCCACCACCCGATTTAGCCGCACGAGCGGAGTGCGCCCAATGCTGTACGAATTGTCTTGAAAGATCAGAGCTTCCTCTCAGATTTCCCAGTTGGGCACGTATTGCGTATGTTTTTCCTGCCAGGTGCGCGCCAGCTCAGCGAATGTCGTCTGATCCAAAACATCGGATACAGCCGTATCCACTCGCTGCCAGATAGCCGAAAAAGGATCGTCTCCGCCCGGACGCGAGAAGGCCTTCACGTTCTCGACCGCCCGGAGGACTTCTCCGATGGTAATCGCATCGGGCGATCGTGCCAGCAGGTATCCGCCCTCCGCGCCACGCCGCGAATCGACAAATCCGCTCTGTTTGAGCCCCGCCAGGATGAGTTCCAGAAATTTTTGCGGAATTTTTTGGCGTTTCGCGATATCGGCAATCTTCACCGGCGGCATGACGGCAGGAGTTTGCCGGAAGGCCAGGTATTGCGAAGCGAGATCGAAAACAGCCTTGAGCGCATATTCGCTCTTGACGGAAATATTCATCCGTTCCCACTATCGATTCTAATCCCTGGAGCCGATTTAACTTATTGTGTATACGATAGATGCAAGGCCCCGGTAAAGAGGAAGAGCGTTGTCCAGACAGCTTTTTGGAACCGACGGCATCCGCGGAGTGGCCGGAGAGCCGCCGCTCGATGCCAGAACCGCCCACGCGCTGGGTGTGGCTTTGGGGAAATGGACGCCGAAGAACGGCGCGGCCGAAGTTCTTATCGGTATGGATACCCGCGAGAGCGGGCCATGGCTAGCGGCCCAGGTGGCCGGCGGTCTGGCACGTACCGGCGTTTCGGCCAGGTTTGCCGGTGTCATCACCACTCCCGGCGTCGCCTATCTGACCCGGACTGGTCCGTTTATGGCTGGGGTCATGATTTCCGCGTCACACAACCCCTATTACGACAACGGACTGAAGATCATCAGCCATTCCGGTTATAAGCTCCCCGACGAAGTCGAGCTGGAGCTCGAGCGCTTAATCGACGAATGGCTCCAATCCGGTGAGCAAGCGCTCGCCAAAGAGCTTAAGATCGATCGTAGCCTCGACACGGCCTACACGGATTATCTGGCAAACACCGTCACCGGCAATTTCCCGTTGCAGTTGATCATCGATTGTGGCAACGGCGCAGCAACTGAAGTCGCGCCTCGCCTGTTTCCGCGCTTGGGCACGACGGTTGAGTGGATCGGCGCCGTGCCCGACGGGCGCAATATCAATCTGGATTGCGGTTCGCTACATCTCTCCGGTTTGCAGCGCCGCGTGACCGAAACGGGCGCCGACATGGGCATCGCATTCGATGGCGATGCCGATCGCGCGCTCTTCATCGCCTCTAACGGGCGCATTGTCGATGGAGACGCCGTGCTGTTTCTGGCAGGGTCGTCGCTGAAACGAGCGGGCAAGCTTCCAGGGAACACCGTCGTGGCAACCGTCATGTCGAACATCGGGCTCGAGAAGGCATTCACGAGCGAAGGAATCCAAATGCTTCGCACTCCAGTCGGGGACAAATATGTCCTGGAGGAGATGCTGCGGCGTGGCGCTGTGCTGGGAGGAGAACAGTCCGGTCATGTCATCTTTTCCGACTACGCCACCACCGGCGATGGATTGCTCACTGCTCTGCGCGTGCTCGAAATCGTGCGCGATTCCGGTCAATCGCTCGAACAGTTGTCCGCGCACGTGAAAACATTTCCGCAAAAGCTGGTCAACGTTCGCGTGAAATACAAACGTCCATTGGCCGAGCTCGACTCTGTACAGGCAGAAATCCACGCCGCTGAGCGCGAGTTCGGCGACAGCGGCCGCGTCGTTGTGCGGTTTTCCGGAACCGAACCGTTGGCCCGCGTCATGATCGAAGCGGGAACGGATGAAGAAGTCGAAAAGTGGACCGGCCGCATCGCAGATGCCATTCGCGCCGAACTCGGCGCCGCCGGCTAATCGTCGATCAGCACTCACACTCGCTCCGGTGCCGATCCTCCTCCGTGCTACACTCGGATCGCCGTTGCGTACGCCGGCGTTGCTGATCATCGTGCGCTAGACAAATCTCCCTTCCCCGCTGTCGCCCTGCAGTTTCAGGGTATCCCTTTGATGGAACGCGCAGCCTGGCTTCTGAAAAACAAAAAGATCTCCCGCGAGATGCTCAGCGAGGAAGACATCGCCCGCGCCGTCTGGCCCGAGGCAGTGGGCCAGAAAATCGCAACCCACGCCTCGCGCCTCAAGCTCGTCCGCAAGACACTGGTCGTCGAGGTCGAAGATGCCATCTGGCAGAAGCAGCTCTACGGTCTGACAGCGCAGATTCTACGCCGGGTCCAGAAGCTGATGGGCAGCAACCACGTCGAGGATATTGAATTTCGCATCGCCATCCCGCGCCGTCTGCCGCAGCGGGCCGAATCGCGCGAGCCTGAGCTCGGCGACGAAGCCGAACGCATTCAGGATCCTGTGCTAAAGAAGGTATATCGACTCTCGCGCAGGAAGGCTAACGGTTGAATCTGTCCGAAAAAGAAGTCCGCTATGTCGCCGATCTGGCGAACCTGCGGCTCTCCGATGAGGAGATACGCCGCATGTCTCACGACATGGGCCAAATTCTGACTCACATGGAGCAGCTCAACGAGCTGGAAACCCGCGATGTGGAACACATGGCGCAGGTTCTCTACGAAGCGGATGAAACGGCGACCTTGCGCGAAGACGTTCCGCACATTCCGTTGAGCAATGAGGAAGCGCTCGCCAATGCACCTCTGAGCGCCGCCGGTTACTTCAAAGTTCCGAAAGTGATCGAACGATGAGCACCGCGGCCGGATTCGATCTGCCTTCGCTCACCATCTCGAGCGTACGCGAGGGTTTACTTCAGAAGAAATTCTCCGCAACCGAACTGGCCCAGGCGTCGCTCGCTCACGCGGAGAAAGAGAACGCGCGCACCAACGCGTTTCTTACGTTCTCTCCCGAACGGGCGCTGCGGGCCGCCGCAAGAATAGACGAAGAACTCGCCAAAAAAGACGGCTTCGTGGGCGCGCTGGCAGGTGTCCCGTTGGCCGTCAAGGACGTCATCGTCACCAAAGGGCTGCGAACCACCTGCGGCTCCCGCATTCTGAAAAATTACGTTCCGCCTTACGACGCAACCGCGGTGTTTCGCCTGGAAGCGGAAGGCGCCATCGTCATCGGCAAGACCAATTGCGACGAGTTTGCGATGGGCTCGTCAAACGAGAACTCGGCGTTCGGACCGGTTCATAACCCAAAATCGCTGGACCGCGTGCCCGGCGGCTCCAGCGGTGGATCGGCCGCTGCCGTAGCGCAAGGGAGCGCCGTCGTCGCGCTCGGCTCCGATACCGGTGGATCGATTCGCCAACCGGCCAGCTTCTGCGGAGTGGCCGGCGTGACCCCCACCTATGGCCGCGTTTCGCGCTACGGTCTGGTCGCGTTCGCCAGCTCGCTCGATCACATCGGACCGTTCGGGCGAAATGTCGAAGATGTCGCCACCGTACTGCATGCCATGGCTGGCCGCGATGAGCAGGATTCCACATCCGCGTTTGCGCCCGTTGACGATTATCCTGCGGCGATGAAGCATCCGGTCAAAGGGCTGAGGCTGGGATTGCCGAAAGAATATTTCGAGGGCTTGCAATCGGAAACCGGCGACGTGGTCGATGCCGCCATCGTGCAGCTCGAAAAACTCGGTTGCACTCTGCACGAGATCAGCTTGCCGCACACGAAATACGCGCTGTCCTGCTACTACATCATCGCTACGGCGGAAGCGAGCTCAAATCTGGCGCGCTACGATGGCGTGCGCTATACGACGCGCACTGACGGCGAAACCTTGTCGGATATGTACCGCAATACGCGCGGCTGCGGCTTTGGCGCCGAAGTAAAACGCCGCATCATGCTCGGCACCTATGTCCTGAGTTCCGGCTATTACGAGGCCTACTACCGGAAAGCGCAGCAAGTTCGTGCGTTAATCGCGGGCGATTTCAACCGCGCTTTCGAACAGGTAGATGCCCTCGTAACACCCGTCTCGCCCTTCACCGCCTTCAAAATCGGCGAGAAACTCGACGATCCACTCGCGATGTATCTATCGGATGTTTACACGCTGACTGGAGATTTATCCGGCGTGCCTTGCATGAGCGTTCCCTGCGGCGAATCGGCCGGCGGTCTTCCGATCGGCCTTCAAATCTTCGCCAAGCACTTCGATGAAGCCACGATGTTCCGCATCGCTGGCAATTACGAGCGCGACAGGCATTAATCAACTCCTGATTCGGGCCGTTTCCAACCGATGCGTTGTGCCACGTCTGCCATCGGCTTTTCTTTCCAATGTCGGTTGAAGTTGTCCATCCCCATGAAGGTGCGTGTGTGCATGTGGTCGATATAAAGCACGCCTCTAAGGTGATCGATTTCGTGCTGGAGGATGCGCGCATACCACCCGGATGCGGCAATCGTCTTCGGCTCGCCGCGATGATCCAGGCAATCCACTGTCACCTTTCGGGCACGCGGAACCACGGCGGTGAAACCGGCTAAACTGAGGCAGCCCTCAAAGAATTCCGGCTGGGCGCCATCGGCCAACGTGATTTTTGGGTTGATGAGCACATGAAACGGAACCGGCTTCCGCTCACGCTCCTTCAGTACGCCCGCCGCGATATCGCGCATATACTCAGGCTTGTCTTCGATAACGGCCAGTTGGATCCCCAGACCTACCTGCGGAGCCGCCAACCCGACGCCCGGCGCATCGTGCATGGTTTCTCGCATCCAGGCGATCAGTTCCTGGATTTCGCGGCTCTCAATTTCGCCGATGCTAAGCGCCTTCGCTTTCTCGCGTAAGACCGCCTCCCCGGCTTGCACAATTTTCAATCGCATCCATTTCAGATTGACACTCTGTTCCCACTTCAAGATCCCGCCCGTCGTACACTCGTCGGTTTAGAGATGCCGCCGGACTCCAAAACGACGAAGCAGGCTGTCCAGTCCGAACCGCGTTGGCCCGCCGCTGTTGCAGTGCTCGGGATTGTAGCGCTGTACTGGTCGCTGCCCGAACGTTTCACTCCCGGTCCAAGCTGGGCCTTCATCGCGCTGGTGGCGGTGCTGTGGATACCCACCGTCTTGTTTCACATCACCGGCAAAGCTGCTCAAAATTTCGCCGCTGGAATCGCCCTTCTAAGCGTCATCACCATTGGAATCGTCTGGTCGCTTGCCTCTCTGATTACCTCGCTCCTGGAAAGGCATCTCCGGCCGGCAGACTTGCTGCGCTCCGCTGTGGCACTGTGGGCCGCCAACGTGCTCGTCTTCGCGTCGTGGTATTGGCGCCTTGATGCGGGAGGCCCTTATCAGCGAGACCGCCGGCGTGCGCACACCAAAGGCGCGTTCCTGTTCCCGCAGATGACGCTTCAGCCCGGGTCGCCACTCGCTGATCCTGGCTGGAAACCCGGTTTCGCAGACTATTTATTCCTCGCTTTCAACACCAGCACGGCCTTTTCACCAACCGACGTACCGGTCCTCTCCCGCTGGGCGAAACTCCTGATGATGATCCAAAGTTCCATCTCGCTCGGCACCGTTGCGATTCTCGCCGCTCGCGCTATCAACATTTTGTAAGCCGGCGGGAACTTTTTGTGCCACTTGCGCCATTACCTGTATGTAGCAGCCCATTTTCATGGTCACCGACGAAGCTCTGATGCTCGATTTTCAGCGCGGCTCCCGGGAATCTTTTGAAGAGCTTTTCTATCGCTATCGCCAGCCGCTCTATGGCTTCTTCCGGCGTCGCCTGGCGAGCCCCGAAAGAGCGCAGGACCTGACGCAGGAAACCTTTCTCGCCGTCCTGCGAGCCCGGACCCGCTATAAACCCCAAGCCGCTTTCAAAAGCTATTTATATGGAATTGCGTTCCATCTGTTATCGTCCGAGCGCCGAAAAGACGCCGTGCATCCCCAGCCCCTGGACACCGAGCCCGATCCGGCGCATGCAGCCGATACCGCGCTGTGGGTTCGTCAGGCTCTCCAGCAGCTTGACGCTTCGGAACGCGAAATCCTCATGCTGCGCGAATACGAGCAGCTCAGCTATGCCGAAATCGCCGGCTTGCTGCGTTTGCCAATAAACACCGTCCGCTCCCGCCTGTTTCGATCGAGGATCGCTTTAAAAGCGTATCTGGAGCCGGCCGCCCGGGCGACAGAGGACAGGAATTAGCATCATGCCGACCAGCGCTCACCCCATCTCGCAAGAAGAATTGATGTCCTATCTGGATGGCCAACTTTCGCCTGAAAGAGCGGCGGCAGCAGTAGCGCATCTCGAACATTGCCGCACGTGTCAGGATCTGGCGGCGGATCTTCAGAGCGTCTCGCGGCGGCTGCAGCAATGGCAAATCGACCAGCCAAATCTCACAGCTCCGCAGCTTATTACCAGCAATCCGGCGCAAGCGTTTCAAAGCCGATTTTTCTTCGGACGCTCTCCGTGGATCTGGGCGACCGCCTCGGTTTTCGTTATCGCAGCCCTGATTCCCTTCATCGGCAAGTATCAGCGCCGTGTCGTGCATCTGGAAGAATACGCGGAATTAGAACAGCAAACGGCAGCCGGTTCCGGAGTCATCAGCGGACTGGCAGCCACCCAGGGCCATATGATGGCCCCCGCCCCACGGGCGCAAGCCCCGATGAAGCAGTCCGTCTCGACCAACGGCCCCCTAATCATCCGTACCGCACAACTGAGCCTGACGGTCGCAAATCTGGACGCGGCTCGCAGAGACGTCGACAAACTCCTGACTGGCTACCGCGGTTACATCGCGCAAATGAATGTCAACAGTCCTTCTGGCCAGGGACGCTCGCTCGACGCTTCCTTGCGAGTGCCCGTCGCTCAACTGGACGCCATGCTTTCCGCCATGAAGCGCCTCGGGCATGTGGATTCCGAGGGTCAAAACGGCGAAGAGGTCACCTCGCAGGTCGTCGATCTCGATGCCCGCCTCTCCAATGCCCGGAACGCCGAGCAGCGGTTGACAGAGCTGCTTCGCGACCGCTCCGGAAAGCTCTCCGACGTACTGGCGGTAGAAGAGCAAATCGATAACGTCCGAGGGCAGATCGAGCAAATGGAAGCGGAGCGGAAATCGTTCTCGAACCGGATCGATTTCGCAACCGTGCAGCTCAGAATTGTCGAAGAGTACAAACAGAGTCTCGTAGTCGACGACAGATCCCTGTCAACCCGGCTCCGCAACGCCGCTATCGACGGATACCGGACCGTCGTCGCCGGCGTAATCGGAATCGTCCTGTTCCTGCTCGCCTACGGTCCTGCCGTGCTGATCGCAGCAGCGATTTTGTTTTTTCCCGTGCGCGCTTTCTGGAGAAGGCGAAACCAGATTACTGGCTGACCAGCGTCTCTTCGCCTTGCCACATTCCGGCGCTTTCCAGTTTGCGTTCCCGGCGGCGAGTCTGGAACCGGTCGAGATACAGATAGATCACAGGCGTGATGTACAGCGTCAGAAGCTGCGACACGATCAGTCCGCCGACCACCGCAATTCCGAGCGGACGCCGCGCTTCGCCACCGGCTCCGCTTCCAAACGCAATCGGAAGCGTGCCCAATAAGGCCGCCATGGTGGTCATCATGATCGGCCGGAACCGTTTCAAGCAGCCTTCAAAAATCGCCTCTTCCGGAGACTTCCCTTCATTGCGCTGCGCTGCGATAGCGAAGTCTATCATCATGATCGCGTTCTTCTTGACAATACCGATCAGCAGGATGATACCGACGAACGAGTAAAGGTTCAGATCCTGCTTGAAAATCAGCAGCGTGAGCAAAGCGCCCAAGCCGGCGGCGGGAAGCCCCGAAAGAATCGTAATGGGATGAATGAAGCTTTCGTACAAAATCCCGAGCACCAGATAAATAACCACCACCGCAATCAGCAGCAAAATTCCCAGGCCGCGCACCGAGTTCTGAAACGCAGCCGCCGTGCCCTGGTAGCTGAAGCTGACGGTGTCGGGCAATCCGATCTGGCGCGCCGCGTTGTCGATCAGCTTCGTTGCCTGGCTGAGTGCCACGCCTGGTTTTACGTTGAACTGGAAATCGACCGCCGGTAACTGCCCGATATGACTGACGCTCAGTGGCGCGACGGTTTGCTTCAGCTCAGCGACCGCCGATAGCGGAACCATCTTGCCTTGGCTGGAGCGGATATATAGATCGCGCAATGCAGCGGGATTACGCTGATAATCCGGTAAAACTTCAAGAAGCACGTCGTACTGATTCGCCGAAGTTTGGATGGTCGTGACGCGCCGGTTCCCATAAGCGTCATAAAGCGTGTTCGCGATCGCATCGGGAGTCACCCCCACGGCGAGCGCACGGTTGCGATCGATATCCACATCCAATCGCGGCGTGCTGAGCCGTAGGTCGCTGTAGATGTCCTGCAACTCTGGAACCGAATGAAGTTTTGCTTCCAGTACAGGCGCCCATTTGTACAGCTCCGCGGTATCGGCATCCTGCAAAGCCAGCGAATACTGATCGCGTGTTTCGTTTTGCCCTAGTGTGATCAGGGGCGGCGACTGCAGGAACACCATCAGCCCCGGAATGCTTGCAAACTGTCCCTCGAGCTGGCCAATAATGCTCTCGACGTTCGGGCGATGCTTGTCGTGCTTCAACGCCACGAACAGAAATCCGGTATTTTGACCCTGCATCGGAGTTCCGGAACCCCATGAATCGAGCCATGGGTTCTTCTGAAGGATGTCGTTCACGTGCGACTGCAGCCTTACCATTTCGTTGAACGAGGTGTCTTCCGATGCCTCCGCGATGCCGAAGGCGAAGCCTTGATCAACCGTCGGCATGAAGCCTTTGGGCATGATCGCGAACAGATACACAGTGGCGACGGTAAGCGCCAGCGTAGCCAGTAGCGTGCCTCGCCGGTGGCGCAGAACCACTTCCAACGTTCGGCGATACGTGTTATTCAGCCAGTCGAAGAATCGTTCGGACCCCCGATAGAATGCGCCGCTCGGATGACTCTCGTGATGCAGGAAGCGGCTGCACAACATCGGCGTCAACGTAAGCGAAATCAATCCCGAAATGAGCACCGCGACCGCAATCGTAATGGAAAATTCGCGCAATAAACGGCCAATGATCCCGCCCATAAACAACACCGGAATGAAGACCGCCACCAGGGAAACCGTCATGGAAACGATGGTGAACCCGACCTCGCGCGCACCCTCCAGCGCCGCCTGCATGCGCGTCTTGCCCATCTCCATGTGCCGCACGATGTTCTCGAGCATCACAATTGCATCGTCCACAACGAAGCCGACCGAAAGCGTCATGGCCATCATCGACAGAATGTCGATCGTGAAGCCCAGCAGCTTCATAGCCGCGAATGTGCCCAGCAAAGACAGCGGAACGGCCAAACTCGGAATAGCCGTCGCCGAGACATTCCGCAGAAATACGAAGATCACCAGAATGACCAGGCAAATGGTCAGAAGCAGCGTAAACTTCACATCCGAGATCGATTCGCGAATATTTTGCGAGGCATCGAATGCCCGTCCTACCTGGATTCCGGCAGGCATCGACTGCTGCATGATCGGCAACAGCGCCTTCACCGAATCGGCGACCTGCACAGTGTTCGAACCGGGCTGTTTACTCACCGCTAACACGATGCTGGGCGTATCGTTGATCCAGAATACGGTCTTATCGTCGCTGACGCTATTGAGCACGTTGCCAAGCTCGTCCAGATAAACCGGGCTGCCGTTCCGATACGTAACAATTAATCGTGAGAACTGCGCAGCCGAGGTGAGCTGGCTGTTCGATTGCACCGTATACGCCTTCGAGGCGCCGTATAGTTCTCCGGCGGGAAGATTCAGGCTGCCGGTAGCCAGCGCCGTGCGGACCTGCTCCAGGTCGATCTGGCGCGAGGCCAGCTTCTCCGGATCTGCCTGTACCCGCACTGCGAATTTTTGCGATCCGAAAACCTGAACGCGCGCCACGCCGCTCACCATCGAAATGCGCCGGCCCATCATCGTTTCGGCATACTCATCCAATTGCGATGGCGACATCGTCTTGGACGAGATCGCGATATACATGATGGGCTGTTCGGCCGGATTCACCTTCTGATAGGAAGGAGGAGCCGGCATGTTCGTCGGGAGATTTCCTTCCGCTCGCGCAATCGCCGCCTGAACGTCTTGCGCCGCGGCATCGATGTTGCGGCTCAAATCGAATTGCAGAGTGACGCTGGTCGAGCCAAGCGAACTGGATGACGACATGCTGTTCACGCCCGCAATCGTCGAAAACTCTGCCTCCAGCGGCGTCGCGACCGAGGACGCCATCACGTCCGGATTGGCGCCCGGCAAAGATGCGGAAACTTGAATCGTCGGATACTCGACCGCCGGCAAATTGCTCACCGGCAGCGTGAAGTAACTGAGCAGACCGAAAATCAAAATTCCGGCCATCAACAGCGTCGTGGTGATCGCCCGGCGAATGAATATGTCTGTAAAACGCATGAATGTCTACGATTGACCTGGCGTTTGCTGCGAACTCGCTTCACCCAATTGCGTCTGATTCTGGAGCAGCTTCACCTTCATCCCGGGCGCCAGACGCATCTGTCCTTCTGAAATCACCATTTCCCCCGCGCGCAATCCACTTCCGATCACTGCTTCCTCAGCGGCTTTCTTGGGTGTGTAGTTACGCAGCACGCTAACAGGCCGCATCGCCACCGTCCCGTCTGACGGGTTCATCACCCAGACGTATTTCCCTTGCGGTCCTGTTTCAATGGTCCGGCTCGGAACGACAACCCGGTTGTGTTCCATTTCGAGCTTCGCCTGCACGTTCACAAACTGGCCCGGCCACAGGGCATGATCAGCATTCGGGAACTCCGCTTTCAGCCGGATCGTGCCCGTTGTGTTGTCCACCGTGTTATCGATGAAGCGCAGCGTTCCGGTGACTGTATTCTCGCCATCGGCCGTGGCATTCACTTCCAGTGGACGCTCGTCATTGTATTTCTTCACATCCGCCAATTGCTGTTCCGGCAACCCGAACGAAACATAAATCGGCGAGATCTGAAGCAGCGTCACGAGCGCCGCGTCGTTATCCTTGATAAGATTTCCGGCTTTGATCGCAATGGCCCCCGCCCGGCCGCTGATCGGCGCCGCAATCCGGGTGTAATCGATCTGCAATTGCGTTTGCGCCACTTTGGCTCGATCCGCTTTGATGGACGCAACCGCGCTATCGACCGCCGCCCGATCGGCTTCGAGCGAGGCTTGCGCCGATTCGGCCGCCTCTACGGATTGCTCGGTCTGCTCCTTGGCGTAAATTCCTTCTTTGGATAACGCCACCGCGCGATCCGCCGATGCTTTGGTCTGTCTTAGCAAGGCCTCGTCCTTCACCACGTTGGCGCGCGATTGCTGCTCCAGAGCGATGTCTTTGGCAAGATCTGCCTGGTATTCCGCCAACTGGCGCTCGAGTGGCTCGGGATCGATCTCGAACAGGAGCTGCCCCTTTTCCACAGTCTGCCCCTCTTGAAAATCCACCCGCAAAATCTGACCGGCTACACGGGACTTCACGTCCACCGTCGTGATCGCCTCCACATTTCCGACCGCAGATAGATTGAGCGGGATATCGGTGGCAACCGCCGCAACCGCCCGCACCGGCGCCGCCGGCATCATCATCATTCCGCCCGCGGAGCCTGCATGCGTCTTCGAGCACGACGCAAGAAGCGCTGCAAGCCCAAGCACGCACAGAGCTGCACCCAATAATTTCCGTTTTCCGATTTGAAGAGACACGAATCCTGCTTATAAAGGAGGGGTTAGTCCTATAGTCGCACAGACAACTTGCACGTACAATTCCCCGCTTTTGGATACGCATTCCCTAAGAAAAGGTTCTATTTTCAATAGATCCGAAGCAAGCAATGTCATTCTTGTGTTCGGTGCCGGTCCCGCCGTTGTCCGTTTCCGAACAGGCGCCGGCTGACCTCAGCCGCACCTTTGGGCCGGGACCTCCGCCCGTCATCCTCCCGGTTCCCGGTCGCGTAAACCTCATCGGCGAACATATCGACTATCATGATCTGCCGGTACTTCCGATGGCGATTCAGCGCCATCTGGCGATCGCGTTCCGTGCGTCCGGCACAGACGAAATCCGTGCCTTTTCTGAACCATACGGCCGGCGCGAGTTCCATCTGGACGACGCTTTCGAGGCCAGCCCGCCGGGCGATTGGGCTAATTATTTGAAAGCGGCAGCGCAAGCCGCACAGAGCCACTGGAAGATCTCGCGCGGTATCGACGCCGCAATCGCTTCCAACCTGCCGCCTGCCGCCGGTCTGTCGTCCTCCTCCGCGCTGTTGGCCGGCTTCACCCTAGCCATTCTGCGCGCCAACGGTATCCGCCCCGACATTTCCGAATTGATGGCCGTTTTGCCGGATGCCGAGCAATTCGTCGGCACGCGCGGCGGTTCCATGGATCATGCCGTAGTGCTGGCAGCAGAAGCGAGTTGCGCGCTCCTGGTCCGGTTCGCGCCCTTAGAGTTCGACCCGATCCCGATCCCGGCCGGCTGGACCTTTCTGGTCGCCCACAGCCTTACTATCGCCGAAAAATCTGGCACCGTGCGTGCCCGTTACAATGCCTGCCGCGAAGCGGGCTCGCGGGCGCTCATAAACTCCGGCTTCGCCTCCTACCGCGACGCGTCGCTCCACGGATCACCGCAGTTCGACGCCGCTGAATCGATGGCGTTCCTTCACGTGACGAGCGAAGCGCTGCGTGTCGAGAAAGCCGTTGAAGCGCTGCGCTCGAACGATCTATCGGAATTCGGGCGCTTGCTGGTCGCCTCCCACGCAAGTCTTCGCGATCAATTGCGCGTCAGCACCGCCGCCATCGATTCTCTGGTGGAAGTGGCCCTGGACGCCGGAGCTGCAGGCGCTCGCCTCACCGGCGCAGGATTTGGCGGCTGTGTCCTCATTCTGTCTAAGCCGGCAGACCTCCCGCGCGTTCGTAAGCAGCTCATCGATCGCTATTATGCGAATCATTCTGGATTTGACCCCGAAAATCACCTCTTCGTCGCGGAACCATCGCCCGGGGCGTTAGCCCGGGAAGCAGCTACCAGACGCGCGTGACGCGCGAAGTTCCATAGGGAGGCACTTGTGGCGTTGCTGCGCACGAGCGAGTGAATTGGGGGCTGATTCAGGCGGCGATTGGGGCCGTGTCGGGCACCGACACGGTGGAATTCGCGGCGAAGTATCGTTCTTTTTGCTCCTGGAGGCGAACTTCCGCTGTGACCACCTTGTAGGGATGGAGCTCGTTGCGTTGCGCGTGCTGTGTTTCGCGACGTTCTTCCTGGGCCTGCGCCCGTTTCTGCGAAGCAAAGCCAATCTCGGCTTGCCGTCTTTCTTTCCTTCTCTTTGCCAGCTCACTGGCGGCGCGCTGATAGGCCCGATCCTGGGCCGTCTGGTAGCGGATGTAGAGATCCATGTCGGCGCGCACGCAGATTCCTTCTTGGCCCTTGGCGATATTTTCGTCCGTGCGGGGCTGCACCAGGAAGCAGGCTTCCTGAAGGCGAACCGCGCGGTCCGACGTCCAGGTGTGGCGGACCATTTTGGCGACCAGCTCGCGTTCCACATCGTCAGCCGGCTGTTCGGCTTGCATATAGCGCTCGAGCAGGTCGTCATACTCGGACTGGCTTTCACATTCGAGCACTTTGAAGGTGCCGCAAAGACCGTGCTTGACGCTGTTTTGGGAGACCTTTTCCCGGCCTGTGTCGGTGCGGGGCCCGGTACTTTTTTGTGCGTTGGCGCGGTTGGCTGTGAGCTGCGATTTAGAAGGCATAGTTCTTAGTTATTGGTTCTGAGTTATAAGCTGAAAGCTATACAAAGACTAAGAACGGAGAACTGAAAGCTGCTTAGCGGTTCCCGGTAAGTGGGAGCACGGACAGGAGATCGGAGTTTGAGCTTTTGTTGTGAACGGCTGAAAATGCGGTATGGCCAATGTTTTCCGGTCGCGAAAAGCAGAGGGCGAGAATCGATTCGTTGCGTGTTCACTTTCGGGCACTCCATCGCGCGCGATTGCAAGATGCGCTTGTGTCAAGACGGTAGTGGCTCAATTTAAATTGGGCCGCAGTTGACAACTGACGGGGGCCGAAACGATTACAGGATATCTCCGAGCGAAAGCACATCAAGCACGAGCTACGTCGAGCGTCAGAACCTCACAATGAGGATGTGCAGGCGCCGCTTTGCGCGGCTGACGAACGGCTTCTCGAAGACGCTCGACGATCACGCCGCTGCTGTCTCGCTGCACTTCACGTACTACAACTTCGTCCGCATCCACCAGACGCTCCGCGTTACGCCCGCGATGGCTGCTGGTGTCACGGATCGCGTGTGGGAAGTGGCCCCGATATCGTGAAGCTGCTAGATGCGCAGCCGGAAGAGCCGACTACGCAAAGGATGCGCAGTATAGACCAGCATTGGGACATGATCCGATTGGACGGAAATACCCACAACGGGTCTTGATTAGGTCAAGTCCGCAATTCGGTGATACGCTAGTACGGTTGGCTGTGACACAAGATCTGTGGAAAAGACGCAAAACAGCATTGCCGGATGAGAACTTTGCGTCGATAATTTCTCATAGAGGTTAGCGGCAAATCGTCCGCGCCTTGTAGTATATCCGCTACGCTCGTAGGCGAGCATATACGGCTCCAGGGGGTTTCTCCCGGAGCCGTTTCCATTTCAAAATGAAAAAAGCTGCGATTCTCATTGATGGTGGCTCCTCAGGGCGCAGGCTCGAAAATAGGAGAAGAAGTATACTCCGGATCTAATTGAAAAATTGGGTTCGGTCCACTGACGAAGAGGTTTATCGGATCCTCTACTACGATTGCGAAGTACCGTGGCACGGCAAAACTTCAACAGTTTCAGGCAGAACTCACGTTTTCCGACAGAAATCCACTTCCTGCAACTGAGGCCGAAGGAAGCAGAAATTTGCGGTCAGATAGATCCTAAAGTTTCGGGCCTTTCAGGCCAGTGAATCACTACCAGTATCCGATTCAAGCGCTCTCCGACGCAGATTTTAAACTCGCATTCTGAGCAAAAAGGCAAGACATGCGGTATCGGTCTCAATCGCATTTTCTGCCAAAGAAACCGGTGGAGCGGGTTGTATTACTGACGAACGATCACAGATGCCCCGCCATGAAATATGGCAGACGGTTTCAGGACTTTGGCAGATCATTCTCATTCAACTGCGGAGTCGAAGCTTGCGAAAACTGATCCTCACGGGCGATGATCGAGGCCCTACGGAGAACGATCTCTGGCCGTGAAAAATCCTCCTCATGCTCAAATTGAGCCACTACCGTTAAGACGCGGTTGTTGACAATCCAGATCGGCCCGGGGCAGAATGACGATGCTGCGTAGGGCGCATCGGTCCAAGCCGAAAAGGGCAACGCCCACCTACGACAAGTAGGTATCCTTGCGCCCGTGCCAAACGTCGAAAACCTCAGGAAACAAGCCAAGCAGTATCTGCGTTGGCATCGTGAACGGTATTATCCCGTCGCAGCCGCAATCAGGATGGGTTTGCCTCAGTTCCGCCACCTCAGTGACGAGCAGATACTGGACGCAAGCTTCAAGCTCGCAGATGCGCAAGAGCTTGTCGCTCGGCAAAGGGGTTTCGCAGGATGGCAGGCGCTCAAATCAGGAGCCCACGCCATGACCGATGAAACCAGAAACGCCCCGCCGCGTCCCATCCTCACCTCAATCGCTGCACAACTGTTCGTTGCGGATATCAAAGCCTCTTGTGAGTTCTTCACCGCGAAACTCGGCTTCGTGGTCGACTTCATCTATGGCGACCCGCCGTTCTATGGACAGGTCACTCGCGACAATGCTCGGTTTGTATTGAGGCAGATCGACGAACCTGTCTTCCGTGATATCCGTGAACGCGAACATCTGCTTTCCGCTGCCGTTACCGTGGCTACAGTAGATGAGATCAAGCAGCTGTTTCTCAGCTATCAAGCAGAAGGAGTGCGCTTCCATCAGACGCTCAAAAAGGAGCCGTGGGGCGCCAGAACCTTCGTTGTCCAGGATCTGGATGGAAATCTCATCCTCTTTGCCGGCCCGGCTGATTGAAGCGTCTTGCCGCGGTCGTGGCTCAGAAAACTGTTGTCACGTTTTCCGCAAGTTACCGAGCCGCGAAGAACAGCCGCTTGCTCACGCGCGCGGTTCAGTTTGAGTACGAGACCGTGGCCGTCGGGCCGCATTTTGTCGGTTACGATCTGACCGGGATACCTTAGTTCACAGTGGCAGTTCGCGGCCTGAGCTTCAGGTCAATGCTCCGGCCTTTTCAAAGTGCTCCTCGATCTCTTCCAAGGTCTTGCCCTTGGTTTCCGGCAGGAAGAAGGCGGCTGTAACGAAGTAGATGACAGTAAAGCTGGCGAATAGAAAGAACATCGTGGAATAACCATACTTGCCCACAATCGGCAGAAATATGGCGGCCAGCGTGGTGGAGACAATCTGGTTGATGACCAACGCCACGCTCATGCCGTTCGATCGAATACGGGTCGGCATCAGTTCGGAAAGCGCCAGCCATACGCACACGCCCGGTCCCAGCGCAAAGAACGCCATAAAAGCGTAGAGGCTGCCTGCCACCAGCCACCCATTTCGTGCAGTGGGAACCGGACTGATCAACGCCTTCTCAATTTTGAGAGGCGCCGTTCGCGCGGCGTTCACATCGGCAAATGGATTCTTGAAGAAAGCCTCAATCCGGTTGGCAGGCACTGAGCTTTCACGCGTGACCTTGATAGGAGGCGTGGCAGGATCGTCGGAACGAACTACATTTGTCCCTCCCGTGAAACCGTCGTAGGAATAGATAATCGTCAAAGTCGCCCGATTCGGCTGAATAGCGCTACCTCTAGCGCCTACCGCCGCAAGCAGCCGCTTCGCTTCGGCAGCATCAAACCGCGTCGTGAGCGTCTGATCGGGAGCGACCATAGATTCAATCGCATCCCGGGCATCCACGTGAAGCTTCTCTGTCTGGCGGAAAAGCAGGCCGGTCGTCAGAAGCGACAAAATGATGCCGGCGCTTCCCAATGTCAGTAGAAATTTCCTTCCTTTGCGGTCGACCAGCATCAACCCCACAATCGTTGTGCAAAAGTTCACGAGAGTGAAAAGGACGTACCCCCAGTGCGCCTGAACGTCGGAAAGTCCGCTCTGCAAAAGAATATTAGTGTTGTATCCGATGATCGAATTGATTCCGGTTGCTGTGTTGCAGAACAGAATGACGCAGGCCAGAACGAACGGAATGACATATTTCCGCCGCAGAAGAGAATCGCCGGTCGTTGCGCTCTTTCTGGATTTTTCGCTTTCCCCTCCCGCAACCTCTTCCATTTCTTTCAATTCCAAATGCGCCTGCTCCGTACTACGCGACCGAAGCAAAGCCGCCAACGCAGCCTCCCGCTTGCCCCGGCGGAACAGCCAGCGCGGAGATTCCGCTACACCCAGACTGCCGATCACGAACAGAATGCCGGGCGGCAGCGAAACCCAGAAGATGCGGCGCCACGCCTGGTCTTCAAACGAAAAGAGAGTGGCGGCGTTCGCCAGACGCGCCACTTCCGCGACTCGATAGCTGTAGTAAATGCCGATCATGGCTGCCGCGACAATCCCCAGCGTCAGCAGCCACTGAAAAATGCCTGTCCCTTTGCCGCGGCTCGAAGCCACCAGGCACTCGGCAAGATATAACGGCACAACCACGCCGATGAATCCGCCGCTGATGCCCTGTAACAGGCGTCCAAAAAACAGCGGACCGTACCCTTGCGAAAGCGCGATGACGGGAATGCTCACGACAAAGGTGATGCCGCTGATCGCCATCAGGCGCTTGCGTCCCATCCAGTCGGCCAGCATGCCGGCAAACAGTGTAGAGATCACGCTGCCCAGCAGCACTGCCGCGACAATCACGGAAAGCTGACCGGCATTCAGCCCGGAGGTCGCCTCCAAATAGGGCAACGCCCCGCCGATAATGCCGACGTCTACTCCATACAGCAGACCGCCGAGTCCGGCGACCAGCAGCAGAAATCGGTTATAACCAACTTTCTGATCGGGAACGGCGCTCTTTGCCGGCGGCATACAGTTCAGGATAGTAGCTCTTAGAATAAAGAAGCGTACCGCGCCAGTGACAGCGAATAACGGTGTGCCTCAAAAATATTCGTGCCATTTCCACCCGTCGAAGAACAGATCGCCTATCTGAAGAAGGGCCTCGCCGAGCTGATTCGTGAAGAAGAGCTGCGCGAGCGCCTGATCGCCTCGTCAAAGGAAGACCGACCATTGCGCGTCAAGGCCGGCTTTGATCCCACTGCTCCCGATCTTCACCTGGGCCACACCGTCCTGCTTCGCAAGATGAAGCACTTCCAGGATCTGGGCCATACCGTCATTTTCTTGATCGGCGACATGACCGGCTTGATCGGCGACCCCACCGGCCGCAACATCATGCGCCCGCCGATGACCCGCGATGAAATCAATCGAAACGCCGAAACATACAAAGCGCAGGTATTCAAAATTCTCGATCCTGAAAAAACGGAAGTGCGATTCAATAGCGCGTGGCTTGAGCCGCTGACTTTCGAAAACGTGATCCGGCTGTGCTCGAAATACACGGTCGCTCGTCTTCTCGAGCGCGACTATTTCAGCAAGCGCTTTAAAGAGGGTATTCCGATTTCCGTTCACGAGCTTCTCTATCCGCTCGCGCAAGCCTTCGATTCCTTCGCCCTCGAGTGTGACGTCGAAATGGGCGGCACCGATCAAAAGCCCAATCTGTTGGTTGGTCGCGAGATCCAGCAGGATTACGGGCAGCAGCCTCAGATCGTCGCCACGGTTCCACTTCTGGAAGGAATCGATGGCATCGAAAAGATGTCGAAATCCAAGGGGAATTACATCGGCATCAACGAGCCGCCCAAAACGATGTTTGCCAAAGCGATGCGCATTAGCGACGATCTGATGTATCGCTATTACGAGTTGCTCACTGACGTGCAAATGGATGCGATTGCGAGGCTGCGCGCCGGGATTGCAGCCGGGCGAAAAGATCCTATGGAAGCCAAAATGGAATTAGCGCACCGGATCGTCGCCGATTTTCATTCGGCAGCCGAGGCAGATGCCGCGCGCGAAGCCTTCGATCGCGAAGTGCGCCAGGGACTGGAGCCGGCCGACACGGAAACCGTGGATCTGCCGCTCGCCGCTTCGAGTGAAAAGGGTATCCGCGTAGACAAGTTGCTCGCACTGGTCGGACTAGCGGACAGCGTAACCGATGCATCCCGCAAGCTGAAAGCCGGCGCTGTCGAAATCAACGGTGACATTCAAAAGGATCTACTCTTACCCCCGGCTTCTGCACTCCTGGTCATCCGGCTGGGCAAGAAATGGAAGCGCGTCCGAACATTAAACTCTCCGCCGGCTTCCTGAGATTGGAATATGATGACTCAGTGATCCACGTCCATTGATCACGAGGAGATAATTATGGCTACCGCCGTTACGGAACCCCAAACTACAGCAGTTCCAATCAAGCAGACGAAAATTTTGATCGGCAATAAGTGGGTCGATAGCGTCTCGGGTAAAACGTTTGAAACCACCAATCCCGCCACCGGTGACGTGCTCGCCAATGTTGCCGAGGCCGATGCCGCAGACGTAGACTTGGCCGTCAAGGCCGCACGCAAAGCTTTTCATAGCAAGGCGCCCTGGCGAAGAATGTCGGCATCCGAGCGCGGCAAACTCATAACCCGCCTGGCCGAACTGATCGAAAAACACGCCGACGAGCTCGCCACGCTCGAGGCCATGGACAATGGCAAGCCGCGCCACGTCGCCCTTGCTGCGGATCTTCCGCTCACCATCGCCTGTTATCGCTATTACGCGGGCTGGGCCGACAAGATTCAGGGCAAAACCATCCCTATCAGCGGGGATTACTTCTGCTACACGCGGCACGAGCCGGTCGGCGTGGTCGGCCAGATCATCCCGTGGAATTTTCCATTGCTCATGCAGGCCTGGAAGCTCAGCCCGGCGCTCGCTTGTGGTAACACCGTCATTTTGAAAGTCGCTGAGCAGACGCCCCTCAGCGCGCTGCGCGTCGGTGAACTGATCCTGGAAGCCGGTTTTCCGGAAGGTGTCGTGAATATCCTGCCCGGCTACGGTCCCACCGCCGGCGCCGCCATCGCACGGCACATGGACGTCGACAAAGTCGCTTTCACTGGTTCCACCGAAGTCGGTCACCTCATTATGAAAGCGGCGGCCGACACAAACCTGAAGCGCGTGACCCTGGAACTCGGCGGCAAGAGCCCGAACATCGTGTTTGCCGATGCCGATCTCGAACAGGCGGTCGAGGGTTCGCACTTCGCGCTGTTCTTCAATCAAGGCCAGTGCTGCTGCGCCGGATCGCGCCTCTTTGTGGAAGAGAAAATCTACGACGAATTTGTCGAGCGAAGCACGCAACGCGCCAAACGCCGCAAAGTCGGCAACCCGCTCGACAAAGAAACCGAGCAAGGGCCGCAAGTCGATCAGGATCAATTCCAAAAGGTCTTGAGCTATGTGGATTCGGGCAAGAAGGAAGGCGCCAAGTTGATGTGCGGCGGCGAGCGTGTGGGCGAGCGTGGTTATTTCGTCGCTCCCACAGTGTTCTCCGATGTCCGCGACGACATGAAAATCGCGCAGGAAGAGATCTTCGGCCCGGTCATGAGCATCCTGAAATTCAAAGATATGGATGATCTGGTCGATCGCGCCAACAAGACGATGTACGGCCTTGCGGCAGCGGTCTGGACGCGTGACATCTCAAAGGCTCATCACATTGCCAATAATGTCCGCGCCGGAACCGTATGGATCAACTGCTTTGATGTGTTCGACGCCGCAGCTCCGTTCGGAGGCTTCAAGCAATCCGGCATCGGCCGCGAGCTCGGCGAATACGGGCTGCAGCAATACTCAGAGATCAAAACCGTCACAGTGAAGCTGTAGTGGACCAAAAAAAAATCGAGGAGCAGAGTTCCCAGCTCTGCTCCTCATGTCTACTCCAGCTCAAAAATTTGTTACGCCGCCAGCGGCATCTCTGCCGGCTGCTCGTTTAATCGCGGCATTTCGATCACATTGTCCTGAGGCAGCTTGCTCGCCAGCGCATCCGTCGCAATGCGCAGCAATTGCTCCGCTCGACCGCCTAAATCTACTTCGTCCGAGAAACGGCGCAATTGAGTGTTGAAAGCTCGGCGCAGAAGAACCACCGCCTCCTCCAGCCCGAACTTCGGAATGTCGATAATCGCGAATTTGAGGATACTGTCCATCAGCATGGTCTCGACGTTCAGCATTTTGTAAATCGCGCGCCGGTTCCGCATCACGTATTTCACAACTTCCTTGCTGCGGTACGCGAAGTAATGCTCCCGGGTGAACCAGGTAAAACGCTTGGTGTCGATCGCCTTCAACTCGCGGCCCAGCCGGTTCGCCGCGGAAGAGAATGCGCGGTTCAGAGCCTCGGTCTGCTGGATGTCATAGGTGAAGATGTTGGTGGGCTTGCCCGAAAACGGATGCGTGCACTGGTAGACCAGAATCGCGTAGGCCGTATGCGGTCGCAGCAGAATCTCGGGGTTGACAGTAAACCAATCGCGTACCCACCCGCGCATCGCCGTCTGCATGGCTTTCGAGACTGTCGAATATGTTGGGAAATAGGCCACCGTGCGCTCTTTAGGAGCGCGTTTCCAAACGGAGAAATCGATACTGGTCGCCTCAGTCGATTCAACGACCTTTTCCTCGGGTTCCGTATTGCGCGACGGCATCATGATCAATTCGCCCATGTGAGCCTCCAAATAGCAAAACCGGGAAGGGGTCCCGGCTGGTCGGTTGGATTTCGCTCGCGAGTGATTCTCGCGAGCGTGTTGAACGTAGCACGCTGTTCCTCGGAAACCATCGTCGCCGAAGGCCCCTCAAACCGAGAAATTCCCGCTAATTACCTGAAGGGAAACGATAAAAAATTTTTGAGATTTTTCGGCCACTTTTGTGACTACTCTCTCGCCACCTCCCGAAAAACCCTATTTTGACTGCGGCGGAAGTGTATAAGCTGCAGGCGCTCCCGCTTGTTGGACAACGTTTTTGTGCATAATTTCTGCTTCCCGCCTGGCTGATGGGGCCATGGAAGCATGCCCCTTCTGCCTTGCTTCGCTAGAGTGAAAACGGAGTCCGCTTTGTGGATATGCTGCCGGTCAAACCTGAGCGCAAAGCGCAACTGGAAGAGTACGCTAAGCGCCATGGTCAAAATGCCGCCGAAGCGCTGGATGAAGTGCTGGCCGATTACTTCGCTTGGGAAGAGCAGGACTATGAGGCATCAGTGGAAACGATTCGTAGAGGAAACGAAGACGTGATGGCGGGGCGCACCAAGCCCGCCGAAGAAGTTCATGAAGCCCTACGCCAGCGATATGGCTTTCCGGATTGAATACAGCAGTCGGGCGGAAGCGGATTAAGACAACATTCTGGAATGGCTGATCTCGCAGCATGCGGGAGAAGGAGGGCGGCGCTGGTTTTGAGGGTTTGGAACAGGCGATTGCTTCGCTTTCCGAAGTGCCGAAGCGCTGCCCGTTGGCTCCGGAATACAGAAGCTTTCCCTTCGAGGTGCGCCATTTGCTCTATGGAGCCAGGCCGCACGTGTATCGGGTGATTTTCAGAGTGATAGATGACGTGGTTTATATTCTGCACATCTGGCACGGTCGCCGTAAGCGCCTTCAATCGCATTGATACCGGTATCTCGCCCTTGCCTTCCTTAAGGAGGCTGTGCTCTCCTCTGCCCGTTGCTGGAACCGCGCTACCCTCCGCAGGGAACGCCATGGGGAAAAACTATGCGACTTCAGGCATAAAGTGGCAGTGTCGGACGCTTTATGCTTCTGATCTTCTGCTTCCCGTGATTGCCGAAGATCGAGAGAACTATCTTTCCGAGAGAACCATCTTTCTTTATGGAAACAGCCCGGAAAAGATCCTGTAAGCGCGAAATCGGCTTGGCCCTAGTTAACCGGAACCCGTCGAAGGAGAACCGTTTTGCGCGTTCATATGTTTTCCTGTACATTGGTCCCAGCAAGGAGCCAGCCGTGAATATCGAAATCCAAAAGCCTGAGCTCGTGGAACGCGTTCACGCGCATATTCAGACAGGCCAATTCCATGACGCGGACGATCTCATCGAAAAAGCGCTTGACGCCCTTGATGAAAAGATTCCAGCGCTTGCGGCTGTCCACCCGCAGAAAGATATCGAGCAACTCTTCGCACCCTTGCGCGGTCTCAATCTCGATTTCAGCCGCAACCCATCCACAGGTCGACCAGTCGACCTGTGACCGGCTATCTTCTCGATACCAACATACCTTCGGAATTCAGCCGGAACCGTCCAGAGCCGCGCGTCATTGCATGGCTCAAAGCACAGCCAGCGTCCACGCTCTTTCTGAGCGCCATCACGATCGGTGAAATCCGCAAGGGGCTTGTGATCATGCCACAAGGCCGCCGCCGCGCCGAATTGGAAGCGTGGCTCCACGGCGAGCTTTTGACGTGGGTTTCACAGCCGCATTCTGCCGGTCACGATCGATATTGCGAATAGGTGGGGCGAGTTGGACGGACGAAGCCAGTTACAGGGAACCACTCTCAACACAGCGGATGGCTTGATTGCGGCAACGGCTCTGGAACACGGTGTCACCGTCGTTACGCGCAATGTAAAACACTTCGACGGCCTCGGCGTTGCTGTCTTCAATCCGTGGGACATTCCCTAGAAATCAAAACACCTATGCTCCCCGCTCCGACTTAAGGACGCATGTACCGGTTGGTTTTCAGAGTGATAGATGACGTGGTTTATATTCTGCACATCTGGCGCGGTCGCCGTAAGCACCTTCAATCGCATCGATACCCTATCTCGCCATTGCCTTCCTTTGCTTATGGGGAAGCGACATCGCGAACGCGCTTTTCCGCTTTTTCGTAAAGTAAACATTAGGATGATGGCGAGATGAGCAATCTGCAAAATGAAATCGGTAGCCTTTCGGCAGCGGAGAAGTTCGAGTTGCTTGACGTGCTTTGGGAAAGTCTGGAAGCGGACGAGCTGGCATTGACGGACGCTCAACGCGACGAGCTGAACTATCGCCTAACGCAGCATGAACGCAACCCCGACGCAGCCATTCCGTGGGAGCAAGTCAGGGCGGCCCTGTTTAAGAAACAGTGACCCTGCCGGTCGTCTGGATACCGGAAGCCAACGCAGACCTCAAGCAAGCGCTGGCCTGGTATGAGAACATCCACCCCGACCTTGGAGTGCGATTTGCGCTGGCGGTGGAGGCGGCAGTAGAGGCCATCGCGGAAAACCCCTTGCGCTTCCAGGTAGTGCATAAACGCCTGCGGCGCGCGGGAATACGGCGCTTTCCTTATGGGATATTCTTCGACGTGGAAACACATCGCATTGTCATGATTGCCTGCTTCCACGGAAAGCGCAACCCGAAACACTGGCAACTGCGTTGAGGCACGTCTCGGAACCCTGCCGCACGATGCCCCATTAACCACCGCAAACTTGGTATAATGAAATGGAATGAGCTTCTGGCGTCCGCGCCTGTGGGTTCTATGGACGTGCCTTAGACCTGCCCCCAGCTCTTCCCTAGCCGATCGGCAATTTTGCGATTCCGCCAGCCCTCTTCGCTTTAGCGCGGCTGGTTCGGCCTGCGTTTTACCCGTCTCTTCCACTTGATGAAGTCTTCTGTTCAGATCTCCCGCGGCATCGAGTCGCTATTCGGCACCCGTGACGAAAACATTCGCCTGCTGGAATCCGGCTTGAACCTGCGCACCCGCCTGATGGACGGCGATTCGCTCGAGCTCGAAGGCGAGGAGCCGCAGGTCCGTCGCGCCGAGCGCATTCTCGAAGACTACGTGTGCCTCGTCAAAGAAGGCCACGTGTTTAATAACGGCGATCTCAACAGTTACATGCGCGTCGTGACGGCCGACCCCAACGTTTCGCTCCGCCGCCTGGTGGAAAGCGGCAAGTCGCGGTCGGTCGGCAAGAAAGTTCTCGCGCCCAAAACAGTCAACCAACGTCGCTACGTCGACGCCATCGAAAATCACGATCTCACGTTCGGCATTGGACCCGCCGGAACGGGCAAGACCTATCTTGCCGTCGCGATGGCGGTTGCCGCGCTGCTCAATAAGCGCGTCAGCCGCATCGTGCTCACTCGCCCCGCGGTCGAAGCCGGCGAACATCTCGGCTTCCTGCCAGGCACGCTGCAGGAAAAAGTCGATCCCTATCTCCGGCCGCTCTATGACGCGCTCTACGAAATGATCGATTCCGAACGTGTCGAAAAGCTTCTCGAACGCAATATCATCGAAATCGCGCCTATCGCTTTCATGCGCGGCCGCACCTTGAACGATTGCTTCATCATTCTGGACGAAGCGCAGAACACCACCATCGAGCAAATGAAGATGGTCATCACCCGCCAGGGATTCAACTCGAAAATGGTCGTCACCGGCGATCTGACCCAGATGGATCTGCCTGCCGGAAAGAAGAGCGGCCTGCTGAATGCAGTCGACGTTCTCAGAGGCGTCGAAGGAATCGCCTTCGTCAGCTTTGACGAGCGCGATGTGGTCCGCCATCAGCTCGTGCAGCGCATCGTGCGTGCGTATGATCGCTACAACGAAATGACCGGCGAAGGACGGCAATTAGCGTTCCGGCTAGCGACCGACCCTCCTGCCGAGCCTGTGCCTGAGCCTCCCGCCAACACCGCGGTCGAAATCCCGGAGTTCCCCTCGGTCGCATAAAGCAGCCTATGTCAGACGATGGCCCTACGTTGCTCTTTCGAGAGCAAACTCCCAAACACAAATTGACGAACGCCGAAAAGCGGCAGTTAAAAGATTTCAGCCGCACACTCGCCGCTCGTGTAACGGCCGGCCGAGACTTCACCTGCCTCATCACAAACGACGATGAGCTCCGCAAATTGAATAAAGAATTTCTTCATCACGACGACGTAACCGACGTGCTCTCTTTCCCTGCCGCGTCGCCGAACGGCCATTTAGGCGAGATCGCCATTTCCGCCGGCCGCGCCGCAATCCAGGGATGCGAATTTGGCCATTCGCTGACGGAAGAAATCTGTGTCCTCATGTTGCATGGCGTCCTTCATCTCACCGGAATGGATCACGAGCGCGACGGCGGCGCCATGGCGCGTGCTGAGAAGCGGTGGAGGACCGAGCTCGGCCTTCCTTCCAGCCTCATCGCCAGAGTCGAGCAACCACGGTAAGCCAATGACGCTGCTCTGCCTGGGTCTGGCCCTTTTCCTCACGTGCTTTCTCGCGTTCGTCTCCTACGTGCAGTTGCTTTATCTCGAATCCCTGCGTTTGATTCGCCGCGAGGTTCCGGCTCTCGAATTCTTCCGCGAAACCGTCGCTGGACGGGTCGGTCTCGAGGCCGAACACGCCTCGCTCGCCTTTTCCCTCGCGAAGCATGTTTCGCTTCCACTCGTCGGCCTCTTCTATCTCTGCGCGCTCGTGCGCCCCGGCGTTCCGCATTGGCAGAGCGTTCTCGAAGCGATTGGGCTGTCGTTCGCCGCCATGCTGTTTTCCACTTATTTCGTGCCGCTGTTTCTTCAGCGCCGTACAACTGGCAGGTGGATGCTCAAGGCCTTACCGCTAATCAAACTGGTCGCCAAGATCGCCACTCCGCTGGCCGGCCTGGTGCGATTTTTCCAATCGCTGATGGAGCTGGACAAAAATACAAACGGCGAGAACGCCCCCACGGATACGACCGAGCATATCGAGGCGCTCATCACCGCCGGTGCGGAGGAAGGCATTCTCGAAGAGCAGGATCGCAAGCTCATACACTCCGTGGTCGCATTCGGCGACAAGAGCGTTCGCGAAGTGATGACGCCGCGGCCGAACATCGTCGCCATATCCGTCAACAAGTCGCTCGAGGACCTCCGTCAGCTCGTCATTCACGAACAGTACTCGCGCATTCCCGTTTATCAGGACACCATCGATAACATCATCGGCTTCGTGCACGTCCGCGATATGTTCGAGCTCGATCCGGCCGAGCGGCAGGCCAAGTCGCTCCGCCATCTCATGCGCGCCATCCCGCTGGTTCCTGAAACCAAGCCCGTCACCGATCTGCTCCGTGACATGCAGCAGGAAGGTTCGCACATGGTGATCGTGGTCGACGAATACGGCAATACGGCAGGTCTCGCCACTATGGAAGATCTTGTCGAGGAAATCCTCGGCGAAATTCGCGACGAGCATGAGCCCGATCGCGACGTTCGCCAGGAATCGGAGAATGTGTTCGTCGCCCCGGGCAACCTGGATCTCGATCGCCTTCAGGACTTGTTGAACTTCCGGCCCGAATACGATACGGAATCCACTACCGTCGGCGGTTTGCTGACCGAATGGCTCGGCCATGTGCCGCAGGTTGGAGAAGCGGTCGAGCGCGGCGGTATTCGCATCGAGGTTCTCGCCGGAAATGAACGCCGTGTCGATCAGGTGCGGATCTCGCGCGTCCCCACTCCCTCCATCGTCGGCGCGATCCAATGACGGACCCCGTGCATCGCGCCGGTTTCGTTTCCATCGCCGGC
The DNA here is from genome assembly GCA_963722935.1 of uncultured Acidobacteriaceae bacterium. Taxonomy (GTDB): domain Bacteria; phylum Acidobacteriota; class Terriglobia; order Bryobacterales; family Bryobacteraceae; genus Bog-105. The sequence continues at coordinate 692,866 of CAVROY010000002.1, read as the reverse complement.
AGGCCTAATGCCGGCAAATCCACTCTGCTGAACGCGCTGATCGGTGAGAAGCTGGCCATCGTCGCTCACCAGCCCCAGACCACGCGCACTTCGATCCAGGGCGTCCTGACCAAGCCCGATGCGCAGGTCGTCTTTACCGACACGCCGGGCATTCACAAATCCGACACGCTCTTCAACAAGCGCATGATGCAAGTGGTGCGCGGCGCCGTCGAAGGCCGCGATCTGATCCTCTATGTTGCGGATGTCTTAAGACCATTAACGGAAGAAGACCGCAATGCCGTCAGCGCCCTACCCAAATCGGCTAAAGCGCTTCTGGTGCTCAATAAAGTAGATCGTGTTCAGGACAAACGGCTCCTGCTCCCGCTGATTCAGCAGTACATGGAGCTATTCCCGTTCCTCGCCGCTGTCCCCATCTCAGCGCGCACCGGCGATGGCGTCGATGACCTGATGCGCGTCGTCAAAGAGCATCTGCCAGAGGGCCCGGCTATCTTTCCGGACGACCACCTGACAGATCAGCCGATGCGCTTTATCGCCGCCGAGCTCATACGCGAGCAGATCTTGCGCGTTGCGCGCGAGGAAGTCCCGCACGCCACGGCGATTCTTATTGACGATTGGAATGAGACGCCTACGCTGACGCGAGTTGCCGCAACCATTCATGTGGAGCGCGCCGGCCAGAAGACCATCCTGATCGGCGCTCGCGGAGAGATGCTCAAAAAGATCGGCTCCGCGGCCCGCCAAGAGCTCGAGCGTATGCTCGGGGGCAAGGTCTTCCTCTCCCTGTTCGTAAAGGTGAAACCCAACTGGCGCGAAGATGCGTCTTTTCTCAATGCCGTGGATTGGCGTTCAATGATAGGCTCAGAAGGAAGTGAATGAGACGTCTTACTGCTCTCCTCCTTCTGAGTTGCTCGTTTCTGCTCGCTCAGAAAGACAATCCAGACGACCGTATTTCGGACCAGGTTCGCATGAAGCTGGCGACAGATCCGGATGTGAAGGGCGGCGCCTTCGATGTGACCGTCGAGCATGGTGTCGTCACCATCAAAGGGCGGGTTGACAGCGAAAAAGGCAAGAACAAAGCGACCAGGCTCGCCAAGAAGGTAAAAGGCGTCAAAGACGTTGACAACGAACTGAACGTCGGACCGCCCAAATAACTTGCGTCGTCTGCTGTCTGCAGTTCTGGTTCTAATCGCCAGCGGTTGCCTCTCGGCTCAATCGCCCGGCTCTGAAAATGATCGGCTGCTCGCCACCGGCAAGCTCTGGATCACGGTCAAATATTTCCATCCTTACCTCGCCTACCGCGATATCGATTGGGACAAAGCGCTCGTGGACGCTCTTCCGAAGATCCGCGCAGCCAAGAACCGCGCCGATTATGCAGCGGCTCTCGAATCCATGCTCGACGCGCTACACGATCCATCGACGCATGTTCTCGAGCATTCCGGCCCCAGTGCCACACCAGGCTCGCCGCCTGCCGATGCGCCCGCGCAGCGCACGTGGATTCACAGCGGTCTCGAGGGCACGGTTCCGTCGGGAGCATATTATTCCGCCTTCCAGATCGAGCCCGGAAAAAACGGCGTCAAAAGCGTGACCATTCCGATGGGCGAAGGCGTTGAAGCGCTCGTGCGCCTCTCCGAGCCCGTCCCCAACAATGGAGCCGATGCCTCCCCCACGCCCAAACCCGATAATGCTTATGTCGAGCCGCGCTATCCATCCGCCGAATACCGCATCCTCGCAGCGTACAAAATCTGGGGCGTTTTCCGTTACTTCTTCGCCTATCGCGATCTGGTCGATCAGGATTGGGACGAGGTTTTCGCCGCCTCCATCCCAAAATTTATCGCCGCCAAGGATGCCCGCGAATACAACCTCGCGGTTTGCGAGATGGTCCGGCACGTCTCCGATTCGCACGCCGCGGTCCAGAGCGAAGAACTCTCCGATTATTTCGGCCGCGCGCCCGTAGGCCTGCGTTTGCGCCTCATCGAGCGAAAGCCAGTCATCACCGAAGTTCTCGATGAAGAGGCAAAAAAGGCCGGCATTGAGACCGGAGACATCGTCACCAAGGTTGACGGCGAGAATATCGTCGATCGCGTGAATCGCGAAGCGCAGTATATTGCCGCTTCCACCAACCAATGGCTCGGTTATCGCGTGATGCAGCGCGTTCTCAACGGCCCTGACGATTCAATGGCCGCTCTCACCATCACTGGCGAAGACGGCCGTCCGAAAGAAATTAATCTGAAGCGCACCAAAAACTATCTCGACGCTCTCAGAAATCAGCGCACCGGCGACATAGTCAAGCTTCTCGCCGGCAATATCGGCTATGCCGATCTCGATCGCCTGCTGCCCGATCAGGTCGATGCCATGTTCGACAAATTTCGGAACACCAAAGCAATTGTCTTCGATATGCGTGGCTACCCGCATGGCACCGCTTGGTCCATTGCTCCGCGTCTCACCCAAGAGCAGGACGTCGCTGCCGCTATTTTCACGGGACCGCTGCTCCTCACACCCGACCTTCCCAACCGCGACCTGCTCACCTCCACCGCCAGTTACTTCTTCGTGCAGAAACTTCCCACAACCGATGAGTGGAAATATAAAGGCAAGACCGTAATGCTGATCGATGAGCGCACGATAAGTCAAGCCGAACACACGGGCTTATTTCTGGAAGCGGCGAATAAAACCGAATTTATCGGAACACCCAGCGCGGGGGCGAACGGCGATGTAACAAATTTCGTGATCCCCGGCGGCATCACCATCAATTTCTCCGGTCACGACGTTCGTCATGGCAACGGAGGCGCGTTGCAGCGTGTCGGCCTGCAGCCTTCCGTCGTCGTCGCCCCTACCATCCAAGGCATCCGCCACGGTCGCGACGAAGTTCTCGATCGGGCGATAGAATACGTGTCGAAGTAACGGGGCATCCCGCTACTTTATATGACTGTCATACCAGCCCAGCACCCGCTCGAGTAGATCGCTTTGGTGATCGCGCTCGGCGAATACATGAGGCTCGCGCGGATACCGCACCAGCTCCGCCTCTCGACCGAGCATGCGAAGTCCGTAATAAAACTCTTCTCCTTGGAAGGTGGGCACCCGAACGTCCGCGTCCCCATGCAACACCAATGCAGGCGTATGACACCGGTCGATGTACCGCATCGGCGAATGTTCGTCGTACAGTGCTCGCTTAGAAAAGAAATTTCCGAAGTAAGCGTTCAGGAAACTGGGAGCGATGTCCGTCGTCGTGCTCATGCCTTCTAAGTCCGTCACCGCCGCACCCACAACGGCCGCTTTGAAGCGGTCGGTATGCGTAATGGCCCACGACGTCATAAACCCGCCGTAGCTCCAGCCTCCGATTCCGAGACGGTCCGGATCGGCGATCTTCTCCTTCACAAGCGTGTCGACGCCATCCATCACGTCCTGGAAATCGCCGCCTCCCCAATCGTCGAAGTTTGCTTCCGTGAATGCCGGCGTCTGTCCATCCGAGCCGCGCGGATTCGGCAGAAGCACGGCGTAACCGTGTGACGCGAGCATTTGAGCCCACTCGTGCCAGGAGCCCATCCACCCGGCCCACCACGCCCATTCAGGTCCACCGTGTATCTGCACGATGGTTTTCACTGGCTTGCCTGGATCGTAATTCCACGGCAATACCAGCAGCCCATAAATCTTGGTTTTGTCCTTCGTGCTGCTCCAGTTGATCTCCCGAACATTTCCAAGCTTCCAATGCGCCACCTGCCGATTACTATCGGTCGATTGATGAATGCCATCCTGCGAGTACACCCAAACCTCGTCTGGATGATGGAAGCTCTGGCCCAAAAACGCAATTGTCCTGCCATCCTGACTCTCGGTAAGCGAATCGCCCTCGGCCATAACGTCCGCCAGTTTTTCAACTTCACCGGAAGAAGCGTCAACCCGTAGAAGTTGCGCGCGTGTACCCCGAATCGCTTCAGCGGTCAGGGCCTTGCCGTCCGGCCCCCACTCAACACCCCAAATGGTTGCCGGATAGGATGAGCCGATCGGAATCTCCTTATCAGTGCTCAGATCGTAAGTAACTGGCGTCCCCACTATGCCTTTGGTCATCTCGGAGAACGCGACTTTGTCTCCGGCCGGAGACCAACGTATTGGCATTGAAAACGCGTGGACGCTCAAGGTTTTCGTGAACGCTCCGGTAGACGCATTCAGAAGCATGACTCGTGATACGTACCAATAATCATTCAGCTTCGGCGTTGGGGAGACTCTAACCACTAATTGACTCGCATCGGGAGACCAATCGAAGTCGTCCACATTGTCGTCGCCCTTATTCAGTAAGCGTGCCGCTTGCGTCGCACGGTCATAAATCCACAACCGGTCGAAATGGTAATCGTGATCGACAACGATCTGATCTTGCTTATGTAACTTACGTTCGCGCTCCGCCTTGGTGTCTTGATCCTGCCGGACAAACGCGATGAACCGTCCGTCTTTGGACCACTTAAAGGCTTTCACCCCTCCCCAAATATCGGTAAGTGGCAACGCTTCGCCGCCGCCGATCGGCATGATCCAGATCTGCGCTTGTGGTTTGTCCTCATCGCTCTTCTGATTAGGACCTGGTTGAGGTTTCTCCAGATCGTTCCGGCCTTGGACGCCCGCCAGCTTGAAATGAAACACCTCATTGTTCGCCGCAGAGAACGGATTGGGCCGATCCGACAAGAAGGCGATTGATTTGCCATCGGGCGACCACCGCGGCGACGTATCGGCTTCACCGCTGGTCACAAACGGTCGCTCTTGCGCAGTTCCGCTCGTTGTCGTGAGCCAGATATGTGCGTTTTTGTGTTCACCGGCACGGACAGGCGTCTCCACCACGTATACAACCAGGGTTCCGTCCGGAGAAATCTGCGGATCGTTTACCTTATGTAAGTTGACTATGTCAGACGGCTCAATACTCTTCTGTTCTTCCGATCTAACCTGTGCAGCGCTTACACAAACAATTGCCACAACGGAAAGCCATAACGCTCTGGTCACTTGTCTTAGAAGATGTACTTCAATGCAAGTTGGATCTGCCGCGAGGTCCCGAATCCAAGCGTGGCGCCGAAGGTTTGGAAGATCTGGCCAAAAGCAGGGGTTCCAAAGGTTGAATTCGGCTCGGCGAAATTCGGGTGATTGAGTACATTGAAGATTTCGGCTCGGAATTCCAGATGCGTCCCTTCCGTGATCGGAGTTTCTTTGAGGAGCGACGTATCAACTTGCACGAACGACGGCCCGAAGAACGTGTTTCGCCCGACGTTTCCGAATGTGCCGTTCGCAGGCAAGGAAAACGCTGCGGGATTCAGCCAATCGTTAACAGTCGGGTTGGCTGCATACTCGGATACGCCCGCCACATAATTCGGGCGCTGGTTGGTGAAGTTACCGTTTCCGAAAGTATTCTCTCCGATGTAGACCGTCGCCGCGATGCCGGTGTGAACAATCGCAAGGCTTGCAAGCTGCCATCCTCCCAGCAACTTCTCCGTCAAACCGCTCGCATTCGTCAGGAAACGTTGTCCATTGCCAAATGGCAGTGCGTAAACCAGGCTGTAAGAAAAGTTATGGCGGATATCGCCGGAGCTGTTGCCTCTTTCCGCTTTAAAGTTATTGTTGTCCTGCGGTTGTGCCGAATAGAGCCCCTGATCTTGCACATCGTCGATTGCGTGCGCATAAGTGTAATTAAACTGCCCCTGGAATCCATGACTCAATCGCTGCAGTAACGATATTTGAAGGCTGTGGTAGACGCTTTGCCCGGACGCAGTTTCAATATTGACATCCGCGAACCCGGAAATCGGCCGCACGCCCAGCGCCGGATCGAAAAAGTTGGTATTGAGATTGCGCCGCAAGTTTAAGCCGTGATTGCCGACGTACGCAACAGTGAGGACGGACGATTGACTAAGCTGGCGTTCTAATGTGAAATTCCATTGCTGCGCGTAAATATCGGGCTTGTTCCAGTTGAACCCCGCGACCGTTGGCAGCGGAGCCGTTCCCTGCGAAATAAAGGGCGTCAGCGGATAACTTAGATTTGGAATCTGCTGGTTAACCAGAGTGGTGTTTCCAGGAATGTTATTGGTTGGCACAGAGTACTCGGCAAAACCCACCGGATAATCTTGATAGAAAATACCGTACCCGCTTCGAACGATAGTCTTCGGCGTCACCTGCCAGGCAAACGCAAAACGGGGGCCGAAGTCCTTGGTGTTGTCCTTAAAATAGGGATCTCCCGGAGGACCCAGTGTATTGGTTCGCGTATCGAAGGTCTGAGCGCGATGTGCCGGATCGAAGGGCGGAGTCTCAAAATCGTACCGGAGCCCATAGTCAATCGTCACACCGGGTCGAACCTGCCAGGTGTCTTGCACGTAAGCTCCTGTTTGATAGGCCCATGCCGAGGTTCCCGGATTCCCTACATCGATAGAGGCCGATGCAGCGCTGTTATCGATGAAGTCTTGTAGCGAAGAGAAGGTTATATAGCTCTGGGTCAGTGATCGCTGATCGACTTGGATCCGGTACTCGTTGACGCCCCACTTGAAGTTATGTGAGCCGTGGGTCTTCGTCATCGAGTCCCCGAGCTGATAGCTGGTGTTATTGTCCTTGTACCAGCCGTTGTCTCCGGGGACAATCGTCAGCCCCACGATGGTTGTATTCGGGATCGGTTCGTTCGAGATAATGTGGCTGCCCCAGCGTTGCATGCCGGCCTCGAATTCATTGATGAAGGTGGGCGAAAAGATCTGCACATCGTGAATCGCGACGTTACTGGTGCGCACGGGAACATTCTGGAAATCCGTCAGCCCGAACGAGGTTGGAATCACTCCAAACAGCGGTCCGAAGACATGGGAGTCGTTTACATTGACCCGAACGTAGACCGTGTTGCGGGTTGTGAAGTTATGGTCCAGGCGTATGCTTCCGGTGTCCTCGCGAACGTCGGAAACGCCGGTGGTCGTGTAATTCTGAACTCGTGGATCGGACGTGATGCTGCCGTTCCCAAGCGGAACGACGTCCACAATCGGCGCCAATGCCGGTGAAGTCGACAGCACTTCCTGACGCCCTAATGCGCTGAGTACGGTGCCCGATGCCGTAATGCCGATGCGCTGCCGCGATCCTTCATAATTCGCGAAGAAAAATGTCTTATCCTTCTTGATCGGTCCGCCGATATTGCCTCCAAAATCGTTAAAGCGGTATTCCGCCATCGGCGAGGGCTTGGTATTAAAGAAATTGCGCGCATCGAAAAAGTCGTTCCGGAAGTAGTCGTAAAGATCGCCGTGGAACTGATTTCCGCCGCTCTTGGTGGCGATGTTGACGTAAGAGCCACCCGCGCGTCCATACTCAGCGCGATAGTTACTCGTCTGGACTCGAAACTCTGCGATCGTGTCCAAACTGCCCGTCAGCAGTCTGGCGCCCCGCTCGAAGCCGTTCGACATATATGGCTGGTCAACCCTGCTCGCATCCACGCCGTCGATTGCGAACTGGTTGTGAACCGAATGGAGGCCATTAAACGAAAGATCCGCGATAAAATTGCTTCGCGCCACCGCGCCCGGCGTGAGCAGGCTGAAACGTCCGTAATCGCGTCCATTGATGGGCAACTCCTGGACGTCGCGATTGTTGAGCGTTTCGCCTTGACCTTGGTTCGGATCGACAATTGGCGCTTCGCCCGTTACATTCACCACCTCGCTGACCGCTCCCGGCTGCAAAGTGAAATTCACCCCTACGGCTTGCCCTACTTCGACCGGTACCGGCTCTCGAACCGCTTTCTCGAATCCCTTCTGCTCGGCGCTCACTCGATATCTGCCGATAGAAACATCCGGAATCGTGTAGCGGCCGCCTGAGTCCGTCTTCGCTTCTCGACGCTGTCCATTGGCAAGATTTTCGGCCGAGACCGCCGCACCCACCACCGCGGCCCCCGTGCTATCCGTGACTTCCCCGGTGAGACTCCCGGATGTTTGAGCCGCTGCCGGCCAAATAGCCAACATCCCCAGGAGAATGCTTACGCTGAAGATTCTCATAAACCCCCTTAGTTTTGAAGCAAGCCTGTGTGCGGAGCCCCTGCAAACGTGGAGTCAATGATTTTAACGGAAAAATCGGTCTTTGCCAGTTCCGCACTGTTACTAGACACCAACTGCAAAGACAATGCGTAATTTTATTCGAATTCAGAGTAGAGCGTCTTGTCTAATTGGAAGGTTCTTGACAGATTCAAAGCTGGATTTCGTGGCGCTCGGCGGGTGGAAGAAATTCCAACAGTGCCCCAGGAGTTCTCCAGGAAGCAGGTACTCGGGCGGTGGAACAGCCGCTGAGACAGAGATGATGATTCTGAAATAATATCGAAGTAGGTCTCATGAGCACGCAGGTCAATACGATCAGGCTCGACGCCGATGTCATGGCAGCGTTGCAGGAAGCCGCGGAGCGCGAACACAAGTCGCTTGAAGACATGGCAGGCGAAGCGATTATGCGCGGCTTAACGCCGATCGCGACGCCGAATGGCGCGAGCTGATCGCCTTTGGCCATGAGCAGGGAAAGAAGGGCGGCATCCTTGAGGAAGACGTTCCCGAGCTCGTTCACGGCTGGCGGCGCGACAATCGCCAGAGCGCGGGCGATAGTCTTACGAGGTCAGTGAACTTCAGCTCGGAGCGCTGGTGCGCTACGAAGTCGCATACCAGGCCTTCGGGCCGTGTGCTGATTCCGGGTTCTCGCGCGACATGCCAAATCGCTTCCTGATTTCACCCGGCGACAATCCCGTCTCTTTCTTGAAAGCCCGCGAAAACTGGCTCTGGTCTCGAAATCCCGCTTCCAACCCAACCTCCACGAGCGGCCTCGTCGTTTGCAGAATTTGTTTGCACGCGTAATCGGTTCTCAGGCGCCGAATATATTGGCCGACCGAGTATCCGTACCAAGTGCGAAAGGCCTGGGCGAGATAGACCGGATGAACGCCCGCCCTCCGTGCATATCCGGACAGCTTCGGCGATTCCAGAAAATGGCTGCGAATTTCGGCTTCGACATCGCGAATCCATTGAGGCGGGGGCGATTGCGTGCTCCGTTGATAATCCCGGCCGACTTCTCCAAGCAGCTCCAAACTCAAGCCTGCGACAATCAGCCCCGATGCCGCATCTTCGGCAGTGCACGAAAGTTCCGATGCAATCCGCAGAGCGATGGTCAACACTCGAGACGAACGGCATGCAAAAGACCCGTTGGCGATTAACCCTCGATCCTGCAGAGAGGAAACGTGCCGCTCGCTGAGTTCTATCGTCAGGACGCGGCTGCCGGAATCTCCAAACGTGTTGCGATGACGAACCCGAGGAGGCTTGTAAATCCAATCCGAAGTGCCAAACAGTTGCTCGCGATCTCGGGTTGTCTCCACCATTTCGCCGCGCAGTAAGACGCAAAGACATCCATACGAATGATCGTGCCAGCCGAGTTTTTCGCCAGGTCCAAACAACTTCGATACAGCCCGGAAATCGTCCAGTTGAAAGTGACTGTCAACTTGTTCCACTTCTTTGTTGCCTCCAGAGTTTCGCTTCCACGCTGCCGCCCGCCAGGTTTCAGCCTAAGCGAAGACAAGAGTGTCGGGATCGCGTGCCCAAGATGCAATCAACGGAGAAAAACAGCCGAGCAAAAGTCATTGGACAGTGCCGTCAAATCGGCAATATTGCAACATTGTTACACATGCGGGTCCTTGGTCTACGGGTGATCGTTCCACCACCAAAGCGGCGGTAACGGCTTCCGCTCGGGCCAGACCTCGTTCAGCGTGTCGCCCTCGAAAAGTTCGCCATTCTTCATCACGTAGCGAATGGTGAGCGTGTTTCGAATATCGTCCAGCGGATTCTTTCGCAAAACGATCAAGTCCGCGAGCTTGCCGGGCTCGATACTGCCCAGGTCTTGCGCCAGCCCGATCGCTTCCGCGCCGTTCAGTGTTGCCGCCCGAAGCGCCTCGAGATTGCTGATGTTACCGGCCTGAAGTGACCAAAGCTCCCAATGGTAACTGAGACCCTGAAACTCGCCGTGGCCTCCGACACAAACTTTCCCGCCCGCCCGAAGGATCGCCCCGGCGCCGGCAGCGCCCTGTGGATACGAGTACTCGTCTTTCCGGAACCAGGTCATGCGAGTCGACTTTTTCTCAATGATGTTGGGCGGTATGAAGCGGCGAACTTTGGGATCGTCGTGAACATTCATCGTTTGATAGAAGTAGTTTTCCGTACCCGGTCCGCCGTAGCCTTCAATGATAAATGTCGGAGTGTAGAAAACGCCCGACTGTGCGACCAGGGTGGTGACATCTTTGTAAAGCGGAAATATCGGGAATTGATGCTCGGCGCCGCTGAAGCCATCGATCACGTGCGTTAAATCGAGCGGCATATCGGCCGCGCCTTCGGTGGTGGGCATTATTTCGAGGCGCTTACACGCTTCCGTGACATACTCCCGCTGTCGCCGGTTCCCAACTAAGTACGACTTCACCATTGTGGTTCGGTAATAGTTTTTGTAACGGGAGATGACGTCCGCAGCTTCATCCACTGACTGAAAATCATTCACGTAAAAGACACCCGGACCGGTCGTGTAAACTCGCGAACCAATCGTCTCTCCCGCATCGATCAAATCTTCGTACGGAAATATATCGTTGGTTCCCGTTTGCGGATCCCGGCCCGTCGTGATGCCGTATGCCAGAGTCGTCAGAAAGTCCCACGCTGGTAACTCGAGCACTCCCCGCCGAATCTCAAACCAATGTGTGTGGGTATCTATGAATCCGGGCACAATCGTGGCGCCCGATACATCGACTATCTTTGCCCCGGCCGGAATGCTCGCCGAACCACGCGGCCCGACGGAAACGATACGGTTATCCGTGATGACGATATCGGCGGCCGGGATCACCTCATCGCGCCGCATCGTAATCACTCGCGCTCCGCGCAGAATAATTGTTCCGTGCGGCTGATACCGTGCCGCTTCGATATCCGCGTGCGTCTCGCGGGGCTTCAGAGTTTTCGCCCACTCCGGCGTATTCGGTTGAAGAGTGCGCTTTTGTGATTGCAATGCGGAGGTGACCTCCGCCAGCGATAATTGAAAAAAGCTCGCGCCTAACGACCACGCGATGGTTTTGCCGTCGTCGGTCCACCGCGTCTCATCCGCTCCCACGGTCGTCAGGCGCACCACCGCCGCCGATGGAGAACTCATGTCGAGCACCGGAGGTTCTCCGCCCGGACTTGGCACATCGATCAGGTAGAGCTGGTAGCGATGTAGCGCCAAAGCGCGTTTCCCGTCCGGGTCGATATAGATCTGAGTAATCGGCGAAAATTCGGCGCCCCACAAATCTTTGTTCTTGAGCGTGAGCACCGCCCGGCGATCCGACCCGTCCCAGCGTAAAGAGAAAAGCTGGTACTCGGCTGCCAGCGGTCCTTGCGATTTGGTCAGCGTGACATAAATTCGCTCCGGATCGCGCGTGAAGTGCGGCCCGCTGAAACCGTGGCCGGAAGCGATTACGGTTGGCGTGCCGCCGTTCGCCGGTATCCAAACCAGATCCAGCAGGTCCATTCCATGTCCAAACTCATCCGGTTGAATCAGGGCCTGGTGCCGCGAGGCGCGCAAAGCCACGATCCGCGAAGAATCGGGAGACCACGCCAGATTCGTGTAATAAGCCGGAACCGACGTCAGCCGCTGAGGGGCGCCGCTTCCATCCGCGCGCGCTTTCCAGATCGCGCCTTGGTCGTTCGTCCAGGTGACGTAGGCTAACCATTGCCCATCCGGAGACCACGCGGGTTGATAGGCGCGCTCATTTCCAATTGAGAAGCGCTGAGGCGATCCTCCGTTGAGATCCATCGTGTAGAGATGCGTCAGTGCCGAGAACGCCAGGCGCTTGCCGTCCGGCGAGGCAGCAGCGCCTTGAATGATTCGCGCGCGCACCGGTCCTTCGTCCACGCGCGTTGGAAAGTAAAGGCGCGGGCCCAATCCACGGGAAATCACGGCGTGGAAAGGGATCAGACGGTCCTCTTTCGTCTCAATATTTAAACGATGGAGTTTCCCGCCGTAGGAAAGGACGACTTCCTTTCCGTTGCGAAGAAACGCGTATCCAGGTAGCAAATCGCGGCTCGAAAAATACGACTCCTGATCGTCATGTTGGACCGGATACTTCAGCCATTCATCTTCACCCGTTGCCAGATTGCGCAGGCGCAATCCGGTTTGGGAGTTGTAACGTGTCGCATAAATGAGTTCCTTCCCATCCGGCGACAAGATGGGCCGGAATGCGCTGCCGGTCTCGTCCGTAATGACGTCTTCTTCGCCGGTCCGGAGATCGCGGCGCGCAATCTGCCACAACGGGAACTTCACTTCGGCGGAGAAATAGCCGAACTTCCGCGCATAGTACGCAAAGTGCCCATCCGGAGAGGGCGCGACGCCGAGCGCGTTATGCCACTTTTCTGGCGGAGTCGCATCGTTCACATTGCTCTTTGTGATCTGAACACCCGAGCCGCCGTTCAGATCGTATTCCCACAATTCGTAAGTGGATTTGTAGAAGTGTGGCTTTTTCCGCGAGACGAGAACGTACTCGCCGTCCGGACTCCACGCCGGAGAAACAAACATGGCATGTTCTTCGGAAGTCAGAGCTTTCGGATTCGAGCCATCGGAATCGGCAATCCAAAGGTTGTCGGCGCCAGACCGGTCGCTGACAAATACAATGTGCTTCCCGTCCGGCGAGTAGCGAGGCTGGCTATTGAAGCTCATGCCACTCGTGATCGCTTTCGCCGTTCCACCCTCGACCGGAACCGTATAGAGATGACCAAGCAGATCGAACAAGACCGTTTCGCCGTCTGGTGAAACATCCAAAGACATCCAGGTCCCTTCGTCGGTGGGGAATTCGATTGTGCGTGTCGGCTTGAGCGGCAGCTCGTGGGCTGCACCGGCGGACGGCATGGACTGGCCGTCTTGTTTTCCAAACGCTGGTTTTTCTGAGAGTGCGGCATATGTGAGCACCGCAGCGAATATCATTGCCAAGGCGATGGCCCTGTCACTTCGGATGGTCATAAACGGTTCATTATCCACCCGGAAGGCTAAATCGCGCGGAACACTCGACCGCTTGAAAGTATCAAAGCTGAATTCGCGTGAACTTTTGGGTTAACGGCTTGGGTACGCACTCCAATGCGCCCGTTGGTAACAGCGGAATTCAAAGGATTTGGCGCAAATGCCGGAAACGGCAGTATACTTGCGCTAACACAGTGGGCAGTTAACCGTAATCCGTATGCGCAGTTCCCATGTAATTTTCGTTGCCACGCTTTTGTGCTCGGGGGTGATCTTTGCTCCGGCGCAAAATCAGCGCAAGACGAATGTCTATCAGGCGCCGTCAACCTTCTCCGGGAAGCGCGTGCCGATGAAACCGCTGCCGCCACCTCCGCCGGGAGCGCACGGTCATCCCCCGGATAACAAGCCCGGGATGTCTCCGTGCAGCAATGCACGGGTGGCCGCTTACTACAACTGCGGCACTTCGAATAACGGCAAGCAACCCTCCGGCACAAACGGGACCGGAAGGTACGACAACAATCCCCGCGGGAACGGGGACGGGCGTGGAACGCGGCCACAGCCACGAAATCCGGTAGTGGTTCCGGTCTACTGGCCGGTGGGCGGTCTATTCGACTCAATGCCGATTACGACATGGACGCCGAGCCAATCAGAACGCGCGGTAAAGAAGCTAAGCGATAACGGCCCGCAGTTTTCGGCGGGGATCGACATGAGTCACTTTCGTGTCACGGGACTCGAAAAGGGCGGGTGGCCGCTGGTAGTGGACTACGAGGCGGAACCGGGCGCATACGTTCAGATGACCGTCGTCACACAGGATGCGCCGCCCGCAACAGCAGTTCTGGCCGTTCTCCCGCAACCGATACGGCGGCTGCAGTTGCTGCGATTGCCCGAGGTGTTCGGGTCTTCTTTGAAACCCGCTACGTTCTCGATTGATGCTACGGCAAGCGCGACGGACCCGACGCCGCGCTATCTACGAATCTATGGTTTCGGGTGCGGACCGAGAGCGGTGGGTTCGGTGGCAATCGACAATTTGCGCTTCGGACCGCAGGCCGTAACGGCTTCGGATCTTCAGACGCACTTCGGCTTCCACACGCACACGATGTTCGACAAGATGAAGGCCGAATTTATTCAAGTGGCTTTCGTCGACAACACGATGCAAGGGCAGGAGTTCGATGACAAGAAGATCGACCGGCGCGTGGCGGAAGGCGAGAGCATCAACGACCAGTGGAACGCCAAGAAGGCAAAGACCGGGCCCATACAATTTCGCGTGCGCGGCTGGATGACGGTGCGCAGCGACAATACTGGAGGGGACTGGGTATCGGCATACTCGCCCGATCTGGTGGTGAAACAGTAGCGTGTACTCGATTGCGAGCCGCCGCTGGTTCTTTCCAGCGATACTTCTTGCTGCCGTTCTTATCGAGTTCTTTGGCCTGCGTGCGACGTGGCGAACGGATATCCAGCGCGACTCGAAGCTGAGTGAATTGCAGGTCCGGTCCGGCTACGAGTTGCTGTTTCAGGAAAAGCCGAGCAACGATGCACAGCCGATTCTCTCGTACGATGCCACGCCGCGCCACAATCACCGGCTGACAGTCACGATGAAGAGCGCGCGGCTTTCCGAGCAGAGTCGGGTGCTGCTTTCGACGTTGGATCCGCCGAAAAGTTCGGGTCTGCTGATTTACGCGCCAAATCCTTCCGAACAGGAGCCCGTGGGTACGCCGTGCCTGATGACGTTTCGACTCGAGTTTCCGGACGAAGCCGTGGCGAGGGCGAGGTCGGTTCAGATCGTTCCTCCGACGCGTGACGATGTGTTCGATCACTCGGCTACACGTTTGGTTCACATCAAGAGCGCTGAACCGGTTTCCGTGCGGCTGAGCGCGAACTCGGACTCTGGTACGGATGGGCCTGGATGCCGGAATCTGCTGTCGATCGGGCAATGGCAACAGGTGATTGGAAAGGATCTCGAGATGGGCTTCGTCGCTGACCCGGAATCGTCAATCGATGTCACCTTGTCGTCGCCATCGTTCGAATCGGGCAAGAACGAGATCGAGTCGCTCGAGATTGAGCGTTTGCTTCCACAGAGACTGGCGACGCGCCCAGCCGGAATGGAGCGCATCATTCAATCACGGGAGTTCGTAGGGCCGCCGCCGTTGACATTGACGGACCTGCGGCTCGGCGAGGATTTTTTCAACGTTGAACTGACGGGCAGAGCCGGGGTGCCGGTTGCAGAAAGACTTAGCTGGACGAAGTGGCCTATTGTCGCGGTTGTTGATGTGCCTTTGCTGGCGCTCGCGATATTTGTTTTCAGGCTGAAGAAGACGATTTTCCTGAGTTACTCGTGGGCGGATGAGAAGGAGGTGCTTGCGATTAGTGAGCGGATGAAGCAGGCGGGCCTGGACGTATGGATTGACCGGGAGCGGCTACGGGGTGGAGAAGATTGGGAAGAGCGCATCCGCCGCGAGATGTTGAAATGCCGGCGCGTGGTGGTGTTCGTCTCGCACGCAATGAACGACGGCGGCTTTTTTCTGACGGAATTGGGGCTGGCGCGAGCGATTGCGAACGATCGGTTCCGGCGGCGCAATTTCGTCATTCCTGTGCGGCTGGAGAAGGTTTCGATTCCGCCGATCATGGGTAAGTGGAACGCAATCGACTTATTCGAACCGGATGGAGAACGGAAACTGTTCGAGGTGTTGGGGGCAGTCGCCGATCTCAGGAAAGTGTCTGGCCGGCCTGCAGCTCTGGAGAACAGCAGAATGCAGTGATCGATTCGCTTTGCGCGATGTCTTAGAAGCGTCTTTCTGGACCGGCGGGTTTTTCGATCCCAACTGTCTGCCAGAGATCCATTTCAGCTTTCTCGGTCGCGAGTTGCTGACGTTCCGCTCCCAACGACTCTATAGGGCGCGTTCTTGCGTCCCGCCATCTCCAGAGCCGGATGACTCAGGTTCACTGCCACCTAATATGCGAGAATCGCGCAGTGCCGACGCCGAATCATGCTCATGAGTTTCGAAGGGTTGACTAATGCCTAGCCAGCCAGCCGCGAGTCGACTGAGGGTCGAGATTGAGCGTTCTCCCGACGCTGTCGTTGTACGGTGCCACGGTGAGTTGGTATCGGGTGTTACCGATGTTCTTTACCGAGAGGTCCGTCCGCTTTTTCCGGAAACAAAACGAGTCGTACTGGACCTGAGATACGTGACCTCTGTGGACAGTATGGGTATCGGCACGATAGTACGCCTCTATGTCTCTGCCAAATCTTCAGGATCCACCTTAGAGTTAGCAAACATTGGGGCACGGGTTCGACAGGTTCTAGGAATTACCCATCTTATTTCCGTATTGACGATAATCGGGGAAAACAATATCCGGTTGCCCTAGCCTGTCCGGACCCTACACGAGATCGTGGCTCGGGCAACGCGGTTCCAACATCTATCCTTGTGCTAGAGTGGAGGTTTAACTCAGCCACTCTGCAATTGGGAGTGTGTACCTATGGCAAAAGTCTGTGAAATCTGCGGCCGCGGCCCGCAATTCGGAAATCGCATCAGCCACGCCCACAATGTCACGAAACGGCGTTGGAACCTCAACCTCCAGAGCGTCCATGCGCTGGTAAACGGTGCCGGCAAGCGCCTTCGTGTCTGTACATCTTGCATCCGCAGCGGCAAAGTTCAAAAAGCGCCTCTCGCGTAACTTCACTTCTTCAAAAATTTAGCCCGCAGAAGGTTGTACTGCGTGCGCGATCTTCTTGCGTCAGCGGCGCGGCTGAATTCTCGCTGCGCCGGTCCCGAAGACGCTACGGTCCAGTACCGTCCGAGCACGCCTGGCGCGGGCGGAACTCTCTCTACTGTCGGCCCAATTCTCGTCCGTACGTTCTGTCGGATGGTCGCCGATATTGTGCAACAAGGCAAGCCAACGGAAGTCATACGGAACGTGATCGCAATCGGAATCGCAGCCATTCTCTCGACTGAGT
Organism: uncultured Acidobacteriaceae bacterium; assembly: GCA_963722935.1. Classification (GTDB taxonomy): domain Bacteria; phylum Acidobacteriota; class Terriglobia; order Bryobacterales; family Bryobacteraceae; genus Bog-105. The sequence goes on along the minus strand of CAVROY010000002.1, from coordinate 675,957 downwards.
ACGCCGTACTTGGGAACGAGATGAAGGATGCCGCAGAGCTGGCGGTTGAGGAATGCAATACAGCAGGAGGCATAAACGGAACTCCTGTCTCGGCGTATGTTGTGGACGACCAGGCCAATCTGGAACAGGGCTGCATAGTTGCACACGAACTCTGTGGCAGGGCGGGAGTCCTGGGCGTCATCGGACATTTTGGCAGTGAGGTTAGCATCGCGGCATCTGATGCTTACCTTGAGTGCGGCCTCGCAATGATTACTCCAATTGCATCCAATCCGAAGCTCACCGAGCGCAGATTACCCAATGTCTTTCGATTCACAAACCGGGATGATCGGACCGCGCAGGCAATCGCTGGGTATCTGCTTGATGAACTCGGGAAAAGGCAGGCCGTCATCGTGCAAAGTGATTATGTCTATGGGAAAAGCATGGCCGAGCAATTTTCACTTGCATTTTCGAGAAGGGGCGGAGAGATCGTTGCGCGAGAGGACCTAGCAGTCGGTCAACGCGAGTTCGGCGAAATGTTGTCGAGGCTTCCTGCGCAGTTCGATCTCGTGTTCTATGGCGGCGCGTTCGAAGGAGCATACCTTCTGAAAGCAATGCGTCGATACGGTTTTACGCAATTGTTTGCAGCAGGTGATGGTTGCTGGGATGTGACGAACTTCCTGCAACCCGCAGCCGATGCGGCAGCTCAAGGCGAAGGTGTATTGATATTATCGGCTACCCCTGTCAGTGATCGATCTGCACCGTTTGTTGTTCAATTCAAACAACGATATGGGCCGGTCAGGAATTATGCTGTCAACTCCTATGACGCCACGCGTGTGCTGCTTGAGGCTATTCGAACCGCAGCAAGACACCGCGTGCCGAAGCGCCAGGATGTAATCGCCGCGTTGCGAGGTATCAATTTTCCGGGGATCGCCTACGAACAGCCAGTGAGCTGGGACGAAAAGGGCGATAACTCTGCCGCTGTAACTGCTCTCTATGTCGTCGAGAGAGGCAGTTTCCGACAGGTGGCTGTTCGATGAAATGTCTGCGCTAGACCGGGCTCAATTGATGCAGCGGCCGACTGGCGAATTCAGACACAGAATCCAGTCCCGGGCGAACGACGCGCGATTCGGAAATTGGATCTCACTCGCGGTTAACTAGCGTTGTCGGACAAGTGCGGCCAAATTTCGTGTTTTTGGCCTTAAGTTAAGGCTTATCGGGCAACGCCCTTCACGGCGAGGACTGTCGCAGTTACATAAAGAGTACATAAGCGACGGGTCTGTTTTTCGCCCTTGTCGAAATCGGCCTCCTTCGAATCGTCATGGTGGTGAAGGCAGTCGCACGAGCGACACCACGAAGGAGAGTATATGAGCAACGTTATCGTTATCCAATTCGTCACGCTTGACGGGATCACTCAGGACCCGGATGGCTCGGAGGGATTCAAGCACGGTGGTTGGGCATTTCGATTCGGCCCCCAGGCGCTGGCGGGCGACAAGTTCAAAATGGGCCATATTTTGGAGACTGGAGTTCTGCTGCTCGGCCGTCGCACCTGGCAGCTTTTCTCCCAGATTTGGCCCTCCCGAACTGACGATTTCTCGACCAAGATGAACCGTATTCAGAAACTCGTTGTGTCCAGGAGTTTAGAGCAGGTGAACGCGTGGGACAATTCTGCGCTGTTGAAAGGAAACCTGGCTGACGAGGTGAGAAAGCACAAGACTCAGCAGGATGTCATCGTGGCGGGGAGCGACAGCGTGGTCCAGGAGCTAATCCGGCACGGTCTGGTTGATGAATACCGCCTGCTGGTTTTCCCCATCGTTCTCGGCGAGGGACGGCGCCTGTTCCCGGAGGGGATCTCGCCAATACCTTTTCGGCTGGTCAATGTTGAACAGAGCGGCGAGGCGGCGCTCGTAAGGTTGTCGAAATCTGCCCCGTCTGGTCCGTCATTTTCGTGAAGGCTGGAAACGAAACTAATCACACCGGAGAGCCTATGCACTACACGATGCTGGTTTATGAATCCCATGAAGCATTCGCGGCACGCAACGATCCCAAGAAGCAAGAGGCGTTCATGGGCAGTTTTTTGTCATATATCAAGGCCCTGACAGACGCAGGTATCGTAGTGGCGAGCGGGGGCCTGCAGGTACCCGAGACAGCCACAACCATACGCCGCGCCGACGACCAGCGGCAAGTACAGGACGGACCATACGTGGACACCAAAGAACAACTGGGCGGCTTCTTCGTTATCGACGTACCGGACCTGGATGCCGCCCTCGATTGGGCCAGCCGCTGTCCCGCCGGAGTGGCGGTCGAGGTCCGCCCCAATCTTCCCTCGGTGAGATGACCTTCGGCGTGAACACGAATCGGGAGCTCGAACGGGTGGCGCGGGAATCCTACGGGAGGCTGGTCGCTTACCTGGCCGCCAAGTCTCGCGATGTTGCCGCTGCTGAAGATGCGCTCAGCGACTCTTTTCGCGCCGCGCTCGAAAACTGGCCGGGCGCGGGCGTTCCCGACAACCCGGACGCGTGGCTGCTAACTGCGGCGCGCCGTCGCCTGATCGATGGCGCGCGCCACGCCCAGGTGGTTACCGCCGCCCACACTGAGCTCCTGCACAGCGTTGAGGACGCGTACGCGCGCGCCGCCGGGAATCTCGTTATGCCGGACCGCCGCCTCGATCTGCTTTTCATCTGCGCGCACCCCGCGATTGATGCTGCAGCGCGCGCTCCTCTTATGCTGCAAACCGTTTTGGGACTTGACGCCGCTCGCATCGCGTCTGCGTGGGACGATATCGCCGGCACCGACCCACGTCGCAAAGGATTGGTGGAGGAGGCGATCGACCTCGGACGACTGCTGACCCGTCTGATGCCCTCACAGCCAGAGGGCCTCGGTCTGCTCGCCCTCATGCTGCATTGCGAAGCGCGTCGCAAGGCAAGGCGCGCGGCGAACGGGTCCTACATCCCGCTGTCCTCGCAAGACGTGTTGCTGTGGTCTAAGGAACTGATCGAAGAGGCCGAGGACTGCCTTGCGCGCGCCGCGAGCGCCGGCAATCTGGGCCGTTCCAGCTCGAAGCCGCCATTCAGTCCGCACACGCTCAACGGCGGCTGACGGGCAAAACCGATTGGGAAGCCATCGCACTTCTGTACGAGGGTCTCGTGCAGATCGCTCCGACCATAGGCGCCTTGGTCGGACGTGCGGCCATGGTCCGGCACGCGCGCGGAGCCGAGGCCGCGTGGCGGCTGCTCGACGAAATTCCCCGCGAAACAGTTGCCGGTTACCAGCCCTACTGGGCATGTGCGGCACACGTGCTGGAGGACGTTGGCCGGCGCGCCGAATCACGCTCCGCAGCCGAACGTGCTGTCGCATTGTCCGATGATGCCGCAGTCCGAGATTACCTGGTCCATCGATTTCTACGGAACGCTACAAATAAGGTAGTCAACGATCTCAGTTAGCCCTTGGGATTCCTCGTTCAGGCCCGCACGCGATAATTTCAAAGGGTGTCGCGACTTCGACAAATCGCGCAGCGGCTTGGCAAATCGGGAATCGGATTTCTGATCGCGCTCCTCCTCTATTTCCTCTTCTCGGCAACTTCGCACGGCCTGCTCGCCGCTATAGCCATTGGCGTTCTGATCTTCTTCGGCTTTTCCCTCGTTTTTCGTGGTTTGCGCTGGCTCCGCCGCCATGCGCTGTGGAGCGTTCGCGATCGCCTGCTGGTGGTCTACGCGCTCATTGGCGTGCTGCCGATCCTGTTGCTGTTTCTGTTGGCAGGACTCGGAGCCTGGGCCGTGATGAATGAGCTGGCGATTTATCTCGCTACCTCCTCGCTCGACCGGCATCTGGAAGCCGCAAGTGGCGCCGTTGAGGTTCTGCGCGGAATGCCCGTCGATCAACGGCAATATGCGCTGCCGGAGGTCGCCAAAGGCTTCAGCACCGCCCTTCCCGGTATCGCTTTTTACATCACCGATGCAACCGGCAGCCATCGCTATCCCCCCGACGCCGCGCCGCTCGACATTCCTCCAGGCTGGAAGAATGTCACCGGGTTACTGGTTTACAAGCGCCACTTCTATGCCTGGTCTCACTACCGCGATCCGAAAAACGAAATCGCAGTCCTCGCCCCGCTATCTGATAAGACCATCGAGAATCTCGTTCCTCCGCTGGGTAGCGCGATTACGCTGCTCGAAACCCACAAACTTCCGGAAGGCGGTCAACCCGCCCGAGCCGGTTCCCTGAGCCAGCTAGCAGGCAGCTCACAGAACCCCGAACTCGAGTTCTCGCCCCAGGTCTCGGCCAACGGTCGCAGCGTCACTCGCATTCCCCCGCCCATCGGCCGTCTCGATATTCCGGTCTTCGTCCCGACGACTCTGCCGCACTATCACCTCGATACGCCTGGCCAGACATACGAAGGAATCTTAGAAGTCGTTTCGCGCCCGTCGGCGGTCTGGACCGCCTTTTTCTCGCACGCCGAAACTATCCGTAGCGTTCTATACGACACGCTCATTGTCATCGCCGTGGTTTTCCTGGTGCTCGAGCTGATCGCGGTATTCGTCGGCGTGTCGCTTGCCCGTCGCCTGACTCAGGCGATTAATCAGCTTTACGCCGGCACGCGGCGCGTCATTCACGGCGACTTCCGCCAGCGCATCCCGACCCGCGCGCACGATCAGTTAGGCGAACTGTCGCAATCGTTCAATCAGATGACGGAAAATCTCGAGCGCCTCCTGGTCGTCGAAAAAGAAAAGGAACGCCTGCAGACCGAGATCGAGATCGCGCGCGAAGTGCAGAGCCAGCTCTATCCCAAAGATGCTCCGCCCATCTGCGGCCTCAAACTCACCGTTCGCTGCGATCCGGCCCGTATGGTTTCGGGCGATTACTACGATTACCAGGAGACCTCGCAGGGCAAACTGGCTTTCGCCATTGGCGACGTTGCAGGCAAAGGCATTTCGGCCGCGCTGCTGATGGCGACCCTGCAAGCGGCTCTCCGCGCCCAGATCACGCAATCCAAGTCCAGTCGCGAATCCGACTCTTTACCATCGCCGCCGATCGATACCGCTCGTCTGGTCTCCGCTCTCAACAAACAGACTGTGGGCCCACACCTCGCCCGAAAAGTACGCCACCTTCTTCTTTGCGATGTTCGATGAGCCCACCCGCACGTTGACCTACACCAACGCCGGCCATCTCTCGCCGCTGTTATTCCGCAATGGCGACGTCGTATCGCTCGATTCCAATGGCACGGTGGTCGGTGCTTTTCCGTTTTCGTTATACAACGAGAGCCGCCTTATCATGAGTCCCGGCGATCTGCTGGTCTGTTACACCGACGGAATCACCGAGCCCGAAAACGCGTACGGCGAAATGTTCGGGGAAGAGCGGCTCGTGGAGTTGGTGCATAAGCATGCCAACCGCGAAGATCAGGAGATTGTCCAGGTTGTCCTCGAAGCGGTCCGCAGTTGGACCGGCACTCCGGAACTGCACGACGATATGACTCTGCTTCTCGCCCGCGAGGTCGAAGCCGCGTGAAAATCCTGACCGCCGCAGAAATGCGTGAAGTCGACCGGCTCACCATCGAGCGTGGCATCCCCGGCCTGATCCTAATGGAAAATGCAGGCGGCCGGATAGTCGATTTCCTTCTACAGACCTTCGCTCCCCTCTCGGAACAGCGGGTCGTTGTGGTTTGCGGTAAGGGCAATAACGGCGGCGATGGATTTGTCGTCGCGCGCCAGCTTTTTACCCGGAAGCTCTGCCGTGACCTGACCGTTATCGAATTGTTTGATCCTGAGTCGCTCTCAGGCGATGCTTTGGCGAACAGGCGGATGCTGGATGTCTGCGGATGTCCGGTCACCCGGAATTTACCAAACGAAGCCAATCTGGCGACGGTCGTGGTGGACGCGGTGCTCGGCACCGGTTTGAGCGGTCCGGCCAAGGGACCGTCGCTCGACGGAATCCGTCTGATCAACGACCGTTTTCCACTCGCCAGCAAAGTCGCGATCGATATTCCTTCCGGTTTGCCCTCCGACGAAACGAACCCAACCGGCGAGTTCGTGCGCGCCGGCTATACGGTCACCTTCACCGCTGCGAAACGAAGCCAATGCCTTTCCCCAGCCTACGAGCACATGGGAAAGCTGCTGGTTGTGCCCATCGGCAGTCCCGACGAGCTTTTCGAAACGAACCCAAACTACCGGCTCAACCTGACGAGGCTCGACGATATTCGTCTTTTATTCGTCCACCGCCCACAGAACTCGAACAAAGGCTTGTACGGACACGTGCTGGTGGTGGGGGGTTCGTTTGGCAAAAGCGGGGCTCCGGCCATGACCGGATTGGGTTCGTATCGCAGCGGCGCCGGTTTAGTGACCGTTGCCGTTCCGAAGAGCGCCCTCAGCATGGTTGCCACCTACCGCCCGGAGCTGATGACCGAGCCGCTGGAGGAGACCGGGACTGGCCGGCTTCGTTTCGCAGACGGCGACCACTTGCTCGAGCTTTTGAAAAAAATGACCGTCCTGGCCCTCGGGCCCGGGCTCGGCACAGAAGACGAGACAGTTCGTTTGGTAAAACGCTTGTACGAGGAAGCGGAAGTGCCGGCGGTTGTCGATGCCGACGGGCTAAACGCTCTGGCTGGCTCGTTGCCGAAAACGAACAAAGTGCGAATCCTGACGCCGCATCCGGGTGAAATGGCTCGCCTGATCGGAAAATCGACCAAGGATGTTCAGGCCGACCGATTGGGCGTCGCGCAAGAACTGGCAGCCGGCAGCGGCGCTACGGTCGTGCTGAAAGGCGACCGGACCATCATCGCTTTTCCGGATGGTGAAGCTTGGGTGAACCCGACCGGCTCCCCAGCCATGGCGACCGGCGGCACGGGCGATGTCCTGACCGGCATGATTGCTGGAATAATCGCCCAGCATCCAAAAGACTGGCGGCGGGCCGTGGTGGCGGCCGTGTGGCTGCACGGCCGATGCGGAGAGCTGGCTGCGAACTATTGGGGCCAGGAAGCCATGCTGGCGACGGACATGCTCGATTACCTGCCCGAGGCGATGAATGAACTCCGTCCGCCGCTTTGACACCCGCTCCGAGCACGAAACGCGTGCGCTTGGCCAGGAACTCGCGTACCAACTGCCGCCGCGCGGCGTGGTGCTGCTGATCGGCGATCTCGGGGCCGGAAAGACAACCCTCGCGAAAGGAATCGTCGAAGCCCGCGGAGCGGCCCGCGCGGACGATGTCGGCAGCCCCACCTTCAGTCTGATCCACGAATATGGCGATCCGGTGAGCGTCTACCACGTGGACTTGTACCGGCTGGAAACGCCGGAGCAGGCGTGCCGTCTCGGCCTGGAAGACTTGTTCCTTCAACCCGCTCTTGTACTCATTGAGTGGGGCGATCGGTTCCCCGAGCTGATGCCCGCAAATCGAATTGAGATCCGCCTACAGCATGGCGACGGAGATCACCGCGTTATCGAAATCTCGATCGCGCCTTAAGAATGACCGCCCTGCGCCGCTGCTTTCGCCAGACGGCACTCCGTTTCGTGAGCCGATAGTTCTTCTTCCGTATTGAAATAGCGGCCGCACGTCTCGCAATGGTAACGGTTCGTTCCCGGGCTGGCATTTCTTCCAGCGGGGTGCTGAGTCTCGTCCTTCCCGAACGCTCCGGGAACGGGTTCGGCTCTCCGGCCCGTCCCGAATTCAGGACGGGATGCGGCCAGCTTTTCGGCGGCCGAGTGTTTCCCGGACTTGCCCGAGATTTGTAAACCCGGAAGAATGGATTCCTCCGCATCGTCCGGGAACTGCTCCTCATCGGCAAGGGGATGCACTTTGCGGGCCGATTCGTCGGAATCGGGGAAATTCGTCTTCGCGCTCATATATTCGAGATTCTTCCGCAACGCTCCCGTTACTCGCCACTTTCGCTGGACAACGTGAAGGTAACGGGATTGGGGCGGGTTTGTCTCCTAAATGTATGGATACTTTGACGGTGGAATTAGCCGAATTTCAGAGCTTGAAAGATCTGAAACCGCTCCTCAGCTCCAAGGGACCCTGTTTGAGCGTTTTTATGCAGCTCAGCAAAACGCCGCGCGACACCAGCGCGAAAGCCAACCCGCTCGAGTGGCGCGAGTTGATGCGCAGTATTGAGCCGCAAGTCCAACAATCCGGAGCCGAAGCGCGCGAGATGTTCGAGGCGGTCTCCAACTGGGATGCAGTTATCCAAGGCGCCGAGCCGCAAGGCGAATCCGTCGCTGTGTTTCGATCGCCCGAAGCTTTTCGTGTGAGCTGGATGAGCGATCCAGTGATCTCGCGCGCCGTATTCGGCCCGCATTTTTACATCCGCCCTCTGCTCGAGCAACTGACACGTGGCAAAACCTTCTACATCCTGGCTCTGAGTCAAAAAGATGTGCGGCTGCTGTACTGCACCATGAGAACTTCGGAAGAGGTTACGCTGCCGCCCAAAACCGCCGCGAATTTTGATGCGTGGATGGATTCCGCAAAGCCCGATCACGTCATGGACAACCGTTCCAGTCCTGGTCCTTCTGTGGGCAGTTCGAAAGGCGTGATGTTTGGCACCAGTACCGATCGCGAAGATAAGAACGAATATCTCACTCACTTCTATGGACAAATCGATCATGGCCTCAATGAGCGCTTACGCGGCAAAACCGAACCGCTGGTGCTGGCAGGCGTGGATTACGAGATCGCTCTTTACCGCTCGCTGAACCACTATCCTCATCTTGCGGAAGAGTCGGTCGAAGGCGCGCCGAACAGTCTGAAATCCGGTGAAATGCACGCCCGGGCAATTGATGCGATCTTGCGCTGTTATGAGAAGAAGGTAGACGCGGAATTAGCCGAATATAACCACAAGGCGGGCGGAGGCGCGTCCAACCGGTTGAAAGAGGTGGTCACCGCCGCGCATGAGGGACGCGTACTGACGTTGCTCGTTTCCGAAACACTCGAAGCCACAGGCCGGTTCGACGAATCCACATACACGGTCAAAGGACGCGCGAGCGGGACGACCGAGGATGAAGACCTGGTCAACGACGCCGCAGTGCAAACGATTTTGCACGCCGGCCAGGTATACGTCGCGCCGAACAGCAAAATGCCGAACGGCGCGCCAGCGGCTGCGATCTATCGCTTTTAGATAATGCGAGCCTTCTTGCGGCTGCGGCGATATACGGCAAGAATGCCGCAGAATCCCACCAGGGCAAGCCCGATGTTCTGCGGTTCTGGAACGCCGGTCAGATCGTCGTAAGCGACGTTTGCAAGCAAGGCATCGGCCGCGGTGGTCGGATGCTCGCCATCCCAAAAGACGAAATCGTTCGGATTGTTGGCCGCGCAGTTCGGCAAAGCACCGGGACCGCACCACGCCGCGCCCGTGGCATTCGTGAACCCGTACGCGCCTGGGGAACCGAGTATGGCGCTATACAGACTATCCACATCTTCGCCAACCACCTGAATTCCCTGGCCTTGCAACTTGGCCAAATCGACCTGCCATTCCGCGTCGAATGCCATCGAGGCTGCATTCAATAAGCTGCTGTTCGCGCTGCCGACGGGCGTGTCCCCAAGCAATGGCATGTTCGGCCAGAGGAAATATTTGGCGCCCTCGAGAGACAGGGTTTGGATATTGGAATAGACGTTATCGGCCGCAGTCACAGGATTCTGCCCGGCAAGAATGTTGTCGCCGCCAATCCACAAAACGTACAGTGCACTCGAAGGCGCGCCAGTCAGATGAGAAGCGGTGAAAAGTCCGACCTGGTCGTCCAGATACGGAACGCCCAGAGGAAACTGCACTGTTATGGCCTGCTTCGGCCGATCCAGTAGCATAATTCGTCCCGCCGCTGACGTAAAAAGCCTGTGGTGTGGAGACGCCGAGCTTGGTGGCAAGCTGGTTTACCCATACACCCGTCGGAGCATTCGTGCCCGGACTGGTGTCAGGTCCATCTGTGAAGCTGCCGAGCGTGTAGTCCGGCGGCACTGGGTACGGTTCGCCCGGAGGCAAGGACCCGTGAATAGCGATATATGCATTTTCGAGCGTATATGCGTTTCCCGAATCCGAGAGACTGTCCCCGAATACTACTAATTGATTAACCGGTCCGATAGACGTCGCAAACGCGGCGTAAACCGGCGCGGTGAGAAGAAATCCTGTGAGAGCAAGCGACTTTCCACGCATGTCATCCCATGGACATAGCCGATGTCCTTCTTAGTACATGGAAATTGACTACAATTCGGAATGAACGTACCAGGAGCTAAATGCCATCTACTCTGAGCGCGGAACAACAGACGGATCTTCTCAAGCGGGGATTTTCGCGGAGAACGTTTGGTCGCATCGCGACGATTCTCACTGCCGGCGCGGCACTGCCCTTCTACAACGAGCAGGCGCTGGCGCAAATGTCGAAGATCCATCACGTGCCGCCAGGCGGCGTGAAGATCGATGCCAATGAAAATCCGCTGGGACCTTGCCCGGAAGCTGCGGAAGCCATCTACAACGTGGTGAAACAGGGTGGCCGCTACATGTTCGATTCGAGCGATATGCTGGCAGCCACAATGGCCGAGACGTTGGGAATAAAATTCGATCCGAATCCCGCGGGACGCTATATCCAGATCTTCGCCGGATCGAGCGCCCCGCTGCATCAGGCCGTGCTCGCGTTTTGTTCAAAAGACCGGGCGTTCGTGAAAGCCGATCCGGGCTATGAGGCCGGCGAAATGGCCGCGAAATATGTCGGGGCGCAGGTCATGAATGTGCCGCTTCGCAAGGGAACCTACGATCACGACGTACGAGCGATGCTTGCGGCGGCTCCGAACGCGGGGCTGTTTTACATTTGCAACCCCAATAACCCGACCGGAACGATCACCAGCCGTGCCGATATCGAATATCTGCTCGCGAATAAGCCGCAAGGCTCGGTCGTGATGATCGACGAAGCCTACATTCACTTTTCAAAAAGCGCAGTTGCCTTGCGTCGATATGGCGGCGAACGATAAAGAGGTCGTTATTCTGCGGACGTTCTCCAAACTCTACGGGATGGCTGGATTGCGCGCCGGCGCGGCCATCGCGAAGCCCGATTTGCTGGCTCGTGTGACACAGTGGAGCGCGGGCGCGATGCCTATTACTGCGATGTATGGCGCGAACACCAGCTTGAAGGTGAAGACTTTGGTTACCGAGCGGCGCAAGTTCATGACCGATACGCGCGACGAGACTTGCAATTGGCTGGCATCTAAGAATGTCGAGTTTATTCCTTCGGAAACCAATTGCTTCATGATTAAGGTGAAGCGCTCGGGACACGATTTTTACAAAGACATGGCGCAGCAAAACGTCTACGTGGGCCGCGCCTGGCCGGTATGGCCAAACTGGATCCGCGTGTCCGTGGGAACGCCGGAAGAGATGGCCAAATTCCGGGTCGCCTTCGCGAAGTGCTACAACGCCTGAGCCCCACATGCGTTGACGTAAGAGTTCCGAGGACGCGATTCAGCCATTTTGAACTGCGAAAGAAAGCAACTTTCCGGTAGCGCTTTCCGATCGCAACTACCGGATTGCCGACGATGCAGGATCAACTCGGAAACTAACACATCGCCGTCAGGGCGTATCTATCTGTCGGCGTCGAGTCAGCACTTTCCTAGCAGATAGGACACGGATCGGAATCCGGTACCCGGTACCCTGCGCCGTCGGGACGGATCTACTTCGACAAGTCAGGCAGAAGGTCGAGTTGCCGAAGAAACGCTTGAACCGCCTCGTAGCCCTTCAGCCACTCTGCTTCAGTAAATTCGCCGTGTTTTCCTCCGACAATCGTGATCAATTGGTTTCGCACACCGGCCTTAGTTAGTGCCTCGTGTAGCCGGACTGCATGAGAGTACGGAACTAGCGGATCACTATCGCCGTGAATTGTTAGGACCGGTGGAACTCCATGTCGCACATATGTGAGAGGGGAGACGTGCTTAGCTAACTCCTCCATGCCAACGGGATTGTATAGCCAAGAAATCGCATAGGAACGACGTTCGTGCAGCATGTCTAAGAGGTCGGTAGGACCGAACCAATTGATCACTGCAGCGACTTTCGGCGCGTCTGGTATCTTGCCGGTCCAAGGCTGATCGTCTTCTGCAAAGCAGTGGTTGTCAAAACCAGCATCGTCGGGAACAAGGGCGGTCATGAGTGCCAGGTGGCCGCCTGCCGAGGCTCCTGTCACCACGATCTTTCTCAAATCCAAATTGTATTGACGAGAATTGCGGCGAAGCCAACGAAGCGCGCACCGGCAGTCCTCAATGGCGGCCGGCGCTGGTGCTACAGATGATAATCGATACTCAATATTGACGGCCGCCCAGCCCGCTTGCAGATAGGGAATCAACCACAGCATCTCATCGCTCTTGTTCCCTTGAGCCCATCCGCCGCCATGAATGTACATGATCACGGAGCTTGGTCTTTGGGAAGCTGGAGGTTGATAAAGATCAAGTTTTAGTTCTTGATTACTCGCTCGCTCATACGTCAGATCCGAATAGACGGTGTATCGACTATTGATAAGGATGGCCGCTTTTGCACCATCTGATAGCTGCGCCCAGTCACTTTTGGGCAACAGCAATTGTATTGAGAGAACAAATGTCGTTACACGGACAGAATATGGCAGTTGGGCCTTTCGACAATAGTGGCTAAGTATACTCCATTTGGTCTTCCTCGCGGGAACTGTCGAGACTCTCGACACAAAACGTCGGCCAGGTGTCTCCGATTGGTATTGCCGCGTCTGGCGCGCGCTTCTGCGGAAACGTCTTTCAAACCGACTCTAGCTGGTTGGCCAGCTACTTGGAATTAAGCGCAAAGTGTGATTACCCACGTCTAATCGCGAAGGGTTTACCGATCCTGAGGAGTTGTTTCCGAGTTGTGCCAGGATGACGGGCAACACGTCAATTGAATTTGAGCAAGATCGATTAGCGGTTGGGAGGACCGCGAACCGATGCAAAAGCGGCACTCGAGGAAGAAACGTCGTGCCGTGCCAAAGACAGTCTTGCGGCTGCCAGATTTAGACCAGGCGAAATCCGCAGTTCTAAACGGCCTGACGTGTGCCGATGCTCAACGCGGGTACCGGCATGCAATTACGAGTTCGTGGAGTGGTACTGTTCCGAACCGCGGCTCTCATTTAATCAACCGTTGTGATGCGGTACCGCCTTCACCTCGAGTCACGCAAACTGGCGCCAGGCACCATTAAATCTGCGATTGGGGGCGGTGCGACGTCTGGCGCAGGAGGCGTCTGATTGCGGCCTCCTCAGTGCCGGCCTGGCGGCCGGCATCAGGCGAGTGAGAGGCGTTAAGAAGATCGGAGTTCGACTCGGGAACTGGCTTCTGCCGGATCAGGCGACAGCATTGCTTGAGAGTCCAGACCCCGAGACTATGAAGGGCAAACGAGACTTGGCGTTGTTAGCCATACTCGTCGCCTGCGGTCTGCGTCGGCACGAAGCCGTTCAGTTGAACGTCTCCGACCTGCAGCAACGAGAGGGCCACTGGGCCATGATCGACCTAATTGGCAAAGCCTCTCACATTCGGACCATACCGGTGCCGGACTGGGTAAAGGATCTGATCAACGATTGCTGCAGTCAGCGGGATCTCAAGTGGGAGAGTCTTCAGGCGCGTGACGCGAGCAGGCACAGTGTGGGGAAGTGGATTGACCGAGAAGGTAGTCTGGCACATTGTCAGACAATATGCGAGAAGTGCCGGCATCGAGAAACTCGCTCCACACGATCTCCGGCGAACTTGCGCCCGGCTCTGCCACCAAGCCGGGGGCGAACTAGACCAGATTCAGTTTCTCCTTGGACACGTGTCGGTGCAGACGACCGAGCGATATCTCGGCTGCAAGCAGCGGATCCGCAACGCCGTTAATGATCGAATCGGCATCCAGCCGAAACCTCGAACCGGATCGGACCCGTAGTGGGCGAGTCGCCGACGATGCACTCAGAGTTCGAGAGAAGCTACTCTTAAGACGAGTCCCATCGAGAGGCAACCATGGTGAAAGGTTGGGAGTGGCGCAAGATAGTTGCCGGCCTCGCGTGGTCGTTAGTTCTTTTGGGTTTCGCGCCTCTGGGGATCTTGTGCTGGTGGGGAGTAACCCACAGTTCGCTTCCGGTTAGCATGCCGCTTCCTGTCATGCGCGGCGAATACTCGTCCCTTTTTTTCCTGACAGAGTCGAACGAGGATTACCGAATCGACATCCAGTGGGGTGATCCCAGCGCAAAGTGGAAAGCTTTAGACCTGAATTGGCGAATCGTAGATGACAGCGGCGCTCTGCTCCAAAAAGGAACCTATAACTATCGATTGCGCGGCAACACGGCGGCGCTCGGCCATTGCCATTCAACGCGACGACTGCGCCAAAGGATCATCGTCAGAAATCTCCAGGACGCCCAAGGGCCCGAGTTAGCCCATCCAAAACTGGAGATCAGCCTGCCAGAGAGGAGCCTGGACATGAGCTATGCAGCCACTTATCCCATTAAGCTGGCGTTCCTGGTGGCGGGTCCGGGAATACTCATTCTGCTGTTCCTTTGGATAACCCGCGCGATTCGGTGGAATGCTCTCGCGAGCGGTTTTAGTCGACGTCCGTAGGCGATTTCAGCGTAGGGCTTCCATGACGTTGAGAACGGCACCTGTCGGCCAGGACCGCGACCGATCTCAGTTCGACACAACGCTGTATTCCGACCACGACCGAAGAAAGTCGGCCATACGCTCCGAATTTAGCGTGTCGCGACAACTACGGTGATCGCGATAAACGCAATTGCCGACAGGATCGCACGCACGATATGTGAATACTCCCAGCGATTGCGGAAGCATCTCCAGTCTGTGACGCGGGTACCACTTCGATCCGGTGCATTGATGTGTCCGGTATCGAAGAACTTAGCTCCGGCTTCGCTAAGCTTTTGATTTTTTAACCAATATCGGTTGACGGGTTGAGTCACGGACCAAAACACGGCGTGCATGGCAACCAGTGCGATGGAGGCTGCTACGAGCCAAGAGAACTGTGCCCTCCGATCACGCACAATCACCAGCAGAACCAGAACCGCAATGGCGGCCACTGGCTCTGCGATTCCGCCAATTGTAAATCCCGGATAGTAGATGGCTTGTACGGCTCTATACGTCTGCTCATCTAAGCGAAGCTTGCCCGGGTATTCCAGGGCATGCGCTAGTGCCAGACCCATGGCGATTGCCGTCAGGAAGACGGTGAACACTTCAAATGCAAGCAACATCATCTCTCTTCGACGCTCTTTGGGAGTAGTGCGTTCGAAGGAATTCGCCGGGTACGAATACCAAATGAACGTATTGCACGGTCACCAGCGCGGTTAGTTGTGATCGAATTACTCTAACGCCTGGATCAGCAACTCGACGACCGCTTCGGCATACTTCTGAGAAGGTGGCTCATTCTTGACCAGGAACCGGTAATACAGTGGGCCGTACAAGAGGTCCAGCACCAGGTCAAGATCGGCATCCTTCCGCAATTGTCCGCTCGCCTGTTTTTGGCGCAGCATCTGTTTGGCCTCGGCCCGCCGGGGTGCGCTCCAGATGGAGCGAAACGCCGCCGCCACATCCGGATCGCTCATGCCTGCCACTACGAAAGATCGCAGCATACGCCCGCCCCGGCCCAATAACACACGCGAGAAGTTCCGGAGCTGGCTAGTCAGGTCATCGCGCAGCGTTCCAGTGTTCCGCAGAGGTAGTTCCGGCGCTATTGCTTCGCGGAAAGCCTCAATCACGACTGCCGCCTTGTTTGGCCACCAGCGGTATACGGTGGCCTTACTGGTGCCGGCGCGCTCGGCGATGGCTTCGACGGTTACCTGGGCAAACCCCGCTGTATCCATCAGTTCGAGCGCCGCCTTCAGTATCCGCCGCCGTCGCAGACTCGTCACGCGGACGGCCTCTCCCGCGAGCGTTGTTCTTGAGAAGTGGCCATCCCGTGCGACAATCTTGAATATACGAATTACGAGACGCCGTGTCTACTATTTGATGGCGGCCGCTAACGTTTGGAGTAACCAGGAATGTGGATAGTCCGACTCGCGCTGGCGCGCCCGTACACGTTTATCGTGTTGGCGCTGCTCATACTGATTCTGGCTCCAGTTGTCATTCTCCGAACCCCCACCGATATTTTTCCGAACATCGATATCCCGGTAATCGCCGCCGCCTTCAACTATACGGGCCTGAATGCCCAGGAGATGGAAGAGCGGATTACCTCCATATACGAACGGATCTCTAACGACCACGGTCAATGACGTTGAGCACATCGAGTCTCAGTCGATCAATGGGCGCGCCATCATCAAGGTCTTCTTCCAACCCGAGCGTCAATATCAACGCGGCGATGGCCCAGGTCAGCGCTGTTTCACAGCCGGTGCTGCGGCAGTTGCCGCCAGGTACAACCGCGCCGTTTCTCGCTGGCCTACAACGCTTCAAGCGTGCCCATCATCCAACTGGGTCTCTCCGGGCCGAGGACTCACAGAGGAGGCACTATTCGACTATGGCGTCAACTTCATCCGCACGCGGCTAGTGACTATTCCCGGCTGCGCTATTCCCGTATCCGTACGGCGGTAAGCAGCGGGAAATCATGGTCGATATCAACCCGGCGGCAATGGAGTCGAAGGGCTTGTCGGCAGCCGATATTACTGCAGCCATTGACAAACAGAACCTCATCATTCCGGCCGGCACGTCAAAGATCGGCCAGTTCGAGTACGACGTGGATCTGAATTCATCTCCGACCACAGTAGAGGCATTCAACAACTTTCCGGTAAAAGTGGTGAACGGCTCGCCGATATACATCCGGGATATTGGCTACGTGCGGGATGGCTTCGCGCCGCAAACCAATATCGTTCGGCAAGATGGCCGCCGCGGGGTGTTGCTCACGGTTCTAAAGGCCGGCAATGCTTCGACTCTATCCGTGGTGAACGGCATCCGCAAGTTGCTGCCGGTGGTATCGGCGACGCTGCCGCCGGAATTGAAGATCCAGCCCCTCGCCGATCAATCTATCTTCGTGCGAGCCTCCATCAACGCCGTGATTCGCGAGGCAGTCATCGCCGCGGCCCTCACCGCACTGATGATCCTCCTGTTCCTCGGAAGTTGGCGCAGCACGTTGATCATCGCAATCTCCATCCCCCTCTCCATCCTTACGTCGATTATCGTGCTCAGTTTGCTGCACGAAACCATCAACATCATGACGCTCGGAGGCTTGGCCCTGGCAGTGGGAATTCTGGTGGACGACGCGACCGTGGAAATCGAAAACGTCAACCGGAATCTGGACCAAGGTAAGGAAATTGAGCGGGCCATCCTGGACGGCGCTTCGCAGATTGCTGTCCCGGCTTTAGTGTCCACGCTATGCATCTGCATCGTTTTCCTGCCGATGTTCTTTCTCAGCGGCGTAGCGCGCTACCTGTTCGTACCCCTTGCCGAAGCGGTCGTATTCGCGATGCTGGCTTCCTATGGCCTCTCGCGTACTCTCGTGCCGACCTTGGCGAAATACTTGCTGAAGCACCAGCATCACGGGCCAAGCCGCAATCCTTTCGTGCTGTTCCAGCGGGCATTTGAGCGCGGTTTTGATCGCCTGCGCGAGGGTTATGAGGCCATCCTTGCGGTACTGATTCGTCGGCGGGCGATGTTTCTGCCGCTCTTTCTGCTCCTCTGCCTTTCCGCCTTTCTGCTTTACCCCTGGATCGGCCAGGACTTCTTCCCGGTATCCGATGCAGGCCAATTCAAGTTGCATCTACGAGCCAAAACAGGAACCCGCATCGAAGAGACCGCGCGAATCTGCGATCTGGTGGAAAAGTCCATCCGCCGCCAGATCCCTCCCGATCAGTTGCTCAATATCCTGGATGAGATCGGCTTGCCATATAGCAGCATCAACACGATCTACAGCAATTCGGCGCCGGTGGGCTCGGCCGATGCCGACATCATGGTCTCACTTACCCGAGAGCACCGCCCCACCGAGGAATTCGTGCGTCTTTTGCGGAGTAGCTTGCCGCGGGAATTTCCCGGTATCGATTTTTATTTTCTGCCCGACGATATCGTCAGCCAGATCCTGAACTTCGGCCTGCCCGCACCCATTGACGTTCAGATTGTCGGTAAGAATGTGGAAGCCAATCGCGACCTGGCTGATCGCATCATGAACCAGATGCGCCGCGTCCCGGGCATCGCCGATCTTCGCATCCAGCAGACTTTCGATCAGCCTAAGCTGCACGTCTTTACCGACCGCACCAAGGCTGCCGAAAGCGGCTATACACAATCCGATGTGGCGCAAAGTCTGCTGATCTCACTCAGCGGAAGCTTTCAGACCCAGCCAACTTTCTGGCTCAACCCTCAAAACGGCGTCAGCTACGACGTGGTTACCCAGGTACCCCAATATGACGTCAAATCCTTACAGGACCTGCGCAACCTGCCGCTAACGGCAGCACAGCCTAGAACCTCGGAGATACTCAACGATGTCACCTCCATCAGCCGCGGCAATGGCATGGCCGTGGTAAACCATTACGATATTCAGCGGACGATCGATATTTTCGGCGCATCGGACGGCCGGGATCTGGCGGGAGTCGGCGCCGATGTTGAGCGGATTGTGAATGCCAATCGCCGGAATTTGGTGCGCGGCTCGGAGATGCTTATCCGGGGGCAGATCGAGACCATGCGTCAATCGTTCTTAGGACTGATCGGTGGCCTGTTCTTCGCGATCCTGCTGGTGTATCTGCTGATCGTAGTCAATTTTCAGTCCTGGCTCGATCCGTTCATCATTATCACGGCATTGCCTGCCGCGCTGGCGGGCATCCTTCTGATGCTCTTTACGACTCATACGACTCTCAGCGTCCCCGCAATGATGGGCGCCATCATGTGCATGGGTGTCGCAACCGCCAACAGCATCCTGGTGGTCAGTTTCGCGAAAGAGGAACTGCTGGAATCTGACGATCCTGTGAGCGCGGCAATGGCTGCGGGCTTCACCCGCTTCCGTCCCGTAATTATGACGGCTTTGGCAATGATCATCGGCATGGTTCCGATGGCGCTGGGGATGGGCGAAGGCGGGGAACAAAATGCTCCGCTTGGGCGGGCAGTTATTGGCGGCCTGCTCTTCGCAACGGTCGCGACCCTGACCTTCGTCCCGGCGGTTTTCGCATTTCTGCATAGCCGGGCGCGAGCCCGCTCCGCTGGAGCTTCCGGTCGATGAGCACCCAGCAAACCGTCGGCTCCCGATCGGCAATCGATACCGCGCATCTCGACATCGTTCCGCATCGTGATCGCGGTTGTGATCTGTGCCTTAGTGGCCGCAATCGCTATGACATCTTCAACGGCATTGAGTCGCGGGTCGACGCGGCGACCGCTCTGAAACGGCAGTCCGCTCAGGAGATGGCCATCCCTACTGTGAGCGTCATCCATTCGAAATCCGGCGGGAATGTGGAAGAGGTGGTGCTTCCCGGCAATGCTCAGGCTTACGTCGCCACGCCGATTTATGCCCGAACGAACGGTTACCTGAAGAGCTGGAATTTCGATATCGGTGCGCATGTCAAAGCCGGCCAGCTCTTGGCGGTGATTGAGACTCCGGAAATCGACCGCCAACTCGATCAGGCCCGCGCCGACCTGGCCACAGCTCAGGCCAATTATGACCTCTCTCGGACCACGGCAGCGCGCTATCAGACGTTATTCAAGACCGATTCGGTCGCAAAACAGGACGTGGAAGACCGAATCGGCGACCTCCAGGCGAAGAAGGCGATGCTGGATTCGGCAGCCTTCAACGTGCGGCGACTGGAAGAGACGCAGCACTTTCAGAACGTCTATGCTCCGTTCAATGGCGTAATCACTGCGCGTAACATCGATATTGGCGCGTTGATCGACGCTGGCGGAAACGCCCCGGGCAAGGAACTTTTCGACATCGCCGCTACCAATCGGTTGCGTGTTTACATCAACGTGCCGCAGCAGTATTCGCGCGATGTGAAGCCCGGCGGCGCAGCCGACCTCACCCAGGCGGAATTTCCCGGCAGGCGGTTCCCCGGAAAGATCGTGCGTACTTCCGATTCGATTGACCCGGTATCGCGCACGCTGCTGACCGAAGTCGACGTCGACAACCCGACTGGCGAGTTGCTGCCAGGCGCATTTCTATCGGTGCACCTCAAGCTGAAATCCGAGACCGCCGCCGTAGTGATCCCCGTCAACACATTGATTTTCCGCTCCAGTGGCATGCAGGTGGCAGTGGTTCGGAACAACAAAGCGGAACTGGTGCCGGTCACCATCGGTCGCGATTATGGAACGGAGGTGGAAGTGCTTTCCGGACTTACAGCCCAGGACGCGATCATCGAAAATCCCTCGGATTCGCTGACTTCTGGCACGGAGGTGCGAGCGTCGGAGCCGTCACAGAAGTAACCGCCTGCGAGGATTATTCCAACGGGGTCAGGCGCCACTAAGTCGAGTCCCGGTTGGTTGGTGAATCGCGGGCGATCCGGAAGAGGATAGGCACCAGTTATGCCCGACCAGTTACGGATTTCCCGCGCCTCATACGATGACTTGCCCGAAGTGGCCCAGATTCACGTCACCTCTTGGAAGCAGACGTATGTTGGCCAAGTGCCTCAAGTCTATCTGGACAAACTCGACGTGGCGAGGCGGTTGCGGCTTTGGCAGGAACAATTTCCCAATCGCGACCTCTCTGGCTTGCTCATCGCAAACGTGAATAATACAGCGACAGGATTTGTTTGTTTCGGCCGCGCTCGCGACGAAGATCGACAGGACTGGGGAGAGATCTACGCAATTTACGTGCTCAAAGAGCACTGGGGCCACGGTATTGGGTATATCCTGCATAAGAACGCATGTGCCGAGCTTCGAGAGAAGGGCTTTCTAAGAGCCTACCTATGGGTGCTCGATACAAATCATCAGGCCATTGCCGCGTATCGACGATGGGGCGGTGTAGTCGAGCGAGACCGTCTGAAAGACCACGCGATTGGTGATCAGCGCGTGAAGGAAGTTTCCGTTCTATTTAATTTGCCGTAGCGCCTGAGCCGGTGAAAGGCTCCTCGCTGCCAAGGCGGTAGTGGTCGTTAGCGACTGCCCCGTCATTGTCCCTGAACCGTGTTTTCTGGTCCCAACTACCGGATTGCCGCACACGATAGCTTCAACGCTCGACCAGAAGTGCCCTGATATTTGCTTCAAGGTTAGAGCGGTCAACGATACCGACGTATTTTGCGGCGATCCGGCCACGATTGTCGATAAGATACGTGACCGGAAGCGCCTCAACCGAATACCGCTTGGTGATCCCGTCATCGCCCATCAGGATAGGGTAATCAAGGTTGTGGGCTTTTACAAATGGGTTGACGAGTTCCCATGCCTCAGTAGGACCTTTCAGGTCTTCATAAAGAACATCCATGGAAATGCCAACCACTGCCAGTCCCTTCACAGCGTAGCTGTGGTGAACTTCAATAAACGAGGGAATCTCTTTGATACAGCCACCGCACTTAGTGGCCCAAAGGTCGAGAAGAAGGGGCTTGCCCCTGAAACTGGACAGCGAGACCGATTTGCCGGATGCGTCAAGCAGTACGAACTCCGGAGCCGTTTTGCGAACCGATTGCGGTTCCAGAGCCACGCGTATTTCAGTGGCATGCACGAGAGAACATGCAGCCAAGCAAATAAGAAGCTTGCGCATAATTTTTTCCTATTTTCCATAACTCAGTTCTAGAACCTTGCTTTGCCGCTGGCGGATATCAATGCGGCCTGATCGCTCCTGGATGACGGACGATCCGGAAATTGGATCTCACTCGCCGAAAAGTGCCGTTATCGGAGAAGTGAAAGCGGCCGACTTTCTTGTTTTCGGGCTTAATATCCTCCCATGCTGTTAACGCTTGCGGGTCGATGTAAGTGCTTTTTTTAAATCTGCGGGCACTTCGTGTACTACACCACTAGAAACCTTTTTTTGCGACATAGATAAGCTCTCCTTTCGTAAGCTCGAACCGACGTGAGAATCTCTTGCTGAGCAAAGGATGTTGGTCGTTCGGCCATGGCGAGGTCCTGACGCTCAGGTTAACTCGGCGCTAGTTTATCCATGCGGTCGTATGGCGGGCAACCTGGACATTGGGCGCGGGGCGACCGCCTTTGGTCCAGTGTACGGGTTGTTGCCGACCATCCATGAAAATAGGGAATGCATTGTCTAATTGTGAGATGAAGCTTATCGTTTGTGTGCTATGCGCGGCTTCCTGCCTTGCGGTGCAACTCACGCCGGAAGCTGAAGTACGTGGGCTGATGGGCGAATTTCTGAAGGCGTTCAACGATCTCGATTGGCCGGCATTCCAGAAGTGCTGGAGTGATGAGCCTGTTGTCTTCTACCCGTCGGCGCTTCCTCAGCCTACTGGAAGGAGAACAGATGAGCGGAAACAGTTTGAAGCCGCCTGGGCGCGGCAATTCCGGGCGATGCACGAGGCTGCGGCCCGGCGAGGGGTAACGCATGCGCCCTTTCAGAACATACAACCGAAGGACATGCGCATCGATTTTCCCGCTCCGACAGTTGCGGTCGTCACATTTCATCTGGGACCGGACAACGGGACTCTGGGGCGTCGGACGTTTGTTCTCGCAAAGAGCGCCAACGGCTGGAAGATCACGCATCTGCACGCGTCCAATTTCGCGTTGTCGAGCGGAAACTGACCAGCGCCGTTTCCGAGCGATCTCGGATGGATTACGCGGCTAAAACCGAACTTGTTTCCAGATTTGCCGACGACCCGCCGCCATAACTGCATTAAGGTTTAACGAGCGTAGCTTGTAGAGCGACAGTTAGCCAGCGGCCGCGCTGATTCACGTATACACGAGTGAATCGGTAGTCGCCACTGTAGTCTTTGCCGTTCTCTTTACCGCGTTGATTTGAACGACCAGTCACGATAGCAGCGTTCTCATATACTCGGACCTTCATGTCGGAAATCTCCCGCGAATCATAGTGAAATGATCCCGATTTGAAGCCTTGGACGATTTCGGATTTGGTGCGCAGTTCGCCGCGCAATGTTATGAACGTGTAGTCATCGGCCGTCATCCTGTCGAGCGTAGCGGCATCGCCCTTGATGATCGCCTCGTTCCGCTGGCGTTCGAGCTCCAGGATCTCATCTCTTACCTTCATATCCGAGGTAGCGGCGATTTTGCTCGGAGCAAAGATCACAGCTACAAGCAGAAACGTTGGCGCGACGAGAAGTACTCGTTTCATTTCGCGACTCCTTGCACCCAGGCGCTGTAACGATGGTCAGTATACGGCATCGCGCAGCCACAGCTGTCCCGTTGCTGCTGAATCACGGGCGACCCGGACAGTGGGCGCGGGCGACCGCCTTTGGTCCAATGTACGGATTGCGGACGACTCTGGAAGTGATCCGGACACAATCAGACAAGCATTTCGCCGAGCAGTTGTCTGATAACGTCGCTTCCGGAGCACATGGTCAATTGCGCTCTTCGTGCTCTCTGTTAATCTTGTGCGCAATCCCGCTGATCGCATTCCCATCCACCACTTCGAGGATTTCTTGGCCGTCCTTCACCACGATGAAGTGGAACTTGAGAGATGGTTGCCCGGGCGGAACGTCTAGTGTTGCTGATCCGGTGCAATCGGGGTTCACGGTATAGGTTCCAGTGAGTTGCCTCCACTCCTCTGCAGGGGGCAATCCGTTGAGAACCACATAATCCTTTGAAGTCATATTTCCTTCACCATCAAAATGAGCCAGGACCAAAGTGCGTAGGGTGAAATTCGGGCCAAGGATCGTACCTTCCAGCTTGGTTCCGTACTCGCCAAACAGCGTTCGATTCGAGCAGGGTTTATGCCATTGATGAGCGCCTGAAGCTTCGGACTGCGCCATTGCTAAGTTGTAGGATGCTAGGACGAAGGTAAGCGTCAGACTTCGAAATAACAGTTTTCAAAACTATCGACGTCCAATCTGGTTTCATAGGCCTCCTTGAGATCTGAGTCGCATGGACTGCGGTTTGTGAGATGTTTTACTGCTTTGGCGTTCCGGGCAGGCTATCAACCTGGGGCTAATCACGGATCCGGTCAGTTCTCCGCCATGTCACTTTTCAAGGCACCGCCTGCGGTACCATTCTCCGGAGCGCTTCCCTCTGCATGAACTCAACGGACTGGGCAGACAGGCCCAGGCAAGCCGCACTCGTGAACCGCAGGTCATCGGCGCTCCACTGGCCGCGCATCAGTCCAAAATCCGAGTGATCCTCCTGCGGTAACAACAGGTGTGTGATCTCGTGAGCCAATACGCGCCCGAGCATGGCAGCCAATAAGTGCGTGTGAGTTCGCAGCGCCAAGATACGCTCGTAGAATATGAATGCCGTAGCATAGTCGGCCGAGGACCCGGAAATTCCGAGCGCCCTTGCGCTCGCCTGCGGCAATGCCTTGGGAAGGAATCGGACGATCAAATCGGTTGGAACCTGAGGCGACCAGCAAGAAGCGGAGAGTAGGCGCGAGGTGCAGTCGATCCAATTCAAGTCGATGCGCACGGGGCGAAGCATCCGTCCAGCCTCGCTTTCGGCTCCCTGAATAACCGAGTGGGAGAGTTCCGGAAAGCTGTAGACAAACACGTTCAAAGTGGGAGTAGACTGAAGAGCTAATAAGGATTGGCTGTTTCCGGGAGCGGTCAGAGCCAAAGAGAACCAGATAGAGAGGGGAGCAACGAGGATCGTTTCGCGGCACGTCATGCCCTGGATCATCGAGCGGGAGGCGCATCAAACTCCTGTGCGGCGCCTCAAGCGTTCTCAAAGCGGTCTCAAAAGTTCTTGGCTGGGCTCTCAAGTGATGGAAAACGATGTCGCGCTACATCTTCGGTCCCTTTGAACTGGATCCGGAAGCCAGGCTTCTGCGCCGGGACGGCGAGCCGATCCCGTTAGCAGGCAAAACGCTCGATGCGCTGGTCGTGCTGGTCGAGAACCGAGGGCGGTTGGTGGACAAGGAGGAGCTGTTATCGCGCGTTTGGGCCGGCAGTGTAGTAGAAGAAGCGAACTTAACTCAGACTATCTTCACGGTGCGTAAGATTCTGGGGGACAGCCCCAAGAATCACCATTACATTGCGACGGTTGCCGGACGCGGATACCAGTTTGTCGCGCCGGTGACGGAGTCCATATCGAGAACTGAGCCGGCCGGGAGCGAGATGAAAGAGCCGCTTAGGGGACGGTCGACGCTCTGGCGCCAGAAACGCGGTTTTCAGTTTGGGGCAGCGGGGATAACGCTTGCCACGCTGGCCGTTGGCATCGTACTCTGGCGTTCTTTCGCCGTCTCCCCTCATTTCGGAGAAACGTCTAAGCGGCACGCAACTTTTAAAGAATCGCCCTTGACGGCAAATCCTGACGATACCCCTGTGACCAGCAGCGCGATCTCACCTGATGGAAAGCTCTTGGCTTACTCCGATCCGACCGGGCTTTATGTAAGAGACGTGGACGGTGGAGAGACTCATCCGGTGCCCGTCTCCCCGGATTTTGAGGCCCTCGTTGAGAGTTGGTTCCCGGATGGCATTCATCTTCTCGTCTCAAATATTGAAAAGGGCGAAGGCACCCCGGGCTTATGGAAATTGTCGATCATGGGCGGATCGCCACAAATGCTATGCGGTGAAGGCGAATCTGCTTCATTGTCGCCCGGTGGCTCTCAAATCGTTTTCGTGAAGCACGCTTCGCCCGGTGAAGAAGTCTGGCTCATGCGGTCGGACGGAAGTGGGGCGAGACGTATCATCCGCAGCGGCGAAGACAGCTTTAGCCGAGCGGCATGGTCTCCCGACGGCAATCACTTCGCTTATGCAAGAACAAAGACAAGATACTATGCGTTCCGGCGTGCGCCTGACACCCAAATAGAAGTGTTTGATTTAGCTCGGGGCACGTCGACGCCCGTTCGAGATTCCGGGCCACGGGGAGTGCCCAGGGGTGGCACAGCAGTAGCTTGGCTTCCAGATGGATCGCTCCTCTATCCTGTCCGCGAGCCTCGGCCTAACCAGCAAGACACAAATCTTTGGTCGATGGCGCTCGATTCTTCTGGAACCCACGCTTCAGGTTCTCCTGTCAGGGTCACCAGCGGGAAAGGAATTGCCGTACAGCTCAGTTTCAGTGATGACGGCAAACGCCTCGCGTTACGGCGTCACAATCCCCAGCCGGATATCTACATTGCAGATCTGAAGGCGGGTGGAAAGTCTCTTGGTGTTCTTCGCCGCCTCACATTGGATCAGCGGTTGGACTATGCAATGGATTGGACACCTGACAATAAGTCCGTGATCTTTTACTCGAATCGGGACGGCCCGTTTCATGTTTTCAAGCAGTCTATCGATGCCACGCAGGCCGATCTGCTTGTGGGCGGGAGCGATGACTTGTATATTCCCAGAATGTCACCCGACGGAAAGAATGTCATTTATGTCGTTCGCGCGAAGCCGGGCGCAGATACTGACAATTCCAAGATCATGCAGGTTGCTCTCGCTGGCGGCCCGCCGAGGCTGATATTGGAGGCCCCCGACCTCTGGGATTTCGAATGCGCCAGAACGCCCGAACTTCGCTGTATTTATGTTCAGACCGTCCCTGTTGAAGGCGTGACTGGCCGTCTGAAAGTCTTCTCGTTCAGACCTGAGACCGGAGAGCGTAAAGAATTGCCTGCTATCGAAGCGAAGGTCGACAACCCTAACTTCAGTTTGTCGCACGACGGCCGATATGTTGCTTGGCAATACGGGCGTCCGAACTCCGATCAATTCGGGCTGCGGATTGCTTCGATGAATAGTGATTGGATGCGTTTTGTTGCCGTACCTGATTGGTCTGATCTGTACGGTATTGACTGGAGCGCAGATTCTAAGGCACTGTGGGTCTGCGCCCGGGATAGTCGGGGAAATTCAAAACTAATCAACGTTCGCTTAGATGGGTCCAGTAGTACCGTGTTGTCCGGTCAGAACCTCAGCCTTGAATGGGCAGTCTCTTCTTTCGATGGTCATCACTTAGCGATCGTGAAGAATAGCAACAGCTCGAACGTCTCCCTCTTGGAAGCTTTTTAGATCACTCGCCGACAAGTGTTGTTATCGGAGAAGTGAAAGCGGCCAAATTTCTTGTTTTCGGCCTTAAGTTAGGTCATGGGTCTGAACGCTACTGCTGGGGCGCGGGCTCCGGGACAACGATCTCTCGCGCGCGCTTAGACTGGCTCCATTGATCGAGCGGCATCCAGTCTCCGGAATCGGCTGTGCACGTGCCCTGGGAGCATACGTCAAACTTGTAGATCGGGTGAATCTCCCACAGAGAAACCCGCTTGGGATTGTCTCCCACTGCTTGCCCTTCTTGGCAGGGCACATGACTCGAATCGAAGAATAGTTGCCCTGTCACGCGAACCATCAATTTCGCGGAGACCAGCTTTGAGACGTTCGAAGCCGTCCAGGAATCGGGGCGATGATGCGGAATTATTTCGGCCACAATACCCGAGCATTCATCCGTAGTTGCCGCAGAATCGACCAGCTCAATATGAATATCGTGGTAAGCGGGCTGGTTCGGCACTTTGTTTCCGCAGTTCACACTTTCAGCTTTCTCCTGCCGTGCAAACAGCACATACGCCGTCATCGTCACGATCTTGCCTTCCCCCAAGGCCTGTAACGGCGCGCGATCCACCTGCGGCCCTTTCGTATGGCCGCCGGAATCCGAATCTCCGAAGCCGATACTGGAATCGTTTGCAGCCTGCGTCTGTAATTGCTCGAAATCGGCGATAGTCATGGGTTGGGGTGTGCCCGTCGCGCAATAATTATTCTTTGCTGCGTTCTGGTTCGCCTCCTCACCGCCCGACCCGGTGATCCCGCAGGCAGAATCGATGGCAGGCTTCTTCGCGGGCGGCGGCGAGGGATAAGAGGGGGTGCTGCAAGCGGGCGCGAACTGCTGTTTCGCGGCACACGGGGCGATGAACAGGAGCGGTGAAAGAGCTAACGACAAAATAGAACGCAGCACAAATCCTCCTGGGAGATAGTAACGCAATCGGCGCGGCGCTGCACTTTGCTCGCGAGGCGCGTCTAAACGGCATGCCCGATTGCCCGGTCTGCGGCGGAAGCTCGTTTTCCATCCTGGTAGCGGCGAAGCAGCTCGCGGAAGAGTGCAGAATCCGAGAGCAGTTCGTCAGAGAGCGGCTGGCGCGGCCCGCTTCTCACGACGAATTGAAAGACTTGACAGATTTCTTTCACCAGGAGGAAGCGGACATACTCGTCTGCGATACCTGCTCCCTGCTGATACGCAGTGAGCACGAGACGCCTCCCGCGGAAGATTACTCGCAGGATGAATACAATCCGCAGGTGATGGAACGGCTTTACCCGCAGTATGTGGATGCCTTTCGGCGAAAGGAGAATCCATATCGGTCGTTGCTGAAGCCGGGCGCGCGGGTTCTCGAGATCGGCAGTCACTACGGAGCGTTTCTTCAAACTGCGAAAGAGTGGGGTTGGTGCGCCGAGGGCGTGGACATCGGATACGACACCAGCCGGTTTGCACAGTCGAAGGGCTTCACGGTACACACCTGCGATCTGGCGGACTGCCGATTTTCCGGCGGAACATTCGATGGCGTGTTTATCTGGAACTGTTTCGAGCAGATCGAAGACCCGAAGCCGATTCTTCGTGAAGCACGCCGGATTTTAGAACCAAACGGCCTGCTGACCATTCGCACACCGACCGGTCTTTTCTATGAAACGTGTGAAAAACTTCTGAATGACGGCGACTTGCGCGCAGGCGCGGCGGAGTTTCTGGTCGATGCGATGGGCTATAACAATCTTCTTGGCTTTCCATATCTATACGGCCACAGTGCGGCCACGCTCGAGCGACTGATCGAGCCTTTCGGATTTCGCCGCGGCGGCATGCTCAATTCGGAATTGCTCACATTACCGCTGCCCGAGAATCCACACTGGGTCGAGGAAGAAGAGCGGTTGATCAGTTCCGAGATCCGCATGCTGGCACGGTCCGTGCTGGCGAATTCCAACGGCACCTTGGCGGGACCGTGGTCGAAGTATGGTTTCACGCGTCGGCCGCAACCCATTTATCCTGAGACGTGGCAGTTGCGACCAAGCGCCGGAGAAACATCCGCAAAAGGTCAACGCATTCTCTTGGCAGGCGTATTCTGGGCTGGGCGCTGGCCGTTGTCCTGGCATTTTATATCGCGATTGCTGCATCGCTCGTTCTGCTGCGGTGGGTAAATCCGCCGTTCACCGCGGTACAAGTCGAGCGGCGCATCCAGTCCTGGACTGACCGGATGCCCTACACGAAGCGATACGTCTTCGTTCCGCTTCCGCGCATTTCTCCGAACCTACAGCATGCGGCGATTGCCGCCGAAGACGGCCGCTTCTTCGAGCATCACGGCTTCGATTGGAAAGAGATCGGAAACGCCGTCCACGAAGATATGGAGGAACATCGCGAGCGCGGGGCATCGACGATCACGCAGCAATTGGTTCGCAATCTGTTCCTTTCCACGAACCGGTCCGTCATTCGCAAAGCGATCGAATTCTCAATTGTTCCGCTCACCGAAACGATTCTCTCGAAACGACGCATTCTGGAGCTGTACCTGAACGTGATCGAGTGGGGTCGAGGAATTTTCGGCGCCGAAGCCGCAGCGCGCTATTACTTCTCAATTCCTGCACAGCGGCTCACGCGAGAGCAAGCCGCACAACTCGCTTCCGTGCTGCCCTCCCCGCTGCATCGTAGACCGGGGCAAGCATCGCGATATACAGCGCGTATTCTCGACCGCATGCATCAGACCGGCTGGTAACTCACGCTCACTGGGTGGGAACACTTGGCTGACATGTGGTGTCTGATTCAGCAAATGTTCACGCAGACATTTGTAGATGGGACAGAGAAGACGAAGAAGCCGCTCACGCTGATGTTGTCTCTGTTCTTACAGGTGTCCGCGCTAATTGTTCTGATTCTGATTCCGTTGATATATACGCAAACTCTACCCGGCGCGCAGTTGAAGAATCTGCTGGTCGCTCCGGGACCTCCGCCGGCCGCCATTCCCAAGCAGCCGGTTTCCACTACCGCTTCCACGAAAGGTGTCCGGCGGCTCTATATGCAGAGGCTCGTTGCGCCGGTGGTGATTCCGAATAAAATCAATTCGGTCACCGAAGCTCCCGTTGCTCCGGATGTCGGCGTGTTCGGGAGCAATGGCGTCGCCGATTCCGGAAAAGATATCAATGGAATTATTGGGTCAATGCCAGATGTTACGCCACCCGCTGTACCGGCTGCACCGAAGAAAACGGCGAATGGTCCAGTTCGAAATCAGCAGCGGCGTCTCAGAAGCAAACTTGATTCACAGAGTTCAACCCGTCTATCCGCAGCTTGCCCGGACCGCGCGGATACAGGGCACAGTGGAGTTCCGGGCCGCGATCAGTAGACAAGGCAATATCGAAAACCTGCAGCTTCTACGCGGACATCCGCTGCTGGTCGCCTCCGCCAGAGATGCCGTTCTCCAATGGAGATATCGCCCGACGCTGCTCAATGGGCAGCCGGTCGAAGTGGTGACCGAAATTGTGGTGAATTTTGAATTGACGCAGTAAGTGTCGGGCTACATCACAGCGGTCAGCTCGCGCCAGGCTCTATCTTCTAGGGTCGGACTACATCACAGCGGTCAGCTCGCGCCAGGCTCTACCCTGCGATTCGGCAACGGCCGCGTATGTGATTTGACCTTGGTACGTGTTTACGCCCTCTTTGATTGCGTTGCTCTCTTCCGAAGCGCGCTCGAGACCTTTATCGGCCAGCGTCAGTAGATACGGGACCGTGGCGTTGGTGAGTCCGAATGTCGAAGTATGCGGGACAGCCGCTGGCATATTCGATACGCAGTAGTGCAGCACACCATCGACGTAATAAATGGGATCGGTGTGGGTGGTAGGATGCGCAGTCTCAAAACAGCCGCCCTGGTCGATTGCGACATCGACGATCACCGCACCGGGCCGCATGCGCGAAACCATCTCGCGCCGCACTAGTTTGGGAGCCGCGGCACCCGGAATGAGGACGGCTCCGATGACTAAATCGGCCTGACGCACGCTCTCGCGAATCGTGTACGTATTGGACGCGAGCGTACGAATGGAGTTGAAGTAGATATCGTCCAATTCGCGCAGACGATTCAGATTGCGATCAATGAGCGTAACGTTCGCGCCGAGGCCGCAGGCAATTTTGGCGGCGTTATGGCCGACGATTCCGCCGCCGATCACGAGCACGTTCGCAGGCGCGACGCCAGGAATGCCGCCGAGTAGAATGCCGCGGCCTCCATTCGGGCGCTCCAGGTATTGCGCGCCTACCTGAACGGCCATACGCCCGGCCACTTCGCTCATCGGCGTGAGGAGCGGAAGGGAGTTGTCGCTTTCGCGGATCGTTTCGTAAGCGATGGAGTTGATTCGCGCCTTCACGAGCGCTTCCGTCAATTGCGGCAGCGGCGCCAGATGAAGGTAGGTGAAGAGCAGAAGCCCTGGACGGAAGAATTGATATTCGGAAACTTGAGGTTCCTTGACTTTGACGACGAGGTCCGACTTGCTCCATACTTCAGCCGCGCTATCGACGATGAGCGCACCGGCTTCTGAGTATTCGTCGTCGGGAATGGAACTGCCGATTCCCGCTTGCGTTTCGACCAGAACCTCATGGCCGTGCTCGCGCAAAGCAGTAATCATACTCGGCACGCAGCCGACGCGCGTTTCGTGATCCTTGATTTCCTTCGGTACGCCAATGACCACCGCGGATATCCTCTTTTCTTTTTTTGTCGATATATTTCTTACTGCGGATCGGCCGGGGGAATGTGCGGAGGGGGCAGATCGGGATTGGAAGCCGCTGAAGCAACGGGCGCGCTACCGTGCTTTGGTCCGAGTCCGAGACCGATCAGCGTAAGTGCGTTAATTTTGCCGTCGGGATCCAGTTTTTGATCCGCCTGAAAGCGCTGCATGGCAGCCACCGAATCGTCGCCCCAGGTTCCATTCACGTCGCCTTTGAAGTAGCCTCTATCCGCCAATGCCTTTTGGATCTCCTGATAACGATCCGAATCGGGATGGAGCTGATAGGACGGCGCCGCCGACCGCCTGCTGTGAACGCTTTTCGAAGATCGTTTGGAGGCAGACGCAGTCCTCACCGGAGCTGTGACGCTGGATTTGTAGTGTGTTTTCGCGGGCGGGGCCGGTTTTGACGCAGAAGCCTTCTTTTTCTCAGGCGCAGCCGCATACATGGGCGCCGCTGCTGTGAAAAGCGTCAGGGCAAGTACCCATTTCATGGGCTTATCCGAATGTTATCACCTTCCAGTGGGTGTTGCGCGGCAGACGCTTCTGTACCGATCATGGTGGGCAGATGATCATCTCCATGAAGCTCCACGCCACACGCCTGGAGATCGATGCGGTTTGCGATCGGATACGCGAATTCGGCTATACGGTGCACTCCATTGAGGGCGAAGAGCGCGTCGTCATCGGCGTCGTCGGTGTAGGCGATGTGACCGCCTGCCTGGAATCCCTGGAGGCCATGCCGCAGGTGGAAAAGGCAGTCCGGATCTCGGCTCCTTATAAGTTCGTCAGCCGCGAATTTCGACCTCTCAAATCGCAGATACGCGCCAATGGTGTCGATATCGGCGGTGACGAATTCGTGGTGATGGCCGGCCCGTGTTCGGTCGAAAGCGAGAAGCAAATTCTCGACACCGCCCGCTTCGTTGCCCAGCGTGGCGCTCATTTTCTGCGGGGCGGAGCGTTTAAGCCGCGCACCTCGCCCTATGATTTCCAGGGCATGGAGTGGGAGGGCCTCCGGCTGCTCGCAAAGGCCAAGCAGGAGTCCGGCCTGGGCATCATTACAGAGGTCATGAGCGATCGCGACGTCGAGATGGTCGCCGAATACGCGGACATTCTGCAGATCGGCGCCAGAAATATGCAAAATTTCTCGCTCCTCAAAGCGCTTGGGAAGGCGAAGCGTCCGGTGATGCTGAAACGCGGGCTGAGCTCGACTGTGAAAGAGCTGCTCATGTCGGCCGAATACGTTGTCGCCCATGGGAACCCGAATGTGATTCTTTGTGAACGCGGAATCCGCACGTTCGAAACAGCCACGCGCAATACCTGCGACATCACAGCCGTTGCCGTGCTGAACGAGCTCTCACATCTGCCCGTCATCCTGGACCCGAGTCATGCGACCGGCAAGCGCAGCCTGGTGCCTGCGCTTTCGCGAGCGGCCGTGGCGATTGGGGCAGACGGATTGATTGTCGAAGTTCATCCACAGCCTGAGAAGGCGATGAGCGATGGAGCGCAGTCTCTGAACTTCGATCAGTTTGGGGCCATGATGGAAGATCTCGATCCGTATATCGCAATCTGGAAGAAAAACCGGGTTGCGGAGTTGTCCATAGCGTAAACTGCAAGTCGGTTGCGCTTCCGCATCAAGCCTTGGCTCCTGTTCGCACTGGTCGCGCTGGTGACGGCGGCAATTCTTTACGGCATTCACGCTTACCGGTATCGATTTGTGCGATCGGAAGCCGATATGCTCGCATTGCTGCGAAGCGAAAACGCAACGGTATTTTTCGCGAATGTCGTTGCCTTGCGTCAAGCCGGTATGCTGACCGTGCTGACGGGTTCGAAACCAGTGACGGACCCGGAATACCAGGACTTCCTTCGCCAGACGCATTTCGACTACACGAAAGATTTGGATGAGGTGGCCGGCACTGCGGGCGGCGCTGGGATCTTTTTTATTGTGCGCGGGCGCTTCGACTGGCGCCGTTTAAGGGATTACGTTTCGATGCACGGTGGAACTTGCGCGGGTGGTATTTGTAACCTGCCGACCAGCCGGCCAGGGCGATGGGCATCGTATCGGGAGGTACAGCCGGATGTGATGGGACTGGCTCTGAGCAGCGATCGATCGGCAGCGGAAACGCTGCAACCCCGCCGGAAGCGGAACCATTCCGAGCAGGCGCCCGCCGAGCCGGTATGGGTGAAGGTCTCGCCCAATCTGCTGCGAAACCCGGCAGATCTTCCCGAGGGAGTGCGGCTCTTTGCAATTGCCCTGCAGCCGGCCAATTCGGTGGTCTTGTCGCTTGCGCGCGCGGCGGATATCAAGTCGAACGGCGTTCGATCTGAAACTGGACGCCGCCTGCCCGATCGAAGCCACGGCAGAATCCGTGCGCAATCAATTGCAGATTCAGACCAAGATGTTACGACTCGAGCTGATGCGCGAGCGCGAGCAGCCCAATCCGGCCGATTTAACCGGTCTTTTGACCTCTGGCACGTTTTACGTGGCCGGAAAGCACATGATCGGGACGTGGCCGGTTCCGAAAGAGCTGTTGAGTGCGCTTCAATAGCCAGAATCATATGGAGGTCGTCCTTCGCTCCGATAAACGAGTGCGATGAATCAAACGTATTCGCGAAGTGATTCATGACGGCGCAGCAAGCGAATGGGATTCTACCCTGCGTACCTACAGAGGCGACTAAACGCGACCAGTAAATAGTCCTTCCCGCCACAATTCATAACGCAGGATGCGCCTCATTTGTTCATTCATGCCGAGCACGTTGATGGTAGCGCGTCCTGTAGCCGTGAGACTTTTTACCTCGATTGTGGAGGGAATCCCCGTCTCAACACTTAGAGTAAAGTGATCGGACCACTGATCGTTCCGAGGATGGAATAGTGCCACGGCCTTCCCCGTATCAGGATCGATTCCGGTCAGATTGGGGCCTTTCTTCAAGTTGCAGTACCAACAGGCGAGCGCCAGATTTTCAGCCTGGTTTTACCGCCGTGTTGCTTAGCGATGATGTGCTCGATATGAAATGGCCTGCGAAATGCCTCCTGCGGCAGACGACAGTACTCGCACCGGTTAGCAGCGCGGCGACGTTGAGAGGAGAAAATCGAGCGAGCTCGGCACAAGGATCTTTCGACTTTTCCGTTAGAGAAACAGCAATAAAAAACGCGCCCGGCTCCGGGAGCCCGTCACTGGCGAAGGTACGACCTCTCTACCCCAATTCGGAGTGACGCTTACGTTGTGGAAGGTAGCGGTCATGAGGTTGGGATCGTCCTGAGAGCTGGCTGCCAAGCCCGCATAAACTGTGCTGTTCATGGAAACTGATGCGGTTGCCACTTGTGCCCAGCTACTTCCGTCAGCCGAAAAGTAGGCGGTGAAACTGTCGCCCTGTCGAACCAGTTTCATCCATGTGGGAAGCGACAGAGAGGTCCCGTCGATGAAGGCGGTGCTGAGACCATCTGCCGAGCGAGCCAGCAAGCCTGAGCCTGTCGCCGTAAACAACAGGGATACATTCCGTGACTGGGGATCCAGACTGTTGCGGATCATAATTCCGGCTTGGCCGGAATTATTCGCACCTTGCGTACTCAGCAGGCGCGCCACAACGCTGCCATCGCCCGTCAGGGCGGTATAGGCATATTGGAATTGATCGGATGGGCCCCAGATCCCAGCACCAGCGCCCTGCAGCTTAAGCCATTCCGGCGGTTGTCCGCTCACTGAACCAACACCGGTAGCATCACCCTGTGCATTAGCCCTACTCCAGAAAGCCGGACTCTCGCCTCCCTGTGCGAAGAGAAACGCCACACTCGATTCACTATTCAGTGAATCGCGGATCATAATACCGGTTTGACTGTCGGAGCTTGTGCTATTCACATTGGAAAGTCGGGCCACTATACTTCCATCCCCTGAAAGCTGCGTATACGCAAATTGGAAATCGTCGTAGCCTTCGGATACGAGATCGCCTGATCCTTGAACGGTAAAGCTTCCTCCTGCAAACTGGGATCGACCAAGTACGGCTACCGTACCCACGTCAAGAAAGGCCCAGTTCTCCGGAAGGTTGTTTGCTGCTTGTATAGTTAGCGAAATGGTTGTTGAGCCACTGAGACCGAGAGCCGAGCCTATAACATTAACAGGATAGATGCCAGGAGTGACGCCGGATCCTATCGTAAACGTAAGCAAGCTGCTTCCGGGACCCGCGAGGAAAGCAGGACTCAAGGCGGCAGTCACACCAGCCGGCAACCCCGTGGCCGATAGGCTTATAGGCAGTGACACACCTGCGTTCGAGTTCACCTCAATTGTCGCGGTAGCTGTACCTCCTACCGACGATTTAAGGGAAGAATTATAACTCGAGACGGCTAATGCATTCGTCCAGTTGCCTACTGATACGTTATCGAACTGTGCCGTGGCTAAGCTATTGTCGCTTCCTGAGGAAACCACTATTCCCGCTTCCGCATACGTATTCATCTGCACTGTGATCGTGTTACCGACCTGAGTCCAATTCGTACCATCTGAAGACATGTAAGCCGAGAAGCTATTGCCCTGTCGGAGGATTTGAAGCCATTCCGGAATTTGCGCGGTTGTACTTCCCACTAAAGTCGTGCCCGATCCGGAAGCCGGACGGTCGGTAAAGTTAATATTCGTCAAGCCTTGGACAAATAGAAAGACGTGATCGGAATTCGGATTTGAGGTATCGCGAATCATGACGCCGATTTTGCTGGCGTCTGTTACGTTCTGCAGATCGGCGATCCGGGCTAGAACGCGGCCGTCGCCCAGGAAACTTGTGTACACATACTGAAATTGATCGCTGGTACCGTTTATGTCGATGCCTGAACCTTGAACTGAGTAAAGGCCGTTAGCGTGGCTTGCTTGTCCCGATAAACCAACATCTCCGATGTCTTGGCTGAACCAGCCATCAGGAAGTCCGGCCCCCGAAGGTCCAGGTATGATCAGGGTTAAGCCCATACCGTGTGTATAGCTCGCGCTTGTGCCCAGGATGGTTAGCCGATAGATTCCTGCGCCACAGCTGCCGGACGAGGTTGATATCGTCAGGGTACTCGAAGCGGAACCGTTCAACGAGCTTGGGCTGAAGCTGGCATTCGCACAGAAGAACGGAAGGCCGCTGATCTCTAGGGTCACGGTATCGGAGAAGCCATCCACCGCCGTTTCGGTAATGGTCACTGTAGCTGTGTCGCCTGGAGCAACTCTTAAACTCGTCGTTCCTGTCGAGAGGGAAAACTTAGCTGCGGCGGCTGATACCGCGACATTGTCGAAAGATGCAGATATGAGACGCGAGTTGTCACTCGACGTGACTGCCAGACCTGCATAGATAGCGGTGCCCATAGCGGCAGAGATTACTGGCCCAAACTGTGTCCAGCTCACTCCGTCTGGAGACGTGTAGCCGGTAAAGCTATCTCCTTGCCGAACTAGCTTGAGCCATTGAGGAGGCTGTGGGCCACCCGCGAAGTAGTCGTTTGTCTCCCCCTGGCCGCCAGTGGCCGAACGCGAATCAAGAGAGATGTAGCCTCCCTCGTCGCTAAGCCATACCTCACTCGCGTTGGGATCCAAACTGTCACGGATCATGATGCCTGCGATGCCCTCGCCGGAGGCGTCTTCTATGCTCGCGAGCCGGGCAACAATGGTTACATCTCCGGTGGCCGCGGTGAAGGAATACTGGAATTGGTCGGACGTACTGCCGTCGCCGGACCCTTCCACGGTAAACACTCCAGCGCTATACCCGCTGTGACCCGGAAGGCCAACAGCTCCTATATCAGCGCTGCTCCAGTTAGCCGGCTGCGCCCCCAGAACAACAAGACTAACGGTGGCAGAACTCGTCAGGCTAGGAGTTGTCCCTGTCACCGTAACCGAATACGTTCCGGGCGGCACGGTGTCACCAACCGTAAAGACGATTGAGCGGTTGCCAGAACCGGCAAACGAGGTAGGACTGAAGCTGGCAGTCACATCGGAGGGAAGACCTGAGGCAGAGAGGGTTACGGCATCAGAGAATCCGGCGGTGGCGTATTGCGCAACTGTCGCATTCGCCGTTCCACCGGCACTTTCGGTTGCAGTTCCAGCGGCGGAAATGGAAAACCCCTGCTGTGAACTGGTGACTGAAACGCTGTCGAAAATTGCTTCAGCAAGGGTTCCCGGGCTCTCGGAAGAGACCGCAAGGCCTGCATACGCGGTGACGCCCATCGAGATACTGATAGTCTGACCTGTCTGAAGCCACTTCGTTCCATCCCACGAATAGTAGGCACTGAAATTGGTCCCTTGCCGCACAAGCTTGTACCATATTGGAATTTGATCGTCTAAGTCGGCACGCCCATCGCTTTGACTGATACCGGCAGTTGAGGATCGATACTTTAGAGTTTCCGTTTCGCTGGGAGAAATGAAAATGTAGGTTGACTCAGGATCGAGCGTCTCGCGTATCATGATGCCTGCTGTGTGCGTTCCATTTTGCACGAGACGAGCGACGATAGAGCCATCTCCAAGCAGGCTCATAAATGCAAATTGGAATTGGTCCGGAGTCGGGCCGTAACTTCGCAGGATTCCGCCGC
Organism: uncultured Acidobacteriaceae bacterium; assembly: GCA_963722935.1. Lineage (GTDB taxonomy): Bacteria > Acidobacteriota > Terriglobia > Bryobacterales > Bryobacteraceae > Bog-105. The sequence continues at coordinate 637,832 of CAVROY010000002.1, read as the reverse complement.
CGGAACCCTGAACTACGAAGACACCACCGCCGTAAGTGCTCTGCCCGGCAACACCGGCCATCCCGACATCCTGCTCATCCCAGCCGGCGGGCAATGCAGTCTCAGTTTGTGAGGAAAGGACGATCAGAGTCAGAATCGTCGATTGACTGGAGCTCGAACTTGTCCCCGTGATGGTCAGAGGATAAGGACCTGAGACAGTTCCAGGAGGTATGGTAAAGGTTACTATGCCGGTTCCGGAACCTGCGAGTGACGCCGGAGCAAAACTTGCGGTCACTCCGGTGGGCAATCCGGAGATCGACAGGGTCACGTTTTCGGTAAAGGCCGAATTCGCCGTTTGAACGATATTCGCAGTGGCCGACGATCCCGCTGCGATGATTACCGATTCAGCAGGTGTCAGCGAGAAAGTTGAGGCGAGTGGGCTGACGCTGACGTTATCGAAAGTAGCAACGGCGAGGTTGCTCTCATCCAGCGATGAGACGACCAGACCCACATCAATGGTTGCGCGCGTTTGAATCGTGGTGGAGCCAATCTCGGTCCAGGTAAGCCCGTCCACGGAAGTGTATCCGGTGATGGTACTTGCTTCCCGGGTTAGCTTAAGCCATTCGGGAACCTGCTGCCCATTCACGTTATTTATCTGGTTTGTGGTCTCGCCGCTGATGGCTCGGCTGGTAAGAGAAACGACCATACCGCCCTGCAAGAATAGAAATGCATTGCTCGAGCTCCCGTCGAGCGCGCTGCGGATCATGATGCCTGCTTTAGAATTAACGGGCGTTCCGGTTGTACTCACTAATCGAGCAATAATACTTCCGTCTCCGGTTAGAGCAGTAAACGCGAATTGAAAGCGATCCCAGTAGTCACCGACGTCGGAGCCGGAGCCTTGCACGGTATAGACTGCTCCGTCAAAGCTGGTTGCTCCCGCCATGCCCGGCTGGCCGACGTCTTCGCTGACCCAGCCAGTAGATCCGGTGATGACTTGCGAGGGAAGCAAACTGATGATTGCCTGCGCTGTCTTGGAAGCGTCCAGAGCGCTGGCCGCCGTCACAGTCACAGCGGATGCAGTGGACGCCGTAATGACTGATGGAGTTGTATAAGCGCCTGTACTCGTGATGATGCCAATGTTCGGAGATATACTCCAGGTTACTTGTTGATTGGAGGTGTTCGCTACGGTGGCAGCGAACTGCTGGGATTGGCCGGCCGAAAACGTTATCGAAGTAGGCGTGAGAGCGACAGTCACCGCACCTGTCGTCACTGTTATTGGAATGCTTAACGAAAGTGTCGATCCATTCGCGGATCCTTCGATGTTGGCGACATATGACCCGGGCGATACGCCGGTATCAGCCGCCAGTGTCAATGTCGCGTAACCAAGATTCGCCATGAGCCGGTTTGTATCGAATTGAAAATGAATCCCACTCGGCAAACCGGATACGGCGAGATTTACCAGTGCATCGAAGGTTACACTCCCCGATACGGAAATCTGCACAGAGTTAGTTCCACCCGCCGCGACACTCAGGGCTGCCGGATTGGCAACTAATGATGCGCTCGGAGCGATATATGTGAATTGTAGAGAACCGTATGAGGCGGTCTGATAGAGACTTGGCACGTCCACCTCGTCGCTTCCACACGTCACTCGAACATTCCTGAGTTGATACGGGCCGTTTTCCCCTCTCAATGCGATGTTGGGGCCTGAGAAGCTGAACAGAATGGCTGAGACTCCCGCTGTTAACGTGCCATCGGCGTACGCCGTATCTATCATTTGTCCATTCAAATCAGTTAACGCGCCTTGCCACGGGCAGGCGCCTCCTGGAGTCTGAATGTTCACCGAAATGTTCAACTGATCGAATGTCCCTTGGCCATTTGTGCTTTGCCCGGAGTCGGTTGGTGTTCCTGTGAAGTAAATGGGACCGGGATCCAGAGATGCAAATTGATAGGCCTGTGTCGGTCCAACGTCGGCTTTGAAGTCAGTGAGCATGCTTGAGTCTGTCAGTAGGGTCAACGATGCGTCGCTCATTTCATAAGGCCCGCCTACCCCCAGCAAAAGAAGGGCGCTGGCGGGGATCGTAGCCGTCAAGATTTGAGTGCCAGACGTAAGGGTCGCACTAACGGACGTCCGGTAAATTTCTTGATTGCTCGCAAGCAACGCAATGCCGAACTGATATAGCCCGCTGGTCTGTACGTTAACCGCAACGTTGATACTCACCGCCGAGATCTGGCCGGTATCGGCGTTTGTGACCGGCTGGTCAGTGATGCTGATAAAGGTCGCGGCCGGGGCAATCACGTTGAAAGTGCTTATAGCTGTGCGAGAGAAGACGGCACCAGAGCTCGACAGGCCATTAGCAGTCAACAGGATGGTATACTGGCTCGGTGCTGGCGGCGTAAATGCCGCTGTGTAAACTCCGTCTCCAGGAGTCCGATCCGGGGGCCCCGAGTCGAGTAACGTGAGCGGAATTGCGGCGCTCGCGGCCGTGATTTTCCAGGTCAGCGTCGCGGGATCGAAGCCAGCGATCGCCGGCGCAATGATCGTGATTGCGTTCATGCTTGCCCTCTGCTGGTTAGCTGTGACGTCTCCGAGAATAGATTGCCGCTGTCTACGCTTACCGACGGATCATTGCTGCTCGCCGCAGCCACAACGCCGTTCGCAGCGAAACCGGAATTATTGATTTGAGCTGAGTAGGTGAGGCTGGTCGTCCCGTCACCCAAATCCTGTTGGCTTATAAGCTGAAAATTGGAAATTGAAGCGGAGACCGGAGACGCGTAGTACGCCTCAGCCGTCACGGAAGCGTTCTGGATTGGCATTGCTCCGTCGGAGAGAAAGCCCGCCAAAGTGACGGACTCTCCGACTCTATAGCTGGCTGAGTCTGTCGCGGCCCCAAACACTACCAGGCTAGGTGAGAAATACTGTATGAGTATCCCTGCTTCATTTTCAATATTCCTTCCGTCTGCGACTACCTGATACATGCCAGAGACGGAGCCCGCGGGAAGCTCGATTGACGTGTGGGTGCCCGGGATCGAGAAAGGATCTAGAAAATCAGAATAATCATTATCGTTGGCGCTGCTCGTTGTCCAGGAGATACCTAGCGATGCCGCTGTGGCTGCGGTTACTTGCATGCCAGAAGGAGTTACTAGCGAAACAACGATGCCGGGATCGCTTGTGACAATCTCGATCTGATCACCGCCAGAAGGTTGCGTATCGACGACTAGGTTAATCGTAGTGGGAGACGAGCCGGGCTGCACGGTCGCGGGTTGTATGTATGCGGAAGTTCTCTCAACGGTCGTCGTCGGTGGGAGTATCTGTCCGTAAAACGTCGAAACAAAAAATAACGACACGACAAAACGCATAGACATTCTTCTCCCCTCTTAATGGCACACTTCACCTTCGCACCGGCGGATGACCCGGATGGAAGGTGTTTTTACTGAAACTACTAAGCTATGAGCTATTGTTCAAGAGCTTGCGGCTCGCACAAGACGAACCGGCGCAGATCCGGCTGAAGGGGCATGACGAAATATTTGTCACCCAGCCATTGCGTGTTGGCGAACAGAAAATCGACGTCCAGCCCCTGGAACCGGCCTGTCATCGCAATGAGTTTCCTTGCGGTCGCGACCTGATAAAGATCGATCCAGTAGTGACCGTCTCCGTAGCTCTCGCAGGGGCCAACGAAAGGGCTCTGGTCACAGCTCGGTGCAGTCCCATCCCAACTGTGGACGGTTAGGTACTTCTCTTGTTCTGATATGGAAGAAACGTCCCATATTGACCACAGCGGCCCACGCTTAGGAAAGAGCTTGCCGGCATAATGTAGCCCTTGATCATCCCAGAAATCTGTTTTGGTGGGGGATGGGATCGCATCTTTTGCAGTCACCGCTATTGGTCCCCCAGCGTCCCAGTCGGACCGGCTTGCTCTGCGCACGTGGACCTTTGTGCCTATATTTAGTACGTAGAAATCAGGCCCGAGTCTTGAAAACATGGGATTTGGGATCCTGTTACCAACACTGTATTCATACCCCATCAGCACCGCGTCATCGGATGAGTGGCGAAAAACATAACGCGACCGTTCTGGGTAATAGCGGAGATTAGCGGAACCGGCGCTGGCATCTATGCATGCTTTCTCGGCATCGTGCCAGCATGCCGGAAGCCGTACCTCATGACACGCTTTGCGGCCCTCCATTACATCTAAGGTGGCATGAGGGGACCTGTATGCCCCAAATTGAAAGAAGGTGGAGGCGAAAGCAATGGGCCAGGCGAATAACATAGAATTTCCTATTGAACCGGTTGTGCTTCCTGAATAGCAGCCAATACGGCCTTTGCTGTGGCTGCATCACCGATGCTCGTATGATTCTTAAGCCAATACGCACCGTTTGCGCTGGCGGGATGCTGCTGCGGATTGGCGTCGGCATCGTCTAAAATCGGCGTGAATTTCTGATCCATTGCTGCAGGTAACGGGGTTCCGTAGCAGCTTGATACGAGTTGTGGATTCGTATCGAGCGGATTGGGCCATTGAGCACTGTAGACCGTGACGGTAGTGTCGTTCGGACGTAGATATTTCGATAGACAATATTGAGGGCTGGCAAAAAGAGAGCCTGGTTGGCATCTACCGGTATTCGGATCCAGAGAGCACACCCGTAGAGAATCAACCGTCGAAAGTAAGGCAAAGCGCTGCCCTGCAGCAAGTTGTCGAATTCCTTCATTGCCGTCAATCTTCCAGTTGTTATTTGCATCGGCGTTGCTGGCGATCGAACGGTAGGACACCGGGTTTGTTTCGGGTGCAAAAGATCCGTCGCCTTGGTCGAACCACACGGTCGTGTTCAGTGGGTGACGGAGCCGTTGATTCCACTGTTTGGCGAAACCCGTTTGCGAATCATACTTTACATCGTCAGCGCCCTTTAACCAGCCCACAAATCCATAAAAGTTGTGAATACGGAAGCGCTGGCTTTGCGCCGCGCTCGCTGCGTAGTCTGCCAGCACTGTTCCGCTGAAAGGTGTGCTGATCGTGGTTAGCGAGTAAACACCGATGTTGTCTGTATCTGTCAACTCGGCGAGCATCGTGCGTGCCCAGTTACCGCCGTTACTATGCCCCACGATGTGAAAATGCGAGCTGCCGAAAGTCTTACCCACCTTCAATATTTCCTCTCTCAAAATTGAAGCCCCCGCTTCAAAACTCGGGTCATTCCGTATCAATATTGACTTGCACTCGAATGGCGCTCCGACCGCAGTCAGGGCAGAGATAAAATCAAATCCTCCGTCAGTGGTTGCGCCACAAGGCGAGTTGCTGTCTGCTTGCTGCGGTCCGAACCAGTAGGGATGGCTTCCTGTTCCGTGAACAAGAATGATGGGAGCATCGCCTTGAATGTGAGAGGGCCAAGTGTCAGTTGAACGTGGCAAGTGTTGCACCTGTTCCCGTTCTTCGAGGTCAAGGTGACTTCGTTTTCCCCATCCTTTATTGGCGACGCCCCGATGGTGCTCGCTCTTAATGCGAATCTGACGAAAGCAATGTAAAAGTCAACCCTCGCATCCGAATCCATGTCACCGGCGGCGGACGGAACATTCCACCGCCAGACAGGCTGGTTGTTGAAGTTCAGAGTAATGACGTCGGGGGTGCTTACCACATCGTTGGAGAGTGGAAGTGAGCCGTCATGCATGCCTTTGCAGAGACCACACCGTGACTGACCGCTGCTGATGCATCCGTTAGCGTCCCATCATCGTTGGAAGAACCGGGCGTGCCGGGCCCAACGACTCTTGTAACTAAATAGGTATCACCTGAGCAGCTAGGTTCCCCACAATTAAGAGTCATGCCGCCAAAGCTAGAATCCGTTTCTTTTGTTTCGGGCAGACAGGCACCCTGAAGGGGCAGGAGGAAAATACTTAGGGCAATACAACCCGAGGTGAATGCAATCACCAGTCGGGAACACAGGTTAGTTAGTAGACTCTTTAACATACAGTTGTAATATCGGCAAACTCATTCTTCGAAACGGTTGTCGTGACGCGTTGGAAACTGCCGGACAGCAAGGGTATAATTGCACAACAGACCGTATCCTTGCTAAGCAGCTTGGCGTAGGGCGGCTTCAGTGATGTATCTTAATTTCTACTGGAAGCTTTAAAATGTAATTGTTGGCCGCATCCAGGGATAAGTCAAGCATATCCCGCACCTCTCAGAAAAATCCTAGGCAAGTCATCAACTGTATCGGGATTGTAAGAATGATATTCCGCCACGTCGCTCGGTATGGCATCAATGTTAAATGTTTTGATAACTGATGGAATTCGGTGGTGTGACAGTTTCAACAGTGTCACAAGCCCACGCCCGGCTGGCCGATGTCTTCGCTGAGCCAGCCAGTGGATCCCCAATGCGACGGTCCTAACCGCGACGGTTGCAATAAGTATCTTCTTGCGGTTCGTCATTGATATTGCTGAAGTCCCGCAATAATCCTCTTCATGGTCATGGCCCCGATATTCGGGTCGTGTATCGCCGGGGCCAAGGCGTCGAAGGTGACTGATTCCACATTGGCGATCGAATCTTCGGCACAGTCCCACGTCCCGGGGTTGACAGGGTTAGGGTCAACGCATTGAGCGGCGGACATCTCGAACTCTGTATGGTTTATCCCGGCCAAGCCGTTATCCGGGATGGAGTCTGGCCCGTTAGGCGCCAGATGCGCGAATTTCAGGTATTGAGTGGGAATGTTGATCTCTAAATTGCTTCCGCGTACGTTCAAGAAACGGGAGAGCCAAATGTCAAGGTCCAATAACTCTGACGGTTCGGCAACCAAACTCACAGGAGAATCGGCGGGTTCTACGTCGATTGCGATTCGCTCGGAGGCCACACCTTCGCCCGGCCTGATTACTCCTAAAGCGTAAACCGAATAGCGTCCTGGCTCCGTATCGGAAGCGATACGAACGGAGAAGCGATAGGGTGGCTGATTCAGTGCTCCGCTGATAGCTAGTGGTTTCAGGAAAACACAAGAAATGGATAACAGCTGAAATATCTCCCCGGAAGCACTCGCCTCCACAGTGACGGTATCGCCAGGGTGAAACAAGGTTCCGCTCTTCGGCGAAATAATTTGAAGCTTCGGTTGTGCCAGAACTGGAGCCGAGAAGGCGCAAAACAGTAAGGCTACCGAAGCGAGGCGTGAAAACTTGGGAAGGGCGCGAGCACATACGGTCATAAGATCTCTTCGACAGGTCGGAAGCCGTTAGAGTGTCTGGTCTCAATCGGAAACTTCTTAAAGATGAACCGATTGTGAGTGGTTGTCCGCGGTTCCAGGCGGCGTCATCGCGAGTATTAAGGCGACATCATGCCCACGACAAGCGGGCACGAGCGACAGGCGGGCTAACCTAGAAGTAAGCCTAGATGTCCACGAGTGTCCTGGATCTGCCGCAGGTGGAAGAGCTTTATCAGAGCTTGGAAGCGAAGGTAAAGGCGCTTCGGCCGAAAGAGGATCTCGCTGCGCTCGAACGAGCCTACCGGTTCTCTGCCGAGCGCCACAGGAATCAAAAGCGTAAATCGGGCGAGCCATATATCACGCATCCGCTGGCCGTGGCGCACGTCCTGGCGGATATGCAAATGGACCTGGTCTCTCTCGAGACGGGTCTGCTGCACGATGTCCTGGAAGACACCACCGCGAAGCTCGAGGAGATCCGGGAAAAATTCGGCGAAGATGTGGCGCGCTGCCTGGATGGGGTGACGAAGCTGAGCAAAATCAGCTTCGGCAATCGCGAGGACCGGCAGGCGGAGAGCCTGCGGAAAATGCTGCTCGCCATGACCAGCGATATTCGAGTGGTCATCGTGAAGCTGGCCGACCGCCTGCACAACATGCGCACTATCGGCTCGTTATCGAGAGAGCGGCAGGAATCGATCGCGCAGGAAACGATCGACATCTATGCGCCGATTGCGCATCGGCTTGGGATGGGCAAAGTGCGCGGCGAGCTGGAAGATCTGGCGTTTGAAACATTGCAGCCGGAAGCCTCGGCAGAGCTGATGCGCGAGATCGCATCCAAGCGCCAGGAACACGAGGACTGGCTGAAGCAGGTGCAAACCCACATCGAGCAGAAGCTCTCGCGCGAGGATATCCCGGCGAGGGTGGACGGACGCGTGAAACGCGCCTATTCGGTGTATCAGAAGCTGAAGCGGCAGAGAATCACGCTCGATCAGGTTTACGACATCCTCGCCGTCCGCATCATCACGGATTCGGTGAAGAATTGTTATGCAGCGCTGGGAGTGATTCATAACGAGTGGCATCCGGTGCCAGGGCGCATCAAAGACTTCATTGCGATGCCGCGGCCGAACCTCTATCAATCGCTGCATACGTCCGTGATCGGGCCTGGAGGAACTGCGTTTGAGGTGCAGATCCGGACCGAGGAGATGCACAGGATCGCCGAAGAAGGCATTGCGGCGCATTGGAAGTATAAGGAAGGCAGCAAAGGACCGCGAGCCGACGATCAGCGCATCGCGTGGCTGAGGCAACTCGTCGAATGGCAGCGCGAGATGAGCGATTCGGCCGACTTTCTCTCCACGCTCAAGGTGGATCTGTATTCCGAAGAGGTTTACACATTCACGCCGCGAGGTCGCGTGATTGTGTTGCCCCGGGAAGCGACGCCGATCGATTTTGCGTATGCGGTGCACAGCGACGTCGGCCAAACCTGTGTTGGCGCGCGGGTGAATGGCGTCATGAAGCCGCTCAAAACCCCGCTGCGCAATGGCGATGTGGTCGAGATTCTGACGCAATCGGGCCATCAGCCCAGCCGTGACTGGCTCACGGTCGTAAAGACTTCACGGGCACGCAACAAGATCAAGCACGTGATCAACGCGGCCGAGCGAGCCAAGGCGGTCGAGATCGGGCAGAAATCGCTCGAAAAAGAGGCGCGCCGGCTGGGGTTGAGCCTCGGGCGGATCTCGCCGGACGATCTGCAATCGGTTGCCTCCGACTACGGCGTCAGCAAGACGGAAGATTTGTACGCCGGTCTGGGCTTTGGGCGATTTTCACCGAGGCAGGTGCTGCAGAAAGTCGCTCCGGAAGACGTGCCGGGGGCCGAGGTAGGGCCCGCGCTTACCAAGCCGCTGCCCTCTCAGCCGGGCACACCGATCGGCGATGGCGATCTGACGATCCATGTGAAAGGCGCGGACGACGTGCTGGTGTATCGCGCGAAATGCTGCAATCCGATTCGAGGCGAACAGATCGTCGGCTACATCACGCGCGGGAAGGGCGTCGCCGTGCATTCGCTGCAGTGCTCAAACGTTCAGAACCTGATGTATGAAGCCGAGCGCAAGATCGACGTTCAGTGGGCACGCACCGGAAGCGATCCGCTGCCGGTAAAAATCGTGATTTACACCGATGATCGGCCCGGTATCCTGCATCAGCTTACGTCCATCCTCAGTGCGGAATCGAGCAACATACAAACTCTGGAAGCACGCGGGGATCACAGTCGGCCAGACGAAAGCGCCATTATCGAAATTACGATGGAAGTACGCGACAAAAAGCAACTCGAGCGCGTCCTCACCGGCTTCCGCCGCATCCCCGGAGTGAGAGACCTCGAGCGGGTCCCCACCGGCTGAAATTTCGATGGAGCAAGAAACTCAAGCGCGCATCAATGCCGACCCGGAACACATCGCCATTTCGAAATCGACGGGAATCAAAATCGATTGGCGAGATGGGCACCACAGCGACTATTCTCTAGCCTATTTGCGCGATGAATGCCCCTGCGCAACGTGCACTGGCGCACATGGGACCGAACCGCAGAAATCGAGCTACACGAAGCCGGACCTGTTTCCGATGTTCAAACCGGCGTTGCGGATGAACTCCGTCGAGGCGGTCGGCAATTATGCAATCCGCATTTTTTGGAACGACGGGCACAGCACGGGGATTTATTCCTTCGACCATTTGCGCGCAATTTGTCCGTGTCCGGACTGCAGCGCGAAACGGGATTAGTTTACAGCAGACGGAAGTTCACTTCGACTTGGGCCTGCACCGCCACCGGGTGACCGCCCTTTAGAGCGGGCCGGAAGCGCCAGTGTGAGACGGCTTCAATAGCCTTCTCATCCAATCCAAGACCCAAGGGGCGTACTACGTGAATGTCCCGGGTGTTCCCGTGCTCGTCAATGACCAGCGATAGCAAAACGGTACCCGAATATTTCGCTTTACGAGCCTCTTCGGAGTACTCGGGTTCGGGCTTGTAGATGGGGATGGGCTGGGAAACATCGCCGCCGATCTGGTAGACGCCGCCGCAGCAACCGCCTCCTGAGCCGGGGCCGTAGCCATTGCCGTTGCCATTACCTAAGCCACCGCCACTGCCCGCGCCGAGACCATTCGAACCCGGACCTCCCGAGTTCTGCATGATTTTGCTGAGCGGATCGCCGTAGTTATCCGCCTGGATTTGCGGAATGGGTGCGGTGATGGTGGGAGTGACGGGCAGAACCGGTTTGGGAACCGCGAGTGCCGGAGGCATAAACTGCTTGGGCGCGAATTTGGGAGGCGCGCCGTGGCTTACCGGAGTGGGGACCTTTTGGCCACCGCCGCCACCGCCGCCGGATTTCTGCTCCGCTTGCGGCATTTTCGGCTGATAGGCCGGAAGATAGACAATTGCGCTGAGATCTTTTACTTTTTTCTGGATGGCCGGCGATTGAAACACCAGCAACGCCAACGCCACGACGCCCACATGGATGAGGACCGAAACCGCGCCCGATTTCTTTTCGCCGCCCCCGTAGGCCCCCCAGATGCTGCCCACTTCGACGGGCTTGGAAGTGACCTCTAGCGGCGGAAGCTTGGGCGGATGAACAAAATCGCGAATGTTGGTGAAGAGCGATTTGAACCAGGGCTGTTCGATTTTGTTCAGATCGCCAAACTCGGTGTCCTCGATGGGTTTGGAAGTGATGATCAGGGGAGGAAGTTTGGGCGGGTTCACCGTATCGCGGATACCGCGAATGATGGACTTGTACCAAGGCTCTTCCAGGTCGGGATTCGTGAAAAGCCGACCTGTCAAAACATCGGGCAAGGCATCGGGTTGTGCCGCTTGGGGATGCTCCATACTTTCCTTATCGACTTCGTCTGCCACTACAGATTCCGTCAGTCAAAACTTCCGTGACTTAGTCTGGTGCGTCCTTAAGACGTTGCGCAGAGTAGTGCCGTTGCGGTGAATGCAGCCCGTGATCATGCGCCCAGTACCCTCAGTCTAGCACCTCAAATGGGAGGCGCACTTAACAAAAAACTCTTGCTTTCCGGCCAGATCTGCTCCAGCGCCTCCGTCAGCTCATGTCCGGATTCGACCCGCACCAGGCGAACATTGTCGTGGGCTCTGGCAAACGCTTCCGATTGCTGAAGTGGCACGACCGTATCCCGGGTTCCATGAAACAGCAGTGCGGGCTGGCGGAAGTCGGGATAGGCTTCATATCGGCTGGCGTCTTCCATCAGTTGGTAACCGAGCGGGACGGTCTGCCCTTTCCCGTAATGGAAGATCGGCAGCGTGCCCGCTTTTCTCCAGTCCGCGAGGCGTGTCTCACCCAGATCCTCCTCCCAAAGCCGGCAAAACTGAAACGCGGGAGCGAGCAGCAAAAGCCGGCTGACGGCGGCATGTTGTGCCGCGTACAGAGCGGCCAAATAACCACCCAGGCTCGATCCAATCAGGACGATCTGCCGCCCGTTACTGGCCGGCTCCCGGACGATTCGATCGATCACGTTCAACTGGTCTGTTATTGTCAAATGTTCGAACGAGCCCTCGCAAAGCTCCGGAATTTCGAGAGCCACGCCGGAGCTTGCGAGCTTCTCCCGAAAGAACTGGGCCTTCCGGGAGCTTGGGCTGGAGGCGAATCCGTGGAGATATAGGACACGCAAATAGTCTGACAACATCTACAATTTTAATGGTCATTCACAGGGCGAGAGAGACGGCTTCGACTTGCCGAAAAAAGGATAGGTCGCTAGAATTCGTTTTTGAATCGGACACAGCCACCGACACGCCCGCTTCGCTCCTACGAGTCCATGAGGTAGGTTAGAGTGTTGAACCGGATGGCGCTGCGGGGTGGTGGACGCGTTTGCGAATACATTGTCGAATACAGGAGAGGAACGAATGCCGGTAGCTGAAAGAGTAAAGCAAATCATCGTGGAGCAGTTGGGAGTGGACGAGAGCCAGGTCGATCCCAGCGCGTCGTTCGTCGATGATTTGGGGGCGGATTCGCTCGACATCGTCGAACTGGTGATGGCATTTGAAGAAGCCTTCGATCTCGATATTCCTGATGAGGACGCCGAAAAGATCAAGACCGTCGGCGACGCGATCAAGTATATCGAGGACAAGAAAAAATAATTGACGCGGCGCAGAGTAGTTGTTACGGGTGTCGGATTACTGACCTCCGTCGGTACCGGCACGGAGGAGTGCTGGTCGGCCATCCGCAACGGAACGAACGGAATCGAGCTGATCACGCAGTTCGATGCATCCGCATTCGCATGCCGGATTGCCGGCGAAGTCAAAGACTTCGATCCACTGCGCTACGTAGACAAAAAAGACGTCAAGAAAATGGGGCGGTTCATCCAGTTCGCGATGGCCGCCACCGAATACGCGGTCGCGTCGGCCCAGCTTCAGGTGAGTGGAGACGAGGCCGAAAACGTGGGCGTGTATATCGGGAGCGGGATCGGCGGATTCGAGGTCATCGAGCGGGAACACAAGATTTTGCTGGAACGCGGGCCCAGCCGCATGTCTCCCTTTTTCATCCCGTCTTGCATCGTCAACCTGGCGAGCGGATATGTATCGATCCGCTACGGGGCCAAAGGGCCGAACTCGGCGACCGCGACGGCCTGCACGACCAGCTCCCACTCGATTGGCGATTCCTTCCGCCTGATTCAGAACGCCTATGCCGACGTGATGATCTGCGGGGGTAGTGAAGCGTGCGTGACACCCATGGGAATCGGTGGATTTGCGGCCATGCGGGCGCTTTCCACGCGCAACGACGAGCCGCACAAGGCTTCACGCCCCTGGGATCGGGAACGCGACGGCTTCATCGTAGGCGAGGGTTCCGGAATTTTGATTCTCGAAGAACTGGAGCACGCGCATCGCCGTGGAGCGTCGATTATCGCCGAGGTGGTGGGCTACGGGATGAGCGCCGATGCGCACCACATCACGGCCCCGCCCGATGACGGCGATGGCGGCTTCCGCGTGATGCGTAACGCGCTTCGCGACGCCGGTATCGAGCCGTCGCAGGTGCAGTACATCAACGCGCACGGCACATCCACGGGGCAGGGCGACAAAGCGGAAACCATCGCCATCAAACGAGCCTTCGGAGAGCATGCTTATCAGCTGGCGGTCAGCTCCACAAAGTCGATGACCGGGCATTTGCTGGGTGGAGCGGGAGGATTGGAGGCGGGCATTACGGTGCTTGCGCTTCGCGATCAAATCGCGCCGCCAACCATCAACTACGAGTTCCCCGACCCGGATTGCGACCTGGATTATGTGCCCGGCCACGCGAGATCGTTGGAAATGCAATATGCGCTTTCGAACAGCTTCGGTTTCGGCGGTACGAACGGCTGCCTGGTGTTCAAGCGGTTCGAAGGCTAGAAGGCTCGTGCGCCCGAGGCGAGCATGAGGATTCTGCTGATCGGCGGGACTGGGTTCATCGGCCCTCACATCGTGCGAGAGCTTGTGCGGCAAGGGCATGATGTAACGGTTTACAGTCGCGGCATTTCCCAGGCGCCGTTGCCTGAGGGAGTCGGCCATATCGCAGGGGACCGAAACGAACTTCAGAAGCATCTGGATGACTTTCGGCGTGCGGCTCCGGATGTCGTCGTCGATTTGATTACCAGCAGTGGGAGGCAGGCGCAAGCGTTGATGGACGCGTTTCGCGGCATTGCCAGGCGAATGGTGCTGGTGAGCAGCGGCGATGTGTATCGCGCGTGCGGCATTCTGCACGGCTCCGAAACAGGTCCCCTTCAGGCGCTGCCATTGACGGAGGAATCGGAACTCCGAACCAGTTCTAACGTCTATCGGCCAGAGGTGATTGCACAGCTGAAGAAAGCGCTGCCCTGGCTGGACGATGAGTACGACAAAATACCAGCCGAGCGTACAGTGATGAGCGATCCACAACTGCCCGGGACGGTGCTGCGGCTGCCTATGGTCTATGGGCCGCGAGATTTTGCTCATCGTCTGTTTCCGTATTTGAAGAGAATGGACGACCGGCGGCCTGCGATTCTGATTCAAGAGGACGCGGCGCGATGGCGCGGACCACGCGGCTATGTCGAAAATGTCGCTGCGGCGATCGCTCTGGCCACGGTGAGCGAAAACGCGGCGCGGCAGATCTATAACGTCGCGGAGCCGGAATCTTTCTCGGAGACGGAATGGATCGCAAAAATTGCGGCCGTAGTGGGTTGGAATGGAGCGGTGATTCCAGTCCCCAAAGAGATTACGCCGCCTCATCTGCGCCTTCCTTACAGGAGCGAGCAGCATTGGATCTACAGCACCGCGAAAATTCGGGAGCAACTCGGATTTGCTGAGCGGATCGACCCGGATACGGCGCTCGCACGGACGATCGCCTGGGAACGGGAAAATCCCCCGGCCCAAATCGTTCCGCCGCTTGACTATGCGGCCGAAGATACAGCCTTGAGTCAGTGGGACGCGCAAACGGCTATGGGTACGGCGTAAGGCGCGGCGGGCGGAAATCCGGCTCTAAAAGCCATACCTTGCGATCCGGGTAATAATGCTGCAGTTGTTTATCTTCGTCGGGTCCCCGATCGCGAGCGAAGACGATTCGCGATCCATCAATATCTGCTCTGTTCCAGACCCACTCGTGTTGAAAAATATGCTGCGGCCAGTACCGGACAAACACGAGCTGCTTGCCGGGAACAACAGCGAGTTGCTTATCGACTTCTGTCCGTGAATCCACAGTGCGATGGTTAATCGCATCCCAGGTCTCGTACTGGAGGACGCCTGGTGCAGACTGCGGATTCTCGAACAGATGAAAACCGTACCAAAACACAAAATGCGCGATACAGAGAAACGCGATCAGACGAGCGGGTTGACGGCCTATCGGCACGCGCCGGAACGTCAATTGGCTCAGCCGGTGCAATCCTGTCACGCTGACGAGAACGAATAAGCACGTCACCGCGGCGAGATAGTGCACTAGAAGATACGGAAAGAGGTTGGTGCCCAGCGCGAAAATCGCGAGCGTGCAAGCTACCCACAGAAAGCGGCGTTCCCGCAACGCAAATAGAAAGGCGATTGCGGGCAGGTACAGTTCCGGCAAGAAAAAGAATCGGTAATAGCGCACGCGATAGGCGAGGCGGGACCAGTAGCGAGCGAGTGTGTCGGTATCGGGCCCGTGCGTCAAACTTTGCGCTTTGTAGTCGAGTTGCTGCTCGGGCGTGAGCGGATGGTGCGGTATTGGCAGGGCCTGAATCGTGAGCGTGGTGGGGACGCCGTACTGATATTGGCTGAGCTGCTCGGGAAGCGTCAGCCAACTGTGCGTCACGGCTTTGTTCTGCAGTAAAGTGAGCGCGATCGCGGGCGCAACACAGAGCATCGCCACCGCCGCAGGTCTCCGTAGCTGTAGTAACCGGCGCCGGTTCTGCGGAACCATGACGAGAAACAACAGAACGCTCAAAAAGAGCAGCGTGGTTTCGAACTGGCGTGTCAGCAGATGGATTCCGAAGCCGATTCCGAGGAGAGCCGCATCGCGCGTTCGCGCGCTCACCATCAGGCGCGGCAGCGCGCCGAAAACGAGACAACCCGCTGCGGCGGCCAATGCCCCGCCCCAGTACGAATTCATCCAGGTGTTGAGGGGGCCGAATTCAATGACGGCCAGCAGACCGCCCAAAAGCGCCCAGCAAGGAGTCGCCCAGGCGCGCAGCATCCAATAGCAAAACGCGCACAAAGCGCCTTCGGCCAGCAGAACCCCAGTCCACGCGCATCCCGAAATGACGCGACCCAGCGCAAGAAGCAGGCCTTGGCCTAGCGGATAAATCGAGCTGTAGGTCGGCTGTTGCAGCACAAAAAACGTCTCGAAGAATTGAGGAAAGGCATGAGGCGGGTTCGCCAGCCGGAAATGCAGCAGCGTATCCGCAGCGAGGAGATGACTGAATTCGTCATAGATCTCCGGCACGGGAACCGGGTGATTGGGAAGCAGCAGCAAACGAAGGGCGATGGGCAGGGCCGCGAGCAGCAGCATGCAATACGCCGTCTTGTGCGCGAGCGCCGCAACACGCAACCGGGTAAACGGGTTCCACACCAAGGCGCAGACCACCAGGAGCAGCGTGACGATGAGTTCGATGAAGTCGCTGGCGCCAAAGCCGATCGGATTTCGGAGCGGCAGGAAAGAGCGGAACATTCAGTTATCGCGAACGCCGATGCCGATGATGGAAGTCGGCGGCCAGGGAAGAAAACGATCGATGCGGCGCCACAGCGGAACCAGCCGGTCGAAAATCCGCAGTTGCGCGCGGTTCAATGTTTTCGTTCGCAGGATGCGTCCGTTCAAGAACCAGGCAGGATATGTGATGCGATTGAATTTAAGAATGCGTTCGATGCGAAATCCGGCAGCTCTCATCTTCTGTTCAAGTTCCGGTTTCGAATAGCGGCGATGATGATTCAGAATTTTATCGAGAGTTCCGAACGCCCGCATTCCTTGAGGCACCAGAATCAATGCACGGCCTCCGTTTCTTAAGCACGAATACATGTTGTGCAATGCGCCGGCATCGTTCTCGACATGCTCCAGAACATTGAGGCATATCACGGTGTCCATCCGGGCGCGGAACCGATCGAGATCGCGGGGGCGGGATAGGTCGCAACGCGCAGTGACAATGTGAGGACGATTTGCGGTACGGGCTTCCAGGCGGGCCAGGTACTTCTCGTCGATATCGGCTGCGACATAATGCCGCGATTGCTCTGAGAGCAGAATCGTCAGGTTTCCAATTCCAGCGCCCAGCTCGATCACATCGCCTGCCATGTAAGGCGCCAGCACGTCCGCCATCCAGCGGTTGAACCGCTCGGCGCCTGCCATTGCGTCGAGCATGTCCGACGGGCTATCCGCGTGCGCTTCCTGCAAATCGTTCATCAGGGAACGGTTGCCGAGAAGACCTGGTACTTCTCCGCATCGGCCCGTTTCAGCTCTAATCCTAGCCCGGGACGCGAGAGGTCTGGCTTGAGGTTGCCCTTTATGGGCCGGATTGCGCCATCGAAGATCATCTGCTCAATCCGCGAGTGATCGTAAAAATACTCGACGTTGATCGCCGGAACCAGGGCGCAGCAGAGAGTTGCGTGCAATGACGGCGAAGTATGGGCGGAGAGTGGCAGATGATACGTCTCACAGACGTGACCGATCTTCAGAAAATTTGTGACACCGCCGCAGCGCGTCGCATCGGCCTGCAATACGTCGACTGCCTGCGCTTCGATCAGGAGGCGCGCATCATCGAGCACGTAGATGTATTCGCCGGCCGCAATATCTATTACGGGCGGAGCATGCTCGACCAGCAGGTGAAGGCCGATGCGATCGTCTGACGTCACCGGCTCTTCGAACCAGACGACACCCAGGTCGCCAAACTGCTGCGCTTTGTGTAGTGCTTGTTTGCGCTGATAGGCGCCATTCGCATCCACGAACAATTCGGCTTTGCCTTGTAGAGCCTTCTGAACCGCTTTTACACGCGCGACATCTTTGTCGGGCTCTCGGCCGATTTTCATCTTTACGGAGCGAAGGCCCTGGGAAGCCCAGCCCGTGAGCTGACCGACAAGCTGCTTGTCTGTGTAAGAAGTGAACCCGCCGCTTCCATAGGCGCTGACATCGTCCCTCATCTTTCCCAAGACCTGGAGGAGCGGACGCCCGAGCAATCGCGCCTTCAGGTCCCAAAGAGAGTTGTCGATGGCCGAGATGCCGCTAGAAACCAGGCCAGGGCGGCCCCAATTCCGGACCTCAATATCCAACGCGGAGTGGACGGAAGGAATATCCAGCGCGTTCTGTCCAAGAGCTACTTTTTGAATGAGCTCCTGAGCGACGTGTCCTGCCGCCGCATTAGCGTAGGAATAACCTAGCCCCGTCGATCCTGCTGCGGTCAATTCGACGATGACGATGGTCGTCGAATCCCATCTCGCGGTGCCGTCGGATTCCGGCTGATCGGTTGGTAGGCGAAAGACAGAAACTTTGCCGGATACGATTTTCGCCAGCGCCGAATCCTTGGGCATCCCGCCGGGCATCCCGCCTTAGACCAGCTCGCGGATTTTGTCCTTGGCAACCGTCGCTGCGATCTTCTCCCAGTCTTTCGTTCCCTTGGCGAGAGATTCGGCGAAATGGAGCGCTTGCTGGGGCTTGACTTTGGCCGGCAGAGGCGGCTCATTCTGATCGACAACCGCTTCAATCAGTGCGGGACCAGCTACCGCCAGAGCGCTGTCGATGATGTGACCGCATTCGGCGGGCGTGTTGATGGTGAATGCTGCAACTCCGAACGCGCGCGCAACAGCCGCGAAGTCGATGGGCTGCAGGTCGCATTCATACTCAGGATTGCCGAGAAAGACCATCTGCTCCCACTTAATCTGACCTAACGAATTGTTCTTGATAACAAAAATCTTGATCGGCAATTTGTATTTCACGCAAGTGGCAAGCTCACCCATAAGCATGGTGAATCCGCCATCGCCCACGAAGGCTACGACGGTGCGGTTCGGATGCGCAACCTGCGCTGCAATGGCGTAAGGAAACCCGCAAGCCATGGTCGCGAGATTTCCAGAACAAGTGTGCATCTGGCCGCGCTGCGACAAAATGTGCCGGGCCCACCATGTGGTGATCGTTCCCGAGTCACTGGTCACCAGCGCGTCCGATTTCAGCCGCTTGCCGAGTTCATGCGCGACCACCTGCGGCTTCATCGGTACATCCGTAGCCGTAGCGCGGGTATGCATGATCTCCATCCACTCCTTCATTCCCTTCTGCGCTTTTTCAAGGAACGATTTGCTCTTTTGCTTCAGGAGGGGAATCAACGCTTCCAAAGTTTCCGAGGCATCGCCCACAAGCGGCACCTCCGTGGGACAGCGTAACGCGATGCGTGCGGCGTCGATATCGATCTGAACGCATTTCGCCTGACCGGGTTTGGGATAGAACTCGATATACGGAAGAGTGGACCCGACGATCAGCAGCGTGTCGCAGTCCTCCATTGCTTCTTCCGACGGCAGCGTTCCCAGCAGGCCCAGACCGCCCGTCGTGTAGGGGCTGTCATCTGGAACACAGGATTTACCGAGCAGCGCTTTGATAATGGGAGCGCCAAGGAGCTCCGCTGTTCGCTCGAGTTGACTTCCGGCTTTCAGCGCACCGCGGCCGGCGAGAATTGCAACTTTTTTTCCGGCATTCAGAATTTTCGCGGCCGCTTCTAATTCGTGCGGCTCGGGCCGCCGGGCGCCTCGCGCAAACTCGTCGGAGACATGGTTTGCCCGGTTGCGCATGGATCGCATGTCTTCCTTAACCGTCTGGTCCTGAATGTCCACGGGAATGGTGACGTGTGCAACGCCTCGCCGCGCCAGCGCCGTGCGGCAAGCGAGTTCCGTTACATTTTGCGCGTGGGCTGCGCCCATGATCCGCTGGTTGTAAACCGCGACATCCATGAAAAGTTTATCCAGCGGGACGTCTTGCTGGGTATGCGTTCCAATCAGGTCGTGAAATTGCAATCCGGTAATGGCCAGCACCGGCTGGCCATCGAGCTTCGCATCGTAGAGACCGTTCAAGAGGTGAATTCCACCGGGCCCTGAGGTCGCAATACAGACCCCCAGCTTATCCGTGAACTTCGCATAACCGC
The DNA here is from genome assembly GCA_963722935.1 of uncultured Acidobacteriaceae bacterium. Lineage (GTDB taxonomy): Bacteria > Acidobacteriota > Terriglobia > Bryobacterales > Bryobacteraceae > Bog-105. Next base: position 618,113 of record CAVROY010000002.1, on the reverse strand, counting down.
AGGCCATAAAGGCGGCTGCCTCTTCGTGCCTCACCTGGATAAAACGGATTTTGTCCTTTACTTTGCGAAGACTTTCAATAATGCCGTTGATTCCGTCTCCTGGAAGGCCGAATATCGTGTCGACACCCCAATCCATCAATGTCTCGACCATGACATCTGCTGCTGTTTTGGCCATTTGTGTACAGTTCTCTCCAAATTTAAGATCCAGCCGGAGCTTAAACGTAACGCTCTAACTGTTCTCTGATTCAGCGGCAAAAAGTTTTTGTCGCAGCCGCTCGCAACGCTTCACGGGAGTGCACGTCTACGCTATGGACGCCCTCTCCGGCGGTTGCCGGACGGACCCCGCGCATGCCCTACATCCCGGTCCCTGAAAAACCATCGGAAGCGCTGGCACGATTCGTTCCGTGGGTGAAGAACAGCGCCGCGACAATCGATGAACATATCAAAGACGGGCGGTTCCAACGCTCGCTTGCGCTTGTCACCGCAGCGTCGAGCCTTGTGAGCGGACTCGAAGTTTCCTACGAGCATTACAAGGGCAGCTATAGCAATCCGATCATGTACAGCCCCGTCATCCTGAGTGGTGCGCTGACAGGCGCAGCGGTATGGGCATTCTTCAGCCGGCGAGCGGCGCAAACAATCTTGCGCAGAGTCGCGGCGGCGACACTGATCGACGGAATCATTGGCTTTGGATTTCACGTGCGTGGAATCGCTCGCAAACCGGGCGGCTGGAGACTGCCACTGACCAACATCATTATGGGGCCGCCCATCTTCGCTCCGCTGCTGTTCGGCACCGCGGCTTATCTCGGCTTTATGGCGTCCTATCTGCGACGAGAAGAAGATCCGAAAAAGCCCCATCTATCCGTTGCGCACGCGAGCGGCTGGCGGCGTGAATTGCACGAAGGCCGCTTTCAAAAGCATCTGGCGATGGTTACGGCCGTCTGGACGATCTTTTCCGGTTTCGAAGCCTGGTACTCGCACTTTAAGAGCAGGTTTCAAATCTGGGCGCAGTGGACACCGGTTATTTTGGCCCCGGTCCAACTGGCAGCCTGCATCGGCTCCGTTTTCAGCGAGCGCGCTGCCCGGCAGTTTCTTCCCGCAACATCGGCGCTCGCAATCGTGGATGGCAGTATCGGGTTCGCATATCACATGCGCGGCATCGCGCGACGCCCGGGAGGAAGGAAAAATTGGCTCTACAACATTCTTTACGGGCCGCCGGTATTTGCGCCGCTGCTGTTTGCGGCCTGTGGAGCACTAGGGGCTCTCGCCAGCCTTTTGCGGAGAGAAGATCATGGTTAAACCGGAAATATTACCGGAACCACGGGAGCGCTGGCCAATAGATCCAGACACGCGCGAGCCCAGGGCTCCGGTCCAGCAGCCTGGCTACTATACGGGGTACAGAACACTCGACCAGAGAAACTTCTGGGACGCGGCAACGCGCGAGGAAGTGGAAAAACGCGTGTACGACGTTCCGCCGATTCGTTTCTTCTCGGCGAGAGAACTGCCGCTCATGAAAGCCGTGTGCGATCGAATATTGCCGCAAGACGACCGCCTGCCCGAGTATCGAATCGCGATCGTGAATTACATCGACGAACGGCTCTTCAAAAACGAGATTTCCGGCTATCGATACGAGGACATGCCGCCCGACCAGGAAGCGCACCGGCTTGGTTTAGCAGCCATTGAGGGGACCGCGCTGGCGATCCATGGCCAGCCATTTATCGAGTTGGATTCTTTGAAGCAGGATTTCATTCTGAAATCGATTCATGACGGCAGGAAATTGGCCGTGCCGGATATCTGGAAACGAATGTCGATCCATCGCTACTGGCAATTCCTCGTTCAGGATTGCGTCAGCGCCTATTACTCGCATCCATGGGCATGGGACGAGATCGGGTTTGGCGGGCCAGCCTATCCACGGGCGTACACGCGCCTGGAGGGTGGCTTACCGGAGCCGTGGGAGGTTGACGAGCAGCGATATGAGTGGGCGGCTCCGCCGAATTCCGCTTCCGATATTTATGAGGAAACAGGCGCCGGCAGCGCAACGACGCATCACGGCCAGGGAGGAACGCATTGAAATTCCCGCTGCTGGGCGCATTCGAGGCGCCCGAGACGGGCAAAAAAATTCTGGGACCGCTGCAGCGCATTTCGAAGGAGATGCGGCGCTTCCGGGACGATGAGCCGGTCGATTTTTGCGTCGTAGGAGTCGGCTCGGCAGGGGGCGTGCTGCTGCAGCGTTTGTCAAAAGCGGGTTTCCAGGTAGTGGGCCTCGAAGCTGGTCCGTTCTGGGACACCGAACGCGACTGGGTCAGCGATGAAAAAGGATCGCACAAGCTGTATTGGAACGATCTGCGGATCACGGGCGGCAACGATCCGCTCACGCTCGGGGAAAACAACAGCGGCAAAGGAGTGGGTGGCGGCTCCGTTCACTGGGCAGCATTTGCGCCGCGCTTTCACCCGTCCGATTTCCGCGTGTACTCGGAAGACGGCCTCGGCGCGGACTGGCCCATCTCGTACGAAGATCTAAAGCCTTATTACGAACTGCTGGAACGCGAGATTCCCGTCGCCGGACCGGCCTATTTCCCGTGGGGCGATCCGCACGGCTACCCGTATGGGCCCCATCCGCTCGGCGGCGCGGGCGACGTGTTGGTGAAAGGCTGCGCAAAGTTGGGCATTCGCGTCTGCGCCGGCGGTCCGGTCGCGATCCTATCCGGTTCCCATGGAGACCGGCCGCACTGCATTTATCGCGGTTTCTGCATACAAGGGTGCAAAGTCGGGGCCAAGGCGAGCACGCTCATTACGCACGTCCCCGAAGCTCTGCGCTTTGGAGCCGAGGTTCGCGAGTTCTCCATGGCATCGCGTATTTCGATGCGCGACAAACAGCACACGAATGGCGTTTTCTATTTCGATCGGGACGGACGCGAACATTTCCAGCGTGCAAAAGCCGTCATTGTTTGCGGATACGCGATTGAGACGCCCCGATTGCTGCTGAACTCCGCATGTCCTGGACATGAGAACGGATTAGCGAACTCGAGCGATACCGTGGGCCGCTACCTGATGGCGCAGGCCGGCAACGTCATATTGGGCCGCTTTGCCGATCTGATACGCATGTACAAAGCTCCCCCGGCCCATGCCCTTACGGAAGAGTTTTATGAAACGGACCCGAAGCGCGGGTTCGCGCGTGGCTTTGCGCTGCAGACCGTGGGACCGCTGCCCATCGCGTTCGCAAAACAAATGATGGCGGCGAAGGGCGCCTGGGGCTGGGGCATGCGGCGCGTCATGATGGACTACAACCACTGGTCGACGTTCGGCGTGCTTGGTGAAATTCTTCCCTGGCCGGAAAACCGCGTCGAACTGGCGGAGGAAAAAGATCAGTTCGGCATCCCGGTGGCTAAGGTCAACTTCGATCTTCACGAAAACGACAAGAAGTTAATCGAGTTCGGCAAAAAAACCGCGATGGAGGTGATGCGGGCGGCAGGCGCGGAAGAGGTAGTGCAGGAATCACGGTACGCGCATCTGGTCGGGGCCGCTCGAATGGGAAACGATCCGGCCACGTCGGTCGTGGATCGATATGGACGAACTCATGACGTGCCGAATCTTTTTGTTTGCGACGGAAGCATTCTGCCGACCCAGGGTTCCGCGAATCCCGGTCTCACCATACAATCCCTTGCGGCACGCACGGCGGATTACCTGATTTCTCAAAATGAGAAGATCTTCCATTCCGATCGGCGAGATATGACTCCTCCTCCGATCCGAAAAAATCTTGCCGTGAAGGATACCTTCTCCAAGGGAATACCGCGCCTCTTCAAATAGGGCCGTTTCGCGCCGCCGTGAGCCGCGTTCCGGCATACTGGAAGAGGCGCGTCCAGGCCCTCTGAGCCGGCGTCCGAACCATTGAATGAAAATTATAGTTGCCGTGAAGCAAGTCCCGGCGCGCGATTCAGCGCTTCGTGTCAACAGCGAAGGGACCTGGCTGGACGAATCCGACCTTTCCTATGAGATGAACGAGCCAGATGCGTATGCGCTGGAAGAGGCGCTGCAGCTGAAAGAGAAATTGGGCGGCGAAGTGGTCGTCTTATGCGCCGGGCCGCAGCGCGCAACCCAGACCATTCGCGAGGCTCTGGCGAAGGGAGCCGATCGAGCAATCCACGTCGAGATGGAGCATGCCAGCGGCTTCGATGCCTTAGCCACGGCCCGGCTTCTCGCCAACGCTGTGCAACCAGAGTCGCCCGATTTTGTTCTAACGGGCCTCCAATCCGACGATCTGGGCTACGGCCAAACGGGCGTTGTGCTGGCTGAATTGCTCGGCTTCGCACACGCGACGATTGTGATGGAAGTAGAGCCGCAAGGCCAGAGCGTCCGAGTGAAGCGCGAGTTGGAAGATGGCTGGTTTCAGAACGTCACGTTGCCTATGCCGGTGGTCCTTACGGTCCAATCGGGCATTAAGAAGCTTCGTTACGCCACGTTGATGGGAATCAAGAAAGCGAAAACGAAAGAAGTGAAGACTTTGTCCGCAGCGCAGCTCGGCGGGGAAGAAGCGGCAATGACTGGAATGGAGCGCGTCTATTTGCCGCAACGCAGCAAGCAGATTCAGATGCTGACCGGTGACCCAAAGCAAGTCGCGCACGACCTGGTGGAAAAACTGAAGTTCGAGGCACGCGTTCTATGAGCGTGCTGGTCGTTTTGGAGCAACGCGGCGGCAAGTGGAATCGCATGTCCTTCGAGGCTCTGCGTGCCGGCCAAACCATCGCGCAGTCGCAGAATTCGCCGGTCGAAGCGGCTGTCCTTGGATCCAATATAGAGGCGCTGGCGAAAGAGGCCGCGGGATTCGGAGTTTCTAAAGTTGTCGCAATCGACCATCCTTTGCTCGCCGACTACACGCCCGATGGCTACACGGCTGCACTGGAGCAACTGATCCGGTCTTCCGGGCCGAAGGCGATCGTTCTTCCTCACACCTATCAGGTGCGCGATTATGCCCCCAAGCTGGCGACGCGTTTCGGAACCGCTCTGATCAGCGACGTGGTGGATCTGAAGACGGACGCCGGTGCAGTGACTTTCATTCGGCAGCTATTCCAAGGAAAGTTGAATGCGGACGTAAAGCCTCGAACCGAACCTCAATTCGTTTCGGTGCAAGCCGGCGCATTTCGGGCGGCGGAAGCATCCGGAGCGAACGCGCCTGTTGAACATTTCGCCGCACAGATTGAGGCCGCCGCCATTCGAAGTAAGCCGGAAGCACCATTCCGCGAAGCGCAACGCTCGGTGGATCTCGGTGCGGCAGACATGATCGTGTCGGTGGGACGCGGCATCAAAGAAAAGGACAATCTGCCGGTCGTCGAAGCTTTGGCGGAAGCGCTCGGCGCGGAATTGGCGGCATCGCGGCCGATATGCGATAACGGGTGGCTCCCGATGGAGCGGCAAGTTGGCAGCTCAGGCCAGACCGTTTCGCCGAAAGTGTACTTTGCAGTCGGCATCTCAGGCGCGATACAGCACCTGGTGGGGATGAAAGGCTCGAAAACGGTCGTTGCCATCAACAAAGACGAAAATGCACCCATCTTCGAGACCGCCGACTATGGAATCGTGGGCGACCTGTTTGAGGTCGTTCCGGCTCTCGTGGAAGAAATCAAGAAAGCGAAAGCATAAGTAGTGGTCGCCGGGAGTATCAATCGCCTGAGCCGCCCCTTCAGCGGCTTGCTGGCTGGTGGTTTGCTGATTTTCGTCGCAAGCTGCGACAAACCCGTGTCGCCGGACGTAGCCGCAGCCGTCAACGGGCGGCCTATTACGTATTCCGAATTGAATCGCACCATAGCGGCGCAATTTCCGAACGCACCGCAGAAAGCGAATGCGGATCAAACGACAGGCATGCGCCTGGATGTGCTTCGCACGCTGATCGATAACGAAATCATGCTGCAGCGCGCGGAAAAGGAAGGACTGCTTGCCTCCGATGCCGACGTGGACGCCAAGTTCAACGAACTGAAGGCGCCTTACACGCAAGAAGAGTTTCAAAAGCTTCTGCAGCAGCGGAAGATGAGCGTCACGGACTTAAAAGCGCAGATTCGCCGCGATCTGAGCGTTCAGAAGGTTTTCAACAAGGAAATCGGAGCGCACATTTCGATCTCCGATGCAGACGTCAGCGCTTTCTACAATGCCAACAAAGCAAGTTTCAATCTTCCGGAGAACCGCATTCATCTCGCGCAGATTCTCGTCACGCCATCTCCAGACTCGAGCATTACCAATCTAAAGAACGACAAAGCGCAGAATGACGATCAAGCGCGCAACAAAATTCAAATGATCGAGCTGCGGATACGACAGGGTGAGGACTTCGGAACGTTGGCGCAAAACTATTCCGAGGACCAGTTTGCCGCGAATGGCGGCGATGTTGGCTTCGTGCCGGAATCCGCGCTGGATAAGGCCAACCCGGAGCTTCGAAAACTGATTTTCGATATGACGCCCGGACAAGTTTCGCCTGTGATTCACACGCCGGAAGGTTATCGCATCATCAAGTTGATTTCCAAGGAGCCATCCGGACAGCGTCAACTGAGCGATCCACGGGTACAGGAAGAAATCCGACAAAATTTATTCGGCGGAAAAGAACAGGTTCTGCGCTCCGCTTTTTATGAGGTGGCCCGCAGCGAGGCCAAAGTGGTGAATTACTACGCCCAATCCGTGCTGGAGAGCCGGGATAAGAAATAGTTTGGGGGAGCCCAAATGAACCACGCTCAAGTGCGGGGTGAGACCTCGATAATGACCAGTCGCAAGCTACCCGGTTTAGCCGCATTCACCGCGACGACCGGGCCAGTGATTTTTTTTAGCGACTGCCAGTAATTCGTGCTGAGTACCACGAGCGCCAATTCCCTGCCCTTTAGATTCTGCTGATATGGCAGGTTCTTGTCGCAACTAACCATCACCTCAAAATTTCCTTCAGCTGCGTCGAGCAACTCTCCGTTTTCGAGAGCAGCCCAGCCCATCTCAACGGCGGTTTTCACGTCGTGATCCGGCAGGAAGTTTCGCAGCTTGCGAGGTACGTTGTGATCGAACAATACCCTCAAGATCGCGGTTCTGCGTGTTCCGCAGCGTAGTCCAGCAGCGCCCGGATCGTATCTTGTGGAATGCTGAAATTCTCTGAGATTTCCTCGACTGACGAGTCGCCTTCGTAATTTTCCACGATGGCGTCAGCCTGGACGCGCGTTCCCTTCAAGATCGGCACACCGCTCACCTTGCGAGGGTTCACCTCCACAAGCGGGCAATCGGACCAGTTGACCACCGCATTCTTCTGTAGCAGTTTCGCCATACAACCAGGATAGAGCCGTCTCGCCAGCCGCTTCACCTTCCCGCGAACGCGAGGCTCGAAACCGTGTGACTACTCCCGCCACCTGTATTTAAAGGATCCGGATTGTATTTGTCCCAAACCGCGCGCGTGATTGGTTTGACCGGCTCGAGTTTTTTCCTGGCCAGAGATGCATTGACAGCCTGCAAGTCTTTCGTCTCGAACGCCTCGAACTCGTGCACAACGTCCTCAAGTTCATGCGTCAAGGAGTCGATACGAGCCAAATAGTAGTCGGAAGGGCGGCCTTCGTAGGACACCAGCGCGCCGTATACTTGCGAAGTCTTTTCGCGAATGCGCTCCTCGCCCGTGATGGCACCTCCTTCGGTGGTTGCGACGATTTTCTTTCGAATGGCCTCGTCTTTGGTAGCGGCCTCCTGCAGCTTTGCTTGCTCCGGATCGCCAGGCTTCAACTGCGCCGCACGCATGAGCAGAGCGTTGTGTACTCCGTTGATCTCGTCCACGTCGAAACTCATATCGCGGAACAGTTTATAGAGCCGCTGAACGGCATCGTATTCCAGCTTGCGATCCTCAATGCTGAACGTCGCGCGCCGATCGAGTGTTAACACAAGCGGGGTCGTATAAGTCTCTTTTCCGCGCGTCATCTTAACCGTGTAAGTGCCCGGCAGCACCCGCAACCCAACAGTAGCTTCACCGGCAATGGATGCAGCGGTCGGAACTCTGGGTGGCTTTAGACGCATCGTCCATTCGAGCCTGCTTAATCCCCTCCGGCTGTTCGCGGGCAGCGTATCGACCAGCTTTCCTTGCTCATCGAAGACCTCGATCTTCATGCGCCCAAATATGTGTCTCTTCTTTTGGTAGTAAGTGATTAATGCGGCGTCCGGCGGGTTCGGACCCAAATAAGTAGCATCACCCTCCGCCCAGCCGCCCTGGGCATTCATGCGCTGTTGCTGCGGAGCGCTGTTAACAAATACGGCATCTTTGGCCATAACATCGGGCGTCATCTCTCGTAAAGAGGTGATGTTATCGACGATCCAGATGCCACGGCCGTGCGTCGCGATCACAAGAGCGGAATCGCGCGGCTGCACTACGAGGTCTCGGACCGCTACATCCGGGAAGTCATTCCCTTTGTATTGCGCCCACTGTTTGCCGCCATCGACCGAGATCCACAAACCGAATTCAGTGCCTACGAAGAGCAGGTTCGAGGAAACGGTATCTTCTTTGACGACGTGAGCGTAGCCACGTACGCCGCAATCTTTAGTGACGAGCGGAGTCCAGGTCTTACCGTAATCGGTGGTCTTGAAGACGTATGGATTCATATCCCCGAACGAGTGCCGATCGAAGGCAGCATAGGCCGTGCCTTCGTCGAAACGGCTCGCTTCGACCCACGACACCCATGAAAACTTGGGCAGGCCGGGAACATTGCTTACGACGTTCGCCCACGTCTTACCGCCATCGCGAGTGAGTTGCAGGTTTCCATCGTCGGTTCCTACCCAAATGAGCTGGCCGTTTTTCGGCGATTCGCTGATCGAGTAAATCGTCGTGTGGTCTTCCGCGACCGAGTTATCGACCGTCACGCCGCCCGATTCCTCCTGCTTCTGCTTCTCAGGATCGTTAGTCGTCAGGTCAGGCGAAATGCGATCCCAAGTCTGGCCGTGGTCGCGCGAGCGAAAAAGAAACTGCGCGCCGATATAGATTGTGCCCTTCTCATTCGGGCTCAAGTGAATCGGCGTATTCCAATTGAACCGGAGTTTCTTTTCTCCGTAATTCGGCTGAGGCTTAATGGCGCGAGTTTCATGTGTAAACCGGTTCACCCGGGCAATATCGCCTCCTTGCGCTTCCACGTATACATAAGCGGGATCAGTGGGATCGGCGAATGCAAAGAAACCATCGCCTCCGTAGAGATTCTCCCAACGGCTGTCGGAGATTCCGCCCGGATACGCCGAGTCGCCTATCCACACACTGTTATCTTGCAATCCGCCAAAAACGTGGTATGGATCGGCATCATCGGTACTCACGTGATACCACTGCCCGATCGGCAGGTTCTCAGCTTTCCACCATTTGTTGCCGCCATCCTCGGAATACCAAATGCCGCCATCGTCGCCTGTAATGACTCGATTGGAATTGGCGGGATCCACCCAGACGTCGTGGTAGTCTCCGTGTCCGCCGCCCTGAATGTTGCTGAAGCTCCTGCCGCCGTCTGTACTGACAACCAGGCTGCCACCGGGCTTATACACCTTGTTTTCATCATTCGGATCGACAATTAAGTTGCCGAAATAGAACGGGCGCCAAACCATCATCTGGCTGCGGTCCCGTTCCTGCCACGTCTTGCCTGCATCATCGGAACGGAACAGAGCGCTGCGCGTCGATTCGATGAGCGCATAAACCGTGTCGGGCTTGGAAGGCGCCGTCGCTACAACCACCCGACCCCAGGGTTTCGGCGGAAGGCCTGTCGCGGTCTTCTCATTTAATTCGGACCATGTCGCGCCGCCATCCGTAGATTTGAAAAATGCGCTTCCACTCAGTGCCGTGGCGTTGTCGCCTCCAGAGCGAAAGGTCCACCCTTTACGCCGGAAATCCCACATGCCTGCATAAAGAGTCTTTGGATCGCGCGCGTTCATGCTGAGCATGGAACAGCCCGTCGATAAGTTGGAACCCTTCAGAATGTTGGTCCAGCTTGTCCCGCCATCCGTCGTCTTATAAACTCCGCGTTCGTCGCTGTCGCTCCACAGTTTGCCAGGAACACACGCATATACCGTGTTGCCGTCTTTGGGATCGACGAGAATCTTCGCAATATGCTCGGACCCTTTCAGCCCCATGTTGGTCCAGTTTTCACCGGCGTCGGTTGACTTATAGATTCCGTCCCCAATGGAAACGCTGTTACGCATCCAGGATTCGCCGGTACCTACCCAGATGATTTTCGCGTTGGACGGATCAATCGCAATGGCGCCGATGGATTGCGTCGCCTCTTTGTAGAAAACGGATTTGTAAGTCGTTCCTCCGTTCACTGATTTCCAGACACCACCGCCTGCTGCACCCACATAGACACTGAGTCGCCCCTTCTCACGAACGGCCGCGATAGCGGAGACGCGGCCTCCCGTGGTAGCCGAGCCGATATTCCGGGCCCCGAGGCCGGAAATCGTGTCGGAATCGAATTTGGCCTCCTGCGCTCCTGCTCTGGAGCCAAAGCAAACGAGAACGGCAAGAGGCGCAACAGCGGCGCGGATATGTAACGTATGTATTCTGAAAAATCTCATGGATCGGGTTCCTGCGTGGAGATAAGTTACTGGGCGGGAGCGGCCGGATGCGGCGCTGGCGGCGAAGCCGGAACTACGAAAAGACTGTTCGCCAGTGGAACATTAACTTCCACCTTCTCTATAGTGATCTTCACGCGATTCGGATCGCCCTTCTCAGAGCTTTCAAAAGACATCGGAAAATAAATCCCGTTGACCTGCTCGTAATCGCCGTAAAGTGTCTCGCGATACTGGAACGCACCGCGAATCATCCGCTGGGTTTCTACTTTTAACTCGAGATAAGAATCGACGTCCAGATAGTAGTACCGGATATCGCCGTTTTTCAACGTGAGTTTGACTTTATAGCAGTCCGTTCCCTCGACAGGATCGTGGCCGGCTAACTCAGCCTTATAGCCCTTCTTCTGATAATCCACGAGCTGCCCCTCAATATCTCCGTCCTCAACAATGCCTTTCAAGTCGTCTTCGGAGAGCAGTTCGGCATCTTTGCGGCCGCTGAACGGCGACACATGCCAGCCGACCTTCCCGTCATACGCCGTAACGTCGCTCATGCCCTGAATCGTGATCTCCTCGCGCACCATGTCGGGCCTTTTGTTCTCTTGGGCAAAGTCTGCCTGAAATCCCTGAATATTGAACTTCCCGGTTTGGCGGACCGTATCGAGCGATCTCAACTTGTCGAGACCGCCGCGCGCCTGTATGTTCTTGGCGATGACCTCGTCTACGGTTTGTGCGTGCGAAACTCCGCACAAGAGAACGACAGGAATGGTGAACGCGAGAAGACGGCGCAATGGTAAATTCCTCCTAGACAGCATACGTCAACCCCAGGCAAGTACGGGCGGCTCTTGCTGAATACGAGCCGCGCGACGTATCTGTTCCCTTGTTACTACTGATTTTTCGCTTGCTTGCGCACCAGCTCCATATACTCGCGAATATACTGCTGGTCGGCAATCGGGATTTCGTCGCGATTGATCTCTCCGCCGAGATCGGAGTGATGCCCGAGACGCTGCGAATAAGCGGTCTTAAGCTGCTGCTTGCTCGAGGGCGTTTCGACCATCATGTCCCCGGTAAGACTCGCGGAACGCTTGCCGATGATCTCCGCTAGTTTGCCCATCGCGCGCAGTTGTTCTGCTTCCTTAACAAGCTTGTCGCCATCCTGGCGGCCAATACCGGAGTGAGCCTCCGATCCATTTTGTGGCGATTCACCGGAATTGCGGCCTTGCGGAGATTGCGGCTTTTCCGTCGCTTGGCCTTGAGCCTGACTGTCCGCACTCCGCTGATCGTCGGTTTGGTTTTTTGCGTCCTCTTGCTGGCCTTGCTGATCTTTCGCCGTCGAATTCTGGGCGGTTCGCTCCGAATCCGATTTGGCACGCTCGCCGTTCTGCGGCGCCCGATCCATGCTCTGATTTGGGCGCATTTTGGCCATCAGACTGGATAGGGCATCCTTCATCTTGTCGAGAAGCCCCGAAGAGCTTTGGTCCCGGTTGTCCGATTGCTCCAGCTTCTTGGGCTGTCCGGCATCGCTCTGACTCCCGGGCGTGGTTTTCGCTCCAGGCGTTTCCTGCGTGGAAGAATTCCCGCCTTGAGAGGCTTGCTGTTTATCGCTCTTCGTCTGCGAATCCGAGTCGCTGTGCTGTGGCTGCCCTTCTCCCGCCTTGGCTTTATCGCTGGCGCCTTCCTGCTCCTGAACCGAGTCGTTGCGGATATCTTTCTGTTCTCCTCGAGTGGCATCCGTTGGGGGAGAATCGAGCGAGCCCCGATCGGATGTGCGCCGATTCTCCGCGAACAGCGGCTGTTCGACGACAGCGCCAAAATGCAGCGGTATCAGCGCGTGCTGCAGGTTCAGGCTACTTGTCATCAAATAGCGCACTGCGAAAAGTCCGAACACAACACCAGCCAGCGCACCCGTGAGCGCCCAGGCGCGGCCGCCCGTGAACGGAAACGCGCGCGACGTTTTCACCCCGGAAGCGATGTTCGCGGCCCGCTCAATCTCCAGGTGCGCAAAGGGGCCGTCCGGCGCGCCACTCTGCGAGATCAGGAAACAAGCGGTGGAAAGCGAGTCGCTGAGTTGCAGCCGGCGATCCACAATCTGCGCGACACGGTAGATCGGCATTCTGCGTCGACCGATTCGATTCGCGGCGAACCCCGCGCCGGCTAAACCCAAAAGGAACAGACACCATGGGTTCAGGATGTCCGTGCCGGCGATCAATATGAGGACGCCGCCGGCAAAAACGGGCGCGAGCGCAAATGCAAGTTGCTCGAGAGTGAGAACGAACAAACGGCGGCGGGACGCGGCGCGAAGCGCACTTTCCACCCTGCTTCCATGAGAGATCTGGGATGTCAGCAATCCTACTCGCCTGCTCGATTATCCCACGCCAGTTTGCTTCCCGGGCGCCCGGAACTGCGGGAATTATATGGCTGTTCCGTTACGATGAGGAAATCAGATGCTTCGTTTCGAGACGGCGGGAGAGTCGCATGGCGAGTGTCTTGTCGCAACACTGACCGGGCTTCCGGCCGGCGTGCCCGTTTGCCTCGATTTCATCGACCGTCAGCTCTGGCGCCGCCAGCAAGGGTACGGTCGCGGGGGCCGAATGAAGATCGAGACCGATCGGGCGCGCATTGTTTCCGGCGTTCGGCATTCGCACAGTATCGGTTCGCCGATCGCGATCCTGATCGAAAATAAAGACTGGAAAAATTGGACAGGCACGCTGCCTGTCGAAACGAAAGACGCAGAGCCGGGCAAGGAGAAACCGGTACATCGGCCGCGTCCGGGACACGCGGACCTCGCCGGAGCGATTAAATACAATTTTCCCGAAGCGCGATACGTATTAGAACGGGCGAGCGCTCGCGAGACAGCAGCGCGCGTTTCGGTAGGAGCGCTTGCGAAGACGTTCCTTAAACAATTTGGAATCGAAATTCTGAGCCACGTGATTGCCGTGGGACCCGTTGAGTTGGACCGGCCCGCGACCTGGGACGAGATTGTGGCCGTCAGCAAACGGGAGGAAGTGCTGCTGGCGTGCGTCGATCATGACACCGAACTACGGATGAAAGAAGCGGTGGACCAGGCCTATCGCACCGGAGACACGGTGGGCGGCATCTTTGAAGTAGTGGCGCATGGTCTTCCATCCGGCTTGGGCTCGCATATTGCATGGGACACGCGGCTGGACGGACGTCTGGCGCAGGCGATCGTGTCCATTCAAGCGGTGAAGGGTGTAGAAATCGGCTTCGCCGAAGAAGGCGCTCATGCCTATGGGTCCGCGGTGCAGGACACGATTCAATACAACAAAGCGCAGCGGGAATTCCATCGGGGCTCCAACCGGGCAGGCGGCTTGGAAGGAGGAATTACGAACGGCCAGGATCTCGTGTTGCGCGGGCATCTGAAGCCAATTTCGACCTTGCGGCGGCCTCTGGAATCGGTCGATTTGCAAACGCGCGAGCCTGCGCTCGCTGCCTATGAGCGCAGCGACGTGGCGGTAGTGCCGGCGGCCGGAGTCATAGGTGAAGCCATGACCGCGTTGGTGCTCGCGCAAGCATTTCTGGAGAAATTCGGAGGAGATTCGCTGGGCGAAACCAAACGGAATTACGACGGTTACATCGCCCAAGTAAAAAACTTCTAGTCAATGGTGAGGAAAATCTTGAAATATGGTGAGCCCGTGCTTGAGGAGCCAGCCCAGCCGGTTACCGACTTCGACAGCCCTGAACTGCGCGACCTTATCGCCGACATGTGGGAGACCATGTATGCGGCCAAAGGCGTGGGGCTCGCCGCGCCGCAAGTCGGCTTGAGCAAGCGCATTTCTGTGATCGACATCAGCGTCGGCGAAGATGAGTCGCAGAAAGTTGTCATTATCAATCCGGAAATCACATCCAGCGAAGGCAAACAGATTGGAGAAGAAGGCTGCCTTAGTATTCCAGGGTTTCGCGAACCGGTCGCGCGCGCTCAAAAGGTAACCGTGCGCGCACAGAATGAGAAGGGCGAGCCCATCGAGCTTTCGGGCGAAGAGTTGCTGGCACGCGCTCTTCAGCATGAGATCGATCACCTCAACGGAATCCTCTTTATCCGGCACCTGAGCACGCTCAAGCGAGACATCATCCGCCGCAAAATTAAGAAGCTGCAAAAAGCCGGCGAGTGGGATTAACGGATTCCCAACTCCCGCATGCGCGTTGTATTCCTCGGCACGCCTGAGTTCGCGGTTCCCTCCTTGGAGGCGCTGCTCACGAAGCACGAAGTGGCAGCGGTCTTCACGCAACCGGATCGGCCCAAGGGGCGCGGGAATGTAATGGCGGAGCCGCCGGTGAAGAGAGCGGCGGCAGCTCACGGATTGGACCTTTACCAGCCGCAGCGAATCCGGCGGCCGGGAGCGATCGATCAAATGACAGATCTTCGTCCGGATTTAATGGTTGTCGTAGGGTATGGCCAAATCATCCCGCAGGCCATCATTGACATTCCGAAGCACGGTATTCTCAACGTCCATGCGTCGCTGCTGCCGAAGTATCGCGGAGCGGCGCCCATTCAATGGGCAATCGCGAGTGGTGAGACTGAGACCGGCGTAACGATCATGCAGATCGATGCCGGTCTGGATACTGGAGACATGCTGCTGAAGTCGGCGACTGCGATCGGGCCGGACGAAACCGCGCCGGAGCTGAGCGCGCGATTAGCGCCCAAAGGCGCGCAGCTTCTCTTAGAAGCCATTGACGGGCTCGAAAGGAGTACAATTGACCGCGAGAAACAGAACGATCGGGAAGCCACGTACGCTCCTATCCTAAACAAGGAAGACGGGCGCATCGATTGGGCACGGTCGGCGTTCGAAATCTACAATCGTTTGCGTGGATTCACGCCCTGGCCCGGCGCTTACAGTACGTTCCGAGGTCTGCCGTTTCTCATCCTCCGCGCGAAACCGCTCCCGGATGGCGGCAGTTCACCGGGCCTGATCCAGATCCGGGACCGCAGGCTTTTCGTTGGCTGCAGGAATGAGACAGCGCTCGACCTTATCGAAGTCCAACCAGCGGGGAAAAAACGCATGAGCGCCGAGGCTTTCTTAAACGGTTACAAGCTATCCGACAACGAGAGATTGGGAGATTGAATTGAATTTTCCGCTGGGCTACCGCTACGCTGCCACTTACGCGGGCATCCGCAAACAACAGCAAGACGATCTCGGCCTGATTGTTTCTGACAACCTCGCGCAAGCGGCGGCGGTATTTACGCAGAATGTTGTGCAGGCCGGGCCGGTACGGATTGCGCGGAAACATCTCCGCTCGTCGAAGGGCCGGGTGGCGGCGGTACTTGTGAATGCCGGAAATGCCAATTGCGCGACGAAGACGGAAGATCGCGTAGCGCTCGCCTCATGCAAAGCCGCGGCCAAGGCGCTGAAAGCCAAGCCGGAACACGTACTGCCAGCATCCACGGGAGTGATCGGAATCGAACTCGACGCTCGCTTGATTACGGCCGCGATTCCCAAGCTCGTCCCGAACCTCTCACGGCACGGGTTTGAAGCTGTTGCACGCGCCATGATGACTACCGATACATGCCTCAAGCTGGCTTCCGAGCAAATTCGTTTGCGAGACGGCATGGTGCGCATTGCCGGTATGACAAAAGGGGCTGGAATGATCAGCCCGAAGCTGGCCACCACGCTCGGGTTTGTCATGACCGATGCCGCGCTCGACGCTGCGGATCTTCGCAAAATTCTTCTGAGCGCGGTGGAGGGCAGTTACAACTCGCTCACCGTCGACGGGGACATGTCCACCAACGATATGGTTGCGCTTCTGGCAAATGGGGCATCCAACGTGCGGCCCACAGGCAAAGAAATTCCCCTCGTTCAGCAAGCGGTCTCAAGAGTAATGGAAACGCTCGCAAGACAGATTGCCGCGGACGGAGAAGGCGCGCGAAAGCTGATCGTTGTTGAGGCGACTGGTTTCAATACCGTGGAGCACGCGCGCAAGGTTGGGCGCTCCATCGCCAATTCTCCACTGGTGAAGACCGCCATGGCTGGTAACGACCCAAACTGGGGACGCATCCTCGCCGCCGCCGGTTATGCCGGTGTCGAGTTTCAGCCCTCGAAGATGGACGTTTATCTTCAGAACGTCGCTGTGTGCCGTAACGGCATGGCGGCCGCGTTCAACGAAGCCGAACTCAAGGAAAATCTCGACCGCCGCGAGATCGCGATCCGCGTCGTATTAAACGGAGGTGGAAAAGCCGACGCACGCGTCTTCACCTGCGATTTGACGGAGGGCTACATCCAGATCAATGGCAGTTATCGAACCTAAGAACCGGGACCGGCGAGTGGCAGGCCCGATGGCAGCGGTTTTGGCGCTATTTACCGCTGCGGCGCCGCTGTGCGCAGATCCATCCGCCGATATTCGCGCTCAAGTGAGCTACATCGCGACCGCGCTGACCTCCGGCAATCCAACCGATGCAATGACGCCGTTTGATAAGGCCTTTTCGGATTACGACAAGCTGAGCCGCTATTTTGAGGGATTGGGCGCCTTCCAGGTGCAGAACGAAATCGACTTTATCGACGAACAGGATTCAGAGACGGAAGCGAGGCTGACGGTTCACTGGGGCCTCACACTCACCGATCAAGCCACGGACGCGACCGAGCGGCGCGGAAGGAGACGTAAACGTGCAACTGAAACTGGAACACGGAAAATGGAAGATCATTGCGTTCTCGCCGATCAGCTTGTTCAACCCGCTCCAGAAGGTCTCGGCAAAGCAGAACGGTTAACGAAGCGCCTCCAGCTCAGCGTAGTTCCGCCTGGTCACGAGTTGAAATTCGACGGGCAGTCGCGTAAAACTCTTCAGTTCTTCAGACACATCTAAGGAGGGTGGGCGAGTAGCGGCAACGTGCAGCCGCCCCTCGTGAACGCGGAACGGAACGATGCCGAATCGTTTCTGCACGTGCGCGGGCAGGCTACGCGCGACGCGGCCCTTCACCTGGTCCGTATTGATACGAGCGGATCTTATCCCGCACTGCAAACTGATCGCTCGACAGAGGTCTTCGTCCGAGATCAGGCCGGTTCCGATCAGGTAATCCGCCAGATCGACCTGTGGTGGCCTTCGCGCTTGAACTTCTGCAAGTTGCTCTTCGGTCATGTATCCGCAGCTCATGAGTACATCCGGCAGCTCACGGCGATGCGCATCGAGAGTTGCGCGGCCGGGATAGGCGTGCTCGGTTTTCAGCCAAACCAGCGGCTGGCCTAAGGCCCGCGATTTAGCAAAACGCCACATCGCACCGAAAGAAGCCGCACTGTTGATGAGGTTGCCATGAAAGATGCGCAGCGGAACTCCGCAGGCAAACCCAAAACCAAACAGCCGCGCAACCGAGGTCATCCGGATAGCGATGCGAAAGGACTGAAGGACAAGCGTGATCCAGCAGAGCGTGACCACCGCCGGATTGGAAACGCCGAAAATCCAAGGCTGGTGGGTAAACGCAGCTTCCAGCCAATCGGCCGCTCCCGCAACGAACAGCAGGTTTGTGAGTAAGCTCAACGGGTTCGTAACCAGACCTTTGCGGTCTCGCCAAAACCAATAGCGCGTGCGCCAGGATCCCTTCCAGCCGTCCCGCTCCCAGCCTTGCAAGGCAATGCCGGTGACCCAGCGGGTCCGCTGCCGGATGGCGGAACGAATTTTGCCTGGAAAGAACTCGCGAGTTGACAGCAGCCCCTTTTCCCCCCGCCGTAGCGGAGCGAATAACTGCGAATATCCGGATTGATGAATGTAGACCCCGATCTCGTAGTCCTCGGTCAAGCTCTTCGCGTCGAAAATTCGGTTCTGCCGCTCCTGGCCCAACCGCTCCAGAATCTCCCGCGCGAATCCCGTCCCCACGCCGCTGGACGGAATAAAAGAGCGGCTGAACTGCCTGGCGCGCATGTCGATTGTCTGGTATTCCGCGAATTCATCGCAATAGATTCCATGCGTCAACTCGCGGAACGGGGTCGGCAATGGCAGAACGGGAATTTGTACCATCGCATGCTTCGCGCGCTCTCTGTTGATCAGGTGCAGGGCGTCGGGATGGATCAAATCTTCCGCATCGTGCAGAACCACCGTGTCGAAATGAACATTCTGCTCGAGCTCCCACTGCAGCATTCGCTGATAGATCCAGTTCAGGCAGTCTGCCTTGGACGTGGGTCCCGGATGCGGACACGGAGCCACGTGAACGTTCCGGAAAGTCGCGGCTAATTCTCGCGCCGCCTCAACAGTGGGCTCATCGTTCGGATACACCCCGAGAAACACATCAAAATTGCGGTACCCAATCACCGAAATGTTGTGCCGGACCATGTTCCCGATCACCGCGAATTCTTTCCAGCAGGGAACAAAGATGGCGATCCGGCGCTCCCCGCTAACGGCATGCTGCGGCGACGCTTCCGGGGCGGGACCCTGGCGGAAAATGCGATGGAATACGCAAATCAGGACGGGGATTAAATCGTCGATTCCACTCACCAGAAGGGCAATGGCGAGCGTACCCAGAATCCAGGGCCACCCGACAAACATCAGGTGTAATACATAGGGTCCTAGTGAAATCTGTGTGCGCTCTGTGAGGAGAAACACTGCGATCCTCACTCAAAAGTGCTTCGCGCGGTGTATGAATCGCAAGAATCCTTAGACTTTTCTGTTCCTGGTCGCACTTTATAGCTTGAACGATTCACGATCCGAACGGCTCGACCTGACGTCGTTCAGTCAGCTGATTCAAGAACTTATTGGGGGCGCTGTCCGGCGTCATACGTTTACTCCGTTGGAATTGGACCTTTTACTCGACTTTCAGACCTGTAAAATTCGGAAGTCTTCTCGAGCCGACGTGCTCCGCCGGTATCTGAAAGCGGTCCAGCAACAGTTCGCGACCGATGCTTCCGGCCCTTTGCCTCTATCTCTCTTCCTCGAACGGGAGCATGAATCGCGGCGTATCTCCTACCGTTCCCGCGAAAAAGCCCTCGCGGCGACGGGACATCCCGCAAGCTGAGTTCCGCTCGCTCGCTTGAGATCGGAATGCTGGGCTATCCTCAAGGTAGAACCATATGGGTAGCACGAGCGGGCCCGGCGCCAAGCTGGAGCGTAAAGTTTTCTGCGTCAAGCTTCACAAGGAGTTGCCAGGTCTGGATGAAATTCCTTTCGATGGCCATCCTCTGGGAGAGCGGATCTATGAACACGTCTCCAAACAGGCCTGGGGGATGTGGGTGGAGCAAATGAAGATGATCATGAACGAATACCGTCTAAATTTGGGAACACCGGAAGCCCAGGAATTTCTGCTGAAGCAGATGGAAGAGTACTTCTTTGGAGAAGGCGCTGCCCATCCGCCAGGCTATGTCGCTCCTGGGCACTAAGCCGGATAGCTTACGTTTGCACGCCCGTACCGCTCCTTGCGTCCTACAAGCTTGAGGTTCCGAATACCTTTTCTGCTCCTAGCCGCACTCACTTGCTGGGCGGCTTCGGATCCCGTGGCTGCCGGGCTCGCCAAACAGGCACGCCAAGCCGAAGCGTCAGGCCAGATCGTCCGCGCTTATCTCCTCTACACGCAAGCCGCCGCGAGAGAACCAGGAAACCCCGGTTATCGTGCCAATCGGGACGCGCTGGCTCCGGCCGCGAAAATCCTCACAAAGGCGCAAATCCAGGATGCCGACGTGTCCGCCGATATCCAAACGGCTGAGAAGCAGGCGGCTGAAAAGCAAGCGACATCTGCGGAACCGCCAGTGGAAATGGCAACCAAAAAGGAATGGGAACGCGATGAAGATCTTCAGCCGCTTCCTCATCTGTTGCCGAATTCCTCGCTCCACAGCTTCGACATTCGTGCCGACGACAAAACCTTATTCCAGCAGGTCGTCTCGGCTTACGGTATTCGCGCCATTCCCGACCCGCAGTTGCAGCCGGAACCCAATGTCCGCTTCCAGATTGAGCAGGCCGATTTCCGGACCGCTATGGAAGCTCTGACAGACGTGACCAATACGTTTGTTTTCCCGATTTCCCAGACAACGATCTTTTTCGCGCGGGACACCGAGCTGAAACGCGCTGAACTGGAGCCCAATGTCTTGCTGTCATTCCCGCTGCCGAATGCATTGGATCAGAAAGATCTCATTGAGGCAGCGAATGCAACGCGCGGAGTGCTCAGTCTCAAAGCCATCGGTTGGGATAGCGCGAATCGCACGGTCCTGATTCGAGACCGCTACACGCGAGCCCGGGTCGCGCGATCGCTGCTCGATGCGCTGCTTCTGCCCCGTGCACAAATCTCGATTGAAGTACAGTTTCTGACCTTCGATTCGGATCGCAGTTACCACTATGGCGCGTCACTGCCGACCGCCTACCAGTTGGTCGATTTTGGTCATATCGGCGGTTTCCAGAATATTATTCCGAGTTTGACGAACCCTCCCACGTTTCTCGCGTTTGGCGGCGGCGCAACGTTGTTCGGGATCGGATTGACCAACGCAACGCTATTCGCAAGCTATGCAAAATCATTCAGCCAGACTCTGTTCGATGCGACGGTCGTAATCGCGGACGGGCAAACGGCGAATTTTCATGTCGGCGATAAATATCCGATTCCGCAGTCGATCTATACCGGGTTTTCGCAATCGGCTTCGTCGATTTACAATCCCACTCCACAAGTCACGTTGGAGGATCTGGGCCTCGTTCTCAAACTCACTCCGCGCGTCAACGGCGAGGGAGATATTTCTATGGACGTCGAGGCGGATTACAAGAGCCTTGGATCGATCACGTTTGACAATATTCCATCAATCGGAGAAAGAGAGTTCAAAGGAACCGTCTCGTTGCGGGAGGGCCAATCGGCAGTGCTCGCCGGCATGGATACCAGCTCGCAGTCCATCACCCGAAACGGACTCGCTGGGGTCTCCAAGGGTGTTTTCGGTCAACTCTTCGCCGAAAATACACGTGACACGCAGGCCAGCAAAACACTTCTCGTCCTTAAGCCGACCATAACGCGCCTCCCCATGTCGTCCGAGATCAGCCCGCAATACTTTATTGGCCCGCAGCATGGTGAGCGCGTTTTGATGTAACGCAGCAAGCGGCCGCTCCCGTGGCTGCTATCTTCTCTAGCATGTCGACCATGCTCGATGAGATCCGGCAGCAGCCGGAAGCAATCGAACGCACTCTGAATGAGGAATGGCCGCGCGCGGAAATGCTGCGCCGTCATTTTGAGCGCCATCCCGTACGCCTGGTGGTCCTTGCAGCGCGAGGAACATCTGACAATGCCGCGCAGTTTGGCCGCTACTTACTCGAAATTTCTACCGGGATTCCGGTCTCCCTCGCCGCGCCATCGGTTCTTACGCTGTACGGATCCGAAGTCAATCTGAAAGACGCTGCCGTTGTCACCATTTCGCAATCGGGTGAATCCACCGACACGAATGTCGTGCTCGAACGCGCAAAAGCCGCGGGAGCGTTCACGATTGGAATCACCAACGAGAGCGAGAGCAGTCTCTCCCGGCTTGCCGAGCACACGTTCCTGGTTCGTGCAGGTAAAGAAAAAAGCGTTGCCGCGACCAAAACGTATACCGGGCAGCTCACCTGCCTGTACCTGCTGGCCTATGCATTGGGAGGACCGGTTCGGCTGGAAGACCTGCGCCGCATTCCCGAATGGAGCGCCGCCTCGCTGGAGCTAGAAGATTACATCCGCGCTCGTGCTGAGCGCTACCGCTTCATGGATCACGCCGTCTGCGTTGGGCGCGGCCTCAACTATTCCAATTCGTTTGAATTCGCTCTGAAATTGATGGAGACCTGTTACGTCGTGGCGGAGCGCTTCTCTTCGGCCGACCTGCTGCATGGGCCGATCGCGATGCTGGAGGCATCCTTTCCGGCATTCCTCTTCTGCCCGCCAGGCGTGACCTGGGAGCCTATGTGCGCGCTCATCGAGAAACTGCGATCCATTCAGGCCGAGACGCTATTGATCACGGATCGCAGCAATGCAAACGCCGCCCAACAGGCAGGGCTCCAGCCTCCGCTGACCATTCCCGCCCAGCTTGCACATCGCGGGCGGCTGCCCGAGGATCTGTATACGCCGATTCCCTATATCATCCCGGCTCAGATGTTCGCGGCCAGCCTGGCGGAAGTAAAAGGACTCGATCCGGACCGTCCACGCACCCTCAGTAAGGTGACAAGGACGCTATAGCGGAAAGTGCAAAGTTTCTATTTCCGCGCGCCGCGCGTGGTGCCTTTCAGCGCCGATTGACGCTGCTTCCGCCGCTGCCGCTTAGGCTTCACGATTCGGAACGTTCCGCTACCGAAATACTCGGCCTTATAAAGCTCGTCCTTCTGTTTTAATTTCGGCGACGCCGCATGCGCGGTCTTCACACTGGTGCCTTGCTTCTCTTCTGCCATGAAACTCCTGGAATCCATTTCAGTTTACCGGAAGCTCGTCGTTTTTGGCTAGGGATGGGCGACCACCATGAGTGTTTCGGACCGCTGAAGCGTGCATTCCAGCGCGGTTTGCAGGCTCTCCGGATCGAGCGCCGCGAAGCTCTCGTCGAGAATGACCATCTCCGCACTCTGCAGCAGCGCGCGCGCGATGTAGATGCGGCTTCGCTCCCCGTGCGAAAGCTGCCAGCCGCCCTCTCCCACCATTTGCAGCAAGCCACTCGGCATCCTGTCGAGTAGCTCGCCCAGCCCCAGCTCTCTGCAAACAGCCTCCGCCTCTTCTATGTCCTTCGGAGCCGGAGGCCATGCGCGTCCCATCAGCAGATTAAATGCGAGCGTCTCCGTCACAATGTGATTCTCGTGAAACTGCGGCGCGGCCGCTACCTGCCGGCGCCATCGTTTATCTCCCAGCGTATGGCGATCCAAGCCATTGATCAGCAACAACCCCGATTCCGGTTCGCGCATTCCGGAGAGCAGCGATGCGAACGTCGTCTTTCCGCCGCCGGAAGGTCCTTCGAGCAGAATCCGCTCTCCCCTGCGAATTACCAGACTGCAGGACTGCAAGGCTGGCGCGCCGGTCTCGCGATAACGAAACGTGAGCCGTTCGGCTTCCACGATTTTGTCCTCCGGCTGCCCGCCTCGTTCCGCCGTGTAAACTTGCTCCAAGCGTTCCGGGCGAGCTGCCGCGCGAAACAGCGGCCCCACTCTTCTCCAGGGCGTCCACGCGCCGGCTACATCGGTGAACGCGCCCGCTAACCGTTTGAATCCGCTGAAGGCGAGCAGCACACCGCCCAGCAGGATTGCGATCTGGGCGGGCGCCGTTTTGGCCGCCACGACACTTGGGACCAGGCACGCTAACCCGGCCAGCAGCCATCCACGCGGAACCGCTGCAATGAGCCATTGCCCTACGCGATCGATGCGGCGCGACATCTCGAGGTAACGATCGAGCGCGCGGTCTTCTTCTTCATGCCACTTCTTGCATGGTTGTTGCGCAAGCCGCGTTCGCTGCCCCACCATCGACTCCAATAGGCCGGAGGTCATGTCCATGCGCGTATCGGTCCAGGTTTGGTAGCTCCGCAGGAATCTCCACGCCAGGACACCTGCCAGGCAGCACCAGCCAGCGAGCACGATCGCGAAGCGCCCCAGCACGAATCCGGAAACAACAAGTTCGAGAATTGCGAGCAGGCCCGTTACTCCGCCGCTCAAAGCCAAGGTCTCGACCGCTTCCGCCTCGAACACCTGGCCAAGAAAGCTGCCCAGGCCCTGGTGCCGCATCTCCTCAGGCTCGAGCCGCAGCGCTCCGGCCAACAATCTGCGCTTCAGGATTCCGCCGACGCCAATCGCCAGCGCGCCTTGAAGCCAGGTTGTCGCCACGCGGAAGGGGACCAACGTCATTAACAGCAGCGCCCAAGCCAGCAACCAACCGCGATCCAGACGTCCGCTGAAGGAAAGGCTTCCCAGAATCGCCCAGGATCCGACCCACAGCAGATATTGCAATGTGTGAGCGCTTAGCAGTTTCCCGACATTGCGAAGCGCATTCGGTTCGCGTAACCAGCGCATCGGTCGAGCGCCTGCCGCAACCCGCAAGGTCCAACAGTCGTGAAATGGCATCTCGCCGAGCTGTTCGCGGGCGAGCAGGCTAGCGGCTCGGGATTGCCGCGTGAACGCAACGTCTGCGCCGGCTAGCAAGCGTTCAATTTCAACGCGTTTTGGTTCCTGCACAGGCGCGCGGATCGCTTCGGACACTTCCGCAACCGCGATTCGCTCGAAACGAAGAGCCGGAGTGATCACACGAAGCGTGTCGCGCCCGGCGTCCAGAATGGCCAGATACGCGTCGTCTCGAACGCGCAAAACCGCCGGGTACACGGCAGGTAAATCGTCCTCGAGAGTAGCGAGGCTGCTCTCGATCGGTTCCGCCTCGCAGCCCAGCAGCTTGGCATGCCATTCGATCCAGGCGGCGGCGGACAAACGTTCGGAAGACTCGTTTGGATTTGTTCCTTTGGCGGCGTCCGGGGAAAGGCCGGCTTTTTGCGCGAGCGCCAGCATCGCATCGCCCAGTCGTGAGAACGGCCATGCAGCAGTCTCTGGAATCCGCTGCTCCATCAGGCGACCTCGCTCCCGCGCCGTTTTTCTTCGGCCGGTTTATGTTCCTCTACGATGCGGCCCGAATGGATCCGAATGCGCCGCCAAAACGTGGCGCCCCACAAACCCGAGCGCGTCTGTTCTTCGGCGTCGAGCAGTTGCGCATAACGCGACCCGGCCATCGAGCATAGCTGTTCCGGCGTGCCGTCCTCGACCACGCGACCGCGCTCGATTACGAGTATGCGATTGAAATCTTGCGTCTCTGAGAGATCGTGCGTGATACACAGCAGCGTCGAGCCGCGCCAGAACTTCCGCGCCCGGTCGAGCAGTTCGCGGCGTTTCTCACGATCCAAGCCCCGAAACGGTTCATCTAGAATCACCAGCCGCACGTTGTCGCGCAGCATGGCGCGGCCCAGCCGCACCCGCTGCCCTTCGCCTCCGGAAACGAGCGCGCCGCCTTCGCCCAGCTTCGTCTGCAGTCCGTCCGGAAGAGACTCGAGCACGCTGCGCAGCAGCACGGCATCCACCGTTCGCCCCACTGCAACGGCCGCCTGTTCAGAGCCGTAGGTCAAATTCTCGAACAGCGAGCGATTCCACAACTGGACTGCCGGATCTACCCAGGCAATCGTTTTGCGCAGCGCATCGTAATCGAGTGGCAAGCCATTCACCAGAACCTCGCCGCGGCTGGGCTTCAGCCAGCCGAGCAATATACCGACAAAGCTCGATTTCCCTGCCCCGGAGGGACCGACAATTGCCGTCGCGGTGCCCGCCTCAATTTTCAAATCGATCTCTTCGAGGATTTTGTGACCCGATGCTTCCACCTCCACGTTTCGGAACTCGATCGATGGCGCCCTCGAAAGAACTACCGAAGATCTGTCCTGTGCATTCGTTCCAATCTCTTCCGGCGCGCCGAGAGGATCGAGCAGACGAAGCGTCAGGTTGCGGTAGTACGGATACTGGCGCGAAAGCGCTGCAATCTCCTGCCCCAAGGTCGGGAGGTTCAGCGCCCAATAGACAACCAGCAGCACCCGGCCGATATTTGTGCCGGACAGCGGATGTAGGACCAGCAGCAGCGCGACCAGCCCGAACATCGCTGTGGTTTGGAACGCTTCCAAGCAGACGACCGTCTTCTGCAACCGCAACCCTGCATGCGCCCACTGGCCTAGCAGCTTCTCGTGTTCCCGGCGAATGCTTCGCTCCGCGTTATGCGCCCGGATCGAGACCAGGCCCAGCATCGCGTCAAGGTAGAAACGGGTCAATCCGGCGGCCTGGCTGCGGACGCGGAGATCGCGTTCGGCCAGCACCGGCTGCGTCATCAGAGCGGGCAGCAGCGCAGCGGCCATAATCGCCAGTACAAACGGCGCCCCGGAGGGTTCCAGCCAGACAATTGCTGCAGCGGTCGCGCAAAGTTCAAAGACATTCCGGAGGAACTGCCGCGCCAAGTCGGGCAGATGCCGGAGCCGATGTGTCGCGTGGCTCCGCTCTCCCATATCGGAGATCAGGCGGCTCTGGAAATAACGGTCGCCGAGTTTAGGAATTTTCTCGAGGAAGGCTGCACGCAGGCGATTCTCGATTTGCCGCCCCAAACGGGCTGTCCCGGAAAAGAGCGGCAGTTCTAGCAGTAACAGCGCTAAGCCAAAGACAAGGATCGCAGCCATCCCCGCCATACGCTGGCCCGTCAAGCGCAACTCGCTCGAAATATCGAACAGGCCGCGAAACAGCAGAGCTTCGATGACGACTGCGCCTGTGCCCGCCGCCAGCGCGCCCACAAACGCGCCGGGCATCAGTATCCCGCTTCGCGATAGCAGGCGGAACAATTCGCGACCGGGAGAAACCGGCTTCTCCTCGACGGCGGCGCGCAATTCGGGCCCGAGATTCTCAACCGGTTCCGAAGCGCGCTTGCCACGAATCCGCACCAGCACGGCGCCGCGCATGAAGAGTTGCTGGCCCTCGGCTGTTTCGCCGGCCGGACGAACCGACCAGTAGCGCGCTGGAATGAGCTCGGTATTGGTGGACACGCGCTGTAACAAATCGCGTGCTTCGCCGGAGCGCCGCACGGCTCCCGCACGCACCAGCGAGGCTGTCAGTCGAACACCGGCATCCAGCGCCGCCAGACTACGCCAGCTTTCGTCGAGGAGCGCCCGGGACGTCAATCGCTCCGCATGGCGCCCGGAGATGCGCAAGCTTCGCAGACGCGTGCCGAGCGCCGCTTGAAATTCCGGCGACGCGCCATACTCGCGCCAGGCCGCGGCAGGAGCCTCTATCGTGTGATGGTAGATTTCGTGAGCAAACTGTTCCGCGCTGGTCCATCGGCGCCCGACCGCCGGGTCCATGATCTGAATTCTCGATCCATGCCGGCGCCAGACCACCACGAAGTGGGTCACCCCGTTCGCCAGCGTCACCACCACAAGCGCAGGCAGCGTCTTGGCCTCGCGCAGCAAAAGATGATCGGCCGGAACCATGACCTGCTCGGCTTCCAGGCCAAGCTGGTTCGCCACCGCTTCCATGGTGTCGATCGAAGTGCCGTCCAGCCCCGTTTGGCAAGCTTCTCGCAACCGGCCATAGCTGACAGGCCGCCCGAAGCCTTCGAGCAGGCACTTGAGTGAAGCCGGTCCACAGTCCATGCCAGAGGTCTGGACGACTTCCGGCGCAAAGAACCTTCTCAACGCCCACCCACCAATTCACCGGCCGAGCGTAGAATCAGGGCCGCGGGCGAGACGCGCTCGATCTCGACTTCCACCGATCCGGGTAAACCGTGCTGCAAGGGAATGCGGCCGCGTGCCGGGGAACTCACGGCCAGTTCCACCCGCACCTTGCCGTCTCGAATCTCACCAGCAACGCGCGCCACCCGGGCCGGAACGGTTCCGTACTGTGCCCACGGAAAACCCTGCAGGCGGACAATTGCGGACTGGCCGGGCCGCACTTTTCCGAATGCGGCCGAGGGCTCGAATTGCGCGATCACCTCCAGCCGCCCCGACGGAAGAATGACCCCGAGCTGTTGCCCTTCGCTCACGTGCGAGCCGGGCCGCAAGGGGGCGCAATCGCCTAGACGACCCGAAACGGGCGCCCGAATCTGCCGCCGTTCGATTTCGTAGTGCAGGCGCTTGACGGTTTCCGCCGAATCCGCGCGGTCCGCTTCGAGCTTGGCCAAGTCTTCAGAGACCTGCCTCAGGCGCACATCCCGATCCCGTTCGCGCACCTCGAGTTCGGGTCCGAGCCGCGCAACCGCCACCCGCAGGCTTTCTGCCGCGGCGCGTTTACTCTGGGCGTCGGTTTGGGCCCTCTGCGCATCGGCTTCCGCCAGAATGCCTTCCGCCCGCAAGCGCTTGGCGCGTTCGGCCTCCCGCTCTGCCAGCAGCGCCTGAGCGTCTGCCTGTCGATACTGCGCCCGCGCAGCCTCTACCGATACCGTTAAAACGCGGCGTTCGTCGGTCCGGCCGTCTTCTTCGGATTGCATCTGCGCCCGCAGTGCATCCAGTTGCGGCTCGAGCGTGGCCAGGCGAGTACGTTCTTCCTCGAGGCTCAGCCGTTCGCTCTTGCTCTCTAACTCCGCCAGAACATCGCCGGCGTGAACCGTCTTGCCCAGAACCAATCCCGAGGAAATCAGTTTGCCCGATACACCCGCTTCCACCGGATATGCTTCGGCAGCGACTTCTAAACGTGCTGAATCGGAAATCTCATAGCGCGTCACACGGGCCCGGAAGGCCCACGTCACCCACGCCCCTAGCACCAGCAGGGCAATGACAAGAAACCAGAGCGACACCACCCCTTTATCGCCTCGAAGCGCCCGATTTACACGCTGAAAGCTGTTTGCCATCGACGGCCAATATCTTGCCCTAAAATGGAAGTGGCCGCTCGCCGGAAAAGCGAAGCGGCCATATTTGCTAAAGTTCCAGTCAGGAACACCGATTAGGAATTAGGCGCCCCAAAGAGATCGACCAGCTTTCACGTTGCTCTTTACTTTCATGTTTTCAGTCCTCCTTTCTCAGATTTGAGTTCTTGCTGGCAGGCAAGAACTCAGATTTGGTTTGGTATGAAGAACCAAACGCTCTAGGATTGCAAACAACTTATGTAATTTTCTTCGCTCGCCGAAGGTTTCCGGGAAAAAAGCTCTTTTTTCTTTCGCAGAGCCTATCTTTTTATAACGAACTTTCGTACCTAAACAAACTGTTTTCTCGGGATAAGCGGGTAGGATTTTTCCTACTCCGGTACGGGGTACCTGCCTACCCCCTCGCATTCTAAGTTGCACTCGTCGCTCTGCAAAGCGCCGTAGTATCATCGCGCCAAGTGGAGTCCTTCCCAACCGCGCTCGATCCAGCCCCGGCTCGGGCATCGCTGCGCGTACGTCTGGCCCGCCGCCCTTTTCTGCTGCTTTCCGGGCTGCTTTTCCTGTACACCGCCGCCCTGGTCGTCTACTCGCAAACCATGGGTTTCGTTTGGGATGAAGGCTTTCATATTCTTACAGCACAACTGATCGCTCACGGCCGGATGCCCTATATCGATTTTTGTTTTCCGCAGCCGCCGCTCAACGCATATTGGAATGCAGCCTGGCTGGCCTTCTTCAATCAGAGCTGGCGCGCGACTCACGTGGTTGCCGCGCTTGAAACCGCTGCGGCCGTCTTCCTGATTACCGATTTTGTTTTTTCTCGTTTCCCGGTCGGCCCCTGGCGATTCCCGTGCGCACTGGTTGCCGCATTCTTTACCGGTTTCAGCACCATCGTCGTGCAGTTTGCAACGGTGGCCCAGGCCTATGGCGTCGGACTTCTACTGCTGGTCGCAGCTTTCCGCGTGGTCGTCGCCGCCGCTTCGCGAAAAAACAGCCTGCTCGTATTCGCAGCCGGTCTTCTCGCCGGATCCGCGGCCGGCTGTACGCTCCTGACCGCACCCGCCGCTCCCGTGCTGCTGGCCTGGATCTGGATCTATAACCGTGATGGGAATCGCCGGGCAAAAGCGGGCGCATTCGTGGCAGGCGCAATTATCCCGTTCGCGCCGGTATTCTGGCTTTTCTCGAAAGCGCCTCGCCAGGTATTTTTCAACATCGTTCAGTACCAGGCCATGTTCCGGCGTGTGAATTGGACCGGCGCCACTCCGCACGATGTAGACGTGTTGAGCGCCTGGCTCGCGGATTCTCAATCGCTACTGCTTGGCCTATTGGCTATCGCCGGCGTGTGGTTTGTTGCAAAAAAGAGCAATTGGGAACGAGTGACTCGCAGCGAATATTACCTTTGCGCGTGGCTGTCGCTCGCGCTGATCTTATATATCTCCATCGCGCATCCCACATTCACCCGTTATTTCATCTTTGCGATCCCATTCCTCGCGGTGCTGGCGTGTGCGGGAGTCTATTTCGTCGGATCGCGCCTGACAGACGCGGCGAGACCGCTTCTACCCGCCGGTCTCGTGATTGGGCTCGTCACGCTTGCGCTCGCCCGTTCGCTGTTCGACGACCGGGACTCCGTCACTTGGTACGATTATCAGGACATCGCGCGCAGAGTAGACCAGGTGACTCCGCCCAACGGGCGCCTGTATGCAGACGAGTTGGTCTACTTCCTCACCAGGCGCACACCGCCGCCAGGCATGGAATTTTCTTACGCCCACAAACTGCAGCTGAGCCCACCCCAGGAAAAGCTGTATCACATCGTCTCGGAGAGCGAGTTGACGAAACAGGTGAAGGCCGGTCAGTTCGACACAGTGCAAAGCTGCAACGACGATCGCATTGACGACATGAACCTCCCGAACCTCTTCCCGCACAAAACCGACGTGGGAGATTGCAGCATCTTTTGGGGAAAAGTGAAGAGCGGTCCCGCAAAGAAAACGAGCAAATAATCGCGATGCGACCTTTACGGCCTGAATGAGCATTCTCGAAAACGGGGTCTTCCTCGCGATCATTGCTCACGCTCTGCTCGGGGCCTCTCTGGTATGGGACAAAATTCTGCTGGGCCAGCCGAAGCTGGGCGACGTGGTCAATTACGTTTTTTGGCTCGGCGTCATGAGCATTCTGGGGCTCTGTCTCATACCGTTC
The DNA here is from genome assembly GCA_963722935.1 of uncultured Acidobacteriaceae bacterium. Lineage (GTDB taxonomy): Bacteria > Acidobacteriota > Terriglobia > Bryobacterales > Bryobacteraceae > Bog-105. The sequence goes on along the minus strand of CAVROY010000002.1, from coordinate 587,145 downwards.
GGGTTTCACTTGCCCGGTCTGAAAGTCGCTGCGCTGGCGACGGGCGCCGGAATCATACACCTGGCCGCCAATTACTTCTATTACGCGACGCTGAAATCGGGCGAAGCTTCACAGACGCTCGCCGTTATGGGCGGCATCTCGCCCCTCGCCACGTTCCTGGTCGGCCTGGCTCTTCTGAAGCAGCCGTATGGCGGATTCAGCGGCTGGGGATTCGGTCTGATGGTCGCCGGCGGATTCCTGATGTTCGCTTCCGAGCCGGTCAATATGAAGCGAGTTTTCAGTCTGGTGCTCCTCGCCGCCACCGCTTTCGCGTTTACAAACGTATTGCAGAAGATCGCGTTCGATGAGACGAATTTTGTCACCGCGTACGTGTTCTTCACGCTCGGGACTTCGGCGGGCGCAATGCTGTTCCTGCTCAGGAGTGCCTGGCGCCGGAGAATTTTTCACCACTCCGAACAATCAACTCCGCGCAGCCGGTTTTGGTACTTCGTCAATCGCTTCGCCAATGGCGTCGGTTCATTCCTGATCTTTTTCGCCATCAGCCGCGCGCACCCGGCCATCGTCGCCGCCATCGCCGGCCTGCGGTACGTGGTGATTTTTCTGGGCGCTTACCTAGTGACGAAGCTGTATCCGCGCTGGCTGAAAGAAAATTTCTCGGGCTGGCCGCTGGTCGCAAAATCCGTCGCAACCGCCCTCATCGTGGCTGGGCTGGTCCTGGTAGGCCTACACAGCGTCAACGCCGGCTAACCCCACCCTCCCGATTGCTATACTGCTCGCGACTATGCGAAAAATCCTCGCACTCGCCGCATTTGCAGCACCGCTATCATTCGCTCAATCTCCCAATGCTGCCCTCTTAGGTGTCTGGAAGGCTGACCTTCAGAAGAGTAGATTCAGCGGGCCGCCGCCCACGCAGTATCTGGAAATCGTCGAAGAGAAAACGGTCGTGCTCGATCGCCGGACGCAGGAAAAGGCCCAGGAAATCGACGAACTGAGCGGCATCTGGGGCGAACATGGACAGGAGCGTGAGGTTCTCGCGTTCGTGTCCAATGGCAAGCCGCTACCGAGACCATATGAAGGCGTGCCCGCCCGTATCACAGCTTCCTGGCAAGGAAACCGCCTCAATCTGTCGGTCGAGATAGCGGGCCGGCCCATCACGATCCGGCGTGTTTATGAGCTGTCGAGCGATGGGATGACCATCACAGTCGATTCGACGATAATCGGCCACGGCCCTGAGCGGCACCAGACGATTGTTCTCGTCAAGCAGGATGCTTCGGCCGGCGATCCATTGCGTCAACCGGAAGAAACCGCGGAAAAGCATTTCAAGAATGTGAAAACCGATACGCTAAAGCCGCTCCCGGCATCGCAGTTCATCGATCAGATGCGCTACTTCGCGTGGGCGCTCGGAAAAGATTGCGAGTTCTGCCACGTGCGCGATCATTTTGATTCGGATGACAAGAAGCCGAAAAAGACCGCGCGCGAAATGGTCGAGATGACCACCTCAATCGATCAAAACAATTTCAAAGGCAGACCGGAAGTGCGCTGCTTCACGTGTCACGAGTTCCACGAGCATCCACTCTCCCGGCCGCTGTTCGCCGATGAAGCCGCCAAAATGCAAGCGAGCCAACAGGGTCCGGATCACGCCTCGCCGGTCAAACCGTCCCAATAGTAACGCCGATCCGTTAGTGCGTCATCGCGTACACGATGTAATTCACACCAACGCGGACGCCGAGCGCAGAGTATTTCTCCGGATAATAAGGTTCATCGGCCCATTCCCACGAGTCGCCGATGTCTGAGTTGAACGAGATCGCGACCATCACGCGGCCTTTGTCGTCGTAAATCCCGCGCCAGCGCGCCACGTATCCATCTAACTTATGGCCTTCTTCGAGGTGTCCTTCTCCGACGATCTGATACCGTTCATCCAAATCGTAGACCGTATGGAAAATCGGATCGCTGTTCGGAATATCGACAATGGCGCGGTCGGGGAAAACTCGTTTCATGCTCTCTTCGAAGACTTGCCATTCCACCGTGCCGTGGAAATCATCAGCCATGAAAAAGCCGCCGCGCAGTAGGTAATCGCGCAGCTTTTTCGCTTCGGCGTCGGTGATTCCCCACTCGCCCACCTGCACCGCGTAGAGCCAGGGCCAATTATAAATTTCGTTTCCATCGTCCAGATTGACAGCCTGCTCGACCGAGCGCACGTGGATGCGCGTCAATCGCCGCACAGCTTCGGAGAAGTGCCTGTCCGCGCGGGGAAAATCCTGCGTCCAAAGCGAATAGCCCTGTGTCCAATCGGGATTGTCGCGGCCGGCGTACCCGTTGTTCCAACCTGGCGGATACATCAGGCGGGCAAACGCCCATTCTGTTTTTTCCTGATAATCGGGCGGCAACGGAATCGAACCCAGACGATATTCGATTCCCGGATATTCACGAAACGAGTGCGGAAGCGTGCGATCGAGCGCAAAGGCCGAACCCAGGAAAGCGAGCCCACAGCCCACGAACCATCGAGCCTTGCGGAAATTCACGGCTACGCCCAGCTTTCACCATATCACCGGCTCCGGTTCGTGAGCCGGTGCGCATCGCCGTCATCGGATGCAAGCGGGCCAGCAATCTTGCTGTGTCAGTCCGATGCTAGGTGCAGCCGTGAGCTCAGTGAAAGAGTCTCGGATCCCATTGAAATGGCCGCGGTCCTACGATCTCAACGCACGATTTAAATCGGGGTGCTCTGGATTGAGAAGAAGGTTGTGTTCTTCAGGTATGACAACGGAAGTGACAAGTAATCCAAGTGATGACTGGCTCTTCATCCATTCTGTTCCGACCGTCCTCGCCCCTACAGGCTGCGTTGCCCTCCAGTCTGAAGGTATTTCATTGGTCGACAGGATCAGTAGAGCTGATTCGTCCATCGCGACCTCGAAAAAGACATAATCCGACGGAATCTGATCCTTACGTGTATGGACGAGAGCCTCAAGAACGGCGAGCGCGCGACTCTCAGCGCAGTAAACGACCGGAACGCCGGCCCAATGCCACCGCCCATTAGCGAGTAGAGACCCTCGGCCCGAGAATGCAGGGTATTTCGAGCGAGTGAGCCGATAGGCTCGCATCAACTGAAAATACCGTCGTCGATGCGCGTCAATACTTCTTCTACCTGTGCGGCGCCTTCGGAAGTGTACGCGAATTGAATTGGCTGAGCGTTTCCGAGTACAGGATTCGGTGTCGTGAGCCAAGCCCGCGCTTTTACAGGATCGCCAAAAGTATCGACGGCATGGGCCATTAAAGCACTGGGGATACCTTCAAAGTCGGGATCAGTTGCACGGGCAAGGTGGTCGGCCACTACATCCATTATCGTCGCAGAAGAATCCATAACGTTGCTGGCCTGAGTAAACAGTACGCCGTTCTTCGGAACCCTGAGTAACACGACCTCGGGGATGCTGGATCTGAATCGAGCGTGGTCTCCTGCTGGCGTTCGAAGCCGGCGTCGCGAGCGATGGCCAGCGCTTGCCGGTAAAGTTCGATCGCCTTGGGGAAATGCCCGTGCCGCGCCTCCAGATCCCCCGACGCATTGATGGCGAAGATCTCGTCCTGCTTGTCCCTTGTGTTCCGCCATTGCGCCGCAGCCTGCCGAAAAGACGAATCGGCCCGTTCATCGTCGCCGATAGCGCGATACACTCGCCCCACCCCATCAATATGTAGGCCTGCCCAACTGGCACGTTCATCTTTCGATAAATGGGCAGCGCTTCGCTGTAAAGGTCGATCGCTTTCGGGTATTCGTCCAGTCCCGCATAGCAAGCCGCCATCGTATACAGCACGTTGCCGTAGCAATCGGGGTTCGGAAATTTACGAAAGATCGCAGCCGCCTGCTCGGCGTAGCCAATAGCTTTGCGCAGTTCGCCGAGCGAAAGGTAATTTGCCGCAAGTGCGGCGAGATTCGTGCCGGCTGTGCTGTCGTCGCCTTGTTCCCTGGCGATCTCCAGCGAGCGGGAACTGGCCTCGATCGATTCCTTCCAGTGGCCCTGGTTGTGTTCAAGAACGGCCAGAAACATGAGGACGTCCTGTTCCGTGTAGGGCCGGTGAGCCTCACGCGCGATCTTCGATGCTTCTGTGTAGTCGGCTCGCGCCCGCTCCGTTTCTCCACGCGCCAACAGCAACTCACCCTCTAGCAGCAGATCGTTTGCCATATCCCCCGCGTCGCCGCCGCGTCTTGAAATCTTCAGGGCCTCTGCGGCGTGTTCCGCGGCGTTCTGCTTATCGCCGAGATTGGCTTCAATGGACGCCATTTGCGCCAGCGCCTCGCCCCTGCAGGAGGCTTCTCCTGCCGCGGTCCACAGATCGAGCGCCTGCAGGGTGTGCGCCAGCCCCGCCTTCATGTTGCCCAGCGTCCTCTCCGAGTCTCCGATTTGCAGAAGAGCGTAGGCCTGACGGCTTCGGCCGGATAACTTCACCCATAGAGGAAGCGAATTTTTGTAAGCGGTAATGGCTGCCTCGAAATTGTCGTCGCGAACGGCCCGTTCGCCTTCGCTGAGCAGTTGCTTTCTGCGCCGGAATGTGTCGAGAAAGGCTAGCGCTTTCCCATCGGCCGATTCAGCAGTAAACAGGCCCGCAACGCCAACTCGATCGACGACCTGAAACTCCAGCGTCTGGTTCGCCGGCACTGCGATCAGGAAGCTGGCCTCGGCTGTTCCGGCAAGCGTCTCCGTAACGCTCGATGCGGGCGCGAGCAACTGGCCGGCAGTCTGGCACAATGCGGCGCCGGAAAGGCTCACAAGGAGAATGAGTCCGCGCGACAACGACCGCAACACCGGAGCATTATATCCGCAGCCCTCGGCGAGCATCCGCTGTCACCACTACCCGAAACCGCAGGCGGAAGGAACGAGTAGCTCCATGAAAGAACCACCGAAAAAATGCGTCTACACGGTCGCTCAGCCGGTGCGGATCGCCGTCATCGGATCCAAGCGCGCCGCGCGCCGTGCCGGCAGAAAACTTCCCAGCAGAGTCATCGTTAGCGCGAGCGCGACGGCCGCCGAAAACGCCGCCAGATCGTTTGGCCTTATTCCCGCCAGCATTGCCTCCATGGCGCGTGCCGCCCCATACGCGAGCGCGACTCCGAGCACCGTTCCGGCCGCCGCCAGCGCGAACCCCTCGCGCATGATCATTCCCAGAATGTCGCTCCCGCGCGCACCCACGGCGACTCGAACTCCGATCTCCTGCCTTCGGCTCGAAACCGCGAAAGAAAGTAAGCCGTGGATTCCGATCCCAGCCAGCACGAATGCAATGGCCGCGAAGGTTCCGAGTACGAGCAGTTGTACCCGCCGCGGCGTCGTCTCGGCATCGATGATATCCGTGAGCATTTGCACGTCCGAGATCGGCTGCTCCGGATCGGCTTTGGAAACAATTTGTCGAATGGCCGACATCAGCGCGCGAGCGTCCCCCGATGACCGAACCACAAGATCCTTTGGCGCGTACCAGATGAAAGAATCATCCGGCATTTGCCGGTAGGCCAGATAGACCTGCGGTTCGCTTCCTCGCTCGGGCCCTCTGACACGAACATTCCCAACCACTCCAGCCACCGTGCAGGTCAATTCGAGAAAGTGGAATTTGCGGCCTAGCGGATTCTGGTGGGGCCAATAGCGGTGTACGAACGACTCACTCACCACCGCAATCGTGGGCTTATCGAGCGTGTCGGCCTCGCTCACTCCTCGCCCCATCAGGACTGGAATGCCCATGGTTGAAAAGAACTCGGGCGTGATGAAACGTGAGCTGGCCATGCGGAAGCCTGGATCGGACAGCCCCTGCCCCTCTATCGCGACCGGCCAGATCCCGCCGTGCAGAACCATGGGCAGAAAGCTCGTGTAGGCCACGCCTGTCACTCCCGGTAACTGGCGAATTCCCGAGATCACGCTCGAATAAAACGCAGTGCGCCGCGCCGTGCTCTCATATTTGGGCATCGGCAGCGAAGTTCGCATCGTCAATACGCCCTCCGCCCGGAAACCTGGATCGGTCCCTTCGACGCGCAGTAAGGCTCGAATCAACAGACCGGCCGAAACCAGCAGCACGACAGAGGCCGTCACCTCGGCGATCACCAGTGCGGAGCGAAGCCGTTCTCTCCGGCCGCCAACTCCTCCGCGCGAGCCCTCCTGCAATCCAGTTACATCCACGCCCGCGCAGGCGCGCAGCGCCGGAACGACTCCGAAGCCAATCGCGGTCACGAAGGTAAGTGCCGCGGCAAAAAGCAAAATGCGCCAGTCGATAGCAGGCGTCTGCGCAAAGGGCAGCGCCGCCGGAATCAGCTTGCCCAACAAGGCTGCCGTGCCGATCGCGAGCGCTACTCCCAGCGCTCCACCGGCAAACGCGAGGAGTCCGCTTTCGGTTAGCATCTGCCGCGCGAGTTGTTCCCGACCCGCTCCCATGGCGGTTCTCACAGCCAGTTCCTTGCGCCGTCCCAGCGCGCGGCTCAGCAGCAGATTGGCAAGATTGGTGCACGCGATCAGCAGCACGCACATCGATGCGCCGAGCAGGGCCACCAGCAGCATCGCTGGCGACCGGGAAAGTATCCCGTCGCGCAGCGATTCGACGGTGACAGACACGTGTGCATTGTCTTTTGGATATTCGCGTTTCAGCTCGGCTGAAACGAGCTGCATTTCCGCGCGCGCCTGTTCAATCGAAGCTCCCGGGCGAAGCTTTCCGATCACGTGCAGATAGTTATTGGTGCGGTCTTCAAAATCCGTATTGACAAAACGCATCGGTGTCCAAAGTTCGCATTCACGATTCGGAAAATAAAAATCCCTCGGCATGACGCCGATAATCAGGTACGGTTCGTCATCGAGAACCACTTTGCGCCCCAGTACATTCGGATCTCCTCCGAACCGCCGCTGCCAAAAGCTGTAGCTAAGAACCACCGTGCCCGATGCGCCGGCCCGGTCGTCTTCCGGCCTGAAAATCCGTCCGAGCGCCGCCTGTGCGCCCAGCATCGGAAACAGATCGGCGGTAAATGAGGCGCCATCAATCCTCTCCGGATTGCCATCTCCGGCCATATCCACCGACAGCCCGCGGAACGCCGCCATTCTTTCAAACGCCTTGCTCATGCGCTTCCAGTCGCGATAATTCGGCGGAGAAGGCTCGACCGCGCTGTAATTAGCGGGCGATTGGTCTTCCCATAGTTCCACCAGCCGTTCCGGCTGCGAGAACGGCAGAGGTCGAATGAGCACATGATCCGCGATAGAAAATGTCGCTGTAGTCGCGCCAATGCCGAGCGCCGCAACCAGAATTGCCGTTACTGCAAATCCTGGCGATCGCCTCAGGTTCCGAAATCCATAGCGAACGTCTCGCCGCAGCACATCCGCGTGCGCCGCCGTCGCGGTGATCAGCACATCGGCGAAGGTCTCGAGCCATAGGGCGAGCCAACGCAGCGGCGAAGAGGCATCCCTGCGCCGCGTCCAAAAGATAGCGCACATTTCTTCGCCGTACTCGCTGCGAAATCCCGCCGGACAGAGATGAAGCAACGCTCGATAGAGCCGCATCACGCTTTCCTCGGTGCGAATCCGCTGGTTCGCGCCAGTTCCAGCAACTGCTTCAGGCGCAGGACCTCCGCCCGCGCTACCGCTTTCCCGAAGGACGTGATCCGGTAATAGCGCCGGCGCTCGTCATCGAACTTCGGATCGGGACGCTCGTTCGTTTCAACGATCAATCCCTGCTCCAGCATCCGTTGAATCGAGCGATACAGCGTGCCCGCGCTCAATTTCAAGTCGCCGCCCGTTCGTGCCGCGACATCCTGGATAATTCCATAGCCATGCCGATCGTCATCGGCAACCGCCATCAAAATATGAAACGTTGCCTCCGGCAAAGGAAGCAATGAATCCACGCTCTCACCTCGCATGGGAAGATTATATCCGATGTGGCTATATTCGCTCAGGCTATATGTGTAGCGAATGGAGTAAAGCTCTCAAGACACGGCAGGCTGGGGCGCCCGCCGCTCTTTGTGCAGCTTGAAGTAAGCCGCGGAAGCAATCGCGAACAGCAACAGCGCGCTCGCGAAGTATACATTGCGAATTCCGATACGCGTGGCGACCCATCCCGCCGAAACAAGAGCCACAACTTGGGACGAGAACATCACGGCCATCAAGCTGCCGCTGACGCGTCCCAACATGTTCTTCGGCGTGTGCTCTTGAATCAACACCTGGGCTGGCACGAAAATAAATGCTGCGAAGAAGCCAATGCCGAGCATCATCGACACGGCGATTGGAATAGAGCCGAACGCCGCGAGAACCGCGATCGCCGCTCCGGTGCCGGCTACTCCCGCGGTTACGATATTCGCGCCCGGGAAGCGCTTGCTTCCAAATCGCACCAATTGCGTGCCGATGATCATTCCAAAGCCGACCATTGAGCCCAGGTTGCCGAACAACTTGGTCCCTCCGTGCAGCACGTCGCGCACATAAACGGCGATCAGCGCTCCGAAACAGCGAATCGCGAACATGCCGGCCGTCATCGCGATAACCACAAACGATATGGCCGCATGCGTGAAAATGAACTTTGCGCCAGCCTCCATCTCGGTCCAAACTCCACCCACGCTCTTGAGCGCAGGCGATGGTTGATGCCCGATGACGAGCGTAGAAATCATCGCCGCCGAAAATAAAAAGGAAGCGCTGTCCAGCCAGAAACACGGATTCGGCCCGAAGGACGCCACCAGCAGTCCGGCTATGGCTGGACTCACAATCTGCATGACAAAAAATGCCTGCTGGAGCAGCGCATTTGCGCTCATCAGCCCATGCATCGGCACCAGAGTGCGAATCGTAATCGACTGCGCGGGCATAAAAAAGCTGGAAACCGTGCTGGCGATCAAAAGAATCGCGTACATCTGCCAAAGCGCATGCGTGAAGACCAGCAGCAGAAACACGACGGCCCGAATCAGGTCACTCGTGATGAGCGTCTTTTTCACGCTCCAGGAATCGACGAAAACACCCGCGATCGGGCTCACCACCGCAAGTGGCAGAAGATAAAAAACCAGGACCAGCGTCACATCCGTTGCGGACCCGCGCATGCGGTAGGAAACGACGCTCAAAATCGCGTAGATCGCCAGGAAATCGCCCGCCACGCTCACCACTTGCGCTGCCCATAACCGGCGCAGTGCCGCGATTTTGAACACTTCCCGAAATGTCATCGAAGGCGTTGCTGCAGCCGCCACCCCACACCTCACCTGTTAAGGTCGATTGCTCGAATTCCTGCATCGTACGCTTTACCTTCGGGCTGCGTCAAGTGACGAGCAGCGGTTGCCGGCTACCATCGGCGCTTCCATTCGCGCCACCAGTTCGTGTCGCCGAACCCGAGCGCATTCCAGGCAGTGTCCATCGCCGCCGGTTGTCCCTCGAGAATCGCTTGCCGCGTCACGGCGGGAGGCAGGTTCACCAGCTCACGGAAACGATCGAACACCTCGCCGCGTTCGGTGCCTTGTGTTCGCGCCATCAAATGCCACAACGTCAACGCGTCCTCTCGCCGGGCATTCGTCACCATGGTGTGTACGGCGCTGGAATCGGCGCGGGTATCGAAAGTCTTGATCGCCTGTCGCAGCTCCGCAGGTGCATTTTGGAAGTAAGGGAGTCCCGGGCCGCGTTTGGTAAGCGTCCGGCACTCGGCGCCCGCCGGTATAAAGGACTCGAGATCGTGCCACTGAAAGGCAACCCATCCCGTCTCGACATGCAACAGTCCCGAGCCGTCCGGCGCTACTTCCAGCGTGTACTCGCATCCCAAATCAATCGTCTTCGCTGAGGGAGTTTCCACCACAAATTGAGCTGGTGGGGCCCAGATCAGTGCGTGTATTGTGCCGTGCTCCAAGGCAAGCCGTTGATCGTCCCTGGCGCTGGCAACCACCCGCAGTCTCGATTCCGGGCTAACCGCGATTTCGCCGACGAAATCGGATTTAAGCTGCGCCGTCGAGCGTCCCGTCTCGATGACTTCGCCGTTCCGCAACATCTGCGGAGTCGATTGGTTCCAGGAGATCTTCCAGGCGGAAATTTCCAGAGCAGGTCTTAGCCTGGAATCGAACGTAATAAGACCAGCAATCGTCAGGCTTGCTGCTATCGCTAAACCCGCCGTCCACAGCCAATAAAGACGCTTTCGGGAAGCTTCGACGCGTCGAGCCGCCGGTCTGACCGTAAGTTGGCCGGGTACGTGGCGCAGCGGGCGCAAGACTTCTTCGAGCCGCGAAATCTCCGGATCCGGCTCGCCTCCGCGATCCCACAAATATTTCTCGTTCATCTCTTCGACACTCCTCCGAGCATCTGCCGGAGGTGTTTCATTCCCCGGCACAAATTCACACGGACGGATTCAGGGGTGAGACCCGTGCGCAACGCAATTTCCGGTCCCGTCATTCCTTCTACCAGCCGCAAAATCAAAGTCTCTCTGTACGCCTTAGGCAGCGATTGAATCGCGCGGAGCACGGCGAAAGCTTCGCCGTCCGGTGCCGTCGCCCCGGCTGATTCCTGCACGCCGGAAACCCACCTCCGCTTGCGATGCGAATCGATTGCGGCGCGCCGCGCAATCGCGCAAATCCATCCGCCGAAGGCACCCGGCTCGCGCAAAGACGGCAACTGCTGCATGGCCCGTATGAAAACGTCCTGCAACAGGTCTTCGGCTTCCGAATACGACACATGTGCCAGCAGAACGCCGTAAACCACGCGCCCGTATTGCTCGTACAATGCGCCAAAAGCCGAGCGGTCGCCCGCCTGTGCGGCGCGAACCAACCCGGCTTCTTCGGTGCCCAAATCGTTAGCGGTCGAGACCGGCACGGTCTTCAGCTTACTGCCGTTTCAGTTGCGCGGTGTTGATCGTATTTAAAGCCTCGTCGATCTCCTGTGCGCTAGGGGAATGCGGAAGGCGTGTGATGTCGCGCCAGTCCACGCCATCACCGGCTGTTTTCACGATCGCGCTCGGGTGCCAACTGAAGGCCGGATTCGAGGCGCTCAATACAATCACCCAACTCCCGCCGCTGGGCCACTGTCGCGTAACAGCATAAAGACCTTGCGTTTTCAGCGGCAACAGCTTGAGCGCGATCTCTTGGCGTCTACCATCGACCATCCCGATCGCCATCGCGCTGAGTGTGGTCTTTTCGGGACTAACGCATCCGTATCCGCGTACTTGCAGGACAGCATGGTATTGCAGAGCTTCCGGATTCGCCTCGGGTTTTCCTATTTCTAGAAGAAAGCCGCCGGCACTCGCCATCCAGGCTCCGGCAGTGAGCGTCAGGCCAACAACAAGCAATCGAAATCTGGCGGTCATGATGATGTCTCCTTCGGAACTCGCCCTCTGGGCAGGTTCTATCGGGAAGACGTGTGCGCGAATCTGAACTGTTAACGCGCCGTTACAAAGAAAACGCGAGGTGGGATCGCCACCACCTCGCGTGCCGGCCTACCGGATCAAGGCATTGCGCTGTTTACCGGCGCCAGTATCCGCCGTAGTACCGATGACCGTAATAACGCGGGGCAATCCATCGTGCGCCCACATAAGGCCGTGGAGCCCAATACCCGCTGCGCCAACCCCAGCGCGATCCGGCAGGATACCAATATCCGCCGACCCATGCATATCCTGGTCCCGGAGCCGGCGCCGCATAGGTTACTACCGGCGCTGGCGGAGGCGGTGCAGCGTAATAGCCGTAAGCTGGTCCCACGGCGACGCCCACTCCGACGAACACGCGCGGCGCAGCAAACACGGAGCTACCCGCCAACAGTAAAAGTGCAAGAAGTTTAATTTTCATCTTCAACTCTCCTCTGCCGCTCGGTGGCGGCTTCTGCACTCTTTGCATGCAAACCCATTGCCAACGCTAACTTATTGATGAGACACACGCGTCGCTAAGAACGCGGTTCTTGTCCACCGTTGGTGGTGCTTTTTGGCCAGAAGATGATCACAGGAGGAGAAACAGCACGATGCGCAAAGTCGCTCTCGTTACCGGCGCTGGTTCCGGCATCGGCCGCGCCGTAGCACTGGCGTTCCACTCGGCAGGTTACGCCGTCGTGCTTGCTGGCCGTCGTGCGGCCGAGCTTGAAAAGGTCGCGGCGCTCGCAAATGCCAGTGCCGATGAAATGGTGCATATCGCAACCGACGTCACGAATCCCGATGCCGTTCGGTCGCTGTTTTCACAAACCAAAGAACGGTTGGGCCGGTTGGACGTGCTGTTCAATAATGCCGGCATCACCGGTCCTTCCATTCCTATCGAAGAACTCACTGCGGAGCAGTGGAATGGCGTCGTCAACGTGAACCTGACAGGCGCCTTCCTGTGCGCGCAACAGGCAATTCAGCTCATGAAAGCGCAAAATCCTCGCGGCGGTCGCATCATCAACAATGGCTCGATTTCCGCGCATACGCCACGACCGAATTCGGCGCCCTACACCGCCACCAAACACGCGATCACGGGCCTGACCAAGTGCATTTCTCTCGACGGCCGCAAGTACGATATCGCCTGCAGCCAGATCGATATCGGTAACGCCGCAAGCGACATGACCGAGCGCATGACCGGCGGCGTCCCGCAAGCCGACGGTAGCATCGCGCGTGAGCCTCGAATGGACCTGCAGCACGTCGCGGATGCCGTTTTGTTTATGGCCAGTCTGCCGCTCGACGCGAACGTGCAGTTCATGACGGTAATGGCTACAAAGATGCCGTACATCGGGCGAGGTTAATTGCGCCTTGTACTTGCTATCCTTGTAAAACAGGTCGGCAATGGAAACATATTTCCGTTCCGGCTTTCCCTGCATCGGATTCCCAATTGAAAATCGGATTTGTAAGTCTAGGCTGCCCCAAGAATCTCGTTGACACAGAGGTCATGATGGGTCGGCTTGTCGCGGACGGCCACGAGCTCACAAGCCAACCGGCGGATGCCGACGTCATCGTGGTGAACACGTGCAGCTTCATCGATCCCGCCAAACAGGAATCCGTCGACACCATCCTCGAGATGGCCGAATACAAGAAGACCGGCAAAGCTCAGCGGCTCGTCGTCGCAGGGTGTCTGGTCGAGCGCTACCGGGCTGACATTCAGAAGACCGTCCCCGAAGTCGACGCAGTTCTCGGGACCAACGAACTCGAAAAGATCACCGCTTTATGCGAAGGCGTCGAGCCCAAACAGCTTGCTCCTGAGCCGTATCTCTATCACGATTTGACCCCGCGTATCTTCACAACCCCGCGGCACTCCGCATATATCAAAATCGCGGAGGGTTGCGATCATCCCTGCACGTTCTGCGTGATTCCGCAATTTCGTGGCGCTTTCCGCAGCCGCCGTTTCGAGAGCGTGGTCAGCGAAGCGACCCGCATGCTCGCGGGTGGCACGCGGGAGCTGAATCTCATCGGCCAGGACACCACCTGCTATGGCCAGGATTTCGGCCTGAAAGATGGGCTTGCGGATCTGCTGGCGCGTCTCGCCGCTATCCCTGCCGATTTGCCGAAATGGATTCGCTTCCTGTATGCCTATCCGAACAGAGTCACCCAGAAACTGCTCGACACCATTGCGGCGCACGATTCGTTAGTGAAATACATCGACATGCCGCTCCAGCATGCCAGCGCACCCGTGCTCAAACGCATGAAGCGCGGCGCCGGCGCCGAGATCTTCCTCAAGCTGCTCGAGCGCATACGCCGCACGATCCCTGGCGTGGCGATTCGAACCAGCATGATCGTGGGATTCCCGGGTGAGACGGATCAGAATTTCGAAGAGTTGTGCCAGTTTGTGCAGGCTGCCCAGGTCGATCGGCTCGGCGTCTTCTCCTACAGCGATGAAGAAACCAGCCAAAGTTACCTCCTCGACGCCAAAGTGGATGCCCGCACAATCTATAACCGCAAACGGCGTCTGCTCGCGCTGCAGCGTCGCATCTCGCTGGCTCGCAACAAACGCTTGATCGGCCGCGAACTGCCGGTGCTGATCGAGGGCCCATCAAAAGAAACCGATCTGCTGTGGGAGGCACGGTGCGCAACGCAAGCTCCCGAGATCGATGGCGTTTGCTATATCGGCGATTTCGGGCCCGGCATGCCGCGCATCGGAGAGATGCGAACGCTTCGCGTCACCGAAGCGCATGACTATGATCTGGTCGGAGAGCTCATCGACTCCGGAGAAGAATCTTTCACCGCCTCTCGGCAACCGGCCAACCCATTCCATATCCTTGCCTCGAACGCCGCCCCTGCCGCCTCTGCTGTCCGATAATTGGAGTAGATGGCCCCCACTGTCAGGTGCCCAATCTGCAAAAAAGAAGTCGCCTTCGACGACCCGAATATGCCGTTCTGCAGCGATCGCTGTCGCATCATCGATTTGGGTAACTGGGCAACCGAGAAGTATGTCATTCCGGCTCCTCTCACCTCCAACGAGCCTGACGAAACGAACGAAGCGGATCGCCCTGAAGGTCCCACACGGTGAATCGGCTGGCCTCTGTGCTGGCAACGTGGTTCGGATGCGGCTATTGGCCCTGGGGACCAGGCACGCTCGGCTCTCTGGCAGCGCTCGGTATTGCCGCTCTTTTATACAAATATGCGGGAGCCGGCCGGGTCGCTCTTCTGATCCTCACAGTTCTGCTGGCCGCGCCCGCCATTTGGGCATCCACTCGTATGGCGCGCTTATCCCGCGACAAAGATCCGGGGTTTGTCGTAATCGACGAAGTTCTCGGCCAATGGGTAACGCTTTTCGGCACAACCGCATTCACCTGGAAAAGCTTCACTGCAGCATTCGTGCTGTTTCGCATCTTCGATATTTGGAAGCCCTGGCCCATTCGCAAGCTTGAGGAATTACCCGAAGGCGTCGGCATCGTCGCCGACGATATTGCGGCGGGAATATGCGCCGCGCTTATCTTATATATAGTTGGAACGTTGAAACTTTATTAGCATGGCGAGCAAACAACAAACGCAGGAACAGGCCGCCACACGGCCCACTATCGCAGCTCTGGAGCCTCCTGCGGCCATTAACGGAGGCGAGTTGCACATTCGCGGCCGGAATCTCACTTCGGGCGGACGTCCCGCGGTCCGGCTCGGAAATCAAAACGCTCATCTCATCGTGGCCGGCGATTCGTACATCATCGCGCGTGTTCCCGAATCGGCCATGGTCGGCGAGCTGGTTGTCAGCAACGGCACGCTGGAAAGCGAGCTCCGCGAAACACACATCGGTATACAGATCGCCGACAGTCTGCATCCGGTCGCCAATCCCGCCGTCGATCGGGAGGGCAACGTGTTCAGCACCTTCAGCGGCTCGCGCGGCCAGAAGTCTCCCGTTTCCATCTACAAAATCGATACCAACTACAACTCGAAACCGTTCGTCACGGATTTGATGAACCCCACTGGCCTCGCCTTCGATCGAGAAGGCTTGCTCTATGTCTCGAGCCGCTATGACGGAATCGTGTATCAGATCACGCCCACTGGAAACATGTCCGTCTACGTGGAAGGCATGGGTGTAGCCACCGGCCTTGCTTTCGATCGCGAGGAAAATCTGTACGTCGGCGATCGCAGCGGCACGATCTTCAAAATCAGCCGCTCCCGCCAGATTTACGTTTTCGCCACGCTCGAGCCCTCCATCGCCGCATATCACCTCGCATTCGGTCCGGAAGACTACCTGTACGTCACTGGCCCCACCACCTCCAGCTTCGACTCGGTGTTTCGTATCTCCCACGCAGGCGAGGTCGAGACCTTCTACCGGGGTCTTGGCCGCCCACAAGGTCTCGCCGTCGATGCCGAAGGACGTCTCTATGTCGCGGCTTCTTTCCGCGGCCGGCGCGGCATTATTCGCATCGACAAATCGCGCAAGCCGGAGCAGTTTCTCTCCGGACCGGGAATCGTCGGCCTGGCCTTCACGCCCTCTCGCGCCATGGTGCTCACCACGCACAATGCGCTGTTTCGCGTAGATATCGACATCGCCGGCCGTCCCATGCCGTAACGGCCATTCCGTTGATGGCAAAAACTGCGGAAATTATCGCCATCGGCACCGAGCTGCTGACGCCACAACGCGTCGATACGAATTCGCTCATCGTTACCGAGCAGCTCAATCTTCTCGGCGTCGAGGTCACCTCCAAGCATGTGATCGGCGACGAACGTGAGCGCCTTGCCAAAGCGATTCGTCAAGCCATCGAACGCTCTCATATCGTTATTCTCATTGGCGGTGTCGGCCCTACCGAAGACGACGTCACGCGCGACGCCGCAGCCGCCGCTCTTGGCTGTAAACTCGTTCTTTCGCTCGAGCAGGAATCGATTCTCATCGGCAGGTTCCGGCAACTGAATCGGCCGATGGCGAAAAACAATCTGCGGCAGGCCTATTTGCTCGAAGGCGCCGAAGCTCTGCCCAATCCGCACGGCTCTGCGCCCGGCCAGTTCTTGTCTACCGATCGCGGAGCGCTGGCTCTTCTCCCGGGCCCTCCCCGCGAATTGCGGCCGATGGTGGTCAATGAGCTGATTCCTCGCCTGCGTCACGTCATTCCGCCGCAGGTGATCAAAGTGAAGAGCTTTCGCATCACAGGCATCGGCGAATCGGATCTCGATACCCTCATAGCACCCGTTTACACCAGGTACACAAACCCGGTGACAACGGTTCTCTCGTCCCCCGGCGACCTGTTCGTCTATTTCCGCGCGCACGCCGACACGGAGGCGCAAGCCGACTCGCTGCTTCGCGAAGTTTCGCTACCAGTTACGCAATTGCTCGGTGACCGTATCTACACCGACGATCCCGACGAGCCGCTCGAAGCGGTCATCGGCCGCCTTCTGCGAAAGAATCACGCCACGGTTTCGACAGCCGAAAGCTGCACTGGCGGAATGATCGCCTCGCGATTGACCGAACAAGGCGGCAGCTCCGACTACTTCATCGCAGGTTATGTCACCTACACCGACGCTCAGAAACACGACGTGCTTGGCGTGCCTAAAGAGCTGATCGCGAAACATACATCCGTCAGCGAATCCGTTGCGGCGGCGATGGCCGAAGGTGCGCGGCGCCGCAGCGGTTCCACCTACGCGCTGTCGGCCACCGGTTATGCCGGACCTTCCGGCGGCACTGATTTTGATCCGGTGGGAACTGTGTATCTAGGCATTGCCGCTCCGGCGGGCACGCGCGTCGTGCGCGTCCGGTACGGAGGCGATCGCTACCGCACCCGCACACTCGCGACGCAGGGATCGCTCGATCTCCTGCGAAAAGCCTTATTGAAGTGTTGAAGTAACAGTTTTATTGCGTCGCGCCAAGCGCCGGGAAATCGCCGCCGCTCGCTTCCGTCGCTTTTGCAGAAGCCGCAACGTCAATACTCGCGATCGGAATCTTCCGCACCGGTTGCCGGCTGAGATCCCAGAACGTCTGATCCATCACCGCATAATTCTGCACCTGCAGT
Source organism: uncultured Acidobacteriaceae bacterium (assembly GCA_963722935.1). Classification (GTDB taxonomy): domain Bacteria; phylum Acidobacteriota; class Terriglobia; order Bryobacterales; family Bryobacteraceae; genus Bog-105. Next base: position 569,836 of record CAVROY010000002.1, on the reverse strand, counting down.
TGCTGTCCGTTTCGCAAAACCAGCGTCACCGGCACTTGCGGCGGTTCCTGCTGCTGCGTATTGCTCTGCGGTTGCGCTGGTTGGCCGTTTTGCAACTGCGCAACCTGTGCGCTCAGACGTTGAACCTGCTCCATCAGCGCATTCTGCGCCATCATGGCCGCCTGGCTACTTGGGTCGTCGCCCGTATCGTAATAATCCGGTTTGTTTCCCGAATACCCTGTATCGCCGTAATCGAGCACCGGATAATAGTACGGCGCAGCCCAATAAGCAAACGGAAGATGGCGGTAATCGCGGCGATATACGCCCACCCGCCCGCGATTGGCTACTCCGCTGCCGCGATAACCAGGAGCCCGCGCCGGCATGGTCGAACGGGCAACAGAGGACGGCCCCCTAGTCAGAGCGCCTGCGCCGATCGCCGTGCTGGAGGGCAGTATTGCGCCACGCCCGGTGCCACCGTGTCCACCAGCGAAGCCACCGCGCTGCGCCGGCAGGCTCGTCGCGAGAGCTGCCGCAAGCGTGCTAACCACAAGAATTCGCACTCCGCAACCCATATTCGCTCCCTCTTCCAGCCTACCGCTCTTTTCCGGCGGATGGCTTCCTCACCTGTTTAGACGTTTTCGCGCGCGTTAGAGGTTCAACCCGCTTGCAGCCTGTGCAATGGGTTCCAGTGCCTGACCGCGACTGCGGACGCGCCGCTCTACCCGTTTTCGGCGAGACGGCTGCGCTGTATGTGGCCTTGCTGCCCGGCAAATTCCCGTACGTTAGCTCAACCCTTGATGTCGGGAGGCGTGGGGTTGGTGGACTAGACAGCAGACGCTCCTTTCATTTTCGGCGGTTGCGGCAATTCCGGCAAGCGTGTCACGGTGATCGCGATGGAAAGGTGCGTAGGGCGGCCGCGCTATTCGTCTTCTTCGTCGTCCTCGTCGTTGTGGCCTTCGAGTGCGAGCAGACGGGATTCGTGATCGAGCACGATCATGCGCACAAATCGGCCGAGGCGCTTAATTTCCTTTTCGGTTTTCAGCTGCATTTTGGCGATAAGCTCGACTGAGTGGGTCAAAGCTTCCAGCCGTTGATCGATATTGGGAGGGTTAGGGTTGTTCGTGGACATGAGCAGCAGATGCTCCTTTCATTTTCGCCTTAATGGAAAACGCGCGCAGACTCCTACCGAAGTGTTTTCCATCTCGCGCAGCAGTTGCTCGGCAGGGATGCGCCGATACAATGGAATTTCTCATGCGCATAGCTATCGCCCAGATCGACAATACGGTGGGCGATCTGGAGGGAAACGCCGCTAAAATCCTCGTCTGCGCCCGGCAGGCCGAACGTACGGGAGCCGATGTCGTGGTCTTCCCCGAGCTGGCCCTCACCGGTTATCCGCCGCGCGACCTGGTTGAGAAACATTCGTTTCTCGAGCGGACCGAGGAAGCGCTCCAAGGCATCACCCGCGACTCCGCAACTCTCGACCCGGCCCTCATTCTCGGATACGTTGGACGCTCCCCCGCTAACTCCGGGATTCGCGCTCAAAATGCCGCTGCCGTCGTCGAAAAAGGACGAATCGTTTTCCGGCAATGCAAAATGCTGCTGCCGAACTATGATGTCTTCGACGAAGCCCGTTATTTTCAGCCCGCCGCGTCGCAGGACATCTGCATACTTCGCGGGACAAAGGTCGCAATTACCATCTGCGAAGACGCCTGGAACGACAAGCAGTTCTGGGAGCGTCGCCGTTATTCGCGCGACCCCATCGAGGAGCTCGTACAAAAGGGCGCTGAGCTCATCATTTCCCTCAACGCATCCCCCTGGAATATTGGCAAGCGCAAACAGAGGCACGCGATTTTCCATGCAATCGTGCAACGCTTTGGGCTGCCCGTCGTCTATGCCCACATGGTCGGCGGCAATGATCAGCTCGTTTTCGACGGCTCCAGCTTCGCCATGACCGCCACCGGCGAAATCGCCGCGCAGGCCAAGTCGTTTGCTGAAGATCTCATCGTTTTCGACACCGAGACCGGAACAGGTGACGATCATGCCATCCCTCTCGATGCCGACGAGGCCGCTTACGAAGCCCTGGTGCTCGGGACGCGCGACTACATCCGCAAGTGCGGTTTCCGCAGCGTGTTGGTTGCTCTGAGCGGCGGTATCGACTCCGCGCTGGTTGCCTCCATCGCCGTCGATGCGGTTGGAAAAGAGAACGTAATCGGAATCGGCATGCCCGGCCCATATTCATCCGAGCACAGCCTTACCGACGCTCACCAGCTCGCGCACAATTTAGGCGTCCGCTTCGAAGTGGTCCCGATCACATGCGGCTACGACTCCATGATCCGCACTCTACATCCCCTGTTTGAAGGCTTCAATCCCGACACCACGGAAGAGAATCTGCAGTCGCGTCTTCGCGGCATGGTCTTGATGGCGCTTTCGAATAAATTCGGTTCCTTAGTTTTGACAACGGGTAACAAGAGCGAAATCGCGGTGGGCTATTGCACGTTGTACGGAGATATGTGCGGCGGATTGGCCGTCATCAGCGATGTACCCAAGACCATGGTGTACCGGCTCGCTCGACTCGTAAATGCTCGCTGGGAGAAACAGGGCCTTGCGGCGCCGATTCCGGAAAACACTCTCAGCAAGCCACCCTCAGCCGAGCTTCGTCCCGATCAAAAAGACACCGACAGTCTGCCAGAGTACGACGTGCTCGACGCCATTCTCTCCGGCTACATCGAACGCTACGAATCCGTTCCTGAGATCGCCGCGGAGCGGCACATTTCCCCCGAGCTGGTTCGTGATATTGTTCGCAAGGTTGACCGCAACGAATATAAACGCCAGCAGGCGGCTCCCGGATTACGGATCACCCCAAAAGCATTTGGCCTGGGGCGCCGCTTTCCCATCGCGCATAGGTTCACTGAATGAAAACGCTTTTGTGTTTGGCCGCTGCGGCGGCAGGTACTCTTCTTATGCAGGACGTCGGCCAGGCGCCGGCGCCAGAGCACGTCGGCCCGCTTGCAAACGGCGGTTTTCTGCTGAATTCCGGCTGGACCATCCGGCCAGCCGGCGTGCAGGTGGCCGTCGATACCTTCCCCATGTCGTCCGCCGTCTCGAACGGAGGCAAATATCTGCTGGTGCTGAATGGTGGATACAATCCGCCTTGCATCAGCGTGATTGACATCGCACAGAAGCAGGAGGTCGGCCGAATCCGCCTGCCGGATGCGTGGCTGGGCCTCGCCGTATCGCCAAAAAACAATCTCGTCTATGTCGGCGGTGGCAGCCAGGCCACCATCTACGAGCTTTCACTCAATCCCGATACCGGTGCGCTCACGCAGTCCCGCAAATTTTCCGCTATTGCCGATCCCAGGACTCGAAGCGCCGCTTTCATTGGCGATGTCGCTGTTTCCCCGGATGCGCATCTGCTCTATGCAGCCGATCTGGCCGGCGACAGCATCGCCGTCGTGAACCTGCAATCCGGCCAATTAATCGATCGCTGGAAAACCGGCCGCCGGCCGTATCGCATCGTCGTTTCTCCCGGTGGTCACCAGCTTGTCGTCAGCAGTTGGGCCGATGCCGCCATCTATCAGCACGATGCCAACACCGGAGCCATCCTTGCTAAAACGCGCGTCGCCTCTCACCCCACCGACATGGTCTGGTTGCCAAAGCCCGCGGTCGGCGAAGAAGCACAATCGAATTACATCGGGCGTCTTTTTGTTGCTGCCGCAAATACCAATAACGCGTATTCGTTCGGTGTCACGCGCGACGGCCAGCTCAACATGATCGAAGACATCAACGTCTCACTCACGCCTTTGCACCCGCTGGGCATGACTCCCTCGTCGGTCGCTCTCGGCAAGAATGGAAACCGTCTATATATCGCCTGTTCGGACGCAAATGCAATCGCAGTAGCCGATATTTCCAGCGAACACACCAGGGTCCTTGGTTTCATCCCCACCGGCTGGTATCCCACATCCGTGCGGGTGCTTGACGATAATCAGCTCGTCGTCCTAAGCGGAAAAGGATTGGGCAGTCATCCGAATCCCAATGGTCCCGTCCCGACTAAGCCAAACAAACCGCTCTATCAAGGCGGACCTGTGAACGCGCCGGGATACGTCGCCCACATACAAACCGGTACCGCCGCATTCCTGCCCCCCGTCACGGAGGAAGCCCTCGCCAGTTACACGCAAACCGTCGTCGAGAATTCGCCATATCGCGATGACATGATCTACGGCCCCATCCAAGACGAGCAAGAGGCCTACTTCGCGCATCTCGAAAATCATCCGTCACCGATTCAGCACGTTATTTACATGATCAAAGAAAATCGCACGTACGATCAGGTTTTGGGTGACATGGAAAAAGGTAACGGAGACAAGTCGCTAAATCTGTTTGGCGAGCAAGTTACACCCAACTTACACCAGCTCGCCCGCGAGTTCATTCTCTACGACAATTTTTATGAAAACGCCGATGTGAGCGCGGACGGGCACAATTGGTCGAACGCGGCCATTGCGCCGGATTACACAGTCAAGCTCTGGCCGAACCAGTATGCCGGCCGCCGAAAGACGTATGACTTCGAGGGAGGTGAACCCGCCAATCTTCCTCCCGCCGGTTACATCTGGAATAACGCGCTACAGGCCGGGATCAGTATTCGCGATTACGGCGAATGGGTGACCGACATTCCGCTGAATGCCGTCACTGGTGCGCGGCAAGTCGAAAAAGCGAATGACCCCGCTTTGCAGCCTTACGTCGATATGAACTTCCGCAGCTTCGATCTTGACTACTCAGATCTCGATCGCGCCAAGGAATTTATTCGCGAATGGAACGACTACGATGCCAAGGGCCAGGCGCCTCAGCTGCTTATCATGCGCATGCCGAATGACCATACCAAGGGCGCCCGCGCTGGAGCGCTCTCGCCTCTTTCCTACAACGCGCAGAACGACTATGGCGTCGGCATGATTGTGGACGCCGTGTCGCACAGCAAACTTTGGTCTACCACTGCGATCTTCATCATCGAAGACGACGCGCAGAATGGGCCCGATCACGTGGATTCCCATCGTGCGCCCGCTTGGGTAATTTCGCCCTACACGCATCGCGGCATGGTCGATTCCACCATGTACAACCAGACCAGCGTGCTCCGCACCATGGAATTGATCCTCGGACTTCGTCCGATGACGCACTTCGATGCAGCAGCTCACCCGATGTTCACCGATTTCAGCCGTCAACCGGATACCCGCCCGTTTTCCGTTGTTCAGCCCAAGACCTCGCTGAGCGAACGCAATTCCGCCAATGGACCAGGGTCGCTCGAGTCCTCGCGCATGGATTTCTCAGATGCCGATCTTGCCGACGACGACCAACTCAACGACGCCGTATGGCGCGCCGTCAAGCATACGCCTCCCCCGCCGCCGACTCGTAGCGCATTCGCACGTTAGCAGGCGTCACTCATGTGCGTCGCTGAGGTTGCTCAGCGGCTCGGGCGACTGCTGTAAGCCTTCGATGTCCTCATCTACCGCCTCTTGCCAGAAGACTTTATCCCGAATCCCCGATCAAAAAGGGGCCAGCTTTAACAATGGGAATCCCCTCGAATTGTTGGCGACGGAGCAGGTCTTTGTCGTGAGTCACAATAAAATCACTGACATTCTCGGCGGCACACTCCAGCACGAGATTGTCGTCAGGATCTTCTGGTAATGACATCGATGGCTCGCGTGGGATGCACGCGGCGCGTAAAGCTCTCGAGGAACTGAATGTTCTCTTGGGCGTCGTCCGCCGGCAGCAGAAATTTCCGTTGCAGTACGTCGAGCACCTCAGCGAGAAGCGGATCCGAGATGGCGAGCTAAATTCCTCCGTGCCTCGCCAGCGCAAGCAAGAGGCGCGGATGACTTCTATACATTAGGCCTGAGATGTAGATGTTCGTGTCTGCGGTGACCCGGAACACCTAGCGCTGGCGACGTTCGCGACGGGATTCGGCAATTAAGCGCGGTAGATCAGATTGCTTGATGCCAAGTTTCCGTGCCTGGCGCTCATTGCGCTGAAGCATGCTCCGCCACCTGTTCTCTTCAAGTTTCCGTTTCATCGCTTCGGCAGCCCACTCCTCCAGTGTCTGATTGGCCGCACGCGCGGCATTTTCAACTTGCGCCAGGAGGTCGGCGGGAATAGAGATAGTGTTTGGGAAGGCCATGAGCGTGCTCTTTGTTATTTTATCGATTTTGACTCTGAGTGCTTGTCCCTCGTTCTCTATAACACCTGTATGGCCGGCTCACGAGCGGATCTCGAGCGCTTTGCGAGCGGGCGCCGGTACTAAGGTCTCCACCATTCCTGGAACCCCGCCCTGATCCGCTCCGTCCACCAGACGCGCGCGGAGCTATCGATGTTCAGGCGTTCCATAATCTTGGTCTTCTCTTTCCTGCCCATCACTGAAGCCGCCGGATCCCTTCTGCCGATTCGCGATGCCGATCTGGTTCTGGTCGGCGATATTGTCTCTGGTCAGGCGGTCGATCAGGGTACAAGTGTAAGTTGCAATGTCTCCGTTCTGGTCGATCGCGTCCTGAAGGGTGATCTGCAAGCCGGTCAGTCGATCGCGGTGGCCTGGCAGTTTGAGCCACTGCCCAACGAAGGTCCTCAGATCACGACGAAGGTGGTGCGCGCCCGTGCGCTCTTCTTTTTGCACAAGAATGAGGAATCCGGTGCTTACGAAGTCATTCGTGCCGGCTTCTATACGCTGCCGATGGGCGGTTATTTCCTGCCTGTGCCTTCCGGCCCACTCCAGGGTCTTTTTCTCTATGCTGGCGGATCGAACTTCGAAGCCAAGCTCGCCGGTGAACTGGGTGCTGCTCTTGAAACCATAGCTGTCAAAGACGGCGACGCTCTCGATGTGTATTATGCTCCGCCGCCTTTTGGCGGCTCTGCGCCTTCTCCCAAAGCTCCGCACCAAGATGTCGATCAGTTTCAATCTCTCTGTTTACTGTTCAACGAACTGAACGCACAGGCGGCTGCGGACGTATCTCACTACTTCGCCGGCTCGCCATTCGCGCATCTGCAGGCCATCGGCCTTCTCGGCGAATTGAAGCTGAAGGAGACTTCGGCGATCCTGGGCGCTTGAAAGCAACATGGACGCGCTTGGCCGCACCGAGGAGTCGTTCCATTTCGGATATGCTTCGATGCTCGATGTTCACGACAAGCCGGCCGAAATAAACGCTCTGGGTCGAATGGCGATCGCCGAATCAGCCTGGTTCGGCTTCGATAGCATGGCCGTTCAAACGTTAGCCCGCACGGACGGCCTGGTGGGGGTGCCGTATTTACGGGTCATGCTCGACAATCCGCGTCCCGAGATCAGGACAACTGCGTTGCAGGGCCTATGTTCCGCCCTGGCTCGGAACGGCGAGCCGGTGGAAGGCCCCTGTCCTGTTTGGCATGCAAGTGTCGATCCTTACCACGTCAACAGTTTCGGCGGCTCATATTCAACGCCGCAGGGCAACGAGGCTGAACGAAGCGACGCGATCAAGACCTGGCTCAGCGTCCATCATCCCGAACTGTCGCAACTGCATGCGCCGGCCTGGTATAAGACACCAGCACCGGCGGCTCCTGAGGAAATGGCTATAAGCCCGGAGCGTCATCGCGAGCCTGCCTTTAACATTCTTCTGACCCGGCTGACCGTGCAATCCGGACCCGCTGCCGTCGATTTGAAATTGATCTCCACCGATATGCAGACGCTGGGCGAAATTACGGCCCGGATCAACGAGCGCCTACGGGCGAGTAATGATGCCATAAAAAAAGCGAACGGCGCTGCGCGTCTCGCCAACAAGAGCCCCGATCCGGCGGCGTTCTGCCGCCAGGCTGCAGAGGTCGAACGTATTCTCACCGATGGCTTGTCTGAAGTTGAGTCGAGACTCTCTGCTTCGGGCCGTCAGTCGCTCGAATCGTATCTCGATCGCTGGCCGGTTCACGAGTATGCAGCTAGCGCCCGCCTCGGCAAGTGGTTCGCCGTTACCGGCGGCTCGCGGGTGTCTTGTGAATCGAATTACAGCCACTAACAGAACCGCGACCTTTAGGAAGTCGGACGCAAGCATCGCAAGATTAGCGTGCATCCCAACGCCAACCCGGCGAGTAGAAAGCTGCCAGGCTCCGGAACGGTCCCACCCACTAAGTTGTCTAGCGCCCAGCTAGCACCCGATACACCCCCTGCAGTTCCCGAAATTGCCAGCGAGCTGAGGTCTGCAAAATTGGTGAGCGTAAACGTCGAGAATGAGCCCTCCAAAGGAAGTGTCAGCGATGCAGAAACGGTCCCGCCGCCCATCAGCGTTCCCAACAGGTCGAGAGTGTCGGCATTTGGATTCGACGCGAGTCCGCCGGGCGTCAGAAAGAGGCGGGCTGCATCGAGTGAGCTGACCGAAAACGGCAAGCCATTAGCGCTCGTCACAGTTACTGTCGATCCGCTCGATGCCAGGTACTGAGAGCCGTCATCCACGCAGCCTCCCGCGCAGTCTCCGGGCACATTGATGATATTGAAACTATCGGCAGTGAAGTTAAAGCCCTGAGTGGTGATGGTGCCGGATTGAAGATCGTTGTCTGTTACTGGATAGGAATCGAACGTGATTACCTCCGCCCGCAGAGGTAAAGCCGCAACAAGTATGCCGGCCAGCAACAACAAGTAAGTGCGATGGCGATTTTCCATACGTCTCCTTTTATTAATTCACTGCAATACCACTGACTTTCGGCTGGTCTGCGGAGCCTACCGTGAATGCAATCACGATTTGCCCGTTCGCATTCGCCGAAGCGGCAAACTGCTTCCCAATCGCCCTGTTCTCCGCTCCGGTAGCCCCGATAATGTCGAAATTCGTGAGCACCTGCTGGCCATTGATCGACACATTAAATTTCCGCTGCCCCGCTTGCGTCCAATAGATTTCGTTGAAGTAGAGCGTAACCGTGTGATCACTGCCCGGCACTAAGCCGCCGACCGTGTAGGTACTCGCTCCCCAGCGCTCGCTTTGGAAGACCGCCTGTGGAGGAACGGGCGCGGATATCAGAGACGTGTCTACCGCGGCGAAGTTACTCGCCTGATTTCCGCCCGCATAATCGGTGTCGGCGATGAAGTTACCCACGTCACCACCTCCCGAATCAATAAATACCCGACCGCTGGTTGGCTCATTATCGGAGATTTGAGCGACAGTTATGCCACTGATGATCGGCTGACCTACGTTCCCTGGGTTCAAGCTGACGACGATACTCCCGCTCAGCGGATCGGCATTGGCCGTAAAATTCTCTTCGATCGCCTTATCCTCCGCGCCGGCAGCCGCGAAGATATCGAAGCTTGTCAGCACAGGCTTATTGTTGATACTTACGTCGAACTGACGTTCTCCCGTTCGATTGAACTGAGTCTCGGCAAAGTGCAGTTGTACCTTGTAAGGCGCATTGGCAACCAGGCCCGTGATGGTGTACTTACTGGCGCCCTCGCGTGCCGTCTGATAGACGGCCTGCGGCGGAACGGGAGCCGGTATAGAGGCGGTATTTATTTGCGCTGTCGTGGAAAGCGTGCTGCCGCCCGAGAAGTTCGTATCCGCAAAGAAACTCCCTTCTGTGTCCCCACCCGCATTAATCGACGTAGGGCCGCTTACCAGGCTGTTTCCGGATTTGTAGACGCGAACATAATCGACCGTCACAATCGACGGATTCGGCGTGGTGCTGTCCGTGTACCCAGGAAAATAGCCGCCCATCGCCAGATTCATGATGATAAAGAACGGATGGTTAAATACCCAGTCGCCCGGGATGTCGCTGGCCTTGCTGATCGTGAAATAAGGAGCCGTCGGGTCGTCGCGGTAAAACTGCGCCTGGTTGGGCGACCAGATCACGCCGTAAGTATGGAAATTGGCATCGTCCACGCGTCCGCCGTTGGGAAATGTGAATTGCGAGCCAACACCGCTGCCGCCCGAAAACGGGCCGTGAATAGTAGAAGAAGTCTTTGAGGGCCCGTATTGGGGAACCCATTCCATGATGTCGGTTTCCCCGCAGAGAGGCCAGACGGCGCTGTTGAAATTGGCCCCAAGCATCCAGAACGCCGGCCAAACTCCTGCCCCCATAGGCAGTTTCATCCTTGCTTCGATCCGGCCGTACTGAAAGTTCTCGATTTTGTTGGTCAGCATGCGGGCCGAAGTCCACGTGCCGTTGTTATTCCAGGCCGAGATAACAAGCTTTCCGTTGCCGTCCAGAACGGCGTTGGGCATTGCGGTCGTGCAAGGAGCCGTGGTTGATCCGGCCGCGCAATACACCTCTTCCTCGTTGTTGCCCCAGCCGCCTCCGCCCACGTCGTAGGTCCATTTGGAAGAGTCTGGATACGATCCCGCCGGCCCGTTGAACTCGTCCGACCAAACCAGGGTCCAGCTCTGTGCGTTGCCGAAAACCGGCACACAGAACGACAGAATTGCAGCTGTAATCAGGCTGCAGCACGTCCGATACTCGCGTCTTCGTCTCGCAATCGACATGGTTGCCTGCCCTTCTTGTACTCCCTAAGTGCTGGCAGATATGACGAATTTTTCTGCCGTTCTATTTCGCACAAAGAGTCGATAACTCGACCCCGCTTCTGCGGTTCTCGATGGAAACTTTCACCACTGTGGAAGAATCTCGTCGGCATGCGATTGCTCTGGACTGCGCTTCCCGGTGTCTGCGTCCTGGTGTTCGCTTTTACTGAAATTTTTCAGGACCTGTTTCACCCTGCGCAAACCGGATCTCTCAGCGATTGGGTCGGGCGAACCACCTTTCGCCTCTTTCGACGTTGGCCTTCGATGCTTTCCACTGCGGGCCCGCTGACCATCGTATTCGTCATCATCTGTTGGGCATTTCTTCAAGCTCTCGGCTTCGCCTTGATCTATTGGGCAGCCTTTCCCGCGGGCTTTCAGCAGCAGTCGCCCGAGCACGTGACGGGTATACGCGGTCTGTGGATCATGTTGTATTTCTCGGTTCAGGTAATGACCACCCTCGGCCTGGGAGATCTGCTTCCCACTGCTGGTTGGATTCGCCTCCTGGTTAGTTTCCAGGCGCTCGCGGGGTTTGCACTCCTCACGGCCAGTGTGTCGTCCATCGTCTTGATTTATCCGGCGCTTGCCCGCATGCGCTGCCTTGCTCGCCGTACCGAAGTCGTGCTTCTGGCTGCGCGAAACACGGGCGTCGATCTGGTTTCCGGCAGAGCCGAATACCTGCTCTCTGGGTTCGCCGCCGACGTCATCCGCACACGCGTGGATTTCATCCACTTCCCGGTGATCTACTATTTCCACTCCGACCATCGCCGCTCCTCTCTTGCCCATACCCTCCCCGACCTCCTCCGCCTCGCCGACAAAGGGTCGGATGCGAATATCCCGGAGCCGGTGCGGCTCGCTTCCACAACACTCCGGATCGCCCTGGAGGATCTCGCTCAAATCCTCTCGCGCCGATTTATTCATGCGGATACCGAGGATCCGTCGGTCGTGTTTCGTGCTTACGCGGACGCGCATCTCGTGCCAAGGCGAAACCGGGCGAAACGAAAGCAGTACCGATCTCCTTCGTAAATTTCCCAGCGAAGATTCAGGTATGTACGTGCGTCTAGTAAGGGAAACCAAAACGTGCGACTTTCGGACTGCTGGCCTCGGCTGCTGTTGCCCGCGTTGTGGATCGCCGCCGCTTCTGCGCAGATCCAGAACCAGCCCGATGACGGGCAATGGGTCATGGCGGCAAAAAATTATGCCAGCACTCGCTACAGTACTCTCGATCAAATCAATACCCAGAACGTCAAGAACTTAAAACTGGCCTGGACTTTCTCAACCGGTGTAACGCGCGGTCACGAAGCGGCTCCGCTTGTCGTAAATAACACGATGTACATCGTGACCCCCTGGCCGAATTACTTGTACGCTCTGGACCTCACCAAGCCGGGCGCGCCGATGAAGTGGGTGTATCAGCCAAACCCCGCCCCCGCCTCGCAAGGCGTAGCCTGTTGTGACGTAGTCAATCGCGGCGCGGCTTACTACAACGGCAAAATTTACTACAATACCCTGGACGTCCAGACTGTCGCGGTCGATGCAAACACCGGTAAAGAAGTCTGGAGAACGAAACTCGGCGATATCAACCTTGGCGAAACGATGACCATGGCGCCCATAGTCGCGAAAGGTAAAGTGATCGTGGGCGACAGCGGCGGCGAGATGGGGGTCCGCGGCTGGATGGCCGGTCTCGACGCCGAAACAGGCAAAATTGCCTGGCGCGCCTACGCGACAGGTCCCGATAACGATGTCTTAATTGGACCCAATTTCAAGCCCTACTATGAGGCCGATCGTGCCAAAGACTTAGGCGTTAAGACATGGTCGGGCGATCAATGGAAGATCGGCGGCGCTACGGGCTGGAGCTGGGTTTCCTACGATCCCGACCTGGATCTCATCTACTACGGAACGTCGAATCCCGGGCCTTGGAATCCCGAACAGAGGCCCGGAGACAACAAATGGGGATCGAGTATCTTTGCCCGGCATCCGGAAACCGGCGAAGCCATCTGGGCCTACCAATTCAATCCCCATGACGAGCATGATTACGACGGCGTAAACGAAAACATTCTGCTCGACCTCAACATCAATGGGCAAGTGCGCAAGGTTCTCGCCCACCCCGATCGAAATGCCCGCATGTACATCATGGATCGGACCAACGGCCAAGTGCTCTCGGCAGAGACCTTCGCTTACGAGAACACCAGCTTCGGCGTGGACATGAAGACCGGCCGTTTGCAATTCAATGAGGCAAAGGCCACCGGGTTCAAGACCATTCGCGACGCTTGTCCCGCACCGCCTGGCGGCAAGGATTGGCAGCCCTCGGCTTATTCACCCAAGACCGGGCTCATCTATATCCCTCACAACAACCTTTGTTACGAAAGCGAGGGAACGCAGGCCAATTACATCGCCGGAACTCCCTATGTCGGGATGCTGGTTCGCATGTATGCCGGTCCGGGAGGCAATCGCGGTGAGTTGTCCGCGTGGGATCCCGTCAAAGCGAAGGCAGTCTGGGCGGTAAAGGAAAACTTCCCGGCCTGGAGCGGCGTTGTCGCCACCGCCGGCGATGTCGTCTTCTACGGAACCATGGATGGATGGTTCAAAGCGCTCGATGATCGCACCGGCCAGTTCCTCTGGCAATTCAAGGTCGGTTCGGGCATCATTGGCCAGCCCATCACTTATAAAGGACCGGACGGCAAGCAGTACGTTGCCGTTCTTTCGGGCGTCGGAGGGTGGTCCGGCGCGGTGGTTGCTGGTGGCATTAATACTGTCGATGGCACCGCTGCGCTTGGCTTTGCCAATGCCATGTCCGATCTCGGAAAGTACACCACGAAAGGCGGGATGCTCTATGTCTTCGCGCTGCCTTAACGTGCTGTTGTGTGCAATCATTCCAGCCGTCGCCGCGGCGCAGCCCCTGCTCCGCGTCTGTGCGGATCCGAATAATCTGCCGTTCTCAAACGAGCAGCGCCAGGGTTTCGAAAACCAGCTCGCCGAGCTATTCGCCGCCAGACTCGGCGCGAAGCTCGAATACGCCTGGTGGGCGGAACGAAAATCGTTCATCAAGAACACTCTGGACGCCGGCCGTTGCGACCTCGTCATGGGAATTCCTACTTCGCTCGATTCCGTAACAGCGACCAAACCGTACTATCGCTCGACATACGTCTTCGTTTCGCGCCATGATCGCAACCTGCAGGTCACGTCCCTGAATGATCCGCGCTTTCCTGAATGGCGCATCGGTGTTCACGTGGTGGGCGATGACTACGCACCGCCCGCTGCCGCGCTCGCCCGCCGCGGCGTAACCAAGAATGTGATCGGATTCAGTCTCTTTGGCGAATATGGCGAACCGAATCCGCCCGGCAAACTCATCGATGCGGTTGCAGCCGGTGACATCGACATTGCTATTGTCTGGGGACCGTTTGCCGGTTATTTCGGCTCGCGCGAGCGTGTTCCGCTCGATATCGTTCCAGTCTCCCCTGCCATGTTCCTTGCAGTCCCATTTACTTTTGACATCTCGGCCGGCGTGAAAAAGGGAAACGAGACGTTGCGCTCGCAGCTCGACGCCGTAATTCAGGACGAATCGGCGGCGATCCAGCAGATCCTTACCGCGTATGCCGTTCCACAGGTCCACTGAAATCCGATGCGAATCATAATCGCGCTCGGTTGTTCGTCGATTTTTCTGCTGGCCTCCTGCCAGCGCGAGAAACGGGATGTCCGCCCTGCGCCTCCCGAGTTGGCGATCTTCGGAGATGCCGCGCGTGAAAGTCCCATCCGGCCCGGCGGTCCGGTCCAGCCGCAAGCCGTCGTCACAAATCCCTACAACGGCAGCAGTTATGACATCGCCGAAGGCCAGCGTCTCTATAACTGGTATAACTGCTCCGGCTGCCACTCGCAGGGCGGCGGTGGCATAGGTCCGCCGCTTATCAAGACCCAATGGATCTACGGCGGGGAACCAGAGAATCTCTTCGACACCATTGTCAAAGGCCGGCCAAACGGCATGCCTTCCTGGGGCGGCCGCATACCCGCGTATCAGATCTGGCAGATCATCGCCTACGTACGCTCGTTGAACGGTCTCCAGCCGCGCTCCGCCACCCCCGGACGCAACGACACGATTCAAACCAATCCACAAACCATTGTGAATCGCACCTCCGGTCAAACGAAATGAACGCTTCCGGCGAGCGCAACGCACCCTTCTCAAAGTGGTTCGCCGCGTTCGCCTTCGTGTGGTTGACGGCGTGCGCAGGTCATCAGCAATCCGTCGTCGATCCGGGTGGCCCACAAGCCGGCAAAATCGCCAATCTGTTTTGGTTCTTTATCCTCCTGCTCACGATCATCTTCATCATCGTGCTCGTGCTGACCCTCTGGATTCTCACGCGCCGCCATCGCGGGATCGAACAGGAACCGCTCGAAGTAAAACATCTCCCAGCCGAGCAGACGGAACGAAAACTGAATCGAATCGTTACTGCCGCAACGATCGCGACCATCGTCATTCTCTTTGTCCTGCTGATATCGAGCGTTGTCACCGGCAAGTCCGTCGCGGATCTCGGGAATCATCCAAAGAATGCGATGGTCATTGAGCTGACCGGAAGTCAGTGGTGGTGGCAGGTCCAATATGACAACCCGGATGCCAGCCACGTGCTCGTCACTGCGAACGAAATACATATTCCGGTAGGCCGTCCAGTTGAAATCCTGGGCCGGTCGCAAGATGTCATTCACAGCTTCTGGGTCCCGAATCTTCATGGCAAGCGCGATCTGATTCCATCGCGCGTCACCAATGAATGGATTGAAGCGGATCACCCTGGCGCCTTCCGCGGCCAATGCGCTGAGTTCTGCGGTCTCCAGCACGCACATATGATCCTGTGGGTGATCGCCGAGCCCGAGGCTAAATTCGATGCCTGGCTTGCGAATCAACTGAAACCGTCGGTTGCGCCTGCCGACGCGGTGAAAGAACGGGGCCAGCAGGTTTTCCTGAACCACGAATGTGTGTATTGCCACAGCATTCGCGGCACCAGCGCTTACGGTCAGGTTGCGCCCGATCTCACTCACTTCGGCAGCCGCCGCGGCATTGCCGCCAATACTCTGCCGAATACCATGGGCGATCTGGGTGGCTGGATTGTCGATCCGCAAAGCGTCAAGCCCGGAACTCACATGGCCACCGTCCCTGTAAATTCGCAGGATCTTCAGCCGCTGCTCGAATATCTCGAGAGTTTGAAATGATGCAGAACCAGACTCAAACCACTACCGAGAAGACAGACCTCGAAACCTCGGGTCTCGAGCAACTCAAACGCGCCTGGCGTCACCCCGGCGGCATCTTCGGCTGGTTCTCCTACACGACGCATAAAGCCATCGGCATGCGGTACATCGTCACCGCCTTCCTTTTTCTGCTTGCCGGCGGCATTGAAGCCCTGCTGATGCGTTTTCAGCTTGCTCGTCCGAACAGCGGGTTTCTCAGTCCCGATCGCTACAACGAGATCTTCACCACGCACGGCACCACTATGATGTTTCTTTTCGCCGTGCCGATGATGGAGGGCATGGCGATCTACCTGGTGCCGCTGATGCTCGGTACGCGTAATGTCGCCTTTCCACGCCTCAATGCATTCGGCTACTGGATGTATCTAGCGGGAGCGCTCTTTCTTTACTGGGGCGTCTTCAGCAACTCCGCTCCCGACGCGGGCTGGTTCTCCTATCCGCCACTCGCCGGCCCGCAATTCGATTTCGGAAAACGCGTCGATTTCTGGTGCCAGATGATCACCTGGACAGAAGTGTCTGCCATGTGTGTCGCCGCCGAGCTCATCGCAACCATTTTCAAGATGCGGGCGCCCGGCATGTCGCTGAATCGCATTCCGCTCTATGTCTGGTCGATCCTGGTCCAGTCCTTCATGGTGATTTTCGCGTTGCCGGCAGTTATGATCGCCAGCTCATTTCTGCTGGTCGATCGCACCTCCGGCACAAACTTCGTCAACGCCGCCGAAGGTAGCGATCCTCTCCTTTACCAGCACGTCTTCTGGTTCTTCGGTCACCCGGAAGTCTACATTATTTTTCTGCCTGCCTTAGGCTTCGTCTCGGCGATCGTCGTCGCGAATTCCCGCCGCCAGATCGTCGGATATCCGGCCATGGTTCTCTCCCAGGTTGCGACCGGCTTCATCGCTTTCGGTCTGTGGGTGCACCACATGTTCGCAACCGGGCTTCCGCAAATTGCCGAAGCCTATTTCACCGCCGCCAGCATGATGATCGCGGTCACCAGCGGCGTCCAGATCTTCTGTTGGATTGCCACCATGTGGACCGGCCGCTTGCGCATGAACACCGCAATGTATTTCGTCTTCGGATTTATCGCCATCTTCGTTCTCGGCGGACTCACGGGAGTCATGCTCGCTTCCGTCCCCCTCGATCTGCAGGCGCACGACACGTTTTTCGTCGTCGCGCATTTTCATTACGTGCTGATCGGAGGCGCGCTGTTCCCGCTGTTCGGTGCGTTCTATCACTGGTTTCCGAAAATGACCGGCCGTTTAATGAACGAGCTTCTGGGAAAAGTCAATTTCTGGGTGCTGTTCATCGGCTTCAATGTCACCTTTTTCCCGATGCACATTCTCGGCCTTAAAGGCATGACCCGTCGGATCTACACCTATCCGCCGGATATGGGCTGGGGTCCGCTTAACCTGCTCGCGACCTATGGCGCCTGCATCATTGCGCTTGGTGGCGTTATCTTCCTGGCGAATGTATTGTGGTCTCGAAAAGCCGGAAAGATCGCCGGTGACAATCCCTGGGACGCAGATAGTCTCGAATGGGCGACACCATCGCCCGCTCCGAATTACAATTTCGAGCTTTTGCCCGTCGCGACCAGCCGTTACCCACTGTGGGTTGCTAAAGAAGATCTCACCGTCGTCACCGGCCTGCGAACCGATCGCCGCGAGGTGCTCTCCACCACGCTCATGGATGCCGAGCCGCATCATCGCCTCGTGCTTCCCGGTCCCAGTATTTGGCCGCTTCTCACCACCATCGCCGTGAGTGTCGGATTCGCCGGCTCCGTGTTCAACAACTGGTATATCGTTTGGGGCTCGGTTTTGACCTGCCTGTGCCTTATCGGCTGGTTCTGGCCTCATCGTCCCCTGGAGATGCAGCCATGAAGGCGCTCGACGTCAGCCATCTTCCGCCTTACGATATTTCGAGTCAGTCGCCCCTCTGGTGGGGGCAACTCTGCATCGACATCATCGAAGGCATGATGTTTTGCATTCTCATTGCCGCTTTTTTGTACGTGCGGCTGCGCGTTGATGTGTGGCCGCCGCCAGGCGATCAATTTCCGCACCTGCTGCTTCCCACGCTCTCGCTGATCGCGCTGATTCTCAGCGTGCCTCCCGCTTATTGGGCCAGCCAGGCCGCCAAGCGGAACGATCGCGCCGGCATGATTCGGAACATGGCGCTGAATCTCTTCTTCGCCGCCATCTGCTTCGTTCTGCGCGTTATCGAATGGCACTCCTTCAATTTCAATTGGCAAACCGATGCCTTTGGCTCCTATGTATGGGCTTTTCTCGGACTTCATAGCTTTGATTTCATCGGTGACGCAGCATTCACGCTTGTTCTCCTCATCATCATTGCCAGCGGACGCTACGGAGAAAAGCAGCGCCTCGGCGTACACGTCGATACCGTCGTCTGGTACTTCCTCGTCGCCATCTGGATTCCCATTTACCTGGTCATCTACTGGGGTCCGCATTTCCTCGGAAGCCAGCAATGAATCGCGATTTCGCATTGTGGGTTGGCATCCTCGGCGGGCCGATCGTTTGGCTGATCAGCTTTGAAGCCAATTTCGCGCTGGTCCCTTGGACCTGCATCTGGCAAGGCAAGCTAACGCTCTACATCGTTCACGTGCTCGCTTTTCTCGCCTCAGGCGGGGCCGCGCTGCTCGCTTGGAATCAATGGAGCAATCTGGGCCGGGACGCCGACCCGCAGGGTGGAGACACGCTTTCCCGGAGCCGCATTATGGCCTTCAGTGGCGTGATCCTCAGTGGTTTTTCCTGCCTTATCATCATTGCCCAAGCCATCCCCGAGCTGGTTCTCGGAGCGTGCCAATGAATTGGAACAATCTTTGGTCCGCATGGGAATTCGATCCCGGCGTAGTCATCCCGCTTCTTATTTCGGCTTTTTTGTACGCGCGCGGCTCTCGCGTGCAGCGCACCTCCACGCCGCGGCACCACATCTTCTTTTGGTCGGGTTGGATCGCACTTGTCCTCGCCCTCATTTCACCTCTGCATCCCTTGGGCGAGGTGCTGTTTTCCGCGCACATGATCCAGCACGAAATCCTGATGCTGGTCGCTGCCCCGCTCCTGGTTCTCTCGCGTCCGCTCGTCACGTTTCTATGGGGCATGCCGTTTGAATGGCGCCGCGCTCTTGGCCAATGGGCGAAAACAGATCCCATTCGTCGCTCATGGAACTTCCTCACAGATCCGTTCACCGCCTGGTGGCTGAGTGCCGCTGCGATTTGGATCTGGCATGCACCCTTTATGTTCGAGCTCACTCTCAAGAGCGAGCTGGCGCACACTGCCCAGCATCTGAGTTTCTTTCTCTCGTCGCTTCTGTTTTGGTGGGCGCTTTTTTATGCGAATGGCCGGAAATCGTATGGCACCGGCGTCTTCTACGTATTCACCACCGCCGTACACACCAGTATTCTGGGCGCGCTTTTGACGCTTGCTCCCCATCTTTGGTATCCGTCTTATGCCACGACTACGCAGGCCTGGGGATTAACTCCACTGCAGGACCAACAGATCGGTGGGCTCGTCATGTGGGTTCCGGCCGGCCTCGTCTATTTGGCTGCGGGTCTCTGGCTCTTCGCGGAATGGCTCAAAGAAAGCGACGCGATGCTCGAAAGGAGCCGGAGTGCCAAATAAACTTACCGCCGGCCCGGTTTTCGTACTCGCGGCGGTATGCCTCGCGGGCTGCGGCAGTAACCAATCGCAGCACATCGCACAAGTAACCACCGGCGGCAACTTCAACCGCGGCGCACAGATGATTCAGTACTACGGCTGCGGATCCTGCCACATCATTCCGGGCATCTCCGGAGCATCCGGTCTCGCAGGCCCGCCGCTTTCCGGAATTGCAAATCGAATCTACATCGCGGGCGTGCTGCAGAACACGCCCGGCAATATGATGCGCTGGATCGAAAATCCGAAAGCCGTGGATGAAAAAACAGTGATGCCGAATCTCGGCGTCACTCACAAAGATGCCGCGGATATTGCCGGATATTTGTACACCCTGCAGTAGCAATCGGATCTACTTTTCGTGGAGGAAGCATCATGATCACCCTGGCAGATGCAAAGCGCATCATCGCGGCCGCCGAAGCGAAGGCCCAAGAAATCGGACAACCCATGAACGTGGCCGTCGTGGATCAAGGCGGCAACCTCGTCGCGCACGTCCGCATGGACAAGGCCTGGATCGGCAGCGTCGATATTGCAATCAACAAAGCCTGGACGGCTCGAGCCTTCGACATCGAAACCAAAGCACTGGCCGAACTCAGTCAATCCGGCGATCAGTTCTTCGGTATTCACGCCTCGAATCACGGCCGCGTGATGATTTTTGCGGGCGGCGTGCCGCTGAAACGTGGCGATCAGGTCGTCGGCGCTATCGGAGTCAGCGGCGGACTAGGCAAACAAGACCAAGCTGTCGCCGAAGCTGGCGCCGCAGCCTTCTAAACCTATTAGTACTCTCCGGACGAGTAATGCCGACAGGTCACCCGCTGGCAAATCGGTACATCCAATGACTAACTGATGAATGAATACGACGTAAGCTTCTACGCCACGCCCGACGGCTCCATTGCTGTTGACATACACGGTTCGTCCGGTACTGCTCCCTATCGCCGGTTCGCTTCACGCGGCGAGGTACTTGTCTTTTTTGAGTCGCTCGGAGTGTGCGGCGACAAATTAGCCGAAGTGGAGTCGATCTGTTCCAATCTCCCGGTTGGGCACGGCTACCACGAAAAGATGTTTCTGCCGCCACAGGTGAACGATGCGATGCGCGAGCAGCCGGCTCAGCCGCTCGCCGCAAAAGTCGCTTGATTTGCGAAACGAACCCAAAAAGGGGTTCGTTTCGCTAAATGCGCCTTCTGTTCGCCACGCTCAGTGGCGTGCAATAGCCAAAGCCTTCAATCCGGCGATCAGGTTGACACTGGGGCATGCAATCCTTATTGTTAAGGCTTATGGAAGTACCTCTTACGCCGGATGAACTTTCTCGACTCACACACATCGCCGCCACACAAGGGCGGCCCACGGAAAAGCTCGCCCAGGAAGTTCTCAGCCACTACATTGACGAGGAAGAATCACGGTTCGTCGAAGCGGTGAAGCGCGGTGAAGCTGAGCTTGACCGGGGTGAGTACCTCACGCACGAGCAAGTAGGAGAGCGCATCGAGCGGCTTTTTCAATCCTGATGGAAGTCCGCTGGTCTTTGCGGGCGGCCAAGATCTTGAACAGATTTACAGACGAATTGCGAAGGATAATCCCGCTGCCGCTCGTGAAGTCGTTAAGACGCTTTATGACGGCTGCACGGGTTTGAAGGATTTTCCAAATCGTGGACGCCCTGGACGGATGAAAGGCAGACGAGAACTGATATTTGCGCCCCTGCCTTATATTGCCGTGTATCAGGTCAAAGAGCATCACGTTGAAATTTCGCGTGTCTACCACGGAGCGCAGGACTGGCCTTAGATGAAGTGATCCCGGCCGCCGTTCCGGGAAACGAGAGTTCGTTTGGTAAATTGGCGCTGTTTCCATGGCTCGACGTCTCTTCTTCGTCCCGGAAATCCGGCGCGGTGCGGCCGAACTGACCGGTCCGGATGCCGAGCATCTGGTTCGTGTGCTGCGTGCCGAGCCCGGCCAGCTCTGCGAACTCTCAGATAACCAAAACGTCTATCTCGCCGAGATCGAGACCGCCCGCAAATCCTCGGTCACCTTCCGGGTTCTCGAAAGGGTCGAGCCTCCAGCTCCGGGCGTCCGGATCACGCTTGTTCCGGCGCTGATCAAGTTCGATCGGTTTGAGTGGCTGATCGAAAAGGCAACCGAGCTGGGTGTTGCCGCAATTCAGCCGTTTGAAGCAGCGCGCACGGAGAAAGGTTTGGGTCAAGCCGCCGGAAAGCGCCTCGCCCGCTGGCAAAGGATCGCAATTGAAGCCAGCCAGCAGTGCCGGCGCCCTCATCTTCCGGTCATTCAACCGCCAGTTCGTTTGGCAAAAGCGCTGCAGACCGATGCAAACGTTCGGTTTCTGCTCGATGAAGCATCGAGTGTGCCGATCCTCAAACTGATGCCGGCTCAAAAGAGCGTGACCGATAGTGTGGCTCTACTCCTGGGACCGGAAGGCGGTTGGACCGATGAGGAACGCGAAGCGGCGCTTAGCGCGAATTGGCTTGCCTGTTCGCTTGGCACAACGATTCTTCGAGCGGAAACCGGAGCATTAGCGGCCCTGGCGGTGGTCCAAGCCGCCTGGAGCACCAAATAAAGTCAGACAAATGGCACGACTGCCGCGTGCACAGGTTTATCGCCGACGGCAAGCATCGTAAATAGCGACGCGCCAGATTTGCTGCGAACGATCGCCGGATCGGTCCGAATGACCGGAATGCGAATGATTGCCATAGCGCCCGCGCTCTCATCGAGCACCAAGGCATACTGGCTGTCGGGCGTCACCGTTATATAGGTTGGCCGCTGCCCGACATCGACCGCGCCGATCAACTTACGGTTCTCAATGCTCAGAACGCATACGTCGGAGCCGCTGTTACTACCAACGAACAAAAACGGCGGATTTGCCGAGCAAGCCATCACGCCAGGGTCCCGGCCAGCCAGCACCGTCTGTTCGACTTCCAGCAGATTGTAGGGGAACACGATTGCAATGCCGTCCATCCCTGCGCCCGTCACAAAAAGCTGGCCGGCATCTGCATTAAAACAAAGATTTTGGGGTGTCATCGCGAGCGGCAGATCGGCAATTGTCCGCAGATCGGGTACCGTGACCGCCCTCAGAACCGGATCGCCTACATTAGCAATCAATAAGCGCTGGCCGTCTGCCCGGAATCGCACCGCTCCGATGCGCCCGGGTACCTCCGCCTGCCAGTGCCCTCCTGTTTCCAGATCGAATAATTGGACAATTCCTTGATTTCCCATGGAAACAGCGGCAAACGGACCAGCGAGATCCAAGCTGACCGGCTGGCCGCGCAACTTATTGCGTCTCAGAACCCGAAGGGACTTGGGGTCTGCTTCGATCAGCTCGCCCGCCTTGCCCGCAATTGCCAGCAGCCGCAACCCGTTCGAGCTAACCCGCAGTTCCGACAGCTCATCGCCGACCTTTTGGGACCGAACCACTTTGAGATTCCCGTCCAGGATATGGACACTGCCGGTTTCAGGCGTCAGGACATAGCTGGAATTAGACGATCCGGCCCGCAGCACGGCAGTCGGCCGGCCGCGAACCGGAACCGGATCGAGTACCCGAAAAGCAGTCAAATCGACCACTCCGAGACTCTCCTCGCCGGAGGTCGCAATCAGGGCATAACCCGGATATCCGCTGCCCTTTTTTCGGCCGCACGCGCCCAGAACGGCCAACGCGCCAAGCCCGATCCATTGGCGTCGCGTCGGTCCCTTGGTCGATCGAAACACCTGATCATAATCCCTTATTCGCCTAGTGCCGATATAGTCTATGTCCATGTTACCCTGAGGGTTCTCTTCGCAAGAGCTTAAGCCAATTCATGAAGTTCCGGTCCGTTTTTAGCCTTATTTCCTCGGATCTTGCGATCGACCTGGGAACCGCGAACACGCTGGTATTCGCCAAGGGCAAGGGCATCGTTGTCAACGAGCCTTCGATCGTCGCGATCAATAAAAACAACGGCGAAATCGAAGCCGTAGGGCGCGAAGCCAAAGACATGGTGGGCCGAACCCCGGGCAACATCGTCGCCATCCGGCCCATGAAAGACGGGGTCATTGCCGATTTCAAAGTCACCGAGCGGATGCTGAATTATTTCATCCAGAAGGCGCACGGCCGTAAGATGCTGGTGCACCCCCGAATAGTCATCGGCGTGCCGAGTGAAATCACACAGGTAGAGAAGCGGGCGGTAAGCGAATCGGCTTATCGCGCCAAGGCCAGCGAAGTGCACCTGGTGGAGCAAGCCATGGTCGCGGCCATCGGCGCCGGCCTGCCCATAACGGAGCCTTCGGGCAACATGGTGGTGGATATCGGCGGCGGCACGACGGACGTCGCCGTCATCTCTCTTTCCGGTATCGTTTACTCGAGGTCGGTGCGCGTCGCAGGCAATGAGATGGACGACGCCATCATGAATTACCTTAAACGTAAGTACAATCTGCTGATCGGGGAGCGCACGGCGGAACAGATCAAAATACAGATCGGGTCGGCGTTTCCACTTGACAAGCCCCTGACCATGGAGATCAAAGGCCGCAACCTGATTGAAGGCGTGCCCAAGACAGTCACAATCGAAGACAGTGAAATCCGCGAAGCGCTTTCCGAATGCATCGCGACTATTCTCAACGCGATCCGGGTTGCACTCGAGCGCACACCTCCGGAATTGAGCGCCGACATCAGCGATCGCGGCATCGTCCTTACCGGAGGCGGTGCGCTCATCAAGAATCTCGATCGCCGCATTCGCGAAGAGACCGGGTTGCCCGTATCGATTGCAGAAGATCCTCTCGCGTCGGTGGTTCTGGGCACTGGAAAGATGCTCACCGATTTCAAACTGTTGCGCCGTATAGCCATTGAATGACACGCGAGACTAGCACCGCCGTTAGCAGACCTTTAGAGTAGAAAAAGAAGTCATGGAAGCTCTGCTGAGCCGCTATCGCAATTTGACGGTTCTGCTGGTCATTGTGCTGGCGCAGCTCCTCGGCCTCGCTTACCAGGTTCGAACCAATAAGGACGATCGGCTGATTCGCGTGTGGGCCGTAAGTGCCGTCACTCCCATGGCCGGAGTGGTCGAGGCAGTTCGGCGAAACACGGTGGGGTTTCTTCAGGACTACTTCATCCTTCTGGATGTCCGGGAGCAGAATCGCAAGCTGAAGAGAGACAACGATCAGCTTCGTATGGAGAACGTGTATTTCCGAAATCAGCTCGCAACCGCGGAAAATGCCCGCGCGTTGGTGAAGTTCCAGGCCCAATCGCAATCCAAAACCATCGCGGCCCGGGTCATCGGCAACAGCACCGTAGCAACCGCCAAGGCCGTTTTCGTCGATCGGGGCTCCACAAGCGGTGTCGAAAAGGAAATGGCCGTGGTTACGCCCGAAGGCATTGTCGGCAAAGTTGTAGCCGTGTATCCGCTGGTTTCTCAGGTCTTGTTGGTGACCGATCCGACTTTCAAAGTCGGAGTGGAATCGCAGAAGGCCCATGTCCATGGCGTCCTCGACTGCGGTACGGGAACTTGCATCGTGGAGCAGATCCAAAACGAAGAAAAGGTCGATCCGGGAGAGTGGTTCTTTACGTCCGGCGAGGATCGCATCTTCCCCAAAGGCTTTCCGGTAGGAACCGCGATTTCTGTTGAACCCGGACAGGGGATGAAAAATATTACCTTGCGTTTGAGTGGCGCTCCCAGCGGGGTGGAAGAAGTGCTGGTGGTGCTCCAAGGTATCCACAGGAGTCTTCCTGCCGTCGCACCTGTTGCAGAGCAAGCCAGCGCCAACTTACTTCCGCCGCAGCCGGATTCCGAGGCGAGTCAACCCGCCGCAAAGCCACAAACGCAAGCAGACAAGGTTTTGGAGAAATACGACAAGCTCGGCAAAGAGCAAGGCCACACGTACGGCGCGTATGGCACCAACGTTCCGAACTTCAATTTGAAGCCCGGGAGCGAATCCAAGCCGGCTCAAAATCCTCAAACGCAACCACGGAGCCAGACTGGCGCCAGCCCCACTAGCCCAGCTAAGGCGCCCACCCAAAATGCCGCGCCATCGGCTGAGCATCCCCGCACTGAGCCGGCCCCCGTTCTTCCCTTGGGCGCCCCGCACCGTAAACCACCCGCGCCGGCCACGCCCCGCAATCCGCCGCAGCAGCAATGAACGAAACGACACATCGGCTGGTCCTGAGGCGGCCGGCCAAGGAGAGTTGGTTCAGCCGTTTTCAGGTGGTCGCGCTCGCGGCTCTCACTCTGATCGCAATCATCGGGAAATTCTATCTGCCCCGGCTGCTGCCCCACACGGAATGGCTGGAATTGCCGCTGCTACTCACCATTTACTTCGGATTGATGGGTCACTCGCAGATTGCTTCCCTCCTGTTTGGGGCTTTCGTCGGTATCGCCGAAGATTCGTTATCGCCGGCTAATATACCCATCGGCATGTACGGAATCACGAAGACCCTGGTGGGCTACTTCGCCGCATCGGTCAGCATGCGCTTCAATGTCGAAAGCTCCGTAATTCGGGTCGTCCTGTGCTTCTTTTTTTATTTTTTTCACGCATTTTTTTACTGGATCATGCGGCGCGCGCTGCTCGGACAACTGGTGCCCTTCGATCCGCAGGAAACGTTTGTTCACGGCGCTCTCAACACATTGATTGCTATCCCTTTGTACGCAATTCTCGATAGAATGAAAGTATCAGGCTCGCGTTAAAGAGCCTTCCTTCCGGAATTATTCAAGTGGCCATCGTTGAAAGTGAGCACCGGCGAGACGAGGTGGTTTCGCCAGAGGGGCTGCCCCGCGACAATCCCAAGACAGCATCCGGCAAGATCGCCATCTTTCAATACCTGACGGTGGCTGTATTCGTATTCCTGGTTTCCGGCTTCTGGAAGCTGCAGGTCCAGAACCCCGATGTGTACAGTGAGGCCGCTGAGCGTAATCGAATCAAAAGCATTCCGATTCTGGCCCCGCGCGGTAAAATTCTGGATCGCGACGGGCGCGTGATCGTCGACAACAAAGCGTCGTATTCGCTGCTGCTCAACCGCGATCAGATCAAACCCGAACACCTTCCCGCCATCGCCGACGGTCTCGGCCTCGATTACGGTGAGCTCGTGCACAAAATTCATCGCATGGGCTCCACTCCCCAGATCATCATCAAGGACCAGCTCACTCGCGACGAGATCGCCTGGGTGGAATCGCATCAAGACATGGACACCTACCCGGAGATGCAGTTGATCAAAGCGTGGCGGCGGCAATATCCCCAGGATGGATTTGCTGCGCACGTTGTCGGATACGTGGGAGAGATCAGCGAATCCGAGCTCGATGCGCCGCAGTTCCTCGACTATCACCAAGGCGACATCATCGGCAAAGATGGCCTGGAGCGTGAGTATGATTCCACGCTACGAGGCGTCGATGGCCAGCAGCGTGTGCTCGTAGACAACATGGGTCGCGAGCGGGCGATGGAAACCGCTCAGGATGCGGTTGCCGGTAAGGATCTACGAACTACCCTCGATCTGGATTTGCAAGCGGTAGCGGAGCTATCGATGGAGGGCAAGCGCGGCGCGGTGGTGGCGCTGGATCCCCGCACGGGCGAGGTGCTGGCGATGGTCAGCCGTCCGGCCTTCGATCCGAACAAGTTCACTGGCAGGATCAGCCGCACGGATTGGAACGGGATCGCCAACGATGCATATAAGCCGCTGATGAATCGCGCCACTCAGGCCGAGCTTGCACCGGGCTCGACGTTTAAGCCGATAGTGGCATTGGCCGGATTAGAAACCGGTGTCATCGATGACAAGACCGAGTTTCACTGCCCAGGTGGAGCGAGCTTCTACGGCCATTATTTTGCCTGCTGGAGGCAGAAACAAGGCGGCCACGGCAACATTTCTCTGCATCGCGCCATCGTGGAATCCTGCGATGTATTCTTCTACAACGTGGCCAACCACTTAGGAATCGACCGCTTGGCACATTACGCGGAGCTGGCCGGTTTCGGACACAAGACAGGTATCGATCTTCCCGGCGAGAAGGAAAGCACTATGCCCTCAACCCGATGGAAGATGCGAATGTTCCGGCAAAAATGGTACGCCGGCGAGACGATTTCTGTGGGCATTGGCCAAGGCGCCGTCACTGTTTCGCCTCTCGAACTCGCCGCCGCCGAGGGAGGCATGGCGATCGGAGGCAGGTGGTTCCAACCGCATCTCCTAAAATCGGCCGCCTCCAAACTGCTCAGACAAGGGAGTCTGAACCCAGACAACATCCAGAAAGTGGTGGCGGGCATGTATGGAGTTGTCAATGAACCCGACGGTACGGCGGGAAGGTCCAAAATTCCGGACATTAAAATGTGCGGAAAGACAGGAACCGCGCAACTCGCTTCCAACGAGATGCTCAAGAACACCAAGCTTGGCCAGAGCATGAAGGACAACGCTTGGTTCGTTGGCTACGCCCCAGAAGAAGCTCCGGAAATCGTGGTCGTGGCTCTCTTCGAAAACGGCGAACATGGCCAGTTTGCGTCTCCCATGGTGCGCGACGTTATCAAAGCCTATTTCGATAAGAAAGCGCGTGAAGCGAAAATGCTAAACGCGCAATATCGGCCTCCTGCATTCTTCGAGCGGCCCGCGAACTTCCTTGCAGCGTTTAAGGCTCCGTTGCCGAAGGGTTTTTCGCGATAGTGCCGGTTTACCGCTCGATTCGCGATCTCGATTGGCCGCTGCTCATCTTGACGCTGGCGCTCTGCACACTAGGTATCCTGCAAATCTACAGTGCAACCCAAAACACGAGGTGGGAAGACGCCTGGTGGAAGCAGATCGCCTGGGTCGGTACAGGCATCGCGATGATGTGGATTCTGTCCCTTATCGATTATCACGCGATTATGGGGCGAGTGTTCTACTTCTATGTCGCGGCAGTTGCGCTGCTCATCGCGACTTTGGTCATCGGAAACAAAGTTTTCGGATCGACGCGCTGGATTCGAGTTGCCGGATTCACTCTCCAGACTTCAGAGTTCGTAAAAATTGTTTTGATTCTGCTGGTAGCGAAATACCTGACTGATTTGAAAACGGAGAAGCTGGATTGGAAAGACTTGGCCAAACTGGGCGCCTACGTCGGAATTCCGATGGTCCTGGTCATAAAAGAACCGGATCTGGGCACGTCGCTCACTTATATTCCGATCTTGGTTTGCGGCGTTCTGATGGCCGGATTACGGTGGAAATACCTGCTGGCGATTACGGCCGTGCTCGTGGTCACTTTGCCGATCGGATATCATTTTCTTAAGCCGTATCAAAAGGATCGGCTGGTCAGTTTCATCTATCCAGACCGCGATCCTAAGGGAACGGGGTTTCAGGTGATCCAATCGAGAATCGCTGTAGGAAATGGCGGGATGTGGGGTCGCGGGGCTAAAGAAAGCTCGCAAACCCATTTGGGTTTTCTTCCGGTTCCGCACACGGATTTCATCTTCTCCTCGTTCGCGGAAGAGCACGGGTTTGTAGGGATTGTGATCGCGCTCGTTCTGTATTTCCTGCTCATTATGCAGGTCGTGCAGAATGCGCAAACGGCTACGGACAGGGCAGGTCTGTTCATCTGCATGGGCGTAGCCGCGCTGTTGTTGTTTCACGTGTTAGTCAATGTCGGAATGGTGGTTGGCCGGATGCCGATCACCGGTATTCCGCTTCCGCTGATGAGTTCGGGAGGATCGAACACGTGGTCCATATTTCTGATGCTGGGTTTAGTAAACAGCGTCAGATTGAGAAGGTTTGTGAATTGATTCAGACGGCGAATGCCGATTCGACAAGATAGCGGGTCGAATTGAGTAGAACAAAAAAGTTCGGATTGCTGACGAAATTTTCGAGTTATCGAAGGTGTAAGCGAATCTATCGTGCAGGCGTGGTTGAGATAGACAATTTTCTATCGCACACAGTGGGTTTCGCGGTTGTGTGCGCTTGTCCCCCTGCATTGGTGGCAACAGGTTTTGCTCGTGGCTGGCGGTTGTTCGAGGGCTGCGGGCGCATGGCATGTCCGGAATTTGAGTTCTCTCATTACAGACCCGGCGAGGTGGTGAGTAATGAGCAAGGAACTGGTGATTGGATCCAATCGCCACGAGACAAAAGTAGCGCTTCTGGAAGACGATCAGCTCGTCGAGCTGTATTTTCAGCGCGCGAATGAATACTCGCTAGCGGGGAGTATCCATAAAGGACGAGTCACTCGCGTGCTTCCGGGCATGCAGTCAGCGTTCGTCGACCTGGGTCTGGAACGCGACACGTTTCTATACGTTTCCGATTTCTTCGAAGAGAACGAAGACATCGATACGGTAACTGAGGAAAAGCCTATACGCCGCGATCGGGGCGAGCGAGGCGACCGTGGTCCACGGCGAGTTCCGGAGCGCGTCGTGCTGGAGCGTCCACGAGAGAATCGCGAAGCGGAGACAAGCCCAAAGGTTGTAGAGCCGACGCCTTCCGACGCCCAGGTTGCCGAAGACGAAGGCGGTGTTCCCGCGGCGGAACTGCCTGTCACGGTGGCCAGCACGGAGCCGGCAGAAACACGCCCTGACAGAACCGATAATGATCGCGGCTTCCGCGGAGACCGGCGTAACCGGCGCTCACGACGGCGCCGGCAGCGTGGCCGCGGATTTCCCGACAACAAATATGCGCAGCCGTCACTCCCCGCTGCTGCCCGGATTGAACCGGTCGAGCCCCATTTCAGCACGACTGAACCTACTTCCGACGTCATCATTCTTCCTGGCGAGTCGTTGGCAAAATACCGGCATGTCGGCGCGAGTGGAGAAGGCGTAGAGCGTTCCGGGGAGGAAGCCGAGACGGAACAGGAGCCAATCAGTCCTGAAGAGGAAGCGGCCATTGAAGAAGAAGCGGAAGAACTCGAGCTGGCCGATAAAGTTCTGGGACACCACGACGACGATGAAACTTCTTCCGAGATAGAAGAAAAGATCGAACAGGTGAAGCAGGATCAGCCGATCGCGCCACCTCCTGTGATTGAGACAGCAGAGCCGGAAGATGCAGAATCGCATTCGTCCGCTCCGTTTGAACCGTCCGACGAGGAGGGAATTTCCGCAGCCGACCTCAGCGAATCGCGTCTGGACGAAGAACCGGAGGGGGGTGCAATCGAAATCGATGAAATCGAGATGTTTGCAGCCGGGGAACCGTTCGAGGATCAGGAACTGAGCGCAGCGGATCAGGAGCATGATCCCACCGCGCCAGAACAACCACAAACGGCGACAGTGCGTGAGCAGGGCGGGCGCTATATGCACCGGGTATCGCGGCGGATGAAGCGGCGGCGCGGTAACAACCGCTTCGGACAAGGCCCGGACTTCGTCTCCTCGCCGGCAGCAGGAGCTCCGGGAGCCGCGACGGCTCTAGAACCGGAAAGCCGCCGCGAATCTCAGCGCGAATCTCAGGAGGATCGCTCGACCGAAAGACCGGACCGTGCCATGCCTTCTATTTCGGAGCTGCTGAAGGCGGGCCAAGAGATCATTGTTCAGATTGCGAAGGAGCCGCTGGGACAAAAAGGCGCCCGCATCACCTCGCATATCGCGCTTCCTGGGCGCTACGTCGTGTTTATGCCGAGCGTGACTCATATGGGCGTTTCGCGCAAAATCGCCAGCGACGAGGAACGGCTGCGTCTCAAGCGCATTTTGCAAGCTCACCGCTCTGGAACGACGGGTGGATTCATTGTCCGGACCGCAGGCGAAGGTATATCGGAGCAGGACATTGCGGCTGATATGAACTTTCTTTATGGTCTCTGGCTCGATATTCGCCAGAAGGCGGAACAGAAACCCGCACCCGCTCTGCTGCATCACGATCTCGATCTGGTCCAGCGCACGCTTCGAGACCAGGTTACGGACGAGTTCAAGGCGATCTGGGTTGATAACGAAGAGATGTATGAGCACGTGCTTACGTTCATGCAGCGTTTTCAGCCTTCGCTTGTGAACCGCGTGAAGATGTACACGCGCAGCGTACCGATTTTCGATGCCTTCAACATAACCCAGGAACTCGAGAAAGCCCTTCGGCCAAAGGTGTGGCTGAAATCGGGCGGTTATATCGTCATCAATCAAACCGAGGCTCTGGTAGCCATTGACATCAATACGGGCAAGTACGTCGGCAAATCGAACCGGCTGGAGGATACGATTGTCAAGACCAATACCGAGGCAGTGAAGGAGATTGTGCGTCAGATCCGGCTTCGCGATTTAGGCGGCATTATCGTGGTCGATTTTATCGACATGGATGAGCGCAAGAATCGTCAGAAGGTCATGCAGACGCTCGAGGAAGCTATGCAGGCGGACCGCGCGCCTTTCAAGATTCTGCAGTTCAACGACTTCGGCTTGGTGGCCATCACGCGCAAGCGCGTCAAGCAGAGTCTGGAGCGAACGCTATGCGCGCCGTGCCCTTACTGCGAAGCCGCGGGCTATGTGAAGAGCGTGCAGACGATCATCAGCGAGATTCTGGTTGAAGCGCAGAAAATCGCCAAGGCGATTGAGGGCAAAGACGTCGTTCTGCGCGTGCATCCTGACGTTGCGAAGGTATTGAAGGCCAGCAGCAATCAGTACTTGGAAGAGCTGGAGGAGATCCTCGGCCGGCCCGTGCTGGTGTCTGGCGATCCGACATTGCACCACGAGAAGTTCGATCTGGGATAGCGGTTGGCGATGCTAAACTGAAGTCGCATTTCCGCACCGGGACCCGCCAGGAATTTGAATCCGGAGAGATGGCCGAGTGGTTGAAGGCGCACGCTTGGAAAGCGTGTTTAGGGGAAACTCTAACGTGGGTTCGAATCCCACTCTCTCCGCCACTTTAGAATCAGCGACTCCTTTTCCATGTCGTTAACAAGTCAAGATGTCCGGTTTAATTAACAAGTGATCTGTCCGCTTTTGGATTTTGGTTTAGGCGGCGCAAGCCGCCTTGTTTTTTCGTTTCGCCACACGAACCGTAGCCGGCGCGGTGGAAAAGTGGAAATCTCGCGTCTTGGGCGAGATTTCCAAGGAGGTGTGGGAACGGGAGGAAACCTGCTTTTGGTTTTCGCCGGTTTCCACACCTCCGTCTTTTCCACCGTGGTCCGGTTGGTTCGATTTTGTGAGCGGCCGGCCTCGGCTATCGAAACGCCCGACCACATGCGGCCCGTAGCGTAGTGACACCCGGCCATCCAGGTGTTCATGAATGATGACCGTACAACCGGCCAGCGTGCTGCGAAAGCGAGACTTCTCAAGCTGCCACATTCGGTCGCCGATGGCGACGGTGTTGTCCCTGGCTACCGTGCGCTCGGTCTGTACCGTGAACACCCAGTCCAGATCCGAGCGGCTCGAACGCCGGAAGGCACTGGCCTTCTGCTCGGCCACCACCTTGAACTTGCGGTTGAAGACCGCGATGTAGTGTTCGCGCAAAAATCGATTGGCCTCTTCCAACGTGCCGATTCCGGCCAGCCGAAGCTCTTGCGGCAAGCGTCCTTGCCAGGTCCCGAAGTTCCTCTCCGAACGCCCCCGGGCTTGTGGCGAATAGGCTGGAATCATCTGCACGCCCAGTTCCTTCAGGGCTCTTCCCACTTGTGTCAGACGATGCTTATCCACCGGCTCGCCGGCCTTCGGCGTCCAAAAGAAGTGACTGCCGCGATCGCTGTACAGCGCGCAAAATACCCCCTTCGTGGCGATCACCTCGCGCAGCGCCGCCATCACCGTGCGCGTCGATTCCTCTTCCACTAGCTGCGCGTAGTAGATCTCGTTGTTGGCGTCGTCCAGAATCACAATCAGGTCGTACCGCCGGCCTTCCTGTAACCAGCAATGTTTGCTGCCATCGATGTGCAGCAGCATTCCGGTCATGGGCCGCCGCGGACGTCTCCTGCGGTGTGTCCCGCGCTTGCTCCGCTTGGCTACCAGGCCCGCCCCTTGCAGCGCCGTCTGCACCCACGTGTAGCTCAATTCGATCCCGTGTTCCTCCTGGAGCTTCTCGTGGAAATGCCGCATGTTCAGGTCGTAATATCTTTCCCGGTACAAGCCCAGAACCTTTTGGCAGATCTCCAGCGGCACTCGCTTCGGGCTCACCATCCCTTTGCGCCGATCTGCCAGCCCGTCGTAACCGTCCTCCTCCAGCCGCTCCCGCCAGCACCGCATGGTCCGATCGCTCACCCCAATTACTTCTGCTGCTTGCCACCAGGTGATCTTCTTCGCCATGGCTCGCAACAGCACTTCTTGCACCTTCATCATCCGCTCCATCTCGGAGCTCGTATACCTTCGGCTGGATTCCAACTCCCAGCCTCACGCGCCTGCTCCGCTTTCTTAAAAGCGGACACATCATGTGTGAATTGGACCGGACAACTCACATACTAACGACAAGCGACTCCTTTTCCATTGACTCTCACGAACGCTTGCACTATCCTCTCCGTAAGCGCTTACGGCGCAGCTCAGCCATGCCCGCGTATGGTTGGCATGAGCTGGGGAACAGGAGCCCCAAGTGGCAAAACTACTGTTTCGTATTGGCTGCTTTTTGGTGGCCGCCGTCCTTTCTAATATCTGCTGTTACGCCCAATTCAGCGGGAACATTCAAGGCGTAATTTCGGACGCAAGCGGCGCCGTGGTCGCGGGCGCTTCGGTCAGCTTGCGTAACATAGATACCGGTGTCGAGGCTACGACAACCACCAGCGGTTCAGGCAATTATCGATTCAGCAGCCTGGAACCCGGTCATTATGTGGTAACCGCGCAGGCCAGCGGTTTCAGAGCAACCGAAGTCACCCTGACGCTCGGCACTTCGGAGCTGCAAAGCGTGAACATCACCCTGGCTCTCGCGTCCGCAGTCCAGAGCGTCAACGTGCTTGGTGAGGCGCCCCCGCTGGACACCGACGACAGCCGCCTTCAGGCGACATTATCCGCCAACACCGTGAGAGATCTGCCGGAAATCAATCGAAATATCTACGATGTCCTCGCCGTCGCCCCGGGCGTCGTCGGCACGGGAACACGTGGTGCAGGCGAGGCTCCCGGCGGCGGAGCCGATAACTTCGGCACACAAACTCCCGCTATTAGCGCCAATGGACGCAGTTATACCGGCAATCGCGTCGTTGTGGACGGCATGGACGCCACCAGCGTGGTGCAGAACGGAAATTTTATTTATAGCCCGAATCCGGATGCGATCCAGGAGGTCTCGTTGCAGACGAACTCGTGGGACGCGGAAAATAATGTCGGCAGTTCGGTTCTCATCCAGATCACCACGAAATCGGGGACCAACCAGTTTCATGGCACCGGCAGTCTGCTGTTCACCAATCAGGATCTGCTGGCGCGAAGTGTTTTCACGCAGGGAAACTATCCGCCATTCAGCCGCAAGGATTTGTCGGGTACATTCGGCGGCCCCATCGTAAAGAACAAAACCTTCTTTTTCGCCGACGTCGAGTCCTTGTGGTCAACAAGTTCTACCGCGAATTCAGTGCAAACATACGAAGCTCCGCAGTTTGTCGCTTGGGCACAACAGAATTTCCCCAATACTCTTGGGACGAAAATTCTCATCGGTAATCCCGTTACCTCGGTGGCGACGAGTGGTGTCGCCGAAACAGCGCAACAATATTTCGGAAGCGGATGTGGCACCGCCTCCACGGCCAACATTCCGTGCAGCCTGCCGATTCTCGATCGGGGGAACCAGGTGCTGAGCCCTTTTTATAATGGCCTGCAATACAGTTTTCGCGGCGATCAGTACTTCGGCCAGAAGGACCGTGTTTATGGCAGTTACGCCAACGACACCTTTAACCTGCAACATCCCAACGTTCGGCCCAATTTCACCAACGAAGATTTCCAGAACAACTGGTACGCCCAAACCGACTGGACCCATACCTTCAGCCCCAACGTGTTGTTCGAATTTGGCTTCGGCGCCAACGCCGTTGGTGGCGAGAACGGTCAGAACGGCGACAACAGCATTCCACAGATCAATGTTACCGGGCAAAGCATAGGATTTACGAACTCCTGGGGACCCGGCGAATACCGCTCCCACAATTACAACTGGCGCGATGTGCTGAACATGGTGCATGGCGCGCACACTTTGAAATTCGG
Source organism: uncultured Acidobacteriaceae bacterium (assembly GCA_963722935.1). Lineage (GTDB taxonomy): Bacteria > Acidobacteriota > Terriglobia > Bryobacterales > Bryobacteraceae > Bog-105. The sequence goes on along the minus strand of CAVROY010000002.1, from coordinate 534,525 downwards.
TTTTAGCGGAGCGCATGCGGATGAAGAGGGCGATTTCACCCCGGTGAACGTCCGCCCCACGTTCACCTTCAACAACCTCTTGGATCTGGTGCAGGATCGGCCTTACACCGAAAACGTCGGCGCTTACAATTTATTGACCGGAGCGCCGGGCTCGGTCGGTTTTGGAGGCCAGCTCACCGCCTGGGGATTTTTCGTTCAGGACGATTGGAAAGCAAAAGCGAATTTGTCGTTTACGGTTTCTCTACGCTGGGACGATTTTGGCAATCACTACCCGTGGGGCAATAATTTCCAGTTCTACAACTTGATTCTGGGTTCCGGAAGCACTTTCGATCAGCAGATCGCGAGCGCTTCGGTCAAGCCAGTCGCGGACGTATTCGCCCAGTCCTTGAAGAATAATTGGAGCCCGCGAATCGGGTTCGCTTGGGATCCGTCCAATCAGGGCAAGTGGAGCATACGGGGCGGCATCGGCATCTTCCACGATTGGGTCGTGCTTGGACAAAGCGTAGATCAAATGCGCAACAATGCGCCCACTGCCAATGGTGAGACGTTTACTGCCGGAGGAACGGGCGTGCAACCGCTGTTTGCGGTGGCGCAGAATCCGACTTATCCGTTCAATTATCCTTTGCCGGTCATCCCTGCCGGGCAATTGAATGCCCAGGGCGGGTTGGCTGGCGCGCCGGGCGCAGTTACTGCACTTGACCGTAATATGAAAGCGCCTTACGCGGTGAATTATGTTATAGGAATCGAACGCCAGCTTGCGTGGAAGTTAGTGGCCGGCGCGAATTATTCCGGCTCGCGCGGCTATGACCAATTGAGCGGCACCGACATGAATCGTTTTGCGGGCGCTGTGATCCCGACCGGCGGTCAAGGCAATCCGCCACGTCTGAACCCCAGTTTTGCGTCGATCGATTACGTCACCAACAGCAATCGCAGCACGTATAACGCGATGATCCTGTCGCTTCGCCGGAGCGTCGGTTCGCGAGCCACTTTCCAGGGCTCCTATACGCTTTCCCATGCCATGGATTTCCCCGAAAGCGGGACGCGTTTCGATCAGGACATCGGCCTCAACATACCCGATCAACACCAATATTTCACCTATTGGGGCGACGCCAATTGGGATGTGCGCCATCGTTTTTCGTTTTCCGGAAGCTATACGATTCCCGGGTTGAGCAGCGGCATTGGAAGGGTGCTGACTTCGGGATGGGAGGTGAGCTACCATCGCCGCGCTTCAAACGGGCAGTCCCTTCTGGGTGTACACAACGGCTCCCTATGGGGCGGGCGGCGATTACAATGCTGACGGCACTAACTGGGACGTTCCCAATTCCCCAAGCGCGAACTACGCCGGGTCACACGGCGAGCAGGCCTATATCAATGGCCTGTTTACAGCCAGCGTTTTTCCTGCGCCGCCAGCCAGCACGGAAGGAAATCTGAAACGCAATAGCTATCTCGATCCCGGTCTGATCAGCGTAGATGCAAGCGTGCTAAAAAACACGCATGTGCCCTGGCTCGGCGAGCAAGGCAGCCTGCAGCTTCGCTTCGATTTCATTAATGTGCTGAATCACGTCAATCTCGGACCAGTCGACGCGAATATGGCGGACGCCACCTTCGGCAAATCGACTACCGTGCTAAACCCGAGAAGCATCCAACTCGGCGCAAGAATTTCCTTTTAGATACTTCGCAAGTTACACGGGTGTTGCGTTAAGCGGCTTCGCTTCGCTTAGGTCGTGGATTGCCTTTTTGCATCCAGACGATCATCTGTCCTTGGCCCCGATGCGCCCAGGCATAATACGGGATGGCCGTGAACTCGACCGCTTTTTCCGTTGCGTTCTCGGCGCCGCCTTCGGGTAAGTACAGTCCTTTTCCCTTCACCACAACAACGCCGTTCAACAGCTCCGGTCGAAATTCGGCGCTTAACGCTGCGTCGTTGGGCAACGCCAGATCGAGCACTTTTCCTTGTGGATTATCGGGCCACTCGGCGCAATACACAATCGGCCCGCGCTGGATCGCAACGCGGTCAAATCGTCCTGCACCTCCTGATTGGAGACCACGCGCCGCACCGGCATGGGCATGTGCAATTCGATGACATCACCCGGATGCCAGTTGCGCGCCAGGCTGACGTAACCTTTCTCGAGGTGGATCGGCACTGAGCGCCGGTTCACCTTCAGGGTTACCAGCTCCGAAGTCCCTTCCACAAAACTATAGAGTCCGCTCGGCACCGCTTCGCCGCGAGCCCAACCGGGCACGCGCACGTTGATTGTGAACTTGTCCGGCTTCTGCGGATGGACCATGATTCGGACAGCGCCGTCCCACGGGTAGCGAGTCTCCTGCGCGATCTTTACGGAGCGGCCGCTCGCCATTGTCATGTCAGCCGTGCCGCCGGCAAACAGATTGACGTACAGCGTATCGCCCTTCTGGGCGTACATGTAACCCGGCACAGAGGCCATGAAGCGAGTGATATTGCCCGGGCAGCAGGCCACACCGAACCACGGGCTGCGTTGTAATCGCCCGTCGAGGCTAGCGGATTCGGATAGAAGAACAGCTTTCCATCCAGCGAAACACCGGAAATGAGCCCGTTGTACAACGTCCGTTCCATTACATCGATGTATTTGGCATCACCGTGCAGGAGGAATAAGCGATGATTCCAAAAATCGTTGCCGACCGCCGCGCAAGTTTCGTTATAGGCGGTCAAGTTAGGCAGCTCATAAGCCGCTCCAAACGCCTCGCCTTTTTTCCTGGCGCCGATTCCGCCGGTGAGATATAGCTTGTTCGAAACAACGTCTTCCCAGATCGCATCGATCGCCGTGACATATGCTGCATCGCCCGTCATCGCAGCCACATCCGCCATGCCTGAATACATATATGTGGCGCGAACGGCATGTCCCACCGCTTCTCTCTGATCCACTGACGCGCAAGTGTGCCTGATTGTAAGAATCGCCGTTGGGTCCGCGCGAGTCGAGCATGAATTTCGCAAGATTCAAGTACCGCTCATCTCCCGTGACTCGATACAGCTTCACCAGGCCCATCGCAATGTTTTGATGCCCTGGATAAATTTTTCGCTTACCCGGGCCAAACGTATTGCACAGCAACTCCGCGCTCTTCAGAGAAATGTCCAGATACGATCGTTTGCCCGTCGCCTGATAGTGGGCGACCGAGCTTTCATAGAGGTGCCCCAGATCATAAAGTTCGTGACTAAGCACTTCCTCCTGCACCCAGCGCTCCTTGCCGGCCCATTTGTGTGGATGTTCCGGATCGATGGTGCGCGCCGTGTACAGATATCCGTCGGGTTCTTGCGCTGCCGCGACCTTGACGATCAAGCTATCGACGTAAGCGTCCAGTTTGGGATCGTATTGAACGCTCAACGTATACGAGGCGCCTTCGATCACTTTGTATATGTCGGTGTCGTCGAACGGATAGCCGGGCGGAGTGGTGTCGTGCGGCTCGCCGCGAAGCGCTTTGGCGGCGCGCACGAAATTGTTCACGCGACCGGTCTCTTCGCACTTCTGGAAGGCAAACGGAATGGTGACCACGCGATTAGTGTCGATACGCGGCGTCCAAAATACGTCATCCACGTGGACGGCGGTGAAGGGCACCGGCTGAACGGGATAATCGCGCGGCAGTTTGACGGACCGCGGCTTGGACGAAGCTGCCTGCGGTGCTTCTCCACGCACGCAGGTGATGGCCGCCGCGGCTGCCAGCACGGATCTCCTTGAGATTTTCATACGGAGCCTTCCTTTCCCGTGAACGATTTCATTCTATGCCAACTGAAACGCAAACGCTTACACAGAAGCCCGTTTAGCGCTTTGTTGCGGCTGCATCCGGGTTGCCCATTGCCGCCCGTATCCGTTCTGTGAGCACGGTTTGCTTGACGACATCGCCCTGCTTGCGATAGATCGCTTCGAGAGATTCGGCCGACGTTAACAGAAGCGGATCTAAATGCAAGGCTCGCTCGAAATATCGGGCCGCTTCGTCTGTATCCCCGCAGGCCAGGTCGGCACGGGCCGCGTTCTCTTCGTTGAGCGGATCCGATGGATCGAGCTGCAACACTCGGTCGAAAGCAATCTTCGCCTCCCGCGGCTGATTTCCCAGCAAGAGCGCCGCGCCAAAGCCTTTCAACACCCCGGGGTCGCGGGAAAATTCGTCCTGGACCTGCGTGAGCATGCGATAGCCGCGTACGATCCACGCCGGGGACTTCCGGTCCGCACCGGCGTCGATATAAGCGAGCGCCAGGTTTCGGGTGACGAACCGGGCAGCCGGCTCGCGCCAGGCCGCGAGTTCACCGGGCTCGGCAGACGTCGATTCCGTTTCCAGCGACCGCTGGATGCGGTGATCGGTGAAAATCGTGTGGCCGCCGTCGCTTACTTCGTGCCGCGGCATATGGCACGAGATGCAGTTACTGTTCTCAGCGGCGGAATGCGTCGTGGGAAGTCCCTCCGCATGACACGAAAGACAACGATCCCGATAATAAGAGACCGGATCGACCGGCTTGCTGTGCGGGTCGTGGCACGTCCCGCACCAAAGCCTGCCATTACTGTTGCGGGCGCATGCACTCGCCGCCAGTTGTTCGGACTGGCTGATCACCTTGAATTTTCCCGGCGGAACGCCCGCAGGGCGCGCCAGCCGATAGACCGTGAATACGTCCTCCAGGCGCATTCCGGGACGAAAATCCTCAATCTTCTTGCCGGGATTGGATATCCGAATCACTCCTGAGAGATGACACTGCTCGCAAACGCTATCGCGGGCAGCGCCCGTCAACTTCGCCGGATTGACGATCGAGCCCGGTACGGGCCGTTTGAGGTGCTCTTTTGCCGGCCCGTGACAGCGCTCACACGAGATCGCCTCTTCCGGAAAATGCCGGCGATTCATAGCCGTTGGCCGTACCGGCGATGGGAAGCGGCTTACCCGAATGGCACAGCAGGCACTCTTCCGTAATGGGGCGCGTGAAATCGGCGTCCGCAAGCTGCTCATATCCCGGCGCCATGTCATACGCATGCCGCGCCGTGTAATAACCGATCGGAGACTGAAACAGGTGTGTCCCGATCCGCACCAGATAACCGGAGGCATGCTTGCCGGAACCGATTACATAGTCCACCCTGTATTCGGAGGTGTCTCCGGCATGCTCCATTCGCTGCCAAGTCCCGGTCCGGTTGGAATAGACCGTAAACTTCGTCCCGAAGGCGTTTTGAAAGGAGCCCTCCGGTTCCCGCGCCGCTCGCCGCAACGAGTGGGCCATACTGTAGTGCGAATAGCCTTCTACTTCCTTGGGATGGCAGAGCTGGCAGGTAAGCGCGCTAGCGCCGACGGGTAGCGCGATCAGCAGAGCAACGCAACGCCGCAACGGGTCAAGGATATCAAAGCTTTGTCCCCGCCGTAATCGCTTCGTCCGGAAGCTGGAAATCTTCTGCAAGCGATTACATTTTTCTTTGACTCGGGCCCCTTTCTGATGTATACAACCATTAAGCGAATCTACGTCCTTTCCACCAATTCACGTGCCCAGCCGCACTAGAGGAGATTGTCTATGAAGACGCAGCGAGGTTTGCCGTACGGTTTACTTTTTTTCTTGACCGCATTCGCGAGCCTTTCCTACGGTCAGTTCAATGCCAGCATTCAGGGCGTCATTCAAGACCCAAGCGGCGGCGTAGTTCCTAAAGCAACCGTCACGCTGGTCAACGTCGCCACGCAAGTGAGCTGCCAAGACGACAACCGACAACGACGGCAATTACCGTTTTGAGAGCCTTGGCCCGGGAAAATACGAGTTCACGGCGGAAGCTCCCGGATTTTCAAAAGTCAACCGTCGATCTCGATCTGCAGACGAGCCAAAACCTAAATTTGCCCATTTCGATGAAGGTCGCGACCGCCACGCAATCGGTTGTCGTCACCGCCGAGGGTCCCCTTCTCAATACAGCGGAGACGCGGAATCAACTGACGCTTGAAACACAAGCCCTCTCGACTCTTCCGCTCGCCGGTAGAAACATGATTTCGCTTGCCACTCTCGCGCCCGGCGCGGTGGGACTCGGAACCTCGACCAGCGGAAGCCCCGGATCCGGCGTCGATAACTACTCGACGGAAACGCAAGTCGATTTAAGCGCCAATGGCCAGGGAAGCGTCGGCAACATGTTCGTCGTGGACGGACTCGATGTATCGAGCGCGATCCGGCCCGGCGTTCTGAATCTTACTCCAAATCCCGATTCAATCGCGGAAACCAGCATTCAAACCAATACCTACACGGTGGATTATGGACGCGCCAGTTCGCTGCAAATGATGTTCACCACCAAGTCCGGATCGGATAGTTTTCACGGCAATGTGAGCGACTACTTCACCGATCAACATCTATTTGCCGGTACGGAGTTCATTCATAACTACGCTCCTTTCCACAGCAACAATATGTCCGCCACTCTGGGCGGCCCGATCATCCCACATCATCAATTCTTTTTCTTCTTCTCGATCGAACCGCTCTGGTCCTCCGCCGCGTCGGGAAGCGTGACGACATTTGAAGACGCTGCATTCACGCAGTGGGCCCAGACCAATTTCCCCAATACATTCGGAACCAAACTGCTGACCTCCTATAAGCCGACCAACGGCGTGCCGACCAGCTCTGAAACCGCTGCCCAGGTATTTCCCGGCACCTGCGGAACCGCGGCGACGGCTTTCATTCCTTGCGGCCTTCCCGTTCTCGACACCGGCATCTTTAGTTCGACCAACTACCGGAACGGAGATCAGTGGAGCCTTCGTATCGACAAATATTTCAAAAACGACCGGATTTACGGAAGCTGGTACCGAACCACGGTCGACTATGGCGGCTCCAACGTCCGTCCCGCTTTCATCACCGGAAACAACACCTATCAACGCGCTCTGCAGATCAATGAGACGCACACGTTCTCTCCCACGACGCTCAATGAGGCCCAATTCGGCATGAACCGCGTGGAAGGAATTACTCCCTCCTCCGGTTTGTTTACCGTACCGGTGGTGAACGTTACGGGCGTGGGATCCGGTTTCGGCGACGGATTCGCGCTCGGCGATTTTATCCAGCACAACTATCATTGGCGCGACGTGCTCACGCGCATCCAAGGGGCGCACGATTTGAAGTTCGGTTATGAAGGCTGGATGGGAGACGATGTGGAAGACTTCCAAGGCCCGCACGCGCAGCCCACTTTCCAATTCAACAACCTTATCGATCTGGTCGAAGATCAGCCATACCAGGAGACGGGCGTGGCCTACAGCCCGCTGACCGGAAAGCCGGTGCTCTGGGATTGGAATGCCGCTAGCAGAACATGGGGCCTGTTCGCGGAGGACACCTGGAAGATCACCAACCGCCTGACGCTCAACTTCGGCGTACGCTGGGATGATTTTGGCAACCCGTATTCCCGCAGCCCGCTGACCGCTTTTTCCAACTTCTTCTACGGTTCCGGACAAACTATTTATCAGCAGATCGCCAATGGCGATCTGGTGCAGCATGAGCACGCGCTGAGTCGTTCCATTACCGACGTATTGAGCCCGCGCGGAGGCATCGCCTGGGACCCGACTGGTCATGGCACGTGGTCGATACGTGCCGGCGCAGGGGTCTTCCATAATTGGCCGACGATGGCCAACGTGCAGGAAGAATACCGCGGCAATCCTCCGGGACCGATTTATCCCACTTTCTACGGAGGCACCGCCAATGCCCCGCTTTTGAGTTTCGGAACGGATAATACCAAGCCTCCGTTCGGCTTCACTTATCCGGCGCTGCCCGCCGGACAATTGAACTCACAAGGCGGTATTACCGGCCTGCAGTTCAACGTGGGCGCTATCAATCCGAATCTGAACTCACCCGTGAGTTATAACTATTCGACCAGCGCGGAGCTGAAATTCGGGAATAATGTCGTCGGGTCAGTAGGTTACTCAGGCACTCACTCGACCGGCCTGCTTTCGGCGGGCGGCGAACAGGGCGGCGTGAATTACGGCCAAGACATCAATAGCTATCCCGGCGATTTGATCCAGCATCAGAGTCTGGTCCCGACGCGCTTAAACACAAGCTTCGGCGAAATCCTGTATACCACCAACGACCGCGTCTCCAATTACAACGCGTTGATTACTCAAGTCCGCGGCCGGTTTGGCAATCGAGGTTTTGTCACGGCTTCGTACACGCGGTCCAAATCCGAAGACGACACGCAATATCTTCCAACTTGGACCGATCCGCATCAATACTACGGTCCATCTGTTTGGGACGCTCCCAACCGGTTCTCACTGGCGTGGAATTACGAACTGCCTGGTCTAAACCAAGGGCATGGCTTCTTCGGCCGCGTGACAAGCGGCTGGGCCATCAGCGGAACGTCGATTCTACAAAGCGGATATCCGTTCACCGTATTTACACAAGCTCCCTTCTGTTTCACGCAAACGGCAGGGACCGCGCTCCGGCCCGGTACCCCGTGCGGCGATTTCAATGCCGATGGCGACAACTATGACTATCCGAACGTCACTAGTTACACGCAAAACACATCCCGCCAGGCATGGCTCAACGGAACTGTGTTCCAGGCCGGGCAGTTCACCGTTCCGACATTAGGGACGGAGGGAAATGAACAGTGGGGGCGATTCCGTGGTCCGCGATTTGCGGAAACCGATGCAGCGCTGCTGAAGAACACGGCAATTACCGAAAGAGTGAACCTTCAATTGCGCTTTGAATTTTTCAACATTTTCAATCACCCCAACCTCAATTTCTTTAATAACCTGAATGGCACCACCGATCAGACGCAGCAGGCCGACCTCTCAAACTCCACGTTCGGCCGAGCGACTGCGCAGGCGCTGCCGCGATGGATACAGATCGGGGCGAATCTGACTTTTTAAGGTTTGCGGCGACTTCACCTCGATTAGCGAATATTTGTGCTCGGCAGCTTCTTTGGCGCGTGCCTCCTCGCGCAATTGGCCTAGCTTTTTCGCCAGCGCGGGAATCTCTTCGTTTCGATTACCTTTTCGCAGCGCCAGAATCAAGTAGTACAGCGCGGTTTGATTGTTCGGACCGTCGCGGGAGGCTAATCGGCTTTGCTCGATGGCCTGAGCGGTCTTCCCTTCCTCCAAATACAAACGACCGAGGACATCCCGGGCCAGGACAAAATCCGGCTGAAGCTGGAGCGCTTTCTCCGCCAATTTGAGAGCTTCATCAAATTCCGGACTTCCCACAGTGCCTTTGCGGGCCAGCGTTTCGGCGAGCAGATAGCGCAAAAACGCATCGTTCGGCGTTTTTTGAATCCGGCTTCTGACGGTCGTTTCCGCCTGGCGCAAGTCGTTCCTCTGCAGATCGGCCAAGCCTTGCGCAGCAGTGCCAAATTGCAGATTTGGATCGATGCGATCGGCCTGGGTAAAATCCTTTTCAGACCGGTCGTATTGGCTTAATTGGATGTACAGAATGCCGCGGGCGAGATAGAGGCGCGTTGAATCGGGCTGACGCTTCAATCCGGTATCGAGCATGTCTATTCCCAGTTGATAAGAACCGTGGACCAGACAGATATTGGTGAAATCCAGGTAGTACTGCGTTCGACCGGATTGGTGACGATGGCCTGCCGCAAGGCGGCAACAGCTCGCGGCGTATCGCCGGTCGCTTCGTAGACTTCCGCCAACAAATCCAGACCGTCGGCGTCATGGGGATTCTTCGCGACCACGGGAGCGAGCGTCGCGATGGTCTCCCGATCATGCTTGGCCAGCAACTCGACAACTGCGAGACTGTAGCGGGCCTTATCGTCCTGCGGACGCAGATCGCTGAGGTGCTGAAACACGGGAATTGCCTCCTCACTGCACCTCAGCTTCACGAGACAGGAACCGTACTCTTCAAGCGCCTCGACTTTCGATTCGATTAGAGACGGGCTCTGGGCAAACTCTCTAGCGGCGGTGGCGCAATCTCCGCTCTGATAAGCGAGAGAGGCTAACATGGCTTGGCTGGTCGCGTCGTCCGGATGAATTTTCACGGTGCGGCTGGTGCGGGCTGATTTGGTGGTGTCGCCTGGACTGCTGGATTATTCGTACCGCCCTGGGCATCTATTTGCTCGATTGACTTTACCTCGCTATAACTCACGTCGATAGCTTCAGGTGTGTCTAGCTGAAAGCCTTCTTCTGAGGGAGCCACTAACTCCCCTTCGATCTTTCGATGACGTGTTAGCTTAACTGCGACGCGTGTACCAGAAGGAAGGTTCTCGATTTGCAGTTTGAACTTTGCAATGTGCGTGTTTGCACTTTCCGACGCAAAGGGCGAAGTACAGGCTATTAGGATCCACGCTAAGATTTTGCGCACTGCACTATTCTCTTACATGAAATCGTGGAGCGCGGCACGGACGAGATTCGTGAAGGCACCGAACTGAAGGGCGATGTTGCGGCTCCAGAACGTGGCACTCGCCGTAAAGATCGCTAGTGGCTTGTCGCGGTCAGTTCATTAGCATGTGAAAGCCCGCTTGCTGACGCGCGCGGCAGTTTCGTTACCCAAAACCACTAACGTTTTCGTTGCGACCAGCCGCTAGTAACCAATCCTTAACGGCTCTGTGAGGTATGGTGATAGCAGCGGTGGAGTTCGCTTAACGCCGTTCGCGGCCAATAACTCCTGCTCAGACTGGAGCGGGAGTGCGGCCCTCCCCTCCAATCTCGATTATTTTTTCGAGCACACGTGCTCGAGGAGGATGGATTGGATCGGACCCTCAGTTCGCATCAGAGCGTTATCGACCTCGTCGCTGCGGTTGCGGATCGATATCAGATCCCGGCGATCCATCCACTCCTCGAAATTTGCCGGGCAGCCACGATCCGGCGTCATCTCACTGTCGCGGTTCTTGGCAGGTTCAAAGCGGGCAAGAGCAGCTTCATCAACCATCTGATTGGAAGGGATCTCCTACCGGTGGGCGTGGTTCCGGTGACGTCTGTCATCACGGAAGTGGCGTACGCACCAGTCGAGCGCGTACAGATCCGTTTTGCCGATGGGCGCCAGGTTCAAGTCCGGCTGGCGGATATCCGGTCGTACGTCACGGAGGTGGAGAACCCACAAAATGGAAAGCACGTACTCGCCGTCTCGGTGAACGTCCCCGAACTCTCTGACTGGCGAAGTATGCACTTCGTCGATACGCCTGGTCTGGAGAGCGCATTCCTGCACAACACGGAAACCTCTCTGGCATGGGCCCCAAATGTCGACGTCGCGCTGGTAGCAATCGGGGTTGATCCTCCGCTTTCACAGCAGGACGTCGAGCTGATCGGTAGATTGCTCCAATACACACCTCAAGTCGCCGTGCTACTGACGAAAGTAGACGTGATTTCACCCGCCGAGCAGCGCGAAGTGCTCGATTTCGTGCGGACGGAACTGGCACGGAAATTCACCAGGCACATTCCGGTTTATCCGTATTCGACCCGTTTGGGTTACGAAGAACTCCGCCTGGAAATGGAGCGAGGCTTCCTCGCGAAAGTTGCAGCAGAGATAAGCGATCGGCGCCAGGCCATCGTGAGTCAAAAAACGGCGACTCTATTGCGCGAATGCCAAGACTATATCCGGCTCACGCTCAAATCTGCCGAAATGCTCGATTCCGAGCGTCTCGCTTTGGGACAGCAGGTATCGGCAGAACGAGATGCTTTTGCCGACACAAAGCTGGAAATCCAATTGATAGCCCGACACGCGGCAGCCGGAGCGAGGCAGGCGATCGAGAAAGTACTCACGCCTCATGAAACACAAATTCGGCGAGAGCTCCAAGAAGCCTTGGATCGCGAGAGCTCATCTTTTCCCACGCGGTTCGCCAAGATGCTCGAGTTCTTTGAGGAAGGGCTAGGCGCGGCTTTATCTTCAAAGCTCGCAACTCTGTCGGAAGCGAAGCGAAGTGAGTTCGTGGAACCGCTAAACGATGTCCAGCGCCGATACCAGCGGCTATTGCAGAGCTTTCGCGACCGGCTGTCGGAACGAACAACGGCGTTGTACGGCGTTCCGCTTCGTACAACTGAACCGGAGATCACTCCGAAACCACCGCGACGGCCAGATGTAAATATTGGACGGGCTTTCGATCACAATTGGGAACTGCTGTCGCCGGTTATTCCGGTGTCGCTTCTGAGGAAGGTAATACTGCGTCGTTTTCGCCGGAAGATTGCGGACGAGACATTTAAGAATATCTCGCGGCTAACGACTCAGTGGGATGAAATCGTCAGAGCCGCTGTATGGGAGCTGCAGCGGGAAGCCGAAGCGCGCCTCGAGAACCTCATCGCTACGCTAGAGAAGCTGACTTCTGCGACTGGACGAGAAGTGCCGCAGATCAGAGCAGACTTGGAACACCTGGAGGCAATGGCGGCCGCCATTGAGACTGGCGAGATACAAGGAAGCAGCTCAAGTGATTAGTAAGTACATCGTCGTCATGCTCGGAGGAGCGCTCGGGGCTGTATCGCGCTTTATTGTGGGAACGTTGGTCCTGAAAATCTACTCCGCTGTGTTCCCGCTGGGAACTTTCCTGATCAATGTGACAGGATCGTTCCTGATTGGAATTCTGATGATGCTGTTCCTAAACCGGCCCGGCATTAACGCCAATTGGCGGCTATTCCTGGTCACGGGAATCCTTGGCGGATACACGACGTTTTCCAGCTTCGAGTGGGAAACCTTTACGGCGTTGCGGGGCGGCGCTGGCGCTGTGGCGCTCCTCAACGTCTTGTTGAGTGTGGGCTTGGGATTGGCAGGAGTTTGGATCGGTGCAGCGCTCTCCAATCGTTTCTGGCCGCGCTAAAGAATCTGGCTATTCCTGGCGAGTTCATTCAGTGACTGTGAAAACGAGGAAATCTGCTCAGCGCGGTGACCGGCCGGAACACGCCAAGAATTGCCATGAGTGAACGAAATCGCCAGGTTCTGACGGCCATCCATCTCCTCTATTCTGGCGCTGTGAAAGGAGGACGCCGGCGCGGAGATACTTACACTGGCGTATAACTCCCGGCGCCCTCGGTAGTGATCTGTAATCCACAGCAGCCGGTTCGCTGACGTCAGTAAAACGAGATTCCCCGCTAGCCAATCCAAGCGGTGAAGAAACAAGAACCTTCTCTTAAAAGGGGCGGGAGCTTCGAAGTACTGCATCACCGCAGTCTCGCGGTCATCCAACTCAAAATGAAGAGAGTTTCTGAATTTGATATCCAGTTCATCACCGTAAGCTTCGCGATGAATGCTTTGGATAGGCGCCGGGGTGCTGCACCACGCTTGTTTCAGACCGGCGAGGAATTTCTCCAGTGGTCGGCTCGCGCGTGTGTTGTAGACGATTTCGTGAACACCGCTCGGTGTCGTAAACCTCAGCCATCCGAGTAGCAGGCAGGTTCCCGTTTCAAGCTGGAGAAGTCCATCGAGCCCGATCTCCACCGACGATTGCACCGATGTTGGATGGGGAATGAGGTGGAATGATCGACCATCGAGCAAGAGCAAACGCGCCGGATATTTCGGAGGTCGCGTAAACCAGTTCGAATCATCCTGCGGCAGGAACACACCCGCATCAAAGTTCCGGGTTCGGACCTCTTCTGGAAAATCATCGGGAATATCCGCGTTCGTTCGCAGCGGAAAAATGAAGACATACGCCCGTGAATCCATCGGTGGATCTCGCTATGTTCTTGCGCTCGACTCGACTGGTTGGTTGACCTCCTCCAAGTCGAGCTTTTCCTTCAGAAAGGCCATATCCTGAAGGATCGATTCGGTTACACTGCTCTCCTGTGGACCAGCAGCCGAGGTCAGCCGCTGCAGTTGCGCCCGATACACATCAGCGTGCGTTTCAAATTCACGCGCAAGGCTATCGAGCGTGGTGCGCGCCCAGACTTGGACTGCACGGCCGTACGAGTTGAAGAACTCGATCAGGCCCGCGCCGAGATGCTTTTCGAGTACGTGTGCTACGGAGCTCCGGGCCCATCCGGTGGAAACGGAGAATACGAGTGGCCTTCTAAGAGGTCCATCGTCGGGCGCAAACTCCGCGACGGGCATTTCCTTCACAAGATTGTGTAGGTTCAAGCGATCTTCGCGTTCGCCTATGGAGAGGGCACGTGCGGCTTCTTCCAGTGCCGCTGTCATTTCCTCCGCCGCACTTTGGATCAGCTGTGCGACACGCTGCGCTTCGGCTTGCGCCAGTTGGTTCACGTTACTCGCAACCCATGCATTGTCGAGCTGAGAAGATCTCGATTCGTTTCTCCAGAAGACAGTCGCCTTTTCCGCCAGCCAACGAATTGCCGAGTCGGGCGCATCTCGAATTAGATCTGTGCTTTCGAAACATTTTGTGCGAGTGCCTTCGATCAGACTGGCTGCCGTCCGTAATTGAGCTTCCGCCTTCAGTAGCTCTTTGTCCGATGCTTCAGCCGCAGGTCCCGCAGTGGTTTTTACCGATATCTCAAGCGCATGGAAGACACGCTGTGCCAGACTTCGAGTCTTGCGCTGGCTGGATTCCCGTGATAATCGCTGGGCACTTGCCACGCGGGGAGCGATTTGGGTTTTAATCCACTCATCGAGTAAGCCGGCCAATTCGGGACGAGTGCTCAGAGGAGCGACCTCGACTTCGGTCCCAAGCTGATGCGCCAATTGCGTCCGGGTGTAGTCAAGAAGCCGCTCTCGATCCTCTTTCGTCAGAAGGTCTACTTTGCTCAGCACGACTAAGATAGGCACTGACGCAGCTCGCAGCGTGTCCACCGTGGCGACATCGTCAGAATGGAGGTTCGAGGAAGCATCCACGAGCACAATTCCCAAGTCGCAGCGGGGCAAATAGGCGAGCGTTTCCGTGGCTCCCTCCAATGCCAGCGAGCCCAGGCCAGGAGTATCCACGAGAACCACTTCATTGGGAAGCATAGGCAGGGGCGTCGCGACGAATAGACGAGTAACATGCTTCTCATTACCCGGATTTCTCGCTTCCGTCACAAAATCCGCCAGTCGATCGATACCGTATTCCGCGCGTTTTCCGTCCGCCGTCCAGACCAGAAGCTTGGAAGCAGCCTCATTCTTAATTCGGGTCGGTACGGCGGTGATGGGAGTGACGCCTGTGGGCAACAGATCTATACCGATGATCCTGTTTAGAAGGGAGGATTTGCCTGCGCTTACCCGCCCAAAAAACGCGATTTCGTAAGCTGGAGTCTCAATCTTCTCGACCAATTGGGACAGCAATGCACGGAACTCGATGAAGCCGTGCCGATCGATGATGCTTCCCAACTCTCGAAGAAGTCCGCCGTCCGCCTCAGCTTCCGAAAGCCGAAAGAGGCGGCTGGATAGATCGGCTTCGACCCGTTGGCTTAAATAGGAAGCGATCTGGCGGACAATGCCTTTCATTTCCTGGATTCCGCCACGCAAAGGTTTCACAAGCGACTCGGGAACGGAACCATATCCAGTCAGTCGTTCCGGGGCGATCTCTTCGAGCGCGACTTCCACGAATTGCAGAGTCACTTGGATCGAAAAAGTGGAATCGAAACGCGCTTCCGGAACCGGAACGCTCAATTCGTTCAAAACGTGTAGAATTTGCTGCCGAAGACGCCTGATGTAATCGCGCAAGACCTTTATCTGTACGGGCGCCAGAGGGTTTTTGTATTTGGGAAAGCCGCCCGAGGTAGAGGCAGACAGGATTTGCTCAATATCAATCAGGAGCTTGTCGATGTAGCTGGCACTCGACAGCAGGCGACGCTTTTGCGGTTCGTTGAATTCTTCCGATTGCGGCATCTAGCTTAGGGAACCAGGCGAGTCAGAGAATCAATACTCAGGGCGGCAAACCGTACGCGATCTCCGTCGCGGTATGTAGGATCCGCCGCACGACGACACATTTCGACAATTCGGCCCGGATTGCCTCGTGCAACCTGAACGACTTTTTCTAGGAAGCCTTCGTCGTCGGTCAGATCAGCCGCGTATAGCTTGGTGGCTTGCTGCGTGAGTATGAGCGCACCTTGTTTCGTTAACGGCCGCAGCGACACGACCGATTGATGGTTCCAAAATATGCGTTGAAGAGCGCCGATTCCATACACGTGAGATCCCGTTGCGATCAGCGTTATGCCCGGAACATACAGCACTCTTTCAAAGAAGCGATAGAACTGCGAAGTCGCCTCTGCAATGTCGTCCAAAAGCAGGATGCGAGGATGATCTTCCAATTCTTTCCACAGCAAACCCCGCAAGGCGACACTCGAATTCTTAACCATTGGAAGTGCAAGGCGTACCGCCATCGAAATAAGAAATGCATGCAAAGGCTGTACAAACGGAATGTAAAGAAAATCGATATTTTCAGCAGTGAGCCGTGCTCCGAGTTCACGGAGCAGCCTGGTCCGCCCGAGCCCCGGCGAGCCGGTGAGGAGAGCAGGCGTCCTTGCCGACGCACATTGCAGCAGTTTTGAAAGTTCCCGGTCACGCTCTATCAGTGGGAGGCCGGACATGAGCTTTGAGTGGTCCATATTGCCCAATCCATCGGAAGAGTCAACCGGCTCTCGACAAGAGGAGATCGATTTATCCTAGCGGCGCGGCTGTACCATTCGAGACAACCGTCACCTCTACATCGGTGACTGCGATAACGCCGCTGCCCATCATTGTCTGCAAAACCGGCAGGGCCTCGCGTGCTTTCTCCGGACCTTCAACAATTGTGATAACGATTGGCTGATCGCTTCCGAATAAATGCGTGCGGTGGAGCTCTGACGACTCGCCAAATCCCTCCAAACCACGGAACACCGTTACGCCGGCGAGATTGAGTTCCTGGCATCTCGTCACAATTGCCTGATAGAGCGGCTTACCGTGATATTCGTCCCGTTCATTCACGTACAGCCGAAGTAGCTTACCGGGTTGACTGCCCATGGGAAATCGCTGCTCCTGTATTAGGCATTTCGTGCACAATTTGGTGCAGTTCCACATCGGAGGTGACGATGATTCCGTCCTGCATCATGCCGGAGACCACCTGCACCAGCTCATTCATTTTTTCCGGCTTCTCCACGACAGAGATCATGATCGGCAAATCGTGCGAAAGATGGAAGCGTCCTGCCTTGTGTGTGTGTCGCTTGGCTCCGTAGCCGAGAATTCCTCGATAAACCGTCGCTCCCGAAAAACCCATCATGTGCAATTTCTTGACGATCGCCTCGTAGAGGCACTCATCTTTGCACTTATCCGACTCTCCTAAGTAAATCCGCACGAGTTTTGCCGGCGTGGTGACAACCCTTCTCGGAGATTCCGTTTCGGGGACCTTGTGCCTGGCATCCTTCGATACCGACTTGACCACCGTCACATCTTGAACTGTGACGAGACCATCCGTCACCATCTCGTAAATAGCCGGCAAAAGCTCGTCCACGCGCTCTAGCGTCTCTACGAACTCGATGCGCACACCAAGATGCTCGCCTGCATACTCGGAACGCGGATTATGAAATTGCTCGTGGCTGCCAAATCCAACATCTGCTCGCAACAGGGTTGCTCCGGCGACATGTTTGTGCCGCAGGAAGCTCAGAATGGTAGACCAGAGCGGTTCTACATGAGCACGCGTGTCCTGATTGAGATAAATGGTGACCTTCCGGGCGCTGCCTCTAGGGAGCATGTTGGTGGACTCCTTCCCAAGGACCGGTCCCGCCTGGGCGCACTGTCCTGAGGAGCGGCGAAACAGGTGGGAAGTGGTGGATGATGGACGGACGCGGTTTGCTCAGAACTCGCCACATACGAATTTTCTCGTTGCAGGAGTTATTGGCCGCTTCGCGGCAAGCAATGGCGAACTCCACCGCCCAACCTCAGATTACAACGATCCGAGCAGCATGACAACGGTTCTGCTAATGGAACTGTGCGAACGGAATCGGTACTTTCGTAGAGATCGAGATTCAAAGTTGATCGAGAGCGAGTTCGGGAGTAAGCTCAAAACAGCGGTGGAGTTCGCGTAACGCTGCGCTGAGCAGCCAATGACTCCTACAGTGGGGATCACTGTAGGACATCACGCCAACCTACAGTTCCCGCATAAATATGCCGGTGAGGTGAACTGTATGGAAAACGTCTGGCTTCTCGCAGCATTGTGGTTGGGACTCGCCCTACTCGCCACTCTACTTTCAATCTGGTTCCACATTTCGACCGCATTGTCCGAAATCGTTGTCGGGACGGTCGCGCAGCTCATCATTGGTGCGGCTATCGGTCAGAGCGCCATCGGAGCGAAAGCTCCTTGGGTGGCATTCCTTGCTGGTACGGGTGCAATCGTTTTGACCTTTCTTGCCGGCGCCGAGCTAGATCCCGCCGTTTTCGCCCGGAAGTGGAAAGAAGCAGCCAGTGTCGGACTCGTCGGCTTTTTTGGGCCTTTTCTCTGCGCGGCAGCCGTTGCGCACTTCGTTCTTCACTGGGGCGTAATGCCGAGCTGGCTTGCCGGAGTCGCTCTGTCCACTACATCTGTCGCGGTCGTGTACGCAGTGATGCTGGAGACCGGCTACAACGAGACTGACTTTGGAAAAGGCATTTTAGCGGCGTGCTTTGTCAACGATTTAGGAACAGTGATCGCGCTCGGCCTGATCTTTGCACCCTTTACTATCAGAACGTTGATCTTCGTTGTCGTGAGCATCGCCGTGTTTCTCGTTCTGCCATTTCTCACGCCGCGCTTCTTTCGAAAATACGGAGGGCGGGTCTCCGAACTCGAAGCCAAATATCTGCTACTTCTGCTATTCGGACTCGGTGGGCTGGCGACGTGGGCTGGAAGCGAAGCGGTTCTGCCGGCCTACATCATCGGAATGGTTCTGGCCGGAACTGTGGGCAAAGATCATCAGTTGATACGTCGTTTGCGTACCTTAACATTCGGGTTGCTCACGCCTTTTTATTTCATCCGCGCGGGATCGCTTGTGTCCGTTCCCGACATCTTTGCGGCCCCCCTTGTATTTGTCGTTCTCCTGGCGACAAAAATGATCTCGAAACTCGCTCCACTCGTACCCACGGTGCGCTCCTTTAACTATCTCGGACACGAAGGTCTCTACTATTCGCTCATGATGTCCACGGGCCTGACCTTTGGCACGATCGCGTCCCTGTTCGGGCTGCAACATCGAATCATTACCCAGGCGCAGTATTCTTTTCTCGTTGCGACCGTCATCGGAACGGCAATCATTCCAACTGCTATCGCGAACGCGTACTTTTCCCCCCGGCATCTTTTAAGAAAAGCGCTTACTCCGGCTCCGTCCGAACGAGACATTTTTGGAGAAGAGGATCTGCAGGAGATGCCGTAGTTTGTACAGCCAGGCACTGGAGAGACGTTGAGAATCTTGATCATCGCTGATTTGCACGGCAACGCTGAAGCACTCTCCGCGCTTCCACAACACTACGATCAGCTTTGGGTTCTCGGTGACCTGGTCAACTATGGACCGAATCCTCGCGAAATTATCGACTTCATCCGAAGCCACGCGAATTTAGTAGTGCGCGGCAACCACGATCACGCTATCGGATTCGATGTAGACCCGCGCTGCTCCGGATCATACCAAACAATGGCGGCGGAAATGGGACGGTTCACGCAATCGGTTTTAACCGCGGAGGATAAAGCTTATTTGCGGAGCCTGCCTCCGTCTGCCAGCTCCGAAATGGACGGATCGCGGTTTTATTTGTGCCACGCCACTCCGACGGATCCTTTGTTTGCCTACTGCCCGCCCGAGTCTGAGGAATGGCAGAACGAGGCCAATCTCGTTTCTCGCGGTTATTTACTCGTAGGACACACACATCTGCAATTCCATATCGATGTCGCCGGGCAGCAGATCGTAAATCCGGGCAGCGTCGGACAACCGAAGATCGGGCTGCCCCAGGCATGTTTCGCTTTGTTCGAAGATGGCGAGGTGAGCTTGCACTCAGTTCCTTACGATTACGAAAAGACCATCGAGAAGATCAGAGGTCTGTCACTGTCCATCGAAGTGGAAGCCGGCCTGGTTTCCGTCCTGCAAAACGGGTTCTTGCCCGACGCTGGACATGCCTGTGGACACAAGTGATGGTGAGTGGAGGATTCTTCAAGATTTATTTGCGAGCCAACAACCTCGTAAACATTGATTCATAACTTATGAGTCTTCATGAACTCACGTACCAGCGCCGCAATCTCATCTGCTTTGGTATCGAGCGCGAAGTGTCCTGCGTCGAGTATGTAAACCTCCGCCTGCGGTACGTCTTTGCGGTAGCGTTCCGGCTCGGCAAGATCGAACGAGAGATCGTGTTTGCCCCACAGGACCAAAAGCTTTGGCTGCGTCTTCTGTAGCCATGCCTGCCACTTTGGATAAGCGTCGACGTTCGTGCGGTAGTCATAGAAGAGATCGCTTTGAATCTGCGCCTGCCCTGGCGCGTTCAGAAATGCGTACTCATCGGTCCACAGATCCGGGTCATAGAGCTCAATGTTCGGATCGTCTCCGATATGGCGCGTCTTCGTGGTTGCAAGCGACAGCAGGTTTTTGCGCAAAGCTTCTTCATAAGAAGGCCGGTCCGCCCAGAATGCCCGCCGTGTTGCCCAGTTCGCCCCAAGACCTTCGTTGTGAGCTACCGCATCCTGAATGATGAGAGCCTGCACACGCTCCGGGTGCGCTAACGCCATCCGAAAGCCAACCGGCCCACCGTAATCTTGCATGTACAGCGTGTAATGCTGCAAGCTTAGCGCTTGCGTGAAATCGTCCATCACCGAAGCAATGTGATCGAAGGTGTAATCAAACTGTTTCGGGTCCGGCCAGTCGGTATGTCCGTAACCCGGATAGTCGGGAGCAACCAGATGATATTTATCTGCAAGCCGCATCAGCAGCGGCTGAAACATCCGCGACGATGACGGTAGACCATGCAGTAAAAGAATCGTGGGAGCGTCTCGCGGTCCCGCTTCTCTGTAGAAGATGGAGAGTCCATCGACCCTCATTGTCCGATAAAAGATTTGCTGTTGCACAATTCTCCTCTGATATCAAAAGGAGCTCGCATTGGGTTCTAGACTGATAGTTTCTCTTGCCCCGAGAGCACTCGTCACGAAGTGGTGCCGCTCCACGATCCCGCTGCCTTCGCGCACAACAATCCACTGGTTTGCATCAACTCCGGCGAAGTTGTCCGTTGTGCCTTGAGGCCATCGGATGCTTACGTCGGCTTTTGTCTCATGTCCAAGCCCAAACTCGACGCGGAAATCGCCCTGCGAGATATGATAACCGCCGCTCCGGACTTCATCAATCTGTTTATGATGGCCCGCGCTCACTGCAATTCGTGCACCGATGGCATCGCGTCCGGATCGAGTTAGGGCACGCACCAAAATAGAGTTCCCGCGCGGCCCAAAGTTCTTTAGAAGCGAGGGAGCTTCAAAAAGATTGACTACGACGATTTCCATCGATCCATCGTTGTCCAGATCTCCCAGTGCAATTCCGCGAGATGAGTGCTTCGCCGTAATTCCGCTCCCGCCGGTGGACGACATATCGAAAAACTGACCGTCACCACGATTCCAGAACAACTGGCGAGGCTGTTTGAATTCCTCTCCAATCCGATACCGATCGACGAAGGGATAAACGTGGCCGTCGGCGATGAAAAGATCTTTCCAGCCATCGTTATCGAAGTCCAGGAAGGCAGTTCCCCATTTCACAAATTGGGTATGAACCGCCAGACCCGCCTGGCTGGTCACGTCGGCGAAATTTCCGCCACCGGCGTTTCGATAAAGCGTGTTTGTGTCGCTCGAAAAATTGGTTTTGAAGATATCCAGACGGCCGTCGCCGTCGTAATCGGCAGCAGTCGCTCCCATGCCGGCCTGCTCCCGTCCATCCTCGTTGTAAGCCACGCCAACGGTCACTCCGGTCTCCTCGAAGGTGCCATTACGCTTGTTGTGAAAGAAGAGGCTGGGCGTCGAGTCGCACGTGACGTAGAAATCCGGCCAGCCGTCATTATCGAAGTCGCCGGTCAAAATAGTGAACCCATAATATTCACGGGGCGTCTGCACTCCGGCTTGTTTGGTGACGTCGGTAAAACGACCATGGCCGTCGTTGTGATAGAGAGTCATCGACTCGCCCTTTAACCCTCGCGGCCCACAAGGAACGGGGACACCTTTCCAGTTGCAGCCGCTCTGGTCGCGAGGCCGCGGCGTACTCTGGGCATCGAAGTTGACGTAGTTGGCAACGGCGAGATCAAGCTGGCCGTCGCGATCGTAGTCCAGGAAGGCGCAACCGGTGCTCCATCGTGAAAAAGGACGATCAAGTCCCCGTTCGCGCGTTTCATCGCGAAAAGTTCCGTTTCCCAGATTGTGCAGGAAAACGTTGTGGCCCCACTGCGTAACAAAGAGATCGACATAGCCATCGTTATCGACGTCGCCCGCACACACGCCCTGTCCCCATCCCAAATGGCCGATGCCGGCTTTCGCAGTGACATCCTCAAAACGCAGGCCGCCCAGATTGTGATAGAGGTGCGGGGTCAGCGGCGTCGCGCTCGGATGCAAGCGGTCGCCCTGAACCAAAAAGATGTCCGGGAGCCCATCGTTATCGTAATCGAAGATCGCGACTCCAGTGCCGGTGTTTTCGATGACGTAGGTTTGATCCAAGTCCCCCGAGATGGTCACCGCATCCAGCCCGGCTTCGGCGGCGACATCGCGAAAATCGGCTTTGGGCGCTTTCATGCCGGGCGGCAGAGGACGGAGAAGTTGATCGGTTGCGCCTGAAGAAGCCATCTGAGGCCATGCTTTCCGCTCCATCATCGCGAACAGAAGAAAGCTTGCCGCTGTTGCGATGAAAACCCAACGGCGGCGCAAGCGAAGCCTGGGATGCGTCACTTAGCCACTGAACTCTGCGTGGCAACCCGCGAAGCAACTTGTTGCTCGCGGGTCTGCCGAATAAGTGCAAGGGCCCGTTCGATGTCGGGGTCTCCGGGCTTGGAGATCTGCGCTAATCGAAGCTCCTTCTCTCCGTTTTCCAGGTCGCCGCCCTGGCAATCAATCAGACCTAAATTCTTATGGAGCTCCGCTTTCGCCGAACAGTCGCCACACAGATCGAGCGCCTGTTTCAGTTGTTTCACCGCCTCAGGCCAATCATGCGCTTGCATAGATGCCACTGCGTCGTTTCCCAAGGTCGCCGCCTGGTCGGCAATGCGCCTCTTTTTCTGTACGGCGCCAAATTCAGCGTCCAACCGGCTCGCCTCAGCCGGATCGGTGGACCTCAGAGTTCGGGCCAGATTCCACAAGGACTGGCTGTTTTCCGGATCTATTCGAAGCGCCCGCCGCCAAGCGTCGATTGCTTGTGCAGTCTGCGATTGGCGCTCGAAATCCTGCCCAAGGAGATACCAGGCCATCAAATTGCGCGGCTGAAATTGCACTACAGTCTGGAGCAGCGCAGCCGATTCGCGATAGTTTCCATTCTGCTTTTCGATCACGGCGAGATAGTAAAAAGGTTCGGGCAGTTGCGGAGAAAGCCGGCACGCGGCTTCGAATTCAGGCTTGGCGTCGGCAGTCCTGCCAAGGTCGAACAAAACACGCCCGCGATTGAAATGGGTTGCCGCCGAGTCGGGCGCCAGCTCAATCGCCTTTCCGGTCTCGACTAAGGCGCCGGCCAAGTCATAGCTATCTGCCAATGCGATGGCTAAATCGAGATGCGCGCCGGGCGAATCAGGCGCCGCCGCGACCGCTTTCCTCAAAAGCGCGATTCCTTCGGTACTCCTGCCGAGGCGGCATTTGACTTTGCCGAGCGCGGATGATACCCGCAGGTCTTGCGGGGAAAGGGTAGCCGCTTTTTCCAATTCCCCTTCGGCATCTGTAAACTGCTGCCGCTGCGCGAGGATCAGGCCCAAGTTGAGATGACCCTGCATGTAGTTGGGGTCGTCTTCGACAGCTTGGCGGAACTGCTTTTCCGCGCGTGCATAATCGTTCTGGAAAGCATAGATCAGACCTAAATTTCCCTCGGCGATACTAAGCTGCGGATTCACGGCAAGCGCAGCCCTGAGCCGCTTCTCCGCCGACGCAAGATTTCCACCGGCCAAATCGAGCGCCCCGAGATCGCTTTGCGCCTCCGCCAGGCGAGGATCGAGGATGATGGCTTTCTCCAGCGCCTCTCTTTGGCCTTTCGTGTCGTGAGCCGCCGCGAGTGCGAGCGCGAGATTGTATTCGGTGTGGGCATTCTGCGGGTCCAGTTCCAGCATTTTACGGTATGTTTCAGCGGCTTTCTGGGGCTGGCCTGAGGTCAGGAATTCATTCGCCTGGTTACCCTCGGCGGGCAACTGATTCATTTTGAATTCATCCTGCTTGTTCTTTTTGAATTGTTCAGTAATTTTGCCCGCACGTTGATTGTCGCCAAGCGTGCGGAGAACGCCCGCCAGTTGAAACTGGGCTGAACTCCCCGACGGATTCAGCGAAACCGCTTTCTCCAAGTGCAGAAGCGCCTGTCGGGGCTTCCGATTGCGCGCGAGCACGAACCCGAGCTCGTATTGCGCCTCGTAATCATTCGGCTTTTTGAGCACAGCCTGGCTCAGTTCCGTTTCCGCCTTGTCATATTCGCCGAGGCCTTTGTAAATAGAGCCAAGCAGGAGATGTCCCTCCGGATCGGCCGGTTTCCGGCGTAGATAATCCAGAGCGGGAGTAAGTGCGTCCTGGAACGCCGATACAGTCGTAAGAGCCTTCACGTCCGCCAGCCGCGCTTCGTTGTCATTGGGATCCAGCTTGACCACGGCGGCGTATTCGTCTGCAGCTTCCCGGAAACGCGACTCGTGCGCGTAGATGTTGCCCAGGCTGAAATGCGCCGCTTTCATTTCGGGATGTTCATTCGTCAGCGCGACAAGAGAGTGGATCGCTTCTTTGGCATCTCCGTTCTGATAAACGGCGATAGCCAGCGACAATCCCATGTCCGCCGAACCTGGTTGTATGGCAAGTGCCTGGTTCCAAAGTCGAATCGCCGGGGTATAACGGCGCTGTTGCGTGAGTAGCTGCGCGAGATGATCGAGCGCATACACGGAGCGCGGGTCAAGTGTTAACGAATTTCGGAATTCGGCTTCCGCTTCAGCCGACCGCCCCATCTCCGCTAAAAGCGAGCCGAGCGAATTGTGCGCTACCACCATACCGGGCTGATACTTGAGAGCCAACTTCAGTTCGCTGACGGCCGCCGGAAGCTGCTGTAAGCGGATTCGAACCAGCGCGAGGTCGTAGTGGGCTTCCGCTGAACCGGGCTCGAGCCGAACTGCTTCTTCGAACGCTGCAACGGCGCACTTCAAGTCTCCGGCATGGGCAAACCAAGCACCCGTAGCATCGTAAACACTGGCGGAAGGAGTGGCGCGGATCGCACTCACGGCGGCAGCAGGGGGTTTGCACGCGACCGGCAGTTGCGCGGCGGAATTCGCAGCCGCCAACAGGCCTAGAGCAACTCCGGCTGGCAGGAATTTTGCAAGACCAAGCATGCAGTTCCCCAAATCAGTGTAATCCCGCCGATTCGGCAACTCTATCGTTAGCGGGCTGCCGCGGCTCTTCGACTGTAATTACGCGATCCGCTTGCACGTTGCGCAGCATTTGCTGTGTACCGGACGGCCAATGAATCTCGATTTCACGCGCCAGGTTCGAAGCGCCCAACCCGAAGTGAGCCCGTGGATCGCTCGAGGCTGCATATCCGGTGCTGGTGGTCACTGTCTGGTACTGTTGCTGAGCGTTGGCCATAGTGATGCGGATCTGCGCGCCGATGCCCATCCGGCTACTCCTGGTGCCAACCAGCTTGACCGCGATCCAGTGGTTTTGAGTCTCCGTCACATTCCGGAACAGCCGGACCGGGCTTCCAAGAGCAGTGACGACCAGATCGACTCGCCCGTCGTTATCGAAATCTCCATAGGCAAGTCCGCGATTGGCCGCGGGCCGCTCAAAATCGGCGCCTGCCGTCGCGCTCACGTCTTCAAACTCGCCATTGCCCAGATTGCGGAAAACGGCATTCGGCTCGGCGTAATGAAAATGCCGCGAGATCTCATCGATGTTGTCCATAACATTGCCTCGCGCCACAACCAAGTCTTTCCAGCCATCATTGTCGAGATCCACAACACCGTTTGACCACCCGGACATGGTTCTCGTGAGGCGGGCAAGACGGCTCGATTGTGTGTCGTTACTAAACCGCCCTGCTCCGCGGTTGAGGAACAGCGGGAACGTTTCGTTCTCGATTGCCGTGTGCCATAGATCCGGCAATCCATCGTTATTCACATCGCGAAAGTCGGCCCCCATGCCGGCGATCGCGTTGCCGTCTTCGTTATAAGCCACGCCCGCATTGACTCCGACCTCCTCAAACTTCTTTCCCGCCAAATTGTGAAACAGGAGGTTCGGGCTGTTGTCGTTGGCGACGAACACATCCATGAATCCGTCGTGATCGTAATCGGCGAAAACGACGCCCATCCCTTTACCTTCGACGGAGGCGATTCCTGTTTCCTCCGAGACATCTGTAAAGGTGCCGTCTCCGTTATTGCGATAGAGCGTATTGGGAAGCGGCCCGAAGCTGTTGGGATGGCAATAGCCGCGGCCATTCAGCCCGGTGCAAACCGGCTCGTGCTGAGAATCCCATTGGCAATAATTCGAGACAAATAGGTCGAGCAAGCCGTCATTGTTGTAGTCGAACCAACCGGCGGAAATCGACCACATCTTCCTTCCGTTTAGCTTTCCACCGCCTACGCCTGCTTTGGCCGTCACGTCGGTAAAGGTCCCGTTCCCGTTGTTATGAAAAAGTTGATTGCCATTTACGTTCGCAACATAAAGGTCCGGCCATCCGTCGTTGTCATAATCACCCACGGCAACCCCCATTCCATAGCCCGAGCCTGCCACGCCGGCTCGTTCCGTTACATCGGTGAATGTTCCGTTGCCGTTGTTGTGGAACAGGCGGTTGTAATACTTCGGCTCAGTTTTCGCAAGAGAGGGCATGTTAGCGCCATTCACCAGATAGATGTCGAGGAAGCCGTCGCGGTCGTAATCGAGTAGCGCGATTCCGGCGGGCATCGTTTCCGGTTGATGCTTCTCAGGCGTGGGACAGTTCTCGGTGGTGAAATGAACACCGGCTGAGCCCGCGATGTCTTGAAAGCGAATGGAACTCGGTGTTGTTGAACCCGGTCTCGAAGCGAAGGCGCCAAGGAGTAAACACAGAGCAATCGGACAGAGGACTTGCAGCGGTCGCATGAGCAGGGACTATCGCGCTGCCTCCCGGGGTTCTCGAACGGTTAGTATACGATCGATAGGAGGAGCATTCATTCTCTGCACGATGCCGCTCGGCCATTCAATCTCGAGAGATCGAACCGACCTTTCCTCACCCAGACCGAAGTGCACGCGTTTATCGCTGGCCGACAAATAGCTACCGCCTGTTGTGACCGTTGCGAACTGACTTTTTCCTGAGCCGCTTACAAGGTGGAGGCGAGCTCCGATCCCATCCCGATTGCTAATTGTCCCGACAGTCTGGATCGTCAGCCAGTGGTTTGAAGTTCCCTGATTGCGAAGCACCATGGGCCTGGCGTCCAGGCAATTGACGACGATGTCTATCTGACCGTCATTGTCGATGTCGCCAAACGCTGCACCTCTAGCCGCCTGCAAGGTTCGGAAGGGCTCCCCGCTCCGTTCGGAGACATCGTCAAACACTCCTCTGACGTTACGGAGCAGAAGGAGAGGCTCGAGATATCGCACGTTGGGCTGAAAGTACTGAATGTTGTCCATGACGTGCGATTGCGCGACGAACAAGTCTTTCCAGCCGTCGTTGTCGTAATCGACGAGATTCGTGCCCCAACCAGAATGAGGTAACGTTATACGTGCGACGCCTGTGGGACCGGAGACGTACTGAAACGATCCCTTGATGTTCCGGAAGAGAGCGTATTTTTGATTTGCCAGGTCATCGATGAAAACGTCAGGCCAGCCGTCGTTATCGTAATCTTCAAACGCCACTCCCATTCCGGAAAACGCATGGCCGTCTTCGTCGTACGCCAGTCCTGCTTGCATCCCGGCTTCCGAAAAGGTTCCGTTGCGATTGTTATGAAAGAGCTGTTCGGCAACCGAATCGTTGACCACAAGAATATCCGGCCATCCATCCCCATCATAGTCATTCAATGCTGCGCCTAAGGCTTTCCCCGGAGCCGCGGCAATCCCGGATTTCACACTTACGTCCGTAAAGGTGCCATCTCCATTGTTGTGATAGAGAAAATAAGTAACTGATTTGAAGATGTCGGGGTGGCAGTAGGCTTGTTCTCCGCGGTCCGGAGCGCCGCATGGCAGGTTCTTCGAAAAGTCCCAATCAAGATAGCGTGCGACAAACAGGTCGAGTCGGCCGTCCTTATCGTAATCGATAAAAAGCGCTCCTGAAGACCAGCCTCCCCCGGCAACTCCAGCTTTTTCGGTTACATCGGTAAACGTACCATTGCCGTTGTTGTGATATAAGATGTTGCGCCCGAAGTTCGTCACATAAAGATCGGGATAGCCGTCGTTGTCGTAATCTCCTACTGCGACCCCCATCCCGTACGAGTGTCCTTGCAGTCCTGCCCTCCGGGTGACGTCCGTGAATGTACCGTTCCCGTTGTTGTGGTAAAGCCGGTTCCAATATTTCGGGTCTGATTTGCCGGGCTCTGTGCCGGGAGGCATCGGGCTCTCGAGATGCGCGCCATTCACAAAAAACAGATCCTCAAATCCGTCCTGGTCATAATCGAGCAGGGCCACCCCGCCGGGCATCGTCTCGATGAGATACTTCTGCAGCGTCCGCGAGGAGTGAAGCTCGAACGTTATGCCGGACTTCACAGTGATGTCCCGGAAAATCGGAAGAGGCTGCCGCTCCTCTGCAGTACTGAATAACGCAAGCGCGACAGTCGCCAGAATTGGGAACGACCAAAGAACTCTGCTGTTCAAGAACCCGTTAAAAGTAGAATTTTAGACCCATCTGTAATTGGCGCGGTAACGTACCGGAAGCGACCGAGGTGACAACGCCGGGGTTCGGGTTGTCAATGTTGTTATTCGGGTAGCCGAAGATCACGTTGTTCAATACGTTGAAGGCTTCCGCCCGGAATTCGAAATACCTGGTTTCGCCAAGGCCGATGTGAAACTGGCGGAACAGGGAGATATCCAGATTTTTTCCCCAGTCCGTGTTTAGGGAATTGGGCTTCGAATTCCCGTACGTGTAGGGCGCGGGGTTCGCAAACGCAGAGACGTTGTACCATTGCGAGACCGTTCCGGCTCCGGAACTCGGATTGCCCACCAGATTAGCCCATTCGTTGTTGAAGCCGCCGTTGTTCAGGATCGCGATATTCGCGAGCACGGTGTACGGATTACCGGAATGAAGGCTCAAGATGCCATTGAGCGACCATCCGCCCGCCAAGCCACTGACAAACTTGTTGCCTGTCGCGATCGATTTGCCAAACGGCGAGAGTAGGGTAAACGCAGCGGTGAAGTTATTGGTCTGATTGGTGTCCGATATCTGGACATCGGCGGTGCGATTATAGACGTCCTCTATGTTGCAGTTAGCGCCGATCCCGCAGCCATCATCGATCGACTTCGCCAAGGTGTACGATACCTGGAACGCAAGTTCCTGGCTGGCGCGCTTGCTGATAGAAACCTGCAACGCGTCATACCGGCTGGCGCCCACGCTCTGATCGAACCATTGCGGCAGCATGTACGGGAATGGCTGGCGCGGTGCTACAGGACCGGGGCCTGGAACGGCTACGTTCTGTACCGGGCCCCAGTCAAGACGCCGGCCTACCGAACCGACGTAATTCACATCCATGAGGACGCCGGAGGGCAATTCACGCTGAATGCCGAAGTTCCACTGGTCCATATAAGGCGTCTTAAAGTTCGGATCCACCATCCACTGGCTCACTTCAGAGAAGGTGGCGGGCGGATAGACCAAACCGCCAGTACCGCCGAGACTCAGTGGATTGGTCATGCTCGCGCTTACGACATTCGTGTTCAGGGACGGGTTATTAATGGTGGCAACGGCGGGCCAGTTACCTCCGAAATTCTGGGCCAACTGGACAGTGCCGCCCCACATGTCATAGAAACGCCCATATGCCGCGCGGGCAACCATTTTGTCTGTCAAACGAAAAGCCAGGCCCAGTCGGCCGGACCAATCTCCAAAGTCATTGTGGAGAATCGCGTGGTTCGAACCGGCAACGCTGACGTGCGGGGGCAGCCCGGTATACGGATCCGGGTATGGGTCGAGTGGATCGCTGGGATTCTGTGCGACATAGATGCCATTCGGTAAGCAAGGGGCGCCCACGGTTGCCGAGCAGTTCGGCGGGAGTAGCTGTGAGGATATATTGTCCGGTGACCGCATTCGCATTGCCGGTATAGAGATCCTTACCCGCGCCGTAGATGGGCCAAAGCCTAAGGTCATAGCGCAGACCAATATTGACCGTCAGCCTGCTGTTTACTTTCCACTGATCCTGAATAAAGGCGGCATCCATCCACCCGCCGCTGGCTACTTCATCCACATTGCGGAGTGAGGCGCCGGAGGGAACGCCAAGCAGAAAGGAGGCCCACGAATTGCCGCCAGCGCCCTGCTGGGCGCCTAGCCCCGCCGTTTGCGCCGTAGCAAACGATATCGTGTTGTACCCGATCGGCGAACGGAAGTTGTTCGTCTGAATGTCCGCGCCGACTTTGATCGTGTGCTTGCCGAAAATCTTTGTCAGAGTTCCACCAAACTGCCACACATCGGCGAGGCTGGTACCTTGCAGCGCTGAATTCGGCCAATTCAGATAACCGGAAATGCTGCTGATCATGGGCGCATATTGCTTGCCGTTCAGAGTCTCGAATGTCGTGTTCATGCCGAGCGCATTCAGCTTGCTGAGGAATGCCGCATCCTGGCCGGGCACCGAGGCGACTTCGTTGTCGAATCCATAGTTCCGCCCGAAGTAGGTTTCGAGCACCGCTGTCGGGCCGAATGTGTGGGTCTCATGTATGGCGAAATTATGGCCGTAAATGTCGTCGTTGTCCGCGCCGATCACGCTCCCCGAAACCGGAAGCAGTTCGGACTCTTCGTATTGGCTGTAGCGGAACATAAGCTGGTCGTGGTTCCCGAAGTATTGATCGGCCCGGATCTGTCCCGTGTCGTTGGTAACCACTTGTCTTTGCGGCAGGTAGATATTGTTTCCGTTGATGAGGGCTCCGGCCTGGGGAACCAGACTCTGGTAGAGCTGCGCGACGGGACTAATCATATTGCTCGGGATTACGTTCCCTGTGAATGCGGTTCGCGAATAAGTGTTTGTGGCCGGGTTATAGGTGGTACTGTGCGGGTCGTAAATGGTTACGCCCAATCCGCTGAAATCGCCGTTGCGCATCGCAGCCGTCGGTCCGAGGGCACCGGTTTCGGTGGACTGGTGTTGGCGATATCCTTCGTAAGCGGCGTAGAAAAACGTGCGATTCTTGCCGTTGTAGAGCTTGGGAATCGAAATGGGTCCGCCGCCCGCGACCCCAAATTGATTCTGACGAAGCGGCGGGAGAGCGGCGTCAAAAAATCCGCGGGCATCCATGGCAGAATTGCGCAGGAACTCCCAGAGCGTTCCGTGGTATTGGTTTGTGCCGGACTTGCTGACGACGCTGATGATTCCTCCCATCACCCCCCCGTACTCGGCCTCATCGTTATGGTCTTGGGTCTTGAACTCCTGTACGTCATCGATGATCGGTGCGAAGTTGTAGGTGGTCAGAAAGGTGTTGAGGTCGTTAACTCCGTCCAGCAGGAAGGTGTTGCTGCGGACACGCGCGCCGTCGATGGAAGGAAAAGCGGCAACCCCAATGGCTGCGCCTGCGAACCCTCCGCCACCGGCTCCCGCACCGGTTCCACTCTGATCCCTGTTTACGTTTGCAACGCCTGGGGTGATCGTGAGCAGTTGCGTGAAGTTTCGCCCGTTCAAGGGAAGGTCATTCACTTCGCGAGTCGTAACCACCGTGCCCAGCTCGGCCGTGGAGGATTCCACAGCAGCGGCAACGGCCTCTACGTTAACTGTGATCGAGGTTCCGCCCACCTGGAGATGAAAGTTAAAGGTCGCGGTCTGGTTCACCTCGAGCGTGACTTGCGACTGCGTCACGGGCGAGAAGCCATGGGCGGAGGCCCGCACTGTGTACGGGCCCGGCACAACGTTCACAAGCGTATACGCCCCGTCACTATTGGTCGTTGTCGTTCGGACAACGGCAGTAGCGACATTTCTGAGCTCGATTTGAGCACCGGCGATCGCTCCGCCGGTCGGATCGGAGACGACTCCGGTGACAACCGCCGATGCCTCTTGTCCGAAGGCCCGGTTGGGACCCACAGCCCACATCCCAACCAGCATGAGAAGCGCCGCCAAGCGGCGAAACACTTGCACCGTGCACTTAGCAATCATAGTTTTTCTCCTCACGCGGGGATTTGGGTGAGACAGGCGGAGGCTGAGGAAATGTCCTTTACCGAAAAGGACGGCGCGGCCCGTTTCTCGATGACTTTCAATCAGATTCCCCTAGATAGGCGGCGATAACTGTATCGTTAACTGAAACTATCACCATCTCCATTCGCCGTCAAGACAAAAGTTGCTAACGCGGGTACTTGCAGACCGGCTTTAACTTAGCTCTTCATCGAAGCAGACCGCGACCTTGCCGCACCTGCCAGAGTCCATCAAAGCATAGGCTTCTCCGGCTTTTTCGAGCGCAAAGCGATGAGTAATCAGGTCTGCTGGATGGAGCTTCCAACGCACAAGACGCTCAACCAATTCCTCCATCCGCCAGGTGGATGTAACCCAGGAGCCATAAATGGTCTTCTGGTCATGGATGATATCCGGCGAGGGCTGAAACTCAACCTTCCCGCCCTCGCCTAGGAAACACGATGCGGCCCCACTTCCGAGTAGCGCGGATGGCATTGGCGCGCGCGGATTCGTTGCCCGAGCAATCGATAGCGCGCTCGACTCCTTGGCCGCCTGTGAGCCTCTTCACGTCACCAACATTCCCGGGACCGCTGGCCAGCGCTTCATCAACGAGCCGGAGCTCGAGAGCAAGCTTAAGTCGTTCCTCGATAACATCGATGCCGACGATCCGGTTCGCGCCGAGTTTCCTGCACAGCGCGGCCGCCGCGAGCCCGACAGGTCCGAGTTCCTGTGATTAACACCGCGTCGTTGCCGCTGATTCCGATTTTCTGAAGCCCTTCGTAAGCGGTCCCGAAGCGGCATGCGACCTGCGCTCCATCGGCATAGCTCAGTTCGTTCGGAAGCCAAATCAGATCCTTTTCTTCCGCCAGAAGATATTCCGCCATCGCGCCGTCGCGTTGCCATCCGTAGGCCCGGCGCCAGGTTTGGCTGGTGCAGGAGATCATGTATCCACGGCGGCAATCGTTGCAAACCTCACACCCCGAGATGTGATACACGATAACGCAATCGCCCTGCTGAAAGCGCCGGCATCCGGGTCCCGCTTTGACGATGACGCCGCAAGGCTCATGTCCCGCGACGACATTGTTGTATCCTTCCGGTCCCTTGCCCAGGTGCTCGCGGTAGATGGTGTGGATATCGGAGCCGCAAATGGTCGATGCTTTCATACGAAGCAAGACTTCGCCCGGCCCGGGGTTGGGAATTGCTATTTCTCGAAGGACAACACTGCTGTTGCCCGGCAAATAGGCGCCCATCATGGTCTCAGTCATCGGCGTCTCGCGTCCGCGCTCCCGTTCACTCCGCGGCGATCTCGCCGTTTAAATCCCACAGGTCCTCCCATGACTGACCCTCTCTCCACAAGAAAACCTGGCCTTTAATCGGCCGGCAGTTCCTGTCGACTCCCGCAATCTCACGCATCTCTTCTTCACGTAACGGAGGACTCACCGTTGCCTGCAGATTGCTCAAAATGTTCCGGGGCTTGGTCGAAAAAGGAATCGGCGTCTGGCCCCGTTGCACGGCCCATTTCACACACACGACCGCCGGATGCACGCCTAATCGCGCGGCAATCTTCCGGATGACCGGATCTTCCATATCCACCGTATCCTCAGACGTGCGGTCCCGTTCCGGACGCGCGGGAGAACCAATCGGGGAATAGCCGATGGATTCAATGCCTCGAGAACGCACATACTCGAACAGCTGCGGTTGTTGAAAGTGCGGATGCAGCTCCATTTCATTCACCGAAGCCGGAGTGCGCGCATCCCGCAGAAGGAGTTCTAGTTTCCGGATGATCATGTTGGACGTGCCAATATGCCGCACCAGGCCTTCCTCGACTAAACGCTCCATTTGACTCCAGGCCTTCATAAAGTTCTCGTGAATATAGGGCTTCGCATTGGGGGCTCGGGTTGAAACGTCACAATGCGGCGGTCGGAACCGAAGGTTCCAAGGCCAATCGCCGGCATGAGCGCATCGGCGGAGAGCCGCCTTTTCGGAACCGCGCCGGGATCCACTGTATCGTGCCGATCGCTCATCCTTTGCGCATGCTTGACTCGCGCACTACTAAACTGGGCTCCATCAGAATGGTTTTCGGCCGGCGAGCGCCAGGTTTGTTTTCGGTTAAGCTCAATGCGAGTTTGGCCGCCCGTTCCCCCATCAACTCGCTCTGCTGGTCGACACTGCTCAGCGGTACGCGCAACAGCGGCGCGTAGTTTACGTTCCCGCAGCCGATGATGGCGATGTCGCGCGGTATTTGCAAGCCTGCTTCTAGAATTGCTTTCATTGCTCCCATCGCACTCGGGTCGTTATAGCAGAAGACCCCGTCGGGCGAATTATCCAAGCGCAATAGTGTTTTCATCGCCTCATATCCATTTAAGTCGGCGGAGTCGTCGCCACGCTCAAGTCGCCGCACATAGTCGTCGGATACCCATAAACCGCGTTCTGCAAGGACGTCATGGTAGCCCTGCATTCGCTCAATAGCCGGACTCGTATTTCTCCCCCCGATAAACGCAATGCGGCGGCAGCCATTTTCAGCAAGATGTTCGGTGGCCATCCTGCCGATCGCCCGATCGTCGGTGCCGACAAAGTTGGCCGCAAGACCCGAGAATTTCCGATCGATCAGAATGTACGGCTTGTTGTGCTCTTCGATCCGGCGAAAGCTGTCTACCGACAACTGCGCGGAAGCGATCAGAAAGACGTCAAGACCACGACCCAACATTTGCTCTACTTCCTGCTTCTCGAGATCGGGATCTTCCTCGGAGGACGACATGATCAGGTTGTACCCCTTTTTGCGGAGCACTCTCGTCACGCCTTTCGCCAATTGAGAGAAAAAAGAGTGCATCAGGTCCGGCACAACCAGACCAATGAGATAACTCCTCCCCGTAACCAGCGCTCGAGCTGCCAGATTGGGCCGGTAATTCAGCTCTTTCATCCGCTTCAATACGCGTTCGCGCGTCGCCGGACTGATGTCGGAATGGTTTCGAAGAA
The DNA here is from genome assembly GCA_963722935.1 of uncultured Acidobacteriaceae bacterium. Lineage (GTDB taxonomy): Bacteria > Acidobacteriota > Terriglobia > Bryobacterales > Bryobacteraceae > Bog-105. Next base: position 499,379 of record CAVROY010000002.1, on the reverse strand, counting down.
CCTTGGAGATGGTGATGACGGAGAGGCCCAAGTCCTGGGCGACGTCTTTCATCCGGATAGCCATTCCCGATTTATTATCCATGGCCAACGATCCTGGATTGCCGATCGCGGACTAATATCGTTACAGTTAACGTATATAATAGCCTGCGATGCTCCCAAATCAAACTCAAAATCGACTATGAGAATTCGACCTATTGTCGTTTGCAGCAGCATGTTGGTTTCCGTTTTTGCCCAAACCCCCAATGCCGACGATCTTGTGTGGCAGAAATCCGTCCAGAAATTCGATACCCAGCGCTCTGTCCTATTGAGGCAGATGGACAAAGAGGGACAGGAAGGTCCTTTCCGTCCCGAGTGGGATTCGCTGAAGACCTATCAAATCCCTCAATGGTATGAAGACGCGAAATTCGGGATATTCCTCCATTGGGGCGTCTATTCGGTTCCGGCATTCGACAGCGAATGGTATCCACGCAACATGTATCTGCTCGGGAGTAAAGATTATGAGCATCAAATAGCGACTTACGGACCCGAAACCAGGTTCGGCTACAAAGACTTCATCCCGCAATTCAAAGCTGAAAACTTCAATGCTGCGGCTTGGGCGAAACTGTTTCGCGACTCGGGCGCCAAATACGTGATTTCTGTGGCCGAGCATCATGATGGATTCGCGATGTATAACTCCGACCTGTCCGACTGGACCGCCGCAAAGATGGGACCGCACAGGGATGTCGTAGGCGAACTGGAGAAAACGGTACGGGCTGAAGGCCTTCATTTCGGAACTTCTACCCATCGCATCGAGCATTACTTCTTCATGAATGGGGGCCGTGAATTCGATTGCGATGTGCAAGACCCTCGGTATGCGTCTTTCTACGGCCCGGCGCATGCCGGAGTTACAAATAAAAACCATCAGGACTGGGCTGGACATCCCGATTCTGCGTACCTCGATGACTGGATCGCCCGGACAACAGAAATCGTTAATAAGTATCGCCCGGAAATTGTCTGGTTCGATTGGTGGATCAATACAAAGGAAGCGGAGCCATACTTACGCCGTTTTGCAGCTTTCTACTACGATCGCGCCAAGAAGCTGGGTTATCCCGCTGCTATCAACTACAAACTTCATGCCTTTCCCGACGGCGCGGCAGTTCTCGATATTGAGCGCGGACAATTGGATACATCGCGCCAGTTGTTCTGGCAAACCGATACGTCGATCAGTGTAAAGTCGTGGGGCTACATTAAGGATGATACGTTTCGCTCTCCGGAATCGCTGATCGGGGAGTTGGTAGATATCGTCAGCAAGAACGGTTCTCTTCTTCTGAACATCGGTCCGAAGCCGGATGGAACGATCCTTGAGAAGGCCCAACAAATTCTTCTGGAAATTGGCCGCTGGCTCTCAATCAACGGCGAGGCAATTTACGGGACCCGCCCGTGGAAGGTGTATGGAGAAGGACCCACGAAGGTTGCCGGCGGCGCATTTCACGATACGAACACAGAACCTTATTCAAGCCGCGACATTCGATTCACTACCAAGAATGGCATCCTGTACGCGATCGCTCTCGCCTGGCCGAAGGACGGCAAACTCAGCATCAAAACACTTGCCGCAGGTGCACCTATGGCCGGTGTGAATATCAAGTCCGTTCAATTGCTTGGATCCGGCGTTCCACTGAAGTGGTCACGCAATCGCGACGGGCTGAATTTGGAGCTTCCGCTTCAGCCGGTTGGCAGTTACGCGTACGTCTTCAGGATTACTCCATGAGAGATCAAATAAAGCATCTGGTGAAACCGCTCACGTTGTTAGTGATGCTTGGCGCTACACTCGCCGCCGCCCAGCATTACGATCCGACATGGGAATCTATCGACAGCCGGCCTACGCCATCCTGGTTTACAGACGCTAAATTCGGCATCTTCATCCATTGGGGCGTGTACTCGGTTCCGTCATTTGCCCCTGTGCTTCCGAATGAACTTGCGTATGCCGAGTGGTATTGGCACGCCATCACTGAAGGACAAAAACCAACCGCTAATCCGGTCGATGCGGGTTCCTGGGCATTCCATGAGCGCGTTTACGGAGCCGCATTCCCGTACCAGCGTTTCGCCCCGACGTTCCGTGCCGAGCTTTTCGATCCGGACCATTGGGCAGATGTGTTCCTTCAATCCGGCGCGAAATACATTGTGCTCACCTCGAAACATCATGAGGGTTTCGCGCTGTGGCCAAGTCGCGAGGCGTCCGCAACATGGGGAAGGCCGTGGAATGCCGTGGAGACCGGCCCGCATCGCGATCTGTTGGGCGATCTGTCGCAGGCAGTCCGTCGCAAGCAGCTCAGAATGGGCTATTACTATTCGTTGTACGAATGGTACAACCCGCTTTGGCTTTCGGATAAGAAGCGCTACGTTTCGGAGCACATGCATCCGCAGTTTAAGGATCTGGTGACGCGCTACCAACCCGACATCCTATTCTCGGACGGCGAATGGGAACTTCCTTCTTCGGAGTGGCGAAGCCCCGAACTACTCGCCTGGCTTTTCAATGATTCGCCCGTGAAAGATAAAGTCGTGATTAACGATCGCTGGGGCAGCGACACGCGTCACAAGCACGGCGGTTATTGGACGACCGAGTACACGGCCGGAATGAGCGGCTTGCAGCATCCCTGGGAAGAGAGCCGCGGGATGGGTTTCTCCTATGGGTATAACCGTGATGAGCAGTTACAGGACTATCATACGAGCCGGCAGCTAGTTCTAATGCTGGTGGATATTGTGAGCCGAGGAGGCAACCTTTTGCTCGATATCGGTCCTACTGCCGACGGCCGCATTCCAGTGATCATGCAGCAACGGCTGCATGACGTCGGCGATTGGTTGAAGATCAACGGCGAGGCGATCTACGGAACCAGGCCGTGGAAGCAATCACGGCAGTGGAGCGAAGGCCAGCTTCCCAACGTCAATTACAACCAGGAATTCAAGACGCCGTACGACGTATCCAAGCTGGTTGGGAAATCGGAGCGGGGGAAAGCTGCGATCGAAGCATTCTTCACTTCAAGAGGTTCTGATGTTTATGCAATCCTGCCGTCCTGGCCCGGAGGGCAGATCATCGTCAAGAAATTCGACGGCCGTAAGCTCAGATCGGTCACGTTACTAGGCACGGATGCTCCTTTGCGCTGGAGCATAACGGGCGATTCCGTATCCGTGAAGCTGCCCGACTTACCCGAAAAGCTGATGAGCCAACCGGCATGGGTCTTGAAATTAACCGAGTAGCACGGTATAACGCAATTCCGAGTACGCATCATCGGGGATACTCTCCAAAGTGGCGCCGCATCAGCAGCGAAATAGTCAGGCCAATGCAGAACATAAGTGCCAAAATACCGTTAATTCGAGAACCGAACGTCGGTGCGTGCAGCGCAGGCGGAATCGCAGAGAGCGGCAGGACAACAAAGTTCATCACTACGTACACACAGATTCCATAAAGCAGGCCGTTCAACACGGGTCGACGTAGTAGAAGTGCGAAGTTGCGGGCCAGTAAATAAAAGATAGCCGTCCAAATTAACGCGATTGCATAGTGCAGCACAACGCCGAGCACAACAGACCCGGCGCCGAGCCGGAATGCGCGCACACCGATGAGTCCGCTAGCGATATATTGAAAGACGTTTGATGGCCTAACTCCTCGGAACAGATTCCAAACAAGGGCATCGGCAATATCCAGGGTTCCGGCAATTAATGCGATCCTCAAAACTGCGGTGCGATGATTTGTCGCGACAGCTTGTCCTTTATTCATGCCAGCCATTATCGGCCGAAATAGACGACTATCGAGGACCAGCTCGCAACGGCCGATGCAAAGGATAGAATTTTTTTATCCGTTCGTGCTTTTCAGCGAGAGGTCAATTCGGGCCAACCCGCTAATGGTGATTTCTGCGCCTTGATTCGAGAAACCCAGATGTACTCGGCGCCGAAAATGTGGGCCATGAGCTTCAGCGACGCTCGCAAATGAATCTAAGGTTTCGCGGTTCACCCAAGCATCGTAGGCGAATAACCCATGGAAGCGATTGAGGTTGTTCACAACTCTATAGATGCCAGCTTTCTATTTCATTATTCGTCTGGCGAGAGGTCTAAAGGCCGATCCCGAGCTTCTCTTCGAGATACCGCTTGCTGATCATAGCCGATTCCTTCGGCGTTCTTGATTTGTCGGGCACATGATCCAGTTCTACAATCGCCCAGCCACGGTATTTGATTTTTGCCAGGGCGGCGAACACGGCACGAAAGTCCACCTTTCCGCAACCGAGTTCTACAAACTTAAATGGATATTTCGCATTCTCGGTATGCAAAGGGATATCCACCACGTCTTTCAGATGAAGAAACAGCAGCCTGCTGTGATATTCCTCAATGGCCTTGGCCGGATCGCCACCTCCCGCGACCGAATGCCCCGTATCCAATTCGAGCCTTACGTACTTCGGATCCGAAGCTTCGAGCACCATCTTGAGATTGGAAGGGTGCTCGCCGATCGTGTTCAGATGATTGTGATACCCCAACGGAATGCCCAGATCGGCCGTACGTTTCCCCAACTTAGTAAGCAGTTGACCCAGTCGCTTGCAGTCTTCGGGCGTAACGGTCCGCGGATAAGGTTTAAGTTGATCGAGTACCTGAAGGTAAAGACCACCCGCATCCCGCACGAACTTTGCGTGCGCAGTATGTTCCGCAATCTGGTCGGATTCGACTGCAGGGTCGATTGAGAGTTCACCACTCGAGAGCGCGACGAACGTTAGCTTGTGCTGCTGCAATAAATCACGCAGTTCAGACGGTTCAAACTCGGTGAGCGCGTCACTGCGGAACTGTATTCCTTGAAACCCGAGAGCGGAAATATCGTCGATCGCCTGGCGCTCCGCCTTGCCCCAGGTCATGGCTGTGTACCCGAAGCGGATTTCCTCTGCTGGGCCAGAAGATGCGAGTGCGAAACGCGATGGCATCGCTGTCGCGGCGGCCGCTCCCAACCCGGCTATAAAACCACGACGTGAACTGCGTAAATCCAACACGATTCTCCTTTGCCTTTAAGCCGTCTGCGCGATTGCCGCCCGAAGCCGGCTGAGGAATTCAGGCACGACAGTATAAGGATCATATGGCTTTCCTTTCGGTGAGAGCGTCTCAATCGGAAGATAGCCGCTATAGCCTGATTTCCGGACGATTTTGATAAGTTTGACCAAGTCTGTCGGGACGTCACTGTCCTCGCCGAAAACGCTCTGCTTGATTTGCCAATTCACGGCATGCGGCGCCACCAGGGCAATATCCACGTAGGGATCGCCGGTCTTGAAATAGCCGGTATCCACGATAGGGCCACACCAGTCCGAACCGACGGCCTTGACCAACGCTAGCAATTCCCGGCCTGTCTTCAGAAAATCGCCGTGATTCTGAACGCCAATCTGAACGCCACAGCTCTTGCCGTGATCGGCGCATTCCCTCAGATCCGCCACGATCCATTCCTGAACTTGATCTCTTGTACAGCCCGGCGCTACGGTTTCCCAGGTCTGGTTTCTCATTTGAGTATCGGCGAAGACGCGGATCACGGGCGCTCCCAGCCTCGCAGCTACCTCGGTCCATTCCTTTATGTGCTTGACATCCGCGTCGCGAATCGACTTATCGGAAGTAGTAAAGTTGTTGCGGACACCGGTCCCACTAATAACGATTCCCAGATCGGCGGCTCGATTCCTCAGGCTGTCAACATAGGTATCAGGCGGCATTGCCGGATAACTCGGGAAATAATATCCAGTGGCATCGAAGCCGTCGAAATTATTTTTCGCGGCGAATTCTAAAACCTGCATTAACGTAATGCCTGGACCGCGATGTCTGCGGGCGTCGTTCAGCAACTTATTGAATGAATACGCGTTGAGTGCGGTCTTCAGTACGGGCCGATTTACAGCAGCAAATGCAGCGGCGGAAATGGGCAGTACGCTGGTACTTTTGAGGAAGTCCCGGCGGTGTAAGAACATCTCAGACCCTTACTTCTTTAGGTCCCGTATTTCAGTATCGAGTTGCCTCTCTTCTTCGGGGGTCAATTGGAGCGCATTGTCATTTCGAGCTGCCTCTTTTACTTTAAGAAGCATGGTCTTCCTTTCTTCCGGCGTGAGCGCGGAATAGTGCAGAATGGCTTTGCTCAGAATCTCTTCATTCGCAAGACCTGTTATTGGTTCTGCCTCTTTCGCTGGGGGCTTTTTGGCAGTCGCCGTGTGGCCGTGCGCCGCTCGCGATACATTCTCTACCTCCTTGTCCATGTCTTTCTGCTGTTCCGGCGTGAGTTCCGATCGTACCTGGCGCCGCGCTGCAAGCTTTATGGTCAACATCATCTCTTGCTTCTGCTCCGGCGACAGCGAGCTAAATTTGAGCAGGGGCTTGGTTACCGATTCCTCGTCGTGCAGCAACGGCTCAATCTTCAGTTGTTGGTCGCAGGTGAGGCCAAACTGGGCGCTCAGGCGCTCGAGCAGCGCGTGTCTGCCCGGGGGCAGCCCTGCGCAAGGGGTTGTTTGCTGAGCAAATACGGCAGCACTGAACAAAATTGTCATGGCGGTGAATCGATACATATTCGGGAGCTTCCTTTTCAAATTTGAATTCAAAACGGCGTTCGTTTGCGCTGCCTCAGAATGAGTACCGCGCGCCGAACTGGATTTCTCGTCCAGCCATCGCGGTGGTAATCGTCCCCGCGCTCGAGGTATTCACAGCCGTATTCGGGAGGTTGAAATTCGGGTGATTGGTTGCGTTGAATACTTCCCATCGGATCTGCAGTTTACTTCGCTCCGTGATGGAGAACACTCGGCTTAACAGAAAATTGAAGCCTAGAAAGCCTGGACCATTTAAGATATTTCGTCCCGAATCGCCGAAAGCGTAAGCGGTGATGGGGATGACTGGGAAGTCGGCGACATCAAACCACATGTTTGGAGTTGGATTGGCCAGCGTGCCGTTACCTATGCGGTCCGGCCGAGTGGCTTGGCCGAGATCCTGAGTGCCGGTCGACAGCGTAGGAGTAAAAGGCTGGCCGCTATGCACCTGGCCGCTGCCGGCAAGCTCCCAACCCCGCAACAACAAGTTCCGATGAAACGGAGATTGGTAAATGAAATCCATGCTGAAATAGTTTGCGATGTCGAAATCCGAGCGCCCGCGCTCGGCGGCGAGATCGAGCGAGTTCTGGGCGCCCTGATACCCACCGGCCCCCGCGTAGTTCTCCCCGGACGCATCATCGATCGACTTCGAATACGTGTAATTCACGCGGAAGAATAAGCCGTGCTGAAGGCGCTTATGAATGCTCAGGATGCCGGCGTTGTAGCTCGAATTCGAACCGAAGAAGTAATACTCGGTGTCACTGAACACCGGGTTGGGTCTCGGGAATGTGCCATTGGGCAGTTCCAGCCCGGGCTGGTGGAATTCCTGGTTGATATCATACTTCCGGCTCAGATGCGTGCCCTTGGATCCCGCATATCCCGCCTCGAGGCCGATTCCTCCGCCTAAATCGCGCTCCAGCGTGAAGTTCCAACTTTGTAAGTACGGCGTTGGCGCGTTCACCTGGTAACCGGCTGCATTTGTTACGCCCGTATCTTGCGCCACTGATCGCGGAAAAGGATCCGCCAACGTGACCAACGAAGCCCTGGTGGTTGGAGCGTTAAAGGTCTGAGGAACCGAGAAGGGGAATCCACCCGCTAAATCGGTGCGCACAGGGTTCAGCCTGGACCCATCGTAGAAGATGCCATAACCACCGCGGATGACGGTGCGATTGTCGTTGAATGGCCGCCACGCGAAGCCGGCGCGCGGCGCGAAATCGTCGTAGTTCGTGCGCGCAACGGCGAACGGTAATCCGTAAGCACTCGCTAGTCCAACCCGGCCGGTAAGGCCCGCGGTGGCGAGAATCGAATCCAAGTTAGGTACCGTCGTATCACCGCCGATAATAATTTTTTGAAGTGAGGGGCTATAATTTGACAGCTGCCCGTATTTCTCGTAGGGCGCGCCCTCGATCTCGTAGCGAACGCCTAAATTGAGCGTCAGGTTAGGTACGATTTTGTAATCGTCCTGAACGAATGCACCGTAGTTACTTGCAAACAGGTAATTGGATGGGTTTCCAGTTGTAAGAGATGTACTTGTCGGCGAGCCGATCAAAAAATCCGCCAGCGCGTCTCCAGTATAATTTCCCTTGAAGGTGAATGTACCGTTAAAGTTAGAGTTATTAGGCTGGTAATATTGAACGTGCAACACGTCCACGCCTAGCGTGATGGTGTGTTTTCCTTTGATCCATGTAAGCACGTCGTTAAAGTTATAGTTGTTTACGGTGTAGTGGATTGGATCCGAACTGTTGTCGCCGAGAGTCTCATAGCCACTGAGGCTGAACTTGGGAAAATCCACTAAGTCACGGTTTGTCGTACTCCCTGGAATGCCAAACTGACTGGCGTAGGCCGTTCCTGCATCATTTGCCAGCTCTCCGTCCCTGGTACGTGTTATCCCGGCTCGGAATTCATTCACCAGATTCGGCGTGAAGATGCGCTCCTCGGAAATGCCATAAAGCTCTCCGGCGGTATTGGTGGTTGCCGCAAACGTGCCTAAATCGCTGCTCGGAAACGGGTTGATGGAATTGCTGCGGCGCTCCAACACGCGTACGGACAGATTATCCTTATCTGTCAACTTTTGGTCCACTTTGAACAGAAAGTCATTCCAATCGAGATCGTCGTGACCGTATGCGAGGAAGTTGTTGGGACCCGAGAAGTTTGGAAGTGGATAATAGTTCAGAACTTTGAGGGCGATGCTGCTGACGAGGGACGGCGGGATAATGTTGCCTTTGAAGCATGCGCTGGTCTTGGTCGCTGTACACGAACCCGCGGCAAACGGATTCTTCAACAAAACAGGTTTTCCCGCGGAGTTTACATCCTGAGAGAAGTTCCCCTGCCGCTCCAATACAGTTGGCACCACGCCGAGTTGACTTTCTCCCTGGACTTGCCGGTAGCTTTCCCAACTGAACAAGAAAAATGTTTTATTGTGTCCGTTATAGATTTTGGGAATGACAATTGGACCGCTGAACGTGGCTCCAAACTGATTCCTTCGCAACTCGCTCTTTGCGGCATCGAAGAAATTGCGAGCGTCAAAGAGATCGTTGCGGACGAATTCAAACAGGGTGCCGTGAAGTTGATTGCCGCCGGTCTTGAGCACCATGTTCGTGACGCCCCCAGCCAAGCGGCCGTATTCAGCCGAGTAATCGGATGTCTGAAGCTTGAACTCCTCCAACGAATCCAGCGGCGGTGACACCTGCGCTCCTGCATCGCGCGGGCTTTCGTCGCTAAAGCCGTCGATCAGAATATCGCCCGAATCCGGCCGCGCACCGTTCGTGACGTACGGGGATCCTTTGCCTTTCTGCTGGGCCGGTTCTATACCCGGAACCATGAATGCGAGATCAGTGAAGTCACGGCCGTCCAGCGGCATCTGCATGATCTCAGGTTGCGTGACTACATCTCCTAGCGAGGAAGTCTCCGTATTCAGTAGAGCAACATTCGCTGTCACATCCACGGTTTGTGAGACAGCACCGACTTCGAGCTGTGCATCCACACGCGCTTGCTGATCCACCTGAAGCGTGAGATTGCTCTCGCGTAACTGTTTGAATCCTGAACTGTCAAACGTGACGTCATACGTACCTGGCTGCAGGTTTGAGACGGTATATTCGCCGTCAGCCTGTGATTGCGCGGTGCGAATCTCATTGGTTGTCACACTGCGCACTTGAACTGTGGCTCCCACGATGGGCGCATGCGACGGATCTGTAACTCTACCCACCACAGTGGCGCTGGGCGTTTGCGCCACGGCAAGGCTGGCGAACAGAAAAAGTATGGAAGTGAGAAGCGCAGCAGACTCGGTACGCATTATGGCGGTTCCTTTCAGATCTCAGTGTTCTTTCGGAGGCTCCATTACTTCGATCCGGTTCCCATCCGGGTCGTACAATTCCGCCACATGTTTACCATTGGGCAGAACGTGTGTCTCTATCTCGCGAAACTGCTTGTAAATCGGCTTCGCTTCCAGGAGACTCGCCATTTTCGGCACATCCGGCGCCGACAGGCAGATGTGATTCTTGATGTGATAACGCTCGGGCGTCGGCGGCTTGCGTTCGAATCCGATCTCGAAACGATCGGGTCCCTTTCCGACGAGCAGTTTGTTCTCGCCGGTGTTTTGTGAGCCGAGAATACAGGCGTAAAAGTTCGCTGCAACCTCTTTGTCTTTGCTCAGTACCCCAATATGATCGATCTGAGTCGAAATTTGCGCAGCAGTCATGAATTTACCGGCTGTGCGGCCGGTCCTGCTATCGGGCTCATACTGAATCATGCGTACGACATAACCGGAGGGATCGCTAATCTCGAAACTCAGATTGCCGGCTTCGTCTTTGCCGATGGCCGCCGGTACCATCACGCCGTGCGACGCTAAATATGCGCGCGTGCGATCGGCATCATCGGTCTGAAAGGCAATGTCGTGGATAAAGCCGTAGTTCTTCACTGGCTCCGCAAAAAGCTCGATGAACTGACGATCGTTGATTTTGAAGAACGCGATGTGGTCGGTTCCGTTGGGGTTCTCGAGCGTGACGGCTTCATCGAAACCGAGAAAATCGTGATAATACGTGCGTGCCCGGCTTAAGTCGCTGACGTAATACCCCATGTGGGCAATTCCCGTTACAGGCGGTTGAGCCGTATCCGGCGCTGTGCCGAAACACACAGAGATGCACGCTGTTGCCAGAACGAAGATTGAGATTGCGATAGATGCGGTTCGCATATAGTTATCGAGCGCTGGGCGGCTCGCCAGATGGCGGCGGTGCATCCGAAGAGGGAGCCGGTTTGCCATCTATGGTCGTCGCCTCCATTAACTCAATGCGGGTGCCGTCGGGATCATAGAGATTCACCTGGCGTTTGCGATTCACTCCGACCTGAGCTTTCAGCTCCTTGCCGTAATTCTTGTAAGCAGGCCGGGCCTCGAGCGTGGCGATCGCTTTTTCGATGTCGGGCACAACCAGGCAGAGGTGATTCTTGGTGCCGATCTGTTCCGGGCCAGGGTAAGTGCGATACAACATCATTTCCAGATAGTCCGTTCCATCCGGAACCCGCATATTTACCCAGCTCAAAGTCTTACCCGATCCAGCAGCGCCGCGCCAGAACTCCTCAAATCCGAGAATGCCGTGATAGAACTTCATTGACGAATCCAGATTTCCAACCACCACGCCCACGTGCGTCATATGATCTGAGATGCGGGTGTCCGGCATGAACTTGCCCTTGTTTTGCATGCTCCATCCGTCTGGCGCGTACTCGACAATTTCTACCGTGTGATGGTCCGGGTCTGTGATGTTGAAGTTGAGGTTCCGAATCTGACCCTTACCTACCTTGTCGGGAACTTTGACGCCCTGTGACGCTAGGTACTCGCGCATGCCCTCAGCGTTATCCGTGTAGAACGAAATATGGCTCAAGTGCCCGTCCTGCTTCGGCGGTTCGGCAAAGAGCTCCAGGTATTGATAGTCGTTTATTTTTATGAACGCGATCCGGTCCTCATTGCTGTTCGTACGCTTGAGACTGTAAGGCTCGGCAAAACCGAGAAGGTCCTTATAAAAGGACCGTGCTTTGTTTAGATCGCTCTCATAAAGCGCTATATGAGCGACGCCCAGAATTTTCGGCCGCTTCGCGCTCTGCTGTGCGCTCGTCCCAGCCGGCGCTGTGAGTAAGCCAGCGACGATCCAGAAAATTGCAAATTCCTTCTTCATGCCCAGTTTTGGCCATAGTACGAAGCCTTGAGGACCCGGTCCAAGTGAATTCACGGTGTAGAGCGGACGGACGTTGCCACTTCCAGTGATTTCAGCAATTTACACGTGCGACTCTTGACGTAAAAGACACGTAAAACCTCACTCGTGCGAATCCCGTTTTACAATTGCATGTAAGTCGTGTCCCGCACCCCGATCCCCGTCGATACGCGGAAGCTCCTGGTGGAACGTGTGGCAGCCAGCCGCTATATCGGCCGGTCTGCAAGGCTGCGTGACCTGCTCGTTTATGTTTGTGACCGGGTACTGGAGCACGGCGCGCACGAGATCCACGAACAGGAAGTCGGACATGCGGTCTTCGGGCGGCCCGTCGATTACGACACCATCTCCGATAACATCGTGCGCGTACACGCTTCGATGCTGCGGAAGCGGCTGGAGCAATATTTCTCGTCGGAAGGCCGCGACGAGCCGGTCCTGATTGAGCTTCCAAAGGGGAATTACGCGCCGGTCTTTTCCGATCGCAAACCCAGCGAGACCGTCCCACCGCTTGTGCCCGTGCTTCCGGCTGCACCAGGGCCCGCGTCAATCCCACGAACGGCTTGGGGGATTGGGCTCTTTGCCGGCGTTGTCGGTATCTTCGCTCTCGTAGCCGTTGCTCTACTGATTCGCGGGAAAAGCATCTCGGGTATGCCGTCGCTCTCCGCCGCTCAAACCGCAGTTCATGGAATATGGTCGCAAATTTTTGTCGCGGGCTCCCGTACGGATATAGTCATGGATGACGAAGGTGTCGGCTTGTATCAGGAACTGACTGGCAGGCCGATTGCGCTCTCCGACTATTTCAATCGTAATTATCTGCGCGGCCTCGCAGCAGATTCTTCGAAGCAGAGGTTAAGCCAAGAGGCGGCCGGCGCCATCATCCTGAAACGGCAGTCAAGCTATGCAAGCGCAGCCCTGCTGTGGAAACTCGGAGCCATCGCCAGCGATGCAAAGGGCGTTGCCAGCGTTCATTTCGCGCGCGATTATTCGTTTCGCGAACTGCGAGCCGACAACGCGGTCCTATTGGGCAATCGCCTGTCGAATCCCTGGATCGAGGCGTTTCAGGATCGCGTCGGGTTGCGCTGGAAATATGATGGCGATCGCGGGGGATATTACCCCATCGATACCTGGGCGACCACAGAGTCAGAGGATCGCTTTCGATCCTCGGGTGACGGATACGCGATGATTGCGATGCTTCCGAACCTTGGCGGAACGGGAACAGTCTTGATTCTGTCCAGCAGCGGAGGCTCTGCCATGAACGCAGCCGGCGACTTCCTCGCGGACAACGGAGCGATGGCACACCTGAAAAAACTTCTGCCGCATGCTCAGCGCGATAAATTCCCATACTTTGAAGCGCTGCTCCGCGTCAAAAGCCGCAGCCGTCTTTCGCGTGACACTTCAATCGTCATTTGCCGCGCGCCGCGGACCTGAGATTCCATCGCGATACATCTGCCAGGGGCGTCGCTTTTTTTCGATTGACACCTTTTTGCTGCCGAACTAGACTGTGTAGCAGCATCTGGTCTAGCCTGTCTCATACTGTGAAACTACCGGACGCCAAGGGGGTCAGCCATGAAATTCTGCCGTGTCGCAGCCAGCCGGCGCATCGTACTTTGGAGCAGTTTTGTTTTAGCCATCCTGCTTGGATCGCTTGCCTGGGCTCAGGGGGTAACCGGAGTCATTTCGGGCACGGTCACGGACCCGTCGAAATCCCCAATCGCGGGCGCCACCGTCACGATCGCGAATGCCGACAGCGGCGTTACCGTATACACAGGGCAAACCAACACCAGCGGCGTGTATCGCGCTGCCGATCTTCCAGTTGGACGCTATAACTTGAACGTCGCGGCAAACGGCTTCAAGACCCAACAGATCTCCGACATTCACCTTACCGTAGATGAACGCGCCGACATCAGCGTCGGCTTGCAGGTGGGCGCGGTAGCCGAGACGGTGACCGTCGAAGGGTCCACTGAAGGCCAATTAGCGACTGACACTTCCTCTTTGGGCAACACGATAACACCCTCGCAGGTGCAGGATTTGCCTCTGCCGAGCCGAAACGTTCTGAACCTGCTCGCCCTCACGCCGGGAGTTTCCGCCGGAAACGACATAACCAACCAGAGTGGATTAAATACCGCGCAGCTTTCCATCAACGGCAGCCGCACGCTCAATAGCGAGTTCCTGATCGACGGAGTATCTGTCGTGACCGGCTCTACCGGTTCGCCGCAGACGCTTCCCCCAGCCGATTCCATTCGCGAATTCAAGGTTCTGACGTCTTCTTACTCCGCAGAATACGGCCGGACCTCCGGCGGAATCGTCACGCTTACTACAAACTCCGGCACGAATGACTATCACGGTGCGGCGTACGGTTATTTCCGAAATGAGGATCTTGATGCGAATAATTACTTCAATAACCTGCTCGGTAAGCCGCGCTCTGAAGATAGGTATAACCTCTTCGGCGGTAAGATTGGCGGCCCACTTTCAATTCCCAAACTCTATAACGCAAAAAATAAGACCTTCTTCTTCATCAATTACGAAGGCCTGCTCCAAGCCAGTCCTTATAACTTGACCTCAACGCTCCCTTACGGCGCTTATGCAAACGGCAATTTCTCCGCGTCGCCTACACCGGTCTACAATCCGGCGACCGGGAAGCAGTTCGCCGGGAACACCATCCCTGCCAGTCTGATCGATCCGGCGGCTTTGAAGATTTTGAGCCAATTGCCTGCGCCAAATTCTCCCGGCACTCTGAATAAAACCGATAATATCCTGACCAACAACTATGTGTCGGTCGGATCGAGCCATCCAACCACCAATACGGGACTGGCGCGCATAGACGAATCGATCTCTGAGAATACCCGATTATTCTGGACCTTCGTTCACTTCAACAACTTCTCTCCTACACAACCTGCGCTTCCCGGGAGCACTCTCGAAACGCAGGTAGGTCCAAGCAACACCACAGGTTACGAATCCACTGTGGGTCTGACACACACCTGGAGTCCCACGCTCATTACGGAGTTCCGGTTCGGTTTCTTCCGCAACAACTCGGAAATCGTTCCGCCGACGCTGGGCCTTAACTCCACGACCGCATTTGGCATTGCAGATTCGTTTGGTATTGCTGCACCGGAGTTCAATATAGACGGCTTTACGACACCGCTGGGATCCAATTCGAATTCCATTCGTACGCAGATCGACAACAATTATCAGACAATCGCCAATACCAGCAAGTCCTTTGGAAACCATCTGGTTCAGTTCGGAGGCCAGCTTCGCAAGAATCAGTTTGACGACTACAACCCGATTGCCGACGTGAATGGAAGCTATACTTTCGACGGCTCCATCACGTCCGCCAAAAACACAACCGGCGATTCCATCAACTCTCTCGCCGATTTTCTTCTTGGCGAGTATAAAAACCAGCTCGTATTCTCTTCCGCAACCTCTGATCGGACGACGCAACTACAACGTTGGTTTTTTTATTCAGGACGATTGGAAAATCAGGCCGAATCTAACGCTGAATCTCGGTCTTCGCTGGGAATACGAATCTCCGTTGACAAGTGCGAACAATGAATATTCGCGCGTCGATCCCATCACAGGCCAGGTGCTCTTCGCGGGTAAGAACGCGTCTCCGACACTCTGAACCTGACCGCTTCAAAGAGGAATTTTGGGCCTCGCGTCGGCTTCGCTTATAGCCCGACTTCTAAAACCGTAATCCATTCCGGTTTCGGCATTTTTTACGCCGGCATCTTTTCAGACCTGGGCGGTCAGGTGCTGTTCCCCGGCTATAACGTCGAGCAATCGTTCAATAATCTGGGAACCGGCGTCGCTCAGCCGTTCAAGCTGCATCAAGGCATGCCCTACGTCGCCACAAACAATCCTCAAAATCCGCAAGCCAACATCGCTCAATTCAATTCGCCTTCCAATTCCTCAACCTGACCGATTACGACGCATTTGCGCAAGTCAGCCCGATGCCGTATGCGCAGGAGTGGAATTTTGGAGTCCAGCAGGAGATTGCAAAGGGCACGGTTGTCGATGTCAACTATGTCGGCTCCAAGGGCGTGCATCTCGCGGTAAATCTGCCAACGAACACGGTTCCCTATAATCCCGCGATCGACAACGCAGTTGGCCTGGCAAACACAACGCTCGCGACCCAACTCGCGCGCCCCTTTAGCACCATCGGCAGCTTCAACTCGCTGAATATGGAGGGAAGCTCCACTTACAACGCGCTGCAGACCAGCGTGAATCGCCACTACAGCAGACAATCTGACCTTCATGGCCAGTTACGTTTGGTCTAAATCGATAGACGACGCCAGCGGCTTGTACAGCTTCTCTCAACCTTCCGGTCTCAATCTCGGGCAGTTCCCCCAGTATTCACTCGCGATAAACAAGGCTCCGAGCGAATTCGATCGGACAAACGTTTTTACTGCCGCATTCGAGTACAAAACCAGAGGCAATCGGTGGGTGCGGAATTTCGAGATTTTCCCGATGCTCACCGCCCAAACTGGCCTACCGATTTACATCGGGCAAAGCAATGATAATCCCGCTCAGACGGGTACAAATCAACAGCGGCCGAATGACTTGAATCCGGGCGTCAGCCTCTATACTTCGGAAACGCCGAATGGAACCGGCGTGCAGTATCTGTTGCCGGTCAGTGCCTCCAATTTTCCGCTCGCTCCAGTCGGACCTTACTTCGTGGGATCGGGAAAAGCTCGCACTCAGGTTCTGCCTACGGAGATCGGCACGCTCGGACGGAATGTAGTGCGCGCTCCCGGCCAGCTGGACCTCAACGTATCGGTGGGCCGCGCATTCGATCTCACCGAGAGGTTAAAGTTCACGATCCGCGCCGAAGCCTACAACGCGCTAAACCACACGAATTTCCAAGCTCCGAGCAGCAGCCTGACGTTAGCGGCTACTTCCGCCGGAGTGCCCTATTTCAATTCGCCGAACTTTGGCCTGATTACAACGGCGTATCAGTCGCGGTTCCTGCAGATGGTTGCGCGGTTCGATTTCTGAGTTCTGCGGGATTGAGTGTGATCGGTCGCCGGGAATTTATCGCAGCCGCCGCGGGATCGCTTTTCGCACAATCGGCACCCGCAGACTCCCAACTGCTGATGATCACGTCCGGCGACGCCAAGCGGATGCGTGACTCTGCTGCCCGTACTCATCCTATTCTCAGAACCTTTGCCGATAACGCCTTAGAAGCCGGCCCATGGAGCGTTACCTTTCATAGGCCCAACGGCATCAGCACGCCCGCCGGGCCGAACGACTACTTCAGCGAGGCGCCGTATTTTTGGCCCGACCCGCAAAATCCGAGCGGGCCGTACATCCGGAAAGATGGCGAGCGCAACCCGAATCGCTTCACCGCGAATCGCGACGACCTGGAAACCATGTCGGAAGCGGTTCTCGCACTCGGTATCGGAGCGTATCTGTTCAACATGCCCGGTTGCGCGAGTCACGCCAGCGAAGTTCTCGCCACCTGGTTCGTCGCTCCAAAAACCCGGATGAACCCGAATCTCGAATATGGACAGGCCATCCGAGGCATCACCTCGGGCCGGGGAATTGGTCTCATCGATACCAATTCGCTCATGCATGCCGTGCAAGGCATCGCGTTGCTCGAAGCGGCGGGCGGATTCGATGCCGCTCTGCTCCGTTCGCTGCGCGAATGGTTCTCTCAATTCCTCGAATGGATGACGACCAGCCGCAAAGGTCGGGACGAGAAACAGAACGGCAATAATCACGCCACCTGGTGGGCAGCTAAAGTTGCCGTGTTCGCCGCGTTCACCGGAGATTCCGCCGCGCTCCGCCTAGCTTGCGATGATTATCGCGAAGATCTGGTCCCCACGCAAATCCGGCCGGACGGAAGTTGTCCCAAAGAAGAGGCCCGAACCAATTCGCTCGGCTACTCTTCATACAATTTGGATGCTTTCGCTACCCTTTGCCGATTGGCGCAGGTCGCGGACGTCGATCTCTGGCACTTCAAAACCGCGCAAGGGATCGGTGTTCAGACTGCTTTCGACTACCTCACTCCCTACGTGCTTCATCCGAATACGTGGCGGAATCAGCAGATCAGTCCCTATAATCCCAAGCGGCGTTATTTTCCCCGGTCTCGCCGGCATTGGCTTACCGTCACAGCAACTGCTCGCCGCTTATGACCAGCTTCCGCGCGCGAAAACATCCTGGGTTCAATTCATGGATCTGCTTATCAAAAGCTCACAGCCGCTCGAATCGGACATGCGAAACTAGCGGCTTATGCCGCGAGATGGCGCGCAAACGCTTTCAACCTAGATGCCAGCGATCGCGCCCGCGCCATATCCATGCGAAAAACGGGACCGGAGATGCTCAACGCGGCGATCACCCGTCCATCCGGGTCCCATGATGGGCGCGCCGATGCAGCGTCCCTCAATCTCGTTTTCCTGGTTGTCGATCGCGTAGCCTTGCTGGCGCATTTTTTGGATTTCAGCCAGCAATGCGGTCTTCGTCACAATCGTATTCGCTGTCAATTTCGGCAAGCCTTTCAGCCGGACGAGCCGGAGAATCTCTTTATCCGGCATGCCGGCCAACATCACCTTGCCCAGAGCCGTGGCGTGCAGATGGCGGCGATTGCCCACCTTAGAAGACATGCGAACGGCTTGCGGACTTTCGATGGTCTGAATTACCACCACCTCGCCCGCGTCCAGAATTCCCAAATTCACCGTCTCTTTGCACTCCGCGCCCAGTTCCGCAATCAAAGGCTGCGCGGCGCGGCTCAGAACCTCTTCGATCGGCGCCGATCGTTGCAAGTCGAACAGCTTTCTGGCCATGCGGTAATGGCCGTGCTTATCGCGATCCAGATAGCCGCGCGTCTCCAAAGTATTCAGGATGCGGTAAACGGTCGCCTTGGGAAGTTCAACCGAGCGGTGAAGATCGGCAAGTCTCAGTCCCGACGGAGATTCCTTGATGGTTTCGAGAATATCGAGCGTTTTATGGAGAACTCGTACACCCGTGGCTTCCGATGCATGCGCGCTCATTGGTTCCACATTGTAATACGGATTGGTTCGTTTGAGGATTTTCTGTTGACACTTCTTCAGAATCTCCATAGACTGTGTAGCGTGATCCGATCTATGATGTACTCACAATGTGAACCAATTAAAGGGGACAGATGAGCATGACTGTCGACGTCCTTGATCGAGACCGCGCTGTGTTGTGCGCGATACCGACTCGAAGCGGGGACGTACCTCTTGGTTGCGACCCGGATCGTCTCCGCTCGAGCACCTGCACTACGGACGAATCATCTTGAATTCCGCCGATGAGTCCGATACAGTTCGCCAATGAAGGCCAGGAAACGGGTCTCGTTTGTCTGAAAGGACGGGCCGCCGTCGAGACCTCCGGAAAGCGTTTTGAGTTGGGTCCTCTACGATGCTCTCTATATTCCGCGCGGGGCTGAACTCTCGGTCAAGCCCGCAGGTGGCGAAGGGTGCGATTTGGCGGAGATCTCCGCGCCGGTCGAGCACAACTATCCACTGAAATTTGTGTCGTTCCACGAAGTCCAGCGGGACCCCGGCCTGCACTTCAAGACGGGCGGGCGAGAGCTGTAGAAGAGATCTCAACATCCTGATCGGAAAAAACGTCGAGGCGGGCAGAATCGTGGCGGGCGTCACCTTTAGCGAGCCGGGCAATTGGACCTCGTGGCCGCCTCATGAGCACGCCGAAATGCTCGAAGAAGCTTACCTCTATATCGACATGCCGCCTCCTGCCTGGGGCGTCCAGTTCGTTTACACGAATCCGCGGCAGCCGGAGCTTGGCAGTAGCGGTTCGCGAAGGCGATTGCGTCGCCATGCCTCGTGGATATCATCCGAACGTGGCGGCGCCCGGAGGGTCCATCAATTTTCTATGGATGATGGCGGCTCACCGCGAAATGGTAGACCGCCAATTTGGAGTAGTGAATGTGCAGCCGGACTACGCAGGCAGCAATTCCGGACTGGAAACAGGCCGCGGCTAACGTTTGTAGGGTCGGCATGATCCTGGATGCGTTCCGGCTGGACGGAAAAGTGGCGCTGGTGACGGGCGCTTCAACGGGCTTAGGCGCTGCTATCGCCGGGGCGCTCGCGGAAGCCGGCGCGGAAATTGCCTGCCATGGCAACACTCACGATCCGCAAAGACCTGCAGCGCGATTCTCCGCGCAGGCGGCAAGGCACGTCCGGTCGATCGGAGATCTCAGCGATCCAGCGACTGCTCAGCGCATCATGGATCAGACTCTGGATCACTTTGGAAGAATCGACATTCTGGTGAACAACGCGGGAACGATTCGGCGCGCTCCGGCAGTCGACTACTCTTTCGAAGACTGGGCGATGGTGCTGGAGGTCAATCTATCCAGCGTCTTTCGTCTTAGCCAACTCGCGGGACGGCACATGATCGCGCAGGGCGGCGGCAAAATTCTGAATATCGCCTCTCTGCTCTCCTTTCAGGGCGGAATTACCGTACCGGCGTATGCCGCCTCGAAGGGTGGCGTTGCGCAACTGACGAAAGCGCTGGCGAATGAGTGGGCGGACAAGAACGTCAACGTGAATGCGATCGCGCCGGGCTACATGATCACCGACAATACGGCCGCGCTGCGCTCGAATGAGACGCGCAACCGTCAGATTCTGGAGCGCATCCCCGCTGGCCGCTGGGGAGACGCATCCGATGTTTGCGGCGCGGCTGTGTTTCTCTGCTCCGAGGCGAGCAGATATGTTCACGGCCACGTGCTGGTGGTGGATGGAGGATGGCTGGCGCGATGAGATCGATCGATTCTTCGCAGCAGCGCTGCTTCCGATCGGTCTTGCTTTGCTCCAGGCGGCTCCGCGCATCAAGACCATAAAGCTGGCTGTCACGAATCAAGACCGCCGAATTGCGGCCAGCCGAGGACATCACTGTCCAGGTTTCCGATCTAGTTCACGTTGCGCCCGACTTCCGGGCGACACCCATTGTCGTAACCACCAGCGATGCTTCCACACTCGAGGAAGATGCCCGAACGCTCGAGACAATCGAGTTACCCTCACAGGCAGACGATCTCAACGGCGACGGCAAGTCCGACGAGATCGCGTTTCAGATCGATCTTAAGCCCAACCAGACGCGCATCGTCACCATTGCCTATGGCCCAGCCGAAGTAATCGGCCATTTGCGCAGTATGTATCCGCCGCGTACCGCCATGAAGTTCTCGGGACGCTTCGAGGGTCTGGGCTGGGAATCCGATCAAACAGCGTGGCGGATTTACTTCGATAAGCGAAACGCGATTGATCTCTATGGCAAACGGCGTCCGGGTCTTTATCTCGACCTTTTCAGCTCGCCCGATTACGTCTACCACCAGAAATCGCCTCTCGGGCGCGACATCTTTGATGTCGGGGAGTCGATCGGCATCGGTTCCGTAGCGGCTCTCGTCAATGGACAGGTGGTCCGGGTATCCGATGTTGCGGAACGCACATGGCGGATTCTCAGCAGCGGACCGGTGCGCTCGATCGGAGAGATCGAGTACAAGAACTGGAGGGTTGGCGAACGAACTGTGGATCTGGTCGACCGCTTTACGCAGTGGGCCGGCGAGCACGGCTTCTCGCAGCGCATCGCTATTTCCAATCCGGAAGGAGTAACACTCGTTACCGGCGTGCCTGCAAAACCGGGCATACCTCTGATCTCTTCGACGCGAGGTGAAGAGCGCGGCTTCCATCGATGTTCTCGCCACTTGGGGACACCAGGTCGTCGCACCGGGCATGAAGGCCACGCATAACGATCTTCCCGACGAGAATCTAGGGCTGGCTGTGTTGGTTCCCGGAGACCAGGCGCGCAGTGCACCGCCTAACGCCACCAATTATTTTGTCGAGGTTGTGCCGAAGAACGGCGTGGCGCAGTGGTACGTCATTGCGATGTGGGATCGGGAAAACACCGAAGCGATGATCGTCAATGATTCAGATCCGGCGCGTCGCAACGGAGCTGGCACGCTCATGCCGGCTGTTCCGATTCCAGCGCACGAGAGCTTCGTGGATTATGTTTCGGCCACCAGCGCGCGCCTGGCTCGACCTGCCGCCATCGCGATCGTCTCCAAAACAGCCACGCCCGAGGCAGCGCCGTCGGACACGCTCAACAGGAATGTTCATCGCACTTATTCGGAAGCGATCGGCCTATTGCGGCAGGCCGCGGATCGAACGGCCAATCAGTGGCTTCCGGTGATCCAGGCTACACCGCCCGGATCGATGGACAAATATGTGGGGCGCGGGTTCTTTACGGATGGCGACCAGACTACGGGCGAGTGGACGCCGCAAAAAGGGTATTTCTGGACAGGTGGATTTTGGGTCGGCGAGTTGTGGAAACTTTTTGATTACACAAAAGACGTCCGGTACCGGAACTGGGCCGAAGCATGGAATGCGCGCCTGCTCGGGATGGAGCACAAGGAAAATCACGATGCCGGATTTCTGAACTATTACTCTTCCGTGCTCGGCTACCGCGAGACGAAGGAGGCACAATATCGCGAAGGCGGATTGAATGCGGCAAAGCGCCTGAAGCAACTGTATAACCCACTCACGGAGTTGATCGCTTCATGGGGCGTTGATGGAGACGACACTATCATCGATTCGATGATGAACTTACAGATCTGGTGGTGGGCATCAAGCGAAACCGGAGACGCACACTGGCGGGAACTGGGGTTGAAGCATGCGCTCAAATCGGCACAGTGGCTGGTGCGTCCCGACGGCACGGTGATCCAGTCTGTGCATTACAACCCGGTGATAACCGCAAGGAATTTCATTCGAGCGGACAGGTGCTGACGTTTCCGAATCATGCGCCACCCGGCGCAGAGGTTTTTACTCACACTCATCAGGGATATGCAGCGGATACCGATTGCGCCCGTGGCGTAGCTTGGGCGGTGTACGGTTTCACTGAAGCGTATCGGGCCACGCACGATCAACGGTTATTGGAAACGGCCGAGAATGTTGCGGCCTCTGCGTTAGCCAATCTGCCCGAGGATCGAGTGCCCTGGTACGATTTTACGGATGAAGGCGTTCACTTTAGAAATAGAGATTCCTCCGCAGCCGCAATTCTGGCGGGAGGACTGCTCCACCTTTCAGAGCAGACTAATGATCCGAAACGGCGCCTTCTTTATCGGAGCAGCGGCGAAGCTATCGTGCAGTCGCTGATCGATCGCTATCTCACTAATTCGGGCGTGCTTCTTCACGGGTGCGGTACGCGCCCGCGCGATGGCATGTTGATCTACGGCGATTACTATCTGCTGGAATCGCTTCTGTGGCTGCACGATCGGCACCATAAAAAGAATCAAATGACGATTCCCTTGCGAACTGCATAAAGGATCAACTCCGGAATGCTGTGCGCATTCAGTTTTTGCATGAGATGCGCGCGATGAGTATCGACAGTATGAGGGCTCACGCCCAGTATGCCTGCGATGTCCTTCGTCGATTTGAGTTCCGCTACAAGCTGCAGCAGTTCCCGTTCGCGCGCCGTTAGCAGATCGTACGGATCTTCCACTCCTTGATGCTGGAGTTGGCGCAGATAATCGTCTGCTAAAACTTTGCTGACAGCGGGGCTAAAGAACGCTTTGCCGCCAGAAACGGCCCGTACGGCTTGGATGAGGTCGCTTTCGGCCGAATCCTTGAGCAGATAACCGGTCGCTCCAGCTCTCAAAGCCTTCAGAATGTAACCCTCATCCGAATGCATGCTCAAAATCACGACTGCCGTGCGTAGCCGCTCCTCATGGATGCGTTTTGCGGCCTCGATACCGTTCAAAAGAGGCATCGCGATATCCATGATCACCACATCTGGATTTTCGCGGATAACAATATCGATCGCCTCCCTGCCGTTATTTGCCTCGCCGACAACTTCGAAAGTCGGCTGCCGCTCCAGGACTAAACGCAGTCCATGCCGCATGATGGTGTGATCGTCGGCCAGCACGATGCGCGTCGAGGTCATGTCCCTATCGTCACGCTGGTTTCCGAAAGAGGTAACTCGACCCGAATAAAAGTACCGGCGCCGGGAGTCGATTCGATACGAAACGACCCTCGCAAATGGGCCACCCTTTCTTCCATTCCCAACAGGCCCAAGCCCTTGTCTCGTTCCGGCCGGAATCCGTGTCCGTCGTCTTGGATCGCAAGAGTTAGTCCTTCCCCGCTCTGCTCCAGACGAATCCGAACGCTCTTCGCATTTGCATGCCGGACCACGTTGCGCAATGCTTCCTGTACGATGCGGTAAATGCACGTTTTGTGTTCGTCGGGAAGGTCCTCCGGCACCGATTCGGCGTTTACCTGCACAGAAATGTTGTTGTTTCGGGCAACTTCGCGGGCCTGCCACTGCACGGCCGGAATCAGGCCCAGATCGTCGAGCATGGATGGCCGCAGCAACAGCGACATGTCCCTCACAACCGCTACCGTCCGTTCCGCAAGACGTCGCAAATCGGAGAGCTGTGCTCGCGCATCGGCGTTTCCGTCGGGCGAGAGGATGGCCGCGACGTTCCCGATGCCTAAAAGAAGCGCGGAGAGCGATTGCCCGATCTCGTCGTGCAACTCGCGCGATAACGAACGCCGATCGGACTCTTGCACCGCGATCAGGCGGGCAGACAGCTCTCGCAAAGCCTTTCGGGCGTGCTCAACCTCCTCGAAGCGCATGGCCGACAGCCGCTCCAGCCGCACGATACGATGAAAGCTTCCTACGGCCAGAAGAGATCCGCAAACCAGAGTGAGCGCGAGTAAAACAATCAAAGACCTTCGAAACGTCAAAAACAAATTTACGATCTGTTGGTTGCCGGTATCCATCTGCTTTTGATTGACGGCGCTAATTTGGTCCGCAAGATGAACGATGGTCATGCGCCGTGGCAGTAGAGAATCCTTCATGAACGCATAGCCAAAGGCCCGGCGTTGTGTTGCGTTCCACTCAACGGCCGGCCTCAGCGAATCGAAATAGGATTTGACTTCCCCGGTGAACTTACGGAATGGCCCTCGCTCTTCACCGCGGAGAATCCTGCTGTACGCTTCGATGTTGGTTTGGATGCGTTCTCGGGTCGTCTCCAGCTCTCGCCGATGCATATCCGCGCGGGTAGGATCCTGCTCCAGAAGCAGATCGCGGACATACGTTCCCGATAAATAGACGTCGGAACGTAGCTGCTCGAGTATCCGATCGCGGTTAAAGTAGTCCTCACGGATGGTCTCACTGCGCGTTTCGATTTTTCGCAATACCGAGAGCGCATTCAGCCCTGTGAAGGCAAGAAGCAGTAGCAGGCCGCCGAAGCCGATCAGCAACAGGCGTTGTGTCTGCCTATCGGCACTGCTCATTTCGTGCTCCAGCCGCTCCTTATAAATTGAGTCTTAATGCAACAATCCCAATGTGTATTGAAGCGCGGCATACGCTTCTTCATAGTCGTACCGCGCACTGAGATTTTGGACCTGGGCTTGAGTTTGTCCCAGTTGCGCTTGCGTCAGCTCGACGATGGAGGCGAGTCCCAGATTGTAGCGTCCTTGTGACAAATTGAGAGCCATGTTGGCTTGAGCAAGAAGCTGCTCGCTCGGTGCGATCGCTTCAAACGCGGTTCTCGCATGTTCCCAGGAAGTACGCACGTCCCGGGCGATCCGATCCTGCATTTCGCGCACGTGTTGATCGGCTGCCTGCAGCTCGTACTCCGCTGCCCAGCGGCGAGCGGCAAACAAGTGCCCATTGAATATAGGAATCTGAACGTTCACTGCAGCGGCTTCGTACTCTTCAGGGATGTTAGGGTTGGCATTTCCAGGATCGATATACGGCAGAACTCCACCTACTGCGATAATGCTTACCGTCGGACGCTTGAGATCGCGCTCGGCGTATACGAACTTTTGGGCCGCTTCTTGTTGAAGGCGCAAACTTGCCAGCTCCGGGCGCGTCTGGCTCGCTTGTGCGATCAGTTGATCCGCGTCATTCGGCGGGTTGGGAGGCATCGCTTGAGGAGTGAGCTGGTATGGAATCGCCTGGTTCGTACCGAGCGCTTGACCAAGATTTGCATAGGCCGTCGCTAAACGGTCTCTTGCACGAATCAGCATTAGCTGAGCGTCTGAGAGATTTACCTGAGCAAAGCTTAAATCTACCTGGGATTTGAGCTGATTTTTCGTCAGCGCGGTCACCTGATCCACGACAGTTTGACGAGTAGCCACTGTTTGTTGGGCTACTTTGATGAGTTCCTGCGAGAGCAGAACCTCATAGTAAGCCTGATCCACTCCGAAAATGATGTCGTATCGTGTCGCCTGGTAATCCTGACGGCTTGCCTGTGCTTGTAAGCGTGAATTAGCAACTAAATTAGGAGTTCGTCCGGAGTCGGTGATCAATTGCGACAGTGTTACACCCGATCCGAAGTGGTTGAACAAACGAGGATCGTTGATGGCACCGGCTCCAAGACGACTATTTACATTTGCCTGGGCCCCCGTAATATTTCCGTTCAGCGCGGGATAGTATGCAGAACGTGTTTCCGTGACTATCTCTCCAGCTCGCAGGTAATTGGCTTGGGAAGCGAGCACCTGAGGGTGATTCTTCAGGGCCATTGCGTGTGCATCTTGCAAAGTAAGCCGTGGCCCAGTTGTTTGTGCGAACAAAACTATAGAAACACTGCCGAATAGAGTCGCGAAGACAATCGCCTTTCGTTTCGTCATGACGCCTCTACGCCTGCGCAGGCTCATTTTCTTGGCGATTCCGGTCCTTTCTGCCGTATACAAGCAGGTAAGCCGCGGGAACGATGAAGACAGTCAGAACGACGGAGGAAGTCAGACCACCAATAATGGCGCGCGCCATTGGTGTATATTGCTCCGAACCAGTGCCGAGCTTCAATGCCATCGGTAACATCCCGATGATCGTGGCGAGAGAAGTCATGAGAATCGGACGCAAACGTACTCGGCAGGCGGTGATCACGGCGTCGGTAACGGAAAGGTTTTGTTCCTCGAGCTTGTGAGCGAAATCCACTATGAGAATGCTGTTCGATCCCGCCACGCCGATGAGCATCAGCACACCCATCAGGGACATCACGTTAAGAGTGGTTCCCGTCAGCAAAAGGATCAGCAACACTCCAATGAAGCCCATCGGTATCGCTAACATGATGAGAAATGGATCGATGAAAGAGCGGAACTGGGCTACGAGGACGATGTAAAGAAGCGCTGCGGCAAGAATGAAGCCCTGCGCGAAGCTCTTAAACGATGCGTTCATGCCTTGCACCATGCCGCGCAAATTCACGCGTACGTTGCCTGGAACTTTCATATCGCCAACGATTTTCTGGATTGCGCTCGACATCCGGCCAAGGTCCTCACCCTGGGGAGTCACGTACACGTCGGCGGCCCGTTGGATCTGATAATGGTCGATCTCCGTGGGCGTTTCGGTGTGAGACAGCTTAACTACGGTATCGAGAGTTGTGGGCTCCTTAAGGTTGGGAGCCTTCAAAGGAATGTTCGTTAAATCGAGAAAATTGTGAATCGCCGGTTTGCCGTGCTCATAGTATTGGACTGTGAGGAAGTAATCGTTTCCGGTCTTGTAGTCTACCCAGTAATTCGGGGCGATCATCGCGTTAGAGTTAAGAGCGGTGATCACATTGTCAACAACATCTTTCTCCGTCAGCCCTAACTCGCCGGCGTGGACACGATCGATATCCATTCGCACCGCTGGATAGTTTATGTCCTGCGGAATATAGACCTGACCCACGCCGGATAAGGCGCGAATGTGTGCGCCAAGCTCCTGGGCCAATTGGTAATCTTGCCGGCTATTCCGGCCAGTAACCTGCACATCGATCGGAGCTGGCATACCCGCGTTCAATGTTGCGTCAACCATGGACCCGGTTTGAACAAAGGTGCGAACCTCTGGGAACTGCTGTGCAATCGCATCTTGAACGCGATCCATATATTCGAAGGTGCTCACCCTGTGGTCGTCGTTCAATGCAGCTTGCACGGTCGCTGTATAAGGTCCTGAATTGGTGGTATAGAGTGCTGAAAAATCCGGAACTACGCCGATGTTCGAGACCACCATTTTGAGATCGTGCCCAACGGTACTACGGATCAGGCTTTCAACTTTCGCGACATAGTCCTGCGTTACCTCGATCCTGGATCCGGTCGGCGCCTTCATGTTGATCGTGAATTGACCCGCATCCGTTTGGGGAAAGAATGCAACCCCGAGAAACGGATAGATCGCCATGGTGACGATGAAAAGTCCTGTGAGCCCGATGACTGTGAACCCTGGCCGCTTCAGGGAGCGCCTCACCCACAGTTCATAAAAGTTGAGTAGCCGATTGAACCCGCTATTAAATCCCTCCGTAAATCTTGTGCATGAAGATCTCTTATGGCCCACTTCGGCCGGACTGCCCGTCGCCCCCGGGTTGCCGGCGTGGTGCGCTGCGTGCGGTACAGTTTTCAAAAACCGCGAACAGAAAAGAGGGATCACCGTCATCGCAATAACAAACGAGATCGCGAGCGATAGACAGAAGGATAGGGCGAGGGCAGAAAACAAGAATTTGCTGACGCCGAACAAGAATGTAACCGGGAAAAAGGCGACCACACCCACGAGCGTGGCGGCAAGCACTGCCAGTGTCACCTCCGAGCCTCCGGCTTCCGCAGCCATCCTCGGCGGTTCTCCTAACTCGAGGTGACGATAGATATTCTCGAGCGAAATCACGGAGTTGTCGATGACACGAGAGAACGCCAGCGCCATACCGCCCAGGATCAAAGTGTTGACTGTGGCGCCCAGCATGTAAAGAATGATGAAAGTCGCCAGAGCCGACAACGGAATGGAAAGCAGGACGGCTGACGTCGCGCGCGGGCTTCCTAAGAACATGAGAATCATCACGCTGGTCAGCACCAGACCGATAAGCCCCTCGTGGAGGACGGTATTGATAGCCTCCTTGACAAAAACGGATTGATCGAACACTACATTGGTCACGAGCTGCTTCGGGATGTCATACAGATTAGTGAGTAAGTTGCGAACTCCGTTTACAACCGCAATCGTATTTGTGTCGCCCCCTTGCTTCATGATCGGGATGTAAGTAGATTTCTGCCCATCAACGCGCACGATGTTGTACTGAATAGCACTGGCATCTTCAGCTCTACCGACGTCTTTTACTGAAACCCACGAATTCCCAATCGTTTTAATGGGAAGGTCATTCAGCTGCCTCATGTTGTCCACAAGGCTGTTGGCATAGACATAGTAGTCGAATGGGCCCAGCTTTACGTCGCCCGCGGGAAGGATTAAGTTGGACTGGTTCACGGCAGTTACGACATCCATGGGACTCAGTTGCCGGGACATGAGCTTGTATGGATCGACGTACACCATGACCTGCCGGTATTTGCCGCCGAAGGGAGGAGGAATCGTAGCTCCTTGAACAACCGCAATTTGATTGCGGATCGTGAATTGAGCAAGGTCATGGAGCTGTGTTTCCGTCAGCCCCGATCCCTTTACCGTTACAAGGCAGACAGGCTGGCTGGAGGCATCGAATTTCAGCACAACGGGAGGAAGAGTGCCGGGGGGCAAGCGCTTCAGGTCGGCAAGTGCCAGGTTTGACAACTCGGTGACGTCCGTGTCAGCGCTCGTACCCGGTTGAAAGATGACTTTGATCAAGCTGACCCCCAGCATTGAGCGCGACTCCATGTGGTCCACGCCTGCAGCCATTGTGAAAAACCGTTCAAGCGGGTTAGTAATATCGTCTTCAATGTCGGCGGGCGGCATTCCGGAGTAAAAAGTTGCAACTACGACCGTAGGGATATTAATAGTTGGAAATAGGTCAACCGGCATGCGTACGATGCTGGCCAATCCGATCAGTGAGAGCGCCAGGCAAACAGCAATGACGAAATACGGGTTCCGAATTGAAAAACTCGACATAAATACTCGACTATTGTGTTAGCGTTCGTTCAGCTTTGGCTCTGATAACTAGCGATTTCTGTGGTTTTTGGTTGGACCGGCTCGCCGGGCCGCAAGCCGCTCCTGTCGCTGATCACAACCCGATCGCCGTCTTTCAGACCTGAGAGCACTTCGGCGTTGCTCTCTGTCTGTATGCCTAGAGTGATCTGACGATCTTCGATTTTGTCAGCTTGATCCACGAGGAGCACACTCGCTCGATCTCCTTCCTGATTTATGGCTTGCAGTGGAACGACCAACGCATCGCCTTTCCTGTCGAGCGCCAGCGTCGCCTCTGCATATACTCCTGGAATCAGGACGCCCTGTCGGTTCGGTACGTCCACTTCGGTGTGCATCGTGCGTGTCGAGCTTGTAACGTCCACCGAGAAGCGGGCGACTGTTCCGGGAAAATCTCTGTCCAAAGAAGGAACGCGAACCTTCACCGGGTCGCCGATTTTGATGTAGCGGACGTAAGACTCCGGCACCGGGATCACCAGACGAAATAGATCTTCCTGCGAGAGTTTCACAAGCGGCAAGGCCTGAGGGGAGTTCGTGCCCGCCTTGCATCAGCGTCCCGAAATTTGCATATCTCTGTGTCACAACACCGGTGAAGGGAGCCGTGATTTTCGAGTAATCGTAAAGAGCCTGGTCATGCACCAGCTTTGACTGGGCTACCGCCATCTGGCTTTGCGCCGCTTGCAAAGTCGATTTCGCCCCTTCGACTTGAGCCTCGGCGGCCAGATCCTTTCCCTGGGCATCGTCAACTTCCTGTTGCGCGACTAAACCCGGTTGGCTCTTCGCGACGCTGTTCAGGCGATCGAACTGCAGATGCAAGACCCTGTGTTGCGCTTCGACCCTTCCCAATTGGTGCTCTGCGTCTGTAACCTGATCGGACGCATTCTTAATGCCTGCCTCGTCTTCCTGTAACTGCGCTTGCAGCTCGGGTATTTCAAGAACCGCCATGAGCTGTCCTTTTTTGACGTGAGTACCGTAATCGACGTAAAGCTTCGAAACAAATCCCGATTCTTTTGCATAGACGTCGATTTCCTGAAACGGCACCAGCTCGGCCGAGATGGTGAGGTAACGCGCCATTGGTTTTCTGCTCACCTTCGCGACCGCTACCTCCGGCAGGCTGCTTTGCGAGCTGGAACCCGCCCGCGCCACGTCGCTCTTTCCGCAGGAGACCAGTGCAAAACCGATCGCAACGACAAGAGCTGCAAGGACCCACCCAAATACACATCTGAAACGGCAAAGCCGATCGGCGCTCCAAGGGCTAGCGGGGTGGATGATCATTTTGGATCGGGGTTGCCCTCGCGTACTTTCGTCGAAACACGCTGTACCTTTTCACTCAACTTCTGAAATGAAAATTCCGGAGAGCGGCAAAATTCGATAAGCTCCTTTTCCTTCTCCAAAATCTCTGCTGCGACTCGCGGAATTTCGCCGGCGATTGAGAAAGGAACACTCACAATCCCGTGCTGGTCGCCATGCAGCAAATCTCCGGGCCTGATATGTAAGCCGCCGATCGCCACAGGTTCACCGAACTCCACGATATGGGCGTAGGCATGCGACACCGCGATACTTCCTGCAAAAGCCTGAAGGCCCGCGGCCCGAATGCCCGGCAGGTCGCGTACCGCGCCGTTCGTCAGGTAGGCACAGGCGCCAAGAGCTCTGGAGATATGGGCATGAATTTCACCGAACAACGCTCCTAGACCGGGTATGTGATCGATGTCCTCAATCACGATAAATCGAGGAGCGGGAATGGTGAGCAAGTACGACCACCAATCCATGCGCTCGTAATACCAGCGCCCCGCGATGGGAGTCGATGAGGTACGAATACGCGCGGTTGCCGCATAACCAACTCTTGGAGAGAGGTGCGGAAACATACAGCGTACCGTGCCGTTCACGAAACCTTCATTGCGGGTCCTGACATGAAACTGCTCGATCGCGTTGGAAACCGTACACGTATCGAGCCCTTGAAGCTGCTGAAGAATAGCGTGCGGTATCGCCGGCAAGCTGGAATTCATCGATTCTTCACCCGAGGCAAGCCTCTAGCGCGACAAAAGCAGAACAACTTCCACTGTAAAGAACCGAAGCCGTCTAAGCCTATACCCTGACGGCATGATTTTTTTGGACTGAAAGGCGGTAGATGCCTTCGCGGCCCTACTGTGAAAACACGCTGAGAATACCGCCTCGGCAGGATAGCGCGGAATGCCAGCCGCCGGTAAAATTGCCGTAGCGTTCCGGACCAGAGCTTTTCCGCTCGCTATGAAGCCCACCCGTATCCTGCTTTGCAATCATCATCCGATCGTCCGAAGCGGTTTGCGCCTGCTGCTGGAAAGAGAAATCGGGTTTCGCGTCATCGGAGAGGCGGCAGACGGGCGGGAAGCAGTAATTCTGGCTGAGCACACGCATCCGGAAATCGTACTGCTCGATGTGCACTTGCCACGCATCAACGGGATGGTCGCTGCACGTGAGATCTCCTCTAAGGATGGGAACGCCGGCATCCTGTTCGTTACTGTGGATGTCGATGAAGGGTACGTGACTGAGGCGCTGAAGGTAGGAGCGCGCGGATACGTACTTGCCGACTCCGCTCCAAACGATCTGGCTGATGCGATCCGGGTCGTCGCAAGAGGTGGCAGCTTCCTGAGCCCCAGCATCACTTCACAACTTCTCGAAGAATATGCACGAAAGCACGGCTCTGAGCAGGAGCACATTTCCGAGCACGAGAAAGAGCTGTTTTGTTTACTTGCCGAAGGGTACGACGATCATGAGATTGCGCGGCATCTCAATACCAGCGTCGATGCCGTAAAATCCGATTGCCTGAACCTGAAGAGCATGCTTGCGCATTTTGAAATACCGGAACTGATGCGGCATTTTATGAGCGTGGGTCCGCAGCACAAAGAATATTCGGTCTAGGTCGTCGCACGCTTCGATAAAGTGAAGTCTGTAACAAATGCAGATTTCGATCGATTGCGTCAAGCTTGTGCACCGTGCGAAAACAATCACGGCTCTGGCCTTATTCTTTTCGGCAGGGGCATTTCTCAATGGTCAGACCCCCAGGCCACAAGGGCGTGGCTTCGCCGGGGGCGGGCGAAATTATCCGCCAACCGATGCGGAGGCGGTGGAGCGCGGGCACAAACAATTTGTCGCAACCTGCGCTTTCTGCCATGGCTCAAACGCGAAAGGTGGAGAGAGCGGGCCCGATCTGCTCCGATCCGTCGTGGTTTTGGATGACGATCACGGAGACAAGATTGGTCCTGTGGTTCTCAATGGACGTCCCGATAAAGGCATGCCAAAATTCAGTTTGACGCCCGCGCAGATTTCCGACATTTCTGCGTTTCTGTTGGATCGCGTCAAAGCGGCTGCATTGCGGGGTACCTACCAGATTCTCAACATCGTGACCGGCGACCCCAAGGCCGGAGAGATTTACTTCAACGGCGCGGGCCGGTGCGCGACGTGCCACTCCGTCACCGGCGATTTGGCCCACATCGGCTCAAAGTACGATCCCGTTACGATTCAGCAACTCCTTGTCATGCCTCGTGAGCGTAGAGGAGGGTTTATGCAGCCGCCGCAGACAAGCAGTCAACCCGTCACGGTCACGGTAACACCGAAGTCCCGGCCAATCTTTCACGGGAACGCTCGAGCATATCGACGATTTCTTCGTGTCGCTCACGGATTCCAATGGCGAGTACCATTCCTTCACGCGCAAAGGAGACGATCCGAAGGTCCAAATTCACGATCCCATTCAAGTTCACACGCGAAATGCTTCTGAGATACACGGACCGCGACATACACGATTTGACCGCCTACCTGGTGAGCGTGAAATGAATACTTATCGATTGCTTGCCGCTTTCTCAATCGGCGTTTCGATGCCCCTATCCGGGACAGATACTCGATCCTCATCTCTTAATGAAGCCGCCGGTGGATGCTTGGCCCACTTACAACGGCGATTATTCCGGGCGCCGCTTCAGTACCCTCAAGCAAATCAATCAGTCCAACATCCAGACTTTAAACTTGGCCTGGATCTATCGTGCGAATGTCGGCGAAAGGAGGTGCCATTATCGGCGGCGAGGCGCCCGCGCCTGAAATTTCCGCTGCCGGAGGCGCCGCGACCGGACCGGCGGCAGGACCCGGCGCATTTGGTATGCAGATCAAATCGACGCCGCTGATGGTGAACGGAATCCTGTATTTCACAGCTCCCGACAACGCCTGGGCCGTGGACGCGCGATCCGGCCATGAATTGTGGCATTACTTCTGGAGGACGAAGGGCGGAATCCACATTGGCAATCGCGGCGTGGGGATGTACGGAAACTGGTTGTATTTCGAAACGCCCGACGATTACCTGGTTTCTCTTGATGCCAAGACTGGGAAAGAGAGATGGCACGTCGAGATTGCCGACGTGAAGCAGGAATACTTCTCCACGCCCGCGCCTGTGGTTGTGGGCAACCATGTCATCGTAGGCACCGGCGGCGATTCGCTCGATGTACCTGGCTTTCTCGAAGCGCACGATCCGGAAACCGGCGCAGTCCAATGGAAGTGGTGGACGGAGCCGTTAAAGCCGGGCGACCCCGGTTCGGAAACCTGGCCCGATGAGTACTCCATGCGCCATGGTGGCGGCATGACTTGGCTGCCCGGCACCTATGATCCGGATCTGCATCTTTATTTTCTAGGGACCGGCAATCCGAACCCGGTCATGGCCGGCGCAAAGCCGCAAAGGCGACGATCTGTGGACTTGTTCGATCGTTGCGCTGAACATCGATACGGGAAAGCTGGCCTGGTACTACCAGGTGTCGCCGCATGACACGCATGATTGGGATGCGGTGCAAACACCGGTTCTGTTTGACGGAGAATTCGACGGCAAGCCGCGCAAGATGCTGGCGCAGGCCGATCGCAACGGCTACTTCTTTCTGCTGGACCGGACCAATGGAGAACACCTGCTGACCGCTCCCTTCATCGAGACGCTGAACTGGTCGAAAGGCCTGAACGCGAAGGGTCAGCCCATCGGCGAACCCGGAAAAGGAAGCGACCATTCCAGGCGTGCTGGTGTCGCCCGCTTCGGGCGGCGCGACAAATTGGCCGCCGCCGACCTTCGATCCTGAAACGGGCCTGTTCTATGTCAGCACGCAACCAGTCGTTCAGCATGTTCTATCTGACCGACACCGATCCGCATCCGGAAGGATACGGCGCCGCTGAAAAGAATGCAGGCGGACTCGGGAGCAACGCTTCGCGCCATCGATTACAAGAGCGGCAAGACCGTATGGCGACATGATTATCCGGGTGGCGGCGGTCTCTCGGGGCTGCTGAGCACGGCCGGCAAGCTGCTGTTTTCCGGCGATGGCGCGCAGCATCTGGTTGCCTTCGACCCGGCAAACGGCAAAATTCTCTGGCATGCCGGAATCAGCGGCGAATGTGAGCAATGGACCGGAAACTTTCCTGCTCGACGGCAAGCAATACCTAATCGTCGGGGCAGGAGACTCCCTCTACGCATTTACATTGGCAGAGTAACGAGTGTGGCAGGTCCGGGAAACAACCGCTAAGACAATCCTGACCCCCGTTTCCGGCTTCTTGAAAGAAGCCGGTTTTACCCACTCCCTTAGCCCCGCCCGGAACTGCACCTATGGCTGCACCTACTGCTATGTCCCCACCATGGGTATCTATGGGGGCTTACTGCCCGAAGACTCGAAGAAATGGGGTCAGTTTACAACCCTTAAGACTAATGCCGCCGAATTGGTCGATCGGAGAAAGACACGCGGAGAAGTAGTGTATTGTTCGCCGTTGGTGGATCCGTATCAGCCCGCAGAACAGGTTCAGCCGCTCATGCCGCAGATTCTGCGGGCGCTCATCCAGTACCCTCCGCACGTGTTTGTCATTCAAACGCGCGGACCGGCAATATGGCGTGACCGGGCTTTGCTGCAAGAGCTTGCACAAGTGACTAAGCTCCGCATTAGTTTTTCGGTGACGACCGATCGCGATGACGTGCGCCGCCGGTATGAGCCGCATTGCGAACCGAACGAAGCACGGCTTGAGACGATCGCAGCTCTGCGGAATGCCGGCCTGGAGGTCTATGCCACGCTGGCGCCATTTCTGCCCTCGAATCCGGAGCGGCTCGTCCGCCTGAGTATCGAAGCATCCGGACGTAATCTCATTGGCGACCCCCTGCACGTACGGCAGGCCAAGCCACGAGGCGCGACAACACGGCACGTTGCCTTTGAAATCGCCCGGCGGTTTGGCGATTCGGATTGGTTCTGTCCGGAGTTTCAGCGGAGACTGATCGCTGCCGCCACGCGAGCGGCGAGGGAGCTCGGATACGCCTTTACAGCAGGTCCGCAGGGATTCGCTGCGCTGTCGCGGACGGATTAGGATTCAAGATGCTTGTCGATGATGCTTGCGCTCAACGCCGCCGCATCGACCACGTAATTGCCTTCTAGATATTGCCGCCGGAGTTCCGCGACGCGCTGTGGAAGCTCGTCTGAATCGCTGTCGGTGCCGTCCGGTAAGGGGGTGTGGTCGTAAGCGAGTGCGCGAGCGATCTCAGGTCTAGAGTAATCGTCCCGCATTCCTTTAGGCTACCTCACCAGATATTCAGTGATCGTCTGAGGAATCCTTCTCGGCTTACCCGCTGTGCCGCCACGGTTCTAGGCTGGAACCGCGCCTATCCGATGGTTGCAGACTACGGCGGATCCCTCGAAAGCTTCTTACATCGCCGGCGAAATTAGCCTTAAGTTTTGCTTAGCCCGGACCGAAAGGTCTTTAGGTGTGAACAGGGCCGCAAAACGGCCGCCATTGAGGTTGGAATGACCGCTCGCGAACAGGTAAAGAGCTACGTAACCCCGTCCATCAGCGCAGAGATGCGCGAGAAGCTGATACTGGAACATCTTGCTCAAGTAAAGCTCATTGCCCGGCGCATCCACGAACGGCTGCCTGTTTCGGTTAGCCTGGACGATTTGATCTCAGCCGGCGTCGTTGGCCTGATCGCCGCTATCGATCGCTATGATGCCAGCCACGACGTGAAGCTCAAGACATACGCCGAGTACAAGATTCGCGGTGCGATTCTCGACAGCCTGCGAGGACTGGATTGGGCGCCCCGCCAGCAGCGGAAACGAGCCAAGCTTATCGAAGCCGCCATTGCGGTACTCGAGCAACAGCATCACCGCATGCCCGAGGAAGAAGAAATCGCGGTGCAACTCAATCTCTCCGTTGCCGAGTATCAGGATTGGCTGTCGGAGGTTCGCGGCCTAACGCTGGGCAGCCTGGAAAATGCCGGCACGGAAGAAGACGGATGCGATCTGCTTCGTTATCTCGCCGATTCGGATGAGCAATGGCCGTCTCAGATCGTAGAGCGCGCCGAGCTGGAGCGATTGCTGGCCGAAGCCATCGACAAAATGCCTCAACTCGAACGCACCGTGCTCAGCCTCTACTACTACGAGGAGATGACGCTACGCGAGATCGCCAAAATTGTCGATTTGCATGAATCGAGAATTTCACAGCTGAAATCACAGGCCATTTTGCGGCTCCGCTCCTACATGCAAAAACGTTGGCCGCAGCAGCGCGGCGGCTAGGCGCTTCAGAAGCCCTCAGACCCGTCGCGAGTCTCTATCATTGCTGGTTCTCACCCGCAACAACGTTCACCTTCACCGCCTTGTGATCGCGCACCACAGAAAACGAGATCGATTTCCCCGCCGGATGCTCAGATCGCAGATACGAGCTCACATCGTGCGGCGTTGTCACCGGCCGCTCTCCGACTGCGACCAAGACATCGCCCGCTCTCATCCCGCCCTTGTCCGCCGCTGAGCCTTTTTCGACGGCACGTACCAGGACGCCACGCTTGACGCCGAAGTATTGCGCCAATTGCGAATCTACCGACTCACATTCGATCCCCAGGAGCGAATTCGTCCACACCAGCATGGGACTCGGTACATCGGGCATCGTCAAGGCGTTCACATCGGGAAGCGTGAAGCCGACAAAATTGGGCGGCATCTCAAATCGCAATCTGGGGGAGCCGGTCGTAACGACCGTGGTTTGGGTCCGGCCATCGCGCGAAACTTGAATCTGCACTTTTCGGCCTTGTGGGGTCTCCTGTACTAACCGGACGAATTGCTGTGCGCCCAGAATCTTCTCGCCGTTGTAGCTCAGAAGAACATCGCCTTTGCGGATTCCAGCGGAATCGGCGGGACTTCCCTCTTCTACGCCGGCCACTTCTACCCCGCGTTCTTCCGGTAATTTGAGTGTTTTTGCGCGGTCGGCATCTATGTCCAGAAGCCGGACACCTAGAAAGCTGCCGCTTGGACGTAATTGTGCGGCAAAGCCTTGTGCGGCGGATCTCAATTGCCGCAGTTCGCGGTCGAGGCTGGCTTGCGCGTCGAAATTCGATTGAGCTCGCAGGATCGCCGGAAATGCCGCGCCGGCAACTACCGTTAGCAATAGAACGAAAGAATGAGCCCGCGCTTTATCAGCGTGGCGAAGACTCAAACCATGGTCCCGCATCCCCACCTCACTTCCGAAGCAATACCTGCAGCGCCGCTTCGAAAAGTTTGACGAATAAGCCTTCAAGTCGATTGGTTAATAAATATCGAGTGAAGCCTTCATTCCGGCGAGCAACTGCATACAACGCATCCGGACGTAGTCGTCTTCGCGCTCCGAGCGCATGACCTGCTGCAAAGTAAGCGCCAACTCCGGGTTGAAGGAAACCGGCCGGCCGGCCGGGGCCAGAACATCGATTGCCTCCGAGCGAACCTCTGGATTGCCGTCATGTTCAAGCACAAACTTCAGCGTGTCGCGGGCGGCCGAATCTGCCGAAAAACCACGCAGTCCCTCGAGCGCCTTCAGCCGTACTGCGGCATTCGCATCGTGCCGCACGCTGTAAAGCAAGGCATCGCGGACGTCCGCTCCATCCTGACCTTTCAAAATCTCGGCCGAATCGACACGAATACCGGGATCGGATGGGTCCCGCATAGCGGCGAGCAAAAGCTGCCGGACATCGTCGTCCTCGGCTCGCCCGGTTATCTCGCGCGTACGCACCTGATCGACAATGATGCGCACACCCCCGTTATCGCTCGCTTGAATATCGCGAATCCGTGCGCCTGGGCCGCTGAGAAGACCCATATTGGAGGTGCCGCCGAGCTCGGAACCGGCCATGCCGTTGCGATCGATCCAGCGCCCTGCGCTGAAGCCTATCATGACCAGCAACGAAGCCAAGGCCACGCGCATCGACCAGCGCGTCGCCGAAAACCCGAGCGAATTGACCCAGCGGAACCAGGGTCGAGGAAACCAGGGTCGACGCGTTTTCTCGCCACGGAAAGCCGTTAGAGAATTGCGCAGCTCGCGCCGGCATTCCGCCAGCAGATCGAGCGGTACGTCCATGCGTTGCGAGTTCAGAACCGTGTGCCATTCCTTCTCGCGCCCCAATGCCCGCTGGCAGAACGCGCACCCACTCAGGTGCTGTTCGACTTCTTCTTCCTGCCCGAAGTCGAGCTCACCGTACAAGTACAACGAGAGGTTCGTCTGCACCTGTTGGCAAGTCATAAAAAATCTCCAAGAGCCGCGCGCATCTTCTGTGTGGCCCGGAAAAGGCAGTTCTTGGCCGCTTCTTCGGTCACCCCGAGAGCGTCGCCAATCGCGCGCAGCCTCATTCCTTGGAAATGCCTCATCTCGAAAACCATCCGCTCCCTGGTCGTGAGGCGGCTCAATACTTCCTGGATTCGCGAATTCAGCTCGGAACTTATGAGTTGCCGTTGAGGATCTACATCCGCCCGGCGCTCCGGCACGAATTGAAACCGGTCCAGTTCGCCGCTTCCGGTTTCAATGGCCGATGGCTCTTCCCGGCGAACTTTGCGCTTTCTGATCTGGTCGAGGCAGAGGTTCGCGACAATGCGGTAAAGCCAGGTGCTGAAGGTGCAGTCGAACCGGAATTTCGGCAGATTCCGGTAAACGCGCAGGAACGCTTCCTGATACACGTCCCGTGCATCTTCCTGGGAGTGCAGGAGATTAAGCGCCATCCGAAGCACGTTCTGGTCATAAGAACGTACCAGTTGCTCAAATGCCTCCGCATCGCCCTGCTGTGCGGCACGAATCAGCGCCTGTTCATCCGACCTTTCGGCGGTGCCGCGCACAGCTATAGTTCCAACAGCTTCGGCCTGGGTCTGCACCGAAACGATGGACGTATGAAACCGGATTTCGTCACGACCCACCTTCAGGCGCCGGCATGTGTCC
Source organism: uncultured Acidobacteriaceae bacterium (assembly GCA_963722935.1). GTDB lineage: Bacteria > Acidobacteriota > Terriglobia > Bryobacterales > Bryobacteraceae > Bog-105. The sequence goes on along the minus strand of CAVROY010000002.1, from coordinate 459,598 downwards.
TCGCCGAACGCGACGCGAGGAGCGGATTAGCTCGCTAACTCCAGCTCTATCAGCTTCTTCGCAGGATCCAAACTAGCTATCCGGAAACTCCGCACCTGGCCTGCACGGGCGGCTTCTCTCGATGCCTCGGCAGTTCCGCCCTGCTTCCATTTCGCGGCGAGCATCGCCCCGAGCGAGCTCACGTCCGCTGCCTTCGGCTGGCTTTCGCTTGTCGCGTTCTCCGGATTCAACCGGAGCTGGCAAGTTCCGATAACGCCTTCGCCCAATTCGACCTTCGCATGGTCTCCGCGGACCTCAACCAGGCGTCCGCTGACGGTTTGCCCCTGCTGGTGCTCCGATATGTAATTGTCAATCGTCGTCGGTTCGAGCTGCTTCATACCCAGCCGCAACCGCCGGCGCTCGCGATCGAGTTCGAGCACCACACCGCGAATCTTTTGGCCCTTGACCAGCTTCTCTCGTGGGTGCTCAATGCGCTTTTCGTTCGTGATGTCGGAGATGTGCACCATCCCCTCAATTCCTTCGCCAAGTTCTACAAAAGCTCCGAAGGGCGTAAGGTTTGAGATCGTGCCTTCCACGACGGCGCCCGCCGGAAATTTCTCCGGGACAGTCTCCCATGGATCGCCGAGTGCCTGCTTGTATCCCAGGCTGATGCGGCGCTCGGCCGGATTCATCTGGAGGACGACCGCTTCTACTCGTTCGCCGATTTTGAGCAGATCGCTTGCCTTTCGAACCCGTTTGTTCCAGGACAGCTCCGAAAGGTGGATCAGGCCGTCTACTCCGGGTAATAGCTCAACAAACGCTCCGAAATCGGTCAGGCGCGAAATCGTGCCGCTCACACGATCTCCGACGTTGAACTTGCGCGCTGCCGCAGTCCACGGTTCTTCCTGCAATTGCTTTAATCCTAGGCCAACTTTATGCGTCGCTGGATCGATTTTCAGGATTTTGAGTTCGAGTTCATCGCCCGGCGTCAGAACCTCGCTCGCGTTTGTCACACGTGAATACGAGATGTCGGAAATGTGAAGCAGCCCATCGATTCCACCCAGATCGATGAACGCGCCGAAATCCATCACGTTGCGGACACGCCCACGAACTACCGTGCCTTCCCGAAGCTCGGAAAACGCGGAGCGCCGGCGCTGCGCCTCTTCTTCCTCCAGAACCACGCGGCGATCGACGACCAGATCCTCTTTTTCGATATCCAGCTTCGTAATGCGGCACAGAATTTCCTGCCCAACCAGGTTTGGCAGATCTTCGGCGTCGCGAATACCGCTCCTCGAAGCCGGCATAAACGCGCGGACGCCGACATCCACTCGAAAACCGCCCTTCACTTGCTCGGCGACAAATCCCGCGATGTTGCGCTTTTCTGCAAACGCGGCCTGCAGACCGCTCCAGTCCCTCGGGCGCTCGACCTTAATAGTGGAGAGTTCGTAGTAGCCCTCCTCGTTCCGCGGTCCGACCGAAACGGAGATCGTGCGCCCGATCTCCGGTTCGCCTTCCTCGGTCTCGCGCCATTTGGAAACCTGCAACGAGCCTTCTGTTTTTCGGCCGATACCCACCAGAATCGTCTCTGGTCCTGCTGCGACAATGGTTCCGGTAACAGTTTCGCCGTGAGTCCGCTGTTGCTCAAAGCTCGACAACATTTCCGCGAAACTGGAATCCTCTAACTGGGTTTCGCTAGAACCGATAGGGTCAAAATCTCCACTATTCATGACTTCTTTGGATGCACTTTATTCTGGCATAGAGCCCTAAAATGCCCTATGAAGCTATCTCACGCGAATCGTCTGCGGACCGGCCCGGCCATGTCTTGCAGGCGCGGGATTTCGCATGGCTGCTCTTCATTGCGGCCCTGATTCTTTCGGATCCGGAAAAAAATTATAGCGCGACCATCGTCTTGATTGTGATCGGCGCGTTCCAGATTGCCGAGCCGCGGCTTCCATGGTTCTCCTCCCGCCGCGGGCAAATCGCCTCAATCGTAATCAAGATGATCCTGAGTTATGGTCTGATCGGATATTCGCACACGATTGACACCGTCTATTACCTGATCTTCTTGATCCCGATTATCTCGGCGGCGACGGTCTTCCATTTCCCAGGCGTCATCGCGGTAACCACCATGGCGGCTCTGTCCTACTTCTCGTTTCTGCTTCCCGTTTGGATCAATTGGGACGTGTATGTGCTGCCTCCTGGACAAATCAGCCTGATGTTTCTCATTGTCTCTTTTTACGCAATTGTGGCGTATGTCGTCTATGAACAGGCTAAAGCGAAACGCGAAGAGATGGCGCGGACCCAGCACGCGGCCGAGCGCTTGGCCGAATCAAACCGGAATTTGCGGCGCGCCGAAGCGTCGCTGCGCCGTAGCGAGCGTCTCGCCGCTCTTGGACAACTGACTGCAGGCCTGGCTCACGAATTGCGCAATCCTTTAGGAACCATTAAGGCTTCCGCAGAAATGCTTTCCAAACAGTCCACCCGAGCTCGTCCCGAAATAATGGACGAGATGGCTGGTTACATTGGAAGCGAGGTGGATCGCATGAACGGGCTTGTCTCGAGCTTCCTCGATTTTGCCAAGCCGCTGCAGATCCGCCCGGTCCTGGCAGATCTCCAAACCGTCATGGAAGACGTGCTGCGCCAACAATCGGAGTTGGCGAAAAGCCGTGGAGTAAGTCTCTCGATGCGGGCTGGCGATGGTAATTTCCAGTTCGTGTTCGACCCCGATTTGCTGAAATCCGCCATTTCAAATCTCATTCAAAATGCCATCGACGCCAGCGCTCCTGGGCAGGATGTGGAGGTCCGCGTCGAAACGACAGAGGAAAACGTACTCGTCTTTGTAACGGATCATGGACAGGGCATCCAAGCCGAGCACCTGGAAAATATCTTCAATCCGTTCTTTACCACCAAGCCTCACGGTACGGGACTGGGACTGGCTCTTGTCGCCAAAATTGTCGATGAGCACCAAGGACGCATTAACGTTTTCAGCCAGCCCGGCGAAGGCGCTCGTTTCGAGCTGATGCTCCCGAAAGTTCAGGTCTCTTAACCCATGCCGGCCGGAAGAATTCTTATCGTTGAAGACGAAGACAAACTGCGGCGTGTCGTTCAGCTCCATCTCGAATCCGCCGGATTTGAAGTGGATGGCGCCCCGACTGCAGAGCAGGCGCTGCCGCTCGCCACCGTGGCGAATCTCATCGTCACGGATCTTCGCTTGCCCGGAATGGATGGCCTGCAATTGATCCAACAACTGCAGGAGCGGGGCATTCAGGCCTCCGTGATTGTCATCACCGCGCACGGATCGGTAGAGGCGGCCGTGCAGGCGATGAAATTAGGAGCCGCCGACTTTTTGCAAAAGCCGTTCTCGCTTGAACATCTGACTGCGCTCGTGCAAAAAGTGATGGCGGTTCAGTCGCTCCGCGCCGAGAATCAGCGGCTTCGCGAGCAACTGGATGAGCGGTATCAGTTCGACAACATTATTGGGCGAAGTCCGGCTATGCGGGAAATCTTCCACACCGTAGAGAGAGTCGCTCCTACTCGCGCAACGGTTCTGCTTGCGGGCGAGAGCGGTGTAGGCAAGGATATGATCGCTCGCGCGCTTCATCAACACTCACCGCGCAAGAATCACACTTTCGTCAAGATCAACTGCACGGCCCTGCCCGAGAACCTGATGGAAAGCGAGCTGTTTGGCTACGAAAAGGGCGCCTTTACTGGCGCCACAACCAGTAAACCGGGCAAGTTTGAACAAGCCGATGGCGGGACGGCATTTCTGGATGAGATAGGCGATGTGCCGGGTAATATTCAAGTCAAGCTTTTGCGAGTTCTGCAAGAACGGCAATTTGAGCGTTTGGGCTCGAACGTAACTCGCAATGTGGACGTTCGAGTGATCGCCGCAACCAATGTCGATCTCAGGGCCGCGCTCGAGCAAGGCCGATTCCGCGAAGATTTGTACTACCGTCTGAATGTCGTTCCCATCAGTATTCCGCCGTTGCGCGATCGAAAAGAGGACATCCCGTTTTTGGCGATCCACTTTGTCCGCAAACTGGCGAAAGAGCTCGGATCGGCCGCACGCGAAATCAGTCCGGGCGCCATCGATCGGCTGCTCGATCATCCCTGGCCCGGAAATGTCAGAGAACTGGAAAATACGATCGAGCGCAGCTTGGTGCTCGCCTCCGGGGACGTTTTGCAGCCCTCCGAAATACGGATTGAGCCGCCAAGAAACGCATCCTTCGCTACTTCGCCGCAAGCGCCTTTGCTTCCTGAAGGCGAAACGCTGGAACATTGGGAACAGTTGATGATTCGGGAAGCATTGCGCCGGGCCAACGGCAACAAGAGTCAGGCTGCGAGAATGCTTGGGCTTACCCGAAACGCGCTGCGTTACCGGTTATCTCAGATGGGCTTGGAAACCGGACCTGTTGAAGACTCCGACTCATCCTCCACGCGCGAGTAGGGCTTTAGAGTCGCACGATCTTGTCTGAGCGAAACCGCTTAAGCGCATTACGCGTGTTGACGATTAACTTACTGCGATTCACCACAGCCTGATAATCGACGCCCGTGTGGTCGGTGACAATCACTATGCAATCGGCGGTTTCAATCGCGGGCAACATGTTCTGGCTCTCAAGAGATATTCCGTTGATCTGGAGCCGCTTGACGTGCGGATCCGAAAACGTGACGATCGCACCGCGACGTTGCAACAGGAGGATGATGTCCAGCGCTGGAGATTCACGGACATCGTCAATGTCTCGCTTGTAAGCCGTTCCCAGCACATGGATGCGCGATCCGCGCAACGGCTTTGAGGCGTCGTTCAGCGCGTTCTGGATTTTCTCGACCACGAACTCCGGCATGCGCCCGTTTATATAGCCCGCCAATTCAATGAACCGCGCCTCGATACCGGCTTCCTTGCTTTTCCAGGAGAGATAGAAAGGATCGATTGGTATGCAATGACCGCCGAGTCCCGGACCTGGGTAAAACGGCATAAATCCGAACGGCTTCGTGGCCGCGGCGTCGATCACTTCCCAAACGTTGATTTGCATCCGATCGCACATCAGCGCAATCTCATTCGCCAGCCCGATGTTGATCATCCGGAAGGTGTTCTCGAGCAATTTCACCATCTCGGCGACGCGCGTCGAACTCACCGGCACAACGGTCTCGAGCGCCTGTTGGTAAAAGAGCGCGCCCATTTCGGTACACCGTGGCGTGATACCGCCCACGACTTTTGGAATGTTCGAAGTGTGAAACTTGGGGTTGCCTGGATCGACGCGCTCCGGCGAAAAGCAGAGCAGGAAATCTTCACCCACCCTGAGCCCGGTTGACCTCAATTTCGGCAATACCAATTCATCGGTCGTGCCGGGATATGTGGTGGATTCCAGCATGACCAGCAATCCGGGATGAAGGTGTTCGGCGATTGCGTCGGTTGCTGCGACGACATAGCTCATATCCGGATCTTTCGTCTTGCGTAGCGGAGTTGGAACACAGATGTCGATTGTGTCCAGCTCACGAATAACCGAGAAATCCGTGGTGGCCCGAAGCTTGCCGCTTTCGATCAACGGCCGGAACATGCTCTCTTTTACGTCGTCGATATAGGAGTGGCCGCTGTTGAAACGATCGACTTTTGTCTGCTGAACATCAATGCCGATCACTTCAAAGCCTGCACGAGCGAACTCAACGGCAAGCGGCAATCCTACATACCCGAGCCCTAGCACGCCCACCCGTGCGGTTTTGCTGGTGATTTTTTGCCTCAATCGATCCACAGCGGACAGCGCCTGCTGTGTATCCTGATCGGTTATTTCAGTAATCAAAGAAGAACCTGCCTTCCCCAATGAGTTCCGCCGGCCCGCTCAGATAGACGCTGTCCTCCCATCGGAGAGTAAGTGCCCCGGCCGGCGTTCGTATTTCGACTGGAGTTTCAATCGCACCTCTGAGAATACCAGCGACTGCCGCTCCCGTCGCCCCTGTCCCTGAACTCTTCGTCTCGCCTGCGCCGCGTTCAAAGAACACCGCTTCCATCGCGTGCCGGCCCAAAACACGGACGAGTGAGACATTTGTGCGGTTCGGAAATCGTTCGTGGCCTTCGAAATAGCTTCCGATCGCTCGCCAATCCGCCGGCAATTCGTTCGACAAAAATCACGCACTGGGGGTTGCCGACATTCAAAATGGTCGCATCGAAATCGCGGTTCCCGAACCGCATGTCTGTCCGGAGCTCTTCCGTTTTCGGAAGCCCCATGTCCATCTCCAACAGAAAGCGATTGCCTGCACGCTCGATCAGGCGAACCCGTTTCCGGCCGGCCATCGTGAAGACGGCGATGAGCGGCGGCTTGACAGTGCCCGTCAGTATTCCAAACGCCGCAGCGCACCGAGTGCCATTGCCCGAAATCTCCGGCTCGCTTCCATCGGAATTGAACAATCGCGTGCGCAGACCGCCATCCTGCTGCCAAACCAGCATCCAGCCATCCGCCCCGATTCCCGTCGTGCGGGCGCATATCGCTCGAGCGATTTCGTTCAAATCGCGATCCGGGATATCCGTTCCCCACGTCAGAAGAAAATCGTTCTGCGCGCCGTGCAGCTTCGTAAACGGAATCTCGATCATTTCCTTCGGTACACTTCGAGCGCCGGTGCGCCCTTCACCTGAATCTCATAGACACGGCTATACACGTTATTACCCCGCCGCGTAATTGCGTTTGTCACGACATCTCCCGCCTGCGCCACCGCCCAATCCGCCTGGTGAACCAAATCGGGGCGCAACGTGTTCGCAAGCCACGCAGGTCCATTTCCGATGTTTACCGTATCGCACAACGGTATGCGAGCGCGGCAGAAGATTCCTGCGATATCGCCAGAAGCCGATGGAGTCAGGATGCCCTGCCCTGGTCGGTAATGTGCACTTAAAAATCGCACACCCGCAGCCGTCCATGCTCTTCGCGCATCCGAATTTACTTGAGATTCTTTCCAGCAGATCCAATGCTCGCTCGACGGCTGCAGAACCCACGGAAGTATCGAAATCACCGGCAAGAGAAGCGCAAGCTTGTTCCACCTTGCCGGAAGGGAGAACGCGATTGCGCCTGCACTGAAGGCCGCAAGCGCCACAACCGCAATGCCATAGCGGCTGTTGTAATACCCGTGAGACGGAAGTTGAGGCAGGAAGATCGGATTCCCCGAAGAATGAATGCTCCAGATATAGAACACCGGTGTCAGAGTCAAAAGCCAGACGGGCGTGACCGCTCTTTTCTTAATGGCGCAGATCATACCGGCAATCCCCAGCGCGAATAAACTCCAGCCGGCACACAGCAGACCGGCCATCGCATAATATTCCACGGCAACCGGCCAGTTGCTATAGCCCGGATATGGCCTTCCGCCCTGAATCGCCAATGCCGAGTAAGGCCCATTGTAGAAGTCGAGAGCGTTCCCGGACTCCCACCAGTTGTGCGCCAGCCAGAACAGCGGCGCGATACTTGCTGCCCCCGCGACCGCAATAAATACAATCCATCTCCTACTTTTCGCTAATACTGCGAACGCCAATGCTGAAAACGGAATAAGAAACCAGCCGTCATATCGCGTCAAGCTCATCCACCACGACGCCAACACGCCGATGGCAAGAAAGCTCGGGCTCTGCTTCGCTCGATATCGGGATAGCGCAAACAGCAATACCGCGAATCCGGCGAGGAACACCATCTCCGTCATCGGAATCGCGGACAGGTACAGAATATTCGGATTCAAGGCAAAGCACGCCACAACGACGGCTGCCGCCAAAGAATTCGCATACGCCTCTCGCGCCGCCAAATAGAAGAACAATCCGGCGACTACAAAACAGACCGCAACGGGTATTGAACCGGCCAGACCCGTCGCCCACATCGTGCCGCGTATCACGAAAGGCAGACAGATGACATGCAGCACAGGGAGCCACACCGTGCCGAGCTGATCGTACCCCGGCGTGCGCGAATCGACGATGCTTCGGCTGAGATTTAGATGCGACTGCGCATCGCCGTAATACAGGATGTAACCGTGTGCAAACGTCCAACCCACGGCGCAGGCGGCGAGCAGGCAAAGAGCCCCCGCGACAATAACCACCTCCGCGATGGCGCGTCTCCTAAAACGCGGTAAATCGCCGGAACGCCTCAAATCTCTGATCGATTTCCGCGCGAGTAAGATTTCGGAATCGCTCCACTCCAAATTGTTCGCAACAGAAGCTTCCCATGACGGAACCATAGATCACCGCACGATGCAGATCGTGTACGTCGAAGTGCCCGTTGCGGAGATCGAATCCACGTTCTGCCAGATAGCCCGTGAAGCCGCCCGCGAAACAATCGCCCGCGCCTGTGGGATCGAATACATCTTCCAAAAGATACCCGGGAACCATGAACAGCGTGTCGCGCCGGAAAAGGATGGCTCCATATTCGCCGCGTTTGATTACCAACGTATTCGGTCCAAGCTCGAGAATCTTGTGTGCCGCTCGGAGCAGATTGTGCTCTCCCGAAAGCATACGGGCTTCACCGTCGTTGATCAGCAGGAAATCCCAGGTACGAATCGCCTTCAGCAATTCATCGCGCGTCTCCCGGATCCAGTAATTCATGGTGTCGCCGCCCACGAACCGGGGTTGCTTCATCTGATCCTGAACGTCGCGCTGCAAACTCGGCTGAATGTTTCCCAGAAACAGATACGGCTGTCTGGTATACGGCGGCGGCAGCTTCGGCTCAAAATCCGCAAACACGTTCAAATCCGTTTGCGTCGTCGTCCGATCGTTCATGTCCGCCGAATAGACACCCGACCAGAAGAACGTCTTCCCGGGAACCTGCTCTAAGCCATCGAGATCGACTCCCTTGCTCGCAAGTAACGAACGATCCTCGGGAGCGAAATCCTCGCCGACAACCCCAACAATGGATGTTTTCGTAAAATAACTTGCACTCAGCGCGATGTAAGTACATGCTCCGCCGAGCGTTCGTTCTCTCTTTCCATGCGGCGTTTCGATGCCGTCATAAGCGACGGATCCCACAACAACCAAACACATCGCTTGCATTGTACTCAACGAGCGAGTTTTAAATTTCCAGTTATCGAGAGGTGCGTGCGCCGGTCGCGGCTACAATACGCTTGTGCAATTCCTGCTGATCGCCGATCTTCATGCGAATTGGCCCGCTTTGCAGGCGGCGGTCGCGGACGCGAAGCAGAACTTTGATCGGATCATCTGCTGTGGCGATCTGGTCGGCTACAATCCGCATCCTGCGCAGGTCCTGGAGTGGACACGTAACCATTGCGCTGTGGTCATTCGCGGCAACCACGACAAGGTTGTGGCCGGATTGGAAGATCTGGAGTGGTTCAATGAGATCGCGCAAGCCGCGGCAGTCTGGACCATCGGGCGACTGAGCAATGAACAGATCGATTACCTGCGTAATTTGCCTCAGGGCCCGCGCACGCTAGAACACTTTCACATCTGTCACGGCTCGCCCCGGGATGAGGATGAATACGTTGCAACGCCCCGTGAAGCAGCCGCCTGTTTCGCCCATTTCGAGCTCCCACTCGCATTTTTCGGTCACACACATTTGCAAGGAGGCTTCTTTCTCCGGCACGGCCGGATCGGCCGAATTCCACAAGTTCCGAAAAAAGACGCGGAATCGGTCATTACACTCGAGCCGGATACGGTTTACATGGTGAATCCCGGTTCTATCGGTCAGCCGCGCGACGGCGATCCGCGTGCCGCCTATGCACTCTATGACTCAGACCAGAAAATCGTGACGCTCCGGCGAGTGGGATATGCGATTGACAAGACCGCGCGCGAGATTCGAAGTGCCCGCTTACCCGACATGCTCGCGTTGCGTCTCGTCCAGGGCCTCTGAAGGAGCTTCTACGCTATCGGCAATTTGGAAAAGAGGGGAGTAGGTAGGCTGCGCGTTGAAGTAGGATCGCAGCTTTGCGGTCGCTGCTCTACCGATGACGCGAATCAGTTCCTCATCTGAGGTCTGCTTCACCCGCTCCAGGCTGCCAAAGCACCTGAGCAGTTTTGCAACTGTCTTGTCGCCGATTCCGGGAACATCGTGCAGCTCGGAAGTAAGCCGCTGCGCGTTGCGCCGGGTCCGATGGAAAGTCACAGCAAAACGATGTGCTTCGTCGCGAACGGTTTGGACCAGATGAAGAATGGGAGAAAACTTGTCAAGAATAATTGGCTCGTCTTCCTGTCCATACACATAGATCCATTCTTCACGTTTCGCAATCGACGCCAGCGGTTGATACGTATTGCCAAGCGCTTCGAGCGCTTCCGCTGCAGCGTGGAGCTGGCCAACTCCTCCGTCCACTAAAACTAGACTCGGGAACGGCTGCTTGGTCTCCTGCAGCTTCGAATAGCGTCGCGTAATGACTTCGCGCATGGAAGCGAAATCATCATTTCCCGCAACGGTCCGGATGATGAACTTGCGGTAATCGGCCTTTTTCATTCTTCCGTCCTCCCACACAACCATGCTGGCGACCTTGTCCGTACCTTGAATGTGGGAAATATCGAAGCATTCGATACGCCTGGGCGGCTCGGGCAAATTCAAAGCGTCTTGCAGTGCGGCCCGGATAGCATCTGATGTTGGCTTCAGCACCCGGAACCGCTGATCGAAACTATGTTTTGCGTTTGTCTCCACTAGCTCCAGCAGCGCTCTCTTGGTTCCGCGCTGCGGTGTTGCGATTTCGACTTTCCTGCCGCGCTGATCTGACAGATACTCTTCCAACTCTTCTCGCTGCTCAAAATCGGCTGGGACATGAATGTGTCCGGGAATGTACTGATTGTTGAGGTAAACCTGTTTCAGCAGGGCCTGGAAAAACTCCGATGGAGTGAATCCCCACTGATCTTCCCAGAAGAACTCGCGGCGGTCCACGATTTTTCCGTTTCGAAGGTGGAACAGATTCACCGCAACCAGCGGCGCTTCTGCATGATATGCAAAAATGTCAACGTCGTCGCCTCCCGCGGCGGCCATCTTCTGTTTCTGCTCCATTTCCCGCACAGTCGTGACCAGGTTTCGCAAGCTGGCCGCCTCTTCAAAGCGCATTTCGTCGGCAGCCACGCTCATTCGTTTTTCGAGCTCGTGCGCGAGATCGCGATGCCGTCCTTCCAAAAACAGACGGACATCGTCGACGGCGGCAGCATACGTCTCGTCGTTTGTAAGACCGGGCGTGCACGGACCAAGACACCGGTGTATGTGGTACTCGAGGCAGGGATGCGTATATTTCCGGCTCAGATCGAGCTTGCAGGATGGAACTTTGAAGTGACGATGAATGAAATGGACCAGCCTGTGAGCTAGATTCCCCGGAAAGAAAGGACCGTAATATGTAGCGCCGTCCTTCAAAATCCGGCGCGTCACATACACGCGCGGATACGTTTCGCTTGTGAGCTTTACGTACGGATAGGTTTTATCGTCGCGCAGTAATATGTTGAACCGCGGCTTGTACCGCTTAATCAGATTGTTCTCAAGAGCGAGCGCTTCCTTATTGTTATGAACCTCAATGAATTGAATGTCGCGCGCATCGGTAATCAGGCTTCCCGTCTTTGCGTCAGCCAGTCGCTCATCGCTGAAGTAACTTCTTACGCGACTGCGAAGATTGTTCGCTTTTCCGACGTAAAGAACGTTTTCATCCGCGTCTTTAAAGAGGTAAACGCCCGGCTGGGTGGGAAGCTGCGCTACTTTTTCACGAAGGTCCATCGGCAGCTATAATTCAATTGTGACACGCACTTCGTGTCTGGCCTGGTTTGCTTTTTTTCTGCTTTCGGCGCCCGCTTTTTCGCAGGCCGGAAGCAATGCGCAAAACCCGCCAGCTCCATCCAAGCCTCAGGCGGCCAGCCCTCCGCGGACCCAGAACCCGCCGGATGAAGAGATGCCGCCGGAAGAAGACGAGTCGGTTGCCCCGGAGAAATTCACGCTGAATCCTTTGGAATCTGACCGGAACATCAAAGTCGGCAACTTCTATTGGCGGAAAGGCAAGTATCACGCCGCCCTTGGCCGCTATGAGCGCGCCACCCGGTTCAACCCGCAATCGGCCGAAGCATTTTTCAAAGTCGGCGAGACGGAGGAAAAGCTCAAGAACATGGACGCCGCCAAAGTTGCTTTTCAGAAGGTGATACGGATCGCTCCGGATTCGAAGCTGGCCGAAGAAGCGAAGAAGAAACTGGCGAAAACCTAGCTCTCCTTAACAGGCCAATTCGATAAGCGGCGCGTTTTAGTGCGTTTCGCGGTGTGTACCGTCATGGCGAGGATGAGCGCCTCGAGCCCTGCGTCCCAATCGGGAAATAAATCGATGTATTGCGTTTTTCTGGCGATTTGAAACGGCACTTCACAGTCGTTGAGGCGCACCGGGATTAGAAAGACCTCATCGAGTGGAACACATGCGGCGACATCCAGCCCATAGCGTAACTCCGATTGGAAAAATCCGCGCTTGCCCACTGACCGGCTTGAGTAGCAGATGACGAAAAAGTCGGATAACTCGATGGATCGCTGAATCGCACGCGGCCAGTTCTGTCCTGGAAGAAGCTTTTGCTCATCCATCCAGGGCTCAAATCCAGCTTTTTTGAGCGCGTCATACAATTTCTTGACCTCTCCGCGATCCTCTTTTGCGTACGCGAGAAATACACGGGAGCGCCCGTTCGACTGGAACACGACCTCGCCCTCGTTCAGCTCGAACCAACCAAATCCGTCGATCTCAATGGCAGCTCCTCTGCGAAGATGGTTGTCAATCAGATCGAGCAGCGCTTGGTTGCGCAGCTTCCGTTTCACTGTTTTTCCTTCGAGACCGATGCGGGAAGAGCGGAGGTGTGCTCCTCCGCTTTACGGGCAGGTCTGCTTTTGCCCTGCTTGAGATCTTTCAGGATTTCGTAGACCAGCTTGTCAACCTGATCTGCTGCCTGACCGCGAGATCGATGCGACTTCCGCGCCAGTCGCCGGGCAAGATCGAACTTATCCATCGATCCGAAGTTAGTACCGAGGCGTGCACGGTTAGCTTCACGTGGGCAAATTGAAACCGGAAGTGTATGAAAATTGCGGAGTTGCGGTTCTGAAAATATTTTGGCCGTCTTGTGACTGGCTCTATTCTCCCCGCAACACTTCGAGCGGCCGTTGGTTCAGAATGCGCGCGCTCGCAAGCCATCCGGCAAAATTCGCGAGCAGTGCCGTGCCCAGCATCGCGACTACGAGTGATATCCAATTAAAGTCGAATTGCGCGTCTATGAATCTGTTGGACACAACCTTCGTAAACACGTTCGCCAGAATGCCGCCAACCAGCCCTGAGGTCGCTCCGAGAATAGAAAATTCGATCGAGAAGATGCTCTTGATGCGCCGCGTTGTTCCGCCGAGCGTCTTCAAAATTGCGACCTCCCGAATCCGGCGGTATCGAGTGCCGGCCACGCTCGCGGATAGAATCACCACTCCGGCAGCAATCGCAAATAGGGCCAGGAACCGAATCACCAATGCTACTTGGTCCACCGCTTCCTGAATGCGCTTCAGAATATCTGCGAGATTCATCACCGTGACGGTGGGAAACTTCTCGAAAATCGCCTCTTCCACTTGCGGTATCCGTCCGGGGTCCACATGCACAGCGCCATAGTAGACGACCGGTAGCCCCTTCAAAGCCAAGCGCGGGAAAACCAGATCGTAGCGAACCGGCGAGCGCTCTTCCCGCCGGAATATCGCGACCAGCGGAGCAGTTATTCTTCGACCGGCAATCTGAAATTGCAACTCATCGCCGAGTTTGAGCCGGAAGTCCCGTTGCGCTTGCTCTGAAACGGCGAGCTGCGGTGAATCGCTCACCGAATTCCACCAACGGCCTTTTCGCACGCTAAGGCTCGATGGCAAGCCCTCCGCGGTGGTAATCCGGGCCGTTTGCATCTGGTCTCTGCGCTCGCCGCTCAGATGAAGCTCTTGCGTCGGGATGCCATTTTTCGCGAGCATCCGTGAAACGATGTAGCCAACCAGTTGCACCTTTCCGCTCACGCCTGGTTGGGACTCGATCAGCTTCGTTACCTCCGGCAAATTGCGCACATCCAGCAGAAACAAGTTGCCTTCGCGTCCCGGCCCCTCGCTTTTGACTTGCTGCAAGACGGTTCCCTGCAGTAGATACGTGCTGAGCGTAAACATCACGCCGATGCCGAGCGCTACCAGAACGGAGCGAGCCTGATTTCCCGGGCGATACAGGTTCGCGAACCCATGTCTAACCGAAACCGGCAATTGCCGGCTCCAGATCTTTACGGCCCTTCGCATCACGAAGAGCAGAAGCGCGGCAACTCCCGTGAGCAAGACGAGGCTCGCCGTCAAGCCCGCGATGAAATACAAACCCATCTTCCACGATCCGCTCAGCCAAACCGCAATGCCTGTGAATCCCGCAAAAATTAGAAGCACGCCCACCCAGCTCAGTACCTTGTCGCGCCAGTGCTTTCGATTTTCGATCTCTGCATCGGACATGTTCCTCCGGAACACCAGGCTTGGGCGAATATTGCGAATGCTCAACAGAGGCGGCACCGTGAAGAGCAGCGTCGCGAGCACTCCCAAGGTCATGCCTTGCAAACTGAAAGACCAATCCCAGGGCACCTGGGGAAGCAGCGAGAATACGCGCTGGATCATCCATGGAAACGACTTTTGCACCAGCGCTCCAATTGCAATGCCAATAACGCCTCCCGCGATTCCCAGCCACAGAGTTTCGATCAGGTAGATCTGCATGATCTGGGGGGCTCGCGCACCCAGAGCCTTCAGGATGGCGATGGTGTCCATGCGCTGTTGCAAATGCGCACGCATCGCCATCGCAACTCCCAGCGAGCCGACTATCAGTGCGATCAGGCTGATAAGGCTCAAAAACGTTGTCGTATTATCGATGGCCCTGCCTACTGCGGGACTCCCTTCGCGATAGTCGCTGATAAACACTCTCGGCAGCGTGAACTTGATCTTCTGCTTCAACCGGTCGAGGTTTGCATCCGGTTTCAATCTGAAAAGGAATCGCTGCGCAGCTCTGCTCCCGAACTGAATCAGACTTGTTCGGGCCAGCCCGTCGGGGCTCATCAAAACGCGCATTCCCGGCCCGAATCCTGAAGCAAGCCGGTCGGGCTCAGTCACGAGCGTCCCTGTGATTCGGAATTCTTTTCCTCCAAGCCGAATGAACTCTCCGGGCGCAACCTTTAGCCTCATGAGCAGCTCGGGCGTCACAACGATGGACGCATCGTCCTGCAGCAAGGCCTTGAGAGGCTGCGATGGATTCAGAGTCAGAGCGCCGTAGAACGGATACACATTCGGGTCCACTGCCTTGACAGACACCATCTGCGGTACGCGCTCGTGCTCCGACGCAGCCATCGAGATCGTCTCGGTAACGCGGGTCATCGGGCCGTATTGTTGTGCGATTTGGTTCAAACGCCGGATCTGATCGGGCGTAGGATCGAGCCATGTCTGCGCTTGCAGATCGGCGGCAATGAGCTGTTTGGCATTCCGCAGCAACATCCCCTTGAATGCATAGCCAAAGCCTTTCACTCCACTGAGCGCAGCCACTCCAACAGCAACGGCAAAAATTACGAACAGAAACTTGGCTGGTGCGGCTTGCAGATCGCGCCAGGCGATTTTCGGCGCGGTGTGAATTCCAAAGCGCCCGCGTGCGCCGGAAGGAGCCTTCGCTTCCGTGTCCAGGAGCATCAAACGTTCACCGTTACGGGCGCGCGTTCGTCGCTCACCACCGCTCCATCGGCCAGCGTGATGATGCGGTCCGCATATTCAGCCAGTCGCCGGTCGTGCGTCACCAGAATCAGAGTCGTTTTCTCCTCGCGATTGAGCTGGACGAGGAGTTCGAGCACATGCTGCCCATTGACACTGTCCAGATTACCCGTCGGCTCATCCGCCATTAAGATTGGCGGCTGTGTAATGAATGCGCGCGCGAGCGCAACCCGCTGCTGCTCTCCGCCTGAGAGCTGAACCGGGTAGTGATGACCGCGGTTGCTGAGTCCAACGCGATCCAACAGCTCCTTGGCGCGCTGCCGCGACGTTCCATTCAGACCGCTCAGTTCCGCCGGCAGAAGGATATTCTCTTCCGCGGTCAATGTCGGCACAAGCTGATACGACTGGAAAACGAATCCTATCTTTCGGCCGCGCACCCGGGCCAGTTCGTCTTCCCGCAAATTTGTGATATCCACCCCATCCAGAATCACCGTCCCGGAGGTCACCGTATCGAGACCTGCAAGTAATCCGATCAGAGTACTCTTTCCGCTGCCCGAAGCGCCCATAATCGCGAGAAATTGCCCTCGCGGCACTGAAAATGTCACATCGCGCAAAATCTCTACGCGGTTCGGCGGATTCTCGATTCTTTTCGAGAGCTGATACACCTCGATGATGTCCGTCTGATCTGTGGATCGCATGTCAATCTGGAATCGTGGTGAAGAAACGGTCCGTTCCTATTCTGGCAGTCTGCCTGCTTTGCGCCTCGCTGGGGACCGGATGCAGTTCCACGCCTTCCCATAAAGAAGAACGCGCGGAAACGCGGTCGAGTTCCAACGCTACCGCCACTCCTCAGGCCGCACCTGACAATCGCCCGGTGATCGTCACATTCGGAGACAGCCTGACCGCCGGCGTTGCGGGCCGAAGCTATCCGGACGATTTACAAGACCTGCTGGATCGAAGCGGCTATCGCTATCGCGTCGATAATCAAGGCGTCAGCGGAGACACGACTACGGACGGTCTGGCGCGCATCCAAAATGTGACCGCAGAACATCCCGCGCTTGTCATCCTGGAATTCGGCGGAAACGATGGATTGCGCGGCGTGCCGGTCAACTCGATTCGCACCAACCTCGAGGAAATGATCAAACAGGTCAAAGAGGCCAAAATTCCTCTCGTTCTCCTGGGCATTACCCTGCCACCAAATTATGGTGCAGATTACGTGAAGTCGTTCACCGCGATGTATCCGGCGATAGCGAACAAATACCACCTGCGCTTCCTTCCGTTTCTATTGATCGACGTTTACCAGCATGCCGATATGATGCAGCCCGACGGCATCCATCCCAATGGCAAGGGCAATGTCATCCTGGCGCAAGATGTATTTCAATTGGTGCGGCCGCTTCTCACCATTTCCCACCGGAACGTAAAGTGAGTTATCCCGAATCCGTTCGCTATCTCTACTCGCTCGGAAACGAAGTGAAAATTGGAGCTAAGTTCGGGCTCGATCGGATGCATACGCTGCTTGCGGCATTAGGGCATCCGGAACGCGGCCAACGGTTCATTCACGTTGCAGGAACAAACGGGAAAGGGTCGACCTGCGCAATGATTGCAAACGCCCTGCGCTATGCCGGGCTTCGAACCGGTCTCTACACGTCCCCGCATCTGATCGAGCCTACAGAGCGAATTCGGATTAATAATCAGGCCATCAGCCACGCCGATTTCGATGACGCCTTTCACCTCGTGCACGAAACCGCTGAACATTTACTACGCGAAGAGAAACTGGACGCACATCCGAGTTACTTCGAAACGGTAACCGCCATGGCCTTTTGTGTTTTTCGCGAGCGCTGCAATATCGGAGTCATCGAAGTGGGGCTCGGCGGACGCCTCGATGCCACAAACGTCCTGCAGCCGGAGATCTCCGTTATCACACCAATCGCCTTCGATCACGAGTCGTTTCTAGGCAACACGATTGAAGCCATAGCCGCCGAGAAGGCCGGCATTCTGAAACCTGCCGTTCCAGTGGTAGTCGCAAAACAACCACGTGCGGCCGAAGCAGTGATCCGCAATCGAGCGGCTCAACTCGGATGCGAAATAATTCCCGCGCAGGAACCAGAAGTGTCAAGTATCTCCGCGACTCCTTTCGCGTCCAGCTTTTCAGTCAAGAACTATCGATATACCTGCGGCCTTGCAGGCCGGCACCAAATCGAGAACGCAATGACGGCTCTTACCGCGTGCCAGCAGCTCACCGTCCCACAAACGGCAATCGCAGACGGACTGCAAGACGTTCACTGGCCCGGAAGACTGGAATTCCTTTCACGCGATCCCGATCTTGTGCTCGACGGCGCACATAATCCAGCCGGAGCTGTGGCGCTCGCGTCCTATATTCGCGAGTTCTGCAGGCATCGCCCTGTGTGGCTCGTCTACGCAGCCATGCGGGACAAAGCAATCGAAGAGGTGACCAGCCGCCTGTTTCCGTTGGCCGAACGCATCATCCTGACAGCTCCCGATTTCTCTCGCGCGCTTCGTCCCGAAGCCATTCTTGAAGTGACGAACATCCCAAACGCAGTAATCGCTCGAAGCGTCGCAGAGGCCGTTCAGCTCGCGCGCGCCGCGCCTGCGCAAGCCATCGTGTTTTTCACGGGGACCCTGTTTCTGGTCGGCGAAGCACGCGATCTGCTTACTCGAAGCGCTGTTGTGTAATAGGTCGCGTCATAGAATAAGGCAGTTCATGAGAAGCCTGCGCGGGCTTCTGCTCGCCGATCCCGCAATCGTTCTAGCAACTATTTTTTTCGGCAGCATCAGTCTGGTGGTGTCGTTCTTCGATCAAACCGGAACGATCCAGATCCGGGTCGCGCGCGCCTGGGCTCGGACGTTGCTGGCCGTTAGCGGTGTCAACGTGCAGGTAGAAGGATTGGAGCAGATCGATCCCCAAGCCAGCTATGTATTTATCGCCAACCATTTGAGTTACATGGACACACCTGTCGCGCTGGCCCACATTCCCGTGCAATTTCGCTTTCTCGCCAAACGTGGGCTGTTCCAAATTCCATTTCTTGGCCAGCATCTCAGCCGCGCAGGACACATTCCCGTTCCGCGCGAAGATCCTCGCGCGGCCGTCAAAACCATGCAGACCGCCGCTGAGACCATCCAACGAAAGAAAATCTCGCTGCTGATCTTTCCGGAAGGAGGGCGTTCGCTCGAAGGCAAGCTTCAGGAGTTCAAGGAAGGCGGAGCCTACATTGCCATTCGCGCAGGTGTGCCCGTCGTCCCGATCGTTTTGATTGGCACCCGGAATGTGCTGCCCTATGGTGCAGGTATTGTGAAATCCGGCGACGTGACCCTCCGAATTCTCGAGCCGATTGAAACCCGGCAGTTGTCGTTAAAAAATCGCTCTGCACTCACCGCCGAAACACATGCACTCATCGCGCGGGAGTTGGAACGCGCTCGGCAAACGGGCCGGCGCTAACAGCAGCCCGTCTTCGCCAGCAGGATCTCTTCAATCTGGATTAACGTCGGATATTTGCCCGTGTAGCAGGCATAGCAGAAATGGCGTTCCGAATCTCGCACCGATTCGCGCAGCGATTCGAGCGACAAATAAGCAAGCGAGTCCGCCTCCACAAAGTCCGTAATTTCTTCAAGGCTATGATTCGCAGCAATCAGTTCGTGCCTGGACGGAGTGTCCACGCCGTAGTAGCACGGCGAGACCGTTGGCGGACAAGAGATACGCAGATGCACTTCGCGTGCGCCCGCGCTCCGAACCATTCGCACAATTTTGCGGCTGGTGGTGCCCCGCACGATAGAGTCGTCCACCAGAATCACGCGCTTGCCTTCGAGTAGGTGACGGATCGGATTGAGCTTCAACTTCACGCCAAAATCCCGAATGGCCTGCGAAGGCTCAATGAACGTCCGCCCTACGTAGTGGTTACGAATCAATGCCTGGCGAAATGGAATGCCCGATTCCGACGCATAGCCAATCGCCGCGGCCACGCCCGAGTCCGGCACGGGAACGATGACATCGGCGTCCACTGGATGCTCGCGGGCCAGCAATCTTCCCATCAGCTCACGCGATTCAGATACCGGCTTTTCAAAAACGATGGAATCCGGCCGTGAAAAATAAACATGCTCGAAAGAGCAGTGCGCCGGCCGCTCAGGCATCGTGTAATGCTCGCGAGTCATTCCGTCCGGCCCTACGATCACCATCTCGCCCGGTTCCACATCGCCCGTGTACGTTGCGCCGATCAAGTCGAAGGCGCAAGTCTCCGACGCGAACACAAGGCAGTCTGGCTGGCCCGGCACCTCCAGGCGTCCCATCGCAAGCGGACGGAATCCATACGGATCGCGCGCGATAATAATCCGATCTTGGGCCAGGAACACCAATGAAAAAGCGCCTTCAATCTGCAACAAGGCATCGCGCAACGCCCCGGAAAGTGTCCGCTCGCGCGAGCGCGCCACCAGGTGGAGAATGACTTCCGTATCGCTCGTGGACTGAAAAATCGAGCCGTCTTCCTCCAATTCGCGCCGCAACTCGATCGCGTTAGTCAGATTGCCGTTATGCGCAACCGCAACTTGCCCCTTGCTGCAGGCAACCGATAACGGCTGCGCATTCCGCAGTGTCGTGTCGCCCGCCGTCGAGTAGCGCGTGTGGCCGATCGCCAGTTCGCCCGGCAATCCATTGAGCACATCCGGCGTGAAAATCTCAGCCACATGACCCATTTTTCGGACGCTGTGAATTTTACGCCCGTCGGTGGATGCGATGCCTGCACTCTCCTGCCCACGGTGTTGCAATGCGTATAAACCCAGATACACGAGATTTGCCGCTTCCGGGTGGCCGTAAAGTGCGAACACGCCACACTCTTCGTGCAGTTTGTCGAAAGGACACGCCTCGTCTAGATCAATCATGGCTCTTACACCAGAACGGGGTTATGGAGGAGGTGTTCTAAAGCGTCGATCCAACAAGTCTTCAACTCGTTTACCGGGACATCGATCAGCACGCGATCCCGATTGTGAATCGTCACTCTCGATTCGAGTGTAACGCCGATCGTGATCGCTTCGACGACATATTTCTTCGCTACCGCGAAAACCCGGTCGGGGGTGGCCGTAGAAACGAGAATTCTGGAAGGCCCTTCGTGGAACAGCAGCAATTCGGCATCTAAGTCCGAATCGAGGCGGATATCTGCACCGATGCCAGCAGGCCCAAACGAGCATTCTGCCAGCGCGATCGCCAAACCGCCTTCGCCCACATCGTGCACCGACTCTACCGCGTTCTCCCGGACGAGTTCTCGAATTGCGGCCTGCACACGCTTCTCATAATCCATATCGAGCCGCGGCGGCATACCCCACAACAAATCATGGATCACCTTCGCATACTGCGTCCCACCGAATTCGTGGCAATCGGGATTCCCCAATCCGCCCAGCAGGATCACTTGCATACCCGGTGTCGTGAACGATACGGGAATCGGAGGCGCGGTTTTGAGAGTTCCTACAATTCCGACTACCGGTGTCGGAAAAATCGGCGAGCCCAAAGTCTCGTTATAGAGGCTCACGTTCCCCCCCGTTACTGGAACATCGAAGAATCGGCACGCCTCTGCCAACCCCTCGATTGCCTCCACAATCTGACCCATGATCTCCGGCCGTTCCGGATTGCCAAAATTCAGATTGTTCGTGGTCGCAATCGGAAGCGCGCCCACGGTGGACAAATTCCGGCAGCACTCCGCGACCATCAACTTCGTCCCTTGTTTCGGATCGAGCGCGCAGTATCGCCCATTCCCGTCGAGCGACATCGCGATAGACGTATTCGTGCCTTTGATCCGTACGATGGCTGCGTCCGATCCGGGTCCGGCAAGCGTGTTGGTTCGCACCTGGTGGTCATATTGTTCCCAGATCCAGTTCTTCGATGAGAGATCGCCGGACATCAGCATGCGTTTGAGATCGCGGTTCAAATCTGCGCTACGAACATCGGGTCCATGCAGCGGAGCCATTCGCAATGGGGTTGTAAACGGACGGTTGTACCGGGGAGCCTCATCGGCAAGTGCGCGATTCGGGATTTCCGCGTAGACTTGGCCGTGATCCTTAACCCGTAACATGCCGTCCGCGGTTACTACGCCGATCTCCACGGCATCCAGTCCCCATTTGCGGAAGACGTCAAACACCTCCCGCTCGCGACCACGTTCCGCCACCAGAAGCATGCGCTCCTGCGATTCGGAAAGCATGATTTCGTATGGCGTCAGGCCCGCTTCCCGTTGCGGGACATACTGCAAATCGATCTCGATGCCAGTGCCCGCGCGGCTTCCCATTTCACACGTTGAAGAGGTTAGTCCTGCGGCGCCCATGTCCTGAATCCCGACCACCGCGCCCGTTTTCATCGCCTCAAGGCAAGCCTCCAGCAGCAGCTTCTCCATAAACGGATCGCCAACTTGCACGTTCGGACGTTTCTGTTTCGATTCTTCGGTAAACTCGGCCGAAGCCATCGAGGCTCCATGTATACCGTCGCGTCCGGTTTTAGCGCCGGCGTAGATGACCGGGTTGCCAACGCCGCTGGCCCGGCCATAGAAGATCTCGTCATGGCGAAATACACCCAGAGCGAAGACGTTTACCAGAGGGTTGCCGTCATAGCTCTCCTCAAATACGCATTCGCCGCCCACGGTCGGTACGCCAAAACAGTTCCCGTAATACGCAATTCCGGAAACAACGCCTTCCAGTATCCGCTGGTTACGAGAGCCCGTCCGCGGATCGTCCAGTTTGCCGAATCGTAACGAGTCCATCACAGCGATCGGCCGGGCGCCCATCGTGAAGATGTCGCGCAGAATGCCTCCCACCCCGGTAGCGGCGCCCTGAAACGGCTCGATAAAACTTGGATGATTGTGCGACTCGATCTTGAACGCGATCGCCAGACCATCGCCGATGTCGATGATTCCCGCATTTTCTCCGGGGCCTTGAAGCACGTACTGGCTTTCGGTCGGCAGCTTCTTCAGGTGCAGCCGCGTACTCTTGTATGAGCAGTGCTCGCTCCACATCACGGTGAATATTCCCAGCTCCGTCAACGTAGGCGAACGCCCCAGCAGGCCGATAATCTTTTCGTATTCCGAAGCTGTCAGCTGATGAGCTGCGATCACCTCAGGTGTGATCTCGGTCATGAATTGCTGGATGAGGCGAGCACGGGCATTTGAACCGCTTCACTGGTAAGCATCGAACCTAGAAGCACGAGTCCGTCCGTGCCTCCCAGGAGCGCATCGGCCGCTCGTTCCGGGTGCGGCATCATGCCCATCACGTTGCGTTCCTCGTTCAAAATACCGGCTATGCCTCGCATGGAGCCGTTGCAGTCTTCGCCATAGCGAAGCACCACGCGATCTTCTCTCTCGAGTTGGTTCAGAGTCGCCTCGTTCGCGATGTAGCAGCCCTCGCCATGCGCAATCGGCAGCCTGAGGATCTGCCCGTTTTGCGCTTTGTGGGTGAAGGCGGATGCCGTCGAAACCACTTCCAGGGGAACCGTACGGCACACGAACTTCAGCCTCGAGTTGCGCACCAGGGCCCCGGGCAGCAAGCCTGCTTCGGTAAGCACCTGAAATCCATTGCAAATCCCCAGCACGAATCCACCATCGCGTGCAAACCGCTTAACAGCTCCCATAATCGGAGAAAACTTCGCGATCGCTCCGCAGCGCAAATAGTCGCCATAGGAGAAGCCGCCTGGAAGAATCACTGCATCAGTGTTGCCCAAAGATGCTGAATCGTGCCAGATGAACTCGGCTTTATAGTGAAGATTCTCCGAGACCGCGTACCACGCGTCGTGATCGCAGTTACTTCCCGGAAAAACGACAATCCCGACTTTCATCTAGAAAGCTAGTAAGTCAATACTAAGCACCGCTGGCTGCCGGAGCAGCCGCCTTCTTGCGGCTGGCGCGCCGCTTCTCCACCGGAGGCTGGCGATCGCTCTTTTTCAGGGCCGGTAGAACGATAGATGTGACAAACTTCTTCTCGCCATGGTCATCGAATTTGATTACGATGTAATCGTCGTTACAGGAAAGCACTGAGCCGAGCCCAAACTTCCCGTGCTCGACCTGGGCGCCCTGCGCAAATGCCGGTTTGTTGGCCATGACGGCTATCTTGGTTCCTCTATAGATGATTGTAACAATTCGACTTAACTGTTGTCGAGCCACTCCTCGTCCAAGCTCGAAAACACCCCTGCAGACACGCGCAACTAGTTCCATATAATGGAGTAAGCACACGCATGGAGGACCTCAAGAAAAAGCTGCAGGAAGAGATTACGGCTCTCGACTACGAGCTTCGGAACGAATTGCCTAGAGAGATCCTCAAAGCCAGGGCTCATGGCGATCTAAGCGAAAACGCCGAGTACCATGCGGCCAAAGAACGCCAAGCCTGGGTCAACGCACGCCTCGGACAACTACAGACTCGCCTTCGCGACCTTTCCATGGTGGATCTTTCAAGAATTCCGCGCGACCGTGTCGGACTGGGTTCTCGCGTCGTTGTTTTCGATCTCAAGAAAGACGAGGAAGTGACCTACAATCTCGTGACCAGCGAAGAAACCGACGTCGCCAGCGGTAAGATCTCCACGAGTTCTCCCATCGGTCGCGGTTTATTGGGAAAGCGGGTAGGAGACACGGTCAAGATTCAGATTCCGGATGGTGTCCGGGAGATGGAAATCCTGCGCCTTACTACCATCTACGACGCAGTTTCTTAAAGCGCAGCAAATGACTTATACGCGCGCGATCGGCCTAACCGCAAATAAAATCATCCGGGCGATTGTGCGCGCTCTGGCGTTGTCGAAGATCAACCCGAACGTACTTACGTTCTTAGGTCTGCTTATCAATATCGGGGCTGCCGCATTTCTCGCATTCGGCAGATTTAGAACGGCAGGGCTCGTCATCATTTTTGCCGGCCTGTTCGACATGGTGGACGGACGCGTTGCGCGCGCCACCAATCAAGTCACCCGGTTCGGAGGCTTTTTCGATTCAGTGCTCGACAGGTATTCCGATCTGGCCCTTCTTGTCGGCCTTTTGGTGTATTACGGCACAATCAATCGGCCCTCTTACGTGGTCCTGACAGCCATCGTTATGACGGCTTCGGTAATGATCAGTTATACGCGGACTCGCGCGGAAAATATTATTCCGGCTTGCAAAGTAGGCTTTCTCGAACGGCCCGAGCGGATCGTGCTGCTCATCATCGGCGCGTTGTTTGACCGCATGGCTCCCGTTTTATGGATTATCGCGGTGCTTGGCAATTTGACCGTCATACACCGTATGATCTTCACGTATCACGAGTCGAAACGGCTCGAAGACGCTCAACTGCGTGTACGTTCTATTGCGGCTTCCAGCCGGAATAGTTGAAACTAAGTACCGTCTTCCAAAATGACGATCGCGAAGGCTGTCTCGGCAGTGTGGGTGAGTGAAACAGAAATTCGTTTGACACCCATCTGACCGGCGATCTCTCCCGCCGCGCCATATAGCCGTAACCTGGGCTGGCCCGACCGTTCATTTACCACTTCAAAATCCTTCCATTTAACGCCACGCCTCCAGCCCGTGCCAAGGGCTTTCATGCCCGCTTCCTTGGCCGCAAATCGAGCCGCGTATCGCTCCGCTGCGTTTGCCTTGCTCGATGCGTAAGCTCGTTCCGTCTCCGTGTAAATACGATTCAGGAATCGCTCGCCGTAACGCTCGATACTGCTCCGGATACGCTGCACCTCCGCTAAATCGGTACCAATGCCCAGAACCATATCGCTCGCGATACACTAATCCCCACGTCGCCCAAGCAATTCCGCCAGGCGCCAATTTTTCCAGGAAATAGGCGATGCGTTGCGGTCCGCCGACATCGCGCGGCAATCGCCGCGAACTTATTGTTGGCTCTTGCGGAACGCAGCCCAACGCTTCTTCTGCGCCGCCGCGATCCTCTTGCGCGCCTCAGCGCTGAGCACCCGCTTTTTCCTCGCCGCGACCTGCGGTTTTTTGCCCGACGCTCCTCCGGCACTCCGCGAAGAGCGTCCACCGCGTCCTCCCATTAGGGAGCGAACTTCAGTGATCTGTTCGTCTAACTTCTGTCTCTGTGTTTCCAACCCTTGAAGCGCCGCTTCCAGGATCCCTCTGCTCGGACTTGCCGATGTTTTCGCCATACATCTTACTGACTAACACAGAATGAGATAGTTTGCAGCAATACTTTCTAAGTTTCTGATTGAATCAGCACCGTGACTGGCCCATCATTTACTAGCGCCACTTGCATGTGAGCCTGAAATACACCCGTCGAGACAAATACACCTGTAGTCCGGCACTTTTCGATGAAGTACTGGTACAACTCCTCCGCCAACTCCTTCTTCGCCGCTTCCGAATAAGACGGCCGGTTGCCTTTGCCAGTGTCGCCGTACAGTGTGAATTGGGATACAACAAGCAACTCACCTGATACATCGAGCAGGTTCCGGTTCATCTTACCCTCCTCGTCGGGAAAGACGCGTAAATGAAGTACCTTTTGAGAAAGCTGATCCGCGAGGGCGCGTGTGTCGTCGTATCTTATGCCAAGGAGGACCAACAAACCCTTAGCGATGCGGCCCACCATCGACCCATCCACCGTTACGCTCGCTTCCGACACACGTTGCACCAGGGCACGCATCCGACTAACGCGCTTACTGCCGGTCGAAGATATTGCCCTGGCCCAATAGCCAGTCTGGATCGAGCCGCCGTTTGACATCTCGCATGGCCTCGATCTCTTCGGCCGAATACATGAGTTTCAACAAATGTGTTTTGCTCTTACCAATGCCGTGCTCGGCGGCCACGGTTCCACCCAGTGCGACGACATACTTAGCGAATTCGTAAATCATCTCCTCGGCCGATCGTGCCTCCTCGGCTGTCGTCGGAAGTAGATTTACGTGATTATTCGCGTCTCCTATGTGTCCGTAAATGGTGTATTTGCCTGGCAAAGCTTCTTCGCATCGGCGCTTGTAGTAGCTGTGAAGTTCACGGTTTCTTGCCACCGGGACGGCAAAATCAGTCCCCAATTTCAAAAATCCGTTGCGCCGCACGGTGTCCACTACAGTGGTTGCCAGAGTGTGCCGGAATTCGCGAAATCGCATATGATCGCTGGTTCGGAAGCCGAACCACGATTCCTCTTCAAATGCAGCCTGCTGCCGTAAACGCTCCGTCCAGAGGTCCACTTCCTCGTCCTCTTCCGATGCGAGGTTTTGTTCAACCATTAACGCCGCACCAGCGCTTTTCGGGATATCCGGATATTGCGAGCGGACGAGTTGCAAGCCATTCCAGTCGATGAATTCGAGAAGGCGCAATTCCGGCAGAGGCCGCCATAGCTCTACTGCCCGCAACGCATCGTCTTCGGAATGAAAAAAAACGACTCCGCTTAACACCGCGGGGGGTTCGCCAAGAAGCTGTAGATCCGCGCGAGTCACAATTCCCAGCGTGCCCTCGCTTCCTGAAAGCAAATCTACCCATTCCAGATCGGGGCGAAGATAGTAACCCGCGGAGTTCTTCGTCGTGGCCGGCCGCCGTACGGGCTGAATCGGAAAATTGATGCGCTCACCTCGCTGCACCACCGTCGTTTCGCCGTTCATCCACATAACTTCCAGAGCCAATACGTGGTGCCGTACGGCTCCATAATGAAAGCTGCGGGCGCCTCCGGCATTCGTGCTAATGATGCCGCCAATCGACGCCGACGACTCGGTGGGATTCGGACCGAAGAATTGCTTTGTGCGCGCGGCTTCCTTCTGCAGATCGCTCAACGCCGCTCCGGGCCCGCAGCGGGCTCTGCCCTGCTCGATCTGAATTGTCCTGAATTTTTCGAGCGAAACAACCCATCCTCCCTGCGGAACGCGCGCGCCTGTCAGACCGGTTCCTGCCCCGGCAATCGTCAGCGGCACGCCATCGCTTTCGCAACCGAGCACGATCTGCCGAAGCTCGGTTACATCGGATGGGACGAAAACCCGCTCGGCATTACCTCGATAACCGGACGAGTCCTCGAGATATGGATCTGGAGTGATAGAAG
Source organism: uncultured Acidobacteriaceae bacterium (assembly GCA_963722935.1). GTDB lineage: Bacteria > Acidobacteriota > Terriglobia > Bryobacterales > Bryobacteraceae > Bog-105. The sequence goes on along the minus strand of CAVROY010000002.1, from coordinate 431,996 downwards.
CCATTCATTTACTCCCAACATACAGCGAATCGTCAGGGCATCGGCTGCGATGTGATGGCGCCGTCGGATGCCGAGCGAACCAGCGCTACATACTTCGCCATCACTCCAGTTGTGTATTTCGGCACAGGCTTTGAAAACCGGGAAAGCCGCTCGTGGAGCTCCGCTACCGCAATATCGAGGTTAATCTCGCGCGTGTCGATATCGATCGTGATCGAATCCCCTTCGCGAACCGCGGCGATCGGCCCGCCGACTTCCGCTTCCGGCGCCACGTGCCCGACCATGAAGCCGCGCGTGGCTCCGCTGAAACGCCCGTCCGTGACGAGAGCTACCGTTTCCGATAGCCCCGCACCGACGATGGCACTGGTGACGCCCAGCATCTCGCGCATACCCGGCCCGCCGCGAGGCCCTTCATATCGAATCACGACAATATCGCCAGACTGAATCTCTCCGCCAAGAACCGCGTGCATGGCCGCTTCTTCGCTGTCGAAAACGCGTGCAGGTCCGGTCTGATGCGTGCGATTCAATCCGGTTACTTTGATCACCGACCCTTGTGGCGCAAGCGACCCTTTCAAAATGACGATGCCTCCGGATTTCTTGATCGGATTGTCGAGCGGCCGGATCACGTCCTGAGCCGGCGTTTCCTTGGCTATTTGAACCTGTTCGCGGAAGGTTTTCCCCGTAACCGTCATCGCCTCCCCATGCACAAAGCCGCCGTCGTACAGCCGCTTTGCAATCACTGGAATGCCTCCGGCTTTGTCCACATCCGCCGCCGTGTATCTACCCGCCGGCTTCAAATCGGCCAGCAGCGGAGTCTTGCTGCTTAACTCCTGAAAATCGTCGATGGAGAGCGGTATTCCCGCCTCTCTCGCGAATGCGAGCAGGTGCAGAACGGCATTGGTCGAACCGCCCGAAGCGGCCACACTGGCGATGGCGTTGTCGATGGATTCCCGTGTCACGATATCGCGCGGCAGAATGTTCTTGCGGACGCAGTTCAGAATCACCTCGCCGCACTGCCGCGCCGCGTCGTGCTTGCGCGCATCGACCTGCGGAATGGCGTTTAATCCCATCGGCGAGAGCCCGATGATCTCCATCACCGTGGCCATCGTGTTCGCCGTATATTGGCCGCCGCAGGCTCCCGCACCCGGACAAGCCGAGTTCTCCAGGGCGAGCAACTCTTCGTCGCTCAGGCGTCCGCCCGCATTCGCGCCCACGGCTTCGAAAACATCTTGAATGGTGATGTCCTTGCCTTTGTATTTGCCTGGCAAAATCGTCCCGCCATAAAGCACTACTCCCGGTACATTCAGGCGCAGCAGCGCCATCGCAGCCCCGGGAATCGTCTTATCGCATGCCACCAGCGCAACAATCCCATCGAACATATGGCCGCGCGCCACTAATTCGATCGAATCGGCGATGATTTCGCGGCTCACCAGCGATGTTTTCATCCCCTCCGTGCCCATCGTGATCCCGTCGCTGATTGCGATCGTGTTGAATTCCATTGGGGTTCCACCGGCTTCACGAATGCCGCGCGCCACATCCACTGCAAGCTCCCGCAGCTTGAAATTGCAGGGCATAGTGCCAATCCATGTGTTCGCAATGCCGATGATCGGCTTCTTTAAATCTTCGTCTGTGTAGCCGATCGCCTTCAGAAACGAGCGTGCAGGCGCGCGATCTTTACCTTGCGTGATCGTATAGCTTTGGAGTTTCATAGAAACTCCCATTTAAGCAAGCGTCGAGGGATGCGGGCTCTAGCGCGCTTCCACTGTCTTGCGCGCGCGCTGCCATTGCAGCTTGTCGCGGTATTCCTCATAGATGGTGCTGAAACCAGCCCACCAATAACCGCACACAAACAACAGCAGAAAAGGAATGGCGAGGAAATTGTAAGTGTCGACTGCGAAGTCGATCATGTACAGGAAATAGCAGCCGATCGCGATCTCAATATAGGGCAGCAATCCGCTGCGCCGCCGGTAAGCGGCCGCTTTGATCTGTACCTTTTGCGTACCGATTGCATATTTCGCCGTGCGCGCAAAGCTCGATTGAATGCCGAATAGCGCCTCCAGCACGCCTTTTGTGTTACTGACGGTCAGCGCCACCCCTGCGGCCATCAGCATCGGCAAAAACGCAATGGACTTCCACCAGGTCTTTGGATACAGTTCCTTCTGCGCATACAGGTAAAAGGCGGAGATCGACCAAAAAGACGCCACGATCAATGGAAAGTCGATCAGCACCATCTGGAACATGCCCATGTAGAAGCGCACGATCATCACCGGCAGCATCAACATCGACACGATAATCATCAGCGGATACGAAATGTTCGGCGTCAGATGCATGAAGGCTTCTACCTTTACCCGCCATGGCAAATCCGCTTTCAGGATGCGCGGCAACAGCTTCTTCGCCACCTGCGTGAGCCCCTTGGCCCAGCGCGCCTGTTGCACCTGAAATCCGTAAGTCTCGACCGGCAGCTCGGAGGGACAATCGAGCGCCGGAAGGTACACAAAACGCCAGCCATTGAGCTGTGCGCGGTAACTCAGATCCGAGTCTTCCGTTAACGTCTCGTGCTGCCACCCGCCCGCGTCCTCGATCATGCGCCGCCGCAGCACGCCCGCTGTTCCGTTGAAATTGAAAAACAATCCCGATCCGCAACGCGCGCCGTGCTCCAGAACAAAATGCCCATCGAGCAGCATCGCTTCTACCTGCGTCAGAATGCTGAATTCTTTATTGAGATAACTCCACCTGGTCTGCACCACGCCAACGTCCTGCTCGGCGAAGAAATGAACCGTTCGCATCAGGAAATCAGGCGGCGGGATGAAATCTGCGTCGAAAATCGCAATCAACTCGCCCGTCGCCGACTCGAGGCCCTCCTGGAGCGCACCGGCCTTGTAACCATGCCGGTTGTTTCGGTGGCGATACTCAATCGCAACTCCCGCCGCACGATATTCGTTGCATAGGCGTTCCGTGTAAGGGTGAGTCTCGTCCGTGGAATCGTCCAGCACCTGAATCTGCAGCAGGTCGCGCGGATATTCGATTTTTGCGACTTCTTCGAGCAGACGGTCCACCACGAATCGCTCGTTGTACAGCGGCAACTGGATGGTTACTTTCGGCAGGCGCTCGAATCGTTGCGGCGGACTGGTGAGAAGGTTTTTCTTGTATTTGATGTACCGCCGCATCGTCTCATAACGGTGCAAGCCGTAGATTGATAAGATAATCAGCGTTCCAAAATACGGTATAAGCAGCGCCCAGTCGAACGCCGACAAACGATAAATCCCGGAAAACGTGTCGTCGAACATACCGTTCGCGATGCGTGTACCAAGCATCGGCTGCGCGGACAAATAAGCCCAAAACGGAGCAAGTGAAAGCATGAGGCTTTAGGCGTGCAAGCTGCTTTGGAAATCCACGATTCTCCTTTCAGTTTATCGTGCTTTTACCACCCACCCAAATAGTAATCTGTGTTACATCTCTGACCGGTACCAGAAACACTCTGTTGGAGAAACAAATACCTGTATTCCGACGTATGATCGAGTGATAGGAATAATCACCCGCACAGTATGAGAGACCACGTCCGCATCCTCGGCATTCTGAACATCGTGATGGGAGGTCTCACCGCGCTGATCGGGATAGTCGTTTTCGTCATTTTGGGAGGAATAGCCGGGACAGGCCAGCTTGATAACCCAGACGTTCCGGCTCCTCTGATCGCAGGCATCGGATTCGCTATCGGAGTGTTTTTTCTCATTCTCGCGGCACCCTCCATCATCGGCGGCTGGGGTCTGCTGAATTTTCGTCCATGGGCTCGCATTTTGGTCATCATTGTCTCGATCCTGCACCTGCTCAATTTTCCATTCGGAACCGCTCTTGGGGTTTATGGACTTTGGGTGCTGCTGAGCGAGCAAGGCCGCCGCTTATTTGAAGGCGCCGCTCGGGGCTACTTTCCTCAGCCGGCTTATCCCTCGCAGCCCCCTCCGCCCGGCTTTCCTCCACAGCCTCCTCCCGGAGCCTGATTCAGCCGCCCGATCCGCCGGTATCAATCCACTGCCGTGCCCGAGCGAAGATGTCCCGCAGCATCTCGTGAGTCAGCCGCTTGGTCGAGGTATTTTGCTGGCTGGGATGGTAGGACGCGAGTACCAATGGGCCGCCCTCGTGCATCCGGTAGACCGCACCATGCGCAAATGGGTGCGCAGTCCGCGATTTGAGAATCCCCCGGCTCTGCAGCGCGGCTAAGTAAGCGTTGAGTGCGATTCCGCCCAACACAACCACCACTTTCGTTCTGGCGATCAGCGCCATCTCTCGAACCAGATACTCGCGGCAGTTGAGTATTTCTTCACGGGCTGGCTTATTGTCCGGAGGAGCGCAACGCACCGCCGCCGTGATATACGCATCGATCAACGTCAGTCCGTCACTTCGCGCGTGGCTGGTGGGCTGATTCGCGAACCCCGTCTCCCACAGCGCGCGGTACAGGAACTCGCCGGAGCGGTCTCCAGTGAACACCCGCCCGGTGCGATTCGCTCCGTGAGCGCCCGGCGCGAGCCCCACAATCAGCACCCGTGCATTCGGATCGCCGAATCCCGGTACCGGCTTTGCCCAATATTCCTCTCCCCGGTATGCGCGTCTCTGGACACGGCCGATTTCTTCCCGGTATGCGACCAGCCGGGGACAGCGGAAGCAGTTCACCACCTCATGCGTGAGGATGGGAAGCGAATCGCTGGTGCCGCGCGTAACTGCTGCCATGGCAGAGTGGACGAAGCGTCGCCTGTCTGGCCCGGCGGCCGGCGGCGGCCTTCCGTTCGCAATTATAAGTGGTCGATCGATTTATTTGCTGGCGATCTTCGCCGTCGGTCGCGATGCTGCCGGGACAGAGTCCTTGCGAAATCGCTCGATCGACGCGGCAAGCGCATTCAGGGACAAGCGTGAAAAATCGGGCATGGTGGAAGTCCGGAACACCGGCAGAATGTCCGCGAAGACTTCAACCAGTTGCGGATCGCGCCAGCCTTTCTTCACCTCGTCCCGAATCACCTTCAATGCCTCATCCGGGCTAAGCGCATGCTTGTATGGCCGGGCGGTTATCAGGGCGTCGTAAATGTCGACGACTTGCAGAATCCGGGCCAGCAGCGGAATCGATTCGCCCTTCAGCCCGTCCGGATATCCCATCCCATTCCACTTCTCGTGGTGATGACGAATGATCGGGAGCACCGGTGCGAGCGATCGCATGTTGCTGCAGATGCGCTCACCGCGCTCGGCGTGGCTTTTCATGATCTCCCATTCCTCCGCGTTCAGCGGACCGGGCTTGAACAGGATGTGATCGGGGATGGCAACTTTGCCGACGTCGTGTAAATACCCTCCGCGCTGCAGCGCCAGAACCTCGTGGCCTGGAAGTCCTAACGTTACGCCGATCGCAGCAGCCATTAACGCCAGCCGGTGGCAATGCTCACCCAATCCCGGGTCGCGCTCTTCCACCGATTGCGCCAACGAAAACAACACCGTCTCGGAATCGTCGAGGGAATCGATGATGGCCTTCTGCCGCAGACTCGCCTGCACCCGAGCGCGCAGCACTCTGGGTCGCAGCGGCGCGACAAAAAATTCGTCGGCGCCCGCCTCAATGGCGCGAACTTCACTCTCCAGATCGTCGGCATTCGCGGTCACGAACACGGGCAGAAACTGCGTTGCCGTGGCCTTCTTCAACATCCGGCAGAATTCCGTAGCCCCAAGCTCCGGAACGAGTAGGTCGATGAGCACCAAATCCACCCGGTGCAGCGAAATCGCGGCGATCGCCTCGGAAGTCGAACTCGCCTCAATCACCTCATGCTCGAGTTCCTCAAACGTCTCCACCACCGTCCGGCGCTTCGATTCCGAAGCGTCCACGATCAGGATCTTGCCGCGCAGCGTCAACGGCGTTGCGGCGCTGAGATCCTTGTGCAGGGCCCAGTTCTCAAAGGGCACAACTTTTTCTCGGGGGTTGGTGTGCTCCATGCTGATGACAGCCCGTCCGTCGAGCGGCATTTCGTTCGATAACACCCGATTCACGTCTCGTCCCAACGAACCGCCCCTTGCGCGTAAATATGGTACGCGGGAAATGCGGCTCTGACTTTCTATCGACTTGAGTGTTGACTGGCTTTAAGAATTCTGGGGGTAATGCGGCCCTGAGGCGAGGCTTTGGTACCAGACGGGGCGCGGTCTGTAAAGGTTTTCCCGACCTTAGCCGACGCTATCCCGCGGATGAGGTCCGGATCAAAAGTATCGCCACTTTCTCTCTCTTGCTCCTGATACAAACGCGTTTTTTGGGGCACTACTTTCGTTTGCAACTTTCCGTCACGAAAATTTAATATCCGTGATTTAATTGAGGTGATAGAGGAAGCCCTGGCCGCTTCCGCGCCCCATTCCCCCTCGTGCAAAAGGAGCATCTTAGCTGAGCACTAAAGTCGCTGTCGCCGCCCAAGTGCGCGAACCCGCCGATCGCTGGACGACCACCGATGCAGCCGAGCTTTACGACGTCGCAAGTTGGGGGAAAGGCTATTTCTCGGTCGGCGAGAATGGCAATCTGTTCGTCCACCCCACCAAGGAATCCGCCCGCAGCATCGATCTGAAGCAGCTCGTCGACACACTCGAGTGGCGCGGCATCTCGCTACCCATTCTGATCCGCTTTGCCGACATTCTCAAACACCGCCTGGGCGAAATGTATCAGGCGTTCGAATCCTCCATACGCGAGCACGGCTATCAAGGCCGTTATGTCTGCGTGTATCCCATTAAAGTCAACCAGCAGAGGCAGGTCGTCGAGGAGGTTTTCAATTTCGGCCGCGCCTATCACTTCGGCCTCGAAGCCGGTTCGAAGCCTGAGCTTCTGGCCGTGCTTGCCATCGCCGATAACGACACGCCCATCATCTGCAACGGTTTCAAAGACGACGAATATATCGAGATGGTGATGCTGGCCAAGAAAATCGGCCGCCGCATCATACCCGTCGTCGAGAAGTTCACCGAATTGGAGCTGATCGCCAAGCATGCCGAGCGCGTGGGCGTAAAGCCCAACATCGGTCTGCGCGTCAAACTGGCCAGCCGCGGCTCCGGTCGTTGGAAGTCTTCCGGCGGTTACCGCTCGAAGTTCGGCCTCACCGTCAGCGAAGCCTTGAAGGCGGTCGAATTTCTGAAAGAGCGCGGATTGGAAGACTGCCTCCATCTTCTGCATTTCCATTTAGGCAGCCAGATCACGAATATCCGGCAGATCAAAGCCGCCGTGATCGAAGCCGCGCGCATTTACGTCGATCTGAAGAAACTCGGCACCGGCCTCAAGTATCTGGATGTAGGCGGCGGGCTCGGCATCGATTACGATGGCTCGCAAACCGATTTCGAATCCAGCGTCAACTACACGCTCGAAGAATATGCGCGCGATGTCGTCTACCACATCCAGAGCATCTGCGACGAATCCGACATCCCTCACCCCGCCATCGTCACCGAGAGTGGGCGCGCCGTAGCCGCCTATCACAGCGTGCTCGTCTTTAACGTCCTCGGCGTCAGCGGATTCGGTGAAGAAGATCTCCCCTCGAGCGTCCCGGAAGATTCCGAGCAGCCCTTGATCGATCTCTTCGAAACGCACCGCTCGATCAACAAAAAGAATCTGCTCGAGACCTATCACGACGCGCAGCAGGCGCTCGATTCCGCGTTAAACTTGTTCAGCCTCGGTTATCTCAGCCTCGAGCAGCGCAGCCTCGCCGAAAACTTCTACTGGTCCATCTGCCGAAAAATCCTGAAGTTCGCGGGCGAGTTGGATTATTTCCCGGAAGAGCTCGAGGGCCTGGACGGCCTGCTCTCCGACACCTACTTCTGCAACTTTTCGCTCTTCCAAAGCATGCCCGACAGTTGGGCGGTCAAGCAGCTCTTTCCCATCATGCCCGTTCACCGGCTCAACGAGCCTCCCACTCGTCATGCCGTGCTCGGCGATATCTCTTGCGATTCGGACGGCAAGGTCGATCAGTTCATTGACCGGCGCGACGTCAAGAAGACCCTTCCTCTCCATCCGTTCAATCCTGGAAATGGATCGTACATTCTGGGTGCGTTTCTGCTCGGCGCTTATCAGGAGATCCTCGGCGATCTGCACAACCTGTTCGGCGATACCAACGCCGTGCACGTGGCCCTCGATGAGCACGGAGAAGTGATTCTGGAAACAGTGGTGCAGGGCGACACTGTTCGCGAAGTGCTGAACTATGTCCAATACAATTCCCAAACGCTGATCGATGAATTCCGCAAAGACGTGGAAACGGCTGTTCGGGAACAGCGCATCGGATATGAAGACGCGGGCCGCCTGCTGAAGTCCTATGAAGAGGGCCTGCAAGGCTACACCTACCTGGAGCAGTAGTGGACGATGGTCCCCCGCTGCGCGTCGTCCTCGTTTCCCCTCGCAATCCTCTAAACATCGGCGCCGTCGCCCGCGCCATGAGCAATTTCGGTTTCCGCGATTTGCGCCTGGTCAACCCCTACGCAGTCGCCTTTGAAGAAGCTCGATCGGCAGTGCGCTCACGCTACATCCTCGAAGCCGCTCAACAGTTTGATTCGCTTCCTGCCGCGGTTGCGGATTGCAGCTTAGTCGTCGGCACGACAGCCGTCGGCCACCGCGAACTTCACGTCCCGTTGTACCGTCTCGAACCAGCCGCACAGCTCATCGGCCAGCAGCTCGCGTCCGCCCCCGTCGCTTTGTTGTTCGGTTCGGAAAAGTTTGGACTCTCCAACGACGACATGAGCCACTGTCACTGGCTGCTCCGCATACCCACCCGCGAAGAGCACGGTTCCATGAATCTCGGTCAGGCGGTGGCAATCTGTCTGTACGAGCTCCGGCGGAATCCGGAAGCAGCCGCACAGCGTTTCGACCCCGCGCCTCCTGCCACTGCGGAAGACACGGAGCGCTTTACCGGCCTCCTGTTGGAAGTGCTCAGCCGTTCCGGATACCTCAGCGAACGGACGTCAACCTCCGCACAATTGAAAATTCGCCGCCTCATTCGCCGTCTCGGCCTGCCCGCTTCCGACATGGAAACCTGGCTTGGCATACTCCGCCAAATCCTCTGGAAAATAAAGCAGGCCGGTTCGTAGCCCAATGCTATTCTGAATCCCGATGACGAAGGTAGACCTCACCTTCAAGCTCTCTCGTGCGCTGAACGACGCGGAATTGAAGACCGTCGCCCGCATTCACGCCGTCTACGGAATGCTCAGCGTCCGGCTGCAACCTTCCGGCGACGAGCTCTTCGTCGAGTACGACGCCTCGCGCCTCTCTCCGAAGGAAGTCCGCGGCGTTCTCGAGCGGCACGGAATCCCGCTAACATAGTCTCTATCGTGGAAGCTCTCCCACGCACCTACCTGCCGCTGCGTCAGATACGTTGGCCCATCGTGTTCGGCTTCTTCGTTGTCATAACCACGTGTCTCTTTTTCTATAGGCAGCTCGATTATGTCGCGAACGGTGAACACCGGCCCGCGCTACTGACTCTTTCCGAAGAAGGCATCGGCGCTCTTGCAGGCTTCGCCGTGTTCCCCCTTGCTTATCTCGTGGCAATCCGGTTTTCGCTGCTGTCTCCAGGATGGCGTCGCAACCTCGGCGTGCACTTACTCGCTCTGTGTCTCATTTCCATCCTCCACACTTCGCTCATTGCGGGTTTGCGTGCCGTCCTGTTTCCGCTCTTCGGATTTCATGAAAGTTACGGCTATCTGTCCTGGCGCTATCCGATGGAGTTCGCCCATCTGTTCATCTTCTATTGGGTTGGCGTCAGCCTCGTGTATCTCTTCCACGAGATCCGCTTCGCCCGCGAGCGCGAGCTCCGTCAAGCCCAGTTGGAAGCCAGCCTTGCCGAAACACAGTTGCAAAACTTGCGGCTGCAGCTCGAGCCACATTTTCTTTTCAACGCTCTGAACGCGATCTCCGCAACCATCTATGAAAATCCCCGCGCCGCGGACGAAATGATCGGCCGCCTCGCCGAGTTGCTGCGCCAGCTTTTGAAAAACGATCGTTCCCAGGAGATTCCGCTCGCTCGCGAAATGGAGCTGCTCGAGCTCTACACCCGCATCATGCAAGCCCGCCTGGAGCATCGCCTCAAACTGAATATCGAGATCGCCGAGGACGCCTCGCAGGCACTCGTCCCCCAGCTCCTTCTCCAACCGCTAGTCGAAAATGCCATTCGTCACGGCATGGACCCCATCACCTTCCAGGTCGATGTCAGTGTCCAGGCACGCCGCGAAAACGATCGTCTTCACATCGCGATTCGCGATCGCGGCCCAGGTCTCGATCCTGCCGCTCCCACCAACCGCATCGGTCTGCGCAACTCGCGAGACCGCCTCGCACGCCTCTACGGCGATCAGCAAAGTTTCGAAATCCAAAATGCCGCAGGTGCGGGCGCGATTGTCGAAATTCGCCTGCCCTTCCGCGAAATCCCCGCCGAAATCTTCGCTCAGCCCCAATCTCCCATTGCGGAGCACGCTCTGACATGATTCGTGTGGTCCTGGTGGACGACGAACCGCCCGCCCGGCGCAAATTGCGTCACCTGCTCGCATCCGAGAACGATTTCAGCGTCGTCGCCGAAGCGGGCTCCGGAGCCGAAGCAGTCGAAATCCTGAACCGCTTGCAGCCGGATCTGGTCTTTCTCGATATCCAGCTCCCCGATTGTACCGGCTTCGATGTAGTCGACGCTCTCGAATCCCGCGACCACCTCCACATCGTGTTCGTCACCGCGCACGACGATTTCGCGCTGAAAGCTTTTGAGGTCCACGCCATCGATTACCTGCTGAAGCCGGTCGAGCCCAGCCGCTTCACACAATCCCTTGACCGCATCCGCCGGATCGCCGAGGCAGGAAGCACAAAGCACCTGGCCAGCCGCCTCGACGCACTCGTCGCCACGTTGCGCTCGGATCCGGCCTATGCCCACCGCTTGCTCATTCAGGACAACGACCGTTCGTTCTTTCTGGACGTCGCTCGCATCGATTGGATCGAAGCGGCGCGCAATTACGCCTGCATTCATTCCGGCGACAAGACGCACATCGTTCGCGGCACTCTCGATGCTCTCTCCGCCAAGCTCGATCCCGCTACGTTCCGCCGCATCAATCGTTCGGAAATCGTGAACATCAACCACATCGCCGAAGTCCGCTCCTGGTTCCACGGCGATCAAAAAATTCGCCTCAAAAGCGGTGCCGAGCTGAACTGGAGCCGTCGTTACCGCGCCAATTCGCTCGAAGAACTCGAGCGTGCCTGACCCGCTTGTCCCGGCCGAAGTCCCGCTGATCCCACCTTGATTTACCCGTCCATCAAAACCATCGCAAACTGAGGGCATGAAGGTCCTTGGCCGTGCGTTTCTATTTGGTTTCCTCCTCGCCCTGCTCATCGCCGCTGCCGAAACGGGCGATTGGCCCACCTACGGACACGATTCCGGCGGCCAGCGATTTTCACCGCTCACGGCCATCAATCGGTCCAACGTCAAATCGCTCAAAGTTGCGTGGACTTATCGCACCGGCGATGCCTATGCGCCCAAAAACGGCTCCAAGCCCACCCAATTTGAAGCCACCCCGCTCTACGTCGATGGCTCGCTGTACATCGGAACGCCGCTCGGACGGGTGATCGCGCTCGATCCGGTCGCCGGAAAACAACGCTGGTCCTATGATCCACACGTCGACAAAGATAAAGGCTATGGCGATTACGCCACTCGCGGCGTGTCCACCTGGAAATCTCCGGACGGTCACCGCCTCATTTTCATCGCGACCATCGACGCGCGCCTGATCGCACTGGACGCCGCCACCGGAAAACCTTGTTCCGAATTCGGCGACAACGGTATCGTCGATCTTCGCCACGGCCTCCGCATCGCACCCCGCGGATTCGCCGACTACGAAGAAACTTCACCTCCCGCGGTCATCGGAAACACGCTGATCGTTGGCTCTGGCATTCAAGACAATGGTTGGACCGATGAGCCGAGCGGTGAAGTCCGCGCCTTCGCTGCCGCAACCGGCAAGCTCAAGTGGACCTGGGATCCAATCCCGCAAGATCCGCACGCCGTCGGTGCCGATACCTGGAAAAACGGTAGCGCCGCCCGCACGGGAGCCGCCAATGCCTGGTCGGTCATTGCCGTCGATCCAGCGCGCAATCTTGTCTTCATCCCCACCGGCAGCGCCAGCCCCGATTACTACGGCGGCGAGCGCCTCGGCAACAATCTCTTCGCCAACTCCATCGTGGCCCTGCGTGCCGATACCGGCGAGCGCGTCTGGCATTTCCAGACGGTCCATCATGATCTTTGGGATTATGATGTTGCCACGCCTCCTCTGCTTTTCGATATCCATCGCGACGGCAAAACGATCCCCGCTATCGCTGTCGGCTCGAAAACTGCCAATCTGTTCATCCTGAATCGCGAAACCGGAGAACCTATCTTCGGCGTAGAAGAGCGCCCTGTTCCCAAAAGCGACGTGCCCGGCGAAGTTGCGTCACCCACCCAACCCTTTCCCATCAAGCCCGCACCCACTTCGGCACAGACCATGACAGCCGCCGAGGCCTTCGGCGTCGATGATGCTGACCGCAGCTATTGCCGGGCCGAAATCGCCAAGCTCCGCACCACTGGCATCTTCACGCCGCCCTCACTCCAAGGCAATCTGATGATGCCCGGCAACGTTGGAGGACAAAACTGGGGCGGCATGGCCTACGATCCCGCCCACCAGCTACTGGTCCTCCCCTCTAACCACCTCGCCGCCGAAGTTCGCCTCATTCCTCGTGCCGGCCTCGACGGCCTACGCGCGTCAAAGCGCGAGCGGAGAATCGATGGCGATTGGGAAATCGCACCGCAGCACGGCGCGCCCTACGGCATGATGCGCCGCTTTCTACTCAGCCCCAAGCGCGTCCCTTGCACCCCTCCACCATGGGGCACGCTTCTTGCTATCGATACCACCACGGGCGATAAGAAGTGGGAAGTTCCTCTCGGGCAATTCAGTCCGAAACTCCCCGCCAACTGGGGCTCCATTTCTCTCGGCGGTCCCATAACGACGGCCGGAGGACTCGTGTTCATCGGCAGCACATTTGTTCCCGCGCTCTACGCCTTCGACATTGAGACCGGGCAGCAGCTCTGGAAAGGAGATTTGCCCACCAGCGCGAAAGCCACTCCCATGACCTTTGAAGGCCCGGACGGCAAGCAGTACATTGTCGTCTGCGCCGGCGGCTACGGTATCCCGGATCTTTCCCCGCTCGGAGACTACGTAGTAGCTTTTACTTTGTGAGTCGAATTCTCGCCGGTGTCCATCCGGTTCGCGAGGCTTTGCGCGCCCATCGGCCGCTCGATAAAGTTTTGATCGTCAAAGGATCCGCGGGAGCTCGTATTCAGGAGATCGTCGAGCTCTGCCGCTCCCAATCGATTCCCGTCCGTTTTGAAACTCGAGAAGCCCTCGACCGCGCAGCCAAAGGCGTTTCGCATCAAGGCGTGGTAGGATTCGGCGCCGCGCATGGCTACGTCGAGCTGAACGACGTGATGGAAGGCGCAAAGCTCCTCATCGTGCTGGACGGTGTCGAAGATCCGCACAATCTGGGAGCCATCATTCGAACCGCGCATGCCGCCGGCGCAAATGCCGTGGTCGTCCCCGACCGCCGCTCCGCCCCGCTCACCGAGACAGTCGACCGTGCCGCGGCCGGTGCTCTCGCGCACTTACCCGTGGCCCGCGTCACCAATATCAACCAAAGCCTCGAGCTTCTGAAGCAAAAAGGATTCTGGACCTACGGCCTCGACGAGCGCGGCGGCGAGCTATACGACCGCATCGAGTACGCCTCGCCTACCGTGATCGTTCTCGGCGGCGAAGGCAAAGGCCTGCACCACGCGGTGCAAAAGCATTGCGATGCACTCGTCCGCATCCCTATGGCCGGCGCAGTGTCCTCTCTCAACGTATCGGTCGCCGCCGGCATCGTTTTGTTCGAATGGGCGCGCCGCAGCGGCGGCCGCTCCCTTCCCGAAACCGATACAGCATAGAATATTCGCATGCAAGCCAATGCGATTAGCGGTCCGCCCGAAGTGGAGCAGGAAGTCGAACGAAGTCTCGAAAAGCTCAAAAAACGTGGCTACCAGGTCGTCGCCCAGCCCGATCCTTCCGGCGGTCTCGTCCTGGACTTCAAATTCGGAGCCACGGAGCAGTCCATTAAGTTCAACCGTGACGAGTGGCAGAAACCCGGCGCCGTCGAGAAACGGATACTGGACAAGCTAGAGATTTGAACGACCGCTGGTTGTGAGCCCCAGAACCAGCGTCTCCATAACCACGCGGTCGTCCCGATACCCCTCTCGAAACTTCTTGTCCGTTTCGTAGATGAGCGTGATGGCCGTTGCCAGGCGTTCTTTCGTGAACGCGCTCGCGGTCGCAATCACCTGCTCCGCGCGGTCGCGCCACATGCGAACGCCAAGCTTTGCAAATAAGCTTTGAGCCTGTTGAACGGAACCGATGCGCGCCTCCTTGGCCGCCAACGCCAACCGGAATTGCGTGCTCAGGAATGTGAGGGCCAGCGGAAGATACTCGCCTTCGCGAATCAGGATGTCGAGCGACCGCAACGCTCCCGTGCGATCGCCTCTCCCCAACGCATTCACTAACAGGAAAATCGTGCTTTGCGCGGCGCTCGGCACCAGCTCCTGCACGTCCTCCATGGTCACCGGCCGCTCACTGCCGGCGAAAAGCGACAATTTCTCCATTTCCGTTTCCAGGCGGCTCGCATCCCCGGCCACTGCATCGAGCAACGCAGCCAATTCCCTGCCGCCGAGTTTCAGCCGCTTCTGTTTCGCGAGTTCTTGCCCCAGGTACCGGCTCGACTCCGGTGTAAACTGCCGGAATTCCACCACCTCGCGCAGCGCCGAATAAAACCTCTGCACTCGTTCCAGCTTCGTCCGGTCCTCGCCGGCAAAATCGTAGCGGCTGCATTCAAAGACCATCACCGTTCCCGGAGTGGGCGCGTTCAGGTATTCGGCAAGTGGCGCCTCTGCCGTGTTCCCCGCTTCGTCCCCTTCCTCCGTTGGCGCCGTAATCCGCCGCGGCAAGGCCAGCTCTGCGCTGCAGACCCAGATCACGCGATCGGACGAAAACAGAGAGAGTGAACGTGCATCGTCCAGCACCTCGCGAAGGCTGACGTTTTCCAGATCGACCTGTGTCAGCCCGTCCATGCGCGCTTCGCCCGGCAAAACGCGTTGGAGCAGCGCTTCTTTGCAAATCCTTCTTTGATAGCCCTCTTGGCCCAGGAACAGATAAGCCGGCGCGGGCGTCTGCTTGGAAATGCGAGCGACAAACTGTTCCGGTGTCATCCAGCTCTCGAAAATGCGCGCCGGCTTAGAAATTCTCTACGATGGCGCTGACCACGTCGTGCGCCACGTCCCGGCTCACCCGGTCCAGTGCGGGCCCGCTTTCATCGAAAAACTGGTGCGGATCCGCTGCCACTTCGTAATTTTGGCGGAAGCCCAGACTGGCTCGCGAAAAAAGAACCCGCCCGGTGGATCGCTCGATGAAGCTGACACTGATCGTCACAATGACCGCAACACTCGTCGCCTTACCCGTCGCCGGATCGAAAACCGTGGGTGCTTCCTGTACGGTGTTGATCCGCCCGTTCAGAATGGCATCCGCATCGTTCGGGTTATTCACGATGTGGAATCGCGTTCTCGCGATAAACTCGCGCCCGATCTGCTGTGGAAGCATATCCACTAATTTGTAGCGCGTTGTAAGGGTTGAGAACGATGGGATCGCAATTGTCTGAATGCTCTTCGGCACCAGATCGGCCCTCCCGCCCACGTGATAGCCACACGAAACCAGAGTTGTCGCGAATATCAGCGCCGCTCCGCTAACGTATCGCGTCACTTCCGCTCCGTCGCGATCGCGCTGGCCAGATCGACCGCGGCATCCGCGATGATCCGTAAATTGTCTCCCACCACCCATATCCAGGCCGCCCGCGCGTTGTTTCGGTCCATTCGGATATCGCCGGCCATAACTCCGCTCTGGCTCGCCGCGCCAACGTTGTCCGGCGCTGTCTCGTCCCGGCCACGAACTTCGATCTGCGCCGATGCCAGCGCCTCTCGCAGATCGCCGACCGCTGCATCTCCCTCGAATTCGACCCATATCGACATGCTGTAGCCGTGAAAAACAGGCGCTTGTACAACGCGCAGCGATGGCATCGCGATCTGCGCTCCATTCGCGTTGCGGCTCAAGATTGTTGCCAGGTCCCGCTCGATCCGCTGCTCCACCGCGCTGAGCTTCACAGGCGCGTCCTCGCCGTATTGCGATAACAGGTTGAAACTCAATTGCGCGTCGAACACATTCTTCTCGAGCGGTTTGAAGGAAAGCAAATTGGTGGTCTGCTGATGCAGCTCCGAGATTCCCGCCTTGCCTCGCTCGCTTGCTGGTTCAAACACGTTCACCACGCTCTGGCGCATTCGTCGATAGCGCGTCAGCCGCTTGAATACGACTCCCAGCGCGCTTGCCGCCGGATGAGCAATCACGAATAACCAGCTCGTTCGCACCTCGGGCGCTTCTAAGAGCGACGCGACAATTCGCGCTTCCGGCTGATTCTCTAAAAAACCGGTGCAGTCGATCACGAACGGCCGCCCACCACCGCTCTTGGCAATTTCGTAGGCCTTGAACGCCCCTTCTTTCGATCCCGCAACCAAAATCGCTTCCGTATCGCGAACAGACTCGGCCTCGAGCGGCTTCAAGTAAACTGCCTCGCCCGTCTGTTCGCTGAAATTCCCTTCGCCCGTGGATGCATAGGACGTAATCTGTGCGCCTGTTTCCCGGTTCTTCAGGACTTCTTCAAGCTCACGGCCAAGCAGCGTCTCACTGCCTACCAGGGCCAGCCGAACTGTTTTTCGCTTAGAGATAGAACTAGCCAAAATGACGCTCCGCTTCCCGCTCTGCAACTGCCGGATGTCGCGCTCGCCGGTACCGGCGAATCAGACCGCCTGCTCTGATAGAAATCCCGCTGAAAACATACGCGCTCGCGGCCGCCAATAGAAAGGGCTGCGGCCACTGCCACACCAGAAAAACCAGTGCTCCGACAATCAGCACAATCAGCGGCGTGCGTGGCTTCGACACATTGATCTGCTTGAAACTCGGATATCGCCACGTACTCACCATCAACAGCCCGGCCACGCCGATGCAAATAATCCACAAAACCGAAAAGGCGAAAGAACGAATCGGCTCGTCATCTGCCAAAACAACCGCCGCTATCAATCCAGCGCCGGCCGGAATAGGCATTCCTACAAAATATTTCCGGTCGGGACGGCCTGGATTTTTAGGTGTCGGGTTCGTCTGCACGTTAAAGCGTGCGAGCCTTACCGCGCCGCACAGCAAGTAGAAGAAGGCGACCAGATATCCGGCACGATAAAGGTGGCTCAAAATTGCGCCTGGCGCCGGTTGCGCGACGAACAGCACGCCCCACGTGAAGGCCAGAACCGCCGGTGCGATCCCAAACGTGAGCACATCTGCCAGCGAATCCAGTTCGCGCCCAAAATCGCTCGTCGTGTTGGTCATCCTCGCGATCCGGCCGTCAAGCCCGTCGAAGAAAACGGCGAAACCCAGAGCTTTCGCGGCTACCGAGAAATGCGGATTCGGCCCATAATCCCCCGTTTGTGCCTGCAACGCGCCTTGAAACGCCTGCAGCGTCGCAACAAAACCGAGGAAAATGTTGCCGGACGTAAACAGCGTCGGTAGCGCATACGCGGCGCGCCTCGGTGGCCGCTTCACCGGCGAAGGCGGTCCCAATATTTGTTCGCGGAACGTCAACTCGCCTCTGGCTGCGTCATTGGCTTAGCCAAGATAGACTTCCCGGCAGACACTCGATCGCCGGCTTTCACCACCGTTTGCCACTCCGCCCCGTATTCCACATCGACGCGCGATCCGAATTTAATGTACCCGATCCGCTCGGCCGGCGCGACCGTATCGCCCGCTTGCTTGTAACAAACAATGCGGCGCGCAATCAAACCCGCAATTTGCCGGCAAAGCACCCGAGTGCCAGTACCTTGAATAACCACCGTGTTCTGCTCATTCTCCGTCGAGGCAGCCTCTTTACTCGCCACCAGAAACTTGCCTTTTTGATAGACGACCCCTGTGATCGTGCCTGGAATCGGTGTCCGGTTCACGTGTACGTCGAAAATGTTCAGAAAAATGCTGACGCGCGTCTCGCCTGGGCCGATCTCCCGAACCGCGACGACTTTTCCGTCCGCTGGCGCAACCATCACCTCCGCGGATG
Organism: uncultured Acidobacteriaceae bacterium; assembly: GCA_963722935.1. GTDB lineage: Bacteria > Acidobacteriota > Terriglobia > Bryobacterales > Bryobacteraceae > Bog-105. The sequence continues at coordinate 413,806 of CAVROY010000002.1, read as the reverse complement.
GCGGCGTCCGCTCCGGATCCCGGAAGAAATACAGGCAGAATCCGGCCATGATGTAAAACGGCGCGCCGACCCAAGGATTCAACCAGTACGCCAGCGCCAATCCCACCAGCGTCAAACCGCAAGCGTAGTATATGCCGTCACGAACAATCCGCAAAAGACCATTTTCCCATGCGGAGGAGCTTTCAACCGTCCAGTCGCTCCTTATGCCTATTCCTGGCGGAGCGCAACCGTAGGATCGAGCCGTGCGGCGCGGTGCGCCGGAAGATACGATGCAAGCAGCGCAACAATCAGAAGCGTCAGGGCAGCGCTTACAAAGCTGAATGGATCCTCTGGCGTCACCTTGTAAAGCATTCCGGAAACCGCCTGCGTGGACCAGCTTGCGGCCACGGCGCCCATCAGGATGCCCGCTAGTGCCAGCCGCACACCATTCCCGAGAACCAGTCGCGCAATATCGTTCGCATTCGCCCCCACCGCCATTCGAATTCCGATTTCGTTTGTTTTGGCCGCCACCGAGTAATGCATGATCGCGAATACTCCCAATGCCGCGAGGGCCAGCGCCAAGCCTGCGAAGACGCTGATCAGCCACGTCTGGAAGCGTCTCTGCATCTCTTGAAGATCAAGAAGTTCTTCCATGGTTCGTACCGAAGAAACGATGGCGGCGTGATTCGCCGTGTGAATCACTCTGCGAACCGCTCCTGCGATCGCCGCCGGATTCGACGAAGTGCGTACCACCAGGTTGCCGAGCTGCTCCCCGCGCTGTGCCTGCACTTCGTAGATCTGGGAAAATGGCGCTTTTTCCAGGCCGCCGCTGCGCATGTCTTTCACGACTCCGACCACCGTCAGCCAGTCGTCGTGCTGCCCCCTGGGATCGAATCCTTTGAGACGCCTGCCGATCGGATTCTCATGAGGCCAATACCGCCGCGCGAGCGTCTCGTTGATGATCGCGACGGGCGGCGAACTGGGCCGGTCCCTCTCGTTGAAAAATCGGCCGCGCAATAACGAAATGCCCATCGCCTGGAAATAATTGCCAGCGATTTGTGTCCATACCAACGGCTTCCACAGCGCTGGTGGCTCTGGCGGATGGCCTTCTACCTGCCGGAGCGCGTGCGTACGCTTCTCATCCAAGAAGAAAAGGCTGCTCGCTCCTCCCACCGCCTGCACGCCGGGCAATCCGGAAATGCGTTGCATGATCTCGCGATAGAACTGAGCAGCTTGCGACGGAGATGTTTCCCGGGGCACTCCGATTTGAATGGTAAGAACGCGTTCCGAGTGGAACCCCAGATCGACATGCAGCACTGCGACAAAGCTGCGGATCAGCAGCCCGGCGCCGGTAAGCAAAATCGTGGCGAGCGCGAACTCGGCAACCACCAATGCATTCTTCCAGCGCCGGCTCCTGCGCGATTCTGTGGAGCTGCGCCCGGAGCTGTTTACCGATTCGTTAATCTTGCGTCGCGCGAGTTGCAACCCGGGTGCGATTCCGAGCAGCGCCCCGAGAATCAGACTTACAGTCACCGCGAACATCAATCCTCGCTGGTTCATCGTTACCGCATTCAGTAACGGCGTATCGGCCGGTGAGAGCGCCTTCAACAGTGGGACCAACGCAAACGCGCTAGCGATTCCCGCCGCACCTGCCGCGCACGACAGCACCAGCGCTTCCGTGATGAGTTGCCGGAGCAGGCGCGCCGGCCCCGCGCCTAACGCGGTCCGTATAGCCAGTTCGCGCTCGCGTTGCGCGGCGCGAGCCAGCAGCAAATTCGCGACATTCGTGCAGGCGATCAGCAACAGGAACGCGACGGCTCCAAACAGAATCAACAAGGGTTTTTGAACGTCACCTGTGAAGTGCTCACGCAGAGGAACGACCCGCACGTCCGTCGTGTGAAATTCTGGCAGCGCTGCTCTCAGCCCTTTCTCGATCGAATCGACCTCGGCTTGCGCGGCAGCGAGCGAAACGCCCGGTCTTAGACGCGCCATCACGTCCCAGCGCGAGCGCTCCAGCGGGCTTGTCTCTTCTGTGTCGTTCCATTCCGGATGCGAGAGAGAATAGGCGCCCAGAGTTGCGTGTCGAGAAACGGCGCCTGAAAGTCGCTGGGCATGACGCCGATGACCCGCCACTGAGCCTTCCCAATCTCCAGATCTTTTCCAATCGCTTCCGGCGAGGAACCGAAGCGCTCAGCCCACAGTGCTTCACTGATCACCACCACGCGTTCGCTGCGCAGATTCTCTTCTTCACTGAAAGTACGGCCCAGCAGAGGCGCGCGTCCGAGCATCGTGAAGAGATTCGGCGACACGAATGCGCCCTGCATCGGGACCGGTTCGTCACCGCCCGTCAATGTGACACGCGACCACCCCGTCCGGAACGTGATGGCCAGATCTGAAAACGATCTGCTCTTCGCTTTGAGCTGCTCGAAATCGTGGTACGAAAGCGAGCCATTGGAATCGAATGGCGGCTTAGGAGCGTAGCTGGTCAGCGTAACCAGGCGCTGCGGATCGCGATACGGAAGCGGCCGGAGCAAAACACCGTCCACCAGGCTGAACACGGCCACGCTGGCCCCGATACCGAGCGCGAGGATTCCAATGACTAGCGAGAAAAAGGCAGGCGATTGCCGCAGATTCCTAAAGGCATAGCGAAGATCGGCAAGCAGCGCGTCCATGTGTCTCTTTTCAGCAGTTGATTTTCCAAATTACGCCTCGCCAGCTCATAATTGGCCAACATACTCGCACTATTTGCGGGATGCGACTGTCCGCATTCGGGCACTACAGTCCTGCCAGCAAGCCCGCCAGCAGCGCCGTCCGATCCGCGATTCGGTCGATCAGAATACTTTCATTTACCGCATGCGCGCCTTCGCCTACGCCCCCAACTCCATCCAGCGTCGGCACCCCCAGCGCTGCCGTAAAGTTCCCATCCGAGCCGCCCCCGGTCAAAGATTCCTGCAGCGTCAGGCCCAGTTCTTCGCCAATCTTCTTTGCCTTTCGAAACACCCCGGCAGTGGCTTTGCGCTCCATCGGCGGCCGGTTGAGTCCGCCCTCGACCCGAATGCGGCAGCGTTTGTCAATCGGCCGAAGCGCCTCGAATTTCTTTCCTAAACTCACCGCATCCTGCTCGCGCATTACCCGGATATCGACGTCGAGCTGGACCTCCGCCGCCACGACATTCGACCGTGTTCCACCGCGGATGACGCCTGGATTGACCGTGATACCCCGCTTCAGGTCCGTGAAGGCCGCGATTTTCTGGATCTGCCGCGCCGCTTCGACAATCGCGCTCGCACCATCGCTGAAGCTGATCCCGGCATGCGTCGCTTTTCCCTCAATCACAACTCGATACCCTCCCACGCCTTTGCGCGCCGTTTTCAGTTTCCCTGCCAAATCCGAACCCGGCTCGAGCACCAGTACACAATCGCTCTGCTTGGCCTCCTGCTCCGTGAGGGCGCGCGAGCTCTTGCTCCCCACCTCCTCATCGGAAACGATCCAAAGCACGATCTGTTTACGGACCCCAACATCCAAGTCCCGCAGTATTCGCGCCGCATAAACAAAGAAAGCTAGTCCGGATTTCATATCCAATACGCCCGGCCCCCACAATCGTCCGCCCGTATCGCGATACGGCATGTTGCGCAACGTGCCCGAGGGCCAAACCGTGTCGGAATGTCCCACTCCCAGAACCTGCCCCTTCTTGCCTTTTCCCGGCAGTCTGAATTCAAGCCGTAAATGCCTGCCGAACTGGTCGGCGGAGACGACTTTCGCGTCCGCGATATCACGCGTTCGATCGATCATCAAATCGACGAAGCGGTTGACCTCGCTCGGCGAGTCGCTTGGCGACTCGCATTCCACCATCTCTCGAATCAGCGAAATGATTTGTGGCTGCTTCTCAGCCGAGGCGCGCAGGTAGGGGTGCATCGGCTGCTATCTTAACCGTTTTCAGTATCAATGTCCCTCCAACCGGCTGTTACAATGGTCCCTTCTCATGCCCTCCCTGGACGCGCACGAGATCGCGGAAATTCTGCCGCATCGCTATCCAATGCTCATGGTGGATCGCATTCTCGAGATCACCGGCGATTCCATCGTGGGCATTAAGAACGTCACCGTAAACGAGCCTCAGTTCACCGGTCATTTTCCCGGCTTCCCCGTCATGCCCGGCGTCCTGATAATCGAAGCCATGGCACAAGTCGCAGGCATCCTGGTCGCGACACTCGCTCCGCACACGCGCGGCAAGCTGATGTTTCTCGCTTCCATCGACGAGGCGAAATTTCGCCGCCCGGTTGTTCCTGGCGATCAGTTGCGCATTGAGATGAAATTGGCTCGCCTCAAGACCACGGTCGCCAAGATCCAGGGCATTGCCACCGTTGACGGCCAGATCGTAGCGGAAGCAAGCCTCATGTGCAAATTGACCGAACGCCTCTCTGAAAATCGGCCCCGCGCGGAGGTACCCGAGCCACAACTGGCTTAGGACTCCTCCTCGGATGCCGATTCATCCCACCGCTATCGTCGATCCCGACAGCGACATCTCACCGGAAGCGGAAATTGGCCCTTACTGCATCGTCGGGAGCGGTGTCACGATCGGTGCCCGCACCCGGCTCATCGCGCACGCTTACCTCGAGGGCAAGCTCAGCATCGGGAAGGACAACATTTTTTATCCGTACTGCTCCTGCGGCGTCGCTCCGCAGGACAAGAAATATAAGGGTGAGCCTTCGGAAACGCGCATTGGCGATCGCAACTCCATACGCGAATTCGTGACCATCCATCGTGGCACGGAAGGCGGCGGTATGGTCACCGCCATTGGCGACGGAAACTTGCTCATGGCCTACGTGCACATCGCGCATGACGTCATCGTTCACAATCAAACCATCCTTGCCAACGGTGTCACCTTCGCTGGACATGTCGTCGTCGATGACTTCGCCAATATTGGTGGACTCAGCGCCATTCACCAGTTCTGCCGTATCGGCCGTCACGCCATGATCGGCAGTTACAGCGTCATCAAGCAGAATGTTCTACCGTTCTCCATCACCGCCGCCAGTCATTCCGCCGAAATCTATGGAGCGAATCGCGTCGGGCTGGAACGCAGCGGCTATTCGAACGAATCCATTGAGGCGTTGCAGAACGCATTTCGTATTCTGACCCGCGCCGGCTTGAACACGACGCAAGCTCTGGCTCGCATTGAAGAAGAAGTAGCGTTGACGGACGAGATCGGGCATCTGCTGGAGTTCATCCGCACCTCCAACCGCGGCTTCCTCAAATAAGCTTCGCCATGTCTCCTGCTCCGTCTCAACGCTACGGACTCATCGCCGGGAATGGCCGCTTTCCTTTGCTTGCGCTCGAAGCCGCTCGTAACCAGGGACACGAGGTGGTTGTCGTCGCCATTGAAAACGAAGCCGCGCCTGAGATTGCCGCCTCGGCATCCTCTGTTTACTGGATCAACATCGGCCAGCTTGGAAGATTAATCGATATTCTGAAGCGCGAAAAGATCTCTCGAGTCATGATGACCGGCCAGGTGAAGCACGTCAGCATCTTTTCTTCCGTCACGCCCGATTGGCGCATGCTGAAGCTGCTCACCTCATTAAGGGAAAAGAACACCGCCGCGCTCATTGGAGGCGTGCAGAAAACGCTTCTCGAAGAGGGCATTGAGCTGGTCGATTCCACCCATCTGCTCAAACCTTTACTTGCCGAAGAGGGCGTTCTGACTCGGCGCAAACCGACGAAGGAAGAGGAAGCCGACATTCGCTATGGCCGCCGTATCGCCGCCGTCCTCGCCTCGGTTGACATTGGTCAAAGCGTGGCGATCAGCGAAAAGGCATGTGTCGCCGCTGAAGCAATGGAAGGCACGGATGCCATGCTACGCCGCGCCGCAAGTCTAACCGGTGGCAAGCCGCTGCGCCTCGTCAAAGCCGCCCGAGGCCGCGCGCATTTGCTGTTCGATGTTCCCGTTGCCGGCCTCACCACCGTCTCCACGATGATTGAGACCCATACAACAGCACTGGCCGTTGACGCGGGCCGTACACTTCTACTCGACAAAGATCAGATGCTCCAGCGCGCCAACGAAGCCGGTATCACGGTCGTTGCTTATCCGAAACAAAGCGTAAACGAAGAGGCCGGAACGAAGAGGCGCGAATGAACAGAATCCGTGCAGCCGTCATCGGCGCGGGCGCGTTCGGCCGCAATCACATTCGCGTCGTCAGCCAAATGAGGGAAGTCGAGCTCGCCGGCATCATCGATACCGACCTGCCGAAGGCCCAGCAGCTTGCTCACGAGCACAATTCGTCGGCTTTCTCGAGCGTCGAAGAACTGCTTGGTCGCATCGATGCCGCGATCGTCGCAACTCCAACCGTGACTCATGGAGTCCTCGTGTCGCAGTTGCTCGAAGCCGGCGCTGACGTGCTGGTCGAAAAGCCGATCGCCGATTCCTCGCATGCCGGAGAGCGCCTGGCGCGCTTGGCCCAGGATCGCGGTCGGATTCTCCAGGTCGGCCATCTCGAGCGGTTTAATCCCGCCGTCATCGCGCTGGAACGGGTCCTCACCGTTCCGCTCTTTTTCGAAATCCACCGGCTCAGCATGTTCTCGCCTCGCAGCCTGGATGTGGATGTCGTGCTCGACCTTATGATTCACGACCTCGATCTGGTTCTGAATTTCACCCGGGAACAGCCCATAGAGATTCGCGCCGCTGGAATATCTGTCCTTTCTAAGACCGTGGACATTGCTAATGTTCGTCTCTTATTCGCCAGCGGCTGCGTTGCGAATCTTACGGCGAGCCGCATCTCCACCGAGAAAGTCCGCAAACTTCGATTGTTCCAACCCGGCGAGTACTTGAGCGTGGATTACGCCCGCCAGGATGTCCTCCGGCTCGCAATTCGCAAAAACGAAGCCAAAGCCGACCAGTCGGGTGAGTCCGTTTCGCAAAATGCGCCACCTGTTCGTCCTGGAACTGGCTTCGTTCCGCAAATTGCCTCGGAATCGCTCCCCGTCGAGAGAGCCGAACCTCTTCAGCTCGAGCTCGAATCCTTCTTCGCCGCAGTACGGGACCGCACGCCGCCACGCGTGGACGCGTTCCAAGCGGTCGCAGCCCTCCGCACAGCCGAAGCGATTCTTGTTAAAATCAAGGAACACGCGGAGTTAGTATCGAATACCATTCGTCGCCGGAGTTAACCGTGCGTATCTCTCCGGGCAACCTTGTTTTCCCTTTTCACGTCGTTTAGGCACTTGGCAGAATGGCGAACGCTCCCCTTTCGCTGATCGACGCAGTCCCCGAGCCTGTCCCGGCACACCCGGTCGCGGCGCTGCCGCCTTCGCCCGTTGAACTGAACCTCCTTCTGCGCTGGCCCGGTGAGCGCACCCGTCCTCAGTGGCTGGTCATCCTCGGCGCATCCCTCCTGCTTCATCTATTTTTCTTCTTCATTGTTCTTCAGTTGCCGAGCTTCATTCAGCCCGACCGGCCGGAGCGTACGGTAATCGTGAGACGTGTCAGGCTCTACTTACCGCCCGATCTGCTCACCCAGAAAGCGCCCAACCGGCAGAAAGTATCGAAGAGTATCGATTTGGCCGATCTCCTGGAAAATCCCGATCGACAGCCGCGCAAAGCTGCTCCCGCGCCAAGCGTGAAACACTTCGAGCTGCCCAAGCAGACCACCGCACAAAATACGGCCAGCAAAACTCCGCAGATTCTCCCGGAGGCGCCCAAAGTTGCGGTGAACCAAGCCACTGGTCCGCCGCCCGCCGGTGCGGAAAACGGATTGCCAGTTGCCGCATCTCCACCGCCGCCCGGTGCTTCGCCGGGTCCATTTCAAAACATCGGCACGGAAGCGCCGCCGAATCCGCATCCCAAGCTGGCACCTCCCAAATCGAATGTCGAGACCGCACTGAACGGATTGGCTCAGAATCCAAACAGCAGGCATTTGATCATTAGCGATCAGAGCGCTTCTGAGCCGGCCCCTGGCACTCCCGGCGCTACTGGCGTCCAAGGGGCTCCGCATGCGGCTGTGGAACTGCAAAGCGATCCCAGCGGGGCTGATTTCAAGGCCTATCTGACGCGCATCCTGGCGATCGTTCGCACCAATTGGCGCCGCGTCATCCCGGAAAGCGCGCAGATGGGAACGGTTCGCGGGCGCTCCGTCGTCGAGTTCATCATCAACCGCGATGGCAGTATTCCGAAGCTGGTCATGGCCGATTCCTCCGGCTCGGATCCTCTGGATCGCGCTGCTGTCGCCGGTCTGAGCATGTCGAATCCTTTACCCCCCCTGCCATCGGATTACAAAGGATTCCAGGTTCGGCTGGCGTTCACATTCAGCTACAACATGCCCCAGTAATGCCGAACGATGCCCCCGATCCAGAGCGCAGCGGCGTAATCGGTTTCCGCACCGCAATGGCCCTGTTCGCCTTACTGGCCGCCGTCTCGTTCGCGGCTTTGAAAGGCATCGCTCTCGCATTTGCGCTGATCGTCATTGCAGGATTGGCCGCCAAAGCCTGGGTCCATCACCTGCGCAGCCGCATTGAGTAACGTTCTCTAGTTGATCTATGTAGGTGGCTCAAAAGCACCAGCCCCGGTGGATTGTAGCCGTGCTGCAAAACTTATAAGGCTCTATTTTCCCTGCACTTAGCTGGCGTAGGTAGATGGCGAAACGCGTGCAGTAGGATTACCGTCGAGTTTATCGAGGCAGTCATGAGACGTCTGAATATTCAACCAATACGATCGACCGTATCGTACGTTTGTGTAACCCTTTTGGCGGGGGGAAGCTTGCTCTTTGCGCAAAACCCGCCAGATCAGCAGCAACAGGATCAGCAGCAGCAGAGCGCTAATCCAAATAGTGGCTGGAAACGCGTCGGGGACCCAAACTCCGCCAACACCCCTTCCTCCCCGAATCAGCCAACCTATCAAACCGATCAGTCCGGCGATCCAAATGAACCGCCGCCTCCTCCGCCACCGCCGCAGAACGGCGCTCCCGCCAATTCACCGCAGCCGTATGGCCAGGCGCAGTCCGGATATCAACAAGCTCCGTACGGTCAGCCCGGGCCTTATAATCAGGCTGGGCAGCAGCCCTATGGCAACCAGCCCGGTTACGGCCAGCAGCCGAACTATCCGGCCCCGCCTCCTGTCCCCGCACAGATCACCATTCCGGCTGGCACGTTCGTCACAGTGCGCGTGAACCAGAGATTGTCATCGGATAAGAACCAGCCCGGCGACACATTTTCCGCAACGGTAGTGAATCCGGTGGTCGTGAATGGCATTGTGGTTGCAGAGCCCGGTGAAACGGTTCTGGGACGCGTCGTCCTCGCCGAAAAACATGCGGTCGGGAAGCCTGCGCGCCTCGGTGTTCAGCTCACGACCTTGACACTTGTCGATGGACAACAGGTCACCGTCAATACCGAGCTGACAAGTCGCAGAGGTGGAACCACCCCAGGTGGCGTTGAGGCAGGCACGATCGTCACCACGACTGGCGTCGGTGCAGCAATAGGAGCCGCTGCTGGATGGGGAACGGGAGCTGCCATTGGTGCCGGTGCAGGCGCGCTGGCCGGAATTATCGGCGTCGTTGTCACGCACAATCACGCCAGCGTCATCTATCCCGAGCAAGTGCTCACGTTTCGTGTGCAAACACCCGTGAGCTTCTCGACCCAGGCCTCTGTCCAAGCTTTCCGATACGTGCAGCCTGGCGAATACGATCGGCCGCCCTATGGTGGCGGTGGTCCAGGACCCTATCAATCCTATGCCGCTGGTCCTGCCGTCGCCCCGTATGCTTACGGCTATCCCTACTACTACGGCTACGGTTACCCGTATTACTGGGGACCCTCGTTCGGCCTCTACTGGGGCCCTCGTTGGTGGGGCGGACGTTGGTACGGCGGATATGGACGCGGCTTCGTCGGCGGTCGTGGCTTTGTCGGCGGCCGTGGATTCGTGGGTGGCCGTGGATTTGTCAGCGGCGGACGCGTAGGCGGTTTCGCTCGCCGCTAACTTCCAGAAACTTTTTATACAGGGGGCCGGGCATGTCCGGCCCCCTTTTCATTTCGTGTGAATATTTGGAAAAGCCCGGCCGTACTGCACTGGAACAGCTACTGAGCCATTCAACACCTTTGCGGCCTTGATCGGCCAATACGGCTCCCGCAGAAATTCCCGCGCCAGTAGAACCAGATCTGCCCGTTCTTCGCGAATGATGGAATCGGCTTGCGCGGGCTCGGTAATTAAGCCGATCGCACCGGTGAGGACGCCTGCCTCGGTTCGGATTTTCTCGGCGAACGGTACCTGGTAACCGGGCGCGAGCGGAATGGCAGCTTGCGCCGACGTGCCGCCGGAAGAGCAGTCGATGAGATCCACCCCGAGTGGACCGACCGCGCACGCGAGTTTAACGGAATCTTCCGGCGTCCATCCGCCCGCTACCCAATCTGTCGCTGAGATTCGGAGAAACAGCGGCAGGTTCCCTGGCCAGACCGCACGAACCGCTTTCACGACCTCGATTGGAAATCGCATTCGATTCTCGAGCGTTCCTCCGTATTCATCGCCGCGCTGATTGGAAATCGGCGACAGAAATTCGTGTATGAGATAACCGTGCGCTCCGTGCAGTTCCACGACTTCAAAGCCGGCTTTCAAGGCCCGCTTCGCTGCGGCTGCGAACGCTTGAACGACAGTATGGATGTCACTGACACTCAATTCGGCTGGAACGGGATATCCCTTGTCGAAAGCGATCGGGCTTGGAGCAACCGGTTGCCATCCGCCCGCTGAAGCGCTCAGCGGGTGCCCTCCCCGCCACGGCACGTCGGTGCTCGCTTTTCGTCCCGCGTGCGCGAGTTGAATACCGGGAGCCGCGCCATGCTGCTTTAGAAAGTGGGCGACGCGCGCCAGCGGCTCTATATGCTCATCCTTCCAAATGCCGAGATCCCACGGTGAGATGCGGCCTCGATTTTCAACCGCCGTGGCTTCGGCCATGACCAGTCCCGCGCCGCCGACCGCGCGGCTTCCCAGATGAATCAGATGCCAGTCGCTGGCGAAGCCGTCCTCGCACGAATACTGACACATCGGGGAAACGGCTATGCGGTTGCGAAAAAGAACATCGCGAATTTGAAGTGGCGAGAATAGATCCGGTGTCGCGCTTCCGCCGTGAGGCTGAGGCGTAACGGCAACCTCTAACGTGCTCATACCCTCGTTTGAGTAGGTCCCTGCAACCCAAGTTGCAGGCGAAATTGTCAAGCAACCGCCGAGGTGCGCTTGCGACTGGCCTTCTTTGCCGCAGTTCCGGACGAAGTCTTGCCTCGCGTTCGTGACAGACTCTGCTGCAACGCCTGCATCAGATCGATCACCGGCGCCGCCTTCGGCTGCCGAATCGGCGTCACTTTTTGACCTTTGCGTTTCTTCTCGATCAGTCGCTCGACGTTCTGCTTATATTCGTCGTGGAACTGTTCCGGCTTGAATGAATCGGCGAGAGTCTCGATCAGTTTCTTGGCCAGTTCCACTTCTTTCTTTCCGAACTTGGCCTCTTTAGGCGCTGGCACTTCGTTCGCCTTGTGTAATTCGTCGACGAAATACATCGTATGCAAAACGATGCCTCGCTCGCCTGGCCGCAAAATCACAATGTGCTCCCGACTATGCATGGTCACCTTTGCTACAGCATCGTATTTCGTTTCCTTCATGGCCTCCAGCAGCAGCGAATACGGTTTGCTCACCGATTCCTCGGGCGCCACATAGTACGATTTCTCGAAAAAGATCGGGTCAATCTCTTCCATGCGGACAAACTGAAGAATTTCCATTACAGTCGCTGTGGGTGGTGCGATTTGCTCCAGTTCTTCGGGTTCCACCACAACGTACCGGTTTTTCTGGTATTCATAGCCTTTGACGAGGTCGGATCGTTCCAGCGGCTTATTCTCAGCCGCACAGAACATGACCTCTTTCACCCGCGAACGATCCTTTTTGTGCAGCAGGTGAAAGTGCACCGGCTCAGGCCTTGCAGCCGCGAACAGCCGAATCGGAAACGAAACTAGCCCAAAACTGAGATATCCCTTCCACACGGTGGCTGGCATACTTCTTATTGTGAAACGTGGGCTCGAACCGATTCCGGAAGAAGCAGCGCGGCTGCTCCAAGAACTTGGCGTGTGCGAAGACGCCTTGCGAGGCGGCGATCTGGAAGTGCGAACTCCCATCACGGGCGAAGTGATCGCGCGGATTCATACGTTGACCGTCGCTGAAAGCAATAAATCGATTGAAGCTGCGCACACCGCCTTCCTCGAATGGCGCAAAGTGCCCGCACCGCGCCGCGGCGAATTCGTTCGTCTGCTCGGCGATGAGCTGCGCACGCACAAGAATGCCTTGGGACGGCTGGTCACCATAGAAGCCGGCAAAATCGGGTCGGAAGGACTCGGTGAAGTGCAGGAGATGATCGATATCTGCACTTTTGCCGCCGGTCTCTCGCGGCAGTTATGTGGCCTGACGATCGCAACCGAGCGGCCGAATCATCGCATGATGGAGACCTGGCACCCGCTGGGAGTCACGGGAATCATCTCGGCCTTCAACTTCCCGGTCGCCGTATGGTCATGGAATGCAACCCTGGCGTTGATCTGCGGCAACTCGACCGTGTGGAAGCCGTCTGAAAAAACGCCGCTCTGTGCACTCGCCACACAAGCGCTCTTCGAGCGAACAGCCGCGAAGTTTGGCGATGCGCCTGCGGAATTGTCTTCAGTTCTTATTGGAGGCGGCGCGCTCGGCGAAGCGCTGGTCGATCATCCTCTCGTCCCGCTCGTTTCGGCAACTGGCTCAACCGCAATGGGCCGGCACGTCGGTCCACGCGCCGCCAAACGCTTCGCGCGATCGATCCTCGAACTCGGCGGCAATAATGCCGCCATCGTTTGTCCCTCGGCAGATTTGGAGCTCACGGTGCGCGCCGTTGCTTTTGCCGCGATGGGAACGGCTGGCCAGCGCTGCACTACTCTGCGCCGCTTGCTGGTTCACGAAGAAGTCTACGACGCGCTGTTGCCGAAATTACAGCAGGTCTATTGCTCGGTTGCGATCGGAGATCCGCGCGATCCTGCCACACTCATCGGCCCTCTCATCGACGCGAATGCTTTTCACAATATGCAGAAGAGCCTGGCGGAGGCAAAAGCCGCGGGAGCCACGCTGACCGGAGGCGAACGAGTTCCGCTCGGGTCTTTTTCAGATGCATACTACGTGAGACCGGCTATTGTCGAAATGCCGGAACAGACCGAAACGGTCAAACGGGAAACGTTTGCGCCGATTCTCTACGTTCTCAAGTACCGGGAATTCGAAGAAGCGATCCACATCCACAACGACGTCCCGCAGGGCCTTGCTTCGTCTATTTTCACGACCGACCTGCGAGAATCCGAACGATTTCTCTCCGCTGAAGGCTCCGATTGCGGCATTGCCAACGTGAATATTGGCCCGTCGGGCGCCGAAATCGGCGGCGCGTTCGGCGGCGAAAAGGAAACCGGCGGAGGACGGGAATCCGGCTCCGATGTTTGGAAGCTCTATATGCGCCGCTCGACCAACACCGTCAACTACGGAAACGAGCTCCCGCTCGCGCAAGGCGTCAAATTCGATATCGGTTAGGCCCTAACGGCCGAAGATGGATCTCAATTGATTGACAAGCTCCAGGCACGCCACGTAGATATTCAGAAGACCCAATCCGCTCAACGCGCCGCGAAAATAAGGACTCATCCACACCACCGAAAGCCGGGGCGAGTGCAGCGGAATCCAACTCATGCTCCAGCTCTCGCGCCATGGAACAGCCAGAAGAATGATGCCGAGCTCGAACGCGAATAGCACGAAACAGAGCCCCAGCACCCGCCGGTGCCACTTCATGAACCGTGCCGGTTTTGCGGGCGGAGGCGGTGCAGGGGCGGTTGGAGTCGGTGTGCTCATGGGCATGCAGCCGCTTCCATCACTTCTTCAACGGCCAAATCGCCGATCGGATTGGTGAACAATTCGGTTTGCGTCGGGCCGTCGTTGATGTACCCGGTCCAATGCAGGTTCGGCGAATTCACGCGCACCGGCCAAAAGCTGAAACGATGCAAAAGAGTAGGCCCATGCTCTCGGAGTGCGCGCTTGTGATCGGGTGTCGAATATCCCTTGTTCGCCGCCAGATTATATTGCGGGAAAACCCGATCCCACTGCACGAGGCAGGCATCGCGATGAACCTTGGCAACGATAGACGCCGCGGCAATCGCGCGGCAACGTGCATCACCGTCGATGATAGGCAACTGTTCAATCGGCAAGTCGACCTTGATCGCATCGATCAGAAGGAAATCCGGTACAAGTGGCAGCGCCTCAACGGAACGGCGCATTGCCAGACGAGAAGCCTGGTAGATATTGATCTGGTCGATTTCGAAAACATCCGCGCCGCCGACCGCCCAAGCGATGCAACGGGCCTTGATCTGTGCGGCCAGCGTGGTGCGTTCCTCTCGATCGAGAATCTTGCTGTCATGCAATCCACGTATCGGACGCAAAGGATCCAGGATGACGGCCGCTGCAAATACCGGACCGAATAAGCACCCGCGGCCCACTTCGTCGACGCCCGCGATTCGAGAGAAGCCTCGCTCGCGAGCCTCGCGCTCATATGTGTTGACGCAACGAATCGCGCGCTGCTTTACGCCAGGCGAGGCATGCCTCGCCCCTGATTCAATCTTCGTAGTCGGCTGAGCTGTCCTGCCCGGCATGGAATCTGCAGAACGGACACCCGCTAGTCTCGTTCGCGCAGGCGTGCCGCTTTACCCTTCAGCCCGCGCAGATAATAAAGCTTCGCGCGTCGCACACGTCCCGTGCGTACCAGATCGATGTGATCGATAACCGGCGCATGGATCGGGAAAATTCGCTCCACGCCTTGGCCAAAACTGACCTTGCGCACCGTAATGGTCTCCCCCATACCGGTGTTCTTGCGGGCGATGACTGTTCCTTCGAAAGCCTGCAGACGTTCCTTATCGCCCTCTCTGATCCGGACGTGCACGCGAATCGTGTCGCCCGGGCGAAACTCCGGATGCGCACTGGCGCGGGCGTGCTTACTAATGAATTTGCTGACAAGCGCGTTATGCATTTGAATTCTGCCTCATCTGACGGCCGCCGGTTAAATCGGGTCGAAGCCGCTCCGTTTTCTCGCGCGACGCAGCCCGGCGCCAACGCTTGATCTCCTCATGGTTTCCGCCCAGCAGCACTTCGGGCACTCTCCAGCCGCGGAACTCCGCCGGTCTAGTGTACTGCGGATAATCCAGTAAACCTTCACTGTGCTCGCTGAAACTTTCATTTCGCGTCGAATCTTCATTACCGAGCACGCCTGGCAATAAGCGGGCCACCGCATCCACGACGGCGATCGCCGCCGCTTCCCCGCCACTCAACACAAAATCACCGATCGAAATTTCTTCGTCGATCAGGTGCTCGGCTACTCGCTCATCGACCCCTTCGTACCTGCCGCAAATCAACAACAGGTCCTCGAGATTCGAATATTCGCGGGCCACAGGCTGCGTAAACTGCCGCCCTTGCGCCGAAAGCAGCGCAACGCGTTGACGCTCCGTCCGCTGTGCAAAAATCGATTCGACCGCTTCAAACAACGGCTGCGCCTTCAGCAGCATGCCTTCACCGCCGCCGAATGGCCTGTCGTCCACAGTTCTGTGACGATCGTACGTCCAGTTTCGCAAATCGTGAATGCGGATTCCCAATCGGCCGGAGGCCTGCGCGCGCCGGATAACGCCATGTTCGAACGGCGACGCGAAGAACTCCGGAAAAATCGTCAGGATATGAAACTGCATTCCTTATAAATCCAACAAGCCTTCCGGCAGATCCACGCGAATCGTGCGCGCGATCCGGTCGACGTCGCACAATGAGCTAACGAATGGGATCAATACCTCTCGCTTGTCTACCTTCACTTCCATCAGTGCCGGACCTCCAAACGTCTGCCAGCCTTTCACCTCGCCGACGCTCTCGCCCGTTGCGCGATCAACCACTTGATAACCGATCAGGTCCGATCGGAAAAAATCTCCATCCGCGAGACGACCGCGGTTTGCGAATGGCACCCACAAATCCGCGCCGCGAAATCGTTCCGCCGCATCGATCGAATCGATGCCGTCAAATTTCAGAACCCAATCCCCTTTATGGGGCCAGGCTGCGGCAAGCTCCACAGGTACATCGGAACCGCTGGCCAATTGCACGGTTGCGCTTCGCAGCGTCTCCAGACGGCCCGGCACATCCGTAAGAGATCTCGCCAGCACCTCACCGCGATTGCCGCGAGGACGGATAATCTCGGCAATCACGACCCGCTCGCGTTCCATACATCCGCTGGCGCTATTCGAGAATTTCCAGTGAAAAACGCCGGTTTAACTTCGTGCCCACGGCGCCCAACAGCGTCCGGATCGAGCGCGCCGTGCGCCCCTGTTTTCCAATCACCTTGCCCAAGTCGCCCTCCGCGACCCGCAGCTCAAAAACCGTGGCGTGCTCTCCCGCAATTTCATTCACAACTACGCCACCGGGCGCATCGACCAGCGCCTTGGCGATCTCTTCCACCAGCGTCTTCACGCCGTTGCTCTCGTTCATTGTTTACCTTTTGCGCGCCCGCTCGAGCCGCGCCCGAATCCCGAATGGCTGAGCTGAAAACTTATAGGGTTGCCGGTGCTTGAGCCGGGTTCGACTTCAACAGCCGGCTGACCGTATCCGATAGTTGTGCTCCATTCTTCAGCCAGTAATCGATTCGATCGTGATCGAGTTGCACTTGCGCCGGCTTGGCGATGGGATTGTAATGCCCCACCACTTCGATGGAGCGGCTGTTTCGCGCTCTTTCCTTTTCCATGACGACCACACGATACGTGGGTTTCTTTTTGGCGCCAAATCGCGCCAGACGAATTGCTAGCATCTTAACCTTTTCTTTTCTATATTGTTACAAACTTACGGGCGCATAGCGAGCCGCGGCGCCCTCAAAATCCCGGCAATCCCGGCAGCTTCATCTTCATGAGCTTCTTGCCGACGAAGCCACCCGGCCCTGCAAAACTCTTCATCATCTTTCGTGCCTGGCCGTATTGCTTCAAGAGATTGTTCACGTCCTGAACGTTCGTACCGCTGCCCTTTGCAATTCGCCTGCGCCGGGAGCCATTGATGATCATGTGATTCCGCCGCTCGCGCGGGGTCATGGAATCGATAATCGCCACCACCCGGTCAACTTCTTTATCGTCGATCTTCGCGTTCTTCAGTTCTTTGAGCGGTCCGATCTTCGGCATCATCTCGAGCAGCCCGCCCAGCGACCCGAGCTTGCGAATCTGCTTAATCTGATCGCGAAAGTCTTCGAGTGTGAAGTCGTCGCCAAGCAGCTTCTCCTGCATCTGCTCGGCTGCCTTTTGGTCGATGTTTTCCTGAACCTTGTCGATGAATGAGAGAACGTCGCCCATCCCCAGAATCCGCGAGGCGACGCGATCGGGATGGAATGGCTCCAGCGCATCCGTCTTCTCACCGACACCCACAAACTTTAGCGGCTGACCCGTAATCGAGCGAATCGAGAGTGCGGCACCGCCGCGCGCATCCCCATCCATTTTCGTAAGGACGACGCCCGTGATCCCTAACCTCTTGTGGAACTCGTCAGCGGAGCGAACCGCATCCTGGCCAGTCATGGCATCGGCGACGAACAGAATCTCGGTAGGATTCAGCGCCTCTTTCAGCTCGTGCAGTTCCTGCATGAGCTGATCGTCAATGTGCTGCCGGCCGGCGGTATCGACCAGCAGCACGTCCCGGCCGGTCTGCACGGCTTCGCGCCGAGCCGATCTGGCTAGGTCAAGCGGCTTCGTCTCCTCGGCTGTTCCTTCATATATAGGTGTCGCGACCGTTTTCGCCAGGATCGTCAGTTGCTGGCGGGCAGCGGGGCGGTAGACGTCTACTGAAACGAGCTGCGGCTTGTTGCCTTCTTTGCCGAGAAAGCGCGCGAGCTTGGCGGCGCTGGTGGTCTTGCCCGAGCCCTGCAGGCCTACGATGAGAACGACCGTCGGCGGCTCGTTCGCAAGACGCAGCCGCGATTGATGGCCGCCGAGCATCTTCGTCAGCTCGTCGCGAACGATTTTGATCACCTGCTGGCCGGGCGAAAGGGCCGTCAAAACGTCCTCGCCCATGGCTTTCCTCTTCACTTCTTCGATGAATTGCTTCACGACCTTGAAGTGAACGTCGGCTTCGAGTAGCGCCACGCGGATCTCGCGCAGTGCCTCTTCCATGTTGGCTTCGCTGAGCTTGCCTTCCCCGCGGAGATTCTTGAAGACGCGCTGAAGCTTATCGGAAAGGTTATCGAACATGACTTGCTGGCTTATTGAGGTTTGGAACCGCAGCAGGCCCTAGTCCGGCCGCAGTAAAGAAAAAGCGCTATTCCCCTTGAGTATAGCCGACCCACAGCCGAATAGCAGGTAGTGCGCAGCACGATCACAGAAATCAAGAATCCTGTTTCTGCCGCCCCTTCAGCAGCTTACGAGGCTCTTCGCAGGCTGGACGAACGCTCGAGCTGGCACGCTCGGGCGAAAGGAAATTCTTGACATGCAAAATCCAGTCGGCTCTAACCTATTTTTTTCGTTCTTTTTCCTGTTCTTCTGCTTCTAAATCTTAGAGTTCTAAGAATCTCTTCCGCAATAGGCGAAGGGGTGATAGATTACCGTTAGACGATTACCTTCGGTTTACGGAAATCTCTGGCACCCCGAAGATGGGCTGGGCGGCCGTTCGTTATTAGGCTGGTCAGTGCAGTTGGTGTGCTTTGTTATCTGTGCACTGCGGCTTTGCCCAGCTCAACCGATTCTCAGCAACGTTCATCCATCGCGAAGACGTTCGATGAATCAATCGCCGACGGTAAGAGCAAGATTCAGGCTGGCCGGTTCGCGGAAGCGATTACAGCCTATATGCGGGCCGAACTAGTTGCCCGTCAGGCGGGCGATACGGATCGCCAGGCCAAAGCCCTGCTGGGGCAATCATTCTGCGACCTACATTTATTCCGTTACCGGGGCACCCTGGAGACAGCCGGGAGTGCCGTTCGCCTTGCACTTCTGGCAAAGGACAACACGATAGCCGGGGGCGCTGAAGGAAACATTGCGGCGGTCTACAGCCTGCTCGGAGATTTCGATCTCGCGGAAAAAAGACAGACTGACGGCATACGTCTGCTTGCCAACTCACCGCGGCAGGATTTCCTGGCCCAATCATGGGTGAGGTACGCGTGGATTCAGCTCAGCCAAGGTAAAACCGCCGAATGGAAGCTGTCTTTAAACCGGGCTATCGACGTCGCACACCGCGCAAAGCTCCCGTTGCTCGAAGCATTAGCCTTGGATCGCCTCGGCATCTCCTCCGTGCTCTCGGGCGATCTCCGTGAAGGCGACCAGGCTCTCAATAAGGCTTATTCGCTTCAGGAAAGCCTCCACGACACAGATGGCCTCGGCGTAACGCTCGAACATCGAGCCGAGCTCGAATTGCGAAAACGGCAATACCAGCTTGCTTTGGCAGATATTGACCGGGCATTTGCGCTGGGCAGCCCATCCTTTAAAAGCTCCGCGCAGTATTATCCGATCCACGTTCGCGGCCAAATTTTTCTTGGGTTAGGTCGCAACGAGGACGCGTTATCGGAATTTAGGCGTGCGGTTGACGCAGCAACCGCCTGGCGGCGGACTGCCCTGCCCGGCGACGCCAGCAACACCCAAACGGTGGCTTTTCTGCATGATGTTTATCAGGATTATGCAGAACTGGCTGCAGAACTCGCACTTGAGCGCCACGATCCTAAATTAGCTAGGGAGGCTCTGGAAGCCTTAGCCAGTAATCGTGCCGCAAGTCTCCGGGAACAGTTAGCCCTCGTATTCAGCAGGAATTCGCGCTTACCATCGCGCTATTTCGAATTACTTTCCAAGCTGGCCGAAACGCAAGCCCGTGTAACGCTGGGACAAATACCCGAAAATAACAACCCGCAATTAAAAAACATTCGACTTGAACTATCCGAATTAGAAGATCAAATTGGTCTTGACGAGCAGAATATATCGGCAACGGCAGAGAAAACCCCCTTCCAGAATTCACTTAGAGATATTCAGTCTAGACTAGGGGATCGGGCACTGCTCAGTTTTTGCCTGGGGAAAAGGCAGTCGTTTCTCTGGGCGATAGGCGATAAAGACGTGAATCTTTACGAATTGCCGGCGGAGAGTGAAGTCGCAATGCGAGCGAAGGCGTTTTCCGAGGCCGTGCAATCCGGGCAACCCAGTCCTGCAGCCTCTACCGCGCTAAGCCGCGAGCTCTTCGGCAAACTTCCACCGGCGATCTGGCACAAGCGCGAATGGCTCATCACGGCCGACGGCGCACTTTTGAATGGCATTCCGTTTTCCGCTCTTCAAGATGTGAGCGCGCCAGGGCACCCGCAGTTACTGATCGCAAATCACACCATCCGATCCATTCCAAGCGAGCTGCTGCTCCTCTCCCCAACCAGGACGGCGCCGGAAAATCTGTTCATCGGAGTGGCGGATCCCATTTACAATCTTGCGGACGCTCGCCGGTCGCAAGGAGCCTCCCTTGTCAGTACGGCGAAGGTGAGTGCGACGATGGCGCTCGGAAGGCTGGTTGGCAGCGATCGTGAAATCCGCAATTCGGGCAAACAGAGCGGATTCGAAAATGTGAAGCTGCTGCTAGGCAAAGACGCGAGCACCAGCGCTCTCGCCGATGCCCTGGCCAAGGCGCCCGCGGTGCTCCATTTCGCGGTACACGTAGTCAGCCCGTCGGGACAGCCGGATCAGGCGGCACTGGCGCTCAGCCTCACAAAGCAGAACATTCCCGAGTTACTCACTCGCGAGGCCATCGCCGCGTATCGCATTCCAGGCACGTTGGTCGTGTTGAGCGGTTGCTCTTCGGATCAGGGCCGCACGTTGCCGAGTGCGGGTCTCATTGGCTTAAGCCGCGCCTGGTTGCTAGCCGGAGCTGCGGCCGTGGTCGTCAGCAGTTGGCCGACTCCGGACGATTCCGGTTCATTTTTCTCGTCTTTCTACACTCATCTCCATAATCTTAAGTCCGGTTCTCTCGCCTCGCGCACGGCTGCCGCCCTTGAACAAGCCCAATTAGACGCGCGGCGAACGAACGATTACCGGAGTTCACCCTCATACTGGGCGGCCTATTCAATTGTTTCGAAGGAGTGATTGCCCCTATGACGGCGATGCAATCCGACATTCCCCCCGCGCCGACCGGAGACGACACCCAGCCTCCAGAACATGTCAACGACAAGCATGTCAAGACTACTCTCTCCACCGTTGAGTGGAGTGTGCTGGTGGAGCAGATCAAGACGGGACAGGACACAGGCATGGAGCATCTCTATAAGCTGTTCAGCCGCGGTATTCGATACTACCTGTGCCGTCAGTTAGGGCCACAAGAATTAGAGGACAAGGTTCACGACACGTTTTTGATCGTGGTAAACGCCATCAAGCGCGGCGATTTGCGAGAACCCGAGCGGCTGATGGGTTTCGTCCGCACGGTGGTCCGCCGGCAAGTTGCGGCTTATATCGAGCACGCCGTACACATGCGGCGCGAACAGACGGATCTGGAAACCGGCGTTTCGGTTCCGGATCGGAAAGAGAATCCTGAGCAGGAAGCCATGCATCGCCAGAAGGCGGAATTGATGAAAAGTGCACTTGCGGCGCTCTCCAAACGAGACCGCGATATTCTGGTGCGCTTCTACATTCACGAGCAGCCTCAGGACCAGATTTGCCGCGAAATGTCGCTTACCGAGACCCAATTCCGGCTGCTTAAATCGCGCGCCAAAGCTAAATTCGGAGAAATTGGCAGGAAAAAGCTTGCTACGAGCGGAATTTTCTCAGTTTTCGTGAGAGCCCAAGCCGGTTGAGCCTACTATTACTGTGACGCGGAAGGAAGTCTTCCGGAGAGCATATGCCAACTTACTATGACCATCCGACCGAAGAAGCGCTAGAGCGTTTCCTGCTCCACCAATGTCTGGCATCGGAACTCGACACGGTCGAAACGCATATTCTTGCGTGCGAATCCTGCGTCGCACGCCTGGAAACATTAGAAGTCCAAATCGCCGTGACTAAAACGGCGCTTCAAGAGATGACGCAAGTACGTCGCGTGCCAGAACCCGAAAAAGAAAGGCGCTGGACGACTTGGTTCAAGTTTCCAGTACTTTCTTGGGCTGCCGCCGGCACCGTTGCCGCCGCTCTGGCAATTGCGGCGTTTATTCCAGCACAGGTGAGTCTATCGGCCTATCGCGGTACGGAAATTTCAGTCGTACCCCAATGGCGTCCGCTCGCGGTGCATCTGAACGCAAGCGGTCTCGGCGAAGGCCTGGTCGCCACTCAGCTTGTTAATGCGCAAGGGACAGAAATCTGGAGGGGAAACTCGGCCGTTTCTGGTGACCGGGTCGAGCTTCATTTGCCGCGCCTCACGGCGAGCGGGAATTATTTCTTACGCCTGTACGAACCGCCGAATCGTAATCACGGAGGCGATTTGCTGCGGGAATTCACCTTGCAGGTGAAATAGCCTTTCAGAAGACGCGCCGCCGCAAACGGTCGACTGCAAATTTCGCCGTATCCGCGACGGCCATAACTGCCATAACCCCTGCCTGCACGGGATCCGTTACTACCAGGTCGGATGCCTCGGGAACACTTCCTGCCATGTTGAGGCTGATCACGAGCAATCCCTCGTGACGAACCTCGCGCACCGCCGCTTCAATATCGCCGCCCATCAGCGAACCGGCCAGCACCAGTGCCTTTACTCGCGGCAAGCGCCGCACTGCGCGCACCGCAGCCGCAAGAGCCGCTTCGCCCACCAGTGGAATCGTGTCGACCGAAATGTGCTCTCCGCGAATGTTATGGCGATCGGCTTCCGAGATTGCTCCCAATGCGACTTGGCCGACTTGCGCGCCGCCTCCGATGATGATGATTCGCTTTCCATAGATTTGCTGCAACGATTGGACCTGTTCGACGGAGAATATGACTTCAAGCGCCCTAAGGTCTCGAATCAGATCTTGCGATGCGCCCGGCAAATCCATCTCGAAATAGATGCGGGTTTCAGAAGGCAGATCTTCTATGGTTGAAACCGAGCGAATATCTCCGCCGTGGCTGGCGATCACACCGGTGAGCTGGTGCAGCACGCCGGGCGCATTGGCAGTCGCCAAGACGAGCCCGACTTTTCCAGTTCCAGCTTCACTCAGAGCGTCACCTCATACTTCTTGAGCAATTCGTCCCATACGCCCCGCGCCTTCAGCAGAACCTCGATCACTTCGCGCACAGCGCCGGAGCCGCCCACGGCATCCGTCACGGCGCTGGCTAATTCCTTCACTTCGTGGCGCGCGTTTGCGGTTGCAAACGAAAGCCCTACGCGCCGCATGATCACGGCATCGGTCAAATCGTCGCCAATGTAGGCCACCTGCTCCTTGGAAACCTGCGCTTCCGCCACAATGCGCTCGAACAGTGGGATTTTTTCGATGTGCCCTTGAAATACCCAGCTCATGCCGACCTGGCGTGCCCGCTCCGTGGTGGCGGGAGAATCGCGCCCGCTGATTACACCTGTTTTGATGTCGTACCACTGCAGCCAGCGCAATCCGATTCCGTCTTGCGAATCGAAACCCTTTGTCTCGACTACATTCCCTTTACCATCCGGCACCAGAAACAGCCGCCCGTCCGTAAGAACGCCGTCGACATCCATGAGCAGCACCCGGATACCGGCGGAAATGCGATAAAGCTCCTGTTCGGTGAGCGGAGGATTGACTGTCATGTAAGGAAAAGAAGTCAGGCAAGACTTAGAATGTCGGTGTTGACCGGCAATTTAGTCGCAAGAGTGGCGGAAATCATCCCTCGTTATAGCATGCTGTCTCCGGGTGACCGGGTAGGCGTGGCAGTCTCGGGAGGAGCCGATTCCGTGGCCCTCCTGCACATACTTCACGAGCTCACCCCGAGCCTTGGCATCGAGCTGTGCGTGCTGCACGTCAACCATCAACTTCGAGGGCCGGAATCGGATGAAGACGAGGCGTTCGTCCGCCAGACTGCCGAGTCTTTGGGATTACCAGTCATCGTAGAACAAGCTCCGGTGGGTTCGGGAAATCTGGAGGAGGAGGCGCGTCTCGCCCGCCGCGCTGTTTTCCGCCGATGCATGGAACTCTACCACTTGAACCGAGTGGCGCTAGGCCACACCCGCAGCGATCAGGCGGAGACCGTACTTTTTCGCCTCTTGCGCGGTACAGGTTTGGCTGGCTTGGCAGCCATGCAACCGGTCACAGCGGACGGGTTGATCCGGCCCCTGCTGACCAGCAATCGTGACGAGGTTCGGGCCTGGACAGCCGGGCACAGGATCTTTTGGCGGGAGGACGCGTCTAATAAGGACACGAGGTTCACGCGAAATCGATTGCGAAACGAAGCCATTCCGTATCTGAGCGCGGCTTTCAATCCGAACCTCGAAGGCGTCCTCGCGCGCGCGGCAGAGTTGGCGCGAGACGAAGAAGATTATTGGATTCAACAGATTGAACCCATTTACGCAGAAATTACCAAACGAACTCCCCTGGGTTCGATTTTTCATGTTTCTGCCTTAAATAGCCTTCATCGGGCGATCCAGCGCCGGATCGTGCGTCGCGCGGTAGCCGAAATTCGCGGGAATCTGCGTTCCATCGATATGGAACATGTGGAGGCGATCCTGGCAATCTGCACCAGCCGGCACGGTCATGATCGGGTCATTGTCCCGGGCGTGGACGCCCTCCGCTCGTTCGACCGGCTGCTGTTGGCCCCCTATGTAGAACGTCCCGGAGAGCGCCGGCACTACCGTTTCGATCTGAAGGAAGGTACGGAATATGAACTGCCTTTCCGGGCCGGTTTCATTAGCGTAAATCCGGTATCTCCAGCGGGTTCAAACTGTGTTAACTTCGAGGAAGCACAACAGTTTTCAACGGAAGTCGTGGACCTTGAGCGGAGCGCCTTGGCCGAGGCAGGTGGCTGTTTGGCCGTGCGCAACTGGGAACCGGGCGACACATTGCAACGGTTCGGACACCAGGCACCCGAAAAGGTAAAAACCCTGTTTCAGGAGCAGAAGGTTCTCTTGTGGGAGCGTCGCCATTGGCCGGTTGTGGTCGCGGGCGACCAGATTGTATGGGTGCGCCGTTTCGGTGGCGCAGCCAAATTCAGCGGCTCGGCCGAAAAGGCGCCAGCCTTGCGGCTACGATATCGGCCGGCGATGGAATAGGACCGTCTCACCGGGGTATGAATCGAAAGAGATGCGATCTACGTCTTCTTCTTAGGGGACATCGGGTGCCTCGTCACCCGGACTGGCAAGTAATGAGCCAGCGGAAAGTGAGTCCATGAGTTCAAACGTCAAAACCGCAGTTTTCTGGGTTGTGATCATCTGTGCGGTTGTTCTGGTATATATGGCCGTGAAAACCGGAAGGGGTCCAACACCTCAAAATCTGACGGTATCCCAGTTTGTGAATGCCATTCAGGAAGGAAAGGTCAAGGACGCGAACATCACCGGCACGGATGTGCAAGGCACCTTGACCGACGGCAAAACCTTCCACACCGTTGTCCCGCCGAATTATCCTGAGATCTACAAGATGATGCAGGAAAAGGGCATCAACTATAGCTGGAAGGATTCGACCGGAAGCGGCTGGATCGGCATTTTGTTTAACGCCGTACCTGTACTGATTCTGCTCGGGTTGTGGATCTTTATGATGCGCCAGATGCAGAGCGGCGGGAACAAGGCTCTCAGCTTCGGCAAGAGCCGGGCGCGGCTGCATTCGTCCCAGCAGAAGAAGGTCACGTTTAAAGATGTGGCAGGGGTAGAGGAAGCGAAGGAAGAGCTGCAGGAAATTATTGAATTCCTGCGCGAGCCGCAGAAGTTCCAGAAACTCGGCGGTCGTATTCCGAAAGGCGTGTTGTTGATTGGCCCTCCCGGAACCGGCAAAACATTGCTGGCGCGCGCCATTGCGGGAGAGGCGAATGTACCGTTCTTTTCGATTTCCGGTTCGGATTTCGTAGAAATGTTTGTCGGCGTGGGCGCCAGTCGCGTACGCGACCTGTTCGAGCAAGGCAAGAAGAACGCGCCCTGCATCATCTTTATCGATGAGATCGACGCCGTCGGCCGTCATCGAGGCGCCGGTTTAGGCGGTGGGCACGATGAGCGCGAACAAACCCTGAACCAGTTGCTGGTCGAGATGGATGGCTTCGAATCGAACGAAGGCGTCATTCTGGTGGCGGCCACCAACCGGCCGGATGTGCTGGATCCAGCGCTGCTGCGGCCTGGACGCTTCGACCGTCGCGTGGTTGTCGACCGGCCGGACGTTCGCGGACGCGAGAGCATTCTCAAAGTACACACCAAGAAGACGCCTCTGGGCGACGATGTCGATCTATCGGTGATTGCGCGCGGCACGCCGGGCTTTGCCGGTGCCGATTTGGCTAATCTCGTCAACGAGGCAGCGCTGATCGCGGCTCGCCAAAATCGAAAAGTTGTCACGCAGATCGATTTCGAGTTGGCAAAAGACAAGGTGCTGATGGGCGTGGAACGCAAGAGCATGATCATCAGCGACAAAGAGAAACGCATGACGGCCTTTCACGAGGCCGGGCACGCGCTGGTCGCGGCTTCGCTGGAGCATGCCGATCCACTGCACAAGGTGACCATCATTCCACGCGGAATGGCGCTTGGCCTGACGATGCAGCTACCGCTCGACGATAAGCTTTCGCACGACAAGAACTATCTCGATACGCGTCTCGCGATTCTGATGGCAGGCCGCATCGCAGAAGAGATCTTTCTGCAGCAAATGACAACCGGAGCGGGCAACGATATCGAGCGCGCAACCGAAATGGCCCACAAAATGGTGTGCGAATGGGGTATGAGCGATCTGGGCCCGTTGAGCTTCGGGAAAAAAGAAGAACAGATCTTCTTAGGCCGCGAGATCGCGCAGCACCGCGATTACAGTGAAGCCACGGCGATACAGATTGATGAGCAAGTCAGAAAGCTCGTCGAAACCGCTTATCGGAAGGCGAAGGAAGTCATTCAGCGGCAGGCCGAAGCGCTGGTGAGAATTGCCGAAGCGCTCCTTGAGCGTGAAGTTCTGGATGGCTCGGAGGTGCTCGACCTGATTGCCGGCAAGCCATTAGCCAAGCTGCCTCCCGGCCCCAAAGCGACTACACCGCCGAGCGACGGCGGCACTGTCATAGCGCCACACCCGAGCAATCCAATTCCGGGCATGATCGGCGGCGAAAGCCCGCAGCCGGCGTAACTACCAGGAACTGCTGGAAGCCGGTGGCGCTACTGCTGAACTGTCAGTGGCGCGCGCAGCCGGAACGTGAGAATACTCTCGGACGGAATCTTCACCTGTTGGCCGTGCGTGAACAGGGCAGATCCAAATCCAGCACCACCGCCTGCTGCAGATCCGATGGCCGCGCCCTTTCCTCCGCCCGCGATGGCGCCGATGACTGCTCCCGCGGCCGCTCCAACACCCGTCCGCACTGCGGTTTGCTTGCCGCGAGCTTTTCCTTCTTCTTCATAAATGCTGCTGTCGACTGGATACCATCGGCCCCGGTAGTCGATCCGCGATAAACGAACCTCCAGCTCAGCCCGCCCTTTCACTCGTCCAGCATCCCTCGCTTCAGCCAGGAGTAGAGAAACGCGTGCGCCCGCGGGAACGATAACGCGTCCATGCGAGACAAGCGGCGCGTAAAGCGTGGCCCGGAATATCTGACCGGTGGTATTCGTTGCAGAGTTGATGCGATCAATCGTGCGAACCGTAACGCGCTCGCCCGCGGGGATTGTAACGCTTGCCGGTACGGCGGCGGGAGAAGGTTCGGGCGGCGGCGGTGCGGGCTGAGCGGAGGCAGGCTGCGAAACCGGCGGATAGGACGTCGGATTCGAGCTCGGCGGAGGCGTTCCCGCGTCCGAAGCCTGGTTCAACGCCATATTCGGATTTACTTTCATTTGATCGCTTACGCTCGCCACGCCCGGAGTACTGTTGGCGATCTTCATTGCCTCCAACTCGGCGTCCGAGCTCGGCACGTCTCCGCTGAGGGTCACGATTCCATTCGCCACTTTCACGGTCAGATTGGCCGGTTTTGTCATCGGATCGCCGGAGAGCTTGCCCTGAATATCGGTTTGCATCCCCTTGTCGTTCGCCGATTTCTTG
This sequence comes from uncultured Acidobacteriaceae bacterium, assembly GCA_963722935.1. Taxonomy (GTDB): domain Bacteria; phylum Acidobacteriota; class Terriglobia; order Bryobacterales; family Bryobacteraceae; genus Bog-105. The sequence goes on along the minus strand of CAVROY010000002.1, from coordinate 385,757 downwards.
CCACAGCCCACCAGCAGACAGCCCAACCCCGTAACGACAAGCACGATATATCGCATCCCGTTCATTTCCCCTCCCCGTATTTTCGCTCTGCAGTTAGACCTGCAATGGATGCCGTAAAGATACAATTAAGATTCAAGAGCATGCAAGAGACAGCAACGGTACGCTCTGCCCGGACGGATCAGGCAGGCACGTCCAAACGAGAGCATCCTCGCAACAGCATCGCCGAATGGGCCGTCACGATCCTGCTTCTACTCTTCGGCACCACCACGCTCGTTCAGGCGTTCGTTATTCCTACCGGTTCGATGGAGGATACGCTGCTGATCGGCGATCATCTGCTGGTGGATAAGATGGCGTACGCGCCTTACGGCTCCATCACAAAATATGTATTGCCCTATGAGGAGCCAAAGCACGGTGACATTATCGTGTTTCATCCGCCGCACGATATATCGCAAACCTATGTCAAACGCGTGATCGGCTTGCCCGGCGACCATTTGAAAATGATCAATCGCGTGGTGTACCGCAATGGCATCCAGCTCAATGAGCCATACGTGTATCACAAACTTCCCTACGATCCGACGCGGGACAATTTTCCGGGAGAACCCATGGGGTTTGGGGAGGGTTTGCAGGCAGATTTGCAGCGCGATATGCTGGAGCATCACGTCGCAAACGGCGAAATCGTCGTGCCGCCCAACAGCTACTTCGCGATGGGAGACAACCGCGATAACTCCCTCGACAGCCGCTATTGGGGGTTCGTTCCACGCGACTTCATCATCGGCAAGCCGCTGCTGATTTACTGGTCTTATCGAGCGTCCACCGAAGATCTTGCGGGGTCGACCGTCGGATCTCTTTTCAGTCACTTCATCGATCTCGGAGAGCATTTCTTCACGCGAACGCGCTGGGATCGGACGTTGCGCGTCATTCGCGGTTTCCCGGATTCCAAGCTGGCCGATCACCCTCTTCCCTTAAATCCCGGATCTCCCAACCCTTAGGCCGAAGGCAGAGCAGTTTCACGAAACAAACAACGGGAATTTCTCGTTTATACGCGTATGAATCGACCCGCGAAGCGGAGTAGCAAATTGCATACGCGTAAAGGCATCGCCGAATGGACAGTGAATATTCTGCTCTTACTTTTCGGAATGACGACGCTCGTTCAGGCCTATGTCATTCCGACAAGCTCGATGGAAGACACGCTGCTCATCGGAGATCATCTGCTGGTCGACAAACTGGCTTATGCACCGGCCGGTTCCATCGCGAAGCACATTTTGCCGTATGAGGAGCCGCAACACGGCGACATCATCGTGTTTCCGTATCCGGCCGACAGATCGCAGACGCTGGTGAAACGGTTGATTGGCGTGCCGGGCGATCGCCTGAAGGTCGTCGATGGCGCCGTATATCGGAACGGCGGGCGATTAAACGAGCCCTACGTGTACCACAAGCTGCCGCACGATTGGGTTCGCGATAATTTCCCCGGCGCACCCACGCCATTCGCAGATCCACAGCATCCGTTGCAGGCTGCCTTACAGCAGGAGATGCTCGAGCACTACGTTGTCAATGGCGAGGTGGTGGTCCCGGCGAACCAGTATTTCGCAATGGGCGACAATCGCGACGTTTCGCTCGACAGTCGCTATTGGGGTTTTGTGCCGCGAGACTCGATACAAGGCAAGCCTTTCTTGATTTATTGGTCGTACCGCGCGTCTACGGAGGATCTCCTGGCTTCCTCACCCGGATCGCTGATTGCGCATTTCGTCGATGTAGGAGAGCACTTCTTCACGCGTACGCGCTGGGACCGGACATTGCAGATCGTTCGCGGCTTTCCCGATTCCAAGCTCGCCGGCCATCCTCTCCGGTCAACCCTCGATCTCCGAATTCGTAAGCGCCGGTAAGGGTCAGAATCCGAACGAAAGTACCACTTCCAATTGATTTTTCTGCGTGCCCACGGTTGGGGCCGCGAAGATGTCGCCCATCCAGCGCGTGTAGCGAACTTCAGGGGCTACTTTGATTCCGAAGTCGTCCTGGGCCACAACACCTGTCCCAACCACCACTCCCTCCGTCCTTCGCCGCACGGAGGTCGTGCTCGCTGGCGCGCAGCAGAAGTATCCAAGGTAGTTAGATGCTGCCGTCTTCAAATCGATAGAGCTGGCGTCCCGAACGGCTCCCCCAATTCGTAAAACGAGTACTTGTTCCAGCGAAAATGTGGGCCCTCATATCGCACCAGCAGAGGAATATCGAAAAAACGCCCGCGAGTGCGCTCGATGTAGGTTGTGAGGTTCGCGTCGTTAACAAAATCGTTCGTGTCGTAACCGCCGAACCGGTACATGGCGCCTACGTTCAGCCAAAAGCTTCCGTACACCCGGAAATTCACGTTCACGCCGCCACCGATTTGGCCGGCTCCGGGGCGGGAAGAAACCGTTTCGCCTGTCGTCGAGTTGGTTTGGCTGCTCGTTGAAACCAGCCGGAAGGGTGTGTAGCTTCCCGCCAGGCCGAACCAGACGCGATGAATCCCGCGGCGCTCGGTATTGGAAGAGGAGGAAGAACTCGATGAGCTGCTTTGGCCCGAAGAACTATCCTGGGCCCGCAGCGCGGGCACGACTGCGAAGCAAGCCGCAAGTACGATCAGCAGTCGTGAAGCCGAAAAGAACCTGCCAGGTGCTGCCTTCATGCGCCACTGTTCTCCTTTGCCAAACCATTCGGGCCCAAAAACGAAACCGCACGGCCGTCCGAACAAGTTTAGCAACGATTTGCAGAGCCGACGGCCCGACGTCGAAGCTAAGGAGCCCGAGGGACGATCTCCGGTTTATATTTTCCAGCCCTTCTTTTTTCGCCGGAGCTCCCAATGGAAAGTTTCGATGCTCGACGGCAGCAGAAAGAGGGATCGCATGATTCTGCTGAAGACAAGCGCTACGGCGGAGCGCCTTCGTTGAGGCTCGTGCTCCGCATTGAGTCCGCACGTCTCATCTTCTTCGCCGCGACTGACTCGCTCGGCGTATGTCAATTCACCTCTCGTACGGCGCGAATACCGGAGCGCCCATTCGAAAAAGAACAGCGTGCCGATCCATACGACGACAAAAAAGGGTGAGCCGAATAACGCCCATGCACCGATGGGAGAGTGACGATTCCGGTCACGATATACCCAGGCGCAACAAAAGACCAACTGAACCAGATACAGAATGCAACCGAATTTCACATCCCGCAGCCTGGCTCGCAGGCGCCGCGACCAAAGATGGAGAAAAGCTTCCGTATCGGGAGCCGCGCCCGTCCAGTTTCCCCGATCGTTGAAGAACCGAAAGAGCCACGCAATCAGCAATGCCGCCCAAATCCAGATGGCAAGTAATTTCGCGTCAGGCTGGTCTGAGTGGAGGGCCCATAAAGTCGTACCGCCGCTCATCAGCACCGTGACGGCCACTTCTCCAATGACGAGCCGCCGAAAGAAGCGAAGCTGCCGCTGCGCTCGTTCGCGCAGGCCCGGCGGAACGTGTACATCCACTTGCCACACAGAGCGCCAACGCTCGAGCTCTGGATCGGGATTCATAGATTCGTCTCCAACATGGTGCGCAAAAGCTGGCGAGCTCTATTCAAGCGCGTGCCGACATTCGCTGCGCTGATACCAAGGACATCCGAGATCTGCGCATAATTCAAACCTTCCAAAGTTAACGCGATCACGTGGCGATAAGGCATAGGCAATCTGCGGACCGCTTTCAGGAGCAGCTCGCGCTCCTGCTCGCCGGCTAATTCCCGCTCAGGGTCGGGACGTGGATCTTCGATGGTGGCTTCATTGCCGGGCGCGGATTGCATCGTTCGCCGCCCAGCGAGGTAAGCGAGGCCGCGGTTATGAGCAATTCGAAAGAGATAGGTGCGCTCGGAGCTGTCGCCTCGGAAATGCGGAAGAGCTTGCCAGACGGCAAACACAATTTCCTGGAAAAGATCGTCGCGGTCGCTTGCCGTGTTCGTATACGCAGCCGCCAGGCGGATCAGCGCTGGACCATTGGCGGCCAGCAGGCGGTCAAATTGTTCCTCGAGAACGCGTCGCGCATCCCCGCTGCCGTCGCGCTGTGCGCATCGCCGATGACGCGATCAGCCGCCATAAACGATGTCATCGCGTTCGAGCATCCTTCCGGAAGCGATGAGCGCCAGCGCCGCCAAACAGCCGGTTGCGACCGATAACGCAATCGCTTGCTGAACCGGCCAATGCCCTGTACTCATCCGCAATTGAACCATGGCCTGCTGACCCGCAATCGGCACAAAGGCGGTCCACGCTCCAAGCCCTTGCGGAAAAAACACGAAGAACATGCCAATGCTCATCGGCACAAAAACCAGAAAGGAGAGGTATGTGTGCGCCTCTTTCGCGGTGCGACAGAGAGTGGAGATGGCAACCTGTAAAGCGGCCGCGAGAATCGCCAGCGGGAATAAGCCGAGTACGGCCCAGCACAGCAGGGCTGGCTCGCTGAAGAGCGGACTCGAGAGCTTCGTGATCGCGAAAGTGGCCGAGAATGCCGCCAGTGTGAGTGCAACGCCGAGAACAGCGAAAAGGCTTATGGCGAGCCATTTGCCCAAAACAATGGTGAGTCTCGTCACAGGATTCAATAACAGCGGCAACAGAGATTTCCGTTCCCGCTCACCCGCAATGACGTCCATCGCCACATTCATGCCACCCACGAACGCCGCGACCAGCACGAAGATCGAAACCATTCCAGTCAATACGGAGCCGGCTTTCGCAGCAGGGGCGCTCTTCATTGAAAATGAGACTAACAGCACCAGCAGCGGCCCCATCAACAGATGCATGGCGGATGCGAGAACGGACCTCACCTCGCGCAGATGATCCAGAATTTCCTTGGCAGCAATTACGAGGACCTGTCTAAGCATGCCTCACCTGCCTGGTGTCAGTCACGGTCACGAATGCATCTTCGACCGAGGCGGCTCCCGCGTGATGGCAGACTGCCTCCGGAGAGCCGGATGCGACCACCTCTCCATGCGACAGAATGACGACGGCATCGCACAATGCTTCCACCTCGTCCAGAACATGGCTCGAAAACACCACACAAACCCCGGAGTCTCGCATGCTCCTCAAGAATGAGCGCAGGCTCCGGACGGACGGCACATCCAGTCCATTCGTCGGTTCATCCAGCAACAGATTTCCGGGTGAGTGAATCATCGCCCGTCCAAGCGCGACTTTCGTGCGCTGACCAAGCGATAAATCCGCCGCTCTCCGGTTCGCAACCTCTTCCAACCCGAGAAGCCTCAGCAGCTCTCCGGCCCGCTCATTCACCCGGACGCGTGAGAGGCCATGCAATTCACCGACATAAATCAGATTTTCCTGCGCGGTGAGCCGTGGATATAAGCCTGTATGATCCAGCAAAGCGCCGATCCGCATGTGAATGTCGGACGTTGCGCGATCACTTCCGTCGATTTGAACGGAGCCTCGATCCGCTCGAAGCACACCCGAAATAATGCGCAGAGTAGTGGTTTTTCCGGCGCCGTTCGCTCCCAGCAAGCCGGTGATCGATCCATTTGGTGCGCAGAAAGACACGCTGCCGAGTGCTCGAGCCGTGCCGAAGCGCTTCTGGAGTTCTTTGACATGAATCATGGAGTGTTTCTGCTTAGGCAGTCCCGGAGCGCCCGTTGGGCTTACAAAATATTTTGAGTCGGGGCAAGATCATGGCTGGCATTTCGATCCCGCTTCGGAGCCTGACTTTACACTGAGAGAATCTATGGCGAACCAACGCTACGCAGTCATCATGGCTGGAGGCCGCGGCACACGCTTTTGGCCACGCAGCCGGAAACGGAGCGCCAAACAAGTGCTTCGCTTTTTCGGAGAGCGCAGCCTGTTGCAACAGGCTGTCGACCGGCTCGAGGGAGTTGTACCACCGGATCGGATCTGGATCTTCACTAACGAGTTTCTGCAGTCGCAAATTCGCGAGCAGTTGCCGGACATTCCGAAGCGGCAGATCATCGCCGAACCTTCACAGCAGAACACCGCTCCGTGCATTGCGCTGGCCGCCCACATTCTGGCCGAGATGGATCCGCGTTCGGTGATGGGCGTGTTCCCGGCCGATCATTTGATTCTCGATACAAAACGGTTTCGCACATTCGTCAAGGCAGCGTATCGCGCAGCCGAGACGAGCGACGTCGTGGTTTTGGGGATTCAACCGCGATGGCCCGAGACCGGCTACGGCTATATCGAATTCCCGAAGAGCGTGAAGCCGGGCGCACCGGAAGCTTTGCCCGTCACGAGTTTTCGTGAAAAGCCGAATGAGAAGACGGCAAAGAAGTTCCTCGATTCCGGCAATTTCTTCTGGAACGCCGGGATGTTCTTCTGGCGCTCGTCGAATGTGCTCGATTTGATGCGGAGACATCAGCCGAAGACCGCGACGCTTCTGGCGGGTCTGCCGCCGTTCACGGGTAAACAGTTCACGGCCAGATTGCGCGATATCTATCCGCTTTGCGAAAACATTTCGGTCGATTACGCCATCATCGAAAAAGCTTCCAAGGTCTCCGGTATGGCGCTGGACGACATTGGCTGGAACGACGTCGGGAGTTGGGAAGCAGTCTATTCAATCGCGGAAAAAGACGATCATTCCAACGCGTCGCGAAACGAAGTGATTGCTGAAGATAGCCACGGCAATTACGTCGATGCGAGTAAACCCGTGGCGCTTGTTGGGGTCGAGAATCTGGTAATTGTCGACACCCCGGATGCGCTCCTCGTCGCGAGCCGCAGCCGGGCTCAAGATGTGACGAAGATTGTGAAATCTCTCGAAGCGAGACAGCGCGATGAGCTGCTATAAAGCACGCGGCAGTACTAAGCTGGCTTGCTATTTGTGCTAAGCTAGCTTAGCAGTTATGCCCAAGTCGCCCAACGATCGCCTGCAGGGCACGCTTGACCTGCTGATACTCAAAACCCTGGCCCGTTCCAGTCCGCTGCACGGATACGCTATCGCCAAAACTATTCACGACTGGTCCGGCAATGCGCTTCGGATTGAAGACGGCTCTCTCTACCCCGCCATTCATCGCATGGTGCAGGATAAATGGTTGAAAGCCGAATGGGGCGTCACAGAGACGAACCGCCGCGCGCGTTTTTATAGCCTCACCGCGGCCGGCCGCAAACAGCTCGAGCAGGAACAGCAAAACTGGGACAGTCTCACGGGCGCCGTGGCGCGAGTGCTCGGGTCCACTTAGAGGAATCATGGCGTTCTGGAATCGACTGTCGAATTCGTTTCACCGCGCGCGATTGAATCGGGAACTGCAATCGGAGTTCATGGCTCACTTGGCTGAAATCGAGGCAGATGAGCTGCGAAATGGCGCCACGCGGGAGGAAGCGCGGCGAAATGCTCGCAGCCGATTCGGAAACTCCACTGCGCATCTGGAGAACACGAGCGATCGCGATCTGTTCGTCTGGCTGGAAACGTTCCTCCAGGACACACGCTACACGCTGCGCCAGCTTCGCAACGCGCCAGGCTTTACGGTTACGGTGGTTCTTTTGCTGGCGCTTGGAATCGGCGTCAATGCGTCGATTTTCACGCTGCTCAATCGCATCGTCCTGCATTCCCTGCCCTTGCCCGATCCGGATCGCCTGGTGATTATCCTTGAACGCTTACCAGGAGGCGGCGATAGTCCTCCTTCCTGGCTCGATCAGCGCGATCTGCGCGAGCAGAATCATGTTTTGGAATCAGTCGGCGCTTTCGCCTATAACGGCAGCTTCCTTTTGCGCTCAGGAGACGAAACCCGGCACGTGATTGGCGCAGCAGTGACTCCGGATTACTTCAGCACGATGGGCGTCGAACCGATTGCAGGCCGCTTGTTCGGTCACTCGGAAGCACAAGCCGGCCATGACAACGTGGCCCTCTTGCGCGCCGACTTCTGGCGTTCCGATTTCGGCTCCGATCCGAATATTTTAGGAAAGACCATTGAGCTGAACGGAGCGAAGTGCACGATCATCGGTCTGCTGCCGGCCTCCTTTCGCTTTCCTAAGGACAATGCAGTGGTCTGGATGCCGCTCGTCCCTTCTGCGCTTCAGGCAAGGGAGCGTGGCTGGCACGGTTTTCCGCTCATTGGGCGCCTGAAACACGGAGTAACGCTTCAGCAGGCGCACGTGGATCTCGATGCAATCATGCAGCGGTTGGCGCGTCAATGTTCAGGCGATACCGACCGGACCGCAGTCCTGTTTTATCCGTTACAGGAATGGACCGTCGGGCAGACCTCGCATCGGCTGAGTGTTCTACAATGCGCGGCGCTTGCGATCTTCCTGATGGCATGCGCCAATGTCTCGAGTTTGCTGCTAGCGCGCTATTCGGCGCGAAGGCGGGAATTCGCGATGCGTTCCGCATTAGGCGCTTCGGCAGGACGCCAAATCCGCCAGCACTTGACGGAAAGCTTGATTCTGGCTGGTATTGGTTGTCTCGCGAGCATCGCGGTGGCATGGGGCGGCGTGCGATTTCTACTGCATCTCTATGGGCCCTCCCTGCCCCGCGCCGGAGAGGTGCGTCCCGATTTCATACTGGTTCTGTTTACAATCGGCTTGACGATTGCGGGCGCCATCGTATTTGGAATCGCAACTGCGCTGCAAAGCAGCAGCGCTGAAATCGAGAGCACGCTTCGCGAAAGCGGCCGGGCAGCCGGAAGCCGGAAGAACGCGTTCATCCGCAAGTTTCTGGTAGCAGTCCAACTGGCGTGCGCGGTCACCCTGGTGTGCGGAGCGGTAGAGCTGACCCGGACATTTCAAAACATGATGCGCGTCGATCCGGGAGTGAAGGTTTCGAATCTGCTGACGATGCACGTGTCGCTGCCAGAAACACAGTACACGTCGGCTGCCCCGACGGCGAAGTTCTTCGAACACGCGGTGGATCGGTTGAACCGCCTTCCCGGGGTCGAGAGCGCCGCTTCCATCAACATGTTGCCTGTCGAGGAAGCCGGATGCAACGGCGATGTGGAAGTACCCGGCTTGCCTCCGCACTCCAGTTCTTTTTTCGCCGAATTTCGTTGGATCACGGGCGATTATTTCCGAGCCATGGGCATTCCGCTGATTCGCGGCCGCAACTTTTTGCCGGAAGAACTGGCGGGAAAGACACAAGCTGCAATTATCAACGAGACGATGGCGCGTACGCTGTGGCATGACCGCGACCCCATAGGCTGGAAGATCAAAATGGGCGGGACGTTTACGGTCGTGGGTATCGCGCGCGACGTCCGGCAAACGGGCTTGAGCTACCCGGCCCGCTCGGAAATGTACATGACCCTTCCCACATTCGACGAACCGCTGACTGAGCAATCGATCGTGCTCCGTTCAACCGTGGCGGAGGATCGACTTCTTCCATCGATTCGTCGGGCTATTCGCGGGATAGAGCCCAATGCCGCGGTGTTTCGCGTCAAAACGATGCACGAGGTGCTTGCCGATTCCGTATCGTACACACGCATGACCGCAACGCTGCTCTTCCTGTTTGCAGTGCTGGCGTTGTGCATTGCGGCATTCGGTTTGTATGGAGTAATGTCTTACGTCGTTGGCGAGCGAATGCGTGAATTCGCAATTCGCTTGGCGGTGGGAGCCAAACCGCTGCAGTTGGTGCGCATGGTCCTTGGGCAGAGCATCGCCACTTTGGGCGTTGGCCTGCTGCTAGGTCTCGGCGGGGTGGCGCTCATGAGCCGTCTCTTGACCGGACTGCTGTTTGGCGTACGCGCGATCGACGTTTCCTCGATGGCGATTTCGCTTCTCGTGCTCTCCGGCGCGGCGCTCCTGGGCTTGATTGGACCTGCTCTAAAGGCGATTCATGTAGACCCGATCGATGCGCTAAGGGAAGAGTAAATCGCCTCAAGCCGTGGAGCGCTTGGCATTGCGGAACAGCTTCGTAAGCATGACGATCGCCCGGTCCACGTCTTGCTCCGTCAGAATGTACGGCGGGAGAAAGCGCATCACGGTGTCGTGCGTCACATTGAAGAGAATACCTCCTTCGATGCCGTCGAGCACGAGTTGCTTGCAGGGAAAATCGAGTTCAGCGCCAATCATCAGGCCCTGTCCCCGAACGTCCTTGATGAAGGAAAAACTGCGCATGAGCTCCGTCAGCTTCATTCGGAAATAGCTTCCCACGGCGTTGATGGACGGAAGCAGTTCGTCGAGAATGTCGAAGAATTCAAGCGCCACCCGGCAGGCGAGCGGTCCACCTCCATACGTCGAGCCATGCATCCCGGGCTTGATGGTCGCCGCCGCTGTCTCATTCGCGATGATCACGCCTAAAGGAATTCCACAGGCCATGGGCTTTGCCGCGATAACAACGTCGGGCAATAGCACGGGATCGAGTAGTTGATACGCGAAGTAGGAACCTGGACGACCAACGCCGCACTGGATTTCATCGAACACAAGAAATGCGTTATAGCGATCCGCCAGCTCTCGGGCCTTGCGCGCAAACGGTTCCGAGACCGGGAGAATGCCGCCCTCGCCTTGAAGAAATTCGAGTACGATTCCGGCGGTGTTTTCGTTCGCTGCCGCTTCGAGCGCTGCAATATCGTTGCGGGGAACGAAACGCGTTCCCGGTATCAAAGGCTCGAAATCCTTCCGGTACTTGGGCTGGCCGGTGATCGATAAGGCCCCAAGGCTGCGGCCATGGAATGAATTTTCAAGCGAGATAATTTCATGTTTCTCCGCATTCACAGAATTGCCATGCGCATGAATCATCTTGAGCGCACCCTCCATGGCTTCGGTGCCGGAGTTGCAGAAGAAACTTCGATTCAGACCACTGATTTTCGCGAGGCGCTCGGCGAGACGTCCCTGATATTCGTGGAAGTAGAGGTTGGACGTGTGCAGCAACAGCCCGGCTTGCTGGCGGATCACCTTCGTGATGCGCGGATGCGCGTAACCGAGCGAGTTGACCCCAATTCCTGCAATCAGGTCTAGGTAACGATTGCCTTCGAGATCGTAAACGTAGCAGCCTTTCCCGCGATGCAGGGCGAGCGGATATCGCGCGTAATTCTGCACCAGGTAATGGCGCTCGAGATCCAGAATCTTTTCGAATCCAGTGGACACTTCGTGTGGGGACGGAACGGTAGCAGCCATCTACTCATCATACGGACCCGAGGCCTGCTTCACAGCCCAAGTTCACTGTGCGAACCGAGGCGCACAAGATCGAGACTGTCATCATCCGGCTTGCGGTAGATAAGAACGAGATCCGGCCTGATATGGCAGTCGCGGTGATCCTTCCATTCTCCGGACAATGCATGATCGAAACTCCGCCGCGGTAACGGCGTGTCGGCCGCGAGCAAGTTGACGATCTCCATAAGCAGGCCGTCCAGGTTCTTGCTGCGCGCGCCCGACTTCTCTCGTCTGTAGTCACGCTGAAAGCGGGTGGTGTATCTAATCTCGCGCATTCAGACTTCGGAGCAGTTTGTCGGGCTTGCCCACCTTCACTAACTCGCCCCGGCGCGCCGCTTTCATGGCCGCGATGGTCTCGGCGTTGGGATTGAGCGGCTCAAACGGCAGGGCCTTTTCCGCCGCCACGCGCACCAGCAGCAGCCGAAAGGCGTCGGACACCGTCAGTCCGATTTTCTTCAGCGCTGCCGCCGCTTCCCTCTTTGTGCGCTCATCGATACGGGCGCGAACAACAGAATTGCCAGCCATAGCATTCATCTCCTCTGAGCTACATTGTAGCCCAAAACGGGTGGTTGGCCCCCAGATCATTCGGTATCTGGTTCATCGATGCTTCTGGAAAATGTAATCGAAATCCACCAGGCCATTGCGATAGTCGATGGTGAGGCGGAACATCGATAGAACAGGGAAGCCGAGGATACCCGCCATGCGGAATTCCTGATGTTCCGGCGAATTGTTCAGATTGAAGGATATCAATCCTAAGTTTTGTTGCTGGAAACGCGCGAATCGTAATTCGGCTTTGTCGGCCTCAAAGACATCTTTCACTTCCCCTGAGAGTCCCTTTACGTGGAGGTATGGATTACCACTTATTTTCGTTGACAGGCGTGCAAATGTGGAATCCATCATCGAGGTTGCAGAGCCTGTGTCGAGAAGAAAAAGACCCGTGCTCTTTCCATTGACCGTTGTAAGCACAAGCAAGTGGCCTCCGGCCCGAAAAACAGGCGTGAAACCCGTTTCGCCCGGGGGAATGCTCCGGTCGTAGCCCTGCGGGTTGGGAGCGCGGTCCGGTTGTGGAGCGAGGCGCAGTGTCAGTTTTTGAAAGTCGACGTCGATAATGTAATCGGAAAAGAAATCCGCTCCGATCAGTCCGTCTTCGTCCCCGACATTGCCTTTGCCTTCAAGGGCCCTGAATACGCAATGACGATACTTTAAATTGCCTATAGAACAGGATTCGGCAATGGCGGCGAAGGCGCTGCGCGCACCCTTGTCGCCGATCCCCCGCGCCTCGAACGACCCCAGATGATCGAGGCCCGCTTTGTCCACTGCGCTTTGTTTGATAAGAATGCCGCTAGCTCCCGTGTCGAATAGCAAGTGAAGCGGCCGGTGCCCCTCGATGGCCATCTCCAGTCCCACTCCCCGAACGTGCGACGCGTCACGCATGACGGCGAACAGACGCAGCACGGTCTCTTTTCTATCGCCTTCCGGCTCAAATGCCTTGTGTTCTTTAAGTTCGGCTCGGACATCGGCGTTCGTCTGCTCTTGTTCGTGAAAGTGTTTGTAAAACCAAGGGTGCGCGGCCACAAAAGGTCCGATAAGTTCTTTGCGTTTTTCAGGCGACGCGTATGCGAGCCAATCCACCATAATGAGCGCGTCCTCCGGATCGATTTCATGCGCTCTCAGGCACAGTAATCTCGCCGTGTGATGCATGGAGGCCATGCGATACAGCCGTGACAAATCGTAAATCGCTCTCGGCGTATTCGCATTCAGTTTGAGGGCAGCCTTGAGCAGCCGCTCCGTTTCCGGTATGTCTCCGAGGTAGAACGAAAGTTCTCCGCGAGCCGCAAGCACCTCAGGTGAGTTGGGGAACGCGGCGGCATCCGCTTCGGCAGCATCGGATGCTTCATCCACCCGCCCTTGATATACCAATGCCGACAGAAGCGCCGCAGAAATCACCGGCTCTGGCGGATGATTTGCGGCCTGAAGCAGAGGAATCGCGGCTTCATAGTTCCCGGCTTTGTAAGCGGTGATTCCGTTATCCGGATCTGCGGCTGAAGCTGCAAGGGCGGCCACACACAGCAATAGAGCAAGCCGCACCTGAATGGCACACCTCTTATGAGTGTCCATGCTAGCACCGATTTCCAGACGCCCTGCGATCGGCCGACAGCCGCTCGATTCGATTCTCAATCACGCTCTGTGAATCGAAATGGGCGAGCTTTAGAAATCCTGTGGCCGCTGCTTCCACGGCCTTTCGCGGCATAAGGCCAATGAGTTCACTTTCCTCCACTTCGACGCCGTGAGAATGCGCGAGCCGTGCCACTTCCGCGTAGACGGTATGGACTGGCGTGCGTTCGAAATCCGTGATGTTCGTGGAGACTTGCACGAGTTCGCGCGAAAGCAGTGGCAGGCCCAAAGCTTTCACGCCCGGAAATCCGCCGCTACTCGCACGAATGCGCTGGGCGATGGATTTTGCAATCTCCAGGTCCCTCGTCTTCAGGTTGATATTAAAGGCGATGAGAAATTTTCGCGCGCCCGCGATCACTGCACCCGCCGTGGGATGAAGGCCCGGACCTCCGATATCGGGACGCTTGCTTTGATCTACAGGCGCGAGTTCACGCAGCCCTTCAAATTGCCCCCGCCGCACGTCTTCGAGCTTCATGCGCTCCGGGCGCATCGCTGCGGCTTCATAGAAATATATTGGAATCCCGAGCTCGTTCCAGATGCGATTTCCAGCCTCGCGAGCAATCTCAACACAGTCTTCCAGAGTGGCCCCACCGAGCGGAATGAACGGTAGCACGTCCAGCGCACCGACTCGCGGATGCACGCCGCGATGGACATTCAGGTCGATCAGTTCGGCGGCTTTGGCCGTGGCTCGAACCGCGCTTTCGATCACCGCATCTGGGCTGCCCGCGAATGTGACGACGCTGCGGTTGTGATCCGGGTCGCTGGTGCGGTCCAAGACCAGCGAGCCCGCGACTGACGCAATTGCGGCTTCCAGCGCATCGACCCGGCGCAGGTCGCGGCCTTCGGAAAAATTGGGGACGCACTCGATGAGCGCGGTATCTAGCTGGCGGCGGCTTTCCAACGGGTCCTATTCAAAACAATACTGCCTTGCCGGATTGCCATGTCGACATGATTGATGCCAAACTGGCGCGGAAGCTCCCGGTAATCGCTCACATTGAGCATCAGCAAATCCGCCTGTTTTCCGAACTCAAGACTTCCTGTCAGATGCGCACAACCCGCTGCGTACGCCGCATTGATGGTCGCGGCGGTAAACGCTTCTTCGGGCGTCAGCCCGAGACGCACCACTGCGAGCGCAACCGACATTTGCATGCTGAAACTCGCGGCCGCGGTGGAATCGTAACCGCTCGACAGGGCAATCGCTCCTCCGGCATCGACAAACTGGCGCGGCGTCGTCGCAACTGGCCCTTCAAACACATCCCTTCCGGTGGCAAACACCGCAATAGTATTGCGGTTTGCAAGAATGCGAGATTCATCGCCGCTCAAATTTGCCAAGCAGCAGATGGTTCGCGGATGAAGACGGTCCAGAACCTCACTAAGCGCCTCCGGTGCACCGCCCGGCCATACAAGCTTTATTCTGAGGCGCGCTGCCTGGAGCGTGGCCAGAACCGTTTCATCGCAACCGCGGCTGGCTTCGTCAGTCAATTCGACAAAATGAATCAGTTTGCGCCGGGTTAATACGTTCAGCGTCTCCTCGAATTCGCCCGACTGGCCTGCTTCGGAAGGCGGGACGCGATGGATTCGCCAGGATCGAATCATACGCACAGGGTTGCTGCCGATAGAGGCGAGCTTGCGAAACACGGATACATCGGCATGAAGATGTTCGCCGTCCGCTGCGGCCTTTATATCCGCGGCCAGCGTTCCGTGCTGCAAGCAGGCGCGTAACAACGCAAGAGTCTCATCGTAAAATTCGCCGGCCCGTCTGCGTTTGTGCGAGTTCTCTGCGTTTTCGAGGCTGAGGTTCAGACTCGCGTCTGTGAATCCCGGCATGACAATGCGGCCAGTAGCCGGAATTTCCAGAGCTGTGCGCGCTTCTTTCAGGTTCTCAATTCGACGCGTCGATCCAACCGCGGCAATGATCCCGTCCCGAATGAGGACGGAGCCATCTTCAATGATTCCAAGATCGTGGAGAGCTGCACCCCGGCGGGCACCACTGGGCCCACGCAAAGTTAACACTTGCTTGGCCCCGCGAAGCAGGATGAGTTGTGACAAGAGTTTCTGAATGAGGTCTGCGGAACATCCGCTATCTACCTAAGTATTACCTAGGTGACGGGTCAGAAACTCAAAGGAGCGATAGTCCTGCCAAAAAGCGTACAGAGTAAGAACCAGCGCTACGATCGCCAGCACTTTCCAGAGCGCTTCGCGCGAGGTACCCGGGAGTCCGGGGAGACCCGCCACAATTCCCACCAGAAAGCCGCCAACGAGCCCCCCAACGTGAGCTGCCAAGCTCACACCAGGCATGAAACTCAGCACCAGGCCCAGGATGAGCCATTGTCCGTAATGCGCGCGGATGGCCTGGGCCAGCGGGTCTGAGCGATGCCGTAACCCCATCGCGAGCATGATGCCAAACAGACCGAATGCGGGAGCGGATGCGCCGAGCGAAACGGAACCAAAAAAATAGGCCAGCCAAAAGCCTGTGATCGTCGACAAAACATAAGCCACGATGAAGCGGCTGGTGCCGTAGAACTGCTCCACTTCCGTGACAAGAATAAAGAGCGACCAGGAATTGACGGCGATGTGCCAGAACCCGCCGTGCAGAAAGCCGGCCGTGATCAGCCGCCACCACTGACCGGCGTGAATTGCCGGCGGATATTCGGCGCCGAGATATACCGCGATGCTGCCGTTGAGCGTGCCCCACGGTGAATTAGCGACCTGATGGCTCACAATCAGCTCAATCAAAAACCAGGTCGCATTGACAATCAGAACGATCAAGCTGGTGAGGTTCGCTCGGGGCAGCAGTGAAGCGGCCAGTTGGCTGCTTCGCATGTCCACGGCGCGCGGACCCAGTTGCGCGCCACAGTACGGGCAAACACGATCGGTAACAGTAATGAATGCCCGGCAATTCGGACACATGCGGCGCTTTTCCACGGCTTCATTGTAGCCGCGCCAGCTTTGTACGCTTGCTAAAATCGAGGGTCAGCATGGAAAGAAGCGAGCAGCAATGTCGCGAGGACATTGTGCGCGTCTGCCGCCTCATTTACGAGAAGGGCTGGGTCGCGGCAAACGATGGCAACGTGAGCATACGCCTCGCGGATAACCGTATTCTTTGCACACCGACGAGCGTCAGCAAAGGGTTTGTCAAAGACGAAGATCTCATCGTCTGCGACATGAATGGCAATAAGCTCGCCGGAAATCGCGACCGCACGAGCGAAATCGCTATGCATATGACTGTCTACTCGATGCGGCCCGATATTTCGTCGGTGGTACACGCTCATCCGCCGGTCGCAACCGGCTTTGCAACGGCGGGGCGCGCCCTGGATAAGGCTCTGCTGCCGGAAGTGATTATCCAGCTCGGGGCCGTGCCGCTCGCCTCTTACGGTTTACCCGGAACGCCCGCGCTCAGCGAAGGCATGCTTCCGTTTATTCCTCAATACGACGCCATATTGCTTGAAAATCACGGCTGCACCTCCTGGGGTCAGGACGTTTGGCAGGCCTTCTTCCGAATGGAAACGGTGGAACATTTTGCGCGAATTACGTTCGTTGCGGAGATGTTAGGGGGCGCCCGGCCCCTGCCACGCGAAGAAGTGGAGAAGTTATTCGCCTCACGCGAGCGCTACAACGTCAATTCACGGGCCCGGATGGAACCCGGCATGCCCCTGGTAGCGGAAGACATTCTCTCGCCGCAGAATTGACCTTCATTGCCCCTCTTGTATTAGTGCCGATCCGGGAGATGTCATCGTAGTGCCTCCCCGGCTGCCGCACGCATTCGCGGCAAAGCGAGACAGTAACGCGGAAATTCTGATTGTGATTGCCTAGGCTTCGAGCGCTTCGAGTACTTTCGCCAGTTCACTCGAATCGCAAGCGGAGAGGAACCGCCGGAGAGCCTCCGCGACGTTCAGGATCTGCCTCAGACAGTAAGTGCCCTTACGGCTTCAGCGTCCGTATTGCGAGCAATTTCCACAATTGCTGTTCACCCTCGACCGTGACCCGGACAGCACGGGTGCCAGCTTAAAGGAGCAATCCACTTGAGCTCTCGAAATCTGGCCAGCATCGCGGAACCCAGATCGCCCGCAATGTGGTGACGCCGCTCCGTCCAGTCGAGGCAGCATTTGGCAAATCGTGGCCGCTTCAACTGCGCGGCGCTGATACTAATCCCAATGTGCTCAAACCATGCGCGACCTGACTTCGTCACCCTGTACCGGTTCCCTCCATCGCTAACGATGAACTCACGCCTTTGCAGTGCTTCTGCAATATCGACCGCGAGCAGTCCTGCGAGATGCGAATAGCACGTGCGAGCATACGAGAGCTTTCGTTCTGCTGGATACAATTCTCGCGTTGTCTCGGGGGAGATCTGTCCCGTCCCTCGGTTACGGTTACTACGCGGCGTGATCGCCAGAATAGCCTCGATCGCAGTTGCAACGTTAGCATTAGCGAGCCGATAGTATCGATGACGCCCCTGTTGCTCCACGCCAAGCAATCGCCCGCTAACCAGTTTGGCTAAATGGCTGCTAGCGGTTTGGGGAGCGATATGAGCGATCATTGCGAGTTGACCGGCCGGCTGTGCTGTTCCGTCAAGGAGGGCCAGAACCATTGATGCACGAGCCGAATCGCCGAACAGCGCAGCCGTGTCTGCAAAAACGCGGTCCATAGCAAGAGTGTAGCCGCTTCGACGGCAGAACGGTTCGACTACCATCGAAACATCCTACTGGCCTGCCACGTTAGGATGACGGACAGGAGGGAAGGGATGTTGACGTTGAGCATTCGATATACGATCGACCCCAACAAACTGTCAGATTTCAAAGAATATGTTCAGGCAGAGCAGGAGCCGATACGCCGTAGCGGAGGCAGTGATGTGGAGTACTTTCTTCCGACCGATTTCGCGGGTCCAACAAATGAGGCGCTCGGCCTTATCGGGTTCGAGACACTGGCGGATTATCAGCAGTATCGAAACAGGCTGGCGAATGATCCGGCTCACAGGGTAAACGTGACGCGTCTGGAGCAAAGCGGCGCGGTGCTGGCAATGGTCAGATCGATTATCCAACGCCTTGGCCAGTCCTGATACGGACCAGTTCGAAGCCTCAAACGAAACCTGCTGGGCTGGGACGAGGAGCCGAACGCCGGTAACCGAGCAGGAATGAATGCAACACCCGAAGGAGAATCAACTATGAGCACTACAGAGAAAGCAAATCTACCGGGATACACATACGGTACCGGCGAGGTCCCGAAATCCCCCATCTCTCTACAGGATTGGGAGGAACTGAAGAACTCTGCATTGTTTTCCGAGGAAGATATCGTGTATCTGCGCCTCTCTCATGATGTCCTGTCAGATCAAGTCGACGATCTTCTCAAAATATGGCGAGGCATCATTGCGGATCATCCGCACCTGCTTGCTTACAACCGGGACAAAACGACGGGCGAGGTGGATACGGAGTATACCGCGACGGTCGGAAAACGCTTCGGACAGTGGGTCCTGGATACGGCGAAAGCGCAGTATGACCAGGCGTGGCTCGACTATCAATACGAAATCGGCTTGCGGCATCACCGCGCAAAAAAGAATCAAACAGACAAGCGGAATACTACTGATCACATTCGGGCGCGCGATTTGATTGCGTTCAGTTCCGCGATTGTTGCACCGATGAAGCCGTTTCTCGCAAAGAAGGGCCACGCGCCGGAAGTTGTGGACCGGATGCACGAAGCGTGGTGGAAATCAATGATTCTCCAAGTCACTCTCTGGACGCAGCCCTATATTCGTGAAGGAGACTTTTGAAAGGCCGCATGTCTGCGTCAGATTTTGCTTTCCCGTGCCCCTCGCGCGGTGACGGTCTTCCGAAACAACAGCTCTGGTGGCGAAAGATATCCTCTCTCCACAGAATTACTGAATCGAGTAAGGATGTAGTCGGTAGGCGATCACTTCCGACTGGGTCGCACCGCCGACGAAAGTGGTGGCTCGAAGGAAAATTTCGAAATAGCGAGGCGGACCTGTAGGATCAATGCCGATCGTCTTCAATGTTTTCGTCAATCCTGATTCGCTCAACAGGAACTCGCCGGCAGCCGCTGTTGATTCCGCCGTTGTTCCAGCTAACAAGAGAACACTCCCGCTATCGGGAGAAGTGTTTGGGAGAAACGCCACTTGAGCGTAAGTGCGGTTCAGCCTATCGTCTTGCGGTCCGGGATATTTGGGCAATTCTCCCGTGTGCGGAGACCTGTTCCAAAACTCGATCCCACACTTCGTGTCGAAGTCGAATTGAAAGTTTAACCGGTTGGCATACAGCTCCGCCCACGGATTGCTTATCGGACTACCTAATAGGACAATGTTGTGGGCTTTGAAATCGGCCAGCGCAACCTGGCGTCCTGACCGGAGAAACGTGCGTTGTAGAGATGCTGCATTCCTCTTCATGATCAGCCCGGCGATGGTCGTTTCGGCAGCATCCGTATATTGGGACCGGTTCCAATCCTGAATCAGATTGGGAGGAAAAAGATGCGGGATACCCGGATAGGCTCGCACCAGATAGTCGTTCAGTGTGAGGCGGCGCCCCTCCAATTCCGCAATTTGCAGAAACGCCGTGTCGCTGGTGACGATAAAAGTGTCTTGCTTGTTATCGAATAGCGCGGAGAATGGCAGCGTGTTCGCTCCCGGAGGCGGTCCACTTGCGCTCCCCGGATACCAATGAACAGCAAGAGCACTGGCCAGGATAAGCAAAATTCCCAGACATACGCACGCAATACTAAGGATGCGAGGAGAGGGCGGCATTTCCACAGACCTGGACCGGCTCGGCTCTTGTCCGTGGGCAAGCTCGCGGAGAGAGGGCGACCGGGGCTCTACGCTCGTCACCGTCTGCCGAACCGGCGCTATCGCTCTTTCTAGCTGCGGCGCGTGCGGGCGAAGCTCAAACGCAAGCGAATATCCCCCTTTTGGCATAGTGATCAGGACCGGCTCTTCCAAGCCTTCGGCCTCGAAATATCTCTCCAGGCGCTTGCGGAGATTTCTCGCTTCAGCCCGCACGATGCTGTCCTGGAAATCGTAGTATTGGGCCTTTCGCTGAAACACCTTTTCCGCGATTACCTGCTCCCGCACGTCTTCTAGCCGGTTACCGAGCGTGCAGTTGCCCGCGTACAGCAGAAACTCACGCAAGCGTGGAGATTTCTGGAAGAGACTACTGTCGGCCACCCGCGCGATCAATTGCCGCTTTGCTCTGGTACTCAATACGTCGGTCGATACCACGTCTTCAATTTTCCGGACGATCATAGCAAGCCCCTCTTCGAGACGCGCAAAGATAGTAGCGCACCACGTCCAATACCCGTGTTTCACGGTAAAAACGTCTCCTCGAGGCTAGAATTCGCCCGTAAAACCACCGGTTGCGCACGTTGCCCCAACTATTCACCGTCAAATTCACTTCCCGCCACGGCAAGAATCCGCTACATTTCCCCTAACAAGTTCCACCGTCGGAACTAGGTCTTTTTGAGGAGATTTCTACGTGCTGAAAAATCGAGTCTGCCGCCCGGCGGCATCGCTGGTAATTGCCATTCTTTGTTGTTTAGCCCTGGGTGGTTTTCGCGTGGTGGCCCAAGA
The DNA here is from genome assembly GCA_963722935.1 of uncultured Acidobacteriaceae bacterium. Lineage (GTDB taxonomy): Bacteria > Acidobacteriota > Terriglobia > Bryobacterales > Bryobacteraceae > Bog-105. The sequence continues at coordinate 364,947 of CAVROY010000002.1, read as the reverse complement.
ATTTCGTGCCACCATGACGGGTACCGTAACCGATCCGTCCGGCGCGATCGTTCCTAATGCCACAGTCGTAGCTGTCAATAACAGCACCAAACAGCGGTATACGATCCGGACGACGGCCAAGGGTGCCTATTTCATTCCCTACATGCTTCCCGGTGCCTACACGGTAACCGTAACCGCGCCGGGGTTCAAAGAGCAAGAGCAGGACAACGTCGTACTGCAAGCCGGCGTATCCAGGGGGCTCGACTTCGCTCTTCAGGTGGGTGCCGCTTCGCAAACCGTAGAAGTCACTGGCGCTCCTCCCTTGCTGGAGACCGCCAACGGCTCCGGGGGAACGATCCTGACCCAGCGGGAAATCGAGAACGTTCCGCTAAACGGCCGCCAGATTTTTATGCTGATAGGAACCACTCCGGGTTCCCAGTTCACTCAAACGCAGTTCGGCGCACAAGGCTATTCCGGGACTCGCGGTTGGGACGTCTCAAATGCCTACTCGATCGGCGGGGGCGTGCAGGGCTATCAGCAATTCATTTTGGACGGCATCAACATCACAATGCAAGCTCACGGATCGCAGGGAACTTGGGAGTTCTCTCCCAACATCGACGCCGTGCAGGAAGCGAATGTCATGACCACCACGTACGACGCGCGCTACGGGCGAACGGGCGGCGGCACGGTCAACATAGTCACAAAGAGCGGGTCGAACTCGTTCCATGGGGACGCTTACGAGTACCTCGAGAATGGCGCTCTGGACGCCAACAATTTTGAAAATAATCTGAACGGGCTGCCTAGGCAGAACCTGCACCAGAACCAGTTCGGGGGCACCTTTGGCGGATACGTCAAGAAAGACAAAATATTCTTCTTCGGAAGTTACGAAGAATACCTGGAGGGCATTCCCTTTACCACTCTGACCAGCGTTCCGCCAGCGTACCTGCGCCCTTCGAGCGCCAACGGAGGCGCGGTCAATTTCACGCAGACCGGCTTTACCGTTTACGATCCAACCACTACCGTATGTACCGCGCCCGGCGGTAGCATCGGCAACTGTCCGGGTAATGCGTACGCCCGCACAGAGTTCCCCAACGATACCATCCCGGCCAGCCGGATCAATCCAATTGGCGCGGCCGTCCTGAATCTCTACCCTCTTCCGAATACAGGCAGTGGCGGACTGCAGAATAACTACACCGCGAATGTCCCGGACAAATACAAGTACTGGCAGCCTATGGTTCGAGTCGATTACGATACCAGTGACAAAACCCGCTGGTACAGCATATTCGGTTTCCAGCACGGCACCGAATTCCGTAACGTGAGCGGCTTTCCGCCTCCCGCCGAAAACGGCAACATCAACACCATGCGCCAGGACCTGCTGGCGGGCCAGGACATGACGCACATCTTTTCGCCCACCCTGCTGACCGATTTCAAGCTCTCTTTCACCAGGTTCATTGACAACTTTCCCAACGGCGATTTAGCCGCTACCACAACTCCAGCTTCGATAGGGCTCAACATGCCCAATGTGCCGACTACGACGCAGAAGTTGCTGCCGCAATTCAACAGCGGCAGTTATTATCCGCAGGTGGTCGGCAACAGCGTAGGTACCGATGCCTTCAACACCACCACCTTCGACAACGATTGGACGAAAAACCTAGGGAATCACACCATTCATTTCGGCGGCGAAGTGGCTTTTTTCCAATACGGGAACCCGGGATCGGTAGGGAGTCCCAATGGATACTTTTCATTTGGAACCCAAAACACGCAGTACAATCCGCTGCAGAGAAACGCGCTCTCTGGAATCAACGACGGCTTTATCGTTGGCGACATGCTGCTTGGGTATCCATCTGGCGGTGGTCTCGACTACGACCAGACAACCATTCAAGGCTTCCCCTTGTGGGCTCTCTATGGGCAAGACGATTGGAAGATCACCAAGAAGCTGACGCTCAACATCGGGCTGCGCTTCGACTTGCAGGGCGGACTTCGCGAACGGTACAACCGCTTGAATCGCGGAATGTGCTTTACTTGCGTCAACCCGATCACAAATGAGCCGCAATACCAGGCCAATCTAGCAGCCGATGGACCGGCGCTCGCTGCCGCCGGGATCAATCCTGCATCGCTTCGAAACGTCTTGGGTGGCTTGACCTTTCCCGGCGTGAACGGGAATGGCAAAGATGCCTACGATACCGACTGGACAAACATCCAGCCCAGGTTTGGATTCGCCTACGCGCTCAATCCAAAAACCGTGATTCGCGGCGGCTATGGCATCTTCTATGCAGTGGGTCTGGAAGGAGGCAGCGCTGACGGTTTCAGCATCTCGACGCCCTACACCACCTCGACCAATGGGGGCGTCACTCCCACCGACTATTTCGCAAGCGGCAACCCATTTCCGAACGGTTTCGAGGTTCCCCCCGGCAACACGCTCGGCCTGCTGACCGCTCTGGGCAACGGCGCATCCATCGATTTCCCAGGCCGGCGCATCCCCAGATCGCAGGAGTTTTCCTTAGGCTTCGAGCGCGCCTTGCCGGGCCAAATGGTCTTGGATGCGCATTATATGGGCAACTACACCGACCGGCTGCGAGTCTTCGTCTGGGACAACGGCACGATGAGCTACGCTCAACTGCAACAGGGAATTGCCAATCCACAGCTCTTCAATCAGCAGGTGCCGAATCCTTACTACAATGTGCCTGGGATTCCGCCAAGCTCCACCTGCGGCTCGAACAAAACGATATCGGCGATCACATTGCTGCTGCCGTTGTCGCAGTACTGCGGCTTGATCGGCCAATACAACGATCCACTCGGCAAGCAGAACTTCAACGCCTTGGAGGTCAAGCTCGACAAACGTCTCTCGGTGGGCCTGAGCTTTCAAATCGCGTACACCTATTCGAAAAGCATGGAGGCTAGCGGTTATCAGAATGGCTGGCCTTACCAGGATGCAAGTCTGAAGTACGAAATCGTACCCTATGACCGCACCCACATCTTTACCGACACCACGGAGTGGACGCTGCCGTTCGGCAAGGGAGCGAAATTCCTGTCGAATCCCGGCGGCGTGCTGGGTGCATTTGTGAATGGCTGGAACGTGGATTTCGTTCTCTCAACGGGAACCGGCACGCCGGTGGGGCTGGACACGGGCTACTACTATAACTGCAACCACAGTTACACGCCTAACGGCGGTCCCACGTTCACCCACTACATCTACAACGATTACAGCAGCGGGAATCCGCTTGGCTGCTATTCCAGCATTCCGCAATACGGGCTAATGAATCTGCCCAATCAGATAGCGACCCTGCGCAATCCGTTCATCACGAACCTCGATTTCTCGCTGCACAAGGATTTCCCGGTGACAGAGTCGATGAAATTTCAATTGCGCGCGGACGCGTTCAATCTCACCAATACCGTGCTGTTTCCCGGGCCGGACAACAATCCCGGCGATGGGCCTCCGAAACTACAATCGAACGGCACCTACACGGGCTACGGTACCGTAAACCTGTACCAGCAGAACTTTCCTCGAGTCATTCAGGTCTCGCTGAAGTTCTTTTTCTGATATGTGGCAGCTTCATGGAGCGCTTCCATAAGCTCTTTTTATATTTTCATTCTCTTGCATAAAAATTGCTTCTACGATAAGTTGGTTTTACGGGAGCTACCCAGCCTGACCGGGCCAACTAGCTCCTGAACTCGTAAGATCCGCTGTCCAGGCTGAACGGTCTCGACCCCGCAGGGCTGCACGAATTAAGATCGAGGGCTACCGGCGAAGACACCTCAGCCAGGTGGCCCTTTCGTTCTTCACCCCAATCGGGTCATCATGTCTAATAAGGCAATGCCATCGAATCTTCTGTCCGGCGCTAAGATTCTGCTCAACTGCTTGGCCGGTGAAAACGTCGAGCTGATTTTCGGGTATCCGGGCGGCGTGACGCTTCCGCTCTACGATGCGATGTACGATCACCCGATACGCCACGTGCTGGTTCGGCACGAACAGAATGCCGCGTTCGCAGCGCAAGGCTATGCGCGGGCAACAGGAAGAGTCGGCGTATGCTGCGCCACTTCAGGTCCCGGCGCGACCAACCTGGTGACAGGCCTGGTCGACGCCATGATGGATTCCATTCCACTGGTTGCGCTCACGGGACAAGTTTCCAGCAAGCTGATGGGCACCGATGCCTTTCAGGAAGCCGATACGTTCGGCATTACCCGGTCTGCGACCAAACACAATTTCCTGGTGAAGAACATCGGCGAACTACCGCAGGTGATTCACGAGGCCTTCTACATTGCCGCTTCCGGCCGCCCCGGCCCCGTGCTGGTGGATGTAACAAAAGACGTTTTTCAGGGACAGGCGCATTACTCGCCGGTGACCGAAATTCATTTGCCCGGCTACAAGGTCTTCACCGAAGGCCACAGCGGGCAAATACGCCGCGCCGCCCAGATGATTTGGGAAGCGGAGCGGCCGTTCGTATATGCGGGCGGCGGTGTGATCGCCGCGAATGCGAGCCGCGAGCTCCAGGAATTTGTCGAGCTCATCGACGCTCCGGCCGTATGTACCTTGATGGGTTTGGGAGGACTGCCGTCGAATCATCCGAATTTCATCAGCCTGCCTGGCATGCACGGCAGTTATGCGGCAAACATGGCGTTCTCGCATACCGACCTGATCATCGCACTGGGCGTGCGTTTTGACGATCGCGTAACGGGCCGCCTGGCCGCCTTCGCGCCGCACGCGAAAGTGTTGCACGTCGATATCGATCCTGCCGAGATCGGAAAAAATCGCGCCGCGGATCTGCCCATTGTTGGTGACGTGAGTCGCGTTCTTCCAAAACTGAGCGCTGAGCTGCGACAGCTCGAGCCTTCGCTGAAAGCCAAGAACTCCGCGGCACGGCAGGCCTGGTGGAAGCAAGTTCGCGAATGGAAGCAGGAGCATCCGCTGGTTGCCGAGAGATCGGATAGCGAGATCAAGCCTCAGCACCTCATGGCTGAAATCGACCGGCTTTCAAACGGACAGGCGATCGTCGCGAGTGATGTGGGCCAGCATCAGATGTGGGCCGCACAGTTGATCCGCTTCAATGAGCCGCGTCTTGTGGATCAATTCCGGCGGTCTGGGCTCCATGGGATTCGGACTGCCCGCCGCGATCGGGGCCCAATTTGCGCGTCCCGACAAGCTTGTCTTCGCCATCGTAGGCGATGGCGGTTTCCAGATGTCGATACCGGAACTCGCCACCATCGCGAACCACGCACTTCCGATCAAAATTGTTGTGATGAATAACGGCTATCTGGGAATGGTGCGGCAATGGCAGGAGCTGTTCTACAACAACCGTCTGAGCCAGGTGGAGCTTAGTTCGTTCCCGGACGCAGAAAAACTCGCAGGAGCCTACGGCTTCAAAGGACGCACCGTAGAGGACGTTCGCGAGATGCCGCGGGTGCTGGAACAAGCGATTGCAGAACCCGGGCCTTATCTGCTGAACGTGAAAGTATCGCAGTTCGAAAATGTGTTCCCGATGGTTCCCGCCGGAGGAGCGATCAACGAGATGGTATTGCGTCCACCGCAACCCGTGGAAGTGTAGCGGCACGCCGGAATTCAAACATGCAACAGATCATCTCACTTCTGATGGAAAACAAGCCCGGCGCTCTGATGCGGGTGACGGGCCTGCTCAGCCAGCGCGGTTACAACATCGAGAGTCTCACCGTCGCGCGCACGCTCGATCCGACGCTCTCGCGCATGACCATCACAGTGGATGTAGAGGCAAATATTCGCGGCCAAGTCATCAAGCAGATGAACAAGCTGATCAACGTTCTGCAGGCCGTCGATGTAACCGACGGTCCGGCTGTGAATCGCGAACTGGTGCTGATACGCGTGCGAACGAGCCAGCAGAGCCGGACAGCGGTTCTTAAGGAAGCCGAAATTTTTCAGGCACGAGTGGTCGATTCGACTCTCGAAGGTTTTGCGCTCGAAGCCACGGGAGATCCGGAAAAGCTGGACGAATTCATCGACGTGATGAGCAGCTATGGTGAGATCGAGGTGACCCGATCCGGCATCGTCTCGATGTCTCTCGATCCGAAGAAGCTTCGCCTCTCTCCACCCATTCCCAGAGGTGCAGCGCCGGAAGAAGCGCTCGAACTGCAGGAAACAGAATAAGCGGACGACCTGTCTGCGCATCGGAAAAGGAAATATGGCAACTCGCTATTACGAGAAAGACGGGAGCTTGGCTCCTCTCGAAAACAAGACAATCGCAATCATCGGCTACGGAAGCCAGGGGCACGCGCACGCTCTGAACTTGCGCGACTCGGGTTTGAATGTGGTCGTCGGGCTACACGCAGGAAGCAAGAGCAAGCCGAAAGCGGAAGCGGCTGGGCTGAAAGTGTTAAGTGTCGCCGGCGCAGCGGAAGCCGCCGACGTTCTGATGATCTTACTGCCGGATCATCTGCAAGGCGAAGTCTACCGGAAAGAAATTGCGCCGCATATGCGTAAAGGCAAGACGCTCATGTTTGCGCACGGCTTCAACATTCATTTCAACGAAATCAAGCCGCCGGCAGAGATCGACGTTTCAATGATCGCTCCCAAAGCGCCTGGCCATCGCGTGCGGGAATTGTTTACGGAAGGCGTCGGCGTTCCCGCCTTGGTTGCGATCGCCCAGGATGCCTCTGGTCACGCTTTGCAGGATGCGTTGGCTTACGTCTTCGCGCTCGGTTGCCTGAAAGCCGGCGTGATCGAAACCACTTTCAAAGAAGAAACCGAGAGCGATCTTTTCGGCGAGCAAGCGGTCCTATGCGGCGGCGTGAGCGAGCTTATCCGTGCCGGTTTCGAAACGCTGATCGAAGCCGGTTACGCGCCTGAGATCGCCTATTTCGAGTGTCTGCACGAGCTGAAGTTGATCGTCGATCTGATTTATGAAGGCGGCTTGAGCTACATGCGCTATTCCATCTCCGATACAGCCGAGTATGGCGACTACACGCGCGGTCCTCGCATCGTCACCGGTCAGACTCGAGCGGAAATGAAAAAGATTCTGAGCGAAATTCAATCCGGCGAATTCGCGCGGACGTGGCTCGAAGAGAATCGCACGGGCCGCAAGAAATTCTTAGCCATGCGGGAACAGAGTAAAGATCAGCCCATCGAGCGTGTAGGTGCCGAGCTCCGCTCGTTAATGACCTTCCTGAAGAAGAGAAAAGAAGCGGGCGTTCCGGAAGAAGCCGCGGTGGGCGCTTAGCCTTAGCCTTTATACCTACATGCGTTAACGTAAGCGTTTCGAAGACACAGTTACACCGTTTTGAGCCGCGAAGCCACCACTCTCCGGTAATGCTGTCTCTTGACAACAGCGTGGAGGATCGCTAAATACTTGGCGACTAGATCTAGCACCGTGACCCCTCTGTCGGGCCCCGTTGAGACTGCAGGCTGTGCCAGGAACGAACACTGCTTCCCAACACTGAACCAAGCGCGCCCGCTCTTATACGGGTGTAGGTAGTGCGTTACCGACCGAAATCGAAAGGGCAAGTGATTGCATTGCAGGACGTAAGTCTGCCCTCGCGGGTGGCATAGAAAGAGAACATCGTTGCACTCGTTAGTTCGAAACATCAAATACAGCTGGCGAATGCTGCGGCGCAATCCGGGTTTGACGACTGCTGTAGTGGCGACCTTAGCGCTCGGTATTGGTGCCACAACGGCCATTTATACCGTGATCTATGCCACTTTGCTATCCCCACTGCCGTTGCCCCATCCCGAGCAGTTGGTGATGGTGTGGTCTAAGGTCCAGGGCAACCGCAATGCAATTGCTGCGGGCGATTTTCTCGATTGGCAGCGCTACAGTACGTCGTTTCAGAGCCTCTGTGCGTTTACTGGCGGCAACTTCAACTTGGGAACAAAGAATAGGCCGGAGCAGGTAGAAGGAAGGCTGGCGTCGCCCGGCTTTTTTCGCATGATGGGCTTGCCCTTGATGCTGGGCCGCGATTTCCTCCCGCAAGAAGGGATACCAGGTAACGACAAAGTTATTATTCTCACGCACAAACTCTGGAATAAGTTGGGCGCAGATGACTATATCGTTGGCAGGCGGCTGCGAATTAACGCCGGGTTATACACCGTAGTGGGCGTTCTGGCAGAAGGCGTCGCCGATCGCTACGATGCGCAGTTGACAGCGCCGCTCGCCTTCCGTCCCGAACAGATCAATCACGACTATCACTGGTTGCTGGCGACCGCGCGCCTGAAACCGGGCGTGAACATAAAGCAGGCGCAGGCTGACATGAATCGACTGACGGCGCGTATAGCGGAGGAAAACCCACGCAGTGATAAGGGCTGGGGCGCTCTGGTTGAGCCGCTGCAAAACGATTTCATGCCTAAGGACCGCATTCAAACGCTCTGACTGCTGTTGGGGGCTGTCGGATTCGTGCTGTTGATCGCGTGCCTCAACGTGGCGAATCTGCTGCTTGCGAAGAGTACGTTCCGCTGGCGGGAAGTAGCGGTCCGAAATTCAGTCGGAGCATCGCGGCGGCAGGTGTTTGAGCAGTTCCTGGTCGAGAGTGTCGTGCTGGCCGGCGCCGGCGGAGTGGCTGGAGTGGTCTTGGGCATTCTTCTGCTTCGCTGCATTGTGGCGCTCATGCCGCCAGGCACTCTGCCTTCTGAGGCCGCCTTGCAGTTGAACATCCCGATCCTTAGCGTTACTGCTGCGGCCACCATTCTGGTGGGAATCTTATCGGGTTCGGCGCCTGCCTGGTATGCCTCGCAATTAGATCCGGCCAGGTCGTTGAAACAAGGAGGGCGTGCTGGTGAGGGCAAGGGACACCACACGTTGCGGCGCGCTCTGGTTGTGGGGGAACTCGCGCTTGCGTTAACGCTGCTCTCCGGTGCTGGTCTCGCATTGCATAGCTTCTGGAATTTGACGCGGGTCGACCTGGGAGTGCGTACGGACCATGTCTTGATGTTTTCATTGCAGCAGCCGGATGGGCGCTTCCGCCTTGCCAGCGGGATCGTACCGTATTACAAGCAAGTACTCGAACAAATCCATGCCTTGCCCGGAGTTTTGCTGCTGCGGTCGTGACCGGAGCTCCTCTGCTCGGTACAAGCGATGGGATGCCGTTCACAATCGTGGGTACAACAGTCGCCGACCCTTCCCAGAGACCTGGTGCCGGATTCCAGTCAATTAGCCCTGAGTACTTCAGAACGTTCGGCGTCCGGCTCGTCAAAGGCCGCCAGTTCAGCGACGCCGACACATCGACAAGCCCGCGGGTCGCCGTGGTCAACGAAGAGTTTGTCAAAGAGTATCTGAAACAGCGTGATCCGCTGAATACGCGGTTATCGATCGAGCAAATCGATCCCACGGTCCAGAAGCTGGGAGCGGCTGTGGAGTGGCAGATTGTGGGTGTTTTTCACAATGTCCGCTCATTCGGATTGCGTGCCGATCAACCCGAAATAGATGTGCCGTTTCCACAATCGCCTCTACCGAGTGTCACTATAGGGCTGCGTTCGGCTAGCAATCCAGCGGAATTGAGTGCGGCGGTTGCGAAGGCGATCTATTCAATAGACCGAGATGTCGCGGTTTCACATCTGAGCACAATGAACGAAGTCAGAGATCAACTGTTGATCGGCGACAGGTTCACGATGATGCTGTATGTCGGCTTCGCATTCGTGGCGCTGACGCTTGCTGCAATCGGTGTTTACGGTGTGATTTCGTTTGGTGTGTCCAGGCGAACACAGGAGATTGGCTTGCGCATGGCTTTGGGCGCGGAGAAACGAGCCGTGGAGCGTCTGATTATCTCGGAGAGTTCCGTCCTCACACTGATAGGCTTGGCGCTGGGCGTGCTAGGAGCAGCATGGCTGGGGCGCCTGATGCACGGCACACTTTATGGGGTACAAGCATTCGATTCGCCGGTGCTGCTCGGTGTGAGCGGTCTGCTCTTCGCGACAGCACTGTTGGCAGCCTATATCCCGGCGAGACGGGCTGCGGCGGTTGATCCCATGAGAGCACTGAGGACGGAGTAATTAAGGGTAGCTATATCGTGGTCCGGGTCCGTCCGAGCCGCTGATGATCTTGGTTGCTGGTCCTTATCGACCACGCACCAACCACGAGTCTGCGTTCATGGCGAACGCTGCTGAGATGACTGGTGTTGCTCTACAGTTATTCCGAGTGGGGCATTCCTTCCAGTGCTGGGAGCACAGTTTGTGCTTCCTTAATCGAGCACGCCGCAGCTAAGCGTCCCCCGCCGATACACAGCCCGAGTTGTTCCCGGATCAGATCAAGAAGACAGTGGAGGAAATCGTGACGAACCTAGGCGTGCGAGCACGACGTGCCAGATTACCTTCTCGGTGATCTATCATTTCAATGTCCCGAAACCGGGCTTTCCATGCACAAGCCGAAAGATCGATTCACGTTAGCCGATCCGGGAAAGCAACCTCGCCGAACACAGTTCGAGGGGCAATCTTAAGATAGCCGACAGCCCGTCGATTTGGATTACAACGTGTGCCGCTACGCCGGTATTTCAGATTCCTCGACAGATGGATTCGCGCCATTATTTGAGATTCGTAAACGTTGTGCCATTATGGGCGGGTCCATTCGTCCATCCAACTCAGAAACCGCGATCTGTAGATATACAACGTGTATTTGTTCAACGAAGGGAGACTCCTCCTTTTGGTCGAGAATGTTGAGCTGCATTCGCACGCGGTAGCTGCGCTTGAAAAGCGCTTTGTTCTCTTCGTCAATTTGCTCAGCCATTGGAGCCGTATTTCGACGCAATTCTTTATCTCAACCGCTCCATATCCTTTCAGCAGATAGACTTCCAGTGTTTGCGGCAGAAGTTCCCCGCTGCACCTTTCCGCAGATGTTCTGCTTGATGGCGGCCAGAAACGGTGCTTTCCCCACCGACAGCCCTGTCTGATCGTGGTAGAACTCCAGATCGTCGGAAACCATGGCCCCCAGCGTTGTCAAGTCGCAGTGGTTATACGCATCGAAGAGTTTGGCATCCAGCGACCTTATGGTCAGAAAAAGAGCGTCAGGCTGCGCGTCAGATTGTGCCTTTGCACGTGTGCCACAAAGAGCCAAGACCACCAGCAGAAAAATGTGTAGATATCTCTTCACCAGACAAACTCCCTCGCCAGATTGCATGAAAACGATTACAAATAAGTTTTGTTCGCGAGTGTGCGCATCACCATAAACCGCCTGCCGTTTGCCGCTTTCGCTGCGGATTTGGCTTACTCCTAGTCTGTCTAAGATAGTAGTAGCACTTTCCTAGTTTGACAAGAGGAGATGCGCCCATCAAGAGTTCGCTAACGGACTTGGCGATCTCAAGCTGTCAGGAAGCGCGCGTTGAGGACTAGTGACGCATGGCCGCCGAACGGAGTTGAATCCAGATAGCTGTCCGATTTCGTGACGATTCTTCCTGCAAGTGGACACCTAGTGGACAGTTCCCGCTGTCGGCAAGCCGCTAAACATCAGGCAAAGCAGCGAGTTGAAAGTGAAGAAGGTCGGAAGAATAGCTGCCCATAGGAATGCGCCCATGCGAACCGTTTAGCAGGATTTGCGGTTCGGGATTCGCATGGCCCGCCTGTTGGAGGATTCTCAAATGTTCCGATCCATTGCTCGCTTCACGGTTCCTGTTGGCGTGGTATCTGTCTGCGTCTTGGCGTCCTTGGCCAATGCTCAGATCTCGCCCGACTTTCCCAAGCCGCCCACGGGGCCGAATCCGCTGACGAAGACGATATCCATCTTTCGCAGCAACATGCAGGACAAGATCATGAAGTCGGCGGATACAATGCCAGAGTCCAAGTTCAGCTACCGGCCGACGAAGGACGTTCGCTCGTTCGCCGAGATCGTGATTCATGTGGCGGACATATCCTACTATTTGTGTTCAAACGCCAAGGGTGAAGCACCTCCCGCCCCGGCTACGGGCAAGAGTTCGAAGACCGAGATCATGGCCTACCTCAAAAGCTCGTTCGACTACTGCGATGGCACGTACGCCGGGTTCACCGATGCGCACCTCAATGACCCGGCGGACTTCTGGGGTTACAAAACGAACAAGATGTTCATCTTGACGCAGCTCCCCAGTCATGACGCCTTGCATTACGGCAATCTCGTCACGTATCTGCGCCTCAATGGCCTCAAGCCGTCCGGCGGCTGGTTTTGATGGCGCAGCCGGCGACTCTTCTTTCAACATCGGGAACGCCACGACCAAACCACAACTGAGAAGAATCATGGGATGCCCCATTAATGGGTTTGCACGGTCAGCTCGATCAATACAAGAATGGCACCGACAATTCGGTCGCGCAAAGATAGCGCGTTTGACCGCTCCTGCGTAATTGGTGCTCGGGACCTGACCCTCCGATCCGGGAGCTCGCCTCTAAGATGGCGTGCCTGGTCGGCAAGGATAGAGCACTCACTTGGCTGTGTTAAGCGGTAGTTGGAGATGTGAAGAGAGCCGGAGATCAGCAGAGTATTACGAACCCAGCCTAAGTTCTCGGCAAGTGCCGTTTATCGGAGATCTGAAAAGGGTCAGAATTTTTTTCTTCAGCCTTAGATAACGTATATCGGGCGCGCCTACATATCGATCCGCTTGTCTTTGTTCCTGCTCAGGTACCAGCAGGGACTATCACCCAAATGTGAAAAAAGCGAGTGGACACAGGTCTGGTCCTGCGGATCGTCGAACAGAAACTCGGTTTTGTGGTCCTTCTGCGGCACAGCATAGTACGGCCGGACCGTAACACTCCCGTAGGGCTGCTTGTTGGTTGCAATTCGGAAGCGCAGGATCAGATAATCGCCTGCATACAAAACCGCTAGCATCAGAACCGCAGCGACCAACGTTCTTCCCAGGACTCGCTTGAGCACTTCGCGCCTGGTCCGTGGCGGCGTGGCGCGATCAGCCATTGGGAATGGAAGATGCCATTTCGGGCGAATGCAAATGAATAATGCCGCGGCGCAGCGCGATCGAAACCGCATGGGTGCGGTCTTTCGCGCCGAGCTTTCCTAAGATGCTTTGAACATGCGCCTTGATCGTACCCGGCGCCGTGCCGAGCACATCTCCCACTTCTTTGTTTCCAAAGCCGCGCGCGACCAGACTCAGCACCTCGACCTCGCGCGGAGTCAGCGCCACCTCTGGGAAAAATCCATTGAGTTGCTGTGAGACTTCCTGAGGTATAAACCGCTTGCCGCTGTAGACAATCCGGATGGCGTGCAGCACTTCGGTGTGCACCATCTCCTTCAGCAAATAGCCGCGAACGCCCGCTTCGAGCGCGCGGTAAATATCCTGATCTCCGTCATAGGATGTCAGCACGAGAATCTTCGCATCCGGGAACTCGCGGCGGATCGCTCGCGTGGCCTCGATTCCGCTTTGATCGGGCAATCGCAGATCCATCAGCGTCACGTCCGGACGGTACTGCCGGTGCAGGCGGACCGCATCTTTACCCGTATTTGCTTCCCCCACCAGTTCCATCCCCGGTTCAGTCGAAAGGATCGCCGCGATGCCTTTCCGTACAATGTCGTGATCGTCGACCGTCAGAATGCGAATGGCTTGCGGAGAATCCATCTTAAGGTACCTGCTTTATCTGATGTTCGAGACCGGCATCTGCGTTACTCTCTGGAACGGCGGAGTTGCCAATCGGCACCCGGACAGACACCCTGGTCCCCCGCCCCCGGCTGCTGCTCACTTTCAGCTCGGCTCCAATTTCGTCGGCTCGCTCGCGGATTCCGACTAGCCCGAAATGGCCAAAGGGCTGTGGCGCCCGCATATCAAAACCTATTCCATCATCCTCCAAAGTGAGATCCAGTTGCCCCGGCTGCCAAACCAGATTAATAGCGAGTTTTCTTGCGTCCGCATGCGCAAGCACATTGGAGATCACTTCTTGCACAATGCGTAGAAGGTGATATTCCACCGCAGGATATTCGTTCAGGGACACGGGTTCGAGGTGGAGCGATAGAGATACCGGCTTGCCGGCAACCGCTTCTCGCGAAACTCTCGCAAGCTTGTCTGAAAAATCGAGCGATGCCGTGCCGAACGCGCGCAGTCCCCACAGCGAACGGCGCGCCTCTGTCGAGCACGTCCCCGCATCCTGAATGATTTCCGCTAGAAACTGCTTTTCTCTGGATTGCGGCAAACGAGTCCAAAGCGCCTGTAATTGCATCGTGATGCCAGCCAGACCTTGCAGCAAGATGTCGTGCAACTCGCGTGCGATGCGGCTGCGTTCGGCTAAAACCAGCTCGAATCTGCGATTGATCCGGCCGATGCGCAGGCGATATCCGCCGAAGCTTAGAACCGCGAGTGCAAGCGCCAATAGCGGAAAAAACCAGGCGCGTTGATACAGCCGCGGCTCAATGGAAAAATGTAGAACCGCTGGAGTGGCGCTCCATAGGCCGTCGGCGTTCCGGGCCAGAACTTTGAATCGATAATGGCCCGGCGGTAGATTCGTAAAAAATGCTTCTCTTCTTGCCCCGGCATCCGTCCACGTCTTATCGAAACCGTCGAGGATATAGCGGAACGAGACCTTCTCCGGCGAGACGAAGCTCAAGCCCGCGTACCGGATTTCGATGTTCCGTTCCGAAGGCTTCAAGTTTACCGGTTTGTGCAAATTCGCAAGCTGTCCGTCGATCGAAATGGCCGTGACTTGAACAGGCGGGGGAATCCTGTTGCTCATGAGCTGCTTCGGGTCCAGCACCACCAGGCCGGTCGTGGTCGAAAACCAAAGCCGTCCGTCATGCGTGCGGTAGGCAGCCGGCTGCACACCCGACTGGCATTCGAACCGAAGCTGGCCGGTACTGAACGGGATGCTGGTGATCGAATGGCTTCGACCATCTGCGAAATCGTTGAGTTCTTTTTCGCTCACGCGAAAGATCCCTTTGCTCGATGCCATCCAGAAATTCGCGTTATCGTCTCGGACAATGCTGTAAATCCGGTTGTCGTACAAGCCGTCTTTGAGGCGAACGTGAGTGACGGTGCCGTTCTCCCAACGCAACAGCCCCGACCCAAGTGTTCCCATCCACGCTGCGTGTCGCGTGTGATCCAGGAAATAGCAATCGACCGCGCGAATAACATCCAATGAATACGCGTTCCACCCGCCATTGCGCATGAAATAGAAGCCCGGTCCGTCGGTGCTGACAAACAGCCGCGCGGTTCGACCTCCTGCCAGAGCGACAACTCCATTTCTCTGAGGCCGGGGTGTCGTGCTTTCGCGAACGAAACTCGTGCCGGTATAGCGGCTGAGCCCGTGGTTCGTTCCGGCCCATAAGGTCCCCTGCATGTCCACGGACAGCGCGCGAATCTCAGCGCCTGGCAATCCCTCGCGCTCGGTATAGCTTGCTGCGATTCGCCCATTTCTCAGCCGGTTCAATCCATTGCGGGTACCCACCCATAGATCGCCCACCTGGTCTAACTCCAGGCTCAGCACGGCATTGTCGGCCAGCCCGTCCTTCTTCGTCAGCACGTGAAAGCGATGGCCGTCGAACCAATTCAGTCCGTGTCCCAGCGTTCCCACCCAAAGCCGTCCCGCCGTGTCTTCCAGGACCGGCCCGGTCTCTCCCGCCGACATGCCTTCGCTGGTTGTATACGGAGTAACTTTGCCGTCGGTAAACTGATCTAACCCGTCCTTCGTGCCCGCCCAAAGCGTTCCTTCCCGATCCACGTAAAGCGACAAGACGACACTGTGCGAGAGGCCGTCGCGTGTGCGATACACGCTGATTTCTCCATTGTGATAGCGGCTGATTCCGTCGTTCGTTCCAATCCACAGGCTCGCGTCGGGTCCTTCGAATAGAGAAGAGACTGCATTGTCGGGTAAACCATCGCGCACGGTGAACGAACGCGAAACATTGCCGCGGATTTGCGTGAGCCCCGCGGCGCTACCGGCCCACACCGTCCCATCCCGAGCACATTCGAGCGCGGTGACGAGTTCACTGGGCGAGATCTTCGAATCCGAATACCTTTCAAAGCGCGATCCGTTCCAGCGCAGCAATCCGAAATCCAAGCCCGCCGCCCACCGTGTTCCCGCCGGCGTCTCGCACGTTGAGCGAACCTTCATCGGCAAACCATCTGCAGTCGTGAACACGTGTAAGCCGTCGTCGCTGAGCCGCACCAGTCCTCGATCCGTGCAAATCCACATCTGGTTTTTCACATCCGAATCGACACAAAAAGTGGTATCGCTCGGCAGGCCGTTTTTGGTCGTATAGCGGCTAATTTCACCGCCGGGCGCGATCTTGGTTATGCCCGCACCGACGGAAGCCACCCACAAATTGCCCTCACGGTCTTGCGCCAGGTCCCGAATGAGAGTCTGTTGCAAACCTGCCTCACCCGCTCGATCGAACGGACGGAAGTGCATGCCGTCGAAGCGGATCAAACTATCTTGCGTTCCGAGCCACAAGAATCCGTCCCGCGTCTGAAGAATCGAATAAATCGTCGGCTGGAACAGCCCTTCTTCCTGTCCCCAGATCCGATGAGCGTATTGCGTCAGCGTTTTGTTTGGATCGAGTGCGGCACAACGAAGCGTGAAAGCCACAAGGCACAGAAGCAACACCAAAGCGCGGCCAGAAAGGGCTCGCGCATAGGTTCCAGTCCCGCGCTTCAATTTGATGGAAATGGCCTGCACCTGCAGAAAGGCTTACGTTTCAAGTGTAACGAAGAACCCTTTGCGGCCTTACTGATAGATTAAGGAAACAATCATCATCATTTAGTCGTGGTTCTCAGAAAGCAAGGAGAAACGCGATTTCAGAGCGATTGCGTTCGGTTTCTGAGGAATTTGCAACTCATGCTCAACTGCTGTTATTCGTGTGTCTATCCGGCACTCTGACTTCGCTCAACAATTCATCTCCGTAGGAGTAAAGGGTGGCGTGCCCCTAACCGACTTCTACGCGGATACAATGTATCCACCTGAACTTTCACCTTTCTTTGTATCTCCAACACGCAGCTTTAGCAGTTAAAAAAATTACGTCGTCGGCCCTGCCCTGGAGTTTCGGCTTTGGTTTCACCTCTCGTTAGAAGCAGACGGGCTCTATCGTCCGCTCAGCCTGACGTATGAGCACGCTGAATTAACGCCAATGTACAAGATTGCCGTGAATTCAAATTCTTGGGAATTCCCGATCCTAGCAAAATATGGCTTTGCCATCCGGAAAATAAGACCATTTATCGGAGCAGGTCCGAGCTTCCGCCTACTCGACCATCCCGGGAACCGTTCCGTCTCTAATGCTGGCGTGGCGGCAGGAGCAGGCGTTGACCTTCGCGTTCTGCATGTGCAGCTCGACCCGGAGATTCGGTATACCTACTGGACGGCAGATCCGCGCCTGGCCGTTAACGCCCACTTCGCATCGCTTCACAATCAAGCGGAACTGATAGTGGGTTTGCTGTTCTAACCGAACGCTTTCGAAGCCCTATGCGTCTTCTTGCGCTCGCATTCATCGTTTTCGTTTGCTGTTCGCGGGCTTCCGCTCAGCGAGTTGTCTCGTTCGGCATCGCTGGCGGTCTTCCTTTCACAGCGCCGTTCTCCGATCAGACATTCACGCCGAGTCCAATCCTTCCGTATCTTGGCTCGCTTTACGGTGTTCATTCCTACAGCGGTTCAAATGAATATTCGCTTGGACGAAGTGTTGAATTTCATTTGCCATTAAACTTTTCGGTCGAAGTGGACGCGCTGTTTCGTCCGCTGGACTTGACACAGCAGGATTACATTATCGGTCCTGGTCCAGAACCGCCGATATCCGCAAGTTACAAGTCTTGGGAGTTTCCCGCCTTGGCCAAATACCGGGCCTCAGGGATGCTTATCAAGCCGTTTATCGAGGCCGGCACAAATTTTCGAGCTGTGGCCAACCCCGGTCGGCGACTCTCTGTCAAAGATCGGCATATGCGCGGGTGTTAGGGTCGAAGTTAAGATCTGGCGCATTTCAATCGCCCCGCAGGTGCGTATCACACATTGGGGGCAAAGACACAGGAGGAGCAGCCCTGGATTACGTGGCGTCCGAACGAAAATCAAGGCGAGTTTATCGTCGGACTTGCCTTTTAACCTAACTAGGCATTCCTATCCAACAAAGCCATGTCCGCGGCGAACGTGTGAAAGCTGGTAATTGTGTGAGAGACGGTAAATTAGCAGCTACGGCATTGATACAGCAGATTGATCTTCCCGCGCCCGGAATAGAGCAAATGCAGGCCGAAGCCCGCAAAGAAGGATACAAGTTTCTCGAAACTCTCGTCAACGAATGGTTCAGTGGAGAAAATCGCTTCGACGCTGCCGGTGAGATCCTGTGTGGTCATCTGGACCGGGGTGTTTTGGTCGCGGTTGGCGGGCTTAATCGCGACCCATTTCTCGCTGATCCAAAAGTAGGTCGGATCAGGCGCGTTTACGTCAGACAGGCATGGCGGAACCAGGGTATCGGAGGAGCGCTTCTCGACACGCTGCTGGATGTCGCCCGGCAGAACTTTTCGAGTGTGCGTCTCCGCTCCGAAAATTCAAGAGCAGCCCGTCTCTATGAACGCAAAGGGTTCACATCGATCGCCAGTACGACTGCGACTCATATCTTACGTTTCGACTGCGAGGGATAGCAGCGCTCCAAAGCTCCCGGCACTTCTTACCTCAGCGGTCTGCCCTCGAGATATCCAAATTCAACCGAATGTTTCGCAGGATCAATCCTCGCCTCCGCCACGTCGGGATTGGCTCTTAGATAGGCAGCCGGATCGAAGCCGGCCGGCGTCCTCGACGCCGGACGGAATGCTTCGCGGGCGCCGAATACTTCAGATGCTTCTTCGGCACCTCGACTCCGTTCAGCATGTTGGGAACCGCTTCTTGGTCGAGATGTCCTGGACCTCACGGTAATCGATGACGCCAAGGAACGGAATCGAGCGTGATGGCGTGTAATAGCAGCAGCGCTCGAAATAATAATGCGTGACGGGCTGTATCGCGTGCGCTTCAGATTTTTCTGCGCGGCGCCTCTATACAGAAGATTGGCCGCCCAGATCAGAGCTTGTCCTTTCTTTGCGTGGAAATAGAACGGCTTTAAATCGAGCGCCTCGACAAGGGCTTCAAAGGCCCACACATAAGCTCCATAGTGACTGACGGAATCGCCCTTTGTGTCGGGATTGATCCCGATGTGCTCGTTCATAAACACCGGAAGTTTATGCGAGCCCAGATAATAACCAGGGGTCCATTATCTTCATCCGTGTCCTCCAACGCGACCCATACTCCCGCCATGAAGCGTTCGGGACAAGAGCTGAAGTGCACGCTATCGGTGTGAAAGTGCTGTTGTGTACCGACGGCAAAATTCAATGTTTGAAAAGGAAATGCCGGCCTTCCATACAAATCGGAGAGCAATTGAAGAATACGATGATTGCAGGCGATCCGCCTGACCTCGAGAACTTTTTGCCAGACGTCCTGTAGTCGCAGGTTGGGCGTGGTGCCGTTCCGCCATCCGGTCCAACCGTATTTGCCGTCTAAAGCGCGAATAATCCGCTTTGCCAAGCCGTCGAAATCCGGATCTGGAAAATCCAGGATTGCAAAGCCGTCCTCTCGCAGCTTGCGCGCGATTTCAACAGCTTCCGGCGAGAGTCTCTTCCGCATATCCATTCAAATGACGGCGATTCGATATCCGGCACCCCCGGCAGAGGGTTGGTCCCAAAGCCCATTTAGTAAGTCGTCCTCCTTGCGTAACTGACCGGTTCCAGCCATTTTCTCATGGCGTTTTGCTATGCCGAATGGCGTACAGCGACGTAGACCTTTCGGCAGTGGCCGCAAATGCGGCGAGTCGCGATAGTCGGGATATGTGCCGCTCGCCAAGATCCGGCCGTTTGCCATGAACACAGACCAGAAGCCCGCAATTGATTCCGAAGGTAGTGAACACATTCAACGAGCGGAGGAAAAACAGCGCCCACCGCGACGTAGACGATGGGCCGTCTGGGGAGCGGTATTTATCATGCTGTTCGGCGCCGGTTATATGCTGTCGCAGCGCTCTTCAGCGCCCCAGGGCAGCGGCGGAAAAAAAGGCAAGAACGCGGCCGGCGGCGCGATTCCGGTTTCCGTCGCGCAAGTAACTCAGGGAGATATCGGTGTCTATGTGAACGCACTGGGCACCGTCACGCCCGTTTACACCGCCACCATCACCAGCCGCGTGGCCGGCGAGTTGATGGAAGTGCATTATCACGAAGGTCAGATGGTTCATAAAGGGGACCTCCTCGCGGTCATCGATTCACGTCCCTATCAGGCCACGTACACCCAAGCACAGGGACAACTCGAGCGGGACCAGGCGTCGCTCGCCAACGCGCGCATCGACCTGAACCGTTATCAGACGGCCTTCGAGCAACATGCCGTACCCGAACAGCAGGTCGCCACGCAACAGGCAACCGTGAATCAGGACGAGGGCACGGTGAAGCTCGATCAAGGCAATCTGGAGGCCGCGAACGTAAATATCATCTATTCGCGAATCACGGCGCCCATCGACGGACGCGTAGGTCTACGTCAAGTCGATCCCGGAAATATTGTTGCGGCAAACGGCACACAGGCTTTGCTCAGCATCACGCAGCTCCAGCCGATCACGGTCATCTTCACGATGGCCGAAGACTACATCTTCGAAGTCGCCACGCAGATGCGCGCCGGTCATCAATTACGCGTCGATGCGCTGGATCGCGATAACCAGACCGAGCTTGCACAAGGAACGCTCCTGACTTTGGACAATCAGATCGACACGACAACCGGAACGGTTCGAGTCCGCGCCACGTTTCCGAATCGCGATCTGAAGTTATTTCCAAACGAGTTTGTCAATGCGCGATTGCTGGTGCGGACACTGATGAACGTCAACCTGATTCCCACCGCCGCCATCCAGCGCAACAACGACGTTGCGTTCGTTTACGTCGTCGACATGACTAAGAAAACCGTCCAATCGCGCAACGTCAATATTGCGACCACAAATGGCGACGTCGCGGCTGTCACGGGCGTAAAGCCAGGCGAGGCGCTTGTTACAGACGGCTTTGACAAGCTGCAAGACGGAACCAAGGTCGTTGTTCGAAAGCCCGCTCCCGCCGCTCCTGCGCCGCCGAACTCCGAAGCCGCGGGACAGAATCAAGCCGCAACGCAAACTCAGCCGTCGGCTCAGGGTGCTGCCAACACCCAAGTGAACACGAATCAGCAGAATCCGCAGCAGCCTCAGCCTCACTCCGGACGAAAGAAATGAATCCGTCACGCCCGTTTATCCTGCGGCCCATCGCAACTTCATTGCTGATGGCGGCCATTCTGCTGGTCGGCATCGTCGCCTATAAACAACTTCCGGTTTCGGCGCTGCCGGAAGTGGACTATCCAACCATGCAGGTGGTGACGTTCTATCCGGGGGCCAGCCCTGATGTCGCCGCCTCCGCGATTACTGCTCCGCTCGAGCGTCAGTTGGGCGAAGTCCCCGGACTGAACCAGATGCTCTCCACCAGTTCCCAAGGCGCCTCGGTGATTACGCTCCAGTTCGTCCTCAGTTTGAACATCGACGTCGCCGAGCAGGAAGTACAGGCGGCCATCAATGCGGCGCAAAGCTATCTTCCGGCGGACCTGCCAATGCCGCCGATCTATAGCAAAACGAATCCGGCGGACGCGCCCATTCTGACGCTGGCCCTTACTTCCACCAGCATGCCGCTACAGCAGGTGGAAGATTACGCGGACACCCGCCTGGCGCAAAAAATCTCCCAATTGTCCGGCGTTGGCGCGGTCACCATCAGCGGTGGACAGAAGCCTGCCGTCCGTATACAGGCCAACCCTACTCAGCTCGCCTCTTACGGCCTGAATTTGGAAGATCTTCATACCGCAATCACGGCCACGAGTCTGGATTCCGCGAAAGGGAGCTTCGACGGGCCCAATCAGGGATATCAAATCAATGACAACGATCAGTTATTGAACGCCAGCGACTATAACGATGTCATCGTTACGTATCGGAACGGCGCGCCGGTCATGCTGAAAGACGTCGCCAACGTTGTAGATGGCATTGAGAACGTCAAACAGGCCGCCTGGATGAATCAAACGCCGGCGGTGATCGTCAACATCCAGCGGCAGCCTGGAGCAAACATCATCCAGGTCGTCGACCGGGTCAAGTCCCTTCTTCCCAAGCTGCGGGCGACTATCCCCTCTTCGATCGGCGTCACGATCCTGACCGACCGGACAACCACCGTACGCGCTTCCGTAGCTGACGTCGAATTCGAGCTGATGCTCTGCATCGCGCTTGTCGTGATGGTCATCTTCGTCTTTCTGCGAAATTTCGCGGCGACGTTCATCCCTAGCGTGGCCGTTCCCTTGTCGCTGATCGGCACCTTCGGCGTGATGTACCTGCTCGGCTACAGCTTGAATAACCTCACACTCATGGCGCTGACCATTTCAACCGGCTTCGTCGTGGACGACGCCATCGTGATGATCGAAAACATCATGCGCTATGTCGAGGAAGGAGAACCGCCACTGGAGGCCGCGCTGAAGGGGGCCGATCAAATCGGCTTTACCATCATGTCGCTGACCGTATCACTCATAGCAGTGCTCATTCCGCTGCTGTTTATGGGCGATATCACCGGCCGGCTCTTTCGCGAGTTCGCCGTCACGCTGGCGGTGACCATCATCGTATCCGCCGCTGTATCGCTAACGCTTACGCCAATGTTGTGCTCGAAGTTGCTTCGACACAAACGAGACGGCCAGGAAGGCCGCTTCTATAAAGCCTCAGAAAGAGTGTTTCAGCGGATTATCGGCTTTTACGGGAGAACTCTCGAGTGGGTGTTGAAACACCGCAATTTGACCTTGGCCGTCGCCGCCGCAACGTTGGTAGTCACTATCCTTCTTTATATCGTCATTCCGAAAGGATTTTTTCCAGTTCAGGACACCGGCGAAATCCAGGGCATTTCAGAAGCCGATCAGAGCATCTCGTTTTCCGACATGGCGAGCATGCAGCAAAGATTGGCAGCCGTGATTCTTAAAGATCCTGCGGTCGACAGCCTTTCCTCCTTCATCGGCATTGACGGCACAAATACGACTTTGAACAGCGGCCGGATTCAGATCAACTTGAAGCCGCTGGCACAGCGAAACATAAGCGCCCCCGATGTGATTCGCCGCCTGCAGCCGAGCCTGGCCAAAGTAGACGGGATTGTGCTGTATATGCAGCCCATACAAGACCTCACGGTAGAGGACATCGTCAGCAGAACGGAATATCAGTACAGTCTGGAAGATCCGGACCCCAACGAGTTGTCAAAGTATGCCGGCCAGTTCGTTAAAAAGCTAACATCGCTGCCGCAGTTGGCTGACGTAGCCAGTGACTTGCAGACGCATGGGCTGGCAGCTTCGCTGGCGATCGATCGGCAGACAGCCATGCGCGTCGGCATCACGGCCCAAAGTCTCGATAACGCGCTCTACGATTCGTTCGGGCAGCGGCAAGTATCGACGTATTTCACGCAGCTCAATCAATACCACGTCATTCTCGAAGTGCAGCCGCAATTCCAGAACCATCCTGACAATTTGAGCGATATCTACATCAAGTCGGCCCTGGGAGGAGCGGTACCGCTGAGCACATTCACACGCTCTTCCAATTCCTCGCTGCCGATTTTGATCAGTCACATCGGGCAATTTCCCGCAACCACCGTCTCGTTCAATCTGGCGCCTCATGCCGCGCTGGGAGAAGCGGTCGACGCGATCCGAAAAGTGGAAAAGGAGATACCGGCGCCTGCCGCCATGCAGGTTTCCTTCCAAGGCACGGCCCAGGCATTCATCGCGTCGCTGAGTAATGAATCTCTTTTGATCCTCGCCGCGCTCGTCACGGTGTATATCGTTCTCGGGGTTCTATACGAGAGCTACATTCACCCGATAACGATTCTGTCCACTCTCCCGTCGGCGGGCGTCGGCGCCATTCTTGCTCTGCTGGTTTGCCGTCAGGAGCTCACGGTGGTCGCGATCATCGGCATCGTCCTGCTGATCGGAATCGTGCAGAAGAACGCCATCATGATGATCGATTTCGCGCTCGAAGCCGAGCGTGGCGAGAAAAAGGCTGCTCGGGATGCAATCTTTCAAGCCGCTCTACTTCGCTTCCGTCCCATCCTGATGACCACCATGGCAGCTATGCTCGGCGCGGTGCCTCTTGCCTTCGGTAGGGGCACCGGTTCCGAGCTGCGGCGGCCGCTCGGCATCACCATCATTGGGGGCTTGATTTTCAGTCAATTGCTGACGCTATACACCACGCCAGTTATTTACCTTTTCTTTGACACGCTGGCATCTCGCATTGCGGCTTTCCGCAACCGGCGCGCGCCGAAGGAGCAACGGCCGCAACCCGCCGGGCCCGGACCGCAACCCGCGCCCGCATCGGGAGTCTAGACGATGAGCCTCTCGTCTCCCTTCATCAAACGGCCGATCGCAACCGCGCTGCTTACGGCAGCCGTCATCATGGCGGGTGGAGTCGCCTTCCGGCTGCTTCCCGTGTCGCCGCTTCCGCAGGTCGATTTCCCCACCGTGTCGGTTTCGGCTTCACTGCCCGGCGCAAGCCCGGAGATCATGGCCTCTTCCGTCGCCACACCGCTCGAACGGCAGTTCGGCCGAATCGCTTCCGTCACGGAGATGACCTCCTCCAGTGCGCTGGGACAGACGAGCATCACCCTTCAGTTCGACCTCAACCGCAACATCGATGCGGCCGCGCGCGACGTGGAGGCTGCGATCAATGCAGCCCGCGGATATCTGCCGGCCGATCTTCCGATGAATCCCACCTACCGGAAGGTCAACCCCGCGGACGCTCCCATCATGATCATTGCGCTCACATCGGACAAATTGCCTCCTGCCGCACTCTACGATGCGGGTTCCACCATCCTGATGCAAAGGATCTCTCAAATCCGAGGTGTCGGACAAGTCGTCGTGGGCGGCAGTTCCTCTCCCGCCGTTCGCGTCAACGTCAATCCCACCCAAATCCAGCACTACGGACTCAGCCTTGAAAGTATCCGCACTGCCATTAGCGCCCAAACCGCAAATCTGGCCAAAGGCAGCTTCTCCAACAAAAACCGCACCTGGATGATCGAGGCGAACGATCAATTGATGCATGCCGTCGATTACCGGCCGCTGTTCGTCAAGTACAGCGGCGCACCGGTGCGACTCGCCGACGTCGCGAATGTAACCGACTCGGTGCAAACCGTCCGCTCCTTAGGCGTGGCAAATGGAAAACGCTCCGCTTTGCTAATCATTTTCCGGCAACCCGGAGCAAACATTATAGACACCGTCAACGGCATAAAGGCCTCCCTCCCTCAGCTCCACGCCTCCATCAACAGCGCCATTGACATGACCATCGCTCTGGACCAAACGATCACGATCCGTGCCTCGGTCAAAGATGTCGAGCGAACTCTTCTCATTTCCATCGGTTTGGTCGTTCTAGTGGTCTTTCTGTTCCTGCGCGACGTACGCGCAACCCTAATCCCAGCCGTGGCGGTGCCGACCTCCATCATCGGAACTTGCGGGATTATGTATCTGCTTGGCTTCAGCGTCAACAACTTGTCGCTCATGGCGCTCACAATCTCGACAGGTTTTGTGGTTGACGATGCAATCGTGGTCCTGGAGAACATCACCCGCTATCGCGAAAAAGGAATGAACGCGATGGAATCGGCGCTGAGGGGCGCTGCCGAAATTGGATCGACGGTGCTATCCATCAGCATTTCTCTAGTGGCGGTGTTTATTCCCATTCTCATGATGGGCGGTATTATCGGGCGCCTGTTCCGCGAATTCGCCATTACGCTGTCTCTCACCATCCTGGTCTCTTTGGTCGTCTCTCTCACCACCACACCCACCATGTGTTCCCGCCTGCTCAGCGACGAGAAAGGGCACGGAAGACTGTACAACGCCAGCGAGAAAGTCTTCGCCTTCATTCTCAAAATGTACGAACACAGCCTCGGCTGGGTGCTGCGCAATTCCGCGCTTGTGCTCCTCATCGCAATAGGAACGCTCGCGCTCAACGTGTATCTGTACGTGATTGTGCCCAAGGGTTTCTTTCCTCAGCAGGACACCGGCCGTCTGAATGGAAGCTTCATGGGCGATCAAAGCACGTCGTTTCAAGCCATGCAAAAAAAGATCATCCAGCTGGCTAGAATCGCTCAACAGGATCCGGGAATCGATACCGTGCAGGCGTTCACTGGCGGCGGGGGCGGCACAACCACAAACACAGGACGCTGCTTCATTGCTCTGAAGCCTCTGAATGAGCGCAAAGCTTCAGCCGACCAGATCATCAACCGGTTGCGCCCCAAGCTGGCCGTTATCCCCGGCGTGACGCTGTATTTGCAGGCCGTTCAGGATTTGAGGATCGGAGGACGGCAAAGCGCCGCGCAATATCAGTACACCTTGCAAAGCGATAATCTGCAGGAACTCACGCACTGGGCTCCGCTTCTCCTCAATTTGATGAAGAAGATGCCCCAGCTGACAGATGTCAACAGCGATCAACAGAATAACGGCCTGGAGGCGAATCTCGTTATCGATCGGCCGACCGCATCCAGGCTGGGTATAACACCCCAGAGTCTCGACAATATTCTCTACGACGCGTTCGGAGAGCGCGAAATCGCGAGGACCTACACCTCCATGAATCAGTACTTCGTCGTCATGGAAGTAGCGCCCAGCTTCTGGCAGAATCCGAGCGGTCTAAAGGAGATCTACGCTACCTCAACGGCCGGAACTCCTATACCGCTGGCCGCCTTCACCCATTTTCAAGACTCCACTGCGGCGCTAACGGTAAATCACTCCGGCGTCTTCCCATCCGTAACTGTGTCTTTCAATCTCGCTCCCGGGGTGGCGCTTGGACAAGCGGTGACCGCTATCAATGCCATGGAGCAGAAGGCCGGGATGCCGACTACCATCAATACAAACTTCACCGGCACCGCGCAGGCCTTTCAATCGTCACTCGCTAACGAACCGCTGCTGATCGCTGCCGCTCTCGCAGCCGTCTACATTGTCCTGGGCATCTTGTACGAGAGTTTCATCCATCCGATTACGATTCTTTCCACACTTCCTTCAGCGGGAGTCGGAGCGCTCCTCGCGCTAATGATCACCAAAACGGAGCTGAGCGTCATTGCGCTGATCGGGATTTTGCTGCTGATCGGCATAGTCAAAAAGAACGCGATCATGATGATCGATTTTGCGCTCGAAGTCGAGCGCCGCGATCATAAGACTCCGAAGGAGTCCATCTTCGAAGCTTCCCTGCTGCGTTTTCGACCCATCATGATGACCACGATGGCGGCGCTGCTGGGCGGCTTGCCTCTCGCGTTGGGCGGAGGAACCGGGTCGGAACTGCGTCGCCCTCTGGGAATCACGATTGTCGGCGGTTTGATCGTCAGCCAGGCGCTGACACTCTACACCACTCCCGTGATTTACCTCTACATGGATCGGCTCAGCTTATGGCTGCGGAAAATGGTTCACGGCCGAGAACCCGAAGCGCCGATGGAAGCTCTGGGACCGGCGAGTTAGGAAATCGGCATGCAAATGCATTACAAGATCGTCACGGAGCTCCGGCCTATGGAACGTGCTGTCACTTTCTTGCTGAACGGAAAATTCAGTGAAGACGCTTTGCCCGAGCTGGAGCAATCCATCTCGCAGGCCCGCGGCGCCCACCAGCACATCTATATCGATTTGAGTGAGGTGACCCTCGTCGATCGAAAAGCAGTGCAATATTTCTCCGAACAAGCGGAGCACGACGTCAAATTGGTAAATTGCCCCATTTACTTGAGGCGATGGATTCGGCAGGTGAGCGATGATGTTGAAAATTAGATCGGCGGGAGCACCCGTTGCCGCGTTGACACTTCTCCTCACGGCGTGCAATCCCGGCCCGAAGTATGCCAAGCCGCCGGCCGCAGCACCCTCCACCTTCAAAGAAGCCGTCCCTCAGGAATATAAGGAAGGAACAGGCTGGAAGATTGCGCAGCCGGGCGATGACAAGATACGCGGCAAATGGTGGGAGATGTACAACGATCCCGTGCTCAACTCCCTCGAAGAGCAGGTGCAGATTTCTAACCAGAGCATCATCCAGGCAGAGGCGAATTTCCGCTCCTCCCGCGCGCTGGTCGCTTCGACTCGATCTTCGTTGTTCCCGTTCGTCGGGGCATCGGCCTCTTACACGAACTCGCGATTTTCACAAACGGCCCGCGCCACCAGCGTCGTGCCTTCGGCAGCGGGATCGGGCAGCAGCTCGACAACTACCGGTTCGGGCACCTCGACGACCACTGGCGTTTCAGGGTCCGGGAATATCGGCGTGATCAACACCTTCTCTCTGCCCATCGACGTTTCCTACACAGTGGACCTCTGGCACAAGGTCCGTAACACGATCGCGGCCAATACCTTTACCGCGCAAGCAAGTGCGGCGGATATTGCTACTGCGTTACTCACCACGCGCGCAGAGCTGGCGCAGGATTACTTCGAGGTCCGGGCACTGGATACCCAAAGAATGATTCTCGAAAACACGCTGGAGAACTACCGCCGCGCTCTACACCTCACTCAAACTCTTTTTCAGACCGGAATCAATTCCGAACAAGATGTCGCTCAAGCGCAAACCCAGCTCGACACGGCTACGGCGCAAGCGACGGACCTCGGCGTTGCCAGGGCTCAATATGAGCACGCCATCGCGACATTAATCGGCAAGCCGGCGTCAACATTTTCTCTGGAAGTGGCGGAATTTGTACCCAAGCCGCCCACCGTGCCCGTGGCTCTTCCTTCTGAGCTGCTCGAACGAAGGCCTGACATCGCCGCAGCGGAGCGCCAGGTCGCTGCCGCCAACGCGCAAATTGGCGTTGCACGAGCCGCTTACTACCCGAATCTCACTCTGAATGCGACCGGTGGATTTGAAACCTCGCACTTTCTGGAATGGTTTGATTGGCCCAGCCGGTTCTGGTCACTCGGCCCGCAAATGGCGGAAACCCTCCTCGACTTTGGCGCCCGGCGCGCCGCTACGGAACAGGCGCAGGCGTCCTATGATGCCGCTGTGGCGAACTATCGCCAGACGGTTCTAACGGACTTCCAGTCGGTCGAAGATAATCTGGCGGCTCTCCGTATTCTGGGCAAGGAAATCGGTGAGCAGCATACCGCTGTAAACTCTTCCAACCACTATCTCGATTTATCACTCACCCGCTATAAGACTGGCGTCGACAGCTACCTGAACGTCATCACGGCACAGACCACCGTTCTGACCAACCGCGAAACCGAAGTGCAGATTCAACTCCGGCAGATGACCGCCAGCGTGCAATTGATTCTGGCGCTGGGTGGAGGTTGGGACCAATCGCAGCTCCCGAAAACGAGCGACATGGCCGCGAAAGCCGCAAAGTGGAGTCCGGCGGGCAGTGCTCAAAATGGAACGACTGCGACAGCGGCTCCTAATCCACCACCGCCCCAGCACTGATCTTTGCCACCAGTGCGCAATCCTGAAACTATGAGCACGAATGAAATCGCTTCTCTCCGCACGCTGCTGGTCGATGCGA
This sequence comes from uncultured Acidobacteriaceae bacterium, assembly GCA_963722935.1. Taxonomy (GTDB): domain Bacteria; phylum Acidobacteriota; class Terriglobia; order Bryobacterales; family Bryobacteraceae; genus Bog-105. The sequence continues at coordinate 335,622 of CAVROY010000002.1, read as the reverse complement.
TGCGTGGCCATCACGCGCATATCGACTTCGCTTCCGCGATCGAAAACTTTCCCGTGGAAGCTCGAGGCGTCAAGCCGGCCGGCGCCCCGCATAGCGCATGGCAGTTACTCGAGCACATGCGCATCGCGCAGCACGACATTCTCGAGTTCTCGCGCAATCCTCAACACAAGTCTCCAAAATGGCCGGAAGGATATTGGCCGAACACCGAAGCTCCTCCAGATGCTAAGGCCTGGGACACAACCGTGAAGGCGTTCCAGCAGGACGCCCGTGAAATGGAAAAACTCGTCCACGATCCGCAACACGATCTCTACAAGCCGATACCGCACGGCGACGGACAAACGCTACTCAGAGAGGTGCTGCTGGTTGCAAATCACAATTCGTACCATCTCGGGCAGCTCGTCTTCCTCAAAAAGATGCTGACCAGCCAGGCCTAGATGCAAGGCACGCATTTTGCGTTGTCCGACGCCTCTGTCTTATAATTCGATTTAGCCCCCGGTCTCAAATGATTCGCCTTCTCCACAGCGGAATTATCATTAGCGTGGCCATTACCGGCCCCGCCTGAGACCTCTTGTATCGACCAACGGTTTTGAGGCCATCGGCGGGTCAGACCAGCCGATGGCCTTTTGTTTTTTGGAAAGAATTCGAGACTTATGAAAATCTTTACGTTCGACACCACGCTCCGCGACGGCGCTCAAGGCGAATCCGTCTCCTTTTCGATGGAGGATAAGCTGCTTATTGCCGAAAAGCTCGACGAATTCGGCATCGACTACATCGAGGGAGGCTGGCCGGGGTCGAATCCCAAGGACAAAGAATTCTTCGAGCGCGCGAAAACGCTCAACCTGAAGCACTCTAAGCTCACTGCCTTTGGCGCGACGCGCTTTGCGAAAAATTCGGTCGAATCCGACCAGAACGTCGGCGAGCTTCTCGCCGCGAATACTCCAGCCGTATCGATCTTCGGTAAATCCTGGGATTTTCACGTCGAGCGCGCATTGGCGATTACGCAAGACGAAAATCTGCGCCTCATCGCGGATACCGTCTCTTATCTCAAGGCCCACGGCCGTGAAGTGATCTATGACGCTGAGCATTTCTTCGACGGCTACAATGCCAATCCCTCTTTTGCGCTGCATACACTCGAGGCTGCCAAAAAAGCGGGAGCGGACGTGCTCTGCTTATGCGATACCAATGGAGGAACCCTCCCGGGGCGCCTGGTAGAGATCATCCAGGATGTTCGAGCCCGCTTTGACGGAGTTCTCGGCATTCACTGCCATAATGATTCGGAAGTTGCAGTCGCGAACACGCTGTTGGCTGTCGAAGCGGGCGTCACTCACGTGCAGGGCTGCATGAACGGCTATGGCGAGCGCAGCGGAAACGCGAATCTTTGCTCTATTCTGGCGAATCTGGAGCTGAAGCTCGGCCATACGACGGTCGGCAGCGAAAACTTGAAGAAACTTACTGGAATCGCGCGATTCGTAGCGGATCTCGCCAACCTGCCCTCGCGTCATGAGCAGCCATTCGTTGGACGCAGCGCTTTTGCGCATAAGGGCGGCATTCACGTCAGCGCAGTTCTGAAGGATTCCGCGACGTATGAGCACATCAAGCCGGAACTGGTCGGCAACCGGCAGCGTGTCTTGCTGAGCGATCTGTCCGGACGAGGTAACGTCACCTTTAAGCTTCAGCAGCTCGGTCTCAAAGAAAACCTGGCCGATTCCGCGCGCCGAGAACTGCTGCAACGCATCAAAGTGATGGAGCACGAAGGTTACGATTTCGAGGCCGCCGAGGGCACCTTCGAACTCCTGGTGCGCGAGGCCACCCATCCGGAGTTTCATCCGTTTGAGGTCGTCAGCTATGAAGTGCTGACCCGGCTTGAAAGCGGTACGGCGGGCAAGTTGCCCGGCAACCAGGACACCGTCACGACGGCCAATGTCACGATGCGCGTCGGCGACAACGTCCATTCTCACGCGGCCAGCGGCGAAGGGCCGGTTCACGCGCTCGATATCTGCCTGCGCCAGGGATTGGCAGCCGTTTACCCCGCCGTTACAAGCGTGCGCCTCACAGATTACAAGGTCCGCGTACTCGGAGCCAAGGGCGGTACGGAATCAAAGGTTCGCGTACTGGTCGAATGGACCGACCATCGCCGCAGTTGGGCCACTGTCGGTGTTTCGAACAACGTGATCGATGCAAGCTGGCGAGCCTTGGTCGACGCTCTCCGTCTGGAGCTGATGCGGATGCTCGACAATGAGCCAACCGATCAGATGACGCGCGATTACAGTTGGGCCGTTTAGCGCTTGCTCAGGACCCAACCCCGCTTCACAGGCTATGATCGCCTCATGAAGTCTGTGGTGGCCGACCCGACGGGCGGTCCTGAAAATCTCAAATATATGGAGCTTCCCACGCCGCAACCCGGCGAAGGCGAAGTCCTGGTCAAATTGCACGCCAGTGGCGTCAACTTCATCGATGTCTACTTTCGGACCGGCCTGTATAAAGCTCCGGAACGTCCCGTAAGGCTCGGAAGCGAAGCCGCAGGCGTAATCGAAGCGGTCGGTAAAGGCGTCACGAATTGGCACCCCGGACAGCGCGTCGCCTACGCAATGCACCGCGGTTCTTACGCGGAATACGCCGCGGTTCCCGCATCCGTTTTGGTCGAGCTGCCCGAAAACGTGAGCTTTGAGCGGGGCGCCGCCATCATGCTGCAAGGCATGACGGCGCACTACCTCACGCATTCGACGTTTCCGCTCAAGGCCGGCCAGACCTGCCTGGTCCATGCCGCCGCTGGAGGCGTGGGGCTGCTGCTCGTGCAGCTCGCCAAAATCGTGGGCGCGACGGTCATCGGGACGGTATCCACCGAAGAGAAAGCACAGCTTGCGCGCGATCACGGCGCCGATCACGCTATCCTCTACACGAATTTGGATTTCGTGGAAGAAGTGAAGCGTATCACCGGCGGCAAGGTCGATGTCGTCTACGATTCGGTCGGAAAGACCACCTTTCACAAGAGTCTGGACTGCCTGCGTCCTCGCGGTCTCATGGCCAGCTTCGGCCAATCAAGCGGCGCCGTCGGTGAAATCGATCCCCTGCTGCTCAGCCAGAAAGGTTCACTGTTCCTCACTCGCCCCAGCCTTGCCAACTACATCAGCGATCCCGAAGAGCTGCGCTGGCGCGCTTCCGATCTATTCCATTGGATCGCCGAAAAACGGCTGCGGGTCCAGATCTACCGCGTTTATCCGCTTTCGGAGACTGCACAAGCGCATCGCGATCTGGAGAGCCGCAAGACTGCCGGTAAATTGTTGCTGAATCCATAAGGTCGGGCATTTGGCAGATCACAGCGAATTTGAACTCCGTCGCAGCCGTTTACGGACCGCCCTCAAACCGCTCCGAACCGGCGCTCTCGTCGTTACTGGCCTTCCGAATGTCCGTTATCTGAGCGGCTTTACCGGCAGCAATGGCGCCCTGCTTCTCACGCCGGACCGCAGCCTTCTCTTCACGGACCCGCGCTACCAGACTCAGGCTGCCGAAGAATCCGATTGTGAATTCAAAATCGCCAAAGGTCCGCTGCTCAAAGAACTCTCTACATGGATAAAACGTCTGCGTCTCAGCTCTGTGAGTTTCGAGCGAAACCGCATCGGCTATGAAGAGCACCAGCAATTAAAAGAACATACCGGCGGCGTTCGCCTCAAACCGGTCGCTGATGTCATTGAAATGTTACGTGTCGTGAAGTCACCGACTGAAATCGCCACCATTAAAGCCTCGGTCGAGCTGAATTCCATGGCGCTCGAGCAGGCCATCCGGCAATTCAAACCTTCGATGACGGAGGTTGATCTAGCCGCGGAGGTCGAATATCGCATGCGCCGGTTAGGCGCCGACGGGCCCGCCTTCGAAACCATCGTCGCCTCCGGACCACGAACGGCCCTGCCGCATGCCCGTCCTACCGACTGCCCGATTCGGTCAGATGAACTACTATTAATTGATATGGGCGCGAATGTCGCCGGGTATGCCAGCGACATGACCCGCACTTATGCAGCCGGCAAACTGGATTCGAAGAGAAAGCGAATGTATCGCGCCGTCCTCGAAGCCCAGCTTGCCGCATTGGATACAGTAAAGCCGGGCGTTACCTGCGCTGCCGTTGACCGGGCCGCTCGCGATGTACTACGACGCTGGGGCATGGAAAAGCTGTTTATCCATTCGACAGGCCATGGGCTCGGCTTGGAGATTCACGAACGGCCGCGCTTGGGCCGGAAAGAAAGGACGAAGCTCGAGGCTGGCATGGTCGTTACGATTGAGCCCGGAGTTTACGACGAACGCCTCGGAGGTGTCCGTATCGAAGATACTGTGCTCGTAACCGCAAAAGGCGGTCAGGCCCTTACTCCTACAGGAAAAGAGTTGGTTGTGCTGTAAGCTGTGGCATAGTTTGCCGCGCTCGAAGCCATCATGACGATTGACGAGATCCGAGAATTGATTCGCGTTGTGCAAGAGACAGGAATACTTGAGTTGGAGGTCAAGCAGGGCGACAATGCCGTTCGCATCCGCCGCGCGGGGCCGGCTTCTCAAGAGATCGTGGTTCCCTCCGTCCTCGGACTGCCTATATCAACCTCAGTCCCCGCTTCTACGGGACCCTCCGCGATTCCACCATCGGAGCCGGCCCATCCGTCCGCGCCCACGCCGAAGGAAGAAGAACGGGACGAGCTGGTCAAGTCTCCGATTGTCGGCACTTATTACGATGCTCCTGCTCCCAACGTGCCGCCATTTGTAAAGGTGGGCGACCGCGTCGAACCCAAGCAGGTGCTTTGCATTATAGAATCGATGAAACTGATGAACGAAATTGAAGCGGAAATCGCGGGCACGATTACTGCGAAGTTCGTGGAAAACGGCCGTCCTGTAGAATATGGCGAGTCGTTGTTCACAATTCGCCCGCATCGCCCATAGGAGTTCATGTTTCGCAAGATACTCATAGCAAACCGTGGCGAAATCGCATTGCGCATCATCTGCGCCTGTAAGGATCTGGACATCAAGACCGTCGCGGTGTACTCGGAGGCCGACCGCCACAGTCTGCACGTTCGCTTCGCCGACGAAGCCATCTGCATCGGCCCTGCCAAGAGCTCCCGCAGTTATCTCGACATCACGTCCATCATGAGCGCGGCGGAGATCACGAATGTCGATGCCGTGCATCCCGGCTACGGCTTCTTAAGCGAGAATCCGGATTTCGCGGAGGTGTGCGAGCTGTCCGGCATCAAATTTATCGGACCCACGCCCGGCGTGATTCGCGAAATGGGTTTCAAGCAGCGCGCCCGCACGATTATGGACGATGCCGGCGTACCCATTCTTCCCGGTTCGCGTGACGTTCTCAAGAGCGCTGAGGAAGCGCTCGCACTGGCGACGCAGATCGGCTATCCCGTGATGCTGAAAGCCGCCGCTGGCGGAGGTGGCCGCGGCATGCGCATGGCTCTTTCCGAAGCCGAGCTCCCCACCCTGTTCACCCAGGCGCAATCCGAAGCCGCCGCCGCCTTCTCCTGCGGTGACGTATATATGGAGAAGCTGGTCGAGGCGCCGCGCCATATCGAATTTCAGATCCTGGCCGATGAGCACGGCCAGGTCGAAGTCCTGGGTGAGCGCGAGTGCTCCATTCAGCGCCGCCACCAGAAACTTCTGGAAGAGTCTCCTTCGCCGAGCGTGTCGCCTGAGCTGCGCGCCCGCATTTCCAGCCGGCTGCGCACCGCCATGGAAACCATCGGCTATACCAATGCAGGTACGGTGGAATTTCTGATGGATGAGAACCGTGATCTGCATTTCATCGAGGTAAACGCTCGCATTCAGGTTGAGCACCCCGTCACCGAGCTCGTGACCGGCATTGACCTGGTCAAAGCCCAAATCCGCATTGCATCCGGTGAAAAGCTGTGCCATATCCTTACGCGGCCCATCTCGATATCGGGCCATGCTATCGAATGCCGCATTAACGCCGAGCATCCGGAGACATTCGCTCCCTCGCCCGGCCGCATTACCGGCCTGAATCTTCCCGGCGGAATCGGCGTTCGCGTCGATACCGCGGCTTATACCGACAGCGTCATACCGCCGTATTACGATTCACTCGTCGCGAAACTCATCGTCCATGGAGCAGATCGCGAGGAAGCGATTCAGCGTATGAAGCGAGCTTTAGGCATGTTCATCGTCGAAGGAATTCACACCTCCATCTCACTTCACGAGCGCATCCTGTCGCATCCCGACTTTATTGCCGGACATTTCGATACCAGCTTTCTGACTAAGCTCAACCATGAGGCTGCCGAACCGAACCAGGACTCTGCACTTGGCTCGGCTTCCCCCCAACACTCTTTCGGAACGCATCGCACGGAAGTTGCTATGTCTACCAGCGATTGAACGAAAAGGATAATAGGTAGTCGATGCTGCCTCGAGCGACCACTCCGGAGCCGGACGACTCGCGGCGCTGTCAACCTTTTAAACCCAATTGCGTCTGTATTGTGTTAATTCAATGAGCATCGGCGGGTGCGGTTCGTGAAATCTGGAACTTAGATTGCACACATCGAATCCAACTGTAGAGTTATGGGCGAACTGAACGGCCGCACAACCGATAACATAATGGTGCCCAACGCCAGCGCAAAAAACATTCCCCGCAAGGGTCTTGTTCGCTCACCCCTTTTTAAGTACTACATTCATGACAGTGCAGACGCCTTCCGCTTCCAGCTTTTCGGGGAACTCACAGACGCAGACGTTTCGGAACTGAATGGGTGCTGGCGAACCGCTCAGACTTCCTTGCGTAACCGGAAATTGATCTTGGATTTACGCGACCTTAAGACGGTCGATGAGCTGGGAAAACAATGGCTCGCTGCCATGGGAGCCGAAGGCGCTGCCTACCTCCCGGATTCGTATCCGAAAGTCGGCCTCTCGCCTCGAGTCGCTTCCGAGGCTCATAAGGCCGGGGTTTTCAGCAGGCTCTTCGCTTGGATTCGCGGCTCGCGTGTCGTCCCTGCGCAATCCTCTACACAAGCACAGTAAACGCCGTTTCGCTTCTGGCAACCGGGCGATACGCGGTATCTCGCTCTACCGGCTCGCGTCCCGCTTTACGAATTAGCCCAAGCAGATCCTGGCGCCGCAGGTGCTGTGCCGTGGTGGCGCCCGCATCATGATAGATCTTCTCCTCCACCACGGTGCCGTCTATGTCGTCTGCTCCGAAGCGCTGCGCGATTTGCGCCACACCCGGCGTCATCATAATCCAGTACGCCTTGATGTGCGGAATGTTGTCGAGCATGAGCCGGGAAATCGCAATCTGCTTCAGGTCGTTGAACCCAGTCGTACTCGAAAGATGTGCCAGCGCCGTATTCGCCGGGTGAAAGGCCAGCGGGATGAAGGTCACGAATCCGTGTGTGTCATCTTGCAATTCGCGCAACCGCACCAGGTGATCCGACAAATCTTCCGCCGTTTCAAGATGTCCGTAGAGCATCGTGCAGTTGCTCTTCAGGCCGATTTCATGTGCCGTGCGCGCCGTCTCGAGCCACTGCTGGCCATCGATCTTGTGATCGCAAATGATGCGCCGGACACGCTCTGAAAAAATTTCCGCCCCTCCGCCTGGAAGTGAGTCGATCCCGGCAGTCTTCAAACGCTCAAGCGTCTCCCGGACCGAGATCCTGGCGCGTTTCGCCAGATACGCCACTTCGACCATCGTGAACGCCTTGAGGTGCACGCTTGGGTAGCGATCCTTCAATCCTGCGATCATTTCGCAGAACCATTCCAGCGTCAGCTCGGGATGCAGTCCGCCGACAATGTGGAACTCGGTGACGGCTTCCGCGTAACCCTTACCCGCAATCTCCCAGACCTGCTCCATCGACATGGTGTATGCGTGAGGATCTTTGGCTCGCTTGCCAAACGCGCACAGTCTGCAGCTTGCGACGCAAACATCGGTTGGATTGATGTGGCGGTTGACGTTGAAGTAGGTTGTGTCGCCGTGCAGCCGTTCTCGCACGCGATTCGCCATGTATCCGAGCGCCAACAGATCAGTACTGCGGTACATTGTGACGCCGTCGTCGTAGCTCAGCCGCCCACCCGACTCGATCTTCTCGAAAATCGGCTCTAACCTGCTGTCTTCGATGCACGGTTGCGTCGTTACGGTCGAAAAAACATTCATGTGGTTATACGAACTTCCGATGCAACAAAATGTCGGCCGCCCAGAAGACGAAAAACAGCACGCTGACATAGCCGTTCACGGTGAAGAAGGCAGCGTTCACCCGGGATAAATCGTGCGGCTTCACCAGGCCGTGTTCATAGATCAGCAGCAGCGCTATCGCCACTACACCGGCAAGACTCAGCGCTCCCAAGTGAAACGTATACACAAGCGCTACCAGGCTCGCGATCATGGCGACGTGCAGAAACCGGGCAATCGTCAATGCGCCTCGTATTCCGAAGCGTTTCGGAATGCTGCATAAGCCTTCCGCGCAATCGAACTCGAAATCCTGGCATGCATAGATCACGTCGAAGCCTGCCGTCCAAAACAGGACTGCTGCCGTGAGCCACAGGATGCGCACATCGAGCGAGCCGCGCATCGCAATCCATGCAGCCGCGGGCGCCATTCCCAGACAGAATCCGAGAATCAGATGCGAGAACATCGTGAACCGCTTGGAAAACGAATAGAAGAACAGCACGCCCAATGCGACGGGCGCAAGCAGCAGGCATAGGGGACCCAGTTCGCGAGCCGCCCACACAAAAATCACGGAAGAAGCGAGCGTGAAGCCCCAGGCGAAGCGGGCTGATAAAACGCCCGCAGGCAGATGCCGCTGCGCCGTGCGCCGGTTTCTCCCGTCAATCTCGGTATCCAGAATGCGGTTGAAAGCCATGGCCGCCGACCGCGCGGCCACCATCGCCACAATAATCCAGGCAAATCGCCATTCCAACCCCGAAATGAGGAATCCGCTGTCCCGCCATGCCAGCAGCGCCCCTGTCAATGCGAACGGGAGCGCAAATACGGAGTGCTCGAATTTGATCATGTCGAGCGTCACCCGCAGCCTTTTCCAGAAACGCGTCATTTGGTGAGGACGTTCCTATTTTACTGAGAATGCCCTGCGGCATCGGCTGTGCAATCCTCATCTCATAAGCCACATCATGAATGCGTCACAATTGCAGCAGCTTCTCGAAGACGTTCGCGAACATCGCACCAGCGTGGATGGCGCGCTGCATCGGCTCCGCGATCTGCCGTTCGAAGACCTGGGCTACGCCAAAGTAGATCATCATCGCGCGGTCCGGCACGGTATGCCCGAAGTGATCCTTGGCAAAGGCAAGAGCGCCGAACAGGTCGCCGGAATCGCCGCGGCCCTGCTTGCCAAATCGCCGAACCTCCTCCTCACGCATGGCACCGATGAGATGGCGCAGCGCATCGCCGGGCTTGCCGCCGAGACCGAATACTTCCCTGCCTCCAGCGTCGTGCGTGTCTGGCGGGATCGCGCTCTTTACGGCAAGGGCAAAATCGCCGCGCTCTGCGCTGGTACCAGTGATATTCCCGTCCTTGAAGAAGCCCGCCTCACAGCCGAGGTCATGGGCAACGAAGTGGATGCGATCTGTGACGTCGGCGTAGCGGGTATTCACCGCCTGTTGGACCAGCGCGACCGCTTGGCCCAGGCGCGCGTCGCCATCGTTTGTGCCGGTATGGAAGGCGCTCTCCCGAGCGTAGTCGGCGGGCTGGTCGGTTGTCCCGTCATCGCCGTCCCCACCAGCATCGGCTACGGGGCCAGCTTCAACGGCCTCGCCGCGCTGCTCGGCATGCTGAACAGTTGCGCTAGCAACGTAACCGTCGTCAACATCGACAATGGCTTCGGCGCCGGCTACGTCTCGAGCCTGATCAACCGCCTCTGAATTCGTCTGGCCGTCACTGCGGAGTGACAGTGAACACGTGACTTGTCGTCGCCTGCTGGCCTGTCGCCGAAATAGCCCTGACCTGGATCGTGTGGGCGCCTCCTACCAGTGGCGTCGTGTCCAGTGTAGACGTCCACTCAACAAACGGGCAGCCAGTGGCGCCAGGATACGCGAGGCACACATCCCGTCGTGCGCTGTTCGCTGCGCCGTATGTCGCGTCATAGAGAAATACGCCATCCAGCAGAATCTCAACGGTAGAAATCCCCACGCCGCTCCTTGTATCGATCGCCCAGCCCGCCAACGTGATTTGCCCGCTGCCGAACGCATACGCCGCAGGCGCGTCGATATTCACATAGACGGGTCCGCTCGTATTCGAAACCGTGAACGACGTGCTCACCGTGGAACTTTGACCGCCATTCGACGTAGCCGTGACATCCAGCATGTGCGTGCCGTTTGCAAGCAGCGTCGTGTCAAGAGGGAAGCTCCAGCCCACACGCGGGCACCCGGCCCGGCCTGGATAGGCTGCGCAGACGTCCGGCCGCTTCAACCCATAAACCGCATTCCCGAATGGAATGCCGTCAATCGCCAGTGAAACTCTGGCGATCGCCGTGATATCGCTGATCACCCAGCCGCCAATGCCAACCGAACCGCTGAGATTGCCGCTGCTTGAGTTTGGACTATCGATATTGATTCGCATCGGGTTGCCGGTCGTCCAGTTCGCCACTGTGAACGTCGAGCTAGTGGTCCGCCCGACACCGCTGGACGACATCGCGGTCGCCGCAAAAATGTGCGTGCCATCCACCAAAAGAGTTGAGTCGAACGGGAGAGTCCAGCCCACCACCGGGCAGTTGTTGGCCAGTGGATAAGCGGCGCAGACGTCCGGCCGGCTGATAGTGTAGCTTGCGTTCCCGAGCGGCGCGCCATCGACTGCGATGGATACGGAGGCAATCGGTTCATTCGTATCGATCGCCCATCCCGCCGCAGTACTCAATCCCGTCACAACCGAGTTCCGCGAACCTGGCGAATCGATGTTCACCACAATCGGCGATCCGCTCATCGTATTCGCCACCGTGAATGTCGCGCTTTGCGTCGCATGTTGTCCTGTAGCAGTGGTCGCCTCCACATCCAGCGTGTGAACACTATTCGTCAACGTGGTCGTATCGACGATCGCGCTCCAGCCTACATTCGGGCATCCGGCTCTGCCGGGGAAAACGGTGCAAACATCCGTCCGCGAGGAACCGTATGTAGCGTTGCGGATAAAGACGCCATCCACCGAAATGCCAACCGTCGAGATCGCCACCCCTAAAGTGCTGTCGAGCGCCCAGCCATAAAAGCTCGCTGCGCCACTGAACGAAGGATGATTCGGACCCGGGTTGTCGATGTTGATGTTAATTGGATTCCCACTCAGATTCGCCGTCGTAAACGTTCGGCTGACGGTCGTGTTTTGGCCTGCGGCGGTGAAGCCGGTCACCGCCAACGTGTGGGGCCCATCCGCCCACGCCGTAGTATGGAGCACGAAATTCCAGCCAACATTCGGACACCCCGTGCTTCTATAGGCTGCACACACGTCTGTACGGTATGCACCGTAACCGGCGTTCCCCCGAGGCACGTCGTCAATCGCAACCGCTACGCTGCTGATCACGCTGCTCGAATCGACGGCCCACCCGCCAAATCCGACCACGCCGCTGAACGCGCTGCTGTTCACGCCTGGATTGTCGATATTTACGACCATCGGATCCGAACTGCTCCAGTTCGCTACCGTGAACGAAGCCGTCGCCGTCGCGCGATCTCCAGCTACCGTAGTCGCAGTCACCTCCAGCCAATGTGTTCCGTCTGCAAATTGAGTTGTATCGAGGGTAACCGACCAGTTGCCCGCGTTGTAAGCAGCCGTCCCGTCCGGAACGTTATCGATTGAAACCTTCACTGTTGCAATCGCGCTGGTATTGTTGGTCACCGATCCCAAAAACGTTGCCAGACCGAGGAACGTGGAATTCAAAGCGCTCGGCTGCGTGAACGTGATTTGAAAGGACGAGGATGATGAAGAGCCTCCAAACTCACTCGAGTTGGATACGAGGTAGTACACGTTGACAGAGCCTAGGCCCGTCGCCAAATCGTATCCGACGGTAGCCTGATATGCACCGCTGGTCGTGCCGTAACCGGGTTCTCCCGGAACGGCGTTGTTGCCAACAGTTACATCATTGAAAACGCAGGGGCCGTAGTAGCTAGAAGGGTCGGACCCATTGCAAACGCTCAGCGCCTCACGCGCGGCCATCAGATACAAAAGATAGTTGGCCTGCCCCTGACGCCCGGATTGAGTTACCACCTGAGCCATAATTCCTGCAAAAGAGGGCGTTGCAGCGGAGGTTCCTCCGTAGCCCTGAAAATAGATATAGCCGCGGCTATCGGGAGTGCAGGATCCATCGAGGCAAAGCAAATAAGCATCGTGACCGGCTGCGGTGAAAGCAACATCGGGAACATCACGTGCCCCGTCATTCGGAATTCCGACGACCCCTGTCTGCCATGATGGCTTCGCAAAAAACTTACTCGCGCCTCCGCCTCCCGCCCAAAGACCAGGGCTGTTTCCGCCGGTACACGGATTCACGCTGCCCGCGGTAGTGCAGCTTTCATTCCAGACATTTTCGGGAATATACCCATATGCGGAGCCGAGATAGTAATCGCCATAGAGATCCCAATACGCAGAGTCGTTACCGTTTTCATTCAATTGCGTGCCTCCAACCGCAATCGTGAAAGGCGTTGACGCCAGAATGTTTACCGAGACTGGTCCGGTTGCGGGAGCGGTATCTGCGCGGTCGCAGCCCTCCGCCCCGGAATCGCCAGCAGCCACCACATAAGTGATGCCTTCCGCCGCAGCCTGTGCGGCTAGCGAGGCATAATAGTTCGCATCGGTCTGGCTGACATCCGCTTCACAGCCTCCAAAGCTTTCCGTCATCACGTCGCTAAGGTTGTTATCGATGATGTAGAGCTCGGAAAGATCGACGCCGTCCGATGTATTTGTGCTCTGGGAAACGACGAGTTTCAGCGTCGCGGCTGGCGCGATGGCTCCGGCCCAGGACGTATCCAAAACCGCTTCCGCCTCCTCGTCTCCACCCAAATCTCCAGGATCGGCGCCGTTATGCACAACCTGCGGAGAAATTGCGCAAGCACTGCAGCTCTGGGAAAGGCCAAAAACATTCCTAAACTGGTTGACATCCTCGATGTTTATGTCTGTCCGCCCAACGACCGCTATGGTCACTCCTTGTCCGTAATAGCCGGTACTCGTGTGGTAGATGTAGGTGAAATCCTCCGGCGCCAGTGCGTGGCTCCCATCCGATCCAGTAAATTGAGGCCGCACTCCGGGCCGATAGGTCGCCTCAAACCGCTTATTCGAGGCGATAAGCTGCGGCTTCTTAGTAAAGTTGTGTAGCGTCGCAACGCCGCCAACCACGGGCGTCAAAGCCAACGGAATCGCCGGATCGTTCGCGTTCGCCCAATGAGTTTCGCCGTGGACAACGTATTTGTGTATCTCCGTATGGAACGCCTGCCTCACCTGGGCCGCAGTTCCCGAAAAATCGATTACGGTTTTTCCATTCGAGACACGATTCACCGTGAACCCGTGCGACTGGAGCCAGGCCGTGACGGTTTGAATGTCCTGGTCGGACGCTCCAAATTGCTCGCCGAACTGTTGCGGCGTCAGCCACTGATGGTAGTTGGGCGAGGACCTATCCTGCTGCCGATCGAGCAGCGTCTTGAGCGCGGTCTCCTGCTCGGCACTGCGGGTCAAAGCCAGCAGCATGTGCTCCATCGGCAAATCCGCCGGAGCCTCGCCTTGATCGAATTCTGAGCGAGCCATAGGATGGACACTGCCGCGCAGCGTTTGTAGCCGGCCTTCGTCAACTGCTTGTCTGATACGAACGGGTACGCGCCCGTTTTGCGCATGAGCCGCGGATCCGCTTGACCATGCGCCTGCCGAGAGAAGGGCAAAAACTAGCCGCTTTTGCATTGATTGATAGCTACGCTAACAGAAAACATGTGCCCCGCGCAGCGCGGTTGTCTGCAGAAACTGCGCGTTACTGCGGCGTAATTGTGAAGAACTGGCTTCCGGTGGCTTGCTGGCCTGTCGTCGAAATCGCCCGGACCTCCAACACGTGCCGGCCCGGCGCGAACAGCGTCGTGTCCAGTGTCGATTTCCATTCAAGGTATGGGCAACCAACTGCGCCTGGAAACGCGGCGCACACATCCGGCCGCGCTCCATTCCCGGGTCCGTAGGACGCATCGTATAGAAATACGCCGTCCATCAGAATCTCCACCGTGGCGATACCGACGCCGCTCGTCGTATCGAGCGCCCAGCCCGCCAGCGTGATTTGCCCGTTCCCGAAGGCGTTCACAGCAGGCGCGTCGATATTCACATAGACTGGTCCGCCCGTATTCGAAACGGTGAACGTCGTGCTCACGGTGGAACCCTGACCGCCACTCGACGTCGCTGTGACAGCGAGTGTGTGAGTGCCATTTGCCAGCATCGTCGTGTCGAGAGGGAAGTTCCAGCCCACATTCGGACAACCCGGCCTGCCTGGATAGGCTGCACACACATCGGACCTGTTTCCTCCATAAGCCGCGTTTCCGAATGGTATGCCGTCAATCGCCAGCGATACTCTGCTGATCGCCGCGATATCGCTGATGGCCCAGCCACCAAATCCAGCCCTACCGCTCAGATTGCCACTGCTCGAGTTTGGATTGTCGATATTGATTCGCATCGGATTGCCGGTCGTCCAGTTGGCCACTGTGAAGGTCGAACTGGCGGTCAGCGCAACACCGCTGGATGATGTGGCCGTGGCCGCAAGAGTATGCGTCCCATCCGGGATGAGAGTTGAATCGAATGGAAGCGTCCAACCCGCCACCGGGCAGTTCTTTGCCAGAGGATAGGCGGCGCAGACGTCCGGCCGGCTGATGTTGTAGGTTGCGTTCCCAAGCGGGGCGCCGTCGATTGCGATCGATACGGAAGCAATCGTTTCGTTTGTGTCGATCGCCCATCCGGCGGCAGTACTCAATCCCGTCACCACCGAATTTCGCGAGCCTGGCGCGTCGATGTTCACCACAATGGGCGAGCCGCTCGTCGTATTCGCCACCGTAAATGTCGCGCTTTGCGTCCCATGTTGCCCTGTCGCCGTAGTTGCTTCTACATCGAGCTTGTGAACGCCATTGGCCAGCGTGGTGGTATCGATCACCACGCTCCAGCCCACATCAGGACATCCGGCTCTGCTGGGGAAAACATTGCAAACGTCTGCCCGCGCAGAACCGTACGTGGCATTCCGGATAAAGACGCCGTCAACCGAAACGCCAACCGTCGAGATCGCCACCCCCAAAGTGCTGTCGAGTGCCCAGCCGTAAAAGCTCGCCGCACCGCTGAACGAAGGATTGTTCGGGCCCGGGTTATCAATGTTGGTGTTAATCGGATTCCCGGTCAGGTTCGCTGTCGTGAACGCTCGGCTCACCGTCGTGTTCTGTCCTGCGGCAGTGAAGCCGGTCACCGCAACAGTGTGTGTTCCATCCGCGAATGCCGTCGTATCGAGCACGAAATTCCACCCCACGTTCGGGCAACCCGCGCGTCTTGGATACGCCGCGCATACATCGGAGCGCTTGCTCCCATAACTCGCATTTCCTTCCGGAACGCCATCGATTGCGATGGCGACGCTACTGATGCTGCCGGCGCTATCAATGGCCCATCCGCCGAATCCGACCACGCTGCTGAAGGCGCTGCTGTTCACACCGGGACTGTCGATGTTCACGATCATCGGATCCGAGCCGCTCCAGTTCGCTACGGTGAACTGGGCCGAGGCCGAGCCGTGGTCTCCTGCCACGGTCGTGGCCGTCACGTCCAGTGTGTGGGTTCCGTCGGCAATTTGAGTCGTATCGACCGCGATCGACCAGCCGCCTGCGTTAAACGAAGCCGCTCCGTACGGTACGTTGTCGATCGATATCTCGACACTGGCAATCGCGCTGTTGTCATTGCTCGCCGATCCCGAAAAGGCTGCCAGACCGATGAACGTGGAATTCAAGGCGCTCGGCTGCGTGATCGTGATCTGAAATGGCGAGGAGGAAGGCACAGAAATGGACGAACTCCAGTTATTCACCAGGTTGGCAACATTCACAGAACCGAGGCCAGTCGTCAGATCGTATCCAAACGTAGCCTGATAATCCGCATTCGCGCTTCCATAATCGATCTCTCCGGGAACGTCATTGTTCCCGAGCGTCACGTCGTTGAAGATGCAATTCGAGAGAGGCAAGACCGCGGTATTAGAAGCGTTGCAGTTTCCCAGCGTCTCGGCCGCCGCTAACGGATAGAGGATGTAATTGGCCTGCCCTTGCCGGCCGTCTGCCTGCACGACCAGCGCCATAATGCCCGCAAAAGATGGTGTCGGTGCGGACGTACCACTGACGCCGGAGAAGAAGGACCTGCCCCGCCGCGAGGTGCACGATCCGCCGAAACACAGCAGATAAAAATCGTGACCTGCCGCTGTGAGCGAAACGTCCGGCACGTCCCGCACTCCGTCGGCCGGAATACCGGCTATGCCGGTTTGCCACGCCGGCTTTTGAAAAGAACGTGCTCGCGCCACCGCCTCCCGCCCAAATACCCGCATTGGAGGTCCGCACTGCGCGACGGTGCAGCTCTCGTTCCACACGTCTTCCGGTATGTAAGAAAGCGCGGAGCCGCCGCTCGCTGCATTGCTGGAATTCCAGTATGTCGAGTAATTTCCGTTCTCGTTGAACATCGTCCCGCCCACCGCTACGTTGTATGGCGTTGCGGCCAGGATGTTGATCGAAACCGGACCAGTAGCAGTCGTTTCCGAATCGGGATCATCGCAGCCCTCGGCGCCTGAGTCGCCGGCCGCCACGGTATAAGTGATCCCTTCCGCCGCAGCTTGTTGCGCCAGCGACGAGTAGTAATCTGCATCGGACTGGCTGTACCCGTCGGCTTCACAATCCCCGTAGCTCTCCGTCATCACGTCAGCCAGATTGCTGTCGACGATATAGAGTTCCGATAGATCCACTCCCGACGTGCTGTTCGTCGAAGCGGATACCACCAGGTCTACGGTCGCGTTCGGGGCGATTGCTCCCGCCCACGAGGTATCCAACACCGCTTCTTCGTCATCGCCCGACACACGGCCCGGATTTGTGCTGTTCGGATTCACGATGATCTGCGGATCGTTCGCCGAAAGATCGAAGGAACTCCGAAAACTGATAACGTCGCTCACGTTGATATTGCTTTGCGCCACGACCGCAATCGTGGTGCCGCTACCGTTTATGCCCTCTTGGTAAAGCGGATTGATGTTATAAATGGCCGCGAAATCGGCCGGCGCGAGCGCATATTCCGACCCCGCCGACACCGTGTATTTCGGCTTCTCTCCGGGCGTATGCGTGAACTCTACCTGTTGGTTCGCCTGCATGAGCTGGGGCTTCTTATAAAAGTTGTGCAGCGTCGCCACTCCGCCAACGACCGGCGTAAGCGCGGCCGGAATCGCCGGATCGCTTGTATTGGCCCAGTGGCTCTGGCCCTTCACCACGTACTTATGTATTTCCGTATGGAATGCTTGTGCTACCTGACCGGCAGTTCCCGAAAAGTCGATGACCGTTTTTCCCTTCGAGACCCGATTCACCGTAAACCCCTGCGACTGGAGCCAGGCGGTGACGGTTTGAATGTCTTGATCCGCAGCTCCAAACTGCTCTCCGAACTGCTGGGGCGTGAGCCATTTGTGGTATTGCGTAGACGACTTATCCTGCTGCTGCTGCATGAGATTCTTGAGAGCCGTTTCCTGGGCTGCGCTGCGAGTCAGCACCAGAAGCATGTGCTCCATAGGCAGATCGGCCGGTGCGCCGCCTTGATCGAATTCCGCCCGAGCCATAGGGTGCACGTTGCCACGCAGCGTTTGCAACCGGCCGTCGTCGATAGATTGCGTGATGCGAACTGGCGCTCGGAGGCTTTGCCCGTTTACCGGTAGCTCGCTGGAAAGAATGCCTGAAATCAGGAAAAGAATAAAGAGTAACTGCTTTGGCATGAGAGCTAACCTACAGGAACAGTGATCGCCCGCCCCTATCCTTCTCGCCCAAGACGTTTGTAATTATCGTAGGTTACACGCCAATCTTAAAGATTTGCGAAGACAGACTTCCGTAATTTCACCTCTGAGATTCCTGCCCCGAACGCCATCAGTGGCCCGGCAGATTGAGTTCGGTATGCGGATCGCGTTTTAGCCCTCATTACGAAACAAACCCAATTTGGACTCGGGTGGGTTCGTTTGGTAATTTTCAGCGCCGAAGCTGCTGCAGACGCTCACCGGCGGCTTCGAGCGTCTCGCGCTTCTTGGCGAAACAAAAGCGAATCAGGTGTGCGCCATCGGCTGCGGCCGAAAAGAAGCTGGAGCCGGGCACAGCAGCAACTCCAATCTTTTCAACCAGGTGGCGCGCACACGCGAGATCGTCCGCAAAGCCCAGCCCTGAAATGTCGCACATGATGTAATAAGCGCCCTTGGGCGTGTAGCAGCGGAAACCTGCGCCTTCGAGAATGCCAAGCAGCATGTTTCGCTTCGTTTCGTAATTTCCGGCCAGCTCGGAGTAGTAGCTCGCGGGAAGCTGCAACGCGGTCACTCCCGCTTGCTGCAGCGGCGCGGCAGCCCCTACCGTGAGGAAGTCGTGGACTTTGCGAATGGAGCCGGTCAGCTCCGGAGGCGCAATGACCCATCCAACCCGCCAGCCTGTCACGGAATACGTTTTGCTCAGGCTGTTCACCAGCACACACCGCTCACGCATGCCGGGCAACGTGATTGGCGGAACATGCCGCTCTCCATCGAACACGATGTGCTCGTAGATTTCGTCCGTGATCAGTAAGCAGTCGAACTCCTCACAAAGAGAAGCCAGCGTTTGGAGTTCGTTTGGCAAAAACACGCGTCCCGTCGGATTGTTCGGCGTGTTGACGATGACCGCACGGGTTCGTTTGGTAAAAGCGGCGCGCAGTTCGTGCGGATCGAAAGTCCAATCCGGGGGATGCAGCCGGACAAACCGGCAAACTGCGCCGCTGAGTTGTGAATCGGGCCAATAATTTTCATAAAACGGCTCAAAAACGACGACTTCGTCGCCGGGATTCAGTAAAGCCAGAAGGCTAGCAATCATCCCCTCCGTGGAACCGCAGCAAACCGTGACTTCCCGTTCGGGATCGAGCCGGACGCCATAAAAATTCAGGTAGTACTCGCAAATGGCATCGCGGAACGGCTTTGCACCCCAGGTGATCGAATACTGATTGAAATCTTCGGAAATTGCGTTCTGAGCCGCCTTCTTCAGGTCGGCCGGCGTGGCAAAATCCGGGAATCCCTGGGCCAAATTGACGGCGCCGTGTCGCAGCGCGAGGCGCGTCATCTCGCGAATCACCGATTCCTTGAACTCCGCAACGCGGGCGCTCTGAAAGCGCTGCGCCAGACTCGTCATATAGCGATTCTATCGGGGAATGCTAGGGATGGCGTCTGGCGCGTTTCTTCGGTCGTGCGTTCGGCGGAGGCTTCGGGTGGTACGCCGGCACATCCGGTACGACGCCACCGTACAAGACGCCGATATACGTCCGCATTCCGCAAGACAATCTGAATGTAGCCGCGAGTCTGATGGAACGGCACCGTTTCAATGAACTCTGCCGGCTCGCGAAATGGTCCCCACGTCCGCCACAGAGCCGCTCGTCCCGGGCCGGCATTATAAGAAGCAAGCGCCATTTCAATCTGGCCGTTGTAGGAATTCAGCAGATTCCGGAAATAATACGTCCCGAGTTGGATGTTACGGTCGGCGGTCAAAAGCTGATTGTTGCTCAAACGGCGGACGCCGAAATGTCGCGCAAGTTGCCGGCCCGTGGATGGCAACAGTTGCATCAACCCGTACGCGTTTGCATACGAGATGATCCGTACATTGAACTCCGATTCCTGCCGAATCAGCGCCGCAACCACAAACGGATCGAGGCCCTCATCGCGGCTGTACTGAACGATCGCGCCGCGATACGGAATGGGAAACGCTAACTGCCAAAACGACACCGGCGCCTGGTCGAGAGGCATGTACAGGTATCCGGGCGCATAAGCTTTGACGTAATGCAAGGCGACATCCGGCGCATTCCGGGCCGCCGCGGATTTGGCAAGCTCATAAGCGTAGACATTCTCCTGTTCGCCGTCGTGACGGGCCCCGTATTTCAGCTCGCCTTCGGCGAAATCGCTCAACCCTGTGAGCTGCAGCAATTGCGCGCGGTTGATCCTGCTTTGGGCTGTCTCTCCCGGCTCGAAACTCGGAAATTCCGGCCCGTGGAGACCAAGCGACAGAGCGCAGGAATTCGAGCATGACCGTACTTGGGTTGGCAGCCTCGAGGCTCGGCGTCTTCAGGCGTTCCCGCCCGAGGACAGCGTAATAGGTATTCGGGAAGCGAGCGACCAATTCGTCATAGCAGGCGCGGGCGGACGCGAGATCGTTTTTTCTTTCCTCCAACCGCCCCAGAAAATACAGAGCGTTATTGACGTCGGGAGAATCGGGATATTGCTGTACGTGCGAGCGCAGCAAATCGTAAGCGTCGGCGGCATCTTTCCGGTAGCTTTCAAAAGCAACGCGCCAGTGGCACCAAGCAGCTCGTGGGTCTTTCGGGAACGTCTCCGAGCAAGCGCGGTAGAGGGGCAAATAAGTGGCCGCGTCGTTGTCGACGCGTGCCTGGTCGGCCACGTCGATCAGCGCGTCCAGCCGCCAGGGCGAGCTCGGATGTTGTTGCTCGAGCTGAGTGAGAAAAGATTTGACATCGGCGTGACGATCCAGTTTGCGGGCACATCGAATTAGATAACTCAGACGCTCGGCGTCGGCTTCGGCATCGTCCACCTTCAGCGCTGTCAGATATTCGAAATGCGGCCTGGGTATTATTCGCCAAAAAATCGGCTTCTCCCAAGACGCACCCGGGCCAGATCGCGTTGTGCTCCACCAAGCTGCGGAATGGCGGCGGCGAGTTCTATCCGCGCGGCAGCCGGATTCTTTGCGTCGAATAGTTTTTGCGCCCGGTCAAGCATGGCACCGGGCATCGGCGGCGGGTATGCATCGCCGAGACGTTGTTTTACGCTGACCAGCGCATTGGCCGCATCGGTCGCTTCTTTCGCCACCGGATAGCCGTAGTAAACGCGCTGGTAATATTCGGCGGCTTGCGCGAGATCTCCAGTGGCCTCGAACGATCGCGCGAGGAGCAGATCGGCCTGCGGCTGAGGAATCAAATCGAAATACTTTTTGACCAGCTCGAGCGCCTGCTTCGGATTGTCGCCATCCAGATCGGCGCGTACCGCGAGCGCGGCGGCCGGGCCTACGAATGGCGAGGACGGCTCGTGATTGAAAACGCGAGTCGCGGATTCCTGAACGTAGCTATAGTTTCGGAGTTGATACTCCGCCTGGGCACGAATATACTGCGCGTAATCGTCGAGCATCGGCGCTTTACCGGAGGCGGCACTGGCGTAATCGGCCGCTGAGGCGAAGTTCCCCAGATCCAACTGATGTTGCGCTACGGCAATCAGCCCGGCAGCGCCCACCACCTTAGGACCCGGAGGCTTGACGGGCTTCTTTGGTTTGCTCTTCTTATGAGTAGTGGTGCTTGCGCCGGGTGCACCCGAGATTACCGGTAAGAGCCCGATGAGCGAAGACAGCAGCGCCGCACCCAACGCCGCACGGCTAAGCAGGCTAAACCAACTGACCGGGATACTCGACCCCCATCTTGAGTTCATCGCCGTCCGCAGCCGTATGCACCAGCTCGAGGTGGAGATAATCCACCATTGAAGGAATAGTCATGAATTCCTTTCGATATGTCTCACGCGCGTCATCGATTTCCTTCTTCAGAAACATATAGAGATTACTTTGCTCGCGTCCGGCACGGCACGCGTCGGGTTGAGCAAGCTGCATCTCTGCGACTTTAACGCGAGCGAAGCGCTGCGCCCGAAAATGAATGCTACGGTGTTCTCATGCAAATCGGTCCATGCGGGAACTTCGGAACGGATTGCCATTTTCCCTTTCGCCGCCTTACCTGTTTTCACGAGCGGCGCCGGTCCGGCGATCTGCGCATGGAGCGAACCGTTCGAGCGCCGCTCCAAAACCGCCGAAGCGACGCCTGCGATCAACTCCATCGCATTCACGTCCATGTATTCCTGATCGGCAGCAAACAACATGCAACTACCCGGTTCCCGTTTCGATCGGTATCAGATGGGCGCGGTCTTCGCCATTGCCGCGATGAGATCTTCGGTTACCTCTGAAACTTTGCGCATGGCGATAATCGGATCTCGGGTTTCGATGGCGGCGGCAATGCGCAGGCGCGAGGAAACCGGAAACGAGAGCTTTTCCGGCAGATTCAAGTTGTACTCGCCCTCAGAGCCGGAAGCCGTTGTTTGACCGCGAAAATGGCCACTTCTCGCGACGAATCGCGACGCGCCATCCAGAACGCCGATACCCATTCGCTCTCCGTTTCATAATGGCGGAATCGCCGGAAGCTCTGGTTCAACTCATTCGTGACTTGATAGCGCGCGGCTCGCGCGATCTGGGCGGAAGAAGAGTCGAATTCGCGCTTCATCGTTTCCCAGGCTTGGTTGAGTGCATGCATGCGAATCTAATTTTAGCGAAGCCGGCGGTTGCCTCAATGCAAGGCGCCAGGCGAATTCAGCAATTCAGGAAACGGCCGCCGCATTTTCCGGAAGGAGCGAACTGACGACGCGGCGCTGGCGTCCCGCGTGCTCCAGATCGACGATCAACTTGCCGTCACTTTCGGTTGATGCGGCGTTCCGCTCCAGGCGTTCTCGCCATCGGAAGCATCCATTTGCGCGATCTTCAAGATCAGGCCAGCCATGTGCAAACGAAAAGTCGAACTGCCCGGCCATCTTGCTGAACTCATCATCGTCGGAAAGACTCACGTCTCGCTGCAGAGAATGTCCCTGCCGCCTGCAAGTTTTGCAATGTATCCGTGCCGGTGCCCGACGTCTGAAAACTTCCATCCGCGTTTAACGTTCCGCCACGCCATGGAAAGCCCGTCACATTGGCCGTAAAGCGGTCCCGCGGCGTATACGACGCGAGATTGACCAGCGCCTTTAGCCCGAATCACCCGTCCCGCAACTTGATTTGAACCGGCGAGAGCTGCACGTTCGCTCCCTCCCACAAAAAGCGCGACGTCATGCTGCCAGTTCGCTGCCATCGATGGAAAACGCGGCAACGGCGATCTCGCCTTCCATGTTGCGCGCCGCCATCCAGGCGGGGATGCTTCTCTTCGTGACATGCAAACGCGCGAGGAGGTCTTCGGCACTGAAGCGCGGCCGCGAGTGCATTTTCGATCTCGCCCAGATCCGCTTCCGCAATTCCGATGTTCATCTGCTCTGGCCGTTTCGCATTTGCCGAGTAACGGTAGCTGCCGCGAATGTCCTCTTTGCCAAGCGTGGATGCAAAGTGTGCTCAAATGCAGACTGCCCGCATCGAACGTGCACTTGGCCCTAGCTTCCTCGAGCGGCGCTGCAAGGCCATCGGCAGTGCAGCGTCGAGTTCGCAAATTCGAAGTCGCCGGCCCGACAGCGCGGATGGCTGCTCATCGCGCATATAGGAAAGTTCCATCGATGCGTCCACCTTCCAGGTGTGAGCGCGGCGGGCGTGCTGAACCAGGCGTTCATGGTGCTCTTCAGCGCGTCAACTGAAAATCCGCTCGCGTTCAGCACTGCATCCGATGCGGGGTGACGTCAGATAGTAATCGCCTGAAACGCTGAGATTGCCTTCCGGAGTATCGATGTGCGGCCGGATCGAAATGAATGTAATCCGGAAATATGCTCACATGAAGCGCTTGCGTATGCAGCGGCGGCACCTTCGGCAGAGTGGCTGTTGCATCTGTGACTCGAAACGGCTCCGCTTGGGCCCTTTCCGCTGGAATAGCGCAATGGCGCCTTGTACCGCACCCGTTAATTCAATTGTTCCGGGAGCGATAAGCCCATTCCTTCGCCCGAGCGGCAAGAGATCGCCTAACCGGCGCGCCATCGAGCTGCGCGGTTAATGTCCACGCCGGATGCGTAAGGAATTCGTTGATGTTCAGGTCGACTGCGATTGGATTGGTCATCGGTCTTTCCCGGCCGGAACAGTGTGCAAATTGAGGCTGTGCGCCGCCCAGTCGATGCCACCCGCGTAGCGGACACGCCAGTCCTCGCCACTCGATGGAAGCAGATCCCAACGATGTACGTCGCCTAGCTGCATGTCTCCGGCGACACGCAAAGCGTCAATCGGTCCAGCTATCCGGAGCGTGGCCGCCGATGGATCCATGCACGCCGATATCTTCACCTTGCACCAGAGTCGCCAGTTCGCTCAGGTTGCTGGGGTCCAACGTGATATTCGTTTCAAGCTGGTTCGCCTGCGGATTCGGCGGATTGAGATACCAGTTCGCCGTGCCGCGCAGATGGCCGAATCCCAGTGCCCGCACGATCGGTACGCGCCGGCGATCCTGAAAATTGGAGGAACAGCTTGCCGGATCGTTCGGGATAAAATGGCAAATCCGCATTTAAAACGTAGAGCGTCGTTTTCCGGGTGCCGAGCTTGAAGTCGATACGGGCGCCTCCACTTCGAACGCCGGAAATAAATTCAGCGGCATCCGCCTGGGTGCGCTTAGCCGCTGCATCAACGAAACAACGTTCCACGTCCCGTCATCGCGCCTGACGACGTTGAGCGACGGATCGTCAAGACGCAGACTGGAAAGCCGCACTTGCCCGAACAGCAATTTGTCAAGCCGCAACCGCGCGCGCAGCGTAGGGACCCAGGCAAAAGGCTCCAGCCCATAGCGAGAATCTTCCGCGATACTCACGTTCTCCAGCAAGAAACCCGGCCCAGAAAAAAGACGTAAATTGAATCTTGCTGAACTGAATCTTGCGGCCGAGCGCATCCTCCACGGCCCGCTGGATGGGACCGCTTAAGGTAGAGGCATCAATGAGCGGCGCGATGAGTCCAAGTGCGGCAACCGTTGCAGCGAGGCGCCAGTGCGGCTGCCCAAGACGCGGCGCATGACCGATCTTTCGCAGGGAGATTTGGCTCTTTGGCTCAAATGTGCACGAACGGCATATTCAATCAGCCGCGTGCCCCGATTATAACGTCGCAACGCGCTTTTCGCGCTTCCGGCAAGCAGCGCAGCACCTGCGCCATGCTATTCTCGACGCCGTGAGTGGAGCCCAAGCCGTTCTCGGCGCTTATCTTCGATGTGGATGGAGTGCTGGTTCACTCGATGCCGCTGCATACGCTTGCATGGGAGCGCTATCTGGCCCGCTCGGCATTCGGGTCAAAGACCTGGAACGCCGGATGCACGGAAAACGCAATTCCGAACTGGTGCGGGATCTGATCGGCCACACTTTCCTGAGGATGTCAATTTCGAGCATGGCGCCGCGAAAGAGCGACTCTTCCGCAAGATGCTGCTGGAATCGACCTTTTCGGACTATAGCGTTCCGGGATTCACCGAATTTCTCAAGCGGCACCCGGAAATACCGAAAGCTGTGGCGTCCAACGCCGAACCGGCGAATATCGATTTCGTTCTGGACCGTTTTCATCTTACCCGGTTTTTTCCAGTAATCGTCGATGGATTTGAAGCGAATCGCCCCAAACCTTTTCCCGATATCTATCTGAAAGCCGCCGAACGGCTGAGGCACAACCGGTCAACTGCATTGTTTTCGAAGATTCGCCGACAGGGGTTGAAGCCGCTCGAGCCGCTGGGATGCGCATCGTGGGCGTCGAGACCACGCCGACCGAATTCCATGCCATCGACTCTTCGATTACAGACTTCCTCGATCCTCGATTTGAACCCTGGTTTCCGCAGCATCCGAAGTAAGTTGAATTGTCGATGATGACGCCGGCGGACTTTCTGATGTGCACTCTTCCGTTTTTGCCGGCGGCGCGCTGCGGGCACAAAAGGATGCCGGTTCACGCCGCCAAAAAAGGATCTGCCCTATTCTGCTGGAAGCCAGCAAGCTGGTTCCGACCGATGCGCAACCGGCCACGGGTCGAAAGACGGACGGCAAGATTCATCTCCGTTCCGGGAACTACATCGTCGCGCCCGCACGCCGCTGCCCGAGCCCATTTTTCTGTTTGCAGCCGGAAAGATCAGCGCCGATCAACTGGAGCTCTGTCATCTTCATGTACGTGACGGGCACCGCGAGGCGCAAAGGCAAAGACGGAGCCGACAATCGACGCCCCGGAAGATCTCCGCCTTACGTGCGGCTTCGATGCCAGGGCGTATTGCGCATCGAGGCAGGCCACATGCTTGAACCGGGCGAGTATGCGCTGCTGCCCAGAGCGGCGCTACAGCGTTCTGTTTTACTGTGTTTTGATTTCGTCGCCTGCTACAATCAGCTCTGTGTTCAACGGAATAGAACACTTCGCCATCGCCTCAGCCAACCCGAAGAGACTTGCGGATTGGTACGTTGACAATCTGGAATTTGAAATCGCTTATGAATATGCGGGCAACTACTTTGTCGAAGCAAGAGACGGCAGTCTGATCGAGATTATTCCAGCGGAAGGCGAGCGCCCGAGACTGCAATACGTACGCCCGGCATGACGGCACATCGCCATCTCTGTTGATGATTTCGATTCCGCCTACAATCAGCTGCGAGAGCAAGGCGTCAATTTCGAAGGCGAGCCTTACGCGAATGAAGGCAACCGCCTTGTGTTCTTCAGAGACGTCGATGGCAATCTGCTGCACCTGATCAATCGCGCGAAGCCTCTCCGTCAGATCGAACTTCATTTCACTGCCCCCGGTCTTTAACAGAGTGCACGTGCTACAAAGAACATTGCTTGCTGAGGCGAGTCTTTAAAGCATTCGACTATCACGATTTTCGGCTGATGTGGCTCGGCGCCTGCATGTCCACGATCGGGACTTGGATGCAGATCCTCGCGCAGAGCTGGCTGGTGTACAGCTATCCAATTCTCCGTCTATTTTGGTCTCGACGCGTTTTTCGGTCAGATTCCGATCTTTCTGTTCTCACTTTTTGGTGGAGTGTTTGCGGACCGAGGCCCGTCAAAGTTTGCTGCTGATCTCGCAATTCATCCAGATGTGCTGCGCGTTTGTGCTGACCGCGTTAGTGATTACTGGGCTGGTGCGGGTATGGCATATCTGGTGCCTCTCGTTCACGGTCGGCCTCGGGCAGGCATTTGGCGGACCGGCCTACTCGGCGCTGATTCCGTGTCTCGTCGACAAGGAAGACCTTCAAAACGCGATTGCACTCAATTCGATCCAATTCAATGTGGCGCGTGTTCTCGGGCCGGCTTTGGGCGGACTCGCACTGGCTAAAATCGGCGCCGCCTGGTGCTTCGGATTGAATGGGGTTTCGTACATTGCGGTGATCATTACGCTTCTCATGATTCATCCCCGTTTCGTTCCCCAGAAAACGGGCGAATCGATCTCGAGAGCATGCGCCAAGCCGTCGATTTTCTGCGCAAGCGGGATGGAATGACAGGTCTGGTCGCGCTGGCGTTTTTAACAGCGCTGTTGTCTTTCCCGCTGATCACCTTTTTGCCTGTGATGGCAAGAAGCGTCTTCCACGGCGGGGCCAACACTTTTACGCTCTTCTTGTGCTTTTCCGGATTGGGCTCCATAACCGGCGCGCTTCTTATTGCAGGCAGTCAGAACCAAAGAGGACAAGCCAAAAGAGCCTTGGTCATCATGCTGCTTTTAGGCGGCCTGATCATGGCTTTCGGACTTTCGAAAAACCTGATCTTCAGTACAGCTCTCGTGTTCGGGTCCGGCGTAGCGCTGATGATGGTATTCACGCTGAACTTGTCGCTGGTGCAGCTTTACGTCACGGATGCCATGCGCGGCCGGGTGATGAGCGTCTACAACGTAGCGTTCCGCGGCGGCATGCCGCTGGGCAGCTTAATCTCAGGACTGCTGATTAAGCAAACATCTGCTCCGGCGATCATGGCGGCCAACGGCGTGCTGGTGGTCGTCGTCGCTCTATATTTTCTATTAATCGAGCGCAGAGTATCGAAACTCTGAGGCTTGCTGCGCGTCGTTCTTACAATGGAAGCGAATATGCGCGGGCGTTCGAAACTGAGGCAGGCTTTGCAGCTATTTTCAGTCGCGTTTTGCCTCACGGCCATGTCGGCAGTACCGTCCATGAACGATTTGGTGGCCGCTCGGGACCGGCAAAATCTGGACACGCTCGATCGCCTCATTCGTCAATATCAGGAAGTTCAACCGAGCTCTCCATCGCGCTCTTTACAATCTGGCCCTGGCCTACTCGTACGCCGCCGAAGTAGCGATTGAGCTGCACGACAAGAAGAAATCGGAAGCGTTTGCCGAGGGTGGGCTGGATGCGGCGCGGAAGGCGGTGGCTGGGGACCGATCTAACGCGGAATATCATCGCCTGCTGGGCGAGCTGTGCGGTCAAGTTATTCCAGCTAATCCGTTAATGGGGACGTTGAAATATGGGCAGTGCGCGCGCGATGAGATAGACAAAGCCATTCAACTGGATAACAAACTCGCACTTGCTTACGTAACCCGCGGCGTGGGGAATTACTACCTTCCATCCGCTATGGGCGGTGGCGTAGATCTTGCTTTGAAAGACTTCGATCGGGCGATTTCGCTGAATCCGAACTTGCCCGAGGCTTACCTTTGGAAAGGCATCGCGCTTCGAAAAGCGAACCGGGACGCTGAAGCGCGGAAAGCTTTTGAACGCGCATTGCAACTCGATCCAAACAGACTCTGGGCCAAAGAGCAGCTGAATAAGACGCAAGCGCAGTAATGCGGAGGACCATTCTCCTTTTCCTCGGCATTATCGCCTTCACGTGGCTCGAATATCAATTTTTTCCGGGACACACCTATCTCGAGGGAGACACTCAGACCTACCTGCCGATGCTCGAGCGGCTGGATAGCCCCGGTTTCCTATCGCGCGACTTAGTGGCGACGCACCCGAATGTCGCTTATACGATTTATGACGAAATGACGTTGTTTCTGCATGCGGCGGCGCATTTGGACTTTCAGACCACTCTCGCCGCTCAGCAGCTCGTGACGCGAGCCGCAGGGTTATTGGGAATTTTCTTGCTGGCACTATCCTGTGGCGTTGGCGACGCTTTAGCCTTGGTTATCGCTGCATTGTTGAACTTGGGCGCGACATTAGCCGGCCCCAAATTCACCTTGTCGAACCCGAAGCGATACCACGCTCGTTCGCCTTCGGTCTGATATTGCTGACGGCCGGTCTAATGGCGCGAGAAAAGCCTCTGCTGGCGGGGTTGGCAGGAGGTGTCGCGGTCCTTTATGATCCGGTTATCGCCGCGCCCTTTTGGCTCGCCATTTTCCTCGCATTTATTGCAGATCGGGGTTCACGCCGCATCGTGCGTCCGGCACTGCCGATCCTGCTCGTGTTTGCGCTGTTGCTCGCGAACCTGGCGCAGTTACAGCCGGGCATTCTGGAGCGCCAGGACGTTTTCAGCACGATTCCCGAACCATTCGCCATACTGCAGCAGTACCGGACGCCATTTGCCTGGGTTTCACTCTGGGCAGACCGCGAGATGTGGCATTATCTCGCGATATTCGTCTGTGGCCTTTGGGCTACCGCTCGCATTTGGGCATTCTTAAACGGGCGCATGCGATGGTTTTTGCTGGCTCTTCCGCTCTTCGGCATCCTCAGCGTGCCCGTATCGGCTCTCCTGCTCGACTTGTTCCGCTGGTCGCTCATTCCGCAAATACAGCCGGCGAGAGCTCTTCAGTACACCGTCATGTTCGGTTTATTTGCGTGCGCGATCGCCGGATTGTACGCGGCCCGGTCAGGCCGATTCGTAGAAGCCAGTCTGTGGTTCGTTCTCGTGTTCATGCTGCCGATGAACGTGCAAATCCTGGACGTAATTCATTTGGGCAGCGCGCTGGCTCTGCGCGAGCTTGCCGTGGCTATCGCGTTCGCGTGCACCTTGGTTTTCGCGGCAAAAAAACTCGCGAAGACGCAATGGAACGCCGTGATCCTGTGTCTGCCGGTAGCGGCTCTGTTTGTGTTGCCACTCGCCAGTGGAGTACCAAGAACAGAACTGATCGGCCGAGAGCCGATCACCGAGCTTTCGGATTGGGCTGAAAAAGAAACATGGGGCAGCTCCATGTTTCTGTTTCCCGATGCCGGACAAGAACTGGACCCGGGAATATTTCGCGCCGAATCCCGCCGGGCTCTATGGGTCGACTGGCAGAGCGGCACGCTGGTTCCAGATTCCGAGTCGTTCGCTTCCGAGTGGTGGCAGCGGTGGCGTGACGACGTGCAGGGCGGTTTCTCGCCCCAAGCACTGGAGAACATGCTTTCGTTGCCGATCGATTACTACGTTCTAAAACTACCGAACGAGTTGCGAAATGTCCGATGGGTTTTTCGGAACAGCAAATTTGTGGTCTACGACGCGAGCGATCTGCGAAACTCGAACCAGCCGCTGGCGCTTGCCCAGCTGAACTTAGCCACCGCTGAGATTGATACCGAGTTTCTTCAGTTCTTCCGCGTAATAGCGCTTGTGCAGAATGTCGTATTCTTCGCCGCCTTCCGCGATATCGCGCTTCTGGGTCTTAATCTTTTGGCGCGCGGCTTTATCGATGCGCTCTTCGAGCTGCAGCAAGTCTGTCATCTCACGAACAATCGCAAGCCGGAGCTCATTCGGGTCGTTGCGAACCCGAAAATCGCGCGACTTGCGCATACCGGAAACGATCTTGTGAGACAGCTCGTTCACGCGATCGCGGGACAGCTTCATGGGGTCCCCGGTATCCCGGCCCGCCGCCCGGGTCAATTTGCGCTGCGCCATCAACTGGTTCTTTATTTTTCGGAACATCTCCTGGTACGAAATGTTCTCGCGCCGCATGTAATCGCTGTAATCGTCCAGCAGATCGCGGACCTCGTCATTCAACCGGTCTTCGGTGGAAAGATCCTCTTCGATGATATGGGCAATGACCCCGGCGGCAACCGTCGGATTCGATGTTTCGAATGAAGCGGGACTAAGACGGGTGACGAGTTGCCGGGAAAGGTACCCAACAAATTCTCGGGCCAACAGCATCCGTGTGTAGTGTAACAACCGTAGATCAAAAACTCGATCTCAGGATGAGCTGCTGCCGCGATGATTGGCCAGGAAATCGTCATCGATCGGCCGTCGCCCTCGAAAACCATCCGCCACAGGATGCCAGAATCCGATGGCCGATTCGCCCAGTTTCCAACAGAGATACACCTCCTGGCCCTTGTAACGCGTCGGGAAATCGATTAAACCAGTTTCAACGTCCTTCAATTCGCAGCCGATCTCCTGAATTTGTTCGACCGCTGCTTTGAGAGTGCGCGCGGAGGCGTCTTTACGTGCGCGAAGCCCGGCGATTCGTTCGCGCGGGGCAGCCATTCCTCCAGTCAATGCAATCCGCTCTGCAATGCCGGTGAGCTCGCTATCGGCTGCATCGTAGTCTCGCTTCGAATCGATCAGCCGCTGCAAAAGGCGTTCAAGCTCCGGCAACAGCCGTTCCGCCTCGGTCAACGTGAAATAGCGGGCCACCAGATCCAAGTTAATACGGAGGGGTAATGCGAAGGCACCGTATGGTTATGCTGAGACTTGCGTATCGGCATCCACTGCTCCACGGCGGGCTCGCTGGATCGCGCCGCCAGCAAGGCGCATGAGCTGGGCGCGAACACCTTTCAGATCTTTTCGGCCAGTCCGCGCATGTGGCGAGCCAAGCAGCCCGATGCGGAGCAGATCCGGCTTTTGAAACAGCTTCGCGAGCAGACACGACCTGACGCCGCTTGTGATTCACAGCAGTTATCTGATCAACCTGGCCGCTCCGCTTCGGTGATTCGGGAAAAATCAATCGACGGATTTCGGGGTGAGATGGAACGAGCGCTGATGATCGGAGCGGATTACGTGGTAGTGCATCCCGGCAATTACAAGGGCATGACCATCGAGCGGGGAATGCTGAATGTCGCCGAAGCGATTGCGCTCGCCTGGAGGGCGGTAGACGCGCAGCTAAAACGCGGCGCGAAATTGACCGATCCTGCTTGAAAACACGGCGGGCGCAGGTGCGCAGCTTGGAGGGAAGCTGGACGAGTTGTCTACGATCCGGGCACTCGCGAGTCCGTTATCTCGACATACCTGTCGGGTTTTGCCTGGACACATGCCACTGTTATGTCAGCGGGTTCGACATTGCCTGCGAAGCCGGACTTAACCGGCTGCTGGCATGTGCCGGGGAAACGTTGGGCCTCGCGAACGTGCCTGTGATTCATGCCAACGACACGAAAACGCCTCTACATTCGCATTCCGACCGTCACGCAAACATTGGCGCTGGTTATATTGGGTTAGAAGGCTTTCGCCGCATTCTGAACCATCCGGAACTTCGCGACAAAAGCGTTCATCCTCGAAACGCCCGTCGATGAGCCGGGCGACGATCTGCGAAACGTCACAGCACTGAAGGAGCTTGTATCCCCGAGAAAGCGTACGACTACAAAGAAATCGAGCCCAAGTGGTACGAGCGTTGGGCGAGCGACCGTCGCTCTACGTAGCGAACGCGCCGGACCGGCCCAAATACTACGTGCTCGAAATGCTGCCGTATCCAAGCGGCAAGCTGCACATGGGACACGTTCGCAACTACGCCATCGGCGACGCGCTGGCGCGCCACATGTGGATGCGCGGCTACAACGTTCTACACCCGATGGGCTGGGATGCCTTCGGTTTGCCTGCCGAGAACGCAGCACTGAAGGAAGGCCGCGATCCGCGCGAATGGACCCTCGGCAATATCGCCCACATGAAAGCGCAGATGCAGCGGCTGGGCTTTGCGATTGATTGGAGTCGCGAGATCGCGAGTTGCCAGCCGGAATACTATCGCTGGAATCAGTGGTTCTTTCTCAAGATGTTTGAGCGCGGATTGGCGTACCGCAAAAAAGCGCTGCTGAACTGGTGCCCGGAATGTGGGACCGTGCTGGCGAATGAGCAAGTAGTGAACGGCTGCTGCTGGCGGCACGAAACAACACCGGTCGAGCAACGCGCGATGCAGCAGTGGTTTCTGAAGACCACCGCCTATGCAGGAGAGTTGCTCGACGACATGAAGCAGTTGGAAGAGGGCTGGCCGGAACGCGTGCTGGCCATGCAACGGAATTGGATCGGCCGCTCGGAGGGTGCGGAAGTCGATTTTCCGGTCGAAGGAGAGCCTAACAAAATTCGGATTTTCACAACCCGTATCGACACGATCTATGGCGCGACGTGTCTGATTCTGGCGCCGGAGCATCCGCTGGTTGAGCATCTTGCGAGCGATAATGCCGCGCGTCTGGCCATCAAAGAAATGATCGACGCGACCGGGCGCCAGGATCCGGGGAGCCTCGAAAAGGTCGGGCTGTTCACCGGCCAATATGCCATTCACCCGTTCAACGGCGAGAAGATTCCGATTTGGGTCGGCAATTTCGTGCTGCTGGGGTACGGGACGGGCGCAATTATGGCCGTTCCGGCGCACGATCAACGGGATTTTGAATTTTGCCGGAGCTACGGTATTCCCGTTGTACCGGTAATCCGGCCGGTTGACGGATCCCTTGCCGATGGCACATCGATGACCGAGCCATTTCTCGAGGACGGCATCGTCGAAAACTCCGGGCAGTGGTCGAGGCTGCCCAGCGCAGAGGCGCGCCGCCGGATGACGGAGTTTGTGCGCGAGAAAGATTTCGGAGCGGAATCGATCACTTATCGGATTAAGGACTGGGGGATCTCGCGGCAGCGCTACTGGGGAACGCCCATTCCGATCATTTACTGCGAACGATGTGGTGCTGTTCCAGTTCCCGAGAAAGATCTTCCGGTGCTCTTGCCGTCTCACGTCAAGATCACGGGCCAGGGTAAGTCGCCGTTGGAATCGGTCGCATCATTCGTGGAGGTGCCCTGCCCTCGATGCGGAGGCGCGGCGCGGCGCGAAAGCGACACGATGGATACCTTTGTCGATTCCTCCTGGTACTTCTATCGCTACTGCGACCCGCTCAATTCTTCTCGACCGTTCGAAACGGAGATCATCGCGCACTGGTTCCCGATTGACCAATATATCGGCGGGGTGGAGCACGCGATCCTGCATCTGATCTATTCGCGTTTCTGGACCAAAATGATGCGTGATATCGGGATCGTCGCAAACAGTGAGCCCATCCGGCGCTTGTTTACGCAAGGCATGGTCATCAAAGACGGCGCCAAGATGTCCAAGAGTTTGGGGAACGTCGTATCGCCGGACGACATGGTGGCTCAATTTGGCGCCGATTCCGCGCGCATGTACTCGCTGTTCGCCTCGCCTCCCGACCGCGATCTCGATTGGCAGGAGGAGGGGGTATCGGGAGTCAACCGGTTCCTCGGCCGGCTGTATCGATTTGTCACCCGGAATGCGGATCGACACGGCAAGTGGCAGTTTCAACGATGCCGATCGCCAGGCGCTCCGAAAGCTACACCACACGATTCGCAAAATCACGAACGATTTCGACAGCCGCTGGCATTTCAATACCTCGATCGCGTCCTTGATGGAGCTGGTCAACGAGCTCTATCAGCTCGAAGCAAAGCTGTCGGGCGAGGCCACGCGGGAAATTTGCGAAAAAATCACGCTGATGCTGGCTCCGTTTGCGCCTTATGCCGCGCAGGATCTGTGGGACGTGCTGGGGCATAGCGGTCCGGTTTTCCGGCAACCGTGGCCGCGTTATGACGAAGAATTAGCCAAAGAAGAGCTCGCGGAAATTCCCGTTCAAGTAAACGGCAAGCTGCGGGGCCATCTTCACGTGCCGTTTGGTAGGCCCAGGGAAGAACTGGAGCGGCTCGCGCTGGCGCACGAGAAGGTCAAGCCGTTCGTCCAAGGTAAACAGATTGTGAAGATTGTGGTCGTGCCCGACCGGCTGATCAACATTGTGGTGAAGTAATCCCTTAGGACAGTTCCAAAAACTAGCCGATAAGTCAGTGAACAGGTGCGATCCGAAACGGCCAGGGCGCTAGAGCACTCCGCAGGTAAAAGTGAGCTTCAGCCGGGCTGCACATTACAGATCTGACCTTATCTGTTTTAATCTAGAGGTGAAGGCGGGAGTTTGGACGCGGACAGCGGCATTTGGGCGGACTCTCTAAGTAAGACCTACCGCTCCGGAGACGCGGAAATCGTAGTATTCAAGAATCTGTCGCTCCAGGTGCGCCGTGGCGGGCAGCTAGCAATCATTGGAGAATCTGGCGCTGGTAAATCTACGCTCTTGCACCTGCTAGGCGGCCTTGATAGACCTTCTTCCGGACGAATCCGGTTCGATGGCCGCGACATCACATCGTTAGACGAGCACGATTTGGCGGACTTCCGGAACCGGCATATTGGGTTCGTGTGGCAAAACCCGTCGCTGCTGCCGGAGTTTACGGCAGTTGAAAATGTGATGATGCCGCTTCTGATCCGGGGCGTCACACCGGACGATGCGGCTGAAGCCGCTCTCCACCGGCTGGATGAAGTCGGTTTAAGAAATCGCGCGGCGCACCGTTCGGGCGAATTGTCGGGAGGCGAACAGCAGCGTGTCGCCCTGGCACGAGCGTTGGCGGGCAATCCGAAAGTTTTGCTGGCCGACGAGCCGACCGGCAATCTCGATTCCCGGACGGGGGAGATAATCATGGACCTGTTGAACGGTTTGCATACGTCTCACGGTTTAACATCGATCTTTGTAACGCACAATTTGCATTTCGCCGCTCGGGCGACGCAAGTTTTGGAATTGAAAAACGGCGCCTTGCACAGGCCATCTATGATGAATGCACAGGAAGCCAGGATAATACAAGACGCAACCCGTCTTGACGGTGGCACTTATGTTTGAACGATACACCGAGAAAGCTCGCCGCGTTATCTTCTTCGCAAGATACGAGGCAAGCCAGTTCGGTAGCCCTTATATCGAGACGGAACACCTATTGTTAGGTCTTCTGCGCGAGGACAAGGCGCTTGCCAATCGCTTTTTGCGGTCCCACGCCGCGATTGAATCGATTCGCAAGCAGATTGAAGCTCACACGACCGTGCGGGAGAAGGTTTCCACCTCAGTGGATCTTCCCTTGAGTCACGAATGTAAGCGTGTATTGGCGTACGGCGCTGAAGAAGCAGAGCGTCTGAGCCATAAGCATATTGGGACAGAGCATCTACTCTTGGGCTTGTTGCGCGAAGAGAAGAGCTTTGCAGCGGAAATTTTGCATGAGCGGGGTCTGCGGCTTTCGGCCGTGCGCGAAGAGATTGCGCGTTCCGCCTCGGAGAAGACATCGGCAAGCCGGCCCAAGGAAAGCTCCCTGCTGGCCGAATTCAGCCGGGATCTGACGCAGGCGGCAGTAGATGGGATGCTCGATCCGCTGATTGGACGAGATTCCGAATTAGATCGCGTGGTACAAATTCTGTGCCGTCGCACGAAGAACAATCCAGTGCTGATCGGTGAGCCGGGAGTCGGCAAAACGGCAATTGTGGAGGGTTTGGCGCAACGAATCGCCGACGGCGATGTGCCTTCCTTCCTCTCGGATAAACGGATTCTGGCGCTGGATCTTTCGCTCATCGTGGCGGGCACCAAATACCGCGGCCAATTTGAAGAGCGCCTGAAGACCATCATGAAGGAATTGATGGAAAACCAGAATGCGATCATCTTCATCGATGAGCTGCACACGCTGGTGGGCGCCGGCTCCGCCGAGGGTTCGCTCGATGCGGCAAATATCCTGAAACCGGCTTTGTCGCGCGGCGAAATCCAGTGCATTGGCGCAACCACCCCGGCCGAATATCGCAAATCCATCGAAAAGGACCGCTCGCTCGAACGGCGCTTTCAAGCTGTGAAAGTTCCGCCTCCGGCCGAGGCCGATGCGATCCGGATTCTGTTCGGGATCAAGGAGCGCTACGAGAAATTTCATGCCGTGGCGTACACCGATGAGGCGATCGAAGCGGCGGTTTACACCTCAACGCGCTTCATACCGGATCGCTTCTTACCGGACAAGGCTATCGATCTAATCGACGAAGCCGGTGCGCGGGTGAAGCTCCGGCAGACCACGCTTCCGACGGAAGTCGCCGATATCCAGAAGCGCATTAAGTTCATCGTCCACCGGATGGAAAACGCCATCGCCAATCACGAATTCGAAAAGGCGCGATTCTATTCCGATGAAGAACGCAAAGAGCGCGAGAACCTGCGGCAGCTTCGCGAAAAGTATAACCTGGACGATACCTCGACAGGCGTAGTCTCGAAAGACGATATTGAGGATGTGGTCGCGCGCTGGACCGGCGTGCCGATGACGTCCATCAAAGAAGAAGAGATTAACAAGCTGTTGCGTATCGAAGAAGAGCTGCACAAACGAGTGATCAGCCAGGAGAAAGCGATCTCAGCTCTCTCGCGCGCGATTCGCCGTTCACGCGCAGGCTTAAAATCTCCGAAACGGCCGGCGGGATCGTTCCTGTTCCTGGGACCGACGGGTGTCGGAAAAACGGAAGTAGCCCGGGCCCTCGCTGAATTTCTGTTCGGCAGCGAGAAGTCGCTCATCCGGTTCGATATGTCCGAGTTCATGGAGAAACATTCGATCTCAAAACTAATCGGATCGCCTCCTGGATACGTCGGCTACGAGGAAGGCGGACAATTGACCGAGCGCGTAAAGCGCGCGCCGTACTCCATCATCCTGTTGGACGAGATCGAAAAGGCGCATCCGGATATTTACAACATCCTCTTGCAGGTGTTCGAGGATGGCCAGTTGACGGACGGCCTCGGCAACACGGTGGATTTCAAGAACACGATCATTATCATGACCTCTAACCTGGGCGCGCGCTTCCTCGATAAGCGCGGGCAGATCGGGTTCTCCACGCACGCCACGACCGGCATTCCCCAGAAGATTGAGGAACAGGTCATGAGTGAAGTCAAGCGCGCGTTCAATCCTGAATTCCTGAACCGCATTGACGAAGTGATCCTGTTCACGTCACTGGTAGACGAAGACCTGATCAAGATCATCGATCTGCTTGTGGACCAGGTAAATGTAAATCTCGTCTCCAAACAGCTCCGCATTCGACTTCAGCCGGAAGCGGCGAAATACATTCTCGATAAGACATGTGGCGACCGCAGCTATGGGGCGCGTCCACTGCGGCGGGCGCTTCAGAAGTACATCGAAGATCCACTTTCCGAGGCGCTCATCCAGGGCTCGCTTCCGCGGCCGGCAGAGTTGGAAATCTATCTCGGCGAGAGTGGAATTTTCTGCCGCCAAATCGGCGAACCCGAAGGTCAGCCAGTTCCAGCGGGCGGCATCGAAGAGACTGCCCCCGCCCCAACTCCGCTATACATGTTCTAGGTTTTTCGCGTCTGTCAGCGCGGGCGAGGCTTCGGTCGCGCCCGTTGCCTGACGGCCGCTACTGTGGAACGCTGAACTGAATCGTCCGGGCGCTCATGTGG
Organism: uncultured Acidobacteriaceae bacterium; assembly: GCA_963722935.1. Taxonomy (GTDB): domain Bacteria; phylum Acidobacteriota; class Terriglobia; order Bryobacterales; family Bryobacteraceae; genus Bog-105. The sequence continues at coordinate 297,400 of CAVROY010000002.1, read as the reverse complement.
TTTTCGAGATGCACCTCGACGTAAACGTTCCATTCGCCTGCAAACGGGAAGATCGGTTTGGCCGTGTACACTCCTGGACTCGCTATACGACCGATCTGCGGCGCCTTGAATACTTTCGCTTGAGTGCCGTCGGTGGTAGAGATCTGCAGAGTAACTTTCGCATCGATCACAGGTTTGTGTAAATCATCAATGACCGTGATGGTAAAGGGCACTTCTACACCGGTCTGGAGCTTCGCCGCCGGCTCGAATCGGATCGTAAAGTCCCCGGGCTTTTCAGGCGCCTGCTGCGCAAGCAGTGCTCCCGCGCACAGTAAGAACAGGACGATTTTCACGCCCATTATTCTACCGTTTGTCAGTAGCGTTCGATCCGAATTCCGCCGGTCGTGGTGTGCACGGCAATCTGCGACCCGCCGTGCCCCAGCCGGGCATTCAACTCGTGCTTCGAGATATCTTCGGTCGCAGAGAACGTCAGGTCGCTGGTGATTCTCGCGAAGCTGGTATGGGCGCTGATCCGCGCGTTCGTGTCGGAAGGTAATCGAAGCGTGACGCTACCGTGGGTCGTCTCGGCAGTCACCGGATTGTCGTGAAATTCCGCGAGTGCCAAAGTGATGCCGCCGTTCGTCGTATGAACGTGAATCGGCCGGTCGTCTTTCGGCTTCTCAATCGTGAAATCGATGCCGCCGTTGGTCGAGCTCGCGTCGATAGCTCCTCCCTTGAGCCGGCCGTGAATGCCGCCGTTCGTGGTCTGCGCGCGCGTATCGCCCATTAGCTCATCGAGATCGATTGTGCCGTTCGTTGTCTCAATATCGTAATCGCCCGTATCGCGTGACAGCGAAATGCGCCCGTTGGTGCTTCTGACTTCGCCGCCGCCCTCGAGGTCCTCGGCAGTAACAGATCCGTTGGTAGTGCGAACCAGATCGAGCCGAACTTGGCGTGGCAGACGAATCATATAGTGCGCTCCGAAGTTCCCGTGCCAGAAGTCGTGCGGAATCTCCGTATGTACGACTGCGCTGTTGCCGTTGACATCGACTTTGATCTGAACGTCGCGCAATTCCGTTTCCGTCGGCGCGTACTTGCTGCCCGACACATCAATGGTGTTGCGATCCCAACCGGCAATCTCAATCGAGCCGTTCGTGTTCCCGACCTCCAGCCGGCCGCCCGGCTGAATCGCATACGAATAATGGAAATCCTGTCTCGCTCCTGCGAAGCCTTCGAAATCGTCGCAGCTTGAAAGCGCGGCGGCTGCGGCGAGGATGCCAAGGGCTAGGAACCGGCGGTGCATAAACGTCCTCCGTAAACTGGGACTATGTTTCCGAACGAGACTACGCAGGCTTCCATGGAATTGTTCCATCGCGATCGTGAGATTCCGGCCTAGATATTGATGAAAAAGCTACTTGCGCTTAATCGCGGCGAAATCGCGATCCGAATCCTGCGAGCCGCCAATGAACTGCGTCTCAGGACCGTTGCGGTTTATTCGCAGGAAGACCGGCTTAGTTTGCACCGGTTCAAAGCCGACGAGGCATACCTGATCGGGCAAGGAAAAGGTCCGGTTCAGGCGTACCTGGACGTCGAGGGAATTGTCGATCTGGCGGCTGAAAAAGAAGTGGATGCCATTCACCCAGGCTACGGCTTTTTGTCGGAGAATCCCGCGCTGCCGCGAGCATGCGAGCGCGCCGGGATCACGTTTGTCGGTCCGGGCGCGGACATTTTGGAAGCGTTAGGTGATAAAACGGCCGCCCGAAAGATCGCCCAGGCTGCCGGCATTCCGGTTGTGCCAGGAACCGAAGATCCTGTGGATCCGAATACGCCCGCAATTGAAGAGGTCGCGAGGGCGATCGGGTTCCCGCTCATTGTCAAGGCCGCATTCGGGGGTGGCGGTCGCGGCATGCGTGTGGTGGACGACCCGCGCGATTTCAAAGCCAAGGTACAGGAAGCGAGCCAGGAAGCGGGCGCGGCTTTTGGCAACAACGCCGTATTTCTGGAGCGCTACATACGGCGCGCGAAGCACGTCGAAATCCAGATTATTGGAGATCGGCAGGGCAACATCCTGCACCTGTTCGAACGCGACTGCTCGGTTCAACGCAGGCATCAAAAAGTGGTGGAGATTGCTCCGGCGATTGGCCTGCCGGAAACCGTGCGGCGAGAGTTGGCCGAAGCGGCGGTCGCGCTGGCGCGGGCGGCGAAATACTATAACGCCGGAACGGTCGAGTTCCTGGTGGATGCCGATACGCACGAATGGTTCTTCATTGAGGTGAATCCGCGAGTCCAAGTGGAACACACAGTGACGGAAATGGTCACCGGCATCGACATCGTTCGAACCCAGATTCAAGTCGCGCAAGAGTTGAGCTTGTTCGGCGAAGAGATCGATCTGCCGCGCCAGGAGCAGATCCCGTTGCACGGCACTGCGCTGCAATGCCGCGTGACAACGGAGGACCCGGCGAACAATTTCACACCGGACTACGGCAAGATTCACACGTACCGCTCGCCGGCCGGATTCGGCATTCGTCTGGACGGCGCCTCAGCGTATGGCGGTGCGGTCATCTCGCCGTACTACGATTCGTTGCTGGTCAAAGTCACCGCGTGGGGACGCAATTTCGGTCAGGCCTGCCAGCGCATGGATCGCGCGCTGCGCGAGTTCCGCATCCGCGGCGTAAAGACGAATATTCCGTTTTTAGAGAACGTGGTGAACCATCCCAGCTTTCAATCGGGCGAGGTGACTACATCGTTTCTCGACCAGACTCCGCAGCTGTTTCAGTTTGAAGCGCGGCGCGACCGTGCCACGAAGCTGCTGACCTATCTCGCGGACATCATCGTGAACGGCAATCGCGAAGTTGCCGAACGTCCGAAGCCGGCTGCGATCCGGCCGGCGCCCATCCCGCAATCGAAACAGAATGAAAGGCCGGAAGGAACGCGCCAGTTACTGGACCGGCTCGGACCGGAAAGATTTGCCGAGTGGACGCGCAGCCAAACGCGCCTTCTGTTGACCGACACGACATTTCGCGACGCGCACCAGTCCCTGATGGCTACGCGGGTCCGGACCTACGATCTGCTTCGGATCGCCGAGTTCGTGTCGAAGGAGCTGCCGCAGCTATACAGCCTCGAAATGTGGGGAGGCGCAACATTCGACGTCGCGATGCGCTTTCTTCTCGAAGACCCCTGGAAGCGGCTGCAGGATTTGCGGGAGAGAATTCCAAACATCTGTTTTCAGATGTTGCTGCGCGCGTCCAATGCGGTCGGATACACGGCCTATCCGGACAACGTCGTCCGGGAGTTCATAAAAGAGGCTGCAGCGCAGGGCGTCGATATTTTTCGCATATTCGATTCGCTCAATTGGATGCCGAACATGCAAGTTGCGGTGGAAGCTGCGCTCAAGACCGGTCGCGTCTGCGAAGCGGCGATTTGCTACACCGGAGACATTCTCGATCCGGCGCGCGAAAAATATTCGCTCGATTATTACGTGCGGCTGGCCAAGGAACTGGAGCGCATGGGCACGCACGTTCTCGCTATCAAAGACATGGCGGGTCTGCTCCGGCCCTATGCCGCATACAAGCTGGTTGAAACGTTGCGTGAAGAGATTGGGCTGCCGATTCATCTGCACACTCACGACACCAGCGGAATTAATGCCGCGACGGTCCTGAAAGCGGCTGAAGCAGGCGTGCACGTGGCGGATGGCGCGATCTCCGCGATGAGTGGAATGACAAGCCAGCCGAATCTCAATTCGATCGTCGCCGCACTGGCTCACACCGAGCGCGATACCAGGTTGAGCTTCGACGCGTTGAATCAATGCTCGGACTATTGGGAAATCGTACGCAGCTATTACACTCCGTTCGATAATGCGCCGAAATCGGGAACCGCTGAGGTGTACATCCATGAGATGCCCGGTGGTCAGTACACGAATTTGAAGGAACAGGCGGAAGGCATGGGTTTAGGCGACCGCTGGCCCGAAGTAGCACGCATGTATGCGAGTGTGAACTTTGCGTTCGGCGATATCGTGAAGGTCACGCCTTCCAGCAAGGTGGTCGGGGACCTGGCCCTCTACTTGGTGAGTCACGGAATGACTGTAGAAGATCTGCAGAATTTGCCTGCCGACCACCAGATCACTTTTCCGAACTCAGTGGTCGACATGTTTATGGGCTCTCTGGGTGAGCCGGAGGGCGGCTGGCCTCCCAAGTTGCAGCAGATCGTTTTGCGAGGGAAGCAGCCGCAACACGGCCGGCCTGGCGAGCGGCTCGAACCAGTGGACCTGGATAAAGCAGCGGCAAAGGTTGCCGAGGCGACTGAATCGACAAGCCGCACGGACCTGATGAGTTATCTGATGTACCCGGAGGTATTCCTGAAGTTCGCCGCCGCGCGCAGCGAGTACGGCGATTTGGACGTGTTGCCCACACCCGAGTTTTTCTATGGACTCGAAGAGGGCAAGGAAGTCACGATTGAGCTCGAGCCGGGCAAGGTGCTCATCGTGCGGCTACTCACTGTCGGAGAGCCGCGGCCGGACGGCATGCGACCGGTCTTCTTCGAGTTGAACGGACAGCCGCGCGAAGTCGAAGTTCGCGATAAATCGATTAAGGAAACAGCCGAGACGCGGCGGAAAGCGGATGCGTCCAAACCAGGTGAAGTGGGTGCACCGATTCCAGGTGCAGTCACGATGCTGCACGTGAAACCGGGGCAGCCAATCAACAAAGGAGACCGACTGCTGGTTATGGAAGCGATGAAAATGCAGACGACAGTCTACGCGCCGATCTCGGGAACGGTGAAAGAGATCGCGGTGCATGTGCACGACAGTGTCGAAGCACGGGATTTGCTGCTGACGATTGAGTAAGTGCCGGCGATTGGTAGGGCGACAGGACTCGAACCTGTGACCCTCAGCTTAGAAGACTTAGAGAAGACACGTAACTGTCTCATTTAATTGATTCACAACATCCCACTGAAGATCTGTGGTTCGTATGTGAAGTTCGGAATGGATACAACCACTCCGGGCGGCGCGTCGAAGGTCCAACCGATTTGGGTACGGCCAGACGTAAATGCGAGGAAAAGAATGCTGAGCTATCTCCCGGCATCGGTTATAGCTTCATGCCGTCCCGCGTGGAGGGTCATCGCCGTCGCAGAGGGGCACAAAAGCTAGGCCGTGAGCGAAGGCGCTAAATCGAAACTCTCCTCAGGCGGTTCAATGGGAGACGCCAGGTTTCCGATCTCAAAAGCATTTGGAGTTGGTCAAGACTCGCTTTCAATACCCGCCCCCCGAGCGCATGCGTCGAGACAGCGATCTACTGCACGAGGATGACATACTCGCGCAGCAATTCATCTGGTGCTCGACCCACTCGAATATACAGGCGGAAGAAGAACACGCCTTTTCCGGCAATCGGAGGAACGTTTGTTTGAAATCGACCGTCCTTCCTGACTGCATTACCCATCCAGATCCGTGTTCCATATTCATTGACGAGTTCCGCAATCAGCGATCTTTCCCGAATGTCATAAGCATTCGCGGTGAACAGGAGAGGCCGGCGCACAGGGGCTTGTGCGAAATCGGCAGATCGATTTGCGCTCACTTCAACATCGGCGACTCGATTCGTCGGATTAAGACATTTTTGAATCGGGAGGAAGGTTAACAGCAACAGGAGTAATAGTCCAGGTCGCGACCTGTTCACTCCGTTCCGCAATTCTCGAAGTGATCGATTTACGAAAGCTGCGAGATTTTCTCTCCGCTTTGAAAGCGATTCAAGAAGTCGGTTCAACTGTTCCCGATCACCTGTCTCGAACCATTCCTCAGGAATACCTTGGCCGGCTAAATACAGGTCTTCATCCGTCAACTGATGAATTCGATGGACCGTTCTTTGACATTCATCTTCGGCGCTGGCGTGGGCGTAAATTGATTGATCGTAATACAAACCGTGTAAGGGAGCATCAAAAAACTGCCACTGTGAGCCTGCAAAACTTTGCCCGTGATCTATCAGGTAGGTGCGAAATCCCATTGCTCGATTGTGGGGCCGTTCGCGTGCGAAAATAACCTGCCTACTGTCGGTCTGGCCCACCCACTTATCAACCGCGAAAGCCCTGGTCAAGTCCGATAGGTTGACGACTTTTGGTAATAAGGACTTTGGTAGAAAATCGAAAATTGCCACACGAGTAGGGTCAACCGGGCAGACTGAGCCAAGATGAATACCGGTGCGTACTGGTATTGTGCGCCGGCCGACCTGAAAATTGAGCAGGTCGCTCCCAGGCAAACCTGCTTCGATCCGAAGGGGATAGACCTCAGGTGTGCAGAGTTGAAGAACTTTCAGAAGTCGTGTAATTACCCACTCATTGATGAGCGTCCGATTTCCCTGAGGATTGCCAGCACACTTGGCGACATAGGAAGCATCATTCGCACCCCGAACTAAGAATCCTTGCGAACCTCCTCGCATGCGCCTCTCGATACTCTGAACCGGAACGACAAGAGTCGCCATTCGCCTAATGTATGAGATACCCCAGTTCGCGCCTGTTAGCAATCGAGATTAACCCGATGCACCATGCATCATTTTGGGATGGCTGTTTGGCGGCGTAAGTTCGTCGGAAATGTGAGGCGCGGTATCAAACGCCGCAACGGTGCTTCCGCCGGATTTATCCGAGAGAATCATTGGCGAGCACACACCTTTTGCTTGTGGTGCCTCACTCCCCAAGCGAAGAACTGACGTTGGCGGATATCAAGCTGATTGCGGCCTCGATCTATGAGCCACAGCCGCGCGTTTGGATCGGTTCGCGCTGGCAATGCCCGCAATGCTGCAAGGTGAATGAGGCAGACATGCGCCAGTGCTCGTGTGGCATCACGCGCGACGGTCTGCCTGAGTTCGTACACGCATGGAAATGTCCGCTCATCGTTCGGGGCACGTCGGATCGTACCGGAGACGATCAACGAGCGGCGCGCGACGATCCGCAATCAGAACAGAGGCGGGGTGAGGAACCGTCGCCCGTGCTCACGGGCGCTCTGATTTCGATCATTCCCGCAGTGCTTACTTCGTTCGGGCTGACTGAGATCGCACTCAAGATCTGGGCAAAGTCCCATGGATGGCGCAAAACAGCTCTAGAAAAAAGAATCGCCTAACTAGAGTCGTCCAACGATCAGCTTCGAGGTGCCTTGCTGGCTGCCGGCCGAGAGATTAGAAGGCGGAGCCTTGGTAAATGCAGGCCGATATTGTTTGCGAACCTTCGGCAGACATTGAGCGACGCGCGGCGCGTGCGATACGGGTCGAAAAGAGAACCTTAGTGCATGTCCACGAAGTTAGCTCATCAACCAACTGTCACGCCCACCGCTTTGTTGCAGCTATAATGCCGGTTCAATTCCCTCCACGCCTGCACCAGTTCCTCAATGTGACGGCCCTTGGGTAGGCGGTCGCCGCCATCCTGCACATGAGATAAGCCGTCTTGTACGTTTCGTGACAATCGCGAAACGAGCGGGGATCGCCGATTTTGAATTTTCAGATTCTCCGGCGCACGTTTGCAACCCAAATGCAGGCACACGGAACGGTGAAGGATATTCAAGGTGCGATGCGCCACGCGCGGCCCGATATCACAGCGTCAGTCTACATCCAGGAGATACCCGAAGGCGTTCGCGTTGCCGTCGATTCTTGGAGTGAAGCGCTCGTCAGTGTGGCGGATGGAATCCCCTCGTCGCCGAACAGTTCCCCGAATCGTTCGGGATCTGTTCGGGATGTCCAAAATTTCCACAGGCTAAATGATGGTAGGGGCGACAGGACTCGAACCTGTGACCCTCAGCTTAGAAGGCTGATGCTCTATCCACCTGAGCTACGCCCCCCTGTGGACACATTTTCAGTTTAGCGAGCGATCCAGAATGCCGCCGGCGCGGATGTTAGGGACTAGTCGATGACGGAGTAGCGGAACCGGGCTGCAGAATCGCATCCACCGCAAGCCCTAAACCGCCGAGGGCCGTTCCCAACACAAGAAACAGCTCTTTTTCTCTCTTGCGCCGCTTACGCTGTTCTTCTTCGTAGGTCCCTGCGGTCGCGCCACTCTGAGCGGCGGGCTGCTGCGGATTGGGATTCGCCGTATTGTTGTCGCGCGGATCGAAGGCCGAGGCCGTTCCGGCGGTCACGCGCGAAACTAAAGCGCCTCGCGCATTGACAACGTTCACCGAGCCGGTGAGCGTCGCGACTTGCAGTTCCCCACCAGCCATCCGAATGACGGCCTCGGTTAGCGGTTCTACGCTTTCCACCCGGTAACTCGCGGCACGAATCGCATAGTGGCTCATTCCTTCGACACGCGTGGCGCCCTGCTCCAGGAACAGGTGATCTTTATAGAACTTGGCAGCGGAGTTCGTGCCGAGGGTCAGCATCGTGCCAGACTCGAGATAAATGCGGCTGGACCCGGTGGTCGTTACCAGTCGCGAACCGTCGAAGATATTTGCATTGCCTTCCACCTTGGCATCGTTCAGCGTAAACGTGCCAAGCGCGGAAGCTACACCGATGGGAGGCGTTACAGCGAACCCAAAACTTGCTGACAGCGCAGCGGTAACACAGAGCTTCGATATGCCTTTTAGACCCATCCGTGTCCTCCGAAGCCGACGAATGCACGGCTCAAAAAACCCTTTCAGTATAACGGAATAGTTTAAGATGATCAAACAGAAGTACGGCAATGGACTACTACGAGGAACTCGGGATTAAGCCGACGGCCACCGACGAGGAGATTCGGCGAGCTCATCGCCGGCTGGTCAAGCTCGTCCACCCGGACCAACAAACCGACGAGGGAATGAAACTGCTGGCCGAGACCCAAATGCGGCGTTTGAATTCGATTGTCGAGGTCCTTTACGACCCGGAACGACGTCGTATGTATGACGAGCAACTGCGCGGCGATCTCCTGCCATTCGGGCCAGGAACCATTGCGATGCGAGCGCCTCTTAAGCGCAGGAGGATGGCGTCGTTTCCATGGTGGTTGGCTAGCACGGCTGGAGCAGTACTGCTAACCGTTGGAGCAGTTTGGTTCTGGGCGGATAATTGGGGCAGTTCGTTTGCGAACCGTTCTCCGACATATATACCCTCCGAGGCGACCGCAAGCACGGGGCCACCGGAATCCAAGGCTGCCGGCGAGCCGAAGACCGCCGCTCCCTCGAATAGCGTCACGACCGTGCAGGTTGAGAAACATCAGGCTGATCCCGCGCGCGTTCGCGGCCGGACGTCGCCAGCGCGAGCGGAGGCAAAGAACGGGAAATCCATCGCAGCGGCTGCCGCGCATGAACTGCCACGCAGAAACGTCCAGTCTGCATCTGCGCAGCGAGCCGAACCCACATCGAGCGCGGGCTCACGGACCGTCGCCACCGTTCGCACACCCCCGCCGCCGCGAGCGGCAGGTTCGGATGCTCAATCCGCGAATACTGGCTCGGAATCCGCAGCTCCAACTCCCGCGCGGAAGACGTTAGTACTTGCGAGCACGAACGTAACAGCGCAGCCTCGCGCCCTAAACGTCAATGTTGCGCCTCCTCCTGACGTGCCAACTGCGAACGCTGGGCACGTCGATGCTGCCGGAATACCCGTATCTGCTTTACCAGTGGTCGGAGTGCGGCCACCGGAAACCGCTCCTGCCGCTCGATCCAAACCTGCTCCTGTAGCGGCGAGCATCGCAAGCGTCACGAAACCCAAACATCAGCATCCGCTTGAAGGCGAATGGGTGTATGCGCCGCCTGAGCCTGAAAAAGGAAGGCCCGGATTCTACCCGCCTGAGTTCATCGACCTCCAACTTGTCTGGGACCAAGGGGGCTTGCACGGCCAATATCGCGCTAAATATCAAGTCGCAGACAAGCCGATTCCGCCAAACGTAAATTTCACGCTTTCGCCAGACGGATCGAACAAATTTATTTGGCAGGCCTCAAACGGCAGTCGCGGCATATTCAAGATCAGCTCCGTCGACAAGAGCAGTATTCGTGTGGAGTGGAAGACGACCGTCTATAGCCACGCCTTGAGCTTGACTGCCGGAACGGCGACCTTGGTGAAAAAAACCCAGTAACGGCGCTTACGCCTAAGATTCGAGCATTCGATTATTGGATCGTGGCGGCGGATCTGATCTGCAGATTGTGCACAGCGGCACCTGAGAAGATCGCTGCCTCGGCGAAGTTGCCCGTTGCGAAAATCCCTTTCATCTCTTTATGTTTTCGCAGGCAAATCTGCGGGATCAAGACTGCCGCGGCTACGCTCATCTTGATGCCAAGGCCCTTGGCGCCAAAAGCCCCATTCGAGGACGCAAGCAGCGGATTCCCTTCTCTTTTGCCCCAAGACGATGCAGCATCGAGGCTGGTGCCCGCTCCTGCGGCGAATAGACTGGCAATCCATAGGCGATTTATGAAGGTGTCATGCCGGCCTTCTTCCGGCGCAGCAATCGACGTTCTCGGCATGGGACCCGAAGCAGCTTCGGACACGTCGGCCGGGCCGCTCACGACAACTCTGAGCGGCGTCCCAATTTGTGCCGGTTGCAGCGGCGTTTGTCCTGCCGCCAGAATCGCGCAGCAAAGAGCCAGAACCCCTATACCTGAGCGGGTGAGTAGTTTCATGTAAACCTCCAAATTCGCGAGAAACCGATCATTGATGTCATCGGCAAATCGTGAAGTGGAGGTTAGGCTTTGAAGCGGATCATGGCACGTGGGGCGCGACGGCGGGCTCGGCGCAGGTTTGCAATCCCAAGAAATTACGAGGGTTTCGCTTCTTCGCAGTTTGTGATCGAGCGGCACGCGAGGATCCGGATATAAAGCATATAAAGTATGATCACGATATTGACGGCCAAGACTGCCAGACGCTCCCAATCGACGCGCTCGATGAGCTTCAGGATCTCCCAGGGCAGGTACAGTGCACCGGAAAGCAGCGCGAACCATTCCGCCCAGACCCGCCGGCGCCACAATCCCCAACCTTCCGTAAAGCGCACCGCGGCGTACGTTACCGCGGCAGCAGCAATGGTCCACAGATTGGCGTTTGTGACCTTCCAGGCGGCATCCATCAACGTATCTGAGATTCGCCTATCCGGATCGATGTGCAAGTGATAGAGCAGTGAATCGGCGAAATCGGCCGCATGCTTATGCGTGAAAATCAGAAAAAGTCCGATTCCAAGCACGACTAGCCCTTTCAGCGCCTCAAAAAGGGCAACGGTGCGCAGCCCCGCCGGGCTCGACCGCTCATCGACTGCCTGCGGAAGGTGCGGAACGTGCGCATGGGACGGAACACTCCCCATATTGCGATGCTCCCATAACAACTGGCGAGCCCTATTCCCAGCGCAGCGCGGTAAGAGGATCCAAACGGCTCGCCTGGCGAGCGGGAAGGTATGCCGCGACCAGCGCGACGATGAGCATCGCGGCAGGAACCGTGGCATAGATAAGGGGATCTGCTGTGCTCACCTCAAAGACCAGCCGGGAGAGCCCATCGCGAAACAGGAATGCACAGAACAGGCCGATCGCGATTCCTGAGAGGCTGAGCGTTAGTGCGTCACGGACCACCATGCGACGTATTTGATTTGATTGCGCGCCAAGCGCCATGCGGATTCCGATTTCGTGCCTGCGCTGCGCCACAGCCCAGGACATGACTCCATAGAGCCCCACGATCGCCAGCAGAAGTGCAATGCCTGCGAAGGCGGCTAGGAGTGCCATGGTCCAGCGGCGGGTGCGGGCAGAGGCGACCGCGATTTGCTCCATCGACTGAACATCGGAGATTGCGATATCACGATCGATGCCGTGAATTTCATGGCGCACAGCGGCCGCGATAGTAAGCGGATTGCCAGCAGTCTTGATCGTCAGATAGCTGGGCGCGATCGCCGGAAAATAGAGATCGAAGGTCGGCTCGGAATCGAGCCCCAACTGCTTTAGGTTTGCGACAACACCAACAATTTGGGACCAGGTTGGCTTAGGACCCCAGGGTCCGGTGATGAATTTGACGCCGATCGGGTTCCGATTCGGCCAAAAACGGCGCGCCAGCGCTTCGTTGATAAGGACGACCGGCTGCGAAAGATCGCGCTGTGTGAATACGCGCCCGGCAATCAGAGGAATTTGCATGGTCTGGAAGTAGTCCGGACTGCTGGCAATAAACTGCGCTCCGGGCAGCGCGTCCGGATTAATGAGCGGATGTCCGGGCACATTGAAACGAGCCCAGTTCGCATGTGTACCAATTAGCGGAAGAGCGTTGACGGTCGCGATCGATTGGACGCCAGGGAGAGATTTCAGCCGATCTTCCATGCGGCGAAACAGAACCTCAGGGCTACGCGACGGCGGGACGTACAGCTTTAAGGTAAGCAAGCCCTGCGGGTTGAAGCCCAGATCGACATGCATGAGCCGGACGAAGCTCTTGGCGAGAAGGCCGGCGCCAATAACAAGCATGATAGTGAGGGCGAATTCAAACACGACCAGCAGTCCACGGATTCTTGTTCCTGCGCCAGCCGGAGACGCGGATTTGATAACAGCATTGGGATCGCTTGCGAGAACCTGCAGAGCTGGAGCGAGACCGAATAGAAGGCCGGCTGCGACGGAGATTGCGAGCAGGAACAGAAAGACGGTGGAATCGAGCGGAGCTTCCGACGGGAGAACCACGAAGAGGCTCCACTTTGCGAGCAGCAGGCCGAGCGCTCCTCCTATGAGAGAGAGCACGACGCTTTCCGTTAGGAGTTGGCGAACGATCCTCCAGGCTCCGGCTCCAATCGCCCTACGGATGGCGATCTCCTTTGCCCTGCCGCTCGCGCGCGAGAGCAGGAGATTCGCGATGTTCCCGCAGGCAATCAGCAGCACAAGGGCAACCGCGGCGAGCAGCATCAAGAGTGTGGGCCGGATACCGGCGGTGAGATCGTCCTGAAGACCGACGATCCGGATGCCGAAACCGGTACTGGTTTTCGGATGGCCGGCTGCCAACCGGCGCACAGCGGCCCGCAGGCGTACATTGGCCTGCTGGAGGGTGGCGCCGCGCCGCAAGCGTGCCAGAAAAGCGGTAGCGTGCCGCACCGGATTCGTCAGCTCGTCACCCAGCAGTGGGCCCGGAGGCATCCAAACGTCGGCCCAATCGGGAAAGTGGAAGCTGGCGGGCATGACGCCGGCAACGGTGAACACATCTCCATTGAGGTGAATGGTTCTGCCGATCGCGCGCGGGTCGGCGGCAAAGCGGCCGCGCCAAAGTTTGTCGCTCAGAAGAACGGAATGTGGGTCTTCGTTCGCCGTGAATGCGCGACCTTTAGCGGGCGCGACACCCAGCAAGGAAAAGAGGCTCGCAGGAGCCATAGCGGCATGGATCTCCAGCGCTTCCGAAGTGCCCGTAGTCAAGTCCAGATTTTCGGGAACGTACCGATACCATGCGGTCTGTGCAAAGAGATCGCTTTGCTGCTCGAAGGCGTGCAACTCGGAAGGTGAAACCCCAACGGTTGGAAATTGGGGGAAATAGGTGTCCCAAACGGCGACGATACGCGATGGCTCCCGGAACGGAAGAGGCTTCAGAATGGTGGCGTGGACCAAGCTGAAGATGGCAGCATTTGCGCCAATGCCGACAGCCAGCGTGAAGACCGCAACGGCCGTGAATCCGGGCGATGTTCGTAATAGCCGGAACGCGAAGCGAACGTCTCTCCAAAAAGAATGCATTGGTAGCGCCTCGCGTTTCCGTTTAAGTCATTGCCTGGTTGCGCTGGCGGTTTGGCCGCTCTCGCGTTCGTGAGCGATGCGATCCAGCAGCTCATAACGAGCGCGCATTTTTTCCGGCGTGGCGTGCGGACGCTCACGTGAGCCTTCGATCAAATGCATCCCGGCATAACCGCCAGTCTTGTCATAACGCGGCCATTGGGGCAGCGCCGGATTGTTTGGATTGCCGGTCTTGGCAAAGTTCGTCCAATAGGAGGAGATCGTTTCGGAAAGCTTACGATCCGACTCCCTCCATGGAAGGTGCTTGGAATCGAGCATTTCGAAAACGTATTCGATGTCGGCGGAATGATAAGCGCCTCGCGATGGCTCGCCTGCAGGCATAGGCGGAGCTTGCTCGAAATGATAACGGTACACCGGCGATTGTCCGGTTTGAAGTTGCATGTCCAGCCATTTCCAGGTGGAATAGGCAATGAACTGATCGCTGGCTAAATCGCGCGCGGATTCCTGCATCTGCTGGTCCGTATTTGCGGGATAGAGCTTGAGTACCTCGTCCGCGTGCCGTCCATAGGTTGCGCGGAGTTTCGCAAGATAGTTTTCCTTGGTCGGCTGTTCCTTGCCGAAAAATGCATGGTAGCCCTGCTCTTCGGAATTCCACCCGGCAAGAAGCGGCACGTGGCTCTGTTTGCCGGCAGCGTAAATCGCAGAAGGGTCCTCCGGAAAGAAATATCCATCGACGTTCGGCCAAAAGCGGAATGCTCCACCACTCTTCATGACAGCCTGGAGAATCTCATCGGGCGATTTCGCGCGCAGAGCTTCGAGGCTGGGTGCGCCGATGGATTCACCAAACTTGGCGCCGTCCTGCTGCGTCTCGGAAACAGAAAGCATGCGCGGGGACAACATGAAGACTGCACCGCTCTCTCCGATCGCCTGTTTCAACAATCCCGCCGAAAGCGGCGATGCCATTTGAGCGCTCACCGACATGGAACCGGCGGATTCGCCAAAAATGGTGACGTTTTCCGGATCCCCGCCGAATGCGGAAATGTTGTCGTGAACCCAATGAAGAGCGGCGACTTGATCGAGCAGACCATAGTTGCCCGAGGCATGATGTGGAGATTCGCTCGTGAGCTCCGGATGTGAGAAGAATCCGAAAATACCGAGGCGGTAATTGAAGCTCACAACCACAACGCCTTTCCTCGCCAGGTTCTCACCATCCTGCCGGGGCTCGGAGGAGCTGCCAGCCTGGAAACCACCGCCGTAGATCCAGACCATCACGGGCAGGTGTTGACTGGAAGATGCGGCGGGCGTCCAAACATTCAGCGACAGGCAATCCTCACTTGGACCGGGATCGCGGAAGATCATGTCGGCAAAGATGCGCCCTTGCATGCAGCGAGAACCGAACTCGGTCGCGTCGCGAACTCCATCCCAGGCTGCGGGAGGTTGCGGCGGCTGCCAGCGAAGTTTACCGACCGGAGGCGCCGCGAACGGAATGCCCTTGAAAATCTGAATTTTCCCGTCCGCGCCGGTAGTCCCTTTCACAAGGCCCGTCTGGGTGCGAACCTGGCCGGATACGGCAGCGGAACAAGCAATCGCTAAACAAAAAATCGTGTACGCATTTGCTCTTCGCTCACGAATCATTTTTTGTGCTCCCGTCCATTTCTGTCAGACTAATGAGCCACGGCGGCGCAGATGAGATCGCGCAGGTGATTGAGGCCGGCGCGCAGATCCGATCCGAGATGCACGCGCAGTGCCCGCCGCTTACGTTCCGTTAAAACCTGGAAGTCGCCGCGAGCTTGTGCCGCTTTCACAAGCCCAAACGTGTATTTCTGCCCAGGCACGGGCAGATCTTCCGGATCGTCGTAAGTGATTTGCAGAAACACTCCCGTATTGGGACCGCCTTTATAGGCCTGGCCCGTACTGTGAAGAAAGCGCGGGCCGAAACCAAGGACAGTCGCAACTCGCTTGGCCTCCAGTATTCCCTGGCGGATTTCCTGCAAGATCTCCTCATGTTCGGGAAACATGGGGATATAGGCGAGCAGGCCGAAATAATCGCCGGACTTGATCCGGTCAATGTGCTGGCGAATCACGCTTCCTACCGTACTGGCCCCGTTCAGCAGCGCGTCGGCATTGGCTTTGTCGCTGAAGAGCTTAAATCCTTCGGCCTCTAAGATGGGCTTCTCGGCCGGTAGCGTGCCGGTCTTCTCGAATTCCGAAGTAAGCTCACGGGTGGCAATCTTGCTCGCTTCTACATCGGGCTGATTGAATGCATCGATACCGATCACAGATCCAGCAACCGCGGTTGCGATCTCCCACTGAAACATCGTCTGGCCGAGATCGTAGAGATCCTTCAGGACAATACGGATCACGGGCTGACCCGCGTGCTCCAGCTCGGCGACAGTCCTTTCGATTTCGCTATCCGCATCGCCGGAGTATTTTATAAACGCGAAGACGCGATCGTTTCCATATTCGTCGGCTGGGGCCAGCGGCTCGCGGTCCACCGGGATCAGACCATGGCCCTCTTTGCCCGTCGATTCGGCCAGCAGTTGCTCGAGCCAGGCGCCAATGTCGTGGATAGATTTTGAGCAAAGCAAGGTGACTTTGTCGCGGTGGAAGTCGCGCGCCGCCGTTCCGAGAATGAGGCCAAGAGAAACGCCTGGATTCTTCCCGGATTCAGAATTCTTGCAGGCTTCGACCATGACGGAAGTACGTTTCAAAAACTTCTCCGTATCGAGGCCCATAGAGGCGTGCGGCACAAGCCCAAAATCGGAGAGAGCCGAGTAACGGCCGCCGATCCCAGGCATGCCGTGATATAAGCGGCGGAAGGCCAGCTTTTCGGCGACGCCTTCGAGCTTCGAGCCGGGATCGGTGATGGCGATGAAGTGATTGCCGGCACGATCGCCAACGCTCTTTCTCGTCTCTTCAAAGAAATACTGCATGTAGATGTTCGGCTCGAGTGTGGTTCCGGATTTGCTCGAGACGCAGAACAGCGTGCGGGCCGGATCGATCCGGTCGCGTACGCTCTTGATCTGGACCGGATCGGTGGAATCGAGGACCAGCAGCTCGGGCCATCGGCCTTGCCGCCCAAAGGTCATGCTGAAGACTTCCGGAGCAAGGCTCGAACCGCCCATGCCGAGCAGCAGGACATGCGTGAAACCGTCTTCGGCGATTTCAGCAGCAAGCGCTTTGAATTTCGAAACGCTGGCCAGTTCCTGGTCGACAATCTCCAGCCAGTCAAGCCACTTAGATTCGTCGGTGTTGGTCCAAAGCGAAGCGTCTTTATTCCAAAGCCGCTCCGTATTTCGCCCGCTGTCCCACTGTTTGTGTGCTTGTTTGACAGCTTTCTGAAGATCAGGAGGGAGCGAATACTTGAAGGCTTCTATTTCAGCGGCAGCTTGCGGATTAGCGGAACTCACTTTCTTCAATTCCTTTCACCTTATTCAAGCGGCGGAGGTGGCGCTCTTCACCGCTGAATTTTGCATTCAGAAACGCTTCTACCGCATCCTGCGCCAGCATGGGGCCGATGATGCGAGACCCGAGAACCAGGACGTTCATGTCGTCATGCTCGACACCTTGATGCGCGGAATAGTGATCGTGGCACAGACCGGCCCGGATGCCTTTGAATTTATTAGCAGCCACGGAAACGCCGACGCCGCTGCCACAGACCAGGATGCCGCGTTCCGCATTGCCGGAGCGAATATCTTTGGCAACCAACACGGCGTAATCGGGATAATCGTCCGGCTTACCGGGCTGAAACGTGCCGACATCGTGAACTGTGTGGCCGAGCTTTTCGATGAAGCCGATCAACTCGCTTTTCATATCGAAACCCGCGTGATCCGCGCCGATGGAGATTCTCATGATCGAGGTAGAGGCCGGCCGGCTTCCGCCAGCCAGTGCGCAACAAAGATTAGATGCTTCGCTTTCGGGAACATGCTTCGAGTGAAATTAAGCGCGTTTCATTACGAGCGTAGCGTTCAAGCCGCCAAAAGCGAAGGTATTGGAGATCGCCGTCTCAATTTTGGCCGGACGAGCTGTATTTGGTACGACATCCAGATTACAGGCCGGATCGGCTGCAGTGAAATTCGCGGTCGGCGGAACCAGACTGTTGCAGAGAGCCAACAGCGTGACAATCGCCTCAATCGCGCCCGCCGCGCCGAGAGTATGGCCGTGCATGGATTTCGTTGAGCTGACGAGCAATTTCTCGGCGGTTTTGGGGAAAATCGCGTGAATGGCCTGGGTTTCGGTGATGTCATTCGCCTGTGTACCCGTTCCGTGGGCGTTCACATAATCGACCTCTTCGGGCGAAATATTGCCGTCCCGGAGGGCCCATGCCATCGCTTTCGCCGGGCCTTCGACGCAGGGCTGGGTGATGTGATGGGCATCCGAGCTCATGCCGAATCCGACGATTTCACCTAGAATTTGTGCGCCGCGAGCACTGGCGTGGTCCCAGGCTTCGAGCACGAGCATACCGGCGCCCTCGCCGAGGGAGAGACCACGGCGATCCAGAGAAAACGGACGGCAGACGTCGGGGGACACGACACGCATCGCTTCCCAGGCGCGTAGCAGGCCTTCGGCAAAAACAGCTTCGCTGCCACCGGCAATAGCCACAGTCGCCTGGCCGCTGCGCACGAGCCAGAACGCTTGGCCGATCGCGTGGTTTGATGACGAGCAGGCAGTAGAAATGGTGTAGGCGGGGCCATGCAGGCCGAATTCGAGCGAAATGCGGCTGGCGCCGGCGTTCGACATCGTGCGCGGAATCGTGAGCGGTGCGACACGCGGAATATTTTCCTTATATAGGCGCCGGTAGCCTTCTTCCTCGCTGAACTGGCCGCCGACGCTGGAGCCGGTCACGACCGCGCACTTGTCAGCTAATGCCACATCGAACTCGAGGCCGCTTTGCGCGACCGCTTCGCGGGCCGCGACGATCGCGAACTGCGCGAAGCGCTCCAGCATCATGAGATCTTTCTCCGTCAGGAAATTTGACGGATCGAAATTCCAGGCCTCGGCGCCGTTGGCAAATTTGTACGGAGGAGCGCCGGGATCGCGCAAAGTGCGGATGCCGCTCTCACCAGCCGCTAACCGATTCCAACATTCAGAGACATTATTGCCGAGCGCGCAGACCAGCCCGAGGCCGGTCACCGCTACTCGATTCATGCCGCACCTGGAGGGGCGGTTTGCTTCTGCTCTTCGAGAAGCTTGCGGACACCATCGACCGTATCGCGGATCGATCGCATGTTCTGCACACCTTCGTCCGGGATACTAATGCCGAACTTTTCCTCCAGCGCGAACACAATGTTGATGCCGTCGAGAGAATCGATTTTCAGTTCCTCGAATGTGCTGTCGAGCGAAATAGATTCCTGCGGAATGCGCTGCGTTTTGGCGATAACGGTTATGACTTCACCCGCGAGATCCTCTGTTTCGGCGTGTTCGGACATGTGTTCGAAAACACATGATAACGCGGGTGCGAAAGTGACTTTACGCGAGGTGCCAGCCTTTACGGACATCGGGCTTGAGCAAACGGTTCGCCTCTGCGTTATTGGTGATTTGCATCTTCTCGCCGTCCCATTCCAGCCTGCAATTGAGCTTAATGGCCAGCGCTCCCAGGGCGATCCATTCGGTGAACGGCGCCGAGACGCTGAAATTGGAACAGGCCGGAACGCCGCCCTTGCAGGCCCGTATCCAGTCGCGGTAGTGGCCGGGCGAGCGCGGAAGCAGCTCTGGCGGAAACTCGTAGTCTTTCATCTTCTCCACCGGCACGAGACGGGTCCACTCTCCGTAAGTGCCGGTCGTAATCATCCCTTTGTCGCCGACCAGCAAGCTGCCGTTCGTGCCAGTTCGGATGAGCTGCATCCACTTGGCCTCTTTTTGCTCCCGAGGATCGACCGGAGCGGTTTGCTGCGGCCGCGGCTGCGGAGGCGGTTCGGGAGTAGGTGTGAAGAATTGCTCGGTAAATACACCGCCCTGAATTTGCCGCTCTCTGGGCTCTAGAGCAGACATTGCATTTCCCACCCGGTTGCGAGGCAGATCGCCCAGAATCTCGCCTTGTGGCGCATTGGGGAAGGTGGGCTGCTCTTCTCGCATCGCGTCGTACCAGAAGATCTTGACCGGCGGCATGTTCTCGCGCGCCGGAAAGTCGAAACGGACGACGGACTTGGTTGGGAAGTAGTAATCGCTTCTGCCCTCCTGGCTGAGGCATTCGACCGCCGTGGGTGCGGTCAACCGCAACGCCATGTTCGGCGCACCCAGGATGTGGCAGGCCATGTCACCCAAAGCCCCTGAACCAAAGTCATAGAACCCGCGCCAGGTAAACGGGAGGTAGTCGTCGCTGTAGGGCCGCTCTTTCGCGATGCCGAGCCATAAGTCCCACGACAGCCCGTTCGGAACCGGAGATGGTGCAGGAAGATCGGCCAGTCCCTGGGGCCAAGCCGGACGGTTCGTCCAGGCGTGCACTTCAGTCACATTCCCGATTTCACCGGCCCAGACCATTTCCGCGCATTGACGAGTGCCCTCGTTGGAATAACCCTGATTACCCATCTGGGTGGCGACCTTATATTTTTCGGCAGCCTTCAGCAATTCACGGCATTCCCACACGGTATGCGCCAGTGGCTTTTGCACGTAAACGTGTTTGTCCAGTTCCATCGCCGCAATTGCAGCGGTGGCGTGCATGTGATCTGGAATCGTAACGATGACTGCGTCTATATTGGCGCCTTCTTTGTCGAGCATGGCGCGAAAATCTTTGTATTTGGGCGCGTTGGGATATGCCGCATAAATCCTGGCGGCGCGCTTTTCATCGACATCGCACAGCGCAACGATGTTCTCGGTCTCGCCGCACGCCCGTATGTCGCTGGTCGCTTTGCCTCCCGCCCCAATCGAAGCGATGTTCAGCTTTTCATTGGGGGATTTGTAGCCCAGCGTCTTGAGCGATGGTTGGCTGCCGAAACCTCCCACCGGAACAGCTCCGGCTAGCAGGCTGCCGAAGAAAAAATGGCGTCTCGTCAATCCGTGTCTTCTCATCGAAATGCTTCCTTTCGCATGATAATCCCGCGCCAGGCCGGGATTTCGGCACAAACCGATGAAGACGAGGACGATGCGGCGGGCTGGCTCGCGTGCCAGCGGAATTTAGCTCAACAGTCCGCCGTGCCCCAGACAGGCGATCTCCCAGCCGGAGATTCTGTATTTCGCGAGCATCGGAGGAAGAATCAAATCGAGAACGTTAGGTTTCGGCGAACGGAAGCAGCACGGCGCTGAAAGGATCGGAATGTCGTCCTTATAGCTCAGCATCATCAGGTTTCCTGGCTCCACGGGCGCGAGATAACGCTCGATGTGAGCGCCTAGCCGAACAAGCGCACGACCGATTACATCTTCTGGGCCAGCCGGTGCAGTAGTGGAGGCAACCAGAACGGCCGCGGGTTTGGTGCGAAGCAAATGCTGCAAAGAGCGTGTCACATGCTCTTCCTCTTCGACACACGCCAAGGCGTACCGCAGCGTCGCCCCGACGCGCTCGAGCCGGGCGTGAACAACCGGTTCAAACAACGTGCGCGCCCGGTCGCCATGAACCGGATCGGTGTAAAGAACAGTGACGGCTGCATCGCGAATCGGTCGGGCCTGCAGAATGGCCCCGCGCTCGTTCAAGATAGACAGAACGGTTTCGAGCTGAGATTTCGCGACTGCAAACGGTACGCTCTTGATGGTAGTAATACGGTCACCCGCGTTTGCATATCGGTAGTTCGCGACAGTAGCGATGGCGATGCTGCTGGTGCAATTGATCTGTTTCAGCAGTTCGTCGTCGACCAGCGCGCAGCAGCTTTCGGTAGCTACCAGGTTGGCCCGGCCACCGGCTGCCAATCGGATTTCGACCGAGCCACAGCACATGGCTTGTGCCACAGCCATGACTGCTTCGTCTTCTCCAATTTCCCCTTCCTCCAACTCCGTAACCCAGACCTGTCGGAGGCCCTCTGTCTGAAGCAACCGGATATCTTCGTCACTCAGAATATGGCCCTTCGCTAACAGTTTTCTGCCGCCAGGTTTGAAAATCGTACAACAAAGAATTCGGCCGGATGATTTTTGAATATCAACGGTCAGCGCTTTCATTCTTCCTCCGTCGGGCGAGTAGTGTTAGGTACTAGCCGCCTGCGGTACTGAGTATACTAGTACTTTTTGCGAAAAATCCAGTAAAAAGTTCTCGATACTGGAAATTTTTCCTGGAACTAGGGAAGTCCCTACTACAGTATTGTAAGAATAAAAGGGATTTATCGCGGATATGCGATTTCAATATGGGGAAGCTGAATCAATTCGCCAGGAATGTCTGTTTGAAGCTTGTAAGTTTCGCCGTGACCGGTGGAAGGTCGTAAGGTTTTCAGCACTGCGATCTCGTCGCATTTCTGAAACTTCGGGCAGCGCAGACAATCTTTCCAGACTTTCAGCGGAAGTTCGCCGCGTTCGATCTCATTGAATCCCAATTTGGAAAAAAATCGCGGGACGTACGTAAACGCGAAAATAGCTTCGAGATCGTTCTCCCGTGCCTCGGACTCAAGGGCCATTACGACGGCCCTCCCAGTACCATGCTGGGTCGCCGCGGGCAGAACGGCAAGAGAGCGGACCTCAGCGCTCACGGGAGTGTAAAAGTGCAGAGCGCCGCAGCCAACCAGGAGTTCTTCATCGTAAGCAACCGAGAAATCCCGGATGTTTTCGGACAGCTCGAATTCCGTGCGCGGCAGCATAATGCCTTTCGCCGCGTACGAATTGATCAAGGACAGAATGGCCGGGATATCGCGCATGGCCGCTTTGCGGACGGTCACGATCGTGCTGGTCACAGTGCAGCGCCTTTCACCGGTTGCGGAGTATGCGACAAGCGGGTGCCGACCGGCTCGCCGCGGTCGATGCGATGACAGATCCGCGCATCGTGGCCGGAAGCGATCACAACCTCGTCCAATCCCCCGCGCAATGCGGCTGCCGCAGCGTTCAGTTTGGCCTGCATTCCGGCGATGACAACTCCGCGTTCGATCAAATCTTCAACATCGGCTACCAGTAAATCGCCGATGACGCGGCCCTGCTCGTTTTTGACACCTTCCACATCGGTCAGAAAAACGAGTTTATCTGCGCGCCAGCCAAGCGCGCACGAAACCGCCATCTGATCGGCATTGACGTTATAGATGTTTCCTTTCGAGTCTGCGGCAATGCAGGCCACAACCGGCAAATAGCCGGCATTTACCAGCAGATCGAGCAAGCGGCCGTCGGTCTGGCTGGGCCGTCCGACGAAATGAAGCGCGGGGTCTAGTTGAATGGCGCTGGTGAGCAGCCCGTCGACCCCTGAGAGGCCGATGGCTCGCTCGCCCGCATGGATAATTGCCGAGACCAATTGTTTATTGACGCTGCCGGCGATCACCTTCATCGCGGCGTCGATGACGGGCTCGTCGGACACACGAAGACCCTCGACGAAACGGCTCGCGACGCCACGCTCTTCGAGATACTGCGTCATTTGCCTGCCACCGCCGTGGACCACCACCAGCTCATGCTCCCGGGCAACTTCCGCCAATTGACGCGCGATTTGGATGCGACTCGCGATAGCTTCCAGAAGGGTGCCGCCGATTTTTATAACTACCTTCAAAGCAGCGCCTCGGTTTCCGGAAATCCGAGCATTAGATTCATGTTTTGGACGGCTTGACCGGCAGCGCCTTTACCCAGATTGTCTTCCGCAACGACCACCGTGAGGCGTTGCGTCGGCGGATCGAATAGAAAGCCAATATCGCAAAAATTTGTGTATTGCACCGCATGTAAATCTGGAACTTTACCCGGCGCGTACAGGCGCACAAACGGCTCATCGCTGTAAGCCTCTTCGTAGATCGAGAGTAAATCGACCGCTTGTTCGACTCGCTGCGTCCGCAGATAGATAGTTTCCAAAATGCCGCGCGAGACGGGCAGAAGATGTGCAGTGAATGTAAATTCGCGCTCAACGACTCCAGAATTCTGCAAGATTTCCGGAATATGACGGTGTTCGAAAAAGCTGTAGGCGCTGAGATTTTCGTCTACTTCGCAGAAGTTCGTTTGAAGCGAAGCTTTTCTGCCCGCGCCGCTTACGCCCGATTTGGCATCGCAGATGATTCCACGGCTGCGATCGGCGACCTGAGCTGCGATCAAGGGCCGAATCGCTAGACTCGCGGCAGTCGGATAGCATCCGGGATTCGCTACCAGACGTGCATCGCGAATCCGATCGCGATAAAACTCAGGCAACCCGTACACGGCGTCGGAGAAAAGAGAGGGCGCCGTGTGGCGCTCTCGATACCACTGAGAATACGTTTCGGCATCTCCGAGACGAAAAGCCCCGCTTAGGTCGATCACCTTGGCGCCGGTTTCGAGAATGGCGGGAGCAAGCTCAATGGAAACCTCGGCTGGCGTGGCAAGGAATACAAGCTCCAGCTTTTCATCCCGGATCGAAACAGGGGTCGCGGCCACGATCTTCGGTGGAGTCTGGCCCAAGGGCCCAATCCGGCGCTCGGAATCCGAGCGGTGCTCGAGCAATACTTGCTCGATTCCTGGGTGCCGGGAGAGGATGCGAATAAGCTCAGCGCCGCTGTAGCCGCGAAAACCGACGACGCCCACGCTTCGTCTTGAGTAATTATTCACAACAATGAATAATTATACTATAGTTGCTCGGTTGTAGAGCGCGCCGCCAGATCACCGATCACGGGCAACCGGACCTGCTCTTCCTGCGCCGCTTTGACAAGCAGGTAGACCCAGCAGACAAAGACGGCCACTTTGCAGAGACCGAGCAGAGCGCTTTCTAAACCCCAGTGCGGAATACCCACGAAGAACAAGGTAGGGATGGCAGACGACACGATTAGCCAGGTCACGAACAGATAGAGCGACTGGAAGGCATCGAACCGAACCCGGACATTGTGACGGAATTTCTGTGAAGCCAAAAAGACGATGGCGGGAATAACACCGAATACCGGGATATAGCAGAGTATCGATGCGGTGCGATTGCTGATGCCGTCCAGAAAATCGCTGAAGTGCGGAGCAGTATTCGGCTGTGGGGAGCCGCAGCGGTAGCAGAACGACGCGCCCGGGTCCACCTTAGTTCCGCATTGAGTACAAAAGGGCAATTTCCCTATCTCCTGGATCCCTGTATATAAACTTACGAAACGCAAAAAGTGTTTGTTCCCGGGACGTGAATAGCGTTTGGTAGGATCGGGCCATGCGATCTCAAAGGATCGCGCCCCTGGCGCTGTTTTTTGCGGTTTTGCTGTGCGCGCGCGAGAAGGCGCTCGAGATTTTCGTGGTGGACGTCGAAGGTGGACAGGCGACCCTGTTTGTCACGCCGGCAGGGCAATCGCTGCTCATCGATACCGGGTGGGGCTATCACGCCTATCGCGACGCGATCCGAATTACTGCCGCAGCCAAAGCGGCGCACATCAAGAAAATCGATTACGTCCTCATCACCCACTACCATGCCGATCACGCGGGCGGCGCCGGTCAACTTGTGAAAAAGATTCCGGTGGGCACATTCATCGATCACGGGCCCAACCGTGAAGACACGAACTCGGTCAATCACGTCTATGCCGAATATCAGGCCGCGATTGCCGGAGCGAATCACATTCTGGCGAAACCGGGCGAGCGACTGCCTATAAAAGGAATGAACGTCGAATTCGTGAGCGCGGACGGCAATCTGATCCAACAGCCTCTCGAAGGCGCGGGTCAACCCAACCAGTTTTGCGAGGGCGTCGAACAAAAAGCCACGGACCCGACCGAGAATGCGCGATCGGTAGGCAGTGTGATTACCTTCGGGGCGCTGCGGATTGTCGATTTAGGCGATTTGACTTGGCAAAAAGAGCTTGAATTGATGTGTCCCAACAACAAGATCGGGCGGGCGGATTTGCTGATCGTGTCGCATCACGGGATCGATTTGAGTAACAGCCCGGCGCTGGTGCATGCTCTTCATCCACGCGTAGCGATTTTCGACAACAGCTCGCAGAAGGGCGCCTCCCCTGCCGCCTGGGATATCGTAAGATCTTCGCCGGGGCTGCAGGACATCTGGCAACTGCATTTCGCAGATGCAGGCGGCCGGGAGCACAATACCGCCGATCCCTTCATCGCCAACATAACGGAGGCGGATACGGGTTATTGGCTCAAGGTCACGGCCCAGGAAGACGGCAGTTTCCAGGTTTACAACGCGCGTAACAAGCTCGCCAAGGATTATTCCGCGGGACAGTAACGCCGAAGAGCTTCAACCGAAAAAGTCTTTTACCTTCTCGAAGACGCTTTTTTCGTGCGGGGCATTGTCGGTCGGCAGCAAAGCCCTGAGCTGCTCAAAGAGCCTCCGCTGGTCGCGAGTGATCTTTTTCGGGACCTGCACGTCCACGTGCACGTATAGGTCGCCGCGGCCCCGGCTATTCAGGTTCGGCACCCCCAGGCTTCGAAGGCGGAATTGCGCTCCCGCTTGAGTTCCTTCCGGAATAGAGATCTTTTGCGGTCCGTCGAAGGTCTCGATCTCGATCTCGGCCCCGAGAACCGCCTGGGCGACATTGATTGGCAACGTACAGTGCAGGTCTGTGTCGCGGCGCTCGAATATCGGATGCTCGGCCACCTTGACCACGACGTAGAGATCCCCGGGCTGACTTCCGGGAGGACCTGGATTGCCTTCTCCCGAGAGGCGAAGCCGGGTCCCGCTATCGACGCCCGCCGGGATATTGACCTTCAACTTCTTTTCGGCTGCGCTGTAGCCCTCGCCGTGACACTGCGTGCAGGCTTGGCGGATTAGCTTGCCGCGGCCGCCACAGCTTGGGCAGGTCTTGCGGATGGAGAGAAAACTTTGCTGATAAAGCACCTCGCCCCGGCCGTTGCAAACCGAACAGGTAACAAGGCCGCCGTTCGGCTCGGCGCCGCTGCCTTGACATTTGGAACAGGCTTCGCGGCGTGGAATCTGCAGGTCTGCCGAGATTCCGCGCATAGAGTCTTGAAAGCTGATCTCCAGATCGTAGCGGATGTCTTCGCCCCGCTGCACGCGCGAACGCTGCCGGCCGCGTCCGAAGATATCGCCCAGACCGAACAGATCTCCCAGAATGTCTTCGAAGCCGTAGAAGGTGCCCTCGTCGAAGCCGGAGAAGCCTCCGCCATTCACCCCTTGATGGCCGAAACGATCATAGGCAGAGCGTTTTTGAGAATCGCTCAGGACCGCGTATGCTTCCGCCGCTTCTTTGAAGCGTTCTTCCGCTTCGCGATTTCCGGGATTGCGGTCGGGATGGTATTGGAGCGCAAGTTTTCGATACGCGCTCTTAAGCGTCTGCTCATCGCAATCGCGCGTGACGCTCAGCACTTCGTAGTAATCTCGTTTGGCAACACTCATCGAAGGATTTGGCAGTTGAAAGGGCGATTATCGATTCTGCGCTACTTTGACCATGGCCGGACGCAGAAGCCGCCCTTTGAAGTAGTAGCCGGGCTGGTACTCTTCGAGAATAGTCTGATCCGGGTGATCCGTCGTATCGACCACCTCAACCGCATTGTGGATGTGGGGATTAAAAATCGGAACCTCTTCTGAAATGGGTTCTAGCCCAAGCTTGCGGAGCGCTTCGTAGAGCCGCTTGTAAATCAGCTCCATGCCCCGCGCATATTCTCTCGACGCTCCTTCGGTCTTCAGAGCGCGTTCAAAATCGTCCAGGATCGGAAGCAGCGGTTTAATCACATCCATCGCGGCGAATTCTAGAAGATCGCCGCGTTCGCGCTCGACGCGGCGGCGAAAGTTTTCGAATTCAGCCTGCCGGCGCTGCAACAGATCTTGCAACTCGGTCTTTTCCTTCAACAGCCGATCCCGTTCCGCTGCCGCGCTGGAGCTTAGATCGGAAACGTCCGCACGGACGGCGGCTTCCGGTTCCGGCACTTCGGCCGGGCGTTCCTTTTGCGGCTGGAGTTCTTCCGTAGCGACACCGTTGTTATTGACAGATTCCATGGTTAGATTAGGATCGAAAATACGATCCATTGTTCAAATTTCAGCGTAACAAAGATACTGAATTTGCGAAACTGACGCCGCCCCGTTACCCTGTTCTATTCGATGAGAATTGCCGCGTTTTTGTTGCAGCTCGCCGGCTGGCTGCTGGTGCTCGCCGCCTTAGTACTGCTTCGATCATTGGATGCTAGAACGGGTTTCGTGCTGGCGGGCGTGGCGGTAGAAGTCCTGGGAATCGTGTTGGCTGCACGCGCTCATTTGCCGGGTCCCAAGAGGAGCAAGGTTGCCGGCTGAACAGCAAACACTGCTTTCCGATTTCTCAGGGGCTCTTTGTCTCTGTTTTATCTTGCTCGCGCCGCTCGCAGTTGCCGGTCTTTCGTTGATCAACACGGGCCTGAGCCGGTCGCGCAGTGCATCCCACAATATGGTTCTCTCGCTCTGCGCCGTGGCAACGGCAGCCATCGCATTTTTTGCCTGCGGAGCTGCAATTGAAGGAATGAGCACCGGTCCGGCGCACACTTTCACCGCGGCGGGCGAGACATGGAACTGGATCGGCGCTGATAGGCTGTTCCTGCGTGGTGTGAATTTCGCCGAATGGCGACAGCCGCTGGTTTTGCTGTGGCAGTTCGTTGCGGTCGGTCTGGCGGCCATCATCCCGGCCTCTACGGCGGCGGAGCGCTGGCGTCTGAGCGCCGGCTGCCTGTCAACGGCGCTTCTGGCCGGCTTCACGTATCCGCTGTTCGCGCACTGGGTTTGGGGAGGCGGGTGGCTTGCACAACTTGGGGTGAATTACGGATTGGGATCCGGCTTCCTGGATCCGGGCGGGGCGGCTTGCATTCATTGCGTGGGCGGGCTCACCGCATTGTCCATCGCCTGGATTGTTGGGCCGCGTCACGGCAAGTTTACAGCCGGTGGGATGCCGGCCGCGATGCCCGGCCATAACGCGGTGCTTGTGGTATTCGGTTGCGCGCTCGCACTGATCGGATTTTTTGGTTTGAATTCGGCAGGATCGGTTTTGTCCGCAGGTATCGCGCCCGCGCAGGTTGTCCTGATCGATCTAAATACGCTCTTATGCGCGGCAGGCGCTGCACTCGCGGCATTGTGGACGACCCGCGCCCGATTCGGCAAGCCAGACGCATCCCTGATAGCCAATGGCTGGGTAACGGGGTTGGTCGCCAGCAGCGCGGTATGTGCCTTTGTCAAACCGGCGGCCGCGGTTCTAATCGGATTCATAGCGGGCGCCCTCGTCATTTTTGCCGTCGAGACGATCGAACTGCGGATGAAAATCGACGATCCTGCCGGTGCAATCGCGGTGCATGGAATCGGCGGTTTTTGGGGAATATTGGCGGCCGGCATTTTTGGCCAGGCGTTTGGGGCCGCGGCAAGAAACACTTCAGGACAATTCCTGGCGCAGCTTATTGGAATTGCAACTCTTGCAGGTTTTGTCCTGCCTCTGTCGTATGCAATCAATTGGCTGCTCAACCGCATCGTCCCGCAGCGCGTGGCGCCGGAAGGCGAGCGTCAAGGCATGGATCTGTTCGAGCTCGGAGCCGGCGCTTATCCCGAATTTGTAACCCACCGCGAAGATTTCACGCGGCGATGATTCTTAGCTACATTCTTAGCTATGGCGCGCAACCCATAGCAGCAACCCGAAAATGACGACCGGAATCGCTGCCAGCATGAGATAGAAAAGAACCCGCCGGTGCACGGGCGACCGGCGATGCTTCCATTCACGCAATTCAGTCCTATCCGCCGCGCCCACCTGGTCCTGATGTTGCAGATCCCAGGCGAATTCACGAGCGCTGCCGTAGCGATTCTTAGGATCGCGCTCCAAAGCACGGTAAATAATTTCCTGCAGCTCGGGTGAAATGGCGGGATCTAACTCGCGCGGCGGTACCGGATTGTTCACCAGCCGGTCATTCATAATGGCGAACGCGTTCGGGCCTTGGAACGGTACTTTCCCGGTGAGCATTTCGTAGAGCATGACACCCAGTGCGTAAATATCGCTGCGCGCATCGCCGCGCTTCCCTTTCACCTGCTCGGGCGAAATATAGTCGGGCGTGCCCATGAGCTGCGAGAGCTTGGCGAAGGTCAAACGACGCGCGCCCTCTTGTCCGGCGATTCCGAAATCGATTAGCTTGATCCCGTCTTCGTCGCCAACCATAATATTTTCCGGCTTAAGATCCCGATGCACGACACCTTGTGAATGGATGTAATCGAGCGCATCGGCGATCCCCAGCGCGATACGAACGGCGCGATCCGGCGGCAGCTTTCCCCGGTCCCTTAGAATCTGGCGCAGCAATCGGCCATCGACCCACTCCATGGCCATGTAGACCTGGCTGCGATCGCGATTGTCAAGTACCTTCATGACGCCCGGATGGTCGAGCTTCGTGCCGATATCTTGTTCCCGCCGGAAGCGATCGAAAAAAACGGGATCGCTCTCGACCTCCGGATGGGGAATTTTCAAGGCGACGGATTTACCAGTGCGCAGATCGGTCGCTCGAAAAATAGAGGCCATACCGCTGCGCGCTACCAGCGAGTCGATCCGGTAATGGTCTAACAGTTCGCCTTGTTGGAGTTCAGTCATTCGGGACGCGGCCGAGCGAGGCTACGCAGTTTCCGGAGGCGATCTTCAGTGAATCTTATAATGCCTCCCGCGATACATGCCGACGCGTTCGACGCCGCGCACGCGCACAACTTGAACGCTAATATTATCGCTACCGTCCCGTTGCTTAGCAAGCGCGACCAGATTCTGTGCAGCAGCTTCGGTATCCGAATCCCGACCCGCAAGCTCAACCATATCGTCGGCGCAAACGGAGCGGTGCAGGCCGTCGGAACATAACAAAAGCACGTCGCCTGAAAAAATTTGATGCTCGCTTGTCTCGACACTGATGAACATCTCATTGCCAAGCGCCCTGCTTAGCAAATGCGACGTTTCGGAACCAGCCGCCTCGCGCGCCGAGAGAATACCCAGCCGTTGCTGCTCGTTTGAAACCGTGTGATCGCGGGTCAGCGAAACGGCATAGTGTCCGCGGATGAGATAGCACCGGGAATCGCCGACGTGCGAAACAATCGCGCGGTCATAGCGTAGGGCGCAGGCGACGATCGTAGTCGCCATAGAAGCGCCGGCGGAACCGGAAACCAAGCCGGTTTCGAACACCTCTGTATTAGCGGCTTGAATCAGCCGTGGAAGTAGTGAAGCGTACTGCTCGCCGGGCATCGAGTGGCGAAATCCCGCGAGCAATTTCTCAACCGCGACGCTGGAGGCGACCTCCCCGTACTGCTGGCCACCGACACCATCCGCCAAGGCGAACAGCCAACCGTACGTGCGCGCGTCGTCTGGATCGCGCGGCAGAACACAACCGAGATAGTCCTCGTTGTGTTCGCGCTGGACGCCTGGGTCCGAAACCTGCGCATACTCCACATCGAGCATGATCTTTGAAGGTTAGTACGGGCGCAACCGATCAAGAGCGGCCAGTCGCGCCGAACATGTTACTTTGGAAGACTCCCGCTAGGCCGTTCGCATCTCTTTCGTGATCAGCGTTGTCCGTCCCGCCATCTTGCTGGCGCGCACGAAGTAAATGGCCCCGTAGAGCGCCCAAACGATAGCGATCCCTAAAGCCAGCAATGGCTCCATCTTGGTGCCGAAGCCCATAAACGGCCCGATCAGATAGAACGCCATGCAGGCCAGATTAGCGGCGAGGCCAAAGACCGGAACAAGAAAGTGCCTGACCGGGCTGAATTTTGGATGTTTGTGATACGCAATGATGCAAATCACGCAACTGAGCATATAGAGCAGGAAGGTTCCAAAATTGGAAGCGAGCGTGATGGTGAGCAGGCTGTTAGGTAACGCCGCGAGTTTGTCGTGCGAGAGATACCCGAAGCTGGACCAGAAGCCGTGAGGCAAAGCCTGGATAGTTGCGTCAGTAACCGCAGTGGCATCTGCAAAAACGAGCGTTACACCGATGACACCGATCACGGCGGAAATAGCGGCCAGCGTCCAGATGGCACGATGGGGAGTGAGGTTGGCGTTATGAAGCGCACCGAAGTGATCGGGGAGCTCCTGATCCTTGCCCATCGCGTAAGTGACCCGAGCGCCGGTATTAATACACGAAAGCGTCGTCCCGATGATGGCCAGGAAAACAGTGAACGCTTCGACCAGCATAAATGTGCGACCGTGTCCGGGACCGAAAAGGGCGTCTCCAACTACGACCATCATGTCTCCGATTGGCGCCGCGGAACCTTGCGCAGCCGTCATTGGATAGCCGCTATTTAGGAAATAGTTCGCGGCAAAATACTCGATTAGATAACAGAACGCCCCCTGAACCAGCAACGATGTAATCACTGCGATCGGGACGTCCCGTTTCGGGTTTTTGGCTTCGCCACCCATCGCGGTGACCGATTCAAATCCAACGAGAATCAAAATGGCGACCGTGGCCTGGACGAATACCCAGCCAAAGTTATGCATCCCGACAACCGATTTTGCAGTCGGATGGCTGACGAAATTTCCTTTGTCATCGTGCTCCGGATAGGCAATCTTGAACGGCACCGGCTTGCCCGAGGCGTCGAGTAACGGCTTCGGAACTCCATTGGCATCGCGGACGACAGTCTCGGTCGTTTGCCCTTTATCAACGGTTTTTGTCGTGGCAAATTCGTAGGTGTATGCCTCTCCCGACGTGGAATCGAACTGATAGGCTACACTACCCGGCGCATGATTCATGCGGTAACCCAGCGCCATCACAGAGAAGATCAGCAGCGCCGAAATCTGGATGATGTTGATGGCGATATTAACTGACGTCGAGCCGTTGACGCCACGCTGGGCAATGTAAGCGATAAAAAACGAGAAACCGATGGCGATGACAGCCATAAACGCCGGACCGGGATTCGAGGCGCTCATGAAATTAGGCCAAATGGTACCCACCAGATAGCCGCAGAGCACTCCCATGACGGCCATCATGACTCCCGGATAAATCCAGTAATAGAGGTGAGAGCCCCAGCCGACGATGAACTTTGAAAGCCGCGCATAACGCCACGCTTTTTGGTGGTTCAAGAACGACTGCTCGGCGAAATAGTAAGAACTTCCAGTTCCCGGATATAACTTCGCCATTTCGGCATAGCAGACCGCGGTTGCAAGGCAAAGTACCAGCGCAAGCACGATACCGAGCCACATAGAAGGTGCAGTTACTCCAGTACCTGACTGGATGTTGAAGGTTAGCCATAGAAACGCTCCCGGCGCAATGAGCGCCATGGCGTTCATGGTCAGGCCTGTCAGACCTAATGTCGGTTTCATTTCTACGGGTTGGGTTTCAGCCACTTAGTTCTCCTTCAAATTGTCTAAAGCGTCCGCTAAACCAGCTACTGATGTTTGACCGGATAGAAAGCAATGATGCCGATGCTCATGGTCGTTTGAGCTTTCACGAGGCCCGGCCCTGCGCCATGTTGAAAATACGGCATGTCGGATCCGTCATGTCTGAACTCCAGGCGCGCTAAAAGGCCATCTATAACCTTGTATTCGCCTGTCAGGGTAACTTCATGCAGCTTTTGAACGGTACCTGTGGTAAAGCCGCTTGAGTCGTTGTAATATTCGGCTCTTGGACTAATGGCGAAATGCTTATTAAGCTGTATATGCGCCGCGCCCGCGAATCCGCTCCAATGGTATCCGTGGAACATCGGCAGGTGTTGCTCGCCATAGTCGTAATTCAGGTAAAAATTGTATTTGTCGGTAGGCGTGAGCAGCAGGGTTGTATCGTACAGTGCGCGATTGTCGTTGTTCGAACCCGTCCATTGCGGGCCAATATAGTAGTTTTGGCTCCACGTGAATTTCTTCCTCGTGAGAGCGCTCGTCAGGCCCAGCGTTTTCATGTTATTGCCATGATCGTCTATAATCGCGTTCCAGCCGTCGACGACCTGCACGCCAACCGTCAAGCTGCTCCCGATCGGCATAGATGTCCTGACGCCAAAGTGATAGTACGGAATCGCTAATGCAAACAGTAGTGAGCGTGAGTAATTCCAGTTATCTTTGGATTCGATCACCTCGGCGCCGGCCGAAGTTACGAAATCGCCGAAATCGGCCTCAAGCCCTTTCCAGCCCTTCGGCTTCAGACTCACATACGCCTGCTCCACGTAACGGAAAAAGTCGGGATCGGTTCCCTGGTAATGCATGTCCTCGAAGGCTCGGCCCAGCCCGAGGTCGATACGGAAGCCGACCGGATCGGGATCGTGATTCACGGTCAGCTTCAACATATTTAGATCCCACTGGTTCGTCTTGTCGTCAAAGTTGTACAGGCCGCTAAAAGCGGGCGTGGGATGGTTATCGTTGAAGCTGTAATAGCCATCGATCATGCCGCTAAAGCTGATGCCGTCAAACGTCCAGGGCGTTGGGGCCGGAGTTGCGGCGGGAGCGGCGGCAGGCACGGGTGCTGGAGTTTGGCCCGAGGACGGCACGGAAGGTGACGTGCTCTGCGGCGTATTTTGCGTTGTCGAGGTCGTTTGGGCGCTCGATAAAACTGCGCTCGCACAAGCGAGCAGCGCAACTAGCAGCAAAGCACGGTAGATCCGAAGAACTCGCATATTTCCTTTCGAAAAGTGCTTTTCGACACAGGACGGAGTGTCTGGATCACTTACGGGTCGTCTTATAACTTAATTACACGATTGTTGCGTTAAGCACCTCCCCATTGCCAATCGAAATTTTGGATTAAGCCTATGTGAACCTGGCCTACTGCGATCAAACAGGTACAATCGGTCGTCGATGGGAGTAAACCAAGTCGTTGCAGCCATGGGTGTTCTCGGGAATAACTGCCGGCAAATGACTCGCCAAATTCCGGTTGTGTTCTTTTGTCTCGTTGCAAGCGCTTTCTCGGCCAATGGACAAGTTGCCCGGCGCGCGCAGTCATTTGGCGGTTACAACGGCATCTTTCTTGCGAACGGCCTTGGCTTGAAGAAGACTCTTCCTTCAAGCGCTTCGATTACCACTGGCGCAGCGTTTTCTATGTACTGCTGGGTACGGGCGGATGAAATCCCGGAGGGCAATTCCCTGATCGCGGGACTGGGAGAGCCAACCGGCCAAGGAACCGGAACCCTGTATTTCGCCTTGCTTGACGGCCATTTCGGGTTATGGGCGGGATCGGCAGGAAGCTCATTCGGGACATCGACTCTCGATCCGGGCAAGTGGCATTTTCTAGCAGCAAGTTATGACGGCAGCAGCGCCAAGCTGTACGTCAACCAGCAACCGGCAGGCGAGCGGCAACTCTCGCTGCTGGCTATCGCTCCGCTCATGCAGATGGCACCGGAAAAGCTGCCTTGGCCAGACGGGAGACATTTCGCCGGAAAGATTGCACATTTCACCCTGGTCCGAGGTGCGATCGCAACGGACCGGATCGCGAATATATACAACGAAGAAACTCCGATATTCAGTCTTCTCGAATTCGAGGCGGGATCTAAGAGCTGGCCGGTTCAGACGCGACAACAGGCAGGATATCGCGCGCCGCAGGATCCGGACACGCTGCCTAAGTCGTCCGTACCACCTTCGAAGCCGGTTTCACGTCCACTCGCGTTCTCAGGCTCGGCGCTCTCCTCCAGCTCAACAAACGAGTGGACGATTGCGAGCGGATGGCGGTTGGCTGCGGCACCCGGTGTCCCGGCAGACGGCACCGAAATCTCTCAGCCTGGGTTCCAGGGGAATGGCTGGTTGGATGCTACGGTGCCCGGAACCGTGCTGACCACGCCGATCGACCGCGGCGTATATCCGGATCCTTATTATGGACTCAACAATCTCGCCATTCCGGAGACCTTGAACAAACAGGATTATTGGTATCGCGTCGAATTCACCCCGCCTGCTACGCTCGCCGGTCGTCGTCTGACCCTCACATTCCAGGGCATCAACTATGCAGCACGCATATGGCTGAATGGGCAGCCGATTGGCTCGGTGAAAGGCGCCGTCGTTCGCGGAACCTTCGATGTCACGGGCTTGCTTGCGGCCGGCAAGACGAACGCACTGGCGGTGCGTATTTCTCCACCCCCACATGCCGGCATTCCACAGGAACAATCAGTAAAGGGCGGCCCAGGCGAAAACGGGGGAATCTTGTGTCTCGACGGACCGACGTTCATCGATACCGAAGGATGGGACTGGATTCCTGGCATACGCGACCGCAACACGGGCATTTGGCAGCCAGTGACCCTGAAGGCGACGGGGGACGTGAAAATCGGCGATCTTCAGGTGGTTACGACTCTGCCTTTGCCCGCTACTAACCGGGCCCAGGTGACGATTGCAGTGCCCCTTCACAATGAGTCAAACGCGCCAGAGCGCGGCATCCTCCGCGCGTCGTTCGAAGGAGTGAATATCGTCAAGAACGTAACGCTTTCCCCAGGCGACACACTCGTGCCCCTCACGCCCTCCGAATTTCCACAACTGCAACTGCCGAACCCGCGCTTGTGGTGGCCCAACGGATACGGAAATCCGGAGCTTTACCATTTGAAAGCCACTTTCTCCGATTCGAGCGGCGAATCCGACACCCACATTGCGCGTTTTGGAATTCGCGAGATTACGTATGAGCTGTCGCTGATCGATCCCGCTGGACATTTGCGACGAGTGGAGTATTCGCCGGCCGAATCCAGAGGCGAAGAGGTTCTGGACGTCCGGCACGAAGCCATCCTGTCGACTCCGGACGGCTGGGTCTACTCGTTGCGCCCGACGGCGATGAATTCTCCGGCCATTCGCAATGACACGGACGAACGGGCCGCGCCGTACCTGGTGGTCAAAGTCAACGGTGTGCGGATTGCCTGCAAGGGCGGAAACTGGGGGATGGACGATGCGCTTAAGCGCGTTTCCCGCGCTCATCTGGAGCCCTACTTCCGGCTGCATCGTGATGCCAATCTGAATATCATCCGCAACTGGACGGGCCAGAGCACGGAGGAAGTTTTCTACGATCTGGCTGACGAATACGGCCTGCTCGTCTGGAACGATTTCTGGGAATCGACCCAGAACTATAACGTTGAACCGACCGATACAGCGCTGTTCTTAAACAACGCACGCGACACCATCCTGCGATTTCGCAATCATCCATCGATCCTGGTTTGGTGCGGACGAAACGAAGGAGTGCCTGCGCCGGCCATCAACGAAGGATTAGACAAGCTCGTGCGCACGCTGGATGGAACTCGGCTCTACGCGCCAAGCTCGAACGTCGTGAACCTGCAGAACAGCGGGCCCTACAAATTTCAGGATCCGGCGGATTATTTCACGCGTTTTGCTCGCGGATTCGCGGTCGAGTTAGGCGTGCCGTCCATGCCGACACTCGATGCCTTCCGCAGCTTTGTGCCGCAAGCAGATCAGTGGCCGCCCAATGACACTTGGGCGTATCACGATTGGCATCAAAGCGGGAATGGGGCTGTGGCGCCGTTCATGGCGGCGATGGAGCGCGAATTCGGAGCGGCTACGGATCTCGAAGACTTCGAGCGCAAAGCGCAGATGCTCGATTATGTGGAGCATCGGGCGATTTTCGAAGGTTTCAACGCGCATTTGTGGAACCCAAACAGCGGCCGCCTGCTGTGGATGACACAACCCGCCTGGCCCAGCACCATGTGGCAAATTCTGAGTTGGGATTACGATACGCAAGCTTCCTTTTATGGCGTAAAAAAAGCCTGTGAGCGTGTACACGTGCAAATGAATCTGCCGGATCTGACCACGGCGGTCGTAAATAACACGGCCGAGGCGCTCCAGAATCTTACCTTGCGGGCACGAACATTTTCGGCAGCCGGAAAGCTGCTTGCCACTCGGGAAGAAAGACTGAACGCACCCGTGAACGCAACCACTGAATCCTTTCCCATCGCACCATCGGCTGCGAGCCCAGGCGTGGTCCTGATCAAGCTCGAATTGCTGAACCGGGAAGGAGTGTTACTCTCGGACAATCTCTATTGGTACGCCCAGGACGATTCCGTGTACCGGGAATTAAACACCTTGCCCAAAGCTGCAGTTGCGGCGTCCTTGCATCAGAGCCGGTCGGGAGACATGGTCCGCGCCGCTGTAGAGCTTCAGAACGCCGCCCCACATTCACCCTCATGATTAAATTGACGGTGCGGAACGCCGCCGGAGCGCGAGTGCTCCCGGCCTATTACAGCGACAACTATGTATCTCTAGCACCCGGCGAAAAACGTGAGATACAGATTGAGTATCCGGCCGCCACCCCCGGAAACATCGAGGTGGGACTGAGCGGGTGGAACATACAGCCCTCGATAGTACGTCCGAACCCATAGCGTCGGCAATTTGCGATACCTTTTTTCTGTTACGTCATCCCAAGATAGGCAGGCAAGCTCCTCGAAGAGTCCTCGACACCGATGGCCATTGCAAACGTAAGTAAGACTCGCACCACGGTTGATGCCCCGGCCGGCGGCCGCACCACGGGTCCGCTGGCAGTGGTTACGACGCTGTTCTTCATGTGGGGGTTCGTCACCTGCCTGAACGATATTTTGATCCCGCATCTCAAGTCCATATTCGACCTGAACTACGCGGCCGTGATGCTGGTGCAGTTCTGCTTCTTTTCCGGATATTTCGCCTTTGCCATCGCGGCGGGCAAGATTGTTGACTGGATTGGTTACAAGCGCACCATGGTGGTGGGGCTGCTGACCATGGCGCTCGGAGCGATTCTCTTCATTCCGGCGGCAAGTCTACCAGCGTATCCGTTCTTTCTTACAGCGCTGGTGATTATCGCGGCTGGCATGACCGCCCTGCAAGTCTCCGCTAATCCGTACGTTTCCGTCCTGGGACGGCCGGAAACCGCCTCCAGCCGTTTGAACCTCGCGCAGGCGTTCAATTCATTGGGAACCTTCATCGCGCCTTATTTTGGCAGCCTGTTTATCCTCAGCAGTGCGGCAAAGAGCATGGAGGAAGTGCGGCGCATGCCTCCGGCGGCCCTCCAGGCGTATCGGCTGCACGAAGCGGCGACGGTCAAGTCTCCTTACATTTTGATCGCTGCGACGCTGATTGCGCTGGCAATCGTGATCGGCATGTTCAAACTGCCGGTCATTCATGGCGTTGAAGATGCAACCGACCCTGCCGACCCCAACACGAAGACGGCCATCAAATTGTGGAGCCAGCGCCATTTGATACTGGGCGTCATCGGCATTTTCGTCTACGTAGGGGCGGAAGTGTCCATTGGCAGTTTCCTAGTGAATTACTTCAGCCAGCACGACATCGGGAATATGACGGAGAAAGCGGCCGCCGTGTACGTCTCGTTTTACTGGGGATGCGCTATGGTCGGCAGATTTATTGGATCGGCCGTCCTGCAGAAGATGCCGACCGGCCTATTGCTTGGCGTAGTCGCGATCGTCGCGTGCCTGCTGGTAACAACCTCGATGCTGAGCTTCGGATCGATTGCGATGTGGAGCATCATCCTGGTAGGGCTGTTCAACTCAGTCATGTTTCCCAGCATTTTTACTCTAGGCATCGCCGGTCTGGGTCACTTGACCAGCAAGGGATCGGGGCTGCTGGTTATGGCGATTGTGGGCGGCGCCATCATTCCCGAGCTGCAAGGAGCCATTGCCGACCGTATCGGCATTCATCACGCTTTCGTCTTACCCGTTCTCTGCTACCTTTACATTGCCTTTTACGGATTCAAGGGATCGCGGCCGGTTGAGGCGGCCTGAGTAGATTAAGTTCATATGGAAAACATAGCCACACGTTTGAAAGGCAAGAACGCTCTGATCACGGGAGCGTCTTCCGGCATCGGCGAGGCGATCGCGATTCGATTCGCCCAGGAAGGCGCCAATGTCGCAATTAACTACAACAGCGGAGCGGATCGCGCAGAAGCTGTCCGGAAGAAAGTCGAGCAGGCAGGCAAGCCGGTTAGAAAGGATTACAAAAGCATCACAGTGAAGGCCGACGTCGCGGACGAGCAGCAAGTCAGGCAAATGTTCGCGGCGGTTCTGAAAGAGTTCGGCACGCTCGACATTCTGGTCAACAACTCCGGCATACAGAAGCCCGCAGCCAGCGAGGAAGTGCAGATGGCCGATTTCGACCGCGTCATCGGAGTGAACCTGCGAGGCGCTTTCATGTGCGCTCGCGAGGCGCTGCAACATTTCCTGTCGCGCAAAGCGCACGGTGTGATCATCAACAACTCGAGCGTCCATGAAATCATTCCGAAACCGAAGTACGCTCCATATTCGATCAGTAAGGGCGGAATGGAGAACATGACCAAGAGCCTGGCGCTCGAGTATGCCGACCGGGGCATCCGCGTCAACGCAGTCGGGCCGGGCGCCATCGTTACACCCATCAACAACGCCTGGATCAACGATCCAAAAGCGAAGGGAGAGGTAGAAAGCCATATCCCGATGGGCCGCGCGGGAACCAGCGAAGAGATTGCAGCCGTATTCGCGTTTCTCGCGTCCGATGACAGCTCCTATATCACGGGACAAACCATCTTCGCTTGCGGCGGGCTGACCCTGTATCCCGAATTTCGTATCGCGTGGTCCTCAGGCGAGTAGATCCGGATAGTCATTCGAGGTGGAAAACTTCTTCGAGGGGCTGCATCGCAAGATCCGGTAACGCGCCGGACGGTTCGACAAAGAAGCTTGCCATCTCCCGCTGCCAGCGCTCATTCACTGCGCGCTTCGCCATACCGGTCCGGGCGCCGTCGACATCTTCCGTTTCGAAATAACCGACCAGCAGGCCGTCCGACCGCAGAAATAACGAATAGTTGCGCCAGCCGGTTTCGCGAAGTGCATCGAGCATGTCCGGCCACACGGTGCGATGCCGATCCTTGTATTCCTGTAGCCGTTCAGGCCGTACTTGAAGAACAAAACAGACGCGTTGCATAAGCGGCTTTTAACAAAGCAATCGTAAATCACGGCAGGCGCAAAAACAGGAAAGCCCAGGAAACCCGCGATATAGTGCGACGTGTGAAGACTCGTTTGCTCTGGCCAGCCGCATCCGTTGCGTTGCTCGTGTTCCAAGGCTTGCCCGCTTCCACGCAGCAGAATGCGACCGGCAAACAAGCTCTTCAGAAAACTTTCCGGAACCCGCCGGACGATTGCCGGATCATGATGCGCTGGTGGTGGTTCGGCCCATCCGTTACCAAGCCGGAGCTCGAACGCGAGTTGCGCGTTATGAAAAGTGCCGGAATCGGCGGTGTTGAAATTCAACCTGTGTATCCGGTCGCTTTAGACGATCCCCAGAAGCAATTCCATAATTTCGCCTACCTCTCTGACGAGTTCCTCGGCGATCTGCGGTTTACGTCTCAACTGGCGAAGCAACTCGGACTGCGCGTTGACGTGACACTCGGAAGCGGTTGGCCCTATGGCGGGCCTCGTACGCCCGTCACGGAGGCTGCAGGACGCCTGCGTTGTGAGCGCGTCGTTGTTCCGGAGAACGCAGACTCGGTCGTGGTACCCGCGCTCGAAAACGGGGAGAACCTGATAGCCGCCTTTGCCGCCAATGGTACGCTGCAGACGTTTTCTTTAGACGGCACAAAGCAACTCACCGATTTCCAGAACGGCCGTCTACGCCTTCCCGAAATGACCGGGCCGCACGTGGTTCTCTTCTTCATTTCGAGTCGCACGGGCCAGCAGGTGAAACGTCCGAGCGTCGGCGCTGAAGGATTCGTTCTGAATCACTACGATCGCTCCGCGGTTGAACACCATCTGTCGGCCGTCGCGAACCGGCTGATGCAGGCATTTGGCGAAAATCCCCCGCACGCGGTATTCAGTGACAGTCTGGAGGTCTATGGCTCCGACTGGACAAATGATTTTCTGAAGGAGTTCGCACGGCGGCGCGGCTACGATTTAACACCTCATCTTCCCGCGCTGGCGCTGCCAGGTCCTGTCGATGACGAGACGCGCAGCATTCGTCACGATTGGGGGAAAACGCTGACGGAATTGGCGGAAGAGCGGTATTTGACTCCGGTACGCGAGTGGGCGCACGCTCATCACACGCTCTTTCGTTCCCAGACCTACGGCATCCCGCCTGTGATTCTGTCCAGCAACGCTCTCGTGGATTTGCCCGAAGGTGAGCATGGACCCGAATGGCGAGGCTTTAGCGCGGCACGCTGGGCATCCTCTGCGGGCCATTTGTATGGACGGCCTGTTATTTCAACCGAAACCTGGACTTGGCTCCACGCGCCCGCTTTTCGCGCTACGCCGCTCGACATGAAAGCCGAGGCGGACCTGCACTTCACAGAAGGGATTAACCAGTTGGTGGGGCACGGATGGCCATATTCGCCGCCATTTGCAGGCGAGCCGGGTTGGCGATTCTATGCCGCTGCCGCTTTTAACGATCACAATCCCTGGTTCCAGGTGATGCCGGAGATCACACGCTATCTGCAGCGGATCAGTTTCTTAATGCGTCGGGGAGCGCCCGCTAACGATATAGCGATCTACTTGCCGACCGACGATGCCTGGGCCGATTTCAAATTGGGCGACGTTTCGGTTGATGAGCGCATGCAGGCACTATTTGGTCCGGCGCTCATTCCGCAGATTTTGGACAGCGGATACAACTTCGATTTCATCGACGATCGCGCATTGGCCGCCGCCGGTCTGCCTTACAAAGCTGTGATTCTGCCAGGCGTGGAGCGCATTCCGCTCGCCACACTAGAAAGGTTGCGCAAATACGAGCAGCAAGGTGGCTTCCTGGTTGCAACGCGCCGCTTACCGTCTTTGGCGCCCGGGTTCACGGACGCGTCCGAAACACCACGCATCCAAACACTCGTACACCAACTGTTTGAAGCAGGCAATAAGAACGCGCGCTTCGTCGGGGTTGAGCAATCGCTCGGGAGCACGCTGAACCAGATGGTTGCGCCGGATTTTTCGACGGGCGCGGCGGCATCCGCCATTGCATTCGTCCATCGAAAGCTCCCCTGGGGCGATATCTACTTTGTCGTAAACACATCCAATGACCCTATCGAGACACACGCGACTGCGCGAGTAAGTGAATCGGGCTGTGAATCTTGGGATCCGTTTACAGGCGAAGTAGACAGCGTGAGCAACAGGGGCCCAAATGTTGAACTTCAACTTGCTCCATACGAATCGAAGGTACTCGTTTTCTCAAACCATGCCGGGCACGGCAGTATGCCCGCGACCGTGCTTCAATCATCCATCGATCTCAGCTCGAACTGGACTGTTCATTTTGCAGGAACTCATCAGACCGTCGCCATGCCGCAGCTTCGGTCATGGACAGATGATCCTTCCACACATTTCTATTCGGGCTTGGCGACCTACGAGAAGACCATTCAGCTTCCGGCCTCGTTGTTACGCCCGCCATCGCGATCTTTCCTGGACTTCGGGCCGGGAGAACGGGTTCCACCTGTCACCGGGACACATCTCGGGATGCGCGCATTGCTCGAAAGCCCGGTGCGGGAGTCGGCGCTCGTGTATATCAATGGCGATCTCGCCGGAACCGTGTGGCGACCGCCGTATGAAGTGGATGTCACCCGTTTTCTGCGTACCGGACAGAATGAGATTCGAATTCTGGTGGCGAATCTCGCGATCAACGAAATGGCGGGACAAGCGCTTCCC
Source organism: uncultured Acidobacteriaceae bacterium (assembly GCA_963722935.1). Classification (GTDB taxonomy): domain Bacteria; phylum Acidobacteriota; class Terriglobia; order Bryobacterales; family Bryobacteraceae; genus Bog-105. The sequence goes on along the minus strand of CAVROY010000002.1, from coordinate 254,393 downwards.
GATTACAAGCTGCTGAACCTGCGGTATGGACAGCGATTCACTCCGCAGGGCTTTGAGAATCTCGTCCCGCTGCCCTCGGGAATTCTCGGTGGAGTTCGGTTGATCGCCAGATGAAAGAAGCGCGAGGCCGATTGTTGAATTGCGCTAAATCTGTGGTTGAGTTTATTTCGTTTGACCTTTCCATGACAAGAAACCTATATTGCAAACATCGCAAGCCGGCCAGTGTGTCTCTTCGGCTTTGCAGGGGTTTTTTGCAGCATGAAATGCAGCCTTGTCGCTAGTCTTTTTCTTTTTTCGATTGTTCTGTCTGCGCAGGAGTTCCGGGGTAGTATTACCGGCTCGGTCACCGATCCAACCGGCACACCGATTCCGAATGTCGCGATAACTGCTCAAGAAGAGCGGACGGGAACAATTTCCGAAGCGAAATCCGACGCGAGTGGACAGTACACAATCCCGTTCCTTTTGCCAGGAGTTTATGACGTCAGCGCCCATACTTCAGGATTCGCGACGTTCACGCGCAAAGGTATCCATCTCGGTTCAGGCGATCATCCCGTCATCGACCTGCAATTACAAATCGGCCAGACTTCCCAGAGCGTTACCGTAACCGCCGACGTGCCGTTGGTCAACAACGCCAATGCTTCGGCCGGCCAGACGATTACCACCAAGCAGGTAGAAGACTTTCCGGTCAATGGCCGGACTCCGCTGATGCTCGCGCAATTGTCGATGGGGGTTATTCCGGAGGGTCAGCCATCGCTTGTTCACCCCTTCGACAACGCAGCCGCTACCGATGTAAGTATCGCCGGATCGAAAATTCAAACGGCTGAGGTATTGATCGACGGCTCGCCCGATGCGACCTGGGACGACCGCGTGACATACAACCCGCCCATGGACGCCGTCCAACAAGTCACTGTGGATATATTCGATTCGGACGCTGTCTACGGCCACACCAGCGCTGGGACAGAGAACCAGATCACCAAATCCGGAACTAACCAGTTCCATGGAACGCTTTACGAATTCAATCAAAACAACTTCACGACCGCAAATAACTTCTTTAGCAACGCCTCAGGCAAGCCTGTGCCGATTCTGCATTACAACCAATACGGTTTAACCGCTGGCGCGCCCGTCATGTTGCCAAAGATTTACAACGGAAAGAACAAGCGTTTCTGGTTTTTCGCCTGGGAGAGTCTGCGCGACAACACGCCAACCCCCATCACCACGACTGTGCCCACGGCTGCCGAGCGCAGCGGTGACTTCTCACAACTCCTTTCGCTGAACACGAGCAAAACAAATTACACGATCTATAACCCATATTCCGGCAAACTGAGTGGCACGACGGTCAGCCGAACTCCACTGAGCTACAACGGAGCTAGAAATGTCATTCCACCGAGTCTCTTGAATCCGATCGCCCAGGCGTACTTGAAGTTGTATCCGATGCCCAACCAAACTGGCTTGGCCAACGGGGAGGATAACTACTTTGTAAATGCTCCGAGCATCGATAACTTTGACAATGAGTTCGGCAGGCTGGATTACAACTTAGGAAACAACGACAAGATCTTCTTTGATCTTCGGCACAATTACCGTATTCAGAACAAAAACAATTTGTTCAACAATATCGCCACAGGATCGAACCTCGTCCGCGAAAACTTCGGATCGAGTCTCGACGAAGTGCACACATTCGGCGGAAGCACCGTCCTGGATATCCGGCTGAACTGGAGCCGCATGGACGAAGCGCATGGAGAACCCAGTCAGGGCTTTGATCCTACAACTCTCGGTTTTCCCGCCTATTTGGCGGGCAATTCAGAGCGTATCCAGCTACCGAACATCGCCTTTCCGATCAGCGGAAGTGGCGGATTTCAGGCCTTGAGCGACACTGGCGCCAACGGCATTCCTTCCGAGTCGTACCAGATCTTTGGCACGTTAGAGAAGGTCATCGGTAGCCATACCTTGAAGGCCGGCGCGGACGCGCGGAGATATAACATCAGCAATATCGCGTACGGCGCGGCGGCGGGCAGCTTTACCTTCAATACAAACTGGACCAATGGCCCGAACGCGTCCTCGAATGCCGCTCCCATCGGTCAGGATCTCGCGGCGTTCTTGATGGGCCTTCCCACATCGGGCAGCTACAACGAAGCGTCTTATGCTTATCTTCGTTCCTATTACTACGGCCTGTTTCTTCAGGACGACTGGCGCATCAAGAGTAATCTCACGATCAACCTGGGAATCCGCTATGAAGACGAAACAGGCATTACGGAGCGGTATGGCCGATTAGTGAACGGCTTTGACACTACCTCCGCCAATCCGTATGCAGGGGCCGCAGAGGCGGCCTATGCGGCAAACTATTCCAAATATTTGAAGGCCTGCGCGGGCGCACCGGTTCCATGCCTGCCTTCGCCCGCTGCCTTCGGAGTGAACGGAGGCCTCAGGTTTGCGAGTCCAAGCAACCCCGATTACTACCAGACCAGCCCGCTGCATTGGAGTCCGCGGGTCGGCTTTTCTTGGAGCCCCGGAATTCTCCACAACAAAACGGTCATCCGGGGTGGTTTCGGAATCTTCGTTTCACCCATTGACACAGTAGCGCTCACCAACCTGCCGCCTAACGGCAATATCTCGACGTCCCCGATCGTGGATCAGGAGGGCTTCAGTCAAACGACGAGCCTCACAACGAACAACTTTGTCAATCCGGCAGGCGCAAGCACGTTGGCAAATCCGTTTCCAAATGGCATTGTGCAGCCGACCGGTTCCTCTCAGGGTCTGGGGACGTTTGTCGGCCAGTCGGTAAGCTTTCTCAATCCTAAGTTCAAGGGACCGTATTCCGAACGCTGGGAATTCGATATACAGCATCAGCTTGCATCGAACTTACTGTTTGAAATAGCTTATGTGGGTAATAGGTCGAATAACATCACAATTTCACAGACTGAATTGAACTACATTCCACGCCAGTACTTGAGCACTGCTACCTACCAAAATCCGGCGAATGCAACCCTTATAAAATATCTTACCCAGACCGTTCCCAATCCCTTCTACAAGTTAGGCAGCTTCACCAATTCCACGGTTCAGCTCTATCAACTATTAACTCCTTATCCTGAGTTTTTGGCGCCCGGCAATTCGTATGGAGGCCTCAGCGGCAGCACTGGTGTGATTGAGCAGAACGCAACAGCAGGCAGTTCCTGGTTCAACAGCCTCAATGTCCGGCTAGAGAAACGATATAGCCAAGGTCTGTCGCTTATCGGCAATTATGCCTATTCCAAGTTTATGGAGGCGGATGACTACCTCAACGACACGGATACGCGTCCGGAAACTCGCGCATCAATCTTCGACCATCCACATCACATCGCGCTTGGATTCAGCTATGACTTTCCAGTCGGCAAAGGACGAGCATTCGACTTGCACAATCGACTGCTGGATGCCTTTGTCGGAGGCTGGGTTGTGAATGGGATCTATCAATGGGAGATTGGAGCGCCCATTTACTTCCCCGCCAACCTGGTCTATTGCCCCACTCCCAGCCCGGCGTGCGGCGGTTATGGTGGCCCGATCAATCTGAATAACAGCAATGGAAATGGAGAAGCCTTTAATTTGCAGGCCTTCGATCTAACGCCAGCGGATCAGCCTGGATTCAACATACGAACGTTTTCGACCACATTCGGCAATCTCCGCCAGCAGAACTTGAGCGAGTTGGATTCGTCGCTGCTGAAGAATTTCAACTTTAATGAGACGACTTACTTTCAGCTCCGCTTTGAGGTGTTTAATGCGTTGAATCATCCCGTGTTCGCCGCACCAACGGTCAACAGTGCGACAAGTACGGCTTTCGGGCTCATCCAAAGTCAGGCGAACGGCCCACGATCAATCCAGCTTGGCGCGCGCTTTGTTTGGTGATCGACGGTTGGCGTGGCGTCCCAATGCCCCACAGACCTGAGGTATTCATGACCCGACGCGAGATTCTGCGCAAAACTTTGCTGGCTTTTCCAGTGAGCAGCCTCGCATGGACAGCCGATGCGGACAACAGCGCATCTCAAAAGCGGGACGCCATACTTGCGCGAATCCGGCCTCCGACGTTTCCGGGCCGCGATTTTGAAGTCACGCGATTTGGTGCGGTTCCAGATGGCCGGACCAAATCGACGGATGCCATTCGCAAAGCCATTCACGCGTGCAGCGCCGCTCGAGGAGGTCGAGTTGTTATTCCGCCAGGTTCTTTTTTAACCGGCGCCATTCACCTCGAGAGCAATGTGAACCTCCACATCTCAGAAGGCGCCACCTTGCTGTTCAGCCGCGATCCTCAGGATTATCTGCCGGTCGTCTACACGCGCTTCGAGAGCACGGAATGCATGAACTACTCTCCGTTCATCTACGCCTTCGAAAAGCAGAACGTCGCCGTGACAGGCCCAGGAACACTCGACGGACAGGCCGACGCGGAACATTGGTGGCCCTGGGCGCGCGTTGCTCGCCGGGGCCGGCGAGGGATGGAGCGCACCACTGGCAGCGATGTGGACACGCTGGTTCGCGGGATGGGCGACAAGGATGTTCCCGTCGAAGATCGCGTATTCGGCCCAGGGCATTACTTGAGACCGAATTTCGTTCAGCCGTACCGGTGCAATAACGTCCTCCTCGAGGGATTCACGGTAAAAAACTCTCCCATGTGGGAGCTGAATCCGGTGCTGTGCCGGAACGTCACGGTCCGAAACGTCAGCATTGATAGCCATGGCCCGAACAACGATGGATGCGATCCCGAGTGCTGTCGCGATGTGCTGATCGCCAATTGCACATTCAGCACCGGCGACGATTGCATCGCCATCAAATCCGGCCGGAATCGCGATGGCAGGCGTGTCAATGTTCCCTGCGAGAACGTGGTCATCCAGGATTGCGTCATGAAAGACGGACATGGTGGAGTTTCGATCGGGAGCGAGGTTTCCGGTGGCATCCACAACATTTTTGTTGAGAATTGCCGGATGAGCAGTCCGCATCTGCAGCGCGCATTGCGGATAAAAACGAATTCCTATCGCGGTGGAGTCATCGACGGCATACATTTTTCAAATGTCACAGTGGGCGAGGTGGCCGAAGCGGTCATCGAGGTCGATTTCTATTACGAAGAAGGCGAGGGCGGACCATTAAGGCCCATCGTCAAGGATATTTTCGTTCGTGACGTCACTTGCGATAAGAGCAAATATGGAATCTATCTGCGCGGCTATGCGAATGATCCCATCACCGGTGTCACGCTTTCGCATTGCACATTCGATAACGCCGCGCAGGGCAATTTCTTAAAAAACGTGGCGAGCATTCGAGTCCAGAATGTAAGAGTGAACGGCCGCCCGTTAACACAGGATGAGGTTGAAGAACAGAGCCGATGATAACGCCAGTCTTGCTGTCCAAGTATTCCATTGGTGTGGGAGACCGCTTTGCGCATCAGGCGAAGGCGCAACTCAGAGCGTGCGTGATGGCGGCCGAACAAGGCGTGGACGTTATTCCCGTCTGGAATAAATCAAATCGGGAGCACACCATCATCGGCTCCCATCCGGACAGCACGCGTGCGGCTGCCGATGCGGCAGTTAAAGAACTGGGGTGGAACAAGCCGTACTATGTCGATGCCGATCACATTAATCTCGAGACGGTAGATCGGTTCCTCGAATCATGCGATTTTTTTACGATCGACGTCGCGGATTGGATCGGGCGATCCACCAATCGACGCGCGCTTCAAGACTTTGTCTCAACGCACCCAGAATTGACCGGAACGTTGAATATACCGGGAGTCGATCGATCGTTCCGCACAGACGCCGAATCTGTCGGTGCCATCGCGAACAAGTATCTCGCAGCCATTCAGGAGGCGGCGCGAATCTATCACCACATTGAAGAACGAAAAGGAAAGACCGCGTTTATTCCCGAGATCTCGACCGATGAGACGGATGCGCCACAAACGCCGGTCGAGCTGCTCATCATTCTGGCCGCAATCGCTGCGCATGGAATCCCCATCCAAACCATCGCTCCGAAGTTCACCGGCCGCTTCAACAAGGGTGTGGACTACGTCGGCAATCTCGACAAGTTTCGCCAGGAGTTTTCGGACGACGTCGCCGTGATCGCCTATGCTGTCGAACGGTACCGGCTGCCAAAGAATCTTAAGCTGAGCGTGCATTCGGGAAGCGACAAATTTTCCATTTATGCGCCGATACGCGCCGCAATTCAGAAGTTCGATGCCGGCGTGCACCTGAAGACGGCGGGCACGACCTGGCTCGAAGAGCTCATTGGCCTGGCGGAAGCCGGAGGCGAAGGGCTCTCATTGGCCAAAGAAATCTACGCCGAAGCGTACGCCCACAAAGACGAACTCTGCGGACCATACGCCGCCGTGATCGATATCGATGCCGCGAAATTGCCCGCTCCTGCCGAGGTGCAGAAGTGGTCGTCCAGCCAGTTCGTTTCGGCTTTGCGCCATGATCCGAAGTCCGCCGCGTACAACAGCAGCATTCGGCAACTGCTTCATGTCGGATTCAAGGTGGCTGCGAAAATGGGAGATCGTTATTTGCAGCTCCTTTGCATAATGGAAGATTCGGTTGCGAGAAATGTAACCACAAACCTGTTCGAGCGTCATATCAAGCCGCTGTTCATAGGAGCGTGAGTGAGTTCGTCAGAGCTGTTCAATTTGAGCGGTCGTGTCGCCGTAATTATGGGCGGCACCTCGGGAATCGGCCGTGCTATCGCGAAAGGTCTTGCTGACTGCGGCGCGGACGTCGTTGCCGCCGGACGGCGTGAGGCGCTCGTTCGTGAAGTTGCGGACGAGGTCGAGAAGACGGGACGCCGAAGCTTGCGTCAAACCGTCGATGCATCGAACAGATCTTCTATCGACGCATTGCGGGATGGAGTTCTCGCGGCGTTCGGCCGGATAGATATCCTGGTCAACTCGGCGGGGCAAATTTTTCGTAAGCCAGCCGTGGCAATCAGCGAAGCGGAGTGGTCGGGCCTGATGGACGTCAATCTGACGGGCACGCTGCGTGCTTGCCAGAGCTTCTATGAACCACTCGCCGCCAGCTCTCACGGAAAGGTCGTCAACATCGCCTCGCTGAATTCATTCGTGAGCTTATTTGAGGTAAGCGCCTATGCGACTTCTAAAGCGGGTGTGCTCGGGTTGACTCGGAGTCTCGCGGTGGAGTGGGCGCAAAAGGGCGTAAACGTCAATGCGATTGCTCCCGGCGTGTTCCGGACGGAGCTCAATACAGCACTGCTGGATGGCACGGAGCGTGGGCGTGAGTTGCTGATGCGAACTCCTATGAAGCGCTTCGGCAAAATCTCTGAGCTGGTAGGCGCCGCAGTTTTTCTTTCCTCTGACGCTGCGAGTTTCATGACCGGACAATGCATCGTCGTCGATGGCGGCTTTTTGGCGTCCGGCGTGAACGTTTAGGAAAAACTGAAAGCGTTCTGTCCTCTTCGGCTTCGGCCGTTATCCGGTCCGCGCTCGTTATGTGAGGGGAGCGAGCGCCAGGAATTCCTTGACCCTGGCTGGACTCCAGTGCTACAACGGGCCTAAGTTATGTCTCGCATCAAATACGTCGGCCGCAGTGTACTTTTCCTTGCTATCACCTCTTTTGCCATCGTCGCTTTCGCTCAAACCGAAGCAATTAACGGAAGTATTCGCGGACGTGTCGCCGATCAAGCCGGCGCCCCGGTTTCGCAAGCCAAGGTCAGCATCGAAAACACAGAAACCGGGTTCAACCGCGACATGGAAACGGATGACGATGGATATTACGTCTTTCCAAATCTACCGCTGGGAAATTACGTCGTAACGATCCAAAAAGCGGGTTTCAATGCCGAGCGGCATCCCGGCGTCATTCTCAATGCGGGAACAGAAGCGACCATCGACGCGCAGCTAAAGGTAGGCGCGGTGAGCACGTCAATTGAAGTCACTGGAGGCGCGCCCGTCATCGAACCGGATCGCGTCAACATGGGGCGCACGATCGGATACGAGGAAGTGCAGAATCTTCCCCTGACATCGAGAAATCCATACAACTTTATCCTCGATCAGCCCGGAGTGAGCGGCCATCCCAATCCGGAACTCGGCATCCCGAGATTACTGAACACGAACGGTCTCGTCGATCGCGTGAACTACCAGCTCGATGGCTCCGTGGATACAGAGACGGACCGTTACGGTCTCCGCCTGTTTGCGATTGCCGACAGCTACGTGCGAGAAGTTCAAACCGTTTCGAGCAGTTTCGCCCCCGAGTTTGGCAAGATCGATGGCGATATCTACAACGTTATTACCGGCTCGGGAAGTAATCAATTCCACGGCGACGTGCAATTCATCGGACGGCCCCTCGCGCTGGTTGCGCGACCCATTCTTGCGACGCCGACTACTCCCGTTCCTGCCGCGAACGACTTTTCCGCCAACTCGGGTGGCCCGCTCATCAAGGACAAATTATTCTTCTTCGCTTCGTACGAACACATCAAGCGCGCTACACCGACCCCCACCACAATTAGCCCGTCCAATGCCGCTCTTATCGGCATACCGGCCAATTTGCTCGCAACCGCTCCCACCGTGCAGCACGCTCAATGGGTGGACGTGAGATTCGATTGGGTCATCACTCAAAAGCATCAGTTCTTTGTCCGTTATAACTATTTCCGCAACAAATATCCCTTCAATACCAACAATGGCGGATTGTATGCGTTGGACGCTGCCTCCGATTTCCGCGACCGCGCGCACGTCCTGGGCGCGCAGTTGTTATCTACTTTTTCCTCAAACGTGCTGAACGAATTGCGCTTCGGATGGCCTTATCGCAACGAGCAGCACATCGCTGATCCGCTTACCGGAACAGGTCCCGAAATCACCATTAACGGCATTGTCAATGGATTCGGCGGCAGCACCGCTGTAGGCGACCGGTTCCAGGAAAAAATTCCAAACCTGAACGACAACTTCACTGTCATCAAGGGCGCTCACACGTTTAAGACCGGCTTTGGATTTCAACAAAATCTCGATACCCAAGCAGCCGACATTTACACCCAGTACGTCTTTCCAAGCATCACCACTTATCTTGCGGCCGAAACCGGAGCGAATCCGTACACTTACAGCACCTTCAATGCCAGCGTCGGTGAGCCGGGCGCCTGGTATCACTCGTTCTCCTGGGATCTGTTCGCGCAGGATAGCTGGCAAATTACTCCTCATTTCCTGGCTATCTATGGCGTCCGTTACGACCAATTCCGTGGACCTCAGAGCGATCCACACGCCCAATTTCCGTACTCTCAGCACTTCCGGATTCCGGAGGGCGATTTCGCGCCGCGCTTCGGATTCGCCTGGCAGTTGACGCCCAAAACGGTGCTACGGGCAAGCTCCGGGATTTTCTACGAAGCTACGCCTACGAATCTCTGGTACAACGCCCTTTACAGTGACGGCGGCACGAGCGCCTATACCGCTTCGATTCCTTCCACTGCTCCCGGAGCGCCCGCCTTTCCGGCGGTAGTCGCGAACGGAAGCTTACCGCGCTCATCGCAGAACATCTATACAATTACTCCGGATTTCAAGAACGGTTATGCCATCAATTCCAGTCTGCAGATCACGCGGCAGTTGTTTCAGAATGATGCACTCACAGTTGGCTATGTGAATAACGGTGGACGAAATCTGGAGTATCTGCGAAATCTCAATCTGATCAATCCCACCGGCTATCTCGCTGACGGACGCCCGATATTTTCCTCAAAGGTAAATGCCGCCACGCGTCTCGATCCCGCTTTCAACAACATTGCGCTCCAAGACATCGGAGCCGACAGCTCGTATAACGCAATGATTGTTACTTACGAACACCGGCTCGCCAATGGGCTGCAGCTTACTAGCTCTTATACCTGGTCGCACGCCATCAGCGATGCTCCGGAGGCAAACAGCTACGATCAAGGCTCTCTGTTCATTGAAGATCCAACAGATCGCAATCGGGATCGCGGCAACAGCGCCATTAATCGGCCGGACGCGTTTTCGATCAGCGGAGTTTGGTCGCCAACTTTCAAAGGCATCAGCAATCGGGTTGGGCGATATCTCGCGAATGACAATCAGCTCACGTTATTTTTCGTCGCACAATCCGGCGATGAGCAGAACATCACGGCCAGCCGCGTTCTAAATAATGACGGTCTCGCAGGCAGCGGTTTGAATAATGCGACCCGGCCTCTCTATATCGGCCGCAACACGGCGCGCACCCCTAACGTGTATCAGCTCGATATGCGCTATACGAGAACCTTCTTTAAAGTTTGGGAGCGCTTCCAGCCCAGATTCTTTGCTGAAGCGAACAATCTCTTGAATCATCCGAATATCACAACCATCAACACCAACGCAGTGGTCAGCACTCTGGGTATCGTGACCACTCCTCCCACATACGCTCCCGTTTCGACGCTTCTGGAAGGACGAATTATCCAGTTGGGAGTGCGCGCTGACTGGTAGCGTGAGACTTTACCCGTCCTTTACAATTTCGTTCTCGGACTTAATCAATCCTTTACGACATGCTGCTGAAATCGAAAGCAGATGAAGAGCGGCGATTTCGGAATGCTCAGCCGGCGTGGCTTTTTCGCCGGCGGAATAGCTGTCACTGCGGCGCATTTGCTCGCCGGCCAGTCGCAAACCGCGGTCGGCAGCCCCAATCAGGTCTGCGCGTTGACCAGCGAGGAGACGATTGGGCCATATTATTTGAACCTCGAAAGCTTTCGTCAGGACATCACGGAAGGCAAGGCTGGATTGCCGCTCAAACTTCGGCTGACGGTTCTGGATGCTACGCGGTGTTTACCGATCGAAAACGCGGCGCTCGATATCTGGCATTGCGACGCATCCGGAATCTATTCCGGATTTACGGCGAATAGTCCCGATGGGCCACCCGGCGGGATGCCTCTTCCGCCCTTCCGATTTGCGAATCGGACAACGGACAACAGCACCTTTCTCCGTGGAGTGCAGCTTACCAACAAGGGCGGCGTTGTCGAGTTCACAACCATTTATCCCGGATGGTACGCCGGCCGCGACATCCACATTCACCTCCGTGTGCATCTGGGCGGGAGCGCCAGCAGCTCGAAATATATTGGCGGCCACGTGTGCCACACCGGCCAGCTCTATTTTCCGGATGAAGTCACCGACGAAGTCGCAAAGCTCGATCCTTATGCGCAGCGCCATACGCGGCGAACTCGCCAGCCTGAAGATGACGTCTTTACTACTCAACATGGAAGCGAGGCGATCGTTTCTCTGTCGCAGATCGACGCAAAATCCATGAGCGCGGGACCTATCGCCTCCGCGGTAATCGCAGTTGATCCAGCAGCCTCTCGTCGGCCAGACATGCCAATGCGCTAGCCTGCATTGCAGGGGGCGCAATGGATATCCGGCAGCTCGAGCTCTTCTTGGCCGTGATCGAATGCGGCAGCGTGACACGGGCAGCCGAGCGCGTGTATCTTTCGCCGGGCGCGGTTAGTTTGCAGTTGCATAATCTCGCAACGGAATTACAAACCGATCTCTTCGTCCGCACGGGAAAACGATTTGCGCCCACGCCTTCCGCCATGCGGCTGGCAGAGATGGCGAAGGGCGTGGTGCGGAATGTGCGGAAAATTGAGCAGGAGTTCGCCAATGACGCCGCCGTGGACGCGCGACCCTTTCATTTGGCCACGGGCGCTACCACGCTGATTCACCGGCTCGGACGCCCGCTTCGCCTGTTACGCAAGCAATATCCGAAGACGCCCATTCAAGTAACCGTAGGAGCAACCGAAGAAATGGTTGCCGGCCTGCTGAACCGGCGCTTTGATCTCGCCATTATTTCTCTCCCGTACGACGAGATGAACCTCACCCTGCTTCCGCTTTTCGAGGAAGAGCTGCTCATTTTGCGGCCATCGAATAAAGCCGTTCGCGGCTCGAATGTGCGCCTCATTTCCGCAGAGGAGCTCGCCGCCGCGCGATTCCTGCTGTATCCCACGCGCAGCAATATGCGCACGATTATCGAAGGTTTCTTCCGCGAATTGAATATCACTCCGCACGTGATTATGGAAGCTGACGACACGGAAGTTATCAAGAAGCTGGTCGAAAGCGGTTTCGGCTATAGCATCCTGCCGGAAGCGGCGCTGCGGGGACAGCCGCATTTCTATCATTTGTTCCGGGTCCGCGACCGGCGACTTCTCCGCAGACAGGCGCTCGCGATGATGAAGTCGGAGTACCCGCGCGCGCTGACGCTCTCCATCGCGCAATTCTTGCAGTCTATGCTCGGCGATCAGACGCCGAAGCAAGTCATCACAGGCTCTGCGGCTTGACTACGTTATACGCGCACTTTTTCAAAGCGGGGCAACAGCAGGTGTATCACCAGTAACGCAACCAAATAGATGCTCCCCGCAACAAGGAAGAGAGGCGCGTAGGAGCCTCCGGAAAAATCGAGCCACTTGCCGATCGCCGGTTGCACCAGCATCCCTCCGATTGCTCCGCCCAGACCGCCGAGACCCACCACAGTGCCCACCGCTACACGCGGAAAGCAATCCGAAGCAATTGTGAATAGATTCGCGGACCATCCTTGATGCGAAGCCGCCGCGACGCTGATCAGTCCCACAGTCAGCCACAAATTGCCCGCCGCCGCCGGCACGAAAATCACCGCGCTGACGCATAGCGCGCATACCAGCATGGCGGTTTTCCGTGCAGCCGTGACCGTATATCCGCGCGCCAACATAAAGGACGAAAGCCAGCCTCCTCCAACCGATCCTATGGCGGACGCCGCATAGACGGTAACTAAAGGCGCTCCCAAATGCAGCAAATCCACACCGTATTTGCGGTGCAGAAAGTCGGGAAGCCAAAATAGATAAAACCACCAAACCGGATCGGTCAGAAATTTACCCGCCAGGAATGCCCATGCCGGACGTTCACCAATCAATCTGCGGTACGGCACAGTGTCGGTCGAGGTTCCCTCCTGATCCGATCGGATGAAAGCGAGTTCCTCGGGCGAAAGCCGCGGGTGCTGTTCGGGTTCGCGATAGATCAGCAGCCACAGAATCACCCACGAGAAACTTAACGATCCAGTAAACAGGAAAGCGGCATGCCAACCCCATTTCGCAGTCACAAGCGGCACGCTCAGCGGAGCAATGACAGCGCCGAGATTCGATCCTCCATTGAAGATTCCGGTAGCCAATGCGCGCTCGCGCCTGGGGAACCAATCCGCAACCGCTTTGATGCAGGCCGGGAAATTCGCCGCTTCGCCAAGCCCCAGGCCTAGCCGCGCAAACGCAAATTGCGTGACGGTTTTGGCGAGCGCATGACTCATGGAGGAGACGCTCCAAATGAAGGTCGAGGCAGCATATCCCGCCCGCAGCCCGAGCCAGTCGATCAGGCGTCCCGCTAAGGGCATCATGATCGCGTATCCGAATTGAAAGACGGAATTGATCCAGCCGTACTGCTCGTCGGTCCAGTGCAGATCGCGGCCAATGGTGGGCTTCAAAATGCTGAGCACCATCCGGTCCATATAGTTCACCGTGGTGGCGAACAACAGCAGGCCGCAAATGTACCAACGGAAATTTCGTATTTTGCCCGTTTCGGGCGTGGCGGTTCGCTTAAGCGGCGCAGTGGCGCTCATGTGAATCGCGTAGATGCACCCAACGCTCGAAATTCGTTCGGAACATACGCGTAATGTCCTGTTTGATTTCCGCGCGCGTCACAGGTCGTCCATCTTCCGCGAGCAGCCGGTACGTGTTCGCGAATATCGGAGCCATAGTTCGGCGGGTGTTCTTCCACTTGTAGATTACCTGTTCGAGAATGCGCGCGTCCGAATGCTGCGGCACGAAACTGGCGCCGATCATCTCGATGCGCTCACGCGTGATCTCTTCCACAATCGAAGGATTGTTGAGGAACCACCAACAGCCGAAAGGCAGAAGATTGGCGAACTTGCGCGCATACACAACCAGCTCATGTTGATTTTCGCGGCTCAGCACGCTGATCAGGAACCGATTGTCCGGAAATTCGACACACAGCCGCTCGACCGCTCGAAGGTCCGCCTTTCCGGAAGCGTCTCCCGCTAACCGGATCGCCGGATTCACCTGATAACGAACGCCGATCATAAGCGATAACGGAATCTGCAGCTCGCGGCTCGAAGGAAGAATGGCTTCCTTCAGCAGCCGGCCCCGTTCGCTATTTTCCGGGTACTGGAAGGTATCCGGCAGCGAGCACGCCATGTAGACCGGATGCATGCGCGCGCAGCAATCGCCCAAGAACCGCCGCACTTCGGATATCGTCTGGCCCGACAAATCTTCGCTGACCCGATAACCTTTGGCCTGCAGCGCCTGCCAATGCTGCTTCCATTTGTTCAACACTCGATCCAGCCGAAGGACAGCGTGAAATTGCGGGTTCGGTTCGGCGCCCCGCTCCCAAAGCGGCCCCTCTTCAGGATCGAGCGGATCGTTTGTCATCGCCACTTCACTGATACCGGCCAGCTCGAAAACGCGCCGGATATGCGCCTCCACCTTCTGCTTTTCAAAGAATTCACGAGCTTCGGCGAGATCGGTCGCGCGTGTGTTCAACCCGAATGCATGGAGCACAGACACAACGCCGCGCGTCGCCTCGGAAATGGGCGTGTTCTCGATGAACAGCGTACGCCAGATCAAGTCCGCCTGCTGCCGTTTGCTGAGCGACCAGTACTCTGCGGGCTTTACACTCGAAAAGCGGAAAAGCTCCGCCTCCAGATAGTGATACGTGATCAGCTCATCGATGCCCCACAGCCCCAGTTTGCCGAGTGACGGCATGAACAGGTGCGTATGGACATCGATAAACAGCGTCTTCTGCAGTTCTTCGTGAACCGCATTTAGAATCTCTTCCGGCTTGAGTCCTGGAAGCGTGCCGGCGACGGGCTTCTCGATCGATGTGGATTGCATGTTCAGCCTTCCCTAACCTTATGAAGGCGCGGTGCCCCTGTCAACAAAGAATTCCTAAACATCCACTTCAGAAAGACTTGACCAACAAGGCCGGGCAGGCTCTAATCAGGAGGAATACAATGGCCAGAAACGTGGTCGCAATCACGGGCGCTTCAAGTGGTATCGGGGCCGCATTTGCCCGCCGCCTCGCGCCCGAACACGATCTGCTCCTCATCGCTCGCCGTCAAGACCGTCTCGAGCAAATCTCCAGAGAGCTTTCCAGCAAATACGAGTCGCGAGCGGAAGTCCTGAAGGCCGATCTCACTTCGGAAACCGATCTGGCGATGGTCGCCGAACGTATCGCCAACGAAGAGCGGTTGGTCTTGCTCGTCAATAACGCCGGCTTCGGCACCAAAGGCCGCTTCTGGGAAGCGCCGGTCGAGAGCCAGGAACTCATGCACAAACTGCATGTCATGGCGACTCTACGGCTCTCTCATGCCGCTTTGCGCAACATGGTCGCCCGCGACGTTGGAGCGGTGATCAATGTCGCATCCGTTTCTGCGTGGGTGCGCGTGCCGGGCTCCATCGGTTATTCCGCCACCAAAAGCTGGATGACCGTTTTCACCGAAGGCCTCCATCTGGAACTCCGCAGCAAAGGCTCCCATGTTGCTGTCCAGGCACTTTGCCCCGGTTTCACTTACACGGAACTTCATGACAACCTGGGCGTCGACCGCAGTCGACTAGCGGGTCCACGATTCTGGATGACACCGCAACAAATCGTTGACGCCTCGCTCAACGGGTTGCAGCGCCGAAAGCTCTTCGTCATTCCGGGCTGGCGTTATCGCTTGATAACCGCCTTTCTAGCGACCGTTCCCACCGGACTGCGGCTGGCCATCGAATCCATCGCGACTCGTGCCCGGCAGCAAGAGTTTGAAATCGGCTCCAGCTCATCGAACCAATTAGAAAGTGGAGAATAAGGCATGAAATATGTTCCTGCCGTCATCGCACTTGCTGTCGTGCTCGCCCCGCTCGCAGCGGAAGAGATGAACCTCGTGAAGCTTCACGTCGATTCGTTCAAAGTTGTCGGTATTGAACAGAGAACGACCAACGGCCGCGAAATGTCCGGAACCGGCGTGATTGGAAGCATGTGGGCACGCATGCGCAGCGAGCATCTGCTGCAGCAGATTCCGAATCGTGTCGACTCGCGCGTCGTTGTGCTCTACTCCGGTTACGAGACGGATAAAGACGGACCATATGATTACCTGATAGGCGCGAAAGTTTCGTCTACCAACAATCTTCCGCCGGGGATGGTAGCCCGCACGGTCGCATCCGGCAACTACGCCATGTTTACTGCCCAGAACGGTCCGCCGCCTCGATTAGTCGTGGATCTCTGGAAGCGGATATGGTCGCTTGAAAAGCCCGGGCCGCTGCACCGTGCCTACAAAACCGATTTCGAAGTTCATTACGAAGGTCTATCGGAAGATCCGGCCAGCGCCAAAGTGGACATCTACATCGGCCTCGCGAATTAGCGCGTCGCGGGCTTCGGTAAGGCGCGAACTGCACCGGTGGAAATGCCTCCGTCGACCAATAGTGTTTGTCCGGTAATGTACCGGCTCGCCTCCGAAGCGAGAAAAACAACCGCACCGTCGAGGTCGCCGGGTGTTCCAGGGCGCTTCAGCGGAATGCGGTCGGAAAGATAATCGACCCACTCCCGGTCCTCGTACATGACCTTGTTCTGGTCCGTCCGGAACCAGCCAGGCGCGAGACAATTCACCGTAATTCCGTATCGGCCCCAATCGTCGGCGAGGCTCATCGTCAATTGCTTGATGCCACCGCGACTTGCTCCATAGGGCGCCAAACCCGCGTAACCGTTCACACTGGTGACCGAGCCAATGTTGACAATCCGTCCATAGCCGGGGGGAACCATCCGGCGCGCAACAGCCTGCGCGACAAAGAAAGCGCCGCGCAGATTCGTATCGAGGATCTGGTTCCAATCGTCCCAGGTCACTTCCAGCGCCGGTTTCCGGATGTTCATGCCCGCGTTGTTCACCAGAATGTCGACGTGCCCGAAATGCTCTTCCGCCGCAGCAGCCATCGCTTCAATGCTCTTCAAATCGCGCACATCCAACTCGAGCGCGAGCGTGCGGCGGCCCAGCCTCTCGATCTCAGATTGGAATCCGACCAGGCTTTCGCGGTGACGGCTCGTGAGCACGAGGTCCGCGCCTGACCTGGCAAGAGCGCGTGCGAACTGCTGGCCCAAACCGCGACTCGTGCCGGTGACGATCGCCACGCGCCCGCTCAAATCGAAAATTTCGTCCTTCATTCCGGGCTCACCGGTGTGAGAACTACCTTCATCAGGTTCGCTTCGCGGGCATGCAGCCGCTCAAACCATTCCGGTCCTTCCTCCAGCGGAGCGACCACGCTGATCAATGGTTTCACGTCAACGGCTCCGCGCGCCAGCAGGTCAATGCAGCGCGGATATTCGCCGGAAGATGCGGCCGAGCCCTGCAAACGAATTTGCCGGCTGACCACCATTTGGAGCGGAATCTCGACGGTTGGCGAAATGTTGCCGATCAGCGTCACCGTACCTCCCTTGCGCACGCTTTCGATCGCCGTCTTGATCGTGGCTGTGCTGCCTACTGCCTCTAAAGCAAGGTCCACACCCGCACCCGTTGTCAGCTTGTGCACCTCCGCTACAGCATCGGCGGTCTTTGCGTTAATCGTTGCCGTTGCGCCGAGCTGCTCGGCCAGCTTGAGACGGGCATCGTCGATATCGACGACCACAATCCGCGCGCAGCCCGCTTGGCGCAGTGCCTGCAGCACCAGCAACCCGATCATCCCCGCACCCACGACAAGCGCTGTCGCGTGTTGCGGCCGGCTCGAAAGTTCTACTGCGTGTACAGCGACCGCCAGCGGTTCCACCATGGCCGCTTCCGCAAACGGGAGCTTCGCCGGCAGCGGATGCACAATCCGATCCGGGACCACAACGAACTCGGCAAATGCACCGGCCCGGCGATATTCCGGCGTCGAGACGCCCAGCACTTCGCGGCGCTCGCAAAGGTTCATCTCACCGCGCCGGCAATATTCACATTCGCCACAATAGACCGTCGAATCGAAGGTCACGCGGTCGCCTTCTTGTATTCCGGGGGCATGCGCTCCCGCCGCGGCAACAATGCCCGCGGCTTCGTGGCCCATCACGATGGGCGGAATGCGCCGTCCGGAAGATCCATCGTAGCCGTGTACATCACTGCCGCAGATGCCGCAGGCCTGAACACGAATGAGAACCTCGCCGGGCGCGGGCCTCGGCATCGGTAAATCCACCAATTCCAGGCGGCTGTACTCGGAAAGCAGCAAAGCCTTCATGTTCGCATCGTAGCGAACGCATGTCGCCGGCGCGGGCGCTCGTGAGCAATCATTGTACGTGAGCCGCGCGACTCCATCGGGGAACTACCGGAAACTTCTCGCCGATCCCGGCTTCGAGTCGTTTCTCTGGACCCAGTTTCTCGGCGCCTTCAACGACAACGTTTACAAGATGATCGTCTCGCTCCTGGCGGCGTCCCTTGCGGTCAACCAGCATGCCGGCGCTCGTTACCTGGCGCTCGCAGGCGCGGCTTTCGTGCTTCCCTACCTCCTGTTTGCCGGACATGCAGGGCAGATTGCAGATCGGTTCAGCAAGACTCGCGTGCTTCAAATCACGAAAGCCCTCGAGATCGTCACCATGTTGCTGGGATTGAGCGCGCTTATAACCAACCGGATCGACTTATTGCTCGGCGTATTGTTCCTCCTAGGCATGCAGGCCAATTTCTTTAGCCCAGCAAAGTACGGCATCCTGCCGGAAATGATGGGCGAAGCGGAGCTGAGCGCGGCGAACGGCCTGGTTGAATTCTCCACGCTTGCCGCGATCGTGCTCGGGACCAGCTTCGGCAGTTTCCTGATCGACATCTGGAAACACAATCCGTATCGACTGGGCGGCACACTGCTGGCCATCGCGATCGTTGGAACTTTGTGTAGTCTCTTCATTTCGCGCGTGCCGGCTTCCGGCTCGTCGGAGCCCTTCCGCTGGAATCCGTTCCACGAAATCTGGATCGGATTCAAGCGGCTGCGCCAGAATCGCGCGCTGGCTTTGACAGTCCTGGGGCTGTCTTATTTTTGGTTCATTGGCGCGCTCTTTCAAATGGCCGTCCTCCTGATGGGCAGCGAAGCTCTGCACGAAACGGACAGGCGCATCGGCTTGCTGGTGACCGCGCTCGCATTCGGCATTGGCGTCGGGAGCATCGCAGCGGGATGGATTTCACGCAAGCACATCGAACTGGGCCTGGTGCCGCTCGGCTCGCTCCTGCTCGGAATTTTTTCTATCGTTTTGAGCGTCACCCATTCGTACGCCTGGGACGCATTCTGGCTGGCGGCAATCGGATTTTCGGGCGGCCTCTTCTTTGTGCCTCTCAATGCCTTTCTTCAGGAGCGCTCCGATCCACAGGAAAAAGGCCGGCTTCTGGCTACCAACAATTTCGTGAACATGCTTGGAATCATTTTCGCTTCCGGGCTCTTGTCTCTGCTGCACGACAAGCTGCACTGGTCCGCGGCCTGGATCATCGCCGCACTCGGCCTCCTCACGATTCTTGCCACCGTGCACGTCGTTTCCACATTGCCGGCGAATTCGCTTCGTCCGGAGGATACGTTGGGGTACCGGTTGGTTCGAGCGGCACGCCGAAAGTGGTCTCAGCCCGCAATTGCCGACTCGACTAAAAAAGAGCTGACCTACGGAAAGACGCTCATCGCTGCCATCCTTGTTCGCAATTGGCTGCAGCAAGAGCATGCGGGTGAAGCGCACATCGGTCTGCTGCTTCCGGCCTCTGTGGGTGGCGCAATCGCGAATTTCGGAGTCACCCTGGCCGGACGCGCGGCCGTGAATCTCAACTTCACCGCGGGCGAGCAGAATTGCCGCTCTGCAGTAGAGCAGTGTGGAATTCGCACCGTGCTCACGTCGCGCGTGTTTCTCGAGAAAGCCAATCTGCCCGAATGGCCGGAGATGGTCTTTGTCGAAGACCTGCTGCCGCGTTTTCGCACTCCCGCGAAGCTGCGCGCAGTTCTGGCAGCGCGTCTTGTGCCTGCGCGGCAACTGATCGGCCGCGTTGCAGCGGACGATGTTGCCACTGTCTTGTTTTCGAGCGGCAGCACGGGAGTTCCCAAAGGGATCGAGCTGACGCATTGGAACATCATCACCAACATCGAAAATGCTGCCTCCGTGTTCCCCATGGAAGGCGATCACTGCATGTTGGGCGTTCTTCCGCTGTTTCATTCGTTCGGCTATACCTTCGCTTTGTGGTTTCCAGTTGTTCAACAAATCCGGGCTGCGTTTCATCCCAACCCGATGGATGCCCAGGCCATCGGCGATCTCGCCCGGAAGCACCGCGCCACGTTCTTTCTATCGACCCCGACCTTCTGCGCGCATTACATTCGCAAGTGCACGGCCGAGCAGTTCCAAACTCTCCGCTACATCCTGGTCGGCGCCGAGAAATTGCGCGCATCGGTCGCCGAAGAGTTCCAAAAGAAATTCGGCGTGGGACTGCTGGCCGGCTATGGCGCTACCGAATTAGGGCCTTGCGTTTCCGTCAATACTCCCGGGCCTCGGGGTATCAAGAATGGAAGCGTCGGACGACCGTTGCCCGGGATCTCGATTCGGATCGTGCATCCGGAAGCACGACAGCCTCTCGCGCCAGGCGAACAGGGGATGCTGCTGGTCAAGAGCCCCAGCCAGATGAAGGGTTATCACAACGCTCCGGAGAAAACTGCACAAGCGATGCACGACGGCTTCTACATCACCGGTGACCTCGCATACGTCGATGAAGACGGTTTTCTGTTCATCACCGATCGCCTGGCGCGTTTCAGCAAGATCGGCGGCGAAATGGTTCCGCACCTGAAGATTGAAGAGGCTGTGTCCGGAATATTGGGCGATGCACACGCTTTTGTGACTGGGATTGCGGACGAGCGCCGCGGCGAACGTCTGCTCATGCTTTACACCTCCCCTGAAATAACGCCTGCCCAGTTGATTGAGCGGCTGAATGCAGCCGGTCTTCCGCAGCTTTGGATTCCGAAGCGCGAGAACTTCTATCTCGTCGATACTATTCCCGTGCTCGGCACCGGTAAAGTCGATCTGGCGAAGGCCCGCGCACTGGCCACCGAGAGCGCCAGCGCGTTTTCCGCTAAGTAACATGCACATACCAGACGGGTATCTCAGCCCTTCCACTTGCGCCACGCTCTACGCCGGGTCGGCGCCGTTCTGGTATGTGGCGTTGCGCCGCGCCGAGCGCGCACTCAGCTCCCGGATGATCCCATTGCTTTCGGTGTTCGCGGCGTTTTCGTTTGTTGTCATGATGTTCAACTTGCCGCTGCCGGGCGGCACTACGGGTCACGCAGTCGGGATGGCGATGGCCGCTATTGTTCTCGGGCCCTGGCTGTCGATCCTCGCAGTCTCTATCGCGTTGCTGGTTCAGGCCCTGTTGTTCGGCGACGGTGGAATTACCACGTACGGCGCCAACTGCTTCAACATGGCGATCGTGGGATCGATCGTGAGCTTCGCTGTGTACAGGCTCATGGCGTACCGCGCAGCGTTGACGGCCAATCGGCGAGCTCTCGCCGCGGGTCTGGCAGGCTATATCGGAATCAACTGCGCGGCATTTTGCGCAGCCATCGAGTTTGGCATTCAACCGCTGCTGTTTCATAACGCTTCCGGAACTCCACTCTATGCGCCGTATCCTCTCAGTGTTTCGATTCCGGCTATGATGATCGGGCATCTCACGTTTGCCGGATTCGCAGAATTTGTACTTTCGGCCGGGATGGTCGGTTACATTCAACGCACCGATCCCGATCTGCTTCGCGCCACTGCTCCCGAAGTGACGGTCGAAGAATCGACTTCATTGCTACCGGTCTCGCGTAGATTGTGGCTCGCGCTGGCGATCTTCCTGATACTGACTCCGCTTGGCATCCTCGCGACGGGGAGCGCGTGGGGCGAAGCGCGCGTCAAGCAATTTTGGAACGCGCCGCTCTCCGATTACGCGCCGCGCTTCATCCATAGCCCGTTCTTCGGATATTTCGTCTCCGCCGCGATTGGCGTAGGGGTCATCGCGCTCGTTTTTCTGGCGGCGACGATGCTTCTTCATCGCACACACACGCATCGCAAGCCGATCCGTTTTATCGAAAAGACGATTCAGCGACTGACTCGTGCCGCAGACGAGGCTCTTTTTGCGGAAGAATCGGCAAGGGCGGACGGCTTGCTCCAGCGCATCGATCCACGCGCCAAGATGGCCGGTCTAGGCTCACTGCTTATCGCCACAGTTGCGGTTCACCAATTAAAAGCGCTTGCGCTTATTTTTGTTCTTGGCTGCATCCTCGCACTTTGTTCCCGTGTTGGCCTCCGCGTTCTCGGCTTGCGAGTCTGGCTCCCGGTTTTCGTCTTTACCGGGCTGATTGCCGTTCCGGCGCTGTTCCTCACTCCGGGGCGCGTGCTCCTGTGGTCCGTTACATTTCAAGGTCTCGAAACAGCGACTCTCTTGCTTCTCCGCACGGAATGCGCCGTGACTCTCACGTTCCTGCTGATTGTTACGACCTACTGGAGCCACATTTTGCGATCGCTGCGCTGGTTTCGAATACCCGCGTCCGTGGTGGCGCTTCTGGAAATCACTTATCGCTACATTTTCGTTCTACTGCAGAGTGCAGGCCATCTCTTCGAATCGCGGCAAACCAGGGTGATCGGCCGGATGGAGCCGAGCGAACAGCGCCGGTTCGCGTCGTCGGCGGCAGTGGTTCTTCTCGAAAAAACATTTCTGCTCAGCAGCGACGTTCATTTGGCGATGCAGGCCCGCGGATTTCGAGGCAATATCGTCCTGCTCGAAGACCTGCGCATGAGCCCTGCCAACTGGCTTCAGACGACGTTCCTGATCGCCGCCAGCATTGCGATTGTCTGCTGGGGCCGCTGACCGCAAAATGCAAGCGAATCACAATCTCGCCTTTCACGTGCAGCATGTCACGTTCTCTTACAAGGACACCCCTGCTCTGCGCGGCATCTCGTTGCAAATAAGACGCGGAGAACGTGTCGCTTTGTTGGGAGCGAACGGATCCGGTAAGTTGACCCTGTTGCGGCTGCTCGCAGGGTTAAGCTTTCCGGAGCAGGGCTGCGTAACCTTCTTTGGAGACCAACTGACGGGCACGCGGCTTGCAAAAGAAGAGTTCTTTTTCGGTTTCCGGCGGCGCGTCGGCGTAGTCTTTCAGAACTCCGAGGTTCAATTATTCAATGCCAGTGTCTTCGATGAGGTCGCGTTCGGCCCGTTGCAGCTCGGCTGGCCGAAGGAGCAGGTGCGCCAGCAAGTCGAACAAACACTTTCTTCGATGGGCATCGCTCATTTGCGAGATCGTGCACCGCACCGGCTTTCCGGAGGCGAAAAGAAGCGCGTGGCGCTCGCGTCCGTGCTCATCATTCAGCCGGAAGTCCTTTTACTGGATGAGCCGGTTTCAGGGCTCGATCCGGCGAGTCAAAGCCAGATGATCGATCTGCTCTCGTCGTGGACCGACGGATCGCGCACTGTTATCACCGCTACGCATGAGCTCGCGGCGATTGAAAATATTGCGGACCGCTGCTATTTACTCGATCGAGGCACGGTGGTGGGGGAAGGAAACCCGCTCGCGATCCTGCATGACGCGGCGCTTCTGGAGCGAACAAGCCTGATACGACCGCATCGTCATACGCACGATCCCGGTTCGCTGAAATCGCATCCGCCACTTCACACGCATGAGGTCTAAAGCGGGGACGCGCGGGGTCCGTAATCAGGCACCTGTGGTGTTGCTGCGCACGAGCGAGCGAATTGAGGGCTGATTCAGGCGGCGATTGGGGCCGTGTCGGGCGCCGACACGGTGGAATTCGCGGCGAAGTATCGTTCTTTTTGCTCCTGGAGGCGAACTTCCGCTGTGACTACCTTGTAGGGATGGAGTTCGTTGCGTTGCGCGTGCTGTGTTTCGCGACGTTCTTCCTGGGCCTGCGCCCGTTTCTGCGAAGCAAAGCCAATCTCGGCTTGCCGCCTTTCTTTCCTTCTCTTTGCCAGTTCACTGGCGGCACGCTGATAGGCTCGATCCTGGGCGGTCTGATAGCGGATGTAGAGATCCAGGTCGGCGCGCACGCAGATTCCTTCTTGGCCCTTGGCGATATTTTCGTCCGTGCGGGGCTGGACCAGGAAGCAGGCTTCCTGAAGGCGAACGGCGCGGTCCGAGGTCCAGGTGTGGCGGACCATTTTGGCGACCAGCTCGCGTTCCACATCGTCAGCCGGCTGTTCGGCTTGCATATAGCGCTCGAGCAGGTCGTTATACTCGGCCTGGCTTTCACATTCGAGCACTTTGAAGGTGCCGCAAAGACCGTGCTTGCGGCCGTTTTGGGAAACTTTTTCCCGGCCTGTGTCGGTGCGGGGCCCGGTACTTTTTTGTGCATTGGCGCGGTTGGCTGTGAGCTGCGATTTAGAAGGCATAGTTCTTAGTTAAAGGACTACGAACTAAGAACTGCTTAGCGGGTTCCGGTAAGTGGAAGCAGGGACAAGGAGATCTGGGTTTTGGAAGTTTTGTGACTGAAGGCAGTCCCGGATTTTTCACTTCACGTCGCGGTCGAGCCATTTTTTCAGGGGCAGGAGCGCACGCAGGGTAAAGACGTTGAAAAGGGCGAGTGTGATGGCGATGCCGTAGTGGTCCATGGCCACGGCTGCACCGATGACGCCGGCATTCCAGATGCTGGCGGCGGTGGCGGTGCCATGAACCGTTGCGCCTTCCTTGAGAATCGCTCCCCCACCGACGAAGCCGATACCCGTGATCAGGCCTTGCAGCACACGCGATTGAGCGGCATGATCGGTGTCCCCGCCCATCAGCAACAAATAGCCGCAACTGGCCATGCCCACGATCGGGAAAGTCCGCACACCCGCACCCTTCGCCTCGCGCTCGCTTTCCCACCCGATGATGGCGGTCAGAAGATAAGCGATGGCGACGTGCTCGAAATTATGCCAGATTTCGTGCCAGTTCTCAGGGAGCTGAATCATCTTTCGATCTGTCGGTCCGCGACGAGCACGATCTCATACGCGAACAGGCCAGGAGCGAGCGCCGTCAGGCCGCGCAAAAGATGGTTGGCGAAACGGAGCAGCCGGCTGTCCGAACGGAGAGGAATGACGCGTTCGATAGGAACAACCGTGAAATGGCGGCTGCTCACGTAATAGCCTTCGCTCTCGACCAGGCCGCGGATGCTTCGGGCGGTGAAGAAGCGCAAATGCGACCAATCGAGAATGCCCCGATCGCTGTAGCGGAAGCGTCCGAACAACAGCATCCACCGCACGGTCAGGTTTACCGCGTTGGGCACGGAAACAATCATTCTGCCGCGCGGAGCAAGCAGGTTTTTTGAATCCTGAAGCAGCTTGCGGGGATCGCGCAAATGTTCGAGCACGTCCAGCAACAGTATCCGATCGAACTGCTGCGTTCTACCCAGCTCCGCGGGTAAACCGTTCTCCACATCGGCCGCGACGACATTGTCATAGCCCGCTTCGAGCGGAACGTTCGGGTTGCGGTCCACTCCCACCACGTGATTCCCCGCCCGGACCAACTGAGAGCCGAATTCGCCATCGCCGCACCCGATCTCCAGAACGCGTTGATCGGTTCCAACGAGCCGCGCTGCATAGTAGTGGCACGAGTACAAGCTACGCTTGATCGGCGTAGGGTACGAAATACTCTTGGTACTCCGGATATGATCGCACCGCTCGTGAGGTTTCGGTGTACCGGTACACAGCGCGCAGAATGTCCTTGGCATATTTCAGGCCGTTGACGTAGCAGATCTCGTCGCCGTAAAAGGTCGGGATCGGAACTTCCTTGATGCGGAAGTTCTGATGATGCAACTTGATGATGATTTCCGTGTCGAAGTGGAAATCGTCCGTCATGTTGCCGAAGTCTGATCTGCGAGAGCGCGTGCAGATTGTACGCCCGGTAGCCGCTGTGAAACTCCGTCAGGTGCAAGCCCAGCGCGCGATTCTCGAATGCCGTGAGCAGCGCGGTTGCCGAGCAGACTTATAGAGCGGCATGCCGCCTTTCAGCGGGCCGCCAAAATCTTTCATCATGCGGGAGCCGAACACCGCGTCAGCTTCGCCGCGCACGAGCGGCGCGTACATGTGCGACAGAAGCTCCGGCGCGTACTGCCCGTCGCCATGCAGCAGGACGACGATATCGAATCCCTTGCTCGATGAAATAGCGGTACCCTGCCTTCTGATTGCCGCCGTAACCGAGGTTCTTCTCGTGCTTGAGAACGCGCAACTTCGGCAGGTTCGTCATCGCTTGAATGCCGACTGCGAGCTCGTAGGTCTCATCCTGGCTGGCATCGTCGAACACGACCACTTGCTCGACGTTGCGCCACACTTCGGGTGTGATGCGCTTCAGGACCTTACTGAGCGTGGTGAGCGCGTTGTAGGCGACGATCAGGATGCCGATGCGCTTGCCGCTGTTGGCGGCGCGCTCGGGGGATTCTTCTAGCGCACTCTGGCGAAATTGCGGAAGCGGCTCAAACGGCAAAGCCAGACTATGAGGCGGCTCAGCGGGCGGCCGTGAAATCGTGGAGGCCATCGCTTATGAGTTAGGGCTTGTTGAAGCCCAGCGGACCGCTTGCTGACGCGCGCGGTTCAGTAGGTATCGTCTCTCCGTCCTGATCGTAACATCAGGCGGTAAGCGTTGTAACAACCCATATTATGGCGATAATGATGATGGCGATGGCCGTCGTCCAGGCGACACGTTTTGCCAGCGGCTTGTTCCTGAATTCGCCCATTAGCCGCGGCCGGTTGATCAGCAGCAGCATGTAAATGACCACAAACGGCAGCAGAATTCCATTCACGACCTGCGAATACAGCATCATCTTCAGCAGCGGGAAATGCGGAATCAGAACCAAGGCCGCGCCGCCGCCAATCAGCAGCGTGTACAGCCAATAAAAGACCGGCGCATCAGAAAAGCGCTTGTCGATCCCGGATTCAAATCCCGAGCCCTTCGCAAATGTTGTACGAAGTAGCGAGCGGCAAGATCGCGGCGGAAAAAAGCGAGGCATTGATCAGCGCTACGGCGAATAAGTATCGCCGGCAAATTTTCCCGCGAACGGTACAAAGGCCGACAGCGTACTGCGCGACATCTGTCAATTTTGCGGTTCGATGCGAGTGATAAGATGGTCGCTCCGCAGGCCACGACGATGAAGAACGCCACTACGTCGGTGAAGACGCAACCGGTAATAACATCCAGGCGGCACAGGCCATAATGCCGCGTGTCGACGCCCTTCTCCACCACAGCCGCCTGCAGGTAGAACTGCATCCATGGCGTGATCGTGGTGCCGATCAGGCCGACCAGCAGACCAGGTATCGCGGGTGTCGGTGCTCAAGGTCGGGATGAACGTCTGCTTGAACGCCAGTGCCAATCCGGTTTTGCCAGAAATGCGGACATCGGGATAGGCAAAGTACACCAGCGATGCAATCAGCAGGATGCGCTCCACCGGTTTATAACCGCCCCTGCACGATGACGTCCAGACCAGCGCCGCCCCGAGCGGCACCGACGATGTACTTGCTGACGCCGAAGATCCCCATGCCGGACGCGAGCCCCGCAAATTCCGACGACGATGTTCATGAAGTCGGCCAAGCCGAGCACGACCATGGTGAAGAAGGTGGCACGCAGGCCGAATTCTTCCCGAATCAGATCCGACAAGCCCTTTGCCCGTGACCGCGCCCATGCGCGCCGCCATTTCCTGCACGACGATCAGGGCAATCGTGATCGGAATCAGCTCCAGAGCAAGCTGATAGCCGAACTCCGCGCCAGCCTGCGAATAAGTCGAGATACCGCCCGGATCGTTGTCGACATTGGCGGTAATGAATCCGGGTCCGAGCACCGCCAGAAACGCAAGCAACGGGCGCTCACCAGACGCAAAGGCAGATCTTCTGCGGATGATCGATTTGGATCAGCGTCATTCCGGGCATCTTAGGGGCCGTGTTGCGAGCATTCGGATTAATCGCCGGGAGCAGTGGGCGTTCTCGGTCGCGCGCGCAGTGTTCTTGGTGTACTCGTCCAGCCAGTCGATCACGGTCTTGTACCAGAAATCGCTATTCTGTGGCTTCATAATCCAATGACCTTCGTCGGGGAACTGCACCAGTTTTGAGGGCACATTCATCTCCTGCAGCGCTGTGAAGAGCTGCTGATCCTGTCCGATCGGCACACGATAATCGAGTTCGCCATGCGGTCACGAGAGTAGGCGTTTTGAACTTCTTCACAAACATACTCGGCGACCATTTCTCATATAGTGTCCGGGTTTTCCCACGGAAAGCCTTGAAATTCCCATTTCGGGAACCAGAGCTCTTCCGTTGTGCCGGCTTCGCTTCGCAGATCGTAGACGCCGGCATGCGAAACCAGCGCTTGAAGCGGTCGGTGTGACCCAGAATCCAATCGATCATGTAGCCGCCGTAGGACGCGCCCGCCGCGAACATCCGATCCTTGTCTATATAGGGAAGATTCTCGACGATATTCGTCCGTACGCCATAATGTCCTGATACGGCCCGCCGCCCCAGTCGCCGTTCACAGCATCGGTGAACGCCTGCCCGTAGCCGATAGAGCCGTGCGGATTCGGCATGACCACGACGTATCCGGCCGCCGCGAATACTTGCGCATTCCAACGATAGCGTCCAAGTCTCACCCCAATCGCCTTCCGGGCCGCCATGAATCTGGAAATAGCACCGGATACTTGTTCGCGGCATTGAAATCTGGGAGGCTTCACGACGAAGCTCTCGATCTTTCGCCGCCGGTTGCCCTCGACAGCAATGCTTTCCAGCGGCGTGAGCTGGTATTGTCGAAGCATCGCGTCGTTGAAATGTGTCAGCGGGAACGCCGGCGCCGCCTTTGGACACGGCTTTGTATAGTTCGTTCGGTTTCGATCCGCTTTGCTCGACGTACACCATTGTCTTGTCGTCGGGCGTGAACTGAACGGTCCGATATGGACGTCGGCGCCTTGCGCGATGTCCGCACCGGTCCGCCCTCAACAGGGATCATCAGAGCGGACGGTGCCGTGGTCGTCAATGGTAAAAATGATCCGTTTCGAATCTGGGGACCACGTGTAACTTTCGACCCAGCGGTCGAGCGAATCGGCAAGCGTCCTCATCGTTCCGGCTTGCAGATCCAGTACCGCTAACTTCCATTGGTCGCTTTCGTAACCAGGCCGTATCTGTGTTCGATAGGCGAGATATTTGCCGTCGGGCGAGTACACCGGTCCTTCATCCGCGCCGGGATTGGTAGTGATCCGCTTGGCTTCGCCGCCCGTCACCGGCGACCGTGAACAGATCCGAGTTGGTGCTGTTCGCCGGAACCGGATCTGTGTCCGCGACATAAGTGACCTGCTGGAGTCAGGCGAAAACGCGAACGCTCCGGGCCGCCGAGCGAAAACGGCGGAACGTTCGCATCGCCCGGCGTCAGATCGCGGACTTGGATTGGTTGCATCGAGGGCTCGAATGAGCAGATGCTTGCGCCGGTTGCCTGCATATTGCGTCCAATGGCGGTACAGCAGGCAGCGTAAACGCGAGCGTGCATTTTGCTTGCGTTCTCGCGATCGAGGGTCATCTTATTACATGCCGGATCGTAGACGACGCCCGGCGTGGCGTTGGCCGGCTCGCAGGCGGGATAGACGGCACTCGTAAACAGGATCAGTTTGCCGTCCGGCGAAATTGTGACGCCTTCGGCTTCGGTCGGCAGGTTCGTGATCTCTTTGGAATCGCTGCCATCCAGATTCATCGACCAGATTTGCGAGCCGTTGGCGCGATTCGAGACGAACAGAAGACGCCTGGAATCGGGCATCCAGCGCGGCCGGGTGTTGGAATCGCCATCGTTGGTCAAACGCTGCGGCGTTCCGCCATCGAGTGAGACGACGTACACCTGTACCGGCTTCGTATTGTTCGCCATATCCATGGTCTGAACCGTGAGCGCCACCATTTTTCCATCGGGAGACAGCTTCGGGTCGTCGATGCGCGCGAGCTTCATCATTTCGTCGAAGGTAAACGGAGTTTTGGCGCAGAGCGCGGAAGAGACGCACATTGTGCCAGCCAACAACGCCCCTAGTATGGAGTTGCGGAAGAAAGCGCACGCATGCCGCTCCCTCACGGTCGCGGTTCTGTAACTTGATGAAGACCGCTCCCTTTGATCGCGACTCTGTAGCTTGATGAAGACCGCTCTCTTTAGTCGCGGCTCTGTAGCTTGATGAAGACGGCTCCCTTTGGTCGCGGTTCTGAAGGGTTGATGCACGCCGACCGTGGTACGCGAATTTGCGCAAGTTGGTACTCGGGCGATACGAAGCATGCTCTTCATTCTATCGGCGGATGGGATTTCACCACGCGCCCCAGCGCAGCACAAGACCCGTGCTCACGCGCAGGTTATTCGAGTAAAACCGATCATTCAGATCGCCCGACCAGGTATGTACATCGTCAACTTCGGCGACGCGCCACGCGAGGGCTTGATTAATTTCGTAATCGACACCTCCGCCTAACTGAATGGCCCAGGCGTTTCGCTGGTCAGCCGTGGTGTAGAGCGAGTGCGCCACGTAAGGCGGAAGCTGATCGATGACGCTGTCGGGCGGCCGACGATCCGGGTGCATGGTTTGGATAGTGAATTTGTTCCCGCCACCGAGCACTTGCAGATATGGCGTCCAGCGGGAGAACTTGCGGAATGAAAAGCGCGGACCTCCAACATAGGTGGTGGAATCTCCCGAGATATTATTGCCGGGCGACGTCATTTTGCATCCGGCAACCTGGCCGACCAGAGCGAGCCAGGAATTCACGTTGAACATTGCCGTCGCGGCGCCACCGTTGCAGCTTTGCGAGCCGCCATGCCGTGCGGAGAGCTGAAGGTAATCATAGGTTATACCGACTTCGAGCAGGGGCACGGGCGGTGCGGTCAGGTCCGGCGCCGGAGCGCGCTCGATGAGCGGCGCGGCGCCGATGGAATGCGGCGGGTCGTTGCTAAAACCATCTGGGGTAAAACCGTCGGAAGCGCCAGTTTCGTCCGGATCACTGTGACTCATCGCGATGAGCGGCGCTTTCGGATTGCCTCCAAACAGGCCCGGGCGCGTGTCGCGGTGCCACGGCACCTCTCCGCGGAGAGCGTTCGCGAGCGAGCGGGAAGGATTTAGACCGGCACGAGCAAACATTTTCAGGAATCGATTTTGCGTGCGCGCTTCAATGCCTTGGACGATGTATCGATCAATCGAATCTTCACCAATCATCCATGCCAAGCCGATGGTGGGCGTGATCACGTGATCGACAAAGCCCTGCTGCGGGAAATAGGCTTGCGTGTGACCGATGGTGGCCTCGCTTAAGGGACCGATTTCGAATTGCTCGCTATACACCCAAGCCCAGGCAGTTGCCCGCAATCTGCTTTTCCAATAGGCGTGATTTTTCCCGAATTCGGCGCGAATATATTTCGGATCGTTTTGAACGAAAATAAATCCGCTAACTGAGCCCTGCATCGGGTGACCAATATAGTTGACAAAGAACGGATCGCCATCGCCCCAGCCATGGAGATTATCGATCGAACGCCCATAGCCTCTGAAAAACGGTCCGTTCATGGTGGCGCGCGTCTCGGGTTGTGTCGCTACGCGGAAGCCGTTCTCGATTGCATCGAAATAGAACGACTGCAGGAGAAGCGATCCCCATTGAACGCCGGGCTGTCCTTCAGAACCGGAACTGATGCTGTCTTCAGATTTCGCAACGATGGAAAGGCAGAATACACCAACGATGAGGGCAACGAAGCATTTCATGAGCGGATGACAATTTCGACACTCTGCCGACCTGCGAGGCTCGACCTTTCTAAGACGACACGATCGCGATTTACATTTCCGGCTGTTGTGGCGGCAAGCGGACGCCCATCCGGAGGGTGAACATGGATGATGAGATCCGCATCAAACGCGTTTGGAAAATTTAATTCGATTCGCCATTCGCGATCGCTGACCGCGAGCGTGTTCCAACTCAAAACGCCGAAACGGGTGGGGCATTTTTCGACTCGAATCCGATGGCCCGATGCGAACCAATGTTTCGGCGCGGCTTTCTGGAGATGGCAGAGATCGCGATCGCTTTCTTCGTAGCAGAGCAGCCAGCGCAGACCGAGCGACGGCTGCAGAACGCTGTTGACGACCGCCGACCAGGCATACGCATTGCCGTCCCCTGGAAAACTTCCAGGCAAGTAGGCGTCTTCGGGTGAATATCGATTGCCGGAATCGGCCGCATAACAGCAGAGCGCATATAGATTGAGGAGGAAGGGGCGGTAGTCGTCCTGCCGTATTTTTACGGCGAGCGAACCATGATCCATGAAGTTGGACGTTCGCGAGACAGCGCCGTCAGTGTGCAGGCCAAGGATCTGCAGACCGGCGATTTCGCGATGCTTCAAATGACCGAGATCGAGCGCGGCGTTGCCCCAATCGGCCGTAAACCAATCCATCATGAAGCGATGATTTTCATAGCTGGTGAGCTGTTCCGGATCGCGCCGGATGTCGTCGGTGGTGAAAGGCGCGATAGCGGCGGCGCGCAGGGCGAAAGTTGACGCGGCAATGGTTGCATCGAGAGATCGTTCGATGAGAAGGCGCATTTCGGCGGCGACGGCGGCGTATCGGGCGGATTCCTCGGCAAGCTCCGGGCGGCCGTGCGCTTCGGCGGCTTTCTTGAGACAGCGCGCATGCTCCTTCAGGCCGCGCCAGGTCCAGGTGGCGTTCTGGAAATAATACGGATGCGAATTCGGGAAATCGTTCTGCGGCTCACCGAGATCAGCTTCGGGTGAACCCCAGATGAGACCGTGGCGGCGATCGGAGAGCGGGAAATTGGTCTTGCTGTAGGTATAACGATCGAGAACGAATGCGATCATGCGGCGCAATACCGGCAGGCGCTTTTCGAGGCTTTCAAAATCTCCTGTGTAGTCGTAAGAGCGGGCGGAATTCCAGAGAAAGACTCCGGTATTGAGGGGCGCTTCGACTTGATCCTGCGTGTTGTAGAGGAAGTTACCGTCGGGAAGAATGTAGTGATCGAGATAGTGCTGGAAATACGGATCGACTTGAGCGGTGAGATTCCAGAGCTGGTGCGCCCACACGAATTCGTAATGGGCGACGGGAAAGAGGGCATGACTGCGCTCGGGGATTTTGGTGTAGGCTCCTTCGCCGATTTGATAGGTGGGTTCGAGACCGCGATAACTGCAGCGCGATAGAACGAGGCCAGCGCGGGCGGCATCAAGGAGCCACGGGTCGGGAATTTCCACTTGCATTTGGTCTTCAAAGAAATGCTGCCAACGATTGGCGATGCCGGCCAAGGCGGAGAAGAAGCCTTCAGCGGAGGTGTTCCAGTAATGCTCGATGTAGTTCGCGCCGGAGCTGACGCGGACGCGCGCGATGGGCTGCGATTCTGCGCCGGGAGGAAGCGCGACCATGACTTCATAGCCCGCATGCGAATCGGGGTTCCAGACTCCGATATGGGCAACGGGAAGATAACCGCCGAGCAAGGTTCGTTTGCTGAAGCCGCGCACAAATCGATAGATGCTTGGATCTTCACCGGGAAAGAACCGGGCAGGATCGAACAGGGCGTCAACGGTATCGGGAGCCCAGAGACCTTGAGCACCCAATTCGGACGACAGTTCGCGGGAGCGGCCCGCGGGGTCGAGAAACAGCGAGCGAAGCGGACCCGCTTCTTCGTTCGCGACGAGCGTGTAGCCGATGTATTCGGGACCGAGAGCGGCGATGTTTTCGTAGGATGGATCTTCATTGGAATGAAGGATGTATTCGGCGAGGCGGTCGGGTCCTGGAATAAAAGGGACCTGGCGCGTGAAGCGAACACGCGGAGCGTCGATGGGCCTTGGCCGAATATTTTCGAGATGGCCAATGCCTTTCGGGATGCGCAGAATGACACCTTCCTGTTCCGTGATGTAAACGAGAGCGCCGCGATGCGCGACGTTCTTCTCAAAGACTGCCGTTTCGCTTCCGTTCATCGAAGCGATGGCGACGAGCGTCCAGCCATCGATGATGCTGCCGGGCTTCAGGACGTCAAATGCCGGAACTCGCGGCGCCTGTTCCAGCGCTTCGCGCTCACCGGGCAGGAAGAGCGAATACTCGTTTGGAATACGACCCGGGGCGTAATCCGGCTGGGCGGCGGATTCGCCGGGAAGGGTCGTTGCACTGTAAATTGCGCCTAAAAGCTGGAGGAATGAGCGCCGCTTCATCTCCAGCTATTCATAGCGCAGAGAGACAAGCGGATCGACACGTGTGGCGCGAACAGACGGGATATAGCAGGCTCCAAGGCCCACGATGGCGAGCAACAGAACGACACCTACAAGCGTGAGGGGATCGTGGACCGATACTCCCGAGATCTGGCTTTGCAGAAGGCGCACGACGAGGAAGGCAGCCACCAAACCGATGACCACGCCGACCAGAATGAAGCGCATACCGCCTACGAGCACCTGACGGCGGACAGTGCCGGTGGAAGCGCCCAATGCCATTCGAATGCCGATCTCGCGATTTTGTTGGGACACGGTATAGGAAACGACGCTGTACACACCGACGGTGACGAGAATGAGACCGATCGCCGCAAAGACCGAGAAGATCTGCAATCCGAAGCGTGGCTGGGCGTATTGGAATTGATCGAGTGCGGCATCGAGCGTCATGGTTTGATTGGGGCGCACGCTTTTATCCATCGCGAGAACTTCGCCTTCCAGGGTTTTTGCCAGCGCTGCAGGATTGGAGATGGCGCGGACATACACGATGTACTCGCCGAAGCCTTCGATGCTAAGAGGCGCGTAGGCTTCCGGGACGGGTGCGTCAACGACACCGTGATTTCTCAGGTCGGAGGTGATGCCGACGATTTCAAACCAGGGATTGGCAACGGGCTCGGGCGACTGCTGCAGCCGAACCAGCTCGATTTGCTTGCCGATGGGATCTTCACCAGGGAAATACTTCGCGACCAGCGCCTGGTTAATGACGACGACTTTACGCTTGGAGAGAACATCCTGTTCGGTGATGAAGCGGCCACGCAGCAAGCGACCGCCCACGGTGTGGAAAAACTGGGCGTCAACGAAGCCCATTTGTCCTTTGAATTTTTCGGAATGCGTTCTGCCTGCTATTTCGAAATCGGTATTGGGGCCACCGAACGGCGGAAAATCGAGGTCGGCGGAAGCGCCGACCACCCCGGGAAGGTTGGCGAGACGCGTGGTCAACTCGCGCGCGAAACGCACCTGCTGGTCGGTGGTCTTGTAGCGTTTGCCAAGGGCCACATCGCTGACGACGAGCTTGTCGCGCGCAAAGCCGAGATCGGCTCCACGCTGCATGAAGAAGCTGCGCATCATGAGACCGGCGCCGGTGAGGAGGACCAACGACAGAGCGACTTCAGAGACGATGAGAATGTTACGCAGATGGCCGCGGCGGAAACCGCTGTTGCCGCGACCGCCAGCTTTGAGCGCTTCGCCGAGATTGCGGGTGAAGGAGCCGAGCGCGGGCGCCATTCCAAAGAGCAGCGAAGTGAAACAGGCGACCAGAATAGTGGCGCCGAGTACGCGGCCATTCAGCGAAATGGCGGCTTCATCGGGGAACGTGAACTTCGGCAATGCGGCTACGAGCGCCTGCAGGCCGCCCCAAGCAAAGAGACAGCCGACCGCAGCGCCCATGAGGCCGAGGAGGAGACTTTCGGCGAGTAACTGCCGGATGATGCGCCAGCGCCCGGCACCGAGACTGCTGCGCACGGCGAATTCTTTTTCGCGCGCCGTCGCTTTGGCAAGGAGTAAGTTGGCGACATTAGCGCAGGCGATGAGGAGCAGCAGGCCGACGGCAGCGAGCAGTGTATAGAGCGTTTCGCGGAACTTGCCGACAACGTTATCGACGAGAGTCGGGACACGGATATCGAACTGTTTCGGATAGAGCTTCGGATAGATCTTCGAGAGACGATGGGCGAGGATGGTCAGGCTGGGTATGGCGGCCTTGGGCGTGAGGCCGGGCTTCAGGTGCCCGAGCATAAAGAAGAAGTCGGAGTTCGAATCGGTTTGAGCGGGATCTATGGTGGTGGGAATCCAAAGATCGGCACCCCACCATGCGAAGCGCTTGGGCATGATGCCGACTAAGGCTCTGGGAACGGAATCGAGGGTGAAGACCTTGCCGAAAATGGAGGGATCTCCATTGAAGCGTTTTTGCCAGACCTTGTAGCTGAGTACGAAGACGGGAGGAGCGCCGGGTTTGGCATCGGCCGGAGTGGCAGCGCGTCCGAGGAGCGGCGGGATGCCGAGAAACTGGAAGGTATTACCGGTCACGAGAGCGCCGGTGAAGGATTCGGGGGCAGCGGGTCCGGTCCAGAGAATGCGGGTTTGATCGACGCCGATGGAGCGATCGAAGACGTCGTTTTGGCGCTGATAGTCGAGAAACTCGGGTTGCTGGAAGGCCTGTCTTCCATAAGGCTCAGGCGCGGACGAGTCATGTATTTCGATGGCGACGAGCCGCTGGCCGTCGGTGTAGGGAAAGGGTTCAATCAGGACGTTATCGATGACGCTGAAGATGGCGGTGGTGGAACCGATGCCGAGGGCCAGTGCCAGGACGGCGGTGATGAGAAAGCCGCGGTCCTTGACGACTGTGCGGAAACCGAATTTAATGTCGCGCCAAATCCAATCCATAGTTAGAGTACGTGAACAAGATGCAAAAAGTGCCTAACTTTTGTATTACCGGGCGGTTAATCGCACGCGGACACGCAAATGGTGTAAGTTCAACAAGAGGAGGGCCCGATGCTTACCCTTCGTGTCCTATGGGTGGCGGCGATTTCCGTCGCTGTCAGTGCGGCGGTTTTTGCCCAAAACGGGGCGGTTGCAATAGGAAGCGGTGAGCCGGTGCGACTCAACGCGCTGCCCGAATCGCCCGTCCCCAGCGATCCACTCGAATTAGCGACCGGCGAAGTGCAGGTAGTGCAGACGCCGGAGCAGCGGGCGCAGGTTCTTCAACTGCTGCGGCGAGCGCGGTTGCTTTCGAATGTCCGGGCGCAGCCCTACGATATGAAAACCACGTTCACGTCGTTCGGGCAAGGCGCGAACGAAGGCGCGTGGCAGATGGAAGACATCTCGCCAGGAGCGGGCCTGTACCGGTGGACGGCGCAAGGAAATAACTATTCGGTGGTGAATCTGTACAAGGACCAAGTCCTGTACAGCACCCAGCCGGCCGGTAGCGTGCCGCTTCGAATTCAACAGCTCCGTACTGCCATTTTCTTTGCCTATCTGGGTCCCGCGTACCTGCAGCAAGCGGCGATGCGAACAACTTCGGGAAGTCTAAACGGCGCCGAACTGAGTTGTGCTCTGCTTTCCGGGCGAGCGGAGGTGGCACCGGCAACGCCGGGACGGCGATGGGAAGAGACTGAATATTGCGTGGACACGAAATCCGGTCTTCTGACGACGTACTCGGCCGCGCCGGGGATGTATGTGTTGTACGACTATTCGAAGGCGATCCAATTTCACGACCACATTCTGCCGGGGAAGATCACGATGACGGAAGCGGGCGGCACGATTCTGGAAGCGCAGGTAACGAGCGTAACGGACCCGAGTGCGACGGATGAGGGAGAAGCGAATGCGGGGCTATTCACGGCTTCGAGCGGAATGACTTCCATCGGCGTCGGTCCGCTGATGACGCCGCCGTGGCGTTTTCCGGTATTCGCGCCGAGCGGCGCGGTCACGGCGAGTTCCACGATTCACCCGGTGATCGTGCACGGGATTCTGACGCCGAACGGCGAAGTGACCGATGCCGAAGCGCTGCAGACATCGGACAGCAACCTGGCGGAACAGGCATTGGCGATCGCGAAGAAGTGGCGTGGGATCGCGGGGAATGCGCCGGGCGCAACTCCGCAGCAGCACGAAGTGTTTATCAATGTGAAGTTTGTGGTGGCGGGATCTTAGTAAGATTGCCGCACCCACCGCGCTGACTTACTGCATAGTTTTGCGAACGTCGATAATCCGCGATGGTTACTCTTCGCCGCGTTCCTGAATAATGTATGGCCATATCGCCGAGTTTCGCCGCCGCTTCGCAGACTCGTTCCAGACAGCGCTCCACCGCATCGTAGACCATCCGGTTTTCCCGAAAGGCCGTGACATCCATGCCCTCTGTGTAGCGGAAAATCGCTTGGGCATTATCGATGATGTCCTGTAAACGACGCGGGACCCGGTTAGAAGGCAAGCGCGCGATCCCTGTCGATCTCCTGTTGAAAGCGCTGTTTTCGCACAGGTTCCGGCACAACATCGACCTTGCAGCCGATCAACTGAGACAAGCGCTTTTCAAGCTGTTCGAGCTGGTAAAAATAATCGAAGCCACCGGTGGAAAATCGCTCGTCCAGCCGAACCGCTACATCGACATCGGCGGAATCGAGCTCTTCGCGCGCCGTGGAGCCGAACAGAGACAAGCTGACCACGCCGGAAGCTCTTAACTCCGATTCGTGTTCGCGTAGCGTCGCTATGACCTGTTCGCGGGTCATCGGGGAAGCTCCTTGTGTCCTTTACCAGCGTAACGAACAGTTTGACGCTTATCGGTGGATGGCCCAGGCCATGCCGTCGGGTTGCGGGCCGGCGTTGATGCGGCCGATGATCTCGAAGGTCTTCAGGTCGATGGCAGCGACGTAGCCGTTGCCGTTGCAGGCCACATATGCGCGAGAGCCGTCGGGCTGCATCTGAATGCCGGCCCCGCGCCCGATATCGAGACGTTTTATTTCTTTGTGAGTTGCCGCATCGAGAATCGCCAGGCCCGAACCGGAGATGAACACGAGCTTCCCGTCGGGCGTGAACTTCAGACGATTCGCGCCCATGAAGTTGGCCGGGAGCGTCTCCTTTACCTTCTTCGCCGCGATATCGATGATGGACACGGTGCCGTCTTGAGCATTCGCGACCCAGAGCTCGTTGCCGTCGGGAGAGACATCGAAACCTTCAGAGCCACGGCCGACGGGAACCACGGTCTCGTCCCAATCGCCACCGGGAGGGCCCATCGACCCGCGATGGTCGCCGGCGGGCGGGCCGAAACCGGAACTCGTTCGCGTACTCTTCTCGATGATGCTAACGGTGGCGGAGCTGACGTTGGTGGTATAGATGTGCTTCAGGTCTTGCGACACGAAGATCATGTGCGTGCGGTTCTGGCCCGTGCCCAAGATCCAGTCCACCTTTTTCGTGGCAGGGTCATAACGTCCGATGGCCTTCGCGGCTTCGGCGGTGAACCATGTTTTTCCACCAACGAATACCAAGCCGTGAGGACCGCGTAACAGACCGAGGTCGATGGCGGGCAAGGCCTTTTGCGCGATGAGATCCACGACCGCGAGCGTGTTGTACGCTCCGCCTCCGTAATTCGAAACATAGGCGAGCTTGCCATCGGTGGAGGCGATCACTTCGTGAGGATCGTTGCCAACGGGCGCGCGCGCCACGACCTTAAGATTCGACGGGTCGACGATGGCGAGCGTGTGGTCGCTTTTGGAGAGGACCAACAACGCTTCGTGTGGAGTGCTCTGAGCGTAGAGGACAGTTCCGGTAAGAGCAGTGAGGAGCAGATTGCGGGCGGCGCTCATGCTTACGAATTAGAACACGGGTGAGACATGACGGCAAGCCAAAGAGCTTACGCGGCCCAGTTTTGGACGGCGAGTCCTTTGACCAAGCACAAGTGCTTGACGTTGTTAGTGACCAGAATCGCATCGAGGGCCTTGGCATGGACCACAACTCTTATTCGTAGACATCGCGCCGGTGTGCAATGCGCGTTATGCTCACCAGCTTGGCCGTGTCGTCGATCAGGTAGATTACGCGCCAGTCTCCAACTCGGACGCGCCATTGATCTTTGTAGCCTTTCAGCTTCTTGCATCCGGCGGGTCGTGGCATGTCACGCAGAGATTCGAGTTTGCGGACGACGCGTGCCAGTACGGTATCCGGCAGCGCTTCAAGTTCTTTCCGAGCGGGCGGTTTGATTTCAACGCTGTAACTATTCACGCAGCCGACCGCGTTTAATAAGGTCCGCTTTGATCTTCTCCAGCGGTACGCCTTTTTCTTTGCGCCGCGATTCCGAAATCAGCCCGTCCCAGAAATCTTCCAGCGCCGGGCCGTATTTTTTCAGATTGATTTGGACGGCCACCTTGCGGCCTTTATCGTCGGTGACGAACTGAATTCCGTTCATAGCTCCATTTTCGTTCAAGTGATGTATCACTTCAATTCGGCGCGGGTGAAGGCGGTCAGCATTTCCGCCTCCGATGGGGGTTGCAGAACATTGCGGGTGGCGAAGTCTTCCGCTTGCGGGTACTCGGTGGCTCGAATGAGCTCGGCGGCTTTCGCGAGATCGTAGGGCGTGTGCCGAAACTGAATATCAGGCCCGAGTAGCAGCCAATACGCACCCGATTCGCCGAACGGCATACCGACGCTCCCGGCGTTCACAACGCGCGTGTTCCCGGCCATCCGGTCAAACTGCATGTGCGTGTGACCACACACGACGAGGGATACGTTGCGTCCTTCGAAGAGCGGCAAGAGGCGGTCCTCGCGCGTCAGGCGGGTGAAGATTTCGGTATCGTTGCGCGGCGTGGCATGACAAAACAGCACCTCGCCCAATCCGGGAATTTCGAGCTGGAGTGTTGCCGGCCAACCGGCGAGCAACGGTTCGTATTCAGGATGAAGCTGCTGCGCATTCCATCGTATGACGTCTCGAAATGGTTCCGGGACGGCACCTGTTTCCACGCCCCTCATTTGCGCCAGCACTTCGCGGTCGCCGTTGCCGTGGAGGAACTGGACGGGGAGATCGAGATCCAGCAAGAGCGCGATTGTTTCACACGGCATCGGACCCGGAAACACATCGCCACCGATCACGATCCGATCTACTTCCGCGTGGTGAATCTGTTCGAGCACGGCCTCCAGAGCGGGAAGGTTTGCATGGATGTCGTAGATGGCAGCGACGCGCATACAGCGGGCTAGACCGGCAGGTTGAGTTTTTTCACTTGATCGGCGACGTATTCCGACGTGCGCCAACCGAGGGCGGAGATGGTCAGGGTAGGATTCTTGTCGGCGTTGCTGACAAACGGCGCGCCGTCGGTGACGAAGAGATTCTTCACGTCCCAGGCTTGGCAGTACTGGTTCAGAACGGAGGTTTTGGGATCGCTGCCCATACGGGTCGCTCCGACTTCGTGCTTGACCTGGCCGCCGCGCTCGATGCCCCAGTCGTTTTCGGGACCAGAACTGGAGGTGACGATGCCACCCATCGCGGCAATCAATTCTTTGAAGGTTTCCTGCATGTGGCGGGCTTGGAGCAACTCATCCTGGCTCCATTTGAAATGGAAGCGGAGGACCGGAATGCCCCATTGATCGACGACGTCGGGATCGATTTCGCAGTAGCTATCGGCGTTGGGAATCATCTCGCCGCGGCCGGCGAAATGGACATCGCCGCCGTAGAGCCTGCGGAGATTGCGCTTCATTTCGAGACCGTAGCCACCGCCGAGCCAGCGTTCGGCATACCCACCGAGCGCGCCATTGCCGGGTAAGTGGCGACCGCCGCCGAGCTCAATGTGATAGCCGCGGGCGAAGGGAAGCCGATTTGCTTTTTGCTCTTTGTAGAGCCACCACGGCATGTAGAGATGCATGCCGCCGACGCCGTCTTCGTTGCGCGCAGGAAGATCCTGCAGGATGGGCAGGTAGCCGCTGACCGCGGAGCCGACGGTGTCCATCACGTAGCGGCCCACGAGACCGGATGAGTTGGCGAGACCGTTCGGAAAGAGACCGCTTTTTGAATTGAGTAGGAGACGGGCCGTTTCGCAGCAACTCGCCGCGAGAACAACGATGCGGGCGCGCACTTCCACATCGCTGCGAGTCTGTTTATCGACGTACGAGATGCCGCGGGCCAAGCCGTCGCGGTCGAGCAAGACTTCACGGGCCATGGCGTTGCAACGGACTTCGAGATTGCCGGTTTTCATGGCCGGAAAAATGTGAACTCCGGGCGAGTTGAAGTTGGCATTCGCGCCGCAGGACCGGCCGCACTCGGCGCAATAGTGACAAGCGGCACGGCCGTTGAGCGGACGCGTGAGAATGGCGAGGCGCGAGGGAATGCAGGGAATCTTCAGCTTATCGGCGGCGAGCTTGATGATGCGCTCATGACAGCGCGGCGCGGGCGGAGGCTGAAACTTGCCGTCGGGCGCGTTCTCGACGCCTTCCGCAGAGCCGAAGACTCCGATCAGTTCCTCGACTTTGTCGTAATAGGGCGCGAGGTCGTCATAGCCGATGGGCCAATCGAAACCCTTGCCATCGCGGCTGTAAGGTTTGAAATCATAGGGGCCCATGCGCAACGAGATGCGGCCGTAATGGTTGGTGCGACCGCCGAGCATGCGCGCGCGCCACCACATCCAATCGGAGCCGGGTGCGTTTGTGAACGGTTCGCCGGGGACTTCCCAGCCGCCGAGCAGCGTGGCATCAAAGTAGCCAAGCGGCATTTGCCGAGTAGGGGCGCCGCGATGCGGAGCCTCATACGGCCACTGGAACATTTTGGATTGTTTAGTGCAATCGAACCAGGCGCCCGCTTCGAGCATGCAGACCTTGGCACCGGCGTTGGCGAGCACTTGCGCGGCGACTCCGCCTCCGGCACCGGAGCCGACGATTACGACGTCGTAGGTTTTGGTGGTTGCACCGCGGCTCGCCATGTTCTCAATGTAGCTGGATGGAGGCAAGGGCGTTTGGTAGGCAGTCCGCCTTGACAGGTCTGGCCCATCCGGAGTTGTGGACCAGTGGCGCGCAAGCTAGAGAGCGCTCTTTTTCTGCGGCCCGCGAGTCCCGATGAACTTGCCTACTGCTGTCGGAATTCACTTGCGTAGATCCACGCACTTTTCAACCTCTGGTTAAAATGATTTACAACGTGCGGTAGCAGGATTCAAAATCTCCGGATGGGGCGTGATTCGAGCAGAACGTTCTTTCCGCCATATCCCGAGTAGTTACTAGGCCGCAGATTGCCAATGCGTATAGAGTTACAAGTATGATTGAACCTACTAACGTCACAACCGCGTTCGACTTGCATGGCTTCACAGTGAAGCGCAGCTTAGGCCTCGTACGAGGCATTACCGTGCGATCTCGATCCATTCTCGGCACGCTTGGCGGTGCGCTTCACACCATGGTGGGCGGAAACATCACGGCGTTCACCAATCTCTGTGAGAAGGCCCGTGAAGAAGCTTTTGAACTCATGATTACCCACGCGAAGGAAATGGGTGCCAACGCAGTCATTGGAATGCGATACGACGCCAACGAAGTCATGGACGGCGTAACCGAAGTCTTAGCGTACGGGACAGCGGTGCAGGTCGAACCCGCCGCAACTCGTGACTAAACGGCACAATTACTGGGGCGCTGATGCTCCAATGCCGGAGCCGTCTCTTACGAAGGCGATCTGACAACGATGTCACCCTTCGGCAGCCATGTGGTTTGCCCTGTGCAGCCCTTAGCGCCGTTTGCGGTAGACAAGCGTCGCGGTAAGCGTATTGCTATCGGCGTTGCGTTCAATCGCGGTGAAGCTCCGTCCGTCGCTCGAAAGCGTGAGTGTTTCGATTTCAAACGGTTTGCCCTTCATAAAAAAGATAAAGCTTATGGTCCGATCACCAGAGGACCGCAGCGATACGCCGTCGAAATCGCCCTTTAGCGGGTACCGATTGCCGTCAGGTTTCAGACGGTAACTTTCTTCCGGTCCTACGTAGGACAGCGCGCCGTCAGGCGTGACTCGGAGAGTGAAGACATCCGGAGTGTCGGCGTGAACCGAGATCGGCTTCCAGGTTCCAACCAGCCCGCTTTTTTCGGCTGAGATGCGGCTATATACAGTTGTTTCACTGGAATCCTTGCGACCATTCGTCTTCAGGGTCGCAACGAAGGTGAGAGTCCTGCCGTCAGAGGAAACGGTTCGTTTAATGGTAGATATCACTCGTCCATCCTTCGTATCGGTGCTTTCCCAAGTCGATGGACCAGTTTGGGTCCATGTCTGCATCACATCGGGTCGAGGCACCTCTGGATGAGGCTTTCCGTCAATTCGAAACGTATCGTGATAGTCGTTTGTGCCAAGCGTTACGCTCATCGTGCCATCT
Organism: uncultured Acidobacteriaceae bacterium; assembly: GCA_963722935.1. Classification (GTDB taxonomy): domain Bacteria; phylum Acidobacteriota; class Terriglobia; order Bryobacterales; family Bryobacteraceae; genus Bog-105. The sequence goes on along the minus strand of CAVROY010000002.1, from coordinate 210,471 downwards.
GGGTTTTGTTCGTATTTGCGAGTTTCGTCGGGCGGCGTGCGGACCGTTTTTGAGGGGTCCTCTTGCCATGTACCCGCGAATGCACTTAGATCCGTATTCGAACTATTGCCCGCTGTAACGGTAAAGGTCACGAGCAAAACGATCACGAAGGCGGTGACTTGACGTGTTGGTACTCTTGCGCATTCTCTTGATTGGTATTTGTACGTAATCACGAGCGTTTGTTTAGAATGGGGGACCTTGGGGGATGGCTTCGCCGTCGCAGCGTGGGTCGGAGCCGGCGAAGTTTACGTGGCGGCGGGTGAGATCGTCAAAATCCGCGCCGCGATTCTGAAACGAGAAGCCCGTGCCGGGAGCGACCATGCCGGTGCCATATCCGCCGTAATTGCTCTGGATGAGTGAGACGATGTTGCCGTCGCGATCGATGCTGGACATATATATGGTCGAGTTGCCGTGCGCATTCAATTCCGCGGTGAGGTCCGAAGGCAGCACTTGGCAGGCGGCGTGGTCCATCTGAATGAGCTTAGCGCGTTCGGCTCCGAGATCTTTCGACAACATCTGCTTGACCGGAATGGGCGGGAAGCGGGGATCGCCGACGTAGTGAATCATGTCGGCATAGGCGAGCTTTTTGGCCTCAGTCATGACGTGCAGCGCGTCGGCGTTCGGGATGAGCGCGCTTCATCCGCTGCCGTCAGCGGCGCCAAGCTCCGAAAGCAGTGGACATGCTGCGAGATAGAAGTTCGTGGTGCGCGCCTATCGCTGTGCTCAGGTAGCGAACTGCTTGTGCGGCGGAGAGTCTGGCATTGATTCTCCAAGAGCGTTTCGCCTCAAAAGGTATTGCCGTACCAAATCTGTGTCGGTACTAATCGCGATTGATGTACCATGATCGGGACGAATGGAGGAAAGCTCATTGAAACATCACCTTGCGTTTTCGCGCATAGGTTTATTTATTTTGGCGCTGGCCGCTCTCGGTCTCCCGAGTCTGGCGTCGGCCGCCCTGATCGACTACACCGCTGTCATATACGCCGTAAACGGTGGCGGCTCAAACTTAGGTTATGTGACCGCAGATCCCAACTATTGGACTCCTGAACTCGGTAATGCCGCGAGCAATGGCATCGTCGTGTCCTTTACGCTGAACGGCACATCCGGCACTCAAATCAATCTAGCCACGGTGCAAAACACTAACGAGAACGCTTTCCCTGACTTGGGCCTTGTCCAGGGACGAGACAACTCGAGCGCCGATATTGGAGCAGGCAATTACAACTACTTATATCTGGACAACACCAATGCCACCGCCCCGAATTCGACACCTCAGCATCCTGGAAATTACTTTTCGGCAAGCACTGGCAATAGCTACGCGAGCGAGTCTGCGGTCTGGAGCATCGATATTACAGGTACGACAGGAACGCTCGTCCCTGTTTGGGTCAATTCCGACGGAACTACGCCGAATACAGAGACTTTCATTCAAAGCAACCATGTGTATGCGGGAGGTGATGCAAATGCATTTCACACACGTTTTCCCGCGCCAGTAACTTCGGTTACACTCGACTTGGATATTTTGTCAGCTGTGCCGGAAACAGTGGCTACGCCTGAACCGGCGTCATTTGGGACCCTCGCGCTTGGGCTTTTGGGCGCCGGGATGCTTTGGCGCGGCAGGCGATCCAAGTCCCGCTGAGTCCGACGTGCAGAGCATTCTGTTCAGGAACGCTCCGCAAGTGACCATTTGGTGCTTGGCTCATTCTTGGCAGTTGACTCAGATCGCATGCCTCTGACGGAGCGCTCTGGGCTGATTACGAGATCGCGCCGTGGCGCCGCCGGTACCGGGTACTCGAAAAGCCAGTCGGGTAGGCGTGGAGATGCTGCCAGCGGGAGACGGCGCAGCCGGTTGCGCGCCGCCGTCGAGCGATTGCTTGCGGATGAGTTCCCCGAGCGTGTTCTTCCGTTCGATTCGGAATCCGCGCTCGTGTACCCGAAAATCGTGGCCAAACGAGCGCGCCTGGGGCGCCCGATCTCTCGTTTCGACGCGTTGATTGCGTCGGTATGCCAGTCACGGAATGCGACCATGGCCGCCCGGAACACCAGCGATTTCGAAGACTGCGGATTGACAGTTATCGATCCCTGGAATCGTCAGTAGCTTGTACTGAACCGATACAGAGTTTTCCAGAGACTGATTACAAGCGGAGCTGTCGGTACTAATCCGTCCAACTTGCGCCGTTTCGCCCAATGGATTCAGTCAGTCCCCAACACGCGGGTTGTGAGGCGGCGCTTACGATGAAGAGGACGCCATGAATGTTGAAGTCTACGAATTGCACGGTGTGCGTGTGGTGGAGTTCCAAAAGGCAGGAGATCAGTTGAGAAATGATCGGCAAGCTATCGAAATGATCTCTGAAGCGGCAGCACATAACGCCGAAGTGATCGTTATTCCGGTGGAGCGGCTCAGCGAGGACTTTTTGCAGCTGAAGACCCGGCTTGCGGGCGAAATCCTTCAAAAATTTGTCACATATCGGAAACGCGTTGTGATCTTGGGCGATATCTCAAAACAGTTGAGTGGGAGCTCGGCTCTTCGAGATTTCGTTTATGAATGCAATGCGGGGCATCAAGTCTGGTTCCTTACGAGCGTAAATGAACTTGATCAAAAACTAATGGCCCAAGCGGGACAGCCGTAAACCTTCGAGAACCGTTGCGCGAAGGCTGATGTTGCTGTGCCGGCGAAGCGGATTTTTCGGGAGTAATCCGAACAGCCAGCTTTCCGATGTTCCGGCAAACACGAGTTCATGTACCTTTTGAAAAGGGCTGAGGTAGCACCTGCGTCAGCTCAAGGCCGCTACAATCGCACAGAGTGGCGAATGTAGAGCACCTAAGGATTTTGCGTGAAGGTGTAGACCGTTGGAACGCATGGCGAGCTGAGAACCCAACTACGCGTCCCACCCTTTCAGGGCATCGATTTCAGGGCATCACGCTTAAAGGTGCCAATTTGAAGCGCTGTAAGTTCGACCGCACGGCGTTTCCAAGAGTGCATTTCTTGGCCAAGGACCCAAAGAAAAGCGGATTTGCGCGGAATGACTTCGTCAGAGCGTAAGCGCACGGTCGTGGCCGCATTGACAAGGAAGGTATCTTTCACTTTCCACCGGGATCTCGGAATATCTTTGAGATCAAGGTGCGAAGTATGTCATTAGCCCTCTGTCGTCCGAGTAGCAGTGCGAGCAGCAGGAATCCCGATAGGCCGATAATCGCAATGAGCCAGATGATGAAGGCCGATTTTTCGCGGGCAAACGTTCCGGTAGCTTGCTCGGGCAAGAGTCCGATGAGCCCTACGCCGACTACAACGATTAGCAGGGCCGTTACGCAGAGCTTCAGAAAATCATGAGGCGGTCGGTGGGGCGATTCCACATTCAGCCGGGCCAGCACGAGTAAATAATGATCACCTTCGCTCAGCTTTCCGAGAGCATCCGACCATTCTTTGAGGGCGTTCGGGTCCTCTGACTTCAGCCGCTTTTGCAGGTTCTTTATCAGTGTGGCGATCTTTTTCTCGTATTGCCGCGAATCATATTCGCTCTCGAATCTTTGGGCTGCTTCTGCCATACCCGGAAGAGTCCATCCAGTTTCGGAAAAGTACAGCATCTTGCGCTCGAGTTCTGATAGCTGTACTCTCGCCCTCTCTGCTTCCGATGCGATCAGCCCTATTGCGAACTCTTTGGCTTGGCGTTGATCAGCAAAGCGTGACATAGCGCTGCTTTAATATGTCACCACAGCGGCACCACCGATCTAGGCGTCAGGCGTGGCGGCTTTCAGATTCCACGGCAGCAGTTCCGCGATACGATTCACCGAATGATCTGCAATGCATGCGAGCACGCCGCTTAGATACGCTTCGGGATCAAGTCTATTGAGTTTGGCAGACCCAAGCAAGCTATAGATGGCTGCCGCGCGTTCGCCGCCACGATCTGATCCAGCGAAGAGGTAATTCTTGCGGCCAAGAGCGACAGCGCGCAGCGCGCGTTCCGCCGTGTTGTTATCGATCTCGATCTGGCCGTCATCGCAGTAGCACACAAGCGCTGACCAGCGTGCGAGCGCATAGCCGATGGCGGCCGCGATCTCGGACTTCCTGGAGATCCGGACGAGCGTTGCTTTGAACCATTCGTGCAGGGCTATTAATAAAGGACAGGCTCGCGCCTGCCGTGCCTGTTGACGTTCCTTTGGCGAAGCGCCACGGATTTCGCTTTCAATCGCATACAGCTGCCCGATGCGTTCGATCGCTTCTTTGGCAACCGGCGACGCATGTGCCTGGTGGATATCGAAGAACTTGCGCCGAACGTGAGCCCAACAAGCTGCTTCTCGAATACGGCCACTGTCATATAGCCGGTTGAAGCCGGCGTAACCATCTGCTTGCAGCGTTCCTGTAAACGTGGCGAGATGCCGGTGCGGATGCTCGCCTTTGCGATCCGGAGAATAGGCAAACCACACCGCCGGAGCGGCTGAATCGCCCGCCGGACGATCGTCGCGCACGTATGTCCACAAGCGACCGAGCTTGGTCTTGCCAGTCCCTGGCGCCAGTACCGGGACGGGCGTATCGTCGGCATGCAGTTTGTTCGCGCTCATCACGTACTGCCGCAAAGCGTTGTTTAAAGGCGCCAGCAACTCAGCACTGGCTCCCACCCAATCGGCTAGTGTCGAACGCTCGAGCTCAACACCTTCGCGCGCATAAATCTCCGCCTGACGGTACAGCGGTTGATGATCGGCGTATTTCGACACCAGAACATGCGCCAACAATCCCGGCCCGGCGAGACCGCGCTCAATGGGACGGCTCGGAGCTGCAGCCTGCACAATCACGTCGCATTTCGTGCAACTCAGTTTCGGACGCACATGCCGGATCACTTTGAAGCGCGCCGGCACATACTCGAGGATTTCGGAGACGTCTTCACTGAGCTTGCGTAACGCCCCGCCGCACTCCGGGCAGTTCTCCTCTTTGGGACGGTAGGTCTCGGTTTGCCGGGGCAAGTGATCTGGAAGCGGTCCCCGCGCTGGCTTGCGTGTTGCCCTGGCGAACACCATGTCGGCTGCCGCAGGCAACGTGCGCTCGGATCGCTGCCGGTTTTCAGCAGCGCTTTCGTCGAGGTCGTCTAACTGTAGCTCAAGCTGCCGAATCTCGCGCTCGAGCTTTTCCGATTTACGCCCGAACTGCATGCGCTGCAAACGCGCAATCAACAGCCTGAGGCGTTCGATTTCCGCCGCATGCGCAGAGAGCTGCTCATCTTTTGAGCGGATCAACGCTCTCAGTGCGGCCGCGTCCAGCGCGTCTAAATCCACCGTTGCAGCAGCGGACACCTTAAAACTATGCCATGCTTTCGTTCATTCAGTCCAGTGAACGGCAAACATTTTAAGTAAGTTTTGTTGCGATCGCTATACTGCTATCTCTGGCTTCCATGTGCGCGCAGGTCGCCTCCAATCGATGCCTTCTAGTAACATCGATAACTGTGCCCGAGTAAGTGATACCGTTCCACTTTCAGCCTGCGGCCAGATGAAGCGACCGCGTTCCAAACGCTTCGCAAATAGGCATAGCCCGTCTCCATCCCACCACAGCAACTTAATCAAATCGCCGCGCCGCCCGCGAAACACGAATACGTGCCCTCCGAAAGGGTCCTGTTCGAGGACGGTTTGCGCCGCCGCGCTTAGACCTGTGAATCCACGCCGCAGATCTGTCACGCCTGCCGCAATCCAGATGCGTGCGCCAGCCGGGGGCGAGATCATTGCGCCAGGCACTCCAGCAGGGTTCGAACGAATTCGGCATCGACGCTCCCGTCCAGAGTTACCCGCGCGCCGCGCGCTTCGATCATGATCCTGAACTCATGCTGCTTCGCACCACGCGTCGGCCGAACACCCTCCGCCACCTCGACCGGAAGCAACGTTGCCGTCTTGCTGCTTCGCGCCTGTTTCCGATGCTGCTTGCGCCATTGATAGATCTGGCTCGCGCGCACACCGTAAGCTCGCGCGACTGCATTCACGCTCGTGCCGGCTTTCCATGAGGCTTCTACGATGCGTTGCCGATCTTCCGGCGACCAATTGCGTCGCTTCGCTGGCGCTTGTGGGGGCTTGCTGTTGCTCGGGGTTGATCCATCCATCCCTGAAGCATCACGCAATACATCCCATTTTGCTAGACGGCCATGACCGTGCGCTTACGTCAGAGCCGACCTGACTCAGGCTTACTTGTACATGGCAAACATCGACTCGATTGACCTGACGGAAGCCGTTCTAGCGAAAGCGGACCTTACTGGGTCCTATTTCGGCGCGGTCCGCCTCCGAGGCGCAAACCTCGCCGGTGCGAGGCTGTACGGCGCGTTTTTCAGAGGAACAGATCTCAGCCATGCCAACCTTATGGACGCTCGGCTGCACGCCACTACGTTCGTCAATGTTGACCTGAGGCACTGCAAGGGCCTCCAGTCGTGCGAGTTCGGATCATCGCCCTGTGTCCTTGATCACAGCACCCTGTCTCGCAGCGGACCCTTACCACTGTCGTTTCTTAGAGGGTGCGGACTTCCAGAAGCCTACATCGCCCAGATCCCCATGCTGTTTTGGGATCAGGCCGCTCACCGCTCCAATTGCTTCATCAGTTATAGCCACAAAGATATGGAATTTGCGCGCCGACTGCACAGTGCTCTGGAGTGGCATGCCGTGCGGTGCTGGCGAGACGAAAAGCAGCTCCTGCCGGGCCAAGAAATCGCGGATGAGATTTACACAGCGGTTCGCAGTTCGTGCCAACGTATCTTGCTCTGCTGTTCAAAGGATTCTCTAACGAGCTGGTGGGTTGATAACGAGATTGGAATGGCACTCGAATTAGAGCGAGAACTGATGAAGGAATTCGGGAAGAAAGTGAACATCCTCATTCCGCTAGATCTTGATGGATATATCTTCAGCGACGAATGGAAGAGCGGGTTCCGTTCGCAAATGCTCCGCCGAGTCATCCCAGACTTCCAGGATTGGCATTTGGACGACGGGAAGTTTGACCAACAACTGCAAAAGGTTTTGATGGCCCTGGATCCCCTTCTATGATGAATCGGATCTCGCCTGAATGACGTACGCTCCCGCCAAATACCGTCGATGTACGCGTCGCCGACTTGGGGCCGGGGCTCAGATCTCTAGCTACGACGCAAGGGCACAGTCGAATCGACGACAATGAACCAATTCTGGGAGCAGCAAAGGAAATTTTTGGAGCCGGCTGGTTTGCCGCCGCAGGCCGTGGGCGTCGGTGCTTTCGTGACTTTTGAACGACAGCCATTTCGAGACAGATTCCTGAGAATCCGTTGAGCGCTTGATAGCCGCGGCAAGGGGCGCTCCACGTCTTCCAACCGTTGACCGCGATGCTTGCCGTAGTGTAAGACAGACTTTTGCGAGGCTCGGGCTGGTATCTTAAACAAGCTTATTTGGCGTATCAAGGAAACGGCGGCCCTGAACAGGGCTTGTACAATATGGTGGGGGTTCCCCATATGTCCTTCGCATCTCTGTGAGTGTTGCACACTGTGAAGGCCGTTCCAGGCATCATATCCTCGTTTACATCCGTATACTCGACTGTGCCTGTTATGGGCTTCTCAGGTTCGAATGGCTTATCGTCTCTCATTTCGTCGTCTTTCGTTGGACCAACATCGCAGGTGGTGACAAATCCCGGTAAGGCGAACTCTGGAAGGCACTTTCCGTGATAAGGAATGATGTTGTTGAGGTGCCCTGAAATCCACAAATCTTGCGCGGTTGTTTCACCGTCATTAATGACGTGTACTCTCAATGACCAAAATTTTGGCTTGTTGGGAATCAAGTACAACTCAGTCTTTTGTATTGTGACGTGGGGGCGATGCTGATAGAGGAATGTTTTCTCAGTCATAACTAGGTTGCTTTGGCTTACGGTGACGGCTAAATAGGATAGATAACCGCTCACCGCTATTGACGCCAATGCAACGAGAGAGGGTAGATGCTTCCATAGGCCCCGAGAAGAATCAATGGCCTCATCGCTGTAGTACCAGAGCTTTCCCTTCAATCCCAGCCAGGAGCGCCATCGTCCTTTTACTCTGAGCATGGTGGCATACATTATCTCCCTGCCTATAAATCGACTAGCTGGCGATGGTGAGGAAGCAAAAAAGACCGCGTGAATAATTACGACGGTGGAGCTCATCCAGCATCAACTTTCCTAAATGGGTCACAAGACCTCCTTGTGACCCAAGACTATTTCGTTACTGACCTAATCGGGATTCAAACTGATGCCCACCGCGTCTCCTCTACGCTCTGCCTCTTCGATCAAAGCACGGAAACGCTCGACCATCTGAGCCGCTTCTGCACCCATGTAGTTGCACCCGCTAATTACGATTCGATAGGGAGTGTACGCGTAGCGTCCCCGCGCAAGCGGTTAGTTCAAACGCCGTTGGCTTCTTCATACATGCGTGCCAGACCACGTCGGGATTCATCCGATTTGAGCGGCAGGCGTCAAAAGTCTCTAGGAGGACAGCCAAGCAGCGCGACCGTCTTGAGCACTGCAAGGATTCCTGGTCGAACTGTGTTCTCCTTCGCTAGGCCGAGCAGCCCGTGGATGAAGATGAGCCATTCAAGGACGGGCCTATCAATCCCGCGCGGATCGGATGGAGTGGGATCAACAAACCTTGCCTCGTCGCCGCTGAGTTCCCGATAATGTAGAAAGCACGCGCCATTAGGGTGGGAGTGCTCGCTTAGAAATCCGTATGCATCCAGTGCATCTCCCTCCCCGTAGATGTCAGTTTGGTACTCGTTGTAGGCTTTGACGAGCTTCATAACGTGCAGAGGCTTTGGCGTCTCGCGCTGGAGGTCGTCGGCACCATACTTGCCCCCGTGATTTTTTATCCAGAGTTTACCGCCATCGATTTGCAGTAATAGCTCGAAAGCAGCTGTCCAGTTACTTTTCTCAAACAGTTGTTTCAGAGTGCTTTCCGCATAGCAAGCGTGAGCTGCCCACTCAAAAACGTGCCTGGTGAGAACCTCAGCAGCAGGCGCATTGCCGATGTCGGCGAGTAGGCTCAAGCCCGCTAGGATTCGCCGCAAATGGGCAATGGATGAGTACGCATAGATCGTTACTCCCCAACAAGCCAGCTCCTCGGTCGGATCGTCGTCCGGTGCAACTGCAAACCGCTTGAGAGCTGGAAGAGAGACGCTACTTAAGCCTCTTTCTATTGTTCTCCATCCCACCATGTGTGCCCGTAGACAAGGACAAGCTTACATCGCTTTCACCCGCACGCAAGTGGAAGTGAGGCGACTTCTCAGGACTGCTCTGGGCTTGATGGCCAAGGCGAGCGATCGAATTCGCTCGACAGTGTTATGGCTGAAGGCGGCCAGTGTACTGAGCGGCCGCGATGTTGCGCTGAACCGCTTCCATCGCCTGAGTGTTGGGCATTCCCCTGGTCATCACACCCTCAAAGAAGTAGCCCTTGGCCCAGTTGCTGTTGTCGCCGCCGATGCCGAGGATGATGGCTCCTTCCTGTCGCATGGGCTGATAGCCGTGGGGAAGAGGGATGATGCCGGTCGTCGTAAGGGCTCCCGACTGAGCGTTGCCCTGGTAAATGGCATAGCTGTGCTGCCCGTCGCTGGCGCCCATGTCTGTAACGAAGGTGGTGCCGCGGGGCACCTTGAGGTGGCCATAGATGCCGTCTTCCATGTCCAGCCCTGCATCGGGACTGCATGGGTTGTCGTGGCACATGATGTTGATAGCGTCCATGTGCCCGGCTTTGTTGTCGAGATTGTTCGTCTCGGCGTTACCGAAGTCGAAGCAGCACTTCGCGTTGAGGTTGAGCGCGGAGGTGACCATGTAGACGCCTTCGGGCTGCCCGTTGACCGCTGTGCCTTTGGGGATGTCGTTGCGGTAGCCCATGCCAGGGGAGATGGCGATGCCGTATACTTTGTGTCCGCCGACGGTTGCCGGGAGAGCGTTGGCCAGTGCAGGAAGATCGTAGCCGTCAGGGCCGCGGCCATGTGCTGCGCCACCGGGAGGCGCGGGCGTGAGGTCATTGTGATTGGGTGATTGGTCGTAGAGCTTGGTGATGGTGCAGGAAGTGTTGGCGCAGAACTTGTCCTGCATTATCGCGTTGGCGTAGCCGTCGCGGAGGAGGCCGATGTCGGTCTGAGCCTTGTCGGACTCTCGCGTGACCTGGTAGAGCGGGCCGGTGTATCCGTGGTACAAGGCGCGCGTGGTGCTGAAGGCAGCGACGCAGGGAGTCGCGGATCCGTAGAGGTCACACGGTCGAGGTGAAACCGTTTGCGATGAAGCGGCGCCGGCCACGGTGATCGTAACGGCGAAAAGGATAGATACGGCCGACAGGATTATTCCAAGCGATGACAGGAATTGGGCCAGTGATTTGAGTTGCCTGAGGTGCCGACCACGGAACGGATTGTCGGCGAGCATCCCTGACTGCTGTGGCATCTTCGCCCCTCCTGCGGTTTATTTTGCCACTACAACGTGCACTGATCCGCGATATAGGAGATCCGCAAACGATAAGCCTTACGCTTCGGCTTGGTGCGCAGCAAAAAATTCGGCGACTTCGTCAGAGTAAATGCCCTGGAGATCGATCGGCATCCCATGTTCCACCAGCGCCTGCGCGCAGCCGACCCAGTCTCCGTTTTCGGGATCATTGTTGCGTGATGCCCAGGAAAGGGTGCCGCGGACATTGTCATTGAAGCCGTGACGCTCGGTCCAGGCCGCACCGTGCTCCAGTAAAAAACGCGTCATCTCCGCGTCGCCCTGAAATACGGCGAGATTCAATGCCGACGCACTCCAATCGCCGCCTTGAACGGCGATCGGCCAGCCGAGCTTCACCATGAGTTTCACTGCATCCGTTGCGCGGCCTTCCATCAAGTGGGGGAACTGCTTCAGTTGCGAATCGGAAAGCGATTGAAAGATATTGGGCCGCTCGGCAAGAATCCGCCGAGCCTCTGTTTCATCGGCCCGCGCGCAGGCAACGACGAACTGATCTTCCATCGTCAGTGTTTCTCCGGCGGTCAGGCCTGCTCCCGCCTGAGCCAACGCCTCGGCGACTTTCGGCAGTCCGTTCTGTAGTGCGAAGCGATACGCGGAAACACCGCCCGAAGTCTTCACATGGGGATCGGCCCCCGCTAGAAGCAAAGCCTCGATATGCGCGGGAGAACGGCGCCGTCTTATCGCCCAGATCAACGGATTCCCGATCGTGCTCGTCAGAGCGTTGAAATCGTTTACGTAGGCAAGCAGGAGTTTCAATCCATCGAGCTCGTCGCGATCCAGGATGTGATGCACAGCGTTTGTGCCTTCCAGCCTTGCTCCGCCTTCCAGGAGCAATCGCATGCAGGTTAGATCTGGACTTTCTGTCGAGTGGTAAAGCGATTCGTTGTCATTCGGGTTGGCGCCGGCATCGAGCAGGATCTTGGTCAATTCAGGGTCGTGGTTCTTCCCCGCTGCTCCATAGAGCGCGCTGAGCGAATAGCCGCTGGGGTGCAACCAAGACTGATTCGGATCAGCCCCGGCATCCAGCAGGATACGTGCACAGCGCCGCAACCGGTCGCGAAACTCGGGAACCTGGAGTAGCCCGGAATGCGTCACCGCCACCAGACCCGGCATGTCGAGTATCTCTTTGCAGCAAGGGCAGCGCCAGTTCCTGGTCGCCGCCTTCACGCAAGCAGGATCATCCGCAATAGCGCGGCCTATTGCGGATTCATCGCCGGTAGCGCATGCGAGAAACAGGTCGCCTTGGCCCAGATCGGGGCGTTCGGCAAGCTTCCGAGCCGCCAGCACGGGCCGAGTCCGATCGTATTGATGGCCGTATACATCGTGCAGCCACAACGGCACGGCGTCGTTTCGAGACTGCGAAAACCTGCTGTTGGTCCAATCCACATAGTTCTGCAAGTTCCGCCAGGAAGCCACGCCATACTCGCGAGCGATGCACGATTGTGCATCGTGCAGCTTTAGTCCGAGCGCGGCAATCGCGGCATCCTCTTTGTTTTCCGCCGCGGGTAGAGATTTGCGAAGGCGCGCGAACGCGGTCGAGTCGCCGGCTTGGTACAGGCGCAAGAGGTGCTTGGCCTGCTTCTTCAGATGATCGATCTCGGGCCGTTCGGGTAAACGGGGCACTCAAAAAACCTCCATGCATGGGTTTGCCGATGACCCGCAAAACCGGCTGCATAAAGGTTCAAAAGCTTCAATGCAATCTGGAGCAAGTGGGTTCTACCCTTCCCGCGGGCCCGGATGCGGCTTGCAACGCATCTTCGATGATACAAGAGCCCTGGGAACTTTCGCTCTCGATAGAGCGTATACCTGTACCAACCGGAGCGAAGCTCACCATCGCTGCTTTTATAGGTCAAAAAGGGGGGCACCATGAAAGCCGATTTCCGACTTGCTCTGCGCCAGTTGCGCAAGGCGCCGGGGTTCGCTGTGACAGCGGTGATCACGTTGGCGCTGGCCCTTGGCGCAAATGCCGTTGTGTTCAGCGTGCTGAACGCTCTGGTGCTGCGTCCGCTGAAAGTTCCACATCCCGAGAACCTGTTCATGGTGGAGCGCACCTTCGGGGCAAGAAAAAGTCCTTCTCAGGCGTATCCGGATTACCGCGACGTGCGAGACCGGAACCATAGCTTCGAATCGCTGGTGTCCTATGACATTGTCGGAGGCGTCGGGCTTGACACGGGCAGCGGGAATCCCTCCGTCGTCTGGCCGTACATGGTCACTGGTAATTACTTCGATGCTCTCGGCGTCCGCCCCTATCTGGGCCGTTTCATTCACAGCAGCGACGAGCATGGAAAGAACAGTGTGCCCTACATCGTTCTCAGCTATGCCTATTGGCGTGATCATTTCAATAGCGATCCCGCAGCGGTGGGCCGTAGCGTGCGGATCAATAAACATCCCTACGTTATTGCGGGCGTTGCGCCTCGCGACTTCCGGGGCACTGAGCTCTTTTTCGCGCCTGACTTATGGGCGCCGCTGATGGACCTGGCGCAGATTGCTGGCTGGGATCCGCTTGAGGAACGTGGTTCCCATTTCACCTGGATTATCGGCCACTTAAAGCCTGGAATTACTCCCGCAGCCGCAACATCGGAGCTGAACATCATCGCCGCTTCTTTAGCGAAAACTTATCCGAAAGAGGATGACGGCTTGAAATTCGCTTTATCGCGGCCGGGGCTTGTGGGAGATACGCTCGGCCAACCGGCGCGCGCCTTCATGGCCGGGTTGATGCTGCTAGCGGCACTTATCCTGCTGGCCGCGTGCGCCAACCTCGGCAGCCTCTTCGCCGCGCGCACTACCGATCGCTCGCGCGAGATCGCGTTGCGCATGGCCCTCGGATCGCGCCGGCGACCGATCATGCGGCAGCTTCTCACGGAAGCGGTTCTGGTGTCGCTCGCCGGAGGAGTTTGCGGCATGGTGGGAGCTGTGGCGATACTGCGTCTGCTGAGCACCTGGCGGCCCGTCCCCAGCATACCGATCAATGTGCCTGTCAATCCGGATGCAAAGACCTACGTCCTGGCGTTCTTGTTTGCAATGTTGAGCGGTTTGCTATTCAGTCTCATTCCGGTTCGACAGGTGGTGCGAGCCGATCCGTGGCAGATCATCCGTTCGGGTTCTCCCAATTTTGAAAGACTGCGCCGCTTTGCGCTCCGGGACGTGCTGTTGAGCGTGCAAATAGCGATCTGTGCCGTTCTGGTGACTGCCTCACTGGTCGCGGTACGCGGCTTGGAACGTTCGCTCGAAAGCAATTATGGCTTTCAGCCACAGGGGGCAATGTTGGTCCACACCGATCTAAACATGGCCGGTTATTCCGGCGATGCGCAAGCGCAGATGCAGCGAAAGATGCTCGATGCCGCAGCCGCTATCCCGGGTGTCACGGCAGTGGGGTACGCCGACCGGCTGCCGCTCAGTATCGGAGGCAACGACTCATCCGTTTTCGCCGACACGACCGTCGATTACCGAATCACGAATGCTGTCGCGGATGCGCAACAATTCAATGTTTCCCCGGATTATTTTCGCGCAGCCGGGACCAGGATACTGACTGGGCGAATCTTTACGCTGCACGATGGGAGCAAGGCTCCTATGGTCGCGGTTGTCAATCGCGAGTTTGCTCGCAAAGTTTTCGGGTCGGCCGATAAGGCCGTGGGTGGTCATTTCAAGATCTGGGGCGGCAAGCGGGTTGAAGTCGTTGGCGTGGTGGAAGACGGGAAATATGAAACTCTGACGGAAGATCGCAACCCGGCGATGTTCTTTTCGTTCCTGCAGCAGTCCAATAGCGATACCTGGATCATCGTTCGATCCCAGCGCGACGCGCAGGAGATTGCCGCCGAGTTACACCGGTCACTACGGCGCCTTGATCCTGCACTGCCACTCGAAATCAGGCCCTGGTTCAGCGAATTGGATTCCGCTCTATTCGCCGCGCGCGTGGCCACTGTCTCTCTGGGCGTGCTGGGATTGTTGGGCACAATGCTTGCTGTCACCGGTGTATTTGGCATGGCGTCGTACGTGGTGAGCAAACGCCTGCGGGAATTGGGAATCCGCGTGGCGCTCGGCGCTAATCAACGCAAGGTACTCGCCACGGCGCTGGGGCGAGCTTTGCAGCTCTTGGCAATTGGCTCGGTTGGGGGCATGATTCTCGGCGTCCTCGCGACGCAGCTGCTTTCCTCCATCGTTTATCAAGCCACGCCGAAAGACCCGGTCGTGCTCGGCGCTGTGATGCTGACTATGCTGGCGGTGGGCCTGACCGCCGCCTGGATTCCTGCCCGGCACGCTCTCGCGGTCGACCCGATGATCTTGCTGCGTGAAGAATAGCGTAAATCACTGAGGCAGTTCGTAAGCAGCGTTCGGACTGTTGTGGCAAATGCACCTGCGCTCGCTGAAGTCCTGCCATCGCTGAGCGCCGTGTTAAAAGGGCGGGCCTTGGGGGATGGCTTCGCCGTCGCAACGCGGATCGGAGCCCGCAAAGTTTACTCCGCGCTGGCTATCGTGCATGACGGCCTCGCCTTGTCCGACGGTGAACGAGAAGGGCGGCAGAATTTTCAGCACGTGACCGCGGCGCGTGAGATCGTCGCGAACGGGATCGGGAATACGCGATTCCATCTGGACGTCACAACCCTCGAAGGTGCTCTTGGTGAAACGCGCGCCTTCCAGAGCGGCTTGCAGATTCATTCCAAAATCGACGACGTTGGAGACGAACTGAGCGTGCGCCTGGGCCTGATTCCAGCCGCCCATGATGCCAAAGCCAATGTGCACGTCGCCCTTCTCCATAAACGCCGGGATGATGGTGTGCAGCGGGCGCTTGTGCCCGGCGATCGAGTTCGGCTTGCCGGGGGTGAGGACAAAATCCGCGCCGCGATTTTGAAACGAGAAGCCCGTGCCGGGAGCAACCATGCCGGTGCCGTATCCGCCGTAATTGCTCTGGATGAGTGAGACGATGTTGCCGTCGCGATCGATGGTGGACATATATATGGTCGAGTTGCCGTGCGCATTCAATTGCGCGGTGAGGTCCGAAGGCACCACTTGGCAGGCGGCGTGGTCCATCTGAATGAGCTTGGCGCGTTCGGCTCCGAGATCTTTCGACAACATCTGCTTCACGGGGATGGGCGTGAAGCGCGGATCGCCGACGTAGTGAATCATGTCGGCATAGGCGAGCTTTTTGGCCTCAATCATGACGTGCAGCGCGTCGGCGGAATTATGGCCGTAAGTCGAGAGCGGAAAATGCTCCATGATGTTGAGCATCGACAAAGCGGCGATGCCCTGGCCGTTGGGGGGCAGCTCATAGACCGTCCAGCCGTGGTATGTGGTGGAAATCGGATCGACCCATTCGGGTTGAAAATCCGCGAAGTCCTCCATGGTGTGGGTGCCTCCTTGCGAGTCGAGAAACTTGACCATCACTTCCGTCAGTTTCCCGTTGTAGAAGGCGTCGCGGCCGTGGTCGGCAACCTGGCGCAAGGACTCGCCCAACGCGGGATTCTTGAAGACGTCGCCGAGGCCGGGGCGGACGCCTCCCGGCATATAGGTCTGCTGAAAGCCGGGCTGTTTGAGGAAGACATCGCTGATCCAGTAACGAGCGTTCTTTTCGGCGAGGGGAAAACCGTTTTCAGCGTAAAAAATCGCGGGGGCGAGGAGCTTCTGGAAGGGCAGAGTGCCGAAGCGGCGGCGCAAGGCGTCCCAACCGGCTACGCAACCGGGAATGGTGATGGTGTGGACGCCGATGCGATCGAGCTTGTCGATGTTGTGAGCTTTCAGATAATCGATGGTGAGGGCTTTGGGCGCCCAGCCGCTCGAGTTGAGGCCGTACAGCTTGCCGGTTTTCGCTTCATAGTAGATGGCGAAGAGGTCGCCGCCCATGCCGTTGACGTACGGTTGCGTGACGCCCATCACGGCGTTGGCCGCGATTGCCGCATCGACTGCGTTTCCGCCCTCTTCGAGCACGCGCGCGCCGGCTTGCGAAGCAAGAAACTGGGGCGCGGCGACGATTCCGAATTTGGTGACGACCATGGAGCGGCCCTGGTCGGGCACGGAGGAGAATTGCTGCCCGAGAGCGATTGCGACGACGGCCAGAATGAGCAGAAGAATTCGGGTTTTCATAACGCGTGGGCGGCGGGGCGCACACAGCGGGGGCACTGTTTCGCCAGCCGGACGCGAGTAGTATAACGTAGCGAGGACCTTAAATTATGACAATCGCGGAAACGTTGCTGCTTGATTTCGACCCGGAGATCGCGAACACGCGCAAGACGCTCGAACGCATCCCGGAAAAAGATCCAAACTGGAAGCCCGATGAAAAATCGATGGCCATTGGACGGCTGGCGCTGCATGTGGCGCGGCTTCCGGAGTTTGCCACCCGCATCCTCACGAGCGAAGAACTCAACATGGCGAAGGAGAAGTTTCCGGGCTTCGAGTTTCAATCGACGGCGCACCTGCTTTCGGAACTGGAACGCTCTGCTTCGGAGGCCAAGTCCCACTTGTCCGGGATGCCGGACGCCGAAATGAAAAAGAACTGGAAGCTCAGCTTCGGCGATAAAGTGATCGTGGATGGGCCACGCATGGTTCTCTACCGCACGATGTTTCTCAACCACATGGTGCACCATCGCGCGCAGCTCGGCGTGTATCTGCGGCTGCTGCATCTTCCTGTACCGGGGCTGTACGGGCCGTCGGCGGACGAGCCTTTTTAAAGAGGCAGTCCGTATGGGGGTGATGGTGTCGCTACTGCGCGGCGTGAATTTGGGCAGTCATCACAAGATCAACATGCCCGCGCTGCGGGCGCTCTATCAATCGCTGAAGCTCAAAGACGCGCAGACGTACGTACAGAGCGGCAACGTGCTGTTTCGAACGGAGGCGCGCGATCCGATTGCGCTGGCGAAGCGGATCGAGGACGGGATCGAGCGGACCTTCGGTTTCCGGCCGGATGTGATTCTGAGGACGACGTCTCAAATGAGAAATGTGGTGGCGCGGAATCCGTTCGCAGGGCGCGCGGAGGTGAGCGGGAGCAAACTGCTCGTTACATTTCTGGCGAGCGATCCGGGAAAGGAAGCGCGGGAGGAGGTTCGCGGGATAAAGAGCGATCCCGAGGAGATGTGGATCGACGGCAGCGAACTATACATCTATTATCCGGACGGAATGGGACGGTCGAAGCTGCCCATCTCTGCGATCAATAAAGCGCTGAAGATTCCGGGAACGGCGAGGAATTGGAACAGCGTGACAAAGCTGCTGGAGATGGCGGAAGAGATGGAAGGGAACGGGTGAGGCGGGGATTGGCGATGAGCACCAAGCCCCGCTAATCAGTTCAATCATGCTGGTCAGTTATGCGGGCACTGTGCTCATGTGACCCGCGACAAGGCGCCAGCCGTCGGGCCGCTTGTGCCAGATGCGCGTGTATCGTAGGGTTGCCGTGACCGGCACATCATTCATGAGGGCTTCCGCGTTCATGCGGACGCTCACCACCGAGGTCGTCCCGAGGTGCAGTAAGTGGCGATCGCTCGGGTCCATCCTCGTGATTCGCAACCGCCCCGAACAGTGCAACGACAAATCGTCGCTCTTGCTTGCGAGTGTTCCGTCAACGTTGGTGAACACCAGCAGATCGTCGAGGAGCCGATCGAGCATCGCGACGTCACTGGCGAGTTGCGCGTCCCGGAGTTCGGCCTCGCAGGCGAGAATTTCATCGTCGAGGGTCATAGATTCTCCGAGGTTGCTGTTGAGTATGAGTGGCTGCCCCAGTCAGTTCGTTCTGATCCTTTGTAGCTTAAAAGAAGATCTCGCAGACGTAGACGGCAAGACCGTCCGCGCCACCGGTATTACTCGGACAGCCCATTCTTCGGCCGGTGCAACTGGATAGAAGAAGCTTGCGCGTACTGTTCAAACCATGGCAGCATTTGCGGGCCGTCCATGTTCACGAGACAATTGATCGCCATACGGGCGAACATTGGAAGGAGCGAGGACAAGTGACCGCTCAGATGGCGACCCGATCTGTCGTCCGCGCCGGCGCGCCGCGCCAAAGGCCGGAGAATTTCGAACACCTCACCGAGTGACGCGCCATTCCGCAGCGAGTCTATGACCTGTTGGGCCGAGGAGCGCTGGAGGTCGAGATCCGCCGCGATGCTTTCAAACAAGCCGGACTCGTCAGGGCCGACGCAGAGACCATCTTCGAAGAAAACAGTATCTAACTGCAGTTCGATGGCTTTCATTTCAGCGTGGCGCTCGCCCCGCATCAATCCGCTTGCTCCAGTTCCCACGAATCCGCCGCTTTGCGGTGTGGAATCGGGCGACAGCACATCGAGATTGTCTCCGAATAAACCGTGCTCCGTGATGAGACGCTTGGAATCCGGCAATATGAAGCTGGCCCGGTCTCGCACAACCGGAGCGCGACCACTCAACACGTCCATCTGCAAACTGGAACCTAAATTCGAATACCGGCTGGTCTGTATCTGGCCGTCGACGGTCGTATATTTCCAGAGATAGGAGAGCGCGACGATCGCCTTGCCACTGCAATTCAACAATATGGCTGCGGCTCGATTGTCGGAGGCAGGCGGCGGTCCCAGCGGTTGAGGCCGGCTTTGCAATTCGCGTAAGAGTGCGGGAAATTCCGCGCTCTCGGGCGTAACGAACGGAAGGCCGAATTGCGGAAGATCGCGATAGATTGTCTCGGGCATGGATTAAGACAGGACCTCGTGTTCCGATCGGCTTCCACCGGCAATGGAATTGCGGAGGAATATGCAGTACATCAGTGCCGTCGCTGCCCCAATAGAGAACCCGATGGCCGGCCAACCCAAGTCGACAAGCGACCAGGGGTATTGGTGTTTCCGATCCGTTATGCGGGTCAGCAGATCGGGCAGGAACAGGATGGATGCTCCTCCCAGTCCCGATATAAGAGCGACGACGAAAAAGTATCTTATTGAGGAAATACGATCGCCTAGCGCAACGATTGGAAAACCAACTATTATCCAGCCAAGCAGAAACATCGCGGTTCCCCCAATGAGCCACGCCCTTAAAAAGCCTACTCCGTTAGCGAATGTGAAAAGGATTCCGGAGAGTGCCCAAACTATGCCGAGCGCAAGGAGCGAGCAAATCAAGCGGGTCTTAACGGTAGACAACGTATATTTACACCGTACGACGATTCTGGTTAACAGGATTTCGACGAGACGGCTTTGAGCGAAACTGCTATTTTGACCGAAACCGTTCATAAATGTTTGACACTCGGACGGAAATCATATAGTATTTTCTCGGTAGAGCTGCCGGGGTATCAGACACAGCGGTGCGCAGTTCCGAATTCGGCGGAATCTCCAGAAGGACACGAAAATGAATCGAAAGAAACTGTTGAGCGCACTCGCCATCAGCACGACCGCCGTGCTGGCTTTTGCCGCCGGTCAAGCAAAGAACTATTTCGCCTCGCCTAAGAAATCGGACGTAGTTGGCATTTACATCGAGAGCATCCAACGCCAGATCGATTTCAAGGACTTGCAACGCAGTTATCCGAGCGAGTCTGCGCAGCGAGTCAGTCGAGATGCGCTGAGGGCCGACGCGATCGTCGGGTGGTACGACAATGGCCACAACTACCACGAGCAGAAGATGGGAAGTAAGGCGATGTTCGGCGCCAGCCATATCCTTCCGGAAATGCTGAAGGGAGTGGCGATCCGGGGATCGCAAACCAGCTCCCCGCAATAGGCGCCCTGGATCGTGCGCCGGTGTGGAAACGAGTGCGTGAGCCCTTCATAGGCGCTCTCGTATTACTCCATTTCGTCATCGGGCTGTTGTGTTTCTTCGAGCCGCCCTCGACCGTGCGGAGCGTACCGGCCCTGGGCGCGCTCATGGATTTCTACGATACCTTCGACTTCGCGCAGACTTGGCGCATGTTCGCGCCGCCAGCCCAAACCGCCGACGAACTCGCTTATTCATTCCTGTTCAGCCGAGGCTGGACGCCGCTCCTGCCTATGAATCGCTTTCTGGAAGAGCAGGCCGCCGGAAGGCGCTTTCTTCCTCGCGGCTATCTGCGCCTCGCAAACCACCTCCGTCACCCGAATTTCCACAAAAAGTCGCTCAAAGAGGAGCCCTTTTTCTACATGTACTTTCAGGAACTAAGTGCCTTTTTCTGCTTCGGGGATGGCGCGCTGCCCGATTTGCAGGCAATTCGATTCTACTCGGTCGTAAAAGGCATTCCA
Source organism: uncultured Acidobacteriaceae bacterium (assembly GCA_963722935.1). Taxonomy (GTDB): domain Bacteria; phylum Acidobacteriota; class Terriglobia; order Bryobacterales; family Bryobacteraceae; genus Bog-105. The sequence goes on along the minus strand of CAVROY010000002.1, from coordinate 189,855 downwards.
CCTTTCTTCAAGACAGACAGGCGAGGACATCCGCTCCCCAAAGCCGAGGATTATGACAAGGTAGAAGCCATATACGAGCGCGGCTGCCACGATCGATGATCCAGGTCCTCCGCACCGTCAGAAACTGGTTTTTCGAGAAAGGCGATCCGAGGACGCCCGCGCTACTCCGCATCGCTTACTGCGCTCTCTGCCTTCTGATTCTCTGGGATTTCCATCCGGCAATGCCGCTTTTGTTTGGTCATCGCGGACTTATGGGCACAGTGGAAAACAGCATCTACGATCTACGGGGATTTCAGTACGCGCTCTTCTACTACGATTCGCCCATGCAATTAGAAATATGGTTTTGGGCAACAATTGGCGTGACGACTCTGGCATTAGCCGGCTTTGCAACGCGTTTTTCGATGTTACTGACTTTCCTCTCGATGATTTTGTTCCGGGAACGCGATCCATTCATGACCTTCGGAGCCGACTTAGTCATGAACTGCATGGGGGTCTGGCTGTTATTTCTCGATTGCGGGCGGGTCTGGTCGGTGGATCGGCTAATCCGCTCACATAGCGGAACGTCCGATCGCACTCAGGTCGAGCTGTGGCCCGCAAGAGCGATTCAGATCCAGGTGGCACTCATTTATTTCGTTACATTCGTGAAGAAGGTGATTACGCAGCCCTGGCAGGACGGCTCGGCTGTCTATTACGCGGTGCAGGTCGGAAACGTGATGAAAGGCCGGCCTGTGCCTTGGATGGTCCATCACCACGGCGTGATGATGTTTATGACTTATTCGACCCTGGTCATCGAGATGGGCGCGCCATTTCTTTTCTTTTTCCGCGGTCTTCGACTGTGGGCCATGGCAGCATGTTTTCTAATGCACACGGGGATCGATATGTACATGTCGATCCGCTTTTTCAGCCTTGCCATGTACGTCTGCTTTCTGTCCTTTATCGACTCGCGTTTCTGGACGAATATCGGGGCCCGTTTCCAGGCTTCCGATACAGTCCTACTACTTTCCGGGAAGCGTGGGCCCAAAGCCGCCGCCAGGATTAACTCGATGCGATTCGGAATGAGGTCACGACGTCCTTAAGTTCGAGCGACGCGCGATCGGCCCCCAGTGGCGCTGCGAGGCATGTTCTGGCCATGGCCTCGCTGGGACTGCTCGGAGTATAGTTTAAACTTTCCTAAGCTGTCAAAGAAGGGAAGAGGCCTATTTCACGACCACAATACGAGTTTCATAGGGCGCGAGATCCAGCGCAACAGCGATCGAGTTTTTTGCGCGCGTGCCGGCGAATGGAGTAATCGAGCCCGTCTGCGGGTCCCATATCTGCGCCCGTTTCGCTTTGCCGATCAGCGCCACTGTTTGATGAATGGGCTGCGCACCCTCATTGAAGAATAAATACACGCCGGCATCTTTCCAGCGGCGCTTCATCACGCGCAAGGCTGTCTCGGGCGTGCCGGTGCGGAGGGTAGGCTGGACGGCAGAGGCGATTACGTTCAGGACATCCGGAGTGACGACCTGCGGTTGCGGCGGTGCAGTCGGGGGATACTGCGGTGGTGTGGGGGTGGCCGGCAGGAGAGAGCCGAGAACGGCTGCCCAGCGGAAATCGGACGGGGTTGCCTCTCGCGCATTCCGGATAGTTCGTGCGGCGATCCAGCGCGGCGTGCCACCGAGAAAGACGACTTTACCTCCGCCGGCTGCAAAGGCTTTGAGGCGATCCAGGCCGGACTCCGAGAGCAACTCAGGGGCCGGAAGAATCACGGTGCGGTAGCGATTGCCACTCAGGGTCTCGAAGCTGCCGCGATCGAACTTCAGATCGCGTGCCAGCGCATCGTCGCTCACGATATCGAAATCAATCTGGTGTTCGCTCAGCAGGCGCTCGGTCGAGACGAATTGCGTGTCGGCCTCGTCGTCGCCGAGCCACATTGAACTCGACGGCAGATAGAGCGCAACGGAAGCGTCCGGTCTGCCCATCGCCATCAAATAGCTAATGCGCCGAACATAGGCAGTGACTGCGGGAAACGCGGGTTCTCGCATGTAGGCGGGCGGGGGTCTGGGCCCGGCGGAGGTCGCGGGGAAGTACATCATCTCGACCAGATTCACGCCGCGCACAAACTGTTCGTTGAGGATGTAGCGCACCATGTCGATATCGGGCGTGGGGCGATACGCTGCGAAGCTCTCGGTGAAGGCTCGCGGCCTGCCGTAGACGTGCGCGACGGAACTGGCCAGGCGCGGGTAGTCCGAGATCGTGTCTTTCCAGATCTGATGCCAGATAGCATCGATGCCGGGCACTTCGACATCGCGCATGTCGCGGAAGAAGGAGCCTTCGCTGTGCGCGAGCTCCATCTCCAATTCCTCGTGGTTCAGATGCACCTGATATTCGAGGCCGTTCGCCGCGCACCAGTCTGCCTGCGGCTTGAAGAAGCCTTCGGCGAACATCTGGGAGAACACATCGTAGTAGTCGGCTTTGATGCGAAGCTGCTCGGGCGTGAGGCGAATGGGAAGGCCGGGGTTCCGCCGGGATGGAGTTTGTGCAAACAGTGCGGCATAGGGCTGCACATCGTAGCCTTTGAAGTCGCGGAAGCGCTCGAAGAATTTGGGCGTCCAGGGCAGACCGGCGATCGAGTAGTCGGGCTCATCGCCGCGGAAGCCCATGATGGTGTTGCCGAACTCGCCGCCCACGTAGCGCTTGTATTGTTCGTGGGTGAAGGAGAGAAACTGCTGGGTGGCGGCGGGATCGAGGTAGTCTTCGAGCGACTGGGTGGTGTCTTTGACCCGGCGCGGATTCGTGTCCGAGCGAGTGGGCGAAGTGCGGAACTCGTGGTCGACGATGAGTACTGTCCATTTGCCGGGAGGAGCGGTCCAGTCGAGAATATTTCCGTGCAGGGGGACAGGAGTGGCGCTGCCGTTCTCATTCACCGCCGCTGCGCCGATGGCCTCCGGCGGCAGTTGCTGGTGGAGAGCGCTGCCACCGACGACGGGAATTTCCTGCGCCACTTCTAGGGCCTGCATCCGCAGGGCAGGCGCCATGGACGAAAATTTTCCGCCTGCGAAGCCGCTCGGATAACCGGCATCGTCGACGATCCAGACGCGCATATTGCGCTTCTTAGCCTCGTCAACAAAAGCGCGGAAGAAAGCGAAATATTCGGTAGATAAATACTCGAAGGGCATGTTGTATCCGGCCTGTACCGTGACGGCCTGGAATCCGAGTTGCTTCAAGGTGTCGAGATCGCGCCGCACCTGGTCGATTGTGACGGATCCGTTGAGACCGTAGTACGGCTCGGGTCCGTATTCAGGGGGCGGAGACTGCCAGATGGCGGCGATCTGGGCGGCGGTGGGATTTTGCAATTTCTGCCAGGACCGTGGGGCGAGAGCTAGAGCTGCGTGGGCGAAGAAAGCGAATGCGAGAAGGGTCCTGCTTGCGTAATGCAATGTAGTGTTCAATCGGAATTCACGTCGAGGATAGGACCATCGGCGGACTTGCGTCGAGCGGAGCGCTTGTTGCGTGGCCGCACGTAATGGAACCGAATGAGATAGATATTCTCACCTCTGCCGTGCTTCGCGACCTTGAGCAGATCGACGATTCCAAGGAAACCCGACTCGCGCGCCAGCGCTGGAGTGATATCCGGAAAGCCGATCGGCTGGATCGAATCCACCTCGATCTCACCTTCTTCCATGCGGTAGCGGGCACCTACTTTGACGTGCGGACGTGTCCATATGCGCACACTGCAAGTGATTTCTCCGCGACGAACTCCCTCGCGAAGTCGCTTGGTGAACACCATGACGAGAGTTTACAATGGGCAAATCGTCGGAGAGGGCCTTCGCTGTAGTGGTTTTCGGCGCGTCATCGAACAAAATCAGTTTCAAATTTACTGGGTTTGCCAAAACTAACAGCGTCGTCCAGAATCCTCATCGACCTGCGGGAGGCGGACATCCCGTATAGTAGTTAATATCACTACATTGCGGAGAGGGACATGGACAAAGCAGTTTCGGCCGCGGACGCCAATCGCCGGTTCTCGGAGCTACTGCGAGCCGTGAAGAAGGGCCGAAGCGTCATCGTGACGAGTCACGGCAAGCCCGTGGCGAAAATCACGCCCGTTCTGGAGGACCAGCGGGCCGCAGAGGGCGCGCGCTCCGCCCTTTTCGCACGGCTCCGAACCCAACAAGCTGTGAATATCGGCCGCTGGGCCCGTGACGAGTTGTACGACGATGCGCCATGAAGGTCGCCTTGGATACGAACGTCCTGGCCTATGCCGAGGGAACCAACGGAGCGGCCATGCGAGACAAGGCGCTGGAGCTGATTCAGCGATTGCCCGCGGGAGCTATCGTGCTCCCGGTCCAGACGCTCGGCGAGCTGTTCAACGTACTCGTCCGAAAAGCCAGGCGGCGGTCAACACGCGCACGGTTAGCCGTGTTAAGCTGGCGCGACGCGTATCCCATGGTTGAGACGTCCGCCACCGTAATGGTCAACGCAACGGATCTGGCGTCCGCTCATGGTCTTACGATCTGGGACTCGGTTGTGCTGGCCGCGTCGGCAGAAGCCGAATGTCGCTTGCTTCTGTCGGAGGATCTCCAGGAAGGTTTTACATGGCGCGGAGTCACGGTGACTAACCCGTTTGCGACGACGCGTCACCCTCTATTGGCGGCGTTACTCACGTAGTTTGAGGAGTGATCCCCAAGGCGGGTTCAAAAATTCTACTGGCCAAGTGCGCAGTTGAACAGCCATTGAATGCCGAATCGATCGGTGAGCATGCCGAAGCGCGCACCCCATGGCACTTTGCCCAAGGGCATTATGATATGGCCATTCTCGCCGATGGCGGCGAACAGGCGGTCGATCTCCGCGATCGATTCGCAATCGACCGAGACGGAAAAGTTATTTCCAGCCTTGATAGCGCCGCCCGGAGACCCATCCGATGCCATGAGAATCGGCTGGTCGTTCTGCAATAGCTGGCTGTGCATGATTTTGGCAGCCGGATCGCTCGACGGTTTCCCGCTGTTGTCGGGCAAGGGGGTCAATTGGATTTCTGTTCCGAAGCACTTCTGGTAGAACTGCATCGCCTCGCGGCAGTTGCCGTCAAAGTGAATATAGGTTGTCAGGTTGTTCATTAGGAGTTCTCCTTTTTGATTGTTGTCAGGGCCGATACATCGGGCTACCGGGCCGTGGCCAGAACGGCCCGTAAGCGCTGGTCGCGGAGGTACAGACCACCCCAAACAAAGCACGCGAAGGCTACGGGAAACAGGATGTTGAACAAGGGACCGCCGACGCGAACGTAGCTGGCGACCGCTCCGCCCAGGTAGCCGGTCAACAGCACCGCGCCCAAGATTGCAGTTCGGGGAATCAGGTAGAGGATCGTGCAGGCGAGCAGCGCAACACCGATGCCGACGATAGCGGACTCTTGATAACCTAACTGCAGGGTGGCTTTGACCACCACAGGTGGCTTGAACAGCTTCATGCCTCCGTCCATTAGAAGAAACAGGGCGGCCGAGCCGCTCAGGATGCGCCCGGCCCACAGGCGCTTCCTGGAAATACTGGTTGTTTCGGGCTGCATCCGGGATGTCTCCATAGTTGTTGCGATTGCGTGTGCGCTCATGTTTTGTGTTCTCCTTACGCAACTCTGACTGCGGTTATCGAGAAAACTCATCGGTATTGGCTGAAAAAGTTTGGAGGGCCCGTAAGCCTGAGAATCACGCAGGAAGCGTGAGGGGGAAACCGAAGCGCGGGAACAGATTCTCGGTATCGACGAAGGAGTTCACACCGGCGATCCGGTCTCCCGACAGCTCCAGAACGATCAAGGCCCACGCCTTGTGACCACCTTCAGGATTGGATCGATATTGAGCGAAGGCCGGCCAGCCAGAGGCAAACGTGGGAACCAACCGCGAACCCCGGCAGCCGCATCCCAAGCCGAGCATCCAGGTTCGAATTTCTTCGGGTCCTTGCAGCCACATCGAATACGGAGGCATGCAGAAGGTCGCGTCCTGGCGCATTAAGGCCGTCAGGCCATCGACATCGTAGCTCTCGAAGGCCGCGACGTAGCGGCTCAATATCTCCTGCTGCGCGTCGGTGAGTTCGGCGGGCTCGTCCACACTTCGCTTGGCGAGCGTCGCACGCGCCCTTTGAAGAGCACTGTTCACCGAGGGTATGGATGTTTCCAGGGTTTCCGCGACCTCAGCCGCCGAGCACCCCAAAACCTCCGTCATCAGCAGAGCGGCGCGTTGCTTCGGTGCGAGATTTTGAAGCGCGGCGACGAAGGCCAGGCGGATACTCTGACGGAGAGCGGCGCGCTCGGAGGGATCAGCCTTAGTGGGCAGAACCCGCGAGTCGAGAATCGGCTCAATCCAGTATTCTCCGGGCCGCTGCGCTAAAGATTCCACCGAAGGCGAACCGGACGATGGAGCGCCCTCCTCCATTGGGCGGGCCCGGCGCCCCCGATTCTTCAACTCGTCCAAGCACACGTTGGTCGCGATTCGGTACAGCCAGGTTTTCAGCGATGCACGGCCGTCGAACCGATCGAAACTGCGCCACGCGCGAATCATCGTCTCCTGCACGGCGTCATCGGCATCGAAGGCGGAACCCAACATGCGGTAACAGTGCCCCGTCAGAGCCGGGCGATACGCTTCAAGGTGGGCGAAATCCGCAGCCATCCGCTAAACAAGAATTTTAGCCCGGCCTGGTTGTTAACCGAGGGTCAGGCGGGCTTCTCCTCCACGTCGAGCATTGCTCGCCAGACGGCAATCCATGTGCTGCTTTGGTTCTCGAACACCCATAAATCCCGACCGGTTGAATGGTACCGTTCACCAGAACGCTCGTAGACTATCTCATATCGAAAGGTGACCACCGCCGTATCGCCGGCGACATCGATTTGATAATCGTGGTCGCGGAATTCATGAATTCGCGCGTTTTGACAAAAATCGCGAAAGCCAGCAAGAAATTCCTCCCGTCCCTGCACCCGCCCGGTGAAATCAGGGAAAGCCATGACAATCTCCGGGTGCACCATCGGTGCAAGGGTTTCGACCTCGCCATCTAGCCAGACCCGGTTGATTTGACGCATGGCCGCGCCCACAGCTTCGTGTTCGGATTCCGGCAGCATTGAGTTGCTCTTTCTTATTTTCAGCGCAAGCCTTTTTGCCAGTTACCAGTAAACGCTTTGCGGATGTGATGAGCACCCGCAATTGGTGCAATGGCGGACCCGAAGGCGCCCTCGGGGCGGTGCCCGAAATGGTAGAGTCAGCCCATGTACGCAGCCGTTGTGAAGTTAACGATCGATGCAGCGCAAGCACCGGCGGCAGCGGCCGCCTTCACGACCCAAATCCTACCTAAGATAACTTCGGCGGAAGGTTTCCGCAGTGGGCACTGGTTAGATCCATTGGACGGCGAAGGGCTGGGCTTGGTCCTTTTTGAAACGGAACAGCACGCTCGGCGCCTGGCACAACCAGCTTTCGACTGGTCAGCGCCCGGAGTGACAATTCTCAGCGTCGACATTCGACGAGTTGCTGTTTCCATTCCGTGATTGGCTGCCCATGCTGGCGCGCATTTTGGCGTTTAGTGCTCTATTGAGATTTCAATGTGATGCTAAAATGTATCACATGGCCAAGGCGTCTATCCGCGACCTGCGTTACGGGTTCAAGAAGATCGAACGGCTTCTGCGTCAGGGCGAGGAAATTCAGATTACGAATCGGCGCCGCGTCATTGCCCGGCTGATCCCGGACAGCGACGAACCTACCGCCGAGTTCCCGGATTTCCTCAAGCGGTTGCGCGCTACCTATGGCGACAAGATTATTCCTGTTACCGGCGCGGACCTCATCGCGGAAGACCGGAGCCGCTATTGAGAATCTACGTGGACACGAGTTTTCTGATTTCCCTGTACGCTCCCGATGCCAACTCCATCGCAGCGGCACAGATCATGCAGGCGTCGAAGAACAGTCATCTCGTATCTGTGTTCGCTGAATTAGAAGCCGTCAATGCTCTGGAACTGCGCGTCTTTCGCAAAGAAATTTCGCCTGTCCAGGCTAAGTCTTCTTTTCACGATTTCGAGAAGGATTTAAGCCAAGGTGTTTTTCAACTCATCGGATTGCCAGAGGGGGCCTACCAACGCGCCCAGCAGATCTCTCGCCGAACCACCGCGCGCCTCGGGACACGCACGGCGGACCTGTTGCATGTTGCGGCCGCTCTCGAGCTAAAGGCCGACTACCTCTACAGCTTCGACCACCAACAGCGCAAGCTCGCGAAGACACTTCAGTTGAAGGTCAATCGACAGGGTTAACCGGCAAACCTGCCCGCTTTGGATTATCGATCGTTATCTCTAACCGGCTGAATAGGGCAGCGTGTACATAATCCGTTCGCTCGAAGCGTTTACCCGTTAGTCGTGGCGCTGGAGGAGGTGATCCCAGCGCGGGCGTCTAGGAACAGAACGAGCAACTCGGAAGATATGATCGCTAGCAGATGCTGACGATGATTTGGCGGAGCTGGAAATCGTGGAAACGCGAGAAAGGCCTCGCTCTTCTCGCCGTGCTGGCGCTCGCTATTGGGATCGGCTCTGCAACCGCCATATTCACCGTCGTCGACACTGTCCTGCTCAGGCCTCTTCCTTACACGCACGGCGAACGTTGGGTTTCGTTACTCGTCGGCGACAGTAGGGATCCACGTCACTTTTCGGGTCTTACGTTTGCCGACCTTTTCGCATACCGGGACCGGATGCAGGCCTTCGAAGTTTTCGGCTGGTACCCCGTCGGCGGTGATTTCAATCTCACTTCGCCCGGGCAACCTCGGCACATCGAGGGCATTGAGGTCTCGCCATCTCTCATCGCAAACACGGGCGTCAACCCTATCGCCGGACGCTTCTTCACGGCATCCGACGGACCAAATGTCGCCCTCATCTCGCAGCGGCTCTTCCGGCAACTCGGCCCGGGTATCCTCGGCCGGCCGGTTACGCTGAACGGCCAATCCTATACCGTCGTGGGAGCCATGCCGGCTTGGTTCCGTTTCCCGCTTGTCACTGTTTCCAGCCAGAACTCCCAAAATGATGTCTGGATCCCTATCAAAACACCTCGCGACGAGGACCACTTGCGCAATTACGGTTTCTACGCTTCTTACGCGAGACTCAAGCCGGGTGTCACGGTAGCGCAAGCCAAGGCTGAGGCGAAGCAGGTCGCGGTAGAAATCCGCAAGCAGTATCATCCGGCCAACCCCACTTACACCGCCGCGCTATTCAGCCTCCAGGATAGTGTCGTCAACACCATCCGCCCCATCCTGCTGCTGCTGTTCGGCGCTGCCGGTCTCCTGCTCTTCATTACCTGCGCCAACGTTGCGGGACTGTTAGTGAGCAGATCTGTCGGACGCGCGCGCGAAACTGCGATTCGCGTTGCCTTGGGCGGAGGGCAACGGCAGTTAGCGCTGCAGTATTTTTTTGAAAGTCTATGGGTTTCTTTGGCCGCGGCGTTAGGCGGCGTTCTTGCCAGCGTGATCCTTGTCCATGTCATCGTGTCTCTGGCGGCTGATTACATTCCTCGCTCCGATGAGGTTTCTACCAATTGGTCGGTCGCGCTGTTTGCCCTCGGTTTAGCCGTTCTCACCGCTACTCTGTCCGCTCTCGCACCCTTGTGGCAAGCTCTTAGGACACATCCCAATGAGGTTCTGAGCGATGGCGTGCGCGCTTCGGCCGGCGTCCGTAGCCGGAAGCTGTCGCAAGCTCTCGTCGTCGCCGAAATTGCTCTCGCCTTCACTCTCATCTCCGCGGGGGCGCTCTTGACGTGGCAGCTTCGCAGTCTCAATCGGACATGGCCAGGCTTTGACCCCAACGGCATCGTGACGTTTCAGCTCACCAGAGCAGGCGCTCAGGGCCCTGCGGCCGAGCAGACTTCCGCCACTTCCGCCTACGCGGATAAGCTAGTTGACGCTCTCAAGACAATCCCGGGAGTTAGCGATGCAGCCGTCACGAATCAGTTGCCGCTGGCGGGTTGCTGCTTTACCACTTCCCTGTTTCCGGAAGGCCACACAACGGGCTGGGAACTGACTCAACCGGTAAGCCTCATGGTCGTGAGCACTGACTACTTCAGAACTTTGCGCATTCCTCTGTTGGCGGGGCGGCTGCTCAATAGCCATGACACGAATGAAAATACACTCCCGATTGTGATCGACGAAGCAGCAGCCAGGCGCTATTGGCCAGGCAATAGTGCTGTTGGCGAATTTGCCCGTGTCGCTAACCAGAACGGTTCACGAGTGCAAGTCGTCGGCGTTGTCGGCACGGTCGAGAATGAAGGGCTGGGTCAAGCTCCCATGCCGGAGATCTACCTGCTTCACAAGGTCATTTCCCTCCAATCGATGAACTTCGCCGTTCGCTCGACTCTGCCGGCCGCCAGTCTTGCTGCCGCCATCCGCCACACTGTTGCCCGTGTAGATCCCGCTCAACCCATCTACGGTGTCCATTCGATGCGCGAGATCTTCAGCCAATCTCTCATCTACCAGCGCATCGAGTCGATCGTGATTACCTTTTTCGCTCTCGCGGCTTTGCTGATGGCCTGCCTGGGTGTTTACGGCTTGATTTCTTATTCGGTCCGCCAACGCACGGTGGAAATGGGAACTCGCATGGCGCTCGGCGCAACCGGCCGGCAATTGCTCCAGCTTGTTACCGGTAGCGGCTTACGTCTCTCTTTCTACGGCATTCTTCTCGGCGCTGTGGCGGTGGCCGGCACAACCGAAATTGTCATCCGCTATTTCAACGTCAACCACCTGAGTCCGATGCCGTACGTGTTTTCGGTTGCCGCAATTGTGGCGCTCGCGCTGGTCGGATCGCTGATTCCCGCCTGGCGCGCCAGCCTGCTGTCGCCCATGGTCGCCATTCGCAATGAGACAGACTCGGTCTGGACCTCTGCGCGCCGCACCTTAGAACAGGCGCGTGAGCGAATCTCGGCCGAAAAAACTCCTCCGGCCGTAGATTCCACTTTATTGACTGAGTTCATCGAGGCCAGCCGGCGCGCCGATTCCTTCTCGGAAGCGCTTCGCGTCCTGCTTCGCGAACTTGGCGCTAAACTTCATGCGGAATCAGGGCTCTTACTCGAGAAGGTCTCAGCCAACGAGTTCCGTTGCATCGCCGCGCTCCCGGAGAGAGAACCCGCCAGCTTCGCTATTCCAGAGACTGGCTTTCTTTTAAACCGGTTAAAGTTTTATGGGGCTCCATTAGCTTTCACATCCGCCGATCTGGAGACTTCTCTTCGCTGGGCAAGCGAACAAAGGCCCCAGCATGTAAATGAACTCGAGCTCCTGCAGACAATCGGTCTGCGCCTGGCGGCGCCTCTGCGCACCAGGCACGATCTCATCGGCCTTTTGTTATTCGGCGAGCGCCAGGATCGCGCGCCCTATAGCTCATCGGAGAGAAGCCTGCTCGCTGCCTGCGCCGGGCAATTCGCCCTTACGATGGAGAACGCAAGGCTCAATGAACGCGTTCTAGAACAGGAGAAGGTTCGTAGAGACATTGCGCTAGCGACGGAAGTGCAGAAGCGACTTCTTCCTGAGAGCGCGCCGCAGACGGAGGCGACTTCGCTTGGCGCCTTTACTTTGGCCGCTCGCAACGTAGGCGGCGATTACTACGATTTCTTACAGGTGGGCGATCATTCGATCGGCATCGCGCTAGCCGACGTTGCCGGCAAAGGTATCGCCGCAGCTCTCATCATGGCCGTAGTCCAAGCCTCCTTGCGCATTATTGCCGCCGAAGGTAATATCTCGCTTCCTGAACTGGCGGCCAAGATGAATCGCTTCTTACACCGTTCAACAGGCTTCAGCAGTTATGCCACTTTCTTCTATGCCCAACTGGACGAAGATAAACGCCAACTGCGTTACGTGAACGCGGGGCACAATCCTCCTTATCTCGTTCGCGCTCTGCGACCAGACCTACAGGGGAACGATTCGAGTGCGCCTATTGAGGAACTCGCAACCGGCGGCATGATCATTGGCATGTTTCCGTTTGCGAACTACGAAGAGTCGATTGTCGATCTCCAGTCGGGCGACTTGCTGATGGCTTTCACCGATGGCGTCACCGAAGCGCTAAATCCGGCCGAAGAGGAGTTCGGGGAGGAGCGCCTGAAGCAATTAATCCGGCGGGTAGCGCATTTACCGATTTCGAAAATGACTGCGGCAGTCTCGCAGGAGTTACGTGATTGGATTGCCGACGCTCCACAGCACGATGACCTGACGTTCATCGTCATGAAAGTGAATGAACATCATCGGCATAGCTCCCACACTAATGATCAGTAGCTTCTGAAAACCGAAAACGACCGGCTCCACGGCCGTGGCCGCCGTTCTACACATCCACCACAGTACAGAGCCGCGCTCTCGTTCTCGCCCAGCACCGCAACGTAGCGGTTCACGCGGATCGGCTCACTTTCCAATAATCCTGTATTGCGCAAGCATCATGTGGAGAAAGCGCACCTCCATTGTGCTCTGCTCAGCTACTCAGCTACCGCAATTGCTGCCGCGATTTTGATTTTCGTTTCCAGAACATCGAACTGAGAGAAGCTGTCAGGAGCCCAATAGCTTTAGTCCGCCTCTCGCTTCAGCTGTGAAGTTGTTAAATGCAAGCGCGGCGAACTCGCCCACGCGGATGCCAAAAGGGCGAAGAACAATGGCAGTGGGCCAAGTATGTACATAAGTGCGTGCGGTAGCCGCCGCTCCCACAGGAACAAGGCCAATTGCCCGGTTGCAAGCAGCATAAAACTAATCAGTAGCGTCCGGAGGATATTAGCCCAGCGAAGCGCACGTTTGACGAAAAGAAAAAAGATGAGCAACAGCAGAACCATAAGGGCGCCCATAAACGCCGTGAACCCAAAGTCATAAATCGTAGAAAGCGGCCAGCGCAGGCCTATACCCCATGCCCACATTCGCTCAATCAGTGGCTTTCGCACGATCTTCAATGGGGAAAAGAAGAGGTCTATTAGAGCGGTTCCTGTTAATGCAAAGCACACTTCGGGCCAGCGAGCTAGCAACGCCTTCGAAATGCCAATTCCTATGGCGATGAGAACTTCACGCCAAAGCCAGCGGGCTGATCGCCCCTGGCCAAACTTTTCAACCAGATCGCCGACAATCGCTTCCTGGTTGTTCTTCTCCCCAAGGTGACGCAGCAGCCAAATCGCCAGCCTCGCCTGTCGTGGTCTGTCCTTGTTCACGCGGGCTTTCCTTCCAGTTGTGGTATTCCTCGCCACAGATTAATTAGTGCTGTTCGAGTCATCTTCACCTGGCGCATTCCTTTTGAGGTGACACGGAAATATCGCTTTGCCCTTCCACCTCGCTCCGGTGTTGGATCCCCCAAACTTGACGAAACGCATCCTTTTTGCTCCAATCTGTCGAGGGCGGCATAGATACTTCCTAGTGCGACCTCTCTCCCGGTACTGTTGCTCAGCTCCGTTGATATTGGAACTCCATAGGAGTCATTGTCCAATCGTATTAACACCAGCATGACCATAAGCTCGAACTCTCCGAGGTAGCTCCTCTTTGGCATTTCTTCAAGTATAGCGAAAAAATAGTCACAACCTACAAGCGTGGGGGCAGATAAGTCAATTCGCGCGTCGGCTATTTTTCCCGCTGCATTCGGCTCGAATAGCCAATTGCGGGCGCGATCCTCAGCAGGTAGCGACTCGGGAGACTAACCGAGCCGACTGGAATCGCCAAAGCCACTCTCCGATAACGCTGTATTGCGAGTACAAGACTCCGCTTACGGGCAGAGCGTTTTCGTAAGTGGAATCCCACTCATGCTTTCTAGGATTTCGCAGCGTCAAGCTGCTCGAGGGCGTGCCGATAGTATGCGCCACCAGCCGCACCGGTGGAGAGATGTTTCGTGATGTAAGCTCTGATTCGCTGCCGAATGCCTTCGGCTTCTGCAAATTCCTGGTCCGTCCAGAAGCGCCGGCGCTTATCGAAGAAACCAATCCGGGCGAGGAACGCTGTGCCGAAGTATTCGGCTTCCTCCACGGAATCGTCATCAGGCGACGTACGAAACGATCCATCGGATTGCAGCGATTCAGTGAGGCACCAATTTAGCATCTTTTTAATCTCTTCCGCGATCGCTCTTCTCTGACTGTCCGCCGCGAAATTCCATCCGTAGTGGAAGACAACCACCACATCCATGTTGTTGTGATTGGAATAGCTGCCGCCTTCGAGCCAGCCTTGGGGATAATTGAGGTCCTTAAGCGCCAGGAGGGTATTCACGACCTTAGACAAGTCAGGCACATTGCCCGACAGATAGCTGAGCATGTGGAAGGTGATACTCAGATCATCTACGAAATAGATCTTTCCGTCGTGTTTGTACCGTTCGCCCCACCAGCCGGTTTCCGGGTTACGAACCTGATTGAGCACGATTTGCATCATGGCAGACTTCATCCCTGTAGCCCATCGGTAGCCAGCGGGCTGGTCGTGGAGGATAAGGCGCACAAGATCGGCGAGAGATTCGTTCAGTTCGCGCCGGTGGTCGACACCATCCCGCGCAATATCGGAAACTGCAATCGAAGAAAAATAATCCCGGAGCTTTTCCGGTGAGTTAATACGATCAAGGAAGCGCAGCGGATGAATGGATCTATGCTCTTGCGCGTAGTCGTAGGTGGCATCAAGCTTAAAGAACCATTGCGTGTAGCAATGGCCCCAACTCCCGTCAGTCGAGTCTTGCTGTTGAGAGAGCCTCCCCTCTTCAGGGTGAATCAAAACTCGCTCCAGGTCGGCAAGGCGTCGATCGATCCGTGTGAACTCCGCGGTCGAGCCAATAAGCCATTTGACTTCCATCAGGATTTGATGAGCGCAGGCGACCTCTCTGCCCTGCCTTTCTCCGTCAATTACTTTTTGGGCCAAGAGGGAGACGCGCTTTGTCCGCTCGGTGCGGAGTTGCCTATAGCGCGGATTGAACCGCTCAAAGTCCTGCCAAATATAAGAGCGGTAATCAATGTCAATTTGGGGCGGTGGCTGTGTGCTCTGAGCGCAGGCGATCCCCGAAAACCCGCAAAGCACGAATAGTATGCGAGTAAGCGAAGAATTCAGGCTGGGTTGATGGTTGAGCTCGGTCACCTGTCTAGCGTACTGGGCAAGCGTCCCCTATATTGGAGAGCCCTGCCATGCCGTATTGGCCCGGACTTTTCCAGGCCTCTTGGAATCGCCGAATTTGATGCGTTTCAGCTCGGTCCTTGGTCTTTGCCGTGACATCCCATTGAGCAGACCGCAGCGGCGGGAGAAGTGTTGCCGGGCACTTTTTCGACAGCGTTGTCGTTCGGCAAAAGCAGAAGCGGCTGGCTGCAAGTTCCTGGGTGACCAACTACTCCTTCAACTAACCTGAACTTGCGCAGTAGTGACTTGTCGCGGTCAGTTTATTAGCATCTGGAAGCCCGCTTGCTGACGCGCGCGGCTCAGTTTCGTTACCCCAAGAAACTTCCAAAATTCGTGCACGGCGAAACGTAGACGACATGTCATCCCATTGAGTGACTTAGACTTTGGGCGAGTGGTGAAAGCCAATTCGGGTGTAGAATCATACTCCAGCAATGTCGAGCGCTACTGCTAGCCCGGAATCGAGCGCCTCTCGCCGGATTTTCCGGTTTGGAGCATTCGAGTTCGACGCCCAGGCGCGCGAGTTGCGGAAGCATCACCTGCCGATCAGACTCAGCGGCCAGCCGATGAGCGTGCTCGACATGCTCCTAGAGCACCCGGGCGAGGTGGTCACACGCGAAGACCTGCAGAAGCGGCTCTGGCCCGCGGGTACCTACGTGGATTTCGAACACAGCGTGAATGCCGCCGTTAAGAGGCTCCGGCAGGCTTTGGGGGACTCGGCCGATTCGCCGCGCTTCGTTGAGACGCTTGCTCGCAATGGATATCGTTTTATCGCTCCGGTGAGCCAGCCCGTTGCTGACGTAGCCGAGCCTGCCGCCCAGAACAAGACCGACGTGGTTCAGCCCGGCGCCCAGAGCAAAGAAGCCACAGGGCAGCGACGCTTCCGTGTATTGCCAGGCGTCCTGACCGCCGCGTTGGTCCTCGCGGTGATCGCAGGTGCACTAGTCGCTATTCACGAGAGAGGCCGGGCTCGTATGGCATCTGGTCCGATCCGGTCTCTGGCGGTGCTTCCTTTGGCCAACCTTTCCAGTGATCCCGGCCAGGAGTATTTTGTGGAAGGGATGGCTGACGCGCTTCGACAGCAGCTCGAGGCGATCAGCGCTCTGCGAGTCCTCTCTCGAACCTCATCCGTGTATTACCACGGAACCAGCAAGCCGCTGCCGGAGATTGCACACCAGCTGAATGTCGATGCTATTGTCGAGGGCTCGGTGTTACGTTCCGGCGACCGGGTGCGCATCAACGTGGAACTGATCCAAGCCGCTAATGACAGACGTCTATGGAGCGGCAGCTATGATCGCGATCTGAAGGACGTATTCACGCTTCAGAGTGAAGTCGCCCAGAGAATCGCCGACGAAATCCGCGTGAGCTTGACGTCCCCTGATCGCGCGCGGCTGGCCCGCCGCCACACGGCCGATCCGGACGCCTACCTGGCCTATTCTAAAGGCAGGTTCTTCTGGAACAAGCGAACTGAAGAGGATCTCAAAAAAGCCATCGGATACTTCCAGCAGGCCATTGAAAAGGATCCCAATTACGCGCTGGCCTATGACGGTCTCGCGGACTGTTGGGCGCCGCTCGGATGGTACGGGTATCTCGCACCGGCAGAGACTTTTCCGCCCGCCAAGTCCGCAGTAAGCAAGGCCCTCAGCTTGGATGACTCGCTTGCGGAGGCGCACACATCGCTAGCCTTCGTAAGCCTCTATTATGATCGCGACTGGGCCAAGGCGGAGCATGAATTCCGCCGCGCGATCGACTTGAATCCGAACTATGCTAACGGGCACCACTGGTACGCCGAGTTCTTATCGCTGGTAGGCCGGCATGAGGAGGCCATTGCAGAATCGGAACGCGCGCGGGAGCTCGATCCACTCTCGAACATTATTAATACCTGGGTCGGATCACGCTACTTCTTTGCACGCCAGTACGATAAGGCCATCGAGCAGTACCGCCACGCCGTCGAGATGGACCCGGGCTTCGTTCCAGTGCATCTGGTGCTCGGGCACGCGCTCGAGCAGAAGCACATGTACCACGAAGCCATTGCGGAACTCGAAAGAGCGGTGAGTTTGTCTGGGGGCAGCCCGGTTTATCTGGCTTCTTTGGCGCACGCCTACGGAGTCGCCGGAAGGCGAAAGCAAGCGCAAAAGGTATTCGACGACCTCAGAAACTTATCGAAACAGAGATACGTGTCCTCTTATGATCTGGCGCTCGCATCGCTAGGCGTGGGCGAAACGGATAAGGCGTTGGCGTTACTCGCCCAAGCGGTTGAGGAGCACTCGCCGCGGGCTGCATTCCTGGGAGTAGACCCTCGGTTTGACGGGCTCCGCAGTGATGCTCGATTCAAGGTGCTAATGGTCCGAGTCGGGTTGCCGCTTCGAGCTGGCGCTGAGTGAATTGGAGGACCTGAGCCCGACTGCGGTGACCTACTCGCGCAATACCGCCGGACAGTGGATTGAAGGACTGTACCAATGCGATTCCGGCGGATCCCTCGCCGTTACCATCGCGAACCGCGCGGCGGCTTAGTCGGGAACCTATCAGCTCGCCGCTGGTCACAGCAGACGAATGCGGTTAAACCGGTTCAATGGAACGCTCTTTACAGATGATGTTGTATGTCAGTAGCTCATGAGAATACAAACTATAGATTACTTGGCCCGGGCTTGTCGGCAACTTCCATAAGACGGACAGTTACGAATGTCGCGCTTACCGACCGAAACACCGAAAATGGCGCGTTGAAACGCCAGCAATACTAGCCGCTACAGACGACTTAAATCAGCTTGCCATTTCCGGTAAAGCTGTATCACAAGCACAAGAGAATCAGATAACTTCCGACTAACCGCCAAGTGGAGAAAGATCCAGAACGCTCCTCGATACCATCCCGAGTCTCCAGCCCTGCAATCAGTCGGCGATCAATTTGGGGCGTTTCGCTCTTCGCAGCTTCCAAACGGTAACCAGGGCGATTCCGAAACCGGCAAGCGCCACCGAGCTCGGTTCCGGTGTTGGGACTGCTCCAAATATAAGACCCGCAGCAGGGTCTACATTCGTTATGAAAGTGGTATTCCCGTTCGCCACGTCGAGGGTAAAGGAGTGACTGAGTGCTTCGGCATTGCCCGCGAATCCGTACACAGTTCCGTTAATGTCGAGTGCGGACGTGATTAGTAATTCCGTGGAGTTCACCGCGGTTGCGGCTCCGGTGCTCGGGTCGATTTGATAAAGCTTTGGATCGACGACGGGGTTGATGGCAGGCACGCTAGGGTCGAATATGTCAGCATCCAACGTTGCGTATAGCTTCCCGCCAACACTGAAGAGAGTCTCATTGTAGATGTTGATCGTCCCGTCGGGGTTTGGCGTGCCCGGAACGAACGGGAGGACAGGAAGATGAGTCGCGCCAATCAGTTGAGCCGTTCCGCTACTTGCGTTGACGCTGTACAAGTTTGCCGCGAGATCGGTGGCGTACAAATTTCCGCCTAGCTGGCCGAACGCCGCAATGTTGACGCCCAGTCCGGTTGCACCGATGAGGCTAAGTGCGCCGTTTCCGGGGTTAATCGAGTCCAGATTGCCCGCATAGTCGATGGTAAGCAATGATCCACCGGGACCGGAGACTAGCCCCACCTCGCCGATAGGAACCGTGGGGCCGATTTGAATAAAGGAGCCTGTAACGGGATCCGCCGTGCCAAACAGTTGTGTACCGGACTGCTGATTTTGAGTGACGACGTAAAAGAGAGGATCGGTAAATGCCAAATCAGCAAAAAATAACAGCCCTAGCATCGCGATTGGCTTTGTTCGAAACAACATCGAAAAATATCTCCGGGAAGGGTTCAATTGCATGAATCGAAATTAGACTGGTGTGCAGAAGGTGTCCATGCACGGGAGCGTCATTTTAGATGTCATCAGGCAAGCTGCTGCAAACCAATAACTTATCAAGCACATCATTGATCCTGCGGGTAGTAGACTTGTGTTCTAAGCGCCTATGGACCGCGCGTTTGCAACTAGTGAAGACCCGGCCTGCATCACTTTTGGACCGTTCGAAATGGATGCCTCAGCCGGGAAGTTGTATAGAGGCGGAATTCGCGTCCGGTTATCTGGACAACCTTTTCAAATCCTGCTGCTTCTGCTGACGCATCCGGGCAAGGTGGTCACGCGCGAACGTCTACGGAAGGAGATATGGGGCGAAGGAACCTTCGTCGATTTCGAGCACAGTCTAAACGCCGCCGTCAATAAGCTGCGACGCACACTGGGTGATTCAGCCGATCACCCGACGTATATCGAGACCCTAACCGGCTCCGGTTATCGCTTTATCGGCTCAACTCAGCAACCGTGTAGCCCAGTCCGTGTGACGGCTGCCGAACCCCTGGCGAATCCGACCGCTATTGGGAACGGATCGCCCATTGAGAAAATGCCACAAGCAAGGCAACGGGCTTTTGCATGGCAGGCCGTGCTGCTGTCCACGATGCTGGTGGTATTGGCCGCCGTTGTAGTGAGTTATTTGTACTCTCACCGGCGTCCAAAACTAACAAACACGGACACGATTGTCCTTGCCGACCTGGTGAATGCGACAGGAGACCCGGTGTTTGACGGGACAATCAAGCAAGGACTAGCGATTCAACTTGCACAATCGCCTTTCCTCAGTTTGGTTTCCGAGGAGCGGATACGGCAAACCTTGCGCTTGATGGGAAGGTCCCCAGACGCGCCTCTAAACCCACAAATCGCACGCGAGGTTTGTGAGCGTACCGGAGGCACCACCGTCTTAGAAGGTTCTATTGCGAAACTCGGAACCAGATACGTGCTGGGGTTGACAGCGAAGAACTGCAGCTCGGGGGAAATCCTCGACCGTGCACAGGTGCAGGCCGCCCGCAAAGAAAATGTGCTGGATGCACTGACTCGAATCGCAAGCACACTCAGGCGCCACGCCGGTGAGTCCCTTGCGACGATTCAGCAACACAATGTTCCGCTGGCAGACGCCAGCACTCCGTCCCTTGAAGCCTTGAAGGCATACAGCAATGGATGGAAAGTGCTTTCGTCGACTGGCCATTTCGCCGCTCTTCCTCTTTTTCAGCGCGCCCTCGAGATTGACCCCAAATTTGCGATGGCACACGCCTCACTGGCGCGACTGTACTCGATAAGCGAGGATCCGGCACTCGCGGCTGAGAGTGCGGGGAAAGCGTATCAGCTGCGTGATCGCGCGACTGATCGGGAGAGGTTCTTCATCTCTGCTTCCTACGAAATCGACGTGACAGGAAACCTTCAAAAGGCGCGGCAGATATGCGAGGCATGGTCGCAAGTTTACCAGCGCGACGCACAGGTTCACGGTTTTCTGGCCGGGATGATTTACCCTACGTTCGCGAATTACGCAAACGCGGTTGACGAAGCGAGGAAAGCCATCGAGATCGATCCGGACCTTGCAATAGCATATGAAATCCTCGCCTACAACTATCAATATCTCGGCAGGCTGGGTGATGCCCAGGATACGTTAAGGAGGGCGTCAGAGCGCAAACTCGAGTTGCCTGAGTACATTGTTCGCCAGCACGACATCGCGTTTCTCCGCGCAGACCAGGGAGGAATGGAACGCGCAGCGGCTCTCGCCAAGGGAAACTTGGCCGCTGAAGAGTGGATGGCCGATCACGAAGCTTTCGTCCTGGCCTATTCGGGCCGCCTGCGGGAGGCGAAGACGATGTTGCGCCGTGCAGTAGAGCTTGGTTTACGGGCTTCAGGCCGCGAGCGGGCCGCGCTGTATACAGTCCCATCCGCGTTATGGGATGCCTTATTTGGTAATGCTCCCGGCGCGACACAGACGGCGATGGAAGCAGCTAACACTTCAAGGGAGCGATATGTGGAGTACGGCGCTGCGTTCGCGCTGGCCCTGGCAGGCGATTCTACCCGATCGGAAGCATTATCCAAAGATCTGGAAGAACGATTTGGTGAGGATACTGCGGTCCGAGCGAGCTATATACCGACCATCCGTGCACAGTTGGCAGTTGAGCGTGGAGAGCCGGCGGAAGCCGTCAACCTGCTACAAACGGCGGCGCCGTACGAATTGGGGGCGCCCCGAGTCAGCGTACATGCAATTTTCGGGGCCCTTTATCCCATTTACGTGCGGGGGGAAGCTTACCTGGCTCTCCATAGGGGCGACGATGCTGCCGTGGAGTTTCACAAGATTATTGATCACCGTGGCGTTGTTGCCGTCGATCCCGTGGCAGCCCTTGCATACCTGCAACTCGGCAGAGCGTTGGTCATGGCGGGCGACCCTCTCAAAGCGAAGGCCGCCTACGCCACATTTCTAACTCTATGGAAGAAGGCAGACTCTGACATTCCGGTTCTGAATCAAGCAAAGGCGGAGTACGCGAAGTTACAGCGGCGTGGCGCGTAGTGGTGCAGCAAGCTGCCGACATAGATATCTACTGAGCCGACATCCGCTCTCGGATTACGCGTTTACATGGAGACAATTCGCCGCTATGCACGTAATGTGACGTTGTCGTCCATTGAAAACGCCGATGAGAAAGCGACCGCCCGGCCCGCGGCCGGTCTGAGCTCTTCGAGAATAGCTGGCGATGTTAGTAGATATCGCAGTTTTTTCTGTTGTGCTTACGCGGCAAGCCGTTTTCTGCACTGCCGAGGTCTAGAGAAATGGTTTGAAACCTCTGTGCCGCGCTCGCGCCTCCAACTAGCAGATGGAGTTGGTGCTCCGTCCGATTGTACGCTCATCCCGTTGGTCCGCGTAACACCTCAAGATGTTAGCTGACCACTGGGAACAGTACAAGGGAGGCTACTATGCGAATGTTACTTTTCAGTTTGGGGTTCTCTGTGCTCGGCGTGTGCGCTGCGGCGCAAGCGCCAACGGGACAAGCTCCTACCACGCCGCAAACTTCACCCTCATCACAACCCGCTTCGCAGCCCGGCATGAATAATCCAGGCAGGATGCCCACCGACACCCCTGGTATGTCGCCCCGGGTGGATGACAAGAAATTCGTTAAAGACGCGGCCGTAGAGGGAATGACCGAGGTGGAGCTTGGAAAGCTCGCAACCCAAAAAGGCTCAAGCGATGCCGTGAAGCAGTTTGGTCAAAAGCTAGTGGACGATCACTCCAAGGCCGACGATCAGTTGAAGCAGATCGCGAGTAAGGAGAACATCGACATTCCGGATTCGCTCGATTTCGAAACACCGCTCGAAGATCGACAAGCTGGCGAAGCTGTCCGGCCCGCAATTTGACAAGACCTATATTAAGGATGCGATCAAAGATCACGAGCACGATGTGAGCGATTTCCAGAACGAAGCGCAAGCCGGCCAGGATGCCACGGTTAAGCAATTTGCCGCCACTGCGCTGCCGACTCTGCAACAGCATTTAAGCATGGCGAAAGATTTGAACAAGACCGAAAAAGGCAAGTAGGCGGGCTCGTTAGGGGCTGACGATATTTTGGGTCTGCTCGGCTACGTGCAGGGTCGAGTAGGAAGGCGGCCCGTGGTCGTCCCGGAACTCGGGCCAAGCTGACTCATTGAACTGGCCATTGTCGCTATTGGGATCGATCGGATGGGTTTCGGGGGACGGTCTGTCGTAGCTCCTGTGTGGCACGTCCATACCTCGCGCGATGCCGTGCTCCCCAAACAGCCATCAATCCGAGAATGGGTTTCAGTGTTTCCCCATGCGGAGTTAGTGCGTACTCGACTCTAGGCGGCACCTCCTCGTAGTCTTTCCTTTGGATCAAACCGTCGCGCTCCAATTCCCTGAGTTGTTGCGTCAGCATCTTCTTGCTCACTCCCTCAATTCGCTGCTGAAGCACGCCCGTTCTTTGCGGTCCGCGCTTCAAGTAGTAGAGGATTAGCGTCTTCCACTTGCCTCCTATCAGATCCACCGTCAACTTGACCGGACATTCGTTCTCGCGCATAACGGAAGCATACTGCGAGCCGGTTACCAAAAAGTGCCTACTTGCCGGGCTCGGCAAGCTGCAGCATACTGAATCTGCCCACACACGCAGAGCGCGTAAACAGGAGCAATCAAGAGTTGAAGATCATCGCATACGATCGTTTCAGACCCGGCGTAACGATGGAGACCATCCAGCCTCTCCTACCTGAGGAAGTCTCCAATGTCTGGCGGCTTTGGAAGGCAGGAATCGTCCGTGAAAATTATGCCCGCGCGGACGAACCGGGCGTCATTATCGTTTTCGAGCTGGATAGCGTTGAGCAAGCCCAAAAGTACGTTGCTGACTTTCCTATGTCTAAAGCGGGGTACCTGGAGTGGTTCTATATCCCGCTGCAAGCCCCGTTGCCGATCGAACGTCTCATGAAAGACACTGTTGATCTTGCAGAACCGTACGACCGCACAAGACCGAGCGAGACCCGATAGCCGGAAACCATGCACCACGCATTTGGGTTGAATATCCCGCAAACACTTCCTGAGATGTGCGATCCACGCACGATGGCTGTTCTCGTCTACGACATGCAGGTTGGAGTGGTGAAGCAGATCCAGAACGGCCCCGAGATCACCAGCAAAGTGGCTGAGGTAGTCTCTGCGGCGCGCGAAGGGGGATTCCGAGTCTTCTTCACGCGGTACATGACGCTGCCGAAGGAAGTATCCGGAATCGCACAGCTACGGATGGCGATGGCCTGGCAGCGCGTCGCTTCCCCCGAAGTTGTCCAAACTATCTTTCGACCTGATTCACCAGGCTTTCAGCTGGTTCCTGAACTTACCGCACTTCCTACCGAAGCGGTCTTTGATCGTATAACTATGTCCGCCTTCGAAGGTAACCCTTTGACGATTGCACTCCGGGACTGCGGGATCATTTCCGTCGCCGTGATGGGCGTGGCGCTGGAAGTGGGCATCGATCCGTCGGTGCGTCACGCCGCCGACCTCGGGTTTATCCCCATACTTGTAACCGACGCTTGTGGTGCGGGTCATATGGACGCCGCGCAGCGTTCGCTTGAGAGTCTCAAGTTCGCAGGCGATGCGGTTTTCACGGATGTCGCAAATATCTCTGCCTTGCTAAGCCGGAGATAGGGCACGCCGCAACTCACGAGTGATTGAAGGCTGGAATTTCTCGACGTCAGCGAGAATAGGCCATGGCCAATGGCGCTAGACCTCCTTGTGATGAAGCTGCGATTCTGGCCGCCTCATCAAGTCATTCATCTGTTGGCGTTGGCCCTTGGGTCCTTACCGCTACGATACTTGGCTCAAGTATGGCTTTCATCGACGGCACAGTCGTGAATGTCGCACTTCCGGCGCTCCAATCTGCTCTAGGAGCGACGGTATCCGAAGTTCAATGGATCGTTGAAAGCTATGCGCTTTTCTTAGCTGCCCTTTTGCTGCCAGGCGGCTCGTTAGGCGACCTCTATGGCCGCCGCAAAAGTTTCGCGGTTGGTGTAAGCCTCTTCGGTCTCGCGTCCGCATGGTGTGGGCTTGCGCCTAACATTCCCCAACTCATAGCTGCTCGCGCGCTGCAAGGTGTCGGCGGCGCGCTTCTCGTACCCGGAAGTCTCGCGTTGATTAGCGCTTCGTTCCCAATCAAAGAGCGCGGACGCGCGATCGGAACTTGGTCCGGCTTCACCGCCATCACCGCGGCTGTCGGTCCCGTTCTCGGCGGATGGCTGGTACAACACGCATCTTGGCGTTGGGTGTTTTTCATTAATTTGCCGATTGCTGTGGTTGTTCTCGCGCTCACTTTGCTGCGTGTTCCCGAAAGTCGCAATCCGGAACGGAGTCACGAGAAAATCGATTGGACCGGTGCGCTGCTCGCCACAGTTGGACTTGGCGGTGTCGTGTTCTTTCTAATAGAACCGTCTCACAACCTGATCGCGGGTACGGGCGGTGTCGCGGCCTTGATCGTTTTCTTCTTCGTTGAACAACACTCGCCCGCCCCGATGCTTTCCTTCGATCTCTTTCGCTCGCGCAACTTCACCGGCGCAAACTTAGTCACTCTGTTTCTCTATACCGCCCTGGCTGGGGTGCTGTTTTTCTTTCCTTTGAACCTGATCCAAATTCAGGGATACTCAGCTACCGAAGCCGGGGCGGCACTCCTACCGTTCATCTTGCTGATGTTCGTTCTCTCACGCTGGTCCGGCGGGCTAGTAGAGCGGTATGGCGCAAAACTGCCGCTCACAATAGGTCCGCTGGTGGCGGCGCTTGGCTTCGCTCTGTTTGCGATACCAGGCATTGGTGGGACCTACTGGACTACGTTTTTCCCGGCGGTGGTAGTGCTGGGATTTGGAATGGCCGTAAGCGTCGCGCCACTCACCACGACGGTGATGGATTCCGTTTCTCAGAACCACGCTGGAACCGCCTCGGGAATCAACAACGCAGTTTCGCGGATCGCAGGGTTGCTTGCAATTGCCGTTCTTGGCTTCGTATTGATCAGTATCTTTAATCGAGACCTCGATAAACGCTTGAATAGCCTGTCGGTGCCATCCGGACTCCGCCAGCAGATCGATGCGCAACGATCCAGGCTCGCCGCCATCCAGACGACAAACTCCGATGTTCGCAAAGCGATCGCCGATTCTTTTGTCGCGGGATATCGCATTCTGTTGTCGATGGCGGTCGCATTGTCCGTTGCAAGTTCGCTCAGTGCGGCATTCTTTATTGATCTGACAGGGCAAGCAGGCCTCGACCGGAGGCAGCTAAAGCGATGAGAACGAAGACGTCAAAATCTGGACCATGAAAATAGTCGAAGAGAGCGGCACCGGGCATCCACGCCCGTCCAGGGTTAATAGATGGCGCCGCTGGGTTGCGTCGAGATGATGCTGCCCGCTTGGACGCGGAGTTCGTAGCGGTTTCCGCCTGAACCCCTCCATTGGTGCAAATCGAAACGGGTGCCGGGACCGGCGCGCCAGACTTCGACGCCCGACATGCTGAGCGGTTTGCCGGGTGCGATGATGGAGGGCCGTTGACGCGCTCGCAAAAAGTAGACATGTCCGAAGCCGGCGACGCGCAATGAGCCGTCTGATTCAATCAATGCACCCGTGCGTTCATCCATGGCGATGGCGCGAGCTTCAGAGAGTTTGTAGTCCTGTAGCATGCGCGCGAGGAACACTAGCGTACGGCCCATACGATCACGCTGGCGGAAGTGGCTGTCAGTAATGGTTCTGCCGAACAGCGAAATGTGAAGAAAGTTCGTGCCAATCGTTACATGTTGGTCGAAGGGATCGGCGAGCGCTTGACTCGATGTGACAGTGTCTTCTGCGGCCGTGAAAACGTATTCGCCCAGGACCGCGAGCCCGGCGCTGGTGCCACCTATGGGAACGCCGCGGTCGATCAGCGATTGAATGGCGTCGCTCACCGGCGAATGGCTCCAGAAGCGAATGTAATTCCACTGATCGCCGCCCGCGATGAATAGCGCCTCGGCATGGCGGATCTTTTGCACGACAAAGTTATCCCGCGCGGCGGCCGCGTTTCCGATCACGAGCGTTTCGACGGAGTCGACCTTTCCCAATCTGTAGAGATAATCGTTGTAACCATCCGCACCGGATGCGCGGATAACGACGAAGTCGCCTCCACCGGATTTCGCGATCATCCAGCGATAGACTTCGTCCACATCTTTTCCGCCGCCGACCAACGCAAAACCCGGGCTGATACGGGTATGAACGTCGGCGCCGCTACCGGTCAGAAAGTAGCCGTACGGCACTGCGGCGAATGCGAGGATGAAAAGCGATCTCAAAAGTCGAGACGCAGCGCTAATTGCAGAACGCGCGCGCCTGCGCCTTCCGGGCCTTGCAGCGAGCTGATTGTGCCAAATGACGAACGGCCCACCGACATGGCGGGCGGCCCCAGGTTTGGATGATTCAGCGCGTTTGTTGAAGTCGCTTCAAAATGCATTCTCAGCGCTTCGGTGAGCAGGAAGTTCTTGGCGAGGCCTGTGTTCCAGAGCACCGTACCGGGGCCTTGGACGATGCCTTCTCCGGAATTACCGAAACGCCCGATGGGTCCGTCCCAACCGTAGAAAAAGCAATTATTCTGAAAGACGCGCGCTTCGCTGGTCGAGAGCCCGTCGCAGGCGGAGAGCGGAAGCCGGTCGGGATGCGGCGAGCCGCTGCGATTGGAGGCGTTCGTGCCGGAGGGATCGTTGTCGCCGGTGTAGTAGGGCGTGAGATATGGGCCGGTCTGCCAAATGAAGATATCGGTGGTTTGCCAGCCGCCGACAACCGCATCGAGCGCGCGATTCATATTAGCGCCGTAACGTTTTCCGCGGCCGAAAGGAATCTCAATATTCGCGGTAGTGAGCCAGCGATGGCGGCGGGTGAAGGAGACATCGCCCCGGTCGGCATTCAGGTCAAAACGATTGGAGATGCGTCCGTAGCCCTCTTCGGGTGAGAATCCCGCGTTTGGCGCATCGCCTTCCGCGTCTGACAGATTCTTGGA
This sequence comes from uncultured Acidobacteriaceae bacterium, assembly GCA_963722935.1. Lineage (GTDB taxonomy): Bacteria > Acidobacteriota > Terriglobia > Bryobacterales > Bryobacteraceae > Bog-105. Next base: position 162,467 of record CAVROY010000002.1, on the reverse strand, counting down.
CCATACCCAGCTCGATTGGAAGAAAATGCCTTGCGTAAAGCGGTGTGTAACTACGGTTTCCAGGCCGTGATATTGAGAAGTGCCGGCATTGACGCGCGTTCTCACTTCGCTCCAGTTCGGGAACGGTTTTTCGGCGGGATCGTAGGGCTGGTTTTGCGCCGGAATCTGATTCCAATCCGGACTGACTATCAGACCAACCGAGTGCAAGCCGGTATAGGTTAGCCGCAGGCCGGTTGATGCGCCGAGATCGCGCTCAAAGGTGAAGCTCCATTGCTCAGAGTACGGATCGCGCAAATCGCGTTGATTGGCGGTGCCGAAAGCTGCATTGCCGGCAGACGAAATCGAGCCGATGCCGCCCGTGTGCGTGTTTGGAAATTGGTAGGAGGGCTGTAGATTGTCGCCAAGCGAATTGTAATAGACACGGTAATCGGAGGTGTGGATCCCAATCAGCGAATAAAAGATGTCTCCGAGCAGCGTCTGGTCGAACATACCGGCGCCCGCGCGTATAACCGTTTTGTCGTTCAGCCGATAAGCGAAGCTGAGCCGCGGCAGAAATTTCGTTTTGTCAGAGACGCGTAGCGATTGCGGATAACCGGCCTGCTGGGCGGTCAACACGGGAGTACAGGGGAATAAGCCGTAGTCGGTGGGATTTGGCCTTGGCAAGCCGCAGGCATTGATGGATTGCAGAAACGGCGCTGTAGCAAGCGCAAGCGACTTCTGGTTGGGTACGACCACTGCGCCGGTGATGTTATCGAAGTTGGTCATCTGCAGCGTGGTGTCGTGAAACGGCGGATGATATTCGTAGCGCAGGCCGAATTCGACTGTCAGCTTGGGAGTCACTTTAAATGAATCCTGCCCGAAGAAGCCGTACGCGCGCGCGTGGCCATCGTAGTTTGGGCCCGCGTTGGCGATGTCGGATTCGGTTGGCAAGCCGAGCAGAAAATCGGCGAAATCATAGCCAGTAAAAGTGTCGTTGAAATAGAAGTTGCCGAAGTTGTCCGCGCCGACGAAGTTAATGTAATCGGAATTTTGCAGGTTGCGCAAATCAAAGCCCGTCTTGATCGTGTGGCGGCCGTGAATCCAGGTCAGGTTATCGGCAAACTGCATCTTGTGTTCCGTGAGAACGTGCCCGCGCTCCCCGCCGACGCCCGTGAGGCCCGAGGAGCCAGTGAAATCGAAGTACGGAATGGCCGAGCCGGGCGGGAACGGGCCTAAGCCTGTGAGACCGAGCTCGGAGATCAATTGCGCGCCATTGGGGAACTGCGGATAGGTGGTAGCCGTCGCTTGCGTTAGCCAGCCGAAGCGGAATTCGTTCAGCAGATCGGCCTTGATCGAATAATTGTGTGAAATCGCTACGCTACGTGGTGTGACTGACTGATCCTGCGGTCCGGCCTTTGTCCCCAAATCCTGCGGATAGCTCGCGGACTGATTTTTCCAACTGAATCGGCCGAAAATCGACTGCTTACTGTTCAGCTTCTGATCGATGCGGATGTCATAAAGATCGGTGGTAATGGGCTGCGGCAGATTGACCAGGTAATTGCTTGTTGGATCGAGCGGACCGGCGCTGGGAACGGTCGGAGCAGGAAAGAGGGTGCTGAGAATCTTCTGCGAGACCGGATTGAACATGGTTGACGGGATTTTGTTGCCGGGAAAATTCGTTTGTGTGTATGGATTGACCAGCGAGAAATCCAGCGCGGAGAAATCGCCGGCGAGCATGGCGGGTGTGGGCACATTGTCGACCAGGCTTGTGGCGCTGCGCTGCATGTTGCGCTCGTAATCGATGAAGAAAAACGTCTTGTCCCGGCCGTTGTATTTGGGCAAAATCACCGGACCCGAAAACGCGCCGCCGAAATCGTTGTTGCGTTTTTTGGGTTTGCCGCTGGTGAAGAGTGGTTGAGCGTCGAACGCGTCATTTTGCAAATACTCGTACAATGAGCCGTGAAACTGGTTCGTGCCGCTCTTGCCAATGAACGCGATATCACCGATTTGACCGTACTCGGCGGGCGCAAGCTGTGAGGTGATGCGCATTTCCGAAACCTGCTCGGTCGAAGGCATGACTTCGGTCATTGGGCCGTTGGAGCGCGGAGAGGTGATGGAGAAGCCGTCGACTGAAATTTCGTTCTGCGCGGGATGATTGCCGGAAATGGAAAAGCTGGCCGAACCGGTAGCGCCGCCCGTATCGACCTGGACTCCGGGGAGCACAGTGATGCCGTTAAACGGCGATGTGCTATTGGCGCGGTAGTTGATGGGAAGTTGTTTGAGTTCTTTCCCTGCGGCGACATCGCTGACGGTTCCTGATTCGGTGGTAATGACGGGCGCGGACGATTGCACTTCGACGGTGGTTTGAGTGGTCCCCACGGTGAGCGCGATATCGACGCGGACGGAGGCCCGCGGATCAAGCGGAACATGGGTGCGGACGTATTTGTCGAAGCCGCGCACGGTGGCCGCTACGTCATAGACGCCGGGCTGCAGGTTGGGTAATTCGTAGGCGCCGTGAATATCGGTGGTGGTCTGTTTGGTGATTCCGGTGTTTGTCTCGGTGACCTGAATGATGGCGTTGGCAACAATCGCGCCGCTTGGATCCGTTACGACGCCCAGCAGGGTTCCGTAGGTAGATTGCGCGAAGGCGCTCGAACAGAAATATAAAAGTAAAGAGCAGAAAAAGAGCTTGAGCCTCATAGACACTCCCCTTGGGCAGAAATTGACAGCAATTAGAGTACATCGTATAATGGCCGGATAAATTTTCACAGACCTCAAAGTTGCCGCGAGCGAGGTCGCAGAAGTTTCGCAGACGCTACAGTGGCCGTGTGCGGCCACGCAATCCGACCCCGCGCAGGCCGAGTTTATTGCAAACGCAGACAGCGGCTCAAAGCTTGAGGAACGCCAACAGATCGGAATTGATTGTGTCCGCTTCTGTAGTGGGCATGCCGTGCGGGAAGTCTTTGTACGTTTTTAGGGTTCCATTCTTCAGCAGCTTTGCAGACAGTGGTCCCGAGGCGACATAAGGCACGATCTGGTCGTCTTCGCTATGCATAACCAACACCGGAACGGCGATCTTTTTGAGGTCTTCCGTGAAGTCGGTCTGGGAAAAGGCCACAATGCCGTCATAATGCGCTTTGGCGCCCCCCATCATGCCCTGGCGCCACCAATTTTGGATGACGGCCTCCGAGACTTTCGCGCCCGGCCGGTTGTAGCCATAGAAAGGCCCAGTCGGCAGGTCGCGATAGAATTGCGAACGATTGGCGGCGAGTTGCGCCTGCAGATCGTCAAACACTTTCCTGGGAAGGCCGAGCGGATTGGCCGGGGTCTTCACCATTAGCGGCGGCACCGCGCTGATCAGCGCTGCCTTGCTCACCCGGCTTTCGCCATGCCGAGCCAGATAGCGCGTCACCTCGCCGCCCCCGGTGGAATGTCCGACATGGATGGCGTTTTTCAGGTCGAGATGGGTCGTCAGAGCCGCCAGATCGTCGGCGTAATGATCCATATCGTGGCCCTCGGCGGTCTGAGTGGAGCGCCCATGGCCACGGCGGTCATGGGCGATCACGCGATAGCCATGATGCAAAAAGAACAGCAACTGCGCGTCCCAATCATCGGCCGACAACGGCCAGCCATGGCTGAACACAATGGGCTGGCCCGAACCCCAATCCTTATAGAAAATCTCCGTGCCGTCCTTGGTGGTGACTGTGGGCAAGTGGACTCCTTTGAAATCGATAACTAGCGTCCCAATTAGACTACAGGACGCCAAGAGATATCGGATTATTCTGCCTCCACATTTGGGGGCTTAGAAGGAGAGGCGGGCAGCTAATTGGATCTCTCGTCCGGGCGTGGCCGCATAGGTGATGGTTCCGAACTGGGGTTCATTGACAAAGCGATTGGGCGTGCCCAGATTGGTGTGATTCAGCGCATTGAAGAATTCGCCTCGAATCTGAAATCGCGTGCGTTCGGCCAAGGCGAAATTCCGGACGAGCGCCGCGTCCAGGGTTTGCAGTCCGGGCCCATAGACGGTGTTTCGACCAACGTTTCCGAAGGTGTATGCCGCTGGAGTAGAAAACGCGCCTGGATTGAACCAATCCTGAGCCGTTCCCGTGCTGGGGCCAAATACCGGTTGTCCGGTGTAGTTGGCGCGTATGGGATTTTCGCCGAGCAGGGTACCCGCATTTGCCGTGTCGCCGAAGACAGAAATCGTGAAAGGATAGCCGCTCTGTACCTGAAAGATGGTTGAGAGCTGCCAGTTAGAGGTCAACCGTTGAGTTAGCCGGGTCCCCTTGTATCCGGGGATCTCATAAACACCACTTAACGCGAAGCGATGGCGGATATCGCATGCAGGTCCTTTTTCCGCATCGAGATCGCTGTTATTCTGCGGAATGCTGGACTCAAACATAGGTGAGCGGAAGTCCGGCGCGTTACTCAAATTTTTCGCGTAGGTATAGTTGGCGAGCAGACTTAGGCCATGCGAGTAGCGGCGGCGGAGGTTCACATACCCGGAGTCATACCAACTGCGCGCCGTGTCTTGTAACATATTGATGCTGCTGATTGGAACCGTGACGCTATCCACTGTAAGTCCGACCGGCAGGACTGTTCCGGGCGCGAAGGACGCAGTTTGGTACGGACGACGCGGTTGCACCAGCCCAAGCCCGGGGGGAGCGTTATTGATGAGGTGAGCTTGCTGTAAGTGGAAGCCGCGCTCGCCCACGTACCCTATCTCGACGGTCGTCTCGGTTCCCAAGCTCTTTTCTATGGAGGCGGTTGCCTGCTGTACATATTGCGGCGGAGCATGTGGATCGAAGGCAGCGTAACTGACTACGGTTTTTCCAAGTACCGGCGGGGCAAAGTTGAAACCGTTGATGGAGGGAGTGAAGTTATCGCTCTGCTTGGTTTCCGGAAAGACGAGAGGCACATTGTGCAACTGGTTGCACCAGGTGTTGAGATCTACCGGCGTATAGAAGATGCCGTATCCCATACGCCACACGATGCCGGTGTTCGCGAATTCGTGTGTCAGGCCAAAGCGAGGAGCGAAATCCAGCTTGTTCGGATACATCAATCCGCGAGGCGTGCCATTTTGCCCGCCGATGAAGATCTCCGGTTTGCCGTCGATGAACTCCAAGTTCGACCATTGCCGGCTAGTATCGACGAGTGGATCCATGAACTGATAACGAAGGCCATACGTAATGGTCGTACGCGGCGTCATCCGCCAAGTGTCTTCGGCGTACGCGTCGGCTTGCCATTGCCGGAGATCCATACTCGGCACACCGGCCTGTAATTGACTTACGGCGGGCAGTCCCAACAGAAAGCTTGCGAGCCCCGATCCGCTGTTGTCGTTGGTCGCCGTTTGCGTGGTGAAGCCATTGGTGAACTGGTAATAGCCGCGATTTTGGAAGAAGCCCCACATGGGCCATATATACCAGCGATAACTGCCGCCGAATTTGAAACTGTGGCGGCCGTGTTGCCAGCTCAGGTCATCACGCCCTTCGAGAACCGTGTCCCAGGCGTGCATGGGAGTCGCGAGAAAGTTGTCGCCGAACCCCGAGTATCCTTGCACGTTGAAATAGGGAGAGCCCGAGGCAGCCGGTCCTCCATATCCGACGCCCTGAATGCCGAGTTGCTGAACAATATCGTTGGTTCCATTGTCTTGCGAATAGCGAAACATAGTGAGCCGCGAGGCCGCGACGCTCGCAGTGTTCACCAGATTGGGAGTGATGATTCGAATCCAGGTTATATCTCCGTTCTGCGACAGATTATTGTTGTATGCGCCAAATCCGGGAAAATTTTGCGGAGTGAAACCGGTTTCGCTGCTGGCCGAATAGCGCGCAAATACCGTGTCGCCGCTGTCGAACACACGATCGACCCGAACAGTACCTTGATTCATTTTCTGGATCTGGTTTTCGACGTCCAAATAATTGTTTGAATCCAGTCCGGCGCCAATAACCGATGGGACACCCATGGCGCCGCCAATGCCCAGACCCATGTTCATGGACATCCCGCTCATTCCAGACATGGTATTCGGCAGCGGAACGTATCTCTGAAGAAACTTATAACCAACGGGATTGATTTCGTTCAAAGGGAGAGTGTCGTTGGGGAAGGGATTGCGAAGTACCTGCGGATTGGCAGGAGTCACCGGGAGAGCAGGATTGTAATTCGGATTCGCATGAGAAATCGAAGGGTTATAGATGGTTGTTCCACTCTGACTGAAGTTGCCGGATTGTTCGAGCGCAGTGGGAACGGTCTGGGTCTGGGTCATGGCTTCCGACATCTCCATTCCCTCGTAGTTCGTGAAAAAAAACGTTTTGCCGCCCGGCAACGGACCTCCAAGCGAGGCACCATACTGATTGTGGACGAGATGATTATCGCCGGTCATTTCGTTGAAGGTCAGCGCATCAAAAGCGTTGTTCCGCAGAAATTCGTATAAGGTGCCATGGAATTGGCGCGTACCACTTTTAGTAATGATGTTGATTTGTCCACCGCCCGCTCCGCCCATGTCGGCGGTGTAGCTTGCAGTCTGGACCTGGAACTCCTGCACGGCGTCGGGCGACAGACCAATATTTTGCGTGTTGAAGGTGGGATCGGTATTGGTGACCCCGTCAATTAAGAAGTAATTCGCGTTCGGCCGATTGCCTCCGATGGTAATCGCGGAGGGTTGGGTGGGACGCCAATAGAGGGGGTTCATGTCTCCGGTCTGGGCACCATGTCCGACATGCGATCCAGGCACGGTGACTGCAAGATCCAGCAGAGTGCGACCATTTAGCGGAAGCTCCTGGATAGATTTCGTTTCCACCACATCACCCAAGCTGGCGTCAGAGGTCTTGAGCATCTCGGTTTTGGCCGAAATGTCGACGGTCTCGAGCTTTTCACCGACGGCAAGCTGCAAATCGAGTCTCATCTCCTGACCGACCTCAAGGAGCACCGTCTTGGTCAGCTCTTCGAAACCAGACGCTTTGACTTCGACCCGATAACTTCCAGGCACGAGATTTGGTAAATCGTAAAGGCCGGCCTCATTCACCTTCACCTCGCGAACCGCATGCGTTTCGTTGGATGTGACCGCGACATGCGCCCCGCGCAAGGGAGCCGCTTGCGTATCCGTTACGCTTCCGCTGAGCGTTGCGAAATTACTTTGTGCCAGACATGCAAGATTTGCTGTTAGAAATAGGGCGGGAAAGACAAACAATCTGTTTTGAAGCATTGAAAGAGAATGGCTGCAGCGTAACATGCCGGGAGCCGCTTATCTTCAACTCAGCGGTCGATATCGCGCTCCATCTTTCGATGGACCCCGGCTTATTCGTAGCGCAGGGCTGTCATGGGATCGATACGCATGGCGCGGCGCGCAGGAAGGTATGACGCGGCAAGCTGCATTGGGGACTGATTAGCGCAACACTTCCGCGGCGGTGAGCGCGTAAATTGCCGCGCATTGGACAATATTGCGGATTGGAACGAACTCGTTCGGGCCATGGGAGACGGTCAGCAATCCGGGGCCGTAGGCGAAGGCTGGGATGCCGCGAGCCGCGTAGAATCGCGTTTCGAGCAGGCCTGGACACATTTCGAACGCGGGTTCTTTGCCGGTCACGCTCGCTATGTGGCGCGACAGAATCACGCCGAGCGGATCTCGCGACGGAGTCGCTGCCGCTGCTTCTTCCTGAATGGTCTCTATTTCGAAACCTTCCAGCGCATCGAACAATCGGCGCTTTTCCTCCTCGAGATTTTCTTCGGGATTGATGCGGCGCTCAATAGTGAAAGAACAGAAATCGGGCGTTATGTTGAAATTTGTGCCGCCCTCAACACGCCCGCCGAGCATGAGAATGGATCTTCGCGCAGCCGCCGGAGCGATGTTCTGTTGAGTTTCGCGGAGCTCTACGTCGTTCTTTATATCGACAAGGCGCGCCATCGCCGGGATCGCGCGCTCGACCGCGTTCACACCTTCAAATTGCCGCGCGACGTGCGCCGCTTTACCACGCATGGTGACGCGCAGCGAAACGGCTCCGCGATTGGCGTTCCAGATGACGCCGCCGGTAGGCTCCGGCGTCAGCATGCCGACCCCGTCTCTCCCAAGCACCCCGCGCACTCCCAGATCGCGCGACCCTCGCGCGCCGGCGGTTTCTTCATCGGGCACCAGCACGATCCCGATACGACCGTTTTTGAGAAGTCCTTCATCGCGCACGGCGGCGGCGGCGTGAATCATCACAGCAAGCCCACTCTTCATGTCCGACGAACCGCGTCCGAACAGATTTCGGCTTTCGATGCGTGGCTGAAATTGAGCGCGGTTCTGCGCGGGAACTACGTCGTAATGACCGCTGAAATAGAGTGTTTGCCGGCCCGCTCCGGCCGACGCCAGTACACAGGCGCCTTCGCGTCTCACGTCGTCGAAGCCGAGCCTGTGCAATTCCTCTAGCAGAACACGCGCACATTCTTCGTATTGATTCCCGGGAGGATTTTCCGATGGAATCGCGATCAAACGCCGGGTAAGATCCAGCATCGCCGCTTCAGAAATCCGTTCGCGCAGGGAGGATGGAAGTTCCTCACTGTTGTAGATCTCCATTTTGCCGATCGTTCCTTATTGGAATTCAGCCAAATAGATATTGGCTAATTGATCCAATCATCACACCGACATCACGACCATCACTCCGTAATTTCTTTATTTTGCATTCAGGAGACCTGACATGCACACACCTACTCTGCCGTCTTATTTCGGCTCTTCCGACGAGCCTGGATTCAATCGGCAGCGCAGCATCTGACCAGACTGGCAGCCCTGCAGCAACCGGCCAAAACAGAAGCGCCAGCGCGGTTGGCCGGCGCCTCAAGCTAATGCCGTAACGCCCCAGCACCCTGGGTAGAGTCTCCCCCCACCGCTCAATTGTCTCGGCTGAGAGCTTCGCTAAATTATTCGTAGCGCAGGGCTGTCATGGGATCGATACGCATGGCGCGGCGCGCGGGAAGGTACGACGCGGCAAGCGCGACCAGAGAAAGAAACACGGCGACGCCGACAAATGTCAACGGGTCGGTGGCGCCGATGCCAAACAGGAGCGTGGACATGAGGCGTGTGATGGCCAGCGATGCGCCGATGCCGATTACGACGCCGAGAGTCGCCATGCGGGCACCTTCGCTCAAGATCAACCGCAGAACATCGCCACGCCGGGCGCCAATCGCCATACGAATACCAATCTCCTGGGTGCGGCGCGCAACGGAAAAGGCCACAACTCCGTAGATGCCGACGGCAGCAAGCGCGAGAGCAGCAGCGGCGAATAAGACGACGAGCAGAAGCAGAAAACGGCGATCGGCGAGCCAGCCGCCCATTTCATCGCCAAAGGTGGAGAACTTGACAGGAACATCGGGAGCGAGATCGTGGAAGATGCGACGCGCGGCCGGAACGATTTCCGCCAGGGGTGCGGCGCTGCGCATCAGGATGGTGGGCAATGAATTGGCGTTCATTCCGCGCTGGCGGTAATCGACATAAATAATGGGATTGGGGGGACGATCGAGGCCGCGCGCTCGAACGTCACCAGCGATGCCAATGATGGTGAGCGGCTTCAAATTGCCGTCCATATTGCCGAAATCGATGACTTGACCGATGGGGTCCTGATTCGGCCAGCGCTGGCGAGCCAAGGACTGGCTGATCACGGCGACATGCGGCGAATTCCAATCATCCTGTTCGCCGAACATGCGGCCGCGGAGCAGCGGAATGCGCAGGGTGCGGAAATATTCCTCGCTGGCGACACAATAATCGGCCTGACCGGTTTGGGACGGATTGTGGGCAAAGCGCTCCCATTCCTCGAAATTCGCGGGCGGCTTTCGGCCATTGAGGATCAGGAAACCTCCGTCGGCGAGATCGTCGCCCGCGGCGACGGGAAGGGCTCCAGCCAAACCGACACTTTCGGCGCCGGGAATGGAGCGAAGCCGGGTCAATATATCTTGCATGAGGCGGACTTGGCGCGCGATGGCGGCCTGGTCCATGGCGAATGCCTGGCCTTGCGGATTCGGCGGTGAGAACTCCATGGTGATCAGGTTTCGCGCGCTAAATCCAGGACTGGTGGAGATGAGGCGCAAGAAACTGCGGCCGAGAAGACCCGCTCCGACCAAAATCACAAGAGTGGTGGCGATTTCGCCGATGACCACAAAGCCGCGCAGACGCTGGCTGGCCCCCGTGCCCGTGTAACTGCGCGAGCCGGCAGTGAGGGCTTCCTGCAGATCGCCCGCAGCGGCGCGCCAAGCGGCAAACAGCCCGAGCGAAACGGCGACAGCTAGGATTGCGATCAAGCCGAACAGCAGAACCGAGATGTTCATCGCGATGTCTTGCTGGCGTGGCAAATTCGCCGGAAGAATTGCCGGAAGCGCCCTCACGGCCGCCGTTGCCAACAGGATGCCGAGGACGCCTCCCGCTAAAGAAAGCGAAAAAGATTCGGCGAGGAACTGCTGAATGAGACGGCCGCGCCCAGCGCCGAGCGCCGCACGCACAGCCAGTTCTTTGCGCCGCGACGAGGTGCGCGCCACGAGTAAGCCGGCGACGTTGGCGCAAGCGACCAGGAGCAAGAGGCCGACCGCACCGAGAAGAGTGAGGAGAGCGGTCCGAACGTCTCCGACCATTGCGTCGGCGAGAGGCACGACTGCAGCGTCGTTGAGATCAACGTCTTTCCCGTACTGCTGCTTGATGCGGTGAGCGATGGCGCTGAGATTCGCGCGCGCCTGAGCGACGGTAACGTTATCGCGGAGGCGGCCGAGACCTCGCCAGTTATGCGCTGTGCGGCTGGAAATTTCCGGCTCGAGCTCGCGCGGAATCCATGCGGCGGTGGCGGGCGGAAAATCAAACCCTTCCGGCATCACTCCGATCACGGGATAGACGGCTCCCTCCATCCTCAACTGAAATTTGGAGAGATCCGTTTTACCGCCGAGGTAGTGCTGCCAATAGCCATAGCTGACGATCGCTGCCGGCGCACCGTGGAGTCGCTGTTCGCCGGCTGAAAAAGCGCGACCGCGAAACGGCTCGACTCCCAGGGCTTTAAAGAAGCCGCTGGAGACCTCAGACCAGTTGACACGCACGGGCTCGCTGCCGCCGGAGACAGAGGAAATCCCGTAGTTATATACCGCAAAAGTCGCGAAGGTGTTGTTTTGGGAACGAAAATCGTCGAAATTGGGGTCCGCCAAATTCATGGAGTGACCGTTTGGAGCCTGTTCCCAGACGCGCACGATTTGCTGTGGATTCGGATAAGGAAGCGCCCGCAGTAGAACGGCGTCCACCACAGAAAAAATTGCGGTGGATGCGCCGATGCCGAGGGCGAGCGTGAGGATGGCGACGGCGGCGAAGCCCGGCGCTTTCGCCAGCAGGCGTATGCCGGATCGCAGGTCTTGCCAAAGTGTGTCCATACTTCGTACCCCCTCGGATCTTTTCTACGTATTTGAGGCGCTCTCCGTTCCCAGGGCGAATACGCCGCGATCCGGTTTCTTCGCTCGCGTGGTGGTGATGACGACCACGCTAATGAGAACCAAGAGAGTCCCCAAGATGGTTCGCAGGTCAAGCGTTTCGCCGGCAAAGAAATATCCAAGCAGCACGGCGATGACCGGGTTCACATAGGCGTAGGTTCCGACTTTTGTCGGCGATTCATGATGCAGCAGCCATACGTAGGCGGTAAACGCGATAATAGAGCCCGCGACAATCAGATAGAGCAACGAGAGCCACGCTCCGCGCGAGACCGTTACCGGACGAAAACCATGAAATTCGCCGAGGGCGGCGGCCGTGAAAGCCAGCAACACTCCTCCGGCGAGCATCTGCGCGCCTGAGCTCATGGCTTTGGACGGCGGAAGGGGCAGCATTCGCATCAGCGGAGCCGCTATGGACAAACTGATCGATGCAACGATCAGCGCCACTGCACCCGCCCTGTCGATCGGCGCGCCACCGAGGTTCAAGGAGCGGCTCATCAGTACCGCCACTCCGCCGATGCCGATCAGGAGCGCCGATGTCAGGCGAACGGTGAGCGTTTGCGTTCGCAAGAGAACGATTTCCGCAATCGTCATGAAGACCGGAATAGTTGCCATCATGACGGCGGTAATGCCCGACGGCACACGCTGCTCGGCCCAGAACACCAAACCATAGTCGAGGACGAAGGTCGGGACAGCGAGTACGAATGCGGAGGCCCATTGACGGAGGGTGGGCGATCGCTCGCCCTGCACGATCATCCAGCCATACAGAACGAGTCCCGCAATCACGAACCGCATCGCCGCGAGAAGGAACGGCGGCACTTCGCGAACGCCAATGCGAATTGCGAGAAACGTGGATCCCCAGACAAGATAAATAATCGCGAAAGCCAGCAGAGTCTTCCATCGCCGGCGAGAATCAGCGAGCTGCATCATTCCGCTGGTGGAATTTTAGCGACGATGCTTACGGATTTCCGGCCGAGCGATGGATGCGCGGCGGTCAGTTGGATGCGGCCGGCGGAATCGGGGATGGTTTTGATCCAAACAGCCCCGACGCCTCCGCTATCGGTCCATGAAAAGGGATTGTCGCCGACGATGATTCCGGGCCCGGCGATCTCGAGAGTGACATCTCCATCGGCAAACGGTCGCGGTGCTCCGAACCGATCAATGGCTCGGAAGACGACTCTTGTCGCATCCGAACCATCGGCCATCAGCTCGGCATCGTCGGCACGTAAGAAAAGCCGATCTTTCGAGGTGTCCGCTGCAAACGAACGCGAGAGCACGCGACGGTCGCCGATGTAGCCGTCGATGCGAAGCTCCGGTGTGCCTGAGTGAGACAGCTCGAGATCGGCGAAGAAGGGAGGATATTTGAGGCGCGGGAAATTGGTCCGGTCGGGATCCAGAACGGAATGACGTCTGCCATCGAGGTGCAAAACAAGCTTCTCGCAATTGGAAAAAATCGCGGCTCGCGGTCCAGGGCCGGACGGTGTGCGGGGGCCAAAGTCCCAGTAGAAATCCGGCTCAATCACCGGCCGCACGCGCGGATCCACTTGCGCCAGGTAAAAGGATGCGCCCAGTTTCGGAATTCTGAACACGTCGGCGACGCCCGGACACTTCACCCCGGCATAGGAATTCATGAGGCTGCCGTAATCGAAGGCACACCAGGCAAGGACACCTGCGCAATGGCTGTTCATTGCGCCGCGGTCGTGAACCTGCGCGTGCAGAAGCGCTTGTTGACACTGGATTTCGAGATCTCCGGCGCGGCGGTACTTGTGGCTGAAACCGTGATGGGCCGGATAGTCGAATTGTCCGACGGACTCCGAAAAGAAAAATGGCACGCCGGGCAATGGCTCGTGCAGACCCACACTGCCGTCGGGCGCGGCATGATAATCGTCGAATGCAAACACGTCCTGGACCCAATCGCGGGTTGAATAGTGAGTCATGGAGCCGGACGTAGGCCGCGAATCATCGAGCGATTTCGCCATGTCCTTGGTGCGGGTATACAGAGCGGGATTATTTGGCGATTCGTTGATCCGAACGCCCCAGATCACAATGGACGGATGGTTTCGATCGCGGCGCACCATATCCGCAACGTCGCGCAGGGCAAGATCCTGAAAACTTTCATCGCCCACATATTGCCATCCAGGTATTTCTTCCCACACCATCAGGCCCAGCTCGTCGCAGGCATCTAGAAAGGCTTCGGATTGCGGGTAATGGGAGCAGCGGACCATGTTGCAATTGAATTCGCGACGGAGAATTTCGGCATCGTGGCGCAGCACGCGCGCGGGCATGGCACGGCCTACATATGGATAGAGCTCATGCCGGTTCAATCCAAAGAGTTGCAACCGCCGGCCGTTCAAGAAAAAGCCATCGACCTCGAAACGCGCCTCGCGAAGCCCGACTCGCGTTGTGTAATCGTGCAGCGGCTGGTCTTTCAGGAAAGCTGTGACGGCGAGGTCATAGAGTCGAGGCGCGGCGACGTCCCAGAGCGTAAGGCGGTTCAGGTCGCCCAGGCTGAGCGCCACCTCTGTTTCACCGGATTTCGCAATCGCTACATTCTTCGATGCGCTGGAAACGATCCGGCCGTGCTCCATCAAGTTGGCGACGACGCGAACGGGACCAGGCGGAATATCCGCAATGTCGAGAGAGCATGCGATCTCGATGCGCCGGTTTGAATCGAGCACGTGAACGGGTTTCGCGAAAACGTCGGCGAGAAAAACCTGCGGAACTGCGAGAAGCGCGACGGCCCCCCAGATGCCGCCCGGTTCCAGGTAATCGACTGAAGCCGGACCTTTGGGCGAGCCTTCCGGTGGAACGTTTTGCCAACGCGAATCGAGATCGAGGGCGAGCACGTTGTCGTCTTCCTTCAGCAGATGAGTGATCTCATAACGGAAGGGCAAGTAACCGCCGCGGTGTTGCGGGAGAGCGTGGCCGTTGACGGCGGGCGTGGCGGAAACCATGGCTCCCTCGAAGTGCAGGAAGACGCGAAGACCTCTGAATTGCGAGGGCAACGCGAAGCGGCGGCGGTAAGTCCAGACCTTTTGCCAGGTGGCGGGATCCCATTTTTGCCAGGAGAGCCGCGTGACGCAATGCGGCAAGTTTACCGAATGAGACGCATCGAACTGCCAGTCGCGATCGAGCCGGAGGACGCGGGTGCGAGGCCCGGTGATATTGGCGCGCGCATCCATGGAATGACACGCCAGTCCGGCGGCGGCAGAACAGATTTGAATGAAATCTCTGCGCGATTTGTGGCTCGTAGGGTTCACGCGGTGTCCGGCGAGAAATTCAAGTGGTACGTGCGTCCGGCCTGGAGGCGGCAGCGAATACTGCCGAAAGCGGCTCGTTGCGCGAGCGGCGTTGCACCCGATTCGGTGGAGAGGCCGACGATTCGTTGACCTTTCGGAGGACGAAAGCTGTACATATCGGTAAAGCCGGGGCGAACCGCGCAGGCGTCGATTCTACCGCCAGACCAGCGAAGGAGGTCAATGGTTACTCCTCCACGCGCACAGAGTCCTCTTACTTCTCCGTCAGCCCAGACCGATGGGAGAGCAGGCAACAGATCGATGCTGCCCGCGTGGCTCTGAACCAGCATTTCGGCGATGGCGGCAGTTGTGCCGAAATTTCCATCGATCTGAAAGATCGGGCCGTCTGCCGCGGGGTGAGTGTCGAGCAGGTTGATATTCGTGCTGTGCTGCATGAGCATGGACAGCGATTCCCAGGCTTGATCGCCGTCGCCAAGACGCGCCCAGAATCCGATCGCCCACGCACGGCTCCAGCCGGTGTAAGCGCCGCCATTCGCTAAACGACGCTCCAGTGAAACGCGTGCCGCTTGTGCAAGCCGGGGAGTACCGCGGGGTGTGATCTGATTGCCGGGGTAGAGCCCATACAGGTGCGACATGTGGCGCTGTCCGGGCGTGCTCTCTTCAAAATCGATTGACCACTCCTGGAGTCGTCCGAACTTTCCGATTTGATATGGAATGAGCCGCTGTGAGGCGGCGGTAAGCTTCGAGGCAAAATCCGCATCGATGCCGAGCTGCTTCGAAGCGGCGATGCAGTTTGCGAATAACTCGCGAAGGAGCGTCATGTCCATGGTGCATCCGGCACTGGTCATGGCGGGCTTGCCATCGGGCGCCATGAAGTTGTTTTCGGTGGATTCTGACGGACACGTGGTCAGGTGTCCTTTTCCATTGTCGATCAGCCAGGCAAGGCAGAACTCGGCTGCACCCTTCAGGAGCGGATAGGCACGCGTGCGAAGAAACTCAACGTCTCTGGTGAACAAGTAATGCTCGAAGAGATGCTGGCAGAGCCACGGCCCGCTCATGTTCCAATTCGCCCAGGTCGGCTGGCCGACGCCCTCGCCGACGGGGTTGGCGGTGCGCCAGAGGTCGATGTTGTGATGCGAAACCCAACCGGGGAGACCGTAAGTTTCTTCCGCCGTTTGCCTGCCGCGATCGCTCACGCCCTGGATGAGATCGAAGAGCGGCTCCGCACATTCGCGGAGATTGCATGTCTCGGCCGGCCAGTAGTTCATCTGGACATTGATGTTGGCGGTCCAGTTCGAGCTCCACGGGGGAGTGACCTGGTAGTTCCAAATACCTTGCAGGTTGGCCGGCTGCGAGCCGGGACGGGAACTGCTTATCAAAAGGTAACGGCCGTATTGGAAGTAAAGCGCCAGCAGCGATGGATCGAGCGATATCGCAACCTCTTTGACACGCTGATTGGTTGGTTTATTGGAGACGCCTTTCGGCGAGTTCAAGCGGAGCGACACACGGCGGAAGAGGCGCTGATGATCGCTTGATTGACGCGCCTGCAGTTCGTCGAACTTTTTGCCTGCTGCGGAGTCGAGCTGGGCTTGCGCTTTGGCGATCACGTTATCTAACGGTGTATCGGGCGCGAACTGGAAGCCGCGATAGCCGGTGCTCGCAGTGACGAGAATTGTGAACGCGGTCGCGCCGGTGACGTCGAGATGGTCTGACTTGGTCTCGATTTTTCCGTCTTCGGCCCACACTTCGAGAATCGCCGCGAAGTACATGCCTTCGCCCGGCTGATCAGAGAAGGCGACCGGCTTCTCACTCCCGGGATGACCTGCACCGGCGACATGCGCGGCTGCTTTTCCTGTCAACAGCAAGCGATCATGTGCAGGAGTCGATACCGTCTTTTGCAGAGGACTGTCGATGGAGATGGTGCAATGCAACTGGCCGGGCGCGTTTGATTTTGCGCGGACAGCAAGAACCTGATCGGGAGCCGAGGCGAAAGCGTAACGCTCAAAGTGCACGTCGTCGACGGTATAGAAGGTAGTGGCGCAGGCGGTATCGAGCTTCAGCTCGCGACGGTAATTGGCGGGAGCGCCACGGTGAGTGAAACTGAGGCGCAGATTTCCGAGCGGCTGATAAGCTTCCGCGAATAAACCCTGCATCTTCTGGCAGAGCCGATCGGCTCCGTGATAATCCTGCTGGTCGAGCACGGCGTGGCGAATGCCGGCGAGGTATTGCTTTGCATCGCGATTATTGCCATCGCGCGGTTGGCCGGACCAAAGCGTATCTTCGTTGAGCTGCAGAATTTCCTTCGCAGGAGAGCCATCGTCGCCGCCACCGAAGACCATGGCGCCAAGGCGTCCGTTGCCGATCGGCAGAGCGTCGGCCCATTGCGCAGCCGGCTGGTCGTACCAGAGCGTCAGGTCTTCTGCGATTGAGTCGCTATTGGGCGATTCTTTTGCAGGGATGAGTGGCGAAAGTGCAAGTGCAGCGGAAGCGGCAATCAAATCACGGCGCGTGAAGCGATCCAGCATGCGGAGAAAGGCTTGCGAAGACCATAGTATCGAGGAGCCGATTCGCGCTCTGGAAAATGCGATCGGTAGCCAAGGGCTGTCCGTCTGCCATCGCGCTGGTTGTGACGAGACCGGCAGGAACAATAAAGCAGGCAAGCAGAATTCAGCTACAGACGGTCTGGCTGGTATAGCCCTTTCGAAGAAATGGCCCTGACGGTCTCGTCTTCATACGCCTAACCAGCTTGCGAACAAGCCTGGTAGTACCCCAGACGAATAAGCAGCCGATTGCCAATGCCACTGGGATGTACCACCATCCAAGCACCTCGTGCGCCGGGGAACTTGTTATGAGAATTAATCCTATTCCGCCGCCATAATGGCCGGCTTCGTGGATGCCGAAAGTAAACACACCAGGGCCGATCCATAGTCCGATTTGCTTGGGGAAAATGGGTTTTAATATCGCGGACAGAACCATCGCGCCACCCGTACCATAGCCGATGAATGCGAGCATGAAGCACCCAAACCCAAATGCACTTGTCCTGGCCAGCCAGAAGGCTCCTCGCAGCATAAGCCACGGCGAGACCGTCCGAGCCGTACGCTGCACCCACAGGGTCTCACGGTATTGCGCGGCGAGTTGTTTGGCTGGCCCGAGGTGCGAGATTACATTCTCGATGTCTCCACCCTGCTCCAGCGATTCGCGAAGATGAACGCCAATTTCAGATACAATTTCTTCGCAATCGGCAACAGGCAGACCTTTAAGAGCGCTGCGGAGAGTAGTCAAATACTCATCAGCCGTTGTTTCAGTTGGATTCACTTCGCTACCTCGTGTTTTGCTAATACTGGTTCGATAAGACGGCCGAGCCCGGCTGAGAATTCAAGCCATGTCGCGGCCATCCGCCGTGCACGGTCCCGGCCATTCCGAGTCAGAGAGTAATACTTCCGCGGGTGTCCTGCTTCTGCCTCTACCCATTCAGAGGCGAGGAGCCCATCGGCTTTCAGACGATTGAGAATTGGGTAAATCGTACCTTCCGAGAGCACGAGTTGCGAGTGCTGCTCAAGAAAGCGGATGATATCAAGTCCGTATAGACGCCGCCCCCACAGAGCCGCCAGCGCGGCCATCTCCAGGGCTCCCTTACGTAGCTGAGCCTCCCATCGATCGCTCGAAGCAAGCTCCTTTTCAGATACTGCGGGTGGTTTCAGTAATTTCGGCAATCCTAAATACCTTGCAATCCAATGTATCGTGCCAGGCCTAGCTTGTCAAGTGGCAGGAACAAAGCATAAAGTCGCTGCGTATCATTTTTGCAATGCCAGCCGCTTCGAAATGGATCGAGGCGCTTACGCGCAGTAAAGCCGTTTAATTGTGATTATTCATGCCGGAGTGCGCGCATGGGATCAATTCTGGCGGCGCGGCGGGCGGGAAGATAGCCGGCCAGGAGAGCCAGAGCGCAGATGAGGAGGACGGCGGCGGTGATGGCGAGCGGATCGACCTCGCCGATGCCGAAGAGAAAGCTCTTCAGCCAGCGCGTGGCGCCGAGCGCGAACGGCAGACCGGCGAGCAGACCGAGCGCAATGAGAAGGAAGGAATCGCGCAGAACCATCCAGACGACATTACGGCGCTGCGCTCCGATGGCCATGCGAATGCCAATTTCCGCGGTCCTTCCGGCGACCGAGTAAGCAAGCGTCCCGTAGATGCCGATCGACGCCAGAATGAGAGCGAGGAGGCCGAAGATGCTGCACAGAGTGGCGATGATCTTCTGCTGATCGAGCGATTTTTCGATTTGTGCGTTGAGCGTGCCGATGCGGCCGAGGATAGGTAGCTTGCTACTCACCTCCTTGAGCGCCTGACGTACTTCAGCCGTTACTCCAGAAGGAGCGGCGGCGGTGCGGAGAACGATTTCGAAGCCCGCGAACGGCTTTTGCCAGAGCGAAAAAAACACCATGGGCCGCGCTGGCTCGCGAAGGTCGTAGTACTTGGAATCGGCGACGACGCCAACGATTTCCGCGCCGGGGGCTCTGAAGGGAGCGCCGAGCGAGAGGTGCTGTCCGAGCGGGTTTTGGTTAGGCAGGTATTGCTGGACGAAGGATTGATTGACGATGGCTACGGGCGGGGCGGCCGGCGTGTCCCGGGAGTTGATCGTTCTACCGAACAGCAGCGGAATGCCTAGCGTTTCGAAGAAGCGCGGAGCTACCGATACGTCGTAAAGGTTCAGTTTCTTTCCGGGCGATGGGATGTAACCTTGCATCGAGAAATTGCCCGAGGAACTGACGCCGCTTTCCGGAGTGAAGCGGCAGATACTGGCTGATATCACACCTGGAAGCCGGGACAGGCGATCTGCAAGGTCTCGGTAGAGCGGAAAGAATTCGCTCTCCCGATAACCGGCGAGGCTGGCATCGGTGTTTATGATGAGAACGTTATCGCGCTCGAATCCGACATTCTGGCGCTCCAGAGCGAGGAGGCTGTGAGCGAGTAAGCCGGCTCCGAGAAGAAGAATCAAGCAGAGGGCGACCTGCAGAGCGATGAGAGCGTGACCAGCGCCGAAGCGCCAGTTGCCTATGGCGCCGGGTTTGGGAATATTGCCGGGCCGCGGGTCCAGGCCGCTGAACTTGAGGGCAGGAAAGATGCCGAATAAGATTCCGGTGAGGAGAGAGAGCGCGAGGGTGAAGGCCAGGACTACGGGATCGGGTCTGACCTTAACGACGGGAGTGACGCGGATGAGCAGAAGAAGCAGCTTGACGCTCCACCAGGCGAAGCCCGCGCCCACGAGACCGCCCATGACCGACAGCAGAATACTTTCGCTCAGCACTTGGCGAAGCAAGCGGGCGCGCGAGGCACCGAGAGCGAGACGGGCGAGGAATTCCTGACGGCGCGCAGAGGCACGCGCGAGCAAGAGAGTGGCGATATTCGCGCAGGCGATCAGTAGGACAACGGCCACCACTGCCATTAAGATATGCAGAGGCTTCGAATACAAATAACGGAGTCCGGAAATGCC
Organism: uncultured Acidobacteriaceae bacterium; assembly: GCA_963722935.1. GTDB lineage: Bacteria > Acidobacteriota > Terriglobia > Bryobacterales > Bryobacteraceae > Bog-105. The sequence goes on along the minus strand of CAVROY010000002.1, from coordinate 142,319 downwards.
GCCGCCACCAGGTTTGAGCTGGATGCGGGTGCCCTCGATTTTGCGGCGGACCTCGGGAGAAAGGCGGGCGCCGGCCTGCTCTAAATAAAACTGGTGAAGGCGGAGGTTGATGGCGGATTGAGCACGCTCCAGGGTGACGCCGGGTTTCAATCTGCCGATCAAGTTGAGCCAGTAGACATCGCGGGCGTCGAGGAAAGATTCGCGCTTCAAGATCTGCGGTTGAACCGTGAGCGGGAGCCAAAAATCGGGAGCGGGTTGGATGCGCTCGCCGAAAAACCGGCGGTCCGCGACGCCGACGATCGTGAAGGCGGTTCCATTGAGCACGACTTGGTGACCGAGAATGGCGGGATCGAGGTGGAAACGGTCGCGCCAGAAAGGATAGCTCATAATCGCGACGCGAGGCGCGGAGAGCGAATCGTCGGAGGGAGTGAGGACACGACCGGCGGCGGCATGTACGCCCAGCACATCGAAGTAATTTCCTGAAACCAGATGTACCTTGGCCTGCTCGCTGGGTCCAGCGTCGCTCGAGCCGGCAACGTGCAGAATGACGGGGTCATTGCTTTGACGGAAAGCGGAGAGAGACTCGAAAGGGTCATCGTGTTTTTCTAGATATTGCCAAAAGGGATAGGAAAATTCATTCGATTGGAGATCACCGCCGTCGTAGATGCCGGTAGCGATGCCGTCATAAAAGAGAACGAGGCGGGCAGGCTCGCGCACCGGCAGAGACTGAAGCATGACGGAGTCGATGAGCGTGAAGACTGCGGTGTTCGCTCCAATGCCGAGAGCCAGGGAGAGAGTTGCGACGGTAACGAGAACCGGAGCCTTGGCGAGCTGGCGAAGGCCATAGCGGATATCGTGCAGCATGGTTTCGAGCCAGACTATGGTGCTGGCGTCGCGCATGCGGTCCTGCACCAGGGTCATGTTGCCGAGCGACCCCGCAGTTTGCGAGCGATGAAATTCGAGTTCCGCGCGGAGGCCGGCTTCGAGCCGATTGGGTCGAAGGAGGTTGAGAAATTTGCGGAGCATACTTCTCCTCAGTCGAATTCGAGAAATGTAGAAACAGCGGCAGCGTGCTGACGCCAACGGTCTTCGACATCAGCCAAGCGTTTGCGGCCGGCACGGGTCAGCCGGTAATAGCGGGCGCGGCGGTTGCTTTCGGTGGATTTCCATTCGGCCCGAATCAGGCCATCGGCTTCGAGGCGACGGAGAGCGGGGTAAAGAGATCCCTCTTCGACGCGGAGCTGGTCCTGGGAGGCAAGGAGAATGGCGCAGGTGATTCCATAGCCGTGTTCCGCACCGCGTGCGAGCGTTTTCAAGATAAGCAGGTCGAGCGTTCCCTGGAGAGTTTCGCGGGACATAGGATTAGCATATACCCAGACGTCTGGGAGAGACTCGGCGAAACGTTTTCGGACACGCCAGTGGGGTGATTAAACAATGTGCGCCCTTCTTGCACTGCGATATCGTGAGTGACTGTGAGCCTCAGCGAAGACCTCGCGACGATCGGTGAACAAGAAGAGCGGTTACGATTTGAGCGGTTCGATGAAGAATCGGCGTGGAGATTGGGTTGCCGTCTTCGGGAGATGGCGCTTGCGCGAAGCGCGCCGCTGGTGATCGATGTGCGGCGATTCGGGCAGCCGCTCTTTTTCTGCTCGCTGCCGGGAAGCACGCCCGATAATGTCGATTGGGTGCGGCGCAAATCGAACGTGGTGGCGCGATTCCATCGGAGCTCCTACGGAATGGGGCTGGAGCTGCAACAGAAGAACACCACGTTGGCAGAGCGTTTCGGGCTGGCTCTGACGGAATTTGCGGCGCACGGCGGATCGTTTCCCATTGCCATCGTGGGTTCAGGCGTGATTGGATCGGTAGCGGTTTCGGGATTGCCGCAGCGTGAGGATCATGAACTGGTGGTGGAAGCGCTATGCGGGGAACTGGGTTGCGCATACGGTGAACTCATGTTGCCGGCAGCGTGAAAACCATGCGCAAGGTCACGGGGCTTTGCCTCGTTCTCTGGGTTTCGGTGGTTTCGCTTGGACAGAATCTTTCTTTTGGCTCGCGCGAGGCCAGAGCTGAGCCTGCATGGATGAACAAGGTCACCATATATGAGATCTGGCTGAACGCATTCAGCAAGGAAGGCACCTTGCGCGGCGCGACGGCGGGGTTGGAGCGTGTCTCGGAACTGGGCGCGTCGGTCGTTTATCTGGGGCCGATCGCGAAGCGCTCCGGGATTCCTCACGCGTCGCCGTACAACATCGCAGATTACAACTCTATCGATCCGCAATATGGGAACGAACAGGACCTGCACGATTTCGTTTCAGCGGCGCATAAGCTCGGCTTGAAGGTGATGCTCGACATTGTTTACTATCACACCGCTCCGGACGGCGTGATGAGAAAGAACCCGGATTGGCTGGTCCACACGCAGGATGGCCAGATTGCGCGCGGGTTCTGGCCGCAGCCGCTTCCCGATTTCAACAATCCGCAAGTGCGCAAATATCTGATCGCCAGCCTGGTGCACTGGGTCCGCGATTTCGGGATCGACGGCTTCCGGTGCGATGTAGGGGCCGGCGTGCCGATCTCATTCTGGGAGGAAGCGAGGAAGTCACTCGATCAAGTCAATCGCGACGTGATTCTGCTTTCTGAATCGGACCGGCCGGACGATCAGCTTCAAGCGTTCGACATCAACTACAACTTTCAGGGCTATCTGACGCTTCGTTCGGTACTCCGCGAGGGCCAGCCGGCGATCCGGATTCGAGAAACGTGGGAAGAGACCGCGAAGACCTTCCCTCGCGGGGCACGGCTGATGCGTTTCAGCGACAATCACGATTGGCGGCGCGCGGTGGTTCAGTTCAGCGACAAGGGCGCGCTGGCGGCTTCCATTCTCGATTTCACGCTGGATGGCATTCCGTTTTTGTACAACGGGCAGGAGATCGCGGACTGTACGCCGACGCATTGGCTCACAAGCGCGCCGATCCAGTGGCCGCAGCGGAGCGATCGCAACGATAGCGGGGTTGCGAAGGAGACGCTGGCAAGATACAGACGGCTATTTGCGATTCGAAGGCAGTATGCGGCGCTCACTTCGGGTGAGGTGATCTGGATCAACAACAGCGAACCCGACAGCGTGCTGAGTTTCCTTCGCAAGAAGGGAGGCGAAGAGATCCTGACGATCCTGAATCTCTCAAACCGCAACACGCACGTTACGATCGAGCTTCCGGTGATGGATCACAGCGCAGTCGAGAACCTGCTGACGCAAGAGGAAACGCATTTCCAGCTCTATTCAGGGCGTGTTTCGGCTGAATTGAGCGCTTATGACGCAATCGTGGGCAAACGCATTCCGCTTGCGCCGCTGGAACCGATGCGTAAATAGCGAGCGTCCGGCGACGTGTCTTACTCGTACCGGAGGGCGACGATTGGATCGATTTTCGTGGCGCGCTGTGCCGGGATATAGATGGCCAGCGCCGCGGTTGCGATGAGAGCCAGCGGAATCGCGAGAAAGGTTGCGGCGTCGGTGGCAGTTACGCCGTAAATCAGTGAGGCCATGAGGCGGGCGAACAGATATGCCACGGGCAAGCCGACCAGTAAACCAATTCCGGCCGTGAGCATGCCGCTGCGGAAAACCATTCTCAATACGCTCTGGCGCGAGGCACCCAAGGCCATTCTGATTCCAATTTGCTGTGTCTGCTCGGAGACGAGGTAGGCCATCACGCCATACACTCCGATGGCCGACAGCAGCAGGGCGATTCCGCCGAAGACGCCCATCAATGCGGCCATGTAGTTTAATCCGATAGCCCCGTTATGGATCGCTTTCTCCATGGTTCGTATTTCGGTGACCGGCTGTTCGGGATCGACCGCGTGAATCGCAGCAATTACGGCGGGCGCGAGAGCGAGAGGATCTCCGGTGGTGCGGACCGCGACGTCCATCCACAGTGCGGCGGCCTGTTGATACGGGACGTAGATGGTTGGCCGAGGCTGCCGCTCATAGGGATCATGCATCACATCGCCCACGATGCCGACGATGGTAGTCCACGGGGCATTGTTGGAGTCCGGAGAATCCGGATCGCCCAGCTTGATGCGTTTGCCGATGGGCGACTCGTTCTTCCACCAGCGCTGCGCCATGCGTTCACTAATGAGTGCGACATTAGGCGCGCGATCTCCATCGCGCTGGTCCAGCAGACGTCCTTGGCGCAGCGGGATATGCAGAGTCCGAAAATATTCCGAGCTGGCCACCTGATACATGCCGTTCGGCTGATTACCGGGCTCGATCTGTCTTCCTTCAATGATGAAATTGCGGCCGCTTGAATGATCGCTGTACGGCAACGCGGTTACGGCCGCGGTGGAGCGCACGCCGGGGAGTGCCTGGATGCGTTCGAGAACCTCCCGGTAGAACTCGGCGACTTGATATTTCTTGGGATACTTCTGATCGGTGACGGCCAGCCGCATGGTCAGCAGGGTCGCGGGCTGGAGGGCCGCGCCATTTTTCACGAGTGCCTGGAAGCCACGAACCATCAGCCCCGCTCCGACCAGCAGGACCACTGCCAGCGCAATCTCCGCGGCGACGAGCACATTGCGGAGCCGTTGGCGACCTTTACCTAATGAGGAACTGCGGCCGCCTTCTTTCAAAGTGCCGGCGAGATCCGGATGTGAAGCATGCCAGGCCGGTGCTAAACCGGCAATGATGCCGCTGATCAGGGCCGCAGCGAGCGTGAACAACAATGCCCGGCTGTCGAGATGAATATCTTTCCAGCCGAGAATATAGCGTTCTACTTCGGCAGGCATGCCACCTCGAATTGCGCTCATGCCCCACTTCGCGACGAGCAGGCCGAAGGCCGCGCCGAGTAGGGAGAGCACAAAGCTTTCGGTTACGAGTTGTGAGATCACTCTCCAGCGAGCAGCGCCTAGTGCTCGACGAAGCGCCACTTCGCGCAACCGCCCAGTGGCGCGCGCAAATTGCAGATTCGCTACGTTGGCACAGGCGATGAGCAGGACAAACAGGACCGAGCCGAGGAGCATGATGAGGTACTGCTTGGTTTCGCGATCCACGAGAAATTTGATCGCGGGCCAAACTGCGAAGCGGCGGTTTTTATTGGTATCCGGATACGTTTTTTGCAGGCGCGCCGCAATGCCGTCTGTCTCGGCTGCGGCCTGCGCGACAGTAACGCCCGGTTTCAACCGCGCGAGCGATTGCAAGGAGTGCTGGCTGCGGGCGCTGCGTTGCGCGGGCGTGAGTGCCAGCGGAGACCAAAGCTCCGTAGCCATGGGGAAATCAAAGCTGGGGGACATGACGCCCACGACCGTGTAGGGTTGATCGTCGAGCCGCACTTGCCGGCCGATGATGTTTGCGTCCGCGCCAAAACGGCGGTGCCACAAGGCATCGCTGAGAATGACCTCGTGCTCGTGGCCGGGCTGGTCTTCGCCTGACCGGAATGCGCGTCCGCGCTCCGGCTGTACGCCGACCACGTCGAAGAAATTCGCGGTCACCAGCGCTTGCAGCGCCCGATCCGGCTCTCGGGCGCCGGCGAGATTCGCCAGGCCTTCCTGCCAGCTCGCAAGATTTCCGAGGGTGCGACTCTGGCGGCGAATGTCGTCCACATCGGCCGGCGTCGCTTCGTTCCAGTCGTTCGGATCACCCGGAACCGCCTGCATTACCGTTACCAGACTCTCGAGGTGAGGTACCGGCACAGGTCGCCACAGCAGAGCGTCGCAGACGCTGAAGATCGCAGTCGTGACGCCGATGCCGAGTGCCATGGTCATCACAGCAGTTATCGCGAATCCGGGCGACTTTCGAAGTACGCGCGCACCGTACCGGATGTCTTGCCACAAGTTCATGGGCCCTCTTCGATTCTTAGTTTACGAGGAGTGCTCGCCGAAAGTTCCGTTCGAAAAAGCCACAGTTCCCCCTTGACTATCTACAAATGGGTGGGCAAGCTTGTAGATAGTCGAGAGGAGTTCAATCCGATGGGAAAACCGACAGACCTGGTGCAAGGCACGCTGGACCTGCTGATCCTGAAAACGCTGTCGCTGGAGCCGATGAACGGGTGGGCGATTGCGAAGCGCATCGTTCAGATTTCGAAGAACGTTTTGCAGGTGCAGCAGGGGTCATTGTATCCGGCTTTACACCGGCTGGAGCATCAGGGTTGGATTCGGGCGGAATGGAAAGATTCGGAGAATAATCGGCGGGCGAAATATTATTCGCTGACGGCAGCGGGGCGCAAGCAACTGCAGAGCGAGCTGAATAACTGGCAGCGGTTGTCCGGTGCGATCGGATTGGTGGTTGAGGCGAGGTAAGGACGATGGGCAGGCTGGCGAAATTCCGAAGTGCGGTTCGATGGCTGGCTCGGCGCGGACAGGCGGAAGCAGAATTAGAAAACGAATTGCGCGATCACCTGGAGCAGGAGACTCAAGAGAACATTCGCACGGGCATGACGCCGGAGGAAGCCAAGTTTGCGGCGCAGCGTCTGGTTGGTTCGGTGGCGCTGTTCAAAGAAGAGTGCCGCGATGCGCGGGGTACGGCCTGGATCGAGACGTCTGTGCGCAATGTCCGCTATGCGGCGAGGGTGCTGCGCGCGGCTCCGCTATTTACGACAGTTGCGATCACGACGCTGGCGCTGGGCATTGGCGCGAACACGACGGTCTTCACGTTTATCGAAAACATTCTTCTGCGTCCGCTGCCGGTGCGAGACCCGCAACAGCTCGCGACGCTGAACTGGGGCGAGGCGGTGAACATTTCGTACCCCAACTACCTCGACTTTCGCGATCGAAACAGCGTGTTTTCGAGTTTGATCGCCTATCGTTACAACCCAGTCAATATGAGTTTGCGCGCCCGCGAGAATTTTCGTGTGTGGGGCTATGAAGCGACGGGGAATTATTTTGAGACGCTCGGGATCGCGCCATTTTTGGGCCGATTTTTCGGACCGGCTGACGATAACGGGCGCGGTGCTCATCCGGTGGTGGTGCTCGGCTATCGGTATTGGCAGAGCCGTTTCGCAGCCGACCCAAACGTGATTGGAAAAGCGGTGAAGATCAACGGGTTTCCGCTCACGGTGATTGGTGTTGCGCCTCCTTCGTTCACAGGAACAGAGCTGATCGTAACGGCCGATTACTGGGTCCCGGTGAATATGGAGGGCGAGATCGAGCCGGGAAACAATTGGCTGGATGCACGCGGTTCGGGCGAACTGTGGGTAATGGGGCGTCTAAAACCTGGCGTGACGCGCGGGCAAGCAGAAGCGAACCTGGACCGGATGTGGCGGGATCTGGCGCGCGCGTATCCAAATATGCTGGTCGGAAAGGACAAATTTCATTTATCGTCTCCGGGGCTGGTCGGGCAAGCGCTTCGCGGACCGATTACAGGATTCGGGTATGTACTCGCGGCGGTTGCGGGAGCGGGGCTGCTGCTCGCGTGCGTGAATCTTGCGGGCATGCTGCTGGCGCGCGCCTCCGACCGGCATCGCGAGATCGGCATTCGGCTGGCCCTGGGAGCAAGTAAGATGCAAGTCGCCGGCCAGTTGATGACGGAAAGCCTGCTATTGGCAATTGGGGGCGGAGCGCTGGGATTTTTCATCGCATGGAGCGCTGCGCGGCTGTTTAGTTCCTGGCATGTGGAAACAGATCTCCCGTTCTCCACTGCGCTTCATCCGGACGTTCTGGTTTTGTGTTTCGCCGCGGTTGTGGCGCTCGCGACAACGCTGATTTTCGGTTTGGTGCCCGCATTACAAGCCATTCGCACCGACTTGATTCCGAGCCTAAAGAATGAGCCCAGATCGAAACGTCTACGGCGCTGGAGCGCTCGCGATGTTCTGGTGGTAGGGCAGATCGCGCTTTCGACCATCCTGGTGATCTGTTCGGTGCTGGTGGTACGCAGCTTGCAGCGCGCGCTGACCCTCAATCTCGGGTTTAATCCGAACGGCGCCGTTGCGGTCTCTTTCGATCTGGGACTGCAGCGCTACAGCCAGGAGCGCAGCCGGCGATTCGATGCGACTTTACTCGAGAAGGCGTCGAGTGAACCCGGACTCGATGCGGTTGGAATCATCAGCAACGTGCCGCTCCGTATGGGTGAAAGCAATGAAGTGTTCTCGCGCGCCGATCGCCCGGTGCCGCCGCCGGCGGAGGCGCGGGCGGCGGTCATTTACAACATTTCACCGGGGTATCTGCGGGCGGCGGGGACGCGATTGCTGCTAGGGCGCGACGTGAGCGCTCGCGACCGGCAGGGTGCGCCGGCGGTCGCGATCGTGAATGAAGCGCTGGTACAAGCGATCTACGGGAAAGAGAACCCGTTGGGCAAGCAGCTTCGTTTGAGTGGAACTCCCGAGCCGGGACTGCAAATCATCGGAGTCGTCGAAACGGGTAAATACGAATCGCTGGGCGAGGATCCGCATCCGGCTGTTTTCTTGCCGATTGCGCAGAGTGGAACAAGCTGGACGACGCTGGTAGCGCGCACGCGTTTGCCGGCGCAGACCGCGACCGAAATGCTGCGGAAAGACGTGTTGGATGTTGACCCGCAATTGACGCTCTTTAACACGGGCAGTCTCAAGGACCAATTGGCGCTGCCGCTGTTCCCTGCCCGCGCTGCGGCGATTGTACTGGGTGTTTTCGGCGTGCTGGCGATGGTGCTGGCGGCGACCGGTTTATTCGCGCTGATGGCGTATGCGGTTTCGCGGCGCACGCGCGAGATCGGGATTCGCATGGCCCTGGGAGCGAAAGCCGGACAGGTGATTTCGGCGGTGTTCCGGCGAACGGTGATCCTTTGCGCGACCGGCCTGTCGATCGGCGCGATTGCCGCACTCGCGGGCGGGCGCCTGCTCTCGGCGGTTCTGTATGGAGTGAGCGCGCGCGACCCGGTTACCTATGCAACGGCGATTCTCATCATGACGGCGGTGGCGCTGCTGGCTGTGTGGCAGCCGGCAGCGCGAGCGGTGCATATCGACCCGGCGCGTACGTTACGGGAGCAATAAGAAACGCGAGAGCGGCGATTCTTACGGGACGCGCTTTCCGACCAGAGTGCCGCCGCCCTGCTCCAGTTTGACCTCCTGCGCTTTCCCGTCTGCGGCGGGGGTGAAGGTGAACACGGCGCCGAGGCGTTCGATGAAGAACTGCGTTTCGGAGGAGGGCAGCGCTTCCAGTTTTCCTTGTCCTTTCACCTGAGCCATGAAGTGTCCACCCTCATTCGTGAAGGTGACGACCAGCGGGCCGAGCTGATAGGTTCCGGTATAACGATCGAGAATCGTGGCGTCGAGGTGAATCGCTTTTCGCTCGCCCGGAAGCTCGACTTTTTCTCCGAATAAGGTTGCGGCGAGCGCAGCGGTAAGCGGTTCCGAGTCTCCGGCGACGTTATTCGAGAGAACGATCACGGCCGCGTTGTCGTCGGGGAAACGCGCGATATAGGTGGTGAAGCCGGGAATGCCTCCACCGTGGCCGATCTGCTTGTGATTTGCCATGGGACCGAGCATCCAGCCGTAACCGTAGTTGCGCTTGACGGGCGTCCACATCAGGTCGCGCGACGCTTTGCTCAAAATCTTATCGGTGTAGAGCGCCCGGTCCCATTTATATAAGTCGTCGACGGTGGAATAGAGCGAGCCGGCCGCATAGGGAAGGCTCATGTCGATGTAGTCGGAGTTGCAGAGCGTATCGCCGGCTCCGTTTTCGCCCGGCGGTAAACAGGGCTGATAACCGGAGGCGCGATGCGGAAGCACGACGGCTGTTTCGTCATAGCCGGTGTTGGTCATGCCGAGGGGATCGAAGATGTGCTTCTTAACGTAGTCGGCGTACTTTTCACCGGAGACTTTCTCGATGATTATGCCCAGGAAGATGTAGCCGCTATTGTCGTACTTCCAATCCGTGCCCGGAGGGAAATCGAGAGGCTTGTCTTTGGAGAGGAGCAAAATCTCGGCCGGAGTTTTTGGGATCCGCAGAGAAGCCGGTTTCTCGAAATCTTTAAAGCCGGTGTAGCTGGGAATGCCGGAGGTGTGACTGAGGAGCTGATGTATGGTTATTTTCTTCCAGGTATCGGGACAGGAACCGAAATAGTTGCAGGCAGGGTCCTGAACGGAGAGTTTATGCTGCTCGGCGAGCTGAAGAATGGCGGTTGCGGTGAATTGCTTGGTGACGGAGCCCAGACGGAATTTGGCGTCGGTGGTATTGGGAACGTTCCATTCGAGATCGGCCATACCATAACCTTTGTCGAGCAGAATGCTGCCGCCTTTGGCGACCAGAACGGTCCCCATGAAATGCCGGTGCTGGACGAATTGGACGACAACGTGATCGAGATGCGAGGGAAGATCGGCGGGAGCGTCGGCGGCGAGACAAGCAGCCGGAGACAGAGCGGAGAAGAGAGCCACGTAGGCTAAAGAGGAAGTTCGAAGAAAGGACATGCGGACTTTCAATTCTACTCGCGTCAGGAGCAAAGACACAAAAGCTGCGCGTGTGGGCCGGGCACAGACCGGCAAGACGCAGACGGCAAGGCCGTCCGCGCCACCTCGGGGAGTTCATGATTTTTGGATCTATCTGGCGTTATTCGTGGCGACGATGGCGGTATATGGGCCGGTGCGACGCTTCGATTTCGTCAACTATGATGATCCGGAATACGTGACGGCGAATCCGCACGTGCGCGAGGGCGTGACGGCGGAGAGTTTACGGTGGGCTTTCACTTCCGGCGACGCGGCGAACTGGTTTCCACTGACGAGGCTCGTGCACATTGTGGATTATCAGTTGTTCGACAACGATAGCGGCATGCATCACGAGGTGAACGTGCTGCTACATGCATTGGCGGCGCTGGCGCTGTTTGCTTTTTTGAAGCGAGCAACCGGCGCGCAGTGGCCGAGCGCGTTCGTGGCGTTTGTGTTCGCTCTGCACCCGCTGCATGTGGAGTCGATAGCGTGGGTTTCGGAATGCAAGGACGTTCTCAGCGGGTTCTTCTGGTTTGTCGCACTGTGGGCGTACGTGCGATATACGGAGCGGCCGGGAGTGGAGCGCTACTTGGTCATCGTGGTGGCGTTCTGCCTGGGAGTACTCGCGAAGCCGATGGTGGTGACGCTGCCGTTCGTGCTGCTGTTGCTGGATGTATGGCCGCTGCGGCGGATGTGGGCGCTGGTGCGAGAGAAGCTTCCGCTATTACTGCTTTCAGCGGCGGTGGCAGTGGTGACTTATGAAGTGCAGCAGAGCAGCCGGGCGGTGAAGACACTGAGCGTGTTTCCGTTGACGCTGCGCATTGAGAATGCGCTGGTCTCGTATGCGATTTATATCGGGAAAACGGTTTGGCCCAGCGATCTCGCGGTCTTTTATCCGTATCCGCACGACATCGCGTTGTGGAAGGCTATTGCGGCGGCGCTCGCGCTGATGGGCGTTACGGTCTGGGTGGTGCACGAGTGGCGCAGGCGCCCGTACCTGGGCGTTGGCTGGTTTTGGTATATGGGAACGCTGGTTCCGGTGATCGGGTTAGTGCAGGTGGGAGCACAGGCGCGGGCCGACCGGTACACGTATTTGCCGATGGCTGGTTTACTGATCATGCTGGCTTGGGGCGCTCGAGATGCGGTGAAGCGATGGCCTAGCGCGAAACCGGTCATTGCGAGTTTAGCGGCTGCGTCGGTGATAGGCTGCGCGGCGGCAACTTCGATACAGATGGAATATTGGAGAAACAGCGAAGCGCTGTTCGCTCACGCGCTTGCCGTCACGCATGGAAATTACGTGGCACACCACAACTACGGTCTGGCGATCGCGGATGAACCGGGACGGCTGCCGGAAGCGATCAATCACTACAGAGCGGCGCTCGCGATCAGGCGGGATTCGGTGGAAGCGCATTCCGATTTGGGAAACGCGCTGTCGCAAACGGGAGCGTTACGGGAGGCAGCGGCGCAGTATCAAGCAGCTTTGCAAATCGCTCCCGATTCCGCGATACCGCATAACAATTTGGGAAACACGTTTTTCCGCATGGGCCGGTTGGAAGAAGCGATCGCGGAATACGAAACCGCCGTGCGCCTTCGACCCGATTATGCCGAAGCGCACAACAATCTGGGTGCGGCGCTGGCGAGCGTAGGGCGAACGCAGGAAGCGATAGAGCAGTTTCAGGCGGCTCTGCGGATTCAGCCGGATTATGAGCAGGCCCAAAAAAATCTGCGCCTTGCGTTGGGGCAGACCAAATATTAGAACGAGATTTTGGCGGCGAGCTGAATGGCGCGGCCGCCGCCGGTTCCGTTGACGCCGGTTCCGCTACCGAGCGTTTGAGTGATCACGCCGTAGTTGGAGGACGTGATGGAGTTCATGTCCGCGTTGCCCGGATTGGCGAATTCCGGCGTGTTGGTGAAATTGAACGTATCGCAACGCAGCTCAAATTGCCAGCGCTCTTTGAATTTGAAATCTTTGAACAGCGACAGGTTGAGAGCGAATAGACCGGGTCCGTCGAAGATGTTGCGTCCGGACGTGCCGTAGCGCGCGCCGGTGGGCTGCGCGAAGCTGGACGTGCTGAAATACGGATTCCCGACGTTGATGCCACCGAGAATCTGAACGGGAGCAACCTGATCGGCAGTCTGGGTCGCACTCGGCAGATTCAAGGTGCCACCGTTGGCGGTAACGGTAATAGGAACTCCGCTGTAGGCGCTGATGATGCCGGAGAGCTCCCAATTTCCGAAGACGCTCGAGGCGAATCCGGAATTCATCCAGCGCTGGCCTTTGCCCCAAGGCAATTCATAGACGAAGCTCTGAACGTAAGTAAGAGTGCGGTCGAAATCGGTGCGCGCGTAGTTGCGCTGGAAATCGACGTAGAAGTCATAAGCACCGTCATCGCCCTGCTGGTAATTCATTCCCTTCCCATACGTAAACGAGGTGGTGATCAGGAGTCCGTTGCTGAACTGGCGATTGAGTTTCACTTGCACGGCGTTATAGCTGGAAGAGAAGCCTTGCCAGAATTCCGTGGCCGAAGCGGTGCGTTTTTCCTGTAAGCCTGTATTGGGATCGATCATGGAATACTCCGGCTGACCAGCGGTGCCCGCACCAACCACCATGCCCGCGTTCAGATTGTATTGACCGGGCATGCGCACGCCATGGTTGCCGACATAGGCCGTATCGAGCGTGAATTTCCAGGGAAGCGCCTGCTCGACCGCGAAGTTCCAGGATTCGACGTAAGGATTTAGATAATCCTGCGGGATCACGAAAAAGTTCTGAGCCGCGAGGGTGCCCTCGGCGGGGATGATTCCGTTAGACGGAATGGTGACCGGCACGGGCGCCGGGAAGCCCGCCTGGAAGGTGGCGGGCGTAACGCCGTCAGCGAGTACCGCGGGTCCGAAGCCAGCGCCGATGGGATTGTAGGCGTTGTTGGATCGGACCGGATAGTTGTAGGCGTAGGTGTTGTCCGGGAACGGCGTATAGCTGATGCCGAAACCGGTGCGGACGACGGTGGAATCGGTAAGGCGATAGGCGGCCCCGACGCGCGGCGCGAAGTAGCGATAACGCGTTTTCATTCCGAGGTTCTCGGGGTTGCCGCCGACACCCGCAACGACGAGCGTGTTATTGGCCGGATCGTAATTCGAGAAGCCACCGGGGAAATGCGGCGTAGCCGGTGGATAGAAATCCCACCGCAGGCCGAGATCGACAGTTAATTTCGGAGTGACCACCCACTTGTCTCCGCCGTATGCAAAGAACCACCAATCCCGATAGGCCGGGAAGAAGGTGTTCACGTCGCGTCCTGCCTGGCTTGGAACGTCGAGCAGAAAGCTCGCAAGATCGTTTCCAATACCTGTTTTCGCACCCGGAATGGACGTTTGATTGGCACTGAAGGTGTAGACACCGCGAGGACCGAAGACTTGGTCCTGCAGCAAGTCGTCACGAACGCGGCGCAGGTCGACTCCCCACTTGAAGGTGTGATTGCCGACAATTTTCGTCCAGTTATTGACCGTATCGATATTGGCTTCGGCCCGAACCCAAGGGACGCTGGCCGAATATCCGATCAACGGGTTGGAGTAGCCGCCGTTAATGGTAATTTGTGCCTGACCACTGGTGAATTGACTGATATTCACGCCCGGGATGCCGACTTTGGTGGCATCAGCGCTGCCGTAATCCGAGGGCGTGGCGGAGCTGTGATAATAGGCGACTCCGACCCGCACCTCGGTAAGGAAATTCGCCGAGAAGACGTGATCGTAATTGAGACCGCTGCTATAGGTTTTCTGAGTGCCTGTTCCCTGAAATGCGCCGTTGGCGTTGCCGCCCGCTTCGGGACCAAAGATAGGCGCTTGATAGATGATGGGCCAAGAGAAGCTCAGGCGTCCGCTCAAACGATTTTTGTCGTTCATGTTGTAGTCCATCTTGCTATCGAAGGACGTGGTGGTTTTGGTGAAGGGCGGCGCGCCGAAGTAGTTGTTGTTTGGGCTGCTTTCTTTGAACGATTCATTCGGGGCGGGCAAGAGGCCGAGGAGTGCGGCCGATACCGGGTTGATGCGGCTGGGGGGAATGATATTGTTCATGAACTGTGCACGGCCGACACCGGTGGTCGAATTGCTGCCTGGAGTGGCCGGATCGTAAATGGGCGCCGAGAAGACGCTTAGATTACCGCCACGGGTGGTCAGCGAAGGGATGGTTTCCTGCGTGGAAGTGGCTTCGTGATCGTTTACTCGGAGAACGTCGGCGAAAAAGAACAGCTTGTTGTGGATGATTGGGCCACCGACGTTGCCGCCGAAATAGTTATAAGCAATATGGCCAATGGTGGGGTTGAAGAAGGAGCGGGCATCCAGATCGCTGTTCTGCAGGAACTCGTACGCGCCTCCATGAAAACTGTTGGTACCGGATTTGATAATGACGTTGGCGACGCCGCCGGAAGCGCGGCCTAACTCGGGGTCGTAGTTGCCGGTGGAGACATCGACGGTCTGGATGGCTTCGATGGGAGGGATGAGGATTTGCAGGAGGCCCGTGCGCTCATCGTCATCGATGCCTTCGATCTGATACTCATTGCCCATACGCATCTGGCCGTTCACTTCCGTCTGCAGCGAACTGACGGCATTGAAAAACTGTGAGTGCTGGAAAGTGGCGGGCGTCGTTCCGGGGACGAGATTCAGCAGGCTTTGAAAATTGCGGTTATCGCTAAGCGGCATTTCCGCGGTTTGGACACTGGTGAGCGTGACGGTGGTATCGGCGCGGTCCGTCTGTAGGGCAGCGGGCGCGGCGGTGACTTCAATCGATTGGCTGATGTTGCCGGGCTCGAGCTGGACATCCACACGGGCGCTGGTATTCACCGCAACATCGATGTTTTGGCGGATCTCTTTCTTAAACCCGGTCGCTTCGACGGCAACGGAATAAGCCCCTTCGGGAAGGTCGGGGAATGTGTAGTTTCCGCTGGCGTTGGTTTGCGCGTTACGGATGACCTGGGTGTTTACTTCGGTAAGCGTGACCTTCGCATTGGCGACAACGGCTCCTGAAGAGTCGGTGACGGTACCGAGTACCGTGCCGGTGACGGCTTGACCGTAAGCAGCAATACTGAAGGCCGTCAGCAGGGCGCAGACGGCCAACATCGAACGTAGATGTTTCATGGTCCTAACCTCTCTTCCATCGCGGTCTGCGGCGCGCAGACTGTTTGATAGCGAACGAAAACTGGCGTTGCCGAATGGCAAACGCAGTAAACCACCAATGCAACTCTATTGCGTTGATTATAACGTCGAAATTAGGGTTTCGCTAAAAGCTGCTTCAGAAGGGAAATGGCTTGGCGGATATCGTGAGAGCGACGGCGGAGGTCAGGTTCTTCGCGCTCGATGGTGAGGATGCCGCGATAGCCAATCTCTTTCAATTTGGACAGGAAGCCGGGCAGGTTGACGGCGCCTTCTCCAAGCGGGCGCTCGAGGCCCAAAGCTTCAGGGCGATCGACGGGTGGCCAATCGCCGTCTTTGCAGTGGACCGACACGACGTAGCGGCCCAGCACATCGAGCGCTTCCAGCGGATCGCCGGTTCCATAGAGAATCATGTTGGCCGGATCGAAATTGATTTTGAGATTGGAGCGATCAACATCCTCGATAAAGCGCAATAGGACCTTGGCGGGCTCCTGGCCGGTTTCGAGTGTGAAGGACTGTCCATTGGCGGCGCAGTGGTCGCATATATCGCGAGTGACGTCGAGCATTTCTCTGTAGAGGGAATCCTCCTGCCGTTCGGGAATAAAACCGATGTGGCACGCGAGGCTGTCGATGGAGAGTTTGGCGGCGACATCGGACACGGCTTTCGTGCGGGCGATGCGCTCGGCGCGCGTGGCGCGAGGAACGAGTCCAACGGTGCGGGCGACGGTGGGAATATCGGAATAGTCTTCGCCGCGATAGCTGCAGACAGCGGTGACGGCAATGAAGTGTTCGGCCGTGAGCGCGCGATCCCAGGCTTCGGCCGCGTGTTCGAGTGGAAGCTCCGGCGGAAAGCCGAGCTGACCGCAGCGCAGACCGAAACGCTTGACCTCTCGCAACGTCTCGAGCGCGTCTTCCTTCGCCCAGAACATCAGGCCGGTTTCCAGTTCGTCTAGACCGAGCAATCGAGTTGTTCTCCTCCTGCTGATCTAGATTGCTTTGGGAGCAGGGCAAGTTTCAGAGCACGTCGCGGAATCTGATGGAATAGAGAGAGCTCAATGAATTTTACTCGGGCTCAAAATAGACACGCGTTCAGGTGCGATCTGGGCACAAGTAAAACGCCGAGCGGGGCGAGCCTCCGCAGATACGGCATCGAAACCGGCAGACTCATACAACCCGCACAAATAGAAGGTAAACACGTCTTCAATGATCTCGCTCTCTCCTCTGCCGGGTTCGTGTATATCAGCGACACCAGCGAGCGTTCTGTTTACGAGTTCAACGTTTGGAAAAAACACATTGCGAAGAACGGCCTCGGAACACCGATTCACTGCGGCGAATGGAATCGCCATCTCTCCGGACGAAAAGACGCTGTATGTATCGGCTTGGGGAGAGGCATCGATGTAATCGACCTTCGATCCGGATCAGTAAGCCCCTTCTGCATCCGGATAATATCTACCTGGCATTTATCGACGGCCTCTATGCGACCGAGGGAGCCTGATTGCGATTCAAAATGGCCCAATGCTGCCTCGCATCGTCCAGTTCAGACTCAGCAAGAGCGGTCAGGAGATTGTGGAGATGACTACCCTTGAGGGCCGTAACCCATTATTCGACATGCTCACCACGGGAGCGCTGGTCGGCGACCAGCTGTACTACGTTGCAAATCGGCAAATCGACAAAAAGACGAGCGCTGACTTACATCCTCTTCAGATCCTTGCCGTCCGGGTTGTTCGTTAAGTGAGCTCGGCCGCAGGCAGCGCCGCTCTTTAGTAGGTTTTTCCATAGCGCCTCACAAAGGGTCCATTTCGGTGAAAACCCCCGCAGTAGGAACGGTCAGCTCTTTTCAGCCTTCGACTTTTTCACCGAAATGGGTCCTTTTCGCGACACGAAATATGATCGATCCATGACGATCAATCAACGTTTGCTTATAGCGGTGATAGGCCTCGTTGCGCCCGCCATCGCTCAAATCGATGGGCTTGCTCTTTCGGGGGAGTTACGTGCGAAGTACGGTCCTGCTCTGAAGAGAGAGACGTTCTTGATACCGGCTGGCGAAATGATCGTCGATTACAGTGCAGCTGGTCGCGTTTGTAGAATTGGCCTTCCTCCGGTGGCACCGGATAATCGGCAGCCGGGAATGAAAAGCGCGAGGGCGATGGACGATTTCCTCTTGGAACTCATCCCGTCCGCCCAGCGCGGGAAGGAATTAGGGCGTTCTGTAACGATGATGGGTGCGCCCGGGATATCTGTTGTAGCGTACGAAAACGTCACGATCACCGAGATGTTGCAGGGGCGAGAACGGACCGGCGTTACGGTGACGTTTCCGAATGAGAGTTGCGCAGGTCAACCTGATCACTAAGGCGATGCCGCGTAAGTTCAGGGGTGAGCGGCTTTGTCTCAGAAAGGGTAGATGCCGGTGAAAAACTACCGCAGCGCCAACGGTCAGCCCTTTCCAGCCCTCGAGTTTTTCACCGAAATGGGTAAGTTTTGGCAGTGGATTTGAAGGCCCCTAAACGTTGAGCTTGGCGGCGCCGGAAGTCTGTACCGAAAAGGCTAGCGGTGCTCGGTACTCGCCTGCACTGTTTCGTCATCCCCCCAATATTCTCAACCGGAGGGAGCCGGCCTTTTTCTTCGGCGGATTCATTTCTCCGGTCTATCGGCGTCTCCAGAAGTGACTGGTGCGAGAGCTCAAATGCCCCCCAAAAAAAGCGGGCTTGTTACTCAAGCAGGAGGGAATTGAGGTGGGCGACACCGCCCCGGCTCTGCCCAAAGCGCGAAGCCTTCTAAACCGAGCACTCGAGTTGTTCTCCCCCTTCCGATCTAGATTGCTTCAGCAGCAAGGCAAGTTTCAAAGCGCGCGCGGCGTCGTGAGGCGTGGAGCGGACGGGCTCGACGCCGGTGCGGCAGCAATCGAGGAAATAGGCGATTTCGCGCTGGTAGACGGCTGCGCCGCCGGGAGCGAGCGAGTCGATGCGCTTGCGCTCACCGGTTTGATCACTGAGCAGCAAGCCGGCGGGCGTCCATTCCAGCCGCGCGGCAGCGGCATGCACATCGAAACTCATAGAAAGAGGACTATCGGCAGCGAACCAGCCGCCCTGGATGCGGACTTCGGGACCGCCGGGATAGAGGAGCGCAGACATGAGCGTATCGCCAGGCCCGATGCTCTTGCCCGAGACGCGCTGCGGCGAGCCGAATAGCAGCAGCGCCTGATCGATATCGTGAATGAGCAGATCGACGATCGCTCCGCCGCTGCGGCTTTCGTCGGTAAGCCAACGGCTCCAAGCGGGCACACCACAACGGCGCACGAAGGTGGCGGACTGGATGGGGCCGTAACGGCCGGAATGCACGAAGTCCTGGAGGTAAAGATATTCGGGCCAAAAGCGCAGGACGTGGCCGATCATGAGAACGCGATTGTGTTGCTGCGCGGCCGCCATCATGCGGTCGCAATCGTCAGCAGACAGGGCCATCGGCTTTTCGCATAACACGTGCTTGCCGGCCTCGAGCGCCGCGATCGAGACAGGAGCGTGCAAATCGGTGGGCAGGCAAACGTCAATCGCGTCGAGCTGCGGGTCATTGACGAGATCGCGCCAGGCGGAGTATTTGCGAAGCGACGAAAAGTCGTGGATGCGGTGCTGAGCGCCCAAATTGCCACCCGCCTGCGTGAGATCTCCGGAAAGAGCGCGGGGATTGGCGGAGGAAACCGCAGCGACTTCGACGTCCGGAAGCTCGAGATACGCATTCAGATGGGCGGAACCCATGAAGCCGAGACCAGCGATACCGATTTTCATGAGCGTTGTCCGATTAATTCGTGAGCGGCAGCTTTACGGTTGTGCCGGTTTGCGCAGAGCGGCGCGCCGCGTCGAGGATTTCGCTGACGACGACATTTGTCTCGAGTGAGGAAAGACTATGATCTTCGGAAATTTCGCCGCGAATGACAGCGGCGAGGTAATGCAGAGGATCGTCGTAGGGCGGCCGAACGGGAGACGCGCTGCTGATGCTATCGCGTTCTTTCACCATCGCGGCGAACGTCGATCTGATCATGCCCGATCGTTTTCGCGTAGCCGGTGCGGCCGTAGACATCCATATTCTTTGATATCGAAAGGCCAATTCCAGGAGCCTTGAAGGATCGCAACGGCCGTCGGGTAGGCGAGGATCACGTCGGCTTCGTCATCCACCTTCGGATAGATGTCCGGTTGAATTTGGCGGGTGACCGCGGTGACCGATTGCGGCGCCTCACCGTCCATCAGCCAAGTCATCAGATCGGCGCCGTAGCAGCCGAAATCGTATAGCGCGCCGGCGCCGTTCAGTTTCGGATCGGTGAGCCAGGCGAAGAACTCGGGGCTGACATGGATGAGCTTAGGGCCGCGATGGCCATCGCGAACGATGACTTTGCGGATATCGCCGAGCGCGTTCTGGTGCAAAAGATCGTAGGCTGCCTTGTTGCTCGCATACCAGGTGGTTTCGTAATCGACCAGAACGTGGACGTGGCCCGCCTGGGCGGCGTGCGCAATGTCAAGCGCATCGTGATAGCTGACCGCCATGGGCTTTTCCATCATCACGTGGACGCCGCGCCGGGCGCATTCTTCGACGGCTTGCGTGTGACCGAAGGTGCTGGTGAAGACCAGCGCGGCTTGCGGGATGGACGCGAGAGATCATGTCGTCGATGGTGGGGAAATACAGGTCGGGTGAGAGATGAAATTTCTGCGAGTACTTGTCGAACAAGCTGCGGTCCGGCTCAACGACTCCGACGATCTGGACATCGGAGCGATGGAGAGCGCCGCCTGCCGGTACGAGCGCGCCACCGTTCAGAAAACCGGAAAGGTGATCGTGGACCAGACCAATAATGGCAACGCGCAGCGGAGCGGAAGAGGGCGGCTGGGCGGCGAGGGTGACGAGAGCGAGGGCGAGGAGTGCGGTTGGTAGCGCGGCAGTTCGCAGCATGATGTCCATTATGCGAAACGCAGGATGTCGCCAACGGGTTCTCGCGGTCAGATGGGCGACGGACCCAAATCAAGGGCCTACGCTAGAGCTGGCGTTCCATTGAGAAGTGAACGGCCAGATTCGGACGACTCGGCAGGCTCGTTCGGCGATGACGCTGTGGCAAGCACACCGAGCCCGATAATCGACTTCGCCAATGTTGCATGATGCTCTGCGTGAGGAACTGCTAGCGATGCGCGCCGAAGACTCGCGAGTTCGGCAAGAACTGGTCGATACCGGCGAGCTTGGGGGCAGCTATGTTCCGCGCATGGAAGCGGTGCACATCAGGAACGCAGAGCGGCTCAGACAAATTGTCAACGAAGCATCCTATTCCTGAACGTGGCCCGGAATTTGCCGCTTGGACAGCAGCAGGCGATCCAAGAAGATCAGCGCTGGTGGGAGGATTGGCTCGCTAGCAAAGGATGGCGATTGTAGTCAGCGTGCTGCTTGCTAACGCTGAAGCATCACTGCTCCGAAGGTCTCTCTGCGCTATCAATAACGATGAATTCAGCCGGGCCAGTGGCCGGTTCCAGGTCCAGACCGATTTTATTTACCCAAGTCTTTATAGCAGAGATAAGCAAGGGATCAGTCGTCGGCGTTGCCAAGTCGGTTCGCGCGGGGGCGCCACGAGCGCCGTGTTTAAGATCTTCGGCGGCTTCGGGACTCAGCTCCAGATCCACGTTAAACCGTCCTGTGATCCCGGTCTTGTCAATCACGGGCCGGTCCAGCGTGACCAGCAGAAAATAGCAAAGGTCCGGCATCGCCCATCCCTTCATCTCATACCCATCCCTGGTGGTCTTGGTCTGTGCACACTGTTCAGGACCAGGATTCGGATGGTCATAATCCCAGGGAACACAACTGCCTTGAAATGGCTGCACTTTAGGGCCGCCCGAGGCCACAGTCAGCTCATAGAAAGGAATGTCTCTGGTCTCATGGTGGACCTTCAATTTAAATCGATCTTCGAGAAGCGCCTGCAGCATGGGCCCTTTCATCAATATCTGGCCTTCAGAATCGGCGGCTTTCGCATCGATCTCATAAAGCTCAGAATCGGTCCAAGCCGGGCCTCCCTTAATCGTGACGGTCGATAACGGATTGACATAACCATTTGCATAAGTGCCATACGCCTGCTGCATGAGGCGCTGCAGCGTCGTGCAACCCGACTGCAACCTTCCGGGTGACTCCGGAACTTTCCGGTTGCGAAAGGCCTCGCAGGGCTTGATGGAGGCCGTTTCAAATTTCGGTGCGATGATTCCCGCGGATTGGGGAATGGCCAGTTGCCATTGCGCCCGGATATGCGGCGCGCCGATGATGCCGGCCATGATCGGCAGCGCCAGGGTTGTCATTCCCGCAACCGCCAAGCCTAATTTCTTTGCAAAGTTCAGACCGTCAGGAGTGCCCCCGGTGAGGATCGCTTGAATTCTTTTTTTCAGATTCGAACCCGTTACTCCGGACACGCAA
Organism: uncultured Acidobacteriaceae bacterium; assembly: GCA_963722935.1. Taxonomy (GTDB): domain Bacteria; phylum Acidobacteriota; class Terriglobia; order Bryobacterales; family Bryobacteraceae; genus Bog-105. The sequence continues at coordinate 120,381 of CAVROY010000002.1, read as the reverse complement.
GACAATGGCGACTCGATATAGCTTTTACAAATGTTGAGAATTCCTTCGGCATAGTCGCGCGGCTCCGTGCCGAGGCTCAGCACCGCTTCATCGCAGGCGCGCTCGCGTTCTTGGACCATCCGCGCGCCGATCCACCACACCAGCGGATGAAACCAGAACACCGCCTCTACGATCATGTGAATCGCCGATCGTAAGTTATCGCGGCGCCGGATGTGGCACAACTCGTGCGCAAGCACCGCCTGCCATTGAGGCGGCTGCAGACGACCGGCAATACCTTCAGGTAAGAGCAGAATGGGATGAAACAATCCGACCACGCCGGGTTCGAGTAAGCCTGGCGTCGATCGAGCCTCTACGGTCGCCGGAATGCGAATCGGGATGCTCGATCGCAGCGCTGCCCGTATGCGAAGCCAGCCCCGAGTTCGTATCAACGCGATCGCCACAAATCCGCAAAGCCATCCACCGAGGATCAACAGAGGCACCCAATCCACAGTTGCACTGGATCCGGATAACGCCGATGGCAGGATGTTGGGAAAGGGTTGCGTGATTTGCACGAGCCTGAACGAGATAGCCGGTGTCGCGACGCTCTTTGCAACCGGCGCCCAACCGATGTAGCTCCCGAGGCCCATCAGCAGCGAGAATGGAATGCAGAACTTGAACGATGCGCTGAACCACAACCAGTAGCGGACTTCGGCTCGGTTCCTGCGGAAGGCCAAAGTCAGCAACCCCGCCAGGATCGCGAACAAGGTCGATTGCCAGAGATGGTTAATCAGTTCGTTGAGCATTCGATTCACTCCCCCTATCCGCCTTCTGTTGCCCGGCCAAGCTTCTTGATGGTCCTTTCTAATTCACGAACGTCGTCGAGTGTAAGCTTTCCCGCCTCAGCCAACTGCGCCATCATGGGTTGGGCCCGCCCTCCAAAGAAACTCAGAATCTCGTCGAGCAATCGGTGCCGCGTAATGTCTCGCGCTACTACCGGCTCAAAAATGTGCGCATTGCTGATTTTCCGCACGCGTCGCACGGCCTTCTTGCGTTCCAGGCGGTAAACGGTCGTCTGAATCGTTGTATACGCCGGGCGCGGCTCAGGGAAAGCCTCCTGAATCTCTCGAATCGATGCCTTCCCGTGCGCCCACAGGGCTTCGAGGATTTGAAGTTCAAGCTTAGTCAGCTTAGGCTGAATCTTCATTTCTACTATCTCGTCTTTAATGCTACTATTGTGTAGTAGCAACGTCAAGAAGAATCTGCCTCGGTAAATGTGCTGGTTGATGCAAATAGAACGCGATCGGGACCGGCGATTTGTGAGCTATGCCTGGTTCACAGACTCGCGTTAGCGCCCCATGCCACGTGGTCATGCGGAGAGGCAAACGGTAGGCGTCGCGATGGAAGCCGACTGCCTGCATCGAGAGATTTTGCCAGGCAGTATGGACTATCGCGCGGCACGGTCGTTAGCCGCTAATGATCGGGGGCGGAGACGGGCTGGTAATCGAAGTACGTTTCGTCCTGGTGCGAGCCGTGGTTGAAGAGGTAGAGAACTTTGGCGTTCGATCGCATGGCGAAATGGGCCGCCTGCCAGATGCCGTTGCCGACGGGAGCGTTCTCCAGCTCGAATTGGGTACCGGGCTCGACACGGGCGAGAAATCCCTCGATGGAAACCGGATGGATCACGCGGGCGGTCACTTTCACCCACTGACAGCTCTTCTGGTCGATCCACAACTCGCCTTGCATGCCGGGCAGAACCTGGGTCTCCATATTGGGGGGCTGATAGCCCGGTTTGGGCGTGGCTTTGAGGGCCCAGACGTCGAAACCTCTCAGTTTGTGACGGCCAAGCAGAGTGAAGTTGAACGCCACGGTGAGCTGGTTCATCATCGCGTTGTCGCGGCGGCGCTCTTTCTCGTATTTCTGAATGCGTGCCTGACGCTGTTCCGGAGATTCCGAGCGGCGCTGCTGACTCACCTGCTGTTGCTTTTTTTCTTCGGCGGCAGCTTGGGCGCTTGCGAGCGGCTGGTCATTAATAGCGATCAGACGGGAGTACGGCGACCCCTCGATCATAGTGACCTGGTAAGTTTTCGACCCCTTGCCGAGGCGGTCGCGTTCCTTGTAGTTGAAATGAGGAGCGGCTTTGAAGTCAGCCTGGTTTGCCGCCACGGATTTTTCGATGATGTCGTGGACGTTTGGCTGCTGCCCGAGCGCCGCAACGGGCGCTATTGCTGTAACAAAAACGAGTACTGCTTTCCATTCTGTCGATTGAAGCACCGAGATCCTCTATTAAAGGTAGACGCGGTAATAGAGACAAAGGTAAGGACACGAACAGACACGTTGGTTTTTAACTCACGTTGGTTTAATCGCGGGCCAGAAAATAATGAACGGCCGGCGTCACGATGAGCGAAAGAACCATGGAGGCGAGAATGCCCCCAATGACGGCGATGGCGAGGGGCTGTAACATTTGCGATCCGGCGCCTAAGGCGAGCGATAAGGGAATCATGCCGGCAATGGCGGCAAGGGCGGTCATGAGAATGGGGCGCAAGCGGCGCTCGCCTGCTTCGATGATGGCCTGACGCGGCGAGGAGCCTTCGCGACGGAATTTCTGATCGGCATCGAGCAGCAGGATTCCGTTCTTGGCGACGATGCCGACCACCATGATCAGGCCCATGAACGAGGAAAGGTTGAAAGTCGTGCCGGTGACAAAGAGCGCAAAGAACACACCGGACGTGGAAAGCAGCGCTGAAGAAAGAATGGCTACCGGAGCGGCGAAGCCTCCGAATTCAACCAGTAAAACGATGAAGACCAGCACCACCGCAGCCGCGAGCACGAACAGAAGATCGTGAAAGGACTGCTGCTGCTGCTGATAGAGACCGCCGTAGACGACGCGAATGGACGAGGGGATGTGCAGCGCGGCTACCTTTTTCTGAACCAAGGCGACGCCGGTCCCGAGACTCATGCCTTCGAGACGGCCGGTCACGGCGACATCGCGCTGCAGGTTTTCGCGCCGGATCTCGACTTGCCCCGGATTATTTTGGACCGTGGCGAGCGTGCCGATCGTGGCAACCTTCCCGGTACCGCTGATCAACAGTGTATTGCGAATGGCTTCGAGAGAAGACCTGGTTTGCGGAGGAAACGTGACGCGCAGCGTGTAGGGACGGTTGTTCACGACGATTGGAACCGGAGCGGGCTCGCCTTGAAAAATAGCGCTGGCGTCGAGTTCGACCTCCTGCGGCGTGAAGCCTGCGCGAGCGGCGACGGCCTGATCGACGGTGAAGGTGACGGCGGGTCCGCTGATGGTGTCTTCGATTCCGTTCTTGACGTCTTTCACGCTGGGTATGGTTTTGATGGCGTCGGCAACTTTTGGGGACCAGGTCTTTAGAAGCTCGAGATTTTCGGAGAAGAGCTTGATTTCGATGGGATCGGGAGAGCCGGTGAGATCGCCGATCATGTCTTCAAGCACCTGGTGGAAGTCGGTGTCGAGCTGCGGGTATTGTTTATTGACTTTGTCGCGCACATCCGCAATGACGTCTTCAACGCCGCGGCGGGGAGGCGGCTTGAGCTTGACGGAGATGTCGCCGGTATTGGCTTCCGTGACGGCGGCGAGACCGAGTTGCAGGCCGGTGCGCCGCGATGTGGTTTGCACATCGGGAATAGAGTGCAGAATCTTCTCGACTCCGATTAAAACCTGGTTGGTGTCGGCAAGCGAAGCGCCCGCGGGCATCAGGTAATCGAAGACAAATCCGCCTTCATCCATTGACGGAAGCAGGTCGGAACCAAGCGTCCGGTAGCAGAGGAAAGACACGGCGATCAGCAAGAGGCAGAGCGCGACCAAGAGGAAAGGATGCGCGAGAGCGGCTTTGATGGCGCGCTCGTAGAGGCGGGTGAGGCGTCCCATGATGCCCGTTTTTGCGACTTCCTGGTGTACGCGACGACCGCGCGACCGAAGCAGCAAATGACTGAGCGCAGGAGTCCAGGAGAGCGCGAGGACCAGCGAGGTTACGAGCGCGACGGCAACGGTTACGGCGAGAGCGCGGAAAAATGTGCCCGTAACGCCGGTGATGGCGACCAGCGGAACGAAGACCACGATGGGAGTGACGGTGGAACCGACCAGCGGAACGCGGATTTCGCGCAACGCGCTGCGGATCGCTTCGCCACGGGTTTGACCGGCATCGCGATGCATCACGATGTTTTCGACCACCACGATGGCATCGTCGATGACCAGACCAACGGCGGCTGCGAGTCCACCGAGAGTCATAAGGTTGAAGCTCTGGCCGATGGCGCGCAACGCAATGAAGGTCACGGCAATGGTGACGGGAATGACCAGACCGGCGACGATGGAGGTGCCCCAATCGCGCAGAAACAGCACCAGGATGATCGCGGCGAGGATCAGTCCGATCAGGATCGCGTCGCGCACGCTCTTGATGGAGGCGCTGACGATTTCCGATTGGTCATAGAAGGGTTCGATCGCGATGCCGCGGGGCAGCGACTTCTGCAATTCCGCAATTCTTTGATGAACTTCGCTGGCGACCGCGACGGTGTTGCTGTCCGGCTGGCGATTGATATTCAAAAGAACGGCGGGTTTGCCGTTCGCGGTCACGATCGTGTAGACGGGTTTGACAGAAGGAGCGACCGAGGCAACGTCGCCGATTCGTATGGGCACTCCCGAATTGGTAGTCTTCGCGACGATATTGCCGATCTCGGTTGGAGTGGTCACCTGTCCGCTGACCAGACCCAGGACGAGCTGATGATTCTGCTGCAAAAATCCGGGCGAATCGATCAGATTGCTTTTCGAGATGGCATCAAGCAGATTCGGAACCGTGACTTGCGATTCGACGAGTTTTTCGGGATCGGGCTCAATTTGAAATTCGGGCTCCTGACCGCCTTGCACGACAACCGTCGATGTTCCCGGCAGGCTGTTGAGCTGCGGCTTGATGGTGTAGGTCGCCAACTGCCATAGGGTGGTCTGCGGCACAATATCGGACGTCATGCTGTAGCCGAGGATGGGGAACGCGGCGAACGTCAAGCGATTGGCAGTAATGGTCGCGGTGGGAGGCAACGTGGTTTGCACGCGCGCGATAGCGGCGTTGACGTATTGCAAAGTCTGGAACATGTCGACGTTCCAGTTGAAGAACAGATCGATTTCGGCTTGCCCGCGGCTGGTGATGGAGAGGATGTGATCGAGTCCGGGAACGGAATTCACGACCTCTTCGATGGGCCGCGTGATAGTGACCTGCATCTGATCGATGGGCATGACGCCGTTGTCGACCCCGACCACGATGCGAGGGAAGTTGGTGGATGGAAAAACGGCGATGGGGATGGTGAAGGCGAGATACACGCCGAAGACTGCCAGGGCGACGACGATGAAGAGAATGGATTTGAGAAAGCGGGCCGTCCAGTGATCGGAGTGCTCTTCCACCCGATCCGGAGCGGGAGCGGTGATGGTACTCATTTCGCGCTGTCGTCCGCGGCGCCGGGCTTGGCGATCTGAATTTTGGCTTTGTCGTCGAGACCGAGAGCGCCCTGGACGATGACCTGATCGCCGGGGTTGACGCCGCTGAGGATCTGCACATTGTCGCCGGAATGAATGCCCACCTGCACGTCGTGTTCGTGAGCAAGGCCATCGGGACCGGCGACCATAATTTTTTCGCCACCTTCTTCGGAAGAAAGCAGTGCGGCAGTGGGAACCACGATCGCGTCGGGAATTTGGCCAGCATCGACGGAGATCTGGACAGTGCGTTCCGGGCTTCAGCCGCTCGCCGGAATTAGACGCTTCCACCCAGATTTGAATGGTGGTGGTGCTGGGATCGACGGCGGGACTGACGACCGTGACTTTACCGCTAAGCTCACCGCCCGCGCCGGAAATGGTAACGGGTTGTCCAACAGTGATGGGAGCGGCTTCATGCACTGGAACGTTTGCGCGCGCGACGACGCGCGAGATATCGACGACCGAAAGTAAAGCGGAGCCGGCGGACGCCATCTCACCGACGTTGGTGGGGCGGTCGGAAACGACGCCGGAAATGGGACTGCGCACTTCGGCGTAGGAGACCTGAGCGGCGGAGCTTTGAAAATGCGCCTGGGCTGCGTCCATTTGCGCTTGCGCGCTCTTCAGTTGCTGGGCGCGGCCGACAGTTTCGAGCGATTTCAAATGCTGGGCGGCGGTATCGAAAGCGCTTTGCGCCTGAACCAGAGCGACTTTGGCGTCATCGACGAGCTTCTGGGCAAGCGCGCCTTCGCGAAGCAACTCCACTCGATTCTCGTAGACTTTTTGGGCGGCATCGAGGGCCTGGTGCGCCGATTCCACATCGGCCTTGGCTTTGGTGGCGTCCTCAGGCATGGTAGCGGCGCGCGTATTTTCGTAATTCGCCTGAGCCTGACGGTAGAGTTGTTGACTCTCGTCGGCGGCGGCGACGAGATCGCGATCTTCGAGAGCGGCCAGGAGCTGGCCTTTGCGCACGTGATCGCCGCGCTGCACGAGAAAACGGGCGACCGGCGCGCTGATTTTCGGGACGATATTTGCCTGCGTGATGGGATAAAGAACGGCTTCAGCGGTGACGATTTGGGCGATAGGCTCGCGTTTGGCGAGCGCCACCTGAACGGGCGTTGCGGGCTCCTCGGCGCCTTCGGAAGGGCTCGATTTCGAGCACCCTGCGAGCAGCAGCAGGGAAGCAACGGTCAGAAAAAGGCCGGTTCGCATGACTAGAAGGCTCCGGTGAGGCTTTGCAGATTGGCGAGTGCGACACGATAGCGCAACAGGCCATCATCATACGCGCTGCGAGCCTGGGCGGCGGTGGTTTGGGCGTCTACTACTTCCAGTGCGGTCGCTTCGCCGGCCTGATAACGAAGAACGGTCAGGCGCAGACTCTCGGCGGAAAGCTGCGACGATTCGCGCAGAGATTGAATTTGGGAGAGCGCGGCTGCGGCTTCGTCGATGAGCGGAGACGAGCTCGCCTTGAAGCTGCTTCTGAGAGGTGGCGAGATCCAATTGCGCCTGTTGCGCGCGAAGCTCTGCCTGTTTCACTTTGCTGTGGGTGGCGCCCCAATTCCAGAGCGGAATATTGAGGGTCGCCTGGGCAACGTAGCCGAGATTTTGGCGGTAGGGAACCTGAAAATTCGGCAGTGTGCTGCGCCCGGTCGCTTGCGTGGGATAGTTCGTGCGGGATGCGAACTGGTTGGCATCGATGCCGTACCAGACGTCGAGCGCGAAGGAAGGCAGATAGGCGTAGCGGGCGACCGTGATGCCGATGCGGGCCTCTCTCATGCTGGCCTGAATGGCCAGGATATCGGGATTCGCGGCATTGGCTTGAGTAGTCGTTTCCGGTAAGGACGGAAGCACGGCGAGATTCGAGAGATCGTCGACAATTTCGTAATCGAGATCGAGTTTGGGGAAGATCAGAACGGCGAGCGCTATTTTGGCCTTCTCGACGGCGATTCGGGCATCTTCGATATCGCGCTGCCGCTGCTGGACCTGTATCTGCGCCTTGATCACGTCGGCATGCGCGGCTTCGCCACCGTGCTCCTGTTTCTGCGTGATGTCTAGAAAATGTTGCGCTTCGGCAAGGCTGGTGGCGGTATTGGTGAGTTTTCGCTCGGCAGAGGCGATGCCGTAGTAGTCCTGAACGACGGTCGCGTTCAGACCACGCGCGGCGACTTCGACTTTCGCGCGAGCGACGGCTTCCGCGGCGGCGGCGGCGCGAATTTCCCCACGGCGAACGAACGAGAGCACTTCTTCATGGGCATTCAACTGCTCGTTATAAACGTGAACGCCGTCGTTGGCGACAAACACGCCGGAAGGTGTGCCGTTTCCCTCCGTATAGATGAACTGATTGAGGCCGTTCACAGAGGGAAGAGCCGCGGCTTTGGCCTGGGCGCGATCCTCCTTAGCAAGCTGAAGGGCGATATTCGCCGATTGAATTTGCGCTCCATACTGGCGTGCGCCGGCAAGCGCATCCTGCAGCGTGATGGTGCGGGTTGCAGCGCTTGCGAAGAGTGCAGAAGCCAGAAAAAGCGAACCTACAGAGCAAGGCACTTATATCTATTAAGTGCGAGCTAGCTGAAGATTCGCTGAAAAAGTGATGTAGGGCTAGTTTATGTCCTGCTTGGCTTCGAGCTGCCTGATCAGCCCGTCCAGGTAGCTCTTCTGGCTGTCGGGAGCCGCAGCCATCGCCAGCTTTAGTTCTTTTGCGGCTTCATTAAAGTTGCCCTGCGACGAATCGATGCGGGCGAGTCCCGTATGTACGAACCACATGTCGGGATGTTTCTGTGCATTTTCGCGGAAAATCGCGAACGCTTCTTCGTTTCGCTTTTGCGCCTGCAGTTGGCGAGCGAACATATGAATCTGCAGCGGGCTCGCCATAGCGAGCGCTTTCTTCTCCGTTGCCGCGGCCTCGTCGTTGCGATGGAGCGCTGCGAGAGCCTTCGACTTGGTCATCTCGTTGTCGTATCGATCTTCCGTTTCGATCGATTTGTTTGCATACGCCAGCGATTCCTCGGGGTTGATTTTCTCCGTGAGCAGATAGTTGGCCGCATCGTCCCAGCTCATCCATGTGTATTGCGGAAGATTGCGAAGTTGTTTCTTCAAGCTGGCCTCGACCACATCGTGCACATCTACCGAGACCTTAAAGGGAACGGCGATCTTCTCCCATTCCAGTTCCACGACCGCGGAATCCGGCTGCATCTGAGTCGAAGTCGTAGGTCAGCGCGTTATGCATCTCCGCCGCCTTGGGCTGGGCGGTCACGCGGAGTGCGTCTTCGGCCTGATCGTAGGTAAACGATCCCCAGGAGGTCGAGTTCTTCGAGAAGATAATTATCCATTCATCGGCGTTTGGGATCATGTGCAGACCGTACGTCCCTCTGTCGAGCGGCTTGCCTTCGATCCTGACCGGATCGCTGAATGCAATGGTCGTGTTTTCATTGGCGCCCGCGCGCCACACCTTGCCGTAGGGAACCAGGCCGCCCCAGATCTTGCGATCGTTCACCAGCGGCCGATGATAGGAGATTGTGATATCGGTGATCCCGATTCTCTGCGTGATCTCCGCCCGTTGGCTCGGGAGAGGCAGATCGAGTACGAACGATTGCGCCAGACTCAGGCACGGCATGACTGCCATTGGAAGGCAGAACAGGAATATTCGGAAAGCTGCTCGAAGCATGGAATGACCTCCTTGGGTCTGCATATCAACGTACGTCTGCCGGAGACGCCCGACGAGCCTCGTCAACGTCGCGTTTGACCCTCGTCTGATCCGTGATCCAGTTGACTTCCCAGGTCTTGCCTCCGTCGTCCGAGAATGACTGTTCAAAATGGGCAGAATTCGGCGTGATCTTGGACCAGACATATCGAACCAAGATGGTTCTGCCATCAATCGCTTCCTGATCGTAAAACTCGCCCTGACCGTTCTTGAATTGGCCGATGGTCGGTACGCTTAAGCTGCCGGTCTTGCTAGTGGCCCAATACAGGCTCCACTGATGAGATTGCGGATTGTAGAGCCGGAGGGTCAGGCCTTCGATGTGACCGGAAGCGCCGTTAGTCTCGAACTCTTCAAGATTGGCGCGACCATTCCAAACTTTTCGTGTGACGGAAGTACCGTCAAAATCGATCCAGGTGTGAGAGCCGGTTAGTGGATGCTCCAGGCGCTTGAGATGGATTTTCCAAGTGCCAATCTCAAAGTCAAAATCGTGCCGGCCGTCGCGTTCCGCAGTGGCGTTACGCGATCCCGATTCGACCCCAGCTTCGGCGGTTTGCGGAAACACCGGGAAAGGGTGCAAGCCGAGCGTGCATAACAGAAGAGAGATTGCCATTTTGGCCGCGCTCTGATAAGCGCGAGGTGGTGAGTTTAGGCGCACGCCTTAGAATGGCGCGATTTATGGTATTTTCATAGATCCACTTTTTGTGCAACTGGCAATACCACTCTCGAGAAACGGCGAACCGCTTTTCCGGCAGGTATACCTCGGTCTGAGGGAAGCGATTTTGTCCGGCGCCTTCCCTGCCGGCGACCGGCTCCCCTCGACACGCGATCTGGCTGAGCAACTCGGCATTTCCCGGACCGTCGTGCTGCTGGCTTACGACCATCTTCTGGCGGAAGGCTTTGTGGTGGGCCATGGCGGCTCGGGAACGTATGTATCCGAAGGACTGGGCGGCAGCGTGCCTGCGCGAGAGAAAAGATCGGCCAAGCTGCGTCTGTCGCGCTTTGGTTTGGCGGCAGAAGACGCGGTGACCTCAGTCGATTCACCGAGACGCGGATCGAGTCTCCTCCGATGCGATTTTGCGTATGGGCGAAGCGATATCGAGACGTTTCCCTTCGAGATGTGGCGGCGGATTCTGCTGCGGCATGCGCGAAAGGCGGCGATTCGCGGATTGGATTACGGCCCGGCGGTCGGGAGTCTCGTGCTGCGCGAAGCGATCTGTGCGCATCTGCGCCGGTCTCGCGCAGTGGTCTGCGATCCGTCGGAAGTAATTGTCGTGAACGGCTCACAGCAAGCCTTGGATCTGGTGGCGCGGGTGCTGTTAGAACGCGGCGACCGCGTGGCGATTGAAGATCCGCAGTATAACGGCACGAGAGAAGTGCTGCGCGGCGCTGGAGCGCGGTTGCAGCCGGTGCCGGTGGATCGCGACGGCTTGAATCCCGCTAAACTGCCGGAGCAGGCCAGCCTGGTGTTCGTAACGCCATCGCACCAGTTTCCGACGGGCGCGATTCTTCCGCTCGGCCGACGGCTTGCGCTGCTCGAATGGGCCAGGCGGAAGAACTCGGTGATCGTGGAGGACGACTATGACGGTGAGTTCCACTACGAAGGTCGGGCGCTGGAGTCGCTACAGGGCCTGGATACGGAAGGACGTATCGTCTATATCGGGACATTCTCGCGCACTATATTTCCGGCGCTGCGGATCGGATACCTGATCGTACCCAAGTCGCTGACTGCTGCGTTCACAGCGGCTAAGTGGCTTAACGATCTGCACTCCGCGACCGTCGAACAGCAGACGCTTGCGGAGTTTATCGCCAGCGGCATGTATGAACGCCATTTGCGCCGTCTTCGCCGCAGAAACACGGCACGCCGGGAGGCGCTACTCGACGCGATTCATAGATACTTGGGCGGACGTGTAGAGGTGACCGGCGATGGCTCAGGCGCGCACGTTGTGTTGTGGCCCGGAAAACGCGTCTCCGAAAACACTGTCATCGCGCACGCGGCGTCGCGCGGAGTCGGCGTTTACGGAACATCGCATTGCTTTCTGAGACGGCCTTCGCGGACGGGGCTGATGCTCGGCTATGCGTGCATGCGCGAGGAAGAAATTCGAGAGGGCATCCGGTTGTTGGGGGAAGTACTGTGAGGGGCTTCGATTTGGCTCATCACAGATCAGAGCCATCCTTAGGCTGGCCTCGACGAGACCCAGGCAGCAGCAATCAAACACAAGGAAATGGTGGCTACCTCCAGGTAAGAATTGTCACGACGGTAAAGCAGATTGCCCAGGCCCGGGCAGACCGTCAGTACAGACGCGCCATTTGCGGAGGCTGAAGAGCAGCCCGGCAGGCAAGAGCGCGGAGGAAGCCGCGCCAGACGATCTGAGCCGTTTGACTTGGCTAATTACCCTAGCTAAGATCGACTTATGATTGAGGCCAACATGCTGGAAGCAAAGACTAAGCTTTCTCAACTGGTTGAGGCCGCGGAGCGAGGGGAACAGGTCTTTCTCAAACGGAACGGCGTCCTTGTTGCTCAGATTGTGCCAATACCCAAAGGCCAGTTTCCTTTCGGGTTTCTAAAAGCGGAAGTTGGGAGCATCCCGGATTCCCTTCTGTTCAATAGCTCGAAGGACGAACTCGACGACTTCGCTCGGCTATGATGGCCGGACACTCTCTGCTATTGGACACCCATATCGTCATTTGGATGGCCACAGACCCGGCGCGTTTACCCCCGTCGCTTCTCAGCGCGATTGAAGCCGTTGAACGGCGGTTCGTCAGCCACGTGAGTGCCTGGGAAATCCAAATTAAACACGAAAAGTACGGTGACGAATTTAACTTCTCGTTGGATCAGTTGGAGCGGACGATGAAGGCATTTTCGTGCACGGAATTGCCAATCGAATATAGAGATATCCGCGGACTAAACCAGATGCGCTTCATTCATCCGGATCCGTTCGATCGCCTGCTCATGTCGCAGGCCACGCGCCGCTCCGTTTATCTGGCCACACTTGACCAGAACATCATCAGGACGTTCGAAATTGAAAAGGCATTTTATATCTTCACGGATCGCGCGAGGGAAGAATAGATCTCGGACGTACAGCGGCGCAATAGTGGCGTTCTTACGCGCGAGTGCCCGCGGTCAATGCTGAACCTTCATCCATTTTTCAGGTTTGTCGGGTAGCATGTTGGTCAGGAGCATGCGAATCCTGGTGGTGGAAGACGAGCAGCGCATGGCCGGGCTGCTGGACCAGGGTTTGACCGAGGAAGGCCACCAGGTTTATGTGGCGCGCGATGGAGAACAGGGTCTCGCGCTAGCGCAGAGTTCCAGCTACGACGCGATCATCATGGACGTGATGCTGCCGCGGATCGATGGGTTGACGGTGGCACGGCGCTTGCGCGAATCCGGAAATCAGACACCGGTGCTGATGCTGACCGCGCGCGATACGGTTTCCGATGTGGTGAAAGGACTGGATACGGGCGCGGATGATTATTTGACGAAGCCCTTCGCGTTCGACGTTCTGCTGGCGCGTTTGCGGGCGGTCAGCCGCCGCGGTCCGATCCCGCAGCGGGTTCGTCTCGAGTTTGCCGATCTGTCGATGGACACGACATCGCGGCGCGTGACGCGGCAAGGCCGGCCTGTGAGCCTGACGCCAAAAGAGCACAGCCTGCTCGAGTTGCTATTGCGCAATGCGGAGCGGGCGGTGAGCCGCGAAACGATTCTGGAGCGCGTATGGGGTTTCGACAGCGAGGTGGAAGAGAACACCATTGAAGCGTTCGTGCGCCTGTTGCGCAGCAAAGTGGACGTGGGATTCGAGCCGAAGTTGATTCACACAATACGCGGCATCGGTTACTGCCTGCGGCTTCCGGAGTAACGAGCGACGAGATGCTGAAATCGGTTCGTTCGCGGCTAACGCTTTGGTATTCGATAGCACTGGCCACAGGGCTCGTCCTATTTGCGGCGGGGACATGGCTGCTGATGTGGCACAGCCTGAACAGCGACGTCAACGAGCGGCTCGCATTTCAAACGGCGAGCGTCGAGAAGTTTCTGAATGCAGAGCTGGCCGACCCCGGCGTTCAGCTCGGGGAAGAGCTGCAAGAATATGCGGAGGCGTTGCCGGGTGGAACGTATCTGCAGGTGAAGGACGAGCGTGGCGCGATCATTTTTCAATCGCGACATGAGACCGGTTCTTCGCATCGAGTGGTGGTACGGCCGATCCGCGTGAAGCGAGCGGTTTGGCACGTCACGGTTTCCCAATCGCTGGATGCGATCGACAGCACGCTGAACAGGCTGCGCCTTTTACTTCTGATGCTGGCGCCCATTATTCTCGCAATTGGCGTACTGGGAGGGTTATGGCTGAGCCAGCGTGCATTGAAGCCGGTGGACGACATCACGGCGGCTGCGCGGTCGATCGGCATCGCGAATTTGTCAGAGCGGCTGACGGTGCCCGAAACAGGCGATGAACTGGAACGATTGGCCCGAACCTGGAACAGCATGCTGGAGCGTCTGGAAGACGCTGTGAAGCGGCTCGCGCGCTTCACGGCCGACGCTTCGCACGAGCTGCGGACTCCGGTCGCGGTGATTCGGACGACGGCGGAGATTGCAGCGCGCAGGCCGCGCACCGAAGCGCAATACCGTGGAGCGCTCGCCGAGATCGTTACCGAATCGGAGCGCATGACACGGCTGATCGAGGATTTGTTGTTTCTCGCCAGATGCGATTCGGAAACGGTGGATATGCCGATGGCGAGCATCGTTCTGGCACCGATGGTGGAGAGAATCTGCGGGGAAATGAAGCCGCTGGCCGAATCGAAGGCCATCCGGCTCACGTGCCGGTCCAAAGAAAATTCGGCGCGCGTAGCAGGGAACGAGCGGGCCATTCGCCGCCTGGTTCTGGTGCTGCTCGATAACGCGATCAAGTATTCGGCGCCGGGAGGCGAAGTTTTAGTCAGCGTGCAGGAATCCGGAGACCAGCTTCATCTGGAGATTCGAGATACCGGATCCGGTATTCCGGAATCCGAATTGCCGCACATTTTCGAGAGGTTCTATCGCGCGCCTGAGGCGCGGGAGACGGTGGAGAGCGGATCGGGATTAGGACTTTCGCTCGCGGCGGGGATTGCGCAGCGGCATCATGCGCGCATCGAAGTCGAAAGCGCAGCGGGACAGGGATCTACGTTTCGGGTGCTGTTCGAGCCGGTATAGCGGCGGCGCGCTTCGCAAGGACGAGACGCAGCATGAAGCAAACGAAAATCCCGAAGATCCCGAAGCTGATTGAGCCATACCGCGTCACTCACGGCAAGAGATTCCGCTTGAAGGATTTCGATCCGGCCGATACACAGGGCCTGGATTTGAAGGAAGAAGCAGACGAGTTCCTGAAGGGCACCGTCGAGCGGCTCAACGATATGCAGCAGAAACTGGACGCGCAGGATCGCTGGGCCGTGCTGCTGATTTTTCAGGGCATGGATGCGGCAGGGAAAGACAGCGCGATCCGGCACGTGATGAGCGGCGTGAATCCCGCGGGGTGCCGGGTTTCGTCGTTCAAACCGCCTTCGACAGAAGAACTGAATCACGATTTTTTATGGCGCGCGGTGAAACAGTTGCCTGCGCGAGGACAGATCGGGATCTTCAATCGCTCGTATTACGAGGAGGTGCTGGTGGTGCGGGTGCATGCACACTTGGTGGATGCCGAGCACTTGCCGAAATCGCTGACCACGAAGAATATCTGGAAGCAGCGATTTGAACATATCAGCGCTTTCGAGAGATATCTGGACCGCGAGGGTGTCGCGGTGCGGAAATTTTTTCTGAACGTATCGAAAGAAGAGCAGAGGGCGCGGTTTCTGGCAAGGCTGGACCAGCCGGACAAGAACTGGAAATTTTCGGAGAGCGATGTGCGCGAGCGGGGGCGTTGGGACGATTACATGGACGCTTATGAGGAGACGATCCGGCACACCGCAACGCCCTATGCGCCGTGGTACGTTGTGCCTGCGGATCATAAATGGTTTACGCGTATGGTGGTGGCCTCGGCGATCATCGAGACGCTCGAATCTTTGAAGCTGGCGTTTCCGAAGGTGGATGCAGCGCGGAAAAAGGAGATCGAGAAGGCGCGCAAGTTACTGATCGAAGAATCGGCGGGCGGCTAACTCTCGATTTTGGCGTTCTTTCCAGCGGCCGCGGGTGAAATCCGGAAAGGGAACGGGAGCGCCTCCTGAGCGAGCGATTGTGCGCTGAGTGGACCGGGCGCGGACCGGCCGCGGCGTCGTACACATCGAGATCGGGCCAGAGCCCGCGGCGCTCTTCGAGAGTGGTCGCGGCGGGCACCTCCGTGGCGACGTACTTACCCTGCTTCATGGCGGAAACGGCCATAGGCGTATGCCAGCGCCACGGGATCGCGATGACGACCAGATTGAGATCCTTGCCCTGGACCAGTTGTTCGTAGGCTTGATCGCCTTGGGTGTACAGAGCGGGCGGAGTCTGACCGGCAGCCGTGACGATCGACTGCGCGGCGGCAGCATTATTCTTGCAAAAGCGCTTGTTCACGCGCGCGGTTTCAGCCTACGAAGGCCTGAACGGGCGATGGTTCCGGCACCAACCGAGGCTTGGGCTGCTCGGCCAAATGGAGAGAGTGCAATTTTCGGTAGGTTGGACTGGTGTTCCAGAGCTCCGCGTGCGTGCCGATGGCCTCCACGCGGCCTTCATCGAACACGACGACGATGTCGGCCTTGCGAACGGTGGACAGGCGATGGGCAATCACGAAGCAGGTCCGTCCCTCAATGAGGCGCTCGAACGCGACCTGGATGAGCCGCTCGCTTTCGTTATCGAGATGGCTGGTAGCTTCGTCGAGGATCAGAATGCGCGGGTCGTGCAGAATCGCCCGGGCAATGCCCAGGCGCTGGCGCTCTCCACCGGAGAGGCGCAGCCCGCGCTCACCGACTTGTGTCTGGTAAGAATCGCGGCAGTTTTGAATAAAAGAGTGCGCCTGGGCGGCTTCGGCCGCGCGCTCTACTTCGGAGCGGGAGACGTGCTCTCGTCCATAAGCTACGTTCTCCAACACAGTTCGCGAGAACAGCTCTATTTCCTGAGGGACCACCGCGATGTGGTCGCGGAGACTGCGCTGCTCGAGGTCGCGGATATCTTTGCCATCGAGCAAAATTGCGCCTTGTTGCGGATCGTAGAGCCGCTGCAGCAGGTTCATCAAAGTGCTCTTGCCCGATCCGCTGCGGCCGATGAGGGCCACCATGGATCCGGCCGGCACCTTGAAGCTGACGTCGCGAAGCGCGTCACGATCGGCGCCCGCGTACCGGAACGAGACGTTCTTAAATTCGATGGAATGCTGAACCGCGGGAAGATCTTCCGCATGAGGCGCGTCGCAGATGGTGCGGGTTTGTTCGAGAATTTCGAAAAGACGCTCGGCGCGAGAGAGATTTCTGCGAAATTTAGGCAAGATCACGGACAGCGCGGAGATGGGTCCGTAGACCATGTCCTGCATGGCGATGAACAGGACATAATCGCCGACCGTGCAGCGATGGGCAAGGACGAAATATCCGCCCAGAGCAATGACGCCGACCCGGCCGGCGGTGGCGATGACGCTTTGAACGTTCTCGATGGTGGCCCAGAGCCGCTCACCGCGGTATTGGACATCGCGAGCGCTATCGTGGAGTCTGCGCTGCAGAGCCGCTTCCTGTTTTTCCTGGCTGAATTTCTTGACGGCGCGAACATTACTCGCGATGTCGTAAGACTCTTTGGTAATCGTTTCGAAGGCGCGGCTGACCCGGCGCTCGACGTAGTGCATGCGCTCGCCTAAGCGGCCGATAGTCAGGACGTAGGCCGGGAGCGGCAGAAAGACCATCAGCGCGATCCACGGATTTTTCATCAGGAGCGACACGAGCACGCCCCCGACGACCAGCAGGGGTGGAATGAGATTCTGCCCCAGTACTTCATAGAGAACGACAAAGATGGCGGTGCCTCCGCGATCGAGCGCGCCCACCACCTCTCCGGTATTGACGCTCACGTGGTACTCGGTATCGAGCGATAGAAAGTTGGTAAAGGCGGCATTCTTGACTTCGTCCTCGCATTGGGAGGCGGTCAAAAACAGGCGGTAATTGTAGAACGATCGCAGCAGGCGGGTGGCGGTGGTGGCGGCAAAAATGGCGGCTGCCGAAAGAAGCAGGATGCGCACGGATTCGACACGCTTGGAACCCAGGGCATGAACGATCTGGTCGATCAGAGTGCGGGTGACGAAGGGGATGGCAAGGTCCAGGGCAGCGGCTACCAGGATCAGAAGCGAGAGGCAGGACAGCGTGAAACGGTAGCGGCGGAGCAGGGCCAGTACCTTCCAGCCGATCCACTTTTCGGAGGCTGTGCAGTTTTCCCGGTTGGAACGTTTTCTTGAGGCTGGGCGACGACGCGCGGGTACTGCTCGATCAGACATGGCTTTGAACTTAGGCCCGGGGGAATTTCGAGTTCTTAGGAGCTTTATCGGCACTTGCGAACGAGGTGAATAGCTTTGTGGTCATTCCGTTTTATAGGTATGCGCGATTATTCGGCTCGCCAGGAGTGAGGGAAAGTATATCTTTGAGAACAAACGCGTGGAAGTTTTGTTCAAGACGCGTGACCGGGCCGCGGGCGAGGCTATGGAAATGCGGGAACCGGGCGAACGCTCGCGGCTTCTAAGTTCCAGGAGGGACATGGAGCCTGTTTGGCAGCGGGTGAGGGTGGCGCTGGTGGTGTCGGCGCTGGTGGTGTCGGCGCCGGTCATGTTGGCGATGCTCCCCTGCTGGACGGGGGCGGGCCAAGCGCAAATCATGTCCATACCCAATCGGCCCGCCAATCAGCCCAATACCCAAATCAAGCGTGATACCGTCACCGGGACCGTTTACAACTCGGTGACGAGTGAGCCGGTACGGCGGGCGCTGGTCACCCTGGCGGCTGCCGGCGAGCAACTTTTCGCATTCACGGGAGGGGATGGACGCTTTGAAATCGAAGGCGTTCCGGACGGACCTGCCTTGATCACCGCGCGACGCCCAGGATTTATGGACGGAAACAGCAACGGGCAAGGTGTCACGGCGCCGGAGCCGTTTACGGTGAGCTCCGGCACGAACGATTTCCGCATACCGCTGCGGCCGGCCGCGCGAATCACGGGTACGGCGGTGGATCCGGATGGGGAGCCGATCGCGGGTCTACAAATCCGAATCGCCGCCGAGCAAATCATGCAAGGGCGCAAGCAGCTCAGCGATTCTGGGTGGGTGACGACCGACGAAAACGGCGTGTACGAAAAAGACGATCTGCCGGCGGGCACTGTATATGTGCAATGCGTTCAAGCAGGCAACCGCCTATTGCCTGGCGGCCAAGTCTATCCGGCCAAATATTATCCGGACAGCGACAGCATAACGAGCGCCCAGCCGATCGCCTTACGAGCCGGCGAGGAGGCGCGGGCGGATTTCACGCTGCGGCCTGTGAAGGCGTTCGGCATTAGCGGCGTCGTCACCGGCCTTCTGCCTAATGCTCGGGTACAGGTGTGGATCGAAAATGAAGAACACGAGCAGCAGAACCTAGGCAACTACGGCCTTAATCCGGAGAATGGGCGTTTTGTGCTCCGAATGGTGCCGGCCGGGTCGTGGATTCTTCGTTTTCAGGCGAACGACAATCAGGGCCATATAGTTGAGGCGGAGCAGCCGGTGGCAGTGGCGGATGCCGATATCCGAGGCTTGCAAATCGCGCTGCAGCCGACGATCGCGATTCCGGTAGTGGTGAATTCCGCGCCGCCTCCGCCGCAAACGCAGGTGGGGGTTGTTCAATTTTCGGGACCGGTTTTCAATGGGGTGCAAGTTCAAGTTCGCCTGATACCCGAAACGGCACGGCGCAACGAGCAGTATTATTCGCAAGCCGAGCCGAACCAGGCAGGCGCGGGCGGCACGCCAGAGGGGGCATCGGGAGGAACGGAGGCGAGAGAACCGCCGCGTATCCAGATACCCTACGTACCGGCGGGCAGATATAGGGTGCTGGTTCAACCGTTCGGGATGCAGTGCGTCGATACCGTCACATCCGGGGCGACCGATTTGACGCGGGACCCGCTGGTTGTGGCAGGCAACGGTACTGCTCCGCCACCGATCACGGTATCGACGCGAAGCGACTGCGGGAGCGTGACGGCGACGATTCACTCGGAACGGGAGAATGTGGCGGCAGTTGTGCTGCTGGTCGCGGACTCGGGCCTAACGGAGCCCCAGATACAGATGTGGCAACCGAGCGGGAACGGGAACGCCAGCACTATGTTTTCGAATTTGGGCCCGGGGGATTACCACATCTATGCGTTCTCAAACATAGATGACCTGGAGTACGGAAATCCGGAGGCGCTCCGCGACTATGCGGGCCAGCAGGTGAGCGTCGCAGCCAACGGAAACGCAACGGTAACCCTGAACGTGATCGAGAGAGGAGAACAGTGAGGGTCCGGTCGCGCTGGTGGATAGCGACCGGGTTACTGGCCGGGATCGTGATGTATGCAGCGCGGCAAACCCCTACCGCGCGGGCTGGCGGCTATACGATCGCCGGAATCGTCGTCCAGGAAGCGAGCGGCAAACCGATCAAGAACGCCGCCATGACCATCACGACGAACACCCATCCGAACGACACCGTGACGGTGGTTACCCGGCAAGATGGGAGCTTTTCGTTCAGTGGCCTTGCACCGGACAAGTATTCGCTGCAGGCGGAGTATCGAGGAAGGTCGCGCATCTATCAGCAACACGAGCAGTTTTCGACCGGAATCGCAGTGGGGCCGGGGCTCGATTCCGAGCACATCCGCTTCCTTTTGCCCGAGCCGGTGCGGCTGGCGGTCAGCGTCGTCGATGAAGAAGGCGAGCCAGTGAGGAATGCGCTCGTAGTGCTGTTTCACCAGGGAGTCGCGGAGGGATGGGAGCAGATGGCAGTCGCGGCCCAAGAGAACACGGGCGGCAGCGGAATCGCGCGATTCGGGAACCTGGCGCCTGGAACCTATTTGGCGGCGGTGGAAGCGCAGCCCTGGTATGCACAAAATTCTGTGGGCGGAAACGAGACGCATACCGACCAGCAGCGCACGTTACGCGGCGAATTGGAAGTGGCGTATCCGATTACTTACTATGCGGGGACGACAGATGCGGCGGCCGCTACACCGATTGCGCTCAGCGGAGATGCACAGGTGCAGATCGCGATGCATCCGGTACCGGCGGTACACGTGAAGATCGTAGGTATTTCGGGCGAGACGCCGCCACAGATCGCAGATGGTTCCGGGCAGGTTCCGCAGATTTCGCGACCCCCGATTTTTACGCAGTTGTCGGCCGTTGGTCCCGGCGGACTGCTGCTGTCTCCGGTTCCGGGGCAAAATCAGATGCAAGGCGGCAGCGGCGATTTCGAAATCGGGGGTGCCCCGCCAGGGCGGTACGTGCTTTCTGTCATGCACTCAGCGAATGGAGCACGCGAGGGAAGGCTGGAGGTGGGGACGAGCACGACGATCGATGTCAGCAGCAGCTCAACCGTCGATATATCCGGACTGTCCACCACGAGCGTTTCCGGGCAGATTTCTTTTGAAAACATACAGCGGCCACAAAATCTGATGGTCTGGTTCGGAAACGTGCGCAACGGCCAGCCGACGATCGGGCAGATTCACGAGGACGGCTCATTCCAGATGAAGGGCATGAATAGCGGGAGCATCGCACCGGGCGAATATGAAATTCGACTGGGCAACGTTGCCGGTTTGTACATCAAATCGGTCAGCGTGAAGGGAATGAAGTATGCGGACGGCCTTTTGGAAGTGCGAGAGGGAGGGTCCGCACAGATCACCCTTGTAGCGGCAGCCGGCGAAACAGCGGTGAAGGGTATTGCACTGAAGGACGGAAAGCCCGTGAGCGGCGCGCTGGTGCTGCTGGTTCCCTACGACCGCAGCGCGGGAACATTCGTGCCGCGCGACCAGAGCGACAGTGATGGAACCTTTTCCCTGCAAGGCGCGCACCCGGGCCGTTATGCCGCGATCGCCATCGACGATGGGGCGGATCTGGCTTATCAGGAAGCTGGCGTTTTGAAGCCGTACCTCCATGCGGCGGAGACTGTGAACGTGCCGCTGGCGAAAGACGTGATGCTGCGATTGGAAGTGCAGAAGCGGGTGAGATAGATTCGAGATCTGTGTTCGCCGCTCTGCGAAAATCCAGAAATGTCTCCCGCACGCGCGGACTTGCGCATTTCTCCTGCAAAGAGAGAAGATGTACCGCTGATACTCGGCTTTATTCGCAAGCTGGCCGAATACGAGAAGCTGTCGCATGAAGTTGTTGCCGATGAAGAGCGGCTCGACGCGGCGTTGTTCGGCAAAGATCCGGTTGCAGAAGTTCTGCTGGCTTATGTCGGGGAAGAGCCGGTTGGGTTCGCGGTGTATTTCCGCAATTTCTCGACGTTTTTGGCGCGTGGCGGGTTGTATCTGGAGGATCTCTACATCGAGCCGTCGCATCGTGGACGCGGAATCGGCAAGGCGATGCTGGCTGAGCTGGCGCGGATTGCGGTCGGACGCGGATTGGGGCGCATGAATTGGGCGGTGCTCAATTGGAATCAACCGGCGATCGATTTCTACGAGAAACTTGGCGCGGTGGTACACGATACGTGGAGAATCTGCCGGCTCAGCGGCGAGGCGCTGGAGCGGCTGGCGCAGCAGGAGAGCGGACTCACCCTATAATCACGTCACCCTTATAATCAAGGATCGATGCCCGTGCCTTCCGCGGCCGTGAGCCGCCTGGCTGCCATCCCTAACGTAACGATTCTTCGCGATACGCCGCTCGCCGCGCATACGCGTTTTCGGATTGGCGGGCCGGCGGCAGTGCTCTGCGGCGCTCCGGATACAGGGGCGTTTATCGAGAGCTTGCGGACGGTGGAGACGTTCGCGCTTCCGCGTGTGGTGATCGGCGGCGGTACGAATCTGGTGGTTTCGGATTGCGGATTCGATGGAGTCGTGCTGCGGTACACGGGATCGCGGATTGCACGCTACGGCGCGGTGCTGCGTGTCGAATCGGGCGCCATTTTGCAGGAGGTTGTCGATCACAGCATCGGGATGGGCCTGAAGGGCTTGGAGACGCTGACCGGCATTCCCGGTTACCTGGGCGGCGCGGTGTATGGAAATGCGGGCGCGTATGGGCACTCGATTCAGGAATTGGTGGAAAGCGTGCGCGTGACGGATGGGAAGAATGTGCATGCGCTCTCGAATGAGGAATGCAAATTCCGGTATCGTGAGAGCATTTTAAAAAGGCGGAAAGATTGGGTGATCCTTTCGACCGACCTGCGCTTCCACGAAGGCGATGCGGAAACTCTGGCCAGGACTGCCGCGGAGATTCGCACGATCCGGGACGCCAAGTATCCGCCCATCATGCGCTGCGCGGGAAGCATTTTCAAGAATGTGTTTTTAGCGGATCTACCAGTGGATGTACAACAGCAGGTGCCGGCAACCCTGGTGCGCGAAGGCAAGATTCCGTCGGCCTGGTTTCTCGAGCAAGTGGGCGCTAAGGGAATGAGACGCGGCGACATTCAGGTGGCTATTTATCACGCCAATCTGCTTTACAACGACGGCGCCGGAGTGGCGGCGGACCTGGTGGCGATCATTCAGGACCTGAAGCAGCGGGTGCGCGATCGCTTCGGGTTCGAGCTGGAGGAAGAGGTGCAGTACATTGGCTTCGAAGATGAACCGGGACGGTGCGGGGTGAACGGATGCGGATGAAAATGCACTGGGTATTTGCGGCGGCGGCGATTGCAGTGGCGGGCGCGGCGATTGCGGCGAGGGCACAGAATCCCGTGACGTGGATTTTGATGAACGGAAAGTTCTGGACGGCAAATCCAGCCCAGGAACAAGCCGAAGCAGTCGCGATTGCAGGTAACCGGATTCTGGCAGTGGGCACGAATTCCGAGATTCTGAAACTGAAGCAGGACGGTACACCGGTCACGGATCTGGGAGGCAGGCGCGTGACGCCGGGCTTCGACGATGCGCACGTGCATTTCTATTCGGGCGGCACGAACCTGACGGGACCGCAACTGCGCTACTCGAAAAGTCAGGAAGAGTTTCGCGCGACTCTTGCTGAGTTTGCGCGCACGCGGCCGACGGGACATTGGATTACGGGAGGCGATTGGGACGAGCAGAATTGGACACCGGCGCGTTTGCCCACCCACGAGCTGATCGATGCGGTTACACAGAACTGGCCTGTCTTTGTGAATCGACTGGATGGCCACGAGGCGCTTGCCAACTCGGTGGCGTTGAAGCTGGCGGGCGTGGACCGGAACACGAAAGACGTGCCGGGCGGCGTGATTGTTCGCGACGCGAGCGGGAATCCGACGGGCATGCTGAAGGACGCGGCGCAGGCCTTGGTGACGAAGGTTATTCCCGCACCTTCCCAGCAGGACATCATCGATGCATTACGGGCGGCACAGACCTATGCGAACGCGCAAGGCGTTACGAGCGTGCAAGATATGTCGGCCGCGCCCGATGTATTTCGCGCGTACCAGACCATGCTACGGAATGGCGAGCTGCACGTACGCGTTTCCGGGCATCAACCGCTTCCATCGTGGCAACGGCTGGCGTCGGTGGGTGTGCTGGCGGATTTCGGGAGCGAGTACCTGCACATCGGCGCGTTGAAAGGCTTCGCGGATGGATCGCTCGGTTCAACGACTGCGTTGATGTTTCAGCCGTATGTGGATGCGCCGGGGTCTACGGGTATTCCGAGCGACGAGCTGTCGGATCCCGAGCAGATGTTTCACAACATCGAGCACGCCGACGCCGCCGGACTGCAGATCGCGATTCATGCTATCGGGGACAAAGCGAATCACACCATTCTGGGGTTCTATGAGCGCGTTGAGAAACAGCACGGACCGCGAGACCGGCGTCTGCGGATTGAACACGCGCAGCATTTGCTGGCCTCCGATATTCCGCGCTTTGGACAGTTGCACGTGATTGCATCCATGCAGCCTTACCACTGCATCGACGACGGGCGCTGGGCGGAAAAGCGAATCGGGCCGGAGCGGGCCAAGACGACGTACGCGTTTCGATCGCTGCTGGATGCCGGCACAACATTGGCGTTCGGCTCCGATTGGGACGTTGCGCCGATGAACGTGATGATGGGAATCTATGGCGCCGTGACGCGCCGCACGCTGGACGGCAAGCACCCGGATGGATGGGTACCGGAGCAAAAAATCACGGTAGCCGAAGCGGTTCGCGCCTACACGATGGGTTCGGCCTATGCGAGCTTCGAGGAAAAGATCAAGGGGTCGATCGAGCCGGGGAAACTCGCGGATCTGGCCATTCTGTCCGATGACATTTTCGCGATCAATCCAGTGAAGATCGCCGATACACGAGTGGTGGCGACGATTTTCGACGGTCGGATCATCGGCATGAATCCGAACGAATTTTACAAAACGCTTCCGAGCGGGCTCATTCTGCGCAATGTTCCGGAGGGTCCGCGGTAAAACCTGTCAACGTGACTCCGTGCTGCGCGATTAACTCGCGAATGCGCGGAGAGGTAAGTGCTTCGAGCTCGCGCTCCCGCGATTCTTTGAGGCGGGTGCGCGCGGCGTGAAGCTCGGGACCGGCGAATCCGGGATGGCACATGAATTCGGTTGTGCCCTCGGGAATATGCCGCAAGGCTGCGGCGAGAGTTTCTTCGTTGAGCGAACCTGTGAGGCGATATCCGAGAAAATGGCAAGTCATCCGGACGTTGTAGCGGCTTGCCAGGCCGCGATAAAAACGGCTGGCCATAGCGCAAGGTACGCGCGCAAGCGGAAGACTTTCGTCGAGAGGCAAACGGACATAGGGGATTGCGAACTCGTGCGCGAGCCGCGCAACGATCCGGAAAATCGAAGGGACGATGTGGGTGTGCTTGTGCGTATCGAGGTGCGTAAGGCGCAAGCCGGCGGATAAAATCTTCTCTATCTGAACGCGGAGCTCGGCATAAACATCGAGCTTCCTTCCGGGAAGTTTCGCGATGAGCTGGCGCAGCGTTTCCGGCAGTGGCTGGCCGCTAATCAGTGACCGACCTTGCACCAGGACCAGATGGCATCCGATGTCCAGGGATGGCGTCTCTTTCGCGAGACGAACAGCGTCTTCGAACGCATCGCCATTGGCCATCAACGTTGTTGAAGTCAATATTCCGTGGCCATGGGCATGAACGATTCCCGCGTTCACGTCGGACGTGAAGCCGAAATCGTCGGCATTGATAATGAGGCGCTTCAACCGGTCGCTAAAAGATCTGCAGCTTAATGGTGAGAAACTTCTTCGGATTGGCGCGGAAATCCTTCAGCAGGCCGTGAAGCTCGCGCGTCGTTCCTGTCGCTGCGTCGTAGAGAGCGGGATTCACCATGAGCTGGCCAATAGTGCCTTGTCCGGAATTCACCTTATCCATCAAGACATTCACTTTGTCGATGGTAGTGGAAATCTGGTTCGCTATCTTATCGCTGGCGAGTAACTGTCCGGCAGTTCCTTTGCCCTGGTTCAAGTTGGTGAGAATTGTGTTGAGCTGACCGAGCGATTTGTCCAGATCGTTGTACATCTTGGGATCTTTGATAAAAAGACCGGCGCTTCCCTGCCCTTGCTCGATGCCCTGGGTGATCGAATCGATGCGCGTTAGTAAGCCCTGAGCCTGGTTGTACAGAGCAGGGTCATTCACCAGCTTTCCGATGGTTCCCGTTCTCGAATTCAAAGTGGTGGCCAGTTGCTGTACCTGGTTCACGGTGGCTTGCAGGCTATTGAAGAGGGATTCATCGACCAACAATTTGCCGATGGTGCCGTGGCCCACTTCGATCTGGCCGACAATGTCCTGGATCTTTTGGAGGATCGCCTGGGCCGAATCGAGCACGCCGAAGCCTTGCTGGACAAGCTGCTGAAACTCCTGCGTGTTCGCAGCCTTCAGCGTCGCTCCGGGTTGAATGGTTTCCTGGTTTTTCCCCTTGGTGATCCCCAGAAACTTTGTGCTTCCCAACAGATTCGACGAGGCGATAGAAGCGATGGAATCGACGGGAATCTGCTTGAGCGCATCCTGGTCGACTTCAAAATCTATTTTGATGACGCGCTGCGGATCGGTCAGTCCGGAGAGCGCGATGTTCTTGACGGAGCCCACCTGGATCCCATTGACGTCCACCGGACTTCCAGGGGTCAGGCCGTCGGCATCGCCGGCATAGACGTGCAGTGGAACGCGCTTCGTGAACCAGTTCGTGTCGCCGGTTAACAGAAAGATGAGCAGCGTCACGAAGAAGAGCGCAACCAGTCCCAAGATTCCTACTTTCAATTGCGCGTAACTGACTCGTTCTTTACTGGGCATAACTAACCTTCGTGTCTAATGAACCTTTTTAAGTAGTCGTCATTCGAGCTTGCGAGCTCCTGGCGGGTGCCGAAAAAGACAATTTCACCCTCCCTCATCACAATAAACTTGGTTCGGGTGCGGGCGGGGTCGTTTTCGCTGACCGGAACGAGTTCCTCATGCTCGGGATCGTAGCGGTAACTGTCCATGAGCTCTCCATCCTGATAGCGGTGGCTCACGATGAGCGAAGCCGAATTGCGAACGTCACGCTCTTTTGCGATGAGGGCCATGATCGTGTTGGCGGTAATGGGATCGAGGCCGGCGGTGGGTGAATCATACAGGACGAGCGGCGGCTCCGTCACGATTGCGCGGGCGATACCGACTCTGCGCCGCATTCCCCCGGAGAGCTCGCCGGGAGTCTTGTCGAACGTTTGAGCTAATTCGACGAACGTCAATGCTTCGCGCGCGCGCTTTTCGGCTTCGGTTTCCGAGACTGCCGATTTGTGATCGTCGCCGCGAGTTTGCTGGTTGAGCAACGGGTATTCCACGTTTTCGCCAACCGAAAGCGAATCGAATAGACCGCCTTCCTGAAACAGGAATCCTGCGCGGCTGCGGAGGGAAAACAAATCGCGCTCTTTGAGCGAGGTGACATCTTCGTCGAACAGCTTGATGTCGCCGGAATCGACACCAACCAGACCGATGATCGCTTTCAACAAAGTCGTTTTGCCGCTGCCGGCAGCTCCAAAGATGATACGCGTCTCGCCGGGCTGAAGGGTGAGCGAAACGTCATGCAGACCCCAAGTGTCACCAAACTGGACGTTGACCTTCTTCATATCGAGAACGGTTTTATCGGTTTCCGGCATGGATTACAGGTTCACAAAGATCTTGTCGAACAAGAAGGTGACAAAAAAGATCCAGATCGAAGCGGAAACGACGGCTTCAGTAGTCGCCTTGCCGACGCCTTGCGTGCCGCCACTGGTGCGCAGTCCATAGTGGCACCCCACCAAGGCGATGATCATGCCGAAAACAAACGGCTTGAGCAGACCTTGCGCAAGATCGTTCATGACGAGCGCGCGCCAGGACGAAGACCAAAATTCACTCGGGGAAATAATGTGCAGGAGTGGCACTGCGACCAAATAAGAACCGAACCAGCCGAGCGCATCGGCTATTACGGTCAAGCATGGGAGCATGAGGGCAGTGGCGATCAGCCGAGGCGTCACGAGCTTCTGGACAGGATCGGTGCCGAGAGCGCGCATGGCGTCAATCTGCTCGGTGACTTTCATGGAACCGAGCTCGCTGGCGATTCCCGATCCATTGCGGCCGGCGACGACAATGGCAGTCAAGATCGGGCCGAGCTCGCGAACCAGCGTGATGGCGACGATGGCGCCTACCTGGCTGGTCGCTCCGTAGGTAGCGAGCGCGCGGGACATTTGCAAGGCAATGATTCCGCCGCTGAAAAGACCGGTCAGAATGACGATGGAGAGGCTGCCGACACCAATGATGTCCATCTGCAGGAACACGTCGTCGTAGTAGTGCGGGCTACGAACTAGATTGGAAAATGCCCTGCCAGCTAGAAAAAGAAATTCCTGGAATGACGCGGTAGGCGCCGTCAGGAATCGGGGCAAGCAGAAGCTCCCAGCATGAACCTCGGCATTCTATGGCTCGATGCTACCATAGGGCCGCGGTTTCCCGATTGCGCTCCCTGCGACCAGCGAAATCGCTACTTTAGACGCCTAAAAAGCGATTTCAGCGGGCTTCGATTTGTCGCTTTCGTTCCTTCTTTATCGATCGCGCGGTACGCTCCTGATCGAGTTTCGGCACGGCCGGTCATGAGCACCTTATGCATGTTCCCTAGTTTGCCCGGGCGGCGATTTCTTCGAGATCCCACACGTGGTCGGTTATCGCGCTGCCGTAGCAGGGGTTAGCCTTAGGATCTTGTGAATCCGGGCAACGTTGTGATGCACCATGTGAATCGCGACCGCAGCCGCACGACAGCGCTGACTGCGTAACGATAGGTTTGTGTAATCCGAAAATCCGCCTCTCGAAAATGCAATCATGCCGCTTTGTGTGAACGCGGTCGTACATCCTGTGCAATCTTCTTCCCCTGGGCCTGACGCGCGGTCTGCAAATCGAAGTCCTTCTGTAAGCCCAGCCAGAAATCCGCATTCATGCCGAAATAACGCTCCAACCGCAGCGCGGTGTCAGCGCTGACGGAGCGACGGCAATTCACAATTTCGGTAATGCGGCTAACCGGAACACGAAGTTCCATAGCGAGGCGATTTGCGGAGAGCTCCAGTGGAACCAAGAACTCCTCACGGAGGATTTCGCCGGGATGCACGGGAGCCCGCCGAATGTTCCAGCCATTTGCAGGTCGTTTGATACTCATCAGGTTTAGCTCTTTCTATGGGCGATAATCCACGATCTCTACGTCGGATGCCCCATCCGTTTCCCATCGGAAACAGATGCGAAACTGATCATTGATCCTGACGCTGTGCTGGCCCGTGCGATCTCCCAACAGCGCGCCTCCAGGTGATTGCCCGGTGGAATCGTTAAATCTTCTTACGACGATATCAATCTGGGTCAGCTTGCGGATAGCAGTTCGAGCAAAACGAAGAGAACCTTCGGCTAAACGTCTAAAAAGCGATTTCAGCGGGCTTCAATTTATTGCTTTCGTTCCCTTTTTGATCGACGGCGCTGACCGCATAACGGTACGTATGGCCGTGCTGAACGTTGTGATCGCTGAAGGTGGGAAGCGTCAGGAGGCCGTTTTGACGCTCGAATGGTCCGGCGCCGGTTTGGCGGTAGACATAGTAGCCCTTGGTATCCGCATCCGGGCTGCGCGACCAGGACACTTCGACTGAATCCGGACCGGCGACCGCCGTGATGCTGGCGGGAATCTCAGGAGGAAAAATATCGGCGGATTCGATTCTTACCGGCTTCGATGCCAAACTCTCGGCCGAGCCCTTCTGGGCGACGACGGTATAGACGTAGGGCGTATCCCAATGGGAGGTCTGATCGACGAAGGGAGACGTGTCCGTGGTTCCGATTAGGACCGGCATTTTGTCACTCGCGTCTTGCCTGAAGATCTGGTATTCGAGGCCCGGCGCTGGCGGGGTCCAAGTGAGCAGGAACCCTGGCTTGACCGCTTTCGCCTGCAGCTCGGGAGCGGCGATGGGCGGCACCACCTGGAGCACAACACGATTCGACCACTGCGAGAAACGATCGTGCTGCTTGACCGCGGTTCGAACCAGGACGGCGATGCGCTGGCCGGTCCAATCCGCGGCGGGAAGAGTTTTGGCGATAGGGTGCGGCTTCGGATCGTCGGGATCGTTGGGCGGAGGAATGGACAACTGATACGCGCGCGCAGAAGCAGCCCAGTGTTCCAGGTCGAAGGGCATGGGGCTGGAGCCGATACGGAGATCGATCTCGGAAAAGCGCTTGATGGCGAGATTATCGGTAGTGCGCGCGGGGACGTCGAAGGTGAGCAGAAGCTGATCGCCGCGCTCGACGACGTTCAAGTTTGTCACGGGCTGCGGAAGCTCGGGTGAGGGCGGTACGACCGGGCCGACATAGCCACAGCTCGAGAGAAAGACGATTCCGGCGAGAACCGCAAATCCGGCAGCCCGCACTACAAAATGTACCTGCTGAGATCCTGGTCCTTTACTATCTCGGCGAGTTGCTTGCGAACGTACACGGCGTCGATCTTGATGTTTTTCTTCTTGAGATCCGGACCGTCGAACGAAATGTCTTCGAGCAGCTTCTCCATGATGGTGTGAAGACGGCGGGCTCCGATATTTTCCGCAGATTGGTTGACCTGCGCGGCGATGCTGGCGATCTCGATCAGCGAATCGTCGGTGAAGCTGAGCTTGATGCCTTCGGTTTCGAGCAGTGCCATGTATTGCTTGATCAGCGCGGATTTCGGCTCCTTCAAGATGCGGATGAAATCTGCCTCATTGAGGGATTTCAGCTCGACTCGAATGGGGAATCGCCCTTGCAGCTCCGGGATCAGATCGGACGGCTTTGAAACGTGAAACGCCCCGGCGGCAATGAATAAGATGTGATCGGTGCGGACAAATCCGTGCCGCGTGTTGACGGTAGTGCCTTCCACAATGGGAAGAATGTCGCGCTGAACGCCTTCGCGGCTCACGTCCGGCCCGTGACCGCCCTCGCGACCGGCAATTTTATCGATCTCGTCGAGGAACACGATGCCATTGCGTTCGACGCGCTCGAGCGCGATGCGGGTTACCTGGTCCATGTCGACCAGTTTTTGCTCTTCTTCCTGAACCAGATATTCCAGAGCTTCTGAAACACGCATGTTGCGCTTCTTCGTCCGCGGGCCGAAGAGACCGGGGATGACGTCTTTCAGGTTGATGTCCATCTCTTCGATGTTTCCGTTGGTAGAAACCTCGAAAGTGGGACCACGCTCTTTGACGTCGACTTCCACGGAGCGGTCGTCGAGCTTACCGGCGCGCAGCTTCTCACGCAGCTTTTCCCGGGTTCGCTCGGCGCTTTCGGCGGGCTCGGCTTGCGGCGGCATGAGGAGATCGAGCAGGCGGTCTTCGGCTTGCTGCTCGGCACGATCGGCAACTTGCTCGAGACGCTCTTCGCGAACCATATCGATGGAGACATCGACCAGGTCGCGGATGATCGATTCGACGTCGCGGCCGACATAGCCGACTTCAGTGAATTTGCTGGCCTCCACCTTCAGGAAAGGCGAATTGGCGAGTTTCGCCAGCCGGCGCGCAATCTCAGTCTTTCCAACGCCAGTCGGGCCGATCATCAGGATATTTTTCGGCATGACCTCTTCGGCCATCTCGGGATCGAGTTTCTGGCGGCGAACGCGATTGCGGAGGGCGATCGCGACAGAACGCTTCGCGTCGGCCTGGCCGACGACATGCTTGTCCAACTCGACAACGATCTCGCGAGGCGTCAGCTCATCGAGAAGCGGCGTTTCGTCGGTGGATTGCTGCGGAAGATAGATCACCATCAGGCCAGCTCCTCAAACGTGACGCTTTCATTGGTGTAGATGCAGACATCGGCAGCGATCTTCATTGCTTTTTCGACGATCTCGCGGGCTCCCAGGTTCGTATTTTCAAGCAGCGCGAGAGCCGCACATTTCGCAAATGGTCCTCCCGACCCAATCGCCGCTATCGGGCTGTCGGGTTCAATCACGTCACCCGTGCCGCTTACAATGTACATGTCCTTTGCATCGGAGACCAGCAAGAGAGCTTCCAGGTGCCGGAGCATACGATCGGTACGCCATTCTTTCGCCAGCTCGACAACACTGCGCGACAGATTACCGCTATGTTGCTCGAGCTTCGATTCAAAGCGCGCAAACAAGGCAAAAGCATCGGCTGTGGAGCCCGCAAAGCCGGAAATGATTTTGTTGTTATACAGGCGTCGGAGCTTGCGGGCGCCGGCTTTTAAGACTTCGTTGCCCATGGTGACTTGGCCGTCACCTGCCAGAACTACTCTGCCGTTCCGGCGGACGCACAAAATGGTCGTCGAACGGATTTTTTTGCTCATGAAATGCTAACCAGAATTTCGGATCGAGGCCGCTCGAACAGCAGACAAGCTCAGATCGGTGGAAATCCTATTTCAGCACAAGGGCTGCAGCGACTTATTTGAGATTGTGCTCGAAGAATTCCGTGGTTTCTTCCAGGAGCTGGCGGCGGAGCGGTCCCGAGACCCCGTGAGACTTCTGCGGGTAGGCCACCATAAAGAACTGCTTGCCAGCCTTCTCGAGCGCGTCGGCCATTTGAACGCTGTTCTGGAAATGAACATTGTCGTCTTCGACGTTGTGAACCATCAGAAGCCTGGAATCGAGCCCTGCGGCGTGGGAAGTAGCTGAGCTTGCTTCATAGGCTTGTTCGTTGCTTTCAGGCAATCCCATGTAGCGCTCAGTATAGATGCTGTCGTAGTTGTGCCAGTTTGTCACCGGCGCTCCGGCTATGCCCGCTTTGATCAAACCCGACGTGTTCGTGAGCGTATAGAGGGTCATGTACCCGCCATAGCTCCAGCCATACATGCCAATGCGCTGAGGATCGACGAAGCCCTGCGAGATCAGGTACTGAATGCCGGTTTTTTGATCCTCCAGCTCATGCACGCCGAAGTGATGATAGATCACGGATTCGAATGCGTGGCCGCGGCCGTTCGAGCCACGATTGTCGAGCTGCCAGATGAAGAACCCGTGCTGCGCGAGCAATTGATCCCAGGACAGACCCTGCCAGGAATTGTGAATCGACTGTACGCCCGGGCCGCCATAAACCATCACGACGGCTGGATACTTTTTGCCCGGCTGAAAACCGGCGGGCTTGATGAGGCGCGCATAGAGGATGGTTCCATCGGAAGCTTTCACCTTAACCATTTCGGTGGGAAGGACTTCGTATTCGTTCACGTCCTTCAGGTCAGGCTGCTTATACACACGGACTTCGGTACCATCGCCACGGTAGAGCGTGCGGCGCGGAGGCGTACTCAGGCTGCTGTAATCGTCGAGAAAATAAGCAGCCGTTGGAGAGAGCGAAACAGAATGCGTCCCGTCGCCGCTGGTGATTTGTTGTCGATGCGCGCCATCGAGTGAAACGGCATGGAGCTGACGCTCCAGCGGACTTGCTTCGGTCGAAGTGAAAAAAACACGTCCCTGCCGTTCGTCGATTCCGGCGATAGTATCTACTTCCCAATCTCCGCTGGTGAGTTGCTTTTCGAGCGTGCCGTCGGGCCCATAGAGATAGAGGTGGCGGAATCCGGTGCGCTCACTGGTCCAGAGGAGGCGGCCATCCGGGAGGAATTTCAGATCGCCTTTGACGTTGATCCAGTACGGGTCCTCTTCATGCAGAAAAACACGGGACGCGCCGGTTTCGATATTGGCGATCAGCAGATCGAGCTTGTTTTGAATGCGCGGCAGCTTCTCGACCGCAATTTCGCGGCCGGAGGGCAGCCATGCAACGCGGGCAAACAGATAGCCGCGCGGCTCGCCCAAATTCATCCAGCGCGTTTCGCCTCCTGCGGCGGGAACGACGCCGATTTTCACGTCGGCATTGGGATCGCCGGGCTGCGGGAAGCGCTCGGGTTCGAGCACGGCGTGAGGACTGAGCAGCGATACCTGAGGGAAGACCGGTTCCTTCGCGATATCGAACTGCATATAGGCGATGGAACGGGAATCGGGCGACCACCAGTGCGCGGTGCTGAGATCGAGCTCTTCGGGGTAGACCCAATCGAGCTCCGCGTTGAGCAAAGTGTCAGAGCCGTCCCGGGTCAGTTGCGTAACGGATTTGGTTGCGAGATCGAGGGTGTAGAGATTCGGCCCGCGCCGGAACGAAACGTACTTATTGTCGGGCGATAGCTTCGGGTCGCGCTCGACCTCGGCGGTTTTGGTGAGTTGCTCGAAGGAACCGTTGGAAAGATGCACGATGAAGAGGTCACCGCCGGCGGAGACGAGCAATTGCCTGCCATCTGAAAACCACTGAAAATCGGTTTCCGTGACACGGCGGTTGGTCCAATCGAAGACCGGCGAGCGCTCGGAAGGTTCGGCCGCGCTTTCAAGCTTTTTGAGCGGAATGATGTCGCGGCTCTTGCCTGATGGAACATCGTAGAGCGATAAGGCTCCGTTCTTTTCGAGTACGAACGCGCTGCCGTTGGGCGCCCAAACGGCGGTTTGCTCGAGGGCGCGAGGGCGCTCGTGCTGCATGAGCGCATCGATGGTCACTGGCTTCTTCGCGGCCCAAGCTGCAGGAGCGCAGGAGCAGAGAACTACGGCGGTGAACGCCTTGCACAACATGCGGTTTCTACACTTCGCGATCAAGGTGCGGGCGTTCCCGCGTGCGTCGGCTTTGGCTTGGGCAACGGCTTGCGTGGAAGCATCTCGGGACGAGTGGCGGTGTTGTACACGAATGATGCAATAATCGCGGAAGCCTGCATCAGGTCACCGGCTTGAATGCGATCGTAGACATCCATGTTGGAGTGATGCGTGCGCGTCTCGTAATCCAGGGGGTCCTGGATGAACTGAAATCCGGGCAGGCCGACCGCATCGAAAGAGAGGTGGTCGGTGCCGCCGGTGTCGCGAATGGAGATGGTCGAGGCGCCCAAGTC
Source organism: uncultured Acidobacteriaceae bacterium (assembly GCA_963722935.1). Taxonomy (GTDB): domain Bacteria; phylum Acidobacteriota; class Terriglobia; order Bryobacterales; family Bryobacteraceae; genus Bog-105. Next base: position 85,873 of record CAVROY010000002.1, on the reverse strand, counting down.
TTTGAAAGGCGCTAGCCAGGATTCGAAGACCGGCCGCATCATATCGTTGCCTTGCAGATAGACGCCGCGGATCTTGCCGCTCCCGTTGTCGAGATTAAAATAGCCGGAGAGCTTACTGTGCTCAGAGGTGAGCTTCATGGTTTCGGGATCGCCGAAGTGCTCCTTCACATAGGCTTTGGAGCCGAGCAGACCTTCTTCTTCCCCGCCCCACAAGGCGATCCGAACGGTGCGGTCCATGGGCTGATGGATCGCCTCTAAGATGCGCACGGCTTCGATCATTGCGGCGCTCCCAGCCCCGTTGTCGGTTGCGCCGGTGCCCCCGTGCCAGGAATCGAAGTGTCCGCCCAGCATGACGATTTGATCTTTGTGCGGACCGCTGCCGGGAATCTCGCCGCTGATGTTAAAGGAATCCAAATTGTCGTTGTAGAACTGAGTTTGAATATTGAACTCGAGCTGCACCGGGATTTTGTGTTCGAGAAGACGGGCGATGCGGTCGTATTGCTCGGGCATGAGCGCGACGGCCGGAACGGCGACGGGCCGCTTGGGATCCTGAGAGCCGCCGGATTGGGCAAAAATAATTCCGCCGGGACCATTCGCGCTCTCCGAGAGCACCAGCAAGACGCCTTCGTCCTTATAGAACGCTTCGAGATTCTTGCGGAATTTCTCGCGCTCTTCGCGAGTGAGAAATGGCTGGGGACGCTGGCCAGGTGAGGCGTTCGGCGGGCGGAAGAACTCGGAGCGGGCGCCCGGTTCCGGCGCTGCCGCCAAATCGGTCAGCTCTGCGTCGGTGTAACGGTGACCCTCGGCTTCGAGCGGTAGTTTAAACTCGTGCGGATCGGAGGACAAGACGATTTTCCCGCGAAGCTTGCCGCGAAATTTATCTATGTCGGCGTCCGAGCGCATCGGAGCGAGAATGGGCTCGCCGGAAAGAGAGCCATTGGTCCCGGCCGTCCAGGCGAGCGGGATACCGGCGAGCGACGAGAATTGGGGCTCGACCATGTGGCCCTCGAAGTACTTGCACTCCCAACCGCGGCCGAATGGACCCCATTTCTCTTCTTTCACATTAGTCAGACCGTATTCCTGAAGCCGCTTGACCGTCCAATCTCCCGCCGCTTTGAAATTCGGAGAATCCGTGAGGCGCGGGCCATAGACGTCGGTCAGATAAAACATCGTGTCCATGACCTTGGAATTGGAGAAGGCCTCGGTTCTGATCCGGTTGACAACCGAGAGATCGACGGCCTCTTCCGCGAACAGCAGCAGCGGAATGGCGGCGAAGGCAGCCGCGGAAGACAGAAGCGCTTTTTGCGGGAACATGGCTTATCAGATCGTAGCGGAACGCTGGCGAGAACGCTGGCGCTCTCAGGGGAACGAGAATCAAGAGTAGAACGTTACATGCCGCGTAGCGAATTATTGAGAGGCTGGAACGGGTGACCGGCGCCTGATCACGGCCTGGAAAGCAACCAAAGAGAAAGAGCAAAACTATGCCGAAAACATCTAAAACAGCACCGACGCCGACGAGATCGCAGAATCAGCATCGCGCGCCGAAGAGGTCTCCGCCTTCTTTACCCTTCGATCAACCTCGGCTGGTTTTCTGCGGCCGAAATGATACATTCCGGGTCCGGAATCGGCCGAAATGTGGCGGAATTGATACAGTAGCTGTGGATAAACTCCCTTGGAATCAGACAATTAGGGTTGCAATCCGACTTTGTGCTGATATGCTGGACTGTTCTACATGCTCTGTGAAACGACGGTTCGGCGCCCGGTGGAAGTACGAGGCGTAGGTCTACACCATGGGGCTCCGGTCCACTTGCGGATCACGCCGGCACCGCCCGGAGCCGGAATCGTCTTCATTCGCACCGATCTCGAGAACATGCGTATTCCGGCGAGCTGGGAATATGTCGAACGCGTCAGCTATGCAACCAGCCTGATGCATCCCAAGGGCATCTTTATCTCCACCACTGAGCATTTGCTGAGCGTGCTGTACAGCATGGGGATCGACAACGCGTATATCGAGCTGGATAACCTGGAGCTTCCGATTCTAGACGGGAGCGGGTCGCCGTTTGTGGAGCTGCTGAAAAAAGCCGGGAGGCACGAATCGCGAAGGCCGCGCCGATACATGCGGGTTCTGGAGCCGGTGAGCGTGGAAGCGGCGGGAAAGCGGGTTGCGATTCTGCCGTGCGATCGTTTCCAGCTAAGCTGCCGAAATTTTTTCGACCATCCCCTGGTAGGCGAGCAAACTCTGGAACTGGAAGTCACGCCCGAAACGTATGCCAAGCAGATCGCGCCGGCCCGGACATTTGGCTTCGAGTACGAATTGGAACAGTTGCGGGACATGGGGCTGATTCGCGGCGCATCTCTAGAGAATGCGGTCTGCTTTACGCGGGAAGGCGTGGCGAACCCCGCCGGATTGCGCTTTACCGACGAGTGCTGCCGGCACAAGGCACTCGATCTGATTGGCGATCTTGCGTTGATCGGCCGCCCGCTGCTGGGGCAAGTGGTGGCGGAAAAAGCGGGACACGCGATGCACGTGGCGCTGGTGAATAAAATCATGTCCGATCCGTCGCTTTACGAAATTGTGACGCAGGATCACGGCGGAGCGACTCAAAGCGAAGTCGCATAGCCTTTTCCTCCTCTCGACGAACTCCTATTTACGTAAGATGTGGTGTTGCGGCAGCTTCCACATGTCTTAACTCTAATGCGGTTGCTGGCCGCCCCAGTGGCGGCGCTGCTGCTGGTGCACTCCGATTTCCGGGAAGCGTTGGGTGTAGTGGTGTTTGCCGGGTTGACGGATTGGTTTGACGGCTTCGCGGCGCGGCGCCTGGGAACGAGTGGAAAGCTGGGCGTGATTTTAGATCCGCTCGCCGATAAAATCCTTCTGGTGGTGCTGTTTATAGCGCTCGGCGCGGTTCTGTTACTGCCTGGGTGGATGGTGGCACTCGTTATTGGACGCGACGTGGTGATTGTTGCCGGAGCCGCGCTGCTGCGCGCATTGCGCAATGCCGGCCGGTTCGTGCCCTCGACGCTCGGCAAGGTCAGCACCTTCTTTCAAATCATGCTGGTGTTGATGGTGTTGCTTGAGGCTGCATTCCCGAATTTGGTTTTTTTGTGGTTGGAATATGCCGCTCTCGTGCTTTGCACGTTATTCACCGTTCTCAGCGGTTTCCAGTATGTGGGCCGTGGGATTGAGATGGCGCGGAGGCCGGAGGTTTCACAGACGCGATAGGATATTTGAAGAATTTTGCATGTACGGGCGTTTTGCGAGGCGAAGCCCGATTGACGAGGATAGGGGCCGGGAGTAGCCTGAAGACATGGAGCCGAGCGTGGAGACCTTCTTGCCCTCGCGCCTGTACGCTCGAGTGGCTTGGGCTGGGCTGGCAGGCTCGGCGATTTGCGTCCTATGCGGGTTCCGCGCTCCGCTGGCATTTATCCCCGGATTTCTTTGCGCCATAACGGCTGCGGTGTTGTTCTGGGTCGCGGCGCGTCCGGGAATCCGAATCGCTGAAACGCAGTTCAATATCGGGGAACGCGCCATCGCCTGGCGAGAGGTGCGCGAAATCAACAGCAGCCGCTTCATCTCGCCGCTCGTCCTGCGGATCAAGCTGACGAATTCCCGGCGCAAGACGCTTATCTATCCGGGTGAGCCGGAGCGAATTGCGCGCCTCATGTTCCAGCTTCGCAAGAATTCGCACTTGGCCACCTTCGACGGAGTGGCGTACCGGGATTATTGGACGTGGACGAGTCTGGCGGGTTTGGGCGGTGAAAATCCAACGCTGGACCAGCCGGTGCGCATGCTCAGCCCTGACGATGAGGAAGAGATCGAGCGCATGTATCAGAAGCTGAAGAGCGTGGGCCGGTTGGATCCGCGCAATTCCGATTCCTCCCAAGCGCCTGATGAGGATTAGCGCTGGCGCCTAAATTTCGTGGGCCGCGCCGCGGCTGCTTAGTCATTCTCCTCGTTTTTGTGGTTCTGGCTGCCGGGCTGGCCATCTTTCGCGTTCCCCTGCTGACCTGGATGGCAACTCTGCTGGTGGAAAATGACGCCCCACAGAAAGCACCGGTCATTGTGGTGCTCGGAGGCGACGATTCCGGCGATCGGATCGTCAAAGCGGCACAATTAGCTCAGGCGGGTTGGGCTCCGTACGTGTACGTCGATGGTCCGAAAGCGCTGCTCAGATATGAATCGGATATCACGATCCTGTATGCCGAGCAGCGCGGCTATCCTGGATCTTTGTTTCACTCGCTGCCCCTTGCGAGCGATCTTCGCTCTACCCGCGGAGAAACGGCCTATGTGGGCAGATATCTACAAGAGCATGGAATTCGTAAAATCCTTTTGGTTACCAGCAACTACCACACGCATCGCGCGGCATACCTGATGCGGAAACAAAATCCGAAAATGCAGGTGGTGGTCGTGGCGGCGCCGGACCCTTACTTCACGCCGGACACGTGGTGGAAATCGCGAGAGGGACAGAAAACCTTCGCCTTTGAGTGGATGAAAACGGTGGCGACCTGGCTGGGGATCTAACGTGCTGAAATCGCTTGCAACCTTGCGGCCGTATGTGTGGCGATACCGGCGCGGGCTGGCGCTGGGGATCGGCTCGCTGGTGGTGAAGGACGCACTTGCAGTCGCGCTCCCGCTGGTGATTAAAGACGGGGTGGACTCGCTTACGCACGGCTTTCAGCTTCGCATCGTCGTGCAACTGGCAGCTCTGCTGATCGCGCTGTCGCTCGTGAAAGGGATTTTCCAGTATTGGATGCGCGTGATCATCATCGGAATTTCGCGCGATATCGAATACGATCTGCGGAATGATTTGTTCGGGCACCTGGTGGATTTATCGCAAGATTTCTACTCGCGCTATCGGACCGGGGACATCATGGCACGCAGCACGAACGATTTAAACGCAGTGCGCATGATGCTCGGGCCGGGGATTATGTACTGGACCGAGACCAGCATCATGCTAGTGCTGGCGGTAGCAGTGATGCTGCACAACGATTGGCGTTTGACGCTGATCGCACTGACCCCCGCGCCGCTGGTATCGCTGGCGGTCATCCTGTTCGGCCGGCGCATTCATGAGCGATTCGAACACATCCAAAGAATGTTCTCCGATATCAGCAGCAAGGTACAGGAGAACCTGACGGGCGTGCGGGTCGTTCGGGCGTATGTGCAGGAAAACGCGGAGGTCGAGCAGTTCGAGAGACTGAATCGGGATTACATCCGGGAAAACATCGGGCTAGCGCGCATTCAGGGATTCTTCATGCCGGTGCTGCAAGGCCTGATTGGGATCACGTTTCTGCTGGTGCTTTGGTTTGGCGGCAGGCAATTACTGGAAGGCCGCATCGGCTTAGGCAGCTTCGTGATGTTCAACACCTATATGGGCATGCTGATCTGGCCCATGATCGCGTTCGGCTGGGTGGTGAACCTGATGCAGCGCGGCACCGCATCCCTGAACCGCATCAACGATATGCTGCATGAGCGGCCGAGCATTACGCGACCGCGCGGAGAAGTTTTGGACGTAGCGGCATATCCTGCGGAGATTCGCTTCCGCAATGTAGGGATGAGCTTCGGCGAGAGGGAAGCCATTGCGAACGTCGATCTGACAATTCGATCCGGCGAGACGATAGCGATTGCCGGGCACACAGGGAGCGGGAAAACGACATTGGTGAGCCTGATTCCGCGACTATTCGACCCGACGCGTGGCTTGGTGGAATTTGGAGGAGCCGACGTGCGGCGCTTTGATCCAGAGGATCTTCGCCACGAAATCGGGTTTGTGCCACAAGAAACGTTTTTGTTCAGCGCTACTTTGGCGGAAAACATTGCATGGGGCGTGCCCGATGCGACGCGCAAGCAGATTAGCTGGGCGGCGGAAGTCGCGGGATTATCGGCAGATATCGAGACATTTCCTAACGGTCTGGAAACGGTGATCGGTGAGCGCGGGTTGACACTTTCGGGCGGCCAAAAGCAACGGACAGCCATTGCGCGCGCGATTCTCCGCAATCCGCGCGTCCTGATTCTGGACGATGCGCTATCGAGCGTCGATACCCTCACGGAAGAGAAGATCCTGACCGGTTTGGCGGATGTGATGCGCGATCGCACGACGATTCTGATTTCACATCGCGTATCGACAGTTAAGAATGCGGACCGGATCGTTGTGCTCAGTCATGGCACTGTGGTAGAAATTGGCACCCATGAAGAGCTTCTGCTCCGCGGTGGATATTATGCGGAGCTGTATGAAAAACAGCTACTCGAAGAAGAACTGGAGGCAATCCGATAATGCCGAGTGATGAAATCAGCAGGCGAACGTGGCTCGGAACCATTCCAAAAGCCGTGGGCGTCGCAGCGGCGGCGCGCGCTTTATGGGGACAGGAGTACCGCATCGGCGGCGCAGACTTGAAACTTGGAATCGCTTCCTATTCCTTCCGGAAGTTTTCGCGCGCGCAGGCGATCGCGATGACCAAGCAATTGGGAACGCCTTATTTGAACGTGAAAGACGTTCACCTGCCGCTCGACAGCACTCCGGAGCAGATCGACGCCGCAAAAAAAGAGTTTCAGGAGGCCGGGATCGTGCTGGTCGGATGTGGAAACGTCACGTTTGCAAACGACGATGACGGCGACATCCGGCACAAGTTCGAATACGCAAGGCGGGCCGGTTTTCCGCTGATTGTCTGCGCGCCAACGCACACCACTCTGCCGAAACTGGAACCGTTTGTCAAAGAGTTCGACATCAAGATCGCCGTTCATAATCACGGTCCGGAGGATAAAAACTTTCCGCAGCCACAAAGCGTTCTTGAAGTCGTGAAAAACATGGACCCGCGGATGGGGTGCTGTATCGACATTGGGCACACATCGCGCACCGGAGTGGACGTGGTCCAAGCGATTGCACAGGCAGGCCCGAGACTCCTGGATATGCACCTGAAAGATCTTGCCGATCCGATGGTGAAATCCAGCCAGGTTGCGGTGGGCAAGGGAAAGCTGCCGATTCCGCAAATCTTCGCGCAGCTCGTGAAGATGCAATACCAGGGATGTGCCAACCTCGAGTACGAGATTGACGAGAACGATCCGTTGCCCGGTATGCAGAAGAGCTTCGCGTATATGCGCCACGTGCTGAGCGGACTCGAATCAGGACGTGGAAGCGGAGAGTGAAGCGGCTGGACGAGCCGGGTGATTAAGGGCTATGGTTCTTAATCTTTTGGCAGGCTGCTATAGTGCAACTGAACTAATTAATTAGTTCGCGGAGGGGTTATTTACAACCAGAAACCTATGACTAACGTCGTTTCGGCCCTGACTGCCAGAACACAGCTCGGCCAAATTATTAAGCGAGCCACTCAGAGAAATGAGCGTTTTCTCGTCGGCCGCCGCGGCCAGCCGAGCATCGTCATTATGAGCGTGAAGGATTATATCGACACGATCGCGCCGGCGGCCGAAGAATTGCGCGCGATGCAGCAACGCGCGAAAAAAACCGGGGCATCCAAGCTGAGCATGCGTCAGATCGACAATATTATTACCAAGGTGCGCCGCGAGGAAAAATCGAAATCTGGTAAACGTCAGGTTAAATGATCGCGGTGGTGCTGGATACCAATGTTCTGGTATCGGCCAACCTCAACGAGGAGGGCCTCGAAGCACTGGTCGTTTCTTTGAGTTTTGCCGGAAATCTCCTCTTCTATATTTCCCATCCGATTCTGCAAGAGTACGAACGCGTCTTGCGGTATCCGCGCCTGAACTTTTTGCCTGCGGACATTGATGCGTTGATGCGTCAGATTCGCGTCAAGGGCATCATGACGCGAGTCTCAAACCGTAGACTCACCGACGCCAAGCACGAGCCTGATAATCGTTTTTTGGAATGTGCGGAAGAAGGCAGAGCCAATTACCTCGTAACGGGCAATAAGCGCCACTTTCCCGGTCGCTGGAAGACAACAGAGGTTGTGAATGCCCGAGAGTTTCTGATTGAATTCATTGAGCTGACAACCTGAGGCTCGCGCGCCGGCAGTTTTAATGCCTTAGCAACATCAAATTCCTGTCCTGCAGAACTCAACGCCTATTCTCAACCTTGCTGGATGGAACTCTAGGGCGGCGTGGATTGCGCGTTCGGCTCTTTATAGCCGCCGGGAACATCGAAGAACCAAAGCTGAGGCTCGCCCAAGTGCAGCAGGATAGGAACCTGGTGTTCCACCGTGCCATTGCGCTCGACACGATCTTCCTGGATTACCTCACAGCCGAATGCGGGCGATCGCCACTCGGTGACAACATCGCCATTGGTCTCGGTAAAGCGCATCCGCAGGGCATCCTGACTCTTAATTGTTTCGTGGCCCTCGACGGTGAGTGGCGCCGGCGACCAGCTCTTGCCGTGAAAATTGCGCTGACAATCGGAAGCCGGATCGATCGCGTCCAAGACACGGCTGATCCACTCAGGGCTGTTTATATCGTGCGTTACGGTAACCTTCGCGTGGGTGTCATTCCTGAGATCCACATAGACGCCGTCCGCAAACATAATGGACTTGCGCATCAGCCGCTCGCCGGAGAGACCGGTAACGAGCTGCTCGTGAATTTCAGCTCGCGATCCGTCCGAGCGCCGTGCAATCGTGATGGCGCTGTGCTTTAGTTGCGATCCGCTGAGGGCGGTCACGTAGAGCTCGACCGTATAGGAGCCTACGTGCGGAAGTTCCATCGAGCTTCGGCCCGCCGCTATCGGCATTGCGCAAATCAGCCCGAGAACTGCGAAACAGGCTCCTGCAGTTTTGGAAAAAGGCATCTTACGATCCCTGTTTCAGCCCGTTATAGGCGTACTAACGTCTCCGATTCTATCGCAAAGACCTGACTCTCGATCTCGGGGATTTCTATTAGGGTTCGCGTACCTTCGCCGGGTTTACTGTCGACTGTCATCCGGTATCCACCGCCAAACAGGACACGCAGCCGCTCATTAACGTTACTCACGCCGATGCCGCTCTCAAAGAGAGTTCCGAGCTTCGATTCCGGAATGCCCGCGCCATCGTCTTCGACCAGAATGTGCAGACGCGTGTCTTCGAGCCAGGCGCGAAGGTGGATCGAGCCACCATCTACTTTGTTCGCCAGACCGTGCCGAATCGAATTTTCGACGATCGGCTGCAGAATCATGCTAGGGACAAGGCGGTCCAGAGTATCTTCGTCGATTTGCTTATAGAAGCGAAGTTTCTCGCCGAAGCGCACCATTTCGATGCCGAGATAGTCGTCGATGAAGGAGATTTCCTGCCGCAGCGGCGAAAAATTCTCAGATTTGCGAAGAAGCCGCCTTAGGATATTGGACAGCTTATAGATCATGCTGCGCGCGCGGTCGGGATCGAGGCGCACCAGGGTGGAGACTGAATTGAGCGTGTTGAAAAGGAAGTGCGGATTGATCTGATTGGTGAGCGCCGCCAGTCGGGCTTCGGTGAGACGCACGCGCTGCATCTCGAGCTGTTTCTCAGCGCGGTAACTGCTCCAGATGCGCAGTGGCAACGATACGGCAAACAGGGTGGCAGCGGCACTAAGCACAAAAGTCCACGAGTTCAGGGGCAGAGTGGGCTTAATATTAGCGAACAGGAAAAAGGTGTTGTGCTCCTTGAATATGCCGTGCACGGCCCAGCGCAACGATTCGGTGAGGACCACGATGGCGTTGCAGGCCAGGTTGAACGCTGCGCGCTCGACTACGCGGCGCTGAATTGCATTTCGATTCAAACGGAGGATTTGGCGGAAAAGGCGGTACAGGTTCAAATCCACGAAGGGCGAGAAGTACCAGATATCTTCCTTGCGCGGTGCAAGATCGTGCATGAGGGCCCCGAGGAGTCCGGCGGCCGCGTAGAGGGGCATCGACATGAACTTGCCATCGAACATGTCGGGGATCGAAACGCACAGACCGGTGACCAGACCGCTCACGTACCCTCCGAGCATTCCGGCGATCTGCGCGCCCTCGAGCGCAAGGTCGATGGCTGAATACTGATGGTGGCTGAGGATGCGCACTCCGGCACTCGCCCCAAACAGAACGGTGAAGACGAAGGCGAGCTGCAGCCGGTCGGCGACAGTGCGCTCGTCGCGCAGCAAAATACGCTGCATACTCGCAAAGCGCATGAGGATGCTTGCAATGGAAGCGGACACCGCGACTTTAATCAAGAGTGCGGCTAATTGCTGTTCGTCAAACATCGCGAGGCATGCGGTTGGATGGCCGGGTTGCTACGGCTTCTATAATAAGCGTAAAAAGGAACAGAGCTGGACGGGAAGACGTTTGCTCCCGCCGTGAGCAGGTTTTATTTGCCCGATTTTCAACTGAATGCAGTCGCGGAGGCGGATTTTCCTACGCGCTTCGGAAATTTTCGAATCTACGGCTTCGAAGGCATCGGCGCGGAGCAAACCGAAGAGGCGGTCGTCCTTAAAATAGGAGACGTTTCGCCGCGACTCGGCGCGCCGCTGGTGCGGATTCACTCGCAGTGCTTGACAGGCGATGTATTCCACAGCCTGCGATGCGACTGCCGGTCGCAGTTGGAACTGGCGCTCGACCAGATCGTGGGGGAGCACCGCGGTCTGCTCATCTATGAAGCTCAGGAAGGCCGCGGTATCGGTTTACTGAACAAGCTGCGCGCCTATGAGCTGCAGGATCAGGGACTGGATACGGTGGAGGCGAACGAACAACTAGGCTTCGAAGCCGATCTGCGCGACTATGCGCTGCCGGCAGCGATTCTTCAGCACTTCGGAGCGACCCAAGTGCGGCTGCTCTCTAATAATCCCGAAAAAGTGGCGGCTCTAGAGAAGGCGGGCATCGTGGTGGTGGAGCGCGCGCCGATCATCGTGCCACCGCTCGAAACCACGGCCGACTATCTCAGGACGAAACGGGAGAAGCTGGGACATTTGTTTTAGCGGGATAGTGAAAAGGCCGAGATCGCTTGCTGACGTGCGCGCCTCAGCAGCTTACCGAACGTTAGGTGACACCGCCCAGTTTGTGAATTAGAGTACTCGCGGAGAACAGAACTGCGGTAGAATTTGCTGCAGTCAATCGTTCATAAACATGTCCACAACACCCAGGACCCATCTGCAACCCCTCACATTTCTCCAACCGCCGCCGGACCGATTGCCCAGATCAGCCCTCTACCATTCCGCCATCAAACGCGGAACGAGGTGGTTGTTGTGGATATCCACATGCCATTTGGCTCGATGGTCAACTTCATGATCAAGTGGGCGATTGCTGCGATCCCGGCCCTCGTCATCCTTTCGCTTCTCGGGCTATTCGTGTCAATCTTCTTCGCTGGGATCTTTGGCGGCATGAGCTCCTCGCATTAGGGGCATGGCGTCGCTAGCTGGAGTGCCTAATGTGCCCACCCGCTCCGGGTCTCCACGTGCGTGGTTGCGCTCGTACCACCCACGATCCGGAAGCTATTTCGCCTTTAAGTGAACGCATGCGGGGCACCGTCCCGTTTGACATGAACCCCGGTGACGAGTAGAGTCGATACGACCCATGTACACGAAATCAGCGGTTTTCGGAGTAATTCTTTTCTCCGCTACTCTGCACGCCACGACGATAATTTCCGTCACCGGACCGGAGGCGGTGGGAGGCGCTATCGGCCTTATCAGCGGATTCGGCTACGTCGAGACCAGTTGGTCGCAGACTGCCACCTACAGTAACGTGAGCATGTCCGTATTATTCGCCCAGCTTGGCAATATCATGACAGGAACAGCGTATTTGACCACCGCCATCGGGCCTGGAACCACTCCCGCCGATCAAATCGCAGCGGGCAATTTCACAGTGCCCGACAACCCTTCCGTCTGGCAAACCGTCTTGACCGTACCCACGCTGGGACCCGGCACCTATTATCTGGTCATCGTACCGACCGGCCGCCCAGCCGGCGCTGGCGCGACCGGTGTTGGAAACTGGTGGACGACTCTTTCGCCAACTATCGCATCCGATTCCGGCGTGACGTTTCTCGGCGGATCCTCTGTTTACGGCGGCATTGCGCCGTATGGACCAGCTTCGGATTTTCCGCCGTTCTGGATAGACACCCCACAGTTCACCGTCACGACCGGCGTGCCTGAACCCGCAACAGGATTGCTTCTTTTGCTCTCCGCTGCCCTGGGTGGTCTCCTGTTTGGTTCGAAATCTAGAGCCATCCGCGAGTGCGGGCGAGTCGCACGGCTTCGATGCGATTGGCGACGCCGAGCTCGCCAGCCCGACGCATCTTTACCGTGCAAGTTACAACGCTGCGGTATCCGGTAACCCGACCAGCACGCAAGGACACGGTCATATTAACCAAAGATAGTCGCACAAAGGGTTCTCTGTGCAACACAAAGGGGAATTACCATGAGGTTATCCATGGCCATTAGATCTGGGCTCAGAACGTGGATCGCGCGGGGAGAAACCGCCCTGCGCGCCGACGCGTAAACCGGAGGAGGCACGCGATAAACATCCTGTTATGGGTCCTGCAGGTCCTCGCCGCGCTCCTGTACGGAGCGTCGGGCGTCATGAAGGTCTTCATGTTCGACAAGATGAGCGAGCAGGTCCCATCCTTTGGTGCATTGCCGCGGCAGGCCTGGATGGCCCTCGGCATCCTCGAACTCGTCTGCACGGTCGGGCTGATCGTCCCCGCCGCTTTCCACTGGCATCCGGCGCTCACGGTGGTGGCCGCCACGGTCCTGACAATCGAGAGCCTCGTGTTCGTCTGGGTGCACGTTAAGTACGGCGAGATCACGCCCATCATCTTAAGCGGCGTGCTGGGTCTCCTCATGGCTTTCATCGCGTACGGCCGGATGGTCCTGAAGCCGATCTTCTGAACGGCGGCCCGTCTCACAAAGGGTAAGTTTTGCGATAACCGGCGAGATCGACAAAATCAGCGGTTTCAGAATTTCAGAAGTTTGTCTCAAAAATCGTCCAATTCGGGTATGTCAGGTGTACCCGAACCCGGGACAGGATTAGTTCTTTTGCTCTCCGCTGCCTTGGGTGGTCTGCTGCACAGTTCGAAATCTAGAGCCATCCGCGGGTGCGGGCGAGTCGGGCGGCTTCGATGCGATTGGCGGCGCCGAGTTTGCTGATGGCCTCAGACAGGTAATTGCGCACTGTTCCTTCCGACAATCTCAAGTTTGCCGCGATATCTGCGGTCGAGACGCCTTCGCCGGCCAGCCGTAGGACCTGCCGCTCACGATCGGTGAGTGGATCGGGCTCGCCCCAAGCCTCGGCCGCAAGCTCCGGATCGACTACCCGTAAACCTTGGTGCACGCGGCGCACGGCGTCGGCCAACTCTCTTGCCGGACGGTCTTTGAGCACGTATCCGCGCGCACCCGCATCCATGGCGCGGCGTAAATAGCCTGAGCGTGCGAAGGTAGTCAGAATCAGAACGCGCGTTTCCAGCCCGCGCGATTGGATGTCGGCAGCGAGTTCCAATCCGGTCATCTCGGGCATTTCAATATCGGTGATGAGCACGTCCGGCTTCTCCCGCAATACCGACGCCAGCGCCTGCCTGCCATCGCGTTGCTGAGAGACGACGCGGATATCGCCGTCGAGCTCGAGCAGAGCGGCCAGTGCCCCGAGGACCATGGTCTGGTCTTCCGCAATCACTACGCGAATTGCGCTCATGCCGTGGCTTCCTGCGCGTTAGTGGGAATCGTAATGGTGAGGCGCGTTCCGCGTGAGCTTTCGCGAGTCATGTTTCCATAGAGCGCCTCGACGCGCTCGCGCATGCCTCGCAGACCGTTCCCTTCCTCCGCAGCGCCGCCGCGGCCGTCGTCTTCGATCTGGATCCGATAGTGCCTTGCGTCTTGCTCGAGGAGAATGCGGCAAATGCCCGCGGATGAGTGACGCACTACGTTGGTAATCGCCTCGCGAACAACAAGCGCCAGAACGGTCTCCTGCGCCGCTGAGAGCTTCGGTACGGAAGCGCGAGCCTGGCGCGTCTCAAATTCGGCTCGAATGCCGGCTGTTTCCAGAGTGGAGCGGGCGCGCGCGAATTCTTCGGCTAAGCTTCCCGCACGATAGCCGCGAATGGCGTGCCGTACTTCCGCGAGCGCGTCTCGCGCGATCTGCTCGACCTCCGAGATCTCGGCGCGTGCCCGGTCCATATTCTGCTCGATCAGTTTCGAAGCCAACTCCGATTTGAGTACGATCACCGAGAGCGTGTGGCCGAGCACGTCGTGCAGGTCGCGCGCGATGCGCTCCCGCTCCGCGACCTTGGCGAGGCGCTCGATCTCTTCGTGGGCAAGACGAAGCTTGGCGGTAGATCGCTTCTCTTTGGCCGCATACACGTTTCCCAAACCAACGATGGCGATCATGGCGACCGAAGAACCCCAGAACCAGGAATTGAGGTGAAGGAGCCAGCTTTCGAGGCTATCGGCCGCGATCAGGCCCGCCAGCAGCGAGCATGCAACCGCCGGCGCGAAATAAAATCCGAAGAACGCTCCCGCGAAGATCAAGAAGCACGATGCGCCGCCATTCACTGGAGCGTAGGCAAAACCCAGGACCACCATGAGGGCGATAGACAGGAGTCCGATTCGCCCTCGCACCAGGAATGCGCCTGCGTACAGAAAGAGGAAGACTAGAACCGACGCACCGGCCAGAGACCATTGGCGCCAACTCTCGTGATCGGCCGATGGCTGAACGAATATGAACAGCACATACAGGATGTACAAAAGGGGCCACCATCCTGTTTCAGTGGGGGGACAAAGCCGCCGCATAGCCGTTGTTTTTAGACTACGCCGTTATTGCGCGAGCTATCCCGCATGTGAAGCAGCAAGGCCGCGCCGAGAAAGAGTAATGTGAATGCGGCCAGAGCTTCCCAATGCGACGCAGCCCCGCCGTTACGGTCTCCGCGAACGACCGCGATGGCAAGCTGGGCCAAGTGATAGGTCGGCAGGAACGGCGCGACCTGATGGACCACTTTCGGAAGGAACTGGATGGGCATCCACAGCCCGGAGCAGAAGGACATGGGCAGATAGATCATGTTCAGGAACGAGGGCGCGGAGCTCGCCGGGGTGATATATCCAAACGCCAGGCCAAGCGCTCCGAAGGGGATGGCGCCCGCAACCAGGATGGCAAATAGGCGCAGAACGTCGAGTATCGACAGCTGCACGTGTCCGAACGTCAGGCCGAGCGTGAGCATGAGCACCAGCAGAACCACGCTGAACAAAATGCAGGTGACGAATTTCGCGACGAAATAGGCGCCCAGAGGCATGGGGCTGGCCTGCTTCAGCTCGAGCCATCCCATTCCGCGCTCGACCGCAAGACTGACGCCGAAGCCGAACAGGCATACGCCGGCGACGCCGAACACACCATACGTGGCAAGCAGGTAGGTGGACATTCTGATGGGTCCCCAGCTCTGGTTCATGAGTATGCCGAACAAGATGTAGAACATCAACGGAAAACCCAGAGTGGACAACCAGAAAACCTTCACGCGTGTCCGCCGGATAAATTCGTACTTCGTTTCCTTGAAATAGACGTTGGCATTCATTGTATTTCTCCGTTGCCGGTCAAAGCCAGGAAGGCGTCTTCCAGCGAAGTGTTTTGTTTGATTTCGGCCGGCGACCCGTTCGCGATGACGCGTCCATGGTCAATCACGACAATTCGATCGGCCAGGGTATCCGCCTCTTCCAGATAATGCGTGGTGAGAAGAATGCTTTTGCCGCGCGCCAGTAATGCGCGGATCTGCTTCCACATCCCTCGCCGCGCCTGCACGTCCATGCCGACGGTCGGCTCGTCGAGGAATAACAGGTCGGGATCGCCGCAAAGGGCGAGCGCAAAAAGCGTGCGCTGTTTCTGGCCGCCCGATAATTCGCCGAACAGCCGATTTTCAAATCCTTGTAAACCGGCCGCGGATATGATTTCGCGCATGGGCAGCGGATGGGGGTAATAAGACGAAAACAAATCGATGTGCTCGCAGACACGCAGTGTTTCGGGGACGCGCGCGACTTGCAGCATGATGCCGATACGCTGGCGATGCTGCGGCTGCCGCGGATCCTGGCCAAAAACACGAACGATTCCGCTATCTGGCGTCAATAACCCGAGCATCAGTTTCACGGCAGTGGTTTTGCCGGCGCCATTCGGGCCGAGAAGCGCCACTAGCTCGCCGCGATTGACCGTGAGATCTACCCCATCCAGCGCTCTTTGGGAGCGATAGGCTTTCGTAACGGCACAAAGCGCCGCCGCTTCCGTTTCCACACCGGGCGGCCGAAACTCCTCGCGACCGCGCTCCACAACACCAACCATAAAATTTAGTCTCCTCAGTCATGTTGCGGGTGTTTCGAGCGCACGGACAGTGCAAGCCGTCAGCGAAATGGCATGACAAGTGTCATTTCGCGCCGGCGTATGCGTATTACTATCGTCTGAGTCGCTTCGATGTTGGAGCTTTCAGGGCAGGCACTCCGGCTGGAACAGATCGCTGCTGTGGCAAGCGGGAATCTGCGCACGAGATTAGCGCCCGAAGCGCGCGAGCGCGTTCAGGCATCGCGTGATGTGGTGGAAGGAGTGCTTCGCGCCGGACGAGTCGTCTACGGCGTGAATACGGGCTTCGGCAAATTATCGGACGTACACATTTCACCGGCGGATCTGGAGCAACTGCAGCTCAACCTGGTGCGCAGCCATTCGTGCGGGCTGGGCGATCCGCTGCCCGAACCGGAAGTGCGAGCGATGATGTTGCTGCGTGCGAACGTGCTCGCGCGGGGCAATAGCGGCTGCAGAATTGCAGTTGTCGAGACGCTGCTCGCGATGCTCGAACGCGGCGTGCATCCCGTCATTCCGGAGAAAGGCTCGGTGGGCGCAAGCGGCGATCTCGCTCCGCTTGCTCACCTGGCGCTCTCCATGATCGGCGAAGGTCAATCCTGGTACAAGGGCGAACGGATGGACGGCGGCGCAGCTTTACAGGCGGCAGAGATTCAACCGCTTCGACTAGCGGCGAAAGAGGGTCTGACGCTGCTGAACGGGACGCAAGGCATGGGTGCGGTGGGCGCGCTCGCGATCTATCGGGGCCGCAGGATCACGGCATTGGCCGATCTGGCTGGCGCTATGACGCTGGAAGCATTGCGCGGCACGCCAGTCGCTTTCGACGAACGAATTCACCAGGCGCGGCCACATGAGGGGCAGGTGCGGTCTGCCGCGCGTCTGCGAGCGTTGCTCGAAAACAGCGAGATCCGAGAGTCGCATATCGCCAACGACCCTCGCGTGCAGGATGCTTACAGTCTGCGCTGCATGCCGCAGGTACACGGGGCAGTTTTAGGTGCGCTCGATCACGCGCGCGATGTGGTGGAGCTGGAAACCGGTTCGGCGACCGATAATCCACTGGTCTTCGCCACGACCGGAGACGTGCTGAGCGGCGGAAATTTTCATGGAGCGCCCCTTGCGCTGGTTTGCGATTATGCGGCCATCGCCATGACGGATCTGATGAGCATCGGCGAACGGCGAATCGACCGGCTGGTTAACCCTGATGTCAATGAAGGCCTGCCGCCGTTCTTGTGCTCGCATCCCGGACTTTCTTCGGGCTACATGATCGCGCAAATCTGCGCGGTATCGCTTTTGAACGAGGCGAAAGTGCTGGCGCATCCCGCGAGCGTCGATAACGTGCCAACCTCAGGCGACAAGGAAGATCATGTGTCTATGGGGATGACAGCCGCTCTGAAACTGCGGCGGATCGTCGATAGCGCGGAACAGGTTCTAGCCATTGAGCTCATGGCCGCGGCCGAAGGGCTGGATTATCGGGCACCGCTGCGATCTTCGGCCCCAATCGAAAAAGCTCGCGAGCGGATTCGCAGAATCGTGCCGAGATTGACGGCCGACCGACCGCTGTCGGGTGACATCGAGCGTCTCGCCGCAGCGATCCGGAATGGAGACTTCGACGAGTTTACAATCTGATTCCGAACAGCCATGATCGAGACGACCACTGAAATTCGAGCACCCCGCGGCGCGACGCTGAGCTGTAAAGGCTGGCACCAGGAAGCTGCCATGCGCATGCTGATGAACAATCTCGACCCGGAGGTTGCTGAACGGCCGGAAGACTTAATTGTTTACGGGGGCACAGGGCGGGCAGCGCGCAATTGGGAGTGCTTCCACGCAATTGTTCGAGCGCTTCGCGGTCTTGAAAACGATGAGACGCTACTGGTGCAATCGGGCAAGCCGGTTGGCATTTTCCGCACGCACGCGGAAGCTCCACGCGTTCTCATCGCGAACGCGAATCTTGTAGGTAAATGGTCGAATTGGGAGGAATTTCATCGCCTGGAAAAACTCGGCCTGACGATGTACGGTCAGATGACGGCGGGGTCCTGGATTTACATCGGAAGCCAAGGCATCGTGCAGGGCACATACGAAACGTTTGCCGCAGCAGGCCGCAAGCACTTTGGCGGCGATCTTTCGGGCAAGCTGATCGTTTCGGGCGGAATGGGCGGAATGGGCGGCGCTCAGCCGCTGGCAGCTACGATGAGCGGCGCATGTTTCTTAGGAATCGATGTCGATCCGGCGCGCATCGAGAAACGCGTACGCACGGGCTACTGCGATCGCCTGACGCGCAACCTGGATGAAGCGCTTGCGCTGCTCGATGAAGCCCGAACAGAAAAGCGGCCGATGTCGGTGGGCCTGGTCGGGAATTGTGCCGATATCGTCCCGGAACTCGCGGCACAGAATATCGTGCCGGAGATCATTACAGATCAGACCAGCGCACACGATCCTTTGAATGGCTATGTGCCAAACGGAATGACACTCGATGCCGCGCGAGAGCTTCGCCAGCAGAAACCCGAAGAATATGTCCGGCGATCTCTCGATGCGATGGCCAAACACGTGGAAGGCATTCTGCGCCTGCAGCGCGCGGGCGCGGTTGCGTTCGACTACGGCAATAACATTCGCGCACACGCCAGGAGCGCAGGCGTGCAACGGGCATTCGACATCCCCGGTTTCGTTCCGCAATACATTCGCCCGATGTTCTGCGAAGGCCGCGGGCCGTTCCGCTGGGTCGCGCTGTCGGGAGATGCGGAAGATATTCGAAGGACGGATCGGCTGGTGCTGGAAATGTTCGGCAGCAACCAGGCGCTGACGCGCTGGATCCGGCTTGCGGGAGAACGTATTCAGTTCCAAGGCTTACCGGCGCGGATCTGCTGGTTGGGCTATGGCGAGCGTGTCGCGTTCGGGCTGGCGATCAATAAACTGGTGCGCTCCGGAGAGCTGAAAGCGCCCATCGTTATCGGACGCGACCATCTGGATGCGGGCTCTGTCGCTTCGCCCTATCGCGAAAGTGAAGGGATGCGCGACGGCTCAGATGCGATTTCGGACTGGCCGCTTCTGAACGCGCTGGTGAATACGGCCGCAGGAGCGTCGTGGGTCTCGATTCATAACGGCGGCGGTGTGGGGATCGGGTATGCAGAGCACGCGGGGATGGTGGTGGTCGCGGATGGATCTGCAGAGAGCGACCGGCGTCTGGAGCGCGTGCTCACAACCGATCCGGGCACGGGGGTCATGCGACACGTGGACGCCGGGTACGAAAAGGCAACCGAAGTTGCGCGGCAAAAAGGCATCCAGATTCCGATGCCACGTTGAATGCCGGACGACTGCGATTGTGTTGCCGTTATCCACTGCGGCCAGCTCGTTACGCTGGCTGGTCCGCCGCGCCCGAGAATCCGCGATGAACTCAAAGAACTGCAGATTGTAGAGAATGCCGGGATGCTGGCGCGGAATGGGCACATCGAGGCGATCGGCAGCTCGCGCGAAATCGAATCGCAAATCACGACTGAATACAAGATTGTGGATGCGGCGGGCCGAGTGGTGCTGCCCGGATTCGTGGACGCGCACACGCATGCGGTATTCGCGGGAACGCGCGTCGATGAATATGAGCTTCGAGCCGGCGGCGCAAACTATGAACAGATTGCCGAAGCCGGCGGAGGCATTCGATCCACAGTGCGGAAGACGCGCGCGGCATCCGAAGATGAATTATTCGACGCGGCGCAGCGGCGCTCCAATTGGTTCCTCCGTTGTGGCACGACGACAGTCGAGGCGAAATCCGGCTATGGACTTTCGACCGAACACGAGCTGAAAATGCTGCGGGTGATCCGCCGCTTGGAATACGTACCGACCTTTCTGGGAGCACATGAAATTCCCGATGAGTATCGCGGGCGAAGCCAGGAATATGCCGCTGTGATTTGTGACGAAATGCTCCCCAGCGTTGCCGATCGGCAGTTGGCTGAATATTGTGATGTGTTTTGCGAGCCGAAAGTTTTCGATGTCGAAACGTCACGCCAGATTCTGACGCGCGCCCGCGCCCTCAGGTTCAAGCTGCGCATCCATGCGGATCAGCTATCAAGGTCGGGCGCAGCGGAATTGGCTGCGGAGATGGGCGCCGTAACGGCAGATCACCTGGAGCAGACCGACGAGTGCGGCATTCAGGCGCTTGCTTCCGCAAATGTTCAGCCCGTGCTGCTTCCCGCATCGGTGTACTGCCTGGGCTTGAGCCGGTTCGCGCCCGCCCGGAAAATGATCGAAGCCGGATTGGCAATCGTGTTGGCGACAGACTTCAATCCAGGGTCTTCGCCGACTCCTTCTATGCCATTCGTACTGTCGCTCGCCTCCACGCACATGCGGATGACGCCTGCGGAAGCCATTACGACCACGACCATCAACGCAGCGTACAGCCTTGGGCGCGGCGACGAAATCGGATCGCTCGAGCCGGGCAAACGCGCCGATTTCGCAGTTTACGACTGCCAGGACTACCGCGAGATCGCCTATTTCGTGGGAATAGAACCGGCGCTGTGTACGTTTTTCCGCGGTGAGTTGGTTTATGAGAGACCCTCATGATGAAACCGCGTATCGAATCCGATCGCGCGATCGTTCCCGGTCTGGTCAACACGCATTCCCACGCGTTTCAGCGCGCAATTCGAGGCCGCACGGAAGATCGTACGGACACCGGTCACGATACGTTTTGGACCTGGCGCGAGGCGATGTACCGGGCAGCGAACCGGCTCTCGCCCGAAGACATTTACGATGTCAGCCGCATGGCGTTTCTCCAAATGCTGCTCACCGGTATTACAACCGTTCGCGAATTTCACTATCTTCACCATGCGCCGGACGGCTCGCGTTACGCGGACCCGAATCTTCTTTCTCTGGAAGTCATCCGGGCGGCGAAAGACACCGGTATCCGAATTAAGCTTTTGCGAACAGCTTATGCACGCGCCGGTTGGCGGCGGCCGCCGAATCTGTTACAAGCGCGGTTCATTACGCCATCGCCGGATATGTTTCTTCGAGACATCGAAGCGCTGTTGGCGACGGGATTGTCGTCCGTGGGCATCGCATTACACAGTATACGGGCGCTGCCGCTCGCATACATTCGCGAGGTTGCGAGTTACGCGCGATCGAAGAATTTGACCGTCGATATGCATGTGGCAGAGCAGCCCGCGGAAATAGAAGCATGCATGGCCGAACACGGTAAACCTCCTGTGGAGCTTCTAGCCGATCACGGTGTTCTCGATTCGCGCTTCACAGCCGTGCACGCGATTCATATTAGCGATCGAGAAATCGGGATGCTTGGCGCGGCGGGAGCGACGGTTTGCGCCTGCCCGACAACCGAACGAAACCTGGGGGATGGAGCCGTTCCGGCCGATCGCTTACTCGCAGCGGGCGCGCGGATCCGGTTTGGGTCCGACAGCAATGCCCAAATCGGCATCCTGGAGGACGCGCGCTCGCTCGAATATCACCTGAGAATGGCCAAGCTCGAACGGGCAATTTTGTCGCCCGCGTCCCTCTTGGAAGCCGCAACACAAGGTGATGTGGACGTTGCTGCTGGAGACTACTTCACGCTCGATCTGAACGACCCGTTGCTGGCGGGAACAGACGAACAGACGCTGTCTACGCAGATCGTCTTCGCCGCGGACCGAGCCGCGGTGAGGGATGTATTCGTGGGAGGCAAGAAGATCGTCGAAAACGGAAGGCATGCCGCGCAGGAGGAGATCGTAAAAAGGTTTCAGGACGTCCAGCGGCGCTTATGGGCGTGAAGCGAACCTATAATCGTGTCTTATGCCAGTCAAGCTGTTTGCGCTATTCGCGGCGCTCACCATGGCAGCAGCGGCGCAGCAATACGACGTGGTGATCTCGCGAGGGCGCGTGATCGATCCGGAAACGCGGCTGGACGCGATCCGCGACGTTGCCGTTCAAAACGGCAGGATCGCCGCCGTATCGGAGAGTCCGCTGAACGGAAAAGAGGTTGTGGATGCGCGCGGTCTGGTCGTCACGGCCGGTTTCATCGATCTGCATCAGCACGGGCAAACAGCCGAGAACTATGCGTTCAAAGCCCGCGATGGTGTCACGACCGCGCTCGAACTAGAAGTCGGCGTGTCGCCGGTAGACGATTGGTATAAGCAGCGCGAAGGCAAAGCGCTGATCAATTTCGGCGCAACAGCCGGGCATATTCCGGTGCGCATGGCGGTGTTCCACGACACAGGGACGTTCCTGCCTCGCGACCGTGCGATTGACGCATCGGCGACACCCCAGCAAATGGCGGAAATTCTGGCGCTGCTCCGCCGAGGACTGGATGAAGGCGCGCTGGGCATCGGAATGGGGATCGCATATGTGCCGGGGGCCAAGCGCGAAGAAATTTTTCGCGTGTTTCAACTCGCCGCGGAACGCAGAAGAACCGTTTTTGTGCACCTGCGTAGCGCCGGACCGGTTGAGCCCGGCGGCATCGATGCATTGCAAGAGGTTCTTGCCGATGCGGCGGCAAGCGGCGCATCGCTGCACGTCGTCCATATCACCAGCACGGAGCTCCGTCAAACACCTGAGGCGCTCGATATGATTCACGCGGCGCAAAAACGCGCTCTGGATATCACGACCGAAGCCTATCCATACACCGCCGGAATGACCGATCTCAGCTCCGCGATTTTTTCCGAAGGCTGGCAGCAGCGCAACGGCGGAATTATTTATAAAGATTTGCAGTGGGCCGAGACCGGAGAGCGGCTCACCGAGGAATCGTTCGCGCGCTATCGCAAGCAGGGCGGTATGGTCGCGATCCACAGCATCCCCGAAGACGTTGTGCGGACGGCGATGGCCGATCCGGAGGTAATGATCGCGAGCGACGGCATTCTGAACCATGGGAAAGGCCATCCCAGGGCCGCCGGAACCTATGCGCGCGTGCTGGGCAAGTATGTGCGCGAAGAGCATGTGCTGAGTTTGATGGAGGCGCTGGACAAAATGAGCTTGATGCCCGCGAACCTGCTAGGTCTCTCCAATAAAGGCAGATTGCAGGTGGGCGCGGACGCCGATATCGCGATATTCGATCCGGCGCGAGTTACGGATCGCGCCACGTTCGAAAACCCAGCGCAATATTCGGACGGAATCCCAGATGTGATGGTGAATGGCGTTTGGGTCGTAAAACAGGGAGAATTGCAGCATGGCCTATTTCCCGGGAAAGGGATCCGCTATCCGCGGTGACGCATGAACAATTTTGGGCAGGACTTAAAATATGCTGCACGCACGCTTGTACACAGTCCGGGCTACGCGAGCGCAGCTCTGATTTCGCTGGCGCTCGGAATCGGCGCGAATACGGCAATTTTCACGCTGACGAATGCGGTTTTTCTGCATCCGCTTCCGGTGAAGGAGCCCAGTCGCATCGTGGCGCTCTTCACGGTAGATCATGCGACACGCACGGCCGCGCCGAATCTCACGCGCACGCCGAGCTCTTATCCGAACATTACGGATTATCGCGAGCAGAACCACGTGTTTTCGGGGCTTGCGACGTACGTGCAGGGCGGTGTCACGTTGACCGGCTTCGGAAAACCTGTGCAGGAGCCTGTGTTTCTGGTATCCGCGAACTACTTCGACGTGCTGGGTCTCAGAGCAGCGGCCGGACGCATCTTTCGCCCGAGTGAAGATAAAACGCCGGGCGGGAATGCGGTCGCGGTATTGAGTTACACGCTGGCGCAGCGGCTCTTTGGCTCGGCCGCCGCGGCAGTCGGACGCACAGTGAATCTCAGCGGCGTTTCTTACGACGTGATTGGCGTGGCGCCAGCCGATTTCAAGGGAACGCTAACGCTCGGCGCTCCCGATGTTGCGTGGCTGCCGCTCAGCATGCACGCGCAAGTCTTCACGGGCGTGGTGGAACAGTTTTTCAACGACCGCCGCTTCCGGATTCTGCAGGCCTTCGGACGTCTAAAATCGGGAATTACCGACCGTCAGGCGCTGGCCGAATTGCGAGCGATTGCTGCAGCGCTCGAATCGTCGTATCCCAAATCAAATCGCGGCCGCACCATGGAAATCGCGCCGCTTAGCGAGGCCGCGCTCGGCTTCCTGCCGCGTGGCCAGACGACGGCCGCCGCGATCGCGCTCAGCGCCGCAGTTGGTTTCGTTCTATTGATTGCGTGCGCGAATATCGCCAATCTGTCGCTCGCGCGCGCGACCAAACGTGGACGGGAACTCGGGGTCCGTGTCGCGCTCGGCGCGACGCGAGGCCGGTTAGCAACTCAACTTCTGATTGAGGCAGAACTGCTGGCGGTGATAGGCGGAGTGCTCGGAATCGGACTCGGCTGGGCGGGCGCGAAGCTGTTGTGGAGCTTTCGGCCAGCGTTCCTGCAGCAAACCGATATTCCTCTGAATATCGATCTCAGCGTCTGCTTATTTACGGCTGGAATCAGCATCGTGACGGGCTTACTCTTCGGGATCGCGCCTGTGTTTCGCGCTTCCGTACCGAACCTGAGTGGAATTCTCAACAGCAGCGGGCGCGGAGGCATACAGGGCGGCGGTCGCAACCGCCTGCGAAGCGCGCTCATGATCTGCGAAATGGCGCTCGCCCTGGTTGCGCTGGCCGGCGCAGGACTCTTCATCCGCAGCATGCAGCGCGCGCAACGCATCAATCTTGGCTTCGAAACGCAGAATCTCTGTATGTTTTCGTTCGATGTCTCGTCCGAACATCTGACTCCGGAGCATGGGCGGCAGTTCCTGCGGTCTGTCGTCGAAAAGCTGAACGGCGTTCCAGGCGTAGCGGCGGCAGCAGTAGCCGGCAGTCCACCGCTCGGCGGAGGTTTTTTACAAACCTGTTTTCACGAAGGCGACCCGGTGGATTCCCGTCTCGGGACGCTCGTTCTCTCGGTTCCGGTTTCCCCCGAATACTTCAGCGCTCTGCGGATCCCGGTGGTTCAGGGGCGGCTTGTCAACCGGTTTGATCGCGCAGAGTCAAAGCGGGTCCTTGTCGTTTCCGAAGCAATGGCTCGAGCCTTGTGGCCGGGTCAGGAAGCGATCGGTAAACGGATCCACTTCGCGACCGCTCAGGAGATGTGGGAAGTGGTGGGCGTGGTAAAAAATGTGACTGTTTTCGCGCTCGGCGAGCCGCCCCAACCCGTAGTCTATTTCCCGATGGACCAGAACTACCAAGCCGCTGCATGGGCGGTGGTGCGGACGTCCGTCGGTCCTTCGCGGGTGCTGCCGACCGCGATGTCGGCGGTGCAATCGCTCGATCGGGATATGCCGCTGCTCAATCCCGCCACGATGCAGGAAAATATCCAACAAGCGCTCTGGGCGCCGCACATGGCCGCTTCGCTCTTCGGTTTGTTCGGCGTGCTGAGCACCGTCCTTGCCGTCGTCGGGGTGTATGGAGTGATGGCGTACATCGTGCTGCAGCGCACGACTGAGATCGGCATCCGCATGGCGTTGGGCGCGCACCCTGTAGACGTTTTGCGAATGGTGGTGGGCCACAGCATGCGGTTGGCGGCTGCCGGGATCGGGATCGGCCTGTGTCTCGCACTGGCGCTCACGCGGTTGGTTGGAAATCTGCTTTACGATGTCTCGCCAAACGACCCGGTCACGTTCGGCAGCGTCGCGGCCTTGCTGGCAATCACTGCGTTTCTGGCGGGCGGCATTCCCGCGGTACGCGCGGCAAGAATCGATCCAGTGACAGCGCTGCGGCAGCAGTAGATAAGCTGCTAATGCTTCAGCCGGCGATCTCGTTTTGGATCATGGCCGGCATATCGCGATCCTCACTACTTACCGGCGCAGAATAAGCTCGCGTGAGCGTCTGAAGAGCATCCTGCGATCGACCCGCTGCTTCCTGAAGGACGGCACGGAAATATTCGCGCGTTTGAACGCGCGATGGATCGAAATCCGGATTATCGAAGAGCCAACTGAACGTCGCCAGTTGACCGGGTCAGGCTTGTTGGACTAGGTAGTCAGCCACGGATGAAGGTGCTTGGAACAAAAGCGAAAGAGATCCGGCCGGCTCTTGGGCGGAACCTTCTCATGGGCCCGCCGCATCTGAAATCCCCGCCGGATTCCTGAGCTCGCGCGGGCGCGAGAATCTGTTCGTTGTGCTGATTGTTGAGGCGGTGGGTGGAGATGAGGTCTAGGAGTTTGATGAATGCCGAAAATGAGCGAGAGCACCGCGGTGATGCCGGCCGATCCAGTTGAGAGTGGCGACGGGCTGGGGCTTGGCTGGTTCTTCGGTCACCCTGGGAGGAGTGACGGTTGCCTTCCGTTTGCGTCCCACGTCGTGCCAAGGAGTTATTAGAGCGCAAGGGGCGTGGAGAAAACGAGCATGATACGGTACACCAAGAAGCGATCCGTTCGACTGCCGCGGACCTACTTAGTGCCGGCCCCACCGCTTGGAGCGATCACGTGTTGGCATTTGATATCGAGTCGCGCAATTGGAATGTAGTCTGGCGAAATCGTTCGAGAAGTTCGTTGAGATCGTCTTCGATGGCCTGCGAGAGCCCGGGACTGATAGTTGATTCACTTTCGATGCTCGAGACTGCCTTGGCCGCGAAGTTGTTCGCTTCTTCGTGCCGTCCTTCAGCGGCTGCGATGGCCGCTCTAGCTTTCCAAGTCATGAACGCAGGAATGTCACCGGCGAACTGCTCTGCCATTTCAAGCCGTTCTCGAGCGGCCGAAACATTATTGTTTGAGAACACTTCGAACCAGACAGCTTCCCAAAATGCGAAACGTCGATCAGTTTCAGTCGCTCGCTCAGAAAGTAGCCAACCTAAGGAATCGCTGGCACAGGCTGTCCGGCCAGTGTCGGCGCACCAGTTATAGCTGAGCCAATGCACTGTCGATTCAATACCCGGCTGCCGTATCGATACAGAGTCATTCAAAGCCAGAGAAACTAAGCCGGGGTCCCACTGGCGTGGACGCAGCCTACTTGTCGCACATGTCAGGGACCACATCGCCGCTAGGCGAAGGAGAGCGGTTTTGCCACACAGTATCTCGACAATATGGCGGCCGTCGCTCTTTCCACGCGTTGCGAACGGCAAGAAAGAGACGAGTGCGCACACCATGGAGCAAACGGCAACACCTCTCAGAAAAATCGAAATGCCTTCCAAGCCATTTTCGATCGAGATGTCGGCGAGCCAAATACATACCACGGCGCTAGCAATGGAAGAGAGCGGGCCCGCAAAAATCCATCCGATTGTACGAACACGCAGATTCCTCGCGCGGAGAGGATAAGCGCCTACAAAGCCGGACACACCACGGGCGAAGCGGGGAGAGAAATCTAACCGCCAGGTTCCACCCATCCGATGAACGCACACGGGCCAGATAGCGAACATCTGGATTCGGAATCCCAGCAGCGAGGCTGCCGCAGCGTGGCCGGCCTCGTGAAAGCTGACCGCGGTGATCAGGCTACAGAGAAGGATTCCGATATCTAGCACTCGTGGTTTCTCATTCTAAGGCCATCAATAACAACGAGCCAATCGAACGCCTAGGCCGGTATGCTCACTTGATGAGATGGCTGGAACCTTTAATCTAGTAAGACAATCGACAATTACGTGCGAACAGATCGTCCCGAGTACCGGCACATGGGGAGCCATGATACGGTAGACCAAGAAGCAAGCCGTCGTGCAGAATGCGCCGAAGTGGGCCCTTAGCTCAGCCGGTCAGAGCAGAGGACTCATAATCCTTTGGTCGTAGGTTCAAATCCTACAGGGCCCACCACATTTCCATTTATGAGAAAAAAAACTTGTCTGTTGCTCTTTGCTGCCGTCGTGGCTGGTGCCGCGCCTGCGAACGTCGACGTCTATTCGGCAAGCGAGATCCGCCAGATGGGCCAGAAGCTCGCACAAAAAGGGACTCTTTTCGCAAGCGAAGACCTGGTCCGTTATGGCAATCACTACACGATGCTCGCTCTCCGGGAAAAGACCGGCGCTTCCGAGGTGCATGAGCACGAAGCGGACGTTTTCATCATCGAAAGCGGTCAGGCCACACTGGTCACGGGTGGTAAACTCGTCGATCCACATACCACTAAAGCGGGAGAGATTCGCGGAACCTCGATTACGGGCGGCGAACGCCATCACCTGGGCGCGGGCGACGTGGTGCACATTCCGGCAGGTACGCCCCATCAATTACTTGTCGAAGGACGCGAGCCGTTCACTTACTTCGTCGTAAAAGTAACCGGCCAGTAGATGGCGATTGCATGGCTGGTGACCCTGCTCGCTATCGGCGGCGTTGTCGCAGGCGTGCTCACCGGCCAGGCGCGAACGCTCTCGCTCTCCTTAGCGGCTGCGGGAGGCGGCTTGCTCACCGGCATTGCGCTGTTTTGGCTACTGCCGGAAATTGCGGAGAAATCGGGATGGCCGCTGGCGCTGCTGATCGCCCTGACGGCCGGAGCGGCGATGTTTGCGCTCGATCATTTTCTCGCGCATGGCTCCCACGCCACCGCGCACAGTGTGGTTCTTCCGCTGTTGATCGCCGCCGCCATACATAGCTTTCTGGATGGCTGGAGCGTGCGCGCGTTCCTGGATCGACCGATCGCGAATGTGGCGATTCCGGCCGGGCTCGCGCTGCACAAAATTCCGGAGGGGTTGGCGTTGGGTTGGATCACCCAGAAAACAGCCGGCGCGCGCAAGGCTATGGCCGGGAGTGCAGCGGCCGAATGCATGACGCTGGTGGGAGCATTCGTGCAGCCACGCGCCAATCAATCGGCAGTGGCTGTGTTCGGAGACTGGTGGACCGCCGGCGTGCTGGCGGTGATTGCCGGAAGTTTTCTCTTCCTCGGGCTGCATGTGCTTTGGCCGGATTGGCGGCGTCCCCGCGTGGCCGCCGTATTCGTCGGCGCGCTCGCGATTACGGGTTTCATCAGGGCGTAATCGCCGACGGGTGCTGTTTGTGAAAATCACTCCGTTTCTGAAACTCGCGGCCAAATGCGATGACGCGATTCTCGGAAAAGGGCGGTCCGACGATTTGAATTCCAATTGGCAGGCCATTCACAAAACCGCACGGAATGGTTAATCCAGGAAGTCCGGCCAAGTTACTGGCCTGGATCAATCCTGCGCCAACGCCTTTCTGATCGGGCCGTTTCGGCGGCGTCTCATCGAACGGGCGATCGGCACGATCCGGCAAGCTAAAGCGAGTGGGCGCGACGATCAGATCGATGTTCGCGAACATGTCGCGAAGCGCGGATTGGATCTGGGTCCGTACGCGCATGGCCTTCAAATAATCGAGCGCCGAATAGGTTGTCGATGCTTTCAGACCATCGATCTGGCTTTGATCGGCGAGCTGATCGATGCGGCCGCTGCGAATCAGTTGCTCAAATACGGAGGCGCCTTCGGAATCGATAATAGTTCCAATTACGGGGCCGTACGGGAAATCGGGAAGCCGGCTTTCGACCATCTGGCCGCCGATGGATTTGACGATGGACAGCGCATTCGCAAAAGCGGGACGCAGCGGCTCATCGGGCCATTCCGTGAAATCGATGTCGTTAAAAGCGATCTTGAGCTCAGTGAACCGCTCGTAATATTGCGGCGTGTAATAGAAGCCTTTGTGGGCGGAGCCAGGATCGTTTTCATCTTTTCCCGCGATGGCGCGAAGCACGATGCCGCAATCGTCCGCCGAACGCGCAAGGACGCCGATCTTATCGAGTGTCCAGGAGAGCGCCATGGCCCCGTGACGGCTGACCAGGCCATAGCTGGGACGAAGTCCGCTGATGCCACAGAAACAGGCAGGAGTCAGGATGGAGCCCGACGTTTCCGAACCGAGGGCGAAGGGAACCAATCCGGCGGCGACGGCTGCACCCGAGCCGCTCGAAGAGCCTCCAGACCAGTACTGCGGGTTCCAGGGATTCAGACCGGGTCCCTGCAGCGAGGCCGATGCGGAGCTGTATCCGCCGCCGCCCGCAAGCTCGACCATCGATAATTTGCCGATCAGCACGGCTTGCTGATGGCCCAGCCGATCGACCACGGTGGCGTTGTAGTCGAAGACCTGATCGGCAAAGGGCTTCGCGCCCCAGGTGGTCGGATACTTGGCAACCGCCAGCAGATCTTTCACTGCATACGGAATACCCTGCAGGGGCCCTCGGAAGCGCTCACGCTTCAAGTCCCAATCCACGTCTTTCGCGGTCTTGTGACCGTCTTTCACAAGCGAGCAAGCGAGCGCGTTGTACTGCGGTCCGAGCGATTCCAGACGAGCACCGAAAAACTTTGTTAACTCGACAGAAGAGATATCGTGATTGCGCAGCGCCGCGTTGAGCTCGACGATTGTGGCGAACGGAAGGGTTGCTTCGTCGAGCTTTGTTTTCGGCTTTCTCATGAGCCGTCAAGCGCGGAAAACGAAAGCCGGTTCTACATCCATGGGCATCTCGATCTGAGACAGGCGATCGCTTGCCTTCTTCACGTCCGCATACGCTTTTTGCAGCTTCTGCTCGGGCGTGGCGGGCGGCTGCGGAGGCACCGGCGATCCTTGGGGCGGAATCCGCGACGTGACTTGAGCGATCGCGGGAGTTGCCCCGATCAGAGCCGCGAGGCCGGTTGTCCATTCGCGGCGAGTGACTCCCCTGGCTGTTCGGCGTGAACTCATGGGCACATTATAGAAGGCCGCCCTGGAAAACAGGTGCGCAATCGGTGTTTTCAGGACGACTTGTAGGAGCCTCGAGCTCCGTATCGTGATCTAGCGCGCTCTGCATGACTGCGCGGGGCGCGGTCTCGCCGGTCCAGATCTCGAACTGGCGCGCCGCTTGTTCCAAGAGCATCTCCGCGCCATAAATGACGGTGCAGCCTTGCTGCTTAGCGTGCCGCAGCAGGAGGGTTTCATGCGGGTTATAAACCATATCGAATACGATATCCGCAGGCAGCGTGTCCGGGAACAGGCAATCGCCGGTTTCCGGATACATCCCGACGGGAGTGGCGTGAATCAATGCATCGAAGCGGCGCTTCTGCGACTCCTTGAAGGTAATGGCGTCGGCCTTGACCACGCGAGCCAGGGCCTGGGCGGGGCCGGCATTCCGCCCTGTGATGGTGATCTCGGCGCCAGCTTCGCGAAGGGTGACTGCGGCAGCCCGCGCTCCTCCGCCGTATCCGGCGATCAGGATGTGAGCGTGAGAGAGACGCAGATGACGGCTCAGCGGCTTGACGATGCCATCCGCGTCGGTATTGGTGCCGCGCCACCTGCCGGCTTTGCGCCAAACGGTGTTCACCGCACCGATGCGTTTGGCAAGCGGCTCGACGGTATCGAGATGCCGCAAGATGCGCTGCTTATGCGGAATCGTGACGCTGAATCCGGCAACGGGAGCTTTTGATGCGAATGTCATCCAATCGCCGAGGTGAGCGGGCGCAATGAGGAACGGCAGATACACGGCGTCGATGCGCCGGGCCTGAAACGCGCGATTGTGAAGCAAGGGCGATTTGGAGTGAGCCACCGGCTCCGCGATGACGCCGTACAGGCGAGTTTGCCGGTTCAGCTTTTCGCAGCGGTAGAGCGAGCGCAGATCGCGCGCGCCGATCTGGCCTGGCGCGGTACCTTCCGCATCGGATGGCGCCGCATAGGTGAATACGCAGCCCCAACCCGGACTGAGCACGCGCGTGGGAAGCCCGATCTCCGCCATCCCGAATGCGATGAGCGCTCCGCCTTCGCGTCTTCGGGCGAGCTCCAACAGCCGCAGATTATCGCTCGGCTTGCGCGCCATGGTCGCGACTTTATAAGCGTCGGCGGGTATGCGCCGCAGCCGTCGTATCACCGATTCGAGCGCCGGCGTGCTCTCGAAGTTGTGATAGGAGACTATAACCGGAGCCGAGTCGCGTAGGCCGGCAACGTCGGATTTCGCGCGCTCCGCCGATTCAATTTCAAGGTCGACCATGGTCGCTCCGGCGCGGGCCGCGTCGTGCAAAATGGCAATTTGCTGGTCCACGCTGCCGGAAAAACGTCCCTGATTCTGTTTGTGGCGGCAGGTCGCGGCTATGTAGCAATCGGGATAGCGCCTCCGGAACGCGCGAATGAGATCCGGCCCTGCCGCCGGATCGCTCAGATAATCGAGGCGAAATTCCAGGAAGCTGTTGCCGTCTTTGTATTCGCGCTCAGCGGCCCGGCTCAACTGCGAAGGCGTAGTAAAGCCCAGAGCCACGCAGATGCGCGGTAACGATCTGGGAAAGGGCATGCGGCAGCCGCGTCAAACGGCGATTCGATCAGGATAGCAGGGGTACTATCGTTTTCTCGAAGTTCACTTTACAATTTGCTGGGGGTTTGTTTGATGCGAGGAATGGAATGATCAGAGGCGGCGATGCGGCAAGCCGCGAGTTGCTGAGAGAATGGCCGCATTTGTCGCGGCGGGAGCGGGTGAAGGCATTCGAGAAGCTGCCGCGCGGGCATACAGACGATTTTTTTCTTCAGCTGAGCTGCCGCGAACAATTCGAGCTGATCGGGCTTTTGCCGGAAGACGAGCGGCGCATCTGGCTCCGTTTGCTTCCGCCGGACGATGCCGCCGATGTGATCCAACGGGCGCCGCAACAACAACGCGAAACGATGATCGCGGAGCTCGACGATGTCGGCAAGCGCGAAGTGAATGCCCTGCTCGCTTACAAAGAAGACGTCGCGGGCGGTTTAATGGACCCACGCTTCCCGCGGCTTCGCCCCGATATGGCGGTCGATGAAGCCATCAGCTATTTGCGCAGGCAAGCGACTGAAGTCGAGACGCTTTATTACGCCTATGTTCTCGACGATTCGCAAAAATTGCTGGGCGTACTGAGCCTTCGGGAGTTATTCGCGGCCGATCCGTCCAAGAAAGTCCAGGACGTCATGCACACCAATTTCATTTCGGCCTCGAGCGACATGGATCAGGAATCGCTTGCGCGCTTGTTCCGCCGTTATCATCTGCTGGCGCTTCCGGTTCTGGACGGCGACGGCATTATGCATGGCATCGTGACTGCGGACGATATCGTCGGCGTGGTGGAGCAGGAAGCCAGCGAAGACATCCAAAAAGCGGGCGGCATGGAGGCATTGGATTCCCCGTATCTTCAGATCCGATTCTGGCGCATGATCAAGAAACGAGCAGGCTGGCTCACGATTTTGTTCGTCGGCGAGATGCTGACGGCCACGGCAATGGGTTTCTTCGAGAATGAAATCGCGAAGGCAGTGGTCCTGGCGCTGTTCGTTCCGCTGATTATCAGCAGCGGAGGAAATTCGGGCTCGCAAGCGAGCACGCTCGTCATCCGAGCTATGGCGCTAGGCGAAGTGCGTCTGCGCGATTGGTGGAAGATCGCCGGACGGGAATGTTCCGCCGGTTTCGTGCTCGGCTCCATATTGGCGGTGGTCGGACTCAGCCGGATTCTTTTATGGCAGGGCATCTGGAGAACTTACGGGGCCCACTATTTAGTCGTCGCGTTTACAGTAGCTTTCAGCTTGATTGGCGTTGTACTTTTCGGAACTTTTGCGGGTTCGATGCTTCCGTTTGTGCTGCGCCGCTTGCGATTGGACCCGGCGAGCGCCTCCGCGCCCTTTGTCGCGACGTTGGTGGATGTAACGGGACTCCTGATTTATTTCACGATCGCGAAGGTCGTGCTGCACGGAAGTTTGCTGTAATTGGCTTCGGTTGAGTTACTGCGCTTCGCCAACGCTGGCCCAATATCCAGGCCGAGCCTTGATTACGACATCCGGCCGGTCTTTGAGCAAGACTTGAAGCTTGTGGAAGCTGGGGTGCGGGTCCTGCTCTGGAGTAAACGAAATGAGATAGCGGCTGTGAATATCGGCGCCGAGCGCGATGAGGTCGTTTTCCAGCTTCGATTGAGTCTCAAAACGGATCCGTCGCCCGCCGGTTGCCTGCGTCAATGCTTCGGCTGTGTTTTTCTTGCCCAACCGTGCAAGCTGTACGAAACCTTCCGCCAATCCGGTATCGGGAGGCGAATAGTCTTCGGGCTTCGCGGTAAACGGCGTGAGCCAGGCGGAGTAGTTCAATGTGTAAATGGTCACGCCGACGCGCTGGGTCTTGGCGACAATATCCTGCAGTTTGCTCTCACTGCCGCGATCGCGAGTTTCGCCGATCACCAGAATGCTTCGCCGGCGCGCGCCGGGTTGTTTTGCGAGCATGTCCAGCGCCATTCCTACGGCGTCCAGCATGCGTGCGTGTGTACCGTCCGATCCCTTTAACTGCTTGAATGCGTCCTCGATGGCATTTACATTCTTCGTGAAGTCCTGCACCAGGTTCACGTGATCGTCAAACGTCAGGACAGCGGCTTCACCATTCTCGCCGACCACGGCCTCCGGAATCATAGCTCCAACTTTTTGTATCTTCGCGAGGGCTGCGGTAGAAAACGTTGTGGTCTGAATCGCGACGACGAGCTCAACCGGCGCTAATCCGGAATCGCTGGTATCGACGTGGATGGCACGCCGGGCGCCATTATCGAGCACCACAAAATCGTCCGGGCCGAGTCCGTAGATGGCGTGCCCCGCTTTATCCGTTACGCTTGCCGGCAAGACGACCAGAGGAACGGTGGTGCGAATCGTCGTGTTTTGCGCGGATAGCGCCATCGAAGCTGCCGCTACGCACGCCACGGGCGCCAGTCTCATGTGCTGCTGGATGCGCCGGAATGCCAGTTCGTTTCCTGGAATGAGCAGCGTCTAAGAGACGCATGTCCACGCCGCGGATCGGCACGTCCGGATGGCATTACAAACATTGGGTGGGACCGTTTTATCCACCAAAAACGCCGCCATCGAAGATGCTGGCCTACTACCTTCAGCATTTCGACACGGTGGAGTTGAACAACACCTTTTACCGGCTTCCCACGAAGAACGCGCTCGAAAACTGGAGAAATTCGACACCCGAGAATTTCTGCTTTGCAGCGAAAGGCAGCCGCTTTCTCACGCACATGAAAAAACTCAAAGATGCCGAAGCGGGAATTGAGCGGTTCTTTGATGCCATCGACGTGCTAGCGGATAAATTGGGACCTGTTCTGTTCCAATTGCCTCCCAATTGGGAGATCGATATCGATCGGCTCGCCCACTTCCTGCACGCGCTCCCGAAACATCACCGCTATGCGTTCGAGTTTCGCAATTCCACCTGGAATGTCCAGGAGGTGTACGATCTGCTTGCCCGGAACCGAGTGGGCTATTGCATTTTCGACCTCGCCGGATTCCAGTCGCCGATCGAGGTAACGACCGACTTAGTGTACGTGAGGCTGCACGGACCGGGAGGGAAGTATCAGGGCAGCTATAGCGACCAGGCGCTTACCGAATGGGCAAATCGCATCCGAAAATGGAAGCGCGATAGAGCGGTCTACGTCTATTTCGACAATGACGATTCCGGGTACGCGGCCCGGAACGCGCTCAGGCTCAAAGAACTGGCCGGTGTGAACGCGGGCTGAGGGCTAGGAGCTTGTCGTGGCCGCTATGTTCTCCGGGATCAGATTCAAACCCGTGTTGTAGGCTGCCTCGAACTCCGGGAGCCCATTCGAGCCGCCGTTTACCAATTTGCGGGCTTGAGCGAGATTACTTGCCGCCAGCGCAGCCCGCATATCACGTTCATGCGCTTTCAGGAAGCTCGCCAGCAGCTTGGCGGCGATATCGGGACGATGCGCAATGGTCGGGTTGGCAAGCAATTCCTGCGCGATGCCGATGGATTGGCCGTGAACCTGAAAATTCGAGCGGCCGGTGAGCTGGATGAATCCGCGCCCGCGGAAATTCGCGCCGTCGGGAGGCCCTTGGTTACCCAGGTCTTTCTTGTTGTCATATAAGTCGAACGGTCGGCCGCCCTGAGAGGTATTGAGAGTGGATTGAAACTCGCTGATCGGCAGAAAAGTGCTCGTCTCCGCTCGAATCGTGGCGAGCGCCATCAGGATCATCTGCCTGTCGCACAATCCTGCATCGGCCAGCGCGTTAAGAATGTAAGGAAGATTCGCTTCGATATTCTCGATCGGCGTCCCGGGAAACATGGGCGCGATGAGCTGGGCCGTCACTCCTTGCACGTGGCAAGAAACCGGAGGCGCATCCTGAATGCCCAAGGCCGCGGCGGTGGCTGCATCCAGAATTCCATTTGCCGGTAAGCCCTTCTGTTGTTGAAACTGTTGCACCGCCGCTTGCATATGAGGCCCGAAAGAGCCGTCGATATCGCCCGAATAGAGGCCGGCCGCAGCTAATATGCACTGAACGTTAATCACGTCCTGTCCCTTGGAACCTACCGACAGGATCGTCATTCGATTCTCCTCAAAGTGCGCGCTTACGCGGCTCCGATTGTGATCGACCCATCTCCC
Source organism: uncultured Acidobacteriaceae bacterium (assembly GCA_963722935.1). Classification (GTDB taxonomy): domain Bacteria; phylum Acidobacteriota; class Terriglobia; order Bryobacterales; family Bryobacteraceae; genus Bog-105. The sequence goes on along the minus strand of CAVROY010000002.1, from coordinate 49,506 downwards.
GTACGGACCGTCAGCAAGGAACCACCGCCGTTCAGCTTACCGCGAATGTCGTGCTCTCCCTGGCTTCCCATCACGCTCAGCGGCAAGTCCGAATGGATGCTGCCATCGCCGGTGTGCAATTCGAGGTCGGCCGCCAACTCGTGCGGGAGCGTGATATGGACGCTGCCGTCTCCGGTCTGGACGCGCCAGTCGGATCCCACTTTGGAACCGCGCTGCACATCCAGATCGACTGAGCCATCCTGGGTCCGAAGTTGCAAGCCATCGAACCGCCCCGAAACGTGAAGGCTGCCATCCCCGGTATGCACGTCGAGATTGCCATCCAGGTCATTGCCTTGAATGCTGCCGTCTCCGGTATCGGCGTGCAGGTTACCGTGGAGACCGCGAAGTTGGATCGATCCATCGCCGGTATGCAGGTCGGCGGTCAAGTCGCGCGGGACGCGGACCTCGAGTCGGATCGATCTGTTCCCGAAACTAAAATGCACGGATGGAACTTTGATTTTGATTTCCACTCGATTGCCGGTCTGGTATTCGGAAACCTGAACGCCCGTTCCGCCGATGCTCCATCCGCGCGTGATAAGGGTCGCATCGATTTCGCTCCCGGAACCTTGTTCGACGACAACTGACGCATCGCCGGCCGTGACGTACAGCTCCGGGTTTGACCCAACGGACCAGTGATGGCTCCATTCATCCGCTTTTGCGGACCAGGTGGCAAGCGTCAATCCAAATAAAAGAAACAGCGCAATGCGCGTCCGGTTCTGCATCCCCATAACACCTTCCTTCCGGATATATACGCACTATCTCATCACATTGTTCAGCCGTGCGGATAGGATAGGAGGGCCTATGCTCCGGCGATTGTTCCTGACGCTCGCCCTGTGCAACACGCTCGCGGTCGCGGCCGATGAGCTAACGATATACGAATTGCTCGCGCCATCGACCCACTCGTTCGCCATCACCTACGATGTTTCGACGTCAATGGAAGGTGCGAGGTACCTGTTCAATCCCATCCGGCGCGGCTCCGTCGCCTCCCAGGAGCGAGTCGTCGATGCGGCGAGCGGCAAGCCGCTCGAATTCTCGGTTGTGACTGCGGCCGACGCCGCGAAAAATGGACTAAAAGGGGCACCGAACGCCGATGCCTACATTCAGGTCACTCTCGCTCATCGCGTGCCGAGGGACGGAGAAGCTCGGGTGCGGATTTTTAAAACATACCGGGATGCAGCGTCTTACAGTGGCACCGATAACGAGCTTTCGTTCCAGCGTAGTTTTGGCATAAAGCGCAACGTGATTGTGCTGCCTCACGGTTACGAGCTCATCGGGTGCAGCGCTCCGGGGATCGTATCGACACAGCCGGACGGGCGCGTGCGCGTGAGCTTTTTCAATGACCGCGACGACGAGGTGCTGGTAAAGCTGCAGGGAAGGCTTCTGCCGTGAAAATAATTCTCTGGATCATGTTCGCGGCGCTCGCTGCGGCGCAAACCGACATACATCGCGCCGAACAGGACCGCGAGATCCGCTATTGGCTGCTCGATCCGGATACACACCAGTTCCGCATTTCCCATGATTTCAACGTCACCCGCGAAGGGCAACGATACGTCCACAGCTTTGTCCGAAAGGGAAGCGTGGTCGCCGATTCGCAGATCTTCGACCTCGATACGGGCGAGCGGCTCAAGACGACTAACGTCACTGGGAAAGAAGTAAACGCGCTCGGCTACTACCAAACACCCTCACCGGACGATGAAGTGGTCGTACAAGGTGAGCTTCCGCATGCGATTGGCCCCGGTGAGTCGGTGCGCGTTCGCGTCATCGAGACGTATACAGATCCCCAGGGCTATACGAGCAATGGTCCCGAGCTGATTTGGGACCGCACCCTTGGACGTCCTCGCAATGAAGTCACGCTGCCGAGCGGATACATGCTGACGGAAGTCACCGTTCCCGCCATTATTTCGCTCGATGCGGAGGGCCGCGTTACCTGTCGGTTCACCAACGCGCGCAATGACGAGATTCACGTGAGATTGAAGGCGCGCCGTAGGACAGAGATGAAGGCGCGATAACGGTTCGATTTCTTTGTTAAACGAAATGACCGATGATAAAACGACAGAGCTAGGGATGAGTTCGCCAGTCCTCGCACCAAACACGGAAGCTGCCATTCTGGCTCGCGTGATGAAGGCGAAAGACCGTATGAGTCGCGAAGTTGCGGAATATCAGCTTTCCATCGAGTTTGAGAGGACCGATATCGACCGGATGAACTTCTTGTCCGAGCGCGCTCGGGAAGGAATTCTCACGCCGGAAGAGACCGCCGAACTGGATAGCTATCTGCATGTCGGAAGCCTGCTATCGATTTTGCAATCGAAAGCGCGATGTTTCCTCAACCGAGAGTTCTTCTTTGCCTCAGTGAACCAGTCCTGGTTCAGCGAGTTTGGCAACGGGCAGAAAATCGCTGCGAATACTGCCACATACCCCATCCACCGCAATCTGTTGAGTTCGGGATGTCCGGACGCATCCGCACGGATAACGGCGTCCCTTTGCAGTTCCGGCTCACTCGCTACATATGAAAGCTACGTGTCACGCACCGCTTTCTTGCTCACTTACCGTGCAATAGACCATGGAATTCGCTGACGGGGAAGTCACCTTTCGCTATCCCATTCACCTCCGATACGCGCTCCGGGGGAGCGTGCCAGCAATAGCGGCTGTCCTGTTCCTGTTTTCGCTATCTCACGGTTGGACCTCTGACAATCTGCTTTTCGGCGTCTTCTGCGCAGCCGTCGGCTTGCCCTGGTGGTGGGTCTTCCGGCGTTACGGTCTGACCGTAACAGTGGACAAGGAGGGACTCCATTTTATCCGCGGAAGGACATCAACGTTCGCGAAATGGAGCGCGTTGTCTGCTGTCCGATTCTCAACGTCTGGCGTTCGCTTAACTGTCAACCACAGGCAATGGCACGTCGTTTCTGACCTGTCCGGTTGGGATCAGCTGCAGCGTTTGCTGCGGGACCGCGCTTCCGCGGAAGCTTTAGCGGCTTGGCTGATACCGCCATTCCGGGTTCGAACAAAATGGAGCGGCGCCACACAACTCGGCATCTTCTGTGCAGCGTCGCTTATCGGTGCCATGAGCAAGCTGGCGGTTGGGCAATGGCAGCCAGCTCTCGTGATGCTCGGTGTGGGCGGTTTGTTTCTGTTTCTGCTGCGGGGGACCGTTCTCTGGTATCGGTTTGGGGAGGACGCGCTTCTCATCCAGCGGCTAACCGGACGCGAGCGCTACTTATGGGATGGGCTTCAGTTCGCAACTATCAAGGACACAGTGCTCACGATTTCGTTCGCCAGCGGAGAGCTAATCGCGATTGATGGGAAACAGATTACCCGATCGGTAGAAGACATCTTTCTTTCGATGGAGCGCTTTTGGGCTAAACGTGTGATCCGTGGATTGCATCACAACGAAGTCGTGAAGCCCATCTGGTCGTGGCCTATAGCGGTGTTCTGGTGGACGATCGTTCCCCTCCTTGTACTCGTTACGTTTCCCGCGGTGATCGCCAGCATTCGCGCCAAGCTTGGTACTTCGGCTTACGTCTGCGAAAACGTGCCTGCGCCACAGGGTCCTTGCCAAACTCTACAGCATATAAAGAGACTTTCCCAGCTTGCCATCGCTGTTCTGATTTTCATGTTCGTTGTGGGGATCGGGATTTACTGGACGGGCGAATACTGCAACCGCCGTCGCAAGAAACTACTCACGCTTTTCCGTCCCACCCTCGTGGTTGCAATCGCCAGTACGATCCTCATCGTGGCCACTCAGAGCACGCTTCTCGCAGCCTTGCTCTACTACGTGCCTCTCGAGTTCGCAAACATGAGGTTTTCAGGTCTGCTGATAACCGTTGGTATCGGACTGATCCTTGGCCTCTATCACATTGCACGCCACGCCTGGAGCGCGGTTCGCCCCGCGCACCTTGAAGTGGATGCGGTGTCAGTGCTGCGGATCGAGCAACCTGGCATCTGGGAGTTGGCCGCGAGTGTCGCGCAGAATTTGGGCGCTCTGCCACCCGACAACATCCTGCTTGGCCTCGAACCCAACTACTTCGTCACGGAATCACGCATCAGTGTTGACGGCATCGAGACGGATGGCTGCTCCCTCTATATCTCAGTTCCCGCAACGCGCATCATGACCGAACCCGAGCTGCGCGCCATCATCGGCCATGAGTTCGGCCATTTTCGTGGTGCCGACACAGTGTTTACTAAACGTTTCTTCCCGCTCTACAACTCCGCCGCGAAAGCGCTCGCGGGTATGGCAAATGCTCCTGGATCTTGGACTCTCTTACCCGCCATCTACATGCTGCACTTCTTTCTGTTCAGCTTCGGCAAGGTGCAGTCGGCCTTAAGCCGTGACCGCGAGTTCCTGGCCGACAATGCTGGTGCGGAGGCGAGCTCTCCCGTCGACCTCGCATCTGGGCTGGTCAAGCTGGAGCTCTTTGCGCCCACCATTTCGGCGCTTGTACAGGAACGTGTCTACACTGACCGCGCAATTACGCCGCTAGCAGAGGAGATACACTTTACCTGGCCACCGCTGGTTCCAGACTCGCTACTTGAGGCACAAACACGCCATGCGATCGACTCGCACCCTGCGCTCGGCAACCGGCTTGAGAACTTGAAAGTCAATGTCAACGCAGTGTTGACAACCCCGATGGCACACGGGGCCGCTCGTATCTTCCAGACACCTGACGCAATCGAGTCTCGCATCATTACCAACATGCGCGCAAAGTCCGAGGCCTCATCGTTGTCTCGCAAATTCACTTTTGTGCCGAACCTGCAATCGAAGCGGCTGGCCGACTGATCGCAACAACGCACCAGAAACGGCTGGCGACTCGATAGCTGCACTTTCACTCATCCCGCCGTTACGTTCTGTGACCGAACTCCCAGGTTGCGCAGAATGCCCAATAGTCGGCCCGATTAGGACGACGGGTCTTTTTGGCGCGTACGCGCTACACCGCTTGCTACGCCAATGCCCACCATAATGAGCACCCCAACCGCAACCCAGTGCGGCGGGACATGCAAGTAATAGGCGCCTAACGCCAGCCCGGCTATCAGGATCACGTAACCAAAATATATAAAGCAAATGACATACTTCTCCGTATGAGCGTCCGCTCTATCAACAACATTGCAAACCGTGTTCCATTTGCGTAAACCCTTATACGCGCAATTGTTCGGGTGCCGGCGCGGCGTCCAGGGAAGAAAGTCTTACCGGATGACGGAAATCGCTTCCGGTCACGGATCGAGCGAAGCTCTTCTCAGGCCCGTAACATCCAAGAACTTGGCACTGACTCTCCCCATGCTCCGGATGCTCAATGGCGGCAGCTAGTCCGGCTTCTGCGCAATGGCGTCCCTCCTCGAATCCCTGGCTCATCGCGGTATCGGTGATGCTGGCGACGTTCATGGAGGTGCTCGACACATCCATCGCTTCCGTCGCACTGCCCTATATCGCAGGCAGCGTTTCAGCGACCAATGACGAAGCGACCTGGGTGCTCACCAGTTATCTGGTCGCCAATGCAGTTGTTTTGCCGGCGAGCAGTTGGCTCGCGCAGCGCTTCGGCCGCAAGCGGTTCCTGCTGATTTGCATTGTTATTTTCACCGTCTCTTCATTCCTTTGCGGAGCGGCGCCTTCGCTGGGAATTTTGCTGCTCGCGCGCGCGGTGCAGGGTGCGGGCGGCGGTGCGCTGCAGCCGCTTTCCCAGGCCATTCTTTTGGAAAGTTTCCCTCCGGAAAAACGTGGCCTCGCGATGGCCGTGTTTGCGCTGGGCGTGGTGGTTGCGCCGGTCCTCGGCCCCACCTTCGGCGGATGGCTGACCGACAACTATTCCTGGCGCTGGAGTTTTTACATCAACATCCCCATCGGCATCTTCGCCATCTTCATGATCATGCGCAATGTCGAGGACCCGCCCTATATCAAGAACGCCAAGCCAGGACGCCTCGACACCTGGGGCCTCGGTTTGCTCGCCGTCTGGCTGGGATGCCTGCAAGTGATCCTCGATAAAGGCCAGGAGGACGACTGGTTTGGAGCAACGTGGATCCGCTGGGCGACTTTCGTGCTTCTCGCAGCATTTGTCTTCTTCCTGGTCCGCGAATTTACCCATGAAAAACCGCTGGTCGATCTCACGATCTTCAAGAATCGAAATTTTGCCATCGGTTGTCTGTTGATCACGCTTTTCGGGGCCGCCATCTACGGGTTGGTAACGCTGTTGCCGCTCTTTTATCAGGAGTTAATGGGCTATACTGCGCAGGTCGCCGGCATCGCTGTCGCTCCACGAGGGATAGGCGCGATATGCGCTATGCCGATTATCGGTATTCTAACGGCACGCATGGATAACCGCTGGCTCATCGGCTCCGGATTTCTCATCTTTGCTGTTTGCAGCCTGTGGTTCGGAGAGGTCAATCTGTTCATCTCGCAATGGACGTTCATCTGGGCCATCATTCTCAGCGGCTTCGGGTCAGGCATGGTGTTCGTTCCGCTCTCCACCACCACTATGGGAACGCTCGCCAACGAACAGATCGGAAACGCAAGCGGACTGTACAACCTGCTCCGAAATGTGGGCGGCAGCATCGGCATTTCGGTTGTCAACACGATCGTCGCGCGCCATGAGCAACTGCATCGCAGCGAGCTGGTACATTCGCTATCGGCCGGCAGCCCCATCACTCAGCAGCACCTTTCAACGCTTCAGGCGCTCATCCGTTCGACCAATGCCGCCGGGCCCGCGATCGCATCGAACGGCGCATATAAGCTGCTCGAGGGCACATTGAACGCTCAGGCAAGACTATGGGCTTACGTCGACGATTTCCGGTACATGGCCCTGATGTGCTTTGCGTGCGCGCCGCTCGTCTTGCTGTTCGTGCGAGCAAAACGGCGAGGGGCACCGGCAGGCGCACATTAAGTGGGAAAATCCTTTCATGTTCCGGCCGATGTTTCCACATGTCTTGCTATGTGCGCTCGGCATAGTCCTGGCGTGTAGGCTTCCTGCACAAGCGCCGAATCAAGGCGATTTCGTTATCTCCGATTTTCACTTCACCGATGGCGAGCGCCTAGCGAAACTGAACCTCCATTACAGGACACTGGGACAACCCAGGCGGGACGCGCAGGGACACGTGTCGAATGCGGTGTTGATCATGCACGGCACCGGCGGCAGCGGCAAACAATTCCTTTCTCCGCAATTCCATGACGTGCTGCTTCAATCGGGAGAGTTGCTCGATCCTGCGCGGTATTACATCATTCTGCCGGATGACATCGGCCACGGCGGATCGTCGAAACCGAGCGATGCTTTGCGCGGCCACTTCCCGCATTACGGCTATTCGGACATGGTCACCGCCGAACACCGGCTTGTCACGGAAGGGTTGCACGTCGATCATCTCCACCTGGTCATGGGCACGTCGATGGGTTGCATGCACAGTTGGATGTGGGGCGAGCGTTTTCCCGATTCGATGGATGCGCTGATGCCGCTGGCTTGTCTACCGATAGCTATTGCAGGCCGGAACCGCATCTGGCGCGATATGTTGATAGATTCCATTCGGAACGATCCTCTATGGATGAACGGCGATTACAAAGAGCAGCCGCCCGGACTCACAAGCGCCATTTACATGCTGATCATTGCCGGAAGCGCGCCGTTGCAGATGCAGCAGACGGCGCCCTCGCCCGAAGCTGCCGACGAATACCTGGCGCATCAAGTGGCGCAGCACAGAAAAACCACAGATGCGAACGATCTTTTGTATGCGACGGCGTCTTCCCGCGACTATGACCCATCGAAGGATCTCGATAAAATTCAGGCGCCGGTGATGTTCATCAACTCTGCAGACGATTTCATCAATCCTCCGGAACTGGGTATCGCTGAGCGCGAGATCAAGCGCGTCCGGCAAGGGAAATTCGTGCTGATTCCGGCTTCCCTTCAGACGCACGGGCACGGCACGCACACCTGGGCAAACGTGTGGAAGCAGTATTTAGCTGAGCTGCTCGACGAATCCGGCCCACCCGCTACAAAGTGAAGCCGCCATCGATGACGTGGATGGCTCCGGTCGTAAAGCTGCTTTCGTCCGAAGCCAGATAGACCGCGAGGGCTGCCACTTCCTCCGCGCGTCCGATGCGACCCATCGGCTGCCGCGCCACAAACTCCTGGCGAACCGCTTCAATATCTCTTCGCGTATCCGCGGCTTGCTTTGCAATTCGCTCCTGCAGGGACGGGCTATCGATTGTTCCGGGACAAATGGCATTCACGCGGATTCCATCGCGGATGAAATCCGCCGCTAACGCCTTGGTCAGGCCAATGAGCGCCGCTTTGGTTGTGCCGTACACGTAGCGATTCGGAATTCCGCGAATCGATGATGCCGTGGAAGATACGTTGATAATCGAGCCCGCGCGTTTCGCCAGCATCCCAGGAAGAAAGCCGCGGATGATTCGGTGTACGGATTTCACATTCAGATCGAGGCTGAAATCCCAATCTTTGTCCGCGCAATCGAGAATCGTTCCGTGATGAACGTAACCAGCCGCATTGAAAAGCACGTCCAGCGGGCCGACGGATTCGACCAGCGCGTCTATTTCGGCAGCCTGCAACAGATCGACGCGGCGTACTTCCGCGCCCGCTAGATCCTTCAGCTTGTCGGCTGCAATATCCACTGCGATCACGTGCGCGTCTTCTTGCAGAAAGGCCTCTGCCGCAGCTTTTCCGATGCCTTGAGCGGCGGCGGTGACCAGCGCAACTTTACCGGAAAGTCGTCCCATGCGTTCTGCAGACAGAGTACACTTGTGGCTTCGAATGATGGACTCCCGAAAATCAAATTTGTCTGGAAAAACGGCCCTGATTACCGGCGCGAGCAAGGGTCTCGGGAAAGCTATGGCGATCGCACTTAGCCAGGCCGGCGCGGCCATCGCCCTTGTCTCGCGCGATACAGCGCTACTAGGCGAAGTGCAGCAAGAAATCGAAAAATCGGGCGGCCGCGCGAGCGCGTTTACCGCGGATGTGACTGACGAAAAAAGCGTGGGGCAGCTCCAGACCCAGGTCCACGACCGCTGCGGCGCCGTGCAGATTCTCATCAATAATGCGGGCATCAACGTCCGAAAGAACCTGATCGATTTCTCACTCGAGGAATGGCGGAGCGTGATCGATACCAACCTGACGGGTGTCTTCCTCACCTGCCGAGCCTTCGTTCCAGGCATGAAGGGCGCTGGATACGGACGCATCCTGAACATGGCCTCCATCATGGCCCATGTCTCTCTTCCCGCCCGCAGCGCCTACGCGGCGAGCAAGGCAGCGCTGCTGGGACTGACCCGCACGCTTGCATTGGAGCTGGCAAGCGAAAAGATCACCGTGAATGCCATCAGTCCCGGTCCATTCGGCACGGAAATGAATCTGCCGCTGATGCAAAATCCGGAGCTGTACGCGCAATTCCTCGCGAATATTCCGCTGGGGCGGTGGGGAAACGTCGAGGAAGTGGGCGCGCTGGCCTGTTTTTTGTGCTCGGAAGCTGCGGGCTTCATCACCGGAACCGATATCTTGATTGATGGGGGCTGGTGCGCCCGCTAGAACTTCCGTCGCGATCCCCCTGAGGTCAGATGAACAGGCGGCAATTTATTCGGCATACCTCTATGGCGCTTGGTTCCACTTCTTTTCTTCCAGATATGACAAACGCTCAGAGCGCGGATGCGCCATGCAAGCTCGGCATCGCCACAACGTCGTACTTGACGGCCTGGCGGCCCACCGATACGTACGAGTTTCTCGAACATTGCCACGCTATGGGTGCGGCAGGCATTCAGGCGCCCCTGCACGGTGATTTGCAAAAGCTGCGCGCCCGCGCCGATCAACTCGGCATGTATCTCGAAGGGATGGTTCCGCTTCCAAACGGCGCGGACACGTCCCACTTTGAAGAAGGATTGAAAAATGCGCAAATCGCCGGGGCCAGCGCTCTGCGATCCGCGTGCCTGGGGACTCGCCGGTATGAGACGTTCACTTCTCTTCAACAGTGGCAAGAGTTCGTGGCGCACAGTAATCAGTCGCTCGAAGCCGCGCTGCCGCTTCTCGATCGATACAAAATTCCGCTGGGGATCGAAAATCACAAAGATTGGACTGCCGATGAGATGGCGGCGGTTCTGAAAAAGCATTCGAGCGAATATCTCGGAGTGTGCCTCGATTTCGGAAACAACATCTCGCTCCTCGACGATCCCATGTCGGTTATTGAAACGCTGGCGCCTTACACCGTAACGACGCACCTCAAGAACATGGCCATCGAGCCGGATAAAGACGGTTTTCTATTATCCGAAGTTTTGCTCGATCAAGGCTTTCTGGATCTGCCTCGGATGATTACTCTAGTTCGTACCTCGCGGCCAAAGGTACACTTCTCGCTCGAAATGATCACGCGCGACCCATTGCGGGTGCCATGCCTGACCGACAAATATTGGGTCACGTTTCCCGATCGCAATGGGCTTTATCTCGCACGCACGCTCGAGTTGGTGCAAAAGGACCGGAGCCTGCAGCCACTTCCGCGGATCTCTCAACTCTCCCATGGACAGCAGCTTCAACTCGAGGATAAAAATGTTGCGGACTGCCTGGCGTACGCTCGCCACAATTTGAAATCTCTAGACTGAAGCAATGAACCGAAGAAGCTTTCTCCAAGCCGCAGGGTCTGCGATGGGCTTGCAGGCGGCGGGACAGACGTTTGCGCAGGAAAAGCCGCGCCGGGTAGGTCTGATCGGCTGCGGATGGTACGGAAAGATCGATCTGTTTCGCCTCATTCAGGTTGCCCCGGTCGAAGTCGTCTCGTTGTGCGATGTCGATAAGCAGATGCTCGCCGAAGCGGCCAGCATGGTGGCCGTGCGTCAGAAATCGAAACGTACTCCGCGCACGTTCGGCGATTATCGCGAAATGTTGCGGCAGAAAGACCTCGACATCGTTCTGATTGCGCCTCCCGATCACTGGCACGCCCTGATTATGATTGAAGCCGCGAAATCGGGCGCAGACATTTACGTCCAAAAACCGATCAGCGCCGATGTCTCCGAGGGTATGGCCATGGTGGCGGCGGCACACCAGTATAAGCGCGTCGTGCAAGTCGGTTTGCAGCGGCGCAGCACGCCTCATCTCGTGGAAGCGCGCGACCGATTCATCAAAGAAGGAAAGCTGGGCAAGGTCGCGCTGGTCGAAATTTACTGCTACTACCACATGCGCGCCAGCGGCAACCCGCCCGACACGGCGCCGCCGCAAAACCTGGATTACGACATGTGGACCGGACCCGCTCCCATGCGCCCATACAACGAGTGGGTCACCCGCGGACTTGGCGCTCGTTCATGGAATACGGGAACGGCATTGTGGGCGACATGTGTGTCCACATGCTCGACATGACGCGCTGGATGCTGGACCTCGGCTGGCCCTCGCGAGTTGGATCGACGGGCGGAATCTTCGTGGATAAGGCGAGTAAAGCGAACATCTCCGATACGCAGACCGCGACATTCGATTTCAAGGATCTGCGCGTGGTCTGGCAGCACCGTAGCTGGGGCGACCCGCCCGATCCGAGGTATCAATGGGGCGCGACCTTTTATGGAGATAAAGGAACGCTGAAAGCCAGCGTATATAGTTACGATTTCATTCCGGCGGGCGGCGGTCCCGCGGTGCATCGCGACGTTACCTACGAACTGGAGCAGTACCCGGAAGACAAAACCGAAAAAGATCTGGAACGGCACGTCGCGCCCGCCGAGCGCTATCACATGAAAAACTTCCTGAGCGCGATCGATGCCCGCTCACGGCCGGTTTCTACGATCGAAGAGGGCTACATCTCAACCGCTTCGTGCATTCTCGCAAATAACGCCATGAAGCTGGGGCGCACATTGACATGGGATGCGCAGAACGGGCGCGTCGCCAATGATGAAGAGGCAAATCGTTTGCTGACTCGTCCGTATCGTGGGCCCTGGCGTCATCCGGACGCACAAGCGGTTTAGGCTCGCGTTACGCACGCAGGTTCGCCAGCGCGCGATCCCAGGGCTTGCGATACGGCCGCACCAGCATGGCCGAAGCTTCGCGATCGTCGAGGATTTCCTCTTTTTCTACATCCCAGCGAATTTTGCGGCCGGTGCGCAGCGAAATATTTGCCAGATGACAGGCGGTCGTGACCTGATGTCCGCCTTCAACATCGGCGATGGGCCGCTCTCGCGTCTTAATGCAATCGAGAAAATTGCGCACGTGCAGATTGAACTGCTCCGCGGAAGATCCTGACTCTTTCATGGCCTGCACCCACGGCTCCGGTTTCGCATTCTCTCGCACTGGACCGCCGGCCGGGTGCCCTTCAAACGTGGGAATCGCGTTGGCCGGATTGATTTTCATGTCGGGGATCACCTCGAATCCGGAACGGGAAATCGCCAAGCTTCCTTTGGTCCCGAAGAATTCGAGCCCGGCTCCCTGACGCCGTCCCGCACTCGCTTCCCGAAACGAATACACGCTGGTGAAACCAGGATATTCGAAGAGCGCATCCTGCGTATCGGGCGTATCGCCGAGGCCCTTCAGCGCGAACCGCCCGCCTGAAGAGGAAACCGCGGATGGTCCTTTTACGCGCATGACCCACTGCACGATATCGATCTCATGCGCGCCCAGATTGGTCATTTGACCGCCCGAATAGTCCCAAAACCAGCGGAAATGATACAGTCCGCGCATGGGATTATACGGGCGCTTGGGCGCAGGCCCGAGCCACATATCATAGTCGAAATCGGACGGCGCGGCCGAATCCGGAGGCGAGCCGAATCCCGGCATGACGTTGCGAAACGAACCGGCGCGCACGCTCATGATCTCGCCGATGTAGCCAGATTCGAGAACTTCCCTGGCGCGCTGGTAATGCTTCCCGGAACGCTGCTGCGTACCCACCTGAACGACGCGATTGTGACGGTGAGCCGCATCGACCATCCAGCGCCCTTCCTTCACGAAAACCGTCAGCGGCTTCTCGACATACACATCCTTGCCGGCAGCGCACGCCATGACGCTCATGAGCGCGTGCCAATGATCAGGCGTCGAGATCACCACCGCTTGCACATCTTTGTCGTCAAGCAGCTTGCGGAAATCGGAATAGGATTTGGCGGAGCCGCCGCAGGCCGCGACCCCCTGCTCCAGGCGCGGTTGATAGACATCGCACATCGCGGCGAGATCCACATCCGGCTGATTTCGAAAATCATGAACGTGCTCGTTCCCGATGAGTCCAAATCCGATGAACCCCACCTGGATTCGTTCATTCGCGCCGAGCAGCCGCCGATAGGATGCCGCCGCGAGAGCGCCTACAGCCACCGCGCCGCGCCGCGTGACTTGAGCGCCCGAAGAACCCGCGGATTCGATCATTGGATACCTTACCCCAGTCTTTTTTTCACAATCTCGCTCAGCGCTTTTCCGTTGACGTGCTTGCCGGTCAGTTTCGCCTGGGCGGCCTTCATGACTTGGCCCATCTGCTTCGCCGAAGTCGCACTGGTTTCCTGAATAGCCGAAGAGACCGCCTCCTCCAGTTCCGCCTCGCTGGGCGCGGCGGGCAAATAGCTCTCGATAATGCGGATTTCGGCCTCTTCTTTGGTGGCGAGCTCCTCGCGCCCGCCCTTTCGGAACAAGTCCGCGGATTCCCGCCGCTGCTTGAGAAGCGTGTTCATGATCTGCATCTCCGCGGCTTCGTTCAGAGGCTTCATGGAGTCGATCTCGTGCTTCTGCAGCGCCGACTTCAGCATACGAAGCGCACTCAACCGCGCCTCTTGCTTGGCCTTCATGGCCTCGATGATGTCTTTCTGAATTGCCTCGAGGAGAGCCACTCCCCCAAATTGTACCCACAGCCGGATTAGCCCCGTTTTGAGCCGCGCGGCGCGTTACCATGCAACCACATACGCACAAGCAACGTCCCACGCGCGGTATACTGAGCAGTTTTTGGGGTCTTTTTGAGAAAGTACATAATCTTATCACTGCTGCCGCTCCTCGCAAGTCTGACGCAGGCAGCTAGTTTCACGAACGGTCAAGCCGCTCGCGCCGTGATCGGCCTGCAGGATTTTTCTTTTCAAGCGGGGCTGAGTACTGGTACGGCGCAAAATCTGCTGGGCGGTCCCAGCGGCCTGGCGTATGCCAACGGCCTGCTGTGGGTCGCGGATTCGAACGTCGTAGGCGCGAGCGCCAATCCAGTCTCGGGCGCTATCACGAACGACAATCGCGTGGTGGTCTTTGACACCACCCAGATCCCGCCGGTACGAGCGGATCTCACCCAGTATTCGAGCTCCGACCCGTACTGCGGGTTGTGCGGTTACAGCGCTATCAACGTGCTCGGCGAACCCAATTACGTCAGCCAGGGGCCGCAGACCGTTTCCCCGCAAGCCCTGAACGTTCCCACCGCGGTCGCCACCGATGGCCGCATTCTGGTCGTCGCCGACACCAATAACAACCGCGTCCTGATCTGGAATTCCATCCCTCTCTCCCTCGACCAGGCCGCCAATGTGGTTCTGGGTTCTTCGGGTTTCACTACGCCCGGCTCTCCTGCTGGCGACTCAGACCAATTTCCGCGGCCCGCAAGGCGTTTGGATTCAAAACGGCAAATTATTTGTAGCCGATACTCAGAACTATCGCGTTTTAATCTGGAATTCGATCCCCACCAGCAACAATCAGCCGGCCGACTTAGTCCTGGGACAGCCGAATTTCACATCCGGCACCCAGGCCGCGTGCAACCCGACACAATCAGGCAACTACACTGCGGCCGCGAATGAATTTTGCAATCCCGTTTCCGTCACCTCCGACGGCACGCACCTTTTCGTTTCCGATCTCGCGTTCAATCGCGTACTCATCTGGAACAGCATTCCCAGCTCGAACGACCAGCCGGCCGATGTCGTGGTGGGTCAGCCGAACATGACCTCGGCAGTGGCCAATTTTTCCAATGCGCTGTGCGGCGCTTCTGCTTCAGGGACCGATTTCAACGGAAATCCGATTTACCCACCGTGCGCAAAAACCCTGAATTATCCAAGATACGCGCTTTCGGACGGGACGCGGTTGTTCATCGCCGACGGCGGTAACGATCGGGTGCTGATCTTCAACTCGATTCCCACCTCGAATGGCGCTGCCGCGGACGAGGTATTAGGGCAGCCGAATTTCACCAGCGATGTCGATACCAGCGCGAATACCGTCCAAAACGCCAGTATTCTCAGCACTGCGGTGGACAATACCGGAAGCGTGGATACGATCCCCTCGCCCATGTCGCTCGCCTGGGACGGCTCGAATCTCTATGTCAGCGATCCGTTTAATCAGCGCGTTCTCGTCTTCACCCCCGGCGACACGCCCTTGCCCGACAACTCGGTCGTGAACTGGGCAAGTCAAATCATCCGGCAGGAAGGCGTGGTCACCATCAGCGTTCCCACAGGCGGCGCCATCGTGGCGGGCGATACCGCCACGATCAGCATCGGACTCGCGAGCACAGGCACTCCGGTAGCCTACACCTACACCATCAAAAGCAACGATACCCCCGATACCATTGCGCAAGCTCTGGTGACCGCAATCAACGCGAAGGGAGGAGATCCCAATGCCACGGCGCTTTTCGCCGGCCCGGGCACCGGAAGCGTGTACCTGAGCTCTAAAGGAATCAACCTGGGCTACGACACGATCACGCTCGCCGCCACGACTTCCAACACACTCGATATCACCGCCACGGCTTCCGGAGGCTACCTCTCCGCCGGCACCGCGGGAACCGGTGCGCCTGGCATGTTGGTGCTTCTATCGGGAACGAACCTTTCCGACCAGCCTTCCGCTCTGCCCGCGGTCGCTTCGCTGTCGCAACCGCTGCCCACCAGCTTGGCCGGTGCGCAAGTATTTATGGACGGCATTGCGGCGCCTCTACTCAGCGTTTCCTCCAGTCAGATCGTCGCTCAGATTCCGTACACGTTCACCAATAACAGCGGCTCGACCAGCAACGTCACGGACGTCACCGCCACGGATCGCAACAGCACCAGCATCTATGTCCGGACGGTCCATAACAACGGAAGCGTGACCGTCACGAACGCAACTCCCATGTACATCGCTCCGGCGAATCCCGGTTTGTTCAGCGCCACTCCCGGACAGCCTCTGGGCTTAGTGACAGGCGCTATGCACCAGCCTGGAAACGCAACCGCTGTGGTTTCGATTGACGGAACCATCCACGCGGGCGACATCGCCACCATCGGCATAAATAGCCGCAGTTACGCCTACACCGTGACAGCGACGGATACACTCGCCACCATTACGCAAGCGCTGGTCAATCTCATCAAAGGAATCGACCCGCAGGTGACCGCGGCGCCCGGAGCCGCTTTTACCCGCGTCGTCCTCACAGCCCTTAAGCCCGGGGCGGCCGGCAGCAACATTCCGATCACGGGAACTGCTAGCTCGGGAGCGGATATCACCGTGACCGCCTATACCTCTCAAACCTGCTGCGATGTTATTCCCGGTTCTGCAATTACTGCTTCGAACCCGGCCGCGCCAGGCGAGTTGATTACCATCGGCGGCGAAGGCTTGGGGCTTTTGAGCGGCGGGAGCCCAACGGCCGGACAACCCTACAATGGACCTTCGACCAATACAGCCAGGACGGAAGTGGTGGCCACACTGGGAGGCTCGACGGCACAAGTTGTCAGCGCCGCTTTACCGCAGGGCGGCATCGGAACATACCAAATTCAAGTCGTCGTTCCGTCAACTCTGACTGCCAACGCGAGTACAGAGTTTTACGTTGCGCAGAATGTCTTCATCAGCAATACCGTGACCGTGCCGATCGGCACGCCGCTGACGTACGAGTCCGGCAGCTCTCCATCCACCACATCGACCATTCCAATATTTGCGAACATCGATGTTCCCGGCCCGCAGAGCGGATCATTCTCGGGCACGGCTACATTCGGCGGATGGTCGGTCGATACCAGCGCGACTATTTCCAGTGTGAACGTTTTTGTAGATGGCTCCTTCTACGGCACTGCTATCTATGACATTCCTCGTGCGGACGTGTGTAAGATCTTCTCGTCGGCGCCGAATTGCAGCCCCAACCCGAACGTGGGCTGGAACCTTCCCGTGGACACAACCCGCTTCGCCGATGGGGCCCATACTCTGGATGTGGTCTCGACCGGGGGCGATGGCCTGCACAGGACTATCTCTAATCCTTTTACGATTGCGAACGGGAGTTCGAGCAATCCGACTCACGTCTCCATCGATCGCCCGAACAACGCATCGAATCCTTTTCAAGGCCTGACAACGTTTTCCGGATGGGCGGTCAACAATAACGCCGCCATTTCCTCGGTGACCGTATTGGTCGACGGCGCTCCCATGGGAACCGCCGTGTATGGCAGCGGCAGCTTCGGAGATCGCCCCGATGTGTGCAAGGTGTATCCAGGCCGTCCGGGTTGTCCGAATGTCGGCTGGTCAATCCTGTTCGATACCAGCAAGCTCTCCAATGGTGTGCATACGTTAGAGATTACGGCGATGGCGACTAATGGTCAGTTCGGTTCGGTTTCGACCAACTTCACCGTCGCGAATTGGAGCACCGGCACTCCGTTTGTCATCAATATCGACTCACCGGGGGTGCAGAGTGGCGCCTTCAGCGGAAGGGGTGTTGTATTTGGCGGATGGGCCGTGGACACCGACGCCCGCATTGTTGCGGTTGATATTGCCATAGACGGCGTGTCCTTTGGGAGCGCCGGTTACGGTATTCCGCGCCCGGACGCTTGCGCCGCATACTCCAATGCTCAGGGCTGTCCGAACGTCGGTTGGAATATTGCTTTCGATTCCACCGCGCTCAGCGACGGAACCCACACACTTGCCGTGACTGCCACAGCCATTAACGGCCAGACTTACACCATCACGCGTACCTTTACAACGGCGAATTTGACCGGCTCGAATCCGATCAGAGTGAACATCGACATTCCGGGGCCCCAGAATCCCACTTTCAGCGGCAGCGCGATGGTTGTAGGTTGGGCTCTCAGTACAGCCGGGCGCCTGGCCAATGTGCAGGTTCTCGTGGACGGGGTTCCCAAAGGCGTGGCGACCGACACCGTTGCGCGGCCGGACGTTTGCCTTGTCATGCCCAGCAGCCCCGATTGCCCCACGGTGGGCTGGACCTTCACTCTGGATACGACCACACTAGCCAACGGTAGTCACACGCTGGAGGTCACGGGAATCTCCGCTTCCGGTCAACGCGGGACAACCAGCAATTCGTTCACGGTTGCGAACATCGCCTCGAGTACCGGCACCAGGGTGAACATCGACCAGCCCAGCTCGAACAGCGATCCATTCGAAGGTCTGGCGCAGTTTTCCGGGTGGGCGCTCAACAACAACAATGCCACTGTGACCACCGTCGCGATCGCCATCGATGGTGTGCCGGTGGGGGATGCCACCTATGGGGTCAGCCGCCCGGATGTCTGCACGCTCAATCCAAATGCACAGTGTCCGAATATCGGCTGGACGCTCCTATATGACACCGGCCAGCTTCCCGACGGGATTCACACGCTGGACGTCACGGCGAATGCGAGCGATGGCAGCCATGCCATATCCAGCGCCACGTTTCGGGTCGCAAACTGGTCGATCGCCAGTACCACCGCCATCAACATGGATCATCCGGCGGTGAACGCCGGCTCCTATAGTGGAGTGCAGAACTTCGGCGGATGGGCAATTGACCAGAGCGGCCGGATCACCAGCATCTCAGCGGCAGTCGATGGAATCCCGTTCTCCGGCGCGACTTATGGGAGCTACCGGCCCGATGTCTGCAGCGCCTTGCCTGGTTTTGCCGGATGCCCGTACGTCGGTTATAACTTCGGGATCGATACGTCGTTACTCACCAACGGCAATCACACACTGGCTATCACCGCCACTTCGGCAACGGGCCAAAATACGACTGTCAGCAGATCGTTCCTGGTCGCGAATTAGGGTTGACTTCAGCGGGAATGGACCAGAATTCTGACCTCTTTTGAGTTGTCCGATAACGGCACATTTTGGCCAGTGAGACCGAACGTGAGCGACGGTGCAATGTAGGGTAGCGACGCTTGTTCATTCCTCGTCCTGGCGCAGGCGTTCCAAGGCACGCTGCGCGGCGGCTTTAAGCGGACCCAAATCGTCTTCTATCACCAGCCATATCCGCCCCGGGTCAACTCTGTCGTATTCGTGGCGTAAGAAGTTCCCCAGAGCGCGCACGTTCGACCACGGAATACTTGGGCAAAGTTCCTCTGCCAGTTCCCCCGAGTTTTCTGGCCGCTTCGCTGATCCGTTCCAAACAGCGCTCTATCGCATTGCGTGTCTTGAGATCTTCCCGAAAACTGTTCGCGTTCATTCCCCTCGTAAATTCTTCGACGAGAACGATGCTTTCGAGAATATCTTCGAAGCGCTGGACGGGATCTTTAGAAGGCACGAACGGCTTCGGCCTCGACGTTTTTCCGCACCCGCGGCTTCAACGTTCCTTCCTCGACAAGTTCGACGGAATGGCCAAGCATTTGCGAGATCTGCTGTTCGATTCCTGCGACATCCAGGAGCGATATGCGACGTGTATTGTCGAAGGCAGCCAAAAGATCAATATCGGAATCAGGCCGGCGATCGCCGCGCGCAGTTGAGCCGAATAGCGACAGGTGGACTAAACCCGCGGCCCGTAGTTCCCGTTCGTGCCCGCGCAATGTGGCGATCACTTGCTTACCGTCCATGTTCCTATTGTTGCCGTGCGCTCTTGGGCGGGTCAAGCTTTGCGTGATGATGCCCCGTTTGCCTTGGGCATAAACTCGGTAAGCTGGCCACTGCGTTAACGTAATGCCGAGTTTCAATAGCGTGAAGCGGCGCATTATCAATCAGTGCGTGAAGTGTTCCGCAGCGCGAAGCGAGTTCACAATCTCCTATATGTCGGTCTGATCGAGATCCAATCTGAACACAAGGTATGTGCCGCTCGCGAACATGGTGTCATTATCGCTGCACATCACCCGCCGAAATACAGGCATATCACCGAATGAGCTGAGGTCAACCGCGGGCCGGGACGGTAGGTTCTCCATGGACGAGAACGCGACTTTCGGAGCAGTGAGGAGATTTCCGTACATAGCGTCATTCCATCGGCCACCGATCGAAGTAGCTGCCCAAGTTGTGGCTTGCTCGTGATCACCCCGAACAACAGATTTTGGAACAATCGAGACAGTATCCGCGCCGCCAGGTCAATGTAATTCCGCAGAATAGCAAGTTCGGTCCTTTTATTGATTTCCGTTTCTCTGAGCGGATGTGTCCGACGCGACGGCCGTAATTCCGACTGCAAGTGGTCCGGAGAGCCTAATGCGACGACGCTCCACCCCGATCAGCGAGGCAATACAGGCCATCTTCGCGATGACGGCCATCGATTTTTGGAGGCGACGTGATGAGGTGGAGGGTGACAATCGCCGGAGCGCCCAGACGGACTACCTTGCAGCTTCTGGAGGCTAGCTCTGAATCGCTGACAGATACGCTCTTCGGCATGATCCCAACTGCCAGATGACCGACTTGGCTAATATCTGCATGTCCAGGTTATTAAACCGGGTTATCACCGAGTGCCGATGGACGGCTGAAATTCCGTTGGCCTCGAAAGATTGCTTGGCAACAGACCAAGATCTTAATCTCAGCTACCCATGCGAGCGCAGTGGCGCGCCATCGCTCAGAGACTTGGCGGATTCTTCGCGAGCTCAAGCTCCTTAGGTCGCAACGCACGTTCGAGTTGGTGGAGTTCATGGCACCCCGCTAACGTTTCCGCATTGATCGCGCGCAACACGTACGGAAAGATGCTCCGCAGCTTTTGCCGATGCTCGACGTGTCGGCTTTATAGAAAAGCATGATCGGGTTGGCCACGATATTCTGCGGTTGAACACGAATACAGCAACATCGCGAAAGCTTACCACCCAGAACCTGTCTCCGCCCTTGCACGGCGTCCATCATATGGAATACGGCTCGAGCGCGACGTATCCGCGATCCTCGGCCGCGATCAAACCGAGTGGCTGCCCGCTCCACATCACCAGCGCGCGGCCGGCGAGCGACTCATCGCGAATCAATGCAACCATGGCCTGCGCGACTTCGTCGAGCGTCGTCAACACCGGCGGGATGCGCGGGTTCTGTCGCTGTTCGTGCGTCAGCGCGTCCCAGTAGCTCTTCACCTCGGGCGTGGCGAGCCAGTCGGGGACCAAGCAGTTGACGCGAATTTTGGCGGTTTCGCGCAGATGCCCGTGCGTGGTCGCGAGGCGCAGGACACCGATCTTAGCGATGTCGTAGGCGGGCATCTTCGAATGCGCCGATCCGTGGCAGAGCGCCGAAGTCGAGCTGACATTGACGATGGCGCCGCCACCGCGCCGCTTCATCGCGGCGACGCCAAACTGAATGCCGTAAAGGGCACCGAGGAGATCGATGCGAAGGGTGTCATAACTGTCCTCGATCGCGGCGCCCGGCCGATATCCAGGCCCGGAGGCATTGCTGACGAGGATGTCCAAGCCGCCGCATTTTTCCTCGGCGAAAGCTACGAGCCGTGCGACCTCGTCCTGCACGGATACATCGCAGCGAAAGAACTCGGCACGGCCGCCGGCCGACGCAATGAGGCGTTGCGTCTCCCGGCCGCCCGACTCATTGATATCAGACACGACGACATGACAGCCCTCGGCCGCAAGCCGCCGCGCCTCTGCCCGCCCGGAGCCTTCACCGCCGGAGCCGGTCACGATTGCTACTTTTCCCGCAAGTTCCACACGGGACTATTCTATGGCATAAAATTTGCCGAGAGCCCAGGACGAGGGTGGCGTTGCACACGTGACACGATTCGTCGACATGCTCCGAGCCCGAACGCGGTAACCCCATTGAGATCCCCTATACGTCGGGGTTTCAGGGCGTCCCCGTTAGGTTACGACGTGACCCCGGGTTCTCAGTGATTTTTTCACTTGTCCGGTAACCGAGTGAGCCGTACCCGCTTCGAATCGGCGATTGAGAGATCTCAAAAATGCGCAAGTCGGCGGAGACGTCGCCGTCATCCGACTCACGATTTGTGCCGTTCGCGGTAGAGTCTGGCGCGAATGCGATCGCCGCAGCGGTTTGAAGCACACCATCGTCTTAATCCCGGCCGGGAATCGTCATAGAAAACTGCTTTACAATCGGGATTCTCGCACCGGCGAAGCCGCACCGGCTGAAGCTGATTGCCAAAGAGCAGAACAGCATCTTGTGCGATAGTTCCTAGTGCTGCGGCAATTGTGGGGCGGCGCCAGCCCATCAATTTCGCCTCGCGATCGAGTTTCCTCGTCAGATTCGGCTGGCAGGCCATCTTATTAATGAGCTGGATGTCGGCAAACGCAGGAATTGCATCGCTTAGAATCGCCTCAGCGACTCTCCAAATTGCTCCGCGCAGCCCCTTGGCGTGCTCTAACGCTTCAGCCGTTATCTTCACGGTCGCAAGCTGCAGAGGACTGAGCGATAACCATCGTTGAAACTCGGAAGGACTCGTGAGGCGCTCAAATCGCCTCCCATACCCCATGTCGCCGGTGTGGGCGAAATCGAGGCATAAGCGCCCGAAGAAACAAAATCCTTAGCGGTCGCCATCCGATCTCTTCAAATCGCAGCATCTCCAAACCGCGCCGTAATCATGGGTACTCATGATCGCACAGGTCGTCTCCTTGCCGTCTTGTCAATGGAATCACGCTGGAAACGTTCGACGGCTATGGAAGCTTCGTATCGAAGGATCACGTTGTCCTGAACGGCGCGCAGCCGGTCGAGGAGTGGAGGGAAAGCTCCGGTACGTACACCGTTAATCCCGATTGCACAGGAAAAAAGCAGGTCAATTTCGCGAACAACAATCCTCCACCCCGAATCACTTACTTCGTTGTTACAAAGTCTGGGGACCAGCTTGTTTTCGTGGGTGGTAACAGCGGTGCTGCACTTTCTGGTGTGTATATCAGGAGAAATGAGCGGCATGACGAGAAACACCGGTGAACAGCAACGGCGCAACTTTGAAGGGGTGCGTAACGGAGCCCGTTTGATCCCTTCTCGGACTCAAACCAGTTATGATTCGAGTTCCCGAACTCCGCAGATCCTGGGTAGTCGCCCAGCGTAGATCTATACATCGCCGTCACAGGCGATCTATGCCGAACTTAGGCTCCGCATGGCTTCTAAGGCGTAAAGCTGAAGTATCGAGCTGCCTGAATCGCAGCGAGATGATCTGATTCGCAAGCGGTCCAGCCGTGAACTCCCTGGGACCGGCGATGGCTGGGAACACAGGCTTCCTTACACCGACGGCGGAACGGTTTATCTCGCGAGCTTGATCGCCAAAGCACGATCGTTCTCGCATTCTCCCCGGCGTTCATGAGTGGTTGAAAGGCCGAGATGAAAGCGTAGCAGGCTGGCGCGCAATACTTTCAGGAGACCGGGACCAAAGTGTTCGGCATCAGCACCGACTACACTCCATCGCAGAGAGCGCTCGTGCGGCAACTCGGATTGACATTGCCGCCCCTCTGTGATTTTTAGACCGCAAAGTGGCTCAGGAATACGGAATCTACATCCGAAGTACGGAATTGCAAACCGCGTCACCTTCGTAATCGATGCCGATCGCAAGATCGACACAATCGAAGCCGCAGGTGATCCATCAAAATCCTGAAAATTCCAGACGCCTGCAGCCGGTTAGCTCACCGTGAGGCCAACGGAAGCTAGCAACCTCCCAGCTCGACGTCCGTGCGTTACAATTGAGGGCCGCCGAGGTTTGTTTTCGGCCGAGCACGCCTGTGGACGCCGACTCACATTTCGAAGCTGCGCCAGCGATTTCTGAATCGACCCAGACTGCGCATATCTTCGAAGCCCACGTGGGTGCAACATTCGGCCCATATAGGTTAATCCGCCAGCTCGGCGAGGGCGGCATGGGCGTCGTTTATCACGCTCAACAGCTTCACCCCATTCGTCGCGATGTTGCGCTGAAGATCATCAAGCCGGGCATGGACTCCAAACAAGTCATCGCGCGTTTTGAAAGCGAGCGCCAGGCGCTTGCGATGATGGACCACTCCAATATCGCGCGCGTGTTCGAAGCGGGGACAACCTTATCTGCTCTGCCCTACTTCCTGATGGAACTGGTGGATGGCACACCCATCACCCGCTACTGCGATTCCAACCGCCTGAGTATCCGGCAACGCATTGAACTACTCTTCCCCGTTTGCCAAGCCATTCAGCACGCACATCAGAAGGGGATCATCCATCGCGACATCAAGCCGTCGAACATATTGGTCGGCAAACAGGAAGACGAACCGGTCCCGAAAGTGATCGACTTTGGCCTCGCCAAGGCTCTCGGATATCAGTTGAGTACGACCACGATGATGACCATCTTCGGCACTGTAGTCGGCACGTTGAGCTACATGAGTCCGGAACAGGCCGAACTAGGCCGGCAGGACATCGATACGCGCAGCGATGTGTATTCGCTCGGCGCGGTCTTGTACGAGTTGCTGACCGGAAGTACGCCGCTCGAGCATCTCGACAATGACTCTTATGTCGAAGTCCTCCGGCGCATCCGTGAAGAACCGATAAATCCCCCGAGTGCGCGCCTGCTCCGGTCGGGCGATAAGAACGAGATCGCCGAGGTGCGCCAGACGGATCCAGCGAAGTTGCCGAAGCTAGTGCACGGAGAGCTGGACTGGATCACGATGAAGGCTCTCGAGAAGGATCGCGCCCGGCGCTATGAGACAGTAAACGGTCTCGCGCGCGACCTGCGCCGTTACCTTGAAGGCGAGCCTGTAGAAGCGGCTCCGCCCTCCGCAGCGTACCGGGCAGGCAAATTCGTCCGCAAATACCGGGTGTGGCTTGCAACAGCGGCGGCTTTCGCGGCGCTCCTCATTGCTGGCGTTGTGACCAGCGCTTTTTTGGCGGTGCGTGCCCGGCGCGCTGAGGCCGAAGCGCAGGCCGTCAACGACTTCTTGCAAAGAGATCTTCTCGGCCAGGCGAGCGCATTCAATCAGGTTGCCAGCGCCAAACCGGACCCCAAGATCACCGTGCGCACTGCCCTGGATCGGGCGGCAGCGCGCATAGACGGCAAGTTTCCAAATCAACCTCTGGTCGAGGCTTCCATCCGGCAAGAGATTGGGTCCGTCTATGTGGACTTGAGCGTCTACCGCGAAGCAGAGCATCAATACGAGCGCGCTCTGGCAATAAGACGGCGCGAACTCGGCGACAGGCAGGCTCCCACACTCGCGACCATGTCAAGTCTCGCTGCGGTCTACGAACGCAGCGGAAAGCCCAAACAAGCCGAACCGCTGTATCGCGAGGTCGTAGAGATAGATCGGCGCGTTCTCGGAGAGCAGAACCCCGATACTCTAAAGACGACGAATGGCCTGGCCGCCACCTACCTTGACGAAGCCAATTACGGAAATGCTGAGGCGCTGCTAACTCGTCTGGTGCCCTTGGAACAGCGTGTTTTCGGTGAGCGGAATCTGCAAACACTCAGAGCCATGGGGAATCTTGCGGCCACATACGTGGTCGAGCATAAAGACGGATTGGCTGAATCACTTCTTTTGCGCACGCTCGATCTGGAACGAGCCTCGTTAGGCGAAGAGAATCCAGAAACTCTGGAGACGATGGGAAACTTGGGAGGGTTTTACTTGGATCGCGGCGAATATGCCAAGGGTGAGCCGCTCGAAGTCGCAGCTCTCGCCGCTTACAAGCGTGTCCTGGGCGATAGCCATCCGAGTACGATCAACACCGCCAACAATCTGGCGGATTTGTACTTCTATCGTGGCAACTACGCTAAGGCCGAAGCACTTTTTACAGAAGCCGTCGAAGCTGCGCGGCTTGCGCATATTCAGGAGCACCCTGTCGCCCTATTTAGCGTTGCCGGAATGGCGGAATGTTTCGCCAAAGAGGGACATTTGCCGCAAGCGGCCAGTCTCTTGCAAAAGTTATTAGAGACCGAGCGCCGCGTTCTCGGAAGTGAACACCCGGACACGTTAGAAACTCTCATCTCACTCGCTCAGGTCCGGATAGACCAGCAGCTCTACCTCGACGCAGAGTCCTCCCTGCGTGAAGCTCTGGCTTCGTATCAAAGGATTGCACCGGACGGTTGGCAATATTACGGCGCGCAGGCCTTGCTCGGCGCGAGTCTTGCTGGTCAGAAAAAGTTTGCTGATGCCGAGCCTCTGCTGATTTCCGGTTATCACGGCATGGTGCAACGACAACAAACGATGTCCGCCCCCGACCGCCCCACCATTCGCGAGGCTAACAATCGAATCGTCAAGCTGTATCGGAACTGGAGAAAACCGGAGAAGGCCGCAGCATGGGAAGCAAACCTGGCAGTGAAGTAAAACCAGGTCCACGAAAAATCGTCGACCGGCGCCTTCCTCGGTGCCCGCTGCAGCAAACAGCAACAACAGATCCGGGGGGAGATTTCCGGCGTGCAACAGCAAATCGCGCTAATGAACGACACCTTAAAACATCCGCCGCAACCAGCGCCCGTACCCAACAGGGCAGGGGTGCCAATACGCCAAAGGGAGCTGTGCTGCCGGGCAGTGGGATTTCGAGCTCTTCGAGAAATGCAGGCGAACATTGCGCTTTGGAAGAGCGCCATCGGCTTGACGCCCGAAGAGCGCCGAGCTATTAAACGCAATCCCGGCTCCTTCGCGGCTTCGGAATGGCTCGGTGGGGCCACGGTGATTCGGATTTGGTGATTCGTGCAATCGGATGTCGAAGAATTCGCAGCCGAGTGCAACACTGAGTTCTGCTTCTTCTCTGCTTCGTTCGCGTTCTGTTCTCTCCTGGGCGGACACGCGCCCACATAAGCCCCTAATGTCAGCAATCTACCCGAGCATCTCCAAAGCAGCGTAAAAACATCTCGCAAACATGGCTCTGTGTGCGGCTGCTGCGCACAATGAATTCCGCGGATGAGTACTGCGAGTTTCCGTAGCGAGGCGCGCGATTTTCAGCGAGAAGTTCTCGCAAGTTCTGGGTCTCCGGCCAGATCCGGCCGGAAATCAAAGCGGCCCCACCCATTAGTCGGCGGTAGTCACAAAGTCTAGATCAATCAAGCCTCGGAAAACCCGGCCCGCCCCGCGCTCGGAACGTGAAACAGCGTTATCGGAAACCAGTTTTCGCAGCTCACAACGCCTCACCGGAGCGCTCGAAACGCTTCTGGGGTAAATCCGCAGTTGACGCTTCAAGGTTCCACGATCAGCAGATCTTTCCTGGTCTCGCATTACCCCTGCATCGCCGTTGCGGAGCCCGTCATTCATGCCGGAGCGCGTCAAGCGGATCGACTGCAGACGCGCGCTGTGCCGGGATCCACGCGGCGAGAATGGCTGTAGAAGCGAGCACGGCGCAAGAAAAAACCAGCACGCGCGCATCATAGGCGGTGACGCCATACAGCAGGCCGGCAATCGCCTTCTGAAGCGCGAACGTCAGCGCGATACCCGCCGTGCCGCCGAGCAGCAACAGCCGAATCGTCTGGCCCAGAACCAGCCATCGAATCTGGCTGCGCTTCGCTCCCAGCGCCATGCGAACTCCGATCTCGTTTCTGCGATTCGCAACCTGATAACTGAGCAATCCGAACAGCCCGGCAGCGGCCATCGCGAGCGCGATCGCGCCAAATGTGCCCGCCAGATAAGCGACCAACCGATTCTCAACCAGTCCATTGTCGATCTCGGTGTCGATGGTGGTCGCGCGGTGCACGTATTCCCGCCCCTTTCGATCCAGGATGCGCCGTATCGCAGTGAGTGGAAGCGCGCCATTGGACGTCTTAATCAGCAATACCGGGTATCTCTGCAGATCCGCGTGCTGCCACAAATCAATATAAGCCGTGAGCGGCTTTTTATCGTCAAGATCGGCTAAATTCAGATCCATGTCGGAGGCGATCCCGAGAACTTTAAGGCGCTGATACGCACCCTCGTTTCCGATCCGCACATGGTGATTAAGTAACTCACGCGGATTCGCTGTGCGCTCACCAACCGAAGCCTTTGATATCAGATATTCCGCGAGACTCTGGCTCAAAATCACAGCCGGTTCTGTGGAACCGTTGTCGCCGCGCCGAAAATCTTCGCCCGCAAGCAGCTTCGCGCCGAGCGTGCTGAAGTATCCGTCCGACGCGCCGATCACGCGCGCCTGCGCCTCGCCTCCAATCCGTGTGTTCTCCACCGGAGCGACCGGCTCTTTATAAGCAGCGGAAAAGTACGGAATCTCATCCGACATACTGACGGATCGAACGTCGGGCAGCGATTCGATCTGCTGCACAAGATCGCGATAATACGCGGCCGAATCGAATTTGCGGTAGCCGCCCGGCCGGACGTCGAGCAGAAGTTCCCACACGTTGCTCGGATCGATTCCAAAGTCGATGCTGTACATGTTCTTCACCGACGCGCCGAACAACGTACTCGCCGCGACAAACGCCAGCGTCAGCGCGATTTGGACTCCGATCAGCACTTTTTGCGCAAGGCTCGCCGGCGTCACAGCGCCGCGCCCGCTCTCTTTCCAGACGTCGGATCTCGACAGCCGGTCGGCCTGCCACAGCGAGGCGGCGGCGAAAATTCCCAACACCAGCAGAACCGCGCCCGAAAGAAACAGGGTGACTCTTGCATCCAGCCCTACCTGCAAGCTGAAATTTCCAAAAATCTGGTCGCCGCGCGCCAGAGTGCTTTGAGCCATCCAGAACCCTGCTATCCATCCCGCGATCGTACCGGCGATCGTGAGGATCGCGCTTTCCAGAACCAGCATGCCTGCGATATGGTTTCGTCGCGCACCCAGCGCCAGCCGCACCGCTATCTCGTGCCGCCGGCTGAAGCTGCGCGCCAGCAACAGACTCGTCAGATTGACACACGCAATCAGCAACAGGGCTGCACAAATCCCGAAGATCGCGTAAAGCGAATTGCCGAAGCGCTCCCGCAGAAAATAATCGATGCCGCTCCGACCCGGTATCACCGCCAGCGCGCTGGATAGATAGCGCTTGCGTTCCGCGGCGTTGTCATGCAGAGGAACGCTGCTTTCGAGCAACAGATTTTTCTCTGCCAGAATGCTCGCCATGGCTTTGGCTTCGGTGACTCCCGGCGCGCGCCTTCCCAGCACGTTCACCCAAAACCAGATCTGTTTTCGTCCGTCGGCCAGCATGCTTGGCTGTTCGTGCAGCGGAATCATCACCGGTTCCGGAAAGCCGAGCAACAGCCCCGTGAAGCGGCCTTCGGTGACGCCCACGATCGTGTATAGGTCGCCGCCCACATTAATCGCCTTGCCCAATACGTCAGGGCGCCCGGCGTATACATCGCGCCACAGCGAATCCGTGATCACGGCGACTTTTCCCGCTCCGAGACGATCGTCATCCGGCGTGATCGCCCGCCCCAATTGCACGCGAACCCGAAGCATATCGAAACAAGTGCCGCTGAATCCCGCAACGCCGATCGAGCGCATATTTCCTTCAATCTCGACCGCCCGATACGAGGTATCCACTCCGCACCATGCCTGAAACGCCCGATTCTGCTTCAGAACATCCAGGATTGGCGAAGGAAGCGAGCCCGCGTGCCCGTCTTTGTCGAGCAGAGCAACTCTCACCAGCTCTTCCGGGTGTTGAATCGGTAGCGGCCGCAGCAACAGCGCATCGATGGTGCTGAATACAGCTAGGTTGGAGCCGATCCCCACCGTCAGGATGAGGATGCACGTGAATGCAAACCCGGGACTCCGCGCGAGAGATCGGAAACAATGCCTCAAGTTGCGCATGCTGCGATCGATCCAGCTCCAGCGGTCGACGTCACGCCACTCTTCCCGCGCGCGCTCCACGCCGCCGAATTCGATCCGTGCTAACCGCCACGCCTCTTCAGGCCGCATTCCCTGCGAGATGTGCTTTCGGGCTTGAAGTTCTATATGCGCGCGAAGCTCTTCCTCCAATTCCCCCTCTGCGCGACCGCGTGCAAGAAACTTCCAGCCCATATCATGCCATCTCGAGCACTCGTTCGATAGCAGCGGAAAGGCGCGCCCAATCCTGTGTCTCACGCTCGAGCTGCTTGCGTCCGGCCGCTGTCAGGCGGTAAAAGCGCGCGCGCCGTCCCAGTTCGGACGTGCCCGATTCCGCGACAATCCAGCCTTGCTGTTCCAGCCTGTGAAGCGCCGGATAGAGCGAGCCTTGGTTCACCTGCAAAACGTCTTGCGAGATCTGTTGAATACGCTCGGAGACCGCCCAGCCGTGCTTCGGGCCAGTGACTAGGGTGCGAAGAATCAGGAGATCGAGAGTCCCCTGCAGAAGATCGAGTCGCGGCTGACCTGCCATAGTGTCGTTTGGCTACACTATAAATGCTTTTGTTGTCGGATGTCAACAACAAGCCGTGTTACTGTGGCGGATTCGAGGCCGAAGGGAACGGATTAGCTACCTGATTCGTGGACAACGGAATCGTCGTACTGTTTTGTCCTGGAACGCTTTGGGGACTGGAATTGGAGGAGCCAGGCGCTCCGTTGTTCGCGCCGTTCGCCCCGTTTGCTGCGGCATTAGCGATTCCCCGGGTGGCGTCTTTCGTGGGATCGTAGTAAAACTCCCAGAGCGAGTAGTCGGTTTGATCGTTTACGGTTTTGATAGTGTGACCCTCTGCCTTGCTTGCCACCCCCGCGATTCCGCCGCTGTTAATCTGTCCGAATGCGGCTTGGGGCGAAGAGGACGTTGTGGCTGAGGACGGCGAAACTGGAGGTCCGCTCGCGGCCATCTGCACACCCGGATTGTTCGGGTTGTTTAACATATTCCGCACCGTGTCCATCGGTCCGGTGCCGGGCGCCCCACCGGGATTTGCCGTGGCTGGATTTCCATTCGCGGAAGGATTTCCCGTCCCGGCAGTGGCGGGCTGACTGTTTTGCGCCGTCGTATCGCCGGTCGGCAGAAGCGGCATCGTCGGGCTCTGGTTGAGATCCAGCGCACCATTGGTCTGCTGGGTTGGATTTCCACTCGCGGACACCGCCGGCGGGCGTTGCGGCACAGCCGCCACCACGGTCTGATCGCCGGAGCTCGAATTTGCCTGGGAGCTGAATCCGCTGCTCCCGAAAGCGCCGTTCTGGCCATTGGAGGAGGCCGAAGTAGTGGAAGAATTCGGCGTACCGCCGCTGCCGCTCGAAGCGCCGTTTGGCGTATTCGTGATTGGATTCACTTTGGAATCCGTAAGCTGGCCGGCCGGTCCGGCATGAAGAATACGCCAATCGTCTTTGCCCGTCAGCGGATCTTTGAAACGATGCCGCAAGAAGCGCATGCGATTGGTGTTCTCGAGCGCATCCATGGATGGTGGAAACGTGCCGAATTTCCGCACGTACAGCTTCACGGCGTGGGCATATTCGTTGCCATGATCGATCAGTACCTGCTCGCGTGCGCGTTGCGCTTCGAAGGCAGCCACCGGCAGCTCCATGTAGAGCATGATCGCTATCATGGCTGCAAACAGAAATACAATCAGCAGCGCTGAACCTTGCTCGCGCTGCCGCGCATGGGCGTGCCGCTGTGTACGCATGAACTCTTCCGCTTTGCTCATTGCAGTGCTACCGGCACGACCGGCAGCGTCTGGCCCTGTTTGATCTGCACGTCTTCCAAGCGCGCGCTGGTATCTCTGAGCTCCACCACCAGATAACGCTGCTTCAGCAGTTCACCTTCCGAAGCGACCACAACGTTATCGCCATCGAGAAACAACCCGCGATTCCCTGCGCCCTTTTCTCCCTCTTTGACAAAGCCGTAGTATTTGAACGGAATATTCACAACCGGACCAGTGGCCTGCTGCGGTAGAGGCGCTGGAGGCAGAGGCTTGGGAACCTGCTTCGCTGCGTTCGCGATCAGCGCTTTCTGCTCAGGGGTCATAGGAGGCGATCCAGTCTCAAACAGATTTCGTCCTCCTTCTTCCGGCTTCACGAACTGCAAGCGGGTCAGCAGGTCTAACCGCAGCGTCGGATCGACATCGCCTTGCGTGGCGTCAACCGGGCGCAGCCGCAGTGTACCGCTGCGATCGGTATTTGCATTTGCGCGGCGAACCGGCGCCCGATACCGTTGCGCAACCGATGGGACCGGAGCATTCGTTTTGCGAAGGGCTGCAGTTGGCGAGCTTGTTTCGTCGTCGCTTCGCGAGTTGTACCAGAACAACAGTAAAGCCGCCGCAATTAATCCGCCGACAAGAATTTTGGGATCGACGCCGATTCGCACGCCGAAAATTCTCGTTCCAGCCGCCGCGCTCATCACTGCCCTCCGATTCCCACGCCGCCGCCCAGCTCTTCTTCGATGATCGCCTGAAAGCGGATCGAGGCAGCGATCTGCCCGCCCTTTTGCTGCGGCGCGGCCTGCATGTTTTCGAGCATAAGCAGCATGGGCGACTCATCCACCTGATACAGAAATCGCATCAAATTCGCATAACCGCCTTCGTAATTCGCCGTGCAGTTGAGAACCGCGAGCTCGGGCGCTCCCTCAATCGGATCTTCGGTATAGACGGCATCCCGCTCCTCGAGGCCGGAGGCGGCCGCCATCTTCTGTATCTCGGCAATAACGGCTCCGTAGGCGGTCCGTTTTGCGAGAAAATATTTGGTCTCGAAGCCCGTCGATTCGGTATTGCCGAGCTGCACTTTCGCAGCGGCGCTCTGCACACGCGTCGCCTTCGCCCGCGCTTGCACAATCTCGGTGCGCACCTCGAGCCGTTGCTGCATCAGCTCTTTGCGCGACCCTCCCGGGGGGTCGAGATACAAAAACAGCGCGATGCCGTTCAGCAGTACGAGCGCAGCGCCCGTAATCTGCAACCAGAAACGCGGTCCGCGGCGGGACACGCCGCCCGCCAGCAGCCAATCAAAGTTTCTGGGCATAAGCGACAGTTAACCGGTACTTGAAAAGCGGATCGTTTTGAGTCGGCGGCTGCTGCATCATTACCTGAGCGGGGCCGAACAGCTTAGAGGTCTGCAGGTTTTTCAGCAGAGAAATCACGGCATCCGCGCGGTCGGCGCCCACCAACATGTCCAATTGCACATGATTCGAACCGCTCCCGTCCTCGGCGGCCACTTGAGGCAAGCGGATTCCCATCAATCGCACATTGAAGGGCAGCACGGTCTCGAGGTCCTTGAACACGCGCGTCCAGCTCACGGCACGGCGGGCGATGATCTCGTTGAGAAACACGCTTCTCGAAAAAACGTCGGCGTTCTCGGGCTTAGCCAGAACCGCCGAAAATTGCAGATCGTCGCGCTCCAGCCGGCGCAGCTCGTTGTTCTCGGCGGCGATCATCCGCCGCAGGTCCGCCGCTTGCGCCCGTGAATGAAGAATCAACGTGAGAAGCACGAGTAAGGAAAAGGTCAAACCGGCGCAGATCAGGGCGAATGCTGCGTTTTGGGCGCGCTCCCGCCGGAAGGGCTGAGAGGCGATATTAACGGCAGTGTGCGAAAACGTCTTCATGCCGCGTACTGCTCCAGCAAACCTAACAAACCCGCATTCTCCTGCGACGCCGGTCCGAACTTCGAGCGAACCTGCTCAAAGGGTATCCGAAACTCTCGTTCCGCCAGTCTTCCCAGCCGCTCGGTGGCGGGGCCAAATCCGCAGATGAGAATGCGGCTGACGGAGCGGCCAATCTGGTCTTCGGCGAATGCGAGCGTCTGTTGCAATAGAGGCAGAACCGCATGCTCCTCGCGGTTCAGTTCCTCCTCGCCTCCGGTCACATCCAACGAACGCACCAACCGCACGCGCTCCTGCTCCACCAGCACAACGGATATGGTCGGACCCGCGGTCTTCGCGACAAGCGTGAGCTCATTCCCGGGATTTGCGCACAGCCGCAAGGTAGCCAGCACGGATGGAGTCACCAACCCTAAACGGTAACCGGCATCCCTGAAAATACTCTCGTACTCATCCAGAATCGGACGCGCAATCGCGACTGCCAGCACCTCAACCTGTTTGGCCTCCTCGACCTGGATGGCATACGCCAACTGCGCTTCTTCGATATGAAACGGCACGCTTTTGCGGAGCCGGAAACGGAGCAGCGCGATGCGCTCTTCATCGCCGGAAGGAAATTGTTCGAAATCGAGGATTGCCATCCGGACGGCGTAATCGGGCAGGACCAGTGCTGCGGCGGTGTTCCGCAACGGTCGCGGCGACAGCGCCGCTAAAGCCTCGCGGTAGAGTTGCGGTCTCAGCAAGTTCGGGGCGCCCGGCGATGCGGCCAGCGCGCGTTCGGGGAGAATCTGTTGGCGCGTTTGACTCGGATTCCGCGGAGAAGCCGCCGTAAGCGAGGTCTCCGTAATCTCGAACAGATGATCCGGCGGCGGTTCGCTGATCCAGCGCTGAAGACGATCGACAAATGTCAGAAGTGGGCCCTACCCTTCGATAAACGTGACTTTGTTCGCTTCGCGCAAGGTGGTAATCCCCTGCCGTACACGGTCCAGCGCCGAATGCCGCAAGAACGTCATCCCGTCCTCGCGCGCCACGCGCTTGATCTCGGACGTCGGGCGGCGCGCCAGAATCATCTCGCGGATGCTTTCGGTCAAATCCAGCAGCTCGTGAATCGCGGTGCGTCCTCGGAACCCCGTTCCGCTGCACTCCATGCAACCGCGCCCCTCGTAAAACGGGAACGATCTCCACTCGTCCAGGTTTAACGCACTCTCGACTAAGTAATCGTCTTCATAAATCACGCGCTCTCGACAATGCGGACAAATGATACGGACCAAACGCTGGGCGAGTATGCAGTTCAGCGAAGAAACAAAATTATATGGCTCGACCCCCATGTTCAGAAACCGGCCCAGCACATCGAGCACATTATTGGCGTGTACAGTCGTGAAAACCAGGTGACCGGTGAGCGCCGCGTTAATGGCGATCTGGGCGGTTTCCTGGTCGCGGATTTCGCCTACCAGGATCTTGTCCGGGTCGTGACGCAAAATGGATCGCAAACCGCGCGCGAAGGTCAGCCCCTTCTTTTCATTCACGGGAATCTGGGTAATCCCTTTGATCTGGTATTCCACCGGATCTTCGATCGTGATGATCTTGTCTTCGTCGTTTTTGATTTCACTCAAAGCGGCGTAGAGCGTCGTGGTTTTCCCGGATCCGGTTGGGCCGGTCACCAGCACCATGCCGTAGGGCTCTTTGATATAGCGCCGGAATTTCGCCAGGTCCTGTTCGAAAAAACCGACCACATCCAGCGTCAGCCGCGAGAACTTTTCGCTCATCGACTCTTTGTCGAGGACGCGCAGTACCGCGTCTTCTCCGTAAATGGTCGGCATAATCGAGACTCGGAAATCGATCAGCCGGGTCTTATAGCGCACCCGGAAACGTCCGTCCTGCGGCACCCGGCGCTCCGCAATATCCAGCTCGCTCATCACTTTGATGCGCGAGATTACGGCCGAATGCCACTCTTTCGCAATCGGGCTCATTGCATATTGCAGAACGCCGTCGATCCGGTACTTGATCGCCAGCTCCTGGTCGCGCGTCTCGATGTGTATATCGCTCGCGCGCCGCTCGAGCGCGTTGAAAATGGTGGTATCCACCAGTTTGATGACCGGTGCGATGTTCCCCTCGTCCGAGGTGAGCCGGTCGATGGAAAGATTTTCGTCGGCATTCTCTTCGTCGCCGACTACGTCAAGCGTGAAGCCTTCGGTCACTTCCTCGAGCACGCGCTGCGATTGCTCGGTTTTCTTCAGCAAGTCGGAAATCTGCGAGTAGGTAGCGACTTTGATCTTGAGTTTCTTCGAAAGAAGCACCGACAATTCGTCAATCAACACCACTTGGCGAGGATCGGAAAGCGCTATTTCGAGCGATCCGTTTTGCGCCTGCAACGGCACGAAGTGATAGCGGAACATCAGATCGACCGGAACCGTTCGGAACAATTCGTGGTCGATCTTCGCCGTTTTCAAATCGATAAAGTCGCAGCAGTAGCGCCGAGCCATTGCCCGCGCGTGTTCTGCCTCTTCGGTAGGATCTTTCAGCTTAAGAGTCTCGGTTGCCATTGCCGCCTATCGGATTGTGTTTGCCAGCGAAAAAATGGGTAGATACAGCGCCACCAGCACGAACGCCACGAAAATACCCATAAAAATCATGATGGCGGGCTCGATGAGCGAGAGTAGAGCGGTCATCCGCGTCGCCACGTCTTCTTCATAAAATTCGGCCACGCTGTTCAACATTGCCGGCAGTGCGCCGGTCGATTCGCCCACTTCCATCATGTCAATCGCCAGATGGGGAATAATGCCGGTGGTCGTCAGCGCGCCTGAAAGCGATTTGCCCTCCCGCACTTGAACGGAGGTCTTGTCCATCGCTTTCTTCAACAGCAGGCTTCCGAGAGATCGTCCCGAGGTTTCCAGAGCCTGAACTAATGGAATCCCACCGGTTAATAAAGTTCCCAGCACGCGCGCGAGCTGTGCCACCTGATACTTGATCCAGATGTCGCCCACCAGCGGCATGCGCATTTTCCAGCGGTCTAATCTTTCTTGTGCGCCTTCGGTCCGCGACCAGAAATAAGCCGCTACCGCCGCGAAGATCAGCACGTCCATCCCGATCAGCACATAGCCGCGGGCGGTGGTGCCCACTGCGATCAACACCATTGTGGCGGCCGGCAGCTTTGCATCCATGCTGCTGTAGAGTGCCGCGAAATTTGGCACGACATAGGTCACCAGGAACACGATCAAACAGATGACCAGAACGATCAGGACCGATGGATACAGCAGCGAAAGCAGCAGCTTCTTGCGTAAAGTAAGGGCGAGCCGCTGGTAGGTGATGTATCGCTCCAAAACCTCGATCAGCGAGCCGCTTTTCTCGCCCGCCAGGACCGACGTTACATAAATCGGCGGAAACACATGCTGATGGGCGAAGGCTTCCGACAACACCGCGCCGGTTCGCACTTCGTCGCGTACCGCCTTTATATGACGGCTGAGCTTCTCATCGGTGAGGCGATCGGCCAGCAGGTCGAGACTCTTCAAAATGGGTAGTCCCGCGCGAACGAGCGTCATGAATTGCTGGTTGAAGATCAGAAATTTCTCGAGATTGACGATGCGGGTACGCCTGCTGAGCCGGCCCAGACGCGCGCCCAGATCTTTTGCACGAACGGAATAGACCAGGTAGCCTTGCTGCGCAAGCCGGTCCCGCGCTTCACGCTCACTCGGCGCTTCCGCTACCTGTTCGTGCATCTGCCCGCGGGGATCGGCGTAGCGGAGAAGAAACTCAGCCATTCAACCTACTTCTCCTGCGTTCCGAATTCGATCGCATCCACCACTTCGGCCCCCGGCGGGATTGTGAAATGAAATTCCGCTTCGCTCACCGGCGGATTCAACTTCTCATTGGAAAACGAATACGACAGAACCGATTGATCGCGGCCCATGACTTTTAACCGGCGCACTTCACCCTCCGGTGAAAGGAGCATGTCCACACTCTGGTACGGCGCGCGGTCATTTTTCGCTGAAGCTTCAAGCCACGTTCCTCCGTCCGCGCCGGCCTGCAGCTTGAAATCGCTAAACTCCTTCTTAAGATCCAGCCGCCCCAACAGAAATGCGAGAGGAGCCCGCATATCTTCAGTGTCCTTGAGGGGAACTTTCTCTACCCTATTATCCTTTGCGGTATAGAGGAATACATTCTTCCCGTCGGAGATAAATAGCTTTCCTTCTGGCCGCGTGTAATCCCATCGCATTTTTCCTTGTTTTCGCAACGTCAGAGTTCCCGTCTCCGGTGGGCGGCCGTGTCCCAGAAGACTGTAGCTCTCGGTAAACTCCACGGACAACGTTTTTGCGTGGTTATAGCGGCTCTCGACCTTCTTAATAAGCTCATCGGTTGAGGCGTCTGCCCAGAGGGCGAGAGACGCTGCGAGCAGAAGGCCAGCAATCCGGAACACAAACAACAGACGTGCGGGGCCAACCCTTCGTTTAGCTAAGGCGAGAGCCGTTCGATTGCCCATTCAGTTTCGCCTTTGCTTCGATATAGCAGCCGGTCGTGCATTCGATTCGGCCGACCTTGCCAGAATTCGATGGTTTCCGGCCAGACCACATAGCCGCCCCAATCCTCCGGCGCGGGAATCTCTTCGACGTCCCGAAAATCCTCTTCCGCCTGCTGCCACTGTGCTTCGAGTTCCGCGCGATTGGCCAGCTTGGCGCTCTGCGACGAGGCCCAGGCCCCAAGCCGGCTCCCGCGCGGACGGGTTCGAAAGTAGGCCTCCGATTGCTCCTTCGGGACCTGCGCGACGGGCCCTTCGACGCGAACCTGCCGTTCCAGTTCCGGCCAATAAAAGGTTAACGCGCCGAATGGATTGGTTTTCAGTTCCCGTCCTTTGCGGCTGGCGTAATTGGTGTAAAAAACGAAGCCGAGATCGCTCACCTCTTTCAGCAGAACGATCCGCGCGGACGGTCTGCCGGCGGCGGTTGCAGTCGCCAAGGTCATGGCATTCGGTTCTTTCAAACCAGCGGCTTGCGCCTCTTTCATCCAGTGCTCAAATTGCACGATTGGGTTCGTTTCGCAGGTGCTTTCGTCCAGCCGGGCCAACCGATATTCCTCGCGCACGCTCTCGAGCGAGAGGCGGTGGGTTCGTTCGGTAAAATCAGCCATCGCACCAGTTTGGCACCCCTTGTTTCCGTTGCTATACTCGGATCTGGCGATGGTTTATATCATTACAACTCTGCACATTGTGATCTGTATTTTTCTGATCATCGTGGTCCTATTGCAGAGCGGCAAGGCAGCCGATTTGGCGGGTGCGTTCGGCGGAATGGGTTCTCAAACGGTGTTTGGTCCACGCGGCACGGCAACGGTTCTTTCGAAGGCGACTACCATCGCGGCTTCGCTGTTCATGATTACCTCGCTGGCGCTGTCGATTCTATCCATGCGCAGCGCGCCATCGAACGGAAGCGTGCTCGAGCATCGGCGCCCGGCGGCGGCCGTCCAGAAGACTGCCCCGCCCCCGGTCAAGCACAAGAAGTAGCTCTTTGCGGAGGTGGCGGAATTGGCAGACGCACTAGCTTGAGGTACTAGGTAGAAGCTAGTGCGGCTGCGGCGAATGACGAAACGCGGTCGTGGCGGAATTGGCAGACGCGCATGCTTGAGGTGCATGTACCCAAAAGGTGTGGAGGTTCAAGTCCTCTCGACCGCACCAATTCAAGACAAACCTCAAACGATCGAACTGCTGTTTGGCGAGGTTAACATTTAGCACGGCACGTGATCATCTACTCACTAAGCGCATCATATGTCGCGCATGGCGATCAGCTTATCCAGAGTCGCTGTGGTGGACCGGCTAGACCGTTTTCCTCCGGAGCAGAAGGTCGCTGGTTCGAGTCCAGCCGGGCGCACTAAGTCACTCAGGGCAGAGCGCTTAACGAATCGAGCAACATTGCCGACGTTTGCCATTAGCAAACGATCTAGCCGGCCCGGTGTTTCCCTTGATATCGATACTAAATACTTCGCCGTAACTCATGATCATCCGCAGGTTCTCCGCCGAGCGAAGGGCACCTGGTGTTCCCTTCAATAGCTTGCAAATAACGATCCGGGTTGTATTCGCGAAGATGCACATTTCCGTTTTGCTTCTGATGCAGCCAGAACGACGCTTGAGCGGCCATCGAGAATTCAAAACGCACTTTCAAAACGGGATAGAGTTTCGATCGTCGCGGCGGGAATGCCGATGCGATCTCACGTGAAGGGCAGAACAGTCGCTCTCCAGGTTTCGAGAGCGCACTGTTCGGAACTGGTGCGATGATGATATGCGCACCGTGCACGTGACTCGGGTATCCAAATGAGAGAGCTTACGTATCTCAACAGACGAGCCGTTCAGCTCGAAAACGACCTGATTCGAGTGACTCTCACCGTCGAGGGAGGCCACGTAGCTGAGATTCTCCATAAGCCCACCGGGGTGAATCCGCTTTGGACTCCACCATGGCCATCGATTGAGCCGTCTACGTACAACCCTGTCAAACATTCCGAATACGGCTCGCATGGCGAGGCCCAATTGCTCTCGGGAATTCTGGGCCACAACATCTGTCTCGATACTTTCGGTGCACCGAGTTCAGAAGAAGCTGCAGCGGGGATGCCTGTACACGGCGAAGCGCCGGTTGCCCCATATGAGGTCTCGGTGAGCTCCAATGGGATAACATTGGCAACCACTCTCAGCAAGGCACAGTTGCGATTCGAACGACGGGTAAATTTGGATCCCGGCGGCAAGACTGTTTTCTTTTCGGAAACAGTCGAGAACCTGTCTCCCAGCGACCGCCCAATTGGATGGACAGAACATGTGACGCTTGGCCCGCCATTCCTCCAAAATGGCTCGACTGAATTCCGCGCTTCGGCAACGCGATCTAAAGTCATCAGTTCCGAATTTAATGACGGCAAGGGCAGCCAACAGCCGGATGCGGAGTTTGAATGGCCACTTTGTCCAACGAGGGATGGAGCAACAACGGATTTTCGCGTGTTTACGGCCGAGAAAGTATCGGGCGGCTTCACCGCGCATTTAATGAATTCGCGGCAGGAGCATGCATGGTTTCTCGCTTGGTCGCCGTCCAGCCACGTATTGTTTGGTTACGTATGGAAGCGAGAGGATTTTCCGTGGTTAGCGCGCTGGGAGGAGAACCATCTCCGAACTCAGAAGCCGTGGAACGGACAAGGGCTGGCTTGCGGCATGGAATTCGGTGTTTCGCCATTCGTTGAATCGCGACGTCTTATGGTGACGCGTGGTAACTTATTCGGTGTTCCCAATTTCCGCTGGGCACCGGCACAGACTTGTTTGAAGGCTGATTATTGTGCCTTCATCACAACTACGGATTCGATTCCGGAACGCGTGGCCTGGAAGGATGGGAAAGGGATCGAAATCGGCCAGTAGTCTATTTTGGTGTCCAACCGTTTCCGCGCTCACAGAGCCGCTGCACCACAGGAGCGCCGTTCAATCAGCTGGAAATTCAGCAGAATATCTCGCGCAGGCAGGTTTGGATGTTCGATTCGCTCAATCATCGTCCAGAATGCTGCAGCTCCGATGTCGTGACAAGGTTGCCGAAGCGTGGTTAGGGGCACATGCAGAAAACTGGCGTACTTGGTGTCATCGATGCCGACCACCTTAACGCCGGATGGAATCTCGATACCGAGTTGATTCAGCCGAACCATGAGCTGGCCTGCCGTTCGGTCGTTTGCGCAAACGAAGCCATCGGGTTGGTGATGGTCAACCAGCTTGCCGATCGAATCCTGCGACTCCGGATCTGAAATTTCGACGATTTCCGGCAGCCCCGCTTTACGAATGGCATCCCCATAGCCCATCGTCCGTTCATCAACCGTCGGCGCCGAGTTCGCCCAACTGAGAAACACTATCCGTTTACATCCATGCTTGATGAGATGCTCAGTGACAACGCATCCGGCCCGCCGATTATCGATGCCCACTAAGTCACAGTGGCTTCTCGCGGGATAGGGAAAGACATCACGGTCAAGCAGCACAACTGGAATATTTGCCCTTTGTAGTTCCTCAACAATTCGCATATTGACTTCGTTCCTGCCCGACGTGTATTCGAGCGGCGCGAAAAACACCCCCGACACATCTTTTGAGATGTAGTATTCGCAGAGTTGCAGAGCCTGTTGTTCGTGAGACTCCACATCACGCGTTGCGGCTCCCCAGAGTAGCTCGTCCTGAGTTGCTCGGCTTGCTCTCGCCATTCCCTGGCAGATGGGTTCAAAAATGTCCGTTTGGCCAAGTTCGGGGATCAACAGACCGAATGTTCTTCCAATAGCTTTCGAAACTTTGCTGACGTAGCTGCCGGACCCTGGCTTCCGCTCAATGAACCCAGCCGCCTCGAGCTCATTGAGAGCACGGCCAACTGTCAGGCGCGACGCGCCGAAGGAACGACTAAGCTGGGTTTCGCTAGGAATTCGCTGCCCGGGCCTGTACTTGCCGGTTGCAATCCCTTCGCGAAGCGTGGAAAAGATTGCTTTGTATTTGTTAGGACGCTCCGGCAACGCGTCCCGATCAATTCTGCCCATAAAAGCTCTTCGTGTTTGCCACTTCGGCCGCGCTGTAGCCTAGACAACTTCGGCAAGCTTCAGTACGATCAGCACAACATTTCCAGTTTCCACGGTGGTCTGTCAAGCTGTCAAGTAATTTTCTTGTCTATACAGCTTGAGCCACGGAAACCCCGTAACAACTAATGTTTTGCTGGCGCATCACCGGCATCGATCTAAGTTGGCGATGGGCACACTAGGCTGTTTCCACTGCGGTACATTACTAATTCTGGTGCAGCGTGGTATTAAGTACCTGAGGTACCACCGCATGATAACCCCCCTCTTCGAAGGCAAGGCTGTAGCACCAAAATTCGACTTTCCGACGATCATCGTTGAACGCGACCGCAACGAGATCTTCTATTTACAAGGCGAGCCGGCCCACGCTGCTTTCTATCTGAAGAGCGGCCATATCAAACTAACGGTGCTTTCGGATGCGGGAAAAGAAGCGGTGGTTGGCGTTGTTGGCCCAGGAGCATTCTTCGGCGAATCCTGCCTCGCAAACCGGCCGCAAAGAGAGTCGAGCGCTGCCGCTCTCACCAACTGTGTCACGCACAAGATCGCGAAGGCCCAAATATCATTGGCCCTGAAAACGCAGCCGCAATTCTCTGAGTATTTTCTGTCGTGCGTTCTCACCCGCAAAATTCGTCTGGAACAGGACCTTGCGGATCAGCTTTGCAACTCTTGTGAGATGCGCCTCGCGCGAATCCTGCTCCTTTTGGCAGAGTTTCGGGACGGCGCTTACTCGGCCGTCGTGAACCCAAGAGTCGATCAACATACGCTGGCCGCTATGGTGGGCACTACGCAACCTAGGATCAGTTTCCTCCTGCACAGGTTTAGAGAGCGAGGGTTGATCGAGTGCGTTGACCGACTGCGAGTGAATCGCTCGCTCCAGGAAATTCTTCGAGTACCCGCTGAGGAGAATTTTGGAGATCGCTGTCGAGATTATCCAATTTTGAATAACGCTTCAAGCAATAGTTCGACTAACATCTGAGCTATTACACCTCCAGGGGGAGAGATGACCAAGTCGTTAATGAGTTTCAAGAGCGCTTTAGTGCTGCTCGCCCTCACGCTCGCGATCCTGCACCCATGCGCACGGAGCCAAGCCACATCTGGCGCTATTTCTGGGATCGTCGCTGATCCATCCGGAGCCGCGATTCCGAACGCCAATGTGACTATTGAGAACGAAAGGACGGGAGTCAAGACTAACGCCACTACAGGTGATTCGGGAGGCTACAATGTTACTCACTTAGATCCGGGCGAATACACGGTGCGGGTGGAAGCGAATGGATTTCAGGGCTTTGTGCAGGAGCACGTCGTGCTGCAAGTCGACTCGACAGTGCGCGTTGATCCCAAAATGGTCGTGGGTGCAGCCAGCCAAGAGGTCACGGTAACATCAGGGCTGGCAGAACTGGAAACCGAGAAAACAGATGTTAG
This sequence comes from uncultured Acidobacteriaceae bacterium, assembly GCA_963722935.1. Taxonomy (GTDB): domain Bacteria; phylum Acidobacteriota; class Terriglobia; order Bryobacterales; family Bryobacteraceae; genus Bog-105. The sequence goes on along the minus strand of CAVROY010000002.1, from coordinate 6,240 downwards.
CACGACCATCACTGCGCATGAAATCGATAACCTTCCCACGCCAAATCACAACGTGACACAACTTTACCTGGACGTCCCTGGGGTGGTGCCTTATAGTTTTCAAATTGGCAATGTAGAGATGCCGTCGGAGGGGGAGATGACCTCTACCAACGGTCAACTCTGGATGGCAAACAACTTCCAGGTGGATGGAATTGACGACCTTCAGTTTGGCTGGAGCGGTATCCAGTTTGTTGTTCCTCCGGAAAACTCCATCCAGGAACTGAAAATAACCACTGACAATTTTGACCCCGAATATAGCTCCGTCGGCGGGATGGTTGCTCAATTCGTTACCAAATCGGGCACGAACGAGATTCACGGTGACGCGTATTGGTTCAACGAAAATAGCGCATTCTTTGCCGCAAATCCATTTACGGAAAAAGTTCCCGGAACGGGCCCAAAAGGACTCGGTACCGGGCCAGCATACTCCAACGATAACGTCGGCGGGGTCAGCCTTGGCGGTCCAATCATCAAGAACAAGATGTTCTTGTTCGGAGACTACCGCCTCGATCGAAGACTGAGTGGAGGTAATCTGCTACTAACAGTCCCTAACAACGCTTTTCGGAGCGGAAATTTCAGTTCCATAGCCGCAACCAACCCCATCTTTGATCCGGCAACAGGCAATCCAGACGGAACCGGCCGAACCCAGTTCCCAGGCAATATTATTCCCGCTAACCGGATTAGCCCGGTCGCTCAAAATCTTCTCAACTTGCTGCCTTCTGCCAATCTAAATCAGAACACTGATACCAACTATCTCGCCAACGGCAAATCGCCGCTGCACAACAACGAATTCGACGAGCGCTTTGATTGGAATATCTCAGACCGAGATAAGTTTTTCATTCGCGACTCTTATGTGTGGTCGGCAATCCTTGTGCCTCCTGCTTTTGGTATCGTCGCTGAGGGACCACCGCTCGCGGGACCTTACGGCACCGATGCGCTTTCTGACAGTCAGCTTGCGGCTATAAACTACACCCGTACGGTCAGCCCCTCTTTACTATCAGAGCTTCGAATTGGTATTACCCGTTTCGTTTTGAATAGCTATCAGCCTGATTCAAAATTGCAGACAGATAGTCAAGTGGGCATACCGAATATCAACACGGGTACCCCTCTGACCGATGGTCTCGGAGGATTCTTCATCTCGGGTCCGTACGGCGGCTTCCAAATGGGTAATGGGGGTACGGTCCCGCGGCTCGACCGATCGACGGTCTTGCAGTTCGTTAACAATTGGACCAAGATTACGGGCAACCATGAGATACGTTGGGGCGTCGATCTCCGCCGCAATCGCGAGGATTTGTTGACATTGAACCAGAGTACGAGAGGCGATTTTGATTTCAACCAGAGCACTACTGCAAGTCCGAGTAATCCCTCATCCGGTCTGGGAATGGCTTCCTTTTTGCTGGGTGCTCTCGGGGGCTACCAGCAAGGTATACCCAGCTTGTTTCCTTCCGAGCATGTGAACCGGCTGTCCTTCTATGGTGGAGATATCTGGAAAGTAACTCCTAAGCTCACTTTGAACTTTGGGTTACGCTGGGACTACTTTTCACCGGTTTATGCCGCACACCCCGGCGGAGATGTCAATTTCGATTTCGACACCGGCCAGCTCATTCTCGCCGGGCTCGGTGGCAACTCACTGTCATCCAATGTACGCGCTCGCTACGACAATTTCGCTCCGCGTGTGGGGCTTGCCTACAAGGTGGCAGAAAAGACCGTAATTAGGGCGGGATTGGGTCGCACTTACTTTGAGAACGGTTTTGACGCCGCGTTTAATCATCTTTCCTCGTCATACCCCATTGCCCAATCCACGATCATCAGTCCGCCAAATCAATACGCGTCACTGTTCCCGCTAAGTCAAGGACCGCCTCCGGCAACTCCTCCAGTATTTCCATCTTCCGGTGTTATAACGCCGCCACCTAACGACTACATCAAGGCCTGGGAGTACAATCGGCCGATCCCGAGTCTTGATTCTTGGAATTTCACGATTGAGCAAAAGCTTGGCGGTGATTTGCTGCTTGACCTTGCTTACGTAGGGAGTAAAGGCACGCATATAGACTATGATTTTTTCAACTTCAACGCTGCCCCTCCCGGTCCCGGTGACCTTCTCAGCCGTCGACCTTACTACCAGCGCTATGGGATTGCCGGAAATATCTTTCTTGTATGCGACTGTGACGATACCGAATACAATGCACTGCAGATCCGAACGACAAAGCGTTTCTCCAACGGTTACAGCTTCAATTCCGGCTTCACCTGGGCGAAGGATATGGACAATCAAGTGGGTAATAGGGGAGGGCCGACCGACCCCTATGACCGGCGGGCTAGTCACAGCGTATCTTCTTTAAATCGCACTATCGTATGGACCCTGACGCACACCTACCAAATACCGTATGGGAAAGGACAGCGGTTCGGCGCACATGCCCCTGCCCTCATGCAGGCACTCTTGGGCGATTGGAAATTTGACGGGGTCACGACCGTTGAGTCTGGACTGGCCTTCTCTCCGACTGACAGCAACGGCAGTACCTTGAACGCGGATTTCGGGCAACGTCCTAATGTCGTGCTCGGAACGCCGCTTTATCCGGCTACTCAGAACCGGTATTCGTGGTTCAACCCAGGACATTTTCAAACCCCACCGGTATGTTGTGTATGGGGCAATGCAGGAGACGGCACGTTAAGGGGCCCAGGACTCTTCAACGTCGATTGGGCCTTAGGCAAGGAGTTTGTCTTCCCGACGCCGCTCAATCGGGAATCTACCCGATTGGAGTTTCGGTGGGAAACTTTCAATACTTTCAATCACGCTAATCTCGGTCTGCCGAATTCGGATATCAACAGTTCCACCGTCGGGCAGATTTTCGGTACTCAGACGGGTATGCGGCAGATGCAGTTTGTTTTGCATCTACGCTTTTAGCCAGCGAGCTGGAGCCGGGTGCCTTGTTGCGATCACTCAGGCACCCGCCATCCAAGCAACGAATAATCGGGCGATCTACCTATGCTAAAGCACTAGCCAAGAACGGGAGCTAAGTAGGAATTGCGACGACGATTTTTTCTCAAGCAACTCGCTGCAGCCGGCATAGTCGCGCGGGTCACTCCTGAAGTTACCGCGCAAGTTAGCGATCGGGCCAGTAGTTTGTTCTATCGCCCTGAAGACGGTCACGTCGGAGATGTCATTCCCTTCTATGACGAAGGCAGATTCCGCATCTTTTATCTGCATCGGTTTGACGATGGTAGCCGAGGCACATCCTGGTACCAGGTCACCACAGAGGATTTCGTCCACTTCACCAACCAGGGCGAAATGTTACATCGCGGTCTGCCAACAGAGCAGGACCTCTCAGTAGCGACTGGATCAGTTATCAAACACGAAGGTCGCTATCACATCTTCTACACGGGCTTCAACAATATCTTCAAGAAGGAGGGAAAGCCCGAGCAGGGGATCATGCACGCGGTGAGTGATGATCTACTTCGCTGGACAAAAATTTCCGCGGATACCTTCTACGCTTCCCAGAGCCGCTATGAAATGAATGACTGGCGCGATCCCTTTGTCTTTTGGAACCCTGAAGCCCGCGAGTTCTGGATGCTTTCCGCCGCCAGACTGAAGCAGGGGCCTCCTCGCCGTCGCGGTTGCACAGCCCTTTCCATCTCAAAAGATTTGAGTACCTGGAAACAGGTTGAGCCATTTTGGGCCCCGGGACTTTACTTCACTCACGAGTGCCCTGATCTATTCAAAATCGGAAAGTGGTGGTACTTGGTCTTTTCCGAATTTAGCGAACGGACCGTAACCCGCTACCGGATGGCTCAGAACATAACCGGACCATGGCTCGCGCCCGAGGATGACAGCTTTGACGGAAGAGCACTGTACGCCGCAAAAACTGTTTCAGATGGCCATAAACGATTTCTCCTTGGGTGGGATCCAACAAGGAAAAATGACAAGGATTCCGCTCAGTGGCAGTGGGGCGGGAATCTTGTTGTGCATCAGCTTTTCCAGAACATCGACGGCACCCTCTCCGTGAAAGTTCCTTCAACTGTTGATCGAGCGTTCATCTCTTCGATCCCTCTCACGGTCCAGCCGGGTTTCGGAAAATGTGAAACTAATCACAACACTGCGAAGATCACCGCCCCAGAGGGCTTTGCATGCGCGATCGTTTCGACCCTGCCTGACTGTTGCAAACTTCAAGCGACGATCACATTCACTGAAGGTACCCGAGCCTTTGGACTTATGCTGCGCACGGACTCGGAGCTTAACAACACCTATTACATCCGGCTGGAGCCTTGGCGCAATCGCGTTGTCTTCGACATGTGGCCTCGTGATGGCGATGTGCCTTTCATGACCGGTCTCGAACGTCCAGTAAAGCTCGCGGCTGGCTCCCCCATGAACATCAAAGTCATAATGGACAATACTATTGCCGTAGTCTACTTGCAAGATCGCGTTGCTCTAAGCACGCGCATGTACGATCTGAAGGGCGGAACCTGGGGAGCGTTCGTAACCGAGGGTGAAGTCCGCCTTGGTGACTTTGCGGCAACGATAATGGCGGCTTGAGTGGCGGACTGGGGTTCGCACACTCCCAATGCGGACAAAATGAACGCAATAATGATAGATCGACAACAGCGAAAATGTAGTTTGTTCTTTACTGTCTCTCTTTTGCTCTGCGCTGGCCTGATAGCGCAAGCGGACGAGCGCCAGGAACTTCAGTTGCACTATGAAGAGGGAGAGGCCGCGCTCCGCAATGGTCAACTCGAGAAGGCAGCGAAGGAATTCCGCGAAGTTTTGCGTATCAATCCAAGAACCGCAGAAGCCCACGCCAACTTGGGCGTAATAGCTTACAAGCAATCGAACTTCTCCGAAGCACAGCGCTGTTTTTCTGAGGCGGTCAAACTCAATTCTTCACTCTGGGATGCACAAGCCTTTCTCGGTCTGAGCGAACTCAAGCTCGGGCACGATGAAGAAGCAAAATCGCTTCTTGAAAAGACGTTTCCGCGAATTCGAAATCGCGATCTCCGTTCCGAAGTCGCGGTTGACTTAGTCGCGCTCGATCAGGAATCCAAAACTCTTGATCGGGCAGTTGACGTACTTCGCGAGCTTGCACAATCTACCCCAAACGATCCGGCAATGCTTTACCTCAGCTATCGGATCTACACCGACTTGGCGGCACAATCGGTAGCTAAACTTTCACGATCAGCGCCCGATTCCGCCCAGATGCACCAAATCCTCGCACAAGCCGCAGCATCGCAGGACGATGTACAAGGCGCTATCGCTGAATACAGGAAAGCCGTCAAAATCAATCCCCATGTCGCGGGTATTCATTATGAACTCGGGCGAGTACTCTTAGCCAGTTCACAAGCAGAATCGGTTCGCCAGGAAGCACAACATGAATTTGAAATCGAGTTGGCTGCGAATCCAGCAGACGCAAACTCCGAGTACGAACTCGGACAGGTTTACTCGATGGAGTCGAATTGGCCATTGGCCATTGAGCATTATTCACGTGCTCTGACGCTTGACCCCAATCTGGCGGATGCCCACATCGGTCTCGCGAAGGTGCTTAAAGACCGTGGCCAGCGCGGCCGAAGCTCTGACCCATCTCATCGAAGCGGAGCGTTTAGACCCAGATAATGAAACCGCGCATTACCGCTTGGCCCAGGCCTATCGCGAATCGGGGCAAAACAACGAAGCGGAACGTGAGCTAGCTCTTTTTAAGAGCCTTCGAGATTCTCGTATTCCGACACGTGCAGTGTCTCACAAGTCTTCGGCAGAACAATCAGAACCCGACAAGTTCTAGGTGATCGAGTAAATTAAGCGCGCACTGCGTATCTGAACGGGAATTTTCGGCGCAACTTCTTGTAATAGATCCTGAAGATCGTCACGTCGGCCTTGTATATTCGTATGCCTAGTAGCACTACAGAAGTTCGAAAGCACGTAACAATTGTTGGCCTCGGCGAGGTTCTGTTCGACGTCTTCGAGGATGGGACCCAGACGCTCGGCGGCGCGCCCTTAAACGTTGCCGTACATGCCCACCAACTCGCATCTATTATCGGGCAGGGGGAGGGAGTCGTAGTTAGCCGCATTGGCGCCGATCTTCACGGCACCCAAATCCTGGATCTGCTGAGGAACCTCGGGATGTCCACGCGGTATATCCAAAGCGATTCTCATCATCCCACCGGCACAGTCTCCGTATTCATGCGCAACGGAGAGCCGGGATATCAGATCGAAGCCGGAGCGGC
>CAVROY010000001.1:0-31507 GCA_963722935.1 uncultured Acidobacteriaceae bacterium | reverse complement strand
TCATCGCTTCGCATGTGGATTGGGGGCTTCAACGGTGCTCGAAGTGGGGCCGGCACGGGATCGGTCACAGGAGCTCTTCTCAGCCGTGGAATAGACCCTCGGCGGCTCTTTCTCATCCAGCGCGATCCGGAACTTGCCGCCTATTTGCGAGACCGCTTTCCCCGAGTGCGTGTTCGATGCGGCGACGCTGCGCACGCCAGCAGCATATTGTCAAATGAGGCCATCGGCCAGGTGAACACGTTGCTGTCAAGTTTGCCCATTCGCAACCTTCGGCGTGCGGAGCAGATTGCGATGGTGGGGGCCATGCTGAAGGTCTTGGCTCCTGGGGGGCAGCTGATTCAATACACGTATGCTCCACGATGCCCGATCCCCATCGTTGCTCTGGACCTGGATGCCGAGTGCGTCGGACGGGTGTGGAGAAATCTTCCCCCCGCTGCCGTGTGGAGATTCACCCGTAAGCCTGCGCCCGTGCAGTAACAACTGATCGACGAATTGGCTTAGAACAGCTCTTAGATCTGGCGCGGGGCGAGGTGTGACATTATCTGCTCCCCATCGCGCCTCAGCTTTGCAAACTAACTCGAAGGAACGAAGGCGAACGAGACCGGGGATGAAATTTCGAAAACCTGCCCGGTCGCAGTCAGATGACCAGTCTTCGGATCGATGCTCATGATCGCCAGGCGATTGGATTTCTGGTCGCCGGTGAACAGCCAGTGGCCGCTTGGATCGATCTCAAAACCCCGCGGCCAAGTGCCGCCCGTTTCCGCAACTTGAACTTGCCGGAGCGTTCCGTTTCCCGGATCAATTGTGAAGACCGCAATCGTACCCGGACCCCGATTGGAAACATATACGAAGCGGCCCGTCCGGTCCACCTGTATCTCCGCCGGGGCGTTTTCACCCGTAAAATCCGTGGGAACACTGGAGACGTTTTGAATCTCTTTGAGAGTTCCGCTCGCGGGATCGCGCGAGAAGGCAGTAACAACGGACTTCAGTTCGTTTGCCACATATGCGAACCTGCCGTTTGGAGTGAAGGCGATGTGGCGAGGGCCGAATCCGGGCTCTACTTTCGCGAAAGCTGGTTCTCCTAAGGCGAGCTTTGCCAGCGCAGGCTCAAGCCGGTATATTCGGATCTGATCGAGGCCCAGATCGGGCACGTACGCCAGACGGTTATCCGACGAAATCACGGCTTCATGAGCGTGAGGTCCTTTCTGACGCTGCGGATTCACGCTGGATCCTTGAGCCGCCATTAAGGACGACATCTCTCCCAGCCGGCCGTCGCGGCCAAGTGGAAATGCCGAGACGCCGCCGGTACCGTAATTGGCGACAAGCAGCATCCTGCCGGTGTGATCGACAGCCAGATGACACGGGGCCTCGCCTCCGGATGAAGCGCTGTTCAAAAACTGTAGCGAGCCCGTCTTCCGGTCGATGCTGAACGCAGCGACACCGCCGTTCACCTTTCCCTCCAGCTCACTCACGGCATAAAGGTGCCGAAAGTCTCGATCGGTCGCTAGGAAAGACGGGTTGACGATCTCTCCGGCGATGCCGATCGGCTCAAGCTTTCCGGTGGCCGCGTCGAAGCGATAGGCGTAAATTCCTTTGCCATATGTGCCGACATAGACAAGATATTTCCCTAAGGACGCGTCAGGTGACGCACTGTACGTCTGTGAAGCGGACATAAACGTAATGATTATTCCCGAGATGACAACGGCACCGAAGTTCACTGTCCTATATTGACTGGCAGAGCACGCCGAAAGCAACGTTCCCCGGCCTTTCAGTATGAACTTCGACCTGTCCGCGCAAGCTGATGCCGGAACATATCCGAGTAGGGCTTCCAAGCCGGCGAGCATAGCTCATCGATCTGCACCTTCATCTTGCGCTGCCAGTTCGGATACTGGGCCGTACTGCCGGGCAGGTTCTGCTGCTCTGCCTGTTGTGTGAAGTCTTCCTGATTGAGCAACAAGATCATCGATGGCGCCTGCGCGAGAAACCCGATGATCGCATTGTGCAGGTCGCCGTCTATTTCGGGCACCTCTCCGGCATCGCGTGAATAACCGCGCGGCAACAAATGCTCATGATGCAGCGCGTTCAACAAGCGCTGTTTCTCGCGTTTGCGATCTTCCACTTGGCTCCAATAGCCCGCTTCGTCGACCAGGCCCGCGGTCCTTCGCGATTCGATGTCCCGGAATTTCCAAAAACCTGCAATCGTGGGAAGGTCGTGAGTGCTCGATGAGACAAGCGCCTGCCGCGGATACTCCCAGCTCGCTTTGAAAGACCCATCCTGCGCGTGCTTCTCAAAATAGAACAAGCGATAACTCAGAATCCGAAAGCGCTGCAGGGTATCTCGAATCTCATCAGTAACTGTTCCCAGGTCTTCGCCGATAATGATATTCTTGCTGCGGACACTTTCGAGCGCCAGAATTCGCATCAGATCCCTTGCGTTGTCTCGTACATAAATTCCTTGTGCGGCGCTTACCCCATCGGGAATCCAGAACAGCCGAAAGAGCCGCATAACATGATCGATGCGCAGAGCTCCCCCAAGATGAACGATCTTCCGAATACTCTCGCGATACAGACGATAGCCGTCATCGCGATGAACATTCGTATTCGGAGGAGGAAATGCCCAATCCTGGCCATTAGGCGAAAAATCATCGGGTGGCGAGCCCACCCGGCAGCCTTTGACGTAAGCGCCGCCGTGGGCCCACAAATCCGACCCGCAACTATCGGTTGCCACAGCTAGATCGTGGTAAAGACCGATCGGCATGCCGCAACTCTTCGCGTATTCTTGCGTAGCCGCTAGCTGCTCATCAATTACGAACTGCACGTACTTGTAGAAGTCGAGCGCGCGACGGTGTTGCCGGGAGAATTCTTCGCAGGCTTGCGAATCCGGCGAATGATATTCAATCGGCCAATCGCGCCACGTCCAGCGATTGCGATCCTGCTTGTGCAGGAGTTCGTCGAGCGCGCAATAGAGCGCAAACTTTTCGAGCAGGTCTCCCTCGCGTTCGCAGTAACTGGCAAAAGTTTTCGCCCGATCGGAGCCTCGCGCCGCTGCTCTCCGGAAATCACGAAAGAGGAGCTTCAGAAATCGCGCCTTTAGACGGTGGACAGCCTGGTACTGCACGAATTCCGCCTCGCGCAGGCAGCGTAGAGTTTCCTGCATGCGCGTGGAATGCAAGAGCCGCTGGGCGCATCTATAGCTTTTGAACTCAGGCACGCTCTCCATATCGATATAGATCGGATTCTTGTAAAACATCGAAAGCGGAAGATAAGGGCTGGTGTTGTATGGAGCTCGATTGTGCAAGGCATGCAAAGGGTTCAGACCGATGAAGCTGAACCCGATTTCCTGCCGCGCCCACAAAACCAGGTTTCGCAGGTCGGTGAAATCCCCGCATCCCCAGTTCCGATCGGAACGAAGACTGTAGAGCGCAACATTGAAACCCGCGATCTTGCCTCCACCCTCGAGGCTTTCCGGAAGGTAAGCCCGGTCAGGGCAAATAATCAGGTTGCTGCGGGCGATCGCGGCGCCGTTCAGCGTGATGATGACGGTGTGATACCCGAGCGGCAACTCCGCGGGGAGGCGAAGCTCGAAAGTGGTCCATTGCCGGTCACCGGCACTGATTTCGCAAGTTCGCCTTAGCTCGGCGGCCTCGATGCTTCCAGCTAGCGACTGGCCCTCTTCCAGCAAAATTTGAAAACAGATGGATTGATCTCCGGGAGCCGGCAGAGTAAGCGGAACCGCGCGATCGCTATCGCTGATAACCACCGTCTTCGGCAACGGAGCGATCTTCTCTTCGAAGCGCCTGGCTCGCTCCTGTTCCAGCGTTTCGAGAGTTGAAACATCCCACCCCAAGGCTTGAAGCATTCTACGGCGGACGTCAGGTGAGACCTCGTGACGCTTTTGAAAAATGTCCCAATAATCGCGATAGATGCCGCATTCGTCGGCGGCTCGTGCCAGCGCGTCCTCGTAACCCGTCGCTTGTTCGAATTGCATCTGCGGCATTTCACTTCGATTCTAAGGCTCCCGCGTTTTGAGGCTTCCATTGCAAATTGAAGCCGGGGGCGTTCCACATGGGATAATTGGACCGTGGGCGACTACGAGAAGTTTGAGATTAGTCAGCCGCCTGAGCTTTTCGCGCGCGCGGATCAAGAGCCAGGGGAGGAATTCCGGGAAAGCATCATTACGACCACCCTCGATAGCGCACTCAACTGGGCGCGTAAGAACTCGCTGTGGCCGATGACCTTCGGCCTGGCGTGCTGCGCAATCGAAATGATGTCCATGATGGCATCGCGCTACGACGCCGCCCGCTTCGGAGCCGAAGTCTTCCGCGGTTCTCCTCGTCAATCGGATTTAATGATTATCGCGGGACGCGTCTCAAACAAGATGGCGCCCGTGATCCGGCAGCTTTATCGTCAGATGCCCGAGCCGAAATGGGTGATTTCCATGGGCGCGTGCGCCACCTCGACAGGTGTTTTCAGCAACTATGCTTTGGTTCCCGTGAATCAAGTAATTCCCGTCGATGTGTATGTCCCCGGCTGCCCGCCGCGACCCGAGCAATTGATCTACGCCATCATGCTGCTGCAGAAGAAAATCCAGGACGAGCGCGGAACGATGCGGAAGACGTTGAACCTGGCTTAATGCTTACACCTCGGCTCGCGGGAGACCGCTCTAAGACCCATTTCCCCTAGCGCTTCAACGGATCTTCCATCCAAGGTGGCGTGGCATCGACGAATCCGGCGAGCATCGGATCCAGGCGTTCCAGTGCTGATTTCATCTCCCAGGCGATTTTGCGATAGGAAAAATGACCTTTCACGCCGCTTCGCAGTCGCGAGATGTACTCCAGCTCGGCGAAATCCATTTTGAAAAGAAATCGCGAGCGTGTCGCCAGTGGCAGCAAGTATTGCGCTGCCGGTTGGGGTAGCTTTTGAATCGCCGAATCCGCTTCTTCGAGGCTACGCGAAAATACGTCATCGGCTCCGCACTTTTCCACCAATTCAGGCGTTTCGTAGCCGAGCCGATGCGTATACTGCTGCCGGAACTGCTGGCTGCGCCGGTGCCGATGTAAGTCGCGGTACGCACCGATATCCATTACGATGTCGAACACATAAGGAGCGCTGCGGAACTGACGTGGCAGCTCATCGCCTCGGCCGCGAGCGCTAAGAGCCAATCCTAACAGCTCCTGCCTTCTATCCGTCGTCCACTGACACGCAATCTCGTACAGCTGGCGATACGGGATGTCGGTAACCGGATAGAGAAGCGTGGCACAGATGTCCGCCACATGGTCAGAAGGCTGCAACAAATCGACCGCCGTCATCTTCCGCGGGTTCCGCCGCGGAAGATGGTCCGACGCCCATTCCGCTAGATTCGCGCGCAATAGGCTGCTACTTGCATCTCGGTTCGCATGGCGCGCGAGAGTAGGCGCAAGCGCTTCGCCCGGCGCGCCGTTCGGGCCCCAGATGCATTCGGGAGCCGCGCCGCAGGCTTGCGCCATTTCATCGGCCAATTCCCTAAGCTCCTGGAATTCAGAAACTCTCAGACGCCGTATCTGCTTCTCGAGTGTTCGGATGCTTGTGACCTGACCCACGCCGGTAGGCACGCCAAATGGCAACAGATAACGAGCCACGTCGAAGGCCCGGGCCGCCAAATTCCGCCGGTATGCTTCCGGTTTCATGTCCGGTGGTTGGGGAAACTCACCGCACAGATACGAGAAGGCTTGTTCCTGAACCCTCGCGTAAGCCTCGAGCAGCTTCTCCGCGGCAGCTCTGTAAACCTGTACCTCGTCCGCACTGAGTTCGGCAGGCACAATCACTCCGGATTTCGAAAAATCCTGATACCGGGAGCTCCTCGCCTGCCCGTCCCAAAGCTGTTCGTCCTCGATTTCAGTCGCCGCCAGCTCCGAGATCCCCTCAAAGCACACCGTGACGTGTCCCAGGTCGGCGATCGATGCGTGCCCGTATTGGAAATAAAAGCTCTCGAGAAATTTGGCCGAATCATGCGTTCGTACCCACTCGACGGAATCCCGGATGGAATCGGGCGAACGGCTGTAGCGGGCCAGCGCATAGGCAAGCTTTTCTGCGGGCATTGGCGCAACGGTCAACACACGCTTTGCAGAGGGTTTCTGTACCGTAATCGGTCCAGACATGAAGTCGTTATCATAGCGGATTCGTATGCAAATTCGAATTAAGAGACTGCGGGCGGACGCTCACCTTCCGGAATATGCGCATGGACCCGAAGAAGACGCAGGTATGGACGTCCGGTGCGTCGAAGGTGCGACATTGGAGCCCGGCGTTCCTCAAGCTATTGCGACTGGCTTGGCCCTCGAAATTCCTACCGGGTACGAGGTGCAAATAAGGCCCCGCAGCGGCTTGGCGCTGAAACACGCCATCACTCTGCCGAATTCGCCCGCCACGATCGATCCTGGATATCGCGGAGAGCTGAGAGTCATCATGCTGAACCTCGGGAGGTCGCCTTACCAGGTACACACAGGCGATCGCATCGCACAAATGGTTGTAGCCAAGTACGAGCCGGTGAAGTGGGAAGAAGGAGAGTTAGCGGAGTCTATCAGGGGAATCGGCGGCTTCGGCTCCTCGGGCCGCTGAAATCGTCGAGCCGTTATCCTTTACTGCTAACTTCACTTACTGCTAACTTCACTCGTCAGCTTGCTTGCGAGCGGCTGAGTCTGTCCTGCGTATTTGTTGCCGGCCTTTTTATAGTACGGAACCGCTACCGGCGATGAGAGCTGCTCGAAGGTGAAAGAGCAGATGCGCATTCCTGGGTAGAGGGCAACTGGCATGATTCCCAGATTGCTGAGTTCCAGGGTCGCTTTGCCGCGCCAACCTGGATCGAACAACCCGGCCGTCCCGTGAACGATGATACCGATCCGTCCCAGACTGGAACGCCCTTCCAGGCGGCCAAGCACATCGTCATCGAGCTCGAGAGTCTCTTCCGTAATGGCCAATGCGAATTCCCGCGGCTGCAGAACGAACGGCTCGCCCGCTTTCACGTGAATGCCTCGCATGATGTCCTGAATCGCACTCTTTTCGCGAACGTCGATGTACGCGTGACGGCTATGTTCAAAAACGCTGAACTCGGCGCCCAGCCGGAAATCGACCGAGCAACTCCCGAACTGGTCCGGGGGGAGCTCGGGTGAAATCCGGATCTTGCCGCGTTCCATGTAGCGGCGGATATCGACGTCGGAAAGGACCATGTTTTGGCGCGTGTGAACAGCCATCCTAGCATGTGGAAGATGGTATATTGAGGGGGCGCGGTAAGCCGTTGCACCGAATCGCAAGGCAAAAGTTGCGCATTTCGCAAGCAGTGGGCGGCTAGCTCAGCTGGGAGAGCACCACGTTCGCAACGTGGGGGTCGTGGGTTCGAATCCCATGCCGTCCACCAGAGTATCGTCTTTACAATCAACACTTACAGACAACTTTTTCGAACCTGACAAAAATCTGACATCCCACACGTCTTGCGCCAGGCTCGAAATGCGTTCCTGACGCTGAATAGTCCATTGCGCGTAATGCCGCCGGATAATGTCGGGCGTGCTGCCGAGGACCAATGCAACATCCTCCGTCGTCCATCCTTTTTCCAACAGCGCAGTCGCTAAGGTATGCCGGAAGCGGTGCGTATGAGCACCCTTCACGCCGGAATGTTTGAACACGCGGGCCATTGTCCGCGTCACGTCACGAAGAAAGGCGCGGGTTGTGCCGTTGCCGCTCCAGAAGAAGTACTTCGACGCGCCCTGAGTGCCCTTCGGCGTCGGAAGCGTCTCCAGAGCTTCCTGGAGAAAATCTGGAATCGGCAGGAAAACCGGTTTCCCGTTTTTCATCGTGTAAAGGTAAATGCGGCCGTCGCGAACGCGATCGCGAGGAAGGGTCGCGACATCGCTGATGCGGAGGCCGGTGTAGCGAAGCAGCAGAATCATGGCTCTCGCTCTCTTGCGTTCGTAAGCACCTTGGCCGAGTTGATCACACACGCTTAGGATTTGAATGACCTCTTCCTGCGTGTACGGCTCCTTCGGCTTCGGTTTCGTCTTGGGAGGCTTGACCTCCTTGGCAGGATTGAACGAGATCCACTTGCGGCTGACACAAAAGCTGAAGAAGTTCCGCAGGATCGCCAATTCTTTCGTCCACGTGGTCGCCGAAATGGGCCGGTTCCTTCGGAACAGATCGATGGTTTCGATTTCGACGTCGTCGAGCTTTGTAATGCCTGCGGCTTTCGTGATTTCGAGAAAGTTATCGAGTGCCCGCCGTTGGTTTCGCTTTGTGCCGTGGCCGACGTCTTCTTTTGAGGCCTTGAACGCCTCGATGGCATCCTTGATCGCCTTTGGTTCCTTGTAGTCCGGCTTCTCCAATTCGGCAAGCTTACGGTATGCCTTATCGAGATTTCTTGTCTCAAGCGAGCGGCGGTACCGCTTGCCCTTCAACTGGCCGTCCACTCCGATCGCGCATTTGCAATTCAGGAAACGCTGTCCCTTAGTGCGATGCGGGCATTTGTCGGAGTGAAGCCGAACAAGATACAAGTCGGACAACGGCTGCTAGGCTCCTCTCTTCTGCGCGGCAACTACGCGCCGTTCGTATTCGCGTTGGGCTACTGAGGCCGGGATTCTCAGGGTAACGTAATCGCGTTTCCCGCGCCGGCGCTCGTTCGCTAAGCGCAAAACGCCAGGCGCATCCTCGAAGATGCGTCGGATTGTCGATTCGTCGAGCCGCCACATCTCCGCCAGGACCTGGACAGAGAAGTGAGGTTCCAATGCAGAGGGGTCGGCCGGGTCACCCGGCCGCGCTGCGCTTCCCCTTGGCATTTGATCTGGCCCGGACCGTTCTGATCGTAATGCGTGTGTCAAGCTTTGCTCCAACAGTTTATGTTTTGAGAGAGCCGGTTATCCCGGCGCTCGGGTATATAGAGCACCTCAAACAGGCAAAAACCGAGAAAACTTTTTACCAGCTTGACTGGGTGTGTCCACAAAACCACAGAACACATCCGTACTGTAACGTTTTCATACTAAGAAAACTTTGGGCATGAAACGCCGCGATTCGCATTCGTATTTTCCGTCGCGATCGCACCGGCGCTCAATACGAGCCCTTTGTTATCTCCAGCACCGCTGTGACGAACGCCTATGGCATCGATGGCGTATTCAGAACATCAACGTGTGTTGATTTTGACGTTCGGAACGAGTATCAGTGACTCGAGGTTTTCCATTCCGTGTTTGAGGTGCTTCAACCACTTGTCGTTGACAATGCCTTCAATCCCTGGGATTTTGTCCAGGCTCTCTGGAAGCCTCAGGAACTGCTTCGTTATGTAGCCATCCTGTTCTATGGCTCGAGTGCGGGAGAAATATTCATAAGCGAGAAGATCGGCAGCTTGGAGTGGTATCGCGCCTTCCTCTACTCTGCCCGATTTCTGATCCCGGTAACACTTCTTTGGCTTGAAGACCGGTGCGGGGTAACCTTGCGTCGTCAGCAGATGATGTAGTTCCCGGCCTCCTTTGTCTCCCCGCTCAAATACTAACTGCGGCATTGGGCCGCCCCATGAAGCTGCCCAAATCCGAACCTCCTTAGCCGCAGTTCTGCCAGCGAGACTATAAGCATCGATGTTCCAGCGTTTAATGTCTTGCTTGGACAGCGCGGATTCAAACGTTGAATTAACCACTACAACACCGATCTTGTAGGAAACGTGGCTCCTGATGATTTTGGCGAGGTCTGAAAGTAAGCGTTCGCGCCGAGCGCGCGGCCACTCTCCAGATTCAACTAAGCGGTTGATTATTCGCCGGTGAAAAAGACCGAGGTCATCCTGCCTTAATCTGCCCAGCCATTCCTCTACCCAATCGTTCCATGACTCTACGCTGGCAATGAAACCAGCGACAGCGATAGCTAACTGATCGGTAGAGTTGCCGCTCGCATCAAAATAGGCCTTGAACATTGAAGATCAGAATTACAAGCCTGCCGGACAGAACCGGCGTACCTAAGAAGTTCAACTTTCCGGGTGCACAACAGGTTTCGAATCAGAGGCGCAGCCTGCGAACCCGAGCGCTCATAAGGCTCTAATATGCAGGCAATCAGAAAGCACCATAGGTTGCCATGCATTCTGTTTACCCGCGCGCTCTTCGCCGTGCGGTGCGTAGAGGACCGTGCCAGATAACTCCCCGACGGTGTAGATGAACGTTGCACAGCTACCATCAGAAACGAAATCGCTCAGACCTGCATGCTTGGGTGCATCCGTCATTGTGCCGAACGAGAGGTAAAGAAATGGATGCGGCGTCTGCTGCATTATCGCCGATGAAAATGAACGTAGATCGATCGGCACGTCCTGCTCCTTGATCGCGCTCCCCATGATCTTTACAAAATAGAGTTGCACGTTGATCATGCCCGCGGTGGGTGAATCCGGGAAAACGGATGCCGTCCTTACGATAAGCCGTAGATTTCGCGAACGCACCGACAACGATTGCGGTCGCATAGCCGGCCTCTAGCGCTCGGCGTACCTGGCCGGCCGTTTCACGCGCGCAAATGCGCAAGCGTGTGAACCAGGACATTCCCAGCACAATCTGCATTTCGCGCAGCACTTGCCATCGTCATACCAGGGGCACTCGCTGGGACAAGAGACCTGACTAACGAATGTGGCCGCTACTGGGCCAAGTTTGGGATTCGTGGTGATCTCGTGTCGCCATGATAGCGTTGCGCTATCGAGACTCCTGAAACGGAATCGCGAAATGGGAATGATGCCGCAAGCCGCTCCTGCCTTGGCGAACCAGGGCGTATGCTTATCAGTCTCGTTTGCGCGGGTCATAATAAGCCTTTTGCTGCCATCTGAGAAACCAGAGCTGAAACATTTTGGGGTGTTTACGTACGATCACCCACGCCGCGCCAGTTAATGCGGCGAATGTGAGGATCGCTACCAGCCTCAAACCAACGAGGAAAACCGTTGCCGATACAAACACAATGGACATCCAGGTCGGCAAGTCGAGACCCAATTTCGTCCGTGGCTGATTCAAAGCCGGGTTGATGTGCAATGGTTCCCCTCGTTTGGTTGTGAGCATCGGGCCGCCTACGGAAGCGACTGGCCGGTAAGCGAGCCGATCCAGCCTGCGCCCCAGCCGAGGACACCGGCGCCGAACAGCGCACCGAATAATTGCGGTATAGCGTCTGTGAAACGCCCGCCCATCATTCGGATTCCTGCCCAGATAAGGCACCCGAAAGCGATGATGGCTCCTGCGTAGATTGCGAACGTCTTGAAACTCGCCATGACCGTGTTGGCCCCGGAGAAGTCAATCGTCCCTTGCGCGTGAGCAGCAGCCACGAAAGTGAGGGCAAGCAGCATGGGTCCCAGGCTGCGAAGATTGGATTTTAGCGTCGGCAACAATCGTTGGATTGGCGCGCGACGCCGGAACGGAATATTCAGCGACAACGTACCTCCCGAATTCGGATTCTGACCTCAAACGCACGCACATAAGCAGTCCGAAACGGCTTCCGGGTGGCCGCCAGGTCGCGCGTTTAGGTCGCTGATATAGAGGAGAGATCCCGGAAGAAAACCGGACGGCGAATGCAAAGTTTTTTGCAGGGGTGCAGCCCTATAAAACTGCCGTTTACAGTTGGGATTTGTAGGGGCTGCGGCAGGCTCAGGTCTGTGGGGCACGTTCGCTAAGCGCATTCGTCCGTTGAAGCAATGAGAAGTTAAGAGGCGCAAAGATTTTTCGTTCCCCGTGTTAGAAATCCCCGTTGCCGTCGACTAGCTTGAGTGTGGGAGGGCTGGCGTCCATTTTGACGGAAAAAGCGAGCCCAGGTCAGCTTTACAAGACCGCCGCGGAACAATGGGGCTCCTCTCTTGAGCGACTTGCAAGCGCCTACGAAGCTGACCGAGAAAGACGCCGCGACCTAATTCAGCAAGTCCATTTTCAGTTGTGGCGGAGTTTCCATCATTACGACGGCCGCTGCTCATTGCGGACCTGGACCTATCGGATCGCTCACCATGTCGCTGCCTCGCAACGAATTGAACGAAATCGAGAGGAGCAACAGCTAAAAGTGACCGCTAATCGAGACACATCGGGGGTATGGGCGCGATACCGCGCGTCTGATCGTTCACGGTCGCGAACTTACTCGAATGGTCCGCGCTCCGT
This sequence comes from uncultured Acidobacteriaceae bacterium, assembly GCA_963722935.1. Classification (GTDB taxonomy): domain Bacteria; phylum Acidobacteriota; class Terriglobia; order Bryobacterales; family Bryobacteraceae; genus Bog-105. Next base: position 19,400 of record CAVROY010000001.1, on the reverse strand, counting down.
ATGTTTCTTGCCCAGTCCGCCTGTCCCATTTTTCACGCATCAAGCCGGACATTCTAAAAAGGTGATCGATGCGCTCACGGTCTCCACCAGTCCAGAATGCAAGCATCCGGCAAAGGGCGGCATCGGCGCGGCTATGGTCTCCGTCGTAATCCGCCGTATCGCCACACCAAAGTTTCATAAATCGGGAACCGCTCTTTGCATTGAATGCCTTTTCGAGCAGGGCGGCATCCGACAAGCGGAGAGCCGGCGTTACACTCGGTTCGGCTCTGTCCGCCTCGCGGGGAAGGCGCTCCTGGAGTGACGCATCCAGCTCGTTCTGTCGCTCTTCAATGGTTTCGGGCGTGCCGGCCAAATGCTTTCCGGTCATTGTGAAGTAGCGGCCCGAGGCATAGACTTCAACACCCGGTGTCCGCCGCCCGGAACTACCAAGTTCCGCCTTGACGATGATATGCACGCCATCACCGGACGGCGAGATCTCGGCGTAGCTGTCGATCTGGCGAATCAACTTAAGGCTCTCGTCATTAATTCGCCCGTCCTTGCCGCGGCAGTTATCCAGGTCGATTCCACAGAACGGATCGGACTCCGTGAATACGAAGCCGACACCATCAGCCCGGAACCGCTTGAGTGCCACGCAAATATGCCGGAACGTGGTCCACGTTTGCGGCTTATCGCACGCCGCTGCCTTCCCGCTCCAGGCAGAAATCGGCACCTTCGCCGTCCGCCCGTTCACTTCCATTCGGCGCCACAAAACCCATTGCTTGTATTCCGCCATTGTTTGCGGGATACGGATCATGCGGCAACCTCCGATTCAGCCTTCTCGTCCGTAGTCGTGGGTTGCGCGTCGGCATCAGCAATGCCCCACTCAAACACAATCAGCCGGTTACATTTCGGGCAGATAAACTCCCGTGCTGGAGTTTCGAAATAGAAACCGCAAATGCACTCTGCGCAGAAAACAGAAGTTGTTCTCATCGCTCACTCCCCATGCGGGCATCAGCGCGCCGTGTATATAGAGGCGCGCCGAATGCCCATTTCCGGGTTGGGGACTGCGGTCAGCCTTTCGATTTGGCTTTGTTCCGCGGCCTGCCTTGTTGCGCTTTTGGGGCGGCGGTCGTTCTGCGCTCTTCCTGCGTCTTTTGCTTCGCGGCGAATTCAGCGGCCATCGACTCGGCGATCTTTTTACCATCGACCCGATAGCGCTTTGCGGCGGCATCGAGCAGCTCGTCTTCCACGTAGGGGTTTGTGGCCGAATCGATCAGCGAGGTCTCGATCAGGAGTCTGCTCAGGCCGGTCTCATCGAGCGTTTTGAGGTGCTCTTTAATTAGCCGTGTATCATTTGCCGATTTCGACTGGTCTTCGCTTGCGATCAGCTTGTGCCGAATCGCGAGGGAATGGGCGTATTCGGGTATCAAGCGGTCCAGCAGTGCCGCTGCGATCAGAATGAGATCCGGCTTCGATAGCGGCGCAGACACTTTCGCAAGCAGCGCAGCCAGGATGCGATTCCGTGTAGTCAGTTCCAGCTTGCGTTTCTCGTTTTGCTTTCGTTGCTCGACACGAGCTTTCTCAGCGGCCTGCCGCGATTGCTGCGCCTGCGTGTGATGGACCATGCAACTCGGCTCGGCGCAGATTGTCAGAATCTGGCCGCGTGAGCCGCCATCCACAATGATGCCTTTCGTCAGATGCGAACAACGCTTTTGTGTCGATTTGGCCGCATTGCCGTTTTTCGCGGCAGTGACCTCGACGTAGCGGTTGCGCCCCAGAGGACCGCCATTATGCGAACCCCATGACGATGAGATCTGAACCAGGTTCGGCTTCTGTTCGAGCGCCACCGCAATATGCCGGTCGGTTTTGGCGGCATAGCATTGCTTATCCAGACAAGAATCGGGAGCTTCGCCGGGAAATAGAAGCGTGTTCGCTCCGGTTCGCTTCGGGCAATCATCGCAGCTTCCCGCTTCCGACAGCAAAGCCGCATCGTGACGATCAAACGCTGCCGCCGCCAAGTCGAGCAGAATATTGGTTTCAATCCAGGCCGCAAGCTCCTTCACGGGCACTAATGTTTGAGTGTCTCCTTGCGTCGTCCACGTTCTGCGGAAGGCGGCATTGAAAGCCTCGGGCTGCTGTGACGCGGGAAGTTTCGCGATGAGTAGTGCGTGCCCGACCGTGATCTTATCTTCGAGAAAAGCATCGGCAATTGCCGGAATCAGTTCGTTTAGCCGGATATGCTCGGCGACAAACCGCTCGCTGCGGCCCACCTTGGCTGCAATGGTTGCGATCTCATACTGCTGCTCCAAAAGATTTGCAAACGCGCGCGCCTCTTCGAGCGGATGCACGTCTTCTCTTTGCAAGTTCTCGACAGCCATCGCGAGCTGGGCTTCGGCATCGGATAGATTGACAATCCGCACGGGCACTTGCTCCAAGCCCGCGACTTGCGAGGCGCGGAATCTTCGTGAGCCCGCCACGATCTCGAATCGCTCCGGTTCCAATTCCCGGACGAGCAGGGGCGCAAGCACGCCCTGCGCCTTTATGCTTTGCGCCAGCTCTTCCAAGCTGGCTTGCTCGAACCGCTTACGCGGATTGAATGGCGATTCCTGCAACTGCGTAACTGCCAGATCGCGGTAAATGGAATTTTGAATAGACGAATTCTGTATGGTTTGCATGTCATTGTTCTCCTTGTGAATTTGGGTTAGAAGGTAGAATGCGCAACTTTGAATCCGAAAACACGCGTCTGCTCGTCTTCGAGTAACTCGCCACCGGTGGATTTCTTGCGGCCAACAATCGGAGCGAGAATCGCGATGCCCTTCTCGCCTTTGCGGACATACCGCCGCATACGGAGCCAGGCTTGAAAGCCAGCCACATGCGTCGCGTTTGGACGCTGCATGTATATCAGCAGCGCGTTGTTCCATGAGTACCGGTGAAAGCGGGACATCACGGCGAGATAGGATTTGAGCGTTTCGGTCTGGCCGTGTTCGAGCGCTTCCATAAGCTTCGTGAGTGCGTTATCGCTGAGCGTTTTGGCTTGATCGGTATTCATTGCCCACCTCCTCGGGAGAGAGCGCCGCGCTTAGGCGGCTGCCCCCGGCTCCTCGACCACTTCGCCGTTGCGGGCGCGGTCGAGCTTGGCCACGCCCCGGATGCGGATCTCGGTAATCGATTTCTTGGTGGCGCCGTTCTTGTTTGAGCCAGGCGTGTATTCGCGGGTACGTCTCGCCGTCGATCTGTACATGCGCGCCTTTCGTCAGCTTCGCCGCGTACTCGCCGGTGTGCCCGAAAGCGATGCAGCGGTGCCAAGTCGTTTCGGATTTATAGCCGCCGGATTCGCGGTCTTTCCAGCTGCGTTTGGTTGCTACGGAGAGCACCGTGAATGGCGTTTGATTCTTGCTGTAGCGGACCTCGGCATCGCGGCTCAAAAATCCAATAAGTGTTACCCGATTGCTATACATATGCGGTTTCTCCTTTTTCTGTTCCCGAGGTCTCTCGGGGCACCCGAAAGCGAGCGGAACCGCTCCCAAGGCCAAGATCTGCTTTTTCGGGGGGCCCGCAGTAACAAACGGCGGAGCCGGACAAAGAAGTTAAGCGGGGGAGCCGAAACCCGTCAGGGCCGCGCCGCCCGCAAGGGTGGAGCGGAAGCAGAAGATCGCAGCGCCGCCGGGCGCGGTTAGGCCGGTGTTGTGGCCGTCAAGCGAAGCAGTGCCCGAGAGAACGCGGGCAGAAAGGATAGAGAAACCGAAAGAAGCAATTGGGGATCGCCGGTGGATTAAAGCCAGCGATAAGAGTTCGCAGCAGAAGTCGGACGACTGCCACTCAGCATCAGCGATGGGATTCGCGTACGAGGCGATATAGGATTGCAAGCGCCACGTTTCTCGTCGCGGCGAATCCCGGATAGGGCCCTATCATTCGGTTCCGCCCAACGCGCTTTGCACCAGACTCAATTCAGGAATTAATCAGCAAATCCCTGAAGCCACAGCACGCCGGTAATGTCGGAGCCCAACTCTGGGTTCTCGCCTGAGTGAATGTTCTCATCCAGAGCGTAAAGGTCCACGTCAATGTCAACATCGCCTTCATTCATTCGAAGCAGCGTGGCTGTCATGCATTTAGCCGGGCGCCCAAGAAATTCGATGGACTTGATCGCCTTGACCGGTCCGCGGAAGTTGTAGTCATCCGGTCCGGGTCCGCTTGATTCTAGAATGTAGGCCAGTCCAAAACCGTTGCTTGGCAGAGTGTCGAAATCAGAGTCCTTGACCGGCAGCAGTATCGCAGCGCCACTGAGGTGAACCTCACCGATTTCGGGGTGAGTGATGGTTTGACTTGGATCTGGGATTTGCATGGCGTAGACGATACCGGCAAGCATAATCTCCAATTCCGCGCCCGGCCTGTACCGATCCGCGTTCAATGCATAATACGGCTCGAAGAAGGTAATTGTTGCGTCTCCAAGCTCGGCTGTAATTCGCGCTTCAAGGCCAAAACTGGATTCATGCGCTCCCACAACCCGGACGCGATGCCTCTTCCCGCTGCTCGCAACCGGAAATGCGGTATGCAGATAGCTCCGAGAATCGCCCGTTACCACGACCCCCAGAGTACCGAACCCAGATTCGGCCGCTTGCAGCAAAGTAAACTCGGTTTTTTCAGCGTCCGTCGGGCCGCGCCACACAGAACTTTGGCGCCTTCCAACCATGCGACCGCCGCTGATGCCGGCATTGAACATGCTTGCAAAATCCTCATTCACATTACGTGTTACAGCTTGCCAATGCGTGCCGTGGCCCATTTCCTCCTGCCCCTCGCTTTTATAGTGGCGGAGCGCGAATAAACGTATGAATATTTCCCATCCGCGCGCACTACCTCTTTGGGTCAATCGGACTAATGGACGAAGATTTCAATCGGCGCGCTGAGGCGCTGATGGCTGAAGGTCAGCTCGATGAAGCTCGCATTCTCCTGGAAAACGCTGTGGAACAGATGCCGGCCGGATGGCGGCCCATTCAGGAGGATGCCAGGTCCATCCACGGTACGTTTTGGGACGAAGAGGAGTTTTTTGCGTACGTACGCCCTCGGCGGGAAGCTTTAACGAAATCGATTTTCTGGGTTGGTGGCTCGTATTCTAAGGCCTGGTATCTGCTCGGTCTGATCGCTTCGAAACAGGGCCGGTTAGAGCACGCCTTATTTTGCGTGGATTGCGGGCTTTCAATTAGAGCCTGATCATCCCGATTTATGGAGTCACAAAGGCGTCGTGCTGGGGAAGCTTAGAAACCACGAGGAAGCATGGAAATGCTATGTGCACGCGGCCACCCCGCGCGACTGGGCACCATCTGACCAAGTCGCACGCGCTTTGCGCGGTCAAGGAGTACAGTTGATTGACCTGGATCGGCTTGACGAAGCCGAAGCCGCTCTGTGGCAGTCGGTAGAGCTGGAACCAGAGAGCGAGATCGCCCGCAACGAATTGGAATACATCGAGCAACTACGCCGCAAACGTGCAGAACAGAAAGAAAAACTTCCTTGGTTTCTCGAAGCGATCATGCACCCCCCAACCGATCTGCTAACAATTCAGCTCCTCAAGATTGTCGAGGGGCTTCCCTCGATACCTGGCCCGCAAACCGTCGGATCTGAAAATTACAGCAAAATTCTCGATGCTTTTCTGGAACGCGGCTGGGCCGGATTCGAAGAAGAATTCGATCGGATTGTGCCGCGGGACCGCCCGGATTACGAACAGGTGAAGCGCGATTTACTTCGCGAACCCGTGTTCAGCCTCAAGGCTCAACGTAACCTCGCGCGCGGCTTCATGGCCGAGATAGGAGCTTCTGACGAAACGCTTCAGGACGTTTTGGATGATATCTTCGGCGACCAGCAAAAACCCAAGCCACAGTAAATCATTTCAACCCACAATTTTCAAGACACTGGATAGTTCACAGCAATGGCTTTCAAGGGCGATCAGGTTCTAGTCATTCCCGAATTGGCCGCTCATCTCGGATTGACTTCTTCGGAATTCATAGTTGAGCAGGTACTGAAAGGCGGAATGGGCGAGTGTGCGAGGATCGCACAGGGGAAGTCGACTTACGCTCTGAAGATCATCCAATCGCGACTCGTCGAGGACAGCGAAAGCTGGCAACGATACCTTCGCGAAGTTAAGCTCTGGATCACACTCTCGGCATGTGACGGCGTCGCCGAAGCTCTATGCGCGTTGAGAATCAATGAACTTCCTGCTATGTGTTCACAGTGGATGAACGGCGGGAATCTGCGACAGTATTTACGTTCGGCCTCGCCGGAGTTCTTCTTTTCTGTGATGGCGCGCATAGTCGGCACGCTCACGTGGGCACACAAAACCCATGACGTGATTCATCGCGATCTCAAGCCGGACAACATCCTGCTTGATGACACGTTACGAGCATACGTCTCGGAGTGGGGGCTTGCTCGTCCTGTGGCTGTACCGGATTCACATCGCAAGCTACAACAGCCGATTCCGGGCAACATCAATCTGACGGAGGCCGGTTCGCATATCGGCACGATTCTATACAGCGCTCCCGAACAGATTCTCGGGAGAGTTGACGTGGATCATCGAACAGACATCTACAGCGTCGGCGTTTTGATGTACGAGTGGGAAGCGGGTACATATCCCTTTTACGGCCAGACCGCCCAGGAGATCGCACTAAAGCACATATTCGAGCAACCGAAGAAGTTGGGCCGTCTGTTCGGTAAGACGAAATTTGGCGTCGAGGATATCATCTCCGCGTGCCTTCAGAAGGACCCTGCGAAGCGACCGAATTATGAAGCCCTCGATGCTGGACTTGAAAAGGCAGCAAGGGGTCGCGGAATTCGGTACGAGAGATATGGGGCCGCGCTCCGTTACAAAATGCCATTCGTCGGGGCGGAGCAGTTTCAACAGCACATGCGCACGACGCCCAACGCAGTTCGGAGCGCGGATCATAGATACGCTGTGGTTGATCGAGAGGAAATAGATCAATATGTACGTGAAGCGCACGCGTTGATATCTACTGGGGAGTATAAGAAAGCAGAAGAAATCTACAAAACACTTTTTGTGCGCGAGCTTGTAGCTGGGGCGCCAGAGTACGAATTCAATCAGGTTATCGCGGTCAATTACGCGCTATGTCTGAATGAACTCGGCCGGTCAGCGGAGGTGATCGAAGTCCTTAGAGCGCTGAGCAAAGCAGAAAAGAAACCAGTCGCGTATTACATCAATCTTTCCCATGCTCAGATTCGGGAAGAGGCGTATGCTTCGGCGGTTCAGACAGCTACTGAAGGGTTACAACTGAGTCCGGGCGATCCCGATCTTCTCGGAAATCTGCTCACCGCACAATCCGCTGCTGGCGCGTACTCGCAAGCGGCCGAGGCTGCCAGAATTCGGCTTGCAAAGACGCGCGATGTTCACAGTTTGCATGAAGTTTCACTCCTGCATTCGATGTATGCAGACAGCATCGCGGAAACGGACTGGCCGCTTGCGTTCAAGAACTACCGCCATGCTGTCGATCTGCTTCGCGAGGCAAAGGCTCTGAATTCCCGCTATCTTCGAGTTCGCCTTCAGCTCCCAACTGTTTTGGAAAAATGGCCGCATATGCAACGTGCTCCGATGAAATCGCCACAACGCACGAGCTGCCGATGCACAACGTGGAGCGTCTCCATCTGGTTTACCTTCAGGCTCGTTGCCTTGACCGTGCCTCCGCATACCAGGCGTGCCGCGAGTTCTGTGACCGCTGGCTCAAGCGCATAGCTGAACTGGAACAAACAAACTCCGCCCCACGTTGGTGTAAGGTCGGGCTGGAACGAGTCCGCGCAGTGACCATTACCGATGGTTTTTGCATCGGCAAGATGGTGGGAAATGAACGCGTCATCGACTCGCGAACTTTCGAGTTCTTCGCCCAGATTCTTCAGGAGTCGGAGCTAAGGGAGCGGTCCGATTTCTGCTACCTAGCGCGCTGGCACGAGTGGATCGGTCGAATCGATGATGCCTATGAAGTACTCAACGCGGCCGAAGCACTCTATGCAGACCACTGGGGAATACCGTTTCGAAGGGCAGATTTCCAGCTCCGGGCCGGAGATCCGGGTAGTGCCGTGCGGTCCGCCGAGCAGGCGACGAGGTTGGCTCCTTGGCGACCACAACCCTGGTACTTGCTGGCACAAGCGCTGCACGAAGCAGGCAGGACCGGCGAAAGTGCCAAGCAGCGCGCGGAAGAAGTTCGTACTGTTCGCAACCAGCTTTGTGAGACTTTCGAAAACGCCTAGTTGCGCACAATTCTGTTTGCGTAATCTCGGGCTACGCGCCGGGTTTGCGTCAGCTGGCAAAAGCGCTTTCAGCATGCCTAGGAACTTGTTGAAAAAAGTATTCACTGCACGTTAGGCAGTGACCTGGGCAGGTTTACGTCCGAAAATGGTTGAAAGAAGGTTGTGGTCCGGTGCGATTGGACCGGTTCTCGTGTTGAAAAACGCCGTTTTTGGCCCCTCAATTACACTTGTGCAGTTCGGATTTTCGGGAGCCGCCACAGATTGAATGCAGCGGCTGTCATCAGAAACTGCCAGGAGACTTTCGCGAGTCCACGGAGCTTCGTCTTGCGCAAGCCGGCGGTTTGCTTCATCCATCCGAAGGCCTTCTCGATCAAAGGCCGTTTCCTCTGGCTAACTTGGTAGCTCGCGTGCCGCCTGGTGCGGCCGTCAATCGCACTGCCACCAGGCCGATTGGCGTTCTGCGTCACGTGCGGCCGAATGTGCATCTCGCGCACCGTCTGCACAAAATCGTGCGTGTCATAGGCCTTATCCGCACCGACGCTCATCGGTGTGCGGACGCGACGCTGGCGCCGACTACGCCATTGCCGATACAACATCAGCAACGCCGCATCGCGTTCCGCCCTGCCATCGGCTTGCGTCAGCATGGCATCCACAATCAAACCGTGCCGGTTTTCCATCAGCACATGACCCAGATAACCCAACCTGGCTTCCTGACCATTCCCTTTCCGATACAGGCGGGCCTCCGGATCGGTTTTCGATTCGTGCGTCTCGTTGCCGCGTTTCTCCCCGCGGAACTGCCCCGGCAGGTCATCGCCGCCATCCTTCTTTTGAAAGCTTTTCTGGCTCGCCCATGCTTCAATCAATGTCCCGTCCACCGTGAAGTGCTCATCTGACAGGTGTGGTTTGGCTTCGGCTAACACCCGGCCAAAGAACTCGCCGGCAACATCCTGATTCAGTAAGCGTTCCCGGTTCTTGCTGAACACAGCGTGATTCCACACCGGCTCATCCATCTCCAGACCCACGAACCAGCGAAACAGCAGGTTGTAATTCAATTGCTCCATCAGCAACCGCTCGCTGCGCACCGAATAGAAAATCTGCAGCAGGACCGCACGCAGCAGCCGCTCCGGAGGCACTGAGGGACGCCCCGTTTTGGCATACAGGCCGTCGAAATCCTTGGCCATCGCTCGCAAAATCCCATCCACCATTTCGCGAATGCGACGCAAGGGGTGATCCTCCGGGACCCGCTCCTCCAACGAAACGTAGCTGAACATTCCGGACTGCTGCTGATCATCTCCGCGCATGAAACAATCATCGCCCGAAATGTTCCACCGGAGAAGGGTTCAGGAATCCTTTTTCAACAAGTTCCTAGAAAGATGTTTCTTGCGAAGACCGTTGCGAGGCTCATTGCGGTTAATTAGCTTACTTGCGACTCCGCGCCCCAAGCTCCTCTCCGACCGTCCTCATTTAATCTTCAGCGGATAGTAGTAAATCAAGTTCCCGTCATCCAACCGGGTGCCAAGCCAATATTCGCCGAGGGGCGCGTTTAGCAGATTGAACTGGGCGTTCAATACCAATTGCTGCCCCTTCGTAACCGTTTGGCTCTTAGCCAACGCGATGGCGGAGCCGGATTCCTTGGAACGTAACACCGCCACGGTGTACGTTCCTGCCTCGCTATATCGAGGCAGGATGATATGCACGTTGTCGACTGCGCGTGGGAGCGGCGGCAATTTAATTTGAGTCTCCTGATTGGCTCCGCGTTGAGCTTCCACGTTAAAGAGATTGATCGTGGTGTCAGCTATCTGCGGCGGAGCGGGTCCGCGGTGAACTCGCAGGGTGAGGAAAGCCAGTATTGCCACAAGGCACGCCACAGCAGCAACGGACGTCCATGTCGCCAGCTTTCGCCGTTGTGTTCGCCGCCGCTCGCCTTCCCAGCGCGCGTCGCGCAGCTCTTTGAATTCTGCAAAGCAGGGCGAGCAATGCCAAATGTGGTACCAGGTCGGATCATTTTGATCTCGCTCCTGGTTCGCTAGACTCTCGAGAACCGGTCGGCCTGGGCACCCTTTGCGTTCGGGGTTGGGATAGGCGGTGAGAAGCAGCTGCTCAATCGGATCTGGTTCGTGCGAGTGATCAACACTCATCTATCCTCCGCTTATCGTGGAGGACGAGCGGCCAAGGCTTTTCGGATGCGCGACTGTGCTTCCCGGAATCGATATTCACTGGTTCTAGGTTTTAAGCTTAACGCCTTGTCGATGGTCGGAAACGTTTGGCCGTTTAGGTGCCGTACATAAATCTCGCGATCAATTGAGCTGAGGGTGCTCAATAATTCTTCGATCAGGATCTGCCGTTCTACGGCCTCGCTCGACACGGTCCTGTCTTCAAGGTCACCCACGCTGCCGGACAGCGGCTGCATGATAGCTTGTTCCTTGCATTCTGCCACATATCCCTGGCGGACAGCGCGGAAAATTGAGCGATTCGCATAAGCGCGAAAATTACGAATCTCTCCGATTTTTGTGCACACATTCTCCGCCGCATTGATAACTATGGACGGGTCCGCAGTCGGCGTCCGGAGTGCTTTTTCGATCAGCTTTAAAAGCGTCTGGCGCGTCTCTTCGCTGATGAGATTTCCGTGCCGGTCTCGAAACTCAACAGCCTCCCATGCCATCTCCGATTAGGCCTCAATCCGTGTTGACATTCGAAAAACTACTGGACTTTTGCGGGGGTTAACCGGCATCAGCCAGTCTGAATCTCTCATTATTCCAAAATATAGATTTTGTGGATATGAGAATTTCGTTCAAATCACGCAAGTTTCTGTTCGCGGCTGTGGCAATTGGTCTGGCCATCGTTGCCGGCCGTGCTCTTTGGCGTCCCGCTGCCGGTACGCCCGAATTCTATCTTGCAAAAGCAGACGAGATGGCATTCAACAATGCCTGGATACCCGCTGCGCCGCTTTACAAAATGGCTCAGAACGGTTTCCGTGCGCGTGGGGATATCACGCGCGCTCTCTACGCCGAAGTTAGTCAGATTCCAGCCGTTATGGAGAGCCGGCCTCTCGCGGACCTGATCGGCCAGACCAACGCAATGCTGCACCGGCCAGGTGCGAGCAATCCCCGCGTCCATTTGAGAATTCTAACGATTAAAGGAATGCTTGAGCTCGAATATGACGCGGCACTGGCAAAGGATACCTGGGCCGAAGTGGAGCGCGAGGCCGATGCTCTCGGGGAGCACCGGCTTGCATCACGCGCAAATGGAGAACAGGGCATTCTGGCCTTTCTGCTCGGAAATATCGGCGAGGCTACCGACAGAGTAAAGAGCGCATACCTTAAGGCAAAACTATTTCTGGATCGCCCGGCACAAGTCAGATACGCCTCGCTCATCGGAAGGGGGATTCTGGAACTGGGCCGGTACAAAGAGTGCCTATCGTACTTGGATAAGGCAATCTCTATTGCCGATTCGCACCCTGAAATCGCGAGGCCAATGATTGCCTATGAAGCGAAAGTGGATGCCCTGGTGGGTCTGAAACAGTACGACGAAGCGCTGCGACTGGCGGATCGGATTGTGGACCTGAGCCGGACTCGGAATCTGCGCGAAAATCTGGCTGAGGGCCTGGCCGCGAAGGCATCTGTCCTTGAAGGGAAAGGCGACTGGAACGGCGCGATCCGGTCCTATACAGAGGCCGTTGTCTCGCTCCAATCTGTCGATAGCTGGCGCAGTCTGAACGATATCGATGCCGGACTGGCGAAGGCGTACGAACACCAAGGCCAGTTTGACGCGGCTCTAAAAGCAATCGATGCCGCTATCGCTGCAAACCGGAAGATGCCGGACGAGATTTATTACGTTCCCCGCAATCTCGCTATCAGGGCCGAAATCTTAGCAAAGAGCGGTCGCCGTAGGCAGGCCGAATTGCAGTACCAGAACGGCGCAGACATGCTGGAAGTCCTCCTCAGGCACGTTCCAACGCCAATGATGGAGAGACTGCTGGTATCGGAACTCTCGGAAATCTATTCCGGTTGTTTCACGTTGCTTGCGGACGATAACCGTCTTTCAGATGCCTTTGCCGCCATTGAACGCTTACACGGACGCGTTGAAGCCCAATCGCTTTGGTACGACAACTTGAGACCGCCCGAGCCTCAGAGCCCTGCGGAGCGCACCATAAATATCCTCGAACTGCGGCTGCTCGACACTGCCGACGAAAGCCAGAGGGCGGCACTTCTCAATCAGATCTACGACGCCGAGCAATCCTTGCCGTCCTATTCTCCGGGCCCCTTCAGACAGCCGGTGTCCCTCCGAGCGCTTCAGAAACAGCTCTCCCCAGACGAAGTGCTGCTCGAATACGTATTAACGGAACCGGCATCTTCTGTGCTGACTATCACTAACGAAGCAATCCGCAGGTATACGCTGCCTGCACGTAAGAGCATCGAAGACGACTGCAAGCGCTATTTTCATGAAATATCCAAGAAGCAGAGCGATGTCCAGCTCGCTCGGCGCCTATACGCCGAGATTCTCCCGCCGACACCTGAGATCAACGCAGCGCATACGCTGGTCATTGTTCCAGACGGCGCGCTCAATGTGCTTCCGTTCGCAGCTTTGGTTGATCCTCAAGGCAAGTACCTGATAAGCAGTAAGACGATAATCAACGCGCCCAGCGGAACCGTGTTAAATCTGTTGCGAACCCGCGAAAGCAATCGCATTCGCATACCGTATTTGGGCGTGGCTGCCTGGACCCAAGCACAAGATACGCAGCCTTGGGTAGTGCGTGCCATAACGGGGCCGGAGCGATCGCAGTTAGTGCCGTTGCCCGAGAGCGAGCGGGAGATCGATGCCGCGGCGCGGCTGCTTCCGCAACCTGACAAACTTTTAGTGGGGGCCAATGCAACACGGACGAATTTTCTGGCCCTCGCGCTATCGGAATACGACGTGTTGCATCTTGCTCTGCACGGCTACGCCGATATGGAGTTTCCGGATCGGGCGGCACTTGTGTTTGCGCCCGCTCCTCAGCTCAACGATTCCGGGTTTCTCGAAGCGCGTGAGATCCGGCGACTTCGCCTGAACGCCCGTCTGGTGACATTGAGCGCTTGCAAAACCGCCGTTGGACCGGTTGACGAAACCGGTGCGAACACGATTGTGAATGCGTTCATCGAAGCCAGTGCGCAGAGCGTTGTTTCGACTCTATGGGATGTTGATGATAGGCCCGGTCGTAAATTGATGGAGTCTTTTTATCGTCATCTGGCCAGTGGTGAAGGTCGCGCGGAGGCGCTGAGGCGAGCGAAATTGGAGTTCGTCAAGGCAGGAGAGCCCCCGTACTATTGGGCCAACTTTCAGATGACGGGTGAGGCGATTGAGCCGCTATACCCGGATCGCAAGCTCGCTGGCATGGCTGGTTCGAACGTTAAACACAATCGAAAAGAGCATGACAAGAACTGAGCGTGAACGCTGCCTGGCCCAAATCCAGGAGCTTGTTAGAACCAAATACTACGACCCACACTTTGGTGGAAGAAATTGGGACGGTATCGTTGAACGACACCGAGGCGAATTACTGTCAGCCGAGACAGCCGACTCATTCGAGGCCGCCGCAAACTCCATGCTGAAAGAGCTCGGCTCCGGCGCGCTCGGCGTTCTACGCCAGTCGAGCAAAATCAGCTCCAGGAATGCCATTGCCGCAAGCTTCCGGGCAGTTGAGATGCCGCAGGATGGCCTGCGCTGGGTGTTTCAGGACGTGGCCCCAGGCGGCCCGGCGGATCGTGCCGGTATTAGACCTGGCAATACGCTACTTCGGATTGGGGCGAACGAAATCACGCCGCCAACGAAACCGGCGTTCGCGATGGATACGCAAACACAGATAGTGATCCGGCGTGGAGCAAGCGGGGGAACCGAGGCGGTTACCCTCGCCACGCCGAAAGCGAAGCATCGCGATAATCCAACCGCGGAGCCGCGTGCCGTTGTTGCCTCCGTGAACGACGGCGTTGGCATTTTGAAGGTGAGCCTCTTTCCCGGCAAGCTCGGCATCGATTTTGCACGCGACGTTTCGAATGCCATCGAAACCAACCTGAAGGGCGTAGACGCACTCATAATCGACCTTCGCGGTAATCCGGGCGGCGGCGCCGGAGGCCTCCGGCTCATGAGCATGTTGACACCAGACCGGCTGCCAGTCGGTTACAGCCTCGACCGCAAGCTCGCCGAATCCGGCTACGAAAAAGAGAAGCTGCCGCGGTTCGGCAGGATGCCGCGAAGCAAATGGGAGATTCCGCTGCTCGCGGTCCGTTACGCACGAAAGAAGTCGGTCGTGCTTGAAACCGAGGGTCTCGGCCCGCGACGCTTTAACGGCCGAGTGGCCATGCTGGTAAACGAGCACACAACGTGTGCTGCCGAAATGGTTGCATTGTTCGCACAGGAACGCGGCCTGGCGACAATCGTCGGCATGCCAACGCCCGGCCGCCTAGTCTCGCATCGTGGGTTCGATATCGGCCACGGGTTCACGCTCGTGATCCCGACCGCCGCCTACGTGAGCTGGATGGACACACGCCTCGACGGCAAGGGGATCGATCCGGATATCCAGATCGATTGGTCATACGAGGCAATCGTCCGCGAGAATCGGGATGTTCAGTTGAAAAGGGCGCACGAACTGGTGCGTGATCGCGTTTCAGCCGCCGCGTCGGTCTTCTGAAGGGCGCTCTTTCGCGTTCGCACCAGTCCTCAGTGGAACTGCCGTTTGACAGGCAAAGCGCGTCCGGGCGCGCGGAATTTAGGAGGATGGAGACAACGAAAGCCGAATGAGCAACACACTCTTTCAGCGCGACAACCATTACGTCCCCTGCGTGTATCTGGATGCGTTCAAGGGACCCGACAATAAGATTGCGACGTACCGATTGCTCGTTTCGCACCCGAACGTGCCGTTATGGAAATTCCATTCTGTTCGAGGCATAGCGTATCACTCCCATCTGTACACTGCGATGACGGCGGGAGGCCTGAGCGATCAGTTTGAGAAATGGCTGGAACACGAATACGAGACCCCGGCAGCTCCAGCCCTAAAACGCGCTGTCACCGATGATCGACTATCGCCCGAGGACTGGCAACATCTGGTCCGCTTCGCTGCGGCACAGGACGTTCGGACGCCGGCGCGGCTGCTCGAAAGCATGCAACGGTGGAGTTCTACGTTGCCTGCCCTTCTGGACGAGGTAGTAGGAGAATCAGTCCAGCGGCTCGAGCTCGCCAAGAAGGCCGGAACACTAGTCAGGGCTGCTCGCAACGACGGCAATTCCATACCGCTTCGTATATCCACGGAAGTCGACCCGGAGAAAGAATTCGGAACGCTCAAAGCGGAGCTCATTGCCGGGCGCGAACTATGGCTATACAGCATCAAACGTGTGCTAACGGATACGGCCAACGTGTTACTTCAGCACAGATGGTCCATAGTTAAGCCGCCCGAAGGCATCATGTGGTTCACGAGCGACGACCCTGTAATGCGACTGAACGACTACGGGCCCGAAAACTACGACTTCAAGGGAGGTTGGGGCAGGCAAGGTACAGAAATCCTGCTTCCGCTAAGTCCCACTCATCTTCTCTGTACAACGGTGGGTGAGCGGTACCCGCGCCGCAGAGGAGAGATACTGCCTGCCACTCATGCTTCTATGATCCATCGCTTTGTCGCTGAGCATGCACACCGGATGATTTTGGCGGCCGTGCCGGATGAAGAAGCAGTGAGGCTGCGGCCGCGAGCGGTTGATCAGGCGCTCTACGATGTGGAATGTGAGCGCTGGCGTAAATGGCATGAGGAGCAAGTTGCGGCTGCGCGAAAACTGATGAAGTGGCAGATCTCCGGGACAACATAACGGCTTCGTATGCCAGCGGCCGCATCTCTGCTATGCGTGAGCCAGATACCTACCGATAAGTCCCGTCGCGTCCACCAACGCCCCCGGGAAACGCACAAGCCGCGGAAATTGGGCCGATATGACCTGCCGGAGCCGATTCTGAGATTGGAGCTATTGTTCATCTTTGTGACCAAGGGCCGCCGGGTGACCACTCCAGATCCTGATTACGTCCGCGTATGACCGGCAGCAGCAGGTCGCGAAGCCTGGTAACGACGGTTGCCAAGTCGTCCGGTACCGATATCATACGCTCACGTCGTACGAATCCTCGCCAGCGCGTTTGCCATGCGGTTGCAAACTCATCCGTTAAGCCGGCCGGGATATCTTCGGGAACTGCGGTGCCACGTCGCTCGAATGTTTGCCGAAGCGCTTCTGCAAGCGATCGCTGCTCCAGCGTGAATGTTTGCGAGATCAGGAAGAGGTCGTAGTAATCTTTTACCCGGCTATTTGCCATACCCAGCACAACTAACGCCTCCAGTTTCTCGGCCACGATGGTTTCAACCGGGTATGCGCGTAAGCGAGGCGGCGGAAATTCAAGCAGAGTGGGGTATTCGATCTCTACAGGTGCGGGTGTAATCGCGTCGCCAACGCCAACGTCCACCTGGACGGGAATGCGCGCGCCCGCGATACTCGCGGTCGTGCGAATGCGAACACCACCGTATTCTGCATCTTCCCGGATTAGCTCCGCTTCCAGCCTGTCGACATCAAAGATCACGCCGTCGGCAACAACGGCTTTGCCGCAGATCGCACGGAAGATGCTAATGAGCGCCTCCGGGCCTGTATCGCCGTACCCAAGGAGATCGAGATCGCGTGTAGGCCGATACCGATCACCGACCCATACCGAGAGCAGCAAAGCACCTTTCAGGACGAACCGGTCATGGTATTCGGACACGCTCAGGCGATAAAGCAATCGCTCCAACACGTAGCGGGTGAGGAGTAGTTGGAAATCGGACTGTTCTTTGCGTGCTTGCTCCAGAAGCCTGGCGCGCACCGAAGCACCAACATCCCGCAGCTCGCGCTTCACTCGGCCACCATCGCTTCGATGTAAGGCTGCATAACGGACCAGACCCGTGCTTTGCTGGCATACCGCCAGAGGTCATCCGGTTTAAATCGGCGGCGGCGCAGCCCTTCGCGAAGCCCTTCCAATGCGACGTCAAGACCGATTTTGTTGCGGTAACGGAAGCAATCGACAACCGTTCGGGCGGGCATCGTGATTGGAACCTCGATCCTCTCGATTCTGTGCCGTGCTACTCCTTCGGTCAGCGCTGATTTCGAAAAACGGACAAAGCGAATTGGTGGATACTCGATCTGCGGACGCCAGGCGGTTCGCTCGATGGCCATCCACACGGCAGACGGTGTCTGAAGGGTCAGCTCGTGAAACTGAAGGGCCGAAATGAGGCAGATAACTCCCCTTGGCACCAGAATGGCGGCTTCGGCGAGCGCGTGGGCCGCATGGCCGGGCGCGACGGGAAGCTGGTACAGGCCGCGCGCTGGCCGCACGACGGCTTCATCGCGAACCAATCCCGCCAGTGTCTCTGGGCCAATTCCCTCCGCGATGAAGTCTTTCAGCCTGAGCATGCCCCGCTTTTTAAGCAGATTGAGGGCGCGGGTTCGCTGCTTGGGTACGGCCGGCATGCTGATAAATCCTCTGCAATTGTAAATATTAGCAGAGGTTGTGTCAGTAACGCTAGCCCGCATTTCTCACCAGCGGGCCTGAACGCGCGGGGGCGCGGAGATGGCGGTTACGCAGCGGGCCGAAAGGAGATCGCGGGCGCAATGAGATGCAATCCTGGCAAGCTCCGCCATCGAAGGTGGGTTTCTGAGTTAGGTTTTCAAAGAGCGGTATTGCCCGGTGTGTCAGGAACGGAGTTGCAGATACGCGTGTTCGAATATGCGCCAGTGCGGATAGCCGCTTGCAATGGAAACCCAGACTTTACGGGCGGTGATCCGCACCTGTGCACCGAACCGCAGCAAGTGCAAGCGGATGGTCTCGCACTGTGAGCGCGCCCATCGTGTGCCGGAAAGCGCGAGCCTCCGAAAAGCCGACATGAGCAGGTAAGCGGCGGCCGACAGGTACAGGCGCAGTTGGTTGGCACGCAGCGTGGCCGCGCTGACTCGTCCAGCAAACAACGAGTACTGTTCTTTGATGCGGTTCTCCATGTCGCCGCGGGCACAGTAGAGTTCTTCGTACAATTTCTGTGCTGGCCAGTCGCTTGCTGCAAGCGACGTGACCACGTAGCGCGGATTCTCTTTGCCCTCGATCTGCTCGGCTTTGGCTACCACGCGCCGGGGCCGACTCCAGCTATCGTTGGTTTGATACGCAAACTCGGCGAACAGCCGTGCTGCCTGACCAGTCTGCTGCTGGAGGCTGGCCGCCTGTTGCATCTCGGCATCGATGATGCGCCGTAAGCGTTCATTGCGGGCGAAGCCGAACACATACTCGATTCGATTCGCTTCGCACCAGGACAGGATCGCTTCCCGACAGAAACCAGAGTCGGCGCGCAGAATAATTCGAGTCGTTGGCCAAGCCTGCCCGATCTGCCCTACGATGCGCTCGATCTCTTCCAGTGAGCCCGCGCTGGCCTCGATGTTGGCCGGCCGCAATCGGACGCCCAGCAGATGATCGCCGCAGACGATGTACAGCGGCAAGTAACAGTAATGGTTATAGAAACCATGAAAGAAGCGTTGCTCCTGATGGCCCTGCAACGGCAGATCGGTCGCATCCAGATCGATCACAATCTCTTCTGGCGCCTCGGGGTGGCTTTCCAGAAAGATGTCCACCAGCAACTTGTCAATCGCTGTGGCGTCGTAGTGCACCTTCTTGTAGCGCTCATCCGCCGCTAACTCTCCGCCCAGTTCCAGCCGGTTCAGGGTGCTTTTGCCCGCCAGCGGTTGGTCCGGTTCCGCGCTTCCAGCGAGCAACAGCAGCAGTGGATCTTCGCGCAGTTGTTCGTGATCGTTCAGGTCTTCGTAGCCGAGCGCCAGCCCATACACGCGTTGCGCCAGCATCTCGCGCAGGCCGTGGCGCACTCGCTTCTGATCTCTTCCATCGACGAAGCATTTGCTCAAACGATGCAACAGGTCGATACGCTCGTCCACCTGCTGCAATAACAGCCCGCCCCCGTTTGCAGTGATCTGGCCGCCATCAAAGCGCGCCACCACCGAGCGCGACCACACGCCTGAAAACTCGAACCTGGATTGGGTACACTCTGTAGCAAGCACTAGGGCCGTCTCCTTCTTCGCAAACTGTTGTGTCGAAACTCAGTTATGCCAGAAGTGGCGGCCCTTTGCCACCTATTTGTGAGAAATGCGGGC